>CAWCZY010000020.1:0-57699 GCA_963800215.1 uncultured Alphaproteobacteria bacterium | reverse complement strand
TTACCCTTACAAACGCTTAGTTTTACTGTGTCACAAATTTTTTCGCTGCGAACGTGCTGGCATTGCTCTTTGACAGCACGGGCATCGCGACAGGTGCTGGGCGAGGGCGATGATCAGTCTTCGCGTATGGTGGCGATCGAATTTGGAATGTGGCGCTGGTCGCAGCGGCGGCGCGGTGGGGTCGGTAACCGGCGGGAACGGCAAGTTCTTCGAACAGCCTAGCGGGACGAGGTCCTGAGGGGGGAATCGTCTCCCGCCCGGAGACCAAGAAGCCGTAAGTCGCGATGCACATCGTGGCGTGGTGGTGGAAGCCGCGCCACCCGCGGCCTTCGAAATGGCCGAGCCCGACCTCCTGTCTATGTTCCCGACAGTCGTGTTCGATGCGGCCCCAGCGCAATTTGGCAATATCAACAAGCGCCGCAAACTCGATGTTTTCCGGCAAGGTCGAGAGCCAGTATTTGGTCGGCTCCCTCTCACCCTCGGGCCACTCGATCAGCAGCCATTCCTCCGGGCGCGGTTCGGTGAGCTTCTCGTCGCGGTGCGCCGGGCGAACGCGCAGGCAGGCGAAGCGCGAGGCGAGCGGCGCGGCGGTGCCTTCGCGCCAACTGATGGTCTGCCACGCTGACTTGGGTTGGCGTAACGCCAGCGCTTTGACGGAGAGCGGCCGATGCTTGCGGTTGCGGCGCAGCCGTGTTCCGGGCCGGCCGCGCCCTGACTGCCGCTTCTTCGCCGGCAACGGCGCAGTACCGGGTGCCCACACTGTTGTGGTCGCGCAAATGCCGGCCGCGTAGGGCATCCCGAGTGCCGTGATGCCACCACGCAGCGCCGTGTTGTTGCCATAGCCGGCATCGAGCAACGCTACGCCGCGCCCAGGCCTGCTTGGTGCGCCCAGCGCAACTGCTCAAGCGCGATCTGCGGCTTGGTCTTGAATTCCACCTCCTCGGGAACCCCTGCCTTGCGCCGGCGCTCGCGGTCATCGGCCCAATCTTGCGGCAGATAAAGCTGATAGGCCACCGGCAGGCTCGCATGATGATTGGCCAGCGACAGCGATACTGCGACCTGGCAGTTGTCCTGCTTGCCAAGCTGGCCGCAATATTGCCGCGCTACCCCAACCGAATGCCGACCCTGCTTGGGAAAGCCGGTATCGTCGATGATCCAGGCCTCGATCGCACCGTGCAGCTCGACCTGCGGCAACACCATCTCGTGCACCTTGGCCAGCACCTTCTCGTCCGACCACTTTCCCTCGCCGATGAAATGCAGCAGCGACTGATGCTGGGCCGCCGTGCGATGCGGCGCCGTGATCGCCGCCATCGGCTCAACGCTCTTGCGCTCGCACGGCATCAGCAGGCCGGTGCAATAATGCCGCAACGGTTCCTCGCGGTCCTTGTGGCCAATCACGCTCGCAAGCCCCTCGACATACCCCGCAAATCGGCGATTTACTGTCGTCAGTTCGTCGGTGATTTATCCCGGCCCCCGAGCTGATGTGAATCTCAACAAAAACTGATTCTACAGGAGCTGACACCGCGACTTTCTGACTTAGTAAAATTAGGGAAGCTGGTAGCGTGATCACAGAGTTGCCAGCGGGACGTGCCGGAGTCCCGTGGATTAGCGGCAGCGTCGATGCCCCGGCGAGCGCTTCAGAAATCGCGACAAGTCGTCCAGCCAAGGACGTAAGCCCGCTCGATGGTCGGCGCGCAGATCCCGCTAGCCATCGCCAAATTGGGAGCGTCAGCGATGCCAAAGGATGCAAAAGAGGTTGCGTTTGACCCGAAGGTATTCCTCGCCACCGCCAATGGCGGCCGAACCATGTCCAAATATCATGCGCTGCAAGAAATGTTCTCGCAAAGGCGGGTTTGCCGATGCCGGTTTTCTATATTCAGACCGGAACGGTCAAAATTACCGTGTTGTCCGAGCAAGGAAAAGAAGCCGTCGTCGCAATCCTGACGCAAGACACATTCTGCGGCGAAGGATGCCTGACCGGGCAGCTGTTGCGCATGGCCACCGCCACCGCAATGACGGAATGCGAGATCATGCGGGTGGAGAAAGCGGCAATGATCTGCGTGCTCCGTGAGGGGCCAGGTTTGCTTAGATGTTCGTCTCGCATATTTTGGCTCGGACCATCCGAGCGGAGGCGGACCTTGTTGATCAGCTATTCAATTCGAGCGAGAAACGCCTAGCACGTGCTCTTCTACTGTTGGCGAATTTTGGCAAGGACGGGAGGCCCGAGCCGGTCATCCCGAACGTCAGCCACCAGACCCTCGCTGAAATGATTGGCACCACGCGGTCTCGGGTGAATTTTTTCATGAACAAATTTCGAAAATTGGGCCTCATTGATTACAACGGTCACTTGCAGGTCCCCAGTTCTTTTGTTGAACGTTGTTCTGCATGATAACCCGCATATTTCAGCCGATCAGGAGGGATGAATGGGCCGCAGGGCTCAGCCACACGCAGCGCGGCTGGCCAACGAAACGATGCGGCAATTTGTCGGAAGTTGGCGGATGCCAATCCATCATTCAGCAGCTTCGTTCGCCGTGGGCCCATCGAGCAGCGGCAGCTCGAGCCCGTCGATTTCCAGCAGGCTGCGGCCAGCGATACCTTGCAGGTCGCCGTACAGCCCGGCCGTCGACTTGATGACGCCGCGAATCTGTTCTTCACGTTTCGCCCACAGCCGCATCATTGTCTTGCGTTCGCGGTCGAGGTCGGCCTGCATGTCGCTGAACCGTTCGACGACGGCCTCGATCCGATGCCGGAACCGCGGGCCGGTGAGGTACCGGTACACCAGCTCCATCTTGGTCTGCTGGCCTTCACCGGCGAGCCGGCTGCCGACAGCGCGATCAACGACTCGCGCAAGGCGATGGCCACGGCGATGGCGCATCGCGGTTCCGTCACCCAGACCCCGTCGATCTGATCAAAGGTCTGCAAGCCCTTCGGCAGCGCGTGCGACACGATCAGCGCCATGTCGGCCTTGGCCGCCCGTTGATCTTCACGAACCTTGCCGAGCCAGCCATCGCACCAGTTCTTGGTCCGCTTGGCCTCCCACAGGATGGAGCCGCAGATTTGCCCGGCCGGGCCGACGACCCGTTGGATCAGGTCGCCGCCGAATTCGCCCTTCGGAACTGGCTCGAATCAAGTCGCGCGGAAATTTCTGGCGCAGCAAGGCCTTCGAGCGCGAGTTCCTGGACTTCGCCTTGCAGCTGCTGCGAGCCTTGCTCGGCCTTGCGCCGCAAGTCTTCGATCTGCCGCTGCATCGAGGCGATCTGTTCCTCCTTTTCCCGGACTTTGAGGGTCAAGTCGGCTTCAGCCTCTTGCTTTGCCTGGTTGCGGACTGCACCGAGCTCCGCCTGCACCTGTTTCTGGATCGTCAAGTCCATCTCCGCTTGGCGTCGTCGAGTTCGCGTTGCTTCTTGATCAAGTCGGCCTGGGCCTTCTGGGCTTCGGCCAGTTTGGCGTCCCGCTGCCTCAACATTTCGTTGAGGTCGGCAATCTCCTTGTCCTTGGCCTCAGGTCGATGGCAACCAGGCGCTTCGCCTTCTGGGCCTCCTCGCCGCGATTCTTCTGCGTTCTTGCTGAGCTTCCGGCAACTTGAGTGTCGATGGCATCTTTGGCCGCGGCGTTCTGCGCCTGCTGCTCGCGAATGGCCGCTTCTCGACCGGCGACCTCGGCCTCTTTTCGGGCCAGCTGGTCTTCGAAACGCCTGCGGGTGACTTCAATCAGTGGCGCCGCCAACGATTCCGTCAGCTTGATCTCGGTTCGGCAGCTCGGGCAAGCGAGTGTTGTTTCAGTCATGGTTCGTGTCTCGGAATCGAGGGCGCGAATCGCGATGGTACTGGATACCTCGGTTGGACATTCGCGCGATGGTGATGGTCCCCAGGTCACCGATGGCGCTGGTGGGAGCGCACCAGCCTGCCGCCGTGCTCGCGGCGGTCAAGGACAAGCCCTCCGGGCGGCCCCGAGGTGGGGCCGTCCTTGACCGCCGCTGCGCGCGACGGCCGCACCATCGCGCGGGCCGGGATGGAAGAATGGCTCCGCCGGGGGCCGAACAAAAGAATGATACCAAACAGGAGGGCAAAATGCCGTCAGACCAGATACCATGATCCCAAGCCCGTCCACGAAACCGGGGCAAGTCCAAGCTGCTTGTAGATTGTCACCTCGTAGAGGAAACCTGCGTTGATGAACCAGATCTCGCGGGTGTCGCCCATGATGGGGTTGCTGCCGTAGAACATGGTCGCGGCGACGCCGTCGATCGTCACATGGGTCGGAGAGCCGGATTCGCGGAACGGGAACTATGGAATATGAATATTCGGCCGGCGCTGGTTGGATCAGCCAAACCTTGATATGGGCCGCCCGGATTACCTTGCCCACTTCCAGGCACTCTCCTCCGCGATGAGCTTTCTCAAGTCGGCAGGCGAACCCGCAAGCACCTCGGCGCCCAGGTCGGCAATTCGCGCCTTCATTTTGGGATCGGCGAGGGCGGCATTGATCTCCTTATTAAGCTTGTCGACGATCTCGGCGGGCGTATTCTCGGGCGCGCCATGCCTGAAGTGGCCCCCGGTTATGGGACCACGGGCTCAAGCGGAGGGCCGGCTGTTCCGTCATGGTAGATGGAGCAGATAATGAAGAAAACCAGACGGAAGTTCGATGCCGGCGTGAAGGCGAGGATAGCGCTTGAAGCTGTGCGGGAAGAGGCGACGATCGCTGATCTGGCGGCGCGCCATGGGATTCACCCGAACCAGATCGATGGTTGGAAAAGGCAGCTGATCGAGAATGCCGCGAAGCTGTTCGCTGGCGAGGCGAGCGGGGCAGCGGAGGGCCGGCGCGAGGGCGAGATGACTGAGCTCTACGCCAAGATCGGCCAGCTGACGGTGGAACGGGATTTTTAGCCAAGAGGTCCGGACGATGAGCAAACCGGACCGTGAAGCCATGCTTGACCGTGAGAGTGCCGATCTATCCATGCGCCGCCAATGCGCGCTGTTGCGACTGGCCCGCTCCGGGGTGTATCGCCGCAAGGCCGCGCCGGACCCGGACGATCTGGCGGTGATGAAGCGGATAGAGAACTCTACCTGGCGATGCCGTTTTATGGATCGCGCAAGATGGTGGCGGCGTTGCGCGCGGAGGGGCGTGAGATCAACCGCAAGAGGGTTCGCCGGCTGATGCGCCTGATGGGGCTGGAGGCCCTGGTGCCCAAGCCCGGCACCAGCAAAGCCTCGCCGCAGAACAAGATTTATCCCTATCTGTTGCGCGGCCTGACGATCGATCGGCCCAACCATGTGTGGGCTGCGGATATCACCTACATTCGGATGGCGAAAGGCTTTCTCTATCTGGTGGCGATCATCGACTGGGCGAGCCGGGCGGTGCTGGCATGGCGGCTGTCGAATACGATGGACACGGCGTTCTGCCTCGCGGCGCTCGACGAGGCGCTGGCGCGCTTCGGCACGCCCGATATTTTCAACACCGACCAGGGCGCGGTGTTCACCAGCGCGGTGTTCACGGGCCGGCTTGCGGCCGCCGGCATCGCGATCTCGATGGACGGCCGCGGCCGCTGGATGGACAATGTGTTCATCGAGCGGGTTTGGCGCTCGCTCAAATACGAGGAGGTGCATCTCAAAGCCTATGCGGACGGCCGCGAGGCACGCGCCGGCATCGGCGAATGGATGATTTTCTACAATACCCGTCGCTTTCATCAGTCGCTCGGCTATAAGACGCCGATGGACGTGTGGAGTGTCGGCGAGACGGCTATGGACATGCCGCTACGCTTGGACAACGCAAGAGCGTTGCCCACATGCCCACAGCCGCAACAACAAATTCAGACAGTGATAGCAGCCTGATTTCGAAGCAAGGAACAGCAGACCTCTCCACCTTAACTCAAGCCGCCCGTGGTCCCGTGTATGGGGGCCACCTCAATCATCGACTGGGCGAGCCGGGCGGTGCTGGCATGGCGGCTGTCGAATACGATGGACACGGCGTTCTGCCTCGCGGCGCTCGACGAGGCGCTGGCGCGCTTCGGCACGCCCGATATTTTCAACACCGACCAGGGCGCGCAGTTCACCAGCGCGGTGTTCACGGGCCGGCTTGCGGCCGCCGGCATCGCGATCTCGATGGACGGCCGCGGCCGCTGGATGGACAATGTGTTCATCGAGCGGGTTTGGCGCTCGCTCAAATACGAGGAGGTGCATCTCAAAGCCTATGCGGACGGCCGCGAGGCACGCGCCGGCATCGGCGAATGGATGATTTTCTACAATACCCGTCGCTTTCATCAGTCGCTCGGCTATAAGACGCCGATGGACGTGTGGAGTGTCGGCGAGACGGCTATGGACATGCCGCTACGCTTGGACAACGCAAGAGCGTTGCCCACATGCCCACAGCCGCAACAACAAATTCAGACAGTGATAGCAGCCTGATTTCGAAGCAAGGAACAGCAGACCTCTCCACCTTAACTCAAGCCGCCCGTGGTCCCGTGTATGGGGGCCACCTCACTGACACCGGTTACGGTAAGTCGCTAGCTTCGCTCGGTTGCGCCCGCGTGCACCTGATATCGTCTGGGCAATTTCCGGACCGTCCTCGAACCACGACTGCGAGACGGCCTCTAGGTCGGCCAGGTCACCGCTTTTTCGCAATACCGTTTCGACCGCCGTCCCCCCGCGCATTGCTTCGGGAAGCTCGGCAATCAATTGAGCCAGCATGTCGCTGAAATTCATGAGCGCAGGTTGCCAGTCGGCGCCGCCGACGGTCTCGGCAACCTGGAGTAGGCCGAGGGGCGGTGGTTCCCCTTTCTCGACACTGAGCGCCAGATGGTGCGCCAAGACACTATCGAGATAGGACCGGGATACGCGAAGCATGGGAGCGACCCGAATTCCGCCAGGGTCGCCTCGACCCATCGGCGCGATTCCGGCTCGCCGCTCCGGGCATCCGCGATGCCGCCTTTGGTCAGGATCGACGAGATCCGCTTTTTCCGTCCTGCCGGAGACACCAGCAAAAATCCTTGAGCCGCGGCACCATCGACGGCAGTGGCAAGGATCGTTTCGGCGCTGCCCGCCTCCCATTGGGCGCAGTCGATGCCAGCCGCACGCGCCTTGCGGACGATGGTATCGACCTCGGTCCGCTCATCCTCGGGACGCCAGTTGCGCACCGCGATCAGCCGCCGAACTTCCGTCGGCGATAATGTGGAGGCGACGCCGGCGAGCGCACCGGCAACTGCGCGGCGGACGACCGGATCGGGATCGAGCAGGAACAAGACCGCGGCGCCGCGCGCGTCAGATGGGCCACTGTGTGCAAGCCCGGCAGCCAGAGCAGCGCGTGCCTCTGTGGGCGCGGCATGACCGAATTCTACAAGCGAGCCGACAAGGACAAAGGGATCGCCATCACAGACCTTTAGGAAATCTTCGAGGGTGGCGCGAATATCTGCCGCAAAGGGACCGCTCGTGTCGTCATCGACACGCTGCCCAGCAGACGCTGCGGCAAGCTCCGGCGACGCTGGGATTTTCGACTGGTGCAGGGCTCCTCCCAGGTGGGCGAGCACGTGCCCATCAATATGTCCCGCCCCTGCCTGCGCGGCGACCTCAGCTTGAAAATCCGCGATCAGACGTGCCGCGTCCGCGTAGCCACGGTCGGTGCGATAGCGCAGGTGCTCGAGAAGCCCCTGCAGCAGAAACAGATAGCCAAGGGCAAGCGCCTCATCCTTGCCCGCTGGAGGCATATGGCAAGCCACGCCCTCAAGGGCGGCAAAGATTTCGTGCGGGAAACTTTCCAAATACAGGTCGAGATCGGCTGTGAGTGCGGGCCGCCGACCCTTGGCGATAGCGGACCCGATCCTTCTCGCATGTTGATCGGTCGGGGAGGACTTTGGTTGGGCTCGGCTCATCACGGATGTCTCCACGAATTGCTCGATGTTACTTGCAAGTCCGATGTCGGGCTCATCAAAATCAGTGGAATCCACCAGAGACTTCGGTTCCTGGGAACACGCCCGCGGAGCGGCGGTCTGCCGGGCCGACCCAACGATGGTTAGAACATCGCATTTGCGGAGCGCCGGATCATTTTGATTTCCGATCGCGCAAGCCCGCTGGATGCGCTCACCGCGCAGGGCAACTTTGGAACGGAACCGCCCAGCGAACTGTTACCCCATTGGTTACCCTGCAAGCTTGCACGGGTCTTTTGCTGGTCGATGTTCCAGCTAAATGTTTGATTTTATTGGTGGGCGCACCAGGGCTCGAACCTGGGACCCGCTGATTAAGAGTTCAGCGCGTTTTCCGGGGCTCATGGCTTATCACGCAGCGACCCCATGATGTATCATCGGCGTTAAGATGGGGCGGCGCGATTCTGCTACCTATGTGCAGCTTGGCCAAAAATTGCACGAAGGTCAAATCTCATAACGTCTTGTAAAATATGAGAAAGTGTTGAGCACATTAAAAGCCCTTCGCTCCCTCCCCGAATTCGGGGAGGGAGAAGAGCGGCCTCACTTCCACGGCAGCAGGGATACGTGGATCACGTCCTTGGCGCCCTCGCCGCCCACCGACTTGATGGCATAGTCGGCGTCCCCGAGGCCGAAGGTGTGGGTGGTCACCAGTTCCAGCGGGAACCGGTGGGAGGCGAGTTGCGCCAGCGCGAGTTCGCAGGCCTTGAAGCTGTGGCCGCGCGCGCTCTTGATGGTGATGTATTTCACCGTCACCCGGCCGATCGGGAAATTCGGGAAATCGGCCATTTCGCCCTGGACCACGATGGTCCCGGCCTTGCGCTTGAGCGCCTCGACCCCGAGCAGCACCGGCAGCGTCCCGGCGCCGGCGGTGCAGTCGAGCACGACATCGACGCCCTTGCCTCCCGTGATCTCCATGATGCGGGCCAGGGGGTCTTCCTTCTGGACATCGATCACGTAATCGGCGCCGAGCTTCTTGGCGACCTCCATGCGTGCGGCGTCCTTCGAGGTGCCGGTGACGATGATGAGGGAAGCCCCGGCCTGCTTGCAGATGACCGTCTGGGACAGCCCCTGCTGGCCCGGTCCCTGGATCAGCACCTTGGAATCGTAGCCGACGCCGCCCTCGAACAGCGACCATTCGATGCCATTGGCCATGGGGGTGACGATGCCGGCGAGCTCGGGCGTCACGTTCTTGGGCACGTGGTGGAGCACCGCGTTCCACGGCAGGTAGATATACTGGGCGAAGCCGCCCCATAGATGCGGTGCCCGTTCGGCCGATGTGTAGCCGTAGCGGATCGCGTCGGGATTGTAGCGCCAGTCGGTGTTTTCGCAGTGGCGGTACTGGCCGAGATGGCACCACTCGCATTTGCCGCAAGCAACATAGTGCTCCACGAACACGAGGTCGCCCTCCTTGAAACCCTTGCGGCGGGTGAACTCGCGCCCCGCCTTGGCGATGGTGCCGATGTTCTCGTGCCCCATGATGACCGGGGCATTCGACGGCGGATGCTTGTAGAGCTTCACGTCGGTGCCGCAGATGCCGGCGACCGCGACCTTCATGAGGGCGCCGTCTTCGGGAATGTCCGGCATGGGATATTCGCGGATCTCGGTCTTGCTCGGCGCCACGCGTACGGCAGCAAGGACTTTTTCGGCCAAGGCGATGTCCTCCAGGGATGTTGATTGAGAGAGGGCTGTTCGTTGCGAGGTAGCTAGCATCCCGGACCGGCCGAGGGCAATTTGCAGCGTCGGCGGATCGGGTCTCTGATAGGCTGTTCCGCGAGGCGCGGAGTGAGCGACGCGGGCAAATGGCCGGCCGAACTATGGGCGAATACGAAAGCGCACTGCAATCGCAGACCGGCAATGCCGCGCACCAGCGTGAGTTCGGCCTCAAGAAGAGCGCGGCCCAGGTGGAGGCGATCGAGCGGGTGCGGGCCTGGACGCGCGAGCGCTTCAAACTCGCCGATGAGGTGCCGGTCATGGTCGCGGAGATCGCCTGCGGCCTGCCGGGCTGCCCGCCGCTCGAAACGGTGGTGGCGTTCTGGACCGCGGACGACAAACGGCATCAGTTCAAGCTGTTCAAGCCGGTCCGGGAGGTCGTCCGCGACGACCTGCCGTTTTCCTGGCTGATCGATTCGCTGGTGGCATCAGGAGAGCTCGACTGCTGCTGAGAAGGGTTGCCATCCTCGACATCTCGCGGGATGCAACGATTACCGGCGCGGCGGGATCCATGACAGCGGCATGTCGGGCCAGCGGTCCACGAACAGCATTGCCGGCGCCGGGCGTGCGGCGGTGCTGGGCGCGAGCGACAGGACGGCACGCTGGGCGTCGACGAGCCCGGCGCCGTATTGCTCGTCAATGCCCTTCGGGCCGAGGTCCAAGGCGGTCGATTGCAGGATTTTCCGGACCTCGTCCGGGGTGAGAGCGGGCTGCAGCTCGATCAGGAGCGCCGCGATCCCGCTCACCTCGGCCGCGGCCACCGAGGTGCCCGTCGACATCCGGTATTCTGTCCCGGGAGACGGGACGAGAACGTCGACGCCGGGCGCCGCCACCGCGATGTAGCGTCCCCGATTGGCCTGCGGCAGCAGCTGGTTGTCGGAATTCGTCGCGGTCACCGCAATGACGTTCTTGTCCGCCGCCGGATAGAGCGGCGGCGATTTCGGTCCGGCGTTGCCCGCAGCGGCCACCAGCACGGCCCCTTTCTGCCGCGCGGCGGCGAGGCCGCGCGCGATGTCGGGATCGTAGGGGCCGGCGAAGCTCATGTTGATCACGCGCGCGCCATGGGCCATCGCCCAATCGAGGCCTTTGAGGATGCTGACCGTGGTGGCCTCCGACTTCTCTTCGTCGCCGCTGAAGGCGCGAATGGCAAGGAGCCGTGCGCCGGGAGCGCTGCCCGTGATTCGCGACCGCGCCACGATCGCTCCGGCCATCCCGGTCCCGTGGAAATGCGGCGGCCCCGCCGGCGCGATCGCTTCGTAGCTGTCGGCAACGGCATCCGCGATTTCCGGATGCGACGTGTCGATGCCGGAATCGATCACCGCAACGAGAACCTTCGCCCCGGTGGCGAAGCGGTGCGCCTCGGCGAGATGAAGCTTGCCGGGTGCGTATTGAACGTTCGCATCCTTTTGCTCCTCCGGCGCGCCGCCGAGCGCCTGGGGCGATTGCGCGAGCGTGAAGCGGTAATTGGGCTGCGCGGTCCGCACCACGCCGTCGACCTCCAAGGCGCGGATGACGTCGGAGACGCTGCGGCCGTCGGCGATCCGCCAGCGGTGGTAGGTCGTCCCGGTCAGCGCGATCTGCTCCGCTTCGACGGGAGTGAGCCGATGCCGGCGCGCGAGGTCGGCGAGCGCGCGCGGGGACATGTCGGAGGCCAGCCCGATGACGACCTCGCGCGGCACATAGCGCCGCTCGCCGGCCGGGGGGACGCCGCTGCCGGTGCGCGGGCGGGCGTTCTGCGCCGGGCGGGAAATCGCGCCGACCTGGCCGAGCGGCGTTCCGGACGGCCCCAGCACCCCATTCGTCGCCCCGGTGACCGCGCCGGTGACGGGACCAGCCAGCGAATTGGTGATGGAGTTGAGCGGCACCGGGCGGTCGAGGCTGGACGGAACCGCGTCTCGGGCGCCAGTGACGGCGCTGGCGGCATCGCTCGGCACAACCTGACCCGGAAGCGGGACGGCATCTCCAACGCCGGGCACCGCACTACCCACGCCCGGCGCGCTACTGCCGATCCCCGTTATCCCGCCGATACCCGGCATGCCGCCACGGAACTGCGCGCCGGCACCGGTGGTGCCGAGACCCTGCAGCCCGACCGCCGACAGCACGATGCCGATGATCCGCATCGCCTTGATGGAGCTGGGCAAACGGCCTCCCCCATTGCGGAACCGATGACGCAATCCCCCGCGCCGATCGGCGAAATCAAGGATAAGACTTTGATCGATTTATGTCGGGATGGCGGTGGCGTGCCGCCCGCTCCATAGCACACGCGTCTCAAGCGAGCATCAATCCAGCCGGTAGACCGCCCGCGCATTGCCGGCGAACACCATGCGGCGCTGCTCGTCGGTAAGGCTCGGCGGGATCGCCATCACCGGATCGTCGAAATCCCAGTGCGGATAGTCGCTGGCGAACAGGATGCGGTCGAAGCCGATCCACCGCATGGCATCGAGCACATGGGCCGGATCGTCGGTCTCCTCCATCGGCTGGGTAGAGACGTAGAAATGCTCGCGGATGTATTCCGACGGCGCGCGGGTGAGATGGGGGACCTCGTCGCGCATGCGCTTCCAGTGCTTGTCGAGCCGCCAGCCGAGCGCCGGCAGCCAGCCGAAGCCGCATTCGATCATCACGATCTTGAGGTCGCGAAAGCGCTCGAACAGGCCTTCCATGATCATGCTGGAGACCACCGCCTGCGCCGAGGTCGCGTGCTCCGAGACTTCCTCGATATAAAATGACGGCCAGCCGCCATTGGTCATCGCCCAGCCGCTGTAGCCGAAGGCGTGGATGCCGACCGGCAGCCCGGCCTCGACGGCGGCCTGGTAGATCGGCCAGTAGCGCTTGCGCCCCAGCGCCTCGCTGCTCCGGCTGAGCATCATCACCTGGGCGAAGCTGCGGTCGCCGGCGCGGCGGCGGATCTCCAGGCGCGAGGCTTCGGCGTCCTCATAGGGCACGATCACCGAGGCCTTGAGCCGCGGCTCGCGGCGGTTCCAGCGCTCGAGCTGGGATTCGTTGATGGCGAACGCCATCGCCGCGCTCAGCTCGTTGTTCATGTCGCCCTGGCCCGACGGCTGCAGCGGATTCATGATCCCGTGTGCGATGCCGTAATGATCGAGGTGCTGCTCGCGCATGAAGTCGAGGTCGCTGCCGGGGGCGCCGCCACCGGGCGGCCAGGCATCGCGCCGCGCGGCGATCGGCGTCATCTTGGGGTAGGGGTAGCCGGCGACATAGCCGTGCCGGGACCGCCTTCCATAGGTCTGCAGGTAATCCCACCACCGGTTGCTCAGGAACGGCCGCAGATCTTCCAGCGAGCTCCTGGGGTGGATGTCGCAGTCGACGATCCCCAGGCGGGCCTCATGGGCGCGGACGGGACTTCTGACCTCGATGTTCATCTGTCAGGCTCCTCGGCTCGAATTATAGCGCAAATGCGCCGATCCGGTAGGGAGCTTCGGGGGCAAGGAGGGGGCAAGGGAATGCTGTGCCGTCCCGTGAAGACCCCGGCGGGGACCTGGTAAGGGGGCGGGGAATTCATTTGTCGAAAACAACCCCATGCAAAGTAGGATTCGCCCGGCAGGGACAACTCCTTCCCACCGACCGCCGGCCGGCCCGGCGCGTTACCCCATCTACAATTCTCCGGCCGCACCGCGGTACCGCGTCCCCGCCACCGATTGCGCCGCCGAGCCCTGAGCGTATGCTTCGCCCGCAATCCCGGAGAAGGGCATGATTTCACGCTTTGCAACGCTCGCCGTTTCGGCCCTCTCGTTGGCGCTGGCCTCGCCGGCTCCCGCGCAGTCCGCATTTCCGGCAAAGCCGGTGCGGTTCATCGTTCCGTTTCCGGGCGGCGGCATCAACGACGTGCTGGCGCGGGTCGCCGCGGAAAAGCTGCAGGTGAAATGGGGCCAGCCCATCATCATCGAGAACAAGACTGGGGCCGGCGGCAGCATCGGCGCCGACTATGCCTACCAGGCCGAGCCCGACGGCTACACCTTGCTGGTGTCGGCGCCGGGCCCGCTCGCGATCAATCACAGCCTTTACAAGCAGCTCTCCTACCGGCCGGAGGAATTCGTCCCCATCACGGTGCTGGGGTCGGTGCCCAATCTGATCACCGTGCGCGCGGAGTTGGGCGTCGACACCGTGGCGGCCCTGATCAAGCTCGCCAAGGCAAATCCCGGCAAGCTCACCTACGGCTCCCAGGGCATCGGCTCGACGCCCAATCTCAACGCCAACATGTTCATGAACATGACGGGTACGCAGTTCATCCACGTCCCCTATCGCGGCGAGACGCTCGTGGTGAACGACATGCTCGGCGGCCACGTCGACATGTTCTTCGGCAACATCTCGCCGGTCCTGCCGCATTACCGCGACGGCCGTTTCAAGATCCTCGCCGTGGCCGACACCGTGCGCGCGCCGGCGATACCTGAGGTGCCGACCAGCGCCGAGGCGGGACTGCCGGGGTTCCTCTCCACCGCGTGGTTCGCGGTGGCGGGACCGCCGAAACTGCCGGACGCGCTGGCGCAGCGGATCGCCGCCGATTTCATCGAAGTGTTGAAGATGCCGGACGTGGCGGCGCGCTACCGCGCCGTCGGCACCGAGCCGGTCGGTTCGACCCCGGCACAGACCGCGGCGTTCATCCGCGAGGAGATCGCGCGCTGGCGCGCGGTCATCGTCAAGAACAACATCCAGGTCGAGTGAGGCCGCGGCCATGGAACAGGTCGATCTGCGCCTCTATGCCATCGTCGATCCCGAGCATATCGGCGGGCATGACCTCGTCGATCTCGCCCGCGCGGTCGCCGCCGGCGGCGCCACGCTGGTGCAATTGCGCGACAAGGTGAGCAGCACCCCCGACATGATCGAAGAGGCACGCGCGCTCAGGGCGGCGCTGGCGCCGTTCGGAGTGCCCCTCATCGTCAACGACCGGGTCGACGTTGCGCTCGCGGCCGGCGCCGACGGCGTGCATGTCGGCCAGGACGACATGAGCGTCGAGGCGGCGCGCGGCCTGCTGGGCCCCGGGCCCTTCATCGGCCTCTCGATCCGGACCGAGCAGCAGGCCGCCGCGGCGCCGCTCGCCATTCTCGACTATGTCGGGATCGGCGGCGTCTACGGCACCACCTCCAAGGCCAGCGGCAAGGCCCCGATCGGGCTGGAGGGGCTATCCAGGGTCATACAGGTATTTCGCCATCGCATCGGCAATTTCCCGGCCTGCGGCATCGCCGGCATCACCGCAGCGAACGCCGAAGCGGTGATCGCGGCCGGTGCCGACGGCGTCTCCGTGATCTCGGCGCTGTCCTATCACCCCGACCCCGCCGCCGCCGCACGCGAACTGCGCGCCGTGGTCGATGCGGCGCTGAAGAAATACGCGCCCAAAGTGCCGGCGGTCGGGGTGCATTCCCATGGCAGCGCGCCGGGCGTCGAGGCATGACGCGGCAACGTCCATGACCGCGATCGCCGTCACCATTGCCGGCTCGGATTCAGGGGGCGGCGCGGGGATCCAGGCCGACCTGAAGACGTTCTCGGCACTCGGCGTCTATGGCGCCTCGGTGATCGCGGCGCTCACCGCGCAGAACACCAGAGGCGTCAGCGCAGTCCTCGACGTGCCGCCCGAATTCGTCGCCGCCCAGATGGATGCGGTGTTCTCCGACCTCGCGGTGGGCGCGGTGAAGATCGGCATGCTCGGAAATGCCGCAGTCGTCCGAGCGGTGGCGGCCGGCCTCGCCCGCCACCGCCAGGCCAATATCGTGCTCGATCCCGTGATGGTCGCGACATCCGGCGATCGCCTGCTCACCCCCGACGCGGTCGAGGCGCTGCGCACGCAACTCGTTCCGCTCGCCCTGGTGGTGACGCCGAACCTGCCGGAGGCGGCGGCGCTCCTCGATGCGCCCCAGGCCGTGACCGAAGACGAGATGGTCCGCCAGGCCGAGCGCCTGCTCGCCCTGGGAGCCAAGGCCGTGCTGATGAAGGGCGGCCACGGCAAGGGCGCCGAGAGCGCCGACCTCCTGGTCACTGCGGCCGCCACGGTGCGCTTTGCCGCCGCGCGCATCGCGACCAAGAACACCCACGGCACCGGCTGCACGCTGGCCGCCGCCATCGCCGCCGGCTTGGCCAAGGGCGAAGACCTCACTGCCGCCGTGCGTGCGGGCAAGGACTATGTCACCGCCGCGATCGCCGCGGCCGACCGGCTCGGCGTCGGCCACGGCCACGGGCCGGTGCATCATTTTCACAGGTGGTGGTGAGGAAGTTTCCGTCATTCCGGGGCGCGCGTCTTAGCGCGAACCCGGAATCCAGGCGGCGGTGCAGGCGGGCAGGTCGACTGGATTCCGGGTTCCGGCCTGCGGCCGGCCCCGGAATGACGCCGTGGCCCTTCACCCACCCGGCTTCCCCCACGGGCCGCCCGGATCAATCGGCGGCCGGTCCGGCAGGAACGGACGGCCCGGCTCGGGCGGCGCTTGCGGCGCCGGTCCCCACGGGCCGTCGTGGGTTGCCGGCGGATCGGCGGTGCTTCCCCACGGCCCTGCATGCGTCGCGCCCGCTTGCGCAGGGTCCGCCTGCGCCGGCTCCGGCAACACGTCGGCCGGCGGCGGGTCCAGCGGGGGCAGCGCCAGCGGGCCGGGATCGTGGCCGCCGGCGACTTCGACCAGCGCCTTGACGCGGCTCTCGACCGAAGGGTGGGTCGAGAACAGGTCGGAGAATCCCTCGCGCGGATTGTCGATGCACATCTCCATCACCGCGGAGGTCGCGCCTTGCAGTTCGCCGCGGCCTTCGATCTTGCGCAGTGCCGAGATCATCGCATCGGGGTTCTTGGTGAGTTCCACCGAACCCGCATCGGCGAGGAATTCGCGCGAGCGCGACAGCGCGAACCGGATCAGCAGCGACAGCACCCAGGCGACCGCGATCAGCGCGACCGCGATGATGATGGCGAGGCCGTTGCCGCCTTTGCCGCGGTCCTCGCTGCTGCTGGAACGCCGGCGGAAGCCGGTGCCGGAGTAGAACCACAGCCGAAAGAACATTTCGGCGAAGAACGAAATCGCCCCGGCGATGATCACGGCGATCACCAGCAGGCGCACGTCGCCGTTGCGGATGTGGGTCAGCTCGTGGCCGAGCACCGCTTCCATCTCGGCATCGTCGAGGCGTTCGAGCAGCCCGCTGGTCACCGTGACGGCATACTGCTTCTCGTTCATGCCGGAGGCGAAGGCGTTGAGCGCGTCACTCTCCATCACCTTGAGCTTGGGCATCGGGATGCCGCGGGAGATGCACAGATTTTCCAGGAGGTTGTAGAGGCGCGGCTGCTCGGCGCGGGTGACGTCGCGGGCGCCGGTGACGGCGTCGATCATCGACTGGTGGAAATAATAGGCGATGACGATCCAGGCGAGGGTGCCCACCGTCGCCCAGGGTGCGGCGGCGAGGAGATCGAGCCACGCCTTGCGCAGCAGGTAATTCAGCGAGGCATTGTAAGAAAGCGCTTCCGCGGTGAGCGCGCCGGCGTAGACGAGGACGTAGACCATCGCGAACAGGCCGACCAGCAGCGCGACGGAGCGCCGCTTGTTCGACTGGATATGGCTGTAGAGCCCGTAGGCCGCCATGGTTCACGCTCCAATCTCCCCTCCCCTAAAAGGGGGAGGGTCAGGGAGGGGGTCGCGTTCCCGCAGGCACAGCGCACGCGGTGAGTTAGCAGACCCCCACCCCAACCCTCCCCCTGAAGATGGGGGAGGGAGGTAACCCTAAAACTTCACCTGCGGCGCCTGCTCGACCGTCTTGCGGTCGTCGCCGAGGTCGAAGAAGGTCCGCGGCGTGAAGCCGAACGAAGCCGCGAACAGCGCCGCCGGGAACTGCTGGATGCGCGCATTGTACTCGCTCACCGCATTGTTGAAGAACCGCCGCGCCGATGCGAGCTTGTTCTCGATGTCGCTGAGCTCGGACTGCAATTGCAGGAAATTGGTGTTGGCCTTGAGGTCCGGATAGGCCTCGGCGAGCGCGAACAGCTTGCCGAGCGCGCCGGAGAGCTGGTTCTCGGCCGCGACCTTGGCGTCCTGGCTCTGAGCGTTCACGGCGGCAGTGCGCGCCTGTACCACCGCTTCCAGGGTGCCGCGCTCGTGGGTGGCATATCCCTTCACGGTCTCAACCAGGTTCGGGATGAGGTCGTGGCGCTGGCGCAGCTGGACGTCGATGTCGGCAAAGGCCTGGCTCACCCGCTGTCCCAGCGCCACCAAGCTGTTGTAGACGCCCATGACCCACAACGCGACGCCGACGATGACGGCAATGACGATCCAGCCGGTAGTGGACATGTTGTGCTCCTCGGTCGTGAAATATCTCGGGTAGCGGAAGATTTCGCGCGAACGGCGAAGCCGGCGCGAACCGGTGCATCTCACTACCCCATAATAGTGATCTAAGCACGTATAGGGTGGGCAAAGCGAAGCGTGCCCACGAACTCGACCGGCTGATGCCCGATACGTGGGCACGGCGCGAAAAGCGCTCCTTTGCCACCCAGGTTTGTGCCTACCGGCTTACCCCGTCGCCCCAGCGCCATGATTTGCACCGGCGATAGGCTTCGCCGTCTCGCCGGGCGACCGTATCGGTGACGAGACCCTCCGCCGTGCACAGCTTGGAGGTGATCGCGCCCTTGGTGACCCTGGGCGGGGCGAGCAGGCGGGCATCGATGCGGCACGGCGGGGCGCGCGACGCCACCACATAGGAGAATTTCTCGTCCTCGAACGGCACGAAGGCGCCCTTGACCTGCTGGTGGTCGCGCGAGCGCGGCAGCCGCTGGGCGAAATGACACCAGTCCGGCGCCGCCAGCGGGCAGCCGCGCTCGTGCGGGCAAGGTGCCGCCACATGGGCGCCGGCCTCGATCAGCAGGCTTCGTATCCGCATGATCCGCCCATAGCCCGCCGGCGTGCCCGGCTCGATCACGACCAGCGCCTGCGCCGTCGCCGCCCACAGCGCCAGCGCGAAGCCTGCGAGGTCGCCGGGCGCCAGCTCGCCGGCCACGTAGCTCGCGACCACGAGATCGGCCGGCACGGCGCCGGCGGGCGCGAGCGAGCCGTGGTAGGAGGCCGCGCGCAGCACCGGGCGCGAGGATTGCGCCATCAGCGCTGCCCCCAGTTCCCGCATCCCGGCATTGGATTCGACGAGGCGGATATCGGAAAGCACGGCGAATGCTTCGGCCGCCGCGAAAGCGGCGGTGCCGGGGCCGGCGCCGATGTCGAGCAGCGATCGCGGTTCGAGGTCGCATACTTGGCGAGCCGCGTTGAACACCGCGATGGCCGCGGCATAAGTGGCTGGCAGGCGGGTGAAGGCATAGGCGAGCGCGTCGCCTTGCGAACGTATCGCCTGCGACCCGCCGCCGGCGCGGTAGTTCTGCGATTGCGCCGCTGCGCGCGCCGCCAAGTCCTTGCGCGAAACCCCGGTGGCGAGCCTGTCGAGCGCGGCGCGCAATTCGGACGGCAGGTCCGGAGGCAGCGCGGGAGCCGGCACATCAGGTCTGGACGAGGTCGTGTCGCTGCCTCCGTCAGTCATGCTCCGCGAAAGCGGAGCATCCAGTAACCCCTGAATGTTTAGTGGAACTCATGCCGTGCCCGAATCGCAATCCGGTGGTTACTGGATCGCCCGGTCAAGCCGGGCGATGACAAACAAGGTTTTCAAGCCACCGCGTCGCGGATCTTCACGGCGCGTTCGAGATCGACGGAGACGAGCTGCGACACGCCGCGCTCCGCCATGGTGACGCCGAACAGCCGGTCCATGCGCGCCATGGTGATGGGGTTGTGGGTGATGATGATGAAACGCGTGGCGGTCGACTTCGACATCTGATCGAGCAGGTCGCAGAAGCGATCGACATTGTGGTCGTCGAGCGGGGCGTCGACCTCGTCGAGCACGCAGATCGGTGCGGGATTGGTGAGGAACACCGCAAAGATGAGGGCGAGCGCGGTCAGCGCCTGCTCGCCGCCGGAGAGCAGCGACAGCGTCGCCGGCTTCTTGCCGGGCGGCTTGGCGAGGATTTCGAGGCCCGCTTCGAGCGGATCGTCATTCTCGACGAGTTGCAGTTCCGCATTGCCGCCGCCGAACAATTCGGTGAACAGGCGCTGGAAATGGGAATTGACCACCGAGAACGACGCCAGCAGGCGCTCGCGGGCCTCGCGGTTGAGGCTCTGGATGCCCTGGCGCAGCCGCTTGATCGCCTCGACGAGGTCGTCGCGCTCGGTGACGAGGGTGGTGTGCTGGGTCTCGACCTCGCGCAATTCCTCGTCGGCGCGCAGGTTGACGGCGCCGAGGCGCTCGCGGTCGCGCTTGAGCTTATCCAGCTCCGCCTCGATGTCCGCGATGTCGGGAAGCGGCTTATCGTCTTCGAAGCCGGCGAGGCGTGCGAGCGTCTCCGGCTCGGTCTCCAGGATTTCGCGGATTTCGGCGGCGAGGTCGGCGAGCCGGCGCTTGCACGCCCTCGTGGCGCTCTTCCGCGCGCGCCGCGGCTTCGCGGGCTGCCGAAAGGGCATCATGGGCGGCGCGCGCCGCGCGGTCGGCCGCGGCGAGCGTGTTTTCGCCGGCCGCCAGGGTCTCGGCGGCGGCGCGGCGGGCCGTCTCCGCGGTCTCGATCTCGGTGATCAGCGCGCGGCGCTTGGTTTCGAATTGCGCCGGCGCATCGACGAGGCCGGCGTGCTCGGCCGTGGTCTCGGCGAGGCGCGCCTCGATGGTCGCGACCTGCGCCGCGGCGCCTTCCTTGCGCTTGGTCCAGGCGGCGGCATCGGACGCGATCGCGGCGAGGCGGCGCTCGGCGAGCTCGATCTCGCGGGCGAGCGCCTGGGCCTCGGCGCGCACTTCGGCGAGCCGGCCGCGGTCGGCGGCGACGGCGGTGCGGATTTCCGCGAGCTCGGCTTCCAGCGCCGCGGAAGGCGCAAGGCCATCGAGCGCAAGCGCGGCGGCGGCGCGCGCCTCCTGGGTCTCCGCCAGCGTCGTGGTGACCCGCGCCTGGGCCTCGGCAAGGGCGGACCGGCGCGAGGTGATGCGGTTTAATTCCCGCTCGGCCGCGGCGTGACGGTCGCGGGCGGCGTCGGCCTCGTGCTGAGCGGCGCGCCAGCGGTTGCGGGCGGCGTTCTCCGCCTCCCGGGTCGCCGCCACCTCCGCTTCGGCCGTGGCCACGGTGTTGCGGCGCGTATCGAGATCGGCGCGCACGATGCGCAGCTCCGCCTCGATGTCGGCGAGGCGGTTGCGGCCGGCGAGGCGGCGGGCGGCGCCGGTCGGCGCGTGGGCGGCGACCGCGAAACCGTCCCAGCGCCACAGGTCGCCCTCCTGCGACACCAGCCGCTGGCCGGGCTTGAGATCGCGGGCGACGCGCGCGCCGTCGGCGCGGGCGACCACGCCGATCTGCGCCAGCCGCCGCGCCATCGCGTCCGGCGCCGCGGTGATGAAGGCGGTCAGCGGGGCGACGCCCGCGGGCAGCGCGGGATCGCCGGCATCCGCCGGCGCGCCGGCCCAATGGATCGGCGCCGCCGGTTCGACCGGCGCGTCGAGGTCGTCGCCGAGCGCCGCGCCGAGCGCGGTCTCGTAGCCCTTTTCGACGGTGAGCAGGTCGATCACCGGCGGCCACATCTGCTTGTTTTCGACATGGAGCAGGCGGGCCAGCGTCTTCGCCTCGGTTTCGAGGCGGTGGACACTGCGTTCGGCTTCGCCGAGCGGCTGGCGCGCCACGTCGAGCGCCTGGCGGGCGGCGGATTGGGCGGCCTCCGCGCGCAGCGCGTCCGCTTCCGCCGCGGCGACCGCCGCCTGCGCTGCGGCCACCGCCGCAGCGAGCCCTTCGAGATCGATGGTGCGGGCGGCATCGGCGATGAGCGCGTCGAGCTCGGCGGTGACCAGCGCCGTGCTCGCGCTCCAACCGGGCGCGGCGCTCGTCGCAGCCGCGGACGGTGGTCTCGAGCTGGGTGCGTTTTGCCGTGAGGTCGGCGAGCGCCGCCGTCAACTCGCCGAAGCGGGCTTCGCTGGCAGCGAGCGTCGCGCCCGCGGCGCCGACCCGTGCCTCGACGCTGGTGCGGCGTTCCGCGCCGGCCGCGGTCTCGTGCGTGAGCGCCTCCTGCTCGGTCTGCAGGCGCGCCAGCGCCGCCTCGGCGTCGGCGCAGAGCCGCTGCTCGCGCTCGGAATCCTCTCCCAATTGAACGAGCCGCCGTGCCAGCTCGGCGATGCGCTCCTTCGCCAGCGCCGCTTCGCGGTCCAGCGCGTCGCGGGCGACCACGAGGCGCGCCAGCACGGCGGCGGCCCTGGCCTCGCCCTCGCGCAACGCCGGCAGTTCGGAGGCTGCGTTGGCCTGGCGGGTGGCGGCCTCGGCCTCGGCGCCGGTGCGGTCGGCCACCTCGCGCACCGCGGCGTCGTGGGCGGCTTCGCGCCTGGGTCACCTCGGTCCTGGCCTGCACCAGGCGCAGGTGAAACAGCGCCGCCTCGGCCTTGCGGATGCTTTGCGACAGCGCGCGGTAACGCACGGCCTGGCGGGCCTGGCGCTTGAGTGCGTCGATCTGGCCGGCGAGCTGGCCGATCACGTCCTCCAGCCGCGCCAAGTTCTGCTCCGCGGCGCGCAGCCGCAGCTCCGCCTCGTGGCGCCTGGCATGCAGTCCGGAAATGCCGGCGGCCTCTTCCAGCACCCGGCGGCGCTGCTCGGGCTTGGCCTGGATGATCTCGCCGATGCGGCCCTGGTGCACCAGCGCCGGCGAGCGCGCGCCGGTGGAGGCGTCGGCGAACAGGATCTGGATGTCGCGCGCGCGCACCTCGCGGCCGTTGAGCCGGTAGGTCGAGCCCTCGTCGCGCTCGATGCGGCGCGACACTTCGAGCACGTCGTCGCCGTTGAACTGGGCGGGCGCCGCGCGGGCGCTGTTGTCGATCGTCATCGCCACTTCGGCGGTGTTGCGCGGCGCGCGACTGTTGTTGCCGGAGAAGATCACGTCGTCCATGCCGGCGGCGCGCATCGCCTTGTGGGAGGCCTCGCCCATCACCCAGCGCAGCGCTTCGACGAGGTTCGACTTGCCGCAGCCGTTCGGCCCGACGACGCCGGTCAATCCCGGCTCGATCAGGAAATCGGTCGGCTCGACGAACGACTTGAAACCGATCAGGCGCAACCGCGTGAGCTTCATCGATCCGATTTCCCCGCACGCTGCGCGCAAACGCCCACCCGGCGGCTTCCAACAAGCGAGCCGGCTCCGGGCCGGCGCCGCGAGAATCAGCGGCCGGAAGCCATGGCGCGCAAACAATGGCCACGGCGCCGCCGGACGGCAACAGGGTAGGGGCGATTATCCAGAGCATGTTTGCGCGCATAAAAAAACTGTGGGTTCGCGCCGAACGCGAAAACTCCGAGCGGCCGAATCAGTTGCGCCAGCGTCATGCGCGGCAGGGCCGAGCGTCAACTCCGGCGATCCGCAACGAAAGTATTGAAGGTATCGGGGCGCCGGCGGGTCGCGCCCCTACCCGCCGGCCTGTCGCTCAGGCTCATTCAGGTAGCGGCCTCGATCAGCTTGTCGAGTTCCTCGATCGACATGCTCGCCCTCGTGGAGCTCGCCATTGATGAAGAAGGTCGGCGTCGCCTTGACCTTGAACGTCTGGGCGGCGCGGTCACGCACCTGCTGGATCTTCGTCAACTGGTCTTTGTCGTTGATGCAGGCTTCGAAGGACTGCTGGGTGAAGCCGGCCTGCTTGGCGATGGCCATCAACGGCTCGATCGGATTGCGCACCGCCCATTTGGCCTGCTGCGCGAACAGCGTCTCGACCATCGGGTAGTATTTGTCCGGCCCGGCGCAACGCGCCAGCAGGAAGGCCGCCGCCGCCAGCCCGTCGAGCGGGAATTCGCGCAGGATGAACCGCACCTTCCCGGTATCGATGTACTTTTCCTTCAACTTTGGAAAAACCTGGGCCTCGAAGGCAGCACAGTGCGGGCATGTCATCGAAGCGTATTCGATGATGGTGACGGGGGCCGTTTCCGAGCCCATGGGAATGTCGTCGAGGGCGCCCTTGGCCATCAATTCCAGCGAGGAGATGGTCTGCGCCCAAGCCGAAGGACCGGCCAGCGGGCCGAGACCGCCGAGCACCAGCAGGGCCGCACTGCTCATTGTGAATTCACGGCGGGTCATCATGGCGTCGATCTCCATTTCGCCAACCAACTTACAGCTATTTCGTCCACCTGCCTACCGCCAGTGCGCATCCCCCGGTCGAAACCGGTAGCGTGTCTGCGCGAAAGAGGCAATCAGGCGCGAGAATTTGCAGCAGCTACCCACCCTTCACGTCCGTTTGATGGCCGCGCCGAGCCGGCCGAGGGCGGCGCGCAGCCCGTCGTCGGCGATGCCGGTCATTTGCGACGATATGGCGTCGGCCAGTTCCTGGTCGATCTTCGGACGTGCCGGCTTGACGCGCCGCCGCGCCAGCGGCGCCTGACGCAATGCGATGCCGGCCAGCGCCTGCCAGCCGAAATAGCGATTGACCCGCTCGACGATCACCCCCGACTGGTGCTGGATTTCGATCGCCGCCGGGCCTTCGACCCGCAGCACCAGGGTAGCGGGCGGGAATTCGTCGGGGTCGCTGGCGCGCGTCCACTGCATCCGGATCGGCTCCGCATGGGCCGCGATATCGGCGCCGACGATGTCCTCCCAATGGGTCACGAGCTCGCAGGAGGTGAAGCCCTGGCGCTTGAACGCGTCCGCCAGGCAGCGGCCGACGAGCGCGGCGAGCGGCTTGGGGGTGGATGGCTTGTTCATCGCGCCGGGGTCTGCCACATGGTCGATCATGAGTTTAACAGGCAGGACCAGCAGGCAGAAGCACAAGCCGGCCGCGCAGCGGAAAAATGTCGGGGATTCGCCCGCGGCCGACCGCCCCGACCCGGCCGGCCTGCTCGCCTGGTACGACCGCCATCGTCGCCGGCTGCCGTGGCGCGCATTGCCGGGGGAGCCGGCCGATCCGTACCGGGTCTGGCTGTCCGAGATCATGCTCCAGCAGACCACGGTCACCGCGGTCGCACGCTATTACGCCAAGTTCCTGGCGCGGTTTCCGTCGGTCGGCGCGCTGGCGGCGGCGGACATCGAAGACGTGTTCAAGCTGTGGGCGGGGCTCGGCTATTACGCCCGTGCCCGCCATCTCCACGCCTGCGCCCAGGCGGTGGTCGTCCGCCATGGCGGTGCGTTTCCGGCCGCGGAGGAGGACCTCCTCGCGCTGCCCGGGATCGGTCCCTACACGGCGGCCGCGGTGACTGCGATCGCGTTCGGGCGGCCGGCGAGCCCGGTCGACGGCAATGTGGAACGCGTGATCGCGCGGCTTTACGCCGTCGAGGACGAGTTGCCGGCCGCCAAGCCGGCGATCCGCGCGCTCGCGGAACAATTGCGGCCGCAGCAGCGGCCCGGCGATTTCGCCCAGGCGATGATGGATCTCGGCGCCACCATCTGCACGCCGAAGAATCCGGCCTGCGCGCTGTGCCCGTTCACGGGCGCCTGCGCGGCGCGGCGGCGCGGCGATCCCGAGACGTTTCCGCGCAAGGCCAGGAAGCGCGAAGGCCGGCTGCGCCGGGGCGCCGCGTTCGTGGCGCTGCGTGCCGACGGCCATCTCCTGGTGCGGACACGCCCGGCGAAGGGCCTGCTCGGCGGCATGACCGAGGTGCCGACGACGGCGTTCCTCGCCGATTTCGACGAGACCGGCGCGCTCGCCCACGCGCCGTGCTTCGCTGCCCCGCGCGGCCGTGCGGAAAGCGCCCGCTGGCGGCGCCTTGCCGGCGTCGTCACCCATGTGTTCACGCATTTCCCGCTCGAACTCGCGGTGTATCGGACGCTGGTGCCGCAGTCTGCCGCCGCGCCCGACGGCATGCGCTGGATCGCCGCCGGCGACATCGCCGGCGCCGCGCTGCCGAGCCTGATGCGCAAGGTGCTGGAGCATGCGCGGGTGGAGTGATTCTTTCTCCCCCTGATAAGGCCCTTGAATGATGATACCGCGTCAGCCGCCGATGCTACTCGCACGCGCCCACCAATCCGGCTGGGCGTTCGCGAGCGCGCGCATCGCGGCTGTCGCGGCCCGCACGGTGTCGAACAGGCCGAAGCAGGCGGAGCCCGAGCCGGACATTCGGGCGAGCCGGCATCCCGCCAGCGCTCCGATCGTACGCAACACCTCGGCTATCTCCGGCGCGATCCCGATCGCGGGCGCTTCGAGATCGTTGCGCTGCGCCGCGAGCCAGCGCAGCAGGGCGTCGCGCTCGCCCGGCACGGCGGTACCGACCGGCGGCAACGGCCGCTGCTCGCCCGGGCGCAAACCCAAGGCCGCGAACACCGGCGGGGTCGGCATCGTGACGCCGGGGTGGACGATGATGATGCCCAGCTTGGGCAACGCCACCGGAGCCGACAGGATGTCGCCGATGCCGCGCATCATGCGCGGCTTGGGATCGAGGCAGACCGGAACGTCGGCGCCGGTCGCGCGCGCGGCGGCGAGGACGCGGGGGTCGTCGGGAGCGAGCGCATTCGCCTGGGCGAGCAGCCGCAGCGCCGCCGCCGCATCGGCGGAGCCGCCGCCGAGCCCGGCGCCCGCCGGCAGTTGCTTGGTCAGGGCGAAACGGCCGAGCGTGAGGCCGCCGATCTGCGCGGCGAGTGCATTGGCGGCGCGCAGGACGAGATTGTCGGCGACGGCGCCGGACTGCCCGGCGGTCGGACCGGACACCGCGAGTTCGAGACTGGGTCCGGCGCACAAAGTCAGGAGGTCGCCGCAACCGGCGAACGCCACCAGGCTTTCGAGTTCATGATAGCCGTCGGCGCGCCTGCCGAGGATCCGCAGCGTCAGATTGACCTTGGCCGGCGCCGGCGCGGCCCAAGAGTTTGACGCCGCGGTCGCCGCGGCGGCCGCCACGGCGGAGTGGGTCTCAGCCGCCGTCGCCGCTCGCCTTCTTGGTGTCGACCGCGGACTTGGTCTTTTCGGTCTCGGTCGCGGGCTTGGTCTTGTCGGCGTCGGCCGCGGAGGCGGTAAGCCCGTTCTTGAGCTTGTCTTCGATCGTCTTCAATTCGTCCGGATCTGGCTTGAGATCGCGCGCATGCGACCACTGGAACTTGGCCTCCAGCATGCGATCGACTTTCCAGTAGACGTCGCCGAGATGGTCATTGATGGTCGGATCGACCGGCTTCAATTCCACGGCACGTTCGAGGTTCTTCACCGCTTCGTCGTAATTGCCGAGCCGGAAATAGGCCCAGCCGAGCGAATCGACGATGTAGCCGTCGTCCGGCCGCTGTTCGACCGAACGCTTGATCATGCCCATGCCGTCTTCGAGGTGGATGCCCTGGTCGATCCAGGAATAGCCGAGATAGTTCAGCACATGGGGCTGCTCGGGATAGAGTTCCAGCGCCTTCTTCATGTCGGCTTCGGCCTTGCCCCATTGCTTGTCGCGCTCGAAGCAGATGCCGCGGAAATAATAGGTGGTCCAGTTGGCCCGGGTCGGATTGGGCTCCAGGTCGATCGCCTTGCCATAGGCGTCCGCGCAGGCACTGTATTGCTTGCGCTCGCGGGTGATGTTGCCGAGGGCGAGGATGGCCTCCAGATCGTCGGGCTTGGCCGCGATCAGCTTTTCGAGATGCTTCCTGGCCTCGTCGGTCCGGTCGAGGGCGTCGAGGTTGACGGCGAGCTGGATCTCGGCATTTCGCTTCAGCGGCGAGCTGGCGGGCACGCGCTCATAGAGCTTGATCGCGAGCTCGGGCTTTTTCATCGCCTCGTAGAGGTCGGCGAGCGCGAGCATCGCGAGGGCGTGGTTGGGCTCCAGGTACAAGGCGAGCTGCAGATAGGCGAGCCCGCGATTGGCGAGGCTGAGCTCTTCCTCGCGGCGGCCCAGTGCCGCGCCGAGGCCGTACAAGGCTTCCGCGGCGCCGGACTGGACCGTGTCGACGAGGCGGGGCAGCGGCTCGTCCTTGCGCAACGTCGCGATGGACTCCACCACCAGCGGGTAGCGCGGCAATTGCTTGTCGAACTCCGCGTAGATTTTCACCGCTTCATCGTGCCCGCCATTGCGCGACAGAAAGCCGGCATAGGCCTGCATGACCCGCAGCGCCGACGAATCGAGCTTGTAGGAATGCTCGAGGCGCTTGCTCGCGTCCTTCTTGTTGTTGGCGAGGTCGAGGATCAGGCCGGCATGCATGTCCTTGAAGATGCCGTACCATTCCGGGCCCGACAGCTTGTCGATGGTGTCGATGGCGCCCTTGGTATCGTTGGCGGCGTACGCGCTCCAGCCGGCGAGCAGCGTGGCCGTCAGGTCGGTGACCGGCCCGCGGGTGGCGAGGCCGAATTGCGCGCGGGCGTCCTTGTAATTCTTGGTCTTGAGCGCTTTCACGCCCAGCACGAGATGGGCATTGCGGTTGTTGCGATCGAGCTGGATCAGGCGATCAGCGAGCCGCACCGCTTCGTCGATGTCGCCGTCGGCGAGCACGGAGTAGAACGCCAGCTCCAGCAGTTCCGGATTGCGCTGATCGGTGCGCAACGCCGCCCGGTAATAGATCGAGGCGGCATCGGCGTCGCGTTCCAGATTGGCCTGGCGCGCCGCCAGGTAATTGCCGGACGGCGTGATGTGGGTGGTGTCGCGCGGAAGCTGCGACTGCGCCGCCAGCGCCTGGGGGAATGCCCAGCCGATGGTGGCTGCGATCATGGTGACACGAAGCGACAATATTTTCACGGGGACCTGCTCTCCAACAGTGGGCACGATCGATATCGGCGATCCCGAAGACGGCGATCCCGAAGACGCTGGATCCACAAGGCGCGGGATCCCGGACACCAAGCGACACGCGGCGAGTTGCCGACCGATCTCCAAGAATGACCGGTTTGCGAGCCTCCCGCAAGGAGGTTCACCGTCACCCCGCCATACCTCATCCGCTGGTCTAGCCCCTGATATGGCAATATCGTGACATTTCCGCAGCGATTCGGCGATATCGCGCGTTCTCCCGGGTCCTTCACATGTTCTGGTAGTTCGGGCCGCCGCCGCCCTCCGGAGCGACCCAGGTGATGTTCGCGTTGGGATCCTTGATGTCGCAGGTTTTGCAATGGACGCAGTTCTGCGCATTGATGACGTAACGCGGGCTCGCGTCCGCCTTCCTGAATCCATTCATAGACGCCGGCCGGGCAATAGCGGGCGGACGGCCCGGCGAAAACCTCGAATTCCGAGCGCTTCTGCAGTTCGAGGTCCGCCACCTTCAAATGGACCGGCTGGTCTTCCTCGTGATTCGTGTTGGACAGGAACACCGAGGACAGGCGGTCGAAGGTGAGCTTGCCGTCGGGCTTGGGATAGGCGATCGGGCGACACCTTGCCGCAGGTTTGAGGCAGGCCGCATCGGGCTTGCCGTGGCCGAGCGTGCCGAGAGGCGAGATGCCGAACGAATTGGCCCACATGTCGAGGCCGCCGAGCCCGATGCCAGCCACGGTGCCGAGCTTCGACCACAGCGGCTTGGCGTTGCGCACCTTCCACAGGTCGTGGCCGATCGCCGACGAGCGCCAGGCCGCCTCGTAATCGGCGAGCGCATCATTGCCGCGCCCGGCGGCGAGGGCGGCGGCGACATGCTCGGCGGCGAGAATGCCGGACCGCATGGCGTTGTGGGTGCCCTTGATGCGCGGCACGTTGAGGAAGCCGGCGCCGTCGCCGATCAGTGCGCCGCCGGGAAAGGCGAGGTTGGGGACCGACTGCCAGCCGCCCTCGGCGATCGCGCGGGCGCCGTAGCCGAGGCGCTTGCCGCCCGCAAAGGTGTCGCGCACCAGCGGATGGGTCTTGAAGCGCTGGAACTCCTCGAACGGCGAGAGATATGGGTTCTCGTAGTTGAGATGGACGACGAAGCCGACCGAGACGAAATTGGCGTCATAGTGATAGAGGAAGGACCCGCCGCCGGTGCGGTTGGCGAGCGGCCAGCCGAACGTGTGCTGCACCAGGCCGGGCCGATGCCGATCCGGCGCCACCTGCCACAGCTCCTTGATGCCGAGGCCGAACTTCTGCGGTTGCCGGCCGCGGTCGAGCCCGTAGCGGGCGACCAGGGTCTTGGTGAGCTGGCCGCGCGCGCCTTCGCCGAACAAAGTGTATTTGGCGCGCAGCTCCATGCCGCGGGTGAAGCTGTCCTTGGGCTTGCCGTCCTTGCCGACGCCCATGTCGCCGGTGGCGACGCCGGCGACCTCTCCATTGGCGCCGTAGAGCACCTCGGCGGCCGCAAATCCCGGATAAATCTCGACCCCGGCCTGTTCCGCCTTGGTCGCGAGCCAGCGGCACACATTGCCCAGCGACACGATGAAATTGCCGTGATTGCTCATCAGCGGCGGCAGCAGGAAGTTGGGGATCCGCACCGCGCCGGCGGGCCCCAGCATGTAGAAGCGGTCGTCGGTCACCGCGGTCTTGATCGGGGTGTCTTCGCCGCGCCATTCCGGCAGCAGCGCATCGAGGCCCGCCGGGATCGATCACCGCGCCGGACATGATGTGGGCGCCGACCTCGGAGCCCTTCTCGACCACGACCACCGAAATGTCGGGCGAAATCTGCTTGAGCCGGATCGCTGCGGCGAGCCCCGCCGGGCCCGCCCCGACGATCACCACGTCGAACTCCATCGACTCCCGGGGCGGCAGTTCGGCGGCGTCCATCTGTTTCTCCGTCGCGAGGGCAGCTTGCGTTTTTCCACGTTTGCCGGATCGCGGCAATCGCGGCGGCGTAGTCTCCCAGGCGCGTTGGGATGCATGAAACGTGCTAAGCTTCATGGCCATGAATGCCGACCCTGCCGATCTGCGCGCGATCCTCGCCTTCTATGTGGAGGCCGGCGTCGATGCCGTGCTGCAGGAAGAGCCGGTGGATCGCTTCGGCTCGGATGCGCAACCCCCGCCCCGAGTCGCTGCGCCCTACAAGGAATTGCCGCGTCCTCCGGAGCCGCGGCGAAACCGGCCCGCCCGTCCCTGCTTGCGGGTGGCAACCCCGCGCCCGGCGGCGGTTCCGGCCGCGCTCGACGCCCCGCCGTCGGCGGATGCCGCCATCATGACGGCGCGCGAACTGGCACGAAACGCCGCGAGCCTGGAAGACCTCCGCGCCCTGCTCGACAGCTTCGAGGGCTGCGGGCTGCGCAAGACGGCGAAGCAACTGGTGTTCGCCGCCGGCAATCCGCAGGCGCGGGTGATGTTCGTCGGCGAGGCGCCCGGGCGCGAAGAGGACCTCGAAGGCCTGCCCTTCGTCGGCCGTTCCGGCCAGCTCCTCGACCGCATGATGGCGGCGATCGGCCTCGACCGGACCAACGCCTACATCGCCAATGTGGTGCCGTGGCGCCCGCCCGGCAACCGCACCCCGACGCCGCAGGAAACCCAGACCTGCCTGCCCTTCACGCTGCGCCAGATCGAGCTCGCAAATCCCGACATATTGGTCTGCCTCGGCGGCCCGTCCGCGCAGACGCTGCTCGGCATCAAGGAAGGCATCAAAAGATCGCGCGGCCGCTGGCACGCCTATCACACCGGCACCCGCGAGATCCGCGCCATCGCGAGCTTCCACCCCGCCTATCTCCTGCGCAACCCGATCGAAAAACGCTTCGTCTGGCGCGATTTCCTGGCCATCAAAAAGGCGCTGGCGGGGTAGGCGCGCGGTGCAAGCAGCAATCATGTATCAGGACCTTCGCGGATTCCTCTCGGGCGTCGATGCGCTCGGCGCGCTGCGGCGCATCGACGGCGCCGACCCGCATCACGAGATCGGCGGCATCACCGAGGTCGCGGCCGGGCTCGCCGCCTGCCCGGCGCTGCTGTTCGACCGCATCAAAGGATTTCCCGCGGGCACCCGCGTGTTCACCAATGCGGTGACCAACCCGCAGCGCGCCGCACTGGCGCTCGGCATCGATCCGGCACTGCGCCCGCTCGACGCCCTCAAGGTATGGATGGAGAAGCGCAAGACGCTGACGCCGCGTGCCCCGGTCGCAGCGGCGAAGGCGGCCTGGCTGGAAAACTCCATGCGCGGCGGCGACGTTTCGCTCGAGAAGTTTCCTGCGCCGGTGTGGCACGCCGGCGACGGCGGCGCCTATATCGGCTCCGGCAGCATCGTCGTCATGCGCGATCCCGATAACGGCTGGATCAACGCCTCGATCTATCGGGTCCAGGTCCATGGCCGCGACAAGGTCACGATCCAGTTCGACCATCCCGGCCGCCACGGCGCCATCATCGCGAAGAAATACCGCGACCGCGGCCTGCCCTGCCCGATCGCGGTGGTCAATGGCGAGGACCCCGCGTTGTTCATCGCGGGTTTCGAGTATCTCGCCGAAGGCGTGAGCGAATACGACTTCGCCGGCGCCATCAAGGGCGCGCCGATCGGGATTTTCGCCGGGCCCGTGACCGGCCTGCCGCTCCCGACCGATGCGGAGATCATCCTCGAAGGCCATCTGCCACCGACCGGCGAGACGCTGCCGGAAGGCCCGTTCGGCGAATTCACCGGCTATTACGCCACCGATACGCGGCCCTGCCCGGTCATGGCGGTGACCGCGATCCATCACCGCGACGACCCGATCCTGTTGGGGTCGCCGCCGATGAAGCCGCCGCGCTTTCATTTCGGCCTGCCGTTTCGCGCGGCCGGCATCTGGAGCAACCTAGAGGCGGCTGGCGTTACCGACGTCACCGGGGTGTGGCAGCACGTGTCCCAGTTGATGACGGTGGTGGCGCTGCGGCAGCGCTATGACGGCCATGCCAAACGCGCCGCGCTGATCGCCGCGGCGAACAGCTACATGGGCCGGCTGGTGGTGGTGGTCGACGACGACGTCGACCCGTCCGACCTCGCCGACGTGATGTGGGCGGTCGCCACCCGCTGCGAGCCGTCCGAGCAGACCGACATCGTGCGGAACGCCTGGAGCTCGGCGCTCGATCCGCGCATTCCGCCGCAGGAGAAGGAGCGCGGCGTCACCTCCCACTCCAAGCTGATCGTCGAGGCGGTCAAGCCGTTTTCCTGGATCGACCGGTTCCCGCGGCTCTCCGCGCTGTCCCATGATGACGCCTGTAAGATCGCCGCGAAATGGGGAGATGCGCTGAAATAGTCACATGCCATCCGTCATCACCGGGCTTGTCCCGGTGATCTCGATTGTCCAGGCGCGGCGTCTGGCGCCGTGTGTGGCAAGGCCGTGCCCTCATGATCGAGATCGCCGGGACGAGCCCGGCGATGACGGCTTATCAAAAAGCCGAGCTCTCACCCGCCGCCCCGCACCGGCGGCAGCGCGAGGGCGGTATCGACCAAAGCGGTGGCGCGCTTGTAGTCGTAGAAGCGGTTGACGTTCTGCTTCACCAGGAACGAGGCGCCGCCGTAGAACTTCTCGTATTGGGCGTGGCGGCTGCCGAATTCGGTGCCGAGGAAGTCCCACGCCATCCGCATCAGCGCGACGCGGTCGCGCGCCGAGGTGGTGGCCGATTGCATGTAACGCTCGATGTCGGGCGCGGTCTCGGGGTTGTCGAAGTCGCGCACCGAGGACGGCAGCGTGATCATCGCCGCGCCGGCGAGCTCGCGGATGGTCTCCAGCATGCGGCCGTTGAGCTCGGACTGCAGCGCCATCACCGAATAGAGCGCGGTCTGCAGCGGCCATAGCACGCCGTCGGCGTCGATCGGCGCCACCGTCTCCTGGGCGAGCAGCATGTTCTCGACCACCGAGACGATGGCGGCGAGCTCGCCCATCTCGACCTGAACCGCCGGATTGCCGTCATTGCCGGTCATCTCGTTCATGCGCTTGGCGAGCCCGAGCATGAACCGCAGCTTGGTGGCATAGCGGCACTGGGCCTGGTGATTGCCGTAGAGATGGGCCGGCGTCTTCCACCACTGGTCCCAGCAGATCTGCAGGTTGCGGTAGATGTAGACGCTCTCCCACGGCACAAACACGTTGTCGAACACGCACAAGCAGTCCGCCTCGTCGAACCGGCTGGTGAGCGGGTAGTCGAACGAATTCATCGCCGCGCCGGCGAAGGGGCGCCGCGAATAGAGCTTGAGGCCGGGCGTCTCGATCGGGATCACGAAGCCGTTGGCATAGGCCTCGTCGCCGGGCCGCAGCGGGTGGATGCAGGTCAGGTGCAGATAGTCCGAGAACACGCCCGCGGTGGCGAGCTGCTGGGCGCCCGAGACGACGACGCCGTCGTCGCGCTCCTTGACCACGCCGGCATAGAGCGTGGGGTCCTTCTGCGCGTGGGCAGGCTTGCTGCGGTCGATCTGGGGCGGGACGATCGCATAGGTGACATAACGGTGCTTGTCGCGCAGATGGGCGTAGATGTTCCGCAGGTTCTCGGCGAAGGGCGCACCGGCGACCGCGAACAGATCGGGCTTGGCCGCATAGCCCGCGATGAAGCCGGCGACGTGGTCGGGCGTGCGCCCCATCAGGCCGAAGGTCGCCTCGGCCCAGGTTTCCGCGGCGAGCCGCTTCAAGCGCAGATCGGCGTGGCTCTTCGGAATCTGCCAGGCCCGCCACACCGGCGCGCCGGTCTTGGGCGAGGGGTAGGTCATGACCTCGCGGTGCTCCGGCGCCGCCGCGATGTCGAACAGGCGCGCCACGCTCTTTGCCGCCTCGCGGAACGCCGGATGGGCGGTGACGTCGGCGACGCGTTCGCCGTCCACATAGACGCAGCGGCCGTCCTTGAGCGAGCGCAGATACTCCGCCCCGCTGCGCATGCCGCCTTGGGAAACCGACTTCCCCGCCTGTGCCATTTCCGTCTGCTCCGCCGCTCGCCTCGATAGCTCCGATATTCCGCGCCCGGGGTCAACGACCTCCCGCCGCCGTTAACCCTGTGGCCAAGCCTGTCAACATTCCCAGGTGTCCCGACGGCGCGGAACATTTTCTAACAAGTGCAACAGGGGCGTTTGCAGGCAGGTCGGGAGTGGGTTCGGTGTTCCACAGATTTTCGGTGTTCGGTGCCGCCATCGTCATTGCGGCGAGCGCGTTCGGCGCTCAGGCTGAGCCGCTGTCGCTCGCGCCGGCGGGAAATTTCCTGACCGCGCCGTTCAATCAGATCCTGCGCGACCCCGCGGGCAGCGAGGCGGTCACCGCCGAACAATTGCGCCGCCAGGTGGTCGAATATCCCTCCCGCGAGGCGTCCGGCACCATCATCGTCGATACCGCCCACACCTATCTCTATTTCGTGCTCGGCGGCGGCAAGGCGTTGCGCTACGGCATCGGCGTCGGCCGCGAAGGCTTCACCTGGTCCGGCGTCGAGACCATATCGCGCATGGCGGAATGGCCGGATTGGAATCCGCCACGGGAAATGATCGGGCGCCAACCCTATCTGCCGCGGTTCATGGCGGGCGGCCCCGGCAATCCGCTGGGCGCGCGGGCGCTCTATCTCGGCAGCACCGATTATCGCATCCACGGCACCAACGATCCCTCGACCATCGGCCACCGGGTGTCGAGCGGCTGCATCCGCCTGACCAATGACGACATCACCGATCTCTACCGGCGCGCCAAGGTCGGCAGCAAGGTGGTGGTGCTGCCCGGCGGCGGGGATGCCGATGCCGCTCCGGCACCGGCGATCCGCCGGATCTCCGCGGGCCAGCGGATGACGGCGATCATCATCCCACGTTGATTTGGAAGTCGTCATCCCGCATTGATGGGTGTCCTTCCGGGACGGCCTGCGGGCCAGCCCGGAGTCCCACCGGGTTCCGCCGATCGGGGTGAGCGAGATGATCAAGAATTTCAGCGATCACTCTGCCAATGAACGCACGTTTCTCGCCTGGGTCCGGACCGCCATCGCGGTCATGGCCTTCGGCTTCATCGTGGAGAAATTCGACGTCTTCCTGGAGATTGCCGCGCCGTCGCTGGCGGGTCGCGCGCTGTCGATTCCCGGGCAGAGAATTCGGCAATATCGCCGGGCTGGCGCTGATCGTCGTCGGCACCGCAATGGTCGCGATTGCCGCAGTGCGCTTTCTCATCACCGAGAAGCACATCGACAGCGAAGACGTGCACACCGGCACCGGATCGCGGATCGATATTGCCCTCGCTGTGATGCTGGTTCTTCTTGGGTCCGCCCTGGTCCTTTATCTGTCCCACGCTCTCGTCACGACGCAGTGAGGTCGCGCTTCGGCGCACGGCCGAGGGCGTATTTGCGCGAAGCGTTTGCGCGAACCTTTGTGGAAATTGGCCTGCGGCTGCGCGACGCCGGCCGGTGGGATCGTGATTTATTCGGTGTCCCGATTTGAACCGCCATGCGGCGGCCCCAGACTAAAAGGGGTTGCTCGGTTGTCTCAGGATTGGGGGGATGCTCGTGACGCGGATGGACATCTCGGTCGCGCTGCCGTTGTGCGCGCTTTCGGCCTGCCGCTCTGCCCGTATCGAAAGCCTTATTCGGGTGCTGGCCATCGCCGGCATGATCGTCGCCGGCTCGGCGTCGGGCGCCAAGGCCGGCGGCTTGCTCGACGGCATTTTCGGCCTGTTCGGCATCCAGACCCAGCCGGCCTATGCCTCGGTCGATCCGAACGCGAGCATCGATGCTTCCGGCTATTCCGGCGGGCAGAAGGCGTTCTGCGTGCGGCTGTGCGACGGGCGCTACTATCCGATCGCCTCGGCCGGCAATGCGACGCCGGTGCAGATGTGCAGCGCCATGTGCCCGGCGAGCAAGACCGGGATCTTTCGCGGCGGCGAGATCGATTACGCCAGCGATGCAAGCGGTGCGCGCTACGGCGATCTCGGCCAGGCGTTCGCCTACCGGACCAAGGTGGTGCCGGGCTGCACCTGCAATGGCAAGGATGCTTTCGGCCTCGTCCAGGCCGACGTGATGACGGACCCGACCTTGCGGGCGGGCGACATCGTCGCCACCGCCGACGGCCTCAAGGCCTTCCAAGGCGTGCCGGGCGAGACCCACAGGACGGCCGATTTCACGCCGGCGGCGAAATCCTACCGGTTGTCCAGGGACATGCGTGACCGGCTTTCGCGGCTGCGGGTGAGCGATAAGCGATAAAAAAGACCCCGCTTGCGCGGGGCCTAAGTGTGTATCTTGGGAGAAAACATCCAACAGAGGACCCAATACACTTAACCGAACGCGCGCCCGTTTTGGTTGCAGAATGGCCACACTCCGCCGCAAAGCAGCAGGATCACCGCTGGTGAGCCTTTCGGCCTGGGGCATGCTGTGCGCCGCGCGCGCCCGCCGGAGCCGCGAGGCTCGCGGTTCGCCGGGGCTCGTTCAGCGGCCGGGCGTGCTCCGGCTTCTTGCCCGGATGACCCCCGTGCGGCTCGTGCTGCGCCATCCTGTGGCCGGCATGGAGGGCGTGGATGCGGGTCGCCGCCACCGATTGCTTCGGGACCGCGACGGGCGCGTCGGCGGCGGCCGTCTCGGTTGAAGGCGGGGGCGGGGGCGGGGGCGGATCCTCGATGTCGGCCATTACCGATGACTCGACCGATTTCCGGACGTGGATCAATGTCACGGGGATCGGACCGTAATAGGGTTTGGATTCATCCTTCATGTCCGCGGGCTGCTCGCCGGCGGCGGCGGCAGGCTGCCCGGCCGCCGGAGGTGCCTCGGCAACAGGGTCCTGTTGGATGACGACCGGATGCTGTTCGGCGCTCGCGAGGCCGAAACCCGTGGCTCCGTCCGGCCGCTCCGTCCAGGAGGCCGACTTGGCGACCGTGGTTTGCGATACCGCGGCCTCTTCTGCCGCCGCGCCTTCAGGTTCGGCGCCAGGCGGCGGGGAAGAGCCAAAAACCATCACCCCCGCGGCGATCACGAGCGGCGGCAGTAAAATCACGCAAGCGCTCACCCCGAGTCGGGCCCAGATGCCGCCGCGCTTGCGCTTGGTCGGGCCATTAGGAACCATCGTGAATCCACCGTTTGCGATTGGTCGGGCTGCCTCCTGCCGCGGTCGCGCAGTGTCACATCACTATTGTGGCAAAAGAAATATGGTTGCAGAGGCAAGTCACTAACCATGTTCGGCCCGGTGTCTCGGCGCACGATCCCTGACCCCGGCCTCAAATCTATTCCTTGCCTTGACATCCATGAGGAGGTGGAGGATCATAGAACAAATAGTGAACATTCGTGGCCATTATGTCCATGACCATCGTACCCATGAACAACGGCAAATCATGAAAAGTAGAGTGCGTCCATGTCCGCCGTCGAGCTATCCACCGAGCTGTCTGCCGCCGGGCCGTCTGCCGGAGAACCGCGGGAAACCCTGAGCGCCCTGAGGCGCGTCATGGCCGCGGTCACGGCGTCCCGGCCGGGCGAGGAGGCGCGGCTGGGCTTAGGGGTGGCCTCGCTCGACCAGGCGCTCGGCGGTGGCCTTGCCGGCGGCGCCCTGCATGAGATCGGTCCGGCCGCGCCTCGCGATGGCGGCGCGGCGACGGGGTTTGCCGTCGCGCTCGCCGTGCTGGCGCTGTGCGAGGGCAGGCAGGCGATCTGGATCCGGTCCGATTTCGCCGCCGTCGAGGCGGGCGAGCTTTACGGGCCGGGGCTCGCGCTGATGGGGCTTTCGTTGCAACGCTTGGTCATCCTGCGGGTGCCGCGTCCGCGCGACGGATTATGGGCGATGGAGGAAGCGCTCCAGTGCCGCGCGGCGGGCGCGGTCGTGACCGAGCTCATGGGCACCGAGCTCATGGGCGATGACGGTGACCTCACGGCGACGCGGCGGCTGGCGCTGGCGGCCGGCGCCGGCGGCGGCCTCGGCCTGATCCTGCGCCACCAGCCCTGCCGGGCGCCGAATGCGGCGATGACGCGCTGGGAGGTCGCGTCGGCCGGTGGCGAGCGCGACGGTTTCGGCGGCCTCGCGCTTGCGACCTTCGCCGTTTCGCTCACCAAGAACCGCCACGGACCCACCGGCCGGTGGCGCTTGTCATGGGATCATCATGAGCGTGCCTTCGTCACCGCAGCCGTCGTCACCCCAGCCGTCCCGGCGGCGCTATCTCTCCCTGTGGCTGCGGCGCCTCGCGACCGATCGTCTCGCCCGCGGCCATTCGCCCGCGCCGGATGAGCCTGTCGTCGTCATCCAGGCGGTCAAGAGCGCCCAGCGCATCGTGGCCATGAACGATGCGGCGCAGCGCCTCGGCCTGCGGCTGGGCATGCCGCTCGCCGATGCGCGCGCCATGTATCCTGCCCTTGCGCATCCCGGCCTCGTCGCCGCCGGCGATGAGACGGCGGACCGCCGGCTGCTCGATGCCGTCGCCGACTGGTGCGACCGCTACACGCCGCTGATCGGCCTCGATGCGCCCGACGGCCTCATGCTCGACATCACCGGCTGCGCCCATCTGTTCGGCGGCGAGACCGCCATGGGCCGCGACCTGCTCGCCCGCCTCGCCAGGGAGGGCCTGCATGCCCGCGCCGCCGTCGCCGACACCGCCGGCTGCGCCTGGGCCGTCGCGCATTATGGCGACGCTTCGCTGGTGCCGCCGCAGCGGATGCGGGCGGCGCTCGCGCCATTGCCGGCGGCGGCGCTGCGGCTTGCGCCGGAGACGGTCGAGGCGCTGGCCGAACTCGGCCTCAGGCAGGTCGGCGATCTCATCGACCTGCCGCGCGCCCCGCTCGCCGCCCGGTTCGGCGAAATCCTGGTCCGCCGCCTCGATCAGGCGCTCGGCCGGCTGGACGAGCCGATCACGCCGCGCCTGCCGTTGCCGTCCTATGTGGCCGAGCAGCGCTTCGCCGATCCGATCGGGCTCGAACGCGACGTGCTCGGCACCATCGCCCGTCTCGCCGCCCAACTCAGCGCCGCCATGGAGCGGCGGCAGGACGGCGCCCGGCTCCTGCAGGCCGTGCTGTTCCGCACCGACAATAAGGTCTACCGGATCGAGGTCGGCACCGGCGCGCCGCTGCGCGAGGCCTCCCGCATCGTCCGCCTGTTCGCCGACCGGCTCGCTGCCATCGGCGAGGCCTGCGATCCCGGATTCGGCTTCGACATGGTGCGGCTCGCCGCCCTCGTCACCGAGCGCAGCGAGCCGGTGCAGGCCGCGCTCGCCCATACCGGGCGCGCCGCTCCCGGCGAGGATGCCGAGCTTTGGCACCTCATCGACCGCCTCGGCGCCCGCTTCGGCCCGCGCCGCGTCACCCGGCTGGTGCCGCAGGACACCCATATCCCGGAATTCGCCGTCGCCGCCCTGCCGGCAGCGGCTCGGAGGACGAACGCACAGCAGCAGAGTGCATCATCCGTCCTGTTTTCTCCGGTTCTCGAAGACGAGGCTCAAGACCGGACTCGGGACAGCATCGGCCCGGCCCGGCCGATCCGCCTGTTCGAGCGCCCGGAGCCGGTCGAGGCGATCGCCGAAGTCCCGGACGGGCCGCCGGCGCGGTTCCGCTGGCGCCGCGTGCTGCACGTGGTCGCCATCGCCGAGGGCCCCGAGCGCATCGCGATGGAGTGGTGGCGCGACGAAACCGGCCAGGCGCTGACGCGCGATTACTTCCGCGTCGAAAGCAGCGACGGTCTGCGCGCCTGGCTCTACCGCGAAGGCCTGTTCGGCCGCGAAACCCCGCAGCCGCGCTGGTTCCTCCACGGACTGTTCGGGTGACGCGGTCGACGCGCACTGTCATCGCCCGGCTCGACCGGGCGATCCAGTAAACACCGACCGGGCGTACTGGATTGCCCGGTCAAGCCGGGCAATGACATCGATAGGGTCGGTGTAATCGGAAATGCTCGAATTTGAATTTGCGTCATGACCGGATATGCCGAGTTCGCCGTCACCACCAATTTCTCGTTCCTGCGCGGGGCCTCCCACGGGGAAGAGCTGGTGAGCCATGCCAGGGAGATCGGCCTTGCCGGGCTCGGCGTCGCCGACCGCAATTCGGTGGCCGGCGTCGTGCGCGCCCATCAGGCGGCCAAGGAAGCGGGCCTGCCCTTTGCCCCCGGCGCGCGGCTCGTGTTCTGCGACGGCACCCCGGACATTCTCGCCTATCCGGAGAGCCGGGCCGGTTGGGGGCGGCTGACGCGGCTTCTCACCCTCGGCAAGCGCCGCGCCGAGAAGGGCCAATGCCTGCTGCGCCGCGACGACCTCTTCGCCCATGCCGCCGGGCTCAATCTCGTCGTCATGCCCGCGCACCTGAAGCGGGCCGTCGCGGCCGAGCAGCAAGACGCGGTGTTCCTTATGGCGCTGCTGCCTGCGCTCCGCGAGGCGGCGTCTCGCGCGTGGCTCGGCGCCAGCATGCGCTATCGCGGCGACGATGCGCGCCGCCTCGCCCGGCTCGCCGCCATCGCGGGCGCGGCGCGGGTGCCGCTGCTCGCCACCAACGACGTGCTCTACCACGCGCCCGAGCGGCGCCCGCTGCAGGACGTCATGACCTGCATCCGCGAGCATGTGACGCTCGCCGAGGCCGGACGCCGCCTCGCAGCCAATGCCGAGCGCCACCTGAAGCCGCCGCAGGAAATGGCGCGGCTGTTCCGCGCCGCGCCGGAAGCGGTGACGGAGACGCTGCACCTCGTCGAGCGCTGCCGGTTCTCCCTCGACGAGCTCAGCTACGAATATCCCGACGAGACCCGCGCGGGCTACGCCACGCCCCAGGAGGCGCTGATCGCCGCTGCCGAGGAGGGTGCGGCCGGCGCTATCCCCACGGCATTCCGGATAAGGTGCGCGCCGCCCTCGACCATGAATTCGCGCTGATCGCGACGCTCGATTACGCGCCCTATTTCCTCACCGTCCACGACATCGTCGCGCTTTGCCCGCTCGCAGGGCATCCTGTGCCAGGGCCGCGGCTCGGCGGCGAATTCGGCGGTGTGCTATCTGCCTCGGCATCACCGCGGTCGATCCGGCGCGGGTCGACCTCCTGTTCGAGCGCTTCGTCTCCGCCGAGCGCGGCGAGCCGCCCGACATCGACGTCGATTTCGAGCATGAGCGGCGCGAGGTCGTGATCCAGTACATCTATGAGCGCTATGGCCGCCACCGCGCCGGCCTCGCCGCCACCGTGATCTGCTACCGCGCCCGCAGCGCCATCCGCGAGGTCGGCAAGGTGTTGGGCCTGTCGGACGATACCGTCGGCGCGCTCGCCGGCATGCTGTGGGGCTGGCGGACGCAGGCGGTGTCGGAGAAGGATGCGCGCGCGCCGGGCTCGATCCCGCCGACCCCAACCTCGCCCGGGTGCTCGCGCTGGCGCGCGAGCTGATCGGCTTTCCGCGCCATCTGTCGCAGCATGTCGGCGGCTTCGTCATCACCCGCGGCCGGCTCGACGAAGTGGTGCCGATCGAGAACGCGGCGATGGAGGACCGCACCTTCATCGAATGGGACAAGGACGATCTCGACGCGCTCGGCATCCTCAAGATCGACGTCCTCGGCCTCGGCATGCTGACCTGCATGCGCCGCGGCTTCGATCTGTTGAACAGGCATTACGCCAATTCACTCCCTCCCCCGCCTGCGGGGGAGGGTGGGGAGGGGGAAGCCACAGGCACTGAGCTTATGAAGGCTGCCCCCTCCCATCCCTCCCCCGCAAGCGGGAGAGGGATGAAGAAAACGGCCCCCTCCCTGCCCTCCCCCGCAGGCGGGGGAGGAATAAGCGCGACGCCGTTTTCTCTCGCCGCCATGCCGGCCGAGGATCCCGCCATCTACGACATGCTGTCGCGCGCCGATTCCATCGGCGTGTTCCAGGTCGAGAGCCGCGCGCAGATGTCGATGCTGCCGCGCCTCAAGCCGCGCGAATTCTACGATCTCGTCATCGAGGTCGCGATCGTGCGGCCCGGCCCGATCCAGGGCGACATGGTGCATCCCTATCTGCGGCGCCGGCAGGGCGTGGAAAAGGTGGTCTATCCCTCGCCCTCCCCGCAATGCGGCGATCCCGACGAGTTGCAGCAGGTGCTCGGCAAGACCCTCGGCGTGCCGCTGTTCCAGGAGCAGGCGATGCGCATCGCCATCGTCGCCGCCGGCTTCACGCCCGCCGAAGCGGACAAGCTGCGCCGCGCCATGGCGACGTTCCGCCGCGTCGGCACCATCCAGTATTTCCGCGACAAGCTGGTCGAAGGCATGGCCGCACGCGGCTATCCCCGCGACTTCGCCGAGCGCTGCTTCCGCCAGATCGAAGGCTTCGGCGAATACGGATTTCCCGAGAGCCATGCCGCGAGCTTCGCGCTGCTCGTCTACGCCTCGGCCTGGATGAAGTGCCGCTATCCCGACGTGTTCGCCGCGGCGCTCCTCAACAGCCAGCCGATGGGCTTTTATGCCCCGGCGCAGATCGTGCGCGACGCCCAGGAGCACGGCGTCGAGGTCCGCCCGGTCGACGTCAACCATTCCGACTGGGACTGCACGCTGGAGCCGGCGACGCCTGCCCGGGTGCGCCTGCACGCCCGCCATGCGGAGATGGCAGGCGATGTCCGCGCCGACCATGCGCTGCGGCTCGGCTTTCGCCAGATCAGCAAATTTTCCGAGGACGACGGCCTCGCCGTCGCGCGCTGCCGCGGCGCCGGCTTCGATTCGATCCGCGACCTGTGGCTGCGCAGCCGGCTCACGCCCGCGGCGCTGGAACGGCTGGCGGCGGCGGACGCGTTCCGCTCGCTCGGCCTCGACCGCCGGCAGGCGCTGTGGGCGGTGCGGGCGCTGCGCCGCGCCGGCGACAAGGACGATCTGCCGCTGTTTGCTCATTTCGCCTCGCCGGCGCTCGAGCCCGATGTCGCCCTGCCGCCGATGCGGCTCGGCGAGCAGGTGGTCGAGGATTATCGCCGCCTGCACCTGTCGCTCAAGGCCCATCCGGTCTCGTTCCTGCGCGACGAACTCGCGCGCCGCGGCATCCTGCGCCACGATGAGCTCGCCGCGACCCGGTCGGGCCGCCGCGTCACCGTCGCCGGCCTGGTGCTGGTGCGCCAGCGTCCCGGCAGCGCCAATGGCGTGATCTTCATGACGCTGGAGGACGAGACCGCCGTCGCCAACACCATCGTGTGGCCGCAGGTGTTCGAGACCTTCCGCCCGATCGTGCTCGGCGCACGGCTCGTCAGCGTCACCGGAAAATTGCAGAACGAATTCGGCGTGATCCATGTGATCGCCGAGCGCCTCGACGATCTCACCGCGCTGCTCAAGCGCCTCGCCGAGCGACACCGGCTGCGTCGAGGCGCTCGCCAAATGCGATGAGGTCCGGCGCCCGCTCCCGGAACGGCGATTGCCGCCGCCGGCCTCCGCGGCGCTCTCCGCACCGCGCGAGGAGCCCGAATACGCCGACGAGACCGGCCCGCAAGTCCGCGCCGTCATGCCGAAGGGCCGCAACTTTCATTGAGCCCGGTCATTCCGGGGCCGGCCGCAGGCCGGAACCCGGAATCCAGGAGCCAGCGACACCGCCGCCTGGATTCCGGGTTCGCGGGCTTTGCCCGCGCCCCGGAATGACGCTATTTGGATAGCCAGAACGCAAGCGGGCACGACCGCTGCGCCACCAGGGAGGGTCGCATGCCAGTTCTGCGCCGGTGCCGGCTCGCCCTCATGCTCGGCCTCGTGCTCTTATCCGCCGCGAACACCGCGCATGCCCAAGGCACGTTTCCGGAGCGGCCGATCCGCCTCGTCGTCGCCTTCACGCCCGGCGGCGCCACCGATGTGGTGGCACGCCAGATCGCCAACGATCTCAAGGACGCGATCGGCCAGCCGGTGGTGGTGGAAAACCGGCCCGGCGCCAACGGCCAGATCGCCTGGACCCATGTCGCTTCGTCCGATCCCGACGGCTATACGCTGCTGATGGCGGAAAACGCGCTGGCGATCAGCCAGGGCCTCTACAAGCACATCGCCTTCGACCCCATCAGGCAACTCGATGCGGTGTGCCTGGTCGCCACCGCGCCGCTGGTCCTCGTCACCTCCAACAAGGTGAAGGCCAACACGCTGGCCGAATTCGTCGCGATGTCCAAGACCATTCCCGGCGAATACAATTTCAGCTCGGCGGGGATCGGCAGCGTCGCCCATCTGGTGTTCGAGGTGTTCATGGCCGGCGCCGGCATGGAGGCGGTGCACGTGCCCTACAAGGGCGGCGGCCAGGCGATCGGCGATGTCGTCGCCGGCCATATCGACGCCGTCATGTCGGCAATCTCGGTGGCACGAGGCCTGATCGAGCAGGGCCAGGTGAAGGCCCTCGCCGTCACCTCGCCGGAGCGCTCGCCGGCGCTGCCGAACGTCCCGACGCTGCGGGAAAGCGGCGTGACGACCGCCGACGTCGATCTGCGCTTCTGGTGGGGCATTTTCGGCCCCGCCGGAATGCCGCAAGCCGTGAAGGCAAAGCTGAGCGGCGCGGTCGCGGCCGCGCTCGCGTCACCGCAACTGCGTGAGCGCCTCGCCAAGCTCGACATCGACCCGACTTTTGCAACGGCGCCGGCGCTGCAGGCCAAACTCGCCAACGAGATCGCCAACTGGACCAGGTTCATCGACGAGCACGGCATCAAGGTGGAGTGACGGCGGGCGGGCGTCCGGCAACCAAAGCGCGGTCATTCCGGGGCGCACGTCTTCGTGCGAACCCGGAATCCAGACGACCTCGTTTTCCGAACCGCAGCCTGGATTCCGGGTTCGCCGTTGACGCGGTGCCCCGGAATGACAAAACAAAACGTTTGCCTCATGAACCTCACGCGGCGGCGCGGCGCGCGGCCACGATCTGGTCGGCCGGCTTGCCGGTCAGTTCGGCCATGTGGTCGAACTTGTAGGTGAAGCTGCCGACCCCGGCGGTGGCCGAACGCACCTCGATGATGAGGTCGCCGATCTCCGATTCCGGCATCATGGCGCGCACCACGTCCCAGCCTTCCCAGCCCTCGCGGGTGTCGAAGCCGAGGATCTGGCCGCGGCGGCCCGACAGGATGGCGTTGATCTTGGTGGCGGCGTCCGACGGGCAAACGATCTCGACGGTGTGGATCGGCTCCAGCAGCACCGGCTGGCACTGCGGCAGCGCCTCGGTGATGCCGATGCGGCCGGCGATGCGGAACGCCATGTCGGAGGAGTCGACGCTGTGATAGGAGCCGTCGATCAGCGCCACCGCGACGTCGACGACCGGGAATCCCAGCGGGCCGTGCTTGAGCGCGTCGATCACGCCTTCCTCGACCGACGGGATGTAGTTGCGCGGCACCACCCCGCCGGTGATCTTCTCCTCGAACACGAAGCCGGAGCTGCGCGGCATCGGCTTGATGTCGAGCACGACGTCGCCGAACTGGCCGTGGCCGCCCGATTGCTTCTTGTGGCGGCCGCGCTGCACGATCGGCTTCTTGATGGTCTCGCGATAGCCGACGGTCGGCCGGCGCCGCTCGATGGCGACGCCGAAGCGGTCGGCGAGCCGCTCGGTGGCGACCCGCAGATGCATCTCGCCCTGGCCCCACACCACCACTTCGTGGGTCTCGGGGTTGTGGAACACGGTGAGCGAAGGGTCTTCCTCGACCAGCTTGTTGAGCGCGAGGCCGAGCTTGACGTCGTCCTTGCGCTCCTTGGCGGAGATCGCGATGGCGAGCACGCCGGGATAGGGCTTCGACCGTCGGCGACCGCGGGATGCGGCTGCTTGCCCGACGACAGCGTATCGCCGGTGTGGGCGTGGTCGAGCTTGCCGAACGCCACGGTTTCGCCGGCCGCGGCGGGGCCGCGCTTTTCCGTCATCTGTCCCATCATCTTGGAGACGCCGGAGACCCGGCCCGCCTCCTCGGTCGGGCGAATTCAAGGTGACGCCGTCGCCGATCTGCCCGGCCAGCACGCGCGCGACCGAGAGCTTGCCGCCATGGGTGGTGTGGAAGGTCTTGAGCACCAGGCCGACCGCGTCGCCGCCCGCCTTGATGCCGAGCCGCTTGGCGGTCGCCGCGATGCCCGGCGCCTCGTGGCGCAACGCCTTCATCAGGCGCAGCACGCCGTTGGTGCGGGTCGCGACCCCCATCAGGACCGGGCACACGAGGCCGTCGCGCAGCTCCTTGGCGAGATCGTCGAACACGCGGTCGCGCGGCGGCGGGATGTCCGCGAGCAGCTGCTCCATCAGCTCGTCGTCGTGATCGGCGAGCGTCTCCAGCATGGAGAAGCGGGCATCCTTGCCGCGATCGAGATCGTCGCCCTCGAGCTTGATCACTTCGGACGCGGTGTGCTCCTTGTAGACGAAGGCGCGTTCCAGCGCGAGATCGACGAAGCCGCTGACGATGTCGTTCTTCCAGATCGGGATCTGGCGCAGCAGCAACGGAACGCGCGACGCCGGCTGCAGCAGCTTGAGGGTCTCGCGGACCTGCTTGTCGGCCTTGTCGATCTTGTTGAGGAACAGGAAGCGCGGAATCTGCAGGTCTTCGAGCTCGCGCAGGATGAGCTGGAGCTGGGGAACCTTGCGTTCGTCGGCCTCGCATACGACCACCGCGGCGTCGATCGCCGGCAGCACCGCGCGCATGTCGTGGACGAACTCGACCGAGCCCGGACAATCGATGAAGGTATAGCTGTCGCCCATGAAGGTGGTGGAGGCGACGGTGAGCTCGACGCTCATCTTGTGGTACGCGGGCTTCCTTGCTGGCGTCGCCGACGGTGGTCCCGGCGTCCACGGTGCCCTGCCGCTGCACCGCCTCCGGTGCGGGCGAGGATCGCTTCGAGCAGCGTCGTCTTGCCGCTCTGGAACGGCCCGACCAGCGCAATGCACCGTGAGCCGTTGGTACGCCTTCCTTGTCTCCCATCATTGCCTCCCTCGATTTTCGAGATCGGCCCAAGCGCCGGGTCCGTCGCCGCTATCGTTTCAGGCGAATGGGGGCATTGGCAAGAGCCCATTTTGACGGAGATGCGGCGCGGTTATGCCGCACCGCAGCGGTGACGCCGGAGCCATGGAGAACAGCCGGGGTCACCGCCCCGATCGTGCTTCGATCACGCTTGCCGAGAGGCAAACAGCCTGCGATCAAAAGCACGAAGGCCCCGACCCAGCCGGGGCTTTACGCAGACTTCGCAGATCGCGTCAGCGCGTTCGCCGCGCGCGTCAGCGCGCCGGAACCAGCGTCAGTCCGGCAATGCCGGCCGACACATTCAAGCCGGACTGGGCCTGCCCGCTGAACGGTTGCAGCGCGAAGGAATTGTTGGAGCCGCCGACCAGAGCGTTGGCGCCGGCGCCGATTCCGATAGCTCGCATTTGCCTGCACGCCGCCGTAATTCCCCGCGAGGTCGCCGCGGCCGATATAGCGGGTAGGAGCGAACACCGACCAGCCCAGTCCAACGCCGGAGTTGAAGCCGAGGTCGACGCCGAGCCGCTTCATCGTCGCGTAATAGCGATGCGGCCGGCCGCCATAGGCGGGGTAGAACATGCAGCGGAACTGGACCACCGCGCCGACGACGAAGGTTGCTCCTCCGGCGCTGCGGCAGTCGAGGCGACCGGCCTGGACCCAGGCCTGCGCGCTGTTGGGCAGCAACGCAGTCATCATGGCGGCAGCAGCCGAGGCGGAAACGATACGCTTCATGACAAAACCTCCCGTACGACACGGATTAATAGGCACAGAAATGGTTGCGAGGCAGAGGGCCAAGACACATTGCGAAGGCGGATGCGGAGCGCTGCAGTCGACGGCGCGATCAGCGCACCCATCGCAATTCGATTTGGGCGACGCCGGCCGCGACGTTGATCCCGGTCTGGCCTTGGACCGAGAGCGGTTGCAACTCGACGGTGCGGTTCGATCCGCCGACCAGGACGTTTGCTCCGACGCCCGCCCCGACCGTGGCCTCCGCGGACGCACCCCCGTAAGTGCCGGCGAGCGAGCCCGCCGCCCGCGTAGTCGGCGCATAGACCGCCCACACCATGACGCCGCCGGCGGTGGCCCCGAGATCGATCCCGAGCTTGCTGATCACGCCCGCATAGAATTCGGGCGGGCCGGGAACGGCCGGCACGAACGAGCAATTGAGCGCCTTCTGTGAGCCGATGATGAAGCCGACGCCGCCGGATATGTCGCAGGTCAGCGTCCCGGCCTGAACCCGTTCGCCTGGCGGCTGTTGGGCGACCGCCATTCCGGCGGCAAATACCGAAGCCGTCATCACGGCCAGAACCACGAGCTTTCGCATGTGAAATCCCCCTTGCCTTCCAACCCCGCAGTCGCCCGCATCTTGCGGGGCGTTATTGGTGACCCGCGAGGTCAGCCGAATTCCCGGTACGATGATACGACATTATCAAAGCCGTGTCGCCCGGCATAGGCGGTCGTCGGAACAACCCGCCGTCCGGGCACCGACCTTGATCATATTACCGCAAGCCGGCGCAGAAGCGTTGAATGCGCTCGCAGGCCTCCTGCAGCATCGGCGTCGCCGTGGCGTAGGAGATGCGGAAGTTCGGACCGAGCCCGAACGGGGTCCCCTGAACCACCGCAACCCCCTCCGCATCCAGCAGTTCGGTCACGAAATCCAGGTCGGTGCCGATCTTGTTGCCGGACGGCGCCAGCTTGCCGATCGTGTCCGCACAAGATGGATAGACGTAGAACGCACCTTCCGGCTTGGGGCATTGGATGCCCTTCGCCTGGTTGAGCATCGCCACGCAGAGGTCCCGGCGCTCCTTGAAAATCTTATTGTGCTTGGGGATGAAGTCCTTGGGACCGTTGAGCGCCTCGACCGCGGCCCATTGCGACACCGCGGCGGGGTTCGAAGTCGATTGCGACTGGATCATCGCCATCGCCTTGATCAGCGGCTCCGCGCCTCCGGCAAAGCCGATGCGCCAGCCGGTCATGCAATAGGCCTTGGATACCCCGTTGACGGTCAGGGTCCGCTCGTAAAGCCTGGGCTCGACCTGGGCCGGCGTGGTGAAGACGAAATCGTCGTAGACGAGATGCTCGTACATGTCGTCGCTCATCACCCACACATGGGGATGGCGGACCAGCACATCGGTCAGCGCCTTCAGCTCGGCTCTCGTATAGGCCGACCCGGTCGGGTTGGACGGCGAGTTGAGGATCAGCCATTTGGTCCGCGGCGTGATCGCCCGTTCGAGCTGTTCCGGCTTGATCTTGAAGCCGGTTTCGGCCGTGGCGATGATCGCCACCGGCTCACCGCCCGCGAGCATCACCATGTCCGGATAGCTCACCCAATAGGGCGCGGGGATGATGACCTCGTCGCCGGGATTGAGGGTCGCCACCAGGGCGTTGTAGAGCACCTGCTTGCCGCCCGTTCCCACCGAAATCTGGCTCGGCTTGTAGTCGAGGCCGTTCTCCCGCTTGAACTTGGCGGCGACCGCCGCCTTGAGCTCGGCAAGGCCGTCCACATTGGTATATTTGGAGGCATCGGCCGTCCCGGATCGCCTTGATGGCCGCTTCCTTGATATTGTCGGGGGTATCGAAATCCGGCTCGCCGGCGCCGAGCCCGATGACGTCGCGGCCCGCCAATTTGAGCGCGCGCGCCTTGTCCGTGACCGCAATGGTGGCGGACGGCTGGATGCGCTGCAGCGTGTCGGCGAGAAAGGCCATGACCATCGATCTCCATCGCCCATCAGGGCGTCCGTTTCGTCGAGCCCTGTCGTTTCAGGTCGAATTGGATAGCGCTCCAAAGTCTTTGATTTCGAGCATCATCCTGTCCGAAAAGTCTCCTACTTTTCGGGATGATGCTCTAATGGGCGAAAGCAAGAACGGCAAGCCCAAACCTCGCTTTATTTGGCATTGCAGGCGTTCATTTCGGCAGCCCCCGGGCGAGATGCGACGTTAGTCGCCGTTGTCATCCGCGCCGGGAAGGCGCTATTGCGGTTGCAGGAACAGACCCGCCACAAATGACCGAGCCGCTTCCCCCCTATCCGCTGCACCGGTTCCCCTTCGTCCACACCAGCGAGCCCGACGAAGTCCGGCACCTGCTGCTCGACGTATTCGATGCCCGCTATTTCGACGCGCGGGAGGACGGCCGGCCGTTCCGCGTGGCCTGGAACTTCGTCCGGCTCAAGCGCATCGATTTGGGATATTCCCATTACAACAGCGCCGCCAGCATCGGAATCGCCGGCATCAACATGGTGAGACAGATGTTTTCGCTCACCGGAAGCTCACGGACCGCGTTCGGCCCCCGGCAATTCACGACCGATTGGGATCACAGCAGTCTCATTCCTGCCGGCGCCGAGGCGCTCGTCGACCGCGGCGCGGGCCACGGCGAATTGCGTTTGAGGATCGACGCGGCCGCTTTGCAGGCCAAGCTCGGCGCCCTTATCGGGACGCATGTGGTGCGCAATATCGAATTCGACGCCCCGGGGAGCGGGCCGGAATTGCACCGCTTGCGGCGCATTCTGGTGTTCCTGGCCGGCCAGCTCGACTGCGAAGACGCCAGGATTCCCGATCAGGTCCAGACCGAATACGAGCAGCTGGTGATGGTCTCGTTCCTCACCGCCAACCGGCACAATTTCAGCCATTTGCTGGACCGCGACCAGCCGGCGCCGGGGCCTTGGCAGGTTCGCCTCGTCGAGGAATACATCGAAGCGAACTGGAAGACGCCGCTCAGCATCGAGACCCTCGCGGCGGTCACCGGCGGCAGTGCGCGGAGCATTTTCAAGGCCTTCAAGGAGGCGCGCGGCGTTTCTCCCATGGCGTTCGTCAAGAGCGTGCGGCTGACCCATGCAAGACGCATGTTGCTGGCGCTCGGCGATGCCGCTTCGGTCATCGATGTGGCTTTTCAATGCGGTTTTCTCAACGCTGGCCACTTCGCCAGGGACTACCGGATGGCCTTCGGGGAGCTGCCGTCGGAGACGCTTCGCAACACCAGGCGCGGGATCAGGCAGCCCAATTTGAACGCCACCGGCGTGGCGCCCATTCCGTCCTCGCCGCCGGGGAGGGCCGGGGTAGGCTCTGCTTGATCCGACGTCGTGCCCGCGCAAACGGGCGCCACCCGGGGCTCCGAAGATGGCTGTTGCTACTTGCCCGCCGTAAACGTGCGCACGACCGGCGTCCACTTTTCCACTTCGCTTTGGAGAAAAGCGGTGAACTCCGCCGATGTCATCGGCCGGGTCAGGGAAGCGTCGCGCTCCATGGCCGCGCGCACCTCGGGCCTGGCCATGGCTTCATTGACCGCATGATTGAGCCGCTCGACGATCGCGGGCGGCAGCTTGGGCGGGCCGGAGAGCGAAAACCAGGCGGTGAGGACGATGTCGCCGTAGCCGAGCTCGGCGAAGGTCGGCAAATCCGGGAATTCAGGCAGCCGCTGCGCCGTCGAGATGGCGAGGGGAATGAGCTTGCCGGCGCGGATGTGCTCGAGGGTGGTCGACCACGTCATGCTGCCGATTTTGACGTGGCCGGCGACCAGGTCGATGATGGCGTTGCCGCCGCCCTTGTAGGGGACATGGCGCAGATTGATCTTGGCGCGCGACGCCAGATATTCCGCCACCACGTTGCCGACGGTGCCGAACCCCGGCGAGACGTAGTCGAGCTCGGTCTTGCTGTTGGCGGCGAGCGCGGCGAACTCCGCAAAGGTCTTCACGCCGAGGGAGGGATGCACCGCGAGGACGATGGGCGAGCCGCCGAAATAGGCGATGTGGGTGAAGTCGCGCATGGGATCGAACGTCGCATTGGGATTCACCACCGGGCCCAGCACCTGGTAGGGCAGGCCCGACACCATCAGGGTGTAGCCGTCGGGCACGGCGTGCGCCACCGATTCCGTCGCGATGATGCCGCCGGCGCCGGGCCGGTTGTCGATGACGAATTGCTGTCCCAACTCGGTGCTCAGCGCCGTCGCGAAGGTCCGGCCCATCAGGTCGGCGGCCCCGCCGGCGGAACTCGGCACCACCAGCCGAATCGGCTTGGTGGGCCAGTCCGCGGCCTTGCTCCGCGAGGGGCCGGCGACGACGAGCGCCGCCAGAGCGACGACGAAGAATTTCAGTCTCATGCCAGGTTCCTTGATTGCATGTGCCTCACCCCGGTTCGCCTCAGGACAGAATCCGAAATGAGGCCGGGTGAGGACCCGGAAGTCTCGGGCACCATATCAGACCCGGCGAGGCTTTGCTGACACGGTGCGGATCGCCTCGGGGTGACGAAAACGCGCACGGGTCCAGGCAGGGGCTGTGCAGGGGCCAAGCAGGGGCCCAGGCAGGTGCCGGGCCTCAACACGAGTATTTAACGTATCATGCCCACATTCGCCGATGCAGTCGGCAATGATCGTAATGCAACGAAGCGAAGACGAGGCAGGGTCCGTGAGTTCCTGGACGCCTTGGGAGCTGATCCCGTGACCGCAGGCATCACCAAGTCCTCGATCGCCCCTGCCCCCGGCTCCGCGGCGGGCCAGATCGGCATGGCAGCCGCGGTTTCGATCGGCATCGGCGGGATGGTGGGCGCGGGAATCTTCTCGATCCTGGGCGTGGTGGCGCACGCGGCCGGCAACGCCATGTGGCTCGCCTTCGCGATCGGAGGGGTGGTGGCGCTGCTGTCGACCTATTCCTATGCCAAGCTCGGCGCGGTGTTTCCTTCGGCGGGCGGAGCGGTGCACTTCCTGGTCAAGGGCTTCGGCGATGGAATCCTCGCCGGCGGCCTCAACCTGTTCATGTGGGCGGGCTATATCATTTCGCTCGCGCTCTACGCCACGGCGTTCGGCGGCTATGCCGCGACCTTCGTCACGGCCACGCCGTCGCCGCTGCTGCTCAAATCGCTCGCGGTCGCATCCGTCGTCGTGCTCACCCTGGTCAATGCTTTCGGCGCCAAGCTGATGGGGCGCTCGGAAACGCTGATCGTTGCGATCAAGGTCGCCATTCTCGTGCTGTTCGCGGCGGTCGGCCTGTGGTTCATCAAGCCCGCCAATCTTTCCCCGGCGCTGTGGCCGGAGGGCAAGTCGATCCTGTTCGGCGCCGGCGTCCTGTTCATCGGCTACGAAGGCTTCGGGCTCATCACCAATACGGCGGGCGACATGCGCGACCCCCGCAAGATGCTGCCGCGGGCGCTCTACATCAGCGTGATCCTGGTGATCGTGATCTATCTCGCGGTGTCGCTGACGGTCACCGGCAACCTCTCGAACGACCAGATCGAGCGCGCCAAGGACTACGCCCTGGCGGAAGCCGCGCGGCCGTTCCTCGGCGAATTCGGTTTCCGGCTGATCGCCATCGCGGCGCTGTTTTCCACCGCCTCGGCGATCAACGCCACTTTGTTCGGCTCCGCCAACGTCTGCTACATGATCGCGCGCGACGGCGAATTGCCGAGGGAGCTGTCGCGAACCGAATGGAAGGATGCGACCAACGGTTTGATATTCACCGCCGCCCTGGTGGTGCTGGTGACGCTCGGCTTCGACCTCTCGGGCATCGCCATGATGGGAAGCGCGGCCTTTCTCCTGGTCTACGCAGCGGTGAACGCCGGCCACCTGCGGGTGCTCGCGCAGACCGGCGCCAACGCGATCGTGGTGTGGCTGTCGCTCATCACCTGTCTCGTCATGTTCGTCATTCTCGGCGTCTACACCTACCAGCAGGAGCCCGCGGCGATCGCGGCGCTCGTCATCATCGCCGCGGCCTCCTTCGCCGCCGAAGCGATCTACCGCCGCTGGACCGGGCGCGTGATCAAGGATGTCGCGTAGCCGGAGTTGGGTGGCCGTCAGCGGGGCACGTGCCGAGCGCAGCTACCCCGGAGAGCCGCGCCGGTATGGAAGGCGGCGCGTCCGTCTGCGTGGGGCAGCCCGGAGCGACTTGAAGGCAATATCGAGCTGCCCCCTGCGACGTTTATTGTTCCTTGAGACCGTTGAGACAGACCGTATATCTTGCTGTAGGTTCGGTTCGCCTTTGGCCCCGTCCCGAGAGAGCGAATATGATGTCCGCTAGGCGTTGGAATATTCCGCCCGTAAAGACTAAGGAGGAGCCGTCCCAGCCGGCGACGGCTGGGGGGGGCTTAGCCGGTTCGGTGTGTCGGAGCATCGCCACCTTCGTGTGCCACTCGTATCCCCAGTTCCCGTTGAACCAAGTTCATGTTTCCAATACGATGGTGCGGAGCTGTGGGGGCACAACATATACGAGCGGCAGCGAGGCTTGGACGGATTTTATTCAGGGCGTCGCAACAACGCTCAATCCGTTGCCCGCGGAGACCTCGCACATGTCAAACCCGGCGACGGACCGGCTCGCCCTTTTGTCGGACTGGCAAACGGTCACATCCGATCTAGAGCAAGTTTGGAGCGGAGTTCGGGTAGCCCAGAGCTGCATTGACAAGGCTAAACATGAGCGATCAGGAACAGCCGGGCGAACCGAAAAAGAAGGAAGAACGGGCACCTAATCCTCCCGCGCAGAGCCCGGTCGAAATTCTCCCGGCTGGGCTCAACTCGGCCCTAAGAACCGCTGGGATTGATCCCACAAACCCAGAGATTTTCAGGGCTGTTGAGATCAGCCTCACGGCCATGTTTAGCGGAGCGCTTCCAATTGCTCCGCCCCAGATTTTGAATGAGTACAAGACGGTCGACCCTGCGCTCGTCCCAAAGCTAATCGAATGGACAGAACAGCAATCGAACCACCGTCGGCAAATCGAAGAACTCAGGGCGAAGCGTACAGAGGATCGTCTAGACCGGGGGCAGTGGATTGGCGCGTCGGTGGCGCTCGGCGGCCTTGTCTTGGCGGCTTGCGTAGGAATTTTTGGAAGCCCTTGGGTGGCTAGAGCATTTTCCACCTAGTGTGGTTCGTATCCGGCGTGTCGGAAGTAGTTGGCGCATTCGGAGGGGGCGAAGCAACTGAGGAGGTCGGCGATTCGAACTCCAGAGGGCTTCGATGGAGCGTTCGGCGGCCTTGCGTAAGAGTGCTTTGAGTTTTGCGAAGAGTTGCTCGATCGGATTGAAGTCAGGTGAATACGGCGGCAGGTAGCGCAGCGTCGCTCCGGTTGCCTCGATGGCTTCGCGGACACCTGTAACTTTATGGGCGCTGAGGTTGTCGGCGAAGACGATGTCATGCGGCTTCAAGGTCGGCGCGAGGATCTGCTCGATATAGGCGAGGAATGTTTCACCGTTCATTGGGCCGTCTATTACGCAGGGCGCGGTGAGCGCGTCGACCCGCAAGGCTGCGATGAACGTCGTCGTCTTCCAATGCCCGTGTGGGACCTTGGCGACGAGCCGCTCACCGCGCGGAGCCCTGCCGCGAAGCCGAGCCATGTTGGTGCTGGTGCCGGTTTCGTCGATGAAGACCAGGCGGTCGAGCTCCAATCCGGATTGGCCCGCGGCCCAGGCGGCACGCGCCTGCGCGACGTCAGGCCGATCCTGCTCGGCCGCGTGAACGCTTTTTTTTGAAGCTGATGCCGTGGCGGTCGAAGAACCGCCAGACCGAGCCTATTCCAACCTTCAGCCCGTGCTCGTCGGCAAGCCGGAGGCGGATTTCGTTCAGGGTCAGATCAGGCTCCCGGCCCACCAGATCGAGCAGCCACTGTTCGTGGGCCTTCAGAGGAGACCGGCTCTCGCGCGAACGAGGCTTCACGCGAGTGCTGCCGGTGTCGCGCCATCGCCTCACCCAGCGGATCGCCGTGGAATCTCCGATCTCGAAGTGCCGCGCTGCGCCACGAGCTGCGGCGCCTTTCTCGATAAATCGGATCACCCGAACCCGAAGATCATTCGAATAGCCAGCCCCCATCGTCTATCCTCCCTCATGGAGGCATCACAGAATCTTATTCGCGGCGACTTGGGAATCCCCTACGATTCAGGCTCAGTGGAAAATGCTCTAGCGTTATGGCGATTGTCGCGGTCGGCGGTCCAACAGCTGCAATCTATTTGGCCAGGAACGTAAGAAATCAGTCTGCGCCGCCGCCCCCCAGACCTCCTCAGTCTCCTCCCGTTGGTCGCCAGCCTGGATCGTAATCCCGCATTCACATTTTGGCTTCCCTATTGATCATCGGGCAGCTGCTCGGGAAGTGCTGTTCGTCAAGCCAGCCTAATTTTACTGTGTCACAAATTTTTTCGCTGCGAACGTGCTGGCATTGCTCTTTGACAGCACGGGCATCGCGACAGGTGCTGGGCGAGGGCGATGATCAGTCTTCGGCGTATGGTGGCGATCGAATTTGGAATGTGGCGCTCGGTCCGCAGCGGCGGCGCGGTGGGGTCGGTAACCGGCGGGAACGGCAAGTTCTTCGAACAGCCTAGCGGGACGAGGTCCTGAGGGGGGAATCGTCTCCCGCTCGGAGACCAAGAAGCCGTAAGTCGCGATGCACATCGTGGCGTGGTGGTGGAAGCCGCGCCACCCGCGGCCTTCGAAATGGCCGAGCCCGACCTCCTGCTTGAGTTCCTGATAGTCGCGTTCGATGCGCCAGCGCAATTTGGCAATATCAACAAGCGCCGCAAACTCGATGTTTTCCGGCAAGGTCGAGAGCCAGTATTTGGTCGGCTCCCTCTCACCCTCGGGCCACTCGATCAGCAGCCATTCCTCCGGGCGCGGTTCGGTGAGCTTCTCGTCGCGGTGCGCCGGGCGAACGCGCAGGCAGGCGAAGCGCGAGGCGAGCGGCGCGGCGGTGCCTTCGCGCCAACTGATGGTCTGCCACGCTGACTTGGGTTGGCGTAACGCCAGCGCTTTGACGGAGAGCGGCCGATGCTTGCGGTTGCGGCGCAGCCGTGTTCCGGGCCGGCCGCGCCCTGACTGCCGCTTCTTCGCCGGCAACGGCGCAGTACCGGGTGCCCACACTGTTGTGGTCGCGCAAATGCCGGCCGCGTAGGGCATCCCGAGTGCCGTGATGCCACCACGCAGCGCCGTGTTGTTGCCATAGCCGGCATCGAGCAACGCTACGCCGCGCGGCAGGCCTGCTTGGTGCGCCCAGCGCAACTGCTCAAGCGCGATCTGCGGCTTGGTCTTGAATTCCACCTCCTCGGGAACCCCTGCCTTGCGCCGGCGCTCGCGGTCATCGGCCCAATCTTGCGGCAGATAAAGCTGATAGGCCACCGGCAGGCTCGCATGATGATTGGCCAGCGACAGCGATACTGCGACCTGGCAGTTGTCCTGCTTGCCAAGCTGGCCGCAATATTGCCGCGCTACCCCAACCGAATGCCGACCCTGCTTGGGAAAGCCGGTATCGTCGATGATCCAGGCCTCGATCGCACCGTGCAGCTCGACCTGCGGCAACACCATCTCGCGCACCTTGGCCAGCACCTTCTCGTCCGACCACTTTCCCTCGCCGATGAAATGCAGCAGCGACTGATGCTGGGCCGCCGTGCGATGCGGCGCCGTGATCGCCGCCATCGGCTCAACGCTCTTGCGCTCGCACGGCATCAGCAGGCCGGTGCAATAATGCCGCAACGGTTCCTCGCGGTCCTTGTGGCCAATCACGCTCGCAAGCCCCTCGACATACCCCGCAAATCGCGATTTACTGTCGTCAGTTCGTCGGTGATTCATCTCGGCCCCCGAGCTGATGTGAATCTCAACAAAAACTGATTCTACAGGAGCTGACACCGCGACTTTCTGACTTAGTAAAAATAGC
>CAWCZY010000019.1:0-214505 GCA_963800215.1 uncultured Alphaproteobacteria bacterium | reverse complement strand
CTACCGCCTGGTCAAATTCAGCCGCCGAACTTTGTCGCAGGCGGGCGGGAGTTACTCCGACACCGGACGCCACAGACATCGTCCTCGCCCGACGCTGCCGACGATCCCAAAATCAAATAGGCTCTACGGCGATCGCTGATTCGAAATGAAGCCGTCGAGTGCGCGCCCGACGAAGGCGCTCATATTGCAAACTCCGAGAGGCATCGCTCGCGCCTAGTAGCGGGTCGCGCGCGCCAAATGCAGCGCGAACATGCTGAGCGGGATGAGATCCATCAGCATAGCGGCAGTGAGAAGCGCGCGCGTGACGCGCCTGCGGGCTAGGACGAAGATCGCCCCCTCGATCACCAGCAGGGCGGGGCCAAAGACCATACGTGGGATGGCGCCGAAGGCGATGAGCGGGCCGAGCAGTTCGCTCGTGGCTCGAGGAGGGTTTGGGGGGCTGGCGCCGCCCGCCAGGTAGATCACTGCCAGCCAGCTTGCCGGTCCGATCGCTGCGATCAGAAGCACGGTGGCTAGCAAAACGCGCGGCGCCTTCTCGATGGCCAGATTTCAGCAAGAACCAGCTCGGCGCGAGGCTGAGGAACCCCGCGACCAGCAAAAACAGTATCATGTCGCCGAAGGCGACCATACCGGGCGAGGTCTGCGCGATGTCGGCCGGGATGAGCAGCTCATTGATGGCGACAGCGGCGAGGCCGCCGCCGACGGAGAGAGCGTAGCCCGCGGCTATAAAAGCCAGCTTCTTCGCCGCGCTCATGCGGCCCACGAGCGACCACGCACCCATCGTTACTCCGAGCCGCACTTCAATCACAGCTCTTGGGCAACTCCAGACCTGGCAGCCATCGTCGCTGTGGTGAAGGCAAAGCCAAACACCAAGACGGACACACAGAGCAAAACCCCGAATTTCATGATGCTGCCTCGTGCATGTGGAGAGCCGACAAGGAGCAGCATCTCGTCAACAGATTACTGAACATCTAATCGGTTTACAGAAACCCGGGGGTTACGCCCCGCGGACGCGGGGGCCATTGCAGCGGCCCCGCCATCGGCTGGTCCAACCGACGCGGAGTTGGCGCTGAGGTCAGCCCCTATCGCGCTGCTGCTCTCGACAATACTGCAGCGCCTTGATGCCCATCTTCACTCGCGCCCGCGCCGATCTCTCCAGGCTGCGTATGATCTCCCGTTGGTCCGCTGAGACGTCCGGGCGCATGCCAATGACCGTCAGATTCCGGACCTCCCGGCGAGTGTCCGCGAGCTCCCTCAGCAAAAGCGCCTCGTCGAGCCGGGGGTCCTTCGGTTTTCCGGCCACGGCCGGCGGGATATCGACGAAGAGATCCAGCTGCTTTGACGCAGGATTCTTCATGGTTATTGCCCGTCTCGTTTCGGCCGGCTCTGCCGCGCTCGAAAATCCGCCAGCACCCGGCTGTGCACTCTGACCTGTTGCCGGGTCCAACTCTCCATCTTGTGAGCCGCCTCCCGCAGGTCTGGCGGCACGCCCGGGTTCATGCGGAATCATCGGTGCCGACGCGCGGCCGAACTGGCAGGAGCATCGGGCGAAGGGGATGTAACCACCCGGCCGTTAACTCAATGGGGCCATCATTTCGGCTTCCACTCGCGGGCCAGCTTCTGCGCTTCCGCGATCTGTGCCGGGGTCATTTTCGCGGCGACCCGATTCCGACTTTCGGCATGCGGCGTTCGCGAAGAATTCGGCACCGACGCCTTCATCTACAAGTGCGCGCCGTTCGACCAACGCATTGATGCAGTCTTCGACGAGATAATTGCGATGCCCATCCGGAACTCAGGACGACACAGTAGTGGAATGCGCGTGCGAGGGGACGGCGTGGGCCGCCACTCTCACCCAGGACCTCACCCGCCGGCGCACACCTTATCGCGCGGATGAGTTAGCCCGTTTCGCGACGGCGAATTCTTTCCTTCAAGCCGCGGGACGCGAATGCGTACCCGCCATCTCCGCCGTCAATGAAGTGCAGATGGCGTCCGTTGTAGTTTTGCACGAAGCAGGTCATCAGCGCCGTGTCGGAGACATGCAGCCCGTAAGAAAGATTTCCCAAGGCATGATAGCCTTCGAGGAGGCGCTCCACCCCGGCCTGCATGGCTGGCGTGCAGTCGACCACCATGCGTAGAGTTTCATCAAATTTGCGGAAATCAGAGTTTGGTGCCAAGGAAGCCTTATATTTTTTCATATCAAAGCTTTTTAGTTTGATCCAACCTCTGTCGAGCGCCCACACAAAATAAATAAAAAACAGAGTTTTCAGAAATTTCGCCGGCTGCGAACCGCCCTTGAGAAAACTGGATTCCATGCGGGCCGCGAGACCTGCGCGTTCCGGTTTCAAGACTTTCGCTTTTACAGGATTGGCTTCTGGTGAATTCAAATCCAGGATGACATCCAGTTCGCGCAGGATTTCGTTGATGAGTGCGTCGTGACCGGCATTATGCGAATGGATTTTTATGAGGATGGAAAGAAACACTCCTCGCGAGCTACGTAGCGGGGCCCAGCGGCAGCTGAGGCCCCGATGAGGATCAAATGCCGGCGCCTCCTGCCATTCTGGAAGTCGGTATTTGCCCGCCTTAACCCACTCCTCGGCCAACGACAACCCTTGCCCTTTGAAGAAAGCCAGAGCGTTTTGATCCGCAAGCAGATATTTTCCCACACGGACCGCGCAGCCGGCGGCGAGAAGATCGCGATGAGGGACTAGTCCAATACGCAGACGTAAACCATGTTCAGTAAGTGAGACCAGGCGTGATTGGGCCAGGGCCTGACGCACCGGCTCAAGTTTGTCGTTGGGCACCAAGGCGGTGGCGCCGTCGCCGCCGAAGACAAACGGCAAGTCCCAGTGTCCGGTGGCATTGACGACCGCCGCAATGGTGGCGGCGCCCACCATGTTGACGGTCTTGTACCGGCCCTCCTGAATGGCCTGAGTGGAGCCCTCCACGTCGGTGACGACCACGGTCCAGTCTTCCGGTGCTTCCACGTAATGACTTTCATCGGTCAGCGCAGCGAAATCGCGAAAACCGGGCATCGAGGCAAAGAAGTTGGACATTGTCCCTCCCCTGTGCAGACGGACGTCTCGCCCTGCGGCGCCGAACGGACAACGTGTAGCCGGCGCGCCCAGGGTTCCCAGGCCTATTCGGCGAGGCTGAGGATCACTAAGACAACTACAACGGCGGCGAAGATGGTCGCAAGGATCACCGCGATCGAGGTTCGTATTTGCCCGGCGCGCAGCTCTTGTTCGCCGGTTCACCGTTCTCTCATCGCGCTCCGCCGCGGTAGCCGCTCGTCCCTCGGCAGCCGCGGCGCGTTCTGGACCTTGGATCGCAACCACTCCAGAACAAGCGCGCGGTGCTCGCCAGCGTCGCCCCCGAAGCCAAATACGAGGACCATTCCGGCAAGGGGTTTCTCTGAAAGGCGGGCGAGCGGCCAACTAGCAACACGAGGCTGATAGCTGTGGCCGGTTTCTTGCCTTCGAATAGGGATGACTTGGTTACAGATCCTCATACTGATCTGCTGGAGCGTGTTCATTGCGGCCGTTGCCACTGCGTTTATTAAGTTGGCCGTCCAGGTGATGACGTAGAGCGGTGGCCTTCCGGGCGCTGCCTCGCTCGCATCAGCTCCGCTCGGGACGGCCTCGGAGGCCCCTAAAGGCGCGAGCCACTCACCCGCGCCACCGTCGCCGCCGATGACTTCCCGTGAAGTCCGACCGCTTTGTGACGTGCAGCACATAGCGAGATTGCGATCTCAGATAGCCTCCCTGTCGACGCTATAACGGGAGATCATCATGAGACGGAAAAATTCGGTCTGCGCGCTTTTGGTTGCGATCTCGATATCCGCCGCGTCGGCGGCCACTGCCACGCCGAGCACCGGGCTCGGCATTCCACCATCCGACCTCGGTTCGGCGCAGAAGCACGAGAGGAATCACCGTCCGAGCTTGATACAAATCATCCGGTACAAAGTGATCTCTGTGGTCGCCGAGGCGAAGGGCGCCATCGCCGAAACCAAGGTCCGGGCTGCAATGGCAGCAAAAGCGAAGGCTGCGGCAAAAGCGAAGGCCGCAATGGAAGAGAAACGAAATACCGCATCAATCGACGGGCAAGCTCCCTGTCCCTCTTATCCCGAAAAGGATCGCGCATCCTCGGCCAGCGAGCGGCCGTCATTGGTGGAAAGGAACAGCTGCCGGTAGGTGTGTCCATCCATACCGACACGAGCCCGGCAGCACACCGCTATCGAGACCAGCGGGACGGGTTTGCAGTGCATCGGTGCGCGCTGGTGCGCTGATCGGTGCGGCCGGAGTGGTCGGGGCGGTGGCCGGCAGGCCGCGTCCTCGGAGCGCGCGATCCGGATCATAGGTCACTATTATTTACCTATCGTGCGAAGGCTACCGCGCCCGGTCGCGCGTGCGACCGCGCGGCCCTGCGACGCCCCCCATACCCCCATAACCCCACGCCGGGCCGCGCTCCTATCTTGCGGACGAGCCTCAACCTGTCGCATGGGCCCCACGGGTTCAACACGATGGTCTTGTCGCAACAGATCGTCAAAATCCGCGGCCGGTCGACCGACCATTGTTTCGAGCTGGCCCGGGCCTTCCTCATGGCCGTGGCGCAAGAGCGGGCCGGTTTCACGTGCCATGCCGCGAACACCCGGGATGGAAATCCCAAGGCCTACGGTCGTCACCTGACGGTGGTGCGCGGCGCTGCGGTGGTGTCGGGCGGACTGGCGGAGCCGCGCCTGTATGACGCAGCGTAGCCGGCACATGAAGAGACGTGGTCAATATATTGTTCTCATTTGATACTCTAATGTAGGCGCAACAAAATTACGCGGTCCCGCACGCGGGCGCCGCCGCGACGCGCCGAATTTATCAACGCCGACAGACCGCCGTCAGGGCGATGGTCCCTTACTTGCATCCGCAGCGCGTAACTGCATCCTGTGAGTGCAGCACCCAAATCGCTCGAATCACGTGGCGGCACAGATGGTCACCAAAATTAATCCCATAGACAAGCATGTCGGCAGCCGCACTCGGATGCGCAGGCTTATGCTCGACATGAGCCAAACCGACATAGCCGAAGCGCTCGGGTTGACGTTCCAGCAGGTCCAAAAATACGAGAAGGGCACAAACCGCATCAGCGCAAGCCGCCTCCAGCAGCTGTGCCGAATCCTTCAGGTGCCCGTTGCGTTTTTCTTCGAGGGAGCACCGCGGGCGCTTGGGCTTCCGGAACCGACTGAGGCGGGCGCAGAGTCGCCCGCCTACGTGAGCGACTTCCTCGCTACATCGGACGGCATGGCCCTGGTCAAAGCATTCAGGCGTATTCGTGATGCGAAGCTGCGCCGTGCCATTGTCGCGCTCGTCCAAGAGGTCTGTTCCGAGCCGGACATTGCCGCGTAGACACGCGCGCGTATTTCGCGCCGGGGATAGATACCGATGTCGCACCGACGGCGCCGGCGACCGCCTCACCGGGACTCACGTCACGGACGGTAGCCGGCGCTAAACAGGCATGACCTGTATAACGCCGCGCGATTTCTCTTGTACGAATTGTTTTCGGTTCGCGGGTATTGATTCCGAGACTGAGCTCTACACTTCTTAGCGGCCGCCGCCCACCCCGCGGGTTGCGCCGACGCCTGCGATGTCCATATGGCGACCGAAAGCCCCGCTAAGAGTGCAATCGAAAGCATGCTTGCGATTTTCATGTTTCCTCTCCCATCGGCAGTTGTTTCGTCCTCTAGCTCGCGAGAGGCAACCACTATCCCAACGGATATTGTCGCGTTCTATGCATTTTCTGCTGCAATTAAGCGAAAAACGCTGCGCAGGATCCGGCGCAGGCCGGTCAGGACCCCGATCGAGGTTCGGTTGACGCCGCAAGCATAGTGCCATTGTTGTCGTGGATGAGTTCCTTCGCTACGTTCTCTCCCGCGGCCAATCTGGCTTGCCGACGGAGGAGAAGTGATGAGGATCTCGTTTGCGGCCGGTGTCGCCATCGCGGCAATAGGCGGATTGTTGGCTTCCGCCGCTGAGGCGGCCGAAATCAAGGTACTCGCCTCGGTGGCGCTGACCTCGGCGCTGAACGAGCTTGCTCCACAGTTTGAGCGAACGACCGGAAACAAGCTTGCCCTCGGCTACAGTCTCGTCGCCGATATCAGGAAGCGTGTGCTCGAGGGCGAGACAGCCGATGTGATAATCCTGTCGCGGCCAGTGATGGACGAACTGCAGAAGCAGGACAAGTTCGCACCGGGCACAATCGCGGACGTTGCCGGCATTGCCGTAGCGGTAACCGTGCGAGCCGGCGCGCCGAAGCCCGACATCAGCTCAGCAGATGCGCTCAAGCGTTCGCTGCTCGCAGCCAGGTCGATCGTGTATGCGGATCCGGCGAAAGGTGGATTGAGCGGGGTCTATTTCGCGCGCGTGCTCGACCGCCTCGGAATCGCTGAACAGGTCAAATCCAAAACGATTCTGGTGCCGGGCGACCAGTCTGCCGACGTCGTCGCAAAGGGCGAAGCCGAGATCGGCGTAGCGCAGACTTCGGAGATCCTGCCTGTGGCGGGCGCGCAATTGGTAGGCCCCCTGCCAGGCGACTTTGGGCTTGTGACCGTCTTCTCGGCAGGAATCGGGGCTGGCAGCAAGGTGCCAGAGGCGGCAACATCGCTCATTGGATACCTCACAGGACCGAGCGCCGCCTCTGTGCTCAAATCCAAAGGAATGGATCCGAGGTAGCGTCATGCATTGCTCGACGCACTTTCGCCGCGCGGCTACTCCGCGCGGCCGGTGCGCCTCGACGAGCCGAACGCCGGACCAACAGGGCGATCAGGGGCACAGTTCCCAAGCCAGCACCGCGCCGTCCTCCGGCCGATACACCGATAGCCGCGCGCTGGTCCGGGTGACTTCTCCGTCAGGCCTTTGTCGCGTTCCACCGGCGGGATTGCCACGACGAACGGGATCAAATGCAGCCTGCGCCGGATTGCCTCATCGACCGACTTCAAGCTCGGTTTGTGATTGCCCGCTACCAACTGGTCCGCGCACCAATTTTTCACGCTTTTTTCCGTAATGGTGGTCTGCAGAGCAACCGTAGCGGTGTCGCAATCGTACCGCACTGGTATTGTCCGAACATCTTAGGGGTCTCGATGGCCAGCATTCGGACTTACCCGCGGTGCCTGTCACCGCCACGGTCTTTGCTGCTCCGACCGATGACATGCTCTGACCGATGACATGCACTGACCGTTGATTGATCACGTCCGCAAGGCCGGCGATACAGCGAGCCGGTCCTTCTCCATCGCCCACCGGAACAGCGCGCCAAGCCGGGTGAGCGTCCGGTTCGCCTGGACGCCGGCGCCGCGCTCGGCAATCTCGTCGATCAGGTCGGGTTCAAATCTCGGCGCTCCGACAAGCACTTAGCCCGGATCAATTGATCAAGGCGTAGGCGAAAACGGCGTAAACGTGCTGGCGGCGTACCGCTTCAATCTAGCGGGCCGCGTTGGAGATCGGCGCGCTCAACACCGCTTGGCACGGCTTGCTGAGTTTCGGCCTTTCGCGCTTGAGGCAAACGATGATGCGGTCGACGTCCGGGATTTCGGCGCTGCACAGCCGAAACACGTCCGACGTGCAGGCCGCGCGCTGTTCGGCGGTTCCGATCGCGAAGCTCAAGGTCGAGAAGGTGGCGAGCGCCGCCGCGAGGACCAAGCCTTTGCAAATGTGTTTCACGGTATCCCCCTGTCTGGCAACCATACGGTCGATTGGAATTGGATTGGCCGCCGCTGGCTATGCGATTTCGGACGAGATCACCTGATTTCGGAGACGTTCCGCTGGTGGTCCGGCGCCTTGCCGGCCGGCGGGGCTCGCGACAGCCGAATTTCAGCGCCGGTTCGCGCCGGCACTGAAATTGGCGGATGATGTCCGGCACCGACATCGATTCCGCAAAGGGAGTGAGCCTGATGCCCGCACCGCACGAGATTCCGGCCGGCTTGGAAGTGATGGTGGTCGACCATCCGCTGGCCGGCTCGCGGCTGTCGACCATGCGGGATGCCCGCACGGACAACGCAACCTTTCGTGCCGCCCTCAGGGAACTGACCCTGATGCTGGTCTACGAGGCATCTCGGAACCTTCCCACACAGCAGGCGCCGATCCACACCCCGGTGGGCCCGGCCAGCGCGATACGGTTGGCCAACCCGCCTTTGCTGGTCCCGGTGCTGCGGGCGGGGCTGGGCATGGCCGACCAGGCTCAGACACTGATGCCGGAGTCCCGCATGGGTTTCGTGGGATTGGCCCGCGACGAGGTGACCCTGTTGCCGACTCCGTACATGAAATCGCTGCCAAAAGACCTGGCTGAGCGCCCCGTCTACGTGCTTGATCCGATGCTGGCGACCGGAGGCTCCATGCTGCATACGATCGAACTGCTGGCGGCGCGGGGAGCCACTGACGTCACCGCAATCTGTGCGCTGGCCGCCCCCGAGGGACTGGCCAGGTTGGCGGAATTGGGCCTGCCGGTACGCGTGGTTACCGCTTCGGTCGACGAGCGGCTGAACGACTCCGGCTACATCGTGCCCGGTCTCGGCGATGCCGGAGATCGGCAGTTCGGCGCGGTCTGACCCGTATCGTCCGAAAAAGCGAATTTTGAATGGAACCCCGCGCGGCGCGGCGACTAACCACCGAGCCGGCGAGACCCTCGAACCGCTTCAAGCCGCCGGCGATGGGCACTGCGCCCGCCGGCGGCAAATCATGAAGCCGAGGATCCCCGTGTCCGGCCCTGGAACCAGTTATAGATTTGCGTTGGGAACGCAGTAGCCGAACCGATCACGCTTCTGGTCGGGGCGGCAACGGCCCTTCTTCTTCTTCTTGACCACGACATCGATGACGGGGGCGACTTGCTGTCCGATATTGGCGATGGCCGCGCCATTGGCCGGGGCCGCCGATGCTTGCAATGCGGGAACCAAAAGGATTCCCGCGCCGGCGAGCATGGCCACAACGATGGTCTTCATAATGATGTCCTCCTCCTAAGACTGACGTGCCCAAGCGATCCCCGGCCATGATGAGTGACCATGAATCGCGCACGCCGGAATTGTGGCGCGGCGATGGTTTCGATAGCTATGCATTTCCCTTCCAAAGCGGGCGTTTGTTGGGGAATTAGCTTTACAGGGGTTTAAGCCGGCCCGAGCGGGCGCGCCCGCCACCTGCTCGCGGAGCGCGATCCCGGCCGGCGCTCGCAAGAGGTGCTTCTATGATTGCCGCGGCACCCGGCCGCGACGCGCTCAATCCAGGAACGACCCGCTGATCGAGCATTGGGCGGCGATCGGCGCGCTCGGATTGATGCGGGTGTAGATGAATACGGAAGGCCTGAAGCCCGCTGGAACCACATGAAGGGTGGCGACATCGGCTACGTAGAACTGGTCCGCGCCGGTCGCACTGAGAAGTTGCAATGGAGCAAGGTATTGTCCGAAGGAATAGCCGGTCTGGTCTGAAGCTGCGTTCCCCAGCTCAAAGTCACTGATCAGCGAGTTGGCCCCATTCGATTGGATGTCGATCAGGCAGGACACCCGCAATACTTTGAGGTTCTTCGGCACCGTGGAAAAATCGACCCGGCAACCCGGTAAATTCGTGCAGGCATTCGACGCCGCTTGCTCGTAGACGTTCAGCAGGTTCGTCTGCGCGCGCGCAATCGCGCCCGAAGCCGTGGCCACGCAGGCGGCCCCGATCGCGACGATCAGCAGGCGTAAAAATGATGCAAATACACCCATGGTCCCCTCCCCCCTTTTCCGATCTGCCCATCGCGCACGACCGGCACGCCACGCCACACCCCACCTCTCATATACCACCTTATCGGCGGCAAATCTTCCGGCTCGTCATCATGTGCTCAGCCCTCTTTGGCGATCTTTTCCGGTGTCGCCGCGGCGAGGACGGCAACGCGAAGGCAGGCCGTGGGCTGCGGCGAAAATGCGGAACACGTGATCGGAGGAAGGGTGGTCCCGACCCCGGGGGGAATTGGGCTGGGGGCCTGCGAGGCCGGGACCGTGCTCTTGGGGAAGAGCGATGTGACTTGACTACCGCAGCGCGGGCGGCCGGCCAACTGTCAAAATTGACGGTGCCGCCGGCCCGCGTACCTCATCACCAACGACGCCACCGGTGCCACCGGCGCCACCAGACCTGCTGCGTCGCTTGAGTTGCCGCCGCAGCCTGACTTATCACGACGCCATTGGCCGGTACCGCAGAAGCGCCGGAAACGGCGAACAGCCCGACCGCTGCCGACGTGGCGGCGGCGAAGGCAATCATTCTCAGTGTCATTGAACTCTCCTGTTCGCGCTCATGGTCGAAACCTGGCGGCGGCTCCGAAACGACTGAGCCTGCATGCGATGTTCGACGCCGTGGATCCTCCGCCGGAGGAGTAAATGTCGCCCTAGCGCATGATCGAATTGCCGACATTTTGACGGAGATCGTGGGCAAATTCGGAGAGCTTCGATCGTAATTTGATTCAATTCCGAGCGATGCCGGCGATGCGGCCCGCCGCCGGCCCCGGCTCAAATCTTGCCGTGCCGGTGACCGTGATCGTGGCCCTGATGGTCATGGTCGTGGTCGTGATGTTCATGGCCGTGATGGTCATGATCGTGGCCATGCGCGTGGCCATGCGCGTGGCCATGATCGTGCCCTTGATGTTCATGGTCGTGATCATGCCCGTGCGCGCCGCCGTCGTCAGGCTCGAACGGGGCCATCACCATCGCCGGAGCGAAGCCGTGTTGCGTCAGCAACAGCGCAATATCGGGATGCGCGAGCATGCGCAGGCGGTTGGCGAGGATCTGGACGGGAACGTGGCGGTTGCCAAGCGCCAGCACGAGCCGCGCGGCCTTGGCGAAATCCTTCTCGCGCACCTCCAGCACGGGTTCGACGTCGGCCACGACTTCGACGAGGCGGCCGTCGTCGAGCACCAGGAGATCGTCGGTGCGCAGCAGCGGCGGCACCGGGAAATCGAATTCGACACAGGTCCCCTTGCCTCCGAACACGAAACCCTGTTGCTTCGAGCGGTCCTCGAATTTGAGCAGCAGCGTGTCGACGGTTTCGCCGGCGATTTCGCCGGAGCGGAGGATTTTTTGCGTGCGCGGCATGGGGCGATCCAAATCAATGGCGGGTCGGCCGCTCACTGTCGCCGGCGTCGGCACCGGGCTCGAACGGTACCACCGGTGACGGCCGGTCCGGGGCGGCCGCGGTCTCGTCCTTGCCGGCCGGCAGCAGCGCGCGCGCGTCGCGGCGGGCGCATTCGCGATAGGACATGAACCCGAACGGCAGGCTCACGAGATAAAGCACGGTGCCGATGGTCAGGACCTCCCAGGGGTAGCTGATCAGCAGCGCGAAGAACAGCACGACGCCGATGAACACCAGCAGCACCAAGTCCGGCGGCACCCTCGTGCCGAGCTTCTTGCCGGAATAGACCGGCAGCCGCGATACCATCAGGAACGCGATGGCGAGGGTATAGACGAACGTTACGGGCGGGATGATGGCGAGCTGCGGCACGCCGAGGAATTGCATGTAGACCGGCAGCAGCACGGTGATGGCGCCGGCCGGCGCCGGCATGCCGACGAAAAAATTCGCCGCCCAGGCCGGACGATTGGGATCGTCGATCATGACGTTGAAACGGGCCAGCCGCAGCCCGGCGGCGATCGCGAACACCATGGCGGCGATCCAGCCGGCCGATTTGAGCTCGTGAAGGCTCCAGAAATACAGCGTCAGGCCCGGCGCGACGCCGAAATTGACGAAGTCGGCGAGGCTGTCGAGTTCGGCGCCGAATCGCGACGTGCCCTTGAGGAGCCTCGCCACCCTGCCGTCGAGTCCGTCCAGCACCGCGGCGAACACGATGGCGCCGAGCGCCCATTCGAGCTTGCCTTCGGCGGAAAGGCGGATCGCGGTGAGCCCGGCGCACAGCGCCAGCAGGGTAATGAGGTTCGGCACCAGGGTACGCACGGGAATGCCCCGAAACCGCCGCCGCCGCGGCGTTCCCTGGTGACGTCTGAAGGAAGAAATCGGAGGATTGCTCATGACGGCAACATATACACTCCGGCGCGGCACCGCACCATGCGTCTCGTACATGGGCCACTGGACCCCCTGGGAACGCCGTCAGCCACCGAGCAGATCCGCGAGCTCCGGGAGGCCAGAGACGGCAAGATCCATCGGCTTGCCCGGCTCCGCCTCGCCGCGGCCCTCGCCGCGTTCGTTGGGCCGCGCCACATGGGCCGTGCGCAGGCCGCACCCGGCCGCGTGGACGAGATCGCCGGTGTGCGCGGCGACCATCATGCACGCGCCCGGCGGCAGGTCGAGCGCTTCGGCGGCGGCGAGATAGACGCGCGGCTTGGGCTTGTAGTCGCCGGCGATCTCGGCGCCGAGGATGGCGTCCCACGGCAAGCCGTTGCGGCGGGCGAGTTCGACCATGAGCGAGATGTTGCCGTTCGACACCGGCGCCAGCAGGAAGCGCCGCTTGAGGAGATGCAGCCCGCGCGCGACGTCCGGCCACGCATCGAGACGGTGCCAGGCACGGTTGAGATAGGTTTTCACCTCCTCCGACAGGTCCGCCATCCCGAACCGTGGCAGGATGCGATCGAGATTGCGCCGGTGCAGCACGTCGAGCTTGGAAAACGGGATGCGTCCGGCGCGCACCTCCTCCATTCCCGGCTGGTATTCGTCACGCCAGGCGTCGGCGAAGGCGAACCAGTCCGCGCGGTGGCCGAGCGGCTCGAGGACCGCCCTCGCCTCCCGGGCGATGCCGCTGCGCCAGTCCACCAGGGTGCCGAACACGTCGAAGAACAACGCCTTCACTTCGCTCGCTACGAATGGGGTCATCATCACTACCTGGTTGGAGATTCCACTGTTGTCATCGCCCGGCTTGACCGGGCGATCCAGTAACCACCGGACTGCACGGCGCGAGCTCCACCGACAGTGCAGGGATTACTGGATGCCCCGCTTTCGCGGGGCATGACACCGACATTGGCCGCGATCACGGCGTCGGCGCGGGCTGAAATCTTGACGAACTCCGCCACCTGTTCCTTGGTGAGCGGCTGGAGAATGAATCGCTGCTTGGTCGCGTCGGAAATGATCTGGTCGATGCCCAGGATGCGGTCGGGCAACATGGTCTCCTTGGGGAAGAAGTCGCGGACCCGCTTCACCACGCGCTCGGGAAAGCCGGAATAATCGCCATAAATCTCGAGCACCGCCGGATCGTCCGAATACATCCAGTCGACGGTTTCGCGGTAGGCCTGCATGTAGCGTTCGAGGCTCGCATTGCGCTTGCCGAGCATGTCGAGATTGGTGGCGATGACGCGGGTCGTCCGGCCCCTGAGCGCGTCCACGTCGTAGCCGCGCGCGATCAGCCGGATCTTGCCGTCCTCCAGGGCATCGATGCCGAACGGCGCCGCCGCCCAGCCGACATCGATCTGGCCGGTCATGACCTGTGTGAAGGTCGCCGGCATATTGCCGGTTGCCACCGCTTTGATGTCGAGACGGTTCTGACGGGCGAATTCCAGCAGCCCGGCATGGCTGGAGGAGCCGGTGACGGAGAAGCCGACCGTCTTGCCGTTGATGTCGGCCACCGCCTTGATCGGAGAATTGGGCACCACATACCAGTAGAGGTCCGGCGCGCCGATCATCTCGCTGCCGATCAGGCGCAACGGCGCGCCCTTGGAATAGGCGCCGATGGCTCCGGAGACACCGATGCCGGCGGCGATGTCCATGCTGCCGCCGATCACCGCCTGCTGCAACTCCGCGCCGCCGGACGTGAAGAGGATATCGAGATCGAGGCCATGCTTCTTGAATATGCCGGCGCGCCGGCCGAGTTCGGAGACACCAGTGTCCCACAGGCCGCGCTGGGGCACCGACACCAGGAGCTTCTCCTGGGCGTCGGCACGATGGCCGGTGCCGGCCGCGACCACGGCCGCGAGAGCGAAGGCTTGGAACATGCGCATGAACCACTCCTCGATCGCGTTCATTTCAGCGGCGCGGGAATCTGGATCATGTCCTTGACCTGCTCCGCGGTCAGGGGCTTGGCGATGAACTTGTTCTTGAGGCTGTCGGCCAGCACGAGATCGAGGCCACGGATCTGGTCCGGCCACAGCGTCGATTTGGGGAAATACTGGTCGCGGATTTTCGCCATCAGTTCGTGGCGCACGCCGGAGAATTCTTCGTAGACGGTCATCGCCGCGGGGTCGGAATACATCCAGTCGATCGTATCGCGGTAGCCCTGCATGAAGCGCGCCACGGCGTCGCCGCGCTGTTCCAGCACCTGAGCGTTGACCAGGCACACCCGCACGGTCTGGTCGGAGCGCGCCTTGATCTCGCTGCCGCGGGCAATGATCCTGATCTTGCCCTCGTCGACGAGTTCCAGCCCGAACGGCGCGGCGCCGCGGCCGATGTCGATCTGGCCGGTCATGGCCATGGTCAGCGTGGCCGGGTGGCCGCCGGTCGAGACCGGCTTGGCGTCGACCTTGTATTGGGCGAGCAAGGCGAGCAGCGCGGCGTGGCTCGACGAGCCGTTCTGGGAATAGCTGATGGTCTTGCCGGCGGCGTCGGCGAGCGACTTGATCGGCGAATTCGCGACCACGAACCAGTAAGTGTCCGGCGAGCCGATCATGGCGCTGCCGATGATCCGCACCGGTGCGCCCTTGGAATAGCCCGCTACGGCGGATTCGATGCCGCCGCCGCAAGCGATGTCCATGCTCCCGGAGATCACGGCCTGATGGGCTTCCGGACCGCCCTGGGTGTAGAGGATTTCGACCGTGAGGCCGCGCTTGGCGAAAATGCCGGAACGCTGGCCGAGTTCGGTGATCGCCGTGTCCCACTGGCCTCGCTGCGCCACAGCGACCTTCAACGCATCGGCGGCAGCCGGCGTGAGCGGCAACAGCACGGCAGCGGCAAAGAGCAAGGCGACGCGATGCGCCGGCATAGCTGTCCTCCCTTCGTTTTGGCGGTCATTCTAAAGCATTCTGCCGAAAAGTATGCAGCGGCCGGCCTTTGAACGCCGCGTCGATCGGGTCGGCCGCCCCTGCCCGCGCCGATTTTTGTGGGCGAGGCCGGGTCCCGGCCCGGAATCGGCCTGATTCGGCCGTAAGTAGGTTGCCTTTACAACAAAATTTCCCGTATATGAGTGCTATATCGGCGTCACTTTATGGCGATTGATTCCCGCAGGGGGCGGTAAGGGGCGGTTCGCAGACCGCCAAATCGCAGACGGGTGGGGTTCACAATGGTTCCAGACGGCGCGACCAAGCGAAAGCGCGGCGACATCCGAGTCCAGCTCGCGGTGAGTGCCTTCGTCCTGTTGGCACCGCCGCTGGTGATGGCGTCGGGCGTGATGTATCTCGGCCTGCAAGGTGATGGACAGCAAGCCGCTGGGCCGCAAGCGTCAGTCGCCGGGGACAAGCCGGCTGCTGTGGCGGAACGCCCGGACATCCAGCCCGACGGCGCCGCGAACTTCGCGCTCGCGAGTGCCGCGCAACACCCGGTCATCGCTGAACCGCGTCCGGTTGCCGCGGCCGTGGTAACCGCGCAGCCCGCGGCCATGGCGCAGCGGCCGGCCGCGGCCGGCGGTCAGGCTGCGAGCACAAAGGATTCCGCGCGATATCATGGCGCCGTTCCCGCGACCCTGGTCCATGCCGGGCCGGCCAGCGACCAATCGGCGACGGCCGAGGTCGAGGCTCCGCCCTCGGCCGCCAAGGCCGCGGACTCGTCTGCCGCGGACGCCCCTGCGGCGGTCCCGGAACAGTCGCCGGCCGCGACGCAGACGCACAATTCCGGCCGCAAGGCGCGGCATGAAGCGCGCAAGCCGCAGCGCGCCCCGTCGCTGGCCGACATATTCCTTCGGCCCGCCGCCCGCCCGCGCGCGACGCCCCGGGGGTAGAGCAGCTAATCTCTTTGATTTCGTGCACGATCGTGCCTAGAAGTCTGCGACTTCACGGGTTGCCGATCCCGCACGTCCGCGCCTTCCGACAGCTCCGCGACTGAGGAACCATGGCCGCAAAGAACTTGAACTACCGCCTGCCGGTCGTTTCCGAAGAGACGCTCGATGCGGACCAGCGCGCGCTGTTGGAATCGATGCGGGCCGGTCCGCGCGGCGGCCGGGTGCGGCTCGGCGGCCCGTTCGGGGTCTACATGCTGGCGCCGAAATACGGCGAGTTGACCCAGCAACTGGGCGCCCATGTTCGGTTCAACACCGCAGTCGAGCCGCGGCTGTCGGAATTCGCGATCCTGTGCATCGCGCGGATTTGGCGCGCGCAATACGAATGGCATGCCCACGCGCCGATCGCCGAAAAGGCCGGCGTGAAGGCGCAGACCATCCGCGACCTCAAGGCCGGCCGCGCACCCAAGAAGGCCGCCAAGGACGAGCGCGCGATTTTCGATTTCGTCCAGGAACTCCACAAAACGCGGCGGGTGAGCGAACGCGTCTATAAGCGCGTCCACGCCGTCCTCGGCGATCGCGGCACGGTCGAGCTGGTCGGCATCCTCGGCTACTACACCGGGGTCTCAATGATCCTCAACGCCTTCAACGTGCCGCTGCCGGAGGCCACCAAACCCTATTTCCCGGAGCCGAAGTAGCGTCTTTCCCTCCCCGTTTTCGCGGAGGGCCAGGGCGGGGTCCTTTTGGTATTCAAGCACCACCAGCTCTACTTTGCATGGGGTTGTTTTTCACAAAAATAAGTCCGGTGCCCCTGCGGCCATCCACGCGCATCGCCGGGCCGAATGTGAGCAACTCCCCCGCGCGTGAAGCGCGGGAGCAGTGGCGTCGGTGCTCGACAGGACCAGTCAGTGTTTCATGCCGGGCATTCCCGGCATACCGGGCATGCCTGCCGGCGCGGCGGCGGCCGGCGGCGGCGCGCCCGGCGCCACGACGGCGAATTCGACCTCGACCGGCCCGGCCTTCTCGAACGTCAGTGACGCCTTGAACGGCTTGCCGCGCTCGATCGGGTTTTTGAGGTCCATCATCATGATGTGGAACGAGCCGGGCTTGAGCTCGACCGTCTCGCCCGGCTTGATCTCGAGGCCGCCAGGCACCGGGCGCATTTTCATGACGCCCTTGTCCATGCTCATTTCATGGATTTCCAATTTGCCGGCGGCAGGCGAAGTCACGCTCACCAGCCGGTCCGGATCGGTGCCGGTGTTCTTGATGGTGAGATAGCCGGCGGCCACTTTGGCGCCCTTGGGGGTGGCCTGAGACCATGGCTGGTCGATCTCGAGCGCGCCCGCCTTGAACTGCTGGGCGGCTGCGGCGCCGGCCGCGAGGGATAGGATGCAGGCGAAGAGGATGCTGGTTTTCATGGAAACGAAGCCTCGATAACAGGGATGATGCCGGCATTCGGCCGGCCTGGTTCGCGCTCAAACGACGTCGCGATCAGGCCGCCGGCGGCGCGCGCGACGGCGGCAGATTGCGCGGCGCCGATCGCTCGGCGAGGCGCGGCATCCCCTGCTCGACGCGAATGGCCGCGGCGCGCCGCGCCAATAGGCGAACGCCGGCCGGTGCCAGTCCGGCGAACCCGCCGTGGCCGCAAAGTGCCGAACATGCGATGCAAGGCGGCGCATGCCCGCGATCGGAGCCCGGCGTCCCGGGCGTTCCCGACGTGCACAGCTCCGGCACTGCGCCGGCGGCCGCAATCACGGCAAAGCTCGTCAGCACCACCTGCAACGCAACGGCATAGGCGGCGGCGAGAGCGATCAGTCGGCGGCGCATGTTCGAGGTCACGGCCACGACAATACCGCCTCAGGGGTTGCAACGTCCATGCGCTTGCGGCGGCTGAAGCCGAACTGAGGCAGTCCTCACCAAGCCTCTACCGCCAGCGCCGGTGCAGCCACAGCCATTGCTCGGGGTGTTCGCGCACCCAGGACTCCACCACGGACGTGATCGCCTGCATGGTGCCGGCGACCTCGATGCGGCCCTCGGCGTCGCGCACCGGCACCACCTCCGGGCTGAATTCGGCGCCGAAGCGGTTGCCGGGCAACCGCCACACCCGGGTGCCGTGGATCGGGCACTCGATCTCGCGGGCGAGCATGGCGATCAGCGGGTTCGCCAGGCATTTGCGCCCGAAGAAAGTCACCTCGACGCCGCGGCCGTAATGCTGGTCGACCAGCATGGCGACGTGGCGGCCCTGCTCCAAAGCGCGCGCGAGCGTTACCGGCGCGCCCATGCTGGAGGGAACGAGGTCGCCCATGAAACCGCGGCGCAGCGCGATCACGGCGTCGGCGATGGCGCCGAGATTGGGCCGGCGGTAGAGCACGACGGAATCGAGCCCGTCGCTCGCCGCGATCACCGCCGGCAATTCCCAGTTGGCGAGGTGGGCGGCGAAGACCACGGCCGGCTTGCCGTCGTCCTTCGCCCGCAGGAACCGCTCGATGCTGTCGGGAGTGTAGTCGATGTAGGTGCGCTTGTAGCGGTCGCCGGAGCAGATGTGATCGAGATGGGCGATCTCGGCACCGACGCGGCCGAGATTCTCCCACACGCCGCGCAGGATGGTCTCGATCTCGGCGTCGGTTTTTTCGGGAAAGGCGGCGCGCAGATTGGCGAAGCCGGTGCGATGCTCCGGCAGCCACGGCCCGATGGTGCGCATGATGGCGCCGCCGCGGTCGCTGATCCACGCCCGGTCGCATCGGTGAGCCAGCGCGAGCAGCGCCGTCGCGACCCGCCCGGCGACGACATTGGCCGCCGACTTCAGCCAGTTGCGGGCCGTCGCGCGGATGCCTTTCCAGCTCTTGCTCATGGCGCCGGATCAGAGGCTCAGGATCACTTTGCCGAACACCTGGCGTCCTTCGATGCGCGCCAGGCCGCGCTCGAAATCGGCAAGCTCGACCTCGGTGTCGATCACCGGCAGCATGCCGCCCGCCATCTTGGCCAGCCCGTCGCGAATATTGCGCATCGACGCGCCGAACGAGCCGATGATCCGGTATTGCTGCTGAAACAGCTGCATCAGGTTGAAGGTCACGGTCGGCCCCGAGGTCGCACCGCAGGTGACCAGCCGGCCGCCTCGCTTGAGCGAAAGCAGCGAGCCGTTGAAGGTCGCCGCCCCGACATGCTCGAATACGACGTCGACGCCCTTCTTGGCGGTGATCTTGCGCACCATGTGCTCGAAACGGTCCTGCCGGTAATTGATGATGTGGTCGGCGCCCAGCGCCTTCACCCGCTCCGCCTTGGCGTCGTCGCCGATGGTGGTGATCACCGTGCAGCCGATCGCCTTCGCCATCATGATCGCGACGGTGCCGATACCGGACCCGCCGGCATGGACCAGGATCGATTCGCCGGGCTGGAGCTTGGCATTGTCGAACAGCATGTGCTCCACGGTCGAGAACGCAATCGGCGCGCAGGCGGCGTCGCGCATCGCCAGTCCGGCCGGTGCCTTGATGACAAGGCGTTCCGGCATGTTGACGAGTTCGCGCGAGAAGCCGTCGACGTGAAAGCCCATGATGCCGCGCACGTCCTCGCAGAGATTGTCGCGGCCCTCGCGGCAGGCCTTGCAGACGCCGCAGGTGAGCGCGCCGTACATCACCACGGGATCGCCGGGCGCGAGCGCGGTGACGCCCGGCCCCACCGCGGCGATCTCGCCGGCGGCTTCGGCGCCGACCACGAGCGGCATCTTGCGCTTGGCGAAGGCCATGCCGCGGTAGCCCCAGAGGTCGATGTGGTTGAGAGCGACCGCCCTGACGCGGACCTGCACCTCGCCCGCGACCGGCGCCGGCGGGGAGTCGAGTTCGACAAGCTCGACCTTGCGGTCGGCGACGAGGGTGAGCGCACGCATCCGCTGCTATCTCCAGATAATCAAACTCCCTCCCCCTCCTTCGAGGGGAGGGTTGGGGTGGGGGTCCGCTGACTCTCCACAAACGCCACGCCTGTGACCTGCGATCCCCACCCCAACCCTCCCCTTTTCAAGGGGAGGGAGAAGATTCGGCTGAAGATCGGAACCACGAGCCGGCGGCACAACGTCAGCGGTGGATGCCTATCGCCGCGGAAAGCCCGCCGTCAACCGGCAGCACCGCGCCGGTGACATAGGACGCTCCGGGCGACAGCAGGAAGGCGACGACGGCGGCGATCTCGTCCGGCCGCGAGAACCGGCGCGCCGGGATCTGGGCCTCGATGGTGTCGCGGAACTTGGCATAGGGCGCCAGCATGGCGGTATCGATGAATCCGGGCGCGACATAGTTCACCGTCACGCCGGTGCGCGCGATCTCGATGGCGAGGGTACGGACGTAGCCGAGCAAGGCGGCCTTCGACGCCGCATAGGCGGCATTGCCCTGGTTGGCCTGCAGCGCCGTCACCGAACCGATCACGGCGATCCGGCCGTCGCGGGCCCGCATCATCGGGCGCGCCAGCGTATTCACCAGGCGGGTGAACGACCAGTAGTTCACCTGCATCGCCACCTCGGCCTTGGCCTGTTCCATCATCACCGCGAGGGTGTCGTAGGTGTGTCCGGCATTATGCACGAAGCCGCCATGGGGCGGCCCTTCCGCAAGCTGATCGGCAAAGGCCTCGACCGCATCCTTGTCGGCGAGATCGACCCGCCGGGCGGCGAAGCTCTGACCGGGATGGGCGGCGGTGAGCGCTCGCAGCGCCTGTTCCGCCTCGGCCTGGGCGGAGCGATAGGTGAAGGTCACGTCGTGCCCGGCCGCCGCGAGCGCTTCGACGATCGCCGCGCCGAGGCCGCGCCCTCCCCCGGTCACGAGGACGCGCCGCCTGGCGGCAGATGCCATCACGCCGGCTCCCGCGCCAATACCAGCGAGACGTTCTGGCCGCCGAACCCGAACGAATTGGAGATGGCGTGGCGCATGCGCGCGTCGCGGGCGGCATTGGGCACCACGTCTAGCAGGATCGCGGGATCCGGCACGTTGTAGTTGATGGTGGGCGGAATGCGCTGGTGCTCCAGCGTCATCAGCGTAATCACCGCCTCCACCGCGCCGGCGGCGGACAGCGTGTGTCCGATCATCGACTTGTTGGAGGAGATCGGCACGTCCTTGACGCGATCGCCGAGCACGGCGGAGACGGCCAAGCATTCCATCTTGTCGTTCTCCGGCGTGCCGGTGCCGTGGGCGTTGATGTAGTCGATGTCGTCGGGGGTCAGCCCGGCATCGGCGATGGCATTGCGGATGCAGCCAATGATGGGCTTGCCGTCCGGGCTCGACCTTGTGCGGTGAAAGGAATCCGCGAGTTCCCCGCAGCCGGCGATCACGCCGAGAATGTTCGCCCCGCGGGCGACCGCCGCCTCGTAGCTCTCGAGCACCATGGCGCCGGCGCCTTCGGCCATGACGAAGCCATCGCGGTTCTTGGCGAACGGCTTCGCCGCGCCCTGGGGCGGATCGTTCTGCACCGACAGGGCGGACAGCAGCGAGAACCGGATCAGGCTCTCCACATTGATCGAGCCGTCGGTCGCGACGCACAGCGCCGCGTCGGTCTCGCCGCGCCGGATCGCCTCGAGACCGAGCTGGATCGCGCTCGCACCCGAAGCGCAGGCGGTCGACAGGGAGATCGGGGACCCTTCGGTGCCGAAAGTGCCTGCCAGCGCCTCGCCGACCGATCCGAACAGGAAGCGCTCATGATAGGAACGGAACCGCCCCGACGCGGCGGCGCGCAGCAGGTCGTCGTAGCTGACGGTTTCGTTGGCGCCGGAGGCCTTGGCAAGCACCTCGCGCTGCGGCCACTCGAGCTCGTTTGGGGCCACCGCCAGGAACAGCGGGCCGGGGAAATGACCGCGCGATCCGAGCCCGGACTGCGCGATCGCCTCCTCGATCGCGAGTTCGGCGAGACGCTCCGCCATGGCGGGCGCCGACAGCGGCTCCACGGTGAGGAAATCGATGGTGCCCGCGATCTTGGTTTTGAGACTCTCTGTAGCGAAGCGCGTGATGGCATGGATCCCGGACTCGCCGGCGGTGAGCCGCTTCCAGTTGTCGACCTTGCCCGCGCCGAGCGGGGTGACGAGACCGCTTCCGGTGACGACGACCATCGGCCGTCCGGCCTTGTCGTGCATGGCTGCCATTCCAACCTCCCCGGCATTCTCCGGGCACGGCGCGAAGAGCGCGCCTTTGCCCACCCTACAAGGCTAGTCGATCTTCTCGACTAGCGCCAAACCCTCCCCGCGCCAATGCCCGACGCCTGTCACGACCGCCTGCGCGAGTGCGTCATCGGCCGCCCGCTCGAACCCCGTTGGATCCTGCGAAGCAAACAACGCACCCCGTTGTACCGCAACGGCTGCCAGCGCGATATTCATGGCAAATTGCGGTTCTACCCCGTGGCCGATATGGCTGCCGGTGGCACGCACCGCAAATTCGGGATGGCCCTTGAGGAAAGCGCGCTCCTCGGAGGTTGCGGGTTCGACGCCGGTCGCTCCCGAAATAAAGGCGCCATTCTTGCCCCGCCGGAGCGCGATCTTGTCCCACAACCGGGCGAGCGTCGTGGTGACGTCGCCGGGCTTGCGTTCGGACCGGGCGTTGACCACGCTGGTGAGCCGGGCCATCGGCTTGGCGCCGCGGGCTCGCGCGTTATCGCTGCTTTCCAGCACCAGGAACGCACCCATCGAGCCCAGCGCGAAACCGGGATGGCCGTGGCGTGCCCATACCGGCTTGAATTCCTTGGTGAGATTGAACTGCGCGAACTCGTACAGCAGCAGCATTTCCTTGCGTTCGCCGTTCTGGGCGCCCCCGACCAGCACGATGTCGCTCTGGCCGGACTGGATGCGCGCGACCCCGATTCGGACCGCATCGACCCCGGATGCTTCTTCGCCCATGAAGGTGCGCGACGAGCCGGTGACGCCGTGGACGATCGAGATGTTGCCGGCGAGCAGGTTGGAAAGCTGAGCCAGAAACAGCGTCGGGCGCAGGTCGTTCATCAGTCTTTCGTTGAGGAAAGGCTCCTGCTCGCCCGCCTTGGGCAAGCCGCTGAGAATGGCGCCGTCGGCGGCGAGATCGCGCTCGCCGCCACCTGCGGCCACGATCATGTCCATGCGGCCGAGCAGGTCCGCGTTCCCTTTGGCCCCGGCGCTTGCGAGCGCGAGGCCGGCGGCATAGGTGCCGATCCGCTGCCACGGCTCCATTTGCCGCTGATCGCCCTTTTTCGGGATCTGGGCGTCGAAATTCACCGGCGCCAGCAGATGGACGATGTAGGGCGCGAATTTCGTGGTATCGACGTTGATCTTGCCGGCGTCCAGCGCTTGCCAATGCGCGTCCGGCCCCTCGCCGAGGCAGGACAGGATGCCGACCCCGGTGATCCAGGTCTCGCGGGGCCCGTCAGCCATTCGCGGACGCCTCCACCGGGAATCCGATGCGCTGCGCCACCTCGCTCATGCTGGTTCGGAATCTCGGATCCGGAAAGGCCATGACTCGGAAGGTGATCTCGCACTCGGCCACGGTTTTGCCGTCCACGTCGACGGCTGCCTTCGTTATCGCATAGCCGGAACCATCATGCAGCAGGCTTGCCCGCAGCGACAGCATTTGTCCCGGAGCGACGAACGTCCGCAGCTTTGCTTCCCTTACCGCCGCAAGGAACGGCATGCGCGCAAATCCGGTGATGCCGATGATCAGCCAGCCTGAGGTCTGAGCCATCAACTCGATCAGCAAGACGCCGGGCATCAGCGGATGGCCGGGGAAATGCCCCTCGAAGATCGTACTGGTGTCGGGAACCTGCGCCTGCGCCTTGATGGTGCGGCCCACCAGATCGAGTTCGACGATCCGATCGATGAGCTGAAAATACTCGAGCCGCATGGCGGGCGGGCTACGCCCCCTTCGCCGCGACCAGACCGTCTATGCTGGCGCAGAGATTGTCGAGAACGAAATACTGCTCGGTCGTCGCCTTGCCGTCATTGACCTCCTGGGTCCACTGCTCGAGCGGCAACTTGATCCCGAACGCCTTGTCTATCGCGAAAGCGATATCGAGAAAATCGAGGCTGTCGATCCCGAGATCGTTGATGGCATGACTTTCGGGTTTGATCTTATCGCGGGGGATATCGCACGTCTCGGCGATGATATTGGCTACCGTATCGAAGGTTGAGGACATCGCTAACTTCCTGGAAATCCGCTGCTTTCGACGGGCGCACCGGACGGCGCATCAAGCCCTGAAGCGGGCCACATGGCCCGCACCCCCATCGCGGTTCCTATACCGAAGAGGGCAGTGGAGCGCAATGCCATGCCCCGCATTAATGCCGGTCATACCGTGTGATGCCCTATTGAGGACACAGTTGGTGCCCAGAAGCCCCGCCCCTCGGCTGGGGGCAATCACCGGCCGGTGCAGCGGCGGCATGCCGAAGACAACGAGCAACGTTGCAGGCAGGTATGCTGGACCGGCTCAACGAGTAACAAGGCGCAGCAAAAGGCGCCAAGTGAAAGGAACTTGTATTGAAACATAACCGCGTAGAGCGCAACCGACGTGTCCTTCGCAACGTACTCATGGCAAGCGCCCTGACCGCCGTGCTGACGGCGGGCGCCAGCATCCGCCCGGCTGTGGCGCATGCCCGCCACGGGCTGACGAGGGCCGATGGAAATAACGCCCGCCGCCCCACACACGTCGGCGATGCCGGCGCGTGGCGCCGGGATTCCCACCGGCGGCGCAGCGTGCGAGAGAAGCTGTTGGCGTCGTCGAGGCCGTCTGAACCGTCCATCAAGGACACGGCCAAAGGCGGCCGTTCGTTCGAGGGTTCGGGCCTCGCATCGGTGTACAGCGGCCGTGACACCGCGAGCGGAGAGCAGATGAACCCTGCGGCCATGACGGCCGCCCATCGCAGCCTGCCGTTCGGCACCCAGGTGACCGTCGTCAATCGCCGCAACGGCCGCTCGGCAGTCGTGCGCATCAACGACCGCGGTCCGTTCGTGCGCGGACGGGTGATCGATCTCAGCCCGGCGGCGGCGCGCGCCCTGGGAGTCGACGGGCTGGCCCCGGTGTCGCTGATCGTCGGCAGCATCGCCGGCCGCGAGTTGCGTCCGCTCGTGTTCTGACCGGTTCCGGCCACCATCGTCTCCTCCCCGCCTGCCATGTGCCGGCGGGGAGAGGCGACGTTATCGCGGGTTGACGGGAACCTGGATCGGCGCGCAATTGGTGCGGCCGCTCAGCACGCAATCCTGATCCTTGCGCAACTGGGACAGAGTATTGGCGAGCCAGATGCCGCAATAAACGATGAGCGCCAGCACCAGGAAGGCGAGCAGGTTCATCACCATCCGATGGCGGTGATTGTCCTCGTCCGGGCTGCGGGAATATTTGCTGAGGTCGTCGACCGGGCTGCGCGACTGGTCCCGCAGGCGCAGTTGCGCATTCCAGGACCGCGGTGCGCGAGGCCTGAACGGCAGGACGCGGCCCTTTTCCTCATCTTTCGATGGTTCTTGCGATGTCATTTTGCTCTCGCATCGACCACTGTAACACGTTTCGACGCATATGCACGGAGACGTTGTCATGCGCGGCGGCGACGGGAGTAATGTTGCCATGCATAACCCAGGTGACGGCGTGCGACCGGCCGGCACAAGTCGTTCAGGATAAAGCGGACAACACTCAAATCTCTCGAATTTTCAGCATCTCCTTGCCCGAACAGCCCGCAACTTCTCCGGATCACGCTCTGATCACCGCCCGGTCTTGATCCGGGTCCAGAGCCGGTTCATCAGCCGTGTCGTCTTGGCGTCATGGGCGTTGATCGTATAGAGGCGTGCCATGGTCGCCTCATCCGGGTAAATGGTGCGATCGGACAGGATCGCCGGATCGATCAGCTTCTGGCTGGCGAGGTTTCCATTCGCGTAGGATAGAAAGTCCGTGTTCTTTGCCGCCACGTCCGCCCGCAGGAAATAATCGATGAAGGCGTGGGCCTCGCCGACATTGCGGGCGTCCTTCGGGATGGCGAAATTGTCGAAGAACATCTGGGCGCCTTCCTTCGGCAATGCATAGCCGATGTCGACGCCGTTCTTGGCCTCGGCGGCACGTTTCTGGGCCTGCTTGATATCGCCGGACCAGCCGACCACGAGGCAAATCTCGCCGCTGGCGAGGGCATTGAGGTATTCCGACGAATGGAACTTGCGCACCAAGGGCCGCACTTTCGTCACCAGATCGGCCGCCGCCTCGAGGTCGACGGGGTCGGCCGAATTCGGGTTGCGCCCGAGATAACGCAGCGCCGTCGGCAGGATGTCGTCCGGCGAGTCCAGCATGTGGAGGCCGCAGTCCTTGAACCCGGCGAGCCGCGCCGGGTCGAAGACGAGGTCCCAGCTGTCGATCGTGGCGTCGGGCCCGAGAATTTCGCGAGCCTTCTTCACATTGAAGCCGATGCCGACCGTACCCCACATGTAGTTGACGGCGTATTGGTTGCCGGGATCATGGACGGCGAGCCGCTTGGCGATCTCCGGCCACGCGTTGACGAGATTCGGCAGCTTCGCCTTGTCGAGCTTCTGGAACACCCCGGCCTTGATCTGGCGCTCGAGGAAATAGGCGGTCGGCACCACGACATCGTAACCGGATTTGCCGGCCAACAGCTTGGTCTCGAGCGTGTCGTTGGAATCGAAGGTATCGTAGCGGACCCGGATTCCGGTCTGCCGGGTGAAATCGTCGAGCACGGTCGGTGCGACATAGTCCGACCAATTGTAGACATTCACGAAGCGCTCGGTCTGCGCCACCGTGCTCCGGCCGCCCGCAAGGGCGGCGAATGCCGCGATGCCCAATGCGGTCAGAACGCCGGCGTTGCGCATCGTCGCCCTCCCCGCCTCGGACGGCGCGTCAATTGGGCCGCCGCCGGACGTGGCGCGGCGGCGGCACGAGCAACGGCGGCGGCGCCGGGTTCTGTGCGCAAAAGCCGCTGACGGCGCTGACAGTCAGCATGCACTGCTGGTGGCTCACATAGCTGCAGTCACTCTGCACCCCGGCCACATACCGCGCGCACCAGGGATACCAGGCGCGCGCCTCCCCGGTCGGCATCCCACCCAGCAGGCCGGCCAGGGCCACCACGACGAACATCACCCGCATTGTCGTCCTCCGCTCGCACTGCAGCCGTTCTCGAGCATGACCTTGTCCGAAAAGTCTGCAACTTTTCGGGATCATGCTGTGGAATCATTGCCGCGGCGCGCTCCGTTCTATCGGCGCCGGCGCCGCGGCGCATCATTTTTCGGTGGGAAGGCCGGCCGCTTTCCAGGCCTTCAGGCCGCCGGCCAGATGCGCGTCATAGGCGAGCCCCGCGGCCTGGGCGATCTCGGCGGCCTTGATCGAACGGACGCCGGAGCCGCAGGTGAAGACGACGGTGCGCCCGTGCGGGTCCGGCAGGTTCACGGGGTCGAATTGCGACAGCGGCGCGAGCACCGCGCCGGGAATGCGCTCCTGCTCGGTTTCCTTCGGCTCGCGCACGTCGATGAGGAGGATCTCTCCGGCGGTCAGCCCGGCGGCGACCTCGTCCGGCGTCAAGTCCCGCACGCCGCCGCGGCCAAATAACCCGTACATGGTCGAACCGAGCCCCATTTTTCCGCTGCATCCGAACCATGGTCCAAAACCGGGAATAATCAAGGGCCAGAATGCGGCGCGGATTGGTCGAACCCAGATCGCTAGATCGTGACCTGGGTGCCCACTTCGACGACGCGGCCGGTCGGAATCTGGAAATAGTCGGTGGCGTCGTTGGCCGCGCGCGCCAGATTGATGAACAGCCGGTCCTGCCAGCGCGGCATGCCCGACCGCGCCGCCGGACGCAGCGCGCGGCGCGACAGGAAGAACGAGGTCGACATGATGTCGAACTGCCAGCCGAGCTTGCGCGCGATCGCGAGCGCCTTCGGCACGTTCGGCGTCTCCATGTAACCGAACCGCAGTGTCACCCGCGAGAAGGTCTGCCCGACCGGCGCTATGCGCACGCGCTCCTCCGCGGGCACCCGTGGCATGTGCTCGGTTTCGACCGACAGGATGACGTTCTTCTCGTGCAGCACCTTGTAATGCTTGAGGCTGTGCAGCAAGGCGGTCGGCGCGCTGCTGGGATCGCTGGTGAGGAACACCGCGGTGCCCGGAACGCGCTGCGGCGGCTTCTTCTCCAGCATGGCGACCAGGGAGTCGAGCGGCGTTTCCAGCCGGCGGGTCTTTTCCGCCAACAGGCGGGTGCCGCGCCGCCACGTGTACATGACGACCATCACGCCGCCGGCGAGCGCCAGCGGAACCCAGCCGCCTTCGACCACTTTCAGGAGATTGGCCGTGAGGAACGTGGTGTCGACGACGATGAAGGGCGCGATCAGCGCGATGGTGGCCGGGAGCGACCACCGCCAGACCTTGCGGATGACGATGAATGCCATGATCGCCGTGACCACCATGGTCCCGGTGACGGCGATGCCATAGGCCGAAGCCAATGCGCTCGACGAGCGGAACAGCGCGACCAGGAGCAGCACCCCGATCAGGAGGCCGGAATTGACCCGGGGGATATAGATCTGCCCCTCATGCACCGCCGAGGTGTGGCGGACCTCGAGGCGCGGCATCAGCCCGAGCTGGATCGCCTGCCGGGTCAGCGAATAGGCGCCGGTGATCACCGCCTGGCTCGCGATCACGGTCGCCGACCGTCGCCATCACCACCATCGGCAGCTGCGCCCATTCGGGATAGAGCAGGAAGAACGGGTTTTCGATCGCTTTCGGATCGGCGAGAATCAGCACGCCCTGACCGAGATAGTTGAGCGTCAGGGCCGGGAACACCAGCACCAGCCATGCGAGCTGGATCGGCGTGCGGCCGAAATGGCCGAGGTCCGCATAGAGCGCTTCCGCGCCGGTCACCGCCAGGAACACCGCTCCCAGCGCCACCAGCCCGACGGCGCCGTGGCCGAACAGGAAGGCGAGCCCATAGACCGGGTTGAACGCCACCAGCACGCCGGGATCCTTCGCGATCCAAATTACGCCCGGCACGGCAATGACGAAGAACCACACCGTCATGACCGGACCGAAGAAATTCGCGACGCTCGCGGTCCCGCGCGACTTGCACCGCGAACAGGACGACCAGGATCGTGACGGTCAGGGGCACGATGTAGGGATCGAACCAGGGCGCCACGATCTTCAAGCCTTCGATCGCGGACAGCACCGAGATCGCCGGCGTGATGAGCGCATCGCCGAAGAACAGCGCAGCGCCGACGATGCCGAGCATCACCACCGCGGGGGCATGGTCGCCGGTCACCTGGCGCGCCAGCGCCATCAGGGTCAGCGTGCCGCCTTCGCCGTTGTTGTCGGCGCGCAGCAGCACGATGACATATTTGAACGTGACGATGAAGATGAGCGCCCACAGGATCAGCGACAGCACGCCGAGCACCGCGCCGGGCGTCGCCGCGCCGTTGGGACCCACCGCGGCGTTGACCGCTTCGCGAAGTGCGTAAAGCGGGCTGGTTCCGATGTCGCCGTAAACGACGCCGATGCTGCCGACGGCGAGGCCCAGCAATCGGACCCGGGCATCGTTGCGGGAATCGGTCGTGGTCGCATGCGCGACCCCCGGTTGGGAGCTTCATCGCCCCGGTGGGGGGCGGCGACGCTGGCACTCATGGATCGGTTAACCGATGTTGCGCCGCACAATTCTGGGGCGGCGGCTTATACCACCCTTGCCGCACGGCCGTCCAGCGGCGCCGCGGCCCATCTATCAGGCTGGTGGCGCCGCGAATGTGGGCAGCGCCGAGGTGCCGGGCAAGCCGCTCTTTCTGTGTCTCCGGGAGGGATCACCCCGATCGAACCATTCCGCCTTAGCCGCACCCTACCGGGCTCCGGCGTATTCCCGCCGTCGCTGCTCGAGCTCTGCCAGATAGCGGCGTAGCGCATGGGCTTCGCTCAACGTTCCCAGCACCCGGCGCGACGACGGCGCATCGACCACGGCAAGCACCTCGGATTCGGTTCGATCGAACGCCGCGACCGCCTCCTGCACCGTCATGCTCGGCAGCAGCATATCGCTCGGCATGGCGCAGGATTTCGAAAATGAAGGCGTTCTCGCCGAGTTCGGCGGCATGGGCTTCCGCGACCATGACCAAGCCGGCATAGCGGCCGTTGTTGTCGACCGCCACCACCTGGCCGGTCGAGCCCGGCGGAAAGGCTTCCTGGAACGCCGCCACCGTCATCTCGGAGGAGACGGTCTTGACGTCCTGGCGCATCATGCGGCCGACCGTGAGATCGCGCAGCCAGCCGATATCGGCGGCGCTGCGGATTGTCTCGCCGCGCAGATGGAAGCGCCATGTCGCGAACGAATAGCCGAACAGCTCGCGCGTCACCTGCGCCGAGATGATGACGGCGATGAGCACGGCGGCGGTGAGCCACAGATTGCCGGTCGATTCCAACGCGACGAAGATCATGGTCAGCGGGGCGCCGATCACCGAGGCGGAGAGCGCGCTCATGCCGACCACCGCATAGGCGTTGGAGTCGACATAAAGCGCCGGATCGATCGCGGTGATCGCGGTGGCGAACAGCTGCCCCCCCAGCGCCCCCATCAGGAGGGATGCGAAAAACAGCCCGCCGCGAAAGCCCGATCCGAGCGAGACGATCGATGCCAGCGCCTTGAGCACGAGAATGGTCGCGATCGACGCCAGCGGCAGATCGAGCATGCCGGACAGGCGCAGCGCGCCGTGACCCGAAGACATCACCTGCGGCGTGACGATGGCGAACAGGCCGACGATGACCCCGCCGACGGCGGGCCGCACCACCGCCGGCAGCTTGCAGCGGTCCAGCGCGGCTTCGAACAGATAGACCCCGCGCATCAGCGCGATGCCGAACAAGGCGATCACCAGGCCGAGCAGCGCGGCCAAGACGAGATCGTGATTGGTGACCGCGGCCGCTTGCGGCGCGACGACGCCGAGGCGAGCCGTGGCAAGGCCGCCGGCGACGAGATAGCCGAGCAGCGAAGCGACCCCGACCGGCGCGAGGCTCGTCACCGAATAGTTTCCGATCACGAGCTCGAAGCCGTAGAAGGCGCCGGCGAGTGGCGCGCCGAACGCGCCGGCGATGCCGCCTGCGGCGCCGCAGCCGACCAGGATGCGCAGGTCCGCGCGCCTCAGCCGGAAGGCGCGGCCGATCCGCGACGCAATGCCGCTGGCGAGCTGGGTGTAGCCCGCCTCCATGCCCACCGACGCACCGACGCCGCTCGACCAGACCGTCTGCAGGGCCACGATCACGCTGCCGATGAACGACATCCGGCCGCCATGGAGCGCATTGGCCTCGATCGGGTCGACCTCGCGCGCCGGCCGCCACGCCGCGATGAAGATGTGGGCGACGCCCAGCGCGAGACCGCCCAGCATCGGCACCAGCACGGCCACGACGGGATCGAGGCTCGCGAGCGCGGAGAGGCGCTGACCGAGCGGCAGCCCGAAAAACAGGCTGTGCAGCAGGTCGACGCCATTGCTCATCGCCGCGACGACGACGCCGGCGAGCGCCCCGGCGACCGCCGCTAGCAAGATGAGGCTGGATTCCCGGGCGCGGATGAAGGCACGCAACCGGTGTGGTACCTCGAACTCGGTCAACGACTTGCGCAGGTTGCACCTCGTTCGGGGTTGGCGCCGTCCGGACCGTCTCTTACTGCGGAGCCGCCGAGGACGCCACCCCGGAAGAGTTGCTTCTCACCAGAGTGCGATCAAGCCACGAGCCTTCGATGCAGAACATCAAAAATGGCCCCCTCTCCCCGCAAACGGGAGAGGGAGCGAAGCAGCGGGCCGCGCCCGGCCAATCCCCTCTCCCGCTTGCGGGGGGTAAGGGAGGGGGCACGCGCAGGTGCGGCTGGATCACATCCTTCGTCCAACGGAAGAGATGGATCGGGCGGGCCAACAAGCGGACGGTCAAAGAATTCTGGCTGAGGAACCGCCGCGTGCGTTCGTCGCGGCAGTTGGTGAAGAAGTCCGCCGGCGGCCCGTGCTCGACGACCACGCCGCGGTCGGTGAAATAGATCTCGTCGGCCACTTCGCGGGCAAATCCCATCTCATGGGTGACGATGACGCAGGTCATGCCTTCTTCGGCAAGCTCGCGGATGGTGACCAGGACCTCCTTCACGGTTTCCGGGTCGAGCGCCGCCGTCACCTCGTCGAACAACATGACGTCGGGTTGCATGGCGAGGCTGCGGGCAATGGCGACGCGTTGCTGCTGGCCGCCGGACAGCTCGCCCGGATAGAAATCCTCCTTGCCGTCGAGCCCCACCTTGCGCATCAAGGCGCGCGCCTGCGCCGCGACGTCCGCGCGCTTGCGCTTGAGCACGTGGACGGGCGCCATCATGATGTTGGCGAGCGCGGTGCGGTGCGGGAACAGGTTGTATTGCTGGAACACCATGCCGACCTTGCGGCGCAGCGCGAGCTTGTCGAGCATGGGGTCGTTGACCTCCTGCCCCTCCACCAGGATCGAACCGCTGTCGATCGGCACCAGGGCATTGATGCAGCGGATCAGGGTGGATTTCCCGGCGCCCGACGGGCCGATGATGCAGATCACCTGCCCCTTCATCACGTCCAACGAGATGCCATCGAGGACGGTGGCGGCGCCGAATTTCTTGACCACTTCGCGCATGCGGATCAGCGGCAGATCCGGGTTCCAGGCGACGGGCGAAACCATCACCGCACCGCAAAGCGCCGTTCCACCGCAATCGTCGCGCGGGCGATCGGATAGCAGTAGAGGAAGAACCAGGTGAGCAGGTAGAGATACATCGGCACCAAAAGTTCGGTGCGGCCCTCGGACGACAATATGTCGCCGGTGAGCGTCATCGCCTCGCTGACGCCGACGATGGAGGTGAGCGGCGTCGCCACGACGACGATGGCGTAGAGATTCATCCAGGGCGGCATCATGCGCTTCACGCATTGCGGCAGGATCACCAGCCGCAGCGTTTGCAGGCGGGTGAACGCCGATGCTTCCGCCGCTTCCCATTGGCCGGAGGGGATGGATTGCACCGCCCCACGCACCAGTTCCGCCACGTTCGCCATGACGGGCAGCGCGAGCCCGGCGGTCGCCTTGGCCCAGCCGGGCAGCGGCACGATGACGCCGCCGATGCGCACTTCAAACGGCATCAGCAGGACGCAGTAGAACAGCAGCACCAGCCACGGCGCATTGCGGAAGAACTGGGTGATGAGCCACGACGAAGCCCGCACCGGCCGCGTGAGCGAGATCAGTCCGAGGCCCAGCGCGGTTCCGAGCCCGGTGCCGATCGCCATCGCAAGCACGCTCATGGCGATGTTCAGCGCAAAGCCTTGGGCCAGGAGCGGCGTCCATTTGAGGATGGTGGCGGGGATCGACGGCGTGCCGGGACCGGCCTGGGCATCGCCGATGTAGACCGCGAGCACCAGGGCGCCGATCAGCATGACGCCATGGCGCGCCGTGAACGGCACGGCGGAAGTCCGCGACGCCGCGATCGGGGCAAACGCCTTGAGAACGGCAAGATCGGTGCGTCCGGCGCCGATCATGCCGTGTAGCCGGGTATGCGCAAGGCCCGCTCCCAGCGGCCCATGACATAGACCACGACTCCGACCAGGGCCACGTAAATGACCAGCAGCACGTTCATCATTTCGGTGACGTTCAATTCGTCAGACCAGATCTGGTTGGCGACATAAAGCATCTCCGGAACCGCGATGGCGTAAGCGATCGTCGTGGTCTTCACGAGGTTGACGAGATTGTTGTTCAGGGCCGGGAGGCTGATGCGGAAGGCGAGCGGCAGGATCACATGGAGATAAGCCCGCAGCCCGCTGTAGCCTAGCGCTTCAGCAGCCTCGACGGTCTCCTTGGGGACCGCCTCGATGCCGGCGCGAAATATTTCCACGTTGAACGCACCGGCATAAAGCGACAGGCAGATGGCTGCCCAGGAAAAATTGGTGACGATCGGAACTTCGAGCCCCGTCGCATTGGTCATCCGCAGGTATGACCCCAGTGCGAAATAGAAGAAATAGAGTTGCACCAGCGGCGGCGTGTTGCGAAAGAACTGGATATATCCGGCCGTGATGGCGCGCAGGAGCCAAGACCGCGATCCCTGCACCCAGGCGCCAACAATTCCGATGGCGACGCTCGCCACGATGCACAGCGCCATCAGCCGCACCGATGTCAGGAACCCGTTGAAGAAGCGCGCCCGGTCGAAGGCGTCATAAAAGATGGTGAGCTTGACGCCGGTGGTCGCGTGGAGATCGCGGAACCAGTCCCAGAGCGGCTGAAAATCCGTCATCGATGCGGCGAGCTGGCGCTCACTTGGTCTCTGCTCGCGCTTTCCTGAGGAAGGCGGACGGCGCGATGTTCCACTTCTTCTCCAGCTCGATGAGCTTGCCGCTGCGATGCCAGTCGGCGATCGTCTTCGCCATGAACTGCCCCCATGGCCCGTCGCGCTCCTCCAGCTTCACGGCGGCACCCCACGGCTCGGTCAAGATGGTCTCCAGCGGCATCTCGAACCCTGCCCATTTGGGATCGGCAAGCCGCTCCATGAAGGCGGTGTCGTCATAGAGCCAGCCGATGCAGTTGCCCTGCCGCAGCGCCGTCTCGGCTTCGTTCTGGCCCCGAAACGCGACGATGTCGGCGCCGTATTTCTCCGCCACGTATTTGTTGTAGAAGGCGCCCTGGATGCCGCAAATCTTCTGATCCTTGAGCTGCTCCCAGTTCTTGAATCCAACCTTGCGGTTCAAGAATACGTTGACGCCTGACGCATAATAACTCGGCTCGATGATACCGACCGTTTTGCGCCGTTCGTCCGTCACGTTCATGGTGGCGAGCATGAGGTCGATCTTGCCTTGCTGCAGGAACTGCATGCGGTTCGCCGAGACCACCGGCTCCAATTGCAGCTTGACGCCGAGCCGGTCGGCCACGTCCTTGGCAAGGTCGGGATCGAAACCGACGATGGCGCCGCTCGGATCGCGGAAGCCGAACGGCTTGTAATCGGCCTTGGTGCCGACCACCAGGACGCTGCGCTGCTTGATCTTGTCGAGCGTCTGCGCCTGGAGCGGAGGGCTCGAAATCGCGATTCCCGCAGCGATGGCGATACCGGCGATGGCGAGGCGTTGCAGCATGGATCGCTCCCCTCTCGGAGGCCTGCCCACCGGGTCTCCGGATGGAGAGGCCGATGTGAAGGATAGCATCTTTAAGATTGCCTGGAACGTGCGAGGTCATATTGAGCGCCGCTTTTGGACTGGTCCGCGAATTTACCGGTGCGATCGAACGTTTTCGCCCCCTCTCCCGCTTGCGGGGGAGGGTTGGGGAGGGGGGCTCTCGATACGAGTCCGTGCCCTGAAATTGCCCCCTCCCTAACCCTCGCCCGCAAGCGGGGGAGGGGACTGAATTGACACCGCCGCAGCCAATCCCAGCCGGCTGTGCCATTTGCCGTAGCCGAAATAGATGGCAAGTCCGACCACCAGCCAGACCAGCAGGCGGATCCAGCTGTCGGCCGGCAGCCCCAGCATCAGGAACACTGCCGACGCGGCGCCGGCCGGCGCGACCAGATGGACCGCCGGCGTCCGGAACGGCCGCGGGAGCTCGGGATCGGTGAAGCGCAAGGCGAGCACGCCGAGACAGACGATGGCGAAAGCCAGCAATGTGCCGATGCTCACGAGCTGGCCGAGCAGACCGATCGGGAGCAGCCCCGCGAGCACCATAACCACGGTCCCGATGACGATGGTCGATACATAGGGGGTGCGGAAACGCGGGTGCACCAGCGCGGCCACCGGCGGCAGCAGGCCGTCGCGCGCCATGGAGTAGAAGATCCTGGTCTGGCCCAGCAGCAGGACCAGGATGACCGAGCTCAGCCCGAAGATGATGCCGAAGTTCATGATCGGCGCGAGCCACTTGACGCCGATGGCGTTGACGCCGACCGCGATCGGATCGGGCACGTCGAGCTTGTCGTACGGAACCATGCCGGTGAGCACAAGGGCGACCGCCACGTAGAGCGTCGTGCAGATCACCAGCGAGCCGAGAATGCCGATCGGCATGTCGCGTTGCGGGTTGATGGCCTCCTGCGCCGCGGTCGAAACCGCGTCGAAGCCGATATAGGCGAAGAACACCACCGCGGCGCCGCGAACCACGCCGGTCCAGCCGAACCGGCCGAGACCGAGATCGGGCGGAACGAACGCCCCCGTCGGATTGGCCGAGGTCACCCAATTGGCGGGGGTGAAGTACCACACGCCGACCGAGATGAACGTGACGACGATGACCAGCTTGACGGCCACGAAGACCGTGTTGAGCCGCGCCGACTCGCGGATGCCGACCAGCAGCACGGTCGCCATGATGGCGACCACCGCCATGGCTGGGACATTGAGGAATGCACCGGTGGTGTGCCAGACGCCCTGCCCGGCGTCATAGTCGAACGGCGAGCTCACGAAACCGTGGGGGAACGGGATGCCGAGGTCCTGCAGGAGGCTCACGACGTATCCGGACCAGCCGATCGCCACCGTGGTGGCGCCCAGCGAATATTCCAGGATCAGATCCCAGCCGATGATCCACGCGACGATTTCGCCGAGCGTCGCATAGGCATAGGTGTAGGCGCTGCCGGAGACCGGGACGCTAGATGCCATCTCGGCGTAGCACAGGCCGGCAAAGCCGCAGGCGATCCCGCCGAGCACGAAAGAGAGGCTGATGGCGGGCCCAGCGTTCTCCGCGGCGGCATTGCCGGTCAGGACGAAGATACCGGCGCCGATGATGGCGCCGATGCCGAGGGCGACGAGGTTGACGGCGGTGAGGGTGCGCTTGAGCGGAACGCCGTCATGGGCAAGGACGGCCTGGGTTTCCGCTTCCTTCGCCCGCGACAGCAGCAACGCGATGGACTGTCTGGCTAGAAGATCAGCCATCCCGGCCTCCGAGGATATTACCGCGTCGTTTTCGCGAATTGAATCACGTCAGGCAGACATGTGTAGGATGGGTTGAGATGCTGCGAAACCCTTGCGGAGTTGATTGCCGGGAAATGGGCGACCCGGGTTCCGCATCGCATTCCTCCCCCACCGACATTCTTCCTGCATTCCGGAGCGCCACCTCTGCCGGATGCGCGGGAGTGAGCCCCGGACTGCGGTGGAAAGCACGCTTCCCGTCGGCGCATGGCTGCGCTATGCCTTCGCGCACGCTTGCCGCCGGAGTTCCAAAAGGAGAAGACGATGCGGGAGATCGGCCACTTCATCGGCGGCAAGGAGGTAAAGGGCGGCTCGGGCCGGTTCGCCGACGTGTTCAATCCCAATACCGGCGAGGTCCAGGCGCGCGTGGCCTTGGCCAAGCACGCCGAGGTCGAGCATGCGATCGCGCTGGCGCAGGCGGCGCAGCCGGCGTGGGCGGCCACCAATCCGCAGCGGCGCGCCCGCGTCATGTTCAAGTTCCTCGACCTCGTGCAGAAGGAATTCGACAGCCTCGCGGCGCTGTTGTCCTCCGAGCACGGCAAGACCGTCCCGGACGCCCGCGGCGACATTCAGCGCGGTCTCGAAGTGGTCGAGTTCGCCTGCGGCATTCCGAACCTGTTGAAGGGCGAATACTCCACCAGCGCCGGTCCCGGCATCGATCTTTATTCGCTGCGTCAGCCCCTGGGCGTGGTCGCCGGCATCACGCCGTTCAACTTCCCGGCCATGATCCCGATGTGGAAATTCGCTCCGGCCATCGCCTGCGGCAATGCCTTCATCCTCAAGCCGTCGGAGCGCGACCCCTCGGTGCCGATGCGGCTCGGCGAACTGATGATCGAGGCCGGACTGCCGCCGGGCATCCTCAATGTCGTCAACGGCGACAAGGAAGCCGTCGACACGCTGCTCGACGACGCGCGTATCATGGCGATCGGCTTCGTCGGCTCGTCGGCGATCGCCGAATACGTCTATACGACCGGCTGCGCCAACGGCAAGCGCGTGCAGTGCTTCGGCGGCGCCAAGAACCACATGATCGTGATGCCCGACGCCGACATGGACCAGGCGGTCGATGCCCTGATCGGCGCCGGCTACGGCTCCGCCGGCGAGCGCTGCATGGCGGTGTCGGTCGCGGTGCCGGTCGGCAACAAGACCGCAGACGTCCTGATGCAGAAGCTGATCCCGCGGGTGGAAAGCCTCAAGATCGGGCCGTCGAGCGATCCGCAGGCGGACTACGGCCCGATGGTGACGCGCGCCCATCTCGACAAGGTCAGGAGCTATGTGGACATCGGCGTCAAGGAAGGCGCCAAGCTCGTGGTCGACGGCCGCGGCTTCAAGCTGCAGGGCTACGAGAACGGCAATTTCATCGGCGGCTGCCTGTTCGACGAGGTGACGCCGGACATGCGCATCTACAAGGAAGAAATCTTCGGCCCGGTGCTCTCGGTGGTCCGCGCCAAGGACTACGAGGAGGCGGTGCGGCTGCCGTCCGAGCACGACTACGGCAACGGCGTCGCCATCTTCACGCGTGACGGCGACACTGCGCGCGACTTCACCGAGCGCGTCAATGTCGGCATGGTCGGCGTGAACTTCGCTATCCCGGTGCCGCTGTCCTACTACACCTTCGGCGGCTGGAAACGCTCCGGCTTCGGCGACCTCAACCAGCACGGCCCGGACTTCGATCCGGTTCTACACCAAGACCAAGACCGTCACCTCACGCTGGCCGTCCGGCACCAAGGAAGGCGCGGAATTCGTCATTCCCACGATGAAGTAGGCGTTGCCGCTACGCTGCGCCCTCCCCTGCTTCAGCACTCCGACGAGGCCCCGATGTCCCCCACGCCCGAATACCGGCTCTACTGCTTCGCCCAGTCCGGCAACGCCTATCGCGTCGCGCTGATGCTCAACCTGATCGGCGCGGACTGGGAGCCGGTGTTCGTGGATTTCTTCGCCGGCGGCGAAACCCGCTCGCCGAAATACCGCGCCGAGATCAACGAAATGGGCGAAGTCCCCGTGCTCGCCCATGGCGCGCGCAAGCTCAGCCAGTCGGCGGTGTGCCTGACCTATCTCGCCGAGCGCTCCGGCCAGTTTTGCCCCGACGGCGACGACGAGCGGCTCGAATGCCTGCGCTGGCTCGTTTTCGACAACCAGAAGGTCAATGGATTTCTCGGGCCCTATCGGTTCCTGAGGAATTTCGCGCCGGCGCCCAATCCCGGCGGCGAAGCCTTCCTGCTCCCGCGGATCGGCGCCAGCCTCGCCATCGTCGACAAGCGGCTGGAGAAAGCCTCCTACCTTCTCGGCGAAAGGCCGACCATCGCCGACATTTCGCTCGCCGCTTATTTCTACTATCCGCCGGAAGAATTCGGCTTCGACATCGCCAAGGACCATCCCGGCATCGGCGCCTGGATGGAACGCATCAAGGCGCTGCCCGGATGGAAGCACCCCTATGAGCTGATGCCGGGTTATCCGATGAAGAAGGGGTGAGAACGGCGTTAGGGCCGAGACATCCGAGGGACACGAAGCATTAGCCGCAACGGCGCCGCCTATTCTGCCGGCCCCATCCCGACATTGGCGGCCCGGGTCATCTCAGCCGCTCGATCTCCTCCGGCCGGCTGACCGTCACTTCGAGGTCTTTCACCAGGCCGTTGGCCAGGGAATAGACCCAGCCATGAACGGCGAGGCTCTGGCCGCGCGCCCAAGCGTCTTGCACGAACACGTCGGATGCGACGTTCCTGACCTGGCGCATGACGTTGAGCTCGCACAGGCGGTCGAGGCGGGCACGCTCGTCCGCGATCGCCTCGAGCTCGTGGCGGTGCGCGTGGAAGACCTCGCGGATCGGGTGCAGCCAGTGGTCGACGAGGCCGCGCCGCTCGCCGTCCACCGCCGCGCTCACCCCGCCGCAGCCGTAATGCCCGACCACGATGACGTGCTTGACCTTTATGACGTCGACCGCGAACTGGAGCACGGAGAGGTAGTTGGCGTCCTGGGGCGGGGCGAGATTGGCGACATTGCGGTGCACGAACAGCTCGCCGGGATCGAGGTCCACGATTTCGTTGGCGGGCACCCGGCTGTCGGAGCAGCCGATCCACAGATACTCCGGCGCTTGCTGGTTGACGAGGCGCCTGAAAAAGCCGGCATCGGCGGCGACCTTCCGCTCCGCCCAGGCACGGTTGTTAGCCTTGAGGTGGTCCAGCATGGGAATCGACATAGCGTGTGATGTCGCGCGCCGCAATACCGCCGCCATGGGCACCAAGTCACCGCCGCGCCTGAATTTTACGCACGTCCCTCGCGGAAGGAAACCAAACGCCGCCGGGTCTCGTCCCACAACACGAGGCGGACGCAGCGAAAGCTCTGCAGCAGCGTCACCCGGCTGACGCCGCGTAGTTCCGGGTGGTCGCGCAGCACCCGCGGCAGGCGGTAGTAGGGAATGCGGCTGCAGAGGTGATGGACGTGGTGGATGCCGATGTTGCCGGTGAACCAGGCCAGGATTCCCGGCAGGTCGTAATGCGAGCTGCCGTGCAGCGCCGCCGCGTGGAGATTCCAATCGCCGTCATTCTCCCATGACGTGTCCGCGAATTGGTGCTGCACGTAGAACAGCCAGACTCCGATCGAGGCCGCCATCAGCATGATCGGCAAGTGGACGAGCAGGAAGGCCTTGAGGCCGATGAACCAGCTCAGCGCGGCGATGACCGCCGCGATCGCGACATTGGTGGCCATGGTGCTGACCCAGGGCTGCCAGCCCTGGCGCATCAGTCCGATCGGAAGCCGGTGTTGCAGGAAGAAGATATAGACGGGACCGAGGCCGAACATGACCAAGGGATGCCGGTACAGGCGGTAGCGCAGCCGCCCCAGGCGCGACAGCGCCCGATATTCGCGCACGGTCAGGGTTTCGACATCGCCGAAGCCGCGGCGATCGAGATTTCCCGACGTCGCATGGTGGATTGCGTGCGTGCGCCGCCACAAGTCATAGGGTGTCATCGTCAGCACGCCTATCACGCGGCCGATCCAGTCGTTGGCAGAGCGGTGGCTGAAAAAAGAGCCATGGCTGCAATCGTGCTGGATCATGAAGAGGCGCACGAGAAAGCCGGCGGCGGGCACGGCCAGCAGCATCGAGAGCCAATAGCCGAGATCCAGCGTCGCCCATATCAGGAGCCACAACAGGACCAGCGGCACGATCGTGATCCCGATTTCGACGATGCTGCGTCCGTTGTCGGGCCGGCGATAACCGGCGAGCACCCCCGTCCACGCGCACGCGTCCGACACCGCTTCGGCGGGCCGCGCGATCTCCTCGTGTGTGTTCAATCGAGCGGCTTTCTCGTATGACTTGACGGACCGCGTTCAACCGGCCGCTGCGCGACGCCCGAGCGGAAAGGCGGCGCTGTCGTAGAGCGCGCGGATTTCCTGCTCCCCGAACCGCGTCTCTTCGCTTTCGAGATAGGCACCGAGCAGGGCGGACCCCGGCATGTCCTCGACCGCGAAGCGGATCGCTTCGGCCGCCGTATCGAACCGCTTGTAAGTGATCCGTCCGCGGCCCTTCTTGTTGCGGCTCGGAAACAGCTCCGCCGGCGCGCTGAAATCAAATCCGGTCAAGTCACGCGCTTGCCTGCGAGCCTGCTCGCGGGTCTGGTTGATGATCTGGATTGCGTTCGGCATGGAACCTCCTGATGGAAAATTCGACCGAGGCCAGCGGCCTCGGCGTCTCGGCTGGATCGGGCGCCGCACGTCGGCGATGCCCATATCCGCTTGGTGGCGGCGTGCACGCGGGAAATGGCGCACGAGGTGTCGTGTCCATGGGTCTCGCCATGGTTCCCGGGTTCGTCGATCTTGGAGAGAATGTCTGAAACGTGGTCGCCTGTAACAAGCGGCGAAGCGGCCCAGTCGTCTGGCCAAATATCGATTTACCAGATATAGGCGCGAAACCGGACGATTACAAGGCGCGCCCGTGCCGTTTCGACTTCGCTATCGATCGCGCCGCTCCGGAATCATGCTCTGATTTTGGGCATGACCTCGTTCTAAAAGTCCTCAAATTTTCGCGATCACGCATCGGATGCATCCGTCATGCCGTCGTGGTAATCTTCGCCTAAGGGAGCATGAGGCCGCATTGCAGATCGGCCTGGGATGCGACCTTTGGGACAAAAATGGGAGAAAACCGATGAAATACAGTTTGATGATTTCAGCCGCGCTGCTCATGGCCGTCGGCCATCTGCAGCCGGCATCCGCGCAAACGAATCCGACCGATCTGGTCAAGCTGGGCGTCGAGGCACAGGGCGGCGCCGATGCGCTGCGCGCCATCAAGACCCTCGTCGAAAAGGGCGATGACCAAAGCTTGGGAGCCGGGCCAATCCTACAGCGTCAACGGCGAGTCGCGCTTCCTCGGCGATTCCGCGCGTCACCATCACGGTCGATTATGGCAACCCGGTCCGCGTCCGCTACGACTGGGACCGCAACATGGAATATCCCGCGGTCGAGAAGCTGAAATACAGCGAGATCCGATACCCGACCTACGGCGCCGTCATCGACGACAAGGGCAAGGTCACGCCGATGTCGGCGATCCGGTTGGCGGCGAATATCCGTGAAGGCGCCCGCGGCTCGGCGAAGTTGCTGCTGACCGCCCTCGACGTCGCCGCAGAATCTTTCGGCCATCGAGGACCAGAAGCTCGGCGACCAGACCTTGCCCGCAGCGTTGTTCTCCCAGGGTCCGAACAAGTACATCATCATCTTCGATCGCACGACCAAGCTGCCGGCGGCGGTGCGCATCCGCGACGAAGACAACATCTAGGGCGATTCGAATTACGACATGATCCTGAGCGACTGGAAGACGGTCAACGGCGTCAAGATCGCCTTTGCGCGCTCCTACAAGCTCAACGGCATCGAAGTGCAGCAGATCAACTACAAGGACATCACGGCCAATACGCCGATGACGCCCGCGACGTTCGCGATTCCCGATGCCGTCAAAACGGCGGCGAAGCCGGCGGCGACCGCCAATGTTCCCTACCAGTGGGTGGTGCGGCGGCTCTTTCTCGGACGCTTCACCGACAGCGACAAGGTCTACTTCTCGGATGACGGCAGCTTCAAAGTCGTCGAACTTTCGCCCAATGTCCAGATGGTTCAGGGCGGCGGCGCCAACAACCTGATCGTCAACATGAAGGATGGCCTCGCAATCATCGACGCGCCGACCGACGAGGGCCAGTCGCGCTTCGTGATCGACGCCGCCAAGGCCAAATATCCGGGCAAGCCGATCAAGTATCTCGTGCTCACCCACCACCACATGGACCACACCGGCGGCATGCGCGCCTTCGTGGCCGAGGGCGCGACGGTCTACGTTCCCTCCCAGGACAAGGCTTATTTCGAGCAGGTCGCAAAGGCCCCGCACACGCTGGAGCCGGATGCGCAGCAGAAGGCCATGAAGCCGGCGACACATCCAGGGCGTGGCCGATACGGCCTCGATCAAGGACGACAACGAGCGACATCAACCTCTACAACATCCCGAACCCCCACGTGGACGGCATGCTCCTCGTTCATCTGCCCAAGGACAACATCCTGTGGGTCACCGACCTCGTTTCGCCGCGCGGACCGATCGGGCGCAACCCCGGCACGGTCGCCGTGGGCGAGGCGCTGCGCAAGCACAACATCACCGGCGCCTTGATCGCCGGCGGCCACGGCGCTCACCGCGAAGCAGGCCGACATCGCCCCGGCGCTCGCAGCGAACTGACCGATCGTCGCGTTCAAATCCGCGGCGTCCGGCGAAAGCCGGGCGCCGCTTTCATGTGGCCGGAGCATGATCCCGAAAAGTTGCGGGCTTTTCGGCGAGATTCATGCTCAGAATCGAAAACTGGGACTCGCTGCGGCGAACCGCTGCACCTCGCGCCCGCTGATCGCGCAAACCTCGCGTGCTATGACGCTCTGGGCCAAAGACGACGGGCCGCCGCAAGCCGGCGAATTCCACTGGCCCAACCGGCGTGGCGCGATCAGAAGAGCTCCGGGGAGAGAACCAGATGACCACAAGGAGAGGCTTCCTCAGGGGCGCCGGCGCCGCGGCGGGCATCGCCTTCTGCAGTTGCGGGATCCTCGATGCGGCGCGCGCCCAGCAGCCCGGACAGGCCCGCCTCCCGCGTCATGGTGAACGGCAAGCGCGTCAAGACCATCGACGTTCACTCGCATTGCTTCTTCCACGAAGCCATCAATCTCATGGGGGCCGAGGCCGCGGGCGTGTTGCCGCCGGTCAAGGGCATCCCGGAGCATTTCATCGTCATCGAGCAGCGACTCAAGGAAATGGATGCGATGGCGATCGACATGGAGGTGCTCTCCATCAATCCGTTCTGGTACCGTAAGGACCGTGACACCGCGGCAGCAGATCGTCAAGCTGCAGAACGAGAAGCTCGCCGAGCTGTGCGCGGCGCAGCCGGACCGCTTCGCCGCGTTTCGCCTCGCTTGCCCTGCAGTTCCCGACCTCGCGGTGCAACAACTCGAGGACGCCGTGAAGAAGCTCGGCCTGCGCGGCGCCCAGATCGGTGGCAGCGTCGCGGGCGAGAGCTTTTCCGATCCCAAATTCCACGCGGTGTGGGCAAAGGCGGAAGAGCTCGGCGCCGTGTTGTTCATTCACCCGCAGAGCACGCCGGAGCTCGCCAAGCGTTTCAAGGGCAACGGCTGGCTGTCGAACACCATCGGCAACCCGCTCGACACCACGATCGCCTTGCAGCACCTGATCTTCGAGGGGACCCTCGACCGCTTCCCCGGCCTGAAGATCCTCGCCGCGCATGGCGGCGGATATCTCGGCTCCTACGCAGCCGCGCGACGACCATGCGTGCTTCGTGTCCCCGCAGAATTGCAATCCCGACATCAAATTGAAGAAGAAGCCGACCGAATATCTCAACCAGCTTCACTTCGATGCGCTGGTATTCACCCCCGAGGCGCTCCGCCACCTGGTGGCACAAGTCGGCGCCAGCCAGATCATGCTCGGCAGCGACCATCCGATCCCATGGGAGCAACACCCGGTGGACCATGTCTTTGCCACCACGACGCTCTCCGACGACGAGAAGGCGGCAATCCTGGGCGGCAACGCCGCGCGCCTTCTCGGCATGAAGGCCTAGCATCGAGTCGTAGCCTGGATGGAGGGACCGCCTCTTTGCGGTCCCGTAATCCGGGATGGCATTTGGGTAAATGGGGAGACTGCCCCGGATTGCGCTTCGCTCCATCCGGGCTACAAGCCCTACGATTCCGATGCGCCGCATGAAGATTTCGTTATACCTTTGAGTATATAGTGGAAGGCTCGCCATAACATCGGGAGATCGCCATGAAGCTGAGCGCACGCAACGTCCTCAAGGGAAAAATCGTCGAGGTGAAGAAGGGAACCACCACGGCCCATGTTCTCATCGACATCGGCGGACCAATCGTCACCGCCTCGATCACCAACGAGTTCGTCGACGAACTGAAATTGGTCGTTGGCCAGTCCGCCTATGCGGTCATCAAATCGCCCGACGTGATGATCGGGATCGACGACTGATAGCGCTCGCACGGGTGCACCCGCTCACGCCTTCACGGTGCTGCCGAGCCATTCGATCGCGGCCTGGGTGCCGCCCTCGCCGTGCGGGATGCCGAGCGCATCCAGCGCGACTTCCACGACGCCGAGAATGCCGAGGATGGTCGGGGCGTTGACATGGCCCATATGGGCGATGCGGAACGCCTTGCCCGACAACGCGCCGATGCCGATCCCGAGCACGACGCCGCATTTCGAATTGCAGTAGTCGAACAGCACGCGGGGATCGCGTCCCTCGGCCATCAGAACCGTCGTCACGGTGTCGGAACGCTCGGCCGGCTCCGCGATGTTGAACGACAACGCCTGCCCCTGCGACCACACCGCGACGGCGCGGCGCACCGCCTCGGCCAACAGGCGATGGCGCAGAAACACGTTCTCAAGTCCCTCCGCGAACAGCATGTCGAGCGCCTGGCGCAACGCGAACATGAGGTGCTCGGGCGGCGTGCCCGAATATTTCTGGTAATGCACGTCGCCGTCGCGCGCGGTCCAGTCCCAATAAGGCGTTCGCAGCCCGGCTTTGGCGTGGGCTTCGCGGGCGCGCGGACTGACGGCGACGAAGCCCAGGCCCGGCGGCGACATCAGCCCTTTCTGCGACCCTGAAACGGCGACGTCGACGCCCCAGGCATCCATCTCGAAGGGAACGCAGCCGAGCGAGGCCACAGCATCGACCATCAGCAGGGCGTCGTGCCGCGCCGCCTTGACCGCCTTGCCGATCGCGGCGATGTCGTTGACGACGCCGGAGGCGGTGTCGATATGGGCGACCAGGATCGCCTTGATCGCGCCGGCCCGGTCCGCCCGCAGGCGCTCCTCGAGCGCGGCCGGACGCACCGCGCGGCGCCAATCGCCCGGCAAGACCTCGATCTCGACGCCGAGCCGCGCCGCCGCCTCGCCCCAGCCGAGCGCGAACCGGCCGCTTTCGAGGACCAGCAATCTTGTCGCCGCGCGACAAGGCGTTGGTCAACGCCGCTTCCCACGCGCCGTGTCCGTTGGCGATGTAGATGTAACAGCGCCCGGTGGTCAAAAACAGCCGGCGCAGATCGGCGAGCAGGCTGTCGGTGAGCGCCAGCAGCGGCCCCGAATAGATGTCGACGGCGGGGCGATGCATTGCCCGCAGCACTTCGTCGGGGAGCGTCGTCGGCCCGGGAATCGCCAGGAACTCACGCCCGGCTCGAACAACCATGCTGTCTTCCCCCTCGCTGCCGCCGCAGCTCGCCGCCGAGGCAATCCGGTCGAAGCACCCCTGTCGCAGGGGGGGTGCACCCACCCTGCCCATTCGGCGCTTTCGGCTCGAAAATCAAGCCCCCGCGGTGGCGAGGGCCCGGGGCTGCGCGTCCGTTTCGTGGACGGCGGAAAGCCGCCACAACAGCCGCGCCGCGAAGGCGACGAGCACGGTTCCCTGTTTGCGCGCCGCCGCAGCGCTAACGTTAAGATCGGTCGGCGATTGAAATCGCTGGGCCGGATGATAGTGATGGTGTCGGCCCGGTGGCGGAGCGGATACGCGGGGACTGTGCAAGGTCCTCAATCTTGGTTCAAATCCAAGCCGGGCCTCCAATTCCCTAATTTCTCGTCGTCGCTTTGCGGCGGCTCTCATTCCCCGCGATGTCGTCACCGGGCTTGTTGTCCCGGTGATCTCGATAAACTGGGCAAGGCCTTTCCAGCCCGATGCTGTCACGCGACTGGTCAAGCGGGGCTGCGAGGTTGGAACGACCCCCGTGCCTTGATGTCGAGATCACCGGGACAAGCCCCGCGATGACGCTTCGGAGACCTTATGCGCCGGCTTCGCCCCTGGCGATGCGAAGTCCTTCGGCGATGGTGACCGCCCGACAGCCCGCAGACTTCGCTGCGGCGACGGCGAAGGCGAACAGGTCGGGCGTTATCCCGTACCGGCCCGGCGTCGCTTCGATGCCATGGCTGCTGAAGATCAGCCATCCCTGCCGGCGCACGGTTTCTTCGATCAGCCTGATGATCCTGGCGCGGTTGATCGAGGCATTCTCCAGCGGCCATGACCGCAACGCGCCGAGATCGATCGTTCCCGCGTTCAAGCCGGGACGGCTCGACCGGCAGGAATCGAACCGGCGCCCGAGATAGCGCTTGGTGCCGAAGGATATGTCGCCATAGGGAAAGGCGAAATTGCGCGGCGGCGCGACACCGGCGCCGACGCCGATGATCGCATCCCGGTTGCGGTCGAGGTCCGCGGCCAGTTCGCGCCGGCTGACAGTGCTCACCGCACAACGGGAATAGGTATGGCAGCCGATTTCATGGCCTCGGGCCATCAACGCCGCAACATCGTCGGCGCCTGCGAGCGGCCCGTCGGAGCCGACGGCGCCCCAGCCGCCTGCGCACACGAAATAGGTTCCGCGGATGCCGTGCGCTTCGAGGATCGCGGCTCCTTCCCGGTACGACGAGGCGGGCGCGTCGTCGAAGGTAAAGCTGACCAGCGGCCGCGGGCTGACCTTGCGCACCGACTGCGTCGGCAGGCGTGCCGCCAGCATGCGGCTCGCGCTTCCCGAAATCGCAGTCCAAACGGACGGTCCCGGACGGTGGTCCGCGAACATCGGCTCTCCGCCGTGCTCTATCGGCCGCGGCATCTCTAATACCGGCCTGCCGATTTGCCCGCCGCCAGAAACTCAGGGACCTTGATGTCGAGCCGCCGCCGGATTCGATTTGCCTGCAGGTAGAGCATGCCCGCGACGGTCACCGCCTGCTGATGGGTGTGCAGCCGAACCTGATGGGTCATCCAGTTCATCTTGTAGGGATGCTCGCCATCGCCGAGATCGAACACTTCGTAGCCGGCGTCACGGCACTGCGTCATGAGATGGTCGAGCAGCAGATAACCCGGCGCCAGCGCCCGATACCGGATGTCATAGGCCGGCATCACATAGTAGAAGCGATTTCTTCCGGTGAAACCCAGGTGCGCCGACACCAGGTTGTCGCCGCACGTCAATGCCGACAGGTGGCTGATGCGTCCCAACCGCTCGGGTTCCGTCATCTCGCGGTAGAACCGACTGATCCCCGGCATTTCGAGGAAATCATGTCCCCATGTCCGGATGTATTGCAGGCGCTTGAGGTCGAGCAGACCGTCGACGGTGCGCCGCAGCGCCTCCGCCGGCGGATTGCTTACAAAATTGGCCGGCCCGAGTTCGCTCAGGCGTTGCAGGCGGCGCCGCAGCTTCTTGCGCATACGAACGATGGGCGCGCGCGCGTGAATCTCCGGCAGGCTGGAAAGCAGGACCGCGTAGCCATGGTCGTGGCCGGAATCGCCGGCGAGATGGGCCAGCGGATTACGCAACCCGTTGAGGTGATCCGGCATCTTGCGCAGGTCGATCACGTCGACCGGCGGCATCCGTGAAAGAATCTCCTTCCAGACCACGGCGAATTCACCGTCCGTCAGGCCGCGATCCCGTGCCATGATGGGCGCGTTCAAATCCGAAACGCCTGCATCCATGAAACGCAGCAAGGTTATGCCGAGCTTGGTCTCGATCGCCAGCGGCAGGTAAAGGACGGGCCTCCTATCGCCATCGACCACCACCGCGAGAAACGGACGCACGCCGCGGTCCCGGCCGATGGTGCGCATCCATATTTCGAGGAACTCGCGCGCCTGGAAGATGCTCATTTCCAGGATCGGGTCGGCCGCGATCGACGGCCAGTTCGCGGCATCCCAATCGGCGCCCTCGAACAATTCGACGGCGATCTCCGACCGCCCTTGCCGGGCCGCCAAGGCGGGTCGGGGGTATTTCCGCTCCAACGTGCTGCCTCCCGCTTCCCCGCTCGGTGCATTTGGTCGGTTCGCGAACCTGCACGCAGCCGGTACATTCAATCACGACCTTCGACGCACGAACTCGCCCAGTCCCGCAAATCCGATGCCGCCGGCGAGGCCCGCCACGCCGCGGCGGAGAACATAACCAGGCGCCGCGGCGGCCAGTTCCGCTCGATCGGTGGCTGCGCATCCGAGATGACGCGGACATTGGCGGTGTCGAGCCGCTCCTGTTCCTGGGTTTCCCGCGCCCGCACCAGAAAGGCCTCGTACACCGCGCGGCTCGCTTCGACCTCGCGCTCGAACTCGCGCAACCTGACCGACGCGAGACTCGTCTCCATCGAATCGCGCTTGAGCCCTTCGAGCTTCACCGCCAGCGCCTTCTCGTTGGCAAGCGAGGATTTCATATTCGCCCCGGTCCGCGTTCGGCGACGCGCTTGATCTCCTCGGTCACGAGCCGCAACGCGTTGCGCGCCTGGACATGGGTGTCTTGGACGTCGGGATGGCGCGGCCCGAGCTTGGCGACGAGCGAGGCTTCGAGCCGCGCCGCCGCGCCGTATTGCTCGCGCAACCGGCCGATCGTGTCCGACGAAACCGCCTCGTTGGTCGATCCGGCATCGAGACCCTTGCGCGCGAGCTCGGCGACCTGATCGTATCGCGCCTTCGCCTCCGCGGTGTGTGCCCGCGCCGTCGTCAACAGCCTGTTCAATTCGCTCAGCTGCTGATCCTGCACCAGGACATTCCGCCGGCGCCGACCATGTCGTTGTCGGATTTGTAGCGCTGCACGTTTTCCTCCGCCCGCTGCACCCTCGATTTGAGCTCCGCCAGCCGCGCGATCAGGGAATCGCTGGCGCGGCGCGCTGCCGCCGTCCGGGCCGCCGACTGCTCGTCCAGATAGGCCCGCGCGACGGCGTTCGCGATGCGGGCGGATTTGTCCGGATCCCGGTATCGACCATGAGATCGACGACATAGGTTCGCTCGCTGCGCACCGCGCAGACCTCGCGCTTGAGCGCGCGCAACGCGATGATCTGCGGTTCCTCGTCCGCGCGGCCCACCGGATTCGCCCGAACGGCGCCAGCAGCGCGGCGATCGCCTGGCGCATGCCGCCGCCGCCGCACGCGCGCGAAATTCCGGATCGGATGCGAGCTCCTCGCCTTCGACGACACGAAGCAGCACCTTGTCAGAGGTGAGAACGCGGGTTTCGCTTTCGACCTGGATCACGTTCGCATCGGCGGTTTGGGTCAGCGGCATCACGTCCTTCTCGATCACGCGGAGATCGACCGGACCGATCAGGATTTGTGCCGCGGCGCGATATCTCGGCGTGATCAGGAGATCGGCGGCATAGGCCACGAGTAGCGAAGCAGCGACGCTCGCGGCGATCCACCACCTGCGGTGCCACAAAAAGCGCAGATCCAACTCGCCCGCCGCACGCGCCGCAGGCGGCGGCGCGCTTGAGTCGGCCGGCCGGGCGCGCTGCGGATTGAGTCCGTTCTCGACACTCACGAATTTGCCGCGCGGGATTTGGAACATGGTGTTTGCTCGTCCAGGACCCGTTGTGCCGCGCATTCATCGCGATGCGGACATGATGCCGCATCGTTCCGACGACGGATTTTTCATCGCTTCACGCAGTTATTCATCTCCGGTTTGGCATGTCCATCGAAGCGGGAACGAACATCGCCGGAGCCTGAAGAATTAATGTTAACCCGGCCGGGGGCACGTCGATTCATGGCCGATTCGCTGCATTTCATGAGGAATTCTCCATCCGGCCTGCGTCTTCCCGCGCCCTGCCCTGCCGCGTTTTCGTCAGCAACAGAAACAGCGCATGCGGGTTGGTTCTGACGTAGCGGCCCACCAGCCGTTTCGGTTCCATGTAGATGCGATAGGCCCATTCGAGTCCGGCCGCCTGCATCCAATCCGGCGCCCGGCGGTTCTTGCCGGACAGGAAGTCGAACAGGCCTCCGGAGGTCTTGATGAGGCCGACGCCGCGCAGCCGGTCGCGGTTGCGGATCGCGAATCTCTGCTCGGCGGGAACGCCGAGGCCGAGCCAGAGAATATCGGGGCGGGCATCGTTGATCGCCGCGACCGTGTCGGCCTCTTCGTCCGGCTTGAAATAGCCATTGCGGCAGCCGACGATCTCGAGGCGCGGATAAAGCTCACGCAGATGTTGGGCCGCCCTTTCGATCACCCCCTTGGCGGCGCCGAGCAGGTAGAACGTCGTCCCGCAGCCCTGGGCGATCTCCGCCACCTCGTAAATGAGATCGGTCGTCGCCACCCGCTCGGGCAGCTTGTGGTCGGAAAGAAGCTGGGAGGCAAACACCAGCGGCATGCCGTCGGCGTTGATGAGATCGGATGCGAGAAACATTGCGCGTATGTCGTCGTCGGCCTCGCACATTGAGAGGACCTGGCCGTTGGCGGACGTGAAGACCAGTGCCGGCCCCGGCGCGTCGCGCCGCGCCATCGCCGCATCGACCATGAGCCTCGCACACTCCATACGGTCGATCACCGCGATCGGAAGCCCGCCGATCATCGCGACCGGCACCCGCGGCGAAGCGCTCCGACCGGGATCCTTCTGCGCCTTGGCTCGGTTTGCAGTCATCGGCGGTCCACCACTCACCGCATGAAGATCAGCAGGCCGGCCACCATGGCGACCGCCGCCGCCACGATGGAAATCCAAAGCCCTGCAATCTGCGGCCACACCTGCAACGGCCGGCGCAGCGGGCCGGCGCTGCTTTCGACCGCCGCGAGCAGAATCGGGCTCGTCCCTGCGCAGCGCCGCCGCAGCGCGCTCGATCTCCTCGACCGCTTGCGCCAGCACCGCCGTACCGGAACCGCACTCGTCCCCGCGCAGGGCCGCCGCGGCGCGCTCGATTTCCTCGACGGCCTGCGCGAGTTCGGCTTCATCGACCGGGTCGGTTTTCTCGGTCCTGTCGCGGACGCCGGATCGGTTCCGCCACAGCGCCAGCACCGCGCCCTCCGCCGCAGCCGCGGTCTCGCCGTCGGTTCGGCCATGGAGACCGGATTGGCCGGCGCGATCGAAGCCGGCCGCACGCGATGACGGAACGCCCGCGCGTAACGCCTCGGCAGCGGCCACGATGTCTTCGAGTTCCCGCCTGAACTCGGCCTTGTCGGCCGGCGATGTCACGAGCATCTGCACGACCCGAGCCAGGTAGCGGGCTTCGCGCCAATTGATGCCGTCAGTCGTTGAAGCAGGGCCGCGCGGCCACGTCATCATTTCAACCCATGTCGTGCTGGGTTCGAAATTAGTTAAAGAAAATTTTAAGGGCGACACCAAAGCCGCGTTAACCTTAACCGCGCCGCGGCACGGCCTCTCGCCGGCTCAATTCGCCGCGTTTTCGAGCGTTACAGCCCGAACATCGGAATTTCGGTATAGGCGAGATCGCCCAGCCGGGGTCGCGTCCCCCTGAAATATTTCGGCCGCTTGCCGCGAAAGAAGAACCCGGCCAGCCCTTCGATCGGCCCCGTCGCATCGACGATGACGAAGGGCCTCGCCCGCTTGAGAAGGAAGCGGCCGAGCGGGCGGGCGAACCGGACGAATTCGCCGAGATCGCGGCAGTAGATCAATTCCGTGCATGGCAGGACACCGTTCACCATGCGCGGCCGGAACACGAACGGCGCGGCGCGCTCCGGTGTCATGCACCACAGGGCGATGCAGCCATAAGACGCATGCGCGCGGAGAAGTTCGAGCTCCGCCGCCTCGAACGCGACATCGGGAACGCGGCAGCCGTCGAGCAGTCGAATGCCCGGCACGGTGGGGGGCCGTGCCAAAGCCGCCACGGTCACGAACTGTCCATCGCTGTAGCGCGAAAAGCCCTGCGCTTCGATGATCGGCTCGGTATGGGGGGCCGGCGAGACGTTCACGAAGGTGGCGTTCTTGTGCACGATCGCGCTCGAAATCAGCAGCGGCGCGAAGGTTCGAAACGCCGGTTTCACGAACCAGCTCGACAAGTTGCAACGAACGGCCGGACGGCCGTCGCCGGGAAGCGACGAGCAGATCGTCAGCACGACGCCCACCGGCGCGCCGCCGCATTCCAGGAGGTAGCCGAACTTCGGCAGACCCCGCGGACCGGCATGGGCACCGAGGCGGCCGAGGGCGCGCTGCCAGTAGGTGCGTCCGCGCGTCGGGAAGCCGCGCACGAGCAGGTCGACGACGCGTTCGAGGTCGGTCTCCTCGATCAGGCGGCTGCGCACTCTCGGCGGCACGGACATCTTTACCCTCGACGGTCCGGGAATACGCAGATATAGGCGACCCTTCCGCCGCTTGAAAGAACGAGCGCGGGCCCAATGGATTTAATGATAAATTGAAGTAACCGGGGGCACACGAGCCCGCGCCGGTGCCGGCCGCAGTAAAAACACGCCGGCAAGCGCCAACGCGTGCCGACCTCTTGGACCGCGGGCCGGGGCAAAACAAACGCCGGGCGCACGATGCCTTTGGGACAACGCCGATAGCTCTTCAATCCGTCCCGGGAATGAGGAGGACGTTCGGTTCCTCGGTCCGCGATAACCGGTCGAGCAGCATTTCCAGGCTGTGGGCGAACGCCTCCAGGTCGAAATTCTGGGGATCGTCGTGGCCACCGCGAATGTCGTTGTCGATCACGGCGTGGAAGGCTGGGACGAGCCATTGCCCGGCGCGAACGCTGGCCAGCGTATAGATGAGCGCCAGCCGGTCGTATTGCGCGGCGCTGAATCCCGGCGTCGGCGCCGCGATGTCGTTTCTGCGATGGCCCGGCGCACCGCGGCGGGGCTGGATCAACTCGACATGCAGAAACAGCCCCTTGAGCGCGACACCGAAATTCAAGGCCCGCTCGAATTTGGTGGCGCGCCACGGTACGCTCAGATCATGGCCGACATAGAGGTCGCCGAGGCGATTGACGATGACATGGGCGATCTCATGGGAGTCCGAGCAATGGAAACGGGCGAGATTGTTGATCTTGCGGTCGCTGTCGAGGTTGACCGGAAATGAACTCAATTTCGGCCCGCTGGTGTCGTGGATCACGAGATATCGCGCCGCCGGGGCGAGCGGATCGTCGTCATTGGCCCTGGAAACGGGATCGAGCAGGCCTTCCCCGAACCGGCCATCGAGGTGAAGCTCAGTGAGCAGCGCACCGAGCGCGCCGCGATCTGGCAAGCCCGAATTGCGGCCGACGCGATCGGCGAACACCTGCGGAAGGCTTGACAGCACGGGGCCGAGCTTCGCCCATCTCTCGACCGGGCGGACCAGGCAGGCTGCCTGCTGCGCCGGGTCGCCGGCAAAACCGAAGCTGTCCGGATCGAAATTGCAGGGCCCCATCGAGGTCACGACGATGGCAGGCAGCGCTCGCTTGGGCCGGCAAGTGGCTGCGAACGCATCGAGGGGCACCGCCAGCACGAGGGCGGCGACGCCGGCGGCCCGCAACCAGGGCCGGGCGCCGGTCGAGGGGATGGGCAACCAATTGAGTATATCTCGAGCGCACACGCGCTCAGCACTCCGAGCCATCTAACTCATCCCCGCAGCAATGAATGCTAGGTTGGAGCGGGGAGCCTGTCTATAATTCCTAGGTTTAGGGTGTAATCCCGAACAGGAGCGGAATTTTCGGACAAAAGCTCAAAATGACGACAGCGCCGTGGCGTCCCGCCGCCCGTTCATCCCGGACGCCGCATGGCGCGCCAGATGCGCTCCGGGGTTGCCGGCATTTCGATGTGGCGGACGCCGAATTCCGACAACGCGTCGATCAGGGCATTGGTGACCGCCGGCATCGCGCCCACCGTTCCCGCCTCGCCGGCGCCCTTGACCCCCAGCGGATTGGTCTTGGTCGGGACCGGATTGCTCCTGACCTGCACCGCGGTGAGATCGCCCGCCCGCGGCATCGCATAATCCATGAACGATCCCGTCACCAGCTGCCCGGATGCGGGATCGAAATGGATATCCTCCTTGAGGATCTGCCCGACGCCTTGGGCGATGCCGCCGACGATCTGGCCGTGCAGCAGCAGCGGATTGAGCACCGTGCCGACATCGTCGACGACGCTGTACCGCGCGATCGCGACCTCGCCGGTGTCGCGGTCGATCTCCAGCTCGCAGACGTGGCAGCCATTGGGAAAATTCTCGCGCTCGGCGCGATAGACGGCGGTGGCGATCAATCCCGGCTCCATGCCCGCCGGCAGGCGCGCCGGATTGGCGGCGAGCTTTGCCACATCCGTGATGGTGAGGGTCGCGTTGGTTGCAGGGGCGGAAAACACACCGTCCGCGAAAGTCACCGCTTTCGCATCGGCCTTGAGGGCGAAGGCCGCAATCTCGCGCGCCTTTTCGATCACCTTCGCAGCCGCCGCGGCGACCGCCGAACCGCCGAGCGTCGCCGAGCGCGAACCGCCGGTGCCCTCACCGAAAAACACCTGGTCGGTATCGCCCTGGAGATATTGGATGTCGTCGGGATCGATGCCGAGACGGTCGCAGACGATCTGCTTGAACACGGTCTCGTGGCCCTGCCCCTGGTTGATCGAGCCCGTGAATAAGGTGACCGTGCCGCCGCGGTCGAACCGGATTTCGGCGCCTTCGAAGCTCGGCGCCCCTGCCCGCTCGATGGTATTCGAGATGCCGAGCCCGCGCAGCTTGCCGCGTTTTCTCGACTCCTCGCGCCGCGCCGGGAAACCATCGGCATCGGCGAGCCGCAGCGCGATCTCCATGTTCTCCGCGAATTCGCCGCTGTCATAGGTGAAGCTAAGGCCGGTCTTGAACGGCATCGCACCGGGGGGAATGTTGTTGTGCCGGCGCAGTTCGGCGGGGTCGATGCCGAGCTGGTCGGCGGCGAGGTCGACCATCCGCTCGATCACGAAGGCCGCCTCCGGACGGCCGTTGCCGCGGTAGGGCCGGATCGGATTGGTGTGGCTGAACACGGCGGTGACGTCGGCATGGATCGCCGGCGTGCGATAGACGCCCGCGAGCGAACCGAGATTGCCGACCATGGCGGGCATCCCCATCTGCAGATAAGCTCCGACATTGGCGATGGTCTTGACCCGCAGCCCGAGAAAAGTGCCGTCGGCCGCGAGCGCGAGTTCGGCATCGGTGACGTTGTCGCGGGCCTGGGCGTCGCTGAGGAAGGCCTCGGAGCGCGTGGAGACCCATTTCACCGGCCGGCCGATGGTCTTGGAGGCCAGCAGTACCAGCGCGACCTCGTTGTAGACCGCCGACTTCATCCCGAAGCTGCCGCCGATGTCGCCGGCGACGACGCGGACCCGGCTCTCCGGCACCTTCAGCACATTGTGGGCGAGCTCGGCGCGAAACGGGTGAGCCCGCTGCAGCGTGGTGTAGATGGTGTAGCGGCCGTCGGTGCGGTTGAAGTCGCCGATGCTGCCGCGCGGCTCCATCGTCACCGCGGTCACGCGATTGATGACGAAATGCCCGTGCACGACATGGGCGGCGCGGGCGAAGGCGGCGTCGGTCGCGGCCTTGTCGCCCTCCAGATGGACGAAGCAGATGTTGTCGGGGCAGTCGTCCCACACCAGCGGCGCGCCCGGCGCCACCGCCCCCGCGGTCGAGACCATCGCGGGGAGCGGTTCGTAGTCGACCTCGACCAGCTCGGCGGCATCCACCGCCTGCAGATAATTCTCTGCCACCACGAAGGCGACGCAGTCGCCGACCCAGCGCACCCGCTCCTTGACCAGCGCCGGATAGCGCGGACGGTACATGGGGCCGCCATCGCGGCGCTTCATTCCCCCGGGCACGGGGAGGTCGCCCCACCCGGAAGCCTCCCAGTCGGCTCCCGTCAACACCGCGAGTACGCCGGGTGCCGCCTTGGCTCTGCCGGGGTCGATCGCGCGAATGCGTGCGTGGGCATGGGGCGATCGCAGCACATAACCGAACGCCATTCCCGGCAGCACCATGTCGTCGACGTAACGGCCGCCGCCCCTGACCAGCCTCGGGTCCTCGAAACGCGGTACCGCCTGACCAATCCCGAATTTCTGCACCAGCCACTACCTCCCGCCGCCGCGCGGCAAAAGCCGCCGGAGCACTTGCCGCTCACACCGAATTGTCGTGGCCTGTCGCGGCCCGGACGCGGAACCAGATTCCTTCGATCTCCCATTGCGCTTGAAAGGTCCCCGCCAGGGAAACTTTGGCGCCATCGCGCACCCTACGCGCCGACCCGTCGCACGACGGCGCGGCGCAGTTTGACCGAGCAGACAAAGCCGGTCACGAAAATAACGGCCGCGGCCACCATCACGCTTACGGTGAGGCCGGCGTAGCCGAGGCCGTAGCGGTAATAGATCGGGCCGATCGCCATGCCGAGGCAGAAGAAGCCGGAATGGATCGCCGCCGCGGAGCCGCGCGCCGCCGGCGCGAGGTCGGTGGCATAGATTTGGATGACCCCGTGCATCATGTAGAAGCCGCAGCCCAGCGCCATGAAGATGACCGCCTCATAGGGCCACGACAGCCGCAGCGACACCGCCATGAGACCGCATCCCATGAAGCCGGCGCCGGTCCGCATCAGCCCGACTTCGCCGATGCGGGTCAGCAGGCGCGACACCGTCAGCGAATAGACCACGCCGCCGAGCGCAAAGCCGGCGATGATGAGCCCGGCGATGGCGGCACGGGAGGAGCCCCCGCTTTGCTGCTGCAACACCGCGACATAGGGGAATATCCCCGTCAGGAACACGCCTTCCAGGAACACCGCGCCGAAGCAGAACTTCGCCAGCGGATTGTGGAAGATGGTGCGATAGCCCTTCGCCGCGGCGGCGAGGTCGAGGCCGGAGTGTTTGGTCTCCACGTGGCGAAAACCGATGATGGCGGTCACCAGGGCGCCCGCGCACAAGATGCCGACGAACACCAGGAACGCCCGCCATCCCAGGAGATCGCCGATCAGGCCGGCACCGGGGGTGCCGAGCAGATTGCCGAGCATGCCCGCGGCGAGCAGGCGGCTGACCGCGACCTGGCGCTGCTGGACCGGCACGAGATCGGCGGCGAGCGCCAGCGCGGTCGGGAAGATGCCGCCGGCGGCGGCGCCGGTCGCGACCCGCGTCGCGAACAGGAAGGCGAAATTGGGCGCGAGTGCGCCGGCGAAGGCGTTCACCACCAAAAGCGCGACACAGATCGTCATCAGCCGGGTCTTGCCGATCATGTCGGCCAACGGGCCGAGCACCGGCTGCAGCACCGCATAGGGCAAGGCGAACGCCGTGGTCAGCAGCGCCACCGTCGCCGGATCGGTCGCCATGTCGGCGGCGACTTGCGGCACCAGCGGATCGATCGCCCGCATGAACAGGCTCGAGGAGAAATTCGCGAAGGCGGCGACGACCAGCACCCGCCGCACCGCGGCCGCTGCCGGGCCGGCAGGCCCGGACGGAACCGTCATCGTTTGGCGTCTTTCGCGACCCGGTCGAACGCCATCAGCCGGCGCAGCAACCCCTCCATCTCCTTCAAGGGAACCATGTTGGGCCCGTCCGAGGGGGCGCGGTCGGGGTCCTGGTGGGTCTCGATGAAGACGCCGGCGACGCCGACGGCAACCGCGGCACGGGCGAGCACCGGCACGAATTCGCGCTCGCCGCCGGAACTGCCGCCGCGTCCGCCGGGCTGCTGCACCGAATGGGTGGCGTCGAAGATCACCGGCGCCCCGGTGGTGCGGGCGAGGATCGGCAGCGCGCGCATGTCGGAGACCAGGGTGTTGTAGCCGAACGTGACGCCGCGCTCGGTCACCAGCACGTCGGCATTGCCGGCGCCGGTGATCTTGGCGACCACGTTGGCCATGTCCCAGGGCGCGAGGAACTGCCCCTTCTTGACGTTGACGATCTTGCCGGTGCGGGCGGCGGCGATGAGGAGATCGGTCTGCCGGCACAGGAACGCCGGGATTTGCAGCACGTCGACGGCCTGCGCGACGCGGGCGCATTGCTCGTGCTCGTGCACGTCGGTGAGCACGGGAATGCCCAGCGAGGCGCGGATCTCGGCGAAGATCGGCAGCGCCTCGTCGAGGCCGATGCCGCGGGCGCTGGCGGCGCTGGTGCGGTTCGCCTTGTCGAACGAGGTCTTGTAGACGAACCCGATGCCGAGCCGCGCCGCGATCTCCTTGAGCGCCGCCGCCATCTCGAGGGCATGGCCGCGGCTCTCCAGCGCGCACGGCCCCGCGATCAGCGCCAGCGGCAGGTCGTTGCCGAACCGCACCGCGCCGGCGGCGACGATCGGGTTGGGCGAAGGCGTTTCCAGCACGTTCATTCGACGGGTCCCGAGATGAACCGACCTCATTGCTGTCATTGCCTGACCGGGCAATCCAGTACTCACGGTCGATGTTTGCTCGATCGCCCGGTCAAGCCGGGCGATGACAGCAACGTACGTTGTCGAAGACCTTGGCGGTCCGAGCAGCTGCGGTCAATAAGCGGTCGATGGCGCCTACACCAGCCGGCTCTGCACCACCGCCGCTTCGACGAAGGAGGCGAACAGCGGGTGCGGCTTGAACGGGCGCGATTTCAGTTCGGGATGGAACTGCACGCCGATGAACCAGGGGTGGTCGGCGTATTCGATGATCTCCGGCAACAGGCCGTCCGGCGACATGCCCGAGAACCGCATGCCGTGCTGCTCCAGCCGGTCGCGGTAGCCGGTGTTGACCTCGTAGCGGTGGCGGTGGCGCTCGGAAATCTCGCCGGCTGCCATAGATGCCCGCGACCTTGCTGCCGCGCTCCAGCATCCGCCTCATAGGCCCCGAGCCGCATGGTGCCGCCGAGATCGCCGGTCAAGCCGCGCTTTTGCAGTTCGTTGCCCTTGAGCCATTCGGTCATCAGCCCGACCACCGGCTCCGAGGTGGGGCCGAACTCGGTCGAGTTCGCCTCGGCGATCCCGCACAGATTGCGCGCCGCCTCCACCACCGCCATCTGCATGCCGAAGCAGATGCCGAAATAGGGCACATGGCGCTCGCGGGCGAACTGCGCCGCGCGGATCTTGCCCTCGGCGCCGCGCTGGCCGAAGCCGCCGGGCACCAGGATGCCGTTGACGTGCTCCAGGAACGGCGTCGGGTCCTCGCGCTCGAACACCTCGCTCTCGATCCAGTCGACGATCGACCTTGACCTTGTTGGCGATCCCGCCATGGGACAGCGCCTCGAACAGCGATTTGTAGGCGTCCTTGAGCCCGGTGTATTTGCCGACCACGGCGATGGTCACGGCGCCTTCGGGATTGTGGATGCGTTCGTTGATCAGCCGCCAGCGCTCGAGTTCGAGCGCCTGGGACGCGATGCCGAAGGCATCCAGCACTTCGGTGTCGAGGCCGGCGGCATGATAGGCCTCGGGGACCGCATAGATGTTGTCGACGTCGCGCGCCTCGATGACCGCGGATTCGCGCACGTTGCAGAACAGCGACAGCTTGCGCTTCTCGTCCTTGGGGATCGGCCGGTCGGTGCGGCACAGCAGGATGTCCGGCTGGATGCCGATCGAGCGCAGCTCCTTGACCGAGTGCTGCGTCGGCTTGGTCTTGAGCTCGCCCGCCGAAGGTATGAACGGCAGCAAGGTGAGATGGATGTAGACGGCGTGATGGCGCGGCAGCTCGTTGCCGAGCTGGCGGATCGCCTCGAAGAACGGCAAGCCCTCGATGTCGCCGACGGTGCCGCCGATCTCGACCAGCACGAAATCGAAGCCGTCATTGCCGTCGCGGATGAAGTCCTTGATGGCGTTGGTGACGTGGGGGATCACCTGGATGGTGGCGCCGAGATAGTCGCCGCGGCGCTCCTTGGCGAGGATCTCCTGGTAGATGCGCCCGGTGGTGATGTTGTCCTGCCGGGTCGCCGGGCGCCCGGTGAACCGCTCGTAATGGCCGAGGTCGAGATCGGTCTCCGCGCCGTCGTCGGTGACGAACACCTCGCCATGCTGGTAGGGCGACATGGTTCCGGGATCGACGTTGAGATAGGGGTCGAGCTTGCGCAGGCGCACCGAATAGCCGCGCGCCTGCAGCAACGCGCCGAGCGCCGCCGAGGCCAAACCTTTGCCGAGCGAGGAGACCACGCCGCCGGTGATGAAGATGTACCGCGCCATGGGACTTAACTTCTATCCCGCGGCCGGCGATTCGACGAGAGCGAAACCGGCGCCATGCGGACGTTATCCAATGCGTTGTTCGACATGCTGCCTTTCTGTTGACCAATCAAGCCTTTGCCGGCTCGCCCGAGGCCCAGCGGGAACGCTTGGCTGACCCGCAAAAACCGAAGGGCCGGAACCCCGGCCCTTTGGCGTCTGGACTATTGTGACCGCGGAACTTGCGGTTCCGAAGGTGGCGCCCCGGCAGGAGCCGGCGGCGCCGGTTCGCCCCCGCGCAACGTATCGAGCAGCCCGCCGCCCCCCCCGAGCGGCGCGGGCGACCCGGGGGCCGGTGCCGAGGCGGGCGTTCCGCCCGGAGTGATGATGGAACGCGGCTTGCGATCGAGCCCCGCCAGCACCGAAAGCATCAGGCTGGTGATGAAAAAGCCCAATGCCAGGATCGCCGTCGTGCGGGTCAGGACATTGGCAGTGCCGCGGCTGGACAGGAACCCGCCGCCGCCCCCGCCGCCCATGCCGAGGCCGCCGCCCTCCGACTTCTGCAGGAGCACGACCCCGATCAGGGCGAGCACGATCATCAGATGAATTACGATAACCACCGTCAGCATTGCGTTGTTTTCTCTTCAGCCAGCGGGCAGCGCCGCGCCATGGCGCCGCCAACCGGGATCATATAGGAAGCTGCCGGGGTCATTACACGATCCGCCCGGCCATTTCCAGCCGGACTTCCTCCCCGTTTTCGGGGAGGGCCGGGGTGGAGGCTTTTCCACGGCGTCGTGCTTGGCGAGGAAGATCCCACCCCACCCCACCCCACCCCTCCCCGAAAACGGGGAGGGGAAAAAGGGGGGCCTACGCATCCCCCTTGATGTTGTTGTCGCGGATGACTTGACTCCACAACCGCATCTGTTCCCCGAGGAACGTCCGCAGCGTCTCGGGTCCGCCGAGCGACAGGGCGATCAGCTGGGTTTCGACGAGTTGCCGGGCGACGTGCTCCTCGCGCAGCGAGGCCACGAGAGCGGCGCCGAACCGGTCCACGATCGGCTTCTGCGTCCCCGCCGGCGCGAACACGCCCCACCAGGCATAGGTCTCGAAACCGGGAAAGCCTTCCTCCATCACGGTGGGAATGGAGGGGAAATCGGCGAGCCGCGTCTTTCCCGTGTGGGCCAGCGGGCGGGTCTTGCCGCCGGACAAATGCGGGCCCAGCAGTCGGGTCGAGGCCATGGTGAGGTCCACGTGGCCGGCGATGGTGTCGTTGAGCAGCGGGCCGCCGCCGCGATAGGGCACGTGGACGAGCTTCACCCCTGCCCGGTTCGACAGCATCGTCATGCTCAAATGGCCGATGCTGCCTGCGCCGATGGTGCCGTAGGTGATCGTCTCCGGCTTCGCCTTTGCCGCCGTGATCACGTCGCCGAGCGACAGGTAGGGCCGTGACGGATGGGCGCACAGCACATTGGGCGCGGTGCCGATGAGGAGGACGGGGTCGAGGTCCTTCTCGGTATCGAATGCGAGGTTCGGCAACAGGAACGGGTTGACGGCGTGGGTGTCGAACACGAACAGCCAGGTCATGCCGTCCGGCGGCGCCTTGGCGACCATGCCGGTGCCGGTGCTGCCGGAAGCGCCGGTCCGGTTCTCGATGATCACATTTGCGCCGAGCCGCTGCTGCAGCCCGGTCTGCGCCATCCGCGCGATCGCGTCGACCGATCCGCCCGGCGGAAACGGCACCACCAGGCGGATGGTGCCGGACGGCCAGCCCTGCGCCCGCGCGGCGAACGGTGCGAGCGCAGCGGTGGCGACCAGCGATCGCCGCGTCAGCTTGACCATGGCTGTCCCTTTCGAAGTCGGCTGCGCAAACCAGCCTTTAACATTACCCATGACTCGTCATGCTGAGGCGCTCGCGCTCTTCGCGCGAGCCTCGAAGGATGTGCCCGAGGCGCTCGAGCAAGCGTGCCTGTGGCTTGCGCCCCTCTCCTGCAGCTTTTCGGCATAGGCGCGGCCGAGAATCTCGGTCCGGCTGCCCGGAGTGAAGGGAACGACGATGCGCAGAGCGCGAGCGAACCTGCCAGGGCGGCAAAGCCGCGCCGGCGCATGGATCGAGGTTTCATCCGCTTCCTTTCACGGGATGGTAAGGCCAAGCCCGTCCCGCCCAACTATTTGTAGGTCGCGAGGTACGCGACGAGGTCGTCGGCTTCCTGCGGATTGGCGACGCCGCCGAACGGCATGCGGTTGCCCTTCACCTTGGACTGCGGGTCGATCAGATAGGCGCGCAGGTTCTCCGCGTTCCACACGAGGTTCGCGCGCTTCATCGGGTTGGAATAGCGGAAATCATCGAGCGCGGCGGATTTGCGGCCGTAGACGCCCTTGAGGTTCGGTCCGATTCCGTCCGACTTCTCGTTGTGGCAGGCGGCGCAGGCCACGAACAGCTGCTTGCCGTGATCGGCATCGGCGGCGAGCGCCGCCCCGCCGGCGAAAATGCACATCAGCGCGGCGGCGCCGGCACGGAACATTACTGTCGTCATCTTCACTTCGCTCCCGATATCAGGCCGCAACCAGCGGGCCCGGCTTCTTGAGATATTGCGACACGATGGCGTTGGCCGACCAGTAGGCGAGCGCGCCCACGGTGCCGGTCGGGTTGTAGCCGTGCTGCTGCGGGAATACCGACGCGCCCTGGATGAAGAGATTGTGGGCGTCCCACGACTGCAGATAACGGTTCACCACGCTCGATTTCGGGTCGGCGCCCATCATGGTGCCGCCGGTGTTGTGGGTCGACTGGTACGGCACGATGGTGAAGTTGCGCGGCCGCGAGTGCATCTCGTAATGGGTCGGGTTCATCGCCTTGATGATGCCCTCCAGCCTGGCCAGGAGGTAGCGCGACATCGCGTGGTCGTTGTCGGTGCCGTTATAGGTGAGCCGCGCCAGCGGCCGGCCCAGCGCATCCTTGTAGACGGGGTCGAGGTCGATGAAGTTGCTGCGGTTGGCGTAGACCGAGCCCTGGGTATTGAAGCGGGCGAAGTGGTGATACCATTTCACCGTCGCGCGCTTCCAATCCGAGCCCCAGGCCGGCGTGCCGTGCGGCACCGCGCGCCCCCCGATCGGCGGGGCGCCCGCCTGCCCGCAGGTGAAATAGCCGCCGCCGAAAAAGCCGAGCCCGGCGTGGTCGAAATTCTCGCCGTTGAAGTCGTCGATGGCCACGTTCATGCCGGCACTGCCCATGAACGGGTTCATTTCCCTGTCTTCGAAAAAGGCCTCGGCGCCGGCCTCGAACTGATAGGCGTAGTTCCTGCCGACGACGCCCCTGCCGGTGGTGGCGTCATAGGGCTCGCCGATGCCCGCGAGCAGCAGCTGCTGGGTGTTGCCGAACACGAATGACGACAGCACCACGATGCCGGCCGGCTGCTCGTATTCCTCGCCGGTGCGCAAATCCGTGTAGAGCACGCCGGTGATCTTCTTGCCCGGCTTGTCGTAGATGAGCTTGGTGACGAAGGCGCGGGTGCGCAACTCGAATTTCGGCTCGTAGCGCAGCACCGGCATCACCGTCGAGTTGGCCGAGGCCTTGGCGTTGGTCTCGCACGCCATGCGGTTGCAGTAGCCGCAATATTCGCAGGCGCCCAGGGTGACGCCCTCGACGTTCTTGTAAGCCGCGCTGGAGATCGCGCACGGGATCGGGAACGGGTGATAGCCGAGGCTCTTCGCGGCATCGGCGAACATCAGGCCGGCGCGGGAGGACTTGATCGGCTGGTTCGGGTATTCGTTGCTGCGCGCCCCTTCGAACGGATTGCCGCCGGCGATGATCTTGCCGCGCAGATTGCCGGCCTTGCCGGACACCCCGCACAGCTTGTCGAAGCGGTCGTAATAGGGCTCGAGCTCGTCATAGCTCACCGGCCAGTCGGTGATGGTCATGTCGTCCGGTATCGCTTTGGCGCCATAACGTTCGGCGAGCGCGGAGCGGATGCGGAAATCGGTCGGCAAATTGCGCCAATGCAGCCCGCCCCAATGGATGCCGGAGCCGCCGACGCCCTCGCCCGGCAGGAACGCGCCCCAGCGGCGGATCGGCAGCGCCGTCTCCGCGGGCGCGTTGCGGAACGTGATGGTGTCGATGGAATTGTCCGACATCAGCTCGAGACGCTGGGCATATTTCATCTCGTCGCGCACGCTCGGCAGGATGAAATCCTCGCCGGGGGTGCGGTCCTGCCCGCGCTCGAGGCCGACCACGTCGAGGCCGGCCTTGCTCAGCTCGCGGGCGAGGATGGCCCCGGTCCAGCCCATGCCGACCATGACCGCATCGACTTCCTTCAATCGCGTTGCCATGACGCGGCTCCCTTATGAAAAGTCCGAGATCGACTGCGGCGGCGCGACATAGCGCTTGTCGCGATAGGCGTCGATCTTGTCGGCATAGGTGGCGGGCAGGCCGGGAAAGCCGAGCATCTGCCACGACACCTTGTTGCGGTTGCCGCCGTAGATCGGATCGGAGAAGAAGCCTTGCATGGTGATGGCGAGGAGCTGGCCGAAAAAGGCGCGCGAGGAGAAACCGCGGAATTCCGCCTTGCCCTCCTGCATCGCCGTCAGCGCCGCGTTGCGGTCGGCCACCGAGAGCCGGTCGAAATCCTTGCCGTGGGTCGCGCGCGACCAATCATTAGCGGCGGCGATGCCGGCCTGGAAGAATTCGCGCGGGGTGAGGGAAAGCTGGTAGCCCTGCTCCGGCTTTCCCTTCTGGAAGGGCCCGCCACGATACATCTTGGCGCCGCCGCCCCAGGCGCTCGCCAATTGCCGATCGATGAAGATGACGACACCGCACGCGGTGCCCGAGGGCGACAATTCGTCGGCCGGGATCATGGTGTCGGCGGTGGCGGAGAGGAACGCCTGCTCGGTGGCGGTGAGCACCAGGAAGGTGTCGGGCTCGGTGTTGCTCGCCTGGGCCGCCGCGGCCTGCGCCTGCGCCTCGGGCGCCGGCAGTCCGGGGGCGAGCCCCGCCGCGACGGCGGTGCCGGCGAGCCCGGCGCCGAGCAGGAATTCGACGCCGTTCGATGGGATCGTCAGCCATGGTCTCCTCCCGAATTATTGCTTCTCCGCATCATCGTAGAATTATCTCCCCGCCGCGCCAAGCCGGTTCTCGACCATTGCGCGAGAGCTGTCACGCCGACGCTCCATCCCATCGTTGTCATCGCGCGGCTTGACCGGGCGATCCAGTAACCACGGGACTGCGATTGGGGAACGGCATCGGTTCCACCGATGGCGCCGGGGATACTGGATGCCCCGCTTTCGCGGGGCATGACGCTGAAACTGAAGGAACCATCAGAGTTGTCATTCAGCCCGGCTCCATGCCCTTCTCGATGATCACGGGAACATTCTCCGGCGCCGCCAGGAACTTCAGGAACTCGCGCGCGGCCGCCCCCTGCGCGGCGGCGGGACTGATGCCTGCGGTCTGCACGATGTAGTTCTGCACCCCGGGCGGCAGCGGCCCGGCGAGGGTGACGCCCTTGACCGCGAGCAGCTCCCCGATGGGCGTGATGCCGATCTCCGCCTCACCCTTGGCGACGGTCTCCCCGGTCAGCGGGCCGCTGGCAATCGGCTTGAGCTTGTCCTTCAACGCCGCGGTGAGGCCGAGACGCTCGATCAGGCCGACCAGATAGATGCCGCTCTGGCCCTGCGGCGGAAACGCGATGGATCTGGCGCCGATGAGGGTCTTCTTGAAGGCGTCGACGGTGCTGACATCGGGTTTCGGCGCGCCGGTGCGCACCATCACTCCCATGCCGGATTTCGCGAGCACCAGGCGGGACTCCACCGCGATCTTGTTCTGCTTGATGAGGCCGTCGATCTGGGGCGGCGCCAGGATGGCGAGATCGAAGCTCTCGCCGCCTTCGATCTGCCGGCCCAGCACGGCGGCGAGGCCGTAGCTGACCGCGAGCTTGTTGCCGCTCGCCCTTTCATATTGCGGGCCGAGCACGGCCATCACAGCCTGGAATCCGTTCGAGCACAGGACCTTGATCTCGGCCGCGCGGCTGTGGCCGGGCGTGGCGATCACCGTCGCCAGGATGAGCGCCGTCGTGGCCAGTGAATTGAACTTCATGTTTTCCTCCGCCATTTCACTTTTTGTAGAAAACAACCCCATGTGCGAAGTAGAATTCCGGCCCAGCCGAGCAATCCGACGGCAACCCTTTACCGGCAGGCGCCGGCAATCGCCAGAAATTCCTCCGCCTTGAGGCTCGCGCCACCGACCAGTGCGCCGTCGACATCGGGGACCGCCATCAATTCCCCGGCATTGGCGGGCTTGACCGACCCGCCATAGAGGATACGCACGCCCTGCCCCGCGGCGCCGAGCCGAGCGCCAAGCTGGGCCCGGATGAAGCCGTGGACCTCCGCCACATCGGCGGGGGTGGGTGTCAGTCCGCTGCCGATCGCCCATACCGGCTCATAGGCGATGACGAGATTGTCCGGATGCGCCCGGTCCGGCAGCGACCCCTGGAGCTGGGCGCCGACGGTCTTGAGGGTGCGCCCGGCCACCCGGTCGACCTGGGATTCCCCGACGCACAGGATCGCCAGCAGGCCGGCGCGCCATGCCGCCATGGCCTTGCGCCGCACCTCGTCGTCGGTCTCGCGGTGATAGGAGCGCCGCTCGGAATGCCCCACGATCACCGCGCTCGCCCCGAGGTCGGCCAGCATTTCGGCCGAGATATCGCCGGTATAGGCGCCGGCGGGTTCGGTATGGCAATCCTGGCCGCCGATGGCGATGCCGTCGGCGACCGCGGCGAAGGACATGATCAAGGTCGCGGGCGGGCAGATCATGAGGTCGACGCGCCGGCGCAGATCGCGGGAATCGCGGACGATCTGTTCGAGCACCGACACCGATGCCCGTAGCCCGTTCATCTTCCAGTTGCCGGCGATCAATGGCCGTCGCGGTGCCGTCATCGTACTCCCCAACGGACAGTGTTGCCCCCTCCCCTTCTTCAGGGGGAGGGTCGGGGTGGGGGTCCGCGGGCGTATGGCAGGCGCCGAGCATGCGGACCGCGATCCCCTCCCCAACCCTCTCTTTTTCAAGGGGAGGGAGAAGAATTGGACCCCGCCTGAAGGGTCGGCCAAGCATTTAAGTCCACTCCGTCAGAGGCGGTTAGCAGACGCCGGGGGCGGGTGGAAGGGGCTCGCCGGCCGCCGGATCGCGCCCTGCGGTCGCGCACCACAGGGCGGTCGGTTGCGATGGGCTTGCGCGAACCCTATGATGCGTCGACTTATGAAGCCGGCTATAAGGCCGGCCTGATCGTCCGGCTGCGGCCGTTCCCGCGCACTCAAATTCAGTGATCGCCCATGCTCCGAGGTCTACGACAAGCCTCCTCCAACTGGCTCGGCCGCATCATCATGGCGGCGGTGGTGCTGTTCCTGGTGATCAGCTTCGGCATCTGGGGCATCGGCGACATTTTCCGCGGCTTCGGCGTTTTCACCGTGGCCAAGATCGGCAAGACCGAGATTTCGATCGACCAGTTCCGCAACCAGTACAACGAGCGTTTGCAGCGCCTCAGCCAGCAGCTCGGCCGTCCGATCACGCCCGACCAGGCCCGCGCGCTCGGCCTGGAGCAGCAGATCCTCGGCCAGATGATCGCGCGAGGCCGCGCTCGACGAGCGCGCCCGCCAGCTCGGGCTCGGCATTTCCGACGCCGAGGTGGCCAAGCGCATCACCGAGGATCCCGCGTTCCGCGGCCTCAACGGGCAGTTCGACGACAGCCGCGTTCCAGCAGCTGATCCGCCAGGCCGGCTTTACCGAGCAGCGCTTCGTCGGCGAGCAGCGCCGGGAGACGCTGCGCCATCAGCTCGCGACCGCCATCGGCGGCGAATTCACGCCGCCCAAGACCGCGGCCGAGGTGCTCGACCGTTACCAGAACGAGGAACGCAGCATCGACTATGTCGTTCTCGACGGCAACAAGCTCGGCGACATCCCGGCGCCGACGCCGGAGCAGCTGACCGCCTATTTCGACGAGCACAAGGCGGCGTTCCGGGCGCCGGAATATCGCAAGCTGGCGGTGCTGACGGTGTCGCCCGAGGAACTCGCCAAAACCGTCGAGGTCAGCGACGAGGACGCCAAGCGCACCTACGAGATTCGCCTGAGCCGCTATGCCGTTCCGGAACGCCGGCAGGTCCAGCAGATATCGTTCCCCAATGCCGCGGAGGCGGAGGCGGCGTCCAAGCAGATCGCCGGCGGAATCAGCTTCGATGCCGTGGCCGCGGAACGCAAATTGACCGACAAGGACATCGATCTCGGCACCGTCACCAGGGCGGAGATGATCGATCCCGCCATCGCCAATGCCGCCTTCGGGCTGGCCGACGGCGCCGTCAGCGGCGCCGTGACCGGCCGGTTCGCCACCGCCATCGTGCGGGTCGTCAAGATCGAACCGGGCTCGACCAAGCCGTTCGCCGAGGTCGAGAAGGACATCAAGCACGACATCGCGGTCGATCGCGCCAAGGGCGACGTGAACAAGATCAGGGACAAGATCGAGGACGAATATGCCAACGGCACAAAGTTGGAGGACATCGCCAAGAAACTGAATCTTCCGGTGACGGCCATCGACGCGGTCGACCGCGCCGGCCGCTCGCCGGCCGACCAGCCGATCACCGGGCTGCCGAAAGGCGTCGATCTCATCAACGACGCTTTTTCGGCCGACGTCGGAGCCGAGAACGATCCGCTGCCGATCCCCGGCGGCGGCTTTGTCTGGTACGAGGTCGCCGGCATCACGCCGTCGCGGGAACGCACGCTCGACGAGGTCAAGGACCGGGTCGAGGCGCGCTGGCGCGAGGACGAGGTCACCAAAGCTCTCGACGCCAAGACCACGGAGATCGTCGACAAGCTCAAGGCGGGCACGACGCTCGCCGACATCGCCGCCGCCGATCAGCTGATGGTCGAGACCAAATGGGGGCTCAAACGGCAAGGGACCGCGATCATGCCGCCCGCGGTCGTGGCCCAGGTGTTCCGTACCCCGAAGGACGGCGTCGGCACCGCGGACGGCAAGACGCCGACCGAGCGGATCATCTTCAAGGTCACCGACATCAAGGAGCCGACCTTCGAAGCCGGCGGGGCGGCGGCGAAGCCGCTCCAGGACCAGCTGCGCAACTCCTATGGGGACGAATTGTTGACCCAGTACGTGACGCAGCTGGAGACCGACCTCGGCACCGACATCAATCAGCAGGCGCTCAGCCAGGCCGTCGGCCGCGCGACCAACAATTAGGGCCGGCCTCGCGTCCATGCAGATCGAGCCTTCCGCCGGCGTCTTCGCGGCAACCTATGCGCGGGGCGCGACCCAGGTCGCGTGGACGACGCTGGTCGCCGATCTCGACACGCCGGTCTCCGCCTTCCTCAAGACCGGCGCCGGCAAGAGGCTGAGCTTCCTCCTGGAATCCGTCGAGGGCGGCGCGGTGCGCGGGCGCTACTCGATCATCGGCCTCGACCCCGACGTGGTGTGGCGCGCCCGCGGGATGCGCGCCGAGATCAACCGGAAGGCACGCACCGAGCCGGACGCCTTCGCGCCCTGCGCCGAGCCGCCGCTCGCGGCGCTGCGCGCCTTCGTCCAGGAGAGCCGGATCGACATGCCCGCGAGCCTGCCGCCCATGGCGGCGGGGGTGTTCGGCTATCTCAGCTACGACATGGTCCGTCTGATGGAAGAGCTGGCGGCGCCCAATCCCGACCCGATCGGAATTCCCGACGCCATCCTGGTGCGGCCGACCGTGGTGATCATCTTCAATTCCGTGCTCGACACCATCACCCTCGTCACCCCGGTGCGGCCGGCCGCCGGGCTCGACGCGGAGCGCGCCCTGAGCCGCGCGGTCGAGCGGCTCACCGCGGTGGTCGACGCGCTCGACAGGCCGCTCGCCAAGGAGCCCGCGGGCGACCTCGCGGCGGCGCTCGACGTGGCGGCCGTCTCCAACACCACGCCGCAGGAATTCCACGCCATGGTGGCGCGGGCGAAGGAGTACATCGCCGCCGGCGACATTTTCCAGGTGGTGCTGGCGCAGCGCTTCGAGGCGCCGTTCACGCTGCCCGCATTCGCGCTTTACCGGGCACTGCGCCGGGTCAATCCGGCGCCGTTCCTGTTCTATCTCGACTATGACGGATTTGCCGTCGCCGGCTCCAGTCCGGAAATCCTGGTGCGCGCGCGCGGCGACACCGTGACGATCCGGCCCATCGCCGGCACCAAGCCGCGCGGGCCGACGCCCCACGAGGACAAGGCGCTGGAAGAAGAACTGCTCGCCGACCCCAAGGAGCGCGCCGAGCACCTGATGCTGCTCGATCTCGGCCGCAACGATGTGGGCCGCGTCGCGAAGATCGGCACCGTGGTGGTCACCGACCAGTTCTTCGTCGAGCGTTACAGCCAGGTCATGCACATCGTCTCCAATGTCGAGGGTAAGCTCGATGCCCGCCACGATGCCCTCGACGCGTTGGCGGCGGGCTTTCCGGCCGGCACCGTCTCCGGCGCCCCCAAGGTGCGCGCCATGGAGATCATCGACGAGCTGGAAAAGGAAAAGCGCGGGCTCTATGCCGGCTGCGTCGGCTATTTCTCCGCCACCGGCGACATGGACAGCTGCATCGTGCTGCGCACCGCGCTCGTCAAGGACGGCAAGATGTACGTCCAGGCCGGCGCCGGCATCGTCGCGGATTCGAACCCCGCCAGCGAGCAGCAGGAATGCATCAACAAGGCCAAGGCCCTGTTCCGCGCCGCCGAGGAAGCCCGCCGGTTCGCGAGCGCGGCCCGCAAGGGGCAGTGAGGGCGGCACGCACGGCGATTAGAACTGCGCGTGCAGCCGCATCGCGATGACTGAAACCGGTCCGCGATCGCGGTTGTAACCGGGATTGGCGATGAACTGGTAGTCGGCGGTCGCCAGCCACGAGCCCACTGGAAAGCTGTAGAGCGTCTCGATGATCTGCTCCAGCCCCGGATGCGGCAATTGTCCGTCGCCGACCAGGATGCCGAGGCCTCCTGCGTTGAGATAGGCTTGATGCTCGCCGGAGATGCCATTGACGACGCCGGCAAGACCAAACGTGTCGTTTGGCCTGCCCCATCGCTGGCCGGTGAGCGAGAGGCCGCCGGCAACGGTCCTGTCGATGTCGGTGAATTCGTAGGGTTCCATATCGCCGTCAGCCCAGCCGGTGCGCGCGAACACGCCCAGATCCGATGAGACCTGTTGTTCGACGCTCAGGCCGACACCGCCTCGGCTGGCGTAGTGGCGCACCAACGACGTGTCGGGTATGCTTCCGGTCGACGCTGCGAGTTCGAGAGCGTCGTCGTAACGGCCCATGCGTCCGCGGCTCAAGAAGCCGGTCGCAATAACCTTCCCGGGCTCTCCCCATAGCTCGTGGCGAAGCTCGAGTTCACCGACCCACTGAAACTGCCTGAGCGTCGGGTCCAATTCCGGGCTGTTGGGAACGACCGAGAGATCGCAGAGGCACCCGCGCAATGTCCAGGGGCCTTGATACCATTCCGCCGTTGCCCCGTAGGTATAGCCCCATGAATCCGCGGCGTAGTCGAACGTGCCGGTGTCGATGAGCGCCCAATTGAAAAAGTCGCTGCGCGGTTCATGCGCATATTTGTTGCCATCGAACCAATCCCACACCGCGAATTTTCCGACTGTGACGACCACTCGGTTGGAAGATCGCGACCCCGCGAATGTGTTGAGGTCCGCCTCCACCTTTTCTGTCTCGCCGTCAAGGTCGATGGTCTGGCGGATGAAGATGCGGGGCACCCGCAGATAGGGGTCGTCGGCGCCGACCTTGTAGGCGTTTCCATTGGGGAAGCCGGCTATGCCGTGGGTGTTGCTGAGCCCGAAGCCCTGGTTGGTCTCGGGCGTGATCCAGACATCGGCGCCCGGCCAAAGCTTGAGCCCGGCATAGAGCGTGGCGTCCCAGGTCTCGCGGCCGGCGTTCGGGTCGAGGCTGTTGGCCCCCCGATAAGGCGCGCGAAACGGCGGTGCGTACTGGCTGGCAAAAGTGGTTTGGGTGTGAATGGCCCAATTGTCGCCCTCCGGGGCCGCCGGCGCCGTCAAAAAGCTATTCGCGTTCGAACCGCTGTCGCCCAGCTTGTAGTTCAGCCCGACGCGGACCTCTTGCACGGAAAGGTTCGAGTTCGAACCGCTGTCCGGCCAGGGGAAACGTCACGCTGGCGGTGCCGAAATCGGAATAGAGATATTCCAGCCGCGTGGTCCAATGCGGCACCAGCGGCGCCTCGACCCCCGCCCCCACCGTCCACCCGCTCCGTGCGGGGAATTTGCTTTCGACGGTGCCCCCGGTCGCTCCGGCGGGGTTGTCGCCGAGCTGGGTGCGGGTCAAATTATCCTGCGTCCAGGCATAGCCGGCGGTCGCGTAATAGAGCCAGCGGTCGAAGGCATAGCCGATCCGGGCGCGCACCGAACCCGACATGTCCACCTGGTCGCTGTAGGTCGCCGTGCCGATCGACGGCGTCGCCAAGCCGCCGGTGCCGGACATATAGCCGGGAAATGATATGTCGGCCTCGATTCCGACCAGGAGGCCCGACTTGAAGAGGGTGTTGTAGCCGGCCTGGAAGCCACCGAAATTGCTGCCTTCGCCCATGAAGAAATCGTAGGGGCGGAACAGATCGAGCGTGCCGGTCAGATTGGGACCCTTGCCGGGCTGCGTCGCCGTGAAGTCGGACCCCGCCGACGCAAAGCCGACATGGCCGCCGAAATAGAAGCCGGACCAGTCGTCCGCGATCGGTGCTTTCGCCAACACGGGCGATGGCGACTGACCCGGCAGGTCGGCCGCCCGCGCGGAGATCGTGGACAGGGCAGCCGGCGCAACGCCCAGGCAAAAGAGGGCAGCGCGTGCAAGACCGGCGCGAACGCGGAGCGTAGCCGATGAGGTGCGGGTGGAGGCGCGGTCAACCGGCATCGGAGCCCAGAACGCCTGCCTCGATGTCGGACGCGAAGCCTCCGGGATTGTGGGCGGTCGAGGCGACCACCGCCGGGCCGGCGAACGCCAAGTACGCACCCATTCCGCGGCGCCGGCCGGTCAACACCTCGCGGCCGGTCGAAACGGTACGTTCGGTCAGCGACGCTTTTCGGACGAGCGGTTTGGTCACGGCCAAGCCCCCTGCCTGTTTCCATCATCGGCGTCACAATGTAGCCTAAGCTACATTAATTGGCGTACAGATTATTTGTCAATAAGACTCATATAATGTTTCCCGCGTGTCATCTCGATGAGACGCGTGCAAAGTCTTGCCCCGCGCTGGGGGCTCGAATGCGATCGAGCCGAAGGGCTGTCCGACGGACAGCGCAATGTCGCGGAGACGGAGGGAGCGGCGGAATACATTTGCTCGCAGACGAGGTGGTTCGGCCGCAAATTTCTTCATTGGGGCGGAATTTCGTCGCCGCCTGTTTTTTGCCGCATTCGACGCATCCGCCGCCTAATTTTTAGCGCGCCGCGACGGGTCGCAATGGTTCCTTAACCGGGCCCGCCTCACGATGCGGTCGAGGGGTTCGGGCTGTTCTCGACAATTAATTCGACTGTGCCAGGCGGGCTCGCACCTCGCCTGCGAACGGCTGTCGTCCGCAGCAGCCTCTCGCCCAAGTAGCGTGGAGTAAATCTAGCGTGGAGTAAGAAAAAATGAAAACCAAACTCGCCAGAGTCCTGGGCTTGGCCGTGCTCGTGGCCTCGTTCACATGCGGCGGCTCTCTCGTTTATGCCGATGCCCTCGAGGCAACGTCTTCCGCGATGCAGACCCTCGCCCCCGATGCCGATGCAAACGGCACCGAGAGCGTCGGCGCACTGCCTTGCGCATCTTACGATGAGGGTGCCGAGACCTGCACCGTCAAAGCACCGCTCGCGGAGGTCGATCAGCCGTCGTCCCCCGCCAGCACGATCGAGCCGGCTGCTACCGCGGCCTCTTTGACCGAAGCGTCCCCGGCACCGGCGATCCAATCCGCCGACGCCGTTGTCGTCGAAGTGATCGAGACCGTGACCATCGCGGTTCCCGGCCAAGGCGCGGGGGACAACGAGGAAGCGGCGGTTACGGGATCGATAACGGAACTGCCGGCGACGGAACCGGTCCTGGCGGTTGATGCCGAGGCCGCGACCGACGCGGCGGCGGCGCCGGCCATCGAAGCCGACGCCATCGTGTTCGAAATTGCCCAAACCGTGACTGTTGCCGTTCCCGGTCAAGACGCAGGGGACACCGAGGAATCGGCGCATACGGGATCGATATCGGAGCCATCGGCGACGGAATCAATCCCGGTGATCAGCGCCGAAGCCGCGACCGATGCGTCTCCGGCGCCGGCGATTGAACCGGTCGACGCCATCACGGTCGACGTCACCCAAACCGCGGCCGTTGCGGTTCCCGGTCAAGCTGCACAAGACAGCGAGGGGCCGGCGTATACGGGAACGATACCGGATGTCACGGAGCCGGTTTCGACGCCCGATGCGAACGACATCGAAGAGTTGGAGTGATATCCAATACCAGTGCGGCGGGAATGATCGTTCCCGCCGCATCGGCCTTTTGCTCCCTCTCCCGCTTGCGGGGGAGGGAGAGCAAGACCGGATCGTCCCGGCCAGCAAATCACGCCATCACCATCTGCACTGTCGTCGGTCCGTCGCCCTTTAGCGTGGTGCGGCGCATGCCTTCCACCTCGGCGGTCCGATCGGGACGAACCGCATGGCCGCCTCCGCGTTTTGGCGATCATAGCACCTACGCGGCCCGCTGGGCGAAATGGCTCATTTCCCGCTTGACGAACGCGCGATAAAGCCCGTCGCGTTGCATGAGGTGGTCCGGCGAACCGTCCTCCACCATCCGTCCCGCCTGCAAGACGACGATGCGATCGAAATTTCTCAGGGTCGACAGCCGATGGGCGATGGCGATCACCGTGCGTCCCCGCATCAGGCTTCGCCAGCGCGATCTGGATCTCCTCTTCGGATTCGCTGTCGAGAGCCGACGTCGCCTCGTCGAGCAGGAGAAGAGGCGCACGTTTCAGAAACGCCCGGGCGATGGCGATGCGCTGACGCTGTCCGCCCGACAGCTTCATGCCGCGCTCGCCGACGATGGTCTTAAATCCGTCAGGCAGCGCCTCGATGAAATCGTAACACCTGGCGGCGACCGCGGCTTCGAACACTTCGTCGTCGGAAGCATCCGGCCGGCCGTAACGAATGTTCTCCATCGCGGAACGATGAAACAGGGAAAGGTCCTGCGGTACCACCGCAATGGTTTCCCGCAGGCTGTGTTGCGTCACCCGCGAGATGTCCTGGCCGTCGATCAGGATGCGGCCGCCCTGCACGTCGTAGTGCCGCTGCAGCAGTGCGAAGAGCGTCGACTTGCCGGCGCCCGACGGGCCGACCAGGCCGGTGCGCTGTCCGGGTTCCAGGTCGAGGCTCAGGTTCTCGAAGACGCGATGGCCGTTCGGGAAGCAAAACGAGACGTTTTCGAAAGCGATGGATGCGCCGCGCTTGACCAGCGATACGGCCTGCGGGTGGTCGCACAATTGATGCGGGACCAGCAGTGTCGAAAGCGCCTCCGAAAGTCGGGCCACGTGCTGGGTCACGTCGACTAGCGCCACCGCGAGGTCTCGGGTCGCATGGAGCACCGATATTCCCAGCGTGCATACGAGTACGACATCGCCGGTGGTGGCTTCGCCGCGCTGCCAAAGAAGAATCGCCCACCCCAGCAACCCTGCGGTCAAGATAACGATGACCGAGGCGTGCAGGATGCGCAGCCTTTCGAGATAGAGGAGGCTGGACCGCCGTGCGGTCATCTCCTGATCGACGATGGTATCGAAGCGGTGTTGCTCCCGGCCAAATCCGCAGAATGCCGACACGATCGGCATGTTGCTCAGCACGTCGACCATTTCGCCGTCGACCGAGGCGGTCTTGTCGGCGAAATCGTGATGCAACGGCCGTCCCGCCGCCGCCATGCGGAACATCACCACGATCATGACGCCGGCCACCACCGCCAACGTCGCCGATAGCGGCACGCTGACGGCCCCGACGAACGCGATCGCCGCCAGCGTCGCGGCACATGGCGGCAATATGTTCCAGACGAACATATTCTCCGCCGTAAAGACGGCATTGGATGTCGCGGTGACGCGGCTCGCGAGCGTGCCGGGCAACCGGTCCGCGAAATAGCTCGGCGCATGGCCGGTCACGTGGGAGAACAGATCGCGCCGCAGGTCGCCGGTGACGCCGACGAAGGAGAAATTGGCGATCAGGCTTGCGATGCGCCACAGCAGATTATCCGCCGCGATCAAGGCCACGAGCATGACGAATGCGATCCAAACATTTTGCATTCCACCTATGCCTTGCGACAGCGCGTCGACCAGAAACTTGACGCCGTATTGCGCGCTCACCGAGCAAACGACGGCTGCCAGCACACACGCCAAAATCGCGGCATGCCCGATCCAGCGTCTCCGGATGAACCGAAGCAGGAAATCCAATGGACGGTCGGAATATCGACTAAGATCAGCCATTCGTTCCGAATCTCCTCCCGTTCGCGGCCCTCGGGCGCGCTTCCGCCCCATCGAAATGGGGCGATCGATTTCACCTGGGTCGAATGTCGCAGGCAGGACGCTGAACTACCCCGTGGAAGCGCGGTGCATGGATTTCGACGTTCCATGGGCGAAATGGTTCCCCGGCCCGCACAAAATTGCTTCCGTTCGAAACAGTTGACGACGGCGGCCGACGGACCGGCGCCTCGATCGATTGCCCGTCACGCTTTCACCGCGGGCCGCGTTTCCTTCACCCATGCCCAGGCTGCGGCAAAACCCGCCGCCGCGATCGCTGCCAGGCCCGAGAATGCGACGGCGTTGCCGAAATGATCGCTCAGGTAACCCGCGAGCGTCGTGCTCATGGAGGCGCCGAGGCCCGTCGCGGTGCCGACGACGCCCTGACCGAGATTGAAATGTCCGGTGCCCCGGGTCACGTCGGCGATGATGAGCGTCACCGTCACGGCGAGCACCGCCGCGGTGATGCCGTCGAGCATCTGCACCACGACCAGCAAATAGGGGTCCGATACCAGAGCGAAAAGAAGCCCGCGGACCGGCAGCACGCCGAAAGCGACCAGGAGCAGCGGGCGGCGTCCCCACACCCCCGCCTGGCGTCCGACCCAGGGAGCAAACAGCGCGACGATGATCTGAGGTGCGACGATGCAACATGCGATCAGGACGGTCGCCCACTGGTTCGAGCGGGCCGTCAAGACGCTTGCGACCAGCGGCAGCATGGCGGCATTGGCGAGATGGAACAGCATGACACAGCCGGCCAGGAACAAGAGCGGGCGATTGCCGAAGAGATGCCGGATATCGGTCGGCGGCCGCTCGGCTGGAGGTCGGGTCAGTCCACCATGGGCCGAATCGGGGTCGATTTCCCGCGAAGAAATGGTCCAAAGCGCCAGCAATGCCGGGCCGACCAACACGGCCGTGACCAAGAAGACGGATCCCGCCGAGAGAAAATATCCGCATGCCCCCATCGCGGCGGCGGCAAGACCGTTGCCGATCGAGGCGAAGCGGGCATTGCGGCCGAGCCGCTCACCGATGACGGCGTGTCCGACCAATCCGAGGCTGATCGCCGCCATGGCCGGTCCGAGCACGCTACTGGCGGCAGAGTGCAGAACAGCGGCGGCAGCGATCACGGGAAACACCGGCATCGCCACGAATGCAACCGCGCTCGCCCCGATGACCGCGAGCGCGATGCCCGACAGCAGCCGTTCCGATCGGACGGCATCGACCACCATCCCGCCGGGCATCTGGCCGATCAGTGCCGCGAGACTGCCCACCGTGAGAACGAGGCCGATGTCGACCTGCGTCCACTTCTGGGTGGTGAGGTAGACCGAGATGAACGGGCCGAAGCCGGTCTGCACATTGGCGACGAACAGGACGAACCAGTCCAGTCCGCGCAGGCTGCGGCGGCTCGGGCCGGGAGGCGGCATACGCTCCGGGCTTGTCCCGGCAGGTCCGTCCGAATGCGACGCGGATTCATCGGCCGGCGGCTGCGGCGCCGGTTCGCGGTCCGGACTGCCGGCGGGGCGCCGTGATGGTTTGACGGACAGAGGCGGGGGCTCCCGGTGGAATGATTTTTTATGGCAGCGGGGGCGACTCGAGGTCGCTGGCCGCCTCCAGGACTCCGACCGGCTTGTCAGCCTTGTATTCCGGCGCTTCCCGCACCTGATCGCGGGTCCATTCGAGCGTCACCCGGTCGACCTTACCGTTGGCCGGGAAACGCAGGGAATTCCACGCGATCGCGATCTTGCGGCTGCCGACACCGAGGAAGCCGCCGAAGTCGACGACGGCAGCCCTGACCTGCCCGTTCCGGTCCACGATGATGTCGACGATCCGCCCCATGTTCTCGTCGGCCGCGCTTCGAACCTCCTTGCCGAGAACGCCCTGCACGTCGCGGTGATCGAGAATTGTCACGGTCGGCTCGGCTGGAGCGGCAGTTGGAGCCTTGCCGGCATCATTGTCCGGCAACGCCTCATTTTGCGGTTGCGGCGCAGGATCACTCTCGGCGGCTGAGCGAACGGTCGCCGATATGGCGATCAGCGCCATCAGCAACGTGGCCGCCGCCCCGGCACGGTAGCGGCCGCGCGTGCGGCCCCAACTCATGAACCTGCTCATCAGAGTGGCTGGAGGTGGTGGATTGGTCATGTTTTCACCTGGGCGCGGGAATCCCATCCCAAGCGCTCATCCGCTGGAAGTACTCACAGCCTCAACGGCGAGCCGCTTCGATCGTTCCGCGCTACAGCGCAAGAATCATCAGATTGTTTACCGGCGGCGTCCGCATTGCATCGCCCGGGCCGGAATCATGTCGCGTCTCGCTTCCAGACCGGCGCTGGTCGAGCCTCACCGACTTACCCGCCGTGTCCGGCTCGATCTGGTCGCAACTTCCAGCGAACGCGGTCAGCCCCCGCGGCGGCTCCGGTTGCGTTGCGCCGAAACGAGTTCGAGAACGGCCGCGGCAACGGCCGTCGGGGCCTCCTGCGGTATGTCGTGCCCAACCCCGCCGACGATCCGTTGCAGCGCGTGGATGGAGAAGAAGCGCCGCTGCGCGGAGAGGTTGGGCGGCGGCGCCACCCCATCGGTGCTTCCGTACAGCGCAATCGTCGGCACCGTGATCGCCGGAAGCGCGGCCAGACGCTCTTCGACCGCTTCGAACGCGGGATCGCCGGGGGCGTAGCCGAATCGGTGGCGGTAGGAATGGATGACGACATCGACGAAGTCCGGATTATCGAACGAGACGGCGGTGCGCGCGTAGGTCGCGTCGTCGAACTTCCAGGTCGGCGACCACAGCTGCCACAACAGCTTGCCGAGTTCCCGCCGATACGCCGTAAGCCCGGCCCGGCCGCGCTCGGTATGGAAATAATATTGGTACCAGGCGCGATGCTCCTGCTGCGGCAGCCGAGGCTCGACCGACCTCGCAATATCCTGGATGGTGTAGCCATTGGCCGTGACCAGCCCCTGCACCCGCTCCGGCCACAACGCCGCAACCACACAGGCGGCGCGGCCGCCCCAATCGAAACCGGCCAACACCGCGGTCGGCAACGCGAGCGCATCCATCAAGTCCAGCAGATCCTGGCCGATGGCGCCCTGCTGGCCGGAGCGCATCGTGTCCGGCGACAGGAAGCGCGTCGGACCGAAGCCGCGCAAATACGGGACGATGGTCCGGCATCCCGCATCGACGAGGGGCGGGACCACTCCGTCATAGGCGCGCGGGTCGTAGGGGAATCCGTGCATGAGGAGCACCGGTGTCCCCGTCTCCGGCCCGCTTTCCTCGTAGGCGATCTCCAGGGTCTTGGTGCGGATGCGCTTTATCGGTGCGGGTGCCGGCATCGTGTCTCCACGTTCGGGTGTCGCTTGCTGCGCCTGCGCCACCGCCAGAGGCCAAGCCGCAAAGCTGCCGAGGTTGATGACGAAATCCCTGCGCTTCATGACCGATCTCCCAGTGGTCCGACGGTTCCCGAATGGCGGGACAGGTCGGCCCACTCGTTCAGTGTCGCGGCTGCTGTCTGATGGAGAGGCGCGATGGAGGGGACTTAGGCAACGCCCATTGGCAGCTCGCTGGCGAGGCTACACCACTTGGCCGCTCGCGTCTAAGCGCAGGCTTGTCGCGGCGCCATGCCGGGCACCTCGTCCTTTGCGATGGAGGAGCAGCGATATCCGCGCTAGACTGGCCGGTATAGCCGGATCATCCGCGTCCGCTGCCAAGAATATTCAATCGGGAGGAACATCATGAGGAATTCTCGCCAAGCCATCCTGCAGCATCGCCGTGCTCGCTGCCGTCGCCGCGGCGCTCACCGCCGTGCCGGCGCGGGCCATGGACATCACCAAGGAATGGGCGACGGTGAAGCCGCCGCCGGTGCCGGAGCTCAAGCCGGCGACGGTCGATCCCAAGACGACGGCGCTCCTGATCCTCGATCTCATGAAGACCAATTGCGGCGTCCGCCCGCGTTGCGCCTCCACGGTGGCCCCCGTCAAGAAGCTGCTGGACGAGGCCCGCGCCCACGACATGATGGTGTTCTATACGGTGGTCGGCACCACGCCGACCCCGGAGGGCATCGTCGACCCGGGCCTTGCGCCGCGCGCCGGCGAGTGGGTGCCCCGCGGCGGCGCCGACAAGTTCATCGGCTCCGACCTCGAGCAGCGGCTCAAGGACAAGGGCATCAAGACCGTGATCGTGACCGGCACCTCCGCCCAGGGCGCGGTGGTCGGCACCAGCAACGGCGCGGTGCAGCGCGGCTACAAGGCCGTCGTGCCGGTCGACGGAATGTCGGCGGAAGACCCCTACAACGAACAATACGCGGCCTGGCACCTCTCCAAGGGCGGCCCTGCCGTGCTGACCCAGAGCGTGACCCTCACCCGCAGCGACCTGATCAAGTTCGGGAACTGAGGACTGGTCCGCCAGAAATCGATTCAGTATTGCTCCCCTCTCCCGCTCGCGGGGGAGGGAGCAAAAACCGTGCTCCGGCTCGCCGGCCGGGGCTTTCATTTGCGCGGCCTTCCGGGCTAGACGCGGCAGCCGAATGCACGCGCCGGCCGAGAGCTGACCCATGAACCGCGAACCACCCCGTGACAGCCCCGAATCCGGGGCGGGCGATTCCGCGGCGCCCGTCAAGGCCGCGGGCATCGCAGGCGTGTTCGAGGCGGGCGTCGCCCACCACCAGGCGGGACGATTGGCCGAGGCCGAGGCGTGTTACCAGCAGGTGCTGGCGGCCCAGCCCGGCCATGCCGACGCCCTGCACCTCTTGGGCGCCCTCGCCCAGCAGGTCGGCCGCCATGACCTCGCCGTCGATCTGATCCGCCAGGCGATAAGGCGCAACCCAGGCAACCCGGTCTACTACTGCAATTTCGGCTTCGCATTGCGCGACCAGGGCATGCTCGAGGAGGCGGTCGCCGCCTGCCGCGAAGCGATCCGCCTCGCCCCGGACTTTGCCGAGGCCCACACCAATCTCGGCCTTGCGCTGATGGGCCAGGGCAAGCTGGACGAGGCGGTCGCCGAATATGGCGAGGCGATCCGCCTCAAACCGGGGCTGGCCGAGCCCTACTCCAATCTCGGCGGCGTGCTCGGCCGGCAGGGCAGGCTCGAGGAGGCCGTCGCCGCCTGTCGCGAGGCGATCCGCATCAGGCCGGATTTTGCCGAGGCCTGTTCCAATCTCGGCGCCGCGCTCTATCAGCAGGGCGACCTCGACGAAGCGGAGCGGGCCTGCCGCGAGGCCATCCGCCTCAAGCCGGATCATGCCGAGGCCCATTCCAATCTCGGCAGCGTGCTGCGGGACCAGGGCAAGCTCGACGAGGCCATCGCGGCATGCCGCACCGCGATCGATATCCGGCATTTCTCCGCCGAGGCCCACTACAACCTCGGCAATGCGCTTTATGACCTCGGCAGGCTCGACGAGACGGTCGCGGCCTATCGCCAGGCCATCCTGTTCAAGCCGGACTTCATCCAGGCAAGCACCGGCCTCCTGACCTGCCTCAATTATGACGCGCGCGTTTCCAACGCGATGCTGTTCGACGCCCACCGCGCCTGGAACGAACGTCATGCGCAGGCGATGCCGCGGCCGGCTGCCTACGCCAATGGCCGCGGGGCGGGGCGGCGGCTGAAGGTCGGCTATGTGTCCGCGGATTTCCGGCAGCATTCGGTGGCGTATTTCCTGGAACCGCTGCTCCGCCATCATGACCACGACGCGGTCGAGGTGTTCTGCTACGCGCAGGTCGTCCGGCCGGACGCGGTGACCGCGCGCTTCAAGGCCCTCGCCGACCACTGGGTGGAGACGGCCGGAATGTCCGATGAGCGGCTGGCCGAGCGCATCCAGCTCGACGGCATCGACATCCTCGTCGATGTCGGCGGCCACACCGCGAAGAACCGGCTTCTGGTGTTTGCGCGCAAGCCGGCGCCGGTGCAGGTGACGTGGCTCGGCTATCCCAACACCACCGGCCTCGACACCATCGATTACCGTTTGGTCGATGCGGTGACCGATCCCGAGGGCGAGGCCGACGCCTTCGCCAGCGAGACCCTGGTGCGGCTACCCGGCGGCTTTCTCTGCTATGGCGCGCCGAAGGATGCCCCGGCGCCGGGCCCCCCGCCCTGCCTCGCCGACGGCACAGGAACCGGCACAAGTGCCGGCACCGTCACCTTCGGCTCGTTCAACAACCCGGCCAAGCTGTCCTCGGCCACCCTCGATGCGTGGGCGGGATTGCTCGCCCGCCTCCCCGCGGCGCGCCTGCTGCTCAAGGGCAAGCCGTTCTCCTACCCCGTCACCCGCGCGTGGTATCTGGAGCGGCTGCGCCGGCGCGGGGTGGCTGCGGAACGGGTCGAGCTGGTGCCATGGGCCGCCGACGGCGCCGCCCATCTCGCGCTTTACGACCGCGTCGACATCGCGCTCGATCCGTTTCCCTATAACGGCACCACCACCACTTGCGAGGCGCTGTGGATGGGCGTGCCTGTCGTGATGCTACGGGGCGGACGTCATGCCGGCCGGGTCGGGGCCAGCCTGCTGAGCCAGGCGGGCCTCGCGGACTTGATCGCCGGCTCCGTCGAAGACTATGTGGACACCGCCGCCGCGCTCGCCGCCGATCCCGCGCGCCTCGCCGGCCTGCGGCGATCATTGCGGCCGCGGATGGCGGCGTCGCCGCTGTGCGACGCCGCGGCGTTTGCCCGTAACGTCGAGACCGCCTACCGCACCATGTGGCAGCGCTGGTGCGCGACGCCGGCATCTGCGGGCAAGATCGCACGGGCGTACCGCGCCCTGTGGCAGCGCGGGCGCGAGGCGCCCAAAACAAGCGATTCCAAAACAAGCGATTCCAAGACGCCTGATCCCAAATCGCCCGATCCCAATCCTCCCGGCGGCCCCATCGCCGGCCGCGCGCGCTTTCTTCTGAGCAAGAGCTGGGGATGCGGCTTCTGGTCCGACGTCACGCACGTCCTCGGCTGCCTGCTGCTGGCCGAAGTCACCGGCAGGACGCCGGTGATCCATTGGGGAGAGAACAGCCTGTTCGGCGGCGCCACCGGCGGTGAGGCGTTCAGGCGCTATTTCAAGCCGGTGAACGCCGTCACCATCGACCAACTCGTCGCCATCCCGGACGCCGATTGTTTCCCACCGAAATGGAACGCGGGCAACCTCACGGCCGAGAGCGTCGCGAAGTGGGACGGCGAATATTCCCGCATGGCGGCATTCGATTTTCTGCGCCGGCCGGAAACCATCGCGGTGTGCGACTACTATATCGGCGTCGTCGACGTGATGCCGTGGATTGCGGCGTCGCATCCCCTGCACGGCAAATCGATCGACGAAATCTACCGCACCCTCATCGACAGATATCTGCGCCCGGCCGCGGTCGTGCTGCCGCGCGTCCAGGCATTTTCCCGCCAGCATCTGCAGGGCGCTCCGTTCGTCGCCGTCCACATTCGCGGTACCGACAAGAGCCGCGAAGACGCCGGTTCGGAAGCGGCCAATCACGTCTGCCTCACGGCGCTGGCCGAGGTCGACCGCTCCTGGCGTATCCTGCTCCTGACCGACGACGACCATTGGTTCGCCCGCGTCAAAGCCGCGTTCGGCGACCGGGTCGTCACCACCGGCTCGCAGCGGGGCGCGACGGCGACCGGCCTGCACTATGGTCCCGCGGCCGACGGCGCGCGGCTCGGAATGGAGGTCCTGACCGACACCTATCTCGCGTTGCGCGCCGACAAGTTCATCGGCAACGGCCGCTCCAACGTGGCGGCGATCATCGCCCATCTGCGGGAATGGCGGCCTGGCGACTGCATCCTGGTCCGCCCCTCCCTGCTCACGACCTCGGCGGCGATCCTGCTGCCGGCGCCGAACCGGTTTGCGACGATCGAGGCGTGACTGGGCGGCGGCCCTCCTGACGTGGTAAAGGAGATGATCCGCGTCCTGCCTGACCGGGCACGTCCGAGTGTGACCTCGGTCACAATGTGGATCGCCGCCGTAGCCTAGACTGCCGAGCGATCCGCAGGTAAGGCGCTGCGGTCAAACAGGGAAAATTGTCATGACCAGGATTTCTTTGGCGCTCGTCCTCGCGCTTGCCGCCGGTTCCTACTCCACGCCGGGTCTCGCCCAGTTGCCGCTCTTCGTACCGGGCCCCGCCCAGAATGCTCTCCCGTCCTTCTCCACCCCGGGACCCGCTCAGAATGCCGGCGTGAAGCGCCCGAAGCCGGTGCACAAGAGCACCCAGGCCCCGGTCCCCAAGGTCACCTCTAAGGTGACCTCCAAAGTTGCTCCCAAGGTGACCCCTAAGATTGCAAAGGATCGCGCGAAGGCCGTTCCAACCGATCCGGCAGCCGAGCCCGAAAAAGAGCCGGTCGGGACGCCTGTGGGCCTCTACGATTTCACCGGCTGAGAAACACCGGTCAATCCGGCTCGAGCCCATGAACAGCAGGGCCATGGGTTTGTCCGAACGACCTCGGCGATGCATCCGAGATGCCGGTCGGAACTCGCGATCGAATATCTCGCAGAGATCATCGCCTTCGACAGGCCTTGATGCGGCGGATGGCGAGCCGGCTGCCCTCGGCGCCATCCGTAATTCGCCGTTCATCGGCTCGTAATGTTCGCCCCGATAGGCTTCGCTCAACTCATCGGACAAATCCCGGTGGAGATACGAGATGCGACTGATCGCTTTCCTCCTCGCGATGTTTGCCGTCACGGCTTCGGCCGCGGCGCAGGGCTGGAAGGAATACACCTATCCCAGCGATTCCTTCATCGTCTCGTTTCCTGCCGGCCCCCAGGTCGAAACCTCGACCTACCAGGCTGCCGACGGCCGCTCGGTCGAAGCGCGCGTTTATTCCGTCACCCAGGACGACGCGATCTTCAAGATGACCGTGGTCGACCTCTCGGATCCCGCGATGGAAGAGAGCGCCGTGATCGATCATGCGATCAAGACGCTGTCCCAGGGAGGCGAGATAAAGGTCAATATTCCCGCCCGGATCAATCGGGTTTACGGGCGGCAGCTCAGCATCGTGAGGCCGGACGGCAGCCGTTCCTCGGCCGCGGTGTTCTATCACAAGGGGCGGCTCTATCAGATCGAGGGAAAGGCGCTTTCGGGAAACGAGGCGGCGTCCTACGCCATCCGCTTCCAGCAGTCGCTCGTCTTCACCGGTGGTGAATTGAACCGGCCGGACGTCGTTCGCGAGGCGCGGCGGAATTGCCGGGGCGCGGCCGGAGGCGCCGGCGCTCCGGGCGCCACGGCCGCCTCCGATGACCCTGGACAATCGCGAGGAGAAGGGCGCTGCCGCCGCGGCGCACGCTGAGGCGGCGATGCCGCCCTTTCGTTTGCGCAACGCATGCTGGTCTCTCCCTACGTCCATCCCAGCTTCGTGACGATCGCGCGCCCCATGATCCAGTCCTTGTCGTCTTCCGACAGGAAATCCAGCTGCTCGAAATGCATGATGCGCTGGCGGTAGGTGGCCTTGTCGTATGAATTGGTGATGTCGGTGCCCCAATGGCAGCGGCGCGGGCCGAAGGCGTCGTAGCAGCGCTTGAGGTGGACATTCATGTCGCGGAACGGATACGGCTCGGACGAATAGAGCGGCGACGACGACAGCTTGATGGACACGTTCGGATACCTGGCGAGCGCGACGGTCTCGGTGAGCGCCTCCGCGATCTTGCCGGCCTTGGCGATTTCCGGCGACAGCGCCATGTGATCGATGACGAGGCCGAGCTGCGGGTGGCGCTCGGCGATCTTCTCGAAGGCCGGCATGTTGCCGGGGGCGAGAAACATGACGGGAATCCCGGCCTTCTCGGCCGCCGGCCAGAACCAGTCGGCGGTGCCGTCGGTGAGCCACCCGGCCGCGCCGGCGAGGCGCGTGAAGGTCAGGCGGACGCCGAGCATGCCGGGCTGCTCCCTCCATTTCGGCAGCAGCGCGGCCTGCTTGGGATCGGCGAGCGTGACACGTCCCATCACGTGGAAGCGGTCGGGGTAACGCCGGGCCGCCTCCAGGCCATAATCGTTGCGGTCGCCCGGCCACGACGGCGGCACCACGACGACGCGGTCGACGCCGGCTTCGGTCATCAACGGAACCAGCTTCTCGATGGTGAAGGGCTCGGGCAGTTGCGGCGTCATGCCGGGCACCCATTTCCAGTCCGGCGTTTCCGCCTTCCACAAATGGACCTGGGCGTCGACGATCAGCCGCTTGCGCGCGGGCTGGGCGGCGGGCGCCTGCGCCGATCCCGGCTGCGGGCCTTGCGCCGCCAGCGCCGCTCCGGCGCCGAGCGTGGTGTTGATGAAGCCGCGACGTGACAACATGGACGGACCCTCCCAGCGCAACGGTTTATCTTTGGCGCGGCGACCTGCGGGAACCATCGGTTCGGGTCGCACCGCGGGATCAGGCTACACCACCGGCCCATGCAGAAAAAGGAGGGCAGATGGGCTGCGGAGGCGCGGCGCTCACGGCCGCAGGTTGCCGCTCTCGCGATCTTGCGCACCGTGGACGATATAGAAGATGTGGACCTCGTCTCGGGCTTCGTGCACCTCATAGACGATGATGTAGGGAGGGTTCGACGAGTTCGCGGGTTCCCTCCTCAAGGCCGGAACGACCCATGCGGGCGAGGCTGGGCGTTTCGAGTTTGCCGATTTGCCCGCGAATTCGCCGGATCATGTCGGTGGCTGCGCGTGGGTTACTTTGGGCGATCCAACCAAAGATATGATCGAGATCGGCGTCGGCCTTCTCGCGGACGATGATCTTCATAGCCCGAAGCGGCGCAATCTCTCGTCGAATTCCGTGGGAGTAAGTGTCTTCGGATTGGTTTCGGCGCGCCGACGCCGCAACTCGGCGATTTGCTCGTCGCTCAAACGGTAGTCGCTGTTGTCCTGAGCCTCGACGCTCAGGAGAAATTCGGCGACGTCTTCCTGCCGCTCCGGCGGCCAAGTCAGCACGCGATCGAGAACCGCTTTGACTTGATCTTTAGTCATAAGAATTCATAGCACATTCGCGCTGCAAAAGCACCTGCGCGGGACCGGCCACGGCCGGCCGGAAGTCCGTCGCGGACCTCTTGGGAGGGTTGGCTCGAGCGCATCCCGACGAACCCCCGCCTTGACCCCCCACCGCTACCGGGTAGAACGGTGCCATGATCGTCCTCATCGACAACTACGACAGCTTCACCTTCAACCTCGTCCACTATCTCGGCGGGCTGGGGGCCGACGTCGTCGTGCACCGCAACGACAAGATCGCAAGCGCCGCCGTGGTCGCCGCCGATCCCGACGCGATCGTGCTGTCGCCGGGGCCGTGCACGCCCGACGATGCCGGCATCTGCCTCGAGCTGATCGAGCAGGCGGCGCCCACCATTCCCGTGTTCGGCGTCTGCCTCGGCCACCAGGCGATCGGCCAGGCGTTCGGCGGCCAGGTGGTCCGCGCCCCCCTGCCCGTGCACGGCAAGCTCTCCGAGGTGAGCCACGAGGGCCGGGGCGTGTTCCGCGGCATCAACGGCCCGTTCAAGGCGACGCGCTATCATTCCCTCGTGGTAGACCGCGCCTCGATGCCGGGGGATCTCGCGGTCACGGCACAGACCGGGGACCGCCTGGTGATGGCGCTGCAGCATCGCACCCTGCCCGTGCATGGGGTGCAGTTCCACCCCGAAAGCATTGCGTCCGAGCACGGTCATCTGATCCTCAAGAACTTCCTCGACCTCGCCGTGGACTGGAACGCCGCCACCGGCCGCCGCAAGCCGGGCTCGATAGCTTCGAGCCGGACGCATTGAGGGCAGCATGGTCGAGATCAAGGCGCTCATCGGGCAGGTGGCGGCCGGGGCGGCGTTGAGCCGCGAAGCGGCGTTCGACGCGTTCGAAAGCATGATGTCCGGCGAGGTGACGCCGTCCCAGATCGGCGGCCTCTTGATGGCGTTGCGGGTGCGCGGCGAGACCGTCGAGGAGATCACCGGCGCGGTCACGGCGATGCGCGGCAAGATGCTGGGCGTCGCGGCGCCAGCGGACGCCATCGACGTGGTCGGCACCGGCGGCGACGCGTCTGGTTCCTACAACATCTCCACCTGCGCCGCCTTCATCGCCGCCGGCGCAGGAGTGCCGGTGGCAAAGCACGGCAACCGCGCGCTGTCGTCGCGCTCGGGTGCAGCGGATGTGCTCATGGCGCTCGGCGTCAAGATCGACATCGGACCCGCGGCGATCAGCGCCTGCATCCGGGAAGCCGGCATCGGCTTCATGTTCGCGCCGGCGCATCATCCGGCGATGAAGCATGTCGGCCCGACCCGGGTCGAGCTCGGCACCCGCACCATATTCAACCTGCTCGGGCCCTTGTCGAACCCGGCCGGCGTCAAGCGGCAGATGGTCGGCGTGTTTTCGAGGCAATGGGTCGAGCCGCTCGCCCATGTGCTGAAAAATCTCGGCTCCGAGCGCGCCTACGTCGTGCACGGCTCCGACGGGCTCGACGAGATCACCACCGCCGGCACCACCGCGGTGGCGGCGCTGGAGGACGGCGTGGTGCGCTGCTTCGAGATCGCGCCGGAGGATGTCGGCCTGCCCCGCACCAGGCCGGAAGCCCTGCGCGGCGGCGACGCCGTGGCCAATGCGGAAGCGCTCAAGGCGGTGCTCGAAGGCTTCAAGGGCCCCTACCGCGATGTCGCCGTGCTCAACGCCGCCGCTGCCCTGGTGGTCGCGGGGAAGGCGAAGGATCTCGCCCATGGGGTCGCGCTGGCGCAGCATTCGATCGACAGCGGCGAGGCCGAAGGCAGCCTCGACCGCCTGATCGCGGTGTCGAACGCGTGAGAACCCGATGCCCGTAGCCCGAATGGGAGCGAAGCGGACATGCGGGACGGCGGTCCCGGATTTCGCTGCGCTCCATCCGGGCTGCATCGATGCGGCTTGGTCCCGCGACAAGCGCTGCCGCGGGGGATAAACTTTGACCATGGCCGACATCCTCACCCGCATCGAAGCCTACAAGCGCGACGAGATCGCGGCAGCGAAGCGCGCGCGGTCCCGCGCCGCCGTCGAGGCCGCCGCCAAAGCGGCGGCGCCGCCGCGGGGTTTCGTGCGGGCGATCGAGCGGCGGCTCGAACGGGGCGACTATGCCCTGATCGCGGAGATCAAGAAGGCGAGCCCGTCCAAGGGCCTGATCCGCGCCGACTTCGATCCCCCTGCCCTGGCACGCGCCTATGAAACCGGTGGGGCGGCGTGCCTCTCGGTGCTGACCGATGCGCCGTCGTTCCAGGGCAGCCCGGAGCACCTGGTCGCGGCGCGCGCTGCGACCGCGTTGCCGGTGCTGCGCAAGGATTTCATGTACGACCCCTACCAGGTCGCCGAGGCCCGCGCGTTCGGGGCCGACTGCATCCTCATCATCATGGCGGCGCTGGATGACGGCGCCGCGGCGGAGATCGAGGCCGCCGCGTTCGGCCTCGGCATGGACGTGCTGCTCGAAGTCCACGACGCCGCCGAATTGGAGCGCGCGCTGGGGCTGAAATCGCGGCTGATCGGCATCAACAACCGCGACCTCAAGACCTTCGTGACCGCGCTGGAGGTCGCCGAGCGTCTGGCGCCGACGGTGCCGCGCGATCGCGTCGTGGTCGGCGAAAGCGGCATCTTCACGCCGGCCGACCTCGCCCGGCTCGCGCGTACGGGAATCTCGACCTTCCTTGTCGGGGAAAGCCTGATGCGCCAGGCCGACGTCGCCGCCGCGACACGCGCCCTGCTGGATCGGGGAACCGCACGCAGCGCGGCGGCGGGCTGAGCCATGGCCGGGCGCAAGCTCACCCATATCGACCAGGGCGGCGCCGCCCGCATGGTCGACGTGTCGGAGAAGGCCGTCACCGAGCGGGTCGCGGTGGCCGAGGGCCGGGTGCGCATGAGCCAGGCGACGCTCGACCTTGTGCTCTCCGGCAACGCCAAGAAGGGCGACGTGCTCGGCGCCGCGCGGATCGCCGGCATCATGGCGGCGAAGAAGACCCACGATCTCATCCCGCTGTGCCACCCGCTCGCGATCACCAAGGTCGAGATCGATATCGCGCCCGATGCAGGTGCTCCCGGAAGTGCTCCCGGCCTGGTGGTCCGCGCCATCGTGAAGGTCACCGGCCAGACCGGGGTCGAGATGGAGGCGCTCACCGCGGTGTCGGTCGCATGCCTCACCGTCTACGACATGATCAAGGCGGTCGAGCGCGGCGCGGTCATCGACGGAATTCGGCTGATCGAAAAGCGCGGCGGCAAATCCGGCCATTACAAGTCCGGCCATCCCCGCGCCGGGGGGGCTTGAGCCGTGGCGCTGCTTTCGGTCGCCGACGCCCTCGCCGCGGTGCTGGCGCAGGCGCAGCCGCTGCCGTCCGAGCCGGTTCCGCTCGCGGCCGCGGCCGGCCGCGTTCTCACCGCCGATCTCGCGGCCTTGCGCACCCAGCCGCCCGCCGATGTCTCGGCCATGGACGGCTATGCCGTGCGCGGCGCGGACGTCGTCGCACCCGCGGTCCTCAAGGTGATCGGCGAGGTCGCGGCGGGCCGGCCATTCGATGGGGCCGTCGGGCCCGGCGAGGCGGCGCGGATTTTCACCGGCGCGGTGATGCCGGCCGGCGCCGACACCGTGGTGATCCAGGAAGTCACCAGCCGCGACGGCGACAGCGTCGCCATCAAGCGGCCGGAGACCACGGGGCGCAACGTCCGGCGCCAGGGGGCCGATTTCAGGCAGGGCGACGTGCTCCTACAGAAGGGCCGCCGGCTGAGCCCGCGCGACATTGCGCTCGCCGGCGCCATGAACCATGCCGAGGTGCCGGCGCACCGGCGACCGCGCCTCGCTGTGTTTGCCACGGGAGACGAACTGGTGGAGCCGGGCACGGCGCCGGCGCCCGGCCAGATCGTGCATTCCAACGGGATCGCCATCGCCGCCTTGGCACGCAACGAAGGCGCGGAGGCCACCGACTTCGGCATCGTCCCCGATCGGCTGGACGCGACCATTGCCGCGGTCCGCCGCGCCCGCACCGCCGGCGTCGACGTGCTCGTCACCAGCGGGGGCGCATCGGTCGGCGATTACGACTTCGTGCAGCAGGCCTTCGCGGCCGAAGGCATGGCACTGTCGTTCTGGAAGGTGGCTCTGCGGCCGGGACGGCCGCTGATGCACGGCAAGCTCGGCGACATGCAGGTGCTGGGGCTGCCGGGCAATCCGGTATCGGCGTATGTCTGCGCGGTCCTGTTCCTGGTACCGTTGCTGCGCCACCTCGCCGGCCGCACCGACCTGTCGCTACAGCCGGAGCCCGCCGTACTGGGCTGCGCACTCAAGGCCAATGACGAGCGCGCCGACTACATGCGCGCCACCCTCGAATGCCGGCCCGACGGGACCAAGATAGCGACGCCGTTCCGCGCCCAGGACAGCTCGCTGCTCGTCCCCCTCGCCCACGCCGATTGCCTGCTGGTGCGCGAACCCTTTGCTCCGGCAGCGGAGCCGGGTTCACCTTGTGTCATCCTCAACCTTCAATTTTGACATCCCCTCGGATTGTTCACTCCAAATTAAATGGTTGCGGAACACATATGGAACGGATAGTGTATGTTCATGATTTGTTTTGGTGGACTGTTGCACGACACGGTCGGAAAAGACCACCGGGAACATCTCCGGGAACGACCATCGGGGGACTGGGAACATGCTGACGCGTAAGCAATATGAGCTGCTCCGCTTCATTCACGAGAGGCTCAAGGAGTTCGGCGTACCGCCTTCCTTCGACGAGATGAAGGAAGCGCTGGATCTGCGTTCCAAGTCCGGCATCCACCGCCTGATCACGGCGCTCGAGGAGCGCGGCTTCATCCGGCGGCTGCCCAACCGCGCCCGCGCCATCGAAGTGATCCGCCTGCCCGACTCCGTCGCCCATGGGGTCGCCAATGGACGCTCGCGCGGGTTCGTTCCCAATGTGATCGAGGGCAATCTCGGCCGGGTGCGGGCGCCATCCGTGGAGGACGACAGCAACCGCCCGGTGGCGGTTCCGGTGATGGGCCGCATCGCCGCCGGCACGCCGATCGAAGCCATCCAAAACAAGAGCAGCGTCATCAACATGCCGCCGGATCTTCTATCGCCGGGTGGAGAGCATTTCGCCCTCGAAGTGCGCGGCGATTCCATGATCGAGGCCGGCATCCTCGACGGCGACATCGCCCTCATCAAGAAAAGCGAAGCCGCCGACACCGGCGATATCGTGGTCGCCCTGATCGACGAGGAGGAAGCCACCCTCAAGCGCTTCCGCCGCCGCGGCGCTTCGATCGCGCTGGAACCCGCCAATACCTCCTACGAGGTCCGCATCCTGCCGCCCAACCGGGTCCGCATCCAGGGCAAGATGGTCGGGCTGTTCCGGCGGTATTGAGCTCCGCTCAAACTCTTTCGCCTCGCATTCTCGTGGTCACACGCTTGCGCTCGCATTCGTGCCGGCTGCGGCACCAAATCGCGCGCAGGTCGACAACTCGGTGGGGACGATGTTCGCCGGCAAACGGTCCGAAATAATTTGCCTGTGAGTTCCCGGACTTCAAACTTGGCAGGGATCGGACCGCAGATTACGAGTTGGGCAACCCAGGGGGGCTAAGATGATTCGCCGCGAAGACATCCCCATCATCATTTTGAGTTTGCTGAGCTGCGTCGTCTTGCTGACGTTCGGTGCATCCGTCATCGGACTGATCTGAAGCGGCGTCGACGGCGGCCCCTCGCAAGTATCGAGGGACCTTCCCGAGTTCGTCGATTGCGTTGGCCGGATGGGTTGAGCAGAGCGAAACCCATCATCGGATCACCGACGCGGCCCAAGATGGGTGTCGCAAGATGCTCGACCTTTTCTGCGAATGTGTACCCTAACAGCTATTGATTTTCGGACGAAAATGTCCGACAAGTAATGCGGCCGTGGACAAGCGGGACAAATTCATTGCGGAGCTTCGCCACGAGGCCAAAAAGCGGAAATTGGCATTTCGAGTGGAAAAAGATCGCGGTAAGGGTGGTCATTCGATGGTCTGGGTCGGCACTGACAAGGTGACTACCATACCGGGACGCGAGATCGATCCGAAGACGGCACGCAAGATCAGGAAGGCACTTGGTCTCGACTAGAGCTCTCCAGGCCTCCTCCTTGATAATAAATTAGAGAACGAAGGCATGCGAACCTTTGTATATTCAGCGCGGTTCGAGCCGGGTGATGAGGGCGGCATCGTTGTGAGCTTCCCCGATGTACCGGAGGCGATCACCCAGGGTGACGACGAAGCCGACGCGATGAGGCAGGCGCAAGAGGCATTGGGCCTCGCGCTGTTGACTTACCCGCGGCGAGGCCTCGCGGTGCCCGATGCGACGTCGAAAGCACGCGGCTTGATCAGGATCGCCGTCGAGCCGGAGGTCGCGGCCAAGATCGCGGTGCTCGAGGCGTTCAAGAGCGCCGGCATCAGCAAGTCCGAGCTGGGCCGACGGCTCGGGAAAGACGAAAAGGAAGTCCGCCGCATTCTCGATCCCCGCCACGGTACGAAACTGGCGACGCTGACCGAAGCTCTTCGCGAACTCGGGCAACAACTCGTCATCGGCGTCCAGACGGCTGCTTAGGCGGCGGTTTCAGCGGCGATCTCTGGCCGCAAATCGTATCTGTCTCCCCTCACTCCTCCGCATCGGCATCCGCCGGCGGTGTCGCGTCCACCTCCGGCGGCCTCGCCGGCCTGAGCGCTGGCCGCGTTTCGCCCTGCCCGTAGCCGCGCGCCCACGGGCGATCGACCCCACCCGGCCGGGTCGCCAACACCTCGAACCTCCCGTCGCGGCGATAGAGCACGACCGCGCCGGTATCCCGCAGCGCCTTGCGGTCGATCACCATGGCGGCGCAGTCCGGCGGCGGCGCGCGCGGGGTGACGACGAGGGCGGCGCGGCTGCAGTCGTCGGCGAGCGCTCCGGGGCCGCGCGCCACTGCGACGATGGCGCCGTCGGCGAGGCGGCCGGCACAGCCGTCGGGGTCGCAGGCGAAGCCCTGAGCCAGTGCGTGATCGGTAGCTAGCCGCGCGTCGCCGTCGGCATTGAGCCAGTCGCCGACCGCGAGCCCATCATTGTTGCCGGATTTGAGTACGGTGAGGCGGCCGTCGCTGCCGCGGAGCGCCACCACTTCTCCGGTGGCGGAAACCAGCACATCCGGCCGCGCCGCCAGCAGCGCGGCGATGCAGCCCGCGGCGGCGAGCCCCGCGCCGGCCCAGCGCAGCGGACTGCGCAACAGGCACAGCACGATCAATCCGGCGGTGGCGAGCAGCAGCGCGCCCATGCCGAACGCGTGGATGTGGCCGACCGCGCCCGGCAGATGCGCGACCCAGGTCGCGACCATGATCATCCAGTCGATGCCGACACCCATCAGCCGCCACAGCGGCCCGTCGAAGCCGAACGGCATCGCCACCAGCGCCAGCAGGCCGGCCGGCATCGACACCGCGGAGATGACGGGCATCGCCAGCAGATTGGCGACGACGCCATAGGGCGCCAGCCGGTGGAAGTGATAGGCCGCGTAAGGCATGGTGGCAAAGCCCGCCACCAGCGAGGCCAGCATCAGGAATCCGGCTTCCCGCGCGCCCCATAGCGCGACGCGGGCGCCGAGCGAGGTATCGGGGCCGGCGGAGATCCAGGGAATGCCGCGCTCATAGGTGGCTATGAGCGCAAGGGTTGCCGCAAACGACATCTGGAAGCTCGGATGCACCACCGCTTCCGGCGCCAGCAGCAACACCGCGAGCGCCGCCACCGCGATGGTGCGCAGCGTCAGCGCCGGCCGGTCCGCCATGACGCCGACCAGCACCACCGCGGTCATGATGAAGGAGCGCTGCGTCGCGACCTCGGCGCCGGACAGCACGAGGTAGCAGGCCGCGGCCACGAGCGCGGCGGCGGCCGCCCATTTCTTGATGGGGTGGCGTAGCGCGAGGCCCGGGACCAGCGCGAACCCGGCGCGGAGGATGAAGAACACCACGCCGGCGACCAGGGCCATGTGGTAGCCCGAGACCGACAGCACATGGCCGACGCCGGAAATGAACATGGCGTCGAACACGCTGCCGCTCATGGCATCGCGCTTGCCGGTGATGAGGGCCGAGGCGATCGCGCCGGCGTCGCCCGGGATCGCCGCGCGGATGCGGGCATCGATGGCGTCGCGGATCGCTTCGACCGCGGTGGCGAACCGCAGGTGCCAGCCCGGCGCGGCTGCGGGCGCGGCCGGCCTGATCGCGCCGAGCACCATGCCGGTGGCGCCGATGCCCTGGAAGTAGAGGTCGCGGGCGAGGTCGTAGCTGCCGGGCCGCAACGGCTGCGTCGGCGGATTGATCCGCGCCTTCATGGCGACGAAGGTGCCGACCGCGGGCGCGCTGCCCTTGCGCACGGTGAGCCGGACGCGCTCGGGCCGCTCGGCGAGACGCGCGCCCTCCATGGCGGTGACGCGGAGCACGATGCGGTCGCTGCGCTCGCGCTCCTCGCGGGTCTCGACGAAGCCGGAGACGCCGACGCTGTAGGCGGTAAAGCGCAGCACGGTGTGGTCGACGATGCGGGCCTTGATGGCGCCGGTGGCAAACCCCGCGGCGATCGCCGCACAGCCGAGCGCGACCGGAAACGCGACGTGCGTGCGCACGAGGGCCGCGACCGCAACGGCGCCCATGGCGAGCGCCGCCGCCACCCACCACACCGGCTCCCGCTCGGCAGTGAAGTACACGGCGATGCCGGTCCCGAATGCGACCGGAAGCCACGGCATCAGCCGCCCCGGCGCGACCTCCACCGCCGCCCACGCGCGCAGCTGTGCCGCCAGCGGACCGGCAAGTCCCGGGAGTGGAATAGGCCACGGCGCCGCACCGGCCCAACCCGGCCGCGGCCACGTACCGACCCGTCCCTGCGCTCTGCCCTGCCCCGCCATCTGCGGCTCCGCCTGGAGCGGAGTTTAGCCGATTTTCACGGTAGCGGGGAACCGGCAATGCGGTCTTCCACGGGAGAGATTCAAACGCCGCGGTGTCTTCAAACGAAAAGCCCCGGGGCGATGCCCGGGGCTTTCCAAATTCGCAAATGCGGCCGGATCAGAACTTGTAGCTCAGCGCCGCCCGCGCCACGCTCACATTGGTGTTGCTCCACGAATAGCCCGACGGGAATCCCGGGGCGGTGGGGGAAGCAGCGACCACGGAGGGGGAGCTGTTGAGGCTGTAATAGAGGTATTCGCCCCGCAACAGCCAGTTGGGCGTGATCATCCATTCGAGGCCGCCGCCCGCCACCCAGCCGCCCTGGGTGCTGGAGAACGCGGTGCTGGTGGCGTAGGGGACCACTCCGCCGCTGTTGCTCGCGGCGTAGTCGACCTTGCCCCAGGCGCCGCCGGCGGTGCCGTAGGCCATCAGGTTCGGCAGCACGAGGTAGCCGAGGCGGGCACGGAGCGACGACACCCAATCCAGGGTCGAACTCATGCTGGTCGAGGACCCCGGCACCGCGACTGCGGCAGGATTGGTCGCCCACTGCTGATTGATGCTGCTGCCGGTATTGGCCCAGGACCAGTCGCCTTCGATGCCGGCGACCCAGGTGGGCGCAAACTGCCAGTTGTAGCCGGCCTGGAAGCCGCCGATGGCCGAGGAGCCGCCGGTGTCGCCGGCGATCGGAAAAACTCCGAACGCGGACGACGACGGGAGCGGAGTCCACAGCGCGTTGTTGCTCGACCATGCACCGCCGGCGTTGCCGCCGACATAGAAGCCGGTCCAGCTGTAGAAGACCGGCGCCGGCACCGGTGCCCGGTAGTACGGAGCCATGTCCGCCGCGATCGCCATTCCGGCGCCGCCTGCGAGCGCGGTCGCCGACACCATCCCGATCAAAAGTCGTTTCATCTGTTTGTCCCCCACACGCGAACGCTGGTATGCGGAGCACTGTGAGGCCGAAATGCTTAAATTATGGAAAATTCGATTCATCGGCGCGATTTCGCCGGGCATTTGCGGCAAAATCGACGCGAAAATTCAGAATCAAGTTATTTCAAATGCTTAGTAAAATTTGGCGGTACTGGTGATCCTGCCTGGACCGGGTCTGGGCGGTTTCCACCGCTGAACAGGGCCCGCATGTTAAGCTTAACGCGCGTTTTACCAAGTATGGATGACGACATGCAGATCTCCGTGACAGACGCCGAGGGCCAGTTGACCGAATTGGTGCGGCGTGCCGAAGCAGGAGATGAGATCATCCTGACCCGCCACGGCAAAGCCGTCGTACGCCTCTTGCCCGTCAAAGCTGTTTCCCAGCCCAACGCACGCCGGATGCTGCTCGAAGCCGCCCGCAGGTCCGGAGCCGCAAACGCGACCGACGGGCCGAACGCCGCGAGAAGCCAGGATTTTCTCTATGGCGGGGATGGCTCACCCGAGTAACTGACAACGTCGTGCGCAAGATGTTATCCATCGTTCACCCCGCCCCCTTCGCCTTCACCCAGCTGTCGCGCAGCCCGACGGTGCGGTTGAACACCAGCCGCCCCGGCGCGGAGTCCCTGTCGCGGATGAAATAGCCCTGGCGCTCGAACTGGACCACGGCGTCGGAATTATCGCCCGCCAGCGCCGGTTCCACCATGCTGCCGCCCAGCGTGTCCAGGGACTGCGGATTGAGATCGGCGGCGAAGTTGCCGGCGTCGGGATCGGGCTTGGTGAACAGCGGATTGTAGAGCCGCAGCTCCGCCGGCACCGCATCGGCGGCGCTGACCCAATGCAGCGTCGCCTGCACCTTGCGGCCGTCCGGCGCGTTGCCGCCGCGGGTTGCGGGGTCATAGGTGCAGCGTAGTTCCACCGGCTCGCCGGCGGCGTCCTTCACGACCTCGCGGCAGGTGATGAAATACGCGTAGCGCAGCCGCACCTCGCGCCCAGGCGACAGGCGGAAGAACTTCTTCGGCGGGTTCTCCATGAAGTCGTCGCGCTCCACGTAGAGCTCGCGGCCGAACCGCACCCGCCGCGCGCCGGCGTCCGGATCGTCGGGATGGTTGACGGCGTCGAGCTCCTCGCCCTGCCCTTCCGGATAGTTGGTGATCACCACCTTGAGGGGGCGCAGCACCGCCATGCGCCGCAGCGCCGTGCGGTTGAGCACGTCGCGGATCGCATGCTCGAACATGGCGACGTCGACGACGCTATTGGCCTTGGCGACGCCGATCTGGCGCACGAATTCGCGCAGCGCCTCCGGCGGCACGCCGCGCCGGCGCAGTCCCGCCAGCGTCGGCATGCGTGGGTCGTCCCAGCCGCTGACATGGCCGCCGCGCACCAGCTCGGTAAGGACGCGCTTCGACAGCACGGTGTAGCTGAGGTTGAGGCGGGCGAACTCGTACTGGTGCGGGTGCGACGGCACCGGCAGGTTTTCCAGGAACCAGTCGTAGAGCGGCCGGTGGTCCTCGAACTCGAGGGTGCAGATCGAGTGGGTGACGCCCTCGATGGCATCGGACTGGCCGTGGGCGAAGTCGTAGCTCGGATAGATCGACCACGCCGTGCCGGTGCGGGGGTGGCTCGCATGGAGGATGCGGTAGAGCACGGGGTCGCGCAAATTGATGTTGCCGGACGCCATGTCGATCTTCGCGCGCAGCACCCGCGCGCCGTTGGGGAACTCGCCGGCGCGCATGCGGCCGAACAGGTCGAGGTTCTCCGCGACGGAACGGTCGCGGAACGGGCTGTTGCGGCCGGGCTCGGTCAGGGTGCCGCGGCTGGCGCGCATGTCGTCCTGGGACTGGTCGTCCACATAGGCCTTGCCGGCACGGATCAGGTGTTCGGCCCAGGCGTATAGCTGCTCGAAATAGTCGGAGGCGTGGTAGAGATTCTCGCCCCAGTCGAAGCCGAGCCAGTGGACGTCGTACTTGATGGCGTCGATGAACTCCTGCTATTCCCTGGTCGGATTGGTGTCGTCGAAGCGCAGATTGCAGTGGCCGCCGAACTCCTGGGCGATGCCGAAATTGAGGCATATGGACTTGGCGTGGCCGATATGGAGATAGCCGTTCGGCTCCGGCGGAAACCGGGTGACGATCTTGCGATAGCGCCCGTTCGCGAGGTCCGCCTCGACGATGTCGCGGATGAAGTCGCGACCCGCTTCCATGGTGGTTTCGGCTGCGGTCATTGCTGTTGGATATCCTTCAACCCAGAGTTCCGCTTCTGACCGGTGTAACCCGGATTGAGCCTCAAGCGCGTTTACGCGCGCCTTCGACGCGTTCTGGCGAAATCCGGGACTCCCCTCCCCGCATGTCCGCATCGCTCCCATGCGGGCTGCGAACTCGGCTCGGCCGCTCGCCTGCCCCTTACACGAACGCTTCCCGGCGGTCCAATTTTCAATGGGGACACGCGCGGTCGAGACGATTTTTGCCGTGACATGTTTCGCCCGACCTATGTTACAGGGGCCGCATTGCATGCTGCGAGGTGTCATTCCCATTCATGCCCGAGCAAGTCGTCACCCGTTTTGCGCCGTCGCCGACCGGATTTCTGCACATCGGCGGCGGGCGCACCGCGCTGTTCAATTGGCTCTATGCGCGCGGCCGCGGCGGTAGGATGCTGCTGCGGATCGAGGACACCGATCGCGAACGCTCCACCAAGGCGGCGATCGACGCCATCCTCGACGGGCTCAGCTGGCTCGGGATCGACTGGGACGGCGGCGTCATCTACCAGTTTTCCCGCGCCGACCGCCATCGCGAGGTGGCGGCACAATTGCTGGCCGCGGGCCAGGCCTATCGCTGCTATGCGTCCCAGCAGGAACTCGACGAGATGCGCGAGAAGGCCCGCAGCGAGGGCCGCTCCAAGCTCTATGACGGGCGCTGGCGCGACCGCGACCCTGCGGACGCGCCGCCCGGCGTAAAGCCGGTGATCCGGTTGCGGGCGCCGCTGGCCGGCGAGACAGTGATCGAGGACCAGGTCCAGGGCCGCGTGGTCTGGCAGAACGAGAATCTCGACGACCTCGTGTTGCTGCGCTCGGACGGCACGCCGACCTACATGCTCGCCGTCGTCGTCGACGACCATGACATGGGCATCACCCACGTCATCCGCGGCGACGACCACCTCACCAACGCGGCGCGGCAATCCCAGATCTACCAGGCGCTCGGCTGGAAGGTGCCGGTCATGGCGCACATCCCGCTGATCCACGGGCCGGACGGCTCGAAGCTCTCCAAGCGCCACGGCGCGCTCGGCGTCGACGCCTACCGTGCCATGGGCTACCTGCCGGCGGCGATGCGCAACTACCTGGTGCGGCTCGGCTGGAGCCACGGCGATCAGGAAATCTTCACCGCGGAGGAGATGGTCGATACGTTCGACCTGCCCCAGATCGGGCGTTCGCCGGCGCGGTTCGATTTTGCCAAGCTCGAAAGCCTCAACGGGCACTACATCCGCCAATCGAGCGACGCCGAACTCGTCGACACCATCGAGCGCCTGTTACCGCATCTCGCCAACGGCGCCGCGCTCGCGGCAAAATTCACGCCTGAACTCAAGGCGCAGCTGCAAGCGGCCATGCCCGGGCTGAAAGAGCGCGCGAAAAACCTCGTCGAACTCATTGACAGCGCGCGGTTTCTCTATGCCGATCGCCCGATCGCGCTCGACGACAAGGCCAAGGCCCTGCTCAACCCGGAGGCCTGCGCCATCCTCGCCGAGCTGATGACCGACCTGTCACACGTGGATCCCTGGACGGCCGCGGCGACCGAGAACACGGTTCGCACCTTTGCCGAGCGCAAAGAGATCAAGCTCGGCGCGGTCGCCCAACCGCTGCGCGCGGCGCTGACGGGACGGCCGACCTCGCCTGGCATTTTCGACGTGTTGCAGGTTCTCGGCAAGCAGGAAAGCCTCGCCCGCCTGGCCGACCTGGCGCGCAACGCCGCCTGAGCCACACCGGTTTCCACGCCGATTGCATGTTTCGCGTGCACCCTTGCATGGCGCATAGGCAGCGGCTTAATAAGAGGCAGCGCGTATCTTGCAGCGCACACACAACTGCGCTAGCAAATAATAGCTGGCAATGCGCGCGCGCCCAGCGGAGCAAACGATCGCCCACCTCCAGGCAGCGAGTTCGGCAGCGCACTGCAGCACAATCATAGTGAGGGTACGAGCATGGATGCATTGACCGGTGCAAACACCAAGAGCGGCACCCTGACGCTCGGCGACAAGAACTACAAATTCCCGCTTTACGAGGGCACCATCGGTCCGGAGGTGCTCGATATCTCCAAGCTCTACAATGCGGCCGGGATTTTCACTTACGATCCGGGCTTCACCTCGACCGCGAGTTGTGAATCCAAGATCACCTATATCGATGGCGATGAGGGGATCTTGCTCTATCGCGGCTACCCGATCCAGCAATTGGCCGAGCACGGCGACTTCCTGGAGACCTGCTATCTCCTGCTGTACGGCGAGTTGCCGACCGCCGCTCAGAAGGCGGAATTCGACTACACCGTGACCCGTCACACGATGGTGCACGAGCAGATGAGTCGGTTCTTCCAGGGCTTCCGGCGCGACGCCCATCCGATGGCGGTGATGGTCGGCTCTGTCGGCGCGCTGTCGGCGTTCTACCACGACTCCACCGACATTTCCGATCCGGCGCAGCGCGACATCGCCTCGATCCGCATGGTCGCCAAGCTGCCGACGCTGGCGGCGATGGCCTACAAATATTCGATCGGCCAGCCGTTCATCTATCCCAAGAACTCGCTCGACTACGCCTCGAACTTCCTGCGCATGTGCTACGCGGTGCCGTGCGAGGAGTTCACCGCCAATCCGGTGCTGGCGCGGGCGATGGACCGCATCTTCATCCTCCACGCCGACCATGAGCAGAACGCCTCGACCTCGACGGTGCGGCTGTCGGGTTCCTCCGGCGCGAACCCGTTCGCCTGTATCGCCGCCGGCTGCGCCTGCCTGTGGGGCCCCGCCCATGGCGGCGCCAACGAAGCCGCGCTCAAGATGCTCGCGGAAATCGGGTCGGTCAGCCGCATCCCCGAATACATCAAGCGCGCCAAGGACAAGAACGATTCCTTCCGCCTCATGGGCTTCGGCCACCGGGTCTACAAGAACTACGACCCCCGCGCCAAGATCATGCAGAAGACCTGCCACGAAGTGCTCGGCGAAATGGGCATCAAGGACGACCCCTTGCTCGACGTCGCCCTCGAGCTCGAGCGCATCGCGCTCCATGACGACTATTTCATCGAGAAGAAGCTCTACCCCAACATCGATTTCTATTCCGGCATCACGCTCAAGGCGATGGGCTTCCCGACCACCATGTTCACGGTGCTGTTCGCCGTCGCCCGCACTGTCGGCTGGATCGCCCAGTGGAAGGAGATGATCGAGGACCCGAGCCAGAAGATCGGGCGTCCGCGCCAGCTCTACACCGGCCCGACGCCGCGCGATTATCAGCCGATTTCGCGGCGCAAATAACGCAGGCATGGCTGTAGCCCGGATTGCGCTTTCGGCGCAATCCGGGGGCGGCGGCCGGGCTGACGTGAGGCCTTGAGGCCGACCCGCATTGCGCTTCGCTTCATGCGGACTACGGGATGAGGCTCGCTGTCAGCGGATGCGCGCTGCCGCCCGGAGTTTCTTATCGAGGGTGACGAGTTCAGCGCCGAGCTGGCGCGCCAGCCAGAGGTAACTCGCATCATAGGCGGTAAGGCCGGTCGCCAGCGCAATCTCGAGTGCCGCGGCGTAGTCGACCGCGATCTCCTGGATTGCGAGCCGCTCGCGTAATCGGAAGGCGGCGAGAAGCGCGCCGCGCTGACCGGGGTGGCGCCTGCACTTGGTGGCGCAGACATTTGCCAACTCGAAACCGAGCAGGCCGGGCGCTGCAAACCGCGCACCGTCGAGCCGGGCCGCCACGTCCTCGGCGTCCGGTTCGCCGAACAGGAGGGCGGCCAAGGCGGATGTGTCGACGACTTTAACGGTGGTCACGGTCGGCGCGGATCAGGGCAGCGGCCTCGCCGGGTGTCTGCAAGCCGAGGCGGCGAACTTCGGCCAGAATGTCGGCGGCGGTGGCCGGTTGATCCTCCCGAACCGCAGCTTCGATAATCGCCAGCAGTTCACCCTGCAGCGACCGATGATGCTGTTCGGCCCGCCGCCGCAGCCTCGCCACGACATCGTCGGGCGCATTCTTGATCGATAGATTTACTGGCATGGCTCCATTCCGGCTCCAATATGGATGCAATAGCATGCAACGCGGCCCATGGGCAACCGGCCCCGTTCGTTCGGGCTATGGGGCGAGGCTCGTGCCGGCTCACCAGGCGCCGCGCCGCAGGCCGGTCGCGAGGTAGCCCCACAGCGTCGGGTGCGACCACAGCAGCGACGGCAGGTCGACCGTCTGCGGGGTCAGCGTCCCCCTGAGGGCGTCCTCCGCGGCGCGTTCGAGCAGCGGCAGGGCGGCGGCGATCTGCAGGTAGGAGAACGTCGCGTAATTGTCCCGGGCGGACGGCTTGGGCCGCGCCTGGTAGAGCACCGCGCCGGTGTCGATGCCGGGGTCGACCAGATGTACCGTGACGCCGAAATTAGCGAGGTCGCCCTGCGCATTGGCCCAGTAGCCGCCATGGATGCCACGGTATTTCGGTGTGATCCCGTCGTGATAATTGATGAAGGGCGCGGCGACCGACGCCAGCACCGTGCGGCTGATGATCCGGGTGCCGACCACGAGCACGACCTTCGGCTGCAGCTGGCGCAGGCGCGCGATCGCTTCCGGCGCATTGACCGACGTGACCTCGATCAATTCAGTCCCGTTCGGCCATCGCGGGTCCAATCCCTCCGCCGCGATGATCTCCGCGATGCGCCCAGCCGCGGCCCGACGGAGAATCCGGGAGAACACGATGAACGCCAGCTGTCCGGCCGTGTGGGCGAGGCCGAACCGCTTGAGCCGGCCGCGCACCAGGGACAGGCGCGGAACCTGCTGCTCGACGATGATCTCGAGGCCGGGAAACCTGGCGGCGAGCCTGCGCGCGGCGATGCGGCAGAGGCCATTGTCCACGACCAGGAGGACCACTTCGCCCGCAGGCATTCGAATCTCCGGGGATTGGATGCCTTGCGCACGATCCCGAAAAACTGCCGATGTTTTATAACCGCAACGACCTGCCGTCGGCTACGCCGCGCTGACCCGGCGGAAACGGTTGAAGAGCGCGGTCGCGGTGCCCGACATCAGTACCTCGAGGTATCGCGCTTCCTGGTATTCGCCATTGAGGGAGAGCCGCGGCAGCGCCGTCATGTGCGCGGCATGCTCGGGAAACAGCACGCCGGGACGCGTCGTCACCGCGGTCTTGTAACCGAGCTCGGCGGCGATGCGGAACTCGCGCTTGCCGACGAGGTCGGGCCCGCCATAGGGATAGGCGAAATGGAAGACCGGCTTTCCGAGCGCCGCCGCGATGACGTCGCGGCTGGCCTCGAGCTCGGCGCGCGCCGTCGCCTCATTCGCCTTGCCGAGCATGGCGTGATTGACGGTATGGGCGCCCATGGTCACCAGCGGATCCGCCGCGAGCTCCCTGATCTCGTCCCAGGTCATGCAGAGCGCGTCGCCGACCGGCGCCATGTCGACCCCATAGCGCGCCGCCAGGGCTTCGACGAAGGCATGGATGTCGGCTTCCTCTGCCAATCCGCGCAGCCACCAATAGATGGTCTCGTAGACCTCGCGCTTCTGCGCGGCGCTGGCGCAGTCATGGCGCTGCTCGCGGCCGTCGATCGTCACGACGACGCTGTCGTTGTCGGCGATGACGGTCTCCAGGGCGAGCCACCACAATTTGGCGCGGCGGTCGGGAAAGCTGGTCGGAATGTAGATCGCGAACGGCGCCTGCCGGGCTTTGAGGATCGGATAGGCCCACACCTTATTGTCGCGATATCCGTCATCGAAGGTGATGCAGACGAAGCGGCGGCCGAAGTCGCGTTCGGCGAGACGGCGGTGCATCTCGTCGAGGGAGACGATGTCGATCGCCTCCCTGCGCAGCCATTCGATCGTGTGCGACAGGAATTCCGGCGACACCTCGAGCCCCTTGTTCGGCTGAAATTCGCTGCGGCGGGGCGGGCGCACGTGATGGAGCATCAGGATCGCGCCGACCCCTTCGAAGAACCGGCGCAGCAGGGCGTGGACCCCGCTGAAATAGAGCGTATCGAATCCGGTGCGGATGATGGACGATTTCATCGGGCGGTCTCGTTTGCGCATGATCTTGTCCGAAGAGCCTGCAGCCTTTCGGGATCATGCGTTGAAGCGGTGACCCCGGCATATCACGCAGCGCTGTTCGATGAATTTACGCCGATGCCCAATTTCGCCGGTGGTTAATACTTTCCCTCCCCGCAGCGCGTGCGCCACTACCGCGCTTTTCCCTGGCTGGCGTCATTCCCCGTCAGCGTTTCCATGAAGGCGACGAGATCGAGCCGGTCCTGGTCGGTCAATCCGGTTGGAAACAGCATGGGCGAGCGGCTCGGCCGTTCGATGCCGCCCTTTTCATAAAGTTTCACCACGTCGGCCAGCGTCGCGACGGAGGCGTTGTGCATGTACGGCGCGCGGAGCGCAACCGAGCGCAGCGTCGGGGTCTTGAAAGCATAATTCAGGGACTCGTCCTTGACCTCCCGCCCGCGTCCGAGATCGGTGGTCGTCGTCCCGATGTCGTGGAAATGATCGTCGGTGAACCTCCAGCCGGAGTGGCAGGCCGAACAACCCGCCTTGCCGGTGAACAGCGCGAAGCCGCGCTTGGCGGAAGCCGGGATCGCAGCTTCATCGCCCGCGACCCAGCGATCGAACGGCGCGAGCCCCGGCTCGATGGTGCGCTCGAAGGCGGCTATCGCCTGGGCGATAGTATCGACGTCGATCGGCTTGCCGGGCAAAGCCGCATTGAATTTCGCGACGTAATCGGGGGCCGACCGGACGCGTCCCTCGATCGCCTCGACCTTCACCGGCGTTGCGGTCTCGCGCATCGACATAGAGCCGGTGGCGATCGAGTTTTTGGCCTGCGCTTCCAGCGTGGGGTTGCGCCCGTCCCATCCGACCGGCGCATTTCCGGCGTGACCCAATCCGATCAGCGGTTGCGCCTTGCGCCCGCTCGGCTTGCCCGAATTGTTGAGCGGGTGTGCGTCCGTCACCACCCAGCCGAGCTCGGGCGCGTGGCAGCTGGCGCAGGCCGTCTTGCCCGACGCGGAGATGCGCGGATCGAAGAACAATTGACGGCCGAGGTCGGCCAGCGCCTGATTTTCAATGGCGACCGGCGGCGGACGCCGATAGTCTCGTTTCAGGGCGGCGAGATCGGGCGCCTGTGCAGTCGCCGGTCCGACCGGCGCAACCACGATCAGGCCGAGCGCGGCCAGGACGGCCACCGCGGCGACTCTTCTTTCGATGCCCATATCACCACCTCGTGAGTATCGCCAGCGTCGGCGTTTCATGTGTCCATCGGTCGCGAAAAAGTTCATGTGAAAAAGCCCAGGCAACGGAGCACAATTCATCGATGCAGGACGATAGCGCTTTCGACGGAACAGGACAAATGGACCCCACTTCAGGACCGGGACGCCGAGACCGACGCTCTTTCCTGAGGGCCGTCGGGCATGCGGGCCTCGCAGCCGCATCGGTGCGGCGCCTGGGTGCCGGGCTGCTGGGCGCCGGGCTGTTGGGTCCGGGCGTCGCGCTGCTGCGCTCCGACCGGGCGAACGCGGCGCGGGAGCCGTTGGTTCAACCGCCGGAAATTCGCAGCAAGAACGGCATTCTCGACGCAATGCTCACCGCCGCTCAAAGCCCGTTGCACGTCGGCGAATATGAAATCCCCGGATATCTCTACAACGGCTCCTACCTGCCGCCGCTGCTCAGGGTGCGCCTGGGCGATGTCATGCGGATCAGGCTCAGGAACGAGTTGACCGATAGTCCCTCGAACCTGCATTTTCACGGCATGAGCGTGTCGCCGCGCGCCAGAAGCGACAATGTCTTCATCCAGGTGCGTCCGGGTCGAGAGTTCGAATACGAGGTCGTCGTTCCCCGCGCGGGCCGGCAGGGGCCGGGCTTGTTCTGGTATCACCCGCATGATCACGGCTTCGTCAACAAGCAGATTCTCGGCGGCATGTCCGGCGGCCTCGTGGTGGAGGGCTCCGAAACGCAGTTTCCGATCTTGAAGGGCCTGCCGGAACGGTTCTTCCTGATCAAGCACCTGCAGCCCGGCGGTGGCCGCGAAGTCATCTCGATCAACGGCCAACTCAACCCGGTGGTCGAAATCCGGCCGGGCGAGATGCAATTCTGGCGGATCGCAAACATCGGGGCCTCGCTGTTCTTCCCGTTTCAAATCGAGGGGATGGCGCTCTATGTGGTGGCGACGGACGGTCATCCGTTGTCGCGGCCGCGCAAGTCGAGCGAGTTCCTGATCGGCCCCGGTCAGCGGATCGATGCGATCGTGGTCGGTCCGCCGGCCGGCGAATACGCCATGGGAACGAAGCTGTTCAAGAACATGGCTTGGCGAGAGCCGTTTCCGGCACAGCAAATTGCGACCATCGTATCCACCGGATCGCGGGCGTCAGCGGACGCCGAAGCCGAGGTCTTGCTTTTTCGCAACGACCGCCCGCGATGGATCGACGCGGTGCGGGCCAGCCCGATCGCGCGCCGCCGGCGTCTGGAATATTCGAGGACCGAGGACCGCAGCGTCTTCATGATCGATGGCCGGGTCATGGACGATAACCGCGTCGACCAGACGGTGAAACTGGGCGATACCGAGGAATGGACCATCGTCAATACCGATCAGCAATATCACAGCTTCCATATCCACCAGACCGCGTTCCTGGTGACCGAAATCAATGGGATGCGGCAGGATGAAGACAGCCTGCGCGATACGTTCCCGATCTCGCCGGCGACCGATGATGGGCCGGGCGTATTGAAGGTGGTCATCCCCTTCACCGATCCGGAGATCGTGGGGCGTTTCGTCTATCACTGTCACGCCGTCGACCATGAGGACAAAGGCATGATGGGCATAGTGGAAGTCGTCATGTGATGGCCCCGGCCACAGGAGCGGGTCCGAAGCCGGCGAGGCATTGATGGGCTCCACGACCTGTTATAGGCTGGTCGCGGCCTCGCACCGCGGGCCTCGCACCGCGGGCCCCGCTCGCGTCGGGCCTCGTCCGGCCTCGCTCGCCAAGTTCACACCAGAATGAATGCCCGCCCCGCCACAGTCATCCTTACGGAGGAACCCAAATGTCGCTGAGAAGCCTCGACCGAAATCTGGCTACGGGAATCGCCGCCGGCGCCCTGCTGATCATCGCTCAATCTGTTTGGGCGGCGGACGGCGGCAATGTGCAGGGCGTTGTCAGCGACGCATCGGGAAAGCCGATCGCCGGCGCCTTCGTGAAATTGAAGAACGACCAGAAGCGGTTGACCTTCATGGTGATCAGCCGGGACCAGGGCCGCTTCGAGGCGAAGGACCTGCCCCCGGGCAAGTACAGGGTGCAGGGCGTCGCCGGCGACAATCAGAGCGAATGGTTCTCCGACGTGACCGTGGCGGCCGGCGGCGAGGACGCCAAGGTCGGCCTGCTGCTCACCGCAAAGCGGGGCCGGGCGCTGCCGCCGGCGTGGCCGCAACGGGTACCCGAGGCGCAAGTCGACCAGACACCCACGGACGAATCCGGCCTGCCCACCGGCGCCGGACACGACCTCGTCGCCGAGCGATGCACTTCGTGCCACGACTTGCAGCGCGTCCTCGTCAAGCGCTCCGATCAGGACGACTGGGATCATACCGTCGCCAGGATGCGTACGCGCATGTCGGTCGCTAAGATTCCCGACCTGACCCCAGCGGAAGCGACCACGGTCGTGAACTACCTGTCGGAGAAATTCCCGCTGGTGCAGCCCTACGATGCCAACAGCCGCCTGCCGAAAGCGACGCTGACCGGCAAGGCCGTGAACTACCGCGCGGTGCAATACGAGCTCGTCAACCATCATGCCGAGCCGCATGATGTCGCGGTGGATCCCAAGGGCAATCCCTGGGTGGCGGAGCGCGCCGGCAAGCTGGGCCGCCTCGATGCCAAGACGCTTGAGTTCGCCGAGATCGATACTCCGCCCGGCCCCGCGGCGCCGGACCGCCAAAGCCTGGGCAATCCGCAGATCGACTCCAAGGGCGTGATGTGGCTGCCGGATGGACCGAATGCGCGCTGGCTCAGCTATGACACAAACTCTGCGAAGTTCGTCTCCTATGCTTGGCCCAAAGGCAAAGGAAATGCCGGCGGCAACAGCATGGCGATCCATCCAAACGGCACGATCTGGGGAACAGGGGGCGGAGGCGAGGCACGAGAACTCGACCCGGCGACCGGCGAGTTCAAGATTTTCCCGTCCCCCTCCACCAAGACCCAAAAGAACCCCGGTGCCTACGGCCTGGCGGTTGCGGGCGACGGATCGGTGTGGTGGGCCGAGGACGAGGCCGACCTGATGGCGAGAATCGACCCCGCCACCGGCAAGATCGACGAATACAAGATCCCCTATGCAGGCCACGCCTACCCGCGCCGCTTGGGTGCCGACGCCAACGGGGATCTCTGGGTCGGCCTGTGGAAGGCCGGCAAGCTCTTGAAGATCGATCACAAGACCCGGCAGATGACCATCTATTCGCCTCCCACCAGCGTCATCGGGTCCTATTCGGTGGTGGTGGACAAGAAGAACAACTACGTCTGGATGAGCGGGCAGCAGGCCGACATGATCGTCCGGTTCGATCCCAAGACGCAGGAGTGGGTCGAATTCCCGCTGCCCGAGGCGGAAACCGACGCGCGGCGCATCGATATCGATCCGACCAATCCGAACCGTATCTACTTCGCCGGCAACATCCCGGGCCGCATGGGCTTCATCGAAGTCCTGCCGCAGTAGGCGACAACTCCCTCCCCCGCAGGCGGGGGAGGGAGCAAAAACCACATCACCGGTTGGTGTTGCTTTGACGATAGGCGACGCGGCGGGAGTGATAGTGGTGGTGCAGTCCCCAGCTGCGCGCGATGGCCGGACCGGCCGTGAAGCCGATGACACCGCCCGCAACCAAGCCCACCGGCCCGCCGACGATGGCGCCGGAGATCGCGCCGAGCGCGGCGTCGCCCGCGCGTTCCTGCGCCGCGGCGGCCACCGGCGCCAAGCCTACACCCGCCATTACGATGCCCGTCGTCACGACGGCAATGATGATGATCTTGTTCATGGTCCCGCCCCTCCCCGTTGAGGAAACCCCAAATCGAGAATAACCCCGCATTCGGGCAAGATGATGTGCGAAATCAGCGGCGTCGGATCGGACCCGTAGGCCCCGTAGCCTGGTTGGAAGCGAAGCGGACATCCGGGACGGCCGACCCGGATTTCGCTGTTCGCTCAATCCCGGCTACAGGGGCGCTTCAGCCGCCGTTGCCGCCGGCCCCATCGAGCAGGCGCCGACATTCTTCGAGCCGGCGCAGCGCCGCTTTGAGAAGATCGAGTTCCTCCGGCGCCAGACCGGTGATCGCCGGCACGGCCGTCTCCGGCGCCGTTTTCACCGGTGAAGGCAGATCCGGGTCGGATTCCGCGACGCCCCCCTCCAGGGCGGCGCCGGAAAACCGCGGCGAGTCGGGGTCGCCTTCGTCGGGAGATTCCACCTCGTCCACGACCGGTTCACCGGCCGCTACCGCGCCCGAAAACCGCGGCGGCAGGAATTTGAGAAGGCCCTCCCCTGCTGCGCCATCCTCACCTGCGGCGGCATCGTCATGCAACGGCTCGGGCAGAGGCACCACGCGACCCTGCCCGACCGATTGCACGGTGCGCAATCCCTGCTCGCGCAGGATGCGCTGCACGCCGCGAATGGTGTAGCCCTCGCCGTAGAGCAGGTGCCGGATGCCGCGCAGCAGGTCGATGTCGTCCGGGCGGTAATAGCGCCGGCCGCCGCCACGCTTCATGGGGCGAATCTGCGGAAAACGGCTCTCCCAGAACCGCAGCACGTGCTGCGGCAGGTCGAGATCGTCCGCGACCTCGCTGATCGTACGAAACGCGTCAGGCGCCTTGTTCAAAGCCGCCTCTCTGAGGGGTCGGCGCGATTACCCGCCGTGCCCGTCCGACCCGCCGTTGATGCGTTGCTTGAGAATCGCCGAGGGCTTGAACACCATAACCCGTCGCGGCGAAATTGGCACTTCCGTACCCGTCTTCGGGTTGCGGCCGATGCGCTGGCCCTTCTTGCGCACCACGAAAGAGCCGAACGAGGAGAGCTTCACCGTTTCGCCGCGTTCGAGGCAATCGGTGATTTCCTTGAGGACAAGCTCAACCAGCGCAGCGGATTCGGTGCGCGACAGCCCGACCTGCTGATAGACCGCCTCGCAGAGGTCGGCACGCGTTACAGTCTTTTCGGCCATCCTCCAGCCCCGACGCCAATCGATATCTTGTTTATTGTTCAAGGATATGGACTTGAACGCCTCGGGTCAATCAGGCTCACGCCCTACACGAAAAAATGACGGTGAAGATCACCACCGCAGCAAGATGGCGCCCCAGGTGAACCCGCCGCCCATGGCTTCGAGCAGGATCAGGTCGCCGCGCTTGATCCGTCCGTCGCTGACCGCCACCGACAGCGCCAGCGGGATCGAGGCCGCCGAGGTGTTGCCGTGCTTATCCACAGTGGTGACGATCTTCTCTACCGAAATGCCGAGTTTATGCGCCGAACCGTCGATGATCCGCTTATTGGCCTGGTGCGGCACGAACCAATCGATGTCGGCGGCGCAATAGCCGGTCGCTGCGAAGGCATCCTCCACCACGTCGGTGATCATCGCGATGGCATGGCGGAACACCTCACGGCCTTCCATGCGCAGGTGCCCGACCGTTCCGGTGGAAGACGGCCCGCCATCCACGTAAAGCTTGTCCTTGTGGCGGCCGTCGGAGCGCAGATGCGACGTCAGGATGCCGCGATCCTCTCGGCTTCCGGCTTGCGGGGTCGCCTCCAGCACCACCGCCCCGGCGCCATCTCCGAACAGCACGCAGGTGGTGCGGTCGGTCCAATCGAGCAGGCGCGAAAAGGTCTCCGCGCCGATCACCAGCGCCCGCTTGAAGGCGCCGGTCCGCAGCAGCCCGTCCGCGGCCGCGAGTCCGAACACGAAGCCGGAACACACGGCCTGCAAGTCGAACGCGGCGCCTCCCGTGATGCCGAGGCCGGCTTGCACGGACACCGCGCTGGCGGGAAAAGTGTTGTCGGGCGTCGAGGTCGCGAGCACGATCAGGTCGATCGATTGCGGGTCGATGTCGCCGGCTGCGAGCGCCGCGCGGGCGGCGTTGATGGCGAGATCGGAGGTCACCTCTCCGGCCGCCGCGATCCGGCGCTCGCGGATCCCGGTGCGCTGGGCGATCCATTGGTCGGTGGTGTCGACTTTTTGGGCGATGTCGAAATTGGTGAGGATGTGGCTCGGCAGGTAGCTCCCGCAGCCGAGCACGACCGAACGCGTTACCGTCACGATGGGATACTTTCGGCTACGGGGTTCCCGCCCAGGCCCGCCTTCTGTTTTTCCAGCGTCTGGGAGATCTTCGCCTGCAGCTCGTAGCGGGCCATGTCGTAGCCGAGATCGACCGCGGCGGCGAAGCCTTCGGCATCGGTGCCGCCATGACTTTTGATGACGATGCCGTTGAGGCCGAGGAACACCCCGCCATTGACCTTGCGTGGATCCATCTTGTCCTTCAATGCCGCAAACGCATTGCGGGCGAGCAGGTAGCCGAGTTTGGCGAACAGGGTCCGGCTCATGGCATTGCGTAAATATTCGCCAAGCTGTTTGGCGGTTCCTTCGGCAGTTTTCAAGGCGATATTGCCGGAAAAGCCCTCGGTGACCACGACATCGACGGTTCCCTTGCCGATGTCGTCGCCTTCGACAAAGCCGACATAGTCGAGATCGTTCCGGTCCGCCTCGCGCAGGATGCGGCCGGCTTCGCGCACCTCTTCAAGCCCCTTGACCTCCTCCACGCCAATGTTGAGGAGACCGACGGTGGGCCGTTCGAGGTCGAACAGCACCCGCGCCATCGCGCCGCCCATGGTGGCGAGATCGACGAGATGCTGGGCGTCTCCCCCGATCGTCGCCCCGACATCGAGCACGATCGATTCCCCACGCAGCGTCGGCCACAGCGCCGCGATGGCGGGACGTGCGACGCCCGCCATGGTCTTGAGATGAAATCTCGCCATCGCCATCAGCGCGCCGGTATTGCCGGCGGAAACCACCGCATCGGCCTCGCCCTTTTTCACCGCGTCGATGGCCATCCACATCGACGATTTCCACCTGCCGTGGCGCAGCGCCTGGCTCGGCTTCTCGTTCATTTTGACCGAGATATCGGTGTGGACGATCCGCGAAGCCGCGCTCAAGGCAGGATGCACGCCCAGCAACGGCTCGATGACGGTGCGGTCGCCGACCAGGATGAACTCGGTATCGGGATGGCGATCGAGCGAGATCGCGGCGCCGGCGACGGCAACCGGCGCGCCGTGATCACCTCCCATGGCGTCGAGCGCAATACGTACCTTCTGGGGCATCGATCAACCTTGGGGGGGCCGGCGCCGGAATTTCGGTACCGCCGACCGAGCGCCCGATTGCGGCGCGAACATACCGCGTCGGATTGCGGAAACAAATGGGATTTGGCACCGCGGACGCCGCGCCGCCAGTGGTCCGCCCCCAACATTTGGTTCCCGGCTTATCCCGGCAGATCAGAACTAACGGTTTGGGCTACCCACTACGGATCATCCGGGCGCAAACGGAATCACGCGTAATTCCAGCTAGTTGCAATCAAATACCGACAGATCGGTGCAGACTCGTGCGAAGTCATCCCTCGTCGCCGGAGGACTTGAGCCTGGCGAGCACGGCGAACGGACTGTCCGCCGCGCGGTCTTCGACCGGCGGAGCGAACACCGCCCCCGGCTTGCGCGGATAGCGGTCGATGCCGAGCAGAAAGAATTCGGTGGCGAGCGCACCGAGGTCGGCGGTGCCATCGACCAGGGTCTCGCGGGTGTCGTCGACCTCGTCGGCGGCGGCGGGAACGGAGACTGACCCGTCGCCGGCGGCCCCTTGCGGAAGGAACAGGACGTCGAACGCCTCGTCGACGCTATTCTCCAGGGGTTCGAGGGTGACGACGCAAGTCTGGCCGATGGTGGCGGTCACCCGCCCCGATGCCCTCAGCCCATCACCGTGGCCCGACAGGTCGGCCGATACGCTCAGCCGCGACACGCTGCGCACCCCGGCGAGCGCGGCGAGCCTCGCCCGCACCTCCTCATCGGCGTCGAGATCGAGGTGCAGTCCGGTGTCCGGAACATTCTCCAGGTGGACCGGGACGCGCCACCCCTCGGGCTTATTCATTCGCAGGGCTTCCGAACCTATCTTTGAATGATCAGGCACCACCGGCCAAAATGGCGTGAAGCTCAGGAAAAGCAAGCAAGCCCCGCAGAAATTGCCCGCCGTCCACCGTATCCAGTTGCCCTGCCGCGCGGCGCACATACTCGGCAAGCCACACAGCGCCCCGGGGCTCGCCGCCGGCGAACACGTTGCGGACGAGCGCCTGTTCGAGGGCGACGGGATCGTCCCCCGCCAAGGCGCTTTCATAGCTTCTGGCGCGACCATAGAAGGCTTCCATCATGCGCTTCATCTGCTTGGGCACGGTGAGGTCGCCGACCCCCATCTCGCGCAGATTGTGGTCCATGTCGCGCCCGAAGGCATCGAGCAGGGCGCGTCCGAGTGCCGCACCTTGCGGCTCCCGCCGGAACCGCCGCACCACAATGGCAAGGTGCAGCACGATCATGTCGAAGCGCCCCTCGACGGTGTCCGCGATACCGAATTCTTCATAAAATTCAGGCCGGCGCGCCTGTGCCACGATGGCGCCATAGAGCGTGTGGATGGTCCCGGGGTGGAACTGGCGGCGAAATATCCGTAAAATCATCGAGCCAGCAGCCGTGGGGCGGATCGCATGCCCGGTTGTGTTCCCGCCCGCCGCGGGGTAGGTCATCAGGCCGTGGAGTGCAAGGGGGATGCCGGGTTGAGCCGGGTCAGTGAACGCCGCGCCTGCCTCTCCGGCAGGCTTATCGTGGTCATGCTTGCCGGCTCGCTCGCCAGCGGCTGTGGCGGCGTCACGCAGGTCTATCATCACGGCTACATGGTGTCCGAGGGCTCCCTCGAGCAGATCCCGCTCGGAGCCTCCCAGGAGCAGGTTTTGATCGTGCTGGGAACGCCGTCGACGGTGGCGACGCTCAGCGGTGAGGTGTTCTATTACATTTCCCAGCGGTCCGAGCAGATATCGTTCTTCCCGCAGAAGGAAATCGACCGGCGTGTGGTCGCGGTCTATTTCGACAAGGGCCGCCGGGTCCAGCGGCTCGCCGACTACGGCCTCAAGGACGGCAGGATTTTCGACTCCATCGGCCGCACCACCCCATCGGGCGGCGTCGAACAGAACTACCTCGCCTTCGTCTTCAAGATCGCGAAGTTCTGAGTAGCGGCGTCGGCGTACGCAGCCCGCGTCTATTTGCGCGGTCATTCCGGGCGCGCGTCTTCGCGCGAACCCGGAATCCAGGCTGCGGTGCAAGGGGCGAGGCCGTCTGGATTCCGGGTTCGCCGCGAAGGCGGCGCCCGGAATGACAACTTTTCCCGCGTCAGCGCGCCAGCACCGCCAGCAGCAGCAGCGCCACGATGTTGGTTATCTTGATCATCGGATTAACCGCCGGCCCCGCGGTATCCTTGTAGGGATCGCCGACGGTGTCGCCGGTCACGGCGGCCTTGTGGGCGTCGGAGCCCTTGCCGCCGTAATGGCCGTCCTCGATGTATTTCTTGGCATTGTCCCAGGCGCCGCCGCCGGAGGTCATGGAGATCGCGACGAACAGGCCGGTGACGATGACCCCGAGCAGCATGGCGCCGACCGCGGAGAAGCCCGCGGATTTGCCCGCCGCGCCGCCGCCCGCGATCACGTAGATCGCGAAATAGACGAAGATCGGCGACAGCACCGGCAACAGCGACGGTATGATCATCTCCTTGATCGCCGCCTTCGTGAGCATGTCGACGGCGCGGCCGTAATCCGGCTTGTCGGTACCCTTCATGATGCCCGGCTTTTCCTTGAACTGGCGCCGGACCTCCTCGACGATGGCGCTCGCGGCGCGGCCCACCGCCGTCATCGCCATGGCGCCGAACAGGTAGGGCAACAGGCCGCCGAACAGCAGGCCGACCACCACGTACGGATTGTTGAGGGAGAAATCGAGCTGCACGCCCTGGAAATAGGGATGATGCGCGACGTCGCCGATGAAGAATTTGAGGTCTTCGTTATAGGCCGCGAACAGCACCAGCGCACCGAGCCCGGCCGAGCCGATGGCGTAGCCCTTGGTCACCGCCTTGGTGGTGTTGCCGACCGCATCGAGCGCGTCGGTCGACTTGCGCACTTCCTTCGGCAACCCGGCCATTTCGGCGATGCCGCCGGCATTGTCGGTGACCGGGCCGAAGGCGTCGAGCGCCACTACCATGCCCGCCAGCGCCAGCATTGTGGTCACCGCGATGGCGATGCCGAACAGGCCCGCCAGCGAATAGGTGATGAGAATGCCCGCGATGATGACGAGGGCCGGCAGCGCCGTCGATTCGAGCGAGATGGCGAGGCCCTGGATGACGTTGGTGCCGTGCCCCGTGACCGAGGCCGCCGCGATCGACTGGACCGGCCGGAACTCGGTACCGGTGTAGTATTCGGTGATCCAGATGATGAGGCCGGTGACCGCGAGGCCGACGATGCCGCAGGTGAACAGGCCGAGGCCGGTATAACTCACGCCCGGCAGTGAGCCGAACCCGATCAGCACGGCGATGACGAGGGCGATGCCGATGAGCGACAAGCCGCCGGTCACGATCAGCCCGCGGTAGAGCGCACCCATAATCGACTGGCTGGCCGGCAGCTTGACGAAGAAGGTGCCGACCACCGAGGTGATGATGCAGACGCCGCCGATGGCGAGCGGCAAGGTCATCATGTTGAACAGGATCGGTGTGCCGTTGAAGAAGATCGCCGCCAGTACCATGGTCGCGACCGTGGTCACCGCATAGGTCTCGAACAGGTCGGCCGCCATGCCGGCGCAGTCGCCGACATTATCGCCGACATTGTCGGCGATGGTGGCGGGATTGCGCGGATCGTCCTCGGGAATGCCGGCCTCGACCTTGCCGACGAGGTCGCCGCCGACATCGGCCCCCTTGGTGAAGATGCCGCCGCCGAGCCTCGCGAAGATCGAGATCAGCGAGGCGCCGAAGCCGAGCGCCACCATGGCATCGATGACGGTGCGGTCATTGGCGGCGAGCTTGAGGGTGCCGGTGAGGAAGCCGAAATAGAGGGTGACGCCGAGCAGCGCGAGACTCGCCACCAGCATTCCCGTGATCGCGCCCGCCTTGAAGGCGATCTCCAGGCCACCGGCAAGCGAAGAGATCGCCGCCTGCGCGGTGCGCACATTGGCGCGCACCGAGACGTTCATGCCGATGAAGCCGGCAAGCCCCGAAAGCACCGCGCCGATGGCAAAGCCGATGCCCACGAGCCAGCCGAGGAAATAGCTGACGATCGCGAAGATCACGATACCGACGATCCCGATGGTGGCGTATTGCCGCTTGAGATAGGCTTGCGCGCCCTCGCGCACGGCAGCGGAGATTTCCTGCATCCGCGCACTGCCGGCGTCCGCCGCCATCACCGACTGGGTCGCCCAGACCGCGTAACCGATACCCAGCGCCCCGCACAGGACGATGATCCACAAAGCTGCCATAGAATCAGACCCCGGTTCGTAACCGCCCGAACGAGGTCCCTGCCCGGCGAAACATGTCTCGCCGGCAGCACGGGCCCGGTCCCGGCTCAAATCGGCGCGGACATTGCCAAAAAGGCCCCGCACAAGCAATGGCGCAATCGGCGGATTATCCGAAGGTTTGGCGGGCCGGGCGGGCTTCCAGTGCTCGACGGCGGCAGGGCAGCGAACCCCACGGACCATCAACCCTGGCATGACCGTACCCTGTCACACCGGGACGCGTGAATGGCTTGCCAGAGTCCGGTTTGAAAGCGGAAACGGCCGCCTTTTACGGAAGGGGTGGCATGTCCGAGTCGGGCCAATTCCGGCTACCCGGTCCCGGCGGCCATGTCCAGCTCGACCGGCAGCGGACGCGGGCTGACTTGTGAAACCGACGTGATCGCCACAAGCGGTCGCCACCCCGTTTCAAGCGCCCGGCGAAACTGGTAGCGTGATCTCGGAGCTGCCTGCGGGAAGTGCCGAAAGTCCCCATTTTTCAAAGGCAGCGTCGGCGTCGACGGCCGGCGAAAGTCCAGAAATTGCAGCATCTCGATTTTTCATTTGGGGGCCGTCGGCGCCCAAATCGTTCACATGTGAATTTCGAGGAGCGCAAAAATCATGAGACTTCCCCGTCGTCAATTCCTTCACCTGGCGGCCTGTACCGCCGCGCTCCCAGCCTTCTCGCGCATCGCATCGGCGCAAGCCTATCCGTCGCGACCGATCCGGCTTGTGGTTCCTTTTCCGCCGGGTGGTGCGTTCGACACCATCGGCCGCCCATTGGCGGACGCGCTGAAGCCTCTGCTTGGAACGGTGATCGTCGAAAACATCGGCGGTGGCGGCAGTTCGCTGGGTGCCGCTCAAGTCGCGCACGCTCGCCCGGACGGCTACACCATTCTCCTCGGCGGCACGCTGCCGCACGTCAACGAGGCGCTGCTCAAGAACAGGCCGCTGTACGACCCCATCAAGGACCTGGATCCGATTACGAACGTGGCGGTCAACTCGCTCGGCATCGTTGTCCATCCGTCGGTGCCGGCGCAAACGCTGCAGGTACTGATCGTTTATGCCAAAGCCAATCCCGGGAAGCTGTCCTACGGGCATGTCGGCATCGGCTCGGTGAACCATCTGACCGGCGAGTTGTTCAAATCCCTCACCGGAACTCCAGAGATCGTGCAGGTGCCCTATCGGGGCGCGGGGCCGGCGATCACCGATCTGATCAGCGGACAGATCCCGATGGCCGTGTTGGGCGTGACTGGGCAGGTGATCGAACTTCATCGCTCCGGCAAGATGCGGGTTCTTGCCGTGACGAGCCCGGCGCGCCTCATCGCGGCGCCTGAATTTCCCACAGCCGCCGAAGCGGGGGTCTCCGGCTTGACCGAGAGAAACTCGCTTGGGCTACTCGCTCCGGCCGGCACTCCGAAGGAGATCATCGAGCAAATCGGGCAGGCCACGCACACGGCCCTGGCGGACCCGGCCTTTCAGAAGACGTTGATCGAGTTCGGGTTTCGAACCCGATCTCGAACTCGAACCCCAAGAAGTTCCGACGTTCTCTCGAAAGCGACATTGCTCACTGGGCACCGATCGTCAAGGCGCTAGGGGTGAAGATCGACTGAGCGCAATCGAGGCCGCGAACATCCCCGGGCGGAAGTCCGGCCGCGACACAGCGGTCGCAGAGTCCGGACACGATATCGCACGTCATGCGCGACGACGGCGGCCGACGGGTTCGATGACGGTCATGTCGCGGCGCTCGAGCGCATCGCGCCATGCTTGGCGCTCGCGATCAAATCCGTGTCGCTCGCGCACATGACCGGAACGCTGATGGACGCGTGCTGTGCGGACGGATCGCGCGCGGTGTTGCGGAGCAAATCAACCCGTAGTCTGGTTCGGTGATTTACGGGGGTTCACGCGTATTACCGCTCGATCCCGACGCATAAGCGTCGGCGTTCCGGCAAACGCCGCTGTTTGCCGCACTCGTGGGGAGGGCTGGACCGGCGACCGACAGCGGGGCGCCAAAGCGAACCCCATGCTCAGGACGGCCGTCGGCGCCGGCACGACCGCAACGTGGCCCATTATCACCCGCTCGGATGAGGGTGGGCCTTACGTATCTCTCGTACATGTTTCATGGTTACGAGGCATGAATGCAGTTCGATGTAGCTCGGCGGGCCTCCTTTGGTGACCTTGCCGATGCAATTTGCTCTGTCGGTCTTTGCATATTGCGACCATTGCTTGATCAACTCTTCATGTGCCTCGTTTTCGCTTCTCATGCAGGCCTGTATCGAGCCTGTGTGAGCGATCGCCTTTCGCCCGGGAGATTCGCAACTCGGCCTGGTGTCGAGCTTCGGAACCGCGTTCGGAGCCGCGGTGCCGGGGCTGCTTCCGGCGAACAGGATGACGACGCAGATCGTCAGGACAACAATTGCAAATTGCCGTGTCACGGCTCGACCACCTCTATTTCTGTCGCGAGCGCGCAGACTACGCAGGGATTCTCTGTTTGACCAGCGAAACGACGCCTCGCGGGGCGGCCGCATCGGCGACGAACCGCCTTCCTTTCAAGGATGAATAGCGGGCGCGATATTCTGCGACGCCGCGTCAAGCAAGAGAACAGCGGTGCTGCAAGGCTTGGCCGCCTGGTGAAGACGAGCGCCCCCCTGATTGACGATCGCGTCCTGGAGATCGATGGCGCAGCTACAATTTGGTCGTTCTTCGGCGGCCGATTTTGCGGTAAACTTCGCCCAACACCACTATCGGCACGCCGCGTCCCGGGTGACGCCTCCCCGCGGTATCTAATTCGCAGGCTTCTTCTCTTCCGCCGCCTCGGGGCGCACGCACAGCATCGCCTGCGGCTGGCAGGCGATGCCGATATTGGAGCAGGCGATGACGCCGCCGTCACGCTGGCAGATGACGCAGCGGTCGGTCCACACCGCGCAGCCGGGAATGCCGGCTTGCGTCGACGCGATGGCAGGGTCCAGCGGCCGTTGCGGCGCGGGCGGCAGTTCGGGCGGGCCCCCCAGTTCCGGCGCGGCCGGCGGCGGCACCGCCGGCGCGTCGGCGGCGACGGCCGCGACCACCGTCAAGGCAACGGCCAGGCTCGCGAACATCCCGATCGAAACGTGAGTGAAAGAACCCCGCGGCATCGGACTCTCATCCCGTCATTGGGTGCCCGTCGCCGACCGCCAAGCCGGCTTGCGCCCGAAACGAACGGTAAGCCCGCGGGGAAAAGACGCAAGGCCCCTGCCCCGCCTGAAACTTCGAGATGACCGAGGTCGGCCCGAAGTCGAAAAACCCGCGCGTCCGCACGACACGATACCTGACCACTCTCAAACCGGCGAACCGGACCAAGGCATAATTAGATCGAAGTTCGGGCGCACACTCTCAGCTTGACTTTACGAGACATGCAAGAGCGGATGGAAAGCTTGACAGGCCACGACAGCAGCATTCCGTCGAGTTCGACCGGCCCTTGTTGGAACGCTCATTCTGATGGTAGCCCCGGCGGCGCTCATCGTTTGTATCGCTCCCACATCAGCCCGGTACGTCCTTTTTGGTGCGGCCAGCTGGGCTGTCGCCGTACTCGCAAAGATCGGCATTGCAAAACACTCTGCTATCCGCCGGCCTTCAGTTGGCTCCGAGGTCCGTGCATTCGTGTGGGGCTTATTGTCAGGACTAATTGAATTGACCTCGACGGCCGCGGTCATCTGGGCATTCCTGGAAACGATATCTGCCAATGATGTCGTCGCGCTCGGCATCGGGGTATCGTCCGCCGAGATCATATATATCCTGGTCGTCGCGATGAATTCGCGTGATCGCATGAAAAATGATCAAGCTTTGGAGAAATGGTCTGCCGGGGCAAAGCGTTCGCTATGCGTCCGTTATATGCTCTTCATCGAGAGACTATCGGCATTTCTGGTCCATGTCGGCACGCGAGGACTGATCTACCTCGCGCTGATTCACCACCACCTTTGGCCCGCTGCGGTCGCCTTATTGAGTTTTGCGGTGGTTGACGGCATGGCCGTGTATGGAAAAGTCAAAGGCTGGAACTGGTATGATCCAAGGGTGGCAAAGCCCTTTTACGCTTTTGCGACGCTGATCGGCATATGCGATTTGTTTTTGTTTTATTTCATCGCATTTTTGAGGTAACTTTCAATCTATGCTTTCAATATGGAAAAGACATAGGCGCACCCGTGCAGATACGCCTATTCCGTAGCTATCACCAGGGAGAGCGGGACACTTGTGCAGCTTACTTTCTATCCTTCGCTGCTACGTCCGCCCCGACCGCCACCTGCACAACCGGCGAGGTAGCAACGTTGACGACGACACTTACCCACGCAGCCGTCGCCGGCATCGCATGGGCACTGCGGATTTGCGGCGCCGCATCCGCGGGAACATTCACGCCCAGCTCTTTCAGCGTCGCAACAGGGTCATTTTGCAACCTGTCTCGAACTGCCGAATCCTCGGCAATTCTTTTTAGCGCATTTGCATATTCCGGGGGCAGCGGCTGGGCCATGATTGTCTCCTTTTATTGGATCATCGATTCACACATTTACCCCTTCGAAGTGTCGCAAGGGGATCCCAGGCGGGATTGGTGTAGCGAGCATGCGCTCGCGGGATGCGACCGCGCCTTCCGATCTCCAACGTTTCGTCTGCGCGACCTCACGCAGGCTTTGCAGTCCAGTGTCGGTCTGTGCGCGTGTTATGGGGGGATAGTACTGTGCGATCGGCATCGGGAACGAGTGTTCAATCATGCTTCGACCGTCGTGCACGGCTCGAGCAATGGCCTGGATCGGCGCGAGCTTGTTTCCAATCTCATATATTTCATCGGGAGTCAGCTTGACCGCGCTCCGAAAAAGATAGAGGTCGCGAAAAAACCCATAGTCGTTATACATGGCCTCATTAACGATTTGTTCTTTATAGTCGCGGTCCCATAGTCTCGAACCTGGTATCTGACAGTACCATTGCAAAAGAATTCTAACGCCATATTTGCCGTGAAGTGCGAGCGCAAAATCGACCGTCTGCTCCGCCTGCGCCTTCGTCTCCCACGGCAGCCCCACAATGAACGAGTAATCCGCGCGATCTGCGATACCATGGGTCTTGAGCATCTCGGCGGATTTTTCCAGCTTTTCGCAGGTGGTGCCCTTGCCGATTCTCTTTAGGCCCTCGTCATACCCGCATTCGGCGCCGACGAGGAACTGACTGGTGTACGGAGCAATGGTTTCGACGTACCCGGGAAAGAGCAGGTCATTGGCGCGAGAATCGAAGACCAGCTTCGGCTCCAGCTTTCGTATCTTCATGGCTCGCACGATCTCGATCGCGCGGGCAGGATTCATTGAAAACTCGTCATCGATGATCTGTATGTTTTTTTGCAATGTCCGGTCCGCATGCGGCAGTATCGCTTCAAGCCGATCTACGAACGCGCCACCCTCCATGCCTCGCCACGTCGTGCGGTACGACGTGCTGCAGAATGAGCAGTCGAAGACGCATCCTCTCGACAATTCGATCGCCAGGCCGTGATAAATCTGGTCGGGAAGGTCGGCATAGTTCGGCAAAGGGAAGCTCGGAAGCTCTTCCTTGGCGATCTTTCCGTGAATGGGATTGCGAACGACTGCTCCATCCTCGGTACACCACGAGAGGTTCGGTACCTCATGAAGTGGGCGATGATGTTCGAGCGCATCGACCAGGGCGTTGAGCGCCAGTTCGCCCTCACCGCGAATGACGTAATCGACGGGAAAGACGCTCAATATGTATCGGTCGAACATCGTCGGATGAATGCCGCCGAGAACGATCGGCACATCGCTCACTGCACGAATTTGCCTGATCACATCTCGTGCCGTCGGCCACGACATCGACGTGCATCCGATCCCGACCAATTGAAAATCGCCCAGAGTCGTCGCGTGGTCGCCGATAGAATTGGTACCTTCAGCAATCAAATCGGCCAAAGCCACTTCGTGGCCGGCAGCCCTCAATGTACTCGCGAGAAGGTACATGCCGTAGGGTGGACAGGTCCGATGCGCATCCATCGCTATGGGAACGAGGCGCCCCTCCATGTAATCCATGATGGGTGGGGCAACTAAGAGCACCTTCATAAGGAACGCTCCTTTGAGAGGCCTCCCGGGCGGGGAGGAAGGAACAATGCATCTTATGCGATAGTCATATTTAATTGCAACTATAGGATGATTGATAGCTCGATTGCACGACGGTGTCTAGGCACCCATCGATTTAAATTCGTGCGACCTGCGCAGGTCTCTTTACCGCCGCGTCGTGGTGCTCCGACAAGAGGATGTTATTGGCGCGTTGCACTACCAGCCGCCACCCTCACGCGATCGAGCGCACCACGCCGCCATCCACCCGCAGCGCGGCGCCGGTGGTCGCGGAGGCCTGGGGCGAGCAGACATAGACGACCATGTTCGCGACTTCCTCGACCGTTGCGAGGCGCCTGGTCAACGAGGTCGGCCGGTGGGTCGCGATGAACTGTTTTTCGAGCTGTTCCACCGGCACCCCCTGCTCCTTGGCGATCGTGGCGAAGAAGTCGACCACGCCCTCGGACCGCGTCGGCCCCGGCAGCACCGAATTCACGGTGACGCCGGTGCCCGCGACGGATTCCGCGAGGCCACGGGAGACCGCAAGCTGCGCCGTCTTGGTCATGCCGTAGTGGATCATCTCGACGGGGATGTTGAGCCCGGACTCGCTGGAGATGAAGACCACCCTGCCCCAGCCCCGCGCCACCATCCCCGGCAAATAGTGACGCGACATGCGCACGCCGCTCATCACATTGGTCTCGAAGAAGCGCTGCCAGTCCGCATCGGAAATCTCGGCGAACGGCTTTGGCTCGAAGATGCCGAGATTGTTGACGAGGATGTCGGCCGCACCCACCTGCGCCACGAAAGCGGCGACGCCGGCCGCGGTGGCGAGATCGGCCGCGACGCCTTCGACCTTCGCCGCCGGCACCGCTTCGCGCAGCCGCCGCACCGCGGCGTCGACGTTCTTCCGGCTGCGGCCATTGACGACCACCGCCGCGCCAGCCTCGGCGAGGCCTCGCGCGATGGCGAAGCCGATGCCGGAAGTCGATCCCGTTACCACGGCCTGCTTGCCGCTGAGGTCGATGATCATGCCCGTCTCACCTTGCGCGCCGAATCCGCGGCGAATATCCGCCCGCCCTGAGCTAAGTCTTCGATCCCGGCGCGCCAGGGAGCGCCCGCGCCGGCACCACGCGCCGCGCGATCAACAATGCGGGAGTGCCAACGGCCTTGGCAGCGCGGCGGCGATGGCCTAAATGATAGCGCGCTCGGCGGCGCGGGAGGCGGCGATGTGGCTCGACTGGCCATTGCCTCAGCTCTTATGCCACTGAAATCCCAAGCAGTTTTGGGGGATAGTTCAACGGTAGAACAGCGAACTCTGACTCCGTTAATCTTGGTTCGAATCCAGGTCCCCCAGCCAGCCAAAAACGCCTTCGAGAACAACGGCCTGCGGCCAGATGGCGGGCGGGAATTCGCTTGGTGCCGGCCGCGCACAGCTGGCCTGGTTCTTGCCCGAGCCATACACGACCTCGTTCGCGAGGCCCGATCACGGAGGTCGCCATGACAGATTTCCATCGCCGCCAAGTCCATCGCCGCCAAGTGGTTCGCGGCCTGTGCAGCGGGTTGGCCGCGGCGCTGCTCGCCCCGGCAAGGCTCGCCTTCGCGGCGGGCACGATCCCGATCGACGACAAGAGCGTGCTGATCGTGGTCGACGTGCAGAACTGCTTCCTGCCGGGCGGCAGCCTGGCGGTGAAGGACGGCGACCAGGTCGTGCCCATCATCAACGGCATCGCGAAGAAGTTCGCGCATGTGGTGCTGACCCAGGATTGGCACACGCCGGGGCATGTCTCGTTCGCGTCCGCCCATGCCGGCAAGGCGCCGTTCGAGGTGGTCAAGCTGCCCTATGGCGACCAGGTGCTGTGGCCCGACCATTGCGTGCAGGGAACGCCGGGAGCGGAGATCTCGAAGGACATCGCCATACCCCAGGCCGAACTCATCGTGCACAAGGGCTTCCACAAGGACATGGACAGCTACTCGGCCTTCCTGGAGGCCGACCACAAGACCCCGACGGGCCTCGGCGGATACCTGAAGGAGCGCGGCCTGACGCGGGTCTTCGTCGCCGGGCTCGCCACCGATTTTTGTGTCGCCTGGACCGCCATGGACGCGGAGCATGCCGGCTTCGAGACGTTCGTGATCGAAGACGCCTCCCGTGGCATTGACAACCGCGGCTCGCTGGCCGCCGCCTGGTCCGCCATGGAGAAGGCCGGCGTGAAACGCATCAAGTCGGACGATCTCGCGCCCTGATCCGCGCCGGCCGCGTCATTGGGCGCTAGGCCTCGCGTTCTGTCGGACATTGGCACCGGATATGCTTGTCGGGGAGCACCCCGCCGGTCTCCGGCTGCAAGCCGCTGGCCGCCCCGTGACCCGAGAAATCCCAGATCCCGAGAAAAGCCCTCATGCACGATTATGACATGATCGTCATCGGCAGCGGTCCCTCGGGGCGGCGTGCCGCGGTCCAATCGGCAAAAATCGGCAAGTCGGTCCTGGTGATCGAGAAAGGACGCCGGGTCGGCGGCGTATCGGTTCATACCGGGACGATACCCTCGAAAACGCTGCGCGAAACCGTACTCAACCTGTCCGGCTGGCGCGAACGCGGATTCTACGGGCGGTCCTATCGCGTCAAGCAGGACATCGACGCCGGCGACCTGATGGCCCGCCTGCACAAGACGCTCGACCACGAGGTCGAGGTCCTGGAGCACCAGTTCAACCGCAATGCCGTCAAGACCGCGCGTGGCGCAGGCCGGTTCGTCGGGCCCCACGAGGTCGAGGTGACCGCCGAGACCGGCGAACAGCGGACCTACCGCGCCACGCACCTCCTCATCGCGTGCGGCACCAGGCCGTTTCGCCCGGATTACGTGCCTTTCAATCGCACCAGCGTGTTCGACAGCGACGAGATCATCGAGCTGCCGCGGCTGCCGCGCAGCCTGACGGTGATCGGCGCCGGCGTGATCGGGATCGAATACGCGACGATCTTCAGCGCCCTCGACGTCGCCGTCACGCTGATCGAATCGCATACGAGCTTTCTCGATTTCGTCGACCGCGAGCTGATCGAGGAATTCATGCACGATCTGCGCGACCGCAACGTCGCGCTGCGGCTCGGCTCCGCCGTCACAGGGATCGAGGTCGGCGAATCCGGACGGCCGACGACGAGGCTCGCCAATGGCCGCGTCGTCACCACCGAAATGCTCCTGTTCACCGCCGGCCGCGTCGGTGCCACCGACACCCTCAACCTTGCCGCCGCGGGGATCACGACCGATAATCGCGGACGTATCGCCGTCGATCCGAAGACGATGCAGACCGCGGTGCCGCACATCTACGCGGCCGGTGACGTCATCGGATTTCCGAGCCTCGCGTCGACTTCGATGGAGCAGGGACGCGTGGCGGCGTGCCATGCCTTCGGCATGGCGCCCCATCCGCCGCCGGAATTCTTCCCCTACGGCATTTATTCGGTGCCGGAGATTTCCACCGTCGGCATGAGCGAAGAAGAGGTTCGCCGGCGCGAAATTCCCTATGAATGCGGCATCGCCCGGTTCCGGGAAACCTCGCGGGGCCACATCATGGGCCTCGACAGCGGTATGATGAAGATGATCTTCTCGACCAGGTCGCGGCGCCTGCTCGGCGTTCACATCGTCGGCGAAGGCGCGACCGAGCTCATCCACATCGGCCAAGCGGTGCTCAATCTCAAGGGCACGATCGACTATTTCATCGAGAACACGTTCAATTATCCGACGCTCGCGGAGGCCTACAAGATCGCCGGGCTCGACGCCTGGAACCGGTTTGCAAGCACGTGATCGTCGCCACGACGGCGGCGCACGGCCTTAAAACCTTGGGACCCTAACCTTGCAAAGGATTCTCTTTCGGAAACCGTTGGATAAACCGGCCCCGCTCCCACAGCTCGACATCGTGTCCGTCTGCGAAGCGCCGGGTTTTGTCGATGGCTTCCTGATCGCCATCGCATTCGATCTCTTCGGCGTGTGAAAAGCGGCCCTCGAGGCCGACAAAATAGACGCGATATTGGGACATTGACATCACTCCTCGCTGGACTACAGGCGGGAGCACGACCGAACTCTCAGTCACCGACGCCCGAGTACGAAGCCCTTGGCCGATGATCCACCATATATGTGCATCGATCCGGCGAATAGCAAACCCATTTATTTTGTTCGCGACACGGGGCCCCAGCCGCCACGAGAAACCACGTCGGTTGAGTCCGCACGGAGCGCGCATCCGGTCTGCGTCCGTCGGCCAGCGCTCCGCCGCGAGAGACGGCGCGCGGCGGAGCTCCGCAGACCGCCGCGACTGCAGCTGAAGCGGCGAGCGATGATGACGCGAGATGCGGATGGGGCGATCAGCCCACGCTCATGGGATACGAGATGAAACGCGGTGGCGCGGACATGGGGCGGCCGGCGTGATGATGCAGATGCCGCTTCACTTACTGCTTGTACTGGCGCAACAGCTGCCCGCGGATATTCGGATCCGGATCGGCTCCCATCACCTTGCCGCCGTGAATTGCCTGGTTCCGGTACACGATGGCACCGGCGTTCGCGGCCGTTTTTGCAGCGTGCTTGGTTTGCTGCGCGGAGGCGATCCCTGCGCCGGCAAGGACACCAATGAAGGCGATGGTCACGAACTTTATGCCGGCAGCCATAGTTATTCTCCTGCTTTTAGCGCCTTAATCGCCACTTTCAATAGCGTCGATTCCGCAACGCACAAGTCAATATCTGATGACGCTTATACTTATAAAAAATGTCATATTTATAAGTATTTAATGCAGCATGGAACAGGCAGCGCCGCACCAGCCTCGAGTTCTGATTGCTGCAGTGCACGTGGCGACGATTACCCGACCCGCTCAATGGCGTTTCTGCGGCATATATCGACCGCAGGCATGCCCGCTGACGTCGGAGCGAATACCACCTATGCGCAGGCGTCCAGGTGAGTTCGAAAGCACGGTTCGCCCCCCTACAGGACCGCAGCGCCCGCGTACGAGGGCCTGAAGTGCAGCGCGGGTCTCTGTCGCGGTCATCCCCAATGCCGGCATTCACGCCGGTACGGGCGCCGTCCTTATAAGATTCCGCCCACCCCGAGCAGCGGAAGCAGTCGCTGCAGGATCGCCACCAGGCAGATCAGCGCGACGAGGATCTTGAGCAGGTTCGCCAACCGTCCGTCGCGGACGAACCTGTCTATGAGATAAAAGAGGATGGCACCGACGACGATGACGATCAGGATGTTGATCAGGACCAGGAGCATGGCAGCGACCCTTCGTGGCTGATGGCCAGTATGGCACCAAAAGCCCGATCACGCCCATGGGGCGTCCGAAAACATCGATGACCCCACAACATTTCCGGTCATTTGAACCGGGCCTCACGATGACCCGGGCACGCAAAGACCTGGACTTACTCTTGCCGATAGCCCGATATTGCGGCAATCTTGCATGGGACTGGCCGGCCCGTGCCGGCATGGTTTGCACCAGAATCCGGGAAAGACCGGACCAGACATAGAGGGGAGGACGATGACGAAGCTTCTCGTGACCGCTGCTGTTTTGTCGCTCGGCGCCGCCGCAGGATTTGCCACCGCCGTGCGGGCCGCCGATGCACCCCCCATGCCGTGGGCCTGGGGTACCAATACGCCGCCGCCGGCCGTACTGCCGCCACCGGCTCCGCCCGCTCCCCCGGCGGTGCAGGACAACGTGAAGCTGCTGTCCGTGCCGGGATCCAAATTCCAGTTCACCCGCGCACAGGTCGCCAACCGGCATGCTCCCGCCGACTGGTTCCCCGAGGATCATCCGTCGATGCCCGACATCGTCGCCCATGGCCGCAGATTCCGCGCAGCCCGTGATCTATGCCTGCGGGCTCTGCCATTATCCCAACGGCAAGGGACGCCCGGAGAACGCCATGGTCAGCGGCCTTTCCTACGAATACATCGTCCAGCAGCTGACCGACTTCAAGAACGGCCACAGGAAGACCTCGGATCCTCGAAAGACCAATACCGGCTTGATGGCCGGGTTTGCCAAGCAGATGACCGACGACGAGATCAAGCAGGCCGCGAAATATTTCTCGTCGATCCGTGCCACCCCCTGGATCAAGGTGGTGGAGAGCGACACCGTGCCGAAGACCAATGCCGTCAACGGCATGTTCCTGACCATCGAGGGTAACGGCGCCGGCACCGAGCCGCTGGGCCAGCGCATCGTCGAGACCCCCGTGAGTGCGGAGCACACGGAGTACCTGCGCAACCCGCGATCGGGCTTCATCGCCTACGTGCCGCCGGGCAGCCTCAAGAAGGGCGAGGAATTGGTCACGACCGGGGCGGGCAAGGTCACGGCCTGCACGGTCTGCCACGGACCCGACCTGCGCGGCATCGGCCCGGTTCCGACGCTTGCGGGCCGCTCGCCGAGCTATATCGGGCGCCAGCTCTATGACATGCAGCATGGCAACCGCGCGGGGACCTGGACGCCGCTGATGGCTCCGGTCGTCGGCAAGCTCGATGCCGACGACATGCTGAACGCAGCCGCCTACCTCGCCTCGCTGCAGCCGTAGGAGCGCGTTACCGCTCATCGTTCCGCGCATGTGGATGGTCATGGCCGGGCTTGTCCCGGCCATCTCGATTACCAAGGCACTGCGCCGTCACAAAGGTGACTTCGGCAGCGCGAGGGCGGTGTGGAAACGTCCTGCCCTCCTGATCGAGATCGTCGGGACCAAGCCCGGCGATGGCGTGCCCCATGCGGGGATGGGCTTTCCGCTATTTCTTCATGTTCTTGAAATAACGCAGGTCCGGCGGCGACTGGTCCTTCTTGGCCGGCATCAGCCGGCCGTCCGCGCTCAGGAAATAAATCTCGTTGCCGATGGCGACATGCACGTTGTTCTCGGCGCAGACGTCCTCGCGCCACCAGATCGGCTTGGCGATGGGGTCGCGACGATAGCTCTTGGTGACGATCCAGGGACGGGTCAGCGCATGGTCGATGGTGGTGATCTCGTCGTGCAGCGTGTTGGGATCGTTCCTGTCCAGATAGATGCGCTCCCGGATGATGGTCTGATTGTCCTCGTGAAACGGGATGCCGGTCGCCTCGTAGGTGCGGGGACCTTTGAGGCCGCGGGTCTCGACCAGGAGCGCGTCGTAGCGGCCGTCGCCGTCCTCGTCGACCCAGCGGCCGATGGAATAGCCCGAGAATTGCGGATCGAGCGTCATGTCCGCGGGAAAGTCGCGCCCGTCGGTGTGGATGCGGCGGCTGTCGTGGATGTGCTCGATCAGGATGTAGGTGGTGTCCGGCGTGACGACGATTTCCATCGGTGCGTAGGCGCCCATGACGCGCGGCATGCCCGGCGAAATGCAGATGGCGGTCGGATCGCCGGCCTGGCCGCCGAGCGCATGCTCGGCCATATTGGCCTCGAAAATCTTCTGGTACTCCGGAGTGAGCGGCGCCTGCTGCGCGCGGCCGGAACGCTTGGTAGGATCGTATTGGATCACCCGTTCGCCGCCGGTACTGACGGCGACGCGGCTCCACTCTCCCTTCAGGTCCGGATATTTCGAATCGTCGAACGCGTGCGCTCCGACCGGCATCGACAGCACGGCCGCCAACCCGATCATGCCCGTCCGGTGCCGGTACCCCATGTCGTCCTCCCCGATGTTTGATATTGCGGTGTCTAAAATTGTGGTGTCGGTTATCCCGCGATCGCTTGAAATTGCGCAGATCGCGCGGCGCCGCCGATCGCCCCATTACCGCCCATTGCCTCGGTCGAAGATACCGGCACATCTCGTTCCAACGGCGGCTGCGCAAAAACTACACGACTTGCCACTTGCGCGAAAGAGCGGGCGCCGGGCGCACTCAGAGCATGATCCCGAAAAGTTTCAGACTTTTCGGTCGAGATCATACTCGAGCTAAAGGAAATTTGAGCGCCATCCGATTCAATTCGAAGGGATAGCGCTCAGAAGTCGGGCCGGTCGGCTTGCGGCATCGGTTCGGCGGAGTAACTGAAATACCCCGCGTTATTCTCCGCGCAGGCTTCTTCCGCGAGGCTCGCTCGCACCCGCTTCCAGCACTTCCCCGCGGACCACGGCAAGCGCATCCTCGTTCTGTTTTCGCAGGGCCTCGACGACCCAGGGCTTGAGATTGGGATTGGCGAGGTCGGCGACCGCCAGTTCGCCTGGGCACCGGTGCGCCTCGCGAGGAAGTTGCTGACATAAGGATGCGCCGGATCGGAGGTGCCAAGCCGAGACCTTGATCCATCTCAAAGAATGATGCCGGGCGCCGGCCTAGAAGCAAAGGCCGCCCGGAACGGGGCACCCGAACAGGAAACGCCGCGATGAAGCAGGACATCCAGGGCACCATCATGTTCGATGGCGCACAGGCGCAAAAGGGCTTGGCGCTCAATAAAATGTGCTTCTCGTTCAACGATGCCGACAACCGCGCCGCGTTCCTGCGCGACGAGGCGGCCTACTGCGAAAAGTACGGCCTGACGCCGGCCCAACGCGCCGCGGTGGCGCGCCGAAACGTGCTGGACATGATCGAGGCCGGCGGCAACGTCTATTACCTCGCCAAGCTCGCCGGCATTTTCGGCCTCAACGTCCAGGACATCGGCGCGCAGCAGACCGGAATGTCGGTGGAAGCGTTCAAGGCGAAGCTGCTGGCGGCGGGGAGATAGGTATGGCACAGATCGTCGGCGGCGTCGGCACCACCCATGTTCCTTCGATCGGCAACGCGATCGCCAAGGGGTTGCAGCATGACCCCTATTGGAAGCCGTTCTTCGACGGGTTTTCCGTTGCCCATGACTGGCTGGCGCAGGTGAAGCCCGACGTGGCGGTCGTGTTCTACAACGACCACGGGCTCAACTTCTTTCTCGACAAGATCCCGACCTTCGCAGTGGGCGCCGCCGCCGAATACCGCAATTCGGACGAGGGCTGGGGCATCCCGGTGTCGCGTCCATTCCCGGGCGACGCCGCGTTCTCATGGCACATCATCGAAGCGCTGGTCGCCGACGAATTCGACGTGACGATGTGCCAGGAAATGCTGGTCGATCACGCCTTCACGATTCCGTTGGCGCTGCTGTGGCCGGGCGCCGACAACCGGCCGGTGCGCACCATCCCGATCGCGGTCAACACCGTCCAGCATCCGCTGCCGTCGCCGGCACGGTGCTACAAGTTCGGCCAGGCCGTCGGTCGCGCCATCGAGAGCTACCAGCAGGGCCTCAAGGTCCTGGTCGTCGGGACCGGCGGCCTTTCCCACCAACTCGACGGCAAGCGAGCCGGCTTCATCAACAAGGAATTCGACCTGTGGTGCCTGGACAGGCTGGTCGGCGATCCCGCGGCGTTGGCGCGCTGCTCCACCCGGGAGATCATCGAGGAGGCCGGCACCCAGGGCGTCGAGCTCCTCAATTGGATCGCCATGCGGGGCGCGCTGACGGGCCGCGTCACCAAGCGCCACAGCAATTATCACGTCCCCATTTCCAATACCGCCTCGGGCTTGCTGGTGCTGGAGAATCACGTGCAAGCCGAGCTGCGCAAGGCGGGGTAACGTCGGCCCGACATTTTCCTTCCCCGGCTTCAGGGAGGGTTAGGTGGGGCTCTTGTTTCCTTCGATGGACCGTGCCGCGATCTCTCCCGGTCTCGCTTCGCTGGGCCACCCTTCCCGACGACGGGGAGCACAGAGGCTAACCGCGGCGGCCCTGGTTTTGCTCGTTGGCCAGCCAATCCGACAAGGAAGGGCCCTTCTCGCCCGATTTGAGCACCTTCTTCGTTTTGGAAGCCGGTCCGCTGCTGCGGACGGGCTTCTTGGCGGCGCCGCCGTTGGCGGCCTCCTGGGCGAGCCGAAGCGCGCGCAGGCGGGCAGTCTTTTCGCGCATCAGCTCGGCATCTATCTCGAGCTGCGACATCGGCTTGGCTCCGGATTTCTCACGCTTCTCCTTGAAGGGGTCGGGCATTGTCAGTCCTCTTTTGGGGGGCGGCGCGCCGTGACGGCCAAGACGGAGCCGGTGCATCGTCAAGTCGATTCCGAAGCGCCGGCTCGGCCAACATGCCTTCCCCGCCTCGCAAAGTCGAGCGCGATGCGCGACAGCGCGCAGCGGTGCCGGGCTGAATGTGGACAGCGGCCGTCACCCTTGCTGCCCCGTACCAGGGGCGGCATGATCGGGCGCATGGGCTGCGCTGACACCGGATCGATTTGCCCGTCGACGGCATCGGCTTGGTGCAGGCGCCCGGCCTGCCTGCTGGGGGTCGCGATCTGGCTGATCCTCGGCGGGTTCGCTGGCGCCGCCGCGGACGGCGTCGCCGAGCCGTCGCCCCGGCCGCAGCAGCCATCGCAGCAGTCATCGTCGCGACCCGTCCCCAAGGTGCTGCGCGGCGGCTGGTACCCCTGGGACCCCTATCAATACCGCGAGTTTCGCCGCGGCACTCCGGTTTTGACCGGCTTCGACATCGAGATCGAGCGCGCCATCGCACGAATCATGGGCGTCGAGTTGATCCTGCCCGAGATGGCATGGGCGGATCATCTGGCGGCGCTCGCAGCCGGAAACGCCGACATCGCGGCGGGGGCCACATACAGCGACGAACGTAACCGCTACGCGTATTTCTCCAAGCCGTATCGGCAGGAAACCGACGTTCTCGTGCTGCTCCGGGGCACGGGCTCGCGCCATCGGTTCACCAGCGTCACGCAGATGCTCGATGAATTCGCCGGCCAGCATTTCCGGCTTGGCGTGATCGCCGGGTTCACCTATGCGAGCGAGCAGGTCAACACCTACATCGCCGACCCCGACCACGGCGACTTCATCGTGAAGGTCGGCGACGACCGCGAAAATCTGGAGAATCTCCTCGCCGGTCGCATCGACGGCTTCATCGCCGATCGCATCGTCGCCGCAACGGTCGCCTGGCGCCTGGGAAAGAGCGGCGAGATCGAGGAGCACCCGCTTCGCTTCTCCGCCGCGATCCATTTCATGCTCAGCCGGGTTTCGCAGACGCCGGCGGTGTTGGACCGCCTGAACGGCGCCATCGACGAGATCAAGGCGAGCGGCGAATTCCAGCGCATCGCGGATGCCTACGCATTGCCGATCCTGATCCATCAGACCCTCGACGCCAATTGGTTTCGCGCCCTTGCCCTGCTGGGCACCTTCGCCTTCGCCCTGTCGGGCGTCGTGCTCGCCCATGCAGGCGGACACACCTTGTTCGGGGCCCTGGTGCTCGCGAGCGTCCCCGCGCTCGGAGGCGGCATCCTGCGCGATCTCATCGTCCAGCGCGAGCCGCTCGGGGTGGTCCGCGATCCCGTGATCGTGCTGACCGTCATTGGGACGGTCCTGCTCGGCATGGTGGTCTTCAAGATCGTGTCGCTGGCCGGTGCCCAGCGTTTCGTGCAATCGGTGCAAGCGCGGCGGCACGTCGGAACCCATCTCATCGAAGTCTGCGACGCCCTCGGTCTTGCCGCGTTCCTCGTCCTCGGGGTGGTCGTGATCCTCGACACCTCGGTCCAGCCGCTGTGGCTGTGGGGACCGATTTCCGCCGTCATCGGCAGCTCGTTCGGAGGCCTGATACGAGACATGATTCGTCAGGACGGCGAACTCGCGAGCCTCAGGGGCGAGCTCTATCCGGAGATCGCGGTGGTCTGGGGGCTCGCCTTCGCGCTGTTCCTGGGGTGGGAGGCCGAGCGGCTGCAGCCGGAGGAAATCTGGCTCGGTGTCGTCGTCACCATCGCCGGAGCTTTCCTGACCCGGATGACGGCGGTCGCGTTCCGCCTGAAGGGGTGGCCTTATGCGTAGCTCTCGTTGATGCGGGCGGCTGCGAACCGTGATATTTCTCCGCCGGAATTGCCTTGAACAGGAGGAAATGAATGCGAGGCTTGATCGTCTTGGCGGCAATGGTCGTCAGCAGCACATCCGTGTTCGGACAGGAGTGCATCCGGCCCGCATGGGGCAAGTGCGTATCGTTCCCGAACGGGGGATCGCATACCGGCATGTCGATCGAGAAGGAGAAGATACAAGCGGAGGTCACGCCCGGCCCGGATATCTGCGTCAGCAATGAGGAGGAGATCGGCGGCTACACATTCGCGCGATTTACGCGCAACGGCGCTCCATGGCCGGATGCCGACTGGGCTGCGAATGTCGACGATTTCTGCTTCTACAAGAAGTGAGCCGCCGACCGGCACACGGTAGCCCGGATGGGAGCGCAGCGGACATCCGGGGCGGCCTCCCCCGGGTTTCGCTGACGCTCACCCCAGGCTACCGGATCTGCATGCTCAACATCCAAAAGCCCCGGCGGATTGCCGGGGCTTTTCTTTCAGAACCATGCGGCTACGACTTCTTCGGCCACAGCACGCCCTGATAGCCGAGCGGCACCGAGCCGATGCCCTTGTAGTTGAACTTCTGCACCCGCTTACCCTCGTAGGTTTCGGTGGTGTAGAGGTTGCCCTTGGAGTCCGACGCGATGCTGTGGACGCCGTAGAACTGGCCCGGCTGGCGTCCGCCGTCGCCGAACGAGGTGATTTCCTCGAGCGAGTCGCGAACGATCACACGCACGCGCTCGTTCTGCCCGTCAGCCAGCATGATGAAGCGCTGCTCCGGGTCCTTGGAGAACACGATGTCCCACACCGATCCCGCGCCCTTGGTGTTCTTGGCGAAGAACTTCTCCTTCACGAAGGTGCCGTCCGGCTTGAACACCTGCAGGCGGTCGTTCTGGCGGTCGCAGACGTAGATGAGGTCGTCGACCGAACGCTCGATGCAGTGGACCGGATTGCGGAACTGCTGCGCCGGCGGGGCGCTGGGATCGTAAGGCCCGAGATTGGTGTCGTCGGGCTTGTTTCCGTAGGCGCCCCAGTAGCGCTTCATCTTGCCGGTGTCGGCGTCGATGACCGCCACGCGCTTGTTGAGATAGCCGTCGGCGATATAGGCCTCGTTGGTCGACGGGTCGACCCAGATCTTGGCGACGCGGCCGAAATTTTCGAGGTCGTTGCTGCCCTTGTTGCCGCCGAAGTGGCCGACCTGCATCAGGAACTTGCCGTCATTGGTGAATTTGAGAATTTGCGCATCCTTCTGACCATTGCCGCCGATCCAGACATTGCCCTTGTAGTCGACATGGATGCCGTGGTTCGACTGCGGCCACTCATAGCCGGGGCCCGGACCGCCCCACGCCCGCAGCAACGTGCCGTCGGAATCGTAGACCAGGATGGGCGGGGCGGTGCGGCAGCATTCGGCGATCGGCGGATTGAGCTCGGCGCCGCGTTCGTTGTTGTGCAGCCCGCTGGCGCCACGATGGATGATCCAGATGTGGTCGAGCTCGTCGACCCAGACGCCGATGGTCCAGCCCAGCAGCCAGTTGTTGGGCAGCGGCTTCGGCCATAATGGATCGACTTCGTACATGGGCGCCTGCACGGTCGAGCCCTGCGCCTCGGCGCGCTTTTGCAGCACGGCCTGGCCGATGCCGAGGCCGAAAATCCCCGCGGCGAGCACTGTGCCATAGACGAATGTGCGCTGACGCAACAGCGTGATCATGGTGCCTCCCTCTTCCGTTCATTGTTCGTTGAAGCGATTATAGCCGAATCGAACGAACTTGAAATGCGGATTTCGCGGCCCGTGGGATGCCGAACGGGGTGCCCACCGACGGCGGCCAGCGGCCACTTCCGAGCCGCAATCTCGGCCCTTGCTTCCTTCGGGGCGACGTTATAGCCGAACGGATGCAGCCTGTGAGGGGAACGTCCCCGACAAGGCCTGCGTCGGGAGTTTAGGCCGTGGGTCGTCTCGAACGGGTTGCCCTGCACCGGCTCGTTGCGGTCGCGCTGGCCGCATTCGCGTTGGTGGCGCTCGTCTGCGTGATCGCGTCGCCTGCCTTGGCCCACGACATCCCGGCCGACGTCAGGATCAACGCCTTCTTCAAGCCCGCCGGCAACCGGGCGGAGCTGCTGGTCCGCCTTCCCCTCGCCTCCCTGATCGACACCGATTTTCCCACCAGGGCGGACGGTTCCCTCGACATTGCTCGCGCCGATGAGCCGATCCGCGGCGGCATCAAGGTGTGGCTCACCGACAATATCGACGTCTACGAGAACGGCGTGCGGCTCCCAAAGCCCCGCATCGTCGCCGAGCTGGTGTCGCTGCCGTCGGACAAGTCCTTCGTGTCCTTCGATGAGGCGCGCGCCCATGTGCTGGGACCGCCGCTGTCCGGCAATCTCGACCTGTTCTGGAGCCAGATATTCCTCGACGTGCTGCTCGAATATCCGATCCAGTCCGACCATTCGGAGTATTCCGTCGACCTGCGGGTCGACCGGCTCGGCGGCGCCGTCAACACCGCGCTGCGCTTCATGCCGCCGGGCGGGGCCGTGCGCGCTTTCGAGTTCCAAGGTGCTTCCGGTCTCGTCTATCTCGATCCGCGCTGGTACCAGGCGGTGCTGCGCTTCGTGGAGGAAGGCTTCTGGCACATTCTCGACGGCACCGACCACCTGCAGTTCCTCGCCTGCCTCGTCATCCCGGTCCGCCGGCTGCGCCCGCTCGTCATTATCGTCACGTCGTTCACGGTGGCGCATTCGATCACGCTGTTCGCCTCGGCGTTCGGCTTCGCGCCGGATGCGCTGTGGTTCCCGCCGCTGATCGAGACCCTGATCGCCGCCACCATCGTGTTCATGGCGCTGGAAAACATCGTCGGCTTCAATCCGGCGCGGCGCTGGATCTACGCCTTCGGGTTCGGGTTGATCCACGGCTTCGGATTCTCGTTCGCCTTGCGCGAGCAGCTGCAGTTCGCCGGCAACCATCTCGTCACGTCGCTGCTCGGCTTCAATCTCGGGGTGGAAATCGGCCAGCTCAGCGTTTTGATGGTGCTGGTGCCGGCGCTCAATCTCCTGTTCAAGTACGTGGTCGACGAGCGCATGGGGGTGATCATCCTGTCCGCGCTGGTCGCACATACGGGCTGGCACTGGATGATCGATCGCGGCGAGGTTCTCGCCAAGTTCCCGTTCCCGACCCTGAACGCGGCCTTCTTCGCGAGCCTGATGCGCGGCCTGATGGCCGCGCTCATCCTCATCGCCCTGATGTGGCTCGCGAGCGGCTTCGTGCGACGCTTCATGCAGGGCAAGGACGGTGCCGCGGAAAAGGCGCTCGCCAAGGCACCCGCGGCCGAGCGGCGCTGAACGGATATCCCGGATGCTGACCTTGTATTCCTACCCTGAACTGTTCGGCGTCGCCGACAACAATCCGTTCGGGCTGAAGATATTCGCATTCCTGAAGCTCGTCGGGCTGCCGTTCCGGCACGAGCATATTTTCGATGCCAAGGCGGCGCCGCGCGGCCAGTTGCCCTATATCGACGACGACGGAAAGCATGTCGGCGACAGCGACGGGATCATCGCCCATCTCGTCGACAGATATCGCTTGCCGATCGACAGCGCCCTCACGGATGCCCAGCGTAACGCCGACCTGATGATCCGGCGCACACTCGATGACCTCTACTGGGTCATGTCCTATTCGCGATGGAAGGACCCGCAATTCTGGCCGCAGTTCCGGGATGCGATGCTCGGGGCGCATCCGAGCTTGACCGCCGACGGCATGGAAGCGGCCCGAAAATACAATTTCGAGCGGTACCACTATCAGGGCATCGGCCGCTACGAGCCGCAAGACGCCTACAAGCGGGGCATCGCGGACCTCGGCGCTATCGCGGGGTTGATTCCCGAGCGCGGATTCCTGTTCGGCCCACAGCCTACCAGCGTCGACACCGGACTCTACGGCTTCGTCGCCAACATCTATTTCTACGATATCGACACGCCGCTCAAGCAGTTCGTGGTGTCCCATCGAAACCTGGTCCGGCACTGCAATGCAATCCACGAGGCAGTGCAGGCTTAGGACCGGTCCGCAGATAATCCGTTCAATTCGCGTGATCGAACGGTTCTTGCTCCCTCTCCCGCTTGCGGGGGAGGGGAGAAAAGCTGAATTGATCAAGCGTAAGATGCGCAGCTTATCGCAGGAGGCAATGATGAAAGCGTCGGTCTGGCTACTGTCATGTTCCTTGTTCGCCGTTGCCGCCGCGGCGATCGCCTGGGGCAGTCCGAATGAAGATGCGCTGGCTGGCGCGAACACCGGCGCCGGGGCCGAACAGGCGTCACCCATCATGCTGGTTGGTGCGAACGGACACGACAGCGTGGGCGGGCTGATGCCGTTGCCCCTGTGGCCACCGCACGCGATTCATGCGCAAGAGGTGGTGCCAGGCAAGTCGTGGAAGCGCAGAAGCAGAAAGTGTTCTAACCTGCCCTGCCCGCGCCTCCATAATTGAAGAACATCGCGCACCGCGGGCGCGCGCACAGGGCGGGATCCGGCAATGAGCGTGTCGCAGATGGCGCGGCCTCGATCCGGCGATGCGCCGGAGGACATTCTCGCCCGCATCGAGCGCCTGCCGCTGTCGTCCTGGCAGATCAGGACCCGCATCATCGTCGGCACCGCGACCTTTTTCGATGCCTTCGACGCGCTCTCCATCGCCTATGTACTGCCGGTCGTCGTTCCCTTGTGGAAGCTGGCGCCGGGGCAGATCGGCACCCTGATCTCGTTCGGCTTTCTTGGCCAACTCATCGGCGCGCTGATCGGGGGTGCGCTGGCGGAGCGGTACGGGCGTCGGCCGGTGATCGTGGTCGCCGTCCTGTGGTTCGGGCTGCTGAGCCTCGCCTGCGGCTTCGCCTGGAGCTACCAGTCGCTGCTGGTCCTGCGGCTGCTCCAGGGGCTCGGCCTCGGCGCCGAGGTTCCGGTGGCCGCCACCTATATCAGCGAGCTCGCCAAGGCCGGCGGCCGCGGCCGCTTCGTGCTGCTGTTCGAGCTGGTGTTCCCGCTCGGCCTCGTCGCCGCGGCGGTGTTCGGCCGTTGGATCGTCCCGACGCTCGGCTGGCAGTACCTGTTTTTCGTCGGCGGCGTGCCGGCGCTGTTTGCGCTCCTCATGATGCGCAACCTGCCGGAATCGCCGCGCTGGCTCGCCTCCCGCGGCCGCGGCGCCGACGCGGCGGACGCCATCGCATTCATCGAAAGAGGCCGTCGAGCGCGCGACCGGCAAGCCGCTGCCGGCGATCGCGCCGGTCGCGCAGACGGTGGCCGCGAAACGCGCGTCATGGGCGGACCTGTTCGGCGGCGTCTATCTCAGCCGGACGCTGGTGATCTGGGTGTGCTGGTTCGCCACCTATTTCGCCAATTACGGGCTCACCACCTGGCTGCCGACGGTATACCAGAACGTCTTCAAGCTGCCGCTGGATCAGGCGCTGACCTATGGGCTCGCCGCCCCGATCGCCGGGCTCACGACGAGCCTCGCCTGCGCGCTGCTCATCGATACCATCGGGCGGCGCATCTGGTTCGCGGCGGCGTTCGGCGGCGCCGCGGTGGGATTTCTGACGCTGTGGTGGATCGGGCCGACTACGGCCGAACGCGTGCTGGTGTTGACGACGCTGAGCTATATGTGCATCAGCACACTGTCGCTCGCGCTCTACCTCTATACCGCCGAGCTTTATCCGACCCGGGTGCGAGCGCTCGGCACCAGCACCGCGACCGCCTGGCTGCGGCTCGCCTCGATCCTGGGCCCCCAGGTCGTCGGCTTCATCATCGCCGGCGGCGGCTTGGGCAACGTGTTCCTGGTCTTCGGGCTGGTCGTGCTGTTGGCCTGCGGCACGGTGGCGATTGTTTGCCACCGAGACCAAGGCGCGGGTGCTGGAGGAGATTTCGCCGTGAGCCCGCAAGCGCACGCCGAAGGAAAAACGCACCAGCGCGAAGCCGCTGCCGGCGGAGCCACCGGCCGACGCCGCCGGAGAGTACGGCGTCCGAGATCGGCTTCAGCAACCTGTCGCTTCACGAACTGTTCGAGCAGCAAGCCGCCGACATGCTGGAACGCGCCGATATCGACGAAGAGCAGAAGCAGAGCATCCTGCTCGCCCTGAGCTGCCCGTGCTGCGGCACCGGCGGGCCTTCGTTCAGCTTCAGGCTGAAGCGGCGGACGTAAGTCGAGCCCGCTAGCCCGGATGGAGCGCAGCGCAATCCGGGAGCAGCCACTCGGCGGTTACCCGGAGCGCCGTCCCGGATTACGGGACCGCGTAAGAGGCGGTCCCTCTATCCGGGCTACGGGCAGCCATGCTGCCGCCCCCGCAATCCCCCTGTCGCCTCCTCATCCACCGCGAACGTCTCGGGATCGATCACCACTCCGTAAAGCGCGGCGGCGTCTTCCACCGAGACATAGCCCTGCCGGACATCGTTGCGGACATCCTCTACCGGCCGCGCCAGCGGCGAGCCGTAGCCGCCGCCGCCGCCGGAGCGCAGGCGGAAGGCGTCGCCCGCCTTGACCTGAGCGACCAGCACCTTGGCGTTGGGAAAGTCGGTCTTCCAGGCGCCGTCGAGCCGCAGCGCCACCGCATTGCCCTTGCCGTCACCGCCGCCGTCGAGCCCCCACGGCCGGCAATGGGCGCGATCGATCTGGGTGTTCACGGTGACATGGCTGCGCGCCCGCACCACGCGCTCGACGCCGAGGCCGCCGCGGTGGCGGCCGGCACCGCCGGAGCCCGGCACCAGCGCGTAGCGCTCCACCACGATGGGGAATTTCGCCTCGACCTGCTCGTTCGGGCTGTTGTGGGTGTCGCCATCGTTCATGGCCACGGTACCGGAGACGCCGTCCTCGCTGCGCTTGGCGCCCCAGCCGCCGCCCAGCGGCCCGAAATTGCCGATGAAGAATTCCGAAGTCTTCGGATTGATGCCGTGGAACTGCGCGATCAGCAGATCGGCGTGATGGCCGGCGATGACGCGGTCGGGGATCGCCGGCGCCAGCGCCTTGAACACGGTGTCGACGATGGTCATCGGGAACGTCATCCACAACCGCATCGGCGCCGGCCGCGTCGCGCTCACCACCCGCCCCGGCGGCACGATCACCGTCGAGGCTGCGGAACGAGCCGTCATTGATGGGATAGTCGGTAGGCGAGGTCAGGCACTTGTAGGCGACCTGGGCGCACGCGTAGCCGGTGGTGATGCCGGAATTGTAGAAGCCGCGGACCTGCCGCGACACCTCGGTGAGGTCGATGGTCATCTCGTCGCCCTTCACGGTGACGCGCACCCGGATCGGGATCGGCTTGCCGACCGAGATGCCGTCGTCGTCCATGAAGGATTCCGCCTCGTAGACGCCGTCGGGGATCGAGCGCGTGTGCGCCCGCGCCGCCGCCTCCGAGCGGTCCATGATGGCGGCGATGGCGGCCTTCACGGGCTCGCGGCCGTAGCGCGCGATCAGCCCGAGAAAGCCGCGCTCTCCGGTCTTGACCGCCGTGACCTGGGCCCGCAGGTCGCCCACCGCTCGGCTCGGCAGCCGGACATTCTGGCGGATGATGTCGACGAGGTCCTCGTTGACCTCGCCGCGATCCTGATATTTCAGGATCGGAATCTGCAGGCCTTCGGAGAAGATGTCGGTGGTCATGCCGCCCAGTTGGCCGCCGATGTCGATCCAATGCGCCATGCAGCAGGAAAAGCCGACGAGATCGCCGCGGTGGAACACCGGCAGCGTCAGCGTCACGTGGTTGAGATGGCTGCCGGTGATGTAGGAATCGTTGGTGACGTAGATGTCGCCGGGCCGCATGTTGTCGATGCCGAAATGCGCGATCTTCGCCTTGACCGTCTCCGCCATGCCGCGGATGAACATCGGCAGGCCGATGCCGATCGACACCGTCTCGCCCTGCGGCGTGAACAGGCCGACGGTGAAATCGAGCGCCTCGTAGATGATCATGTTATAGGCGGTGCGCATCAGGTTGGTCTTCATCTCGCCGGTCACCGCGATGACGCCGTTGCGCACGATCTCGGCGATCACCGGATCGAGCTTGGCCGTTCTGCGAGCCTTCCCTGCCATGGCGCTCAGCGTCCTTTCCCCACCGTGATGACGAGATTGCCCCAGGCGTCGACGCTGAGCACATCGCCGGGCATCAGCACCGTGGTCGATGCATGCTCCTCGATGAGCGCCGGCCCCTTGATGCGGTTGCCGGCGAGAAGCGCGGCGCGGGAAAAGGTCCGCGTCGGGACGAAGCCGCGGCCGTGGAAATAGACCGGGCGCTTGCCGGCAAAGGCGGCTCGCGGCGGCGCCGGCCCGCCGCGCGCGATCTTTCCCTGCGGCGGCTTGGCGACGACGCCGGTCACGGTCGAGCGCAGGCTGACGATCTCCGCAGACTCGGCGGGAGCGCTGGTGCCGTAGCGCAGCGCGTGCATGTCGTCGAAATGCCGCTTGATGGCGGCGCGGTTCCGCCGGGAAAAGACGGTCATCGGCAGGTCGACGGTGACGGCGTGCTCCTGGCCGACGTAGCGCATATCCGCCGCCCGCTTCACCGTCACTTTGCGCGGGGATGACCGACGTGTCGGCGATGGCGCGCCGGCCCTGGTCTTCGAGCTCGCGATAGATGCGCTCGATCACGTCGAAACCGGCGTCCTCGAGCCGCATCGGCCAGGTCCGCACATAGTCGTAGCGCAGGTCGGAGAACAGCATGCCGAAGGCGGAGAACACGCCGGGCGCGCCCGGGATGATCACCTTGGCGATCCCGATTTCGCGCGCGACCTCCACGGCGTGGAGCGGTCCCGCCCCGCCATAGGCGATGAGGGCGAAGTCGCCGGCATCGAAGCCGCGCTCGGTGGTCACCGCCTTGACCGCGTAGGACATGGCGGTCACGGCGATGCGCAGGATGCCGTCGGCGGCTTGCCGTCACGCTCATGCCGAGCGGCCCCGCCACCCGCGTCTGCAGGGCGGCCTTCGCCGCCGCCGGGTCGAGCCGCATTTCGCCGCCGAGAAAGCGGTCCGCTCCGATGCGCCCGAGCACGAGATTGGCATCGGTGACGGTCGGCTCGGCGCCGCCGAGGCCGTAGCAGGCCGGCCCCGGTTGCGCGCCGGCGCTCTGCGGGCCGACGCGCGGCGCGCCGTCCTCGACCCGCGCGATCGAGCCGCCGCCGGTGCCGACCTCGAAAATGTCCATCATGGCGATCTGGATCGGCAGCGCCCGCTCGTAGCCGCCGATCAGCGCCGCACCGGTCGTCAGCGGCTCGCCCTCGTGGATGACGCCGGCCTTGGCGGTGGTGCCGCCCATGTCGAAGGCGATGGCATTGTCGAGCCCGAGCGTGCGGCACAGCGCCTGGGCGCCGATGACGCCCGCTGCCGGGCCGGACTCCAGCATGCGGATGCAATGGGACTTGGCCTGCTCCGCCTCGAACAGGCCGCCGGTCGACTGCACGACCAGGAACGAGCCGCCGAAGCCGGCGGCGCGGATGTGGCGGTCGATCTCGCCGAGATAGCGCCGCACCTTGGGACCGATATAGGCATTGGCGACCACGGTCGAGCAGCGTTCGAACTCGCGGTATTCCTGCGACAATTCGTGGGAGGCCGAGACGAACATCCCGAGATGGTTCGCCTCGATGAGGCGCTTGGCGCGGGCCTCGTGGTCGGGATTGCGGTAGCAATTGAGGAACAGGATGGCGGCCGCCTCGATGCCGAGCGCGTCGAGCCGCGCGCCGAGCGGCGACGATCTCGTCTTCGTCGAGCGCGATGTCGATCTCGCCGTCGGCGAGCATGCGCTCCTTCGCCTCGAAGCGCAGGGCACGCTCGACCAGCGGCTCATGCTTGCGGAAGAACAGATTGTAGGCGTCCGGCCGGTTGATGCGGCCGATCTCGTAGATGTCGCGGAAGCCTTCGGTAATGATGAGCGCGGTCCTGGCGCCGGTCCGCTCCAAAATGGTGTTGATGGCGATGGTCGAGCCGTGGAGGAACAGCCCGGCGGCGGCATAATCGGTGCCCGCCTTCTCGACTCCGGCGGTGATCCCCTCGACGAGATGATGCGGCGTCGACAGCGCCTTGCCGAAGCTGAGCTTGCCGGTCCGCTCATCGAACGCCGCAACGTCCGTGAACGTGCCGCCGATATCGGCGGCCAGCCGCAGGCCGGGTGAGCGGGTCGATCGGGAGGATTGCATCAGGCGGGACTCGTCGGCGCCATGTTATTTGGAAGCGGCGGGCGCGTCCAACGCCAAACACCGGCGTTTCGAATCCCGGTTACGTCACGGAACCTTCGTCGTAGGCGATTCCGAGCTGGGACAGCCCCTCCTCCAGATAATCCGACAACAGCGGAATGCCGAGGAGATATGAGGCGGTACGCCTGTTGTGGACGCGCGCCGCCTCGGCACGCAGGTCGTCCCACTCGTCGATGCCGCCGTCGCCGCGCCCGAGCCATGCCAAGGTCACGAGATCGACCTGCTCGTCCACGTTGAGCCCGAATATGGCCGCTCGGAGTTCGGCGACCACGGGATCGTCGCCGTGATCCTCAAGCACGGACAGCATCGCGTCGTCCGACGCGTTCGACACCGGATCCGGATCGGTGACGACGTCCTTTACGTCGAACTCCCGCGCCTTGGTGATGATGAAGGAGACCTTTTCCGGCGAAATCGCCAGGGCCGGAGTTTTGACGGCGGCAGCGCCGGTCGCGCGCAGTACCGCCGATCGGGATCGAGCTTTCATGTCTCCTCGCCTTGCAAGCCACGTCGCATTTGTCGGGGGCTCATTTATCGGGCTCTCATTTATCGGATCACGCGCCGGTTCGGAACGGTGAAAATGGTCCAACGCAATCTTCTACATAGGAACTGGTTTGTTGGTCGATGACGGTGATCCCAGGAAGTTGATGGGCATGCGTTGATTTGGCGCAAATGCCGCCCCAAGCGGCAAAATCACTTGCTGATCAAATCATAGGCCTGCTCATCCATCAGTGCGTCGAGCTCGGCCGCGTTGCCGATCCTGATCTTGAACAGCCAGCCGTCGCCGGTCGGCGCGGAATTGACCAGGCCGGGTTCGCCGACCACCCGGTCGTTGACCGCGACGACCTCGCCGCCGACCGGGGCAAAGACATCGGCGGCCGCCTTCACCGATTCCACCGTACAGGCGGCCTCGCCCGGGTCGAACCGCGCGCCGACGTCCGGCAGTACGACCAACACGAGATCGCCGAGCGTTTCCTGCGCGAACGGCGTGATGCCGACGGTGCCGACGTCGCCGTCGACGCGAACCCATTCGTGATCCCGTGTGTATCTCAGCATCCGCCTTTTCTCTTGGAACGAAGTCGACGCTCCCCGCCGGAACGTGGTGCCGTCTCACTCCTCGGCTCTGATATCGAGCGTACGGATGATCTTTCCCCAGCGATCGACCTCACCGGCCACATAGCGCGTGAAGTCCGCGGCATCCGCATCGAGCGGCTCGGAGGCGTCGTTTTCGGCGAGCTTCTTCATCTGCGGTTCGCGCAGGAACGCGCGCGCCTCGTGGTTGATGCGGGCGACGATTTCCGGCGGCAGCTTCTTGGGGCCCGACAGGCCGAACCACGAGGACAGCACCAGCTCGGGATAACCGCTTTCCGCGAAAGTCGGCACGTCCGGCAGTACCGTGGCGCGGGTGGGCGACGAAATCGCGAGCGCCACCAGCCCGCCGCTGCGCACGTATTCCCCAAGCGTGGTCACCGGCAGGAAGATCACCGGCACGTGCCCGGCGATGACGTCCGCCACGGCGGGAGCGCCGCCGCGATAAGGCACGTGCTGCATGGAGATGCCGGCGAGGCGCTGGAAATATTCGCCGCCGATATTGCCGAGCCCGCCGCGATTGGCCGCCGTGTAGGAGAGTGGCTGCGCGCGCGCCTTGGCGACGAGCTCCGCCAGTGTCTTCACGCCGAGGCCGGGATAGACCGCGAGCACATAGGGCGAGCTCGTCAGCATGACGATGTGGCTGAAGTCGGCGACGGGATCATAGCCGGCATTCTTCGCGATCAGCGGCACCGTGAGGTTGGAGGCCGAGTTCGAGGACAGCAGCGTGTAACCGTCGGGCTCGGCCTGGGCCACCATCGCCGCCCCCAGCGCATTGCCGTTGCCTGGCTTGTTCTCGATGATGAAGGGCTGCCGGAACACCGCCTGGAAATGATTGGTGACCAACCGGGCCGCCGCATCCGAGGAGCCGCCCGGGGCTGCCGGCACGACGATGCGCACGAGCCGGCTGGGCCAGTCCTGCGCGCCGGCGCAGGCCGGCGCCAGCGCTGCCATCACGACGGCCATGGCTGCGAGCCCGCGGCGAGAGATTCCCATGGGTGCCACTTTCAATGCGCCGTCGCCGCGGCCGGCGTTGCCTCGCGCCACCAGCCGAAGCGCTGCATCACCGGTTCGTCGGTGACGCGGAACAGGATGGCGTCGCCCGATGCCTCGTGCCAGTGCGGACGCCAGGCCGGCGCCGCGATGACGTCGCCGCGCCGCCATTCGAAGCGCTGGCCGTCGATGTCGGAGGCGCCCTCCCCCCGCACCACCGCATAGATGTTGTTGGCCGTGGTGCGATAGGGCGCGGTGCGGATGCCTGGGCGAAGCTGCATCATGTAGAGCGCCGTGGTGGCGAGCGCCGGGTGGCCCAGCTCGATCTGGGTGGCGAACGGCCCGCGCGGCTCGGGCTTGGCTTCGCCAAGCCTGCGCAAGGTGTCCTTCAGGGTGAACACGAAGGGCGAATCCGTCATGGCCGGCGTCGGAGCCGGGAGTTCGCCGGCCGGCGCGTCCGCACGCTTGTCCTCGTCCTCGGCGATCTCGAAGAACATCGGCTCCAGGAGCTGCACCAGGGGCGCATCGAGGAAATCGAGCCAATAGGCGCAGGCCTTGCTGCGGTTGCCGTGGCCGTGAGTCGACCAGTTCGGGGTCAGCAGCACGTCGCCCGGCTCCATGGCGATGTCGACGCCGTCGACCTCGGTATAGGTTCCGGGCTCGGCGTCGAGGATGAGGCGCAGCGCATTGGGCGTGTGGCGATGCACCCGCGCCCACTCCCCCGGCATGATCATCTGGTAGGCCGCGACCAGCGTGCGCACGGTGCCGTAGGTATTGCCCTCGGCCGGATTGAACAGGATGAGGTTGCGCCGCTCGGCGAGCGCGGTATTGATCAGTCGGCCGGCGGCATCGAGCGCGCCGCGGGCCAGCTCATATCTCCAATGGGCCGGCACCAAGGTCTTGCGCGGCGCCGGCCACAGCGACGGCGTCGGCTTGTTCCAGCCCGCCCCCATGCCGACCTCGGCGAGCTTGCCGTAGAGCTCCTCGAGCGTGCCGGAGCGGGCGAGATCGGATTGCGATGGCGATCGGGATGGCGATGACATTGGGGCGTTCCTGTTTGACCGATTATAGCCAAATCCGGGCGGCTCGTTTGCGGATTTCGCGCCGGCCCAAAGCATGACCGGAACGGGTGATGAAGAGCCCAAAACCGCTTTCGGTCCGGGACGGGGGCGATTGTGGGGAGGGCGACGGACATCTATCATCTCGGCCAAGAGGGCGGGTTAATGAGCGCCCGAATTTAATGCCTTGGGAGGAACGACGATGACCGGAAAGACGGTTCGACGGCAATCTGTATCACGCCGGACGTTGCTGGCTGGGAGCTGGGCTGTTAGGCGGGGCAGCGCTGCCCCGTGGCGGCGCGCTCGCGCAGAACAACGCGGCCGGGAGCACCGGCGCGGCGATCAATTCTCAATCCAGCCCGCGTTATTATCAAAATCCGGCCTGGGCCGCGCAGCTGCAGGAAGAGATCATCGAGCCGGGTTTGGCGATCGTCGATCCCCACCATCATCTGTGGGAGCGCGACGAGCACCGTTATCTCATTCACGAGTTGCTCGCCGACACCGGCAGTGGTCACAACATCACCCAGACCGTTTTTATCGAGTGCGGCTCGATGTATCGCGCCAACGGGCCGGTCGAGATGAAGCCCGTCGGGGAGACCGAATTCGTCAACGGGACGGCGGCAATGAGCGCGAGCGGCCGTTACGGGGCGACGCGGCTGTGCGCCGGCATTGTCGGCCATGCCGATCTGCGGCTCGGCGACGGTGTCGCGCGCGTGCTGGAGGCGCAGGTCGCCGCCGGAGATGGCCGCTTTCGCGGTATCCGTCATTCCGTCACCTGGGATGCGAGCGATGCGCTGGCCAAGGCCCGCACCAATCCGCCCAAGGGACAAATGCTCGATCCGACTTGGCGCGCCGGCTTTGCACGTCTCGCGCCTCTCAACCTCAGCTTCGAGGCGTGGCTCTATCACCCCCAGCTCCTCGAACTCGCCGACCTCGCCCGCGCCTTCCCGCAAACCACGATCATCCTCAACCATGTCGGCGGGCCGATCGGGATCGGACCCTACAAGGGCAAGGAAGCCGAGACCTTTGCACGATGGAAGACCGGCATCACCGAGCTCGCAAAGTCTCAAAACGTCGTCGTCAAACTTGGCGGACTCGGCATGCTGATGGGTATGTTCGATTTCAATGCGCGTGAGAAACCGCCCTCGTCGACCGACCTCGCGACCGCCTACCGGCCTTACATCGAAACCTGCATCGCGGCGTTCGGAGTGGATCGCTCGATGTTTCAGAGCAACTTCCCGCCAGACGGGGTCAGCTCGAGCTATCCGGTCTTGTGGAACGCTTTCAAGCGCTTGGCATCCGGACACTCGGCTTCCGAGAAGGCGATGCTGTTCAGCGGCACGGCGAAACGCGTGTATCGCTTGGTTTGAGTTACTTGGCATTCGCGAATCGGCACCGCCGCGATGCACAGGCGGTGTGCGGTCGGGACGCAGAAGAGATCGGCATGAACGGGATTTTCAAGCGATTCTCGATTGGCGTGGGCGTGGCGTTGTGGCTCTCGACCGTCGCGCTTGCGCAATGGTCGATCGGCCAGCCGGGGACGCGCGAGCCGCCCCCAGGGCTGAAACGCTATGTCTATCTGGTGATGTCCGATCCTCTGCCGGGCAGGGAATTCGATTTCAACGACGGCTACCAGAACATGCACATGGGCGATCTCGTGCAGCTGCCCGGCTGGACCGGGGCGCAGCGTTTCCGCCTGGTGCCCGACGTCACTCCGCGCAAGACCCAGCCTCTCTACCGGCGCGGCAATCTGATCATCTGGGACCAGGAAGGCGCCGATCTCGGCAAGCTGCGCAGCGACGCGGAGGCCGCCATAGCCGGTGGCAAGAGCCGCCGCATCCCCGGATTCGACTACTCGCCTGGCGGCGGGGTCAGGGCATACTACCAGGTCATCGGCCCACGCACGACGCGTCCCGACGGCCGCAAGCCGTTCATTCCCGCCTACGCCGACAACAAGACGCCGCGGCCCAACCGCTACATCATGCTTGATTTCGTCGAGCCGATTGCCGGTGTCGACGATGCCACTTTCGAAGCGGCACTTTCGAAGCGCGTCACCGAAGTGCTCGCTTTGGAGGGCTGGATGGCGGCGCAGCCGTTCCGCCTCGCCACGCCACCTGCGGTCGACGCCCGGCCGCGTCTCCCCTTCCCGAGATACATGGTGATCTGGGAAACCGAAGCCGGCCATCCGCAGGAACTGCAGGACAGGCTGATCGCCGCGACAAAGGCGGGTGGGCTCAAGGCGCTGGCTGCCGACCCTGCGACGGCGCAGTCGAGCTGGTGGGTGACCACCTCGCCCTTCATCACCAAGGACGACTTCGAGCGGTAAAGCTCGGCTGTCCGTACCGAAAGCCGGGGTCTTACGGCTGAGGCAGAGGAGGAATGCTTCTCCCCCGGTGCGAATCAGCATTTGTTTGCATACGGCGATGCATAATCGACGGCGGCGGCCGTAACGGGTCATTCGCTACGGCGCAGCGCATCCAAATGACGGCACAGCATCTGTACGCGGACTACGGCCGTATCCGCCGTTTCGTCGGCCGCGGTCGCATGAAGCTGGCGGCCACAACCCGCCGCTGAGCTTCGAGAAAACGAAGCTCACGCACAGGAAAGTCCCGAGGAGCGAATCACACGAGGGAATGACTTTGCGCGCGGTGGTCGGCGAAAGCGCGTAGGCTTCAGCGTGGGAATCAGGACATGCTCACATCGGAATGGAGAAGGCCATGGTTTCCGTCTCAGCCCCACCGGATCACCCTCCTTTGTCGCCGGTCCAGGAAGTTCCGAATGCCGCATTGACGGAGGCTGCCGACGAGGCGGAGATGCCGTTGCCGTCGAATCCGCAGACGTTCTTTCTTGGGGGCATTTTTGCGTTGGGGGTCTTTGCGGCACTCTACGAGGCAAGCTCCGTAATCCTTCCCGTTGTGCTAGCATTTGTATTGAACCTCCTTCTGCAACCCGCTGTCCGTCTATTGGTGCGCCTCCATTTGCCCCGGGCCTTCGGAGCGCTGGTAGCCGTCCTCCTGACTATTGGAACGCTTGTGGGTCTCGTCGCGGCCCTATCGGTGCCCGCCGCCATTTGGGCTAAGCGGCTCCCGGAGGGAATACCGCGCCTTGAAGCTCACCTGGTGGTTCTACAGAATCCGATTAGAGCGTTGCAAATGGTCATCCAACAGGCCGAGGAGGTTGCAGACGCTCCTGGACAGAAGGCCTCCATCATGCCGGTCCGACAAGATCTCGGCCTTACAAGCGCGCTATTTGCGGGAATGCGTGCAGTGCTCGATGGCCTGTTTACGACCGTTGTGGTGCTCTACTTTCTGTTGGTGTCGGGCGATACCTTTCTTCGGCGCATCGTCGAAGTCCTGCCAAGGTTTCGCGACAAGCGGCAGGCCGTGGATATCTCTCAGCAGATTCAAGAGGACATATCCGGATACCTGGTGACGATCACGGCCATGAATGCCGCGGTGGGAGTCGTTACGGCCACCGCGATGTATCTTTGCGGACTGGGCGACCCCGTGTTATGGGGGGCCACAGCCTTTCTGCTCAACTACATTCCAATTTTGGGCCCGCTTGTCGGGACCTGTATCTTCGTGCTCGCCGGAATGCTGAGCTTCGAAGGTCTGTGGTGGGCTTTGCTGCCGCCAGCCCTTTACTTCGGCATCCACCTCATCGAGGGTGAAACGCTGACGCCCATGCTGCTTGCGCGGCGCTTCACGCTCAACCCCGTGCTTATCATCTTGGCACTGGTGTTCTGGTTCTGGATGTGGGGGGTACCTGGAGCGATCTTGGCCGTTCCAATGCTGGCCATCCTGAAGATTGTCTGCGATCGGTTGAGGCCGCTAAAGGCCCTGGGGCACTTCCTCGAAGGATAATAGCGGTATTGCTCTGTCGCTCGCACAAGAGTCATCGACCGCGGATGGTTGTCCCCGGTGGGTTTGCCGGTTGCTGGGGCCGGACTTGACGCGTGATCGCCGGCGCTGGATTTCGCCGCCGGCCAAGGTCTTTGTGGCGAGCATCGGTTCAGCGTAACCGAAAAATGTTCTACTTCTTCCGCCGCCGCTTCGCCTTCTCCTCCATCTCGATCTGCGCCCGCGCCTTGATGCACCACAGGTCCCAGGTGCGCTTCCAGGTCCCGGCGGAAACCTGCCGGCCGCTGGTCGCGGCGACCTCGCGGTCGTCGAGATAGACGATGTGGCCGCCGGGACCGGCGATCAGCATCGCCTGCATTTGCAGCTTCGCCGAGAGCTCGAGATAGACACTACGCACCACCGCCAGCATCAGGCTTTCGCCGACCACCACCGCGCCGTGCCCGCGCATCAGCGCCGCCGGCTTGGCCCCGAGCGTCGTCGCCAGGGAACGGCCGAGATGCGGGGTCTTGATGATGAGATCGCCGCTGTCCTGGAAGTCGCGGATCTCGAAGGTCGGGACACCCTCGCCGATGAAGGCCCCGGTGTTGAACAGCGGCCGCAGCGGCACCGTGGTGACGCCGAACGGGATCACCGAGGGCGAGTGGTTGTGCACGACGGCGTTGATGTCGGGCCGGCTCTTGAAGATCTCGCCGTGGATGTAGCGCTCGAGATAGAGCGCGACGCCGGGGTCCTTGATGGGCGCGCTGTCGAGATCGAATTCGACGATGTCGTCGTTAGTGACGAGCTCCGGGGCCATGGCGCGCGCCAGCAGGTAACGCTTGGGGTCCTTGGCGGTGCGCAGGCTCACATGCCCGTAAGCATCCACGACCCCGTGTGCCGCGAGAATCCGGTAGGCCAGCACAAGGTCTTCCCGCTCGCTCATGTCTTCGTGGGTTTTTCTGCAACAGGGGGGCACGCCATCCTCCCGATTTCGGGTCCTCGATGCAATCCCCGCCTGCGGCCCCGGGTATCCCCCGCAGAAGGCGGTGGGTCGCATGCCGACCTCTTCGCCGCCAACAACTCGTTGATTTACAACGCTTTTCATTATGGCCCCGCACTCGCGACGCGTTTGCGCAAAATCCCTCGCCGACAGCCACCGCAGCGAGGCGAGCGGCGGGGTTGTCCGACATACCGGGCGTGTCGCCTTTGCGTCGAAACTGCCCGAAAGACTATTTTCGGCCACACGAATTCGTTACAGTTTCGGCAACGGTGCTGCGACCGCATGGCTGCGGCGCAGGGGACTCGAAGAGGGTGGGATGAAGAAGGCTGTGGTCGGATCGCTCGTGGCGATCGCAAGTCTCGGCTTGGCGTATCTCGGTGCAGCGCAGCGCGCCGATGCCGCCGACTTCGGCCCCAGGCCTTTGTTGCCGCCCGATGCCACATGGACCGGATGGTACGCCGGCATCAATGCCGGTGGTCTGTGGGCCGACGGCAACGCGCAGTGGAATCCGCTGCCCTCGCCGGAGCTGTTCGGCTTCAATGGAGCCTCCAGCGACATCAGCACCAGCGGCCTCGTCGCCGGGTTCCAGGGCGGCTTCAATTACCAGGTCGCTCCGGCCTGGGTCGCCGGCATCGAAGCCGATCTCACCGGGAGCCATGCCACCTCCACGGCGCTGACGCCGTGGACCGCCTTCGGGACCAACGTCCCGCTGGCGGGCGCCTATACCCAGGAGATACGGACGCTGGAATGGCTGAGCACGGTGCGCGGGCGCATCGGTTATCTCGTCACCCCAGCCATGCTGCTCTACTTCACCGGCGGCGCGGCCTGGGCCGGGGCGAGCTATGCCGGCGGCGACGCCGCTCCCGTCGGCGGCGGCTACGCTACGGCGGTGAGCTTCTACCAGCCCCAATTCGGCTACGTGCTTGGCGGCGGCGTCGAATTCGCGACGTGGGACCGTTGGCTGCTGCGGGGCGAATACCTGTTCCATCGTTTCAGCGATGTCTCGGCGATCGGCGGGGCACCGAATTTCCCGAGCTTCCCGACCGGGTATTCATGGACCGGGTTCGACGTCCACGAGTTGCGCGCCGCCGTAAGCTACAGGTTCTGACGGCGACGAAGTCACGTGCAGGCGCGCGAAATAGCCGCCGCCGCGGGCGCCGGTTGGCCTGCGTGTCATCACAATCCATAAATTTAAATTAACTAATTGGACCGTAGAGATATGGAGCGTCGGGATTCTCCCGGCCTGCGGGACGTTGGCGCCTCACGCCTGCAAAGGCAGCCGTTCGCGCCGGCGCCCGTCAGCTCCGACAGGCACCCCCATGCAGCAACGTGCCCAACCGACCGCCGTCGCCATCCCCGTTCGTGAACGCCGCGACGATGCCGAGATGTTCGATCTCGCCCCGGTGTCGCTCTGGCTCGAGGATTACAGCGGCCTGAAGGCCTTGTTCGACGAGTGGCGCCGCGCCGGCGTCACCTCGCTGGGCGATTACCTGCGTGCGGATCCCGCCCGGATCAAGACCTGCTCGGAACGAATGCGCGTCCTCAAGGTGAACCGCAAGACGCTCTGCCTGTTCGAAGCCGCCGACGTGCCCGAACTCGTCGACAATATCGGGCTCATCCTGCGCGACAAGATGTTCACGTCCTACGTCGATGAGCTTGTCCAGTTGTGGGACGGCTGCACCGAGTTCTTCAGCCAGACCGTCAACTACACCTTGTCCGGCCGCGCGCTCGATATCGAGCTCAAGGGCAGCATCCTGCCCGGATATGAGGAGAGCTGGGAACGCATCCTGGTCGCCGTGGAGGACGTCACCGAACGCGAGACCGCGCGGCGTCATCTGGCGGCCAGCGAGAAATATGCCCGTGGCCTGTTCGAGCATTCGCCGGTGTCGCTGTGGGTGGAAGACTTCAGCAGCATCAAGAGGCTTCTCGACGAGGTCCGCGACCGCGGCATCACCGACTTCCGCGTCTTCACCGACGTCCATCCGGAATTCGTTACCCGCTGCATCAGCGAGATCCGCGTGATCGACGTCAACCGGCATACCCTCGTGCTGCTTGCAGCGCCGAGCAAGGCCAGCCTGCTCAATCGCCTCGGCGAAGTGTTCCGCGACGACATGGTGCAGCATTTCCGCGAGCAGCTGATCGAATTGTGGCAAGGCAAGCTGTTCCAGCAACGCGAAGTCGTCAACTACGCCCTCGATGGCAACGAACTCCATCTGCACCTGCAATTCTCGGTGCTGCCGGGGCACGAACGCGACTGGTCGCTGGTCCAGGTCGCGCTCACCGACATCACCGCCCGCAAGAAAGCCGAGGCCTATCTCGAGTTCCTCGGCCGACACGACGTGCTGACCAGGGTCTACAACCGCGCGTTCTATGTCGAGGAGCTCAACCGCCTCCAGCGCAAGGGCCCGCTCCCAGTCACCATCATCATGGCCGATCTCAACGGCCTCAAGGCCGCGAACGATCAGTGGGGCCACGACAGCGGCGATGCCTTGTTGCGCCGCGCCGGCGAAGTCTTCAACGAGATCATCGCCAAGCCGCACTGCGCCGCGCGGATCGGCGGCGACGAGTTCGCCGTGCTGCTGCCGGCGACCGAGCTTCGCGACGGCGAGGCGATCGCAGACAGCATCTACAAGCTGGTCGACGTCAACAATCAGTTCTATCCGGGGCTGACGCTCAGCCTCTCGATGGGCGTCGCCACCAGCCGGCCGGGCGAACGGCTCGAGGCGGTGGCGAAACGGGCGGACCTGCTGATGTTCGAACACAAACGCGCCCACTACGCCGACGAGCTGACCGACCGCCGCCACGGCGCCATCACGGCAGCGTAGATCAGTAATCAGGGATCTAGTAATCGGGGATCAGAATGGAAGCGCCTTCCATCTGTTCCCTAGTGATCAATGTTGCCTTACCTTCTGATCACTGATCCCTGATCACTGATCCCTGGCATGCAGACCTATTCGATCTTCATTTTCGTTCTAGTGACGGTGGCGGTGGTCGCCGTCGCGGCAAACCGGACCCGGATTCCCGCCGCCATTCTTCTCGTCGTCGTCGGGCTGGTGCTATCGATGACGCCGGGGCTGCCGCGGGTCGAGCTGTCGCCCGAGCTGGTGCTTCTTCTGGTAGTGCCGCCGCTGATCTATTCCGCCGGCGTCGCCATGAGCTGGCGCGAGTTCCGTTACAACATCCGCTCCATCAGCCTGCTTGCATTCGGCGGCGTCACCTTCACCACGGTGGCGGTCGCGGCGGTCGTACATTATCTCCTCGGCTGGGATTGGGCGGTCGGTTTCGTGTTGGGCGCGATCATCTCACCGCCCGATGAGGTCGCGCCGCTGGCGATCGCCCGGCGGCTCGGCATGCCGCGGCGGACCATGGTCGTCATCGAGGGCGAGGGTCTCGCCAACGACGCCACGGCGCTCATCCTGTATCGCTTTGCCGTCGCCGCGGTCGCGCTCGGCACGTTTTCGTTCGGCTCGGCGGTGCTCGTCTTCATCGCCATCATCGGCGGCGAGATCGCCTTCGGGCTGGCGGTCGGATTCGCGAGCCTGCGGCTGCGCCGATGGGCCAAGGACGCGCGGGTCGAGATCATCCTCTCGCTGCTGACGCCGTTCGCCGCCTATTGGCCGCCCGAGGCGCTCGGCGGCTCCGGCGTCCTCGCTACCGTGGTGTGCGGCCTCTATATCAGTTGGAACGGACCGCTGCTCATTCCCAGCCACACCCGGCTGCAGGGCATCTTCTTCTGGGACCTCTTCATCTTCTTGCTGGAAGGCGGGCTGTTCCTGCTGACCGGCCTGGAAGCCCGCCCGCTCCTCGACCGCATCGACCAGGTGACGGCCGGCGAATTCGCCGTGGCCGCGCTGGTGACCACCGTGGCGGTGGTCGCGGCGCGATTCATGTGGGTCTTCCCGTCGCTCTATCTGCCGCGACTGCTGATTCCATCGGTGCGCCGGAGCCGACCCCGCCCCGATCTGGCAGCGGCCCTTCCTGGTGTCCTTTTTCGGCGTCCGCGGCATCGTCTCGCTCGCCGCCGCGCTCGCCCTGCCGCTGAGCACCGCGACCGGCATGCCATTTCCCCACCGCGACCTGATCATCCTGCTGACCTTCTGGGTCATTCTCATCACCCTGGTCGGCCAGGGCTTGGCCCTGCCGCTGGTGTTGCGCTGGCTCGGGCTCGGCGCCATCGTGGAGACCGAGCAGCAGGAGGAACGCGTCGCCGAGCTCGCCGCGCGGCGCTCCGCGATCGGCGCGGTGCTCGAGCGCCTCGACGAGCTCGCCCGCGAACGCAAATTGCCGGACCGGCTGGTCGACGGCCTGCGCTCGCGCCATCTGGCTCGCCTCAACCGTGCCGAAGCGTACGACAAGGAGGAGGCCGGCGAGTTCATCGCGCTCCATGACGAGATCGAAGGACTGCTCATCGACACCGAACGCCGGCACATTTTCGGCCAGCTCGAACGGGGCGAGCTGATCGACGAAGCCCGCCGGCACATCGAACGCGAGCTCGATCTGCGCGAGGCGTCGCTGTTGCGCAACATCCCCGGCGCGTTGAACCACGAGGACTGACGGCACGCCGGAGAGCGCGCGCCGTCAGCGGTTCGCCAGCATCTCCAGGCGGCGCGGGCCTTCGGGCGAGCCCATTTCCTTGGCGCGTTCGTACCAGCTTCGGGCCTTGTCGAGATCGGCGGTGACACCGCGCACGCCGTGGCCGGCGAGAACGACGGGATCGTAGGTCGCGCCCATCGCGACGGCAGCGGCGGCGTCACCGGCATTGGCGGCGCGCATGAACAGGATGCGGGCGGCGATGAGGTCGCCGACTTCGAAGAACTGATTGCCGCGGTCGGTCAGAAGCTTCACGTCCTGCGGTGCGGCAATCTTCGCCGCCGACGGAGCGACCCTCGCCCTGTCCTCGGCAACCCCGGTCGTCGAAGCTGGGGCGATTTGGGCCCGCGCCGTTTCGACCTGCGGCGCTGCTGCCTGGGTTGGAACCGGCTGGACTGTTGCTGCCTGGCCCGGATCGGCCTGAGCCAGGCTCGCCGGGACTTGGTCCGCCGGCATTTCGGGGCTCGGTCGGATCGCGGTCGCGGCCGCGAGCGACCCGGGCGATGCCGGCGGTTCGACGACCGGCTCGGACGTGAGCGCGCCTTCTTCCTCTGGTGCCGATTGCGGCCCGGCCATGCTCATGCGCGGCCGATCCGGCGCCTCAGGCGGACGCGGCGACCTCGACACGATCCGGGATACCGGCGACCCGACATCGGTGAACTCGACCAAATGCTTGTGCAGCGGCGAAGTCGCCACCGCGAAAAGATAAGACAGCGGGGCGGCGACGGCGCACGCGAACAGGAACCTGACGACGCGGGACCACAATTCGTCGCCGTGACGCGGCGGCGCCGGCGCCGCCGCCACCTGTTGCCCTCGCAGCCACGCCGGAAGCGGCGGTGCCCGGTGCAGCGTCCGGTCCAGCGAGCTGCGGTCGATGATCGCTTCCATGACCGGCAGGCCGGGCACCAGCGGCAGCTGAGCCGCCTGTGGCAGGCGGCAGGCCTCGACTTCGCTTTGCAGCCAGCTCACGGTGGCTTCGAGGCGGCGCAGATTGGCCTTGCTCACCTCGCCCAGAGTATCCGCGGCGAGCGGCAGCGCCTCCGCCTCGGGCAGCGGCGCCGAGAAAAACTCGAAGAGATCGTGCTGCACGCTAACAGCGAGGCCATCGCCGGGTTCGCGATTGAGACCGTATTGTTCAGGCAATGCTTCCGAAGGGGTGTTCATGGCTCGATACTCCCTGCCGAAGGTTCATCGGCGTCACAAAAGCCAACCCTTTTTCGTGCAAAATCGCGGTTCGACTCCCCGCGCAAGTCCGGTTCCCGCTTGGCGGGCAGCCAGCGCGCCATCTTTAGTTAGGAGGAATGGCGCGCTTGCCTCTCGGCCTCCGATTCAGTGCTGCTGGCCCTGACGCAGCGCGCGCTGGCGCTGCTGCCACTGCAGGAACTCGCGGAACAGCGCCTCGCGCTGCTCCGGTGTATCGGCGGCGGCGGTCTTGGTTCTTCAGGAAGGCGGTGAATTCCCCGCTCGCCGGCGGCGCTTCCGCGACTGCGTCCTGACGCACCTTGCGCAACATGTCCTCGGCCACGCTCCAGCGGGTCCAGCCGGGAACCGTCGCCGCCAGATTGACGTCCTTCCATTTCGGATGCCGCGGCGGCTCGCAGGAATTTGTCCCACTTGGTGTAGAGCGCCTCGACGAAGCGCTGCACCCGCCGGTAGCGATCGTTGTTCTTTGGCCAATTGAACACGGCGAGCACCGACGGCACGGCGATCGTATCGATCGTCTGGCCGGCCGGCACCAAGCCCGGATATTCCTGGCTGGTGAATTCGCCGAGCGTGTAATAATCCGCGAAAGTCTTGGAGAACGGCAGCGGCACGAAGTGCAGCCCCGCACTTGCCGGAATCTTCGCGAACGAAGCTCGACCGGCTTGCCGATGACGCGGATCAGCGCGGCGATTTCCCCCGCCTTGAGCTTCTGCATCGCCACCGGATTGTCGTAATTCGTCGGCTCCACCTTGATGCCGTAGCGCTGGAACACGATCGATCCGGTCAGGCTCGACGCGCTGCCGGCCGGGCCGAAATTGACCTTCTTGCCCCTGAGATCCTCGATGCTCTTGATGTCGTTGCCCGCCAGCACGTGCATCTCGGAGATCGGCAGGCGCAGGATGTAGTGAATCCGGCCTTCGAGATTGGCGGTCTTGCGCTGGGTCCGGAAATATTCGAACACGTCCGACTGAGTGATCGCGACGTCGACGCCACGCAGATAGAGCAGGTCGTCGAGGTTCGAAGCCGCGCCATAGGTGACGATGGGAAGGACGCGAAGATTGTCGCTGTCGTCGAGAACCTGCGCCATCTCGTCGGCGAAGGTCATATTGGTCCCCGACATCAGCCCGCCGGCGACACCGACCGTCCAGATGTTCTTGCGCGTCCTTGAGAGCGTCGTCGGTGCCGCCCTCCTCAAGCGACTTCGGAATGACTTGCGCCGCAGGCGCGCGTCGGCGCCCCGACGCCGAATAGCCCCCAAACCGATCACTCCCATGACGAACAAAATTGCGAAACATAACGCTCCCCTTACTGCTTTCGCACGCATCACACGCCCTCCGAAACGCAACACAGCGCGGTACGGTGACACCAGCTTTCGCCGATATTGTGGTGGGATTCAGATTTCTGATTGCAACTCGACAAACCGGCGGCCAACAATCTCCACAATCCGGCGGCGGCGGAGTATCTAAAATAGTTTCTTCGTTGTTTGAGAATTTCGCGCGAAGCCGTTGTTGGAATTATCCCTCCCCGTTTTGGGGAGGGTGGCCGAGCCAACGGGTCCGGCCTCTGGCCGGCCCGATGACAGGCTCCGCGAGGTCGGGTGGGGGCCACGGGAACGGCCGATCGAAGAAAGTAAGAACCCCACCTACGGGGAGGGAAAGGAAAGTGCGCTTACCCGCCGGCGGCGATGACCGCTTCGACATCGATCGCACGGCCCTCGCGTGCGCTCCGGATGCCCGCCGTGATCACGGCGAGATTGCGCGACGCCCACCAGCCGTCGGTCTCGGGCCTGCCGCCGTTGCGCACGCAGGCGACGAATTCCTCGAGCTCCTCGCGAATGGTATCGTTGGCTTCGACCGGCACGGCGCGCGGTTTGGCTTCGCCGCGCCGCAGGCAGCGCAGGCCGTTGAAGAGATCGTAATAGGCGCTGGCTTCCTTGCCGTAGACGTTCATCATGTAATATTCCGACGCCGAGGCGTAGGACGCGGTGAGGTTGGAAATCGCACCGCCGTCATGCTCCAGCATCAGGCTCGCCACGTCCGGGTTGTCGCCGGGCAGCACGAGCTGCGCCGACATGCCCGACACCCGCTTCACCGGACCCAGCAGCATTTCCAGCACGTCGACATAATGGATGCCAATCTGCAGCATGACGCCGCCCGGCATGCCCGCCGCCTGGTAGCGCCACGACGTGAGATCGATCTTGCCGAGCCGGTCGCGGCTGATGTTGCATTCCGCCTGCACCAGCTTGCCGAACCGCCCGGCGTCGATCTCCGCCTTGATCCAGCGGAAATGGTTTTCGCGCCGCCGCTGATAGCCGAGCGCCAGCACGACGCCGGCGGCCTCGCAGATGCGGGCGATCTCTCGGCCCTCGGCGACGGTGTTGGCGATCGGCTTGTCGAGGAAGACGTGCTTGCCGGCGGCCGCCGCCATCCGCGTCGTCTCGAGATGGACGGCGTTGGGCGTGGTGTTGACGATCGCCGCGATCGAGGGATCGGCGAGGATATCCTCATAGCTGGACGCCGCGCGGCAGCCGTATTTCGCCGCGAAGGCCGCGCGCTTTCCCTCCGATCGGGTGAAGCAGGTGGCGACCTCGATCTCGCCCGAACGCTTGATGGCGTCGGCGAGCACGTCCGACCACCAGCCGATGCCGACAACGGCGACGCGCAGCGCGGGCGCCGGGGCGCCGGTGGCTTCGGATTCGGCGGCTTTCGGCTTGGTGGTGGCGATGTTCATGCGCTCTCCGCTTCGTCGGCAATCGCCTTACGATAGCCGAATGCCCAGGCCAGCGCCTGCACCGCGAGCAAGATCGCGAGCGCCGAAGTGAGCACGATCACCGACGCCTTGTCGGCGAAGGTCGCATAATTACCCCCTGACATGGTGAGTGCCAACCGGAAGCTCGCCTCCAGGCGGTCGCCCAGCACCAGCGCCAGCAGCAGCGGCGCCATCTCGTATCCGAACTTGCGCAGCACATAGCCGGCGGCGCCGGAGATCACCATGATCCAGATGTCGGCGGCGGTAAAGTTCACGCTGTAGACGCCGATGATGGAGATGATCAGGATGATCGGCACCAGCCAGGCATAGGGGATGCGCAGCAGGTTCACGAAGATTCCGACCAATGGCAGGTTGAGGATCAGCAGGATGATGTTGCCGATATACATGCTCGCCACCAGGCTCCAGAACACCTCGGGGTGATCGGTGAGCAGCAGCGGGCCGGGCTGGACTCCGTGGATGGTGAGCGCCGACAACAGGATCGCGGTCGCCGGGATCGAGGGAATGCCGAGCGCGAGCAGCGGGATCATCGCGGTGCCGGTGACGGCGTTGTTGGCGGTTTCCGGCCCGGCGACGCCGGCGATGGCGCCCTTGCCGAATTCTTCCGGATGCTTGGAGAACTTCTTCTCGATCGCGTAGGAGACGAAGGTCGACACCACGTGGCTTACCCCGGGAATGATCCCGAAAATGAACCCGATAATGGAGCCGCGCGCAACTGCGGGCGCGGAGTCGCGCAGATCCTTCCAGCGCGGCACCAGATCCCTGAGCTTGGGCGTGATCGCCTTGATGGTCTCGGTCTTCTCCAGGTTGATCAGGATTTCCGAGACGCCGAACAGGCCGATGGCGAGCGCCGTGAAGGACAGCCCGCCGGCCAGGCTGGTGTTGCCGAAGGTGAAGCGCGCGACCCCGGTGAGATTGTCGAGGCCGATAGAGCCGAGCAGCAGGCCGAGCACCACCATCAGCGCGGTCTTGATGCGCGAGCCCGCCGACACCAGGGTGATGACGCTCAGCGCCAGCAGCATCAGCACGACCTCGACCGAGGGGCCGATGGCGATCATCACCTTCGCCAGAGGGGGGGCGATGAACATCAGGCCCAGGATCGACACCGTGCCGCCGATGAAGCTGCCGACCGCCGAGATCATCAGGGCTGGGCCGGCGCGGCCCTGTTTCGCCATCTCGTAGCCGTCGATGCAGGTGACGACCGAAGCGGCCTCGCCGGGAATCCGCACCAGGATCGACGTGGTGGAGCCTCCATACATGGCGCCGTAGAAGATGCCGGTCAGCATGATGATGCCGATCGAGGGCTCCAGGCCGAAGGTGAGCGGCAGCAGCAGCGTCATGCCGGCGAGCGGACCGAGCCCCGGCAGCACGCCGACGATGGTGCCCCACAGGCAGCCGATGAAGCAGTACAGCAGCCCCTTCCAGGACAGCGCGACCGCAAATCCGCCGACGAGTTGATCGAAGCCGGTCATTTCAGTGCTCCGCTCAAAACGGCCCGATGGGAAGCTCGAGGCCCAGCAACACCTGGAAGAAGTACCAGCACGCCGCCATGGCGATGCAGGCCGAGACGATGGCGAGCGGCACCGAGACCCGCGCGAGGACCACCAGCAGCACCGCCCCGAACAGGCCTAGCGAGAGATAGGCGCCGAGCGGTTCGAACAGCGCCGCCACCGCGGCCAGTGCGGCCAGCACGATCAGCACGTCGCGATGGCCGAGTTCGACGGTCTCGCCATCCCCCTCGCCGCGAAATCCTTCGACGGCGATGAGGATAGAGAACGCGAACACGACGACGCCGAGCACCAGCGGAAAGAAGCCGGGCCCCGGCAGGTCGAAGCCGCCGAAATCGAGCAGCGAGGCCTGCCAGGCGAACACGAGGCCGATGAGCGCGAGCAGCCCGGCCATGAAGATTCCGCCGTTGCGTGCGGAAATCGCGAGCGGCAGCAGCCGACCCGCAGACACTTTCCCTGGTTCGCTCATGAGGTCACCATCGCAAATCTGCTGGAGGTCTGCTCCCTCTCCCGCTTGCGGGGGAGGGTCAGGGAGGAGGCGCTTTCACGGCACAGACCCGACTTAAGAGCCCCCTCCCCAACTCTCCCCCGCAAGCGGGAGAGGGAGCAAGAAGGGTTCGATCGCCCGGTCAAGATCGCCCGGTCAAGCCGGGCGATGACAGCGACGCGCCCTGTTTATTTCTTCTTGAGGCCGAGCTCTCCCATCACCTGGGCGAGCTTCTCGTCGTCGCTGGCGATCAGCGCGCCGAAATCTTCCGAGGGAAGATAGGCGGGCGTGAAGCCGATGGTCTTGCCGGCGTCGGCAAAGGCCGGCGACTTCACCGATTCCTTGATCGCCTCCTGGAGCTTGGCGATGACCGGCTTCGGCGTACCTTCGGGCACGGCGATGCCCCGCCACATGTCGAGCGCGACGGGGAAGCCGAGTTCCTTCGCCGTCGGCACGTCCGGAAAAACAGGATCGTGCTCGGAGCCGAGCACCGCAAGCACGCGCAGGCTGCCGCTCTTGACGTGGGAGATGAGAGCGGCCGGAAGCTGCACCACGCCCTCGATGCGGCTGCCGAGGAGATTGACGATCGCCTGCCCCTCCCCGAACGGCACGTTGATGACGTTGGCGCCGCCGGTGAGGAACAATGCCGAGGCGGCGAAATGGGTGTGGCTGCCGGTGCCGGAATTGCCGATGCGCACCTTGCCGGGATTGGCCTTGGCGTAGCTGATGAATTCCCCCAGCGACTTCCATTGCGAGTTGCTGCGCACCGCGATCACCGGATTCTCCACGCTCACCCGCGCGACGGCATCGAAGGCCTTGTAGTCGAACGACAGGATGCCGGAATGATAGTTGGTGGAAATCGAGTTCGAGTTCCAGATGATGGAATGCCCGTCCGGCTTCTGCTGCTGCACGTGGCTGTAGCCGATCGCGCCGCCGCCGCCGGTGCGGTTGACCACCGGCACCGGTACGCCCAGCGATTTCGCCATGCCGTCGGCGAGATAGCGTGCGGTGACGTCGGCGGCGCTGCCGGCCCCGAACATCACCGTCATCTCGATCGGCCGTCCGTTTGGAAATTGCTGGGCATTCGCCACACCGGCCGTGGCCGCCAGGAACGCCGCGAGAGCGGCTCCCGCTATTCCCGCGCGAGTTTTATTCGTGCAAGCCTGCTGTTTGATCGTACGCATTCGTCCCCTCCACACAGCCGAAATCGATCATCACTTTGGTACGCCCATATGAGTCCGGAGCAGTGTTCTCCTCTTCACCGGGAAGCCAAAGAGCACCGCAAATCTGCGCCCTTTGTGCTGCGCCGACGTTGCATCGGCTCGGCGTCCAATTGTGCCCGCCCGATTGTCGGAATGATGGCCGGCCCGCGCCGGGTTCGGGCGAATGCGGAGCGAGATTGCGGCGCGTGCGGCGATCACAGTCTTTGCTTCAAGACCGCAGCTGCATCGCCGCAAGAATTTAAAATTTCACATTGCCGGTTCCGGATAGTTCGCCCCGTTGCAGCAAACTTTGAGCGCGGGGGCCGCGGAATTTCGCCGCGAGGCGCGGCTTTTTCGCCGCACATTCCACATCAAGATGAACGGTACGATACGCGGCTCGCTGCGCCGCCGGGTTCGCCGCGCGCTCACTTGGCGTCGAGCGACCAGGCCGCGCCGATGGACGAGATCGCCTCCCGCGCAATGCGCGCGTCGGTTTCCCAATCGCCGCCGCTCACCCCGATGCCGCCGATGCATTCGCCGTCGACGATGACGGGAAAGCCGCCTTCCATGGCGGTCCAGCGTTCCGGACCCGCCGCCAGCGCGAGCCCGATGGCATGGGCGACGTCGAGCGGCTGGGCCTGGGCGCCCTGCGCCGTGGTCGGGCGCTTGTTGGAGGCGGCGCACACCGCCTTGGTGGTCGAGGAATGCACGGTGTGGAACCGCCCGCCATCCATGCGCTCCAGTACGAGCAAATGGCCGCCGGCGTCGGCGACGGCGACGGTGATGGCGATGCCGGCCTGCTCGGCCTTGGCGACCGCCGTCGCAGCCATCTGCTTTGCCCCGGCATGGGTCAAGCGCTTGCCTGCGGCGACATACATGGATGAACCCCTGCATTGAGTGTCGATGGGGGCGGGAACGTGCACCAAGAGGCGCGCGCCATCAAGGCGATGGCTGCGCAGTCATCCTCTGCCGCCCCTGATGATCCTGAGCCGTTCCCGCGGCAGCAGCGACCGCGGCAGGTCCGGCGGCTTCTCCGGCGGCAGGTCCGGGAAATAGGCGCCGCACTTCATCGCCCGCTCTCCGGTCCGACCGCGGCACGAGGACGACACCGCCTCCAGCACGTCCTGCATGTCCACGTCGGCGCCGTAGCGCTCCGCAAGCACAGCAACCCGGTAGCGCCCCAGGCGCGGGCAGTGCCGGCAGGCGAAGCGGACGATGACATAGGGGTAGTCCCGCAGGCGCATGACCGGATGAGAACATATCAGGAACAATGGTCAAGGGCCAAGGTCAAGTCCGCTGTGGGTTTAGGCGAGATCGAGCACGCCGCGCATCACCGGGACGCAGGTGCCGCCGATGAAGGTCGCGGTGACCGTGCCGGCCGCCTTCTCGGCGCGCGCCTCGAGCAGGCTCGGCCGGCCCATGTCGACGCCCTGGGCGATCTTCTTCCCCAGCCGCAGGTCCGGCTCCGGCCGCAACTGCGCGAGCAGGCCGATCAGGGCGACATTGGCGCTGCCGGTCGCGGGATCCTCGGGGATGCCGTGGAGCGGCGCGAACATGCGGCATTGGATGTGGGCACCCTCGCCCGCGGCCTGGAGATAGAGGTGGATGCCGGTCACCCGCTCCCGCGGCAGGTGCCGGGCAAAGACATCGGCGCGGGGCTGCGCCGCCGCGAGCGCACGGCGCTCCTTCAATTCGGCCAGGATGAAGGGAGCGCCGCAGCTCGCGATGCAGGGCTGGTGATGGCGCGTCTCGATGTCGTCGACCCCGATGGCGCAGGCCTGCGCCACGATCTCCGGCGCCACGGCGTCGCCGACCGCGAGGGCTTGCGGCGCGGCGAGGCCCGCCCCGGTGACGGCCGCGCCCTGCCGGGTCAGTTGCATCCGCACCAGTCCCGCCACCTCCTCGAACACCATGGTATCGCCGCCGATGGGCCGGCCATGGCATTCGCCTTCCCGCGCCAACACGAAGGCGGTGCCGACATTGGGATGACCGGCAAACGGCATCTCGGCGCGCGGCGTGAAGATGCGGACCTGGGCGGTGTGCGCGGCGTCCTTCGGCGGCAGCACAAACGTGGTCTCGGCGAGGTTGAACTCGGCGGCGATGGCCTGCATCTGCCGCGACGACAGCCCTTCGGCGTCGATGACCACGGCGAGCGGATTGCCGCCGAACTGCCGGTCGGTAAACACGTCGACCGTGACGAATGTCAGTCCCATGCGAGGCCCGAGGAGGTTACGAAGGCGTGCGCGCAGGCAGCCTCCCGCTCTCCTTTACCTCGCGAAGGCTCCGCCCGCGAGACCGCCGCGGCACGGCGATCCCGCCTTCCCAGGCCTCAGCAGTCCGGCCCTTGGATCGAGATGCCCGCCTGCTCGCAGCCGAGCACGGCCACCGGCGCCTGATCGGCAAGCCCCAGCCAGCTCCGCGCCATGCTCCGCAGCAGCATCTTCACGGCGGGATCGGTTTCCTTTTCCGCCAGGCGCAGACAGCTCCCGGCCTCCTGTTCGCACTCGATTACGCCAATCATCACAACTCCCCATATGTTGTGTGCGGAGAGCCAACACCGCCCGCCCGGCAAAAATGAGGGGACAACTCGGCGCTTCTGTGCAGGCGCGCAAGGCGCTTTGTGGCGCGTCCACGGCGGTTCCAAACATTTACGCGGTCATTCCGGGGCGCCGCTTGCGGCGAACCCGGAATCCAGACGGCCTAACCACTTTGCACCGCAGCCTGGATTCCGGGTTCGCGCGAAGACGCGCGCCCCGGAATGACGACATTCTATGGCGCCAACGGCCGCAACGCCCCCGCCTTGCCAGCCGGCCGCCCAGACGCTACCGAGAAGCCGTGCCCGGCTGGTGCGGGTGAACCACGGAAGGATACCGATGCTGTCCCTGGCGGAATTCCGCACCGGTGCGATCGACGATTTCCTCGCCTATTGGCTGTCGAACGCCGTGCTGCCCGCCGACGAGCAGAAGACGTTCGACCATTACTATCGCAGCTACCGCAAGCACTTCGGGCCTTACGTGCGGCACTGGTATGCGCGCCAGAGCCGCGAATTGGTGGAGCTGATCCGCGCCCGGACCGCGCCGCGGGTGCTGGAAGTCGGCTGCGGATGCGGCACCGAATCCCTGTGGGCGGCGATCCAGGGCGGCGACGTGACCGGGATCGATATCGACCCCGAGCTCCAGGCGGTCGCGAAGGCGAGGCTCGCTTTGCTCGAGCCGGCAAACGGGGAACGACTGCGCTGCCAATTCCGCCGCACCTCGGTGCTCGAAGCAGACGAGGCGGAGCCGTTCGACATCATCTTCCTGGAGCAGAGCTTTCATCACCTCGAGCCCCGCGCAGACGTGGTCGCCAAGCTGTCGCGCCTGGTCGCCCCGGGCGGCCATGTCATCTTCTCCGAAGCGAACGGCTGGAACCCGCTGCTGCAGGCGTTCCTCTTCAAGCTGCGGGGAACCAAGACCATCATCCATCACATGGGGCACACCTGGGGACACGAGCGCATCACCGTGCCCTCCGCCCTCATCCGCAATTTCGCGCCCTACGAGCTCGCGCCGGTGAGCCTGGAATATTTCCGCGTCTTCCCCAACATCCCCGCCGCCGACCGGATGGGCTTCGTCGACCGCGCCGTGCCGCCGTTCGTCAAGCCGGCGTTCACGCATTACAATCTGGTCCTGCAGCGGCAGTGATTGTCACAATACCGCTCGCCCGGCTGCCGAAGTGGAGAAACGCGACAGCCGCGTCGACGACACGTGCTCGGCGCGGGTCAGCGGGGCCGGACGCATCCGGCCGCTCGCGGCCACGGGGCCGCACAGATGCCGCTGCTTCACCCTCGCGCCGAAGGGCCCGTCCGCTCGTAATGAATGAGATGCGGCATGACGTGATCGGGCCCGATGGCGAGCACCAATGGGCGCATCGGCCGCGATCTCGCGAAGTCGTCGAAGGCCTTGAACAGCTTCATCGTGGCCGGCATGTTCAATTCATCGCCGCTGTAGCGGCACTCGCAAAGCCCCTGCAGGTTCGGCGGCAGCTCGACGCCCTCCTCGACCAGCAGGACGAAGTTGCGCCCGTACAAGGCCATCGCCGCCCCGATCTCGATCAGCACGTCGCTGCTGATCCGGGGCTGCCGGTCGGCATCGAGCAGCAATCCGTCGACACCGACGTGAATGACCGCGGTGTCGCAGCCGCGCATTTCGTCCATCAGGTTGTGAAGGAACGGCCGTGCGGTCTCCCGGTCCCGGCCGACGACGGGCTCGAACTTCCCGAACGCCACCAGCTCCTTCACCTGCTCCAGGATTTTCTTGTTGTTGCGGTGGGTGATGAAGACGCGGTTGCCTCGCCCCGGCTTCCTCCCGGGCTCAGCGTCGCCGTCATCCCGCGCCGGGACCACCTCGCCGCTCGAAACATCGCGCGCGCTTTCACTCCCGGCCTGCATGATCGCGATGTTTGCGCCGCCGACGAATGCCCGGGCGTTATACTCGGCCAGCGCGAACCGCGTCTGCTGACCCTTGCGGCCGACGACCAGGCGTCCGAGGTCGGCACCTTCGGCAATCCTGAAAAAGCAGACCGCCTGATGGTTGAGAGTGCCGAAATGCGCGCAGGCTGCGAAGCGCCGGTGCCAGTGCGCGGCGACATCCGTCGCAGTGAGGATCGTCTCGTTGCGGCGAACGGCACGCGCGATGACGGCCCCGTAGGGGGCTATCGCGGCCACCACCTCGCGTAGCGCCGCGGCCCTGTGCGCCCCGTTGTCACGGGCGACGAGCAGTCCGCGTTCCGACAGCCGAAGTTTCGCGCCGGCCTCCTCGATCAGCCCCCAGAACTTCAGGGCGGACAATGTGCGGCGATCGAGAGCTTTCTCTTCGAGCACGGCTCCGAGTTCCGCCGGGGTGGCGCCGGCGGGCTTGGTGATCAAATATCCGCAGATCGCATCGATGTCTGCGAGTGCTGTTCGGACCGGCAGCGGCATGGCGGGGGCCTCCTCGCGGGTCAGCGGTAAGCCGAAAATTCCTCACGATTGCTCAGGCGCTCGACAGACCGCAGCCCGGCGCGCCGCAAAACGCCGTGCTGCGGATACTCTTGCAGGTACAAGAAAGGCCCCACAGAGACTGCGGGGCCCGAACTGGAAATCTGCCCCGAAGAGCTGCTTACGTCCGACGGCGAGCCGCCCGCTGGACCGTCGGGCCGCTTGCCGGCTTCGGGCACGCCGTCCACACTCCCCAGGTGGCTTCATTCGAACTCCCGTGGTTTACCCAGCACTGGCCGTTCTGCTTGATCGGCCCCCCTGAAATCCGCTCGGCCGAAGCCGGGGCCGCTGAGATCAGAGCTGCGATCGCGACGGTTGCTGCTGCGATTGTGAACTGACGCATGGCTGCCTCTCCTTGGTGGTTCTCGGTGGTTGGTCTATTATAAATCAACGATATAATATTTATGTGGATTTAATATGAGAGGCAACAAAATTAATGCATATATGCCCACAAGGTCATCACATTTTATTACGGTGCGGAAAAGAAATGAAAATCCTTCATATGTTGCAACATGTTAAGTATTTACAATAAAATGCTTACGGTTTGGGCTGGAACCGCCACCGGATACGGCGGACGGCGGGCAGGCATTAAATGATCATAAAAATCACTGACGCCTCGCGGGTCGGCACATGATGCCCCATCCGGCTGGCCCTTCACGGCCGGCAGGCGGGTTGCACGTCTCGCCTGCGCCACTGCCGCCATGGGGCGGGCCGCGTCGGCCCGAAATCTGAATTTGCAGGAAATGGTGCGGTATCTGCAGGAAATGGTGCGGTCGAGAGGACTCGAACCTCCACGAGTTGCCCCACTAGCACCTCAAGCTAGCGCGTCTACCAGTTCCGCCACGACCGCATTGGGAAGGACGCCGGGCCATCAGGCCCAAGCATCGAGGCAACGGCGCAGCATGTAACAAATCGGCCATGCCGGTTCAAGGGCGGTTGCGGCGCCAAGGACGCCTGTTGCGCCGCGCGGACCGCCGGCACCGCTTCGCCATGGACATGATCCCCGGTGGCCCCGATATAGTCGGCAGCACAGCGTTTCCCACAGGCCGGACGCACCATCCGAGGCGGACCGGCGACGAAACCGACAGGCACGGTCAATGACCGCCACGCGCGCCGAGATCGTTGCCGCCGAACACGCCCGCCCGGCTGGCCCGCCGGTCGACATGGCGGGTCGAAGCCGCGCCGGTGCCATACAAGGACGCGCTCGCGGCCATGGATGCGCGGGCGGCGGCGGTCGCCGCCGGCACCGCCGACGAACTCGTCTGGCTGATCGAGCATCCCCCGCTCTACACCGCCGGAACCAGCGCCCGGCCGGAAGATGTTCTGGATCGGCGCTTTCCGGTGTTCACGGCCGGCCGTGGCGGCCAGTTGACCTATCACGGGCCGGGGCAGCGCGTCGCCTATGTGATGCTCGACCTCAGGCGGCGCGGCGCCGACGTGCGCCGCTTCGTCGCCAACCTCGAGGAATGGCTCATCCGCACGCTGGCCGCCTTCGATGTCGCCGGCGAGCGCCGCGAGGACCGGGTCGGCGTCTGGGTGCGCCGGCCCGACCTGCGGCGCGGGACGCGAGGACAAGATCGCCGCCATCGGCATCCGCGTGCGCCGCTGGGTCAGCCCGCACGGCATCAGCCTCAACGTCGATCCCGACCTCTCCCACTTCGCCGGCATCGTCCCGTGCGGCGTCGCCGAGCCCCGCTTCGGCGTGACCAGCCTGCGCGACCTCGGCCGCGGCGCGACCCTCGCGCAGGTCGACGCCGCGCTGCGGCGCGAATTCGAGGCCGTGTTCGGGCCGGTGCGGAGCGAACCGTCCTGAGGCTCACCCGGGAGCCGTCATTCCGGGGCGCGCGTCGTCGCGCGAACCCGAAATCCAGACTGTGGTGCAGATGGCGACGCCATCTCGATTCCGGGTTCGCCGCTGGCGCGGCGCCCCGGAATGACAAAGAAAAGTGCCTATTCCGTCGCCAGCAGGGAAAAATTCTCCAGCGGCCGGCGATAGCCGAGATCGAGCACGGCGGCGTCTTCGACCTCGACCGATTCCACCTTGGAGAGCGGCGGCCCCTTCCAGCAGCGCTCGATCAGCGCCGCCACCGCCCGGCGGCGGCCCGCCGACCAGCACCTCCACCGCGCCGTCGCGGCGGTTGCGCACCCAGCCCTTGAGGCCGAGCGACAAGGCCTCGCGCTCGACCCAGACGCGAAAGCCGATCTTCTGGACCGTTCCCCGGATCATCAGGCGTTTGATCTCACGCTCTTCGCTGGCCATATGTCTCTCCATTCGGTGCGACGGCAGACCGCGACGGCAAATCCCAAATGCGTTCGAGACTGGCGACATAATCCGCCGGCAGCCCGGCCTCGCGCGCCGCCGCCGCGACGAGCTCCATATAGCCCAGCCGCGGCCGGCCGGGAACGCCGCTGCGGCCGAGATAGACGAGCGCCCTCACCGCACGGCCACCCGCCCGCACCGCGAGGCTGGCCGCCCGGTAGAGCCCGGCATCGATGTTCTCATAGGCATTGAGCGCGGCGAGATCGCGCGGGGTCAGGCGCCACAACAGGCCGTGCACCTGCGCGCCGCGGGCCGCCACGACGGAGGCGTAGCCGTCCTTGGTGATGATGAAACGGTGGTTCGGCAGCACCGCGCCGCCGACCAGCCGGGCACCCGGACAACGCCGCCGCATCAGCCCGCAGTCCATATTCGAGCCGTAGGCGAAATGCAGCATCAGGCGGCCGCAGGCTTCGCGATCACGCCGCCGGTCATGGCGCGCGCCACGCCGGTGGTGCCGGGAAAGGTGATGGGCAGGCCGCGCAGACGGCGCGCGGCGAGAAACGCGAAGGCCTGGGCCTCCAATGCATCGGCCGACCAGCCTACCGCTTCGGCGGTCTCCACCGTGGCCGGCGCCAGCCGTTCGCCGAGCATGCGCATCAGGGTGCGGTTGCGGGCGCCGCCGCCGGCGACGATGACGCTCATCGGAGGTTGCGGCAGCATACGGCACGATGCGCGCCACTGGCGGCGGCGGTGAAGGCGGTCAACGTCGCCGCGCCGTCCGCCACCGAAAACTCATCCAAAGCCTCAATCAAACGAGGCGAAGGCATTGCGATCTATGGATTTCGGCGGCGGCATCGCAAAAAACGGTGTCGGCCAAAGCGCGCGCCAGCCAGGCGCGATCGACGGTGCCCGCCGCCGCCGTTTCGCCGCCCTCGTCGAACGCCGCGCCGGTGCGCGCGCGGACGAAATCGTCGATCAGGGCGTTGCCCGGCCCGGTGTCGCAGGCGATCGGTTCCTCGCAATCCGTTCCCTTGGGCGAGATAGCTGATGTTGGCGACCCCGCCGATGTTGAGGACCATCAGCGGCCCCGGCCGGTCGAGGCCGGCGGCAAGGGCGCGGTGGAACACCGGCACCAGCGGCGCCCCCTGCCCGCCCGCCGCCACGTCGGCGGCGCGGAAATCATAGGCCACCGGGATGCCGGTCAGGCGTGCCAGCGCGTCGCCGGCGCCGATCTGGACGGTGAGCCCGCGCTCCGGCCGGTGCAGCACGGTCTGCCCGTGAAATCCGATGATATCGGCGCGGATCGGGTGCGCGGCGAGGAAATCCGCAACCGCCTCGCCATGGACGGCGGTGACGAGGCGATCGGCGGCCGCGAGCGCACCCGGCCGCGCGGTGCGGTCGCTCAGGAGAGCCGCGTCGGACAGCGCCTGGCGCAGCAGCGCCCGCTCCGCCTCGGCATAGGGACGGTAGCCGCGCGGCCCGAACGCGGCGATGCGCTCGCCGTCGGTGCTGATGGCTGCGACGTCGACCCCGTCCAGCGAAGTTCCGCTCATCAGCCCGATTGCCTGCAGCACCTGTGACCTCCCGGTTGAATCCGACACCGGACCTGATAAACCACCCGGCCTGAAACGAGAACGTCCCGCGATGCCGGGGCGAGCGAGCCGCAGGGATGACGACATTTAAGTCCGAATTTCTCCGATGTGCTATCGAGCCGCGGCTTCGTCCAACAGATTTCGGAGCCGCCGCCGCGCTCGACGCGCTCGCGCAGGCCCCTGGCCTGACCGCCTATATCGGCTTCGACTGCACCGCGCCCTCGCTCCATGTCGGCTCGCTGATCCAGATCATGATGCTGTACTGGTTGCAGCATTATGGACACCGACCGATCGCGCTGATGGGCGGCGGCACCACCAGGGTCGGCGATCCCTCCGGCAAGGACGAGAGCCGGCGCCTCCTGACCGACGACGACATCGCCGCAAACCTCGCCGGCATCCGCGCGGTGTTCGAGAGTTTCCTCGCTTCGGCCAATGCGCAGCGGAGACGCAATGATTTCGAAACAATGCCGACTGGCTCGATAGTCTCAAGTACATCAATTTCCTCCGCGATGTCGGCCGCAACTTTTCGGTCAACCGCATGCTCGCCTTCAACTCCGTCAAGCTGCGGCTCGACCGCCAGCAGGAGCTGTCGTTCCTCGAGTTCAACTACATGATCCTCCAGGCCTATGACTTCGTCGAGTTGTATGAGCGAGACCACTGTATGCTGCAAATGGGCGGCTCCGACCAGTGGGGGAACATCGTCAACGGCATCGAGCTTGGCCGTCGGATGAAGAATGCGCAGCTGTTTGGGCTCACTACGCAACTCATCGCGACGTCGTCAGGCGCCAAGATGGGCAAGACTGCCGCTGGCACTGTATGGCTCGACCCCGAAATGACGAGCCCGTACGACTATTGGCAATACTGGCGCAATAGAGAGGACAGCGACGTCGTGCGTTTCCTCAAGCTGTTCACGGTGCTGCCGCTCGACGAGATCGAGCGGCTCGCCAGACTGCAGGGTCAGGAGATAAACGACGCCAAGAAGGTGCTTGCCACCGAGGCGACCGCACTCGTCCACGGGCGCGCCGCGGCCATTGCGGCCGCAGCGACCGCGGGCCAAGCCTTCCAGAAGCGCGAGTTCGGTCCGATGTCGATTACTGTAGGCTCGCCTGATATGTCCTCGCCCAACCTAACAGCGAGCATGCGCACCTTTGATATACCGCGAGATGATCTTGACCGCGGCGTGGGCGTGCTCACAGCCTTTGCTAATATAACCCAACTCGTTTCCTCGAAACGTGAAGCGCGCGATCGGATAAAACAGGGCGGTCTGAGGGTGAATGACAGAGTCGTGGTTGACGAGCACGCGAAGTTAACTTGGCACGATGTGACCACAGATGGGGTGATAAAGCTGTCGCGTGGCAAGCAGGATGTCCTGCTTAGGCCGGTTGGTGGTGCACAGGATTGAACTCCCCTTATTCTTGAAAAACGGGCCTCAAGATCAACGACATCACCGTATGCGTGACCGTCAGCCTCGCACCACCTTGCGGGGCCGCCCGCCGAGCTTGCCATTTTCGCGGCTCGCGCTGCGCTTTGCCGCGCCGCGGGCGCGGCCTCCCCGCTCGCCCATCCGCGCTGCCATCCAGCGTGCGGACCCCAGCCAGCCCGCCAGCAGGGCCGGCAAACAGAGGTCGGCGTCGAGCTTGGGAAAGTGCAGGCCGAGGCCGGACGGGCTGATCTCGATGGTGCCGAGTTGGGCAGGCTTGGCGCCTTCCAAGCCCTGCGCACGGTCCGGCGCGAACATCACGTCGATGCCGCTGCTCAACCCCACGACCACCCGCCCACTGCGTCGGTCATAGCGCGCAGCCACGGCGATCGGACCACCCTCGCGCTCACGGGCTAACCTGGCATTGGCTTTCTTCAAGGCATCACGGGTCACCATCATTGCCGTGGATCGGGGAACCGGTCGCCCGGCATGTTGCTCGGGAATTCGAAGAACTTGCGCACGAAGCCGGGCGCCACCATCGAGATCGGATTGACGTGCAGCGTGGGCGCGCCGGGCGAGCCGACCACCTCGTAGGTCATGCTGCCGATCAGCCCCTCCTTGGCGCCGAGAAAGAAGCCGACGATCGGGATTTCCCCGAATGCGGTGTTGAGCCCGTAGAGCGGCACGAAGGTGCCGCGCATGTGTAATTCGTTGTTGGCGTAGTCCATCAAGCCGTCGATGGTCGCGCCGACCATGGGACCGCTGACCAGGCCCTCGTGTATCGACATTCTGCCGGGGGCGCGGGTGAAGCCCACCCGCATGCGCGAGAACTGGACGCCGTTGGCGGCGCCGTTCGGCGCGCCGGCGACGATGCGATCGAGCGCGGCCTCTCCGCGCACGGTGAAATCGCTGACATTGAGCAGGCCGTCCTGCGCGGTGCCGTCCGAATTCGGGGGGTCCAGCGCCACCCACATCTGCCCGCCGATCATCCGCGAATAAACGTCGGTGAAACGGAACAGCGCTCCAGCGTCGGTCGATTCGATGTACACCACCTGCCGCTCGCCCGGGCGTCCCCGCATCTCGCCGGTGAGATTGCCGTCGCGCGATCTTGGCGTTGAGAGCCAGGTTGCGCACCGTGCCGCCGCGGCGCAACAGGTGCAGATCGACACCGCGCAGCGCCTCGCCCTTGAGGCCCACGATCGCTCCCAACTTCGCGTCGAGGTCGAAGTCGATCCCGGGCCGACGCTGCTTGGGATCGCTGCTCGCTCCCGACATGGACGCCTTGACGAATCCGCGGCCGTCATAGACGTCGCCGCGGATGACCGCCTTGTAGAGGTTGTCCGGCGTACGCTCGACCCGGAGCGAGGCCTTGTCGCCATCGGACATTCCGAACACCGGAAAATTGGCGGTGAGCAGATCGCCATTGGCGTCGGTTTCGGCGTTACCCCTGATCGAGGCGCCGGCACCGTCGAATACCACGTCCTCGAAGCGGCCCGCCTTCCCCTTGCCGGCGTAATTGAAGGTCGCGCGCGCCGGCCGGCCCGTCATTTTGATCCAGCCCGGAAGGAGGTTTTCGATCTTGGCCTGGGTGAAGTCGGCCTCGACCGCGAGCCGGTTGTCCTGGTCGCCCCCGAGGCCGATGCGGCCGCCCACCTTGACCCCTACCGGGCCGACCAGGCTGCCGGCGGTTTCCCAGCCGAGGCGATTGCGCGCCGCATCGTCCAGTGTCGCCTGCAGCTTGACCTCGGCATCGGGATCGCCCGCTGTTGCGGTGCATCTCGGCGGTCGCGGGAACACCGCCGATGCGCATGTCGCCCCTGATCTGGTAGCCCTGGTTGTTGGCGAAGGCCCGCAGCGTCTGCGCCTCGACCTTTTGCGACATCAGGAAACGGTCGGCCGAGAAGTTCACGATGTCGGCGTTGATCGCATAGGTGATGGTGCCGTTCTTGATCTCCTCGCCGAGCGGCAGCGACATGTTGAGCGTCGCGAGGATGTTGCCGCGGCTGGTTGCGGGGTCGAGCTGGACCCCGACGCTGTCTTTGAGCCGGTCCATGCTGAGGAGATCGACTCCGGCCGCGACCGGCCCTTCGATTCGCGCCCGCACCCGCGCGGGCGGATGCTCGCCCAGGGTTTCCGGGACCTCGAACACGCCGTTCGCCATGGTCAGGCGCCGACCCGATGGCATCTCGACGTTGCCGCGGCCGAGGGTGACGGTGGCGCTGCGGCCCTTGATGCGGGTGACGAGATCGGCGTCGCGAATTTCCGGCAGATCGTCGAATGGACGCACCGTGGTTCCGCTGGTGACGATTTGAATCGACAACCCGTCATCGGGAACCGGCGGGCCCCCATTGCGCAGCGTCGAGATCGGCGCGTTGGTCGCGATCTCACCCTGCTCGACGACGCCGCCGGAGACCCGCTCCAGCACCCATTTGCGCACCGGCGGATTGACGAAGGGCGGCCACATCTGCTTGAACGCGGCGAACGATATGTTGCGCGTCGCGAGGCCGATCGCGAGCCGCGGGTCCGGCCCGGAAAAGTCGAGATTGCCCGACATCGCGATCCCGATGCCTTTGCCCGACGCCTCGGCCTCCTCGATGTTGAGCCGCTGCGCCACCGGATCGAGGCTGCCGCGCACGATGATGCGGTTGAGGAGCACGGCCTCCTCGTCGGGAGTCGAAGGCGAAAGCACCACCGAGCCGCCGGTGAGGCCGAGTGCCCAGTTGCCCGCCGGATCGCGCGGCGCTTCGGCGTGAGCGACGAGCGTAAAGCGCGCGCCGCCGGAAACCAGCTGGAACGGCATCGCGAGCCCATGCTGGGCGACGTTCCAATCGAGCGTCATCTCCGCGCGATCGATGGGAATCCGCGATTCCGGACTGTTGGGATCGGTGATTCCGCCCTTCACCATCAGCACGTGTCCGGTGGCGATTTGCGGGGTGCCGTCGGCGGCGAACTCGCCTCGCAAGGTCGCCGTTATCGACCCGTCGGCTTCCATCTGGCCGCCATTGACCCGAAGCGCCAGCAACAAGTCGCGCAGCGATATGCTGCGCGCGTCGAGGCTCACCGCGCGCGCGCCGCCGCCCGCGGGCTTCACCGCCGCCTGGATCAGCCACGGGCGCGACGCATCCTCCGAGCCGAGCTGGAAATCGAGCTCGCCGGCATGCGGGCGGGTAAGACTCAAATGGATGTTCTCGAACTTCGACTGATGGCCGTTGCGCAGATCGTCGACGACCAGGTTGCCGCTCTTGAGGCCGATCTTCGGCGAGATCGCCGCCATCGAGACCGAGCGCGCCCAGGCTGTCGAGCCAGCCGAGGAAGGCGGCGAAGCTCTCCTGCATGCTGCGCTTGTCACCGCCACGCGCGGGGTCCGCGGCCGGCATCGCCGGCGGGCGCGCGTCGACCGAAGCGAGCGTCAGCGTCGTTGCGAGGGGCCGCTTCTCGGTGCCGGTCGACACCGAAACCCTGCCGTCGGTCTCGACCCGGACGGCGAGCTCGGCACCGACGAGATTGAGCCGCTCGGCGCGTGGGCTGCCGCTGAACAGGCTCGCGCTCGAAAACCCGACCTCGGCCTTGGGCGCGCTGGCGATCAGCGTCCCGTCGCGATCACGCACCTTGATGTCGCGGATGCGCATGGCGGCGCGGCCGTGCTCGTCACGCTCCAGCACGGTGCCGCCCACCTCGATGCGGAATTGGTTGCCTACATTTTCCGCAATCGCCGCGGTCAGCCATGGCGTGATGATATCGAGGGAAATCGGGCCCGCTCGACAGGCGCCACCACAGCGCAGCCCCGACCAGCAGAAACAAGACGAGACCGCCCGCCATGGCGAGACCGACGCGGCGCACCCAGCGCAGCCGCATGGCACCGGCGATCCAGGCGGCGCTACGCCCGGGAAGCTTCCACCACCACGGCGCCGCACCCTCTTGATTGCGGCGGGGAATGTAGGCCGGACCACACAAATGGCCGCGGAGGGCATCGAAGTCCCGCTCGCCTGCGACAGCCGCGCGCTTGGCCTGCGCACGCTGATGCATGTGCAGGCCCGCCTCCATGCTGTGCAAGGCTCCGAGCTTAGGTCTTTTCGTCTCAGCCGCCATGCCCTACTGGACGCCCCCTGATCCACCGCGCCGAGGTCAAATCTTGCCCCTCAGGGCGAATCGCCCCGATTATGGAGAGGTTCTCCGAAACGCGTTAACCCCCCAATTGCCACGCCCCACGATAGCATGGAAACTGCGAGAAAACCGGTCGAAAGCGACGAAAGGAAGGCATATGGCTGAAGCACTGGTCGAGGGCGCCCCGGCGCCGGATTTCCGCCTGGCGCGGGATGGTGGAGGCGCCATATCGCTCGCCGATTTCAAGAACAGGAAGCTCGTCCTCTATTTCTATCCCAAGGCCGATACGCCGGGATGCACGATCGAGGCCAAGGACTTTTCCCGGCTGAGCCCGGCCTTCGCCAAGGCGGGGGTAGCCGTGGTCGGAGTGTCCGCCGACCCCGTCAAGAAGCAGGATGCGTTCAAGACCAAGCATCAGCTCACCACCCCGCTCGCGTCCGACGAGACCCACGAGATGCTGGAATCCTACGGGGTCTGGGGCAAGAAATCCATGTACGGAAAGACCTATATGGGCATCCAACGGACCACGGTCCTGGTCGGGGCCGACGGCCGCGTCGCTCGCATCTGGCCGAAGGTCAAGATCGAGGGCCATGCCGAAGAAGTGCTGGCGGCGGCCAAGGCCCTGTGACGAAGGCCAGGTACCCAAGCGCCTCAGTTTCGTGAGCAAAGCCTTGACGAACGACCACGGGCGTGCCGGCACCGGACAACGATCCGCTTACCATTTTCAGAAAATTAACCACGACGTGATCCACTCGCTCCCCATCGCCGGCTCGGCGCAACAGAACCGGCACCGGAGCGTTCATGTCATCTGGGTCTCCCCAACCAACCGCCGCCGATGACCGCGTCGATCCCGTCCAAGAGGATCATCACCGTCACCAGCGCCGCCCAACCCATCATCATCCCCACCGCGCCGAGAAACCCGGCACGCGTGAGCGGCCGCGCGACCCGGAGAGCGGCAAGCGCGGATCCGGCAAGCGCCGGCGGACGGACCGCGATACCTATACGCTGGGACATGCGGGCCGCCAGGTCCGAATCGGCCCGGTGGCGTTCTGGACCGTGGTCGGAACCCTCGTGGTCATGGCCGGATGGAGCGTGGTCACCGCGACCTATTTCGCGTTCCAGGACGACGTGCTCACCCGCATGATCACGCACCAGACCGAAATGCAGTTCGCCTATGAGGACCGCATCGCGGAAATGCGCGCCCAGATGGATCGGGTGACGAGCCGCCAATTGCTCGACCAGGAGCAACTCGAACAAAAGCTCGACCAGATCGTCCACCGGCAATCGCTGCTCGAGCAGCGCGCCACCGCGATGGGAACGGTCGCCGACCCCTCGGCCACCGGTTCGCTCCGCCCGCCGCGTGCCGCCGGCCAGCCTGCCGCAGGAGCGCCGAAGGCATCACCGATCTCCGGACCGGCCTTATTCGGCCCCCCCGCCGCGCGAAATGCGCGGGCCGAGGGCGGCGGATTTTCCCTGGCCTCGATCAGCGCCCGGCCCCGCCCCGACAATGTCGAAACCGTGTTGACGCGGCTCAACGCATCGCTCGACCGGGTCGAAGGCCGCCAGGTCAACACCCTCGCCTCGCTCGAAGACAGCTACGCATCCAAGGCGCGGCGGATGCGCAGCCGTGCTCGCCGATGTCGGCATCGACCCCGACAAGCGCGCCGACCCCGCCATCGGCGGCCCGTTCATCTCCTACCGGCTGCCGCCCAATGCGAGCCCGTTCGAAAAGCAGGTCTATCGCATCAACGTCGCGCGCGCTCAGGCGGAGCGCCTGACCAGAACGGTCGCCGCGGTGCCGCTGCGCAAGCCGGTCGAAGGCGAGATCGACACCACATCGAGCTTCGGCGTGCGGATCGATCCGTTCATCGGGCGGCCGGCGATGCACACCGGATTGGACTTCCGCGGCGATACCGGTGAAGCGATCCGCGTCACCGCAGGAGGCATGGTCGTCTCGGCCGGCTGGAGCGGCGGTTACGGCCGCATGGTCGAGGTCGACCACGGCAACGGCCTCTCGACCCGCTACGGCCATCTCTCGGAAATCGACGTCAAAGTGGGCCAGGTGTTGAAGGTCGGCCAGACCGTCGGCCGGATGGGCTCGACCGGACGCTCCACCGGGCCGCACCTGCATTACGAAACCCGCATCGGCGGCGAAGCGGTGGACCCGCAGAGGTTCCTCCACGCCGGCGCCAAGTTCGGACTGATTTAGCGTCCTGTCGTTGTCATCGCCCGGCCTGACCGGGCGATCCAGTAACCACGAGACTGCGATTAAGATCGCAGTATGAGTTCCACCGATGACGCAGGGGTTACTGGGTGCCCCGCTTTCGCGGGGCATGACACTGGATGGGAATGATTCGTCAATCGATCCGTCTTCCGCGGTCCTGGCCCTAATCCACCGAAATATTCGCGAACTTCACCACTTTCGCCCATTTATCCGTTTCATCGGAGATGAGCTTGCCGAATTCCGCGGGCGTCATCGGCATCGGGACGCCGCCGAGTTCGGCGAGCTTGGCTTTCATCTTCGGATCGGCGAGCGCGGCGGCGACCGACTTGTTCAGAATCGCGACGATTTCCGGCGGCGTGCCCTTGGGGACCGAGATGCCGTACCAGATGCTCGCCTCGTAGCCGGGAACCGTTTCGGCGATGGCCGGTATGTCGGGCAGCGCGGGCCAGCGTTTTGCGACCGTGACCCCGAGCGCGCGCAATTGGCCGCTGCGGACGAATTCGATCGATCCCGGCAGATTGTCGAACAGGACGTGGACCTTTTCAGTCATGAGGTCCGGATAGGCCGCCGCGGAGCCGCGATACGGCACATGGACCATATCGAGCCCGGTCATCGCCTTGAACAATTCCCCCGACATGTGGACGGAGGTGCCGTTGCCCGATGACGCGAAGCTGAGCTTGCCGGGATTGGCTTTGCCATAGGCGATGAAATCCGCCACCGTCTTGAACGGCAGCGACGGCGGGATCACCATGATATTGGTCAGTCGCATGATGCCCGCGACCGGAGCCGTGTCGCGGATAAAGTCGAACGGAAGCTTCTTATAGAGCGACGTGCTGATCGCATTGTTGGCTCCGACGAACAGGATCGTGTAACCGTCGGGCGGTGAGTTCACCACCGCCGCGGCACCGATGTTGCCGCCGGAACCGCCGCGGTTCTCGACCACGACCTGCTGGCCGAGGTCACTCGAGAGCCAATCGGCCATGACGCGGGCGGTGATGTCGACCGCGCCGCCGGCGGGGAAGCCGGCGACGAAACGGATCGGCCGGCTCGGATATTTGTCGGCGGCGAGCGCCGGCACGACGAGGGCCGCAGCGAGGCCGAAGACCAGAAATGCCGTCCGCAGAGTGCGCATCAGATCATTCCTCCCACAGCCAGGGCGAATTGAACGTGGGATCAGTCTACCACCGCGGGCCGGCCGAATCTGCGGACATTTGGCTGCACCCGATGCGGGATCGCGTGGAAATCACTTTGCCGCGGGATCGGAGGGATCGCACGGGAGCACCTCGCCCCGCTCCACCTCGGCACGCGCCGAGCGCGCCAGCTCGCCCAATTGATCCTGCGAATTGGCGAAACGCTCATCCCAGCCGCGTTCGGCTTCGATCTCATCGAGGATGAGGCTGGCGATGGTCTCTTGTGCGACTTCTGGCAGCCGCGCCACTTCTGCAAGGGCCTTTTCGAGCAAAGCGTTCACGTCGGCTCATTTTCCCTGAAGCAATTAGTCATGCCGTTCCTCGAAGGCGCGGGCCACTTGCAGTGCCCCGTGGCCTACTCGACGTCCTCGATCTGCTTCGGCGTTTCCCCGAACGCCTTCTGCGCCAGGCACGCCGCCATGAACTCGTCGAGGTCGCCGTCGAGCACGGCGCCGGTGTTGGAGGTCGAGACGCCGGTGCGCAGGTCCTTCACCATCTGATAGGGCTGCAGCACGTAGGAACGGATCTGGTGGCCCCAGCCGATATCTGTCTTGGCCGCCTGCTCGGCCTCGGCCAGGGCTTCGCGGCGCTTGAGCTCGCGCTCGTAGAGGCGCGCCCGCAGCATGGTCCAGGCCGTGGCCCGGTTCTTGTGCTGGGAGCGCTCGGCCTGGCACACCACGGCGATGCCGGTGGGGATGTGGGTCAGGCGCACCGCCGACTTCGTCTTGTTGACGTGCTGGCCGCCGGCGCCGCCGGAACGCATGGTGTCGGTGCGCACGTCGGCCTCGTTGATATCGATGATGATGCGGTCGTCGACCACGGGATAGACGTTGACGCTGGCGAACGAGGTGTGGCGGCGCGCATTGGAGTCGAACGGCGAGATGCGCACCAGCCGGTGCACGCCGTTCTCGCTCTTGAGCCAGCCGAAGGCGTTGCGGCCCTTGATCTGGACCGTCGCCGACTTGAGGCCGGCCTCCTCCCCCGCGGTCTCTTCGAGGTATTCCACCTTGTAGCCGTGCTGCTCGGCCCAGCGCGTATACATGCGCAGCAGCATGTTGGCCCAGTCCTGGCTCTCGGTGCCGCCGGCGCCGGCATGGACCTCGAGGAAGGTGTCGAAGCCGTCGGCCTCGCCGGACAGGAGCGCTTCGAGCTCGCGCCGCGCCACCTCGGCCTTGAGGCGCTTGAGCGCCGCCTCCGCCTCGGAGACCACGGCCGCGTCGTTTTCGGCGTCGCCGAGCTCGATCATGGTGACCTGGTCGTCGACGTCACGCTCGATACGGCCGATGGCGGTGAGGCTGTCCTCAAGCGACGTGCGCTCCTGCATCAGCCGGCTGGCGCGCTGGGGGTCGTTCCACAGATTGGGGTCTTCGGCGAGATGATTGAGCTCGGCCAGACGGGCGCGCGCCTTGTCGAAGTCAAAGATGCCTCCTCAGCAGCCCGACCGACTGCTTGATCTCTTCGACCAGGGTCACGATTTCAGCGCGCATTGTTTTCACCGGGTGATGCGGACGTCGATCCTCGATCAGTTTGACGCCGGATGGGAGTCATCCGGTCGAGTTGCACCAACCAGCGGGATGTAGCGACGTTGCCGGGAATGCGCAACGCGAAAGGTCGGCAGCCCTCAGTACAGGCCGCCCGTGACCCCGGAGCGGACCGCGCGCTCGGCATCGGGGCTGCTGGCGCCATCCGGGCCGCCCATGCCGACGACGGCCCCGCTGTCGGGCGGCGCGGTGCCCGGCTTGAAGGCTTCCAGGATCGCGCTCTGGGTTCCCGGCGTGGCGCGCTGGCCGGTCTTGGCGTCGACCCTGATCAGCTTGATGCCGGGCGGCACGCGGAACGGCATGGCGGGCTTGTCGGCCAGTGCCGCCTTGAGAAAATCCCTGACGATCGGCGCCGAGAGATGGCCGCCGGTGGCGTCGTGGCCGAGATGGCGCGGCTTGTCGTAGCCCATGTAGACACCGACCGCGAGATCGGGCGTGAAACCGACGAACCAGGCGTCCTTCTCGTCATTGGTGGTGCCGGTCTTGCCGGCCACCGGCTTGCCGACCTCCCTGACCACCGTCGCGGTGCCGCGCTGGACCACGCCTTCCATGATCGAGGTGATCTGGTAGGCGGTCATGGGGTCGAGCACCTGCTCGCGGCGGTCGATCAGGCCGGGCTCCGGCTGGTTCTCCCATTTGGCCGCATCGCAGCCGCGGCATTCCCGCTGGTCGTGCTTGTAGATGGTGCGGCCGTAACGGTCCTGGATGCGGTCGATCAAGGTCGCGTTGACCCGGCGCCCGCCATTGGCGAACATCGAATAGGCCGTGACCATCCGCAAGACCGTCGTCTCGCCGGCGCCGAGCGCATAGGAGAGGTAGTTCGGCAGGCTGTCATAGACGCCGAAGCGCTTGGCATATTCCCCGATCAGCGGCATACCGATGTCCTGGGCGAGCCGCACCGTCATCAGGTTGCGGGACTGCTCGATGCCGAACCGCAATGTCGCTGGGCCGGCATATTTGCCGTTGGCGTAGTTTTCCGGCCGCCAGATGCCGACGCCGGGACCCTGGTCGATCTCGATGGGGGCATCGACCACGATCGAGGACGGCGTATAGCCGTTGTCGAGGGCCGCCGAATAGACGATCGGCTTGAAGGAAGAACCGGGCTGGCGCATCGCCTGAGTGGCGCGGTCGAACTGGCTCTGGTCGAACGAGAACCCGCCGACCAGGGCGAGAACGCGACCGGTCAGGGGATCCATCACCACCATGCCGCCGGAAACCTCCGGGATCTGGTGCAGCTTGTACTGGCCTTCCTTGCCGGGGCCGAGCGGCTCGACATAGATCACGTCGCCGGGGGAAAGCACCTGGCCCAGGCGCAAGGGCTGCTTGGCGCTCGACGCCCGCGACCATTTGGCGCCTTCGATGGGAATGATGCCGATCTGGCGGTCCCGGACCACCGCGCCGCCGGGCTCGCGAGCCGGCTGCAGGCCGATGCGAGCCGATTGATCGCTGGTTTCGAGCACGACCGCCAGCCGCCAGCCGATATCGGCGAAGGCCCGCACGTCGGCGAGCTTGACGCCCCAGTCGCCGCCGATATCGATCTTGCTGACCGGGCCGCGGTAGCCTCGCCCCTCGTCGAACCGCACGAGGCCGTCGGACAGCGCCTTGTGCGCGATCACCTGCATCTTGGGATCGAGGGTGGTGCGCACCGACAGCCCGCCCTCATAGAGCCGCTTCTCGCCGTATTTCTCCAGGATCTCACGGCGCACGTCCTCGGCGAAATAGTCGGCGGCGAAGATATGGGCGCCGGTGGCGCGCTGGGTGACGGCGAGCGGTTCCTTCTTAGCCTTCTCCCCGGCATCGGCGGTGACGTAGCCGTTCTCGACCAGGCGCTCGATGACGTAATTGCGCCGCTCGATGGCGCGATCGCGGTTGCGGAACGGGTGCAGATCGGTCGGCGCCTTGGGAAGCGCGGCCAGATAGGCCGCCTCCGCGACGGTCAATTCGTTGACCGACTTGTCGAAATAGAGGAGCGAGGCGGCCGCGACCCCATAGGCGCCGAAGCCGAGATAGATTTCATTGAGGTAGAGCTCGAGGATCTTGTCCTTGGAGTAGGTGCGTTCGATCTTGAGCGCGAGCAGCGCCTCCTTGATCTTGCGGTCGAACGATACTTCGTTGGTCAAGAGGAAGTTCTTGGCGACCTGCTGGGTGATCGTGGAGGCGCCCTGAGGCCGCCGGTTCTTTCCGAGGTTCTCCAGATAAAGCATGCCGGCGCGCGCGATACCGCCGAAATCGAGCCCGGGATGGTCGTAGAAGTTCTTGTCCTCGGCCGAAATGAAAGCATTGATGACGAGCTTGGGCACAGCCTGGATCGGGAGATAGAGGCGCCGCTGCTTGGCATATTCGGCCAAGAGTTCACCGTCGGCGGCGTGCACCCGCGTCATCACCGGCGGCTCGTAGTCCTGAAGCTGAGAATAGTCCGGCAAGTCCTTGGAAAAATGGTAGAGCAGGCCGGAAATCGCCGCCCACCGATACGATGAAGACCAGCGTCCCAAATGCGAACAGGAAGCCGAAGAATCTAAACAGCAGTCTCATCGACGGTCAAACCCCCGGCCGTTGGAGAGATGCCGGCTCTGCCGGTCTCCCCATCCCGGCGGCCGCGTGTTGCGACGGCCACCCCCTGCAGCAACGATCATATACGCGCAATCATGGGTTTCGTCGCCCGGTTTTATGGTCAAACTTTGTCCAAGCGACCCCGCGCGCTGCATCAATTCCGTTCTTTACGTGGCGGCACGTCGTTGCGCGCATCATTGCGGGCGAGCGCCGGCGCCGCCGGCGAGTTGGGTGGTGAAATAGGTGTGGACGGCCTGGGCGACGGCCTCGCTCGTCCGCGACCGCCATTGATCCGAAATGAGCAGCCTGAGGTCGGCCGGATTCGAGACATAGCCAAGTTCGATCAGCACCGATGGCACGTCCGGCGCCTTGAGGACGCGGAAGCCCGCCGACCGCAGCGGATTCTTGTGGAGGCGGGAGACGTTCTTGAACTCGGCCGCCACCGAGCGGGCAAAGGCGGACGAAAAGGATTTCGTCTCGCGCTGCGCAAGGTCGATCAGAATGTCTGCGATATCATCGGGTTCGGCGGCGAGATTGACGCCCGCTATGATGTCCGCGTGGTTTTCTTCATCGGCCAGGCGCTGCGCCTCGGCGTCGGAGGCCTTGTCGGACAGGGTGTAGATGGTCGCCCCATCGGCGGCACCGCCGCCGTGCGCCAACGCATCGCAGTGGATCGAGATGAACAATTGCGCCTGCCGCGCCCGGGCAAACCGCACCCGATCCGCCAGCGGCACGAAAGTGTCGTCCGATCGCGTCATCACCACGCGGTATTTCCCGGTTTTTTCCAGCTTGTCGCGGAGCACCGTCGCAAACTCCAGCGTCAGGTTCTTTTCCTGCTCCCCGCTCGGAGCATGGGTCCCGGTATCGATGCCGCCATGGCCGGGATCAAGGACGATGACCGGCCGCGAATCGCCGGCGGCTCTGGCGGGTTCGTCGTGGACGGAAGGCGGCTCGGCGAGCCGCGGCAGGCGATTGTCGATCGCCGCCGCGCGCAGGAAGGTCTCGCGGTCGACCGGGGCCATATCGACCACGAGGCGGGCCGGCTGGCCCTCGGAAGGATCGACAACGAACGCCCGGGCGACCCGGACCGGACCGGTGACGTCCAGCACGACGCGGGAGCGCCCTCGCATTACCAGACCGAATCGGAATGCCTTGACCACGCCCCGGCTGTGCTCGCCGGTCCGGGGCGGGAACTGGAAATTGACCTGGGGAATGTCGATGACGACGCGATAGGGGTCCGCGATGGTGAAGGCCCGCACTTCGATCTTTTGGGTGAGATCGATGACCAGCCGGGTCTGATTGTCGTCGCCGGCAAGACGGGCGTCGACGGCCACCGGGATTGCATCGCTCACCCCCGGCAGCGGCATTTGCGCCGCTGTGGACACCGGCCAAAGCATCGCCACGCCGGCAAAAACGGCGGCAGCCATCCCTGCAGCAATGTCCAGCCTGCGGTTCACAACCGAATCTCCAGCCGTCTCGTCCGGGATTGTACTCCTACTAGGATGGGCGTGGTTAACCGATGTTGAACGCTCTCGCCATTTCTTCGCCGGCCGTGCCCCCACGGGGTCTAACCACTTCGTTGTAACAGACCCCGCCGTGACCCGCCCCGAAAACGAAAGGGAATTGAGCCGAAGCGGTCCCCTGGCGGCTGCGATCCCGTAAGTATGACACCTTGTTGCCGATCCGGACCGGTCCGGTGCGCCCGGAAGTTGCGACTTGCCATGCGGGGGGACACACCGTAGATAAGGAGTCGCTGAAGGTTCGAAGTTTCCGGTTCTGCCGCGTACGGGCAAGCGACCCGTCCGAGCGGCGCCCCCGATCGACCCATCCGAAGCGGATCAGGCGATAGGTCGGTTGCCGCCCCCTTGAAGAATGACCGGAAGGCGGTTCGCGGCTACTTTGGTCGCTCGTACGAATTCATCAGCAGAATCAAGGTGACGCGCTTATGCGTTGCCAATCCGATTTAAGGGTCGATCCGCCATGTTGGCGATAGCAGACAAGGAACGCCCGCTTCCCGGCCGCAAGGCCGTGGCGGACGCCGCCCTGTCTCGGGCGCCGTCGGGCCATTTGATCCTTTCCCACGCCCTTCTTTCCCACCCCTTACCGGGGGCGCCGCGCCCTGCGCCGCAGCAGCGCATCCGCACGCGCCTCCACGAGACGCAACAATGCCAAACAAGATGCTTATCGATGCGACCCATCCGGAGGAGACCCGGGTGGTCGTGCTTCGCGGCAACCGGGTCGAGGAATTCGATTTCGAGTCCGCCAGCCGCCGCCAGCTCCGCGGTAATATCTATCTCGCCAAGGTAACCAGGGTCGAGCCTTCGCTCCAGGCCGCCTTCGTCGACTATGGCGGCAACCGCCATGGCTTCCTGGCCTTCAGCGAAATCCACCCCGATTACTACCAGATCCCGGTCGCCGACCGGCAGGCCCTGATCGACGAGGAAGAGCGCGCCCACCGCGACGCCGAAGCGGAGGCCGACCGCCGCGCCGGCATGCGGCGGCGTCCGCGCCACCGCCCCGCCGCCCATGGCGCGGAGAGGGTCGCGAGCGAACCGGTCGACGCCGGCGCCGGCGACGAGCAACCCGACCACCGCGAATCCGAAACGCGTGAATTCGAATCAGGCGCCGCCGAGACCACGGAAGCCGGCGGCTTCGAGACCGGCGATGCCGAGCGCGCCGCGCCGGCCACCGACCTCCACGAGCCCCCATGGCGACGACGAGCCTCACCACGACCACGAGCACGAGGAAGCGCCGCCCGAACCCCTGGAAAGCCGCGGGTACGATGAGCAGCCGGAGGCCGCGACGGCGCTCTCCGGCGGAGCCGGCGATGGTGGGGGCCATCATGAGTCCGAGGACGAACCGCGCGCCGAACACCCGCGCGAGCCCGAATCCCGCGACGACGGCGGCGCCGAGAACGGTGACGGCGAGGGCGAGGAAGAGGAAATCGTCGAATCCGTCGGCGGCGCCGACGCCATGGAGGAGGTTCCGGACCGGTCGCCGCGCCACCGGCGCCAGTACAAGATCCAGGAGGTGATCAAGCGCCGCCAGGTCATGCTGGTCCAGGTGGTCAAGGAGGAGCGCGGCACCAAGGGCGCGGCGCTGACCACCTATCTGTCGCTCGCCGGCCGCTATTCCGTGCTGATGCCCAATACCGCCCGCGGCGGCGGCATCAGCCGCAAGATCACCGCCATCCAGGACCGCAAGCGTCTCAAGGAGATCGCCGGGGAACTGGAAGTGCCGGAGGGCATGGGCGTCATCCTGCGCACCGCCGGCGCCGCGCGCACCAAGACCGAGATCAAGCGCGATTTCGAGTATCTGCTGCGGGCGTGGGAAACCGTGCGCGACCTCACCTTGAAGTCGACCGCCCCGACCCTCGTCTACGAGGAAGGCTCGCTGGTCAAGCGCTCGATCCGCGACCTCTACAACAAGGACATCGACGAGGTGATCGTGGCCGGCGAAGCCGCCTATCGCGACGCCCGCGACTTCATGCGCATGCTCATGCCGAGCCATGCCAAGAACGTGAAGCCGTACCACGACAACCAGCCGGTGCTCGCCCGCTACGGCATCGAGAGCCAGCTCGACGCCATGTTCTCGCCGGTGGTGCAGCTGCGCTCCGGCGGCTACATCGTGCTCAACCAGACCGAGGCGCTGGTGGCGATCGACGTCAATTCCGGGCGCGCCACCCGCGAGCACCACATCGAGGACACCGCCCTCAAGACCAATCTCGAAGCGTCCGAGGAGATCGCCCGCCAGTTGCGGCTGCGCGACCTCGCCGGGCTGATCGTCATCGACTTCATCGACATGGACGAGAAGCGCAACAACCGGTCGGTGGAGCGGCGGCTCAAGGAATGCCTCAAGAACGACCGCGCCCGCATCCAGGTCGGCCGCATCTCCCATTTCGGCCTGTTGGAAATGTCGCGGCAGCGCATCCGCACCAGCGTGCTCGAAAGCTCGACCGACAAGTGCCCCCATTGCGGCGGCACCGGCCATGTACGCTCGGTGTCGTCGGTGGCGCTGCAATGCCTGCGGATGATCGAGGAATTGCTGCAGCGCGGCGCGACCCACAATCTCACCGTGCGCACCCGCTCCGAGATCGCGCTCTACGTCCTCAACCACAAGCGCACCCACCTGCTATGAGCTGGAAAAGCGCTACCAGATCACGATCACCGTGAGCGCCGATGGCGGGATCAGCGGGCAGCAGCCTTTCGTGGTCGAAAAGGGCGAGCAGGTCCACAGCCTGGAGCAGGCGCGCGCGCTCGCCGCGCAATCGACCAGCACCGCGGTCATCGCGCCGCCCGAGGACGATTTCATCGAAGAGCCGATCGAAGAAGAGGCCGAGGCCGAGGCCGAGACGGTGGAGGCGGACGAGGAGGCCGGCACCTTCGAGGACGAGGCCGGCGAGGCCGGCGAGCACGCGGAATCCGCCGAATCGGCCGAGCGCGGTGAAAACGGCGACGGCACCCGGCGCCGGCGACGGCGCCGCCGGCGCGGCGGCCGCCGCGACGGATTGCCGAGGCAAGAAGGGGGCAGTCCCCGAGGCCATCGAGGCCGCCCCGGAGGCGGGCGAAGACGACGAACCGGGTGAAGCGGATGAGGGGGAGGCTGCCGCGGCGGAGGGCGCTCCCCCTGCCGTTCCCGGCCAAAGCCAAGGAAATGGCGACGGCGAGCGACGACGGCGGCGGCGCGGCCGCCGCGGCGGCCGGCGCAATCGCCGCGAGGAAGGGGAAGGCGGAATAACGCCACCCGAATATGGCGTCACAGCCATCGACGAGGAAGTGATGACCGCGGTCGCCGATTTCGGCGGCCCGCCCGTCGAGCAGGTTCCCCACGAGGTCGGCGACTATTCCCCGGCGCATGCGGAAGCGCCGCATGCCGGCGCGCGTGCGCCAGCACCGGTGCACGCCGAAGCTTCGCCGCCGGCGCAGCCGGCTCGTTCTGCTCCCGTTGCCGCACCCTCCCCTGCCGCTGCCCCGGCCGCCGGCGAACCGCCTCCCGCCAAGGAGCCGCCGCGCCGCCGTTCGACCGTGCGCGAGCCGGCGCCCTTCGCGATCGGCGGCGCATCGCCGCCGCCCCAGCCGCCAACACCAGCTCCGGCTCCGGTGGCGGCCGAACCGGTGCCGGCCACCGCGGAGGCGGGTCCGGAATCCGCCGCGCCGCGCCGGGCCGGCTGGTGGGCAAAGCGCATTTTCGGCGAGAAGGGATGACCTCCTCGCCGTAAAGCCCGGATGGCGCGGCCGGTGCCGCGATCGTGCCGACCGTAAAGATCGCAGGCGGCGCGACCAGGCGGGCCGCGCGGCTCGATGAGCAGGCGCCGTCTGCAAGCCTTGCCACCGCGCCGCCAAGGCCTCCGGCCCTGGCATCCGTCCGGTCGCTGCTTATCTTACCTCGTCGGCGCCGTATTCATCGCGCCTGGGCGTTCGCCCCGATCGACGTTGGGTTCAACCAGGCAGCGAGTTGCGTGATGGATACGGCTTCGCAGAGCCCACGCTCCTCACATCCCTCCGGGGATGCGGGGCACGGCCACACCGGCGAGATCGCGGGGAGCGAGGCGGCGATCGACCCCGTCTGCGGCATGACCGTCGATCCGCATAAGACGCCGCATCGTCACGACCATCGGCACCGCACCTATTATTTCTGCTCCGCCGGCTGCCGCAGCAAGTTCGCAGCCGATCCGGCAAAATATCTCGCCAAGCAGGCGGCTGCCGCGGAGCCGCCGGCCGGGGCGATCTACACCTGTCCGATGCATCCCCAGATCCGCCAGGCCGGTCCCGGCAACTGCCCCATCTGCGGCATGGCGCTGGAGCCGGAGGTAGCGACCGGCGACCACGGACCCAATCACGAACTCATCGACATGACGCGGCGCCTGTGGATTGGCCTTGCGCTCGCCATCCCGGTGGTGGCGCTGGAGATGGGCGGGCATCTCATCAACCTGCACATGCTGGTGGAACCCACGGTTTCCAACTGGATCCAGTTGGTCCTGGCGACGCCGGTCGTGCTGTGGGCGGGCTGGCCGTTCTTCGTGCGGGGCTGGCAATCGCTGGTGAGCCGCAACCTCAACATGTTCACGCTGGTCGCTATGGGCACCGGTGTGGCCTGGCTCTACAGCCTTTTCGCGACCCTCGTGCCAGGCGCATTTCCGACGGCGTTCCGCGGGCCCGATGGCGCCGTCGCCGTGTACTTCGAAGCCGCCGCCGTCATCACTGTGCTGGTGCTGCTCGGCCAGGTCCTGGAGCTGCGCGCGCGCGAGCAGACGTCCGGGGCGATCCGGGCGCTGCTCGATCTCGCCCCGAAGACCGCCCGCCGGGTCCGCGCCGACGGCAGCGACGAGGACGTCCCGCTCGATACCGTCGTCGTCGGGGATCGCCTGCGGGTGCGGCCCGGCGAGAAGGTCCCGGTCGACGGCGTGCTGCTGGAAGGACGCTCCTCGCTCGATGAATCCATGGTGACCGGCGAGTCCATGCCCGTGACCAAGAAGGCCGGCGCCGAGCTCATCGGCGGCACCATCAACCAGACCGGCGGTTTCGTCATGCGCGCCGACAAGGTCGGCCGCGACACCATGCTCGCCCAGATCGTCCAGATGGTCGCTACGGCCCAGAGGTCGCGCGCGCCGATCCAGCGGCTCGCCGATCAGGTGGCCGGTTGGTTCGTGCCCGCAGTGATCCTCGTCGCCGTGCTGGCTTTCATCGCATGGGCGGTCTGGGGCCCGGAGCCGCGACTGGCGTTCGGCCTGGTCGCGGCAGTGGCGGTCCTGATCATCGCATGCCCCTGCGCGCTCGGCCTCGCAACGCCCATGTCGATCATGGTCGGCGTCGGCCGCGGAGCCCAGGCCGGCGTTCTCATCAAGAACGCGGAAGCGCTGGAGCGGATGGAGAAGATCGATACCCTCGTGGTGGACAAGACGGGCACGCTGACCGAAGGCAAGCCGAAGGTCGTGGCGGTGGTTGCCGCCGGGGGCTTCGACGAAAACGAAGTGCTGCGGCTCGCGGCCGGCGTCGAGCGGGCGAGCGAGCATCCGCTGGCCCGCGCCATCGTCGACGCCGCCGGCGAACGCAACATTGCCGTTCCCGCGGCGACCGGGTTCGACTCTCCCACCGGCAAGGGCGTCATCGGGATGGTCGAGGGCCGGCGGATCGTCCTAGGCAACGCGAAGATTTTCGCGGAAGCCGGGATCTCGACGGCGGCGCTCGAATCCGAAGCGGAACGATTGCGCGGCGACGGCGCGACGGCGGTTTTTCTCGCCATCGACGGAAAGACCGCGGGGGTCATCGCGATTGCCGATCCGGTGAAGCCGACGACGCCGGCGGCGCTGCGCGCGCTCGCCGACGCAGGCGTGCGCGTCGTCATGCTGACCGGCGACAACAAAACCACCGCGCAGGCGGTGGCGCGCCGGCTCGGCATCGCCGAGGTCGAGGCGGAAGTGCTGCCCGACCGCAAGAGCGCGGTGATCGAGAAATTGCGCCGCGACGGCCGCGTGGTCGCCATGGCGGGCGATGGCGTCAACGACGCCCCGGCGCTCGCCGCGGCCGATGTCGGTATCGCGATGGGTACCGGCGCCGATGTCGCGATCGAAAGCGCGGGGGTGACGCTGCTCGGCGGCGACCTTACCGGCATCGTGCGGGCGCGCCGGCTCTCCGCCGCCACCATGAGCAACATCCGGCAGAACTTGTTCTTCGCCTTCGTCTACAACGCGGCCGGCGTGCCCATCGCCGCAGGCGTGCTGTATCCCGCGTTCGGCATCCTGCTGTCGCCGATCATCGCCGCCGCCGCCATGTCGCTTTCCTCGGTCAGCGTCGTCGCCAATGCGTTGCGCCTGAGGTACACGCGGCTGTAGTTCGTGGGCAACCGTCGCAGCCTGGATGGAGCTGCGCTTCGTCCGGGCTACTCGTTACCGCTGGCGTTTCCGCGATTCGATCATACATGAGTTTGGTCGAATGCCGTCCGACCCTGGGAAATGGCCATGACCGATAGGACGATCGAGCTCGACGAGCATCGCGGCATGGCAGCGCAGAAGGCGACGGACCTTCGCCGCTTGCTGGCAGACGTCGAAGCCAACGAGGCAGCGCTGCGTGTGCGGCAGGAAGAACTCGAAACCCATCTGATCGCCGCACCGGCGGCGAATTGGCAGGAGGCCGCGGAGAAGGCACGCTATCTTCTCAACCTCTTTGCTGGTACATTGTGGGCGCAGGATCCGCGCAGACAGACGCTCATCGCTGCCGTGCTCGCTGATTTCCAGCGGCTCTCGGTCGAGCCTTAGTGGTGGCCGTCACGCCACCACCGGCCGCCGCAGCCCCAGACAATCGCATTCGCGCCGCTTGCAGCGGCTCCGATGCGGACGATTTGGCGGGCAACATGTCGGCTCCAACAAGGTACCGGGATCATGGCGCTTAATTTCCCCAATCGAAGCCGCTCCTACGATGCGACGCGGCGGGCCGTGCGGTTTTGGGGCCATGACGGCCCGATGGAGGCCGCATTTTTCGTGAACGAAGATGCGCTGCGGCGGATCCAGCCGGGCATCGGAGGCGACGAGGCAGGACTTCTCGGTGCGTTCGATTCGCACCGCGAACTGATACACGCAACCGCCGTGAAAATTTACACGCGCGCCCGCAAGGGCTCCTACGAGTTGATCCCGACCGATTTCTGATGGTGTCAGGCCGGCGGCCTCGGCTGCGCATGCCCTCTTCACCATCCCGCGCGGTGTGCGGAATTGGCCTTGTGATGGCGCCGGATTTCCGTCACAAAGATAGATGTCCCGCTGAGCCGCTCTCGCTCGTCGCGACCATCCGTTCCGGGTCCCGATGCTCCCGGTCTATCGATGCGACGACGATCGCATCCGGAACTGCTCGGACAAAGGAACGCCATGCGCATATATGTATTCAAATCCGCATCGACGGAGCGTCTGCGCGCGTTCGCCAGCGATCCCGATATCAACAACCTGCCGCGGCAACACGGTCCCTGGGTGATTACCGGGGCGATCGCGCCGGGCGGCACACCGCCTCACAAGTTCTCCCGCGAAGCCATCGAAAAGGCGATCACGGCGTCGGGATTTCAGCTGTGGCGGCTGCGCGAAAACGCCGACGCCCCGACCTAAAAATTGGTCCGCGAATTAACGCTTCAATTCACGTGACCGAAAGGTTCGTGCTCCCTCCCCCGCAAGCGGGAGAGGGGACTTGCGCCGCTGTTCAGCCCTGAAAACCTTACGTCTGGCGCGGGGGCCCGCCGGCGCCTGAAAACGGGCCGCCGCGCCCGGGCGGCCTACCGGCCTCCAGCTTCTTGCCGCGCGGAGCCGGAAGAAGCCCTTCGCGCTGGGCCTTCTTGCGGGCGAGCTTGCGCGCCCGGCGCAGCGCTTCGTTCTGCTCCCGGGCCGATCTTTCCGACGGCTTCTCGTAGAACCTCCTGCGCTTCATCTCGCGAAACACGCCTTCGCGCTGCATCTTCTTCTTGAGCACCCGAAGCGCCTGGTCGATGTTGTTGTCGCGGACCAATACCTGCAAGTAATATTCCCTTCATACGTCGGTAGAGCGGATTGAAAGCGCGTCTGTCCACATGACATCGCGTCGGCGGCGTGCGCGACGACATCGCCGGTGATCTCGTCGGGAACGACCGCTTTAACTTCAGGGCAGCGATTGCGGGCGGGCTCAGCCACAAGCCCTGCGCGCCGGGGCATGGCGAAGTTGTCCTCATCATGCGCCGATCCCGCACGAATAGCCACATATTTATTTGAAGCGCCCGAATGCCACTCGGGAATTTCGCAATGGCGTAGCGCTTTATCTGCTATGCTGATGTCATGGCGCAGTTTATATGAGGCGCGCTTGCCCCGCGTGGTTTTGCTACATACATCCATTGCGACGACGCGGCTGCGCCATTCGAAGCGTCGGGATTATCCGGCGACTGCTTGCTGAATCGCTGATCTCCGCTGCTCGAGACGCGGCACTGAGTTTTATCTTGCGTTGCGAGGCCGCGGAGCGAAGCCTTGCTCGCCCACGGAGACGGTCTTTGGCGTGAACGCATTCGCGGCGTACACGCCGCAACAGGGGTTGCTCGCATTCCTTCCATGAATCCCAGGGACATCATGCGGCCCAGCGCTCAGGCTGCCGGCTGCGGCCGAGCGGAGCGCGGGCCCGGCTATCCGAAACGGGCAATGGCGTTCGAACGTCCGGCCCCTGCGCTCGGCGGAGTGCGGGAATGAGCAAAGCGCCCAGCTCGAAGACCACGCTCTATTGTTCGTTCTGCGGCAAGAGCCAGCACGAGGTGCGCAAGCTCATCGCAGGACCCGCGGTATTCGTCTGCGACGAATGCGTCGAGCTGTGCATGGACATCATCCGCGAGGAGCACAAGTCCTCGCTGGCGAAGTCGGGCGACGGTATCCAGACACCCAAGCAGATCTGCACCATTCTCGACGACTACGTCATCGGACAGGATCACGCCAAGAAGGTGCTCTCGGTCGCCGTCCACAATCACTACAAGCGCCTCCACCACCAGACCAAGCACAGCGACGTCGAGCTCACCAAGTCGAACATCATGCTGATCGGCCCAACCGGGTCGGGCAAGACGCTGCTGGCGCAGACGCTGGCGCGCATCCTCGACGTGCCCTTCACCATGGCCGATGCGACCACCCTGACCGAAGCCGGCTATGTCGGCGAGGACGTCGAGAACATCATCCTCAAGCTGCTGCAGGCGGCCGATTTCAACATCGAACGCGCCCAGCGCGGCATCGTCTATATCGACGAGATCGACAAGATCAGCCGCAAGTCGGACAGCATGTCGCTCACCCGCGACGTATCCGGCGAGGGCGTGCAGCAGGCGCTGCTCAAGATCATGGAAGGCACCGTCGCCTCGGTGCCTCCCCACGGCGGCCGCAAGCATCCCCAGCAGGAGTTCCTCCAAGTCGACACCACCGATATCCTGTTCATCTGCGGGGGCGCCTTCACCGGCCTGGAAAAGATCATCTCTTCACGCGGGCGCGCCACCTCGATCGGTTTCGGCGCGCAGGTATTGGCACCCGACGACCGCCGCTCCGGCGAGCTGTTCCGCGACGTCGAGCCGGCCGATCTGATGAAATACGGCCTGATCCCCGAATTCGTCGGCCGCCTGCCGGTGGTGGCGACGCTCGGCGACCTCGACGAGCCGGCGCTCAAGCGCATCCTGACCGAACCGAAGAACGCCCTGGTCAAGCAGTACCGACGGCTGTTCGAGATGGAGAGCATCGAGCTGAGCCTCGCCGAAGATGCGCTGGGCGCCATCGCCCGCAGGGCGATGGAGCGCAAGACCGGCGCGCGCGGCCTGCGCTCGATCATGGAGACCATCCTGCTCGACACCATGTTCGATCTGCCGAGCCTCGAAGGCGTCGACAAGGTGGTGATCTCCAAGCAGGTCGTCGACGGCATTTCGCCGCCGCTCTACATCTATGCCGACTGTCCGGATCGTCTCGGCGACGCCGATGCGATTGCCTGAGTCCGGCACGGAGATACGCAATGACGGGAACCAGCAAAGTGACGCCCCTCGATCGGCGCCGCCGTGACGAGGACGGCTTCGGCGACGCCGCGGCCCGCCGCCGGCGCATGAACTTCAACATCGGCGGCGTCCTCGCGCTGCTCGCCTTCGCCGTGATCTTCATCGCCTTCTTCTCGCTGTTCACGGTGCCGCAGACCAGCCAGGCGCTGGTGGTCCGCCTCGGCGATCCCGTCCGCACCGTTTCGGAGCCGGGCCTGCACATGAAGATGCCGTTCGTCGACAACGTGATCTATGTCGACAATCGGATTCTGGACCTGGATAGCGCCCCAGAGGAAATCATCGCGTCCGACCAGAAGCGCCTCGTCGTCGAAGCGTTCGCGCGCTATCGCATCCGCAATCCGCTGCGCTTCTACCAGACCGTCGGAACCATCGACGGCGCCAATGCCCGTCTGTCGCCGCTGCTGAACGCGGCGCTGCGGCGCGTGCTCGGCGACGTGACGCTGACCCAGGTGGTGCGCGACGATCGTGCCGCGCTGATGGGGCGCGTGCGCGGCCAGCTCGATGCCGAAGCGCAGGCCTTCGGCATCGAGGTCGTCGATGTCCGGATCAGCAGCGCCAATCTTCCCACCCAGAACAGCCAGGCGGTCTATCAGCGCATGCAGACCGAACGGCAGCGCGAGGCGGCCGAGTTCCGCGCCCAGGGCAGCCAGAAGAGCCAGGAGATCCGCGCCCGTGCCGACCGCGACGTCACCGTGCTGGTCGCGGACGCGACGCAGCAGGGCGAGCAGGCCCGCGGCGACGGCGACGCAACCCGCGCTCGAATTTTCGCGGAAGCTTACGGCAAGGACCCGGAGTTCTACGCGTTTTATCGTTCCATGCAGGCCTACGAAGCGGCGCTACAGCCCAACAACACGCGGATAGTGATGGCGCCGGACTCCCGCTTCTTCCGCTTTTTCGGCGGGCCAACGGCTGCGCCGCCCGCGAAATAGGGCATCGCTCCTTGCTCACGCGGATTGCGCGCCACAGACTGTCATCATCGACAACGGACCAGTATTTCCGGAAAGCCCCCGTCGCCGTTCAAGCACATACACGGCGGGGCAGCCAATGACCCGAAGCGTCAATTTGGTGCGAGACTTCGTTGCAACGCAGCACGTCGGCTTCCATCGCTGGCGGGCAGGAGCACGGCCGGACCATTCCGTTAAGCGATATTGGTTTGTGGCTCATTTGCCCGCGTTCAGACTTCATCCCTCGCCACTTCCAATGCACAGGCTACTCGGCTGGTAGTTACCCGCGACGCCGGGGGCGCGGGTCAGTAAATAACAGAAGGAAAATAAGCGCCCTTCGGCTCCTGATACGCGCCAATCGTCATAAGCGTCAGGGGCTTCAGAACTCGAAAGGGCTCGCTAAGGCACCAGCGGAGCAACTCGGATTGTCTCGTCGGCAAGATCATTGAAGACGGCTCCTGACCAGTCGCTGCGGCACCCAAAATGAGGGCCTGCATGTCCTGCTCGGTTTCTGCGACCGCGTGATTGGCCGGCCAAAATGCAGGCATCGTTAGATAACCACGAACGCGGCCGTCACGCTTCACCACAAACGGATTGAGGAACCGTAGTGCATCGCGTAGCTCGCCGCTACGCTCATACCCGTGGACACGCTTGGCGATGATCCCGCAGATGCCGAGATCTGCTTCGGTGAGGCGCCTGACCGTAGCGCCGGTGACCGGCTGTTCCTTGGGCATACCTTGCAATAGGAGCAACGGTTCTCTGACCACAAATCCGAGCGAAGCGTAGAGCGCGATCGAGGCAGTATTGAAGGCATCTTGCACCAGTCGAACGCCAGCCGCACCCCGCGCTCGATCCAGTACGACGGCCATGAGCTGTCGGCCGATGCCGCGACCCTGATCCTCGGGCTCGACTGTGAGGGGACCGACACCGCGGATCGGGTCACGCTCCCAGAGAAAATTCGTTCCGACTACCCTGCCGTCCACCTCTGCGACGATGCCAAAAATGTTCGGATGAGAGGTCAGAACTTTCGCAAACTCCGTCGCTGGCGCCACGGACGGAAAGTCGGGTGCAAATCCGTGGCGATCCGCAACAGTCTTGAAGGCATCATAAATAATGCGGCCGCAAATCCCTGCGTCACTGGGCGTTGCGTTTCTGATTTTAACGGTCATAGGCGAACGACCCGCTTCACTGGGCAGTGACGTTGGACTGAAAAAACAATATGGATTTACAGAAAAAATGTATTGCAAAAATCGGACACCGCAAGCGATGCGTTCAGGGCGCGGCATGCCTCGACTGATGCGTGTCGGAAGAAGGCTTCCGGAGGTTCTCCGACCATGCTGCTAAAGGCATTGGTCAAATGCGCCTGATCGGTGAACCCGCACGCGCCGGCAATCTCGGCCCAGCTGGCGCCGTGCCGCCTTGCTGCGATGGCCCTGCCGATACGGACGACATTGGCGAATTGCTTGGGACCCGCTCCGACGGCGGCTCCGAACCGCCGCAACAGCTGGCGCTCGTGCAGTTCGAGGCGGGAAGCGAGGCGAGCTACAGGGAGCATCGGGTCGCGGCGCAGCCATTGCACAGCCTGTTTCACTACCGGGTCGGGTGACCGCATGTTCAAGTGGCGAAGTAGGAAGGCCTGAACCCGCGCAATTCGCTCAGCGGGACCCATTGCCTCTGCAAGCATTTCCTCCAACAACGATACGTCGGTTGCGCTCAAAATATCACCGATCGCGATGTAGGCGTCGGTGAATTCATGCATTCCGCCTCCCAGGAGCTGACATGCCGCCTCCGGCTTGAGGTGCACCACAACGGCGCCGATCGGTCCTCCCGGACGCAGCCTAGCCGCGCGGGTCTGGACGCCGGTTACGGTTTGCAGGTGATGCCCCGAATTCGCGCGCGCCTGGGATGATGTCGGGCCACGAAAATGAAAGCGCAGGACAGGAGACACGGCGGGCAAGACCATGATCGAGACTGAATTGGCGAAATGTGCGTCAGGAATGTCGATGTCCCAAATCGAGTTGACGACGGCGGCCAGCCCTGGATGAGGGTCGAAAAAGGTAAATTCGGGCATGGAAAAGCCTCGGCCGGCATGCTCTTGCCCAATACTAAAGAGCTACAATCGAAAAATCATCTGTTCGCCGCGGTGCGTGAGGCGGGTTGACCCTAACCAGGTCGCGGGGCTGGCGGCATTCGCCAAACTGAAATTTTATGGAATTCCCGCCGGTTTGGATCACTCAGCCTTAATACCCGCTGCCTTGATTACCGGCCACCACTTCTCAATCTCCGCCTTGTGAAAAGCGCGGAGGGCCTCCGGCGTCTGTTGATCGGGCGGGAAGATTTCTTGGCCGATATCCGCCAACCGTCGGCGTACCGATGTATCAGCCAAGGCTTCCATGACTGCGGTGTTGAGCTTGACGATGATGTTCTTCGGGGTGCCCTTGGGCACCCAAAACGCCTGCCAGAAGGAAAGATAGAACCCCGGTAATCCGGCCTCGTCAACGGTGGGTACTTCGGGCGCCAGAGCTAAGCGGCTTTTCGCCGTGACGGCAAATGCCTTGACGCTCCCCGAACGTACCTGCGGCAGCGACGTGACCGGGGAGTCAAATTCCAAATCGATTTGCCCGGCCATCAAATCCTGCATGATCGGAGCAGCACCGCGGTAGAACACGAACTGATAGTGGGTGTGGGTGGCGTTCTGAAACAAAATGCCAGCTATTTGCCCCGCCCCGCCCACGCCTGTGGTGCCCTGAGACGCCTTGTCTGGGTTTGCCTTCAACCACGCGATCAATTGGGACAAATCGTTCGCCGGCAAAGTTTTCCTTGCAACGATGAGAAACGGATTGCTCGAAAGAAGGCCAACCGGCTCGAAATCCTTCAGTAGGTCATACGGTAGCGCGTAGACTGCCCCGTTCACGACATGCGTGCCCCATTGGCCGATGCCCAGCGTGTAACCGTCGGGAGGTGCATGCGCGACCCGGCCAACTCCGATGTTACCATTGGCGCCTCCCACGTTTTCAATGACGACCGGTTGGCCGAGCGACCCCCGCATGCGCTCGGCCACAATCCGCGCTATGACATCCGTCGATCCACCCGCGGAGAACGGCACCACAATTGTGATGGGGCGCGACGGATAGGTCTGCGCCTTTGCGATGTGCGGCAAGGCCAAAAGCGCGGTTTCGCCCGCGGCCAGATGAAGAAATTGACGGCGCCCAAATTTTGTTGCTTTCACCCGGGCGGCACGCCCCCGCAACATGACCGGAGAATAATCCAAGCGTCGGGATTGCGATGTCGTAAGGGTTTTGGCTTTGGCGCTCACGAGTCCCTCCTTCGTGCCACTGGCGAAGTTGAAACTACACCGATGCCGGAGTGCCCGAAAGGGGGCCAATGGCAGCTCACGGCCATCTCGGACCTCGCGTGATGTCCGACTTGAGTTGGGAATGCGATTCAAAGCGGACGTTCGCCAACGCCTCTGATTTTATGGGTTCACGCTCTAATTTACTCGTCGACTACTGGCGCACGATCGCGGGCGGCTTCCAACTCCCGTTGAGCGCTTCGGGCTTGGGCCAATAGAGCCGCATCACCATGTAGATCGGCCCGTCGGGCGCCGGCAGCCAGTTCGATTCCTTGTCGGCGCCGGGCGAATCCTTCTGGATATAGAGCGTCAGCGAGCCGTCGGGATTCTTCTTGAGGTCCGGCAGCATCGGCGAGTTGATGAGGTAGCGGTTGATCGGATTCTCGATCAGAAGCTGGCTCTTGCCGTCATACATCGTCACCGACCAGAACGCATTGACGGGGGGATAGCCGTCCGCCGGGAACGTGAGCGTGTAGTTGCGCTTGGCGCCATCGAGCTTCTGGCCGTTGGCGTCGGTGATGGCGAGCGGATAGAGCGCCTCGTCGGGGTTATTGCCGAAGATGCCGGCAAGGGCCGCACCCGCGCGCTCCAGCCAGTTGCCGTTGTAGTCGGCACGGTCGCCGAAGCCCGTATAGGTCACCCGCCAGCCGTTGACGCTGGTGCCGAAGGTGTCCTTCTCCTGCTCGATCCGTTCAAACCCGCGCTTGATGCCGAGCCCCACGGCCAGGCGGTCCTGCAGCGACAGCTTCGCGTAGTTGTAGGGCTTGCCCGGGCCGATCCCGATCTCGGCGAACTTCGCCCGCAGCGCCACCTCTTCCGGCACGGGCGGCGTGTAGGTCATCATGGCGTTGAGATAGGCGAAGGCATCGGTCTTGAAGGCGTTGTCGGTGAATTTGGGCCAGTTCGGCTGGGGCAGCGCGGGCGGCGGCGGCTTGCCCAGAAACCGCGACAGCGGCTGCGCCTTGTAGCCGGCCTGGACCTTCTTGACGTTGTCCATGTCGCCCGGGCCGAACAGCTGGGTGCGGAATATCGCGACGTCGTAGTCGGTCTCGCTGTTGAAGATCTTGGCGATGCCGGCGGGCTTTTCACCCTTCCAGGACGGTCCCGTGACCATGTAGCAGCCGGCGCCGTTGCCGGTCGCGCGGCTGCCGATATAGCCGAAATTGAAGGTGTACATGCTGGTGAGCTGGATCGAGTAGTATCGCGATCTCTCGATCTCCGGCACGCAGATGACCATCGGCTCGGCGCGCAGGTCCATGCCGACGAAGGAATACGGCGTGTCGCTGTTCGGGGTGACGACGGCGGTGTCCTTGGGCGTGAACACCCGCGCCTCGTTGTAGAGCTCGTTCATCGATCCCTTGTACTGCGACGACTTCCTATCGATGAAGAACTCGTACATCGCCTTGTAGTAGCCGATCATCGGGAACGCGTAGATATAGGCGTCCTCCGCGATGTCGTAGGTCTCGATCAGGCCAGCGGACTGCGCCGCCGTCGCCAGCACCGGACCGGCGAGAAGTCCCAGGGAAATCGCAACCGCCTTGTTGTTCATCGCGATCCCTCCTGTCGACACCGCGAACGCTATCGGGAGTTGCAACTTCGAACTCGTCACGGTTGTAACGCTGGCATTTCGACCCGTAAACCCGGGGTCACAGACATTCCTGCCCGATCTTTCCAGGATACTTCCGTTCCGTGCCGAACCGCTTCCACCAATCCCCGGTCCGCGCGGCGGCGATTTGCCTCATCATTGCTTCGAGCTCGCCCGGATCGACACCGTCGGCCTTCATCAGCGACTTGACGATGGTGTCGGAGAGCATCTCCGCGAGCGTAGGTTCGCGATAGCACCAGTTCATGGCAGCTCCTTGTTCCAGTCTTCTCATCACGTCCCCCTCTCGACCGCTACTCTGCGGCAATTGCGACGGGGACAGAGTCCCTGCCCCGCGGCACCGTCGGTTCGAAAATCCCACGCGCATCCAATTCCTCGTCGGCTCGCACCCTGAACCACAGCGCGTAGAGCGCCGGCACGACGACGAGCGTCAGCACCGTCGCCACGAACAGGCCGCCCATGATTGTGATGGCCATCGGGCCCCAGAAAACACTGCCCGCCAGCGGGATCATGCCGAGGATGGCGGCCAATGCGGTCAGCGCCACCGGCCGGGCCCGGCGTATGGTGGCATCGACGACGGCGCGATGCCGGCCGTGGCCGGCGGCGATGTCGCGGTCGATCTGGTCGACGAGAATCACGGTATTGCGCATGATCATGCCCGCGAGCGCGATCAGGCCGAGCAGCGCAACGAAGCCGAACGGCCGGTTGGAGACGAGCAAGGCCCCGGTCGCGCCGATCAGCCCAAGCGGCGCCGTCACGAACACCAGTGCGAGCCGTGAAAAGCTCTGCAGCTGAACCATCAGCAGCGCCAGCATCGCGATCGCCATCACCGGAAACACCGCTGCAAGCGCAACATTCGCCTTGGCGCTTTCCTCGATCGATCCGCCGGTCTCGATGCGATACCCGTAAGGGAGCCCGGCCTTGATCTGCCGCAGCTTCGGCAGAACCTCGTTGGTGACGTCGGGCGGCTGCACGCTGTCGACGACGTCGCCGCGCACGGTCAGCACGATGTCGCGATTTCTCCGCCACAGGATCGGCTCCTCGAAATCGTAATCGAGCCGCGCGATCTGCGACAGCGGCACGGCGATGCCGTTGCGCGTGACGATGGTCAACGACGGCAGGCGGCCGAGCTCGAGGCGCTCCGAGGGAACCGCACGGGCGACCACGTCGATGTGCTCGATACCCTCGCGGTACTGCGTCACCACGTAGCCCGAGAGCAGCGTCTGCAGCATCTGCGAAACGTCCTGCGGGGTGACGCCGAGGGCGCGGGCGCGGTCCTGGTCGACCTCGAGGCGGATCGACTTGACCTGTTCGCCCCAATTCAGGTGCGGGTCGACGATCTTCGGGTTTTCCGCCATGACGGCCCGCACCTGGTCGGCGATGGCGCGCACCTTCATCGGGTCGGGGCCGACGATGCGAAACTGCACGGGGAAGCCCACCGGCGGGCCGAACGTGAAGCGGTCGACGCGCGCGCGCGCCTGCGGCATCGCGCCTTCGGCAAGGCCGCGTTCCAGCCGCGCCTTCACGCGCTCGCGGGCATCGATGTCCCTGGTCACGATGACGATCTGGGCGAAGTTCGGGTTCGGCAGCACCGGATTGAGTCCGAGCCAGAAGCGCGGCGAGCCCTGCCCCACATAGGTGGTGTAGGTGACGATATCGGGGTCGCCGGCGAGCATATGCTCGGCCTGCTTGGCGGCCGCGTCGGTGACGCCGATGGCGGTGCCTTCGGGCAACCGCATCTCGAAGAACAGCTCGGTACGCGTCGAGGTCGGAAAGAACTGCTGCTGGACGAAGCCGAAGCCCGCGAGCGCCACGACGAACATCGACACCGTCACGGCGGCAACGGTCTTGCGCCGGCGCAGCGCGAGTTCAATCACCCGGCGCAGCCCGCGGTAGATGCGCGTGTCGTAGATGGCGTCGGGATCGCCGTGCGCGCCCCGCTTGGCCAGATCGGGCAGCAGCATGAGGCCCAGATAGGGCGTGAACAGCACCGCCACGACCCACGAGGCGAGCAAGGCGAGGCCGACGATCCAGAAAATGCTGCCGGCATATTCCCCGGCACTCGACTTGGCAAAGCCGACCGGCAGAAAGCCGGTGGCGGTGACGAGGGTGCCGGTCAGCATCGGAAAGGCCGTCGAGGTCCAGGCGAAGGTCGCCGCACGGGCGCGGTCCCAGCCCTGCTCCATCTTCACCACCATCATCTCGATGGCGATGATGGCATCGTCGACCAGAAGCCCGAGCGCGATGATCAGCGCGCCCAGCGTAATGCGGTGAAGGTCGATGCCGGCGGCGTACATGATCGTGAACACGATCGCCAGCACCAGCGGAACGCACAGCGCGACGACGATGCCGGCGCGCCAGCCGAGCGAAACGAAGCTCACCAGGAGCACGATGGCGAGCGCCTCGACGAACGTTTCGAGGAACTCCGCCACCGAATGCTCCACGATGCCCGACTGGTCGGCGATCTGGGTCACATCGAGGCCGACCGGAAGCTCCGCCGTGATCGCTTCCATGGCGGCTTTGAGATCCTCGCCGAGGGTGAGGATGTTGGCGCCGTCCTGCATCGAGACGCCGAGGCCGAGCGCCGGCTTGCCGCCTTCCCGCACGATGAAGGTCGCCGGATCCTCGTAGCCGCGGCTGACCGACGCGATGTCGCCGAGCCGGAAAGTCCGGCCGCCGGTCTCTACCGGGACCGCCGCGATGGCGTCGGCGCCCGAGAACGCGCCGGTGACCCGCAGGTTGATGCGATCCGCCGCGGTGTCCACGGAGCCGCCGGAGGTGACCGCGTTCTGCCGGGCGACGCTGTCGAAGATCTGCTGCGGCGTGACGCCGAGCGTCGCGAGCTTGGCGTGGTTGAGCTCGATGAATATCTTCTGCGGCCGTTCGCCGATGAGATCGACCTTGTTGACATTGGGAACGCGCAGCAGCCGCTGGCGGATGTCTTCGGCGCGCGTCTTGAGTTCCGCGAGGCTCAGGCCGTCCGCGGTCAGCATGTAGATCGCGGAATAGACGTCGCCATATTCGTCGTTGAAGGCGGGCCCGATGACGCCGGCCGGCAGATCGCCTTTGATGTCGCCGACTTTCTTGCGGACCTGATACCAGAGCTCCTTCACCAGGGAAGGCGGTGTCCGGTCGATCAGGTAGACCTGGATGAAGGAGACGCCCGGCTGGGAATAGGTCTCGACCCGGTCGAGATAGGGCAGCGCCTGCAGCTTCTTCTCGATCACGTCGGCGACCTGGGTCTGCATCTCGGTGGCGGTCGCGCCCGGCCACGTCACGTTCACCACCATGGTCTTGATGGTGAAGGACGGGTCTTCGGCGCGCCCCAGATTGAAGTAGGAATAGGTCCCTGCCCCGGCGAGGACCAGGATCATGAACAGGACCAGCGCGCGGTGCGTGATCGCCCATTCAGAGAGATTGAAGCGCTTCATGGTGCGGGCCCCGTCAATGCTCTTGGATGTCAGTGATCTTCGATGGCACGGACCTTCTGACCCGCGGCGAGCGTCTGCACGCCGAGCGTGACGATGCGTTCGCCGGCGTTCACGCCCGCGGTCAAGAGCGCGGCGTCCGCGGTGAAGGACGCGACCGTGACCGGGCGCAGTTCGAGGATGCCCGACTTGTCGATCACGTAGACCGACGCGCCGGTGCCGCGGTTGAGGACCGCCGCCAGCGGGAGCTTTGCGACCGCCGCCGCGCCGTCATGGGACAGCGTGACCGTGGCGGTCATGCCGAGCGCGACCGTCTCGTCGGGATGCTCGATCGTGAAGCGCGCCGCGTAGGTTCGGGTCATGGTGTCAGCCTGGGGCGACAGTTCGCGCAGGCGTGCCGTGAAACGTCGCTTCGGGCCCGACCACAGCCGCACGCTCGCTTGCGACGTCCGCGCCTCGCCGAGCCAGTTCTCGGGCAGCGCGACCGCCGCTTCCATTTCACCGTGTTGCGCCAATCGCGCCACCGCCTGGCCGATGGCGACGACCTGCCCGGGCTCGGCGAGGGTGGCGGTGATGACGCCGTCGGCATTCGCCCTGAGCTCGGAATAGGCGAGTTGGTTGCGGGCGAGATCGAGGGTACGCCGGGCGCGTTCGAGCCGGCCCTCGGCCTCGTCTTCGGCAGCCTTCTTGCGTTCGTAGTCTGCGACCGCCGCGAAGCCACGGGTCTTCAAGCTGGCAAAGCGCACTTCATCGGATGAGGCCTGGGCGAAATTCGAGGTGGCTGCGGATATCTCCGCCTCCGCGCTCGCGACCTGAAGCTGAAGGTCTTTCGGATCGAGGCGCGCGATTACGTCGCCGGCGCGCACGGTATCGCCGGCATTGACGATACGGTCGGTGATCTTGCCCGCGACCCGGAATCCGAGATCGGTCTCGTATCGCGCGCGCACCACCCCTACGAATTCGCCGCTCGCCTTTTCCGGCCGGAATGCGACCCGCTGGACCTGTACCGGGCGCTCGGGTTTTGCGACGGCGGAGACCGCCTGGTCCTGGCAGGCCGCGAGCAGGGGCAACAGGGCGACGGCAGTAAGCGCTTTCAACGAGGACATCGAAGCAGGCATGACGGCGCTCCTTACTGACTTATGTTACCTGACGAAATTCGTATTTCGTCACATTCTGGACAAGCTTGGGCGTCGCCTGGGTTCGACATGGGATTATCGGCGGGGGGTGATGGCGCGCAGGATGAAGCGGATGGAAGCGCGGGCCTCGGCCTCCACATCATGGCCCTGTTCGAGGGCTTCGCTCACCAGCATCGGGTGGCAGGAGCCGACCATCAAGCGGAAGATCGCGTCCGCGGTCTCCCGCGGGTTGATCGGCTCGAACTCGCCTGTCTCGACGCCGTCGCGCAAGATCAATTCGATGATGTTGCGCTCGACATCCTTGTGGGCACGAATGGTGTCCCACATGTGCTCGATCGCAAAGACGACGATTTCGTTGACGCGATGCTCGATGAGCAGGTTTTCCTTGTGATAGGCCAGGATCTCGAGGAACAGCCGCTCCATCCGCTGCGCCGCCGGGCCCTTCGCGCGCGCCACAGCCCAGGACCTTCTCCTCGACCTCGGACAGGCATTGCCGGCAGATTTCTTCGACGATGGCGTTCTTGGACGGGAAAAAGCGATAGAAATTGGCCGGCGACATCTTGAGCTCGGCGGCGATGTCGGCGACCGTCGTCTTGGCAAATCCGAGCCGGCGGAACAGCGCCTCCGCGGTCTCCATGATCCGCGCGCGGGTATCGTCCGGCTTGCTTCTGACCTGCGGGTTCACTGCTGCGGACTCATGTATTCAGTCGATGGTGAATGGTGATGAATTTAATAATTCGTCACTAGCCGGATGTCAACCCCTCCTCGCCGGATTCGATCACGCCGGCGTGTGCATGGAGAAAGCACTGACGATACGGCAGACTTCCTCCGTCGGCGTCCTCGGTCGGCACCTACCGCGGGGTCGTCGAAGCCGGCTGGCGCGGGGAGGCCTGGGTCGCGCGCCGGGCGGCGGGAGTTGGCGCCGGTGCAGGAGCGGGAGCCGCCGCCACCGGGTCGGCCGCGGCGGCCGCCGTGCCGTCGCGTTGCTGTTCCAGCGCACGCAGCCGCGCTACGCCCTTCTGATGCTGATCGAGGGTCTCGGAGAAGGTATGCCCGCCAGTGCCGTCGGCGACGAAATAGAGTTCCTTGGTGCGGGCCGGATTGGCCACCGCCTCGAGCGCCGCGCGGCCGGGATTGGCGATCGGGCCCGGCGGCAGTCCCTCGATGACGTAGGTGTTGTAGGGCGTCGGCTGCTCGATTTCGCCGCGCAGGATCGGCCGGCCGAGGGTGCCCTTGCCGCCGACCAGCCCGTAGATGATGGTCGGATCGGACTGCAGCTTCATGTGCTGTTTCAGGCGATTGACGAACACGGCGGCGACCCTGGTGCGCTCGTCGGAGCGGCCGGTCTCCTTCTCGACGATCGAGGCGAGCGTCACCAGCTGGTCCGGCGTGCGCAGCGGCAGATCGGGGGCGCGGTGCTCCCAAACCTCCTGGACGACGCGCTTTTGGGATTGCTGCATGCGCTGGACCACCTGGTCCCGCGGGGTGCCGCGCGGGAAGCGATAACTCTCCGGCAGCATCGTTCCCTCGTGCGGGATCTCGCGGATGTTGCCGGCGAGCATGTCGGATTCCAGGAGACGCTGTACGATCTGCTCGGACGTGAGTCCTTCCGCGACGGTGATCTGATGCTGCACCACCTTGTTGCTGACGAGGGTGTTGAGGACGTCGTGCAGGCTCGCCTGCTTGCTGAATTGATATTCGCCGAACCGCAGTTCCTCGTGCGTCTTGGCGAGAAGCGATCCGACGATGAAGGTCAGGGGATGCTCGATGACGCCTTCCTTGGTGAGGAGGTCGGCGATGTCGCGGATGCCCGAGCGGGGCGGGATGTTGACGATCTTGTCCTCCGTCAGCGGGCCGGGCGCATCGAAGCGGTGCTTGCCCACCGCGAAGCCGACGCCGATCAGAATCGTCAGTAGGATCAGGATGGTGAAAACGGCATTGCCCGCGATCACCATCGGATGCCGCGCGCTCTTCGACCACTTGGTCGGCATCGGAACCCGATCGGGTTCGAGCGCGGCACGCGGGCTGCGCGGCGTGATTCGCCGGGAGTCGCCGCCGAACCGGCCGGAGGGGTCCGCCGCGAACGACGATCCCCGCGCCAACGGATCGGAAATCTGGTCAGTGCTGTCGGCCATGCGTCCAACTCGTTGCAATTTCGGTCAATCTACCCACGCTACCATATTAACCTCCGCAGCATTGTGGCGTTTTATCGGTCGCTGCGTGATTTCAGGGCACCGCCGCCGCCCTGCCCACGAGGCGGTCAATCGGCATAGCGGCGGAACACCAGCGAGGCATTGGTGCCGCCGAATCCGAACGAGTTCGACAGCACCACGTCGACGTGGCGCGGCTTGGCGGCATGGGGCACCAGGTCGATTGCGGTCTCGACCGAGGGGTTGTCGAGGTTGAGCGTCGGCGGCACGACGCCGTCCCGCATCGCCAGGATCGAGAAGATCGCCTCGACCGCCCCGGCGGCGCCGAGCAGATGCCCGATCGAGGATTTGGTCGAGGACATGGCGATGCGGCCGGCCGCATTGCCGACCAGGCGGTGCACCGCGCCGAGCTCGATCTCGTCGCCGAGCGGGGTCGAGGTGCCGTGCGCATTGATGTAGTCGATCTCGGCGGGGCTGATGCCCGCGCGCTTGATCGCCGCATTCATGCAGCGGTAGGCGCCGTCGCCGTCCAAGGCGGGCGCCGTGATGTGATAGGCGTCGCCGGAGAGGCCATAGCCGATCAGCTCGGCATAGATTTTCGCCCCCCGCGCGCGGGCACGGGCGAGGTCTTCCAGGACCACCACGCCGGCGCCCTCCCCCATGACGAAGCCGTCGCGATCCCGGTCGTAGGGCCGCGAGCCTCGCGCCGGGTCTTCGTTGAAGCCGGTGGACAGCGCCCGGCACGCCGAAAAGCCCGCGATCGAGAGCCGGTTGATCGGGGACTCCGCACCGCCCGCCACCATCACGTCGGCGTCGCCGAGCGCGATCAGCCGGCCCGCATCACCGATCGCATGGGCGCCGGTGGAACAGGCGGTGACGACCGCATGATTGGGACCCTTGAGGCCGTGGGCGATCGACACATAGCCGGAGGCGAGGTTGATCAGCCGGCCCGGGATGAAGAACGGCGACACCCGGCGCGGGCCCTTTTCCTTCAGGATGATCGCGGTCTCGGCGATGCCCTCGATGCCGCCGATGCCGGAGCCGATCATCACTCCGGTGGTGATCTGCTCGTCATAGGTCTTCGGGGCGCAGCCGGCATCCGCGATCGCCTGGGTCGCCGCACACATGGCGAAGGTGATGAATTCATCGACCTTGCGCTGCTCCTTCGGCTCCTGCCACTGGTCGGGATCATAGGTGCCGTCGGTGCCGTCGCCGCGCGGGATGTTGCAGGCGATCTTGCACGGCAGATCGGATACGTCGAAGGTGTCGACCCGGCGCGCTCCGCTCTCGCCGGCCAGGAGCCGCCGCCATGTCGTCTCGACGCCGCAGCCGAGCGGCGTGACCATCCCCATCCCGGTTACGACCACACGTCTCATTTCATGCCTGCATGCTGACCCACCCGGTTACATTTAGCCGGGCGGGCCGCTTTCGCAAAGCCCGCGGAATGGGATAGCCGCAATGCCCGCGCGCCGCCGCGCGCGACGGGCCCGCGCCGGCGCGATCGGCGGCTAGCCGTCCGCACGCCCGTCAGCGCACCATCAGCCCGTCGTCAGCTCTTGGCATTCTTTTCGAGAAATTTCACCGCGTCGCCCACGGTGAGAATCGTTTCGGCGGCGTCGTCGGGAATCTCGCAGCCGAATTCCTCCTCGAACGCCATGACGAGTTCGACCGTATCGAGGCTGTCGGCGCCGAGATCATCGATGAAGCTCGCGGCTTCCGTGACCTTGTCGGGCTCCACACCCAGATGTTCCACGACGATCTTCTTCACCCGCTCGCCAATGTCACTCATCGTTCAAACCTCGTGCGCCTCTT
>CAWCZY010000018.1:0-395859 GCA_963800215.1 uncultured Alphaproteobacteria bacterium | reverse complement strand
ATCACGACCAGTCTCATTAAGGGATGAGGTTCCTGATCGCATCTCCCATCGTCGACGGCCGCTACATCCCAAGCCGCAGCACCTCGACTGCTGTCCCCGCGCCCGCGCGGGGACGGCGGGATCAGCGCCGCCCAACGCCGCTGTTCGGCGTGGAAACGAGGACGCGAGATTAACACCGGTGAGTTTCGTTCCGCATAACTGGCCGCGTAGGTGATCGGAGCGACGAGAAAGCTGGTCGGAGTGGCAGGATTTGACCTGCGACCCCCTCGTCCCGAACGAGGTGCGCTACCAGACGCACGCCGAGCCGTCGTGGACTAAACGCGGGCCGGCCTTTGGGTGGACCAGACCTCCGGCGACGGTCGCCGCCCCGCATTACGGTCTCGGCTTCGGGCGCACGCGCGGTCACGCCACTTCTGCCGCACGCTTGAGGCCGTCGATGTTGCCATGCTGGAACGTCCGGAGGCAGAACTCTAAAACCCTGGAGCTGAGATCGCCGTATCGCTCGTTGAAATTTCGCCTGAGGGCCTGCGCCGTCGCGACCTCGCCGCCGGGCCCCATGCCCACGACGCCCTCGGGAAGCGTTAGGAGCGGCATAATATGCTGTCTCAACAACAAAATTGCGGATTGGCATGAGCGGCCGCGTTCTCACCATCCTCGCCGATGGGCGCCTGGTCCGGGGCTATCGCAAAACGCTTCGCAGGATCCGGCCAAGGCCGGTCACGGTCGTCCGCGAATTAAGCGCGCCGCCGGAATTCCGATTCCAGCCCGCCTTGACGGACTATCCGGTGCGCCTGACCTTCCTGCTGCCGCTCACCATCCTGGTGGCGCCGGGCCCACACGGCTTCAATACCGTGGTGCTGCCGCAGAACTTGGTGCAGATCCGCGGCCGCGAGACGGATCACTGCTTCGCGCTGGCGCGGTTCTTCTTCGCGGCAGTGGCCCGGGAGCGCGCCGGCTTTACCTGCCGGGCTTCGATCACCCGCGACGATGAGACCAAGGCTTATGGTCGGCACCTGACCGTGGTGCAGGGTGCCATGGTGGTTTCGGGCGGCCTGATCGAGCCTCGCGTGTACGATGCGGCCCAGTTGGGACGCCGGCGGTGACCACTGCACCCCCGGCGTTGACGAAGACCGCGCGCGCCGGCCGGAAGCCGTTCAGCCTGCCGGGCGACAAGCCCCCAGCCCAAAAGGCGGCACCGGGGATCTGCGAGTTGCCGTCAGAGTTCGATTCCAAATGTGCCGTATCACTCTGGGAGGCCGGCCCGAAGGCATGTCGGTGGCCCCTGGCGGATGCCATCCCGATTTATGATTTCCGTTTTCGCGGAGCTCCGGTGGTCGATGGCGGTTCGTGGTGCGAGGTTCATTGCGGGCGCGGATTTGCGAAGCGATGAGGATGGTCCCGCCATCGCGCAGCCGTCCAAATAGGTCGGTTACACTTACCGAGCTGAGCGGCGCCCTTCTTGCATCAATTGAGATGGCGCTCGGGCGGCCGCTGGTCTCACATCTGCCCTGGCGTCGACCCCAGCTTTGGGATTGGCCGTCGCAGGGCTGGGGTCTGCGGCGCCGGCGGCTTGGTGGTCGGCAACGTGCGGGCGAAAGGTGTTGCGCGCCGTCTTGCTCCGGAACCAAATCGTTCGCGTCCGAATTATTCCTCCGCTCGACAGAGCTGGTCCCGACCTCACCCCCGTGCCCCCCAGCCCCGCGAGGTCGGGACCAAACGTCCCTACGGCTCAGCCCTTCGGGGGGGTGGGGAGCGAAAGAGGGTGATCCCTTTGGAACTCATCGAATACGAGATCGAGCTGGAGCGGCAAAACCGACCGCACAAGCGCGACCTTGCCGCCTCAATTGACCAAAGGTCAGCGCCTGAAAGTGCCTATCGACGGTGGATCCGTGGACGCGGAGGTTATCGAGGTAACCCCACTCACGTCCGAACCGCCCGAATGGAAATTGCTCGCTAGGGAAGTGCCGCCGCAAGCGTGACAAATTCGTCAGCCCGAATGAGGCGAGCAACCATCCGGCGAGATAGTGGCCTGTTGCGAACCGCCGCAACTGTCATGTTGCCGCGGCGTGGCCCGCATCTCCATCTCCGAGATAGCGAAGAGGAATAGGACGGCCAAGCTGATGAGGCTCATAACGGCCAAAGGAATGTTTTCGCGGTACCGCACCTTCGCCCCCAGTCGAACACCCTGCGTATAAGACGCTCGACCCGGTCCTGGTTCGACGGCACGTGAAATAATTTTCCAGGTCCAATAAAATATTGAGGAGGGGCCCCATGTGAGGTGGTCGGGCCCCGACGCCGGGGTGAGCTCAAATCTTGAACTGCCCAACGTCAGGAATAAAACTCAGATGCTGAGCCGCTCGTTCCGGCGTGCCTCCCGGGCAGCTGTTCCGGGCGGCCCTGGAGACGCTGCGGGCCGCTCAGGGGGCGCTTACGGTTCGACAGATCGCCGACGCCGTCTTGGCCGCTAAGGGCGTCACGGACGCCACGGCGCACCAGCACGAGATGCTGCAACAGGCCGTGCGGTCGTCCTTGGAGAACCATGCCGGCAAGACGGTGGAGCAGTTCGGCGAAGGGATGCCGAAGCGGTGGCGGTTAAAATGATTCCCCTAGTTCCCTGATTTTCCTGATTTTCTCTGATTGACAGAATTGACAACGTTGACAACCTTGACAAGTGTTTCACGTGAAACATGCGTTACGCAAAAAAGTTGTTGCGCGCCGTCCGGCGGCTGGTAGCATATCTATGTTCCGCGCCCGTGGCGGAATTCGCAGACGCAGCGATCCAGAAAATCGCGGCCTAGCAGCATACGGGTTCAAATCCCGTCGGGCGCACCACCACAACCACAGGAGCAACAATGGCAAGGAATAAAGTCCAGATGCAAACTCTGATCGACTTGCGGGAGCGATTACAGGGGGCCATAGCGCAGCACCAAAAGGCGATAAAGCCTTGCAAAACCAAGTAATCGGCGTGGAGGCGTCCCTCCGCGCTCTTGGCGGTGCTGGGGCTGGCACGAAAAGTCGAAACGTCAAGCGCACGGTGATGGAGATAGTCACCGAAGCAGGAAAGCAGGGAGCTACGGCTGCCGAAATCGTCGAGCGAGCATCCACCATGGGACGCACCCTTGAACGCGCTTCGGTTTCGTCACTGCTGAGCAGGTTTAAGCGCGAGGGAACGCTCACTTTTGACGGCGAACGCTACTACCCTGCGACACCTCAGGCGCCGCAGGAGCCCCCACTCAAGATTGTCAAAGCAAGCAACGGAGGATGAAAAACGACGCCCGGAAGCGGCTAACTTCCGGGCGTCGTCGTTATGGCCCCATAGCTCAATGGATAGAGCAGTCCCGTCGTAAGGCTTGGTTCCCGGTTCGAAGTCCGGGTGGGGTCACCACTATCGAGGGAGAGTGCCAGGGTAGCTCAAAGGTTAGAGCGGCGAGCTGTTACCTCGCTGATGCTCCGTTCGATCTTGGGCTCCTGGTACCAACCCCCTGGAAGCGATCACGCGGCCTAGCAGACTAGTCACCACTTCCGTATGCAAGTGGTGCCGATCGGCAGGAATTTTCAAGTTCAAAGTGCCGCGAAACGTAAAATGCGTTAACAATAGAAATTGCAGTTGCAAAAAAATTACGATCAAAATTTTATTACGGTCGAAGATGGCGCTGCCAATAGCCGGAAAAATCGACGCTCGGCTTTGACGCCATTGCCAGTCCCGCAACGCAGCGGACCTGTTCGCCGTTGCTGATACGGCGGTTGTCTTCACGCCACGACGCCTCTTGCGCATAGCGGAGCAAGTAGGGGCCGGCGATATGGTGATGGTGGCCAATCTCACCACGCCGCATCCGGCGAGAAGAATATTTCGGCCCAATTGGTGCAAGCGCCAGCGAGGCAATACGCCTCTTGGTGATTGATGCGCTTCATTTCGAAGCGGCTGTGAAGATCGTTTCAGGCGCCGGCTTCGTCAGCATGAACCATGGTGCCCTTCGCGATCCGGGCCCTGATGAATGACAGCGCGGCACCCTCGAGCGGAACACGGCCGGCAGTGAATTGCCGTTGCGCTCGCGGATCACGACCACGGCCTTGCGCTTGCCGGACTGGTTTTGGCCGAAGCGGCGATCAAGGCGATTGCCTTCATGTTGGCCGGCTTGACGTAGCCGCCGAAGTAGGCCGCATCGATTTCGGCTTCCTTGCCGGGGCCGCCGATGACGCGGCCCCCTTTAGGCCGCCCTGCAGAGCGCCCAGGCCGCCACTGTGCACTCGTCGGGCTCGACACGATAAATCCGGAGCCGGGCGCCGTTCGGGCTGATCAGCAATATCCCGTCGCCGTCGATGCCTGCCACTCGGTGACCGCTCCTTGCGACGATCCAGGCGGCACCCATCCTCGAAACATCAGCCCACGGTGCGAGCCGGGATAGGCCTAGAGGCCCGTGCTCGCTCCAGCCGTAGGCTCGCGCGTGGCGTCATGGAGGGCGGCGAACGCCTGGACGCTGTGCCACCATCTACGGTCCACCAATTCGCGCCGATCGACTGGCCAGATGGGCGCGCCGGGCCGCCAAGGTCGCGAGCCCGCGGGCGACGTCGTCGTGGGATCTCGCCGATCGGCGGCAAGCCGAAGAGATCGGCGACTGCGGCGAGCGCGGTCATGGGCTCGCGGTGAGGTCGTCGATATGATATCGTAGTTGCGGCATCGAAGCGGACGCGCACCGTTCCGGTCGGGCCACTGCGCTGCTTCCCCACATTGAGTTCGAGGATGTTTCTCACCCTGCTCAAGCGCTCTTGGCGCACGGTTTTTACCCCTCCCCCGGATCGTCGCAAAGCTTTTGGCAGTAATATTCCTGCCCCTATAGGCGAACAGGACAGCATCAGCATCCTGCTCGATTGATCCGGAGTCACGCAGATCAGAAAGCTGTGGCCGCCTGTCTTCTTCGCTGCGTTTTTCGAGATCCCGGTTCAACTGGCTCAACGCCAGCGACGGAAATCCGAAGTTCTTTCGCGAGCGCCTTCAGACCCGCGCTGATTTCCGAAACCTCGTGAACGCGAGCACCGGCGTATCGGTTTGTTGCAGCCACGATGTGGATATGGTCGACGGCAACGATGTCGAGGGCGGCGCCCTGGCGTTCAAGCCGCTGCTGCTCCTTGCGGGCGCGAGGCTGCGATCTGTGAGACCGTCAGCGCCGGTTGCTCCTCGATGACAAAAGTCTGCTGCAGCAGCCGCCGGGCATCTTCGATGTGCTCGTAATCGGCGTCAGAGACTTTGCCTCTCAGGATATCGGAATATGCGATGGGGTGCCCGGCATCGTAGCAAAGGTTCGAGATCGCCCTGACGGTCAATTCCTGCGCTGTCATTTCCAGGCTGAAAAACAGCACGCGGGATCCTCCATACCGCGCCGCCCGCAACATCGTCGCCAGGGCCACCCCGCTCTTGCCCATTCCGGGCCGCCCCGCCAGTACGACAAGACTTCCCGGTTTGAGGCAGGGTGCCACCTTGTCGAGCTCGGAAAGCCCCCAGGTGATGGTTCGCGGGCCTCCATTCTTCAAAACCTCGGCGAGTTGATTCACCACATCGTCTGCAGCGCGACCGATCTCGAACCTGGTCGCGTGGACGCGGCCGTCGATGGCAACGATCTCGTCGAGCCGCTCGATCCCGCCCGTGGCCACGACCTTCGCAGTCTGTTGGCTGGTATCCTGGCCGGCCTCGATCAGGTCTTCGCCTAACGCGATGATGTCCCGCCGCGCGGCCAGCTCGCGAATTTCTCGACCGTAATCGGCGACCATGACGACGCTAATCGCCTCAGCTGCGAGGCGGGCCAAGTACTGGCTGAGCGTCAAGCCCTCGATACCGATGTCAGCCGGCAGGAAGGTCTTGAGGGTGAGTGGGGTCGCGATCTTGCCGGCCAGGATCATTTCTCTGCAGACTTCGAATATCTTGCTGCAGATCGGTTCGGCGAAATGCCGCGGCTCAAGAAAATCAGAAACCAGATGGAATGCGTCGTTGTTTAGCAGGATGGCGCCGAGCACCGCCTGCTCGAGATCCACGTTTTGCGGTGGAATGCGGTCCACCCGCGGCATCGAAATTATTGGGCTTGGGCCGTGCATTTTTCAGATCCTCTGTTTGGTGGAATTGAATGGGCAGCCAGCAGTTCGCGCTGCAGTGGTTCGGGCATCAGACATCCGGGCGTACCGAGCCCCGGTCCCCATTTCTTCGGCCACGGGTATGAGGGGTTGCTGGCGACGACTCTGACGAAGAGGGCGTATTTCTCACGCCATTCGGCTTCGGTGAACCGGCGCGCTTCCCAGAGCGGGTCGGCTTTGCCGCCCTGGATCGCACAGAGCGGCCGGCGCTCCTCAAGCACCCAATTCAACCATGCCTTCGACCAATCACGCCGCCGCTCGCCCTTTCCCGAGAAGTGATTTCTAAACTTGAAGGCCACGTCCGCGATTTCCGCTGGCGTGAAGCCGCGGTCCGCCGCGAATTGCTCGCCCTCGACTGACGGCCGCCAGTCCGCCGGGATGTCCACCGGTGGACATGGCTTCGCGCGCGCACGCGCCTCTCTCTGAGGTTGTTTTTTCTTTCTTAAGAGAAGAAGGAAGAGAGAGAGAGAACGAGGTGGACATGTCCACCGTGTCCACCGTTCCGGTGGTGGACACGTCCACCGGACGATCGGTCGATGCCGGGGGCGAATTCTTGCTCTTGGCGCGCCATTTGCGCTTCTTTAGGCGTTCGGAGAGCCGCCTCTTCTCCTGCCGCGCGTCCACCGGGCCGGTGGACATGGAGGTGGACGGCTGACATTCAGCAGCCGCGGCGCCGGTTGCGGTGGCTCTTTCAACGGTGGCGACGGCCAGCTCAATCGCGGCGTGCATCTGAGCGATCATGTCGGCGATCGGCGTCGCGCTCGCCGACATGTCGCGGGAGGGGGGCCCTCATGGCAACCACCTAGGGCCCGAGCACCCTCGCCGATGCTGGCGGTGCAGGAATATGCTATTTAAAAGAGGTCGGCCGCCCTTCGAAGGGTTGTTGGCGATCATCAAGCGGTGATCAGAAACCCCGCGGTGCCCTGGCAGGAGCGCGGGGTTTCGTCGTTCTTGGGGAGGCGGCCAGGGCGGATGAATTGCGCCGGGCGGCTGTGCCGTCTTGTGTGCGGTCTCCGTGCCCGTTTTGTGCCGCTTGGTCCACCTCGTCCGCGATGTCCGTAAGGGGTAAAAAGCCCTTATTTCATTGGGATTTAGAGCATCGGAGATGGCGGAAATATGCCCCTAGCCGGCTGCAGCTATTGTGCAGGGGGCTGAGTTCGTAAGTCATTGTCGCACCTTTGATATCGGAATGACTGCAGCGGGCGGTGTGCCGAGATTTGGCCGGTCGGACGTTGTCTGGCGCCTCGCCTTGACGGCGCGCACCACGAGCCGATAGCCCTTGATCTTCGAACCATTGCCGACGGTTTGAAGGTGCCCGCCGGCAATCAGGCGCCCCAGGATGTCGCCGATCGGCTCGCCGGCGTCGCCGACATCGCGGCCGAGTTTCGCCACCGCCCCGCTGCGCAGGAAGCCCGTCCCGTCGGCGATTTGCGTCAGGCCAAACGCAAACTTAAATGTGGGCGCCGGAAGTTGAGGGTCGGTGTGCACCTGACCGAGCCAGGCGGCGAGTTTGTCGCTCATGCGACCTCCGATGCGGGGCAATACCGCCCAACCGCAGGCGGGCAAAGCGCCTCGCCTGCGGTACGATGTGCACACTTCACGCCTGATACCGTCGGCGGTCGCCGACGGGCCGAATTAGGATTTTGAGGGTGTCACTCGCCGACGCGCTCGTTCGGAACCGCGCTCGTGTTCCAGCAGCCATTTCTCGTAGGATGAGCGCCGATACCAAACCTTGCGGCCGACTGTGATGTGAGGTGGCCCTTTGTGAAGGCATCGCCACGTCCGCAGAGTTGGGATCGACCACCCGGTCAGCTTGGCGAAGTCGGCTTCCGGAATGAGTTCTGCGGGTCCCGGCGACGGCGATAGAGTCGCCGTGTTTTGCATAAGGCGCGATCGGGCTCCTCGCGGTGACGCCTTGCCTCGCGCGGCTGTTGCGGTGTCGGTGGCGGGCATTTGAGCCGTCCTTTGACGCTGTGAGCGCTTCCGCCTATCGCACGAGCAACAGGCCAGGTCAATTCAAATGTTGTCGCAACAAATGATAATCGACAAATGTCGTCGCAACAGATGCAATATTGTTGCGGCAACATATGCAAATGCTACGGTTGCTCACAATGTTTTGGGGAGATCCATGGCGATTCTCAGCGATTTGGTTGAAGCGCTCGCCAACCTTACCGAGATCCCCGAGGCCACAATCTTTGCCTACGGTCGCTTTGCTCGAGAGAGAGGGCTGATCGCCCAAAAAGGCCGGGGCCGCGGCGCTGCAAAGATGGAACTAGAGGATGCCGTTAATCTCTTAATAGCTCTCGGCGGGACCGCCGTGACGCGGGAAGCAGGGGACGCGATCCGAAGATATCGGCCGATGCCCGGCACCATTTATCAAGGACACGCGGAGACTGTTAGTCCTACCGAAATTCTTAAGTGGCTGGCCCCGCTAGGATTTACTCTGACCGGCAAAGACGAGGCGAGCGAATATAATTTGGGAGCCAGCCTCGGTGACTTTCTCCAATTTCTGATCGCTGAAGCCATCAGCGGCGGTCTCGTGTCCTTCATGCAGTCAATTACGACCTGGTTGTTGGACCATCGAGGGGTGAGGATTTTAGGAAAAAAAATCATTGGCAAAGACTTGGGAATAACGATCACCTTCGCCCGAACTGCGCCGCAGGTAGACGTGGAGTTCCTGCGTCACTGGGGCGGCAACACCACTAATAAAGTATTTCAGATCTCGTTTTTCTGAGAACGCCCCCCGCGCGCCGGCCTTGGGGCCAACATCCCGCCTTGAGAGTTTCGGCAACATTCACCCAGGACGTTCTCTTCGGAATGGGATTGGTGCTGACCGGCGAACTCGGCCCCAAGTCGCTGAAAACACGGCGCCGCCTTGCCGACGTCTACGAGCGGCAAGCCTCGGCCTGTTTCGTCAATCAAGGGGACGCCGAGGATAAGGTGATCCTCGATGAGGGGGGCTGGCCCCACGACCAGCGCCGCGTCGCCATCGGGTCCTTGGAGCCCAACCCGCGCAGCCTGCACCGTCAGTTCGCCGCAACCGAACTCGACGAGCTCGCCGCCTCCATCAAGGAGCGCGGCGTGATCCAGCCGATCGCGGTGCGCCCGGCGCCCGGCGCCACCGGTGCCTTCGAGATCATCGCGGGAGAGCGCCGCTGGCGCGCCGCACAGCGTGCCGGCATTCACGAGGTACCCGTCGTAGTGCTCGATGCCAGCGACGTCGAGGCGCTCGAGCTGGCAATTATCGAGAACCTCCAGCGCGAGGACCTCAATCCGCTGGAAGAAGCGGCGGGCTATCAGGCGCTCGGCGACGAGTTCAAATACAGCCAGGACGAGATTGCCCAGGTCGTCGGCAAGAGCCGCAGCCATATCACCGACATGCTGAGGCTGCTCGAGCTGCCGGAGGCCGTGCAGGCTTGCATCCGCAGCGGCGAGATCTCGGCGGGACACGCGCGCGCGCTGACCGGCAACGCCAACGCTTCCGGTTCTTCATGGAAGGGCATTGCTTATGGCAGTGTGTCTGAAATGGACGCCGAACCAGACGAGTCAGCGATCATCGAGATGGCAAGAATTCGTTCGCGCCAGAAGGTCTGGAACTTGAGGAGGTGCTTCAGTGCATTTCTACCTGACACGAGGCTGACACGCCGGCTACCGCCAAATCGGGACGCAGACCATGAGAGACGAATTATTTATAATTTCAGGTAGTTACTTGGTGAGCCCGGACTGGGATCGAACCCTCGACCACTTGATTAAAAGTCAAGTGCTCTACCATCTGAGCTACGGGCTCGCCGGGGCGGGTGTAGAAGCGCGGGCAGGATGGGTCAATAGCGAACCGCGAGCGTCCGTCGCCGGCGCAATGCGACGGCGGAACGGGCTGCGTCTGCCCGACCGTGCGGGTGTACGCCCGGCCGGCGAGAGGAGCGTTACCCGTTTTGCCGCCTTGACCCGCCGTCCGGCTCGGGTTCTGCTGCCATAAGGGCACGAGCGGTGTCGCTGCGCCCCCGGTACGCGACATGCACGTGTATGCTCGTTGTCCAACGTGTGCTCGTTGTCCAACGTACGCTCGTTGTCCAACGTGTGCTCGTTGTCCGACCCCGGCATGGTTCCCATATATCGGGACACGCCGGTGCACTCACCCATTGAAGCCGCGGGGGACCTGTCCGAGCCGATGGGAACCCTCCGTTCGGCCGTGCCACCAGGAGCCATTGCGATGCCGATCGTCAATCGTGTCGCCGACCTGCATGCCGAGATCACCGCATGGCGGCACGACCTGCATGCCCATCCCGAACTGCTCTACGAGGTGCACCGCACCGCCGCCTCGGTCGCCGAGAAGCTCACGGCGCTTCGGCTGCGACGAGGTGGTGCCGGGAATCGGGCGCACCGGCGTCGTCGGCGTCATCAAGGGCAACCGTCCCGGCGGCTCCCGCAAGGTGATCGGCCTGCGCGCCGACATGGACGCCTTGCCGCTCCAGGAGGCGAACGACCTACCCTACAAGTCGACCGTGCCCGGCAAGATGCACGCCTGCGGCCATGACGGCCATACCGCGATGCTGCTGGGGGCGGCGAAATACCTCGCCGAGACCCGCAATTTCGCCGGCACCGCGGTCGTCATCTTCCAGCCGGCGGAGGAGGGCGGCGCCGGCGGCCTCGCCATGGTCAAGGACGGACTGATGGACCGGTTCGGCATCGAGGAAGTCTATGGCATGCACAATTTCCCGGGCTTGCCGGCCGGCGAATTCTCGATCCGCAGCGGCGCGATCATGGCCTCGACCGACTACCATCACGATCGACGTCGAGGGGGTCGGCGGCCACGCCGCGCGGCCCATCTCGCGGTCGATACCGTCCTGGTCGCAGCGCAGATCGTCAATCAGATCCAGTCGATCGTGGCGCGCAATGTCGATCCGCTCGATGCCGCCGTCATCTCCATCTGCGCGTTCAACGCCGGCCATGCCGACAACGTCATCCCGCAGACGGCGCGGCTGCGCGGTACCGCCCGCAGCCTGCGCCACGAGGTTCGCGAACTCCTGGACAAGCGGCTGCACGAGGTGGTGGAAGCGACCGCGAAGGTCTATGGCGCGACCGCGAAGCTCAATCTGCGCCGCGGCTATCCGGTGCTGCGCAACCACGAGCGCGAGACGGCGTTTGCTGCCTCCATCGCCAGTCAGATCGCCGGCGCCGAGCATGTCGACACCGACATGGCGCCGGTGATGGGTGGCGAGGACTTCTCCTACATGCTGGAGGCGCGGCCCGGCGCCTTCATCTTCGTCGGCAATGGCGATACCGCGGGCCTCCACCACCAATCCTACAATTTCAACGACGACATCATCCCGCTCGGGACCTCCTACTGGGTCCGGCTGGTCGAGACGGCGATGGCGGGGTAGGGGGCCGCTCGGCGCAAGGCGGGTGCGATCAATTCGTCAGAAGCGGCCCCCTCCCTCGCAAGCGGGAGAGGGGATTGGCCGTATGCGCCGCCCTGCTCCCTCTCCCGCTTGCGGGGGAGGGTCGGGGAGGGGGCGCGCAGATGCGCTGTGTCTGAATGAAAACGCTTTCGCCTTGGGATCAGGTCCGCAGTTGATCGGCGAGCCAGCCGGCGGCGCAACGCAAATAGTCGTCGCCGGCTTTGAGCAGGTCCGCCGCGGCGTCCGGATCCTTTGCCACCGCCGCCAGGAAGAAGCACTCCTCCGCAAGATGGCAGTAATCCGCGGCGCCGAGAGCTGCCATGGCGACGCCATGCGCCACGCCGCTTGCGCCGGCGTCGTCCGCCGGCACCCGACCGGGCGCAGTGGCGACGATGGCGCTCGCGCCTTCCGCTTCGATCGACATGTCGTTCATGGCCGTGCAACCCGACAATTGGCGTGTCGGTCATTGCCTACCCGAAATTGCTTAATTGATGCCGGAGGAAACCCGGAGAATCTTAGCCCAACTTTCCCAACTGGGAGAAAAAAGCGAACAATATCAACGCAGGCATAGCGGAAGTTTCCACTACATAGCGTTGGTTGGGAGACGAGCGATGTTTTCTGGCGCGGTGATACGTGGCGGCTTCTGTGGCGGAAGATCGAGCTTGAGTTGGCGGGTGAGAAGTTTCTGGTCGGCGGTGAGTTCGGTGTAACGGCTGAGGATCAAGGTGCGGCCGTCGCTGGTCGGGAAATGGACGTCGAGCATTTGGATCGCTGCAAACTTGTCGAGCACAGCTCTCGGCGTGAGGCCAGGCGCCAGCGGCTTGAGCCGTGCACGCAGCGTGACGTGCAGGCAGTAGGCCAGGAAGGCGACGAAGATATGCGCCTCGATGCGGTGCTCGAGCTGATGATGGATCGGGCGCAGGTGCAGATCGTCCTTCATGGTCTTGAAGGCGGCCTCGATCTCGACGAGCTGGATATAGAACCGCCACAGCTCCGCCGGCTCCCGCCCGGTGAGATTGGTGCGCAGCAGATAGCGGCCTTCGCGCCGCCGCACCTGGCGCAGCTTGTCGCGATCGAGCGTGAAGCTGAAACTGGCGCCCTCGGGAGCGACGTCAACATTGACCAGACGCCATGCCGCCCATGCTCTGGCGCGCGCGGCGCCGAGCTTCATGAGCAGTTCCTCGCGATCGAGCTCCATGGCGGCGATCTCCTTGAGCCGCGCCCATAGCCATTTGAGCTTGCGCTTGCGCATGGCGCGTTCCTTGTGGATGCGCGCATGGCTTTGCGCCAGCACGTAGAGCTCCTGATCCTGCGGCAAGAGCTTCACGTCCACGCCCTCGCGCACCGCCTGCCAGGGCAGCGTGACGAGGTGCTTCTCCAGCTTGGACAGCCGCCCCTTGGGGGTGCCGACCAGATAGGAAACCGGCGGATCGGCCGCGCGCATCTCGGCCAGCACCTCCTCGGTTGGAATGCCGCGGTCCATCACCCAGACGCGGTTGGCCTTGCCATACTGCGCCTCGATCTTTTGCAGCATGTCGCGCAAGGTCATTTTATCGGAAGTATTGCCCGGCAGCACCTCGTAGCCGAGCGGAAAGCCCTCGGGCGTCACGATCAGCGCGATCACCACCTGCACGCAGTCGCTGCGTTTGTCGCGGCTGTAGCCATGGCGGCGCTTGTCCGTTTCATCGTCCGGCGGCGGCAACTCGAAATAGGTGCTGGTGAGGTCGTACAGCAGCACGTCGAACTTCGCGGCAAACAGGTCCTGCCAGCGCGCCCGCAGATGCGAGAACAATGCCGCCTTGTGAGGCAGCAATTTATCGAGACAGCGATACAGTGCATTCTTGGCGACCAGCGCATAATCTTCGCCCAGCAAATCCGCCATCGCGCTCTGCTCGAACCACTGCCGATGCAGGCGCCATTCGCTGCCGGGATCGATCAGCCGATAGCACACCAGCGTCTGCAGGATGTGCTGCCAACTGGTGCCCTCGCGCGAGTTTGGCAGCAGCGGCGCAAAGAACCGATCCAGCTGCAGTTGCTCATAGAGATGACAGGCGAGCCAGCACGCGCCCCATTGGCGCGGGCGATGCAACTTCATCCCATCGAGCCGCACCTGCACGCCAAAGCCCTTGGCGTGGTTCGGCACCGCCTGCTCGGCTGGAAACAGGGCAAGCTGCCGATGTCGCCCGCTCGCTTCGTCGAACGCTTCGATCTGATGACACCACGCTTCGCGCTGGCCATCATTCATCTCGCCCAGATACAGAATCGGACGCTGCACCACACGACCACCTGCACAGCGTCTGCTTTCGACAATGCTCCAGTAACGGTGCTCCTTGCCGTCCTTCCGTCGCCGTGCGAATCGCAAGTACATGGCCCGCAATTCTATGCACAAGCCAAAAGCCGAAAAGAGGGTAGGTCTTCACTACACGCGTTTCCGCCTCTTCGCCCCTTGAAGAGATTCAGCTTTCGCCGACAAAATTCCAAAATCAGAGCGCCAGTTGGGAAAGTTGGGTTAGCGATCGGCTTGGAGCATTTCGCGATTTGGCTGATTTTGTCGATCTGTCCTTGCCCGGCTCGACCGGGCAATCCAGTACTCGCGGCCGGTGATTACTGGATCGCCCGGTCGAGCCGGGCGATGACGGCGAGTTGTGAGCAAAACCCTTACGGCGCCGCTTCCATCCGCTTTTCGGGGGCCGCCGCTGCCTCGGTGATGCGATTGCGGCGCGGCAGCAGTTCACGCGGCAACAGCTCCACGAGCCTCGTCTCGAGCGTCTTCCACAGCGCGAAATCATTGACGCGGGAGTTCTCGAAGGCGGCGAGCCCCGCCGCGGCGAGGAACGGCAGGCTCTGCACCAGCAGCACGTAGCTGAACAGGTTGATTTCCCGCACCCTCTCGTAATTGGTCTGGAACACGATCATGGCGCCGAGCATCAGCAGGCCGCCGAGGATCGCCTCGTTGAAGGCGGGGAAGGCGACGCGCTTGGCGCGCGCGCCTTTGCCTCCTTTGGCGGTGCGCACGAAGGTCAGGTGATCCCTGATGATGGAATTGGCGACCGCGCGCGCCACCGTCCACTGCATGGCCATCGCCGCGATCATGGCGCCGGCCGCCTGTCCGGGCGGAATCGGCACGCGCCGGCGGTACAAGGCGATGAAATGCACGATCGAAACCACGAAGGTCGCGATGATCGGCAGGGTCAGCACCTTGTCGGGGACCGCGATCCCGGCGAAAGCCACCACCGGCACCCAGATCAGGTTGAGGATGGCGACCAGCACGCCGACGCTCTCGGCGCCCAGCCAATTGATCCAGCCGAAGGCGAATTCGCGTTTCTGGTCGGGCGTGAGCTGGCTCGCGCCGGGCAGGAACGCCCGCCAATGCTTCTTGACGATCTGGAAGCCGCCCGAAGCCCAGCGGTCGCGCTGCTTCTTGTAGGCTTCGAAGGTGTCGGGCAAGAGGCCGCGACCGTAGCGCCGGTTGGTGTAATGGGCGATCCAGCCTTGCTCCAGGATGGTGAGGCCGAGATCGGTGTCCTCGCAAATGGTGTCGCTCGACCAGCCGCCGGCGCGTTCCATGGCGGCGCGGCGGATCAGGCACATGGTGCCGTGAACGATGATGGCATTGACCTCGTTGCGTTGCACCATGCCGACGTCGAAGAAGCCCGCATATTCGCCGTTCATGACGTTATGCAGCGGGCTGCGCTCGCCGTCGCGGTGGTCCTGCGGCGCCTGGACCAGGCCGACCTTGGGATCGGCGAATGCCGGCACCAGGTCGGAGAGCCAGTCGGGGCTGACGGCATAGTCGGAATCGATGATGCCGATGATCTCGGCGTCGGCGGCGGTCTGCGCCAAGGCGAGCCGCAACGCACCGGCCTTGTAGCCGTCGAGCCGCGGCGCATTGATGAACCGGAAGCGCTCGCCCAGCGTGCGGCAATGCTCCTCGACCGGGACCCACATCGCCGGATTCGGCGTGTTGTTGACGACGATGATGCACTCGAAATTCCGGTAGTCGAGCCGGGCGACCGCATCGAGCGTCGCCTTGAGCATCTCCGGCGGCTCCATATAGGCGGGGATGTGGATCGACACTTTCGGGGCGAACTCGGCCGACGCCGCGGCGACGCCGGCGGCGGTCAGCAGGCGCTGCGGCGCGCGGCCGAACAGGACGACCGCGATCTCGTCGATCCGGCGCAGTGTGATCACCACCAGCGGGATGAGGAGGAACACGGCGAGCGCCAGCGCGAAGGCCGCGCCGAAGACGAAATAGTGGCCGTTCCAATACTCGAATACGGTCGCGGTCCAGGCGCCGATCCCGTGGGCCGCCATGGCGAGCAGCAGCGCCTGCATCATCGTCGCGCCCGCCATGCTGAGGATCGGCAGCGACACCAGCACGCCCGACAGCCACCGCGACGGCGCTGATCTTCCATCGCTCACCGTCGACGATCGGGCCGGTCCAGGCGAATTTCGGCTCGCGGTTGCTGTCGAACAGGCCCCAATAGGCGCCGACGCTGCCCTCGAAGGTTTTCCACGGCTGGTCGAACGCCTCGATGAGGTTGTACTCCATGCCGAGTGCCTGGGCGCGTGACAGGAACGACCGGATCACGCTCGCCTGCTCGAGCTTGCCGGGCATGGCGGTCTGGCGATTGTAGCCGCGCGCTCGGCCAGCCGAACTCGGCGATGACGATGCGCTTGCCCGGAAACGAGTTACGCAGGTCGTTGTAAGCCCGCACGGCCTGGTCGACCGCATCTTGGGCGGGAATGCGCTCCCAATAGGGAAGCACGTGGGCGGCGATGAAATCCACCGCCGAGGCGAGCTCGGGGTGCTCCTTGAAGTCCACCCAGATTTCTCCGGTGGTGACCGGCACCGCGCCATTGATGTCGCGCTTGACCTGTTGGATGGTCTTGATGAGGTCGTCGACCTTCCATTCGCCGCGCAGGATCGACTCGTTTCCGACCACGATGCCGTTGACGTTGCGGTTCTTGCGGACGAGGTCGATGCCCGAAGCAATTTCGCGCTTATTGCGCTCCTGGTTCTTGTCGAGCCAGATACCGACCGTGACCTTGAGGCCGAATTCAGCCGCGATCGGCGGCACCATCTCGACGCCACCGGTGGAAGAATAGAGGCGGATCGCATTGGTGTAGGGCGCAATGGTTTTCAGGTCGGCGCGGATTTGCGCCTCGGTCGGACGGCTGCCGCCATCATCGGGATGGGCCGAGCTATGAAAGGGGGAATAGGAAACACTGTTGAGGACCCCCTCTATATTGGGGGCCGATGCCTGCGATTGCCAAATTGCCCAAACGCAAGCATGCAGGCACGCAACGAGCGCGACTACTGACACAACCGAGCGCATAGCGCTTTACCGAGTGGGGCGGGAGGTGAGAGAACGGCGTCTGTCCCCTAGGCACCGTCGCGGACTTGCCGCAGCGCAAAATGTACCAGACTGCGGTCGGATTTCAAGTACAACTCGGGCATGGCGAATTGAGGGCCGCGAATATTTTCAGAGAAAAAAAACAAATGCGTGGCGGTGACGGAGCGCCGCCTATTTGGGTCCACTCTTGTCCGTCTTTTCCGTCGCCGCATTCGCCGCCGGAGTGGGGGGCAGCGCCGGATTGATCCAGCACGAGTGCACCCTGGCGTTGAACGTCTCGGTCGCCTTGGGATCGATGTTGCCCTGACGGACCACGCAGCGGAACGAGATCTGGACGTGCTCGCCCGGGCAGCCGAACCGGTCATAGAGATCGAGGTGACGGAACGCGGTGTCGAGGTCGTCGCGCCACATCAGGCCGACCGCCCGTTCGCCGAGCCAGACGCATTCGGAGCGTGCGGCGGGGCCGGTCATGGTGCGGCTCGCATCGGCTATGTCGTCGCCGCGCCCGTTGGTTTCCTTGCCGGGTTCGCCGGCCTTGCCCTGCTCCGGCGGCTTCTGCTCGCCGTTCTGGCCGTACGAGGCCGCCGGTGCGACGGCCATCATCGCCGCACAAGCCCAAGTCGCGAAGCTACGCACTACAGAACGGACCATGTTTTTCGCTGTCGTTGCTGGCCGAGTTCGACCGGGACGGGAACTTCCCATGCAGCTGCAATCGGGCAGGAGAGTGGTGATTACGGCCCCGGATCAGTCATTCGTCAATGGCGGAACTCGCCTCGTTTGTCCAGCGGCGATCCGGCTTTTGGATTAATGGGCCGCGGGTCGCATTCGCGATTGTGTTTTGCTCCCCTCTCCGGTTGCGGGGGAGGGTTGGGGTGGGGGCATGCCACGGGCACAGACGAGCCTCGATAGCCCCCTCCCCAACCCTCCTCCGCAAGCGGGAGAGGGAGCAAGTCGTTTGTTGCGGGACATTGTTGCAGGTCTTGGCAGGCCGCGCACGTCCGGGCTAAGTGCAGCCGCCCCGCATTTTCGCGATGCGACGGCGATGACATGGAAGGTCCTGCATGAAACGGACTGCCGGCCTCTGGGTCGCGACCCTCGCGGCCGTCGCCTTGTCCTGGTGGTGGCTCGGCCGCCCGGTTCAAGTGCCGGCGCTCGCGACCGATCCCGGCCGGATCCAATGCATGTCCTACGCGCCGTTCCGCGGCAAGGACACCCCGCTCGACGAAAGCACCCAGGTGCCGCCCCGGGAAATCGAGGAGGATCTCACCAAGCTCGCGGGCTTGACCGATTGCGTGCGCACCTACTCTACCGAGAACGGGCTCGATCAGGTACCCGAGATCGCCCGGCGGGTCGGGCTCAAGGTGATCCAAGGCCTGTGGCTCGGCCGCGACCGTGAGAAAAACCGGATCCGCATCGATGCGGCCGTCGCCCTGGCCAAACGCTACCGCGACGTGATCACGGCGATCGTGGTCGGCAACGAGGTGCTGTTGCGGGGCGAACTGTCGGCGGCCGACATCGGCGCCATCCTGCGCGAGGTCAAGACGGCGACATCGATGCCGGTCACCTATGCCGACGTGTGGGAATTCTGGCTGCGCAACCCCGACCTTGCCCAGGCGGTCGATTTCATCACCATTCACATCTTGCCCTATTGGGAGGATTTCCCGATTTCGGCCGAACAGGCGGGCGCCCATGTGGATTCGATCCGCAGCCGGGTCGCCGCGAGCTTTCCCGGCAAGGACATCCTGATCGGCGAGGTCGGCTGGCCCAGTGCCGGCCGCATGCGCGAGGGCGCCTTGCCGTCGCCGGCCAACCAGGCCCTGGTGCTGGAGGAGGTGATGGCGCGGGCGCGGGCCAAGAACTACCGCGTCAACCTGATCGAGGCCTTCGACCAGCCCTGGAAGCGTAAGCTGGAGGGAACCGTCGGGGGGTATTGGGGCCTCCTGAGTTCGGGCGGGCGGGAGCCGAAATTCACCTGGGGCGTACCGGTCTCGGACCATCCCTGGTGGGGATGGCAGATGGTCGCGGGGATGGCGCTCGCAACAATCGTTCTGGCCGGGGCCTTTGCCGGGCGTCCCGTGAAATTCGGCGACCTCCCGACGCCGGTGCTGGCGGGAATAACTGTCGATGCCTTGGCGGCCGGGATCGCGGCGCCCTGGGCGGCCGCCAATGCCGCCACCGAAAGCCTCGGTGCCGGCGGCTGGGTCCGCGGCCTCGCACTCATAGCGGTATCGGCCGGGGTTCCGGTCGCGGCCGCCATGACGATGGCGGGGGGCATCGCCATTCCCCCTTTCGCCCGCATCCTCGGACGGCCGGCGGAACGGCCGCATGGCGCGCTTGCGGTTGCCGGCGGAGCGATCCTGGTCGGCGTCACCGTGCTCGCCCTGCAGACCGCGCTGGGCCTCGTGTTCGATCCGCGCTACCGCGACCTCACCTTTGCGCCGATGACCGCGGCCGTGATCCCTTATGCCGTCGCGTCGGTCGTCGGCGTCCGCGGCCGGTCGCGGCTCGGCCGCGCCGAGCTCGTTTCCGCCGTCACGCTGGCGGCGTCGGCGGTCTACATCGCTCTCAATGAAGGCTTCGAGAACTGGCAGGCGCTGTGGCTTGCCGCCATGCTGGTCGTGCTCGCCGTCACCCTGTTTCGGTTACGGGACGTGCAAAGCACATGATCAGCAGCGCGGCGGCGAAGCCCGACAGGCTCGCATTCATGAGAACGATGCCGAAGGCGGTGGCGGCGAGGGCGATCGTGAACAGCGGCACCGACGGGCGGATCAGCGCCAGCACCGCGGCGCCCAGGCTCACCCAGCCGAACACGTAATTTTCCATCAAGGCGGTGGCCACCTTGCGGCTCAGGCACAGCCAGGTTTTGAGGCCGACGTCGCAGGCGAGCCCGACGCTCGGCTGCTCGATCACGAGATAGCGCAGATACATGGCATAGCCGAGCGAGACGAAGCCGATCGATATCACCCAGTTCAGCGCCGCCGCCGAGGGCGCGAACAGCCGGGGCCTGCGGGGGGCATCAGGGACATTGGATGTGGTGTCGGGGACTGACATGACGCTTCGATAGCACGGCGGCAGCACGTCTAGGGTGCAGATCGTCCTTCATGGTCTTGAAGGCGGCCTCGATCTCGACGAGCTGGATATCGAACCGCCACAGCTCCGCCGGCTCCCGCCCGGTGAGATTGGTGCGCAGCAGATAGCGGCCTTCGCGCCGCCGCGCCTGGCGCAGCTTGTCGCGATCGAGCGTGACGCTGAAACTGGCGCCCTCGGGAGCGACGTCAACATTGACCAGACGCCATGCCGCCCATGCTCTGGCGCGCGCGGCGCCGAGCTTCATGAGCAGTTCCTCGCGATCGAGCTCCATGGCGGCGATCTCCTTGAGCCGCGCCCATAGCCATTTGAGCTTGCGCCTGCGCATGGCGCGTTCCTTGTGGATGCGCGCATGGCTTTGCGCCAGCACGTAGAGCTCCTGATCCTGCGGCAAGAGCTTCACGTCCACGCCCTCGCGCACCGCCTGCCAGGGCAGCGTGACGAGGTGCTTCTCCAGCTTGGACAGCCGCCCCTTGGGGGTGCCGACCAGATAGGAAACCGGCGGATCGGCCGCGCGCATCTCGGCCAGCACCTCCTCGGTTGGAATGCCGCGGTCCATCACCCAGACGCGGTTGGCCTTGCCATACTGCGCCTCGATCTTTTGCAGCATGTCGCGCAAGGTCATTTTATCGGAAGTATTGCCCGGCAGCACCTCGTAGCCGAGCGGAAAGCCCTCGGGCGTCACGATCAGCGCGATCACCACCTGCACGCAGTCGCTGCGTTTGTCGCGGCTGTAGCCATGGCGGCGCTTGTCCGTTTCATCGTCCGGCGGCGGCAACTCGAAATAGGTGCTGGTGAGGTCGTACAGCAGCACGTCGAACTTCGCGGCAAACAGGTCCTGCCAGCGCGCCCGCAGATGCGAGAACAATGCCGCCTTGTGAGGCAGCAATTTATCGAGACAGCGATACAGTGCATTCTTGGCGACCAGCGCATAATCTTCGCCCAGCAAATCCGCCATCGCGCTCTGCTCGAACCACTGCCGATGCAGGCGCCATTCGCTGCCGGGATCGATCAGCCGATAGCACACCAGCGTCTGCAGGATGTGCTGCCAACTGGTGAGGTCTAGGAGGTCCCGACGCCTAGCCGCGCACCGCGGCCAGGGCGGCGCGGCATTCCGGCATGAGCTTTGAAGGGTTGTGGGCGAGGCACGCGATGATGCGGCCGCCGCCGGGCGGAATACCGCCGCACAAGTTGCGGCGATCGGAACCGCAGGCACGCAAGACCGCAAGCTCCGTGCGGAGCCGCAGCCGCGGTATGAAGAACGGCTCGGTTGCCGCCGGCGGCGGTGCGGCAGCGGGCGTCATCGCGTCGGGACTTGTCGCGTCGGGACTTGCCGCGCCGCCGCCGACCGCGGCGAGCGCGCTCCGGCACGCCGGCGAAAGGCCCGCCTTGTTGCTTTCGAGGCATAGCAGCGCGTCGCGGCCACCCGGTTGGACGCCGGTGCAATAGGACGTGAAACCCGACCGGCAGGCGGCGCGGATGGCGCTGGTCTGCTTGGGGGTGGGCTGCTTCGGTGTGGGGACCGCGTTTGGCGCGGGTGATGCGGTTGGCGCGGGCGGCACCGTCACGGCCGGTGCCGCCACAGTCGACGGCACGGCGGCGGCCTTGGTCGCGCGTACGGCATTTTGGCAGCCCGGCGAAAGCTCGCCCGCATTGGCGCGTAGGCACAGCACAAGCTCGGGGCTGCCCGGCGCGATCCACGAACAGTGCACGAAATCCTTGATCGTACAGGCTTCCTGGGCGGCGGTAAGCTGATCCTGCGGCGACGGCTGCGCCGCCGCGCTCGCCGGCGGCGGTGTTTCCGGCTTGGTCTCGGCCGTGGTCCCGGCCTTGGGCGCCGCCGCAGCGATCGCGCTGCCGCAGTCCGCGGACAATTGCGCGGTGTTGCGTTCCAGGCATTGCAGCGCCTCGCGGCCTCCGGGTTGGACGCCGAGGCAATGCGCCATGAAATCCGATCGGCAGGCTTGCCGGATGGTTTCGATTTGTTCGGGGCTCGGCTGCGCGGCCGCCGGGCCGGCCGTTGCCATCAACGCCAGTACGGCGAGTGCCGCAGCTCGGCGCACGCCGCTGCAACGCGGCGACATGAACATTGGCGACATATGATGCCTCCCGGACCAAGCTGCGAGCGCCCCAATGTACCCGAGGGCAGCCCGTATTGTCAGGCGTGCTAAGGTCGATTCAGTTTTGCACCCCTCTCCCGCTTGCCGGGGAGGGGTGCTTTCCTCAACCACCCGCGTCGCGTTATGACGGCATTCCTGCCGGGCGGCCGCGGTTGGCGAGGGGCGGAGTAAATGAGCGCAAGGACCTGTCTCACCATCGTTCTCGCCGCCGGCGAAGGCACCCGCATGCGGGCGTCACGGCCCAAGGTGCTGCATGCCATCGGCGGCCGCAGCCTGATCGCCCACGTTCTGGCTGCGGCCGGCACCGCCGGCGGGGCGCAGGCGGTGGTGGTCGGCCCGGCGCAAGACGCCGTGGTCGCCGCGGTGAAGGTGGCGATGCCGGGCGCGGAACTGTTCGTGCAGGGCGAGCGGCGCGGTACCGCCCATGCGGTGCTGGCGGCACGGCCGGCGCTCGCACGCGGCGCCGACGACGTTTTGATCGTGTTTGCCGACACCCCGCTGATCACCGCGCAGACCCTGGCGCGGTTGCGTGCCGTGCTGGGGCAGGGCGCCGCCGTAGCGGTGCTCGGATTCCGGCCGGCCGATCCGACCGGATACGGCCGGCTGATCGTGGGGGCGGACGGCGCCCTTTTGGCCATCCGCGAGGACAAGGACGCCAATGCGCAGGAGCGCGCCATCGGCCTGTGCAATGCCGGCCTGATGGCGCTGCGCGGCGATGCCGCGCTGGCAATCCTGGAGCGGATCGGGGATGACAACGCCAAGCACGAGTTCTATCTGACCGATGCGGTCGCCATTGCCCGGACGCTGGGCTTGGCGACGGTGGCGCTCGAGACCGAGGAGGACGAGGTGCGCGGCGTCAATACCCAGGCCCAGCTCGCCGAGGCGGAAGCCGTGCTGCAGCGCCGGCTGCGCGCGGCCGCCCATGATGCCGGGGTCGCCATGGCCGCTCCCGACACCGTGCATCTCTGCGCCGACACCCGGCTCGGCCGCGATGTCGTGATCGAGCCCTATGTGGTGTTCGGCCCGGGGGTCACGGTGGAGGACGGGGTCGTGATCCGCTCGTTTTCCCATCTCGAAGGCGCGACAGTGGGGCGCGGCGCCCGGGTCGGGCCGTATGCGCGGCTGCGTCCCGGCGCCAGGCTCGAAGCCGACGTCCATGTGGGAAATTTCGTCGAGGTGAAGGAGGCCCGGCTCGGCGCCGGCGCCAAGGCCAACCATCTCGCCTATATCGGCGATGCAAGCGTGGGGGAGCGCACCAATATCGGCGCCGGCGCCATCACCTGCAATTACGACGGCGCCGCCAAGCACCGCACCGAGATCGGCAAGGGCGTCTTCATCGGCTCGAATGCCGCGCTGGTGGCCCCGGTGCGGATCGGCGACGGCGCCTATGTCGGCACCGGCTCGGTGATCACCGACGATGTGCCGGCGGACGCGCTGGCGCTCGGCCGCGGCCGCCAAGTCAACAAGGAAGGCTGGGCGGCGCGACTGCGCAGCCTGATCGGCGCCGCCAGGAAACCGTCGTGACGCCGGCGCTCTCGCAAACGGGCGAACCCGGATGACGCCTGATCAAATTCCGCAAGCAAAGGCAATAACGTGTGAATTCATAACGGTTTTTTCGTCGTTATCTGAAACACTGGGTGAGGCCACGGGTTGACACGGCCCGCGGGCGAGGGGTTTGGCTTCATGTGCGGTATCATCGGAATCCTCGGCGGCGAGCCGGTCGCGAAAAGCATGGTGGATGCTTTGAAGCGCCTGGAATACCGCGGCTATAACTCGGCGGGCATCGCGACGCTGGAGGCCGGCCACCTGACCCGCCGCCGCGCCGAAGGCAAGCTCCGGAATCTCGAGGTCAAGCTCTCCAAGGAACCGCTGTCGGGCACCATCGGCATCGGCCATACCCGCTGGGCGACCCACGGCCGGCCCAACGAGATCAACGCTCATCCCCACGCCACCGACCGGGTCGCGGTGGTCCACAACGGCATCATCGAGAATTTCGCGGAATTGCGCGCCGAGCTGGAATCGCACGGCGCCAAGTTCGCCACCGAGACCGACACCGAGGTGGTGGCGCATCTCGTCACCGAGGAAATGGGCAACGGTGCGGGCCCGATCACCGCCGTGGCGTCCGCGCTGCCGCGGCTCAAGGGCGCTTTCGCCCTCGTCTTCCTGTTTTCCGGCGAGGACGATCTCCTGATCGGCGCCCGGCGCGGCTCGCCCCTCGCCATCGGCCATGGCGACGGCGAGATGTATCTCGGCTCCGACGCGATTGCGCTCGCGCCCTTCACGAGCACCATCAGCTATCTCGAAGACGGCGACTTCGTCGTCCTCACCCGCCGCGGCGCGGTGATCCAGGACCAGACCGGCAAGGTGGTGACGCGGCCGGTGATCCGCTCCAGCGCCTCGGCGCTCCTGGTCGACAAGGGCAACCACCGCCATTTCATGGCGAAGGAGATTCACGAGCAACCCGAGGTGGTCGGCCACACGCTCGCCCATTACGTCCAGTTCGCCAACAGCCGAATCGCGCTGCCGGGCAAACTCCCGTTCGATTTCAAAGCCATCGACCGGCTGTCGATCTCGGCCTGCGGCACCGCCTATTATGCGGGCTTGATCGGCAAGTATTGGTTCGAGCGTTTCGCCCGGCTGCCGGTCGAGATCGATGTCGCCTCGGAGTTTCGCTATCGCGAGGCGCCGTTCCAGCCCGGCAATCTCGCGCTGTTCGTGTCGCAGTCGGGCGAGACCGCCGATACGCTGGCGACGCTGCGCTACGCCCGCGAGCAGAAGCAGCACATCATGTCGATCGTCAACGTGGCGACCTCGACGATCGCCCGCGAAAGCGACGTGGTGATGCCGACGCTCGCGGGGCCCGAGATCGGCGTCGCCTCGACCAAGGCGTTCACCTGCCAGCTGACCGTGCTCGCCTGCCTCGCGATCGCGGCCGGCCGCGCCCGCGGCGTGCTCGGCGAGGACGACGAGACGCGCCTCGTCAAGGCGCTGATCGAGACACCGCGCCACATGGCGCAGGCGCTGACGCTGGAGCCCCAGATCGAACATCTGGCGCGCGACCTCGCCAAGTGCCGCGACGTGCTCTATCTCGGCCGCGGCACCAGCTACCCGCTCGCGCTCGAAGGCGCGCTCAAGCTCAAGGAAATCTCCTATATCCACGCCGAGGGCTATGCGGCCGGCGAGCTCAAGCACGGACCGATCGCGCTCATCGACGAGACCATGCCGGTGGTGGTGATCGCGCCTTACGACCGCGTGTTCGACAAGACCGTCTCCAACATGCAGGAGGTCGCCGCGCGCGGCGGCCGCATCATCCTGGTGACCGATCCCAAGGGCGCGCGGGAGGCGACCGTCAATTCGCTGGTGACCCTGACGCTGCCGGAAATGCCCTCCACGGTGACGCCGCTGGTCTATGCCATCCCGGTGCAATTGATCGCCTACCATACCGCCGTTATCATGGGCACCGATGTCGATCAGCCGCGCAACCTCGCCAAGTCGGTGACGGTGGAATAGCGTCGGCCGAAGGTCGCGCCCAGGCTCACAGCGAAGCGATGGCGCGCCGGAAACCATGGCGCACGCAGGCATGAAGATCGTATAGTTCGATCATGAGCTCATCCGACCATCCCCAGGCGCCGCGGCCCGCTCCGGGCGGACCCGAAAAGGCGCCCGCGCATCACCATGGCATCGGCAGCCGGATCCGCAATTACTTCCTCACCGGCCTCGTGGTGGCCGGACCGCTCGCGATCACGGTGTGGCTGACCTGGACCTTCGTCACCTGGGTCGACGACCTGGTCCGGCCGTTCATTCCCGTGGCCTATCGCCCGGAAACCTACCTGCCGGGCCGGATTCCCGGCAGCGGCCTCGTGATCGCCGTCGTCGCGCTGACCCTGCTCGGGTTCCTCACCGCCAACCTGGTCGGCCGCACCCTGGTCGAGGCCGGCGAGCGCATCCTCGACCGCATGCCGCTGGTGCGCTCGCTCTACAAGGGCTTGAAGCAGGTGTTCGAGACGCTGTTCTCGCAATCCGGCTCGAGCTTCCGCACGGTGGGCCTGATCGAATTTCCCTCGCCCGGCATGTGGTCGCTGGTGTTCCTGTCGCAGCCGCCGAGCTCCGAGATCACGACGGTGCTGCCGAACCAGGAAGAGCACGTCTCGGTGTTCATGCCGTGCACGCCCAACCCGACCACCGGATTTTTCTTCTACGTGCCGCGCAGCGCGGTCATCGAGCTCGACATTCCCGTCGAGGCCGCGGCCAAGCTCATCATGTCGGCCGGCCTGATCCAGCCGACCCCCGGCGACGGCCCCAAACGGCTGGCCGCGCTCGCCGATACCGCGAAGGCCGCGCAGGCGGCGCAGCTGCCGAAGCCGGCCGCGGCCGCCGCACCGGTGGAGTAGAGTGGATTTCAATCGCGCGACCGCCGGTATGGACCTTCGTCCTCGGGCGATGGTAATCTCGCGGTCCACCCGTTCGCGCGCGAGGCGAGCGTGGCATTTCGAAGAGCGAGCTTCCGGCGGACCTCGCCAGGATGCCTTCCGATGGAGCCTGAATTCGATGAGCGCGCCCGGAGCGGCGGGTGGCGTGCGTTGCGTTCCGCAGCCGGTATCCGCACCACTTACCCGCGCCGCGATCTTCCTGATCGTCACGGTCAATCCGGGCCCGGACGACCGCGCGGCCCTGCGGTCGTTCTGCGGAGACCTTCCCGCGCTGTTGCGCGCCGTGGAATTTCGCGATCTCGAAGCCGGGCTTTCCTGCGTCATGGGATTCGGATCCGACGCGTGGACCCGGCTGTTTGGCGAGCCGCGGCCGGCGGAGCTGCATCCGTTCCGCGAGATTCGCGCCGGTACGCGCCATGCGGTCTCGACGCCCGGCGACGTGCTGTTCCACATCCGCGCGAAGCGCATGGACCTGTGCTTCGAGGTGGCGACGCAGATCATGGCACGCATCGGCAAGGCGGTTTCGATCGTGGACGAGGTGCACGGCTTTCGCTACTTCGACGACCGCGATCTCCTGGGATTCGTCGACGGTACGGAAAATCCGCGGGGCGAGGCGGTGATCGATGCCGCGCTCATCGGCGGGGAGGACGCTGCGTTTGCCGGCGGCAGCTACGTGATCGTGCAGAAATATCTCCATGACATGGACGGTTGGAACGGGCTGTCCACGGAGGCGCAGGAGCGCATCATCGGCCGCACCAAGCTCTCCGACATCGAATTGGACGATACCGCCAAGCCGACCTCGGCCCACAACGCCCTCACGACGATTGCCGAGGACGGCAAGGAGTTCAAGATCCTGCGCGACAACATGCCGTTCGGCCGGGTCGGCGAAGGTGAATTCGGCACCTATTTCATCGGCTATTGCCGCACGCCGCGCACCACCGAGCAGATGATCGAGAACATGTTCGTCGGCCGCCCGCCCGGCAATTACGACCGGCTGCTCGACTTCAGCCGTGCGGTGACCGGAACCCTGTTCTTCGTGCCGTCCGCGACATTTCTGGAGTTCGTCACCGACGAAGCGCCGGCGCCCGCCGCAGCGCCGGCGGTGGCCGATCCCGCACAATCCGTCACGCCGGTGCCCGATGGTTCGCTCGGCATCGGCTCCCTCAAAGGAGACACCCGGCATGAATAATCTCCATCGCGAGCTTGCCCCGATTTCCGATGCGGCGTGGGCTGACATCGAAGAGGAGACCTCGCGCACGCTCAAACGCTATCTCGCCGCACGGCGCGTCGTCGACGTGCGGGGGCCGGAGGGCTTCGGCCTCTCCGCCGTCGGCACCGGCCACTTGCGGACGATCGACGCGCCGGGCAATGGAATCCTTGCGAGACAGCGCAACGTGAATGCGCTGGTCGAGTTGCGGGTTCCGTTCGAGCTGGATCGCCAGGCCATCGACGACGTCGAGCGCGGCGCCAACGACTCCGACTGGCAACCGGCCAAGGACGCCGCGCGACAGATCGCCTTTGCCGAGGATGGTGCGATCTTCGACGGTTACGCCGCCGCCGGCATTGTCGGCATCCGTCAGGGGACCAGCAATCCGATCATGACGCTCCCGGCCGACGTGCGCGCCTATCCGGAGGCCATCGCCCAGGCCCTGAGCCAGTTGCGTCTCGTCGGCGTCAACGGGCCCTATTCGGTGTTGCTCGGCGCCGACGCCTATACGGCCCTCGCCGAGACCAGCGATCACGGATATCCGGTGCTGGAGCACGTCAAGCGGCTGGTCAAGGATGAGATCATCTGGGCCCCGGCCATCGCCGGCGCCTTCGTGCTGACCACCCGCGGCGGCGATTTCGACCTGCATATCGGCCAGGACGTCTCGATCGGCTATTCCAGCCACACCGATACCGCGGTCCGGCTCTACCTGCAGGAGACGTTGACGTTCCTCCTGCTCACCACCGAGGCCGCCGTTGCCCTGGCGCCTCCGCCGATGGCGCAGACGACCTGACGGGGCGCCTCACTGCAGACGGGCTGCAGCCGAGCGACTGACGGAACACTTCGGATTGCCGCAAGTTGAGTTCGATGGAGCCGACATGAGCAGGACGATGAATTTGATCGCGGGCGGTGTCCTTATTGTGGGAGCTCTCGCTGCTGCGACAATTTATTCAAACTGGGATGAAGCCGTTCAGGTTGTGGCGATGGGCTTCAATTATATCGATTATATGGGCGCGCCGGCAGGAACGATTTCCACCGAGGTTGCGGCGCGCTCGAAGCAACCGACGTCCCTCCGGCAAAATCCGTCTGGGCTGGCTGATGGCACCAATCAGGGGCAGGACGATTGGCCGAGCTACAACAAGACATTGACGTCAAATCGCTTCTCGCCACTGAACCAGATCACCGCGGCCAATGCCGGTGATCTGAAGGTTCTGTGCACCTACGACACAGGGCAATATACCGGGTTTAATAGCGGCTTGCTGGAGGTCGAGGGTGCTCTGATCTTCACGACCGAATTCGATATCTTCTCTATAAATCCCAATGATTGCAGCCAGAACTGGCGTATCCACGAAGACTATCAGCCCGCGACGCCGCAAGGCGTGAGCCGCGGCGCCGCCTATCTCGACGGCAGCCTCTTCCGCGGCACGCAGGACGGGCGCGTTCTCGCCTATGATTTGAAAACCGGCAAACGGCTCTGGGAAACGGCCATCGCCGACCCCAAGAAGGGGGAAAGCGCGCCTGCCGCGCCGATTGCGTGGAACGGTCTCGTTTTCATCGGCAACGCCGGTGGGGATATAAAGGGCATCAAGGGCCGCATGTATGCGATCGACGCCAAGACCGGAAAGATCGTCTGGGAGTTTTATCTCGTCCCGAGAACCGCTGGCGATGTCGAGCGTGGACCGGAGGGCAAATCGCCGCTCGACGATTCCACCTGGGAGACGCCGTCCGGCTCGCCTATTACAGGCGGCGCGACGTGGACCTCCTATACGCTCGATCCGGTCAACGGTCTGCTTTATGTCCCAGGCGGCAATCCCGCCCCCGACTTTGCGACTGGCATGCGCAAAGGCAGCAATCTTTATTCCGGGTCGATCGTCGTTCTGGACGCCAGAACCGGAAACTACAAGACCCACTACAAGATCGTTCCGAAAGACTGGCACGACTGGGATGTTTCCAGCGCACCGGCGCTGATTGAAACGGCGGCCGGCAAAAACGTGATGCTGGTAGCTCCGAAAGATGGCCATCTTTACGCTTTTGACCTGTCAAATCAGGAAATGCTTTATCGAGAGCCCATGACGAAGATCGAGAATGCCGACGCAGAATTTGCGGCCGGCCTGCCGGTCCATTTTTGCCCCGGCTCGATCGGCGGGGCCGAGTGGAACGGGCCCGCTTACGATCCGCAGAACAATCTCGTGATGGTCGGAGAGGTGCAATGGTGCACCACGGTGACCTTGCAAAAGCAGGAACGGATAGAGGCAACCGGGGCGGGAAAGCCGTGGTCCGGAGAAGCATCGCTCAATCCTTTCAACGTGTGGGGCAAGCAGGATCCGTTCGGCGACTGGGCCGGCTGGGTCTATGCTGTCGACGCTGATAGCGGCCAGTGGCGGTGGCGGGCCAAGACCAATTATCCGATCCAGAGCGGCATGACGCCGACCGCCGGCGGCGTCGTCTTTTTCGGCGACATGGGCGGAAATTTCTACGCACTCGACGCCAACGACGGGCATAAATTGTGGGGCCAGAAAATCGGCGGCGCCGTCGGCGGGGGCGTAATCACCTATATGGCAGGCCACTCGCAACGCGTCGCCGTCGCGACAGGTCTCACCGAAATCCTGTGGCCGACGGAAATCACCACCGCCAAGGTTTCTATTCTTGGGCTCGATAAGGTTCCGTAAGCCCCGACTTGGTTTGAACGAATGCGCGGCCACCGAAGAGAAGTGGAGCGAGGCAAATGACCTTACCAGCCGCAAGGCCGACCTGTATCCTGGTCCTGCAGGGCGGCGGAGCCATGGGCGCCTATCATATCGGCGCCTTTCAGGCGTTACGAGAAGGTGGCTTCGAGCCCGACTGGGTGTGCGGCATCTCGATGGGCGCAATCAACGGGGCGATAATCGCCGGCAACGTCGCGGAGCGACGGCTCGAACGGTTGGAGGCATTCTGGGCCGCAATCTCCCGGCCACCGGTGATTCCGGCATTCGGTGGCACAAGGCTGAGAACCTGGGAACACAATCTAAGCTTCGCCACGACGCTGTTGGAGGGACAACCCGGTTTCTTCAAGCCTCGCGCGGTGAATCCGTATTTCGCGCCGCCCGGGGTTGAGGCGACGAGTTTCTACGATACGGCGCCTCTGTTTGAAACGCTTTCGGAGACGGTCGATTTCGACCATCTCAATGAAAGAACGGCTACACGGCTTTCGGTCGGCGCGACGGACGTCGAGACCGGTATGTTGGATTTCTTCGACACCCGCAAAATGAGCGGTCGCTTCGGCCCGGAACACGTCGTGGCGAGCGGCTCGCTGCCGCCGGGCTTTCCGGCCACTCGTGTGGGCGACAGGCTTTACTGGGACGGCGGCTGCGTCTCGAACTCGCCCCTCGAGGCGGTCCTGGACGACATCCCGTCCGGCCACAGCATAGCGTTCGTCATAAATTTGTGGAGCGCCCAGGGTCCGGCGCCGGAGACGATGGAGGACGTTCTCTGGCGCGCCAAGCGGATACAATACGCAAGCAGAACGACTCAGCATGTCGATTGGCTGGCGACCAGGATAAACCTTCGCCACGCACTGCAGTTGCTCGAACATACGGGGGCAGCGCCGCCCGACCAGCGCCTCGACCTGGTCCATATCATGTATCATCCGGAGGAAGACCAGATTCCCTCCAGTGACGCCGAGTTTTCGCGCGCGTCGATCGCTGAGCGACGCTCGGCTGGCCTTTCGGACATGCGGCGCACATTGGCTGCGAAACCTTGGTCCCGCGTTCAAAAACCGTCTCACGTCTGCTGTATGGTACATCGCGTCACTCGCGACGGAATCAATACGGTCGATAGCGACTTGTGGCGCTACCGAACGGAGCCCGAAATGAACGATGCGCCGCGCCCGCCCCATGCGGAAACGCGGAAGATGACGGATGACGCCGCCCATGATCCGACGGATGTGCCGAGGCGATCCGGGCGGGCGCCATTCGAACGCGAGTCTGCGCCGACGAGGTAATTCTGCGGTGCGTCTCGACCGGACTTTGTAGGGTGGGCAAAGGCGCGCCCTTCGCGCCGTGCCCACGCGGATGCGCAGACAGATGTGGGCACGCTTCGCTTTGCCCACCCTACGACTTCGTCCCCGATCAACGCTGGCTTGCGGCCGGCCGCTCGGCCGGCGGCGCGCGCGCGATGTTCGCCCGCAGCGCGAGCGACAGGCCGAGCGCCAGCGCCAACAGGGCCGAGACGACCTTCCAGAACAGCAGCGGATTACGCTCGTAGAGTGGCCGCGGCCGCGGGGTCGGCGGCGCCGCGCGGATCGCGCCGTGCTCCAATGCGAAGATGAACTCGAAGACGTCGCCGAAACGGTCGTCGGGATCGGCCGCGGTGGCGCGGGCGAGGGCCTGGTCGAGCCATGCCGGCAGGTCGGGGCGGTGCGCGGTCAAGGGCTTGGCCCGCTTGAAGCGCGGATGCGAGAACGCCTCGATCTCGCCATAGGGGTAGGCGCCGGTGAACATCCGGTAGATCGTCACGCCGAGCGCGAACTGGTCCGAGCGTTCGTCGCCCGGCGCGCCCGAGAACAATTCCGGCGCCATGTAGCTCGGCGTCCCCGGCGCATGGGGAGCCGGGACGTCCTCCATGTGCGGCAGCCGCGCGACGCCGAGGTCGATCAGCCGCAGCCCGGGAACCTCGCGGTCCCGGATCGCTTCCAGGATCACGTTTTCGGGCTTGATGTCGCGGTGGATGATGCCGGCGCGGTGAAGCGCGGCGACGCCGCCGGCGAGCTTGATCGCATAACCGAGGCCCGCCGTCAGGGATAGCCGCGGCGGCCGCGCCAGCCGCCGTTCGAGCGTCTCGCCCACGTAGAACGGCACCGCGGTGTAGAGCCCGGTTTGGCGTTCCGGCGTGAGCTCGATCGCTTCGCCGACCCAGGGGCTGCGGATGCGCGCCGCGATCCATGCCTCGCGCAGAAACGCCTCGCGCAAGACGTCCTCCGCCCCGGTGATGGGTTTGGGGAATTTCAAGATGACGCGGCGCTGCTCGATGCGGTCTTGCGCGTCGAACACTCGGGTGTAGCGGCCGTCCGCCAGCACGGCCTGCAGGTGGAATCCGTCGATGGTGGCGCCGGCCTTGGGCACCGGCAGCAACGGCAGACCGGCGGCGGCAAAGGCGAGGTCGGCCTGGTCGGCCGGCGGCAGGCCGATGACGTCGATCACCAGCGCGGTGGCGTTGTCTCCGGTTCGCGCGGCGATCCCGGCCGCGACCAGCGCGCGCGCGGTCTCCTCGGGCGCGTTGCGCCGCGCCAGGATCTCCGCCAGCGCCCGGTCCGTGACGCCGCCATGGATGCCGTCGGTGCAGAGGAGATAGCGGTCGTACAGGCGCATGGTGTCGGTGCTGTAATCGATGCGGATGCTCTCTTCCGCGCCCACCGCCCGGGTGAGGATATGCCGCAATCCGGCGCCGGCCAGGGCGTGGTCGGTGGTCATCTGGTCCAGGCGTCCGTCGCGCCAGCGATAGGCGCGGCTGTCACCGACATGGACCACGTGGACCCGCCGTCCGCGCAGGACCAGCGCGGTCAGCGTGCACGCCATCCCCGCGAGGTTGTCGTCGCCACGGCCGATGGCGTGCGCCCAGGAATTGAAGGCTTCCACCGTGCGGGCGCTACTGCGCTGGATGCCCAGCGTCGCGTTCTGGCCGAGATGGCCGTCGATGAAGGAACGCACCGCGAGCTCCGCCGCCACCCGGCCGCCTTTGGCGCCGCCGACGCCGTCGGCGATCACGGCCACCGCGCCCAGGCGTGCCTGCTGCTCGCGGCCGCCGGCATGGAAAGCGGCATAGTCCTCGTTGCGCTCGCGCGGGCCGATGTCGGTGGCGATGCCGCAACGCAGCTCGAGCCGGGTCGTTTCGCCGGCCGTGGCTTCGCCGGGCGCGGGGGCGGGTTCCATGGCGTCTACGAACCTCTCTTTTCGCCGCAATAGAATAGCGCCTTCGGCGGCGCACAAAATATGCGCGGCGTGATGCGCAACCGTGCAAGTGGGACGACCCCGATCAACGCACAAGTTATCGGCAATCTGCGTGGATTTAACCGACCTCGTCACATCATCGCGATGATTTCATTCCGACTCGGTGTGCTCTCATTTTGACCACGACATTCCGCGGAGAAACTTGGAAACATGCCTGGATGATCGACAAGGCGTTCTTCCAGTCCGGCAATACGCCGACGCTGTTTGCCGCGTTCTTCTATTTCGACATCTCCTTCATGGTCTGGGTCATGCTCGGACCGCTGGGGGTTCAGATCGCGGCCGACCTCGACCTCGACAATGCGCAAAAGGGATTGATGGTCGCCGTGCCCGTGCTCGCCGGCGCCGTGATCCGCGTGGTCCTCGGCGTCCTGGTCGATCATCTCAAGCCGAGGCGCACCGGGCTGATCGCGCAGGTGATCGTGCTGATCGGTCTGTTCGCGATCTGGCTCCACGGCATCCACAGCTTCGCCGGGGTTCTTCTGGCCGGCATCATCCTCGGCGTCGCGGGTGCATCCTTTGCGGTGGCGCTGCCATTGGCGTCGCGGTGGTATCCGCCGGAGCACCAGGGCATGGCGCTCGGCATTGCGGGCGCCGGCAATTCGGGGACCGTGCTGGCGGCGCTGTTTGCGCCCAGCCTGGCCGCGGCATTCGGCTGGATCAACGTGTTCGGCCTCGCGCTCATTCCCCTGCTCGCCGCCTTCGTCGTCTACATCCTCTATGCCAAGGACAGTCCCACCGCGCCGCCGCCCAAGGGCTGGATGGAGTATCTCGCCGTGCTGCGCGTCGGCGATGCCTGGTGGTTCATGTTCTTCTACTCCGTCACTTTCGGCGGCTTCGTGGGCCTGGCCTCTTCGCTCTCGATCTATTTCAATGTCGACTACGGCCTCAACCCCGTCACCGCCGGCTATTTCACCGCCGCCTGCGTGTTTGCGGGATCGCTGGTGCGGCCGGTCGGCGGCGCCCTCGCCGACCGCATCGGCGGCATCCGCGCCCTGACCATCATGTACATGGTGGCGGCGGTCGCGATTACGATCGCGAGCTTCCATCTGCCCATGGCGTGGATGGCTTTGACCTCTTTCGTCGTCGGCATGCTGGCTCTGGGGATGGGCAACGGCTCCGTCTTCCAACTGGTGCCGCAACGGTTCCGCTCCGAGATCGGCGTCATGACCGGCCTCGTCGGAATGACCGGAGGCCTCGGCGGATTCTATCTCGCCTCGAGCCTCGGCTATTCCAAACAGTTCACCGGAAGCTATCAGGCGGGCCTTCTCGTGTTCGCCGCATTGGCGGTGCTGGCGCTGGTCGGATTGAGCAGCGTCAAGACACGCTGGCGAACCACATGGGGGGCCAAACTGGTAGCCGCGCGCATCTAGTGGTGCGACCCAAACAGATGGTTCCCATCTGTTTGGATAAGTCGCCCCACTACTGCAAATAAGTTGGTGGGCTGACTTGTCCCAACATTTGGGAGTCAAATGTTGGGGTCAGACCACTAGACCGCATGATCTCGTCAGAGAAGGCTGCAGCTTTTCGGGATCACGCTCGAGGCCGCAACGAGGGCATGACCGACACGATCCATCATGCAAGGCGACACCCACTGCCCCTACTGCGCTCTGCAATGCGGCATGAGCCTGGCGGCGGAGGACGGCCGCATGGTGGTCGCCGCCGCGCGACTTTCCCACCAACAAGGGCGGCCTGTGCCGCAAGGGCTTTACCGCCGCCGAATTGCTCGACGCGCGCGACCGGCTGACCGAGCCGCTGGTGCGCGAGCACAAGGGCGGCGCCCTGCTCGCCGGTGAGCTGGGACGAGGCGCTCGACCGCATCGCCGCCGACCTGCGTGCGATCCAGGCGGCATCGGGTCCCGACGCGATCGGCGTGTTCGGCGGCGGCGGCCTCACCAACGAGAAGGCCTACATGCTGGGCAAATTCGCCCGCGTCGCGCTGCGGACCGCCAACATCGACTACAACGGCCGCTTCTGCATGGCGTCGGCCGCCGCGGCGGGGCTGCGTGCGTTCGGGATCGATCGCGGCCTGCCGTTCCCGCTGGAGGACATTCCGGGGGCCGCGGCGGTGCTTCTGGTCGGCGGCAATCCCGGCCGACACCATGCCGCCGCTGATGCAGTATTTCGAGGAGCAGCGCCGCCGCGGCGGCAAGCTCATCGTGGTCGATCCCCGCCGGTCGGCGACCGCGAAGCTCGCCTCGCTGCACCTGCAGCTCACGCCCGGGACCGACGCCGCGCTCGCCAACGGGCTGCTGCACGTGGCGATCAGCGCGCCGGCTGATCGACGACGAGCTTCATCGCGGCGCGCACCGCCGGTTTCGACGCGGTCCGCCGCATCGTCGCGTCCTATTGGCCCGATCGCGTCGAGCGGATCACCGGCGTGCCGGCGCGCAAGATCGAAGAGGCCGCCCACATCCTGGGGGAGGCGGCCACCGCCATGGTGCTCACCGGGCGCGGCCCCGAGCAGCAGAGCCATGGCGTCGACAATGTGCTCGCCTTCATCAATCTGGCGCTGGCGCTGGGCAAGGCCGGCAAGCCGTGCTGCGGCTATGGCTGCCTGACCGGGCAGGGCAACGGGCAGGGCGGCCGCGAGCACGGCCAGAAGGCCGACCAGCTTCCCGGCTATCGCAAGATCGACAATCCCAGGCATCGCGCCGAGATCGCGGCGATCTGGGGCATCGATCCCGACGACCTGCCGTGCGCCGGCCTGTCCGCCGCCGAGCTGCTGGCGGCGCTCGGCACGTCCATACGCGGCCTGCTGGTGTTCGCCTCCAATGTCGCGATCTCCGCGCCGGCGGCCGACCAGCTCGGCGCCCGGCTCGGCGCCCTCGACCTCCTGGTGGTGGCGGACCTGTTCCTGTCCGAGACCGCGGCCCAGGCCGACGTGGTGCTGCCGGTCGCCCAGTGGGCGGAAGAGGAGGGCACCATGACCAACCTCGAGGGCCGCGTGCTGCTGCGCCGCCGCGTGCAGGCGCCGCCCGACGGGCGTGTGGACCGACGCCCAGATCCTCAAGGCGCTGGCCGACCGCCTCGGCGCCGGCCGCCACTTCACCGCCGACACGCGCGCGACCTTCGCGGAATTCCGGCGCGCCAGCTGCCGGCGGCACCGCCGATTACGCCGGGATCACCTATGAGCGCATCGTGCGCGAGGACGGCGTGTTCTGGCCTTGCCCCGACGAAAACCATCCCGGCACGCCCCGCATGTTCCTCGACCGTTTCGGCACCGAGGACGGACGCGCCCGCTTCCACCCGGTCGAGTACCAGCAGGCGGCCGAGCTTCCCGATGCCGAATACCCGTATTTCCTCACCACCGGCCGCGTGCTGGCGCAATACCAGTCGGGCACGCAGACCCGCCGCATCAAGGAACTCGCCACGGCGGCGCCGGAGGCGTTCGCGGAAATCCACCCCGATACCGCCGGTAGCCTCGGCATCGCCGCGGGGGACAAGGTCCGGCTCACCACGCGGCGCGGGCGTGCCGTCATGAAGGCGCGGCTCACCCGCGACATCCGGCTCGATACGGTGTTCGCGCCGTTCCACTGGGGCGGCGGCGCCTGCGCCAATTCGCTCACCAATCCGGCGCTCGATCCGGTGTCGCGCATTCCCGAGTTCAAGGTCTGCGCGGTCCGCGTCGAGAAGATCGCCGCTGCCGCGGCCGCGCGAGCGTAAACCCCGGCGTCAACCTTGTCGCAGTGAGGCAGACCATGGAAGCAGCACCTCGATTTCTGCAGGGCGTCTTTGCCTTCAAGGGCAGTGGCCTCGACAAGCCCACCGCGCTCGACGCCAAGCTCGCCTATACCGTCCCGTCGGACAAGCGCGCGCAACTCGATCTATCTGCGTGCCGGCAATTCCAGCCCCGAGCTCATCTACCTCCTGCTGATGCGCGACGGCAAGCCGATGCGCTACTTCCCGATCGGCGCGAAATCGAGCGTGCATGTGGCGCTCGTCGTCATCGAGGACATCTTCCCCGAAACCAAGCTCGACGTGCTGCTGGCTGCCCCGGCCGGACGTATCCGGCAGCCTGGTGATCGATATCGGGCTGTTGGAAATCTGAAAAGCCGCCGCTCCCTGAGGACGAGACCGATGAAGCAGAAACTCGTTGTGGTCGGCAACGGCATGGCCGGCGCGCGCGCCGTCGAGGAGGTGCTGGCGCGGCGGCAAGGACCGGTTCGACATCGCGATGTTCGGCGACGAGCCCTACGGCAACTACAACCGCATCCTGCTCTCGAACATCCTCAGCGGCGCGCAGGATGCCAGCGAGATCTTCATCAACCCGCTCGATTGGTACGAGGAGAACGACATCAAGCTGCACGCCGGCGCGCCGTGTGACCGAGATCGACCGCGCGGCGCAAGGTCGTGGTTTCCGAGAACGGCATTCGCGAGCGCTTACGACAAGCTGCTGATCGCCACCGGCAGCCGCGCCTTCATTCCGCCGATGGCGGGCATCAATCGTGCCGGACGGCAAGCTCAAGCCGGGCGTGTTCGGCTTCCGCACCATCGACGACTGCAACGCGATCGTCGCTCAAGGCGAAGCAGAGCCGCCGCGCCGCCGTGATCGGCGGCGGCCTGCTCGGCCTGGAAGCCGCCCGCGGGCTCCTGAACCACGGCTGCGAGGTCCATGTCGTGCATCTCGCCGGGCATCTCATGGAGATGCAGCTCGACACCGCCGGCGGCGCGATCCTGAGATCGAGCATGGAAGCGATGGGCGTCAACGTCCATCTCAAGAAGCTCACCACCGAGGTGCTCGGCGAGGACGAGGTCACCGGGCTCGGCTTCAAGGACGGCACCACGCTCGACTGCGACATGGTCGTCGTCTCCGCCGGCATCAGGCCCAACTCGGAAATCGGGCTGCGCTGCGGACTCACCGTCGAGCGCGCCATCGTGGTCGACAACCACATGCGCTCGGTCGACGATCCCGAACGTCTACGTGGTCGGCGAATGCGCGCAGCACCGCGGCCAGGTCTACGGCCTGGTGGCGCCGCTGTGGGAGCAGGCCAAGGTGTTCGCCGACCACATCACCGGACAGCAATCCGACGCCGCCTATCACGGCTCCAAGCTCGCGACCAAGCTCAAGGTCATGGGCGTCGAACTCGCCTCCATGGGCATCACCGAGCCCGCCGAGGACGCGCGACGAGATCATCCAGTTCACCGAGCCGAAGAGGGGCATCTACAAGAAGCTGATCGTGCGCGAGGGCCGCCTGGTCGGCGGCATCCTGATGGGCGACATCAGCAAGGCCGCCTATCTGATGCAGGCTTCGACCGCGACTCGCCGCTGCCCGACGAGCGGCTGTCGCTGCTGTTCGATCTCGGCGCGCCCAGCCAGAAGGTCACCATCGACGAGATGCCGGCGCGAGATGCAGGTGTGCAACTGCAACGGCGTCACCAAGGCCGCGATCGCCGCCTGCGTCGCGGGCGGGATGCGCAGCGCCCCGGCGTGATGAACGCCACCCGGGCCGGCATGGGCTGCGGCTCCTGCAAGGGGCTGGTCGGCGAGATCGTCGACGTGGTTCTGCGGCGGCGAGGTCGAGGAGGACCCTTCGGTCCACTACTACGTCCCCACGATCCCGCTGAGCAAGCCCGACCTCGTCAAGGCGATCCGCGAGCAGGGGCTCAAATCGGTGTCCGCGGTCTTCAACGCGCTGGCCGGCGGGGTCGAGGATGCCGCGAGCAAGCCGGCGCTGGCCTCGCTTCTCATCACGATCTGGGCGGGCGAATACGAGGACGAGCGCGACGCGCGCTTCATCAACGACCGCGTGCACGCCAACATCCAGAAGGACGGCACCTTCTCCGTCATCCCCGAAATGCCGGGCGGCGTGTGCACGCCCGCCGAGCTGATGCGCATCGCCGAGGTCGCGGTCAAGTACAACGTGCCGCTGGTCAAGCTGACCGGCGGCCAGCGCATCGACCTCGTCGGCGTGCCCGAAGCACGACCTGCCCGGCGTCTGGCGCGATCTCGACATGCCCGCGGGCTACGCCTGGGGCAAGACCTATCGCACCTGCAAGAGCTGCATCGGCATCGACTACTGCCGCTTCGGCCTGGGCGACAGCATGGGGCTCGCGGTCAAGATCGAGCGCCGCTTCCGCGGCCTCGACAGCCCCGGCAAGCTCAAGCTGGCGACCGCCGGCTGTCCGCGCAACTGCTCGGAGGCGCTGATCAAGGACGTCGGCGCGGTCGCGATCGGCGACGGCAAGTGGGAAATCTACATCGGCGGCGCCGGCGGCTCCCATGTCCGCAAGGGCGACGTGCTCTGCATCGTCGACAATGAAGACGACGTCCTGCTCTACACCGGCCGCTTCATGCAGTTCTACCGCGAAAACGCGAAATACAAGGAACGCACCTACACCTTCGTCGAGCGGATCGGCATCGAGCGGATTCGCGCCGTCGTGGTCGACGACAGCGAAGGGCATCGCCGCGGCGCTCGATGCGGCGATGGAGGCCGCGGTCGCGGCGACCTACGATCCCTGGAAGGAGGCCGCGGCGCCGAAGACCGCCAACCAGTTCGCATCCGTCATCGCCGCGGGAGACGGGTGAGATGGCCGGCGCGCTCCTGGTTGCCGAGGCGGCGCAAATACCCAAGGGTGAAGGCCGGACCTTCAAGGTGGCCGGCCTCAGTCATCGCGGTGTTCCGCACCCATTCCGGCGAGGTGTTCGCCACCCAGGCCGAATGTCCCCATCTCGGCGGTCCGCTCGCCGACGGGCTCACCGGCGGCGCCACCGTCGTCTGCCCGCTGCATGAGCGCACCTACGACCTGCGAAGCGGCGCCGGATTGAACGGCGAGCCGACCCGTCTCGAGGTCTACCCGGCCGCGCTCGACGAGAACGGCAAGATCTGGGTGACGCTGCCGGGGTAAGTCACAGCCGTCCGACAGTCCGGCCCCTGACAATATTCGCATCAGGGCGCGCAATCGTTTCCTGTCGAATATTGCACGGCGCTCAGGATTTCCGAGCGCGGCCAACAAATCCGCGGGCAGGACGCTTTTGGAGGCTCGATTATATGCAAGTAGAGGTGTATACTCTCGGTTGCCGGAAGGCCAAAGAGTCAATTCCGGCGAGGGAGGAGAATGCGATGTCCAGCCATGGGAGTCGGATCCTAGCTGTAACCGCGGCGGGGATGCTGTTTGCCGGCGTCCACTCGATTCGAGCGGCAGAATTTGACGGCAGCGTTCAGGGAGTGGTCAAGAGTGCATCCGGGCAAGCGCTTCCCGGAGCCTACGTCAAATTGACCAATCCGCAGAGACGCCTGACGTTCATGGTCGTCAGCCAGGCACAAGGCCGTTACACCATGAACAACCTGCCCCCGGGGAATTACACGGTGCAGGGTATCGGGAACGGCCTCCGGAGCAAGCCCACGCCGGTGGCTTTGACGGCCGGCAAGCCGGCGACGGCCGATGTGGCGCTGACGGATGAGCAAGCGGAGGTGCCGAATGGATGGATTCGGAGCCCCGGGCGCGTAGCCGGCAACGAACTGGATCACGAGTTGCCGCCCCCGAATTTGCCGGAAGGGGAAGGCAAAGCGATTATGGAAGCGAAGTGCGTCCAATGCCATTTCCTGCACCGGCCGACGCAAATGAGATGGACCCACGACAATTGGGAGCAAAAGATCGCCTGGATGCGAGAACGCATCCATGATAAACCCGGGGGCCCAGGATCTGACCGATCGAGGAAGCAAAGATCGTGGTCGATTATCTGGCGACGAATTATTCGGACACCGCCCCGAAGGCCGATCCCAATGGCCGCTTGTCGAGAACCGTGCTGCAGGGCGATGCCGCCCGGTATATCGCCGTGGATTTCGCGGTACCGAATTCCGACTCGGCACTTCACGACATCACGGTGGATCCGCGGGGAATTGCCTGGGTGAACGAACTCAACCAATACAAACTGGGACGGTTCGATCCGAAGACGTATGAATTTACCCAGATCGATCCGCCGCCCGGGGCAAGGAAACTCAGCGCTCTGAATCACATGGGTCCGCCGGTGCGAGGCGCCGGGGATTCGATCTGGATGGCCGAGGTCGGCGCCAACCGCCGCTGGTTGCAGTTCGACACCCGAGAACAAGGAGTTCACCGACTATCCGGCGCCCCCCGAGTTCAAGGGTCCCCTCAGCGGCAACAGCCTGCAAGTCGACCCGAATGGGAAGATGGTCTGGTCGACTGCCGGCACCCGGATCGTGGGGTTGAATATCGAAACCAAGCAGTTCGTCGCGTATGACATTCCAACTTGGCTCCAGACCAAGCAGTACCCGGGCGCTTACGGGATAGATGTCGCGACGAATGGGAGGGTTTGGTTTGCCGAGCGGGAAGCGAATAAAATCGGCCGGTTGGACCCTGCTACGGGAAAGATCGACGAGTTTCCCGACCCCGGGCAATGGACGTTCCGCGCAGGATGGGAGCGGATTGGGAGGGCAATATCTGGGTCGGCTTCCATGAGACCGGCAAGCTCGTGAAGATCGACAGAAATACGGCACGATGACCTACTACCAACCTCCGACCGCGAACAATGGCTGCGTATCACGCGGTCGCCGATCCGAGGACCAAGGTGATCTGGCTGACCGAACAGACGGCGGACAAAATCGCCCGCTTCGATCCCAAGACGGAAAAGTGGACGGAGTTCTCGCTGCCGATCGCGGAGTCGGATGCGAGAAGGATCGAACTGGATCCAACCAACCCGAACCGCATCTGGTGGTCGGGCGACACTTCGAGCCATTTGGGGTACATCGAATTGCTCGACAAGTAGGCAGCGAAAACGGCAGTGGCGGAGGGCAAGCGAGCCCGTCCGCCACCCCGATGGTTTTCGCATCAGGGCGAAATCGTTTCATATTGAATCGCACGGCGCTCGGAATTTCCGAGCGCCGCCGACGAATCTGCGGGCACGGCACCTCGTCCGCTTCCGGATGCCGTGCTGCCATCGGGCTATGCGCGGCGGAGCAAATGACCCTAAAGCGACATGGGGCGCTTATTCGATCACCTCGTCGGCGCGCAGAAGAAATGCCTCTGGAATTGTAAGCCCAATCGCCTTGGCGGTCTTGAGATTGACTACCAATTCGTACCTGGTCGGAAACTGCGCAGGCAGCTCACTGACCTTGGCGCCGCGCAGCAGGCGATCGACATAGGATGCGGCGCCACGAACCAGATCAGCGCGATTCGAACCGTAAGACATCAGGCCGCCGGCGACAGCCAGCTCCCGGAAGCTATTGATCGTCGGCAGCTGGTGCTCAGCCGTCAACTGAAGGATGGTGTCACTTATCGCAATGGGGGGACGGGGCGGCATGACAATCACACCACCATTCGGTTCCACCGCAAATGCATCGATCGCACGTACGGTGTCGACGGCGTTGCGAACGGAGGTCTTGACTACATCGACACCAAATCTTGCCGCTGTCGGCTCTATATAGCTCGTCAATGTCGCCTCATAATAACGTGACAATTGAACCGTTTCAGGATGGAAAATCACGCAGACTCTGGCGAGACGCGGCGCTGCTTCCCTGAGTAGCTCTATCCACTTCCCGAAAGTCGAAGGCTCAACCGTGACGAATCCCGTGATATTCCCCTCCGGCCGCGCGATGTTTCGCATCAGGCCGATGCTGACCGGGTCTTGGCCACCCGTGAGGACGATCGGAATGGTCTGCGTTCGCTGCTGTAGTTCCCGACTAAGCACGCCACCGGCGGTGATAATCACCTCGGGCGCGAGGCTGACCAGCTCGGCTGCAATGTCATGAATCCGTTTCGGATCGCGCGCACTAAAGCGAACGTCGATCCGCAAGTTCCGGCCCTCGATCCAGCCGAGCTTGACCAGCGCCTCACGGAAAGCAATCACATTGGTTTGTGCTTCCGGATCGTTTTCCTCGCCATTGATCAACCAGCCGATCCGCCGCACGCGTTCGCCCTGCTGCGCCCGCGCAACCAATGGAAGCGAAGCCAGCCCGCCAAGCCCAGCGATGAAGTCTCGCCGTCGCATTCTTGATCCCATGGCTTTGTTCGGCCAGCATATCGCGGTCAGGGGTGCATTGGAACCGGTCTCAAGGAAAGGTCGACGGCCGGTGGTGGCCGGCCCTCAGTTGCCCGACGCCATACATCCGGTTCCGGCAGCGTGCGGACGGGACCCGCGCCCCGGTCCGTTGGCGCAGCTTGAAAATCCTGCTTAGAGCATTTTCCACTGAGCCTGAATTGTAGGGGATTCCCAAGTCGCCGCGAATAAGATTCTGTGATGCCTCCATGAGGGAGGATAGACGATGGGGGCTGGCTATTCGAATGATCTTCGGGTTCGGGTGATCCGATTTATCGAGAAAGGCGCCGCAGCTCGTGGCGCAGCGCGGCACTTCGAGATCGGAGATTCCACGGCGATCCGCTGGGTGAGGCGATGGCGCGACACCGGCAGCACTCGCGTGAAGCCTCGTTCGCGCGAGAGCCGGTCTCCTCTGAAGGCCCACGAACAGTGGCTGCTCGATCTGGTGGGCCGGGAGCCTGATCTGACCCTGAACGAAATCCGCCTCCGGCTTGCCGACGAGCACGGGCTGAAGGTTGGAATAGGCTCGGTCTGGCGGTTCTTCGACCGCCACGGCATCAGCTTCAAAAAAAAGCGTTCACGCGGCCGAGCAGGATCGGCCTGACGTCGCGCAGGCGCGTGCCGCCTGGGCCGCGGGCCAATCCGGATTGGAGCTCGACCGCCTGGTCTTCATCGACGAAACCGGCACCAGCACCAACATGGCTCGGCTTCGCGGCAGGGCTCCGCGCGGTGAGCGGCTCGTCGCCAAGGTCCCACACGGGCATTGGAAGACGACGACGTTCATCGCAGCCTTGCGGGTCGACGCGCTCACCGCGCCCTGCGTAATAGACGGCCCAATGAACGGTGAAACATTCCTCGCCTATATCGAGCAGATCCTCGCGCCGACCTTGAAGCCGCATGACATCGTCTTCGCCGACAACCTCAGCGCCCATAAAGTTACAGGTGTCCGCGAAGCCATCGAGGCAACCGGAGCGACGCTGCGCTACCTGCCGCCGTATTCACCTGACTTCAATCCGATCGAGCAACTCTTCGCAAAACTCAAAGCACTCTTACGCAAGGCCGCCGAACGCTCCATCGAAGCCCTCTGGAGTCGAATCGCCGACCTCCTCAGTTGCTTCGCCCCCTCCGAATGCGCCAACTACTTCCGACACGCCGGATACGAACCACACTAGGTGGAAAATGCTCTAGCTGGTGGCTTGGCCGCCGGGGTCATCGAGCCGCCGGAAGGAGCGCACATGCCAACGCATTTCGACCATCTGACGATCGTGGTGCGCGACATCGACCGCGCCAAGACGTTCTTCGCGCTCCTGGGGTTCAAAGAGGCGATCTCCGTGGTCATCGCCGGGGAGCCGTTCGCGAGCTACATGGGCGTCGCCGGCATCGAAGCCGAGCATGTCACGCTGGTGCTGGAGCACGCCTCGCCGCGAACGGAAATCCAGCTTCTGCGCTACCGTCATCCGGACCCTTTGCTCGATCCTCACATCCGCGACCTGCACAAGCTCGGCATGAACCACATCTGCTTTGCGGTCGATGACGTCGAGGCCGAAGTCGCCAAGTTCAGGGCCGGCGGGTTCAAGACGCGCAACGAGATCATGGATTTTCATTCCCGCAAGCTGGTGTTCCTCGAAGGCCCCGAAGGCGTCACCGTCGAACTCTCGCAGTGGCATTGAGGACTCGTGTTCAGTTTTTCTCCCCCCTCCCGCTTGCGGGTCGCTTGCGGGGGAGGGTCGGCGAGGGGGAAATTCCACGGCACAGACTCGCCTCGAGCGCCCCCTCCCCAACCCTCCCCCGCAAGCGGGAGAGGGAGTAAGAACCGTTCGATCACGCCAATAATCGAAGTGATAATTCGCCGACCGGCCCACGGTATATACCGACCGGGCCGGTTCAACGGTCAGGGGCCGCCAGCCGCTACTTCGAACCCGCCGCCAGCCGCTCCGCGAACAGGGCGATGGTCTTGGCGTAGACCTTCGCCTTGTTCCATTCCAATATGACGTCGAAATTCGCGGTGCCTTCGCCCCAGGGTTCGCCGGGACGCCAGCCCTTGCTCTTGAGATAGTTCGCCGTGGAGGCGAGCGCGTCGGGAGCGCTGTGAATGAGATCGCGCTTGCCGTTGCCGTCGAAATCCACCGCGAACTCCAGATAGGACGACGGCAGGAACTGGGTCTGCCCGATCTCGCCCGCCCAGTCCCCGCGCAACTCGGCCGGTGTCATGTCGCCGCGATCGACGATGCGAAGCACGGCGAGGAGCTCGGCGCGGAACTTGTCGGTGCGGCGGCAGTCGTGGGCGAGCGTGGCCACCGACCGGACGATCGAGAACTTGCCCTGGTTGACCCCGAAGTCGGTTTCCAGGCCCCAGATCGCGGTGATCACCGGCCCAGGGACACCGAACTGCTGCTCGATGCGGGCGAAGGTCGGCGCATATTGCTTGAGCAGCGCCGGGCCTTTGCGCATGCGGTCGGGCGAGATCATCCGCCCGGAAAACTGCTCGAAGGTCTGGGTGAAGACATGCTGGCTGTGGTCGCGGGTAAGAGTGGCGGGGTCTTCGACCAGTCCGTCCAGGGCCGCGGCGATGGTCTTCTGCGAAACGCCCTGGCTCGCCGCATCGCGCTTGAAGTCCGCGAGCCATGCGTCGAAGTCGCCGCCGCAGGGCGCGGCATGTGACCGACCGCCGACGAGGATGGCAACCAGCGCGAGCGCGATTGGTGGGAACCGGGTCCGGACGGATCGCATCATTGTCAGCCCATAGCGGGGAATCCGCGTGCCTTGAACCGTGCCGCAATCAGCTGCGCGCCAAGGTGTGGCGGAAGCCGGAGTGGCAGCCGCAGGGCAGGCGGACCGGCGCCCGCGAGGCCGGCACGTCCGTCGCAGCGGCGCGCATGTGGATGGCGCGGTAATACGGCAGGAACCGGGCGGCCATGCGTTCCATCTGGGGCATGCGGTCGCGCACGAAGCCGGTCGCCGCCTCGATCATCTCGGCCTTGAGCGCGCCCTCGTCGATCCTGGTGAGCGCGCGTTCCTCCATGACGACCTCGCCGTCCACCAGCACGGTGCGCACCGCGTCGGAATTGACGGCATAGGCGAGCTGCTGGATCGGCTTGAACAAGGGGATGAAGCCGTAGTCCTCGCGGTCGAGCAGCACGAGATCGGCCTTCTTGCCGACCTCGATGGTGCCGATCTCGGCCGCGAGCCCGCACGAGCGGGCGGAACCGATGGTGGCCATCTCGAAGGCCTCCTCCGCGGTCACCCAGGTGTCGTAATCCATGTCGCCGACGCGGTGGATGAGGGCGGCCAGGCCGAGCGAGCGCAGCATGTCGGCGCGGTCGGAGGTCGAGGTGCCGTCAGTGCCGAGCGCGACGTTGACGCCGGCGTTTTTGAGGTCGCGCACCCGCGTAATCCCGGAGCCGAGCTTGAGGTTCGACAGCGGATTGTGGCTGATCGAGCAACCGCGGGCGCCGAGGCGCTCGATTTCTCCGTCGGTCAGCCAGATCGCATGGTTGAGCGTGAAATGGGGAGTGAGCACACCGAGGCCGTCGAGATATTCGACCATGGGCCGGCCGTACATGAGTTCCGCCTGTACGGCCTGGAGCTTGGATTCCAGCGTATGGGTGTGCACGGGAAGCCCGCGCGCGAGCGAAATCTCGGTGGCTGCCTGGAGCAGGTCGCTGGAGCACCATTGCGGGCCGACCGGGCCGAGGATGGCGCGGATGCGCCCGTCGCCGGCGCCGTGCCAGGCGGCGAAGTTGCGCTCGAACATCGCCATCTGGTCCTTCCAGGTGGCGGTGGGCAGGGTCGCGAGCTCGGCCCTCATCCCGGGATCCATGAGTTCGTCGACCCATGGCAACGGCTCCAGGAACGGGCGGTCCGACATCGACGTGGTGATCGCGGCGCGCAGGCCGATGTCGCGATAGGCCGCGGCCGAACCGTCGAACGCCGCGGTCTCCGACAGGCGGTTGATGAGGTCGTCCTGCACCGTGGTGATGCCCGAGCGCAGGCACTCGATCGCGAGCAGCATGGTGCGCAGATAATGGGTCCGCTCCGGCAGCGGCTCGAGCGTGAACGGCGGATATTGGTGAAGGATCCACACTTCGAGCGGCAGGGCGTCCCAGAAGCCCTGGCAGAAGCTCTCGTTGGAATGGGTGTGAGCATTGATGAAGCCGGGAATGACGATGCGCTTGGCGGCGTCGATCACCCGGGGATCGCGGCGGGCGACCGCCTCCTGCGACAGGAGATCGGAGCCGAGTGCCGCGATCTCGTTGCCCTCGATGAGGATATCGGCGCGATCGAGATGGGGGCGGTTAGCCCCCGGCACCACGTAGGCGTTGCGGATCAGGATGGGGCGGCGTTGGGTCCCCGCGGCAACGGGCATCGTTCATCGGTTCCAGGATTTGTTCCGGCCGTGAGCCATACGACAATCGGAAACCGGATGCATGCGAAACCCTGTCAGGCCTTCTCGGGGGCACCGCCCTTCGCCTTCGCGAGCAGATCGTAGTCCTGCTTCGTGCGGGCGGCATAGGCCATCGCGAAAGATGCCAGGGCATCGTCGAAGACGTCGTTCTTGCCCATGTATCCCGCGATCACGCCGGGATCGGACGCGCGCGCATGGGCGCGGGCGAGGGTGCGCCCGCACAGGCGGGCGTAACTGACGAGGGCGTTCGCCTCGACGAACTCGGCAATCGACCCGAGCCGCCGGTTCTTGAGCTGGCGCACGTAGAAATGCCGGCCGGACACCACGTCCTCGGTCCAACCCAGGAAGATGTCGCTCGCGGCCTGCATGGTCCGCTGGCCTTCGACGACGCGTCGTCCGGGGTGCCCGTCGAATTTCGGCCCCATGCATTCGAGCACGGATTTTTGGGCTTCCTTGAACTGGAGGAACAAGGGCGATCCGTCGCCGCTGGTGAACAGGCTGACGGCGCAGAACGTGCCCACGCTGCCGACCCCGACGGCCTTGAAAGCGGTGTCCCGGAGCGTGTATCGCTCGAGCAGGCACAGCCGCTCCGGCGGCAGGCGCTTGCGATAGGCTGTGAACACCTCGTCGGGATCGACGCGCTCGCGCGGGTCGCCCTTCTGCTTGAAATGATAGATCGTCGGCGGCTTGTCGGCGATCTTGCTGCCCTTTACCAGATGCGGGAAGTTGTCGTCTTTTTCGACCGTTTTGCCCGCTTTGGCGATAACGGCCTGGAGCCGGCGTTTGAGCGCCGGGTTCTCGATATGCTTGATTTCGCGCGCCAACTCGATCCTGCTGTGCCAGACCTCAAGCGGTGACAATTTGGCGAGCACGCGCATACGGGTGCGATATGCCTCGACGGCGGTCGCGGCGGCGGCACGGGCGCGTTTGCCGGAGAATTTGGCGTCCAGCGCGGCCACCGCGACGCTCGCGGCCAGCCGCTTGAGATCGACCGTGAAGTCGATGCCAGGCAGGGTCTCGTCGAAATCATTGATGTCGAAAAGGATGATCTCCTCCGGCGTGGCGAATGCGCCGAAATTCATGAGGTGGCAGTCGCCGCAGGCTTGGACGGCGATCCCCGCCCTCGGCTCGTGCTTGAGGTCCTGCGCCATGACGGCGGCGGCGCCGCGCAGGAAGGTGAACGGGCTGACCAGCATCCGCCGGTAGCGCTCCGGTATCAGCTCGGGCACGCGGGTGCGGTCGCCGGCCGCGAGGATCGCCACCGGATCGCGTTTGGCGGGTGCGAGATCGGCGTGCTTTTCGCGGGGAGTCTTGCGCCGCAACTGGATGCCCCGCTCGTAGCGCGCGGCAAACGTGCCGGATGCCTCTGTCATCGCGATCCCTCCTCCCGGACGAACGGTTGGCCGAAATGGCGTGCGCTTGCGGGTGCTGAAAGCCGGGGTCTGTGGTGCCCCGGCTGTCATGGTCGGAACCGGACCCTATACGACTTTCCAGCGTTTTGCTGCAGGGGCGGCCAAATCGAAAGCGCGTTTCGCGAGGCCTTCGGGTACGGTCGATTGCCCGCCGGGGCCATGGCGGCCTCTTTCTAAGGCCGGTGAAATCGCGTAGTTCTACGAAATCGCCCGTGAGACGGGGCCAGGCAGCCGGAACAGGCGCCCATGCTGGAGGAAACACCGATGATTTCCGTTCGCAGGTGCTCGGCTGCGCCGTCAATCCAGCCTCTCGCTTGGTGCCTGTTGGGCATCGCCTTCCTGCTCGCGGTCACGGCCGGTCCGGCTGCGCGGGCCCAGAGCGGGACCAATTCCGTCTATGGCGTGACGAGCCTCGATGTGGCGCCGGGCGCGGCGGCCCAGGGCGTGGCGCTCCTCAAGCAGTACCGCGATGCATCGCTCAAGCAGGCGGGCAACCTGGGAGTGACACTGCTCCAGGAGGCGGATTGGCCCAACCGGTTCGTGATCTATGAGGGCTGGAAGGACCTGTCGGCTTACGAGGCCAACGAGAAGGCCGCCCACACCGCGGAACTTCGCGACAAGCTCAAGCCGATTGCCGGCGCTCCCTACGACCGGCGTGACTATCAGGTGATCTCGGTCGCGCCGGCCCGGGCTGCGGCGGGAAACGACGCCGTCTACATGCAGCTGCATCTCGACGTGTTCCCGCCGGGCATCGATGCGACCTTGGCGGCCGCGAAGGCGGTGGCGGAGGCGGCGAGGAAGGGCGAGGGCAATCTGCGCTACGACGTCGTCCGGTCGATCAATGCGCCGATGAGCCACACGACCTTGATCGCCGCCTGGCAGAACCGCAAGGATTTCGACGCCTACGAGATGTCGGCTTACGCCCGGCAGTTCCGCGACGGCGTGGGGCCGCTGCTCGGTTCGCCGTTCGACGACCGCCTCTATTCGCCCATCAACTGATCGCCGGCCACCGGAGGACCGTCCCATGCGTCTCATTGTGAAAATGCCATCGGTGCCCTCGTTCGTTCCGTCCGGCCGGTGGGTGCCTGCCATTGCCGGTGCTTTCATGATCGCGGTCGCCGCCGCCGTCCCCACCGCGCAGGCGCAAACCGGCGCCGAGGGGGTCTTTGCCGTGACCTATCTCGATGTCGCGCCGAACGCGCTCGGCCAGGGCATCGACCTCCTCAAGAAATATCGCGAGGCCGGCAGGCACGAAGCGGCGAATCTGGAGTTCACCGTGCTGCAGGAGACCCACCGCCCCAATCGCTTCGTGATCGTCGAAGGCTGGAAAGACCAAGGGGCCTTCGAAGCCCATGACAAGGGAGCGGCGAAGGCCGCATTCCAGGACGCGCTCAAGCCGATCCGCAACAGTCCGCCGGACCGGCACATGCTGCAGGCCTTTGCCAACTCGCCGGCGCGGGCCGAGCCGGCCAGCGGCGCGCTCTACCTGGTGGAGCACATCGATTTCATGGGCAACGATCCCGCCGTCGCCGCCAACGCGCAGCCGCTGATCAAGGGGCTGGCCGAATCCAGCCGGAAGGAGGACGGCGCCGTGCGCTACGAGATCTACCGGCAGCCCCCGCCCCGCATCAACCATTACGAGGTCGTGGCGGCATGGAAGGACGCGAAGGCCTTCGACGCCCATGAAACGGCCGCCCATACCCTGCAGTTCCGCGCCGCCACGGTGATGGGGGGCCGGGTCGCGCGAGCCAATCTCTACGACCAGCGCCTTTACAAGGTTCTCTGACCGGCGTGAAATCGCGCTCGAGCAGCCATCGGACGCCGATCGGAGGAGGCCGAAGTGTCGAAATCGCCTGGAGAAGCCGGCCCTGAGAAAAACGCCGACGGCCGCGCCAATGCGGCACTGGACCGGCGCAGCTTCCTGACCACCGGCGCCGCGGTCGGCGCCGTGGCGGCGTTGCCGGCGCAACCGGCGCAGGCGGCGGAAGCGATCAGCTGGGACCGCGAGGTCGATGTGGTCGTCATCGGCGCCGGCGCCGGCGGGCTGACCGCGGCCATCGCGGCGCGCGAGAAGGGCGCGTCGGTGCTGATCGTCGAGAAGAATTTCGACATCGGCGGCCGCGCCATGATGAGCTATGGCGGCCTCTATATCGGCGGCGGCAACCGGCTGCAGAAGGCGAAGGGCGTGCAGGACACGCCCGATCTCGCATTCGCGGACTGGTCGCGGCCGGAAAAGCCCATGGGCCGGTTCAGCGACCGCGCGCTGGTGCGCACCTAGGCCGACAACAATCTCGAATTGTTCGACTGGCTGGAGAAGCACGGGGTCAAGTGGGAGGGCTATCGCGGCGTTCCCGATCGCCTCGATCGCCAGCCGCACCCGGTTGAACGTGGTGCGATGGCCCAACGAGCCCACCACTCCGGCGCGGGGCTCCGGTTTCGTGCGGCCGCTGGAAAAGACCGCGCGCGAGATGGGCATCGAGATCCTGCTGCAGCAGCAGATGACGAAAATCCACCGCGAGAGTCCGCTGGCAGGCCGCGTGACCGGCATCACTGCCGTCGAAGTCGACGAGTGGTACAAGCCCAAAACCCGCACCATGAACATCAGGGCGCGCAAGGGCATCATCATCGCCACCGGCGGCAGCGCCGGCAACCCGGTGTTCCGCACCATGTTCGACGTGAGGCTCACCGAGGAATACCAGGCGGAAAACAGCGAATGGACCGAGCGCACCGGCGACGGCGAGATCGCCGCCATGGAGATCGGCGCGGCACTGGGAGCGACGGCCTGCCAGACCACCCAGGACGACAATCTCATCACCAAGGGGCGGATGGGCAAGAAGAGCAACGGCACCATCACCGAGCTTTATCCGACCAGCCCGCATTTCTTCCGCGCCCGCGCGCTTGGCCTCGTCGTGCGGGACTACCAGAACGTGATCTTGGTGAAGGAGAACGGCCTGCGCTTCTATGACGAGACCGTCCCGACACGGGACTACGAATTCTACGCCGCCGCGCTGGCTTGGACCGGCGATCCCAGGAAATTCAACGGCGGCGGTCCGATCTGGGCGGTGTTCGACGCCGACGCGGTGGCCCGCGAAAAGTGGGACGTCAAGCCGCCCCATGTCGATCCCGACGGCTACTTCTTCAGCGCCGATACCATCGAGGAACTGGCTGCCAAGATCGTCAACGAATACCAATGGCGGCCGATGCCGGCGCAGGCGCTGCGCAAGTCGGTGGAACGCTACAATTCGTTCGTCGATTCCGGCGCCGATGCCGACTTCAAGAAGCCGCGGCCGATGTTCAAGATCGCCAAGCCGCCGTTCTACGCGGCCTGGCATACGCCCGCGCTACACGACTCCTATACCGGCATTCGGATCAGCCCCAGCGCGGAGGTCGATCGACCTCCACGGCAAGGTCATTCCCGGCCTTTACGCGTGCGGCAATTCCTCCGGCGGGTTCGGCCAGCACGGCATCTGCCGGGCGGCCACGTTCGGCCGCATCGCCGGCTTCCACGCCGCCGCGCGGGAAGGGTAGGGCGCGCTTGTCCCTCCCCGACTTCGGGGAGGGTGGCCGAGCGAAGCGAGGTCGGGTGGGGGCCACGCGGCACGGCCGACTGAAGGATGAAAGAACCCCACCCTGCGCTCCCCGAAGACGGGGAGGGATAAGCGGCGGCCGAGGAACCATGGCAAAGCCTCACGATATCGCTTCTCAGCGAGACGGCGACACCAGGACGCAACCCCGAAGGGTGACCCTTGAGATCGTGCCGCCGCTTCCGGCTGAGGTGCCGGTCGCGACCAGCGTCAGCTTCAAGGTCAGGGTCTCCTGCGGGGACAGCGATCTGCGCGGCGGTCGCGTCGAGATCATGGCGGCGGAGCAAGTCGTGGCGGCCCCGGCGTTGACCGAGCACCGCGACGGCTTCAATGAAACGGCCGCGATCGCCATCAGGGCGCCGGATCACATCGGCGCCTACGGCCTGGCCGTCGCGTTCCCGCGCCAGCAGATCGGCGAGGACATCTACGAGGAAGCGGCGCTGCCGATCGCGTTTCGAACCGGGCCGCACACGACGAGCCTTGCGGTGTGGGCGATCGCCTCGCCGGTGCAGGTCGGCGGCGAATTCTCGGTGACGGTGGGTGCCAAGAGCTCCGGCGCGTGCGAATTGAAGGGCGCCAAAGTCGAAATCTCCGACGAGGCCGGCGCTGTGGTCGGCCGGGGCACGCTCGGCGATACGCCATGGCCGGGGACTTCGGGCCTGTATTGGGCGCAGATGAAACTCACCGCCCCCGACAGCGAAGGGACGTTTTCCTGGCGCGCCGGATTCCCGGAACAGGAGCTCAAGCTGCCTCACGACGAGAGCTCCGCCACTTTCGGTTTTGCCGTTGTCCGAGCGCCCGAGCACAGGCTGACGGTCAAGGTCACGGAGAGCGAAGGGGCAGTACCGCTCGCGGACGTCCAGGTCGCGCTCGGCCCTTACCGCGCCGCGACCGACGCAGCCGGTTTGGCGAACCTGGAGATTCCGGCGGGGCAGTTTGGACTCGCCGTCTGGAAATCCGGTTTCGAGGGCGGCCCGCAAACCGTCGAGATCGCCGGCGACGTGTCGCTGCAGGTGGAGATGAAGCGCCTGCCTCAGGAACCGACGGTGTGGGATTGAATGCAATTGTCCGCCGCCGCCCGCTGCGCTAACGTCGCCGCCGACAACAATCCAAGGGAGGATTTCATGAACAAGCTGATCGTTCCGGCCATCATCGTGGCGACCGCCATGGCTGCGGCGGCCGCGTGGTCGCAGACGCCGCCGGCCGGTAACAATGTGGTTCAATATTTCACCACGCCGCTGGAGAACGACGCCTCGCGCATCGTGCGGCTGCAGACCGTCAACCTCCCGGCGAAGGGCGGCACCCCCTTCCACCGTCATCCCGGCGATCAATGGGAAGCCGTGCAGGAAGGCGAAGTCAGCTTCACGGTCAAGGGGCCAGCCGCCGCGCGTGCTCAAGGTCGGCGAAAGTGTCTACATCCCGCGCGGCACCATTCACCGCAACCAGAACCTCACCGACAAGCCGGCCCGCACGGTCGAGCTCGTGATCCTCGACAAGGACAAGCCGGGCCTCGAGGTGGTCAAGGACGAGAGCGTCGCCCCGTAAGGCCGCCGGTTCCACGGTCGAGATGGGGCGCCCACGCCGCCACCGGTTCGCGCGGCGGCGCGAAACAACGCAGATCGGGCGGCGGCTCGTCAGGCGGAGTAAGTCAGGGACTCACTCTGGCCGGCCTCACTCCGGATGCCTTGGCGGCCGATTGAAATATTTCAAATCCGGTGGCGCCTGGTTCTTGCGTGCCGGCATCAGCAGGCCGTCGGCGCTGAGGTAATAATTGTCTCCGCCGATGAGCACATGGGGGTTGTCCTCATTGCAGTTAACTCGATCCACACCGGCTTTGTCCGAATTCGCCCGGCGATAGTTCCTGGTGACGGTCCACGGCCGGGTCAAGGCATGATCGATCGCCGTGATCTCGTCGTGCAGGATAAATCGAGCCCAGCCCTGCACCCCGCGCCATTCCGCGCCGTGCTATGCTAGGTTCGCTCGACGATCTCTGGAGGGAGCGATGACGAAAATATCCGGGTTGCAATTGTTCATTTGTCTCCTCGGAGCGGTCGTCGTCTGTGAGCGCCCAAGCCCGAGCTTTGCACAAGCTCCGCCGCCGGCCGATCATCCGACGGTCACCGTCCGGGGGCAGACCTACACGCCACGGTCGGTCCTGGCGCGCAATATGGGCACGCAGGCGGATCAGACCACGCAGTTCCCGCCCCACAAGATCATCGACAACATCTATTACGTCGGGACCGGAACGCTCAGCTCCTTCCTCGTCGTGACGCCGCAAGGAAATATCCTGATCGACAGCACCTATGAACGCAACGTGCCGGTGATCGCGAAGTCGGTCGCGGACCTCGGGTTCAAGTTCTCCGATATCAAGATCCTGCTCGGGAACCACGCCCATCGCGATCACCAGGAAGGCGATGCCCTGGTCAAGCAGATGACCGGTGCGCAGGTGATGGCGATGGCCGAGGACGTGCCGGCGCTGCAAGCACTGAAGCCCGGCGGCAAGGAGCACCCGATCGACAAGGTCCTGCATGACGGGGAGCCGGTGACATTGGGCGGCACGACGCTGGTCGCGCATCTGACGCCGGGCCACACCCGCGGCTGCACGACCTGGACGACGATGGCGCAGGAGGGTGCGAAGACCTACAACGTGATGTTCGGCTGCAGCTTGCGCCCGCCCGCGGTGGTGACGCCGGAGATTGCCGACGAGCTCAACCGCTCTTTCAAGATCGTGCGCGCGCTGCCCTGCGACGTGCAGCTCGGAGATCACGGCGCCCAGTACGACATGCACGAGAAATACGCCAAGCTCAAAGACGGTAGCCCTAATCCCTTCATCGATCCTGCCAGTTGCACGCTGGAGGCGGACGTCGAGGAGGCCATGTTCCACGCCATAATGGCCGAGCAGCAAGCCGCCCATCCCTAGCGTTGGCGCGGAACGGGCCGCGCCCGACCCACGGCGGGCGCGATCAATCCAGTCTGCCTCGGTCTTACTCGGTCTTAATTGCCACACGGAATAGCCACACCTCCGGCTCGGCATTGCGGGAGAGTGTGGTAATTCTGCAACCACTACGGGCTTCGGCTCCTGTAAGGTCATTTCGCCTTTATATGCATGTGATTTGGCGCGACGCGTCTACTTGGTTTGCGGGAGAATGTTTTTGTCGCCGTCGCGTTGACCGGATCGCGTGAAGGCAGGGGGTGGATATGATCAACTTTGCAAACCGGATACGGGTGGACGACATCTGCATTTCGGAGGAGTTAATCGGGCGTCTGCACCATGCGACGGAAGAGAGCGTGCTCGACCTTGTGGCACCTCTGCGGGCAGATGAACGGGCCAGCCTCGCGATGCACTGCTACCGCAAATCGCATTTGCGCCAGATCGGCCTCACAATCGCGGCCACTTGCGAATTGAACGCCCTGGTGCAGGAATTGGGCTCGGTTCTCGGGGGAGCGATTTTTGCTCAATCCCGCAAACGCACCGAGGAACCAAATCGGTTGTGGGGCCGTCAGCGGCCCGCGATCACCCTCGCTTGCTCGGCGGGTGGCTTTTATCCTCCGCCGGTCGACGTCGACGACCTGTCCGGCTGCGAGCAAGGCGAGGCGGTCTGAACGAATTTCGACCGACGGGCATTGCGGGCTGATCCCAGCCTGCAACCCAAGGGCGCTTTTCGTTCAGGTTAACTCACAATTCGCTGTCATCGCCCGGCTTGACCGGGCGATCCAGTAAACACCGACCGCGAATACTGGATTGCCCGGTCAAGCCGGGCAATGACACCAATAAGGCCGGCCCAGTCGAAAAATGCTAGCTGGCTACCCATGCACCGGCTTGCCGCAATGGGCGCAGCGCGCGTCCGGCGGGCCGAGGTCGCGGCGCAGCCGGTGCATCGTGGCGTCGTCGGCGAGGCCGCGGCAGAAGTTCGAAACGATCGGCTCGATCCGCTCGGCGAAACGCCGGGCGTCGGAGTTGAGCGCGGCGAGGCGCTCGACCGCGGCGTCTGCCTGGGCGGCGAGGGCGGCATGGTCGATGCCAAGCGCCTTTCCGCCGGCGACGACGAGCCTGCCGCCGATCAGTACCTTGTCGACCGCGCCGCCGTTCTCGGTGAACACGATCTGGTTGGTGGCGTCGTTGAGCGGCATGAAATTGACGTTGTCGAGATCGAGCAGCACGAGGTCGGCCTTGTAACCCTTGGCGATCCGGCCGATGAAATCGTGCATGCCGAGCACGCGCGCGGAGCCCTGCGTCGCCATGGTGAAAGCTTCCGCCGTGGAGACCCAGTCCGCCGGCGGCACGCCGCGGACGCGGGAGACGAAGGCGGCAGCGCGCATCGCCTCGAACATGTTCTGGTTGTCGGAGGAGGCCGAGCCGTCGGTGCCGATGCCCACGGTGACGCCGTGGCGCATGTATTCGCGTATCGCCGCGATGCCAGACCCCAGCCGCAGATTGGCGGCGCCATTGTGGGATACCTGGGCGCCCTTGCGGGCGAGCAGGTCCATGTCGGCTTCGCTGATCCAGATGGCATGCGCCGCCGACAGCCACGGCCCCACCAGGCCGCAGACGTCCATGATCTCGACGGTCGACATGCCGAACATCTTGAAGGTCGAGACGCCCTGGTATTTTGCCTCGCTCACATGGGTCTGCATGGCAAGGCCGTGCTCTCGGGCGACGTCGCGGCACAGCACCATGAATTCGCGGGTGCAGTGGTGCGGAATGGTGGGCGCGATCCCGAGCCGCAGCCGGTCACGCGGATGCGACCAGCTTCCGGCGAGCTGCCGCAGCGCCTGGATGGTGGCGGCGGCGCCGCCCATGCGCATCTTGTCGGCACGGTCGCGGGCGTCGTCGGGGAGCGCATCGATCAGGCCCGGTACCGCCTGGTAGAAGGTGAGATCGGCGACCATGGGCGCAATCACCGCGCGCAGCCCGACCGCCGCATAGGCGCTCGCCACGGCTTCCATGCCTTCGATGGTCGGCGCCGGGAATTCGAAGAACAGGTCGTAGCAGGCGGTCGTGCCTTTCTCCACCTGCTCGACCGCGTTGATGAGCGCCGAGAGGTGCTTGTCCTCGTGCCGCCGGCCGCCGCCGATCCACGGCGCGGCGTTGAGCAGGAGATCGAGCCCCCACAGATCGCCCACGCCCTTGGAAAGGCCGCCATGGCTGTGGGTATGGGCATTGATCAGGCCGGGAATGACGAGCCGGCGGCTAGCGTCGATCAGCTCGGCATTGGCGTTGCTCACCGCGCCGGGCGGAACGATGTCGGCGATGAGGTCGCCTTCGATGACGATGTCGCGCGGCTCGCCGCGCGCTGAAGTCACGGAATGCACCAATCCGCCTGAGATCACGAGCATATCGGGGTCCTTGGGGTCAGGTGAGCATCGTGGAGGTATCCAGGACGCTGCGCACGGCCAATGTCAACGGGCTGTGTGTGAGCACGGGCACTATCTGCTAGTGTCCTGTCTCCAACGCTTGAATCGCATTGCTGTCATCGGCTTGACCGGGCGATCCGGTAGCCACCAAACTGCGATTTTCGGCACAGCGTGAGTTCCACCGATGGCACAGGGATTACTGGATGCCCCGCTTTCGCGGGGCATGACACTGACACTTTGAACGAACCGTCAGCTCGTAGGATGGGTAGAGCGAAGCGAAACCCATCGTCGGCGCGCGGTTGCTGATGGGTTTCGCTTCGCTCTACCCATCCTACGACCAGCCTCACTGCGGCAAATTCAGCCGGATGTGCAATTCCCGCAGCTGCTTCGGCGTGACTTCGGAGGGCGCACCCATCAGGAGGTCCTCGGCCTTCTGGTTCATCGGGAATACCACGACCTCGCGCAGATTCTCCTCACCGCACAGCAGCATGACGATGCGGTCGACGCCGGGGGCGATGCCGCCATGCGGCGGGGCGCCGAGCGAGAGCGCGCGCAGCATGCCACCGAACTTCTGTTCCAGCACGCTCTCGTCATAGCCGGCGATGGCGAACGCCTTCTTCATCACGTCGGGGCGGTGATTGCGGATCGCGCCGGACGAGAGTTCGATGCCGTTGCAGACGATGTCGTATTGGATCGCTTTCAGCGCCAGGATCTTGTCGTGATCGTTCGGATCGAGCGCGAGGAATTCGTCGGGCGTCGCGTTGGGCATCGAGAACGGGTTGTGGGAGAAGTCGATTTTCTTCTCCTCCTCGTTCCACTCGTACATCGGGAAGTCGACGATCCAGCAGAAGGCGAAGCGGTCGCCGTCGATCAGGCCGAGGTCGGTGCCGATCTTGGCGCGCGCCGCGCCGGCGAACTTGATGAAATCCTTCGGCCGGCCAGCGAGGAAGAACACGGCGTCGCCGACCGCGAGACCGAGTTGGGCGCGCATCGCCTCGGCGCGCTCGATGCCGATGTTCTTGGCGAGCGGCCCGGCGCCGCCCTCCTCGCCCTCCCGCCAGAAGATGTAGCCGAGGCCGGGCTGGCCTTCGCCCTTGGCCCAGTCGTTCATGCGGTCGCAGAAGGCGCGATTGCCGCCCTTCGGTGCCGGGATCGCCCAAACCTCGACCGCGGGGTCCGCAGCGATCATGCCGGCGAAGACCTTGAAGCCCGAGCCGCGGAAATGCGCGGTGACGTCGGCCATCTTAATGGGGTTGCGCAGGTCGGGCTTGTCGGTGCCGTAGTGCCGCAGCGCGTCGGCATATGGGATCAGCGGAAACTTCGGCGTCACCGGCTTGCCGCCGGCGAACTCCTCGAACACGCCGCGCAGCACCGGTTCGACCGCCGCGAACACGTCCTCCTGGGTGACGAAGCTCATCTCGATGTCGAGCTGGTAGAACTCGCCGGGCGAGCGGTCGGCGCGGGCGTCCTCGTCGCGAAAGCACGGCGCGATCTGGAAATAGCGGTCGAAGCCCGACACCATGATGAGCTGCTTGAACTGCTGCGGTGCCTGGGGCAGCGCATAAAACTTGCCGGGATGAATGCGCGACGGAACGAGAAAGTCCCGCGCCCCTTCCGGGCTCGATGCCGTCAGGATCGGGGTCTGGAACTCGAAGAAGCCCTGCTCCTTCATCCGCCGCCGCAGCGAGTCGATGATGGCGCCGCGCTTCATGATGTTGTTATGCAGCCGCTCGCGCCGCAGGTCGAGGAAGCGGTATTTGAGGCGGGTGTCCTCGGGATACTCCTGGTCGCCGAACACCGGCATCGGCAGCTCGCCCGCCGGCCCCAGCACCTCGATCTCGGTGGCGAAGACCTCGATGGCGCCGGTCGGCAGGTCCGGGTTGTCGGTGCCGGCGGGGCGCGCCCGCACCCGGCCGTCGACCCTGACGACCCATTCCGAGCGCAGCTTTTCCGCCGTCTTGAAGGCCGGCGAATCCGGGTCGGCCACCACCTGGGTGAGGCCGTAATGGTCGCGCAGGTCGATGAACAGCAGGCCGCCATGGTCGCGGATGCGGTGACACCAGCCCGAAAGCCTGACGGTGGAGCCGATTTGGTCGGCGCGCAGCGCGCCGCAGTTGTGGGTACGGTACCGATGCATCAGGGCCTCGAGGGCGCGCCGGTTGCCCCGCGCGCGTTGAATCCGTGTCCGCGCCGCTCCCTTGCGGGTAGCGGCGGCGGCCAGGGTTTAGCCGACGCCGCGGACTATGGGAACACCCAGTTGCTGCCGCACTTTGCCTATCCTCGCAGATGTCATCTGCCGGGCCGGGCTTGACCGCCCGGTATTTCGTGCGCATATATTTGCGCACGATCCGGAGCCGCGGCGATGAACAAGCCCGCCCTGGAGCTCAGCCGCGGCAAGGTGGCGGCCCGGCTCTTACGCGAGGGATGGGTGGTGCGCCACGGCGGTGCCCACGACGTATTCACCCCCCCGGACCGTCCCGGGCACATCATCACGCTGCCGCGCCACCGCACGCCGTCGCCCGGCGTCGCCCGCAATACCGCCACGGCGGCGGGATGGATTTGAGGGGAGAATCTCGATGTCCCGATACGTCGCCCTCGTCGACGGCCGCGCCGGCGCCGTCGGAGTCGTTGTGCCCGATCTGCCCGGCTGCTCCTCGGGAGGCGCAACGGTCGATGAGGCACTGCGCAATGCCCAGGAGGCCGTCAGCTTGTGGGTCGACGAGATGCTGGCCCAAGGGGGAAAGGTGCCCGCGCCGCGCCCGCTCGAAGCCGCATTCGCCGATCCCGAGATCGCAGCCGCGCTGGGCGAGGGCGCTGCGCTGGTGCTGGTGCCGCTGGTACGAGATTCCGGCCGCGCAGCGCGCGCCAATATTTCCATCGACGCCGGGCTCCTGGATGCTATCGATGAAGCCGCCGCCGCGCGGGGCCTGACGCGCTCGGCCTACCTCGCCAGCGCCGCGCGGGAAAAAATCGCCAACGAAGGCTGAAAGCTCTGAATTTTATGCGCCGCACGCCGGCTAGGCACCGATGCCTCGTCGCCGCGATCGTTCGGTGAAACGGAGTGCATGGCGCAATGATGCAGACGATGACGACGGCCGAGGCCACCGTGGCTTCGCTCGCCGCCCACGGGGTCGAGACGCTCTATGCCCTGCCGGGCGTCCATAACGATCATCTGTTCGATGCCCTGTACAAGGCGTCCGACCGCATCAAGGTCGTCCATCCCCGCCACGAGCAGGGCACCGCCTATATGGCGCTGGGCGCGGCGCTCGCCACCGCGAGGCCCCAAGCCTATGCGGTGGTGCCGGGGCCCGGGCTTCTCAATACCGGGGCGGCGCTGCTCACGGCTTACGCCATGAATGCGCCCGTGCTCGGCCTGATCGGGCAGATTCCCGCCGCCGACATCGGGCGCGGCCTCGGCCAGCTCCATGAAATCCGCGACCAGGCCGGGATCATCAGCCGCCTGGTCGACTTCTCCGCGCGCATCGGCGGCCCGCAAGACGCCTCCGCGCTGGTGGCGAAGGCGGTCGCGGCGATGGCATCGCGGCGGCGCGGCCCGGCCGTGCTTGAATGCGCCATCGATGTCTGGGGCCGCTCCGGCCCGGCGCCGCTCCAGGCGCCCCTGCTGCTGGAGGAGCCCGCCATCGACGACGACGCGCTCGCCGCCGCGGCCACGGCGCTGGGCGCAGCCGAGCGCCCCCTGATCATCTGCGGCGGCGGTGCCCAGGGAGCGGCCGCCGAGGTGACCGCGCTTGCGCACATGCTGCAGGCGCCAGTGCTGGGGTATCGGCGTGGCCGCGGCGTGCTCGACAGCCGCGATCCCCTCAGCGTCACCCTGCCGCTCGGGCGCGAGCTGTGGGCGGAGGCCGATGTCGTGCTCGCGGTCGGCACCAGGCTCCTGATCCAGCACCGTCAATGGGGGATCGACGACGCGGTCGCGGTGATCCGCGTCGATTCCGATCCGGAGGAGCCGGCGCGGCTGCATCGGCCGGCAGTGGCGCTGATCGGGGATGCGACGCCGATCCTGCGGCGCCTGATCGATGCGGTGGCGACCCGCAATGCGAGCCGGCCGTCGCGCAGCGCGGAGATGCAGGAACGCCACGCGCGCTGGGACCGCAAGCTCGAGAAGCTCGCGCCGCAGCGCGCCTTCCTCGATGCGATCCGCGCCGAATTGCCGGAGGACGGCATACTGGTCGACGAAGTCACCCAGATGGGCTTCGTCGCCCGGATCGCGTTTCCCGTCTACAAGCCCCGCACGTTCCTGTCGCCGGGCTACCAGGACAATCTGGGCTGGGGCTTTGCCACCGCGCTCGGCGCCCAGCATGGACGGCCCGACGTGCCGGTGGTCGCCATCAGCGGCGACGGCGGCTTCATGTTCACGGCGAACGAGCTCGCCACCGCCATGCGCCACCGCATCCCGCTGGTGACGGTGGTGTTCGCCGACGGCGCGTTCGGCAATGTGCGCCGCATCCAGGCCGAGCACTACGGCAACCGCCTGATCGCCTGCGATCTCGCCAATCCCGATTTCGTGCGCTTCGCCGAAAGCTTCGGCGCCAGCGCCGAACGCGCCAACGACCCGGCGGCGCTGCGCGCGGCGTTGCGGCGTGCCTTTGCCCGCCGCGACGGCCCGACCCTGATCGAAGTGCCGGTCGGCCCGATGCCGTCGCCCTGGGAGTTCATCCACATGCCGAAGGTGCGCGGCGAGTGAGGGCGGTCTCGTCGCAGGCCGGGCCGGACGGCCCTGGCCCACTACCCGCCGGTGACAGTGCTGGACATTGGTGAAATCCCGGCCCTAAAAGCGGTCACGCCGATCGAGGCGGCAACCATCCGGAGCCCGAGCTGAAGCCGATGCCGCCGCGCGACGCGAGACCCCTTGTCCTCACTTCCGTCGTGCTGCAGCGTCTGCACGACGAGATGCCGACGGACCACGTCACCATCGGCTGGCTGATGGGCCGCCTGAGCAAGCGCTCCTTCGGCATCATCATGTTTCTGCTCGCGCTCGTCGCGATCGCACCGGGCGTCTCGGTCATAGCCGGCCTGCTGCTAGTGATCCTGGCGTTCCAGATGATCGCGGACCGCCCGGCCCCGGTGTTTCCACGCCGCATCGCCGCCCGTCCGTTGCCGACGCGGCACCTCGCCGCCTTGCTGCTGCGAGCCGTGCCGGTGCTGCGATATCTCGAGAAGGTGGTTCATCCGCGCTGGCCCACTCCGCCCGATGCGACCAAGCGCCTTGTCGGGACCGTCGTCGTGATACTGAGCGCCGCCTTGGTGTTCGTTCCGATTCCCCTGAGCAACGTCGTCCCCGCCCTGGTGATCGCCCTGATCTCGCTGGCCTATCTGCAGGAGGACGGGCTCCTGCTGTCGATCGCCGTGCTGGCCGCCGTCATCGTGGTGACGGTCGAGCTGGTCGCGATCCGGGAGACCGTCTTGGGAGCGAAACGGATCATCGGCCTCTGATGGTGGCTCGGACTCGGGCTCCGACCTGACGCGATGGCGGCCGCCCGGCATTTGCCGAGCGGAATGTCACGCAGTCGGCGCTTCGGCGCGTCGCTCCGAAGTCACTGCCACGTCGACGGTCATGCCGAGATAATCGCCGCGCGCACCGACAAAGCTGCCGCCGACCGGAACCGCCTGGCTGATGTCGCGGGTGACGGCGACGCGAATCAAATTGCCGCCATTGATGGTTCCATTGGTCGGGTCGTACGCCATCCAGCCGGCGCCCGGAAGGTAGATGTCGGCCCATGCATGGGTCGTCCCGGCGCCGATCGCCGCGGTGTCGCCGCTGTCGGACGAGGGATTGTAGAGATACCCCGTCACGACGCGCGCTCCGAAGCCGAGGCAGCGAGCCGCTTCGATAAACAGCACGGCGAGATCGCGGCATGAGCCCCAGCGGCGGTCGAGCGTCTCGACCGGGGTCTGCGTCCCCTCGGTTTCGCGGCTCTGATACGAGATCCATGACTTCACGCCGGCATTCAGGTCCGCGAGCAGCGCCAGCGTATCGGTCCGATCGCCGCGCACGAAGGCGCGAGCCCAAGCGCCAAGTCGATCGGACGGATCACGGTAATGGCGCTCGAGCATCCGACCGAGGTCGATGCGATCGTCCGGGGAGTAGACGAACGGATAGCTCGCCGCCTCCGGTGCGATCTCCGATCTCGGCCGCTCCACCACATAGGTTTCGAGCTGCAGCCCGCTTTCGATCCGCAGTTCAGCGGACCGTTCGGCGAATGACGCGATCGCGATCGAATTGCCGAACACGTCGTGGATCCAGCGCACTGAGGCCGCGGGTGAAAAAGTCAGATTTGTCCGGATGAGGCGAAGATCGTGGCTGTCCCGCGGACGCACCATCAACCGATGATCTCCGAGGCGGACCGGACGGCGATAGCGGTAGAGCGTCGTATGTCGCACGTCGAGGATGGTCACGGCTCACGTTCCACAAGGCAGAGATCGATATATGGTGGCCGCAGGTCGATGCTGCAAACATCAATCCGGAATGGAACCATCCTCGCGCACCGGCGTTTGCGGAAACCGACGATTGCGGCTAGCGTCGTGGCGCGGCGGCGGATGAGACCGTCCGCCGCGGCGAGGTCGGAGCGAGCCGCATCAAGGAAAAGTCATACTGGCCGCACGACGCGCATGGCGCAGGAGGAAAGCGATGAGATTTGTCGTCTTCGCATTGGTGCTCTTCGGAGCCGCAGCCACGGCCGCCCGTGCACAGGACGCAATTCCCGATCTCAAAGGTACCTGGTCGGGAAAGGGCAAATCAATCGTCTTCGGCACCAATCCGCATCATCCGGGTTCGCAATCCACGGCCGATCCACCGCGCGTGCGCGACATCGAGGCGACGTACATCGTCGACGGACAGGACGGCCGTGTCGCCTGGGGCCGCTCCGCATCCGCGGCCGCCAATACCATGGAGCCGTTCGCGTGGGCGATGGCGAGCGACAACAAGACGATCGTCGGTGCCGACATCGACGGGTACTTTCACATCACGCTCGTCTCACCCGACCGCATGGAGAAGTGCTACACGCAGAACAGCGCAACGCCCAGTCGGTCGATCGTCGCCGCGTGCTACATGATGGATCGGGTGAAACGATAGGCTCGGGCATCCTCGCTCGGGCGCGCCGCCGGCGGCGCACGTGTACCGTCCCACCGGCCGGCGCCTCCGCCAGGGAAGTCGAAATCGTCCAGGCGCCGAAGAGCACCGTGAAAAGGCTGGTCGAGGCGTCCGTTTGGAATGTGCGTCGACGCCTGGGATCTGAACGGCGCGCCGGCATTTGCGGAAGCCCGTGATTGCGTCTACGCTTTCGGCGGGGCGGCGGATCAGACCGCCCGTCGCGGCGATGTCGGCGCGGGACCAGGGAGGAAATCGATGCGACGGAACCATTGGCTGGGTGCTGCGCTATGCGCCGCGATGCTGGGCATGCTGCTGCCGGGGCTGGCGACCGAGGTGCCGAAGTTCCAGGTCGATCCGACCTGGCCGCAGCCGCTGCCGAGCAACTGGATCATCGGCACCATCGGCGGCATCACTGTCGATGCCCAGGACCATATCTGGATCAACCAGCGCCCGAGCTCGCTCGATGCCCGCGAGAAGCGCGCTTCGACCGCGACCAACGTGATCTGCTGCGTGCCGGCGCCCCCGGTGATCGAGTTCGACCAGGCCGGCAAGGTGGTGCAGGGCTGGGGCGGAGACGGCCCCGGCTACAAGTGGGGCAATGACGGGCACGGCATCTTCGTCGACCACAACAATTTCGTCTGGGTCGGCGACAACGTCGAGGGCGGCGGGCACATCTACAAATTCACCCGCGACGGCAAGTTCGTGATGCGGCTTGGCAAGCCCGGCACGCCCGGCGGGTCGAACGACATCGAGCACTTCAACCGCCCCGCCGACATGGTGGTCGATCCCGAGACCAACGAGATTTTCGTCGCCGACGGCTACGCCAACCATCGCGTGATCGTGTTCGATGCGGCGACCGGCGCCTACAAGCGCCACTGGGGCGCCTACGGCAAGCCGCCGACCGACGAAAAGGTCGTTTGGGACCCGAACGGGCCGCCACCGCAGCAGTTCGGCAATCCGGTGCATTGCATCACCCTCACCAATGACGGGCTGGTGCTGGTGTGCGACCGCAGCCACAACCGCATGCAGATGTTCCGCAAGGACGGGACCTTCGTGCGCGAATTCTCGGTCCTCAAGGAGAGTGCGCCCGGCACCATCGGCTCGATCGCGAAGTGGCCGGACGCGGCGCAGACCTACCTCATCGTGGTCGACGATCCCAACGGCCAATTCCACGTGATCAATCGCGCCGACGGCAAGCTGGTGGGGTCGTTCGGCCGCGTCGGCCATCAGCTCGGCGAGTTCTACAACCTCCATAACATCGGCATCGACAGCAAGGGCAACATCTACACCGCCGAAGTCCAGGGCAAGCGCGTGCAGAAGTTCCGCAATCTCGGCGGGCTGTGAAGCGGTGGCGGCGCCGGTGAATCCTCACCCGCGTCGCAGGTTCACGGTGGCGGAAGCGCGATCAGCTCGTCGAGCTGCGGCTTGCTCAGCGGCGCGGCGAGGAATTTGAGGTCGACCGCATCGAGCATCAGCGCGTCGAGCCCGACGATGGTATCGGGGTCGAGCGCTTCCCAGGGGAAGAACTCGTCGCGGGTGCGGCGCGCCTTGGCGAGGCTCATGCCCAGCCAATCCGCATAGACCTTGAGTGCCGTATCGTCGGAATAGAGCCAGCGCGCGGTCTCGCGGTAGGCCCGCATGAAGCGGATGACGGCGTCGCGGCGGCCCGCCAGCGTCTGCGCGGTCGTCACCAGCACGCGCACCGTCTGGCCCTTGAAGATCGAGGCGGCGTTGCCGTTGGTGATGAGCCTGATCTCGCCGCGGTCGAGCTGGTCGAGCCCATCGGGCGGCGCCGCCCAGCCGATATCGATCTGGCCGGACATCACCTGGGTCAGCGTCGCCACCGGGCTTCCGGTGGCGACGAGCTTCGCCTTGAGGCCGTATTGCTTGACCATGGCGGTGACCACGGCCTGGGTCGACGAGCCACTGGTGGAATAGGCGAGCGAATGACCGGTGAAATCCTTGATGGTCCGGATCGGCGAATCCGCCCGGACGTACCAGTAGAGGTCCGATGCGCCGGTCGTCTCGGCGCCGATGATCCGCACCGGCGCGCCCTTGGCATAGGCGCTGAGCGCGCCCATGACGCCGACCGCGACGCCGATGTCCGCGCCGCCGGAAATCACCGCCTGCTGGGTCTCTCCGCTGCCCTGGGTATAGAGCAGTTCCAGCTCCAGCCCGTGCCGGCGAAACACGCCGCCGCGCTGCCCGACTTCGGCGACCGAAGTGGCCCAGTTGCCGAATTGGCCGACTGCCAGCTTGAGCCGATCCTGGGCGCCGGCCGCACGCGGCAGCATCGCGGCGAGGATGAGCGCAACCGTGAGCGTGGCAACGGACTTCATCTCAAATCCGGGATCCGCGGTGCGACCGAGTTGGGCTTGCGATGGCGGAAGTCGTCGCTGATTTTATCATATTGCGCGCCGGAAATCATGTCGGCTCCGCCCGCTTGATTCTACCCCCTCTTTAGCGTTCACTCGCGCCAACGATGACATCCATCGCACCGGCGTGACGCCGTCGCGACCGGGCACATCACGGAGGGACCCATGGACGCCATGGAGCGGCGCGTTTTTCTCAAAGGCGCGGGAATGGGTGTGCTCGCCTTCACGGTGGGCGGCGCCAACGTGCTGATGACGCCGGGAGAAGCGCGGGCGCGGGGCGTGCCGTTCCGGCTCCTCAAAGCCAATGAGGCCGAGACCATCGAGGCGCTGGGCGAGACCCTGGTGCCGGGGGCGCAGAGCGCGGGCATCGCCCATTTCATCGACCAGCAGGTGTCGGTCACGCCCGGCGAGGCGCTGCTCGAGGCGCGCCAGCTCAACGTCAAGCCGCCCTTCGTGAACTTCTACCGCGCCGCCATCGGCGCCGTCGACAAGGCGAGCGAAGCGCGCAGCGGCCGCCGCTTCGCCGCGCTCTCCACCACCGACCAGCACGATTTCGTCGACCTGATGCGGCAGAACAAGATCGAGGGCTGGCAGGGCCCGGCCGGCGGCTTCGTGTATTTCGTCCTGCGCAGCGACGCGGTCGACGTGGTCTACGGCACCATGGACGGCTACGAGTTCCTCGGCGTTCCCTACATGCCGCATATCGCGCCGGAAAAGAGGTGGTGACATGGCAACGCAAGAAAAAGTCGATGTCGTCATCGTCGGCGCCGGCGCGTCCGGCTCGGTCTATGCGGCGGTGCTGGCCAAGGCCGGAAAGAAGGTCGTGGTGCTGGACAACGGGCCGGACTGGCAGACCTCCGACCTCATCTCGTCCGACATCTGGGGCCGCCGCATCAAGCCGGCGGGCGCGCCCTTCCTCCTCGAAGGCAAGCACCCCGTCAGTATGGGGGCCCAGGGCGGCTGGGGCGTCGGCGGCGCGGCGCTGCACTATTTCGCCAATTTCCCGCGCCTGCTGCCGAACGATTTCCGCATCAAGAGCGAACACAACCGCGCCCATGACTGGCCGATCTCCTACGAAGACGTGGCGCCCTATTACGACAAGGTGGCGCAAGAGGTCGGCGTGTCCGGCGACGCCAAGGCCGAGGAGCTGTGGCGGCCCAAGGGCCAGACCTATCCGATGCCGCCCATGAAGACCTTCAAGAACGGCCAGGTGTGGCTCAAGGGCTTCGAGGCGAACGGCATCCGCCTGGTGCCGGCTCCGGTCGGCATGAACTCGGTCGAGTTCAAGGGCCGCCCCGCCTGCATCTATGACGGCTGGTGCCATGTCGGCTGCCCGATCGGCGCGCTCGCCAATCCGCTGGTCACGTTCCTCTCCGACGCCCGCAAGGCCGGCGCCGAGGTGCGGGCGTGGAGCACGGTGACGCGCGTGCTCACGGATGCCTCCGGCAACAAGGTGACGGGGGTCGAGTATTACGACCAGAAGCACGAAAAGCAGTTCCAGCCCGCGAGCGCGGTGGTGCTCGCCGCATGGGGCGGGCAGAATCCGCGCCTGCTGCTCAACTCCGCGGCCGGCAAGCATGCCAACGGCCTCGCCAATTCCGGCGGCCTGGTCGGCAAATACGTCATGACCCACTTCGCCTCGGGCACCAACGCGATGTTCGACGAGGAGGTGGAAACCGCCATGGGCACTATCGGCGCGCAGTACATGTCCTACGAGCGCTATGGCAAGACCGCCCACCAGGGCGCGTTCGGTTCGACCTTCATCGTCGCCGGCTTCGCCAGCAAGGTGAGCGGTCTCGGTGGCATCGCCAATACGCGGCCCGACCTGTTCGGCGCCGACCTGCACGCCTTCATGAAGCGGGCGGTGAAGAACCTCGCCCGCATCACCGCGTTCGGCGAGGAGCAGCCCAAGATCGAGAACCGGGTCGAACTCGCGAGCGAAAAGGACGAGTTCGGCATGCCGCTCGGCCGCATCGTCCACAACTACGACGACAATGACGCCGCGCTGTGGAACGCCAATTTCGAGGAAGGCCTCAAGATCGCCAAGGCCACCGACGCCAAGGACGTCTGGCAGGGCCGCGGCGCCCAGCCGACCATCCATTTCATGGGCGGCACCATCATGGGAACGAACGCCGGCAACTCCGTGGTCGACAGCTTCGGCCAGACCCACGAGATCCCGAACCTCTACGTCGCCGGCCCCGGCATCTTCGCCACCGCCGGCGCGTCGAACCCGACCTACACGGTGTTCGCCCTGTCGCTGCGCGGCGCGGAGAATCTGGCGAAGACCTGGAGCACCGTCGCGGGGTAGGGGGCTTTCGTCTGCGGCCGCGGCGAATACGGCGCTCATGCCGGCTGGCTTGCGTTCGCTTGGCCTATGCTCAGGGGCTTCGAGCCGGCTCGCGTGCGAGCCTTCGGTCACGGGCGATCAGCGTGCCGATCCGTCGTTACGGCACGATATGGCAGATGTCGTAGTTGCCGGTGTTAGCATCGTAATAGCACACGATTTGCCCGCCTCCGGGGTTTGGCCCGATACGGCCGATGTCTCCGTGAGCTGCGTCAGCCGATGCGATGGTGGTCCACTTTTTCTTTTCCCTCGCGTTTAACCCGTCGAAATCCACTTTCACCTTTTTATGGCGGCGGCGTTTCGCCTCGTCGGCGGTTCTCGGTATCCCGTCGATCTCGTCCGCGGTCACTGCCTTCTTCTGCGCCTTCATTTTCCTTCTCCGTGAATTACCTCTGCTTTCGCGCCTTCGCCCGGTGGGTCGTTCTCGTCAGAGAAGCGTTTTGTTATTGTGGAGCTCGGACCGACGCGGCCACCGCCAAACCGATTTGTGATGCCAGGTGTGAGTTTTGCGCAGCCGTCGATAAGGTTGGAGGCCCGCCCACCATTTTATTTTGGGTGGTCGGTCCCAGGGTGATGAGCAGGTCCTGCGTCCGGTCCCGGCTGGTACCGAAGAGCGGCGAACTTCCGGTATTTGCGGAGACGCGAATCAGTTTCCAGGTCGGTGTCGCGTTCCCGCTGGAAACGATTTCAAACTTGACCTCGTGGGAAATGACGTTTTTTACGTCCGGATTTGGTTTATCTGGATATTTGACTATACCCGTATATTGAGGAAGCATTGCCTCGTAGAGCCACTGCTTCAGTTTAAGGTCGCTCTGTATGAATAAATCCGCGTTTGCGGGTTGCGCTGGAATGCATGTTCTGTCCGAGGGGCTGCCGTTCGCGAAGTCCCTCAGATTGTAAATCGAAGTTATCGTGTCTATGCGGGTTGCGTTGGACGAAAGCGTGCCGCCGAGGCCGAATGAATAGGATTGAGGAACCGTTATGGTCGTCGCACCGTACGTCGTAGCCGCGTTGTTCAAAGGGGTATTTAGAGACAAACCCGGATTAAATGCGGTTGTTTCGAGAATTGTCAAAGTCAGCGTAACCTGGGCGGCCCAATCATTCAGCCAAGTCAATTGACGCGGGGTACCATATTGTCTCGACAGGGCCGCGTCTTCGGCGAGCAAGGCGCGTACGGATTCCCTGAGTTCACACTTGACCTGACTTTCTATTGCATTGACTTTGATCGAAACGTCGCCCGGGCTCGACCAGAACTCTTCGATTTCAGGGACAAAGGCGCCGCATCCGGAAAGAGCGCATGCGATTGCGAAGATCGGCAATATCCCACGTCCACCAGCGCCCTTCATTTTTCAGCCCTCGGAGCACACCTATCTACAGTTGTTTGTTAAGCTAACACTTATCATAGATTGCGTCTGTGATAAAAGTGACACACAGCGTTTGATTTAACGCGTTGCCCGCGGGCTTGAAGAGGGAAGCCGCGTTTGCGGCCCCCCTCTCACTTGTCAATCGAGCCCGCGTTCTGCGACCGCAGCAGGTCGGCGACCGCGCCCCACGCCATGTTCTTCATCGCCACCAGCGGCGGGTTGTCGAGCTCTACCGTGGCCGCGGCGGTTGCGTTGCAGCCGACGACCAGGCGGGAGACCTTGATTTCGCCGTTGGTGAAATAGCGGTCGCGGCCGCCGTTGCGGCCGTTGATGGTGGGGCCGATGCCGGAGACCTCGTAGATCGCTTCGACGATCTTGGCCGCCTTGAGGTCGGCGGTCAGTGCGTCGCGTTCGGCGTCGATATCCGGTCCGATGTGGTGGGTGACCTGCCCGGTATAGTGGCTCACGCCCACGCCGCGGTCATAGGTCACGGCGCCGAGCCACACCGGCCGGCCTTCCTCGCCCTGATCGAGAACCTGCCAGTAGCGGACGTGGTGGCGGCGGTCGGCGCTCTTGCCGGCGGGCTTTTCGAACGCGAGGTCTTCGCGCTTGTCCTGGTAGAACAGGTTGCTCACCGGCGCGTCCCGGTAAGGCCGTCGCAGCACGACGCTGCCGACGATGGCGATGCTCGATTTCAGGGTGATGGGATCGGCGGGGTACCAGCCCGCCGCGTGCATGGCGCACACGACATCGTCGCGCGATCCGACCAGCCCGACATTGATGGGGTCGCCGGGAATCCCCTGGTGCGTGCGCGTGAGCATCGGCAGGCCCGCGAGCCGCTTCTGGTGCTCGTGGTGGGTCCACGCCAGCGGCAGCAGGGAGTAGGCGACGACGCCGTAGCCGAGGAGAACGGTCGCCGCGGCGGCAACGTAAAGCTGAATACCGCTCACCCGATGCGCCTGGCGGCGGCCTGTGCCGCGCCGATGCCGAGAACGGCGGTCATCCTGTCCGGCTCTCTCATGGGGCTCCCTCCGGGGATCGGCGTCGGGCGAACTGCGTCGGGCCGAGGATGGGACGGCCTCAGAAGATGTGAGTGAATATGCCGACGATCACGCCGATCAAGATCGAGATGACGATCGCGCAGAGCACGACCGCGGCGGCGTAGCCGATCGACTTTTCCTCCGGGGCCTTCATCAACAGCGGCAACCCGACCCATAGCAGGTACAAACCGTAGAGGCCGAGGATGCCGAGGGTCCGGAGCCCGGGGACGAGCGAGAAAATTCCCGCGAGCCAAGCCGGCGTCATCGAGTAGACCGCGAGCTTCAATGCATTGGGCTGATTCTTCTGCCCATTGAAGGTCGGCGCCAGCGCATCGATGATGAGCCCGACGACGTAGACCATGACAAACGCCAGCAGATAGCTGACGATGGCGGAGGCGATGCCGGACACGATCCCGACGCGAAAGGTCGCGCCCCCCGGCAAGCCTATTCCGATGATCGACGTTCCGATGAAGCCGCACACCGCAGGTATGGCGGCGAGAATTGCCACGTAGTTGGGGAACAGATAGGCGGGGTCGCCGGACTCGCCTTCGATCGCGAGCCATTCACTCTTCGGCGTCAGCAGGATCGCTTTGACGCGTTCGACTATGTCCATGATGTGCTCCCCCTGGTGCGGTCGCGAACGGCTCGGGCCACTCGCCGATACCCGGCGACCGAGGTGAACGATAGCATTCCGCTGCAGCGCGCGGAAGTTGGACGCCCGTCCGGGGCCGGACCCAAATCGTCCGGCACGACGGGATGAGGCGTCGTGCAGGGTTCGACGCGCGGCAAGCAACCTGGATGAGCGAAGCGGCATCCGGGGTGCGCCTGTCCGGTCAATCCCGCATGTCGCTGCGCTCATGCGGGCTACCGGCACTACGCGAGCGTGAAGTCCCTGCCTCTGCGCATTTCCGGTTTCCGGCGGTCACATGGTGCGGCTAAGGTGGTGCCCAACCACGGAGGAATCGGCGTGACCGCCAACGTATCCGACGATCTCAAGGCCAGCGCACTCGCCTATCACCGCTTCCCCAAGCCCGGAAAGCTCGCGATCCAGTCGACCAAGCCGCTGGCAACCCAGCACGATCTGGCGCTCGCCTACACGCCCGGCGTCGCCGTCGCCTGCCTCGCCATCGCCGCCGACCCCGCGCAAGCCGCGACGCTGACGACCCGCGCCAATCTCGTCGGCGTCGTCACCAACGGCACCGCCGTGCTGGGGCTCGGCAGCATCGGCCCGCTGGCCGGCAAGCCGGTCATGGAAGGCAAGGCGGTGCTGTTCAAGAAATTCGCCGGGATCGACGTGTTCGACATCGAGATCGACGCCAAGGAGGTCGACCGCATCGTCGACGTGGTGGCGGCGCTGGAGCCGACCTTCGGCGGCATCAATTTGGAGGACATCAAGGCGCCGGAATGCTTCGAGGTGGAGACGCGGCTGCAGGCGCGCATGAAGATCCCGGTTTTCCACGACGACCAGCACGGCACCGCCATCATCGTCTCCGCCGCCGTGAAGAACGCGCTGTCGCTGACCGGCAAGCGCATCGAGGACGTGAAGATCGTGACCTCCGGCGCGGGAGCGGCCGCGCTCGCCTGCCTCAATCTCCTGGTCTCGCTGGGCGCGCGGCGCCAAAACATCTGGGTCGACCGACATCGAAGGCCTCGTCTACGAAGGCCGCCCGGTGCTGATGGACCGCTGGAAGAGCGTCTACGCCCAGAAGACCGACAAGCGGAAGCTCGCCGACGTCATCGACGGCGCCGATATCTTTCTCGGCCTGTCCGCCCCCGGCGTGCTCAAGCCGGAGATGGCGGCCCGGATGGCGCCGCGGCCCCTGATCATGGCGCTCGCCAACCCGACCCCGGAGATCATGCCGGACGAGGCGCTCGAGGCGCGTCCGGACGCCTTGATCTGCACCGGACGCTCGGACTTCCCCAACCAGGTGAACAACGTCCTGTGCTTTCCCTATATCTTCCGCGGCGCGCTCGATGTCGGCGCCACCGAGATCAACGAGGCCATGAAGATCGCGGCGGTCGACGCCATCGCGGCGCTCGCCCGCGAGGCGCCCTCGGAGGTGGCGGCGCGCGCCTATGGCGGCGAGGCGCCGACCTTCGGGCCGGGCTCGCTGATCCCCAATCCGTTCGATCCCCGGCTGATCCTGCGGATCGCGCCGGCGCTGGCCGAGGCCGCCATGGCCTCCGGCGTCGCGACCCGGCCGATCGCCGACATCGAGGCCTATCGCGAGCGGCTCAACGAATTCGTGTTCCGCTCCGGCTTCATCATGAAGCCGCTGTTCGCCCAGGCGAAGACCGCCCCCAAGCGCGTCGTCTATGCCGAAGGCGAGGACGAGCGGGTACTGCGGGCGACCCAGGTCGTGGCCGAGGAAGGCCTCGCCTTGCCGATCCTGATCGGACGTCCCGCGGTGATCGAAACGCGGCTCGCAGCGCTTCGGGCTCTCGATCCGGCCGGGGCGCGATTTCACCCTCATCAACCCGCAGGAAGATCCGCGCTATCGCAAATATGTCGACCTCTACATCGAGGCGGCGGGCCGCCGGGGCGTCACCCCCGATGCCGCCCGCACCGTGATCCGCACCAACTCGACGGTCATCGCCGCCGCCATGGTGCGCGCCGGCGATGCCGATGCCGCCATCTGCGGCGTCGAAGGCGGCTTCATGGGCCATCTGCGCCACATCCGCGACCTCATCGGCACCGCGCCGGGGGTCGACGATTTCGCCGCGCTGTCGCTCCTGATCACCGCCAAGGGCCATATCTTCCTCGCCGACACCCAGGTGCGTCCCGACCCGGCCGCGGAGGAGATCGCGGAGGTGGCGGTGCTCGCCGCCGCCCACATCCGCCGCTTCGGCATCGAGCCCAGGATCGCGCTCGTCTCCCATTCGGATTTCGGCAGCTACGACACCGCGACGGCCCGCAAGATGCGGGCTGCGACCGGCGATCCTGTGGGAGCGCAAGGTCGACTTCGAGGTCGACGGCGAGATGCACGCCGACACCGCGCTCGACCCCGTCCAGCGCGAACGGGTCTATCCGCATTCCCGGCTCAAGGGCGCGGCGAATGCGCTGATCATGCCCACGCTCGACGCCGCCAACATCGCCTATGAATCGCTCAAGGTGATGGCCGACGCGCTCGCGGTGGGGCCGATCCTGATCGGCACGGCAAAGCCGGTCCACATCCTCACGCCGTCGGTCACCGCCCGCGGCATCGTCAACATGACCGCCGTCGCGGTGGTGGAAGCCCAGGCCTGCAGGGCCGGCCGGACGTAAGGGACGGTGCCTCTGCTCCCTCGCCCGCTTGCGGGGAGAGGTGAGCCGAGAGGTGGCGCAAGCGTCATCGTACTATCTACGCCGCCGCTTGCCGGGCGGTTCCGGCGGCAGCAGACCCATGCGGACCTGCACCTCGGGCGGCACCGCGTAGTCCCGCATGACGGCGCGGCTGTCGCGCAGGCCACAGGCCTCGCGCTGGACCACGAACAGCCACAAGGCGTAGCCGGCTTCCGCCACCAGCGCGGCGCGGAGCGTCCTGTCGGGGTCCGACGGAGGCAGCGGCGAGCGGGGCGTCGAAGTCGCGCAGCGCCTGCAGCGCGGCCTCCAGCGCGCGGCCGAGGCGCCCGAGGGCGGAGGCCTGTTCCTGAATGATCTCGGTATCGATCAGGTCGAGGGGGCTGGCGGTGCGATCGGGCGGCTTGCGTTGCATCGGGTCAGGCGGGTTGTCGTCGCTTGAATAGCGCCTTGGGGGAGAGGGGCGCAATAAGGCAGCCTGGCTCTCAGGTTCGGCGATCCAAACCTTGACGGGTCATTCCGGGGCGCCGCGCCAGCGGGGAACCCGCAAACCAGACGGCCTCGCCGCTTGCGCCGCAGCCTGGATTTCGGGTTCGCGCGAAAACGCGCGCCCCGGAATGACGGCTCTGCCGTGAAGCATGGTTGCGGCGGCAAAAGTGCGTCTGCTATAGCCTGGATCTAGGCCGCCGTCGCATCCGGCCGCCCCCTGGAGCTGCAATGTCCGTCGATAACGCCACCGTCCGGCGCATCGCCCGTCTCGCCCGCATCGCCGTCGCGGACGACGAGGTCGAGCATCTCAAGGGCGAGCTGAACGCAATGCTGGCCTTCGTCGAGCAGCTTTCGCAGGTCGATATCGCCGGGGTCGAGCCGATGACCTCGGTGATGCCCATGCAAATGCGCCAGCGCGCCGACACGGTGACCGACGGCGGCATCGCCGCCGATATCCTCGAGAATGCGCCGGCGCGGCAGGACGATTTCTTCATGGTTCCCAAGGTGGTGGAGTGATGTGCGAAGAATGCGAAGAGTTCCCGCCGCAGTTCGTCGCCTATTTCAACAAGGCGGGCGGCAAGCTGTGGCGCCCGGCGCAGAAGGTCGCCGCCAATTCCTGGGCGATCGACATCCGTCCGGTGGCGCCGGTCGCCGTCACCACGCAGCCGTTCGTCTGCGACGAGCCGGCCACGGCGCCGAAGGCTTCTGATGTGCATGGCCTGCGAGATGGAAGCGATGTGGTTCTCTGCGATGGAGGAGCGGCGCGCGCGCCGTAGAGGTCGAGGCGCGATGCCCTGCTCCCTCCCCTTGAAAGGGGGAGGGTCGGGGAGGGGATCGCGGGCGGCACGGGCGGCGTCCATGGAGAGTCCGCGGCCCCTCACCCCAACCGTGCCCCTGAAGAAGGGGGAGGGGTGCGCGTGCGCCGCGCTTCACCTGCGATGAGACGCCGGCCGAATGAGCGAGCTCACTTCGCTGACCCTTGCGGAGTCACTCCTGGGCCTGCGCAAACGCGAGTTCACGGCGGCGGAACTCACCGAGGCCCACATCGCCGCGGTGAGCCGCGCGCGCGCGCTCAACGCCTACGTGCTGGAGACGCCGGAGCGCGCGCGCGAGATGGCGGCGCGCGCCGATGCGGCGCTGGCGCGAAAGGCGAGGGCGGTCCGCTCGACGGCATCCCGCTCGGCGTCAAGGACATGTTCTGCACCGCCGGCGTGCGCACCACCGCCTGCTCGCGCATCCTGGAGAACTTCGTCCCGACCTATGAGTCCACCGTCACCGCAAATCTGTGGCGCGACGGCGCCGTGATGCTGGGCAAGCTCAACAATGACGAGTTCGCCATGGGCTCGTCCAACGAGACCTCCTATTTCGGCCCGGTGACTTCGCCGTGGCGGCGCCAAGGGCTCGGACGCGAAGCTGGTGCCGGGCGGCTCGTCCGGCGGCTCGGCGGCGGCGGTCGCGGCGCGGCTGTGCGCCGGCGCGATCGGCACCGACACCGGCGGCTCGATCCGCCAGCCCGCCTCCTTCACCGGCATCGTCGGCATCAAGCCGACCTATGGCCGCTGCTCGCGCTGGGGCATCGTCGCCTTCGCCTCGTCGCTCGACCAGGCCGGGCCGATCGCGCGCACGGTGCGCGACTGCGCCATCCTGCTGCGCTCGATGGCGGGATTCGACCCCAAGGACACCACCTCGGTGGACATGCCGGTGCCGGATTACGAGGCGGCGCTCGCACGCTCGGTCAAGGGCATGAAGATCGGCATCCCCAGGGAATACCGCGTCGACGGCATGTCCGATGAAATCGAGGCGCTGTGGCGCCGCGGCGCCGACTGGCTCGAGGCGGCGGGCGCCGAGATCGTCGAGGTGTCCCTGCCGCACACCAAATATGCGCTGCCGGCCTATTACATCGTAGCGCCGGCGGAAGCCTCGTCCAATCTCGCCCGCTATGACGGCGTGCGCTACGGCCTGCGCGCGCCCGGCCGCGACATCATCGACATGTACGAGAAGACCCGCGCCGCCGGCTTCGGCGCGGAAGTCCGCCGCCGCATCATGATCGGCACCTATGTGCTCTCGGCCGGCTATTACGACGCCTATTACCTGCAGGCGCAGAAGGTGCGCAGCCTGATCAAGCGCGACTTCGAGGATTGCTTCAACGCCGGGATCGACGCCATCCTGACGCCGACCACGCCGTGCGCGGCCTTCGCGGTCGGCGAAAAGGGCGGCGGCGATCCGATCGAGATGTATCTCAACGACGTCTTCACCGTGACCGTGAACATGGCGGGCCTGCCCGGCATCTCGGTCCCCGGCGGGCTCGATGCCAGGGGCTTGCCGCTCGGCCTGCAACTGATCGGACGGCCGTTCGACGAAGAGACCTTGTTCGCGCTGGGCGAAGTGATCGAGCAGGCGGCCGGCCGGTTCTCGCCGCAGCCATGGTGGTGATACGGTTCGGGTAGCGGCTCTTGACGGACATTGCGGTCCGCGCAATGCCTTCGGCGGCAACCCGGACTGATGATGAACGCACCGGTCAAGACCTCGAAGCTGATCAAGGGCGCCACCGGCGACTGGGAAGTCGTCATCGGCATGGAGGTCCATGCCCAGGTGAATTCGCAGGCCAAGCTGTTTTCCGGCGCCGCCACCGACTTCGGCGCCGCGCCCAACTCGCAGGTGTCGCTGGTCGACGCGGCGATGCCGGGCATGCTGCCGGTGATCAACGCGGAATGCGTCGCGCAGGCGGTCCGCACCGGTCTCGGGCTCAAGGCCAAGATCAACCTGCGCTCGGTGTTCGACCGCAAGAATTATTTCTATCCCGACCTGCCGCAGGGCTATCAGATCAGCCAGTACAAGTCGCCGATCGTGGGCGAGGGCGAGGTCGTCGTCGACATGCCCGACGGCGCCATCCGGGTCGGCATCGAGCGGCTGCATCTCGAGCAGGACGCCGGCAAGCTCCTGCACGACCAGCACCCCGCCATGTCGCTGGTCGACCTCAACCGCTCCGGCGTCGCGCTGATGGAGATCGTGTCGAAGCCCGACCTGCGCTCCGCCGAGGAGGCCAAGGCCTTCCTCGCCAAGCTGCGCGCCATCCTGCGCTATCTCGGCACCTGCGACGGCAACATGGAGAAGGGCAATCTGCGCGCCGACGTCAACGTGTCGGTGCGGCGGCCCGGCGACCCGCTCGGCACGCGCTGCGAGATCAAGAACGTCAACTCGATCCGCTTCGTCGGGCATGGCCGTCGATTACGAGGCGCGGCGCCAGATCGGCGTCATCGAGGACGGCGGCACCATCGAGCAGGAGACGCGGCTCTACGACGCCGGACGCGACGAGACCCGGGCGATGCGCACCAAGGAAGAAGCGCACGACTATCGCTACTTCCCCGACCCCGACCTGCTGCCGCTCGAACTGACCGCGGACTACGTCGAGGCGCTCGCCCGCGCGCTGCCGGAACTGCCGGACGAGAAGAAGGCGCGCTTCATGTCCGCAGTTCGGCCTCGCCGGCTACGACGCCGGCGTCCTCGTCGCCGAGCGCGAGAGCGCCGACTACTTCGAGGCGGTGGTCAAACGGGCCGACGGCACCGTGCGGGACCCCAAGCTCGCCGCCAACTGGGTCATCAACGAGCTGTTCGGGCGCCTCAACAAGGAGGGCAGGGACATCGCAGCTTCGCCGGTCTCGGCCGCCGCAACTCGGCACGATCCTCGACCTCATGGCCGAGGGCACGATCTCCGGCAAGATCGCCAAGGACCTGTTCGAGATCGTCTGGAGCGAAGGCGGCGATCCCCGCGCCGTCGTCGAGGCGCGCGGCATGAAGCAGGTCACCGACGTCTCTGCGATCGAGAAGATGGTGGACGAGATCGTCGCCGAGAATCCCGACAAGGCGGAGCAGGCGCGGCCAGAAGCCGGCGCTGATCGGCTGGTTCGTCGGGCAGGTGATGAAGGCGTCGGGCGGCAAGGCGAACCCGCAGGCGGTGAACGATCTTCTCAAGGCGAAGCTCGGTTTGTGATCGGCGCGATCGCTCCGGCGAGGCGCGCCGAAGGCGACACGCGACGGCATCGGCGACGGCCTCGGCGGACGGGAATCGGCACGACGAAGACCGCCGCTGGGCCTAGTCAAGCGCTTGCAAGATCGATCCGAGCATCCGTGTTTGCGATCGGCCGGGACCGATTCGCGCGCTTTTCGCTTCCTCGCACGTGTCGGATTCGCTTCAAAAGCGCCTTCCGAAAAGATGTACGCAGAATTTTTTTTGCCGCGAAAATTGCGCGCGGCGGCGCTGCGCGACGGCTCCGGCGCGTCGTCGCAAACGCTGTCAAGCCGTGCCTCCTGCGTTGTGCACGCGTTTTCCGACATGGATGTAATGCCCAATTCGCAATGGCTTTTACGATTCAACGGATTTAGGCCGCGACGTCGTCGCGATGGCGTGCGCGAGGCCGCGGCAGTGCGGTGACGCCGCTGAGTCGCGCCGCGCCGCGATGCGCCCGACGCGGTCGCGTACACATTTCCTTAATCCGGAAGCTGTTTTTTTCGTTGTGCTGTAGTAATCGGAATGCAGTGCCTGCGATTTGCGTAGGCACTGATGCGACACCGCCAGCTAAACTTGGCTAGGAGGGCAGTATGGCGAAGAAAGCAACGAAACCGAAGGCGAAGGCGAAACCCGCTGCGAAGAAGAAGGCTCCTGCGAAGCGGAAGGCCGTAAAGAAGAAGTAACCCGGAGCGCTGATGCTCCGAGCCATCGACGACCTTATGGTCAACCCGGCGACATCATGCGCGATACCGCGATGCGGTCGGTGGTGACGCCGGGGTCGGCGACGGAGGGCGTCGGCGAGACTGAGGCTTGAAGCTCCCAAGCGCCAATGCAAATTGGCGCCGATGCAGATCGGACCGGCCGCAACGCGGCGGACTTGGGAACAAGGTGCGGAAATTCGCACCATGTCGTCAGCGGAGCCGCTGATGGAGTTCTGGTCCTCGGAGTGCTCGCCGACGCCTCGCAATGTCGCCTCCGCATTTCTCCCTCGTGATCGCATATCGCTATCCGGCTCGCGCGTTGCGGCCATTCACTTCGACCCGCATGCGCCGCGCTCCCCGCTTCCGTTCCCCCTCGAAATCCGGGACCGCCCTTCCCGCATGTCCGCTTCGCTCCCATGCGGGCTACGGCCTCGCGTGCTGCGGCCGGCGACGGCCTGCGCCCTGCCGGACGGGCCGGATGGGCCGGATGACTGGCGGTCGTGCCCGTGACGGCCTCCGCACGCGCGACCTCGGCGCATAGTTAGCGCACTCTTGAGCGCGACGGTTAGCGCCTGCTGACCGGAATCTGCAAACGCCCGTTTTTCAGGCCTATCCGTGCTTAACGACCGGTTGCACCGGCGTTTTCGGCGCACCGCATTCATCTCCGATTTATCGCATTGCTTAAAGCGTGATTTAAAGCTTCCGAACATGATCGAGACACTCCGGAACCGGAGCAGGACGAAGACGAGCCGGCACGCCGGCGCATTTCAAATAGGCCGGGGAGGCCATTATGGGACGAGCGGAACTTGCGGCGATCGAAAGCGGAAGCTTCGGGGAAGCATCCGGAGATATGTTCTACCGGCTCGGCATGATGTATTCGATCGGCACCGAGATGCCGACCGACTATGTGACCGCGCACAAATGGTTCAATCTCGCCGCCGCGCGCGGCAATGCCGATGCGGCACGGCTGCGGCGCGAGATCGCCGAGCAGATGTCGGAAGCCGAGATCGCGGCCGCGCAACGCGCCGCCCGCGACTGGCTCAGGCATTAGAATTCCGCACATGATCCGGCCTGGAAGTCCGCGACTTCCAGGCATTGGATTTGCGGCGGGAATGCGGCTCGGCGCCGCGCCGGCGCGGGCCCGGACGGACATTCCCTTGCCAGTCCGGCGCCGCTCGGGCATATGGACGCTACGGAGATGTGGCCGAGTGGCTGAAGGCGGCGGTTTGCTAAACCGTTATACGCTCTCAAGGCGTATCGAGGGTTCGAATCCCTCCGTCTCCGCCACGTCGTTCTCGGCCAGATCATTCTCCGCCGGAGCCTCAGAACGCCTTTGTCGAAATAAGGTTCCCGGTCCGCCGGGAAATATTTTCTGCCGGCTCAATGGCATTTCCCCGGGAGCATTTCGTCGGGACGCTTAACACCCCGGCGCCAATTGGCTATGTTTTTTCTCCGCGCGGCCGAGACACGGGGCTCAAAAGCAGGCAATGCCGACACCTTCCGCGGATCTTGGAGAGCCGTCCACCGGCGAAAAGGCCGGGTCCGCGCGGCTCGCGACGTTGCGTCTGCTGCGCATCATGATGGCCGCCGCTTTGCTGCTGCCGCTGCTCTTGTTCGGGTTTGCCTCCTGGGTCAGCTACCGGGATATACATGCGCTCGCCGACGAGCGGATCGAACGTTCCCTCGACGTGGTGCAAGAGCAGGCGCTCAGGGTATTTCAATCGTTGAACCTGGCCTTCGCGGCCGTCGACGATCTGCTCGGCACCCGTTCCGACATCGAAATAGACAATGACCACTCTCGTTTGCACGATCGGCTCAAGCTTATTGCATCGAAGCTTCCGGAAGTGCAGTCGATCTGGGTGTTCGACAAATACGGCCGCGCCGAGATTACGTCGACCCGCGACCCGGCACCGGCGTCGCCGGACTACAAGAACGACCCATATTTTCGCGTTCCCGAAGGTGGATACGTCGATATCTATATTGGAGGCCACCACGAATCGCGCTTCGGTGGCCAGCCGTTCTTTCCGGTCAGCCGGGGGCGGCGCGATGCCACCGGGGCTTTTCAGGGCGTCATCGAGATCTCCGTCTTGCCCAGCGCTTTCGCCGAATTCTATTCGCGTCTCGTAAGTACCGCCGGCCTGCAATACGCCTTGATCCGCGACGACGGGCTCATTCTCACGCGATATCCCCAAATGGCGCCCGGTGACACCCGGCTCGACGAGAGCAGCGGATTCGCGCGCACGATCAAGGCCGACCCGGAGCACGGGTTTTATACCGTGGCGTCGCAGGTCGATCACATCGAGCGCCGGTTCGGCGTGCGCCGGCTTCCCGGCTATCCCCTGTACATGACCGCCGGTATAGCGACCGCCGAGATGACCAGGGAATGGCTGACCAGCATGGGAGCGCATCTGATTTTCGGCATCCCGGCCACTCTTTTGCTGTTCGGCGCGCTGGCCAATGTGCTGTGGCGGACCGAGCGCCTCTATGCCGAACAAGATCGCCGCCAGGCCGCCGAGAACTCGATGCGGCAGGCGCAAAAAATGGAGGCGGTCGGCCAGCTGACGGGCGGCGTCGCTCACGACTTCAACAATCTTCTGATGATCATCATCGGCAACCTGGAGACGGTGCAACGCACGGGGGGAAACGGGACGGAATCCTACTCGGCAAAGCTGCAGCGCTGCGTCGCCAACGCGATGCATGGGGCGCGCCGTGCCGCCACGCTCACGCAGCAGCTGTTGGCGTTCTCCCGGCGTCAGCCGCTCAGTCCCCGCCCGCTCGACGTCAATCAACTCGTCAAAGGGCTGTCGGAATTTCTCGTGCGGTCGCTCGGAGAGACGATCTCCCTGGAGGTGGTCGGGACCGCGGGCCTGTGGAAGGTCGAGGTCGATCATGCCCAGCTTGAAGCGGCCCTCATCAACCTGGCCATCAATGCCCGCGACGCCATGCCGGGCGGCGGCAAGCTCACGATCGAGACCGGCAATGCGTATCTCGACGACGCCTATTGCCGCCAATACGCGGACGTCCGGCCGGGCCAGTACGTCCTGACCTCGGTTTCCGACACCGGTTCGGGGATGTCCCAGGTGGTGCTGGATCGGGCATTCGAGCCGTTCTTCACGACCAAGCCGGCGGGCAGCGGGACCGGATTGGGGTTGAGCCAAGTCTACGGCTTCGTCAAGCAATCCGGCGGGCACCTGAAAATCTACAGCGAGCTCGGGCACGGCACGACCGCCAAGATCTACCTGCCCCGCTTGGCGGGGCATTCCCTCGGCGAGGAGAAGACGGGCGGGCCGGCGATCGAGGTCGGCCGTGGCGAGCGCGTGCTGGTGGTCGAGGACGATCACGAAGTGCGTGCCTATGCGGTCGAGACGCTCTCCGAGCTCAACTACGATGTGTGTGAGGCGCCCGACGCGGAAGATGCGCTCAAAATCTTCAAAGGCCAGCGCTTCGATCTCCTGCTGACGGACGTCGTGCTTCCCGGCATGAATGGAAGGCAGCTGGCCGAACAGCTCAAGTCACGCCAGTCCGACCTCAGGGTCTTGTTCATGACGGGATATTCGCGAAACGCCATTGTGCATCACGGGCGGCTCGATCCCGGCGTCGACATGGTCCAGAAGCCCGTCACCGCCACCGAGCTGGCCGCCAAGATCCGGCAGATTCTCGACCGCCGGCGCGCCGACGAAGTAGCGGGACGACGGTCGGTCCCTCCACTGAGATCACGTGCGGGCCTCTGTTTGTGCGACGGCCCGCTCCCGGATACGCTCCGGCATCGACCGGACGCGGCGCAACGGGGAGAGACCATGGCCGACGAGTTCGAAAATCACTGCTGGAAGGACATCGTGCCTCCCGATGTCCTGGACATCTACAGCCATTACGTCCGCAAGGTGTTCGTCGGCCCCGCGCCGGCGCTGCTCGCCATCGATCTCTATGAGCTCGCCTATCAGGGCGGGGCGCGGCCGGTGGCTGAGCTTCACCGGACTTATGCAAGCTCCTGCGGCGAACATGCCCATGCCGCGATCGAGCCGACCAAGCGCCTGTTCGCCGCGGCGCGCGCGGCGGGGCTCCCCGTGTTCTACACGACCCAGGACACGCGGTCGGACAGCCTGCCCACCCGGGTGACCGCCACCAGGCGCCAGAATGCGGCGCGCGATCCGGCGCTCTACGCCATCAAGGCCGAATTCAAGCCGCAGGCGGGCGACGTCGTCATCGCCAAGCAGCGGGCGAGCGCGTTCTACGGAACGCCGCTGATGGCGCATCTGACCCAGCTCGGGGTCAAGACCGTCATCGTCTGCGGCGAGAGCACGTCGGGCTGCGTGCGGGCATCCGCGGTCGACGCCTACTCCAACGGCTTCCACGTGGTCCTGGCCGAGGAGTGCTGCTTCGACCGCAGCCAGCTCTCCCACAAGGTCAATCTGTTCGACCTGCATCACAAATATGCCGACGTGCTGCATGTGGACGAGGTGGTGGCCCATCTCGGCGGCCTTTCCGTGCGCAAGGCGGGCTGAGATGAAGCCGCGGTCCTACGGTCCGTTTCCCTATTCCCCGATCATCCACCGCCCGCGCCTGGAGTGGCCCGGCGGGGCCCATGTGGCGCTGTGGGTCATCCCCAACATCGAGTATTTCTCCCTGGAGGAGCGGGCCGGCGGCTACGGCCCCGGCAAGGTTCCCGACGTGGTGATGTGGGCCGAGCGCGACTACGGCAATCGTGTCGGCGTGTTCCGGATCATGGATGTGCTCGACCGCCACGGCATCCGCGCCACCGTCGCGCTCAACAGCAACCTGTGCGCCGAGCACCCTGCCATCATGGCAGAGGGCATGAAGCGCAAGTGGGAGTGGATGGGGCACAACGAGAGCAACACCCGCCGCCTCAACGACGCCCCGCCCGGCGAGGAGGCCAACATCATCCGCAACACCTGTGCCACCATCGAGAGGTTCACCGGCATCCGCCCCGCCGGTTGGCTCAGCGCCGGGCTGCAGGAAACCTGGGACACGGTCGATCTTCTGGCGGCGAACGGCTGCGAATATGTGGCGGACTGGTGCAACGACGACCAGCCCTATGTGATGAACCTGGAGGAGGGGCGCTCGCTGGTCGCCATGCCTTACACCCAGCAGCTCAACGACAAGTCGTCCATCGAGCGGCGCTTCGTCAGCGCCGACGGGTTCCGCCAGATGATCTGCGATCAGTTCGACGTGCTCTATCGCGAGGGCGCGGAGTCCGGACGGGTGATGGCGATCGCGGTGCATCCCTACCTGATCGGCGTGCCGCACCGCATCGGCGCGTTCGATGCGGCGTTGAAATACATCTGCAAGCACGAGCGGGTGTGGAAGGCGACCGGCGCGGAAATTGCACGGCATTATCTCGCGCAGATGAAAGGCGGACCGTCCGAGAAGACCAGGCCCGGCAAGAAGAAAAAGCGGTAGGATGGGTCGAGCGCCGCGAAAACCATCGTCGCCCCGTGATAGTTTGGCAAGGGCCTGCGAGCGATGGCGTAGCACGAACGGCCCACCCGAGTGTTTTGACTCTGACGGTTCATTCAGTGTCATGCGCCGCGAAAGCGGGGCATCCCCTATGTCATCGGTGGAACCCATGCCGTGCCGAAATTGCAGTCCCGTGGTTACTGGATCGCCCGGTCAAGCCGGGCGATGACAGCAATGGGTTGCAATCGTTGGAGACAGGACGCTACGACCATAGGAGTGCGGCCATGCGGATGATGAAAGCGCTCGCAAGCGCTGCAGTGGCGCTGGCCTTGGCCGTGCTTGCGCCGGCCGCCCCCGGCCGTGCAGCGGACGCCGTCACCGTCGGCACCGTCGGCTCGGCCTCGGCCAATCTGTGGCCGGTCTATATCGGGATCACGAAGGGATTTTTCGCAGCCGAAGACCTCAAGATCGAGATCGTCTACGTGCAGTCGAGCGCGAACCTGATCCAGCAGCTCACCGCGAGCTCCCTGGACATCACAATGTCCACCGGCCTGGCCGATCCGCTCCGCGCCATCGACCAGGGCGCCGGGATTGCGATCGTGCGGATCGAAACGCAGGCGCCGCCTTATGCGCTGGTCGCCAAGCCGGGCATCGCCGGCCTCAAAGATCTCAAGGGCAAGCTGATCTCGGTCGGCGGCGCCAAGGACATCACGCGCATCTATGTGGAGCGCATGCTGGCGCCCCATGGAGTGAAGCCCGGCGAATTCGACATGGTGTTCGCGGGCGCGACCTCGGCGCGCTCGGCGGCGCTGCTTGCCGGCGCAGTCGATGCCGCGATCCTGCTGCCGCCGTTCAACTTCCAGGCGGAAGCCGCGGGATTTCGCAGCCTCGGACTGACCATCGAATATGCGCCGGAGCTGCCGTTTTCCGGCACCGTCGTGAACAAGGCCTGGGCCGCAGGCCATCAGGCGGTCCTGAAACGGATACTCGCCGCCAATACGAAGAGCGTCGAATGGTTCTACGACGACCGCAACCGCGACGAGGCCATCCGGCTGCTGGCGGCGGCTTCGAGCCTCAAGCCGGACGACGCGGAGAAATCCTACGACTTCTTCCGCAAGAACAGCTTCTTCGATCGCAGCGGCAGGATATCGAAGGCCAGGATGACCGCGCTGCTCGACGCCCTCAAGTCCTTGGGCGACGTCCGGTCGCCCGGCAATCTCGAACGCTTTCTCCTGCCCGGCGTCGCCGAACTCGCGGATTGAGCGCGAGGGCAGGGCGCGGCTACGGCGCAACGCCCATGAAACGCCGGTCCACATAGGCGCCGGGCGGCCCCGATGTCTTGAGGTCGCCCGTCGCGAGCAGCGCGTCGCGCACCCGCTCGGTGGCCGCATCGGAGATCGCGCCGTCGGCGGCGAAGGCCTTGACCTGCATGCACAGGTCCCAGGTCTTGAGCGCGTCGTCGAGACTTCGAACCCGATGCCTTCGCCAGCATCTGCGACACCTCGACCTTGTTGGCGGGGTCGGAGAGATAGCGCACCGCCCGGTTGTGGGCGCGCACGAAGCCGATGAGTTCCTTCTCGTGGGTGCGCTCCCAGCCCTCGTTGACGTGCCAGATCATCATCGGGAATTCGCCGAGGAAGGGGGCGACGGCGCCGAGATCGGCATAGCCGTCCTCGATCGCCTTGAAGCTCTGCGGCGTCGACAGCATGGTGGCATCGATGCCGCCGGACATCAGCGCGCCCAGCCGCGCCGAGGTCGCGCCGGAATACAGCAACTCGACGTCCTTCTGCGGGTCGAGCCCGTAATGGCGGGCCATGGCGATCCACCATAGGTTCGTGATGTCGCCGGGCCCGCCGGTCATCACCCGCTTGCCTTTGAGATCCGCCACCGACTTGATCGCCTTGGCGCCGATCAGGCTGTGGGTGCCCACCGCGAGGCTGTTGAGAAAGACCTTCACCTTGGCTCCGCCGCCGATGGCACGCAGCGTATCGACCATCGACGAGCTTCCGATCGGCGCGCTGCCGGCCGCGACCTGCTGCAGCGAGCGGGTGCTCGCGCCGGAACTGATGAGGTCGAAGTCCAGGCCCTCGTCGCGGAAGAAGCCCTTCTTGTCGGCGACGATGGCCGGCCAGATGGTGACGCTGACGCTGATGACCACGACCGGAAGCGGCGTCAGCGCCGCCTGCGCCGCGACGGCGCCGGCATCGACCAGGCCGGCGCCGGCGAGCAGGCATCCAAGGCAAAGTTTGATCAGCCCTCGCGCAGCCGAGCGTCTCATCGTCTCCTCCTCTTGCAACCGTAGCTCTGCCACGCACCGCACGCCTGCGATTTTCGTGCCGCCGCCCGGCCCGAATTGCGGCATCGGGCGGGTCGCCTTGCCGGAATTGTAGCTCATTGCGGCCCTATATCCGCGCGACCGGCATGGGAGCTTCGGGCATTCGAGCACGGCCGGTTCCCGTTGAACCGGATCGCGCTCCATTCTCTTTGATTCTGCGCATGCTCCCGCCCGGAAAGCGGCACGCTTTCGGGGCCATGCGCCAGGCCATGGAGCACAGGATGTCGATGCGTGTTCTCTTCTGCACAGCCGTGATCTCCGCCGGCACGATCGGCGCCGTGCTGGCGTTCGGCGCCAACACCGTGGCGGCGGCGGCCGATTGTATCACCGAACCCAACCGCGACCCGCCGGAAGGCAGCCATTGGTACTATCGCGCCGATCGCGCGACCGACCGCAAGTGCTGGTACCTCCGGGCGCTGATACAGGGCACCCCCCAGGTGCCCGCCGCCGAGACGCAACGCGCTTCGGCACGGCCGGCCGCCGCGCCGACCGTGCGGCGCGGCAAGGCGCCGCTCAGCGAGTCCGAGGAGGCGGCGCTCTACCTCGAATTCCTGCGCTGGAAGGAGCAGCAGCGCACGGCGCAATAGGAGCCGATTACGGTTTTGCTCCCCTCTCCCGCTTGCGGGGGAGGGTCAGGGAGGGGGCAATTCCACGGCACAGACCCGCCTTGAGAGCCCCCAAGCCGTTCGCCACGCGAATTGAAGCAATAATTCGCGGACCAATCCTCACCGCCCGCGCAGCGCGTCGCACTTCGCCGCGAAGGCCGCGATGGGGCGGATGGTGGCGGGCTCGGCGAGCAGCGGCGCGTGGCCCTGGTCGGCGACCACGAGCAGTTCCATGTCGGGACGCCGCGCCTGCATCGCCGTCAAGGTCGCGGTGCTCAAGATATCGGAATTGGCGCCGTGCACGACCAGGAGCGGCACTTGCGCCATAGCATCGAACTCCGGCCACAGCGTTGGAAACGGCTTGTCCGCGCTGACGCTGTCGAGGGTGCGGGCGAGCGCGGGATCGTAGGTCGTCACCAGCCGGCCGCCTTCCTCGCGCCAGCCGCGTTTGGCTGCCGCCAGCCAGTCGGCTGCGGTCAGGTTCGGAAATTGATTTCCGGAGCCGCGCCGCAGCATTTCGGCCGCCTCGCGGTAGCTCGCGGGCTGCGGCAGCTTGCCCACATAGCCCTTGATCCGCAGCACCCCTTCGGTTTCGACCACTGGGCCGATATCGTTGAGGACGACGCCCGCGAGCAGCTCCGGCTTTTTCTTCGCCATCGTCATCGCGATCAGGCCGCCACGGGAGGTGCCGACGACGATCGCCGGCGCGGCCTCCAATGCGGCCATGACGGTCATGACATCGGCCGCTTCCACGTCGATCGCGTAATTCTCGGGATTGGGGTCGTAGTCCGATCGTCCGCGACCGCGGTAGTCGAGGGCGAGCACCCGGCGGTCCGCGGCGAGCGCCATGGCGAGGGTGGTGAAGTCTTCGGCGGTGCGCGACAGGCCCGGCAGGCAGACCACCGGCAGCCGCGGCGAATGCCGGTCGCCGTATTCGAGCGTGTGGAGCCTCAGTCCGTCCTGGGACGTGGTGAACCGGCTCTCAGCCATGAATACCTCCGTGCACGTCATCAGGCCTCGATCGCCGCCACTGCGAAACCCTCCGGCGGTTCGCCGCGCCGGTGCCGCTCCTGCATCGTGGCGTAGGCGGCCTCGATGCCGCGGCAGAAGCGGGCGGTGTCGAACAGCGCGTGGGTGTGGCGATGGGCGGCGATCTTCGCTTTCAAGGCGCCGAGCAGCGCCGGTTCGGTGGCGAGCTTGAATGCCAGCGCTTCGTAGTCTTCGAGCGACGTCGTCACCAGTTCGGGCACGCCGACGGCATGGAGCAGGCTCGCCGCGACGCGCCCCGCAAAGGTCGGGCCCAGGCAGGTGAGGACCGGAAGCCCCGTCCACAGGGCGTCGCTCGCCGTCGTGTGGGCAGTGTAGGGGAGAGTATCGAGGAACAGGTCCGCCAAGCTGTGGCGCGCGAGATGCCGGTCGGGCGGCACGCGGTCGGCGAACACGACGCGGTCCGGCGCGATGCCGCGCCGCTCGGCCTCCGCCCGCAGGTTGCGGCGCGCGACCGGATGGTCGGCAAGCTGCCACAGCACGCTGCCCTCGACCCTTTTCAACAAACGCATCCAGATATCGAATATTTCGGGCACGATCTTGAAGGTATGGTTGAAGGAGCAGAACACGAAGGCACGCGCCGGCAAGCCGGCTTCGATGCGTGTCGGCACCGTTGTCCCGATCGCCCTGGTGTCGTCGGTGCACTGATAGCTGTCGGGCAGGTAAACGACCTGTTCCGCGTAGCAACAACGTTGCTCGGGCGGAATGACCCAGCGGTCGGCGATGATGTAGTCGATGAAATCGGCGCCCATGGTGCCGGGATAGCCGAGATAATTGACCTGCAGCGGGGCCGGGCGGGACGCCAGGATGCCGGGCCGGCAGTCTCCGGTGAACCCCTTCAGGTCGACCGCGATGTCGACCTCGTGTTCGCGGATGCGCCTCGCCGCCTCGAGATCGCTGCAGCCGCGAACATCGAGGAAGCGCTCGAACGCGCCGCGGATGCGGTGCTGCGTCGCGCTGCCGTCATCCGGACCGAACGAGACGCCAACGGTCTCGAACCGGCTGCGGTCGTGGTGCTCAATCAATCCCGCCATCAGGTGGGAGGTCGCGTGCTCGTGGAAATCGGCCGAGACATAGGCGATCCGGATGCGGTCATGCTCGCAGCGGCGCGGCGCGATCTTCGCGACGGAGCCACGCGGGAACTCGAGCGCGACGCGGGCCTTCGCGCATAGCAACTGCTCGTGCGGCGAGGTCAGGGTCAGGAGGCCGTGGAACGGCAGAGTCACCGCCTTCGCTTGCGTCACCTGATCGCGCAGCGCTGCAATGACCTCGGGGAGGCCGTTCCAGTCGCACAGGTTCAACTTTGCATAGGCGAGATAGCCCTGGGCAAGGTCGGCGTCCGGCACCACGGCGAGAAGCCTGCCGACCAACGCCTGTGCCTCCTCGAAACGCTTGCGGCTGATGAGCAGCCTGGCGGCGCTGAGCCAGGCGGCCTCATACCGAGGAGCGGCCGTGAGGCATTTGTCGAAGCTTGCGAGCGCTTCATCGTCGCGCCCGAGCGCCGCGAGAAGGTTGCCGCGGCGGTCGAGAAGCTCCGGGGCGTTCGGCGCCGCGCGCAGCGCGCGGTCGTAACTCGCCAGCGCCTCCACGCTGCGGCCGAGTATTTCCAGGAGGTTGCCCCGGTTGCGGAGCGTATCAGCGGCGTCGGGCGCAACGGCGAGGCTCGCATCATAGCTCGCGAGCGCCTCGGCGCGGCGGCCGAGCGCGGCGAGCAGGTTGCCGCGGTTGTTGAGCGTATCGGCGGACTGGGGCGCGATGGCGAGACACTCATCGTAGCTCTCCAGCGCCTCCTCCTTGCGGCCGAGCTTGGCCAGGATCACGCCGCGGTTGTTCATCGCATCGGCGAAGCGCGGCACCAGCGCAATGCATTTGTCGTAGGCCGCGAGCGCTTCGTCGAGACGCCCGGCATCGGCCAGGAGCTTGGCCTGGTTGTACAGCGCCTCGGGAAAATTCGGTTCCAGCGCCAGGGCATGGACCAGGAATTCGAGCGCGCGGTCGGCCCGGCCGAGCGCGATCTGGTTGTTGCCGCGGTTCGCCCAGATCTCGGCGGCTTTCGGGTCGAGCGCCGTCGCCTTGGCGAAGCTGCGCTCGGCGTCCTCGAAATGGCCTTCCTGCATCTGCGTGAGCGCGAGGACGAACAGCGCGGTGACGTTGCGGCCGTCGCGGCGCAGCGCGGCCCGGCACGCTTGGGCGGCACCGGCCGCGTTTCCGGCCCGAAGCAGCACGATCGCTTTCTCGATGTCCGCGCCTCCGACCCCTTGCATTCCCGGACTATCCTCGCCTGCGGTCGGATGCGCGCGCCCCGCCGCCGGGGCGTTATGGCACGGGGGGAAAAGTGAGCCAACCGGAGGCGGACGATCGAGTTCTCGACGTGAACGCAAGCGCTCCTGATGTCAGGCTCAGGGTTGCCCTGGCCGACCTTGCCGACCGTCCCGATCGAAAGTATATATGCCGTGTATCTACTACTTTTCGATTTGCGGAGCGGAGTTCGTGGGCGACATCGAAACAGCGAAGCTGTTCAAGCATGGCGGCAGCCAAGCCGTGCGTTTGCCCAAGGATTTTCGCCTTCCGGGGAAGGAAGTGCGTGTGCGCCGTCTCGGGCGCGGTGTGCTGTTGGAGCCGATGGAGCGGAGCGTTGAGGATATCAAGGCGATTTTCGCCGAGATCGATCGGCTGGGCGGCTGCGACTTCCTGCCGGAGGGCCGGCCCGAGCAGCCACCGATGCCGCCTGTCAGCGACGTGTCGTTCGATCGATGATCTGCCTTGACACGAATGCCGTCATCGCAGCGATCAACGGGCGCAGGCCCGACCTTCGGCGGCGGTTGGAAGCGACCATCGCCGCGGGCGAGTTAATCGGCATTCCGACCATTGTCCTGTTCGAGATGCGATATGGAATAGCAAGGAGCGCCCGGCCGCAGGAAAATGCTGCCATACTGGCCACCTTCCTGATGCTGGATGTGACGCCTTGGCCTTTCGAGCCGGAGGACGCGCAAGAAGCGGGCGGGATTCGCGCGGAGCTCGAGCGCACGGGCACGCCGATCGGCCCATATGATGTCCTGATCGCAGCCCAAGCGCGCCGACGCCGCGCAGTGCTGGTGACGGCGAACACGAGGGAATTCGCGCCCGTTCCGGGGCTGATAACAGAGGATTGGGCAGTCGCCTGAATTGCGGTTGACTGGGAATTAGTTCGCGGTCCCCGCCCCGCGGCGCAGGTCCGCCTCGATCAGCAGGCGCCTGCCGCCGCCGAATCGGGCGCGATAGACCTGGATGTTTTCGATGATGCGCTGGACGTAATTGCGGGTCTCCGAAAACGGGATGCGCTCGACCCAGTCGACCGGATCGACCTTGGGATCGCGCGGATCGCCGTAGCGCTCGACCCATTCCCTGACCCGGCCGCGGCCGGCATTGTAGCCGGCGAATGCCAGGATGTAGGAGCCGTTATAGGCGGCGATGTCGTCGCCGAGCTCGGCCGCGCCGATCTGCATGTTGTAGACGTTGTCGTGCAGCAGGCGGGTCTGGTCATAGGTCACGTTGAATTTCTTGGCGACGTAGCGGCCGGCCTCGGGCGTCACCTGCATGAGGCCGAGCGCGTTGCGCGCTCGACACGTCCTTGGGATTGAAGGCGCTCTCCTGGCGCGCGATCGAATAGACCACCGCCGGCTCGACTTCGGGTCCGATCGACGAATAGCGCGGCAGCCCGAAGGTCGGGAAGGCGTAGTGATCGAACGGATGGCCGCGTCCGAGCGCTCCCTTGCCGATCAGCAGGGCGCAGCGCGCATCGTCATGCCTGGCGGTGAGCTCGGCGAGCGCCGCCAGCGTCGCGAGGTCCGAGCCGCGCTCGGCGAGGTCCGCGGCGATCGGAACGACGAGATCGCGCTCGTCGATGGCGTAAAGCATTTCGACGGCGCGCACGACCTCGTTGTGCGCCAGCGCGGCGCGCTTGTCCGCCGACGGCGCCGGGGGCGACGCCAGCGCGATCTCGGCGAGGCCGAGCCTGGCGCGCGCCAGCTGGCCGTAATAGGCGGTGCTGTGGCGGGCCGCCTGCTCGTAATGGGCGCGCGCCTCCTGCGGCTTGTTCATCGCCTCGGCGGCGCGGCCGCGCCAGTAGCCGGCGCGCGCCAGCGCGATCGGGTTGGAGATGCCGGTGCCGATGCGGGCGAAGTGCTGGGCGGCGGCGGCGGGATCCTTGAGGAAGCGAAGCGCGATCCAGCCGGCGGTGAACTCGTGCTCGACCCGGTAGTTTTCCTTGTTCGGCGGCGCGGCGTCGCGCACCACCCTATAGGCGGTCGATGCGGCGCCGAGGTCGAGCAGCTTGCGCGCGAGCAGCCGGCGCTCGACCCACCACTCGTCGGGGTCGTAGATCTGGGCGGCGTCATGCGGCGCCGCCAGCATCAGCTCGGCGGCCTCGGCGATCTTGTCGGCGCGGCGCAGCAGCTGGATGCGGCTGAACAGGACGCCGGCGTCCTGATGGGCGCTCGACGGCAGGGCGTCGATCAGCGCCTTGGCGTTGGAAGCCTTTTCGTTGACCGCGGCGCGCGCCTTGGCGATCGCCGGCTCGTTGCCGCCGAGGCGATGGGCGGCGCGCAGGGCGGTCGCGATGTCGTTGGCGTAGAGCCGGCGCTCCATGCGGGCCTTGTCGTCGGCCCGGGTGATGAGGTCGCCGAAGGTGTCGAGAATCTGCTCCTCGGAGTCGCTCGGCAGCGCTTCGCTGCGCCAGGCTTCGCGGATGAGGGCCTGCGGCGCCGGCGCGGTCGCCCTGGGCGAGCAGCGCGCGGCCGAGCGCAAACCGCCCTTTGGCCGACAGCGGCTTGTCGCCGACGAAGGCGCGAATGGTGGCGAGGTCGGCGCGCTCCTGCCACAGCATGGCCTCGGCCCGGCGGCGGAACATCTGCGATGTTCGGCCAGCTCGGATTGGCCGCGATGAAGGCCTGGAAACGGGAAAAATCGGCGCCGTTCTCGTCGCTGTGCAGGATCGCCCATTCCACCAGCTTGCGGGCGAGCGGGTCCGCGATCCGCTGCTGCACTTCGGTCGCGTCTTTCGCCCTGCCGTGGCGGGCATATTCGATCGCTTCGCGCACCGCCGCGAGGTCGGCGGCGGAGGCGGTGATGGCCGGCGCCGGCAGGGGCTCGGCGGGTGCGGCGGCTTCGGCGGGCGTAAGCGAGGCGAGGGCGGGGGCCGCCGGGGCGGTGCTCTGACGGGCCGCCGTGAGACGGGGCCGCGGCCGCGGCAGAGGCACGTGCTTCGCACCGGCGGCCGCATCCGTCTTGTGAGGTGCCGTCCCGGTCGTCTCGGGGGCCGCCACGACGCGCCGAAGAGAGCGCCACGACGCCGGCCACCGCGTAGATCGCCAGCCCGTTTCCACAGCGATGTCGGGTCAAGTGTCCCCCCAGTCCGGATGGATCCCCACTACCCTTGGTTTGCAAAGGTTAAGGAAACCCTAAGCTTTGAATCGTGGCGATGGTTCGGCAGAGCCGGAAAGGAGCGGGGACAGAGGGCTTTAATCGCCGGGCCGGAATGGCTATCAATACCCAGGGAACGCGCATTGCGCGCAGATTCCCACCTTCCAGGAGCGTGTCATGGGCACCAAGACGGGCTTTCGGGGATCGTTTACCGCTCTGGTCACCCCATTCAAGAACGGCTCCGTCGACGAGGCGGCATTCCGCGGCCTCGTGGAATGGCAGATCGGGGAGGGCACCAATGGCCTGGTTCCGGTCGGAACCACCGGCGAAAGCCCGACGCTCTCCCATGACGAGCACAAGAAGGTGGTCGAATGGTGCATCGACCAGGCGAGGCGGCGCGTGCCCGTCATCGCCGGCGCCGGATCGAACTCGACCCGGGAGGCGGTCGAACTCGCCCGGCATGCCGAACAGGCCGGCGCCGATGCGGTGCTGATCGTGACGCCCTATTACAACAAGCCGACCCAGGAAGGCCTCTATCAGCACTTCAAGGCGGTCAACGACGCCATCGGGATTCCCATCATCATCTACAATATCCCGGCCCGTTCGGTGATCGACATGTCGGTCGACACCATGAAGCGGCTCTACGAGCTGAAGAACATCGCCGGTGTGAAGGATGCGACCGCCAATATGGTGCGGGTGTCCCAGCAACGGGCCGAGCTCGGGCCGGAATTCACGCAGCTTTCCGGCGAGGACGCCACCGCGCTCGGCTTCATGGCCCATGGCGGCCATGGCTGCATCTCCGTGACCTCGAATGTGGCGCCGCGGCTGTGCGCGGAGTTCCAGGGCGCCTGCCTGCGCGGCGACTATGCCGCCGCGCTCGGCCTGCAGGACAAGCTGATGCCGCTGCACCAGAACCTGTTCATCGAGACCAACCCGTCTCCGGCCAAATACGCGCTTTCGGTGCTCGGCAAGTGCGCCGATGCCGTGCGCCTGCCGATGGTCACGCTGTCGGACAAGTCGAAGACGGCGGTCCGCGACGCCATGGTGCATGCGGGGTTGATCAATTAGGGCAGGGGGAGCGGACCCCCCGTAGGTTGGGTCGAGCTCTCGCGAAACTCATCAGGGCCTTTGATGGGTTTCGCAAGAGTTCTGCCCGTCCTACGAAGCCGACTGATCGACGAACGAAAAGTGGTCCGTGCGTGCCTGCACAGTTTCCGGGAGAACTCGCGATGCTCGAAGACTTCAAGAAATTCGCCATGCGCGGCAACGTCATCGATCTCGCGGTCGGCGTGATCATCGGCGCGGCGTTCGGCAGCATCGTGAGTTCGCTGGTGGGCGATATCATCATGCCCATCATCGGCGCGATCACCGGCGGCCTCGACTTTTCGAATTATTTCCTGCCGCTGTCCGTCGAAGGTCACGGCGGACTTGTTGGCGGAGGCAAAAAAACAAGGTGCTGTATTGGCTTGGGGAAGTTTCATCACAATCGTGATCAACTTCCTCATCATCGCCTTCGTGCTGTTCCTGGCGATCAAGGGGCTTCCATCCTGCAGAGGCAGGAAGCGGCGAAGCCCGTCGAGCCGCCCAAGCCGTCGCGGGAGGCCGAGTTGCTCACCGAGATCCGCGACCTCCTGAAGAAGGCCTAGAGCCGAGCGCGCCGGACAACATCCAATGGCAGAAAAAAAACCGCGCCCCTTCAAGATCATTGCCGAAAACCGCAAGGCCCGTTTCAATTACGAGATCGGCGAGGTGGTGGAGGCGGGCATTGCACTGACCGGCACCGAGGTGAAATCGCTGCGCCAGGGCAAGGCGACCATCGCCGAATCCTATGCCGATGCGAAGGGCGGCGAGATCTGGCTGGTCAACGCCAACATCCCTGAATACCTCCAGGCGAGCCGTTTCAACCATGCGCCGAAACGGCCGCGCAAGCTGCTGCTGCACCGGCGCCAGATCGACAAGCTCGCGGCGGCGGTCGACCGCGAGGGCATGACCATCATCCCGCTCAAGATGTTCTTCAACGACAAGGGCCGCGCCAAGATCGAGATCGCGCTCGGCCGCGGCAAGAAGCTCCATGACAAGCGCGAGACCGAAAAGAAGCGAAGCTGGGAGCGCGAACGCGGCCGCCTGATGCGGCTCAAGGGATGAGAGGGGAGGCGAGAGGACGGACATGGCGGTGCCGGTGAAGCTCGACCATTGCGTGATCCATGTTTCCGATTGGGAGCGCTCCAACGCGTTCTACCGCGATGTCATCGGCGCGCAGGTGGTGCCGCGCGGCGCCGGGTTCGCCTACCGGTTCGGCGATTGCCAGCTCAATTGCCATGGTCCGGGCGTCAAGGGCGAGCCGGTGGCGCGGCTTCCCGTTCAGCCCGGCAACAGCGACGTCTGCTTCGAATGGAACGGACCGATCGCCGATGCCATCGCCCATCTCGCGCGATGCAAGGTGGCGATCGAGCTCGGGCCGGTCGCGCGCAACGGCGCCAAGGGCAAAGGCACCAGCGTCTATTTTCGCGATCCCGACGGCTCGCTGATGGAATTCATGTCGTATCGATGAGGCGCGCCCCCATGAGCACATCCCCATGAGCACAGCCCACGATCCCACCGTCCTGCCGGCCGATCTTCCGGCGCCCCAAGACGACGGCGCGGCGCGCCATCTCGAAGGCCTCACGCTGCCATCCCTGGCACTGCCGGCGACCGACGGCAGCGACGTCGATCTCGCGGCGCTCGCCGGCCGCACCATCGTCTACATCTACCCGCGCACCGGGCGGCCCGGGCAGCCGCTGCCCGACGGCTGGGACGCGATTCCCGGAGCGCGGGGCTGCACCCCGCAATCGTGTTCGTTTCGCGATCATTTCGCGGAATTGCAGCAGCTCGGGGTGTCCCATCTCTACGGCATGTCGACCCAGGACACCTTCTATCAGCGCGAAGCGGCGGAGCGGCTGCATCTGCCGTTCGCGATTCTCAGCGATGCCGGGCTCCGGTTCACCCGGGCACTGCGCCTGCCGACCTTCGCGGTCGACGGCATGACGCTGCAAAAGCGCATGGTGCTCATCATCGATGCTGGCGTCATCGCCAAGGTGTTCTATCCGGTGTTTCCGCCCGATCAGAGCGCGGCCGTCGTCGCCGCGTGGCTGCGCGCATCGAGATAGGCGCGCACCGCCGCAAACGCGGCGCGGAACATCCCGGTCGTCTTTGCCGGCGGCCAAGCACTGAAAATGTCCGGTTACGAGGGTTCAGCCGCCCCGTCGGCTATATGGTTGGACCCGAAGGAGACGCCGACCATGTAACGCGGCGAGACAACGTCAATTTGAGGAGCAATCCCGGTCTCTACCGCGACTCCTTTTCTACATTCGGAACTGGCCTAGCATGAAGCCGCCTGCGCAAGCAGCTTAATGAGCAGGCGAGAATTAATCTTTAATTATAACGGCTTGTCGTCCGATTTTAGCATCTACCGCCAACGATAATAGGTGCAACTTCATCCTAAACACAGGTGGATTGCCATGCCGACCGGAAATGTCTTGCAGGAACTGCGCGGGCGATTGAAGACCTTCCATGCCGCGAAGGAGGGCAACATCGCCATCATGTTCGCGCTGACCCTGATTCCGGTCCTGATCCTGATCGGTATCGGAATCAATTACGCCCTTGATTCGAAGCTCAAGGCCGAACTCGATACCTTCGCGGATTCCGCCGCACTGGCCGCTCTGACGCCAATCGTCATGGCGCAAGGAGAAACGGCAATGAGCAACGCCGCCACCGCCTTGTTCAATTCGCAGGTCGCAAACATCACCGGCGTCAACGGCGTCACGCTGAGCGTCACCCCCAACATCAGCGGCAGCAATTACAGCATGACGGTGACCTGGCAGACCACCACAAACCTTTTGTTCGCGGGATTTGTCGGGATGAAGCAGGCTACCTTATCCGGAACATCGGCCGCGGCGGCGTCGGTTCCACCCAACATCGATTTCTATCTGCTGCTCGATAATTCGCCGTCCATGGATATTGCCGCCACCACGGCCGGCATCAACACGATGGTTGCCAACACTGCGGCCCAGGGCGGCTGCGCATTCGCCTGCCATGAAACCAATCCAGGAGGCGAAAACCCTGCCCTCGGCAACCCCGGTGGAGTCGACAATTACACGCTCGCGAACCAACTCGGGGTGGTGACACGGATCGAAAATATGGTCAGCGCGACGAAGTCGCTGATGACCACGGCGTCCACCACGGGCGCAGCGAACAACACGACGTATCGCATGGCGATCTACACGTTCAACTATTCGGGCACCACCACTGTCCAGCCGTTGACGACCAATCTGTCGGCCGCGCAAACGGCAGCGGGCGGCATCGACGTGCTGGAGGTGTACGACAACAATTGGCTCACGAGCACGATCAACAATAGCGACACCGACACCAACTTCGAGTCCGCGACGTCGCAAATCAACAACTACATGCCGGCCCCGGGGACCGGTGCATCCAACAGCACGCCTCAAGAGGTGCTGTTTCTGGTCACCGACGGCGTCGACGACGAGGTCTCGGCGTCGTGCTCGCAGCCGCTCAATGGAACGCGTTGCCAGCAACCCTTCAACACGACCATGTGCACGACGGTGAAGAATCGCGGGACTCGCATTGCCGTCCTGTACACCGCCTATCTGCCGCTGCCCACAAACACCTGGTACAATTCATGGATTGCACCTTTTCAGAGCCAGATCAGCCCAAACATGCAGAGCTGCGCGTCGCCAGGGCTGTTTTTCTCGGTGACCACGGACGGCGATATCACCGCCGCCATGGCGCAGCTGTTCAATACCGCCGTCGCAACCGCGCACCTCACGCAGTGAGATGCAGGCTTCGGAATACCCAGGGATTTCAGGGATTGGGCCACTCGAGCGCGGCCGTCGTCGCCGCGTGGCTGCGTGCATCGAGGTGGGCGCGCACCGCCGCAAACACGGCGCGGAACATCTGCGGCGTCAGCACGCCGGTATTGGTGTTGTAGCGGGAGCAATGATAGCTGTCGAAGACTGTGACGTTCGCCACGTCATGGATAGCGCCATGGCCGAATTTCACGGAAGACACCCGCCGGCCTAGGGCGACGGCGGTGGTGTCGTGGGCGATCCGCCCTAGCGCCACGATCGCCGTGAGGTTCGGCATCGCCGCAATGGTGGCGCGCAGGAAATCGCGGCAGTGCGCGATTTCCTGGCCGTTCGGCTTGTTTTCCGGTGGCACGCAGCGCACCCCGTTGGTGATCCGCGCATCGCGTAGCGCAAGGCCGTCGTCCGGCCGCGCCAAGTAGGCGCCGGTGGCGAAGCCGTAGTCGAGAAGGGTCCGGTAGAGGAGATCGCCGGCATAGTCGCCGGTGAACGGGCGGCCGGTGCGGTTGGCGCCCTGCAATCCCGGCGCCAGGCCGACGATCAGGAGGCGAGCCTCGACCGGCCCGAATGACGGCACCGGCGAATTGAACCAGTCCGGCTGCCGGCTCCGCCACGCCTCGCGAAACGCCACGAGCCGCGGGCACCGCGGGCAGTCACGGCCGGCGTCCGAGCTCGAATCCGCCATGGCTGCTCGGCTGTGTGGTCGAGATCGGATCGGCGCCGAAACTCAATCCTCTTCGAAATCGTCATCATCGGCCACCGTGGTGACCGGGGCCCGCGGCGCCGCCGTGCTGCGCTGCAGGAATTGGGGCGTGTGCTGGCGTGGTTCGCCCCTCGGCTCGCGCGGCGCACGGTCGCCGCGATCGCCGGGGTCACGGCCGATTTTCGATTGCAGTTCGGCGATATCGAGAAACACGTCGGCCTGGCGCCGCAACTCATCGGCGACCATGGGCGGCTGGGTCGACACCGTCGAAGCGACGGTGACCCGCACGCCGCGCCGCTGCACCGCCTCGACCAGCGAACGAAAATCGCCGTCTCCGGAAAACAGCACCATGTGGTCGATGTGCCCGGCGATCTCCATGGCGTTGACCGCAAGCTCGATATCCATGTTGCCTTTGACCTTGCGGCGGCCGGCCTGATCGACGAATTCTTTGGTCGCCTTGGTGACGACCGTATAACCATTGTAATCGAGCCAGTCGATCAAAGGACGGATCGACGAATACTCCTGATCTTCTACAACCGCAGTGTAGTAAAACGCGCGCACGAGGTAGCCGCGCGATTGGAACTCGCGCAGCAGTCGCTTGTAATCTATATCGAATCCGAGCGATTTTGCGGTTGCATAAAGATTGGCGCCGTCAATGAACAATGCAGTCTTCTCACTGGGTACGGACATTGGGGTTCTCTTCTTAGAGGCTGGCAATTGGTCGGACGGCCAAAATGCCCGGCAAAAGCAATATTAAGCAGCTCCGAGGCTCGGGAACAGGGCTGCCACACGAAAATGCTCTGTCGCGCGCCCCCGCTGCAGCAGAGAAAATCACAGTCGCCTGCTCTCGATCGCGTTGAGCTAACAGAGGTTTGCGCCTTCGCCAAGCCGAATTTGTGGCGATGAGGTCGCAGCCCACGATTTTATTCTTGCGCTGCATTGCGGTAATCTATAGTCAGGCCGCAAATCATCAAGGGTTCCGCAGCGAAGGAGTGCCGAGGTCATGGCCCGCGTCACCGTGGAAGACTGCATCGACAAGGTCGAAAACCAATTCGAGCTCGTGCTGCTGGCCAGCCATCGCGCCCGCATGGTTTCGTCCGGCGCCCAGATCACCATCGACCGCGACAACGACAAGAACCCGGTGGTGGCGCTGCGTGAAATCGCCGATGCCGCCATCTCGCCGGGCGATCTCAAGGAAGATCTGATCCATGCCCTGCAGAAATACGTCGAGGTCGACGAGCCCGAGCCGGAGACGGTGCCGCTGATCTCCGGCGCCGGCGGCATCGAGGCCGACGACACCGAAGTCACCATCGACCGCATGACCGAGGAAGAGCTGCTCAAGGGTCTCGAAGGCTTGGCGCCTCCGGAAGAGCGCCCCGAGCCGGCGGAGCCGGACGACGACGAATAGCGGGCATCATTTCGGTTTGCGAACGGGCGGCCCGGAAAATCCGGGCCGTTGTCGTTTCTATTACGTCGCCTGAAGTTCCCGCGTCCGCGCAAAATGTCTTAACGCTTGCTGCACGACGCCTTTGCCATGATATCCTGAGCGCGGCCGTGGCGGTCGTCGCGCGCGGCAGGGTATTGGCATGACGAAGACGTCGACAGATCTGCCGCGAATGGAGACGCAGGGCAAGGCGCGCAACCGGGCGGCGCGCGAGCGCCTGGCGCCGAGCCTGGTGCCGGGTTCGGAGCCGGCGCCGCGGCCGGCCAAGCCGATGATGCGCCAATACGATCTCGTCGAGCGGGTCCGTAAATACAACCCCAACACCGACGAGGCGCTCCTCAATCGCGCTTATGTCTATGCCATGAAGGCTCACGGCGAGCAGAAGCGTGCCTCCGGCGACCCGTATTTTTCCCACCCGCTCGAGGTCGCCGCGATCCTCACCGACCACAAGCTCGATGACGCCACCATCGTCGCCGCGCTGCTGCACGACACCATCGAGGACACCGAAACCACCCGCGCCGAGATCGACCACCTGTTCGGCAAGGACATCGGCCATCTGGTCGAAGGGCTCACCAAGCTCAAGCGGCTCGACCTCGTTTCGCGCGAGGCCAAGCAGGCGGAGAACCTGCGCAAGCTCCTGCTGGCGATCGCCGAGGACGTGCGCGTGCTCCTGGTCAAGCTCGCCGACCGCCTGCACAACATGCGCACCATCGAGCACATGCCGGCGGAAGCGCGCCGCCGCGTCGCCGAGGAGACGATCGACATCTATGCGCCGCTGGCCGGCCGCATCGGCATGTACGAGATGCGCGAGGAGCTCGAAAGCCTGGCGTTCCGCCAGCTCAATCCCGAGGCCCACAAGGTCATCAGCGAGCGGCTGGACGCGCTCGCCGAGCGCCATCTCGGGCTGATCGCGGAGATCGAGGCGCAGCTCTTCCGCAAGCTCGCCAACCGCGGCATCGAGGCGCACGTGAAGGGGCGGCGCAAGCGTTCATATTCGATCTGGCGCAAGATGGAGCGCAAGGCGGTCGGCTTCGAGCAGCTGTCCGACATTTTCGGGTTCCGGGTGATCGTGAAGGGGGTGCCGGAATGCTATCAGGCGCTCGGCGTCGTCCACACCACTTGGCCGGTGGTGCCGGGACGCTTCAAGGACTACGTCTCGACGCCCAAGCAGAACGACTACCGCTCGATCCACACCACCGTGATCGGCCCCGGCAACCAGCGCGTCGAGCTGCAGATCCGCACCGAGGAGATGGACGAGATCGCCGAATACGGAATTGCCGCCCACGTGCTCTACAAGGACATCGAGGGGTCGCCGATCGAATTGCTGTCGCGGGAATCGAATGCCTATGCGTGGCTGCGGCGCACCATCGAGCTGCTCGCCGAGGGCTCCAATCCGGAGGAGTTCCTCGAGCACACCAAGCTCGAATTGTTCCAGGACCAGGTGTTCTGCTTCACCCCCAAGGGCAAGCTGATCGCGCTGCCGCGCAAGGCGACCACGATCGACTTCGCCTATGCGGTCCATACCGATGTCGGCAATCGGGCGATCGGCTGCAAGATCAACGGCAAGATCGCGCCGCTGGTGTCGGAGCTGCAGAACGGCGACGAGGTCGAGGTGCTCACGTCGAAGGCCCAGCTGGCGCCGCCGGCGGCATGGGAATCCCTCGTCGTCACCGGCAAGGCGCGCGCCGCAATCCGCCGCGCCACCAGGCACGCGGTCCGGGTCCAATATGCCGAGCTCGGCCGGCGCATCGTCGAACGCCTGTGCCAGCGTGCCAAGCGGGAGTACTCCGACGACCGGCTGATCGGCGCGTTGCCGCGCCTCGCCCGCCATTCAATCGATGATGTGTTCGCCGCCGTCGGCCGCGGCGAGATGAAGGCGACCGACGTGGTGCGCGCCATGTATCCCGACTACAAGGAAGAGCGCGCGGCGACGATAGGAATACGCAAGCCGGAGCCTGGCTGGTTCGGGCTTGGGACCGGCAAGGCCGTGAAGTTCAAGCTTCCGGACGGCGAGAGCAAGGGCACCGCCATCCCGATCCGCGGCATCAACAGCGACCTCCCGGTGAGCTTCGCCCCCGACGGCGGCGCCGTTCCCGGCGACCGCATCGTCGGCATCATGACACCGGGCGAGGGGATCACGATCTATCCGATCCAATCCTCGGCCCTGAAGGACTTCGAGGACACCCCAGAGCGCTGGCTCGACGTGCGCTGGGATGTCGACGGCGCGACGCCGCAGCGGTTTCCCGCCCGCATCGCCGTGCAGTCCGTGAACGAGCCAGGCTCGCTGGCGCAGATCGCCCGCATCATCGCCGAGCATGACGGCAACATCGACAACATCCGGATGAGCCGCCGGGCGCCGGATTTCACCTCGATGACCATCGATCTCGAGGTCTACGACCTCAAGCACCTCACCGCCATCATCGCCCAGTTGCGTGCCAAGCCCATGGTCGCCAAGGCGGAACGGGTGAACGGCTAGCGGCATGAGCGCGGTCCCGCATCTGCGCCTTGGCGTGAACATCGATCACGTCGCAACCGTGAGGAATGCCCGCGGCGGCCGTCATCCCGATCCGTTGCACGCGGCCGAGCTCGCGGTCGCCGCCGGCGCCGACGGCATCACCGCGCATCTGCGCGAGGACCGCCGCCACATCTGCGACGCCGATATCGCAGCGCTCAAGGCGCGCATCGCCAAACCCCTCAACCTCGAAATGGCGGCGACGCCCGAGATGGTGGGGATCGCGACGCGGGTCAAACCCCATGCCGCCTGCATCGTGCCCGAGCGGCGCGAGGAGCGCACCACCGAGGGCGGGCTCGACGCCGCGGGGCAGGCGGGCGCTTTGTCCCCGCTGGTGCGGGAATTGGTGGCTGCTTCCATCCGGGTGTCGCTCTTCATCGCGCCGGAGGCGCGGCAGATCGAAGCGGCGGCCGCCCTCGGCGTTCCCGTCATCGAGATACACACCGGCGCTTGGTGTGAGGCGGTCCACCGCAGGGAGGGCGAACGGGCCGCCGTGGAGTTCGACCGCATTCGCGCCGCCGCCGGGCTCGCCCATGGCGTCGGGCTGGAGGTCCATGCCGGCCACGGCCTCGACTATATGACCTCGGAGGCGATCGCCGGCGTGGCAGAGATCGTCGAGCTCAACATCGGGCATTTCCTGATCGGCGAAGCCATCATGGGCGGCATCGAAGCGGCGGTGCGGCGAATGCGTGCGGTAATGGACCGCGGCCGTGCCAAGCTGGAACGTCTTGCGTGATCATCGGGATCGGCACAGATTTGGTCGACATCCGCCGTATCGCGCAGACCATCGAGCGCCACGGCGACCGGTTCCTGCAGCGCGTCTTTACCCAGACCGAATGCGCGCTGGCGGAGCGACGTGCCAACCGGGTGGAGACTTATGCAAAGCGCTTTGCCGCCAAGGAGGCCTGCGCCAAGGCGTTGGGAACAGGCTTTCGCGCCGGCGTGTTCTTCCGCGATCTCGGGGTCGTCAATCTGCCGTCGGGGCGGCCGACCATGGCCCTGACCGGCGGGGCGGCAGGCCGGCTCGCCGCCATTACGCCGGCGGGGCACTCCGCCCGGATCGATCTCGCCATCACCGACGAATGGCCGATGGCGCAGGCTTTCGTCGTCATCTCGGCGGTGCAGGACGGCATGATTGAACCCGAACCGAACCCGGAGAGTTGATTGCGCGTTGTCGCGCGAGCGGGTACAAAGTAATGGGATTCCCGGCTTTTTGCAGACCTCGGCCGCTTGCCTGCGGGTGCTCCTAAGGTGCGGTGATTCAATGGTTTTTCGCTGAGGAACCGTGGATTTTCACTGGAGCGCCGGCGTTTCACGTCGAAACGGACAGCGCTCTCAAGTCCTTGATTTCGAGCATGATCTCGTCCGAAACGGCGGCAGCCCTTCGGGATCGTGCTCGAAGCGGACGTGGCCGCAAGCCGGTCGGAACCCCGGGACGGTTCCGTTCCGGGCGCGACAGACGAAAGGCGAGAGGCCGATGAGCGTGTCCAGTGAAGAAAAGCGCAAAGAGGGTGGTATCGTCGAGACCGTCCGGGTCATCGTTCATGCCCTCATCATCGCGCTCGTGATCCGCACCTTCCTGTTCCAGCCCTTCAACATCCCGTCGGGATCGATGATGGACACGCTGTTGATCGGGGACTACCTGTTCGTCTCCAAATACAGCTACGGCTACAGCCATTATTCGCTGCCGCTGTCGCCGCCGCTGTTCACCGGGCGCATCTTCGGCCACGAGCCGGCGCGCGGCGACGTCGTGGTGTTCCGGCTGCCGAAGGACGACTCCACCGATTACATCAAGCGCGTCATCGGGCTGCCCGGCGACCACATCCAGATGATCGACGGCCTGCTTCATATCAACGGCACGCCGGTCAAGCGCGAACGCATCACCGATTTCATCGATGACGAGAACGGCGGCTCGGTGCGCGTCAAACGGTGGCGCGAGACGCTGCCCAACGGCGTGAGCTACGAGACGCTCGACCTCCAGGACAACGGTTTTCTCGACAACACCCAGGTCTACAATGTTCCGCCCGGCCATTATTTCATGATGGGGGACAACCGCGACAACTCGACCGACAGCCGCGTGCTGAGCCAGGTCGGCTATGTGCCGTTCGAAAATCTCGTCGGCCGTGCCCAGCTCATCTTCTTCTCGATCGGCGACGGGGAGCCTGCCTGGCACATCTGGAGCTGGCCGTGGTCGGTGCGTTGGAGCCGGCTGTTCACGATCGTCAGATGAGCCGTCGGTCGGCATCCGGCAGGCGTGAACTCGAACAGAAGACCGGCCATGTGTTCGCCGACCCTTCGCTGCTGGACGGCGCGCTGACCCACATTTCGGCGCTCAGCGGCAAGAACCGGGTCGGCAGCTACCAGCGCCTCGAATTTCTCGGCGACCACGTGCTCGGCCTCGTGGTGTCCGATCTCCTGTTCCGTGGCTTTCCCAATGCCGACGAGGGCGAATTGTCGCGCCGGCTCGCCGATCTCGTGCGCAAGGAGACCTGCGCCGAGGTCGCCCGCAGCATCGACCTCGGCGCCGCCATCAAGCTCGGGGTTTCCGAGGCCAATGCCGGCGGGCGGCAGCGGATCGCGATCCTGGCCGATGTCTGCGAGGCCCTGATCGGGGCGGTGTTTCTCGACGGCGGTTACCAGTCCGCGGTGGCCGTGGTCGAGCAATTGTGGGGCGAGCGCCTGCGCACGCCGGCGAGCCCGGTGCGCGATCCCAAGACCGCGCTGCAGGAATGGGCCCAGGGGCGCGGACTGCCGACGCCGTCCTACCGGGAGATCGCCCGCACCGGCCCGCATCACGATCCGCAATTCCGCGTCGCCGTGCTGTTGCCGGAACTGCTGCCGGCGGAAGGCCTCGGACGCTCCAAGCGCGCCGCCGAACAGGCCGCCGCCGCCGCGCTGCTGTCCCGCGAGGGCGTGGAAGCCTCCACATGAACGGGACCGATTCCGGCCCGTCCGTTGCGCCGCCCGGCCGGCGCTGCGGGTTCGTCGCCATCATCGGCGCGCCGAATGTGGGCAAGTCGACCCTCGTCAATGCGCTGGTCGGCGCCAAGGTCACGATCGTCAGCCCGAAGGTGCAGACGACGCGCGCGGTCATGCGCGGCATCGCCATCGAGGGCGATGCGCAGCTCATCTTCGTGGATACGCCGGGCATCTTCTCGCCGCGCCGCCGGCTCGACCGCGCCATGGTCGCGACCGCCTGGAGCGGAGCGCACGACGCCGATGTCGTCGCCCTGATGATCGACGCCAAGCGCGGCCTCGACGATGAAAGCGTTGCCATCGCCGCGAGGCTCGCCGATGTCGCTATGCCGAAGATCCTCGTCGTCAACAAGGTCGATCTCGTCGCCAAGCCGAGCCTGCTCGGCCTCGTCGCGGCCGCCAATGAAGGGGCGAAATACGCCGCCACCTTCCTGGTCTCGGCGCTCTCCGGCAATGGCGTCGGCGAGGTCAAGGCCTGGCTCGCCACCCATGTGCCGGAAGGGCCATGGCACTATCCGGAGGACCAGATTACCGATGCGCCCCTGCGTGCGTTGGCGGCGGAAATCACCCGGGAAAAGATCTATCTGCGGCTGCACCAGGAATTGCCGTACCACTCGACGGTCGAAACCGAATCCTGGCAGGAGCGCAAGGACGGCTCGGTGCGGATCGAGCAGACGATCTATGTGGAGCGCGAGAGCCAGCGCAAGATCGTGCTCGGCAAGGGCGGCCAGGCGATCAAGTCGATCGGCGCGCAGGCGCGCAAGGAAATCGGCGAAATCCTCGAAAAGCCGGTGCATCTCTTCCTGTTCGTCAAGGTGCGCGAAGGCTGGAGCGAGGACCCCGAGCGCTACCGCGAAATGGGCCTCGAATTTCCCAAGGATTGATTCGGAGCGGCCATGGTAATTTTATGAGTTGGGTGTCGCGATTGGACCGACGCACCAGCGCTGTCATCGCCCGGCCGACCAGGCGATCCAGTAAACACCGACCGGGCGTACTGGATTGCGCGGTCAAGCCGGGCAATGACATCGACAGGGTCGGCTTAATCGGAAGGCGCGCTGACATTCATCTTTAGGAAAATCGGGCAACGCCGTGGAGTGGAGCGATATCGCGATTGTGCTCGGCGCGCGGCGTCATGGCGAGGCCAACGCCGTCGTCGAGTTGATGACCCGCGGGCATGGGCGCCATCTCGGACTCGTGCGCGGCGGTTCCGGCTCGCGGCTCAAGCCGGTTCTGCAGGCCGGCAACCGGGTGAGCGCGACTTGGCGCGCCCGGCTCGACGAGCACCTCGGCTATTACGTCGTCGAAGCGATCGATCTGCGTGCCGCGACGTTCATGTCGGCAGCGCACGCGCTCTACGGCCTCAATCATCTCGCCGCGCTGTGCCGGCTGCTGCCGGAGCGCGACCCCCATGCGCCGGTGTTCGACCTGCTCGACGATACCATCGCCAGGCTCGGCAATCCGGCGTCGGCGGCGGCGCTGGTCGCCCGGTTCGAGCTGCAGTTGCTGACCGAACTCGGTTTCGGCCTCGATCTGGAATCCTGCGCGGTCACGGGAAGCGCGGCCGATCTCGTCTATGTCTCGCCGAAGTCGGGACGTGCGGTCTCGCGCAGCGCGGGCGAACCCTGGCATGACCGGCTGCTGGCGCTGCCGGCCTTCCTCGGCGCGGCCGCGCCCGGCGAACCGTCGGCCGCGGCGCTCGACGCCGGGTTCGCGCTGACCGGATTCTTTCTCGCCCGCTATGTGTTCGAGCCGCGCGGCGAACCGCTGCCGGAGGCCCGCCAGTATTTCATCGCCGCGGTGACCCGGGCGACCGCGGACCCGCCGCCACGCTCGTTCTGGGCGACGTGACGCGCAGGGGAACTAAAGAGGCGATACGGCCAATCCCTTACCAGGGCCGGTAGCCCCAGGCGTGGGGCCAAACCAGAGGATGATAATAGTAGCCGCCCGGCACCAGATTGTAGCCGACATAGGGATAGCTCTGGTACAGGCCGTAGGGCGGACCGGGCCAATATGGAACGCCGGCGCCGCGCCAGCATCCGTGCCGGTTACACCAGCGGACCTGCTGGGCCGGCGCCGCATCGATGGTCGCCGCCGCCGTCAGCATTCCGGCCGGGCCGCTGAAGGCCATTGCATCGGCGCGGTGGGGCAGCGCGGCTGCGGTCGCGAACATCGCGGCGGCCATAGCCACCGTCAGGGCGTATTTGCGCATGAACTCCTCCGTCACCATCAGCTTCGCCTGATTGGATCACTCGATCGGGATCTTTTGCAAGCGAGCCGATGCCGCCGAGGTTGATGAAGCGCGATCCGGTTGGGCGGATCGCGCTTCTTCTCGATCGGTGCCGCTTTGGCTTAATCAGTTACCACCACCAGCGCCGGAAGCCCCAGCCCGCGTACGGGTAATAGTAGCTCGGGTAATATCCATAATAGGGCCACGGGCGATAATAACCGTAATAATAAGGGCGAGGTCTCCAATAGCCATAGCCGCCCCAGCAGCCGCGCCAGCCGCACCAGCGGACCTGCTCGGGCTGCGCGACATCAATGGTCTCCGCCGCGCTCATCACGCCGGCCGGGGTGCTGAAAGTCATAGCGTCCGCCCGATTGGGCGAGCCGAATGCCATTGCGAAGATGGCGCTGGCCAATGCCGCCAGCAAAGCATATTTGCGCATGTACTCCTCCTGGATCATCGGATCGTTGAACGATCAGGTTTTCCCACCCCAATCCTTGACCGTACCACGCTTTTGTCAACAGATTTCATGGCTGTGCCGTTCAGCCTCGGTTCAGGATCGGAAAGATTTGCCGAGTGGTAAAAGAAAAGGCATCTGATCCCTTGTTGTTTGCACCGTCCGCATTGGGTATCGAGTCGTCATGAGTCAAAAATTGATTCCCGAGCCATCCGATGTGCAGGAGATCGGCCTGCGCGAGGCGCTGGAAGAGCGCTACCTCGCCTATGCGCTCTCCACCATCATGCATCGCGCCTTGCCCGATGCGCGCGACGGCCTCAAGCCGGTCCACCGGCGGCTGCTCTATGCCATGCGGCTGTTGCGGCTCGACCCCGGCGCCGCCTTCAAGAAATGCGCCCGCGTCGTCGGCGACGTCATCGGCAAGTTTCATCCCCATGGCGACCAGGCCGTCTATGACGCCCTGGTGCGGCTTGCCCAGGACTTCGCCCAGCGCTATCCGCTGATCGACGGCCAGGGCAATTTCGGCAATATCGACGGCGATAATCCCGCCGCCATGCGCTACACCGAGGCGCGCCTCACCGAGGTCGCGCGCCTCCTGATCGACGGCATCGACGAGGATTCCGTCGATTTCCGGCCCACCTATGACGGCTCCGAGGAAGAGCCGGTGGTGCTGCCGGGCGCCTTCCCCAATCTGCTCGCCAACGGATCGCAGGGCATCGCGGTCGGCATGGCGACCTCGATCCCGCCGCACAATGCGGCCGAACTGTGCGATGCCGCGCTTCACCTGATCGACCATCCCAATGCCAAGAGCCGCAACCTCGTGCGGTTCGTTCCCGGCCCGGATTTCCCGACCGGCGGGGTGATCATCGATCCGCCCGGCGAAATCGCGGAAGCCTATGTCAGCGGACGCGGCTCGTTCCGCGTGCGGGCGCGCTGGAGTCAAGGAAGACGCCGGCCGCGGCACCTGGCAGGTCGTCATCACCGAGATTCCGTGGCTGGTGCAGAAGTCGCGTCTGGTCGAGAAGATCGCCGAGCTGCTCAACGACAAGAAGCTGCCGCTGGTCGCCGACGTCCGCGACGAATCCGCCGAGGATCTGCGCCTCATCATCGAGCCGCGGGCGCGCACGGTCGATGCCGAGCTGATGATGGAATCGCTGTTCAAGCTCACCGAGCTGGAAAGCCGCATTCCCCTCAACATGAACGTGCTGGTGCAGGGCAAGGTGCCCAAGGTGCTCGGCCTCGCCGAGGTCTTGCGCGCCTGGCTCGACCACCGCCGCGATGTCCTGCTGCGCCGCACCAACCACCGCCTGCGCCAGATCGAGGAGCGGCTCGAGGTGCTGGGCGGCTATCTCGTCGCCTATCTCAATCTCGACCGCGTCATCAAGATCATCCGCACCGAGGACGAGCCCAAGCCGATGCTGATCCGGTCCTTCAAGCTCACCGACGTCCAGGCCGACGCCATCCTCAACATGCGGCTGCGCAACCTGCGCAAGCTGGAAGAGTTGGAAATCCGCGGCGAGGACAAGGATTTGCGCAGCGAGCGCAAGACATTGCGCGATCTTCTTGGCTCGGAACAGGAGCAGTGGAAGAAGATCGGCGACGAGATCAAGGCGGTGCGCACCACGTTCGGACCGAAGACGACGCTCGGCAAGCGCCGCAGCACGTTCGCCCAGGCGCCCGCCCATGACGAAGCTGCGATCGAAGAGGCGATGGTGATCCGCGAGCCGATCACCGTGGTGGTGTCGCAGAAGGGCTGGATCCGCGCTCTCAAGGGCACTGTGACCGATCTCGCCGGCGTCACCTTCAAGGGCGACGACGGCCTGCGCTTCGCGTTCCCGGCGGAGACGACTTCGAAGTGCCTGATCCTCGCCACCAACGGCCGCTTCTATACCATCGAGGCGGGAAAGCTTCCGGGCGGGCGCGGCCATGGCGAGCCGGTTCGCCTCTTTATCGATATCGAGCAGGAATCCGACCTGGTGTCGGTGTTCCCGGCGGTGGGAGGGCGCAAATTCCTGGTGGCCAGCCGCGAGGGCAGGGGCTTCATCGTTCCCGAGGACGAATGCATCGCCAACACCCGCAAGGGCAAGCAGATCCTCAACGTCACCATGCCCGACGAGGCCTGCGCCGTCAGCGTGGCCGACGGCGAACTCGTGGCCGCCATCGGCGACAACCGCAAGATGCTGGTGTTCCCGCTCGAGCAGGTGCCGGAAATGGTGCGCGGCCGCGGCGTGCGCCTGCAGCGTTACAAGGAAGGCGGACTGTCGGACCTCAAGGCGTTCCGGGCCGAGGTCGGACTGACCTGGACGGATTCCGCCGGCCGCCTGTTCAAGCTGTCGCTCAAGGAGCTGGCGGACTGGCGCGGCAACCGCGCCGACGCCGGGCGCCTGGCGCCGAAGGGCTTTCCGCGCAGCAACAAATTCGAGTGAGTGCGAATTTCGACTGGCACGCAATTCGCTGTCATCGCCCGGCTTGACCGGGCGATCCAGAAACGCCGACCGTGGGTGCTGGATCGCCCGGGCAAACCGGGCAATGACACCTATGGGGTCAGCGTAATCGCGCAATGCTCAGCGTGTCAGGGGCGGGCGGTGCGCCATGCATTGCGCAGGGCAGGAAGCCGCCCCAGCGGGTAGCGGCGATAAATACCGTAATGCATCAGGAAGCGTCTGATGAAGGCGTGCATCTCCGTTCTCCGGGGCCGATAGAGACCGGGGAAACGCAGGAGCGGGGGCTCATGTTCCGTCCGGTCTGCGAACGAGTGAGCCATTAGTCTCCCTGAGATGTTCTACGGTTTTACGAATTTTCGCATTTGCATATTCGATATTCGGTAAACGGGGCACTCAGCAAATTCGCTGAGCCGCCGGTATCGGAGTAAAGAAATGCAATTGGCGATTCGCTGCGTGCGTGCTCAGGGCCGCTGCGGCCGTCGGCGTCCGATCACGTTTCCGCGCGCAGCCATCCCTCGGGGGCGAGACGCTCCTGCGGCAGGAAGCGGCCCTTGTAATCCATCTTGCGGGAATCCCGGACCCAGTAGCCGAGATAGACGTAGGCAAGGCCCATGCGCCGGGCACGGGCGATGTGATCGAGGATCATGAAGGTGCCGAGCGAGCGCGGGCCGAACTCGGGCTCGTAGAACGAATAGACCATCGACAGGCCGTCCTTGAGCACGTCGGTCAGCGCGACGGCGAGCAGGTCGCCTTCGCCCCGGCCGGTGATGCCGGCATCGGGGCCGCGGCGCCGGTATTCGACCAGCCGGGTCTGCACATGGCTGTCCTCGACCATCATGGCGTAGTCGAGCACGGTCATGTCGGCCATGCCGCCGTCGTAATGGCGGGCATCGAGATAGGCGCGGAAAACCGAGTATTGCTCCGAGGTCGGCACCCCCACGCGCATCTCGCCGATCAGGTCGCTGTTGCGTTCCAGCACCCGGCGCATGTTGCGGGTGGCGGCGGAATTCATCGGCGATCACGCGCACCGAGACGCAGGCGCGGCAGCGCTCGCAGGCCGGGCGATAGGCGATCGACTGGCTGCGCCGGAAAGCCGCCATGGGTGAGCAGGTTGTTGAGCTCCGGAGCGCGCTCCCCGACCAGGTGCGTAAACACCTTTCGCTCCTCCTGGCCGGGCAGATAGGGGCAAGGCGACGGCGCAGTCAGATAGAATTGCGGGGTATCGCGAGAATGCTGGGTCAAATGTCGGTTCCTGCGGGCGACTTCAACTCGCGTACACGCCTAGATTTGCGCGCCGCCGGGCATTCGTCAAAGCCCATTGTGTTCCGCGGCCGGCCGCCGCAGCATTTTTTGCTGCAGGCAGGGCCGAAGAAGCCGGCATGGTGCGCCAAACGGAGAGCTTTTCGCCGCCTTTGCCCATTCTACGGTCCGGGTTCAAAGGGAACGGTGCCTATCGCCCCGTAGCGCCGCATCTCCGCGCACGCGCCGCCCGGAATTGACCACCACGGTCCCGAGCAGGAAGTCGTGGAGCAGGCGCCGGCGCTCGTTGAGGAAGCCGACGATCACCACGAAGGGCGTGAGCGCCGAGATCGATATCCAGAACAGGATCGCGTGCACCGCCCCCAGCAGGAAATAGCAGGGGCCGCCGTACCAGGTCCGGATCTCGAGGTCGAACGCGCGCATGCCGTAGGTGGCGGAGGCGGGACTGCCCATGGTCATGCCGTAATAGACGATGGCCCAGATCGCGGAAGCCGGGCTGACGCAGCCAGAACAGCAGCCAGCCGAGACCGAGCGTGAAGATCCCGAACAGGAAGATGAATATGCTGACCAGCATGACCGGGATCGTGATGATCAGGACGTCGATCACGAAGGCGAGCACCCGCCGCGCCAGAACCCCCTCGAACAGCTCGGGGTGCGCGATCGGGTCGTAGGCATGCGGCTTGACCTCGACATCGGGCCCGCCACGCGGATGCTGGTCGGTCATGGATGCTCTCCCGGTCCGCTCGGAATGGAGCAGGACATGCCGGCCGCCGCAAGGTGCATGCCTGGCCCAGTCCGATTGCCCGCGCTAAGATCGAAAATCGGCCATAAGCTCGATGCAGGGTCGAGTCGATGCAGGCCAAAGGTTACGCCGCCGGCAAATACAGGGAAAGCAGCCTTTATGACGATCACGCTCGCAGACGTGCAAGCCGCCCGGCGCACGCTGGCGGGTGCGGTGCTGCGCACGCCGATGCTGCCGGCGCCCAAGCTCTCGGCCCTGACCGGCGCCGAGGTGTTCGTCAAATACGAAAACCTGCAGGTGACGAACTCGTTCAAGGACCGCGGCGCCTACGTCAAGCTCGCCTCGCTGTCGGCGGCCGAGCGCGGCCGCGGCGTCATCGCCATGTCGGCGGGCAACCATGCCCAGGCGGTGGCCTACCATTCCCGGCGTCTCGGCATTCCCGCCACCATCGTGATGCCGGTGACGACGCCGTTCGTGAAGGTGAAGGCGACCGAGGCCTATGGCGCCAAGGTGGTGCTCGACGGCGAAACGCTGAGCGAATGCCAGGAGCGTGCCGCCGCCATTGCCCGCGACCATGGGCTCGTGCTCGTCCATCCCTATGACGATCCCGCCATCATCGCCGGGCAGGGCACCGTCGCGCTCGAAATGTTCGAGGAGGTCGACGACCTCGACATGCTCGTCGTTCCCATCGGCGGCGGCGGGCTGATCGCCGGCAACGCCATCGCCGCGCGCGGGCTGCGGCCGGAGGTGGAAATCGTCGGTGTCGAGGCCGCGCTCTATCCGTCCATGCGCAACGCGATCACCGGGGCGAACAGCCCGATCGGCGGTCCGACGCTCGCCGAAGGCATCGCGGTCAAGAATGTCGGGGGCGCTGACGCTGCCGGTGGTGCGCGAGCTCGTGTCCGACATCATTCTGGTCGACGAAGCCCATCTCGAGCGCGCGGTGAACGCCTATCTCACCTTGCAGAAGACCATGGCGGAAGGGGCGGGCGCCGCCGGCCTCGCGGCCATGCTTGCCGCGCCCGAGCGCTTCCGCAACCGCAAGGTCGGGCTGATCCTGTGCGGCGGCAACATCGACCCCCGCATCCTCGCCTCGATCATGGTGCGCGAACTCGAGCGCGAGCACCGCATCGTGTCGTTCCGCCTCACCATCGCCGACCGGCCCGGCGTGCTCGGGCCGATCGCGACGCTGCTGGGCGAGCTCGGCGCCAACATCCTCGAAGTCGATCACCGCCGGCTGTTTCTCGACGTGCCCGCCAAGGGCGCCAAGCTCGACATCACCGTCGAGGCGCGCGACCGCGCCCACAGCGAGGAGATCCTGCGCGCTCTGTCGGAGGGCGGCTACCAGCCCGTGCACATCACCACGGGGGATGCGATCGACTGAGCATGATCCGAAAAGTTGCAGACTTTTCGGACGAGATCATGCTCGAATTCAAAGGAAATTGAGCGCTATCCCATTCAATCCGAAAGGATGGCGCTCTACCGCGAACCGCCGGTCAGGAAATCGAAGAAGGACCGCGGTTGATCGACCTGGGCCTGGGCCTGCTCTTCCAGCTGCGGCCGCGGCCGCGGGTATGGAATTGCCGCAACGCGTGGACGGTGCGGCGGCAGGGGCACGACCTCGGGGGCATCCGCCGGCTCTTCTTCGATCTTGTTGGTGATCTGGGCGTAGATGTCCCCCACCGCGACCCGGTCATTTGCCGACAGGGAAGCCACCGGCGATGGCGCGGCAGGGACCGTCGCCGGAGCCGCGACCGCGGGAGCGCCGGGCAGCGATGCCAAGGCCGGCCCTGTGGGAGCGGCAGGTGCCGCAGCGGCGGTGCTCGCGGTAGCGGCAGGCGACGCGGCGCCAGGCCAGCTTCCGGGATCCGCCCGCGGCGACAGCAATTGCTGCGGCGGCACAATCGGTGCGCTCACCGCCACTCGCGCGTTTTCCACCCGCGGCGGTTGTTTGGTCGCCATGGCCGGGACTTCGTCGTCGGAGGTGGCCACCATGGTGGAACCACCGTTGCCCAGCAGGATCGTCAGCACCAGCCAGCCCGCCATGAAGGCCACGGCGACGCTGAAGCCCAGGACCAATAGCCGGGACGCCCGTGAGGGCTGCTCATATTTGAGGCTGGTTTTCGCCATTGCCGACCCCCGAAAATCCCCGTCTCACCCACCGAAACCGGAACGTCAACCGTTCCGAAGCTTCTCCGCGACCCGAGGGGCGAAATACGTCAACACCCCATCGGCGCCCGCGCGCTTGAAAGCGACCAGGCTTTCCATCATCGCCTTGTCGCCGTCGAGCCATCCATTGCCCGCCGCCGCCATGATCATGGCATATTCTCCGGAAACTTGATACGCGAACGTTGGCACGCCGAACGCGTCCTTGACGATGCGCAGCACGTCCAGATAGGGCATGCCGGGCTTGACCATGACGAGGTCGGCGCCTTCGGCGATGTCCGCCTCGACCTCGCGCAAGGCCTCGTCGGTGTTGGCGGGATCCATCTGGTAGGTGCGCTTGTCGCCCATCAGCGTCGCCGAGGAGCCGACCGCCTCGCGGAACGGCCCGTAAAAGGCCGAGGCATATTTCGCCGCATAGGCCATGATCTGCACGTCGACACGCCCCTGTGCGTCGAGGGCGCGGCGGATGGCGCCGACCCGCCCGTCCATCATGTCGGACGGGGCGATGATGTCGCAGCCCGCTTCCGCCTCGACGATCGCCTGCTGGACCAGCACCGCGACGGTCTCGTCGTTGAGTATCTCGCCGCCTTTCAGCAGGCCGTCATGGCCATGGCTGGTGTAGGGATCGAGCGCGACATCGCAGAGAATGCCGATATCGGGCACTTCCTTCTTGATGGCGCGGATGGCGCGGCAGACGAGATTGTCCGGGTTGAGCGCCTCGGCGCCGGTCTCGTCGCGCAGGCTGGGGTCGGTATAGGGGAACAGGGCGATGCAGGGAATTCGCAGCCTGGCCGCCCGTTCGGCATCCCGCACCGCCTGGTCGATCGAAATCCGCTCCACCCCCGGCATCGAAGCTACCGGGATACGGCTGCGCTCGCCGTCGACCAGGAACAGCGGCCAGATCAGGTCGTCGGTGGTCAGCACGTTCTCCCGCACCATCCGCCGGGCCCACTCGCACTTTCGGTTGCGGCGGTGGCGGACGGTGAGATCGAGCGGCGGTGCGCCCCGTCCCGGCGATTTCGCCTCGACGGGGGAAAAACGCACGGTCGGCTCCAGCGGACGGCCGAACTTTATGGCCATAGAGAAGCTCCTTCGGGGAACTGTAGCCTTTTTATCCTTAAAATTCCGCCAATTCCAGTAGGACGGTCGCGGGCTGGAAGGGCCTGGCGCCGCTAAGCCGGAGAGACCTGTATCCCGCCTTCTTTGCCCTTGTCGCACCGACCAAGCCGTCAGAAATGGTCCGCCCCGGGCTTGGCCATTCGCTCCAGCCGGCCTCGCGGAGTCTTCTGCCGCGTTAGACCGCGGTCGCCCCGATCTTCATCTCAAACTCGATGAGATGAACCCTTGTATCATGCGCGTCACGCGCCGCCTTAAGTTTGTCGTCGATTTGCCGTGCCACGATGACGCCATGCACCTTGGCACCTTCCGGCGCGAGGTTCTTGCGAACCCAACCCATGTAGCGGGAGCACTGGCCGTATACTTTATCGGCGCTCCGACCCTTCTTGAGTTCGATGACGACGTAATCCCGGTTTTTCGTATCGATGGCGAGTAGATCGATGGGCCCGACGGTGGTGCTGTACTGCCGCCCGACGAGCTTGAGCTTGGCGCCAATCTTGGAGCCTATCACTTCGAGGTGGTTTTCGAGGTAATCTTCGACCGCCTTCTCGGACACGATCATGTCCTGAAATTCCGCGAGTTCCCTGGCTGACTTGGCGGTGATCTTCTTGGTTGCAATAGCTGCGGCGACGTCACCCTTGTTGACATAGTATTCCAGCGCGGTGTCGACCGTCGGCGCCGCCTTCGGGTCGCCGAAATAGGCGATCCAGTCCTTCTCGTTAGCGAATTCGATGTAAGCGCCGTCGCGGCCGTAGTCGGCCAGATAGCTGCGATATGCCTTGAGCGAGCCCTTGCGGATCGCGAGCCCCCCATCATCGTTGATCTCCACCAGCCGCGACAGCGCGAACATTTTGAGCGCATAGGGCCGATCGAGCCGGATGGTGTTGTATATGCTGGAGCGTCGAATCCCTGGAAGCTTGAAGGAATTGCAGTTATCGACGACGGTTGCCTTCATTTCGCCCGGCAGGCCGCGGAAGCGCTCGATCTGGTCGATCACCGCGTCGACATCCTTGAACGTCTTCGCCCTCGAAACGAAAAGCATGTATTCGGCGGCGTCTATGCTCTGACCATCGATGCTTCGGAGCACCTCGCCCAGAAACGGAATCGGGTGGAGCGCGATAGCCTGGTGCGCGATAGATGCTATACTGCGGTTGGTGAATTGGTAACGCGACATTTGATCGGATAGGACGCCGTCCGGATCCTTGTTCGTCAGAAACTTGTCGCCGGCGGGAGTGATCTCGATGCGGTCATTTGAGTTGACCCATGCGAGGCCGAGTATGACAAATACCTGCTTGAGCATCCGGGCGAGGGGGGCGCCGCCTTCGTCCCAGTCGGCAGCTGCGACGGAAATCGCCTCGTCGTTGAGGCGCTGGACATAGTCCTGCTGGCAATCGCGCCATGCCTTGCCGCCTTCGAATTCCTTTAGGACCTTCAGGCGGGGCTTCAGGGAATCAGTGCTCACGGCCAGTCCCTTCGGGACGTACCAATAGGCACGATCAATCCCGAAGCGATTGGCGAACTGGCGCCATTCCTTTGCAAGCGTAAGCTTCGCCTTCGCCATTGGCTCCGGCCCCCGGCCGCAGAGCTAGACGAGCGTCAGCTGCTCGTCGTCCTTAATCTTCACCTTGCGTCCGTAGGTCTTACGTTTGTGTTTTGCTTCGGCAACTTTGCCGTTGCTGCCCGCTTCGGCGGCAGCGATGTCCGTGAGCTCTTCCTTGCCCGGATATTTGGCACGGCCGACCAGAAGCAGGGGCTCGAAGCCGACGGCGTCGCGCACCCGCTCCTGCGCGATCTTCACGTAGGCCGGATTGATGTCGATGCCGACGTAACGGCGGCCCATGCTCTTGGCGACGGCGCACGTCGTGCCGGTGCCGACGAAGGGGTCGAGCACGACCTCGCCGGGAAAATGCGCCACCGCGCCGTAGGTGTAGAGGCGCATCAGGCGCGCCGGCAGCTTCTCCGGAAACGGCGCCGGATGATCGCCCTCGCGCTTCACGTCCTCAGGGTACATGAACCAGACCTGCTGCGCGAGATCGAGCCATTCGGTCCGCGTGAGCTCGTTCGCGTCCTTTACCTCGCTTTCGAATTTGGGTGGCTTGCCCGGCTTCACGTAGACGTTGATGAATTCGATCGTGTTGTTCTCGATGATGTTGCCGGGATACGGGTAGCTTCCGAACATCATTTTCGACGTCTGCTTCTGCCAGACGAAAAGGCTGTACCGCTGAAGGTCCGTCTCTGCGAGAATCTCGTGGTCCATGTCGAATGCGATGTTCTTCAGGTGCCGCGTGTGCTGCTGGATGACATCCTTCGGGATCGGCATCAGCGGCGCGTTGATGCACAACTTGCCGTTTGGCCGCAGCACCCGCGCACACTGGTTCCAGACCGTTTGCATGTCGGCGAGGTAGGCCTCATAGGAGGTCCAGGAATGCTCCCCCTGGTCATATTCAACAGCGTTCCAATAAGGTGGTGACGTCACCACCAGATCGATGCTGCCCTCGGGAAAGCCGCGCAGCACCTCCGCGGCGTGACCGGTAAACAGCCGGTCCACAATGTCCGCCGGGGCAAGGCCCGAGACCGGCTGTTCAGGCTGGCTTTTTTGTTTTGCAGCGGGCATGTGACCGTCCAATGGTTGGCCCGACCCTACAGACAGGAGGACTCAGGAACAACCGAAGCCTCCGATTCGTCACAGATATATACGGCCCTGTGGGTGGAATAAGTTTGCAGACACATAGAACAAACAAGGAACAAAGTCCAACCCTGCCGGCGCGGAATTTCACTACCGGCCTGCTGTCGATCAGATTCGGCCAGAAGGCATTACACCCGATCCACGCCGTCGGCGCTGCGCCCCCAGACCTCGCCGTAATTCGGGAACCGCCGCAGGATCGGGTCGGCATGGGTTGGCTCCAAAACCGGCAGCATTCTCGCCAGCACAGCGTTCACCACCGGCGAGGTATGGCGCACGTAGAGGTCGATCGGATCGAGCCGTGCGCGCAGGTGGAGCTTGGGATCGTAATTGAGCCCACTGCTGCGGAAATTCTTGTAGCCGTTGGCCATCGCCCAGCTCACCACGTCGCGGAACGCATAGTGGTAGAGGTGCAATTTCAGTGCGAGGGTGTAGTCGAGCCCGAGATATTCGGCGTAGATGTCGTCGCCTTCGACCATGCACAGGCTGAACGCGACGAGCCGCCCGTCCTGCCGCCAGATGAAATAGCGCACCTTGTCCGGCATCCGCCGGCCGAGCTCGCACAGGAATTCCCTCGTCAGCTTCTCGAAACGGAATCTCGAGCGTTCGAACACCTGAAGATAGAGCGGATAGACGTCATCGATGAGCGGCGCGATATCGCGCACCACCGTGAGCGCGATGGGCGCCGCCGCGGCGGCGGCGCGGAACTTCACCCGCAGGTCCTGGCGCGTCTTGCGCGACAGCGCCCGGACCATGTACGCGTCGAAGGACGGATAGTCGATGTCGAGCCGGGTCATCGGGTAGCTCGGCACCCGGGTATATCCGGCGGCGACGACGCCGGCGAGCGCGCCGCGGTATTTCGCCGGGAATTCCTTGAAGACGACGAGGCGCGCCCCGAGCCTGGCGGCGTGGGCGGGGATCGATGCGGCGAGGAGCCGCGCCTGGGCGTCGTGAGGCACCTCGTCATCGCCGTCGAGATGGCCTTCGCCGGCGGCGCAGCCGATCATCAGGGTGCGCGCCGTCATGAAGTGCGGCCACAGCCGCCGCAGCGCGGCGATGACCTTGCGCGCGCCCGCGCTCATGCCGGCGCACAAATCCTGGTCCAGCACGAAGAACGGGGCCACCGCGCGCACCTCGCCGCCGGCATCCCGCAGGGCGAAATAGCGGTGGTCGAAGCCCTGGCTCAGGGTCGCTTCGACGATCTCGTAATAGCGGCGGTCCTTGCGTTCGTCGGCGAAGGCGCGCCGCCATCGGCGGCATCCCGCCAGTTCGGCGCCGGTCAGCACGTCGACACGCGTGACCTCGATCGGAGCGATGGCGGGCTGGAGTTTGCGGGGAAGCTCGTTCATGAACAGGCCCCTGGGCTGATTTCGATGAGCTTTGCTGTCCGCGTTGAGTAGTCGGACATCGACCATCTCCGGTCAAGCAGTCCGCGGTCCAATGTTGTGGGAACCTTGGCGATGGCGACCGAACAACCCGAAGTCGTGTTCGACCGCCGCGGCACCGCAGGGATCGTGACCCTCAACCGGCCGGCGGCGCTCAATGCGGTGACGTTGGCGATGGTGCGCCTGCTGCACGCCCAGCTCGAGGCGTGGCGCGACGATCCCGCCGTCACCCGCATCGTCGTCACCGCAGCCGGCGACCGCGCGTTTTCGGCCGGTGGCGACCTGCGCGGAATCTACGAGGCCGCCCAAGCCGGGCGTCAGCAGGATGCGCTCGCGTTCTGGCGCGAAGAATACCGGCTCAATGCGGCGATCAAGCATTACCCCAAGCCCTATGTGGCGCTGATCGACGGGATCGTGATGGGCGGCGGCGCCGGCGTCTCGGTGCACGGCTCCCATCGCGTCGCCGGCGATAGATTCCTGTTCGCCATGCCGGAGGTCGGCATCGGCTTCTTTCCCGATATCGGCGCGACCTGGTTCCTGCCGCGGTTTCCGGGCGAACTCGGCACCTATTGCGCGCTGACGGGGGAACGGCTCGGGCCGGCGGACGGCGTCGCCACAGGGGTCGCCACCCACCGCGTCGCGTCGGCGCGGTTCGGCGATCTCATCGACGCGCTGTGCGGCGCGGCGCCGGTCGACGCCCTGCTCGGCGCCTTCGCGCAGCCGGCGGGGCAGGGGGCGCTTGTCGCGCCCCGCGTCGCCATCGATCGAAATTTCGCCGGCGACCGCGTCGAGGATATACTGGCGCGGCTCGACGCCGAGGCGTCGTCGGTACACGCCGACGCGCAATGGGCCGGCGCCGCCGCTGCGACGATCCGTGCCAAGGCGCCGCTCAGCCTCAAGCTCGCGCTGGCGCAGCTGCGGCGCGGCGGGGAGTGGTCGTTTGCGGACTGCATGCGCGCGGAATGGCGCATCGTTTCGCGCGTCGTCTATGGAGAGGACTTCTATGAGGGCATTCGCGCCGTGATCATCGACAAGGACAACCGGCCGCGCTGGCGTCCCGCGACTCTCGCCGAGGTGACGCAGGCCGAGGTCGACCGCCATTTCGCCGCAGTCGACGAGGAACTTGCGCTCCCATGAGCAACCCGCGCGCCGACGACGCCATCGAGAACATAAGGCCGGCCCACGGCGCCATGCTCAATTGGGCCGGCACCGACTGGTCCGGCCGCCTCGCGCTGTTCCTGCGGGTCATGGCCTGCATTTCCATGATCAAAGGCCTCTATAGCTGGGCGCAAGTGTGCGGCATCATCGGCGAGGAGGGTGGGTTCGAGGCTCACATCCAATCCTGGCAGGTGACCACGGTGTTCTTCTCGGTGATCGATCTCGTCGCCGCGGTCGGGCTGTGGCTGGTGGCGCCATGGGGCGCGGTGGTGTGGCTCACGTCGACGGTGTCGCTGATCGTCGTCCACGTATTTCTTCCCCAGGTCTATGGCACCAGCGTGGTGGTGATCGGCTTGAACGTCGTCGCGGTCGCCGCCTATCTCGCGTTTGCGCTGATGGCGGCGCGCGAACATCCGCGGTGACGCAGGTCTCGCCACCGGCGAGCGCGGTTTCGCACTGATTTCGCAGTGAACGAAAGCTGCGATTTTGCAGTGAATGAAGGATGAAGCCGTAACCCGACTCCGACATCCGCCGGCGCGCTCGCTTGCGGACCGCGGTGCGGATTAGTCCAGCATAATCCGGCTCTTCTCGACGAGGCAGGGCGCGCGCGAGCCGCTGTTGCCAAGCCCCGGCGCGGCTGCAGCGTTAACGCGTCCGCAAGCATTGATGCGTGCCCATAAACCTCGTCTTCACAGTATTGTTTAAGTCGATTTTAGATCGTTGTGGGTAGAGTTTTCGAACAAGAGGGTGGGGAACAGGAGCCTCGCCGCTCGAAAATAAAAGCAGGAAGGCGTCACCCATGAAAGCAGTCTTGAAGGCGGCAGAACCCGCAGAGCGCGATCAGCGCTTCGAGCACGTCCGCCCGCTTTATCTGGAGTCGCTGACGCTCGTCGAGCGCCTACACCGCCGCCTGCTCGACGTCATCAAGGACGAATTCGACCGCCGCGGCCGCGCCGACATCAATTCGGTCCAGGCGCTGCTGCTCTACAACATCGGCGACAAGGAGCTGACCGCCGGCGAGCTGCGCACGCGCGGCTACTATCTCGGCTCCAACGTCTCCTACAATCTCAAGAAGCTGGTCGAGATCGGCTTCCTCGATCACCAGCGCTCGCGGGTCGATCGCCGCTCGGTGCGCATCAAGCTCACCGAGAAGGGCCGCGAGGTCCGCAACATCGTCGACGCGCTCTACCACAAGCATGTCCGCACCGTGGAGCAGGTCGGCGGCATCAATGCCGACGAGTTTGTCACGCTCAACAAGGCGTTGCACCGCCTCGAGCGTTTCTGGACCGACCAGATCTTATACCGCCTCTGATCTTGCGCTCGGTCCTCGAACCCCCCGGCCTCACAGCCGGGGGTTTTTTGATTCAGAGGTGGGGGGATGTGGCACCGTTGCTTGCGGGGCATGAGCAATTTCCGCTTGGGCTCATCCAATTGTCATTGCCCGGCTTGCCCGGCTTGACCGGGCAATCCAGTACTCACGGTCGGCGTTTACTGGATCGCCCGGTCGAGCCGGGCGATGACAGCGAAGTGTCAGTACCGCCCCACAACATCTTGCGCCTGTACGTTCGCCGCGCGACCAAACTTGGCGGGGAGGGGGGCGATGTGGTATCGCGACCCCAGTTGTCCGTGGGCCGGGCAACCCTTCGTCTCCTGGCCGTGCCGGCTGCCACCCTCGCGGGCGCCCGTTTGGATTTTCCGATGAATAAACCCGTCCAGCCGACTGCACAGCCAGCGCGGAACATGTTCACCGCGACGCTCGCCGAGAGCGATCCGGAGATCGCCGATGCGATCCGGCTCGAGCTCGGCCGCCAGCGCGACGAGATCGAGCTGATCGCCTCGGAGAACATCGTCAGCCGCGCCGTGCTCGAAGCCCAGGGCTCGGTGCTCACCAACAAATATGCGGAGGGACTGCCGGGGCGGCGCTACTACGGCGGCTGCCAGTTCGTCGACATCGCTGAAAACCTGGCAATCCAACGTGTTACCAAGCTTTTCGGATGTGGATTCGCAAACGTCCAGCCGCATTCCGGCGCGTCCGCCAATGCCGCCGCCTTCATGGCGCTGATGCAGCCCGGCGACACCTTCATGGGGCTCAACCTCGCCGCCGGCGGGCATCTGTCCCACGGCTCGCCGGTCAACATGTCCGGCAAGTGGTTCAAGGTGGTGCCTTACAGCGTGCGCCGCGACGACCAGTTGATCGACATGGACGAAGTCGCGCGGCTCGCCCGGGAGAGCCGCCCCAAGGTGATCATCGCCGGCGGCTCGGCCTATCCGCGCATCATCGACTTCAAGCGCTTCCGCGAGATCGCCGACGAGGTCGGCGCCGTTCTCATGGTGGACATGGCGCATTTCGCGGGCCTGGTCGCCGGCGGGGTGCATCCGAGCCCGTTTCCCCATGCCCAGATCGTGACCACCACCACCCACAAGACCCTGCGCGGGCCGCGCGGCGGCGTCATCCTCACCGACCATGAGGATCTCGCCAAGAAGATCAATTCGGCGGTGTTTCCGGGCCTGCAGGGCGGGCCGCTGATGCATGTCATCGCCGCCAAGGCGGTGGCGTTCGGCGAGGCGCTGCAGCCCTCGTTCAAGGCCTATGCCGCGAGCGTCGTCGAGAACGCCAAGGTGCTGGCGGAGACGCTGAAGGCGCGCGGCTGCGACATCGTCTCCGGCGGCACCGACACCCATCTGATGCTGGTCGACCTGCGGCCCAAGCGGCTGACCGGCAAGGTGGCGGAGGCGGCGCTCGGCCGCGCCCACATCACCTGCAACAAGAACGGCATTCCCTTCGATCCCGAGAAGCCCGCGGTCACGTCCGGCATCCGGCTCGGATCGCCCGCCGGCACCACCCGCGGCTTCGGCGTCGCCGAGTTCCGCGAGGTCGGCGAATTGATCTCCGACGTGCTCGACGTGCTGTCGCAAAAGGGCGTCGAGGCCGACAGCCTCATCGAGACGGCGGTGCGCGACAAGGTCAAGCACCTGCTCGCGCGGTTTCCGATCTACTCCTGACGAGGGACCCATGCGCTGCCCGAATTGCACCAGCCTCGACACCCAGGTGAAGGATTCCCGGCCGACCGAGGATTCCGCCGCGATCCGCCGGCGGCGCCTGTGCCTCGCCTGCGGATTCCGCTTCACCACCTTCGAGCGGGTGCAACTGCGCGAACTCTCCGTCATCAAGCGCAACGGCAGGCGGGTGCCGTTCGACCGCGACAAGCTCGCGCGTTCCGTGGTGATCGCGCTGCGCAAGCGCAATGTCGACCCTGAAAGGGTCGAGCAGACTGTCTCCAAGATCGTGCGCGACCTCGAAAACCTCGGCGAGAACGAAGTCACCACCGAGACCATCGGCGAGACCGTGATGGCGCATCTGCGCGACCTCGACGACGTCGCCTATGTCCGCTTCGCCTCGGTTTACCGCAACTTCCGCGAGGCCAAGGACTTCGAGACGGTGCTGGGCGAATTGTCCGGCGAGGACGAGCACCCGCCGATCGCTCCCGTGAGCAAGTGACGGCCGGTACGTGCCGCCGTCCGGGCGCGCTGATATCGCGGTCCCGAAGCCTCCTGCGGGACAGCGGCACCATGGCACCCCAGGGCGCCCGAGCCCGTGGCGCTATCGCCGGTTGCGATGAAGCCCGCGATTTCCGGTAAGGCGGGCAAACCCACCGTGGTGGCGCCAGGCGGGGCACCGACGGCTTGTCCAGATCTCAGCGTCGGCAAACGACTTTGTATGTTCTCGGCACGGCGTCGGCGATGCGGTCCGGCCCAGTGGCTCGCTGCAATATGTTGTGCGGGAAATACCTGCAGACGCTCACAAATCCAAGTCATTCACAATAGATCCATGAACTAAATACGACAATATTATGTTATTTATGTATAATTTAAATGAATAAACAGTGACGTATCCACGATATTTGCAAGCAAATATCAATATAATAATGACATGTCACAAATGGTATTACTTTGGTGGAGTTGTATTTAGAGCAACATGGCTAGAAATAAGCTAATAATCCTGATGATCTACCGAGTTATTCCGTTTTGCCCTGATGAATACTTCGAATAAATTGCGGCGGCGGGACGGGAGTCGATCCCGGATCGCTGTCCGGCTCCGCCTCTGCCATCTTCGGGGGCTCACCGGGCAGAACATGGGATCCGGTGGCTGGGGGCCGTCGTGCGCGGTGGAAATCGCGAAGGGCAAGCTCTGAAGGGGTGAAACAAGCGCATTCGGTGAAACGGCCGGCGCCGGTCGGTGGGCCTCGCCGGCGCGTGCCGGCACTCAGACGGTCGTGTTCGGTCAGGTTCAGTCGAGCCGAATACTCGAGAACAACGCTCACGATCGGGATGGAAAACGCTCAAGGACGCATTTCGCGGGCCCGAATGCTTGGGCTTTGCTTCACTTAACCCATGACGGGGGCTCATGGGCGTCAGGGAACAGGAGAGTTTGCAATGCTGAAACGTCATTGGTGGCTGCTCGCGACCACCGCGATATTCGCCGCAGGTGCGGCCAACGCCCAATCGACCTGCACCTGACTTGGACAAGGTCGACCGCATGCAGCGCCAGATGGAGCAGCTGCAGGAGCAGATGAAGCAGGTCAAGGGCGATCTCGCCGAGGCCAAGAAGAAGGCCGCCGAGGCGAAAGCCGAGATACCGGCGGCCTTCAACGGAGCCTATGGCGCCGACCTGAAGCCGTTCCCCGACCAAGGCGCCGAGCATCCTCGACAGGTCAAGCTCACCTGGGGCGGCTTCCTGGCGGCGGACACCGTCTACCGGCAGCACAATCAACGGTGCGGACGTAGGCACGCCTTTCGCCAGCATTCCGTATCCATTTTCGCCCCTGTTCGGCGAAAACGAATTCCACGGCAGCGCCCGGCAGAGCCGGATCTCGCTTCTCGTCGAAGGCGCCCGGATCCGCGCAGAAGCTCTCCGGATATTTCGAGATGGACTTCCTAGGCGCCGGCGTGACCGTCGAACTACAACCAGAGCAACAGCTGGGCGCCGCGCCTGCGCCAAGGCTTCTTCGCTTATGACAACACCGACTGGGGCTTCCATTTCCTTGCCGGTCAAGCCTGGAGCTTGCTCACCCAGAACAAGGTCGGGATCACGCCGCGGAAGAAAACACCCCGATCACCATCGATGCGAACTACGTCGCCGGGTTTCGACTTACACGCGCAACTGGCAGCTGCGCGTTGTGCAGGATATCGCGCCCTGGGCATCCTTCGGTCTCTCGGTCGAGAACCCCGCTGCGCTCGTTTACTCCAGTACCGGCGCGTTGCGAACGGCGGCAATGCCGGCGGCTGGATCGTCAATTTCGCCAATCGCCGGCAACGCGCTTCCTGGGCAACGGCTTTCGAGCGCAGGCACCGCCAACGTCTTCACCGCCGATGTTGCTCCGGACATCATCGGCAAGGCCGCGTTCGATCCGGGTTGGGGCCACTACGAAGTGTTCGGCATCGCGCGCTTCTTCAACGACAACGTGTTCGATTGCCCCGTTGTCGCCGTCGGTGCGACCGGGTTGTGCCGGCTCCGACGGCCGGTTATGTGCGGCGATCACTGCCCTCCCCGGCTTCGGCAAGCCAAAGGACGACCCTTGGCGAAGGCGTCGGCGGTTCGGTGCTGTTGCCGCTCATTCCGAAGTACCTCGACGTCCAGGCCTCGACCATGTACGGCAGCGGCATTGGCCGCTACGGCGCGTCCCAGCTGTCCGACGTGTATGTCGGGGCGAACGGCTCGCTTCAAACGATCACGGCCATTCATGGCCTTGTTGGTGCCATCGCTCACCCCTGGGCGGGTCTCGACGTCTACGTTACGCCGGCATCGAGAAGGAACAGTCGGGCGTCTTCGCCAACCTTGCCGGCACTGGCGGTGTTTCCGGCTTCGGCGTCCCGAACCTGATCAACGCCGGCTGCTACATCACGACCGCCGGTTCGTTCACCGGCACTACCACCAATTGCACCGCCGTCAACAAGTTAGTCTCGGGGGTCACCACCGGCTTCTGGCAGGACGTCTACAAGGGCCCGATGGGTCGGGTCGCCACGGGCCTTCAGTGGGAGTGGATCCATCGCGAAAGCTTCGCGGGTTACGGCGTTGTTCCCGCTTCCGCTGCTGGCCCCGCTCTCGCAGGAGTTGGTGCGGTCCATGCGGACGACAATATGGTCTTAGCCTCGGTGCGTTGGTATCCGTTCTGATCTTGCAGCAACACGCGTAGGGGAGGGGCGGTCCGAGTGCCGCCCCTTTTTTGTGAGCCCGTCCGGGCGTCTCGGCACCTCGGTGGTGCGGCTGATGGCGCGGCCGGGCGGTACACTGTGCCCGCTCCTTCATACCCCGATGAGGCGCGTCCCCCCGCGGTCCATGCGGTGTCCCATTGCGTGAGGGCGACTTCCCCCGCGGTCCATGCGGTGTCCCATTGCGTGAGGGCGACTTCCGGCACATATGGGCTGCTCGGAACAACCAATGCTCGGCATCAATTCCCATCAGGACGAGCGCTTCATGGACCTCGCGCTCGCGCTCGGCCGCCGCGGGCTCGGCAATGCCTGGCCCAATCCCGCCGTGGGCGCGGTCATCGTCGATGCCGCGGGCGGCGTGCCCGAAATCGTCGGCCGCGGCTGGACCCAGCCGGGCGGGCGGCCCCACGCGGAGGCCGAGGCGTTACGCCGCGCGGGGGCGCGGGCGAGCGGCGCCACGCTTTATGTGACGCTGGAGCCGTGCTCCCATTACGGCAAGTCGCCGCCCTGCGCCGACGCGATCGTCGCTGCGGGCATCGCGCGGGTGGTCTCGGCCATCGCCGATCCCAATCCGGAGGTCGCGGGGCAGGGCCATGCGCTGCTTGCCGCCCACGGCGTCGCGGTCGAGGTGGGGCTGCGCGCCGAGGCCGCCCGGCGCGCCCACGCCGGTCATTTCAGCCGCGTACGTGACGGGCGTCCCCACGTCACCTTGAAGCTCGCGGTGTCCGCCGACGGCAAGGCTGGGCTCGCCGGCCGCAAGCCGGCGCCGATCACGGGGGAGCCGGCGCGGGCACGGGTGCACCTCATGCGCGCCATGAACGACGCCATCGTGATCGGCATCGGAACTGCGCTCGCAGACAACCCCCAGCTCACCTGCCGGCTGCCCGGCCTCGCAGCGCGTTCGCCGGTGCGCGTCGTGCTCGATACCGCGCTGCGCCTGCCGGAAACCGCCGCGGTGGTGCGCACCGCCCGGACCACCCCGGTCTGGGTCGTGGCGGATCCGGCGGCGGGCGCGGAGGCCGAGCGCCGCCTGCGCGGGTACGGCGTCGAGGTCCTGCGCTGCGGCGCGAGCGCCGGGCGTATCGATCCCGCCGCCATGCTGCGCCTCCTCGCCGGCCGCGGCGTCACCCGTCTGATGGTCGAGGGCGGACCGACCGTCGCGGCCTCGCTCGTCGCCGCCGATCTCGTCGACGCGGCCGTGATCCTGCGCGCGCCCGCCGTCATCGGCGCCGACGGCATCGATGCGCTGGAAGCCATGCCGCTGGCCACCCTGATGGCATCGCCGCGCTTTGCCTCCCGTGGTATCGAGGCGGTCGGCGAAGATACCATCGAGACGTTCGAGCGGACCCGCGAAAGAGACTAGATGTTCACCGGCATCGTGACCGACATCGGCGAGGTGATCGCGGTTCATCCGCGCGCCGACAATCTGCGGCGGCTGAAGATCGCCTGCGGCTATGATCGCGCCGGCATCGCCGACGGCGCCTCGATCGCCTGCAATGGAGTGTGCCTGACGGTGGTCGGCGCCGGAGTGGAGGACAACCGCACCTGGTTTTCCGCCGATGCCGCGGCGGAAACGCTCGCGGTCACCACGGCGGGACTGCTGGCGCCAGGGCACCCGGCTCAACCTGGAGCGCGCGCTGCGGATCGGCGACGAGCTCGGCGGCCATATCGTCGCCGGCCATGTCGACGGCATCGCCGTGCTCGCTCGAGCGGGACGATCTCGAGGAGCATGGCGCGGATGGTGTTCCGCGCGCCGGCGGCCGCTGTCGCGCTTCATCGCCGCCAAGGGTTCGGTCGCCCTCGACGGCGTGTCGCTGACCGTGAACGAGGTCGCGGGCGACGAATTCTCGGTGCTGATCATTCCGCACACCCTCGCGGTGACGACTTTCGGCGCGTTGGCAACGGGCGATCCGGTCAATCTGGAGGTCGACCTGATGGCACGCTATGTCGCACGGCTGACCGGGACGTAAAGGTTGTCCTTGCTTGCGGCACCATCGCCTTGGTACTGACGGCTCCGCTCATTTCTCCTCCGGCACGGAACCGCATGGTCGAGGCGCGCAGACGCAAGCAGGCAAAGGACGCGCCCCTCGAGGGCGTGCGCATCCTCGTCGTCGAGTCCGGCTATTACGAGGACATCGCCGACACGCTTCTCGCCGGCGCCACGACGCGCGCTCGATGCGGCGAAGGCGAGCTATGACGTGGTGACGGTGCCCGGCGCGCTGGAAATCCCGCAAGCGGTCGCGATCACGCTCGCGGCGCGCGCGGCGCCAAGGCCTATGACGGCGTCGTCGCGCTCGGCTGCGTGATCCGCGGCGAGACCAGCCATTACGACATCGTCGCCGGCGAGTCCGCGCGCGCGCTGATGGACATCGGCGTGACGCGCGGCGTGCCGGTCGGCAACGGCATCCTCACCGTCGACACGGCGCGCAGGCGCGCAAGCGCGCCGGTCTCGACGGCGGCGACAAGGGCGGCGTCGCCGCCGCGGCCGCGCTCGCTTTGGTGCGCCTCAAGCGGGACCGGGCCAGCCCGCGCAAGCGGCGATGAGCCGCGCCCCCGAAAAGGCCGGCCCCCGCAAGGCCAATCGGCGCGGCGCGGCGCGGCTCGCCGCCGTGCAGGCGCTCTACCAGATGGACATGGCGGGCGCCGGCCTCAACGAGATCCTGGCGCAGTTCGAAAGCCACTGGCTCGGCCGCGAGGTCGAGGGCGAGCAATACCTGCCGGCCGAGCAGGCGTTCTTCCGCGACATCGTCGCCGGCGTGGTCGGCGCCCAGCGTGCGCTCGATCCGCGCATCGACGAGGCTCTGGCGGCGACCTGGCCGCTCAAACGGATCGAGGCGATCCTGCGCTCGGTGCTGCGCGCCGGCGCCTGGGAGCTGGAAAACCGCACCGACATTCCGGCGCGGGTGATCGTGTCCGAATACGTCGACGTCGCCAACGCCTTCGTCGACAAGACCGAGACCGGCATGGTCAACGCCGTGCTCGACCAACTCGCCCGCAAGCTGCGCGGCACGGATTTCGAGGGCGGGTAGGGGCCGATCAAGAGAGCTTTACAGGAGAGCCATAGATAGACCCGTCAGGATGATGAGTTACAAAATCCGGGATGACCGTTCGAGCCCACACATCCCCGAAAACTTGAACAATATCGTGCGTAAATCAAAGGGATTGCGCGCCGTCCGGTTTCAATTCGAGGCGATAGTGGTCTAAGCTTCCGGCAACCGCGCCCTGCTGGGCTGGAGGCCATGGCGAAACTGGACGAGGAATTGGGCGAGGACCGCCTGATCGCGACGTATTTCCGGCCGATCGCCACCCATCCCGGTGCGTTCGGCCTCACCGACGATGCCGCCGCGATCGCGCCGCCGCCGGGGTGCGATCTCGTGCTCAAGACCGACGGCGTCATCAGCGGCGTGCATTTCTTCCCCGACGATCCCGCCGATGCGGTGGCGCGCAAGGCGTTGCGCATCAATCTGTCCGATCTCGCCGCCAAGGGCGCCGCCCCGCTCGGCTTCCTGCTGTCGATCGGATTGCCGGCCGGCCTGCCGCCCGACTGGCTCAAGTCGTTTGCGCAGGGCCTGCGCGAGGATGCCGCGCATTATCGCTGCCCGCTGCTCGGCGGCGATACCGATCGCAGCCCCGGCGCCATCACGGTCACTATCGCCGCGCTCGGCACGGTGCCCCACGGCACCATGGTGCGGCGCGCCGGCGCCCGCGAAGGCGACCTCGTCATGGCCACGGGAACCATCGGGGATGCGGCGCTCGGCCTCGTGCTGCGCAAGGATCCCGCGGCCGCGGCGCGCTGGGAGCTCGACGACGCCATGCGCGATCATCTGCTGGCGCGCTATCTCCTGCCGCAGCCGCGCAACGCCATTGCCGAGGCGCTGCGCCGCCACGCCAGCGCCGCGCTCGATGTCTCCGACGGCCTGGCCGGCGATCTCGGCAAGCTCTGCCGCGTGTCCGGCGTCGGCGCCGCGGTTGCGGTCCGCCGCGTGCCGCTTTCGGCCGCGGCGCGCCAGGTGCTCGCCTCCGATCCGCAAGCGATCGAGACCATCCTCACCGGCGGCGATGATTTCGAGGTCGTGGCCGCCGTGCCGGCCGATCACGTCGGGGAGTTGCGCGCCGAGGCCGCCGAAGCAGGCGTTGCCTTGACCGAGATCGGCGTGGTCGTGGCGGGACCGCGCGAAGCGCGCTTCATGGCCGCCGACGGCGGCGCTCTCGCGTTCAAGCGGGCGTCTTACAGTCACTTTTGAGGACGTTGATGGACGACACCGTAAAGCCGCCCGACACGGTGAAATTTTCGCTCGGCGCCGGCGCGGCCGGGCCGGCGGAGAAGATGAAGCTGCGGCGGCGCTATCCGACCATCGCCTATCTGCGCCGGCGCGCCCGTGTTCCGGGCTTTGCCTTCGAATATCTCGACGGCGGGGCCGGCGCCGACGGCGGCATCGCCCGCAACTGGCGGGCGCTCGACGCCGTCGAACTGATCCCGCGCTACGGCAGGACCACGGCGCTGCCGGCGACGGGAATCGAGTTGTTCGGCCGACCCTATGCCGCGCCGGTCGGCATCGCGCCCATGGGCGGGCCGGCGATCGTGTGGCCGGGAGCCGACCGCTGTCTGGCGCAGGCCGCCCAGCTCGCGCGCGTCCCCTATACGCTGGGGACCGTGGGCGGCATGACCGTCGAGGCGGCGGCCCAGATCGCGCCGGACGTGCTGTGGTTCCAGCTCTATCGCTTTCCCGATGACGGTCATGCCGTCGGCTTCGACCTCGCGCGCCGCGCCGAGGCGGCCGGCGTCCATGTGCTGATGCTCACGCTCGACGTCCCCGTCCGCACCACGCGGCCGCGCGAGGTCGCGAGCGGCATCACCACGCCGTTTCGTCCCGACCTCGCCATGGCGCTCTCCATGGCGCTGTCGCCGCGATGGTTGCGGGCACTATGGAAGCACGGCAATCCGCGGTTCTCCAACCTGCTGCCCTATCTCGGCGCCGATGCGAGCCTCGCCGCGGCCGCGCTGTTCGTGCGCAACCGCATGCGCGGCGCGTTCACCTGGGACGAGGTCGCACGCTACCGCGACCGCTGGAAACGCCCGCTGGTGGTCAAGGGCATCCTTCATCCGCAGGATGCCGAAAAAGCGGTGGCGCTCGGCGTCGATGGGCTCGTGGTCTCCAATCACGGCGGCCGGCAGATCGATGCGCTGCCGCCGGCGATCGACGCGTTGCCCGCGGTCGCGGCGCAGGTCGGCACGCGGGCGACGGTGCTGTGGGATTCAGGCGTGCGCTCCGGTGTCGACGTCGCCCGCGCGCTGGCGCTCGGCGCATCGGCGGCCTTGGCGGGTAAAGCGTTCCTGTGGGGCCTCGCCGCGCTCGGCGAAGCCGGGCCGGGCCACGTGATCGACCTCCTGACCGAGGAACTCAAGGCGGCGCTCGGCCAGGCTGGCGCGGGGGTGGCGGATGCCCGCGCCATCGAGGTGCGCCACGACGGCGCGCTGCGGTTCCGGACGAAAGCGACGTAGCCCGCATTGAGCGGGAGCGAAATGCGGGATGGCAGGGGCTCTTGCCCCGGATTTCGCGTTCCGCTCAATCCGGGTTACGGGCCGAACCGCCTCTTGAAAAGGTCCGAAAAAAGGGGGAGGGAGTGCGGCAACAGGAGGTCGCCATGCCCGCACTCACGCTCTACCACATCGCCCCCTCGCGTTCCTCGACCGTGCTGTGGATGCTGGAGGAGATCGGCGAGCCCTACGGCATCCATCTCTTGAACATGAAGAAGGGGGACAATCGCGAACACCCCTATCTCGACGTCAACCCGATGGGCAAGGTGCCGGCACTCAAGCACGGCGACGTGGTGATCACGGAAGCCGCGGCGATCTGCTGCTATCTCGCAGACGCATTTCCTGATGCGGGGCTCAATGTCCCCATCGGCGATCCGCGGCGGGGGCCCTATCTCAAATGGCTGTTCTTCGGGCCGAGCGTGATCGAGGCCGCGATCATGGACCGCGCCTTCCCGCGCGCGGGCGAGCCGCCGCGCGCCGCGCTCGGCTATGGCGATTTCGACACCGTGATGAATGTGATCGCCGGCGCGGTGACGCCGGGGCCGTTCCTGACGGGCGACAGGTTCACCGCCGCCGACGTCGTCATCGGCGCCGGTTTGCGCTGGGGGACCGCGTTCAAGCTGATCCCCGAGCGCAAGGAATTCACCGATTACATCGCCCGCTTCGCCGATCGCCCGGCCGCCAAGCGCGCCAAGGCGAAGGACGAGCAACTCGCCAAGGCGTAGCGGCACGTCATTCCGCAGCGTCCGCCCTCTCGAGCGCGGAACCCGGAATGACGCTGTTGCGGGAGCTTATTGCTTGAGCCAGTGGGTGCCGTTCGACCACTGGATCGAGTGATCCGGCAGGATCAGTCCTTCGGAGTTGAAGGGCGGGCTGGCACTCAGCGTGATGTTGCTGGTGAGCTTGGCGTTGGCGAACGAGCCGGAATCGTTCTTGAGCTCCACCGTGTTGCCGGACTGGGTGATGGAGAGCGTGGGGCCCCATTGGCATTTCACCGGTTCAGGCTGGCACTTGTAGGTACCGGCGACGTTCGGTTGAGCGCCGGCTTGCGCCTGTGCGTGGCCGGCGAAAGCAAGGGCGGCGAGCGCGGCCGTCGTCGAGATCGACAATATCTTCAGCATCGGTTCCTCCGTTGTGTCCGCGGACTTTGTGTCCGCAGGTTCGATCGTCGCTTCTTCAGTCGAGCCGAGGTTCTTGACCCGTACCGCGCGATTTGCGCCCGAACATGCCGGGAATCCGGTCGGCGGGCACCTGTCGATAATGTCGCGGGGGGTGGAAGGATTCGGTCTGCCGGATTGCGCGCGTCGATTTAGGCGTGTCTGCTCAGATGTCAAGGGGCGACGACGGCTTCGAAATGCCGCTGCGGGAATCCCGACGACACCGCAGTGGTGCCGTCGGAGCCTCGTCCAATCGTGCAACCGATGATGGCGGCTACTTCGCCCGCCGCCACACCAGTTCCGTGTGCGTGATGCCAGTCGTTCCGGTCGACGGATTCGGCGTGTTGTATGTCAATACATCGTCGGTGAGCGCGGTGATCGGCCGCTTCTGCCGGGTGCCGTCCCAGTTCGGGAACGAGCTGGAATCGATATGAAAGTTCAAAGATTTGTCCGCCTCGTTCAAGGTATATGTGCCGAAATGGGTGATCATGCCCAGAACGTCGGCTTTGGCCTCGTCGGTCGTGGGTTGAGCGCGGTTGTTCGATGCGAATTTTGGCAGGCTCGCGCGCATGATCTGCAAGGAATAATGCCCATCGGGGCTGAACATGAGCGTGCCGGTGGGATTGGGTCCGAAGCTCGGCACGTGGGTACCATCGTCTTTCACGCCATCGGCCAGGAGCAGCGTCCAGGCCCCGACCAGTTGATCCTTCATGGACTTTTGTTGAGCGACCGACGCGCCCGGTAGCAGGGCAAGTCCGAACGCCGTCATCACGCAAACACTCAGAAGGTGACGATTTATTGCTTTCCTCCTTATGTCGCCGTTTTTCCGCGCGATCGCATTCCTCCCGCAGACCTGCCCGTCCTGGTTGAGCCTCCGGAGGCAAGGCGATGCGGGCGGCATATTGGAACCGGCGCAGAAAAATTCAACACTTAAACGGTCTGCATCGCGATGGTGTGTCGTCTGCCGTCCGGTGCAAGACTGCGCCGGTCTCCCGAAGCGCCGTCGGGAGTCTCCCGCCAATTTCTGGACGTTCAAAAGCGATGTCCCGGGCGGCGGCAGCTTGCCTGCATCCGCATCCGGCCGTGACGTAAGGCATCGCCGGCGGATGGCGGAACAAAATCCATGTCCACTAGAGTCTACCGGCTAAGTTACTATCGCGATTGCCATTTATGCGTCTTGGCGGCTTGATGCAGGGCCGCTCAGGGCGATTGGATGGGCCGCTGGCGGCAAACACCACCGGGTCGCGCTATTATGACGCAAGCGTCACGTCAGCCATGGCAGGTTTGGGTGCTTTGCCATGCCGCCGCCACATGGCTATCTTATCGGCAGATGCCGCCCCGGCTCAGCCGGGTGGGGGAGCGCCATTGGGCTGAGGGGATTTCGTGTCCGACATTTTCAACGAAGTCGACGAGGAAGTACGGCGAGAACAGCTGAAGAAGCTGTGGGAGCGCTACAGCAACGTCATCATAGGCGTGGCCATCCTGGTCATCGCCGCGGTCGGCGCCTGGCGCGGCTACGAGTTCTGGCAGGCCCGCAAGGCGGCCGAATCCGGCGCGGCCTATGAGGCCGCCCTGAAGCTGTCCGATGAAGGCAAGCATACCGAGGCCGATGAGGCGTTCGGCAAACTCGCCGCGCAGGGCACGTCGGGCTACCGGGTGCTCGCCCGGATGCGGCAGGCGGCCGAACTCGGGGCGAGCGATCCGAAGGCGGGGGTCGCGGCCTATGACGCCATCGCCGGCGAGCCCGGGACGCCGCTGGTCCGCGAGCTCGCGGCGCTCCGCGCCGCCTTCCTCCTCGTGGATACCGCAAAGTTCGACGAGATGACCCAGCGCCTCGAGCCGCTGACCCAGCCGACCGGCAGCTTCCGCCACACCGCGCGGGAATTGCTGGCACTGTCGGCGTGGCGCAACGGCGATACCGCGGCGGCGCGCAAATGGGCCGAGGCCGCCGCCAGCGATCCCGAGGCGCCGCCCGGCGTGCGCTCGCGGGTCGAAGTCCTGACATCACTGCTCGCCGATGCGGGCAAGCCATAGGAGCCGCCGATGCGCCCTCTCGCACGCTTGGGCTTTGCCGCGGTTCTTGCCGGCGCCACCGCGCTGGTTTCGGGCTGCGACAGCCTCGACAACATGTCGAACTTGTTCGAATTCGAAGACCAAGATCGCAGGCGATCGCAAGCTGGTATTCCCCGATGGGGTCCCCGGCGTCACACCCGGCGTGCCGCCGGAGATGATAAAGGGCTACAAGGAGCCGGCCGCCGACACCCCGCCGCCGGAACTGGCGGGGGAACCGCCGAAAACGGCGGAGGCCAAGCCGAAGCCGAAACCGAAACCTCACATTGTACAGGCGGCGGCCAGGCCGCAGCCCGCTCCGGCGGTCCAGCCGGCTTCCGCGGTCCAGGCAGCGGCGGCACCGCCGCCGGCGCCTGCCACGGCCACGTTGCCATGGCCTGGCCAGCAGCAACCGCAGCAGCCGCAGGCCGCATGGCCGACGGCTCCAAGCTCCGGCACCGTGGCGCGGTGATCGCTGTTGCGATCCGAGCAGACGGTTCCCATCTGTTCGGACAGGCGCTCCGCTATTTCACCGAGTTGGTGGGCTGACTATACCGGCATTTCGGAATCGGACGTCGGGGCAGGGCGCTGATCATCCATTGCATTGTTGGGACGCCGCGGGCTTCCCGGGGGCGCCGCCATGAGCTTTACCATCGCCATTGTCGGCCGGCCCAATGTGGGCAAGTCGACGCTGTTCAACCGCCTCGCCGGCCGGCGGCTCGCGCTCGTCGACGATACCCCGGGCGTCACCCGTGACCGTCGTGAAGCCACCGCCCATCTCGGCGATCTCACCTTCACCATCATCGACACCGCCGGCCTCGAAGAGGCCCCCAGCGAAAGCCTGCCGGGCCGCATGCGCGCCCAGACCGAATCCGCGGTCGCGGCGGCCGACGCGGTGTTCTTCGTGATCGATGCCCGCGCCGGCGTGGTGCCGGCCGACCGCGCCTTCGTCAACCTGCTGCGCCGCGCCGCCAAGCCGACCATCCTGATCGCCAACAAGAGCGAGGGCAGGGCGGGCGCGGCCGGTTCGCTCGAAGGCTTCGACCTCGGCCTCGGCGAGCCGGTGGCGGTCTCCGCAGAACACGGCGAAGGCCTCGGCGACCTCTACGACGCCCTGCGTGAAGCGCTGCCCGAGGAGACCGCGCTGCCGGAACAAGTGGCACTTGCCGATGCCGACGAAGGCGAAGCGGCGGCCGTTGCGGAGCCGGAGCGGCCGATCCGCATCGCCGTGGTCGGGCGGCCCAATGCGGGCAAGTCGACCCTGATCAACCGGCTGCTCGGCGAGGAGCGCCTGCTCACCGGCCCGGAGGCCGGCATCACCCGCGACGCCATCGCGGTGCCGCTCACATGGCAGGGCCGCAGCTTGCTCGTCTACGACACCGCCGGGATGCGGCGGCGCTCCAAGATCGAAGGCAAGCTCGAAAAGCTCTCGGTCGCCGATGCGCTGGAAGCGATCCGCTTCGCCGAGGTGGTGATCCTCTTGATGGACGCGACCGCGTCATTCGAGGAGCAGGACCTGCGCATCGCCGACCTCATCGAGCGCGAAGGCCGCGCCCTCGTCATCGGCGTCAACAAATGGGACCTCAAAGAGGGCGACGCCGCCAGCGGCGCCGGCAGGCTGCGCGGCGAGGCCGATCACTTTCTGGCGCAGCTCAAGGGCGTGCCCATCGTTGCCGTATCCGGCCTCACCGGATCGGGACTGGAGCGGCTGATGCAGGCGGTGGTCGACATCCACGCGCTGTGGAACAAGCGCGTCTCGACCAACCCGCTCAACCGCTGGCTGGAGGCGACGCTCGCCGCCCATCCGCCGCCCGCGGTCTCCGGCCGCCGCCTCAAGCTCAACTACATCACCCAGGCCAAGGCGCGGCCGCCGACCTTCGTGCTGTTCTGCACCCGCGCCGACGCGGTGCCCGAAGCCTACCGCCGATATCTCGTCAACGCGCTGCGGGAGTCGTTCGACTTGCCCGGCGTGCCGATCCGGCTGACGCTGCGGGAGAAGGCGAATCCGTATGCGGGGCGGAAGGCGAAGGTGTAGTAGGGGGGTGGTGCGGCGTTGAGCGCTGCCTTACGGAACGACGACGAGAGCGACAAAGATTGACCCGGAGTTGACTGAGCAAACACGCGGCGAGCGCGCTCTTTCCGATCAACGGCCCGGAGCTGGTGGAGAATTCTTGAGATATGCACAACCACGAACGCGCTCCACTGGAAGGCCTCTTCTCAAGGAAGTCACTTTTCCAAAATTCATTCTGGTTGGATTGCAGGGCGACCTGTTATCACAATGCCATGCCCTCTGACGAACTTTCCCTTCTAACTTTCTCAAGCGCGTCAGCGTTCGCGCGTTGGTTGGCATCTCAGCCAGACAACTCTCCAGGCGCTTGGCTAAAGTTCTCGAAGAAAGGCGCGGTCGAGGCAACAATCAGCAAGTCGGACGCCATAGACCTCGCGCTCGCGCACGGTTGGATTGATGGGCAGTTGGGGCGTGTGGATGAGCTTTACTTCAAAACGCGTTTCACGCCACGAAAACCGAAGAGCGCCTGGTCCAAAATAAACTGTGAGCGTGCCGAGCGGCTGATCGTGTCCGGCCAGATGACGCAACAAGGGCTGGCGCAGGTTGACGCGGCAAAGGCGGACGGGCGATGGGAAGCCGCGTACGCGTCACAGAGCACAGCCGCCCCGCACGCCGATTTGAAGGCAGCGTTGGATGCGGACCCTCGCGCTCGTCAGGTATTTGACGCTTTGGACTCAGCGAACCGCTACGCCATCATCTATCGAGTACACCAAGCGAAGACTGCAGAAAAACGAGCAGCGAAGATCACGGAGCTCTTGACCATGCTTCGTCGCGGCCAAACGATCCATCCTCGCCGTATCGTACGCGGCTCGCGTTCGTGAATGTTGGGTGCTTTTCACGACGATTGGCCCGTCTTTTGTAACTGGACTACATTTTCGCTGTCTCAAAATTCTTGATTTATGCCGTATGTTGGCAGCCAGCGGCGACGTGCTAAATTCCCGGTATGGCGACAAGCGCGGCAACAGGGAGACGGATATATCTCCGACTGATCCACGACGGTGTGCAGCCCGGCGCCCCGTTGAACGAACCCATGCGGTTCGGCCTGCAAGACGCCAAGGGTGAAGTGCACCCGGGGATCAGGAAATCAGGTAACACGCGACTTTTCGATCTGACTCTCGAAGTCAGCGGCGACGAAAAGCGCGGCCGGCCGGGCTTACGCGGGCCGTTCGCCCATGGGCCGCCAGCGGATCGCTTTCTCTATCTGAGTTGGAAACGAGAGGGCAAGCATGCTGCCCCTTGGGCGTGGCGCATCAAAATCCCTTTGGCTGGAATCGGGTGGGCTGAAATCCGTGCAGCCGAGAAACCCGGAAACTGCCTTGTAGCCAACGTCATCGGCCGGCGTCCCCACGCTCCCGGCGCGATACAGTGGCAAATCGAGACGGATCGATGATAAAGGCGATGGCCACGCGCTTACTGCGGATGTGCCCGTCATGATAGCTGACCAGGCCAATGCAGCGATCGGTCCGGGCATCGGCCACCGCCCAGAACCGATAATAGGACGGGGTGCAGTCGATATAGCTGCGCACGGCGCGCTCGGTCTCGATCCGTTTCGTGTGGACCGGCCGGTTCCAGAAGCGCATCGCCTCGGGGTCTGCAAAGCATTCGTGCATCGCGTCCGCATCCTCGGCGCGGAACTGGCGCAGGCGGGGGTGAGAGTGTAGGGTGCGGTGTGGATTGCCTTGCCATATCGGGGGCTCATGCTGTGCGGAACAACCATGCCAACGATCCGGCCGGGGGGCCAGCCCGTAACGCCAAAAGCGCAAAGCGCCCGCGCGGTGCAACCTTCAGGCTGCTATGGCTGATACGAAACAAGGGGCTCGAGGCCGTGCTGTGACGGGCTCGCCGCTGGGCGGCCGGGGCACCAACCTGGCCACCGTCTGCACGGCCCGCGCCAACCCCACCCGCATGTTGAATGTCGCCCCGAATAGATGGAAGATGGCCGCAGCCAATGCACCGGAACCGGTCATGAGCCCCGGGAGGAAACCCAATGCACCATGCCTATAGATCACGCTTCGTCCTTTGCGCCGCCGTCATCGCGGCGGTCGCCCTGCCGGGGACGAGCGCCTTCGCGCAGCAGCCCTATGGGCCCAATGACGCGCCCAACCTCTACAAGTTCACCTATGGCTGGGCCAAGCTTCCGGACCGGCGCAAATTCGGCGCGGTGGTCGGCCTCGACATCGATCGCGACGGCAAGAGCGTCTGGGCCTTCGACCGTTGCGAGTTGGCCACTGACTGCTCGAAGTCGACCCTCGACCCGATCATGAAATTCGACGCCACCGGCAAGGTGGTGAAGAGCTTCGGCGGCGGGATGATCAACTATCCGCACGGGCTGCACGTCGACAAGGACGACAACATCTGGGTCAGCGACGGGCGCGCCATGGACAACGGCAAGGGCCACACCGTCATGAAGTTCAACCAGGACGGCAAGCTCCTGATGACGCTCGGCAAGCCCGGCGTCGCCGGCGACACGCCGGACACCTTCAGCGAGCCGTCCGACATCCTGGTCGCGCCCAACGGCGACATCTTCGTCGCCGACGGCCACGGCGGCCCGAAGGGCAACAATCGCATCGTGAAGTTCGACAAGGACGGGAAATTCATCAAGGAGTGGGGCAAGAAGGGATGGGGCCCGGGCGAATTCAACGTGCCGCATAATCTCGCGATGGATTCCGCCGGGCGGCTGTTCGTGGCCGACCGCGGCAACAACCGCATCCAGGTGTTCGACCAGGACGGAAAATATCTGCTGGAGTGGAGGCAGTTCGGCCGGCCCAGCGGCTTGTTCATCGACAAGAACGACATGCTCTACGTGGCGGATAATTCGCCCGACGAGCTCAACCCGCCCTACCGGTCCGGCATCCGGATCGGCAGCGTGCATGACGGCATCGTGCGCGCCTTCATCCTGGAATCCGTCGAGGTCAACGGCGTCGAAGCCGTCGCGGTCGACGACGCAGGCAACATCTATGGCGGCTACACCAACACGCTCAACCTGCGGCGCTGGGCACCGAAGACCGCGCCGAAGTCGTGAGCCTCTGCTCGCCGCCGGTTGCGACGGCGGGCGTTGTGATAAACGAGGGGCGGCGGAGTATTGACTCCGCCGCTTGTTTTCATCGCTACACCGCATGAAAGACGATCCGCCGCCGAGGTGCGCGACCACGCTCAACGCGCCGCGGAGCGCCAGACATTGTGATACGCGGCTATCCACCAGGAGCCGTTTTCCCTGACGAGGACCAGCAGCAGACAGGTGTTCAATGCGCCGTCGGGGTCCGCTTGAGCGCCCGGCGGTTGCGTCCGGCAGCCGGACAGGCGGACGTCGATATCGACGACGGCGACATCCGGGCGCACGAAGCGAAGCATCTTCGTCGACAATGCGAGCGTGGTTCCCTTGAAGGCGCCTCGGAAGACCTCCTCGTGCCGGCGATCGAACTCTTCGCGGCCGAAATGAAAGGTCCCATTGACGTTGGTGAAGGTGCCGTCGGCTCGAAAATGTGCGCCATAGGCTTTCGCGTCTCCGCGGTTCCAGGCGTCAGCCAGGTCGTTCATCAGATGTTCGATGGCGACCTCGTCGATCGTTGCCATGTCGGGCTCCAAATGACATTTGCGCGGTGCGGGCCGTCTCAGCCGGGCCGCCGGAACGCGAGCAGCTTATCGGAGGGATAATCGTATAGCCTCCCGGTCGCGGTGACGCCGGGCAGGCAGAGCGCGACGATCTTCTCGGCCACCGCTTCCGCCGGCGGCAGCGTCATCGGGTCCTCGCCGGGCATGACCTGGGCGCGCATGCGGGTGCGGGTCGGCCCGGGATTGACGAGGTTGACGCGCAACGGCAGTCGATTCCGTCTCCGCCGCATAAGTGCGGACCAGCGCTTCCAGCGCCGCCTTGGACACCGAATAGGGTCCGCGATAGGCCCGCATGTTGTGGGCGGCGCCGGAGGAGATGAACACCGCCCGTCCGGCGTCGGAGCTGCGCAGCAGTCGCATTCATGGCGCGGATGAGGTGCCAGTTGGCGGTGACGTTGACCGCCATCAGCTGGTCCCAGTCCTTGGGCTGCACGTGGTCGAGCGGCGATGACGGCCCGACCAGGCCGGCATTGCCGATCAGGATATCGAGGCGCCGGTAGCGCTCATGCAGCGCCGCGGCGAGCCGGATGATGCCGTCGGTATCGGTGAGGTCGAGGGGAACCAGCGTCGCGGTGCCGCCGGCGGCGCGGATGGCATCGTCGAGTTCCTCCAGCCCGCCGACGGTGCGCGCGACCGCGACCACATGGGCGCCCATGCGGCCGAGCGCCAGCGCGGTCGCCGCGCCGATGCCGCGCGAGGCGCCGGTGACGAGGGCGATGCGGTCGGTGAGGGGGGCGGGCAGGCTCCCGGCTGGGCTCACCGGCCAAGCCCTCAACTCGCCTCCGCCGAGCAGCGACAATTGCCGTGGCGACGGCGCCTCGCCGGAGCGGTCGGTCAGCGGGGTCGGGTATTCGCCGGTGAAGCAGTGGTCGGTGAATTGCGGGCGCACCGGGTCGCGGCGCTCTTCGCCCATGGCGCGGTAGATGCCGTCGACCGAGAGGAAGGCGAGCGTGTCGGCGCCGATGATCTGGCGCATCTCCTCGACGCTGTGGGTCGCGGCCAGGAGCTTGTCGCGCTCGGGCGTGTCGATGCCGTAGAAATCGGGATGGGTGATCGGCGGCGAGGCGATGCGGAAATGCACCTCCTTGGCGCCGGCTTCGCGCATCATCTGCACGATCTTCACCGAGGTGGTGCCGCGCACCAGGCTGTCGTCGATCAGCACGATGCGCTTGCCCGCGACCACCGCGCGGTTGGCGTTGTGCTTGAGGCGCACGCCGAGCTCGCGGATCGACTGGGTCGGCTGGATGAAGGTGCGGCCGACATAATGGTTGCGGATGATGCCGAGCTCATAGGGAATCGCGGCGGCCTGGGCATAGCCGATCGCCGCCGGCACCCCGCTGTCGGGCACCGGCACCACCACGTCGGCGCGCGGCCGGCGCTTCGCGGGCGAGCTCGCTGCCCATGTTGCGGCGGATCTGGTAGACGCTGCGGCCGCCGACCACCGAGTCCGGCCGGGAGAAATAGATGTATTCGAAGATGCAGGGGCGCGGCGGCACCGGCGGGAACGGCTTGAGCGACTGCGCGCCCTGCTCGGAATAGATGACGATCTCGCCGTTCTCGATGTCGCGCACGTAGCGCGCGCCGATGATGTCGAGCGCGCAGGTCTCCGAGGTCAGGATCGGGCAGCCGTCGAGTTCGCCCAGCACCAGCGGGCGGATGCCGAGCGGATCGCGGGCGCCGACCAGCTTCTTGTTGGTCAGCGCCACCAGCGAATAGGCGCCTTCGATCTGGCGCAGCGCCTCGATGAAACGGTCGATGAAGCGGTTGCGGGGCGAGCGCGCGAGCAGATGCAGGATCACCTCGGTGTCGGTGGTCGACTGCATGATCGCGCCGTCGCGCACCAGTTGGCGGCGCAGCGTCAGGCCGTTGGTGAGATTGCCGTTGTGGCCGACGGCGAAGCCGCCGGCATTGAGCTCGGAGAACAGCGGCTGGACGTTGCGCAGCACCGTCTCGCCGGTGGTGGAGTAGCGCACATGGCCGATCGCCACGGTGCCGGGCAGGCGGTCGATGATCTCGCGCCGCGAGAAGGTGTCGCCGACGAGGCCGAGCCGCCGCTCGGAATGGAACCGGCGGCCGTCATAGCTGACGATGCCCGCCGCCTCCTGGCCGCGGTGCTGCAGGGCGTGCAGGCCGAGCGCGGTGATGGCGGCGGCGTCGGGATGGCCGTAGATGCCGAACACGCCGCATTCCTCGCGCAGCCGGTCGCCATTGAGAGCGAGATCCAGTTGGCGGTCGAGGTCGAACTGCGCGGTCCAGGTCGCGTTGCCGATCCGTCTCGATCGGACGTCGGAGTTGGCGATCCGGGACGGCTTGTCGGCAGGGTGAGGTTGCATCATCTCTCCGTCGGCCTGGGCCGGGGGCCCAGAAGCTGTTCGCCCGCGAATCCGCTGCGACACATTGGCACCATACCAGCACAATTGCCGGGCCAAGCGCGCACATGGCCCGAACCGCGAATTCACTTGTTTTCCTCCGGCGCGTCCTGGTCTTCGCCGGGCTTCTTCTTGAGCCTTTTCAAGATGGTGTTCTCGGGGTCTTCCGGCAACAGGCCCTTGAGCCATTCGCCGGTGTTCTGCAGCACGATGCGCGAACGCGCGTTGCGGACCATCTCGGGCTGCGACTTGGCCGGCACCAGCCAGTCGAAAAAGATGAAGGCGACCACGACGATGATGAGGCCACGCGCCAGCCCGAACAGGAAGCCGAGGGTGCGGTCGAGCGCGCCGATCCGGCTGTCGAGGATCTTGTCGGAGATCTTCACCGTGATGATCGACACGATGATCAGGGTGCGCGAAAAAGGCGCCGCCGACGGTGACGCCGGCCGCCATGTAGTCGTTGCTGATGTACTGCTTGGTCATCGGCAGAAGCTTGGAATAGGCATAAAGTCCCGCCACCGCCGCCGCGCCCCAGCCGGCGATCGACAGGACTTCGCGGATCAGGCCGCGCACCATCGCGAGCAGCCCGGAAATCAGCATCACGGCGATGAGAAAGAGGTCGAGATACATCGGCGTCTTCGTTGGGCGGAGCGCGAGTGTGCGACCGGCGCTGCAGGCGTGGTTCCGAGCCGCGGGCGGCTCGTGTATAGCGGGCGCAACCTGCGCCGTCACCCAACTTGTGGGGCTCGGGCGGCGACCTGTGGGGAAGCGTTTGCGACCGGTTGCAGCCCGGCAACAGTTTCATGAACGTGCCTCAGGACTTGCGCTCGCGCCCGGCCTGGCGGCGGGCGCCTCCCGGGGGCGCGATCTGGGCGACCAGGTCGAGCAGCGGCCCGACCGTGGTGAGCGCAAGGGCGAGATCGCCCGCCTCGCCGCGCGATGTCTCCGGCACGAAGGCCCGGGCGAAACCGAGCTTCTGGGCCTCCTTGAGCCGCGCCGCCGCCTGCGCGCACCGGGCGCACCATGCCCGACAGCGAAACTTCGCCGAAATAGACCGCGTCGGCCGGCAGCGCCGCATTGGCGAGCGACGACACCAGCGCCGCGGCGGCGGCGAGGTCGGCGGCCGGCTCCTGGATGCGCAGCCCGCCGGCGACATTGAGGTAGACGTCGTGGCCCGACAGGCGCACCCCGCAATGGGCCTCGAGCACGGCGAGCACCATGGCGAGGCGGTTCTGGTCCCAGCCCACCACCGCGCGGCGCGGCGTGCCCAGGGTGGTCGGCGCAACCAGCGCCTGCATCTCGACCAGGAGCGGCCGTGTGCCTTCGATGCCGGCGAACACCGCGGTCCCGGGCGCGCCGAGGTCGCGCTCGGACAGGAACAGCGCCGACGGGTTCGCCACCTCCTGCAGGCCGCCGCCGGTCATCTCGAACACGCCGATCTCGTCGGTCGGCCCGAACCGGTTCTTGACCGCACGCAGGATGCGGAACAGATGCGCGCCTTCGCCCTCGAACGAGAGCACCGCGTCGACCATGTGCTCGACCACGCGGGGGCCGGCGATCTGGCCGTCCTTGGTGACGTGTCCGACCAGGATGACCGCGGCGCCCGAGCGCTTGGCGAAGCGGATCAGCACCTGGGCGGCGCCGCGCACCTGGCTCACCGTGCCGGGGGCGGATTCGACCGCATCGGTCCACATGGTCTGGATGGAATCCACCACCACGAGGCGCGGCGTCTTGCCCTCGGAGAGGGTGGCGACGATGTCCTCGACCGCGGTCTCGGCGGCAAGCTCGACGGCCGTGCCGCCGAGCCCGAGCCGGTCCGCGCGCAGCCTGCACCTGCGCCACCGCCTCTTCGCCGGAGATGTAGACGGCGCGGTGGCCGGCCTTGGCGATCGCCGCCGCGGCCTGGATCAGCAGCGTCGACTTGCCGATGCCGGGATCGCCGCCGACCAGGAGCACCGATCCCCGCACGAAGCCGCCGCCGGTGACGCGGTCGAGTTCGGCGATGCCGCACGGGGTGCGTGGGGCGTCATCGGTCTCGCCGGCGAGCGGATGCAGCGCGAAAGGGCGGCCCTTGCGCGCGGGACGGCCGGGGCCGGCCGCCGGCGGGCTTTGCCCGGCGCCTTCCTCGGTGATGGTGTTCCATTCGCCGCAGGAGTTGCATTTGCCCTGCCAGCGGCCATACACCGCGCCGCAGTTCTGGCACACGAAGGACAGGATGCGGCGTGCCATGGTTCCCGTGGGATGGGGCGCCGTCAGATGCGACGGCGCGCTGGGCGTTCCCGGTTCTTCTTCCCTCTCCCGCTTGCGGGGGAGGGTCAGGGAAGCGGTGCTTCCACCGCATAGACCCGGCTTGAGAGCCCCCTCCCCAACCCTCCCCCGCAAGCGGGAGAGGGAGCGGAAAAAGCTCTACCGCGTCCACACCCGATGGTAGCGGTGGCCGAGCCGGGTGAGCACTTCGTAGCCGATGGTGCCGCTCCAGCCGGCGAGCTCGTCCACGGTGATGCCGTCCCCGATCAAGGTCGCGTAGTCGCCGCGCCGGGCGGCGCCCTCGGTCACCGCGGTGATGTCGAGCGCCATCAGGTCCATGGAGATGCGTCCGACCACCGGGCAGCGCTTGTTGGCGACGACCGCCTGGGCGGCGGCCGGCGCCGAACCTTTCTTGGCGGTGGGGAAACTGCCGGCAACGCGGAAATAGCCGTCGCCATAGCCCACCGATACGATGGCGATACGCGACGCCTTCGGGGCTGTCCAGGCGGCGCCGTAGCCGACCGCGGCACCGCGCTCGACATGGCGTACGTGAACGATGCGGCCCTTGAGCGTGACCACCGGCTCCATCAGGTTCTGCGACGCCGGTGTCGGGTTGATGCCGTACAGCGCCGCGCCCGGCCGCACCATGTCGCAATGGGCGGCGGAGCCGAGGAAGATGCCGGAGGAATTGGCGAGAGAGGCGGCGACGCCGCGGAACAGATAGCGCAGCTGGCGGAACGCCTCGGTCTGGGCGTTGTTGAGTTCGTGGCCGGGCGTGTCGGCGCAGGAGAGATGGGTCATGATGAGCGCGATGCCGTGGTCGGGCATCTTCACCCGGGCGGCGAGCGCGGGCGCTTCTTCGACGGCGAGGCCGAGCCGGTGCATGCCGGTATCGAAATGCAGCGCGGCCCCGCCCGGCCAGCCGCTGGCGCGGCGGAACGCGTCCCATTCGACGAATTCGACCATGCTGCCGATCACCGGCCGCGCGTCGATCTCCGCATAGGCCGACGCGCTTCCGGGCGCGATTCCGTTGAGCACATAGATCGTCGATTCGGGGGCCGCCGCGCGCACTTGGCGGGCCTCGGCAAGATGGGCGACGAAGAACGTCCGGCAGCCGGCCTGGCGAGTTCGGCGGTGACCGGCTCGAGGCCACAGCCATAGGCGTCCGCCTTGACCACGGCCGCGCAATCGGCCGGCACCGCGCGTTGCATCAGCGAGCGCCAGTTGAAGGCGATGGCGCTGAGATCGATGGTCAACACCGCGCCGGTCTCGAGCTCCGGCGGCCCCCCCGTGATCGGTTGCGGCGCTGCGGCCGTCGCAGTGTCGGTTGGCGTCTTGGTCAGCAAGGTCAAGTCCCCCTCTGGCTCGGCTTTGACGCCTTATAATACGGATTTAAGGCGTTTTGCGCGCAGATTGCGAGGGGAGGGGGCTCAAGGCTCTGATTTCTCGGCGCATGAGTTTCCTGGCGCATCATTTTTGGTCGTCATTCCGGAGCGCGCGCCCTTCGCGCGAACCCGGAATCCAGTCTGCGGTGCGGGCGGCGAGACTGTCTGGATTCCGGGTTCGCCGCTGCGCGGCGCCCCGGAATGACCGGGATCTCTACATCCGCGCCGGCATGTGGTCGTCGCCGGCGAGATCGGCGAAGCGGGTCACATCGGCCTTGAATTGCAAGGGCACCGTGCCGGTCGGGCCGTGGCGCTGCTTGCCGAGGATCACCTCGGCGCGGCCATGGACGGCCTCCATTTCCGACTGCCACTTGAAATGCTCTTCGCTGCCGGGGCGCGGCTCGCGGTTCTTGAGATAGTATTCCTCGCGGAACACGAACATCACGATGTCGGCGTCCTGCTCGATCGAGCCGGATTCGCGCAGGTCCGAAAGCTGGGGGCGCTTGTCCTCGCGATTCTCGACTTGGCGGGAGAGCTGCGACAGCGCGAGGATGGGGATGTTGAGCTCCTTCGCCAGCGCCTTCAGGCTGGTGGTGATCTCCGTGACCTCTTGAACACGGCCCTCCTGGGCGCGGCGGGACGATCCCTGCAGCAGCTGGATGTAGTCGACCACCAGGAGGTCGAGGCCGCGCTGGCGCTTGAGGCGGCGCGCCCGGGCCGCCATCTGGGCGATGGAAAGGCCGCCGGTCTCGTCGATGTAGAGCGGGATTTGTTCCATTTCCCGCGCCGTCTCGGCAATGCGGTCGAAATCGCCGGGATCGATCTCGCCGCGCAGGATGCGGTGGGAGGGGATTTCGGTCTGCTCGGAAATGATGCGGGTGGCGATCTGCTGCGCCGACATTTCCAGCGAGAAGAACCCGACGATGCCGCCGTTGACGGACTCGATGCGGCCGTCGGGACGCACGTCCCCCACCCACGCCTTGGCGATGTTGTAGGCGATGTTGGTGGCGAGCGCCGACTTGCCCATGCCGGGGCGTCCGGCCAGAATGACGAGATCGGAGCGTTGCAGCCCGCCCATCATGCGGTCGAGGTCGCGCAGGCCGGTGGCGACCCCGGACAGCTTGCCGTCGCGCTGATAGGCATGGGCCGCCAATCTCGACGGCGCTGGTCAACGAATGGGCGAAGCCCTGAAAACCACCGTCGTAACGGCCGGTTTCGGCCAGCTCGTAGAGACTGCGTTCGGCCTCCTCGATCTGGTCCTGGGGCCGCGAATCCACCGGCGAATCATAGGCGGTGTTGACGACGTCCTCGCCGATCGAGATCAGCGAGCGGCGCAGCGCCAGGTCGTAGACGGTACGGCCGTAGTCGGCGGCGTTGATGACGGTGGTGGCTTCGGCGGCGAGGCGCGCGAGGTACTGGCTCACCGTCAGGCCGGCGACGTCGATGTCGGGCGGCAGGAAGGTCTTCAGGGTGATCGGGGTCGCGGTCTTGCCGACCCGCACCAGCGACGCGGTAACCTCATAGACCTTCTGGTGGATCGGCTCGAAGAAATGCCGCGGCTCGAGAAAATCGGAGACCCGGTAGAACGCCTCGTTGTTCACCAGGATGGCGCCCAGCAGCGCCTGCTCCAGCTCGATGTTGTGTGGTGCCGTGCGATAAAGCGGCGTTGCTTCGGCAAGCTGCCTGCGTGCAGTGGATTCGAGCGCCATGACGTCCCGTTTCTATTTTGATTTTGCTTTGCCAAGCCACTCAACCAAGCCACTCAACAATGCTGACGACGACAACACTCACCTCGACCACATCGCCTCGACACCAATCACCTCGACGCATCTCCCACCCGCTGGAATAAACGCCAAAGCGGCGCTTGGAAACGATCGATTTCGATTTTCCTACTTATCACCAGGGCAAGATTTTATTTTCTTCGACTCCGCACCGGCGCCCTTGACTGTGACGGGAACGAGTGTCCCGTGGCGCGGGCCCCAAGTGCGGCCCCTGCTTGCGCGCCACCGCTGCACCGCCGGGCCCGCAAAGACCGCGCCTTCATTCGCCGGCGAGCCGCAGCGGTACACGGTTGTTGCCTTCCAGCGCGCGCAACCGGGTCTCCGCCCGCATGATGTAGTCGCGGGTGACCGGGACGGCATCCTGGCGCTTTGCGATCTGGATCTGGAATACCATCAGGTTGAGGTGCCGGAAGGCGGTCTCCGAGCAGCCGAGATAGAACTCCCACATCCGCACGAAGCGCGCGTCATAGATGCGTTCGACGTCCCGGCGATAGGCGAGGAAGCGGTCGCGCCAGGCTGCGAGGGTTTCCGCATAATGCAGGCGCAGGATCTCGATGTCGGTGATGAGCAGCCCGGCCCGCTCGATGGCCGGCACGACCTCCGACAGTGCCGGGATGTAGCCGCCCGGGAAGATATATTTGCGGAGCCAGGGATTGGTGGCGTAGGGACCGTTCGACCGCCCGATCGAATGCAGCACCATGACACCGTCGTCGGCCAGCAGCGAGGCGCATTTGTCGAAGAAAGTGTCGTAGAAGGCGACGCCGACATGCTCGAACATGCCGACCGAGACGATGCGCTCGTAATGGCCCTCGATGTCGCGGTAGTCGGTGAGCCTGAATTCGACGTTCGTTGCGAGCCCGCGTTCGCCGGCCCGGCCGCGCGCCGCCGGCAGCTGCTCCTGCGACAGCGTGATGCCGGTCACCTCGCCGCCGCAATATTCGGCGAGATAGAGCGCAAGGCCGCCCCAGCCGCAGCCGATGTCGAGAATCCGATCATTGTCGCGGACCAGCAGCTTGGCCGCGAGGTGGCGCTTTTTGGCGAGCTGGGCATCGTCGAGGGAATCCCCGGGCGATTCGAAATAACCGCAGCTGTATTGGCGGTCGGAATCCAGAAACAGCGAATAGAGCCGCCCGTCGAGATCGTAGTGGTGGGCGACATTGGCCCGCGCGAGCCCGCGCCAATTGAGCTGATTGAGCCGCCGCCAGGCATGCCGCATCGCCGCCAGCGGTGCCGCCCAGGGCGGCGAAGCCGCCTGTTCGCGCATGACGAGGTCGATGAAATCGGCGATCGATCCCTGTTCGATCACGAAGGTGCCGTCCATAAAGGCTTCGCCGAGCCTGAGCTCGGGATCGAGCAGCGCGGTCCACTGCGCCGCCGCGGTCTTGAAACGCGCGACGATGGGCGGGCCGGTGCCGTCCCCGAACGAAAACACCGCACCGCCCGCGCTCGCCACTTGCAGATTGCCGCGCTTGATATGCCCCAATGCCGCCTGCAACAACCGGTCCATAGTCGACCTCGACCACTGCCGAGTCCCCGGTCGGGTGACAATCCAATCCCAGCCGGGACCATCAGATTGCGCCCCGCACGGCGGGCGCAAACAATAATTTAGGATTTGAAATCAAAATTCCGCCATGACGCAAATCAATATCCGCTCATCGCGTGGCGCATGACGGCGTGGGCCCGTCGATTAGGGGCTCGCACCGCCGGCCGAATGGTTTAAAAGAGGGCTTGACTGGCGGCATGTCAAAGAGGGTCGCGACGAGGTGAATATCATATACGTCAAATGGTTATCGGTCATTCCTGTGATTTTTCTGACGGCCGGCGCGGCTGCGGCGCAGGATTTTACCGCGGGCAAGACGCCGGCTCAGCTCTTCAGTTCCGATTGCTCGACCTGCCACCACCAGCCCAACGGCCTCGGCAAGAGGTACGACACCGGCTCGCTCGCAGGCTTTCTGCTGGAGCATTACACGACCAAGCCGGACAGCGCCGGCGCTCTCGCCAAGTATGTAATGGGATTTGCGACCCTCCGCGCCGCGCCGGTCACGGCGCCGTCGGGCGAGGAAGGGGTGGCTGCAAAATCAGGCGAGGAGCCGAAGGGGCGGCGTCGCAACAGCGATCTCTCCGGCGACGGTGAAAAGTCCTCACGGTCGCGGCGTACAGGCAATGAAGAGCCGGCGAAACCCCCGGCCGCGGAAGCCGCCGTCCAACCGCAGGCAGCGCCGCGAAACGCGCGAGCGGCGCGCGGGCACAATGCCGAGAGCGAGTCCAGCCCGCCGGTCGCCAAGCTCCATGATTATGCGCGGTCCGGCGCTCCCGTGGTGGCGCGCGAGTCCGCCGATCCGATTTCCCGCATCCGTGCTTACGCGGCCTCGGGAGCCGGCGCCGAGGAGGCCGCTGCCGAAGCGCCGAAGCTGGTTTCCGGCAAATCCCATCGCCGCAGCGATGCCGCAGCGCCGCCGGTCGCCGCTGCGCCTGCGGAGCCCGACCCCACGCCAGCGCCGGACCCGCTGCCGGCGGCTTCCGCGCCGGCCGAGGCGCCGCCGCCGGGTGCCAGCGCCGCCGCCCCCGACCTCTCGACCAAATAGCCGTCTCGGTCCGCCGGGGGGCTTGGCGTCTTTGACACGACGCCGCGTCCCGCCGCAACGGCTGCGGCGAGCCGTCTGCGGCCCGCAGGCTATTTCTGTTCCGGCGCCGGCTCTTCCGTGGACTCGTCCTTGCCGGCGGCCGCCTCCGGGTTCTCGAAGAACGCCTCGGCCTCGATCGCCGCGGCTTCCTCCGCGCGTTCCTGGTCGCGCCGCGAAATGACGTCTTCGCCGCGGGCGATACGCTCGGCCTCGTCGTTGCTGCGGGCGACGTTGATCGTGACGGTTACGTCGATCTCCGGATGGAGCGCGACCGGTACCTTGTGAAGCCCGATCGCCTTGATCGGCGCGTTGAGCGCGATCTGGCCGCGCGACACGGTGAAGCCGCCGCCGGCGAGGAGGTCGACGAGATCGCGCGGCGACACCGAGCCGTAGAGATGGCCGGTTTCGGAGGCCTGGCGGATCACCACGAAGCTCTGGCCGTCGAGCTTTTCCGCCACCTTCTCGGCCTCGCCCTTGAGCTCGAGATTGCGCGTCTCGAGATGGGTCTTCATCGACTCGAATTTGGTGCGGTTGTCCTTGGTCGCGCGCAGCGCCTTGCCCTGGGGCAGCAGGAAATTGCGGGCGAACCCGTCCTTGACGCGGACGACTTCACCCATCTGGCCGAGCTTGGCGACCCGTTCGAGCAGAATGACTTCCATGACACGTTCTCCATCGTTGATGTTGCTGTTGATCGTTGCGGTGTGGGCGAAATCGATCGGTTCAGCCCGGCGGCGCGACCGGCGGGCCGCGCCCGGCCGCCTTGGCGCGCCATTGGAAAATGGACTCTCGCCACCCCGACCAGCACCGCCACTAGCGCCGGCCAGCCGAGCACGGCGACGAAGGCATAGGCGCCGCTCAGCATGGCGGTGCGCCCGGCGAAGGCCCCGCGTCAGCGCGTGCAGCACGGCGAAGCCGAGCATCGGTGAAGGCGACCAGCAAGGTCGCGGCGAACAGGCTTGCGATCAGGCCGGCGAGGTCGGGCATGAAGGAGACGACCGCCGCCGCGCGCCAGCAGGGCAGGGGCGTAGCGCGGAAACGTCATGGCGGGGATGTCGGGCCACGGCCGCTTGAGACGGCCGGATAGCTTCACCACCCGCCCCGCCATCCACAGATTGAGGGTCAGGGTGAGGACGCTGGCCGTCGCCGCCACCGGGGGCATGGCGACGGCGAACAGATCGAGCAGATGTTCCGGTTCCGCGATGCCGGGGAAGCTCAGGGGCTCGTCGGCTGCCAGCGCCGGTCTCGCAGGCGCAACACCCGCTCGAGCGCGGCCTTGAGGCCGTTGCGGATGCTCTCTTCGTCGGTGCCGACCTGGAACAGCGCGATCGTGACGACGACCGCACCGAGCGCCGCCGCCCACAGCACCAGCCGGCCCGGCGGATACCATTCGACGTCGCCGGCGCCGTCGGCGGACGGGCGTGCCAGCAGCGCGAGATAGCCGAGCCACCATGCCGGCGCGGCGATGCCGATCAGGAACGCCACGAAAAACAATCATGCCGAACGCGAGCCCGAGGCACGCCGCCGCGGTGACGGCGGCGATGCAGGCCGGACCAATGGCTCCATCCCAGCGCCGCGATCAGGATCGGCAACGGCGCGAGATAGAACAGGAATATGGAAACGAGCGCGCCGGAGGTCACCGACGCGAACAGCAATGCCGCTGCGGCGCCGGCGCCAAGGCCAACCAATACGATCTGCGCCATCACAAGCTGTCCCGCTCGTTGCCAGTGGTTTGACCCCGACATTCGGTCTCCAAATGTCGGGACAAGTCAGCCCACTGGCTATTGAATTAGTGGGCGACTTACCCAAACAGATGGAGACATCTGTTTGGGGTCGCACCACTGAGCGGTTAGAGACGGAACATCCGCCCCAACCATCGGACGCCGGGGTCTCCCCGGCGGCCTCGTTCTGATCCATTCGTTACTTGATCACGTAAGGCAGCAGGCCGAGGAAACGCGAGCGCTTGATGGCCCGCGCCAGTTCGCGCTGCTTGAGCGCCGACACCGCGGTGATGCGGCTCGGCACGATCTTGCCGCGCTCGGAAATATAGCGCTGCAGCAGCCGCACGTCCTTGTAGTCGATCTTGGGCGCATTGGCGCCGGAGAACGGACAGGTCTTGCGCCGGCGGAAGAACGGACGGCCGACCGCCGCCGCCGCCGCCGCCACCACCAGCGCCACTTTGTGCAAAGCTCATGGCGTCACTCCTCCGTCGGTTCGATTCGTCGCCGTCGCCGCGCGGGCCGCGGCCGGCCGCGGTCGTCGCGGTCGCGGCGGCGTTCGCCGCGGCGCTCGTCGCGATCGCGGTCGCGGTCGACCTTGCGCATCATCGCCGACGGGCCTTCCTCGAGTTCGTCGACGCGCACCGTCATGGCGCGCAGCACGTCTTCGCTGATGTGCTGCTGGCGCTCGATTTCGGTGATGGCGGCGGACGGGCCGTCGACATTGAGCAAGGTGAAATGGGCCTTGCGGTTCTTGCGGATGCGGTAGGTGAGGGACTTCACGCCCCAATATTCGGCCTTGGCGACCTTGCCGCCCAGCTGCTCGATGATGCCCTTGTATTGGGCGGTCAGTTCGTCGACCTGCTGCTGCGACAGATCCTGCCGCGCAAGATAGACGTGCTCGTACAATGGCATGGCTATGCCTCTCCTCGCGTTGCGCGCCGATCCGGCGCCAAGCCCCTCGTGCCTTTCGGGAAAGGCTCGAAAGCTAGAAGGCGGGAACACGGGACGCCGGACCATGCGGTCCTGCCGGGGCCCCGGCACCAACAGAGCAGGGCCACGGCCGTCCGTTCAGCTCCCGGCCGGGATCGAGCGGAAGCCGGCGTTATAAGGCCTTTTTGCCGGGAATGCAATGGGTTGTGCCGCCGGTTTCGAAGGCCCGGCGCGAATCGCCGGCGCTGGCCCGCAAACCGCCGCCGCGGCGCGGCCGGACCGGATTTTCATGTCCATTCCGGAACATGGCGGCGACGGCCCGAGCTTGACAGCGGCCCCGCTGCCGGTGTCTTTCCGCGCCAATTCGGCGGGAGGCGCATGAGAATGGCGGCGGCGTTCGTGTTTCCGGGGCAGGGCAGCCAGTCGGTCGGCATGGGCCGAGCGCTGTCCCAGGCCTTCCCGGCGGCCCGGCTGGTGTTCGAGGAAGTCGACGACGCCCTAGGCGAGCGCCTGTCGGCGGTGATCTGGGAGGGCCCGCGCGGAGCGGCTGACGCTCACCGAGAACGCCCAGCCGGCGCTGATGGCGGTGTCGCTCGCGGTCATGCGGGTGCTCGAAGCAGAGGCCGGCATCGACCTCGCGCGCGACGCGGCCTATGTCGCCGGCCATTCGCTCGGCGAATATTCGGCGCTCGCCGCGGCCGGCTCGCTGTCGATCGCCGACAGCGCCCGCTTGTTGCGGATTCGCGGCCTCGCCATGCAGAAGGCGGTTCCGGTCGGAGCCGGCGCGATGGCCGCGCTGCTCGGGCTCGATTTCGAGGTCGCCCAGGCGGTCGCCGCGCAGGGCGCCCAGGGCGCCGTGTGCCAGGCGGCCAACGACAACGGCGCCGGGCAGGTGGTGGTGTCGGGCGACAAGGCGGCGGTGGAGCGTGCGGTCGAACTCGCCAAGGCGATGGGAGCCAAGCGCGCGATGCTGCTGTCGGTCTCCGCTCCCTTCCATTGCGCGCTGATGGCGCCCGCGGCCGAGGCGATGGCGGAAGCCCTCGCCGCGGTGACGATACGCCCGCCGGCGGTACCGCTGGTGGCCAATGTGCTCGCCGCCGCCATCACCGATCCGGCCGAGATCGCGCGCTGCCTTGTCGCCCAGGTCACCGGCACCGTGCGCTGGCGCGAATGCGTCTCCTACATGGCGGCCCATGGGGTCACTGGTTTCTACGAAGTCGGCGCCGGCAAGGTTCTCAGCGGGCTCATCAAGCGCATCGCCGACGGCGCCACCGGAACCGCGATCGGCACGCCCGAAGACATCGGGGCATTCGTGACGGCCCGCGCCCGGTAGCGCTTCGGCTCGACCGTGCGCAGGAACACGAGAGCCCCGGGGTGGAATTCATTTTTTTCAAAAACAACCCCATGCAAAGTAGCTCGTAGCCTTAGCGACGCTTTCGAAAGGGCCTCTGTCCCGGGCGCTCACCCCAGTGCCAGCACGAGCAGCGCCAGCGCGGCGGCGCCGAGGCCCGCGATCTTGCGGCCCGTCAGGGCTTCCTTGAAGAACACGATGCCGAGCACGGCGGCGACGCCGAAGCCCATCTGGGAGATCGGGACGACGACGCTGGCGTCGCCATGGCGCATGCTGTGGAGCAGGAACAGGAACGCCGCGATCAGGACGACGGCGGCCGCGCCCGAATGGATGGCGACGCCCGCCGGCAGCCGCACGGTGCCGTTCATCGCATAGCCCATGATGGTCACGAGGGCACTGAATACGATCGCCTGGGCAACCAGCAGGGTCTCCGGCGTCGCGCCGCCGACGAGGCCGAGCTTGTGTGAAAAATTCGCCGCCCCCATCGCCACCGTCGCCACGATCACCTGAACGAGAGAGCGGCGCGCGGCCGTCGGATCGCCGACGCGGCCGGGCTGCGGGCCGCCGAGCAGCAGCCAGCCGGCGATGAGTGCCAGCGCAAAGCCGGTGAACTTGCTCGCCGTCGCCGGCTCGCCGAGCCAACCGATCGCGAGCGCCGCAGTGACGATGAAATTGAGACGGAACACCGGCGCGACGATGCTCACCGCGCCGGACCGCAGGCTGCGCACGTAATAGAAGAAGCCGACCAGGATGAACACGCCGGCAAGCCCTCCCCACATGGCGGCCGGTTCGAAATCGAGCGTCTGGGTGATCAAGGCGTAGGCGATTACCGCGGGGCAGAAGAACCACGCCTGCCCCATGAGAAAGTGCTCGGCCGCAATGCCGGCACTCGCAGCGCGCTTGTAGATGAAATCGCCGAGGCCGTAGCAGACCAGTGCGGCGAGCGCATAGGCGATTTCGCTGTTCATTCTCCCGCCACGCAAATTCCGGTCTCATATGGGTGGAATGGGTGGTCCGGATCAAGGCCAGCGGGATGAAGGCTGGGAGGGCGCGTCGACGGTGATGCGACCCGCCCGTCTGCAGGACCCTGCCTCTTGAAATCCGGGTCCGAGAGCCCAATTGAGGCTTCGTGCCGGTGCGGCCGCAAGGCGTCGTTGGTGACGGCTTTGCCTTGCATCCCCCGTATCACCTCGTTATAAGCCGCCCATCTCACACGCGGATCTTGGCCGAAAAGCCGTCCGGTGGCCGACCGGCGACCGTCAAGGTCGTCGTTACGCTCACGGGTCCGCGGCGGAACAACCGGAGAAGAACGATGTCGCTGCCTGATTATTCAATGCGCAGCTGCTCGAAGCGGGCGTGCATTTCGGTCATCAATCCCATCGCTGGAACCCGAAGATGAGGAACTTCATCTTCGGCGCCCGCAACAACATCCACATCATCGACCTCGCCCAGACCGTGCCGCTTTTGCATCGCGCGCTCGAGGCGGTCAGCGACACCGTCGCCAAGGGCGGGCGCATCCTGTTCGTCGGCACCAAGCGGCAGGCCCAGGACGCGGTCGCCGCGGCGGCCAAGAAGTCCGCACAGTATTACGTCAATTCGCGCTGGCTCGGCGGCACGCTCACCAATTGGAAGACGATCTCCGAATCGATCAAGCGCTTGCGCAAGCTCGAGGAGATGCTCGGCTCCGGCGAGGCCCAGGCTTACACCAAGAAGGAGCGCCTGACGCTGACCCGCGAGCGCGACAAGCTCGATCGCGCGCTCGGCGGCATCAAGGATATGGGCGGGCTTCCCGACCTCGTATTCGTGATCGACACCAACAAGGAAGACATCGCCATCAAGGAGGCGCGGCGCCTCAACATCCCGGTCGCGGCGGTGGTCGACACCAATTGCGATCCCGATGGCATCACCTTCGTGGTGCCCGGCAATGACGATGCCGGCCGCGCCATCACGCTCTATTGCGACCTGATCGCCAAGGCCGCGATCGACGGGATTTCCCGCGCCCAGGGCGAGCATGGCATCGATATCGGTGCGGCCGAGAAGCCGATCGTCGAGGAAATCCCGGCCGATGCCACGGACGGGCTCGGCTTCGAAGCCCTGTCCGGTCCGCGCGGCGTCGCCGACGACCTCAAGAAGCTGCCCGGCGTCTCGCCCGCGATCGAGAAGAAGCTCAACGACCTCGGCATTTTTCATTTTTGGCAGATTGCCGGCCTCGGTCCGACCGCGACCCACAAAATCGGTGAAGAAGTGGGCTTGCCCGGCCGTGTCGACAGCTGGATCGTCCACGCCAAGGAACTCAGCGCCGAGTAACCTCATCCCGCGCCGGGAGGCGCCGGTGCGCGGTGGGGCCAATCGGACGGGCGTTGCGACCGAATTCCATCCCGCCGCGCCCTCCGCCCTCCCGCGGGGAGGGAAATTGAATTCGTTGCGGCCGATGCAAACAGGATTTCCACGATGGCTAGTATCTCCGCTCAGATGGTCAAGGAACTCCGCGACAAGACCGGCGCGGGCATGATGGACTGCAAGGCGGCGCTGGGCGAAACCCAGGGCGACCTGGAAAGCGCGGTCGACTGGCTGCGCAAGAAGGGCCTCGCCAAGGCCGCCAAGAAGGCAGGGCGGGTCGCCGCCGAGGGCCTGATCGGCGTCGCCGTCGCCGGCAACAAGGGCGTGGTGGTCGAGGTCAATTCGGAGACCGATTTCGTCGCCCGCAACGAGCAGTTCCAGGGGCTGGTGCGCATGATCGCCGGCATCGCCCTCGATGTCGGTCCCGACGTGGAAAAGATCAAGGCGGCCAAGGTCGGCGACGTCACGGTGAAGGATGCGATCAACTCGGCGATCGCCACCATCGGCGAGAATATGACGCTGCGCCGCGCCGCGCAGGTTTCGGTCGGAGCCGGGGCGATCGGGAGCTATATCCACAATTCGGTGACCGAAGGGCTCGGCAAGATCGGCGTCATCGTCGCCCTGGAGTCCTCCGGCCAGGCCGACGAGCTGGTTGCGCTCGGGCGCCTCGTCGCCATGCACATCGCCGCTTCCAATCCCCAGGCCGTCGACGCGGCCGGGCTCGATCCCCAGGTGGTGGCGCGCGAGAAGGACATTTTGGCCGACAAGTTCCGCGCCCAGGGCAAGCCGGAGGCGACCATCGTCAAGATTGTCGAGTTCGGCCTCAAGACCTTCTACAAGGAGGCCTGCCTGCTGGATCAGCCCTATATCCATGATCCCGACAAGACGGTCGCACAGGCGCTCAAGGCCGCCGAAGCCAAGGTCGGCGGCGCCATCAAGGTCGCGGGATTCGTCCGTTACGCCCTCGGCGAGGGGATCGATCGCCCGGACGATGATTTCGCTTCCGAGGTCGCCGCGGCCGCCGGCCGCTGACGCGAAACGACAGCGCCCGGCGGGCCGTCGCCCGCCGCAACCGGGGCAGTGAGAAGGGATCGCGGCATGGCCGTGCCGATATACCGCCGCGTCATCGTCAAGTTGTCGGGCGAGGCGCTCAGCGGCCCCGAAGGGTTCGGCATCCACCAGCCGACGGTCGACCGCTATGCCGCGCGATATCGTGGCTGCGCGCGCCCTGGGCGTCACCATCGGCGTCGTGGTCGGCGGCGGCAACGTGCTGCGCGGCGTCGAAGTCGCGGCACAAGGCGTGTCGCGGCCCACCGCCGACGCCATGGGGATGCTGGCGACCGTCATGAACGCCCTGGTGCTCGAAGCCGCGATCGAACGTGCCGGCGTCTCGGCGCGGACCATGTCGGCGCTGGCCATGCCCCAGGTGTGCGAGACCTATGAACGCCAGCGCGCACTGCGCCATCTCGACGACAACCGGCTGGTGGTGTTCGCCGGGGGCACCGGCAACCCGTTCTTCACCACCGATACCACTGCTGTTCTGCGCGCCGCCGAAATGCGCTGCGACGCCGTCCTCAAGGCCACCAATGTCGATGGCGTCTATACCGCCGATCCCAAGAAGGACCCGACCGCGGAGCGCTATGAGCGCCTGAGCCACCAGGAAGCCTTCACCAAGGAGTTGAAGGTCATGGACGCGACCGCGTTTGCCCTTGCCCGCGAAAACCGTATGCCTATCATAGTGTTCTCGATCCTCGAGCCGGGCGCGATCAAGGCGGTGCTGGGCGGGACCGCGCGGGCGACCGTCGTCGGCGAATGAACGGGGTGAGCGCTCGTTTGGAGCCTCATCATGAATGCGAATGAGAAGAGGCCGCGCCGCAGGGGATCGCAGCGCGGCTTCTCGGGAGACGCGTGATGGCTGCCGCGACCTACGACCTCAATGAAATCAAGCGCCGCATGCACGGCGCCACCCAGATCCTCAAGCAGGAGCTGGGCGGCCTGCGCACCGGCCGCGCCTCGGCGAGCCTGCTCGAACCGGTTCAGGTCGAGGCCTATGGCACCCACATGCCGCTCAACCAGCTCGCCACCGTCAGCGTGCCGGAGCCGCGATTGCTCAGCGTCCAGGTATGGGACCGCTCGATGGTTCACGCGGTCGAGAAGGCGATCATCAATTCCAATCTCGGCCTGAGCCCTTCGACCGAAGGCCAGGTGCTGCGGCTGCGGATCCCCGAGCTCAACCAGGATCGCCGCAAGGAGATGGTGAAGATTGCGCACAAATATGCCGAAGCGGCGCGCGTGGCCGTGCGGCATGTGCGCCGCGATGCGCTCGATCTCTTGAAGAAACTTGAAAAAGACGGAAAGGTCAGCGAAGACGACCATGTGCGCATGGCCGCCGAAGTGCAGAAGGCGACCGACCAGACCATCGGCGAAGTAGATCAGTCGCTCGCATCCAAAGAAAAAGAGATAATGACCGTCTGAGTCGTTGCCCTGAATGCGACTGGAGAAACGAATGGCCGAGATGGCGGTATCGACCAAGAGGCCCGATTCGGGCTTCGAGCCGCCGCGCCATGTCGCCATCATCATGGACGGGAATGGCCGCTGGGCCGCCGAGCGGGGGCTGCCGAGAGGCGAGGGGCACCGGCGCGGGGTCGATGCCCTGCGCCGCACGGTGCGCGTCGTCGGCGAGCTCGGGATCGAGATCCTCACTTTGTTCTCCTTCAGCTCGGAAAACTGGTCGCGCCCGGCGGCCGAAATCCGCGACCTGATGGGACTGCTGCGCCGTTTCGTGCGCAACGACCTCGCCGAGCTGCACGAGAACAACGTGCGGGTGCGGATCATCGGCGAGCGCATCGGGCTCGCCCCCGACATCGACCGGCTGCTCCAGGAAGCCGAGGATCTGACGCGCGCCAACACCGGGCTGCTGCTGGTGGTCGCCTTCAACTATGGCGGCCGCCAGGAGATCGCGCGCGCCGCCCGGCGTGTCGCCGAGCAGGTGGCGAGCGGAACGCTCGCGCCGGGCGACATTACCGCCGACCTCCTCGCCGGGCATCTCGACGCGCCGGACCTGCCGGACCCCGACCTCATCATCCGCACCAGCGGCGAACAGCGCCTGTCGAACTTCCTGATGTGGCAGTCCGCCTACAGCGAACTCGTGTTCGTTCCGACCTATTGGCCCGATTTCGACCGCGCCACGCTCGAGACCGCGCTCGCCGAGTATTGGCGCCGCGAGCGCCGGTTCGGCGGGCTGGTGGCGCGGACCGGATCATGACGCCGTGAACGACCGGGCGCCGTCCCCGGCACCATCCAGTTCCGCTGGTTCCGCCGCTCCGACAGGCGACCTTCGCAAACGTGTCGCTTCGTCCGTGGTCATGGCCGCGCTCGCCATCGTCACCGCCGCGGTCGGGGGATGGCCGTTTGCGCTGTTCTGGGCGGCCGCAGCGATCGTCGTCTATTGGGAATGGTCCTCGATGGTCGCCCGGCATGCCAAAGTGCCGTTGGTCGCCGGTGCGGCGGCGCTGCTGCTGGCGGCCGCGGCGGCGGTTTCCGGCCATATGGACTATGCCGCGGCGCTGGTGGCGGCCGGCGCGATCGCCGTCGCGTTGCTCGCCCGGCGGCGTCGCGCCTGGAGCGCCGGCGGCGTGCTGTATGCGGGGGCCCTGGTGTTGGCGCCGGTGGTGATTCGCCGCGACCCGCAATCGGGGTCGGCCGCGGTGTTTTTCCTGTTCGCCGTCGTATGGGCGACCGACATATTCGGCTATTTTGCCGGCCGGCTGATCGGGGGGCCGCGGCTTGCGGCGCGCATCAGCCCGAAGAAAACGTGGGCGGGTGCCTGCGGCGGGGTGGCCGGCGCGGTGGCAGCGGGGGTTGGTTTCACCTTGCTGGCGGGATACACCATGCTGGGTTCGGCGTTGGCCGCATTCGTGCTGTCGATCGTGTCGCAAGCTGGCGACCTCCTGGAATCCGCTGTAAAGCGGCGGTTCGGGGTCAAGGATGCCAGCCATGTCATTCCCGGCCACGGAGGATTGATGGACCGCCTGGATGGATTCCTTGCCGCCGCCGCCGTAGCGGCCTTGATCGGGATTGTTCGCGGTGGGCCCGCCGCCGCCGCGCACGGTCTGCTGGTGTGGTGAGCCGATGACCGTCGTTCCCTTTGCTCAGGCCGCAGCCGGCTTCCGCGCCGGCGAGCTGTCGATCACGCTGCTCGGCGCGACCGGCTCGATCGGCTCCAGCACTCTCGACCTCGTGCGCGCCGACCGCGACCGGTTCCGGGTCGAGGCGGTCACCGCCCAGCGCAATGCTACCGCGCTGGCGCAACTCGCCAGGGACCTGGGCGCGCGTCTCGCCGTGGTCGGCGACGAAGGCTGCTACGACGAGCTCAAGAGCGCGCTGGGGAATTCAGGGATCGAGGCGGCTGCCGGCGAGAACGCGATCGTCGATGCCGCGCGCCGTCCGGCCCAATGGGTCATGGCCGCGATCACCGGCGCGGCCGGCCTGCGCCCCACCATGACGGCGCTGGAGCGCGGCGCGACCATCGCGCTCGCCAATAAGGAGTGCCTGGTGTGCGCCGGCGCCTTGTTCATGCGGCGCGCCCAGGAGGTGGGCGCCGTCGTCCTGCCGGTCGATTCCGAGCACAATGCCATCTTTCAGGCGCTGTCGGCGGGGCGGCGCGCGGATGTGAGCCGCATCATCCTGACCGCGTCCGGGGGGCCGTTTCGCACCCACTCGCTCGATCAGATGCGCGCCGCCACCGTGCAGCAGGCGCTTCGTCACCCCAATTGGTCGATGGGCGCCAAAGTCACGATCGAACTCGGCGACCATGATGAACAAAGGGCTGGAGCTGATCGAGGCCCACCACTTGTTCGGCTTCGGATCGGACCAGATCGACATCATCGTCCATCCGCAATCGATCGTGCACGGCATCGTGGAGTATCGCGACGGCTCCCTGATCGCCCAGCTCGGACCGCCCGACATGCGGGTTCCGATCGCGAACTGCCTCGCCTGGCCCGAGCGCATGTCCGGCGCCGCGCGCCTCGATTTCGCAAAAATGGCGACTTTGACCTTCGAGGCGCCGGATCCGGTGCGTTTCCCGGCGCTCGCCCTGGCCCGCCAGGCCTTGCAGACCGGCAACGGAGTTCCCACTGTTCTCAATGCCGCCAACGAGATCGCCGTCCATGAGTTCATCGGCGGCCGTCTCGGATTCGCCGGAATTGCCGCGCTCGTTGACGCCACCATCGATGCGGCAGAGGGGCGGGGCATCATGCGGGAACCGACGAGCGTCGACGATGCAATTGCCGTTGACCATATTTCGAGATCTTTAGCCCGGACCCTCTTGCCGGAAATTGCCGTAAAGGGGTTTTAATAAAGTCTTAGTATCTGTCCGTCGGACGCAACGAGGTCATGATGAGTAGCAGTGCCTTTTCGAGTTTCGTTGCGCTCCTGGGCAACTATACAAGCTGGATCGTCCCGTTCCTGTTCACGCTGACGATTATCGTTTTCTTTCATGAGCTTGGCCACTTCCTGGTGGCCCGTTGGTGCGGCATCAGGGTGCTCGTTTTCTCGATGGGTTTCGGGCCGGAACTGACCGGCTTCAATGACCGCCACGGCACCCGTTGGAAGCTCTGCCTGATTCCGCTCGGGGGCTATGTCAAATTCTTCGGCGACGAGAACGAAGCGAGCGTTGCCTCTCCCGCGGCCCTTGCCGCGATGTCCGAGCAGGAGCGCAAGGAAAGCTTCTTCGGTCAGTCGGTCGGCCGACGGGCGGCCGTCGTGGTGGCGGGTCCGCTGACCAATTTCATCCTGGCCATCGTGATTTTTGCCGGTGTTTTCATGGTATTCGGCAAGACGACGGCAATCCCGCGGGTGGCCTCGGTCGAACCGAACAGCGCGGCTGCCGCGGCCGGGTTCGAACCCGGCGACCTCGTGACCGAGATCGACGGCCGCAAGATCGACAATTTCGTCGACATGCAGCGGATCGTCAGCTTTTCCGGCGGGCATCCCATTACCATTGTCGTCGACCGCGGCGGCATTCCGGTAACGCTGGCGGCAACGCCGGAGATCAAGAGCGGCAAGGGGATTCTCGGGGTGACCCGGTCGAATCAGCCCGGCGACGTCAAAGTCGAGCCCGTCGGCCCGGTCGATGCGGTCAAGCTCGGTGCGGATAAGACGTGGTTCATCGTCGAGACGACCTTGTCCTACATCCGGGACGTGTTCGTCGGGCGCCAGTCGGCCGATCAGATCGGCGGCCCGATCGGGATCGCCCGGATATCCGGCCAAGTCGCCGAATTGGGATGGGGCGCGCTATTCGACTTCGTCGGGGTGATCTCCGTCTCCATCGGCCTGCTCAACCTGTTTCCGGTGCCGCTGCTCGATGGGGGTCACCTTTTGTTCTATTTCATCGAAGCGATCCGCGGCCGGCCGCTGTCGGAGCGCGCTCAGGAGGTCGGATTCCGGATCGGCCTTGCAATCGTCGTAATGTTGATGATTTTTGCCACGGTGAACGACATCCTGCATCTGCGAGCGTCGTGATATGTAGCTTGGGGGCGACGCCCGAATCTAAAAGGGTCTGTACGGGGAATGTTAAGTTGCAGGCTGGGGTGAAGTCGGTAAAAGCGGTTGGGGGTTCCGGGCCCTGAGGGCGGTCAGGCCGGAGTTGGGGGCGCATTTGGGATGGGAATGAGCGTGCAGTTGCTGCGGGGGATTGGGGTCGCTGCTGCCCTGTTCGGTTTGAGTATTTTCGGGTCGATCGTGGCAACGATCGGGACCGTTGACGTTGCTGTCGCTCAAACCGGGGTGCGAATCGACGTCGAGGGTAACCGCCGAGTCGAGGCCGACACTATCCGTGCCTATTTTCGGGTTGGGTCCGGCGAACGGCTGGATGCGTCCAAGATCGATTCGGCGCTGAAGGGACTCTACGCCACCGGACTGTTCCAGGACGTGCGGATTACGCCCGGCGTCAATCGGATCCTCGTCACCGTGGTCGAAAATCCCGTGATCGACCGGGTCCAGTTCGAAGGCAACAAGAAGGCGAAGGACGAGCAGCTCAGCCAGGAGGTGCAGTCCAAGCCGCGCGGCACCTATTCCCGCTCGACCGTGCAGGCGGACGTCCAGCGCATCCTCGAAGTCTATCAGCGCAGCGGACGCTACGACGTGCGCGTGGTGCCCAAGATCATCGAATTGCCGAACGGCCGCGTCGATCTCGTGTTCGAGATCGACGAAGGCGCCAAGACCGGCGTCGCCCAAATCGTCTTCGTCGGCAACAATGCCTTTTCCAAGCAGCGCCTCTTGGACGTGATCAAGACCGGCGAGACCAATTGGCTCAGCTTCCTGAAGACGAACGACATCTACGATCCCGACCGGGTAGAGGTCGATCGCGACCTGCTGCGGCGTCACTATCTCAAATACGGCTATGTCGACGTCCGCATCGTTTCCGCCACCGGAGAATACGACCCCGCCCAGAAGGGATTCGTCATCACCTTCACCATCGAGGAGGGCGAGCAGTATCATTTCGGTGCGGTCGATATTCGGTCGAACATCCCTGAAGTTCCGGCCGAAAGCCTGCGCAGTCAGCTGCGCGCCGAGCCCGGTCGCGTCTACAACGCCGACGCGGTGGAGAAATCCGGCGAGCTCGTGACCGTCGAGGTGGCCAAGCGTGGCTATCCGTTCGCTGCCGCGCGCCCGCGCGGCGACCGCATTCCCGAACAGCGTATCGTGAACGTGACCTTCGTGGTCGAGGAAGGCCCGCACACCTATATCGAGCGCATCAACCTGCGCGGCAACACCCGCACCCGCGACTACGTCATCCGGCGCGAATTCGACATCGTCGAAGGCGATCCCTACAACCGCGCGCTGGTCGATCGCGCCGAACGGCGACTGAAGAATCTCGGCTACTTCAAGACGGTCAAGATCACGACCGAGCCCGGTTCGGCGCCCGACCGCATCATCATCGACGTCGATCTCGAAGAGCAGTCGACCGGCGAGTTCTCGGTCGCCGGCGGGTATTCGACCTCGGACGGCATCATCGCCGAAGTCTCCGTCGGCGAACGAAACCTGTTGGGCACCGGCCGGGTGGCAAAGACTTCGGTGCAATACGGACAGCGGTCTCGCGGTTTCGAGCTGTCCTTCATCGAGCCTTACATCCTCGATACGAGGCTGGCGCTCGGTTTCGACGTGTTCGCGAAGCAGCAGACATCGAGCCAGTACACGACGTACCTCACCAGGACGGTCGGCGGCGATGTCAAGACCGGCATCCCGATCACCGAAAACTTCTCCACCCAGTTGAGGTATACGATCTATCAGCAGGAAATCTCGCTGCCGTCCATTCTCGATAATTGCAACAATCTCGACCCGAACTTCCTGACCACCTTCCCGACGCCGGCTGCCTTTGCCGGCGGTGGTTACGACAGCGCATGGGATCATGCGGGCCAACCCAGCCAGACCAATTGCTATCAGGACGGCGAAGCCTCGCTGGCGGTGCGCAAGGAACTTGCCGCCGGTCCGGTGATCGCATCGGTCGTAGGCTATACGCTCGCCTACAACACCCTCGACAACAACAAGGGCTCCCACCCAGGGCGTGCTGGTCGAATTCAAGCAGGATCTCGCCGGCGTCGGCGGCGACGTGCACAACGTCAAACAGACCATCGATGCGCGCCTGTACAACGAGATATTCCCGGACATCGTCGGGGTGCTTCGCGGCCAGGCCGGCTATGCCGTCGGTTTCGACGGCAGCATACGCATGCTGGACGAGTTCCAGGCCGGCCCGTCGCTGGTGCGCGGCTTCCAACCCGCCGGCTTCGGTCCGCGCGACATCAGCCGAGATCGTTTATGGCTACGGCGGCACCCAGGACGCGCTCGGCGGTTCGCTATACTGGGCGTCGTCGCTCGAGTTCCAGACCCCGATGCCATTCGTGCCGAAGGACTTCGGCATGAAACTGGCGTTCTTCTCGGACGCCGGATTGTTGTGGGACTATCGGGGCCCGACCTATTGGAACCAAACCGGCGAATCCATGACGATTGACGCAAATCAACATCATCCGGTCATCGGTGGGCGCCGGCCTGATCTGGGATTCGCCGTTCGGTCCGTTGCGGTTCGACTTCGCCTATGCGCTCACCAAGGGACCCTACGACAAGACGCAGGTTTTCCGGTTCGGCGGCGGAACCCGATTCTAGTGGTGCGATCCGACGGATGGTTTAACCCTGATTTTGGAGCGCTATCCGGTTCAGCTCGAAACGATGGCGCTCAGGCCGGTGTTGCCTCAGGCGGCATTGGATCGCGGCGCGTTATTGCGGTATTCGTTTCGCTCCGCGGCGAACCGCAGTGCCCGTCGCGGTGGTGGATTTGAGTTTCGCCGCGAACGCGTACGGGTGGGATGACCGAGCCGCTGTACTTCAAGAGTGCCAAATCTCTGACGATTGCGGAGATTGCCGCGCTCACCGGTGCCGAGGCGGGGCCGCGGGCGCCGCCCGGACGGCTCATCTCGGGCGTCGCGCCGCTCGACACCGCGACGCCCTCGCGATCTCGCCTTTCTCGACAACCCCAGATATGCCGATCAGATCGGCTCGACCCGGGCCGGTGCCTGTCTGGTCGCGCCGCGTTTTGTCGCCGCGGCACCCGCCGCACCTGGCGGTCCTGCGCGTGCGCGATCCCTACCGGGCCTTCGTCACGATCGCGCGCGCGTTGTTCCCGCAGGCATTGCGGCCGTCCTCCCTGTTCGCCGCCGAAGGCATTGCGCCCGGTACGAGCGTTCATGCGACGGCACGGCTGGAAAGCGGGGTCGTGCTCGATCCCGGCGTCGTCGTCGGCCCGGGCGCCGAGATCGGCACCGGTACGGTGGTCGGCGCCAATGCCGTGATCGGCCCCGGGGTCCGCATCGGCCGCAATTGCTCGATCGGAGCCGGGCGCTTCGCTGATGAATGCGCTGGTCGGCGACCGCGTCATCATCCATCCCGGCGTCCGCATCGGCCAGGACGGCTTCGGTTACGTCATGGGGCCGTCGGGACATCTGAAGGTGCCGCAGATCGGCCGCGTCATCATCCAGGACGACGTGGAGATCGGCGCCGGCACCACCATCGACCGGGGCGGCACCCGCGATACCGTCATCGGCGAGGGGACCAAGATCGACAACTTGGTGCAGATCGGCCACAATGTCAGCATCGGCCGTCACTGTGTGCTGGTCGCGCAGACCGGAATTTCAGGCAGCGTGATGCTCGAAGATTTCGTCGTGCTCGGCGCCCGGGTCGGTGTGAACAATCACGTCACCATAGGGGAGGGCGCGCAAATAGCCGCGACCAGCATCGTCCACGGCGATGTTCCAGCCGGGCGCCCGCTGGGGCGGGACGCCCGCCAAGCCCGCCAAGCTGTGGTTCCGCGAAATGAAGACGCTGGAGCGACTGGCCGCGCGCCAGTCCCCGCCCGATCCCACCGTGACCGGGAGCACCGATGAACGCTGAGGCCTTGTCATGAACGAGATCGCAAGCACGATCGAATCGGTCGAGATCGCGGGCATCCTGAAATCGCTTCCCCATCGCTACCCGTTCCTGATGGTCGATCGCATCATCGGGATCAGGGGCGACGATCGCGCCATCGGGATCAAGAACGTGACGTTCAACGAGCCGCAATTTCTTGGGCATTTCCCCAACAATCCGGTATTTCCCGGCGTGCTGATGATCGAAGGCATGGCGCAGACCGCCGGCGTCATCTGCATGCTCTCGCTCGGCCGGCAGCAGCAGGAAAACGTCGTGTATTTCCTCACCATCGACAAGGCGAAGTTCCGCAAACCGGTGATTCCCGGCGATACCATCGAATATCACATGACCAAGATCGCCAAGCGCAAGACCATGTGGTGGTTCCGCGGCGAAGCCAAGGTCGCGGGCGTGATCGTCGCCGAGGCCGAAGTCGGCGCCATGATCGCGAGCGCGTGAGCCTGCGATGACCTCGATCGATCCCACCGCCCGCATCGCGCCGGGCGCGCAGATCGCTGCCGACGCGGCGATCGGACCCTATTGCGTCATCGGACCCGATGTCGTCGATCGGCGAGGGCTGCCGGCTGGTCGCCCATGTGAACGTCACCGGGCATACCGCGATCGGGCCGCGCACCGTGATCTATCCGTTCGCTTCGCTGGGCACGCCGCCGCAATCGGTCAAATACCGCGGCGGCCCGACGCGTCTCACCATCGGCGCCGGCTGCGATATTCGCGAGAACGTCACCGTCAATACCGGCACCGAGGACGACCGCGGCATCACCGAGATCGGCGACCATTGCTTTCTCATGGCGGGATCGCACGTGGCCCATGATTGCAAGGTCGGCAACCACGTCGTCATGGCCAACAATGCCGTGCTCGGCGGCCATGCGAGCGTCGGCGACAACAGCTTCCTCGGCGGCCAGGCGGCGGTGCGCCAGTTCGTCCGCATCGGCGAGGGCGCGATGATCGTCGGGCTGAGCGGCATACGCGCCGACATCATCCCATGGGGCATGGCGCAGGGCCCGCTCGCCAACCTGGTCGGGCTCAATGTGGTGGGCCTGCGCCGGCGCGGCTTTGCCAAGGCCGATATCCATCGCCTGCGCATGGCCTATAAGGATCTGTTCCTCGGCGAGGGCGTGTTCCGCGACCGGCTGGCGCAGGTCGAACAGGCTTATGCGGGCGTGCCGCTGATCGAGAGCGTCTTCGCCTTCATCCGCGGCGGCAAGCGGCCGCTCAGCACCGCCATCCGCCGGGGGAGCGACGGCGCGACCCAAGAACCAATGACGATCGACCAATGACGATAGCGGCGACGCAGGAGGGGCCGCTCGGCATCATTTGCGGCGGCGGCGCCATTCCGCTGGCGGTCGCGGCGGCGGTCATGCGCCGCGGGCGCCGGGTCATGCTGTTCGCGTTGCGCGGCTTCGTCGATGCGCAGGCCGTCGCGGCCTATCCGCATTGCTGGATCGCGGTCGGCCAGTTCGGGCGGTTTCGCCGGCTCGCCCGCGCCGAGGGCTGCCGCGACCTCGTCCTCGTCGGCGGATTGGTGCGCCCCTCGATCCGCCAGGTGCGGCTCGACTGGGCCACGCTGGTCGCGATGCCGCGCATCATCCGCGCCTTTCGCGGCGGCGACGATCATCTCCTGACCGGAATCGGCCGGATCCTCGAAGCCGACGGGTTTCGCGCTGCTCGGCGCCCATGAGGTGGCGCCGGATATCACCGCTCCATCGGGCCCGCTCGGGCGCCATCGGCCCGATGCCGAGGCCATGTCCGATATCGCACGCGGTTTCGAGATGCTGGCCGCCATGAGCCCGTTCGATGTCGGACAGGCCGCGGTGATCGGAAAGGGCCACGTTCTGGCGGTCGAGGCGGCGGAGGGCACCGACGCGATGCTGCGACGGGTCGCGGCGTTGCGCGAGGCCGGACGCATCGGCCTTCCCCGCGGGGTAGGCGTGGTCGTCAAGGCGCCGAAGCAGCGCCAGGACCGCCGTTTCGATTTGCCCTCGATCGGGCCGGACACGGTGCTCCACGCGGCGCATGCGGGGCTCGCCGGCGTCGCGGTGGTCGCCGGCGGCACCATCGTCGCCGAGCCGCAACGCCTGGTCGAGGCGGCCGACAGCAATGGCCTGTTCGTGTTCGGGCGTGCCGACGGCGAGGCGAACTGATGGAGGCGGCGGCGTCTTCGAAGAACTGGGCGACGCACGATGCGCTCAACCTGTTCATCATCGCAGGCGAGGAATCCGGTGACCGGCTGGGGGCGCCGCTGATGGCGGCGATCGCCGCCCAGGCCGGCCGGCCCGTCATATTTGCCGGCGTCGGCGGACACGCCATGGCCGAGCAGGGCCTCGCCAGCCTGGTTCCCATCGCCGACCTCGCCATCAACGGATTCGCCGCGATCCCGGGCCGGCTGCCGGCGATCCTGCGCCACCTCCGCCGCACCACCGGCGCCGTCGTCGCCGCACGACCCGATGCGCTGGTCATCATCGACAGCCCCGATTTCACCCACCGCGTGGCGCGGCGGGTGCGCGCGGCGGCGCCGTCGATCCCGATCATCGACTATGTATCGCCGACGGTATGGGCATGGCGGCCCGGCCGTGCCGCTTCCATGCGGCGCTACGTCGATCACGTGCTGGCGCTGCTGCCGTTCGAGCCGGAGGCCCATCGCCGGCTCGGGGGCCCGCCATGCACCTATGTCGGCCATCCCCTCGCCGAGCAGGTGGCGACGCTGCGCCCTAATCCGCAGGAAGCAGCGCGGCGCGATGCCGCCCCGCCGGTCGTCCTGGTCCTGCCGGGGAGCCGCCGCGGCGAGGTCAGGCGTCACATCGGCGTGTTCGGCGCGGCGATGGCCGCGGTGCGAACGAGCGCATCGGCGCCGTCGAGATCGTGTTGCCGACCGTCCCGCACCTCGTCGACGAGGTGAAGCAGGCGACCCGCGGCTGGCCGGCGGCCCCGCGCATCGTCGTCGAAACAGCGGAGAAATGGGCCGCCTTCCGCCAGGCGCGCGCCGCGCTCGCGGCCTCGGGAACGGTCACGCTCGAACTTGCGCTCGCCGGGGTTCCCACCATCATCGCCTACCGGGTCGCGCTGTTCGAGGAACTGATCGCCCGCGCCCTGGTGACGACGGATACGATCGGGCTCGCCAACCTCATTCTCGGCGAGAAAATCATGCCGGAATTGCTGCAGCGAGACGCGACGCCGCAGAACCTCGCCGACGCCCTCGTGCCGCTGATCGGCGATACACCGCAGCGCCGGCGGCAATGCGAGGCCCTGGCGCGGCTCGATGCCGTCATGGAGGTCGGCGTCGCCGTGCCGAGCGCCCGCGCCGCCGCCATCGTGCTCGCCATGGCCGCGCGTTCCGACCCGGTTTCAGGTCCGGTTTCCAGCCCGGTTTCATCGTCGAATGCGGCGTGCTAACAGGGAAATCCGAAAGGGATCGCCTCAGCGACATGATCAAACAGCCCGAGACAAGGCGCCCGAGTACGATCCGCGCGGCGATCACGGGGGTGCATGGTTCGCTGCCGGACTATGTGCTGACCAATGCGGAGCTCGCCGCGTTGGTGGACACCACGGATTCCTGGATCATCGAGCGCACCGGCATCAAGGAGCGCCGCATCCTCAAGGGGGCGGGGCTCGGCACCTCGCACATGGCGAGCGGAGCGGTGAAGGGGCTCCTCGAAAAGACCAACACCGCGCCGGCCGACATCGATCTCCTGATCTGCGCGACCACAACGCCGGACATGGTGTTCCCGTCGACCGCGAACCTCGTCTGCGACATGGTCGGCATCCGCAACATCGGCAGCTTCGACGTCCAGGCGGCGTGTTCGGGTTTCCTCTACGCGCTGACGATCGCGACCCAATTCATCGAGACCGGCCGCGCGCGGAAGATCGTCGTCGTCGGCGCCGACAAGATGTCGGCGATCATCGACTACACCGACCGCGCCACCTGTGTGCTGTTCGGCGACGGCGCCGGCGCGGTGATGATCGAGCCGTCCGCCGACGAGCACGGCATCGTCGACACGGTGATCCGCTCGGACGGCGCCGGCATGCCGTTCCTGCACCAGAAGGCCGGCGGCAGCCGGATGCCGCCGACCGCGCAGACGGTCGCCGACCGGCTCCATTACGTCCACCAGGAAGGCGCCGCGGTCTACAAATTCGCCGTGGCCAAGATGGCCGAAGTCGCGTCCGAGCTGATGAAGCGCAACCAGCTCAGTGCCGCGGACGTCGACCTGGCTGGTGCCGCATCAGGCCAATCGCCGGATCATCGAAGCCACCGCCGAGCGCATGGGGGTGCCGCTCGAGCGCGTGATGATCACGATCCACAAATACGGCAACACCACCGCGGCCACGATCCCGCTGTGTCTGTGGGATTACGAAAGCCGCCTCGCGCCCGGCGACAAGCTGATCATGGCCGCCTTCGGCGGTGGCTACACCTGGGCCGGCGCCTACGTGACCTGGAGCGGCGGCCGGAGATGAGGCGTGCTGTTTCGCCTCCCCGGACACCGTCGTCATCGGCCATGCCCCCGGCCCGCTCCCGGCTCCGAACCTATCGTTATTCCCTGCCGCGGTAGGCGCGCACGCCCTGTTCGGGCACCCAGACATTGCGCGGCAGCCGTCCGGCCTGCCAGAACACGTCGATCGGCATGCCGCCACGGGGATGGAAATAGCCGCCGATCCGGAGCCATCGCGGCTTGAGAAGAGCGACCAGACGCTTGCCGATGGAGACCGTGCAATCCTCATGAAAAACAGCATGATTGCGGAAGCTGTTGAGATATAGCTTGAGCGATTTCGAACTCGATGAGAAAGCGCCGCGGCAGGTAGTCGATCACAACGATGGCAAAATCGGGCTGCCCCGTCACCGGGCACAGTGAGGTGAATTCCGGAAAGGTGAAGCGCGCGACATAGTCGGCTCCGGGATGGGGATTGGTCACGCGGTCGAGCACGGCCTCGGCCGGGGAGGCCGGGAATTCTGGTGGGTCGGCCGAGCTGGAGAGGCTTTGATGCCATGTCGGTTGTGCTGCGCCTGAGTGGTTGCGGGCGGGTCATTACCGCATTTTCTCGTGCCCGGCGAGCCACAGCGGCGGCCCAAATAGACGGCCCGCGCGAAATTCGATTGCATGGGCGTGCGGGGCGTCGATAAGCTTCGCCGACCCGGGGAACGGCATGCATCGCAACACGCAGGGATGGTACAGGTGGCGGCGGCTGACCGCATGCCTCCTCGTCTATGCCCTGTTCATACACGGCATGGCCTTTGCGCTGGCTGGTTCTGCGATTTCCGGTGCACGGCTCGCCGACGCCGCCGGCGGCACCGATTGGGCCGGCTTCGAACTCTGCCGCCATGATAATGCCGCGCCGGCGCTTCCTGGCGCTCCCGAAGGCCAAGCCGGCGACACCCATTGCGTCTTCTGCGTCGCGGGGCCCGGCTTCGTATTGGAGCCGCCAGCAGTTTCGACGGTGTTTTGCCGCGTAGAGATATCGATTGCGCCGTGGCCGCTGGTGGCTTGGCGCTTGGCGCCGGCCACAGTCGACGCCAGTGCACGACCGCGCGGGCCTCCGGCCGCGGCGTGACGCGTGGCGGCCGCTTAGCCGCCAAACCTCCTGCAAGCCTTCAGTGAATTGTCCGCCAACCGCGGGCACCGAAATATGTCGCCAATTCACCGCGCCAATTCACCGCGCCAAGTCATGACGCCAAGTCATGACGCCGCGGTTGGGCGCGAATGGGGAAAAGCATGTTCAATCGCATCTTCACCGGGCAATCGCCCGTTCACAAATCGCAGCCGCCATCGCGCGGCGTCCAACTTGCCGCGTTGCTCGCCGTCGCCGCGGCGACGCCGCTCGCGCTGCCGTCGACGGCGGCTGTCGCTGCGGACATGCCGGTCAAGGCGCCCGTCGCACGCACCTACAACTGGGGCGGCTGCTATGTCGGCCTCAATGGCGGCGGCGCCGAAAGCGAATCGAACTTCACCACCGGTGTGGGCATCGGAACGCACCTGACACCGGAAAATGCCGGATTGGTCGACTTGGGCGGAACCGGGTCGGCCAACAGCGCCAATTTGCTCATCGGCGGCCAAGCCGGCTGCAACTGGCAGTCGGGGACGCTCGTCTACGGCCTTGAAGGCGATGCCGACTACTTCCACGGCAATCCGCAGATCCTCAACGCGACAGCGACGCTGAGCGACGGAGTGACCTCGTTCACAGTCACCCAGTCGCTGACGACCAATTACTTCGCGACCGTGCGTCCGCGCCTCGGCGTCGCCGCAGACCGCAACCTGTTCTACATCACCGGCGGCGCGGCTTTCACCAAGGCGAGCTATTCGCAGACCTACCTGGACGCTCTCGTCCCGGCCGGCACGGGCATCCTCACCGGCTCGAAATCGCTGGTGGGTTGGACCGCCGGCGTCGGATGGGAATACGCCTGGACCGACAACTGGACGATCAAATTCGAATACCTGTTCGCGGGCTTCCCGGGCACCACCAACGGGGTCGGCGCGATCACCGACGCCGCGGGCGGAACCAATCCGCTCCAGGGCTCGGCGGATCTGGTCATCCAGACCGCGCGTGCCGGCGTGAACTTCAAGTTCTAACGGCGCGAGACGGTCATGTTCGAATCCGCATCCGCCGCTTTCACCTTCATCGTCCGCCCGCAGGCGCGCCGTCGTCCGGCTGTGTCGCAGCGTACAAACACGATCGGTGTCACCATGTCTTCCGCCTCGCAAGCGCCACAGCGCCGCCGCGCACCCCGACGAACAGCCTTGGCCTTCATCACCTTCCTGGCCTCGCTCATCGTGGCGATGGTGCCGCTTCTCGGCCTCACCACCACCGCGGCGCGCGCCTGCGCATGCGGGTGCAGCGTATTCGATGTCGGCGGCGGACTGCTGCCGCAGGAAAACGATCACGGCGGCCGGGTGTTCGTCGAATATTGGCATTCCAACCAGAACACCAACTGGATCGGCAACTCCAAGGGGTCCTCCGTCCTCAACTCGGACAAGAACCTCAACACGAGCTGGTACGTTGCCGGCTTCCAATACATGTTCAACCGCGAATGGGGCGTGATGGCGCGCCTGCCCTATGTCAATCGCGACTTCACCACTGTCACCGACCCGGCGACCGGCGCGACGACGACATACAACGCCAGGGATTGGGGCGACGCCGAGATCATGGGCATGTACACCGGCTTCTTCCAGGACATGTCCACCGGCGTCACCTTCGGCCTCAAGCTCCCGACCGGCATCTACACCGCCCCCGGGATGGATCGCGACAGCCAGATCGGGACCGGCAGCACCGATCTCCTGCTCGGCGGGTTCCACCGCGGCATGATCACCGGCGACAATGCCTGGCAGTATTTCTCCCAGGTGCGGTGGCAGGTGCCCTTCCTCTATCGCTACGCCTACGACCCGCAGGGCTCGGGCCTCCTGCAGGTCTACAAGCCCGGCTATCAGGCGGACGGCGCCGTCGGCGTTCTCTACAACAACTGGTACAATGTGCTCGGCTTCGACAAGATCACGCCGCTCGCGCAGATCATCGCGTCGCACCGCGTCCACGACAGCGGCGACGCGGCAGATCCCTACAACAGCGGCTTTGACCGGCTGATGTTCTCGCCCGGGATCGAGCTGACCAAGGTGCTGGACGAGGCCAATAACCGCGTCCTCAAACTCTATGCCGATGTCGAGGTTCCGTTCTATTATCGCACCAACGCGGCCGATAATGGCGGCCTGCCGACGGCCGGTGGAACCGAAGGCCAGCTGATGGCGCCCATTCTGATCAAGGCCGTCGCGAGCTATAATTTCTGAGAGCACGAGGAAATGCCATGCGAGTCGCTCGCTTCATCCCGGTGCTGTTGATCGGCGCGATCGCATCGGCCTTCGCATTGGATCGGGTGCAGGCCGCGCCCGAGATAGGGGAAGCGGCGCCGCCGCTGGTCCTGATGACCCTCGACGGCGCCAGCATCGACCTCGCCGCGCTGCGCGGCAAGGTCGTGCTCGTCAATTTCTGGGCGACCTGGTGCGCACCCTGCCGCAAGGAGATGCCGACGCTCGATGCGTTCTACCGGCGGCATCGCGGGCAGGGGTTCGAGCTGATCGGCATCAGCATCGATTTTGCGCGCGACGCCGCGAGGATGCGCAAGGTGGCGGCGGGGCTCGCCTATCCCGCCGCCTGGATCAACGATATCAGCGTCAATGGTTTCGGCGCGCCGGAGGGCGTGCCGGTCACCTATGTGATCGACGCCGGCGGTATCATCCGCGACAAGTTCATCGCGGTGCCGAACAAGCTGTTGAACGACGTTGTCGTTCCCATGCTGGCGCAGTGAGGCGGGTATGCGACGCCGGTTCATGTCGACCGTTTCGCTTGCGGGCCGCGGCGCCGCGCTAGGCGCGGCGCTCATGCTCGCCGTTCCGATCGTGGCCCATTGCGCGGAGATCGGCGCCTGGATTCTCGACACCGGCGCCGGCTGCAAGGTCTGGAATCCGCATCCCCAGGCCAACGAGACGATCCGCTGGTCTGGTGCCTGCGCCAACGGGATGGCCCAGGGGCGCGGCGCCGCGCAATGGTTTCGAGGCAACCTGCCCTTCGAGTCCGACGAGGGCGAGTGGCGGGAGGGCCGCCAGATCGGTTACGGCACCCAGGTGTGGCCGAGCGGGCGCTACGACGGCGAACTCATCGACGGCGAACCCAATGGCCGCGGCATCCTGATAGTCCAGGGCGTGCGCTACGAAGGCGAATTGCGCAACGGCAAGCCGAACGGCCTGGGCACGCTCGCCAATGCGAGCGGCACCGTTCGCGGCACCTGGAAGGACGGGTGCCTGCTCGACACCAGGCAAAAGGCCGCGTTCGGCGTTCCGCTGTCGGCCTGCTGATTTTCGCGTGCAACCCAAGCAAAGGAGACTTTGACATGAACCGATTTATCCCGCTCGCGGCCGCCCTCGTGCTGCTCGGCACCGCCGCCGCCCCGACCGTGGCCGCAGCCCAGGGCAAGACGTGCCGGATGGAACAGCAATGCCACTGGGAAAATTTCAAGAAGATCTGCACCTACGTGAAGGTCTGCCGTTGATTTGCCGGTGAACAATCCCGTTGCGTGCGAGACGTATTTGAGGGCCGGCAAATCCTATGCAATAAGCTTCGCCATTACATTCCATGCTTTTGCTGCATGGGCAGGGTGGGATCGGGTTTCGCCGATCCGCCCCGTCTGCCGAGCAGCTCGGCCATCGGTAACGGCCGATCGGGCCGGGCAATGACCAAAGAACAATGTTTCGAGGGGAGGCGACGATGCGGATACACTGGACAGCCATTGCCGGAATAGCAGTCATGCTGTCGACGGCGAGCCATGCCCAGACAAACCGGCTCACCGCCGCAGCCGAGGCCATGGGAGCCGCGACCCTCAATTCGATCCAGTACACGGGCAGCGGCGACGTGTTCAGCTTCGGGCAGGCGTTCGAGCCGGGGCAGCGCTGGCCACGGTTCGTGCAGCGCACCTACAGCGCCGCGATCGACTACCAGGCGCCGGCGATGCGGGTGATCCAGGTGCGCTCGCAGGGCGAGCACCCGCCGCGTGGCGGCGGGGCGCAGGCGGTCGCGGCCGACCAGCGTACGGTCTCGGTGGTCAGCGGCAAATTCGCCTGGCAGGAAGCCGGTGACCGCGCGGTGCCGAATCCCGGCGCGGTCGGCGGTCGCTTGCTCGAGGTGTGGGCCACCCCCCATGGCGTGATCAAGGCCGCCATGGCCAATGCGGCGCGCGTCGAAGGCGACACTGCCACGTTCAGCCTCGGCAGCCGAGAGGTCAAGGCGACGCTCGACGCGCAGAACCTGGTCGAGAAAGTGAGCTACCTGTCGACCAACGAGGTCGTCGGCGATTATCCGATCGAAATCGCCTATACCGACTACGCCGACTTCGGCGGGGTCAAATTCCCGCGGCATATCGTGCGGACCGAGGACGGCTATCCGACCCTGGACATCAGGGTCGGCGAGGTGAAGCCCAACGCCGCCGTGTCGATCGACGTCCCGGCCAATGTCCAGCAAACCCCGGCCCCACCGGCGCTGAGGGTGTCCGTCGACAAGATCGCCGACGGCGTTTGGTACTTCGGCACGCCCAATGCGCGCAACTGGGCCGTCGAATTCGGGGATCACGTGGTGGTGGTCGAAGGCATCGGTAGCGAGGCACGCTCGCTGGCCGTCATCGCGGAGATCAAGAAGGTCATCCCCAACAAGCCGATCCGCTACGTCATCAATACGCATGCGCATTACGACCACGCCGGCGGGCTCAGGACCTATGTGGCGCAGGGCGCGACCGTCGTCACCCATGAGACGAACAAGCCGTTCTTCGAGAAGGCGTGGGCGAGGCCGCGCACGATCGCGCCTGACCTGCTGTCGAAATCGCCCCGGCCTGCGGTCTTCGAAACCGTGAGCGACAAGAAGGTGATGACCGACGGGACGAAGACCATCGAGATCTACCACATGAAGGGCACCAGCCATAACGTCGCCAATCTCCTGGTCTACATCCCGAAGGAAGGGCTGGTGTTCTGGGGCGACGGCTACAATCCGCCCGAGGGCAACGACCCCAGGGATTTCGTCCGCACGCCCGAGCAGATGATCGACCTCTACCGGGTCATCACCATGAACAATCTCGACGTGAAGACGATCGCGCCCGCCCACGGCGCGGGGGCGCGCCCTTACGACAACCTGAAGAAGGCGATCGGGCTCATTCCGCTGTGAGCTGATTGCCCGATCCCCGGCACCGCCTCACGTCTCCGGTGCGCCCTCGAACAGTCCGCCGGCTTCGATCGCCTCGTCGCGACGGCCGGTTTCCGGTTCGGCGGTCTCCGGTATCCGGAGAGCGAAGATGGCCGGGGCCACGGCCGCGACGCCGCCGGCGGAAAGCTTTCCCCATCCAAAGTAACCTACGATTAACCGCCGAACATTTGTCGAAACGTCGACCGACTTTCTTCAGTCACATTAACGCTCCGGCAATCGCCGCTGCCTAGTGTCGCGACAGGTTGTGTTGACCGGGCGAAACGCGCGTTCAAAGTGCAGAAGAAAGGCCCCAAACCAATGAGCGACATCATTGCATGGCTGGTTGACCCCGCCGAGCGCTTTGTTGGATATCTAAATCGTCAGGTAAGACAATGGGCGGAGTGCCGATAGTCGCGGCCCGTGCGAACGATGGCCGCCGCTGAGGTAGTCTTCGGTGCGGCGTGGCGGCGATTCCGTCGCACTGCCGACGATGCTCTCTGACCTTTCAGGTGATTCCGCCCGAGGTCTGTAACCTTTCATGACCGTACACCGACGCGGTCGCGGAGAAAACGATTGTCGCGGGAACTCGCCGTCCTCATGACCGCCTATAACGCGGAAAAGACGATCCGCCGGGCGCTCGACAGCCTCGCGCGCAACAGCCAGCCGTTCGACCTGCTCATCGTCGACGATTGCAGCCGCATGCCGCTGGCCGAATTCCTCGGTCCGTTGGGCGACGGCGTCGAAATCATCCGGCCCGACAGGAATCTCGGCGTCGCCGGGGCAAAGAACTTCGGCCTGAAGCGCCTGCTCGCCCGGCCCTATGAATTCGTGGCGATGATGGATGCCGACGACATCAGCCACCCCGACCGCCTCGCCAAGCAGATGGCCTTTCTCGAGACCCATCCCGGCATTGCGCTGGTCGGCGCCTGGGCGCGCTTTTTCGACGAGAATACGCGTGAAGTGGTGTACCAATTTCGGCCGCCTTGCGATTCCCGCGACATTCGCGATGCGCTGTTTCTCAACAGCTACATCATGCATCCGACCTGGATGGTGAGATCGCAGACGCTGCGCGACGCCGGGCCGTACTCATGTGCCTATCCGGCGGCGGAAGACTATGAGCTGCTGCGCCGGATGTCGAAAACGTCGGAGTTCGCGAACCTGCCAGAATTCCTGCTCGAATACAGCGTTTCCATGTCCGGCATATCGATGAAGAACCGGCAGCGCCAGCTGTTCGACCGGCTGCGCATCCAGGGGAAATATTTCGATCCCTGCCAGGCCCAGGCCTGGCTCGGCGTGGCGCGAACGCTCGCGCTGTTCGCGGTGCCGCGCAGCGTGATGTCGGCCTATCGCCGGAGCAAAACGCGCGTCCAGCCGTTGCCGAAGCTGAACGCCGACATCGCCGACGCCGAAAGTCCGGCCGAACAGCGGCAGGGTGAACTCGAGGCGGCAAACGAGCAGCTCGAAGGCATGGTGCCCCAGCTGATGGCCCTATCGAAACAGATGGCCGGGCGGTCGACGGTGAAGTCGCAGGCCGCAAACCGGCCGTCGATGGCTGCATCCGGCCGCTGAGAATGGCCGGGCGGGCCAGCCCGGCACAAGGTCCGCTCTCGCGGCTCACGGTGAAACTGCTGACCGGCCGCACACGGGGGCGCCGCCTTTTTGCGGCTGCGGGAGTGGTTCGCTCGCTGCGTCGGCGGTATCCGCTACGTCGTGACTGCCCATTTCCGGTTCGGCGGTCTCCGGCATCCAAAGGGCGAACACTGCCAGTGCCACGGCCGCGACGCCGCCGGCGGCGAGAAAGGTGGCGCTGTAGCCGAAGTGGTCGACGATTGCTCCTGCAGCCAGCCCGCTCAGCGAGGCGCCGATCCCCTGGACCGTGGCGATGGCGCCCTGGGCCAGGTTGTAGCGCCCGGTGCCGCGCATGATATCGGCGATCACCAACGGCGTGAGGGCACCGAAAATCCCCGCGCCGACGCCGTCGAGCAATTGCACGCCGACCAGCCAGAAGCCGTTGTCGGAAAGCGTGTAGAGCACGGCGCGGATGGGCAGGATGGCGAACCCGGCGAGAAACAAGGGCTTGCGGCCCCAACTGTCGGCGGTGCGGCCGACCAGGAGGGCGATCGACAGCATCACCGCCTGCGCGGCGACGATGCAGGCCGACATCATGGCCGTCGCCTCGTCCGGATATGCGGCGGCAAGCTTCTGTCCCACCAGCGGCAGCAGCGCCGCATTGGCAAGATGGAACAGCATGGCGCACAGCCCGAAGATGACCAGCGGCCGGGTTTTGAACAGGATGCCGTAGCCGGCGGGGCTTGACGTGGCCGTCGCCCCGTCGTGCTCTCCGTTGAGGTCTCTCGCCCGGTCGTAATCGATCGCCTCGGCCGGAATGGACAGCACCGCGATGGCGGCGAGCACGGCGAAGACCGGCACGAGAAGGAAGACGACGCGCTGCGAGAAGGCATAGCCGACCCCGGCCGCCACCACGGCGATGGCGACATTGCCCGCATGGTCGAAGGCGGAGTTCCGCCCCATGCGCCTCGCCAAATGTTTGCGCGCGTAGAGGCCCAAGGTCAGCGCCGCGACCGCTGGACCGAAGACGTCCCCGACGATTGCCATCAGGCTGTTGGCGACCAAGACCGGCCAGAAACTCGGCCACGCGAATATGATGATGGCGCCGATACCCAGCGCGGCGAGCGCGAGGACGAACGCTCCGCGCTTGGCACGAGTGTCGTCGATCGCGGCGCCGATCGGCGTCTGGACCGCGATCCCGAGCAGGCCGGAGATCGTGGTCACCAATCCGACCTGGGACAGGCTCCAATACTGCTGGGTCACCAGGAAGACGTTGAGATAAGGCCCGAGCGCGCCTCGCACGTCGGACAGCAGGAAGTTGACGGCGTCGAGAGAGCGCGGGTCGAAGGGCCTGCTCTTGGTCGATGTCACCGCCATAGCCACAGCGTCCCGATCGCGAGGGTGATGACGGTCAGCGGCGCGCCGACCCTGAAATAGTCCCAGAAGCCGATCGCCACGCCGGAAACGGCGGCCCGCTGCACCACGATCAGGTTGGCGATCGATCCCAGCACGGTGAAGTTGCCGGCGAGCGTGGAGGCCATCGCGACCACCAGCCACGCCGTGTCGTGGTCGTTCAGGGCGTCGACGAACGGCTTGAGCATCAGCACCGCCGGCACGTTGCTGACCAGGTTGGACAGCACCGCCGTCACCACGCTCAGCACGGGAACCTGGTCGAGGTGAAGCTTACCCGCGGCCGCAATGATGTCGGGGCCGAGCAGCGCGTGCTGCGCGCCGGCGACGATGATGAACAGGCCGGCGAACATGAGCAGCAGCGACCAGTCGACATCCGCATAGACCCGCCGGCTCTTCACCCGTCGGGTCAGCAGCAGGAGGCCACCGATGATGATCGCCGCCTTGGCCGGCACCACCCCGGCGAAAAACAATGCGATCAGGATCAGGGTCGCCAGCAATGCGCGGATCACCAGCACGCGATTGGCACCGGCCTTCGGCGGCGCCGCTTCCAGGCGCGCGTCGCCGGCGAACTCGGCGCGATGGAACAGCGCGATGAGCGCCACGGTGACCGTCAGCCCGGCCAGCGCGACCGGCCCCAGCGCCAGGGCGAATTTGGTGTAGGGGATTTGCGAGAAGCTGCCGATCATCATGTTCTGCGGATTGCCGGTGATGGTCGCGGTCGACCCGACATTCGACGCCATCGCCACGGCCAGCAGGTAAGGCACCGGTCGGCGTCCCAGCGCGAGCGTCAACTCCAGCACGAGCGGGGCCAGCACCAGGCAGATCGCGTCGTTCACCAGGAAGGCGGAAAAGACGCCGGAGGTCGCGACGACCGCGCCGAGCAGGATCAAAGGTCGCCTTGCGTGCGCAATGACCCGGGTATTGGCGGCGGCGAAGAAGCCCGAAAGCCGCAGATTGGCGACGACGATCATCATGCCGAGCAGCAGCGTGATGGTATCGAGGTCGATCGCCTTGTAGGCATCCTCGAGGGGCAGGGCGCCCGATGCGACCATGAGGCCGGCGCCGACCAGGGCGATGCCGGCGCGGTCGATGCTCAGGCCGGGAATCCGGCCGATCGCGAGCGCGAGATAGCTTCCGGCGAAGATGACGCCGGCCGCGATCCGCCGGCCTTCGCCGCCCATTTGGTCGCCGGCCGGAAGCAGGGTGGGCGCCAGCGCGGCGGCGATGGCTATCGCGACCACCAATCCCACCAGCAGGACGCTCGAGGCGATCAGCCAGCGGCTTCGATTGGGCGTCGTCATCATCCGCGGTAAGCAGACCTGGTCAGGTGTTGGAAATACTGAATTGCCGAGCGTTGGCATCCCAAGCTGGCCAAGTGGGCCGAACGCTCGATACCCAGGCCGATAGCGAGTGGCTACCAACGTGACAATTAGAATATCGTTCCACGACAAGGACACGCGCCCGCATCGAGTTTCCGCCCGGCATGGTAAAGCCAGGGGACCCTTGTCGGATAGGTTCCAGGGACCTGCGCCGAACGGGAGAACCGCAGGATGACGTCACAATTCAGATCCTCCCGGAACTTACGCGTGCCGAGCGTAGTTCAAAGGCATGAACGGTTCATCAAATTGGCCCCGCAACCGGCTTTTGCTCGCCCTGCCATCCCGCGATCTCAAGCGCATCATGCCCGAGCTTGAACACATTCGATGCCAACGCGCAGAGGTCCTGTCCGACGCCGATAGTTCGCTCGACCACGTCTTTTTCCCCGATAGCGGCGTCGTCTCCGTGGTCGCAGTTTATGCTGACGGAAGCGTCATTGAGATGGCGACGATCGGTCGGGAGGGTTGCACGGGTGTGCAAGCCTTCTTCGGCGCCAAGACATCCTCTGTCAGGCTTTTGGTGCAAATCCCGGGCAGCGCGGCCAGGATGTCGCGCACGGCCTTTGCGCGGGAGATGGCGTCGATGCCGCCCTTCCGAAATGTCATGTCCGCTTACATCCAAGCCTTTCTCGAGCAGGTCCTGGTCTCGGTGGCGTGCAACGGTGCGCACAACCTCAAACAGCGGCTGGCGCGTTGGCTGCTCATGATGCGTGACCGCAGTGACGAGGACACACTGCTGATCACCCAGGGCCTCCTCGCCGAAATGCTGGGTGTTCAGAGGCCTACCATCACGAATGCTGCCCGAGAGCTGGAGCGCGCAGGTTTGGTTGAGCGTGGCCGCCGGCAGGTCACGATACTTGACCGGCAAGGCCTCATCAAGGAATCTTGTGAATGTTATCAATTGGTTAGATCGCGCCTCGCCTTTCATCTTCCGAAAACATACGCATAAAAGGTAGGCTGGCCGCCGAATCGGTAATGTACATTACCGACAGCGCCTCCCAACTGGGGCACAACCTCGCGGAGTCGTCTGGCAAAATCGTATTGTATCGTCCGCTTGGCGAGCCGGACGGTCGTCGACAACGGGCAGTGGGCGATCCCGGTAAGTCGACGTCTTCACGCGAACAGTTCGGCGGTCATCCTGTGTCAGGATCGCCACGCGCGAAGCCTCGCACGGTCCGCTAGCATAAGGGATACCCCTCGCGATAAGAAGGGCCTGGCATGAAACGCAAACGAAAGCCCTCGTTCGATCCCAAGGTATTTCTGTCGAAAGTGAACGGGGGGCGAACGATTTCCAATTATCGGAAGAATCAAATTATCTACACGCAGGGCGAAGCAGCGGATTCTGTCTTCTACGTTCAGAGCGGCAAGGTCAAAAAGACCGTCGTCTCCGAGCGGGGGAAGGAAGCCGTGGTCGCGCTTCTGGCAACCGGCGATTTCTTTGGGGAAGGGTGCTTGACCGGAGAGGCGCTGCGTCTGGCAACGGTCTCCGCCATGACGGAATGCGTGATCGTGCGATTATCAAAGACAGACATTACCCGCGTGATTCATGAAGAGCCGGCATTTGCCGAGTTGTTTATCAAGCACCTCTTGGCCCGAACCCTTCGTGTAGAAGAGGATCTGATCGATCAATTGTTCAATTCTAGCGAGAAGCGGCTGGCGCGGACCCTTTTGCTTCTGGCGAATTTCGGCAAGGAAGGCCGGCCGGAGCCGATCATAGCGAAAATCAGCCAAGAGACGCTGGCGGAGATGATCGGCACGACGCGAGCGCGCGTGAGCTTTTTCATGAACAAATTTCGGCAATTGGGCCTTATCGATTACAACGGCCACATCGAGGTCCACAGGTCCTTGTTGAACGTGGTGCTCCACGATCAGCCGCAGATTAAAAGTTAGCTGCCCACCAATCGACGGATTGTCGTTACGGAAGGGCTCTCACCGGACTGGTGGCCAAAAACAAAGCAAGCAGCGCGCGGCGCCAAATGCCGTGCTGAAGGTGTTCGGCTGGAAGAAGGGTCGATGCCAAGTGTCACTGTTCGGCGCGTACATCCCGCTGGCCGTGGCCAAAATGGCCAATCGACGCCTTTGGCCCGTAGCACTCGCGACGGATACGGTCTTGCTCGGCCTGCGTGATGCTGAGAACTCTGATGTAATAAGCCTGTTTCTCGGGGCTGAGAGCACGCACGTCCGCGCAGGTATAGGCCTCTGCCGACGCAATGGCTGTCGAAGTTAGTAAAGCCGCCCAAAGCCACTTCATCACGCCCTCTTTTGCTCGACGATCCCTGGGCAAATTTTGGCTCGCGACAAGCACCTCAAATCCGACGACGGGATTTGCCGACGCGTGTGGGGAATGCTTGAACCTCGGATCATGGTTGAATTGACGCGCTGTGGATGTCGGCGCGACGTTCGCCGAGCACCACGAGTTCGGCGCTGCCCTGACGGCGCTGGTCCCGGCCGGCGCCGAGTGAGGCATGCCGGCGCAGTGAGCCGGCGCCTGGTGAAGTCGGTTGAAAGGCCAACACTCGTCCGGTTTCGTGGGCGGGCTCGGCCGCCTCCCAGCTCGCGAGCAGTTCCTCTATCGCGTCATCTTGGCGGGCGAGCGCGTGCCACAAAGCGGCGGTAGAAACAAGAAGGCCGCGGTAGTCGGATCGGCATTTTTTGGCCGCCAAAAGGCAATCTGCCGCGTTCAAGCGGTAGCGTTGCGAATTGTTCATGGCACCTCTCCGGGGCCCCGACGTGCTCGGGGCGCAGTCACGTTGAAACGGTGACTTGATCCACCGAAGGCTGCGCCCGCCGATCCGTCGGCGTCTGCTCAGAATTGCTCACCCGATGGACAGGCGCGGAGATCGAACCGGGTGTGGGGGCACCTCAAATGACGCGATCGTCGAGCCTCGCCCGTCACTATAGAGGCTCGGCCTTGCCCGGGCGGACGTCGCCTACATCTTCCGACTGAGCGAGGATGCCATATCCGCCTCGGTGACGACCACGGCCGCATCGGTATGGGCCTCGATCATGCCGGCGTCATATTTTATGCTCGCAGCTTCTTCGATCGCCTCTCGATGGAGCTTGAACCTGTCTTCATCGCCGGCCCGGTCTGTGCTGCCGAACCTGTAGCGAAGCAACTCGCGCTCGGCTCTGCAGGCAACCTCCGTCTCGCCGTCGCGCATCAGGAACTTGACCCCCAACATTGTCGTGAGCACTCGCTCTTTGCTGCGCGTCAACGACACCTCTCACCTCCTTGATCGTGCCCGTCGTCTTCTGGCTGGCGCCGCCGAGCTTCACGTTTCCAGTGCGCTCATGCGCGACCTGTAGCTAAAGAAGGCGCACGACCGGCCCGTTCCTGCGACCGTCCGACGCAGCTGATACCTGCCGACGGCTTCGCGCGTGTTTCTCGATCGGCGCTGATGCTCACTGCTTGTGCGCGCCGGACAGTTGCTTTGGCGTCAATACACGGAATCAAAGTGAATCAATTTTCTACGGAGCGATCATCGGGAACCAGTTCGTGCTTCAGGGGCAAGACCGCCAGGAGAGACGCAGGATGAATGCCCTCCAGGCATCACTCATCGCAGCGGTCCGGCGGACCCCTATGGCCGCCCGGCCTGCGATCCTGTAGAAGCCCCGGCAAAACCAAGCGCCGGAGCGAGCATGACCGCCATCGTCGACATCATCGGCCGCGAAATTCTCGACAGCCGCGGCAACCCCACCGTCGAGGTGGACGTGGTGCTGGAAGACGGCAGCCTCGGCCGCGCCGCGGTGCCGTCAGGCGCCTCCACCGGGGCCTATGAGGCGGTGGAACTGCGCGACGGCGACAAGAAGCGCTATTTCGGCAAGGGCGTCCGCAAGGCGATCGATGCGGTCAACGGCGAGATCTTCGATGCCGTCGGCGGCATGGATGCCGAGGCCCAAGTCAAGATCGACGAGACCATGATCGGGCTCGACGGTACGCCCAACAAGAGCCGGCTCGGCGCCAATGCCATCCTCGGCGTGTCGCTCGCCGTCGCCAAGGCCGCCGCCGCGGCGCGGGACCTGCCGCTCTACCGCTACGTCGGCGGCACCTCGGCGCGGCTGCTGCCGGTGCCGATGATGAATATCGTCAATGGCGGCGTGCACGCCGACAACCCGATCGATTTCCAGGAATTCATGATCATGCCGGTCGGCGCGGAGAGCTTCGCCGAGGGGCTGCGCATGGGCGTCGAAGTGTTCCAGACCCTCAAGAAGGCGCTGCACGATTCCGGCCACAACACCAATGTGGGCGACGAGGGCGGTTTCGCGCCCAATCTGCCGTCGGCCGACGCCGCCCTCGGCTTCGTCATGAAGGCGATCGAGAGTGCCGGCTACCGGCCCGGGGAGGAGATCGCGCTGGCGCTCGACCCCGCCTCGACCGAATTCTTCAAGAATGGCGCCTACCATTATGAAGGCGAAGGGAAAGTCCGATCGCGGGACGAGCAGGTGCGCTACCTCGCCGAACTGGTCGGGCGCTACCCCATCGTGTCCATCGAGGACGGCATGGCGGAGGACGATTTCGACGGCTGGAAGGCGCTCACCGAAGCGATCGGCGCGAAATGCCAGCTGGTCGGCGACGATGTCTTCGTCACCAACGTCAAGCGGCTCATCGAGGGCATCAGGCAGGGGTTCGCAAATTCGATCCTGGTCAAGGTCAACCAGATCGGCTCGCTCACCGAGACGCTCGCCGCCATCGAGATGGCCCACAAGGCGGGCTATACCGCGGTGATGTCCCATCGTTCCGGCGAAACCGAGGATTCCACCATCGCCGACCTCGCCGTCGCCACCAATTGCGGGCAGATCAAGACCGGCTCGCTCGCCCGCTCCGACCGCACCGCGAAGTACAACCAGCTCCTGCGCATCGAGCAGGAGCTCGGAGCGCAGGCGCGATATGGCGGCCGCACCGCGATCAAGGGGCTGGCCTGATCGCGCGTGGCCCGTTAGCCCGCAGCGGCCCGTAGCCGTATGGAAGCGAAGCGGACATGCGGGGAGGGCGGTCCCGGATTTCGCGGGTCGCTCAATCCGGGCTACATCCGCGGCTACCGCAACTGTTCCCGTGGTACTCGAGAACAAGCCCGTTAATCCCGCCTTAACCGTGCCCGCGGCAAACATCGCACATGGTCATTCGCCCGCGGATTCGTGCGTTCCTGGCTGCGCTCGGCCTCTATGTGCTGGCCGCGCTGTTCATCGGCTATTTCGGCGTCAACGCCTATACCGGCAACCACGGCCTGCTGGCCAAGCAGAACCTCGACCAGCGGATCGCCGACCTCACGCGCGAGCTCGAGGCGACCAAGACCGAGCGCGAGCGCTGGGAGCGCCGCGTCGCCCTTCTCAAGACCGACCGCATCGACCCCGACATGCTCGACGAGCGGGCGCGGCAGCTTCTCGACTACGCCGATCCGCGCGATGTCACGGTGCTGATCAAGCATCGTTGAAGGGCGTCGGGCCCGCGCTTCCGCCGGGGCCGGAATTAAGCTATGGGATGGGTCCTCCACGCACCCGCCTGAGGACATCAATGGCGTTCGCCCACGATAACAAACAGCTTGCCGACGCCCCCCGCACCGTTCCGCGACCCGGCAGCGGGCCCGCCGGCGACACGGTCCCCGATCTCGGCAAGGACGCCGAGCTCAAGGCCTACCGCGACATGCTGCTGATCCGCCGGTTCGAGGAGAAGGCGGGCCAGATGTACGGCATGGGCCTGATCGGCGGCTTCTGCCATCTCTACATCGGCCAGGAAGCGGTCGTGGTCGGCATGCAGCTCGCGCTCACCGCAGGGCGACCAGGTCATCACCGGCTATCGCGACCACGGCCACATGCTCGCCTGCGGCATGGACCCCAAGGGCGTCATGGCCGAGCTCACCGGCCGCCGCGACGGCTATTCCAAGGGCAAGGGCGGCTCGATGCACATGTTCAGCGTCGAGAAGGGGTTCTATGGCGGCCACGGCATCGTCGGCGCCCAGGTCTCGCTCGGCACCGGCATCGCCTTCGCCAACCGTTACCGCAACAACGGCAAGGTGTGCCTGACCTATTTCGGCGACGGCGCCGCCAACCAGGGCCAGGTCTACGAAAGCTTCAACATGGCGGAGCTGTGGAAGCTCCCCGTGGTCTATGTCATCGAGAACAACCGCTACGCGATGGGCACCGCGGTGACGCGGGCCTCCGCCCAGACCGATTTTTCCAAGCGCGGCCTGTCCTTCAACATCCCCGGCGAGCAGGTCGACGGGATGGACGTGCGCGCCGTCAAGGCGGCGGGCGACAAGGCGGTGAAATGGTGCCGCGACGGCAACGGCCCGATCATCCTGGAGATGATGACCTACCGCTACCGCGGCCACTCCATGTCGGACCCGGCGAAGTACCGCACCCGCGAGGAAGTCGACAAGGTGCGCACCGAGCACGACCCGATCGAGCAGGTGCGGTTGCGGCTCATCCTTACCAAGCGGGCGAGCGAGGAAGCCTTGAAGCAGACCGATGCCGAGGTGCGCCAGATCGTCAACGACGCCTCGGAATTCGCCACCCATGACGCCGAGCCCGATCCGTCCGCGCTGTGGACCGACGTCGTACGCTGAGCATCGAACAGTCCGGAATATCTCATGCCGATCCAGTTTTGATGCCAGCGCTGTCGCCCACCATGGAAAAGGGCAACCTCGCCAAATGGGTGAAGGGCGAGGGCGACAAGATCAAATCGGGCGACATCCTCGCCGAGATCGAGACCGACAAGGCGACCATGGAGGTCGAGGCGACCGACGAGGGCACGCTCGGCAAGATCCTGATCCCCGAAGGCACCGCGGATGTCGCCGTGAATACGCCGATCGCGGTGATCCTCAGCGACGGCGAGGACGCGTCCGCCTTGAACGGACGTCGGCGCCGGCCGGTGCTGCGCCGCGCCGAAGAGCGCGGCATCCCCGGCGCCGGCCGCGCCCGAGCCCCCGGCCAGCGGCATCCCCGCCACCGCCGCCCCGCCGCAGCCGCAGGCGGCGCCGGAGACCGACGTGCCCGCCGGCACCGAGATGACCACCATGACCGTGCGCGAGGCGCTGCGCGACGCCATGGCGGAGGAGATGCGGCGCGACGGCGACGTCTTCGTCATCGGCGAGGAGGTCGCGGAATACCAGGGCGCCTACAAGGTGACCCAGGGCCTGCTGCAGGAATTCGGCGAACGCCGGGTGATCGATACGCCGATCACCGAACACGGCTTCACCGGCCTCGGCGTCGGCGCCGGGCTTGCCGGGCCTCAAGCCGATCGTCGAGTTCATGACCTTCAACTTCGCCATGCAGGCGATCGACCAGGTCATCAACTCCGCGGCGAAGACGCTCTACATGTCCGGCGGCCAGCTCGGCTGCTCGATCGTGTTCCGCGGCCCCAACGGGCCGGCGGCGCGCGTCGGCGCCCAGCACAGCCAGGACTTCACCGCGTGGTATTCCAGCGTTCCCGGCCTGACCGTGGTCGCGCCCTATACCGCCGCCGACGCCAAGGGCCTGCTGAAATCGGCGATCCGCTATCCCAATCCGGTGGTGTTCCTGGAAAACGAAATCCTCTATGGCCATTCGTTTCCGGTGCCCAAGCTCGACGATTACCTGGTGCCGATCGGCAAGGCCAGGATCGCGCGCGCCGGGCGAGCAGGTGACGATCGTCGCGTGGTCGATGGGCATGGCCTACGCGCTCAAGGCCGGCGAGGAACTCGCCAAGCAAGACATCAGCGCCGAGATCATCGACCTGCGCACCATCCGCCCCATGGATACCGAGACCGTGGTCCGCTCGATCGAGAAGACCGGCCGCTGCGTCGTGGTGGAGGAGGGCTGGGCGCAATCCGGCGTCGGCGCCGAGATCGCGGCGCGGCTGATGGAGCACGCCTTCGACTATCTCGACGCGCCGGTGGCGCGGGTGTCCGGCAAGCCGGTGCCGATGCCCTATGCCGCCAACCTGGAAAAGCTGGCGCTGCCTTCGGTCGCCGAAGTGGTCGAGGCGGCCAAGGCCGTCTGCTACCGGTGACGACCCCGATGAGCCCGGCGCTTTTCGTTCCAAGTCCTGCAAGCCAAACCCTGAGGCGGGCCGATGCCCATCAACATTCTCATGCCCGCGCTGTCTCCGACCATGGAGAAGGGCAATCTCGCCAAGTGGCTCAAGAAGGAAGGCGACAAGGTCAAGACCGGCGACATCCTCGCCGAGATCGAGACCGACAAGGCGACCATGGAATACGAGGCCGTCGACGACGGCACGCTGGCGAAAATCCTGGTGCCGGAAGGCAGCGCCGACATCGCCGTCAACCAGCCGATCGCGATCCTGGCGACCGAAGGCGAGGACGTGAAAGCTGCGGCCGGCAGTAGCGGCGCCGGCGCCCGCCAAGGCGGCGCCGGCCGCTCCCCGAGCCCGGCCCCGAAGGCGGCGGCCCCCGCGGCGCCTGCGGCGAGCCCTGCCGCTGCGCCGCCGGCGGCCAAAGCCGCCGGCCGCTGCGCCCGCCGCATCGCCCAACCGCCTGCCGCCAACGGCCACGGCCGCATTTTCGCGTCACCGCTGGCGCGGCGGCTCGCCAAGGCGGCGGGCATCGACATCGGCCGCATTCCCGGAACCGGCCCCCATGGCCGCATCATCGCCCGCGACGTCGATGCGGCGAAGTCCGGCGGCGCCGCGCTGCGCCGCCCGCCGGCGGCGCGGCGGGGGCTGTCGCGCCGGCGCCCGCTGCAGGCGCCGTCGGACGACAAGATCCGCGCGCTGTTCGAGCCCGGCTCCTACGAGGTCGTGCCCCACGACAACATCCGCAAGATCATCGCCCAGCGCCTGGTGCAGGCGAAGCAGACGATCCCGCATTTCTACCTGACCGTCACTTGCACCATCGACAAGCTGTTGGAGGCGCGCGAGGAGATCAACGCCATCGCGCCCAAGGGCGCCGACGGCAAGCCGGCCTGGAAGCTCTCGGTCAACGACTTCATCATCAAGGCGATGGCGCTGGCGCTGATGAAGGTGCCCGACGCCAACGTGACCTGGACCGAGTCCGGCATGCTCAAGCACAAGCACGCCGATGTCGGCGTCGCGGTCGCCATCCCCGGCGGGCTGATCACCCCGGTGATCCGCAAGGCCGAGACCAAATCGCTGACGCGTGATCTCCAGCGAGATGAAGGACTACGCCGCCCGCGCCCGGGCGCGCCGGCTCAAGCCCGAGGAATACCAGGGCGGCACCACCGCGATCTCCAATCTCGGCATGTACGGCATCGAGGAATTCGCCGCCGTGATCAATCCGCCCCACGCCACCATCCTAGCGGTCGGCACCGGCGAGCCGCGCGCCGTGGTGCGCGACGGCAAGCTCGCCATCGCGACCCGGATGACGGTGACGCTCTCCACCGACCACCGCGCCGTCGACGGCGCGCTCGGCGCGGAGCTGCTCGGCGCGTTCCGGACCTACGTCGAGAGCCCGACGGCGATGCTGGTGTGAGGGGGCAATCCCCAGCTGGTAGGGTGGGCAAAGCGAAGCGCGCCCACGTCACGCAAGTCCACCGTGAAACCAAAGCACGCCAGACAGCACAGTAACGGAGACCCCAGTGGCCGAATCCTTCGACGTCATCATCATCGGCTCCGGCCCGGGAGGCTATGTCACCGCGATCCGCGCGGCGCAGCTCGGCTTCAAGACGGCGATCGTCGAGCGCGCATAGCTCGGCGGCATCTGCCTCAACTGGGGCTGCATCCCGACCAAGGCGCTGCTGCGCTCGGCGGAAATCTACCACTACATGGAGCACGCCAAGGACTACGGCCTGTCCGCCGAGAAAGTCTCCTATGACGCCGGCGCGGTGGTGAAGCGCTCGCGCGGGGTGGCGAAGCGCCTCAATGACGGCGTCGGCTTCCTGATGAAGAAGAACAAGGTCGCCGTGATCTGGGGCGAGGCGGCGATCGATGCCCCCGGCAAGGTCACGGTGAAGCCGGCGAAGGCCGAAGCGCCCAAGGGCGCGCTCGGTCCCGGCAGCTACGAGGCCGAGCACATCATCCTCGCCACCGGCGCGCGGCCGCGCGTGCTGCCGGGCCTGGAGCCGGACCAGAAGCTGGTCTGGACCTATTTCGAGGCGATGATTCCCGAGCGGATGCCGAAGTCGCTGCTGGTGGTCGGCTCCGGCGCCATCGGCATCGAGTTCGCCTCGTTCTACCGCACCTTCGGCTGCGAGGTGACGGTGGTCGAGGTGCTGCCGCAGATCCTGCCGGTCGAGGACGCCGAGATCGCCGGCCTCGCGCGCAAGGCGCTGGAAAAGCAGGGCATCAAGATTCTCACCGGCGCCAAGGTGACCAAGCTCGACAAGAAGGCCGACAGCGTCACCGCGACCATCGAGGACGGCAAGGGCGCGACCCAATCGCTCACCGTCGAGCGCGTCATCTCCGCGGTCGGCGTCGTCGGCAATACCGAAAATCTCGGCCTCGAAAAGCTCGGCGTGAAGATCGAGCGCGGCACCATCGTCATCGACGGCTATTGCCGCACCAATGTCCCCGGCATCTACGCCATCGGCGATGTCGCCGGTCCCCCGATGCTCGCCCACAAGGCCGAGCACGAGGGCGTGGTCTGCATCGAGGCCATCAAGGGCCTCGGGCCGCACCCCATGGACAAGCTGATGATCCCGGGCTGCACCTATTGCTCGCCCCAGATCGCCTCGGTGGGGCTCACCGAAGCCGCGGCCAAGGAGAAGAAGTTCGACATCCGCGTCGGCCGCTTCCCCTTCGTCGGCAACGGCAAGGCGATCGCGCTGGGCGAGGACCAGGGCCTCGTCAAGGTGATCTTCGACAAGGCGACCGGCCGCCTTCTCGGCGCCCACATGGTCGGCGCCGAAGTCACCGAACTGATCCAGGGCTATGTGATCGCGATGAACCTGGAGACCACCGAGGAAGAGCTGATGCACACCATCTTCCCGCATCCGACGCTGTCGGAAATGATGAAGGAAGCCGTGCTCGACGCCTATGGGCGGGTGCTGAACATGTAGCGTCATGGCTGACTGGCCGGCGCTCATATCAACGCGTTTTATCATTGACCCGTCATCCTGAGGTGGCCGCTCTTCGCGGCCCTCGTAGGATGCCGGCCCCTGCCGTGCTGCAGCGTGCCTGTGGAACCGCCCGGGCCGTCGCCCTTCGAGGCTCGCTTTGCTCACGCCTCAGGGTGACGGGTCAGGGGTTTACGCGCTGGAACGCCTGTTGCTTCGTGGTTTGAGAATTCGCACCCTCACGCCCGGTCGCGGTGGGAAATCTCCACCACGCGGGCGCGCTGTCGCCAGCTGCTCGACCAGCGCGTTGGCGGCGGCGCGGTTGGCCTGGTCGAGATTGGCGTCCCACTCGTCGAGCAGGTAGATGCGCGCATCGGTGTGCGCCACGATCTCCTGCAGCGACTTGAGCTGGCGCTCGCCCGAGGAAAAGCCGGGGCGCTTGACGGCGGCGCGCTGCAGCACTTCGCCGTCCTCGTCGAGCTCGGGCTCGTCGAGCTGCGCCGCGGACGGCGAAATCGAACGCGAGGCGGTCGGTGGTCGGCCAGTAATAGGCCCGGTTCTTGATCTCGGCTTTCAGGGCCGCGAGCAGGGTCGATTTTCCCGGAGCCGTTGCCGCCGCGCACGGTGATGCGCCCGGTCGGCTCGGCATCGACGAAGCGCAACGCCTCCTCGACGGAATGGCAGACCTTGGCGTGATCGCCCGACCGCAGCAGCAGCCGGTCGAACTTGATGCGCTTGTTGAAGCGGGGATCGGCGGAGGGGCGCATATTGTCCACGACGTCGCCGATGCGGGTCCACACCGCGATCACGTCGTTCCAGCCCGACGCCAGCTCATGCACGTTGTTGGTCATCTCGATCTGCCGCGGCAGGGTGGCGGCGAGCGCCACCAGCGTCGCGGTGTCGTCCGCGTTATGCGTCGCCACGTAGGTCATGGCGATGAAGACCACGGTGAGGCCGATGATTCCGCCGGCCGCGCTCAGGCCCTCGCGGGCCATGATGGCGTTGATCTGCGCCCGCAGGCAGTCGCGGATCCGGGTCTTGAACCCGGCGATCCACAGGCGGAGATTGTAGCGGTTGCCGGCGAACACATTGTCCCAGGCGGTGTAACCTTGCGACACCAGGCGGTTGTTCTGGCGCTGGTTCTCGAGATAGAGGTGGGCGACCCGGCCGCGCAGGCTCCATTGCATCATCATCAGCAGCGCGAACACGACGGCATAGGCGAGCGACAGCCGCACGTCGATCTCGACGCCGAGCACGATGGCGTTGAACACCACCCCGAGCAGCAGCTTGAGCTGGGCCTCGATCTCGTACATCAGGTTGAACACGTTGTTGAAGGTGGTGCCGGTCAGGAACGGCTCGGCCTGCTCGCGGGCCGCCTTGTCGTGCAGGAGCTTGCTCTCGTCCCTGTTGTCGCGGGCAAAGCGGAGCATGTAGCGGCTGTAGCAGCGAAACCCCGCCCGCTCCGCGAACACCCAGCTCACCGCGCCCGCCACATAGGAGGCCGACTGGGCCGCCAGGATCCACAGGAGGTCGGCGACCAGGAACTCGTCGTCGGCCACGTCGCGGCCGGCCTGTGATGATGAGGTAGGTGGTCGCCGCCGCCAGCAGCGCTTCGGCCACCATCAGGACGACCATGATGTAGAGCGACGGACACAGCAATTGACTGAGGAACTGGAGACGAGTGATCGGCTGGCGGGTCATGACGCGCGCAGATGGTCCATTTCGGGGGATAGGATGGCGTATCCTACCCCAAAACGGCCACCCCGGGAATGGCCCGGCGAAAGCTCGGGAAATCAATCGCCTTGCGACGCAGCCCGCGCGTAAGTAAGTAATTCCAAAGAGGTTTGTCCATGGTCGTCGTGCTCGACACCGTCAATGGCCCGCGGCCGCGGCACCCGGAAAAGGCGCATCGCGCCGACACGCCGGCGCTCGCGAAGCCCGACTGGATCAGGGTCAGGGCGCCGGTGTCCAAGGGGTACGCGGACACCCGCGACATCGTGCGCGCCCACGGCCTGCACACCGTGTGCGAGGAGGCCGGCTGCCCCAATATCGGCGAATGCTGGGACAAGAAGCATGCCACCTTCATGATCATGGGGGACACCTGCACGCGGGCCTGCGCGTTCTGCAACGTCAAGACCGGGCTGCCCGGCGCGCTCGATCCCCATGAGCCCGAACACGTCGCGCAAGCCGCCGCCAAGCTCGGCCTCGCCCATCTCGTCATCACCTCGGTCGACCGCGACGATCTCGCCGACGGCGGCGCCGACCATTTCGCCGCGGTCGATCCGTGCGGTGCGGGCGCGCTGCGCGGCCACCACCATCGAGGTGCTCACCCCCGATTTCCTGCGCAAGGACGGCGCCGCGGAGGCGGTCGTCGCGGCGCGGCCCGACGTGTTCAACCACAATCTCGAAACCGTGCCGTCGCTCTATCTGACGGTGCGGCCGGGCGCGCGCTATTTCCATTCGATCCGTCTGCTGCAGCTGGTGAAGGAGCGCGATCCCGCGATGTTCACCAAGTCCGGCATCATGGTCGGGCTCGGCGAGACGCGCAACGAAGTGCTCCAGGTGATGGACGATCTGCGTTCCGCCGATGTCGATTTCCTCACCATCGGCCAGTACCTGCAGCCGAGCCGCAAGCATCATCCGGTGGTGCGCTACGTGACGCCCGAGGAATTCAAGTCCTACGAGACGATCGCCTATGCCAAGGGCTTCCTGATGGTCGCGGCGTCGCCGCTGACGCGCTCCTCGCACCACGCCGGCGACGACTTCGCGCGCCTGCGCACCGCCCGCGCCGCGCACCGCTGATACATGCCGCAATTCTCCACCAAGCGCCGCGTTGGGCACTCCGCCGCCGAGATGTTCGACCTCGTCGCCGACGTCGAGCGCTATCCCGAATTCGTGCCGCTGTGCCGGGCGATGCGGGTGATGCGGCGCACCAAGGACGGCGACCGCGAGGTGGTCGTCGCCCAGATGACGGTCGCCTACAAGCTGATAAAGGAAACCTTCACCAGCCGCGTCACCCTCGACCGCGAGCGCCTGCAGATCCTGGTCGAATATCTCGACGGCCCGTTCAGCCGGATGGAGAACCAGTGGCATTTCCATCCGGCCGCGGAGACAGGCGAGGCGACATGCGACGTCGAGTTCTTCATCGCCTACGAGTTCAAGAGCCGCACCCTGGGCCTTCTCATGGGCGCCATGTTCGACGCCGCCTTCCGCCGCTTCGCCTCCGCCTTCGAACACCGCGCCGACCTGGTATTTGGACGGGCGGGCACGGCGTGACCGTGGCCTCCGGGCTCGTTCGCAAAGCTGCTGACTGCCGGTCCGAAAAAGGATAGAAAAGCGGGAGAGGCCGCACGCCATGGGCAATCGACGCCGTATCGACGACACGAGAGCCGCGACCGCGGCCCACGGGGCCGGCCGCGGAGCGCCGGCGAAGGCCGTTGGCGTCGTCGAACGGTGGAAAGAGCAGCTCGCCGCCGGCCGGGATTTGGACGGCGCGGGGGAGCCTTCGACCGACGATCGAACCGGCAACCCGGCCCGGTCGGCGCAACGGCACGGCAAGGACCATCGCGGTTATCAGGGCCTGTCGGACCTTGGCGTCCTGATCAACCTGGCGGTCCTCGCGTTGGTCTGCGTCGGCGGCTACTTTTTATTGACGAAACTGGTCGAGATTTCCCGTCAGGAGGATTGCCTTATGGGCGGCGGCAGGAATTGCGCTCCGCTGCAGGTGCCGACCGGCCGCTAGCCCAGCCTTGAGCGATCCGAAAAAATTTACGCCTTTGGGCGATGGGCATTCACGGGAGTATTCCCGTTTCACGCCGTTGGCCGGGCCGCCGGCACTTGCCATGCGAGTCCCGGGAATCGCGCGTAGTCGCGATCGAGTGTGATCCACTCGCAGCCCCATTCAATGGCAAGTGCTGCAAACCAGGCATCGCTCACTCGCGACCCGCGCGTGTCGGTCTCGATGCAGAGGCGCCGGAAGATATCCCAGTGGCGCTCACCGGGCTCCACGACCTGACAGTGGGGTTGCCCGAGGAGGTCTTCGCAAAACCCGAACGCCTCCTCGATTGCGCTCGGTGCCTTGAAGGCGCGAGGATTCGTCGTGATCCGAACGACCGCGCTCAATACCATAAGCGACAGGCCGAATCGGGCATCGCTCGACACCACCTCCGCAAGCCACGAACGGCATACCGCATGATGCGGCAGATCGGCGCGAAAGGCGTAGATCAGGATGTTTACATCCGGCAAGATCATTCGAATTGCTTCATCCGCCGAATATATTCCAGATCGTCCATCTCCTGGAGCACCGGCAATTCGGTCAGCTCGAACCCCGGCATGGGGCCGCCGACCGCCTTGCTTACCCGAGGCATGACGCGTCTCGACTTCGTGGTTTTCCGATTTTCGGCTGTGACCAATCGCAGCCCATCAGCAATCAACGACGTAAGGGTGCGGCCTTCGGCGGCAGCCTTGCGCTTCGCCCGCTTGAGAAGGTCTTCGGGAAGTCGAACGGTGGTGCGCTCAGGCATATGTCCCGACATATCACTGGAGCGGACATATGTCAAAGTGTGACGGAGCCGGAGCGACTGCCTCTGTGGAAGCCGACGCTGACATATTCGACCGGCTCTCACCGATCCAATAGCGGACGTTCAGTGGTGGCTATTCCTGCGCGGCTATCGACCGACCGCGCCGCCACGTTCCCAGCCACCAGTACAGCCCTGCCGTTATCAGCCCGGCCAGCGGAAGTACCGCCGTCATTGGATCGGCGGCCCAGCGCACGAAGAACTCCAAGAAGCCCTCAGTCGGTGGGCCAGAATCGGGGCCGCTGCTCTTCCATTCCACCCAGGTCACCGGGACGAACACAGCCGCGCCCAGCACCAGTCCCAGCAAGCAGACCTTGACGCCGGTCATTGGCCGCCACCGAGAGAGCAGAAACAGGCAGGGCAGGAAGAGGAATATCGTGATGCCGTAGGACACGATGCAACCCAGGGCCAGCGGTAGCAGAAACGACAGCACCGGCCAGTCGCTTTGGAAGGATGCCAGCGCCGCGCTGAATATCACCGGCACCAGCAACGGCGCTAGGATCAGGCCGGCCCAACTGAATCGCATTGCCGCTCGCTCTCCAGGCTCGTCTGTGCGGCGATGATAAGGCTGCGACCAGTCAAATCACCAGCGCCTGATCCAAAAGCTCGGGGCAATACCCCAGGTTTTTTGTTGGGGATATTCGACTGGCAGATCGAGGCCTGACCTTCGGCATGGCTTCCTTCGGACCCCATCTCCGACCTGCCGATCGCCGGTCAGCCGGTCCGCTTACCCAATCTGCCCGCCTCGTCTCCCACAAGCAGCTCCAGCATCGCCAGCGCCTCCGCCACCGACAGCCGCCGCACCTCGCCGCGTCCGACATCGCCGAACCGCTTCTCGCGATGGATGAGCCGTCCGTTCCGCGCGGCGGCGGCGAAATGCACGAGGCCGACCGGCTTCTCGGCGTTGCCGCCGCCGGGTCCGGCGATGCCGGTGATGGCGACCGCGAGATCGACCGGCGCGTGGGCGAGCGCGCCCCGCGCCATCGCCTCGGCGGTCTCGCGGCTCACCGCGCCGTGGCGATCCAGGATCGCGGCGGGGACGCCGAGCATCGCCTGCTTGGCCGCGTTGGAATAGGTGACGAAGCCGCGGTCGACCACGTCCGACGACCCCGCGATCTCGGTGAGCGCGCCGGCGACCAGGCCGCCGGTGCAGGATTCCGCGGTCGCGACCGTCAGCCCGCGGGCGCGGCAGCGCTCCAGCACGCGGGCAGCGGCGCGGGCGAGGTCGTCGCCGATCATGGCCGCCCGGCCGGCAGCCGGACGGTTGCGGTCGCCATGGCGGCGATCCCCTCGCTGCGGCCGATGAAGCCGAGCTTCTCGTTGGTGGTCGCCTTGACCGCGACGCGGTCGAGGTCGACGCCGGCGACCGCGGCGATGCGCGCGCGCATGGCGTCGCGGTGCGGCCCGATCCGCGGTGCCTCGCAGATGATGGTGATGTCGAGATGGGCGATGCGGCCGCCGCGCCGCCGCACGCGCTCCGCCGCAAAGGCGAGGAAGCGGTCCGAGCTTGCGCCTTTCCACTGCGGATCGCCGGGCGGAAAATGCGAGCCGATGTCGCCGTCGGCCAGCGCACCGAGAATGGCGTCGACCAGCGCATGGAGCGGCGCGTCGGCGTCGGAATAGCCGGTGAGCCCGCGGTCGAAGGGGATGCGCACCCCGCCCAGCCAGACATGGTCGCCGTCACCGAACGAATGCACGTCGTAGCCGGTGGCGGTGCGGATGTCGCCCAGCGCCGCGAGTTCCGCGGCGGCGATGCGGGCGAAGTCCTCTTCCGTGGTCAGCTTGATGTTGGCGCTTTCGCCCTCGAATACGCCGACCGCCATGCCCGCCCATTCCGCGAGCGCGGCATCGTCGGTGAAATCGTCGCGGCCGGCCGCGCGCGCACGCCGGTGCGCCGCCAGCAGGGCGTCGAAATCGAAGGCCTGCGGGGTCTGCACCGCGCGCAGGCGATTGCGGTCGAGGGTATCGACCACGTGTCCGGCGGCGTCGATGGCCTTGACGGTGTCGGTCGGCGCCAGGCCGGGAATGGCGGCGCCCGCCGCGCCCGCGGCGATGGCACGCGAGATCAGGGCAGGGGAGGCGAACGGGCGGGCGGCATCGTGAACCAGCACGATGCGCGGCCGGTCCCGCTCCAGCGCCTCGAGCCCGGCGCGCACCGAGACCTGTCTCGTTGCGCCGCCGAACACGGGATCGCGCAGATGCAGTCCCGCCGCGGCTGCGCCAAACCGCGCGATATCGTCGCGGTGGATCACCGGCTGGACCATTCCGACTTGGGGATGGGTTGCAAACAGGCGCAATGTATGACTGATGACGGGGGCGCCGTGGACGGTGCGGTATTGCTTAGGCGCATCGCCTCCGACGCGGGTTCCGCGCCCGGCCGCGACCACAACCACCGCCACCGTCGCTGCCGCTTCGCCCTGCATCGCCTGCCCTCTGATCGCAGGTGGTGTAGCCCCGTTGAGGGCCGGTCGGATAGCCCCCCGTTTGTTGTCCCCGGCTTCAATCATATATTGCAGTGCAGCACTTGCATCTTGCTTGGCTTTGGCTAAACTGTATGCAAATGAGCATTCGCCTAAGTTCTAGGCATGACAGGATGGACGTGACCCCCGCCCAATCATTTTCCACAATTGCGATTGGAAGCGTTCGCCTCGCTAATCCCGTGGTGCTGGCGCCGATGTCAGGCGTCACCGATGCACCGTTCCGCCGCTTGGCGGCCCGGCTCGGTGCCGGCCTTGTCATATCGGAGATGACGGCCTGCGCGGCGCTCGCGGCGGGCAAGCGCAATGCGCGCCTGCGGCTGGAAGCGCCGGGGGTCGGCCGCCATGTGGTGCAAATCGCGGGCTGCGAAACCCGCTGGATGGCCGAAGGCGCCCGCATCGCGGCCGGGGAGGGCGCCGAGATCATCGACATCAACATGGGATGCCCCGCCAAGCATGTCACCAATGGCGAGGCCGGCTCGGCGCTGATGCGCGACCTCGATCATGCCGTCGCCCTCATCGATGCCACGGTCGCCGCGGTCGACGTTCCCGTGACCTTGAAAATGCGGCTTGGCTGGGACCACGGTTCCATCAACGCGCCGGAACTGGCGCGGCGGGCGCAGGCGGCGGGCGTCAAGCTCGTCACCGTCCACGGCCGCACCCGCTGCCAGTTCTACACCGGCCATGCCGATTGGGATGCGGTGCGTGCGGTCAAGGCGGCGGTTTCCATTCCGGTGGTGGTTAATGGCGACATCAACGGCTTCGAGCGCTGCAGGGAAGCGCTGGCACGCTCCGGCGCCGACGGCGTCATGGTCGGACGCGCCGCCCAGGGGCGTCCGTGGTTTCCCGGCCAGCTCGCGCGATACCTCGCCACCGGCCGCCAGGAGACGGCGCCGCCGCTTCCCGTCCAGCGCGACATCATCTTCGCCCTCTATGACGAAATGCTCGGTCATCACGGCGAGCGCATCGGCCTCAAGCACGCGCGCAAGCATGTCGGCTGGGCCCTCGATGCGGCCGCGGCGACCGCGGGAGCGGGCGAGGATGCGCGCAAGCAATGGCGTCGCCACGTACTGACCGCGCCGGACCGGCGCGAGACCGAGCGCCGCCTCGACGAAACCTTCGACGCCATGGCATGGAGGGCGGCCGCATGAGCCTTGCCGGAAGCCGCAACGCGCCCACCTCCATCGGTGCCGCTGAAGCGGTGCTCAATTCGCTGCCGCACGCGGTCGTCGTGATCGGCCCCGATGCCAAGATCATCGACGCCAACGTGGCTGCCGAAGACTTCTTCGATATTTCGGTGATGATGCTGCGCCGGCATTCGCTGCGCGATCTCGTTCCGTTCGGCAGCCCGCTGCTGGCGCTGATCGAGCAGGTCCGCCAGCGCGGCGCGGCCGTCAACGAGTACAAGGTCGATCTCGGCATGCCGCGCAATCCGGGCGAGCGGGCGGTCGACCTGCACGTCGCCCCGGTGCCGGAGCGGCCCGGTCACGTCGTCGTCATGCTGCAGCAGCGCACCATCGCCGACAAGATGGACCGCCAGTTGACCCATCGCGGGGCGGCGCGCTCGGTGATCGCGCTCGCCGCGATGCTCGCCCATGAGATCAAGAACCCGCTGTCCGGCATCCGCGGCGCGGCGCAACTGCTCGAGCAGTCCGTCAACGACGACGATCGCGCGCTGACGCGGCTGATCTGCGACGAGGCCGACCGCATCGTCAAGCTGGTCGACCGCATGGAGGTGTTCAGCGACGAACGTCCGGTCGAACGCGAGCCCGTCAACATCCATGTCGTGCTCGATCACGTGCGCCGGCTGGCGCAGTCGGGCTTTGCGCGGCACATCCGCTTCGTGGAGGATTACGATCCCTCGCTGCCTCCGGTGCTCGCCAATCGCGACCAGCTCATCCAGGTGTTCCTCAACCTGGTCAAGAATGCATCCGAGGCGATCGGGGACCATGGCGAGGGCGAGATCCAGCTCACGACCGCGTTCCGGCCGGGAGTGCGCCTGTCGCTGCCGGGGAGCAAGACCCGGGTGTCGCTGCCGCTCGAGTTCTGCATCAAGGACAACGGACCGGGCGTCACCGAAGACCTCATGCCGCATCTGTTCGATCCGTTCGTGACCACCAAGCCGACCGGCAGCGGACTGGGACTTGCGCTGGCGGCCAAGATCATCGGCGACCACGGCGGCATCATCGAATGCGAATCCCAACCGAGACGAACCATCTTTCGCGTGCTCATGCCCAAATTCACGGGTGACGACGCCGAGCCGGGCGGAGAAACCTGAGAGGATGCCGATGGCAGCCGGAAGCATATTGATCGCCGACGACGACGCCGCGATCAGAACCGTCTTGAACCAGGCCCTGTCGCGCGCCGGCTACGAGGTGCGCTCGACCGGCAATGCCGCCACCCTGTGGCGCTGGGTGAGCCAGGGCGAGGGCGACCTCGTCATCACCGACGTGGTGATGCCCGACGAGAATGCGTTCGACTTCCTGCCGCGCATCAAGAAGCTGCGGCCGGAACTGCCGATCATCGTCATGAGCGCGCAGAACACCTTCATGACGGCGATCCGCGCCTCCGAGCGCGGCGCTTATGAATATCTGCCCAAGCCGTTCGACCTCAAGGAGCTCACCTTGATCGTCGGCCGCGCACTGTCGGAGCCCAAGGACCGTCAGCCCGCCGCCGGCAGCAAGAGCGACGAGCTCGATGCGATCCCGCTGGTCGGCCGCTCCCCGGCGATGCAGGAAATCTACCGCCTGCTGGCGCGGCTCATGCAGACCGATCTGACGGTGATGATCTCCGGGGAGTCCGGAACCGGCAAGGAGCTGGTCGCACGCGCGCTCCACGACTACGGCAAGCGCCGCACCGGGCCGTTCGTCGCCGTCAACATGGCGGCGATTCCCCGCGAACTCATCGAGTCCGAGCTGTTCGGCCACGAGAAGGGCGCCTTCACCGGCGCCAACAGCCGCAACGCCGGGCGGTTCGAGCAGTCGGAGGGTGGCACGCTTTTTCTCGACGAGATCGGCGACATGCCGACCGAGGCGCAGACCCGGCTGCTGCGGGTGCTCCAGCAGGGCGAGTACACCACCGTCGGCGGCCGCACGCCGATCAAGACCGACGTCCGCATCATCGCCGCCACCAACAAGGATTTGCGCATCCTGATCCAACAGGGTGTGTTCCGCGAGGACCTGTTCTTCCGGCTCAACGTGGTGCCGCTGCGCATCCCGCCCCTGCGCGAGCGGGTCGAGGACATTCCCGACCTGATCCGCCACTTCTTCAGCCAGGCCGAGCGCGAGGGCCTTCCGCCCAAGCAGATCGAAACAGCCGCCATCGAGCGCCTCAAGCGCTACCGCTGGCCCGGCAATGTGCGCGAGCTGGAAAACCTGGCGCGGCGGCTCGCGGCGCTCTATCCCCAGGAAACCATCACCACGGCCGTCATCGACAATGAGCTCGCCCCGGTGGCGCCCGCTCCGCTCGGTGACGAGGGCGAGGCCAAGGAAGATCTCTCGGCCGCCGTCGAGCGCCATCTCAACAAGTATTTCGGCGGTTTCGGCGACGGCCTGCCGCCGCCCGGCCTCTACCACCGGATCTTGCGGGAAATCGAATATCCCTTGCTGTCCGCCGCGCTCGCCGCCACGCGCGGCAACCAGATTCGCGCCGCCGACCTGCTGGGCGTCAACCGCAATACCTTGCGCAAGAAGATCAGGGACCTGGAGATCCAGGTCATCCGCACCAGCAGCTGATTTGGGATTTTTACCGGCCTCGCCTCGACTTCTTCGCCGCCGGAGGGCGGGACAGGTTGGCCGCCAACTTATTGAATTCGTGAGGCGATTTATCGAAACATGCGGTACATCTGCGCCCACCTTTAAATCTGCCGGAAAGCCGCACTTTTTTGACGGTTACGTGCCGCGGAAATGTCTCAATCCAGCAACATTGTTGTAGTTATGCATCAGAAGCGGCTCTCCCGCCGCAGTGGTGCAGGTTAGCCAAATGGCGTTGGGGGTAGACGGGAGTTGATGACCGCAGTGGCCGGAGATGCGTTAGTTGCCGAGGCGGCTCAAGGGCCTGCCGAACCGGCACGATTTGCAACCGGCCTCCTCGGGCCGGCGGCGGTCGGCGTCGCCTTGCTGTCTGCGTTCGCGACCTTCATCGTTCTGGCCGGCCTGACCCCGATCAACCCGACCAATGACGTCGTCGTCACGCTGCTCGGGGTGAATACGCTGGCGGTGCTGTTGCTTCTCGGCATCATCGGTCGCGAGGTCTGGCACATCCTCCAGGCGCGGCGGCGGGGCAAGGCGGCCGCCCGGCTCCATGTCCAGATCGTCGCCTTGTTCTCGGTCATCGCCGCCTTGCCGGCCATCATGGTCGCGGTGGTGGCGAGCATAACGCTCGACCGCGGCCTCGATCAGCTGTTTTCGGCCCGCGCCCGCTCGATGATGGAGAACTCCCTCATCGTGGCGGACGCCTATATCCGCGAGCACGCCCAGTCGATCCGTGCCGACACCGATGCCATGGCGATCGACGTGTCCCGGGCGAAGCCTCTGTTCGATCAGGACCGCGAGCGGTTCCGCCAGTTTTTCAAGGCCCAGGCCTCGCTGCGCGACCTGCCGACCGCGATGATGATCGCGGGGGATCAGACCGTCATCCTCACGGCGGATATCCAGCTGCCCCCGGGGTTGCAGCCGCCGGCGGTGCCGCCGCCGGAGACGCTGGCGAAGGCGGCGGAGGGGTTGCCGCAGGTCGGGTTCCTGAGCGACGCGAATTACGTCGGCGCGGTCACCAAGCTGCGCGGCTATGACAACACCTATCTCTACGTCGCCCGCTTCATCGATCCGCAGGTGCTGGCCCAGATCCGCGATACCCAGACCAGCATCGCCCAATACGCCAATCTCGAAGCGCGCCGGCTCGGCGTCCAGATCGCCTTCGCGCTGATGTATACGGTGATCGCGCTGACGGTGCTGCTGTCGGCGGTATGGATCGGCTTCGCCTTCGCCAACCGCCTGGTGGCGCCGATCCGGCGGCTGATCGGCGCGGCCGACATCGTCTCGACCGGCAATCTCCACGTCCAGGTACCGGTGCGCCGGTCGGAGGGCGACCTCGCCCAGCTCGGCGCGACCTTCAACAAGATGACGCAGGAGCTGCGCACCCAGCGCAACGACATCGTCCGCGCCCGCGACCTGATCGACAGTCGCCGCCGTTTCACCGAGGCGGTGCTCGCCGGCGCCAGCGCCGGCGTCATCGGCGTCGACGGCAAGGGGTGCATCAGCATCCTCAATCGCTCCGCCGAGAAGCTGGTCGGCTGCAGCGAAGCCGATGCGCTCGGGCGCCAGCTCGAGGAGGTCGCGCCGGAGCTCAAGGAATTCATCGACCCCGCGCGCAGCGGCGGCCAGCGCCTCGCCCAGGGCCATACCACCATCAACCGCAGCGGCCGCGACCGTACCGTCTCGGTGCGCGTCACCACCGAGCAGTCGGCCGACCAGGAGCACGGCTACGTCGTGACCCTCGACGACATCACCGCGCTGGTCTCCGCCCAGCGCACCGCCGCCTGGGCCGACATTGCGCGCCGCATCGCCCATGAGATCAAGAACCCGCTGACTCCGATCCAGCTTTCCGCCGAGCGGCTGCGGCGCAAATACGGCAAGGTCATCACCGAGGATCGCGCCGTGTTCGAGCAATGCACCGATACAATCGTGCGCCAGGTCGACGACATCCGGCGGATGGTCGACGAGTTCTCGCGGTTCGCCCGGATGCCCAAGCCGGTGATGGCTGCCGAAGACGTCGCCGATACGGTGCGGCAGGTGGTGTTCCTGCAGCGGGTCGGCAATGCGGACATCGACATCGAAGTCGAGATCGCCGACGACCCGCTACCGGCGCAGTTCGACCGCCGACTGATCTCCCAGGGGCTCACCAACATCATCAAGAACGCCGCGGAGGCGATCGCGGCCGCGCCGGCCGATCCGGCGGTTCGCGGGCGAATCCATGTTACAGCGGAGCGCGACGGCGCCGACATCGTGATCGATGTCGTCGACAACGGCATCGGCCTGCCCAAGGACAACCGCAGCCGCCTGCTGGAGCCCTATGTGACCACCCGTGAAAAAGGAACCGGCCTGGGCCTCGCCATCGTCGGCAAGATCCTCGAGGAGCATGGCGGCCGCATCGAGCTCCACGATGCCGCGGAGAAGTTTCCCGGCCAGCGCGGCGCCTGGATGCGGCTGCGCTTTGCCGCCGAACCGGTCGCACCCACCACCGATGAAAAGAAAACCATGAATGAGCAGGGCGAATGGCTTCCGACATCCTGATCGTCGACGACGAAGCTGACATCCGCGAACTGGTGTCGGGAATCCTCGAGGACGAGGGCTACACCACCCGTGTCGCGCGCGACAGCGACGACGCGCTGGGCGCCATCCATGCGCGCCGGCCGAGCCTGGTCTTCCTCGACATCTGGCTGCAGGGCAGCCGGCTCGACGGGTTGCAGGTGCTGGGCAACATCAAGACCGAGCATCCGGACCTGCCGGTGGTGATGATCTCGGGGCACGGCAACATCGAAACCGCCGTGGCCGCGATCAAGCAGGGCGCCTACGACTTCATCGAGAAGCCGTTCAAGGCGGACCGGCTGGTGCTGGTCGCCGATCGCGCGCTCGAGACCTCGCGGCTCAAGCGCGAGGTCAAGGACCTCAAGCAGCTGGCGCCTTATTCGGCCACCCTGGTCGGCGGCTCCGGATCGATCAACCATCTGCGCCAGACGATCGACAAGGTCGCGCCCACCAACAGCCGCATCCTGATCGTCGGCCCGTCCGGCGCCGGCAAGGAGCTGACCGCGCGCACCATCCATGCGCTGTCCGCCCGCGCGCCCGCGCCCTTCGTGGTCATCAACGCCGCGGCGATCACCCCGGAGCGGATGGAGGTCGAGCTGTTCGGTATCGAACAGTCCAACGGCGACCAGGCCCGCAAGGTCGGCGCCCTTGAAGAGGCCCATGGCGGCACGCTGTTCATCGACGAGATCGGCGACATGCCGCGGGAGACCCAGAACAAGATTCTCCGCGTCCTGGTGGACCAGACCTTCCAGCGCGTCGGCGGCACCAGCAAAGTCGAGGTCAACGTTCGCATCATCACCTCGACCGCCCGCAATCTCGAGGAAGAGATCGCCGCCGGCCGGTTCCGCGAAGATCTCTATCACCGCCTGTCGGTGGTTCCGATCCGGGTGCCGCCGCTCGCCGAACGGCGCGAGGACGTCCCCGAACTGGTCGAGCATTTCATGGACCAGATCTCCCAGGCGACCGGCCTGCCCAAACGGCGCATCGGCACCGACGCCATGGCCGTCCTGCAGACCCATGACTGGCCGGGCAATGTGCGCCAGCTCCGCAACAATGTGGAGCGGCTGATGATCCTCGCCGGCGGCGACGCCGATGCCGTCATCAGCGCCGACATGCTGCCGCAGGATGTCGGCGCCATGGTGCCGGCGATGCCGAAGGGCGGCGGCGAGCAATTGATGGGGATGCCGCTGCGCGAGGCGCGGGAAGCCTTCGAACGCGAATATCTGCGCGCCCAGATTAGCCGCTTCGGGGGCAATATTTCCCGCACCGCCGAGTTCGTGGGGATGGAACGCTCGGCGCTGCACCGCAAGCTCAAGGCCCTGGGCATGGACTGATGTCCCGGATTGCCTATGTCAACGGCCGCTATCGGCCGCACGGCGAAGCCATGGTCCATGTCGAGGATCGCGGCTTCCAGTTCTCCGACGGCGTCTACGAGGTCTGCGAGGTGAGGGGAGGCCGCCTGGTCGATGAGCGCCGCCACATGGCCCGCCTCAAGCGCTCGCTCGATGCGTTGCGGATCGCGTTGCCGATGTCGTCTGCGGCCCTCAGCATCGTCCTGCGCGAGACGGTCCGCCGCAACCGGGTGCGCGACGGCATCGTCTATCTGCAGGTGACCCGCGGCGCCGCCCGGCGAGACCACGCCTTTCCGCCCGCCGGCACCGCGCCGGGGATCGTCGTCACCGCGCGCACGCTCGACCCGGGGCGAGGGGAACGCCTCGCCGCCGAAGGGATCGCGGTCATCACTGTGCCGGACAATCGTTGGGGCCGGGTCGACATCAAGTCGGTGTCGTTGTTGCCGAACGTCCTGGCCAAGCAGGCGGCGCGCGAGCAGGGCGCCCGCGAGGCCTGGTTCGTCGATGCCCAGGGCTTCGTCACCGAGGGATCGTCGTCAAACGCCTGGATCGTCACCCCGGGCGGCGCGGTCGTCACCCGGCCAGCCGACCACGGCATCCTCAGCGGGATCGCCCGCGCCGTGGTGCTCGATACCGTGGCCGCGCAGGGACTGACGCTGATCGAGCGCGCCTTCACCGCCAAGGAAGCGCAAGCGGCCAGGGAGGCTTTCGTGACCGCCGCCAGCCAGATCGTCCAGCCGGTGGTGCGGATCGACGGCAAGCCGGTCGGCGACGGCCGCCCCGGCCCGGTGGCCACCGCCTTGCGGCGGGAATTCCATCGCCACGCCGAGCTGAGCTGAGAACCGGATTATCGGCTCAATTCGAGAAATCGAAGGCTTTTTGCTCCCTCTCGGGCTTGCGGGGGAGGGTTGGGGAGGGGGCTCTTGAGAGGCGAGTCTGTGCCGTGAAATTGCCCCCTCCCTGACCCTCCCCCGCAATCGGGAGAGGGAAGCAACAAGTTGTTTTTGCCATCCGCTGCGAAAGAGTTTGCAACTTCCGGGGAACATGGGCCAGAAAGCCATCGAAAATCGACATTTCGCCCACTGCTTGGGCTTGCGTGGCATTAAAACGTACCTTCTAATGTTATGTTCGATCTTTCATCGTACGGTCATGTTCGACCGGGACGGAAAGTGGGACTAATTAGTCGCAGCGGGGGCTGCGAAACAAAAAGCGGAAAAAACGGCCATGGCAGCCGATCGCGCACAAAATCTTCAAGACACTTTCCTCAATCATGTACGCAAAGCGAAAATCCCACTCACGATTTTTCTCGTGAACGGAGTCAAGCTGCAGGGGGTGGTGACCTGGTTCGACAATTTCTGCGTGCTGTTGCGGCGGGATGGGCATTCCCAACTCGTCTACAAGCACGCGATTTCGACGATCATGCCCGGGCACCCCGTGCAACTGTTCGAAGGCGGCGAAGAGGGTGCCGCCGTGGAAAAGACCTGATTGGAGCAGCGCCGCCGCGACAAGCATCAGCCGCCGTTGAGCCCGTCCGAGGGCTCGACCGGCCGTGCCATCGTCATCGGGCCCTACGTGCGGGAACGCGCCGCTGCGGCCATTGAGGGCAGGGCGCCGAATGCCCGGCTCGAAGAGGCCATCGGTCTCGCCCAGGCGATCGACCTCGACATCGTCGCCTCCGGCCTGGTGGCGCTGTCGCAGCTGCGGCCCGCGACCTATCTCGGCAAGGGCAAGGTCGAAGAGTTGGCCGGCTTGGTGAAGACCCATGAGGCCGGGATCGTGGTGATGGATTGCGCCCTGTCGCCGGTGCAGCAGCGCAACCTGGAGAAGGCGTGGAACGCCAAGGTGCTCGACCGCACCGGCCTGATCCTGGAAATCTTCGGCCGGCGGGCGCGGACCCGGGAGGGCTCGCTCCAGGTCGAGCTTGCCCATCTCAACTATCAGCGCAGCCGCCTGGTGCGGTCCTGGACCCATCTCGAGCGCCAGCGCGGCGGCTTCGGCTTTCTCGGCGGTCCCGGCGAGACCCAGATCGAGACCGACCGCCGGCTGATCGCCGAGCGCATCGCCAAGATCGAGCGCGAATTGGAGGGGGTGAAGCGCACCCGCAAGCTCCACCGCGACAGCCGCAAACGCGTGCCTTATCCGATCGTTGCGCTGGTCGGCTACACCAATGCCGGAAAATCGACCCTGTTCAACCGGCTGACCCGCGCGGCGGTGCTCTCGGCCGACATGCTGTTCGCCACCCTCGACCCGACGCTGCGCGCCATCGCCCTGCCGCGGGGAAGCCGGATCATCCTGTCCGACACCGTCGGCTTCATCTCGGACCTGCCGACCACGCTGGTGGCCGCGTTCCGTGCCACGCTGGAAGAGGTGATCGAGGCCGACCTGATCCTCCATGTCCGCGACGTCTCCCATGGCGATACCGAAGCCCAGTCCCACGACGTCGGCGAGGTCCTGCGCGACCTCGGCATCGAGCCGGCCGATCCCCGCATCATCGAGGTCTGGAACAAGATCGACCGCGTCGACGCCGCGGAACGGGCAAGGCTCGAAAACCTGGCGGCGCGGCACCAGGAGGGCCCTGGCCCGGTCCTGGTCTCGGCCATCACGGGCGAGGGGACCGACACGCTGATCGCCGCCATCGAGGCGCAGCTCGCGGTGGCGCGCCTGACCCTCGAAGTGGCGATCGATGTCGCCGACGGCGCCGGGATGAGCTGGCTGCACCGCCATGCCGAGGTGCTGTCGCGCAGCTCCGACCCCGACGGCAGGCTCCACGTCACCATAAGGGTCGATCCTGACCAGGCGGGACGGGTGCGGGCGAAGTTCGGCGCCGACAACATCGCCGGGATGCCGGCGCGGTCATGAGTGTTTTCATTTTTACGACCTCATCCTGAGGAGCCGTGCGCAGCACGGCGTCTCGAAGGACGGCCACGGACACTTGCGTCGCAAGAAGTTGCGCATGCCGTGCTCGCTGCCGCCCTTCGAGACGCGCGCTGAAGCGCGCTCCTCAGGACGAGGTCGGAAGAAATCTCTCATCTGGCTACGCCCGGCCCCCCGCCTTCGGCCGCCTTGGCGGCGTTCCACAGGGCGTCCATTTCCGCGAGGCTCGATTGCTCCGGCGTCTTTCCCCGGGCTGCGAGCGCGCTTTCGATGAAGGCGAAGCGGTGCTCGAACTTTTGGTTGGTGGCGCGCAGCACGGCTTCGGGGTCGGCGCCGAGGTGGCGGGCGAGGTTGACCGCGGCAAACAGGAGATCGCCGGTTTCGGCCGCGGCGCCGGCGCGGTCTCCCGACGCCAGCGCCGCCGCGATCTCGTCGGCCTCCTCGCGGATCTTCGCCAGCACGGCATGGGGATCGTTCCAATCGAAGCCGACCTTGCCGGCCTTCTGCTGGAGCTTGAGGGCGCGGGTGAGGGCAGGGAGCGTGGCCGGCACGTCGGCAAGGGCGCCTTTGAGCGCGCCGGCGTCGGCATCGATCCCGCGGCGCGCGGCCCGTGCCGCCTTCTCCCGAGATTTGATCTGGTCCCACAGCAGCTTCACCGCGTCGGGCGTAAGGTCCCGGGTGTTGCCGAACACATGGGGATGGCGCCGCACCAGCTTTTCCGTGATTGCCTGCACCACGTCGCCGAAGCCGAACCGCCCGGCTTCCTGCGCCATGCGGGCGTGGAACACCACCTGCAGCAGCAGGTCGCCGAGCTCGTCGCGCAGATCATCGAAGTCGCCGCGCTGGATCGCGTCCGCCACCTCATAGGCCTCTTCGATCGTATAGGGCGCGATGGTCGCGAAATCCTGCTCCAGGTCCCACGGGCAGCCGGTTCCCGGCGTGCGCAGCGCCGCCATGATCTCGATGAGGCGCGCGATATCGGGGGAGGGCTTCATTCGGGCACCTGGGTAGCCGGGTTAACTTGATTTGCATAAGAGATATTATGGAATATTTTCATCTGCCCCCATGAAACCGGGCGTTTCCAGCGCGCGGCCTCACGCCGTTACCCTGCAAACGTCGTCCGCAGCCCGTCATAGCCGGGCTCCACGTTGGGCGGCAGTTTGGCGCGCAGTTCCTCGAAGTCGAGATCGCTGTGCATGTTGGTGAGAATCGCGCGCTTGGGCTTGATGCGGTCGATCCATTCCAACGTCAGGTCGAGGTGGAAATGGCTGGGATGCGGCCGGTACCATAATGCGTCGACGATCCATAGCTCGATCCCCTCCAGCAAGGCGACGCTTTCCGGCGGCAGGTCGATGAGGTCGCTCGAATACGCCATGGCGCCGAACCGGAAGCCCAGCGAGGCGATGTCGCCGTGGTCCTGCAGCAGCGGCATCGCGGTGACCGCGCCGCCGGGGCCGGCGATGGTGACGGGCTTGCCCGGGCCGATCCGGTGCTCGGTCGCGATCGGAGGATAATTGCTGCCCGGCGGCGTCGCGAAGCAGTAGCCGAACCGCAGCGACAGCACCCGCCAGGTCGGCTCGTCCGCATAGATTTCGACCCGCTTTCGGTTGCCGATGAAGAGGCCACGCAGGTCGTCGATCCCATGGGTGTGGTCGGCATGCTCATGGGTGTAGAGCACGCCATCGACCCAATTGACGCCGGCATCCAGCAATTGCTCGCGCAGGTCGGGCGAGGTGTCGACGAGGACGCGGGTCCGGTTGCCGTCGGCGCTCATGCGCTCGACCAGGATGGAGCAGCGCCGGCGCCGGTTCTTCGGGTTGGACGGATCGCAGTGGCCCCAGCCGAGCCCGGGACGCGGCACCCCGCCGGAAAAGCCGCAGCCGAGAATGGTGACGGAAAACGTCATGCCGCCGCGGCCGAGGTCCGTGGCACCTTGTTGAACAGGCGGAAGAAATTCTCCGTCGTCTGGCATGCGATGTCGTCGGTGGAGACGCCCCGCGCCGCCGCCAGCACCTTGGCGACTTCGACCACGTAGGCGGGCTCGTTGCGCTTGCCGCGGAACTTGCCAGGAGCGAGGTAAGGCGAGTCGGTCTCGACCAGGATGCGGTCCGCCGGCAGTCCGGCGGCGATGGCGCGCAGTTCGTCGGAGCGCTTGAAGGTCAGGATCCCCGTGAACGAAATGTGGAGCCCCAGCGCGATGGCGGTGCGCGCCAGCGTGGGGCCGGCGGTGAAGCAGTGCAGGACGGCGGGGAAGGCGCCCTTCCCCGTCTCTTCGGTCAGGATGCGCGCCATGTCGGCGTCGGCCTCGCGGGAATGGATGACCAGCGGCAGGCCGGTCTCGCGCGCCGCCGCGATATGGCGGCGGAATCCGGTCTCCTGGGCGTCGCGCGGGCTCAGGTCGTAATGATAGTCGAGCCCGGCCTCGCCGATGGCGACCACCTTGGGCGCGCGGCTGCGTGCGACGAGGTCTTCGACACTGAGGTCGAGTTCCTCATGTGCGTTGTGAGGATGTGTTCCTACGGAGCAGTAGACATTGGAGAATCGTTCGATGATCGCCGCAAGCGATCGAACTGGCGCACCCGGGTCGAGATCGTGACCATGCGCCCTACCCCCGCCGCCTCGGCGCGATCGACGATCGCGTCGAGGTCGTCGGCGAAGTCGGGAAAGTCCAGGTGGCAATGGCTGTCGACGAGCATGCTCACCGCCCCGCTTCCGCCGCCGGCTCGACGTAGCGCGGGAACACCGGCGCCGGTGCCGGCAGTTTCGATCCCGCGGCGATCCGCGCGGCCCCGCCGAGCGCGGCAAAATCGCGCCGATCGGGGGGAATGGCAAGCAGGTCGAGCAGCCGCCCGGCCGATTGCGGCATGAACGGCTGCGCCAGGATCGCGACCTGCCGGATCACCTCGGCGGTGGTGTGGAGCACCGTGCCCTGGCGCACCGGGTCGGTCTTGGCGAGCGCCCATGGCGCCTCGCCGGCGAAATAGCGGTTGGCGTCGGCGACTACCGCCCACACCGCATTGAGCACTTGGTGCAGCTGCCACGCCTTCATCGCCTCGCGCGCCTTGCCGATCATGGCGTCGGCGGCGGCGAGCATGGCGGTGTCGTTGGCGCTCAACGCGCCCGGCGCCGGCAGCACTCCGGCGAAATTGCGCGCCACCATGGTCAGCGAGCGCTGCGCCAGATTGCCGAGGTCGTTGGCGAGGTCGGCATTGATGCGGGCGACGATGGCGTCGTGGCTGTAATTGCCGTCCTGCCCGAACGGCACCTCGCGCAGGAAGAAGAAGCGCAGCGGATCGACCCCATAGGCGTCGGCCAGCGCGAAGGGATCGATGACGTTGCCGACCGATTTCGACATCTTCTCACCGCGGTTGAACAGGAAGCCGTGGCTGAAGATGTGGCGCGGCAGCTCGATGCCGGCGGACATCAGGAAGGCCGGCCAATACACCGCATGGAAGCGCACGATGTCCTTGCCGATCACGTGCAGTTCGGCCGGCCACCAGCGCTTGAATTTCCCGCCGTCGGTGTCGGGAAAGCCGACGCCGGTGATGTAGTTGGTCAGCGCATCGACCCACACATACATGATGTGCCGGGGGTCGCCGGGAACCGGGATGCCCCAGGTGAAGGTGGTGCGCGAGATCGACAGGTCCTGCAGGCCGCCGCGCACGAAGCTCGCGACCTCGTTGAGGCGCTCGCGCGGCAGCACGAAGTCGGGCACCCGCTCATAGAGGTCGAGCAGCTTGTCCTGGTACTTGGAGAGGCGGAAGAAATAGCTCTCCTCCTCCACCCATTCCACCGGCGTGCCGGAGGGCGCGCGGCGCACCTTGTCCTCGCCGACGGTGGTCTCGCCGTCGGCGTAGTAGGCCTCGTCCCGCACCGAATACCAGCCGGCATATTTCGACAGGTAGATGTCGCCGGCCTTGGCCATGCGTTCCCAGATCGCCGCCGAGGAGCGGTAATGGCGTTCCTCGGTGGTGCGGATGAAGTCGTCGTTGGAGCATTCGAGCCGTTCCACCATGGCCTGGAAGCGCGGCACGTTGCGCGCGGTCAATTCGCGCGGCGAGATGCCGTCCCGGTTCGCGGTCTGCAGCATCTTGATGCCGTGCTCGTCGGTTCCGGTCAGGAAATAGACGTCGTAGCCGTCGAGCCGCATGAAGCGGGCGATGGCATCGGTCGCGATCGCCTCATAGGCGTGGCCGATATGGGGCACCCCATTGGGATAGGAGATCGCCGTGGTGATGTAGAAACGAGGCTTTTCTGCCATTGACCGAATGCGAGTTGGGGCCTGTTCAGTTCGTCCCCTCTCCCGCTTGCGGGGGAGGGTCAGGGAGGGGGCAATTCTACCGCACAGACTCGCCTCGAGAGCCCCCTCCCCAACCCTCCCCCGCAGGCGGGAGAGGGAGCAGAAGGTCGTGTATCAACCGCGGGACGCCTCGGCAAGCAGGCCGAAAATCGTAAACACCAGGGGCTTTTTCTCGAGATTATAAATCTCGACGTCCCGGGCCGACCGGTTGAGCTTGTCCCAGAGATCGGCAGTCCCGGCCAGGCGCGCAAGATCGGGCCGCGGCCGCTTCACCTCGGCGTCGAGGCGGCGCACCAGCCAGTCGCGCACCGTGCCGACGAAGGCGTCGAGCAGGCTGCGGTCGCGGTCGAGCTGTTCGCCGAGCGCATGGAGCGCGCCGGGATCGGTGGCGGGCAGCGCGTCGAGCATCACCTCTACCCGCTGGCGCAGCGCCAGCAGCGGCCCGCCGGCGAGCGCGATGGCGCGGGCGACGCTACCGCCCGCCGCCTGGGCCGCCGTGGCGAGGGCGGCCGCGTCGGCGTCGGGCCCGAGCGCCGCGGTCGCCGCGGCGGCGACATCGGCGGCATCGAGGGGCTTGAGGATCAACCGCCGGCAGCGCGAGCGGATGGTCGGCAGCAGCCGTCCCGGCGAATGGCTGACCAGGAGGAACAGCGAACGCGCCGGCGGCTCCTCCAGCATCTTGAGCAGGGCATTCGATGCTTGCGGGTATTGGAGTTCATCGGCGGTGTCGACGATGCAGACCCGCCAGCCCCCCTCGCCCGCGGTCGAGCCGAAGAAGCTCACGATGCGCCGGACCTGGTCGACCGTGATCACGGTGCGCAGCGTACCGGTATCGCCGGGGACGCGCTCCAGCACCAGGAGATCGGTATGGGCATTGCCGGCGATGCGCCGGACCGTCGGATGGGATGGATCGAGGGCGAGCGAGGCGGCCGACCGGACCGCGGTGGCGCAAGGGTCGGGGTTGGCCAGCACGAAACGCGCGATGCGGTAGGCGAGCGTCGCCTTGCCGATGCCGGCTTCGCCGCTGATCAGCCAGGAATGGGGAAGCCGGCCGCTGCGATAGCTCGCAAGGAACTCCTGCTCGGCGGCGTGGTGGCCGAACAGCACCGTGGTCTCGCGCGGCGGCGGAGCGTCGCGGCCGGTATCGGCGTCCTTGTCTCGTTCAGATGATGTGCCTCTGGCCCCCTTGTCCGGCGCCCGGCTCACAACAACTCCTCGGCGGACTGGGACGCGGACTCCGGCGCGAGCCGCTTTTTCACGTGCTTCCAGATTTCGGCGGCGACCTGGTCCTTGGTGCGGTTCGCATCGATAAGCACGCAGCGCTGCGGCTCTTCCGCGGCGATTTCGCGGAAGGCCGCATTGAGCTTTTTGTGAAAGTCGAGGTCTTCCTGCTCGAACCGGTCCGGGGCGTCGCCGGCCCGGCGCTCGCGGGCGCGGGCGAGGCCGATTTCCGCGGGAAGGTCGAGAATGAAGGTGATATCGGGCATGGCGTCGCCGACGGTGAGCTTTTCCAGGCCCTTCACGAACGGCCGGCCGGCCTCGCCCAGGATGCCCTGATAGACCCGGGTCGAGTTCGAGAAAGCGGTCGCAGACGACCCAATTGCCGTGGTTGAGCGCGGGCTTGATGAGGTTTTCCAGGTGATCGCCGCGCGCGGCCGCGAACAGCACGGCTTCCGCCACCGGGCCGAGCGATTTTGCCGCGCCCGACAGCACGACATGGCGCACGATCTCGGCGCCTGGCGATCCGCCGGGTTCCCGGGTCAGGACGACGTCGATGCCGAAGGTGCCGAGCCGGCGCGCGATCGTCGCCGCCTGGGTGGACTTTCCGGCGCCCTCCCCGCCTTCCAAGGTGATGAAACGTCCTGCCATGTCTTCGTGTCGTCCGAACGACTTAGAGAATTTCCCTGATATGTGGGAATTTTCCTGATTTGTGGGATGTCATTGCCCGGCTTGACCGGGCAATCCAGTACTCACTGTCGGTGTCTACTGGATCGCCCGGTCAAGCCGGGCGATGACAGCGAATTATGGGTCGGTCTAACGCTCTATATCTTCTTTGTCCCCATTCGGAACAGCCCGATGACGAGCTCGGCGGCGGCGTCGAACGCGCGCTGCCTGAGGTTGCCGCGCTCGACGTTTTCGGCGGCATAAAGCGGAACTTCGAGCACGAGGCTGTCGCCTCGATAGACGTTGAGATTGGCGATCTGCTGGCCCAGCGTGACCGGTGCCGGGACCGGGCCGGCATAGACGATCTTCGCGGAAAGATGGTCGTTGGAATTCTTCGGCATCAGGATGTTGATCGCGCCCTGCCCGACCAGCGAAACGCGGCCCGATGCGCCGCCGAACAGCTTGGCGACCCCGATGACCTGCCCATCGTCGAACAGGGGCCTGGGATCGAAGCTCTTGAATCCGAAGTCGAGCAGCCGCTTCGCCTCGTCGCCGCGTTCCTTCGCCGACTTGAGGCCGTTGACCACGACGATCAGGCGCTGTCCGTTTTGCACCGCCGATCCGACCATGCCGTAGCCGCCGTCCACGGTGAACCCGGTCTTGAGCCCGTCGGCGCCGGGATACATGGCCAGCAGCGGGTTCCGGTTCTGCTGGTGGATCCGGTTCCAGGTGAAATCGTGCTCGCCGTAATAGCGGTAGTATTCCGGATAGGTGCGGATGATGTGGCGAGCCAGCCGGCCCAGCTCACGCACCGTCATCTTCTCGGCGGGGTCGGGCAACCCGGTCGCATTGGTGAAATAGGCGGTCGGCAGGCCGAGTTCGCGCGCCCGCTTGTTCATCATCTTGACGAAGGCCGCCTCGTTGCCCGCGATTCCCTCGGCGAGGGTGATGCAGGCATCGTTGCCGGACTGGACCACCGCCCCCTGGATAAGGTCTTCGACCCTCACCCGGCTGTGGATCGCCGCGAACATGCTCGACGTGTGGGACGGCGCGCCGCCGCGGCGCCAGGCGTCCTCGCTGACGAGATACTCGGTGTCGAGCGTGATGCGGCCCTGCTTGAGCTCGTTGAACACCAATTCCGACGTCATCAGCTTGGCCATGCTGGACGGCGGCGCCGGCGTGTCGGCGTACTTCTCGAACAGCACGGTGCCGGTGTCGGCGTCGATCAGGATGACGTAGGGGGCGGGGGTCTGGAAACCATTGTCCTTGCTGCCGCCGACCAGGCCGATATTGGCGGGCGCGGCGACGGCGGCGAGCGCAAAGCCCACCAGCCCCAGCGCAGCCATGCCGCGCCAGATCACCGGCGCCTGCCTCAACCATATGCCGAGAGCCGAAATCAAAGTGCCGCCGCAGCCGCCTGCCGATACACGGTCAAGGGGCCGCCTGCCTCGCCAAGACCTTGCGTCAAGTGGACATTCCCTCAAGTGGATCCTGCCTCGTGTATTCGCCCTTCAAGTAGCAAACCGGTGGTGGCGAAACAATCCCGCAATTGATGGCACAAGATTGCGACAAAACCGCTGCCATGCAAGCGCAAACGCCTGGGGAAGCGGCTCAATAGAGACCCCGCATGGCGCTGGTGAAGGCAACATCGCCGCGCTGGAAATCCGGCCGCGGCGACGCATAGGCCGACAGCGCCGGCAACGCGCGCAGGGGTGGACCGGCCTCGGGCGCACGCGCCACCGCGGTGCCGTCGCCGCTCGGCCGGTAATTGGAGACCATCTGCCCGTCGCCGAGCCCATAGGGGCGGTCCGGCGGCGTCGGCACGTCACGCAGCGCCGCCCGCGAGGCCGCGGCGGGCACGAAGGGCTTCGCCGAAGCGACCCGCACCAGCGACGGCGACGGCGCCGGTTCGCCCTGCCGCAGGGTTGCCATCAGCATATCGTCATCGGAGCCTTCGAGCGGCGCGCGGCCGACATATTCCACCCGCACCGGCGCCAGGCCGCTGCCGTAGAAGCCCAAGAGAGACGCCGCGCGCACCGAGACGTCGATGAGGCGGTTGCCGCTGTAGGGCCCGCGGTCATTGACGCGGACGATGACCGACTTGTGGTTGGAAATATTGGTCACCCGCACGTAGCACGGCAACGGCAAGGTCGGATGCGCCGCCGACATGGAATGCATGTCGAAGATTTCGCCATTGGCGGTCAGGCGGCCATGAAAATCCTCGCCGTACCAGGAGGCTACGCCTTCGGCGCGGTAGTTCGGATTTTCTTCCGGGACGTAGGTCCGTCCGCCGACCGTATAGGGCGCGCCGACGCGGTAGTTGCCGCCGCCTTTGGGGACCGGGTCGCCGGGCGCGACGACGCGTGCGCTGCTGGAGACGCCGTAACGCGGATCGAGCGAGCCGAACGGGCTCGAAGCCGAGCAATTGGCGAGCAATACGGAAATCGCTGCGAGCGCGCCCAGGCGCGCGCGGCATATCCCTCCCCGCTCCTCCCGCCGCCTCATCAAGCTCAGGAACCCCGCATTGTGCGGCCGAACTCCCCCGAGCCGGCCTCCCCGTTTTGCAACCTTCAGCACATCCGCACGGCGGCAACGCATCACAGCGCTGTTCGGCGGCTGACGGAACTCGCGCAGAATGGTGCAGTAAATACAGCAAAAAGAAGACCGCTTCGTTAAGTGGACAAAACTCGCCAGGCTCAACCATTGGGCGGTAGGGCATTTTTGCGCGTTGGCCGGCGTAACGGGCAGCCGGCCGGCGCTTCAGGCCGGCCGTCGCGGCTGCGGCTCGACCGCAGCCTCATTGGTATGTCGGCGGCCTCATGCGGGCTTCTCGACGGCCGGCGGCAGCCTGCTATAACCCGCGGTGCCGCACGGGACCCGGCGTGCGGCGGGAAGCATGCGATGGACAGTCTTTCAGGGGTTAGACGAATGCGTGGCACCGTGATCGGAATTCTGCTGGCCGGCGTGCTGATGTCCAATACGGCGCATGCCGCACGGGACTATCAGCGATATTGGCGCAATGACAACGCCACCCCGGATTTTTCGAGATATTGGCGCCACAAAAAGCCGGTTCCGCCGCCCGTGGGGCCACCGCCTCACCGCCGACCAGGAGTTAGACGGCCCGTCTAAGATCGTCTAACATCGCCTGATCGGATAATAATACCATAGTACAAGTTATTGAAATTACTTTAAGGAAGGATGGCCGAGTGGTTTAAGGCACCGGTCTTGAAAACCGGCAGGGGGTCCGCTCCCTCGTGGGTTCGAATCCCACTCCTTCCGCCAGAAAACTGTAAATTGTTTAAATGATACAATAACTTAACGATTTAATCTCAAGTTGTCCCATTAGCAGTCCAAAATCGGACGCCGGACCGCTGCAAACTTGGAGAATCATCCAAAAGAACCGGGATCGCCCAAAATCCGCCGGGCGAAATTAATCCCATCGTGAATGATTCTCAGCGCGCAGGGGGCGGGTCCGATGACATTGTGGTGGCTTATGTTCCGTGACGGGGGTGCCGTCATTGTAGAGGGGGAATTGGTCACTCATGCCCGGCTGCTTGCCGTCGCGAATGACCTCTGTCGAGCCTCGCAGTTCCTCGAAGGCTATCCGATCGATCCCGGCCTCGTCGAAACGATCCCGGAAGATATCAAGTGGCGGACGCTCTCTCGGCAGCAAGCGAACGACATGCTCGCCCTGATGAAAGACGGCCATCAGAAATGCGTCACGCCAACACAAGCGCGGCAATCACAAGCAGCGTGAACACGCAAAAGCGGCGATGCTGCTCCCGGCGACGCTAGAACGACGCACCCGGCGGCGTCAGCTCCCAAAACGAAATCTCACCCTTTGCTGCCGGCGCCCGAATCCTGCCGGCCAGGACTTCCTTGAATGCCAGTTCGTCATTCGGGCGCTTGAATTTCGCCAGCGGGTCGCGGTCGTCAGCGCCCTCGTGCGTGGCAACATCGCCGGCAACACCCCTATCGCTTCGCATGGCACCCACCCCGTGATTAGGAGGAATCCAGTGCACAGCAATTGTGGCGGCTTTCATGCGGGTCGCCGCCGACGGCGAGATGGTCGATGAGACGCAAAAAGGGGCGACCCGAAGGCCGTCCCCGAAGTTTGATAGGATGGGAGGTGTATTGTCTGCGAGGCTGGAACGCGCCGGCGATTCGGTCAAATCCGCCTCTGGATAACCCCGCGCGAGCCGCCCGACCCGCTGCAAGCCGGGCGCCTCGATCGTTCTCAGTGGATCGCTTCATTCGCGCTTGAAGGGCGGCCTTGCATGCAAATGCCGTCCGAGGCGCCGATCATGCCATCAGCACTGCGGAGACCGGTCTCACCAGACCTTGTAGTTCAAGCCGACCTTGAGCGTCCATCCGGTATCGGCGTTCGATGTGACGATGTGAGCAGCACCGGGCGGTGACGACGGTGTTTGCGCACCGGCCTGGAAGGCGCTGCCGTCGAGTTGATAATAAATGCCTTCGAGCTTGAGGCTCCAATTGTAGCCGAACGCGTACTCGGCACCGGCGCCGGCCGCCCAGCCGTTTCGGTTGGTCGAATACGTGTTCATGTAGGTTTCGTTGGTCAGAGGGAACGTGAACCGGTAAAAGTCGTTGGTGTTGCCGAGCGCAATGCCGCCGGTTCCGTAGATCAACAGGTGGTCGAAGGCGTAGCCGATACGGGCGCGTATGGTCGCGATCGATTCCAGATTTTGGCTGACGTAACCAGACCCCGGAACAAAACCCGGCACAGCGGTGTTGATCGCCTCCGAGCCCTTCAGGTTGGCCCAATCGGCATCGGCTTCAAGACCGTACACCAAAGGACCCGACTGGTAGTTGCATCCGACCTGTCCGCCCACGATACCGCCGCTCGTGTTCAGGCTATAACTGCTCGGTGTCGCGCCCGAGGCAAACGCGCCGTTGAAAAAGGCAGGGAACAGAGCAGGATCATTGTGACCGATATTGTACGATGTGCTGTTCCAGGCACCGCCGCCGTTGAAGCCGGCGTAGCACCCGGTCCAACTGAAGGCCGGGGCGTAGACGGGCGCCTTGAGCGCCATGTCCGCCGCCAGCGCCGAGCTACCCGCACACGCAATGACCGCGACGCTTGTGAGCAAAATTCGTTTCATGATGTACCCCCAGAATCTCGTAATTCAAAATTTAGCAGCAGGTATCGGGCGAAAGCTGTAGCATTTTCATCACACTGGAAATAAAGTTGCGCCTGTGGACAGTGCAGCGCAAAAGAAGCCGACATCCTGGACGCCGCTGCAGGCGCGACGCCACCGGGCGAGCCGCTTGATGAATTAAATTCGATTACTTTGATATATAGTTGATTTTAAATGATCAAAAACGATGAATTTGGCCTCGAATGACGGCTCCTGGACTGTTGCCGCAACGTGTAGTTGCCCCCAGGCGCCGCGCCCCCTGTGATTTATGACATCTCGTTAGCGGACCCGAAAGATTTCTCCGCTAGTGAACGTCGGTGAAAGCTGATGCCCATCGCGGAGGCTATGCGCGGCGCGGGAGACCAGACATGCAAATCTTCAAGGGATTTCTTCGAGACGACTCCGGCGCCACCGCGATCGAGTACGGCCTGATCGCTGCCGGCATTTCGGTTGCCATCATTACGGTGGTCAACACGCTGGGCTCGCAGCTGAAGGCGACATTTACCACCATCAATACCGATCTCGTTTCGGCCGGCAAATAGCTGCTCGCACAGGCCTGACGGCCATCGGCTCTGCGATCCGTTCCGACGATATTTTGGCCTCCGCCGCGCCCGCGCCTCTGCAGTCGCATCTCCTCGCTCCGCAGCATTGCCTTTGACTAGGGTGGTAACCCTGCTCCATGAAACGTGTCGCAGGAGCAAGGCCGTCATGGATCAGATCAATCGCGCTGGCGGCGCGGCCGGGGACCTCGATATCCGGCGGCCGCTCGGCCGCCGCGGGATGCCGCATGGCCCGCTCCGCCGTCTGCTGCGCCGTGTCATTCATTTCTTCTCCTACCACCTGATCCTGGCGCGGCAGAGCACCCGGGCGACGCGTGCGGCGGGCTTTCGCCTCACCGTGCGCCCGACGGTGTTTCATCCCCGCTTCTTCATCAGCAGCGAGGCCTTTGCGGCCTTCATCGATGGTCTCGACTTGTCGGGCAAGCGCGTGGCTGGATGTCGGGACCGGATCCGGCATCCTGGCGCTCGCCGCCGCGCGCGCCGGCGCGGCCAACGTCATCGCCGCCGACATCAACCCGAATGCCGCGCTCTGCGCCGCCGAGAACGCGCGCGCCAACGGCCTCGGCGACCGCGTATGCGCGGTCATGCTCCGACCTCCTGGCGGCGCTGGCGCCGCGACCGTTGTTCGACGTGATCCTGTCGAGCCCGCCCAAGCATGCGGGCGAACCGCGCAACATCGCCGATCTCGGCTGGCACGCCGGCGCGAAGTATCGCTACATCGCCGCGTTGTTCGAACAGTCTCGCGAGCGGCTCCGGCCGGGCGGCCGGATGTATGTCATGGTCTCCTCGGATTCCGACCTCGATCTTTTCAGCGAGCTGATCGACCAGGCCGGATTCCGCGCCCGGCAGGTGCACGAGCATTCGCTCTACATCGAATCCATGATCATCTACGAATTGATCGGCGCGATCAGGCGCAATCCTCACGGGAATCAGTCAGGCGCCGGACGCAATCAAGCCCCGCAAATAGCGCCACAACGACCAGCCGCGGGACGGCTCGACGCGCACCACCGGCGCCGCCGGGTCGGTCATGAACCCCAGGCGCTTGATCATATGCCAGGCGATCGGATTCCACTCCCGCCACACCTGCTCGGCTTCCTGATGCAGCAGGCCGCTGACGACCTCCGGCACCGCGCCGAAAATCTGCGGCAGGCGGTCCGTCATGTCCTCGTCCCGCAGGATGTTCCATTTCGACGAGCCGCCCATCACCGGAGAGCCGATCGCATAGACCACCCTGCCGACCTGCGCCTCGCGAACGCAGAACGAGCACATCGCGCAGGGCTCGACATTGGTATAGAGCGTGGCGTGGCGAAGCCCCTTGCGGCCCAGCGTCTTCTGCGCGTGCGACAGCGCGATCACTTCGGCGTGGCGGGACACGTCGCCATCGCGAACCGCGATGTTGATCGCCTCGGCGACCACCATGCCGTCCAGCGCGATGACCGTCGCGAACGGGATATTCGCCTTCGCGGGTCGCGCTCCGGGACAAGCGCGATGCAACGGCGCATCATCGCCAGATCGGTCGGGTCGGCTGCTTTTAGGGAAGGCGCCACGGTTGCTGCACGCGGTAGACGAGTGGAGGATTTCGCGAGAAAAACGCGATGATGGGATTTTGTGGCCGGTCCCGATCAAGACCCGCGGGGACTTAAGTCTTTGCGCGCATACCCGTCCCCTCCAGCCGACTCGATAGCCCCACGGTAAGTCTATAGTTAACCGGAGCAATCCAGTCAAAAGCCCCCTGTGCATCGCGGCGAGGCGGCCGGTTGCGTCGAGCGCCGACGATGCCACGTCGAGTTGCATACGCAGTCGACGTTTGTAAGTCGACGGTTTGATGGCAAGCATGTCCCAGCCGCATGCGGGACCGGCAGGGCGAAATTTGATTTCGATCAAAGCCCCCATGAAGCGGTTCGGCGATCCTGCTCCCCTTTACTGGTTTACAGGGAGACTCGACGATGACGACCGAAACCGCCATCATGGTCGGCGCGATCACTGCCGCCTTCGTCGGATTCGCCTTGACGCTGTGGTGGGCGGAACGCCAGACGCGTGGCATGAAGGGGCAGTAGCTCCCGAGACCAAAACGGCTGGTGCGCGCAGCTTTGCGAGTCCCTCGTCGGGAGCGCCGGGGGTGGGGCCGCGGGCCGCTTATGCGGTAACCCGGCGGGGCCCCACCCCCTAGCTCTCCCGGCCGAGGGAATGAGCCGCAAACCGGGCCGTTGCGGTCGCCTCCGATGGTGGTAGTTTTACGCTCGGCGCGGATCGTCGAGAAATCGCGCGCCGGGAGGTTAATGATGACGCCCAGCGTTCAAGCCCTGTCCTCGGATCGTGTCGGCGCCAATCCGATCGATGTGATCCCGACCGGACCGGCGCTCGGCGCCGAGGTTCGGGCCGGCGACCTGAGGATGCTCGATGATGCCGCATTCGAGCGGATGCTGCGGGCCTGGCACGACCATGCCGTCGTGCTGTTTCGTGGCCAAGCGCTGAGCGACCAGGACCTCGTCGCATTCAGCCGCCGCTTCGGCGATCTCGACTGGGCGCCGGTGCAGGAAACCGGCCGCCGCTTCGTCGAAGGCATGCCGGAAATCTACATCGTCTCCAACGTCAAGGTGGACGGCGAGCCGATCGGCAGCCTCGGCGACGGCGAAGCGGTGTGGCACACCGACATGTCCTATCTCGACATGCCGCCGAAGGCGAGCATGCTCTACGCCCTGGAAATTCCCACCAGCGGCGGCAATACGTCATTCTGCAGCATGTACGCCATCTACGACGCGCTTCCCGCCATGTTGAAGGCGCGCATCGCCGGGCTCAAGATCAAGCACGACGGCACCTACAACAGCGGCGGCTACCTCCGCCAGGGCGTCACGCCGACCGACGATCCCCGCACTTCGCCCGGCGCCCTGCATCCGCTGGTGTGCACCCATCCCGATACGGGCCGGCGCATGCTCTATCTCGGCCGCCGCCGCAACGCGTATATCGGCGGGCTGGAGACTGGCGGAGTCCGAGGCACTGCTCGACGAGCTGTGGAGCTATGTCGACCGGCCGCAATTTTCCTGGGAGCATGTCTGGCGCGTCGGCGACCTCGTGCTGTGGGACAACCGCTGCACCATGCACCGCCGCGACGCCTTCGATCCCAAGCAGCGCCGCATCATGCATCGCACCCAGGTCAAGGGCGAGCTGCCGCCGGCGTGAGGGTTGCAGGCGTGCAGGGCGCACCCGTGAGGGCCGGCGGCCCCGCCACAGTGTTGCCGAGGATTTCGCGCACATCGAATTCGGCGAACCTGACAGGTTTCGCGTGTCGTTCCGCCCCTGTCCTTGCCGGGCCGGAAGCAATGGAGAAAACCAGATGATCAATCGTGTGCCTGCCCTTGCTGCCGCGGGGCTGCTGGCGGCCGGCCTCGGGGCCTTCGCGAGTGCGGCGGCGGCGACACCGCTCTCCGGTGCGCTCGCGATCGAGAACGCGGTGCCGGGCAACATCGAAGCCGTCCGTTGGGGCGGCGGCTGGGGCGGCGGCGGCTGGCGTGGTGGCGGCTGGCGCGGCGGCGGCTGGGGATGGGGTGTCGGCGCCGGCATCGTGGGCGGCGCCATCATCGGCGGTGCGCTGGCGGCGCCCTATTACGGCTACGGCCCCTATTACCCGGCTTACCCGCCGCCCTACCCCGTATTACGGGCCGGCCTATGCCGCGCCTCCGCCCGGAGCGTACGGGCCGCCGCCGGCTGCCTATGGGCCGGGGCCGGGAGCAGGCGCTTATGGGCGGGGCCGGGAGCAGGCGCCTACGGGCCGGGCCCCGACGGTGGCGGCGGCGACCCCGGCTACTGCGCGCACCGATACCGGTCGTTCGACCCGCAGAGCGGCACCTATATGGGCACCGACGGCGTTCGCCATCCCTGCCCGTGACGAAGCTTGATCTTCTCCCTCCCCGAAAACGGGGAGGGAAAGAAAAGCTACCTCTCCGGCAGCGGAATGAATTCGGTTTCGCCGGGCACCGGCGCGAAGCGGCCGGATTTCCAATCTTCCTTGGCCTGCTCGATCCGCTCGCGGCGCGAGGACACGAAATTCCACCAGATGTAGCGCGGCCCCTCGAGCGCGGTGCCGCCGAGAAACATCAGCCGGGCACGGGAGACGGCACGCGCCGTGATCGCGTCGCCGGGCCGGAAGATCAGGAGCTGCGGTCCGGTGAAGCGGTCGCCCGCGATCTCGATCTCGCCTTCCACCACGTAGATCGCGCGTTCCTCGTGGCCGGGATCGAGCGGAGCGCTGGCGCCTTGCTCCAGCACCACCTCTGCATAGAGCCAGTCCGAAAGCATCCCGACCGGTGAGGTGCGGCCGAACGCCGATCCCGCGATCACCCGCGCCCACACGCCGCGGTCCTCGACCACCGGCAGGCTCGCCGCATCGAAATGCTGGAATGACGGCGAGGTCTCCTCGTCGGCCTGCGGCAGCGCGATCCAGCTCTGGATCCCGAACATGTCCTGGCCGGCGCGACGCGCCTCGTCCGGGGTGCGTTCGGAGTGGGCGATGCCGCGCCCCGCCGTCATCAGGTTCATCGCTCCCGGTGTGATCTCCAACGCATTGCCCTCGCTGTCGCGATGCATCACCTTGCCGTCGAACAGGTAGGTGACGGTGGCGAGCCCGATATGGGGATGCGGGCGCACGTCCATCCCCTGCCCGGCGACGAATTGCACCGGACCCATCTGGTCGAAGAAGATGAACGGCCCGACCATCTGGCGCTTGCCGTGCGGCAGGGCGCGGCGCACTTCGAAGCCGCCGAGATCGCGCACGCGCGGCACGATCACGAGATCGAGCGCATCGCAGGAAGCCTTGTCGCCGAGCACGGGGTCCTTGTCGGGCATCCAACTCATGGTCGATCTCCGTCGGTGGGCCGGAAGGCTACTTGCCGCAAAAAATATAGCCACCGAGAGAAGAATTGCCAGATGGACGGCGCAGGCCCTGGATTGCTTGCACCTCTGCCTACGCCCTCACCTCCTGGCGCTGGAACACGACATAGGTGGCGACGAACAGCATGATGGCGCCGGCGATGAGGCCGACCACTTGGGGCCAGGCGATCATCAGGCTTTCCTTCAGCGGCAGCGCGGCGCCGATCACGGCGCCCTGCAGCTGCTCGAGGAAGATCGGGCCGAGCGCGCGGGTCGACGGCGACAGGATCGCCAGCACCGCCTCGCCGTAGAGGTCGTTGGGCGAGAGCCGCTGCAGTGCCACCTGCCACTGCAGCGTCTCCGGGCTCTGCAGCCCGAGCATGACGTAGCGGATGTCCGGCGGCGCGATCATTTGGGCGAGCACCGGGGCGATCATCGGCCACAGCAGCGTCATGAACAGCCACACGCCCAGCGACAGCAGCGCTGCGGTCGACGGCGAGCGGAAGATCACCGAGAACAGCATGGCGACCGCCAGCCACACCCCCGCATAGGCGAGGGAAACGAACAGGAAGATCAGCGAGCGCACGATCTCTTCCCCGCTCGGCGGCACGCCGAGAAACAGCACCCCGAGCCCGACCACAAGGAGCCACAGGCACAACAGGCTGATCCCCAGCGTGGCGAGGCCGGCGATGAACTTTCCCGCCAGCAGCGCGTCGCGATAGATCGGCTGGGCGAGGATGCGCGACAGGGTGCGCCGGTTGTGCTCGCCATTGATGGCGTCGAAGCCGAGCCCGATCGCCATCAGCGGAATGAGAAAGCCGAGAATGCCGACGAACGAGGGCAGCGGCGCGCGGTCGACGGTGAACAGCTTGAGCAGCAGGAACGGATCTTCCGCGGTGGTGTCGCGCAGGCTGGTGATGGCGCTGTAGAGCGGCGCCGCCGCGGTCAGCAGCATCAGCCATTCCAGCATGCGCATGCGCGCGCTGCCGAGATGGTCGGCCAGCTCCTTGAGCACCACGGTGCCGAGGCCCTGCCAGGGCGAGCCCTCACGCCGCATCGCGCATCTCCCTTTCCGCGGAGCGCTCGAAGAAGCGGGTGTAGATGGCGTCGAGGCTCGGCTCCGCGACCGAAAGCCGGGTCAGCGCACCATCGGCGGCGACCACGGCGCGTGCCGCGTCCGATCGCACGTCGTGATCGGCGGTCATGCGGTAATGGATGTCTCCGGTGCGCTCGACCGACTTCACCCCGGCGATGGCGCCGAGCCGCGGCACCAGGTCCTGACCCGGTGCGGCGGTGGCCTCGACATCGACCACGAAGCCGGCGCCCAAAACTTCCCGCGCCAGCTCCGGCACCGTGCCCATCATCAGGATGCGGCCGCGCTGGAACAGGGCGACCCGGTCGCACAGGCGCTGGACCTGGTCGAGCAGATGCGAGGTGATGAGGGTGGTGACCCCTTCGCGCTTGAGGCCGGCGATCATGTCGAGGAACTCGTGGGTCGATTGCGGATCGAGCCCCGAGGTAGGCTCGTCGAGGATCGCGATCTCGGCGCCCTTCATCAGCAGCTCGGCGAGGCCGAGGCGCTGGCGCATGCCGCGCGAGAAGGTCGCGACGCGCTTGTCCGCGACATCGCCGAGCCTCACGCGGGCGAGCGCATCGGCGATGCGGGTGCGGCGCAGGTCGCGGGAGAAGCCCATCAGCCGCGCCGTATAGGACAGGTTCTCGGCCGCGGTCATGCCGTCATAGAAGCCGACCGCGTCGGGCAGGTAGCCGACCCGGCGCTTGACCGCAAGCGGCTCGCGCACGGGGTCGTGGCCCATCACCCGCACCGTGCCGTCCGACACCTCGGTGAGGCCGAGCATCATCAGGATCGTGGTGGTCTTGCCGGCGCCGTTCGGCCCCAGCAGGCCGAAGGTCTCGCCCTTGAGGATGTCGAAGTCGATGCCGTCGACGACGATGCTCGCGCCGTAGCGCTTGGTGAGGCCGCGTGCGGTGATGACGGGCTCGCTCATCGCCGTCCGAACCTTGCGACCGCGCCCACCATCAGCAGCAGCGCCGCGCCGATGACGCCGACCCCGACCATGCCCCAGGTGGTGGAGGTGCCGACGGTGACGCGGAACTGGGTCGAAGCGTTCTCGCCGCGCGAGGCCGCTCGGATGGTCGCCATGTAGTCGCCGGCCAGCGACTTGTCGGTGGGGGTGACCAGCGCATTGGCCTCGGCGGTGGCGTTGGGCGCGATGCGCTCGATGGTCTTTGGCTCGAACGTGACCTTCCAGCCGCTCGGCGCCGAACCCGACAGGTCGATATTGTCGGCGGGCGCGGTGCCGTCATTGGCGACGACGATCGGGACCGTGGTCTGCTCGCCGGCGACGGCGCGGGCGCTGACGAGGCCATCGCGCCCGGCGATGGACAGCCGCGGCTGTCCGGCGATCTCCATGGTCAGCTCGGTCTTGGCGGTGGCATCGGCGGCGGATGCCGTGACCTCGATCGGAAAGGTGCCGGCATCGACCGAGGACGGCGGCCGCACCTTGAGCTTCACGTCCTTGGAGGCGCCCGCATCGATCGGCACCGAAGACAGCTCCTGGGTGCCATAAGCCTCGGTGAACGAGGTCTCGAAGTTGCGCGGGGCGGTGGCGGCGACGCTGACGGTGAGGTTGCGGCCGCTGTCGTTCTTGATGCCCAGGGTGTAATCGAAACTCGACTTCGGGGTGCCGCGCAACGACGGCAGTTGTGGCGTGATCGCGAGCTTGGCCGGCAGCTCCTTGGCGAGATTGATGGTGAGGGGAAGGCTCACATTGTTGCCCTGCCCGTCCGCCTTCACCGTCAGGGTCTGGGAGGTCAGTTCGGCCTTGGCGGGCACGTCGAGGCGAAGCTGCAGGCTGACGCTCTGGTCGGTCGCGGGCATGGCGGCAGCGATCGGCTGCCCGCCGCCGAGCAGCGTTGCGGTCCAGCCCGGCGGGATGCCGTCGACGGTCAGCGCATAGCGCTCGGGCGGCAGGCCGTAATTCTGCAGCCGCAACGACACCGTCGAGGTGGTCCCCGGCCGCACCGACACTGCGGGATAATCCGTGAGCAGATAGAGCCCCTTGATGTCCTTGTTGGGCTCCGCGGCGGCGGCCGGCAGCATAAGGGATGCAAATACGAGCAAGACCGCGATCACGGATGTTTTCATCGCGCCAACTCCCTGGAAATGAAGCGTTCTTTGTCGCCGCCCGCCGGCCGCGCGACGGGGCGATGCCGGACCCGGGCAAACTCTGTAGCGATCTTGGCAAAATCTTGAAAGCCCTGAGACTCCATTTGTCGCAGGGGCAAGCCGTGGCATTTCGTCGTGACACAGCGGTGAACGGCGCCGCGGGCCCCACAACCTATCCGGTCTTGGACTTATATCCTAACTCGGCACGCTCGCATCGGCCGCCGGAACAGCTTATATCGCCCTCCATGGCTTCCGAGGACGTCGAACCATCGCCGCCGCCCGAACCGGCGCGCCGGATCAGCTTTGTCTCGCTCGGCTGCCCCAAGGCGCTGGTCGATTCCGAGCGCATCATCACGCGGCTGCGCGCGGAGGGCTATGAGCTCGCACGCCGGCACGACGGCGCCGACCTCGTCATCGTCAACACCTGCGGTTTCCTCGACAGCGCCCAGGCGGAATCCCTCGATGCCATCGGTGCCGCGCTCAAGGAAAACGGCAAGGTGATCGTCACCGGCTGCATGGGCGCCGAGCCGGAAAAGATCAGCGAGCGGTTTCCCAACGTGCTCGCCATCACCGGCCCGCAGCAATATGAAAGCGTGGTCGATGCCGTGCACCGCGCCGCGCCGCCGCGCCACCATCCGTTCGTCGACCTGGTGCCGCCGGAAGGCATCAAGCTCACGCCGCGCCACTACGCCTATCTCAAGATTTCCGAAGGCTGCAACAACCGCTGCAGCTTCTGCATCATCCCCAGGCTGCGCGGCGACCTCGTCTCGCGGCCGGCTGCCGACGTGATGCGCGAGGCCGAGCGCCTGGCCGCCGCGGGGGTGAAGGAACTGCTGGTGATCTCCCAGGACACCTCGGCCTATGGCGTCGACATCAAATATGCCGCGAGCCGGTGGAAGGACCGCGACTTGCGGGCGCGCTTTCTCGATCTCGCCACCGCGCTGGGCGAACTCGGCATCTGGATCCGCCTGCACTACGTCTATCCCTATCCCCATGTGGACGAGGTCATCCCCCTGATGGCGGCGGGCAAGGTGCTGCCCTATCTCGACGTGCCGTTCCAGCACGCGAGTCCCGAGGTGCTGCGCCGCATGCGCCGCCCCGCCGCCCAGGAAAAGACCCTGGAGCGCATCCGGCGCTGGCGCGAGATCTGCCCCGACATCACCCTGCGTTCGACCTTCATCGTCGGCTTTCCCGGCGAGACCGAGGAGGAATTCGCCTTCCTGCTCGACTGGCTCGACGAAGCCGCGCTCGACCGGGTCGGCTGCTTCCGCTACGAGCCGGTCAAGGGCGCCGCCGCCAATGAGTCCGGGCCCGCCGTTCCCGATGAGGTCAAGGAGGAACGCTGGCACCGCTTCATGAAGCGCCAGCAGGCGATCTCGGCCAAGCGCCTGCGCCGCCGGGTCGGCACCCGCCAGCAGGTGCTGATCGACGCCGTCGGGCCCACCGTCGCCAAGGGCCGCAGCAAGGGCGATGCGCCCGAGATCGACGGCACCGTCTACATCGCCTCGCGCCGCCCGCTCCGCGTCGGCGAATTCGCGACCGTGAAGATCGAGCGCGCCGAGGCGTATGATCTCTATGGGACCGCAGTGGGGTTTTGAAGTGCGAGCCCCCTCCCCTTGCTAGGGGATCGGGATGAGCAGCCCAACGCTCACGGCAGCCGCTTGTTCATGGCCCTTGCTGAAAGAGTAGCCGTAGGTCGGCTCCAAAAACCAACCCAACTTCCGGTCGGGCCAGGGCCAGAACATGAAGTCGAGTGCAAATTCGGCGGAAAATTTGTTGCCTCGGTCTGTGTAGCTCCATTCCGGTCCCGCACCGATCATGAATTCCACGGTATTCGAGAGCGTGAAGGGCTTTTTGAAGAGGAGATCGGTGCTCCACTCCGGGAATTGCCTTTTCTCAATAGCGGCGTGAAGCCAGCTTCCAGTTCCAGCCATTCCTTGATCGGTTCTATCTCGACGGCAATCGAGGGGCCAAGGCTGGCGGCTCCATTCTGCAAGCTCCATTCGCTTGCGCCACCGATTTCAACGATAGCCGACGGCTCCTTGTCCTTGTCGGCAGCCAGTGCGCCGACGGCGAACAGTAGAAAAATCATCAGCACTCCAATGTGCCTGCACATTTTTCAATGCCCCCACTGACTCTCGCGCTTCGGCTCAGGGGCAAGTATATAGTTCTACTTGCAGAGGAGGGAGAAGATTTTCATACTCAGGGAGTCTCCCCCGCCAGTACCTTCGCCATCACCGGGGAGTTGATGTTCTGCCCCGTCACGACAAGCCCCACTCGGCGGCCTTTCATGCGGTCGCGCTCCTTCATCAGGGCGGCGAGCGGAGCCGCGGCGGCGCCCTCGGTGAGGGTATGGGTCGCACTGAAATAGAGCCGGATCGCTGCGGCGATCTCCTCTTCCGACACTTCGACGATGCGCTCGGCCCCCGCCCGGATGATCTCGAGCGCGGCCACGTCGGGCACCCGCACGGCCATGCCGTCGGCGAAGGTGCGGGCGGTATTGGTGGGCACCACGTGACCGGCCGCATAGGATCGCGCGTAAGCGTTGGCGTTCTCGGCGACCACGCCGACGACACGGGTCGAAAGGCCCAGCGCATCCCGCATCCCGATCACCCCGCAAATCCCGGAGCCGAGGCCGATAGGCACGTAGACGGTATCGAGATCGGCGATGGCCGCGAAAAATTCATGGGCATAGGTCGCGACCCCGATGACGAGGTCGCGATGGAACGACGGCGTGAACTCGTAGCCGCGCTCCCGGGCCACGGTCGCGGCATGCTCCTTCGCCTCGTCGAAATCGCTGCCGTGCTCGATCAGTTCGGCGCCGAAGCCACGCATCGCCGCGTTCTTCTCCGCCGAATTGCCGTGCGGCACCACGATGGCGACGCGCAGGCCCGCGCGGGCGCCGGCCAGGGCGAACGACTGGCCATGATTGCCGCGAGTTCGCGGTCGCGATGCCGATCGCCTGGCGGCGCGCCCGCTTGAGCCGGTCCACATAGACGAGCCCGCCGCGCAGCTTGAAGGCGCCGGTCGGCGTGTGGTTCTCGTGCTTGACGAAGACCTCCGCGCCGGTCAGCGCCGCGAGCTGCGGCCAGGCATATTGCGGCGTCGGCGCCACCACCGCGCGCACGATCGGCAGCGCCGCCTCCACCTCGGCGAGGCTGAACAAGGCGCTCATCCTTGCCCTATCGTTCCGACGACCTTCACCACCGCGTCGATGAGCGTGGCAAGTTCGTCCGGTGGGATGGTGAAGGCCGGCGTCAGATAGACGACGGCTCCGAACGGACGCACGAACACCCCTTCGGCGACGAAACGGCGGCGCAGCGTATCGATGTCGTCGATGCGCTCCAACTCGACCACCCCGATCGCCCCCATGACGCGGACGTCGCGCACGCCGGGCATGTCGGCGCAGGGCGCGAGCCCGGCGCGCAGCGCCTGCTCGATGGCAGCGACCTGCGCCAAGCGCGGTTCCGTCTCGAACAGGTCGAGCGAGGCATTGGCGGCGGCGCAGGCGAGCGCATTGGCCATGTAGGTCGGCCCGTGCATCAGCGCATGGGAGGGATCGTCGGACCAGAACGCGTCGAACACCTCCTTGCGCGCCAGCGTGACGGCGAGCGGAAGCGTTCCCGCAGTGAGCGCCTTGGAGAGCGTGGCGATGTCCGGGGTGACGCCGGCGCCGCCGCTCGCGAACATCGTCCCAGTGCGGCCGAACCCGGTGAAGATCTCGTCGAAAATGAGCAGCAGCCGGTGGCGGTCGGCGACTTGGCGCAGCCGGCGCAGCGTGGCGGCGTCGGAAAAGCGCATGCCGCCGGCACCTTGGACCAGCGGCTCGACGATGATCCCCGCGATGTCGTCCACATGGCCGGCGATGAGCCGTTCCAGCTGCGCGGCGCGGGCGTCGGTGTCCGGCAGGTCGCGCACGTAATGCCGGGGCAGCCGGCCGCCGAACCTGCGGTGCATGCCCTCATTGGGGTCCGACACCGCCATGGCGCCGGCGGTGTCGCCGTGATAGGCGCCGCGGAAAGTGACGAACCTGGTGCGGCCGCGCACCCCTTTGTTGATCCAGTATTGCACCGCCATCTTCATGGCGACCTCGACCGCGACCGATCCGGAATCGGAGAAGAACACGCGGTCGAGCCCAGGCAGGAGCGCCGCGAGGCGTCGCGCCAGCGTCAGCGCGCCTTCATGGACGAGGCCGCCGAACATCACGTGCGGCATCATATCGAGCTGGCGCTTCACCGCCGCGGCGATATCGGGGTGGTTATAGCCGTGGCAGGCGGTCCACCACGACGCGATGCCGTCGATTAGTTCCGTCCCATCGGCGAGGATGATGCGGCTGCCGCGCGTCGCCACTACCGGCAGCGGCGCGCCCGCCGTCTTCATCTGCGCATAGGGCAGCCAGACGTGGGAAAGGTCATGCCACTCCGCCGGGCCGGCCGCGCCGGCGGCGTATTTTTTGCCTGAATTTGGGTGCATTGAGCCGGTTCTCTGGTTTCCTTTGCGCGGCCATGCCTTCTCCCTCCCCTTGAAAAGGGGAGGGTCGGGGTGGGGATCGCGGGCCGCAGGCGCAGCGCTTGCGGTAAGTCAGCGGACCCCCACCCCAACCCTCCCCCTGAAGCAGGGGGAGGGAGCAGATCATAGCAGATAATGTCCTCCCTCGACGACTACGCCACCGCCAAACTCGCCGGCCTCGACGACCGGCATCTGCGCCGTGCGCTGGTGACCACGGCGCGCCGCGACGTGGCGGTGGAGCGCGACGGCCGGCGTCTCATATCGTTCTCGTGCAACGACTATCTCGGGCTGAGCTGCCATCCCGCGCTGGCGGATGCCGCCCGGAACGCCATCGCGCAATATGGCGTCGGTGCCGGCGCCTCCCGGCTGGTGACCGGAAACCATCCGCTCTATGACGCGCTGGAGGCCCGGCTGGCGCGGCTCAAGGGCACCGCGGCGGCCTGCGTGTTCGGTTCCGGCTATCTCGCCAATACCGGCATCATCCCGGCGCTGGTCGGCCGCGGCGACCTGGTGCTGATCGACGAGCTGGCCCATGCCTGCCTGTGGTCGGGCGCACGGCTCTCCGGCGCAACCGTCCTGCCCTTCGGCCATAACGACCTCGACGACCTGCGCGCGCTCCTGGGCGAGCGCCGCACCGGCCATGGCAAGACCTTGATCCTCACCGACGGCGTGTTCTCCATGGACGGCGACCTCGCCCCCCTGCCCGCGCTCGGCCGCCTCGCCCGCGACTACGACGCATGGCTGATGGCGGACGACGCCCACGGCATCGGCGTCCTCGGCCGCGGCCGCGGCTCGACCTTCGCGGCCGGCAACGCCGCCGACGTGCCGCTGCAGATGGGAACCCTGTCGAAGGCGATCGGCGCCTATGGCGGCTATCTCTGCGCCTCGGCGCCGGTGATCGAGCTGATGAAGAACCGTGCCCGCACCCTGATCTATTCGACCGCGCTGCCACCGCCCGTGGTCGCCGCCGCCATCGCCGCGATCGATCTCATCGCTGCCGACCCCGTGCTCGCCGCCGTGCCGCTCGCCAAGGCGCGCGCCTTCACCGCCCGCGCCGGCCTGCCGCCGGCGACGAGCCAGATCGTGCCCTTGATCGTCGGCACGCCGGAAGCGGCGCTCGCCGCGGCGCGCTTTCTCGAAGCGGAGGGCTTCCTGGTGGTGCCGATCCGCCCGCCTACGGTGCCGCCGGGCACGGCGCGGCTGCGCTTCGCCTTTACGGCACGCCATGACGACGCCGACATCGCACGGCTCGCCGACCTCGTGCGCACAAGGGTGGTCGCTGCGGCATGACCGCCGTCTTCATCACCGCCACCGGGACCGATATCGGGAAGACCTTCATCGCCCGCGGCATGATCGCCCAGTTGCGCGCGCGGGGCCGCACCGTCGAGGTGCTCAAGCCGGTCATCACCGGGTTCGATCCGCGCAAGCCGCAGGCGACCGACACCGGCCGCCTGCTGCTGGCACTGGGCCATACCTTGACGCCGGAAGCGATCGCGGACGTCTCGCCGTACCGGCTGCGCCAGCCGCTCTCCCCCGACATCGCCGCGCGCATGGAAGGCACCGCGGTCGACTTCGCCGCCCTCAATGCCCATTGCCGCCGCGCCGTCGCGCGCCACCGCGATGCGCTCGTCATCGAAGGGATCGGCGGCATCATGGTGCCGCTCGACGACCGCCACACCGTGCTCGACTGGATGATCGAACTCGACGTGCCGCTGATCCTCGCCGCCGGCAGCTATGTCGGCACGCTGAGCCATACGCTGTCGGCGCTCGACGTGCTCGACCGCAACGGGCTCAAGGTTTCCGCGGTGGTGGTGAACGAGACCCCGGGCAGCGCCGCCGGCCTCGACGACACCGCCGCAACCATCCGCCGCTTCTCCACCGGCATCGAGGTGCTTGTATTGCCGCACCTGCCCGACGGCACCCTCGATCATCCCGTGATGGCGGAGCTGGCGGACTTGATGTGAGGCGCTTTTCCCTCCCCCGACTTCGGGGAGGGCCGGGGTGGCGTTCTTCCTTCGCCGCCGGGGTCGCAGTCCGATTTCACACATTACGGTTACAGACACCTCCAGTTCTACTTTGCATGGGGTTGTTTTTCAAAAAAGAGTCGGGACCGTAGGGAGCCCGGCCGGCCGGGCCGGGCTCTCGCGAAGATGGGCGACCGCGCGCCTACATGCCGTCGACGAAGAACGAAAGCGAGTCGGTTGATTTGATGCGAATTGCGTCGAGCTCCTTCTGGGCCGCCGAGTTGTGCCAAGCCTGGGCCTTCTCGGCGCTGTCGAATGCAATGAGGACGAAGCGCACGGGCGGAGCCCCGTCGACGCCGGTTACCTTGTCGGTACGGATGAGCAGTTTGCCGCCGGCAGCCTCTGCAGCGGGTGGCCCTTTTGCGATAACGGTCTTGAACGCCTCGGCGTCGTTCATTTTCCGAATGGCGATGACGGCATAGGTCGGCGGTTTGGCCTGGGCATGAAGGCCCTGGATGGCGGTGGCTCCAATGGCGATACCTGCGAGCAGGGTCAGTCCCGATACGATACGTTGATTCATGAAACGCTCCTCTGTCTGGCTGAAGGTTTGACGCACCCCGCAACGGGCGCACGCGTACGAACCGCCGGCATGAAGGCACCGGCAAATCGCAACTATGTTTCGAAATTATTGCCCGCCGGGGGCACTAACGCCGCCGTTCAATTGCAGGACTTCGGCACGTCCCGCTGGCGGCTCACGGCGACGTTACATCAGGGGTCGTGACGAGTCGATGTCGGTCAGGAACATGTCGGTCGGGAACATCGCTACACCCACCCCATCACGATCACCGTCTCCACCACGCTCTCCAGATTGAGCAGCATGTGGAGCAGGATCACCAGGGTGGTCGAGCCGCTGCGCCAGCGCACGAAGCCGAACAGCACGCCGATCAGGAACACCTGGGCGGTGCCGAACCAGTCGTATTGCACATGCAGCATCGACCAGATCAGCGCGATCACCAGGATGGCAGGCAGCGCGTCGCGGGGCTCGTGGACGAAGCCGCGGAACATAAATCCGCGGAACAGCAGTTCCTCGCCGACCGGTGCCGCCACGATGATCGCGAGCCACAGCCAGGGCAGCGTGCCCTCCGCCTGGGCGGTGCGGTGGAGCTCGAGCTGGAATGCCGGCACCATTTCCTTGCCGAGCGCAAAGGTCACGGCATCGGCCGCGGCGATCACGGCCAACAGGGTGGCCACCGCGATCGCGAGGTCGCGCCGGCGCGGGACATCGAGACCGAGATACGCGCGCGCGTCGGCGCCGGAGAGCCGTGTCGCCAGCACCAGCGTGATGATCTGGACGGGATTGCCCACGAGAGTGTAGATCGCGACCGCGGTGCCGTCGGAATCGACCCGCGCCGGATCGAAACTCTTCACCATCGTGAGAACCGCGATCCCCATCGCCTGGCCGAGCACGAACGCCAGGACGGCAAAGGCCAGCGTCGCCCAGATGCCCCAGACCTTCATTATTTCCGGCCTTCGGCCCAGGCGCCGAGCCGGTCACGCTCCTCGTCGGTCATGTCGGTCTGGTTGCCGAGCGGCATTGCGCGCTCGACCACGACCTGGGTGATGATCTGCTTGGCATAGCGCCGCAATTGCTCGATCGTCTCCAGCCTGATGCCCTTGGGGGGCTTGTCGAAGGCCTCATGGGTGGGCATGTCGGCATGGCAGGCGACGCAGTGCTTGTGGGCGAGCGCGACCGCCTCGGCATCGGTCATCGGGCTCGCGGCCTGAGCGCCCGGTCGGGCGCACGAGAGGGCCACGAGCGCAGCTGTGGCCACGCCGAGCTGCCGCCTCGCCCGAAGATGCCCTGCATCCGTCTTCATGCTGCACCCCGCTGCAGGAGCGCCGGTCAGGTCAGCAGGATCGAAGCGCCGGTGGTGGCGCGGGATTCCAGGTCGCGGTGCGCCTTGGCGGCGTCCTTGAGCGGATAGGTCTGGTTGATCGGGATCTTCACCGTGCCGCTGGTGATCGCCGCGAAGGTCTCGTCGGCGAGCTTGAGGAGGTCTTCGCGCTTGGCGGCATAATGGTTGAGCGTCGGCCGCGTCGCGAACAGCGAGCCCTTGAACTGCAGCAGGTTGATGTTGAAAGCCTCGATCGCGCCCGACGAGGCGCCGAAGCTGACGAACATGCCGAGCGGGTGGAGGCAATCGAGCGAGGCCGGAAAGGTGGTCTTGCCGACGCCGTCATAGACGACATCGCACAGCGCGCCCTTGGTGATCTCCTTGACGCGTGCGACGAAGTCCTCGTCGCGATACAGGATGGTGTGGGCGCAGCCATTGGCGCGGGCGAGCTCGGCCTTCTCCTTGGAGCCGACGGTGCCGATCACGGTGGCGCCCAGCGCATTCGCCCATTGCGATGCGATCAGGCCGACGCCGCCGGCGGCGGCATGGATGAGCACGGTATCGCCCCTCTTGACCGGGAAAGTGCGGCGCACCAGGTAGCACACCGTCATGCCCTTGAGCATGGTGGCGGCGGCCTGCTCGTAGCTGATGCCGTCCGGCAGCTTGACGGCGCGATCCGCCGGCAGCACGCGTTCGGCGGCATAGGCGCCGAGCGGGAATACGTAACCGACGCGGTCGCCGACCTTGAGGTCGGTGACTCCCGGCCCGACCGCGATGACCTCGCCGGCGCCCTCGTTGCCGGAGACGAACGGCAGCCCGACCGGGGACGGATACATGCCGATGCGGAAATAGGTGTCGATGAAGTTCACCCCGGCGGCGTGCTGCCTGAGCCTGACTTGGCCCGGCCCCGGCGCCGGTATGTCGATGTCCTCATAGGTGAGCACCTCGGGGCCGCCAGTCTTATGCACGCGCACTGCCGCAACCATGTCTCTCTCCCATATTTTCCGTGGGGGCAGGGTTCGCACGGGCCCCGTCATTTGTCCAATGCCGCGGGATCATAGGTAGTCGCGGCGGCGACGCAAGCAGGCCTGTTCCGCTTGAATCGGGCTGCGTGCCGACCTATCTGGAGCCGAGCAATGAGCTTCTCTCGATGCGGCCGGGATTCCCGAACATGCGCCTGATTGCCTTCATCGTCGCGTTGATTGCCGCCGGCGGACCCGCCGCGGCGCAGAACTGGACGGAATACGCCTATCCCAAGGACGCCTTCACGGTCTCGTTTCCCGCGAAGCCCACCGTCGAGACCACGACCTATCAGACCGCCGACGGCCGCATGGTCGAAGCGCGGGTCTATTCCGTCACGAACGACAGCGGCATGTTCAGGATGATGGTGGCCGACCTCAAGGGTGCGGCGATGGTGGAAAACGCCGTGCTCGACCATGCGGTCAAGACGCTGTCGGAAGGGGGCGAGATCAAAGTCGACATTCCTCACCGCATCAGCCGGGTTTACGGCCGCCAGCTCAGCATCGTCGGGCCGGAAGGCAGCCGCTCGATGGCCGCGGTGTTCTACTACAATCGGCGGCTCTACCTGATCGAAGGCAAAGCGCTTCCCGGCGGCCCCAACGGGACCGCCGACGCCATCCGCTTCCAGCAATCGCTGGAGTTCACTGATGGCGGGTCGAACCGGTAGGGGTGAGGAGCCCCTTCCTATTGATGTCTTTGCCCGGCTTGACCGGGCAATCCAGTACTCACGGTCGGTGTTTACTGGATCGCCCGGTCAAGCCGGGCGATGACAACGAGGTGTGAGTCAACCAACGAAAAAAGCGGGTTGATGAATCAGTTCCCCTTTATCATCTTGTAGGCGGCCTCGACATTGGTCGGGAACCGGTCCTGGTTGCCCCAGGTCGCGTATTCGGGCATGCGCACCTCGGCCTTGATCTGGTCGAGCGTTTTGCCCTCCTTCATCATCGCGCCGACCCGGTCCAGCAGCAGCGCGTAATACTTTTCGGAATCGTCGAATATTTTCGTCGTGCCGGGGATGCCGTGGCCGGGGATCACGTATTGCGGATTGAGCGCCCTCATCATCTTCACCGCCGCCAGGATGTCGGGAATGGTGACGAAGGGCCGAAGGATGTTGATCTGGTCGACCACCACCGCCGACGCCGAGAACAGCACGCGTTCCTTGGGCAGCCATATGGCGGAATCCGCCTCGCTGTGGACGCCCTTCATGTACGTCATTTCGAATGTCCGCTCGCCGACATTGAGCGTCAACTTCTCGTGGTACTCGATCTGCGGCGGAACGAACCGGTAGCCTTCCAGCGCCGCTTTCATCTCGGGCGAAGAGGCCGCCATCTTCTGGATGCGCTGGGGGTCTTCGTGTTCGCGGGCGCGCATCGAGTCCCCCGCTCCGGCCGCGGCGATGACCACGGCCGGCGGCGAGAACAAAAAGTGCCCCGTGGTGTGGTCGGGATGCGGCTCGGTATCGAGGACGAAGCGCACCGGCATCGGGGTGAGCTTCTTGACGGCTTGCGCAATCTCCCTCGAAATGATCGGGTTCTGCCCGGTGTCGATCACCACGACGCCGTCCTGGGTGAGGATTATGCCGCTGTTGGAAAAGAAATTCTTGCCGACATAGACGTAGATCCCGTCACCGAACTTCTTGAACTGCGGCCCCAGGTCCTGCGCGGACGCGACGCCGGCAAACGCGAACCAGGCGAAGATCGCCAAAATCCCTGCCGCCCTGATTTTCATGGTGGAGTCTCCCCTATTTGAGCGGTCTGCGCCGCGTCCAGGGCAAGCAGCTTAGGCCGTTCACGCCGGGGATCAAGGCAGCGCGCGGCTTCGAGCTCCCCTACCGCCCGCCCGCCACCCGCAGCACCGCGCCGGTTGTGAACGACGACTGCTCCGACAACAGGAACATCACCGCCTGGGCGATCTCCTCCATGGTGCCGGCCCGCGCCATCGGCACCGCCTTGGTGATACGCTCGAGCCGGCCGGGCGGGTGGATGCCGGTTGCGATCGGTCCGGGCTCGACCACGTTGACCCGGATGCCCTCCGCGGCGAGCTCGCGGGCGAGCCCGATCGACAGGCTCTCGACGGCGCCCTTGGAGGCCGCATACATCACGTATTCGCCGGGGCCGCCCAGCGTCGCCATGGCCGAGGAGATCAGCACCATGGCGCCCCCTGCCCCGCCCTGCGCCGTCGACAGCCGCGGGATGGCGGCGCGGGCGCACAGGAAGGCGCCGAGCACGTTGATGTCGAGGATCTCGCGGGCGGCGTCGCCGGCGAGCGCATCGATGCGCGACAGCGGGCCGGTGATGCCGGAGTTGTAGACGAGATGGGTCAGGCGACCGAGCCGCTGCTCGACCGAGGCGAACAGGCGCTCGACATCGCCCTCCCGGCTCACATCGGCCTGGATCGCCGCGGCGCGGCGGCCGGCCTTCTCGATGTCCGCCACGACAGCCTCGGCCGCGGCCCGGTCGCGCACATAGTTCACGGCGACGTCGAAGCCGCTCGCCGCCGCGAGCCGCGCGGTCGCGGCGCCGATGCCGCGGCTGGCGCCGGTGATGAGAACGATCTTCTGCGTGGTCATGATGTCTTTTTCCCGGAGTGCCGGCGCTTGCGGGCGGCCAGCACGTTGAACGTCTCGACCGCCGCGGCGAACGCCATTGCGAAATAGATGTAGCCGCGGGGGATATGGAAGTCGAAGCCATCGGCCACCAGCGCCATCCCGATCAGCAGCAGGAACGCCAGCGCCAGCATCTTGGTGGTGGGGTGGTTGGCGACGAAGCGCGCCACCGGCCCCGACGCCGCATACATGATGGCGACCGCGATCAGCACCGCGGCGATCATGATGCGAATATCCCGCGACATGCCGATGGCGGTGACGATGGAATTGATGGAGAACACGAGATCGACGGCGACGAGCTGGGCGACGACCAGGCCCATCGAAGCCGTCGGCCGGCGACGGCGGCCTTTTCGCGCGGTCGGCGCGTCCTCGTCGGGGATGTCGATCTCCGCATGCATCTCGTGGGTCGCCTTGGCGATGAGGAAGAGACCGCCGCGATCAGGATCAGATCGTGCCAGGAAAACGGATTGTCCCACACCGTGAACACGGTCGGCGGACAGGCCCAGCAGCGAGGTCAGCGCGAACAGCAGCGCGATGCGGAAAATCGAGCGCCAGGCCGAGGCCGATGCGCCGGGCGATTTCGGAGCGGCGGGGGTCGAGACGCCCCACCAGGATCGAAATGAAGACGACATTGTCGACGCCGAGCACGATCTCGAGGGCGGTCAGGCTCGCAAGCGCCGCCCAGGCATTGAGATCGGTCAGGAGGTCGAGCACGGATCGCTCACGGTCTGGTCCGGAAATATCCGGCGCAGACAACATAAACGGCGATCAGGCACAAGGCGACGGTGACCCAGGCCGGCGGCATCAGGTCGAGCGCGATCGCTGCGACCGCCAGCACGGCCCACAGGACGAGCACCGCAATGATTGAACGCGCGATAGCGCCGCACCCGCAACGGATGGATGAACGGGAACGGCACGAAGGTCATCACCGCGAGCGCTGCGACGCAGGCCGCCGCCGGCACCGGTGCCGGGCGCAGCAGCAGCAGGTAGAACGCGGCGACGTTCCACAGGGCGGGAAAGCCGCGGAAATAATTGTCGGGGGTCTTCATGGCGCGGTCGGCGAAATAGAGCGCGCCGGTCACCACGACGAGGACGCCCGCCGGCGGCGCCGAAGCCGGCCGGCAGCAGCCCGCTCGCGGCGATCGCATAGGCCGGCACGAACACATAGGTGGCAAAATCCACCACCAGGTCGAGCGTCTCCCCCGACCAGCGCGGCAGGGTCTTGGCCACCTCGAGCCGGCGCGCCAGCGGACCGTCGGCGGCATCGACCGCGAGCGCGAGACCGAGCCAGGCGAACATGCCGCCCATTGCTGGCCACCGCCGCCATCAAGGCGAGCAGCGCGCAGGCCGCCCCCGCCGCCGTCAGCACATGAATGGAAAAGCGGCCGACCGTCCGACCGTCGAAATGATCCAACGACCGCCCCTGTTGTCATCGCCCGCGCATGGAAGATGACGGCCCGGCGCGGCCGTTTTGCCGCATAGTATCTCGATCAACATCTGGTCGCCTGGTCATGCGAACGGTGCTCTTTCGTGGGCTCATACGCTCCCGGTCCGGCAATGCGCGGGCGTAGGCCGGAAAAAGACCCCTCGTTCACGCCTTCGCGCCGTCGCCATGTATCCATCCTGTCAACCCCTTCACGCCGGCGCAGCCGCCCCTCCACGCCGCGTCACCGCGTAGCGCATCGGCACCAGCGCGACGGCGAAGGTCGCGATCCAGGCGAGCCGGGCGCCATAGCGGTCATGGGGGTTCGACAAGACGCCGCATACCACGCGCGTTGGCGAGCAGCGCGACGATGACGGTGGCGGCGAGCAGCCGCAAATCGCCGTATTCGCCGCGCCCGGCCAGCAGGATGACCGGCAGCAGCAGCATGGAGATCAGCGCCACCGGCACCTGGACGTTGTTGAGGGCGCGGAAGCTCACCTCGCCATGCTGCTGGCGCGCCGCCCGCATCGCCGGCACGACGGCCGGCATATAGCGCTCGATGATGCCGTAGGTGTGCCAGATCGGGGTGAGCACGCCCTCGCCGCTCTCCACCTTGACGAGTTGCTCGGCCGCGGCCGCTACCGCCGTCTCGATCTGCGCTCGCCGGATATTCGGCGAGGCTTTCCAGCACGATGGTGCGCATTTCGTCGCCGAGTCCGGCGAAGCGGCCGAGTTCGTTGAATGGACCGTCGCTCCACAGGAACTCGTCCGCGGTGCGCGGCAGCCTGTGGCGATAGGGGCACAGCCGGAGCTTCGCGTCCGGGCAGTGGTCCTCGAGATAGCGCGCCACGATGCCGTCCTCCATCATGCGCGCGAACACGATGCCATAGCCGCCCGGCGTCCAGGCGAACTGGCCCGACAGCGCGAAGTTGGTGCCGAGCAGCATCGCGACCCCGAGCGCCAGCGCGCCGGCGCCGCGCCCGAGCGCCGGCAGCGGCAGCAGGTCGCGCCGATAGAGCCGCGCCAGGCCTGCCGCCGCCACGATCGCCATCAGCACCGCGAGCGTCGCGCTGTGGGTGGCGGCGGCAAAGCCGACCAGCAACACCAGCCCGGCGGTCTCGCGCCGGCTCAGCGCGGCCGGAGCGAACAGCAGGAGGTGCAGCGCCAGCACCGCGGTGCCCGGCGAAAATATCGGTGAGCAGAATGCCGGCGATCCACGGCAGCGAGGTCGTGGCGGCGAGCGCGGCCACGGTGCCGAGCAGCGCCAGAGGGCGGTCGCCCAGGCCGTAGACCCGCAGCACCAGCGATATGATCCAGACCGCGGCCGCCGCCTGAAGCAGCACCTCCGGCCAGAAATCGAGCGGCCATCCGGCGACGGCGAACAGGCCGTAGACCGTCGAGCGGCTCGGCACGAGATAGCCCTCGAACCACCGCGCCAGATAGCCGCCGCTGTCGTATTGCAGGAACGGAAAGCCGTTCCACATGGCCGGCGCCAGCAGCAACAGCGTTGCCGCCAGTGCCTCACCGAGGCGCCCATAAGCCTTCATCTGCGATTCGCTCCCCCTTTGTCCGGCTGAAACCCAGCAGAACTTTCACATCTGCTTGGGTGGGTCGTCCCACCGCCTTCAGAAGCCCCACCACTTGCGATCCGAATGTCGGGTCCGGACCATTTGCCCCTGCCGCTGCAGAATAGCCGGACCGCCTGCGCCGGGAAGCGGCGCCGTCCCGGGTGCCGACATCATGAACGCCCCTTGCCACTCTCGCGCCACCTCGTGGTAGACGTGGCCCCGATGGTCCCCAGACGTCCCCGACGTCCCAAGGGCGAACATGACGGACAGCGCTCCAGCACCCTGTGCCTGCGCGGTGATCGGCGGCGGGCCCGCCGGGCTCATCGCGGCGCTGGCGCTCGCCCATTTCGGCGTGCCCGCGGTTGCTGGTCGCCAGGCGGCCGACGCGGATCGACAACCGCACCACGGCGCTGCTGGCGAGTTCGGTCGCCGCGCTCGAGGCGCTCGGCGTATGGGAGGCCTGCCGGGCCTATGCCGCGCCGCTTCGGGTGATGCGCATCGCCGACGACACCGGGCGGCTGTGGCGCGCACCGGAAGTGCGGTTCGAGGCCGCCGAGATCGGGCTTCCCGCGTTCGGCTGGAATATCGAGAACCGGCATCTTGTCGCCGCGCTGTGGAACCGCGCGGCGGCGGCCAACGGGCTCACCCAAATCGATTCCGCCGCGCAATCGATCGCGATCGAATCCCGCGGGCGTCACCATCGTCCCCGCCGAGGGTGCGCCCATACGGACCCAACTCGTGGTCGGCGCCGATGGCCGCCACTCGATCTGCCGGGTCGCCGCCGGGATCGCGATGGAGGAGCGCAACTACCCCCAGATCGCGCTCACCTATATTCTCAGCCACTCCCGGCCTCATCGATGATATTTCGACGGAATTCCATACCGGCGCTGGCCCGTTTACTGTGGTTCCGCTACCCGGCCCGCGGTCGAGCCTGGTCTGCGTGGTCGCCCCGGTGCAGGCCGAAAGCCTTGCCGGGCTGCGCGGCGCCGCGCTCGATGCCGAGATCGAGCGGCGCTGCCATTCGATCCTCGGCAAGGTGCATGTCGAGCCGGGCCATGGCGCATTTCCGCTGATGGTTGCGACCGCGCAGCCGGTCGCCGCGGCCGCGTCGCCCTGGTCGGCGAGGCCGCCCATGTGTTTCCGCCGATCGGCGCCCAGGGGCTCAATCTCGGGCTGCGGGATGCCGTCACCATCGCGGAGGTCGCCGGCGATGCCTTCCGCGATGGCGGCGATATCGGCGGCGGCGGCGTGACGGCGGAATACGAGCGGCGGCGGCGCGCCCGACATCGGCAGTCGCAAGCTGTGCGATCGATCTCCTCAACCGCTCGCTGCTGTCGGATTTCCTGCCGGTCCAGGGATTGCGCGGCCTCGGCCTCTATGCCCTCGACCGCGTCGGCCCGCTGCGCCGCGCCGTGATGCGCGAGGGCATCGCCCCATCGGCCGCGATGCCTTTGCTGATGCGCGGCGAGGCGTGAGGCGCCCCGCGCGCAGGCGCCGGTACCGGTTTGCCCGCAATGCGGAGGCCGTCATGGAATGACTGGCCTTGCCGTTGTCATCTCCAAGGTCCATTTATCTCCGCGGTTTCCTGGTAAAAACGGAGGCGACACATGGGATTGATGGATGTTCTCAACGGCATGCAGAATGGCCCGCGCGGTCCGCGCACGCCCATTACCAGCGCCAATTCCAGCGGCGGCATGTCGCCGATCATGATGGCCTTGCTCGGACTGCTCGCGTTCAAGGCGTTCAAGGCGTCACCGGGGGCAGCAAGCCGGCCCCGGCGCCGGCACGCACCTCCGGCCCGGCCGACCGGCGGCACGGTCACGGCAGGCGATACCCGGCGCCCGGGCCCCGGCGGATTTGGCGATCTGCTCAAGGGCGGGCTGGGCGGCCTGCTCGCCGGCGGCGCAGCCGGCACCGTGCTCAGTGGCGGCCTCAACGACCTGCTCAAGCAGTTGCAGCAGAGCGGCCATGGCGAGACCGCCAATTCCTGGGTCGGCACCGGACCGAACCACCCGATTTCGCCGAACGACCTCGGCTCCGCGCTCGGAGCCGACCAGATCCGTCGCTCACGTCGGAATTCGGCCTGTCCCGACGAGGAATTGCTCGATGGCCTCAGCCAGCATCTGCCGGAACTGGTCGACCACCTCACCCCGGCAGGGACAGGTGCCCGCCCCGCATGAGATGCAGCGCCTGATCTAAGGACACGTCTGCCGACAATCGATTCGGGTTTGCTCTCCTCCCCCGGGTCAGACCCGGGTCAGGAGGAGCCAATTCCACGGCACAAACTCGCTTCGAGCGCCCCTCCCCCAACCCTCCCCCGCAAGCGGGAGAGGGAGCAAAAGCCGTTCGATCACGCGGATTGAAACGGTAATTCGCGGACCGGCGAGATCCCGGTGGCGTCCAGTTTGCCCACTGGGCGCGCCTCACCTGCCGGTCTAAGCTGCCGGCCGGGAGTACAGACGCCGGGGGGCCTCGCATGCAACGCAAAGTGATGATTTCCTGCGCGGTCACCGGATCGGCGGATACGCCGGGCCGCAACCCGGCGGTGCCGGTGACGCCGCAGCAGATCGCCCAGTCCGCGATCGACGCCGCCAAGGCCGGCGCGGCGATCGTGCACATCCACGTGCGCGATCCCCAGACCACCAAGCCCAGCATGGACAAGGCGCTCTATCGCGAGGTGGTCGAGCGCATCCGCGCCAGCGGCATCGACGTGCTCATCAACCTCACCACCGGCCCCGGCGCGCGCTTCATGCCCGGTGTCGACGACCCGCTCGCGCCCGGCCCCGCCACCAACCTGAAGCCGCCCGCCCAGCGCGTCGCGCACATCATGGAGCTGCGGCCGGACATCTGCAGCCTCGACATGGGCAGCATGAACATGGGCGGCTATGTCTTCGTCAACACGCCGAGCCATCTCGAAGCCATGGCGGTCGGCGATCCGCGACGCCGGCGTGATCCCGGAGCTCGAAGTGTTCGAAGCCGGCCATCTGCTGCTCGCCAAGCGCATGATCGAGACCGGCCACATCAAGCCGCCCGGCATGTTCCAGATCTGCCTCGGCATCGCCTGGGGCCAGCCGGCGACGCCGGAGGCGATGCATTACATGCGCAGCATGCTGCCGCCGGCTTCGCCGTGGTTCGCCTTCGGCATCTCGCTCTACCAGTTTCCCATGGTTGCCCAGGCGGTGCTGCTCGGCGGCCATGTCCGGGTCGGGCTCGAGGACAACATCTATCTCGGCAAGGGCGAGCTCGCGCCCAGCAATGCCGCGCTGGTGGAGAAGGCCGCGAAGATCATCGAGATCCTCGGCGACCGCGTCGCGACGCCGGCGGAGGCGCGCAAGATGCTGGCGGGGGCGTAGTTACGTCACATCACTGCTGCGGCTGGCGCCCGTCCTTGGTCCGGGCAATGCCGGTCAGGACCGCAAGGGTTGCCGAGGTGATGAACGCCAGCAGGGCGAAGGCGCCGAGGAGGCCCAGTTCCCGCGGGCTTTGCACCGCAAAGCTGTTCTTGGGCGGAATCGCGAAATAGTAAATCGCGATCAGGCTGACGAAGGCCGCGGTGAAACCGCATCGGGCCCCGAACAGAAGCTGGGCGAATACGATCGGCAGCAGGAACAAATAAAATGCCGTCAGGATATGGATATCCCTCAGGCCGATATAGACGGCGGTGGCCGAGACCACGAGCAGCGCCGACATGGCGAGGCGATCCCACAGTGGCAACGACCGGCACAGACGCAGCGCCGCGATGAGGGGCGCAGGCGCGCCCGCATCGGATTTCCCGGCCGGCGGCAGCATGCCGATCAGCAGCCCGGCGGCGGCACAGAGCGGCAGCGACCACCATGGCGCACCCATCAGAAAGTTGATCGTGCCGACCAAGAGGCCGCCCGCCGCGCCAACCGAATTGGCGATGAATTTTGTCGGCGCCGTCCGCTCGCCCATCGTTCTTATCGATTTCTATCGATGCAGGACTTTCAACGTCGCGGCATGATATCCAAATCCGTTCGCCAAAGCGATTGCCCCGGCCACGCTCTGCCGGTATTTTTTTTCGAAGGTAAACATCCCAGCCGCTGCGGTGCCGTTCCCGACATTGCGGCGCAGCAAGAATCGGCGCGGCATGGCACGGCGCGTCGATGGCCGAACCGGTCACCCCACCAGTTGCTGTGCGAGCCGGTTGTGACGTTCGATCAGGACCGGCAAGTCCAGAGTCGTGATCCTGCCGTCCCTGACCACGACGCGGCCGTCGATGACACTGAGCGCGACCTCGCCCGGCGCGCAGAATACCAGAGCCGAGACCGGATCGTGCAGTGCGCCCGCCAGCCCGACCCGATGCAGGTCGAATGCCACGAAATCCGCCGCCATGCCCGGCGCCAGCGCCCCGATGTCGTCGCGGTTGAGCACTTTGGCGCCGCCCAGGGTCGCGATTTCGAGCGCGTCCCGCGCGGTCATCGCATTGGGGCCGAAGCCGACGCGGGCGAGCAGCATCGCCTGGCGTGCCTCGGCGATCAGGTTGCTCGAATCGTTCGACGCCGAACCGTCGACGCCGAGGCCGACCGGGACGCCGGCGGCCCGCATCCGCCCGACCGGCGCGATGCCGGAGGCGAGGCGCATGTTCGAGCACGGGCAATGAGCGACGCCGGTCCCGGTGCGGCCGAACAGCTTGATGCCGTGGTCGTCGAGCTTGACGCAGTGGGCATGCCAGACGTCGTGCCCGACCCAGCCGAGTTCCTCGGCATATTGCGCCGGCGTCAGGTCGAACTTCTCGCGGCAATAGGCGACATCCTTGTCGTTCTCGGCGGAATGGGTGTGCAGCGAGACGCCGTAGCTGCGGGCGAGCGCCGCCGCTTCGCGCATCAGGTCCGGGCTCACGGTAAACGGCGAGCACGGTGCCACCACGATGCGCTGCATCGAGAACCGCGTCTTGTCGTGATAGGCCTCGATGAGCCGCCTGGCGTCGCGGAGCACCGCGGGCTCGTCCTCGACGATGCTGTCGGGCGGCAGGCCGCCCTTGCTGACGCCGACGCTCATGGCGCCGCGGCTGGCATGAAAGCGCATGCCGATCTCGGCCGCCGCCTCGATCTCGTCGTCGAGGCGAGCGCCATTGGGATAGATGTAGAGGTGATCCATGGCGGTGGTGCAGCCGGACAGGATGAGCTCGGCCATCGCGGTCTTGGTCGAGACCTTGATCATCTCCGGAGTGAGCCCGGCCCAGATCGGGAACAGGGCGGTGAGCCAGTCGAACAGCTCGCCGTCCTGCGCCGGCGGGACCACCCGGGTCAGGCTCTGGAACATGTGGTGGTGCGTGTTGACCAGCCCGGGAATGACGATATGGCCGGCGAGGTCGATGACCTCGTCGGCCGCCGCCGGCAGGGTGTCGCTCGGGCCCACCGCCACGATGCGATTTCCTTCGATGAGGAGGCCGCCATTGCGGATCTCACGCCGGGCCGCATCCATGGTGACGAGCATGTCGGCGTTTTTGGCAAGCAGGGTCTTGGGCATCGCATCCTCTTTGGCCGATCGAGTTGAGCGCAGCGGCGTCGGGCTCGCAAGGAGCAGGCCAGCCATCGACAAGCCTGCCAAGCCCGGCGGATGCGCGGGACCATCCGTCATACGAAAAGGCCCCGGCGTGCCGGGGCCTTTGGTTGCTTGAGACTTGCGCGTTCGATGACGAAACGGTCGGTGGCGTCAGAACCCGAAATTGAGGGCGGCCCGCGCGATGTTCTCGTGATAGGTGGAAGAGGCGTCGAAAGCAAATACCGACGGGAGGACGGTTCCCGCAGTCACCGACTGCGAGCCGAGATCGATGTACAGATACTCCCCTCGCAAAGTCCAATGCGGGGCCAACATCCATTCCACGCCGCCGCCGGCTGCCCAGCCGGTACGGATGTCGGATGCCTGGCCCGATGCGCAGGTGAAAAAGCTGGGGCACGACGTGAGGGTGAAGCCGGTAGCGACCGTGTTGAAGTTCGTGTCGGCTTGGCCGTAGGCAAGGCCGCCGGTTCCGTAAACAAGCACGTTCGGTGTCACCAGAAAGCCGAGGCGCGCGCGAAGGGTACCGAACCAATCGCTTTGCTCGGTGACCTGCGTGGTGAACGGCACAAATCCCACGGGCGAGGGTGTCGCAACGGCGCTTCCCTGATAACGGCTGAACTGGATGTCGGTCTCGACGCCGACCACCCACGCCGACGAAAGCTGCCAGTTATACCCGGTCTGGAGGCCTCCGACAAAGCCATGAGGGCTCGTCGAAAGCGTGGTCGGGAACTCGTTGGCGGCGAAGAAAATGTCCGTGGGCCCGTTGCCCGAGAAGTTCGTAGAGCTACTGGAACTCCAGGATCTCCGAGGTTGACGCCGAGGTACCAACCCGTCCAGCTGTAGACAGGCGGCGGCGGCGCCTTCAGCAGCATATCCGCGGCTTGGGCGACACCGACCATTGCCAAGGCCATCGCGCCGGCAAGTATCAGCTTCTTGATTTTCGTCGGAACCCCCTACTTTCAAATCGAATCCTCAACTCCTATTACTAAACAGTGGATCGCCCGCCGGCTGTTGCATTTCTGCCATATTCCAGATTAATACAAAATTCCTCAAGAAAAACCTGCCTATTCGACAATCACTTGCCTAGCGTACCGGCATCCTATGGGTAGTGCGGCCGGTCACCGCGACCTGTTTTTTGCCTGACGCTTTTTACTGCTTGGCGCATATCCGGGCATCATTTAGCGTCCTGACATCCCCTTGGCGTCCCCTGGCGCCGCCCGCGCGCTGATGAGCGGGCAGGCCGCCGCAACGATCGAGACTCCCCGATGAAGCTGCCGCGTCAATTCTTCAAGCCGCTCGCCATCGGCGCGCCGGCGCCGTTGCGCGAACTGCCGGTCCGGCTGGAGCGCATGATTCACTTCGTGCCGCCCCACATCGAAAAAATGCGCCAGAAGGTGCCGGACCTGATCCGCCAGGTGGACGTCGTGCTCGGCAACCTCGAGGACGCCATTCCCGCCGATGCCAAGGAGGCGGCGCGGCGCGGCTTCATCGCGATGGCAAAGGCCAATGATTTCGGCACCACCGGGCTGTGGACGCGGATCAATGCGCTCAATTCGCCTTGGGCGCTCGACGATGTCATCGAGATCGTCGCGGCGGTCGGCGACAAGCTCGATGTCGTCATGCTGCCCAAGGTCGAAGGGGTCTGGGACATCCACTATCTCGACCAGCTCCTCGCCCAGCTCGAAGCGCGCAACCAGATCAAGCGCCCGATCCTGATTCACGCCATCCTGGAGACCGCCGAGGGCGTCGACAACGTCGCCGCCATCGCCGCGGCCTCCCCGCGCATGCACGGGATCAGCCTCGGGCCCGCCGATCTCGCCGCGTCCCGGGCGATGAAAACGACGAGGGTCGGCGGCGGCCATCCGGATTATGTGGTGCTTGCCGATGCCGCCGGCGCCGGCGCCCGCATGCGGTTCCAGCAGGATCTCTGGCACTACACCACGGCCAAGATGGTCGACGCCTGCGCTGCCGCCGGCATCAAGCCGTTCTATGGCCCGTTCGGCGACTTTGCCGACCAGGCCGCCTGCGAGGCCCAGTTTCGCAATGCGTTCCTGATGGGCTGCGCGGGGGCATGGACCTTGCATCCTACGCAGGTCGACATTGCCAAACGCGTTTTCTCGCCGGAACCGGCCGAGGTGGCGTTCGCGAAGAAGATCCTGGCCGCGATGCCCGACGGCAGCGGTGCGGTCATGATCGACGGCAAGATGCAGGACGATGCCACCTGGAAACAGGCCAAGGTGGTGGTTGATCTGGCCCGTATCGTTGCCAGCAAGGACCCTGCCATGGCAGTCTCCTACGGCCTGTGAGATAATGAATACCTGAACGGTTGTTCAGGCGTTGGAGAAGGAGTGCCACAATTGGGGGGTAATTGTGTCGCCATGAACAAGATCCGGATTGCCAAATACACCATCGGCCAGGTCCTTCGGCACCGCGTCTATCCGTTTCGCGGCGTTGTCTTCGACATCGATCCTTTGTTCAACAATACCGAGGAATGGTACCAGTCGATTCCGGTCGAGGTGCGGCCCAACAAGGACCAGCCGTTCTATCACCTGTTCGCCGAAAATTCCGAAACCGAATATGTCGCCTATGTCTCCGAGCAAAACCTGCTGCCGGACGAGTCCGGTGAGCCGGTGCGCCATCCCCAGGTCGCCGAAGTGTTCGATCTCGACGACAAGGGTGGATACCATCCCCGCAACTCGCTCCTGAACTGAGGGGCACCTTGCAACGCCGCTCGTCAAGCCGCGCTGCGGCTCTGCTGTTGCTCGCCCTGCCCCTGCTGGCACCGATCAAGTCCTTGGCCCAGGCCCCGGCGCCGGCCACCGAAGTGCTGCACGTCACCCGTTATGCCGATGACGACGGCGAGGGCTCGCTGCGGTGGGCGATCTCCGAGAGCAACCGTGCCCCCGGCCGTTACCGCATCGAGATCGCGGCCGTCGGCACCGCGCCCTACGTGATCAAGCCGACCGCCCTGCTGCCCCCGATCACGGGCCCGGCGCAAATCACCGGCGCGGCCTGGGGAAAGACCGGGGAGTTCATCGTCCTCGACGGCACCGGCGTGGTCGAAGACAAGGGCCCGCAATCCTGCCCCGGGGCGGTCCCCGGCCAGTTCGGCGCCAATGTGCGTACCACCACCGCTCCGGCACTCGCTCTGGTCGACACCGCCGGGGTCGACATCAGCGGCCTCGAGATCCGCAACTTCTGTATCGGGGTGCTGATCCATCGCTCCAGCGGCAACATCATCCACGACAACCGCATCGTCGCCAACCGCGGCGGCGCCGGCGTGATGCTCACCGGCGACGACGGCAGCGGCAATCCGACGGCGGCCACCACCGTGCACAACAAAGTGTTGCGCAACGTCTTCCTCGACAATGGCGACGGCCTCGAGCTCACCCGCGGCGCCGCCTTCAATCTCGTCGCCGAAAACGTGTTCCGCTCCACCGCCGCCAACAAGGAGCCGTCGCAGGGCATCGAAATCCTCTTCGGCAACGACAATGTCGTGGTGCGCAATCGCTTCGAAGGCTATTCCGACGGCGTCCAGGTGAATTCCGGCAACCGCAACTTCATCGGGGCCAACACCTTCACCGACAACACGCTGGGGCTGTCGCTGTCCGGCACCGGCAACGTCGTCGACGGCAACGTCCTGTTCGGCAATGCGGTCGCCGTCGCGGTGCGGCCGTCCGCCGGCGGAACGCTCGCGCGCATTTCGCGTAATTCCATGTTCGACAATGGCCGCAAGATCGAGCGATGCGCCGCGGGCGGCAGTTGCGATCCCGAGCTGCGCCGCGGCGGCATCGTGCTCGGCACGCCGGGGCCCGAGCATGCCCGCTACATCGGGCTGCGCGGCGTCGGCGTCGTCGCCGCGCCCGACCAGCTCGCCAAGATTTGTCCCGACGGCGCGCCCGATTGCCAGGCGGCACCCAACAAGGGCCTCGAGGCGCCGAGCCTCGATGCCGTGCGCCTGACCGGCGTGGGGCTGAACCTTCAGGGCCATTTCGACGGCGCACCGCTGTCGCGCTTCACCGTGGAGGTCTTCGCCAACCGCCAGCCGGCCGGCACGGAGGGCGAGCTCTATTTGGGCGACGTGGCCGCCGCGACCGATGCGAACGGCCATGCGGTGTTCTCGCTCACCGTCGGCCCGCCGGCCGGTGCGCCGCAATCTTTCACGGCGACGCTCACCTCGAGCGACGGCGCGACCTCGGAATTCAGCGAGCCCGTCGGCCTGCCGAGGTGACGCAAGCCGTCATTCCGGGGCGCCGCGCCAGCGGCGAACCCGGAATCCAGACGGCCTTGCTATCTCGCAGCGCAGCCTGGATTCCGGGTTCGCGCTAAGCGCGCGCCCCGGAATGACCAATCAATCGTTTGACAGATTTGCTATAGTGACGGACCGGCTCCATCAAGGCGTCCGCTCGTGCCGCATCCGAAACTCTTCGCCGCCGCATTCGCGCTGCTAGCCGGTCTCGGCGGCGGCGCGGCTGCGGACCAGTATCCGAGCCGGCCGGTGCGGGTCGTGGTCGGCTTCGGTCCCGGCGCGTCCGGCGACATCGCCGCGCGGGTGCTGTCGCAAAAGCTCGGCCAGATTCTCGGCCAGCAGTTCATCGTCGAAAACCGCACCGGAGCCGGCAGCAACATCGCCACCAATTACGTCGCCAAGGGGCCGAAGGACGGCTACACGCTGTTGCAAGCCACCGTCGCCAACACCATCAGCGCCGCGCTGACACCGAACCTGCCTTACGACCTTGTGATGGACTTCATCCCGGTCGCGCTGTTCGCCACGGTCCCGAATCTCGTCGTGGTGCACCCCTCGGTCGGCGTCAAAACCATCGCTGCGTTCATCGCGCTGGCGCGCGAAAAACCGGACGGCCTGGCATTCGGATCGGCCGGCGTCGGCAGCGGCTCGCATTTCTCCGCCGAATTGTTCAACGAGATGGCGGGGATCAAGCTCGTTCACGTGCCGTATCCCGGCACGGCGCAAGCCATTACCGATCTGCTCGCCGGCCGCGTCCAGGTGGTGTTCTCGCCAGCTTCATCGGCCATGCAGTTCGTCGAGGAGGGCAAGATCATCGCCCTCGCCTCGACGGGATCGAAGCGCGCGGACATCGCCCCCGACCTGCCCACCGTCGCCGAGTCCGGGCTGCCGGGCTACGACACCTCGGGCTGGTTCGGCCTGATGGCGCCCGCGGGCGTGCCGCGCGACATCGTGGCGCGGCTCGCGGCGGCGACCCGGGAAGCGGTGAAGTCGCGCGACGTCTATGGCCCGCTGCAGCAACAGGGCATGGAAGTGGAATCCGGCACTCCGGAGGAATTCGCGGTCTATATCGCGGCCGACATGGCCAAATGGGCGCGCACCGCCGCCGCCGTCGGCGTCAAGCGATGAGGGGGCATTCGCCTGCGGGGTAAGCCGACGCCTACCGGGTCGGTGCCGCCGCCGTGCCACCCTGGCTTTCGAGCTTCTTGCGGGCCTCGTCGGCGCGCTTCTGCAATTCGTCCTGCAGCTTCTTCTGCTGCTCCTCGAACACCTTGGGATCGGTGGGCGGGCCTTCATTGGCCTTGGCGAAATCGACCAGGGGCAACGGGAAGCTGATGGCGGCGCCGGCCAGATTGATGGCCTGGATCGTCAGCATCTGGCCGTGCTTGAGCTTGCCGATCAGGTCGGGCGTCGCCTCGTAATCGGCCATGCAGCCGTTGGCGAAGCAGGTGAAGAACGGCCCGGTCATGGGCGGCTGCTGGTCGACGATGACGCGGGTGCCGTATTGCAGTTGCAGCGGGCTCGGCAAGGTGATGCGGAACAGCTTCTTCGGTTCGCCGTCGGGCTCGATCAGGGCGGCCGCGATGACCGGTTGCCCGGCCTCGGTGCGGGCGTCCTTGCCGGTGAAGCAGACCTGCTTGGCTGTCGCATCCTGGCCCTTGCCGCAGAACTTCGCCCACGGAGAATAAATGAGCTGCGGCATTTCGGGCGCCGGGCCCGGAGCCGCCGCCTGCGCGGCGGGTGCAGCGGGAGCGGGCTGAGCCGCTGCCGCCGGCGCCTTGGGTGCTGGTTTTCCAGCCGGCTTGGCGGCGGGCTTTGCGGGCGCCGGGGTGGTCGGCTGCTGCGCGAGTGCCGCGTTGAAAAATCCCGCAGAGAGCATCGTCACGGCGAGCGCCGTAACCGCCGCCTTGCGCGCCTTGTTCGGTCGCCCCATCGCATACGTCATCAGGTATCCTCACCTCTGGCCGCCCCGCGGCGTCTGTATCTAGGCCTAAAGCACATTCGGCAACAGCGGAATCCGGTTTGCGTGAAAACCGCCTCGATACGCCGATTCGAACCACCCACCGATCCAGGTTATTGCCTGTGCACGCTTATTCCCCGAGACCGCCGGTCATTCCGTCCGGCCGCAAGCGCGCTGGTCCAACTGCTTCTGGTCTCGACGCCAATTGCGGCAGCAAAGTGACCTTCCGCCAGCCTGACAGCCCAATCCCGACAGCCCGATCAAGTGCCTCCGGAAAGCCCGATCCGTGTGCACCAAATAGGTCCGCGCGAACGCAGCGGCGGGCACTATGATACATCTCCTTATCGATTCGAAAGAGCCTGACCCGGTGCCTCACGCCGCGTCCATCCGCGATCGTCGCCGGCCGACGGGTTTCCGCTCCATCGGGCGGATGCTCGGCTCGGCTTGCGTCGCGCTCACCGCTGTTTGCATCGCGCTCACCGCCGCGGCCGCGCAGCCGCACCATGCCATCGCCATGCACGGCGAGCCGGCCCTGGCCGACGGCTTTTCCGCGTTCCGCTACGTCAATCCCGATGCACCCAAGGGCGGACGTCTCGTGCGCGGGATACTCGGCACGTTCGACAGCCTCAATCCCTTCATCGTCAGGGGATTGGCGCCGCCGGAACTGCGCGGCTACGTGTTCGAAAGTCTGCTGGTGCGCGGCTATGACGAGCCGTTCACGCTGTACGGCCTGCTGGCCCGTTCGGTGAAGACCAATGACGAACGGTCCTATGTGACGTTCGAACTCGATCCCAGGGCGGCGTTTGCGGACGGCACGCCGGTGACCGCGGCCGACGTCATCTTTTCCTGGCAATTGCTGCGCGACCATGGCCGCCCGAATTATCGCACCTATTACATCAAGGTCGCCCACGCCACCGCGCTGTCCGAGCGGACCGTCCGCTTCGACTTGGCCAGCGACGGCGACCGCGAATTGCCCCTCATCCTCGGCCTGATGCCGATCCTGCCCCGTCATGGCGTCGATCCCGAACACTTCGAAGACACCTCGCTCAAGGCGCCATTGGCGAGTGGACCCTATGTGGTGGCGGAGGTCGATCCCGGACGCAGCTTCACGCTACGCCGCAATCCCCGCTACTGGGGACGCGGCCTCGCCGCCAACCGCGGTTTCTGGAACTTCGACGTGGTGCGCTTCGACTATTATCGAGACGCCAACAGCCACCTCGAAGCTTTCAAAAAAGGCCTCTACGACGTGCGCGACGAGACCGATCCGGGCCGCTGGGAAACCGCCTATGGTTTCCCCGCCGTCCGCGACGGCCGGGTGATCAAGGAAGCGTTCCCGAGCGGCCTGCCGAAGCCGATGGCGGCGCTGGTGTTCAACACCCGCCGTCCGGTCTTCGCCGATATTCGCGTGCGCGAGGCGATTACGTCGTTGTTCGACTTCGAGTGGCTCAACAAGAATTTCTTCTACGGCCTGTACAGCCGCACCGCGAGCTTCTTCGAAGGCAGCGAGCTCTGCCGCGCGCGGCCGGCCAGCGGACGCGGCCGAGCGGGCGCTGCTGGCGCCGTTTCCCGGCGCCGTGCGGCCCGACGTCCTCGACGGCACTTATGCGCCGCCGTCGACCGACGGATCCGGCCGCGACCGCGAGACGCTCGGCCGCGCCCTCGCCCTGATGCGCGAGGCGGGTTACGAGCTCGCCGGCACCGCGCTGAAGAACCGCGCCACGCGGGCAGCCCTTCAGCTTCGAGATCATGGTGACCACCAAGGACCAGGAGCGCCTCGCCCTCGCCTTTGCGCAAAACCTCAAGCGCGCCGGCATAGAGGCGCGCATCCGCATGGTCGATGCCGTGCAATTCGACCAGCGTCGGATCGATTTCGACTTCGACATGATCCAGAACCGCTGGGATGAATCGCTTTCGCCCGGCAACGAGCAGGCGTTCTACTGGGGCTCGGCCGCCGCCGACGAACCCGGCAGCCGCAATTACATGGGCATGCGCAGCGCCGCCGCCGACGCCATGATCGCGGCGATGCTCAAGGCGCGCGGGCGCGGCGAATTCGTCGCCGCGGTGCGCGCGCTCGACCGCGTGCTGATGTCGGGCACCTATGTCGTTCCGCTGTTCCACCTGCCGGCCCAGTGGATCGCGCGCTGGGCACCGGTCCGCCATCCGGACGCGACCTCGCTGTCCGGCTACCTGCCTGAAACCTGGTGGCGCGAACCACCGCCGTGAGGCAAACCGACGCCGTGGGACGTCATGATCCTCGGATCCCCGCAGCCGCAAAAGACCGTCCGGCGCCGGCGGACGCATCACCCTCGACGACCTGTTCCGCGCCGCCGTCGCCCAGCGGCCGCGACGCACTCGCCCTGATCGATCCTCCCGATCGCGAGGCCTTCACATCCGGCGCGCCGCGCCGGCTCACCTACGTCGCAAGCCGATCGCGCCGTCACCGCCATCGCGGCGCGGCTGCGCCGGGACGGGCTCGAGCGCGACATGTCGTCGCCCTGCAGATGCCGAACACCGTCGAGGCCGTGCTCGCTTTGCTCGGCGTGCTGCGCGCGGGCTTGATCGCCTCGCCGCTGCCGCTGTTGTGGCGGCGGGCCGATTGCACCGCCGCCATCATCGCCGTCGGCGCCCGCGCGCTGATCACCATGGGGCGCGTCGGCGCCACCGATCACGGCGGCCTCGCCGCCGCTGTCGCCGCGCAAGCCCCGACCCGTAGACCACGTCTATGTATTCGGCGGCGCAGGCGATGGCGCCACCTCGCTCGACGACGCGCTGGCGCAGGACGCCGCACGCGGCCCTGGCGGTCGCGATCACGGCCGCCGCGACATTGACCGCCTTCGAACCCGATCCGGTGGCCTATGCCCATGTCGCCATCGTCACCTGGGACGTTACCGCCGCGGGGTCGATGCCGGTCGCCCGCAGCCATGCCGAGGTGGTGATGGCCGGCCTCGAGCCGATGCTGGAGGGCCGGTTCGAGCCCAATGGGACGATCCTCTCCTCGCTATGCCTCGGCTCGGCGGCCTCGATCGCCGCGACCCTGATCCCCTGGCTGTTGTCCCATGCCACGCTCGCGCTCCATCATCCGTTCGACCCCCTCGCCATGCGGCGGCAGGTCATCGATTTCGGATGCACCACGGCCATCCTCCCCGGCAGCCTTTCCGCCCGCGCCGCCGCAAGCCGGAATGTTCGCCGGCAGCGCAGTCCGCCAGGTGGTCGCGATATGGCGCAATCCGGAACGCTTGGCGCCTGCCCGTCCTGGCAACCGGCATGGCCGGGCTTGATGGATGTGGTCGCGTTCGGAGAGGCCGGGCTGATGGCGGCCAACCGCGGCGCCGACGGCCGGCCCGCCGGCCTCATACCGGGGCCGGCACGGCGAAACCGGGACGGCGATTCCGAGAGGGCCGACACAGGACCGCGGACCGCTTCTGATCGAGGCGGCGCGCACGCGCGAGGGAACTCTGGCGCTGCGCGGCCCGATGGTGCCACGCTTCCCGTTCCCGCCGGGCGCCGCGCCCGCGCTGCAAGCAGCGGTCGATGCCGACGGCTTTCTGGATACCTTCTATCCCTGCCGCGTCGCCGGCGGCTCCGGCGCCCTCGTCGTCACCGGCCCGCCGGCCGGCGTGGTCAGCATGGGCGGCTACCGCTTCCCCCTGGCGCGCGTCCAGCAAACGGTGTCGCAGCTCGAACCCGGCGCCATGCTCGCCGCTTTTCCCGACAGCCTCGCCGGCCAGCGTCGTCGCCGGCATCGCCGTGCGCCGCGACGCGATCCGCGCCGCACTGGCGGAACTCGGCTTCAATCCGCTGGTCGTCAACGCTTTCCGGGCGCGGCGCGGCGGCGAGACCCGCGACGCGGCGTGATCGGATAAAGATCCACCGATTCCGTGCCCGATGCAGCCACTGTGCGGCAGTATCTGCCAGACCGGGCGGCATCGAACGCAATTGTTTGCCACGGAGTTGCCGCGGCAGGGCCCGTATTGACGAGGCGTTAACAGCGTTCGCCTAGGTTACCCACTCGTTTACCCGTCGTTTGAGCATGACGCGATCCGAAAAGTCTGCGCCTTTTCGGTATCATGCCCTGGGAAACCCGAGCAAAACATGTCGCTTCCAGGCCCGATTCTCGTCGTTTCCGATCACCAAGACCGCAAGCTGATGGCCGGCCTTGCCGGAGCCGGCGCGTTTCCGGTGGTCGAAAGCAAGCTGGCGGATGCGGCGGCCGCGATCGGCCAGCTCGGGCCGGCGGCCGTGGTGCTCGCCGATCCCGACTTCGCCCCGGCCGGAGCGGTCCTCGACGAACTCATCGCTGCCATCGACGCCGCGCCGGCGCCGTTCATGCCGGTGATCGCGCGCGTGAAAGGCTGCGGGCCGACCGTGCTCGACGTGCTGCCGGTCGACGCCGGAGCAGGCGTCGAACAGATCGTCGGCCGGATCGCCGCCGCGCTGCGGGTGCGTACCCTCCATGCGACGGTGCTGCGCCGGATCGACACCCTGCGCGGCAACGGCGCCGACGTTCCGCAATTGCCGGCGTTCGACCCGCTGGAGGAAGCGACCGTGCTGGTCGCCGGCCGCGGCCGGACCTATCCGGCACTTACCGCCGCGGTCGGCGCGCGGGTCGGCCTGATCGGCGCGCTCAGCGTGGAGAATGCCGCGCGCCACCTCAATACCCGCGATGTCGACGGCCTCATCATCGGGGACGGGTTCGGGCCGAGCACGATCGAAGCCTTCCTCACCGCGCTCGCCGCGGATTCGCGCTTTCGCGATCTGCCCATCGGCCTGGTCGCCGGGAATGCCGCCGTCCATCGAGCGCGGGCTGGCTCGCCAATCTCGAGCCGGTCGGCGGCGATCCCGGCGACATCGTCGCCCACATGCTGCCGCTGGTGCGCGTGCATTCCTTCGGGACGCGGCTGCGCCGCCATATCGCGGCACTCGACAGCCGCGGCACCATCGATCCGCAGACCGGGCTCTACACCGTCGCGGCGTTCGCGCGCGAAATGCCGCGCGTCGTCGTCGACGCCAAGAGACGCCGGGTCCCGATGTCGATCGCGCGGTTTGCCTTTCCCCCCGACCTCGGCTGGCGTTTCCGCATCGATGCGGCGCGGTTGACCGGCCGGCTCATCCGCCCGATCGACTTCGCCTGCCAGATCGATGACGGCTCGATCGTGGTGGTGTTCGCGGAATCGGCGCCGCGCAACGCCCATGTGACCGCGCGCAAGATCGCGAGCGTGATGCGCCAGACCATGCTGGATTGGGAAACCGGCGACGGCGGCCAACGCGGCATCGACCCGATGGTGACGCTCGCCTTCCTGAAGCTGACGGATACCCCGGAATCCCTGCTGGAGCGCGTCTCCGACCCGGTCGCCGTTGCCGCGGAGTAAGGCGCACCCTATCTTTTCTCGCCGCATGTTGCCGAAAGTGCAGCCTTTCAAACATGTGCGAAACTCCGAGCAGACGAGGAGCAGCCGATGCCCGCCCAAAGCCCCGAGCCGCTGACGATCGACGTCGTCTCCGATGTCGTCTGTCCCTGGTGCTTCATCGGCAAGCGGCGGCTCGAAAAGGCGATTGCGCTCAAGCCCGGCATTCCCGTCGCGGTGCGCTACCGGCCCTATTTCCTCAACCCGTGGGTCCCCCGCGAGGGCATCAGCCGGGAGGAATATCTCACCACCAAGTTCGGCTCGGTCGACCGTTACAAGGCGAACGCCCAACGCATCGTGACGGCGGCGCGCGAGGAGGGCTCGCCTACAATATGGACGCCATCACCCGCCAGCCCAATACCATCGACTGCCACCGGCTGATCCTGTGGTCCGGCCGAAACCGGCGACCCCGCCCGTATGAAGCAGCGCCTGATGGAGCTTTATTTCACCGAAGGCGCCGACCTGTCCGACCCGGAAGTGCTGGTCGGCGCGGCGCGGGACTGCGGCATGGATGCCGACGAGGTCCGCCGCTGGCTTGCGACCGACCAGGACGTCGCCGAGATCGAGGCGGAAGCCGAAGCGGCCAAGAATGCCGGGATCGACGGTGTTCCCTGCTTCATCCTGGGTGGGGTATTCGCGGTATCCGGGGCCCAGTCGCCGGAATACCTCGCCGACGCCTTCGAACGCGCCGCCGCGGAACGCCGTGCCTCCGCCACCGCCGAGGCGGAGGTATAGAGACACGCCGAAGGGATCACCCTCCCCCGGACGCGATCACGACGCCCAGCGCAACGCCAGCACCAGTAAAGCGATTGCGGCGATCCACGAACCCGCGACCCGCAGCGCGATGCCGTTCCAGATCGGGGCGACTGCTGCCGACAAGGCCACCATGATGGCCAGCGCCGCGATTCCCCCGCAGGCCGTACCGATCAAGCCGAGGATCGCCTCTCGCAGCGAGATCGCGTCCGGCGGTAAATCCAGGCCGGCGGCGAGGCCGACGATGAAGGCCAGCACTTCCGCTGGTCCGGCCGGGAGCCGCAGCGCCGCGGCGGCGGCGAACCCGCTGAGAACGGCCGCCACCATCAAGACGTCAGCGGCCGGAGTTTCGCCGGCACCCGCGGCAAGCGCGCCGAGCCCGGCCGCGAGACCTACGGCGAAAGCGGCCACGAAACCGGAGCTTTCGCGAAATCTCGCACGCCCGGCCAGCAGCGCCACCGAGACCAGCGCCAGGACGTGCGCAGGTACCAGCCCCTGAAGCACCCCGTCGAGCAATCCGGTCATAACGCCGCCCGGAGAAAGACCACCCCCGCGACGACGATCGCCCCGCCGGCGAGGCGGACCGCGAGTTGCCCCGCCGGCCAGCGCGTCGTCACCCCGAAGCCGATGCCGCAGAGATGCAGCAGCCCGGTCGCGATGACGAAACCGGCTGAAAAGGCGATGGCGTCGGCCCCGGGCGGCAATTCGGCTCCATGGGCGTGGCCATGGAAGATGGCGAAGGCGGCGACCAGCGCCATCGCCAGCACGAGGGGTGCCCGCACCGAGAAGGCCACCATCAGGCCGAGCACGATGGCGGAGACGGCAATACCAATCTCCACGTGGGGAATCGGCACCCCCGCGATCCCGAGTACACCGCCGAAGGCCATCATCAGCGGAAACGCCACCGGCAGCAGCCACAGGGCTGGAGGTCCGAGCATGGCGCCCCACAATCCCACCGCCACCATGGCCGCCACATGATCGGGGCCGGACAGCGGATGGGCCAATCCGCCCAGGAACCCCGAGGCGACATCGCCGCCGCCATGGGCGAACGCCGGAGCTATGCCGGCGGTCAGAGCGAGCACGATCAGGATAATCGGAATGATCCGGCCTCCCGGCCCCTTGGCCGTCGGAAGCTTAGCCGGAACGAACCGGCCACAAAATCGAGCAGAGCGCCGCGCCCAAAACCACCCGAGCGCGAGAATTCTGCCGGGCTCTCGGATCAGATCGTCCGCGATATCAATGGGATGAGGACGCGATCTGAAATCAATTTAGCAGCATCGCGGGGGTCTGGATGAAGCACGGCCCGCTCAACAGCCACGGCAGATGCGCAACCTGTCGTTAATGTCGTCCCGGGGCCCGATCGCCGCGCTGACGTCGTCGCGGGGCGGCGCCTGGGGTATGTCGGAGGCCCGCGGCTGACGATGCCCGACCGGGGCCGGCAGCGGAGACGAGCGGACGGAATCCGGCTTCGGAGCAGCGGTCGCCGCGTTACCCTGCGGAGCGTCCTGCGCGGACGCCACGAATGCGAGCAGGGCAACGGCCAGACCCGCGGTCGCCGCCATAACTCCTCGAGATTTCGACACGATCAACTCCGTTCGTTCGGCAACCGCACAAAGCCAAATGTTGCACCGACGAAAAAGGCTCGGATTTGCGGGTACATAGTAGCCGTGAAGTGCCTCCCGCACCATCGTCATTTCGTATCAGGTCTTGATTCCGCCCGAGTCGGGGCGCGGGGGCTCGCCGCAAAAAATCCGCATGCATGACGCCGTGGCGCCTCATTGTTTGCGACATATGCCACTGGCACAGGCGATTTCGATGCATTCTGCGGCAATTTCAGACGATCGGCGGAATGCACTTGGAGATTGTCGTGAATTTTACCTCCGCCGGCTTTTCCGACGCCTACGGCGCGATGCGGGGATCGCTGGAGTCGCCGGCCAGAAGTAATTAACCGATTGACAAATAGCAGTAATTAGCGATCTTATCTCGCTCGCTCGGATCGCCCCGCGACACCCTTTCGGGATCAATTTTATGGCGACTGTAGCGGAAATATCACAGCCAACGCGGCGGTTTTGATTTAAGTTGATTCATAGTCGGACAGGGCTTGACCAAGGGGGAGTGCCGGTAATGAAAAAGGTTGTGCTGGGAGGCGTGGCGCTGATCACGCTTGGGCTTGTCGGGTCTGCGTTCGCAGCCGACATGCCGATCAAGGCGCCCGTGGTCGTGTCCAATACCTGGACCGGCTTCTACTTGGGTGTCAATTTCGGCGGCGGACTCTACAAGGGCGATCAGTCCTTCACTCAAACGCCTGATCCGATTCTAAACCCGGCCGGGATCGTGTTCGATCCGGTGACGTTCTCCAACTCGAATTGGGGCGCTACCGGTGGTGTCCATGGCGGCTACAACTGGCAACTGTCTCCGAGTTGGGTGGTCGGTGTGGAAGGTGACTGGGACAAGGCTTCGGTTGGGCTTTCTCCGGGCCAGCTCTTCCTGACCTCGGGCGGCGCCGGGATTCCGCCCTGCGTCGGCGCGGCGATACCGCCCGTCGGCGTGCCAGCTGGTCTCTGCCATGGCCTCCTGATGTCCAATAACCTGAACTGGACGGCAAGCGCGCGCGCCAAACTCGGTTACACCTTCGGCAGTGCGATGCTTTATGCCACCGGCGGTGGCGCATGGGCCAGCGACGAACTGAGTGGACAAGTTGCGGCTGGAAACTTCTCCACGGGGAGTATCGCAACTTCCTCCAATCATACCAGCGGCGGCTGGGTGGCGGGTGGCGGCATCGAAGTTATGGCGACTGCCAACTGGCTGGTCCGCCTTGAATATCTCCACTACCAGTTCAACTCCGGTGGCGCGGCCACCGCTGCCTGCACGGCGTGCACCGCTGGACCCTTGGCGGGCCCCGGAAACTTCACGTGGGGCAATACGACCTTCGACGTTCTCCGCGCCGGCTTGAGCTACAAGTTCTGATCTTCGGACCTGTTCCAACATTAAAGCCCCGGCCTATCGGCCGGGGCTTTTTTGTTGGACAGGCCATTGTTTGCTGATTGCGAGTGCCCGGACCGCCCGGACGCATAGTTCATAAGCCGATCGAGGTGTTTGATTTTACGCTGCTTTGGCGCGCTCGGCGATCCCCACCAATGCCCGCAGGATGCGCGCCGCTCCCTTGAGGCGGTCCTCCGGCTGTTCCCAGTCCGCGAAAAAGACGACCTTCATATCGGGCCGCACGCGGGCCTCCCTGCCCTGCTTGTGGATATAGGCGATGAGCCCCTCGGGGTTGGCGAAGCGGTCGTCCCGGAACGACACCACCGCGCCTTTGGGCCCGGCTTCGATCTTGGCCACATTGGCGCGCCGGCATAGTGCCTTCACCACCACGATATCGAGCAGGTGCCTCACCTCCGCAGGCAGCGGACCGAAGCGATCGACCATCTCCGCGCCGAAGGCGTCGATCTCGCGTTCGTCGTCGAGTTCAGCGAGGCGGCGGTAGAGGCTCAGCCGCACCGAGAGGTCGGCCACGTAATCCTCCGGAATCAATACCGGCGTGCCGATGGTGATCTGCGGCGACCAGCGGTCGGCGACCGGTTCGGCGATGCCGGCCTTGAGGCTCGCCACCGCCTCCTCCAGCATCTGCTGGTACAGTTCGAACCCGACCTCCTTGATATGGCCGGACTGCTCCTCGCCGAGCAGGTTTCCGGCGCCGCGGATGTCGAGGTCATGGGAGGCGAGCTGGAAGCCGGCGCCGAGCATGTCGAGGGACTGCAGCACCTTGAGTCGGCGCTCCGCCTGGGCGGTGATCTTGCGGCCCACCGGCAACGTGAGCAGGGCATAGGCGCGCGTCTTCGAGCGGCCGACCCGGCCGCGCAGCTGATAGAGCTGAGACAGCCCGAACATGTCGGCGCGGTGGACGATGAGGGTGTTCGCGGTCGGAATGTCGAGGCCGGATTCGATGATGGTGGTCGACAGCAGCAGGTCGTATTTGCCGTCATAGAACGCCGCCATGACGTCCTCGAGCACCGTCGGCGGCATCTGGCCATGGGCGACCGCCGCCCGCGCCTCCGGCACCTGCTTGTCGAGATAGTCCTTCACTTCGGCGAGATCCTCGATGCGCGGGCACACGTAGAAGGACTGGCCGCCGCGATAGCGTTCGCGCAGCAGCGCCTCGCGCACGATCAGGGGGTCGAACGGCGCCACCGAAGTGCGCACCGTGAGCCGGTCGACCGGCGGCGAGGCGATGATCGACAGCTCGCGCACGCCCGTGAGGGCAAGCTGCAGCGTGCGCGGGATCGGCGTCGCGGTCAGCGTCAGCACATGGACCTCGGCGCGCAGCGACTTCAATCGCTCCTTGTGGCTGACGCCGAAATGCTGCTCCTCGTCCACCACCAGCAGGCCCAGATCCCTGAACTTGATGGCCTTGCCGAGCAGCGCATGGGTGCCGATGACGATGTCGATGGTGCCGTCGGCCAAGCCCTGGCGGACCCGGGCCAGCTCGGCGGTGCCGACCAGGCGCGACGCCTGCGCCACCTGCACCGGGAAGCTGCGGAAGCGGTCGGAGAAGGTCTTGAAATGCTGGCGCGCCAGCAGCGTGGTCGGCACCACCACCGCGACCTGCTTGCCCGACAGCGCGACCGTGAAGGCGGCGCGCAACGCCACTTCGGTTTTGCCGAAGCCGACATCCCCGCAGATCAGCCGGTCCATCGGACGGCCGGAGGCGAGGTCATCGAGTACGGCATCGATCGCCGCGCGCTGATCGTCGGTCTCGTCATAGGGAAAGCCGGCGCAGAACTCGTCATAGAGCCCATGGCCGATGGTGAACCGCGGCGCTTCGCGCAGATGCCGCTGCGCCGCCACCTTGATGAGGTCTGCCGCCATCTCGAGGATGCGGCGCTTCATGCGGGCCTTGCGCGCCTGCCAGGCGCCGCTGCCGAGCCGGTCGAGATCGACCGCGGTCTCCTCGGATCCGTAGCGCGACAGCAGCTCGATGTTCTCTACCGGCAGGAACAGCTTGTCCTTGCCGGCATAGTGGATTTCCAGGCAGTCATGGGGCGCGCCGGCGGCCTCGATGGTCTTGAGGCCGACGAAGCGGCCGACGCCGTGGTCGACATGGACGACGAGGTCGCCGGCAGCCAAGCTCGAGACCTCGGCGATGAAGTTTTCCGCGCGCTTGGCCGCCTTGCGCGGGCGCACCAGGCGATCGCCCAGGATGTCCTGCTCGCCGATGACGGCGACGCTCTCGGTCGCGAAGCCCTGTTCGAGCCCGAGCACCGCGAGCCCGACCTGGGGCTTGGGCAGCGCCAGCATGGCAGGCCAGCTGTCGACGGGGGTGAGATTGAGGATCTTATGGTCGGCGAGCACGTGGCTCATGCGATCCCGCGCGCCGTCGCTCCACAGCGCGAACACGACACGCTTGCCGGCCGATTGCAGGGCGTCCACATGGGTCTTCACCGCCTCGAACACATTGGCGTCGGGCTGCGCCCGTTCCGGCGCGAAATTGCGGCCCTGCCTGGTGCCGGCGTCGAGAACCGACGCGGTGCCTTCCGGCGCCGCGAACGGCGTGAGGCGCACCAACTCGGCGCCGTCGAGGTGCGCGCGCCACTCGGCCTCGGCAAGATAGAGCCGGTCCGGCGGCAGCGGCTTGTAGGGCGCCCCGGCGCCGGCGTGGGGACCCGGCGCCATGTTCTGGGTGCGCGCCTCGTAGTAGTCGGCGATCTGGGCAAAGCGCTCCTTGGCGGCGTCTTCGGCGAGCGGCTCGACCACCACCGGAGTACCCGGGAGATAATCAAACAGGGTGTCGAGGTGGTCGTGGAACAACGGCAGCCAGTGCTCCATGCCGGAGTAGCGGCGGCCTTCGCTCACGGCTTGGTAGAGCAGGTCGTCGGCGTGGGTCGCGCCGAAGGCCTTCACATAGCCGGTGCGAAATTGCCGGATGGTGTCGGTTGTGAGCTGGAATTCGGCGACCGGCACCAGATCGAGGGCGTGGAGCTGGTCGTGGCTGCGCTGGGTTTCCGGATCGAAGGTGCGGATCGATTCCAGCGTGTCGCCGAAGAAGTCGAGCCGCACCGGGTCGGGTACGCCCGGCGGGAACAGGTCGATGAGGCCGCCGCGCACGGCATATTCGCCGGCCTCGCGCACCGTCGATGCCCGCGTGTAGCCGTTGAGCTCGAGCCAGCCGACGATGCCGTCCATCGCGAGCATGTTGCCGGGCACGGCGGAGAAGGCCTGCCCGGCGACGAGCCCCCGCGCCGGCACCCGCTGGACGATCGCGTTGACGGTGGTGAGTACCACGGACAGCCGCTCCTGCCCCTTCAGCCGCGCGAGTCGCGCCAGCGCCGTCATGCGCTGGGCCACGATGCCCGGAAGCGGCGAAGCGCGGTCATAGGGCTGGCAGTCCCAGGCCGGGAATTCGGCGACCGCGATCTCCGGGGCGAAGAAGGCGAGCGCGCGGTGAAGCTGCGCCATCCGTGCGCCGTCCCGGCAGATCACGAGAAGGCTGGTCGCGGGCGGGCTTTTCTGCGCCGCGACGGCGCGGGCGAGATCGGCGAGTACGAAGCCTTCGGCGCCATCCGCGACATCGGCAAAGATCAGCGGACGGCCCGGCGCCAGAAGCTCGGCGGGCGAGCGCGCGTGGGGCGCACGGATGTTCATGGCGTTCCCGTCAGACGGAAGTCGCGCAGGCGGCGGAACATGGCAACGTCATGTTCCGCCGGCACCGGCCGCGCGCCGGTCAGCCAGGCGTAGAGATCGGGATCGGGGAACTCGCTGAGCGCTTCGAGCGCGTCGACCTCTGCTTCGCTCAACTCGCTGATCACCGCATCGGCGAACCGCCCCATGATGAGGTCCATCTCCCGCGTCCCACGGTGCCACGACCGGTACAGCAGCCGTCGCCGCCGCTCGTCCAGCCCCGCGCTCGATCGTGTGGTTCCCGTCATGCCCTCGCCCTAACGCCAAAAGCCCGGACGTGCCGGGCGCGCCGTTGATATAGCCAGGGAACGCCGGAATGTCAGGGGACAAAGGCCGCCGGACTGAGATCCGGGCGGCGCAGGCGCCCGCTTCTGCACGCAGCGCTCCCGATCGAACTCTCCCTGGATTCGCGCCAGCGCGGTCCCGGTTGGCGTTGCCGAATTCACGACTGAATTCTCAACTCAATGGTTCTATTAGTTGTTTGATATAAGATATTGAAATTGTTGTTATTTACTAGATTTGCGTGCGCTGTTGCCCGGGCGACACAGACAGCCCCCTGTCGAAGTTCTATGGTTCAATCGCGGAGTCACACAGGGTGAATAAATCCGCCCAGAGTATGGAGACCGGGGATGAAGTATAGATTTTTGGCGGGAGTAGCCGTCACGGCAATTATGGCCGGTTCTGCATTTGCAGCGGACATGCCGCTCAAGGCGGCAGCAGCTCCAGTATCCGTTTATGATTGGAGCGGCATGTATCTCGGCGGCGTCATCGGCGGCGCATGGGGGACGAACGACATCTCGGATCCCGGCCTCGGCGTCCTTGGGACGCTCGTCGGCGTTCCGGTCATACAGACCACGAGTCCCAGTGCCTTCATCGGCGGTATCGAGGGCGGTTCACGCTATCAGTTCCAAAAACTCGTGGTCGGCTGGGAAGCGGACATCACCTGGGGTGACCTGAACGCGACCAGCACCAGCGGCTTCGGCGCTCCCCTGCTTCCCTCGGGAATCCTGTCCCGCTCGATCACCACGGACACGAACTGGACTGCGACAGCGGTCAGCACCGTGGGTATCGCCCATGGCAATTGGTTGCTCTACGGAAAGGCCGGCGTCGCCTGGGCCAACGTCAACTACACCGACAACTGGGCAATCGCCGGAATTCCTCTCTTCAGCGGCACCGGCAGCGACAACCGGGTCGGTTGGACCGTCGGAACGGGCGTCGAATGGGCGGTCTGGAACAACTGGTCGGTCAAGGCCGAATACGACTACATGGACTTTGGCACCCGCACCGTCGCGATCAACGGTTCGGTCCCCCTTCTCGGTGGCATCGGCCTTTCGCCCGGCATTCAGGACAACAACCACATCAACCAGGTCAAGGTGGGCGTGAACTGGCACATCCTGCCGAACTTTTGGTGAGAACGGCCTGCCTCCCAGGCTCTTCGTCGAGGCCCCGGTTCAGCCGGGGCCTTTTTTGTCACCGGCTCACCCCGTGTGGGTCCCGGTCCACCGCTTGTCTAAACTAGAATTGAGCGTGCAACCGCATCGCGAGCACCGACACCGGCCCGCGGTCGCGATTGTAGGCGGGGTTGACGATGAACTGGTAGTCCGCGGTGGCCTGCACCTTGCCGAGCGGAAAGCTGTAATAGGTCTCCATGATCTGCTCGTAGCCGGGGTGGGGAAGCTGTCCGTCGCCGATCAGGATGCCGAGGCCGCCGTCATTGAGATAGGCGATGTGCGGAGCGGAGATGCCGTTGACGACGCCGGCCAGGCCGAAGGTGTCGTCCGGCCGGCCCCACAGTTTGCCGGCGAGCTGCGTCCCGAGCGATGCCGTTCGATCGACATCGGTGAACTCATAGGGCTCGACATTGCCGTCGGCCCAGCCGAACCGGCCGAACGCGCCGACATTGGGCACGATCTGCTGCTCGAAATTGAGGTTGACGCCAATGCGGCTCGCGTAACGGCGCACCAGCGCGGTATTGGGTGTGCCCCCGGTCTCTTCCGCCAGCGCGATGGCGTCGTCGAAGCGCCCCATGCGGCCGCGGGTGACATAGCCGTCGAACATGATGCTGCCGGGCTGGCCGGCGATCTCATGGGTGCGTTCCAGCTCGTACACGATCTGGAACTCGTGAAAGCGATCGAGCTCGAAGCTGTTCGGCACGACCGAGAGATCGAACAAGCCGCCACGCAACGCCCACGGGCCCTGATACCACTCGGCGGCGGCGCCATAGGTATAGCCCCAGGCGTCGGCCGCATAGTCGAACGTGCCGGCATCGACCAGCGTCCAATTCAGAAAATCGGCGCGTGGGTCGTGGGCATATTTGACGGTGTCGAACAGGTCCGAAACGCTGAACTTCCCGACCGTGACGACCAGCCGGTCAGCAGACTGCTTGCCGGCAAACGTATTGATGTCGTCGCCCGCCACCTTTTCGGTGGCGCCGCCGAGGTCGATGGTCTGGCGGATGAAGGTGCGGGGCACCCGCATATAGGGATCATCGAAACCGAGCTTGTACGCCTCGGCGCTCGGAAATCCAGCAAGGCCGAGGGTGTTGCTGAGTCCAAAGCCCTGGTCGATCTCCGGGTTGACCCACAATTCCGCGCCTTCCCAAAGCTTCAGCCCGGCATAGAGCGTGGCGTCCCAGGTCTCGCGGCCTGCATTCGAGTTCGAGACTGTTGGCGCCATGGTAAGGCGCGTGGAACGGCGGCACGTACTGGCTGACATAGGTCGTTTGGCCGTGAATGCTCCAGTTGTCCCCTCCGAGTGGCGCCACGCCGCCATTGCCGGCGTTCGAACCGTTGCCGCCCAGCTGGTAATTCAGCCCGATGCGAACCTGTTGCTCGGAAAGGTTGGAGCCGAACCGCTGTCCGGCCAGGGGAAACGTCACGCTGGCGGTGCCGAATTCGGAATAGAGGTATTCGAGCCGCGCCGGTCCAATGCGGCACCAGTGGCGTCTCGACCCCCGCCCCCACGGTCCAGCCGTCCCGTCTCGGGAACTTGTTTTCGACGCTGCCTCCGGGCGCTCCTGCGGGGTTGTCACTGAGCTGGGTGCGGGTCAAACGATCCGCGGTCCAGGCATAGCCGGCGGTCCCGTAATAGAGCCAGCGGTCGAAGGCATAGCCGATGCGGGCGCGCACCGAGCCCGACATCTCCACCGCATCCTTGTACGTCGCCGTGCCGATCGCCGGCGTTGCCAAGCCGCTGGCGCCGGACATATTGCCGGGAAACGATATGTCGGCCTCGATCCCGACCAGGAGGCCCGACCTGTAGAGGACGTTGTAGCCGCCCTGGAAGCCGCCGAAATTGCTGCCCTCGCCGGTGTAGAAATCGAAGCGGCGGAACAGGTCGAGCGTGCCCGTGAGATTGGCGGCCTTGCCCGGTTGCGTCGCCGTGAAATCGGACCCTCCCGACGCAAAGCCGGTATGGGCGCCCGCGTAGAAACCGGACCAGTCATAGGTTGGCGCGGTCGGGGGCATCGGCACGGGCAAGTCGGCGGCACCGGCGCCGCCGGTAACAAGCAGCGCGGCCACCGCAAAGCCGGCACGCAGCTGGCCGCCCGATCGCGCCGAGATTCGGCCATGCGCCGCCCCGGCGCCGCGCCGCAAGGAAATCCTCGCACCGCTGCGATCGTCACGCCGTTCGGGGGAATGCATGCGCATGCGCATATCCTACCAGCGTCCCGCTCATTTCACCGTAGCGGCCGGAGCATCCGGATGGAGCCCGAGGTCCGTGCGCTCGTCTGCATGAGCTTCCATCTCGATGCGTACGTCCGCCTGCCAACGCGCGGCTGAAACCGTCGGCTCGAGGCTCAGCCGGCCGACGATCTTTTCCACATCGGCATCGACCCGTTGCGGCGCCGTCACGAAGGCCGACACCGCCACCCGGCCGGTTCCTTCGAGGTCGGTGCTGTCGAGGCGGCGCAAGGCCAGGGCACTGCCGGCGAGTCCCTGCAGCAGCAGCGCCCGGATATGCGCCTCGTCGGGACTTCGGCAGGTCACGCAGAGGAGGTAGACGACCTCGAGCTCGGTCGCCGTCAGCGGCTGCCGATTGATGAAGTTGACGATCGGGCGCAGCAGCAGGTTGACGAACACCACGAAACCGGTGGCAATGGCCGCATAGAGCGGGTATCCGGCTCCGGCCAGCACGCCGATCGCGGCCGAACACCACAGCGTCGCGGCGGTATTGAGGCCGCGCACGCTCAAGCCCTCGCGGAAGATCAAGTCCGGCGCCGAGGAACCCGATTCCGGACACGACCTGGGCGGCGACGCGGGTCGGGCTCGAATTCGTCGGGAAACAACTGCTCGAACACGACGAAGGTCGCGGCGCCGAGCGCAACCAGGGTATTGGTCCGCAGCCCCGCCAGGCGGTTTCGCCACTGCCGCTCGAACCCGATGATGGCGCTCAGGCAGAACGCGGCGGCGAGATTGAAGGCCGCTTGTTCGGGGGTCATCGGCAACACTCCTGGCGGAGCCAGATCACCGGATGCCGGCCTGGCGGCCGGAGCGCTCTGGGAATCGCAATGAATTCGGCACGATGCGACCCAGAAATTACCCCCACATTCCAGAGCGACTCAAGCGCGGCTGCCGCCGATTTGCAAAGGGAGATTGCCTGAGATGTTGCAAAACGGCCGACGCAGCTGACCGCCTCCCCATGTCAGCCATGTGACAGCCCCGGGATCGGCACGCCCAGGGTCTGCACGATCAGGAAGCCGTTGAGGACCAGCACGATCGCGGTGGCGGCGACCGCGGCGACATTGGTGAGCGGCGTGTTGACGAACCGACCCATGATGTCGGCGCGGCGGGTGAACATCAGGAGCGCGATCATCGGCAGCGGCAACGCGATGCTGAGCACGACCTGGCTGATCACCAGAGCCTGGGTGGAATCGACGCCGAGCCCGACGACGACGAAGGCGGGCACCATCGTCACCAGCCGCCGCAGCCAGATCGGGATGCGGAATCGGACGAAGCCCTGCATGATCATCTGGCCGGCCATGGTGCCGACCGCCGAGCTCGATATTCCCGATGCGATGAGCGAAACCAGGAACAATCCGGCCGCCGCCCCGCCGAGCAGCGGGGTCAAGGTGTAATAGGCGGTCTCGATCTCGGCGACGTCGCTGTGGCCGGCGTGGAAGGCGCCCGACGCCATCATCACCATCGCCATGTTCACCATGCCGGCGACCGCCAGCGCGACGACCACCTCGCGGTTGGAGTATCGCAGCACGCGGCTGCGCTCGTCGTCGTTGCGCACCGGCATGCGCGCCTGGGTAAGGCCGGAATGGAGATAGATCGCGTGCGGCATCACGGTCGCGCCGATGATGCCGACCGACAGCAGCAGCGCCTCCGGCATCGGGGATTTTCGGCACCACCATATGCACCGCGGCCGACGCCCAATCGACCGGGGCGATGAACATCTCGATCAGGTAGCACAGCCCGATGATGCCGATCAGGCCGGCGATGATGAGCTCGACCGGGCGGAATCCGGACCGCTCGAACATCAGGATGCCGTAGGTGATGCAGGCGGTGATCACCATGCCGGCGATCAGCGGCATGTGGAACAAGCAGCGACAGTCCGATGGCGCCGCCGAGGAACTCGGCGAGGTCGGTCGCCATCGCGGCGATCTCGCTCACTACCCACATCGCCCACACCACCGGGCGCGGGAACCGCTCGCGGCACATTCCGCCAGGTTCTTGCCGGTCGCGATGCCGAGCTTGGCCGATAGCGCCTGGAACAGCATGGCGATCAGGTTCGCCGCGACGACCACCCACAGGAGGTCGTAGCCGTATTTGGCGCCGGCCTGGATGTTGGTGGCGTAATTGCCGGGATCCATATAGGCGATCGAGGCGATCACAGCCGGGCCGGCGAAAGCGAACGCCGCCGCCATGCCGCCGCGCCGGCCCGCGAGCACGTCCTGCGTCGTCGCCACGGTGCGTGCGGTCAGGTTGCGCGCGGTCAGGTCGGGCGCGCTCAGCGCCTCCTTTTCGCCGATCGATTCGGCCATCGGTGCGTTCGTCACCAGTATCTACCCTAAAATGTAGCCTATGCTACATATGGGCGCAGTATGCCCGATTTTTCAAGCCGGCACAAACTGTACCTGGGGCGTTACCTGGGGCTGCATTTAGCCGAGGATTTGAAATGCTTTCGCGCTATGGCTAGAAGAAGCGGCGCCTGCCTCCGGCAGCGCGCCTGCGCCCTCGGGCGGCCGGAAGAGCCGGGTGCCCCGACAACGGGCGGTTCCAGGAAACAGCCATGTCCGCGAAGGCGCCCCGAACTCCTTCCGTGCCGCAACCGAGGCTTCCGACCGAGCTCGCCCAGGCGCGCCGGTTCGGCAAAACGCGCTCGGCGCAATCGACGGCGCTGGTCGAAGACTATGTCGAGCTGATCGCCGACCTTCTCGCCGGCACCGGCGAGGCGCGTCCCACCGATATCGCCCGCCGGCTCGGCGTGTCCCACGCCACCGCCATCAAGATGATCGCACGGCTCAAGCGCGAAGGTGTCGCGACCGCCCGCCCCTATCGCGGCGTGTTCCTGACCGAAAGCGGTCACGAGCTCGCGGCCCGCGTGAGCGCCCGCCACCATCTCGTGGTCGACGTGCTGATCGCGCTCGGGGTTCCCGCCGAGGCGGCCGAGGCCGACGCCGAAGGTATCGAGCACCATGTCTCCGATGCCACGCTCAAGGCGTTCGCCCGTTTTTTGCATGCGGCAAAGCATGGGGCCTGACCGTTTGCCCATTGCCCAGTTTTCGCCCACGACGCATCGCGGCTGATCTTGTCTGTTTTGTCGGCCGAGCTATGTTTCCGTGCGAACACCGGAGAACGAACCACGTGAAATACGGCTTGTCTGCAATCCTGTCCGCGGCATTGGTATTTTGGGCGGCCGCCGCACCGGCCCAGGATGCGACCAACAAGAACCTCATCACCGCGCCGACCCCGCAGGAATGAGCCGACCTCGCCAAATTGCCGGATTGAAGCGGCGGCTGGACTCCCCGCATTTCCGACCAGGACGCCCAGATCAGCTCCAACATGCCGCCGCGGACGCCGAAGGGGGCGGCGCAAATCGCCCACATGATGGCGGAGGAGCGGGCAGGCCGGCCGCCGCCGCTGTTCGTCGAGTGCCTGCCCGAAGGCACGCCGGCCTGGATGCTGGTGACCCACAACGCGCTCGAATTCCTGTTCACACCGGGCCAAGTCACCATGCTCGGCGAATCCGACGGCAACCGGCTGCGCCGCATCTACACGGATGGGCGCTCTCACCCGGAGGATCCCGATCCGAGCTTCCATGGCCATTCGATCGGCCATTGGGAGGGTGACACGCTGGTCGTCGATACCGTCGGCGTGCTGCCGCAAGCCTACATCGCCATCAGCGAGGCGGCCGGCATGCCCAACAACGGCGACATGCACATCATCGAGCGCATCCATCTCGCCGGACCCCACGTCCTCCATGACGACCTCGAGATCATCGCTCCCAAGGTGCTCACCAAGCCATGGAAGACGACGCGGATTTTCTTGCGCCAGCGGGCGCGTAAATTCGAGATCGTCGAGGGCGTTTGCATTCAGGGCAGTTTTCCGAACGCGTCGACGCTGACGGCAACTCCATCTTCGTGATCATGCCGCACCGACACCGGGCAAAGCTTCACCCCGAACATCCGCGACCGCGAAGAGCCCGTTCTCCAATAGGCCCGGCGATGGAGCGCACACCGCCGGTCTCCCGAAAAAATGCGACTTTTCGGGAGAAGAAGCCCTCTGTGCGCCTGACTGCGTGTTACGCGACGACTAAACCGGCCGATCGCGTCACCGCACCTTTCCCCATGGATCGAACTTCTGATCGGGAATCCGGGAGACTGCGTCGTTGAAGGCTTTTTCCTCGGCCTTCTTCTGCTGGGGAGTTTTCTCGTCCTTCTTTTTTTCCTGGGGCGTGCCCGGCATCGGCTTTGAAATCGATTGGCTCCCAAACTGGGAAAAAGCAGGTACCGCGGGCACCGTCAGCAACGCTGCCGCCATAGCCACCTTGAACAGCCTCATTCCGTGTCTCCGTCGGTTGGCGCCGCCGCCTCCGCCAAGATTGCGCCGCGCCGCCAGGTTCCGGTGAGAAGTAATGATAACATCGCGGCAAAAAAACGAAAACAGTGATTGAATATCGCCCGTGCCGATGCACAGCCGCATCGGTTGCCTATTTTTTGAAGTTGCATTACTGCAACAGTTCCGAGCGGTTTCCGAACCGACCGTAGGTCCCAATGAGACGGCTGCCGTGGTGCGGTTGCGGATGCGGCTTTTGCGGAGGCAGAGCATGCGAGACGTTCCGGGATTGCGCGGTTTGCTGTGCGTCGCCCTCGGTGCCATCCTGTTGGGGGCGCTACCGAATGCCGCGGCGGCCCGAAGCGACTATCCGGTGCGGCCGATCACGCTCATGGTCCCCTTCCCCGCCGGCGGCGGCGTGGACGCCATGGCACGAATCGTCGCCGAGCGGCTCTCCGACGCACTCGGCCAGCAGGTCATCATCGAGAATCGGGGCGGCGCGGCCGGCGTGATCGGCACACGGGCGGCGGCAAAGGCGCCGGCCGACGGCTACACCCTCCTCATGAGCACGAGCGGCACCACCTCCATCAACCCGAGCCTTTATGCCGAGCCCGGCTATGACGTGGCGCGGGACTTCGTCCCGATCGGCCTCATCGCATCGACCCCGATCGTGGTGATGACCTATCCGGCATTCCCGGCCCGGTCGGTCGCCGAATTGATCGCGCTCACCAGGAAGACCGGCCGGCTCGATGCCGGGACACCGCCGCCGGGTACCGAGAACTATCTCGCTGCCGAGCTGTTCCGCACCATGACCGGCCTCGACGTCACCATCGTCACCTACAAGGGCACCGGTCCCCTAACCAACGATCTCCTCGGCGGCCACATCGGCATCGCCTTCAACACGCTCGCGCCCGCCCTCGGCAATATCGAGGCCGGGCAATTGCGGGCCATCGCGGTCGCGGCGGCGGAGCGGTCGAGCCTGCTGCCGGACGTGCCGACGGCCGGCGAATTGGGGCTTCCCGGCTTCGAGGCGGCGGTGCGCTACGGGCTCCTGGCGCCGGCGGGGACACCGCGCGCGATCGTCGACCGGCTCAACAAGGAATTAGGCGCCATTGCGGCATCCGGCGAGATGGCCAAGCGCATCGCCGCCCAGGGCGGCGATGCGCTCACCTCGACGCCCGAAGGCTATGCCGCCGACATCGCCCGGGAATCCGCCAAGTGGGGGCCTTTGATCCGCCGGCTTGGGCTCAAGGTCGAATGACCCGTTCGACCGCTTTTTGGGAAAATCCGTTGCAGGACAGCATCGGCAGTATCGTCGGCAACATTGTCGGTTCTTGGCGTCTCGTCATGACGCGCGCCCACGACGATGCCGGCGAACCCATGCATGCGCCTTACGGCCCGAAGCCGATGGGCGTCGTGGTGTTCTCCGCCGACGGACGCATGATCGCCGTTTTGTGTGACGGCCGCCCGCAGCTGCCGGACGACGAGCCCGATCGGGAATACAGCTCGTATTGCGGCACCTACAGCTTCGACGGCACCACGCTGGTGACCCGCGTCGATGCCGCCTCCGACCCCAGGCGGCTCGGCGGCGACCAGGATCCGCCGCACCCGCTTCGATGGCGACCGCTTGGTCCTGATGCCGCCACCACGGCCGTGGCGGGGCGTCATGCAGCACCGGGAGATGTTCTTCGAACGGATCGGGTGATAATTCTCCTCAGCCACGTGATCGCCCTGCCGCGACGAGCGTTGGTCGCGCTCACCTCATCGTCCTCGACGACGTAGGCAAGCACGGCCGAATGCTCGAATGGTACGGTGCGCAGGCCCGCCTGCAGGTCATTGCGGGCGATGCTGCCCATCGGCACGCCACGGCCAGTCGATGACACCCGCGCAAAACAGAGCCCACCACACCAGCACCGGCTGCATCAGCAGCCGCGGACCGTGGTACCACCAGCTATCCGGAACCGGCGGGAGATGGATGCCGTCGATGGCGTGCTTGATGTTGGCTGGGAAGACGCACACAGCGTAGAGTGCCAGCATGATGCCGGCGAGTCTCCGCAGCCGCGTGGTGAGCAGCGCGAGGCTGCCGGCGATCTCGCACGCCCCGGTCGCCAGCACCACGTAACGCGGCAGCGGCACGAAATCCGGCACAATCGGCAGGAATTTTTCCGGGGCCACGAGGTGAACTATACCGGCGGCGAGATAGAACGCGGCCATCGCCCATCTCATCGCCGTCCGGAGCCGGCGCAAAGAATTCAACCGGAGCGCCGGCCCGCTATCACTGAACGTTCTTATTCATGAACTCGGATCCGAAGATCACGACCGTCCAGATGAACGCATAAATGCACAGTGCGATAACGATCTCCACGATATGTCTCTCCTGCCTGCCCGCCGGTCGGGCGCTCGCAGCGGCGGCGCCTCGCGGGCACCCTATAGCAAGAACGGAGCGGCCCGGCCACTGGCAAGCGGGACCGGCGGAATCATGTTCAGCCGGCGGTGACGTCGACCACCTCTTCGCCGTCGAGGACCCTGGTCGCCGTGGCGTGGTCGAGATCGCCCTCCCAGGCGGCGACCACGACGGTGGCGACGCAATTGCCGATCAGGTTGCCGCATGCGCGCGCCATGCCGATGAACCAGTCGACCGAAAGCACGAGAACGAGACCGATCGCGGGAATGCTCGGCACCGCGTTGAGCGTCGCTGCGAGGATGACGATGGCCGAGCCCGGCACGCCATGGGCGCCCTTCGACGTCACCAGGGAAACGCCGAGCACCAGCAGGAGGTCGCCGAGCGAGAGCGGCGTGTTGGTCGCCTGCGCGATGAACACCACGGCAAGGGTGAGGTAGATCGAGAAGGCGTCGAGGTTGAACGAATAGCCGGTCGGCACCACCAGCCCGACCACCGACTTCTTCACCCCCAGGCGTTCCAGCTTCTTCATGATCTGCGGCAGCACCGCGTCGGAAGATGCGGTTGCGAGCACGATGGTGAGCTCCTCGCGCAGGTAGGCGAGGAACTTCAGTATGTTCAATCCGGCGACCCGCATCACCGTGCCGAGCACCACGACCACGAACAGGGCGATCGCGACGTAGAACAACGCGACCAGCGAGACGAGCTGCTTGAGCGAGCCGACCCCGTAGCGCCCGACCGTATAGGCGACGGCGCCGAGTACGCCGAGCGGCGCCACCCGCACGATCAGCCCCATCGCCTTGAACAGCACGGTGGCGACCGCGTCGATCAGCGTCGTCACCTGGGCGCCCTTCTCGCCGCCCACCAGCGCCAGCGAAATGCCGAAGATGATGGCGAAGAACAGCACCTGCAGCACATCGTTGCGGGCCAGCGCATCGAACGAGGTGGTCGGGATGATGTTGAGGACGAAGCTGCCGACGCCGGCGCCCTTGAGCTTGTGGGCATTGTCCGCATAGGTGTTGAGCGCGTTGGCGTCGAGCGTCGAGGTATCGATGTTCATGCCGTGGCCGGGCCCGGCGAGGAAGGCGAGCACGATGCCGAGGACGAGTGCGACCGACGTCATCACCTCGAAATAGACCAGCGCCTTGACGCCGACTCGGCCGACTTTCTTGAGGTCGCCGGCGCCGGCAATGCCGTGCACCACCACGCAGAACACGATCGGCGCGACGATCATCGAGATCAGCTTGAGGAAGGCATCGCTGAAGAATTTCAGTTCGATGGCGAAGTCGGGCGTGACGACGCCCAGCAGGGTCCCGAGCAGGAGCCCGATCAGTACTTGGACGAACAGCGACTTGAACAGGGAACCGCGGCTCGCGGCCGTGGCGGGCGGGGAAACGGCGACCGTGGACATGCGGATGCTCCTTGCGCCAGAACGACTTCCCATCCTACGAGCCCGCTGCACAGGCCGAAATGCTGTTTGGAAGCAATCAGCATGCCAGCAAACCAGCCGCGCCGCCGCGTTGCCGGCCGCGGGTTCATTCGTCTCGCCTCCCTCACGAAGCGGGACTATGATCGGGGCCGTTGCGAGGCGGACGAGGTTCATAAGGAAATGCACACAGCGAAGACGCACACGATTCTGGCCGGGCTCCTCACCGCGGCCGCGACCGTTGCGTTTGCGCTGCCCGGCGCGGCAGAGGTCAAGAAAGTCGCCTATCCCGAGGTCAAGATCACCCTCAACAAGCCCTATAAGCCGGACGCCGCTTTCGAGAAAATGCACGCGGCCTTCCTCGCCGCGGTCAAGCGTAAGGACGCGCAGGCTCTCACCGCGCTGGTGGCGCCGACTTTCTTGTGGACCGTGACCAACGAGCCCGCCGACGAACTCGATCTCGGCCGCGATGCCGTCCACAATTTCAAGGTCGCATTCGGCTTCCGTGGATTCGGCAAGGACACCGACGGCGGTGTCGACGGCGGTCCGTATTGGGATGCGCTCGCCGCCTTCGCCGACGATACGACCTATTACACCACGACGGACAGGGGGAATCTCGTGTGCGGGCCGATCGCGGCCGACGTCGCCGACGACAAGGTCTTCGAGCAGGCCCGCAAGAAGATCGAGACCGCGAACGAGCCCGTCGAGTGGTATTTCACCTTGGCCGACACGGCGGTCGCGAAGGCGCCCGGCGATACCGGCGCGCCGGTCGGCAAGGTCGGCACCGTGGCGCTGCCGTTGCTCGGCTTCTATCCGCCGGAGAAGGAAGGCGCGCCGCCACCGCCGCCGACCCATTTCGAGGTGCTGCTGCCGTCGGGCCGGACCGGCTGGGTGCCCGTTGCGGCGGTGCGCCCGCTCGACGCCGACCATCTCTGCTACGCCCGCACCCCGAGCGGCGACTGGAAGATCGCCGCCATCGACCAGGCGAGCCAATAGAAACGACTTGCCGCTAAATTAGCGCCCGCACCACACCATAGGCAGCGCCCAACCAAAGCCCTGCGCTCGCAAGCAGCGTGATCATCGCGCCCGGCCCGCGCGAGGTGGGATCCTTCGTGTAAGCGAGCGCGTAGATCACCCGCCCGGCGACCCAGATCAGCCCGCCGACCGCCGCGCCGCGGTCGGACACATAGCCGGCGTACAGCCATAGGGCTGGCAGGAACAGCGCCATCTGCTCGAGCGTGTTCATCTGGACCCGATAGGCGCGCTCGAAATGCTCGTTGCCGATGACGGCCGGCGCCTTGATGCCGTACTTCGCCCGCGCCCTGGCGACTGCGCCGATGATGAAAAAATAGACCAGCAGCGCGACGAGGGTCACGGCGGCCGTATAGGGCTGGGACATGCGCGAACCTTTCAATCTGCGCCCTCCCCGTTTTCGGCGAGGGCGGGGCGGGGTCTGTTCCTCGGCACGGCGTTCGGTTTAGCCGACCGCACCCCACCCTCCCCGAAAACGGGGAGGGAAAACAGGGTCACCCCTCTGCACCCACCCTCTTACTTGCCGAGGCGATCCGGTCCCTGGGCCAGCGTCTTGACGCGGTAGAGACCCTCGCGGGCGGTGAGGTAGAGCGTGCTCTTGCCGGGACCGGAGAAGGCGACATTGGCCGCTTGGCGACCGGCTTTGATGGTGCCGAGATATTGGCCCTTGGCGTCGAATACCTGCACGCCGGCCACCGTGGAGATGTAGACGCGGTCGTTGCGATCGATGGCGAGTCCATCGGCGCCGCTTTCCTTGCCGGCGGGAATGTCGCGGAGCGTGGCGAACGCCCGCTTGTTCTTCACGGTGCCGTCGGGCTGCACGTCATAGGCGAACACGGTCGCACCGATGGTGTCGTCGACGATCAGCGTCTTGCCGTCATTGGTCAGCGTAAGGCCGTTGGGCCGTGCCACCGCGCCGTCGATCAGTACCGGCTGCTTGGCGCCGGCCGGGAGATAGTACACATAGGTCGGGCGTCCCGGCACCACCGGCCGCGGGCCGGGATCGGTGAAATAGATGCCGCCCTTGGCATCGGCGATGAGATCGTTGGGGGAGAGCAGCGGCTTGCCTTCGGGCCCTTCGGTGAGGGTCGCGATGGTGCCGTCCTTGCCGCGCCTGGTGATCCGCTTGGCGTCGCCTTCCGCGTAAAGAAGCTCGCCGTCCTTGGTCAGCGCGATCCCGTTGGCGCCGTCAGTGTTCTCGCGCACCACCGCGATCTTGCCGCCAGGATCGAGGTAATAGGTCTTGTTGGCGCGGATGTCGGAGAAATACAGCCCGCCTTCGGCAGTGCCGACGGGGCCTTCGGTGAACGTGAAGCCTTCCTGCACCAGTTCCGGCGCGGCACCCGGCGCGAGCACCCCGGGAATCCCCGGCGATTGCGCCATCGCCGGCAGCACCAGCATCAGAAACGGAGCCAGCGCCGCCGCGCCGATTGCATTTGCATGCCATGTTTTCATGGTTTCCTCCCTTTGTACCGATGCCGGAGTTGTAGCCCGAATGGCGTACTTGCGTCATCCGGGAATCGGGCGCATCGGCGCGTCGGGTCTGCTCCGCGCGCGAGCCGCCGGCGCTCCGCGATCGTGCGCAATCATGCTCCAGGCTGCCGGCCGCTAGATGTGAATGCGATAGCCGGGGCGGGAAAGAAGGGGGAGGGGGTCGCGATGGTGCGATGGTGCCGTCCTTGCCGCGCCTGGTGATCCGCCTGGCGTCGCGACGCACGGAATCTGGAAAACCAGGAAACCGCGGCGGTACTCGCACTTCAAATCTGCAGGATCTCGCCGAAATCCCAGGTCACGTTCGGCGGGTTTTCGCCGATCCGCACGCTCTGGTCGGTGACGAAATGATAGGGTGGGACCGGCAGATTGTACGGCGCCGGGACGTTTTTGAAGACGCGGCCGGCGAGGTCGTATTTGGAGCCGTGACACGGGCAGAAATAGCCGCCGAGCCAGTTCGCCGTGGGATCGCTCGGGCTGGGGTCGGGAAAGAATTTCGGGATGCAGCCGAGATGGGTGCAGATGCCCACCAGAACCGCGAACTCCGGCTTCACCGAGCGGTAGGGATTCTCGGCGTAGGGCGGCTGCTGGTGCTGCAGGGAGTCGGGATCGGACAACTGGCCGAGCAGCTTCGAATCCTTCAGTGTCGCGAGCGCTGACGCCGGCCGATTGATGATGAAGATCGGACGGCTGCGCCAGAACACCATCGCCTGCTGGCCGGGCGCAAGCTTGCTGACGTCGAAATCGACCGGACCGCCCGAGGCGATGGTGGACGCATCGGGATTCATCTGGCCGATCAGCGGAATGAGGGCAGCAGCGGCCCCCACCCCGGCAAAGCCCGCAGTCGCGAGGTAGAGGAAATCACGACGGGTGGCGGCAACCGCTTCTGCCATTGGGCGGTCCTCTTCCAATTCAAATCAGCCCAGCCGATCATACCGCAATAACGCGGGCGCAAGATCAATCAGGCGCCCTCTGTCCCGCAACCGGAATCACAAAAGCTTGATCGGAGGCGGCGCGGACCTGCCGGCCCCGCGGTGCCGCGAAATTTACGGCACCGGCCCCTGCGGCATCCGGGTCCGAAAAGCGCCATGCCGCGATGCGGGATGGATAAATCCAACGGCGCCAAAGCCGCCTCCCCTTTGGTCCAATTCTTTGCGTTAAATCTCTATAAATACGATATTTTTCTACACGCTGTGGTGAACGGATTCGCTCTTGTGCGGTGCGTCAAAATGGGCATTTTTGGGACGCGGCTCGGCTGCATCGAGCCGCACAAGGCGAGCCGCTATATCGGCGAGAACCGAGCGGTTGAATGGGCGACAAGAAAAGGCCCCGGGTGCACCGGGGCCTTTTCTTCATACCCGCCTGACGACTCGAGGCTCGCTGAACGGCAAGCCAAAACCGGCGTCGCGAAAGCTTAGAAGTGATAGTTCACGCCCGCGCGGACCAGGTCGCCCTCGAAGTGAGCGGAAGACAGGACGTTTTGATAGACCGGAGTGAGGAAGAAGCCTGAGGTCGACGCGCCGGCAAAGCTGCCCGTGCCGAGATCATAGTGGAGATATTCGCCCTTGAGGCTCCATCTCTGCGCAAACATCCATTCCACGCCGCCCCCCGCGGCCCACCCCGCACGCGTGTCGGAAAACGAGCTGCTGCCGGCTCCGGCGAAACCGTTGGTGCCGGTCTGGACCAGCGAAGTGCTCGCATTGACGCCGCCATAGGCGAGACCGCCGGTGCCGTAGACAAGGAATGTCGGCGTCACGAGGAACCCCAGGCGTCCGCGCAGCGTGCCGAGATATTTGGCATCCAAGGCCGCGGTCTGGGTCGAGGTGATCGGCACGCCGACGACCGTCCCCGTGCTCGTGACCACGCCGCCGCCGGAACTCCGAGATTCCCTGAATGTCCGTCTCGATCCCTGCGACGAAGCTGCTGAACTGCCAATTGTAGCCGATCTGGCCACCGCCGATGAAGCCACTGCGGTTTCCGCCGGGAATTGAGCCGGTCGACAGCGCCGCCAGCCCCTCCGAAACGCCGGGAATGACGCCGAGCGCAGCATCCGGCGTCGGGGTCGCCACCGTGCTCAGGCTGTTCTGCAAATCTACCCAGCCCGCGTTGAGACCGACATAAAAACCGGACCATAGAGGCGGGGCCACATATCGGGGTGCTTTGATCGGCATGTCGGCCGCCATCGCAGGCGCGATCAGCGCGCCGACGGCGCACCCGGCAAGAAGGAACAATCTCATGCGAAGCCTCCCCGCAAAATGGAAAAAAGAATCAGTGATGTTTGTAAGCCGCTTTACTCAAGCAGTCTGTTGCAATTCCACCACGTCCGGAAATATAGCGCGTCCACTCAACGAGGTTCGAACTCCATGACGAAGCAAGCGGCCGGGCTCGGCCCGGCCGCAGCGCTCGGCGGACGACGAGGCCATGGCGCGGCGGCGGCGCCGTTCTGGCGAGCAGCCCCGGCCCGTTGCCCGTCGCCTCCCGGTGCAACACACTGCGCCCATGCGCCCCAGCATTCTCAACCCCCTGTTCGCGGCGGTCACGACCCTGCCGGGTGTCGGCGACAAGGTCGCGAGGGTTTATCGCCGGCTGTTCGGCCGCGATGACGAACCTCGCGTCGTCGATCTCGTGTTCCACCTGCCGACCGGGGCGGTCGACCGGCGCGCCCGGCCGGTGCTGCGCGATGTCGTGCCCGGCACCGTCGCCACCATCTTGGTGACGGTCGACCGCCACCGGCCGCCACCGCCGAACCGGCCGCGGGCGCCTTATCTCATCTATGCCAGCGACGACACCGGCAGTCTTGTCATCACCTATTTCAACGCCCGCAAGGATTACATCGACCGGCTGCTGCCGGTGGGCCAGCGGCGCATCGTGTCGGGCACGATGGCCCTTTACGACGGCATGCTGCAGATGGTGCATCCCGACTTCGTGGTCGACGAGGACGCCCTCGCCAGCCTGCCCGCGATCCAGCCGATCTATCCGCTCACCGAGGGACTGACGCCGCAAGCGCTGCGCCGCGCCATCGCAGCGGCGCTCGAGCGGGTTCCGGCGCTGGTGGAGTGGCTCGACGCGGCACACCTCGCGCGCGAGAAATGGCCTGGCTTGGGCGATGCGCTGCGTACGTTGCACCGGCCGGTGGAACCCGCCGATCTTTCCCCGGAGGGACCGGCGTGGTCGCGGCTCGCCTATGACGAGATGCTGGCGGGACAGCTCGCGCTCGCTTTGGTGCGAGCCCATATGCGGCGGCGCGGCGGGCGGGCGCGTGCCCATGACTCCCGCCTGCAGGCAAAGGTGCTGGCGGCGCTGCCGTTCCAGTTGACCGGGAGCCAGCGCGCCGCAGTCGCCGATATCAACGCCGATCTCGCCAAGCCCCAGCGCATGCTACGCCTGCTCCAGGGCGATGTCGGCTCCGGCAAGACCGTCGTCGCCCTGCTCGCGGCCGCCGCGGTGATCGAGGCCGGCAGCCAGGCCGCCCTGATGGCGCCCACCGAGATCCTCGCGCGCCAGCATCTCAAGACGATCGCGCCGCTGGCCGAAGCCGCCGGCATGCGCATCGCCATCCTCACCGGACGCGAGCGCGGCCGCGACCGCGCCGCCACTCTCGATCGCCTCGCCGGCGGCGACATCGACCTCCTGATCGGCACCCATGCGCTGTTCCAGGACGATGTCGGGTTCCGCGACCTTGCGCTCGCCATCGTCGACGAGCAGCACCGCTTCGGCGTCCATCAGCGCCTCGCGCTCGCCCAGAAGGGCAGCGCCGTCGACGTTCTCGTGATGACCGCGACCCCGATCCCGCGCACCCTGGTGCTGACCTGCTTCGGCGACATGGAGGTCTCGGAGTTGCGGGAAAAGCCCGCCGGCCGACTGCCCATCGATACCCGCACTGTGCCGCTCGACCGCCTCGACGAGGTCATCGCCGCCATCGGCCGCGCCATCAATGAGGGCCGCCGCATCTATTGGGTCTGCCCGCTGGTGGAGGAATCCGAGACCGGCGATCTCGCCGCCGCGCAGGAGCGCGCCGCCGCGCTCGAGCAGATTTTCGGCGGCGCGGTCGATCTCGTGCACGGGCGCATGAAGGGCGCCGACAAGGATGCGGCGATGGCGCGGTTTGCCGCCGGCGAGACCCGCATCCTCGTCGCCACCACCGTGATCGAGGTCGGTGTCGACGTGCCCGAGGCGACCGTGATGGTGATCGAGCACGCGGAGCGCTTCGGACTGTCGCAGCTTCATCAATTGCGCGGGCGGATCGGGCGCGGCAGCGGGCACTCCACCTGCCTGCTGCTCTACAAGCGGCCGCTCGGCGATCACCGCGAAAGCGCGCCTCGCCATCATGCGTGAAACCGAAGACGGCTTCCGCATCGCCGAGGAGGACTTGCGGCTGCGCGGCGGCGGCGACGTGCTCGGCACCCGCCAGAGCGGCATGCCGGGATTCCGGCTCGCCCAACTGGCGGTACATGGGAACCTCCTTCGTACCGCGCGAGACGATGCCGCCTTGATCCTCGGCCGCGACCCCGAACTCGCAGGCGAACGCGGCCAGGCGCTGCGCACCCTGCTCTACCTGTTCGAGCGCGACGAGGCGGTCCGGCTCCTCGGCGCGGGGTAACCACCGCTCGATTATAGGGCGTTTGCATGTTCTTGAAGCAGTCGGCGAGCCTTCTGCCAGTATCGCCGACGAATTCGACCGATGGAACTCGGAAATCTGCCGCCGGATCAAACACATCCTTCCTGGCACGCCTCTTGCGTTTCACAGTGCGACGCGCTGCTCGAGCGATTTACGACGCGCAGCCGCGTGCATCCCGTCATGGCAGGACACTGGCACCGGAACTAAGGAAGCTACGATGGATTATGTGAAACCGGCCGATGTCGCCAAAGCGATGGTGGAGACCGGCAGCCGGAAACTTACCTTGTCGATTCCCGATCTCCTGATCCGCGGGATGCTGTCGGGTGCCATTCTCGGCGTCGCCACCAGTCTCGCGTTCAATGCCTCTTTCACCACCGGACAACCGCTGGTCGGCGCGATCATCTTTCCGGTCGGCCTGGTGATGATCGTCCTGCTCGGTCTCGAATTGATCACCGGCAGCTTCGCGCTGTTGCCGTTGTCTTGGATCAATGGTGAGACCACCGCTTCCGCGGTGATCGCCAATTGGGGCTGGGTATTTCTCGGCAATCTCATCGGCAGCGTCGCCTATGGCGCCCTGCTTGCGATCTCGCTCACCGATATGGGCGCCATCGCGCCCACCGGGTCGCCGCACGCCTGATCGCCGCCGCCGAGGCCAAGACCACCGGGTATGAGGCGTTGGGCTTTGCCGGCATGGTGACCGTGTTCGTCAGGGCGATGCTGTGCAACTGGATGGTTTGCCTCGCCGTGGTGCTGGCGATGAGCACGACCTCCACCATCGGCAAGATCGCGACCGCCTGGATGCCGATCCTGATCTTCTTCGCCCAGGGGTTCGAGCATTCCGTGGTCAACATGTTCATCATCCCGACCGGCATGATGATGGGCGCCAAGGTCACGGTGGCGCAATGGTGGCTGTGGAATCAGATCCCGGTGACGCTGGGCAATTTCGTCGGCGGCTTTTTCTTCACCGGGCTCGCCATCTACATGACCTACAGGCTGCAGCCCGCGCCCGCGCCGGTCCAGGTCGCCACTGCGTCCCAGGTTCCGGCGGAGTAGCTCGACCTCGCCGTGATCCATCGTCGTGACAACCGAGGACGCCATGACCGGTGATTTCGAGCCCGAGCAGAAGCGTTATCTCGAAGGCTTTGTGGCCGGGTTGCAGATCGCAAAGTCGGCGGGCGGCTTTCCGCGCCCCGCCGGTGCCGCGCCGAGCGCAGCGGCGGCGCCCGTCGTAACCGGCCCGGACGCGCCACACATTGCCGCCCAGGACCGCGTCGTCAAGGCCGGCGGCAAGCTTTCCGACCAGGAGAAATTCAAGCGCGAGCTCCATCCGTTCGACGGCTATGAGAAGCTGAAAGCACAGGTCGCAGCCAACGAGCCGCCCAAGCCCGACGACAATTTCCGCTGGCGCTTCTTCGGCCTGTTCTACTGCGCGCCGACCCAGAAGACCTACATGTGCCGGCTGCGCATCCCCAACGGCATCCTCAAGCATTGGCAGTTCGCCGGCGTCGCCGATCTCGCCGAGCGCTGCGCCGGCGGCTTCGCCCATGTCACCACCCGCGCCAACCTGCAGATGCGCGAGATCGAGCCGAAGAACGCGATCGACATGGTCGAGGGCATCCAGGATCTCGGCCTGTGCTCGCGCGGTTCCGGCGCCGACAACATCCGCAACGTCACCGGCACGCCGACCGCGGGCATCGACCCCCAGGAACTGATCGACACCCGGCCCTACGCCCGCGAGTGGCACTTCCACATCCTCAACGACCGCACGCTCTACGGCATTCCCCGCAAGTTCAATGTCGGGTTCGACGGCGCCGGCGTGATCCCCGTGCTGGAGGACACCAACGACATCGGCTTTTCGGCGGTGGAGGTGAAGGACGGCTTCGGGGTCGAGCCCGGCATCTGGTTCCGCCTCGCCATCGGCGGCATCACCGGGCATAAGGATTTCGCCCGTGAAACCGGCGTCATCGTGAAGCCGGCCGAGGCGACCGCCGTCGCCGACGCGGTGGTGCGGGTGTTCATCGATCACGGCGACCGCACCAACCGCGCCAAGGCGCGGCTCAAATACGTGCTCGATGCCTTCGGCGTCGAGAAATTCCTCGGCCTGATGGAGGAGAAGCTCGGGCGCAAGCTCGTGCACGTGCCCAACGAGGCGATGGCGCCGCGCCCCGCCTTCGACCGCTTCGGCCATATCGGCGTCCATCCGCAAAAGCAGGCCGGGCTCAACTGGCTCGGCGTGGTGCTGCCGGTGGGACGGATGACCGCGGCGCAGATGCGCGGCCTCGCCGCGGTGGCGCGCGATTTCGGCGACGGCGATATCCGGCTTACGGTCTGGCAGAATTTCCTGATCTCGGGGGTGCCGACTGCGCGTATCGCCGCCGCCCAGGAGGCGATCGAGGCGCTCGGCCTCACCACCGAGGCGAATTCGATCCGCTCCGGCCTCGTCGCATGCACCGGCAATGTCGGCTGCAAGTTCGCGGCCTCGGACACCAAGCGGCATGCGGAGGAGATCGCCGCCTGGTGCGAGACGCGGGTTGCAGTCGACGTCCCCGTCAACATCCATCTCACCGGCTGCCATCATTCCTGCGCGCAGCACTTCATCAGCGAAATCGGGCTGCTGGCGTGCAAGGTGCAGGAGACCGAGGACGGCGACGCCGTCGAGGGCTACCACATCCTGGTCGGCGGCGGATTCGGCCCCTATGCCGCGCTCGGCCGCGATGTCTATCGCGACGTGAAGGCCGAAGACGCGCCGAAAAAGGTCGAGCGCATCCTCAAGGCCTACATGGCGCATCGCGCCTCGCCCCGGGAAAGCTTCCTCGCCTTCGCCCAGCGCCACGACGTCGATGCGCTCACGGCGATGTTCGAGGCAGAGGCCGGCGAATGAGCCAGTCGCCGCGTCCGCCGATCCTCGAGATACTGCCGGAGTCGGCGCCGTTCAGCCCGGAGCAGCGCACTTGGCTCAACGGCTTCTTTGCCGGCCTCCTGCAACTCGACGCGCCGGCGACGCCGCTTTCGCCGGAAGAAGCGGCGGCGCTGATGCCCGGGCTGCTCGCGCCGGGCGGCGCTCCCGCAAGCGCCGAAGCCGATGACGGCGCGCCGTGGCACGATCCCGCCATGGAGATCGCGGACCGCATGAAACTCGCGGAAGGGCGGCCCTTGCCGCGCCGCATGATGGCGGCGATGGCCCAGCAGGATTGCGGCCAGTGCGGCTCGAGCTGCGAGGAATATTCGCTGTCGATCGTCCTCAAGAAGGAGGAGCGGCTGAACCTGTGCGTGCCGGGCGGCAAAGACACCTCGCGCATGCTCAAGAAGCTTTACGAGGAAATCGGGGCGCCCGGTGTGGCGCCAGCACCCTCCCCCGCCGGCGCAGCCGCGCCCGCGGCGGCCGAAGCCCCCGCCCATGCGCCGCCGGGGCGCTCGCGCGAAAATCCGGTGACTGCGACCGTCGTCACGCGGGTGCGGCTCAACAAGCCCGGTTCGGAAAAAGAGACCTGGCACGTCGAATTCGACCTCACCGAGTCCGGCCTCGAATACGTGGTCGGCGACAGCTTCGGCATCATGCCGGTCAACGATCCCGCACTGGTGGACGCCGTGATCGGCGCGCTCGACGCGCCACCGGATTTCCCGATCGGCGGCCGCACGCTGCGCGAAGTCCTCACCGACGGGGTGTCGCTCAGCCCCGCGCCGGACATGCTGTTCCAGCTCTATTCCTACGTCACCGGGGGCGAACGGCGCCAGAAGGCGAAGGCACTCAGCGCCGGGGAAGATCCCGACGGCGATGCACCGACCCTCGACGTGCTCGCCGCGATCGAGAAGTTCCGCGGAGTGCGGCCGGACCCGGAAGCCTTCATCGAAGCGCTCGACCCGCTGCAGCCGCGGCTCTATTCGATTTCGTCTTCGCTCAAGGCCCATCCCGGGCGGGTGTCGCTGACGGTCGATACCGTCCGCTACGAGATCGCCAAGCGCCAGCGGCTCGGCGTCGCCTCGACCTTCCTCGCCGAGCGCGTTCGCCCCGGCGAAACCGTCAAGGTCTATGTGCAGAAGGCGCATAATTTCGGCCTGCCGGCCGACCCCGCGGTGCCCGTCATCATGGTCGGCCCCGGCACCGGCATCGCGCCGTTCCGGGCGTTCCTGCACGAGCGCATGGCGACCAAGGCGAGCGGCCGCAACTGGCTGTTCTACGGTCACCAGCGCCGCGACTGCGACTTCTTCTATGAGGACGAGCTGTCCGGCATGCGGGCGGCGGGCGTACTGACGCGGCTCTCGCTCGCATGGTCGCGCGACGACAAGGAGAAATTCTACGTCCAGGACCGTATGCGCCAGGTCGGCAGCGACCTGTGGGCATGGCTCGCCGACGGCGCCCATGTCTATGTCTGCGGCGCCGTCCGCATGGGCGGCGATGTCGAGCGGGCCCTGGTCGACATCGTCTCCGAGCACGGCCGCCACAGCCGCGATGAAGCGGTCGCGTTCGTCTCCGACCTCAAGAAGCGCGGGCGGTATCAGGCGGACGTGTATTGAGTGCTTAGAGCGCATTCACCGGCGTCATCGCCGCGCATGTCCCGGCGATCTCAATTCACACGGCACGGCATTGAATGCTTTGCGCCCGTGCCTCAATAATCGAGATGGCCGGGACAAGCCTGGACAAGCCCGGCCATGACCATTCCGTGTAAGCGGAAAGTGCTTAGCGCACACCCGCCGCAACAGGACCGCCCATGCCGCTCGACCTCGTGCTGCGCCAGGCCCGGATCGCGGGACGGGATGGCCTGCTCGACATAGGTATCTGTGACGGCCGCATTGCTGCGGTCGCGCCGCGGATCGAGGCCGATACCCTCGGCGTGCCGCTCGACGGACGGCTGGCGTTTGCGGGTTTCGTCGATACCCATATCCACCTCGACAAGTCCTGCATCTGGGACCGCTGCCGCTGCGAGCACGGTACCCTCCAGGAGGCCATCGCCGCGGTGGCGGCGGCGAAGGCCGCCTTCACCGAGGAAGATGTCTATGCCCGGGCGCAGCGCACCCTGGAGAAGTCGATCGTCCAAGGGACCTCCCATATGCGCACCCATGTGGAGATCGATCCCCGTATCGGACTCAGGGGTTTCGACGCCATAAGCCGGCTCAAGGCGGATTATGCCTGGGCGATCGATCTCGAGATCTGCGTGTTTCCCCAGGAAGGCCTGCTCAACGATCCCGGCACCGAGGACCTGCTGGTCGCCGCCTGCAGCGCAGGCGCCGGCCTGATCGGCGGCTGCCCCTATACCGACAGCGATCCGCACGGCCAGATCGCGCGCATCTTCGCGCTGGCCGAGACGTTCGACCTCGACATCGATTTTCATCTCGACTTCGACCTCGATCCCACCTGGATGCATCTCGACGAAGTCTGCCGGCTCACCGACGCGTCTGGCCGCGGCGGACGCGTCGCGGTCGGGCACGTCACCAAGCTGTCGGCGCTGGCGCCGGACGCCCTCGACGCGGTCGCCCGTCGCCTCGCCGATGCCGGCGTCGCGGTGACCGTGCTGCCGGCGACCGATCTGTTCCTGATGGGGCGCGCCCACAGCCACAATATCCCGCGCGGCGTGGCTCTTGCGCACCGTCTGGCGGCCCAAGGCGTGACCTGCTCGCTCGCCACCAACAATGTGCTCAATCCCTTCACGCCGTTCGGCGATTGCTCGCTGATCCGCATGGCGAACCTCTACGCGAACACGGCGCATGCCGGCACCGCGCGCGAGCTCGCGGTCTGCTTCGAACTCGTTACGGCATCGCCGGCGCGGCTGATGAACCTCGCAGCCTACGGCATTGCGGTCGGCAACCCCGCCGACGTCGTGGTGCTCGATTGCGCGGACCCCGCCGCCGCGGTCGCCGAACTGGCGCAGCCCGTGCTCGGCCTCAAACGCGGACGCCCGACCTTCACGCGGCCGCTACCGGTGCTGCACCGGCCGTGACCATCGGAAGCGCCCCACGCAACCGCGCGCATTTCACGCAAGCGCCGGAAATTCCGGCCGGGGCAAATCTGATATAAGCGGCGCGACCGAAAAGTCCGGGAGAAGCACCGTAAATCGCACGCGCCGTCGCTTTCTGCAGTTCGCCGGAGCCGTCATGGCGGCCCCTGCCCTGGCCCGGCATGCGGCGGCGCAGGGCTACCCCTCGCGCGCGGTTCGAGTGGTGGTGCCGTTCGCTCCCGGCGGCATCACCGACGTGGCGGCGCGGCTCATCGCGGAGAAATGGAGCGAGCAACTCGGCAAGCAGTTCTACGTGGAGAACATCACCGGCGGCTCCGGCAATATCGGCATGGGCCAAGCGGCGAAGGCCGCGCCCGACGGCTATACAATCCTCACCGCCTTCGTCTCCTACGCAATCAATCCCGCCCTGTTCGCGCGGGTTCCCTATGATCCCGTCCGGGATTTCGACCCCATCAGCCTCGCCATCACCTCGACCACGGTCCTCGTGGTCAATCCCAGGTGCCGGCCAAGACCGTCGACGAGCTCATCGCGCTGATCCGCGCCAATCCCGGAAAATACAATTACGCCTCGGCCGGCTCGGGCACCAGCTCGCATCTCGCCGGTGAGCAGTTTCGCCTCTCCCTCGACCTCGACATCGTGCATATTCCTTACAACGGCGGCGCTCCCGCGATCGCATCGGTGGTCGCCGGCCACACGCCGATCGGCTTCGTGGCGCCGAACGTCGCCATACCGCAGATCGGCGACGGCAAGGTCCGCGCTCTCGCCGTCACCAGCGCGGCGCGCGCCCAGACGCTTCCCGACGTGGCGACCATGGCGGAAGCCGGTCATCCCGGCATCGAGGGCGATAGCTGGGTCGGCTTCGTCCCCCCGGCGGGCACGCCCAAGGACATCATCGCGACGCTCAACCGAGACATCGTCCAGATCATCGCCCAGCCCGACATGAAGGAACGCTTGGCGACGCTCGGCTTCGATCCCGTCGGCAGCACGCCTGGGGAGTTCGCGACGCGCATCAAGTCGGAGCTTGCGACCTGGAGTAAGGTGATCCACGCGGCGGGTATCAAGCCGATGTGATGGGGGCCCGGCGCCCGCTCGCGCGCCCCCTCCCCAACCCTCACCCGCAAGCGGGAGAGGGGGTTTGGCAGCGCGCGCTGCAATGCTTTGCCTAAACCTCCCGCAAGAGCCGGCGTGTGTCCGCGGGTATCCCCTCTCCCGCTTGCGGGGTTAGGGAGGGGGCCCCTCTCCCGGGCTCTGCCTCGCCTACCGCACCGCCGCCTCGCGCGGATAGAACTTGGTGCCGTAGGGCTTGGGCGTGAACTCCGGGTGCCAGGCGCACGGGCCCTCGAAGGCGGCGCGGAACTGCTCGCAGGCTGCGGCGATCGATTGCGGGGTGGGCTTGGTGCCCTTCTCGACCCATTGCACCAGCGCGTCGAGGGCGGCGGCGAGCTCCGGGGCGCTTTGACCGGTGTGGGCGTGCTCATCCGTATAGGCCTGCACCAGGCGGTCGCTGCTGCCGGCGGCGGCCACCGTGTCGCGATAGGCGGCCTGCGCCTCCACCGGCACTTGCGGGTCGTTGATGGAATGGATCGACACCACCGGGACCGGCAGCTTGCCGGACGGGTCGCCGTCGGCCTTGAGGGCTGCGACGGCGGTGGGGTCGGCGACAAACCGCGCGACATTGCGGTTCAACTCCTCGTCGTTGGACGAGCCGTGATAGCGGATGCCGGTGTTGTCGAAGGGATCGCGGCCGCCGGTGGTGCGCTGCACGATATCGCGGAACAAGAGCGTCGCCGCCTGCATGTGGCGCACCAGCAGGTTTTCCGGGTAGCCCATGACGCCGATGATGTCGGCGAGGTTCTTCTTCTGCTGTTCGCTGCGTTGGGCGGCCGGCTTGGAGACGCCGGTGCACTCTTCGACCGCGGCGTCGAGATCCTTGAGCGTCATCTTGGAATCGGCGGCGACGCCCATCCACAGCGGATATTGCGCCTCGTCCGGGCGCGGCAGGTTCTTGCAGTAATATTGATAGACCGCGCGCAGATCGACGCGGTGCTGGTAATTGAGTGTCGCGCCGCCCACCGCGCCGCTGTTGAACAGGGCGCCGTCGAATTTCAAGCTGCCGTCGGGATTTTTGGCGAGGGTCTCCACCAGCTTGGCCCCGACCAGGCCGCCATAGGAGGCGCCGTGCAGATAGGTGTGGCGCGGCTTGGCGATGTGCTCGACGAAGAAGCGGCGGGCGTTGTCGCTGTCTTCAGCCGCCATTGCCGCGCCATAGCCTTGGCGCCGGTAGCTGGAAGCCACCCAGCCGAACCCCCGCTTCACCGCAATCGCATATTTGGTGAGGTCGTTCTTGCTGCCGTTCGCCGTCGGCGGCAGCAGGGACGGGCCGCCATGGGCGAACACCACGAGATCGCCGTTCCAGGTCTTGGGCATCGCGGCGAGGATGTAGGCGCCGCTCTCGTGTTTGATCCCGTAGCAGGTCGCCAGGCTGGCGACGGCTTCGGGACAGGCCGTGGTCTCGGGCAACGCGGCGGGCGCCTGCTGCGCGAGTGCCGGCGCGCCTGCGATCATGATGGTGAAGAGCCCGAGGGGCGCCAGATGTCTGATGTGCTGCATGGGAGGTCCTCGTTTCATCCGAGATTGCAAGCCGGCGCTCGTACGCGCCGGCCGAAGCCGTTCACTGCTGCGTCTGCTGCGTCGGCTTGAAGAATTTCAGGTCGGGCGGCGCCTGGTTCTTCTTGGCCGGCATGATGAAGCCGTCGGCGCTGACCATATAGTCCTCGCCGCCGAGCTTGAGGTGATCGTTCTGCTCGTTGCAGATCGCCTCGACCCAAATCGGATCGCGGTCGCGGATGTACCATTTGTTGACCGTCCATGGCCGGGTCAGCGCGTGATCGATGGTGGTGACGTCGTCGCGCAGGATGTCGGGGTTCGCCTTGTCGAGGTAGAACCGTTCCTTCACGATGGTCTGGTTGTCCTTGTGAAGCGGCACGCCGCTCGGATCGAAAGTGCGCGGCCCCTTCAGCAGGCGGGTCTCCACCTCCAGCGCATCGTAACGTCCATCGCCGTCCTCGTCGATCCAATTGCCGATCGAATAGCCCATGTAGGACGGCTCGAAGCCCTCGGGGAAATCACGGCCGTCCGTGTAAATCCGGCGCAGCATGGTCAGATATTCGATCATGATGTGGACCACCTTGGGCTGGATCACGATCTCCATGGGGAAGATCACGTTCATCGCCCGCGGCATGCCATCGGGAATGCAGATGCCGGTGGGGTCGTTGCCCTGGCCGCCGGCTTCCTGGTCGGCGAGGCCAGCTTCGAAGATCGCCTGGTATTCCGGCGTCAGCGGCGCCTGCTGGCCGCGCCCGACCGGCTTGGTGATGTCCCACTGGTTGACGATTCCTCCGGTCCGCGGCTTTTTCCACTGGCCGGCGAAATCGGGATATTTCGATTCATCGAAGGCCTGCGCCGGGGCGCCCGCCAGCGCCAGCGATAGCCCGAGCGCGGCCGCGCCGATCCAATTCCGTTTGACCAAGGCATCTCTCCCATCTTCGCGGCGATCTTCGTCGCCGGGGACCAAGGTGCTTCATAATCGCGGTGATTTCAATGACCCATGGAACGGTCCGCGCTGAGAGCGGGAGAGCCGAGAGGCGCCCGCTTGCTGCCGCGTCCTTTCGGCATCGCATCGAGCGACGAAAAGCTCTTTCGCGTGCAGCGGATATCCGTCATCCTGCCACCGGATCGACCCATCACGGAGGCCGACATGACAGCGGCGCTCGAGGCGACGCGGATTTCCCGCGCATCGCTCCCCATCATCGACATCGGCGACCTCGCGAGCCCACACCTCGCCGCGCGCCGTGCGGTCGCCACGCAACTGCACGAAGCCTGTTGCTACAACGGGTTTTTCTACGTGCGTAACCACGGGGTTCCGGAGCCTCTCGTCGATGCGGCATTCAGGGAGGCCGAGCGGTTTTTCGGCCTTCCGCCCGAGCAGAAAGCAGCCGTCGACAAGGCGAAGTCCGAAGCGAACCGCGGCTATGAGCCGCTCAGCGGCCAGACGCTGGAGCCGGGCGCCCCGCCCGACCTCAAGGAGGGCTTCTACATCGGCCCCGAGCATGACGCGGACGATCCCCGGGTCAAGGCCGGCAAGTTCAACCACGGCCCCAACCAGTGGCCGGCCGGCCTTGCGGATTTCCGGGCGACGATGGAGCGCTATTTCCAGGAGATGCTCGCGCTCGGGCAGCGCCTCATGGGCGGCCTCGCCTTGTCGCTCGACCTGCCGGAACACCATTTCGATGCGTTCTGCCGCGAGCCGATGGCGACGTTGCGGCTGCTGCACTATCCGCCCCAGCCGGCAGGCGCCGAACCGGGCCAGAAGGGCGCCGGTGCCCACACCGATTTCGGCGGTCTTACGTTGCTGCGGCAAGGCGGCATCGGCGGACTGCAGGTGTGGGACCAGGCGAGCCATGGCTGGATCCACGCCGATCCCGTGCCCGGCACCTATGTCGTCAATCTCGGCGACATGATCGCGCGCTGGACCAATGACCGCTACCGCTCGACCCTGCATCGCGTGGTGAACAGCTCCGGCCGCGAACGCTACTCGATCCCGTTCTTCTTCGTCGGCAATTACGACCACCAAGTGAGCTGCATCCCGACTTGCCTTTCGGCCGGCGAGACCCCGAAATATCCGCCCACCACCGTGGAAGCACATCTTCGCGAGATGTACCGGCGCACCTATGCGCCGAAGGCCGGGTGATGGCCGCCGTGCTCCTGCACGGCGCCTGGCAAGGAAGCTGGGCATGGGATCGCTTGACGCCGCTGCTGACGGAAGCCGGAATTGAGAGCCGTGCGCTCGACCTGCCCGGCAACGGCCGTGACGAGACCAAGGCATCCGACGTATCGCTCGCGCTTTATGTCGCCCATGTTTGCCAACGGATCGACGGGATCGACGGTCGCGTGGTGCTCGTCGCCCATTCCGGCGGCGAACTCGTCGCCTCGCAGGTGGCGGAAGCGGTGCCGGAGCGGATCGCAGGCATCGTCTACGTAGCCGGGATGATGCTTCCCAGCGGCGTCGCCTTCGCCGATCTGACGGCCGAGTTGATCCGCGATGACCCGCGCGCGGCCGGCATCGGTCCGCATCTCGTCTGGGCCCCGGACCGACTGACCTCGCGCGTTCCCGAAGGGGCCGCCCTCCACTTTTTCTTCCATGATTGCCCCGCGGATTTTGCCCGCGCCGCGGCGCGGCGCCTGGTGCCCCATCCCGAGGGTGGACGCGCGGTCCGGCCCAGTCTCACGCCCGAGCGGTTCGGCCGCATTCCGCGGCTCTATGTCGAGACGCTGCACGACCGTTCGGTTGTGCTCGCGGCCCAGCGCCGGATGCAGGCGCTGGTGCCCGGAGCGGCGGTTGCGAGCCTGCCGACCGGACACGCACCCCAGCTCGCAGCGCCCGATAAGCTCGCCGCCTGCCTGATCCCGTGGCTGCGGGAGGCCGCCTGACTGGTTCGGGCGGAGCCGCGCGACAGATCGGCGTCGTGCTATTCGCGCCGCTCGTGGAATCGGAGAGGTGATAGACGCGTCGCCCCATCGCTGGAGCCTGCGCCCGGAAGCGCCACTCTCGCAGTACAGTACGATTTCACCGAAAACTGGCGGGAGCGACCGGGCTCGAACCGGCGACCTCTAGCGTGACAGGCTAGCGCTCTAACCAACTGAGCTACGCCCCCGTAAATCCGCGCAATTCCTGCACGTCTTCGGGACCGGTGGGATACGACCGGGTCGGATCGAAGTCAAGCATACGAGGCCGCACGACGCCGCACGACGAAATCGGCCCTTCGCGGCCGGGGCGGCCGCGAAAATGTACCCCCCGAAAAGACCGGGTTTTGCGGGCAAAATCGCGTTTTGGCCGCGCTCGGGTTGCTTAAGAGCCGATGAATTGGCCTTTTCTTGCAAAGAAGGCGTAGAATCCCCACAAAATTCAGGGTTTTTACGATTTCGGCATGGTCAAACCCGGTCAGAATCAACTATGTGTCGCCACGTGGCGCCGGGATTCGGCGTGTTTTTGGCCCGTACAAGGAGGAGCTTTCATGGCAAAGGCCGCAGCAGCACAGACTACCGTCACGTTGAAGCATCTCGCGGCTGCCCTCGCCGCCAGCCACGAGATGGCGAAGAAGCAATCCGAACTCATCCTCAACGACCTCGTCGGCCTGGTGGTCAAGCATCTGAAAAAGGGTGACCGCATCCGCATCGGCGGCCTGGGAATCCTTCAGGTGCGCAAGCGCGCCGCGCGCATGGGCCGCAATCCCGCGACCGGTGAGCCGATCAAGATCAAGGCGAGCAAGAAGGTCGCCTTCCGCGCCGCCAAGGAGCTCAAGGAAGCCGTCTGATGTCCTGAAGGGATGGGAACGCAGCCAGGGTTGTCCGGACTTTCCGGACAGCCTTGCTGTTATCCGTCACCGGCGTGCGGCCGGTTTTGCATGAAAGTCAGATGGTCCGCTTCTCGCGCAATCCCAAGCGCTCGAGACGCGGGATCACCTCGTCGAGGAAGAACGGCAGTTCGTCGGCATAATTGACCAGCGAGACGCCGACGCCGCGCAGGCCGGCCTTGCTGAGATCGGCGAGCTGGCGCGCCACCCGGTCGGGGTCGCCCACCACCGCGATGCCGCCCATGCCGTTGGCGTAGTTGGTGCGCTCCTGCTGGAATTTTTCCTCGCCCACGGTCTGCCGGCTGATGTTCTTCTTGGCGAGGATGAGATCGACCGCCGACCAGTCGGCGTGCTCGACGATGCAGTGCTGATAATACGCCTCGGCGTCGTGCTGCGTCGGCCTGCAGGTGACGACGCCGACGGCATAGACGTCGATCTCGCGGCCATAGCCCGCGGCTTGCGTCTTGACCGCCTGCACGCGTTCGGCGGTCTCCGCCATCGAGGCGCGCGATGCCTGGGTGAAGAACGCGTCGCAATTGCGTAGCGCGAAGGCGCGCCCGGTGGGCGACAGCCCGGCATTCATGATCAGCGGGCGCGTGCCGCCGTAAGGTTTCGGCTTGGCGCGGATATTGGCGAGCTTGATGAAGGCGCCGTCGAAATCGAAATCCTCCGCGGGGCTCCAGGCGAGCTTGACCGCGTCGAGCCATTCCTGCGCGAATTCGTAGCGCGTCTCGTGATCGCGCTGCTTGACGCCGAACATCTCAAACTCGTCCTCGTTCCAGCCGACCACGAGATTGAGGCCGAAACGGCCCTCCCCGATATGGTCGGCGGTGACGAATTCCTTGGCGGCGATCAGCGGATTGAACAGCGGTGCGTGCACGGTCCCGAATACCGTGATCTGCCGCGTCGAGGCGAGCAGCCCGCACGCCCAGGTGATGGTCTCCAAGGTCGCGCCCTGGTAGTCGGTGTCGCCGCCATAGCCCTTCCAGCGCGCGATCGGCAGCAGGAAGTCGAGGCCGGCCTCGTCGGCCATCTTCGCGAGCCGAAGATTGTCCGGCCAGTTGCCCGACCAGCGTTCCGCCACCCGCGTCACCGCGCGGCCGGACGAGCAATTGGCGCCGAACAGGCCGATCTTCAGGGTGTTGGAATTGTACATCGCCATGCGGTCATGCATGGAAGCGGTTCGAGCGAGCACGCCTTTCCCCTTCTGGGTCGCACCATTGGAGCATTTTCGATCAGGCTGACCCTATTGGTGTCATTGCCCGGCTTGACCGGGCAATCCAGTACTCGCGGTCGGTGTTTACCGGATCGCCCGGTCAAGCCGGGCGATGACAGCGAAATGTGTATCAACCTGACCAACGACGTTCTTGGCGTACCTCAATGAAGCACCGTCCGGAAGAGATCAACAGGCGGGACCGGCCGGCGCCGTGGTATATGCTGGCGGCCATGAGAGGGAGGAGATCGAGATGAGCGGCGCGCCCCAGCTGCGGCGGACCGATCGCATGATGCCGGATGAGCGGATGCGCGAGATGCTGTCGAAGGGCTTCCACGGCCGGCTCGCCACCGTCGGCGCGGACGGCTCGCCCTATTGCGTGCCGCTCCTCTATGTGTGGGACGATGGCCAGGTGTTCCTGCACAACACGCTCGCCCGCGGCCACCTGCGGACCAATGTCGACCACGAGCCGCGCGTCTGCTTCGAAATCGATGAGGCCGGAGAAGTGTTCGACTACGGACGCTTCGAATGCGATTCCTCCGTGGCGTATCGCAGCGTGATCGTGTTCGGGCGGATCCGGGTCGTGACCGAGGCGAACGCCAAGCAACGGTTCTGCGAAGCGCTGATGGCGAAATACGGCAAGCCCGGCACCGACCGGCCGAAGGGCTTCTTTCCGCGCCTGGACCAGATCACGGTCTACGCCATCGCGGTGGAGCGGATGACGGGCAAGGAACTGGCATTGCCGGAGGTGTCCCAGCGGTGGCCGGCGGTCGACATGACCAAGACGCCGCATGCGCGCGTGCCGGGATAGCGGGAGGTCCGCAGCGGTCATCGGTGGCCCGATTGAACCGCGTTAGAAAGAGGCAAGCGGGGCCGCTGGCGATCGGGCTTTCGTAGCGTCGTAATAATCCCAGGCCTTTTCATGCACGTAGTAAACGAAGGGGCTGATCACGATGCTGAAGGCGGTGAGTCCCGCGGCGGTCGCGAGATCACGGACGAAGAGATAATTAACGCCGAATTCCGACACCGCGGTCACGCACTCGTAGGTCACCGTCTTGGCAAAAGCCCGACTCACCTTGACGCTCGCGAAGCGCGTCCGCCCATCTTCCTCGCCCTCCGCCGCGCCTGGAATTGGCACATGCACCGTGGCCTCGAGCGGATCACGCTGTCGCGCCGAGGTGGGGCCGTAATAGTGCCAAGCCGCTTCATGAGCGAAATAGAAGATGGGGCCGGCGACAAGCGACAAGCTCGACAACCCCGCCGCAGTCGCCAACCCGCCGATCACGAAATAATTCGCGCCGAAGTCAACGGTCGTGACAATCGCGCGATAGGTGAAGGTCTTGACGACCGCCCGCCACGTGTCGAAGCCCGCGGGCTCGCCGGAAGCCGGCGCCTCCGCGGAATGCGCTGTTGGCGCGGAGGGGACCGGCACCGGGGACGGCACGATCCGCCGTAGTCTATCCCCCAAGCCGCTCAACATGTCACGGGGAAGCAGGCGCGGCGCCAACACCGCGGCGCCGCCAATCAATAACCCGGGAATGAGCGCCGCCTCGACGATCGCCGCGCCCGCCGCGACAGCCCCGAGAGTCGCGACCGTCCCGACGACGCCCGGCCCAAAAACCGAGCTGGGAACCCAACCCCTCGCGTGCATGAAAGACGTCGTCAAAGAAGTTTCTCCGTCATCGAGGTCGCTGGCGATACGAGCGGCGCGAGAGTGCCGCCGTCAAGTGACGGCGGAATGACCGCGCGGGCCTGCTAAACCGCACGGACTTCACCGAACCGCCTGCCGAGCCCGCACGTAACGCTATAGCCGCCGCTTCGCTCGGTCCGACTGCGCGAGGCTGCGCCGAAGCCGCCGGGGCATCTAGGCGTTGTTTCCTGGTGGGCGGTGACGGACTCGAACCGCCGACCCTCTCGGTGTAAACGAGATGCTCTACCAACTGAGCTAACCGCCCGTGCCCAAGCTTTAGCGCTGCGACGCGCCCGATGGCAAGATGGGACCCCGACGCCACGCCGTAACGAAAACGGCGGCCCAAAGGCCGCCGCTCATGTATCGATGTTTTTCGAGTCAGTGCGCGGTGAGCGCGGACGCGGCGTCGTCTTCGATCGCCGCCGCCTCGGGCTTCGGCTTTACCACCGGCTCTTCCCAGACGATCGGCTCCGGCTTGCGGGTCAACGCCCGCGACAGGACCTCGTCCATCCGCGACACCGGGATGATCTCGAGCCCGCTCTTCACGGAATCCGGGATCTCGACGAGATCCTTGGCATTTTCCTCCGGGATCAGGACCGTCTTCATGCCGCCGCGCAGCGCCGCGAGCAGCTTCTCCTTGAGGCCGCCGATCGGCAAGACCCGCCCGCGCAGGGTGATTTCGCCGGTCATCGCGAGGTCGCGCCGGACCGGAATGCCGGCCATCACCGAGACGATGGCGGTGGCCATGGCGACGCCCGCCGACGGGCCGTCCTTCGGGGTCGCCCCTTCCGGAACATGCACGTGGATGTCGCGCCGGTCGAACAGCGGCGGCTCGATGCCGAAGGCGACCGCCCGCGAGCGCACATAGGACGCCGCGGCCGAGATCGACTCCTTCATCACCTCGCGCAGATTGCCCGTCACCGTCATCTTGCCCTTGCCGGGCATCATGACGCCTTCGATGGTGAGCAGCTCGCCGCCCACGTCGGTCCACGCCAAGCCGGTGACGACGCCGATCTGGTCTTCGGCCTCGACCTCGCCGTAGCGGTGCTTGGGTACGCCGACATATTCGCCGAGATTCTCCGCCGTCACCCGCACCGACTTCTTCTTCGAAGTCATCAGCTCCTTCACCGCCTTGCGCGACAGCGTCGAGAGCTCACGCTCGAGGTTGCGCACACCCGCCTCGCGGGTATAGCGCCGGATCAGGGTGAGCAGGGCATCGTCGTCGATCGCCCATTCCTTGGCGTCGAGGCCATGCTTGGTGATCGCGTTGGGGATCAGGTGCCGCCGCGCGATCTCCAGCTTTTCGTCCTCGGTGTAGCCGGCGATCCGGATGATCTCCATGCGGTCCATCAGGGGCGGCGGGATGTTGAGCGTGTTCGCCGTGGTGATGAACATGACGTTGGAGAGATCGTAGTCGACCTCGAGATAGTGGTCGTTGAAGGTGTGGTTCTGCTCGGGATCGAGCACTTCCAGCAGCGCCGAGGACGGATCGCCGCGGAAGTCCGAACCCATCTTGTCGACCTCGTCGAGGAGGAACAGCGGGTTGGAGGTCTTCGCCTTGCGCATCGACTGGATGATCTTGCCGGGCATCGAGCCGATGTAGGTGCGGCGATGGCCGCGGATCTCGGCCTCGTCGCGCACGCCGCCGAGCGAGACGCGCACGAACTCGCGCCCCGTCGCCCGCGCGATCGACTTGCCGAGCGAGGTCTTGCCGACGCCGGGCGGACCGACGAGGCACAGGATCGGCCCGGTCAGCTTGTTGGCGCGGGTCTGCACGGCGAGATATTCGACGATGCGCTCCTTGACCTTGTCGAGGCCGTAGTGATCGTGATCGAGGATCTCCTCGGCGTGAGCGAGATCCTTCTTGATCTTCGACTTCTTGCCCCATGGAATTGACAGCAGCCAGTCGAGGTAGTTGCGCACCACGGTGGCTTCCGCCGACATCGGCGACATCTGGCGCAGCTTCTTGAGCTCGTGGCTGGCCTTGTCGCGGGCCTCCTTCGAGAGCTTGGTCTTCTTGATCTTGTCCTCGAGCTCGGCGAGCTCGTCGCGGCCCTCTTCGTCGCCCAGCTCCTTCTGGATCGCCTTCATCTGCTCGTTGAGGTAGTACTCGCGCTGGGTCTTCTCCATCTGGCGCTTGACGCGCGTGCGGATGCGCTTCTCCACCTGGAGAACGGAGATCTCGCTGTCCATCAGGCGCAGCACGTGTTCCAGCCGTCCGGCGACCGATGCGGTCTCCAGGATCGCCTGCTTGTCCGGAATCTTGATCGCGAGGTGGGACGCGACGGTATCGGCGAGCTTGGCGTAGTCCTCGATCTGATGAACGACGCCGACGACTTCCGGCGACACCTTCTTGTTGAGCTTGACGTAGCTTTCGAACTCGTTGACGACCGAGCGCGCCATCGCCTCGGCCTCGACCTTTTCGCCGGCCTGGTCGACGATGACCTCGGCTTCGGCCTCGTAATATTCGGTGCGGCCGCCGTATCGCAGGACGCGCGCGCGCTCGCCGCCCTCGACCAGCACCTTCACGGTGCCGTCGGGCAGTTTGAGCAGTTGAAGCACGCTCGCCAGGGTGCCGACGTCATAGATCGCATCGGTGGCGGGATCGTCGTCGGAGGCGTTCTTCTGGGTCGCCAGCAGAATGAACGTGTCCGAGCGCATGACCTCTTCCAGCGCCTTGATCGACTTTTCACGGCCGACGAACAGCGGAACGATCATGTGCGGGAACACCACGATGTCGCGCAGCGGCAACACCGGGTAGGTACGAACTTCGCCCGGTTTCGGCAGAACCCGAGGCTTGGATGAGGTGGTCATGACCCGTGTCCTTTTCTTGTTACGCCCCTCCGCCCCTGCCCGCTTACGCAGCACAGGCCCGAAGTGCTTTTATTCCTGACAGGGAGCGCCAGCTCGACCGCAACCCCAACGCGGCCGCGAGATCCTGCCCGGGAATGGTACTGGGAACGCCTTACTCGACAATAGAACGCCCCGCACACCATTAGGTGGAGACGCGGGGGTAGCGTGTCAAGCAACCTGCGAACGCTCGCAAAGGTGCGACGCCGCGCCCGGGGCTGCGGCGGCAAAGGTAGCAGATTTGGGGAGCGGTCAGGCGCTCGCTCCGGCGTCGCCGGCGCGATCGGCGTAGATGTAGAGCGGCCGTGCGGTGCCCTCCACAACTTCCTTGGAGATCACCACTTCCTCGACGCCTTCGAGGCTCGGCAGATCGAACATGGTGTCGAGCAGGATGCTCTCCATGATGGAGCGCAGGCCGCGCGCGCCGGTCTTGCGCTCGATCGCCTTGCGGGCGATGGCGCCGAGCGCCTCCTCGGCGAGGCTGAGATCGATACTCTCCATCTCGAACAGCCGCTGGTACTGCTTGACCAGGGCGTTCTTCGGCTCCAGCAGGATGCGCTTGAGCGCGGGCTCGTCGAGGTCCTCCAAGGTCGCGACCACCGGCAGGCGGCCGACGAATTCGGGGATCAGGCCGTATTTGAGCAGATCCTCCGGCTCGACGTCGCGGAAGATTTCGCCGGCCTTGCGGTCCTCCGGCGCCGCCACCTTGGCGCCGAAGCCGATCGAGGTGGAGCGGCCGCGCGCCGAAATGATCTTCTCGAGGCCGGCAAAGGCGCCACCGCACACGAACAGGATGTTGGTGGTGTCGACCTGCAGGAACTCCTGCTGGGGATGCTTGCGGCCGCCCTGCGGAGGCACCGAGGCGATGGTGCCTTCCATGATCTTGAGGAGGGCCTGCTGCACGCCCTCGCCGGAGACGTCGCGGGTGATCGAGGGATTGTCGGACTTGCGGCTGATCTTGTCGATCTCGTCGATATAGACGATGCCGCGCTGGGCCCGCTCCACATTGTAGTCGGCCGATTGCAGCAGCTTGAGGATGATGTTCTCGACGTCCTCGCCGACATAGCCGGCCTCGGTCAGGGTGGTCGCATCGGCCATGGTGAAGGGCACGTCGAGGATGCGCGCCAGCGTCTGCGCCAGCAGCGTCTTGCCCGACCCGGTCGGGCCGATCAGCAGGATGTTCGACTTGGCGAGCTCGACGTCGTTGTGCTTGGTCTGGTGGTTGAGGCGCTTGTAGTGATTGTGGACGGCGACCGAGAGCACCTTCTTGGCATGGTCCTGCCCGATGACGTAGTCGTCGAGCACCTTGCGGATTTCCTTGGGCGTGGGGATGCCGTCGCGCGACTTCACCAGCGAGGACTTGTTCTCCTCGCGGATGATGTCCATGCACAATTCGACGCATTCATCGCAGATGAACACCGTCGGCCCGGCGATGAGCTTGCGCACCTCGTGCTGGCTCTTGCCGCAGAACGAGCAGTAAAGCGTATTCTTCGAATCGCTTGCGCCGACCTTGCTCATTCCCTTCTCCGCGGATCCATCGCCCGTTTGCGCACTGCGAAGCCGCAAGCCGAACTGCCGTCACTCTTCATGCACACGCTTATATACAATGCCAATTTCAGCCACTGCCGCCAATCCCAACGTCAAACGTGATCACCTGATCGCTAACGAAGCACGCTACCGGCATTATAATCAAGAATTTGTTAACGCTGACAATTCGACAATCGGCGCGGTCGCCTCCCCTTCGAACGCCGGTCCGATCCGCAATTTGCGGTGAACTTTGTGGCGGAAACGAAGCGGTGCGCAGGAAATAACTCCTAACTCCCGCTCACCCAGGCAAGATTCGCCTGTCCAAACGCCCCGACCCGGATCAAACCTTCTCCGGATTCTCGAATCGCTTGTCGATGACCTTGTCGACGAGTCCGAAATCACGCGCCCCATCGGCGGTGAAGAACTGATCGCGCTCCAGGGCATCCTCGATCTTCTTGATCGATTGCCCCGTGTGCTTCACGTAGATCTCATTGAGCCGCTTGCGGATGCTCAGGATTTCCTGGGCGTGGATCATGATGTCGGAGGCCTGGCCCTGGAAGCCGCCGGACGGCTGGTGGACCATCACCCGGGCATTGGGCAGCGCAAACCGCATGTCCTTGTGGCCGGAGGCGAGCAGCAGCGACCCCATCGAGGCGGCCTGGCCGACGCACAGCGTGGAGACCGCCGGGCGGACAAATTGCATGGTGTCGTAGATCGCAAGTCCCGATGTAACAACGCCTCCCGGCGAATTGATATACATCGAAATTTCTTTCTTGGGATTCTCCGCCTCCAGGAACAGCAGCTGTGCCACGATCAGCGCGGACATGCCGTCCTCGACCGGTCCCGTGATGAAGATGATGCGTTCCTTCAACAGGCGGGAATAGATGTCATAGGCTCGTTCGCCCCGGTTGGTCTGCTCGACCACCATGGGAACGAGGTAATTCATGTAGGTGTCCGACGGATCTCGCATGGTCCAACCTGTTCTGTCCGGTTTCTGTCCGGTTCGCCGGGCCCCCTCAGTCGGGTGGCGCCGGGCCCCCTCAGTCCGCCACGTCCTGGAACGCCTAAGCCCGGAACATCAAATCCCACCCGAGGCACATCGCATGGCGGCAACGCATATATAGCTTGCTGCCGCGCCGACAAGGTCAGGGGCCGCCACCGAAGCCGCGGCGTCCGCCCGTCAGGCGGGCGGCGCTTCGGTGTCGTCTTCCTTGTAGAGTTCCTCCTTGGTCACGGGCTTTTCCGTGACCTCGGCCAACTCGACCAGGAAGTCGACCACCTTTTCCTCATAGAGCGGCGCCCGCACGCTCGCCAGCGCATTAGGGTTCTTCTGGTAGAAGTCCCACACTTCCTTCTCGCGCCCGGGATATTGCCGCACCCGCTCCACGATCGCGCGCGACATCTCGTCCTCGGTCACCCTGATGTTGTTCTTTTCGCCGATTTCCGCAAGGACGAGGCCGAGCCGGACGCGCCGGTCGGCGATGCTGCGGTACTCGACGCTGGCCTTTTCCTCGGTCGTCCCTTCGTCTTCGAAGGTCCGGTTTTGCGACTTGAGGTCGGCAACGACCGTATTCCAGACGTTCTTGAACTCTTCCTCGACCAGGGTCGGAGGCGCCTCGAACTTGTGCGAGGCATCCAGCCTGTCCAGCAATGCGCGCTTGAGCTTCTGGCGGCTCGCCCCCGCATGCTCCTGGGCAATCCGCGCTTTGACCGCCTCGCGCAGCTTGTCGAGCGACTCGATTCCGAGCGAGGTGGCGAACGCATCGTCGATTGTGAGCGTGCCCGGACTCTCGACGGATTTGGCGGTGACCGCGAATGCCGCGGCCTTTCCGGCCAGCTGCTCGGAGGCATAGTTTTCGGGGAATGTGACGTTCACCGTCCGGTTCTCCCCGGGCGCGATGCCGATGAGCTGGTCCTCGAACCCCGGAATGAACGTGTTCGATCCGATGGTCACGGGGACGTCCTCGCCGGTGCCGCCTTCGAACGGCACGCCGTCGATGGTTCCCGTGAAGGAGATCGTCACGCGGTCGCCGTTCTCGGCCTTGCTTCCCTCGGTCTTGGCCGCATACGGCCGGTTCTGGTCGGCAATCTTCTTGAGGGCGTCGTCGAGGTCGTCCTCGGACACCTCCGTAGTGAGCTTCTCCAGCTTGATCGACGAGAAGTCGGCAAGCGCGATCTGGGGCACCACCTCCAGCGCCACCGTATAGGCGAGGTCGGTCTTGCCCTCGATCACCCCCTCGATCTCGTCCTTGTCCTCGGTCATGGTGATCTTGGGGTCCATCGCCAGCTTGAACCCGCGATCGGTCACGATCTTGGCGTTGGTCTCGCGCATCATCTGGTCGATGGTTTCAGCCATCACGGCGCGGCCATAGACCCGCTTGAGATGGGCGACCGGCACCTTGCCCGGCCGGAAGCCGTTGATCTTGACCTGATCTTTCATCTGGGTCAGGCGGTCATTGACACGGGTCGAGAGATCGCTCGCCGGAACGACGACGCGGAACTCCCGCTTGAGGCCTTCGGTGGTGGTTTCGGTGACTTGCATATGCGGGACCGTGTTGGCTTGAGCCTTGGATAACAAAAGCGGCAGCGGATCGGGCGCCAGTGCGGCCGGAGCGAGTGGCCTGACCCCAACCCGATGTTGGGACGAGTTCAGACCCACGAACCTATAGAAGCGGGGCGACCGATCCAAACAGATGGACACCATCCGTTGGGGTCGCACCACCGCCGGGCGTGGTGCGGGCGGAGGGATTTGAACCCCCACGACTTTCGTCACTGGAACCTAAATCCAGCGCGTCTACCAGTTCCGCCACGCCCGCAATGGGCCGCGCCCGGCGTGAGCCGATCCGCCGAGCGGCGCGGCTTATATCATGGCAAGGCACGCCGCCGCATCAGAAAAAAAGAGCCCCGCCGGCGGTTCGTCATTTCCGGGGTCCTGCCACCCTGCCCGGCCGCCGCAGCTGGGATCGCGGGCGGGGGTCCCCGATCATGGTTTCTCCGCTGTGCGCAGCCTCGATAGCCGCCCGCAGTGCCGCCAAATTGTTCTCGGCCGCAATGCGATTGATCATGTCGACCACATTGCCGATCCGGCTGGCCGGCTCGGCCGTCTCCGGCGCGATTGCCCCGCTGGAAGCCTCCTCACCGAGCCGGGCATCCCAGCGTAGGGCGACGACGGCGGGCGACAGGCGGGACGCCCCGGCCTGTCCGTCACGCCCGGCATCGCGCCGCCTGCGTTCGGAGATATCGATGGCGAAAGCGATGACCTTGAACGGCTTTCCGCTGCGTTTGAGGATGGGACTGTAGGTCGCCTGGACCCACACGTCCCGCCCGTGCTTTCCGATGTGTTGGTATTCGCCGGCCTGGAACTCGCCCCGGTTCAAACCATCCCAGAACCGCCGATAGGCGTCGCCGTGGCGCTCCTTCGCGGCGACAAAAATACCGTGGGGCCGCCCGCGAATGTCGGCAAGACGGTATCCCGTCACCGCAAGAAAATTCTCGTTGGCGGTGACGATGGTGCCGTCCATCTTGAACTCGATGACGGCGTGGGAGCGATTCAAGGCCGCGAGCGTTGCCATGACCTCGCGAGTCTTCGAAACAAACATCAGCACTCATCCTGGTAATCGACACAAGGGCAGCGACTCGAACCGCCGGCCAGCCGGCAGCGGCGCAACATGGATCGGAAAAACTAAATTTTAAGTATAACGGGCCGCGCGGCTTCCCCCGCCGGAGTTCGCGCGCGGCCCCCCGTGCCGGCCGCGCCTGCCAGCCCTTCAGGTACCCCCGATGGACCAGAACCTCGACACCAGCGCCGTGACCCTGACCAAGACGCTGTGCGGCCACCTGGCCGGCGCCCGTTTCAGCGATCTCACGCCGGCCGCCACGAACGAGGCGCGCCGCGGCGTGCTCGACTGGATCGGCTGTGCGCTGGCCGGAAGCGGCCATTCCACCATCACCAGGCTGGTCGCGGTGCTCCAGGAGGCCGGCGGCCGGCCGCAGGCGCGCGTGCTCGGCCGCAACCTGCGGCTCGGGCTGCTCGACGCGCCGCTCGCCAACGGCCAGATGGGGCACATCCTCGATTTCGACGATACCCATATGGGCGGCGTCGTCCTCCATGCGAGTTCACCGGTGCTCGCCGCCCTGTTCGCGCTCGCCGAACGCGCACCGGTGAGCGGCGCCGACCTCATGCTCGCCTATGCGGTGGGGTTCGAAGCCGGCGTGCGCAGCGGCCGCGCCGCGCCGGGCCACCACAAGGGCGGCTGGCACCTCACCGGCACCCTGGGCAGCATCGCCGCGGGCGTTGCCGCCGGGAAGCTCATCGGGCTCGATGGCCAGCGGATCACTTACACGATGGGTATCGCCGCCACCCAGGCCGGCGGCATGCAGCAGAACCGCGGCACCTCCTGCAAGTCCCTCCATGCCGGCAAGGCCGCCGCGAACGGCGTGCTGGCGGCGCTGCTGGCGGAGCGCGGTTTCGACAGCACCCAGGAGATCATCGAGGGCCGCAAGGGCTTTTCCCGCATCTACAGCGACGTCGCCGCCCCCGATCAATTGACCGCCGGGCTGGGCGACGGCTGGGTGATCGAGACCAACGGCCACAAGCCCTATGCCTGCGGCGTGGTGCTCCATCCCCTGATCGACGCCATGATCGCGCTGCGCAACCGCGACCACATCGCCCCGGAAGCCGTGACCGAGATCAGGCTGCGGGTGCACCCCTTCGTGCTTTCCATCACCGACGTGGTCGAGCCGTCCAGCGGCCTGCAATCGAAGTTCAGCACCGTCCACTCGGCGGCCATCGCCCTTGTCGACGGCGCCGCTGGCATCGCCCAATACTCCGACGCCAGGGCAAAAGACCCTTTCGTGGCCGCGCTGCGCAGAAAAGTGACGGCAGCCGCTGACGAAACGCTCGGCAAGGACGAGGCCTATGCCAGCGTCATCACGGCCGGCGGGTGTCACGACATTCATATCGCCCACGCGAGCGGCACCGCAGCCAATCCTATGAGCAATGCCGCCATCGAGGCGAAATTCCTCGCCAATGCCGCCCCGGTGATCTCCACGGATCGCGCGGCCCGCGCCGCCGCCTATGTGTGGGCACTGGAACGGCAGGCGGATATCCGCGATCTCCTGGAGCTGGTGGCCTGACTGTCCGTGTCCTCGCAGTGTCCCCTCTCTCGCTTGCGGGTCGCCTGCGGAGGGAGGGCTGGGAAGGCTTTGGCGTTAGACGATCCCTGCGGGGCTTGTTCTTGATCGTGCGAGAGAAAAGCAGCGCGCCGTATGAGCTGCCAACGCGTCCTCCCCGACCCTCCCCCGCGAGCGGGAGAGGGAAAAACGCCGCGCCCCACGCAAAAAGACCGCCCCGGCGGGGGCGGCCCTCAGCTTGTGGTGGCCCGTTATGGACCGAAAGGTGGTCAGCCGATGAAAACGGCCCGCTTCTGGGCTTCCGCCTCGACCGCGTTCGTCGGTTGTGCCGGAAGTTGCAGCACGGTCGCTTCCTGGCCTTCGCAAAGCTCGGTCAGGAGGACGATCTGGCCGTCCGGGAATTCCAACGAATCATGGTGGACGTGCGGCGTCTCCTTATTGACTTGACGGAAGATCGCCGTGGTGTGGGTCAGGCTCTTGACGCTGCGGCCGAAGAAACGAGGAGATTCGACCGCAATTTCCTTCGCGAACGCGATTTCAGTCCCCGGCAGCAGACACACTGCCGTGGTGCGTTCCTCCGGTGCCGAGAAACCGCGTGTCCCGGTGCCGAAATTCCGCGTGGTGAGCTTGTCGCCTACTTTTGCAGGACGCGATGCAACGCCGTGAAGGCTGTAGTCACACATGGCAAGGAACTCCTCTGTTAAGCCCCTTAGTGCCCCCTGTGCTCGCAACGAGCAAAATGGATGCCACATGGGGCGAAAGTTGGGCTTCCGCGCTACGGCATCCACTGAAATTCGCAGCGGATTTGGCGACAGTTTTCACGAGAGGCCGGAAAGGGCCATTGACTGCCCGCGCCGGCGTCGTATGTGTCGGCGATGCAAACCCCCGCCGACACCGCAAAACCGTTGTTTTCCTACCGCCAGCATTGGGCGCACCGCTTCGGCACGGCGCCGTTCCTGCCGATGTCGCGCGAGGAGATGGACACGCTCGGCTGGGACCAGTGCGACATCGTGCTGGTCACCGGGGACGCCTATGTGGACCACCCCAGCTTCGGCATGGCCATCATAGGCAGGTTGCTGGAAGCGCATGGCTTCCGGGTCGGCATCATCGCGCAGCCGGATTGGCAGAGCGCGGAGCCGTTCGGCGCGCTGGGCCGGCCGGTGCTGTTCTTCGGCGTCACCGGCGGCAACATGGATTCCATGGTCAACCGCTATACCGCCGACCGCCGCCTGCGCCACAATGACAGCTACACCCCCGGCGGCGAGGGTGGCCGCCGTCCCGACCGCTCGGTGATCGTCTACGCCCAGCGCTGCCGCGAGGCGTTCCGCGACGTGCCGATCGTGCTTGGCGGCATCGAAAGCTCGCTGCGCCGCATCGCCCATTACGACTACTGGTCGGACAAGGTGCGCCGCTCGATCCTGGCCGACGCCAAGGCCGATATCCTGCTATACGGCAACGCCGAGCGGGCCGTGGTGGAGGTGGCGCACCGGCTGGCCCGGGGGGCGGCGATCTCCGGCCTCGACGACATCAGGGGCGTGGCGCTGCTCAAACCCCGGGTGCCGGAGGGCTGGACCGAGGCCCACGCCGACGATCTCGACGCCGCCGACGAAGGCGCCGGCATCAAGGGCGGCAACACCGTCATCCGCCTGCCCGCCTTCGAGCAGGTGGAAAAGGAGCCCGAGGCCTATGCAAGGGCATCCCGCGTGCTGCACCGCGAAAGCAATCCCGGTAATGCCCGCCCCCTGGTCCAGCGCCACGGCGACCGCGAGCTGTGGGTGACGCCGCCGCCGATCCCGCTGACCACGGCGGAGATGGACGGCGTCTACGACCTGCCCTATGCCCGCGCGCCCCACCCCTCCTATGGCGAGCGGGCGATCCCGGCCTGGGACATGATCCGGTTTTCCGTGACGATCATGCGGGGATGCTTCGGCGGCTGCACCTTCTGCTCCATCACCGAGCACGAAGGCCGCATTATCCAGAACCGCTCGGAAGCCTCGGTGGTGCGGGAAATCGAGACCATCCGCGACAAGACCCCGGGGTTCACCGGCGTCATTTCCGACATCGGCGGGCCGACCGCCAACATGTACCGCATGGCCTGCAAGGACAAGAAGATCGAGGCGCTGTGCCGGCGGCCGTCCTGTGTCCATCCCGGCATCTGCCCCAACCTCGATACCAGTCACGACGCGCTGATCTCGCTCTACCGCAAGGCGCGCGAGGTGCCCGGCGTCAAGAAGGTGCTGGTGGCCTCCGGCGTGCGCTACGACCTCGCGGTGGAAAGCCCGGCCTATGTGCGCGAGCTCGTCACCCACCATGTGGGCGGCTACCTCAAGATCGCGCCCGAGCACACCGAGGAAGGCCCGCTCGCCAAGATGATGAAGCCGGGCATCGGCAGCTATGACCGCTTCAAGGAGATGTTCGACCAGGCGGCCAAGAAGGCCGGCAAGCAGTATTTCCTGATCCCCTATTTCATCGCCGCGCATCCCGGCACATCCGACGAGGACATGCTGCAGCTCGCGCTGTGGCTCAAGAAGAACCGCTACCGCGCCGACCAGGTGCAGACCTTCCTGCCCTCCCCCATGGCGGTGGCGACCGCCATGTATCACTCCGGCGTCAACCCGTTGCGCGGCATACGGCGCGGCGGCTCGGAGAAGGTCGAGACCGTCAAGGGCCTGCGCCAGCGCCGCCTGCACAAGGCGTTCCTGCGCTACCACGATCCCGAGAACTGGCCGCTGCTGCGCGACACCTTGAAGCGCATGGGCCGTGCCGACCTGATCGGTTCGGGCAAGCACCATCTGGTGCCGTCATGGCAGCCGGCCGGCACCGGCAAGAGCGGCGGCGAGGGCCGCCGCATGCCGCACACGGCGCGGGCGCAGAAGTTCGTCACCAAGGGCATACCGGTGCGGTAGGTTCAAGGGCACGTCAAATTCGGGCTCGTAAGGTTGCCAAACAGGGAATAATTTCCGCCGAAGCCGGAATTCGGAGGAGTGCCGTTGTCGCCATAGAACCATGACTTGAAGGCCAAATCCTGCACGTGATAGACGTTGTGGTCGAGCGCCGTGATGGCGATCGGCGTCGTTCCGCTCACGCCCTGGGGATAGGCAACCTCGAGGACACTCTGGCATCCCGTGGTCCCGTTGATCGTTCCCTGCCATTGCGGAGTGGGATTGAGAGTTCGTCGGGTTGTCCATCCATCCCGCCATCATATTCGACAGGCCCACGATGTCCGGCGCATTGGGAAACGCACCGGTATAGTTTCCGTAGGTCGTGGAGTTGTAGTTCGCCACGATGTACGTCTGCAATTTTCCGGAAAAGACCCCGACGTCGGTGGACAAATAGGCATTGTGATAACCGAGGATGCAACAGTTGGAGATATTCGAATCATACATCACCACATTGCTCAAAATGAAAATCGGCAATGTTGCCGGAACCACGTCATAATTTCTCAATCCCGGGATAACCTGGGTCTGCAGCAGGGTGTCCAAGTCCTGGACACTGATCATGGCCACCGGATTGCACCATGTGGGGTCGGTCTGCACCTGCCCCTCGACGGAATAGGGCAGGGTTGTGCTCGGGGGCGAGCTTATTGAGATCGTATATTTTGGGGTCTCCTGTTTATTTGCCAGAATTTGGGAAAATACGACCTGGTAATTGACGTTGGGACCCTTCGGTTCGATGTACGGTATCCAGAAATTCGCCCTCTGGAACAGACTCAGGAATTGGTTCGTGCCGAGAGTCTTGAGCGTCCCCGGCAAGCTGATGGGCCTGAAAAGCGGCGATTGCTGAACCATGTTGAGTGCGGGAGTACGCTGGGGCGAACAGGAGTCATTGCTCTCGGTGTCGAACACATAAGACGGAGCGGCGGTGAATCTGAGCGGGACGATTTTTGTGGTGATCGATGTCGGGCCCGATGCCTTGACTGTCGGGTCCTTTCCGGCCATCGCGAAATAGTAGCCATTGTCCAGCCCCAGCCACATCGGAACGGTGTGTGTATCATCAGTCGGAGTGGTGACGAAATCGGACGGTGATGCGCCCCCGAGGGAACTCGGCGGAATCCAATTGTAGATCGGGCAGGTCGTCGCGCACGGGGATATGCTGTGCCCGACCGTCGGCAGAACCAACAGGCCGGCGATCAAAGCGAGACGCGAGAAGACAACGGACAACACACGAAAACGTTTGCGCATGAACGCACCACCCCTTTTTTACCGATTCCGCAGTCGACCTTAGCGATCATCGAATGTTTCAACTAAGGCAAAGCCGGCGACGGCCCACAATTTTCGATCTATGTTGCGGAGGCGCAACACAGATGGCCTCCGTAGAGTGTGAATCGAGATTGTCTCCGGGCGTGGCTCGCGATCGTGTCCGAATTGGGGCCGGCACTCGTTGCTGTTGGACTTCGCGCTTGGATCTGTCGACGCCGACCTTTCGACGAATTTGCGTCGAACCGGCGATGCCGCAGGCGATGAATTCCGAAACCGGCACAGCGATGGCGCGCATGGCCGTCCGGTTCGTCGAGCCCGCGGAGAGGACGCTTCATTCCAACTCGGCCGGCGTCGCGCGGCGGCGCGCGAGCCGGGTCTGGGCAGCGAGGCGGATCGGCGCATTGACGGCGCCGAAACCGGCATAGCCGCGGCGCTCGACGATCTCGAAGAAGAAGCGCTCCTCGAAGGTCCTGGTGTAGACTTGCAGGTATTCGGCGCCGCCGTCGCGGTCGTAGAGAATGTTGTGCGCCTTGAAATCGTCGATGCGCTGGGCCGGCAGGTCGGTCTTGGCTTCGAGATCGTCGTAATAATTCTCCGGGATGCGCAGCAGCTCGACCCCGTTCGCCTCCAGCCGCGCGACCGTCGCGGCCATGTCGTCGGTGGCGAGCGCGATGTGTTGCACGCCCGAGCCGAACGCCTCGGTGAGAAACCGCGAGGATTGAGTGCGGGCGGATTGGGAGGCGTTGAGCGCGATGCGCAATGCGCCGTCCGGCGACTGCACCACCTGGCTTTTGACCAGCCCGCCGGGATCGAGCACGTCCTGCTCCCCGGTCTTCCGCAGATCGAGCAGCGAGGTGTAGAACAGCACCCAAGTGAGCATCTCCTCGTAATGCATGGACTGGGAGATGTGATCGACGACGGTGAGGCCGGCGCCTGCCGGCTTCTCGCCGGTCGGCTGGAATTCGATCTCCCATACCCGGCCGAGCTCGCTCTTGGCGTCGATGAAGTAGACGAGGCTGCCGCCGAGGCCGCGCACCGCCGGGATTTCGAGTTCGCCCGGCCCGACCGCCTGGCGGAACGGCTTGTCGAGCAGGCGCTCCGCTCGTGCGAGCGTCGCGGCCGCGTCCTCGACCCGCAGGCCGATCGCGCACACGCCGGTGCCATGGGTGATGTTGAAGGAGTGGGCAAAGCCCTCCTTCTCCGTGTTCACCACGATGTTGATGGCGCCTTGCGACCACCGCGTCACCGCCTTCGACCGGTGCACGCCCATGCGTGCGAAGCCGAGGCCGCGCAGCAGCCTCTCGAGCCCCGGCGCCTCGCTTTCGTCGATGGCGAACTCGATGAATTCGATGCCCCGGCAGGTCGACCGCGGCGGCAGCGGGACGAGTTCCCGGGGTGCTGAGCCGGTGCGCTCGCGCAACTGGTCGAGCAGGAACAGGAGCGACCGGCTCCCGTCCACCGCGACGCTGCGCGCGGAACCGGCGCGGAACTGGTCGTTGAATATCTCCAGCGACAGCAGGCCATCGAAGCCGGTCGCCTGCAGCGCCGCCATGAAGTCGAGCAGCGGCAACTCCCCCTGCCCCGGAAAATTGCGGAAATGCCGGCTCCATGACAGCGAATCCATCTCCAGGAGCGGCGCATCCGCCAACTGGACCAGGAAGATGCGGTCGCGCGGGATGGCGCCGATCGGCTTGAGATCGGTCTTGCGGGCGAAGATGTGGAAGGTGTCGAGCACGAGCCCGATCGCCGGATGGTCGGCGCGGCGCACCGCCTCCCAGGCATCGCGGTAGTCGTTGATGTGACGGCCCCAGGCGAGCGCCTCGAACCCGACCCGCATGCCGCGGCGGCCGGCGCGTTCGCCGAGCGCATGAAGATCGGCCGCGGCGCGATCGATGCCGCCGAGGCTCTGCGGCGACACGTTGGAGCAGATGAGAAGAAGACCGCAGCCGAGTTCGTCCATCAAGTCGAACTTGCGCTCGGCGCGCGCGAAGATGCGCTCGCGGCTCTCCGGCGGCATGCCCTCGAAGTCGCGAAACGGCTGGAAGGTGATGATCTCGAGCCCGAGATCGCGGACCCGCTTGCGCACGTCGGCAGGCGTGCCGTCGAACGACAACAGATCAGCTTCGAATATCTCGACACCCTTGAAGCCGGCGGCCGCGATGGCCTCGAGCTTTTCGGTCAGCTCGCCGCTGAGCGACACGGTCGCGATCGACAGTTTCATGATTGCGCTCTCTCCGCGAGCAAGTTCCCCGGAACCCATCATCGGCCGGTCGAACCGGCTCATGATGGGTGTCGGTTCGCCGGACCCATCCTACACGCTACACGCATGCGTCGCCCAAATTCGCGGCTTCCCGATCACCCCACGGCTCGCTATGATGCGCCCTGCCTGAAGGCGCCGCAAACGGACGGGCCAACGCGCTTCAAGCAAAGCTGCAGCACGGCCGGCATGTCCGGCAAGCAATCCGGACGAACCGGCAAAACTCAAATCCACTTGGGAGGACCACCATGAAGCATGCAATCAGGCTGACATTATTGGCCGGTATCGCCGCCGGCGCGATGGCGCTTGCGTCGGGACATCGCGGCTACGCCCAGAGCGCCGATCCCAACGCGGCACCCGATCCCTACAAGATGCAGGATGGCTGGGCGCAGCTTCCCGCGGGCCGGAAATTCGGCGCCGCCATCAAGGTTCAGGTCGATCACAGCGACGGCAAGAGCATCTGGGTGTTCGACCGCTGCGGCTCCAACGACTGCGGCAATTCCACCCTCGCGCCGATCCAGAAGTTCGATGCCTCCGGCAAGTTCGATACGGCGTTCGGCGGTGGCATGTTCAACCAGCCCCACGGTTTCTATGTCGACAAAGAGGGCAATGTGTGGGTGGCCGACGAGCGCGCGAAGAACGGCAAGGGCGCCGTGGTCGTCAAGTTCAGCCCGCAGGGCAAGGTATTGATGACCATCGGCAAGGCCGGGATGCCCGGCAACGGCCCCGACATGCTGGACGGGCCGAGCGGGGTGGTCGTCGCACCCAATGGTGACATCTACGTTGCCGACGGCCATGGCGGTAGCACCAATGACCGCATCGTGAAGTTCTCCAAGGACGGCAAGTTCATCACGTCCTGGGGCAAGCACGGCAAGGGAGCCGGCGAATTCGACTCGCCGCACGGCATCGCGCTCGATTCGGCCGGGCGGGTCTATGTTGCCGACCGCTCCAACAACCGTGTCCAGGTGTTCGAGCCGGATGGCAAGTTCGTCGCCGAATGGAAGCAGTTTGGCCGTCCGAGCGATGTCGCCATCGACAAGTACGACAACATCTACGTGGCCGATTCCCAATCGAACCAGACCAACAATCCCGGCTTCAAGCAGGGCATCCGGATCGGCAACGTCAAGGACGGCAAAGTCACCGCCTTCATTCCCGAACCCTCCCCCGAGATCGGAGCGCCGGAAGGCGTCGGCGTCGACGAGGCCGGCAACGTCTATGGCGGCTGGACCGCCAAGATGGCCGTGCGGCGCTTCGTGAAGAGCTGATCGGACCGGCGGTGCCGGCGGAGCGCGATCTTCGTGTTGAAGGGCGATCGCGCTCCGTTTCGGTATCGATGAGCTTCAAGCGTTGGAGGCCACTTGCCGATGACCGGCCCTTCGGATCCCATCGTCATCTTCCTCGTCGTCCTGCTGATCGGCATCGTGGCGGGATTTCTGGCGCAGCGGTTCTTTCGGTCATCATGGATATCGCAGCAGATCAGCGGGCGGAATCGCGGCACCGTGACGAGCATGCTGGTGGGAATCGCGGGGTCGTTCATCGGCTTCCACCTCGGCGATCTCTCGAACTTGGCGCGCAACGGTTCGCTCGTCCCGTTCGTGGCCGCCGCGGTCGTGGCCGTCTTGGTGCTGTGGGGATGGAAAGCGATCAGGATTTGAGCGACCGAGACGCTCTTTGCGGGGGATAAGATGCCGAGTCACCGGTCGATGGCCGCGATCTTTTGCGCGGCGTGTCTTTCTGCGGCGGCATCGACCGCCGCCCAGGCGCAGAGCCGTCCCCCGGCCGATGCTTCCGCCGGCACCGTCGACGATGTGCGTCTGCACGCCGCCGGGACGGCGGCGGACGGCGATTGGATCACCTTCGGCCGCGATTACTCGAACCAGCGCTTCGCGCCGCTCCATGGGATCGATCGCAGCAATGTGGCGCGGCTGGCGCCCGCGTGGACATATCAGCTCGGCACCGTCGGATCTGCGCAGACCCATCCGATCGTCGCCGGCGGCGTCATGTATGTCGGCATGGCCGGCAATGACGTGGCGGCCATCAATGCCGCGACCGGGGAGGAAATTTGGCGCTACCGCCACGCGGCGAGGCGTGCGTTGCCGCGCATTCCGAGCAATCGCGGCGTGGCGCTCGCCTACGGGCGCGTCTTCGAAGCGACCGACGATGCCCGCGTGATCGCGCTCGATCAGGCGACCGGCAAAGTATTGTGGGACAAGGTCATCCTGCCTTTCGATCCCTCGGCTCTCGTCGCCAACGGCCGCAACAAGCCGGACGTCGACTTTGAAATGCGGGCCGCCCCGCTGGTCTATGACGGCAAGGTGATCGTCGGCGCCACCGGCTTCGAAGCGAACCGGTTCGACGATGATTTCGTCAAGGCGAGCATAGCCGCCGGCATCGATGTGGGTACGGCTTGGATCGACGCCAATCTCGGCCGTCGCGGTTTCCTGAGCGCGCTCGATGCGCAGACCGGCGCCGAGGCATGGCGCTGGTACACGACAAAAGCGGACGGCTGGGAGGGCGGTTATGCCGCCACGACGCCCGACGGAATGCCGCTCCATCGGGATATCGCGGCCGAGAAAGCCGCGGCGCAGCTCTACAGGAACGGCTGGGCCGCAGGCTCGAACTCGACCTGGATGACCCCGGCCTTCGATCCCGCCGCAGGTCTCGTCTTCATCGGCACCGGCAATCCGGCGCCCGGCGACGTCGAGCTCGTGCGCCCCGGCGACAATCTCTACGCCAATGGCGTCGCGGCACTCGATGCAAAGACCGGCGTGCTGCGCTGGTTCTTCCAGGAGGCTCCGCACGGCCAATATGATGCGACCGGTCAAGCGGTCCTGCTGGATGCGAAGATCGACGGCCGCAGCGTTCCCGCCGTCCTCGAATGCGGCAAGGCCGGATGGTGCTTCGTCATCGATCGCACCAGCGGCGGACTTCTCTTCCGCACCGAAGAAGTCGTGCCGCACCAGAATACATACTCCGCGGCGAGCGCGGCGCCGGAGGGGATCGTGGTGGCGCCGGGAACCGGCGGCGCCGTCAGCGTCTCGCCGGTGTCCTACGACCCGGTTTCCGGCATCGTCTACGTGGCGAGCCGGCATGCCCCCTCCATCCAGACGCTCGTACAAATCCCGAATGTGCCGGGCGGTCCCGCGCTCTCGAAGCTGGTCAGCAAGCCGGTTCCGCGGAGCGAGACCTGGGGAACGCTGACCGCGCTCGACCTGACGAACCACGGCCGCATGCTGTGGCAGGTCAAGACGCCCGAGCCGCTGGTCGGAGGCACGCTCGCGACCGCGGGCGGCCTCGTGTTCACTGGCGAGGCAAACGGACATTTCAGCGTCTATGACGCAGCGACGGGTAAAACGCTCTGGACGTACCAGACCGGCGCCGGTGTCGGCGCACCGCCGATGTCCTATATGGTTGGCGGACGGCAGTTCGTCGCCGTCGCCACCGGGGCCGCCCCCGGTGCCGGTGGCGCGCGTCCGGGCGGAGCAATTCGGGCTTTCGCCCTGCCGGGACAGTGAGGCTATCTAAAAACCGCCTATCGGGCGGGGCTCTTTCGACCGGGCTGTGTCAATTTGACAGCCGACGGCATCAGGGCGCGACGGCTCGCGTCAAAGCTTCTCCAGTTCCGGGAACGGTTGATAGGCGGAATTGTCGCACATCTCACGAGTTGCCTCGACGACCTGCGTCAACAGGCCGCCATAAAAGAAGGCCGCATATTCCTTGCTCCCCTGATATTGGCCGTGGCCGTCCTTGGCGTCGAACCGAATGCAGGCGATGTAGCGCGTGAACGCACCGCGAGGTTTCAAGGCGGGTTCGGCAATGTAGGCGCCGTGAATCCCCTTGGGATCGGGGAGTTGAAGGCGAAGCTGATCCAGGATTTTGGCCTTGTAGTCCTTGGGATAGATATTCTCCTCGATCTTCTTTTCCGGTGTTGCGCACCCGCAAAGCGCGACGGCCAGGAGGACCACGGGCCACACGCCTTTGGTTCCAGCCCGAGCTCGGCCACTCGTCATGGTCACGAGCATTCTTCTCCCCTCCACTCTGCGCTGCTCCATTTCATTCTACCTGACGACGTGACGCCGGGAGAAGCCCGGGAGTGCGACCGTCACCAGGCGCCACGGGCGACAGCGCCAACGCGCCACCCAAAGGTTAATTTTCCACTTCTGCTTCACCCCCCGCAATGTTTCCCGCGCTCATTCATAATTTGGCCGCCCGAGGCCATCACTGCGCCGCGTTGACGCCAAGATGCTCGATCATCTGAGCGGCGGGGGTCGGGTGTGGGTAGGTCATGGCGTTGAAGTTCGGTTCGCGTATCGATCGAAGACGGGTAATCGTCGGCATGCTGGCGGCGGGGGGCACACTGGCTTCGCCCGTGCGCGCGCTGTCGCTCGCAGTACCCGCGCCGGAAAAGGCTTATGCCGCCTTCTTTCTGGGCCAGGGCGGCTACCTGTTTTCATGGGGTATTCCGTATCTCGCTTCCCAGGCGCGGGAACTCGGCATGGAAACCGATATCTTCGGATATTCCGATGTGGGTACGGCGTGGAGGAAAATCAGCCGGAAGAAACAAGACGGCTACAAAATAGCGCTGGTCGGATATTCGTTGGGAAACACCACGATCACCTATCTGCAGAGGTATCTGGCGGTCGATCTGCTGCTCGCGATTTCCGAATCCTCGCTCGGACGCAATCATCCCATCAAAAAGGAAAACACCAAGCGGTCGGTGTTGTGGTACGGCCCGGATTTCTTGTCGAATGCCGGGCTCAAAGACGGTTTCGATGCAATCAATTACATTGACGCCTTCCATCTGTGGATGGATGTCGATTTCGGTGTGGTCAAAGGCGTGCTGGGTGAGTTGAAGGATCTGGTTCAGTTGGAGAAGAACGACGGATCAGCCGTGGCTGCGAACGCGACCGTCTCCCCAACGACGGCAATCGCCCAAGCCGATGGTGTTCCCGCGACAGCAGCCGGCTTGGCGCCGGGCGACGGCAATGGATGGCTCCCCATTACAGGGGACGTGACCTGCAGCCATTGCTGGGGCTTGCAGCAGAGCCTGACGGGTGCACAAGGACTTGAAATCAGCGGGCTTTGACAGGCGGCCCGGAGGCGAAAAAGGCCCCGGCGTGCCGGAGCCTTGATCGCAGAATACCGAAGCATCGATGATCAGTGGAACATGTAGTTGATCCCGAAGCGCACGATGTTGTCGCGTTCGTTGACGTTGCTCGTCAAGGTGCTTGCGCCGGTTGGGTAATTGTATGAGATCGTATTGCTCTGATTGCCGAGATCGACATACAGGTACTCGGCCTTCACGCTCCAGGAGGGCGCGAATTTCCACTCGACGCCGGCGCCGGCCGTCCATCCGACCGGCGTATTGGAGGCTTGGCCCGCCGTGTTGGCAGGCGGCACGCAAGTCGCACAAGCGAAGCCGGACCCGATTTTGGTTTCGCCATAGGCGAGACCGCCGGTGCCATACCAGAGCAGGCCGGGGGACGAGAGGAAGCCCACCCTGCCGCGGACGGTGCCGAGCGTGTCGAGCTCTCGATTGTAAGTGGTCGTCAACGGGACGATGCCTCCGCCGCCCGGAAATACCGCGGCCGTGCTGCTCTTCGCGGTGGTCCCATCGAAGTCGGCCTCGATACCCAACACCCAGCTCGGGGCGACCTGCCAATTGTAGCCGACTTGGCCGCCGCCGATGAACCCGCTGTCGCTCAGGCCGATCGACCCCGGGATCACTCCGGCGCTCAGCGCCGAGCCGAGGCCGGCGGTGCCGGTATCAGTGCCGGTATTCGTGATGGCGTTGCTGCTCGAGCCGATCCAACCTGCGTTGGCGCCGATGTAGAAACCGGTCCAACTCCACAGCGGCGGTGGTGGCGGCGGCGGTGCCTTATAGGCCGGAGCCGACATGTCCGCTGCGAGCGAGCGACCCGCCAGCGCGCCAAACGCGACGAAAGCAAGAAGCCACTTTTTCATGTTTCGAAACCCCAATCGTTACGTTACCCCGGCGACACCAAGGCGCCAATTGCGGCGACATTATTTTCGGCAAATTACGACAGCATTACCTTTTCGTTGAAAAAGCTGTGATCGTTCGAGTTCCACCCGCAAGGCGGCGAGGGTGCTCATCCGCGTTGCACGATGAAAAAAAACGCAAGGGAAGTGCTGAGGTTGCTGACCGGCGGCGTTAACGATTCTTAATGCCGGAGCAACCCGGTTCCCTCGGACATTTGGTATGAGGTGACATGCGGTTCGATGCTCTCGGGGGGACGTGATGAAGACGAAGACGCTGCTGGTCGCCATGTTGGGTTTGGTGTTGGGTTTGGTTTCAGCCGACACGTCCGCACATGCGCAGTCGCAGCCTCAATCCTGGGTGTCCGGCGTGGGCGACGACGCCAATCCCTGCACCCGTACCGCGCCATGCCTGACATTTGCCGGTGCATTTTCCAAGACTGCGGCCGGGGGCGAGATCGACTGTCTCGATCCGGGCAGCTTCGGCACGGTGACCATTACCAAGGCGATCACGGTGGACTGCTCCGGCACGCTCGGATTGGTCCAGGTATCCGGAACCGATGGAATCAACGTTGCGGCCGGAGCCGGCGACAAGGTGATCCTGCGCGGCCTGTCGTTGGGTGGCGGCGTCAACGGCATCGACTTTACTTCCGGCGCCCAGCTCAGCGTCGAGCGATGTCGGATCAACGGCTTCAGCCAAGACGGCATCCTGATCAACCTGAGCGCGGCGGGTGCAGTATACGTGACGAACACCTATATTACCGAGGTGTCCGACGGAATTGTCGCGCAAACCAGTGCCGGGGCGCTGACAGTTACGGTCAATCAAACGACGATCGTGAATGCGGCGGCCAATGGATTCCACGCGGCCGGCGGCACCATCGACGTCACGATCACCAACTCGATCATCTCGAAAGCAGGCACAAACGCCGTCAGCGGATCGGCGGGAAGCCCTCAGATCAATGTCGATTTGTCGACGGTGTCGGACAGCACCACGGCCTTCTATTCGGCTTCCGGCGCCGTGATCCGCGTTTCCAACAACAATATCTATAATGATGTAACCGATTTCTCCATCCCGAAGGGCGGCATAATCCAATCGGCATCAAACAACAGAATTACCGAGGGCGGCACGACCAGTCCGACCGGAAAGATCACTTTGAAGTAGCCTTCGCGCTTGCGCGTCGGCCGGCCACGCCGGCTCAATCGATGCGGGCGCCGAATTGCTCGCGAAACACCCGCGTGCCCGATGGCGTGATCGTGACCGCGCGGGTGCCGGCGATCCGGCCAATCCATCCCCTCTCGAAGCTGTGGCTGCAAATCGCCGCGCCGATCGCTCCGGCCAGATGCGGGCGCCGTTCGCTCCAGTCGAGGCAGGGCCGGCATAGGACCCGCCCCGCGCCCTTGGCGCGCCGCGGCGCGATTGCCGCCACATCGATCCCGATCCGTCCGAGGAAGCCCACGCCGGCGTCGGTGACGATCCCGGCGTCACCGGAAAACTCCGCAAAGCCTTCCGCCACCAGCGCATCCGCCAGTGCGACGCCGAGCCCGCCGGCCAGGTGGTCGTAGCAGGTGCGCGCCCGGCGCAGCGCGGCATCGCGGGGCCCGACCGTGAACCGCTTTCGCGGCGGCTCCAGGTCGGAGGCGACCTGCATGATGCTTTCCAGCATGCGCGCGACGGCCGGGGTCGCGAGCCGGTGATAGCGGTGCCGCCCCTGCCGCTCGACGCTGACGAGGCCGACCGCGGTCATGCGGCCGAGATGCCCGCTTGCGGTCTGTGGCGCGATGCCCGCAACCCGCGCCAGTTCCGATGCGGTCAGGGCGCGTCCGTCCATCAGCGCGTGCAACATTCCGGCACGGCCGGGATCGCCGGCCAGCGCGGCAATTTCGGCAAACATTGCGTGACTCGCCATGGGCCTGTTCCTCTCGACCGGCGGCACATCTTAGCGCGCCCCCTTGCCCCGATGCTTCGGTCATGACCGTAGCATCGGTCATGGCCGGGCGAGCCGCGCAGCCGGCGTCTCGAAGGATGAGGTCGTGAAGGGGCGATTACTTCGAAACATATCCTGCTGCGCCGCGCAACCGCGCGAACCAGCGCAGCCGCATCAGCCGCAGGTTCTCGATCGCCATCAGGGCGGCGGGCGTCACGACCAGGGTGAGCACGGTGGCGAAGCCGAGCCCGAACACGATTGCCGTGGAGAGATTGATCCACCACTGCGTCGCCGGCGCACCGACCGTGACTTCGCGCGAGAGCAACTCCACATTGACGCCGAACGCGATCGGCAGCACGCCGAGGATAGCGGTCACCGCGGTGAGCACGACCGGCCTCGCCCGCTCGCGGCAGGTCTCCAGGATCGCGTCATAGGCGGCGACGCCCTCTTGCCGCAGGCGGTCGTAGGTGTCGATCAGCACGATGTTGTTGTTCACGATCACGCCGGCATTGGCGATCACGCCGATGCCGGTCATCACCACGCCGAACGACTGCCCCATGAACATGAGGCCGAGCAGGACGCCGAACGTCGACATCACCACCGCGCTCAGCACCAGGGCGACCGAGGTGAGCCGGTTGAACTGCGCCAGCAGGATCGCAAAGATCAGGAAGATCGCGGTGCCGAACGCCTTCATGAGGAAGGCGCCGGCTTTGGCGCGCTCTTCGTCCTCGCCCTTGAGCTTGAAGCCGACGCCGGGCCCGAGATCTGTCTGGGCGAGCTCGCGCGCGATCTCCTCCTGCACCGTCGCGGTCTGCACGCCTTCGGCGACATTGGCCGACACCGTCATGACGCGATTGGCGTTGACGCGGTTGATGTAGCCGACGCGCTGCACCGGGGACCGCGTCACGAAATTACCGATCGGGACATGGCCGGACTGGGTCTGCACGCGCAGATCGTCGATCTGGTCGAGGCTGCGCCGTTCCGGCGGAAACCGCACCAGGATATCCACCGCCTTGTCGCTGTCGACCGGGCGGTATTCGGTCGCCTTGAGCCCGTTGGTCACGAGCTGGACGGCGCTGCCCACGGTGTTGACGCCTGCGCCGTATTTGGCGGCCTCGCCGTTATCCACCTGCATTTTCCAGTCGATGCCCGGCAGCGGCTGGCCGTCATCGAGGTCGAGAATGTCGCCGCGCCGCGCCAGCACGGCGGCCACGGTCTTGGCCGCCGGCGTCAGCGCCGCGGGATCTGGCGCGGAGAGCTGCACCTGGATCGGCTTGCCGGTCGCCGGGCCCGCGCGCGGCGCCGTCACCTCGACCAGGACGCCGGGAATGTCGGCGGTGTTGTCGCGGATCGCGTCCATGATGGCGTGGGCGGGCGGCCGCGCCCGCCAGTCGGCGAACTCGAACTGGATGACGCCGATGGTGTCTTCGCTCAGCTCGCCCATGCCGCGCGGCTGCTCGCCGATGCGCGAATACACCGTCTTGAGGCCGTCGAACGCAAGCACGCGCTTCTCCACCTCGGCGACCGCGCGGTCCTTCTCGTCGAGGGAGAGATTGCCGCGCCCATGGACGATCACCTGCCCGTAATCGGGCTCGACGCTCGGAAAGAATTCGACGCCATGGCCGAACTTGCCGTAGGCGGTCTGCACCGCGAACAGCAGCAGCACGGCGAAGCCGAGCGTCAGGCCGGGGTGGCGCAGCGCCAGCCGCACCGTGCGCATGTAGGGTCCGCGGTCGCTGGTGCGTTCGACATGGGGTACCGCCGCGGCGCTGCCGAGCAGTGCACCCAGCGTCGGGGTGAAGAACAGCGCCACCGCGAGCGAGGCCGACAGCGTCGCGATCAGCGTGATCGGCATGTATTTCATGAACTGTCCGACCATACCCGGCCAGAACAGCAGCGGCGAGAACGCCGCGATCCGGGTCGCGGTCGCCGCGATCACCGGCCCCGACATGCGCTTCGCCGCGAGCGAATAGGCCTCCCGCGGCGCCATGCCCTCGGACATCCGGCGCTCGGCGAATTCCGACACGATGATGGCATCGTCGACCAGCATGCCGACGGCGAGGATCAGCGAGAACAGCACGACGATGTTCACCGTGAGGCCCGCGAGCTGCAGCCCGAGCACGCCGGCCAGGAACGACGCCGGGATGGCGATGCCGATGAACAGCGAGGCGCGGAAGCCGAGCGCGAACAGGATCACGATCGACACCAGCAGCACGCCGGTGAACACCGAATTCTGCAGGTCCGCGAGCATCTGGCGGATGATCTTGGACTTGTCCTGGGTGAAGGTGACGTTGACGGAATCCGGCCAGGTCTTCTGCAGCTCCGCCACGATCGCCTTGGTGGCGTCGACCACCTCGATCAGATTGGCGCCGGTGCGCTTGGACACCTCGATGGTCATGGCCGGCCGGCCGTTGACCCGCGTCACCGAGGTGGCGTCCTTGAAGGTCGGCCTGATCTGCGCCACGTCGGACAGCGTCACCGAGGCCCCCGACGAGGCGATCACGGGGACCTTGAGGATGTCCTGCGGCTTTTCGAACAGCGAGGGCACCTTGACGGCGAAGCGGCCGGACTGGCCTTCGAGCGCGCCGGCGGCGATCAGGGTGTTGAAGCTCTGGGTGAGCTGACCGAGCTGGTCGAGGGAGATGCCGTAGCTGTTCATCAGCGTCGGCTCGATGATGATCTCGACGGCCTCGTCGCGGGCGCCGCGCAGTTCCGCCGACAGCACGCCCGGGGCCTGCTCGATGGCGTTCTTGGCGGCGCGCGCGATGCGCAGCAGCGTCCGCTCGGGCACGTCGCCGGCAAGCCCCACCACCAGCACCGGATAGGCCGAGAGGTTGACCTCCGTAACCTGGGGCTCGTCGACGTCGCGCGGCAAGTCGTGCTTGGCCTGGTCGACCTTGGCGCGCACGTCGGCGAGCGCCGATTTGGAATCGAAGCCGGCCTCGAACTCGAGCAGCACGAAGCCGCCGCCTTCGAAGGCGGTCGAGCGCATTTCCTTGACGTTGCCGACCGATTTGAGCTGCGTCTCGACGGGGCGCAGCAGCAGCCGCTCGGAATCCTCGGGGCTGATGCCGCGCTGGGCGAGCTGGACATAGATGATAGGGATTTTGACGTCCGGCTCCGCCTCCTTGGGGATCGTCACATAGGCGAAGAGCCCCGCGATCAGCAGAAAGGCCAGCGTCGCGACGGTGAGCCGCGCGTGATCGATGGCGTAGTCGATGAGCCCTGCCAAGTTACCACCCCCGTTTTCGCGCAACCCCCGGCGCGCGCTATTTCATCGTCGCCGTCAGTTCTTCCGCTTCGATCGCCTCGACTTCCTGGCCTTCGCGCACGAAGTCCTGGCCGCGCACGATCACCCGGGCGCGGTCGGGAATGCCGGCGACCCACATCTGGGACTGCTCGTCCTCGACGACGCTGACGGGAATGAAGCCGACCCTGCCGCCCGCCTCGACGCTGCGCACGCCGATGTCGCCGTTGGACGAGATGGTCAGGGCCGAACGCGGCACCCGCGTCGCCGCCACTTGGGCGAGTTGGACCGAGACCTCCGCGGTGATGCCGTCCGGGATGGCGCCGTCCTTATTGGGCAGCTCGATCTCGACCCGGTAGGTGCGGGTCGACTGGCTCGCGGTCTTGGCGACGAACCGGATACGGCCGGCGGCGGTCTCGCCGGTGACGAGCCGGACCTTGGCGGGGTCGCCGACCTTGATACCGGCGAGCTTCCGCTCGGCGACCTCGACCACGGCGAGCATGGGATCGAGCGCGACGATCTTCGCGATCTCGCGGCCTTGGAACGAGAACGCGGCCTCGCCGACCTCGACCAAGACTTCCTGGACGACCCCCGACCAGGGCGCGAGCACGACGCCGCGGTCGCGTTCGGCCTCCGCCACCCCGAGCGAAGCTTCCGCGGCCTTGAGCGCGGCTTCGAGATTGACGAGGTCGAGCTTCGGGAGGGCGCCGGTGGCGATCAGCTTGCGTTTTGCCTCAAGCTCGGTCCGGCGCTCGGTCACCAGCGATTCCCCCTGCGCCACCTGGGCGGCCCGCGCATCGTCGGAGAGCACTGCGATGACATCGCCTTCCTTCACCGCCATGCCGCGCTTGACCTTGAGCTCGGTCACGACGCCGCCGGTCCGCGCGAAGACGGTCGCGTGCCGGTCGGCTTCGGTGCGGCCGGAGATGGTGAGCTTGCGGCTGTGCGGAACCGCGCCGGTCTCGATGACGGCGACGCGGAACAGCTTCTTGGAAGCCTCGGGGGTCCGAATCGCGGCATGGCTTTCGGCGCTCTCGCGGGGCAGCAGGTGCCCCGATGCGATCCACAGGCCGGCGGCGGCGACGAGACCCAGGGCGGTGATGCGGCTCGCTTTCATCGCGGCGTCTCCTCGTTCTCGCGCTCGTCGTCTTGGGCGATGTCGCGCACGCGTACCGGGCGGGCGCGCAGCATGTGGCGGGTGATGTCCATGAAGACCGGAACCACCGATGCCGGATCGAAAGCGGGATCGAGCGCGCGGCGCCACCACACGCCGTCGGCGATGATCATCAGCATGGTGACCGCACCATCGAGGTCGATGTCGGCTGGAATCTCGCCGCGCTCCACCGCCGTGCCCAGCAGGTCGCGGAGCCATTTCTTCCCATCGGCGTCGAAGGCGGCGGAAATGCGGGCGATGTCGGGGTTGCGGCGTGCCTCGGCCATCACCTCCGTGCACAGCAGCACCTGCTCGTTCGACTTCTCGGCGAAGTGATGATGCGCCATGCCTTCGAGCAGGGCGAAGAACCCGTGCGAGAAATCGGCGCTGGCGAATTGCTGCGCCACTTCGGCGCGGTCGCGCTCGGCTATGCCGGCGACCAGCGCTTCCTTGGAGGGAAAGTAGCGGTAGAGATTGCCCGGGCTCATGCCCGCTTCGGCGCAGATGTCCTGCATCGAGGCGCCGTGAAAGCCCGAGCGCGCGAAACAGCGCTGGGCGGCGGCCAGGATTTCGTCCCGGCGATCGTAGCGAAGCTGCACGTTGGCGCGGCGCATCGGAGACCCCCCTCCCCTTGGTGCGTTGCGGTAAACGAGAATGAACGTTCGCTCTCATAATCGAGGGTGATGAGCCTGTCAAGGATGCGTGGGGATCTCTAGGGCCCGCCCCTACCCCGCCCCCACGCCGCCCACAGCGTCAATGAGCCGGCCGCCGCGGTCGGCAGCGCCAGCACCCAAGGGCCGGCGGCGGCGTAGGCGAGTGCGCCGATCACGGTGCCGGCGAAGAAGGCCACCGGCAGCGGCACGCTGGCGGCGAGCCGGCGGCGCGCGACCTCATGTTGGCGCGCCATTTCGGGGTCGCCGCCACGGCGCAGCCCCCAGGTCAATCCGGCTTGCGCCGCATCGATGGCGATCTGGGTGGTGTTGGTGGTCATGACGTTGGTGGAGGGCACCCCGCGCATCAGCAGGCGCACAATCGCGCTCTGCACGCCCATGGCGGCGAGGGCGAACAGCGCGGCCGCGAACGCCACCGGCCCCGGCGGGTGGGGAAACGGCGTACCCAGCACCATCATCGCGGCGAATCCCGCGAGCAGCGCGGTTTCGAGCAGCAGCGCGCAGGCGAGCGCCGGCAGGCCGTTCGCCGCCGCGATCGTCGCGACGAGGGTCGCCGCGACACCGGCGGAGAAGAACACGGGGACCGCGAGCAACACCGTCGCCTCGGGCCAGCCGGGCGAGAACAGCGAGGTGCCGGCCGTCACATAGCTGCCGGTCAACTGGGCCACGAACAGCCCGAACAGGCCGACGAAGGTGCAGGCATCGATGAAGCCGGCCACCACCGCGAGCAGGACCGCGACCCATCGCGGCGGATCGATCTGGGCCACGCCGGCGGACCATTTCATCGGGGGGAGCCTTTTTCGTCGCTGTCCGCAATGACGCCGCCGCCGGCGGCGGTGGCGAGAGCGATGACGGCAAAACCGATATCGACGACGAACAGCGCCGTGCGGCGCAATTTCGGCTGGTCCAGGCCTGCGGTCGACAATCCTGATTTCACGTGAGGTCCATTGCCATCAGGATCTCATCGTAATAGCGGCCGCCCTGCTTGAGTGCATGTATTTCGAATCCGTATTCGACGAATCCGAGACCGCCATAGAGCCGCCGCGCCGGCTCGTTTTCCCTGACCACGCTCAACTGGATCAGTTCGACGCGCAATTTCGATGATCGCTTCGACCAGCCGCCGCCCGACGCCGGCCCTTCTCGCTTCGGGTCGGACATACATCCCGACAAGCGTGCCCTTATGCGCCCTCTTGTCGCCCTGCTGGACGACGAGTGCGGCGATGCCGATGAGTTCTCCGGCGCGGAATGCGCCGAACGCGAAAGAGTTTGTCAGCCGGTCCGCGAACCAGCTCGGGGGCCTCGGGCATTCGGCCGCAAAGGTGCTGCCGAATGCCTCCGGATTGCATCGCAGTGCCTCCAGCCGGATGTCGCGAAACGGTTCGGCGCCGTCCGCGGTCAATCGGCGTACCTGAATATCCGCAGCATCCATGGCGTTCGTCAGCTGGCGCGACTTCTGGTAACTTCTCCCTCCCCGTCGAGGCCGTCTACGGGGGACGGGACAGCAAGGCGCGCGGACCATGGCGTATTTTTAGCGTCGCGGCACCGATGCATTGTAGTGAGAACGGCAACAAAAACGAGGGAGGAAACATCATGGTGTCGAAACGAGGCATTTCGCGCCGGCGCGTGCTGGCGACCTCTGCCGCGGCGGGCGGGCTGGCGCTCGGCGGCGGCATTCCCGGCGTCTTCGCGCAAGGAGCGGCCCGCATCGATCAGTTGGCGCCGGAACTCGACAAGATCATCGCCGCCACCGAGCCGATCAGGGAATTGGCCAACGGCCTCGGCGGCGCGCTCGGGCCCGTGGAGGGGCCGGTATGGTGGAAGGAAGGCGGCTATCTCCTGTTCAGCGACATCAACGCCAGCAAACGGATGAAATACACGCCCGGCCAGGGCGTGGGCGTGTTCAAGGACAAGACCAACCAGGCCAATGGGCTCACCCGCGACCTCCAGGGCCGGCTTCTGGCCTGCGAGCACGAGACCCGGCGCGTCACAAGGCAGGAACTCGACGGCAGCCTTACCGTGATCGCCAACAGCTTCCAGGGCCGTCGCCTCAACCGGCCCAACGACGTGGTGGTGAAGTCGGACGGCTGCATCTATTTCACCGACCCCTGGACCAGTCCCGACGCGCAGCAGCAGTGGGACCTGTCCTTCGCGGGCGTCTACCGCATCACCCCCGATCTCGGCACCATGACCCTGCTGGCCGACGATTTCCTGCTGCCCAACGGGCTCGCCTTCTCGCCCGACGAAAGCGTGCTCTATGTCAACGATTCCCGCCGCCGCCACATCCGGGCGTTCGATATTGCGCCCAACGGTACGCTGGCGCGGCAGACCGACCGCGTGTTCGCCGAGCTCGGCGGCGCGGAGTCGGGCGTCCCCGACGGCATGAAGGTGGACTCGGCAGGGAACGTCTATTGCGGCGGCGCCGGCGGCCTCTACATCCTCGATCCCAAGGGCAAGAAGCTCGGGCGCATCGTCCACGGACAGCCCGCGACCACCAATATCGGCTTCGGCGGCGACGACTGGAAAACCCTCTTCTTCACCACCCGGGTGTCGCTGGGCTCGGTGAACATCAGGGTCGCCGGCACTCCGGTCCCGGTCGCAAGGAAGGCGTGAGGTTCCCGGTCGCGAAGACGCCTGGATTCCGGGTCCGCGAGCGGTGCTCGCGTCCCGGAATGACGCGCTTTCCGGCACTCACTTGATATTGAATCGCACCGGCACGACGAAAGACAATTCGTTGTTTGAAAGCTGTGCCGGAGGTCGCGGCATCGGCTGCGCGCGTTGGAGCATCTCGAGGGTCTCGGCATCCAGCGTCGGCGACCCCGAGCTTTGCACGACGCGGCTCGCCCGCACCCAGCCGTCGCGGTCGATGGTGAAGGCGACACGCGCCGTGCCGCGCTCGTCATGGGCACGCGCATCGGCCGGATAGCGCTTGAACCGCTCGATATGGGCGACCAGCGCGCTTTCCCATCGCTTGACGACGGCCTGGGATGCCACTTCGGCGCCCGGCGTGGGCGGTGCCGCGACGGAGGGCATCGCCACCGAGGGCATTGCAGTCGGCGGCCGCTCCTCGGTCGGCGGCTTCGGCTTGGGCGGCTCGGGGATAGGCAGTGCGACTTCGGCTTCCTGCTCGGGCGGCTTGGTCTCCTGCTCTTTCGGCGGCGTCGGGTCGCTTTCCGCCTCGGGCGGCCCGGGCGTGAGATCGCTGGGCGGCGTCATGGCCGATGCCGACGCCTCGGGAAGCTCCAGCATCACCACCGGCGCGCCGGCATCGAAATTCGACGCTTCCGGCGATGAAAAGAGCGAAAGCGCCGCCAAGCCGTGAATGGCCACCACCGCCGCAAAGCACGCCGCCCACCGTGCCGTCTCGGCGCGGTCGACCCCGCGGTTTGCAGCAATCGCGGTCATCGCGGCACGTCCGTCTCCAGCCCGACCAGGGCGACCTTGAGATAGCCGGCGCTGCGCAACGCATTCATGGCGTCCATGAGGTCGCCATAGGGGACGCTCTTGTCGGCGCGCAGGAAGATGCGCATGGAGCGGTCGCTGTTGCTGAGTTGGTCGAGGGTCGATTGCAAGGCGTCGCGCGAGACCGGCGAGTCGCCGATGGCGAGCGACAGGTCGGACTTGATGGTGAGGAAGATCGGCTTGTCCGGCCGCGGCTGGCGCTCGACATTGGAGGTCGGCAGGTCGACCGCGACGTCGACGGTGGCGAGCGGCGCGGCGATCATGAAGATGATCAGCAGCACCAGGATGACGTCGATGAACGGCGTCACGTTGATATCGTGGATTTCGCCGAGCGAATCCTCCCCGTGGTCGAGACGGATGCTCACGGGATCACTCCGCGGCCGGGACGGCGGCCGGATAGCGTTCCGGCCGTTGGACGAGGTCGCGGCTGACCATGGTCATGATCTCGACGCTGGTGTCGGCATAGAGCGCGCGGTATTGCGCGATCGAGCGCGAGAACATGTTGTAGATCACCACCGCAGGGATCGCCGCCGCGAGCCCGAAGGCGGTCGCGAGCAGCGCCTCGGCGATGCCCGGTGCGACCACCGCGAGGTTGGTGGTGTGCAGCTTCGAAATCCCGATGAAGCTGTTCATGATGCCCCACACCGTGCCGAACAGGCCGACAAACGGCGCGGTCGCGCCGATGGTGGCGAGGATGCCGGTGCCGCGCAGCATCTGGCGGCCGACCGCGGCCTCGATGCGCTCGAACCGCGCCGCGATGCGCTCCTTGATGCCGTCGGTGTCGCGAAAATCGGGCGCACGGCGCAGTTCGCCTTCGACCGCCGTGATCAGGCGCGCGACCTGGGGGCTGGCGTCGCATGCGGGCTTGGCGGCTTCGGCGAGCGAGCGCGCCTCGACCAGCACGGCCTGGGCGCGGGCAAGCCTGCGGCGCGCGCCGACGAGTTCCAGCGTCTTGGCGAGCCAGATGGTCCAGGTCAGCACCGAGGCGAAGATGAGGCCGATCATCACCGCCTTGACGACGATGTCGGCCGACATGAACATGCCCCACGGCGAGAGGTCGCGCGGCAGCAAACCGGGCGCGACATCCATGGCGGCCGGCGGCACCGCCCCCTGCTCTTGCGGCTGAGCGGCAGCGCCCACGGCGGGCGCCGGGGCAACGGCAACAGGCGAGGCGTCAGCGGGTGCCGTGGAAGCCGGCGCCGCACCAGCCGGCGCGGGGGTGCCCGGCTGCGAAGTGCCTTGCTGTGGGGTGCCTTGCTGCGGCGCCTGGGCGTGGACGATCCCGCCGAGCACAACACAGCAAATCAGCGCGGCGCCAAGCGCACGCGACACGTAATTCGGGCGGATCGACCCCAATCCTCTCGGCTGCATCTAGAGGCCCTTCGGAGCTGCAAAGCGGACGCTCCGACCTCAACACCGCACAGGATGTGGGACCAAAAGCGCTTCCCGCCGTCTGTTACTTGGGGATCGTTAAAGCAGATAAGAAGCAGTGATGCGAGAGAATTTGACTGAAAAATTATAGTATAGGGCAGTACGGCATCGCTCTTTATAATAATTACAAAGTATCCATCTTGCATTGCAGCGCAACATCCGCCGGCAGCGCCGGCGATTGAGAGCGGCGCGGGCCGGCTTCAATCAACACTTGTAGGCCGGACCAGAGGATCTCTCTGCCAATGTCCGAAATAATCCTCCGACGGGCGACAGCGCCGTCGCAAGCCCCCGTTCCAGCGGCAGTTTCTCAATATCCGGCAAAGATCGGATTGCCGCCGAGCTTGTATGCGATGCCGGCGCGGACATCGCTGATCGGCACGCGATGCCCGGCGTCGGCCGAAGCCGTCGGGCCGCTCACGAAGCTCGAAGTCCCGAGATTGGTGTATCGGTATTCGATGCGCCCGAAAACGTCGTTGGTGAAGGCGTAGTCGATCCCGGCACCGGCGGTCCAACCGGAGGAGATGCCGCCATGGGTGAGGAACGGAGGAGCTCCGTAAACAGCGTAGGCGTTCGACGGATTGCCCCACGCCCCGCCGGCCGTGCCGAACATCAGGAAACGATCAAAAGCGAAGCCGAACCGAGCGCGGATCGACCCATAGTCTTTGATCGTCGTGGAAACCGTAAATGGACCTCCGGGGAAGGTGCCGGCCGTCATTCCGAAGGAGGACGATGCCTGGCTGTTGCCGATCAGGTTGGACGCCTGCCAATCGCCTTCCGCGCCGACCACGAACCGGTTGAATTGATAGTCGCCGCCGATGAAGGCACCGGCAGAGGTTCCGCTCACGCCGTAGTCGTATGGCGCTATGGGATCTCCCGCCGCAGTCGTCAAGGTGCCGCTCGAAGCGACCCAGCCATAGCCGCCGTCGGCGCCGATGTAGATGCCGGTCCAATCGTAAGCGTGGGGAGCAGGAGGCGCCTTGTAGAACAGCGCCGGCGCCCGCGCCGGACGTCGCATGTTGGTCGGCAAGGTGAATCCTCCGCCTGCCGATCCGTTCCAGTCCAATTTGTAGTTCACCCCGAAATCGATCTCGCTCACGTCGGTCTTCGAAGTCGTGACGACCTGCGAGAACGGCAGCGCAATGGTGGATGACCCAAAACTCGTATAGCGATACTCGGCGAACGCGTTCCAATGCTGCTCGAATGCGAAGGCCACGCCCCCGCCGGCCGTCCACCCGCTGAGGTACTTGTTCACCGCCTCTTCGGTTCCAGGTGTCGCGAGGTTGAGCGTGCCTGTCAGTTGAGTGCGGATGTATTGATTGTTCGACCAGGCCAACCCACCGGTTCCGTAGAGCAGGATATTGTCGACGGCATAGCCGAGGCGCGCGCGCGCGGTTTCGCTGTCGAAGACGTTGCTTTCGATCGCGCTGGTGCCGGAGGCGTCGGACATCGTGGCCGTCTTCCGGCCACCGGAGGATACGTCACCCGCCATGCCGATCACCACGCGGGACGGCATCATGTAGTCGTAGCCCAGCTGGATGGCGCCATGCCAGTCCGACGGGCCGATGTCTCCGGCAGCGACTGGCGTTTCGGTCGCGCCATCGATGGCGCTGGCGTTGGTTTTGGACCAACTGCCGTCGACATGAGCGCCGATCGAGAACCCGGTCCAGTCGTAATGCGCCGCCGGGGCCTGGTAGTCGGGAATTGACCGTCTAAGCTCGGCGGCCATTGCGGTAGGGTCAACCGTCTCGAGCGGTCCGCCGAGCGTGAACCGAACCGCGAGCGGCTCCACCGGATGCATCGCGTAGTCCATCACGCCGTTCTGGCAGACCGCCACCGGCACTGTCATCTTCGGGTAGCACATGGCGAACAGGCTGTCGCTGTTGAGCACCGAACCGTAGGCGTACGTGGCCTGGTCGGTCGTCGAGTTCAGCAGATTGAGCGCGTCGAGCTCGATGTGCCAGCCGTTGTCGAACCGGTAGCCCACCGAGCCGTTGATGGTATTGAACGGCGGCGACTGAAATACGCCGTCCTCGGTGAGCGGTCGCGAGCTGATGTAGCGCCAACGCAGCGCACTGTACCAACCCGTCTTTTCGCCCAGCGTGATGCCCGCCGAGGCCACCATCCAAGGCGCATTGAAGACGAAGTTGCCGGGGGCGTTGCCGATCTGGGCCTGCGGAAATCCGGCAAGGGATTGGTAGAGCGCCTCTTGTCCGTTATCGAAGCCGAGGAACCGGGCGCGAGAGAGTGCAAGATTGGCATCGACGTGGAGCCAGGATTGCAAGCGGTAATCGCTGGTGACCTCGATGCCGGTGCGTTGGCTGGGCGGCCCCGCCGCGGTTTCGCCGGTGTCGCCATCGAAGAACAGCTCCGAATCCTGCCGTATGTAGAAAAAACTGACGGAGCTGTCGAGATCAGGCACTGCCTTGGTGCGAATGCCGACCTCCCCGCCGCGCGAGCGGACCAGCAATGGCGACGCTCCCTCGGGTGTCGCCGGATCGCCCGGGACTTGGGTTATCACCGTCGAGCGCGCGTCGTTGCTGTGATAGCCCATGCCGGCGCCGACGAACAACTCGGTCTTGTAGAACGGACCGAGCCCAGCCGTAAATTTCGGGCTGCCGATCATCATCTCGTCCCTGCCCGAGTTCGCCGGCTGCAGCGTCGAATTGATCGATGCCGCGAAGGCATCGCCGCGCCAGCCGGCGGTGGTTTTGAACCAGTCGGTCCAATGCATCGTGTTCTGGGCATAGATGCCCGCGTTGGCCTCCTGGACGCGGTCGATGAGGGTATTGAACAGCAACTGGCGCTGAAACGTGTTGGTCAGCGAGTCGCCGATGTCGTCGTAGCGGGTTTGCACGCCGAACAAGGTTTCGGTCGGCAAGCTGAACAGTGTGCTATCGATGGTGCGCGACACGCCGCCGCCGGTATAGATGCGATTCTCATGCTGGTGGAACTGATCGCCGGTATTGGCGGACGACACGGGAGGCGGGATCGAGTCGGGTGTGAACCATTCGAAGTTGTTGAAGAGGTTCAGGCTGTAGGTGACGAAATAGGCGTTGGCTTTCCACAATCCGTTGGTGTCGGACTGCGCCATCCTCGTGGACAGCGAGAAGCGGCTGGTGTCGCCGCCGTCGGTCGGGTCTTGCTGGCCCAAAAACCCGATCTGTCCCGTCGTGATCGCCCGCATCGCGACCTGATCGGCGGCGTTCCAGTTGTTGGTAAAGGCCTGCGCGGTGACCGAAACGCCGTCCGTCGCCGTGCCCTGGCTGTAGCGCGCAAGACCGGTGAAAAGGCGCACGTTGTCGGGATTGGTCCAGGGACCGTTGTAGGTATTGAAGGCGCCGGCATAGAGCAGCGAGCCGCCGTCGAGCTTGGTCGAGCCCAGGGCGAGAAACCTGTCGTAGCCGAAACTGCCGACGGTGACCTGCTCGATGTTCTTGTCGACGGCGTCCCGAAACGAAATATGCAGGTCGCCGGCGTTTGCGAAGTCTCCCACATCGGCGAAATACGGACCCTTGCGAAGTTCCACACCCCCGACGGCTTCCGGAATGAGCCAGTTGAGGTCGGTGTAGCCCTGCCCGTGCACATGGCTCGGCATATTGATCGGCACGTCGTCCACGAAGGTGGCGAGGTCGGTGCCGTGGTCGAGATTCCAGCCGCGCAGGTAATACTGGTTGGCTTTCCCGCCGTCGGAATGATCGATCGCCATCAAGCCGGGCGCCACCTCGACGACCTCGCCGGGGCGCGTCATCGGTCGAGCGTTGACGTCCGCGCCGGAAACCGTCATCTGGCTCGCGAGCTGCGGCACCACCGGGTTGCCGCCGCCCACGTTGGGAGCGCCGGTCTCGTAGGCCTGCTGTGCCGCCGACAGTGCCGGCGGCGCCGGTGCGGCCGGTGTAGGTGGTCCAGCCGTGGGACGGCTTGTCCCCGCGGTCGGTCTGGCAGGGGTTGCCGCCCGCTGCTTGGGGTGCTCCGTGGTCACGGCGATGGTCGGAAGCGGCTTGCCGGTGTCCGCTGGGACGGCCGGTGCTTCAATGGCCGGAGGAGGCGCCGGGGTCGCGCTTGCGGGCGGTGCAGGCTGTGGCGCCGGTTGAGCGTCCGGCGTGGGCGCGGGCTGAGAAGCCAGCTCGCTGCTCAGGCAACACAACGAAATTGCCGTAGCGCCGAGCAGAACATGCCGTCGCTCTGAAATTCGTCTGCGCACCGCTTCGCCCCCGCCGGTTCCCCATCAACCGTTTTTTAACGATATGCAGGTGAAACGTGTGAGCGCAATGCTAGAACAGAAGGTGAGACTGAATTTAGAAGCATTGTAGTAATTTTACTACATGCATATTTTGATTAGAACTTGTATGCATCGAGCTTATATTCAATCCGGGTAGAATACATACTCCACTACACTATACAGCACCACGATCGGGCTGGTTGCTCATGCCCTCCAGAGGCTCCCGCAAGCTTCTGCGATTGCAGGGGAACTCCCACAGTTCGGCCATTTTCGTCGTGCGAATTTAATGGTTGCGCGGCCAGCGCTTCTGCTAGACTGCTCCAAAGTCGGAGTTCGCCCGTGTCCCATACCATCCGAGAGAAAACCAAGCTCCTGAACCGCGTTCGGCGCATTCGCGGGCAGATCGAGGCTGTCGAGCGCGCGCTCGACCAGGAGATCGGGTGCGCCGATGTGCTGCAGCTCATCACGGCGGCCCGGGGCGCGATCAATGGCCTGATGGGCGAAGTGATCGAAGATCACATCCGCATGCATCTGATCGATCCCGCGACGCATCCCACCGCCGAAGCGGCCCATGCCGCCGAAGAGCTGATCGACGTGGTGCGATCCTATCTGAAGTAGACCGCCGCGCCGCGGGCTCGGCTGCCGATGCGACCAACCTTGCGCATCGGATCGATCGGCCGTCGGTCGTGTCGACGAACCCGGGCAAATCCTGGCGCGGCGCAAGCCCCCTCGGTACCCGCTCTCACCGGCGGGCGCGGGAGACGACGTAGACCGACACCGCCTTGATCTCTTCTGGCTTGAGGACGCCCTCGAAGGCCGGCATGACGCCATGACGCCCCTTCGTGATCGACTCCAGGATCGAGGCACGGTCGGCGCCATAGAGATACAGGCGCTTCTCGGTCAGATTGGTAGATCACGCACAGGGGTGCCGATTGGGCGCCCAACAATGCGACGCCACGAAACCGTTGGCGCCTGAAGCCCGTCTAGGCCCCACTTTGGTCCCCTGGCCGCAAACAACGTCGCCGACCATATATCATCCAAGTGGGGACGCAATCATCAAACCGGTGATGAGAAATGTATTTAGAAGCACAATTAGCTTCCGGGGGATGACCGTGACGATGAATGAAGGTCGTGCGGGCGCTTATATTCGGGGCGGTGTCAAATCTATACTCCACTACGCTATCGGCCGTGTTCGAGAGCTATGGGAGGCCGCCGATCTTCTTGCGGGCGGAACCGTCTTGCCACCCCGCCCCCGCGACGCTGCGACTTGGGTACCATGGCAGCCCGCAGTGCCGAAACTCCGCCGGAGCGCGCCGCTTTCCTTTGAAGCATTCTAAGACTTTCCCGCCGCTCGACCGAATATATCGGGCCCAAAACGTGGCCGGTAAACAACTCAGGCTCGTTTAATCTTATTCTAAGGTGTTTTTCGACCGTTTTGGTTGATCCGGAGGGCGCCCGGTGCTACACGATTATGTCAACGAATTCAGTAGTTTAGTATCGTTCTAAACAGCGGTATTGATTGATCAGGGGTGGGTGGTGGGGCCGAATGTAGACTGCGCTTTGCGTGATCTCGAACGTGTGCTGGCACAGTACCGTCGAGGAGAACTCTTTTCGCCACAGTCGATTACGCGCGGGCCCTGCGGTTCGAAATCGCGGATGGCACGGCACCGCAACAGCGCGCTCGCCACCGGGGTCGCGGCCGGCGCGCTTTGCCTCGCCGGTGTCATCTATGCGATCGCCCAGGATGCAGCGCCGACCGAGCCGCCGGCACCGGCCGCGGTCCCGGCGGAAACGCCGCCGCCGGCGGCAACCAGGCGGGAACATGAAATTCCTGCAATCAACGTGACGGCCGCCAAGCGGGCCGCCGCAAAGCCGGCGGCGCGCAAGTCGGGGCCACCACCGCGATATCAGGCGCCGACTGCCGCGCAGGCCCAGCCCCAGGTGCAGACCCAGACCACGAGCGACGAAGGGCCGACCGCCAACCCGACCGCTTTCGAGCGTACGACGCTCTCGCTCGACCGGGCGCGGGAAAACCTGCAGCCGAAGATCGGCGCCTCGACCTACACCATGAGCCGCGAGGCCATCGAATTGCTTCCGCAAGGCGACAACACGCCGGTAGATAAGGTCATCCTGCAGATGCCCGGCGTTTCCTACGATTCGGCCGCCAGCAATCCCAACTTTCACGTGCGCAACGAATACGCGAACACCCAGACCCGGATAAACGGCATTCTGCTCCCCGAGGGCGTCTCCGGCCTCGGCCCGATCCTGGAGAGCAGCTTCGTCGGCAGTCTCACCCTACTCACCGGCGCATTGCCGGCGCAATATGGGCTGCGCACGGCGGGCGTGTTCGATATGACGACGCGCAGCTTCTTCAATTCGGGAGGAAGCGTCAGCCTCTATGGCGGCAGCCACGACACGTTCACCCAGAGCTTCAATTACGGCGGTGTCGTAAACGACACGCAGTATTTCGTCGCCGGCCGCAACCTGTCCAACGGCGTCGGCATCGAAAATCCGATATCGAGCTACAACGCGCTGCACGACAACACCGAGCAGGGAAAATTCTTCGGCTACATGTCGACCCTGCTCGACCCTTCGACGCGCCTGAGCATCATCTCCGGCGCATCGATCGCCAAGTTCCAGATCCCGAACAATCCGGGCCAGTCGCCGACCGGAGATTACGGCAGCCAGACCTACCCCTCGACGCTGCTCAACGAGCGCGAATACGACAAATATTACTATAACATCGTGGCGGTGCAGACCCATGGCGACAGCATCGACACGCAGCTCTCCTCCTACTCGCGCTACGCCAATGTGCACTTTGTGCCCGACATCTATGGCGACCTCGTCTTCAACGACGTCGCCGCCAACGTCACCCGCGAAAGCTTTCTCAACGGCGTGCAATTCGACGCCAGCGACAGGCTCAATGACCAGCACACGCTGCGGGCCGGGTTCGCCGTAAGCGCCGAGGGCACCAACGTCAGCAATATCCAGACCGTGTTGCCCGTCACTCCGAGCGGCGCCGTGCTGCCCAACCCGTTCACCGTCGAGGACAGGAATTCGCTGATCGGCTGGAACATCGGCGGCTACGTCCAGGACGAGTGGAAGATCACCGACCAGTTCACCCTGAATACCGGGTTGCGGTTCGATCAATTGTACCAGTTCGTCGATGCCAACCAGTTCAGCCCGCGCATCGGCTTCGTCTACAAGCCGATCGAAGCGACCACCATCCATGCGGGCTATGCCCGCTATTTCACCCCGCCGATGCAGGCCCAGGCGGTTCCGGCGAATTTGTCGCTCGTCACCAATACGACGAATCAGCCGGACATCCCGCTCGACAATCCGGTGCTGCCGGAACGATCTCACTATTTCGATATCGGCATGGACCAGAGGCTGCTCCCCGGCCTCACCGTTGGCGTCGACGCCTATTACAAGATCGCGACCGACATGATCGACGACGGGCAGTTCGGCCAGGCCGTGATCCTGACCCAGTTCAACTATGCCAAGGGCTACAGCGAAGGAATAGAATTCAAGGCCAAGTATCAAAACGGCGACTTCAAGGCTTACGGCAATCTGTCGGCGAACAACACCAAGGCCATCGACGTCGTATCGAACCAGTATCTCATCGACGGTCCGACCTATGATTATCTCCTCAACAATTGGCACTACACCGACGACATGCAGTACCTGACCGGGTCGGCCGGCGCGTCCTATCGGTGGGACAAGGCGACGCTGTTCAGCATGGACATGATCTATGGGAGCGGCCTGCGGGATGACTTCGCAAACACGGGGCACGTGCCGCCCTACGCCCAGTTCAATATCGGCGTCTCCCACGATTTCTACCTGGCGCCGGACATGAAAGCCACCGTCGTGCGATTCGATGTCGTCAACCTCTTCGACACCATCTACGAGCTTCGGGACGGCAGCGGCATCGGCGTCTTTGCCCCGCAATACGGTCCCCGGCGCGGCTTTTACGTCGCCCTTACGCAGAAGTTGTGACGGTCCCGTAAACTGTCATTCCGGGGCACGCGCCTTCGCGTGAACCCGGAATTCAGGCTGCGGCGCGGGACTGCAGGGCCGGACCCGTTGGCACCGCCCCGGAATGACCGCCAAATGTAGTTACGCAATGAACCTGCGCGCGCTGCGCGCCGCTCAATTTCCCGCCGGCATCTTGTCGAGGGCCTCGACCAGCGGCTTGATCGGCGCCGGACCGGTGCCGTGGCCGCCCGCCCAGGTCGTCGGCATTATGCCGATCTTGCGCAGCCCCGCGACGAACTCCTTGTGGGAGGCGAGTTGTCCCGGAATGTCCCGGGTCGGGCTCCAGATGTCCACCGCCCAGCCGAAATCGGCATCCGGGATATGAGCGACGAGCATGCCCTTGGCATGGGAATTGTCGATCACGTAGAGGTCGATCTTGCGTTGCCCGTCCGTGAGCGTGAGCTTGTCCTTGACCTCGGTGAGGCCGACATTGCGCGGCTTCTGCCACAGTTCGTCATTCCGGATGCGATTGGGCGCCTGCATCTGATGCGCAAACCATTCGCGGTCGCCGGGGCCGAACACGAGGTCGGCGCCCTCGGCCGCGAACGCGCGCGCGCCGTTGACGTGGTCCATGTGGTGGTGGGTGAGCACCAGGTACTTGAACGGCTTGCCAGGAAAGCGCCGCTCCGCTTCGGCGATCGTCATCCGCGACATCTCGTTGCCGATCGGCGCGTCGAACGCGACGAGGTAGTCCTTCATCTCGACCACCAGGGAATTGTGGCTGCCGCCGGTAATGTGCCAGATGCCGGGCTTGATCTCGGTCCAGACATTGCCGGGGACGACGGCGGGATCATAGGCGAGCTGGTCTGAATCGATGAACGAACCCCAGTTGGCACGCCGCAGCATCCATTGGATGTTGACTTGCGCCGGCGCCTTCTGCTTGGCCGCCGTCTCCGCCACGATTTTTGGGATCCGGAAGAGATCGTCGTAAAGCCTGGGATTGAGGACGATCTCATCGACATAGGTGTGCTGCACTTCGTGGCCGTTGAGGGTGAACGACTGGTCGAACGCGAACTTGACGCCGCCGACATCGTGCCAGTCGCCGAGGATGAGGTCGTAATTGCTGTCGCCCCACACGCCGTCGGAGTCGATGGTGCGGATGCGCGCCGGCAGGCCGTCGGCCCCGAACAGCACGTACCAGGTGGCATCGTCGCCCTTGTAGGAGACGACCGGGAAGGTCTTGCCGTCGATGGTCTCGTCGGCAAGCGCTGCCAGCCGGTCGGGATGGCTCAGCATCTCGACCAGGAGGCGGGGCGACTGGCGGTGCAATTCGCGCTGATGGGCGATCACCCGTGACGCGCTCATGGTGTGGAGCGACGGGACGGTTTCCTTCGCCTGCTTCGAGAGAACGATGTTGTCTTCGCCAAGCACATAGCCGACGCCGCCGGCAAACACCTCGGTGTAGATGAAGGTGCGCACCATCGGCGCGACCCGGAAGCGCACCCAGTCGTAGCGGGCGCGATTGCCCACGATGTCCTGGGTCAGCGTGAAGCGCGCGGTGCCACCGAGGCGGGTCCCGACATCGGGCACCAAGGTCTCCTGCGGATCCCAGTGCTTGTGCCTGGCAAAGATCGAGATCGTCGAGATGGCCTCGAGCTTTGCCTGGCCGCCGAGCTTTTCGATCGCCGTCCCGATCAGGGCCGCCGGCTCGGCCGCCTGCCCCACCGCTTGCCCCATCTGCCCTGCAGCCAGCATCACGCCGAACGCAATAAACGCTACGCGACAACTCATGACGTTTCCCCGTGTTTTGTACCCAGGCCAGTTCGCACGAACTTCATGGCAATATGTGGCCGGCGCGCCGCGAAACCGCTAATTTGCGAACCTCAACCTGATTCCAACGACCTCGTCCTTGAGGAGCGCGCTTTTGCGCGCGTCTCGAAGGATGGCCGCGCGCACGGCGTGTGCAACTCGGTGCGATGGAGTTGCCCGTGGCCATGCTTTGAGACGCGCCTTTCAGGCTCAGGACGAGGTCCTTGAAATGGCTCACGAGCTCTCAGGATGATATCGCAGAAATGAGTAGCGATTTACTCCGGCTTGACGGCGGCGAACTTGACGACCTTGCCCCATTTCTCGGTCTCGTCGGCAATGATCGCGCCATAGTTGGCGGGCAAGCCGGCAAGGACCGTGCCGCCGAGGTCGGCGAGCCGTGCCTGCATTTTGGGATCGGCAAGGCAGGCGTTGATCTCCCTGTTGAGGGTGTCGACGATATCGGCGGGCGTTTTCCGGGGCGCGACGAGACCGTTCACGCTCGTCGCCTCGTACCCAGGCACGAACTCGGCCACGGCCGGCAGGTCCGGCAGCACCTCGGAGCGCGTCGGGCTCGTCACCGCCAGCGCGCGCAGCCGGCCGGCGCGGATGTGTTCGATCGAAGACGGCGCGATGTCGAACATGAGCTGTACCTGTCCCCCGAGCATGTCGGTCACCGCCAACGCCGCGCCGCGATAGGGCACGTGCACCATGTCGACGCCGGCCATCATCTTGAACAATTCGCCGGCCAGGTGCGAAAGCCCGCCGTTGCCCGCAGATGCAAAGTTGAGCTTGCCCGGATTGGCCTTCGCGTAGGCGATGAGCTCGGGAACCGTGTGCGCCGGAACCGACGGGTTGACCTCCAGGATCTGCGGCGCGCGTATGATGGTCGCGACCGGTGCCAGATCGCGGATGAAATTGTAACTCAGTTTTGGATAGAACGTGGCATTGATCGAATTCGACGAACCCGCCAACAGCAGCGTGTAACCATCGGGAGGCGCATTCACGGCCGCCTCGGTGCCGAGGCTGCTGCCGGCGCCCGCCCGATTCTCGATGATGAACGCCTGGCCCAGCCGTTCCGACAACGATTGTCCGATCAAGCGGCCGATGATATCGCTCACGCCGCCCGGCGGATACGGAACGATCATGCGCACCGGCCGCGTCGGATAGGATTGCGCCCGTGCGATCCGCGATCCCGCCGGCACGGCGGCTGCCGCCGCTGCCAGATGCAGAAATTGACGGCGGTCCAGCGTCATGGTGTTCCCTCGGAGTTCGGAACGCTTGCAATTTACATTCCGAAGACCCCTACTCCAACACGATCGGCTGCGGTCCCGGCGAATCCTCCAACTGGACCCACCGCATGAACTCCACCAGCATCGGATCGACCTGGATGTCGGCCGATCGCAGCGGCCGCGCGAACGACAGTCCCGACAGGCTCCGCACCCGCGATATCGCCACATAGACCTGGCCGGGCGCGAAGGCGCCGGAGCCGAGATCGATGCGGACATCGTCGAGGGTGAGGCCCTGCGCCTTGTGGATCGTCACCGCCCAGGCGTGAATGAGCGGAATCTGCCGGTACGCCGCGACGACCTCGGTCTCGATCCGCTTGGTCGTCTCGTTCCACTGCTGGCGCACCTTTTCCCAGGCCACCGGCGACACCAGGTGCTCTTCGCGCCGGCGATCGAACACCACGTTGGCGCCGTCGCTCGCAAAAGCCCGTCACCGTTCCCAGCGAGCCGTTGACCCACCTGCCCTGGCCGTCGTTCTTGACCGCCATGACGCGGGCGCCGACCGCAAGCTCGATGTATTCGGGAACCGGCAGGCTCGCCGGCGGCAAGCGTGAACTCGCGATCGATCTTGGCTTGAAAGCCGGCGCGCTCGCCGCCCAAGGCGTTGCAGGCCGCGCTTGTTGTAGCCGTCGGCCGCGGCGCGCGTCGCCGTGAGCAGCAGCGGCGCGACGCCGGCCCGGTGCGGGCCGACGCAGCGCTCGTTCAGCCGTTCCAGCGCCGCACCGATCGCATTGCCCGATCTGATGTGGCCGAGGATTTCGATGAAGTCCTGCTCGTCCTGGCGCCACACCCGGTCGAGCGTCACGGTCTTCACCGGCAGGTCCGCCAGCGCATGGGCGTTGAAGGCGAACGGGCCGCGATATCCGAGCGCCTCCAGCATCGGCCAGTCGTTCTGCTGGATGACCGGAGGAAGCTGCAGGAAATCGCCGACCATGACGACCTGCACGCCGCCGAACCGGCGCTGGTCGGCGCGGACCCTGCGCAGCCGGGCATCCATGGCGTCGATGAGGTCGGCGCGGACCATGGAAATCTCGTCGATGATGAGACGTTTCATGCGGCGATAGACGTTGCCGAACTTGCCGCCGTCGGAGAGGTTGGCGGCGTCGAGCACGGTCGGCTCGAACCGGAAGAAGGAGTGAATCGTCTGCGCCTGCGCGTTCAGGGCGGCAATGCCGGTGGGCGCCACCGTCGCCTGCAGCTCGCCGCCGGGCCTCGCCTTGAGATATTGGACGAGCCGCGTCTTGCCGGTTCCGGCCCGCCCGACGACGAGGATGGCCGGCGCGCCGGCGTCGACCGCCGCGAGCGCCTCGGTCACGCCGGGCGAGGCCTCGTATTGCTCGTCCCGCTTGAATTCCGCGGCGGCGCGCTGACCGCATCGCCGCGACGCCGTGGCTGAACTTGCCGAACGGCTTGCCTTTCGCCGCTGGAGCCGGTGCTTTCTGCGAGTGCGGTTGTTTCATCGGCCGGCGATCCCCGGACCTCCTCTAAGGCCAATCACGCTTCTCACCATCCACGCCGTCATGACCGGGCTTGTCCCGGTCATCTCGACTATCGCGACACGACGCCGGTGTGGAACGGCGGTGCCCGCTGATCGAGATCGCCCAAGCCCGGCGATGACGATCTTGTGCAAGTCGGACACATCGTAACACGAGCGCTGGCACAACAGCCGGACCTAAACTAATCTGGCGGCGGATCAACAAAAAAGCCGATGGGGATACGCCGATGATGAGACTGACACGCCGCACCCTGCTGCGGACGACCGGCGCCGCCACGGGCGTCGCGGCCTTCGGCATTCTCACACGGCGCGGCGATGCCGCCGAGTTCGTGTTCCGCTACGCCAACAACAACGTCGCGGCGCACCCCATGAACGTCCGGCTGCGGGAAGCGGTCGAACAGATCAGACAGGAAGTCCGGCGGCCGCATGGAGATTCAGCTGTTTCCCAACAGCCAGCTCGGCGGCGACACCGACATGCTGTCGCAGCTGCGCACCGGCGCGATCCAGATGTTCAACCTGTCCGGCCTCATCCTCGCGACCTATGTGCCGGTCGCCGCCATCAACGGCATCGGCTTCGCCTTCAAGGATTACCCGCAGGTGTGGACCGCGATGGACGGCCCGCTCGGCGCCTATATCCGCGGCGCCATCGGAAAGGCCGGGCTCTACGCCTTCGACAACATGTGGGACAACGGCTATCGCCAGGTCACCAGCAGCACCCACCCCATCAATGCGCCGGACGATCTCAAGGGTTCAAGATCCGGGTGCCGGTCAGCCCGCTGTGGACCTCGATGTTCAAGGCGCTCGGCGCCTCGCCCACCAGCATCAACATCAACGAGGTCTATTCCGCGCTCCAGACCAAGATCGTCGAGGGCCAGGAGAACCCGCTTGTCCCTCATCGACCTCTTCAAGTTCTACGAGGTGCAGAAATACGTCTCCCTCACCAATCACATGTGGGACGGGTTCTGGACGCTGGCCAATGCGCGGGCATGGGCGGAGCTGCCGAAGGACCTCCAGGAGATCGTGGCGCGCAACATCAACGGCGCCGCCCTGAAGGAGCGCGAGGACGTGCGCCAGCTCAACGAGTCCATGCAGGGCGAGCTGACCAAGAAGGGCATGATCTTCAACCAGACCGATACCGGAGAAATTCCGCGCGGTGCTGCGCGGTGCCGGATTCTATGCCGACTGGAAGCAGAAATACGGACCGCAGGCGTGGGCGGCGCTGGAGAAGCAGGTCGGCAGCCTTGAGCTGAAGCCATGGTCGAGGGCGGCGACGGCGCCGGGCTCGTTTCCGCCTCGGAGCAGGCGCTCGCCGCGGCGGCACCGTCCCGGCGCGCCCATGCAGGTTCGCGCGCCTGGAGCGGGCGCTCGCCTGGGCGACGGAGATTCCGGCGGCGGCGCTGGTGGGCGTGGAAATCCTGGTGCTGCTGATCGGCGTCGATCTCGCGCTACGTCTTCAATTCCCCGCTGACCTGGTCGGACGAGCTCGCCTCGACGCTGTTCCTGTGGCTCGCCATGCTCGGCTCGGTCATCGCGCTGCGCCGCGCCGAGCACATGCGGCTCGCCTTCCTGGTCGGGCTGGCGCCGCCGCGCTGGCGGCGCTGGCTCGAGACCTTCGCCACCATGGTGGTCGCCGCCTTCCTGGTCATGATGATCGCGCCGGCGCGCGACTATGTGGAGATTCAGTGGTTCATCACCACGCCGGCGCTGGAAATCCGCGACGGCTACCGGGTCGCGGCGATCGAGGTCGGCGCCGTGCTCATGCTGGTGATCGTGGTGGCGCGGCTGATCGAGCGCGCCAGCCTCGCGGGCGCCGCGACCGCGCTGGCGGCCGTGCTCGCGATCGGCGTTCGGGTTGTGGCTGGCGCGGCCGCTGCTCGCCGAGATCGGCAATCTCAACCTGGTGATCTTCTTCGTGGGGATGGTCGGGCTGTGCGTCGCCCTGGGCGTGCCGATCGCCTTCGCGTTCGGCATTTCCACGCTTTCCTATCTGGCGCTGACGACACGGGTTCCGCTCACCATCATGGCGAGCCGGATCGACGAAGGCACCTCCAACCTGATCCTGCTCGTCGGTGCCGCTGTTCGTCTTCCTCGGCCTGTCTGATCGAGATGACGGGGCTCGCCCGCGTGCTGGTCGACTTCATGGCGGCGCTGATCGGCCATGTCCGCGGCGGCCTGTCCTATGTGCTGCTCGGCGCCATGTACCTGGTGTCCGGCATTTCCGGCTCCAAGGCCGCCGACATGGCCGCCGTCGCGCCGGTGCTGTTTCCGGAAATGCAGCGGCGCGGGGCGCAACCCCGGCGAGCTGGTCGCGCTGCTCGCCGCCTCGGGCGCGATGTCGGAGACCATCCCGCCGAGCCTGGTGCTGATCACCATCGGCTCGGTGACGGGGGTCTCGATCGCGGGACTGTTCACCGGCGGCCTGCTGCCGGCGCTGGTCGCGGCCGTCGCCCTGGTCATCGTGTGCCGCTACCGCTCCCGCGGCGAGAGCCTCGCCGGGGTCGAGCGCGCGCCGCCGCGCGAGGTGCTGCGGACCTTCGTCGTCGCCCTGCCCGCCTTGGCGCTGCCGTTCCTCATCCGCACCGCCGTGATCGAGGGCGTCGCCACCGCGACCGAGGTCTCCACGGTCGGCATCGTCTACACCATCGCCGCCGGCCTCTTCATCTACCGCCAGTTCGATTGGCGGCGGCTTTATCCCATGCTGATCGAGACCGCCTCGCTGTCCGGTGCGATCCTGCTCATCATCGGCACCGCGACCGCCATGGCCTGGGCGCTGACCCAATCCGGCTTCTCGCGCCAGCTGGTGGCGATGATGGAGCGGGTGCCGGGCGGGCAGCTCGGCTTCCTCGCGGTGACCATCGTGGCCTTCGCCATCCTCGGCAGCGTGCTGGAAGGCATTCCCGCCATCGTGCTGTTCGGCCCGCTGCTGTTTCCGGCCGCCCGCGCGCTCGGGGTCCACGACGTGCATTATGCCATGGTGGTGATCCTCGCCATGGGCATCGGCCTGTTCGCGCCGCCATTCGGCGTCGGCTTCTATGCGGCCTGCGCGATCGGGCGGGTCGCCTCCGGACGAGGCCATGGGCCGGGTATGGCCGTATCTCGGCGCGGTGCTGCTCGCGCTCATCGTAGTGGCGCTGTTTCCCTGGCTGTCGATCGGGTTCCTGTAGGGGCAAGTTTCGTTGGATTGACCAACGTTAGACTGCGATGCTGCGTCGGCTTTCGCCAGTAGGGGTGCGCGGCCCGTTTCGGTGTCGGCACCGGCACGGTGCAGCGGATCAGAGCCGAGATGGCGGCGTGACCTCCCCGCCTTCGCGCCCCCGCACCACCATAAAGCTCGGCATCTTGGCAAATTTCTCCGCCAAGCACCTCGCCTCGTCCCGTGTGAGAAGCGTCGTCGTTCCGTCGCCCCACCAATAGAAGTAAGCCAGGGCTCGACCGCTTGCGTCCTTAACGGTGAATTCGCCGGTGGTTTCGACTACAGTCCAGGGTGCCGGAAAGCCCGCCAGCATACGTGCCGGGTCCATTTCTGCCTTCTATCAATTGTGTCAATCGCGATATGGGTGCTTTGAATATATTTCGCTGTTTCGGCATTGCTGCGTATTGCTCGGCTTTGCGGGAGCTGGCGCGGCATTCTGACCGCGGCCAGGCGCGGCGAGTGATCAGGCCTCGACCGAGCGCGTCGGCGGCGCCGCAGCAGTCGCGCGCCTTTGTCGGGCTATTTTCTCGCTCAGCCATGTGTGAAATGGGTCGTTAGCCGCCTCACGGTCCACTGCGCGGATGTCTCCGTTCGCCGGGTCCGGACATGCTCTGCGAGGGGAGTGTCCGTTGGCCAGAGCGTTCCATTCTGCTTAATCCGCGCCACGCGTTACGCCTCAAGCAAGCGCGCGTAGACCTCGGGAATCCGCGGCGCGAGGTCCTCCGAGATCATGCCGGGGCCGGCTGCGGTTGGCGGCTTCGCCATGAATCCATACGGCGGCACAGGCGGCTTCGAATGGCGGCATGCCCTGGGCGAGCAGGCCGGCGGTGAGCCCGGCCAGCACGTCGCCGGTGCCCGCGGTGGCGAGCCAGGGCGGCGCATTGGCATTGATGGCGGCGCGGCCGTCCGGCGCCGCGATGACGGTGTCGGCGCCCTTGAAGACGACCACCGCGCCGGACCGGCGCGCGGCGGCGCGCGCCTGGTCTTCGTTTTCGCACCGGCCGGAATTGTGCCGTCGAACAGCCGGTGGAACTCCCCGGCATGGGGGGTCAACACCGACTTTGCCGTTGGCCGCCAATGCGGCAAACAGCTCGTCGCGGTCGTTGTCGGCCCCGCCCTGTCCCCCTTCCTCCGCCCCCGGGCAAAGCTCGTCAGGCCGTCGGCATCGATGACGACGGCCCGTTCGCCGCGCAGCGACGCCATGACCATTTCGCGGGTGGCGGCGCCGACGCCTGCCCCCGGCCCGATCGCCACCGCATTGAAGCGCTTGTCCGAAAGCAGCATCTCGAACTCCGCCGCGCCGTCGACGGGCCGCACCATGACCGCCAGGCTGGCGGCCGCATTGACGGCGAGCGCAGCCCGGGGCGAAGCGATGGTGACGAGCCCGGCGCCGCCACGCAGCGCCGCCATGGCCGCAAGGCGTGCGGCGCCGGTATGGGACATGCCGCCGGACACGACAACGGCATGCCCTCGGCTGTATTTGTGCCCTTCGACCCCCGGCACCGGAAACCGGCCGCGCCAAAGCTCCATGGTGTTCTCGAACGTCGCGGGTTTGATCGCGGCTAGGACATCGGCCCCGATTCCGATCTCCACGACACTGACCGGTCCGCAATAAATGCGTCCCGGCAGAAGGAGATGGCCGGGTTTCCTACGAAAGAAGGTCACGCTTTCGCGTCGCCCTGACCGCGGCCCCCATCACCGCCCCGGTGGTGCCGTTTATCCCGCTGGCGAGATCGACCGCGACGATAGGGCATCCGGCAGCGTTCATGGCCTCGATCGCGGCGAGGGCGTCCCCGCTCACCGGACGATCGAGGCCGGCGCCGAACAAGGCATCGATGATGACGGCGGCATCGGCGAGATCGGGTGCCGACGCGACCGCTCCGCCCCATCGGCCGGCCGCCCATGCCGCATCGCCCTTGAGTTTGTCCGGCGCCCCGATCAGGCAAACCCGGACGCGAAAGCCGGCCGCCGCCAGATGACGTGCCGCGACGAAGCCATCGCCGCCATTGTTGCCGGGGCCGGCGACGACGGCCACCTTGCTGCCGGGCGGATGACGTCGGATGACGGCTTCGGCGACCGCCGCGCCCGCATTCTCCATGAGTTCCGCGCCGGGAACCCCGGAGGCGATGGTTCGACGGTCCGCCTCCCCCATCTCGGCATTGGTCAGAAGTTCGATCATCCGCCGCAGGCTACTGCGTCGCCGGCGCTCCCGGCAACAAATGGGTGCCTCCGGCGGCAAACGACGCCTAAATGATGTTCAGTTAGCCCGGCCGCCCTGTTGCCCGTTTGTGGTTTGCATAGCTATTGGGCAGAGTGGTGCTATCTTAATCAGCCCCACCGGGGGTTACCGGGGATGCCCCCGACAATCGGGTATTAGATGGCTGAGACCAAAGGTCTTTTGCCGCCTCCGCGGAGTTTGGCATGGACCCTGCTAACCAGCGGCGCGCCCCTGGGAATGCTCGCGTTGCGCGGGCGAAGGACGAAATGCAATGAAAAAAATCGAGGCCATCATCAAGCCCTTCAAGCTGGACGAAGTGAAGGAGGCTCTTCAGGAGGTGGGGCTTCAGGGCATTACGGTCACGGAGGCGAAGGGGTTCGGGCGCCAGAAGGGTCATACCGAGCTCTATCGCGGCGCCGAATATGTCGTCGATTTCCTGCCCAAGGTGAAGATCGAGGTCGTGCTGAGCGACGAAATGGTCGACAAGGCCGTCGATGCGATCCGCCGCGCCGCCCAGACGGGCCGGATCGGCGACGGAAAAATCTTCGTCTCCAAGATCGAGGAAGCGATCCGGATCCGTACCGGGGAATCCGGGCTGGATGCCATCTGAAATCGGGATAGCGGCTGGTACCCTCGGCATCTTGCCATCGGGGCTGGATGCCATATGAACTCGAAACACCGGCCGGTTGAGCCGGCAAATATTCGAACGAGGGAACCCCTTCAATGACGACGGCCCATGACGTCCTGAAGCTGATCAAGGACAATGACGTAAAATACGCAGATTTCCGGTTCACCGATCCGCGCGGCAAGTGGCAGCACGTGACCTTCGACATCAGCATGATCGAGGAGGAGACGTTCTCGGAAGGCCAGATGTTCGACGGCTCTTCGATCGCCGGGCTGGAAGGCGATCAACGAGTTCGACATGTGCCTGATGCCCGACCCAACTCGGCCTGCATCGATCCGTTCTTCGCCGAGACCACCCTGGTGCTGGTGTGCGACGTGCTCGAGCCCACCACCGGGGAGCCCTACAACCGCGACCCCCGCGGCATCGCCCGCAAGGCCGAGGCGCATGGTGAAGTCGATGGGGATCGGCGACACCATCTTCTTCGGCCCCGAGGCCGAGTTCTTCGTGTTCGACGACGTGCGCTACTCCGCCGAGCCCTACAATACCGGCTACAAGGTCGACCAGATCGAGCTGCCGATCAACTCGTGGACCGAATACGAGGGCGGCAATCTCGGCCACCGCATCCGCACCAAGGCCGGCTATTTCCCGGTGCCGCCCCAGGAACTCGGTGCAGGACATGCGCTCCGAGATGCTCGCCGCCATGGCCAAGATGGGCGTCAAGGTCGAGAAGCACCACCACGAGGTCGCCTCCGCCCAGCATGAGCTCGGCATGAAGTTCGCCCCCATGGTGTCGATGGCCGACCAGCTGCAGATCTACAAATACTGCATCCACCAGGTCGCCAACATCTACGGCAAGACCGCGACCTTCATGCCCAAGCCGATCTACGGCGACAACGGCTCCGGCATGCATTGCCACCAGTCGATCTGGAAGGACGGCAAGCCGGTGTTCGCCGGCAACAAATATGCCGACCTGTCGGAGACCTGCCTGTCCTACATCGCCGGCGTCATCAAGCACGCCAAGGCGATCAACGCCTTCACCAACCCCGGCACCAACTCCTACAAGCGCCTGGTGCCGGGCTTCGAAGCGCCGGTCCTGCTCGCCTATTCCGCCCGCAACCGCTCCGCCTCGTGCCGCATCCCGTGGACCAACAACCCCAAGGCCAAGCGCGTCGAGGTGCGCTTCCCCGATCCGCTCGCCAATCCCTATCTCGGCTTCGCCGCCATGCTGATGGCGGGCCTCGACGGCATCAAGAACAAGCTCGATCCCGGCCCGGCCATGGACAAGGACCTCTACGACCTGCCGCCCGCCGAATTGAAGCAGATCCCCACCGTGTGCGGCTCGCTGCGTGAGGCGCTCGACAGCCTCGATGCCGACCGCGGCTTCCTCAAGGCCGGCGGCGTATTCGATGACGACTTCATCGACTCCTACGTCGACCTCAAGATGACCGAAGTCATCCGCTTCGAGCACACCCCGCACCCCGTCGAATACGAAATGTATTACTCGGGCTGAGGCACGGTTCCTCCCAGGATCGAGCAGCCGATCCCAACTCGCGGGCACCTTCCGGGTGCCCGCTTTTTTGTGTGTGCGGCGCATGTCATTCCGGGGCAGGCCGCAGGCCGGAACCCGGAATCCAGGTTCTCGGCGTCCAGCGCTGGATTCCGGGATCGGTGCTTCGCACGGCGCCGGAATGACGGCCCTACACTCTCGCAATCACCGCGACCGGCCCGCCGCCGGGGGGGCCCTGGTGCTCGGCGCCGCCGGAGACGAACACCGCCGGACAGCCCGTCAATCCTGCGATCACGCCGCCGACGGCGGCGCGGGCGTGGCGGGTGGCGGAGATGTCGGTGTCGTCGAGCATGGTGTGGCGCCATCCCCGCAGCATGCCGTCCGGCGACGGATCGGCCTTCGCCAGCACGTTGACGATGCGGGACGCCTCGATGGCCGCGCCATCGGCGGCGGAAATCCCGGAGCTGCGGAGCGCCGCGATGACCGCGGAGGCGTCGATCGCATCCTGCATCACCGCATGGGCGATGACGCAATCCCCGGTCGCCTCCTCGGCGTTCCCGAGCACGATGACGATGTTGTTCTTCAATTCGATCCCCGCCGAAGCCGAAGCGACGCCGGACGCGAGCGACCAGTCCGACAGCACGCACTCGTCGGATACCGGCGCCGCGATCTCGCCCATGGCAACGCCGACGCCCAGCGCGGAGGCGCCGCGCGAATAGGCCATCGACTTGTAGGCGATCTCCGTCACCGGGCTGTGGCCGGCGCGCACTGCCGCCTGCACCCGCTCCGCGGTGAGCAGCGGACATTTCACCTGGACCCAATGCACGTCCTCGACGCGGGAAATCCCGGCGTCCTGCATGGCCTCCCTGACGGCTTGCGCGGTCGCCTCGATCTGCGGGCCACGCCCGACCTCGTGGGGCAGGAAGTCCCGCGTCGCCGCGATCCCGATGGCGAGCCGCTTGCCTTTCCCGTGGCCGTTGACGCCGTGGCCGTTGATGCCGTTGCCATTGATGCCATGGCCGTTGGTACGATTGGCGGGTGTCGGCACCCGCGCGAAGATGGTGGCATGGGGGCTCAGCACGCCCTCGGTGCCGCCGGACACCACCATGGCGATGCGCCGCTCCACCTCGGCATTGGTGGCACGCAGATAGGGTGCGAGCGTCGCCGCGATGGTCGTGCAGGTGTACTCCCGGGTGAAATCGTTGACGCCGCCATTGCCTTCGGTCTTGACCAGGATCGCCACGATCTCGGTGGGATCGAGCGCACCGTCCTCGATCAGCGCGGTCATTCGCGAAAGATCGGCCGGTCCCGCCATGGCGATGCGGAAGGTATCGGTGCGATAAGGCATGGGTCACTCCAGCTCGGCTCACTCCAACTCGACTTGGGCCCAGAACACGACGCGCTTTTCCACCCATTCGAGCAGGTAGAACATCGCGATGCCGATCAGGGCCGCGGCGCCGATCGCCTGGAACACGGTCGGCGTCTCCAGATGGGCCGACGATATCACGATCAGGTAGCCGAGCCCGTGCTCGGCGCCCACGAACTCGCCGACGATGGCGCCGACGATCGCCAGCGAGGACGATATCTTCAGCGCCGAAAAGAAATACGGCAGGCAATAGGGAATCCGCAGCTTGCGGAAGATCTGCGCCGGATCGGCCCGCATGGTCCGGAACGGGTCCTGGAAGTCCGCCTCGGGCGCCTTGAGCCCCTTGACGGTATTCACCAGCACCGGAAAGAACGAGATCAGGACGGCGGCCGCGACCTTCGACCACCAGCCGGTCCCGAGCCACAGCACCAAGAGCGGCGCGATCGCGACGATCGGGGTGGTTTTCAGGGTGATGGCGAACGGGAAAAGGCCCTGCTCGATGGTCCGGAACCGCACGAAGGCGATCGCCGCGGCGAACGCAAGGCCGCTCGCGATCACGAAGCCGCACAGCGCCTCCCCCGCGGTATACGCGATCTCGGTCAGCAGGGAGCGGTCGAGCGTCTCGACGATGACGAGCGGCGCCGGCAGCAGGTATTCCGGAATTGCCAACCCCACCACAAGCCCCTGCCACAGCGCGAGCACGCCGATGACGAAAGCCAGCGGGATCGCCCAGGCGCGGTTCAGGGCGCGGCTCATGACGATGCTCATGACTTGGGCCTCGCGGCGGTTCGAACCTGGCCGAGCATGCGGGCGAAGCCGGGATCGGCGGGATCGCGCGGATGCGGGAGCCGGACCGCGACGACATCGAGGAGCCGCGCCGGGCGCGGACCGAGCACGATGATGCGGTCCGACATCGCCACCGCTTCCGGAATCGAATGGGTGACCATGACGATGGCCTTCAGGCGCGTGCGGCCGGAACGCCAGATCGAAAGCAGCTCTTCGTTCAAGGTCTCGCGGGTGAACTCGTCGAGCGCCCCGAACGGCTCGTCCAACAGCAGGATGTCGGGATCCGACATCAGGGTGCGCGCCAGCGCGGCGCGCTGCTGCATCCCGCCGGAAAGCTGGTGCGGATAGGCGTCGGCAAAATCGGCAAGACCGACGATCCGCAGGAGGTCCATGGCAAGCTGGCGCTCGACCCGGCCCACATGGCTGCCGCTGTGCATGGCGATCTCGACCGGCAATTGCACGTTCTCCAGCGTGGTCCGCCATGGCAGCAGCAGCGGTTTCTGGAACATCATGCCGATCTGCAGCCCCGCGCCCTCCCCCGGCGGCCCGCCGGCAATCCTGAGTTCGCCGCCGGCGACCGGCACCAGGCCGGCGATCGCCCGCAGGATGCTGGATTTGCCGCAGCCGCTCGGCCCGAGGAGGGAGACGAATTCGCCGCTCTCGATCGCGAGCGAGACGCCGCCGACGGCTTCGACCTCGCCGTAGCGAAGCCGAAGCGCGTCGGCATGAACCAGCATCGACTCTACCTGCGTGCCCGCAGCCTCGCGTAGCACGGCACGCATGTTCATTGCGGCAGTTCGGCGTTGGTGAAGGCCTTGCTCACGTCGACCTTGGCCTTCTGGAACTCGGCATTGACCAGCTTGGTCTGCAGCTCCTCCCATTCGGCCGCCTTCGATGCGCCGATCGGGTCCTTGTCCGGCTTGATGAGGGCGATGCTCGCCTTCATCATCGCCAGCTCGTGGGGGTATTCGAGCTTGTTGCCGAACTTGACCGTGGTGTGCGCCGCGCCTTCCGGGTCGGCGACGGCATCGGACCAGCCGTGGATCGTGGCGGCCACGAATTTCTTGACCACGTCCGGCTTCTCCTTGAGCATGCGCTCGGTGGTGAACAGCGTGTCGGCATACATGGCGACGCCGTAATCGGCGGGCCGAATGACGTTGACGTCGAAGCCCTTCTCCTGCGCCGCGATCACCTCGTTGATCAGGTAGCCCGGCCACACGTCGACCTGTCCCGTGAGGAGCGGCGACAAGTCGAACTTCACCGGCATCTCGTGCAGCGTCTTCTTGTCGACCCCGGCGCTGGCGAGCACGGCGCGGTAGATCAACTCCTCGCTGCCGCCGATCTTGAGGCCGATGTTCTTGCCGGCGAATTGGGCGGCCTTGGTGATGCCCGACTTCTTCAGCGCGAACAGCACGAACGGATTTTCTCGATAGATCACGGCGATCGCGACCACCGGCACGCCCTTGCTGCGGGCGATCAGGATCTGGTCGGCGCCGGTGACGCCGAACTGCTCGCTGCCGCCGGCCACCATCTGGATGGCCGGAAAGTCGGAGCCGCCCGGCTGGATCGAAACATCGAGCCCGGCGGCGTCGTAATAACCCTTGTCTTTGGCCACATAGAAGCCGGCGAACTGGGCCTGGTGCAGCCATTTCAGCCGCACGGTCACCGCTTCCGCGGCCGGCGCGAGCACCGTCCCCGACATCAGGAGACCGATGGACAACAGGACTTTGCTGAGGGATCGCATGATGAGCACTCCTTGCTCTATGACGGCATCCCACGATGTGCCATCGCGAGGGCGGCCGGATAGCGCAAAAAAAAGTGCGCGATGATGCCGAAATCAGAGCGATGCCGTCTCCTTCAGGAGCGCACGCAGGTTCTCGCAGAACGCGGCCGCGCTCGGCGGCAGCACCCGTCCCCGCCGCGTCGCCAGCAGCAATTGGGCGTGGGAGAACTCCGGCTCGGCGAGCGGAACGGCCACGAGTTCGCCGCTGGCGAGCTCGGCCGCCTGTCCGACCCGGAACTGGAAGCAGATCGCGTTGCTCGCGCGCACGTATCGCTTCATCACTTCCACCATGTTGGTCACCAGCACCGGCTCGAGCGCGAACGAGCTCTTCGCCAGGGTGGATTCGATCAGCGAGCGTCCCGCCAGCATGTCGTCGGCGAGCACGATGGGAAATTCCTGGCAGTCGCGCAGGTGCAGCCGCGGACGGGTCGCGAGCGGATGATCGGTCCGCATCAGCGCGCAGAAGCTCTTGGGCGCCGACGCGAGCACGAGGACGTCGTGATGGGCAGGCTGTTCGTGGGTCAGGATGAGGTCGACGCGGTCCTCCAGGAGGTCGGCGATCATGGTGTGCGGATTGCCCACCGCCACGCTGAAGCGGACGCCGGGATGCTCGCGCTGAAATGCGACCACCGCGTTGGGCACGAGATCGACCGCGGCGGATTCCGCGGTGCCGATCGCGACATGGCCGCGCATCAGGCCCTGCAGGGCCTGGATCTGGTCGCCGGCCCGTTCCAGATCGCTCAAGGTGCGCCGCACATGGGCAGCGAAGGTTTCGCCGGCGGCGGTCAGGCGGACTCCGCCTTGGAGCCTGTCAAAGAGGATCGTGCCGATCTCCTCTTCGAGATCAAGGACACGCCGATTGAGCGCCGAGGAGGCGATCCGCAGCGCTTCCGCGGCGCGGCGGATCGAGCCGTGGCGAACCACCGCATCGAAATAGAGATAGAGGCGCGGGGGACGGATGCGGCGCCCGCGCGTTCCCGCGCCGGCCGGCTTGCGCTTCGCTCCCTTTGGAGCCGCCGGCTTGGACGGCTTTGACGGCATGCCCTTGGCCATTTGCCTTCGGCCTCCGGCAAGAAACGCGCCATTGAACGCGATCTGCCCGCCCCAATAAAAACGGGGGCGTTGCGCCCCCGCTTTTCGCAGCGATCCGATAAAGCCCGATCAGCGTTTCGAGAACTGGAACGAACGCCGGGCCTTGGCCTTGCCGTACTTCTTGCGCTCGACCACGCGGGAGTCCCGGGTGAGGAAGCCGCCATGCTTGAGCACGCCGCGCAGCTCCGGCTCGAAATGCGTGAGCGCCTTGGACAGGCCGTGCCGCACCGCGCCGGCCTGGCCCGACAGCCCGCCGCCCGACACCCGGCAGATGATGTCGTACTGGCCGTTGCGGTTGGCGACCGTGAGCGGCTGCTGGATCATCATCCGCAGCACCGGGCGGGCGAAATAGATTTCGATTTCGCGGTCGTTGACCACGATCTTGCCGGCGCCGCGCTTGAGCCAGACCCGGGCGACGGCGTCCTTGCGCTTGCCGGTCGCATAGGCGCGGCCGTACTTGTCGAGCTTCTGGACGTATTTCGGCGCTTCCGGCGCGGCCGGCTTGAGGGTCGACAACTGATCGAGCGACTGGATCGTCTCGGCCATGGTCAGGCGCTCCTCACGTTCTTGCGGTTCATCGATGCGATATCCAGGGGTTCGGGGGTTTGCGCGGCATGGGGATGATCGGGGCCCTTGTAGACGCGGAGATTGCCGAATTGGCGGCGGCCCAGCGGGCCGCGCGGCAACATGCGCTCGACCGCCTTTTCGACGATACGCTCGGGAAAACGCCCTTCGAGGATCGACCGCGCGGTGCGCTCCTTGATCCCGCCGATGAAGCCGGTGTGATGGTAATACACCTTGTTCTGCAGCTTGCGGCCGGTGAGCACCACTTTCTCCGCATTGATGACGATGACGTTGTCGCCGTCGTCCACATGGGGCGTGTAGGTGGCCTTGTGCTTGCCGCGCAGCCGCATGGCGACGATGGTCGCGAGCCGGCCGACGACGAGGCCGGTGCCATCGATCATCACCCACTTCTTTTCGACTTCGGCGGGTTTGGCCGAATAGGTCTTCATGGGAAATCCCCTGGAAACACACGGCCGGGCCTTGCGTGCCCGGCCTCATTGGAAGGCGCTGATGTAGCGGAGCGGGCTGCCCAGGTCAACGCCGACGCATCCATCTATTGCTCAATCTTTTCATTCGGTTATTTAATTGGTATTATAATGCCATCAGCCAACCAATGGACCTTGCGAAGGCAATGCGCCGTAGCCCGGATGGGAGCGGAGCGGACATCCGGGGAAGCCGCCCCCGGGTTTCGCTGCGCTCAACCCGGGCTACAGTTCAATCTTTTCATGCGTTTACGAGCCAGGCCGCGGAGCGGGAATGGAATAAGTCGAGGTGACATGGGCGACGAGATCGTCGCTCCCGGCCGACCACAGCGCCACCTCCCCTACCGCCAGGCGCTTGCCGAGCTTCATCAATTTCGCCTCGGCGATGAGGTCGCCACGGGACGGCTTGCGCAGGAAATTGATGTTGAGGCTGGTGGTGACGGCAAGCCCCACCGGGCCGATCGAGGCCAGGACCGCGACATACATCGCAAAATCGGCGAGCGCCATCATGGTCGGGCCGGACATGGTGCCACCCGGACGGGCAAAGGCGTCGCGCCAGGCTTGGCGCACCCGGGCGCCGCCATGCCAGGCGTCCTCGATGGCGACGCCACTCCCGTCATGGAACACCTGGGGAAATTCTGCGCGAAGGAACGCTTCCAATTCGGCGACCGAAAGCGCCGCGGTTCTGCGTTCCAACTCTTTTTTCATCGAGTCTCCGTTGCGGCGCGTCCCAGCGGGGCTCGCCCCGCCTCATTCCACGTGCCGCTCAAGCAAATGCAACACAATTTCTGGGCTTGGGCGAACCGTCGGGATTTCTTCTCGACCGCACGCTGCGGCCGTCATTTGCCATAGGGCTCGATGCTCTCGGCGACGGAGTTGGCGATGTGTTCCTTAGAGATGATGCCGGCGACATCCGCGGCCCGCGGCCGGCCGCGGCCCTTTGTGACCACCACCATGCTGGCGCCATGCCGCGCCATGCGCGTGATGACGTCGAACATGATGTCGTCCTCGCGTGCGACGGTGAAATGCCGCTGCGCGACATCTCCCAGCGTGACGCCTGTGTAGGCATCCTCGAGGCCGCGCCGCAGGGCGGTGTTTACGCGGACCACACCGCTGATGCGATCGCCACGCGTCACCACGACATGCCTGAAGCCGCCAGCATGCTCCGGCCGCCGCAAGAACGCGTCGAAGTCCGCCTCCGCGCGCAGCAAGATCACGTCCCGCGCCATCACTTCGCCGGCGTGGCGGACCAGGAACATGTCGGCGTGCAGGGCCTTCGGCACGTTATGCCCTCGGGCCACGAGCTTGACGGTGTAGATGTTCTCCTCGGACAGCAGGCGCCGGACTCCGATCGCCAGGGCGACCGCGACGATGATCGGCATGACCAGATCGTAGTCGCGGGTCATCTCGAAGGTCATGGTGACCGCGGTCATGGCCGCGCCGGTGCCGCCGCCGACCATGGCCGCCATGCCGATCATGGCGCAGGTCGCGACCCCGACGCCTTCCACCGGGTGGATCGCGGTGACCACCGCGCCGAACGCCCCGCCGGCGGTTGCGCCCATGAAGAGCGACGGCGAAAAAATGCCGCCCGACGCGCCCGAGCCGAGACTGATCGACGTGGCAAAAAGCTTCGCCACCCCCAGCACGGCGAGCAGAGCCGGCACTGCGAGTCCGCCCGTGAGAATGGCCTGAATTGTGGCGTAGCCGACGCCCTCGACATAATAGTGCCCGGTGGTGCGAAGCAGCACATAGATGAGGACGCCGACGATCAGCATGCCGAGCCCGTGGCGCAGGTAGGGATTGCCGATGCGCTCGAAGACGTCCTCGGCGAGGCTCAGGCCACGTATGAAGGCGGTGGCCGCGAGTCCCATCAGGCTTCCGAGCAAGGCGAACAGCAGCAGAGCCGCCACCGACGCCGGACGGTCGGCCATGAGCGCCGCCGGAACCGCGAACGCCGGTTGCAGGCCGAGCAGGATACGCCCGATGAAAGTCGCCGTGCCGGTCGCGAGCGCGACGGGCAGAAACGTGCGCGCGCTCAGTTCCGGCATCATCAATTCGATCGCGAACATCACCCCGCCTATCGGCGTATTGAACGTCGCCGCGATGCCGGCGCCGGCGCCGGCTGCGACCAGCGTGATGCGCTGCCACGGCGCCATCCGCACGACCTGCCCGAGCGAGGAGCCCAGCGAGGCACCGATCTGGATGATGGGTCCTTCGCGCCCGACCGCCGCACCGGTGCCGATCGAAACCGCGGAGGCCAGCGACTTCACCGCAGCGACGATGGGCCGGATGACTCCTTGATGGTAATAGATCGCATCCATCACTTCCGGGACGCCGTGGCCGCGCGCTTCCGGCGCGAAATTCGTCACCAGGAACGTGACGATCACGCCTCCGAGGACGGGAACCAGGATGACGTACATGCCCCAAGGACCGGGCGGCGTGAACAAATTGGCGTCGTAATCGATGTCGAACCGGCCGAGAAAGGCGATGTTGTGGATCAGCCCGATCAGGGCGCGGAAGAACACGGCACCGGCGCCGGTGACGAGCCCGACCACAACCGCAAAGAGCGACAATCGCACGAGCCCGATCCGGTGCAGCAGCCTGATTTTCATGGAACGTCTATGCGGACCGCACGGCCGCTCCCCGCTCGCCCGCCCCGGCGGAGGTGCCATGATGTACCCCCCGGCGGACCGTGGGTATCGAATTATACGAAGTTGCCGCTTCTCACAATTGGCCGCGCCGATGCGATCGAAGTCAATCGGCTGTTCGAGCGTCGGCTCGATACCGCCGGTATCGTAGGCGAGAAAACGATTTGATCGGATTGACTGGCCTTGCGCCTAACCGGCAGCGACGACGACATACGGCGGATCTCGATTGACCCGCCCGAGTCCATGGAAGCCGATCACCGAAGGCCGCTTCGCCGCCGGGTCGACGGGGCGGCCATCCTCATTTGCCGCGCCTCGGGGTAACCTCTCACGACCAAGGACTTGATGGGCCCGCATCTGTCGCAGAGATATCCGTGTATCTTGAAATTGACGTACAGGGGGTGGGGAACACACTCCGCAAGAGTGGTTTCGGCGCCGCATATCGGGCACGGGTGTCCTGCCTCGGGCTTGGGCGAATGATCGGAAGAACGCATGTGATTTCCTTTGTCCTTAGACCAAGATGCTGTTTGGTGCTGTTCGTGGGCGCTCTACCCCCGATAGGCCCCGATTTTCCGGACTCAAAAAAAAATCACTGTTCAAAACTGAACATCTTCGCCAATTTGTCCACAGGTTTTCGTGCAAAATAGCACACCTTTCCTGTGCAATATGGCACAGTGGTCTGTTCAATTTTGAACACTCCCGTCCACAGAGTTATCCCGCTCAGAGCCTGATGGCGCACTCCACCGGGGTCTCCGCTTCCGAATCCTTGACCGGCGAGCATTTGTCGTCAATCAATCGGTTACGGTTTAGAATGCTCAGCGCTTGTGCCTCAATAATCGAGATGGCCGGGACAAGCCGGCTACTGCTCAATCTGCTTCAGTTTGAGCATGATCTCGTCCGAAAAGTTCGGGATCATGCTCTAAGCCGATCTCGATGATTTTTCCTGGTCACGCTTGGCTTCCGTCGCGGCAGAGCCAAGGGGACCCAGGGCCGAACCGTTCCCTTCCCGCGTGAAGGCCGCCGCGTTGACCGCGCTCTCGCGGAAGAACTCGCTCAACGTCGAACCGATGAGGCGCACGTGGCGAGACAGCGCGTCGTACTGCTCGGGCCGCAACTTCACGACGACGCGCACCATACCGGCGGAGGTATTTCGGAAACCGCGGGGGGGCCGCTTATCATCGCTGAGGATTGCCATGAGGCCTCTTGGTCCGGCATAGCCACGACTTCTTCGGACGAAGCACCATTGGCATGCGGACACGCCGGACAATAGGCACGGCAATAGAGCCGCGCAGTACAAAATTGCACACGTGAATCTGCGCGTTCGGGAGCGGAGCCGAGGGTGCATTTTTTAAAGCGATTTTCGTCCGTGAGGGCGGTGGCAATCACGCAGCCTCCGCCGCTGCGAACGCGGCAATCCGCGCCTCGATCCGAGTACGTCGGCACGGACTTGGAACTCTACTTCCGTTAGGCCGGCCGGAGCGGGCCGCGAATGCGCGGTTCCTCCGCGGCGGCGACCGGTCGCGCGGCCGTCACGCAAATGCAACACACTTTGACCCGCATCGCCACCCGGCTATTTTGCCCTGGCGCGGCACCGAAAGCACAGGCAATTTGCTCAACTGGAAACGGAAAGATTCGGGTTTGAACGCACGCTCCGCCATGACGATTCCGGCGCATGAAGCGGTTCTCCTGCGCGAGAACCTCGGCGGCATCGCCGTGCTCACCCTCAACCGACCGGCAGCGCGCAACAGCCTCTCGGTGGAGATGCTGGAAGCGACGATCGAGGCTCTCGCCGCGATTGCCGACGATACCGCCATACGTGCCGTGGTCATCGCCGCGAACGGCCCGGCTTTCTGCGCAGGACACGACCTCAAGGAACTCACCGCGCGGCGCGCCGACGCGGACGGCGGCCGCGCCTTCTTCACGGCGGTTTGGAGTCTCTGCAGCACCATGATGCAGGCGGTGATCCGCCTGCCGCAGCCCGCGATCGCCTGCGTCCAGGGCGCCGCCAGCGCCGCGGGATGCCAGCTGGTCGCGACCTGCGACCTCGCGGTGGCCTCGACGGCCGCCACCTTCACCACGCCCGGCGTCAATATCGGCCTGTTCTGCTCATCCCCGATGGTCGCCTTGTCGCGCAATGTCGCCCGCAAGCACGCCATGGAAATGCTGCTCACGGGCGACGCGATCGCGGCGGACGAGGCGCTGCGGATCGGGCTCGTCAACCGGCTGGCGCCGCCCGGCGAGGAACGCAGCGAGGCGATCCGGCTCGCCCGTCACATCGCCTCCAAATCCGCGGCGGCGATCAGGATCGGCAAGGCGGCGTTCTATGCCCAGCTCGAAATGGGCCTCGCGGCAGCCCATGACTATGCCTCGCGCGTGATGGTCGAAAACATGCTCGATCCCGATGCCGAGGAGGGCATCGGGGCCTTCATCGCCAAGCGCAAGCCGAATTGGAAAGACCGATAGCGCCACCGAGGAACGTCGTTCGCCGGTTCGCCAGCAGTGCCATCCCAGCCACGCGTTACGAGCCAGCGTTAAGCCCGTCAATCCACGAATTCCAATCAGGAGGTCCAATGTCTCTGCGCACCAAGCATCTCGGCGCCCTGCTCGCGCTCTCCGTCATCGTCATGGCGGCATCCTGGCCGGCGCTCGCCGAGACCGACGCCGAACGGCAGGCCTGCATCAATGACGCGCAGGTGCACTGCGCCGATCAGATCCCCGACCGCGACCAGGTCTATGCCTGCCTGATCCGCAAGGTGAGCGCGCTGTCCGCACCGTGCAAGAGAATCATCACCGCCGCGATCAGAAGCAACCGGCGCGCGCAGTGACGCACGGCCGCCGGTGAATCACGACCGCTATGACGATGGTTACATTCGCGGTATCCTGAATACCGTGAAGACCATCGCCATGGTCGGCGTCTCGGCGAATACCAGCCGGCCGAGCTACTTCGCCTTCAAATATCTGCTCGATCGCGGCTATCGCATGATCCCCGTCAACCCCGGCCTCGCCGGGCAGGATCTGCTGGGGCAGCGGTGCTACGGGAGCGTGCTCGACATTCCCGAGCCGGTCGACATGGTCGACGTCTTCCGCGCCAGCCGCTATGTGCCCGATATCGTCGCGCAGGCGGTGCGGATGCAGCCTCGGCCGCGCGTGCTTTGGATGCAGCTCGGTATCCGCAACGACGAAGCGGCGGCGCTTGCCGAAGCCAACGGCATCAAGGTGGTGATGGACCGCTGCCCCAAGATCGAATACGGGCGCCTGTCCTCGGAAATCTCCTGGATGGGAGTGAATTCGCGCACCCTCAGCTCGAAGCGGGCGCAGCTGTCCGGCCGCGGCGTGCAGCGGCTCTCCCTCGACCGCGTGACCACCGCCGGCGGCGCCGCCGATGCGGCGGCACGCGGCGACCGCGGTGAAGAAGAAAGCCACTGACACCCATAGGCCGGCAGTGATTCCGGATTCGCGCGAAGACGCGCGCGCCGGAATGACAAGGTGATGGTCGAAGCCCCCGCCCTTGAGCGGACCATTTGCCTCCGATAAAGCTGGGGCCCGGCGCACGCCGCGGCGGAACAAGGATCAGCCATGACCGAACGCATGCCTGGCTTCGCTACCCTCGCCGTCCATGCGGGCGCGCAGCCCGATCCGACCACCGGTGCGCGGGCGACCCCGATCTACCAGACGACGTCGTTCGTGTTCGAGGACGTCGATCACGCGGCGTCGCTGTTCGGCCTGCAGGCGTTCGGAAACATCTATACCCGCATCGGCAATCCCACCAATGCGGTGCTGGAGGAGCGCGTCGCCGCGCTCGAGGGCGGCACCGCAGGTCTTGCGGTCGCATCCGGCCATGCCGCGCAGGTACTGGTGATGCACGCGATGCTCACGCCCGGCGACGAATTCGTGGCGTCGAAAAAGCTCTATGGCGGCTCGATCAACCAGTTCAACCACTCCTTCAAGAATTTCGGCTGGAACGTGGTGTGGGCGGACCCCGACGACATCGCGAGCTTCGAGCGCGCCGTCACGCCGAAGACCAAGGCGATCTTCATCGAATCCATCGCCAATCCCGGCGGCATCATCACCGACATCGAGGCGATCGCCGACATTGCGCGGCGCACCGGCGTCCCGCTCATCGTCGACAACACGCTGGCGACGCCCTATCTGTGCCGGCCGTTCGAGCATGGCGCCGACATCGTCGTGCATTCGCTGACCAAATTCCTCGGCGGCCACGGCAATTCCATCGGCGGATTGATCGTCGACGGCGGCAATTTCAACTGGTCGCGCGACGACCGCTACCCCATGCTGAGCAAGCCGCGGCCGGAATACCAGGGCATCGTGCTGCACGAGACGTTCGGCAATTTCGCCTTCGCGATCGCATGCCGGGTGCTCGGCCTGCGCGACATCGGACCGGCGCTGTCGCCGTTCAACGCGTTCCTGATCCTCACCGGCATCGAGACGCTGCCGCTGCGGATGCAGAAGCATTGCGACAATGCGGCTGCGGTTTCGCTGTGGCTCTCGTCCCATCCGAAGATCGCGTGGGTCAGCTATCCCGGACTCCCCGGCGACCGCTATCACGCCCTCGCCAAGAAATACGTGCCCAAGGGCGCCGGCGCGGTCTTCACCTTCGGTCTCAAGGGCGGCTACGACGCCGGCGTCAAGCTGGTGTCGAACGTGAAGCTGTTCTCGCACCTCGCCAATATCGGCGACACCCGCTCGCTGATCATCCATCCGGCCTCGACCACCCATCGCCAACTGTCCGACCCGCAGAAGGTCCAGGCGGGCGCGGGTCCCGACGTGGTGCGGCTGTCGATCGGAATCGAGGACCAGGAGGACATCATCGCCGATCTAGAGCAGGCGCTCGCGGCGGTGTAAGTGGCTTCACAACGCGCTGTCATCGCCCGGCTTGACCGGGCGATCCAGTAAACACCGACCGGGCGTACTGGATTGCCCGGTCAAGCCGGGCAATGACACTACATGGGATCGCGGTCTTTAAGCCCGAACTTATCCGTGGCCGAACATGCCCTTGATGGTCGCCCAGATGCTGCGCTTGGGCGCTTCCTCATGCCCAGGAGCCGTGCTTGACGGCGGCGCGCCCGGCGCCGGCTTGGACGCGGCCGGAGCGGGGGCCGGGGCGCCTGCGGGCAGCTCGGATTTCTTCACGATTTCCGCGGTCATCTCCTTGAACAGGCTCATCTTCGCCAATGTCGCCGGGCCGGCGAGACCGTCGGAGTCGAGACCGTTCTTGGCCTGGAATTCCTTGAGCGCCTTCTGGGTGCCCGCGCCGAATTGACCGTCGGCGGTGATCCCCAGCGCCTGCTGCAGCTTCTTCACGGCATCGCCCGACGTGCCGGGCTTGAGCAGGATCAGCTCGTAGAGCCCCATTTGCGCGAAAGTGTCGGGGCCGGCGATGCCATCGACCTTCAGTCCGTGTTTCTGCTGATAGGTCTTCAGCGCGACCTCGGTCCCCGGACCGAACGCGCCGTCGGCCGTCACGCCGAGCTTTGCCTGCAATATCTTGACGGGTTCACCAGACAGTCCACGTTTCAAAATCGACATGATCGCCTCTTTCAGTCAGGCGCAGATTCGCCGATGCCCGACGCTGCGCGTGCGCGCCGCAAAGCCTTGGTCAGGGCCCGATCTGTTGTTCCAGCGTCCCGTTCGGGCTCATGTGATCGACCGCCGCCGGGAGATGCTGCGAGAGCTGGTTGAGCAGCAGGTCGACGGGAATGCCGAACGATGCCGCGAGCTGGCGGATATGCTCGTCGCCGAGCGCCGCGCGCAGCTGGTCGACCGACACCGGGAGGTTCGCACCATTGCCGAGCCAGGAGGTCACCTGCGGCCCGAGGCCGGATTTCTGCAGCTGCTGCAGCAGCCCGCCGACGCTGCCGAGGTCGGTGTTGGCGAGAACCTGCGCCAATATGGCGGGAAGTCCTGAGGCTTGGCCCTGCTGACCGGACATGCCCTTCAACACGCTGCCGATGAGATCGCCGAAGATGCCGCTCAAGAGCTCCTCCTGAAAAACAAGGGATAGTCACGGGATATCGCTTCCCTGTGACAGATAGGTTACGCCATACCACTTATCTGCGGACGATTCCACGGCCGAAAGCACCGTTCGATTGCACCTTGGAACTTCAGTAGCCGGATGCCAGCTGCGGCGCCGGTGAGGACGCCAGCGTAATCGTCGCGCGGCTTGCATGAAGCGTCGCAGCCGTCAGCGCCACGAGCGCCATCGCCTGATGCAGCATCGCAAGAGCGATCGGCGCCGAGGCGATGAGCGTGATGATCCCGATCATGGCCTGGGCGCACACGGCCGTCGCGAGCACCACCGCGCCGGTGCGCAGCCGCCGACTTTCGGCGGTGCGCAAGACATCGGCGAGATGCAGCAGCGCCAGCGCGACCAGCGCATAGGCCACCATGCGGTGATCGAACTGAACCGTCAGCGGGTTCTCGAAGAAATTGCGCCAGGCCGGCTGATCGAACAGCAGGCTCGACGACGGCGGAACCAGGTTGCCGTCGATCAGCGGCCAGGAGTTGTAGACGAGCCCCGCATGCAGGCCCGCGACCAGCGCTCCGAGATAGATCTGCACGACGACGAGGACGAGCAGGAAAACCGCCCCGAAGCCGATACGCCGGGGCGTCGCCGCCTGCGCTGGCGTGGCCGCCCGATCGGCGGTCCAGACCAGCGCCGCATAGATGAGGCAGGCGAGCGTGAGATGAAACGCCAGCCGGTATTGTGACACCACGATCCTTTCGGTCAGCCCGGAGGCCACCATCCACCAGCCCACCGCCCCCTGCACGGCCCCCAGCGTGAAAATGCCGATGAGAGCGACGCCGAGCCTGCGATCGACCCAGCCGCGCCAGGAAAACCACAGGAACGGCAGCAGGAACGCGGCACCGATGAGGCGGCCGAGCAGCCGGTGGCTCCACTCCCACCAGAAGATGGTCTTGAACTCGTCGAGGCTCATGCCGCTGTTGACGCGCCGGTATTGCGGGATGGATTTGTATTTGTCGAATTCCGCCTGCCAATCGGATTGCGACAGCGGCGGCACCACCCCGGTGACCGGTTTCCATTCGACGATGGAAAGGCCCGACTGCGTCAGCCGCGTCGCGCCGCCCACTACCACCATGGCGAATACCAGGGCGGCAAGACACCCGATCCACAGTCGAATGAAACGGACGCGGGCGGCGTCCGCGGGACCCGGCATCTGCATGACTGTCAGCGCTCTTGTGCTGCCGATGCGCGACCCTATAGACCTCGCAGAGGCCCGCAGCAATACGGGAGGCCGACATACGGAGGCAGTCATACGGCCGCGCATTCGCAAGCTGATCGGAACCTTCGCGCTGCTGGCGCTCGTCGCCGTATGGTCGCTGCTCGCGATGGCGCTCGCCCAGATCGTGCTGGTGCGCTCGAACGGGCTGCTCGACTTCGTCTATTACGCCGTCGCCGGCCTCGGATGGGTTCCGCTTGCGATGCTGCTGATCAGTTGGATGTCGCGCGGCGACGGGCCGCGGAAGTAGTCCAGCGTGCGTAGGATGGCTTCGCTTCGCTCAACCCGTGTTACGACGGCTGGACCCGCAAATTCTTCTCGGTGCGATAGGCCGTCAGTACGCGGCGCGGCAACGCGAACAGCACGAGCGTCCGGGCCACGCCGAGCCAGGCCTTGGCCTGCCAGGGATCGAAATACTTCCCCTGGATGCGGAGCCGGTCGAACAGCTGGCGGCGTCGGTTCTTCACCGATATGCCGGACTGGGAATCGCTGTATTCGAGCAGGAATTCGGGCAGGTTCGCGAGAGCGAACGTCTTCGACATCCGTCGCAGCAGCTCGTAGTCTTCGGCCGCCGGATAGGCTTGGGAGTAGAGCCCGGAGTCGCGCAGCGCCTGCGTTCTCACCATCCAGGTCGGGTGCATGATGCAACTGTTGAAAAACAGCGCATCGCGAATGCCCTGGGATTCACAGGGCGGCCGGAACTGGAATGTCACCTCGTGCGAATTTTCGTCGAAGAAGCGTGCCCAGGCGCCGACCAGCGCGACGTCCGGATGCGCCTTGAGGAAGGCCACCTGCTTGGCGAGCCGCTCGGGATGGCTGATGTCGTCGGCATCCATCATCGCCACGAATTGGTAAGGCTCGGCGAGCAGGCGCTTCAGCCCGAAATTTTTCGCGCCGGCGACGCCGAGATTCTCGTCCGGCCGCACGATTTCGACGCTGTCGCCCAGCGGGCCGAGGAATTCGGCCAACGGCCTGCGGCTGCAATCGTCGACGATGAGCAGGTCGAACGGCTCGCTGTTGCGCCGCAGGCTGTCGAGCGCCCGGCGGATCGTCTTCTCCGCGTTATAGGCGGTCAGGAGGACGGCGAGTTCCCGTGGCAAACCAAATCTCCATGAGCGCGGCGGCGCATGATCCCGACAAGTGACGAACGTCCGACCCGACGCAACGGCGAGCCGCAGCCGGCGCGCCGCCATTGCTTGGATCACTCCCATTGCACACCAAGGATTAATTTTTATTTGCGAAGCTCGCGCCCGCCGCGCGTTAACCATTTGGAAATCGACTCGATCCCCGCATGAACCTCGCCGTTCTGCCCATATCGGACCGGCTCCCCGCCGACGGCGGGCGCGCGGCGGACGTCCTTGCGCGCACGCAAGTGCTCGGCGATCTCGCCGCCGCCGAGCCGCTGTGGCGCCGGCTCGAGCAAGCCGACGCGTTCGCCACCCCCTATCAACGGTTCGAATGGGCCGCCCACTGGCATCGCCATGTCGGCCGCGCGAACGGAGCGGAACCGCTGATCGTCGTCGGCTTCGATCGCGACGATGCGCCCCAATTCATTTTTCCGCTGATCTGCGAGCGCCGCCACGGCGTGCGGATCGCGGTATTCTTCGGCGGCAGCCATTCCAACCTGAACATGCCGATCTGGACGCACGGCGTCGCCGCCGATCTCACTCTGCCGCGGCTCCGCCGCATCCTCGGCGAAATCGCCGCGGCGCATCGGATCGATCTTTTCGCGCTGACCGGGCAGCTGCCGGCCTGGCGGGGATCCGCGAACCCGTTCGCCGCGCTTTCGGGACAGCCCGCCGCCGACGATGTCTATTTCGGCACCATCGAGCCGGAACAGCCCTCGCACGAGCCACTGTTGCCGTCGGGGTTGCGCAAGAAAGAGCGCCAGCTCATGAAAGTCGACGGGTTTCGATATGCAGTTGCAGCGACCCCGGCCGAGATCGACCGAATTCTGGCGTTTTTCCGGGCCCAGAAGGCGGCACGATTTGCCGCCCAGGGCATCCGCAATGTGTTCGAAGATGCCGGCGTGCTGGACTTCATCGCGGACGCCTGCCGGGACGGCCTGGCGCAGGACCGCCCGGTCATCGAATTGCATGCTTTGGAAGGCGGCGGCGACCTGCTCGCCATCATCGGCGGGGTGCGCGACCGGCATAGGTTTTCGGTGATGTTCAGTTCCATCACCACCAGCCCCTATGCGCGCAAAAGCCCGGGCATCATCCTGATGTCCCACGTCATCGACAATTGCGCCTCGCGCGGACTGACGAGTTTCGACCTCGGCGCCGGCCGGGCCGATTTCAAGGCTCATTTCTGTTCCGGCGCGGAATTACGCTTCGATTGCTACGTTGCGTATTCCCTGCGCGGCCGGGTGCTGGCAGCGGGACTGCGCAGCTCAAATGCGCTCAAGCGGGCGCTGAAGACCAACCCGGCCCTGATGAACGCGATCGCAGCGGTGAGACGGCGCGCGCCGGCTTGAGGGTCCGCGTAGCCCCGCCTTCGCAAACCGGGATAAATCGGGCGGAACCTGCTCAGTCTTCGTTCAGGACTCCGGCGTAGGATCGCGGGCTCGACGGTCTCGCACGACATCGCAGCGGTCTCAATCGTGAAAGCACCCTCCGTTCCGCGGTTCTCCGAGCTGCAACTCGTGCTCGAGCCTGCGCAGGGCGAGCTGGTGCGGGCCTTCGTCCGCGAGGCGTCGCTCGCCGCAGGGGTGCCCGCGTCCATTGCGAGCCTGATCGCAGACGACACCGCCCAGGCATGGCCGGCGCTCTGCCTGCCCGCGCCTTGGCGCGAACGTGCCCGCGTCGCCCTCGTGTGCTCGCACCGGGACGTCCGGACCAGGATCTTGCTGCACGGCCATTCCCGGTTCTCGAACGTCGCGGCGTCGCTCGCCGGCTGCGTCCGGCGCAACGCCGGCATCTCGTGCCGCGAGCATGGCATCGACGGATGGGAGGTCGGTCTTCACCGCAGCTTGAATGCCGAGCCTCCTCCGCCCGCCGCCGAGGCGCCGCCCTCCACGCCGGAGGCAGCGGCGGCGCAAGACTATGTCATCGACCTGCCGCGGAAAAGCGATGCGGCGGCGATCGCCCGCTGCTTCCTCGAGGTCTACGGCCACCACTACGTGCACGCGGAGGTGTTCTCGACACACCGCTACTGGGACAAGGTCGAGAGCGGCGAGCTTGTGCCGACGGTGGCGCGTGATGGCGAGGGCGAAGTGATCGGCCATGTCGCACTCGAGCGCGAGCCCGGCGCGCGGGTCGCCGAACGCGGCGAGGCCGTCGTGCTTCCGGCCTACCGCGGTCATCACCTGCTCGAGCGCATGACCGAGCGCCTCTCGCAGGAGGCGCAGAAGCACGGCCTGGACGGAATTTATGCCGAGCCGCTCACCATCCACACCTTCTCGCAGCGCAATGACGAGCGCGCCGGCATGCCGGTCTGCGCCGTCCTGCTCGGCGCCAATCCCGAGAGCTTCCGGCCCAAGGGCCTGCCCTGCCCCACCGCGGGCCAGCGGCAGAGTTACCTGCGCACCTTCCGCTTCGTGAAGAAGCCCGCCGTTCGGGCCATCCATGCGCCCGCGCCGTACCGCGACATGCTGCTCGAAATCTACGCGAGCCTCGGCGTGACCGCGTCGACGGCCGCTCCGTCCGCTGCCTCCGCCTCGGAATCGCGCACCGCCATCAAGCTCAACGACCGCGGCTACGGCCTGATCCATTTCGAGCAGATCGGTCCCGAAGCCGCCGTCGAACTCGGCCAGGCGCTGCGCGACGTGCGGGCGCTCGGTGCCGACGCGGTGCAGCTCTGCGCACCGGTAGGCGATCCCGGTCTTGGGCTTCTGACCGACGCCGCCCGCGGGCTCGGCTTTTTCTTCTGCGGCCTGGGGCCGGCCTTCGCGAATGGCGCAGACACCTTCCTCCTGCAGTGGCTCAGCGAGCCGCTGGAGACCGCCAAACTCCAGCTTTACACCGACCTGGCGAAACGGCTGGTGGCTTTCATCGATCTCGATCGGGCCGCCACAGCGCAAAAGGCCTGAGGGGCGCGACATTGGTCAACGTGGTCATCCATCAATTCCAACCCCGGGGCGCGGTGGTGCAAATCGGTCGAGGGTGGCTGCATGGCCCATCGCTGCACGAGGCCCTGAACGAGGTATCCCCTCGTCGTTCCGTTTCCTCGACATTGCCTGCGGCGACGTCAGCATGATGAAGCGCGCTGCACGGTACCCAGGTCTGCCAGGCCTAAGACGGGACGGCCGGCGCGGCCGCAGGCCGGCGCTGCCCAAAATCGAACCTGCCGGGCGCCGATTGCAACCAGCCCGGGACTGCCTATCCTTGCCGCCATGACCTTCGGGCGAGCGGAGAGACGTCGATGGGTCATCCGCGTTGAATCGGCTGACACGATTTGTCGCTGGCCGTGATCTCGCCGGCGTGGCATGCCTTTCTCGCGCCGGCGTTCGCCGACAAGCGGATTGCGCTCGTTATCGGCAACTCCGCCTATCAGAACGTTCGCCGGCTCGACAATCCGAAGAACGACGCCAAGTTGATGGCCGAGACTTTGCGCGGCCTTGGCTTCACGCTGGTCGGCAACGGCGCGCAGGTCGATCTCGACAAGGCCGCCTTCGACGACGTCCTGCAAAAATTCGGCAATCAGCTGGTCGGGGCCGACGTCGCGCTGTTCTATTACGCCGGTCACGGCATCCAGGTGCGCGGCTCCAACTACCTCGTGCCCGTGAACGCCAATCCGGCGCGCGAGGCCGACGTGTTGTTCCAGATGGTGGACACCGCCCTCGTTCTCGCCGCCATGGAGGGCTCCGGCACCAAGCTCAACATGGTCCTCCTCGACGCCTGCCGCAACAATCCGTTCGGCGGGCGCGGGCTGCGCGCCACCGAGGGCGGGCTCGCCCAAATGCGGGCGCCGGAAGGCACGCTGATTTCCTATGCGACACAGCCCGGAAACGTCGCTCTCGATGGCGCCGGCGGCAACAGCCCCTATACCAAGGCTTTGTCGCAGACCATCCGCAAAGCCGGGCTCGATATCTTCCAGACCTTCAACGAGATCGGCCTTGCGGTGATGCAGGCGACCGGAAATGAGCAGCAGCCCTGGGTGTCGGCGTCGCCGATCAAGGGCACTTTCCATTTCGTCGTCTCCGGCGAGGTGACCGTCACGCCGGCCACCGCAAGCAAAACGAGCGAAGCGGCCGAAGCGTGGGCGGCGACGCAGAACTCGACAAGTGTTGCGATCCTCCAGACGTTCGCCGATCGCTACGGCGATACGATCTATGGGCGCATGGCGCGCGCGCGGATCGAAGAACTCAAGCGCCAGGGCGCTGCCGCGCCGCCGGCGCCCTCGCGCGTGCAGACAGCCGAGGTGGCCCCCGGTTCGCCCGAACTTTCCTTGTGCATCTCACCCGGCAGCCGGGGTGTCGCTGTCGTCGCGGGCGGCAAAGCCGTTGTCGGCGGTCGGAGGAATGCGCGCTCAAGCCGAAGGACATCTTCAAGGAATGCGCCACCTGCCCGGAGATGGTCGTGGTGCCAGCGGGCAGCTTCACGATGGGCTCCCCCGCAAACGAAGCCGGTCGCTCCGACCACGAGGGCCCGCAGCACATCGTGACCATCGCGCAACCGTTCGCGGTGGGCAAGCTTGCCGTGACGGTGGATCAGTTCGCGGCCTTCGCGGCGGACACCCGCCACGACATGGGGTCGACCTGCCGCACGCTCGAAGGCGGCAAGACCGAGGAAAGGCAGGGCCGCTCCTGGCGCGATCCCGGCTTCTCCCAAACCGGCTCGCACCCGGTGGCGTGCATCAACTTCGGCGATGCCGAGGCCTACGTCGAATGGCTGTCGGCCAAAACGGGCAAGTCGTACCGGCTGCTGACGGAGGCCGAATGGGAATATGCCGCGCGTGCGGGGACGACGACGCGGTTTTCCTTCGGCGACGACGAGAAGGAACCTGTGCCGCTACGGCAACGGCGCCGATGTGGCGGCCAAGCGCAGCATCCCCGGTCTCGGTCCATCGGCGGCGTGCAGCGACGGCTACGCCTATACGGCTCCGGTCGGAACTTTTCCTGCCGAACGCATTCGGCCTGTACGACATGCACGGCAATGTGCGGCAGTGGATGCAGGATTGTGGTCACGCCAGCTACGCGGGCGCTCCTGCCGACGGGTCGGCATGGACGAGCGCCGACTGCACGACACGCATCCAGCGCGGCGGCGCCTGGGGCTATCGGCCGGCGAACCTGCGCTCGGCCTATCGTGACGGAATCGAACCGACGCTGCGGCGCAGCTTCACCGGCTTTCGGGTGGCCAGGACGCTGTAAGGCCCGAGCCGCAACGGCGATCGGCGCGACAGACTGCGCGTTCCGCCGCACTGCAAACACTTGACAAGCCGGACCATCGGGGGGACCTTTATATGGTCGGGTTTAGATACCGACAGTGTGCCTTCTCTGGGCTGTAATGAGGTGGAGACGATGCCACCGACGCAGGGTGCCGCAGTGACCGCTGAGGATGACGTTCGGGCCTCCGCGTAGCGGCTTTCTCACGAACAGCGCACCGGGAGCGGCCTCAGGGGCCGCAGCAGTGAGGCAAGGCCCTATCATGGCCCCTCTCGGCGCGGTTTGTTTTAATCATTTGCATCAGGTGGCGCTTCGTGTGAGCACGGCCTGAGATGTCGGTTTTTCCAAGGAGGTCGTCACATGCACTACTCTGACTATCTTCGGGAACAAGCGGCAGAATATCGGCGGCTCGCCGAAGCGGCGGACGATCCCGCCGTCAAGGAAGATCTGTTCGAATCGGCGGCTATCTATGAAGAGGTGGCCAACAACGTGGACTATCGTCGCGCCAGCGGGTGAGCACCGAACTCGAGATCGGGGAACTCCACCCGATCACGCCGCCGCGAGATCGTGCGGTTGTCCCGTCGCTTCCGAGTCCGGCGTCATCACCGCAACGTCCGCAAAGCCCGCGCCCGCCAGAATGCGGCATGCCGATGCGGCTTCGCGCTGTGCATCCGGCGAGGCGATCAGGACGCCGCGCGGTGCAATCGTGGCGAGGCGAAGGCTTGCGCTCCCGAGGTCGCCAGCATCGATGACGACGTGGTCATAGGCCTTGGCGAGCGCCTCGATCATGGTCAGGAAGCGTCGCGAATTGAGGATCGTATCGATCCCGAGATCGGGCCGTCCGAACGCGACGAGATGAACCCGCGACTGCTTGTCCCGGCGGATGACCTGACCGAATGACGCGGCGCCGGAGACGACATCCGCAAGGCCCACCGCAGTCGATTCCAGTCCCATCGCAGCGGTCGCGGCAGCGTCGGGAACGAGGCCGACCAGCACCACCTTGGCATCGTCCGCGAGCGCCCGGGCGAGCCTCAGTGCCGGCACCGTGGTCGGCGTGCCGGCGGTCGCTGCGATCACCGTCACGCCGCGCCCCAGAGCGGCATTGTCGCGCAGGCGTTGCGCGATGTCGTCGACGCTGCCGAGCGGCACCCCCGGCGCGGAATGGCTGGCATCGCCCTGGTCGAATGCGGTGGCATGACTGCCGTCGCTGCCGCCCGCCAGGGCCGCCCTGGTCCTTGCGGCGAGATCAACCGTCGGTTCGAATCTTTCGCCGTCCGCCGGAACCGGCCACCCGGCGCTCGCGCGCAGCAACTCGCCGGTCGTCACCAGGCCCGCGCTCAGGATGAGCGTGATCAGGCTCGCCACCGCGACGATCGGCAGTTTTTTCGGAAAATAGGGCGTATTGGACGCGATCGCGGCGGAAATGACCTTGGCGTCGGGCGGGGCGCTGCCGATGGTCTCCCGTGCCGTCGTCTCGCGGTATTTGGCGAGATAGGATTCGAGGAGGTCGCGCTGCGCCTTCGCCTCGCGTTCGAGCGCGCGCAGCTGGATGTCCTGCTCGCTGGTGGAGGCGGCCTGCTTCTTGGCCATGTCGAGATTGGCGCTTGAAGCGTCGACCCGCGCGCCGGCGATGCGCGCCTCGTTTTCGAGCGTGCGTACCAGCTTCTCCGCTTCCGCCCTGATCTGCTTGTCGAGATCGGAGATCTGCGCCTTGAGCTCCTTGATGCGGGGATGCCCGTCCAGGAGCTGGGTGGATTGTTCGGCGAGTTGGGCGCGCAGCGTCCCCCGCTGCTCGGACAGGCGGCGGACCAGCTCGGAATTGACGATGTCGGAGGCCTCGATCGATTCGCCCTTGCGCAGCATGTCGCGGATGATCTTCGCCCTGGTCTCGGAGTCCGCCCGCTGGCCTCGCGCGGCGGCGACCTGCGAGTTGATCTCGCCGAGCTGCTGGTTGTTGAGGGTCGTGTTGTTGGTGCCGACCAGCAGATTGGTATACGAGCGGAACTCCTCGGCCTTGGCCTCCGCATCGGCAACCTTGCCGCGCAGCCTTTCGATCTCGCCCGCCAGCCACCGGTTGGCGCCGCGGGTCTGTTCCTGCCGAACCTCCTGCTCCATGCGCAGGTAGGAGTTGGCGATGGCATTGGTGATTTTCGCCGCCAGCTTCGGGTCAAAGGATTGAAACTCGATCACGATGACCCGGGACTTGTCGACCGGATAGGCGGTCAGTCGGTCGTACCAGGATTCCAGCACCCTCTCCTCCGGCGTCATCGCCATGAGGTCGCGGGAAATCCCGAGCAGCGCCATGATGTGGCGGAAGACGGAGGTACCGCGCAAGACCGGGTCGAATTCCGGCAGATCATTGAGCTTGAGCTGCCCGATCACCTCCAGCGCCAGCTGCCGCGACAGCACGATCTGGACCTGGCTGGTCAGGGTTTCCGGATCGGCCGCGGGGCTGTCGGCATTCACCGATTTGTCCGCGTCCGGGCGCAGAAAGACGTTTTCCCGCCCGTCATAGAGAATACGGGCCTCAGACTTGTAGCGCGGCGTGATCATGTTGACGCCGATAGCCGATACCATGGCAACCACCAAGGTCGGCCACAGGATCCAGGATTTGCGCCGCCACAGCGCGAGCCCCAACGACCGCAAATCGATGTCGCCGTCCTCTGCCGCCAGTTCGGCTGTCATTCTCGCCATCGTCGCAACTCCAAGCCGGACGTTCTCGGCGCGTTATGCGTCACCCCCGGTGCGCCACGCGCCGCCGATCGTTAATTTGCGACGATTATGGTTGCCAGCCGGTTAACCCTGACTGAATGCGAACGCCCCGCCCACATGCGCGTTAACGCTGTATTGCACAATAATCCATTATTCTCGGCATTTCAGGCACGTTGGCGTCGCGGGTTCTCTATATCCCCGGCATCACGCGCGACCACGAGACACCGGCAGGATTTTTCATGGACAGGCCGAATCGGCTGAAGATTGTCCACGTCGTTCGTTCCCCGATCGGCGGCATCTTTCGGCATATCGTCGATCTCGTCGACGCCCAGACCAAGGCCGGCCACGAAGTCGGCATCATCTGCAACTCCCTGACCGGCGGCCGTTTCGAAGACGAGGTCATCGCCTCCATCGGGTCCAGGCTCGCCCTCGGCGCCACCCGCTTCCCGATGCGCCGCAGCGTTTCGCTCAGCGACTTCGTGGCGGTCCGGCGCGTGCTGGAACATCTCGGCAAGATCACCCCCGACGTCCTGCACTGCCACGGCGCCAAGGGCGGCGCCTATGGCCGTCTGATCGCGGCGTGGCTCGGGCGGCGGCGGCCGATCGCCACCATCTACGCACCCCATGGCGGCAGCCTGCATTACGATGAAAGCTCGCTCGAAGGCATGTTCTATTTTCGCATCGAGCGCATGCTGGAGCGGGTGACCGACGCTCTCATCCATGTCAGCGCCTATGAAGCCGAGGTCTATCGCGAGAAGATCGGGATACCGCGCTGCCGCGCCGCCGTCATCCGCAACGGATTGCGCGAAGAGGAGTACGTTCCCGTCACCCCGAAGAACGACGCCCGCGACCTCTTGTTTCTCGGCATGCTGCGCGATCTCAAGGGTGTCGACGTATTCCTGGAATCCATCGCCCGGCTCGAAGCGGTAAACGGCCGCAAGCTCACCGCCCATGTGGTCGGACAGGCCGAGGAGCCCGGTCGCTATGAATCCCTTTCCCACAGCCTGGGCATCGCCGACCGCGTCGCCTTCAGCGAACCGATGCCGGCCCGCGAGGCGTTTGCGACCGCCCGCATGATCGTCGTGCCGTCGCGTGCGGAATCGATGCCGTACGTCGTGCTGGAAGCCATCGCCGCGGGCATGCCGATCATCGCGACCGATGTCGGCGGCATCCCGGAAATCTTCGGCCCGGCCGCGGGCGCGCTGGTTCCGCCGGGCGATGCGGTGGCCCTCGCCGCCGGCATCGACGCGGCTCTCGCCGATCCCCGGCGCACCGACGCCGAGGCCGCCGCCCGCAGGGCCTGGCTGCACCCACGGTTCAATATCTCCACCATGCAGAACAAGGTGGAGGCGCTGTATCGCCTGATGCTGGAGAGCAAGTACGCAGACGCCGCATAGTGGCCTGACCCCCGGTACCTGGTTCCCAGACGCCGGGACAAGTCAGCCCGCTGACTCATCGAGTGGGAATTGAGACCATGAACTTCGTCGGCATGAAAACAAACGCGACGGAGGCCCCTGCCCCGCCGCGGGAACTCAGCGCGATCGCCCGCGCGATCGCCGCCGAACCGGTCGCGAACGCGATTTCGCCGGTTGTCCTGATCGGCCTCGTCCGGCTCGCCGAATTCCTCGGCGCGGCGGCCATCGGAGCGCTGACCTATACCGCCTACGTCTACCCCTATGACGGGGCGACGCTAGATTCTATGCCGCCGCTATCCTGCTGATCTCCGGCGCCGCGGTGCTCGCTTTCCAGGCCTTCGAGATCTACAGCATCCCCGCGTTCCGCTCCCATATCCATCAGCTGACCCGGCTCGCCCTGGCGTGGACGCTGGTGTTTCTGGTGGCCTTCGCGATTTCCTTTTTCGGCAAGTTCGACGCCGTGTTTTCCCGCGTCTGGGTGGCGACCTGGTTCAGCGTGGGCTTGGTCGGCCTGCTGCTCGGCCGCCTGGCGCTGACCGCGATGGTTCGGCAATGGGCGCGCGAAGGCCGCCTGGTCCGCCGCGTCGTCATCGTCGGCGGCGGGCGGGAGGGCGAATCCCTGGTCCGCGCCCTGGAGAGCGAAGCGGATTCCGACGTGCGGATCTGCGGGGTGTTCGACGATCGCGGCGGCGAGCGCTCGCCGGCGGTCGTCGCCGGCATTCCCAAGCTCGGAACCGTCGAGGATCTCGTCCAATTCACCCGCCTCACCCGGGTCGATCTCGTGCTGGTGTCGCTACCGCTGACGGCGGAGGAACGGGTGCTGCAGATGGTGCGCAAGCTGTGGGTGCTGCCGGTCGACGTGCGGCTCGCCGCCCACATGAACCGGCTGCGGTTCCGACCGCGCGCCTATTCCTATATCGGCAACGTCCCGGTGCTCGACATTTTCGACAAGCCGATCGCCGACTGGAACATGGTGATGAAGACGCTGTTCGACCGCGTGGCCGGACTGCTGATCCTGATCTTGCTCGCGCCGGTGATGCTCGCCACCGCGATCGCCGTCAAGCTGGACAGCCCCGGCCCGGTGTTCTTCCGCCAGCGCCGCCTCGGCTTCAACAACGAGGTGATCGAGATCTTCAAGTTCCGCTCGCTCTATCATGAGCATGCCGACCCCAATGCGCGGCGCGTCGTGACCAAGGGCAACTCCCGGGTCACCCGCGTCGGCCGCTTCATCCGCAAGACGTCGATCGACGAATTGCCGCAGCTCTTCAACGTGCTGCGCGGCGAGCTGTCGCTGGTCGGCCCGCGCCCCCATGCGGTCGAGGCGCCGACCGCGAACCGGCTGTGGGAGGAAGTGGTCGACAGCTATTTCGCCCGCCATCGCGTGCGCCCCGGCTTGACCGGCTGGGCCCAGATCAACGGCTGGCGCGGCGAGCTCGACACGCCGGAGAAGCTGCAGAACCGCGTCGAGCACGACCTCTATTACATCGAGAACTGGTCGCTGCTGATTCGATCTCTACATCCTGATGCGGACGCCGTTCGCGCTGCTGCACTCCGAGAACGCCTATTGACCTCGCTCGCCCTCCGCTCCGCCGCGCCGACGCTCGCCCGGGCCGCAACGTCACGCGGCTCCAACACGGCCTGATGTGGCTCATCGGCGCTTCCGGCGGCATCGTGGTGATCGAGCCGGCGCCCTATGAATTCGTCGTCGTCCTCGCCATGGTGGTGTTCGCGGCGACCGGCCTGACGCTGCGCCCGGCGCATCTGCCGCTGCTGTTCCTGCTCATCGCGTACAATGTCGGCTACCTGATCGGGGTGGTGCCGGTGGCTCACCGAGGAAGACACCGTGACGTGGACGGCGGTGTCCTGCTTCATGTCGGTGACGACGCTGTTCTTCGCGATGGCGCTGGTCGAGGACACCGAACGGCGGCTCGACATGCTGCTGAAAGGATATGTTGCGATCGCGGTGGTGGCCGCCGTATTCGGCATCGTCACCTATTTCCACCTGCTGCCCGATTCCGACCCCTTCCTGTTCGCCAGCCGCTCGCGTTCGACCTTCAAGGATCCCAATGTGCTCGGCGCCTTCCTGGTGCTGCCGTGCCTGCTCGCCTTGCAGCGGACCATGACCGGGCGGCTGCGCGATTTCCTGGTCGGCGGGGCGATGACGGCGGTGCATGGCGATCGAGCTGCTGCTGGCGTTTTCCCGCGGCGCCTGGGGCGCATTCGCCGCCGCGGCCGCCTTGATGCTGGCGCTGACCTATCGTCACCAGCGGCTCGGGCCGGGAGCGCCGCCGCATCATCGCGATCACCGCGCTCGGCACCGTCGCCCTCGGCGCGATGATCGTCGTCATCCTGTCGATCCCCCAGGTCGCCGCCTCTTTCGAGGAGCGCGCGAGCCTGGTCCAGAGACTACGATTCCGGCCGGTTCGGCCGGTTCGGCCGCCACATCCTCGGCGCCCTCCTGGCGCTCGACCAGCCGTTCGGCATCGGCCCGCTGCAGTTCTCGAAATATTTCCCCGAGGACCCCCACAACTCGTTCCTGGATTCCTTCATGGCCGGCGGCTGGCTCAGCGGCGCCGCCTATATCGCCCTCATCCTGGTGACGCTCGCGATCGGGCTGCGCTACGTGTTCGTACGCACGCCGTGGCGACCCGCCTATATCGCGCTCTACGCCACCTTCGTTGCCGAAACCGGCGAAAGCTATGTCATCGACGTCCAGCACTGGCGGCACTATTTCCTGATCATGGGCGTGTTGTGGGGCCTCGTCATCGCCGCCGTCATGCGCCGCCGCGCGCGGGGGAGCCGGGCTGCAAGCCCGGCGAGCAGCCCGGTCGCATCGGGCGCACGATCTCATCCGGCGTGACGACGTCGTTCGGACGCAACGCCCGCAATCGGTGTCGGCAGCAATTGGTGTCGGCAGCAATCGGTTGCGTCGCCCACCTCCAGTCACTATAGTCCGCCGCCGTTCGGAGCGTAGCGCAGCCCGGTTAGCGCACCAGTCTGGGGGACTGGGGGTCCCGAGTTCAAATCTCGGCGCTCCGACCAGCATTTAGCCGAAAATCAGGCCCTCGAAAAAACGGCCGGGCTAACGCATGGGCTAACATGCGCCGCACTCACCGCTTGCGTGGCGCCGGCGCGACCTTCCTGGTCGCGATCGCGGCTGCGCCTGAAATCATCACCCCATAGCGGGGCCGGAGGCTCCTATGCGTATGCCCGATGGCTGGTTTCGGGAAAAGCCGCCGCCGTTGCCACATGCCGAGTGGTCTATGTCTGCCCCGAAGCCGTCACTCCCGTGCTAGGAATTCGAACAATTGCTTTGGTGCCCCTTGCGACCTGGAGTGCCCAAACGTGCTATGGTGTCTCTCATCGCGAGGAAAAACGGTGGCGCACCGGAGGGTCGAATGGCGATCACCATTAGACGGCGCGATTTCATCACGTTTCTCGGTGGCGGGGCGGTGGCATGGCCGCGCGCCGCATACGCACAACAGCCCGGCCGGGTTCGACGGGTCGCGGCGCTCATTCTCGCATCCGAAAGCGATCCAGTCACTCAGGGCCGAGTGGCCACATTGCGTGAGGCACTCCAAAGGCTAGGCTGGATCGAAGGTCGCAACCTGCGAATTGACCTTCACATCGCTGACGATCCTATCCGTCTAGCCGCGTACGCTGAGGAGGTGGTCAGCTCCGCTCCCGACGTGATTTTTGCCCGTACCGGGACTGCAACCAGGGAAATTCAACGGCGAACTCAGGCCATTCCGATTGTCTTCGTGGGCGGTGGGGACCCGGTCGAAAACGGTTTGGTGCGCACGTCGCACGGCCAGAGGGCAATACGACCGGCTTCGCGAATGCATACAATTCGCTTGGCGGCAAGTGGCTAGAGCTGCTCAAGGAGGCCGCGCCCCGCGTCGCCAGGGTCGCCATCGTCTTCAACCCTCAAACGTCGCTCGGAGGATTTCTTGCCTCGATTGACGCGGCAGCGATCCAACTCGCCGTGACGGTAATCAGAACGCCGGTCCGACAATGGCAGCGAAATCGAGCGCGCGATTGAAACATTCGCGGCTGAGCCGAACGGTGGCCTGATCATACCGGGGGTGGCCCCCGGCGCCAGCGATTTCACAGCGATCCGGCGGCTCGCGCTGCAGCACCGTCTGCCGCTGATCTTTCAGAGCGGCGAGGAGGAGGAGGAGGAGGAGGAGGGCGTCCTCATGTCCTACGCGGCAGACAGTGACGATCTGGCTCGAGGCGCTGCGTCCTATATCGACCGCATCCTGCGGGGCGCGAAGCCGAGTGAGCTACCGGTCCAGTATCCAAGCAAGTTCAGGCTGGTCATCAATCTCAAGACCGCCAAAGCCATCGGCCTCACGATCCCGGACACATTGCTCCTGCGCGCCGACGAGGTGAAAGAATGATTGACTCGGCACGATAGCTTCAAAGAGATATGGTTGCATCGCTAGCTATTCAGAGCCGCAGGCGCGCGATCTCGACCCGATAGGGTGGAACGGTGCCCCTCACGAGCGAACCCCCGGACCTGCTCCAGATAACCGCTGCGAGTAACCCCGCGTACCCGCACCGCGGTCCGGCCGAGCTGGGCCATCAGCTTCGCAAGTCGCCGGTAGTTCCCGGAACGTCGGGCGCGCTGCGGGACTTCGAGAATATCCAGCACCCGCTGAGTAGTAATGCGCTCTACACCATCGTCACCAACTTGGCCACGCAATCGTCCGAGCGGCAGACGCCAGGGGTCGCCGTCACGGGCGCGAGCGCCCACCTCCGCCCGCTTCAAGCTTTCGAGGAACGACATGATGGCCCTCCCGAAGCTTAATGCGCGCGCGCCCTGGCCCGTCGGACCGCTTTGCGTTGCGGCTGCTCCGGCCGGCAAACATCCGAAAACTGACACTTGGTCGGCGCGTGCGATCTTCGCTTGCGCTATCCCGTGTCGTCAGGAGCACCCTATGAAACTTCCACGTCGCCAATTTTTGCATTTGGCAGCGGGTGCTGCCGCGTCGCCGGCCGTATCGCGCATCGCGAGGGCGCAAGGCTATCCGACGCGGCCGATTCGACTCGTCGTTCCTTTTCCACCCGGCGGTGGGTTCGACACCCTCGCGCGTCCATTGGCGGATAAACTGAAACCGCTGCTGGGCGTGGTGATCGTCGAAAATATCGGTGGCGGCGGCAGTTCGCTGGGCGCTGCTCAAGTCGCTCACGCTCGCCCGGACGGCTATGCCATTCTCTTGGGTGGAACGTTGCCTCACGTCAACGAGGCCCTGCTCAAGAGCAGGCCGCTGTATGACCCGGTCAACGACCTCGATCCTATCGCGAACGTGGCGGTCAACTCGCTCGGCATCGCTGTCCATCCTTCGGTGCCGGCGAAGACGCTGCAGGAGTTGGTCGCTTATGCCAAGGCCAATCCGGGCAAGCTGTCCTTTGGCCACGCCGGCATCGGCTCGCTGAATCATCTGGCCGGCGAATTGTTCAAATCCCTGACCGGAACCCCTGAGATCGTCCAGGTACCCTATCGCGGCGCGGTGCCGGCGATCGCCGACCTGATCAGCGGACAGATACCGATGGCCGTAGTGGCCGTGACTGGGCAGGTGATCGAACTTCATCGCGCTGGCAAGATGCGGGTTCTGGCCGTGACCAGCCCGGCGCGCCTCATCGCTGCGCCTGAGCTTCCGACGGCCGCAGAAGCGGGGCTCCCCGGCCTGACCGCGAGAAACTCCCTTGGGCTGCTCGCTCCGGCGGGCACACCGAAGGAGATCATCGAGCAGATCGCGCGCGCCACGCACGCAGCCCTGGCGGAACCGGCGTTTCAACAGACGTTGATCAAGTCGGGTTTCGAGCCCGATCTCGATTCGAGCCCCGCAAAGTTCCGACTTACGCTCGAAGGCGACATTGCTCATTGGACGCCGATCGTCCTGGCGCTTGGGGTGAAGATCGACTGATCGCCTGGGTTGCCGATTAGATGATTGGGA
>CAWCZY010000017.1:0-53434 GCA_963800215.1 uncultured Alphaproteobacteria bacterium | reverse complement strand
TGCGGGCGGAGGGACTCGAACCCTCACGGGGTTACCCCCAACGGATTTTCGTACCAGCTACGGCTTTCGCCGCCGCCATACCGGCGTTTGTGGTCTGGACTATACCTTCACCATGGCGGAGCGATCCGCTTTAGGTGCTGCCCGTCTAGTCTCTACACCTTCCCTTTCGGGCTTGGCTCGGGATTGCCATCTGACAGGTTTCCCCGACTTTGAGCAGTTCTGCGTCCCGGGTTTCCCGCGGGCGCACTCAATCGACTTCAAGTCCGTTGCGTCTACCGTTCCGCCACGCCCGCGCACTCTGGAAATGCCGCCGCCTCCTTCGCGGCCGTTGAAGTTTGATCTGGTCATTCCGGGGCGGCGCGACGCGGCGAACCCGAATCCAGACGGCCTCTCCCACTTGCGCCGCAGCCTGGATTCCGGGTTCGCGCGAAGACGCGCGCCCCGGAATGACGATACTTACTGAGCGAGATGCGCGGGACAAGCCGGACAAGCCCGCGCATGACGGGTCAAAGGTGTTGCCGCGTGCGAAATCCCAATTCTCCGCCCGCCACATCAGTCCTCCGCATGGCCCCAGATCGAGGTCCAGTCGGCGCCCGAGAGATCGGTGACGCGTCCGTCGCGCTCGAAGAACTTGTTGGGCAACTGGAACATGGCGAGCATCAGCCCGCCCTCGGGGCACCAGGCCGAATGGCGGCTGCCGGCCGGGCGCCAGACGAAATCGCCCTTGCCGACTTCGAGCCCGGCGTCGGGGCCATCGCGGTCGACCAACTTGCCTTCCAGCACCAGGGTCTGCTCGATCTTGACGTGCTCATGGTCGGGCAACACCGCGCCGGGGGCGAACCGCATCAGCGCGGTGACGAGGCCGGTGTCGCGGTCGAACAGCAAGGTCTTCACCTCGCAGCCGGCAAAGCGCGTCGGCTTCCATTCCAGCTCGCCGACGCGGACGTGATGGGAGCGCAGATTGAGCAAGTCGTGCGCGGCGGTGTTCGGGGTCGGTGCATCCATGCACATGCTCCTTCAGGGCTCTCTCCTCGCCTGCGCCGCCAGCATAGCAAATCGGCGCGGCGCGCCTACATCTCTTCGCCGCGGATCGGCGGCTGGAAGGCGAGCCCGGTGTCCCAGGGAAAGAAGATCCAGGTGTCCTGGGACACTTCGGTGACGAAGGTGTCGACCATCGGGCGCCCCATCGGCTTGGCATAGACGGTGGCGAAATGCGCCCTCGGCAGGAGGTCGCGCACCACCTTGGCGGTCTTGCCGGTGTCGACGAGGTCGTCGACGATGAGCACGCCGTGGCCGTCGCCGTTCATCCGGATGATGTCGTCGGCGACGCCCTTGAGGATGCGCAGGTCGCCCTGCCTGGTGTGGTCGTAGCTCGCGACGCAGATGGTCTCGATCAGGCGGACGTCGAGCTCGCGCGCCACGATCGCCGCCGGCACCAGGCCGCCGCGCGTCACCGTGACGATCGCCTGGAACGGCCCGGCGCCGTTGAGCCGCCAAGCCAGCGCCCGGGCGTCGCGGTGGAACTGGTCCCATGAGACCGGAAAGGCCTTTTCCGGCATTTTCGATGGCGTCATTGTTTCCTGCCCTGTGTTTTCTAATTCGTCGACTTCGTTCCACCCATCCTACACATGTCTGCTTGAACTAATCCTCTTCAGCCTCCTTCTCGGCCTCGGCAATGGCTGTCTTCGCCGACTTGATGAAGGCCTCGGCGCCCTTCTTGGATTCGCGCATGAGTCTGCTCGATTTCGTTGCGCATGCGGTCGAGGTCGAGCTTGAGGCCGCCAGCCGAAGGCTTTTCCGTATCTATGACATAGGCGACCATGCGCATGTTGAAGGAGATGTTGAGCAAGACGTGGGAAATGATCGCTTCCGGGACTTCCAGATCGTCCATGTAATCGGAGACGATTTCGTAGATGGCACGGCTGTGCTGCTCCACCTCGTCCATGAACTCCTGGACATCCGGATCGTCGGAACGACCGTCATCGGAACGACCGTCATCTGAACCCATGGACCACTCCCCCTGCGGCACCGCGCGCCGCTACAATGCCTTCAACCATTCGACGATCTGCGACGCGCGCCGCCAGCGCCGTGGTGAGATGGCCGGCCGAAACCTCGATATAGCGGCTCGCCGGATTCCTGGCGCCGCGCGCGAATGCGTAGTCGCGGCCGCGGCGGTGGATAGGATCGCCGTCGCCCACCACCCACAGGAACGGAATGGCGCGCAGCGCCGCGGTGTTCTTGGGGATCACCGCCGGTCCGTCGGGATCGAACATGCTCAGGTAGACCGCCGGCGTCGCCGTGGCGAAGGTCGGGATGCCCTGCACCAGGTCGGGCCAGATGTGGCGGTCCTGCTGCCCGGCCGCGTACATCTGCCGCGCCTCGGCCAGCGCGTCGCGGGTGCGCGCGCGCATTTCCTCGGTCTCCGGCAGATGGCCGGGCGCGATCGCGACCACCGCGGCGACCACGCGGCGGCGCGCGGCGTAGCCGATCGCGGCATTGGCGCCGAGGCTGTGCCCGATGATGACGATGCGGCTCGCGCCCTTGGCCTCGAGCCCGGCGACGGCGGCGTCGATCTCGGTCATCGCCTGGTCGAAGGTCGCGCCATACATGCGCCTGAACGACCACGGCATTTCCGGGCTCTCCACCAGCGCGCCCTCGGCCTCGAGGGCGCCGGGAATGCCGCCGTCGAACGCCCCCGGCCACACGCCCTTGCCGTGCAGGAACACCACTCCCATGCCCTGCAGGCCCGCGGCCTGCAGCGGTGCCGCCACGGCGACGAGGAAGGCGAGCACGATCAGCCGCGCGACAAGCTGCGTGATTCTCGGCGCGCGAGCCCGGCGGTACCCGATCATCGGCATCGGCGCTCCTTCATCGCTGCAACCGCATCCGCGCACCTCACGCCAACGCACCTCACGCCAGCGCACCTCACGCCAGCGCACCTCACGCCAGCACCCCCCAGCACACCTCATGCCAGCAGACCTCATGCCAGCAGACCTCCTGCAAACCGCCTCATCCAAGTCTTGCGCGCACTTTCACCAACATGGCTTCCACGGCGGCCTTGGCGGCTGTGAGGCGTTCGGGGTCGCGGGCGCGCACCACGATATTGGTGTTGGGGCCGCGCATTTCGTCGACGAAAGGATAACTGCCGATCATGGCCCCAGGATAGGCTTTGGCGACTTCGCCGAGCTCGGTGCCGATGTCGCCTTCGCGGCAATCCGCCCGCACCGTCTCCGACAGCATCTTGGCCCCGGTCGCGAGTTTGGGCGCGACCTCGTCGAGCATCGCCTGCATGATCGACGGTACCCCCGCCATCACGATGACGTTGCCGATCCAGAAGCCCGGCGCCGCCGACACCTTGTTGAGGACGAGCGCGGCGCCCTCGGGAATCCGCGTCATCCGCATGCGCGCTTCGTTCATCTCGGTGCCCAGCGCGGCGTAGCGCTCCTTCATGATGGCCACCGCGCGGGGATCGTAGTCGATCGGAACCCCGAACGCCTTGGCGACGCATTCGGCGGTGATGTCGTCATGGGTCGGGCCGATGCCGCCAGTGGTGAAGACATAGCTGTTGCGGGCCCGCAGCGCATTGAGCGCCTCGACGATCGCCGCCTCGTCGTCGGCGACGATCCGGACCTCGCGCAGGTCGATGCCGATATTCGTCAGGTATTCAGCGATATAGCCGATGTTCTTGTCCTTGGTGCGGCCCGACAGGATTTCGTCGCCGATGACGAGTATGGCCGCCGTCACGATCCCGGATGACGCGCTGGTGTCGTTCATGAAGATATCCACGGAACTGTCATGTCGACGCAGGATTTCATCTTTGGCTGCCATCCCTCGATGCCCCACGTACATAGACCGATCGCCCCGGCAGGGACAACACTCGTCATCCGGCAACGCCCCCGGCATCACAGCGCCATCCGCACCGTGATCGCGGCGCCAAGCCTGCGCCGCCGCCTGCCTATTTTTTATTCACTCGAACGATATCACGCGGAGGATTGCCCGGCGCAGGATGTGGTGACAGATGCCCACGGATCGGCCATCCATGGCCTCGCACCGGCCTGATCATGGGAATCCGAGTGCTTTTGGCGTGAAGCTTGCTACGTTTGGGCGGTAACGCGGGGCTCGCGGCGGATGCGGCCGCAGGGGCAGGAATGGCAGTAGCATTCGACGAGATGACGGAAGCGGACGGCCGGGTGCGGCCGGTCTATGCTGGCCTCGAAAACTGGCTGCGCGGCCTGCCACCCGAAGTGCTGGAACATCGCCGCCGCGAAGCCGAGTTCCTGTTCCGGCGCATCGGCATCACCTTCGCGGTTTATGGCGAATCGGATTCGACCGAGCGGCTGATTCCGTTCGACGTGCTGCCGCGCATCCTGTCCTCGGACGAATGGACAAGGCTTCGCCTCGGCCTCGAACAGCGCTCCAAGGCGATCAATCTCTACATCAAGGACGTCTATGGCCGCCGCGAGGCGCTCAGGGCCGGCATCATACCCGAGGATCTCGTGTTCCAGAATCCGGTGTTCCGTCCGGAGATGAACGGCCTCAAGGTGCCCCACGACATCTACGTGCATGTCGCCGGCATCGACATCGTGCGGGTCGATCCCGACACCTTCTACGTGCTCGAGGACAATGCGCGCACGCCCTCCGGGGTCTCCTACATGCTGGAGAACCGCGAGATCATGATGCGCCTGTTCCCGGAGTTGCTGTCGCGCCACCGCGTCGCCCCGGTGGAGAATTATCCCGACGAATTGCTGGCGACCTTGAAGTCGGTGGCGCCCAAGACCGTCTCGGCCGACCCGACCGTGGTGCTGCTCACGCCCGGCATCTACAATTCCGCCTATTACGAGCATTCTTTCCTGGCCGACAAGCTCGGCATCGAGCTGGTCGAGGGGCGCGACGTGGTGGTCAAGGGCCAGATCGCCTATATGCGCACCACCGAAGGACTCAAGCGCATCGACGTCATCTACCGGCGCATCGACGACGACTTCCTCGACCCGCTCTCGTTCCGGCCGGACTCCGCCCTCGGCGTCCCCGGCCTGATGGCGGTCTACCAGGCCGGCAACCTGACCCTCGCCAATGCCGTCGGCACCGGCATCGCCGACGACAAGGCGGTCTACAGCTACATGCCGGAGATCGTGAAATTCTTTCTCGGCGAGGAGCCGATCCTCAAGAACGTGCCCGACTTGGCGCTGCCGCGAGCCCGAGCACCTGTCCTATGTGCTCGACAACCTCGAGGAACTCGTGGTCAAGGAAGTCCACGGCTCCGGCGGCTACGGCATGCTGATCGGCCCGAAATCCGACCAGGCGACGATCGCGGCGTTCCGCGCCAAGCTCAAGTCCGACCCGAAGAACTTCATCGCGCAGCCGACGCTGGCGCTCTCGACCTGCCCGACCTGCGTCGAGGAGGGCGTCGCGCCGCGCCATGTCGACCTGCGGCCGTTCGTGCTGACCGGGCGCGACCGCATCCGCATCGTTCCCGGCGGATTGACGCGGGTCGCGCTCAAGCGCGGGTCCCTGGTGGTCAATTCGAGCCAGGGCGGCGGAACCAAGGACACCTGGGTGCTGGATACATGAGCGGAGCAGTGAGCGCAGGAGACCACCGAGGGAGTATGTTGCCGCCGGCCGGGGAGCCTTAGATGCTCTCCCGCACCGCCGATAATCTCTACTGGCTCGCCCGCTATATCGAGCGCGCCGAATATCTCGCCCGGGTGCTCGAAGCGACCCTGCGGCTCACCGCACTGCCGCTCGCCTATGTCGGCTCCACCAACGAATGGGAAAGCGCGGTGGCGACCGCCGGCTGCCGCAAGGCGTTCTTTGCCCGCTATAGCGAGGCGAACGAGGAGAACGTCTCCGAATTCCTCGCCTTCTCGTCGGAAAATCCGTCCTCGATCCGCAACTGCATCGAGATCGCGCGCACCAATGCCCGCGCGGTCCGCACCGCGCTGACCACGGAAACCTGGGAAACCATCAACGGCGCCTGGCTCGAGCTCAAGCGGTTCGGCAACGGCCCGACGTCGCGGGAGGAGTTCCTGCGCTTCCTGCACTGGGTGCAGGAGACCTCGCTGCGGTTCGACGGCTCAGCCTACCGGACCATGCTGCGCAACGACGTCTACTGGTTTTCCCGGCTCGGCCTCTACATCGAGCGCGCCGACAATACCGCGCGAATTCTCGACGTGAAGTACCACATGCTGCTGCCGGCGGACGAGCATGTCGGCGGCCCGCTCGACTATTACCAATGGGCGGCGATCCTGCGCACGGTCTCGGCGCTCACCGCCTATCACTGGGTGTACCGCGAGAGCCTCAAGCCGTGGCTGGTGGCCGACCTCCTGATCCTCAACGAGCAGATGCCGCGGTCGCTGGCGAGCTGCTACGAAAACCTGGTGCGCTTCTGCGACTCCATCGCCACCACCTATGGCCGCCAGGGCCCGGCGCAGCGCCAGGCCCGCACCATCCGCACCCGGCTCCAGAACAGCCGGATGGAGGAGATCTTCCAGACCGGCCTGCACGAGTTCATCAGCGAATTCGTGGCCGACAATAATGCGCTGGGAGCCGCCGTCAGTTCGCAATATTTGATGTAAGCTGCGCGGTAGCGGCATCGTGTTCAGCCGCCGATTCGGGGAATGGCCATGCGCATCTGCGTCGCGCACGAAACCGTGTACCGCTACGAGACCCCGTCCAGCGGCGTGATCCAGACGTTGCGCCTGACGCCGCGCAACCACACCGGGCAGTACGTGGTCGATTGGCGAATCGACATCTCCGCCGACTGCCGGCTGGAACTCCAGGAGGACGCGTTCGGCAACCTCACCCACGCGTTCTCGGCGAGCGGTCCGATCTCGGATCTGCGCCTGTTGGTCGAAGGCGAGGTCGAAACCCAGGACACCGCCGGCGTCGTGCGCGGCGCGGTGGAACGGTTTCCGCCGAGCCTGTTCCTGCGCGAGACGGCGCTGACCCATGCCGACGCGGCGATTGCCGCCTACGCCGCGGAATTCGAAAATCCGCAGGGCAGCACGCTCGACATGCTGCACCGCGTGCTGGCCCGCCTGCACCAGGACGTCGCCTGCGACACCGATGCCCCGAACACCGGCGGTTCCGCCGCCGAAGCCTTCGCGCGCAAGCGCGGCGCCTGCCGCGACCTCAGCCACATCTTCATCGCGGTCGCGCGGCTACGCGGAGTGCCGGCGCGATATGTCGCGGGCTATTTCCGCCGCGAAGACGACGCGACCGGACCCGAAGCCAGCCATTCCTGGGCTGAAGCCCATGTGCCCGATCTCGGCTGGGTCGGCTTCGACCCCACGAACGATATCTGTGTTACCGACCAGCACGTCCGCGTCGCCATCGGGCTCGATCATCTCGGTGCGGCGCCGGTGCGCGGCGCCCATTATGGCGGCGGCCGCGAGGCCCTCTCCGTCAAGCTGGTGGTCGCCCAGGCCGCCTGGCAGACCCAGGGCTGATCGCCATGTCCTCGGCCATTGCCGCCCGGCGACCCCCATCGTTATATGCGAAATCGTCGAAAGCCAGGGAGCAGGCGCACGCCATGACTTATTGCTGTGGCATTCTTGTCCACGAAGGATTGGTGATGATCGCCGACACCCGCACCAATGCGGGCCTCGACAACATTTCCGTGTTTCGCAAGCTGCACACCTTCACCGAGCCGGGTGAACGCATCATGGCGATCGCGTCGGCGGGCAATCTTTCGATCACTCAGTCGGTGCTCAGCATCCTGCGCGAAGGCCTGGACAACCCGGCCACCGGCGAGCGAGAGACGCTGATGAACGCGCCGACCATGTTCCAGGCGGCCCAGCGCATCGGCCGCGCCATCCGCAGCGTGCACGACGAGGAGGACTCCGCGCTCGAAGCGGCCGACGTGAAGTTCGACGTGTCGTTCCTGTTCGGCGGCCAGATCAAGGGCGAGCGCCCGCGCCTCTACATGATCTATTCCGCCGGCAACTTCATCGAATGCACCACCGACACGCCCTATCTGCAGATCGGGGAGCACAAATACGGCAAGCCGGTGCTCGATCGCGCCATCTTCTTCAACATGGACCTTTATGACGCCCTCAAGGTCTGCCTCGTCTCGGTCAACTCCACCATGCGCTCCAATCTGAGCGTCGGCATGCCGATCGATGTGCTGGTGGCGCGGCGGGACGCCTGCGCGGCGGAGCTGACCTATCGCATCGAGCCGGGCGAACCGTATTTCACCGATCTTCGCGAGCGCTGGTCGGCGGCGTTGCGGGCCGCCCATGCCAGCATCCCGCCCGTGCCCTATAAGAACCAGCGCTGAGAATCAGCCGCGGAGGAAAACATGAACAATACGGAAAAGGTCGCGATCGTCACCGGCGCCGGCACCGGAGTCGGGCGCGCCGCGGCGCTCGCCTTGATGAAGGCGGGCTATGCGGTGGCGCTGGCCGGGCGGCGCAAGGACAAGCTCGACGAGGTGGCGGCGGAAGGTGCCGGCTCCCAGGGCAAAAGCCTGGTGGTGCCGACCGACGTCGCCGATCCCGCCTCCATCAAGGCCTTGTTCGCCGCGGTGAAGGCACGCTTCGACCGCCTCGACGTGCTGTTCAACAATGCCGGCATCGGCGCCCCGGCGATGCCGATCGAGGACCTGCCGCTCGACAAGTGGCGCGCCGTGGTCGACACCAACCTGACCGGGCCGTTCGTCTGCACCCAGGAAGCTTTCCGCATGATGAAGGCGCAGACGCCGCGCGGCGGCCGCATCATCAACAACGGCTCGATCTCCGCCCACACACCGCGGCCGATGGCCGCCGCCTACACGTCGACCAAGCACGCCATCACCGGGCTCACCAAGCAGACCGCGCTCGACGGCCGCCCGTTCGACATCTGCTGCGGCCAGATCGACATCGGCAACGCCGCGACCCCGCTCACCGACCGCATGGTGCAGGGCGCCGGCGTCATGCAGCCCGACGGGCACATGATGCAGGAGGCCCGCATGGACGCCGCCCATGTCGGCGACGCCGTCGTCTACATGGCCGGCCTGCCGCTCTCCACCAATGTGCTGTTCATGACGGTGATGGCGAACCAGATGCCGTTCGCGGGACGAGGGTAGGCCGGTCCTTACTCCCTCTCCCGCTTGCGGGGGAGGGTTGGGGAGGGGGCTCTTGAAGCGCGTCTGTGCCCTGAAATTGCCCCCTCCCTGACCCTCCCCCGCCAGCGGGCAGGGAAACAAGAGTTGGCAGACGAGTCCTTCGGCCGGGCACAGGGAGAGCATGCAGAACATCCAATCGGCCGTCGGCATATTCGCCCTGCTGGCACTCGCCTTCGTGATCAGCGAGAACCGCCGGCTGGTGTCGTTGCGGCAGGCCGCCATCGGGCTCGCGGTCACCTTCGTGCTCGCGGTGCTGATGCTCAAGGTTCCGCAGCTGCAAGCGGCGTTCGGTGTCATCGGCGATGCCGTCGACGCCATCGCCGCTGCGAGCCGTGCCGGTACGTCCTTCGTGTTCGGCTATCTCGGCGGCGGCCCGCTGCCGTTCGAGCTCAAGACGCCGGGCGCCGAATTCGTATTCGCGCTGCAGGCGCTGCCCGTGGTGCTGGTGATGAGCGTGCTCACCACGCTGATGTTCCATTGGGGCATCCTGCCGCCGATCGTGCGCGGCTTCGCGGTGGTGCTCGAACGCACGCTCGGGGTCGGCGGCGCGGTCGGGCTCTCGACCGCCGCCAACATTTTCCTCGGCATGGTCGAGGCACCCTTGTGCATCAAGCCTTATCTCGGCCGGCTCACCCGCAGCGAACTGTTCATGGTGATGACCGGCGGCATGGCGGGCATCGCCGGCACCGTGCTGGTGCTCTACGCTACCGTGCTCGGCAATGCCATCCCCGACGCCGCCGGGCATCTCGTGGTCGCCTCCGTGCTCGGCGCGCCGGCGGCGATCCTGATCAGCCTGATCATGGTGCCGGAGAAGCCGGAAAGCCGCGCCGCCGGGGACCTGGAAGGGCTCGCCCCGGTCGCCTCGAGCACGATGGACGCGATCGTGCGCGGCACCTCGGCCGGCCTCGAACTGCTGCTCAACATCTGCGCCATGCTGATCGTGCTGATCGCGCTGGTGCATCTCGTCAACACCATGCTCGGCCTGTTGCCCGCGATCGCCGGCGCACCGCTGACGCTGGAGCGCATGCTGGGCGTGGTGATGGCGCCGGTGTGCTGGCTGATGGGCATTCCCTGGAGCGAAGCGGTCACCGCCGGCGCGCTGATGGGACTGAAGACGATCCTCAACGAGTTCGTCGCCTACCTCGAGCTCGCTGCGCTCCCCGCCGACGCGCTGAGCCCGCGGTCGCGGATGATCATGCTCTATGCGCTGTGCGGCTTCGCCAATTTCGGCAGCCTCGGCATCATGATCGGCGGCCTCGCCACCATGGCCCCTGAGCGGCGCGACGACGTGGTCTCGCTCGGCTTCAAGTCGATCGTGTCGGGCACGCTGTCGACCTGCCTGATCGGCGCCATCGTCGGCACGGTGACGTAGTCTTCGATTTTGAGCATGATCTGGTCCGAAAAGTCTGCAACTTTTCGGGATCATGCTCTAACCAAAGCCTGCCCGTCCCGCCGCCTGAGCTTGGCTCGGACGGCGCCGACGCCGGCTTGAAGACCGACGTCCGTCAATGCAGCCGGAACACCCCGTCGATCGCGCGCAATTCCGCAGGCTTGATCATCTTGGAATGCGCAACGGTCACCGAATGCAGGTCGCCCTCCAGCGATTTCCGCCAGAAATCGAGGAAGCGTTGAAGTTCCGGGAAGGCCGGACACAAGTCATAGGCCTGCCACACATAGGTCTGCAGCAGCCAGGGATGATCCGGACGACGATAGAGAATATTGGCGGTCGTCAGGCCATAGCCAGCAAGCTGCTTCTGGAAGTCTTTCGATCCCATTCTGCACCTCCACCCCGACCCTGAAAGTCTCCTTCCTCTCGGCAATGATTTGCAAGCATAAAAGTTGCACAAACCGTGCCTAATCAACGCGTTATCAGCATTCAAGAAAATCTGCTAACAGCGCGAAAATGCCGATGGGATCGAAACATGTGGGCCGCCGCTTCGTCGGCAACATATGTTGCCACCAAGTCACATTCACCGGCAATCGGCGCGTTCGGGCCTGCTAGCAGTCCCCCCTGTCGAGTGCTAATTTATTTGCTTCCCCCTCTTGCCTCCGTCGCCGCGGCGCCCTAAATCGCGTCTGGGGATCGGTTGGGTTTGCCCGTGCGATCCCCTTTTCCCGAAAACATTGCAGCGTCAACAACCTAGGAGGACACCATGAAATTCCGCCCGCTTCACGACCGTGTCGTCGTCAAGCGCATCGATGCCGAGGAGAAAAGTGCCGGTGGCATCATCATTCCCGATACCGCCAAAGAGAAGCCCTCCCAGGGCGAGATCGTCGCCGTCGGCCCAGGGGGCCGCGACGAGGCCGGCAAGCTGATCCCGCTGGACGTGAAGGCCGGCGATCGGGTCCTGTTCGGCAAGTGGTCGGGCACCGAGGTCAAGATCGACGGCGTCGATTTCCTCATCATGAAGGAAAGCGACATCATGGGAGTCCTCGAGGAGACCCAGGCCAAGAAGAAGGCCGCCTGATCCAACTCGCCCCAATCAACCATTCCAAGTACCTGCCGTTCCAAGTGCCTGAGCGAGAATGGGCGGGATCAAGTCCCCCGCCCCGTGGTCCCTCCAGGTGTGGCAGAACGCAATCTTTCAGGAGCAATGAGTCATGGCTGCCAAGGACGTAAAATTCTCCGTCGACGCGCGCGACAGGATGCTGCGCGGCGTCGACATTCTCGCCAATGCGGTGAAGGTGACGCTCGGCCCCAAGGGCCGCAACGTCGTGCTCGACAAGTCGTTCGGCGCGCCCCGCATCACCAAGGACGGCGTGACCGTCGCCAAGGAGATCGAGCTCGAGGACAAGTTCGAGAACATGGGCGCCCAGATGGTTCGCGAGGTCGCTTCCAAGACCTCCGATCTCGCCGGTGACGGCACCACCACCGCGACCGTGCTCGCCCAGGCGATCGTGAAGGAAGGCGCCAAGGCCGTCGCCGCCGGCATGAACCCGATGGACCTCAAGCGCGGCATCGACCTCGCGGTCGAGGCGATCGTGAAGGACCTCCAGGCCAATTCCAAGAAGGTCACCTCCAACGACGAGATCGCCCAGGTCGGCACCATCTCCGCTAATGGCGACGCCGAGATCGGCCGCTTCCTCGCCGAGGCGATGAAGAAGGTCGGCAATGAGGGCGTCATCACGGTGGAAGAGGCCAAGTCGCTCGAGACCGAGCTCGACGTGGTCGAGGGCATGCAGTTCGACCGCGGCTACATCTCGCCCTACTTCGTCACCAACATGGACAAGATGCGCGTCGAGATGGACGACGCCTACATCCTCATCAACGAAAAGAAGCTCTCGGGGCTCCAAGAGCTGCTGCCGCTGCTCGAGGCGGTGGTGCAGACCGGCAAGCCGCTCGTCATCATCGCCGAGGACGTGGAAGGCGAAGCGCTCGCCACCCTCGTCGTCAACAAGCTGCGCGGCGGCCTCAAGGTCGCGGCAGTGAAGGCGCCGGGGTTCGGCGATCGCCGCAAGGCCATGCTGCAGGACATCGCGATCCTGACCGGCGGCCAGGCGATCTCGGAAGACCTCGGCATCAAGCTGGAAAACGTGACGATCGCCATGCTCGGCCGCGCCAAGAAGGTGATGATCGAGAAGGAAAACACCACGATCGTCAACGGCGCCGGCAAGAAGGCCGACATCGAGGCCCGGATCACCCAGATCAAGGCCCAGATCGAGGAGACCACGTCCGACTATGACCGCGAGAAGCTCCAGGAGCGCCTCGCCAAGCTCGCCGGCGGCGTCGCGGTGATCCGCGTCGGCGGCGCCACCGAGGTCGAGGTGAAGGAGCGCAAGGATCGCGTCGACGATGCGATGCACGCCACCCGCGCCGCGGTCGAGGAAGGCGTGCTGCCCGGCGGCGGCGTCGCCCTGCTTCGCTCCATCAAGGCGCTGGAGAAGCTGCGCACCGCCAACAGCGATCAGAAGACCGGCATCGACATCGTCCGCAAGGCGCTGTCCTGGCCGGCCCGCCAGATCGCGTTCAACGCCGGCGAAGACGGCTCGGTCGTGGTCGGCAAGATCCTCGACAAGGAGCAGTACAATTACGGCTTCGACGCCCAGAGCGGCGAATACGGCAACCTCGTCACCAAGGGCATCATCGACCCGACCAAGGTCGTGCGTTGCGCCCTGCAGGACGCGGCCTCCATCGCCGGACTGCTGATTACCACCGAGGCGATGGTCGCCGAGGCGCCCAAGAAGCAGAGCTCCGCCCCGCAGATGCCGACCGGCGGCGGCATGGACTACTGAGCCAGCCCTCTAAGAACAATCGAAGTTGGCATCGAACTGAGAAGGCCCGGGCATCCGTCCGGGCCTTTTTTATTTTGCCCGGCACGTCAAAGACCGTCACCCGAGGCGCTCGCGCTCTCCGCACGAGCCTCGAAGGGCGATGGCCGCGGCCGTGCCGCCAGCCCTTCACCGCGCCGCCCCGGCCGCATCCTTCGAAGCTTGCGCGAAGAGCGCGGGTCTGTTTGTGTTTGCGCACATTGCGTGCTCAGGAATTTCGCGGAGAGCCCATGCACCACATCGGCGTCATCTCCGACACCCACGGACTGCTGAGGCCGCAGGCGGTGGCGGCGTTGCGCGGCTGCCCCGTGATCATTCATGCCGGCGATGTCGGCCAGCCCGAAATACTCGACGAACTCCGCCGCATCGCGCCGGTGTTCGCCGTCCGCGGCAATGTCGACTTTGGCCCGTGGGCCATGAAGCTGCCGGAAACCGAAACGGTGGAGGTCGGCGATTGCCGTCTCTACGTCCTGCATGACCTCAATGCGCTGGACCGCGATCCCAAAGCGAGCGGCTTTCGCGCAGTGATTACCGGGCATTCCCACCGGCCCAGGATCGAGACCAAGGATGGCGTGCTCTATTTCAATCCCGGCAGCGCGGGGCCGCGGCGGTTCGATCTGCCGGTGTCGGTGGGGCGCCTGACCCTGTCGGGCGGGGAGTTGCAGGCGGAGATCATCAATCTCGCAGTCTGAGCCCGGGCCCCGAGTCGGCGCGGCCATTCCCCGGGGAGATCAACGAGATGTGATAGGGCCGGCCGACCCGCAATCTAGGCGCGGCCACAGTCTGCGCCTATTAATCGCCCTGCTTTGAAAATCGTAGGGAGGTTCGCGATGCTTTCACGCCGCTCGGTTTTGTCGGTTCTCCTGGCCACCGCCGCCGCGGGCGCAGTCACGCCGGCATTCGCGGTCGGGCCGCAGCCGTTCGACGACCAGGCCTTCGCGGCGGCGCAGAATGCGGGCAAGCCGATCTTCGTCGCGATCCATGCCACGTGGTGCCCGATCTGCAAGGCCCAGAAGCCGATCCTCAGCGAGCTGATGGCCGATCCCAAGTTCAAGGACCTCAGCTATTTCACCATCGATTTCGACAGCCAGAAGGACCTGGTGCGCCGCTTCCGCGCCCAGAAGCAATCGACGCTGATCGCGTTCATCGGCGCCAAAGAGCAGGGCCGCTCGGTCGGCGATTCCAACCGGGCGTCGATCTCCGATCTGCTGAACATGGTGCTGTGAGCGCCCTTCGCCGATGACCTCTGGCGGCTTAGTGCTGTCGTTCGTCGCCGGCGTGCTGTCGATTCTTTCCCCCTGCGTGCTGCCGCTGCTTCCGATCGTTCTCGGGGCGGCGGCATCGGAGCAGAAATGGGGCCCGGCGGCGCTCGCTGTCGGGCTTTCCCTGTCGTTCGTCGCCATCGGGCTGTTCGTCGCGACCATCGGCTTCTCCATCGGCCTCGACGCGGATGTTTTTCGTTACGTGGCCGCCGTGTTCATCATCGCCATCGGTGTCGTGTTGATGGTGCCGCGCCTGCAGACCGGGCTCGCGGCCGCAGGCGGGCCGATGGCCAATTGGGCGCACCACCGCTTCGGCGGCCTCAATTCCAGCGGGCCCGATTCGGGTGGACTCCATTCGGGCGGGCTCGCCGGCCAGTTCGGGGTGGGTGTGCTGCTCGGTGCGGTCTGGAGCCCCTGCGTCGGGCCGACGCTCGGTGCCGCTTCGCTGCTGGCGGCCCAGGGGCGCGATCTCGGCCAGGTGTCGCTGACCATGTTCGTGTTCGGCTTGGGCGCGGCGCTGCCTTTGCTCGCCCTCGGCCTCGTCTCCCGCGAGGCCATGATGCGGTGGCGCCACCGCCTCGCCGCGGCCGGCCACGGCCTCAAGGCGGCCTTCGGCGCGATACTGATTACAATCGGCACGCTCGTGATCACCGGCCTCGACAAAGCCGTGGAGACCGTGCTGGTGGAGGCTTCGCCGCAATGGCTCACCGAGCTCACGACGCGGTTCTAGGGGGCTTCCTTCAACTTCGCCCCGCCTGCGGAGGTAGGGAGCAGGGCCGGCCCGCGACGTTACGCCTCTGGCGTCGCCCGAACTATGGTAGTTTAGCAACCCGTCGAATCTCCTGCTGCGGAAGCATCCATGAAAATTCTAGGCATCTGCGTTGCTCTGTTCGGCGTCCTCGCCCTCACGGTGGCCGAGGAGTTCAGCGACTTGTCGGGCGCAGGTCTCGGCATCACCGCCCTGTTGTGCGCGCTCGCGACCTGGCGGTCGGCCTCGCTGTCGAGCTTCCTGAAGATATTCGTCGGCATATTCTCGATCGAGACCATCGTTTTCGGCCTGTGCGTGCTCGCCGCGGAAGCCTCGCTTTGGCCGGCCGCCTATGCCGAATACAAGCTGCCGGTGACCTTGCCGATCACCGTCGGGATCTTCTCGATCCTCGTCTATCTCGTCGCACAGACCAAGGTGGTGCGGCAGATGATGCGGATCGCCGACCCCTATTTCGATACCAGCGATGCCGGGCAGGCGCGCATCTGGCCGCTCCCGGCCTTCACCGCGCTGGAGCGGCGCATCGCGGTCGCCATGATCGTGTTTCTCGTGCTGATCAACCAGGCGCAGGTCGGCATCACCGTGCGGCTGTCGTTCTTCAACCGCGACTGGTTCAACGCGATCCAAGGCAAGGATGCCCCCACGTTCTGGGAACTGCTGCTGTTCGTCTTCGTGCCGTGGGCGTTCGTCTACGTCGCCAGCACCCTCATCGAATACGTCGTGCAATCGATGCTGGTCATCCGGTGGCGTCGCTGGCTCACCGAATTCGTTCGTCGCCCGCTGGCTCGGTGGGCACACCCACTACCGCATGAGCCTGACCGGCAGCCAGGCCGACAACCCCGACCAGCGCATCGCCGAGGACGTGAACCGCTTCATCGATGGCGGCGATAATGCCGGCAGCGGCATCTACTCCTACTCGATCCTGCTGATCTCGACCCTGTCTTCGCTGGTGTCGTTCGCGGTCGTGCTGTGGGGCCTCTCGACCAACTTCACCATTCCGGGCACCGACATGCACGTCCCCGGATTCCTGTTCTGGATCGCCCTGATCTATGCGGCGGCGGGCACGCTGATCACCCACGTGATCGGGCGTTCCCTGGTCGTGCTCTATTACGAGCGCCAGCACATGGAGGCCGATTTCCGCTTCTCGCTGGCGCGGCTGCGCGAATACAGCGAGCAGGTCGCGCTCCTCAATGGCGAGCGCGCCGAGGAGGCTTCGCTCGCGCCGCCGCTTCGGCGGGATCATCGGCAACTGGCTCGCCCTCGATCAACCGCCGCATGAAGCTGCTCGCCTTCACCCAGACCTATGGGCAGCTGTCTCCGATCATCCCCTTCATCTTCACCGCGCCGTTCTATTTCGCCGGCACCATCGCGCTCGGCGTCATGACGCAGACGGCCGGCGCGTTTTCCCGGGTCGAAGGCGCGCTCACCTTCTTCGTCAATTATTACAACTCGCTCGCCGCGTTCAAATCGGTCGTCGACCGGCTCACCTCGTTCGACGAGGCGATCGAGCAGGCCAAGATGCTCGGCACCAAAGGGCCGACGCGGACGGCCGAGGCGCCGGGCGTGGAGCCGGTCGCGCTGGAGGATCTCCACATCACCCTGCCCGACGGAACCCGCATCGTGGCGACCGAGAACCTCGCCCTGCCCCAGGGCGAGAGCGCGCTGCTCGCCGGACCTTCGGGCTCGGGGAAATCGACGCTGTTCCGCACCATTTCCGGCATCTGGCCTTACGGCGAGGGCCGCATCCGCATCCCCGAAGGGGCCAACGTCATGGTGGTGCCGCAGAAGCCCTACATCCCGATCGGCACGCTGCGCTCCGCCATCACCTATCCGGCGGCGGCGAACACCTATTCCGACGAAGACATCTGCAAGGCCCTGGTCGATGTGCGGCTCGCCAGCCTCGTCGCGTGCCTCGATCGCGACGAGGCGTGGTCGCAGCGCCTCTCCGGCGGCGAGCAGCAGCGCATCGCGCTGGCGCGCGCGCTGCTGACGCGGCCCGACTGGCTGTTCCTCGACGAATCGACCTCCGCGCTCGACGAGAAGCTCGAGGCCGAGTTGTACGGGATGCTCGCGTCGCGGCTGCCGAAGACCACGATCGTCTCGATCGGCCATCGCTCGGCGCTCGGGGCCTTCCACATGCGGCGCATCGACATGACCGCCGCCGAGGGCGGCCACTTCACCCCGCGCGACACCCCGGCTGCGGCGGCGGAGTAGATTGGCCCCGCACGCAGGGGTGCCATCAACGATCTGTCCGGCTTCGCCGAACTGAACGCTGAAATCCGCTATCGCCGTTCTTACGGCTTAAGCTCAAATTTGTTCAAACTGATCTTTGATCCTGTTCTCTGGACCAGATCAAGTCCCGCCGTTTCGTTTTCTTCCAAATCGATATGCCAATGCCTATCCGGTGTCTCATGCAAGTCATTTAGTAGCTTTTCCATTTCTTTATACGGGACCGCATATCCAGACAGACGATCCATGCATACAAACACCAGAAACGATTTTTGACCCTGCGCCAGAAATTTACGCCATTCAGGCGAATATCCGTACCAGTACGGCGGGCGACTGCCCACATGCCGCTTCGACACGGTGCACGCTGCGCGCAGTGTGCCGTCCTCGTTCGAATACAACGCCCCTCGTTTTCCTTTACTCAGAATGACACCTTCGCGTTCACCAAGCGCCCGCATAATCGACTCCCGCTTGGCAACAATGAGCTTGTTGTCAGTAGCTTCCCTCGATCCCGTTATCCCTTGAGCACCCGCGTGAGGTTCCGATTCATATTCATGCACATCTTCTTGGACGATCATCACGGTGGGATTTAACCGCCAGACCTTGCACAATCTCTCCAACAGCATTTGTTGCCGGTGGGCGAGGTGCTCGGGCGTCCATCTCTCCGTTTGCAACACACCTTGGGTGATTACAAACGGAGACGAGCCATCGCTTGAACTAAAATATTCTTTCTTTTTCTTTTCAAAACCCCAATTTGACGCCCGTATATTGATACGATGCGTTAGAAACGCCAAGTTAGCTAGACGGTGTGTCCATTCGGCTCGCTCCCGTTCTTCCGGAAACAGCATCGCCCATTCACCTCCTTCTTCAACTGTCTGAGGAAGGACATGTTCAATCGATACAAGCTCATCATAGGTTGCGCCGCCACTCGATAAAGCTTCGTCCAATCGCTGAAGCACCGGTTTGCATACGCGACCTTTCAGATAAATAGGCCCCGCTAACCCCTCCACAAATCTATTCTGCTCCGGAACAGACAAGTCTATCCCCGTCGGTAAGGATTCCCTAGCGATTGGTCCTGGATTAAGCTGATCCATCACGCCAGCAAACCTCTCAATTCGCTCGTTGACACCCGCCCGCGTAACAAAGAGGAAATAGACCAGGCGCTCAAGATTAATCAAAAAGCTCGCTACATCCGCGTTATCGTTCTTCCGGCGCTTCCAAACACAAAGCAATGCAGGAGGCATCCAATCCTTGTTGTCGATTCGGTCAAGCGATCGCACGGCCTTGGCAGCTTCAGCGCCAAGCTGCTTTTGCACTCGTGCCGGGTCCGTAATTAGTTGGAAGGCATCAGAAATGGGTTCAAGAATCTCAGAGACAAAGGAGTTAGCGTCGCCCATAAATGGCTTAACAAATTTCGGAAATCCAGCTTCTAAGGCGAGCCTAGGCTTGTCGCGCTCATAGATCATTCTGATATGGCCGAATAGCTCGACCATCTTTTCACGACCTAGTACGCGCTCGACTTCCTCCCATCGGTTAGCCAGGATAGCCTCACGTGTCGTTCCAGCCCGCTCCAGCAGATCTGCCTTAAGAATATCCGTGGGCGTCAGGTCGAGCCCTCGGGAATTAAGAACAGTGAATATGCGCCGGGCGGCCTCCGCCGTCGGTACAGCGACGGCGACCAAATAACAGCGCTGAACAATAAATGCGACTAGCCTGTCACGCCGATCCTCGGGTAAGGCGTCTAGCTGTTGTCGCAAATACCGTGCATTGTCAGCGATGCGCTGATGACTTCCCTCAAGCGTGCCTGGGTCAGGAAGGTTATTAGTCGCTCCAGGATTCTGAATATGTTTAAGGGCACCTCGAACAATGACGAGTTTTTCGTCGGATTGCTCGCCGTCGCGGCAGGACGGTGATCGTGGCTCGTAGTTTGTCGTGAATAAGCCGTGTTTTGTGCACCAGGCGCCCACTTGGGACGCGCCGGGCACACTATTCCCTCAGGCAGCAGCCATCCGTTCCAGCGTCACCAGCCGGCGGATGTTGTAGGCAAGGTTCTGCAGTCCGATTTTGGCTTTCGCCCGCACGATTCCGATCGTCCGCACGATCCGGCCACCCGGCGAGGTCTGTTGAGCACCAAACACGTGCTCGATCCGGGCTCGAACTTTGCTCTTTTGCCGATTTGCGTTCTCCTGCGCCTGCGATAGCGGATGACTGCGGTTCGCGCGATGATGAATCCGGCTGCGCAAGCCGCGCAAGCTGAGCTTCGCCTCGGTCTCCGCCGAGCGATACGCGCTGTCCGCGTATACATCTGCAGATGTGTTGGCCTGGTTCAGAAGTCCATCGAATATCCGGCTGTCATGCACACTCGCGTCGGTCACGTCGTACTGCCGGATCAGCTTGTGCTTGGCATCGGCATTCACGTGGTTCTTGTAGCCGTAGAAACTCTTGCCATGCTTCTTGGTCCAGCGCGCATCCTTGTCTTTCTGCCGGTTTTTCGCCGGGTTCTTCTCCCACGCCTCAGGCGTCTTGCCGGCCTTCACGTCGTCATTCTCGTCGCGGCTATTGCGTTGTTTGGGAACCGGTACGATTGTGGCATCAACCATCTGGCCGCCACGCGCAATGTAGCCCTTCGCCTCCAAATGTTGGCCAAAGCGCTCGAACAACTTCTCAACCAGGCCCGCCTTCGCAAGCGTCTCCCGGAACAGCCACAACGTCGTGCCGTCCGGAATGCCGTCCTCGATGCCGAGCCGCAGAAACCGAGTGAACGACAGCCGGTCGCGCACTTGATACTCGACCTGTTCGTCCGACAGGTTGTAAAGCGATTGCAGCACCAGCATCCGAAACATCACCAAGACGTCGATCGGTTTGCGGCCGGCGCTGCTCTTCTTCTCGCCCGCCGGCGTCAACACCGCTGCCTCGATCTCCGCGCGGAAGTTCTCGAACGGCACCACGCGATCAATCATTTCCAGCGGATCGCCCTTCGCGGTAATCGCCGCAAGCCGCCGCTCCGCATCGAAGAACCCGAATTGCCCCATCGTACCCACACCCGCGAATCTTGTTGCCATAGCTTAAACTCGCACAAATTCGCGGAGGTCGCTATTTTTCGAGGTGCCCTTAAGAAAGAATGGTCGATCACGCTCGCGCAATAACAATCTGTACCGATCCTGTGTGCCTCGATCAGCACTCGCCTTTTGAAACACATAGGCTCGACGTTCAATGCTCATTTCTGTATTGGTAGTCAGGTCCCTAAGTATGCTCAGCAAAATCGTAAGTGTCGTGAGCCGTTGCTGACCATCGATAAGCTTGGATGCAGGATCAGTCGGTGATTTTATCAGCACAATGCTACCTAGAAAATAAATGCCTCCACTCGCATCCTTGTTATCCATGGCATCCAAGAGGTCACTGAGAAGTTCACGCGCTTGATCTTGCTCCCAGGCATAAGGACGCTGATAGGGTGGGATTTCAAATGCATACGTGTCACTGAAAATCTGCGCTATATTCTGCTCGTGCGCTTCGATTAAGTTACCTCGCGTGCTCATAAGTATTCTCCCTGAACTCGATATAGCTCGCAAGTCAGAACAAGCTTACCTTCAGGCCCGACGGCGTGGACACGGCAATTCCGGCGCGCGGATGCAACAATCGGGCTTCGAGGCCGCGTTCCCTTGCTATGCATCGCCACCCGCCGCTTCAGCCAATGCAATGGTTCGATCGTGAAACCGGCTTCGTGACCCTTGCCGAACCTTCCGCAGAAAGCGTTCGTCGGCAGTGACGAACCGGCAAGCCTTATCGACCGCGAGGGCGAGATAGAGGCAGTCATAGGCCGGGTGGTCCAACGCGATTGCGATGCGTACGGCGGACTCGAGCAATGATTGCGTCGGCAGGAGCTCGATTTCGGAGCCTTGAAGCAGGCGGGCCGCGAGAAAGGCCTCTTCCGCGGCAAGTTCGTCCCGCTGGACTTTTTTCCGGAGAATATTTGCGCACTCCGCCACCAGCAGTTCGGGCGCAATCAGTTTCGCACGCTTGCGCAGCGCCAACGCCTGGGGCGTGCCGTCCTCCTCGACCACCCATTTGACGGCGATACTGGCATCGATGACGAGCGTGTTCACCGTTCCTCCCGCCCCTCGCGGAGCAGGAGTTCCGAGGGCGTCTGCTTCCGGCGCCTTGTCAGCTTCCGCAATTCGGCGGCCAACGTATCGAAGGATGGCTCGACCTCGGCAGCGAGCGCCTGCCGGAGGATTTCACGATGCTCCGCCTCGGTCGAGCGTCCGTGCCGGGCGGCACGACGCTTCAATCTGGCGATCAGATCGTCGTCCAGATTGCGGACATGCAGGTTGCCAGCCATGAGCCCTCGATGAGATCATTGATATCAATGGTCTCAAATGAACCTGATTTTGTCAACGCTTTTCGGCCGCGACCACCGGCGGCGCAATACGCTGCGCTATTGCGCCGCCCGAACGACCGGGTAATCAGGGGAAACTCCCCTCACCTCCTCTTCAGAAACTCCAGCACGTCCTGATTGAATTTCGCGGCGTGCTCCAGGAACGGGTAGTGGCCGGCCTTGGACCGCAGGTAAGCCTCTGGCCGCGGCGCCCCGACGTGATCGCCGTCGAGGACGGCCACGCGCGCGACAACTCCTGGTGCCATGCTCTAAAGCCCGAACACCACCAGCATCACGTTCTGCGTGATCGCCGCCGCCTCGGGAAAGGACCCTTCATCGCGACGGGGCCGGCCGCCGAGCGTCAGGGCGATGTACTGCTTGCCGTTCACCGAATAGGTCATCGGATTGCCGGCGAATTGGGTTCCTGTCTCGAAGCTCCACAGCTCCCGCATGGTGTCTTTGTCGAAGGCCGAGATCTTGCCCATGATATCGCCCATGAAGAGCAGGCCGCCGGCCGTGCCCAGCACGCCGGAATAGGCGGGATAGTAGGATTCCAGCTTTTTCACCGTCTTTCCGGTGCGGACATCGATTCCACCGAGCAGGCCGTGGCTGACCTTGCAATTGGGATTGGTGACATTGCGCACGATGGGTTCCACGGCGTTATCCTTGGTATGGCTGCCGCAGAAGATCTCCCGGAAGCCGGTGCCGGGGACGCCCTTGGCCGGATCGGCGGGCCGCGAGTTGAAGTAGTTGCCTTCGCCGATCATGGCCTGGAAATAGGTGATCCCGCGCGATGGGTCGTAGGTGTTCGGCATGAATGTCGGCATCCCATAATGGGCGGGGCGGACGTCCATCGCTTTGCGGCCGTACTTGATCGCCTTGCCGGCATAGTCCTGAACGGTCTTGCTCGGATCATAGTCGATCGGCTTGCCGGTCTTCTGGTCGAGGCCGGCCGTCCAATTCACTTCCGTGAACGGCTCGCCCTTGATGAACTGTCCGTTGGTGCGGTCCAGGATATAGTGGAAGCCGTTGCGGTTGGTTTGCGAGATCACCTTGCGCATCTCGCCGCCGATATTGACGTCGTACAGCTGGGTGATGGCGACGGCGTCGTAGTCCCAGCCTTCGTTGGCGATCGTCTGGAAGTACCATTTCAACTGGCCGGTATCGACATCGAGCGCAATGATCGAGCTGGTGTAGAGATTGTCGCCGGGACGTCCCTGCGGGTCGAACATGTGCACCGGGTTGCCGGTGCCGAAATAAGCCAAGTTCGTCTCCGGATCGAAGGACGGCTCGGTCCACACCCCGCCGCCGCCGAACGCGATGGTGCGCGGGTCGGCCCAGGTCTCCGACCCCGGTTGCCCCGGCTCCGGAACCACCGAAAACCGCCAGAGAAACTTGCCGGTGTCGGCCGAATACGCGGTGACATAGCCCCGGCCGCTTTCGTCGCGGCCGGTCGACCCGACCAGGATCTTGTCCTTGACCGCGAGCGGCGCCGCGGAATGTCCGGAGCCGGCGCGCCCGTCGATGGCCGTGCTGACGTCGAAGACCACTTCGCCGGAATTCTTGTCGAGCGCGATCAGCCGCGGGTTGGGGCTGTCGCGGCCGGTATTGATGTACATGTTGTTGCCGAGCAGAGCGACGCTGTGCAGGCTTTGCCCTCCACCCTGCACTTTGGCATCGTATTTCCAGACCAGCTTGGGCTTCTCGTCCCTGACGTCGAATTTCCAGTATTGCTGGTACTGGTTGCCTACATACAAGAAGCCGTCCTCGACCAGCGGCGTGAAATACTGATTGCCCTTGCTCGGACGGTTGGGGTCGCTCAGGGAGGCCATGAACTTGACCTTGAGGTTGGCGACGTTGCTCTTGTCGATCTGGGCCAGCGACGAGTGATTCCAGTTGCCGTAGTTGCCCATCCGCATGAGCCAGTTCTGCGGCTCGGCGGAGGCGTTGAGGAGACGCTGATAGGTCGTCTCCGCCGCCGACGCCGAAAAGCAACAGCCGATCGCGGCGCCCGCGAGCAATCCGGCGAGGCTGAGTTGCGCGGAGTAATGTCCCCGTGTCGTCATTTGGATCCTCCCATATTTTTTTATTGTGGTGGCGGCAAACGATACCATCCCGATCGAGTGAGGTCGACGCCGGCTCGCTTGAACAATGCGTTATGCCGGGCGGATCGGACGTAAGCCGTCATCCGCCTCCTCCAGGCGTCTGCGCAGCGCTGCGACGATCCGCGTTGTCGCGACGATGTTGCCGATGCCGAGCCCGCTCGCCAAGGCGTCGGCCCATGGCGCCTGCAGCCGATCGGCCGCCCCATAGACCTCTTTCCCTCGCTCGGTCAGCACCACGAGATTCGCACGGCGGTGATGCGGGTTGGGCCGGAATGCGACAAGCCCGTCCTTGACGAGATCGTTTACGATCCGCTGCACGCCCTGACGATTGAGGCCCATGCTGCGCGCGACCCAAGCTACAGGCTCCGCCCGCTCTGCGAGCGCGATCGCTCCCAGCACTTGCCACCGCGCGCTCGTGAGGCCGAGCCCCGAAACGAGCCTGTCGCCGGCCACGAGCAGGCGCCCATTGAGCCGGAACACTTCGATAATCAACTCGGTCACGGCCTCGCCGGCCGGCGTATGTTTTGCCATTTGACAAGTGAGTACCAAAATGACATCGTGTTGTCAATTAAGCCGGTCGTTGCGTAGCAGGAGGCACCCATGCTTGCAGGCCAATTCGCTCTTGCGCTCGCCGCGGCGTTCGCCGGCGCCGCGTTCTACATCAACTTCGCGGAGCAACCGGCGCGCCTCGGGCTCGACGACAACAGCCTGCTGGCGCAGTGGAAGCCGAGCTATGCCCGCGGCTTCGCCATGCAGGCGAGCCTCGCCGTCATCGCCGGCGTGCTCGGCCTGCTCGCCGCGTGGCAAACCGGAAATTGGCGCTGGTGCATCGGCGCCGTCCTGATGCTCGCGAACTGGCCCTACACGTTGCTCGGCATCCTGCCGACCAACAACAAGCTCAACGCCATCGCGGCCGGCAGCGCCGGCCCGGCGTCGCGCGGCCTGATCGAGGCATGGGGGCGGCTGCACGCCATGCGAACCGCCTTGGGTATCGGGGCGGCGTTCGCCTTTCTGTGGGCTCTCAACTAAGATGCCGCGCGCACCGATCAGTAGGATGGGTAGAGCGAAGCGAAACCCATCCTGCAGCCCTGCAAGATCGGCCGTTCACGGCAGATAGATGCCGCCGCTGACATGGATCGTCTGGCCCGTGATGTAGCGTCCGCCGGGGCCGCACAGCAGCATCACCGCGCCGGCGACATCCTCGGGCGTGCCTTCGCGGCCGACCAGCGGATGGCCGCCGCCGGGAATGGCGCCGCCGCGGCCGGAGGTCGCCGAGCGCCGGCCGCCGATGCGGCCGGGCACCACGCAGTTCACGGTGAGGCCCGCTTCGCCGTACTCGACGGCCAGCGCCTTGGTGAGGCCGACCAGCCCGGCCTTGGCGGCGAGCACATGGGCGCGCCGCGTCGCCCCCACATGGGCCGTGACGCCGCCGATATTGACGATGGTCCCATGGCCCTTGGCGACCATGCCCGGGATCACGGCCCGGCTGCACAGGAACGCGCCGTCGAGCACCACCGCGATGATGGCGCGCCAGTCGGCAAAGGTCATTTCGGTGAAGGCCGCTTCGCGGCGGTCGGCGGCATTGTTGACGAGGATGTCGACACCGCCGAGGTCGCGGCCGATGGCGGCGACCATCGCGGCGACGGCCGCCTCATCGGTCACGTCGGCGAGCATCGCCCGCGCCGTGCCGCCGAACGCCGCGATCTCGCGCACGGCGTCTTCGGCCTCGTCGCGCGAAGTCCTCGCGTTCACAACGACGGCCGCGCCCTTGCGCGCCAATGCCACCGCGATCGCTCGGCCGATCCGCCGCACGCCGCCGGTGACGAGCACCACCTGGCCGGCGAGCTCGCCTGTCCCATTCGTTGTCACGTGCGGTTTACTCCACAGAATTCACTTCGCTGCATGCCCCTTTTGGCGAACAAGCCGCCACTGTTCTCCCTGACTGCCTCGTCCGGCGCAATCGCATATTTCATTGCTTGCATGCGGCCGATCGATCTGATGCACTCGGAGCGAACCAAGGAACCATCCAATGGCGCAGGACTTCAGCTTTTCCGTCATCCTCGAACCCCAGGAGGGTGGCGGATTTACGGTGCTTGTCCCTGCCCTCCCGGAGGTCGTGACCGAAGGCGATACCGAGGAAGAAGCGCTCGTCAATGCGCAGGAGGCCGTTCGGACCATTCTCGATTACCGGCGTGATCATGGAATCGCGATCCCCGCAGATGCGCAACCCGAGATTCGTCGAGTGACCGTGGCCGCCTGACATGGCCGGCGGCCGGTTGCCAGCCGTCAACGGCAGACGCACGATCCAAGCATTGTCGAGGGCGGGATTCGTTGTCGACCGGATTGCCGGTAGCCACCATGTCCTCGCTATTCCCGGAGATCCAACGCGAACCGTAACGGTGCTGGTCCATGCCGGGCACGATCTAAAGCCGGGCACTCTGCGAAGCATCCTCCGGCAAGCCGGCTTGACCGTGGAAGAATTCGCGATTTCCTCTCATGGCGGGGCGTCGCAGGCAATTCACTGCGCCCGCACCGCGTATTTTCTCACCTTGGCCTCGTCGACCGCAATGCCCATTCCGGCGCCTGCCGGCACCTCGATGGCGCCGTCTGCGAACTTCATCGGCGCGGCGATCAGGTCGTCGGTGTAATAGATGCCGGCGACCTGGCCGGACTGCGCCTGCGCCGGCGTCGAGACCGGCACCACGCAGGACAGCGTCACCGCCGGGGCGACGGAGGCCAGCACGATATTGGCGCGGTTGCCGATGCCGGTCTCCACCGAGCCGTTGACATTGCAGACGATGCCCGCCGCGCGCGCCACCGCGGCGACCTCCATGGCGCGAAACAGGCCGCCGGGCTTGGTGGTGTAGATCGACACGATCTGCGCGGCACGCTTCTCGATGATCTCGATCACATCGTGCGCGTTCCACGCGCTCTCGTCCGCCATGACCGGCGCATCGATCGCCCGCGCCACCTCGGCGAGCCGCGCGATGCCCTCCACCGGCTGCTCGAAATAGATGAGGTCGCAACGCGACATGCGCCTGAACGTTGCGATCGCCTGCGCCGGCGTCGCATAGCCCTGGTTGGCGTCGACGCACAGGGCGACTTTGGGCCCGACGGTATCGCGCACCCGCGACACCATCTCGACATCGCGGTCGGGATCGACGCCGACCTTGATCTTGAAGGTGCGGATGCCTTCCTTCGCCGCCTGTGCGACTTCGCGCTCGGCCTCCGCGAAGCCGATCAGCCCGATCGAATGGGTCACCGCAATGCGCCGCCGCAGCACGCCGCCGAGCAGGCGGGCGCTCGGCACGTCCATCTGCAGGCCGGCGAGATCATAGGCCGCGATCTCGATCGCCGCCTTGGCATAAGGATGCCCCTTGAGCGCGCGGTCCATCCGCGCATGCAGCTCGGTGATGTCGCCGGGCAGGCACCCTGCGACGGCCGGCGCCAGATATTGCGTCACCACCGCGCGGACGGTGCCCGGGCTCTCGCCGAAATAGCGCCCGAACTCGCCGCCCCAGTCCTTGAGCACCGGCGCTTCGCCCCAGCCGACGAGGCCCGCGGCGTCGGTCATCTTGAGAATGACGTAACCGCCGATCGGCTCCTGCAGCCCGGTCCATTTGTGCTCGCGCCGCGTCGGCAGGCCGATGTGGAAAAGCTCGATGTCGGCAATGGGGGAATCGCTCATCGGAAAATTCAAATCCCCCGGGGTCAATTCACGATGATCAGTCTGTCGGTGTCGGTGACGTCCGACAAGAGCTCGCAGCCGCGTTCGGTCACCAGCACCATGTCCTTGTTCTGCATGCCGAAGCCAAATCCGGTCTGGTAGATCAGGGGCTCGATGCCCAGCACCATGCCGGGTTCGAGCGGCTGGTCCGCGGTCGGCCCGAGATAGGGGTCTTCGTGCAGATGCAGGCCGATGCCGTGGCCGACGAAGGAGATGCGGGGCAGATTCAGCTCCTCGGTCTTGCCGAGATAAAGCTCGTAGATGGCCCGGCTCGAAGCGCCGGGCTTGATGGCGTCGAGCAGCATGTGCTTGCAGGCAGTGAGATTGGCCCAGATGCGTTCGGCGTGCGGCGGCGCCGCTTCGACCGCTGCGGTGCGGCAGACGCCGGCATGATAGCCGGCGATGACGGGGAAGATTTCGACGCGGCAGACATCGCCGCGCCGGAGCACCCGCGCGGTCGGGCCGACATTGGGAAAAACGCTGCGTTCGCCGGTCGCCACGATCATCAACTTGAAATATTCCGCGCCCTGCTCGTAGATGCCGCGGGTGAGCACGGCGGCGAGATCCATCTCGGTCGCCCCCGCCGTGACGGCGCCATAGGCCGAAGCGATGGAGCGATCGGCGATGCGGGACAGCTTGCGCAGGATGCCGATCTCTTCCGCCGTCTTGAGCTGACGCAGTCGCGCCAGCAGCGCCTGCGCGGGAACGAGTTTCGCCGCCGGGAGCAGCGCGCCGAGATCGGCGAAATCCGCCGCCGGCAGGTAGTCGAGCTCGAGGCCGATGCGGGCTGCAGCGAGCCCGTGCCGCTTGACGAGATCGGCCAGCACCGCCATCGCCTCGAAGGCGAATTCACGCCACACCGCGACTTCGATGCCTTCGCCCACCCTGGCCCGGATCGTGCTCGCCTCCATGTCGACGACCACGAGCGCCGCGTTGCCGTCGGCAGTGACCAGCGCCATGGCGTGACGCCAGCGCATCAGCGGCTGGGTCGGCGACAGGAAACCCGTGACGTAAGCGAAGTTCTCGGGAGAGCACGACAGGATGGCGTCGAGGCCCACCGCCTTCATGGCGCGAACCTGCCGGTTGATGACGTCCTGGCGCATTCCTGATTTCCGCCGGAGATTTTCGATCTTCAGAGCGCTGTCCATTCAGGTTGAATCAGATAGCGCTCTAAGAGCATGATCTTCGTCCGAAAAGTCTGCAACTTTTCGGGATCATGCTCTAGCACTTCGTTTTCAGGAATGCCGGCCGGCACCGGCGTATTCACTTTGGAGAGGTCTAAACTGAGATCAAACAATTGTGATCACAGCCCCTGTGTGATCAACAGCGGCCGCGAGGTCGCGCAATATATGCGCGTAATTGCATATGTCGGGTGTCCCTGCCCGCGATAGTTTTCCCGCCGATGTTTACGTCTCGCCCCACTCCGGATTTTCCGGCGCCCACCGGCGATATTGCTCGGGGCCGTCGACGTCGAAGGCGAGGCTGGGCGCGCTCACGGTCCTCACCTCGAAGCCGGCGGCGCGAGCAACCGCGCAATGCGCGGCATAGCTGTGCGGGCCGAACGCGAACCGGAATCGGGGCAGCGCGCGCGGTCCCAGCCGCAGCACATTGGTGCCCTCCATCGCCTCGTCGGGGACGATGACCACGTCCTGGGGCGCGCCCGCGATTGCGCCGAGCGTCGCCGGCGTCGCCAGGGGCAGGTCGATCGGCAGCACCAGCCCGGCGCAGTCGCCGATATCGGCGAGGATGCGGCGCCGGCCGCATTCGAGCGCGCCGTTGAGGTTGCCTTCGCGATCGGCAATGACGCCGACCCCATATTCGCCGGCGATGGCGCGAACCCGCGGGTCGGAGGTCACGACGCGCACATGGGCGGGCGATACCGTCGCGGTCGCGACATCAAGGGTGCGGCAAAGGAAGAACTCGCACAGCGCCCGGCGCGAACGCGGCGTGAGACACGCAGCGAGGCGCGATTTGCCGCGGTCGAGGTCCTTGCAGGGGATGAGGATGACGGGTGTCATCGGCACCGCCCGTCGGCGATCTCGCCGGCGAAGGCGAGGCAGACGCGCGCGAGTGCAACACGGTCCTCGGTGCTGGACATGACGCTGCGCGAGACCCGCACCTTTATGCCTTCCGCGACGATTTCGTTTGCGAGGCCGGCATCGGCCTCGTCGATGACGAGGCCGTCGATGAGGCCGCGGTAATGCCGTGCGATCCCCACCGCGGATACCGCAGCACCGAGCTCCGCCATGATCTTGGCGGCGGGGCCCTTGATCGCGGCGCCGCCGACGATGGGCGACACGGCGACGATCGGGCGGCCTTGCGCACGAAGCCACTCCCGCATGCCCGGCACCGCGAGGATGGGATCGACGCTCAGATAGGGGTTCGAGGGACAGATGATGATCGCGCCGAGGTCCGGCCGCTCGCCGAGCGCGGCCAGCGCAGGATTGATCCGCGCCGTCTTTGCCCCTTCAAAACGGATGCCCCGCACCGGCACCGCGCAGGCGAGCCGGACGAAATAATCCTGGAACGGCAACTCGCCGCCGTCGCTGCGGATCATGGTCCGCACGAGATCGTCGCTCATGGGCAGGAGCGCGGCGGCGACCCCCAGCGACCGGCACAGCCCTGCAGTGACGGCGGAAAGCGTTTCCCCCTCCGCGAGGCGCTCGGTGCGCAGCACGTGGGTCGCGAGATCGCGGTCGCCGAGCCGAAACCAGGCGGGGCCGCCGAGCCGCTCGATCTGGGCCATGAATTCCCAGGTCTCGCCGACAATGCCCCAGCCGGCCTTCGGGTTGGCGATGCCGGCGAGGGTGTACATGACGGTGTCGAGGTCGGGCGAGACGTGCAGGCCGAGATGCGTGAAATCGTCTCCGGTGTTGACGACGACCGTGAGCCGTTCGCCGAACAGCCGCGCCAGCCCGTCGGCGAGCTTCGCCCCGCCGACCCCGCCGGCGAGCGCGATGATGGTTCCGGCGGACTCGCTCGTCATGTTGCGTGCGGCTCGCTCATGTACCGCACGAACGCCGGCAACGGCTTGCGCGGGCGGTCGCGGCCCTGGTCGGCGGCGACGCCGAGCGTGACCAGTCCCTGCGGCTGCCAGTGCGCGGGCACATCGAGGCTCGCGCGCACCACGTCGGCGCAGAACAGGGGCGCGCACATCCAGCACGCGGCGAGACCCTCCGCATGGGCGCCGAGCAGCAGGTTCTGCGTGGCCATCGCCGTGCTCTGCACCGCCATCAGGAACTCCGCCTGGGCGCGCGCGCCATCGGGATACACGTCGGCCTCTTCGAGCGTCAGGCAGACCAGGATCACCACCGGCGCGCCGGTGATCCGCGCGTAGGAGCGCGCGACGTCGCGGGCGATCGCGTCCGCCGCATCGCCGTCGCGGCGGCGGTCGGCGTCGAGCCGCTCCCCCATAGCGCGCGCCAGCGCCTGCTTTTCCGCGGCATCCTCGACCACGAGGTAACGCCAGGGCTGCCGGTTGTGCGCGGACGGCGCCATGGCCGCGCTGAGGAAGAGCCGGTCGAGCACGTCGCGGCCGACAGGGTCGGCACGGTAGCGCCGGATCGACCGGCGTTCGTGCATAATCCGATGCAAGCCCGCCGCGGATACGATCGCTGCGGAAGCTGCCACCGATAGTCCCGTCATCGGAACAAATCCTTCTCCCGCGCGCGGACCAACTCCTGCGCCGTGCCGTCGCGACGGCCATAGCCCAAGCCGCGCGCCAGCACCACCGGCCTGCCCTCGCCTGCCTGCCCCATGACCAGCGACGCCGCCGCGGCCAGCTCGTCGGCGAGGCCGACCTCGGTGGTCTCGAGCGCGCGTCCGAACAGGTCGGGCGTCCCCCGCAGGTCGAGCAGGCCCGGCAGCCCGCTCACGCCGATGGCGGTGCCGATGGTCCCGTTGCGCCAGGCACGCCCGATGCTGTCGACGATCACCACGCCGACATCGACGCCGGTTGCAGCATTGATGGCGCGCCGCAACTCGGCGCAGGAGCGGTCGGGGTCACGCGGCAGCAGCAGCACGTTTTCGTCCCCGGCATTCGAGCGGTCGACATTGGAACGGTCGATGCCGGCATTGGCGAGGACGATACCGAGCCGGTGGGCCACGATCAGCACGCCGGGACGATGACGCAGCACTTCGGTCGAACTCCGCGAGGATCAGTTCGACGATGCGGGGATCCTTCTGCGTCTCTTTCGCAAGCGCGACGGCGCGCGGCGACGGGGTGACGGTGCGCAGATCGACCATGCGACCTTCGGCCTTGGACACGATCTTCTGGGCCAGCACCAGCACGTCGCCGGCGGCGAGCGTGCGACCGGAGTGCTCGAGCGCCGCCAGGATGACCGCCGCGAGATCGTCCCCCGCCGCGATCATGGGAATCCCGTCGAGCGGCGTCAGGACCAGACCGTGAGGACGCGCGGAGTTTGTCACCGAGGCAGTTTCCTTATCGTCGTCACCGATCTTGTCCCCCTTTCCGGCCTTGTCCACCTCTCCGTCATTGCCGGGCTCGTCCCGGCAATCTCGGTTAATCGGATACGGCCTTTTCAGGAGGTGTCGACGCTGTGCCCTCGCAATCGAGATCGCCGGGACGAGCCCGGCGATGACGTCGGTGGGTGGGTGGGTGGGTCGAATCGGGTCACGCGCTACGCGAAGAACCGCTGCGCGAACGGCACTCCCTCGACCTTCTGATCGAGAAACCACTGCACCAGCTCGCGATGGGTCGGAAACCAGACATCGGTGAATTCGGAGAAATAGCGCAGCAGCTTGTAGAACTGCGCGGTCACCAGGGGCCGGCCGCCGAAGTGACAGTGGATGCCGAGATGCAGGATGCCGGCGGGCTCGTGAGCATGGAGATAATCGAAGCTGTCCTTGTAGACGTCGAAGAAGTCGCGCGGGCTCGCGCGCAGCACGCGGTTGTCCACGAATTCCGACCAGGGCAGCGCGACGATCTCGCCGCTCGCCGTCTTGTCGCGGCGCGGCATGCTGCAATCGAGGGCGTCGGCGTAATATTTCACGCCTTCCGTGACCAGCAGGTCGAAGGTGTGTTCGTTCCAACCGTAGACCGGCGTCGCCCAGCCCTGCGGCCGGCTGCCGGAGGCAGCCTCGAGAATGTCGAGCGTCTTGCGGATGGTCGCCCGCTGCACCTCCGGCGTCATTTCCAGGAAATACTGGTCCTGGGCAAGGCCGTGACCCTCGACCACATGGCCGGACTTGACGATCTGCTTGACGGCGTCGGGGTAAAGCTCGGCGGCGCGGCCATTGCAGAACACCGACGCCCGCGTGTGACAGAGGTCGAGGGTGCGGATCAGCCGCCAGATGCCTTCCTTGCCGCCGTATTGGGACCATTGCATGCCGGCGTAATCGACGGCGCCGCCGCGCAGCGGCGTGGTGCGGGTGAAATAGCTCGGCGATTTGCCCTCGGACCAGCTTTCCAGGAGCACGCTGATGAGAACCGCGATGCGCTTGCCGTGCGGCCATGAGAAACCGGATGCGAAACGGGATGCCGTCATGCCTCTTCCTCTGCGTTGTGTATCGATGAAAGGAATTCTTACTCGCGCGCTCAATCGGCGCGCAGCCGCGCCACCACGACCTCGTCGATCTCGACGCCGAGCCCGGGGCCGGCCGGCAGCGCTACCAGTCCGTCCGCCATCGCCAGCGGTTGGCGCACGATGTCCTCGGCGAGATAGAAATGGGTGAGGCTGACGCCCCAGTCGATGTTCTCCACCGCGCAGGCGAGATGCACCGTCGCCGCCGATGCGAGGCTCGATTCCGACATCTTGGCCGCGATGTTGACAGCAAGGCCGAGTCGCTTGCACAGCGCGCCGGCAGCGAGCGCCGCGCCGAAGCCCCCGAGCTTGATGAGCTTGAGCGAAACGCCGCCGGCACCGGCCTCGGCATGGGCCTCGATGTCATGGAGCGAATGAATGCCCTCATCGGCGCCGATCGCGATCGGCGCCGTGCGGGCGAGTGCCGCGAGACCCTTCATGTCGGTTGAATCGAACGGCTGCTCCAGGAACAGCAATGCGGCATCCCGGGTCGCGGCGAGATAGCGCCGCGCGGCGTCGTGGGAGAAGCCGCAATTGGCGTCGGCGCAGACCGGCAAGTCCGGACCCAGGGCCTTTCGCACGGCGATGGCGGTGGCGATCTCGGTGGCGAGCGGCTTGACGCCGACCTTGAGCTTGAAGAAGCGGATGCCGGCATTGCGGCGCGCCTGTGCTTCCGCGACATCCTGCTCCGGCGTCGCATTCCCGACCAGCCACATGGGCGCGACCTCGCGCCTCATCGCGCCGCCGATGAGGTCGATCACCGGCAGGCCGGCGGATCGTCCGGCGAGATCGAGCAATGCCATCTCCACCGCCGAGTGCGCGCCGGTGTTGCCGTAGAGCGCCACCTTGAGGCGCTTCATCAGCGCGGGACGCATCCAGGCGTCCTCGCCGATCAGGAGCGGCGCGAGATGCTCGCGCACCGCGGCGACGAGGCCGGCGATGGTGTCGCCGGTCATGGTCGGCGCCGAGGCTGCCTCGCCCCAGCCGACGGTGCCATCCTGCGCCTCGACGCGCACGATGACGTTGCGCGCATGGGTCACCGTCTCCGCCGCCATCTTCACCGGCTTGGTCAGCGGCAGCGCCACCGGGATCGCATCGACGCGGCGGATCGTCAGCGGCGCGCCGGCGAGATCGGACTGGCGATCGGAGGCGATTTGCATGTTCGGCCCTGGGGTATAAATGCCACAGGTTATAGCACCAAGCTGTCGCAAAGTATTTTGTCATTCCGGGGCGGTGCGAAGCACCGAACCCGGAATCCAGACGGCTTCGCTTATTGCACCGCAGCCTGGATTCCGGGTTCGCGCGAAAACGCGCGTCCCGGAATGACCGCGTTGAGCATCGAACGTCATCCCACCAGCGGCAGGCGCACCGGCTGGCCGGTCGCGACCGCGCGCTCGATGGCGATGGTGGTTTCGAGATTGATGCGGGCTTGCGCGGGCGTGGTGTGCACGGTCGGCTCGCCGGTGGCGAGATAATCGAGCCATGCGCGGGTTTCATTGCCGAGCGGGCCCCAGAAATTCCCCACCGCCCAGTCGCCCGCGGTATTGCTGCCGAGGAACGCCATGTCGACGGAATGGCCGGGCACATAGGCGTGGGGGATGCCTTTCTCCGAGAACAGCAGATGGTCCATGTGGTCGTCGTCGATGATCATGGTGCCTTCGGTGCCGAGCAGTTCGACCCGGTCGGACTGGCCGAGTGTCGGATAGCGCGCCGGCAGCGCGTAGCTGACGCCGAGATTGACCACGGCGCCGTCGGCAAAGGTCACGATTGCCCAGGTCACGTCATGGGCGCCGTAGCCGGCCGCCTTGAAGATGCCGTGCTGGCCGCGCGCGACCACCTCCACCGGGCGGTTGCCGTCGAGAAACCAGCACATGAGATCGACGTAATAGGTCAGCACGTCGAGCACCGGCGTCGCATGGGGATCGCGCGCGAGAATGGCGAAGGCCTGGGCGCGCGAATTGTAGACCCGCGCCGTGCCGCCCACGACCTTGCCGAGCCGGCCGTGGAGCATCTGCTCCTTGGCACGCAGGAAGCACTCCTTGTAGCGCCGGCTGTAGCCGACCCGCAGGTCGCCGCCGCGCGCGGCCGCGAGGGACGCGAGGATGGCGTCGGCGCCGTCCAGCGACAACGCCAAGGGCTTCTCCACCAGCACCGGTTTGCCGAGCGCGAGCGCCTTGCAGACCGGAGCGACGTGCTCCTGCTCCGGCGTCGAGACGATCACCGCGGTCACCTGCGGGTGGGCGATGACGGCGTCGTTGTCGTGCGAGTGGAGGTCCGCGCCCGCCGTCTCGGCCAGCGCCTTGGCACGGGCGGGATCGCGGTCGGCAATGGCGAGGAAGCGGACGGCGGGATGCTTTGTCGCGAGCCGCGCCCGCAACGTACCGATGCGCCCGGCGCCGATCACCGCGATGCCGAGATCGCCGCGTTTCGGGTCGCCGCGTTTCACGGGGTCCCCTCTCCCGCTTGCGGGGGATGGTCGGGGAGGGGGCTACTCGACCCTCCAAGTGCAACGACGACCGTTTCAAGGGCTCCGGATTTTTTCTTGCCCATTTCAAAGGTCGGTGCGGGCGGCAGCGGCACGCGCCCCCTCCCCGACCCTCCCCCGCAAGCGGGAGAGGGAGTCGCCTGGGGCGCGCCGAGAGACGATTGCGCGGACATTACACCACCTTGCTGCTGCGCAGCGCGGCGATGGCGGCCGCGTCGAGGCCGAGTTCGCGCTCGAGGATTTCCTCGGTGTGCTGGCCGAGCATCGGCGGCGGGCGGCGTACCGAGGCGGGGGTGCCGGAGAACTTGTAGGGCATTCCGACCAGCTTCAATTCGCCGATGCTGGGGTGCTGCACCGTCTCGATCATCGCCCGCGCCGCCGTGTGCGGATCGGCGAGCGCCTCGGCCACCGAATTGATGCGACCGCTCGGCACCCCCACCGCCTTGAGCTTGGCGATCCAGGCGTCGGCGGTGTCGCCGGCGAGCGCCTGCCCGATGGCGCCATCGACCAGCGTGCGATTTTCCACCCGGGCGCGATTGGTGTTGAAGCGGGGATCGTCGGCCCATTCGGGATGGCCGAGCACGGCGGCGCATTTGGCGAACTGGGGCTCGTTGCCGACCGCGAGCGCGATCATGGCGTCGCTCGCGTGATAGGTGGTGTAGGGCACGAGGCTCGGATGGCCGTTGCCGAACCGGCCGCCTCCCCGTCCGGCGACCAGCACGTTGGACGCGACGTTGATCAGCATGAGCAGCGAGGTCTCGAACAGCGACAGCTCGACCTTCTGGCCGCAGCCGCTCTCGTGACGCGCATTGAGCGCGGCGAGAATGGCATTGCAGGCCAGCATGCCGGTGCAGACGTCGACGATGGCGACGCCGTATTTGGTCGGCGTGCCGTCGGGCTCGCCGCAGATGCTCATCAGGCCGGACTCGGCCTGGAGAATGAAATCATAGCCCGGCAGAGCGGCCTTCGGGCCGGTCGAACCGTAGCCGGTGATGGAGCAGCGCACCGCCCGCGGCGCGTGCTCATCGAACCACGCATCGGTGAAGCCCCATTTCGGCAGGGTGCCGAGCTTGAAATTGTCGATGACAACGTCGGACTTTTCCATCAGGCCGGCGAGCACCTTGCGGCCGGCCGGCGCCGCCATGTCGAGGGTCATCGAGCGCTTGTTGCGGTTGGCGCCGAGGAAATAGGCGGACTTCGCCCGCTGCGAACGGCGGTCCCCAGTTGCGGGTATCGTCGCCGCGGCCGGGCGGCTCGACCTTGATGACGTCGGCGCCCATGTCGCCGAGCATCATGGCGCACAGCGGGCCGGCGAGCACGCGGGTGAGATCGAGCACGCGGATGCCGCCCAAAGCGCCTTGGCTGGTGTCGCTCATGAACCGGCCTTGACCTTGGCGCCGGCTTTGGCCCCAGGCTTGGCCGCTTTGCGCACCGACGGCGGCGCATTGAGGTCCTTGGCGCAGCCGTCGAGGTATTCCTCGAGTTCCTGCTTGTTGCGCATGCGGAACTTCTGGAAGTCCGGCTTGCGGCCCTGGAGGAACGCATTCATCCCTTCGAGGCTTTCCTCCGAGCCCCAGACATGGGCCAACAGCTCCATGCCGTGCTGCCAGGAGGCATAGAGCAGATCGGATTCGAAGTTGAGGCTCTTCTTGGTCATGCGCAGCGTCTGCGGGCTGTGGCCCTTGATGGTCTCACACCATTTCAGCGTTTCCGGCAGCAGGTCGTTCGGCGCCACGCATTTGTTGATGAGGCCGATCTCCACCGCCTCCTTGGCGGTGAAGCGGCGGGCGCAGAAGATCATCTCGCGGGCGAGGCGCTCGCCGATGATGCGCGGCAGATATTGGGTCGCGCCGACGGTCGGGCAGGCACCGACCTTGGCGCCGGTCTGGCCGAGCACGGCGTTGTCCGAGGCGATGACGAGATCGCACCACAGCGCAAGTTCGTGCCCGCCGCCCATGCACCAGCCATTGACCATGGCGATTACCGGGATCGGCAGGCCGCGGATCGTCATGGCGAGGCCTTGCATGCGGTCGTTCCACATGGCGGCATTGGTCCAGTTGAGTCGCTTCATCGCGTAGAAATCGCCGCCCGCGGAGAACGACTTGTCGCCGGCGCCGGTCACGACGGCACAGGCGATGGAGGGATCGTCGCGGGTCGATTTGAGCGCGTCGATCATCTCGTCGAGCGACTGCTCGCGGAAGGCATTGAGCACGCGCGGGCGGTTGATGGTGACCCACGCGACCTCGTCCTTCACCTCGTAGAGGATGTCCTGGTAACCGCGGCCGGCTCCCCCGTTCGCTTTCTTGGCCGATTTCTTATCCGCTGACTTTGGCCATATGGTCTCCCTGATGCCCCGCGCTGCCGGCCCTAATGCGTATTCCCGCAATTGGATAGGCCGGTCGAGCGGCGTTGTACGGCAGCCCCCGGCGGCCGACAAGCGGCCGTATGTGCCCTGCGCCTTCGATCTGACTCGTCATCCTGAGGTGCTTGCGAAGCAAGCCTCGAAGGATGCCGCCCGGCGGTGCTACGGGCACGCTTACGGCGACGCCTCGGCCGCATCCTTCGAGGCTCGCGCGAAGAGGCGCGGGCACCTCGGGATGACGGGTCTTGTTTTGTGCGGCTAAACCGTCGGGATGCGAACGGGCCTACGAAGCCGCGGCCGCCTGGAGCACGTACTTGCCGGTCTTGACCTCGCGCGCCAAACGATCGGTTTCGCGCAGCAGCGCCCAGGCCTGCACGATGGTGCGGTGGGGGACATCCTCAAAGGTCTTGAGCACCTCGTAGAAATGCCGCGGCACGCCCAGGAAGGCGGCGATCTCGGCGGCGAGCTGGTCCGGCCCGATGTTGCGCTCGGCCGTCGCCTTGCCGGCCGTCGCGCCGGCAAAGGGATAGACGATGGCCTCGTATTCGCTGAGGTCGGAGCCTTCCGGGATGGTGGCGTCGACGCCCCATTTCGCCGTCAGCGGCGCCAGCGGCCCCTTCCCCACCTGGAGCTGGACGCTGGGGTCGAGATGGGACCCGCGTGCGCCCTCGACGACGATGATGTCGCGGGCCGGCTGCACCCGGTAGGCGAGCGCACGCTCGAGCTGGGCCGGATCGAAGATGTCGATGTCGTCGTCGGTGACCACCACGTGCTTGACGCGCTTGAGCGACATCAGCGCCAGCACCGCGTTCTTGCCCTCTCCAGGCCGCTTCTTGATGGCGGCATAGAGGTGGAAATTGCAGCCCGACGGCGCCGGCGCATACACCGCCTTGCCGACGATCCCCGCGGTCGCCAGCGCCTGCCAGGCGCTGCCTTCGAGCGGCGGCGCCACCACATAGTCGACCTCGTCGGGCATGTGCAGGGAATAGAACACGGGGTCCTTGCGGTGGGTGATGGCATGGACCCGGAAGATCGGGTTGAACTTGATCGGGCCGACGAAGCCGGTGAAATCGCCGAACCGGCCTTCGTCCTCGGTCCAGCCGGTCGGCAGCAATTCGCCCTCCAGCACGATCTCGGCATCGGCGGGGACCTCGAGATCGACGGTCTCGCATTTGACGAGCTCGATCGGCGCACCGGCGAGCCCGCCGGCCAGTTCGAATTCGTCGACGCCGGACGGCGCCATGTGCGCCGCCGCCATCATCAGCGCAGGATGGGTGCCGATGGCGACAGCGAACGGCAGCGCGCGGCCCTGGCGCAGCGCGCGGTCATAGAACAGCTTGAGGTCGCTGGCGCCGACCATGTCGACGCCGGTCTCGCGCGCGGTGCGGATCATCAGCCGGTAGGCGCCGGCATTGCGCCCGTATTCGGGATCCTTGGAGACGCCGATCCCGGAGGTGATGTAGGGACCGCCGTCGAGCTCGGAAATCAGCGGCACCGGAAGCGCGGTGAGATCGACGGCGTCGCCGGTCTTGATGACGTCGCGCACCGGCCCGGTGTTCACCATCACCGGCGGCCGGCGCTCGGCGATGCGCTTGACGAAGGCCTTGCCGATGTCGCGGTGATCGCAGTCGAGGCTCACCCCCATGCGGGCACGTGAGCCGACGATGCCGCTGACGACGCCCATGTCGTAGCCGCGCACGCGCGTAAACCACAGCGCCCGTTTCGACGCCCCGACCCGCGCCGAGACGTGACGCAGATCGACCTCCTCGGTGATCCGCTCCAGCTCGCCGACGGCGATCAGCTTTTCCAGGTAATCGCGAAATCGTGCGGACATGCCCTATGCTCTTCGGAATCGAGGGTGGAGCGGTGTTGCTACTCGGCGGTGGGGGTCACGCCGACGTTGCGGATGACCTCGCCCCAATCATGCAGCTCCTGGCGCATGCGGGCGCCGAGGCGCTCGGAGGTGCCGCCTTCCACGTTGGCGCCGAGGCCGGCGAGCCTGGCCTTGTATTCCGGCTTCGCCAGGAATTTGTTGACGGCGGCGTTGAGCTTGGCGACGACCTCTTCGGGTACGCCCTTGGGCGCAAACAATGCGTGCCAGCCGCTGATGTCGAAATCCCGGTAGCCGAGCTCGGCCAGCGTCGGCACTTCCGGCAGCTGCGGCGAGCGCGTCGGCACCAACACGGCGAGGGCGCGAATCTTGTTGTCTCTGACCAGCGGCGCCACGCCGGGCACCACATCGACCATGACGTCCATCCGCCCGGCGATCAGCTCGCCGAGGGCGGGGCCGCTGCCGCGGAACGGCACATGAAGCCATTTCACGCCGGTCCGCGCCTGGAAATATTCGCCGCTGAGATGCTGCAGGCTGCCGTTGCCCGCCGACGCCATGTTGAGCGCGCCCGGCGATTTCTCGGACAGCGCGATCAATGCGTCGACGCTGGCTGCCGGCAGCCCATTGCGCACCGCCAGCACGGTCGGGTTGCTCGCAACCTCGACGATGGGGACGAGCCGCGCCAACGGATCGAAATTGCGGTTCTTGAACAGCAGCGGACTGATGGTGACCGGGCCGGTGCTGGAAAACAGCAGGGTATAGCCGTCAGGCGTCGCCCGCGCGGCGTCTTCGACCCCGATCAAGCCGCCGCCGCCACCGCGGTTGTCGACGATGAAAGTCTGCCCGAACTCCTCGAACAGCGCCTGCGCGGTCAGCCGCGCCACGATGTCGGTGCCGCCGCCGGCGGCGTACGGCACGATCAGCGTCACCGGCTTCGAGGGATAGGTCTGCGCCATCGCCGGGTTGCAACCCGCGAGCAGCATCAGCAGCAGCGCCCTGATCCGCATGGACACGTCCTCCCGTTCGGACGCCTACGGTATAGACGCAAAACGCGGGTTGCGAAACGCGGGAGGCTTCTTCTCCCTCCCCGTTTTCGGGGAGGGCCGGGGTGGGGACCACGCGCACCGCGGTTGTCGTGAAGCAAGAGCCCCGCCCTGCCCTCCCCGAAGTCGGGGAGGGAAAGCGAGGCACCTCGAAAACGGCTCCGCGCGGGCGACCCGGCAAAGCCGGAACATCCCGCGCGGAAGGTGGCTCAGAAACGATGGGACGCGGTCCCGCGAAAGCTCAGCTCTTCAGTCTGGTATTGCACTGGCTGTAGTAACCGCCGCCCCTTTGAATCCAATGCAGGCCGCCGTTCCCGCTGCTGGCCTTGTTGGCATTGTACTGATCGAGGCAGGTGTGCATGCGCGCCTTGCCGGCCGACTTGCTCGAATATTTCGACGACACGGCGGACGGGAATACGGCCGCGCCTGCGGCTGCGGGCGCGGCCGGCTTGGCGGCCGCGGTGGGAGCCGGGGCCGGAGCGGCGGGCGCCGCGGCGGCTGCGGGGCGGGCGAGGCATTCCTTGCGGAAGTCGGCATATTTCTTGTCGCCGACCGTACCGGCCGTCTTCATCCCGTTCCATTCCTCGTTGCAGGCCTTCATGCTCAGCGCGCTCGCGGGAGCGGCGGAGAACATGACACCGACGCCGATTGCGGCAGCGCACAACGCGACGAGTTTTTTCATGGCAGTCACCTCGTTGATTCCTTGGGGCGGAGAGAGATTAGCGAATTGGTCCGGTCCCGCAAGCTACGGGAGCGTGATTGTCGAAACTGCCGCGGATGTCACGACGCCGCCACGAAAAGCCGCAGCCACGTTATTTCCGCGCCACCAGGTCGATCAAGGCGGCCATCCCGACGTGACGGATGCCCTCGCTGATCATGCTGTCATGGGAATCGATGGCAATCTCGGAAAACCCCGCAAATTCCGCTCTGAGAAGGTTCTCGGTGTAGAGATTCTCGGGCTCGGACGGCCCGCCCGTCTTATACTCGAGCTGCTTCGGACCATAGCCCTCGAGGAGCAGGAGCCCGCCGGGTTTGAGGGTCTTGCGGATGCCGGCGAAGATACGCGCGCGCTCCGGCGGCGCCACGAACTGAAAGAAAATTCCGACGACCACGTCGAACTCCGCGTTCGGCCATTCCCAGGCGATGATGTCCGCCTGCATGGTGCGTATAATCACGCCTCGCATCCGCGCCAATTCCTGCGCCTTCGCCAGCGCGGTCGGCGAGAAGTCCACCGACAGGACGTCGAGGCCCTGCTCCGCGAGCCAGACCCCGTTGCGGCCTTCGCCGTCGGCAATGGCGAGGGCCTTGCCCGACTTCGGCAGCACGCCCGCCTGCGACTTCAGGAACGCGTTGGGCTCGGTGCCGAAAACATATTCCGGCGCGGCAAAGCGCTGTTCCCAGCGCTCGAATTCAGTGGATGCTTCCATGCGAACTTCGCTCTTCATTGGGCTTGCGGCCGAGATTCATTCCTCCGGCGCATCGACGATCGGGTCATAACGCTGGAGGTCGAGGCCGAGCAGGTTCCAGCTCTGCACCATGTGCGGCGGCAGCGGCGCGGTCACGTCGATGATGCCGCCGCGCGGATGCGGCACCGCGATGCGGCGCGCCAGCAGATGCAGCCGGTTCTGGATGCCGCCCGGAAGCTGCCAGTTCTCCTTGTTGAAATATTTCGGATCGCCGACGATGGCATGACCGATATGGGCGAGATGGGCGCGCAATTGATGGGTGCGCCCGGTCACCGGCTTGAGCGACGCCCAGGCAAGCTGCTGGGCCGAGGTCTCGACCACGGCGTAATAGGTGACCGCGTGGCTCGCCCCTTCCTCGCCATGCTTGGCGATGCGCATCACCGACTCGTCCTCGCGCTCCTCCTTGGCGAGGAAGGTGCTGATCCGGCCCTGCCGCGGCTTCGGCACCCCCGCCACCAGCGCCCAGTAGATCTTGCGCGCCTCGCGGGAGCGGAACACCTTGGCGAGCGCCGAGGCGGCAAAGCGCGTCTTGGCGACCAGCAGGCAGCCCGACGTGTCCTTGTCGAGGCGATGCACCAGCCGCGGGCGCTGGCCGCTCGCATCGCGCATGACGTCGAGCATGCCGTCCAGATGGCGCGTGGTGCCGGAGCCGCCCTGCACCGCAAGCCCCATCGGCTTGTTGAAGACGAGCACGTCGTCGTCCTCGTAGAGGGTGATCGACTTGAGGAAGGCCGCGGTCTTCGCGTCGGCCTCCGAGACCACGGGCTTGGGCGCGTCGACCTTGAGGGGCGGAATGCGGACCGCCTGGCCCGCCTCCAGCCGGTCCTTGCCGTCGACCCGCTTGCCGTTCACCCGCAGCTCGCCTTTGCGGATCACGCGGTGGATGTGGGAGAACGACAGCCCCGGGAATTTCGCCTCCAGGAAGCGATCGACCCGCATGCCGGCCTCGTCCGCCGTCACCGCCACGGTCTGGACCCGGGTCGCCTGCTGCGGTGCCGGAGCCTCGACGGCCTTTTGGATGGGCGGCGCGGCCTTGATGGGCGCCGGCCGGCGTTCGACGGTATCGGGAGACGGACGCCGCCGCGGATCGGCCTTGCGCGGGCGAGCCGCCTTGGCCGGCTTGCCGAACGGCGCCGCGGGTCGTTCGGACTTCTCGGAGAATGGGCGCCTCCGCTTACCCGGTCCGGAGGCCGCACCACCGCCGGGCCGCTGCCGGAACGACTTACCGGCCGGCTTCCCGCCCGGTTTGCCCCGGCGGTCTCCATCGCGTGGCCCGGCCATCTGCCGCCCGCCACCCGGTTGCCTCGGTCCACTGCCGCGTCTCACGATGTTTTCCTTTGGTGCTCGTCGCACACTGTACGGTTCGGTGGTCCAAACATCTACACGGTCATTCCGGGGCGCCGCGCAAGCGGCGAACCCGGAATCCAGACGGCCTCGCTGCTTGCACGGCAGCCTGGATTCCGGGTTCGCGCGAAGACGCGCGCCCCGGAATGACTACCTGTTGGTCATACTATTACCGGCGGCGCAAACGTTGCGGTTATCACTCCCCGCCCCGCTCCCGCCGCAGCTTTGCCCAGTAATCCAGCCGCTTCCTGATCTCGCGCTCGAAACCGCGCTCGGGCGGGTCGTAGAACTGCTGGCGGCCGAGCGCATCGGGGAAATAGTTCTGGCCGGAAAACGCCTCGGGCGCGTCGTGGTCGTAGGCATAGCCCTCGCCGTAGCCTTCGCCCTTCATCAGTTTGGTCGGCGCGTTTAGGATGTGCTTGGGCGGCAGCAGCGAACCCTCCTCCTTGGCGGTGCGCATCGCGGCGCCGTACGCAGCGTAGGCCGCATTCGACTTCGGGGCGGTCGCGATGTAGATCACGGCCTGGGCGATCGCGAGCTCGCCTTCCGGGCTGCCGAGAAAATCGTAGGCGTCCTTGGCCGCATTGGCGATCACCAGCGCCTGGGGATCGGCGAGCCCGACATCCTCGATCGCCATCCGCACCACCCGCCGCGCCAGGAACAGCGGGCTCTCGCCAGCGTCGAGCATGCGGCAGAGATAATAGAGCGCGGCGTCGGGGTCGGAACCGCGCACCGATTTGTGCAGCGCCGAGATCAGGTTGTAATGGCCGTCCTGGGACTTGTCGTAGATCGGCGCACGGCGCTGCACGATCTCGGCCAGCTTGGCGGCGTCGAACACCTCGCCCTTGCGCGCGGCCCGCCACACCTCTTCGGCCAGCGTGAGCGCGGCGCGGCCGTCGCCGTCGGCCATGCGCACGAGGGAGGCGCGGGCGTCGTCGTCGAGCGGCAGCGGCCGGCCTTCGATGTCCTCGGCACGCGCCAGCAGCTTGCCGATCGCGGCGGCGTCGAGCGGCTTGAACACCAGCACCCGCGCGCGCGACAGCAGCGCGGCATTGAGTTCGAAGGACGGGTTCTCGGTGGTGGCGCCGACCAGCACCACGGTGCCGTCCTCCATCACCGGGAGGAAGGAATCCTGCTGGGCGCGGTTGAAGCGATGCACCTCGTCGACGAACAGGAGGGTGCCGATCCCGGTCTCGCGCCGCCCGCGGGCGGCCTCGAACACTTTCTTGAGGTCGGCGACGCCGGAGAACACCGCCGATATCTGCTCGAAATGAAGCGCGGTCGCGTCCGCCAAGAGCCGCGCCACGGTGGTCTTGCCGGTGCCCGGCGGGCCCCAGAACACCAGCGAGCCGAGGCTTTTCGTCTCCAGCATGCGGGTGAGCGCGCCGTCCGGGCCGAGCAGGTGGTCCTGCCCCACCACCTCGGAAAGCCGGCGCGGACGCAGCCGGTCGGCGAGCGGGCGCGGCGCATCGCGCTCCAGGCCCGCCGCCGTAAACAGGCTCGCAGTGTCGTGTTTCGGGCGCGGGCTCATCCGCCGAATACGGCGGAGATCTCCTGGCCGCCGCGCAGGATGGTGAGCCGCCACAGCCGCGCCGGCTGGCCGGTGATGCGCACCAAGTCCTGGGTGTTGGCGATCTTCGCGTTGTTGACGCTGATCACGATGTCGCCCTTTTGAAATCCAAAGCTCTGGGCGACCGAGCCGTTCTCCACCTCGGTGACTGCAACGCCCTCGGCCGCGGAATCGAGCCGCAACTCCTCCGCCAGCGCCGGCGACAAGTTGGCGACCTTGGCCCCGAGCAGGGGCGAGCGCGCCTTGATGACGGTCTCCTCGCGCGGCGTTTCCGGGGCCGTCTCCAGCGCGACGGCGACCTTGACCTCGCGCCCGCTGCGCAGGACGCCGACCTGCGCCTGGCCGCCCAGCGGCTTGGTCGCGAAGCGATAGTCGAAGGCGTTGGGATCGTCGACCGGCTGTCCGTCGACCTCAACGATGAGATCGCCGGTGCGCAGGCCCGCCCGCGCCGCCGGACTGCGAGCGGTGACGGCGTTGACCAGCGCCCCGGCCGGCCGCTTCAGGCTGAGGCTGTCGGCGATATCGGGCGTCACCGCCTGCAGCTTGGCGCCGAGCCAGGGCCGCCGCACCACGGTGCTGCCGCCCTTGGCGGACGCGACCACCGCGCGCACCATGTTGGCGGGGATCGCGAAGCCGATGCCCTGCGAGCCGCCGGAGCGGGTGAAGATCGCGGTGTTGATTCCGACCAGGCGGCCGGCGAGATCGACCAGCGCGCCGCCGGAATTGCCGGGATTGATCGCGGCGTCGGTCTGGATGAAGAACTGGTAGTCGGTGATCCCGACCTGGGTGCGCGCCACCGCCGATACGATGCCGTGGGTGACGGTCTGGCCGACGCCGAACGGATTGCCGACGGCGAGGACCATGTCGCCCACCTGCAGCGCATCGGAATCGCCGAGCTCGACCGCGGTGAACCGCTCGTGGCTGTCCTTGAGGCGAAGCACGGCGAGATCGGAGCGCGCGTCCTTCAAGACGAGGTCGGCGTCGAATTCGCGCTTATCGGAAAGAGCGACCTTGATCTGGTCGGCATTCTCGATGACGTGATTGTTGGTGACGACCAGGCCGGAGGCGTCGACAATGACGCCGGAGCCGAGCGAGCGCTGGACCTGCTCATGCGGAGCGCCGCCGCCGCCACCGCCGAAAAAACGGCGGAAGATCGGGTCGTCGAACAGCGGCATGCGGTTCTCGACCACCCGGGCGGCATAGACGTTGACCACCGCCGGCGCAATGCGTTTGACGATCGGCGCGAAACTGAGCCTGATCTCACCAGGCGATGACGGCACACGCACGTCCTGGGCCGCGGCCGGCAATGTAAGGGCCTGCAGGAGGACGGCAATCAAGCCGAGTCGGCGCAGCATCACTGTCATGGCGCGAATCCCCGTGGCGGAATTGCTTGAGATATAGAGCGCGCGTCGCCCGATTTGAAGAGCGGCGGACACGTGGGGTGAAGCTGTGCCTTCACTAGCGAGATGACCGGGACAAGCCTGGACAAGCCCGGTCATGACGGCTCCATATGTATCCCACACGGTCATCGTCGGCTTGTCCCGGCGATCTCGACCACCAGGGCACGGTGCCTTAGCCCTACGCCGCCGCCTCTTCGGCGCTCTTTGCCGCGACGGGGCCGGAATCCAGGCCCTTGGCATTGAGGTCGCGGTCGACGAATTCGATCACCCCGAGCGGCGCGCTGTCGCCGTAGCGGAAGCCCATTTTCATCACGCGGGTATAGCCGCCATGGCGTTCCTTGTAGCGGGGGCCGAGCACGTCGAACAGCTTCTTGACCATGGCGACGTCGCGGATTTCGGCGATCGCCTGGCGGCGCGCATGCAGGCCGCCGCGCTTGCCGAGGGTGACGAGCTTCTCGACGATCGGGCGCAGGTCCTTGGCCTTGGGGAGCGTCGTCGTGATCTGCTCGTGCTTGATCAGCGCCGCACACATGTTCGCGAACATCGCCCGGCGGTGCTCGGCCGTGCGGTTCAGCTTGCGGTGGGCATTACCGTGACGCATCGCATTCCCCTGTATTCTGCTCGCTGGCCGGCACCTTCAGGCGCCGCACCGGCTCAGTAATGATCCTCGAACCGCTTGGCGAGTTCGTCGATGTTCTCCGGCGGCCAGCCCGGCACTTCCATGCCGAGATGGAGGCCCATCTGCGCCAGGACTTCCTTGATCTCGTTGAGTGACTTGCGGCCGAAGTTCGGGGTTCGCAGCATCTCGCCCTCGGTCTTCTGCACGAGGTCGCCGATATAGACGATGTTGTCGTTCTTGAGACAATTGGCCGAGCGCACCGAGAGCTCGAGCTCGTCGACCTTCTTGAGGAAGGCCGGGTTGAAGGCGAGATCGGGGATCGCCTCGGTGACGCCGACCTCTTTGCGCGGCTCCTCGAAATTGACGAAGACGTTGAGCTGATCCTGCAGGATGCGCGCGGCATAGGCGAGCGCGTCGTCCGGGGTGACCGAGCCGTTGGTCTCGATCTGCATGGTCAGCTTATCATAGTCAAGGATCTGGCCTTCGCGGGTGTTTTCGACCCGGTAGGACACCTTGCGCACCGGCGAATACAGGCTGTCGACCGGGATCAGCCCGATCGGCGCGTCTTCCGGACGGTTGCGGTCGGCCGGGACGTAGCCCTTGCCGGTGTTGACCGTGAACTCCATGCGGATCTCGGCGCCTTCGTCGAGATGGCACAGCACCAGCTCGGGATTGAGGACGACGATGTCGCCGACGGTCTGGATATCGCCGGCGGTGACCAGGGCCGGCCCGGATTTCTTGACCACCATGCGCTTGGGGCCGTCGCCCTGCATCTTGATGGCGATGTCCTTGATGTTGAGGATGATGTCGGTCACGTCCTCGCGCACGCCGGTGATCGAGGAGAATTCGTGGAGCACGCCGTCGATATGCACCGACTGGACGCTCGCGCCCTGGAGCGAGGACAACAGGATGCGCCGCAGCGCATTGCCCAGCGTGAGGCCGAAACCGCGCTCCAGCGGCTCCGCGACGACGGTGGCGGAGCGCTTGGGATCGCTGCCCGGCATCACCTGGAGCTTGCTCGGTCGAATCAATTCCTGCCAATTCTTCTGGATCGTCACTTCGTCACCCATCTCGTTCGGTGGCGCGCCGCCGGTCTGGCGCGCGCCGCCTCCTGGGAAAAATCGGCAGGCGAACGCGCCCGCCGTACAACATCAAACGCGCCGCCGCTTGCGCGGCCGGCAGCCATTATGCGGGATCGGGGTCACGTCGCGGATCGACGTGATGGTGAAGCCGGCCGCCTGCAGGGAGCGCAGCGCCGACTCCCGGCCGGAGCCCGGGCCCGCCACCTCGACCTCAAGCGTGCGCATGCCGTGTTCCTGCGCCTTGCGCGCCACGTCCTCGCCCGCGACCTGGGCCGCATAGGGCGTCGATTTGCGCGAGCCCTTGAAACCCATGGTGCCCGACGACGACCACGCGATGGTGTTGCCCTGGGCATCGGTGATCGTGATCATCGTATTGTTGAACGATGCATTCACGTGGGCGACGCCGGAGGCGATGTTCTTGCGTTCACGTCGCCGAACGCGGGTGGCTTCCTTACCCATAATCGACCCTTTCGCGGCTCGCGACAGCAAGCCTCATCTTCGTCACGCGCCGTAGGATTACTTCTTCTTGCCTGCGATCGGCTTTGCCGGCCCTTTGCGGGTGCGCGCATTGGTGTGGGTGCGCTGACCGCGGACCGGAAGGCCGCGCCGATGCCGCAACCCGCGGTAGCAGCCGAGGTCCATCAACCGCTTGATGTTCATGGCGGTCTCGCGCCGCAGGTCGCCTTCCACCATATAGTCACGGTCGATCATTTCGCGAATCTGCAACACTTCCTGGTCGGTGAGCTGCGCGACCCGGCGCTCGTCGGGAATCCCGACCTTCGCCACGATTTCACGGGCCTTCGCGGGCCCGATTCCGTGTATATATTGGAGACCAATGAGCACGCGCTTATTGGTTGGTATATTGACACCAGCGATACGGGCCAAGACTGCCACTCCTTTGGGTGTTATTCACGTTTACAACCGGACAGGTCCAAACCAAGGTTTGGCCACAATCACGTAAACGTGAACACGACGCCTCTCCGGCAGTCCGGAGCCCGGCGTCGTTCAAGAATTCAATGACTGGTTGCCGGGTATTTACGGTTTCCGAGCCGCTTCGTCAACTGTACTCACCTTTTCTTGCCGCGTTTATTGGGGGTCCTGCCGCGGCTCTTCGAACCACCGGCCGGACGTGCCTTGACGCGGGGTTTTTTCACTTTGGCTGCACCCGTTTTGGACGTGCCTGATTTGGACGCGCCGGATTTGGATTTGGGTGCGCTTTTGGCTGTTTTGCCGCGACCGGTCGGCTTAGCCGCTGCGCGTTTGGCCGCCGCCGGCTTGCGCTTGCCGGATTTGGCCGGAGGCGTCGCCGCCGGTTTGCCCACCTTGGCCATCGTCGCGCGGCGGCGCCCCGAAACCGGCCGCCCCGCAGGCTTCCGGCTGCCCGGGCGCTCGGGCGCCTTGCGCCGGTCCACCGAACGCGGCCGTGCCGGCCGTGCCGCCGGCTTGGCACCACGCGCACCGGAGCCTTCGAGCATGGCTGCGAGAGTGTCGGCGACCTCATCGATCGGCGCCATGCCATCGAGGGTCTTGAGCATGCGCTTGCCGGAATAGTAACCGATCAGCGGCGCGGTCTGGCTGCGATAGGCGTCGAGCCGCTTCTTCAGCGCCTCGGCATTGTCGTCGGCACGCAGCGGCTCTCCGCGCGCCGCCATTTCCGCGACCCGCTTTTCGATGCGGTGCAGCAGGGCGTCCTCGTCGACCTTGAGCTCGATCACCGCATCGAGCTCGAGGCCCTTCTCCTTCAGCATGCGGTCGAGGGCCTCGGCCTGGGCGACCGTGCGGGGAAAGCCATCGAGGATGAAGCCGTTGTGCGCATCGGGCTGGCTGATGCGATCGGCGACGGCCTCCACCACCAAGCGGTCGGGACAGAGATCGCCCCGCGCCATGATATCCTTGACCTGGAGCCCGGTCGGGGTCTCCGCCTTCACCGCCGCACGCAGCATGTCGCCGGTGGAAAGCTGGACGATCCCGAATTTGTCGACGAGCCGTTGTGCCTGGGTGCCCTTGCCCGCGCCCGGCGGACCCAGGAGAATTAGCCTCATCTCTTTCGCCCCCGCAGCTTCGAACGCTTGATCAGTCCTTCATACTGGTGCGCCAGCAGATAGCCCTGCACCTGCGCCACCGTGTCCATGGTCACGCTGACCACGATCAGCAGCGAAGTGCCGCCGAAATAGAACGGCACCGCGGCATAGGAGATCAGGATTTCCGGCAGCAGGCAGACGATCGCGAGATAGCCGGCACCGATCACCGTGATGCGGGACAGCACGTAGTCGATGTATTCCGCCGTACGTTCGCCCGGGCGGATTCCGGGAATGAAACCGCCATGCTTCTTGAGATTCTCCGCGGTCTCGGTCGGGTTGAACACGATCGCGGTGTAGAAGAACGCGAAGAAGATGATGAGGCCGACATAGAGCACCAGGAACAGCGGCCGGCCGTGGCCGAGCTGGGTGGTGATGAGGTTGAGCCATTCCGGGCCGTGGCCGGCGTTGAAGTTCGCCACCGTGGTCGGCAGCAGCAGCAGCGACGAGGCGAAGATCGGCGGAATCACGCCGGACGTGTTGAGCTTGAGCGGCAGATGCGAGGATTGCCCCTCGAACATGCGGTTGCCGACCTGGCGTTTGGGATATTGGATCAGCAGCCTGCGCTGGGCGCGCTCCATGAACACGATGAACGCGATCACCGCGACCCCCATCACGATCACCACCATGATGAGCCCGGTCGACAGCGCGCCCTGTCGGCCGAGTTCGAGGGTGCCGGCCACCGCCGCCGGCAATTCCGCCACGATGCCCGACAGGATGATCAGCGAAATGCCGTTGCCGATGCCGCGCGAGGTGATCTGCTCGCCGAGCCACATCAGGAACATGGTGCCGCCGGTGAGCGTGATCACGGTCGAGATGCGGAAGAAAAAGCCGGGATCGGCGACCACCTGTCCGGAGCCTTCGAGCCCGATGCTGATGCCGTAGGATTGGAACGCCGCCAGCAGCACGGTGAGGTACCGGGTGTACTGGTTGATCATCTTGCGGCCGGACTCGCCCTCCTTCTTGAGCTGCTCGAGGGTGGGCGACACCGTCGTCATCAGCTGGATGATGATCGAGGCCGAGATGTAGGGCATGATGTTGAGGGCGAAGATCGCCATGCGGTGGATGCCGCCGCCGGCGAACATGTTGAACATGCCGAGGATGCCGCCGGACTGGGTGCGGAAGATCTGCTCCCAGGCGGTCGGATCGATGCCCGGCAGCGGTATGTAGGTCCCGAGCCGGTAGACCAGCAGCGCGCCGAGCGTGAACCAGATTCGCTTCTTCAACTCGTCGGCCTTGGCAAACGCCGAGAAGTTGAGATTCGCCGCCAATTGTTCCGCTGCAGAGACCATGGTCCAGGCTCCTTGACGCCCCCGTCACCCTTTGCCGGTCCAGGCCGGCCATCCAGGCATCCTCAAAATGGAAGCCGTGGAAGGGCGGCGCAAGGCCACCGGTTCACGCGGCTTTATCGCCGCCGTCTTCGCCGGTTTTCGCGGGCGCGAGGATCTTGACCGACCCGCCCACCTTTTCCACCGCCTCGACCGCCGACTTGGAGGCGCCATAGACCGAAAACTGCAGCGCCACCTTGATCTCGCCCTTGCCGAGCAGGCGGACCCCGTGCTTGGCCCGTCGCAGCACCCCGGCGCGCGCCAGCGCCGCGGCGTCCACAACGTCCTTGGCGTCGAGCGTGCCCTTGTCGATCGCCTCCTGGACCCGGCCGAGGTTCACCTCGTAGAGCTTGAGCGCGAATATATTATTGAATCCGCGCTTGGGCAGCCGCCGGTGCAGCGGCATCTGGCCGCCTTCGAAGCCCTTGATGCGCACGCCGGTGCGCGCGGTCTGGCCCTTGCCGCCGCGGCCGCCGGTCTTGCCCTTGCCCGAGCCGATGCCGCGGCCGATCCGCATGCGCCCCTTGCGCGAGCCGGCATTGTCGGAAATCTCGTTGAGCTTCATGGCTCTGTCCTTCTCGTCCTCATGTCGTAGCGCCGGCCGGCCCCCTCTCCCGCTTGCGGGGGAGGGAGAATTTGCTACTTCTCCTCGACCACGCGGATGAGGTGCGCCACCTTGGCGATCATGCCGCGGGTCGAAGGGGTGTCCGGCACCTCGGCGACGCGTCCGATGCGATTGAGGCCAAGCCCCATCAGCGTCTCGCGCTGATCATGGGTGCGGCGAATCGGGCTGCCGGTCTGCTCGATCTTGATGGTTTTGTTCGTTGCCATGTTCGAATTCCTTCAGTCGTTGCGGGTTCGGCGTCGCCGTCGCGCCGGCGCGCCTGCAGGGCGGAGACCTTGACGTTGCGCCGCGCTGCGACCGAGCGCGGCGGTTCCTGGTGCTTCAAGGCGTCGAAGGTCGCCCGCACCATGTTGTAGGGGTTCGACGAGCCGATCGATTTCGCCACCACGTCCTGCATGCCGAGCGTCTCGAACACCGCGCGCATCGGGCCGCCGGCGATGATGCCGGTGCCGGTCGGCGCCGCGCGCAGAAACACCTTGCCGGCGCCGTGATGGCCGATCACGTCGTGATGCAGCGTGCGGCCCTCGCGCAGCGGCACCCGGATCAGGCTGCGCTTGGCGGCATCGGTCGCCTTGCGGATCGCTTCCGGCACTTCGCGCGCCTTGCCGTGGCCGAAACCGACCCGGCCCTTCTGGTCGCCGACCACCACCAGCGCCGCGAAGCCGAAGCGCCGGCCGCCCTTCACCACCTTGGCGACGCGGTTGATGTGAACGAGCTTGTCGGTGAACTCGCTGTCGCGCTCTTCCCGGTCCCGATGTTCACGTGCCATGACCAATATCCATTTCCGTTCGGGCGAAAGCCCTCTCCGATTTTGCGCTCGTCGAGAGC
>CAWCZY010000016.1:0-230300 GCA_963800215.1 uncultured Alphaproteobacteria bacterium | reverse complement strand
GATCGCCGTCTTGCGCTTTCGTTTGATTGGCTCGCCGCAACGCGCGCAATGGAGCGGAAACGCTCCCCCGACCGCCCTGAAAAGGGCCCCGACCGGATTTGAGATCATGCGGAATTGCCCACTACGATGCGCTTGGCTTTTGGCATGGTTCCCCGAATGACTCGTCACAGCCCGACGAAGGCGAGCTGCGAAGTTGTGATCGATTTCTGGAGGGGTCCCGTAAAGTGCTTGACTTTTCCATCGACGGTTAGCCCAGTGATCGTAGTTGGATACTGACGCTCCCACGATGAATGCAGCGCCGAATGTCATTCTCGGAATCATCGCCGATGTAGAGGAACGTCATCGTCCCGCCTCGTAATTCGAAGCGGCCCCCGGGGCCTTGGCATGACTTTCCACTTGCTCTGCCCTCTTGATCTGCTCTTTCCAAAATACGCGGCAGGTTTTTGGTCTCCGCATATATTCGAGGAAAGCAGGATTCCTACCTGACCCGTCATACGCACGTAGCCAGAATGACGCGCCCAATATTTCTTGTGATTGTGTGACGTATAGGGCGCGGCAAGCAAAAAAGGAGACTGCCGTCCGAATTCCTAGAGATGTTGCAAACAGGATACTGATGCGCGTCGGCCCGCACGATAGTCAGGTTGTAATCCGAATGCTTGCGAGCGGCGCCCGCTCCCGGCGTTGAGCTTGTCCCTCGCGGTCGGACGCCACCCGGCGGGCACCGTGGAACAGGGCGAGATCGGTTTCCTCCTCAGGCAGTACGAGATTGCCGAGCGCGGTAAGCATGCTCAGCAAGGTTGCCTCAGGTTGATCATTGCCCGTCGAGCGCGGCCAAGCCGGGTAGAAGCCACGTCGATCGGATTGACGGTTGTGGGCCGAATGCCGGTTCCAAGCACTTTTTACGAAAGCGGCTGTCGCGGACCGCACCCACCGAATGTGAGCGTCATGGCGGCACCACCTGCCATTTTTGCGGCTGATCCGTGGCGTTGGAAGGCAGCGCGTCAAGTCGCGGCCGTCCAAGGCGGCGGCCTGAAGCGCCGGGAGGACCCATCAGTTCGGCGGCAGCGCCTCGGGAACCTCCTGCGCTTCGCTGGCGTCGGCAAAGACTTCATCACGGATGACTTGCAGCGTTACTTCATGAAGATAGGCCCGCAGGGCACGATCAAGCTCGCCGAACTCGGGCCAAAGAACCTGATCGACGAAGCCCCGCTCGGCGCCCGGACCATGACGGTGTTACGCCGTTGCCGACGAAGACGATAGGGGCTCAACCCGTAACGCCGGCATAGTGCGAGAAATAGATGGCGCGACCATTGGTCGGGCATCGAAGATTCCTGGCCCCACTGGCGGTTCCCCGCCGACTTCGACCACCCCCGCCCCCACCCCGTCCCAGCGCCGCCTCCGCCGCCAATCGTTCGCCGGTCGTTCCGGCGCCGGCAAAAAGCGCCTCGATCTTCCGCAGCTTCTCGCGCAATTGCGATTTAGTCGACATCCGGCGGCCTCGTCATTGAGCTTGCAAAGCAAAGCCCTACATTCGGCCAAGCCAACGTCAATAAGCTCCGCCCCGCTATCCACCTCATTCCGAAGTACCACAAACACAATTACCGTGCTCGCGTCATGACGCTTACCACCGAATGGGTGATGCAACTTCGTCGTAGCGTTGCCCCGCCTCCGTCATATTCAATCAGGTCGTGCAGCTTTCCGGCCTCGATCGAGGAAAGGATCCGTCCGATGGAGCCGTTTGGGATCAGCTTCGCACGCTTGGGATCGATAAGATGGCCCCCGGCGAACTGTGTGACTTGGCCGAGCCCTGATGCGGCCGCCAGCGTTCGAGCATGAAGGAGCGACGACGCCTCCATGATGACGACACCACCATCCAGGAACGAAATCCACCACACTGGGAGCAGGTCCTCGCGTTCTGACAGGCTCCAGGGTAGTCCCGCACCATCCGCCCTTGCCGCGCTCATCCGGTCGAATAATTGCTGCGCTTCATTCGCCGAAAGCAGCCTGCCGATGCAATTTCGAGGAACGAGCGCCTGATGCCCCTCCTCGACTTCTTTCCCGTCGCTGTAATCCGCCGCTTTGCCAATCCCGTAAACTGCCGCTTTCATTCGCGCGTGGTAGAGAGTCGGGAGCTCTCGATGATGGCAACGCCAACAACGTTCCCGTTGCGATAATATAGCCACCACAAGTACTTCGGCGCGAGCGCTTGAGTAGCTTTCGCAGCCTTGCTGTTCATTTGTCCCTCATCGTGTGCCCGATCTCACCGCAGGGGCGAGGTCGCGACCACTCCTGACTTCAATCATGGCAATTCCGGCGCGGGTTGTGATCACCAGCACAAATATTGCAGGCTATGGCGCAAAAGACACTCGACCAGGCGCGTGGCGAACGGCCAACTCGCGCGCGTCGCCCGTGCGACGCCCAATGCAAGCGCAACACAAAAAACAATCAATACGAATTTGGCGTCTTCGATGTCTCAGATTGAAAGCCAAACCCACCGCGGCAGCGAGCCGATCGCGCCCATTTATTGCAATCGCGGATGTTCAGCTGAGTGCGCACGAAAACCACGCGGTCCAGAAATTGGTTGCAGGCGAAATAAGGCACGCAATTTCGGGCGTATAATCAGCCACTCTTCGAGAGGCGGCGACGCGAAGTCCCTTGCGGATGGCGACCAAAAGCGCGAGTGGACCACACAAAGGATATTGTTGTAAGAACGACACTACAGTGGCCAAAGTTTGGCGGAAAATTTAAAGGCCAACGAATTCGTATGCATAACTCAAACGAATCAACGAAGATCGGTTGGCTGGGTTTGGGACAACTCACGGCATGCAGCTCAGATCGGATCCCAGCTAGGCTCCGATTTGGGCTGCCGTCGTTGCCGAAGGAACCGATCACCTATCGCCCGATCCAAAAAATGGATGTCGCCCCATCTGACGTCTGACGCCGGCACTTTGGGGGGAACCGCGCTTAACATTAGATGGCGCCCCCCGTGAAGGTCCGGGTGCTTGCCGCTACGGCGATTTGCATTCGTAGAACACCGGCCCGCGGACTCGTGGCGACGCCTTCCACGCAATGCGCGGGATCGGTGACCTCACCGGCGACGACGAAATCATAGGCCTGTCCGCCGAGCATCAGCTCATAGCGGCCGGGAGGGAAACGAAAATTCGGGGTTTTCCGGGCGCAACATGACCATTTCGGCGCCCCCGCGCAGCGGCGACACGCGCAATTCATAGCCTTTGTCGCGAATGAGCCACGTGTCGGTTTTCGGTGTCGTCACCACCGGCTTTCCAGACGCATCGAATTTCATCGAATGGGCGATGCGCGACGCGATGCGGACCGGGACCTTTTCTGGCGCGTTTGAGACGAGGTCGCGGCGAAAAACCACGAAGGCAAGTTTTGCGGGGGCAATGACGGTGCGGCCTGGCGTGACGATCTGCAGCTGGTTGCGGGTCCGCGGATCTACCGGCGTTGCCTGAACCTGTTCAAGCTCGATCAACTGGTCGTCGCGGACAGCGTAGACGCCATAGGCGGTCGGACGCGGGAACGGCAGCGCGGCTCCAATCGGCCCACCGGCTAGTGATGCAGTGGCGACCGCCGCGGCCCTGTCTGGCGAAGCTGCAGGTTGGGGGGCGACTGCTAGTATTTCCCCGGACGTTTGAGGGCTATGGCGTCCCCACATGGCAACGTAGAACGCCGTGACCGCGAGGGCCGCGACGGCAAACTGGAACGCGACCTTCAGTCCGAGCACCACGATGCGAGCACCGGGGCGCAGCGCCGGCGAAACCATATAGGTCATGTCCGGGTTTACGAAATCGACTGGATTAGCGCGGTAAATTGCGCGCCCGGCGCGGTCGGGAACCAGAATGAGCTCGCGGGAGCCGGTGTCGTCCTCCAACTCGGCTGGTGATCGATCATCCCAGAGCCGCGGATGAATCTCCCGGTCATGTCGGGAGCGCCGTTCCGAGCGGGTTCAATGGCGGCATTACGGCTTTGCCGGCTCGAATTGAGTGCGCCGCAGCTTTCCCTGGTGCAGGGTTTCCGCGGCCCGCCGCCTGTGCCGAGCGCGTCTCCAGATTGGCCTGTTGCTGCGGATGATCCTCCTCAGCCAGATCGGGAACGTCGCCCCGCACGGATTTAATGGCTGAGTGCGCCGCAAGTTTGTATAGTTTGCGAATTCCGCGGTCCCCCGCATGTACAGAGGCCGCCTCCAGTTCGGCCCAATCAGCAGGAAGCGGATCGCGGCGCTGCTTATGAACCTCCATGCCGGGGGCGCCGTCCTCCTCAGATTCAAACGGCGCACTTGGGCTTTGCCAGCTCGCCGCCTCCACGGCTCTGTCCGGTTCACATCTGCCGGGCCCATCCAGGCTTCGAGCCACTGCTGCGAGGCCCGCCAGCTCAGCCCAGGTCAAATCCCGAGGCCGGGGTCGAGCCCCAGCCATTTGGGCACCATTCTTCTCGATTCAACCGCAGCCGCAGGACCTTGGCTTTGCTGGAAACCTGCCTCTGCTTCGTATTTGGCTGGCCCGCCCGGACCTGCCGTGTCCGCCCGCAGGCGGGCGATCGCCTTTTCGAGTTCGTTGATGTGACAGTCCGACTGGGTAATGCTCAAACGCGGCCATTCAAATTGTACCTGCCACCTCAGCGCGAGGCGTGCAGTCTCATACACGACCTCCCGCATCTTGGCGGGGTCGTCACTGATTTCCCGAATTTTCCGCGCCAAAGTTGTGTAGTAATCCGCCATGTCGGCCGCTGTCCTTGAACTGCGTCTGCTCCCTGGGACTTTGCACCCGCGATGCGGCCCGTTCGGCAAGACTGTAGGGCGGGACCGATGCTAGCGCCTCGCCGTCGGGCGGCGAGGAATCCGTGCCCCAATTCCATCTCAACAAGGCGGCGGCAGTGCGACCAAATCTAGGCCCCGGGCAGTGCAAGCGCTGATGGTCCGGCATCCCGTGCGCGCCATCCGGGGACCAGTGGGTGGACACCCATGAGGTTCGACAGAGATGATCCCCAAACTTGGCCATTTTTCAGCCCGGAGAATCCAAATCTATTTCATTGCCACGGATCCCCGTGTTCGACAGCATCGACCGTGTGCTCGATCAACGTGGCAATTGTCATCGGTCCTATACCTCCGGGGACCGGTGTGTATGCAGAGCATCTATCAATGGCAGCGGACAAATCGATATCTCCGACCCCTCCGGGGTGATAGCCCGCGTCCACCGCTACAGCGCCCGCTTTGATCCACGAGCCCTTGATGAATTCCGGTTTCCCGACGGCGCCTACGACAATGTCGGCGAGCCCAACAAGATCTGGAAGACCGTTTGTTCTGGACTGACAGATCGTGACGGTCGCATGTGCGTTGAGCAGCATCATCGCGATGGGTTTGCCCAATATCGGGCTGCGCCCGACGACGACCGCGTGCTTGCCTTCAACCGCAATGTTGTAATGTCTGAGTAACCGCATGATGCCTGTGGGCGTTGCAGAGCCGTATGCGCGCTCGCCCATCGCCATGCGGCCGAAACCGAGCGCGGTGACGCCATCGACATCCTTCGCGATTGCTATTTGGTCGAAGCACTTTCGCTCGTCGATTTGCGGAGGGACGGGATGTTGGAGCAGGATTCCTCGAACCCGGGGATCAGCATTGAGTTTATTGATCTCGGCCAGCACCTCTTTCGTTGTTGTCGCTTGTGGGAGCACAACCCGGAGCAATTCCAGTCCAACTCGGCGGCAGGCGTCACCTTTCATCTTCACATAGGTCGCCGATGACGGGTCATCTCCGACGAGGATGGTCGCTAGAATCGGTGCGGCGCCGTTTGCGCGCTTGATGGCGCGAACGCGAACCGCAAGTTCGCGTTCTGTCTGCCTAGCCAGCGACTTTCCGTCGAGGATGACTGCGGGCATCGGTAATCTCCTCTCGCTTGCGTTCCGAAACCCAGTTCGGTGAGAAGGAATGGCGGCGCTGGGGAAAGCCCGACCGTGATCCCCAAACTTGGCCATTTTTCAGCCCGCACATCTTGCCCATGAAGTAGGCAGTCGCGATCGTTCGAACTGATCAGCCCGCCTAGCCCACACCTTGACCGCACGCAGCCCCGCTGCAAGAACACGCCCCTGATGAAGGCGCGAGCGGATTCGCGTCCGGCGGGGAGATCACCTGTGTCGCGCGCGAGCTATCTGTTCACCAGTGAATCGGTTTCGGAAGGTCATCCGGACAAGGTGTGCGACCGCATCTCCGACGAGGTCGTCGACGCCTTCTTCGAGATCGCTCCGCAACACGGGTGGGACCCGCGCCAGGTGCGCGTCGCCTGCGAAACGCTCGCGACCACCAACCGCGTCGTGATCGCCGGCGAGACCCGCGGGCCGTCCGCGATCACCCGCGATTACATCGCCCACATCGCCCGTCTCGCGGTGAAGGACATCGGCTACGAGCAGGCCGGCTTCCACTGGGAGAAGGCGTCGATCGAGGTGCACCTGCATGCCCAGTCGAGCGACATCGCCCAGGGCGTCGATTCCGCCGGCAACAAGGACGAAGGCGCGGGCGACCAGGGCATCATGTTCGGCTATGCCTGCCGCGAGACCCCCGAGTTGATGCCGGCGCCGATCTTCTATGCCCACCGCATTCTCAAGGTGATGTCGGAGGCGCGGCGCTCCGGGGAATCCCAGGCGCTGGGGCCCGACGCCAAGAGCCAGGTGACGATCCGCTACGAGAACGGCAAGCCGGTCGAGGCCACCCAGATCGTGGTGTCGACCCAGCATTACGACGAGAACCTGTCGTCCCACGACATCAAGGCGATCATCGAGCCCTATGTGCGCAAGGCGCTGCCGGAGGACTGGATCACCAAGCAGACGGTGTGGCACGTCAATCCGACCGGCAAGTTCGTGATCGGCGGCCCGGACGGAGACACCGGGCTCACCGGGCGCAAGATCATCGTCGATACCTATGGCGGCGCGGCGCCTCATGGCGGCGGCGCCTTTTCCGGCAAGGACCCTACCAAGGTCGACCGTTCCGCCGCCTATGCCGCACGCTATCTCGCCAAGAACGTGGTCGCGGCGGGGCTCGCGGACCGCTGCGCGATCCAGATCGCCTATGCGATCGGCGTCGCCAAGCCGCTGGCGCTCTACGTGGACTTGCTACGGCACCGGGCAAGTCGCCGAAGGCCGCCTCGAAAAAGCGCTCGGCGAGGTGATGGACTTGACCCCGCGCGGCATTCGCGAGCACCTCGGCCTCAACCGTCCGATCTATGCGCGCACCAGCGCCTACGGCCATTTCGGCCGCCCGCCGGAGCCGGACGGCGGGTTCTCCTGGGAACGCACCGACCTCGTCGACGAATTGCGCCGGAGCGGTGAAATAATCCGGACGGCGGCGCGGTTTTGCAGTTGATCGCAAGCCCGAGTCCCGAGCCGAAATCCTATCGGGAATGATCGAGCACCGCACCACCGGCGACGGGCACGGCGCCGCGCGCGACCGCGCCTTCTTCGGCCGCCGCAAGGGCCACCGGCTGCGGCCGCATCAGAGCGCCTTGCTCGATACTTTGCTGCCGCGCCTTGCGGTCGACCTCAAAGCCGATGCGCCCGCGATCTCGCGGCGCTGTTCCCGCGCGCTGTTGGATTCGGTGCGGTTGGAGATCGGGTTCGGCGGCGGCGAACATCTGTTCGCGCAAGCGAGCGCCGATCCTCGCGCAGGCTTCATCGGCTGCGAGCCCTTCGTCAACGGCATGGCGAAGATCCTGGCTCTGATCGAGGCGGGCGGCATCGACAATGTCAGGCTGTTTGCCGGCGACGCCGTGGACCTGCTGCGCTGGCTTCCGGCCGCGGCGCTCGCCCGGGTCGACCTGCTCTATGCGGACCCATGGCCGAAACGGCGGCACTGGAAGCGGCGCTTCGTGCAGGACGATACCGTCGCCATGATCGCGCGGGTGTTGCGGCCCGGCGGGACATTTCGCTTCGCCACCGACATCGCGGACTATTCCGCCTGGACCCTGGAGCGCCTGCTGCGCGCGCCGGATTTCGCCTGGACCGCCCAATCCGCCGACGACTGGCGTCTGCCGTGGGCGGACTTCGGCGGCACCCGCTACGAGGCCAAGGCCAAACGCGAGGGCCGCCCCCCCTGCTATCTCGAATTCCGCCGCCTCGTAGGCGGAAAATCCCACGATCCATCTGCGCGCCGCATCTTGCGCCGGGGTGGCAAATCGCTATATTCACGTGGTCTAGAACGACATCTCATAACGGTCGATTTTTCGATCGGTTCGTGAGAGTGGGCCCCGCCCGGGACCCGCTCTTTTTTATTACCTGCAGTCACGCAGGACCTGGCCGGGCATGAAATCGAGACAACGCCAACCCCGAGACAACGGTAACCGACGCTTGATGACATCTGCGACCTTCGCAGCGAACACCGAGACCGCCACCGACGCCCTTCGCGAACCGCGCGTGATCGCGGACGCCGGGGTGGCGGCGCGCGTCGCGTCGATCTGCGTGCCGGTGCTCGCCGAACTCGGCTTGCGCGTGGTGCGGGTCAGGGTATCTGCGCTCGCCGGCTGCACGGTGCAGATCATGGCGGAGCGGCCCGACGGCTCGATGACGATCGAGGAATGCGAAACGGCGTCGCGTGCGCTGTCGCCCGTGCTCGACGCCGCCGACCCGATCGACCGCGCCTATCGGCTCGAGATTTCCTCCCCCGGCCTCGACCGGCCGCTGGTGCGGCGTTCGGATTTCGAGCGTCATGCCGGGCAACAGGTCAAGATCGAGCTCGATGTCGCGCTCGAAGGCCGCAAGCGTTTCCGCGGCCTGCTGCTCGGGGTCGAAGGCGCCGGCGCGCGCATCCGCTCCGACGATGCCAAGGACGGCGCGGCCGAATTCGTGCTGCCGTTCGACGACATGGCCGACGCCAAGCTCGTCCTCACCGACGAATTGATCGCGGCATCGCTGCGGCGGGGCAAGTCCGAGGTCCGCGCCGCGCGGCGCGGCCGCGCCCCACCATCCTTCGACCAAGACGACATGCAAGACGACACGAACGAACGCCGCGGGTCCGGAGCTCCGGCCGCGACAGAGATCAAAGGAGAATAACCGATGGCCGTCAGCGCCAACCGGCTCGAACTGTTGCAGATCGCCGACGCGGTCGCCCGCGAGAAGTCGATCGATCGCGGCATCGTCATCGCCGCGATGGAAGACGCCATCCAGAAGGCGGCGCGGTCGCGCTACGGCAGCGAAACCGAGGTGCGCGCCGAGATCAATCCCAAGACCGGAGAGATGCGGCTGTCGCGCCTGCTCCTGGTGGTCGAGCAGGTCGACAACGACGCCATCCACATCAGCATCGAGGATGCGCGGCGCCGCAACCCCGCCGCCCAGGTCGGCGACTACATCGCCGAGCAGCTGCCGCCGCTCGAATATGGCCGCATCGCCGCCCAGTCCGCCAAGCAGGTGATCGTGCAGAAGGTGCGCGAGGCCGAGCGCGACCGCCAGTACCAGGAATTCAAGGACCGCATCGGCGATATCGTGAACGGCATCGTCAAGCGGGTCGAATACGGCAACGTCGTCGTCGATCTCGGCCGCGGCGAGGCGATCGTGCGGCGCGACGAATTGCTGCCGCGCGAGGTGTTCCGCAACGGCGACCGCATCCGCGCCTATATCTACGACGTGCGGCGCGAGCCGCGCGGGCCGCAGATATTCCTGTCGCGCACCCATCCGCAATTCATGGCGAAGCTGTTCGCCCAGGAAGTGCCGGAGATCTACGACAACATCGTCGAGGTGAAGGCGGTCGCCCGCGACCCCGGTTCGCGCGCCAAGATCGCGGTGATCTCCAAGGACTCCTCGGTCGATCCCGTGGGCGCCTGCGTCGGCATGCGCGGCTCGCGTGTGCAGGCGGTGGTCAACGAGCTGCAGGGCGAGAAGATCGACATCATTCCGTGGTCGGCGGACGTCGCCACCTTCGTCGTCAATGCGCTGGCGCCCGCCGAGGTCGCCAAGGTGGTGCTCGACGAGGAGCGCGAGCGCATCTCGGTGGTGGTCCCCGACCAGCAGCTGTCGCTGGCGATCGGGCGCCGCGGTCAGAACGTCCGGCTCGCCTCCCAGCTCACCGGCTGGGATATCGACATTCTCACCGAGCAGGAAGAATCCGAGCGCCGCCAGGCCGAGTTCGAGAAGCGCACCAAGATGTTCATGGAAGCGCTCAATGTCGACGAGGTGGTGGGCCAGCTGCTCGCCTCGGAAGGATTCAATTCAGTCGAGGAACTCGCCATGGTGGATCAAAAGGATATCGCGTCGATCGAAGGTTTCGACGAGGAGACCGCGAGCGAGCTGCAAGCCCGCGCCAACGATTATCTCGCTCAGGTCGAGGCCGAATACGACTCCCAGCGCGTCAAGCTCGGGGTTGCCGACGAGCTCAGGGAAGTCCCCGGCGTCACCGCGAGAATGATGGTCGCGTTCGGCGAAAACGGCATCAAGACGATCGAGGATCTGGCCGGCTGCGCCACCGACGATCTCGCCGGCTGGACCGAGCGCAAGGACGGCGAGGCGGTCCGCAATGCCGGCATTCTCGACGGCTTCGAGCTCACCCGCGAAGAATGCGAAAGCCTGATCATGCAGGCCCGCGTCAAGGCCGGCTGGATCACCGAGGCCGATCTCGCCCCCAAGCCGGCGGAGGGGGCGCCCGAGGAGGCCCCGGCCGAAGCGGAATAGCACGGGTTGGATCGAGCCCATCGAACCGACGGGAAACCACATGCTGGCAGAGGCCAAAGACCTCGATCTCGACCAAGCCGACCGCGGCCCCCGCAATGCGGCCGCGGCGGCCGAGCGCATGTGCATCGCGACCCGCACGGTGCGCCCGATCGGGGAGTTGATACGGTTTGTCGCCGGGCCGGACGGCGTGGTTCCCGATCTCAAGCGCCGGCTGCCGGGCCGCGGGGTGTGGGTGACCGCCCGCCGCGACCAGGTCGAAGCCGCGGTCAAGCGGCGGGCGTTCCAGAAGAGCCTGCGGGCCGACGTGAAGGTTCCCTCCGCCCTCGCGGAGATGGTCGATGGGCTGCTGGAGCACGCCGTGCTCGATGCCCTCGCGATCGCCCACAAAGCCTCCCTGGTGGTCACGGGGTTTACCCGGGTCGAGACGGCGATTGCCGAGCGGGTGGTGGTCGCCCTGCTCCAGGCCCGGGATGCCGGCGCGGACGGTTCCCGCAAGCTCGCGGCGGCATTGCTGCGGCGCGGCGAAGCGGCCGCCCCGGTAGAAATTGTGCCGTCCTTCACAATCGATCAATTGGATTTGGCATTGGGCCGCCTAAATGTGGTACATGCAGCGCTGCTGGCTGGGCGGGCAGGTGAGACGTTTCTCGCGCGCTGGCGATATTCTCGAATGTTTTCGAGCGGTTGAACCGGACGACCGGAATTCCGGCTCGTGGCGCCCGAACCCTGACGCAATAGAACCAGGATTGTAATGACTGATAAGAAGAACCCCGGCGAGACGTTGACCGTCACCCCGACCAAGACCTTGACGCTCAAGCGCAGCGGCGTCGAGCAGGGGATCGTGCGTCAGAGTTTCAGTCACGGCCGCACCAAGCAGGTGGTGGTCGAGAAGGTGAAGCGCCGCATGGTCGGTCCGGGCGAGGCGAAAGCCGAGTCTGCGCCCGCCGGTCGCCCCGGCTGCGCCCCCGGCGCGGCGGGCGCCGCCCCCGTTCCCCAGCGGCAGAGCCGCACCCGGATCCGCCGTTCCGTCGGCGCCGCCCACCGCTCCGGGCAGCAAGCCATCCGGAGTGGTGCTGCGTACCTTGACCGAGGAAGAGCGCAGCGCCCGCGCCCATGCGCTCGCCGACGCCAAGGTCCGCGAGGCCGAGGAACGCCGGGTCGCCGAAGAAGACGCGCGCCGGCGCAACGAGCGCGAATCCCGCGAGCAGACCGAACGCGAGGCCGCCGAGGCGCGCAAGCGCGAGGAGGACGAGCGCCGCCGCCACGACGAAGAGGCCAAGCGCAAGGCCGAGACAGAAGCCAAGAAGCGGTTCGGCGAGGACGAGAAAGCCAAGGCGGCGGCTACCCCGCTCGCGGCGCCCACCATTCCGCTCAGCGCGCGCACCGCCGTTCAGGAACCCGATGAGGAAGAGGCGCCGCGGACCGCGCGGCGGCCCGGCGGTGCAGTACGGCCCGTCGTGGCCCCCAAACCGACGCGGCCCGGCCCTGAGAAGCGCCGCGGACGGCTGACGCTGGTCACCGCGCTCACGGCGGACGAGGAACGCGAGCGCTCGGTGGCGTCGTTCCGCCGCCGCACACAGCGCCTGACCAAGGGCCATGCCGCCAACGAGCCCAAGGAAAAGCTCGTGCGCGAGGTGACGATCCCGGAGGTCATCACCATTCAAGAGCTGGCCAATCGCATGGCCGAGCGCGCGGTCGACGTGATCAAGCTGCTGATGAAGCAGGGGCAGATGCTCAAGATCACCGACACCATCGACGCCGACACCGCCCAGCTCATCGCGGAGGAGCTCGGGCATTCGGTACGCCGGGTCGCGGAATCCGACGTCGAGGAGGGCCTGTTCGGCAAGGATGACGAACCGGCCAACCTGCAGCCGCGACCGCCGGTCGTGACCATCATGGGCCATGTCGATCACGGCAAGACGTCGCTGCTCGACGCCATCCGCGCCACCAACGTGGCCGGCGGCGAGGCGGGCGGCATCACCCAGCACATCGGCGCCTACCAGGTGACCGCGCCGTCGGGCTCCAAGATCACCTTCATCGACACGCCCGGCCACGCCGCCTTCACCTCGATGCGCGCGCGCGGCGCCAAGGTCACCGACATCGTCGTGCTGGTCGTGGCCGCAGACGACGGCGTGATGCCGCAGACGATCGAGGCGATCCAGCACGCCAAGGCGGCGAAGGTGCCGATGATCGTCGCCATCAACAAGATCGACAAGCCGGATGCGCGGCCCGATCGGGTGCGCACCGAACTGCTCCAGTACGAGGTGCAGGTCGAATCGCTGGGCGGCGACGTCCTCGACGTCGAGGTGTCCGCGACCAAGAAGATCAATCTCGACAGGCTGCTCGAGACCCTCGGGCTGCAGTCCGAAATCCTCGACCTCAAGGCCGATCCGACCCGGCCGGCCGAAGGTACAGTGATCGAAGCCAAGCTCGACCGCGGCCGCGGCCCGGTGGCGACCGTGCTGGTTCAGCGCGGCACGCTGCGCGGCGGCGACATCGTCGTCGCCGGCGCCGAATGGGGCCGGGTGCGCGCGCTGGTGTCTGCCTCTGGCGAGCCCGTAAGCGCGGCCACCCCGTCGACGCCGGTCGAGGTGCTCGGCTTCAACGGCACCCCCGAGGCCGGCGACCGGCTGGCGGTGGTAGAGAGCGAAGCCCGCGCACGAGAGGTGACCGATTATCGCGCCCGCCAGAAGCGCGAGAAGGTGGCCGCGCGGGCCAGCGGAATGCGCGGCTCGCTCGAGCAGATGATGAGCCAGCTCAAGACCACCGGGCGCAAGGAATTCCCGCTCCTCATCAAGGGCGACGTGCAGGGCTCGGTCGAAGCCATCGTCGGCGCGCTGGACAAGCTCGGAACCCCGGAAGTCGGCGCCCGCATCATCCTCGCCGGCGCCGGCGGCATCAGCGAATCCGACATCACGCTGGCGCAGGCGTCCGGCGCGGCGGTGATCGGCTTCAACGTGCGCGCCCACAAGGAAGCGCGCGAGATGGCCGAGCGCGACGGCGTCGAGATCCGCTACTACAACGTCATCTACGATCTCGTCGACGACGTGAAGAAGGCGATGTCCGGCCTGCTGGCGCCGACGCTGCGCGAGACCATGCTCGGCAACGCCGTGATCCTCGAGATCTTCAACATCTCCAAGGTCGGCAAGATCGCCGGCTGCCGCGTCACCGACGGCACCGTTGAGCGCGGCGCCAATGTGCGCCTGATCCGCGACAACGTCGTCATCCACGAAGGCAAGCTGTCCCAGCTCAAGCGCTTCAAGGACGACGCCAGGGAGGTGCTCGCCGGCCAGGAATGCGGCATGGCGTTCGAGAGCTACCAGGACATGCGCGCCGGCGACGTCATCGAGTGCTACCGCGTGGAGTCGGTGCAACGCTCGCTGTAACCGCTGCCGGCATCGCGGGCCGCCGCGCGGCCTGCGTGCGCCGCACAGGATTTTCAGGCACGAACGAATAATCCCGTCCGCCGGGTTCGAGTCCCGGCACGACGGGCAGGAGCACAAATGTCACGTCATGTCCAGGCGCCCGGCAAGGGCAATTCCCAGCGCGCGTTGCGGGTCGGCGAACTCGTCCGCCATGCGGTGGCGGAGATTCTCGCGCGTGGCGAGGTCCATGATCCCGTCATCGAGACCCATCTCATCACGGTGCCGGAGGTGCGCATGTCGCCCGACCTGCGGCTCGCGACCGTCTATGTGATGCCGCTCGGCGGCACCGACGAGAAGGATGTGCTCGCCGCGCTCGAACGCCACAAGCGTTATCTGCGGGGCGAGGTCGCCCACCGGGTCAACCTGAAATTCGCCCCCGACATCCGCTTCCGCATCGACGAGCGGTTCGAGGAGGCGGAACGGATCGAGCGGCTGTTGCGCTCGCCCGAGGTCAAGCGGGATCTGGACAAATCTCATACGGATTCGCCCGCCACGGATCTGGACCAGGACTCGAGCGAGACGAAATGAACTCCACGGTCACCAAAGAGGCCGGCCCGATCGCGGCGCAAGTCGCGCAAGCCGGCACGTTCGAGCCGCCCGTTACGCCGCCGCCCGCCGGGCCCAGGGCCAAGCGCGAAAAGCATGACGTCCACGGCTGGGTGGTGCTCGACAAGCCGGTCGGCATGACCTCCACCCATGCGGTGTCGGTGATCCGGCGCCTGTTCACCGCCAAGCGGGCCGGCCATGCCGGCACCCTCGATCCGCTCGCCTCGGGCTGCCTGCCGATCGCGCTCGGCGACGCCACCAAGACGGTGCCGTTCGTGATGGACGGACGCAAGGCCTACAGCTTCACGGTGCGCTGGGGCGAGGAACGCGATACCGACGACGCCGAGGGCCGGGTGGTGGCTTCGAGCGCCGAACGTCCGACGCCGGACGCGATTACCGCGCTGCTGCCCGGCTTCGTCGGCGCCATCGAGCAGGTGCCGCCGCGCTATTCCGCCATCAAGATCGAAGGCGAGCGCGCCTACGACATCGCCCGCGACGGCGAGGAATTCGAGCTCAAGGCGCGGGTGGTGAACATCGACCGGCTGCAGCTCGAAGAGACGCCCGACCCCGACCACAGCCGGTTCCGTGCCGAATGCGGCAAAGGGACCTACGTGCGCGCGCTTGGCCCGCGATCTCGGCCGGTTGCTCGGCTGCCACGGCCATGTCTCGGCGCTGCGGCGGACCTCGGTCGGGCCGTTCGCCGAGGCCGACATGATTTCGCTGGAACGGATCGAGGCTTTGTGCCATAAAGCCGCGTTCGGCGAGTTGAGCCTCGCCGACGCGCTACTGCCCGTTGCGACCGCGCTGGACGACATCCCGGCGCTGGCCGTCAGTCGGGCGGATGCGGCAAGGCTCCAAAGGGGCCAAGCCGTTCTGTTGCGCGGACGGGACGCCCCCATGATCCGCGGCACGGTTTACGTAACGGCGTCAGGCAGCCTGATCGCCCTTGCCGAAGTCGACCGCGGCGAAATCGTCCCCAAGCGCGTGTTCAATCTCGCCGGCCTGCAGGGCAGAGCCGGCCGACAGGAAGGTCGTTGACGATGTCGATCACTGCCGAACGCAAATCTGAAGTCATCAAGACGTATGCCAAGAAGGCCGGCGACACCGGGTCGCCGGAGGTGCAGGTGGCGATCCTTTCGGAGCGCATCGTCAATCTCACCGAGCATTTCAAGACCCATGTAAAAGACAATCATTCGCGGCGGGGGCTGTTGAAGCTCGTGTCCCAGCGTCGCCAGCTTCTCGACTATCTCAAGCGCGTCAATGAAGGCAGCTACAAGAGCCTGATCGAGAAGCTCGGGATCCGCCGCTGAAGTGTCTGCGCGCGGTACACGCGCGCATTTCGGCGGACGCCTGGTTGCGTCCGCTGCAGTGCCGGTGGCCCAGGCCGCCGCAACGCCGGGCGATGAGCGTCCGGCGCTCGAAGGGCATGAAGGTCATGGCAGGATCGCCGGAGGCTGCGACGGCTCGCGCAATTACCGCGCCGCGCAGCCTCTCGCCGTCTTGCTCATGGCTTTCATGGCCGCAAAACCATGAAAGAAAGCAAAAATGTTCAACATCCATCGTGAGGAGCTCGATTGGGCCGGGCGCAAGCTCGTCATTGAAACCGGCAGGATAGCGCGGCAAGCCGACGGCGCGGTCGTCGTCACCTATGGGGAGACCACGGTTCTCGCCACCGTCGTCGCCGCGAAGAAGCCGAAGGTAGGCATCGATTTCCTGCCGCTGACCTGCAACTACCAGGAAAAATTCTACGCCGCCGGCCGCATTCCCGGCGGTTATTTCAAGCGCGAAGGGCGTCCCAGCGAACGCGAGACCCTGGTTTCGCGCCTGATCGACCGCCCGATCCGTCCGCTGTTCGCCGACGGCTGGCGCTGCGACACCCAGATCATCGTGACCACCATGTCGCACGACCAGGAGAACTCTCCCGACATCGTGGCCATGGTGGCGGCGTCCGCCGCGCTGACGCTCTCCGGCGCCCCGTTCATGGGCCCGATCGGTGCGGCGCGGGTCGCCTTCATCAACAACGAATACGTCCTCAATCCGCAAATCGACGAGATGACCGAGAGCAGCCTCGACCTCGTCGTCGCCGGCACCCAGGACGCGGTGCTGATGGTGGAGTCCGAGGCCAAGGAGCTGCCCGAGGAAGTGATGCTCGGAGCGGTGATGTTCGGCCACCGCCATTTCCAGCCGGTGATCGAAGCGATCATCCGGCTCGCCGAAAAGGCGGCCAAGGAGCCGCGCGAGCTGGTAGTGCCGGACAATGCGGCGCTGGAGAAAGAGATGCTCGGCCTGGTCGAGCAGGACCTGCGTACCGCCTATGCGATCCCCGACAAGATGGCCCGCCACAACGCCGTCGAGGCCGCCAAGGCCAAGGTGGTGGCCGCGCTCGTCCGTCGAAGGCAGCGATACCGCCCCCGACAAGGAGCGCGTCGGCGCCGTCTTCAAGGATCTCGAAGCCAAGATCGTGCGCTGGAACATCCTCGACACCGGCCTTCGCATCGACGGACGCGACCTCAAGACGGTGCGGCCGATCGTGTCCGAGGTCGGCGTGTTGCCCCGCGCCCACGGCTCGGCGCTGTTCACCCGCGGCGAAACCCAGGCCTTCGTTGTGGCGACGCTCGGTACCGGCGAGGACGAGCAGTTCATCGACGCGCTGGAGGGCACCTACAAGGAGCACTTCCTGCTGCATTACAATTTCCCCCCGTTCTCGGTCGGCGAGACCGGCCGGATCGGGGCGCCCGGGCGGCGCGAGGTCGGCCACGGCAAGCTCGCCTGGCGCGCCATCCACCCGGTGCTGCCGCTGCGCCACGAGTTCCCCTACACCATCCGCGTGGTGTCGGAGATCACGGAGTCGAACGGCTCATCGTCGATGGCGACGGTATGCGGCGCCTCGCTGGCGCTGATGGACGCCGGCGTGCCGCTGAAGGCGCCGACCGCCGGCATCGCCATGGGCCTCATTCTCGAGGACAAGCGCTTCGCGGTGCTCTCCGACATCCTCGGCGACGAGGATCATCTCGGCGACATGGACTTCAAGGTGGCGGGCACCGGGAAGGGCATCACCTCGCTGCAGATGGACATCAAGATCGCCGGCATCACCGAGGAGATCATGCGGGTCGCGCTGACCCAGGCCAAGGACGGCCGCCTGCACATTCTCGACGAGATGAGCAAGGCGATCACCTCGGCACGCGCCGAGCTCGGCGAGCATGCGCCGCGCATCGAGGTGTTCTCGATTCCGACCGACAAGATCCGCGAAGTGATCGGGTCGGGCGGCAAGGTGATCCGCGAGATCGTCGAGAAGACCGGCGCCAAGGTCGACATTTCCGACGACGGCACGGTGAAGGTCGCCTCTTCTTCGGGCGATTCCATCAAGGCGGCGATCAACTGGATCAAGTCGATCGCTTCCGACCCCGAGGTCGGCCACATCTATGACGGCACCGTCGTCAAGGTGATGGACTTCGGCGCGTTCGTGAACTTCTTCGGTTCGCGCGACGGCCTCGTCCACATCAGCCAGCTGGCGCAGCGCCGGGTGCAGAAGACCGGCGACGTCGTCAAGGAAGGCGACAAGGTCAAGGTCAAGCTGCTCGGCTTCGACGAGCGCGGCAAGGTGCGCCTGTCCATGAAGATCGTCGATCAGCAGACCGGCGAGGACCTCGAAGCCAAGCAGAAGGCGGAAGAAGAGAGCCACCGCGAGGCGGCGGGGGAGTAATCCAGCACCGTCATTCCGGGGCGCGCGGCTTCCTTCGCGCGAACCCGGAATCCAGGCTGCTGCGCAGCCGGCAAGGCATCCGGGTTCGCCGCGGCGCGGCGCCCCGGAATGACCGGATCCACGTGAAGCTCGGATTGAGCGGAGCTACTCCTGTAGCATCCCAGCGCATGTGCAGATCGGACTTCGGAGCATCCGGTGCGACATTGGCGTTCCATTGCCGTGGCGTCGGGATTGATCGCGACCGCCTACGTGCTCGGCGTGTGGTCGCAGGCCCAGCATTGGCGGCCCGCGACCTACCTCGCGCGCGCGGGTGACGCGGTTTGGAGGCTTGCCGGGGGATCGCCGCCGGCCGCGCAGGACGAAGCTTTCGGGCGCCCGCCGGTGGCCTGCCCCGCGGCCGGTGAGCACACCATGGTCGCCCTGGTGTTCGGCCAATCCCAAGCGGCCAATGTCGTTCGCGAGCACTTTGTCGGAGGCGGCCAGGTGTTCAATTATTTCCGAGGCCGCTGCTATGCGGCGACCGATCCGCTATTGGGCACCGGCGGCGACGGGGGCAACATCTGGACGTTGATCGGGACCGAACTGGTCCGGCAAAAACAGTTCGATGCGGTCGTCCTCGTCACCATCGCGATTGGTGGGACGGATATCGCCCAATGGGCGCCCGGCGGGAACTTGCACGCACATCTCATGCGCGCGGTTGATGCCGTCGGCCCGGCGTTCTCGTACACTCACGTCTTCATTCAACAGGGTGAGGCCGATCTCATCGAGCACACCGGGGCTGAGGATTATTTCCGTCGATTTGCCGAGGTGATCGCGGCGCTGCGCCGGAGCGGAGTCGAAGCGCCGATTTTCGTCGCCATCGAAACCGGCTATTGCGACGGCAAATGGACGCCGCCGAAGCCCGACAATCCCATCGCCGAGGCGCAAAGGCGGGTGATTGCCGCCCACGACGGGGTGTATTTCGGGCCGGACATGGATGCCGCGCTGACTTCGCCTTCCGATCGCTATGACGGCTGCCACATGTCGGGGACCGGAGCGCGAAAGCTGAGCCGGCTATGGACCGCGGCGATTGCCGCACCGGTACCGGGCAGGCCGCGCGATCGGTAGGAGGGGGTCGAGCGAAACGAAACCCGTCCTACTGGGGTCCGCGGGTTACCACGGCCCGCCGCGCTTCCAATCGTTCTTCCAGCCGGTGAGCCGGCCGTTGCGGAACTGCAGCCACAGCTGCCTGTCATAGGTGAACAGGCTGGGGATCAGGGTCGGCCGCTCGGCATAATAGACCTCGTTGCCGGCGCTGCCCGATACGTGGACGATCGGCACTCCCAGCGCCGTCGCCACCACCGCGGGCGACATGCCGAATTCGAGGGGAATGGCATCGGTGCGGACGTCGTTCCAGGGGCAGTTGGAGAACCACGCCGCGCAGCCCCACATCACCGCTTGCCGCCACAGCTTCCTTCCGTGCATCGGCCACACCCCATCCCGTTGCCGCCGAGGACAATCGTGCGCGCGCAGGCCCGCGCAGTCAATCCGTCACCGTGGGGATCCTCTGCGACCGGGCCCCGCCGAAGCGGGGCGCTACCGCGCCACGCTCGCCGTGGTTTCGGGCGTCGGTTTGCCCGGATAGACGACGACCTTGGTGCCGACGGTGACGCGACTGTAGAGATCCTCGATGTCGCTGTTGACTAGCCGGATGCAGCCCGACGACACGAACGAACCGATGGTGGAGGGCTGGTTGGTGCCGTGGATGCGGTAGAGCGTGTTGCCGAGATAGAGCGCTCGCGCCCCCAGTGGGTTGCTCTCGCCGCCGGCCATGAAGCGCGGCAGATAGGGCTGGCGATCGATCATCTCCTTGGGCGGATGCCAATCCGGCCATTCCGACATCCGGCTGATGCGTTCGCGGCCGGTCCAGGTGAAGCCCTCGCGGCCGACACCGATGCCGTAGCGCAGCGCCTTACCGCCGCCGAGCACCAGGTAAAGGTAGGTGTTGGGCGTATCGATGATCAGCGTGCCGGCCGACTCCTTGGTCGGAAAGTCGACGAGCTGGCGCCGGAACTGCGGCGGCAATTCCTTGGGCTTGCCGACTTCCGGCTGATAGTCCGGGGGCAGTCCTGCGTAGCCACCGGGCTGGCCGGCCGCCGGCGGCACCGCATTGGGAGTGACATCGCCGGAGGGCCGCACCTGTTCCCACGGCCCGTAGCTGTATTGGCGGCCGGGACCGGGCGGGACCGTGCCATCCTGGTACTGCGGCGGAGTTGTACCGGGAGCCGGCAAGGCATCCTGCTGAATGGCCGAAGGGGGCCGGGGCGTGCCATCATTGTTGTAGCCGGACGGCCGCCCGTAAGGCCCAGGTGCCGGCAACGCGCCGACATCGTCGTCATCGTCCTCGACAACCTGACGGCCGCGATAGTTTGGCTGAGCATAGCCCGGGGGTGGCACGTACCCAGGGGGTGGCGCATAGCCGGGGGGCGGAACATAGCCCGGTGGCGGATAGATCGGTTGCCCATAGCCGGGCGGTGGCGGCGAATAATACTGGGCGCTGGTGGCGCCCGTCATCCCCACGACCGCGAGCAGGCTCGCTGCGATAACGCGTACATTCATCTTCCACATCCCCCCGGGATGACCCTGACTAGTCTTGTAAACCTGATAGGGCAGGAACAAGGCGAAAAAACAGTAAAGATCGGTGAGAAAATAAGGAATTCATCCCTGGTTCCCGCACGACGCACGGCTCCAGGCGATGCGCCCGGGACCACATCGCGGCCCCCTACCCTGGGTTTCGCATCTGGGGCTTCAAGTGTGCCCGCCATGGTGGCTGTTTCGGCGACCCGGGACCGAGCCGGCCGATCCGCGGTAGAACGGGCTCCGCATGCAATAGCCGCCGATGCCCTGCATCGTTGCCATGCACTGCGCGAAGCTGGTGTAGTAACAGGCATATCCGCCTATCACTCGCGGGTAACGGGCGCACCACGGGTAGGAATAGGCCGACTGCGCATGGCCCGGCGCGACGGCGCCGACCAGGGCGACCGCGGCCAGGAGCGAGAAGGCGGGCGCGAATGACAAAGCCGGCAGGCTCATAAACGTTCTCCCGTCCGCCATCAGGACGGCCTCACCCGGCGACGCGTATGACGGGGTTGAGCGGCCCGGGCCGCCGGGCCCCGGTAACCGGGGTTTTGGTAGCAATAGCCGCCGATGCCGGAAACCGTAAGCATGCAGAGCTCTTTGGTCGTGTAGTAGCAGCTGGTCGCGGCCGTCCTGGTGATGACCTTGGCGCACCAGGGATAGGAATTGGGCGATTGCGCGGACGCCATTCGGGTTGCTGCGGCCAGCACCGCCACGGCGATGACGAGCGAGACGATCGGCAAGCGCATCATGGTTTCCTCAGCGTGTCGTGCCGTCCCCGCGGTTACGCCTGCGCGCCGCGGGAGCATGATCAGTGATGCGATTGGCGCCCGCCGCCGGCAAGCTCGGGCCGGTGATACGGGCTCTCGTAGCAGTAGCCTCCGATGCCCGAAACCGTAACCATGCACTGCTGATAGCTCTTGTAGTAGCAGCTGGTCCCTTCCAGCTTGCCGAAATACTTGGCGCACCAGGGATAGGAATAGGCGGATTGCGCCGACGCCGTTTGGCTTGCTGCGGCGAGCGCGGACGCGGCGACGACAAGGGAGAGGATCGGCAAGCGCATGTTGGCCTCCTGTCAACCTCACACCCACCGCCTGGACCTTACTCCAATTGCGCGGGCGCCCAAACGATCGCGCAGCTGGCTTGCGGTCACTTCACGGTGACCACGGCTTGATGGTGCGGCGCAGCAGCGGACGGCCCCGCCGTACCTCTTCCGTCATTCCCGCCGTAGCGGTCATTCGAACTTGACGGGCTTGTCCAGGTAGAACTGTCTCATTGCCGGGCGATAGTGATCCATCGTCTCCTTGTTGAGGTCGAGCGGAGGCTTGGCGTCGGCGGGCAACACGGCGAAGTATTTCGTCTCGGCCGTCGCCTTCTCGAACTCGGCGTGCGCCGCCTTGACGAGCTCCGGCCTGGTCAGCAGGTCGATGATGGTTCCGGCGAGAACCTTGGATCCCGCGATCATGCCCTTGTGCGCGATGGTGCTGGTCGGCGTCACCGCCGCCTGCCAATTGTGATAGGTGATACCGGGCACGCTGGCGGGAAAGTTCAGCGCCGCGCTGGGAACCACCCAGGTCACGTCGCCATTGTCGTTCGACGAGGCCGATTGCGGGCGCTGGCCGAGCGGCGTCGGCGTGGTGTTGAGCCCGATCGGCTTCTTGCCCATGGCGGTCTGGAACTTGCGGGCGAACGCCTGCTCATCCTCGCTCCAGCGCGGCATGCCGACAGTATTGATGTTCGCCTGGATCGTCTCGGCGACCGACTTGAGGCCAAGCTGCGGCCAGGCGGCGGCATCGATCCTGTATTCCCAGGTGGTGCCGGTCATCAGTGCGGCGCCTTCGGCGATCTTTACGAGCTTGTCGAAGGTTTCCTTGGCGGACGGCATGTCGGCGTCGCGCACGAACCACCAGATCTGCCCGTAGTCGGGAATGATGTTCGGCTGGATGCCGCCCGCGGTGATAGTGCGGTGGGCGCGGTAGGTCGGGTGGAGGTGCTCGCGCAGCTTGTCGAAGCCGATGTCCATCAGCTCCACCGCGTCGACCGCATCCTTGCCATCCCAGGGGTCGATGGCGCCGTGGGCGGTCTTGCCGTGGAAGGTGAACTTGGAGCTGATCGCGGCATAATTCATCAGCCCGTAGCCGGCGGCGAAGGTGTCGCCGATGTGGAGCAGGATGGCGATGTCGGCATCCTTGTATAGCCCGGCGCGCACCAGGAAGGGCCGGCTGACGATCTGCTCCTCGGCGGGGCCGAACGAGATCGCGACGCTGCCGGGAATGTTGTAGCGCTGCATCGCCTGCTTGACCGCATAGGCCGCGCCGATCGCCACGCCCGCATGGGTGTTGTGGCCCTCCATGTGGCCGGGCGCACCCTCGACCAGCGGCTTGCGGTCGATGCTCATGGGCGCCTGCGAGCCGCCGGGCAGCGCATCGATTTCCGAAACGATCACGATCTGCGGCTTGCCGGTGCCCCAATGGGCCCAGATGTTGGTGTTCATCCCGGCGGTGCCGGTCTCGACGGTGAATCCGATCGATTCGAGCATGCCCTTGACGAATTTCGCACTCTCGATCTCCTGCATGCCGAGTTCGCCGAACGAGTAGACGGTGTCGCCGATGGTGGCGATCTGATCGGCATTGCGATCGATCGCCTCATAGGCGAGCGCCTTGCGCGCATCGGTCTCGGCAGCCGCGGCGGCGAGCGGCGCCAGCAGCCCCACTGCCAAACCGGCTGCAATGCCCTTGATCGCGTGGTGCATGACAAATCCCTCCGGCACATCGTCGCATAGACCCATCGGCACACATTTAGGCATGATCCTGACCATCCTGATAGAGGCGCTATGGCCCTCTCCGCGCAGGTCGCATATTCCTGCAGCATGCCTATTCCGGAGCCGCATCGACTCCGGGAACGGAACATGCTTTGGCAGACACGGGAATCGTGCGGGATTGATCAGATGATACGCATCAACGGCAACCGGCTGCTGGCGGATTTGCGCGAGCTCGCGAGCATCGGCGCATACAAGACCGGGGTCGACCGCGTCGCGCTGTCGGCCGAGGACATCGCGGCGCGGCGCTGGCTGGTGGGCAAGCTCGCGGCGGCCGGGCTGACGGCGTCGATGGACCGGGTCGGCAATGTGCTGGGACGCGACCCCAATGCCAGGAAGGCGATCCTGATCGGTTCGCACACCGACACCGTGCCCAAGGGGGGATGGCTCGACGGCGCACTGGGCGTCGGCTATGCGCTCGAGATCGCACGCAGCGCCATCGAGGCCGACGAGCCACACGCGACCGGCGTCGACGTCATTTCATTCGAGGACGAGGAAGGCACCTACCTGCCTCTCCTCGGCAGCCGCAGCTTCTGCGCAGATGTCGACGACAAGGAGATCGCGGCGGCCAAGTCGAAGGACGGCGCCTCGCTCGCCGCGGCGCTGGCGGCCATCGCGGCGGCGCCGCCGCCGCATCGCTTCGACGCCAAGCGTGAGGTCTGCTACCTCGAAGCCCATATCGAGCAGGGCCCGCGCATGGAAGCGGGCGGCAACCGCATCGGGGTGGTGACGGGGCTGGTCGGCATCAGGCGGTTTCGCCTCAAGAGCCATGGCGCCGCCAACCACGCCGGAACCACGCCGATGACCATGCGCAAGGACGCCGGCGCGGCCTTGATCGCGCTCGCCACGGGGATCGGCGACGACATGCGCCGCCTCGCCGGACCCGATACCGTGTGGAACATCGGCAACATGATTTTCCGCCCCGGTGCCGCCAACGTGGTGCCGAGCGAAGGCGAGATGCTGCTCGAGTTCCGCGACATCGACGGCGCGGTGATGGACCGGATCGAGGAGCGATTCCTGGCGCGGGTCGCAGAGGCCAATCGCGGGCCGGTGAAGATCGAGGTCGAAACGACGGCGAGACCTCGCGCCCACCGCCCTCGCCCCGAACCTCGGCGCGGCGATCGCCGCGGCAGCAATTGCACGCGGCGAGCAGCCGGTGTCGCTGCCGAGCGGCGCCGGCCACGACGCCATGGTGGTGGCGCGCTACATGCCGGCGGCGATGATGTTCATCCCCTCGATCGGCGGCATCAGCCACGACGTGACCGAGAACACCGCCGACGTCGACATCGTGTTCGGCTGCGAGGTGCTGGCCGACGCGGTGTCGCAGCTGCGTGGGCAGGTGTAGCCCCGGGCCAGAGCTGTCATTCCGGGGCGCGCGTTTTGGGTGCGAGCGGCGAGGCCGTCTGGATTCCGGGTTCGCCGCTGGCGCGGCGCCCCGGAATGACCGCGGACTACACCAGCTTCACGTTCTTGAGCGGCAGGCTGCGCACCGGCTTGCCGGTGGCGGCGTAGATCGCGTTGAGAACGGCGGGGGCGACAACGCAGATCGTGGGCTCGCCGATGCCCCCCCAGAAGTCGTAGGTCTGCATGATGAGCGTCTCGACCTTCGGCATCTCCGCCAACCGCATGATGTGATAGGTGTCGAAGTTCGTCTCCGCCATGCGGCCGTTCTTGACCGTCATTTCGCCGTAGAGCGCCGCGGTGAGGCCGAAGGCGACCGAGCCTTCGATCTGGGCGGCGATCTGGTCGGGATTGACGGCGTGGCCGCAATTCACCCCGAGCACCATGCGATGCACCTTGACCTTGCCGTCATCGCTGACGGAGACCTCGGCGACCGCCGCCGAATAGGTGGCGTAGCCGTGGAACTGCGCGATGCCGCGATGGACGCCGGCCGGCAGCGGCTTGCCCCAGTCGGCCTTCTCGGCGACCGCGTCTGAGGCAGGCGCGATGGCCGGGGTAATTGCCCATCAGCGAGCGGCGGAATTCGACCGGGTCCTTGCCGGCGGCGTGCGCCACCTCGTCCATGAAGCATTCCATGTAGACGGCGTTCTGGTTGGTGTTGACGCCGCGCCACGGGCCGACCGGAACGTGGGTATTGCGCATCACATATTCGATCAGCATGTTCGGCGCGCCGTAACCGAGCTGGGCCTCGCCGGGCTTCACGTCATAGCCCTGCAGCTGGCGCATGTCCGTGCCGCCGGAAATCAGCGCCGGGTCGAGGAAGGCGTTGATCGACTGGCCGGAAATGCGCGCGTGCAGGCCGACCAGATTGCCGCTCTCGTCGAGGCCGGCGGACAGCTCGCATTGCGAGATCGGCCGGTAGAAGTCGTGCGTCATGTCCTCCTCGCGGCTCCAGATCAGCTTGACCGGAACATCGGGGAAGTTCTTGGCGATGGCGGCGGCCTGATGGACATAGTCCTGGGTGCCGCCGCGCCGGCCGAAGCCGCCGCCGATGTCGGGCCGATAGACCTCGCATTTGTCGAGCGGCAGTCCGGAGGCCTCCGACAGCGCCGCGAGCGAAGCCTCCGCGTTCTGCGACGGCACCCAGGCCTCGGCCTTGTCGGCGGAAATCTTCGCCGTGCAGTTCATCGGCTCCATGGTGGCGTGGGCGAGGAACGGCGTCGTGTAGACCGCCTCGACTTTCTTCGCGGCCTCTGCGATCGCCTTGACCGCGTCGCCGTTCGCCCGGCTGCCATTGTTGGCGGCGGCGGCGAAGCCGTCGCGGAGATGCGCCGCGATGGTCGTGCTCGACTGGATCGCGTTCGGTCCCTCGTCCCACTCGATCGGCAGCGCCTCGAGCGCCGATTTCGCCCGCCACCAGGTATCGGCGACGACGGCGACGGCGGTGTCCTTGACCTTGACGACGCCGCGGACGCCGGGCCGGCCGGCGATCTTGGCCTCGTCATAGCTCTTGACCTTGCCGCCGAACACCGGGCAATCCTTGATCGCGGCGCACAGCATGCCCGGCAGCTTCAGGTCGATCGCATAAATCTTGCTGCCGTTGAGCTTGTCGGCGGTGTCGAGCCGCTTCATCGGCTTGCCGGCGATGTTCCAGTCCTTGGGATCGCGGAGCTTGATGCTCTTGGGGTCCGGCGGCGTCAGCTTGGCGGCGGCAGCGGCGACCTTGCCGTAGCTGGTCGAGTGCTTCGACGCCGCGTGGGTGATCACGCCATCGGCGACGGTGAGTTCCTCGACCGGCACCTTCCATTGGTCGGCGGCCGCCTGCAGCAGCATCATGCGCGCGGCGGCACCGCCGCGGCGCACATAATCCTGGGAGGTGCGGATGCCGCGGCTGCCGCCGGTCCCCATTTCGCCCCACACCCGCTTGCGGGCGAGGTTCTGGCCGGGCGTGATGGAATTCGGTCGAGACCTTTTTCCAGTCGCATTGCAGCTCTTCGGCGACGAGCTGGGCAAGTCCGGTGCGGGTGCCCTGCCCCATCTCCGTGCGGGCGATGCGGATCACGCAGGTGTCGTCCGGCTTGATGACGACCCAGGCATTGACCTCGACACCGGCGGCGGCACTCTGCGCCTGCGCGGAACCGCCGAGCGGCAGATGGAAGCCGAGCGCCAGGCCGCCGCCCGCGGCAGCGGAGCCGACGACGAAGCTGCGGCGGGAAACCTCGGTGGCACCGAGGGACGAAACCTTCGCGGATGAATTCTTCTTTGTCATGGCGGACCTCCCGAGCCTCAGACCTTGGACTTCGTGGTGGCATGGTCGGCCGATTTGCCGCCATTGCCCATCCCAGCCGCCATGTGAACCGCCGTGCGGATGCGCTGATAGGTGCCGCAGCGACAGATGTTGGTCATCGCTTCGTCGATGTCCTTGTCGGTCGGCTTCGGGGTCTTCTTGAGGAGCGCTGCCGCCGCCATGATCTGGCCGGACTGGCAGTAGCCGCATTGCGGCACGTCGATCGCCGCCCAAGCCTTCTGCACCGGGTGGGAACTCGTCGCCGACAGGCCCTCGATGGTGACGATCTTGTCTCTCGCCTTGACGTCGCCGACCTGGATCGAGCACGACCGCGCCACCTCGCCGTTGATGTGCACGGAGCAGGCGCCGCACTGGGCGATGCCGCAGCCGTATTTGGTTCCGGTGAGACCGACATGCTCGCGGATCACCCACAGAAGCGGCGTGTCCGGCTCGACCTGCACCACCCGAACCCGTCCATTGATGTTGAGCTTGGCCATGAGCGTTCCTCGCAAGGCTTGCGGTAAGGCGAATTTGCTTCGCTCGAATGCGGATTGCTGGCGCGGGGACGGCGGAAATGAGCTGCCTTCCCCGACCGCACGAAACATAGCGCAGGGAGGGCGGCCTGCCTACAGCGGACAGCGAATTGTCTCACTCCCGCCAAACCGTTGATCAAGCTTTGCTTTCGCTCGGGAACAACCTGCGCTGACGGAGCGCCGACGGGGCCGGCATGCGTCAATTGCGAGCGACCGGCCCTGCAGCGCTGATTTTTTTCGCCTGACCACCTGCGCCGGGACCGGTTGAAATCAACCGGGCCGCAGACAAATAACCATAATTCACTGCACTATTCAGGCGGCAACCCTTGGGTGCTATGAAAAACCCGACTAGCCGATCCCCATCCGCCGTGGTTCGCCATTCGTCGAATGCGGCGGGGGAGACACACGAACGATGAAGCTGCGCCGATTCTACATCGTATCCTGGTTTGTTCTGACGCGGCGGATCTTCGGTCCGATGAGCAGCCGTGAATCGAGGCGGCGCCTGCGCATCATGCTGCGGCAGACCTGGCTGATCACACTCGGAGTCGTCCTGCTGTTCGGCAGCTTGGTCGGAGCTTCGCTTTATTTCGAGTCCCAGCCGACCACCTTGCGGATCGCGGTGGGGCCGCCGAACGGGGAGGATGCACGCCTGATCCAGGCCATCACCCAGCAATTTGCCCGCGACCGCGCGGCGGTCCGGCTGCGGCCGATCCTCAAGGACAATACCGCCGACAGCGCCGCCGCGCTCGATGCCGACCAGGCCGATCTCGCCGTCATCCGGCGCGACCGCGGTTATCCGAGGCAAGGCCTGGCGATTGCCGTACTGCGCGAGAATGTCGTGGTGATGATCGTGCCGGCGGCGGGGTCGCCGGCGGCGGGCGGGACTCCCGCAAAGCGCACCAAGGCGCCGAAGGTGAAAAAGGTCGAGAAGGTCGAGCAGATCGCCGGGCACACGATCGGGGTAATCGGCCGGAGCGGGGCCAATACCGATCTCCTCAATCTGGTTCTCAAGCAATACGAAATTCCGCCCGACAAGGTGAAGGTCGTCTCCCTCGATCCCGATGACGTGGCGGGGGCGTTGCGCAACAATCCGGTAGACGTGATCTTCGGTGCCGGCCCGGTGACGAGCCGCTTCTTCGTCGATGCGATCGCCGCTGCCGGCAAGGGTGACGACAAGCCGAAATTCCTGGACATCGATGCCGCGGCGGCGATCGCCAAACGGCTTCCGGTTTACGAAGCCACCGAGATCAAGAAAGGCGTGTTCGGCGGGCACTCCCCACTGCCCGAAGACGACGTCGATACCATCGGCTTCTCCCATTACATCGTGGCGAGGAAGACCGTGTCGGACGGACTGGCCGGTGAAATCACCAGGCTCGTGTTCGGCGTCCGCCAGAGCCTCGCCTCCGACTATCCGGCGATCGCACAGATCACTAAACCCGACACCGACAAGGATGCCGCGGTGCTCGCGCATCCCGGTGCCGCCGCCTTCATCGACGACGACGAGAAGACCTTCTTCGACAAGTACAGCGATTTCATCTATCTCGGCATCATGGTGTTTTCCGGCCTCGGGTCGGGTGCCGCCTGGCTCACGAGCTATACGCGGGCGGACGACCGCATCCGCAAGCTGAGAGCGCTGGAGATCCTGCTCGACATCGCCGGCACTGCCCGTTCCGCGGAGACCCACGAGCAGCTCGACAAGCTGCGCCGCGATGTCGACGAGCTGGTGCGGCGCACGATGCACCAGGTCGAGCACAACGATCTCGACGAATCCGCCATGGTTGCCTTTTCGATCGCGCTCAATCAGGCGCAAAGTTCGATTTCCGAGCGCCGGGCCATATTGACGGTTCAGGGCGTGGTGCCCGCGCCCCCGCACAGTGCACCGGACGTGTTGCCGCTGCACGTCGCCGCCGCGGAATGACGCTAAGGTGACGATTTCGGCTACTTTTCGCGTTGCACAATGGCCGCGAAACACTATATTCCGCGCAAATTAGCGGCCTCAGTAAGAAGGCGTCACTTCAAGAAGGCGTCCCTTGGGGGTCCGTGCGTGTGCCCGGGCCCGGAACCATTTGCGATGAGAACCCTTCGTCCCGAAACATGATCCGGCGCGCCGGCATGTTCCGGTCGGCTACGGATTCTCTTCCCGTACCATGAGCAACTCCACATGAACCTGCGCAACGTCGCGATCATCGCCCATGTCGACCACGGCAAAACGACCCTGGTCGACCGGCTCCTGCAGCAATCGGGCTCGTTCCGGGAAAACCAGCGCGTGGCCGAGCGTGCCATGGACTCAAACGACCTCGAGCGCGAGCGCGGCATCACGATCCTCGCCAAGGCGACCTCGATCGTGTGGAAGGGCACCCGGATCAACATCGTGGACACCCCCGGCCACGCCGATTTCGGCGGCGAGGTCGAGCGCATCCTCAACATGGTGGACGGCGCGATCGTGCTGGTGGACGCCGCCGAAGGGCCGCTGCCCCAGACCAAGTTCGTGGTGTCGAAGGCGCTCAAGGTCGGGCTTCGGCCGATCGTCGCCATCAACAAGGTGGACCGTTCCGACGCCCGCCCCGAGGTGGTCGCGAGCGAGGTGTTCGACCTGTTCGCCGCACTTGACGCGACCGAGGAGCAGCTCGATTTCCCGGTGCTTTACGGTTCCGCCAAGGAAGGCTGGATGGCGACCAGCATCGACGGCCCGAAAACGTCGATGGCACCGCTGTTCGATCTCATTCTCGCCCATGTGGCGCCGCCCCATGTCGAGCACGGCCCGTTCCGCATGCTCGGGACCATTCTCGAGGCCAATCCCTATCTCGGCCGCATCGTCACCGGGCGAATCAGCTCCGGCTCGGTCAAGCCGAACCAGCAGGTGAAGGTGCTCGACCGCCACGGCAAGATCGTGGAGCAGGGCCGGGCTTCCAAGGTGCTGGCCTTTCGCGGGCTGGAACGCGTGCCGGTCGAGGAAGGCAATGCGGGCGACATCGTTTCGATCGCCGGCCTGCCTTTGGCCACCGTCGCCCATACCATCTGCGCACCCGAGGTGTCGGAGCCGCTGCCGGCGCAGCCGATCGATCCACCCACTTTGTCGATGATGTTCCGCGTCAATGATTCCCCGCTCGCCGGCACCGAAGGCGACAAGGTCACCGGGCGCATGATTCGCGACCGGCTGCTGCGCGAGGCGGAAGGCAACGTGGCCCTGCGCGTCACCGAGTCCGACGAGAAGGACGCCATGGAAGTGGCGGGGCGCGGCGAACTGCAGCTCGGCATCCTGATCGAGACGATGCGGCGCGAGGGTTACGAGCTCAGCGTGTCGCGTCCCCGCGTTCTCATCGAGTTCGACCGCACGACTGGCGAGATGATGGAGCCCATCGAGGAGGTCGTCATCGATCTCGACGAGGAGCATTCCGGCGTGGTGGTGCAGAAACTGTCGGAGCGCAAGGCCGAGCTGGTCGAGATGCGGCCGTCCGGCGGTGGACGGCTGCGGCTCGTCTTCCATGCGCCGACGCGCGGCCTGCTCGGCTACCAGGGCGAGCTTTTGACCGATACCCGCGGCACCGCCATCATGAACCGGCTGTTCCATGGCTATGCCCCCTACAAGGGCACGATCCAGGGCCGCCGCAACGGCGTGCTCATCTCCACCGATGCCGGCGAGGCGGTCGCCTATGCGCTGTGGAACCTCGAGGACCGCGGCCCGATGATGATCGAGCCGGGCTGGAAGGTTTACCGCGGCATGATCGTCGGCGAGCACACCCGCGGCAACGACCTCGAGATCAACGTGCTCAAGGGCAAGAAGCTCACCAACATCCGCACCACGGCCAAGGACGAGGCGGTGCGCCTCACCCCGCCGATCCGGATGACTCTGGAGAAGGCACTCGCCTATATCCAGGACGACGAATTGGTGGAAGTGACGCCCAAATCGATTCGCCTGCGCAAGAAGCTGCTCGATCCCAACGAGCGCAAGCGCGACGAGCGCCGCAAGGAATCGGAAGAGGTTTGACCCCATCCCCGGTGGATTCTCCGCATTCAACCGGCACGTGCCAACCGTGCCAATAAGACACAGCCTTCAAAAAAGTGTTGCGAAATCGCCACGATCAGCCCGGCGATTGCCCCCAGTCGAAGGGGGCAGTTGATTTTGCTGGCGCAGCCGCGATAATCGGCAATGTTAAGGGATCGTTAATGTCGGGGAAAAAGGGGAGCGGCCGTGTCGGCGCGAATCCGCACATGAATACGAGCCTCATCGAAATCCGCCGCGCCAAAGTGCCCGATGCGGTTGCGCTGGCGTCCACCCATGACGACGCCTGGCGCACCGCCTACCAGGCGATCATCCCGGGACCGGAACTCGACAAGCTGATCAACCGGCGCGGCGCCGAATGGTGGGCAGGTGCCATTCGCAAGGGCAGCCGCATCTCGATCCTCGCATTCGGCGATACCCTCGCTGGCTATGCGAATTACGGGCGCAACCGCGCGCGCAGCCTGACCTATGACGGCGAAATCTACGAACTTTACCTGCGGCCGGAGTTCCAGGGCCTGGGCTTCGGGCGCCGGCTGTTCACGGCGGCGCGGCGCGACCTCGCCCAGAGCGGGATTCGCAGCCTCGTGGTGTGGGCGCTGTCGGACAACGAGCCGGCGGTCGAATTCTATCGCGCTCTCGGCGGCCGTCCGGTCGCCCGTTCATGCGAGAAATTCGGCGCCAAGACGCTCGACAAGGTGGCCTACGCCTGGCAGGCGTGACCGCCGCGTGATCCCCGGCAATTGCAGAGCCCGCGTAGGGCAGGCCTACCGCGGCGCGCGCTCCAGCCGCCTCACGACGTCCTGGAGCTGATCGAGATCGCTGTAGGCGATCTGCACGGTGCCGCGCTCGCCGCGATGATCGATGCCAACCTTCAATCCGAGCGCATCGCCGAGGCGCTTTTCCAGTGCCGCGGTGTCGGCATCCTTTACCGGCGCGGCGCGCGGCTTGCGCGCGACATGGTCGCGGACCAGCGCCTCGACCTGCCGCACGTTCAGGCCGCGCGCGACGATCTCGCGCGCCAGCGCCTCGGCATTGGCGTTGCCGATGAGCGCGCGGGCATGGCCGGCACTGAGTTCGCCGCTGCGGATGCAGGCCTGGACCGCTTCCGGCAGCTTGAGCAGGCGCAGCATGTTGGCGATGTGGCTGCGGCTCTTACCGACGATCTTGGCGATGTCGTCCTGGCCGTATTTGAACGCGTCGCCGAGCGCCTGATAACCGGCGGCTTCTTCCAGCGGATTGAGATCCTCGCGCTGGACGTTCTCGATGATCGCGAGCTCCAGCGCCTCGGCGTCGCTGACCTCGAGGACGACCACGGGTACGTCGTGAATGCCGGCACGCTGTGCGGCGCGCCAGCGGCGCTCTCCCGCGATGATCTCGAAGGCACCGGTGGCGCCGGGCGCCGGGCGCACCGCGATCGGCTGGATCACGCCGCGCTCCTTGATGGAGGCGGCGAGTTCGTCGAGTTCGGCCACAGCGAAGTGACGGCGTGGGTTGCGGGGGTTGGGATGCAGGAACTCGATGCTTACGCGGCGCTGGCTGCGGGCGCGCTCGACGCTGGGATTGGTCTCGGCGCCCATGTCGCCGATCAGGGATGCCAGCCCGCGACCCAGTCGCGAGCGTACGGGCTCGTCCGCCATCGCCGGTTCTCCCGAAAAGTCGTTCATGCCCGTACCTCGCCCGGTTCTGTCACGATGCTCGTCGCGAGCTCAGCTTGCGGGATGTCCCATCAGTGCGCGTTCGCGCTGGATGACTTCGGTGGCGAGCCTGAGATAGGCCTCGCTGCCCACGCATTTGAGATCATAGACCAGCACCGGCTTGCCATAGGACGGCGCTTCCGAGACCCGCACATTGCGCGGGATCACGGTGTCGTAGACCTTGCTCCCCATGAACTCGCGCACGTCGGCCACCACCTGGCCGGAGAGATTGTTGCGCGCGTCGAACATGGTCAGCACGATGCCGTGGATCGAGAGCCCCGGATTGAGCGTCGCGCGTACCTGCTCGACGGTCTTGAGGAGCTGCGACAGACCTTCCAGCGCGAAGAACTCGCATTGCAGCGGCACCAGGATCGCGTTGGCGGCCGCCATGGCATTGACGGTCAGCAGGTTGAGCGACGGCGGGCAGTCGACCAGCACGTAACTGAAAGCGATTTCATCCGGCCCCGCGGTGCGCAGCGGTTGCAGGGCATTGCGCAAGCGGAAGGCGCGGTCGCGCGCCTGCCCGACTTCCAGCTCGAAGCCCGACAGATCGATGGTCGACGACGCGATGAACAGCCTCGGTACCGTGGTGGGAAGGACCGCCGCGCGCAGCCGGGTGTCGCCCACGAGGACGTCATAGGTCGAGAACCGCCGGCTGGCGCGGTCGATGCCGAGGCCGGTGGAAGCGTTGCCCTGCGGGTCGAGATCGATGATCAGCACCCGTTCGCCGACGGCGGCCAGCGCGGTGCCGAGATTGATGGCAGTTGTGGTCTTGCCGACGCCACCCTTCTGATTGGCAATGGCGAGGACGCGCGGTCCCAAGGCCGGGGCGGATGATCTTACCGGCTGGTCCGGAACGCGAGCGGATGGGTCGGACATGCGGCCTCGCTTGAAGGCATGATCCACAAAGTCAAGATCATGCATTAAATCAACAACTTGAGAGCGCTATCTGGTTCGACCCGAACCGCTGGCGCCCTGGTGTCCCCGACGCCGCTCCAGGCGGCGGACGATCAAGATGCGTCCGGTCGGGCTAGTCTGACTGGGAACGGCAGTGTGGTCGATAGTCCAATATTTAGCGGCTTGGGTCAATTCAGCATCTACATCTTGACCCTTCATGACCAACGCTTGTGCACCCCTTTGTAGCAAAGGGTTTATCATGGTTAATAGTTCCTTAAGGGGCGCAACCGCTCGAGCCGTTACGATGTCGGTTTCACCGGCCAAGCGCGGCGCGACGTCTTCGATGCGACCGTGATGGACGGTGGCTGGTACGGCGGTCTCGCGAACCGCATCCCGCAGGAACGCGGCTTTCTTCCCGATGCTCTCGATCAGATGGACGTGGGCGCCGGGGGTTTCCGCAAGAGCGCAGGCGATGACCATTCCCGGAAAGCCGCCGCCGGATCCCAGATCGGCCCAGCGGCGGGCATCGGGTGCCAACGACAGGAGCTGAAGCGAGTCCGCCACGTGCCGGGTCCAGATGACCGGGATGGTGGACGAAGCGATGAGGTTGGTCGTCCGCTGCCGATCCAGCAAAAGCGCGATGAACCGGCTCAGGCGCTGCGATGTTTCACGTGAAACATGGAACGGTGCCAAGACCCGGTCGCGCTCGGCGCCGTCGTCCGTCACATCCGGTCGGGCAAGATCCATTGCATCGGACCTTATCGCATCGGGCGCCATTGCGTCAGGCCTCGCCGCCCGGGCCCCGAGGAATCACTGTGCCGACTTGATGCCCCTGAGCCGCCCGCGGCGTACATAGGCGGCGACCAGCGTCAGCGCGGCCGGGGTCATGCCATCGAGTCGGCCGGCATGGCCGATGGTTCGGGGCCGGGCTGCGGCGAGCTTCTGGCGGAACTCGTTGGAAAGCCCGGGAACAGCGGCGTAGTCCAGATGCTCCGGCAGCTCGAAGCCTTCATCGCGCCGGAACGCGGCGACATCGGCCGCCTGACGTTCCAGGTAGACCGCATACTTCGCGTCCGTTTCGAGCTGGGCGGCGATCGCCGCCGGCAGTTCCAGAAACTCCGGCCAGATGCGGGCGATGTCCGCGATCCCGGTCTCCGGATAGGACAACAGTTCGAAAGCGCTGCGCCGCTGGCCGTCTTTGTTGATGGAAAAACCGCAGCGCCCAGCCTCCGACGGCGTCACGGTAAGGGCACGGGCGCGCCCCCGCGCGGCGTCCAGGAGCGCGATCTTTTCCTCGAAATGGCAACGCCGCGCGGTGCCCACGCAGCCGATCCCGATCCCTCGGGCGGTCAGCCGCTGGTCCGCATTGTCTGCCCGCAAGGTCAGCCGGAATTCCGCCCGCGAGGTGAACATGCGGTAAGGCTCGGTGACGCCGCGGCTGACGAGGTCGTCGATCATGACCCCGAGATAGGACTCCGAGCGATCGAACTTGATGTCCGCGGAGCCACCGGCCCGGGCAGCTGCATTGAGGCCGGCGACCAGGCCTTGGCCGGCGGCCTCCTCGTAGCCGGTCGTGCCGTTGATCTGCCCGGCAAGGAACAGCCCCCTGAGCCGTTTCGCTTCCAGCGTCGGGTGCAGCTCGCGGGGATCGACATGGTCGTATTCGATGGCATAACCCGGTCGGGTGATCACGGCGTTTTCCAACCCGGGAATGGTGGCGACGAAGGCGCGCTGTACCTCCTCGGGAAGCGATGTGGAAATGCCGTTGGGGTAGACGGTGGGGTCGTCCAGGCCCTCCGGCTCGAGGAAGATCTGGTGTCCGTCGCGTTCGCCGAAGCGGACGATCTTGTCTTCCACCGAGGGGCAATAACGCGGCCCCCTGCTTTGGATCTGGCCGGAATACATGGGCGAGCGGTGCACGTTCGCCTTGATGATGGCGTGGGTCGTCACGGTGGTGCGGGTGATCCCGCACTGGATCTGCGGATTCTCGATGCGATCGGTGAGCGCGGAGAAAGGCTCCGGCGGCTCGTCCCCGGGCTGCATCTCCAGGCGCGACCAGTCGATGGTGCGGCCATCGAGCCGCGGCGGTGTGCCGGTCTTGAGCCGACCGAGGACAAACCCGAGCCGCTCCAAGGTCAGCGACAGGCCCATCGCCGGTGCCTCACCGACCCGCCCAGCCGGGGTGCGCTGCTCGCCGATATGGATGAGCCCACGCAGGAACGTGCCGGTGGTCAGGACCACCGCGGCCGCCGCCAGCGTCCGGCCATCGCCGAGCCTGATGCCGGCTGCGGAACCCGCTTCGACCAGGATATCGTCAGCCTCCGCCTCGATCACCGTCAGGTTCGCACATTCGCGGATGGCGCGCTGCATCGCCGCGGCGTAGAGGCGCCGGTCGGCCTGCGCCCGCGGACCGCGGACCGCCGGACCCTTGCGCCGGTTGAGGACGCGAAACTGGATGCCGCCCTGGTCGGCGACCCGGCCCATCAGGCCATCGAGCGCGTCGATCTCACGGACCAGATGGCCCTTGCCCAGCCCGCCAATGGCGGGATTGCAGGACATGGCGCCGATGGTGCCGAACCGATGCGTGACCAGGGCGGTCTTGGCGCCCATGCGCGCAGCCGCGGCCGCCGCCTCACAGCCGGCATGACCGCCGCCTATCACGACGACATCGTAATGGGTGTCCATCGACTTAGGATCCCCGAATAGCGGAGCTCTTAGAGCGCTTTCCGTTTCGTTGACACACACTTTGCTGTCATCGCCCGGCTTGACCGGGCGATCCAGTAAACACCGACCGGGCGAACCTGGATTGCCCGGTCAAGCCGGGCAATGACATCGTCAGGGGCCAATCGTAGACGGAAGATGATCTAGTGGAGTGCTGCCGGCGCGTCAAAGATGTTTCACGTGAAACACCGAGCAATGAATACAAGAACTATCCTGTTCACTTGCCGATGCAGAAATCGCGGAAGATCACGTCCAGCACGTCTTCCACATCGACGCGCCCGGTGAGCCGGCCGAGGTCGCGCGCGGCGAGGCGAAGCTCTTCGGCAATGATCTCTTCGCGGCCGGCTGTTTCGCCCAGAGCGCGCTCAAGCGCTTTATGGCAGATCGACAGCAAGCGCCGATGACGTTCCCTGGTGATGAGAACGAACTCATTGGGCGAGAAATTGGCAACCAAGAATTCCTCAAGCATTTGCAATAGTTTATCGAACGACTCCCCAGTCTTCGCCGATATCATCACGCATTTGTGATGACGAAGCCACGCAGGGTAACTACCGCTATCCATCTGAATAATATCGCATTTATTGACGACACCCCAGGTTTCGGGCGAATGCTCCCGCAAATCAATCGGTAGTGGTGCCGAACCAGGCTCCGTCGCGTCGACCACCCACAGGACGAGGTCTGCCTGCGAGGCGCGTTCTCGCGCCCGCCGCATGCCTTCCTGTTCGACCGGGTCCTCGGAATCGCGGATGCCCGCGGTGTCGAGCACGGTGACGGGATAGCCGCCGAGGTCGAGGCTGACCTCGATGACGTCCCGCGTAGTGCCGGCATGAGGCGACACGATCGCCGCCGAGCGTCCTGCCAAACGATTGAGGATGCTTGACTTTCCGACATTCACCGGCCCGGCAATGGCGACCACCGGTCCCTCCCGCAGCCGCTCGCCGCGGCGCTGGTCAGCGAGCAGGGCGCCGATCTCGTCGCGCAGTTCACCGGCGATCGCCAGCGCGGGCGCCGCCAGGTCGTGCGGCACGTCCCCCTCATCGGGGAAATCGATGATCGCTTCCACCAGGGCCAGCGCCGCGATCAGCCGCGTCCGCCACTCCTCGGCGCGCTCGCCCAGGAGGCCCGCAAGCTGCCGGAACGCCTGGCGCCGCTGGGCTTCGGTCTCCGCCCCGATCAGGTCGGCGAGGCCTTCGACCCCGGTAAGATCGAGCTTGCCGTTCTCGAAGGCGCGCTTCGTGAATTCCCCGGGCTCCGCGGGCCGAAGCCCCTCGATACCGCCGAGAACGCTCAGCACGGCCGCGACCACCGCGCGGCCGCCATGGAGATGAAATTCCACGGTGTCCTCGCCGGTCTCGCTGCGCGGCCCGGGAAACCACAGCACCAGCGCGTCGTCGATCGGCTCGCCGGTCGCGGGATCGCGCAACCGTGCCAGCATCGCCTCACGCGGCGCCGGCATTCGCCGCGCCAGCCCAGCCAACGCGGCGCCGGCCCGCGGCCCGCTTACACGCACCACCGCGATCGCCGCGGGAAGCCGGCCCGACGACAGCGCAAAGATGGTGGACGGCTCCATGAATTTCTTGCACCCAGAGCATAAATGATCGTCACGACGGCAGTGTCTTACTCCCGGCTTCCTGGATCGTGGGCACAAATTCTGCTCCGATGAATTATCCGGCAGGCCCAACCCCGAACGGCGCATGACCTCAGCACCGACATCAACTTCCCCGGCGAGCGAAAATCGCCTCGCCCTCGAGACCAGCCCCTATCTGCTGCAGCACCGGCATAATCCGGTGGATTGGTGGGCATGGGGACCTGCTGCTCTCGAAGCGGCGAAGCAGAGCAACAAGCCGATCCTGCTTTCGATCGGCTATGCGGCCTGCCACTGGTGCCATGTCATGGCCCATGAAAGCTTCGAGGACGCGCCGACGGCGGCGGTCATGAACGATCTCTTCATCAACATAAAGGTCGACCGCGAGGAGCGGCCCGACATCGACCAGATCTACATGGCCGCGCTGCATCACCTTGGCGAGCAGGGCGGCTGGCCGCTCACCATGTTCCTCACCCCCGACGGCGAGCCGGTGTGGGGCGGCACTTATTTTCCCAAGGTGTCGCGCTATGGCCGCCCCGGCTTCGTCGACGTAATGCACGAGGTCGCCCGCCTGTTCCGCGAGGAGCCGCAGCGCATCGAGCACAATCGCAATGCCCTGATGACGGCGCTGGCGAACAAATCGCGGCCCGCCGGCCAGGTCGTGATCGGCGCCCGCGAGCTCGACGCCACCGCGAACGCCATCGCCCGGGCATTCGATCCCGTCAATGGCGGGCTCGGCCGCGCGCCCAAATTTCCGCAATGCTCGATGCTCGAGGTGCTGTGGCGCGCCGGCATGCGGCGCGGCGACGCGCGTTTCTTCGAGCTCGTCGAGCACACGCTCACGCATATGTGCGAGGGCGGCATCTATGATCATCTCGGCGGCGGCTTCTCGCGCTACTCCGTCGATGAGCGCTGGCTGGTGCCGCATTTCGAAAAGATGCTGTACGACAATGCGCAGCTTCTCGAGCTTCTCGCGCTCGCCGATGTCCGCAGCGGCAACGACCTGTTTCGGCAACGCGCCGAGGAAACCGTCGAGTGGCTCGCCCGCGAGATGACGACGCCGGAGGGCGCGTTCAGCGCTTCCCTCGATGCGGATTCGGAAGGCGAAGAGGGCAAGTTCTATGTGTGGTCGCGCGCCGAGATCGAAGACGTTCTCGGCCCGCGCGACGCCGACTTTTTTGCGCTCACTTACGACGTGACGCCCGGCGGCAACTTCGAAGGCCACAACATCCTCAATCGTCTCGCCTCACTGGACGAAGTAAAGGACAAAACCAAAGACGCCGGCGAACCTCGCATCGGCAAGGAGGCCGGGCCGCCCACCAATGGCTTTGCGGGAGAGCAGGCACCGCCCGACGCCGATTATCTGCTCGCGCAAAAACGCCGCGCCGACACCGTGACCCGGCTTGCCGGGCTGCGGCAGCAATTGCTCGCCGCCCGTGCGCGCAGAGTCCGCCCCGGCCTCGACGACAAAGTCCTCGCGGACTGGAACGGGCTGATGATCGCGGCGCTGGTCAACGCCGGCGTCATGCTGCAGCGGCCGCAATGGGTCGACCTCGCCAAGCGCGCCTTCGCCTTCATCGCGCAGCACATGACCCGCGGCGACCGGCTCGGGCATTCATGGCGGGCCGGCAAATTGCTGCTGCCCGGGCTCGCATCCGATTATGCCGCCATGATCCGCGCGGCGCTGGCGCTTCACGAAGCGACCGGCGCGCGCGAATATCTCTTCGCGGCGCTGGCCTGGCAGGCGGCGCTCGACCGTCACTATGCCCACAACGACAATGGCGGCTACTACCTCACCGCCAACGACGCCGAAGGACTGGTGGTGCGTCCGGACTCCACGGTGGACGAGGCCATCCCGAACCCGGTCGGACTGGCGGCCCAGAATCTCACGCGCCTCGCCATCCTGTCTGGCGACGACATATGGCGGGAGCGTGCCGATATCCTGTTCGACGGCCTGCTGCCGTTAGCGGCGGATAGCATGTACATGCACGCGAGCCTGCTCAACGCCCTCGATCTGCGGCTGCGTGCCGTCGAGATCGTGACGGTGGGACCGCAAGCCGCTCAGTTCGCTGATGTGGCGCTTGCAATGCCGTTCCTCGACCGCATCGTGGCGCGCGCCGCCAGTACCGAAGAGTTGCCGCCGAACCATCCGGCACGCGCGGTCTCCCTCGCACCGGAGGAAACCGCAGCGCTCGTGTGCGCCGGCGAACGCTGCTCCCTGCCGGTGATCGATGCCGGCAAGCTCGCGGAAGCGGTCATCGCCGCACGGGCGCAGCCCGCGCCGGGTTGATAGGCACTTTGCTGTCATCGCCCGGCTTGACCGGGCGATCCAGTAAACACCGACCGTGAGTACTGGATTGCCCGGTCAAGCCGGGCGATGACCCCAATAGGATCAGTGTAATCGGCAAATGCTCTATGGCGCGAGACCGAGGCCTTTGCGAAGCTCGGTCTTCACCGCATCGAAGTCGCCCTTGAACTCCGGCTTCTGCAGCATCAGCGTGACCATGACCGCGGCGCCGATATGGCCGCCTTCCCCGTCGGAGGGATAGGCGACGCCGCTCGCGACGCGCTGCTCCCCATAGGCCCAACCACGGGCGAACAGCTCGGACTTTTTCTCCGGCACCATCATGGAGAGGAGAAACGCCGCCTCGGCGCCGAAAGTGTTGTGCCCACTCGGATAGGTCGGGCTCTGCGATGCCGCCGCGATATTGGCAGGCGGCTTGACCTCGGGATTGGCCTGGAACGGACGCAGCCGCTTGTACGCCAGCTTGATCGGACGAACGCCTACGGCCGAGTCGTTCCTGACCTTGTCGAAGAAGGCTCCCGCCAAAGGAAACCGCTCTTTGGTGAAATTCGGGCCGAACACCTCGCCGGCAAAGCGATAGACGGACTGCTCGGTATCCGCCTGGATCAGCGCCAGCCGTTCCGGCGTGACGGCCTTCTGAAGATCGAGCACGGTCTGCATGTCGCGCTTGTCCATCGCCGACCCGTCGGCCGGCGGCGGCGGCAGCAGGTTCCCGAAGTCGGCGTCGTTCGCGTTGAGATAGGGCTTGTCCGACAAGGCAAACGCCGACCCGACGCCGAAGCACAGCAGCAAGGCCGAACACACAACGAGTTTGCGCATGAATTTCCTCCCTCAGCAATTTTCTGATGACGCCGAACCTGATGATGTCATTGCCCGGCTTGACCGGGCAACCCAGTAAGCCCGGTCTGTGTTTACTGGATCGCCCGGTCAAGCCGGACGATGACAGCGCAGTGTGTGTCAACCTAAACGAGAGACGCTGCTGCGCCCTACGTATTCATCAACTCGAAGAACTCAGAGTTGCTCTTGGTGTTGCGCAGCTTGTCGAGCAGGAAGTCGATGGCGTCCATGGTGCCCATCGGATTGAGGATGCGGCGGAGCACATACATCTTCTTGAGCACGTCGGGCGGCGTGAGCAACTCTTCCTTGCGGGTGCCGGATCGCGTGATGTCGATGGCCGGAAAGGTGCGCTTGTCCGCGACCTTGCGGTCGAGAATCAGTTCCGAGTTGCCGGTGCCCTTGAACTCTTCGAAAATCACCTCGTCCATGCGGCTGCCGGTATCGATCAGCGCGGTCGCGATGATGGTCAGCGAGCCGCCCTCTTCGATGTTGCGGGCGGCGCCGAAGAAGCGCTTCGGCCGCTGCAGGGCATTGGCGTCGACGCCGCCGGTCAGCACCTTGCCCGAGGAGGGCACCACAGTGTTGTAGGCGCGGCCGAGCCGGGTGATCGAATCGAGCAGGATCACGACATCGCGGCCGTGCTCGACCAGACGCTTGGCTTTCTCGATCACCATTTCCGCGACCTGGACGTGGCGCGCCGCCGGCTCGTCGAAGGTCGAGGAGATCACCTCACCTTTGACCGAGCGCTGCATGTCTGTCACTTCCTCCGGCCGCTCGTCGATCAAGAGCACGATCAGGTAGCATTCCGGGTGATTGGCGGTGATGGCATGGGCGATGTTCTGCAGCAGCACCGTCTTGCCGGTGCGCGGCGGCGACACGATCAGCGCGCGCTGGCCCTTGCCGATCGGCGCGACGATGTCGATGACGCGGGGAGACAGATCCTTCTTGGTGGGATCCTCGTGCTCCATGCGCAGCCGCTGGTCGGGATAGAGCGGGGTGAGGTTGTCGAAGTTGATCTTGTGGCGGGATTGTTCGGGGTCTTCGAAGTTGATGGTGTTGACCTTGAGGAGGGCGAAATAGCGTTCGCCCTCCTTCGGACTTCTGATCTCGCCTTCGATGGTGTCGCCGGTGCGCAGGCCGAAGCGGCGGATCTGCGAGGGCGAGACGTAGATGTCGTCGGGGCCGGGCAGATAGTTCGCCTCGGGAGCGCGCAGGAAGCCGAAGCCGTCCTGGAGAACTTCGACGACGCCTTCGCCGATAATGTCGACTTCGTTCTGGGCAAGCTGCTTGAGAATCGCGAACATCAGCTCCTGCTTGCGCATGGTCGAGGCATTCTCGACGCTGTGTTCTTCGGCAAAGACAAGCAATTCGGTGGGGGATTTGGACTTGAGGTCCTGGAGTTTCATTTCCCGCATGCGGGTGATCCTGTGGACGACCGACGGAAAAACGCCGATCGAGGAGATGGAAGGGAAGGGACGCAGGTTGTTGGCGAAGCGAGACGCTAAACCTCTGGCCTGATACATCGGGTGGGTCCCCTAGTCGGGCCGCCCTCGAAAATATCTGCCTGCGTTCGGTGAGATAGGCCCAACATAGGAAAAGTTCGGAACCATTGCAAGGGTTCCGGAAGCGAACGGTGATTTTTTACTCAAAACGGCTTCACCACCACCAGGATGACGATGCCGATCATGAGAAGGGTGGGCACCTCGTTCATGATCCGGAAGAACTTCTGGCTGTGCCCATTGCTGTCGGTGGCGAAGTCCTTAGTCCAGCGCGACAGCGCGCCATGGACCCCGGACAGGGCAACCACCAGAACCAGCTTGCCGTGAAGCCAGGGCGCGGAAAACCAATTCCCGCTCCAGGCGAGCCACAGGCCCAGCACCCAAGTCGCAATCATGGCGGGATTCATGATCGCCCGCAGCAGGCGCCGCTCCATGACCTTGAAGGTTTCCGATTGCACCGATCCCGGCACGGCGTCGCAGTGGTACACGAACAGCCGCGGCAGATAGAGCAACCCGGCCATCCACGCGATGATCGCGATGACGTGCAGTGCCTTCACCCAGAGGTAGAGGTTTCCGGTCATGGCGCAGAACTTCCGGTGCTTCGGCCGCGAACCCGCGCGATCATGCGCTCCACATGTGAAATCGGCGTTTCCGGCAGGATGCCGTGACCCAGATTGAAGATAAACGGCCGGCCGGAAAATGATTCCAAGGTCGCGTCGACTTCACGATCGAGCGCGGCACCGCCTGCCAGCAGGGCCAGGGGATCGAGATTGCCCTGCACCGGCCGGCGCCGCTGAATCTCATCGCGCGCAAAGCCGCGGTCGATCATCCAGTCCAGTCCCGACCGCATCGACATCGACATTTTCCACATAGGTCGTCAGCGAGGTACCGGCACCGCGGGGGAATCCGATGATCCTGGCGCCGGGGACCCGCTGCCGCAAGCCCGCGACGATACGCTTCGCCGGTGCGATGCACCACCGCCGGAATTCATCCGGTCCCAGCACGCCGGCCCAGGTGTCGAACAATTGCACCGCATCGACGCCTGCTTCGAATTGAGCTGCGAGGTAGTCGATAGAGGCTTGGGTCAAAAGATCGATGAGCCTGGCAAACGTATCGGCATCCCGATACGCGAACAGGCGCGCCGGCGCCTGGTCCGGCGTGCCGCATCCAGCAACCATGTAGGTCGCAACCGTCCATGGCGCGCCGCAAAATCCCAGCAGCGCGACTTCACGCGACAATTTGGCGCGTGCGATGCGAACCGTCTCGAACACGGCTGCCAGCGCCTTGAGATCGATCTGCTCGGCGAGGAGCACCCAACCCGTCGCGACCGACGGTCGGCGCGAGACGTGGTCCCTCACCAGCCGCAAACAGACACCTGCTGGCCCAGCGCATGGGGAACCACCAGGATATCGGAAAACAAAATGGCGGCATCGAAGCCGAACCTTCGCACCGGCTGCAGCGTCACCTCCGCGGCGAGCTCGGGATTGAAGCACAGGTCGAGAAACGAACCGGCCTTCTCCCGCAGAGCGCGGTATTCGGGAAGGTAGCGGCCGGCCTGACGCATCAGCCACATCGGCGGACGAGGGCAAGTCTGGCCGGACAGCACCTTGAGGATTGCTGGCTCTACACACAGGGAGGGCATCGATCGGTCCATTCTAAAAACAAGAGAAGATTCTGGTTTTTATTGTTGTTTGACGTTGGATAAGACTCATGAATCGCATTGCACCGGAGACGGCCGGGTTGCCCACAGGGATTGCCCGGTTTCCACCGTCAGCCGGCGATCAAGCATAGCGGGAAAACCGTTCACACTGGAAATGCTTAGCGCATTCTAGGTGGCGAAGCCGGCGCTTCTTCGTCCTCCTTGTCGACACGACAGAATCGATCGCGCACAGCACCATTGTCCCTGTGGGTATGTGGACGGTCTCGCAGCGCCTTCGAGGCGGTGCTTGCTCTCGGGCCACAAGCATGGCTTTCTCCCCACTGATCCACAGGGATTCACCGCCCCCCGCCGATGCCGCATCGCAATGCCAGCTTCTTTCACCTTCATCTCGTCTCCGACTCCACCGGCGAGACGCTGATCACCGTTGCCCGTGCGGCCTGCGCCCAATACATCAATGCTTCGCCGGTCGAACATGTCTATCCCGCGGTCCGCACCAATAAGCAGCTCGACCGGGTCCTGACCGAGATCGAGGCATCCCCCGGCGTCATCCTTTATACGCTTCTCGATCAGTCGCTGATCGGCCGCCTGGAAGACAAGTGCCGCGAGCTCGGCTTGCCCTGCCTGTCGATTCTCGGGCCGGTGCTGAGCCTGTTCCAGTCCTATCTCGGCGCGGAATCGACCCACAAGGTCGGCGCCCAGCACATCTTGAACGCGGACTATTTCAAGCGGATCGACGCGCTCAACTACACCATGATGCACGACGATGGCCAACTCGCCGACGATCTGGAAAATGCCGACGTCATCCTGGTCGGGGTGTCGCGGACCTCCAAGACGCCGACCTCGATCTATCTCGCCAACCGCGGGGTCAAGACCGCCAATATCCCGCTGGTGCCGGGCATGACGCCGCCGGCCGCGCTGGAGACGGTGCGCCGGCCGCTGGTGGTCGGTTTGTTCGCCAGCCCGGAGCGCATCGTGCAGATCCGGGAGAATCGGCTGCTCGGACTCAATGCCCACCGCGACGACGACCAGTACATCGATCGCCAGGCGGTCGCCGAGGAGATCGCCTTTTCGCGGCGGCTGTGCAACAAGCACGAGTGGCCACTGATCGATGTGACCCGGCGTTCGATCGAAGAGACGGCGGCCGCGATCATGTCGCTTCTCGCCGACCGCCGCCGCCTGCCCGTGCAATGACGATGCCGCTGTGGCGCGCCGCTCAACCGCTGGTGCTCGCATCGCGCAGCGCGCCGCGCCGGGCGATGCTGGAAGCGGCGGGCCTTCCGGTCGAGATCAGCCTGCCCGATCTCGACGAGCGTGCGATCGAAGCGGCAGCGGGCCCGCTCGGCCCCGCCGAGGCTGCCGTCCTGCTCGCTTGCGAAAAGGCGAAAGTGGTCGCGCAACACAGCCCGGACCGGCTGGTGGTCGGCGCCGACCAGACGCTGGCGCTGGGACGCCGGCGCTTCGACAAACCGCGCGACCGCGCCGCCGCACAGGCGCAGCTCATGGCGCTTTCCGGCAACACCCATCAACTCCATTCCGCGGTTGCCGTGGTGCGCGGCGGAGAGGTGCTGTTGGCGGTGGTCGATACCGCCAGCCTGACGATGCGCAGGCTGTCGGACAAATTTCTCGACGCATATTTCGACGCGGCCGGCCCCGCGGTGCTGGAGAGCGTCGGCGCCTATCAGCTCGAAAAGCTCGGCATTCATCTGTTCGAGCGCATCGAAGGCGACCATTTTACCATCCTCGGCCTTCCCCTGCTCCCACTCATCGCTTTCCTGCGGCGGGATGAATGCTTGGCGGGGTAGATGTTGGCAGGATAAACCCATGGTGGTGATCGGCCTCACCGGTTCGCTCGGAATGGGCAAGACGACGACCTCGCGGTTCTTCGCCGAGGCCGGCGTTCCCGTCTACGATGCCGATGAGACGGTGCACCGGCTTTATGCCGGGGAAGCCGCCGCTGCGATCGAAGCAGCGTTCCCCGGCACCACCGGGAAACATGGCGTCGACCGCGCCAAGCTCGCCCAGGCCGTGCTCGGCGATGCCGCCGCGCTGGCCCGCCTGGAAGCGATTGTGCATCCGCTGGTGCGCCGGGAGGAGCAGCGCTTCCTCGAGGCGGCGCGCAAGGCAGGAGCGCCGATTGCGGTGCTCGACATCCCGCTGCTGTTCGAGACCGGCGGCGACCGCCGGGTCGATGCCGTCGCCGTGGTGTCGGCGCCGGCCGACCTGCAGCGCGCCCGCGCGTTCGAGCGTCCCGGCATGACCGAGGAGAAGTTCCGCGCCCTGATCGCCAAGCAGATGCCCGACGAAGAAAAGCGACGGCGGGCCGATTTCGTCGTGGACAGTTCGCAGGGTCCCGATTACGCCCGGGCCCAGGTCCATGCCATCCTGCGCCAGGCCGGGACGCTTCCGATTCGCCGGAGCTGACCGGAACGGATATCTGAAACGACCATGCGCGAAATCGTGCTCGACACCGAAACCACGGGGCTCGACCCCTATCAGGGTCACCGGCTGGTCGAAGTCGGCTGCATCGAGTTGGTCAACCGCTTTCCGACCGGGCAGGCCTTTCACCGCTATCTCAATCCCCAGCGGGATGTTCCCGCCGAGGCCTTCGCGGTTCACGGCCTGTCGCTCGACTTTCTCAAGGACAAGTCGCTGTTCGCCGATATCGCGGCGGAGCTCATGGATTTCATCGGCGACGCCCCGCTGGTCGCTCACAATGCGAGCTTCGATCTCGGCTTTCTCAATGCCGAGCTCGAACGGGCGAGCCTGACGACCATATCGCGCGACCGCCTCGTCGACACGCTGTTGCTGGCGCGGCGCAAATATCCGGGCGGATCGAACCGGCTGGACGATCTGTGCCAGCGCTTCGGCATCGACAATGGCCGCCGCACCAAGCATGGCGCGCTGCTCGACGCCGAGCTTCTGGCGGAAGTCTATCTCGAGCTGATCGGGGCGCGTCAGGCCCAGCTCGGCTTGGTGTCGGCCACGCTGGCACCGGCCGCGGCGACGCCGTCGAGCCGGAGTGCGCGCCTGCGGCCGTTTGTTTTGCCGCCTCGGATATCCGACGCCGAGCGCACCGCCCACCGTGCGCTGGTTGCAACCCTCGGCGCGAAGGCGATCTGGAACGAATACACGCGAGAGGCGGCGAGAGCGGCCTCGGTGTGAGGCAACAGCATGATCCCGAAAAGTTGCAGACTTTTCGGACGAGATCATGCTCAAAATAAAATAGGCTCAGTTCGCCATCAGCACCGGCAACGTCGCGTGCGCGATGATGTGACGGGTGGCACCGCCGAAGATCAACTGGCGCAACCGGCTCTGGGTGTAGGCGCCCTTGACCAGCAGATCGCAATTGAGCGACTGCGCCGCGGCGAGGACCGCTTCGCCGGTGGTGCGCCCCGCGACATCGACCGTCAACAGTGTTGCGGCGACGCCATTGCGCTGCAGGTATTGAACCACCTGGTCGGCCGGCGGCCCGGCGACCTCGGCCCCGCCTTTGACCGTCAGGACGGTGACCCGCTCGGCGCTCTTGAGCAGCGGCATCGCCAGCGCGGTGGTGCGGGCCTGCTCGGTGCTGCAATTCCACGCGATCATGACATTGGTGCCGAGCCGGCGCGGCGGCACCGGCGGAGCCAGCAGGACCGGCCGGCCGCTTTCGAACAGGCCGGATTCGAGCGCCCTGACATGCAGCCCCATCGACTTGGCTTCGGGCCGGCCCATGACGATCACGTCGAACACCCGGCCATAGCTGCCGACGACGCCTTCTCCTTCAGGGGCATCATCGAGCCACCCGTATGACAGCGACGTCGCCTTCGCGTCGGCGTAGGGCACCGCCTGCTCGCCCATGAAGGTCTCGAAGATCTGGCGGGCACGCCGGGCTTCTTCGAGGTTCTCGTCGCGCAGCGATTCCAACGGAATGGCCCCGGCCATATCGACCGCGACGAATTCGTTGACCCGGAACCGCAGGGCAAATCCTTCGATATAGCTGTCGAATTGCCGCGCCAGCATCAGCGCGGTTTCCAGTGCCGGGCGGATCGCCTCGTGAGATTCGGTCGGAACGAGAATTGTCTTCATGGTATGGCCGCCTTCCCCACGATGTCGGCTTCCTGAAGTTCGGCACGAGCATAGGCCATGAAGGCGACGCCGACAAACGTAGTCGATGGGCCGGCTGCGACAACGATGTGAATGGCTCTAAAGGTGCCGCTGCCGGGTCACTCGCTGCATGTTGCATCGCGCTCGCCGATCGGCGGCCGCTTCCTGAGCAGCACCTGCCGCGCCGGCGATTTGGGCGGCTCGGCTCTTATCGACCCCCAAGGCGACAATCCGAAACGGAGCCGCCACTTTCAAGCCGGTGTAACCCGGATTGAGCGCACGGCGAAATCCGGGGCCGCACTATTGGACTGCCCCGCCGCTCCCGGGTTTCGCTGCGCTCAACCTGGGCTACTTGTCCGTGAGCCGCGGATTGGCGCGGCGGCCCATGTCCTTGCAATCCTCGTCGGTCTTGAGGCCGGCGGCATGGATGCCGTGGACGGCGAGTTCCTCGTCGCGATCCTCGGTGTCGCCGGTCACCCCGACGGCGCCGATCACCTCGCCGTCGGCGTCGCGGATCGGCATCCCGCCGCCTTCGGGAAACATCTGGTCGCCGCTGGCGGCGATCAGGTAGCGCATGAAGGCCGGCTTCTCCTCGTTGCGGATGCGCACGAGCTTCGACGAGCGGCCGAGCGCCAGCGCCGAGTAGGCCTTTCCGAACGCCATCTCGAACCGGATCATCGAGGCGCCGTCTTCCTTCTGGAACGCCTTCACCTTGCAGCCCGGCTCGACCACGATCACCGCCAGCGGCCGGCACTCCAGCGCCATGCCGCGCTCCAGGACCGCTTCGATGATGCGATTGGCCTGGGCCAATGTGAGAGAGGCCATGGATCGGGTCTCCGGATTTGTCGCGACGGCATTTTTCGTCGAGTTGATACACATTCCGCTGTCATCGCCCGGCCCGACCGGGCGATCCAGTAAACACCGACCGTGAGTGGATTGCCCGGTCAAGCCGGGCAATGACACTAATAGGCTACTTCGCCCGGCCGATCGTCTTGCGGAAGGGATGGGCGGGATAGACGCCCAGAATCTTCGAGCGAGTTCGGCTGAGTGAAGAAGGCGAGCTCTTCCAGCGCGAGCTTGAGACCGGGGTCGTCGGGATGCCCCTCGACGTCGGAGTAGAACTGGGTGGCTGAGAACGTGCCTTCGAGCATGTAGCTTTCGAGCTTGGTCATGTTCACGCCGTTGGTGGCAAAGCCCCCCAGTGCCTTGTACAGCGCCGCCGGGATGTTGCGGACCTGAAACACGAAGGTGGTGAGCACCGGACCATTGCCGCGCGCCGTCCGTTTGTCCGACCGCGACAGCACCACGAAGCGCGTGGTCGAATGGGACTCGTCCTCGATGTTCTCGGCGATGATGTCGAGGCCGTAGATCTGCGCCGCGAGCCGCGAGGCGATCGCCGCACAGCTGCGGTCGCCGCGTTCGGCGACCTCGCGGGCGGCACCGGCCGTGTCGGCGGCGACCACGCTCTTCACGCCGAGCTTGCGGATGAAATTGCGGCATTGGCCGAGCGCCATGATGTGGCTTTCGACCGATTTGATCTCGGCCAGCCGCACGCCCTCGAGCGCGAGAAGCTGGTTGCGAATCGGCAGGAACGATTCGGCGATGATGTGCAGGCCTGCGATCGGCATCAGATGGTGGATGTCGGCGACCCGGCCCGCCAACGAGTTCTCGATCGGGATCATGCCGAGATCGGCGTCTCCGCTCGCCACCGCGTTGAGCGCGTCCTCGAAGGTCGGGCACGGCGTCGGCTCGGCGTCCGGATAGGCCTCCTGGCAGGCGATGTGGGAGTTCGCCCCGGGTTCGCCCTGGAATACGATCTTCAATGGTGGGGTCGCGGTGGCCATGGCTTCCAATTTTGGTCCCCTCTCCCGCTTGCGGGGGAGGGTCAGGGAGGGGGCAATTGCCACGGCACGGGCTCGCGCGAGAGCCCCCTCCCCAACCCTCCCCGCAAGCGGGAGAGGAGGTAAGGAAGTCGTCCCGCGAATTGAAGCGACAATTTGCGGACGAGTCCTAATCGCGCCGAGGCGGCGAAGTCAACGCCGCTCGCGCGGCTTCGAGGTCTTCCGGGGTGTCGACGCCGAGCGGCACCGACGCGACGATGGCGACATCGATGCGCATGCCGGCTTCGAGCGCCCGCAATTGCTCGAGCTTCTCGCGTCGTTCCAGCGGCGACGGCGCGAGATGCACGAATTTTGCGAGCGCCGCCCGCCGGTAGGCATAGAGGCCGATATGGTGATAAAGCGGCCCGTCGCCGGAAGGCGCGGTCGCGCGGGTGAAGTACAGCGCCCGCAATCGATCCGGGCCGACCGGGGTACCAACCACCTTTACCACATTGGGGTTGGTCCGCTCCTGCGCCTTGCGGATCTCGGCGGCGATGGTGGCGATATCGACGGCGGGATCGGCCAGCGGCGGCGAGCGCGGCGCGGATATCGGCGGGATCGAGGGTCGGCAGGTCACCCTGGACGTTGACCACGATCTCCGCCGCCGCGGCGGGGTCGAGCCGTTCCAGGGCCTCGAAGATGCGGTCGGACCCGGAGACGTGGTCGGCCCGGGTCATCACCGCCCGGCCGCCGGCCTTTGCCACGGCGGCCTCGATCTCCGCCGAATCGGTCGCGACGTAGCACCGGGCCGACCCCGGCGGCCGCGGCGCGGTCCATCACATGGGCGATCATCGGCCTCCCGGCGATCTCGGCGAGCGGTTTGCCAGGGAGCCGGGTCGCCGCCATCCGGGCCGGAATCAGGATGATGACGTTTCCCGCCATGGAATCCGTGCTGCTCAAGTCCGCTCCGCCATAAGACGCAAGTTCAAGTTCCGGCCCGCTTATACGGGTTGCCACGGCGGAGGCAAACCGGCTATCTCTGCCGCGCCGGGGACTGCCCGGCCGCGCCCAGCCTCTTGCATGGGGACCATTCGGCGATGGACTCCTTTGAATTCAACAAGATCGCTGGCGCGATCCTCGGCAGCTTGCTGTTCCTGGTGGGCTTGAATATCGCAGCAGAAGCGATTTTCGCCCCTGCCCAAGCCGGCCAAGCCCGGCTACGAGATCGAGATACCCAAAGCCAGCTGCCGCAGGCGAGGCGGCGAAGGCGGCGCCGGAGGAGCCGATCGAGAAGCTCCTCGCCAGCGCCACGGTCGAGCGCGGCCAGAGCGCGGCCAAGGTCTGCCCGACCTGCCATACCTTCGACAAGGGCGGCCCCAACCGGGTCGGTCCCAACCTTTATGGCATCGTCGGGCGTCCGCGGGCCGTCGGAGCCCGGGTTCAATTATTCCCAGGCCATGAAGGCCAAGGGCGGCGATTGGACCATCGATGACTTGAATAAATTCCTGGAGAGCCCCAAAGGCTTCATTCCCGGTACGCTGATGACCTTTGGCGGCTTTCCGCGCGGCAGCCAGCGCGCCGACGTGATCGACTATCTGAATTCCCTCTCGGACAGCCCGAAGCCGCTTCCGGTCGCCAAGCAATAGCCGGTTGTAACGGCGTGCCGGATCGACCGGGTCCGCCTGCCGATGCGACGGGTCAGCGGCCATTCGACACGCCGCAATCGGTCGCGTTGCGGCACGGTGGCGCCGCAATCAGAAAATACACGATAAAATGGCTAATGCGGCCGCTGGCCGCACGGTTGCGGGTGCGGACATGCATTGGAGGAGGCCCAATTGAACGCCAAGTTCTTTCAGCGCGCCTGCGCCGCGGCGCTTTTGATCGCGATCCCGGTGCTGACGGCCGTCCGCGCCGACGCCGGCGAGGAAAACGAATGGCGGCAAGGGCTCTCGCTCTACGGCGACCTCAAGTACAAACCGGATTTCAAGCATTTCGATTACGTCAATCCAAACGCCCCCAAGGGCGGTATCGTCCGCCAGGTTGCCATCGGCACCTTCGACAATTTCAATCCCGGTGGTCGCGGGCGTGAAAGGTAACGATCGCCGTCGGGCATCGACCTCATCTTCGATACGCTTGATCGACGCCCGCGCTGGACGAGGTGTCGAGCGCCTACGGCCTGCTGGCCGAGAGCATGAGCTATCCCGATGATTTCTCCTCGGTCACCTACCGGCTGCGGCCGCAAGCGAAATTGCATGACGGCAAGCCGGTGACGCCCGAAGACGTGATCTTCTCGTTCAACGCGTACAAGCAGTACAGTCCGCAACTCTCGGCCTACTATCAACATGTGACCAAGGTCGAGAAGACCGGCGAGCATGAGATCACCTTCACCTTCGATGCCCCCGGCAACCGCGAAATGCCGCAGATCGTCGGGGCAGTTCAGCGTGCTGCCCAAACACTGGTTCGAAGGCGCCGACAATTCCGGCAAGCGGCGCGACATCGCGACCACCACGCTCGAGCCGCCGCTCGGCAATGGCGCCTACCGGATCAAGGAATTCGTGCCGGGACACTCCATCGTCTACGAGCGCGTCAAGGACTATTGGGGCAAGGACCTGCCGGTGAATATCGGCCGGGATAATTTCGACGAGCTGCGCTACGAATATTTCCGCGACACGACGGTGGCGCTCGAAGCGTTCAAGGCCGACCAGATCGATTGGCGCATCGAGAACGTCGCGAGGTATTGGGCGACGGCCTATGATTTTCCGGCGGTGATCGACAAGCGTGTCGTCAAGGAGGAATTTCCGATCCGCAGCTCCGGTGTCATGCAGGCCTTCGTTTTGAATACCAGGCGTCCCAAGTTCGGCGACTCCGCGGGTGCGTCGTGCGTTCAATCTCGCTCTCGATTTCGAGGAGATGAACAAGCAGTTCTTCTTCGGCCAGTACGAGCGCATCGCCAGCTATTTCGAGGGCACGCGAGCTTGCCTCGAGCGGACTTCCGACCGGACTCGAGCTCGAAATCCTGGAGACGGTGCGCGGCCAGGTGCCGCCGGAGGTCTTCACCTCCGTGTACAAGAACCCGGTCAACGGCAATCCGGAAGCGGTGCGCAACAATCTGCGCGAGGCGACCCGGCTGCTGCGTGAAGCCGGCTACGAGATCCGCAACCAGAAGCTCGTCAACGCCAAGACCGGCGAGCCGATGGAGGTCGAATTCCTGCTGGACGAGCCGATCTTCGAGCGGTTCGTGCTGTTCTACAAGCCGATGCTGGAGCGGCTCGGCATCGCCGTCACCGTGCGCACCGTCGACGATGCGCAGTACGAGAACCGCACGCGCGCTTTCGATTTCGACATCGTGGTCGGCATCATGGCCGGAATCGCTGTCGCCGGGCAACGAGCAGCGCGGCTATTGGGGCTCGCGGGCGGCGGATCGGCCCGGCTCGCGCAATCTACATCGGCATCAACAGCCCGGCCGTCGACAAGCTGATCAACCGCCTGGTATTCGCCAAGAGCCGGGAGGAACTGGTCGCCGCCACCAAGGCACTCGATCGCGTGCTGCTGTGGAACAACTACGTCGTGCCGCAATGGACCTACCGCAAGGTGCGGTCGGCGCACTGGGACCGCTTCTCCCATCCCGACCATGCTGCCCGAATACGGCGCATCGGCCTTCCCGACGATCTGGTGGTGGGACCAGGCCAAGGCCGCGAAGACCGGGGGCCGCCAGTGAGGCGCGCCGGAGACGGCCTCACCCGCCGCAAGGTGCTGGTCCTCTCCGCGGGAGCGATCACGGCGGGACGCGGTCGCCGGCGCGCCGGCCCGATGCCGCACCGGGCCGCCGAAGACGGCGAGATCCACGGCATCTCCGGATTCGGCGACCTCAAATATCCCCGCGACTTCCGCCATTTCGACTATGTCGACCCCGACGCGCCCAAGGGCGGCGTGTTCTCGCAGATCGGGCCGAGCCGGCAGTACAATCAGAATTTCCTCACCTTCAATTCGCTCAACAGCTACATCCTGCGCGGCGATGCCGCCCAGGGCATGGAACTGACCTTCGCCACCCTGATGACGTCGGCCGCCGACGAGCCCGACGCGATGTATGGTCTCGTCGCTCGCGCCGTGCGCATCTCGCCCGACGGCCTCGTCTACCGCTTTGCGTTGCGCCCGGAGGCGCGGTTTCACGACGGCACCAGGCTCACCGCGCAGGATGCCGCGTTCTCGCTCAACCTGCTCAAGGAGAAGGGCCACCCCATCATCCAGCAGCGCCTGCGCGAAATGGCGGGTGCCGAAGCGGTCGATGACCAGACCCTGGTCGTGCGCTTCGTCGAAAAGCGCGCGCGCGATGTCCCGCTGTTCGTGGCCGGCCTGCCGATTTTCTCGCGGGCCTATTACGCCACGCGCAATTTCGAGGAATCGAGCCTCGAAACCCCGCTGGGGTCCGGGCCCTACAAGGTCGGGAGTTTCGAGGCCGGGCGTTACATCGAGTACCAGCGCGTGGCGGATTGGTGGGGCGCAGCGCTGCCGGTCAGCGTCGGCCTGAACAATTTCGACACGCTGCGCTACGAATATTATCGTGACCGCGAAGTCGGTTTCGAAGGCTTCACCGCGAAGAGCTATCTGTTCCGCGAGGAATTCACCTCGCGCACCTGGGCGACGCGCTACGACTTCCCCGCCATGCGCGACGGACGAGTGAGGCGCGACGATCTCCCGGACGATACCCCCTCGGGCGCGCAGGGCTGGTTCATCAATCTGCGGCGGCCGAAATTCGCCAACTCCGCAGCTCCGCCTCGCCTTGAATTACGCCTTCGATTTCGAATGGACCAACAAGACCATCATGTACGGGTCGTATCTGCGGACCCAGTCGGTGTTCCAGAATTCCGACATGATGGCGAAGGGGCCGCCGAGCCCGCAGGAGCTCGAGCTGCTGGAGCCGTGGCGGGGCCGGGTGCCGGACCAGGTGTTCGGCGAGCCGTTCGTGCCGCCGGTTTCCGACGGCTCCGGCCAGGACCGAGCGCTGCTGCGCAAGGCCACCCAGATTCTCGAGCGATGCCGGATTTCCCATCAAGGGCGGCAAGCGGGTCGACGCCAAGGGCGAGCCGCTCACCTTCGAGTTCCTGATCGACGAACCGACGTTCGAGCCCCACCACATGCCGTTCATCAAGAACCTCCGGACGCTGGGAATCGAGGCGACGCTGCGGATCGTCGATCCCGTGCAGTATCGCGCCCGCGTCGACGACTTCGATTTCGATGTCACGGTGGAGCGGTTCGGCTTTTCGACCATACCCGGGGATTCGCTGCGCGGCTATTTCTCCTCTCAGGCGGCGGCGACCAAGGGTTCGCAGAACCTCGCCGGCATCTCCGATCCCGCGATCGACGCCCTGATCGAGAAGATCATCGCCGCGCGATACCCGCGCGAACAGCTCGTGACGGCGGCGCGTGCGCTCGACCGCGTCATCCGTTCCGGCAACTACTGGATTCCTCACTGGTATAAGGCCTCGCACTGGGTCGCTTACTGGGACGTGTTCGGCCATCCTCCGGCCAAGCCGCGTTATTCCCGCGGCATTCCCGAGACTTGGTGGTATGATCGCGACAAGGCCGCCAAGCTCGAGAAATCGGGATAACCAGTCGTCTCCATGACCGCCTATATCCTCCGCCGCATCCTGTTCATGATCCCGACCCTGTTCGGGATCATGCTGGTTTCTTTCACGGTGGTGCAATTCGCCCCCGGCGGCCCGGTCGAGCGGGTGATCGCGCATGCTCTCCGGCGCCGATACCGGCGCGACCTCGCGTATTTCCGGATCGGCTGGCGGCGACTTCGGCGCGCGCGGCCAGATGCAGGGGGCGTCCCAGCTCGACGCCGTGAATTCGAAGTACCGCGGCGCCCAGGGCCTCGATCCCGAATTCCTCAAGCGCCTGGAGAAGCAGTACGGGTTCGACAAGCCCGCCTATCAGCGCTTCTTCCTCATGCTGGGGCACTACGCCACCTTCGATTTCGGCAAGAGCTATTTCCGCGACGTCAGCGTGCTGCAGCTGGTCAAGGAAAAGCTGCCGGTATCGGTGTCGCTCGGCCTGTGGACGACGCTGCTCACCTACCTGATCTCGATCCCGCTCGGCATCAAGAAGGCGATCGCAGACGGATCGCATTTCGACGTCTGGACCTCCGGCGTCGTCATCATCGGCAACGCGATTCCGGGGTTCCTGTTCGCCGTGCTCCTCATCGTCCTGTTCGCCGGCGGTTCGTTCCTCGACCTGTTCCCGCTGCGCGGCCTCACCTCCGACAATTGGGCGATGCTGCCGTGGTGGCACAAGATCCTCGACTATTTCTGGCACCTGACGCTGCCGCTGTTCGCCATGGGCGTCGGCGCCTTCGCGACGATGACGATCTTCACCAAGAACTGCTTCCTCGACGAGATTCGCAAGCAATACGTCCTGACCGCGCGCGCCAAGGGCTGCAACGACCGCCAGGTCCTCTACGGCCATGTCTTCCGCAATGCCATGCTGCTGATCATCGCCGGCTTTCCCGGCGCGTTCGTGCGCGTCTTCTTCACCGGCGCGCTGTTGATCGAGACCATCTTCTCCCTCGACGGCCTCGGCCTGCTCAGTTTCGAGAGCGTGCTGAACCGCGACTATCCCGTGGTGTTCGCGACGCTCTACATCTTCTCGCTGCTCGGCCTCGTGATCAATCTGGTCTCCGATCTCACCTATACCTGGGTCGATCCCCGCATCGATTTCGAAACGCGGGAGGTGTGAGGTGGACGCGCGCACTCCCTCGACCTCCGACGCGATCCCCGCCGGCGCCGCCGTCAGGCCGGTGCGCGGCCGTTTCACGCTGACGCCGATCAATCTGAGGCGATGGCAGAACTTCAAGGCGAACCGGCGCGGCTACTGGTCGCTGTGGATCTTTCTGGTGCTGTTCGTGGGTTCGCTGTTGGCGCAGAATTCATCGCCAACGACAAGCCGTTCTTCGTGAGCTTCGAAGGCAAGTTCTATTTCCCGGCGGTGATCGACTATCCGGAAACCGCGTTCGGCGGGGATTTCGAGACCGCCGCCGATTATCGCGATCCCTATCTCCAGAAGCTGATCGCCGACAAGGGCGGCTACATGCTGTGGCCGCCGATCCGCTACTCCTACAACACCCATAATCTCGACCTGCCGACCCCGGCGCCGTCGCCGCCGACCTGGATGCTGACCGAGGCGCAATGCAAGGAAGTGGTCGAGCGCAAGCACCTCAGCGGCTGCGCGATCTCGAATACAACTGGCTCGGCACCGACGACCAGGGCCGCGACGTGGTCGCCCGCCTGATCTACGGCTTCCGCATCTCCGTGCTGTTCGGGCTCATCCTGACCATCGTATCCTCGGTGATCGGCGTCGCCGCGGGCGCCGTGCAGGGCTATTTCGGCGGCTGGACCGATCTCCTGTTTCAGCGTTTCATCGAGATCTGGACCTCGTTGCCGGAACTCTATCTGCTGCTCATCATCTCCTCGGTGCTGGTGCCCGGATTCTTCACCCTGCTCGGAATTCTCCTGCTGTTCTCCTGGGTATCGCTGGTCGGGCTGGTGCGGGCCGAATTCCTGCGCGGCCGCAATTTCGAATACATCCAGGCGGCGCGCGCGCTCGGCGTCTCCAACGGCGTCATCATGTTCCGCCATTTGCTGCCCAACGCCATGGTGGCCACCATGACGATGCTGCCGTTCATCCTGTCGGGTTCGGTGATGTCGCTCACCGCGCTCGACTTCCTCGGCTTCGGCCTGCCGCCGGGCTCGCCCTCGCTCGGCGAAATGCTGCAGCAGGGCAAGTCGAACATCCAGGCGCCATGGCTCGGAATTTCCGGATTCTTCACCATCGCCATCATGATGTCGCTCCTGATCTTCATCGGCGAGGCCGTTCGCGACGCGTTCGACCCGCGCAAGACGTTTCAGTGAGCGCCCATGGACGCGTCCGCAACCCCCCTGCTTTCGGTTCGCGATCTGTCGGTGGCGTTCGGCCAAGGCGACCGCGAGATGCTGGCGGTCGACCGGGTATCGTTCGAAATCAACAAGGGCGAGACGCTCGCGCTGGTCGGCGAGTCCGGATCCGGCAAGTCGGTCACCGCGCTGTCGATCATGAAACTGCTGCCCTATCCGTCGGCGCGGCATCCCTCCGGCTCCATCCTCTTCAAGGGCCAGGACCTGATGCGGCTCTCCGATCGCGAGATCAGGCGCCACCGCGGCGGCGACATCACCATCGTGTTCCAGGAGCCGATGACGTCGCTCAATCCGCTTCACACCATCGAAAAGCAGCTCGCTGAAATCCTGCTGCTGCACGGCGGCGTCACCGGCAAGGCGGCGCGGGCACGGATCGTCGAGCTCTTAAGCCTGTGCGGGATCCCCGATCCGGAAAGCCGGCTGCAGAGCTATCCGCACCAGCTCTCGGGCGGCCAGCGCCAGCGCGTGATGATCGCGATGGCGCTCGCCAACGAGCCGGACCTCCTGATCGCCGACGAGCCGACCACCGCGCTCGACGTCACCGTGCAGGCGCAGATTCTCCAGCTTCTCAAGGATCTGCAGTCGCGCCTCGGGATGGCGATCCTGTTCATCACCCATGACCTCGGCATCGTCCGCAGGATCGCGGAGCGGGTCTGCGTGATGAAGCACGGCAAGATCGTCGAGCACGGACCGGTCGAGCAGGTGTTCAAGGCGCCGCAGCATCCCTACACCTGCGCTCTCCTCGCCGCCGAGCCCAAGGTCCAGCCGGCGCCGCTCAATCCGCAGGGCGACGTCATCATCCGCACCGACGATCTCAAGGTCTGGTTCCCGATCAAGCGTGGCGTGATGCGCAAGGTTGTCGGCCACATCAAGGCGGTGGACGGCGTGAGCATCGAGGTACGGCGCGGCGAGACGCTGGGCATCGTCGGCGAATCCGGCTCCGGCAAGACGACGCTGGGGCTCGCGATCCTGCGGCTGATCTCCTCCAAGGGCCCCATCGTGTTCCTCGGCCGCGATCTGCAGGGCCTGAAGTTCAAGGACGATGCGGCCGTTCCGCCACGACATGCAGATCGTGTTCCAGGATCCCTACGGCTCGCTCAGCCCGCGCATGTCGATCGCCGACATCATCGAGGAGGGCCTGCGGGTGCATCAGCCCAAGCTCGGCGAGAGCGAGCGCGAGGACCGCGTGATCCGCGCGCTGGTCGAGGTCGGCCTCGATCCGGAGACGCGGTTTCGCTACCCGCACGAATTCTCCGGCGGCCAGCGCCAGCGCATCGCGGTGGCGCGCGCGGTGGTGCTGGAGCCGACCTTCGTCGTGCTCGACGAGCCGACCAGCGCCCTCGACATGCTGATCCAGTCCCAGATCGTCGATCTCCTGCGCGACCTGCAGCACCGCAAGGACCTCACCTATCTCTTCATCTCCCACGATCTGCGGGTGGTGGCGGCGCTCGCCAGCAAGCTGATCGTGATGCGCCACGGCAAGATCGTCGAAGAGGGCGCCGCCGCCGATATTTTCAAGGCGCCGAAGAGTCCTTATACCAAAGCCCTGTTCGCCGCCGCCTTCAATCTCGAAACCGCCGCCGAAGGCATAGTAGCGCAATAGGCGCAGCGAGATTTGCCCGAGGACCAATGATCGTCGATTCCCACGCTCATCTCGTGCCGCCGGATCTTCTCAAGGTTATCCGCCGCGACCGCACGCACTTTCCTTCCCTGCGCCTCATCGAGGAAGGCGGCGGTATCGCCTTTGCTTTCGCCGGCGGCAAGGCAACGCGGCCGGTGTCGAAGCCGCTGAGCGACATTCCCGGGCGGCTCGCCTGGATGCGACAGCAGGGCATCGACCGGCAGGTGTGCGGCGGCTGGGTCGACATGTTCGGCTATGAGCTGCCGGGCGCCGAAGGCGAAGCCTGGAGCCGGCTGATCAACGACGCGCTGCTCGACCTCGCCAAGACCGAGCGCGCCTTCGTTCCGCTCGCCACGCTGCCGCTGCAGGACGGCACCCGCGCCGCCGCCGTTCTCAAGAGCGCGGTCGCGGCGGGATGTCCCGGCGCCATGATCGGCACCTTGCCGCGCGGCATCGGCAGCGTGCTCGACAGCGCCGATCTCGATGTCTTCTGGGCGGCGGCCGACGACGTCGGCGCCGCGATCCATATCCATCCGAGCTTCGACGCCGGCGACGTGCGCACCTATGACTACGGCCTGCAGAATGCGGTCGGCCGCATCACCGACGCCATGGTCGCGATCGCGCGGCTGGTCTGCAAAGGCCACGTCGCGCGCTACAAGAACATCAAGTTCATCGCCCCGATGGGCAGCGCCGGCCTGCCGTTCCTGATCGGCCGCCTGCGCCGGAATTTCGAGCTGACGCCCGGCGTCGGCAATCCCTCGGACGCGCTGGAGCGCATCTATACCGACACCGTCCTGCACGATCCGCGCGTGCTGCGCTTCGTGATCGAAATCGTCGGCGCCGACCGCGTCATGATGGGATCGGACACCCCGTTCCCGATCGGGGACCTGATGCCGACCAAGATCGTCGCCGCCAGCGGAGTCGACGCCGCCACTGCCGAACGGATCAACGGCGGCCTCGCCGCCGAGCTGTTCCGGCTGGGTTGAACGGGCTGCGTCGGCATGGGCCCGTCCGCGCGACCTGCAGAGCCGGTGCGGCGTCCCGCGGTATTCCTCGATCGCGACGGCACTCTCAACGAAGACATCGGCTATGTGCATCGCTGGCAGGACTTCCGCTGGATGCCCGGCGCCAAGGCGGCGATCCGCCGGCTCAACGACAGCGGCATTTATGTCTTCGTCGTCACCAATCAATCCGGCGTCGCGCGCGGCATGTTCGGCGAAGAAGACGTGACGGCACTCCACGCCAGGATGGGCGACGACCTGCGTGCGATCGGCGCCCGCATCGACGACATCCGCTATTGCCCCCATCATCCCGACGCCGGCGTCGGCGCCTACCGGCTCCGGTGCTCATGCCGCAAGCCGGCGCCCGGAATGATCCTCGACCTGCTCGCCCATTGGCCGGTCGACGCGGCCGCAAGCTTGATGATCGGCGACAAGGAGATCGACGCCCAGGCCGGCCGCGCTGCCGGCATCAGCGCGGAAATCGTGCCGGGCGGCGAACTCGAAAGCGTCGTCGACCGGTTCCTGCGAGGGCGGCGAGCCGAATTGGCTGGATTGAACCACACTTCACCGTCATCGCCCGGTCAAGCCGGGCGATGACCCCAAGGGGGTCGACGTAATCGGATCAGCCGTCTTCCTCATGCAGCAGGATGAGAAATCCGAACAGGCCGCCGGCAATGATCGGCAGCCAGGCCGCAAGCAGGGGATAGAGCAGTTCGGCCTTGCTCAAATCCTCGGTCACCTTGGAGAGAACGTAGATCGAGAATCCGGCCGCGATGCCGAGCAGGATGCGCTGCGGCACCCCGCCGAAACGGAACGCGCGCAGGCTGAAGGAAGCGGCCAGCAGCACCATCGCCGCCTGCAGGAACGGCCGCGCCAGCAGGATCTGATATTGGAGCCGGTAGCCGGCTGCGGCGAGGCCGGAATCCTCTGCATAGCGGATATAGGTCGGCAAATGCCAGAATCCGACCGTGTCGGGCGCGGCGAAGCTCTCGGCGACCTGCTCGCGGGTCAATTTCGTCGGCAAGGAATAGGTTTCGAAATCCTGCGGCAGCACGTTGGGAGCGTAGACCCTCGCCTCCCTCAATTGCCAGGCTCCCGGCTTGAGTTCCGCGCTCTTGGCCTCGATGCGCTCCTTGAATTCGCCGGTCGCGTTGAAGGTGAATGCGATGATGGAATTGAGCTTGAGGCCCTGCTCGCGGCTCTGCAATGCGTTCATGATGGACTCGCCGTCATTGCCGCGCTGGCGCACCCAGTAGCCGCTGTCGAAGGAGTCCAATGCGGATTGGAAATTGCCGAAAATCTGCGATTTCGAGCCGCTTCGAGATCTCCCGGAGATTCGCCGAAACCGGGTTGTAGACCAGGGACCCGAACGCGCCGAGAACCAGGGCGACCATGAGCGCGGGTGCAATGATCTGCCACACCGAAATGCCGGCTCCGCGCGCGACCACGAGTTCCATCCGCCGCGACAGGCTCAGGAAGCACGTCATCGTTCCGATCAGGACGCTGAACGGCAACAGGCGCTCCATGATCTGCGGAACGCGGAACAGCGACACCAGCACGAGCATCGAGGCTTGGGCCTTGGGAGCGTCGGAGGCCCGCCGCATCAGGTCGATGTAGTCGACGAACAGGACCAGCACGAAGACGCCGAGGAAAACCGCCACCACCGACACGAAAAAGCGGCCGGCGAAATAGCGCGACAGCGTTCTCGATCCCATTCAAAACCCTTCCACCTTCCCGCCCCGTCTTCTTAAAGCCAAACCGGCGGCGCGCCAACCCTCGATTATCTCATTGAGGCATTGCCCGGACATCCCCCCGCAGCGCCGGCATCCTTGTCCGCTCCCCCGCGAGCGGGAGAGGGAGTAAGGCTTCATCTGGTGCCGAAGGCGCGGTCGCCGGCGTCGCCCAGGCCGGGAATGATGTAAGCTTCCTCGTCGAGGCGATCGTCGATGGCCGCGGTCCAGATGCGGACGTCCGGGTGGATGCCGCGCAGCCGCTCGATCGCCAGCGGCACGGTGATGAGGCAGACGAACCTGATGTCCTTGGCGCCGCGCTCTTTTATCCGGTCGACCGCGGCGACGGCGGTGTTGCCGGTAGCGATCACCGGCGAGATCACGATGACCTGGCGTTCGGCGATATCGATCGGCGCTTTGAAGAAATATTCCACCGCCGTCAGCGTGTCGGGGTCGCGGTAAAGCCCGATATGGGCCACGCGCGCCGCCGGGACCAGCTCGAGCATGCCCTCGACCAGGGTCATGCCGGCGCGCAGGATCGGCGCGAACACCAGCTTCTTGCCGGCGATCCGCGGCGCCCGCATACGCGCCATCGGGGTTTCGATGTCGACATAGTCGAGCGGCAGGTCGCGAGTGACCTCGTAGCACATGAGGATGCCGAGCTCGCGGCACAGTTCGCGGAACGATTTGGTCGATCGGCTCTTGTCGCGCAGCAGGGTCAGCTTGTGCTGCACCAGCGGATGCGAGACGACGGTCACGCCTTCCATGTTTCGCCCCTTGGTCAAAACACCGTTCCGTCACTGATCACGGCGACGGGCGGCGAGCCGTCCGGCCGCAGCCGACGCGCCAGCACGCGGCCTGCGGCCCAGGTCCCGCCCTGCAGGATACGTGCGAGCGGGAGGTCGCGTGCGTCGCGTCCGACCCGCTTGCGCACCAGCGCCGCTAGGCGGTCGAGCAAGGCCACGGTGAGGGCGCGCCATTCCACTACCAGCGGCGCGGACACATCATGCCGGCGTCGCGCATCCTCAGCGTTGCGGAATACCAGGGCACCGGAATCGATGAACAGCCCGCCATTGCGGTACTCCGCGAGACCGGTCAAGCCATCGATGGCGGTCACGGCGATGCCGGCGCGTTCCAACGGCTCGATCAGGGAGTAAGCGAGCCATTGGGACAGCTTATGGAGCGGCACCAGCTGGTCGGTGGCGTCATCGGTGCGCAGTGCCGGATGCCGCCAGCAGTCCCCCAGGGGAATGCCGCCAAGCGTGATCCGCGACGGCCAGATCGGCCCGAGATGTGTGAGCAGCTCGCGCAGGACGGTGGCGGCTTCGATGCGCCCGCCTGCGGCGAGGCCGGCGAGATGATCGAACAGGCCGCCGGGCCGCGGCTCGTCTTTCGTCGCGAAGATCGTAGGCGCCGCCGCCACGGTGCGGCCGAGCCGACGCAACAGGTCGGCGCGGCCGGCTATGCCGAGCAGCGGATTGGCGTCGCCGACCCGGAAGCCCGCGAACAGCGTCTCATCCGCGAGCCGTTCGAGCGTCGCCGCATCGGCCCGCAGGGGGTCCTCGGGCCGGCCGGAAAACGCGCCCGCGGCGAACATAACGAGGCTCGCCAGTGCGAGCCCCTCCGAGCGGCCGATCTCGCGGCCGGTCACCGGGTCACGAAACCGCCAGTCCGGGCCGGCTCCGGCATCGAGCAGCACGCTGACCATGACGAGATCGAACTCGGCGCGCGCCCGCGCGGCGCGATCGCGCCAGCTCGTGGTACCGGCGAGGTCCGCCCAGCGGTCCTGGCCGTCGAGCACGAAATGCCGCCAGCGCGAATGAAAGGGGATATCGAAATCGGGATAGGCCGCGGCAGTGACCTCGAGGGTGAGATCGGTGGCGTCTTCCAGGCGGTCCAGATCGATCCGGAAATGCGACAGCGCGTCGTCGAGGCCTTTGTGCAGCAAGAGGTTCGCCCGCTCGCGCACGGCGGCGGCACTCATGAGCGACAGCGCGGCGTCGGCGGGTGCGATCACGCTCAATATTTCTCGAGCGGGCGGCCGACGGTGGCGGCGGACTCCTGCGATGCCGGTTCCGGCGAGTAATAGCCGGCGGCCCGCTTGGCATCGATCTCTACATGGGCGTCGGGCGGCACCAGCTCGTCGGGAATGGCCACGCGCTCGACGATCTCGATGCCCTGCGAAACCAGCGCATCGTGCTTCATGTCGCTCATGGAGACGAAGCGGTCGATCCGGCGCAGGCCGAGCCAGTGGATGGGATCGGGCATCAGCTGCTGGAAGCGCGCATCCTGCACACCGGCGACGCATTCGGTCCGCTCGAAATAGGTGGCGGCGGAATCGCCGCCTTCCTGGCGCTTGCGGGCGTTGTAGACGAGGAACTTGGTGACCTCGCCCAAGGCGCGTCCTTCCTTGCGGTTATAGACGATGACGCCGAGGCCGCCTTGCTGCGCCGCGCGGGCGCATTCCTCGATGCCGTGAATAAGATAGGGCCGGCAGGTGCAGATGTCGGAGCCGAACACGTCGGAGCCGTTGCACTCGTCATGGACCCGGCAGGTGATCTTGGTGCGCGGATTGGCGAGCTTTTCCACGTCGCCGAACAGGTACACGGTGGTGCCGCCGATCGGGGGCAGGAACACGTGCATGTCGGGACGGGTGACGAGCTCGGGAAACATCCCGGCGGTCTGCTCGAACAGGGCACGGCGCAGATGCGTCTCGGTAGTGCCGAATCGTTCGGCGACGCCGGGCAGGTACCACACCGGATCGATCGCGACCTTGACCACCGACACGCTGCCATTGTCGTGAATGTGCTTGCCGTCGGGCAGGAGGCGCCCGGCGCGGATGGCATCGCGCATCTCGATGAGATCGAGCCGCGCGCGGGTGACCGCGATGGTGGGGCGGACGTCGAGGCCCTCTGCGATCTCGGTCTTGAAGCTGTCGGCGACCAGATGGCCCCAGGGGTCGAGCGAGACGATGCGCTGCGGCTCCGACCATTGCGGAAACGGCCCGATGGTCGCGGCCGGGAATGTGTTGGTCAGGTCCGGGCGGCGGATCGGATCGAGTGCGCCGGCGGTGACCGCCAGCGCGCGATAGAGCGCATAGGAGCCGCCATGGGTGCCGATGACGTTGCGGTCATGGAGCCGCGACACCGTACCGATGACCGGTCCCCGCGTCCGCGCCGTGGCTGCACCCCAGTGGATCGGGAAGCGCGACTTGCCGCCCGGCTCCGGGTGGGAGGTCAGGCGGATGTGATCGGTGCGGTTGGACGTCATGTTCGGCTCGTTTTGAAAAACCAAATCGCCCGCGAAGTGGCGGTGGGTTCCCTGTGGTGTCGCGAAAGTGCGGAGCCGTCGCTAACGGAAGGAGGTCGACCGGACCTTGCAGCCCCGCAAAGAAAGAATATAGCCCTGCAAGGGCGATTCCGCCACCGGAAAGAAGCGAAAAATACCTTGCCGCATCCGCTGGTTAAGGCACCGGATGGCTATGATCCCCAGGCCTCCTCGCGCGGCGCATCGGCCTCCTCGCGGGCGCCGTCGATCACCTTGACGAGCGCGCGCAGCGCCTCCGGCACGCCTTGGTGCGTCACCCCCGAAATGACGAGGGGGGTTGCCTTGGCGGCCCGCTTGAGCCGGGCCTTCTGCTCCTTGAGCTGCTCCGGCATCAGCGCATCGGCCTTGTTGAGCGCGACGATCTCCGGCTTGTCGATGAGCCCATGGCCGTAGGCCGCAAGCTCCTGGCGCACGGTCTTGTAGGCCTTTCCGGCATGCTCGCAGGTGCCGTCGACGAGATGGAGCAGGACGCGGCAGCGCTCCACATGGCCGAGAAAGCGGTCGCCGAGCCCGACGCCTTCATGGGCGCCGGCGATGAGCCCCGGAATGTCCGCCAGGACGAACTCGCGGCCATCGACGCGGACCACGCCGAGTTGGGGATGCAGCGTGGTAAAGGGGTAATCGGCGATCTTGGGCTTGGCCGCGCTCACCGCCGCGAGGAAGGTCGACTTGCCCGCATTGGGCAGCCCCACCAGGCCGGCATCGGCGATCAGCTTGAGGCGCAGCCAGATGGTGCGCTCCTCGCCTTCGAGCCCGGGATTGGCGTGACGCGGCGCGCGATTGGTCGAGGACTTGAAATGGGCATTGCCGAACCCGCCATTGCCGCCCTTGGCGAGCACCACGCGGTCGCCGAGGGCGGTGAGGTCGGCGAGCAGGGTCTCGTTGTCCTCGTCGAAGATCTGGGTGCCCTTGGGCACCTTGAGAACGACACTGGAACCGTTCGCCCCGGTGCGGTTCTTGCCCATGCCGTGACCACCAGTCTTGGCCTTGAAATGCTGCTGATAGCGGTAGTCGATCAGCGTGTTGAGGCCGTCGACGCATTCGGCCACGACATCGCCGCCGCGCCCGCCGTCGCCGCCGTCGGGTCCGCCGAATTCGATGAATTTCTCGCGGCGGAACGAGACGCTGCCCGCGCCGCCGTTGCCCGAGCGGATATAGATCTTCGCCTGATCGAGGAATTTCATCGCTGTATCAAGCCATTCCCGCGCGGCTTTTCAAGGGCCGCGCGGGGCCGGCGCCAACCAGGGCGGTGAGGTATCGGCTACTTCGGGGCGACCGAAAGTCGCTTCGCGCGTGTCGCTCCGATCGGCAACGGCGGATTTCTCACCCTTTTTTCTGAGCCTTGATCTCGTCGAATTTGGACAGCGCCCGTTCAAATTTCTCATTGAATAGCCACATCGCATCGAGAATTTCACGGAAGTTCGCCGATGTCTTCGCCCTGTCGGCCTGTCCGAATGTGAAGACGCTGTTGTTGCGCAAATATCCCATTATCGTCGGGTCGGAAATTTTATAATTAGCCAAGTTGCCTGAATTGAGGGCGGACCTGGTCGGACTGGGAATGATCTGGATGAGCTCGAAAAGTTTCATTTGATCGATCGGATCCGGCAACGCTTTGATGATCGCCCGTATTTGCGGGAAAAGCTCTGCGTGTGCGTTCATCAGGCCGTCTCTCACGGCGGTCCAATGATTGAATCGATGATCTGAACTGCCGACCCGCGCCTCTTCTTTGTCGTCGCGAGCGCTCAGCGCGGGATCAAAGGCTGCAATCGACTTTTTGATCGACGCCCATTTCCTTTGACCGTTTTGATCTTCAGATACGCCTGTTTGAAAGCTTCCCTTGTAGGTATTCGATCGCGCATTGCCGATGTTCTGATTGCCATTCGTCTCGGCGAAGAAGAGGCCGAGGCTGATGCGACCCGCCACTCCGGCGGTTGCCGCATCGAGGCCCCTGGCTCGTGCAATGGCGGTTCCCAGGTCGACAACGTCGCTGAATGGAGTATCGGAGTTTTGCGCATTGGCGGGTGGCGCCTGCATGACGGCAAAGAGTTTCGTATATTCATCGAGAAGCGGCTCGTTGTCGGCATCGAAATATGCCGGAGGAATCCCGAATTTATTGGGTCTTCCGATCTTGGAGGGAAGCACGGCGGTGAGATCCTTATACGCGCTTATCATGTTGTTGCGGGCAAGATAGAGCGCCTGTCCCGGCAGGTTGGGCAGCTGTTGTCTCGAATTGATCTGTGCGCGCCGCTGACTCGAGATCGACTTGAAGGCGCTTACGGCATTGTTGTACGTGCCGAGCGCATCCGGCTGACCCTGCGCCGGAGAAATGAAGCTGAGATTGCCGATGTCGGCCGGAACGAGCCGCCCGACCGCGTACGTGATCGTACTGATGGCGTCGGAAACCGGCGGCGTGAAGAAGAGCCCGAGAGCAAGAGCTGCCGCCACTCTTTGGACCTGAGATGACATTTGTTCTCCCCGAACTCAATTTGCTGAAATCGGCGGCGGGCGCGTCATGAACGCGGCTGCTCGACCGGACCTGTCAGCCGAGCACAGACGATTCCGGTTCCAGCCACAAGGCCGTAATTCCAGCGATGCGTCGTCGGGTCTCCCGCGCCGCTCAGAAATCCGGCTTGTCGGCCTGTGGGATTGGATAGAGGCCCTGATTGAAGTGATCCCCGTTGTTCTCCGCGCATACCATTTCGTGGAGCGGGACTTCCGCGGGACGGTGGTCGCGCCGGTAACGCTGAACGGCGTTCCACGGCATCGTGAATGCGCCGGGGTCCTCGACATGAACTTTGACTTCCAGCACGTCCCCGCCGTCCACCAGCCTGAAGCGCTCCACCACGTGGAGCCGGGTCGTGTGGGGCGTGCGATAATTGTCCACGTAGGTCTTGTCATTCAGGCCGATCGTGTCGACCACCAGGGTGTCGCCGTTCTCATAATGACCGACGGACTCGCCGTACCATGAAGGCTTCGGATCGGCGCTGTGGGGCACGTCCAGGTAAACGCGACGCAGCTGGAAATCCTGCCCCCAGGTCATCAGGACCTCCCGCGGCGCCTGGATGAAAAATATGGGGTGGACCGGATAAAGTAAAAAGCCCGGAACACCATGCGGCCAGCAACGTGATCGCGCAGTGAACCCGACTTTTCCGTCAAGAACCTCATCATTGGATTTTTTCATTTGCTCCACCACCCAGGGCTGCAGGATCGGGTTGGTGACGTCGGCGATCTTGACCGTTTCCTGCAGGGCGACGGCATTGGAAACATAGTGGTGGGCGGGATCGGATCGGACCGGACCGGGGCCGAGGTCCGGCGGGAGAAACTCGTCGCCCGGTCCTTTCAACCAACCGGTGACGTTATCTGGAGCAAAATTCGGGATTGGTGCGTTCTCTTCGGCGAGCGCGGGCGATAGCGCCGCAACAGCGCACGCAAATGCCGCCGATAAACCCCATGCCCTAATCCGCCAACGAAGGCGGTCGCCCGTTGCACGCTTGGACATCTGAGCCTCCTCGAAGGTGAGCGGACAAGAAACATACCACAGCTTGCCGGGTCCAGCGTTCGGCTGTCGGCTCGCTTTTGCGGGGATCACCGAATGGCCGTGCGGGGGCGCCGCTAACCGGTGCGCCGCGGCACTGGCGGCTTCGGCCGCGCCGCGCCCCAGGTCTTGATCGAAGCCCAGATGCCGCGCTCGAGGCGGAACCGGTCGACCGGCACCGACGAGTGGATGGCGCGGACGCGGTAAAGGCTGACGCCGGTCCATTGGAAGCCGCATTTCTCCAGCACGCGCCGCGACGCCGGATTGCTGACGCGCGCGGCCGCGAGGAGCACCTTGTGTCCGCGGTCGGTGAAGGCATGGTCGATCACCGCGCGGGCCGCCTCGGTGGCATAGCCGTTGCCCCAGAACGGCACGCCGAGCCAGTAGCCGACCTCCGGCACGTCGTCGCGGTCACGAAATCCGCAGGCGCCGATCACTTCTGCGGCCATCGTGACGAGAAAGGCCACCTCGCCGTCCTTCTTGTTGACGGCGCCGATCCACTCCCTGGCGTCGGACAAGGCGTAAGGGTGGGGGATGCGGGTCGTATTTTCGGCGATGCGCCGATCGTTGGCGAGCGCGGCCACCAGCTTAGCGTCCTCGAGGCGCGGCGCGCGCAGGCACAGCCGCTCGGTCTCGAGGACGGGGGTACTTCCCTCTCGGAAGGTGTCGGTTGGCGTTCTATCCAGCAAACTCATGGTCGGGTTCCTTGGTTTAACGAAAACCATGAGGGGGAGCCGGCTGCCCGTCTCCCCCTCATCGGAACCCTTCTGGGGTCCACCGGGTCGACTGACGCGCCGGCGGACCTCGATGTGATCCACCGTCTATTCGGCCGCGGCCTGCATCGGTACTACCGAGACATAGACGCGGCCCTTGGCTTTGGTGCGGTACTCGATATGGCCGTCGATCAACGCGAACAGGGTGTGGTCCTTGCCGATGCCCACATTGGGGCCGGGATGCCACTGGGTGCCGCGTTGCCGCACGATGATATTCCCGGCAAGGCACGCCTCGCCGCCGAACTTCTTCACGCCGAGGCGCTGGCCTGCCGAATCGCGCCCGTTGCGCGACGACCCGCCTGCTTTCTTGTGCGCCATGATTGTCTCCGTTCTATGGGGTCATTTGTTCGATTTGATGACGGCTGCCTATCCGGGCGCCGCCTCAATTTTCTTCAAAATCTCGTTACGCGACGGCCTCTGAAGCTTCAGGCTTTTCCGGCCGCGGCTCCCGCTTCGGGCGCGGCGGCGGCGTCTGCGACGGCTTCTTGCCTTCGGTCAGGATCTCGGTGATTCGCACCAGCGAAAACTCCTGGCGATGGCCGCGCTTGCGCCGCGAATTCTTGCGGCGGCGCTTCTTGAAGGCGATCACCTTCGGCCCGCGCACGTGATCCAGCACTTCGGCGGCGACCGTTGCGCCTTCGACCGTCGGCGCGCCCAGCATGGTGCTCTCGCCGCCGACCACCAGGACTTCGCCGAACTCGATCACCGAGCCCGGCTCGGCCTCGACCCGATCGACCCGCAGGATGTCTTCGGCGACGACGCGAAACTGCTTGCCGCCCGTTTTGATGACCGCGAACATCTTTTTCTTCCTCGTGTTCGTCACCCGATACACGGACAAGCATGCCCGGACCGGCTTCTTTCGATCGTGGTTTGCGATGCAGCTACGGACGCCCGGCCCTGCGAAACCTGCAACAAGGCTTGGTTCGCAATAAGACTTGGGTGCTCGCAACAAAGCGCGCGGAACCGCTGCCGGCCCGCGCTGCCGGGGGGTTATGAACCGCGCGGGCTGACCTGTCAAGAATTGTGGCCTGTGGCGGATTTAGTCGGGTTTTCATCGCCATGCGGGAACTTTGGCCCGGAAAGTACATTGCCCCGATGGCTCGGCGCTTTCAGCCGCTGGAATTCCAGATGCCGCTGTCGCAAAGTGAGTTGATGGACGGCCAGTCGAACACCGCGTCTCCGGAGCGCCTGGACACTGGGCGCGACCGGCCGCAGGCCAAGTCGGACCATGTATCCGACCACGAGCCGAGCCAAAAGCCAGCGCAAAAGACCGAGCGGGCCCGTGGTCTGTTGCGCCGGCATCCTTATGCCGCATTGGCCGCCGCCGTGGCCGTGGCCCTGCTGGCCGCGGGCGGCGTCATGTGGTGGCTGCATGCCCGCAATTACGAATCCACCGACGACGCGTTCATCGACGCGCGCAATGTGTATGTGAGCTCGCAGGTGGTCGGCGCCATCACCGCGGTTCCCGTCACCGACAACCAGCTGGTCCAGACCGGCGGCTTGCTGGTGCAGATCGATCCCCGCGACTACCAAGCCGCCGTCGAAGAGGCTCAGGCCCAGGTCGCCCAGGCGAACGCGGCCATAGGCAACCTGGATGCCCAGATCGAAGCCCAGAATGCCCGCATCGATCAGGCCGAAAAACAGGTGGTGCAGACCCAGGCGGCGCTCACCTTTGCCCAACAGGAGAACGCTCGCGCCCAGGACCTGGTCAAGCGCGGCGCCGGCACCGAGCAGGCAGCGCAGCAGAACGTTTCAAATTTGATCCAGGCAACAGCCGGTGTGGCGAGCGCCCAGGCCAATGCCGTCGCCGCGCAGAAGCAAATCCCCGTGCTGCAAGCCCAGCGCCTCAGCGCAGCCGCCCAGCTCAAGCAGATGGAAGCCGTCCTGCAGCATGCCCGGGACAATCTGGAGCGCACCCGCCTCACCGCGCCCGAGCCCGGCCGCGCCACCCAGATCTCCGCGGCGGTCGGCGCACTGGCCCAGCCGGGGCAGTTGCTGATGATCTTCGTACCGGAAAACAAATGGGTCACCGCGAATTTCAAGGAAACCCAGCTCACCCTGATGCGCCCGGGGCAGCCGGCCGATATCGCGATCGACGCCTATCCCGGCCGCATCTTCAAAGGTCATGTGGACAGCGTCCAGGCCGGCAGCGGCGCGGCTTTCAGCCTGCTGCCGCCCCAAAATGCCACCGGAAACTACGTCAAGGTGGTGCAGCGCGTGCCCGTCAAGATCGTCTTCGACCATCCTCCCGATGTCTATATCGGTCCCGGCATGTCGGTGGTCCCGACCGTGAAAGTGCGATGAGCGCGCAGGGGCGGAGCCCAGGTCGGGGTCCCGATCCGCTCAGCCGCTCCGCGGCGGGTGGACGCAATCCCTGGCTGATCGCGGTGGTGATCTCGATCGCCACCTTCATGCAGGTGCTCGATACCTCGATCGCGAACGTCGCGCTTCAATATATCGCCGGCAGCCTTGCCGCGAGCGTCGACGAGAGCACCTGGGTGCTGACGAGCTATCTCGTTGCGAGCGCCGTCATCCTGCCCATCAGCGGCTGGCTGTCGGGCGTGGTCGGACGCAAGCGCTTCTACATGGCCTGCGTCGCCACCTTCACCGTGAGTTCCGTTCTATGCGCGCTCGCGCCGAACCTGCAGATGCTGATCTTCTTTCGCGTGCTTCAGGGCATCGGCGGCGGCGGCATGGCGCCGAGCGAGCAGGCGATGCTCGCCGACACTTTTCCCGAGAACAAGCGCTCGCTCGCCTTTGCGCTATATGGCGTCGCCGTCCTGGTGGCGCCGACCGTCGGCCCGACGATCGGCGGCTGGCTCACCGACAATCTGTCCTGGCACTGGATTTTCCTGATCAACGGCCCGATCGGCGCGATCTCGCTGGTGCTGGTGAATTGGCTCGTCACCGAACCGGAGGCGCTGGAACAAGAGCGCAAGGAGCGTATCGCGCGCGGGCTGAAGGTCGACTGGATCGGATTCATCCTGGTGGCGTTGTTTCTCGGCTGCCTCGAGATCGTCCTCGACAAGGGCCAGGAGGACGACTGGTTTTCATCGAACTTCATCGTGTTCTTTGCGGCCGTATCGTTCGTCTCCTTCGTCCTGTTCGTGCCCTGGGAGTTGATGCACAAGGAACCGATCGTCGACCTCAAGCTTTACGGCTACACCGCCTTCGCCTCCTCCTCGCTGATGATGCTGGCGGTCGGCGCGATCCTGTTCGGCACCACCCAGCTCATCCCGCAGCTGCTGCAGGAGGTCTACCAATACTCGGCGACCCTGTCGGGCCTGGCTTTGATGCCCGGGGGACTGGCAATGCTGATGCTGATGCCGGTGGTCGGCGTGCTTGCCGCACACGTCCCGGTGAAATACCTCATCGCCGGCGGGATGGCGTCGATCGGGTTGGCGATGTTTCACATGACCTCGCTCTCCGGCCAGGCCGATTTCAGCTTCTACGCCTGGGCGCGGGTGCTCCAGACGGTCGGATTGCCGTTCGTCTTCATTCCGATCACGTCGGCATCCTATACCGGGCTGCCGCCGCAAAAGACCAGCGAGGCCTCTTCGCTCATCAATGTCGCTCGCAATCTCGGCGGCAGCATCGGCATCTCGGTGGCGACTACGATCATCGCGCGCGGCTCGCAGGTCCACCAAAACTATCTCGCCGACCATCTGGTCCCGTCGTCTTCGGCCTATCAGCAGGCGATCGCGAACGCGACGACGGCATTGACCGCCCAGGGCGTCCCGGCCGCGGTCGCACCAACGGCCGCATTCGACTACATCAGCCAAGTCGTCATGCAGCAGGCAGCGCTCTTGGCCTATATCGACGTGTTCAGGGATTTTGCGCTGCTCGCGCTGCTGATGGCGCCGCTGGCGTTGATCCTGCTGCGCGCGCGAACCCCGCGCGCGGCCCATTGACGCCGCCGGAACCGCGCAACAGGATGGGCTGTCCGTCATAAGGATGCGGGCACGCCGCGCAGCCGACCACAATTTGTCGACGCTGGGGAGACGCCATGAAACCGCTCCGATGTGCCGCGGCAGCGCTCGCGCTCCTCGCCGCCGCCGTGCCGGCGCGCGCGGCCGACTACCCGGTCCGGCCCGTCAGCTTCATCGTCCCTTATGCTCCCGGCGGCGCCACCGACCTGATGGCGCGCCTCGTCGGCCAGCGGCTGGAGCAGCGCCTGGGCAAACCCTTCGTGGTGGAAAACCGCCCCGGTGCCGGCACCGTGCTCGCCGCCGCCTATGTGTCGAAGCAAGCGCCCGATGGCTACACCCTGCTGCTCGGCACTAGCACGACCATGGCGATCAACGTCACCATCTACAAAAGCCTGCCTTACGATCCGACCCGCGACCTGGTTCCGGTGGCGAGCGTGGCCGGCGTGCCGTTCATCCTGGTCGTCAATCCGTCGCTGCCGGTGAACACGGTCGCCGAACTCGTCGCCTATGCGAAGGCCAAGCCCGAGGCGCTGACCTATGCCTCGAACGGTCACGGCGGCGCGGCGCATCTCTTTGCCGAGCTCCTCAAGAGCGTCACCGGGATCACGGCGACGCACGTGCCCTACAAGGGGCTCGCGCCCGCCCTCAACGATGTCGTCGCCGGCCATGTGTCGATGATGTTCGGCGATTTCGGGACGACGCTGCCGCTGGTGCGCACCGGCAAGCTGCGCGCGCTCGGCGTCTCGACCGCGCAGCGGGTCGGCGCGGCGCCCGAGATTCCTCCGCTCGCCGAGGCCGGGCTCTCCGGCTTCGACGCCTCGTCCTGGCAGATGGTGGTGGCGCCCGCCGGAATGCCGCGGGACATCCTCGACAAGCTCAACGCGGAGCTGCACGCCATCGTATCGGATCCGCGCTTCCGCGATGAGCTGTCCGCCAGGGGCATGGTGCCCCTGGTGACGCCGTCGCCGGAGGTCCTGCAGGCTTTCGTCAAATCGGAGATCGTGCGCTGGGCCGATGTGGTCCGGCGCGCCGGTGCCGCCGGCAGCGAGTGAAGTTCCGCAAGGAGAGTTCCGATGGCAGCGAGCGTCAACCGGCAGATCGTGCTCAAGAGCCGTCCCGAGGGCATGCCGGGCCTCGACAATTTCGCCCTCATGCAGGCAACCGCCCCGGAGCCGGGCGACGGCGAGGTGCTGATGCGCACCCTCTATCTCTCGCTCGATCCCTATATGCGCGGCCGCATGAGCGCGGCGAAATCCTATGCGAAGTCGGCGGAGGTCGGGGAGCCCATGGTGGGCGGCACGGTCGGCGAAATCGCAGCCTCGCGACATCCGAAATTCGCCGCCGGCGATATCGTCCTGGGCTCCGGCGGCTGGCAGGAATACGCCCTTTCCAACGGCGCCGGGCTGCGCAAGCTCGACCCGGCGGCGGCGCCGGTCTCGACAGCGCTCGGCGTACTCGGCATGCCCGGGATGACGGCCTATGTCGGCCTCACCGAAATCGGGCAGCCCAAGCCCGGAGAGACTGTCGTGGTCGCGGCGGCCTCCGGCGCGGTCGGCGCGGTGGTCGGGCAGATCGCCAAGATCAGGGGATGCCGGGCGGTGGGGATCGCCGGCGGCGCGGACAAATGCCGGTACGTCGCCGAGACGCTCGGCTTCGACGCCTGCGTCGATCATCGCGCGTCTGATTTTCGCGATGCGCTCGCCGCGGCCTGTCCCGCCGGCATCGACGTCTATTTCGAGAATGTCGGCGGCGCCGTGCAGCAGACGGTGTGGCCGCTGCTCAACGACTTCGCGCGCATTCCCGTATGCGGCCTGATCGCGCAATACAATCTGGCCAGCCCGATGCCGGGGCCGGACATGTTCACGGTGCTGCGCAAGCGCCTGCTGCTGCGAGGCTTCATCGTTTGGGATTTTGCCTCCAAGCAGGGCGATTTCCTGCGCGACGCCGGCGAATGGGTGCGCAGCGGGCGCCTCAAATACCGCGAGGACATCGTCGACGGCCTGGAGAACGCGCCGGCCGCGTTCCTCGGCATGCTGCAGGGCAAGAACTTCGGCAAGACGCTGGTGCGAGTGGCGAAGTGAGTTGTTTAGGCTGACTTACAATTTGCCGTCATCGCCCGGCTTGACCGGGCGATCCAGTAAACACCGACCGGGAATACTGGATTGCCCGGTCGAGCCGGGCAATGACACTGGTGTGTGTGAGCCTAATCGGAGCGACGAAGCGGTCACTTCTGCGTCTGCTTGAAGTATCTCAGATCGGGTGGCGCCTGGTTCTTCTTGGCGGGCATCAACAGCCCTTCCCCGCTCAGGAAGTAGTTTTCCTCGCCGATGACGATGGTGTTGTTGCCCTCGGTGCACGCCGTGAGCGTCCAGTTCGGATGCGGATTGGGGTTGCGCTTGAATGTCTTGTCGACGCTCCAGGGCCGCGTCAAGGCGTGGTCGATCACGGTGATTTCGTCATGCAGGAGGTTCGGATCGGCCTTGTCGAGATGGAACCGCTCCTTGAAGATCGACTGGTTGTCGAAGTGCAGCGGCAGCCCGGTTGCATCGTAGGCGCGGGGACCCTTGAAGGGGCCGCGGGTCTCGACCTCGAGCACGTCGTAAACGCCGTCGCCGTCCTCGTCGATCCATTTGCCCATCGCATAACCTTCATAGGCGGGCTCGGCGTCCTTGGGGAAGTCGCGTCCGTCGGTGAAGATTCGACGAACGTCGTGGCCGATCAAGATATATGTGGTTTCCGGCGTGATCACGTATTCCTGCCCCGACAAAGCCATCAGGCGCGGCATGCCGCTGGGGAGACACCGGGCGGTCGGATAATTGCCGAGCCCGCCTTTGGCCTGGTCGGCCATGCTGGCGGCGTGGACCTTCTGGTATTCCTGCGTCAGCGGGGCTTGCTGCGCCAGTCCGAAGGCTTTGGTCGGATCGAACTTTATGGCCTGTCCCCCGAAGCGCGGGTTGATGACGTCCCACTGGCCTTTCCAGTTGGGGTATTTCGCGTCATCGGCGGCTTTGACGCCGCCGGTCGTGATCATCAGCGCTGCGGCCAGTACAACGGCACCCATGCCGGTCAAGCCTCGGTCGAACATTATAATCCTCCCTGCATTTTCCGGTTTGCTTGCTTGGTCGCGATGAACGCGACAGCGGGCAGGATACACCACCCGCATTGCGCGTGGAACGGCGCCGTCACGGGGCGGCAACTCGGTCAGGATCAAAGCGGGCGTAGCAAACGTTGCCTGGATGGAGCGACGGCATCTTTGCCGTCGCGTAATCCGGGGCGGCCCTCAGCATCATCGCTGCGCTGTTCCCGGATTTCGGCTCCACTCCATCCGGGCTGCATCTCGGGCGGACTTCAAGCGGTCACACCTTTCCCAACACGTCCGGTTTGAAATCGTGGACGGCGACGCCGGCGGCCGGGTCGGTCTCGTCCTCCCATGGCCGCTTGTCGATGGCGCGCATAGCGTCGTCATAGCCCGCCTTCCAGCGCTGGCGAATCCCCGCGGTGGTGAAATCGATGTCCCGGGAATTGCCTTCGCCCTCGATGTAGGGGGCATTGAGCCGCACGATGTGCATAAAGGTTCCGCAGCCCCACGAGGCCCATTCCCTCACTTCGGGCGAATTGCGTTGTTCCTCCGGAACCATCTTGACCAGTTCGCGGACGATGCGGCGCATCCGATGAAGGGCCTGCTGGCGGGCGATGTGGCTGTCGTCGCGGCTCGCGAACTGGATGTCCTTCTGGCGGCTGAGCACGTCCTCGAGCGATAGCGGTTCCGGCCCCGAGATGTGCCACATCTGATCGGCGAAGACGACGGAATTGCGCCGGGGATTGTCGTCGAACACCGCCTCAATAGGTGTGTTGGAATAGATGCCGCCGTCCCAATAGGGGTCTCCGTCGATCCGGACCGCCGGAAACGCGGGCGGCAACGCGGCCGAGGCGAGCACATGATTGAGACCGAGCGGCATGCGGGCGCTGTCCCAATAATGCATCCGCCCGGTCTTCACATTGACCGTACCCACGGTCAGGCGGGGGTGCCCGGAATTGAACCATGCAGGATCGGTCAGTGCGGTCATCGTCTTTTCGAGGTCTTCGGTGTTGTACAGCGCCGCCCGCTCCACGCCGAGCGCGGCCTTGGCGCCTCCGAAGGTGAGCGCATGGTTGGGGGTGTAGTAGCCGGCAACGCCACCGAACAGGGCCATCATGTGGGCGGCCTGGTTGGTCAAATCCTCGAGATGCTTCGAGTTGGAGAACCATGGTGCGAAAAATGGCGAATCCTCCCACCACGGCTTGTATTCCATCGTGGTCCAGAATTCGCGCAGGCGAGCGAGACGCTTCTCGGGCGGATTGCCGGCGATGATACCGGCATTGAGCGCTCCGATCGAGGTCCCGATGACCCAGTTCGGCTCGATTCCCGCTTCATGCAGCGCCTCGTAGATACCCCCTTGATAGGCACCCAATGCGCCGCCGCCCTGAAGTACCAGAACCACCTGGCCCGGCAGCTTGTGCGCCTTGTTCGCCGAAACCGATGGCTTGGATTCGGGAGTTGTCCCCATGGCTGGATCCTTGTTTTGTGCCGGCCGGGCATCATTCCGCGATTTTGCGGTCACGGGCAACTTACAATCGGGTGACCCGCAGTTGACCGGCCGCGCGGCCGTGGCGCCGCCGGCGAATTCATGTTGGTGTCGTTGCCCGGCGACGACAGCGAAGTGTGGCTCAGCCTAGCCGAAAAATGCGCTAATGAATAACGATGGTGGTCGCGCCCATGCCCTCCCGGCCGACCAGCGAGAACAGCGTCGCGGCATTCGCCGGGTGCAGGCGGACGCAGCCATGGGAGGCAGGGCCGCCGAGGCGGTTGATCTCGTAGCTGCCGTGGATCGCGTAGCCGCCATGGAAGAAGATCGAGTGCGGCATCGGGGAATTGTAATACAGCTTGGAAAAATGCGAAGCCTCCAGGCTCTGCGGATGATACGTGCCGCTGGGCGTCGAATATCCGGACCGGGCGGTGGAGACCGGCCACCGGTAGCTCGGTTGTCCGTTCACCGAGACCGTCATCTGCTGGCTGGCCTTGTCGATCGAAATAAGGACGTTGGCTTGTGCCGGTGCGGTCATGATCGCGATCGCGGCGGCGGCGGACAACAGGCAGACGTGCTTGAACATGATCGACCTCGACATGCCGACACGCGGGGAATTCCGGGGCTCGAATTCTTGCGCAGCCGCGAGGTTTCCACAAGCAGCCCGAAACACTTGTCGGGACGGATGATTAATGTCCGGCGCAATTGCGCGCGCGAGATGCGCGGTCGTCGAAAAGCTTCATAAACCTTACCTGTACCGCGCTCTACCGCGGCACGTTGATCCTGGCGGCCTCGATGACCGCCTTCCAGCGCGGAATTTCCGCGGCGACGTGGCTGCGGAACTCCTGTGGTGTCACGTCCCAGGGATCGACCCCTTCGGCGGCGAGGCGCTCCATCACGTCGGGCATTTTCATGATCTTGCGGATCTCTTCGTAGTAGCGCTCGAGGATCGGCGCCGGCGTGTGTGCCGGCGTGACGATGCCGTACCACTGCGACGCCTCGAAGCCGCGCAGCGTCTCGGCGATGGCGGGGATGTCCGGCGCGACGCTCAGCCGCTTGAGCGTGGAGACGCCGAGCCCGCGCAAGGTGCCGGCCTGGACGTGCTGCAGCACCGCCGTGCTGCCGGTCATGGTGAGTTGCACCTGGCCGGCGAGCAGATCGGTCACCGCCGGGGCGGTGCCGCGATAGGGCACCGGCACCATCACGGTCTTCGCCGCCACGTTGAACGCAGCCATGGCGATATCGGCCGCGCTGCCGCTGCCCGCGGTGCTGTAGTTGAGCTTGCCGGGATTGGCGTGGGCATAGTCGATGAGCTCCTGCACGGTCTTGACCGGCAGCGACGGATGCACGACCAGGATGTTCGGCACCAGCCCGAGCGGGGCGACATAGTCGAAGCTCGTGAGGGTGTCGTAGCTGAGGTTGGGATAGAGGCTCGGATTGACGCCGAGCGTGCCGATGTGCCCGATCATCAGGGTGTAGCCGTCGGGCGGCATCCGCGCGACGACGGTCGAGCCGATGGTGCCGCCGGCGCCGCCGCGATTGTCGATGATGACGGCGACGCCGAGCGCGGCTGCGAGCTTGTCGGCGATGGCGCGGGCGAACACGTCGTTGGACCCGCCGGGCGGAAACGGCACCACCAGGGTGATATTGCGGCTCGGCCAGGTCTGCGCGCGCGCCGAGCGCGCGATGCCTGCCGCCAGGAGCAGCGCGCCACCGTGCCCGAGGAGATGCCGCCGGTTCATGTCAGGCTTCCCTGCGTTTGTTGCATCGTTCATGGGCCTTGTCGCTGGCCTTTGCCGTGCGGCCGTCGATCGTGACCCGCGACCGCACCAGTTCATCGATTTCCTCGGTCGAATAGCCGATTTCCCGCAGGATCTCGACGCTGTCGCCGCCCATCAGCGGCGCCGGCCTGAAATCCTCGCGTCCGCCCGCCCGAAAACCGGTTGGGAAAGGCGAGGTCGATCACCTCGCCCTCGACCGGGTGATCGACCTTGCGGAAGAACCCGACCTCGGCCAGATGCTCGTCTTCCGCGAGGCTCTCGAGGGTATGGACACGGCCGGCGGGCACGTCGGCCTTCTCCAGAATGTCGAGCCATTCCGCGGTGGTGCGCGTGCGCAGACCCTGCGCCGCGCACCTCGAAATAGGCCCGCACATTGGCGAGCCGCGCCTTCACCGAGGAGAAGCGGGGATCGCTTTTCAATTCCGGCCGCCCGATCGCGTCGAACAGCGCGAAGGCCTGGGCGTCGGTATTGGCGGAAACGCAGATGTAGCCGTCCTTGGTGGCGACCGGCTTCGCCCAGGGGGTCGAGGACGCGGGCGTCGCCGCTCGGCCCGCGCGGCGGCACGAAGGTGAGGTCGCCCATGTGCTCGGCGAGCACGAAGGCGGACATGTTCTCGAACATCGGCACCTCGATCGCCTGGCCTTCGCCACTGCGTTCGCGCGCAAACAGCGCGGCGAGGATGCATTGGGTGGCGATCAGCCCGACCACGTGGTCGGCGAACACCATCGGCACGAAGCGCGGCTCGCCGAGCACCCGCCGGTTGGTGTCGGCCACGCCGGACAGGCCCTGGATGATGGTGTCGTAGGCGGGGCGGTCCCGGTAGCGCCCGGCGCGCCCGAATCCCATGAGGTTGCACACGATCAGCCTTGGATGCCGGCTGCGCAAGGCCTCGACCGCCGAGGCCGAGCCGCGCCAGCGCGGCCGGGCGCACATTGGCGATGAAGACATCCGCGGTGTCGAGCAGCCGATGCAGCGCCTCGCGGCCTTCATCGCGCTTGAGATCGAGGGCGAGCGAGCGCTTGTTGCGGTTGAAGTGCATGAACTTGCCGGACAGCTGGCCGCTGTTCGACTGGCCGCCGAGCGAGCGCAGCAGGTCGCCGCCGGGCGCTTCCACCTTGATCACGTCGGCGCCGTAGTCGGCGAGAAACAGCGTCGCCGTGGGTCCGACCACGACGGTGGTGAGATCGACGACACGAATGCCGGCAAGCGCTCCCCCGTTCATCGTGCTCCCCCGCTCATGATGCCGGCGTCTCGAGCGTCACGTCGACGCGGTAGTTGAGCCCGCCATCGGGGCCGGACGCCCACAGCGCCGCAGTACCGCCGGCCGATCGTCCGTTGAAGGTGACGCGCTCGCCGACGAACAGCGGCCGGATCGCGCGCGCTGCATAGGAGGCGATGGCGCGCGGCAGATGCGGCCGTGCGGTTTCCACCAGCAGCAGCGCGGTGAGGCCGCCGTTCATGACCAGCGCCGGATAGCCTTCGCGGTCGCGCGTGTAGGGCAGGTCGTAATGGATGCGGTGGGCGTTGAAGGTCAGCGCCGAATAGCGGAACAGCAGCACCGTATCGAGCTCGATCACGCGCGACCAGTCCGGCTTCTCCTCCACCCGCGGCGCCTCCTTGGGCGCCTCGGTGGTGCCGGCCTCGACGGCGGCGCGGTAGACCAGGTCCTGCTCCTCGGCGATGGCGAGGCCGGACGGCCCGCTCATCTCATGGGTCACGGTCACCAGGGTGAACGCGCCGGTGCGGCCGGTCTTCGGCTCCGCGCGCGAAACCGTCGAGAGCCGCGTCACCGTATCCCCGACCCGCAGCGCCCGGTGGAACGTGGTGCGGCGCCCCGCGAACATCCGCCTGGTGCCGTGCATCGGCGGCATGAAATCGCCGGTGACCGGGTGGCCGTCGGGCCCGAGGTCGCTTTCCCGCGCAATCGTGCCGAACAGGATCGCGTACCAGCTCTCCGGCAGCGTGCTGCCGCGCTTGAATGCGTTCGGGTCCTGGTCGAGCGTCGCGGCGAGCCGCTGCACCGCGCCGAGCGCGATTTCGTCCTCATCGCGCCGGGTGCGGCCGAGCCAATCCTTGATCGAAGCGGCGTCGTTCAATGAACCTCTCCCGGTGCATGCGGCAAGCGATCGACTTTGCCCCTCCTGGGGCAAACGTCAACTCCGTTCGGGGCTGCGGCCCGCTGCGTCCGCCTGTCGCGCCGGGCCGGAATCTGTCACATTCGCCCCGCGCAATCGAAATCTTCGACGGGAGTTGCTTCGTGCCGATCCGTTCGCTTCTCTATGTGCCGGTTTCCTCCGAGCGTTTCGTCGCCAAGGCCCATGAGCGCGGCGCCGATGCCATCATCCTCGATCTCGAAGATGCCGTGGCCCCTGCGCAGAAGGCGGCCGCGCGTGCCGCGTTGGGAGCGGCCGTTACGTCGGCGGGCCAGCGCGGCGCCACCATCTTCGTGCGTATCAACGCGGAAGCCGATCTGATCCGGCACGATGCCGAGGCAGCCTGCCGTGCCGGGGCGTTCGGCCTGTTCGTGCCAAAGGTGCGCAACGCCCGCGCGCTCCATGCGCTCGCCGGATTTCTCGACGGCATCGAGCATTTGGCTGAACGCGCGCCGATGCGCCTGGTGCCCATGATCGAAGATCCCGGCGCGTTGCTCGATGCGAGGTCGATCGCGGCGGCGACGCCGCGCAATTACGCGATGACCACCGGCGGTGAGGATATCGCCACCTCGCTCGGCGCCGAGCCGACTCCCGAGGTGCTGCACGTTCCGAAGCTGCTGGTGCATTACGCCGCCAAGGCCGCCGGGGTGCTCTCGCTCGGGCTGCTGCGTACCGTCGCCGACTACAACGACCTCGCCGCCATGGAGAAATCGGCCCGCGAGGCGCGCATGTTCGGCTTCGACGGCGCGAGCTGCGTCCATCCGTCGGTGGTCCCGATCCTCAACCGCGCGTTCTCGCCCACCGCGGAAGAGCTCGACCATGCCCGCCGCCTGATCGCGGAATCCGAGCGCGCCAAGGCGAGCGGACAGGGCGCCTTCGCGTTCGAAGGAAAGATGGTCGACGAGCCGGTGGTGCAGCGCGCCCGCGCGCTGCTGGAACGAGCGTGAGGGTATTCCGATCACGTTGACCCCTTGTGTCGTCGCTTGGCTTGAGCCGGGCGATGACAGCGGGGCGGACCCCGAGCGAAAAAGGCTCTAAAATGGGCCGCGCTTTCATTCCCCGAAGGCAGGAGATCACCGATGATGTCGATCTTGCGTGGCGTCGCATGCGGCCTATGGATCGCCGGGCTCTTCGCGCAGGCGGCGGCGCAAACCCCCGACGCCACGCTGCGGTCGACGCCGGACACGGTGATCTGGGGTTACCTCGCCGCCGATCTGCCGCCGGCGCTGACGATCAAGTCGGGCCGGACGGTGAAGATCGACACCGTGTCGCACCAGGGGCTCACGTCGAAGGACGATCCCGCGACATTCTTCGGGACCGCAGGCATTCCGCCGGACCAGGTGCTCCAGGACGCCAAGGACATCTACAGCATGGTCGGGCGGGTCAAGGGATTGAGCGCCCATGTGCTGACCGGGCCGCTCTACGTGGAGGGGGCCGCGCGCGGCGACATGCTGGAGGTGCGTATCAAAAAGTTCGATCTGCGGGTGCCTTACGGCGTCAACAATTCCGGGCCGCACACCGGCGTGCTCGGAAATCTTCTCACGGTGCCGGCACCGAAGATCATAAAGCTCGACATCGCCCGCAACGTCGCGCTGTTCTCCCCGGACATCGAGGTGCCGCTGGCGCCGTTCATGGGAATCATGGCGGTGGCGCCGCCGCGCGACGTGTTGATGGTGAGCTCGCGCCCGCCGTCGCGCTGGGGCGGCAACATGGATTTCAACAAGCTCACCGCGGGATCGACCCTCTACCTGCCGGTGTTCAACCCCGGGGCGCAGTTCTTCACCGGGGATTCCCACGCGGTGCAGGGCGACGGCGAAATCAACGGCACCGCCATCGAGGCGTCATTGACGGCGACGCTGCAATTCATCGTCCACAAGGGCGAAGGCAGGGCGATGAAATGGCCGCGGGCCGAGGATGCCGCCAACTACTACACCATGGGCATGGACGTCGATCTCGACACTGCCATGCGCGAGGCGGTGCGGGAGACCGTCGATTTCCTGCGCGAGCGGTTCGGATTGTCTGCTCCCGATGCCTACGCCCTCGCCAGCATCGGCGTTGACTTCCGGGTCGCCGAGGCGGTCGATTCGGTGCAGGTGATCTACGGCATGATTCCGAAGAAGCTGTTCAAGAAGAACCCGAATTACTGGGCGGCTCGGTAGGGCTGGGCCCGTCGCTACCGCATATTCCCCGTATGCCCGAGCGAGTAGCGGCCGGGCTGCGGCCACACCGTCAGGCCGTGCGGCTCGGCGCCGACCGGGATCTTCTGCACCGAGCCGTCGGTGGTGTCGATCGCATAGACTTCGTTGTCGAACCGGCCGGACACCCACAATGTCTTGCCGTCGGCGCTGACATTGCCCATGTCGGGACTGCCGCCGCCGGGGATCGGCCATTCGGCCACCACCTTGCGGGTGGCGAAATCGAGGACGGAGATGCTGCCCGGGCCGTCGCGTGCCGCCGCGCATCTTGTGGGAGCCGCGGTTGGTGACGTAGAGCCTGGTGCCGTCGCGGCTCGGATAGAGGCCGTGGGTGCCGGTGCCGGTGTGGATCAGCCCGGTCTGGGTGAAGGTTTCGGCGTCGATCACGAAAACGCCGTCGGCGCGCATGTCGGCGACATAGAACACGTCGCCGCTCGGTGAGATCCGGATGTCCTGCGGCATGCCGCCGCCGGTGAGCTTGAGATAGCCGATGACGCGGCGTTCGATCATGTCGATCTTCACCAGCGAGCCGCTGTACTCGCAGGTGAAGATCGCGTAGCGGCCGTCGATCGAAAAGTCCGCGTGATTGATGCCGGCGCATTGGGGCGCCGCCACCGACGCGTTGAGGTCCATGGTGTGAGGATCGCGGAAGTCGAGGCGCCGCCGCTGTTCCGCGACCACGATGGCGAAGCTGCCGTCCGGCGTGAAATAGAGGTTATAGGGATCGTCGACCCGGACCGGCGCACCGGGTTCGCCGGTGGCGGGGTCGATCGGCGTGAGACTGCCGGGGGTCCGGCGGCCGCCGGCGCTCGTGACCCACAGGGTCTTGAGGTCGTAGGACGGCACGATGTGCTGGGCATGGAGGCCGACCGGGAAGTGGTTGAGCACCTTCAGCGTGGCTGGGTCGATCACGTAGACATCGCTCGAAGTGACGTGCGGCACATAGACCCGCGCCAGCGCGCCCGCGACCGCGGCGCTGAGGTGGTCCGGGCCGATCTCGCTGTAGACATTGTTGCGGTCGGGCACCGGCGGCATGCCCGGATAGGTTTCCGGCGCCTGCGCGAAGGCGCGGCCCGGCATCAGAAGTGCCAGCGCCAGGCATACGCGCGCTGCGCCGCGGAGCAGGTCCGCGTATGAGGGCGAGACGTTGGCCATTGCCGGCAACTCCTAAAGCGTGACCCGGAAAGTTGCAGACTAATCGGACCGGATCATACGGAGTCCGGAAATCCCGTCACGCCGGGGATAGCAGATTCGAGGTCGAGTTCGAGCGCCTTGTTCCGCGATTTCAGCGGTAGGGCCGCGAGCATCCGTGGCCGCGGCGGAGCCGCCCCTCGATCTCGGGTCCCCGCACGCCGTCGATGACGATCCGCGCCAGGCTCGGCGTATCCGGTCCGCTCAAGCTTACGCCTTGGCGGGTTCGCGGTAGAGCGCTTCCTCCATCTGCGAGGCGACGCCCTCCCGCTTCAGGGTCTCCTCGTATTCGTTGCGCAGGAACGGGTCCTCGAGCCAATAGGGGATCGCGGTGCCGCCTTCCGTCACGTCGATGGCGCCCTCGTCGGTGTCCTTTTCGCCGGGGATGCCCGGCTTGTCCTTGCGGTGATTGTTGGGACCGTACCAGCCGATCAGCCGCAGCGGCTCCTTGCTGATGCCGAAATGGGCGTGGAACCAGTCGCCGCCATAGGGTGCCGCGGTGACGACGCCGACCGGCTCATAGTCCTGGCGGTAGACCTGGTCGGCCTTGCCGTCCTGCCACGGCGTCATGCCCAGCGAGCGCGGCCACGTATAGGTGTAGCCCTTGCCCTTGATGCAGACGAGCACCGCCGCCGAGGCGTGCGCGTGGGCCTTGGAATAGCGTCCGGTGATGTGCTCGCCGACGAACTGGTAGAAAACGTTGCCGGCCAGCGCCGGCTCGAGGCGGCGGTAGCCGGGCGAGCGGCGGTTGTCGAGATAAAGTTCGGCATTGAAGATGTCGGGCACGAGGTTGGTGCGCCGCATGGCGAGCCCGCGCAACTGGTCGGGCGCGACGTCGTCTTTCGGCTTGAAATAATTCTCGCTGCCGTCGAAGCGCGACGGGAAGGTGACCGGACAATTGAAGATCCAGTCGCTGTCGCGGAAGATGTTCATCACGTTGGGCGCGGTCGACGCCACCAGGATGAGCGCCGGGCTCGATGCCGCATTGATGATGCGGTGCCAGGTGTTGAGCGGGATCGAGAACATCGAGCCGCGCTGCCACTCGAAGGTGTGCGGCTTCTTCTGGTCGTCGGTCCACACCTCCGTGGTGCCGCGGCCTTCCACCACCACCATGATCTCTTCGTACATGTGGCGCTCGGGATTGAGTGCGCCGGCGCCGGGCACCTCGATCACATAGCAGCCCCATCTGCCCTCGGTGCCGAACAGCTGAATGAAGGTGCCGTTGCCGCCCATCCGGTTCCAGCGCTTGAGCGGCATGTCCTGGACCCGGCGCACGCCGATGCCGCGAAAGATCGGAATTCCCTGCGCCTCCATGTAATCGTCATAGGGCGTGTTGGGCCGCTTCCAGGCGCCGTATCCCGCGTTGCGCGTTCCCTCCGGCTCGTGCCAGTGCTCGCCTGTTATGTCATGCATGGTTTTTCTCCTGGGCGGCTGTGATCACAGCATATTCGGCGCTATGGGTATAATTCACAAGGGCCATCGCGCTTCGACGACTGACTCCGACGACGAACGGATCGCTGCCGCGTTCCTCACCCGCCTCCGAACAACAGCCCGGGATAGAGCTCGAGCCGCAACAGCCAGCCGAACAGAAACCAGATGCCCGCCAGCGTGCCGGCGGCGCTGATGAGGCAGACCAGGTAGGGCCGTCCGCCGCGCCAGCGCGTGGCGGCGAACACATAGAGCGGGATCGCGTAGGTCGCGCCGATCAGGGCAAACCCGGTGACGAAGCCGGCAATCCAGATCATCGCCACGATCTGCCTGCCGATCGGGTAACCCGCAGGCCCTTCGCCATGGCGCGGCCGCGTCGTCACCGGATTGAGCCAGCCGGCGAGCCTGCGCCCGAGACCGGTCTGGGTGCGCGACGCGATGTCGAGCATCGCGAGCGCGACGACGGTCCAGCCGATCAGCAGCGGCGTCGCGCGGGCCTCGGGAGAATACTGGTAGGCCGCGCCGAGATAGACGGCGGCGACGGTTGTCGCGGCCGTGGCCGGCAGATAGTCCGTAATCTCGGTCCCGAATACGCGCGCCATCGGTCAAGCCTTTCCCGCGCTGGCGCCGGTTCCCCTGCGCGGGGGAAACAGCCGGGCGCGCAGTGGCGGCAGGACGAGAAACAACACGATCGCCGCGATCAGCCCCAGGCACATCCAGCGCGAGGTGAAGATCCACCAGCTGCCGTCGCCGATCATCATGGATTGATGGAAGTTGCGTTCCGCCGTGGCGCCGAGCACCAGGGCGATGACGATGGTAAGCCGCGGGTAGTCGTAGCGGATCATGACATAGCCGAGAATGCCGAACGCCAGGGTCAGGATCGGGTTCTCGATGCTGCGGTCGACCGCATAGGACCCGGTCATCGCCACCGCGATGATGATGGGAACGAAGATGCGGGAATCGACCAGGGTGATCAGCCCCAGCGGGCGCGCCAGCACGATGCCGATGATGGAGGCGAGGATGCAGGAGCCGGTGAGCGCCCACACCAGGCCGTAGATCTCGTTCTGGTTCTGCGCCAGCATCAGCGGCCCCGGCTGCATGCCGTGCAGCACCAGTATCCCGAGGAACACCGCCATCTCGGCGCCGGACGGAATGCCGAAGGCGATGGTGGGAATGAGCGCGCTGCCGTCCTTGGCGTTGATCGCCGCTTCCGGCGCGATCACGCCCTGGATGTTGCCCTTGCCGAAGCTTTCCGGATCGTCGGAGGCCTGCATGGTCATGCTATAGGACAAAAACGCCGCGACGGTGCCGCCCTCGCCGGGAATGGCACCCACCAGCGTGCCGATGATCGAGCCGCGCAGCACGGTGCGCCAATGTTGGAACGTCGCCTTCACGCCGCTCATCATGCTGGTGATCTTTACCGCGCGAAGGTCCTTGGACACGGTGCCGCCGGTGACGGAGAGATTGATCATCTCGGCGACGGCGAACAGCCCGATCAAAGCAGGGACCAGATGTACGCCGTCCCACAGATATTCGATGCCCCCGGCGAATCGGGTGGTGCCGGTGACGCTGTCATAGCCGACCGTCGCGATCATCAGGCCGATGCCCCCGGTCAGCAGGCCGCGCAGCATCCGGCCGCTCAGGCTGCCGGCGACGGTGACGAGGGCGAGGATCGACAGCAGGAAGAACTCCGGCGGCCCGAACAGCAGGACCAGCTGTTTCGCCATCGGCAGCACCGCGAGCACCGACACGGTGCCGATGATCCCGCCGAGCGAGTTGGCGGTGGCGGCGGCGCCGATGGCATATCCCGCCTTGCCCTGCTGGGCCAGCGGATAGCCGTCGAGGCAGGTCGCGGCGTTGGGCGCCGAGCCCGGGGCGTTCAGCAGGATCGCGGTGAGCGAGCCCCCCATCGGCACCGCCCCCATCACGCCGCCGGCCAGCGCGACCGCGGTGAAGGGCTCGAGGCCATAGGTCAGCGGCATCAGCAGCGCCAGCGCGGTGGCGCCGCCGAGCCCGGGCAACGCCCCGAAGATGAGGCCGATGCCCATGCCGAGGCTCAGGAACGTCAGTTCCCTGACCTGCAGCAGGCCCTCCACTCCGGCGACCCACGCATCCAACATGGCGGACCCGATCTGTCGAAGGTATCGGCCGACGGCCTCACGTCTCAAGCGCAACGGGCATCCCGATCCGGAAGCCGCGCCGTCGTTTTATCGATATTGCGCGGAGTTTGCACTCCCTCCCCGCATGCGGGGAGAGATGCTCTCGCCTCGATTCGGCGACGTGTCAGTCCTCTGCCGTCAGTTCGGCACCAGGTATTTGCGCCATTTGTCGAAAAAATTGGCTTGGGCGTGCACGTCGGCGGCGACCTCGTCGGGCGACTGGAGCGCCAGGCCCATGCCGCTCTTCTCCGACAAGGCGGTGACGGCGGGATCGTTGACCGCCTTGTCGAGGGCCTCGACCAGGATCTTCTTGATGTCGGCCGGCAGGTTCGGCGGCGCCGCCACCATGCGCTCTACCGAGATATCGGCGAGCTGCGGCAGGCCGAGCGCGGTTGCGTTCGGAACGTCGGGCCTCGTCCCGTCGGTCGTGAAGCTCGCCAGCAGGTGGAGTGACTGGCCCGCCTCGAAGCGCGCCAGGATCGGCAGGTTGGTGATCACCGCATCGCCGTCGCCGCGAACCGCGGCGGCCACGTATTCGGACGAGCCCTTGTATCCCGTAATGAGCTGCAGCTTGATGCCGAGGAGTTCGGTCGCGATCATGGTCACGCCATAGGCGGTGCCGTCGGGCCCCGTCGTGGTGAACTTGACCGGCCGCCTCGCCGACAGCGCCTGCAGGTCGGCGACCGACTTGATCGGCGAATTCCACGGCACGGCGAGGGCGTAGGGGTCGCGGCCGAGGCCGGCGAGCCAGGTGAATTTGTTCAGGTCGTAGCCGCCGCCGCGCGCCTGCAGGATGAACAGGCCGGGGATGTTCAGGATCCCGATGGTGTAGCCGTCGGGCCGCGCGCGATAAAGCTGGTTCACGCCCTTGGCGCCGCCGCCGGCGGGAACATTGAGCGGCACGATATTGACCTTGTTCGGCAGGTATTTCTCCATCACGGGCGCGATGGCGCGCACATAGGCATCGAACCCGCCGCCGACCTGGTTCGGGATGATGAAGGTGATGTCGCGGTCGGGAAACCCCGCGGCGATGCCGCGCTCCGGCATGCCGCAGGTGGCGGCGGCGAGAACTGCGATCGGGATTGCGAATCGAAGACCCGGACGGTGCATGTTGCCCTCACGTGGACGAAGCCGTCGAGCCTAACACCATCGCGGCGGCCGGGCCATCCGCGCTGCCCGGCCGGGAACGAACGCTGCGCAGGTCAGTCGGTCTTCATATAGGCGGCATGGCAACCGTCACAGGCGGTGCGAAGCTGGGCCATGGTGGTCCTGAACTCCGCTTCGCGGGTGGCGCGGCTCGCGTCGAAGGCGAGTTTCGATGCCGCCGTGGCCTGCTTGTAGAAATCGGCATATCTGGTCCAGACTTCGGGGGCGGCGAAGGTGTCGGTCCCGGGGTCCTTGTCGACATTCGGCTTCCACTGATTGGTTGCGGCCGGAAACATATGTGGGAAGGCCATCAGCAGCACCGAGACCGTGTCCGCCTGCTCGCTCGCCGCGGCGAGGTCGATCTTCTTTGTCGACGCGGTGGCCGCCTCCAGCGCGTCCATCTTCGAGCTGAGGGTATCCATGACCGTCTTGCGGGCAATGATCGTGTCAGCCGGCGGAGCCGCGCTCTGATCCTGGCCCAGAGCAGCCGTTCCGGCGAGGCCCGCGGCCATCAGGAGGCAGGCTGTGGCGATCAGCGCCGGCCGCCGCGCCCGTGCAAACCGGTGGTCCGATCCTGTCATCTCGCTTTTCCTCCGCGCTGCATCGGCCGCTTTTATGTGAACCGGTCTCGACCGCATTTGATTGACATCAATGCCATCGACGTTGCCGTAGACGCCGCCGCGCGAATCGAGCCACAAACCGCAACTCGGTGGGCGCAAGTGGATGCGTGCAAGTCGATGGGTCGCGCCGCGCTCGCATCCGTCCATGCTGCTGCGGTTCCAGAGCGGCGGCCGCCGCCCTGGATTCTCGATCATCCGCGCGGTCCGGTGTGAACCGGAACTTCGATTCGCGGGAAAACGCGGTTGAAGCGAGGCTCAACCTTTCTTGGCGTGATGGGTCACCGGCTTTGCGGCCTCGGTCGGGCAAGCCTTCCAGGCGCCGAAGCCCTGGTTGTTCCAGCCGTTCGCCGAGTAGTTGTAGCACTGGCTTCCGTTCTTCATCGGGCCGTAGTTGTATTCGGCCTTCGCTGGCGTGCCGGCCAGTACTCCGCCGGCCAGCATCGCTGCCGCCGCGGTCATCAGGGTGAGACGCTGCATGTCTCCGCTCCTTGGTTGAATGGCAACATGGCGGGATTGCCAGATTGCCGGGAACATCTTGCAGCAGCGCCGGTCCGGTCACAAGCGTCCTTGCGCGTTGGCGCGGGCTCGGGCTGCGGCATTTTGCGAGGCCGAACCGCTGCCGGATCGAATTGGGCCGCCGGCGGGATGACGAGTTCCTGCGATGACCGCCGCTCCGGCTTCCGTCTCCCCCCTGCCGTGGTCGGGCGGTGCCGTTGCCGGACCGCGCGAGCGACCGATCACCGCACCGCGGCGGATGGTCACCCGGGGTGCGGCAACCCGTCACTTCTCGAAATAACTGCAAGTCCCACATTGAGAGCTGAGGCCATACACCGCGCGCACGCATCCCCGTGCCCCCCCAGCGCGCGGATGGCTTCGACTCGGAGGCTCGGCCGTTCGAACGGCCGGGCCTCTTTTCTCTTTGGTGGATTTTCGGGTATCCCGTTTACTCTTTCTTGGCGATGCCGGTGACCAGCATGACCGCCGGGACGGTTCCCTTGTTTTCCATCCAATGGGTGGTGTTCCGGTCGGCCGTGAACGTATCTCCCGGGCCATATTCCTTGGCGACCTCGCCGCGGTGCTCGATGACCTTTCCCGACAGAATGTAGACCACCTCGGGGCGGTCCTTGTGGCTGTGCGGCTTGTTGGAGGCGCCGGGCGCGTAAGTGGTCAATTGCATGCGCATGACGCGGCCCTGCACGCTGTCGATCTCGGGAGCGAGATCGAGGTTCAGGAGCGGTTTGGCGACGGGCCCTTTGGGTTCGCCCGCCGGCGCCTGTGCGCTTGCCGCGCTCACCGAAACCGCGAGCGCGAAACCCGAGAGCAAGATGAGCGGTTTGATCTGCAACGTCTTCATTAAAGCCTCCCTGATGGCCGAAACCTCGCTTGTGCCGCGAGTCCGCTAGCCGGATCAGCCGCATTTCGCCTCAAAAGCCGGGCGTCGGCAACGGCTATTTGGCTTCGTGCCGCTCCCGAGACGGTGCCGCCCATTTCGCGGTAGGATCGCGGCGCCGGAGGTTGCAATGAGAATTTCCGTGAAGCTGGGGCTGCCACTTTTGACCGCCGTCGCCATCGCCGGCATCGCGTGTCTCGGCGCGGCTCCGGCGGCGTCGCTGAATTATCCGGACCATCTGATCAAGATCATCGTGCCGTTCGCTCCCGGCGGGCCGGTGGATGTCGTGGCGCGGCTGGTCGCGCAGCGCATGTCGGCGATCCTGGGGCAGAACGTGATCATAGAAAACCGCCCCGGAGGCGGCGGGGTGATCGGGGCCAAGGCGGTCGCGAATGCCGAGCCCGACGGCTACACCCTCTTGTTCGGCAATGTGAGCACGCTCGCCGTCATCCCGGCGGTGGCGAAGAACAAGGACTACGACCCCGCCAGGAACTTCGTGCCGGTCGCCAAGGTTTCCGACAGCCCGGAAGTGCTGGTGGTCGCCTCGTCGTTTCCGGCGCGAACCGTGCAAGAGCTCGTGACCATCGCCAGGAACAATCCCGGCCAGCTCGATTTCGGCTCCTCCGGCTACGGCAACGCCACCCATCTGGCGGCGGAGTGGTTCAAGGCCAAGACCGCGGTGGACGTCGTCCATATCCCCTACAAGGGCCTGTCGGAGATCGTGACCGGCGTGCTCGCCGGCCAGGTCAAGTTCGTGTTCGGCGCGATCGAAGGGCTGATGCCGCACATCCAGGACGGCCAGTTGCGTGCGCTCGCGGTGACGAGCGAGAAGCGTTTCGCGCTGCTGCCGGAGGTTCCGACCATGATCGAGAGCGGCGTCGACGGTTTCGTGGTGACGAGCTTCGAGGGGGTGGTGGCCCCCGCCGGGACCCCGGCCGCCGTGGTCGCGAGGCTCAACGCCGCCGTCAACGAAAGCGTCGATTCCGCGGAATTGCGCGCCCAGCTCGCCCGGCTCGGCGCCACCCCGGCGACCGGCACGCCGCAGGAATTCGCCGCGTTCTTCGCGGCGGAAACGCGCAAATGGGTGGCGGTGGTCAAATCCGCCGGCATCAGCATCGATTGAAGTGTTTGCCGATCACTTTGATCCCTGACGGGTCATTGCCCGGCTTGAGGGCAATCCAGTACGCCCGGCCGGTGTTGACTGGATCGCCCCGGTCAAGCTGGGCGATGACAACGAAGTGTATGTCGACCTGAAAGCGCTCTGCGCCGTCCCGGACCTAAGCCGGCACCGCCTGCTTGAGAGGCTGCGGCTGGCGCGCCGCTTCGTCGTCGAGCGCCTGGATTTGGCGGTCCAAATCCTTGATCAGGAATTGGGCGAACGTGCCGAGATGCAGGTAGAACGCGATCATCGCGAGCACGAACTCGAGATTGCTCGGCTTGTGGCGCAGGCAATCGAAGACGGTGCCCCAGAAATACGGGCCGAGATCCTTTCGGCGGAACGTCACGCAGCGGATCAGGCGGGCGAGACCTTTCAGCTCGTGCCACGTCACCCCCAGAGAGAAACGGCCGGGGAGAGCGGGCCGGTCGAGCATGCGGCCCAAGACGCGCACCCGCTCGAAATAGGCGGCGGGATCGTAGACGCTCACCAGGACGGCGCGGAAATCGGCCAGCACGTCGCGGCGCGGCCGCAGCGTGATGAAGTTCAGCCCGGCGCTGCATTGGTCGCCCTTTCCGTGCAGGATCGGCAGGAGGCGGCCTTCCTTCTCGAGCCGGCGCGTGAGCTGAGTGTTCGGCAACGCGGTGAGGAGGCCGACCATGGCGACCGGGATGCTGGTGGCCTCGATGCAATCCACCATGGTCTCGGCGACGCTCCCGCCTTCATTGTCGAATCCGACGATGAAGCCGGCGATCACCACCATGCCCGCCTGGTAGATGCGGTGCACGCTGTCGGCGAGGCTGCGCCGGGTGTTCTGCTTCTTCTGCATCGAGATCAGCGTCGCCGTATCCGGGCTTTCGATGCCGACGAAGACGAGGAAGAAATTCGCCTCCCGCAGCATCCGCAGCAACTCCGCATCGTCGGCGAGATTCATCGAGGCTTCGGTGGAGAACTGGAACGGATAGCCGCGCTGTTTCTGCCAGGCGCACAGCGCCGGCAGGAAGCGCTTGAGGGCTTTCTTGTTGCCGATCAGGTTGTCGTCGACGAAATCCACATGGCCGCGATGGCCGAGCCGGTAGAGCGTGTCGAGCTCGGTGAGCATCTGCTCGTTGGTCTTGGCGCGCGGCACCCGGCCGTACAGCTCGATGATGTCGCAGAATTCGCAGTTGAAAGGGCAGCCCCGCGAGAACTGCACGCCGACATAGAGATAGTGCTCGAAATTGAGAAGATCGAAACGCGGCGTCGGGCTCTTGGTGACGTCGGCCTGGAACTTCACCCCTTCGAATACGCCGGATTCGGCGCCCGCCGACCACGCCTCGACGAACTGGCCGATCAGGCCCTCGGCTTCGCCGAGCACGAGAAAGTCGGCGTGACGGTAGATGTCGGGACTCGACATGGCGTCGGGGCCGCCGATCGCCACCGGCTTGCCGCGCTTGCGGCACATCTCGATGACGGCGAGCGCGTCGTCCTGCTGCGGCAGCATCCCGCCGGTCATGACGAGATCGGCCCAGGCCAGGTCGGCGTCGGTCAGCTCTTCGGCGTTGCGGTTGACGAGGCGCAGATTCCACCACTCCGGCAGCAACGCGGCCACCGTGATCAGGCCGAGCGGCGGCGCCGGGCAGCGCGCCCCCCAGATGTCGCAGACCGATTGCAGGTTCCAGAACGAGTTCGGGTTGAACTTCGGAAACACCAAGAGCGCGTTCGGGCCCTTCTTCGTCATCCGGCCACTCCTTGCTGTCCGCTTGCGCGAACGATTCTCATCAGCCGGAACGACGGCCGCGTCACGCCGCGAGATTGCCGTGATCGATCAGGTTCTCTTTCTGCTTCTCATTGCGGGGCGGCGGCTTGAACAGCCGCGCCGCGCCGCCGCCGAGGATGCGCGCCGGTCGCGATCGGAAACAAGCTACATCAACGTCCCCTCGATGTCCTGGAATTGGACTATAGCCCATCCCGCCGCCACTGACAGCGAAATACGGACATTGTAAGTGGGCGGTGCGCCTCCTTCAGGACGAGGTCTGAAAAAGAGGCCCACGAATTCGTTGCATCATCCGATAACCGGCGGCCCGAGGCCGCGGGCGGCGCGGCGCGCCAGCTTGAACTCGGAATAGACCGGGGTGAGGTTGAACAGGCGGCGGGCATTGTCGCCGAGGATATTGCGTTTGGCCGTTTCGGAGAGGAACGACAGGCCATGGATCGTCGACGGGAGGTCCATGTCCCAGTGCGGGTAGTCGGAGGAGTACAGCAGCTGGGTCTCCGCATCGATCATCTCGAAGGTCAGCTCCAGCGCCTTGCGGTTGTCGACCATCTCCATGGGCTGGCTGGTGAAATACATGTCGCGGATATAGTCGCTCGGCTTCTTCTTGAGCGCGGCGCAGTCCGAGGTGCGCATCATGTATTCGTTGTCGAGCCGCTGGATCAGGAACGGCAGCCAGGCGAGCCCGCTCTCGATCCATATGGTCTTCAGGCGCGGGAATCGCTCGGGCATCGCATTCACCACCCAGTTGGTGAGGTGAAGCATGTTGTGCCAGGCAAAGCCCAGCGCATGGACCGCGATGAACCGGTTGGTCTGCGCCAGGCCCGGATCCGCCCAGTTGAACGCGGCGTGGAACGACAGCGGCATGCCGAGTTCCTGGATCGCCGCATAGGTCTTCGCATAGGCGTTGTCGTAGACGCCGCGGTAGTGGGTCGCGGTGATCATGAACCCGATCACGCCCTTCTTGTCGCCGAACTCCCTGACGATGCGGTAGCAGGCCTCGGGGTCGTTGAACGGCAGGTAGAGCATCGACTTGAAGCGCGGGTCCTCCGACAGCACGCGCTCGCACAGCCAGCGGTTATAGGCGGTGGCGAGCGCCACCTCGACTTCGACGCGCGGGCATGCGGCGAGATTGAGCATCGGGGTCGGGAACATGCAGGCGATGTCGACGCCCATGGCGTCCATCCAGCGCCGCATCAGGGTGATGTCGCGGTGCGGGGACGGCGGCACCTTCTCGCGGCGCCGGCCGGGATAGCGGGTGATGCGGCCGCCGATCTCCTGGTAGGAGCCGTCGGCGGAGGTGATGCCGCCACGCGCCATGCCCTGGTACTTGGTCTCGTGGCGCAGCACCGGATCGTCCATGTAGTCGGCGATCTCCTGGATCGACTTCGGTCTCGTAGTGATGGGAATCCACGTCGACGATCAGGAAATCCTCGTATTTGCGGTCGATCGCCTGCTGCGCGGCATGCTCCAGCAAGGTCGTGGTGTCGAATTCCTCCACCGCGAGGTCGCGAAAATTGGTGATCTGGGTGTTCATGGCGTCCCTCGCAGGAAAAACGGATTTCACGTCCGGGCGAGCCGGCCGACGCGCGACATCGACTGCCACGCGCCCAGTTCGAACACGTTGAGGCCGGTGGCATCGAGCATGGCGCTCGCCACCACCATCACGTCGGTCGGCGCGATGGCGCTGTTGCGGGCGAACGGGCGGGGCGTCGGCCCGGCCTGGGCCTTGGCGGCGAACAGGCGCACCAGGCTCGCCAAGGCCTGCCCGAGGGCGTCGTCGGGAATGGCGTCGAGGGTGTCGTTCTCGACCGCGTCGGCGCAACGCGCGGCGATTTCGCTCGCCAGCCCCGCGAAGTCGGCGTCAGACGGCGACATAGACTTCACCGTTCCTCTCCACCACGTCGAACTTCTGCAGCCCGATTTTGGCGTCGCCGCAATGGCGGCCGTCGGCGAGGTGGAACTCCCAGCCGTGCCATGGGCACACGATGTGCATGTCGTCCTCGTCATAACGCTTGCCGTGGAAGACGCCGTCGCCGTCGATCAGCTCGACGATCTGCGGCATCCGCAGGCCCTCGCAGGCCGGGCCGCCCTGGTGCGGGCACAGGTTGCGATAGGCGAAGTATTTTCCGGCGTGGCGGATCACCCCGATCTCGGTGCGGCCGTTGCGCACGATGCGCACGCCCCCCTCGGCGATCTCGCCGTCCCGGCAGACCAGCAGTTCAGGCATTGGGACGTTTTCCTCATAGGCATTGTTCGTAAGGTATCATATCATAAGATACCTTATGATCGTCAATTACCGGGAGAGATGAGGCGTTGGCAGGCACGACGAAAAGCCGCGGCGAGGGCCGCCGGCGGCCGCCCGCGATCGGCATCGGGATGCTGCTGCGCGAGGCCGACATGGGGTTCAACCGCCATCTGCGGCAGGAACTCGCGGCCCACGGGGTGACGTTCGGTCAGTTCCAGCACCTGCGCAATTTGTGGGTGGAAAATGGATTGACCCAGGCCGAGCTGTCGCGTCGGGTCGGCATCGAGATGGCGTCGTCGACCGCGATCCTGGATTCGTTGGAGGCCGAGGGACTGATCACCCGCGTGCGCAACGCCGCCGACCGGCGCAAGGTCAACGTATTCCTGACGCCCGCCGGCACCGCGCTGAACAAACCGCTGATGGCCTGTGCCGCCAAGGCCAACAAGAATGCGCGCCGGGGCCTGACCGACGCTCAGCTCGCAACCGTGTTCGAGCACGTCGGCCGCATCATCGAGAATCTCGAGGCGCTACGGGCCGCCGAGCACGAGGTTGAAGAGCCGGTGCCGCTGAAGGGCCGCCGCGCGGTTCGGCGCGCGAGCGTCTTTCCCCTCTCCCGCTCGCGGGGCAGGGTCAGGGAGGGGGCTCTTTGACCCGAGCACTGCGGCAACCAGTTCTGACACCGGCTGCGGCATTTCGCAGCCCGTCGCGTTTGACGCGCGCCCCCTCCCCCGACCCTCCCCCGCAAGCGGGAGAGGGAGCAGAGCCGCCGTGACACGCTTTTTACTTTTCCAGCTCCGGCATTTCGAAGTCCTCCCAGCCCGGCACGTCGGCGACCTCGTAGAACGGCTCGCCGAACGGGCGGGTGGCGTCGATGCCGATCATCGAGGCCGTCCGCATGGTGCGGTCGCGGGTGAGGTCGACGGAAGGGTCGGACGGCCCCGCCGGCACGTTGTCGACGATGATGACGTCGCGGTGCGGCTGGACGCGGAAAGCCATCGCCCATTCGACGTCGGTGGAGGAGTGCACGTCGATGTCGGGGTCGACGATGATGGTCCATTTCGGCCTGATGTTGCTCGCCATCGCCGCCATGATCACTTGGCGCGGCTCGCCGGCGAAGCGCGGCTGCATGGAAATCACGAGGTAGAACGAGACGCCGGCGGAGGCGCGCACCGAGACCTTCTCGACGGTCGGAAACTGGCGCTTGAGCATGCGGAACACCGAGACCTCGAACGGCACCTGCTTGAGGATGTGGTTCTCGGTGACCGGCTTGCCCGTCAGCAAGCCCTGGAAAATCGGGTTCCTTCTATGGGTGATGGCGGTGACGGTCGCGACCGGCTTATGCGATGCCCGCGTGTAGTAGCCGGTGTATTCGCCGAGCGGGCCTTCCATCACGGTGCGGTCGAGGTCGACCTCGAACTCGATCACCATTTCCGCGGTCGCGGGCACTTCGAGGTCGCAGGTCTTGCAGCGCGTGAGTTCCACCGGGGCGCCGCGAAAACCGCCGGCGAGGCTCCAGTCATTGGTGTCGTCGGGCACCTGCACCTGGCAGGTGTAAGCGAGGATCGGGTCGACCCCGATCACCAGCGCCGCCCTGGGGACGATGCCGAGCTTCTTGCACTTGGCGAGGTTCTTACCGAACCGGTGGAACGGCTGGGCGGAATACGAGAATGTGTTCTTGCCCAGGATCAGCACGCGGTAATGGCCGATGTCGGGGACGCCGGTTTCCGGGTCTTTGGAGACGACGATGCCCGGCGTGATGTAGGGGCCGCCATCCTTGGGGCTGTATTGCGGAACCGGAAGGCGCGTAAGGTCGATGTCGTCGCCGGTGATGACCACCTGCTGGCAGGGCGCGGGTCCCTTCGCGAGGACCGGCGGGATCGGCTTTTCGAGACCGGTCAGGACCTTGTCGAACAGGCCGGCCTCGTCGGTCTGGAATGCCAGCAGTGCCTTGTTCCGCGTCGAATAGACGCCGCACACCAGGGGGAAATCGGTGCCGTTCCGGGTGAACATGATGGCGGGGCCTTGGCGCGCATAGCTCTGCTTCATCGCCTTGCCGACGTCATTGAGCGCCACCGGCCGGTCCACGTCGATCAGTTCGCCCTGCTGGCGGAGCACGTCGAGAAACTGGCGGAAATCCTGGTACGGCATCGGCGTCTCCGGTCGGGGCGCTGTCTTGGCGCCTTGATGCGCGCCTTCCTATGCTAGCCTTTTGAAACCCGGGCAAGGAAACTGTTGGCCGGCTCGCGCGAAGCGATTGTAAGCACGAAGGTCCGCTGTTAGCCTGCGCCGGGGCGATAGCAATTTTGGAAGGATTGCGATGCGCTCCACCAGATTTCCAGTCATCATTGTCCTGACTGTCCTGTCGTTCGTTGCGGCCGGTTGCGGCCAAAACGCGTCGGGTCCCAAGGGCGATCCCGGCCCGCCCGGCCCGCCCGGCCCGAGAGGCGACATCGGCCCTCAGGGACCGCCGGGGCCACCCGGCGGGCCCGGCACACAAGGGCCGCCGGGCCCGCCCGGTCCCGCGTCGCAAACACGGATCGTGCGCGCCAATTGCGCGCTGCAGTCCTGCACCGTCCAATGCGAGCAGGAGGAGGTGCTCGTAACCGCCTTTTGCGGCATCAGGAGGCGACCGGCCACCTTCCTGACCGAAAACTCGGTGTCATGTGGGATCTCTCCAGAGTTCCGCCGACAATCCGCTGGTCGCGGTCTGCGTTCGGGCGGCGAGCCAGTGAGGGGAGCCGTACGAAGGCATTCGTCGATCTTCACGGCCTGATCGCCCAGGCCCCCTCCGGCGCGACACCGAGCTCGACGGTGTCGCCTACCCGGACCCCGCATAGCGCGGTCGCCTCCACCTGGATCGTGCGGGCCGTCGTCGCGACCTTGAGGGAAAGCCGCGGACCCCGGAAGACCGTCTCCGTCACCTTGCCCCGCCAGGCGATTGCTCCCGGCGTGCTGCCGCCGGGGTTGAGCGCGACGTTCTCCGGCCGCACCAGCACGGTCACGGGTTCGGCCGGCCGGTAGGGTTCGGCGGCGCGGCATTCGCCGTGCCAGCCCTCGCCCTCGACGGCGAGGCGGAACGCGTCCGGGCCGTGCGGATGGCACGCGGTGACCCGCGCCTCCAGCAGGTTCGGCGCGCCGAAAAACGCCGCGACCTGCCGGCTCGCCGGCCGTCGATAGATCGCCTCCGGCGTGCCGATCTGGAGCGCATGGCCGCGATCCATCACGATCACGCGGTCGGACAGCGCCATCGCCTCTTCCTGGTCGTGGGTGACGTAGAGTGTGGTGATCGCGAGGCGGCGCTGCAGGGCGCGGAACTCGTCGCCCATCTGGGTCCGCAGCCGCGCGTCGAGATTGCTCAGGGGCTCGTCGAGCAGCAGCACCTGCGGCTCGAACACGAGCGCCCGCGCGATCGCGATGCGCTGCTGCTGCCCGCCGGACAGTGCCGGCGACGGGCGGTCGGCATACGCCTCCATCTCGACGAGGCGGAGCGCCGCCGTGACCTGCTCCTTGATCGCGGCGGCGGAGCGCCGGCGCACGCGCAGGGGATAGGCGACGTTCTCGAACACCGTCATGTGCGGCCAGATGGCATAGGACTGGAACACCACGCCGAGCTGGCGCTGCTCCGGCGGCACGAAGATGCCGGCGGCGGGATCGCTCACCACCCGCGCGCCGATGGAAATCCTACCGGCGGTGGCGCGTTCGAGGCCGGCGACCATGCGCAGCGTCGTCGTCTTGCCGCAGCCGGACGGGCCGAGCAGCGTCACGAACTCCCCGGCTTCGACCGCAAGGCTGAAGCGGTCGACCGCCACCACGCCGCCGAAGTCGCAGCACACCTCTTCGATCGCGAGCGTAGGCATCAGCTCCCCCGGCGCGCCGGGCCCACGGCACGGCCGCTCACTTGGTGACCGCCCCGCGGTTGAAATAAGTCGCGCGGGGATTGTCGACCATGATCTTCTTGGCGAGGTCGGCGGGAATGCCCGGCGGCATCGCGTCGTCGCCGTCGAACTGCCAATGGGGGTAGTCCGAGGAAAACAGCAGCAGCTCGTCCGAGCCGAGGTGATCGAGCAGGCGCCGCACGATGTCGGGCGCATCGGGCGCGTCGAACGGCTGGACGGTCAGGCGGAAATGGTCGCGGAAGATATCGCGCGGCGAGCGGTCGATCCACGGGATCTCCGTGCGCAGGCCGCGCCAGAGCTTCGACAGCCGCCACACGAACGGCGGCACCCAGGTCACGCCGGACTCGATCAGGACCACCTTCAGGCCGGGATGCTTGGCGAACACGCCCTCGCAGATGAGGCTCGCGACCTGGGACTGGAAGCCCTGGGATTGCGCGCAATAATCCTCGACGTAATAGCTCGGCCAGCCCAGCGAGGTGACGGGATGCCGATAAGCGCTGCCGGCGTGAATGCCGATCGGCAGCCCGTGGCGCTCCGCCGCTGCATAGACCGGCCAGAAATGCCGGCGGCCGAGCGGGGTTTCCCCCATCGCCAGCACCAGCACCTGGACGAAGCGCGGGTCCTTGGCGCAGCGTTCGATCTCCTCCACCGCGAAGTCGACGTTCTGCAGCGGCACCACCATCGAGGCGCGCAGGCGCGGATCGCGGTCGAGCCACTCCTTGGCGATCCAGTCGTTGACGGCCCGGGCGAAGGCGCGCGCCATGTCCTCGTTGAAGACGAGCTGGACCCCGTAAAGGCAATTGCAGACGGCGAACTCCGCGCCCCAGCGGCCGAACACCTGCGCCTGCAGCGCCGCCACATCGGTCGCGGCGCGGTTTGCGGCATTGCGGAAGTCGGGGCGCGCGGAGATCGGCGCATTGGGCGGATAGCTGACGCTGTCGAGCCCCTCGATGCCGCGGTCGACCACCGAATCGCGCCAGAACGGGTCGAGATAGGGCAGCAAGGTGTCGATGCCGGGCACCGCCGGGTGCACGTCGCAATCGATCGGTTTTCCCGCAGGGGCATTCATGGGGGTTACGTATCAGGGGCGCAGCGGCGGCACAACGCGGGCCCCGGGGGTCGGCCGGGATGGGTGACCTGATTTTCTTAAAAACAACCCCATGCAAAGTAGGATTCTCGCGGCCGGCCGGGCCCACATGGCGCCACTCCCGTGACTTCGATACGGTGCGACGGGGCCCCGGCTCCGTCGTGGGAGGGAAAATCGTGCGCCTGATTGCAATCCTCGTCGCGCTGCTCGCCGCGACCGCGCCGGCCCGGGCCGCCGAGATCGATGCGTTCATCTCGACCGCACTCAAGGCGGCCACCGACCAGGTGCTGCCGCCCTTCGAGAGCGCGAACGGCCACACCGTTCGCGCGGTTTATGCTCCTTCCGGCGCGCTGATTCCCCGCCTCGAACGCGGCGAACCCGTCGACATCTTCCTGACCGACAGCGCGGCGATCGACGAGCTCATCAAACGGGGCAAGGTGGTCGCCGGCCGTACCGACCTCGCGCGCACCGGCATCGGCATCGCCGTGCGCAAGGGCGCGCCGCGGCCCGACGTATCGACGGCCGAAGCGCTCAAGCGCGCGCTGACGGCAGCCAAGACCGTGGGCTACGCCGCGCCGTCCGGCGGCAGCATCACGGCGGCGCATATCGAGGGCGTGTTCCGGCGGCTCGGCATCGCCGCCGAGATGGCGCCGAAGGCGCGGCTCGCGGCCGGCGGCCCCGACGGCCGCGTCAGCGTGCTGGTCTCCAGCGGCCAAGCCGAGATCGGGCTGCAGCAGGTGTCCGAGCTGCTGTCGAACCCCGACGTCGAGGTGATCGGCATGCTGCCCGTGGAATTGCAGCAGACCACGCTCTATTCCGCCGGCGTGACGACGAGCGCCCGCGAGCCCGAAGCCGCGAGGGCACTGATCAAGGCACTGACCACGCCGTCCGCGGCAGCCGTCTACAAGACGAGGGGGCTCGATCCGGCTTGGTAGGAAGGGTTCGATTTTCCGGGGCGCCGGAATGCTCGCTGGAGCAACCTATCGCCCGGAAGCCTGCAAGTGCCCAGCCATTGTGATGTGGCCCGGATGGAGCGGTTACTCCCCGATCCCTGCTGCGACGGGCCGACAATAATTGTAGATATTGTTCGGGCGAGGAGTGACTGACCATGCTTTCGCGACGAAGACTCGTGTCCGCGCTCGTGGCGACCGGGCTTTGCATTGTCGCCGGGAGCCCGACGTTATCGCAAACCTATCCTTCACGCCCGGTAACGATCGTCGCTCCATTTGTCCCCGGCGGTGCGAACGACCTGCTCGCGCGTCTGGTCGCGCACAGGCTGGAAAGGGCGCTCGGCAAATCGTTCGTGGTCCAGAATCAGACGGGTGCGGGTGGCAACCTCGGCGCTGCCTCGGTCGCCCGGGCCGCCCCTGACGGGTATACGCTGCTCATGGCAGCCGCGGTTCTCGCAATCAATCAGACGGTCTACAAGAAGCTGCCGTTCGACGTGTTGCGAGACTTCGCTCCGGTCTCCATGGTGGCGTTGGTCCCCAATGTCCTCGTCGTCAATCTGTCGGTTCCGGTCCGATCCGTCGAAGAGTTCATCGTCTACGCCAAAGCCGATCCGGGGCGCTTGAATTACGGAACGCCGGGTGTCGGCACCGCCGCTCACGTCGCCATGGAGCTGCTTTCCTCCATGACGGGGATCCGAATGACTCATGTGCCGTTCCGCGGTTCCGCCCAGGCGATAAATGCGCTGCTCGGCGGTCAGATCGAGGTGATGCTCGACAACCTGCCCCCGCTCGCGCCCCATATCGAAGGGAACACTTTGCGAGCCCTGGGAATAGCCAGCGCGCGCAGGCACCCCAGGTATCCCGACCTGCCGACGATTGCGGAGTCCGGCGTCGCGGGCTTCGAGGCGACGGCTTGGCAATCGGTGCTGGCGCCGGCGAAAACCCCCGCACCGATTGTCGAACGGCTCAGCAGCGAAATCCGCAAGGCTTTGGATGATCCGGAGTTTCAAAAGGAGATCGAAGCGCTGGGGGCAATTCCCTACGGCACCACGCCCCAGGAATTTCAGACGTTCCTGGCGGCCGAAGTCGAGAAATGGGGTAAAGTCGTCAAAGCATCCGGTGCCGCCGTCGAGTAACTCCCGGCGCGCGAAATTCAATCAGGCCCCAGTTCCGGGCGCGCCTACTCCTTCTCCAACAGCCCGGCGATCGCCTTGACGCGGTTGCGCGAATATTTCGGCAGGCCGCCGCTGATCGAATTGCCGGTGTTGAACGAGCTGTTGCCGGCGAGCACCTGGGCCGGCACCAGATTGCGCAGCACCGGGACGTTCTCGAATTCCTTCTTCTTCTCGAACAGGTCGCTGTCGACCGCGAGCGCGATGAAGGCGGTGGCGATCGACTTCGTGGCGTCGGCCGGATCGGGCTGCAGCACCGCGAGGAATTTTCCGAACTGCATCACCTGGTTGACATAGAAGATGTTCTGCTCGATGGCGCCGGCGACCGGGGTGTCGACGCCGGTCGCCTGGGCGATCGCGGCCTGGTTGATTTCGGCTGGCGGCAGCTGGCGCAGCTCGCTCTGGAATTCCAGGAAGTCGGCGATCTTCTTGCCGCTCTCCCGGATCTTGTTGACCAGCAGGATGCCGGTCGGCAGCCGGCCCTCGAGCTTGTAGTTCGACTGGATGCAGAGCACGCCGGGGCCTTCACACCAGTTGCGGTCGGGATCGCGGTTGGCCGCGAACTTGGGGTCCTTGTTGGGAATGACGTCCGCCGGCGCCAGCACCTTGTGCTTGATCGAGGGATCGAGCTTTTCGAGCACCGCCATGGTGACGAGCGTCGAAAAGTCGATCGCGCCCGCCGGCCGGGCGATCTCGAAGCGCGCCTCCGCGACATAGACGTGGAGGTGCCGCCTGCGCGCCTTGCTCGGGGCCTCGGGGCCGGGGACGGCCGGCTCCTCATAGGAGGGAAACAGGCTCAACAACTGCTTCTGCTCGGGCCGCGACCGTGCCCAATCGGCGAACCGGATCAGCCCGGTGACGGGATCGACGAGCTCGTCCTTGCGGTGATCGGTGAACAGGATCGTGCGCGGCGCCAGTGGTCCGGCCGAGAGCGGCGGCAGCGTCGGCACCTCCTGCAGCTGGAATTCATCCGCCGCGGCTCCAAGCGGCAGGACCAGCACCGCCGCCAGGGCGAGCGCCAAGCAATGCGTTCTCATGGGCAATGGATCCTTTTGACGAACGCGTTCAATGAAGCCCCATCGTTTCGGGTCGAATCGGATAGCGCTCCCAAGTCTGTGTTCTCGCGCATGAAGTCGTTCCGAAAAGTCTGCAACTCTTCGGGATCATGCTCTAGCGCAGGCCCCGATAGAGGTAGTCCGGGTCGACGCGGCGGGGTGCCACCAACCGCCGTTCGCCTTGGGCGGCGGGTGGATAGAGCGGCCGTTGCGGCTGGTAGGCCTGTCCCCCGAACAGGCCGAACAAGCCGCCATTGCCGAACAAGCCACCGCCCGCGTTGTAGCCGTTGGGGTAGAAGGTGCGGTTTCCCTGGTAGTAACCGCCGGGGTAATAGGTGCGGCCGCTGTCACGGCCGGTGTCGGCATATCCGTCGCCATAGCCGGTATCCGGGGACGCCACCTCATACTGGGGCACGATGTTGTACTGGGTGTCGTCCATCTCGCCGTTCCTGAGCCGGAAATATTCCGTAAAGGCCTGCTGGCGGCGGTCGCTCACCCGATTGCCGCTGGCGAGATCGATCGGCAGCGCGACCAACTCCTTCTTCGCCTCGGGCGAGGGCGGATTTAGCGGGGTCTGGCGGGCATAGAGAGACCAGGTCGCATTGATGATCTGCTCGAAGATCGGAACCGCCACCCGGCCGCCGGTCGAGCCGTTGCCGAGCGTGCGGCGCCGGCCGTCCGAATTGTCGTAGCCGACCCAGACGCCGACCGTCACGTCATTGGTGAAGCCCACAAACCAGGCGTCGTTCTCGTCGTCGCTGGTGCCGGTCTTGCCGGCCACATAGGGCGAGAGCTGGGCGATCGCCCGCGCGGTGCCGCGGGCCACCACGCCCTGCAGCATGGTCTTGATCTGGAAGAACGCCGGCCGGTCGCCGGAGGCGAGCCATTTGAACTCGGGCTTGTGGGTATAGACCGCCCGGCCGTTCTGCTCGATCAATTCGATGCCATAGGGGGCGGGACGCCGGCCTTCATTGGCGATGGCGGCGTAGAACGCCGCCATGTCGATGAGGCGCGCCGGCTGGGCGCCGAGTACGAAGGGATAATAGGCGACGCAACTGCTGTAGATCTGCGCGTCCAGGGTGAGCTCGCAGACGCGGGCGAGGCTCTGGCTGGGATCTCAGTCGATGCCGCCCTCCAGCAGGTTCGCGGTGACGAGGTTCTTGGAATTCTCCAGCCCCCGCCGCAGCGTGGTGATGCCGCCGCCGTCGCCATCGGCATTCTTCGGCGTCCAGTAGTCGCGGTCCCGCGCGTTGTACGAATTGCCGATCGGCGGCAGCGTGATCTGCTGGTCGCGCACCAGCGTGTTGGGCTGCAGGCCGCGGCGCAGCGCCGCGAGATAGGTGAAGGGCTTGAGCGAGGAGCCGGGCTGGCGCTGCGACTGGGTGGTGCGGTTGAGCTGGCTCAGCGGGTAGGAGAACCCGCCTGCCATCGCGAGAATCCCGCCGGTCTTGTTGTCGAGAATGATCGCGGCGCCTTGCACCGCCGGGCGCACCCGCAGCTCGGCCACGCCGGCCTGCTTGTTCGCCTGCGTGCTTCGGGCCTCGGGGACCTTCACGAACACGATATCGTAGAGGTTGAGCCCGCGCCGGATGCTGGACGAGAGCGGCAGCACGCGGCCGTCGGCGAGGCCGACCCGCAGGCCGCCACCGCCATTGCCGCCACTCCCGCCCTTGCGATCGCCGCGGTCGTTGCCGCTCCCCAGCACCACCGCGGTCGTCCAGTGTACGTCGTAGAGCGGCGGATGGGCCGCAGCCAGCGCCTGCTGCCAGGCCGGCTTGCCCTTGGGGCCCCCGGCCGCCTCGATGCGGTGCACCGCTGCGCCGATATTGGCTTCGGCACCATGCCATTCGGCCCGGCCATTGCGCATCTCGTATTGGGCGAGGCCCTCCTGCAGGGCCGCCTCGGCGGCGTGCTGGAGGTCCGGACGGATCGTGGTGCGCACCGTGGTCGCGACGGTGGTCAGGCTCGGGATGCCGGCGAGGGTGCGCGCCTCACGGCGGACATGGTCGAGGAAGTAGTAGCCGGAATCCCGCTGGGCGGAATGCTCGTAGGCCACCATCTGGGGCAGGCCGGTCCTGGCCGGATCGGGTGCGCCGGCTCCGGCTCCGGCATCGCCATCCTCCTGCATGCGGGCAAGCACATAGGCGAGGCGCTCCTGGGCGCGGTCCGGGTGCTTGTCGGGGCTGTAATAGCTCGGCCCCTTGGTCAGGCCGGCCAGCATGGCGCCCTCGGCGAGGGTCAGCGCGGCGGCGGGCTTGCCGAAATAGGTGCGGGCGGCCAGCTCGATCCCATAGGCGCCGCGGCCGAGATAGATCGAATTGAGATAGGTCTCCAGGATCTCCGCCTTGGACATGCTGTGCTCGACCCGCGAGGCGATGACGACCTCGCGCATCTTGCGCTCATAGGTCACGTCGTCGCCGACCAGCAGGTTCTTCACTACCTGTTGGGTGATGGTCGAGCCGCCCTGGGGGCGGCCCGGGCTGGCGAGATTGGCGATCATGGCGCGGATCAGGCCGCGCTCGTCGACGCCCTTGTGCTCGTAGAAACGCTTGTCTTCGGCGGCGATGAAGGCCTTCTGCACATGCAGGGGGATGTCCTTGAGCGGTACCCAGATGCGCCGGTTGCTCTCGGAAAGGTCAGCGAAGCGTTCGCCCTTGCCGTCGATCACGCCGCCCCCGCCGGCGCCCCGCATGTTCTTTAGACCGGTGTGGTCGGGCAGGTCGGCCATCGCCTCGTCGTAGAAACGGATGACGGCGCCGATATCGACCGGGGAATCCTTGACGTCCTCGTTCTTGCAGAACTGATGGTAGACCTGGATCAGGCTTTCGAATTTCAGGCCGTGGAGCGACTTGACCTCGGCGGAAAAGGCGCCGGGGTCGTCCATCGCGGTCTTGATGAGATCGTCGAGGTCGATCGACTCGACATCGAAGGCCTTGCGGAAATGGGCGCAGCCGTCGCGCATGATGTGGACGACCTCGGCGCCATCGCGGGCCGGGTCGAACTGCGTCTTGATCGCGTCCGGGCGCGTGGTCACCTGGCTCAGTGCCAGAAAGGCCGCCAAAATCTTGATGAGAATCATATCCATGAAGGAGGCAGTCCATTCTCGCGCAACGGCCGGATTCGGCGATCCGACGACGGCTTTTTTAGGGTCATGTCCATCGCCGGGCGGCAGGCGGCTCCCGGAGGCGGCAGCTTACCACATCGATACGGAAGCTTCCCTTAAGCACTGGTATGGGCGCGGTTCTCGGCCATTTTGTTCTTTGCTGTTGCCGATCCGCCACGGACCCCGGACGGCCCGGTGCGCCGTGCTATGGTTGTCTCCGCATGGCGGGCCGCGGCCTGCCCAGGATGGACGGACGATGCGCGCGGCACGCAACGGTCAGGACCATATCGAAAGCCTTCGCGACGGGCGTGACGTCTCCATAAACGGCGAGCGCGTCGCCGATGTGACGGTCCACGAGGCGTTCCGCAATTCGGTGCGATCCGCGGCGCGGCTCTACGACTTCCAGGCGGAACCCGCGCACATCGACGCCATGACGTTTGCGAGCCCGGACAGCGGGCTGCGGGTCAGCCGATGCTGGCAGCTGCCGCGCGACTATGCCGAGCTGGTGGAGCGCCGCCGCGCGCTCGAGGCCTGGGCCGGGTTGCATTACGGCTTCATGGGCCGCTCGCCCGACCACGTGGCGTCCTGCATCGGCGGCATGTACATGGGGCTCGACCTGTTCGAGGCGCATGATCCCAAGCGGGCCGCGGCGGTGCGCGACTATTACCGCTTCGCCAGGGACAACGACCTGTTCCTCACCTACGTGATCATCAATCCCCAGGCCGACCGCTCGAAGCCGGCCCACGCCCAGGCCGACCCGTTCCTCGCCGCCGGCGTCGTCGACGAGGACGCGGCCGGCCTGACCATCCGCGGCGCCAAGATGCTGGGGACCTCGGCCATCATGGCCAACGAGGTGTTCGTCACCTGCATCCAGCCGCTGTCGCCGGGCGACGAGAAGCAGGCGGTGTCGTTCGCCGTACCGATGAATGCCAAGGGCCTGCGGGTGCTGTCGCGAAAGTCCTACGAGGAGCATGCGGTGTCGCGCTTCGACAATCCGCTGTCGAGCCAGTTCGACGAGAACGACGCGGTGATGTATTTCGACGACGTCAAGGTGCCCTGGGAGCGGGTATTCGTGAACCAAAGCATCGAGATGACGCTCAAGCAGTTCCACGGAACGCCGGCCCATGTCTACCAGAACTACCAGTGCCAGATCCGCCTGGTGGTGAAGATGCGCTTCCTCGCCGGCATCGCCCACCGCATCGCCGAGGCGAACGGCATCATCGGCTTTCCCCAGGTGCGCGACACGCTCGGCCAGATCGCAGCCGAGGTCGGGCTGGTCGATGGCCTGTTGCACGGCATGGAAGCCAAGGGAATTCAGGCCGGCGCCTACTTCGTGCCGGACCGGCATCTGCTCTATGCGGCGCAGTCGCTCACCCAGCAGCTCTATCCCAAGGTGATCACGACCATCCGCGACCTCGCCGGCGGCGGGCTCATCATGGTTCCCTCCAGCATCGCCGATTTCGACGATCCCGGCCTCGCCGACATCATCGACAAGACCCAGAAGTCGCCGGCCTTCAGCCCGCAGGAACGCGTGAAATTCTTCAAGCTCGCCTGGGACGCGCTCGGCTCGGAATTCGCGTCCCGTCACGTGCAGTACGAGATGTTCTACGCCGGCGCCTCGTTCGTGACCCGCGGGCACTCCTACCGCACCTTCGACTGGGCGAAGTCCAAGGGCATGGTGGACGAACTGATGGCGAGCTACCCGACGCCCGCGCCGCCGCGCAAACCTGCCACTTAGCTGTCATCGCCCGGCTCGACCGCGCGATCCCGGTAAACATCGACCGTGAGTACCGGATTGCCCGGTCAATCCGGTCAATCCGGTCAATCCGGACAATGACGCCAATGGGTCGGCCTGACCGGAAATATCTAGCCGCGATCCGGACGCCTGTCGCGGCGGCGCTCCGATACCGGCTGATAGGCGATCCGCGAGTGATAGCCGCAATAGGGCAGTCCATCGAGGGTCTTGCCGCCGCAGAAGAAGAAATCGGCGGCGCTGGGGTCGCCGATCGGCCAGCGGCACGTGCATTCGTTCAATTCGAGAATCGAGCAGCGCTGCCCCATCGGTACGATGTTTTCGATCAGTTGGGGCTCGGGCTCGAGATCGGTCTCGAACACTTGCATCGGCGCGAGCGCGGTATTGCCGCGAACGCCGGGGCGGGAGATCCGCATCATGTGCTGGTGGGGGCGCGGCTTGCGTTGGCGCGGCACCGAGGCGGACGCGCTTTTGGCGCGGCCGGACAAGCCGAGACGATGCACTTTGCCGATCACCGAATTGCGCGATACGCCGCCGAGTTCGGCCGCGATCCGGCTCGCCGACAGGCCGTCGGCCCAAAGCTTCTTGAGCAATTCCACCCGCTCGTCAGTCCATGTCATGGCCACCCACCTTCGTTTTCTCGTGGCAGCGACTTGGCGGAATCCTTCCTCGCCGTCGTCCAGCCCTAGGCCGGGCGCCGTGAACTCACCGCACCAACAAACTTAAAGAAATCGCCGCCGCACGAGATGTCGTACCAGTGCGCGACGACGCTACTATATGCCGTGACTCGCGCGCAGAGTCCGGGCATGTGCTCGTCCACATGTTCCTTGCCCTGGGAGGCCTGGGGCGGCGTCATCCACAGATGATCGCGCATTTGGTGCCGCGGCCGGCGGATTTGCCCGGTTCCGGCCGCGTGCCGCATCGTGTTGACAGGAGCGGGACGCGAAATACAATATGCCCGCGTGCCGCCCGGAGAGGCGGCACGTTTCATTTTGCGCCCAATCCGCCGTCGATACCGAACGAACGAGCCCGTGTCGTGACCTCGCACCTGTTGCCCACCTATGCCCGCGTCGACCTCGCCTTCGAGCGGGGCGAGGGGGCGTGGCTGATCGCGACCAATGGTGAGCGCTATCTCGACTTTACCGGCGGCGTCGCCGTCAACGCGCTGGGGCATGCGCATCCCTACCTGATCGAGGCGGTGACGGCGCAGGCTCACAAACTGTGGCACGTATCGAATTTGTTCCGGATTCCCGAGGCGGAGCGGCTGGCGGAGCGGCTGTGCGCCGCCACCTTCGCCGACCTCGTGTTTTTCTGCAATTCCGGCGCCGAGGCGATGGAGTGCGCGATCAAGGTTGCGCGCAAGTACCAGTACGTCAGCAGCCATCCAGAACGTCACCGCATCATCACCTTCGAAGGCGCCTTCCACGGCCGGACGCTGGCGACGCTCGCCGCCGGCGGGCAGAAGAAATACCTCGAAGGGTTCGGACCGGTGGTGCCGGGTTTCGACCAAGTTCCGTTCGCCGATTTCGAGGCGGTCAAGGCCGCCATCGGGCCGGAAACCGCGGCGATCCTGATCGAGCCGATCCAGGGCGAGGGCGGCGTGCGGGTGGTCCCGACGCCCTTCCTCAGGGGCCTGCGCGAATTGTGCGACCAGCACAGGCTGCTGCTGGTGTTCGACGAGGTGCAGACCGGAATTGGCCGCACCGGCAGCTTCTTCGCCCATCAGCGCTGCGGTGTGACGCCTGACGTGATGGGTGTCGCCAAGGCGCTGGGCGGCGGGTTTCCGGTCGGCGCCTGCCTCACCACCGCGGAGGCCGGCAAGGGCATGACCCCGGGCACCCATGGCTCGACCTTCGGCGCCAATCCGCTCGCCATGGCGGTCGGCAATGCGGTGCTCGACCTGGTGCTGGCGCCCGGGTTTCTCGAAAAGGTCCAGCGCAGCGCCATCCTGTTCCGTCAGCGCCTCGCCGAGATCAGGGATCGCCATCCCGGCGTCGTCTCCGCGGTGCGCGGCGAAGGCCTGCTGCTCGGGCTCGTCGCCGTCTGCCCGAACGGCGAACTGGTCGAAGCGCTGCGCGCCGAGAAGCTCCTCGCCGTCGCGGCCGGAGACAACGTTGTACGCATGCTGCCACCGCTGATCATCGACGAGCACGAGATCGCAGAAGCGATCGACCGCATCGACGCTGCCGCGACGAGGATCGAGCGCAGCCAGCGCGAACGCGCCGAGGCCGTGGGGGCGAAGCCATGAACGCCGAGCCCCGCCATTTCCTCGATCTCATCGACATCGCCCCCGGCGAGCTGCGCGGCATCATCGAGGACAGCCGCGCCATGAAGGTGCGCGCCCGCGGCCCCGGCGCCCACCCGATCGCCGGAAAAATGCTGGCGATGATCTTCGACAAGCCGTCGACCCGCACCCGGGTCTCGTTCGACGTCGCCATGCGCCAGCTCGGCGGCGACACCGTCGTGCTGACCGGCCAGGAAATGCAGCTCGGCCGCGGCGAGACCATCGCCGACACCGCCCGCGTGCTGTCGCGCTATGTCGACGCCATCATGATCCGCACCCTCGAGCACGACATGCTCGTCGAGCTTGCGCAGCATGCCACCGTGCCGGTGATCAACGGGCTGACGCGGCGTTCGCATCCGTGCCAGATCATGGCCGACGTCATGACCTTCGAGGAGCATTGCGGGCCGATCCGCGGGCGCAAGGTGGCGTGGACCGGCGACGCCAACAATGTGCTCACATCGTGGATGCACGCCGCCCGCCAGTTCGATTTCGAGCTCGCGGTGGCGACGCCGCCGGAACTCGCGCCGAAACGAAAGGTGCTGGAGTGGGTCAAGTCGTCGGGCGCCGCGATCAAGGTCGGGCATGACCCGGAGCTCGCGGTGGAATCCGCCGACTGCGTCGTCACCGACACCTGGGTGTCGATGGGCGACAAGGACGGCGCCCGCAGGCACAATCTGCTGCGGCCCTATCAGGTCAACGGCGCCCTCATGGCAAAAGCGAAATCCAGCGCCATATTCCTGCATTGCCTGCCGGCGCATCGCGGCGACGAAGTCACCGACGAGGTCATCGACGGGCCGCAATCCGCGGTGTTCGACGAAGCCGAAAACCGGTTGCATGCGCAGAAGGGTATCTTGGTCTGGTGCTTCAACACGAGTTCGCGATGACGGGTCAGGAGGCCACTTCGCGCGCGCCCGCCGCCGACGCGGCCGATGACATCATCCTGCCGTTCGAGGTGGCGACTCTCGATCTGCGCGGGCGCGTGGTGCGGCTCGGCCCCGCGCTCGACGATATCTTGAATTCGCACGCCTATCCGGCAGCGATCTCCAAGCTGCTCGGCGAGGCGATCGCGCTCACCGTGCTGCTGGGGTCTTCGCTCAAGTTCGACGGCCGGTTCATCCTCCAGACCAAGACCGACGGCCCCGTGCGCATGCTCGTGGTGGACTACCGCAGTCCGGGGCGGGTGCGCGCCTGTGCCCAGTTCGACCCGGCCGTCATCGCCGGCGCCGCACCCAAATCGGCGGGCGAATTGCTCGGCCGCGGCCATCTCGCCATGACCATCGACCAGGGCCAGGAGATGAGCCGCTACCAGGGCCTTGTCGCGCTGAGCGGCGGCAATCTCGAGGACGCCGCCCATGAATATTTCCTGCGCTCGGAACAGATCCCGACCCGGGTGCGGCTCGCGGTCGCCGAGGAGATCATCGCCGGCGCCGGCGGCCCGCGCCACCGCTGGCGTGCCGGCGGCATGCTGCTGCAGTTCCTCCCCAAGAAGGCCGAACGGATGCGCGGCCCCGATCTCGATCCCGGCGACGCGCCGGCCGGCATCGTGCGCCACGACATTCCCGAGGACGACGCCTGGGTCGAAGGCCGCTCGCTGATCGCCACCGTCGAGGACATCGAGCTGATCGATCCGTCGCTGTCGAGCGAGCGCCTGCTCTACCGTCTCTTCCACGAGCACGGCGTGCGGGTGTTCAAGCCCGCCGCGGTCGCGGCGAAATGCTCGTGCTCGCGCGAGAGCGTCACCAACATGCTGAAGAGCTTTTCGCAGGCGGATCGCGACGAGATGGTGCAGGACGGCGTGATCTCGGTGACCTGCGAGTTCTGCAACAGCAAATACGTGTTCGCTCCCGCCGAGGTCGAAGCGGCCGAGGAGAAGCGCGAAGATTAATTTAGCGTGCGCTTGGTCTCCGGGCCGTCGAGCGAAAACGCGGGAATTTCAATATCGAAGCGCTCGCCGTCCGTCGTCACCATGCCGTAGGTTCCCGCCATGATCCCGGACGGGGTCGGCAGCGGTACTCCGCTGGTGTATTCGTAGGAGGCACCGGGTTCCAGCACGGGCTCCTCCCCCACTACGCCCGCGCCGCGCACCTCCTGGATCCGGCCGAATCCGTCGGTGATCCGCCAATGGCGGGTCTTGAGCTGGACCGTGACTGGGCCCCGGTTGGCGATTCCGATCGTGTAGGCCCAGAAATAAAGGCCTTTTTCGGCCGACGACCTCTCGGGCATGAAGCGCGGCGACACCGTCACTTCGATGTTGCGAGTCACTGTCTGGTACATGGCGTCCTCAAATCGTCCGAAAGCCTTCTCATGTTGCGAAGCAGTCAACAGGTTCCGCGCCGCGGGCGCAACCGGGATGCGGCGATGGATTAATACTATCGTCGCATCGCTCGCGCACCACCTGATCTTGCAGGATCGCGCCGCCGGAACGCGTTCCTGTCGTCGAGGTGAATCGCGAGGTGAATCGAATGAGCGGATCGCACTCCAATTCCGTCGGTGACGAACATGGTCTCGTTGGAAAAGTCTGCAACTTTTCGGGATCATGCGCTAGCGTCACCCGGCTCGTCATCCTGCTCGTCACTCGGCTCGCCGCCCGACCCGGATGCCTCCGCCGTTGAAGGAAGCCTGATGCCGATACCTGCGCCCGGCGAACGCGATCTGCGGCTGGATCTGTTTCGCGGCATCGCGCTGTGGCTGATTTTCCTCGATCACATTCCCTCGAACATCGTGAACTGGATCACGATCCGCAATTACGGCTTCTCGGACGCCACCGAGATCTTCGTCTTCATCTCCGGCTATACGGCGGCGTTCGTGTATGGACGCGCGATGCGCGAGCACGGCGTGGTGGTGGCGAGCGCCCGCATCCTCAAGCGCGCCTGGCAGGTCTACGTCGCCCATGTCTTCCTGTTCGCGATCTACATGGCGGAAATCTCCTACGTCGCCGCCAGCTTCGAAAATCCGCTCTACGGCGAGGAGATGGGCATTTTCGACTTTCTCCGTCAGCCCGACATCACGCTGGTGCAGGCGCTGCTGTTGAAATTCAAGCCGGCCAACATGGACGTGCTGCCGCTTTACATCGTGCTGCTCGCAGGCTTTCCGCCGATGCTGTGGATCTTGATACGGGCGCCTGCGGTCGGTCTCGGCGCTTCGTTGCTGCTGTACCTCCTGACCTGGAATTTCGGATGGAACCTGCCCGCCTATCCGAACGGCTATTGGGTGTTCAATCCGTTCGCCTGGCAGCTCCTTTTCGTGTTCGGCGCGTGGTGCGGGCTGGGTGGGGCGAAGCGACTCGCGCCGCTGATCCGATCACCGGTCACTTTGGCGGTCGCGATCCTCTACCTTCTGTTCGCCGGCGCCATTGTAATGACCTGGTACATCCCGGGACTTGATCACTTCGTGCCCAAATGGCTCGAAGACTGGATGTATCCGATCGACAAGACGAATCTCGACGTGCTGCGTGTCGCCCATTTCATGGCGCTCGCCGTGTTGATCGTCCGCCTGGTGCCGCAGCAATGGCCGTTCCTGCGCTCGCGGTGGCTGCGGCCGGCGATCCTGTGCGGCCAGCATTCCCTCGAAATCTTCTGCCTGGGGGTGTTTCTTTCCTTTGCCGGCCATTTTGCCATGGTCGAGATCAACGAGGGGGTCGCGATGCAGGTCGGCGTCAGCCTGTTGGGTATTATCGTAATGGTTGCGACAGCCGCCCTCATTTCGTGGTATAAGAGGATAGAAGGACGAAGTCCCGGATCGCGGCCTGGACCGCCAGGCGCTGCTGCTACCCTCTTGGGAGGAGGGGCATGAGACCGTTGGCCGTGGCGCTCATCTGCGCCCTGATCGGTGGCGCGGCATGCGCCAAGGACGCCGAGGAGTGCCTCACCGCCGCCGGCGCGGTAGGGGCGGATTTTGCCATGCCTCACGTCGCCGCAGCGATCGCCAGGAAGCGGCTCGATGTGGTGGTGATCGGCAGCGCCTCCTCCGAGCTCGCCGGCGCGTCCGGCGCCAATATCGCCTATCCCACCCGTCTCGAGGCCGCTCTCGGCAAAATGCTGCCGGGCGTCGCCGTCAAGGTCACGACCTATGCGCGGCCGCGGGAGACCGCGGAGGAAATGGAAACCAAGCTGTCGCGGATCGTCGCGGACGCCAAGCCGGCCCTGGTGGTTTGGCAGACCGGCACCGCCGATGCGATCCGCGGCATCGATCCCGATGATTTCCGCCTCGCCCTCGACGACGGCATCGACGCGCTGCAGGCCGCCGGCGCCGATACCGTGCTCATGAACATGCAATACAGCCCGCGCACCGAGGCCATGCTGGCGGTGGGCGCCTATGCCGATGCGATGCGCATGCTTGCGCTGCAGCGAGAGGTGGTGTTGTTCGATCGCTTCGGTATCATGAAGGCGTGGAACGATGCCGGCGTGTTCGACCTCTACGCCGCCACCCGCAAAACCGATGTCGCCGAGCAGGTCCATGACTGCCTCGGCCGCCTCCTGGCCGGCGTCGTGGTCGAAGCGGCCAAATTGACAAATGCCGATAAAAAAGCCATTCGTTGATGATGTCCGCGCCACCGCGTTTTCCCCCCACTGCGACAGTCCTCGCGCTTCTGGCGACCGCTTTTGCCGCGACGGCGCTGACGCCGATGAAGGCCCGCGCCGAGGCGACGACCTATGCCTGCGCGGACCAAGACACGCTGACACGGCTTTCTTTTCCGCTCACGCACATGGCGAAGCGGGTCGCGGCCGGGCAACCGGTGACCATCGTGGCACTCGGTTCGTCCTCGACCGCGGGCGCCGGAGCCAGCGGGCCCGCGGCCTCCTATCCGAGCCGCCTCGAGGCTGAACTGAAGATCAGTTTCCCGGAGCAGGCGATCACCGTGCTCAACCGTGGCGTCAACGGCGAAGAGGCGGCCGACATGCTGGCGCGCTTCGAACAAAGCGTCGCCGCCGCGCATCCCGACGTCGTGCTGTGGCAGGTCGGCACCAATGCGGTGCTCAGGGACAATCCGCTCGGCCCCGTCGACCAGCTCGTGCATGACGGCATTGCGCGGATCAAGGCGATCGGGGCCGACGTGGTGCTGATCGATCCGCAATTCGCGCCGAAGGTGATCGCCAAGTCCGATGCCGAGGAGATGGTCGACCTCGTCTCCGCCGCGGCCAGGCAGGCCGGCGTCGACCTGTTCCCGCGCTTTGCCGTAATGCGGGTATGGCACGACAAGGAGGCTATGCCGTTCGAGGCGTTCCTGTCGCCCGACCTGCTTCACATGAACGATTGGAGCTATGGCTGTCTCGCCAAGCTCCTGTCCTCGACGATCGTCGAGGCGGCGACCCGGCCGTTCGCCTCGGCCCGGGCCAGACCCTGACGTTTCAGCAAAATTTGTAGCGTGGAGGACTTTACTCGTCGCGCTGGCCGAGAAGCTGCAGCAGCACCGTGAACATGTTGACGAAGTCGAGATAGAGCGACAGCGCGCCCATGACAGCGGAGCGCTGCGCGGTGGCGCCGTCCATGGCGAAATAGATGTACTCGTTCTTGAGGCGCTGGGTGTCCCAGGCAGTGAGCCCGGAAAATACCAGCACGCCGATGACCGAGATCGTCCATTGCAGCGCCGAGCTGGCGAGGAAGAGATTGACCAGTCCGGCGATGATCACGCCGAACAGGCCCATGACCAAGAACGACCCGATGCCGGACAGATCGCGCTGGGTGGTGTAGCCCCACAAGGACAGGGCGCCGAACGATGCGGCGGTGATGAAGAACACCCGCACCACCGAGGTCTGGGTGTAGACCATGAAGATCGAACCCAGCGACAGTCCGACCAGAGCCGCGTAGAGCCAGAACAGCAGCTGCGCCACGCCCGGGCGCATGCGCTCGATACCGAAGCTCAGGGCGAACACCAACCCAAGCGGCGCCAGGATGATCGGCCATTTCATCGGGCCGACGAACATCGTGTAGCCCACCGGCGTGAGATACATGTTGAGGCCGGCGAGCCGGATGGGAATGTCGATGCCGTCGCGCGTGATTTTCTCCGCCGCCGCCATGTCGCCGGTGACCGAGAGCGTATAGACGCCGAACGCGGCGATCCCGGTGATCACCAAGCCCAGGACCATGTAATTGTAGATGCTCAACATGTGGGCGCGCAGGCCGGCGTCGACGGCCGCGGCCTCGGCGCTCGTCATCGCCCCGCCGAAGGGCCGCCCCGCCATGCTCCGGTCGAAGTCCGCCATGCCTCAAACCCCCAAGCCAGCGCGGTCAAAGATCGGGTTGCGAGTTATCCTGTCTGCCATGCCCAACTCTCCGCCGCGCCTTTGATATTGGTCGAGCTTTGTGATGCAAGAAAGATAGCAGAGGGGGCGCCGGGGCCGAACAGTCTTTAGCAGCGCGCGGCTGATTGTCGCGAATTGGCGCTCATAAGTTGCGCAGCACCGGAGCCGGCTTGCGGCCGAGCGCCGGCCAAGTGCCGATGAGGCCGAACGCCAAAGTAAGGAGAACCGCAGCGACCGCGGCAGCGATCGCGGGGCCGACCTGCCAATGGAACGGCAATGCCATGAAATTGACGACGACGCCCCAGCCGGCGATCGATCCGGCGGCGACGCCGAACACCACCGTGGCGCCCCCCAGCAGCAGGTATTCGATGGCATAGGCCGTCATCAGCTGCCGCCGCGTGGCGCCGAACGTCTTGAGGATGACGGCATCATAGACGCGGTGGCGATGTCCGGCGGCGAGGGCGCCGCCGAGCACGAGGACGGCCGCGATCAGCGTGATGGCGCTCGCCGCCCGCACGCCTAGCACGAGGTTGGTGACGATGGCGCCGACGGCGTCGAGCGCCTCCTTGACCCGCACAGCGGTGACGCCGGGAAAGTTGTCGGTCACGGCCTTCATCAGGGCGGTCTCTTCCGCGTTGGTGCCGCCGCCCGGAAAGGTCACGGTCGCGATATCGGTCACCGGCGCACCGGCGAAGGTGCCCGGCGAAAACACCATCACGAAATTAATGCCGAGCGATTGCCAGTCGACGGTGCGCAGATTGGCGATGCGGGCCGTCATGTTGCGGCCGAGCACGTTGACGGTGACGTCGTCGCCGATCTTCAAGCCGAGGCCTTCGGCGATCTTTTTCTCGAACGAAACCAGATTCGGGCCGGAATATGCCTTGCCCCACCACTCGCCGTCGGTCAGCCGCGAGCCGGCCGGCAGCTCCGACGTGTAGGTGATGCCGCGGTCGCTCTGCAGGACCCAGGCGGCGTCGGGCTTGGGGTCGAGATCCTCGGCCTTGGTGCCGCGCGCGCTGACGATCCGCCCGCGCAGCATCGGAACCCGGACCAACGTGGCCCGCGGCGCCTGCGTCCGCACGAAATCGTCGAAGCGGCCGACATCCCCTGCCGGGATATCGAGGAAATAGAACGACGGCGCCTTTTCCGGAAGCGCGGCGGCGAATTGCTGCCGCAGGTTGGCGTCGACCTCGAGCACGGTGACGAGCAAAGCGAGCCCGAGGCCGAGCGAGATCACGACCGTCGGTGTCAGCGCGCCGGGCCGGAAGATGTTGGAGACGGCGAGCCGCAGCACGGTCGACCGCGGCCGCGGCACGCTGCGCGCGATCAGCATCACGAGGCTCGCAATCAGGCGCAGCAGGCCGAACACGAGGAGGGCGCTGGCGATGAAGATGATCGCGATCTTGCGGTCATAGGCCGCGGCCACCGCGAGTGCCGCGAGCGCGGCCGCCGCCACCGCGGTCGCCACCAAATAGCGCAGGCGCGGCAGCCTCCGCTCCGGCGCGATCTCGTCGCGAAACAGCGCCGAGACCGGCAGGTCGTGGGCGCGCCCGAGCGGCCACAGCGCGAAGGTCGTCGCCGTCAGCACGCCATAGGCCAGCGCCAAAGCGAGCTGGCCCGGATAAAGCGCCGGCGCCAGCGGCAGCGGAATGACGGCGCCGAACATCGAAGCGACCGCGAACGGCAGGACCGCGCCGATTGCGAGCCCGATGACGATACCGATCCCGGCCAGCAGCAGCACCTCGACGAGATAGACGGCGACGACCCGCGTGCCGGTCGCGCCGAGCGATTTCAACGTCGCGATCACCGAACGCTTGCGGTCGAGATAATGCTTGGCGGAATTGGCGACGCCGACGCCGCCGACCAGCAGCGCGGTGAGGCCGACCAGCGTGAGATATTGGGAAAATCGCTCGATGTTGCGATCGAGCTGCGGGGTGGCGTTGCCGCGGCTGCGGATTTCCCAGCCCGCTTCCGGCAACTCCGCGTTCGCGGCGTCGACCACCGCCTGCGCGTCGGTGTCGCTCGAAGCGCCTGCCGGCAGCCGCAGGCGATAGGTCCATCGCACCAGGCTGCCGGGCTGCAGCAACCCGGTGGCGCGCAGCGCGGCATCGCTGATGAGCAGGCGCGGGCCGAACCCGATGCCGCCGGCGAGCTTGTCCGGCTCGCTCTGGAGCACCGCGCGCAACTCGATGGTCGCGGCGCCCAGCGTTACGCGCGCGCCGGTCTTGAGACCGAGCCGGGTCAGCAGCGCGGGGTCGGCGAGGGCACCGAAGGCATTGCCCCGCCGCTCCAGCAGGGACGCGAGATCGCCGTCCGGCTCCGCCACCACCGTGCCGTAGAGCGGATAGGCGGCATCGACGGCCTTGGCCTCCACCAGGGCGGTCTGGCCGTCCGCGGTGCGCACCATCGCGCGCAGGGTCGCGACCCCTGATACGTCGCCCCTGGCGGCGAGGAAGGCCCGCTCGGCGGGGATCGCCTCGCGCTGGATCAGCGAAAACGCCTCATCGCCGCCGAGGATGACGCGGCCTTGGCGGGCGAGCCCGTCGGCGAGGCTGTGGGCAAACGAACCGACCGCGGCGATCGCCAGCACGCCGAGCGCGATGCAGGCGATGAACACATAAAAGCCGCGCAAGCCGCCGCGCAGCTCGCGCAGCGCAAGCCGCAACGTCAGGCCGGCCCCGGCCGTCTCTGGCGCGCTCATGCCATCACCACCGCTTCCTCGACGTGTCCGGAGCGCAACCGGATCACCCGGTCGCAGCGCGCCGCGAGGGAAGCGTCATGGGTGACGAGAACGAGCGTCATGTCCCGGTCCGCGAAGCGGGCGAACATGAGGTCGATGATCTGGCGGCCGGTGGTCTCGTCGAGATTGCCGGTCGGTTCGTCCGCGACCAGGATCGCCGGTGACGCCACCAGGGCGCGGGCAAGGGCCACGCGCTGCTGCTCGCCGCCGGAGAGTTGGGCGGGGTAATGGCCGAGACGGCCGCCGAGTCCGACCGTATCGAGCTCGGCGGCGGCGCGCGGGAATGCGTCGGCGGCGCCGGCCAGCTCCAGCGGGGTGGCGACGTTTTCCAGCGCGGTCATGGTCGGGATGAGGTGGAACGACTGGAACACGATGCCGATCCTGCGGCCGCGGAAGCGGGCCAGCGCGTCCTCGTCGAGCCGGCCGATATCCTCGCCGTCGACGGCGACTTCGCCGGTATCGGGGCGCTCCAGCCCCGCCATCACCATCAGCAGCGTCGATTTGCCCGACCCCGACGGGCCGACGAGGCCAACCGCCTCGCCGTGCCTTATATTGAGCGCGATGTCCTTGAGGATGTGAACCCGCCCGGCGCCCCGGCCGAGCGAAAGATTGACGCCCGAAAGGGAAATTGCCGGTATGAGGGGGCGAACGGCCGCCGAGGTATCGTCCATGTCGATGTGGTTTCCGCGCCTGAACTGGAAGGACTGCAAGCTCCGTTCATATGGGGGATTCGTCCCCGGAGTGAAGATAGGTCGCTGGGTCGCCGCTGTCACACTCGCGGGCATGCTGGCCGGCCCGGCGGCGTCCGCCTCCGACCGTGCGCTCCGGATCGTGGCGCTGGGGGACTCCCTGACGGCCGGATACGGTCTCGCCGCCGACGAGGCATTCCCGGTGAAGCTGCAGCGCGCCCTTGCCGCCAAAGGCATTGCCGCGGAAATCGCCAATGCGGGGGTATCCGGAGACACCGCCTCGGGCGGGCTCGCCCGCCTCGACTGGTCGGTTCCGGACGGGACCGATGCCGTCATCCTGGAACTCGGTGCCAACGACGCGCTGCGCGGCGTCGATCCCAAGGTGACCCGCGGGGCGCTCGAGGCGCTGCTGCGCCGGCTCGGCGAGCGTCATATTCGCGTGCTGTTGTGCGGCATGTTGGCGCCCCGCAACCTGGGCGCGGACTATGGCACCGCGTTCGATGCCATCTACCCCGATCTCGCCAGGGAATACGGCGCCATCCTTTATCAGTTCTTCCTCGACGGGGTGGCGACCGACCCGAAGCTCAACCAGCGCGATGGACTGCACCCGACCGCGGCCGGCGTCGATGTGATCGTCGCCAAGATCCTTCCCGCGGTGGAACGGCTGGTGGCCCAAGTGCGGGATCAGACGAAGGCCAATGCCGGGGCCGCGAAGGCGCCGTGATGCGGTTGCATCGCGCGCTGGATTTCTCACATTGGCGCGTGGCCCCGAACTGAGTAGTCTCCATTGACGTCCCGCCATGCCCCGGATTTTCACCGCCCTCGAAATTCCCGCCGAAGTCGGCCAGTCGCTGGCGCTGCTGCGCGGCGGTCTGCCCGGCGCCCGCTGGGTCGACCCCGGAAACTATCATCTGACCCTGCGCTTCATCGGCGATGTCGATGACGTGCTGGCGCGCGAAGTCGCGTACATGCTGGGCGGGGTCAGGCGGCCGGCCTTCGCCCTGCAGCTCGACGGCCTCGACTCGTTCGGCGGCAACAAGCCCCGGGCGGTGGTGGCGGCGGCCCAGCCGGTGCGGCCGCTGATCGACCTGCAAGCCGACCACGAGCGGCTGATGCAGCGCGTCGGGCTCGAGCCCGAGCGCAAATACAAGCCCCATGTGACGCTCGCCCGGTTGCGCGACGCGTCGAGCCGACAGGTGGCCGATTACCTCGCGAGCCACCAGCCGTTCCGCTCGACGCCGTTTCCGGTGTCGCGCTTCGTGCTGTACTCCTCACGCGCCTCGGTCGGCGGCGGCCCGTACGTGGTCGAGGCGGAGTATCCGCTGGCGGCGTGAGTGGAAGCAGGTTTCGGTCGGGTGGGGAGGGAGCGTAGGCTGCAAATCTGACGGCCCACTCCCCCACGGCCTATTTGAGATCGACAAACACTCTCCTGAACTCCGGAAGCTGCAATCTTCGTTTTTCCTGTTGGTATTCGAGTTCGTTGAAAGGGCCGATCACTGAAACAGGTCTCGCAGCATTCCATTCGTCTGCTTGACGCACGATATAATAGAACTCCGAGATCGAGCGATTGGGGGCCTCTGGCCATCGACGTGGATGCCGGGCAACCACGATGTATTCGGAGTTCGAACCGGCCTGAAATACCGTTTCGCCCGGAAGGCCATCGCCGAGGCAATCTCCCCTTGCGCCGATGGAACGACACAGCATCATATACTCGGGAACGTCGACGGCTACGAGCCGATAAGGTCCATCGAGGACCTCATCCCGAACGAACCCGGAATCGCATCCCGCCACACACAAGAGGGTTGCCAAGCTTGCAAACTGCCTAGCCGCCAGTTGCAACAACCCACTATTTCTCACACCGGCCTACCCTCGGTCATGATTTCGCGGCCAAGAAGCCCTTGCGCAGCGCGCGCGGAACACACTCGTCAAGCAACACGCGCATCGGCGATCAAGTGGGCCTTCGCCTGCTCGAGGGCAGCAACAGCAAGTTCTCGACTGACGGTGGGGAAGTCGTCGAGAAATTCGTTCAGCGAGTGACCGCCTTCGATGTAATCAATGAGCGCTTGCACGGGAACGCGCGTGCCGACAAACACAGCGGTGCCGCCCAGGATGTCAGGGTCGGAGCGAACGACGGATGATTCTTTCATAGGGTGGTTCCCTTCGGGCAACGCAGGCACGTCTTACTCCGACTGCCCCACGACGCCCAACGAAATCAGCCGATTTGCGAGGCACCGGGCGAGCAGAGGGCGCTTTCCGCGTCCATGTGAAAAGGGGGGGCAGATGTCGCGCTTGCCCTCCTTCTGTCGCGTCGTTGGAATTCGCGTTGGGCATGAGCGCCACATCGAGCCGCTCGCCCACTGGTATCGTGACCATGGCATCAAGCCGACATTCGAGATGGTTCCCGGACACTACGGCGCAAGCCTAGGACGCGAGCTTGGACGGCTCGGCTTCTTCCAGTCGGGGTTTCATGCCTCGCTGGTCGGGGAGTCCTGTCTTGCCATGCAGCCAGAGGGTGACGTCGAAATCGATCAAGTCACCACTTTGGAGATGATGGAGGAGTATCTCGACGCCTACGTTGCCGGTTGGGGTATCGCGGAGAAGGACCGCGCCCAATTTAAATCCAACGTCAGACCATGGTTGGATCAGGCGGGATGGTCGCTCTATCTCGCGCGAGTAGATGGACATCCTGCCGCTGCCGCGACGCTTTATATGAAAGACGGGCTCGGCTATCTCGCGGACGCGACGACCGGTCCAACATTCCGGCGCCGTGGTCTTCACTCGGCTCTGCTTCGGCGGCGCATTCGTGATGCTGCTGCAGCCGAAGCGAGTGTCGTCTTCAGCGGCGCCACCCCGTTCTCGACCAGCCACCGCAACATGGAACGCGCCGACATGCAGGTCCAGTTCGTTCGGTCTCTATGGACGCCGTTTGAGTGACTGTAGCAGGCCGGCTGGCGGCGGGTTGTGACCCCATTGCTGCCCCGAACCAACGCTGCGACATGTCCGCAACCGGCGAAAGCTGAGTCAGTCCATCCGTTGGATCAACCGACCGAAACCTACTCAGGCCCCTTTCGGCGCCTCGTGCGGCGCCGGCCCCGGCACGGCCTGCGGCGCCTCGGGCGGCCGGGTCGACGGCCGCACCCGCTCGCGGATCGCCTGGAAGAACACGTAGAGCGGCGGGATGAAGAAAATCCCGAGGAACGACGCGAAGATCATCCCGCCGAACACCGGCGTGCCGACATCGCGCCGCGCGAGCTGCGACGCGCCGGTGGCGATCACCAGCGGCAGCAGTCCGAGGATGAAGGCGAACGACGTCATCATCACCGGGCGAAACCGCAGCCGCGCGCCCTCGGCCGCCGCTTCGAGCAGCGGGACGCCGGCTTCGCGCTTTTCCTTCGCGAACTCCACGATCAGGATGCCGTTCTTCGCCGCGAGCCCGATCAGGACGACCATGCCGATCTGGGCATAGAGATCGAGCGTCAAGCCCGCCGATCACCATGGCGGCGAACGCCCCGACAATGCCGATCGTCACCGACAGCAGCACCGGCACCGGAATGGTCCAGCTTTCGTAGAGCCCGACCAGGAACAGATAGGCGAACAGGAGGGCGAAGCCGAGGATCATCGGGGTCTTGCCCTCGGCGCGCTTTTCCTGGAACGCGGTGTCGGTCCAGGAACCGCCAAAGCCCTGGGGCAGCGTGCGCGCCGCGACCGCTTCCATGGCGTTGAGCGCCTGGCCGGACGAGACGCCCGGCGCCGGGTCGCCCTGAACGGTCACCGCGCGAAGATTGTTGTAGCGGATCAGCGCCGGCGGGCCGACCACGACCCGGACTTCCACCAGGCTTCGCAGCGGAATCATCTTGCCGTCGTTGCTGCGCACATTGATGCGATAGATATCGTCGACGCTGGCGCGGTCCTGGGCCTCGGCCTGGACCTGGACCTGCCAGGTGCGGCCGAACAGGTTCATGTCGTTGACATAGTATCCGCCGAGCGAGGCCTGGAGCGCCTGGAACACGGAGCTCAGTTGCACGCCGAGGACCTGCGCCTTGTCGCGATCGATATCGAGATAGATCGACGGGTTGGTCGCGGAGAAGGTGCTGAACACGCGGATCAATTCCGGATCCTGGTTGGCGGCGACGATGAGCCCGCGCAGCGCCTGGGCCAGCGCCTTGGGGTCGCCGCCGGCGAGATCCTGCAGCACGTAGGTGAAGCCGCCGCCGGTGCCGAGGCCGATGATCGGCGGCGGCGCCAGCGGAACCACCCTGCCGCCCTGGATCTGGCGGAACTTGGCGACCGAGGTCGGCGATGACGGCGGCGGCGCCGAGCGAGCGGTCCTTGCGTTCCTCGAACGGCTTGAGCGTGACGACGATGAAGGCGGCGTTGGATTGCGAGTAATTGTCGATGAAGTTCAGGCCGATGACCGATGTGACATCCTGCGACCGCAGTGCTCCGCCCGCAGGATCGCCTCCGTCCGCGTGATCACGTCGGCGGTCCGCGCCACCGATGCGCCCCCCGGCAACTGCGCGACGACGAAGAATCCGCCCTGGTCGTCCTCCGGCAGGAAGCCCGTCGGCGTGATCCGCGCCAGCCCCACGGTGCCGACCACCGCGATTCCGACGCCCACCAGCCCGATGATCGAGATGCGCACCAAGCGCGCGACTGCGTTTCCATAGGCATCGCGAACCCGGTCGATGGCGCCCATGACCTTGCCGATCACGCCCCGGCGCGGACCGTGTTGGGGCTGGAGAAACACGCCGCACAGCGCCGGGGACAGCGTCAGCGCATTGATGGCGGAAATGAACATCGCCACGGCGACGGTGACCGCGAACTGCCGGAACAGCTCGCCGGAAATGCCGGGGATGAAGGCCACCGGCACGAACACCGAGAGCAGGACCAGCGTGATCGCGATGATCGGCGCGGTGATCTCCCGCATCGCCACCTTGGTCGCTTCCGCGGGCGAGAGTTCCGGATGCTCCTCCATCACCCGCTCGACGTTCTCGACCACGACGATGGCGTCGTCCACCACGATGCCGATCGCCAGCACGACGGCGAGCAGGGACACCGAATTCGCGGAATAGCCGACGGCATAGAGCACGACGAAGGCGCCGATCAGGCTGACCGGCACGGCGATCGTCGGTATCAGCGTGGCGCGGATGCTTCCGAGGAAGAGGTACACCACGATCACGACCAGGACGAAAGCCTCGATCAGCGTCTTCTGGACCTCCGCGATGGTGGCTTTGACGAAGGTCGTGGGGTCGTAGGTGACTTTCCAGGCGAGGTCTTCGGGAAAGCGCGTCTCGATCTCGGCGATCCGGTCGCGCACCGCCTGAAGCGTGGTGATCGCGTTGGCGCCGGGCGACTGATAGATCGCGATCGCCGATGCCGGGCTGCCATTGAACCGGGTTTCGCGGTCGAGATTGGCGGCGCCCAGCTCCAGCCGCGCCACGTCGCCGAGGCGCAGCACGGACCCGTCGGGATTGGTGCGCACGACGATGTTCTCGAATTCGGCGACCGAGGTGAGGCGGCCCTTGGTCTGGATGTTGAGCTGGAGCTGCTGGTCCGAGGCGATCGGCCGGGCGCCGATGCGCCCCACCGCGGCCTGCATGTTCTGTCGCCTGGATGGCGTTGATGATGTCGCCGGTGGTCAAGTTGAGCCCGGTCAGCCGGTCGGTCCGGACCCAGGCGCGCATGGCGTAGTCCTGGGGGCCCCACAGTGCCGCGTCGCCGACGCCCGGCGTGCTCTTGATCTGGTCGAGCAGGTTGATGGTGACGTAGTTGGAAATGAACAGGGGGTCGTGGGTCTGCTTCGGCGAATAGACGGCGATCACGGCCGAGGATGGCCGACGACTTCTTTTTCACCGTGACGCCCTGGCGCTGACACCTCCTGCGGCAGCTTGGACAACGCGATCTGCACGCGGTTGTTGACGTTGACGGTGTTGATGTCGGGATCGGTGCCGAGCTCGAACGAGACCAGCAGCGTTGTAGCTGCCGTCGTCGCCGCTCACGCTCTTCATGTAGATCATCTTGTCGACGCCGACGACCTGGGCTTCGATCGGCTGGGCGACGGTCGCGTCCACCACCCCGGCATTCGCGCCGGGATAGAATGTGGTGACGGACACCTGAGGCGGGACGATATCGGGGTATTGCGCGATCGGTATCACGTAGAGCGACACCAGGCCGGCGATGGTCATGACCACCGAGATGACGATGGCGAGCCGCGGCCGGTCGACGAACAGGGCTGAGATCATCCGCTCAGCTCCGTCCGGGAACCGGCGGCAACGGACTGGCGCGTACCGGGGAGCCGGGCCGGATGCCCTGCAGTCCCTCGACGATGACCTGCTCGCCGCCCGACAGCCCGGATTCGACGACGATGTCCGGCGCCACTCTCGTCGCCCAGCTTGACACGCCTGACCACGGCCTTGCCGTCTTCGACGACGAAGACGTAGACGCCCTGCTGGTCGGCGATCAACGCCGCCTGGGGGATCACCACCTTTCTCCATGGGCGTGCCGCTTTCCAGCACGACCCGCACCAGTTGGCCGTCGATCAGGAGGCCCTTCGGATTGGCGATGGTGGAGCGCAGAAGTCACGCGTATCGGTGGCGCGATCGACGGTGACGTCGACGAAATTGATCTCGCCGGTCTCGTCATAGATAGGACCCGTCGGAAAATCGCAGACTTGACCTTTATTTTCTTGGGGTCGGCGGTGCGAACCTCCTTGCGGACTTCCAGGATGTCGCGCTCGCTCACCGGAAACGTCACATACATGGGGTCCTGGCTGACGATCGTCGTCAGCGCACCGCTGTCCGGGCCGACCACATTGCCCTTGGTGATGTTGGTGCGGCCGATTTTTCCGGCGATGGGGGACGTGATGTCGGTGTAGCCGAGGTTGATCTTTGCGGTCTGCAGATTGGCCTCGTCGCTCAGGATCTGCCCCTGGGCCTGCTGGTCCGAGGCGAGCGCCTGATCGCGGGTCACGGCGGTGCCGGCTTGTCGCGTCAACAGCTCCTGGGCGCGCTGCAGCTGAATTTCGGTGAGCGTTTTTGCCGCCTTGCTGCGCTCCAACGCGCCTTGCGCCTGCTCGACCGCGGCCTGGAACAGTCCCGGCTCGATCTTGTAGAGCGGGGCTCCTTCCTTGATGACGTCGCCTTCCTTGAACAGCACGTCGTCCAGAAAGCCCTTTACGCGCGCGTTGATGGTGACGCGATTGATGGCGTCCACATGGCCGACGAAGTCGGCCGTCGCGGAGATCGGCTTGCGTTCGGCCTGGACCACGCCGACCGGGACCGCAACCGGCGCCGCCTGCTGCCCGTAAGCGGGGACGGTGACGCAGATTGCGGAAATCAGGAGCAACGCGAATCGCATGGCCCGCCTCCCCAAGCGCGGCTGGGATGATCGACTGTGGTCACGTCTTGGAGCGTCATCCATTCGGATTGATTTGGATAGCGCTCTCAAGTCTTTGGTTTTGAGCATGATCTCGTCCGAAAAGTCTGCAACTTTTCGGGATCATGGAGCGCTATCCATTCGGATTGATTCGGATAGCGCTCTCAAGTCTTTGGTTTGAGCATGATCTGGTCCGAAAAGTCTGCAACTTTTCGGGATCATGCTCTAGGCGGCATCGTCCGCGCCGCCGCCGAACACTCTCCACCGAACTGTGCATTTTTGGCAGTGGCGGGCAAGCCCGATCGACCGGTCGTGGTTACGTTGTCCTAACCGGCGCGATGACCCCTCGCGGCGGTCATGGGCAGGCGGCCGCGACCAAAAACAAGATGTGAGCGCAGGCCCCAGCCGGGGGTAAATCCGGCCGGGGCTGCATGCTGCGGCGCAGGCTTGGCGTCACGGGCGCTTCAGCAGGCGCGATTGGGCATCGAGCATTGCGGTCGCCAGTCCGGCGCCGTCGGCGATCATCTCACGCATCAGCGACATCGGCGTCGGGTACGGGGCCTCGACCTCGCCGATGACGGAATCGTCGTCGTGCCGCAGCTCGGCATCGAATTTGCGCGCGAGCTGCTGCATCCGCTGGTTCTCGAGCAGGCAGGTGATGTGGAGCTGCTTGATGCCGCGGTTGCGGGCGGCGAGAAGGGTCCGCTCCAGCAGCTCGGTGCCGACGCCATGGCTTTGCCAGGGCCGTTCGATGCTGAAGGCGGCTTCGGCCTGGCCCGCATCGGGACCGAATGGCCGCAGCTCCGCCGCGCCGCGCAGGGTTCCATCCGCCAGGAAGCCGTAGATGACGTTTTCGGGTTCGAAGGCGTGCTCGGCGTGGCCGCGGATGAAGCCGTCGGCGACGGCGCCGCCGAAGCGGTTGCGCCGGCTCGCCGCATCGAGCCTCAGCAGATGGTCGCCATAGGCCTCGGCATCGGAGGCCCAAAGCTTGCGCACGATGCCGTCGGTGGTCACATAATTCATGGTCGAGCTCCACGTTTTTGTCATGAAATCCTCGGCCGTGTCCTCCACGATCACCGGATTGATTCACCCGGGGATCGCACATATTGCATTGCAGCAAACTACGACGGCATCAAGAACTGCCGGCCCCAGGGCATCTGTGTGCGCTGCAGCAAAACACAAGCTGTAATATCTGCGTTAATGAATAATATTGTTCTATAACAATAGCTTGCTGCGCACAAAACCAGCATCGGAAATGGCGCCATGTCATGGCTGGGCGGCCTGGATGCGTACCGCGCATGGGTTGCCGCCGCGCCGGCGGCATGAAACTGGCTTCGCTTCGCGCGGAGAATCCTGCCCATTCCGGCAAATAACCGTTGCCGCGCCGGCCACGTCCTTGTAACCGGCGGTCCCCATCCGTCCAGAACCCATGCCGACCTGACCCATGCCCGCTGCCATCACCGCGCAATATGCGGCACTCGCCGCGACCGGCGAGATCGAACGCGACCCCGCCCAAGAGGAAGCGGTGGCCCGGCTCGCGCGCCTCAATGCGCAACTCGCCATGCACCGGCTGGCACGCAAATCCTCCTCGCTGGGCTGGCTGTTCGGCCAGCGCGTGAAGCCCGGGCAGGAGCTTGAGGGGCTCTACATCTGGGGCGATGTGGGGCGCGGCAAGACCATGCTGATGGACATGTTTTTTGCCGCCTGCCCGGTCCAGCGCAAGCGGCGGGCGCATTTTCATCAGTTCATGCTGGATGTCCACGAACGCCTCAATGCCTATCGCCAAAAGCTCAAACGCGGCGAAGCGGCCGCGGCGGACCCGATCCACATGACCGCCGATGACCTCGCCGAACAGGCCTGGGTCCTCTGCTTCGACGAATTCCACGTGACCGATATCGCCGATGCCATGATTCTCGGCCGCCTGTTCACCCGGATGTTCGAGCGCGGGGTCGTGGTGGTCGCGACCTCCAATGTGGAGCCGGCCGAGCTCTACAAGGATGGCCTCAACCGGGCGCTGTTCGTGCCTTTCATCGAGTTGCTGATGGAGCGCATGGCGGTGCTGCGGCTCGATGCCCGCACCGACTTCCGCATGGAAAAGCTCACCGGCGTGAATGTCTGGCACGTCCCCGCCGACGCGTCGGCCGACCGCGCCCTGGACGACGCTTGGCGGCGCCTGACCGCGGGGCGGAACGGCCATGCCCTCGACCTGATCGTGAAGGGCCATCACCTGCATGTGCCGCGCGCGGCGATGGGGGCGGCGCGTTTTACTTTCCATGACCTGTGCGAGCAGCCGCTCGGCGCCGTCGACTACCTGCGCATCGCCCACGAGTTCCACACCGTCGTCATCGACCACGTGCCGGTGATGACCGATGCCAACCGCAACGAGGCCAAGCGCTTCATTGCCCTGATCGACACGCTCTATGACGACGGGGTGAAGCTCGTGGCCTCCGCCGCCGCGGAGCCCGGCGCGCTCTACCAGGCGAGCGACGGCTACGAGGTCAACGAGTTCAAGCGCACGGCGTCTCGGCTGGCCGAGATGGGCTCGAACGAATACCTCGCATTGCCTCACGGCCGGCGGCCGGCCACCTCCGGCTCGGCGGAGGGCATCGTCGAAACCTGAAATGCCCAAACGGACTTTAACGAGCATCGTCTTTGGTCGACTTGAACGGCAGGTTGGAACGGGTTAACACCCGGATACAGCCGGGTCCCCATCAATCGAGGATAATTCGTCGTCATGGCGCGCAAGAAGATTGCATTGATCGGCGCGGGCCAGATCGGTGGCACCCTCGCCCACCTGATCGGGCTCAAGGAACTCGGCGACGTCGTGCTGTTCGACATCGCCGAGGGCATTCCCCAGGGCAAGGCGCTCGACATTGCCCAGTCGACGCCGGTCGAGGGCAACGACACCCGCTATCTCGGCGCCAATTCCTACGAGGCGATGAACGGCGCCGATGTCTGCATCGTGACCGCCGGCGTGCCGCGCAAGCCCGGGATGAGCCGCGACGACCTCCTCGGCATCAATCTCAAGGTGATGGAGCAGGTCGGCGCCGGCATCAAGAAATACTGCCCCAACGCCTTCATCGTCTGCATCACCAATCCGCTCGATGCCATGGTGTGGGCGCTGCAGAAGTATTGCGGCCTGCCCAAGAACATGGTGGTGGGCATGGCGGGCGTGCTCGATTCCTCGCGGTTCCGCTACTTCCTGGCCGACGATTTCAACGTCTCGGTGGAGGACGTGACCGCCTTCGTGCTCGGCGGCCATGGCGACACCATGGTGCCGCTGGTGCGCTATTCCGCGGTCGCCGGCATTCCGATCCCCGACCTGATCCGGATGGGCTGGTCCAGCCAGGCGCGGATCGACGAGATCGTCGACCGTACCCGCAACGGCGGCGCCGAGATCGTCAACCTGCTCAAGACCGGCTCGGCCTTCTATGCCCCGGCATCGTCGGCCATCGCCATGGCGGAGAGCTATCTGCGCGACAAGAAGCGGGTGGTGCCTTGCGCCGCCTATCTCAACGGCGAATATGGCGTGAAGGACCTCTATGTCGGCGTTCCCGTGGTGATCGGCGCCAAGGGGGTCGAACGGGTGGTCGAAATCGAGCTCAACGGCGCCGAGCGCACGATGTTCGAGAAATCCGTCGATTCGGTCCGCGGCTTGGTTGACGCCTGCATGAAGATCGCGCCAAATCTCGGCTGATCGGGCACACCCGATCGCTGTCATCGCCCGGCTCGACCGGGCGATCCAGTAAACACCGACCGGGCGTACTGGATCGCCCGATCGAGCCGGGCAATGACATCGCTAGGGTCAGCGCATCGGAAAATGCTCTAGCAGCGGAAACTCCGGGCGGGCGTCATGAACATTCACGAGTACCAGGCCAAGGCGGTGTTGCGGGAATTCGACGTGCCGGTGCCCCGCGGCATCCCGGCGTTTTCGATCGAGGAGGCCGAGCGGGCCGCCCATCAGCTCGGCGGCCCGGTCTGGGTGGTCAAGGCGCAAATCCACGCCGGCGGCCGCGGCAAGGCGGGCGGCGTCAAAGTCGTCAAATCGATCCCGGACGTAAATCGCGAGGCGACCCGGATTCTCGGCGCTACCCTGGTCACCCACCAGACCGGTCCCAAGGGCAAGGTGGTCAGCCGGCTCTACATCGAAGAAGGCTCGCCGATCGAGAAGGAATTCTATCTCTCCGCCCTGGTCGACCGCGCCACCTCCCGGATCGCCTTCGTCGCCTCGACCGAGGGCGGCATGGACATCGAGGAAGTCGCCCGCAAGACGCCGGAACGGATCGTCAGCTTCTCGATCGATCCGGCGACCGGCATCATGCCCCATCATGGCCGCCGGCTGGCCGAGGTGCTCGGGCTCACCGGCGATCTCGCCAAGCAGGCGGCCGCGCTGTTGAGCAAGCTCTACGATGCCTTCCTCGCCAAGGACATGAGCCTCTTGGAGATCAATCCGCTGGTGGTCACCACCACGGGCCAGCTCGTCTGCCTCGACGCCAAGATCGGCTTCGACGACAACGCTCTCTACCGGCACGCCGACATCCAGGCGCTGCGCGACATCTCGGAAGAGGACGAGAAGGAGATCGAGGCGTCGAAATACGACCTCAACTACATCGCCCTCGACGGTACCATCGGCTGCATGGTCAACGGCGCCGGCCTCGCCATGGCGACCATGGACATCATCAAGCTGTACGGCGAATCGCCGGCGAACTTCCTCGATGTCGGCGGCAGCGCCACCAAGGAGCGGGTCGCGGCGGCGTTCAAGATCATCACGTCCGACCACCACGTGAAGGGCATCCTCGTCAATATCTTCGGCGGCATCATGCGCTGCGACGTGATCGCCGAAGGCGTGGTCGCGGCGGTCAAGGATGTCGGGCTGCGGGTGCCGCTGGTGGTACGGCTCGAAGGGACCAATGTCGACCTTGGCAAGAAGATCATCCGCGAATCCGGGCTCAACGTCGTGCCGGCGGACGATCTCGACGATGCCGCGCAGAAGATCGTCAAAGCGGTGAAGGGAACAGCCTGATGTCGGTCCTGATCGACAAGAACACCAAGGTCATCTGCCAGGGCTTCACCGGCAAGAACGGCACCTTCCATTCGCAAGCCGCGATCGCCTACGGCACCAAAATGGTCGGCGGCACCTCGCCGGGCAAAGGCGGCACCACCCATCTCGGCCTGCCGGTGTTCGACACCGTCGCCGAGGCGCGCGCCGAGACCGGTTGCGACGCGAGCGTGATCTACGTGCCGCCGGCCGGCGCCGCCGACGCCATCGCCGAGGCGATCCAGGCGGAAATTCCTCTCATCGTCTGCATCACCGAGGGCATTCCGGTGCTCGACATGGTCAAGGTGAAGCGCGCGCTGTCGGGCTCCAAATCGATGCTGATCGGGCCGAACTGCCCGGGCGTCATGACCGCTGGGGAATGCAAGATCGGCATCATGCCCGGCAGCATCTTCAAGACCGGCTCGGTCGGCATCGTCTCGCGGTCCGGCACGCTGACCTACGAGGCGGTGTTCCAGACCACCCAGGAGGGCCTGGGCCAGACCTCCGCCGTCGGCATCGGCGGCGATCCGGTCAAGGGCACTGATTTCATCGCGGTGCTCGAATTGTTCCTCGCCGATCCCGCCACCAAATCGATCGTCATGATCGGCGAGATCGGCGGCTCGTCCGAGGAGGATGCGGCGCAGTTCCTCAAGGACGAGGCGAAACGGGGGCGCAAGAAGCCGATCGTCGGCTTCATCGCCGGGCGCACCGCTCCGCCGGGCCGCCGCATGGGCCATGCCGGAGCGATCATCTCCGGCGGCAAGGGCGACGCCGGATCCAAGATCGCCGCCATGGAATCCGCCGGGATCAAGGTATCGCCGTCCCCGGCGCGACTCGGCAAGACACTGGTCGAAGCGCTGAAAGGCTGACTTTGCACGGCGTTGCGGCCTTTCCCATTGAGGCCGCAATAAGGTGAACCAAATTTCACTCTTTAACGAATTGTTATAGCCAGTCGCAAAATTGTTATGCCGAGGCCGGTACATAAATAGTGTAGAGAATTCTCCGCTCCGGTCAGGTTGGCACGAATTCGTGCGACCCGCCCGGTCAACAAGGGCACGCCCGGCCCGGGCGTCGCCGTTTCGCTGCGGCCCAGGATAAGTTTCATGTCACGCCAAGACGCAAATGCGGCTTTCGCCAGCACCTCTTTCCTCTATGGCGGCAACGCCGACTACATCGACGAGCTTTATGCCCGCTATGAGACCGATCCCCAAGCGGTGGATGGCCAATGGCGTTCGTTCTTCGAAAGCCTGAAGGACGACGGCAAGGACGTGGCCCAGAACGCCCAGGGCGCCTCCTGGCAGCGCGCCGACTGGCCGCAGCTGCCCCACGGCGACCTCGTCGCCGCGCTCGACGGCGATTGGGACGGGATCGGCAAGGCCGTCGGCGAAAAGCTGCAGGCCAAAGCGCAGACCAAGGGCGTCGAGCTGACGCCCGGCCACGTGCAGCAGGCGACCCGGGACTCGGTGCGCGCCCTGATGCTGATCCGGGCCTACCGCATGCGCGGCCATCTGCATGCCAATCTCGATCCGCTCGGCCTCGAGCCGCGCAAGGATCCGGAAGAGCTCGATCCCCGCAGCTACGGCTTCGCGGATGCCGATTTCGACCGGCCGATTTTCCTCGATCACGTGCTCGGTCTCGAATTCGGGACCCTGCGGCAGATGCTGGCGATCCTCCAGCGCACCTACTGCCAGACGCTGGGTGTCGAGTTCATGCACATCTCCGACCCGCAGCAGAAGGGCTGGATCCAGGAACGCATCGAAGGGCTGGACAAGGAGATCAGCTTCACCCGCGAGGGCAAGCGCGCGATCCTCAACAAGCTGGTCGAGGCGGAAGGCTTCGAGAAGTTCTGCGACGTCAAGTTCACGGGGACCAAGCGATTCGGCCTTGACGGCGGCGAATCGATGATCCCGGCGCTGGAGCAGATCATCAAGCGCGGCGGCGCCCTCGGCGTGAAGGACATCGCGTTCGGCATGGCGCATCGCGGCCGCCTCAATGTGCTGGCCCATGTGATGGCCAAGCCCCACCGCGCCATTTTCCACGAGTTCAAGGGCGGCTCGTCGTCGCCCGACGACGCCGACGGCTCCGGCGACGTCAAATATCATCTCGGCGCGTCGTCGGACCGCGAGTTCGACGGCAACAAGGTCCATCTCTCGCTCACCGCCAATCCGTCGCATCTCGAGATCGTCAATCCCGTCGTGCTCGGCAAGACCCGCGCCAAGCAGGACCAGCTCGGTGCCACGCCCGACGACCGCACCTGCGCGTTGCCGCTGCTGATTTCCGGCGATGCGGCCTTCGCCGGCCAGGGCGTCATCGCCGAATGCTTCGGCCTGTCGGGGCTGCGTGGCCACCGCACCGGCGGCTCGGTGCATTTCATCGTCAACAACCAGATCGGCTTCACCACCTATCCGCGCTACAGCCGCTCCTCGCCCTATCCCTCCGACGTCGCCAAGATGATCGAAGCGCCGATCTTCCACGCCAATGGCGACGATCCCGAGGCGGTGGTGTTCGCCGCCAAGATCGCCACCGAGTTCCGGCAGAAATTCCAGAAGCCGGTGGTGATCGACATGTTCTGCTACCGGCGGCATGGCCACAACGAGGGCGACGAGCCCATGTTCACCCAGCCGCTGATGTACAAGGCGATCCAGACCCATCCGTCCACGCTGGAAATCTACTCCAAGAAGCTGATCGCCGAAGGTGTCGTCACCGCGGCCGAAGTGGAGAAGATGAAAAGCGACTGGCGGGCGCAGGCTCGATATCGAGCTTGAAGCCAGCCAGAGCTACAAGGCGAACAAGGCCGACTGGCTCGACGGCCGCTGGGCCGGGTACAAGGTCGCCGAGATGTCGGACGATCCGCGTCGCGGCAATACCGGCGTCGCAATCGAGACGCTCAAGGAGATCGGCGCCAAGATCACGGCGGCGCCGCAGGGTTTCCATCTTCACCGCACCATCCAGCGCTTCCTCGAAGCCCGCCGCAAGATGATCGAGATCCGGCGAAGGGATCGACTGGTCGACGGCGGAGGCGCTGGCGTTCTGCGTCGCTCCTCCTCGACGGCAACCGGGTCCGGCTGTCCGGCCAGGACAGCGAGCGCGGCACCTTCTCGCAGCGCCATTCGGTGCTGATCGACCAGGAGAACGAGAACCGCTACACGCCCTTCAACCACATCCGCCCCGGCCAGGCGCGCTACGAGGTCGTCAATTCGATGCTCTCGGAGGAGGCGGTGCTCGGCTTCGAATACGGCTATCTCGCTGGCCGAGCCGAACGCGCTCACCATGTGGGAGGCCCAGTTCGGCGACTTCGCCAACGGCGCCCAGGTCATCTTCGACCAGTTCATCTCCTCGGGCGAACGCAAATGGCTGCGCATGTCGGGCCTCGTCTGTCTGCTGCCTCACGGCTATGAAGGCCAGGGCCCCGAGCATTCCTCCGCGCGCCTGGAGCGCTTCCTGCAGATGTGCGCCGAGGACAATCATGCAGGTCGCCAATTGCACCATCGCCGGCGAACTATTTCCACATCCTGCGCCGCCAGCTCAAGCGCGAAATCCGCAAGCCGCTGATCCTGATGACGCCGAAGAGCCTGCTGCGCCACAAGCGGGTGGTGTCGACGCTCGACGAGATGGGCCCCGGCAGCACGTTCCACCGCGTGTTGTGGGACGATGCGCAGTCGCTCCCCGGCGAGAAGATCAAGCTGGTGCCGGACGGCGAGATCCGCCGCGTCGTGCTGTGCTCGGGCAAGGTCTATTTCGACCTCTACGAGGAGCGCGAGAAGCGCGGCACCGACGACGTCTATCTGCTGCGGGTCGAGCAGCTCTATCCGTTCCCGATGAAGGCGCTGGTGCAGGAGCTCGGCCGCTTCAAGCAGGCCGAGGTGGTGTGGTGCCAGGAAGAGCCCCGCAACATGGGCGGCTGGCACTTCGTCGAGCCTTACATCGAATGGGTGCTCAACCAGGTCGGCGGCGTCGCACGCCGGGCGCGCTATGCCGGACGCCCGGCGTCCGCGGCCACCGCCACCGGCCTCGCCTCCAAGCATCTCGCCCAGCTCAAGGCGTTTCTCGAAGACGCCCTTGCTTGATCATTTGTCAGGACCAGCACCCCATGACCGAAATCCGGGTACCTACGCTGGGCGAATCGGTGACCGAAGCGACCATCGGCAAGTGGTTCAAGAAACCGGGCGATGCCGTCGCCGTCGACGAGCCGCTGGTCGAGCTCGAGACCGACAAGGTGACGATCGAGGTGCCGGCGCCAGCCGCCGGCGTGCTGGCCGAGATTGCCGCCAAGAACGGCGAAACGGTCGCGGTCGGAGCGCTGCTGGGCGCGATCAATCCCGGTGCCGGCGCCGCCAGTCCGGGCCGCCGCGCCGCCGGCCGAGCCTGCGAAGCGCGCCGCCGCCCGGTCGCTCCGGTCCGCTGCCGCCGCCGCGCAGCCGCCGCCCAAGGTGGCCGCTGCCGACGCGCCGCTGGCGCCGTCGGTGCGCCGCATCGCCGACGAAACCGGGGTCGACCCCGCCGCGGTGCCCGGCACCGGCAAGGACGGCCGCGTCACCAAGGGCGACATGCTCGCCGCCATCGAGCGCGCCGCCCTGGCGCCGATGCCGGTCCCGCAGCCAGCGGCGGCGGTGCAGGTCCGCGCGCCGTCGCCCGCCGACGATGCCGCGCGCGAGGAACGGGTGCGGATGACGCGGCTGCGCCAGACCATCGCGCGCCGCCTCAAGGACGCCCAGAACACCGCCGCCATGCTGACGACCTTCAACGAGGTCGACATGGCCGCGGTGATGGCGCTGCGCAGCCATTACAAGGACCTGTTCGAGAAGAAGCACGGCGTGAAGCTCGGCTTCATGGGCTTCTTCGTGCGCGCCTGCGTGCAGGCGCTCAAGGACGTCCCGGCGGTCAATGCCGAGATCGACGGCTCCGACATCATCTACAAGAACTACTACCACATCGGCATCGCGGTCGGCACCGAGAAGGGCCTGGTGGTGCCGGTGGTGCGCGACTGCGACCGCAAATCGCTCGCCGAGATCGAGAAGGAGATCGCCGGCTTCGGCCGCCGCGCCCGCGACGGCCAGCTCAAGATCGAGGAACTGCAGGGCGGCACCTTCACCATCACCAATGGCGGCGTCTACGGCTCGCTGATGTCGACGCCGATCCTCAACGCCCCGCAGTCCGGCATTCTCGGCATGCACAAGATCCAGGACCGGCCGGTGGCGATCGCCGGCAAGGTCGAGATACGGCCGATGATGTATCTGGCGCTGTCCTACGACCACCGCATCGTCGACGGCCGCGAAGCCGTGACCTTCCTGGTGCGGGTCAAGGAGCTGCTGGAGGACCCGTCGCGGCTGGTGCTGGATTTGTGACGTGCTGCCGGGGCGGCTCACGGGAGGCTAGCGTGAAAGGCCCTGGAATCACGATGAAGCGGCTGACCGGCCAGATGAGTTCCATAAGCCAACGATCGCAATCGTCGACGGCGTGAAACTCGTAATGTACTGGAATGATCACGCCCCTCCGCATTTTCATGCGCTTCTTGCTGAGCATCGCGCCGTGATCGACATAGAGACGCTCACCGTGATTGAGGGCTACTTGCCGAAACACAAGTTGCGAGGCGTACTGAAATGGGCGGAGTCGCGTCAGAATGCACTCCACGTTGCATGGCGTAATATACAAGCATTCCGGCCTTCGAGGACGATCAAATGAAGAAATTGCCCCGAATCGCCACGGTGGAACCTGTGATACACGGCGTGCTGAAACTCGTCTTTACCGACGGCTACGAAGGGGTCGTTGATCTCAGGCCGATCATCGCGCAAGGCCGCGTCTTCAAGTGGCTGCATAAGCCGAAGAATTTCTCGAAGGTTCAGCTCGAGGAATACGGCCACCACGTCTATTGGGTCGACGACAAGGGAAGCGAGATCGATCTCGGCGCGGACGGCCTTGCGGCGCGACGCCGAGAAGCAAGCCGAACTCCACAAGCTGATGGCGAGCTGACCAACTCCCGAGAGTCCGACATGCCCACCTACGATCTCACCGTCATCGGTACCGGCCCCGGCGGCTATGTCTGCGCCATTCGCGCGGCGCAGCTCGGCATGAAGGTGGCGGTGGTCGAGAAGGAAAACACCTTCGGCGGCACCTGCCTCAATATCGGGTGCATCCCCTCGAAAGCTTTGCTCCATGCCTCCGAGCTGTTCGACGAGGCCGGCCATGCCTTCGCCAAGATGGGGATCGGCGTCGGCAAGCCGGTGCTCGACCTCGCCGCCATGCAGAAGTTCAAGGACGAGGGCGTCGACGGCAACGTCAAGGGCGTCGCGTTCCTGTTCAAGAAGAACAAGATCGATCCTCATATCGGCGTCGGCCGCATCCTCGCCCCCGGCAAGATCGAGGTGAAAGCGGCTGACGGCACCACCAGCATCATCGAGACCAAGGCGATGGTGATCGCCACCGGCTCCGACGTGACGCGGCTCAAGGGGATCGTGATCGACGAGAAGCGCATCGTCTCCTCGACCGGCGCGCTGGTGTTCGACAAGGTACCGCAGCGGCTCCTGGTGGTCGGCGCCGGAGTGATCGGGCTCGAGCTCGGCTCGGTGTGGCGGCGGCTCGGCGCCGAGGTCGAAGTGGTCGAGTTCCTCGACCGCATCCTGCCCGGAATGGACAACGAGGTCGCCCGGCAATTCCAACGTATCCTGGAAAAGCAGGGCCTGAGCTTCAAGCTCTCCTCCAAGGTCACCGCGATCGATTCCTCGGGCAAGCGCCTCAAGGCGAGCGTCGAGCCGGCCGCCGGCGGCGCCGCCCAGGAGATCGAGGCCGACGCCGCCCTGATCGCGATCGGGCGGGTGCCCTATACCGAAGGGCTCGGCCTCGATGCCGCCGGGGTCGCGCGCGACAATCGCGGCCGCATCGCCGTCGATCGGCATTTCGCCACCAATGTCCCCGGCATCTACGCGATCGGCGACGTGATCGCCGGCCCGATGCTCGCCCACAAGGCGGAGGACGAAGGCGTGGCCGTGGCCGAGATCATCGCCGGCAAAGCCGGACACGTGAACTACGACGTCATCCCCAACGTCATCTACACGTTCCCGGAAGTCGCCTCGGTGGGCAAGACGGAAGAGGAACTGAAGGCCGCCGGCATCGCCTACGCGACCGGCAAGTTTCCGTTCACCGCGAACGGCCGCGCCAAGGTCAACCACCAGACCGACGGTTTCGTGAAGATCCTCGCCGACGCCAAGACCGACCGCGTGCTCGGCGTGCATATCATCGGCGCCGACGCCGGCAACATGATCGCGGAGGCCGCGGTCGCCATGGAGTTCGGCGGCGCCGCGGAAGACATCGCGCGCACCTGCCACGCCCATCCGACCCTGAGCGAGGCGATCAAGGAAGCCGCTTTGGCGGTCGACAAGCGCGCCATCAGCATGTAGCGCGCAACGGCGCTCCGAATTCGGGCAAATCTCAGCCTAAGTGGAGCGCGTGGGGTGCCAACAGCCCGAGTCCCATGAAGCGCGACGCCGATGATTGCGACCCCGCCGGCAAGCCAGGCCAGCAGCACCATGCCGGTAATGACCGCGGCCGAGCACAGCACGATGCCGATCTGGAACGCGGCGGAGGCCAGCTCGTAATTGTGATACCGCGCCAGCTTGGTGTCGCGTTCGTGCTCGGCGTCCTTGGCGCGTTCGGCAAGCTCGGTGGTGCCTTCCCTGGTCTCCGGCTCCGAGCGGTAACGCGCGGCAGTCTTCTGCCAGTCCGCGATCTGCTTTGCGATCGGCTGACTGGCGGTGGTTTCGTTTGTGGCCACCGATTCGGCGATCTTCGCTTCGGTGGCGGTGAGCACCACCGTCCTGCGGATGGTTTTGGCCTGGAAGAAATTCCACAGGTCGGACGCCTTGATGTTGAGGTTCATCGCCTCGGTCTGCGCGCTCTTGCCCAGCGTCTCGGAGAACGCCAGGAACAACGCCATCACGGCGATGACGAGGGCGATCTTCTTGTTCGATCCGGCGGCATGCTCGATGTGCTCGGCATGTTCGACCTGCTCGTGGGCTTCGGCCATCGCGCTCTCCCCGCTGATTGATGACGAACGCGGACCATGCCGCGAACGGCGCCCGGGGCGCAAGTGGGCACGTCACGCGCGCGGGTGGGCGCCGCGGTAGACCTCGAGCAGGCGCTCGGTGTCGATGGCGGTGTAGATCTGGGTCGTCGACAGCGACGCATGTCCCAAGAGCTCCTGGATCGCGCGCAAATCGCCGCCGCGGCCCAGCAGGTGGGTCGCGAAGGAATGCCGCAGCGCGTGCGGGGTCGCGGTTTCCGGCAGGTTGAGCGCGCCGCGCAACCGCTCCATGACCAGTTGGATGATACGCGGCGACAGCGGCCCGCCTTTGGCACCGACGAACACCGGCTGGTCCGGCGCGAGCCCATAAGGGCAGAGCGCGACATAGTCGGCGATGAGCTGCAGCACTTGCTGCAGCACCGGCACCATGCGCGGCTTCCTGCCCTTGCCGATCACGGTAATCGAGTTGCCGGCGCCGGGCGCGGGAATATCCCCCGCCTTGAGGCCGAGCGCCTCGGAGATGCGCAGGCCCGAGCCGTAGAGCAGCGCCAGCACCGCGGCGTCGCGTGCCAGTACCCAGGGCTCGCGGTCCTCTCCGGCCCGCAGTGCGGTGTCGGTGAGGCGCTTGGCCGGCCCCACCGCGAGCGGCTTGGGCAGGCTCCTCTCGATTTTCGGCGCCCGGACCGCAGACAGCGCGCCGACCTTGCCCATGCCCTGGCGTTCCAGGAAGCGGGCGAAGGAGCGCGCGCCGGCGAGCCCACGCATCAGCGAGCGCCCGCCGATGCCGTCGCCGCGGCGGTGCGCCATGAAGGCGCGCACATCCCGCGTCGCGAGATCGCGCAGCGTGGCGAGGGTGACGCGGCGGCCGAAATGGGCCGCGAGGAATTCCAGGAACTGGCGAACGTCGCGCCCATAGGCCTCGACGGTTTCCGGCGACATCCGTCGCTCGGCGCCGAGATAGGAGAGCCAGTGGCCGATTTCGCGGGCAGTCTCGGGGGCCGCATGGGCAAGCTCGGCCCGCTCCTTTTCGACCCGCCCCGGCTTGGCCTTGCTCATCCTGCCCCCACGATCCTGTCGCTATCCGATTCGACCTGAAATCCATGGCGCTCCAGTCACCATATCGGTTATCTCACCCCTTCGTGTGAGCTTCCTTAAACCCGGGATACCGGCGGTCCCATGGCAAACCGCATCGTCGACGTGCTCGTGCCGGTCGCGCTCGATCATCCCTATTCCTATCGGGTGCCGCCGGAGCTCGAGCTCGCCCCCGGCGATTTCGTGCGCGTGCCGCTGGGGCCGCGCGAATGCACCGCCGTGGTCTGGGCCGAAAACGCGACGCCCAATCCGCGCCTCGACAACCGCTGAAGGACATCGCCGACAAGCTCGACATCCCTCCGCTCAAGCCGGAGCTGCGCAAGTTCGTCGAATGGGTATCGGGCTACACTTTGAGCCCGCGCGGCATGGTGCTGCGCATGGCGCTGCGGATGGGCGAGCATCTCGGGCCGGAGCGTGTGCGGGTCGGCGTGCGGATGGCCGGCCCGCCGCCGCAGCGCATGACCGCCGCCCGCGCACGCGTGCTGGCACTCCTCGCCGATGGCCTCGCCCGTGCCAAGGGCGACGCGGCGCGCGAAGCCGGCGTATCGGCCGGCGTCGTCGACGGGCTGATCGACGAAGGCACCCTGGAGGCGCTGCCGCTGCCGGCGGAGCCGGCCGCACGGCCGCCCGACCCCGGCTATACGCGGTTCCCGATTTCTCGCCGGCCCAGGCCGAGGCGGGCGCGGCGCTGCGCGAGCGTGTCCGCACCGGCGGCTACTCGGTCACGCTGCTCGACGGCGTCACCGGCTCCGGCAAGACCGAGGTCTATTTCGAGGCGGTGGCGGAAGCGGTATCGCGGGGCCGCCAGAGCCTGATCCTGATGCCGGAAATCGCGCTCACCGCGCAATCCCTCGATCGCTTCGCGGCGCGGTTCGGCGTGCGCCCGGCGGAGTGGCATTCCGAGCTGAGCCCGCGCATCCGCGCCCGCACCTGGCATGCGGTCGCCGCCGGCGAAGTCAGCGTCGTCGCCGGCGCGCGCTCGGCGCTGTTCCTGCCCTATGCCGATCTCGGCCTCATCATCGTCGATGAAGAGCATGACGCGGTCTACAAGCAGGAAGACGGCGTGCACTATCACGCCCGCGACATGGCGGTGGTGCGCGGCCACATCGCCAAGTTTCCGGTCGTGCTGGCGTCGGCGACTCCGTCGATCGAGACCGAGGTCAATGCGCGGCGCGGGCGCTATCGCCGCCTGCAGCTGCCGGAGCGGTTCGGCGGCCAGCACTTGCCCGGCGTCGAGGCGATCGATCTCACCCGCGAGGGTCCCCCGCGCGGCCGCTACATCGCGCCGCGGCTCGCCGCGGCGGTCAAGACCGCGCTCGAACGCGGGCAGCAGGCGTTGCTGTTCCTCAACCGCCGCGGCTACGCGCCGCTCACTTTGTGCCGCGCCTGCGGCTTCCGCTTCGCCTGCCCGAACTGCGATGCCTGGCTGGTCGATCACCGTTTCAAGCGCCAATTGGTGTGCCATCACTGCGGCTTCTTCACCCCGCGGCCGGCGGTGTGCCCGAAATGCCAGGCGAGCGAATCCGTTCGTCGCCTGCGGTCCCGGGGTCGAGCGGCTGGAGGAGGAGGCGGCCGCGCTGTTTCCGCAGGCGCGGATCATGGTGCTCTCCAGCGACCTGATCGCGACCGCGGAGCGCATGCGCGAGGAATTCAAGGAGATCGAGGACGGCCATGTGGACATCGTCATCGGCACCCAGCTGGTGGCGAAGGGGCATCATTTCCCCAAGCTCAACCTGGTCGGGATCATCGATGCCGACCTCGGCCTGAGCAACGGCGATCCGCGCGCATCCGAGCGCACCTTCCAGCTGCTGCACCAGGTCGCCGGCCGTGCCGGGCGCGAATCCGGCCGCGGCTACGGCTTCCTGCAGACCCATCAGCCGGACCATCCGGTGATGCGGGCGCTCATCGCCTGCGACCGCGAAGCGTTTTATGCGAGCGAGATCGCCGCGCGCGAGCGCAGCCATTATCCCCCGTTCGGACGGCTCGCCAGTATCGTGATATCAGGGCCGGACCGCCCCACGACCGAGGGTTTCGGGCGGCGCCTGTGCGCGGCGGCGCCCCACGGCGAGACCGTGCGGGTTCTCGGCCCCGCGGAAGCGCCGATCGCGGTGGTGCGCGGCCGGCACCGGTTTCGGGTCCTGATCAAGGCGCCGCGCGCCTATGATCTCTCCGCCTATCTGCGCGACTGGCTCAGGCAAGCGCCCAAGCCCGCGACCGGTATCAAGCTCGAAGCCGACATCGATCCCATGAGTTTCCTGTGAAGGATCAGCTTCCTGTGAAGAATGCAGTCCGATCGGACGGCGCCCTTCCTTTCCCTCCCCGACTTCGGGGAGGGCAGCAGGGTGGGGTCCTTGCGACCCACAAACATCGTGCCGGCGTCCCCCACTCCGGCCCTTCCCGAAGCAGCGGAGGGAGAAGGTAGTGACCGATCTCGCCGCCGCCAGTCACCTGCTTCGCAGCGTGTTCGGCTTTGCGTCGTTCCGCGACGGCCAGGCGGAGATCATCGAGACCATCCTCGCCGGCCGCGACGTGCTGGCGATCATGCCGACCGGCAGCGGCAAGTCGCTGTGCTACCAGCTTCCGGCGCTGATGTGCGACGGGGTCGCCATCGTGGTCTCGCCGCTGATCGCATTGATGCGCAACCAGGTGGCGCAATTGCGCAGCTACGGCATCGCCGCGGCGGCGCTCAACTCGGCCAACGGCTTCAACGAGAATCGCGCCATCATCGAGCAGATCGGGCGCGGCGAATTGCGGCTCGCCTACATCGCGCCGGAACGCCTCGCCAATCCCGAAATCATCGCCATGCTCAAGACCGCGAAAGTCGGCCTGCTGGCAGTCGACGAGGCCCATTGCATTTCCCAATGGGGCCATGATTTCCGCCCCGAATACATGAACCTCGCCGCGCTCCATAGCGCGCTCGGCGCCCCGCAGACGGTGGCATTCACCGCGACCGCCGATGCCGCGACCCGCGCCGATATCTTGAAACGGCTGTTCCCGGCGCCGCCGCAGGTGTTCGTCCACGGCTTCGACCGCCCCAATCTGCGCCTCGCCATGAGCCCGCGCAGCAGCGGCCGCGGCCAGCTTCTGCACTTCGTCGGCGCCCATCGCGGCGACAGCGGCATCGTCTATTGCAGCTCGCGAAAGGCGACCGAGGAGATCGCGGCGTTCTTTCGCGGCGAAGGCGTCAACGCGCTGCCCTACCACGCCGGCATGGAGCCCACGCAGCGTTCGCGCAACCAGGACGTGTTCCTGCAGGAGGACGGCGTGGTGATGGTGGCGACCATCGCCTTCGGCATGGGCATCGACAAGCCCGATGTCCGCTTCGTCTGCCACGCCAACATGCCGAGCACCATCGAGAGCTACTACCAGGAGATCGGCCGCGCCGGGCGGGACGGCCTGCCGGCGGACACGCTGACGCTGTTCGGCATCGGCGACATCACGCTGCGCCGGCGCCAGATCGAGGAGAGCAACTCATCGGACGAGCAGAAGCGGGTCGACCGGATGAGGCTCAACGCCCTGGTCTCGCTGTGCGAGTCCCCGCGGTGCCGGCGCCAGACCCTGCTGCGCTATTTCGGCGAGACCGTCGGTCCCTGCGGCAACTGCGATGTGTGCAGCGGCGGCGTCGCGGTGATCGACGGCACCATCGCCGCGCAGAAGGCGATGTCGGCGATCCTGCGCACTGGCGAGCGGTTCGGCAGCGAGCACCTGATCGACCTCCTGCTGGGCGAGGAGACCGAGGCGATCCGCAAGTTCGGCCATGACCGGCTGCCGACCTTCGGCGTCGGCAAGGAGAACAACCGCAACCAATGGCGCTCGATCTTCCGCCAGCTCTACGCCGCCGGCATCCTCTCCCTCGACATCACCGGCTACGGTCGCTGGACGGTCTTGCCGGCCGGGAGGGCCGTGCTCACCGGCAAGGCCAAGATCGAATTGCGCCGCGATGCCGTGGCCGAGGGCAAGAAGGCCGGACGGAAGGAAAAGGCCGCGCCGCAGCCCGAAGCCGGCGATGCCGACCAGGCGCTGTTCCAGGCGCTCCGGTGCCCGGCGCACCGCGCTCGCCAAGGCCCAGGCCGTCCCCGCCTATGTGATCCTGCCCGACCGCAGCCTCCTCGACATGGCCCGCCGCAAGCCGGCGACCGCGGCTGAGATGGCGCAGATTCACGGCGTCGGCGAGGCGAAGCTCGCGCGCTTTGGCGAGGCGTTTTTGGAGGTGATCCGGCGGCATCGGGGCGGTGGGTGAGGAAGTAGCCCGGATTGAGCGCAGCGAAATCCGGATCACCAGCGACGCTCGCCGAAGCTTGCTCGATCCCGGCTGAAATCTCCGCCCCAGTCCTGCGGCAACAGCCCACGTCGCATATAAGCGTGAAACGAGGAATGCGGCCAATCGTGAACGCGGGCGACCAACCCGTGCCTCACCGGATTGAAATGAACGTAGTCGACATGTCTCTCGAAATCCCTGTCGTCCCGAACGGTATGCTCCCAAAAACGACGCTGCCAAAGCGCAGGCTCTCCATTTGGGTGACGTGCGACCGGAGTCCCTGATTTCATGACGGCGTCTGTGAATCGGCGTTTGATAAGGCGCCATCGGTTCGGGTAGTCCGCATCTCCCTCCGGCGCGTCTCCCTCATGGCTGTGCGCAAGGCGTCGACATGAGTGACCAGCGCTCGGGAGGTTCGATCTACGAGCGTCAGGGTGAAGAAAAACGTGCCGCCCGAAATGAAATTTCGACGGTATCGGACCATGCTTCGATGCTAACCCGGATTTCGCTGCGCTCAATCCGGGCTACGACTCTTTCCGACCCGGGATCAACAAGGGGTGGCTGAGGAGGCCGTCGCCGCTTACGGCTTTCGGCCGTATTGCACCGCAACCGCCGCTATGTTAGCACACCTGCGGTTTTGCCGGGCCGGGCTAAATCGTACAGTGCCTGCTGGATCCAAGTCCTCCATCAATTCCAAGGGCTTGCGTCTCTCCTCGCCACGCCTGCCGTGGCGGGAATGAGCCAAGCCTAATATGAGCGCGAGTGTGGCTGGGGAAAATCCGAATGTTTCCGGAGTGGCGGGACGCTATGCGACCGCTTTGTTCGAGCTTGCGCTCGAGTCCGGTGCCATCGACACCGTGCGGGCGGACCTCGCCAAATTCCAGGCCTTGCTGGTGGAGAGCCCGGATCTGAGCCGGCTGGTGCGCAGCCCCGTGTTCACCGCCGACGTCCAGGAAAAGGCGCTCGCCGCGGTGCTCCAATCGCGCCGGGATCGGCGGGATCGCGGCGAATTTCCTGCGGGTCGTCGCCGGCAACCGGCGGCTGTTCGCGGTCGGCGACATCATCAAGGGCTTTAGCGCGCTGGTGGCCCGCCACAAGGGCGAGGTGAGCGCCGAGGTCACGGTGGCCGAGCCGCTGTCGGACGCGCGCCTCGCCGAGGTGAAGGACGCGCTCAACACGGTGACCGGAAAGGACGTCATGGTCGACGTCAAGGTCGATCCCTCGATCATCGGCGGGCTGATCGTCAAGCTCGGCAGCCGCATGGTCGACAGCTCGCTCCGCACCAAGCTCTATGCACTCAAGCACGCGATGAAAGAGGTCGGCTGATGGACATCCGCGCCGCAGAAATCTCCTCGATCCTCAAGGAGCAGATCAAGAATTTCGGCCAGGAGGCCGAGGTCTCCGAAGTCGGCCAGGTGCTGTCGGTCGGCGACGGCATCGCCCGCGTCTACGGCCTCGACAACGTGCAGGCCGGCGAGATGGTCGAGTTCGAGAACGGCGTGCGCGGCATGGCGCTCAATCTCGAAGTCGACAATGTCGGCATCGTGATCTTCGGCAATGACCGCGAGATCAAGGAAGGCCAGACCGTCAAGCGCACCGGCGCCATCGTCGACGTGCCCGTCGGCAAGGGCCTGCTCGGCCGCGTGGTCGACGCGCTCGGCAATCCGATCGACGACAAGGGCCCGATCCCCGGCGAGCGCAAGCGGGTCGACGTCAAGGCGCCCGGCATCATTCCGCGCAAGTCGGTGCATGAGCCGATGGCGACCGGCCTCAAGGCGATCGACGCGCTGATCCCGATCGGCCGCGGCCAGCGCGAGCTGATCATCGGCGACCGCCAGACCGGCAAGACCGCGATCGCGCTCGACACCATCCTCAACCAGAAGCCGCTCAACGCGACCGGCAACGAGAAGATCAAGCTCTACTGCGTCTATGTCGCGGTCGGGCAGAAGCGCTCCACGGTGGCGCAGTTCGTCAAGGTGCTGGAGGAGCAGGGCGCGCTCGAATATTCCATCATCGTCGCCGCCACCGCGTCCGATCCGGCGCCGATGCAGTTCCTGGCGCCGTTCGCCGGCTGCACCATGGGCGAATATTTCCGCGACAACGGCATGCACGCGGTCATCATCTATGACGATCTGTCCAAGCAGGCGGTGGCGTACCGCCAGATGTCGCTGCTGCTGCGCCGTCCGCCCGGCCGCGAGGCCTATCCCGGCGACGTGTTCTACCTGCATTCGCGCCTGCTCGAGCGCGCCGCCAAGATGAACGACGAGCGCGGCGCCGGCTCGCTCACCGCGCTGCCGGTGATCGAGACCCAGGCCAACGACGTGTCGGCCTATATCCCGACCAACGTGATTTCGATCACCGACGGCCAGATCTTCCTGGAGACCGACCTGTTCTACCAGGGCATCCGCCCGGCGGTGAACGTCGGCCTGTCGGTGTCGCGGGTCGGCTCCGCGGCGCAGACCAAGGCGATGAAGAAGGTCGCCGGCCGCATCAAGGGCGAGCTCGCGCAATACCGCGAAATGGCGGCCTTCGCCCAGTTCGGCTCCGACCTCGACGCCACCACCCAGCGCCTGCTCAACCGCGGCGCGCGCCTGACCGAGCTGCTCAAGCAGCCGCAGTTCTCGCCGCTCAAGATGGAGGAGCAGGTCTGCGTGATCTATGCCGGCGTCAACGGCTATCTCGATCCGCTCCCGGTGGCGCGGGTGAAGGCGTTCGAGGAAGGGCTGCTGACGCTGATGCGCAGCCAGCAGGGCGATCTCCTCAAGACGATCCGCGACACCGGCGATCTCAACGATGCCACCGCCGCCAAGCTCAAGGGCGTGGTCGACGCCTATGCCAAGACCTTCGCGTAACGAGGTTTGTGTAACAAAATGCCCGCCCGCTTCCCGCCGACGTTTGGACCCACCTTTCCCCTCCCCCTGAAAGGGGGAGGGCCGGGGGAGGGGGTCGCAGGCCACGGGTGCGGCGGTTGCGGCGAGTCAGCGGACCCCCACCCTAACCCTCCCCCTTTCAGGGGGAGGGGACGGCCGAAGCCCGTGCCCGGACGAATGAAGCAAGATGGCTAGCCTCAAGGACATGCGCGTCCGCATCGCCGCGACCAAGGCGACGCAGAAGATCACCAAGGCCATGCAGATGGTCGCGGCGTCCAAGCTGCGCCGCGCGCAGGTGGCGGCCGAGGCGGCGCGGCCCTATGCCGAGCGCATGGAGAAGGTGCTCGGCAACATCGCGGCTTCGGTCGGCGCCAATCCCGGCGCCCCGCGGCTGCTCGCCGGCACCGGCGAGGACCAGGTCCATCTCCTGCTCGTCTGCACCGCCGAGCGCGGATTGTGCGGGCCGTTCAATTCCGCGATCGTGCGGCTCGCCCGCGAACGCGCCAACGCGCTCCTTGCCGACGGCAAGGAGGTCAAGTTCTTCTGCGTCGGACGCAAGGGCTTCGAGCAGCTGCGGCGCCTCTACGAGAGCCGCATCGTCGAGACCGTCGATCTGCGCGCGGTGCGCCAGATCAGGTTCGAGAACGCCGACGAGATCGGCCGCAAGATCGTGGCGATGTTCAATGCCGGCCAGTTCGACGTCTGCACGCTGTTCTTCTCGCGGTTTCGATCGGTGATCGCGCAGATCCCGACCGCGCAGCAGCTCATCCCGGCGGTGTTTCCGGCGGCGGCGGCAAGCAGCGGCGGCGCGACTTACGAATACGAGCCCGACGAGGAGGACATCCTCGCCGAGCTGCTGCCGCGCAACATCTCGGTGCAGGTGTTCCGCGCGCTGATGGAGAACTCCGCCTCCTTCTACGGCGCCCAGATGAGCGCGATGGACAACGCCACCCGCAATGCCGGCGACATGATCCGCAAGCAGACCCTGACCTACAACCGCACCCGCCAGGCGATGATCACCAAGGAACTGATCGAGATCATCTCCGGCGCCGAGGCGCTGTAAGCCGGGCGCAGACATCAGGAACGAGGACGATATGGCCAAAGCAGTCGGACGCATCTCCCAGGTCATCGGCGCCGTGGTCGACGTCAAATTCGACGAACACCTGCCGGCGATCCTGAACGCGCTGGAGACCGACAACCACGGCAACCGCCTGGTGCTCGAAGTCGCCCAGCATCTCGGCGAGTCGACGGTGCGCACCATCGCCATGGACATCACCGAAGGCCTGGTGCGCGGCCAGGAGGTCACCGACACCGGCATACCGATCGCGGTGCCGGTCGGCGACGGCACGCTCGGGCGCATCATGAACGTGATCGGCGAGCCGGTCGACGAAGCGGGGCCGATTCCGCACCAGGAGACGCGGCCGATCCACGCGCCGGCCCCGAGCTTCACCGATCAATCGACCGAGGCCGATATTCTCGTCACCGGCATCAAGGTGGTGGACCTGCTCGCGCCTTATGCCAAGGGCGGCAAGGTCGGCCTGTTCGGCGGCGCCGGCGTCGGCAAGACCGTGCTGATCCAGGAGCTCATCAACAACGTCGCCAAGGCCCATGGCGGCTATCTCGGTGTTCGCCGGCGTCGGCGAGCGCACCCGCGAGGGCAACGACCTCTATCACGAGTTCATCGAGTCCAAGGTCAATGCCGATCCGCACAAGCCCGATCCCAACGTCAAATCGAAATGCGCGCTGGTGTACGGCCAGATGAACGAGCCGCCCGGCGCGCGCGCCCGGGTCGGCCTGTCCGGCCTCACCGTCGCCGAATATTTCCGCGACCAGGGCCAGGACGTGCTGTTCTTCGTCGACAACATCTTCCGCTTCACCCAGGCGGGCTCCGAGGTGTCGGCGCTGCTGGGACGCATTCCCTCGGCGGTGGGCTATCAGCCGACGCTCGCGACCGACATGGGCGCGCTGCAGGAACGCATCACCACCACCACCAAGGGATCGATCACCTCGGTGCAGGCGATCTACGTGCCGGCCGACGACTTGACCGATCCGGCGCCCGCCACCTCGTTCGCGCATCTCGACGCCACCACGGTGCTGTCGCGCGGCATCGCCGAAAAGGGCATCTATCCGGCGGTCGACCCGCTCGATTCGACCTCGCGCATGCTCTCGCCCCTGGTCGTCGGCGACGAGCATTACGCGGTGGCGCGCCAGGTCCAGCAGGTGCTGCAGCGCTACAAGGCGCTCCAGGACATCATCGCCATTCTCGGCATGGACGAGCTGTCGGAAGAGGACAAGATCACGGTCGCCCGCGCCCGCAAGATCGAGCGCTTCCTGTCGCAGCCCTTCTTCGTCGCCGAAGTCTTCACCGGCTCGCCCGGCAAGTTCGTCGATCTCGCCGACACCATCCGCGGCTTCAAGGGGCTGTGCGAAGGCAAATACGACCATCTGCCGGAGGCCGCCTTCTACATGGTCGGCACCATCGAGGAGGCGGTCGAGAAGGGCAAGCGGCTCGCCGCCGAAGCGTAATCTCCGTCGCCGCAACACTCACCGGGTTATCGGACAGGCATCATGGCCACTTTCCATTTCGAGCTGGTGTCGCCCGAGCGGCTGGTTTTCGCCGGCGAGGTCGACCAGGTCGACGTTCCCGGCGAGGAAGGCGAGTTCGGCGTGTTCGCGGGCCATGCGCCCTATATCGCGACGCTCAAGCCCGGCATGCTGAAGATCTATGGCGCTTCAGGCGCCTCCGGCGCGCCCCAGCGCATCGTGGTGCGCGGCGGCTTTGCCGAGGTCGGCGCCGACCGGCCTCACGGTGCTCGCGGAACAGGCGACGCCGGCGGAGGAGTTCGACCCGGCCATGGTCGCCGAGGCGATCAAGGACGCCGAGGAGGACATCGCCGACGCCAAGTCCGACGCGGCGCGCGACAAGGCCCGCCAGCGGCTGGAGCAGCTGCAGACGCTGCGGCTGGTGCTGGAGCAGTAGTCAGCGGTCGGCCGCAACACGACGCTGCTGTTGGATCGGCGGGCACGGCACCGACCCATAGGAACAGAACACGCAACAGTCGCCCGCCTTCGGCTTGAGACGTTCGCCGCAGCCCTTGCAGTCGATAGAAGAACCGGCAGGCGTCGGTCGGCATCTGCTCCACCTCCCGATGCCCGCATTTTGGACAGGTGATTGCCAATTCCAAGATCATGCGGGCTTCCTGCCCAACCAGCGCCGCAGCGCAACCAGCGACCAGATCGCTTCGACCATGCCGAACGGCCAGGCGCCCTGCAGGAAGCCATAGGCCGACGCCAGCACGCAGGTCGCCGCAAACGCCAGCACGAACCAATGGCTGCGGCTTTCCAGCGCGTAGCAGATCATCATCGACGTGACGGCGAACAATCCAAAAAGGGTCAGGCTGTCCACGACGATCTACCCCCTGGTGAACCGGCCGAACTCGTGCGCGACGCGCTCATAGACCGGCCGCTTGAATGGCACGACGAGGTCGGCGAGCCGGTCCATCGGCTCCCATCTCCAGGCGATGAACTCGGGATCGTGGGCGCCGCCGCCGGGCGTTGTGATGTCGATCTCGCGCTCGTCTCCGATGAAGCGCAGCGCGTACCATTTCTGGGTCTGGCCGCGGTATCTGCCGCCCCAGGCCTGGCCGACGATCTCGCGCGGGATGTCGTAGGTGAGCCAGTCGGCGATTTCGCCGAGCCGCTCGACCGAGCGGATGCTGGTCTCCTCGTAGAGTTCGCGCAGGGCCGCCGGCCACGGATCCTCGCCCGGATCGATGCCGCCTTGCGGCATCTGCCAGACATGGGTCTCGTCGATGTGCTCGGGCCCTTCGGAACGGCGGCCGATGAAGACGAGGCCGGCCGGATTGATGACCGTGAGCCCGACGCAGGGGCGGTAGGGGAGGTCCTCGAAACGGCTCATCGATGCACGCCGTGATCCGGAATCGTCAACTCGGTTTGCCGCGGGCCGCAGCGGCGGTGATCGGCACCAGCGAGAATCCCCGGCCTTCCAAGGTTTTCGACCACTTCGCGATGCGCTCGATCACCGCCGGCCACGCCGTGGCGAAGCCTACCGCCATGCCGTTCTGGCGGGCGAGACCTTCGAGCTTTGCCAGGGCACGGTCGATCTCGACCGGTGACGTAACAGCGTCCAGCACCAGGTTCGCTCTGGCAAAACCGGCGCCGCCGGTGCCGCCGGCCTGGCCGGCGAGGCTCCTGGGTGAGCTGCCGTCATCCACGTAGATCAGCCCGCGATTGCCGATCTCGCGCAGGATCGGCGCCAGCGCCGCTTCCGAAGCGGTCAGGCGGCCACCCATCTGATTGGCGACCCCGACATAGCCCTGGAACCGGCTCATCATCCAATGCAGCCGCTCGATGTTCTGTTCCGGCGAAAGCGAGGCCGAGCAGCCCTTGCGGCGCGAGATTGCTCTCGACCAACTCCGGCGGCTCCGGCGGCACCTGCAGGAGCAGTTCGTGCCCCAGGCCGCGCGCCTTGCCGGCGAGGCGCTCGAGATCGCCTCCGGCGGGCGAGAGAGCGAAGGTCACCGCAGCCGGCAGCTTGCTCAGCGCCTCGGCGGCGGTCGCATTCGAGCCGCCGATCCCGGTGATGACGATGGCGATTTGCGGCGCATTCGGCTTGGCGCCGGACGGCTGGGCATAGGCCTGGGCCGCCCGCTTTCCGTTGGCGCCGACCCGTGGGATCGGTCCGTCGCGCGTCATTTCGATGAGGTCGGTGTCGAGCCCCCGGGGCGGTCGCGGGCTCGGCCGGCGTGGGAATCTTCACCTCCTGACGGGCGCCGCTCCGGCCGTCGATGATGGTGACGATCTGCTCGCCGCGGCCGGCGGCGGCTTGGTCCGGGGCCTTTTCCTTGGTGCGTTCCGGTGCTTCGACCCGGGCGATCTCCTCGGCCGGACTGATGGCGCCGGTGCTTTCGGGCGCCGCCGCATCGGAGCTCCGATGGGCGAAGCTTGACCGCGTGGTCGGTCCCCTCCGCGCTCGGGTCGGCCTTGGCGACCGCTACCGGCTTGCCGCCGAGGGGGTTGTAACCGACAACCACCCAGATCACGAAGGCCGCGAGTGCGATTCCGAGCAGGCCGGCCGCCACGGGATAGACGAGCAGCGGCAGGCGCGCGCGCGCAGGCTTCTTGGTCAGGCCCAGCGGGGCATATAGATCATCTGTCGCCACGGCGCGCAGCCTCGCAAATCACTGTGCCACTTTAGCACGGCGACGCATCAACGGCTTGGTGCTGCGAATCCGCGGTGTCCCGATCCGGCCAACCCTGAAAATGCGACCGGCGGCACCATGGCCGCCGGTCCTGCACTTCGAAAGGGCCCCCGTCAGTTCGGCAAGGTGGCCGATTTCGGGTTCGGCGGGAACGCCGGGTTGATCTTGGTGCCGCGGATGAGTTCCAGCGCCATGTTGAGCGCCTTGTCGTCCTTGGCGTCGGGCGGGACGTAGGATTGCGATCCGCCCTGCTCGTCGCCCTCGGCCTTGAGATGGCCGCGCAGCGAGGACTCGCCCTTGGTCTCGGTGGCGGCCCGCGCCGCGACCTCCTCGGGAACGTCCTGCAGCACCTCGATGTCGGGCGAAATGCCCTTGGCCTGGATCGAACGGCCGGACGGCGTGAAGTACCGCGCCGTGGTCAGCCGCAGGGCGCCATTGCCGGAGCCGAGCGGGATGATGGTCTGCACCGAGCCCTTGCCGAACGAACGGGTGCCGACCAGGGTCGCCCGCCGGTGATCCTGCAGCGCGCCGGCGACGATTTCAGACGCCGAGGCCGATCCGCCATTGATCAGGAGGATGACCGGCTTGCCGGTGGTGAGGTCGCCCGGCCGCGCACTGAAGCGCTGGGTCTCCTCGGGGTCGCGCCCGCGCGTCGAGACGATCTCGCCGCGCTCGAGGAATGCGTCCGACACCGAGATCGCCTGGTCGAGCAGGCCGCCCGGATTGTTGCGCAGGTCGATCACGAAGCCTTTGAGCTTGTCTTTGCCGAGTTGCGTGGTGATGTCGGCGATCGCCTTCTTCAGGCCGTCGGTGGTCTGCTCGGTGAACTGGGTGATGCGGACATAGCCGACATCGTCGCCTTCGGTGTGGCTGCGCACCGAACGCACCCTGATGGTCTCGCGAGTGATTGCGATATCGAGGGGCTTTTCGAGGCCCTTGCGCATGATCTTGAGGCGGATCTTGGTGTTGACCGGCCCGCGCATCTTCTCGACCGCCTGGTTGAGGGTGAGGCCCTGAACCGCTTCGTCGTCGATATGGGTGATGATGTCGCCGGCGCGGACATCGGCCTTGGCGGCCGGGGTGTCGTCGATCGGCGCCACCACCTTGACGAGACCGTCCTCCATGGTGACTTCGATGCCCAGCCCGCCGAACTCGCCGCGGGTCTGCACCTGCATGTCGCGGAAGCTCTTGGTATCCATGTAGCTCGAATGGGGGTCGAGCCCGTTGAGCATGCCGTTGATCGCACCTTCGACCAGCTTGCTGTCGTCGGGCTTCTCGACATAATGCGCGCGCACCCGCTCGAAAATGTCGCCGAACAGGTTGAGCTGGCGGTAGGTATCCGCCGCCGCCGCCCGCGCGCTCGTCCCGATCAGCCGCGACGGCTGCACCGCGATGACGGTCAATGCGGCACCAGCGACCGCGCCCATGAGGACCAGAGAAGTCTTGCGCATCATCCGAACCTTTTTTGCTGTTGTTTCCGCCCGCCAGGGTATCGGATCGACGGTGCGCCGTCTTTCCGTAATTCGTTGTAAGGAACCGGCTGGGTCTTACCGGTTGTCGGTGAACCAGACCCAGCCTCGAAAGGGCCCCCCGTCAGTTCGGCAAGGTGGCCGATTTCGGGTTCGGCGGGAACGCCGGGTTGATCTTGGTGCCGCGGATGAGTTCCAGCGCCATGTTGAGCGCCTTGTCGTCCTTGGCGTCGGGCGGGACGTAGGATTGCGATCCGCCCTGCTCGTCGCCCTCGGCCTTGAGATGGCCGCGCAGCGAGGACTCGCCCTTGGTCTCGGTGGCGGCCCGCGCCGCGACCTCCTCGGGAACGTCCTGCAGCACCTCGATGTCGGGCGAAATGCCCTTGGCCTGGATCGAACGGCCGGACGGCGTGAAGTACCGCGCCGTGGTCAGCCGCAGGGCGCCATTGCCGGAGCCGAGCGGGATGATGGTCTGCACCGAGCCCTTGCCGAACGAACGGGTGCCGACCAGGGTCGCCCGCCGGTGATCCTGCAGCGCGCCGGCGACGATTTCAGACGCCGAGGCCGATCCGCCATTGATCAGGAGGATGACCGGCTTGCCGGTGGTGAGGTCGCCCGGCCGCGCACTGAAGCGCTGGGTCTCCTCGGGGTCGCGCCCGCGCGTCGAGACGATCTCGCCGCGCTCGAGGAATGCGTCCGACACCGAGATCGCCTGGTCGAGCAGGCCGCCCGGATTGTTGCGCAGGTCGATCACGAAGCCCTTGAGCTTGTCTTTGCCGAGTTGCGTGGTGATGTCGGCGATCGCCTTCTTCAGGCCGTCGGTGGTCTGCTCGGTGAACTGGGTGATGCGGACATAGCCCACATCGTCGCCTTCGGTATGGCTGCGCACCGAACGCACCTTGATGGTGTCGCGGACGATCGCGATGTCGATGGGCTTTTCGAGGCCCTTGCGCATGATCTTGAGGCGGATCTTGGTGTTGACCGGCCCGCGCATCTTCTCAACCGCCTGGTTGAGGGTGAGGCCCTGGATCGCTTCGTCGTCGATATGGGTGATGATGTCGCCGGCGCGGACATCGGCCTTGGCGGCCGGGGTGTCGTCGATCGGCGCCACCACCTTGACGAGACCGTCCTCCATGGTGACTTCGATGCCGAGCCCGCCGAACTCGCCGTGGGTCTGCACCTGCATGTCGCGGAACCCCTTGGGGTCCATGTAGCTCGAATGGGGGTCGAGCCCGTTGAGCATGCCGTTGATCGCACCTTCGACCAGCTTGCTGTCGTCGGGCTTCTCGACATAATGCGCGCGCACCCGCTCGAAAATGTCGCCGAACAGGTTGAGCTGGCGGTAGGTATCCGCCGCCGCCGCCCGCGCGCTCGTCCCGATCAGCCGCGACGGCTGCACCGCGATGACGGTCAATGCGGCACCAGCGACCGCGCCCATGAGGACCAGAGAAGTCTTGCGCATCATCCGCGAACCTTTTCGCTGTTGGTTGCCGCCCACCAGGGTGTCGGATCGACGGGTGTGCCGTCTTTCCGGAATTCGATGTAGAGAACCGGCTGGGTCGTACCGGTTGTCGGTGAACCAGAATCCGAAGCACTCGTCAGCACAGGCATTGTCGAGCCGTTGGCCGTGGATGTGGAAGCAACTTGCGTGCCGTTTCCCATCACCGCCACCGGCTCTCCGGTCAGAACGAATTGGCCGAGATCGACCGTGATCCGTTCCATCCCGGCCAACAGCACATGATATCCACCACCGACGTTCAGGATCAAGAGTTGACCGTAAGACCGGTAGGGCGCCGCGTAGACCACCCAGCCGTCGCTGGGTGCGGTCACCTGGGCTCCGGCCCGGGTCGCAATCGAAATCCCTTTTTCGGTGCCCCCACTGCGATCGGTGGCCCCGAACTCCCTTATTTTAACACCGTTTGCAGGCAATAACAGTGTTCCTTTGGCCGCAGCGAAAGCGATTACCGGCGCCAGCCGGGACGGGTCCTGGACTGCGGCGGCGCCGGAACGGGGGTCGGAAGACTTTGATTCGTCAGCAGGACGGGCGGCGAATCGCGCCGCCCGCCTGGCCGCCTCGGCGCCCTGTTCGAGCTTCGCGATCAAATCTTTGAGATTGTCGGCCTGATGCGCCAGGGCGAGCACCCGCTGGCGCTCTTCTTCCATGGCATGTTCGACCTCCGCCTGGCGCTTCTGGCGCTCCTCGACCAGGGCGGCCATGCGCTTCTGCTCCGCAGCGAGTTCCGCGATCTCGGTCGCCTGCCGGTCATGCTCGATCACGAGATCCTGGCGCACCCGAACGAGATCGGAAAGCTCGGCCATCAGACTCTGTGTCTCGGCCCGCATCTCCGGCAGCACGGCGCCGAGGGTCATGGCGGTGCGAATCGATTCGAGCGCATCCTGTGCTCCGGCGAACACGGCCGGGGGCGGATGGTGGCCGATGCGCTGGAGCGCCGCCAGCACTTCGGCGATCAAGGCGCGGCGGCCCGTCAGCGACTTGCGGATGTCCGCTTCACGGCCTTCCAACTCGTGCATGCGGGTTTCCGCCGCCGTCACCCGTTCCTCGGCGGCGCGAATGCGGGTGGCGCCGTCGATCAGCGCCGCCGTGAGCTTGCGCCGGTCCTCGCCGAGCATCTCATTTTCCGCGGCGAGCTTCTGCTCGGCCTCGGTCGCCTGCTGCTGCTCCGCGCGCAGCGAATCGAGTTCCTGCTCGTGCTGCTTGATGGCCTCGACGGGGGCCGTTTTCGTTGCCGTCCCGCTGTCCTCCGTGGGCTGCGGCGGATCGACAGCCTGCTTGCGTTGCTTGACGAGGCTGGCGGGCGCCGGCTTTTTGGCCGGCTTGGTCTGCGCCGAAACCGCCCCGACGGCCAGGACGAGGAAGGCCGCGACAGCGATGCGGCTCCAGGGGACCGACGCAATGGGGACAGCAATCGTCATCGGCGCCAAACCATCTTCGCCAATTCCGGTTTCATCAATGTTCCGGCAGAACATTAGCACGAATAGCCGTCAATTGGGGCAGGATCACGCCGCCGGCAAGCGCGCAATCGCGCGCCAAGACGACAAAGCAAAGGCCGCCGCCAACCGTGCCACCGCGAATCCCGCCGCCGTCACTCGCGATGGTAAGGGTGTCCGGACAGGATCGTGAATGCACGATAAATCTGCTCCAGCAGCATGATTCGCACAAGTTGATGGGGCCAGGTCGCGGCACCGAAGGCGAGAGTCAGGTCGGCCCGCTCGCGCAGCCCCTCGCCGAGGCCGTCGGCGCCCCCGATGGCGAAGAAAGCGCTCGCGCGGCCGGAATCGTTCCAGGCGCGCAGGCGCGCGGCGATGGACTCGCTGGAAACACTGTCGCCGCGCGCGTCGAGCGCGACGGTGACGGCGCCGTCGGGGACGACACTCACCAGCGCGATCGATTCTTCGAGGATGCGGCGTTCGGCCTCGCGGGCGCGGCTGTCCTTGACTTCGACGATTTCAATGTCGCGGATGCCGAGAACACGGCCGGTCTTGGCCGCCCGCTCGCGGTAGCGCTCGGCAAGCTCGCGTTCGGCCCCGGCCTTGAGCCGGCCGACCGCGGCAACCACGATCCGCATGGCCCAGACTCGACTTCTCGATCGCGCCGGCGAAAGGTGCGGTCGGCGCTCCAAATTGCCTCGCGGCGCGACGTCCGCGCCGTGATCGCGGCTAAGCGATGCTAGCCTACGCGACCGGTGTTCCGGCCACGCGTCCACAATCTTTCCAGATTATAGAAGGTGCGTACTTCCGGCCGGAAAACGTGGACGATCACGTCTCCCGCGTCGATGAGGACCCAGTCGCAATGGGGCATGCCTTCGACCCGCAGACCGGTCAGCCCGGCCTCGCGCAGGTCTTCGAGCACGTGGTCCGCGACCGATCCCACATGGCGGTTGGACCTGCCGGAGGTCACGACCATGTAGTCCGCGATGGCGGAATCCTTGCGCAGGTCGATGGAGGTGGTGTCCTCGGCCTTCATGTCGTCGAGACGGGCGAGGACGATACGGAGCGTCTCGTCGGCGTCAGGGCGCGCCTTGGAGACGATGTCGGGGCGGTCAGCGCCGGCCCGCAAGATTGCAACTGTGGACAGAGGTTCCTTCCCTTTCCGTTCCACTGTGCCGGGCACCCTGCCCGGGGCCACGATCATAAGATAAGTGCAACTCGTTAACGGATTCAAGGGCCGTGCGTTCCGAACGGTCGATTGATGCTTGACTGTGCCGAAATCGCAACGCCGCCATGCTGCGCCGGTTCAGTGACCCTTTTGCGACTGGCGGATCGCCCGCAGGGCCGTCGAGGACAGCGGCGACTTGAGCCCGTGCAGGAACACCCAGGCCGGGGGATGGCGGCCCGGCAGCAGCGCCGCCGCCCGTTCGGGAATGCGGTAACGGCCCAAGGCCTGCGCCGCGACGCTGCCCATGGCATAGAGGCTGGGGCCGAGGCGATCGACCACGACGATCGGCACCAGCGCGGCGATGCGGCGCCAGTTCTGCCAGCGATGAAAGCTGCGGAGGTTGTCGGCGCCCATGATCCATACGAATTTGACCCCCGGGCACCGCGTTACCAGATGGCGGACCGTATCGTAGGTGAAACGGACCCCGATCCCGGCCTCGAGCCCGGTGACCACGATGCGGGGGTGGTTGGCAAGCGCCCGCGCCGCGGAGATGCGCTGGTCGAGCGGGGCGAGGCCCTTGGTATCCTTGAGCGGATTGCCGGGTGTGACCAGCCACCAGACCCGGTCCAGGCGCAACCGTTTCATCGCCAGCAGGCAGGCGCCGAGATGGGCTTCATGGGGCGGATCGAAGGTTCCGCCGAACAGCCCGATTCGCTGGCCGGCCGAGAACGGCGGAATGCGGATAAGAGGGCGGGAACGGGGCCGCCTCATCGGTTTCGGCGGTCCCGGGAGCGCGGCGTGGTGTCGGCATCGAAATTCGGGAACCCTCTCGCGCACGCGACTTGTGCGCCGGACTATCAATCGCACGAATTCCCGGCGCCGGCCTTGCCGCCAAGCCCTTGAATTGTCATGGACGCGTCTGACCGGAACCGTGGACGCGGTATTTGAAGGTGGTCAATTGCTCGACGCCCACCGGGCCGCGCGCATGCAACCGGCCGGTGGCGATGCCGATTTCGGCGCCGAACCCGAACTCGCCGCCATCGGCGAACTGGGTCGAAGCATTATGCAGCACGATGGCGGAGTCGACCTCGCGCAGGAACCGGCCGGCGGCGGCCGGATCGGCGGTGACGATGGCGTCGGTGTGATGGGAGCCATAGCGCTCGATATGGGAGATGGCCTCGCCGATCCCGTCGACCAGCTTGGCGGCGATGATGGCGTCGAGATACTCGGTGCTCCAGTCGTCCGCGGTGGCCGCACTCACGCGCGGATCGGCCGCCTGGACGTCGCGGTCGCCGCGCACCGCGCAGCCGGCATCGAGCAGCATACGGACGATGGGAACAAGCTGGGTCGCGGCAGCGGCGCGATCGACCAGCAGGGTTTCGGCTGCGCCGCAGACCCCGGTCCGGCGCATCTTGGCATTGAGAACGATCGCCTGCGCCATGCCCGGATCGGCCGCCCGGTCCACATAGACGTGGCAATTGCCGTCGAGATGGGCGAACACCGGCAGGCGAGCCTCGGCCTGGACCCGGGCGACGAGGCCCTTGCCGCCGCGCGGCACGATCACATCGATCATGCCGTCGAGCCCGGCCAGCATCGCTCCGACCGCGTCGCGGTCCCGCGTCGGCACCAGTTGGATTGCGGTGTCGGGCAGGCCGGCCTCGCGTAGGCCGGCGGCGAGCGCGGCGTGAATGGCGCGCGACGAGCGGAAGCTGTCGGAGCCGCCGCGCAGGATCACGGCATTGCCGGCCTTGAGGCAAAGCCCACCGGCATCCGCGGTCACGTTGGGCCGGCTTTCATAGATCACACCGACGACGCCGAGCGGCACCCGCACCCGTTCGATGCGCATGCCGTTCGGCCGGTCCCATGCCGCGGCGATGGTTCCGACCGGGTCGGCAACCGCGGCAATGGCGTCGAGACCGGCGGCGATCGCGGCAACCCGCTTGCCATCGAGCCCGAGCCGGTCGAGGAAAGCCGCTGTCGCGCCGGCCTTGCGGGCCTCCGCTAGGTCTTCGCTATTGGCGGCGAGGATGGCCGGCGCGGCGTTGCGCACTGCATCCGCCATGGCTTTCAGCGCGCAGTCTTTTTCCGCCGGTGCGGCAAGCGCGAGGCGGCGCGCCGCGGCGCGCGCCTGGGCGCCCAGGGCGCGCATCATTGCGGCGATGTCGCCGGACCCGTCGATGGTCTTGAGTGGAGCATTCATGCCGACATTGCCCTGTCACGAAGCTTTCCTACCATGTTCCCGGGGCAGCCGCGAGGCCGCCCGGAAAGGCTCGCATTTGATATTCACGGCGCAAAACCCGGTCCCGGAACAAATTCAACTGGGAGGCGTTGTGGTTACCGGCAAGATTGGCGACGGAGAACTCATTATGGCCATGCAGCCTCGGCTCCCGGCGCGGTTCCCGGTCGGCACCCGTTACATCGTAGAAGGCGAACCGGCAAAAGGCGGCAAGCTGAAGATCATTTCGCGTTACTTGGTGATGCCGAGCGGCGTGCGCTATGACCTCATGAATACGGCCGAGCCGGCGCGCATGCCGAATCTGGCCCGCAAGCCGCGGCTTCGCTCCGCGCAGCGTCGCGCGGGCTGATTTCCGCGCTCCACGCGGCGCCTGCCTTGTATCTGGGCCCCGGCCGGCGCGTAGCCTTCGAGCCCGCTATCGGATCGACGACGCAGCCCTTACCGCAGGTGGGGACGATGTCGTTGTCGATGATGCCGATTTGGGCGCCCTATCGTCCGTCAACTCCTGCGTCGCCGTGTTAGTGCGCAAAAAAGAATGCCCGGCCAAGGGCCGGGCATTCCTGAAAGCGGGCCGGGTCCGAAGACCCGGCCGAGTTCTGCCTTACCGCGCGAGCGGGTCAGGACGGATCTGGAACCTGCTGAGCTTCGGCAGGGTGCCCTTGCCGGTTTCGCGATGGAACGGCGTCCGGTTGCCATCGGTCGACCACAAAGCGCGGCCCTTCCAGCCGCCATTCGGATCGTCGATGCGGCCATCGATCCACTTGGCGAAGAAGCCGAGCGGATAGGGAACCCGCATGTTGATCCACTTGCCGTCCACCAGCGCCATCAGAGAACTCGTTGGCGTTGCCGGTCGCGAGCGGGACGTTGTTGCCGAGGCCGGAGGTGTTTTGCTGATCGACCCAGGTGTAGTAGCTCGCCTCCGCGCTGCCGCTTTCGGCGACGTCGCGGAACTGCGGGCCCGGGAACGGCGTGAGGGTCCATCCTTCCGGACACAGCTTGCCTTCGGCGGCCTGCGGGCCGTTGAGCGGGCCCTTGCACTTGCGGCGGTCGAAGGCGCCGAGGTGACCGCTCGACAGCGGCACATAGGCGACGCCATTGCGGTCGATGTCGAAGCCGCGCGGCCCGAAGCCCGGGAACGGCGGCTCGTAGATTTCCGACAGCTTGGTCTTGGGATCAAACCGAAGCACGTAGCCCGGATATCCGAGCACCGCGCCCCAGACCGTCCCGTCGGCCGGGTTCACGCCGACCCCATAGAGGCCCGCATTGAGCCGCTTGTCCTTGGTGGGATCGACCGCCTGGTTCGGCTGCACGTAGTCGTCGAGCTTGCCGTTGCCGTTGGTGTCGATGACCACGGGGGCCCAACCCTGGGCCTTCGCTTCGTCGCCGGTCTCCTCCCACACTCTGCGGTTCACCCAGCCGATGGCACCTTGTTGCGGTCCGCCGGCGCTGGTCCACAGCGTGTTGTCGGCATCTTCCGCCAGCACGACATGGTGGGTGTTGAAGCAGGTCCGGATCAGCTTGGTGGTGTTCGTCTTGGGATCATACATCGCCAAGTGACGGGTCGATTCCTTGAGCGGGAACGCCTTGGCGGACGGATGATCGGAGCCGGCTTTGCAGAATGCCGGGTTGTCAGCATTGCCGACGCGCGAGGTGAACCAAACGTCGCCGCGCTCGTCCATGATCAGGCTGTGGATGCTGGTCTGGCTGTCCCAGATCGCCTCATCGCCCCAGTAGGCCGACGGCGCCATGGTGTTGTTCTTGGTCGATTCCATGCCGGAATCGCGCACCGGCATCGTGACCCTGGTCGGCTGATTGGTCGCCGGATCGAACACCGGGAACCAGTTCGCGCTCTCCTCGGTCGCGCCGAAATGCTTGCCGTTGGCATTGACGGTCGGCTTGCGCTTGTCGGTCGACACCTGATCGTGCAGGTAGGCCTTGGCATCGCCCCAATCCCACTGGGTGATCACGACGTTGCGCTCGATGCCTTGCGGCCGCTGCGGCTTGGCGAACGGCAATTCGCCTGCTGCGATACGGTCTGTCCAATTGGCGAGGTTTGCAATCGAGATCTTCGGCTCCTGCCGGCCCAGGGCGGCCGCCATGCCGGTCATCGCCTGTCCGGATTGAACACGCCGTTCCCATGCCTCGACCGAATTCTTGAACGTGCCGAGTTCCGGCGGGATGACCCGCGTCGCCTTGTTGCCGAGCTGATGGCAGGCATAGCAGCCATTGGTCTTGACCTGGTCGGTCCACTGCAACTGGCTCTTCATGAAGGTCGGCATGCCGTTGCCCTTGGGGCCGGTCCCCGGGAACATGCTCTTGTCCGGAATCTTCAGCATGGAGAACCAATAGATCGCCGGATAATACTGGGCCGCGGCGGCTTCGGTCGGGGCCGGAATGGCCGTAATGTTCACGATCTTGCCGGGTTCGCTCTGGGTCTTCGCCGAATTGACGAGGCCGTACCCGCGCGACCAAACGGTGTAATTCGCCTTGGGCAGATCCGGGATCACGTAGCGGCCCTGATCGTCGGTCACCACGGTCTTGTTCATCTTGGTCGGCAGATCGGTGGTCTCCGCGATCACCCATACGCCGGCTTCCGGTCCATTCGGACCGGTGACGACGCCGCCGATGTCGGTGGCGCCAATGCTCACTGCGGCCGTGTTCTGTTGCGCGCTCGCCGGCGTCGGGGCGACGCCGAAAGCAAGGGCAATGGCAACCGCCGCCACGCCCAGGTACAACCCGCGTTTCGTCCTCATGTAAATCCTCCGCTTTGACTTCCTGCTTCTAGGGGGGTGTTCGGCCTTCGGCCAAATCTTGATCGCCTCAGCAATCGACGGTTGGTCCCGTTCTTATGAGCCGTACTGACGCATATTTCATCCCGGCGAGCAAAGCAACACGCATGGCCGCGGCGATTTCATTTTCCTGGTGCGGGGAATGACGGCTTGTGAGAAAAGTCCTACCGGAAGCCGGCCTTGCCGGCGTCCGCGGATGCGGCCAAGCTCGCGCCGATTGAGGCACGGCTGCCGGCCAACAATGGCGGGAAGTGCGGCAAGAGCGGGAACAGATCGCCATGGCGGAGCATCGATTCGTAACCGGCGCTGCACGCACGGCCGCCATCGCGGCGCTTTTGGTCCTGGCGTGCGGCGTTGCGGCGCAGGCGCAGATGCACATCCGCGTCGGCAAGGCCCAGGCGCAGAACTTCTCCTTTTTGGCGGCCGATGTCGGTCTCGCCGCCGGCATCTTCAAAAAGCACGGCATCCATCTGGAGATCGCCAGTTTCGGCGGCGATGCACGGCTGGTACAGGCGATTTCCGCCGATGCCATCGATTTTGCGCTCGGCGGCGGCCCCACCATCGCCTTCGAGGTCAAGGGCGCGCCGATGCTCGCCGTGGCGGCACTGGCCGACCGGCCCAGCACCATCATGATGGTGGTCGCCAGGGACGGACCGGTCAAAACCGAGGACGACCTCAAGGGCCGCACGGTGAGCGTCTCGACCACGGGCTCGCTCACCTACTGGCTCGCCCAGGAGCTATCGCGTTCCCATGGCTGGGGCAGCAACGGCATCAAGATCGCGCCGCTCGGCACCACGACGGCCCAGGCTGCCGCGCTCAAGACCCGGCAGGTCGACGGCGTGGTGACTCGAATCCAGCACGGTGCTGCGCCTGGTCGAGGAAGGCAGCGGCAGAGTCCTGGTGCGGTTCGGCGCCCGCATCCCGGATTTTCACGTGCACGTGATCTTCGCGCGCAAGGGCTTTGCCGACGGCAATCCCGATGGGGTCCGCAACTTCCTCAAGGCGTGGTTCGAAAGCGTGCAATACATGCGCGACCACCGCGACGAGACCATCGATACCGCCATGCGGGTCGCCGGGGTGTCCAAGGCGGTCGCGACCGCCAACTACGACGAATTGATGCCGGTGTTCAACAAGACCGGGCGGTTCGACGCCAAGGCGCTGGACGTGCTGGCGCGTTCCTTCGTCGAGATGGGCGCGCTGCCGGAGCGGCCGGACATGAGCAAGCTTTACACCGAGGCCTTCCTGCCGAAGGATTGACGCGGTATCGCTCGCCCCGAAAGGGCGCGGGCTCGCCCCGCCCATCTCGTTTCGTGGCCGCCACGCAAATCGGACAAGGTGTCGGGATGGTCATGGAGCGGGATGGTCATGGAGGAAGTCGCGATCAGGGTACGCGGCGTGTCCCATCAGTTCGGCGAGGCGGGCGAGCAGCGTTTCGTGCGCGCGCTGCTCGACACCTCGCTCGACGTGTCGCGCGGGGAACTGCTGTGCCTGATCGGGCCGAGCGGCTGTGGCAAGAGCACGCTCCTCAACGTGATCGGTGGATTGACGCAGCCGAGCGCCGGCGCCGTCGACGTGCTGGGCAAGCCGGTGCGCGGACCGCTGCCCTGCGACATCGCCTTCGTGTTCCAGGAGAACGCGCTGTTTCCGTGGAACACCGTGATCGAGAACATCGAGCTCGGCATGACGTTCCAGAACGTGCCGAGATCGCAGCGCGCAACGCGGGCGCAAGCTTCGCTCGATGCGGTGGGACTGACGGATTTCGCCGCGCATTATCCGGCCCAGCTGTCCGGCGGCATGCGCCAGCGCGCTGCGCTCGCCCGCGCGCTCTCTTTGGAGACGCCGATCCTGCTGATGGACGAGCCGTTCGGCGCGCTCGACGAGCAGACCCGCATGATCCTCGGCGAGGACCTGTCGGTGCTGCTGGCGCGCAGCGGCAAGACCATCGTGTTCGTCACCCACAGCCTGGGCGAGGCGGTGTTTCTGGCCGACCGTGTCGCGGTGTTCTCGGCGCGGCCGGGCACCATCAAGGAGATCATAGCGGTCGACGAACCGCACCCCCGCAAGCCCGAATTCGTCACTTCGGAAAAATTCGCCGCGCTGCGCAACCGGCTCTACGGCCTGCTGCATGACGAGATCCGCAAGGCGGTGCTGCAATCGGGCCTCGCGGCCGGGCCGGTGGCATCGGGGCCGCTGTGACGGCGCCGCCAAAAGCCCGCGACGCCTGGCTCAGCCGTCTGGTGCAGGCGGCGTTTCTCGCCGGCCTGGCCCTGGCTGTGGTATCTCGCCGCCACGCGCTGGGGCGTGAACCGGCTGCTGCTGCCCAATCCCGTCGCCGTCGCCCAGGATCTCTTCGAGATTTTGCGGTCGGGCGAGTATATCGACGATCTCGAGACGACGCTCGGCGAGCTGGCGGCGGCCTTTTCCATCGCGGTCGCCGGCGGTCTCGCCACCGGCTATCTCGTCAGCCGTTCGCCTTACCTGACGAAAGTGTTCGAGCCGCTGTTCGCCGGGCTCTACGCGATCCCGATCATCCTGTTCCTGCCGCTGTTCGTCTTGTTCTTCGGCCTCGGCCCGGCCTCCAAGATCGCCATCGGCGCGGCCATCAGCTTCTTTCCGATCACCCTCAACACCATTGCCGGCTTCGGCGGCGTCGATCGCCTCTATGTCACCGCGGCGCGCTCCATGGGGGCGTCGGACTACCACCTGTTCCGCTTCGTCCTGGTGCCGGCGGCGCTGCCGGTGATCCTGACGGGCCTGCGGATGGGCTTCACCACCGCGCTCCTGGCGATCATCGCCAGCGAAACGCTGGCTTCGTTCGCCGGCCTCGGCCACCGCATCGTGTCGCTCGCGGAGTCGATGGAGATTGCGCCCATGTTCGCCTACATCGTGTTCGTGATCGCGATCGCGGCGATCCTCAACGCCTTTGTCTCGACACTGGAAGCGCGCGGGAGACGGAATTGATGAAGCGCGCCCCGTCGCCCCTGCGGGCGTATCTTGCGCGGCGTCCCGGGCTGGCGCGGCTCTTCGTCATCGCGGCGCTGTTCGTGGTGTGGGAGGTCTCGGCGCGCTGGTTCGTCGACCCGCTGTTCCTGAGCCCGCCGTCGAAAGTGATCGCCTCGCTCGGCGCCCTGTTCGGCACCCCCGGCGTGCCGGCCGCGCTGCGGATCACCTTGTTCGAGCTCGCCGTCGCCTTCGTCATCGCGGTCGCCATCGGGCTCGTGCTCGGCCTCGCCATCGGCCTGCAGCCGTTCGTGCGGCTCAGCGTGTTTCCCATCGTGCTGCTGCTCTACGGCATGCCGCAGATCACCATCCTGCCGCTGTTCATCCTGTATTTCGGTATCGGCGCCGCGTCGAAAATCGCCTTCGGCGTCACCCACGGCATGTTTCCCGTGGTGATGACGGTGGTGGCCGGCGTCCAGAACCTCAAGCCGATCCTTATGACCAGCGCGCGCTCCATGGGGGCGAGCCGCTGGCAGATCTTCCGCCACGTGATCTTCCCGCACATGGTGCCGAGCTTCTTCGCCGGCATGCGGCTCGGCATGAGCGGGGTGCTGCTCGGCGTGCTGCTCGCCGAGCTCTACGTGTCGATCGCCGGGATCGGTTATTTCACCACGCTGTTCACCCAGAACTTCGAGCCGGCCAAGCTGCTGGGGCTGATCGGCACGCTGGCGGCGATGGCGATCTTCCTCAACGCGCTGGTGCGCCGCGCCGAAACCCATTTCGGCAAATGGCGGGCGGGATGATGATGGTCAGGTCATCCTGAGTTGCGAGCCAACGGAGTCCGACCTTTGGCCGGCCCGATGACAGGCTCCGCGAGCCTCGAAGGATGCGGCCTAGGCGGAGCCGCTAGCGCACTTGCGGCACGGCCGGGCCGTCGCCCTTCGAGGCTCGCACAAAGTGGCGCGAGCGCCTCAGGGTGACGGTCAATATCGATACATTCACGCGAGGTCAGGCGCCGACGGAGTTGGTGACGCACTTTTTGATGAAGTTGGTTTTTACGATGCCCTTGTACTTCTTTTCCGCCGCCGCGATGCCACAGGATTTGGTCGCGTCCTTCTCGCACTTGGTCATGAAGCTCTTCTGCGCGGCACCGGCGAGCTTCTTTTCGTCGGATTGCTCCTTGCAAGTCGGGCCTTGCGCATAGGCGCTCGCGGCGAAGCTGGAGATGAGCGCGGCAAGGATCAGTCTCTTCATGAGGTCCTCCTGGTGTGGCCCGGACAGGCGCGGGTTGCGGTGGCGCGCCCCTTATATCCGCGAGGAGGCAAAAAACCTAGGTAACGAAAGGCCGTAGCGCAAACAGGCTGTGGAGGGCGCGGTCTTCGGTTTTGATGATCTCGTCCGAAAGTCCGCAGCTTTTCTGGATCAGGGCTGCGGATGCCACGTCCGCTTTCACCAGCTGCAGAGATGTCGTGGCACACGCCCTGGGCAGCGACGGGCAATGACCGGAAAATCGCAGCCCCTTCCGAAAGGGAGCGAAAAAGGTGTAGCCTTCAATCGGGGATGGTAAACCGGACGTGCCGAAGTCCTTTCAGCGGGGCGTGACCACGGGCAAGCATCTTTCAGCCCAAATCCGTGAGAGCGCGCTTGTGATCTCTCATGGGAAGACCATCGGAGATGGAGGTTGGTATGCGCGGGCAGCGGAATTCCCTTCTATTCATCGCATTGGCAACGGCGGTCGTGACGCCTGCCCTGGGGCAGACCGTCACATCAGGGGGCGGACCGCCCAGCGGCGAAACGAACGGCGCCACATCGATCCCGGCCTTTTCCCGCGTCTGGCTTCACCCGGCCTTTCCCTGGTTCGAGCCGCCGGCATCTGGTCCCGGCCCGGTGACGAATCGGTCGCGCTGGCCGCAGCAGCCCGGCGACGATTCGGGCACGGTGGCCCTTCCCCCGCTTCCTCCGGGCGTGGAAGGCGTGAGCGACTACGACCAGCTGGTCGGCGACTATACCAATCCGATCTTGCGGCCCTGGGCAGCGGAGGTCGTGAAGAAGTTCGGCGAAATGTCGATTGCGGGCATCACCTACGGGAACCCTTCCAACCAATGTTGGCCGATGCCGATGCCGTTCATCTACAAGCAATTCATGGTGCAGATCATTCAGCAGCCGGACCGGGTCCTGATCATCTACGTTGCCCCGAACACGGATGTGCGCCGCGTGCGCCTGAACGACCGTCATCCCGCGCCGCTCACTCCGTCCTGGTACGGAGATTCGGTCGGCCATTACGAGGGCGACACGCTGGTGATCGACACCGTCGGCGTCAAGACCGATCGGCCCTACGCGATGATCGACCTCTTCGGGACGCCCTATACAAAAGCGTTGCATATCGTCGAACGCTATCGGCTACGCGAATACGACGACGTGAAGGACGCCATCGAGAGGAACAAAAAAGAAAATTGGCTGTTCAACGGCGATATCTTCAGCAAGCACCGGGGCAAGTTCCTGCAACTGCACCTAACGATCGAGGACGAGGGCGTGTTCACGACGCCGTGGACCGCGACCCTGACCTATGTGCCGGGCCCCCCTGTTTTGTCGGAAGTCGTCTGTGCTGAAAACCTCCATCAATATTATTACGACCACAGCGACACCGACGCTCCGCGCGCTGAGAAGCCGGACTTCTGAGGATCGGATCGAGGGCGACAAGTGGCCGCCGTTCGTGGCGCACTCGCCCGGCGGCAACCGGCCATTTGCACACAGGATGCCACTTCCCGGCCCGGGCAGAAAGGGTGTAGCTTTAACCCAAAGGAGGGGCGCATGAATTTGCGGCTGCGTTCTGTTTTGATTGTAATATTGACGGCAGCGGGTGTGGCCCCTGCCCTCGGGCAGATAACGGCGCCGTCAGTTGGGTCAGCCGGCACCGGCACGCAAAGCGCGGCATCGATTCCGGATTTTTCCGGCGCCTGGTTCCATCCCGGGCTCGGATTCGGCCCCCCGCTGTCGGGTCCAGGCCCGGTGCGGAACAAAGCCCGGCTGCCCTCCGGCGCGAGCAATTTCAGTCTTATGGTCGGCGATTACACCAATCCGATTCTCAAGCCCGAGGCCGCGGAGGTGGTCAAGAAGCTCGGCGAAATCTCAATGTCCGGCCAGGCTTTTCCAGACCCGGACAACATGTGTCTGCAGAACCCGCTGCCGTATCTCTTTTGGAATTTCAGTGTCCGGCTGCTGCAGGAGCCGGATAAGGTCACCCTCATTTATGCGCACGATGATGACTACCGCAAGGTGCGGCTTGAACCAGCCTCATCCCACAACGGTGATCCCGTCTCTGCACGGGGATTCCGTCGGACATTACGAAGGCGACACCCTGGTCGTCGACACCGTGGGGATCAAGCTCGGGCCGTACCGGATGATCGACCGTTTCGGCACTCCGTATACGAAAGCCCTGCACGTGGTCGAGCGCTACCGCCTCCTCGACTATGAGGCCACCAGGGAAGCGCTGGCACAGGCCGAAAAAGAATGGCCACGCATCGGCGGCGTTGATCCCAATTACCGGGGCAAGGGCCTGCAGCTCGAATTCACGGTCGAGGATGAAGGCGTCTTCACCATGCCCTGGTCGGCGACGATTACCTACGGCCGCGACCCTAATCCATATTGGGACGAACGCGTCTGCGCCGAAAATGTGGAACACGACTATCAGGCAAACTACTACTCCGACAAGAACGCGCATCTGCCGACTGCGGACAAGCCGGACTTCTGATCGAACGCCAATCGTCGGGGCGCGGCCGCGATCGCCGTTCCGTTCTGCTCAGCGCGCCGCTCCCGGCGCGGTGTGCAGGCCGCACTCCTTTTTGCTTTCGTCTTCCCACCACCAGCGGCCTGCGCGTTCCGGCTCGCCGGGGCCGATGGCGCGGGTGCAGGGCGCGCAGCCGATCGAGGCGAAGCCCTTGGCGTGCAGCGGATTGTACGGCACGGCGTGGGCGCCGGCGAAGCCGCGCACCGCCTCGCGGGCCCAATCATGGAGCGGGCTGAGCTTGAGGAGGCCGCGGCCGGGGTCGGCGGCGACCAGGCCGATTTGCTCGCGATGGGCCGACTGGTCGGCGCGCAGGCCGGTGATCCAGCCCGTGGCGCCTGCCAGCGCACGGTTGAGCGGCTCGACCTTGCGCACGTCGCAGCAGGCCGCCCGCGCCTCGCGCGAGCGGTAGAACCCGTTGATGCCCTGGGCCTGGACCAGCGCTTCGAGCTCGGTGTGGCGCGGATAGATCGCCCGGATGCGGCGGCCATAGCGCTGCTCGGTCTCTTCCCAGGTGGCGTAGGTCTCGGCGAACAGCCGCCCGGTGTCGAGGGTGACGAGGTCGATGTCGAGCCCGGCTTCGCAGATCATGGTGCGCAACGACCTGGTCCTCGAGCCCGAAGCTGGTGGTGAACGCGATCCGGCCTTCGACCTCGTGGCGGAACGCGGCCAGGCGTCCGGCCGCATCGAGGTCGGCGAGCCCGCGGCTCGAACTCCACGGCGCGGGCGATGAGCGGAGCGGCGACGGCCGCGACCGCCTTCTTGGCCTCGCCCGGCAGCGCCAGCACCAGCCCGCCGCCGGCGATGCGCCCGGCATATTCGAGCACGACCCGGCCGGTGCGTCGGTTGTTCTCGTAGAGGTCGACGGCGATCGGCGCGGCGAGCGCGATCTCGATATCACCCACATGGTTCTGCCCGATCGTCCGGGCGTGGGTCTGCACGACCTCGCCGGGATCGACCGAATTCTCGATCGCCGTGACGGTGCCGCGCACCTCGGCGGTGCCGACCTGCACGGAGACGACCGCGCCGGCGGCGAGCGGCTCGTCATGGAGCCAGAAGATGCGGGCCTTGATGAGCTGCGCCGACGGCGCGCTGGCCGCGGCCAGGGCGATGAGGTCGCCGCGCGCGATGAACAGTTCGCGGTCCAGCGTGATGCCGATCGAGCGGCCGGCGCTCGCTGCGACGGTCATGCCGGTGTCGGCCGCCGGCCAGGATTCGATGGAACGTACCCTGGCGCGCTTGCCCGACGGCGCCACCGCGATCTCGTCGCCGATGGCGATCCGTCCCGCTCTCGATGCGCCCGGCCACGATGCGGCGATCGTCGAACTTGTAGACCGCTTGCACCGGCAAACGCAGCGGCAAGGCGGTCGCCGGCTGGGCCGGCGCGAACTGGTCGAGCGCTTCGATGACGGTCGGGCCGGCATACCAGTCGATCGCCGCGGTCTTCGTCACGACGCCGTCGCCATGGCGCGCTGAAATCGGGATCACGGCGGCGGGCTTGACCCCGAAGCCGCCGAGATGGGCGCTGATCTCGGCATCGATCTCGCGGAACCGGCCGTCGTCATAGCCCACCCGGTCCATCTTGTTGATGACGACCACGACCTGACGCACGCCGAGCAGATGCAGGAGATAGCCGTGCCGCCGCGTCTGCTCGCGCACGCCCTCGGCCGCGTCGACGATCAGCAGCGCCGCGTCGGCCTGGGACGCCCCGGTGATCATGTTGCGCAGGAACTCGGCATGGCCGGGCGCGTCGATCAGGATGAAATCCCGCGACGGCGTGCGGAAGCGGATCTGGCTGGTATCGATGGTGATGCCCTGGTCGCGCTCGGTCTGCAGCGCATCCAGCAGGAACGACAGCTCGAACGGCATGCCGCGCCGCGCGCTGACCGCCTTGAGTTGCTCGAGCTTGCCGTCGGGCAGGCTGCCGGTCTCCGCCAGCAGGCGTCCGATCAGGGTCGATTTGCCATGGTCGACATGGCCGACGATGACGATGCGGACAAGCGGACGCGACAAGGCGGCGTTGGCGTCGAGGCCGGGCGAGACACGGGCGTTCATGTGGTTCTTCCTCAGAGATAGCCGGAGGCGCGCAGGCGCTCGAAGGTGTCCTCGGCCTCGTGATCCATGGCGCGGCCGGAGCGCTCGGGCGTCTTGGTGGTGTCCAGCTCGGCGATGATCTCGTCGATGGTGCGCGCCTGGGACGGCACCGGGTTGGTGATGTCGGCGTCGCCGAGGGAGCGGTAGCGCTTGCCGTTCCTGGCGAGATAGAGCGGGATGATGGGGATGCCCTCGCGCCGCGTATAGGTCCAGATGTCGGCCTCGGTCCAATGCAGGATCGGATGGACGCGCAGATGCGCCCCGGCCGGCAGCCTGGCGTTGAAATGGTCCCAGAATTCCGGCGGCTGGTCGCGCACGTCCCAGTTGCCCTCGAGACCGCGCGGGGAAAACACCCGCTCCTTGGCGCGGGTCGCCTCCTCGTCGCGGCGGATGCCGGCGATCAGCCCGTCGAAGCCGTGCTTGGCGAGCGCGAGCTTCAGCCCTTCGGTCTTGCGCGCCGCCGAGCGGGCGGCCGGCGGCAGCGTCGGATCGATCCCTTCGAGGGGCGGGCATTCCTCGACGATCAGATCGAGGTTCCATTCGCGGGCGTAGCGGTCGCGGAACGCGTACATTTCGGGAAACTTCTTGCCGGTGTCGACGTGCATGGCGGGAAACGGCAAATGGCCGAAGAAGGCCTTGCGCGCGAGCCAGATCATCACGTTGAAGTCCTTGCCGAGCGACCACAGCAAGGCGAGCTTCTTCATGCGGGCGAACGCTTCGCGGAAGATGAAGATGCTCTGGGCTTCGAGTTCGTCGAGGCGGTCCACGTCACTCACTCCCGTTCCGAACCCGGTGCGAGCCGGACCTTCAGGCCGCTGATGCCGGGCGACATCAGGATCTGGCAGGACAGCCGCGAGGAGGGCGCGACCTCCCACGCCTCGTCCAGCCGGTCCTCCTCCTCGGCGGTCGGCGGCTGCAGGCGCTCGACCCAGGGCTCGTCCACATAGACGTGGCAGGACGCGCACGCGCAGGCGCCGCCACAGGCGGCCCGAACCGAGATGCCCCAGTCGCGCATCACTTCCATGACGCGCCAGCCGTCGAGGGCCGGGAGCGCATGCTCGCGTCCCTGATGATCGACAACGAGGAGAACAATCTCCTTTTGCGCGGGTTCAGAGCCGAACTGTTCCAAAGCTGGTCTCATTCGTAGAAGAAAAAATTTCTGTTTGAAGCGCTGTTTATCTATCTATATAGAAATATATTCTCGTCAACGAGGAAATTTCGCCAATGCGTTTCTTGCCCCTGTTTTTGGACGTGAGTGCCGGAAAGGTCGCACTGATCGGCTCCACGCCGGCCGCGCTCAACAAGTTGCGGCTGCTGCGGGCCGCCGGCGCCGACGTCCGCTGGTACTCCGAAATCATCGACGTGGCCGAAGAGATGCTGCTGGCGAGCGCCCCACCCGGGCGGCTCGAACTCTCTTTGTCGGACCCGCGGCTGGTGAATTTCCGCGAGTTCCGTATGGTGGTCGCGGCGACCGGTACCCCGTTGGACGACGAGGTGGCGGCGCTCGCGCGTGCCGGCAACGTTCCCGTCAATGTGGTCGACCGGCCGGAGCTGTCGAGCTTCATCTTTCCGGCCATCATCGATCGCGGCGAGGTGGTGGTCGCCATCGGCACCGGCGGCGCTTCGCCGGTGCTTGCGCGGCGCCTGCGCGAGCGCATCGAGGCGATGCTGCCGGCGCGCATCGGCGAGCTTGCGACCCTGCTGCGCCGCTATCGCGGCCGTCTCGCCGACGGACGCCATGGTGCCCAGCGCGTGCGTCGTTTCTGGGAGCAGGCCGTCGACGGACGCGTCGGCGCCGCGGTCGTCGCGGGCCGCGGACGCGAAGCGGAAGCCGCGCTCATTCGCGACATCGCCAATATCGGCAAAGAAAGCCAGCCCACCGGCACGGTGCATCTGGTCGGCGCCGGCCCCGGCGACCCCGATCTCCTGACCCTGCGGGCCCTGCACGCGCTTCAAGGCGCCGACATCGTATTCTACGACGAGCTCGTCACCCCGGGCATCCTCGACCGGGCGCGGCGTGACGCCGAGAGGGTCTTCGTCGGCAAACGGCACGGCGTTCCCGGCGTCGGCCAGGACGAGATCAACCGCCGCCTGCGCGATGCCGCCCGCGACGGCCGCAACGTGGTGCGTCTCAAGGGCGGCGATCCCTTCGTGTTCGGCCGCGGCGGCGAGGAACTCGACTATCTGCGGCGCAGCGACGTGCCCGTCATCGTCGTTCCCGGCATCACGGCAGCGCTCGGTTGCGCGGCGGAAGCCGGTTTGCCGCTCACCTTGCGCAACGAGGCGACGCGGGTCTCCCTGATCACCGCGCAACGCGCCGACCAGGCGCTCGCCACCGACTGGTCCGGGCTCGCCGATCCCGATACGACGGTCGTCGTCTATATGGGCCTCACCGCCGCCGCCGCGGTGCGCGACGGACTGATCGCTGCCGGGCGTGATCCCCTCACGCCGGTCGCGGTGCTGGCGCGCGGCACCCGTCCGGATGCCGCGAGCGTCACCGGCTCTCTCGAAGCGCTCGAGACGCTCGCCGCCGATGTCGGCGAAGGCCCCGCGCTCATCGTCGTCGGCACCGTCGTCGCCCATTCCGATCCATGGCTGGCCGCGCTCGCCGCGCACGCGCCTCGGGAGATTGCCGCATGACAGCGCCCCAGCAGCAGAAGCTCAAGGTCACCGGGCCGGTGGTCGTCACCGCCAACCGGCTCGGCGACGGCGCCGTCGTCTACCGCACCGGCAGCGGTGACTGGTCGACCGCGCTGGCGCAAGCCGCCGTCGTCGACACCGCGCCGGCGGCGACGGCGCTGCTCGCCGCCGCCATCACCGACGATATCGGCGCGATCGGCGCCTATGTGGCGCCGGTGCGCTTCGGTGCCGATGGCCGCCCGGAGCCGGGCAATCTGCGCGAGCGGATCAGGCTCGGCGGTCCCACAATCGCTCTGCCGGTCGCAATCGGGATCTGACCAACATGTATCTCTATGACGATTTCGACCGCACTCTCGTCGCCGAACGGGTCGCTGAATTCCGCGACCAGGTGCGGCGGCGGCTGTCGGGCGAATTGACCGAGGAAGAATTCAAGCCGCTGCGGCTGATGAACGGCATCTACCTGCAGCTCCACGCCTACATGGCGCGGATCGCTATTCCCTATGGCACCTTGTCGTCCGAACAGCTGCGCATGCTCGCCCATGTCGGGCGCCGCTACGACCGCGGCTACGGCCATTTCACCACCCGCCAGAACATCCAGTTCAACTGGATCAAGCTGGAAGACCTCCCCGACGCCATGGCCGACCTCGCCCGCGCCGGCCTGCACGGCATGCAGACCAGCGGCAATTGCGTGCGCAATCTCACTACCGACCAATGGGCCGGCGTCGCCGCCGAAGAGGTCGAAGACCCCCGCATCTGGGCGGAGATCCTGCGCCAGCATTGCACCATGCATCCGGAATTCACGTTCCTGCCGCGCAAGTTCAAGATCGCGCTCACGGCCTCGAAACATGACCGCGCCGCCATCAAGGTGCATGACATCGGGCTGCGGCTCCATCGCAACGGCGCCGGCGAAGTCGGTTTCGAGGTGATCGTCGGCGGCGGGCTCGGACGCACGCCGTTCATCGGCAAGACCATCAAGCCGTTCCTGCCCAAGCGCGACCTCGTGAGCTATGTCGAGGCGATCCTGCGCGTCTATAACCTCGCCGGCCGGCGCGACAACATCTACAAGGCGCGCATCAAGATCCTGGTCCATGACCTCGGCGCCGACGCTTTCGCCAAGGAGGTGGAAGCGGAGTGGCTGCCGATCAAGGACGGTCCGCTGGCGCTCGATCCGGCCGTCATCGCCGACATCGCGGCGCGGTTCCGCTATCCCGACTATCCACGGCTGGAGGAAAATCCGCCGGAGCTTGCGCGGCTGCGCAAGGCGGACCGGCGGTTCGACGCCTGGCTCGACAATTCCGTCACCAATCACAAGGTGACGGGCCATGCCATCGTCACGCTGTCGCTCAAGCCCGAGGGCGGCGCGCCGGGCGACGCCACGTCGGACCAGATGGACGCCATCGCCGATCTTGCCGACCGCTATTCGTTCGGCGAGATCCGGGTCTGCCACGAGCAGAACCTGGTGCTGCCCCATGTCGCCCAGCGCGACCTGCCGGCGCTGTGGCGGGCGCTCGACGCCATCGGTGTCGCCACCCCCAATGTCGGGCTCGTGTCCGACATCATCGCCTGCCCCGGCCTCGATTACTGCAGCCTCGCCAATACGCGGGCGATCCCGGTCGCCCAGGAATTGACGCGGCGGTTTCGCGATCTCGAACTCGCCCGCGATCTGGGCCGGCTGCACATCAACATCTCCGGCTGCATCAATGCCTGCGGCCACCACCATGTCGGCCATATCGGCATCCTCGGCGTCGAGAAGAACGGCGAGGAGTTCTACCAGATCACCCTCGGCGGCCGTGCCGACGAGAAGGCCGAGATCGGGGCCCTGCTCGGCCCCGCGGTGCCCTATGCGCAGGTCGCCGATGTCGTCGAGGACATCGTGGCCGCCTATGTGGAGCTGCGCGAGCGGCCGGACGAGAGCTTCGTGCAGACGGTGAAACGGCTCGGGGTCGAACCCTTCAAGGAGCGTGTCTATGCCTCTCATTAAGAACGGCCGGCTGGCGGAAGACCGCTATGTCCGCCTCCTCGACGAATCGCCGATCCCCGATGGCGTCGCGGTGATCGTCCCGGCGGCGCGCTTCCTCGCCGACGCCGACGAAATTCTGCGCCGCGACGGGCCGACCGGCGTCGAGTGGCCGAACAACCGCAAGGTCGCCGAGCTCGAGCCTTACCTCGATCGCCTCGCCGTCGTCGTTCTGTCGTTCCCGAACTTCAAGGATGGGCGCGGCTACAGCCAGGCCCGGTTGCTGCGGGAGCGCTACGGGTTCCTCGGCGAGTTGCGCGCCGCCGGCCAGATTTTGCGCGACCAGTTCCTGTTTCTGGCGCGCGCCGGTTTCGATGCGCTCGAAGTCGCCAAGCCCGGCGATGCCGAAGCGTTCGCCTCGGCGCTCGCGCGATACAGCGTGTTCTATCAGGACGCTGGCGATGACCGCGCTCCGGCGCTGCGGCGGCGGCTCGCGCGGATGGCGGCCGTGACGCCGCGCGAAATGGTGCGCTGAGCCGGCGAGTGCCCCGGCATTGTGCAGACAGCACCGTCCATTTTGCGCCGCGGCCAAACGAGAGAACGGCCGATCCGTCGCGCCGCGAAATATGAAATTCGCTTTCATTGACGAGTCCGCGCAACCCGCTGTTCATTGGGCGTTGCAACAGTGCCGTTCCTTGCACGGAGATGATGATGCCGAAATCGATTTTTACCCGCGCCGTGCTCGGCGCGCTGCTCGGGATCGTCATGACCGGCGCTGCGGCCGCCGCGGATGTGACGCTGCTCAACGTCTCCTACGATCCGACCCGCGAACTCTACGCCGACATCAACAAGGCCTTCGCCAAGGAATTCACCGCCGCCACCGGCAAGACCATCGAGATCAAGCAATCCCACGGCGGATCGGGCAAGCAGGCGCGCTCCGTGATCGACGGGCTGCCCGCCGATGTCGTCACGCTCGCCCTCGCCTATGACATCGATGAAATCTCCGATCGCGGCTTCATCGCGCCCGGTTGGGTGCAAAGATTGCCGCACAACGCCGCGCCCTTCACGTCGACCATCGTGTTCCTGGTGCGCAAGGGCAATCCCAAGGGCATCAAGGATTGGGACGATCTCATCAAGCCCGGCATCAAGGTGGTGACCCCCAATCCGAAGACGTCGGGCGGCGCGCGCTGGAACTACCTCGCTGCCTGGGGCTATGCGCAAAAGAAGTTCGGCTCCGACGCCAGGGCGAAGGAATTCGTCAAGGCGTTCTACGCCAACGTTCCCGTGCTCGACGCCGGCGCGCGCGGCTCGACGGTGTCGTTCGCCGAGCGCGGCGTCGGCGACGTGCTGATCGCCTGGGAGAACGAGGCGTTCCTGTCGCTCAGGGAATTCGGCGCCGACAGGTTCGAGATCGTAGTGCCGTCGCTGTCGATCCTCGCCGAGCCGCCGGTCGCGGTGGTCGACAAGGTGGTGGACCGCAAGGGCACCCGTGCCGCGGCGCAGGCCTATCTCGAATTCCTCTACAGCCGGCAGGGCCAGCAAATCGCGGCGCGGCAATTCTACCGGCCGCGCGACCCCGAGGTCGCGAAGGAGTTCGCCGACCCTTTCCCCAAATTGCTCCTCATCACCGTCGACGACGCGTTCGGCGGATGGCGCAACGCGCAGAAGACCCATTTCGCCGACAAGGGCGTGTTCGACGAGATTTATAGTCAATGAGCCTCGACGCGGGTGCTCTTCCGCTCCAAATGGGGCGCCAGACTTCGCTTGCTCCGGCCCATCGTTTCAGGTGGCATCGGCCGACCGTGATTCCGGGCTTCGGCATCACGCTCGGCCTGACCCTGACATGGCTCGCCCTCATCGTCCTCATTCCGCTCGGGGCCCTGTTCCTCAAGACCGCCGAGCTGAGCCCCGCCGAATTCATCGCGGTGATCACCAGCAACCGCGTGCTCAATGCGCTGAAATTGAGCTTCGGCATTTCCCTTCTGGCCGCGTTCATCAATCTGGTGTTCGGGGCGCTCGTGGTATGGGCGCTGGTGCGCTACGATTTCCCGCTGCGGCGGCTGTTCGACGCCATCGTCGACATTCCCTTCGCATTGCCGACGGCGGTCGCCGGCATCGCCCTGACCGCGCTGTTCGCCGACAATTCGGCGTTGGGACAGCTGTTGGCGGCGGTGGGGATCAAGGTCGCCTACACGCCGCTCGGCATCCTCGTCGCGCTCGTCTTCATCGGCCTGCCGTTCGTCGTGCGCACGGTGCAGCCGGTGCTCGCCGATGTCGAGGGCGAGCTTGAGGACGCCGCCGCGAGCCTCGGCGCCAATCGCTGGCAGATCGCCACACGGGTGATCCTGCCGGCGATCTTTCCCGCCGTCCTGACCGGCTTCGCGCTCGCCTTCGCGCGCGGTGTCGGCGAATACGGATCGGTCATCTTCATCGCCGGCAACATGCCCAATGTGTCGGAGATCGCGCCGCTGCTGATCGTCATCAAGCTGGAGGAGTTCAAGTATGCCGACGCCACCGCGATCGCGGTGGTGATGCTCGTCGTCTCCTTCGCGGTCCTGTTCCTCGTCGACCGCCTGCAGCGCTGGTCGGCGAACCGCACCGGAAGGGCGTGAGCCGATGTCGGTCGCGGTCTCCGCTCTGCTGGCGCGCCGCCCCGCCCGGTCGCGGCCGGCGCGCAGCGAATCCGCCGTGGTGCGTTGGCTCATCATCGCCGCCGCGATGGCATTCCTCACGGTTTTCCTGGTGCTGCCGCTGTTCACTGTGTTCGCCGAGGCGTTTTCGCGCGGGGTGTGGCCATACCTCGCGGCGCTCACCGATCCCGACGCCCTCGCTGCGATCCGGCTGACGCTGGTGGTGGCGGCGCTGTCGGTCGCCGTCAATCTGGTGTTCGGGGTGATCGCGGCCTGGGCGATCACCCGGTTCGAATTTCCCGGCAAGAGCCTGCTGACCACGTTGATCGATCTGCCGTTCTCGGTGAGCCCGGTGATCTCGGGCCTCGTCTTCGTGCTGCTGTTCGGCGCGCAGGGCTATTTCGGCGGCTTTTTCCAGTCCCACGACATCGCGATCATCTTCGCCTTGCCCGGCATCGTGCTCGCGACATTGTTCGTGACGTTTCCCTTCGTGGCGCGCGAATTGATCCCACTGATGCAGGAGCAGGGCATCCAGGAAGAGGAGGCGGCGATCTCGCTCGGTGCCTCCGGGCTCGCCACGTTCTTTCGGGTGACGCTGCCCAACATGCGCTGGGCGCTGCTCTATGGCGTGCTGCTCTGCAATGCGCGGGCGATGGGTGAATTCGGCGCGGTCTCGGTCGTCTCCGGCCACGTGCGCGGCGAGACCAACACCATGCCGCTGCACATCGAGATTCTCTACAACGAATATCATTTCATGGCGGCGTTCGCGGTCGCTTCGCTGCTGGCGCTGCTCGCTCTGGTGACGCTGGTGGCCAAGACCGTGCTGGAGCGCCGCGTCGGCGAGGACCAATGAAGATCGGCGTCCACAATGTCACCAAGCGGTTCGGCGCCTTCGCCGCGCTCGCCGGCGTCGATGTCGAAATCGGCTCCGGCGAGCTGATCGCATTGCTCGGCCCGTCGGGCTCGGGCAAGACCACGCTGCTCCGCATCATCGCCGGGCTCGACTGGCCCGACGAGGGCGACATCTATTTCGACGACGTGAACGCGCTGTCGCGCAGCGTCGGCGCCCGCAATGTCGGCTTCGTCTTCCAGCACTACGCGCTGTTCCGCCACATGACGGTGTTCGAGAACGTCGCCTTCGGGCTGCGGGTGCGCCCGCGCAAGCAGCGTCTCGACGAGGGCGATATCCGCGCGCGGGTGATGCGCCTGCTGGACCTCGTCCAGCTCGGCTGGCTGGCGGACCGATATCCCAGCCAGCTTTCCGGCGGCCAGCGCCAGCGCATCGCGCTCGCCCGCGCGCTCGCCATCGACCCGCGGGTCCTGCTCCTCGACGAGCCGTTCGGCGCGCTCGACGCCAAGGTGCGCAAGGAGCTGCGCCGCTGGCTGCGCAACCTCCACGAGGACATCCACGTCACCTCGGTGTTCGTGACCCATGACCAGGAGGAGGCGCTCGAACTCGCCGATCGCGTCGTCGTCATGGACAACGGCCGGATCGAGCAGATCGGCACCCCGCAGGAGGTCTATGAGCGGCCGGCCACCGCCTTCGTCCACGAATTCATCGGCGAGTCCATCGTGCTTCCCATCACCGTCGCGGACGGTGTCGCCCACTACGGCGGCGTCCCGACCGGTCTCGATCACCAGGGTGTGGCCAGCGGCGCCGGCCGGCTGTTCGTGCGCCCCTATGACATGGCGGTCGTGCCGGCTTCCGGTGCGCCGTTCGTAGGCCAGGTGACCCGCATCCACGGTCTCGGCGCGGCGCGGCGGATCGAGGTCGCGCTGCGCTCCGACGACGGCGCCGTGGTCGAGATCGACGTGCCGCGCTCGGGCGAACTCGCGCCCGGCCAGGCGGTCGGGCTGCAGCCGCGGATGTATCGGATTTTCGCCGCGGCCCGGTAGGCGGCGCTACGAAGCCTGGAACGATTTGTGCCGGCCGACGAGCTTTCGCTGGGGGATGCGCACCTTCTTGTCGGAGTCGGCGACGGCATGGCCGATGGTCTGGGCGTGGCGGCCGTGCTTTTTCAAGATCGACAGGACGAGATCGGCGCTCGCGGGGGTGACCACATAGCAGAAGCCGATGCCCATGTTGAAGACCTCGTACATCTCGCTGTCGGCGACGCCGGCGAAACGCTGGATCAGGTTGAAGACCGGATGCGGCTCGATCAGCCGGTCGATCTCGAATCCCACCGCGGAGTCGACCCGGGTCAGGTTCAACAGGCCGTCGCTGGTGATGTTGATGAGCGCCTTGACCCCCCCGACGTTCTCCAGGATCTCCATCGCTTCCGGGACATAGATGTCGGTCGGCCGCAGCAGCTCCTCGCCGAGCGTGGTGTCGAGCTCGTCGAACTTGTGGTCGATGCGGAATTTCCCGCTCTCGAAGAAGGCGCGTCGTGCCAACGACAGGCCGTTGCTGTGAATGCCGCTGCTGCGCACCCCGATGACGACGTCGCCGGCACGCACGTCGCTGCCGCAGATCACTTTGTCGAGGTCGACCCGGCCGATCGCCATGCCGACGAGATCGAAGCCCTTGACGATGTCCTTGAGCTGCGCGGTCTCGCCGCCCGAAATGGAGACGCCGGCCATGTGGGCGCCGTCGCACAGCCCGGCGCCGATGGCGTCGAGCATGGCGGCGTCGGCCTCGTCGATGGCGATGTAGTCGACCAGCGAAAGCGGCCTCGCGCCGACGCAGATCATGTCGTTGACGTTCATGGCGACGCAATCGATGCCGATGGTGTCGTATTTGCGCATCATGGTCGCGATGATGGTCTTCGATCCCACGCCGTCGGTGCACAGCGCGATGCCGGTGCCGTCCATCTCCACGACATTGGCGAAATATCCGATCGGCAGGACGACGCGCCCCATGCCGTGGCGGGGCCAGGTAGCCTGGACGCGCCGCACGATGTGCCCGAGCCCCTTGTCGGCCTCGGCGGTGTCGACGCCGGAGTCACGGTAAACCTCTTGGCGCAAAACCTCTTGGCGCACGTCCATGGGCCTGTCTTCCGCTCGATCCGAATCCATTGTGAAGAGTCCTTATCACGCCTGCCCCGCCGGTTGCCACGGCCGGCCACGTCCGGTTCCCCGGGCGGACTCGGAGCCGATTCACATACACCGTTAACCACGGATCATTTGCCGAAAACTTTCCGTAGCGGAATTAACCCTGCGGCAACGGCCTCCCCCTACGCTGGCATCGGTTTCAGACGACCGGGGCGACCAACAGCGCCGGCGGGACCAGGCTTGAACAGCGGAATATCGGACACAGGAGCACACCATGACCAATCTCGTGAAGCGTTTTGCAGCGGACGAATCCGGCGCCACCGCCATCGAATACGGCCTGATCGCGGCCGGCATCTCGGTTGCCATCATCACCGTCGTCAACACGCTGGGCTCGCAGCTCAAGACCACCTTCACCAACATTTCCACGCAGCTCGCCACCGCCGGCAAGTAACGGCGCGGACGGCCGAATACAAAGCCCCGGCCGCAAGGCCGGGGCTTTGACATGCCGGCACCGCCCGGGGCCGCCTGCGCGGAGGGGCGCTCGCCCTATTTGTCCCGCGCCGCCGGGCCGGGATTCCCCGACCCGGAATAATTGATGACGAGATCGCAGCTCAGGCACTCGAAGCGATCGATGTCCCGGCTGGTGTGAGCCGAGCGGCTTGCGAGCATCGCGAGCCCGCAAATCGGACAGTGCTTCGGCCGGGGCGGGCGGGATGTGCTCAAGCGTTTCTGGTCCGTTCTGCTGTGCCGACCTGATGTCGCTCGGGGCCGGCATCAAGAAACAGTAGAATTCGCACCGGCCGTTCGCTCCTTGATCCAGATCAAATCCGGCTTGACCGATAACCGGTCCCCGTCGCCCCGTCCCAGCCCGCCAAGCGCGGCGCCGTATGCCGGCGACGGGCCAGGCATTTTGCATTTGGTTGTGTCCCGGAGGGCACAGCCTTTCCCCGGGGCCGATGCTAATTTGCTCACCCTGCGCGTCCTGCGGGCTGCCCTGGAGCAATCGGCAGGAGTGTCGCGCTGGAAATCTGTCGGCGTCGCGTAGAACCGGTGAGCCCGATATGAAACGGCTATTGCTTGCAGGCGTAACTTTGCTGGCGCTCACCGGGACCCAGGCCGCGCTCGCCGCGGACCTGCCGCCCGGGGTGGTCTATCCCGGGCTCGCCCCGCGCTTCACCTTCACGGGCTTCTATGTCGGCGGCACGATCGGCGGCGCGCAGGGAGGCTCGAAATACCTCGAGACCCCGGCCGGCGCGTTCGGGATCGCAGCGGCCGGCGTCGCCGAGGCGGGAACGAGCTCCGCCTCGCCCAGAGGGGTCATCGGCGGGCTCGAAGCCGGCTACAATTGGCAATTCGGGATGTTCGTGCTCGGCTTCGAGACCGACTTCAGCGGCTGGGACATGTCCGCCAGCTCAGGGGAGACGGGCGCCGGAGACCCACTGATCGTGGGAGGCGAGTTTTCCTCGACGGCTTCGGTCAGCTCGAATTGGCTGTTCACCGCGCGTCCCCGTCTGGGCATCGCCAACGGCAATATGCTGACCTACCTGACCGGCGGTCTCGCGGTCAGCAATTTCAGCTTTTCGGAATCGGTCCTCCTCGCCGGAACCGGCCCGGCGCTGGCCGGATCGGTATCGACCACCGCGGTCGGCTGGGTTGCCGGCGGCGGCGTCGAATATGCGCTGTCGTGGAACTGGTCGATCAAGGCCGAATACCTCTACGTCAGCTTCGCCAACCAAACCGCATCCCAGACGGTTCCGACCGTACCGGCGCTCACCGGAACGGCCACGGCCAACCTGAACGCCTCCATCGCGCGCGCCGGTTTCAACTACCGGTTCTGATCGGCGGTGAAGGGATACGCGATATCGGGAAGCCGCCGCGTGTCCGGATTTCCTGGACGCGGAGCCGCCTGTTTCCAGGCTCGGCGCCCGTGTCGGCGCTTGGTTGATCGGGCACGGGGAGGGATACCATGCGTACCCGCATCACCTGCGGCTGGCTGGTTGCAAATGCAGGCGGGCAACATACCCTTTGGCGTAACGCCGAGCTGGTCTATGAAGGCAATACCGTGCTTTTCGCCGGCGAACGCTTCGAAGGCCTCGTCGACCACGAGATCGACGCCCGCGACAAGCTGGTGGCGCCGGGATTCATCGACACCCATGTGCATTCGGGCCACCGCGCCTCGCACCGGCTGATCTCGGACATCGGACGCGGCGACTATTTCGGCCAGCCCTTCCTTGAAATCAGCGTGGCCCGAGACGGCACACGCGTCGGCGGCGATCCACGCTACGTTCGCCCCGACGATAACTCGGCCGCCGAAGAACTGCGCCTCAATGCCCAATTCACGGTGGCGGAGCTGCTGCGCAACGGCATCACCACATTCGTCGAGTTCGGAAGCCAGCTGCGCGTCCAGCAGGCGCTGCTCCAGGCCGTCGGCGAGCTCGGCATCCGGGCTTATCTCGGTCCGGGCTTCGACACCGGCCGTTGGGTCGGCGGTGAAAGAGGCAAGCTCGTACGCGTGGTGGACGAAGCCTCGGGCGAGCGGGAATTCGGTCTCGCGCTCGAATTCATCGAGCGCCACCAGGGCGCCCATGGCGACCGCGTCCGCGGCATCCTGGTGCCGCGCGAAATCGAGACGTGCACCGTCGCCTTGATGCGCAAAGCGGCCGAGGCGGCGCGGGATCGCGGTCTGCCGGTCGCGATCCACGCGGCCTACAATATCCACGAGGTGTTCGACATCGTCCGCGAGCACCAGATGACGTCGGTGGAGTTGCTGCGCGACGTCGGCCTGATGTCGGACAAGCTCAACATCGGCCACGGCAACTTCACCTGCGACAATCCCCTGATGAACTACTCCGGCTCGCATGATCTGGAGATCATGGGCTCGCACCGCTGCTCGATCTCGCACTGCCCGGTCAACGTCGCGCGGCGCGGCCGCTTCCTCGACAACTGGGAGGCCTATCGCAAGGCCGGCGTGAACATCGCGCTCGGCACCGACACCTATCCGCGCGACATGATCCTGCAGATGCGCAACGCCTCCTATTTCGGCAAGGTGGCGAGCCGCAATCTCAAGACGGCGACGGCCGCGCAGGTGTTCGAAGCGGCGACGCTCGGCGGCGCGCATTCGGTGGGTCGCGACGATATCGGCCGGCTGGCACCGGGCGCCAAGGCCGACATCGTCATCATCGATCTCACCGGCCGCGACACGCTTCGCATGGGGCCGGTGCGCGATCCCATCAAGAGCCTGGTGGATTGCGGGATCGGCGACGACGTCGACACCGTGATCGTGGACGGCGTGGTGCGCATGGAGGGCGGCCGCATCCCCGGCATCGACTTCGCCGCGCTGCGCGCGCAGGCGCAGGCGGCCGGCGAGCGCATCTGGAGCGGCTGGCAGAATTGGGACCCGCTCGGCCGCACGGCGGATGAGATGAGTCCCTACTCCTTCACCCGCGCCAACTGAGCAAGCCGGGGCGGGCCTGCGTCCGCCGCGCCCCAGTCGGTCACTTCTTCTCGGTGATCTCGCCGATCAGCGGCTTCCACTGCGCGATCTCCTGCGCGATCTGCGCACGGTACTGCTCCGGCGTGGTCTTGACCGTATTGGCGCCGGCCTTGCGCATTCCTTCCTTCGAAGCCCGGATCGTCGGCCATCTTGATCAGGATCTGCGACATCCTGCGGATGATCGGTTCCGGCGTCTTGGGCGGGGCGATGATCCCGTTCCACGTCTCCGCCACGAAGCCGGGGACGACGGTTTCATGCACCGTGGGCAGATCGGGAAAGTAGGCGCTGCGCTCAAGCGACGTCACGGCGATGCCGCGCACCACTCCGGCCTCGATCTGCGGCAGGGCGTCGGTCATGTTGCCGAATGCGAAGTCGACGTCGCCGGAGACCACTGCGGCGGTCGCCGGCGCACCGCCTTTGAACGGAATGTGCACCGCGGTGGTTCCGGTGCGGGCGAGGAACAACTCGACCGAGTAATGCGTCAGGCCGCCGATGCCGCTGGAGCCGTAGTTGAGCTTGCCGGGATGGACCTTGGCATACGACACGAGGTCGGCCATCGTCTTCACCGGCAGGTTATTGTTGACGATGACGGCCTGCGCGATCGAACTGACGATGCCGATCGGTGCCAGGTCGCGCACCGGATCGTACCCGACCTTTTGGGCGAACGGCGCGATCGAGATGGCGCCGACGCTGCAGACGCAGAAGGTATAGCCGTCGGGCGCCGCATTCGCGACGGCCTGGGTTCCCACGATGCCGCCGGCCCCCGCGCGGTTGTCGACGATGACCGTCTTGCCCAATGCGCTCTCGACGTAACGCGCCGTCATCCGCCCGACCAGGTCGGTGTAGCCGCCGGCCGCATACGGCACGATGAACGTGATGCTCCGGCTCGGCCACGCATCCTGCGCGAGTGCCATGCCCGGTGCCAGTGCCATTCCCAGCACCAGCGACGACATCAGCCTTGCAAGATGCTTCATGGCCTTCTCCTCCTGGAGCTGGAGACCCACAAGCAAGTTCTTTGCCGCTGTTCGTATTCATGAAAGCTTTCAGCGGCTTGGCAAGTCCGGCGACGGCTCTGCTCGGAGCCTGTGCCGATCGGTGCGGCGGACAGGGTTTCTGCTGACCGAAAAAGCTGTTCCGGCGGTACGATCGGTTATTGTTCGATTCTGCGCATGATCTTTTCGAAGCAGTTCTGAAGCGTTCGAAGGCGAGGAGACGATGTCGGACTTGGACAAGCAAAGCCTGCGCGGATTTCTGGCGCAGCTCGAGAGGGAACTCCCCGAGGAGCTGTTGCGCATTCAAGAACCGGTGAGGACTCGTCTCGATATCACCTCCCTTGTTTACGAGCTCGAGCGCCTCGGCAGAAGCCCGGTGGTCGTGTTCGAGAACGTCGAAGGCAATACGATGCCGGTGGTCACCAACATCGCCGGAAACCGCAAGGTGCTCGCTCTCGCGCTGGGAGTCGCGCCGCTCGACCTGCCGACGGCGTTCCGCGAGCGCTGCACCCGCTACACGCCGGTCGAGCTGGTGAACCGGCCCGAATGGCATGACATCACCATCGAAGCAGACGACATCGACCTCACGAAATTCCCGATTCCGCTCCACTTCGAGAGTCGATGCGGCGCCCTACATCACGGCCGGACAGCTGACGGCGCGCGATCCCGAAACCGGGGTCGACACCACGGGCTTTCATCGGCTCATGCTCAAGGGCAAGAACCGGCTCGGCGTCTCGCTGCACTCGCGGCGGCGTATGTGGGAGTTCCATCGCCGCGCGGCGGCGAAAGGGCAGAACCTGCCGGCCGCCGTCACGCTCGGCATCCATCCCCTGCATTACATGGGGTCGATGGTCTACGCCTATCCCCCGCACGTGCGGAAATTCGAGATCATCGGCGGGCTGTTCGCCGAGCCGTACCGGGTGGCGCGGTGCGGCACCGCCGATATCGAGGTGCCGGCCGCCGCCGAGATCATCATCGAAGGCGAGGTGCTGGCCGACGAGCGCGAGCCCGAGGGGCCGTTCAGCGAATTCACGGGATACGCATCATTCCGCTCGACGCAAAACGTGTTCGTCGCCAGGCGCATCCGCATGCGCGCCGGCGCCATGTTTCACAGCGTGGTGTCGGGAATGTCGCAGGACCATATTCTCGTGTCCTGCATCACGCGCGAGGGCGAGATTCTCAACGCGCTGCGGCGCAATCTCCCCAACGTCAGGGCGGTGCATGTGCCGCACACGACCTGCGGGGCCTTCATGGCCTTCATCTCCATGAAGAAGACGTCGGCCGGCGAGCCGCAGCAGGCGATCATGGCGACGCTGGGAACCGAGTTCTATACCAAGTATGTCATCGTCGTGGACGAGGATGTCGACGTGTTCAGCCTCTCCGACGTCATGTGGGCGGTGGCGACGCGGGTGCGGGCGGAGAAGGACATCATCTTCATTCCCGGCGCGAAGGGGGCGATCCTCGACCCGACGTCCGATCCGAACGACTTCACTCTCACCAAGATGGGCATCGACGCGACCAAGCCGCTCGGCCAGGACTTCGCGACACGCCTGACGATCTCCGACTCGCAGCGCGCCCGCGTGCGCGGGATACTGGCGAAGGCGGGTCTGTGCTGAGGACGCTCAGGGCGGGCGCGGGTTCGCGCTTGCCGCCCGGATGGCGGCGACGATCCGGTCCGGGGTCACCGGCGACACCAGCAGCTCGGCACCGAGGCCCTTGAGGGCATCGTTGATCGCGTTGGTGATGGCGGCCGGGGGAGCGATGGCGCCGCCTTCGCCGAGGCCCTTCTGTCCGAAGCGGGTATATGGCGACGGCGTCTCCATGTGGATGATGCGAATGGCCGGGACCTCGGTTGCGCCCGGGAGGAGATAGTCGGCGAGAGTCGTATTCGACGGCTGCCCGTCCGCGTCGAAGCGCATCTCCTCGTAAAGCGCGGTCCCGATCCCCTGGGCGACGCCGCCGCAAATCTGGCCGTCGACGATCATCGGATTGAGAAGGACGCCGCCGTCCTCGACGACGACATAGTCGAGGATGTCGATCTCGCCGGTCTCGGGATCGACGGCGACCGCGGCCGCGTGGGCGGCATAGCTGAATGTCCCAGTGTCGCGCATCGCCTTGTAGCCCGCCGTCACATCGAGGCCGCCGGGGTCGACATCGCCGGGTAGATCCTGCGGGCACCGGTACCAGGTGCGCGCGATCTCCGCGACCGAGATGCGGCCGTGGGCGGCGACCACCATGCCGCTTTCCAGGCGGACATCGTCGGGGCGCGACTGCAGCAGCGTGGCGCCGATCCGTTTCAGGCGGCCGGCCAGCTGCTCGCAGGCGGCGGCCACCGCGCCGCCCGACATGATGGCGCAGCGCGAACCCCAGGTGCCGGTTGAATAGGGTGTCTGTGCGGTGTCGCCGTGGATCAGCTTGATCCGGTCGTGCGGCACGCCGAGCATCGTATGGGCGACCTGGGACAGCGACGTCTCCAGTCCCTGGCCGTGGCTGTGCGCGCCGATCCGCAGCTCCAGCCCGCCATCCGGCGTGAAGCGCGCCTGGCATTGCTCGTAGCCCGGCACGAACGGAATTCCCCATCCGGCATAGACGCTGGTGCCATGGCCGGCCTGCTCCGAATACATGGCGATGCCGACGCCGAGGAGCCGTCCGTCCGGTTCGCCGCGCTGCTGGCGCCCGCGCAGGGCACCGAGCCCGATCGCTTCGACCGCCTGCCGCAAGGCCTCGGGATAGTCGCCGGAATCGAAGTGCCGCTTGGCGATGTTGTCGAACGGCATCTGTTCCGGACGCACCAGGCTCCGCATGCGCAAATCCACGGGCTCGATGCCGAGGTCTCGCGCCAGCGCGTCAAGCGTCAGCTCCAGGGCAAAGCACACCCCCGTGCGGGCGACGCCCCGGTAGGGCAGGATCGGGGGCTTGTTGGTTGCGACCGAATAGGTGCGGCAGCGGTAGTGGGGAAAATCGTAGACGCCCGGAAGGATGCTGCCGATCTGGCCGGCTTCGAGACAGGCCGAGAACGGATAGGCCGAATAGGCCCCAGCGTCGACGGTCGCCTCGCAATCGAGCCCGAGCAAGCGGCCGTCGCGATCCGCATAGGCGGTCAGGCGGTAATGGTGCTCGCGGCAGTTCGCTCCGGCGGTCAGGCTCTCGCGGCGATCCTCGACCCAGCGCAGCGGATGGCCGAGCTGGCCCGTTGCCCAGGCCAGGGCGACTTCCTCGGCGAGCAGGACGCCCTTGTAGCCGAAGCCGCCGCCCACGTCGGGCGAGATCACGCGGATGCGCCCCTCGTCGAGGCCGAGGCACTCGGCGAGCCCGGAGCGGACGATGTGGGGTTGCTGGGTCGCGCTGATGACGACGAGTTGGTCGAGGCGGCTGTCCCGGTAGGCGACGACGCCGCGGCCTTCCAGCGGGCTCATGACCTGGCGCGACGTCCGCAGTTCGCGAACCACCGCGAATGCCGCCTTGGCCTCGAGCGCGGCGAAATCGACGTCGATGTCGGTGGTCAGGAACAGGTTGTCGCCCCACGCTTCGTGCACCAGCGCCGCGCCCGGCTGGCGTGCCGCCAGCATGTCCCGAACCACAGGCAACGGGTCGAAATCGATTTCGATCCGCGACGCGATGTCCTCCGCCTCGGCGCAGGTCGGCGCGATGCACATCGCAACGGGCTCGCCGACATGGCGCACCTTGTCGACCGCCAGCACGGGCTGCGACGACGACTTGAAGCCGGCGAGTGCGGTGTCGGCCCTGATCGCTCCCACCCCGACGAGATCGTCTGCAATGAATACGCGGTGGCGAAACGCCGGCGGAATCCGGACCGATCGGATGCGGGCATGTGCGACCGGACTGCGCAGGAATGCCACATCTTGCATACGCGGAAGATGGATGTCGCCGACGAACTGGCCCTGCCCGCGGATGTAGCGATCGTCTTCCTTGCGCGGCAGCCGCGCCCCGATGCCTTCCTCGGTCACGCTCGACCTCTCCGTGCGCCCGGTGTCACCTGCGCTCCGCTCGCACAGGATGGTAGTGACGATGTCTATGAAATGAAATCGCGGATTGGAGTTCCATCATCCCAGAGGCGGGACGCGAAGGGAAGCGGCCACCGCGAGCCCACACGCCAAGCCCGTTTTTTGGCAGGCATTCCGCGTGCCCATTTTCTGGAATATTGTTCGGATTGATTCAGCAAAGGAAGCCAGCCATGAACGCAGCCCCCGTCTACGATCTCATCCTTCAGGGCGGCCACGTCATCTGCCCGGCCTCCGGCGTCGACGGTGTGATGGACGTCGCCATCGCCGGCGGAAAGATCGCTTTCGTCGGCAAGGACATCCTGCCGTCGACGGCGCGCGAGGTCGTCGACGTCCGCGGCAAGCTGGTGTTGCCGGGGATGATCGACACACACGCGCACATCTATCGCTACGTCACCGGGCGCTTCGGCCTCGATGCCGACATGGTGGGCGTCGAAAGCGGCGTGACCGCGCTGATCGACCAGGGCGGGGCGTCTTCCATGACGTTTCCCGGCTTTCGCCACTTCGTCGCCGAGACGGCCGCGACCCGCTGCTACGCCTTCATTTCCGCGTATCTCGTCGGCGGCCTCGAAGGCCATTATTACCCCTCGCTCTATTCGCCCGAGGGCATCGACGTGGCGGCGACCGTCGCCGCCGCCACGGCGAACCGCGATCTCGTCAAGGGCGTGAAGGCCCATGCGGAGATCGGCGGGTTTGCGCGCTGGGGCACGACGGTCATGGAAATGGCCAGCCGGATCGGCCGCGATGCCGATCTGCCGGTCTATGTCCATTTCGGCCAGCTCTGGGCGTTGCCGCCCGAAGGCGCGAACGGCGTCGATGCCGACACCATCGTGGAACGCACCGTCAGCCTGCTGCGGCCCGGCGACATTCTCGCCCATCCCTTCACCCGGCATCCCGGCGGTTTCGTCGACAAGAACGGCAAGGTGCACCCCATCATCAAGGCCGCCATGGAGATGGGCCTCAAGATCGACGTCGGGCATGGCAGCCATTTCTCCTACCGGCTGGCGCGCAAGGCGATCGATGCCGGCATCGTGCCGCACACCCTCGGCGCCGACATGCATGGCTACAACACCTTCGTTCCGCCGCCGCCCGGCACGCCCGGCGCCCATCCCGACGACGAGAATCATCCGTTCGCCGGACAAGCCCGCTTCAGTCTGACCCAGGCCATGAGCTCCATGCTCGCCCTCGGCCTCACGCTGCAGCAGGTGGTGCCGATGGTGACGAGCAATGCCGCGGGGATGGCCGGCGTCCCCGACGAGATCGGCGCCTTGAAGCCGGGCATGGCGGCGGATGTCTCCGTCCTCGACGACATCAGGGGCCGCTTCAAGCTGCAGGACAACGAGAGGACCGAGATCATCGCGGAGCGCCTGTTGGTGCCCGCCTTCTGTCTCCGCGCCGGCCGCCGCTACGAGGCGACGGCGCCGATCCTGCCGCGCGCGGTCGCAGCGTAGCCGTTGCGATGCTCGATTGCGCCGCCCCGGCGGAAGGCTGGCGTATGCGGTGACACTGACGGTTCATACAGTTTCGGTGTCATGCCCTGCGAAAGCGGGGCATCCAGTACCCCCTGAGTCATCGGTGGAAACCATGCCGTGCTGAAATTGCAGTCACCTGGTTACTGGATCGCCCGGCCAAGCCGGGTGATGACAACAATGGGATCCTCCCCGTGAACGAGTTCGATGTCATCGTGATCGGGGCGGGCGCCGCCGGGCTGGCGGCGGTGCGGCGGCTTGCGACCGCGCGCCTGTCGATCCGCGTGCTCGAAGCGCGTAACCGCCTGGGCGGGCGGGCGTGGACGCTGCGCGATTCGGCCGGCCTGCCGATCGAGCTCGGATGCGGCTGGCTGCATTCCGCGGACGAGAACGAGTGGTGCATCATCGCCTCGACGCTCGGCTTTGCGCTCGACCGGACCCGGCCAGCCTGGCGCAGCCAATGGAACGACATCGGCTTTCCGGCGTCCGACCAGGACGACTATCGCGCCGCGGCAGCCCGCTTCTATGACCGCCTCGATGCGGCCGGAGAAGCGGAACCCGATCAGCCCGGGGATCGATTCCTGGAGCCGGGCTGCCGCTGGAACGGCCTCATCAACGCCACCAGCACCTACATCAACGGCGTCGAGCTCGATCAGCTTTCGGCCCGCGACTTCTGGCGCTACCGCGACACCGGCGTGAACTGGCGGGTGGTCGAGGGCTACGGCACCCTGATCGCCGCCTGCGGGGCCGGGCTCGACATCGCCCTCGATTGCCCGGCGGAGACGATCGACCATAGTGGCCGCCTTATCCGCATCGAAACACCGCGCGGCGAACTGCGCGCGCGGGCCGTCATCGTCACCGCGCCGACCGACGTGTTGGCGGCCGGCATGCCGCGCTTCGTGCCGGCGCTGCCTGCCAAGATCGCGGCGGCGGAAGCGCTGCCGCTCGGCCTCGCCGACAAGCTCTATCTGCGGCTCGATGGCGCGGAGGCGTTCCCCAAGGATTCCCATCTCTACGGCGCTCTCGATCGGGTCCGCACCGGCAGCTACCACCTGCGTCCGCTGGGCCGGCCGCTGGTCGAGGGCTATTTCGGTGGCGCGCTCGCCCGCGATCTCGAGCAAGGGGGGGAGGCGGCGTTTGCGAGCTTCGCCATCGACCAGCTCGCCTCGCTCCTGGGCAGCGATATCAGAGCCCGCCTGCACCCGGTCGCCGCCTCCGCCTGGGCGCGCGACCCGCATGCGCGCGGCTCCTATTCGCACGCGAAGCCGGGACAGGCGGATGCCAGGCAGGTGCTCGCCGCGCCGGTCGACCAGCGTCTCTTCTTCGCGGGCGAGGCGTGTTCCAGCGCGGACTTTTCGACCGCCCACGGCGCCTACCGCAGCGGCGTCGGCGCGGCCGAGCAGGCGATCGCGGCGCTCGGCGGATGAATCCGGATTGAGCGCTCACGCCTCGGCGTGGCGGCGGTAGACGTCCTCGAGCCGCAGGATGTCGTCCTCGCCGAGATAGCTGCCGACCTGCACTTCGATCAGCTCCAGCGGGATCTTGCCGGGATTGGCGAGGCGATGGACCGCGCCGATCGGCACATAGGCGGATTCGTTTTCGTGATAGAGGCGCACGTCCTCGCCGATCGTCACCTCGGCGACGCCGCGCACCACCACCCAATGCTCGGAGCGGTGGAAATGCTTCTGCAGCGAGAGCCGCGCGCCGGGGTTCACGCAGATGCGCTTGACCTGGTAGCGCGACCCGGAGTCGGCGCTCTGGTAGAAGCCCCACGGCCGGTAGACGCGGCGGTGCTCCAGCGCCTCGGTGCGGTTTTTCTTCTTGAGCTGCTCGACCAGGTCCTTGACCCGCTCCGCCTGTTGCTGCGCCACCACCAGCACGGCGTCGGCGGTCGCGATGACGATGACGCCGTCGAGGCCGATGACGGTGGTGAGCACCGTTTCCTCGGAACGGATCAGGCTGTTGCTGGTGTTCATCACCTCCGCCGGCCCCTCGATCACATTGCCCGAGGGGTCCTGCGGTTGGGCGTCCCACACCGCGTTCCAGCTGCCGATGTCGGACCAGCGGAACGCGACCGGCAGCACCGCCGCGAGCGCGGTGCGTTCCATCACCGCATAATCGATCGATTTCTTGGGCGCCCTCGCGAACGGCCCTTCGGCGAGGCGGTAGAAATCGAGATCGGAGGTGAGGTTGTCGACGGCGGCCTTGGCCGCGTTCCTGATCTCCGGCTCGAGGCGGGCGAGTTCGCGCAGCATCACCTCGGCGCGGAACATGAAGTTGCCGCTGTTCCAGAGATAGCCGTCGGCGACGTATTCGCGCGGCGGTCGCCGCATCGGGCTTCTCGACGAAGGCTTCGACCTTGCGGACCGCGGTCCCGTCCTGCGCCGGCTGCGGACGGATATAGCCGTAGCTCGAAGCAGGATAGGTGGGCTTGACGCCGAAGGTGACGATCGCGCCCGCCACTGGCGGCCGGCAGCGCGGCGCGGCAGGCGGCGGTGAATTCATCGGTGTCGGGGATCAGATGGTCGGCGGCGACCACCAGCAGCACGGCCGCGGAATCCTTCTTCATCGCGAGCTCGGCGGCGGCGGCGATGGCGGCCGCGGAATCGCGGCGCTGCGGCTCCAGGATGATGGTGGCCTCGACGCCGCGGGCGCGCGCCTGCTCGGCGACGACGAAGCGGAACTCGGAATTGGTGATGATCATCGGCGGGGCGAACAGGCCCTCGCAGGTGACGCGGTCGAGCACCTGCTGGAAGGTCGACGACGTGCCGATCAGCGGCACGAACTGCTTCGGCATCTTTTCGCGCGATACCGGCCACAAGCGCGTGCCGGCGCCGCCGCACAATATCACCGGGACAACGAGCTGATCCGTCATTACGCCATCTCGACAGGGCGCGCCGCACGGTCCATCGCGCAGGCGTGGATCGAGGCGGCGCCATTCAGGGTGGAGTAGCGGTTATTTTCGCGTCCAGCAATGCCGCCAGGGGTGAAGGTATGCGAGCGGCACGGCCGGGGCCGTCGCCCTTCGAGGCTCGCAAGGGCTCGCGCCTCAGGGTGACGGGTCGAATCAGAGTGGGGCGCTGAGATGTCCTGCGTACCGGGCGACGGTCATCGCTTATTCCTGACCTGACAAACATGACCCGTCATCCTTCGAGGCTCGCGCCTCTTTGCGCGAGCCTCGAAGGATACACGGCCGAGGCGCCCGATGAGACTGTCTCCGGCGCGCCCGTCAATTCGTCGCGTTTTCCTGCGGCGGGCCCGCGCCGGAGCCGGGAGCGGCGAGAGCGCCCGGATGGGCCCGCATCGCGGCGGCGATGCGGGCGCGCTCGGCGCGGTCGAGGGTGCGCCCGATCAGCACCAGGAGGGGGGTCGGCAGCGTCTCCTGCTGCAGGCGGCTCGCGATGTCGCCGAGTGTCGCCTTTACGATCTGTTCGCCGGACCGGCCGAGCGCGGCCAACGCGACGGCGGGGGTGCCGGCATCGAGGCCGCTCGCGATCGCACGCTGCGTAAACTCTGCGAGCGTGCGGCCCGGCATGTAGACGGCGGTGGTGGCCGCGGGATCGGCGATGCTCGCCCAGTCGAGATTGTCCGGCAGGCTTCCGTTCTCCGCATGGGCGGTCACGAACTGGACCCGGCGGGCGTCGCGGCGATGGGTCAGCGATACCCCGAGCCGGCTCGCCGCGGCCTGGGCGGTGCTGATGCCCGGCACCACCTCGACTGCAATGCCGGCGGCGCGGCAGGCCTCGATCTCCTCGTCGGCGCGGCCGAAGATCATGGGATCGCCGCCCTTGAGACGCACCACATGCTTGCCGCCCCGGGCGAGCGACACCATCAGGGCGTTGATCTCCTCCTGATTGCAGGACGGCCGATGGCCGGTCTTGCCGACCAGCATCTTCTTTGCTTCCCGGCGCGCGAATTCGAGCACTTCCGGCGCCACCAAATCGTCGAACAGGATCACGTCGGCCGCATGCAGCGCGCGCACGGCGCGCAACGTCAGGAGCTCCGGATTGCCGGGGCCGGCGCCGACCAGCGTCACCCGCCCGGCGCTGGCGGAAGGCTCGGCGCGGGTGATGGCGAGCAGGGCATCGAAATCGCGCGTCGCCGGGTCGCGATCCGGATTGGCCACGGCGGTGGCCGCGAACAACTGCCAGAACCGCCGGCGCGCCGCGAACGGCAGGTCGGTCGCCTGCACCAGCGTGCGCCAGCGGCGCGCCGCCTCGGCCCAGCGGGCGAAGCCGCGCGGCAGCAGGCCCTCGATCTTGGCGCGGATCGCCTGGGCGAATACCGGTGCGGCGCCGTCGGTCGTAATGCCGATCACCAGCGGCGACCGGTTGACGATCGCGCCGAAGATGAAATCGCACAGCCGCGGCTTGTCGATGACGTTGACGGGGACACCGGCGCTGCGGGCCGCCGCGGCGAAGCGTTCTGCCTCGGCATCGTCGGTCATGGCGCCGATCGCCACCGCGGCGCCCGCGAAGTCGCCGGCCTGCCAGGCGCGGCCCTCGATCGAAATCGCCCCGTGCGAGGGTTCGGCGGCCACCGCGCGCAGCTCCGCGCAGGGTTGATTGGCGAATACCTCCACGTGGGCGCCGGCGGCCGAAAGCAGCTCCGCCTTCCACGCAGCGGCGGACGCATTCCCGCACACCACCGCCCGCTTGCCTTCGAGCGACAGGAACACCGGTAGCCGCGACAGCGGGCGCATCCGTGCGCTCGTCTCCTCGGGACGGCGGAACGACAGCGCCTTGAGGCGAGCCGTCACCACCACGGCTCCCAGACAGGGCGGTCGCACCGGCGCGGACGCTTGAAATGGTTCGCCATGGAACTCCGTTCGTTCATGTCCGTTCCCCGCGCGCCCTGTCTGTCCCCGCCGCCCGCGTAACCGATCGAGCAAACGGTGTGCCACCGGGGCGGCCGGGGTTGGCAAACGCAAAAATCAGGCTTGCCGGAGTTCCACGCTGCCTCGTTGGGCAGTGCGGCGGCTGGATGTTTAATTCCTAGGCAGCGAGAACAGGGCCCAGAACCTATTGCGCCCATTCGCGATTCCCGGCTAATACCGCTCGAGGGCCGCCTGGGCGGGACGCTCCGCCGCCACGGGGCATTCGCGGCCCGAAATCGTCGCTCTTACTGTTCGCAGGGGAAGCGAGGTAGGGCATGCCGCAGCCATCCGATCGGGTCATTGTCATCGGCGCCGGGCCGGTCGGGCTGTGCCTCGCGCTCGCGCTGGCGCAGCAGGACGTCGCGGTCACGCTGATCGAGGCGCTGGGCGACGACAATTTCCTCGAGCAGGTGCCGCGGGCCGGGACCAACCACCCCGCTACCCTCGAAATGTACGACCGGATAGGCCTCTATGCGAAGCTCGAGCCGCGGGGGATCATCGCGCCGGTGTTCCATTACTGGGACCGCGCCGGCAACGCGCTGATCGCCGCCTTCGATCACGTCCATCTCAAGGACGACACGCGGTTTCCTTACGTCCTCCAGTGCGAGCGCATCAAGATCGTCGAAGAGGCGCTCAAGATGGCGAAGGCACATCCCGGCATCGATCTGCGGCTGTCCTCGGCCTTCACGGGCTTCACCCAAAACGCGTCCGGCGTCACTGCGCGGTTCACCAATCCGGCCGGCGAGGCCGAGACGGTCGCGGGCGCCTATATCGTCAGCGCAGAGGGCGCGCGCAGCATCGTGCGCAAGGAGCTCGACATCGAATTTGAGGGCTTCACCTATTCCGACCTCGTGCTCAACATCGAGGTCGCCTACGACTTCCGCCGCCACGGCTATGCCGAGCGCAACTACATCTCCGACCCCAAGGAGTGGTCGAACCTTTTTCACTGGAAGGGCCCGCCCGACCGCTGGCGGGTACATTTCCCGGCCGAGCCCGGCGACGACGAAGCGGCCATCAGCCGGCCCGCGGCGCTGCAGGCGCGCCTGCAGGCGTTTCTCCCGACCGGGCGCGCGTTCGAGATCCTCTGCAGCAATCTCTACACGGTGCATCAGCGGGTGGCGAAGAAGTTCCGGTCCGGCCGCGCGATCCTCGCCGGCGACGCCGCCCATGTGAACAGCCCGATCGGCGCCATGGGGATGAACAGCGGTGTCCACGACGCCTTCAACCTCGCCGACAAGCTGGTCGCGATCCTGCGGGGCGAGGCCGGCGAGGACGTCCTCGATCGCTATGAGCGCCAGCGCCGTCACGTGGCGGTCCAGCACACCCAGGCCCAGACCATCCGCAACAAGCGCCTGCTCGCCGAAACCGATCCGGCCGTGCGCAAGCGCAATCAGGACGACCTGCGCCGCACCGCTGAAGACCCTGCGCAAGCGCGGGCGTTCCTGCTGCGGGCCTCGCTGATCGAGAGCCTGCGCGAGGCGGAAGGGATCATGTAGACGCGTCCGCCATTACGCGCTCATCTTGCCCATCAGCGCGTCGGACACCTCGAAATTCGCGTAGACGTTCTGGACGTCGTCGTGCTCGTTGAGCAGCTCCATGAGCTTGAACAGCTTCTCGCCCTTTTCGTCGTCGACCGCGATGGTGTTCTGCGGCTTCCAAACGAGACCCGCCTTGCGCGGCTCGCCGAACTTCGCCTCGAGCACCTTCGCCACTTCGGCGAAATTGTCCTGGGAGGCATAGACCTCGTGGCCGCTCTCGCTCGACACCACGTCGTCGGCGCCGGTCTCGATGGCGGCGTCGAGCATGGCGTCGGCGGAGGCGACCTTGGCGTCGAACTCGACGACGCCGACATGGTCGAACATGAACGACACCGCTCCGGTCTCGGCGAGATTGCCGCCGGTCTTGGTGAAATACGAGCGCACGTCCGAGGCGGTGCGGTTGCGGTTGTCGGTCAGGACTTCGACGATGACGGCGACGCCGCCGGGGCCATAGCCCTCGTAGCGGATTTCGTCATAGGCCTCGGCATCGTTGCCATGGGCCTTCTTGATGGCGCGGTCGATCGAATCCTTCGACATGTTTTCCACCCGCGCCGCGATGATCGCCGCGCGCAGGCGCGCGTTCATGGCAGGGTCGGGGAGGCCCATCTTGGCCGAAACGGTGATTTCCCGCGCCAGCTTGCTGAACAGCTTGGACTTCACCGCGTCCTGCCGGCCCTTGCGGTGCATGATGTTCTTGAATTGTGAATGTCCGGCCATCGCCTCGTCCCGGTAATCCGTTTTCCGTGTGGGGAGCCGCCTTATAGGCCGGCAGGATATCGATTTCAAACCGGCCGGGCGCGAGTTGAACGATCGTCTCCGGGCGGCTAAGCCATCGGCTGAGCCCCATTCACACTGAGACAGATGACCGCCGCGACCGTCGATACCATCTCCCGCTGCCCCGCGAAGGGCCAGCCGGCCGCGCCCGTCGCGGGCGGGTGACCCATGCAGGTGCTCGTCATCGGCGCCGGGGTGGTGGGGCTCGCGATCGGCCGGCAGGCCGCGCTCGCCGGCCATGACGTGATCGTCGCCGAGGTGGAAGGGCATATCGGCGGCGGCACCTCCTCGCGCAACAGCGAGGTGATCCATGCCGGCATCTACTATCCCACCGGCTCGCTGCGCGAGCGCCACTGTGCCCGCTCGCGGCGGCTGCTGTACGCCTATTGCGCCTCGCACGGCGTGCCCCACCGCAAGATCGGCAAGCTGGTCGTGGTCGGCAAGGACGCCGACCGGCCGGCGCTGGAGAAGCTCCATGCCCAGGCGAAGCGCAACGGCGTCGAAGGGCTGCGCATGCTGGAGGGCGCCGAGGCCATGCGCATGGAGCCGGCGCTCGCCTGCGTCGCCGCGTTCCATTCGCCGGAAACCGGCATCATCGATAGCCACCGCTACATGCTGGCGCTCCAGGGCGACCTGGAAGACCGCGGCGGGATGCTGGCGCTCAACACGCCGGTCGAGCGGTTGACGCCCGTAGCCGGCGGCTGGGAGGTCCGGTTCGGCGGCGCGGAGCCGGGGACGCTCAGCGTCGATGCCGTCGTCAATTCCGCCGGGCATGGCGCCCAGGCAATGGCGCGGGCGACCGAAGGATATCCGAGCGAACGCGTGCCGCGCCTCGTGCTCGCCAAGGGCAACTACTTCTCCTATGCCGGAAAGCCGGCCTTCACGCGGCTGATCTATCCCGCCCCGGTGCCCGGCGGACTCGGCGTTCACGTCACCCTCGACCTCGCCGGCCGCATGCGGTTCGGCCCCGACGTCGAGTGGATCGATCATTACGACTACGCCGTCGATCCGCGCCGCGCCGAGACCTTCTATAAACCGATCCGCAGCTATTGGCCGGGTCTGCCGGACAACTCGCTGGTCGCCGATTATGCCGGCATCCGCCCCAAGCTCACCGGTCCCGGCGAGCCGACCGCCGATTTCATGGTCGATACTCCCGCCGAGCATGGCTTGAAGCGGCTCGTGCACTTGTTCGGAATCGAATCCCCGGGCCTCACCGCCTCGCTGTCGCTCGCCGAGCAGGTGGTGGCGAGCCTTGATGGGTGACCGGCACCATTGCGCTTAGGCATCATCCGATTTCGCTGACTCCATTGCTGTCATTGCCCGGCTTGACCGGGCAATCCAGTACTCACTGTCGGTGTTTACTGGATCGCCCGGTCAAGCCGGGCGATGACAGGGAAGTGTGTGAGTGACCTCAACGAATTGCGCGCTAAAGTCGGCGACGCCATCAAGAGCCCAGGGAGCCCGCCATGCCGAAGCATAAGTTTCTCAATCCGGATACGATCGCCAAGCCCGTCGGATATACCCATGTCGTCGAGCCCGTCATGCCCGGGCGGATCATCTTCATTTCCGGCCAGCTCGGCCTCGACCTCGACAACAAGATCGTCGGCGCGCCCGGCGATTTTCGCGCCCAGGCGGAGCAGACCTTCGTCAACCTAAAGAACGCGCTCGCCGCCGTCGGCGCCGGCTTCGAGCACGTCGTCAAGCTCAACAATTATTTCACCGACATCGCCCACCTCGGCCAATTCCGCGAGGTGCGCGATCGTTTCGTCAACACGGCGGCCCCGCCGGCGAGCACCGCGGTTGCCATCGCGGCGCTGGCCCGGCCCGGCGCGCTCATCGAGGTCGAAGCGATCGCGGTGGTGCCGGCAGAGGCCGCGGCCAAAACCACCAAAGCAAGGGGCGCGGTACGGCGCGGCAAGCCGGCGGCGCAGCCTAAGGCCAAGGGAAAGGGAAAGGCCACGGCGTCACGAAAACGAAAGTGAGCAGCACGAACACCGGCAGCAGGATCGCGGCGGACCACAGGATGTAGCCGAAGAAGCTCGGCATCTTCACGCCGCGCTCGGTGGCGATGGCATAGATCATGAAGTTGGGCGCATTGCCGATATAAGTGAGCGCGCCCATGTAGACCGCGCCCATGGAGATGGCGGCGAGGGTGGCGCCGAGTTCGCCCATCAGCTTTGCCGCGTCGCCGCCGGCCAGCTCGAAGAACACGAGATAGGTCGGCGCATTGTCGAGCAGCGCCGACAATCCCCCGGTGACCCAGAAATAGGCGACGGTGTGCGGCGCGCCGTCGTCCACCGTCATCAACGCCAGCAGCCAGGCGAACGGCCCCGCGCTGCCGGCCTGGAGCATCGCCAGCACCGGAACGATGCACACGAAGATGCCGGCAAACAGCTTGGCCACCTCCAGGATCGGCTCCCAGGTAAAGCCGTTGCGCTCGCGATGCTCGTCCGGCGTCGCCACCAGCGATGCGATGGCGATGGCGAGCAGCGCGCCGTCGCGCACCAGGTTCTGCAATTCCACCTTGGTGCCATAGACGTCGAACACGATGCCGGGCCGCCAGACCGCCGACAGCAGGATTGCGCCGATGATGAGCGCGATGAGCGGCAGGTTGACGAGGCCGTGCACCCCGATCGCCGTCGCCGGCTCCGCTTCGCCGACCACGGCGACGCGGCGGTCCTGGCGATGAAACCAGACATCGACGACGACAAAGGCTGCGAGCACGAGGGCCGCCGCCGTCGCGGTTTGCGTCCACAGATGGGTGGTGGTCCAGAAGAAATCGACACCGTGCAGGAAGCCGACGAACAGCGGCGGATCGCCGAGCGGCGACAGGGCGCCGCCGATATTGGCGACCAGGATGATGAAGAACACCACCACATGCACGTTGTGGAGGCGTCCGGCATTGGCGCGCAGCAGCGGCCGCACCAGGATCATCGCCGCGCCGGTAGTGCCGACGATGCTCGCGATCGCGGTGCCGAACGCGAGGATGGCGGTGTTGACGAGCGGCGTGCCGCGCAGGCTTCCAGTGACGAGAATTCCGCCCGCGACCACATAGAGCGCAAACAGCAGAACGATGAAGCTCATGTATTCGCCGAGCAGCGCATGGACCAGCGCGGCGAGCGCCGTGGGCATGTCGTAGAGCGCCGCGATCGGCACGATGGCGAGGGCGCTCCAGGCGAACGCGATCTTGCCGTAATGGGCATGCCAGAGCTTGGGAAACAGCAGCGGCCCGGTCGCGATCGACAGCAGCAGCCCGGCGAAGGGGAGCGCCCACGGCAACGGCAGCGTCGCGCCGTCGAGGCCGGCCGCATGGGCCGGGCTCGACAGGCCGGCCAGCGCCGCGGCGACGGCCGCCGGAGCGAGGGCGGAGGAGGGCCTCAATGCGCCTCGTCCCAATTGTCGGCGGCGCGGGCGTCGACCTGCAGCGGCACCGAGAGCGCGACCGCCGGCAGCGGTGCGTCCTCCATCACCCGCTTGACCACGCGCAGCGTTGTCGCGACCTCCTGGTCCGGCACCTCGAAGATGAGCTCGTCATGCACCTGCAGCAGCATCTGCGCGGCGAGACGCTCTTTCGCCAGCGCATCCTCCATGCGGATCATGGCGCGGCGGATGATGTCGGCGGCGCTGCCCTGCAGGCGCGCGTTGATGGCAGCGCGCTCGTTGAAGGCGCGGATCGAGGGATTGGAGGCGGTGATGTCGGGATAATGGCATTTGCGCCCGAACACCGTGAGGACGTAGCCGTTCTTGCGGCAGAATTCCTTGGTCGCATCCATGTAGGCGCGGATGCCGGGGAAGCGTTCGAAATACTTCTTGATGTAGGCGCCGGCCTCCTCGCGCGGAATGCCGAGCTGGTTGGCGAGGCCGAACGCCGAGATGCCGTAGATGATGCCGAAATTGATCGCCTTGGCGCGCCGGCGCACCTCACCCGGCATCCCGGCGACCGGCACCCCGAACATTTCCGACGCCGTCAGGGCGTGAATGTCGAGGCCGTCGCGGAACGCCTGCTTGAGCGCGGGGATATCGGCGATCTCCGCCAGCAGCCGCAGCTCGATCTGCGAATAATCGGCGGAGACCAGCTTGTGGCCGGGCGCGGCGATGAAGGCGCGGCGGATCTTGCGGCCTTCTTCGGTGCGCACCGGAATGTTCTGCAGGTTGGGCTCGGAGGAGGACAGCCGGCCGGTGGTGGTGGCGGCGAGCGCGTAGCAGGTATGGACGCGGTGGGTCGTGGGGTTGACGAAGCCCGGCAGCGCGTCGGTGTAGGTCGAGCGCAGCTTCGCGACCTGGCGCCATTCGAGGATCTTCTGCGGCAGTGGATGGCCCAGCTCCGCGAGTTCTTCCAGCACCGAGGCCGACGTCGACCAGGCGCCGGTCTTGGTTTTCTTCGCGCCGACGACGCTTGCCAGGCCCATCTTGCCGAACAGGATATCGCCGAGCTGCTTGGGCGAGCCGGGATTGAGCGGCTCGCCCGCGAGCGCCTTGATCTCCTCTTCGAGCCCCATGGCTTCCCGGGCGAATTCGCCCGACAGCCGCGCCAGTATCGCCCGGTCGATCGAAATGCCACGCCGCTCCATGCGCGCCAGCACCGGGACCAGCGGCCGTTCCAGGGTTTCGTAGACGCTGGTCATGCGCTCGGCGACGAGGCGGGCCTTGAGCACCTGCCACAGCCGCAACGTGACGTCGGCATCCTCGGCGGCATATTCGGTCGCCTTGTCGATCGGCGCGTTCTCGAAACGCTGCTTGGCCTTGCCGGTCCCTGCCACTTCGCCGTAGCGAATGGTGCGGTGGTCGAGCCATTGCTCCGCCATGGCGTCCATGCCGTGGGGCCTGCGGCCGGCGTCGAGCACGTAGGACATCAGCATGGTGTCGTCATAGGACGCGATTTCGATCCCGTGGCGTGCCAGCACCTGCCAGTCGAATTTCAGGTTCTGCCCGACCTTGAGGACGCCGCGGTCCTCCAACAGCGGCTTGAGCGCGGCGAGCGCGTCCGCCGCCGTCATCTGATTCGGCACCACTTCGCCGGGGAACAGACCCGTGCCGTCGCCGCCCTGGCGGTGGATCAGCGGCACGTAGCAGGCGTCGTTGACGCCGACCGCGAGGGAGAAGCCGCACAGCTCCGCCTGCATCGGATCGAGGCCCGTGGTCTCGGTGTCGACGGCGACCACGCCGGCATCGACGGCGCGCGCCACCCAGTGGCGCAGCCGTTCCAGCGTGAGCACCGCCTCATAACGCGTGCGGTCGAATTTCGCGGCCTTCGCCGCGGCGATGCGGGCTTCTGCGAGCGCCTGCGGCGTCAGGCCGCCGGGCGCCGGAACCGTCTTGTCGGCCTGTGCCGGAGCACGATCGGGCGCAGCGGACGATGGAGCGAAGGCAAGTTCGCCCTGGCCGCGCGCGGCGGGCGCTGCTCCCGGCTGCGCAGCGAGTGCAGCGCCGTTGGCCTTGAGCGTTTCGTCCGGCTCGATCTCGGCGGGATCGGCGCCGGAGAATTCGGCGACGCGCCGCGTGAGCGAGCTGAATTCCATCGCCTTGAGGAAGGCGATGAGACGCCGCGCGTCGGGATCATGCACGGCGAGGTCGGCGAGCGGCACGTCGAGCGGCACCCTGGTGTCGAGCGTCACCAGCGTCTTCGACAGCCGCGCCTTGTCCGCATTCTCGATCAGGCTCTCGCGCCGCTTCTGCTGCTTGATCTCGCCGGCGCGGGCGAGCAGCGTTTCGAGATCGCCGTATTCGCCGATGAGCTGGGCGGCGGTCTTGACGCCGATGCCGGGAACCCCCGGCACGTTGTCGGTCGAATCCCCGATCAGCGCCTGGACCTCGATCACCTTGTTGGGCGGCACGCCGAATTTCTCCACCACCTCGGCGGGGCCGATGCGGCGATCCTTCATCGTGTCGAGCATGACGACGCGGTCGTTGACGAGCTGCATCAGGTCCTTGTCCGAGGACACGATGGTGGAGGTGGCGCCGAGCTCGCAGGCCTCCCGCACATAGGTCGCGATCAGGTCGTCGGCCTCGAAGCCTGCTTGCTCGAGGCAGGGCAGGTCGAAGGCGCGCACGGCTTCGCGGATCAACCTGAACTGCGGAATGAGGTCCGCAGGCGCATCCGGCCGATGCGCTTTGTAGTCGGGATAGAGCTCGTTGCGGAACGTATGTTCCGACTTGTCGAGCACCACGGCGAGGTGGGTCGGCCGCTCCTCCGGCTTCATGTCGCGCAACAGCTTCCACAACATGTTGCAGAAGCCGTAGACCGCATTGAGCTGCAGCCCGTCCGACTTGCGGGTCAGCGGCGGCAAGGCGTGATAGGCCCGGAAGATGTAGGACGATCCGTCGACCAGGAAGACGTGATCACCCTTGTGCGGCGTGCGCGAATTTGACGGCATGCCCGCAATGTGGAGGCTTCGAAGACGAATGGCAACCGGGCTTCCATGCCTTTGCACAGAGGGCAAAAACTGGCTCCGTCATTCCGGGGCGCGCTCTTGCGCGAACCCGGAATCCAGGCTGCGGTGTGGGCGACGAGGCCCGTCTGGATTCCGGGTTCGTGCGCAAGCGCACGCCCCGGAATGACGGCACCGAGGTGACCGCTACTCCGCCGGCTGCAGGGCGAGGCGCGGGCGGGGCGCGATGCGGAAACGGTCGGGGCGCTCGAACAGGAAGGTGGCGCCGGTGGCGCGCGCGGCCCACCACATGGCGAGCGCGCCGAGCACGCCGGCGGCGGTGACGAGGAGCGACATCGCCCCGACGTCGGGCACAAGCCCGGTCTTGAGCAGCACCGTGCGCGTCGCCGCCATGGGCAGGAAGAAGGCGAGATAGATGACGATGGAATGCTGCCCGCAGAACCGCACCGGCGCGAACGCATGGGCTTTCGCCATCAGCGCGGAGAACGCGATCACCGCCCCCGCGCCGACGAGGCCGAGCGCGAGCGAGACCACCGGCCATTCGGAGAGGCCCGCATAGACCAGGCCACCGTTGACGAGGGCCCAGGCAGCGAGGCCCGCCGCGGCGCGGCCCGGGCGCGCCTGCACCGCCGCCGCGTAGGCGAAGATGCGCGGCGCGAACAAATAGCCGGTGTAGAAATAGACGAAGCGTCCGGCGAATTCGTCGATCGCGGTCCATCCGGTGTCGATCGCGGCGATCTGCAGCGCTGCTGCCGCAAACCAGATCACCGCCGGCGGCACGCGCCGCGTGGCCTTGGTCACCACGAAGAAGATCGGCAACAGGTAGATGAACCACAGCGTGCCGAACGGATCGATGAAAGCGAGCGCGTATTGTTCGGCGACATAGCCCCAGCCATGGGCCGCCGCGAACACCGGCGCCTTCACCGCGAACTGGATCGTCACCCACAGCACATAGAAATAGCCGAAATGCACGACCTTGCGGTCGAGATAAGTGCGCCAGTCGCGGTCGATGACGCGGGACAGGAACAGCCCCGAGATCATGAAGAAGTCCGGCATCCGGAACGGCTTGGCAAACGCCACCAGGACATGCATGAAGCCGTCGCGGCCGGCCGCCTCCTCGACGCCGAGGGTGGAATGCATCATCACCACCATGATGATGCAGAAGCCCTTGGCATAATCCGCCCAGTCGACGCGGCGGGCGGAGGCGGTGGAGGAATACGGGTTCATCAGGTTTCTCATTTTGGGACAGCCGGCTTGCCTTGGGTTAACAATGCAAGAATCCGACTCAGGAATGTGTCCGCCGGCCGTCAGCTGCCGTTAGGATTAACGCCGGTGATGAAAGCCGTTGCGCCGCCCCTGCCGATCGACGCCGCGTTCCGGAACTGGTGGCCGTGCTGGCGCGGGAAACGGTCGCGGTGCTGGTGGCGCCGCCCGGCGCCGGCAAGACGACGCGGGTTCCGCTGGTGCTTGCGGGCGAGCCCTGGGCGGCGGGGAAGAAGATCCTGGTGCTGGAGCCGCGCCGTCTGGCCGCCCGCGCCGCCGCCGAGCGGATGGCGAAGACGCTGGGCGAAGCCGTCGGCGACACCGTCGGCTACCGCGTCCGCTTCGGTTCCAAGGTGTCGCGGCGAACCCGGATCGAGGTCGTCACCGAGGGCGTGTTCACGCGCCTCATCCTCGACGACCCCTCCCTCGACGGGATCGCCGCCGTGCTGTTCGACGAATTCCACGAGCGCTCGCTGGATGCCGATCTCGGCCTCGCCTTGACCCGCGACGCCCAGCAGGGGCTGCGCGAGGACCTGCGCATGCTGGTGATGTCGGCGACCATCGACGGCGCGCGGATCGCCAAGGCGCTCGGCGATGCCCCCGTCATCGCCAGCGAAGGCCGGGCGTTTGCAGTGGAGACCCGTTATCTCGGCCGCGATCACGTCCAAGCCGATCGACGTGCAGGTCGCCGACGCGATTTTGCGCGCGCTGCGCAGCGATACCGGATCGATCCTCGCCTTCCTGCCGGGCGCGGCGGAAATCCGGCGCACCGAGACGCGGCTGCGCGAACACGCCGCCGACCCCGCGGTCGACATCCACCCGCTCTACGGCGCGCTCGAAGCCGACGTGCAGGACCACGCCATCGCCCCGGCGCCGCCGGGCCGGCGCAAGGTCGTGCTTTCGACCTCGATCGCCGAGACCTCGCTCACCATCGACGGCGTTCGCGTGGTGATCGACTTCGGGACTGGCACGGGTGCCCCGCTATGAGCCGGATGTCGGCCTCACCCGTCTCGAAACGGTGCGGGTGTCGCGCGCGGCGGCCGACCAGCGGCGCGGCCGTGCCGGCCGGGTCGAGCCGGGCGTCTGCTACCGGCTGTGGGAGGAGCCGCAGACGGCGGCGCTGGAACCCTATGGCCAGCCGGAAATCCTGGCTGCCGATCTGTCCTCGCTGGTGCTCGACCTCGCCCAATGGGGCGTTGCCGATCCGGCCACGCTGGTGTTTCTCGACCCGCCGCCCGCCGCCGCGCTGAGCGAAGCGCGTACGCTGCTCGCGGACCTCGGCGCCATCGACGGCTCCGGCCGGATCACCGCCGAGGGCAAGGCGCTCAACCGGCTGCCGCTGCCGCCAAGGCTCGCGCGCATGGTGCTCGATGCCGGCCGCGAAGGCGCCGCCCGGACTGGCGGCCGAAATCGCTGCCGTGCTCTCCGAGCGCGGCCTCGGCGGCAATGACGTCGATCTGCGCCACCGCCTCGACGGGCTGCGCCGCGACCGCTCCCGCCGCGCCGAGGAGGCCCGCCGCATGGCGAGGCGATGGGCGCAGAGCGCGCGAGGCGGCTTCCCCGGTTCCGGGCGCGCGCGACGACCGCGGTGACGATCGGCGTCGATCGGCGCGATTCTCGCGCTCGCCTATCCCGAGCGGCTAGCGAAGAACCGCGGCGCCGCGACGGGCGCGTTCCTCCTCGCCAATGGCCGCGGCGCCAATATCGATCCGGCCTCGCCACTGGCGCGGGAGCCGTTCCTGGCGGTGGCCGAGATCATCGGCAGCGCCGCACAGGGCCGCATCACGCTTGGCCGCCGCGATCGGCCTCGGCGACATCGAGGCGCGCTTTGCCGACCGCATCGAGGCGCGCGAAGAGGTGTCCGTCGATCCCGCCACGCTCGCGCTGCGGTGCCGCCGGTCGCGCCGCCTCGGCGCCGTCACGCTCGGCGAGCAGCCGATGCCGGTCGTTCCCGACGAGACCACCGCGAAGCGTCTCGCCGCGGCGATCGCCGCGGCCGGGCCTCGATCGCCTTCCCTGGACCAAGGCATTGCGGCAATGGCGCGACCGCGTCGCGTTCCTGCGCGGCGCCGAGGGCGACGAATGGCCCGATCTTTCCCACGCCGCGCTCGCGGACAGCGCCGTGGAATGGCTGGCGCCGCTCCTCGGCGACAAGACGGCGCTAGCAGCGCTCTCACGGCGGCGGAACTCGAATCCGCGCTCCAGAACATGCTGCCTTACGCGATGAGGCGGCGGCTCGAGGCCGAGGCGCCCACCCATTTCGACGCGCCGTCGGGCTCGCGGGTGCCGATCGAATACGACGCCGACGGTCCCAAGCTCGCGATCCGGGTGCAGGAACTGTTCGGCCTCGACCGCCACCCCACCATCGCCCGCGGCCGCGTGCCGCTGGTGATCGAACTGCTGTCTCCCGCCCACCGCCCGGTGCAGGTCACGCGCGACCTGCCCAATTTCTGGCGCGGCAGCTATGCCGCCGTGCGGGCGGACCTGCGCGGCCGCTACCCCCGCCATCCCTGGCCCGAAGACCCCCTGTCCGCCCCCGCCACCCGCCGCGCCAAGCCCAGGGGCGAGTGACTTTCTTTTCCCTCCCCGTTTTCGGGAGGGCCAGGGTGGGGCTCTTTTTCGATTGGCCTGCGTTCCGAAGAAAGAACCCCACCCTGCCCTCCCGGGGAGGGATAGTTCAAATTCTAATCATTCCCTCCACCGCTCGTTAGGCAGGACGGGCGAAACCGCAAGGCGGTACGAAGCCGGTAAGTGCCGCGGAAAGCCCCGCTGTGTTTTGATCCCCGCCATGCGCCAGTTCCTTGTCTTCGCCGCCATCATGATCGCGCTGGCCGCCGTCGCGCCGAAGCTGCTGCGGCCGACCGGCGGCACCGTGACGGCCGCCAATGCGACCGCGGAGCCGCCGGACCCCGCGCCCGCCTATCCGCGCACCGCATCGGTCCCGCGCGGCGCCAATGGGCACTTCGAAGCCGACGCCATGGTCGACGGCCGGCGCATGGGCTTCATGGTCGACACCGGCGCCTCGATGATCGCGTTGCGCGAGCAGGAGGCGTCGCGGCTCGGAATCCATCCGGCGCAGACGCGATTACACGACCAAGGTATCGACCGCGAACGGCGTCATCCTCGCCGCCCCCGTCGAACTCGGCCGCGTCGAGGTCGGCGGCGTCAGCCGTGCGCAATGTCGCCGCCCTGGTGCTGCCCGACGAGGCGCTCGCGCAAAACCTGCTCGGCATGTCGTTCCTGTCGCGGATTCACTGGCAATACCAGGACGGCAGGCTGGTGCTGGAACAGTAGCGCGATTCGGCGGTTGATCGGGGGTGCCGGCGCATTGAACGCTTCCCCGCCCGCCCGGCCTGGGCTATGTGCTGCTCGCGCGCATGGTCCGCCCGAGGTCGCAATGTTCCCGACGCCGAAGCCTTCCCTGTCTCCCAATACCTACGCCTACGAATCCGAGCCCATGGTCAAGGCGACCGGGTTTCGCGAATACGATGCGCGATGGCTGTTCGAGAAGGAGATCAACCTGATGGGCGTGCAGGCCCTCGGCATGGGTCTCGGCACGCTGATCCGCCAGATGGGGGTGCGGCCGGAGATCGTCATCGGCCACGATTTCCGCAGCTATTCCGCGTCGATCAAATATGCCCTCATCACCGGCCTGCTGGCGGCGGGATGCAAGGTGCACGACATCGGCCTCGCGGTGACGCCGATGGCCTATTTCGCCCAGTTCGACCTCGACGTGCCCTGCGTCGCCATGGTGACGGCGTCCCACAACGACAATGGCTGGACCGGCGTGAAGATGGGCGCGCACCGCCCGCTCACCTTCGGGCCGGACGAGATGACCCGCCTCAAGGACATCGTGCTCGGCGCGAAGTTCGACCTGCCCGGCGGCGGCACCTATCGTTTCGTGGAGAATTTTCCCGCCCGCTACATCGCCGACCTCACCAACCGGCCGAAGCTCGACGCGCCGGCTCAAGGTGGTGGCGGCGTGCGGCAACGGCACCGCCGGCGCGTTCGCGCCGCCCGTGCTGGAAGCGATCGGCTGCGAAGTGGTGCCGCTCGACTGCACCCTCGACCACTCGTTCCCGCGCTACAATCCCAATCCCGAAGACATGGCGATGCTGCATGCGATCCGCGACGCGGTGCTGGAGAACCGCGCCGATGTCGGCCTCGGCTTCGACGGCGACGGCGACCGCTGCGGCGTGGTCGACGACGAGGGCGAGGAGATTTTCGCCGACAAGGTCGGCGTCATGCTGGCGCGCGACATGTCGAGCCTGCACCCGAAGCGCCAAATTCGTCGTCGACGTGAAATCCACCGGCCTGTTCGCCACCGACCCCGTGCTGATCAAGAACGGCGTCGTCGCCGACTACTGGAAGACCGGCCACTCCTACATGAAGCGCCGCACCCACGAGACCGGCGCGCTCGCCGGCTTCGAGAAGTCCGGGCATTTCTTCTTCAACCCGCCGTTCGGCCGCGGCTATGACGACGGCCTCGTCTCCGCGATCGCGATCTGCGACATGCTCGACCGCAATCCCGGGAAGAAGATGTCGGATCTGCGCAAGGCGCTGCCCAAGACCTGGCAGTCGCCGACCATGTCGCCCCATTGCGCCGACGAGGTGAAATACGGCGTCATCGAACAGGTGGTGAAGCATTTCGAGGCGGCGCACAGCCGCGGCGAAATGGTAGCCGGACAGAAGATCCGCGATCTCGTCACCGTCAACGGCGTGCGCGTCACCGTCGCGGACGGTACCTGGGGCCTCGCCCGCGCCTCCTCCAACAAGCCGGAGCTCGTCGTCGTGGTGGAAAGCCCGGTGTCGGAGGCGCGCATGCGCGAGATGTTCAAGGCGATCGACGCCGTGCTGCGCATGCACGAGGAGGTCGGCGCCTACAACCAGACGATCTGATCGCCATTTGCGCTGATCGGCATTTGCGCAACACCGCCCACGAATCATGCAGTGGCGGCGATGTCAATGTCTTACATTGTTAAGTTTTTCCCTCTACTTTCTGATTCGTCGTCAACCAACTGAAAGGAGGTGATCCAGTGTCTCATTGTCAATTGCCGCGGTCGCCGGCGCCCGTGAGCTGGATCCCAACCTTTACCGGGGTCCAGGCCGCGTGACATCACGCGTCACGGTCCGTTTGCTGGACCAAGGCTCGACAATGGAAGGGCCGCCCTTGCGGGCGGCCCTTCTTATTGGTTCCCGTTAGTTCGCTCCGGCACGCTGGTTCCTGCTGCAAATCGGCCCGATTGCCATTATCTGTGAGCTGCACGGGGATAACCCGTGCGTGAGGCAGATATTCAGGCGATGAGCGTTGGTGCGAGCCCGATGAACGATGCGCCCACCGGGATCAGTATCCTGGTCGACGCCGATGCCTGCCCGGTGAAGCAGGAGATCTATCGCGTCGCCGAGCGGCATGGGCTGCGCGTCAAGGTGGTCGCCAACAGCCCGATCCAGGTACCCCGCGATCCCCTGATCGAGCGCGTCACCGTCGGTGCCGGCCTCGATGCCGCCGACGACTGGATCGCGGCGCATGCCGACGCCCATGCCATCGTCATCACCAACGACGTTCCGCTGGCGAGCCGCTGCGTCAAGGCCGGCGCCCAGGTGATCGCGCCCAACGGACGCGCGTTCACCGAATGCATCGATCGGCATGGCGCTCGCCATGCGCAACCTGATGGCCGACCTGCGCGAGACCGGCCAGATGAGCGGCGGCCCGGCGGCGTTCTCGCCGCGCGACCGCTCCGCCTTCCTCGCCGAGCTCGACCGCACCATCCGGCGGCTGCAGCGGCGGAAATCAAATCACGACACGGGCGCCGCCTGATGGCGCCGCCGCTGCTCCAGCTCGGCGGCATCGCCTTGACTTTCGGCGGCACGCCGCTGCTCGAAGGCGTCGACCTCACCGTCGCCGCCGGCGAACGGGTCTGCCTCGTCGGCCGCAACGGCTCGGGCAAGTCGACCCTGCTCAAGATCGTCGCCGGACTGGTCGAGCCCGACAAGGGCACTCGGTTCCTGCAACCCGACGCGACCGTCCGCTACCTTCCACAGGAGCCCGACCTGACGGGCTTCGCCACCGTCGCCGATTATGTCGCGGCCGGGCTCGGGCCGCATGGGGACGCGCCATGCGGCGCGCTATCTCCTCGAGCAACTCGGCCTGCGCGGCGACGAAGACCCGGCGCAGCTTTCCGGCGGCGAGGCGCGCCGCGCCGCGCTGGTGCGGGTGCTCGCGCCGGAGCCGGATATCCTCCTGCTCGACGAGCCCACCAACCATCTCGATCTCCCCGCCATCGAATGGCTGGAGCGCGAGCTCGCGCGCGCGCCAGGCGGCGCTCATCATCATCAGCCATGACCGGCGCTTCCTCGCCAATTTGTCGCGCATCACCGTGTGGCTCGACCGCGGCAAGACGCGGCGCATCGAGCGCGGCTTCGCCGATTTCGAGGCATGGCGCGACGACGTGCTGGCGCAGGAGGAACGCGACTTCCACAAGCTCGACCGCAAGATCGAGGCGGAAGAGCACTGGATGCGCTACGGCGTCACCGCGCGGCGCAAGCGCAACGTGCGCCGCGTCGCCGGCCTGCAGGCGCTGCGCCAGCATCGCCGCGACGCCCGCCGCGCCACCGGCACGGTCAACATGGCCGCGGCCGAGGCGGAGCGGTCGGGCGCCCTGGTGATCGAGGCGAAGGGCGTCGGCAAGAGCTACGACCGGCCGGTGGTGGCGGACTTTTCCATCGCGCATCGAGCGCGGCGACCGCATCGGCATCGTCGGCCCCAACGGCAGCGGCAAGACGACGCTCGTCAACCTTCTCACCGGCGCGCTCGCGCCCGACGCCGGCACCGTGCGAGCTCGGCGCCAACCTGGCGATGGCGACGCTCGACCAGCACCGCGAAAGCCTCGATCCCAGACTGGACCGTCAGCGAGGCGCTGACCGGCGGCCGCGGCGACACCGTCATGATCGGCGGCCAGGCGCAAGCACGTGGTCAGCTACCTCAAGGACTTCCTGTTCGCGCCGGAGCAGGCGCGCACGCCGCTGCGCGTGCTCTCGGGCGGCGAGCGCGGCCGTCTCATGCTGGCGCGCGCGCTGGCGAAGCCGTCCAACCTCCTGGTGCTGGACGAGCCGACCAACGATCTCGACCTCGAGACCCTCGACGTGCTCGAGGAGATGATCGGCGACTATTCCGGCACCGTGCTGCTGATCAGCCACGACCGCGATTTCCTCGACCGCGCCGTCAACGCCGTGCTGGTCCCGGAAGGCAACGGCAAATGGGTCGAATATGCCGGCGGCTATTCCGACATGCTCGCCGCAGCGCGGCGACGACGTGCGCAAGCCCGCGCGCCAAGCCCGCTGCCGCGCCGGCCAAGCCGAAGACCGCGCGACCCGCCGCCGAGGCCGCCCGGCGCAAGCTCAACTTCAACGAAAAGCACGCGCTGGAAACGCTGCCGGACCGTATGGCGGTGCTGGAAGCCGAGGTCAAGCGGCTGCAGGACAAGCTCGCCGACCCCAAGCTCTACGCCCGCGACCGCGCCGCCTTCGACAAGACCTCGGCCGCGCTCGCGGCGGCGCAGACGGAGCTGTCCGCCGCCGAAGAACGCTGGCTGGAGCTGGAGCTCCTGCGCACCCAGATCGAGGGGTCTTGAAAGCATCGCGCGGTCATTCCGGGTTCGCCGCGAGCGGCGCCCCGGAATGACTGTGTTGCTGGTGCCGTGGATGACTCTCGCGGGGCCATGGACTAAACAGACGCGCACTCCCGGCCACCCCTCTCGACAAGGACCCCCGCCGTGATCGATCTCTACACCTGGACCACCCCCAATGGCCGCAAGGCGTCCATTGGGCTCGAAGAACTCGCCATTCCCTACGAGACGCATGCGGTCGACATCGGCAAGGACGAGCAGTTCAAGCCGGAATTCCTCAAGATCAGTCCCAACAACCGGATTCCGGCGATCGTCGACCGCGACAACGGTTTCAGCCTGATGGAATCCGGCGCGATCCTCATCTATCTCGCCGACAAGGCTGGCAAGCTCTTGCCCACCGACGAGTTCAAGCGCATGCGCGTCATCGAATGGCTGATGTGGCAGATGGGCGGCGTCGGCCCGATGCTCGGCCAGGCCCACCATTTCCTGAAGTACAACCGGGGCAAGGCGCCCTATGCGGAAGAGCGCTACCTCAAGGAAGCCCAGCGCCTTTACGGCGTGCTCGACCGCCGCCTCGCCGACCACGAATTCGTCGCCGACGACTATTCCATCGCCGATATTTCGATCTGGCCATGGATCTCGCGCTACGAGTGGCAGACCATCGACCTGAACGCCTACCCCAACGTCAAGCGCTGGTACGTGGCGATCGCCGGTCGGCCCGCGGTGAAAAAGGGCTACGACGTTCCGAAGAAGGTGCAGGACATCCCGATGCCGTGAGGGCTCGCTTCGTCCCGCGCGACGCGTGTAGCGTGTAACCCGGATGGAGCGGAGCGAAATCCGGAATGGTGTGGATCGACCACGCGGCGATCCTGCATTGCGCTGCGCTCCATGCGGGCTACAGATGAAACTCCCTCACCCCACCTCGAACCCCGCCTTCACCCACACGTCGCGTGAAGCCGGCGCGGTCAGCGCCGCGATGAAGGCGCGGGCGGATTCGCCACGTGGCGAGCCGGCGGAAACCGCGGCGGCATAGGCGGTGGCGTGCCCGAACGGCGGCGGCAGCGGGCCGAGGATGCGGGCGCCCTCGGCCTGCAGGAGTTCGGGGATGAAAGTCATGGCGAGATCGGCCTCGCCGCGGGCAACGCTCGCGGCGGCGGCCACGCCGCTGTTCTGGCGCACGGTCTTCGCGGCGATCATGTCGGCGAGGCCGAGCCGCTGGAACAGATCGCGCAGATAAATTCCGGCGGAGCCGCCGACCGCGGGATCACTGAGCGCGATCGCCCGTGCCGCGACGATCGCCGCCTTGAAAGCCTCCGGCGTCGCGATATCCGGCACCGCCGCGCCGGTGCGGATCGCAACTCCGATCGGCGCGCGGCCGATCTCGGCGCGGCTCGCCGCCACCACGGCGCCGGACCTGCCGAGCGCATCGATCGCGGGCACCGCCAGGATCAGGACATCGGCGGTCTCGCCGGCCGCGAGCCGCGCCTGCAGCGCGCCCATCGGCTCGAACACGATGTCGGCGGTCTCGCCTGTGCGGCCGGCGAATGCATCCGCCAGCGTCTTGACGGCGACATGCATCGACCGGGCGCAGAATACTTTCAGCATATCTTGCACCGGACGGAGTGTCGGGGCGCCGCAGGCGGGGCGATGCCGCGCTAATTCTTCACGTAACGCATCAGCCGCTTCGGGCCGACTTCGGCGCCGTAGATGTTGCCCATGGAGTTGACTGCGACGCCTTCGGCGGCGCTGGTCGTGGTGGCGTTCTCGTCGGGGTCGGGAATGAAGGCGGTCACGGAACCGTCGACGGCGCTGCCGATGCGCATGCCGCGCTTCCAGGCGCCATGAGCCTTGTTGACCGAACCGGATTCCGAATTGACCACGTAGATCTTGTCGTTCTTGTCGATGGCGATGCCGCTGGGACGGCTGAACTGCGACCACGAATTGAGAAGCTTGCCGTCCTGGTCGTAGATCTGGATACGGTTGTTGTTGCGGTCGGCGACGAACAGGCGGCCGCGCGAGTCCATGGCGAGGGCATGGGGAATGTCGAAGTCGAGGGGCCCCGACCCTTTTTGTCCCCACGTCTTGATGAACTTGCCATTCTTGTCGAACTTCACGATCCGGGCATTGGAGTTGCCGCCATGGCCATCGGCGACGAAGATGTCGCCGTCGGGGGCGACGTAGACCGCGGACGGCGCGTTGAACTCGTCGAGGCCGTTGCCGGCGACGCCCGCCTTGCCGAGCCGCATCAGCACCTTGCCCTCCGGGCTGAACTTGATGGCCTGGTGGCCCTTGCCGTCCTTTCCGACGCCGTCGGTCACCCAGATGTTTCCGTCGGGGTCCACATGCAGGCCGTGGGGCAGCACGAACAGTCCGGCGCCGAACGCCTTCATGAGCTTGCCCGAGGGGTCGAATTTGAGAATCGGATCGAGGCTGGAGCCGTCGCAGGCGAACGGTACGCCCGGCTTCATGCTCGACGGCGGGGCGAAGGCGCCGCAGCGTTCGGCGACCCACACGCTCGACCCGTCGCGATCGATACCGACGCCCGCCGTCGAGCCCCAGCTCCGCCCGGCCGGCATCTTGGCCCAATCGGTGATCGAGCGGTACGGATTGGGCAGCGAATTGATCGGCTCGCCCGCCTGCGAATAGACCGCGCCCGCGGCGACTGCGAGCACGGCCGCGACCGCGAAGCCGAGCATCGAGCGTGCTGGATACATGACGGCGTCTCCCTGTTTTTATTGCGCACCACGCGAAAGATCACGGCATCGAGGTCTTGACCGCGCGGGCATCGTTGGCCGCGATCTCGGTGATCAGCTTCTTGAGAATGGCGTCGGCGAAGCTCTCATAGTTCTCCGCGGGGATCATGACCGCCCCGGGGCCGCCGATGACGTTTTCGAAATAGTAGGTGTCGAGATCGGGCTCGACGGCGAGGATCGGCAGGCCGTTGATGGTGATGCCGTCGCGCACGGCTTCGTCGCGGGCGAAGGTCACGGGGCGGCCGATATTGTTGGCGCCGTCGCCGGAGATGTCGATGACGCGGCGGCTCGAGGTGAACGGGCTCTGCAGCAGGAGGAGGCGCGAATAATCGATGGCGCCGCTGATCGAGGTGCCGCCGCCGAACAACTGCCGCGGCACGCGTTCGATGGCGGCGGCGAAATCTTCCGCGGTGGCCGCGTCCTTCACCTGGGTCCACGGCACCACATGAACCTGCATGCGCGGGCCGGTCCACTGCAGCATGGTGACGGCGATCGACTGGGTCATCAGCGACGAGATCGCCTTGAGCACGCGCGGATTGCGGAACGCCGCGGCATAGCCCTGCTTCTGCAATTCGAAGCGGCGCTGGCTCACGCTGCCGGAGGCGTCGACCGCGAGCACGAGCTGGAGGTCGACCTCCGTCGCCGCGGCCGCGAGGCGGGGACCGGCGAGCATGAAGGCGGCGGCAGAGGCGCCGAAGCCGCGCCGTGAGATCGCAGCGAGGCCTGCAGGACGCAAGGCTGAGACAGGGGGCATGAGGTTTTTCACCCGCTAAGGAACCCGGAGATTAGAGCGGATTTCGCCGATAGGGAATTGCAAATCTCCGCTCTTTCATCCGGGGTCCCGCCGCTTCAGCCCCGCCGTTCACCGCTTGACCAGCGTGCCGGCGCCGAGATCGGTGAGCAATTCCAGCAGCACCGCGTGCTCGACCTTGCCGTCGAGTATGACCACGCCTTCGACGCCGGCCTCGAGGGCATAGATGCAGGTCTCCACTTTCGGGATCATGCCGCCGGAGATGGTGCCGTCGGCGATCAGCCGGCGGGCGTCGTCCATCGACAGCTGCTTGATGAGATGCTTCGACTTGTCGAGCACGCCCGGAACGTCGGTGAGCAGCAGCAGCCGCTTCGCCTTCAGCGCGCCGGCGATGGCGCCCGCGAACGTATCCGCGTTGACGTTGTAGGTGCCGCCGCCGGCCGCCGCCGCGACCGGCGCCAGCACTGGGATCAGCTCGCGGCCGAGGATCTGGGTGAGCACGGTCACGTCGACCTTGTCGGGCTCGCCGACATAGCCGAGGTCGACGATCTTCTCGATGTGCGAGCCGGGATCGACCACGGTGCGGTTGACCTTGCGGGCGGTCACCATGTTGCCGTCCTTGCCGCACAGGCCGACCGCCTTGCCGCCGGCCTCGTTGATGAAGCCGACGATCTGCTTGTTGATGGAGCCGGCGAGCACCATCTCGACGATCTCGATGGTCTCGGCGTCGGTGACGCGGAGCCCGCCGGCGAATTCGGATTTGATGCCGAGCCGCTTGAGCATTTCGCCGATCTGCGGACCGCCGCCATGCACCACCACCGGATTGATCGCGGTCTGCTCCAACAGAACGATGTCGCGCGCGAAGCTGCGCGCCGCGCCCTCCTCGCCCATGGCATGGCCGCCGTATTTCACCACGACGATCTCGTCGTCGTATTGCTGCATGTGCGGCAGCGCTTCCGAAAGGACGCGGGCGATGTCAAACGGCGACATGGTCGACATGGTCATGGATCGGTTTCCGGCGGGCCGAACGAGCCCGCGCTATTTACAGTTCATGCGGCCCACGGGAAAGAGGTCTCAGCGCACGCGGACGATTATGACAATCGCTGCCAAGGCCAGGACCAGCCAGGCGATGATGAGAAGGGTGCCGCCCGCCGGCGCCGCCATCGGAAACAGCCGGTGGCCGGCGAAGGCCCGCATCGACACGTCGGCGGCGAACAGCGTGCCCCCGAGCACGAAACCCGCCATCGCCGCCGTCGCCGCCGGCGGCCACAGCAGGCCTTGCTGGGCGAGACCGGCGGCCCCGAGCACGGCCACGGCGTGGAACAGCAGGAGATAGGCCGCGCTGTCGAGCCCGGCACCCGGGGCGGCATGAGCCGCCGCCGCGGCGAGCACGACGCCGGCCGCTCCCATCAGCGAGGCGAGGACGAGCAAGGTCGGGATCATGGGGTCGTCTCCGGGCAAGCTGCGATCATTTATCCTTGTCATTCCGGGGCGTCGCGCAAGCGACGAACCCGGAATCCAGACGGCCCCGCGCCCTCGCATCGCAGCCTGGATTCCGGGTTCGCGCGAAGGAAGATGCGCGCCCCGGAATGACGACGTTGGCCTACGCCCGCTGCTCCGCGAGCAGGCGGGCGACGGCGGCGCGCAGCTCGGGGATGCCGGCGCCGGTGCCCGCCGAGGTGGCGAGCACCTCGGGAAACGCGGCGGGGTGCTTGGCGAGCGCCTCTTGCGCCGCGGCCGCGCATGCCGCCAGGGCCTGCGGCTTTACCTCGTCGGCCTTGGTGAGCACGATCTGATAGCTCACCGCGGCTTCGTCGAGGGATGCGAGCAGGGGATCGTCGGTGGGGCCGAGGCCGCGGCGGGCATCGACCAGCACATAGACCCGCAACAGGTTGGCGCGCCCCTTGAGATAGGTGTGGATCAGCTCGGTCCAGGCGGCGACCTTGGCCTTGGGCGCAGCGGCATAGCCGTAGCCTGGCATGTCGACCAGCGTCACGCGGTCGTCGGCGGCAAAGAAGATCAGCTCCTGGGTGCGGCCCGGCGTGTTCGAGGTGCGCGCCAGCCCGTTGCGGCTGGTGAGCGCGTTGATCAGGCTCGATTTGCCCACGTTGGAGCGGCCGGCGAAGGCGAACTCGAATCCCTTCATCGCCGGCAGCGAGGCCGGCGTCGCGGCCGCCGCGGCGAAGCGCCATTCGCCGGCAAACAGCCGGCGGCCGGCCCCGATTTCGCTGTTGGTGAAGCCGGGCGCGGGCGTCAGCGGTGCGGCCTGCGACATCACGCGGGACCGCTCGCGCCTGTCTTGGTCTTCTTTTTGAACAGGCCGGTGATGCCGCGCCACACATCCCTGAGATTGTCCCACAATTCGATCTTGGCGCCGTTGCGCCGCATGATGACGGATTGCTGGATCACCGAAAGCGTGTTGTTCCAGGCCCAATAGATCACGAGGCCCGAGGAGAACGACGCCAGCATGAAGGTGAAGATCACCGGCATCCAAGACGAAGATCATCTTCTGCGCCGGATCGGGCGGCGCCGGATTGAGCTTCATCTGGAACCACATGGTGATGCCCATGACCAGCGGCCATGCGCCGATCCACAGGAAATGCCCGATCACCGGTACCTGCGTGGGGTCGAAGGGGATCAGCCCGAACAGATTGAAGACGTTGGTGGGATCGGGCGCGGACAGGTCCTTGATCCAGCCGAAGAACGGCGCGTGGCGCATCTCGATGGTGATGAACAGCACCTTGTAGAGCGAGAAGAACACCGGGATCTGGATCGCGATGGGCAGGCAGCCGGCGACCGGATTGATCTTCTCGCGCTTGTAGAGCTCCATCAGCTCCTGCTGCTGCTTGACCTTGTCGTCGGGATAGCGCTCGCGCAGCGCCTGCATCTGCGGCTGCACCGCTTTCATCTTCGCCATCGAGGCATAGGACTTGTTGGCGAGCGGGAAGAACAGCGTCTTGACCAGCACCGTCACCAGCAGGATCGCAACGCCGAAATTGCCCACCAGCTTGAAGAAAAAGTCGAGCGCCAGGAACATCGGCTTGGTGATGAAATAGAACCAGCCCCAATCGATGAGCAGATCGAAGTGGTTGAGGCCGAGCTGCTGGTTGTAGCCGCCGATGCCGACGAGCGGGAAATTGATCCCGACCACCCCGACCTCCTTGGCGCCGGCGAACAGGCGGGCGTCCGCGGTTCCGGTCGTGCCCGGCGCGACGGTCATGCGCGTCGAGCAGATAGTCGGTCTGGTAGCTCTTCACCCCGCCGGTCTCGCCGGCGGAAAAGTGCGCCTGGACCTGGGCATCGGTGTCCGGCAGCAGGGTCGCGGCCCAGTATTTGTCGGTGATGCCCATCCAGGCATCGGTCGCCTTGAAGACGAGGTTCTTCTTGTCGTTGATCGACTTGTAGGTGACCTCCTGCAGGCCCTGGTCGCCCATGACGCCGATCATGCCCTCGTGCAGGATGTAGTAGCTTTGCGTCTGCGGCGCGCCGTAGCGCGAGATCCAGCGCATAGGGATAAAGCGTCACCGGCGTGGCGGCGCTGTTGATCACCTCGTCCTTCAGGGTGAACAGGTACTTGTCGTCGACCGCGATGATGCGGCGGAACTTCAATCCCTCGCCGTTGTCATAGGCGAGCGTGATCGGCTGTCCGGGCGCCAGCGATCCCGCCCCCTCGCGCTGCCACACCGTGTCGGGTCCCGGCGCTTTCACGTTGGCGCCGGCGCCGCCGACCCAGCCGAATTCGGCATAGAACGGGTGCGGGCTGCCGGCTGGCGACAGCAGCACGATCGCCGGCGAGTTCGGATCGACCGTCTCGTGATACCGGGCCAGCGAAATGTCATCGATGCGTCCGCCCTTGAGGGCGATCGAGCCCTTGATCGACGGCGTCTCGATCGGAATGCGCTCGCTCGCGGCGAGCGCCGCTTCGCGGCTTTTCTGCTCCGCCGGCGTCGTTACGTCGGCTTGGCCCGGCGGCCGGGGCGCCGCGGCCTGGGGCGCAGGCGGGACCGCGCTCGGCGCCGCCTGCGGCGGCTGGGCCTGCTGCGCCTGCTGCTGCTTGAGCAGCGCGTCCTGGCGCTGCCGCTCCATTTGCGGCATCCCGATGAAATATTGCCATCCGATCAATACGATCGCGGACAGCACGATAGCCAGGATGGTGTTTTTCTGGTCGTTCATGAGGTGCTCTGGTCGCCGGCTGGCGCAAGCCGCGCTCTTTCTGGGGCCCTGCCCTCGGTCCGATCGGCCGGCCTCCGCACCTTATCTAGGCGCGACAGCGCGCCGGCGAAATCCTCGGACAGCCGCGAAAACGACATTTGCAGCGCCGCGCGCCGTCCAACCACCACATAGTCGCTGCCGCCGCGCAGCTTCCGCGCGGCCGATAGCCGCACGATTTCACGCAGTTGCCGGCGTACCCGGTTGCGCTCGACCGCCCCGCCCACCTTCTTCGATACGGTGAAGCCGACCCGGGCCGGACCGCCGTCGCCGCGCGGGCGCTCCTGCAGCACGAAGCCAGCCGTCGACGCCTTGGCGCCGCCGGCGGCCGCGAGAAAATCTGGGCGACGCTTCAGCCGTTCCATTGCACCGACCCTTGGAAGCCGGCGCCACGTCCGGTCACGCACTGAGCCGCTTGCGGCCACGGGCCCGGCGCGCATTGAGCACGCGGCGTCCGCCCTTGGTGGCCATGCGGGTCCGGAAGCCATGCCGGCGCTTGCGCACCAGCTTGCTGGGTTGATAGGTCCGCTTCACGGCTTTCCTCTCTGCATCCTAACAGCTTGCCGCCGGATGAACAAAACGGTGAGAAAACGCGGCGCCGCCCGGGTGAAACACAGGCCGGGGCCGGCGCCGCGCAATTGCCGCGGCTTATACGGGAGGGCATTTGTCGCGTCAATGCGGACCATCATGGAGACCATTGTCTTGGCATTGTATCGGTGTCGTCACGACCCAGACCTCTTGCTGGGCAGGCCCGTTCCGCTCGGCCGCAAAAGTGTACTGCCGCCGGGTTATAGTATAGAAACGACCCGTGGTCTGATCTCTCGACATCCGGTTCCCTGATGGCGGACCATGTCGGGGGCGAGTTCGACCCCGGTAACTTGTTGAAGTGGTGGGGCGACTTGGCCGAACGGATGAGAGTCATCCGGTTGGGTCGCACCGCATGCAGGCCGCAGTGCCCTGCTCTGCTTTTGGCTAGGTTAACAAGCGCGCTGCGATGGAATATCCGTCGACATAGCAGATTTGGGGCGCGGCGTGAGGCACGGCCTCGCGCCCGCCGGAGGTGAGGCAAGCTGTTGCAAACCCAAACCGATCTCGACCCTTCGGCCGACGCGGCTGCGCCGGAGCCGCGCATCCGTTTCGGCCTTTCGGGCAAGCTCCTGGTCCTGACGGTTGTTTTCGTCATGCTGGCGGAAGTGCTGATCTATGTGCCTTCGATCGCGAATTTCCGCCTGGCCTGGCTCGATGACCGCCTCGCAGCCGCCCATACGGCCGCCCTCGTGCTCGATGCGGCGCCGAGCGGCATGGTGCCGGAAAGCCTCGCCAAGCAGATCCTCGACAGCATCGGCGCCCGGGCGGTGGCGATGAAGATGGGCCAGCAGCGCCGCCTGCTCGCCACGTCCAACCTGCCCGGCGAGGTGCAGCAGGAGGTCGACGTCCGCGACATGGGCGCCTGGATGGCCATCATCGAGGCGTTCCGCACCCTCTTGTTCGACAAGCGACAAGGACATCATCCGGGCGATCGGGCCGGCGCCGATGGGCGGCGAGTTCGTCGAGATCGTGATCGACGAAGCCCCGCTGCGCCATGCGATGTGGCGGTATTCCCGCAACGTGCTCCTGATCTCGCTGCTGATCTCGGCGATCAGCGCGGCGCTGGTCTACTTCTCCCTGCACTACATGTTCGTGCGCCCGCTCCACCGCATCACCGCGAACATGATGGCATTCCGCGCCGACCCGGAAAATCCGGCGCGCATCATCGCCGCCAGCCGGCGCCACGACGAGATCGGCATCGCCGAGCGCGAGCTGGCCGCCATGCAGAGCGATCTCGCCTCGATGCTGCAGCAGAAGACCCGTCTGGCGGCGCTCGGGCTCGCGGTATCGAAGATCAATCACGATTTGCGCAACCTGCTGGCCTCGGCCCAGCTGTTCTCCGACCGCCTGGTGAAGCTCCCCGACCCGCAAGTGCAGCGCTTCGCCCCCAAGCTGATGCAGGCGCTCGAGCGCGCCATCGACTTCTGCCAGTCGACCCTGTCCTATGGCCGCGCCCAGGAGCCGGCGCCGGACCGCCGCACCGTCGCGCTGGGCGACCTGGTGGACGAGGTGCGCGACACCATCGGCCTCGCCGCCGGAATTCGTCGATCGGATGGATCACGGCGGTCGAGCGCGGCCTGACCGTCGATGCCGACCGCGAGCAGCTGCTGCGCGTGCTGGTCAACCTCGCCCGCAATGCGCGCCAGGCACTGGAGACGCGGGCGCCCAACGACCCGGCCCGCGACCAGATCCGCATCTCCGGGCGGCGCGAGGGCGCAGTCACCGTCATCGAGGTGGCCGACACCGGCCCCGGCTTCTCGGAGCGGGCGCGGGCCCACCTGTTCGAGGCGTTCCAGGGCTCGACCCGCACCGGCGGCTCCGGCCTCGGCCTCGCCATCGCCGCCGAGCTGGTGCGCGCCCATGGCGGCGAGATCGACCTGGTGGAGGGAACCATCGGCGCCACCTTCCGCATCAGGATCCCGGACCGGCCGATCGAGCTAAACGCCCGCCGCAGCGAGCGCGCCAGCGCGTGAGGCGGTGGGTTGGGCGGGCGGGCGGCTGGCGCTACGGTGTCACAAGTTCGTCCCGCCCAAGGCTCCCTTCCTTGAAAGGCCTTTGGAAGGGGTGGGCGGGCCATTTTTGTGCAAAACAACCCCATGCAAAGTAGAGTTCTTCGGGCCGACGGCGATAGGAGCCGACCCGCGGGGACTTTGGGCCCTAAGTCGCGCGCCACGGGGCCGTTCGGGTCGCCAACGCCTTGCCAAGCCGAAACAGAGCCTATAGCTATGCGCCGCTGCCGGGGCACCCCGGAAGGCAAAGCGCCCGTAGCTCAGCTGGATAGAGCACCAGACTACGAATTTGGGGGTCGGGAGTTCGA
>CAWCZY010000015.1:0-156306 GCA_963800215.1 uncultured Alphaproteobacteria bacterium | reverse complement strand
TACTCCAGGGCGAGTTCATCAGGGGCAGGCAATGGTGGATACGGATGTTCTGATCGTCGGCGCCGGCCCGGTGGGTCTGACGCTTGCCGTCGATCTCGGCATGCGCGGCGTGCGCTGCATGCTGGTCGAGCAGAAGGATGCCCCGCAATTCCTGCCCAAGATGGAGCGGTGCAACGCCCGGACCATGGAAATCTTCCGCCGCATGGGACTCGCCGACCGCATCCGCGCCGCCGGCCTGCCGGCGGAATGCCCGATGGACGTCTTCATCGTCACCTCGATCATGGAGCCGCCGCTGCTGCACCTGCCCTACCCGTCGGTGGCGGCGGCCAAGCGCGAGATCGCGGCTTCGACCGGGGCCGGGCTGCCGCTCGAGCCCTATCAGCTGATCTCCCAATACACGCTGGAGCCGTTGCTCAAGGCGGTCGCGGAGACGCTGCCGTCGGTGACGGTGCGCTACGGCACCGAGTTCCTGGAGTTCACCGAGCATCCGGACCAGGTGACCGCCAAGGTCCGCGGCGCCGGCGGCGTGACCGACATCACCGCGCGTTATCTCGCCGGCTGCGACGGCGGCGGCAGCCCGGTGCGCAAGCAACTCGGCATCGGTCTCACCGGCGAGGGCAACCTGCTGGAACTGCGCCAGGGCCTGTACCGCTGCGACGGCCTCTATGAGCGCATCCCGATCGGCAAGGGCCGCCATTATCACGTCGCCGATTCCAGGCACACCTTCCTGATCGTCCAGGACTTCGACCAAGCACTTCACCCTGCACGGGGTGGTCGAGCAGGATTCCGATCTGGTCGCGCTGTTCAAGGAGACCATCGCGATGCCGCTGCCGTTCGAGACCATCCATATCGGCCGCTGGCGCCAGAACCTCCTGGTCGCCGACAGCTACGGCACCGACCGGGTTTTTCTCGCCGGCGACGCCGTCCATCTCGTCATCCCCACCGGCGGCCTCGGCATGAACACCGGCTGCGGCGATGCGATCGACCTGTCCTGGAAGCTCGCGGCGACGCTCGCCGGCTGGGGCGGGCCGAACCTGCTGCGCTCCTACGGGATCGAGCGCCGCCAGATCGGCGAGCGCAACGTGGCGGCATCGCGGTTCGCCTCCCAGGGCCGGCGCAAATGGCGCTCGATGTGGCGCCCCGACATCCGCGACGACACGCCGGCGGGTGCCGCGACCCGCGCCGCGCTCGCCGCGCGTCGCCGATGTCGAGCAGCGCAAGACCAACGAGATGCTCGGCGCCGAGCTCGGCTACCGCTATGCCGGCTCGCCGCTGATCGCCGAGGAGCCGGGCGAGGCGCCCGAGCACGATTTCATGAACTATGTGCCGAGCACCTGGCCCGGCGTCCGCCTGCCCCATGTCTGGCTCGCCGACGGCACCGCGGTGCAGGACCGGGTCGGCTACGGCCACGGCTACACCCTGCTGCGGTTCGGTGGACCGGCCGACGTCGCGGCACTGGGCGAGGCCTTCGCCGCCCGCGGCGCGCCCTATGGGGTGCTCGACCTGCCCGACATCCGCGCCCGCGACGTCTACGGGCACGATCTCATCCTGGTGCGCCCGGACCTGCACATCGTGTGGCGCGGCAACGCGCTGCCGGATGATCCGGCAAAGCTCGCCGCGCTCGCCACCGGGCATTGAAGCGCATCCGAGAGGGGGGGCGGGTTTTGACTCGAGCGGACTCGCCCGGGCTTCTCAACAAGTGCAATAAAAGGGCGGGTGGACCGCCGCCCTTTCGCTGGTTGCCATCACTGCGGCGGGGGGATTTCCTTTTCGACCTGGATCGCAGCGACATCGAGTGAGCCATCGGGCAGCTTCGGGGCACCACCAACGAATACTTTCAAGCCCGGCTTGAGATCCTCCTTGGTGCCGGGAATCGTAGTGGCAATGATGGTCTTCGGCGTCACGACGAGCTTCTTTTCCTCATCGGCCTTGCCCCGGACCTTGTACTTCACCGTCAGCACTTGGCCGTCGACGCCAGCAATCGAGGTCTGCAATGAACCGTTTGTCATCTGGCTGTTTGGCATCAGGTCCCAATCGCTATGAAAGGAGTTGAAGGGCTGCCCGGCAGGAGCGATGCGCAGCTCGAACGCCTCGAGCGTTCCATCGGGTCGTGGCCGCGAAGTGATAGCGACGTTGCTGTCGGGCTTGACGTCACCCAGAGAGGCTTTGACGACGCCGCCGATGCGCACATTGTCCTTGAGCACGAGCTTGAGCTCGGCTCCATCCCGCGATTTGACCATTAAGACATTGCCGTCGAGCTTCTCAATCGTGCCGCGCACGCGCACGTTCTGCACTTGGGCCGAGACTGAGCTCAACGCGAATGTCGCGGCCAACATCGCAACAACGGAAACTTGTGACGTGAATCTCATATCGTTTCTCCCACATTCTGAGGTGCGCACGGTCGAAGCTTGCGCATCCAATTGTGTTACGAACAGTTGCTGGTCCATCATATGAGACCAAGACACCGCACCGTCGCGGTCTGACAGCCCCCCTCGACGAAGGCCGAAAAAATAGCCGACAAAAGCGTTCTTTGGAAGCCACGTAGTCCGGTACTGACAAGAGAGCTTCGTTTGACCACTACCGGTCGATTCATGGGGACAGTTCAGGCGCGATCCCCCCCTCCATCGACGATCTCGATTTCCAGATGCGGATGGACGCGGCCGACCGTCCCGACGCGCCGCTCGACCGGCTCATCGCATGAGGTTTGGGTACTCACCGGCTCGTCAGTTGCTGTCGAAGTTCACCGCGTAGTAGCCGACCGAGCCGGTTTTCGAGGTGTCCTTCCACTGGTGCGGGGTCTTTGCGGGGATCGTGATCACGTCGCCCTTGGTCAGATGATGACTCACCCCGCCCTCGATGCCGGTTCCGCGCGTCTGGCCGGGGGCGGTTACCTTCGGGTCGACCATCTTGCCGCCGGTGACGAACTCCGCTTCGCCGTCCACGATGATGAACACGTGGTTGGTGTTGTCGTGCATCTCGGCGCCGCGCTGTACGCCGCGGTTGGCGATGACGATCAAACCTTCATCCTCGATGATCCGCCCGCCCTTGACGAACGCGGCCGTAACCTTGTCGTGGTCCACGTAGTGGACGCGCGGCGGAAAGCCGGCGGCGGTTCCCAAGGTCACCAGGGCGGCAGTCGAGAGTATCGCGGCGATTGCGAGCAGGTGTTTCATGAGCGGTCTCCCCATTTGAATTGGCGCAATGCACCGTCAGTGTAGTCCAGATACGCAGGGACTCAAATGTGGCGCCCTCCTCGACCGTGGCTCTCGCAATCCATCCAGCGAGTGGACACCATAGCCAATCGCAATGACGGAAAGGCCGGTGCCCGCGATCGGGTCCGGGGCACCACGGCGCGCTCGCCGGCGGCATCGAAGCTCTATTTCCACTTCGCTGGCGTACGGACGCTGTCGGTCGCGTGGGTATGGAAGCCGGTGTTGCGCCCGGGCGGAATATCGATCTTGAGCACCGTCACATAGTCGTTCTTGAACACCGGCAGATGCCAGGGCGCCTTCTCGATCGGCACCGCCGGGCCTTCGTCCTGCGCCTCGGCCGCTGCCGCGGGCAGCGCGCACAGCAGCGCGAACACGGATAAGGCTGCGAGCGAGCGGCTGAACGAGCGCGTCATCGGAGGCCTACCTCTCGCTCCTGGTTTGCTTGAAATAGCGCACACCCGGCGGTGGCTGTTCCGCGAACTCTGTGGCGGCTGTTCTTCGAAGTCCAGAGCATGATCCCGAAAAATCGCAGACCCTCGTGATGGAATCCTGTCCGAGGTCAAAGACTTGAAAACGCTGTCCGAATTCGGCTCGAAACGGTTTCGAGCCGGTCCGGCCGCGTGCGCCGCCGGCACAACCTGCATCTGCACAACCTGCGTCTTCACATCGACATCCCGTTTGGCTATCATCTTCGGTATCTGAGCTGTGGCTTGGGGGGAAAGCATTTCTTGAGGGTTTCCATCGAAAGAATTCTCCGGGCGACCGGCTGGGCTTTGCTGGTCGCGGTCTTGGTCGGCGGCGGCGGCGCGGCAGTCGCGGCGCCGGTCGAGGCGCCGAATTTTCCTTCCGCCGCCGAACGCATTTTTGCCTCGGTCCCGCAGCGGCTGCTGCAAATCCGCACCCTCGTCGTCGGTGCCGGAGAACCGACCTCGACCGGCTCCGGCTTTCTCGTCGGCGCCGATGGGTTGGCAATCACCAATTATCACGTCGTCTCGCAGGCCGCGCTCGAGCCGAACAACTACCGGCTCGAATACGCCGCCGCCGACGGCGGCCATGGCGAGGTCAGGCTGCTGGCGATCGATCTTCCCAACGATCTCGCCGTCGTCGGCCTCGACAAGCGCGATGCGCCGTTCTTCACCTTCGACGATGCCGCGGTGGAGGGCAGCGTGCCGAAGGGCGAGCGCCTCTATTCCATGGGCAATCCGCTCGATCTCGGCTTCACCATCAATGAGGGCACCTATAACGGGCTGGTGGAGCGCAGTTACAGCGAGCGCATCCACTTCACCGGTGCGCTCAACCCCGGCATGAGCGGCGGCCCGACCGTAAATGCCGAGGGCGAGGTGGTGGGCGTCAACGTCGCCAAGAACTCGGCGGCGAACTCGTCAGCTTCCTGGTGCCGGCGCGGTTCGCCGCGGCGCTGCTGCAGCGGGTGCGCGACCATGAGACGGAACCGCCCCAGGACTTTCGCGCGGAGATCGGCCGTCAACTCGGCGCCTGGCAGGCGAGCCTTTACAAATCGTTCGGCGAGGACGGCTTCCGTTCGGTCGCCTTGGGGCCGTATCAGGCGCCCGAGACGGCGGCGCGCTGGTTCGACTGCTCGGCCCAGACCAATGCGAGCGTCATTCCGAAGCCGCGCGCGAGCGTCGAATTCGATGAATTGCAGGAGCGCTTCAGGACTGTTCATCGCCAACGATCTCAACACCGGCCTGATACAGCTCAGCCATTCCTACATCCGGGCGGTCGGCCTCAATCAGTTCCAATTCGCGAACTTCCTCACCCAGCAGAGCCAGTCGCGCCTGATCGGCGGCGGCGCGTATCGCAAGTGGTACACGCCGCAGCGCTGCCACGAGGACTTCGTCGCCACGGCGGCCTCGCCGGACCGGCCGGCGCTCCGGGTGGTGTGGTGCGCGCAGCCCTATCGCGAGTTCGCCGGGCTCTACGACGTCGCGGTGACGGCCGTCACCGAGGATCATGGCAGCGAAGCCCTGGTATCGCGTCTCGGCCTGCAGGCCGTGGGCTATGACGATGCCGTGGCGCTCAGCAAGCGCTTCCTCGAAGCGGTGCGGTCGGCCAAATGATCTGGGTGGAAGTCCTGTCCCGCCACCGCGACGTGACGGCGCGCTTGCGCTGCGACGGTCCCGTCGTGCACATCGGCCGCGGCTATGAAAACGACGTCGTGCTCGACGATCCCTATGTCGCGGCCAATCATGTCACCGTGTTTCGCGACGACGCCGGACGGCTGATCGCCGCGGACAGCGGCAGTGTCAACGGCATGTTCCTCGACCGGGACGACACCCGCCAGGAGCGCATCGTCATCGACGGCGAGCGTCCCATCCGCATCGGGCAAACCCTTATCCGCATCCGTGAAGCAAGCCACGCGGTGGAGCGCGAGCGCATCGGCAGGCCGAAGTCGAGGGCATTGCCGGTGGTGCTTGCGGCGGCGCTCGGCATCGCGGTCCTCGGGATCGACGCGCTCTCCGTATGGCTCGCCGAGATCGGCGAGCCCAGGGCGTCGAACTACCTGACGCCGCTGCTCGGCATCGCCGTCATGGTCGTGGCCTGGGTATCCATCTGGGCGCTTCTGTCGCGCATTTATTCCGGCCGCGCCCGCTTCGCGCGCAATCTGCTGATTGCGCTGTCGGCGCTCCTCGGCTTCTTGATCTACAATCAGGCGGCACGATTCTCCGCCTTTGCGCTGACCTCGCGCACGGCCGTCAATTACGAATATGTCGCGCTATGGTCGATCGTCGCCGTAGCCTGCTTCTTTCATTTGCGCGAGGTGGGCCGGTCCCGGCTCAAGCTCAAGGCTGCCGTGGTCACATCGCTTCTCTTGCTCGTCATCGGCGTGCAGACATTGCAACGGTCCGAGACGTTCTATGAATACGGCCAGCAAAACACCATACGTCCGCTCATGCCGCCCGCGCTCCGCCTCGCCCCGGTGCGTGACGAGCGCGCCTTCTTCTCCGAGATCGAGCGGCTCAAGACCGCGCTCGACGGCGACCGCATGCAGGCACGCAGCAAGGACGCGGGTCAGTGAGCGAGGCCGGCAGCCGGCTTCCCGTCACTTGGCGTCCGCCTTCCGCTTGAAATAGCGCAGGTCCGGCGGCGACTGGTCCTTGCGCGCCGGCATCAGATAGCCGTCCGCGCTCATGTAGTAATTGTCCTTGCCGATCACGACGTGCTGGTTGTTCTCGCCGCAGTCCTCCTCCAGCCACTGCAGATTGCGGTTGCGCCGCATGTTCTTCATCACCGTCCACGGCCGCGTCAAGGCATGGTCGATCACGGTGATCTCGTTGTGGAGGAGGTCCTTGTCGGCCTTGTCGAGAAAGAACCGTTCCTTGATGACGGTCTCGTTGTCTTCGTGCAGGGGGATGCCGCTCGGCTCGTAGGTGCGCGGCCCTTTGAAGTCGCGGGTCTCGACCTCGAGGGTGTCGAAGCGGCCGTCGCCGTCCTCATCGATCCACTTGCCGACCGAATAGCCCATCAGGTTGGGCTCCTGGTCCTTGGGAAATCCGCTGCCGTCGGTGTGGATGCGGCGCGGAAAGGCGTTCTCGAAATGGATGTAGGTCATCGCGGGCAGGATCACGAACTCGATCGGAAAGGTGACGGTCATGATCCGCGGCATGCCGTTGCTGACGCAGGTGATGTGGGTGTCGGTGCCCTGGCCGCCGGCCGCCTGGTCGGCGAGGCTCGCCTCGAAGATCGCCTGGTATTCCGGGGTCAGCGGCGGCCGCTGCGCCGCCCCCGGAGGCTTGGTCGGATCCCACTGGGTCAGGAGCCCTTTGGGCCGCGTCCACAGGCCCGACCAGTCCGGATATTTCGCCTCGTCGAAGGCCGCGGCGCCCGACAGCGTCACCAGCATGGCGGCGGCCAGCGCGACGGCGCCGGTCATGTATCGGTCGAGCATGATCGTTCTCCCTGTGCGGCGGCGCAAGACGGCGCGCGGCGATGGTGCCCGGCAGCCGTCTCGCGCCGCCCGTCATTTGACGGCGGCCTTCTGCTTGAAGTAGCGTAGGTCCGGCGCAGCCTGGTTCTTTCGCGTCGGCATCAGGTAGCCGTCGCCGCTCACGAAATAGCTCTGGCTGCCGATGTCGACGTGGTGGTTGTTCTCGTTGCAGTTGTCTTCGTACCACATGACCTTGCGGACGCGGCTGTAGCGCTTGTCCACGGTCCAGGGCTGCGTGAAGGCGTGGTCGATGATGGTGATCACATTGTGCATGGTTTCGGGATCGGCCTTGTCCACATAGATCCGCTCCTTGACGACTGTTTCATTGTCGTCGTGCAGGGGAATCCCGCTGAATTCCACCGTGCGCGGTCCCTTGAAGTTGCGGGTCTCGACTTCGAGGGTGTCGAAGCGGCCGTCATTGTCGGTATCCAGCCATTTGCCGATCGAGTAGCCCATGAAGCTCGGCTCTTCGTCGGTCGGGAAGTTGCGCCCGTCCGTGTAGATGCGGCGCGGCATGAAGGCCTCGAAATTCACGTAGGTGATGTTGGGCAGGATGACGAATTCGAGCGGGAAGATCGCCGCCATGACCCGCGGCATCCCATTGGTCAGGCACTTGTAACGGGTGTCCAGGCCCTGGCCGCCGGCGGCCTGGTCGGCGAGGCTCGCCTCCAGCCTCACCTGATACTCCGGTATCAGCGGCGCCTGCTGCCCGAGGCCGGCCGGCTTGCCCTGATCCCATTGGGTGGCGAGCCCGCGCGGCCGCTTCCATTGGCCGCTCCAATCCGGATACTTGGTCTCGTCGAACGCCGCGGCGCCGCAGATAGCCGCCATGAATGCCGCCGCCAGCGCGACGGCGCCGATCGAGGTTCGGTAAAGCATCGTGGTCCTCCCTGTGGCCGGTTCGACCCGGCCCATCGCTGTTCACGGCCGCCGGCAGGATACAGCACCCGGCCCGCCCGGCGAAAGGCCGTCGCACTCAGGGATGGATCATGGCCGCCTTCACTCCCGGGATTGCTTGAAATATCGCAAGTCAGGCGGCGCCTGGCCCTTCTTGGTGGGCATCAGGTAGCCGTCTCCGCTCAGGAAATATCCCTGCTTGTCGATTTCGACGTCACCATTGCCCTCGGCACAGACTTCCTCGACCCATTCCGGCTGCTTGACCGGCACGCGGGCATATTTCTTGGTGGCCGACCACGGCCGCGTCAACGCATTGTCGATCGTCGTGATCTCGTCGTAGAGGATGTTGGGATCGGCCTTGTCCGAGTAGACCCGCTCCTTGAAGATGCTTTGATTGTCGAAGGCCAGTGGAATGCCAGCCGGGTCGTAGGTCCGTGGTCCCTTCAAACCGCGCGTTTCGATCTCGAGCACGTCGTAGCGGCCGTCGCCGTCCGTATCGATCCATCGGCCGATCGAATAACCGACGAAGGTGGGCTCGATCTTCTCCGGCCAGTCCCGCCCGTCGGTGAAGATCCGGCGGGAGTCGTGGATGTGCTGGATCAGGAAATTGGTCATCTGCGGCGTGACCAGGATTTCGAACGGGGCGAACGTGGTCATCACGCGCGGCATGCCGGGCGAAAGGCACGTATAGGTCGGATCGATGCCCTGTCCGCCGAGGTTCTGGTCCTTGACGTTGGCCTCGTAGATGGCCTGATATTCCGCGGTCAACGGGGCCTGTTGGGCCGGCCCCGGAAGCTTTGTCGGGTCGTAGGAGGGCTGGCCGACGATGCCGGGGAAGGCGACGCGACGCCACGCGCCCTTCCAATCCGGATATTTCGATTCGTCGAATGCGAGCGCGCCGGCGAACGTCATGCACAGTGATGCCGCCAGCGCGGCGGCGGTGATCGAGACTCGGTAAAGCATGGCTGTCTCTCTCTGTTTCCGGTCAAAGTCCTGCCACGGCGACCGCTTCGTCACTGCTTCGGTCGAACGAAATATCTCAAGTCCGGCGGCGGCTGGTTCGCCGTGGTCGGCATCAGGTGGCCATCCTGGTTCACCCGATAGATCTCGGTCCCGACGTGGATGAAGGGGATCTGCTCGTTGCAAATATACTCCGGCCAGTCAGCCAGCGGATCCAGATTGCGCCGGTAGCTCTTCGTCACCGTCCAGGGACGCGTCAGGGCATGGTCGGTCACGGTGATCTCGTCATGAAGGAGGTTTCGATCGGCCTTGTCGAGATAGAAGCGCTCCTTGACGACGCTCTCATTGTCCTCGTGCAACGGGATGCCGCTGCTGTCGAAAACACGCGGTCCCTTGAAGAAGCGGGTTTCGGACTCGAGCACGTCGTAGCGGCCATCACCGTCCTCATCGATCCACTTTCCGATGGAATAGCCGGTAAAGGTCGGCGCAACCGTCTTCGGCCAGGCGCGTCCGTCGGTGAATATCCTGCGATGGCTCTCGTGGATGTGATCGATCAGGATGTAGGTGGTCTCCGGCAGGACGGTGATCTGCATCGGCTCGTAGGCCTGCATCATCATCGGCATGCCCGGCGCCAGGCAGGTCGTCGCGACCACGTCGCCCAGTCCCATGGCGTCACGCTCGGCGACGGCGGCCTCGAATTTGGCTTGGTACTCCGGCGTCAGCGGGGCCAGTTGTCCGCGGCCCGGGGGCTTGGCCGGATCGAAGGGGGGCTGGCCGGCCTCCCCCGGGACGACCTCCCTCGCCCACCGGCCGGTGAAGGCGGGATATTTGGCGTCGTCGAATGCCTGCGCCGCAACGCTCGGCAGGAACAACGCCGCCGCCAACGCGATCATTCCGATCGAACCTCGGTATTGCATCACGCTCCTCCCATCGCATCGACCCGTCATTTCCGGGCGAAGCGATATTTGGGGAGGTAGATTGCATGTCTCGGGGGCCGCTGCCAAGCGCATCGACGTTGCCCGGCGCTGTTCCGCTCGGCTCTCCTGCCCCCATCGCCCCCGCGCCCCATTTGACTCCTCCCGCACCAAATGTTCGAGTCCGCCCGCTCCGCAACCTCGGAACCCGCCATGCCGCAAACCCTGTTCGACAAGATCTGGGATTCCCACCTCGTGGCGCGCCGCGCCGACGGCCGCGATCTCATCTATATCGACCGGCATGTGCTGCATGAACTGCACGGCCCCCATGCCTTCGAGAAGCTCGCCAAGGCGAACCGGCCGGTGCGCCGGCCCGATCTCACCTTCTCCATGCAGGACCACACCATCGCGACCAAGCCCGGCCGCGACGACACCACGAACCCGGAAGGCGCGCCATTCCTGCGCGCCATGCGCGAAGGCAGCCACCGGCACGCCATCCGCATCTTCGACCTCGGCGATCCCGAGCAGGGCATCTCCCACGTGGTGGCGCCCGAATTGGGAATGGTGCTGCCGGGCGCGACCCATGCGGTGCCCGACAGCCACGCCTGCACCGTCGGCGGCCTCGGCGCGCTCGCCTTCGCGGTCGGCACCACCGAGCTCGAGCATGTGCTGGCGACCCAGGTGCTCGCGACCAAGCGGCCGCAGCGCATGCGCATCCGGCTGGAGGGCAGGCTCGCCGACCATGTCGGCGCCAAGGACGTGGCGCTGCGCATCATCGCCGAGATCGGCGTCGCCGGCGGCCGCGGCCATGCGGTCGAGTATGCCGGCGCAGTGGTGCGCGCAATGGCGGTCGAAAGCCGGCTGACGCTGTGCAACCTCGCCATCGAGATGGGCGCCCGTTCCGGCTTCGTCGCCCCCGACGAAACCACTTTCTCCTGGATCAGCGGCCGCCCCTGGGCGCCCCAGGGGGCGCTATGGGACCAGGCCCTCGCGGCGTGGCATAACCTCGCGAGCGACCCCGATGCGGCATTCGACCGGGACATCGCCATCGATTGCGGCGGCCTCGAGCCGCAGATCACCTGGGGCACCGATCCGAGCCAGGTGATCGCGGTCACCGGCCGCGTGCCTGATCCCGACGCCGCCGCGCCGGGCCATCGGGCGGCGATGCGCCGGGCGCTCGAATATATGGGGCTTTCGCCGGGGACGCCGATCGCCGGGCTGCCGGTCGACCGCGTCTTCATCGGCTCCTGCACCAATGCCCGCCTGCCGGACCTCGCAGCCGCCGCCGCGGTGGCGCGCGGGCGCCGCGTCGCCCGAGGCGTCGTCGCCATGGTGGTGCCGGGATCGAGTTCGGTGAAGCGCCAGGCCGAAGCGGCCGGGCTCGACCGGGTGTTTCGCGACGCCGGATTCTTGTGGGGGAGTCCGGCTGCTCCATGTGTGCCAGCAGCAATGGCGACCGCGGCGAGCCGGGGGAGCGCTGCGTGTCGACCGCCAACCGCAATTTCGAGAACCGCCAGGGCACCGACGTCCGCACCCATTTGGCCGGCCCCGCGATGGCGGCGGCGGCGGCGGTCACCGGCCGCATCGTCGACGTGCGCCGCCTCTTGGAGCCGGCGTGATGGTGCCGTTCACGACCGTCACCGGGATCGCCGCGCCGCTGCTGCGCGACGACGTCAACACCGACGAGATCACCCCGATCCAGATCGCGCGCGTCCTCAAGCCCGACTATGCCGCGCTCTTGTTCATGCGCACGCGCCAGCGCGCCGACGGCAGCCCCGACCCCGATTTCGTTTTCAACCGGCCGCAGTTCCGCCGGCCCGCCATCCTGGTGACCGGGCGCAATTTCGGCTGCGGCTCCTCGCGCGAGAGCGCGGTATGGGCGATGCTCGCGGTCGGCATCACCTGCGTCATCGCCAAGAGCTTCGCCGACATCTACCGCGAGAACTGCCTGCAGAATGGCGTGCTGCCGGTGGAGCTTGCCGATGCCGAGGCCGATGCGCTGGCCGCCCGCGTCGTCGCCGCCGACGGCGCGATGCACTTCACCGTCGATCTCACGGCGCAGCGCATCGCCGGCCCCGGCGGACCCGATATCCGCTTCGAGATTCCGGCCGTCGACCGCACCCGCCTGCTCGAAGGCCTCGACGACATCGGCCTGACCCTCAAGCACGCCGCCGAGATCGCCGCCTTCGAAGCGCGCGCCCGCGCCGAGCGGCCGTGGCAGCAGACCGCGGTGGACAGCCGGCGCTGAACCTTTGGTGCGCGTTGCCGGTTCGGAAGGACACCTATCAAGATCACTCTGCACGATGTGGCACTGGTGATCCAGTTCAAGGAGAGATCGTGATGGCGCGAAAGTGTATTAACTGCGGGGCTCATAAGGGCATGACGCGCTTCGAGGGCGAAATCTTCACGATCGAACACGCCGGCATGGCTAAGACGGTGGAAGGGCTCTCGGGTTGGCGCTGCGAGGCCTGTGGCGAAGTAGAATTCGACGCTGGCGGCGCGCGGCGTTACGCAGCCACGGGCGACGAGTTGGTATTGCGCGGCCGGTGTTAGATTCACTTCACCGCACCAACTGAAAGGCCCCGCCATGAGCACGAGGAAGCGGTTCCGGGAATTGATCGCGCGCGGGCGCCTGGTGCTGATGCCCGGCGCCTATGACGCGCTGTCGGCGCGGATCATGGAGGCCGAGGGCTTCGAGGCCATCATCGCCGGCGGCTACGCCGCGATCGGCAGCATGATGGGGCAGGCCGACATGGGCCAGTGCAACGTGCGCGACTATGCCGACCACTATGCCCGCATCTGCGCGGCGGTGAATATTCCGGTCTATGTCGACGGCGACACCGGGTTCGGCGGCGTCCACAATGTCCGCGAGATGGTGCGGGCGTTCGAGGCGGCCGGCGTCGCCGGGCTGTTCTTCTCGGACCAGGTTTTTCCGAACCGCTGCGGTTACCTGCCGGGCAAGCAGGTCGTGCCGGCCGGGCAGATGCTGGCCCGGGTCAAGGCGGCGCTCGATGCGCGGCGCGACGGCGACATGCTCATCGTCGCCCGCACCGATGCGGCGGGCGTCGAGGGCGTCGATGGGGCCATCGCGCGCTGCCGGTCGTTCATGGCGGCCGGGGCCGATGCGGCCAAGCCCCAGGGCGTCGATGCTATCGAAGACATCAAGCGCGTGATTTCCGAGGTGCCGGGGCCGCATTTCGCCACCATTTCCCAGGCCGCCGGACGCAAGCACCGCAGCCTGGCGGAGCTCGAGGAAGCCGGCGTCGCCACCGTGAGCTTTCCCTCGGTCGCGCTGTTCGCCGCCGCCCAGGCGGTGCGCCAGGTGGTGGCGAGCCTCAAGCGTGACAACTCGCTCGCGGCGGCCGGCGACGCGCTGATGCCGCTCCCCGATTACTACGCCCTGGTCGGCCTGCAGGCGATGATGGCGCGGGAGGAAAGCTATGACCGCGCCGCCGCCCTCCTTGCCGAGCCACGCGCAGCGCAGTGATGCCGAAGGGCGTTGCAGAATGGCCACGTTGGTCGAAAATCTGCGCTCCACGGCATCATTGGGTGGTCCAGGGTCTGACGCTTTCCTAAAATCAAATTAATGTGGAGAGGGACTTCGGAAGGGGGCGAGGCGACATGCTTGATCGGGTTGCGGGCGTGACGGCGGCTGCCGCCGCGGTAAAGGTTCGAGCGTGACCGCTCGCGCCGGGCTCGCCCATCACCATGCGCAAGCGCTGCCGCTCCAGTGGAGGAATTGGATGAGGCCCGGCCACTGCCTGGAGCTGATCTCGAGCGATGCCGTCGCAGGGCGTTCCGGTGCCCGGGGGCGGCGCGTTGGATTTGGAGAAATCCCAGTAGTGGAAAGCCCATGCTTGATTCTAAGATCGCGGCAGGCGTCGTGGGCTGCGCCGGTGCTCCTGCCCGCAAGCGGGGACCACGATGAAATCCCTGATATCTTCACTGCTCGCCGCTGCCGCCGTGGTGTGCGCCCTGACGCTGGGCGCAGCGGCAGCCGACCGGCCTCCGCCTGCGGGACCCTATTCGCCGGCGCCGCCGCCCGAAGAGGCGGGAGTGGTGCAGTTCACCTATTCGTGGCAGGCTCTTCCGCTGCTTCCGAAGCGGTTCCAGAATCATTGCGGCTTCTGGCGTGGGAACTTCATCTGCGCCGACCATTGCGGCCCCACCTACCAGCTCTATTACTGCTCGCCGGTGGCGTTCGGCTGCTGTCACAACGGTCAGGGTTATTGCGGCGGCGACGGCGGCCTGCGCTGCGGGACGTGGCCGTTCGTGTTTCCGTTCTTGTGAGGGGTGGCAACCGGGAGGAGTCGTGAGGCGGGGGATCGCGCAATTGATCGATGACCGGCCCGGTGCCATCGTACCGGAGGCGGTGAGCGCCGCCGACGTGATGCCTGGGAGAGTATCGGGCCGGGAATGCCGGCAGGCGCGGATGCGGGATCTATCCACGGATTTCGCTGCACCGCTTCCGCGGTGGTGAGTGTGGTCATGATAGTTTCACTGTGTTGCGTCGCTCGGAACGTGTGGGCTGGTACCGAGTGACGGTTGGGGACGACGGGCTTTCCATGGATTTTCCTTCTGCGCCATCGGGGCGATCCGATCGTTTTGGCGTGTCCGACATCGGGCCGGTGCTCCGGCGTGCCGACGGTTCAGCCGTGGCCGCCAGCGCTGCGGGGTTGGCGTTCAGCCCTTCGGCATGGCCCACCATCGCGGTGACATGCCTCGCCTTCGAATCGCGGATCGCCGCCGGCCCGGGGGTCGCCGTCCTTCACGGCCATATCCCCAACCTGCGCACCGCCTTGGAGGAGGCGATCGCTCGCGGCTGCAGCGGCATCATCAGTTTCGGCATCGCCGGAGGGCTGGCGGCCGACCTCGCTGCCGGTGCCTGGGTGGTGGCATCGGGCGTCGTCGCGCCGCACCAGCGGTATCCGACCGATCCCGATTGGGCGCGGCGTCTGTTGCAGGCGCTCGGCAGTGCCGTTCACGCCGACATCGCCGGCGTCGACGCCCCGGTGGTCGAGCCTGCGGAAAAACGGCGGCTGCGCGATGCGACTTCGAGCGTCGCGGTGGACATGGAATCCCACATCGCGGCGGCGGCGGCGCAAGCCCACGGCCTGCCGTTTGCCGCCTGCCGGGTCATCATCGATCCCGCGCACCGGGCGCTGCCGCCGGCCGCGCTGGTCAATCTGCGCCCGGACGGAACGCCCGACATCGCGGCGGTGCTGCGGTCGCTGATTCGTCAGCCGCGCCAATTGCCGGCGCTGGTGCGGATCGCCGCCGATGCGCGCGCGGCACAGCTTGCGCTGCGTGCCGGCCGCCGCCGGCTCGGCCCGGGCTTGAGCTTCTGGGGTTTCGAACCGGCGCCTGCACGGGCCGCGGCCGAGGCGCCGGCAACGGAGCCGGCGATCATACTGGGGCCGGCCGAGTAGACCGCGTTCGCACGGCACTCGGTGCGGCTCCCGCTTCGATGAATATCGCGCGATTTGAAGCCGACCGGGCCTGTCGCATCGCTCGGGAACGCGTTATTCTCCCGGCAATCCGCGAACTCCAAAAACGCGGTGAAACGCAAGGGAGCATCCTATGCACAAGCTGATGATACCGATGGTGGCAGTGGCAGTCGGCGTGGCGGCCGCGGCAGCATGGTCGCAGACCCCGGCTCCGCCGAAGTTTCAGGCGACGCCCTATTTCACCACCCCGCTCGAACACGATGCGACGCGCATCGTGAAGCTGCAATCGGTGGTGATCCCGCCCGGCGCCGGCAACGAGTTCCATCGGCATAACGGCGACCAGTGGGCCGCGATCCAGGAAGGCGAAGTCACCTTCACCATCAAGGGCCAGGCGCCGCGCGTCCTCAAGGTCGGCGACAGCGTCTACATCCCGCGCGGCACCGTCCACCGCAATCAGAATCTCACCGACAAGCCGGCACGTTCGGTCGAACTCGTCATCATCGACAAGGACAAGCCGCAGAGCGAAGTGACGAATTAAATTCGCTCGGGCTTTGCGGATTTATCCCTCCCCGTTTTCGGGGAGGGTGGCCGAGCCAACGGGTCCGGCCTTTGGCCGGCCCGATGACAGGCTCCGCGAGGTCGGGTGGGGCCACGGGCACAGCGTCCGCAGAAAGAACCCCACCCCGGCCCTCCCCGAAAACGGGGAGTGAGTTGGCCCGACTACCTGATCCGCTCCAGGATGCTGACGTAGTTGGCGACGGCGGCGCCGCCCATGTTGAAGAGGCCGCCGACCGTGGCGTCGCGCACCTGCATGTCGCCGGCCTGATTGCACAATTAAATCGCCGCGAGCGCGTGCATGGAGACGCCGGTGGCGCCGATCGGGTGGCCCTTGGACTTGAGGCCGCCGGACGGATTGACCGGCAGCGGGCCGTCCTTGAGCGTCATGCCCTCGCTGATGGCGCGGGCACCCTCGCCCTCGGGAACGAGGCCCATGGCCTCGTACTCGATCAACTCGGCGATGGTGAAGCAATCATGGGTCTCGACGAAGGAGAGGTCGCCGAGCGCGATCCCGGCGGCGCCGAGCGCGCGCCGCCACGCCTCGCCGCAGCCCTCGAATTTGAGAATGTCGCGCTTCGACATCGGCAGAAAATCCTGCACATGGGCGGCGGCGCGGAAGATCACCGCCTTGCGCATGGCGAGCGCGGTTTCGACGTCGGCGAGCACGAGGGCGGCCGCGCCGTCGGACACCAGCGAGCAGTCGGTGCGCTTGAGCGGGCCGGCCACGAATGGATTCTTTTCGCTTTCGGTGCGGCAGAACGCGAAGCCGAGGTCCTTGCGCATCTGCGCGTAGGGATTGGCGACGCCGTTCTTGTGGTTCTTGGCCGCGATCAGCGCCAGCGCATCGGATTGATCGCCGTATTTCTGGAAATAGCGGGCGGCAATCTGGCCGAAAATGCCGGCGAAGCCGCCCTCGATGTCCGCCTCCTCGCGCACATAGGACGCCTTGAGCAGGTTGCGGCCGATCTCGGCGGGCGGGGTGGTGGTCATCTGCTCGACGCCGACGACGAGCACGATGCGCGCTGCCCCCGCCTTGATCGCGCGCAGGCCGTGATGGACCGCGGCCGCGCCGGTGGCGCAGGCATTCTCGACCCGGGTCGCCCGCTTGAAACGCAGGTCCGGCGACACCTGCAGGACCAGCGATGCGGTAAAATCCTGGGGCGAGAACCCGGCGTTGAAATGCCCCAGCAGGATCTCATCGACATCCCCCGCGGCGATCCCCGCATCCGCGAGCGCCCCGGTCGCGGCGCGGACGATGAGGCTTTCGACCGTCTCGGTATCGAGCCGGCCGAACGGGGTATGAGCCCAGCCGACGATGCATGCGGTCATGTAACTCTCCCTTGCCGAATTTTGGTCGCTTTATGAGCGCGTGTTCGCCCAGTTTACGGGGAAACATAATGATGGTGGTGATCGACGTCAGCACCTTTGCCTTCGACGTCGAAAATGGGGTAAAAGGGCGCGGGGAACTCTCATAAATTGCCGTTCTGACCTCCGGATATGAGACATCGGGGCCGTATATCGTGACAGCTATGCAAAAAACGCTTGTCGCCCTGGCGTCCGCGCTCGTTTTCGCGTCGGCGCTTCCTGCGGGCCAAGCCCGGGCCGAGAGTTCGCCTCCTGATCGATGCCGAATCCGGAAGAGTGCTGGAGAGCGAAAACGCGACTTCCCCATGGTATCCGGCCTCCGTCACCAAGTTGATGACGACCTACGTGACCCTCAAGGCAATTCGAGAGCAGCGCATTACCCTCGACACCGTATTCACCGTGGGTCCCAACGCGGCGGCCCAGCAGCCCTCCAAAATGGGTTTCAAGGTGGGTACCCAGCTCACCGTGGACAACACGCTCAAGATGATGCTGGTCCATTCGGCGAACGACATGGCGGTGGTGCTGGCGGAGGGCGTCGACGGTTCCATCCAGAAGTTCTCCGAGGAGATGAATGCCAACGCTCAGCGTCTTGGCATGACGCAGACGAACTACGTCAACCCCAACGGCCTGCCCGATGACCAGCAGGTTACCTCCGCCCGCGATCTCGCCATCCTGGCACGGGCCCTGCTGCACGAATTTCCGGACTTTGGCGACTATTGGCACATCGGGGCGATCCGGCTGGGCAAGCGCGTCATACGCAACACCAACAGGCTGCTCGATGCCTATCCCGGTGCCGACGGGATGAAGACCGGCTTCATCTGCGCGTCCGGTTTCAATATCGTGGCGAGCGCGACGCGCGGCGACAGGCGGCTGATCGCGGTCGTGCTGGGGGCGCCCTCCTCGGCGGCGCGCGCCCTCAGGGCGGCGCAGATGTTCGAGCGCGGGTTTGCCACCAATGCGCTGTCTTGGCTGATCAATTCTCGCGGCAGCGTCGACGCCCTAGTGCCGGTCGCCACCGACCCGCCCAATCTCCGCGAGGAGATTTGCGGCAACAAGGCGCGGCACAAGCCGGCGTCCGAGGACGAAGACGAATTCCGCCTCCGCAAACGCTGACGGCAGCCAGCCATCGTTCCTGCTGTCGAGCCTGCCAAGCCAAAAGGCATCGGAAATCCTGACCTCGGGGCTCGCATCGGCGCCGATCGACGTCCATGTCGGGCCGCCGAACAAGTGGGGTTCGCCGGCCGCAGCCATGGCGACTGTCGAGCCGGCCAAACACAAGCCGGCCGCCGCGAAGCCGCCGACAAAGCCGGCTGCACATGCCGCCGTCGAGACCCCGAGGCAGGCCGAAGCGCCAGACGCGGGGTCGCCGTCCTCCAAACCGTTGCACGGCGAAGCACCTGCGGTGGCGATCAAGCCTGCCGGCGACAAGCCGAAGCCTAAATCGACGGCAACGCTCCAGCCAAAGCCCGCGGGCACTGCGGAGAAGCCGAAATCGGGGGCACCCATCGACCTGAAGCCCACGATTGCCACCGAGAAACCGAAACCCAAGCCGAAGCCCGCCGTCGCGGCCGTCAAGCCGAAACCGGCGACCCCGCCTCCCCCGACCGAGGCGCAATGACCCCTGCGCGCGGAGCCGCGCGAGCGCCGGGCCCACCTCTTCCGCTGAGCGTTCTGACCGGCTTCCTCGGTGCCGGCAAGACCACCCTGCTCAATCGCCTGCTCCGAGATCCCGCGCTTGCCGACACCGCCGTGATCATCAACGAGTTCGGCGAGATCGGCCTCGATCACCTGCTGGTGGAGAAGGTCGACGAGGGGCTCGTGCTGCTGTCGACGGGATGCCTGTGCTGCACCATGCGCGGCGACCTCGTCGAGGCGCTGGAGCGGCTCACCCGCAATCTCGACAATGGGCGCGCCGCATTCTCCCGGGTGGTCATCGAGACGACCGGCCTCGCCGATCCCGCCCCGGTGCTGCACACCACGATGGTGCATCCCTACCTCGCCATGCGCTACCGGCTCGACGGCGTCATAGCCGTGGTCGACGCGGTCAATGGCGCAGCGACCCTCGAAGCCCATCCGGAGGCGGTCAAGCAGGCCGCGGTCGCCGACCGCATCGTGCTCACCAAGACCGACCTCGCCGGCGGCGCCCATGCCGAGGCGCTTGCCGTCCTGATGCAGCGCCTGCGCGCACTCAATCCGGCGGCGCCGATCCTCGATGCGGCCGCGGGACAGGCGGTGGCCGCCCGCCTGTTCGATTGCGGCCTTTACGATCCCACCACCAAGACCGCCGACGTGCGGCGCTGGCTCGCCGCCGAGGCCTATGCGGATGCGCAAGGCGCGGCTCGAGGGCATGGCGGGCATGGCCACGATCCCAACCGCCACGACGCTCATATCCGCGCGTTTTGCCTCTCGACCGAAGCCGCCATACCGGCGAGCGCCTTCGAGATGTTCCTCGACCTGGTGCGTTCCATGCACGGGCCGAAGCTGCTGCGCATGAAGGGCGTGGTGAAGATCGCCGAGACGCCGCGAACACCGCTGGTGGTCCACGCCGTCCAGCACCTCATGCATCCGCCGGCGCGGCTCCCCGCCTGGCCCGACGGTGACGAGCGCACCCGCATGGTGTTCATCGTGCGCGACATCGATCCGCGCACCATCAGCGAATTGTTCGACGCCTTCCTCGGCGCCGCCGCGCCCGACCGCGCCGACCGCGCCGCGATCGCCGACAACCCGCTGGTGCCATTCGGCGGTGTCGATCGCTGAGCGCTCTTGCCACATTGCGCCAACTCCACGATGGTGCGGCCACTAACGACTGAGGTGGCAGCGCATCGGGAGCGCCGGGTGTTCGAGCGATTGCGGAGCGATATCACCTATCTCCGCGGCGCCATGCGCACGCTGCGGATGACGATGCCGATCGTGCGCAATCCAACCCGCATCTTTCCGGAGGTCATCGACGAACTCGCGGAGCGGCACGGCGACCGGCCGGCGCTGTTGTCGGAGCGCGAAAGCTTCAGCTACCGCGCGCTGGCGGAACGCTCGCGCCGCTACTCCCGCTGGGCACTGGCTCAGGGGCTCGCCAAAGGCGACGTCGTCGCCCTGCTGATGCCGAACCGGCCCGAATACCTTGCGATCTGGCTCGGGCTGACCCGCGCCGGTGTCACCGTCGCGCTCCTGAACACCAACCTCACTGGGGCTTCGCTCGCCCATTGCATCGACATCGTCGCGCCCAAGCACGTGATCGTCGCGGCCGAGCTTGCCGCCGCGCTCGCTTCGAGCGAGAGCTTCCGCACTACCGACGCGCGAACCTGGGTCCATGGCGCGCCCGGCCCGCACGCCGGCGGACATCCCCGAATCGATGACGCGGTCGCAGCACTCCAAGGCGGCCCGCTGGCAGCCGCGGAGCGGCCGGCGCTCACCATCGAGGACAAAGCGGTGTTCATCTACACCTCCGGCACCACCGGAATGCCGAAGGCGGCGAACATCAACCATTACCGGCTGATGCTCGCGGCCTACGGCTTCGCCGGCGTCATGGACACGCGGCCGGACGACCGCATGTATGATTGCCTGCCGATGCATCACACCGCGGGCGGCGTGGTGGCGACCGGGGCGGCGCTGGTCGCCGGCGGCTCGGTCTTCATCCGCGAGAAATTCTCGGCGCGCGAATTCTGGGATGACATCGTCGCCAACGACTGCACCCTGTTTCAATATATCGGCGAATTGTGCCGCTATCTCGCGGAAGCCCCGCCGCATCCGCGCGAGCGGGAGCACCGGCTGCGGCTCGCCTGCGGCAACGGGCTGCGCCCCGACGTGTGGCCGCGGTTCCAGGCGCGGTTCGCGATCCCCCGGATCCTGGAGTTCTACGCGGCGACCGAAGGCAACGTGAACCTGTTCAATTTCGACGGCCGGCCGGGGGCGGTCGGCCGCGTGCCATGGTTCCTCAAGCACCAGTTTCCGATCAAGATCGTCAGGTTCGACATCGAGAGGCAAGCGCCGATCCGCAACGCGCAGGGGTTCTACGAACAGGCGGCGCCGGGCGAGATCGGCGAAGCGATCGGACAGATCCTCAAGGACCCCGCGAAATCCAACATGCGGTTCGAGGGCTATGCCGACGCGGCGGAAAACGCGCGCAAGATCCTGCGCGATGTGTTCGCGAACGGCGATGCCTGGTTCCGCTCTGGCGACCTCATGCGCGAGGACGCGGACGGCTATTTCTATTTCATCGACCGCATCGGCGATACGTTCCGCTGGAAGGGCGAGAACGTCTCCACCACGGAGGTTTCCGAGACCATCACCGGCTTCCCGGGAATCCACGAAGCCAACGTGTACGGAGTCGAAGTCGCGGGTCGCGAGGGCCGCGCCGGCATGGCGGCGATCGTGTGCGAGCCCGGCCTCGATCTCGCGGCACTGCGGACCTATCTGGCGGCGCGGCTGCCCGACTACGCCCGGCCTTTGTTCGTGCGCATCCGCGACGCCATCGAGGTCACCGCCACCTTCAAGCAGAAGAAGCTCGACCTCGCCCGGGAGGGATTCGATCCCGGCAAAACCGGCGACGAGATTTTTTTCGACGACCCACGGGCGCAGGCCTTCGTGCGGCTCGACGACGCGCTCTGCGCCGAGATCATCTCCGGCGCGGTGAGGCTTTAGACCCGCCGGACCGCAGCGTCACGGATTGAACACGCCGGTCCACTCGTCCCGCAGCAGCTTCAGCTTGTCGGCGGAGAGCGCAGCCCAGTCGACGCTGATCAGCTTGAGGCTGTCGATGCTCGGCGCGTATTCCGGCAGCGGGCTCTTGAAGCCGGAGCGGCCGGACACCATCGCCTCGCCCTTGACCAGGATGGTCTGCCCTTCCTCGGAGAGGATGAAATCGACCCACAGCTTGGCGGCGTTGGGATGGGGCGCCTTCTTGAGGATGAACATGCTCTGGGGCAGCAGCACCGAGCCTTCGGTGGGGAAGATGAACTTCAGCTTGCCGCCCTTCTGATTGTACTGGTAGGCGCGCGTCGGCATGCCGGAGAACGACATCAGGTCCTCGCCGGTCACCAGCCGGCCCGCGATCTGCTCGGAGCGGATCAGGAAAGACGGCTTCATCCTGGCGACGCTCTTGAAATAATCCTGGTTCAACACCTCGCGCTGGCCGGCATAGGTGGCGAGATAGGCGACCGACTTCGCCACGTCGCCGATGCTCATGCGGCCCGGCGGAACCGCGTCGATCACGTCCTTCCAGGACTTGCCGTCGAATTTGAGCTGGTCCGTGCTCCACATCGGGACGAACAGATAGGCACCATTGAAGGCGAACACGCCGGGCTTGCCGAGCCCGCGCGCGAACGCGTCGGCGAAATATTTGTACTCGGGCAAGTCATAGGCGAGCGCATCGCCGGCCGCCGCGCGCTCGAACACCCAGGGCGGCGAGCCGACCGCGGCAATGTCGATGGTCACACGGTCGGCGTTGATCTCCTGCTCGACCCGCGTCACCAGGCCGACCGTTGCGGAAAGCTGGTAGTTGACCTGGAACGAATTCGGCAGCCCGTAGCGCTTGCGGAACGCGGCCGTCAGCGCGTCATTGGTCTCGGGCTGGATCACGACGTCCCAATAGGTGAGGTTGCCTTCCTTTTTGGCGCCCTCGATGAGCGGGGCGAGCCGCGCCTTCTCCTGCGCCGATGCGCCCTGCATGGCCGGCGGCTCCTGCGCGGCGGCGGCACCGATGAGGCAGTATCCGAGCATGGCGGCAAGGAGCGCGGAGCGGAGAACGGGCTTCATCTGTTCCTCCCGGGCGTCTTTTTTAAGTCCAGGGGAAACTAGAGGCGGCCCCGAGGTTTTGCAATGAAGACAAGGTTCGCGTGCTGATCGCGACTGCGTGACGCAGCGGGCGATTACAGACCGGATTTCGGAACGCGCCTCAGGGCCAGCGGGACAGCGACGCTTCGTCGGACGGCACGATGATCTTGCCGATCGGCCAGAGTGCTATTCCGGCCAGCTTCAAATGCGCCCAGGCGAACGGAATGCCGATGATGGTGACCGCGAGCAGAATCGCGGTGATGAGATGCCCCAGCGCCAGCCACCAGCCGGCGAGAACGAACCATATGATGTTGCCGATCAAGCCGAGCGGCCCGGTGCCCAGATCCTCAGTGCCGGTGTATTCGGCGCGCGACACCGCCTTTTGGCCGAACGGCAGCAGCGTATAGATGGCGATATTGAATGCCGCCCGTGCCCAGGGCAGGCCGATGATGGTGATCGCCATGATGACGGCGGCGATCGCCCAGCCGACCGCCATCCACAGGCCGCCGAAGGCAATCCACAGCAGGTTGAGCAGCAGGGAGAAGGCGGACATGAGCTTCTTACGCGAGTCGAGAACGATGGCCCCTGACGCCACCGTGGCGCCGTGGGCACTGGCATGATTTAGGCACCCGAGCGCCGTTCCGCCAGCTTTATCCATCCAGGCTACGGGTGCGGCGGCGCCGTGCCGCGGAAACCCGTATTCAGCCGGCATAGAACCAGAAAGCCGCCATCACGGTAGCGCCGGGGGCGGGCAGCTTGGGCGTGACGACGCAGGCAAAGGGATGCGGCGCGTTGCCGTAGCGCCCCGCCCACGCCAACGCGACCCCCGGAAATTCGCGAATGTCGCTCACCCAATAATCGATGCGGACGACATTGCGCATGTCGGTGCCGGCAGCTTTCGCGATCGCTTCGGCATGGTCGTAGATCGTATTCGCTTGGAGCTGGCTGCGCAGGCAGAGCCCCTGGAAATGATCGCCTTGGAGCAGGCCGGCCACCGTTCCCTCGCGCGTGATAGGCAGCAGGCCCGGGCTGAATACGAACTCGCCGGCGCGAACGGCCGGCGAGTACGAGGCCATCTCCGGAATCTCCGCGCGCACGATCTCCTTCCTGCGTTGAGCGCCATCCTTGAGCAGGATGTAATTGATCGACAGCATGATCTCGGCTGCGGAGAAGGCCTTGGCCGGCGTCACGGTGAGCGCGACGGGAGAGGCGCCGACATGCGCGTTCCAGACATCGAGGAAATCCGGAAAGTTCTCCTCGCCGGCGATATGGACCTGCGCCTTGAGGCAATTGGCGAGGCTCGTCCCCGCGGCACTCAGCGTGCTCTCGATTTTTCTCAGAGCGGATTCCGCCTGGCGCCGGATCGGCAGCTCGGTGCTCCAGAAATAGTGCGGTCCTTCGGGCCGATCGTTACTGAGCACGTCCTTCGGATCGGGGCCCGCTCCCGCCGCGAACACGAAATCGTTCGCCGTCACCGCGGGCGCGTAGCCCGAATAGGCAAAGAAGGCCGCATCTTTGGGATAGACCCCTTTGATCTCCCATTGCGGTTCCGGCGGCACCGCGATGAGCGAGGTCGTCATGGTGCTCTTTCCGCCAAAGCAGCGCTCCGTGATCATCGAAGTGCTGGGTGGGATATATTTGCCGAGCGCGGCGAAGCGCGCGAGGTGATAGGCGCGAACCGCATTCGCATCCGTGTAGTATTGGTCGAGGCGCACACAGTGCGCGAAGTCGGTGCCGAACGATTTGAGGATTTGCCTCATACGTTCCAATATGAAGTCCGCCTCGCGACGCAAGCCGGGCTTGCCGTATTCGGGAAACCCGGGCGCGCCCGCGACCGCGGGAACGAAGCCAGCCGCGAAATCATAGCCCTCGTGCCCGTTGAGGAACACGAATGGGCCCGCCTTGACCGCATAGGCGTGGTTGACGGCGCTGCCGACCAGATGTTCTGCCGTGCGGACCGTGATGGCGGAACCAGGGGCGGACGGCACAGCCGGTGCCGATGTTTGGCCAAGGGCCGCGTGTGACGCGAGCACCGAGGCCATGCCTGCCGATGCCGCGCCTCCCAGAAATGCCCGCCGCTCCAGGCCCGACGAACGGTCCCGATCCGTCATGGTGCTCTCCTCTCCTAATCCGACATTCCGGAACTGCCGGGAGATCTGCGATGCTGCCTATCCCGGGGTATTGCGTCAACAATTGTGCGGCCGGCTGAACCAGCATGGAGGCGGTGGGATTCCCGACCACACCGCTATGATTTGAACAGTGCTGTAGTTTGAACAGCGCCTACTTCATACGTGAACGGCGCCGGCGGCCGCTGCTGGCCCAGGGGGTGTGCCACGACATATCTGCAACCGGCAAAAGCTGACGCAGCGCCCGCAACCCATCCGTTGGTCGACCCGCTGAATCTTGCTTAGCGCTGGAGCGCGCCGATCCTTTGATACAGTTCGTCGAGAAGGGGAATGGCGCGATCGCCGATGATGGCGGTGGCGCGCGCACTGTAGGCCGCAAACACCTTGTTCGCCGGGCGGGCGGCCGCCATGCTGGCGATCGCATCCTTCTTTTCGTTCAGGTAGTTTTTGCTCGGCGTCAGCAATTGTTTGTACATGACGCTCAAGACGAGAAACTGATCGGACGCGGAGTCCATGTAGATGGAAGCGGCCACCAGCATGAATATGGTGTTCAGCCGTTCGTGGGCGGCTTCGAGGTTCAGTTCCACATAGGCATAGGATTCGATTTGTCCGGATTCATCTGGCGTCAGGTTGTGGAGCGCGGAACCGACATCGTTCTCGAAGGCTTGGATCGCCTCCGTAATGCCGGCCAGCCGCGTGGTGTCCTGCTCGTCCAGGACAGCGGCCCGCGCCGGAAATTCCGCCAGCACGAGGCCGATCGCGAGCACGGCGCGTGCAACCGCCCTTGCTGCGAACCGATCATTCATCTCCCAGCGCCCGATCTCTGTCCCGCCGTCGATGGCAACATTCGGACTGTGCGGCGTTGCCCGGTTCTGTCCTGAAAAGCAGGGAAGTTCAATGGATTGTTTCGGCGGCGCCGGCGAGGACCACCGTGTCCTGCACACAACAGCCCCGGAAATTCGCGCTTGCCGCCGCATTTCAGCGCCCGGAAGCGCTTTATTTGAGCTAAAGATGGTTTCGGGGAAGCGTGATGACGGGGCCTCCCGGTTGGGGCCCCGGCTGCCCCCGAGCCCGACGCACTTGAGCGGGGCGGGAGTTGTGTGGGGAGCGTAGATGACGGACCCATTGAGCAGAGCGGAGCGGAACCGCAAAGAGGCGGCGAAATTCTCCGACTTGGCCAAGAGCGCCTCCTCGGCCTTCCTTCGAGGCTACTATCAGCGCCTCGCCGAGCGGTATCTCTCGTTGGAGGGCGAATGGCGACCGCTGGGAAGACGAGGCAACACCATCTCCAAGCAGGGCGACCTGTCCGCCGCCGAGCGCCACGGACACGCGCCGCGGCCCTGACCGGATCGGACGGCTTGCTGCGATCGCCGGCGCCGCGGCGAAGCTGACGGCGCGGTTCACCGCCCGCCGGGCCTCGCCGCTGGTCCGGCCCTGTTTCGCTTTCGGCCCGCTCCGTGAAAACGCGAGGGTCGCCCGCCTTAAGGGGCCGGCCCGTTTTTATTCTTGCCTTGTGTGATTTTTGCCACGCCAAACCATGGTATGAAAAATCCGGGGTCGGCATTTCTCCGAAATATTTCCGGTGCAGCCGTGGGCGGATCGATTTTCGTTTTATTCGTGGATGACGATGCCGCGTTTGCCGACGCGGCCGCGCGCTCCCTTGAGGCTGCCGGAATGCGCACCGTCGTGGCATTGGGTTCCGCGGCGGCCCTCGACGCTGTCGATAGCAACACGTTCGATGTGGTTGTTACCGATATCAAGCTGCCGGCGGTCGAGACACACGGCTTGGCGCTGACGCGGCTGATCAGGAACAAAAGGCCTCGTGTGCCTGTCATCCTGATGACCACGTATCCCGATGTCTTCGAGGATGAGGTCGCGCTGCCCGGCGCCGTGCTGTGCAAGCCTGTGGAGCTTGCCGAGATCTGCCGCGAGATCAAGGCGCGCTTGGCGCAATAGCCCGGGGGCCATGCGCGTTTCTCGAGGGGGCGTCGGGGCTACCCGCCGGCGCAGCCAAACCAGGGCATTTGCATGTTGCAACCGCAGGGGCGGTATGCCGTCCAAGCCGCTCTGCCTGCCGGGCGCCACATTGCTGCCGAACTTGCACGCGACAAGCCCGGGCCTTCTCACCAAAGGGCATCCCCGACATAGCGAGGGCGAACGTCAGGTTCGTGGCTTTCTTCCGCGTTCGTCTCCATTGGCGGTCATGCACATGCAACACAACAGAAGGAAATTCGTATTGAAACATCGGCATATGCGGAGCTTTGCACCATGCTCGGGACGCCATGCCGGCGGTCGTCCCTAGCCTGACATCGACACAGCCGCCGCCGCCGAACCGGCGGGGACGGCCCAGCTTCCACAATGACGATGCCGGGCGGGAAGCGACAATGCCCCGCATGAATTTCAAGCCGAGGAACAATACCATGTCGAAATTGACGCGCAGGCAAGCCATCAAGCTCCTCGGAATCGGGGCCGGGACTTCGATGGCCGGCGTCATGGCGCCTCGATCGCTGCTTGCGAAGCCGCGGACCCAGCTTTTCATCGGAACGGCTGGCAAGGAAGGCGTGTTCTACCCGTTGGGTACGGCGATGGCTGCCGTCATCTCCAAGTATGTTTCCGAGGTCGATGCGATAGCGCCGGAAACCAACGGTACCGCCGAGAACATCAAGATGCTGCAAGAGGGAAGGATCGAGCTTGCCCTGGCGCAGGCAGATCTCGCGTGGGCCGCCACCCAAGGCCAGCTCGATGGTTTGGCCAAGAAGGTCGCGGTCCGGAATTTGTTGGGAACCCAAGCCAGATACTTGCATCTCGTCACGCTGGCGGATCGCGGGATCAAGGTGGTTGGGGACCTCAAGGGCAAACGCGTGTCTACCGGCATGGCGGGCGGGACGACGGATGTCAAAGCGCTTCGGGTATTGGAGGCCCATGGCGTGACACCATACAACCTCGGCGTCCATGAACATCTGGACGACAGGGAAGCGGCGGCGGCGCTCAAGGACGGCAAGCTCGACGCGTTCGCCCTGGACGCAGGATTGCCGGCGGCGGTCATCGGCGAACTGGCTGCCGCGCCGGGCGTGCGGGTTCGCCTTATTCCCACCGGCAACGCAGTTCCCAAGATAACGATGAGATACGGTCCGTTCTACTTCGTCGCATCGATACCCAAAGGAACCTACCCGGGCGTGGACGAGGACATTCCCGCCGCGGCCGGGATGACCCTTTTCGTCGCCCATGAGCTGATGGCGGAGCCTCTGGCCTACGAAATCACGAAAGTGTTGCTGGAGCGCACGCAAGAGCTGACTTCGGCCAACGCGCTCGCGAAAGAGATCAGTTCGACAAGCGCAGTTCGGGGCTCTCCGGTGCCGTTCCATGCGGGCGCGCTGCGCTACTACGAGGAGGCCGGCATCACGGTGCCGCAATCCTGACCGCCGTGAAGCGGCGGCGCCGGCTGGGCCGGAGCCCCCGCCTCACCGCCTCGCCTCGTCCTCGACGAAGACGATGCAGTCCTCCGGCCGGATGGTGACGGTCACGGCCTCGCCGGCATGCAGGCCGCGCGGCGGCTGGATGGCGCCGAAGGTGACGCCGTCGACGGCGACGATGTATTCCTCTTCGAGGCCGAGAAACGACGCCGCCTGGGTGATGCCGTAGAACAGCCGGGCATGCGGGGGATGCGCGGCGGCGGTGGCCGCGGGGTCGAGGCTTGCGGCTCCCGGCTTGTCGACGCCGATATGCTCCTTGCGGGTGCAGGCGAGAACGCCCGCGCCCTCAGCCGGGGGCGTCGCGCTGCCGAGCACCCCCCACACGGAAAGGCCGTCGGCCAGCGCCACCTCGACATAGAGGCCGCCGTCGGGCGCGGGATGCGATTTCACGGCGCGGCCGCGATGCACGTTGAGGCCGAGGAATTCGGCGACGAACGGCGTCTGCGGGCGCCGGAACACGCTGCGGGGATCGCCGATGGTCTCGATGCGTCCGTGGTTCATCACCGCGACGGTCTCGGCGAGCGAGAACGCCTCGGTCTGGTCATGGGTGACGTAGATCGCGGTGAAGCCGAGCCGCTCCCGCAGCACCGCCAGCTCCATGCGCATATGGGCGCGCAATTGCGCATCGAGGTTCGACATCGGCTCGTCGAACAGCACCAGCCGCGGCTCGTGGACGAGGGCGCGCGCCAGCGCCACTCGCTGCTGCTGTCCGCCGGACAGCGCGGTCGCGGGCTTGGCGCTGGCGCTCGCGAGGCCGACCATGTCGAGCACGCGGGCGGTGCGCCGTTGCGCCTCGGCCTTGGCGACGCCGCGCACCTTGAGTGGAAAGCCGACATTCTCAGCGACCGTCATGTGCGGCCATACCGCGTAGGACTGAAACACGATGCCGAGCTCGCGCTGCTCCGGCATCAGGTTGACGCCGGCGGCGTGGTCGAACACCGCCCTGCCGGCGATCTCGATGGCGCCGGCGTCCGCCGTCTCGAGGCCGGCGAGACAGCGCAGGATCGTGGTCTTGCCGCAGCCGGAGGGGCCGAGCAGCGCCAGCGTGTGGCCCTCCTCGACGCCGAGCGAAACACCGTCGACCGCGGTCAATTCGCCGAACGTCTTGCGCAAATCCGTGATCCGCACGAACACGCCTAACCCCTCAGGCCTGGAGCAGCGAGGTGCGGGTGGCGCGGAACAGCGAAAACGCAATCAGCAGCAGCATGAGCTGGATCACCGCCAACGCCGCGACGTAGCCGGAGCTGCGCTCGCTCAGCACCACCAGCGCCACGCTGATGGTCTCGGTGCCCTGCGCATAAAGCAGGATGGTGGCGCCGAGCTCGCGGATGAAGATCACGAACAGCATCAGCCACGCCGCAACGATCGCCGGCATCAGCAGCGGGAGGAGCACGTAGCGCATGGTCTGCAGCCAGGTGGCGCCGCTCGCCCGCGCGCTCTGCTCGAGCTCCGGGTTGATCGCAAGCAGCATCGCCGACACCGTGCGGGTGGCGAACGGGAAGAACCGGGCGATATAGGCGATCAGGATGATGGCCAGCGTCGAATAGAGCGGGGTGCGGATCGCCAGGATGAGGAATCCGAGCCCGAGGATGATGCCGGGGATGCCGAGCGGCAGCGACAGGATGGCATCGACCAGGCCGCGCCGCTTGCGCGTGCCGCGATTGACGTAATAGGCCTGCAGCACGCTGATCCCGACACCGAGCGTCGCGCCGACCAGGGCCAGGAACAGGCTGTTCATGACCGCCTGCTGGGTGAGACGGTAGTTGAACGCCACGTACTCGAAGTTACGCAGCGTCAGCGTGGCCGCGGTCACCTTGCCGGTCCAGATGCTGGAGAGCGACACCATCAAGAGCGCGATCACCGGGAGCACCACGCCGCATCCGATGTAGACGGCTTCGAGCGCGAGCGCCGCGGCGCGAGCCCCGGGGCGCAGCGCGATGGTGCGCGGGCGATAGCCCTTGCCGGTCACCGTCTCGAACCGCCGGCGGTCGATGTAGCGGCGTTGCAGCACCGTGACCAGGATGGTGAACACCATGACCACCACGCCGAACGAGGCGGCGCGGCCGAGATCGGAAGGATACTGCACGAGCTGGAAGATTTCCGTCGGCATGGTGCGGATGCCGTGGGGCGAGGCCAGCGCCAGCGGCACGTCGAACAGTCCGGCGCTGGTGACGAAGACGATCAGCGCCGCCGACATCAGCGCCGGCGCCAGCAGCGGCAGGGTGACGAGGCGCAGCGTCGTCCAGAACCCGGCGCCGTGCACCCGGGCGGCGTCCTCCAGCGCCGGGTCCATCTGCCGCATCGGTGCGATCACGAACAGATAGACGTAGGGCGTGTAGAACAGCGACAGCACCCAGATGGCGCCGCCGATGGAATAGATTGGGATGAGGTCGCCCGGCAGGCCGAAGGTGTCGTGCAGCAACCGGCTCACGATGCCGCTGTGGGGCGCGGCGAGATAGATCCAGCTGATGGCACCCACATAGGGCGACAGGAAGAACGGCACCAGGTTGAATACCTCGAACCAGCGCCGTCCCGGCATGTCCGTGCGCGACACCACCCAGGCGAGGCTCAGGCCCAGCACGCAGCTGATGAAGGTCGCGCCGACTCCGCACAGGATGGTATTGCCGGCTGCCTGGTAGAACCGGGGGTCTGAAAACAGCCCGGCGAAATTCTTCATCGACAGGGCGGCGCCCGCGGCGTCCCACCACAGCACGCTGCGAATGACCGTCGCCAGGAACGGCCCGAGGATCAGTGCCATGCCGATGAAGACACCGGCGGCCGGCAACGCGATCTCGGCGAAGCGGCTGCCGCGGCGTGCCGGCGCAGCAATGTCGGTCACCTCGGATGCGGATGAAGTCGCGAGCGTCATGGCAGGTTCATAGCAGGCTCTCGCTGGCAACGTCGATTGCCGTGGCCCGGACGCAGGGGCACACTCCCTCCCCCGCACGCGGGAGAGGGGAGAACGCGGGGACTCTCTTCCGCGCACCGGCCATGCCGGTGTATCTTCGCGCGAGAGCCGGCATACGAGGAAACGCTCATGTTCGACCGACGTTCGATTGCAGCCGCCGTGGTCGCATTGTTCGCCTGCGTGGCCGTCGTCCAGGCGCAGGACGCCGCAAAATATCCGGATTGGTCGGGCCAGTGGCGCTGGCCGGAGAAAGGTGCCAACCGGTACGACCCCACCAAGGCTCCGGGCCGGGCCCAGCAGCCGCCGCTCACGCCGGAATACCAGGCGATTTTCGAGGCGAGCCTGGCCGACCAGGCGGCCGGCGGCCAGGGCGCCAATCAATCCTACGCCTGCATTCCCGCCGGCCTGCCGCGGGACCTGGCCGGCAACCAGGGACTGGAATTCGTCGTCACCCCGAAGACGACCCACGTCGTGTTCGTCAACGCCATGCCGCGCCGCATCTATACCGATGGGCGCAGCTTCCCGGACGATGCCGAGCCGACCTTTTCCGGCTACTCCATCGGCAAGTGGATCGACGAGGACGGCGACGGCACCTACGACATGCTCGAAGTCGAGACCCGCAATTTCAATGGTCCCCGCACCTTCGACAATGCCGGCATCCCCCTCCACGCCGACAACCAGACCATCGTCAAGGAGCGCATCTACCGCGACAAGACGAACCCGGAGATCTTGCACAACGAGGTCACCACCATCGACCATGCGCTGACGCGGCCATGGACGGTGCACAAGACCTACGCTTTGCAGAAGAAGCCGATCTGGGTCGAGAACATCTGCAGCGTCGGCAACCAGCACGTCCAGATCGGCAAGGAGGGCTATTTCCTCAGCGCCGACGGCCTGTTGATGCCGTCGAAGAAGGGCCAGGCGCCGCCCGACCTGAAGTATTTCAACCAGGCGAAGAAGTAGCGCAGCTCGTAGCCGGTAGCCCGGGTTGAGCGCCAGCGAAACCCGGGAGCGGCCTTGCCGTGGACGTAAGTCGGTCCCGGACTTCGCTGGCGCTCAATCCGGGCTGCGCGCTGTCGCGCCCCCACCCCGCTCATCGCGCCTGCAGGATCGTATCGACCAGGGCCGGCTGCCCGGCCTTCACCCTGGCGATGGCGCGACGCAGCGCGGCGGCGATGTCCTTGGGCTGCTCGATCGGCCCTTCCGCATACCAGCCGCAGGAGCGCGCCAGCGTCGCGAAATCGGGCTCCGGTGCGACGATGTCCTGGCCGATATGGGCGCGCTCCACCGGCGTGCCGCGGTGCTCGGCGACGTGGATCTGGTGCTCCCAGTCGTTGTAATAGGCGCGGTTGTTGTACATCACGATGAGGAAGGGAATGTTGTTCTTGGCAGCGGTCCACAACGCGCCGGCGTCGAACATGAGGTCGCCGTCGGGCTGGATGTCGACGACGAGGCGGCCGGTGCCGCGATGGGCGAGCGCAACGCCGAGCGAGACGCCGATCTGGGTGCCGGTGCCGAGCGCGCGGCCGGCGTGGCGGTAAGGCCTGTCGAAGTCCCACAATTTGAGCGCCCACTCCTGCAGCGTGCAGGCCGTGAGCAGCCAGTCCTCGTCCTTGATCACGTCCCACACTTCATGGGCGAGGCGCGGCAGCGCGATCGGCGAGGCGTCCCAGTCCTCGCGCGACTGCGCCGCCCAGGCGGCGAACAGCGCGTCGTGCCGCTTTGCGATCTCGGCGCCACGCGCGGCGATGCGTTCGGCGAGGCCGCCCGTGCGGGCGATCTTCTCGCGGCACATCTGCGTGAGCGCGGGGATGGCGGTCGCGGTGTCGCCGAGCACGCGCAGGCTGCAATTGGGCATGCGCGTGTAGTCCATCGACCATTTGCTGAGCCCGATGTCGCCGAAGCCGATCTCGATCATCTCGCAGCCGGCGGGATAAAGCGGCTGGGTGCGGCGCTTGGTGCGGTCGATGCGGTGGGTCGGCTTCTCCCAATCGCGGGTATCGAGCGAAAGGATCAGGTCGGCATCGCGGAAGACGCTCTTCTCCATGCTCAGGTTGAGCTTGTGGCGATTGGGAAAGTTGAGCCTGCCATTGACGTCGTAGACGGCGGCGCCGACGGTTTCGGCGAGCGCCACGAGATTGTCGAAGCCGTGGGGCGTGCGGCCGACATATTCGGCGAGCAGCACCGGAAACCGTGCCGCCAGCAGGCGGTCGGCGACGGCCGCCAGCGCCGCCGGGTCCGCCGCCATCGGCACCGGTGCCTTGGCGTCGCCGAACGACGGCAGATCGATCTGCGCGGTCAGCGGCTGCTCCTGCAGCCAGGCGTCGTAGCACATGTAGATCGGGCCCTGCGGCTCGGTCATCATCGCCCCATAGGCGCGGGCGAAGGAGTCCGGCACGCCCTCGATGCTGCCGGGCTGGTAGTCCCATTTGACGTAATTGCGGACTTGCTCGCCCTGGACGTTGGCGGTGTGGATCCAGTCGATGAAGGGTCGGCGCCGGCTCTCGTCCATCGGGCCGGTGGCGCCGATGACGAAGATCGGCGCACGATCCACATAGGCGTAGTAGATGCCCATGGTCGCGTGCAGCAGGCCGACCACGTCGTGCACGATGGCAACCATCGGCCGGCCGGTCGCCTTGGCGTAGCCGTGGGCGATCTGCACGGCGATCTTCTCGTGCTGGCACAGCAGCATCGGCGGGCTGTTGCCGCCGTAATTGACGAGCGAATCGTGCAGGCCGCGAAAGCTCGCCCCGGGATTGAGGGCGATATAGGGGAACCCGAACTGCTTGATCAGGTCGACGATCACATCGGACTGCCAGCGCTTCTCGGCGTAGGACTCCGCCGGCGGATGGCCGGCTCCGATGGTGGTCTCGTTCATGGGCAATCCCCGGGGGTTCGGCGGGCCGAAAACCGGACTCTGTTACCATGTGGTCCCCGACGCGTCGAACGAAACGCGGCCGGCGGCGACGGCGGCGCGCCCCGATCGCCTGCCGCATCCCCGGCGGCATCCGGAACCTGGCACGCTCCCGCGACAGAGAGGCGAATTGCCGCCGCACGCTGCCGGGACTAAGGCTGGATCGAGGGCGGTGTGCAACGGGCGACGAAATTGCTTCGGCCCGCACCAGAGCTTCCATGGGAGGCGCGAATGATCAGGCGTTCGAGTATCGGCTCGGAGCTTCTGCCCGCGCTTTTGTTCGCATTCATCCCGCTGTTCCTGCTCGGCGGCATCACGCTGTTTCAGCTTTTGCGCAACGTGCCCGATGCGATGGCCGCGCGTGCCAACATGGTCCTGGGCTTTCAGACGGTCCAGACCGCCGCTGCGCTCGATGAAGCCGTCGCCGACGCCGAGCGCGGTCAGCGGGGCTACCTGATCACCGGCCGGGACGAATATCTCGCGCCCTATCAACGCAGCCGCGAGCGCATTCCGCAACTCATGGCCGAGTTGCAGCGGGAGATAAGCGCCTCTTCCGAGCAGCCCGAGCCGCGCGCGCTGCTCACCCTGCAGTCCGACATCACGACCAAATTAAACGAGCTCGCGGACACGATCGTGGCCATGCGGGAGCACGGCTACGACGCCGCGAAGAGCATCGTGGAAATGGACGGGCGCCGCAGCATGGAAGCGGTGCAGCGCGACCTGTCTTCGATCACCGGCGCTGCCGAGCGGAGCCTTCGAACCCGGCTCGCCGGTGCGGAGGCCGCCGAGCAGCAGCTCACCCTCACATTCATATTCGGCACTCTCATCGCGGCGGCGTCCCTCATCGCCGGCGCCTCGATGCTGGCCGGCGCCTATCGCCGGGCGGCGTCTTCGGAGCGTCTTCTGCAGGCGACCCTCGAAAGCGTGCGGGAAGGCGTTTCGGCATTCGACGGCGGCGGACGGCTGCAGGCCTGGAATGCCCTGTTCGCCAGGATGATCGAATTCCCGGCCCCGCTTCGGCGCGGGCTCGCCTTGTCGGCGATAGCGCCCGCCTCCCCCGCGGCGGGCGCTTTTTCGACCCATATCCAGGAACTCGACGCGCTGGCGCGCCGCACCGGCCAGCCCGCTCTGGTCGAACGCAAGAGCGAGGCCGGAAATATCCTGGAGGTGTTCTACAATCCGACGCCGGACGGCGGGCACGTAACGACGATGCTGGACGTCACCGCGCGGCGGGCCACCGAAGAGGCGCTGCTGCAGGGACAGAAGCTCGAGGCGCTCGGGCACATGACCGGCGGTGTCGCTCACGACTTCAACAATCTGCTGACCGTCATCATCGGCGGCATGGGGCTGGTGCGCCGCGCCGTCGGCACGAACGCGAAGGCTCTGGAGCGCATCGACATGGCGACGGCCGCGGCGGAACGCGGCGCGCGCCTCACCCGCCAGCTCCTCGCCTTCGCCCGCAAGCAGCCGCTCAAGCCCGACATCGTCAATCTGAACCATCTCATGACCGAGGTACTGCCGCTGGTGCGCCGCGCGGTCGGAGACGCAATCACGGTCGAGTACGTCACCGGCGGCGGACTGTGGAACACCACCGTCGACGCGGCGCAGTTCCAGTCGGCCGTGCTGAACCTCGCGATCAATGGAAGGGATGCCATGCGGGAAGGTGGCAAGATCGCCATCGAAGCCGGCAATGTCACTCTCGATGACGCCTATACGGCGCACCATGCCGACCTCGAGGCCGGGCAATACGTGGTGTTCGCAATCACCGACACCGGCAGGGGCATGGACGCCGCCACCGCCGCACGGGCGCTCGACCCGTTTTTCACCACCAAGGCGCCCGGCGAAGGCACCGGCCTCGGCCTTCCGCAGGTCTACGGATTCGTCAAGCAATCCGGCGGCCATCTGAAAATCTACAGTGAGGTCGGCGAAGGCACGACCGTGAAACTCTACCTGCCGCGGGCGGTCGCCCAGGAGACCGTGCCCGCGCGCCGCCGCACGCCGCCAGCCTTGACCGGAACGGAGGCGGTGCTTCTTGTCGACGACGACGAGATCGTTCGCTCGACCATCGCCGCCATGCTCGAAGACCTCGGCTATCGCGTGCTTACCGCCGCAAACGGCACCGAGGCCATCGCCATGCTGGACAAGGGAGCCGAAATCGATCTGCTTTTCACCGATGTCGTGATGCCGGGCCCGATCAGCGGACGCAAGCTGGCCGAGCGTGTCAGGGAGATGCGGCCATCCATCAAGGTCCTGTTCACGTCCGGCTATGCCGAGAACGCGATCGGCCACAACGGCCGCCTCGATCCGGGCGTCGAGCTGCTGAGCAAACCCTATGACCGCGAGCGACTGGCTGCGAAGGTGCGGCGCGTTCTCGATGGCGCCACATGTGTCGCGGACGAAATGCGATCGGCCTGACACTCTAGGCTTCGAGCACGCCGGTCACGCTCCCTGCGGTTCATCCGCTGGGATCGCAAGCGAGGCGCGCAGGCCCGCGTTCTCCGCCTCGAGGTCACTTATGCGCGCCTGCAGCTTCACCAGCGTGCCGGCCACGTCCGCGGCGTCGAATTTCTGCGGGATGTGCTGGTGGCAGTTGCTGTCCCAGGCTTCGATCGTGAACAGGATCGCCTGCTCCGGCCGCGCCGCATAGCCTCGCGGCATCAGTTGCGCGATCGTCTCTGCGTCCTCGACCACTTTGGCCCGGCCCCAGATCTTGATCCTGCGGCGGTGTGCATAGTCCATCAGGAACAGATAAGCGCGGTCGTTTTCCATCAGGTTGCCGGCGGTGATGTACTGCCGGTTGCCCGCATAATCCGCGAAGGCGAGCGTCTTGCCGTCTAGCACGCGGATGAAGCCCTTGGGCCCACCGCGGTGTTGGACATAGGGCTGGCCGGCCCGGCTCGCGGTGGCGAGATAGCCGCTGTCGCGCTCCGCGAGGAAGGCCGCCAGGTCCGGCGTCACGGTGGTCCGCCAGGCTCCCCGTTCCTCCATCCGGCTGTAGGCCGCGCGCGAGCCTTTGCGCGCCTGCACGGCCTTGACCATGGGTGTGAAGGCAACGTCGCTCGAAGGGAGGGGCATGGTCGCGGCGATACCGGGCATGATCAGTCCCCCTATACCTCTGGGTCGGCCACCGCCGACACCCAGCATTACATGATCTCTTCCATAGACAAACACTATCTGGCATTATGTAGAATGTCTATTCCATATAATGGAACAATGCATGGACAGGTTCGAGTCGATGTCGGTGTTCACGGCGGTGGTGGAGGCGCAGGGCTTTTCAGCCGCTTCCCGCCGCCTGGGGATGCCGTTGGCGACCGTCAGCCGCAAGGTGTCCGAGCTGGAAGACCAGCTTCGGGTGCAACTGCTCAATCGCTCGACCCGAAAAGTCACCCTGACCGACAGCGGGCGGCACTTCTTTGCGGCGTGCCGGCGCATCCTCGACGACCTCGGGGAGGCGGAACGGGCGGCCTCCGGCGAATACAGCGCCCCCAAGGGCGAGCTGATCCTGACCGCCCCCATCGTGTTCGGCCGCCTCCACCTCGTCCCGATCGTCACGGCGTTTCTCAAATCCTACGAGGAGGTCGACGTCCACATGCTGCTGGTCGATCGCATCGTCGACCTGCTCGACGAGCACATCGATCTGGCGCTCCGCATCGGAGAGCTGCCGGATTCGAGCATGATCGCGGTCCGGATCGGCAGCATCGGCCGCGTCGTCTGCGCCAGCCCCGGCTATCTTGCAGTCCGCGGGGTGCCTGCGCACCCGAATGAGCTCGCCTCCCACGACGCCGTCACTTTCGCAGGCCTGTCGTCGGCCAAGGAGTGGCCGTTCCGGGTCGGCACGTCGACCGGGATGTTCGCGGTGCGTTCGCGCCTCACCGTCACCACGGCGGAAGCTGCCCTCGATGCGGCGATCGCCAGCGCCGGCATCACCCGGCTGCTGAGCTATCAGGCCGCGGCGGCGGTGCTGGACGGACGGCTCATCATCGTGCTGCGCGACTACGAGGTCGATCCCTCTCCCGTGAGCCTCGTCTATCCGAGCGGCCGGCTGGTTCCGCTCAAGCTGCGCGCGTTCCTCGATTTCGCGGTGCCGCGCCTGAAGGCGCGGCTGCATTCGCTTGCGGCCGAAATCTGCTAGATACTTAAAAGAAAGGAATTGCCCCATGTCCGAGGACGAGGAAAAGCTGATCCGTCAATATGCCGCCGGTGAGATCACATGGCATAGCCTTCAGGAACGCGGCTTCAAAAATTATGTCGAAGTGCTTGCCGGACTCGGCGAGCTCGGTCTTCGCCCCCCTGTCGCTTCGATGGAGGGGCCGAACGTCGAAGCGCGCCGCCGTGGGCGCGCGCTCATTCGCGAAGCCTTGAAGGCGCGCCCGTGAGCAAACCGTTCAACCTCATCGTCACCGACACCTCGCCGCTTTTCACCTTGGTCTTGGCGGACGCCCTCGACACCCTTCATATAGGGGCACGAAGACCGATCGCGCCCTGTATCACATACTGTTTTTGACCCCGACCACCTTCACGGCTAGAGTGCCATCATGGATGTCACGGTTCGCATTCCCGACGATCTTGCCCAGCGCCTCGGCACCGTCGGCGAGCTTGAGCGCCGCGCGCTCGAAGCCCTGGCGCTCGAAGAATTTCGGCTCGGCCACCTGACCAAGCCGGAGCTGCGGCGGCTGCTCGGCTTTGGCACTCGCGACGCGCTCGACGGCTTTCTCAAGGCGCACGACATGTTGGCGCTCGACGCTCCTGTCGATTTAGGACCCGCTCTCGCGTCCGTACCGGAGGCGCCGGATGAAGAGACACAAGCGCGCGCGCGGCAGGCAGCCGCCAACATCATCGCGCGCCGCAAGGGGGTCACGCTCGGGGGTCTCAGTCTCAAAGACTTGATCAACGAAGGGCGTCCGTGAGCCTCGTCATCGACAGTTCGATGACGCTCGCGTGGTACTTCGAGGATGAACGGACGGCGGCGAGCCTCGCCGTCCTCGAGCAGGTAGCGGACGCCGGCGCGGTCGCGCCCGCCCTGTGGCGCCTGGAAGTGCTCAATGGGTTTCAGACGGCGGTTCGGCGCGGGCGCATCGGTGTCGCGTACCGCGATGCGTCGCTGGCCGACTTGCAATCGCTCGCGATTGCGATTGATCCCGGCACCAACCGACAGGCCTGGTCGGCGACGCTGCGCCTGTGCGACCGATTTGGGCTCACGCCCTACGATGCGGCCTATCTCGAACTCGCCCAGCGCCTGCAATTGCCTCTCGCCACGCTTGACACGGCGTTGGCGCGTGCCGCCCGCGCCGAAAACGTGCCGCTCGTCGGCCACAGCGCATGATGTGAAAGCTGAACAGCCATGAACCAGTTCGCCCCCCTGCCCTCGCGTTCTGTTGCGGTCCCAGCCTCATCGGTGCGCGCCCGACCCTACGGCTTCACCCGGCGAACGCGTGCGCCACATCGGCGATGAGATCGTCGGGGTGCTCGATGCCCACCGATACCCGGATCAGGGCCGGCGTGATCCCGATCTCGCGCCGTGCCTCCGCCGTCAGCCCGGAATGCACCGTCGTCGCCGGATGGCAGATCAGCGATTCGGTGCCGCCGAGGCTGACGGCGAGCTTGAACACCTCCAGCCGGTTGAGAAACGCAAAAGCTTGGTCCTGCCCGCCCTTCACCTCGAACGAGAAGGTCGAACCGGCGGAGCGCGATTGCCGCTCCATGAGCGCCCGCGCCGGGTCGCCGGCGGGAAGCAGCGGCGGGTAATGCACGCGCGCGACCTTGGGATGCTCGGACAGGAATTGCGCCACCTTCGCGGCATTGGTGGCCGCCCGTTCCATCCGCAGCGACACCGTCTCCAGCGACCGGCTCAGCATCCAGCACGAATGCGGATCGAGCTGGGTCCCGATGGCGCTGCGCAACGCGCGGATCGGCTTGAGGTCGGCGCGTGAACCCATCACGGCGCCACCGATGAGATCGCTGTGGCCGCCGACATATTTGGTCAGCGAATAGATCGACAGGTCGGCGCCGTGGGCGAGCGGCGACTGGAACACCGGCCCCAGCATCGTGTTGTCGCAGCCGATGATCGGGCGAACGCCTTGCTTGCCACCGATCGCTTCGGCGATCCGCCGCACCAGCGCGATGTCGACCAGCGTATTCATGGGATTGGACGGCGTTTCGATGAAAATCATCGCCACGCGGCCCTTGGCCATGGCGCGTTCCGCCGCCTCACGCACATGGTTCTCGTCGAGACCGTCGATGAAGCCCTCGGCCGCGATGCCGAACGGCGTCAGCGTTTTCTCGATCAGCACCTCGGTGCCGCCATAGAGCGGACGGCTGTGCAGGATCACTTCGCCGGGACGCACCGATGCCAGGATAGCGGTGGTGATCGCCGCCATGCCGGACGCGAACACCAAACCTTGCTCGGCTTTCTCGTAGACGGCGAGCCGATCCTCGACGATTTCGAGATTGGGGTGGTTGAAACGGGAATAGACGAGGCCCGACCGGCCTTCCGCGGGCGGCTCACGGCGCCCAGCGGTGTAGTCGAAGAAGTCGCGCCCCTCTTCGGCGGTCCGGAATACGAAAGTCGAGGTCAGGAACACCGGCGGCTTCGCCGACCCTTCGGAGAGCGCCGGGTCGTACCCGTAGCCGAGCATCAAGGTCTCGGGCTGCAGCGCATGGTTGCCGATCTGGAGCTTGTGATAGCGCGCGCTGTCCATGGTGGTTCTCCGTGGTCGATGGGCGGAGCACGCGCCGCCCGGATCGAGGGGCGGCTGGCGGCGAATCGTCGGGAATCGGCCCCTCCACCTGCGGTAGAACGCGGAAAGGCCGCCGAAGCTTGAATATAGGGTGCAGCCGCCCCGCCTTGCGCCGCGCCATGTGCTATTGCTCACGTCCCAACCGGCGGATATTGGTCCAATTCCAACGGTGCGTCATCGGAGAATGGAATGCTTTACCGGAATTTGATCGGCTCGATTGCCATGGCAGCGGTGTTGTGCGCGGCATCCGGCGCCGGCGCTCAGGTGCCGGACCTGTCGAAATATCCGGACTGGTCCGGCCAGTGGAAGCGCACCAGCGGCATCCAATGGGACCCGACCAAGCCGCTCGGCCCCGCGCAAAAGCCGCCGCTGACGCCGGAATATCAGGCCCGTTACGAAGCCAATCTCGCCGACCAGGCCTTGGGCGGCCAGGGCGACGACCGCACCGGCCAGTGCATCCCGCACGGCATGCCGCGGGTGATGACCGTCGTCTATCCGATGGAAATCATCATCATGCCGAAGACCACCTACATCCTCACCGACTACACCGTGCCGCGGCGCATCTTCACCGATGGACGCGATTGGCCGCAGGAACTGGAGCCGACGTTCAACGGGCTCTCGATCGGGAAATGGGTCGATGAGGGCCCCGACGGCCGTTACACCACGCTCGAGGTCGAGACCCGCGGCTTCAAGGGCCCCCGCACCTACGAAGCCAGCGGCATCCGCCTGCACGACGACGGCGAGAGCATCATCAAGGAGCGCATCCGCCTCGCCGACAAGGACACCCTTCTCGACGAGATCACGACGATCGATCACGCCCTGACCCGGCCGTGGACGATCACCAAGAAATACGTCCGCGAAACCAAGCCGAATCCGGTCTGGTATTTCAACGATTGCGCCGAGATCATTTCTGCCTGAGAATTTCCCTAGTAATTCCAATGCAGATGCCATATGAAGGGGCATGAACAAGGCAAGAACACCCCGCAACTTGGCGGCAAGACGGCCAAAGGTGGCAGGTGCGGTGTCCGCACCTGAGAGGAAGATCACCACGCGCCCGGATCGTTACGGTCTCGCCTGAGCCGACGAAGATCACCACGCGCGCCGGATCGTTACGGTCTCACCTGAGCCGACGAAGATCACCACGCGCCGGATCGTAACAGTGTCGCCACCGCCGAAGAAGATCACCTGCACCATCGAGCATGATCGCTACACGCTCGGGCTCGTCGGCGTCGACACGTCCAAGCTATCAGATGCAGACATCAGGCGCGGCGCGAAATTGCTGGCCTGGGCAACTCGCAACGTCTTCTTCCAAGGCGAGCGCCGCAAGCTTCGCGGGCATAGCTTCAGCGTGGCATGCGTGGCTCGACGCGCACCAATGAAGCAGCCCCAGCCACGGATCAAACTTGCTCTCGACACCATCGTCGCCGGTGACTGCCTGAAGGGGCTGCGGACCTCTGCCGGCCGAGCAGCATCGACCTTGTGATGACGAGCCCGCCCTATCCCGATCGGCGCACCGCGAACTACAGCGGCACCACCGGCAGATAAATACGTCGAGTGGTTCCTACCGATCGCGGCAGAGATCATGCGCGTGTTGAAGCCCACCGGCAGCTTCGTCCTCAACATCAACGAAGGTTGCGAGGATGGCGAGCGCCAACACTTCATCATGGACCTTGTGCAGGCACTCCGTGCACAGGGCTGGCGTTATGTGGAGACCTATCACTGGCACAAGAAAACAGCCTATCCCGGCAAGTGGTCGAAATCGTTGCCCGCGACGCGCACGAGCCCTGCTTTCATTTCGCGAAGGCACGACATTTCTACATGGATCAAGACGCGGTGATGGTGCCCAGCCTGTTTCGACCGGAGCACGGCAGCGAGATCGTCAACGTCACAGAGGGCAGCGGATTCCGGCGCAATCGGAAAGCCTGGATTGGGCGCACCAAGGCGTATCCTTCGAACGTGCTGGACATATCGACGGAGAGGAACAATCACGGCCATTCCGCCGCCTTCCCGATCGCGTTGCCAGAGTGGTTCATCAAGTTGTTCACGAAGCCCGGCGATGTTGTGCTCGACCCTTTCGCGGGGTCCGGCACCACGTGCGTCGCCGCGAAGCAGCTCGGGCGGCGATGGATTGGCATTGATCTCGACCCCGAATTCTGCCGCAAAGCGACCGCTCGAATGTGTAACACGGAAGGGATTGGTGACACTTTCGGATGGAAGATTTGCGCCTCGTGCGGGAACCGGTTCCGGCGCAAACGTGCCCATGCGATGACGTGCTCGGCGAAATGCCGGATGGCACTGTCTCGACCCAATGATGCCGCGAGGATCGACGCGAACTACGCGGCACTTGGTATGGAAGCCCCGTCGCGGCGTCTCGCCCTATGACCACCTACACAGGCAAGACCCGACGTACGACACCTCTTCACTGAGGCTTGGCTTGCAGACCTTCACAACCTTCGCGATGAGAACACCGTCGTGATCTGGGATGCGAAGGTCGATGAACTCCGCGTCCGCGCCGGGCCACGCAAAACCATGTTCACCGCCTATCGGGAATTTCGAGACCATGGCAAGCGCGTGGTGATCTGCAAGAATCTCGGCAGATGGCCCGACGTAAGCGTGTCGGCCGCTCGCGAAGCCGCGCTCGCCGCCTTCGCCGACAAGCGGGACCGCGGCAAGCGTAAGGCGGTCAAGCTCTGTGAGGCGATCGACGCCTATGTCAGCCATCTCGAAGCCGCCTCGTTGGCAAAAGGAAAGCGCGCAGTGTGGGCACGCGTGGTGCGCAACTTGTCGACGCAACTCATCCTCCCCAAGTTCGGGAATCGGAGCCTCAGCGAGCTGGCGGCATCGCCGACTGCGGTCGCCGAGTGGCATAGAGAGATCAGCGAAGGGCGCCCGATCTCAGGCGTCGCCTGCGCCCGGATTTCTTCGGGCGTGCTACCGGAGAGCCTGCAAACTCGATCGCTCGTTGTCGGCCGCCGACTTGCCAACGTCGGGAATCGAAATGCGTGCCTCCAGACGCTCACAGAAGGGTCTCCCATTCGCTTCCTATCCCGCATGGGCCATCGCATGGCGCAAGATTAAATCGCATATAGAGGGCTTACGCGGCTTTCTGTCTCTACTCAGGAATGAGACCTGGAGAGGCTGCCCGGCTCGAATGGCGCGACATCGACACCAAGGCGCGCATGATCATGATCAGGTCAGGAAAGACCGGCGACGCCACCATCCCCATGTCGGTGCCGATCGTGCGTGCGCTGCGGCTGGCGCGGGGCGGTGTCTTGCGCAAAGATGCCAATCCGGCGCTGATCTTTCCGGGTTGCGTCCAGATGGGCCATCGCCTCGATCGCCGGGCACGTGGCAACATGCTGCGAAGAGCCTACCGCACCGTTGCCGCCGATCTCGGGATTGACGAGATCACGATCAGGATGTTGATGACGCACTCGCTCTCCGGCGCCGGTGTCAACGCCGGATACATCACCAAGGCGGTGATGGCCGGTGGTCCCGGTCTGCGGAAAGCCCAAGCGGCTATCTCACGCCGGATCACGACGCTGCTTGGTGGCTCGCTGCGATAGGGGCGGTGGCGGCGGTGATCCTCGTAGATCAGGCGCTCTCTGACCAGGAAAACCCTGAGTCAAGGGCCGGCCATCGAGCAAACGCAAAAATCCAAAGTACAGCGATATTGAGGAGAGGAATTAGCATTAGAAGAGCCCACCATCCGCTAATGCCCGTTCTTTGGAAAATTCGAAAGAACGGATAAATTAAGACTGCACCAAAAATTATCACGATGACAAAGCTAACGAGTGCGTCCGTATCCATCAAGGTCTCCCTCGTGTTTTCAAACGGTGTGCTTTGAGCCCTATGATTGGCAAGAATGGAGAAACAGTCATGAGCAACGATCCGCGCCGTATCTGCCCGCACTGCGGCGGCAGCGGCACCTTTGCCGGGAAGCCTTGCCGAGATGCCGAGGCGACCGCTTCATCCTGACCGTCGTCGACGATGATGACAAGCCACCAAAACCACGCAATGATCGACCGTCGAGACGGGCAGCGTCAACGCCGGCTACGTCCCGGTCTGCGCAAAGCCCAAGCAGCCATCTCACGCCGGATCACGACGCCGGGGGGCAATCGCTGACATGCACATCGCCACCAAGATCGGAACGTTCTACGCAGGATTTTGGCTGCTCGAATCAGTCGGCTACTTGTCGCTAGACCATGTCACCTTGGCAGTGGCGGCGGTGTTTTGTGCCGGCGTGTGGGAGGACTTGAATGCGCTCGCGGCGGGGCACCGAAAGCGCGAGAGAATTCGCAGCGAGTTTGACAAGGAGCAGCGCGAGGCGGCTCGCCGCGAGGAAGAATTCCAGCGCCAGATGCGCCGTCAGAACCGTTCGTTGGATTAACAGTGAGGCAACGATCAGCCGGCGCATTGTCAGCCTGCTAGGGCAGGCGTAGGCTTACACGCTCGTGAGGAACCAATGTACTCTGGTCAACAGATTGCTGAGTATGGCCAAAATTCCATTGCGCGTCTTGGCGCGGAATTGCAGGAAAACAACGCGAAGCTTGCAGGCTTTGCAACTCGCAACGCAGTGATTGAAGCGAGCTTGAACCGTCTCAACCGGCCGCTTCCAAGACCTGACGCTTGCCCCGAGTGCTTCTACGAACACGATGTCATCGCGTTGATGAGAAGCGTTGGCACGCCTGAGGGTGGCGATCCCGGCGTTGATTATTACCGTTGCGAAAACCGGCACGGGGATTGAGTTCGCGGGCCGAACGTCGGCACCGGCACGTCATCAGGCCAGTGATCCGCGCTCAGGGGGAGTTGCAGATGACAGCCTTAGCCCGCTCTGAGAACGACGATCGGCCGTCCGCTATTCCGCGTCCGCACTGTTCATCGTGCGGCACCAAGATGGTACTACGAATGATGGTGCCGAGCGCCATCGACGCGGGGGCTGAATGGCACTTTCACTGTGACTTTTGCGGTACCAACCTGCTCATAGTGACGCCCTGAGAAGATCGCCTTTCGGTGATGGACGGCGCACGCGGTCGCTTCGAAATCCAGTGCGCCGGATCACGGGTCCGCAGCGAGCCGGCATCGGGTGTCTGTGGCACCCGATGCGGAGACGGCGCGGGCGGCCGCTTTTTGCACTCGGTGAGAAAGTGTCGCTCACTTCAGGCCATCGGGCAACTATCTCGCAACGTAACCGCGAGCGAGCATTACATTGCCTGACCATCAAAAAGCGATCCGCGTCCTCCCTGCCCCGATTTTCCTTGCTCGCATTGATACATATCCGCATTTGCCTGCTGTGAGTTGGTCCCTTCGCGGATGTATGTGACGCCCCCTGGCCGCATGTTGCGTCAAGCAAACCCTGGGAACAGCCCATCACCATCAGCGTTGCCGCCAAGACCAGATAACGCATGGGTCCTCTCTCAGCCCTCTCACAGGCGCAATCACGCGGAAATCCCGCGCACCTGTCAAGCCCGCGCCGTTCGCCGTCCGTTGTCCCGTCGCCGGAATAGGGGTAGTATGCCTAAAGCCAAGTCAAGGAGGAGATTCGAAAAATGGGCGCTGCCAAGCGTGAAGCCGAAGCATTTCGAAGACATGACAGTCGATCTCGCGAAAATAGCGATTGCGACTGGAGCAGTCCGCCTCGACGAAGAGGATGGCGAGACGCTTCTTACCCGATGCAATGCCAACGCGGAGAGACATGCCTATGCCCGTCTGACAGATTCTTCTGCAAGCGCGGTCGCTGGACCTTCAGCCTCCCCGATGTCAAAGATGCGATGCACGATATACTTGGACGGCAGCAAGATTTGCGAACCGCCGCGAGCGAGAGAACGACTGAGATATGGTGACTGTTCAACGACCGCTTCGAGAAATTGCCGTTGAGATGGACGCCGATTGGCCCGTCATAAATAATCAAGCCGCCAGACAAGCCCTGCACTACATGAAAACGATGGGCTCAATCAATTCCCCTTTTGGTGCTGACCCCAACGGTTACTCAGTTGTGGCGAGTTTTTTGCTTCATGCGATCGGCTGGAAGGGAGCCGTGGCTCGCCGCGTGAAGAAGGATATTACGTGAGATGTGTGGGGCATCCAAGGCCATGAGTGCGTGATAGCGGCCGTGACCAAAGGAATAAGATCGATGAAGCGCACCCTAGCACGCAGCAGCATGGTGGCCCTAGCGAGCATCGTTGCCTCGGCAGCACATGCAGCGGATGTTGATTGGAAAATGTCCGGCACCGCGTAGATACTGATTCATGAAATCTGCTTTTATGATGCCAAGGGCATCGTTCACCGCCAGGCCAACATACATGTTGCGAGCTAGGACGAAATGCCTTCCTCAGCAGATATATGGATCGCATCGATATCAAGCACGACTTAGGCGGCAAAATTATGGAAAACACCTGCTCGAAAAATGGCACGCTCGTACATGCCGCCGATTGCGGCGGCAGAGAGAACCATTGACTATGATCAGGCTGTGACGATTATGCAGTACCAGAGGAAATTGCGAGCGTGGGTGGGCATCAACCCGCACAGCAGTATCTTCTATGAACTTAATTGCTCGCAAAGAATGCTGCGCGAGAAGCTCAGCATGAGCTTCTCGGTCAACGGACAATATGGCTCAAGCGATAAGCCGCACGACTGGCGGTTCATTCCGCCAGAAGGAAACGGGGCATTGCTGCTTGAAAACTCCTCTGTCCTGTGCCGTGAGCAGCGGAAAGGTCGGGAGAGACAGACGCCCACCGCAGCAAGCTCATTTGAGCCCAGAATACGCACCAGGGGGGTCGCTGCCTCACAGCCTGTTGTAGCTATATCAGCTTACGAAAGGCTGCGGAGATCGTTCAACTTAGCCACGAGTGGCATGGGGTCTACTGCACAATTGCGCGCTACGCTCGCGGCATGAGCGCGCACGTCGACAAGCTACACGCCAGAGCGAAGCAGGCCATCGGGGCTGGCGAGGGCCGCTACCATGCACGTTGCAAAATACCTGATCGAAGCGCAGCGGCTTCGGGGCAACTCAGCGACAGAGCGCGAAAGCCGTCGGCAAGTCTGCCGCCTGGGTGAACGCGCTGCTGACGTGGGCGCGGGTCGGCCGCGGACTGCCCATTCCGGCAGGACGCTGGAACGCCCCCCACTTGCAAAAATTCCCCGGCGAGCATGAGGTGCTGTTTAGGTTGCCTGAACGCGGCACCGCAAGAAATTTCTCGGCTTCTTAGCGGTCTACGAACAGCGCCACACCGGCCGAACAGATCGCCGAGCGTGAATTCCAGACGGCCCGCGCCGCCGTGGTCGGCGCGCAATGTACCAGCATAGACCGAACAAATCCCCGGTGCCGCCCGCACTGCCCTGATCGAAGCCCTGCAGGCACTCGGCGCAACGCACCCTGTAGAACGTGAACGCGCCCGGCTCGGATTGTCGTGGGGCGACCTGATCAGTGCCCGCTAAACCACAGAGGCCGCCGCGTGGGGCCGCCTGACCATAAGCAGGTTGCCATCACGGCCATTGAACGGCCGCTCGGCGTCGATGCCACCGCACGACACGCCGGCATTTCTCAGTGGCCGCACGATCTACGCGCACACAGTGCGCGTGCCGGGCCGCGGTGCCGGCGACACCTGGGCGCTCAAGTCCGGCGGCAACAACAGGAAGATCGGCGGGGTGATTCTCAAAGGCCATTGGAAGGGCTTCCCGATCTATGGGCTTACGCTCGAAGAGCGTGCGACGTGTCCGACAAGTTGCCACCATTGGCGCTCGTGTTATGGAAACCGCATGCCATCAAACTCGCCGATGGCAGGCCGGGCCGGACCTTGAATGGCGACTGGCGCGAGAGGTTGCGCTGCTGTCGATAGACCACCCCCAAGGATTCGCGATTCGCCTTCACGACCTGGGCGACTTTTACGGCGCAGAGCTACGTCGCGCTGTGGGCACGGCTGCTTGAACTGCACCCGGCGTTGCACGTGTGGGGCTACACGGCGCGCATCGACGGCCCGATTGCAGCGGCGCTGCTCGCGCTGGTAGTAGATGAATTCATGATGCGGTTCTCGAATCCTTCATGCCTGCACTTTTCCGTCGACCATCACCATCGAACACCCGCTGCAGAAGCCGCCCGGTGCGATCGTATGCCCTGAGCAGACGGGCCGAACGAAGTCGTGCTCGACATGCGCTTAATGCTGGGCACCGGGGGTGCGCCGGATTGCCTTCCTTCAGCACTGAGCTGCGGTGCGGTGCTAAGATGACACCCGGAAAGCCCCTTTTGAGCAAGAGTAATCTGGCATGGAAATGCACTGCTACGTTCGCAAATCGGTGTCCGATGAAGCCGGGTTTATCAAATTTTGGGCCGCTCAGGAGAGCGACGAAGAGACGCAAAAAACCACTTTTTCGGCTCTACACGCGCCACATCAGAGCGCCGCTGACTGACGCAAGCCTTCTGGAATTATTTGAGTGGAAAAACCAGATGACGCTTTAGGGGCCGAAGCACGAAACGGTCATGAAAAATTTCGTCGCCCGTCTCGATGACCTTCAAAAGTTGCCAAGCCAATATAGAAGCCAGAAGCAATCCTCGAAAAGTACAACAAGGGTGGAGCAATCTGGCGAATTTTCCTGCTTCACTGCTGGTCTAAATCCGAGTACACCGATCTATGATGTGCATGTCCACCGTGCGATGACCTTCATTTGCGGAGAGCAGCGCGAAGAGATTGGCGGATGGGACGACCGTAGGAAAATCGACGCCTATTTGAACAGGTACATCCCCTTCTTAGAGCGTTTCGGCGACCATCGAGTCTCCGGGCGGTGGATCAGGCATTGGTGGCCTTCGGTCAATCCCTGGTTCGCCGAGGGGCTTGGCACGTGCCATGGGGAGGATGTAAATGCTGACCAGGACGATGGCGGACTGAAATCGTTTTTGGATCGTTTTCAATTTTTTCTGACGGCTATATTTGGGTTCGGTTTCTTTAACGGCATAGAGCCCGTTTAATGGCACACTATCTTTTCAATTCGGAGGGTGATTCGGGAACTACCCGATAGGTCAATTCCGGGAGCCTCCCACCCGCCGCCTCAATTCCGAGTATATGCCACCTACCTCAGGAAGGGGCTTATCTTATGAGATACTAGTATAGTGCGCGCACATACTAGTATGACATACTCGGAGATACCTTATGTACCGCTAGAAATCCTTAAACCTCGTTGGTGACATCTCAGTATATCGCACAGTGTGTTGGATGTTGGCGTGACCCATGAACGCCTGCAACGAGCGTGTGTCATGTCCCTTGTCGGCGAGCGCGTAGCCGCAAGCATGGCGCAACATGTGCGCGTGACATTGGAACGGCAGACCGGCTTTGCGACCGGCTCGCTTGACCATCCAATTGAACGACGGCACTGAGAACGGGCCGCCGCGTTCGGTCAAGAAGATGTAAGGCGATGATGGCGCCTCACGTTGTGGGAGTCGACGCAACGCACGCAGCTCGTCGCCTATGATCGGGTGCGTGCTCGGCTTGCCATTCTTGACGCGGTTCACATGAAGGTTTGCGCCCTTAAAATCGATCTGTTCCCACATAGAGATCGCACACCTCTGACGCTCTCGAGCCCATGACGATAGGTCGTCAGGATCATGGTGGCGTCGCGATGGCCATGGCGGTTCGACTTGGCCGCCGCGATCAAGTCCTCGATCTCGCCGGGCGTGCGTGCTTATTAGTGCGATATGTGGCGTTCGGCTTTCTCACTGCTCGTTTAACGATGGTCAGGCGAGATCAGGCGTAGGTGCGAATTTAGTGGCAGTTTGGGGCCTCTTTGGGGTTGACTGCTCGCCACTATGGGCATAATAGACGCAGTTGCCTAGAGGCATCGCAGCACATCGTTAAGGCTCGGGCGCCGGGTCGCTCTGTTTTGAAATCGGCGTTCCTCGGCGATTCTGCGGATCACTGGCAAAATGATGACTAGGAAAAGAATCATGGTTAACGTCGAACGATTTGCGCCCCATTGGCGGCTCTCATGCCTTCTCGTGAAATCAGTCTTATGAGGTAGGGAATCGCCATCGCATTCGTCAGCAAAAAGGCCATTTCTGGGAGGGCGGAGCCGCCTTCCTAACCATGCCTGTCCTTGCCGGTCAGTTTTCTAGGAGGCCCTGGCAGCCCTCATCAGCCCCTATCGTCCTCTACCCAGGGTCTCTCATATTCTATTAGGACGGTTAGGCACGGTTAGGAATGCTGTGCCGCTTCCCGCAACACACAGCACATACCCAGGCGGGTGCCGGATTTCCATCTCTCGGGTCACGCGGTATGATCACCCCGAACGATAGGCAAGAATGACTGCTGCCCCGTCAGAAACAGCCCCCTTAGATATAAGGAGTGCGCGAATGAAAATGGCTGCGGCGGGTCTTCTGCTGATGCTGACGGCCTGCGCCTCTCCAATCAATGTGATTGCCATACACCGGCTTCAGATCGAACTTAAATGCGAGACATTAGTGGAAGGTTGTTCGCCGCAGGCGATGGCGGACAAGGCGCAAGAGCATTGCCGACACTACGGCCAAAATGCTGCGCAGGGCGGTCTCGCGACCAGCCCATCGGGCAATGGTTGGATCCGCTTTTCTGAGTACGTGTCATAATTCATTAGACATCGGGGCATGGTTCTGGCCTGATTTGATGGCGCGAAATCAAATCGCGCGAAGCTCGCGTCGTGAGACGCCGGCCATCCTTTAACGGAGCCAAGCCATCGTCAGGCACCGAGCTAATCAATCTTGCCCATTTTCTCGTTTCCGTAGTCCCGCATGAGCGGCGCCCGTCACCTTGGCACATCATCGCGGTGTTTCACGAAACTTGCGGTCGCGCAGGTGTCGTCGTTGCACTGTGCTGCGTTGTGCCGGGGCATCGATAGACACCCGCGAGAACCGCTCTCAAACGAGAGCAAACTTTGATGATTTACATCGAAGAATACTGCCGGGCGCGCTGTGGCCGGATCGAACTGGTCCGCGCCCATTGGCGCAGCCTGCCCCGCCGCTAAAGGCGGGTCGAGCCGAGGGATGTCCATGATGGGCACCCCGGCTTTTTGGATCAGGGAGCGCGATTGATTATGACCGATCCAAGCGGAACGCCCGTTCGTCCGGTGCTGCCGTCAGCCGCCTGTTACCAGCGGCGTGAATTTCATCCAAAACCAGCGGTTTGAAATTGCCCCATTGTGTGGCGTTTAGGCATCGATCCCAGTCGCCCATTTCTGGCGGAACGCCAGTGCCCCGTAAAGGCTGGCCGTTGGCCCCCGCCTTCGGCGGCTGCGGCCTTGACGGGGCATGGCATTGCGCTGGGGTCTTGCCGCCTGAGATCGATGGCGAGGTGCGGCCGCGCTGCAATTTCAAGCCGCTGGTTTGCAGCCAATTTCAGGCCGCTGTTGACAGCCGCCCTCTGTCGACGAAGAAGATGGAAGCGTCGTGCTGAAATTGATCGTATACGAGATCGGCTCTCCGCAAGGCGTGCGGCAAATTCAGGTGGCCATGGATCGGCGTGGACGCAAATCACACCGCAATCCAGCTTCGCCGGGCGGCAGATCAGGCGTTGAAAAAGGGAATATAGATGATCTGGGCACAATGCTAGGCGCAAGGGTCCGGGAGCACGGCGCGCTCAAAACCCTTGGCGGTGCGCCCGCCAATCCACAGCGGCTTCGGCCCCGTCCAGCCGTTCTTGCGCATGGCGCGGCCGATGTTCTGCCCCGTGGCGGATGACTGCCGCTCGACCGGGATGCCAAGCACGATCTGCGCCACGAAGGCGGAGGTGATGCGTTCGGCTACGGCATCGGGCGTCGGTTCATAGACCTTGCCGAGCTGTGCCACAGTGGCGGCCGAGACATTCACCGGCATGATAGCGTATTCCGCCGCGACGGCCGAGGCATTGGCGAGCGCGTGGACCCATGGGTGCCATAGCGTCCCGGGCTAACTGCTTGGCACCTCCGACGCTCCATAGTGATTCAGGGAGCGAGATCGGGTCGCCCATGCATTCGATGTCCATCGCCTCCGCCCAGAGCTGATCTCGATCGCGTGCAAGCTCATCGACCTTGACGCGGCCGACCTTGGACGGCAGGAACCACCAGTTGCCTGTCTGCCAATTGCAGATACTCTTCATCGTTGGTGGTGCCATAGAGGATGCACGATCGCGGCGCGTCGATGGTTGCCCGCCCGTATGCCGGTCTCGCCCTGTCAGCCTCACGGGTGATCTGCGCCTTGACGCGCTCCACCTCCGCTCTCTTCATTCCAGACAAGTCCGCGGCTTCGATGCACCACCGACCGCGCACGGCTTCCTGGAATTCCTTGTCGGTGACGCCGAGGATTGAGGAATCGGAAAAGAATTCGCGGCTGTAGAGCACCTGCAGCCCTTGCGACTTGCCTTGCCCCTCCGGCGAATTTGCAAAATTCGTCATGTGGTCGAACTTGGCGCCGGGCTGATAGATGCGCCGCACCGAGGCGACCATCGCCAGCCGCGACACGCCGCGGATGAACGGAGTGTTCGGTGCGGCCAAGGTAGGTGTGCATCCATGTGTCGACCCGCGGCGTGCCATCCCACCGCAGCGGCCGAAGATACGTCTTTGACCGGATGAAATTTGTTGGCACGGCAGGTGAGCTGTATCGCATCCCACATGTGGATTGCCAGGAATGAAATTGAACGCGTTGCGGATCATGTGCCGCAGCATGCTGCAAGCAGTCATCGGTCACTTGTCCCGATGCATCGGTCGTTACAGCGGCATGCTGCCGACAATCCGCTTGTCGCGGAATTCGTCATAGCAGCATGGCACCTTCAGCATGTTGATGGCGATGCAGGCGTTCATGAACGATGGCACTGGCGACTTGCCCTTTCTCGTCTAGGTCGACGAACATGTGCGGGAGGTGGAACGTCTCGACTCGTGCGGGGGCATTCATAAGTGAACCTCTCTGTGCTTTCTGCGGGGGGTCGCGAGCACGACGCCGGGCGTTATGCTCATGGCGTGGCGGCGGGCGCGGTCGCGCTTACGCTCGGCATGGGCCTCGACCTTCTGGGCGACATACGCTACGCGGATGCCGCGGGCGTGCGATGCCTTGAACTGCAGATCGGTATCGTCTGGATTTGGCGCGTATAGAGATCGAGCAGGTAGGAATGGACCGGCTGTATCATCGCCGTGGGGCCAGTAGCGCATGCGCCAGTCCACCCTGTATTCATTGTTGTTATAATCGTGGTAGCCATCCCACGCCGTCATGCGAAACCACGGGCACTCGGGCTCGGGCTCCGGATTACCGCACGTGCACCATCGTTCCCACAGATCATCCCATCGATTCTGCACGCGCTCCAGTTCGAGCGGCGCGCCGATCAGCTCGGATTCTCGGGAGTAGACGGGATCGAGATCGGCGACGCGGGCCTCGGCTTCTACTACCGCGAATCGGGCGGCAATAAAGTGCGAGCGGCGGGGCACCGCGGGGATGCCGGGACCGGCTTCGTCGCACGCCACGTCACGGCGCCGGCGCTCGGCGTCGCTGTAGAACGTCCTGAGGCGTTTCTGTGCGCGATGCATGTCGCGTGCGGCGTCAGGTTCGCCCATGGCCGTGGCGAGCTGCGCGGCATCGACGGCTGAAAATAACTGTTGCGGAGGGGTGAATTCTGTGAGATTGCTCGACTGTCTTGATCCTTCTGGTTATCGCGCTACGAACGCGGTGGCCGGCTTAATTCGCAAGAGCCCACCTGGCGGAGTGATGACTTGCCTGCGTGGGTTTTTGCATGTATACTACAAACATGGTTAAAATGCAAGCAAATTCAGCACTTTAGGTCAGCACTACTGTCCTATTACGGGTCAGCATTGCTTACCTATTTAGACCACCTTCGTCCCGGTGCGCGGGTCGGGCACGTGCTCGTTTAGCGGGACCCGCACCGCTTGTGGCGGCGGCCGGCGCTCAGGGCCGTCGTCGGGCTCGTCATCGTCGGCAGTCCATCCGGGCGAGCTGCCCCGCGGCGGGAGTGTCAGGCGTGAGGTCCTTCCCTAAGCCGGCGCCGGAGATCGGCGACCAGGGCGTCATCGCCGGGGCGTGGCGCGCTGATGTCCTCGATCGGATCATTCACAGCGGATTCTTGCTCGGGCTCACTCAGAGGGGCGCGTGAGCCCGCTGCAGCGGGCTCGTGGGCGCTCTCACTCAAGGGAGGCCACATCGGCGGCGAGCTCCGGCGCGGGCGTCTCAGGCGTGGCTGCGCCGGCTGCCGCGGGCGAACTGGATGCGTCCAGCTCGGCGACGGGCTCAGCGGTGCCCTCGATCTGCCGCGGCGGTGGCTGTTGGTCAACACCCGCTGCCCGGTTCGCGACCACCATGACGCCTCCGTCGATGGAGACATCGACCCGCTTGGTGTCGGCATAGGTGCTCGGCAGCAGGCTTGCCAAGAGCTTCACGGTGACCATCGCCGGAATTGGATCGAAAACCACTACGGGCTGGCGGCGGCGATCAATGCGCTTATAGCAATCGTGCGGCCCCAACACGCGAAAAACCACGGGTCTTCTGGCTTGTCGCCCGACAGGATGATGCGCTCGTCTTGCTCGAACACCACGCCATTTTGATTTGTCAATACGCGAGGCGTCCCGAGTGCGGCGCGCTCACAGACAAGCTGCTCGAACTGAATAATGGACATGCGGCGAGCGGTTGCGCAGGCGTCCCGAAACAGCGTCGGCTCGCTGTCTTCGTCAGGCCATCCGTGCACCATGACCGACTCATCGTCTTTTTTGATCCAACGCCATAGGGAAGCGCTATCGCAGCCGCAGGCTTTCGCGGCTGCGGTGAAAGTGCACCCGGCTCCAGACAAACAATCGAGCGCTTTGATCAGGGTCTCGTTGCAAAGTTTGGTCATCGGATTTTCCAGTTCGACCGCAGGCCGACCACGACGCTGTAGCAGCCGTCGTCCCCGCGGTGGGTTTGGTGCGCCCGCGGCGGCGGCGGCTTCGGTGCCCGATAGCGGACATGCGCCGGTGGCAGCGCGCCGATTTTCTTCACATACTTGAGCAGTGCTTCCGAGATCGGAGGCGGCCTTGGTGATGATCATCCTTGCGCCCTCGCTTCCTCGGGTTGGGCGTCAAGGAATTCCAGGCATTCGGCAAACGGCGCCAGCCCGAACAACGCAAGGCTTCGATACTGGACGAGGTATTGCTCGCCGTAGCGGATGACATAGAAGCGTCCGGTCCGTTTGGCGGCGTAGGTCAGAACCGTGAAATCGTCTCTTTCGTCCGTCATATTATTTCCTCATCGGGATGACGTTGGCGGTCACCTCTGCGAAGGCAATCGACGAAACGCGTTCGTCATGCCCCGGTCGCGGTGCCGGTCGGGCCGCCGCGGTATTTCTGAAATGCCAGTCTGTCGACGTGGCTGGGGCCGGCGCGTGAAGTCTCGGCGACGACGGTGCCGTTCGCTTTCGCTTCCGCAGCGGCGGCGCGGGCGGCTTGCTCGGATGCGATGTGCCGCGCACATTGCTGTCGAACGTCACACCGTTGGTCGTCCACTCCCGTAGGATCACGCTCATGCTCGGTGCCGTGCCTGTTTGAAGGCGCGGTTTGCGCCGTCAAGCACCACACGCGCCTGCTCGACGCCGATCTCCGCGGTGCGGATTTCATCGCGGCTGGCGTTACGGCTATCCGTAGCCACAGGCTCAATAGGGGCCGCTGCTGCTACCGGCGCCGGTCGCGGTCGACGCACGCGGCCGTGCCGTGCGATCTCAGACATGGCCACTGAGCTGCCGACGACTTGGCTGATCAGGTCGATGTTCGGCCATCGATCCTGCCAATGTTGGTCAATCGAATCATCGAGGTTATTGATCGCCATAGCGATCAAACTAAATCGTGTCGGTGGTTTGTTCATCTCACTCTCCATTTTCCTCTTCATCCGATTTCGAAAACTGCATCGGGGATAATCACCACCCCGCCGTATTGCCGTTCGAATGCCAAAAGGCTCTTCAACTGTGGGGCCGACGCGCTGGCCGACGACAAGTTTGCCGATCTTCGCACTCCGGCCACTGGAGTCGGGTTTCACGACGTTTTCGGGCGATTGAACTAGACCCGTCTAACCAACTCATTTCGATTCCCTTTGTGTGATCCGGATCGGCGCAGCGAGGTGCAGGGAATCCCGCCGCGCCGTCTCACAGATACATCGCCGCCTGACCGGTTGAGGATGAATAAGCAACTGCAACGGGTGGCAATCCGAAGCAGGGCTGTGGCTGGACAATCGAGTTGCCACGTCGTCCAGTCAGCAATTAGAAACCCGCGACGAATGAATTTGGACACACCCGCCGCGGGCGGTTCACCGCTCTAGTCGGTGAAAGAAAATAAGGCTGTTCGCGTAGTTCGTCGGGCCGCTTAAGACCGCGCCTGTCCTCAAGTCGCTGATCAGAAATTGCATCGGGCCGCCATCGTCATCGATCTCGACCTTCATGTGCAGCGGCGCGGCCAACGCGCACAATGCTCCACTGATGCAAAACCTCGTGTGGCTTCAGGCGCCTCACATCTTGCTCTCGCGGCTCAGTGTCATCGACATCGTAAGCGTAACTGTGGTTAGTCATCGTGTTCGATCCTCTCTTGTTCCTGACCCCTGCCGGTGCCGCTGCAGCCATGCCAAGGCATCGTCAAAATTACCTCTGAATACAGGCACGCGCTTGCGCTCCACTACAAAGTCGTCGCCGCCATTCGCCACGATGAAATACCGATTGCAAGTGTCGCGTGACGCTGCCACCAAGCGCCCGAATTTCGTTTCGCTCATAACATCGCCTCCAGATATTCGCGGGCTTGATTCCAAGTCAGCCCGCGCTCGATAATGATGGCACCATCAACAATGAGGTAGCGGCCATCACGCTCGAATACCTGCCAGTGACCGCGGACACGCCCAGCGATGGTGTAGAGTTGGCGCAACTTGGAATCCCAATCAGCCATGGGAGAATCCCTGCCCTCTTCATTGCTTCCCATTCCTCTCGCCGGATTTTCTCACGCGTCACGGTGTCCAAGGGATGCCGGGTGCAAGCGGTCTGATCAATCCGCACCTTCAAAGTGACAGATCGGCGACGGCGGCGGCCAAGGTTTTCTTGGCGCCCTCGCAAGCTCAGCACTCATTCTCGCAGCCGCTCGAACGTCGAGCGTCGCTCCGGCGTCAACGATACCAGTTCATCCTCGGTGAAAGACCCCGGCCCCTCCATCGGCCTTACGGAGCCGCGCCTCAAAAAATTTCGATCTCGCTCATTTTTCGTTCCTCTCTGCCAGTCACGATGGCTTCGTCTGCAATTCTTGAGGCCATGTGCAGCTGGGATCGGCTCGTCGCTGATCGTGCGCGTCTGCTGATGGCCGCCACCGGCGCCCGCACCGAGGTGCTCGGACCGCATTGAGCACGGGATCGCCACCGGAGCGGCCCGATGTCGAGATCGCTGGTCAAGGTAACTCCCGGAACTAGGCTTGCTGGCGCCCGGCTCTGGTTGCGTCCGAGACGAAGGCCGCCCTCCAGCTCACGGCTGGTGTCGTCGACATATTTCTTCGTCGGGCTCGGTGTTCCCGGCGGGCTGCCGGTGTCTGGAGCTGTCGCCGGGCGCGAGTGAATTCAAATGAGTGCCTGTTGCCATGGTATGGTTTCCTTCTCTGTTAAAACATGGGCGCACTATTTTTTGACATCGATGGCACCGTGACATTACTTGCGACGGCCGCGGGCGCCGGGATTGATGGCGACCGGGCTCAGTTTCTTGTCGACCACCGGGTCGATCGACACTTTGTCGAAATCGATGGTGGTCTGCGTGACGCCGCCGGTAATAATGGCCCTTCGTCATGGAATGCATGTCGGGATGCACCGGCGCCGGCTGCCCACATGTTTTCGCCTTGCCGCCTTTGCGGCCGAGTCCTTTATCCTGACTCTCGGCGTGCTCAAGGGTGCGGCTGTCTTTCTGAGTGGCCATGGTAAGTGTGTCCTTTCGTTTGTGGCTGGCAGGATTTTGCCAATCACGCTGTGCGTTCGAAGCGGCTGATCATTGACTTTGCACCGGGCCGCGGCGCACCGAGGAAACTGCCGGCACTGAGTGCCAACGACTGAGCGCGACCTAAGTCAGACCGGGCCATCGCGATCTGGGCGCGGGATTGCTCAGGCGTCCATTTCGTCTGACCTTCAGCCGCCTTCCAGGGATTGGAGTCCCTGGGGCTGCTTTCTTCTCAGTGATGGGTTTGCCATCCTCGGAATATTTCGGTGGCACACCGGGCCGTAGTGACCCGACCCTGGTCGACCATGCGGTCGCGATGGCGTCCAGCTCGGTTTTGTCGCCGTGCAAGGATTTCAACAAATCACCTTGCGCGGTCAGGGATGGGTTGCTGCCGAACGCACGGTCGACCAGATCGGCCGCCGCATTGGCGGGGCTCCAGATAAGGACGGGCATCGGTCAGGAGTTGAAGCAGTGCCGGCAGGTTGTCCAAACCGGTTTCCCTGTCGATGAACTTGCCGCCCTCATAGGCGACGCGATGGGTGGCAAAATAAATCCAATCTTCGCCCTGGCCCCCTTTGCTGTTTTTCGGGTCAGACCACGGGCGGACCTTTCCCGCCTCGGCGGCGGCTGTCCATGCAGCGCGGGCTTCGTCCTCGATCGCGAACTTGGCAGAATCGGACGCGGCGATTTTCTTAATGGTGTCATCCATCGACATGTGCGTTGTCCTTGCTAGACGGGGTGGGTGGGAAAGTATAGATCCATGCTAAGGCAAGATCGACGCGCACAAGAGAACGGCCGCCGACTTTGTGCGCTGCGAGGTGGCCTTCCGGATCGCCTTCCGCAGCACCGGGAGAGCGCAATGAAGCGCCTTCGCGAGCTCGCGGACGGGTAGGCACAGCGGCGGCACGGATGCGCGCATGGTGGTTCTCCTGATGGGCGTGCGCGACCACTTGCGGGGTCGGGCATCGGAATGGTGTGGGGGTCTGAAATCCGCTTTGCCTCACGCAGCGTGCACCCATGTGCCGTTTTGCGGACGCGGCACCTCCCCCATGGAAGGCGCGGCTCGATTTCGAAGCGGACACTAGCACGAAACGTGCCGGTTTGCACGTGGTTCACACGCGGCATACTGACTCAGGAATCAAGCCGCTGAAAATAATCGATATTCGGCGCGCAGTGGTTTGTCAGGACCTGCAAAACCATGTAAAGTGCTGCGATGGAATTCAACAAGATCATCACCGGCGACTGGCTCGACGTGCTGCCGAGCTTCCCGGCCGACATCGACCTGATCGCCACATCACCGCCCTATGCGGACAAGCGCGCCTATGCCGGTGCCACGGCCGACGACTGTGTATCGTGGTTCGTGCTGCGCCCTTTTTTCCGCCGGAACGCTGCCGCCTGATATTCTCATACAAAATGAAGGCAGCGCGGAATTCATGCGCGTGTCGGATCGGAGTCTTTTTTGCCATGGCTGACGATTTCAAGGAATACGACTTCAACCCAAATAATCTACCACAGGAGCTACTTGAGGCCATCGGTCTGATGACCGCATGCGCTGCTCAAACCGAAAGCATCGTAGAAATGGCAATCGCCGGCTGTCTTGGTGTCGACTCGGAATACGGAAGGGCGGTGACGACTCACATGACGATGCCGCTTCGATTTAGCGTCTTACGATCAACGGCCGAAATCCACATTGATGATCTCGATGCGCTTGACCACCTTGATGTGCTCCTTGAGACGATAGAGGCCGCATTTATCAAACGGAACGCCGTTGTACATCATTCGTGGTGCCGAGACCCACTGACTGATGCGGTCTTCACCGTGAAAGAGACTGCGCGCACCAGATTAGAGACCGACCAAATCCCAATGACCGTCGATGCCGTCAAACGCGATGCTTTTTTCGTTTACGAGACCGGTATGAACCTTATGACGTTTCTCGCCGATCACAGCCTTCTGCCGCAATTTCCGCCGGCGACGCGCTTTCGTGGTCACAAGAGCAAGGCTGCGAGAAAGAAGCGTCAGCCGTCCACAAGAGGTTGACGCGGCGCCAGTAGACGGCAAGAATCCGGTCTGACGGCGCGAAATGGCCATTTCATATGGCTTTCATGCGGGGCGCGCCATGGTACGCATTGTGCCGAGAACAATCGCCATGTCTTCATCGGTGACGACAGCTATTTCATCAGCGAGGACGGCTTCCTGATGCCGGTGAAAAAGGGACAGAAGCCGCCGGACCTGCGTTATTTCAAATCGACCGGGAAATGACGGGTTCGGATCGACGCGCCTGCATGATCGAGATGGCCGGACGAGCCGGGCGATGACACCGAGTGCAGCCGCGTTCGCGCCGGCCAATTCCGTCACGGATAGCTGTGCCTTGTCCCGTCGATCGCCCGCACCTCGATCCCGCCGGCGTTCGCCCGGCCATCCCCATCCGAAATGTACTGCGGCCCGATCGGTACCTTGCCGGCGCCGCCGGGGATGTCGAGCACATAGGCCGGCTGGCACAAGCCGGAGACGCGGCCGCGCATCTGGCGCATCAGCTCCTGTCCCGCCTCGATCGAGGTGCGCAGATGGCCGGTGCCGGGGGCGAGATCGGCATGGTGGAGATAATATGGCTTGATCCGGCACGCGACGAAGGCACGCATCAGCTCCGCCAGCACGTCGGGGTCGTCATTGACGCCCCGCAGCAGGACCGACTGGCTCAGCATCGGAATGCCGGCATCGACGATCCGCCCGCAGGCGTCGCGCGCGGCCGCGGTCAATTCGCGGGGATGATTGGCGTGGAGCACCACATAGGTCGCCTTGCCCTGCGCCTTGATTGCATCGATCATGTCGGCGGTGATGCGTTCCGGCGCCACCGCGGGCACGCGGGTGTGGATACGGACGATCTTGACGTGGTCGATCGCGGCGAGTGTGCCGACCGCTTGGCGCAGTCGCGACGGCGGCAGCACCAGCGGATCGCCGCCGGTGAGGATGACTTCCCAGATCTGCGGATGGGCGCGGATGTAGTCATAGGCCGCATTGCGCTGGCCCGCCGTCAGGCCCGGCCGCCCCTTGGGTCCGACCATCTCGCGGCGAAAGCAGAACCGGCAATAGACCGGGCAGGTGTGGACGAGCTTGAGGAGCACCCGGTCGGGGTAACGGTGCACGATCCCCTCGACCGGGCTGAAGGCGTCGTCGCCGATCGGGTCGGTGCGTTCCTGCGGCAACGTCACCAGTTCCGCCGGGTCGGGGATGAACTGGCGCGCGATCGGGTCATCGGGATCGTCGGGGTCGATCAGGGCGGCCATCGCCGGGGTGATGGCGACGGCATAGCGCGCCGCCACCGGCTCCAGCGCGCCGGCGCGGGACGCCGCCACCAGGCCGGCGGCCTGCAGCTGCGCGATGCTGCGCAAACAGCTTTTTACTCCCTCCCCCGCCTGCGGGGGAGGGTTGGGGAGGGGGCTCTCGGAGCGAGTCTGTGCCGTGGAATTGCCCCCTCCCTGACCCTCCCCCGCAAGCGGGAGAGGGGACCAAACTGAATCTATTATTGGCGCACGAGTCCTTACCGTCATGGATCGTCCTTTCCAGGTTCGGGCAGCGGCGTCCAGATCACCTGGTCGATGCGCGACGCCCCGGTTGCCAGCATCACCAGCCGGTCGAAACCGAGCGCGCAGCCACTGGCCGGCGGCATCAGCGCGAGCGCGGCGAGGAAGTCCTCGTCGATCGGATAGCGCTCGCCGTAAAGCCGCTGCTTCCTGTTCATTTCGGCATCGAGCCGGCGGCGCTGCTCTGCGGGATCGGTGAGCTCGCCGAACCCATTGGCGAGCTCCACGCCGCACACGAACAACTCAAACCTCTCGGCGACCGCGGGTTCGCCGGGTTTGGCACGGGCGAGCGCCGCTTCCACCCGCGGATATTCCGTCAGCAGGGTGGCACGGCCGTTGCCGAGATGGGGCTCGATCCGTTCCACCAGCACGCGGCTGAATATATCGCTCCAGCCGTCGTCGGCTGCGAACTTTACTCCGGCCGCCTGCGCCTGGGCGGCCAGCGCGTCCCGGTCGGGCTCGCCCTCGCCAAGCGTTGCCTCGAGGTCGATGCCGGCATGGCGGGCGAAGGCATCGGCGACGGTGAGGCGTTCCGGCGCGGCGAACGGGTCGGCGCGGCGGCCGCGGAAGCGGAACTCCTTGGTCGCTGCGGCGCCCGCCGCGACCGCGAGAAAGGCGGCGCAGTCTGCCATCACGGCCTCGTAGGGCTCGGCCACCCGGTACCATTCGAGCATGGTGAATTCCGGGTGATGCAGCGCCCCGCGCTCGCGATTGCGGAACACCCGGGCGAACTCGAAAATCCGCCGCTCACCCGCCGCCAGCAGCTTCTTGCAGGCGAATTCCGGGGAGGTGTGCAGATGGAGCGCCATGCGCGTACGGTCGGGCGCCACCAACTCGGTGGCGAAGGCATGCAGATGCGCCTCGTTGCCCGGCGATCTCTGCAGGATCGCGGTTTCCACCTCGACGAAGTCCTGCGCCTCCAGGTGGCGGCGCAGCGCCGCGAGGATGCGCCGCCGCGCCTGCAGGAAGGGTTGCCGGTCGGCATGAATATCGGGCATCCACCACGGCGAGGCCTGCGGCATCGGGAACCCTAACCCCACGCCGCATCGCGGCACGCGGGAGTTACGGCTCCGCCGCCACCGAAAATGCTGGCGCGAGGACGCAGGATCAGTATGTTGCGGGCCTCGAATCCGGCCGGACCCTCGCCTGCAGCGGTCCGCCCCATGACCGATCGAAGGATTTTACCCGTGAAAGTCATCGCCAGCTCGCTCCGCAAGGGCAACATCGTCGAAATCGACGGCAAGCTCTACGTCATCTTGACCGCGGAAAACATCCATCCCGGCAAGGGCACGCCGGTGACCCAGATCGACATGCGCCGGATCAGCGACGGGGTGAAGTCGTCCCAGCGTTACAAAACCACCGACCAGGTCGAGCGCGCCCACGTGGAGGACCGCGAATTCCAATACCTCTACCACGATGGCGACGGCCATCATTTCATGAACATGGAAAGCTACGACCAGGTCGCGGTCAGCAACGATATCCTCGGCGATCAGGCGGCCTTTCTCCAGCCGGAGATGAAGGTCCGCCTCGCCACCTATGACGGCGTCCCCGTGAGCATCGAACTGCCGCCACGGGTGGTGCTCGAAGTGGTCGAGACCGAGCCCACCACCAGGGGCCAGACCGCGGCAAGCTCCTACAAGCCGGCCAAGCTCTCCAACGGGCTGCGCACCAACGTGCCGCCCCACATCGTCACCGGCACCCGCATCGTGGTTTCGACCGAAGACACATCTTACGTCGAACGGGCCAAGGACTGAGCCGGCTGTTCAAGTCGAGGCCGGACGGCGCGAAAGTCGGCCCGAAGGTTGCATCCATCCGGTTGAGCGGCCCGGTTGGGCGGCCTTCGCCGGCCGGTGCCTAATTCACGAAGCCGTTTTGGAGGCCAGACTACATAGAAGCAAGACGCCGGTTCGGACCGGCGCGTCCGCCACGATCGAGAGGGGACCCCCATGCGCATGCTGTCTCTGGCATTCACGCCCCGCTTCATCTGCTACACGCTGAGCATCCTGTTCACGGTAGCGCTGCTCCTCACCATCCTCGCGGCTCCTTCCTCGATCTATGTCGCGGGCATTCCGCTCGCCGTGTTCGCCGGCCTGACCGTGCTGGGCACCCGCGACCTCATGCAGACCCGCCATTCGGTGCTGCGCAGCTATCCGATCTCCGCCCATCTGCGCTTCCTCCTGGAAACCATGCGGCCGGAGATGCGGCAGTATTTCTTCGAGGGCGAAAAGGACGGCATGCCGTTCAGCCGCGACAAGCGGGCGGTGGTCTATCAGCGCGCCAAGATGGTGCTCGACAAGCGCCCGTTCGGAACCCAGTACGACGTCTATGCCGACGGGTTCGAATGGGTGCGCCATTCGATGGTGCCCCGGCCGCACGCGATCGAACCGTTCCGCATCACCATCGGCGGTCCCGACTGCACCAAGCCCTATGACGCCTCGGTGTTCAACATCTCGGCCATGAGCTTCGGCGCCTTGAGCCCGAACGCCATCCGCTCGCTCAACAGGGGTGCCCAGGCCGGCGGCTTCGCCCATGACACCGGCGAAGGCGGCGTGAGCCCCTATCACCGCGAGAACGGCGGCGACCTCATCTGGGAAATCGGCTCCGGCTATTTCGGCGCGCGCAATCCCGACGGCAGCTTCTCGCCGGAGCATTTCGCCCACACCGCCACGCTCGACCAGGTCAAGATGGTCGAATTGAAGATCAGCCAGGGCGCCAAGCCCGGCCATGGCGGCGTGCTGCCGGCGGCCAAGGTGTCGGAAGAGATCGCGCTGACCCGCGGGGTCCCCCTCGGCATCGACTGCATCTCGCCGTCCGGCCATTCGGCGTTCTCGACCCCGATCGAGATGATGCAATTCATCGCCGAGATGCGCCGCCTGTCCGGCGGCAAGCCGGCCGGATTCAAGTTCTGCGTCGGGCACCCCTGGGAGTTCATGGCGGTGTGCAAGGCGATGCTGCAGACCGGCATCTATCCGGATTTCATCGTGATCGACGGCAAGGAGGGCGGCACCGGCGCCGCGCCGCTGGAGTTCCTCGATCACATCGGCATGCCGATGCGGGAGGGACTGAATTTCGTCCACAACGCGCTGATCGGCATCAATGCCCGCGACCGCGTGAAGCTCGGCGCCAGCGGCAAGATCATCTCGGCCTTCGATATCGCCCGCGCCATGGCGCTCGGCGCCGACTGGTGCAATTCGGCGCGCGGATTCATGTTCGCGCTCGGCTGCATCCAGTCCCAGGGCTGCCATACCGACCACTGCCCGGTCGGCGTCGCGACCCAGGACCGCACCCGGCAGCGCGCGCTGGTGGTCGCCGACAAATGGGTCCGGGTCAGGAATTTCCACGCTGCCACCCAGCACGCCCTCAAGGAAATCGTCTCGGCAGCGGGTCTCGATCATCCCAAGGAATTCATGCCGGCGCATTTTTCCCGCCGGGTGTCATCGAGCGACGTCGTGACCTATGACGAGCTTTACCCGACGCTCGAGCCCGGCGCTCTGCTCGACGGCGGGTGCCAGGACCCGCGCTTCCGCGAGGGCTGGAAAATGGCGAGCGCCGCGACGTTCCGCCTCGCCGGGTGAGGGCGTGTGAGGCTGGTCGTTCCGGGGCGCGCGCTTGCGCGAACCCGGAATCCAGGCGGCCGTGCCTCAGACTCCTGGATTCCGGGTTCCGCCTGCGGCGGCCCCGGAATGACGGCAGGGAGCGGAGTTTTTACGTCCCCACCCGCAGCGGCGCGTTGAGCTTGCGCAGCGCCGCGATCACCGACAGCGCGGTGATGCGGCCGGTCTTCGGGTTCTCCGACGGAATGTTCTCGATCGCCAGCGAAAACTTCGCGGAATCGGCGTCGACCTCGATGGCGTGGCAGTTCCGCGTCACCCCGGGATCGGCCCAGATTTCGATGGTGGTGCGGTCGGGCCCGATGCCGGCGAGGGACAGGGCCGCCACCACGTTGACATTGGCGGGAAAGCCGGCGGCGGCTTCGCGCGCGGTGCCGGAAAACACCAGCTTGGCGGCGTCGAGGCCCGCGACCGATATGCCGTGCTGGACCAGATAGGGTGCGCCTTCGAGGCCACCGGGCGGCTTGCGGGTGATCATGCGCACCGAACGGATGTTGCCTTCCGCCGCGGCGGACACCGCGTCGAGGCCGAGCAGCGCGCCGGTCGGCACGATGATCTGGCCGCCGTGCTCCCTGGCGAGCGCGACCAGATGCGGGCGCGGCAGCAGGGCGCCGGCGCTGAGCACCATCACCCGCCTGCCCGCGGTCAGCATCGGCGTGCAGATTTTTTCCAGGATCGCGGCCGGCGCACATTCGACCGCGAGATCGGCATGGCCGGGGAATTCGTCGAGCTCCACCAGCGGACACGCGATCCCGGCCGCGTCCAGCCAGGCCTGCGCCTTGGCGCGGTCGCGTGCCGCCGCGCAGGCCAGCACCAGCCCCGGCATTCCGGCGGCGAGGCGCTTGGCGAGCGTGCGCCCGATCGCGCCGAGCCCGGCAATGGCCACCCTGGTGTCGTTCATCGCTCGCTCCAATATGCCGGTGCGCTCATACGCCGCGGTGCCGGCCGCGGCAAGCCGGGGGCCGCGAATCGGGGCCAAACAGGCAGCGGGCATCCGCCCGCGGCGAGCGGACGCCTTGACCTTTCCCGGGCGCATGGCCGAAGGTTCGAAAAAACCGGGAGGAACCATGCCCAATAGGATGTCGACGCTCGCCGTCGCCGCCGTACTCGGCCTTGCCGGCCTGTCGGGGGCCGCGGCCCAGACCTATCCCAGCCGCCCCATCACGATGATCATTCCGTTTGCTGCCGGCGGCCCCACCGATGTGCTGGGGCGCATGGTCGGACAGAAGATGGGCGAGGTGCTGGGCCAGCAGGTCATCATCGAGAATGTCGGCGGCGCCGGCGGAATGACCGGCGGCCTGCGGCTCCTCCAGGCGCCCGCCGACGGCTACACGATCGAGCTCGGCACCGTCGGCACCCACGCCCAGAACCAGACGCTCTACAAGCGTCCGCTCTACAACGCGTCGGCCGACTTCACCCCGGTGGCGCTGATCGCGGAAATCCCGACGGTGCTGATCGTGCGCAAGGATCTGCCGGTCGACAACCTCAAGGAATTCATCGCATACGCCAAGAAGAACCAGGACAAGATGAGCTACGGATCGGCCGGGACCGGCTCGGCGACCCATCTCGCCTGCGTCGTCCTCGATGCCGTCATGGGCACCCATATCACTCATGTGCCGTATCGCGGCACCGGCCCCGCCATGGGCGATCTGCAGGCGGGACGTATCGACTACCTGTGCGACATCATCACCACGGCCAAGGCCCAGATCGACGGCGGCACGGTGAAGGCGCTGGCATTGATGAACAACGTTCGTTCGCCGGCGTTGCCGGACGTGCCGACCGCGCTGGAACAGGGCGTGTCCGGTGTCCAGGCCTATACCTGGAACGCCATCTTCCTCCCCAAGAACGCCCCGGAGGAGATCGTCAAGAAGCTCAACGGCGCGACCCTGGCCGCCATGAAGAGCCCGCTGGTCAAGGAGCGGCTGGAGGCGCTCGGCGCCCAAATCGTTTCCGATGACCGCGCCACGCCGGAATACCTGCGCGGTTTCGTCAAGAGCGAAATCGAGAAATGGGCCGGCCCGATCAAGGCGAGCGGGGCGACCGCGGATTGATGCATTTCCCGTTTATAGATGTCATTGCCCGGCTTGACCGGGCAATCCAGTACTCACGGTCGGCATTTACTGGATCGCCCGGTCAAGCCGGGCGATGACAGCGAGTGTGTGGCGCAGGATAACGATAGGAGACAGGCGATAGAAGAAGGAAGACAGAACCCGTGGACGCCGGCTAATGTTTCCATGCCATTGCATGCCCTCCATCGTGCGCCGTCCGTCCTCCGTCCTCCGGTTCCCCCCATGTTCGAGAACTTCACCCGCACCGAGATCAAGACCAGCGGTGCGCGCATCGTCACCGTTTACGGCGGCAGCGGACCGCCGGTGCTGCTGATGCACGGCAATCCCTTCACCCATGCGAGCTGGCACAAATTCGCCCCGCGCCTGGCGCAGGATTTCACCGTCGTCTGCACCGACCTGCGCGGCTATGGCGATTTGGAAAAGCCACCGGGCGGGCCCGATCACTCCGGCTATTCGTTCCGGGCCATGGCCCAGGACCAGGTCGAGGTGATGGCCGCGCTCGGCTTCGACCGTTTCATGGCCGCGGGCCATGACCGCGGCGCCCGCGTGCTGCACCGCATGACGCTCGACCATCCCGACAAGGTCGAGCGGGCGGCGATCCTCGACATCATCCCCCAGCACTACCTCTTCAACCACGTCAGCAAGGCATGGGCGACCTCTGCCTATCACTGGTTCTTCATGATCCAGCCGTTCGACATGCCGGAGCGGCTGATGGGCGCCGACCCCGATTTCTTCATCACCAGGAAGCTGTCGAAGACCGAGCAGGGCCTGAGCTTCTTCGGCAAGGAAGCGCTCGCGGAATACATGCGCTGCTTCCGCAACCCGGCCACCATCCACGCCATGTGCGAGGACTACCGCGCCACCGCCGGGGTCGACCTCGCCATGGATACCGCGGATTACGCCGCCGGCCGCAAGATCGAGACGCCGCTGCTCCTGCTGTGGGGAGCCACCGGCGCGGTCGGCCGCATCCACAAGCCGGCCGAGATCTGGAAGGACTATGCCTCCGACATCAAGGGCGCCGCGGCGCTGCCATGCGGGCATTATTTGTCGGAGGAAGCCCCCGAGGAGACCTACCGCGCGCTGCACGGATTTTTCGCGTGCAGCGCGTAGGCTTCAAAATTTAAGGCGATCATCAATGGAAGCCGGGGATGTCCCGCGTTATGATCAGGCAAACGTGTCCCGCCGCGATGCGCGACGTAACCTGCCCAGGGAAAAAACCATGGACGCCGCAACCCCCGCCGCACCCCCCGTCCGTGCGCCCGCTCATCATCCCTGGTACACGATCCTCTATGTCCAGGTGCTGATCGCCATCGCGCTCGGCGTCCTGCTCGGGCACTTCTTTCCGAAGATTGCGATCCCGATGAAGCCGCTCGGCGACGGCTTCATCGCGCTGATCAAGATGATGATCGCGCCGGTGATCTTCTGTACCGTGGTCCACGGCATCGCGTCGATGAGCGACCTCAAAAAAATTGGCCGCATCGGGCTGAAGACGCTGATCTATTTCGAAGTGGTCTCGACCATGGCGCTGGCGATCGGCCTCCTGGTCGGCGAGCTCCTGCATCCCGGCAACGGCTTCAACATCGACGCATCGACCCTCGATCCCAAGGCGGTGGCGAGCTTTACGACCCGCGCCAAGGAAGACAGCATGGTCGGCCACCTCCTGGCGATCATTCCGCAGGACTCCTATTTCGGCGCCCTCGCCCGCGGCGACCTGCTGCAGATCCTGCTGATCTCGATCCTGTCGGGCTTCGCCATTTCGCAGCTGGGCGCGGTGGGCGAGAAGATCTCGGGCGCCATCGACAATGCCGCCCGCATGTTCTTCGGCATCATCCGCATGATCGTTCGGCTGGCGCCGATCGGCGCGTTCGGCGCCATGGCCTTCACCATCGGCCAATACGGCCTCGGCTCGCTGGTCAATCTCGGGGCGCTGATCGCGACCTTCTACATCACCAGCGCGCTGTTCGTGCTGCTCGTGCTCGGCTCCATCGCGCGGCTTTCCGGTTTTTCGATCCTGCGCTTCCTCGGCTATATCAAGGACGAGCTACTGATCGTGCTCGGCACCAGCTCGTCGGAGACCGTGCTGCCGAATTTGATGAGGAAGATGGAGCGTCTCGGCGCGTCGAAGTCGGTGGTCGGCCTCGTCGTTCCCACCGGCTACAGCTTCAACCTGGACGGCACCAACATCTACATGACGCTGTCGACCCTGTTCCTCGCCCAGGCCACCAATACGCCGCTGACCTTCGGCCAGGAAATGGAGATCCTGGTGATCGCCATGCTCACCTCGAAGGGCGCATCCGGCGTCACCGGGGCCGGGTTCGTGACGCTGGCGGCGACGCTCGCGATCATCCCGGACATCCCGATCCAGTCGCTCGCGCTGCTGCTCGGCATCGACAAGTTCATGAGCGAATGCCGCGCGCTGACCAATCTCATCGGCAACGGCGTCGCCTGCGTCGTCATCAGCCGCTCGGAGAACGAGCTCGACGTCGACAGGCTGCACGAGGCGATGGCACACCCGATCGCGCTCGGCGAAGAAATGGAAACCAGCCCGGCTTAGGGCATTTTTCGATTGGGCTGACCCTGTCGGTGTCATTGCCGGGCTTGTCCAGCTTGACCGGGCAATCCAGTACTCCCGGCCGGCGTTTACTGGATCGCCCGGTCAAGCCGGGCGATGACAGCGAACATTCCAGGGCACGCCCTTTCGCGCGAACCCGGAATCCAGGCTGCGGTGTGGGCGGTGAGGTCGTCTGGATTCCGGGTTCGCCGCTCGCGCGGCGCCCCGCAATGACCGCGTAGACCTTCGCGTTACGACGTCACCTGCGGCGGCATGGTGAGGAACGCGTGCATCACGTGCCACGCCATGTCCCGGTTCTTGGAACTGCCGATGCTGTGGGCGATGTTCGGCAGGATCGTGAACTGACGGTCGCCGTTGGGAAGCTTGTCGTAGAAGTCGAGCAGGTCCTTGTTGGTGGAGATGCCGTCGTGGTCGCCGCGCATCATCAGCACCGGGCTCTTGACCCTCAGGGGGTCGACCAGGGGCAGGTTGGAGGTCATGTCGAGGTAGGTCCCGGTCGGCACCTGGTCGCCGAATTTGAGCTCGACGTCGGCCAGGGCCTTGGCCACCGCGGGGTCGTAGCTCGAGGCGAGGCCGTCGCGCGTGAAGATCGATTCGATCATGGCGCGATCGCGCAGGCGGGTGTTGTGGGTGCGATAATAATCGAGCTGCTTGGCGCGCTGCTTGAGGGTGGGCGCATCCTCGCCCTTATAGGTGAAGGCGGAGAGCACCAGGCGGTCGATGCGCTCCGGCTGGACCATGGAATAGGCGCCGGCCCGGATCGCGCCGGAGGACGTGCCGTACATGTGCATCTTGTCCTGTCCGGTCTCCTTGACCACGATCGGAATGGCGGCCTTGAGGTCCTCGACGCCGCTCGCGATGTCGGAATTGCCGGAGGTTCGCGACGACTTGCCGTAACCTTCATGGTCCATGGTCCAGACGTCGTAGCCCAGGCGCGCGAACACGTTCATCATCGAGTATTCGCCCTTGCCGGGCACGGTGAGGTCATAGCTCGACAGCGCCGCGTTGGACGAGCCGTGCACCAGGAACAACACCGGCTTCTTTGCGCCGCCAGCGGTAGGGGCGCCGACCCGCTTGCGATACATGGCGAGCGAGACATCGCCCTTCTTTGCGGTGTATTCGGCGGTCCAAAATTCCGCTCCGGCCTGCGCGGCGGCGGGTGTCTGGGCCTGGGCGGTCGCGCCGGCCAGAAGGCTGGTGGCGAGGCCGGCGCCAGCCGCCTTGATCACATCGCGCCGCACAAACGAGTGTTCCGTCATGTCTTCCTCCCATACGAGCCGGCCGAACCTTCGGCGGCGATCAAAATCGACTGCGACATTAGCAGATCGTTCGCAACAAGGGCAGCGGGGTCCGGCGCTCACCTTCAGGCCGTGGCGACATCGGCCAGCGAGAAGCCCGCGACCCGCTTGTAGCTCTCCGACAGCGCCCGCAGCTGCTCCTGGGTGATGTATTTGTCGAGGTCGTCGAACGGCCGGTCGCCGACCAGTTCCTCGACCCTGATGTTGATGAAATCGGGCGGATGCTTCCGGTTGGTGCGCACCACCTCGGATGCAGCTTCCAGCCGCCTGCTTTCGTATTCCTTCAAGGCGTCGCGGGGGTCGCCATGGGCGGCGCGGCAGGCGGCGAGGCAGTCGGCCAGCGTGCGGGCGTCGATGGCGCCTTGCGCGGCCCCGTTGGAGCCGCGCGGATACATCGGATGGGCGGCATCGCCGGCGAGCGTCACCCTCCCGAAGGTCCAGCGCGCGACCGGATCCTTGTCCACCATCGGGTATTCGAGGATCTGGTCGGCGGTGCGGATCAGCTCGGCTACGTCGAGCCAGTCAAAATGCCAGTCCTGATAGATCGCGAAGAAATCGGCGAGGTTGCCGGGCTGGTTCCAATCGTTCTTGGCGAAGCTGTCCTGCTTGATCTCCGCCATCCAGTTGATCAGCTGGTTGCCGTCGTCGTCCAGTGCGTCGATGATGGGGTAGATGACCATCTTTCCCGTCAGGATCGAACCGGTGCGGGTATAAGACCGGCCGGTGAGAAACGGCTTGCGGCGGGTGATGCCGCGCCATGTGTTGATGCCGGCGAAGGCGACGGCGTCGTCGGGATAGAACTGCTTGCGCAGCGCGGAATTGACCCCGTCGCAGGCGATCGCCACGCCGGCGCGGACCGGCTCCAGGGCGTGGCCCGAACTGGTCTCGCGGAACGCAAGGGTCACGCCGGCATCGTCCTGCTCGACGGCGACGCATTCGCGGTCCGTGACGACGGCGCCGGGACCGAGGCGCGCCAGCGCCGCCCGCAGCAGGATCAGGTGCAGGCGCCCGCGGTGGATGCTGATCTCGGGATGGGGGTAGCCGGCATGCCGGCCGCGGTCCTCGCGGTAAATGAGCTGGCCGAACCGGTTGAAAAAGCAGCTCTCGCGAACGGCGATGCCGGCGCTGCAGAGCTCGTCCTGCAGGCCGAGCGCCGCGAATTCCCGCATCGCATGGGGCAACAGCGTGATGCCGACGCCGAGCTCCCGGATCTCCGGCGCGCGCTCGAACACGCGGCAGGCGAGCCCGCGATTATGCAGGTTCAGGGCGAGCGACAGGCCGGTGATGCCGCCGCCGACGATCGCGATGTCCATCGGAGGATGCGCTTCCTTTCGGTCGGGTCCGGAACATAGATCGGCGGCGCCGCCGCCGTCAAAGCGAAGCCGCAGCGGGGCGCCGGGTCGTGATCGGGTCCCGGCCAGATGCCGGCCAAATCCCGGGATGGCTTGGCGCGCGGCGCCGGACAATGTAAGAGCGGTTGCGTCGCGCCGCTCGAGCGGACCGGGCCAGCAACGGACGCGACCAAATGCCCACCGGTGCATGTGACCGATCAGGTTACAGTTTGCGCCAAATTCGTCCGGAGCATGCATGAGCGGCGGCTTGCGGTCCCTATTGATATCGGTCGACGCAAGAATTGGTTGGGGTCGTGTCGGCTTCCTGTTGAGCCTCGCCATCATCACCATCGCCGGCATCGTGCTCTACCGGATGCTGCGCGAGATCAATTTCGAAGACGTGATCGATGCGGTCGAAGCGGTGGAGAAGCACGACGTCGTCAAGGCCGCCATGTTCGTCGCGGCCGGCTATTTCACCCTGACCTTCTATGACCTGTTCGCGCTGCGCACCATCGGACGGCCCGACATCCCGTACCGGATCGCGGCGCTGGCCGGCTTCACCAGCTATGCGGTGGGGCACAATGTGGGCGCGAGCGCCTTTACCGGCGGCGCGGTGCGCTACCGCATCTATTCGCGCCACGGACTGACCGCCATCGATGTGGCCAAGGTCTGCTTCATCGCCGGGCTGACCTTCTGGCTCGGCAATGCGACCGTGCTGGGGCTGGGCGTGGCCTACACGCCCCAGGCCGCTTCGGCGATCGACCAGATGCCGGCCTGGCTCAACCGCATCCTGGCGTTCGGGGTCATCGGCATGCTCGCCACCTATGTGGTGTGGGTGTGGCGTACGCCGCGCGTGGTCGGCCGGCACAATTGGGTCGTGACGCTGCCCAACGGGCCGCTCACTTTGGTGCAGATCGCCGTCGGCATCGTCGATCTCGCCTGCTGCGCCGCCGCCATGTACATGCTGGTGCCGGACGAGCCCTATATAGGTTTCGTGACCGTCGCGGTGATCTTCGTCGCCTCGACGCTGCTCGGTTTCGCGAGCCACTCGCCCGGCGGCCTCGGCGTCTTCGATGCCGCCATGCTGGTCGCGCTGTGGCAGTTCGATACCGAGGACCTGCTGGCGGGACTGCTGCTGTTCCGGCTGCTCTATTATCTCGTGCCCTTCGCGATCTCGCTCGCCATCCTCGGCGGCCGCGAATTGTGGTTCAGCTTCACCGCCGCACCGCCCGCCGGCGGCAGGTCCGGCGGCCCTCACGACAAATCGTCATAGAACCGTCATCACCGCGACATTTGGCGGTTGCCTCGTGTTCGTGCGAGGGCATTGCCGTCTCGGGTCAATTCGGCTCGCGCCCTTCCATCTTTGATTTTTGCGCATGATCTTGTGGGAGAAATCTGCGATCTTGCGTGAGTTGTGCGGCCTGAACCAGGGCCGGACCACTGGAACGACGCGAACCGGGCGCAAGCATTCCGATGGCGATCCAGGAACACCGAAACGAAGTTCTGCTCGCCGGCGGCGCCATGCGCCGGTTCCTGCGCGCGCGCCCGGTGCTGCTGGTGGCCGCGGTCCTGTTCGCCGGACTGGTGGAGTTCGCGGGGCTCGCGCCGATCCCGGCGGCGATCGGTTTTGCCGTCATCGCGCTCGCGGTGCTGATCCGGGAAGCGGCGATGCCGGGCGCCGACGAAGCCTCGATCTACGGCGATCGCACCGCGCCCCTCCTCGCCGACCGGATGGTGGATGCCATCATCGCCGGCCTGTCGGACCCTGCCTTCGCGCTCGCGCCGGACAGTCAGGTCGTCGCCTTCAATGCGAGCGCGCAGCAGATCATGCCGGGCCTGTCCCGCGGCGAGCCGATCTCGTTCGCCTTGCGCGTGCCCGACGTGCTCGAAGCCATCCGCGCGGTCGCAGCCAGCCGGCAGGTGCAGCGCGTCGAATTCTTCGAACGGGTGCCGACCGACCGCTGGTGGGAAGCGACCATCGCGCCGCTGCTGCTGCCCGGCGAGACCCCGAACCAGGCCCGCAATCTCGTCCTCCTGACGCTGCGCGATCTCACGCCGCTGCGTCTCGTCGAAGAGATGCGTTCCGATTTCGTCGCCAATGCGAGCCACGAGCTGCGCACGCCACTGGCGTCGCTGTCGGGCTTCATCGAGACGCTGCAGGGCCCGGCGCGCAGCGATGCCCCGGCCCGCGACCGTTTCCTCGCCATCATGAAGGAACAGGCGACGCGCATGGCGCGCCTCATCGACGACCTCCTGTCGTTGTCGCGGATCGAGCAGAAGGCCCATATCCATCCCGACAATCCCGTCGACCTCGGCGCGCTGGTGCGCCAAGTCGCCGACGGCCTGTCGCCGCTCGCCCATGAGCGTGAGGTCGAGGTCAAGATCGTCAACCAGGCAAGCTCGCTCCTGGTTCCCGGCGACCGCGACGAGCTGATCCGGGTGTTCGAGAACCTGATCGAGAATGCGTTGAAATACGGTGCGCCGGGCCACCGCGTCGATATCGCGCTGGCGCGCGAGCCGTCGACCGGGGAGGCCCGGGAAGCGGTGGTGTCGGTGAAGGATTACGGCCCCGGCATCGCGCCGGAGCACCTGCCGCGCCTGACCGAACGGTTCTACCGCGTCGACATCAGCGAGAGCCGCGCCCAAGGCGGGACCGGGCTCGGGCTGGCGCTGGTCAAGCATATTCTCCATCGTCACCGCGGCCGCATGGTGATTGAGAGCACGCCCGGCGCGGGGGCGACTTTCTCGGTCAGACTGCCGCTCATTGTGACACCGGCGCAGACAAATATTTCGTATTGAAATCAATACTTTATACTGTCACTAGATTGTCACCATCGTCACATAGAACGATGACATCGGCAGCGTAACGTCTCCGCAGCTCCGCAGCTCCGCTGTTGCCTGGAGCGAGGGGAGACGAACGGCTGGCCGGGGAACTCCCCGATTTTGGGTCCATGCGTTTGCGGCCAGCATTCTAATAACAACACAAAAGCCGGCCTTGGGGAGGTCGCAGGTGTCCAGCCTGTGGTCCTCTGCATCTGGCTCAACGGATGGAGAAAACCCGTGAAACTCGATTTTATCCCAGTGCGAACCCTGCTGGCGGCCGGCGCCTTCGCCGTCGCGTCGACCATGGCCGCTTCCGCCGCCGACATCTCCGGCGCCGGCGCGACCTTCCCCTATCCGATCTACGCCAAGTGGGCGGATGCCTATAAGAAGGAGACCGGGGTCGGCCTGAACTACCAGTCGATCGGGTCCGGCGGCGGCATCAAGCAGATCCAGGCCAAGACCGTGGTGTTCGGCGCAACCGACGCGCCGCTGTCGGGCGCCGAGCTGGACAAGAGCAGCCTCGTCCAATTCCCCATGGTCATGGGCGGCATCGTGCCGGTCCTCAATCTCGATGGTATCGGCCCGGGCGACCTCGTGATCGACGGCCCGACGCTCGCCAAGATTTTTCTCGGCCAGGTGAAGACCTGGGACGACGCGGCGCTCGAGAAGCTCAATCCCACCGCCAAGCTGCCCAGCCAGGCGATCGCGGTGGTGCATCGGTCGGACGGCTCCGGCACGACGTTCAACTTCACCGACTATCTCTCCAAGGTGAGCCCGGACTGGAAGTCCAAGGTCGGGTCGGCGACCGCGGTGGAATGGCCGATGGGCATCGGCGCGAAGGGAAATGAGGGCGTCGCCGCCAACGTGGCCCAGACCAAGGGCTCGATCGGCTACGTCGAATATGCCTACGCCAAGCAGAACAAGCTGACCTATTCCAAGATGATCAACAAGAACGGCAAGACGGTTGCGCCGACCTCTGAAGCCTTCCAGGCCGCAGCCGCCAACGCGGACTGGAACTCGGTGCCCGGCTATGGTGTGATCCTGAGTGACCAGCCCGGTGCCCAGTCATGGCCGATGACGGCCGCCACTTTCATCCTGATCCACAAGCAGCCGCAGGATCCGGTTGCGGCCGGGGCAGCCCTCAAGTTCTTCGCCTGGGCCTATTCGAAGGGCGACAAGATGGCCGAAGATCTCGACTTCGTCCCGATGCCCACCCCGGTCGTCGCCACGATCGAGAAAATGTGGACCGCCAACATCAAGGACGCGGCCGGCAAGCCGCTGTTTGCGCTCTCCAATTGAGGTCCGACTTGCCGAATCACGGAGGAGGCGCCGGTACGCGCCTTCTCCAAGTCCCGCGTCGATCCTGTTTGTCCAGCTTCGCATTGGCTCTTGTCGGTCGGACGGACAGAGCCGAAAATGCTTGAGCCCGGGAGGAAACCGGTGGTCGATTTCGCCTTGCCACACGCCAATACGGCAGCTTCGGATGCGGCGTCGCGTTCGAAGATCCTCGGGCGGCTGCGCCTCAGCGATGCCGCGTTCTTCAATTTCACGCGCGGCGCGGCGATTCTCGTGCTGGTCATTCTCGGCGGGGTCATCGTCGCGCTGATCCAAGGTTCGCTGCCGGCGCTGCGCGAGTTCGGTCTCAGCTTCTTGTACGAGGAGCGCTGGAATCCGGTCACCGAGAAGTTCGGCGCCTTGGCACCGATCTACGGCACGCTCGTCACCTCTCTGATCGCGATGGCGATCGCGGTTCCGCTCGGCCTCCTCATCGCCCTGTTTCTCACCGAATTATGTCCGATGTGGCTGCGCCGGCCGATCGGCATCGCGATCGAGCTCCTGGCCGGCATTCCCAGCATCATCTACGGCATCTGGGGCCTGTTCGTGTTCGCCCCGTTCCTGCAGCGCTTCGTGCAGCCGTTTCTTATCGATACGTTCCAGCACGTTCCGGTGATGTCGACGTTGTTCGAAGGGCCGCCCTACGGCATCGGCACGCTGACCGCAAGCCTGATCCTGGCGATCATGGTGCTGCCGTTCATTACCTCGGTGTCCCGCGACGTGTTCGAGGCGGTGCCACCGGTGCTCAAGGAAGCGGCCTACGGTGTCGGCTGCACCACCTGGGAGGTGGTACGACATGTGGTGCTGCCTTATGCGCGGGTGGGCGTCATCGGCGGTGTCATGCTCGGCCTCGGCCGCGCGCTCGGCGAGACCATGGCGGTGACCTTCGTCATCGGCAACGCCCATCGGATATCGGCATCCATACTGGCCCCCGGCACGACGATATCGGCCAGCATCGCCAATGAATTCACCGAGGCCGTGGGAGATCTCTACACCTCATCCCTGATCGCGCTGGGGCTGATCCTGTTCGTCATCACCTTCATCGTGCTCGCCTTGGCGCGCTACATGCTGATGCGTATCGAACGGCGGGTGGGCTGAACCATGCTCGACCTGTATGCCCGTCGCCGTCACCGCAACACGATCGTCCTCGTCCTGTCGATCGCCGCCACCGTGGTCGGCCTGGGCTGGCTGGTGATGATCCTCGGGACCCTCGTCTACGAAGGCATCAGCGGACTTTCGCTCGCGGTGTTCACGCAGATGACCCCGCCGCCCGGCGCCGCCGGCGGGCTCCTCAACCCGATCATGGGCAGTCTGATGCTCACCGTGATCGCCGTCGCGATCGGCACGCCGATCGGCATCCTGGCCGGCACCTACATGGCCGAATACGGCAAATACGCCAAGCTCTCCATGGTGGTTCGCTTCATCAACGACATCCTGCTGAGCGCCCCTTCGATCGTGATCGGACTGTTCGTCTACGAAGTCATGGTCGCTCCGATGGGGCATTTCTCCGGCTGGGCCGGCGCGGTGGCGCTCGCCATCATCGTCATCCCGGTGGTGGTGCGGACCACCGAGGACATGCTGGTCCTGGTGCCGAAGGAACTGCGCGAGGCCGCGATGGCCATGGGGATGCCCCGCTCCCATGTGATCACCTATGTGTCCTACCGGGCCGCCCGCGCCGGGATGATCACCGGCGTCCTGCTCGCGGTCGCCCGCATCAGCGGCGAGACGGCGCCGCTCCTGTTCACCGCCCTCAACAACCAGTTCTTCTCGACGGACCTCAACGCGCCGATCGCGAGCCTTCCCGTCGTCATCTTCCAGTTCGCGCTCAGCCCCTATGCGGACTGGCAGAAGCTCGCGTGGATCGGAGCTCTCATCATCACTTTCGCAGTGCTCGCGCTCAGCATCACGGCGCGTGCGCTCGCCGGTTCGAGGAAGTCGTCATGAATTCCATGGACACCACCAATACCGCGATCGCGTCGCAAGTCACGCTGGGCAATAAGGACGCCGACGCGCACGGCAAGCTCGCGGAAAAGGTGCTGGTCCGGGACCTCAATTTCTACTACGGCGACAACCGCGCGCTCAAAGCGGTCAACGTGCCGCTCTACGACCGCAAGGTGATGGCCTTCATCGGCCCCTCCGGCTGCGGAAAGTCCACGCTGCTGCGCATCCTCAACCGCATCTACGACCTCTATCCCAACCAGCGCGCGGAGGGCGAGGTGCTGCTGGACGGCCGCAACATCCTCGAACCCGGCCAGGATCTCAATCTGCTGCGCGCGCGCATCGGCATGGTGTTCCAGAAACCGACACCGTTTCCGATGTCGATCTACGAGAACATCGCCTTCGGTGTCAGGCTCTACGAGAAGACATCGCGCGCCGAGCTCGACCAGCGCGTCGAATCGGCGCTGCGCCGTGCCGCGATCTGGGACGAGGTCAAGGACAAGCTGCAGGCCAACGGGCTCAGCCTCTCCGGCGGGCAGCAGCAGCGCCTGTGCATCGCCCGCACCGTCGCGATCAAGCCGGAGGTGATCCTGCTCGACGAACCCTGCTCGGCGCTCGATCCGATCTCGACCGCCAAGATCGAGGAGCTGATCGACGAGCTCAAGGACGACTACACCATCGCGATCGTCACCCACAACATGCAGCAGGCGGCGCGCGTGTCGGACTATACCGCCTTCATGTATCTCGGCGAGATGGTCGAGTTCGACACCACGAGCAAGATGTTCACCACGCCCACCGACCGCCGTACCCAGGACTACATCACCGGCCGCTTCGGCTGATGCAAGCAAGCGGAGCGAGCAGATGGTCATGACCGAGCACACCCACAAAGCGTTTGACGCCGATCTCCAGGAACTGTCGCGGATGATCGCCGAGATGGGCGGCCTCGCCGAACGCCAGACCGGCGACGCGATCGATGCGCTCAACCGGCACGATGCGGTGCTGTCCCAGAGCATCATCGCCGAGGACGCCAAGATCGACCTGCTCCAGCGCGAGATCGAAGAAAAGGCGATCCTCACCATCGCGCGGCGCCAGCCGATGGCGATCGACCTGCGCGATATCGTCGGCGCGCTGCGCGTCTCCAACGATCTCGAGCGGATCGGCGACCTCGCCAAGAACATCGCCAAGCGCGTGATGGTCCTCGACGGCGAGCTCAACTTGCAGAAGGTCATGCGCGGCGTCGAGCACATGACCGAGCTGGTGCTCACCCAGATCAAGGACGTGCTCGACGCCTATTCCCGGCGCGACGTCACCAAGGCGCTGCAGGTGTGGCGTGGCGACGAGGAGGTCGACGCGGTCAACAACTCGCTGTTCCGCGAACTGCTCACCTACATGATGGAGGATCCCCGCAACATCAGCGTCTGCATCCACCTGCTCTTCTGCGCGAAGAACATCGAGCGGATGGGTGACCACGCCACCAACATCGCCGAGACGATTTATTACATGGTGGAGGGGAAGCCTCTGCCGGACGAGCGCCCCAAGGGCGACAACACCAGCACGACGCGCGTCCCCTATCGGCTGTGACCGATGGGGCCGCGCGCGATTTCGAGGACTGAATGACGGCGCGAATCCTGATCATCGAAGACGAGGAGCCGCTGACGCTCCTGTTGCGTTACAATCTCGAGGCGGAGGGCTATTCCGTCGAGTCCGCGGTGCGCGGCGACGAGGCCGACCTCAAGCTCAAGGAGAACACGCCCGATCTCGCGGTGATCGACTGGATGCTGCCGGGCCTGTCCGGCATCGAGCTGATCCGACGGCTGCGGTCGCGTCCGGAAACCCAGCAATTGCCGATCATCATGCTCACCGCCCGCGGCGAGGAGACCGAGCGGGTGCGCGGCCTCGCCACCGGAGCCGACGACTACATCGTCAAGCCGTTCTCGGTGCCCGAGCTGCTGGCGCGGATTCGCGCCTTGCTGCGGCGGACCAAGCCGGAGCGGGTCGCCGGCGTGCTGTCGGCCGGCGATATCGAGCTCGACCGCGAGAAGAAGCGGGTGGCCCGCGCCGGCCGCGACGTCCCGCTCGGCCCGACCGAATTCCGCCTGCTCGAATTCCTGATGGAGAATCCCGGCCGCGTGTTCTCGCGCGAGCAGTTGCTCGACCGGGTCTGGGGCCGCGACGTCTACATCGACGAGCGCACTGTCGACGTCCATGTCGGACGGCTGCGCAAGGCGCTCAACCGCGGCCGCGCCACCGATCCGATCCGTACCGTGCGCGGCGCCGGCTATGCGCTCAACGACCGCTTCGTCAAAAGTGCGTGAGCGTCTTCGTTCAGGTTGACTCGCAGTTCGCCGAATTCTGCAAGTTTTCGGGATCGTGCTCTAATGCGCGGCGGCCGCGCCGGCCGGTGCGGCGGGGCGCTTCATCACCAAGCCGAGCACGGCCAGGGCGACGAACAGGATCGTCAACAGCAGGAATACGTCGGAGAAGCTCATCACCGTGGCTTCGAGCCGCACCATCAGGGACATCTGCTTGAGCGCCATGACCTGCGCGTTGCTGCCGTAATCCGCAAAGCGCGCGGTGAGGTTTGCGAGCATATCGGTCGCCGGGCCGCGCGACCAGTTCGCGGCATCGTGCAGCCGGGTGAGATGCAGGTCCATCCGGTCGTTGAGGACGGTGTTGATGGCGGCCAGTCCGATCGCGCCGCCGAAATTACGCATGAGATTGAACAGGCCGGACGCATTCTTCACGCGGTCGAGAGGCAGCGTACCCAGCGCGGCGTTGGTGACCGGAATCATCGCGCACATGAGGCCGACGCCACGGAAAACCTGCGGCCAGAACAATTCCCAGAAGTCCCAATCCTTGGTCAGGTAGTGCATCTGGAAGGTGCCGATCGCGAACAATAGAAAGCCGCCGCTCAGCATGAAGCGCGGGTCGAACTTCACGACCAGCCGCCCGACGATGGGTGCGCTGAAGAACATGACGAGCCCAGAGACGAACATCGTTTCGCCGATCATCAGCGAGTTGTACCCGCGCACCTCTGCCAGATAGACCGGATAGAGATAGGTCAGACCATACAGCCCGATCCCCAGCACGAACGAAAACATGCTGCCGATCGCGAAATTACGGTTTCCGAACGCCCGCAAATCGACGATCGGCGCGCGCGCGGTGAAAACGCGATAGAAGAACGCGGCAGCCGAGAGCGCCGAGAAGAGTGCCAAATAGGCGATAGTCTGGTCCTGCAGCCAGTAGTACCGGGGGCCTTCTTCCAGCACGTATTCGAGCGCGCCGAGGAAGCCCGCCATCGCGATCAGGCCCCACCAGTCGAAATGATCGAGCAGCGCATAATCCGGCTTGTCGAAATCGATCAGCGCCAGCGCCGCCGCCGTGACCGCGACGCCGGGAACGACGTTGATGAAGAACAGCCAGTGCCACGACAGCGCATCGGTGAGATAGCCGCCGACGGTGGGGCCGACCGTGGGCGCCAGCGTCGCGATCAGGCCGATCATGGGCGTCACCATGGCTTGGCGGGACTTCGGAAAGATCGTATAGGCCGCCGCGAAAACGGTGGGGATCATGCCGCCGCCGATGAAGCCCTGGATGGCACGCCAGACGATCATGGTGCCGATCGACGAGCTCAGCCCGCACATGAAGCTCGCGAGCGTAAAGCCGGCGCACGACGCGGCGAACAGCGTGCGCGTCCCGAGCGCGCGGGAGAGAAAGCCGGACAGCGGGATCGCCACCACTTCGGCGATCAGGTAGGCGGTTTGCACCCACGGAATTTCGTCGCCCGACGCCGCCAGGCCCGCCTGGATCTGAGACAGCGACGCCGACACGATCTGGATGTCCAGAAGGGCCATGAACATGCCGAAACACATCGCCATGAAGGCGATCATCCGGCGCGGCTCGATGCGGTCGGCAGGGGCAGCGGCGGTCGCGGCCATGGCAGCTCTCCGCTTCAGTTCGAGCCGGTGGCGGTGCGCGTGCGCGCGGCGTCGGATGCGGTCGCGCCGGGTTTGGTGTTGACCGTGGCGACCACCGACATCCCCGGCCGCAGCGCGCCGCGCTCGGCGACGTCGGCAGGGACGTGGATGCGCACCGGAAGGCGCTGGATGATCTTGGTGAAGTTGCCGGTCGCGTTGTCGGGCGGCAGCAGCGTGAACACCGAGCCCGAAGCCGGCGAGAAGCTCGCTACCACGCCATCGATCTTTTCATCGGGCAAGGCGTCGACCGTGATCGAAACCGGTTGCCCGGGCTTCAGGCGGGCAAGCTGAGTTTCCTTGAAATTGGCGTCGATGAAGACTTCGGACAGCGGAACCAGCGCCGCGATGCGCTGCCCCATCTGCACGAAATCGCCGACTTGGGCCGCGCGGTTTCCAACGACGCCGTCGACCGGCGCGCGGATCTCGGTGAACGACAGGTCGCGCTCGGTTTTGGCGAGGGCTGTCTTGAGCTCGTCGAGCGTGCCGACGGCTTCCTTCTTCTGCGCCTGCAGCACGCCGATATTGGCGATGGCGCCGTCGAGCGCCGCCTGCGCGCTCTGCACCGATGCATTGGCCTGATCGCGGTTGGCGACGGACTGCTCGAGCGTCTGTTTGCTGGCGAACTGCTTGTTGACCAAAGCCTGCTGGCGCTCGAATTCGGATTCCATCCGCGTCTGCCCAGCCCGCACCGAAGCGAGCTGGGCCTGTGCCTGCTCGACCGCCGTACGCTGCGCCTCGATCTGCCGGTCGAAGCGCTGGATGGTCGCTTCCTGGGTCGCGACCTTGTCGCGCGCGGAGGTCACAGCCAAGCGATAGTCGCCGTCGTCGATGCGCGCAATCACGTCGCCGGCGCGAACCTTTGAATTTTCCTCGACCAGAAGCTCCGAGATATAACCCGAAACCTTCGCGCCCAATGTCGTGTTGTTGGCACGGACATAGGCGTCGTCGGTCGAAACCATGAAGCGGCCCGTCGTCATATAGCCGTAGCCGAACCAGCCGCCGGCGAACAGCACAGCGACCGCCGCACCCGCCAGGACGAGTTTGCGGTTGGCCTTGCGCGTGCCGGCTGCCGGCGTCTTTTTGGTGGCAGCGTCGGCTTGTTGCGGCGACGGGCCCCGCCCTTCGACCGGGTCGGTGGTCGATGGTGCCGGCTTTGTTTCCGGCGCGTCGGCTTCCCCAGCCTGGACAACGGTGAGGTGTGCGGCATCCGCGATCTTGGCACGTTGCAGCATGGTCCACTCCATGACCGAACGGTTCGGTCATCATCACCTACAGCGCGCGAAACGGTTTGTCAATGACCGAACGGTTCGGTCATTGCAAAATACCTGGAACTGGTCCATATTGTGTTCGCGGGTTTAGGAAGACCCGACGAAGGGCCTTGCCGCAGGAGTTTTGCCGTCATGACCGCCCCCCTCGCTCTTGTCCGTCCGGCCGCTGAAGCCGACGACAGCGCCAAACGGCGCCAGATCGTCGAGGGCGCGCGCACGGTCTTCATGGCCCACGGATTCGACGCCGCGAGCATGGGTGAGATCGCCAAGGCTGCGGGCGTCTCGAAGGGCACCCTCTACGTCTATTTCAAGGACAAGGACGAGTTGTTCAAAGCCATCGTCGAGAGCGAATGCCCCTTCCAGGCGGAGGGCATTTTCCAATTCGACGCCACCGACCCGGATGTCGAGGGCGCTCTCTCCCGCGTGTGCATCGCGTTTGTGCAAGCCCTGTGCGCGCCGGACCGCCAGTCGCCGGTGCGCGCGGTCATAGCGATTGCCGACCGCATGCCGCATATTGGCCGGAGGTTCTTCGAAACCGGCCCCGCCGTCGGTCTTGCCAAGGTGCGCGAATATCTGGAGGCGCAGGTCGCCGCCGGCCGCCTGGCGATCCCTGATTGCGAGGTCGCGGCGGCGCAGCTCATGAAGTCTTCCCACGCCACGCTGTTCAAGCCGCTGCTGTTCAACATCACGTCGTCGCCGCCTCCGCTGGAGCGGATCGAATACGTCGTCGGGATTGCCGTGAAAACCTTCATGGCGGCATACGGGAAAAAGTAAACCGGCGGGCGAATCCGGAGCCTTTCGGCCTTGTGTGATGCGGATCACGGATCATGATCCTGCCCTGTGCGATCGTTCCTGCACAGTCACTGCGACACACAAGGAGAAAGTCATGGAACGGATTTACAAGCTGACTTCGGGTTCGGTGGTTCTCGCGCTCGCGCTCACCGCCTTCTCGACCTCGAGCTTCGCGGTCGGAACCGCCGAGCAGCGCGCCGCCTGCACCCCGGACGTGTTCCGCCTGTGCAGCTCGGAAATCCCGAGCATCCCGCGCATCGTCGCCTGCCTCAAGCAGCAGAAGCCGAACCTCAGCAAGCCCTGCCAGGCGGTGATGAACTCGCCGATCGCCAGCTCGTTCTAGAGCATTTTCCACTGAGCCTGAAATCGTAGGGGATTCCCAAGTCGCCGCGAATAAAGATTCTGTGATGCCTCCATGAGGGAGGATAGACGATGGGGGCTGGCTATTCGAATGATCTTCGGGTTCGGGTGATCCGATTTATCGAGAAAGGCGCCGCAGCTCGTGGCGCAGCGCGGCACTTCGGAGATCGGAGATTCCACGGCGATCCGCTGGGTGAGGCGATGGCGCGACACCGGCAGCACTCGCGTGAAGCCTCGTTCGCGCGAGAGCCGGTCTCCTCTGAAGGCCCACGAACAGTGACTGCTCGATCTGGTGGGCCGGGAGCCTGATCTGACCCTGAACGAAATCCGCCTCCGGCTTGCCGACGAGCACGGGCTGAAGGTTGGAATAGGCTCGGTCTGGCGGTTCTTCGACCGCCACGGCATCAGCTTCAAAAAAAAGCGTTCACGCGGCCGAGCAGGATCGGCCTGACGTCGCGCAGGCGCGTGCCGCCTGGGCCGCGGGCCAATCCGGATTGGAGCTCGACCGCCTGGTCTTCATCGACGAAACCGGCACCAGCACCAACATGGCTCGGCTTCGCGGCAGGGCTCCGCGCGGTGAGCGGCTCGTCGCCAAGGTCCCACACGGGCATTGGAAGACGACGACGTTCATCGCAGCCTTGCGGGTCGACGCGCTCACCGCGCCCTGCGTAATAGACGGCCCAATGAACGGTGAAACATTCCTCGCCTATATCGAGCAGATCCTCGCGCCGACCTTGAAGCCGCATGACATCGTCTTCGCCGACAACCTCAGCGCCCATAAAGTTACAGGTGTCCGCGAAGCCATCGAGGCAACCGGAGCGACGCTGCGCTACCTGCCGCCGTATTCACCTGACTTCAATCCGATCGAGCAACTCTTCGCAAAACTCAAAGCACTCTTACGCAAGGCCGCCGAACGCTCCATCGAAGCCCTCTGGAGTCGAATCGCCGACCTCCTCAGTTGCTTCGCCCCCTCCGAATGCGCCAACTACTTCCGACACGCCGGATACGAACCACACTAGGTGGAAAATGCTCTAATGGTCCGATTGAGGTAAGCTGCGCCCATTCAGGCGAACGCCGCCTTCGGGCGCACCAGGCGAATGCCGCCCAGGATGGCGACGGCGATGATCACGGGGACGATCGCGATCCAGGTTCCGGCGGCGGCGAGTGCGGCCGCTCCGGCCCAGGCGATCGACGAAAACGCCTCGGCGAAGGTCGCGATGCGCGACGAAGTCTGCCGGCGGCGGAATTGGCTCCGTTTCGCCTGGGCGCGAAAGCACAGCTGAATGGCGGTCGCCGAGGCCGAAGCCGCGGCGATGCCGAGCGCCGCTACGACGGCGGCGAACGGGTCGACCAGCGCCAGCGGCAGCACGAAGGGCGCGAACACCAGCGCGATGCATCCCATAACCGCCTCGATCTTGGCGCGCACCACCTGGCGAGCCGTAAGCGGTGCGGTGGCGATCAGGTCCGGCGCGTCCTCGCCGGAAATGGCGAGCCAGGCGAGCCCGCCGGCCAGCTGCCCGGCTGCCATGACCAGGACCGGCACCAGCAAGACCACGCTGTTGCTGCCGCTCTCGAAACTGCGCCACAGCAGGAAGGCCGGCGGCAGCAGGTAGAGCATCTGCATCAGGGTCTGCGACACCAGCCAGGGGTCGCGCCGCAGCAGAGCCCATTCCTTCCGTCGCAGCATCTGGATCGGGGAGGCGCTGCGGAAGCCCGCGACCGGGCGCAACCGCTGGCTGCCGGTCGCGCCGGCGGCGGCGATGGCGCAATCGGCGAAGCGCGGCGACACCATGACGATCGCGACGCCGAGCATGAGAAGGCTCGCGCCGAGCACGGCCGCGAGCGCGAGGACGTCGCCGAGCATGGCGCGCGCCGGCCACCACAGGAGGCTGCCGGCATCCGGCGCTATGGCGAGGATCGGATCGGACGCGAGCACCGCGTAGCGCGACATCGTACCGCTCGATGCGATGGCGGCGAGTTGCAGGCCGATGACGAAGGCGGCGCCGATCACGGCCGCGACGATCTGGGCGACCAACCGCGTGCGCCGCGGGCCGATGGTGCGGAACAGCGCGGTGGTCAGCCCGACCGCGAGCGCCGCCGCGGTCGCACCCATCGCGACGACGGCGCCGTAGGCGCCGAGCCAATGGGCGCCCCCCTCGGCGGCCAGCACGTCGATGAAGGGTCCGGCGAGCAGCGCCGCCATCACCACGACTGACAATGCGATGGTCGCGATCCGCACCGCGAAAATCTTGGGCGCCTGCGCTGGCGACGACAGCAGGAGATCGAGGTCGGAGCGCGTGTAGAAGGCGCGCGTCACCGATTCCATCGCCTGCGACAGCATCAGCGACAGCGCCAGCAGCGCGCTGCCGGTGATGACGACCAGCGCCGTCTTGTCCGGATCGGTCGCGAGCCCCGCATAGCGCGACACCAATCCATAGGCGATGAGATGCATGACCGCGACGAAGACCACGAGGGCGATCGCGACGGTGCGCAGTCTGGTGCGACCGCCCGCCGTCACCATCGACAGCCAGTCCCGCCAGGCGAGACGGAATTCGTGCCGGGCGAACCAGACCAGGGTGCCGGGCCGGCTCACGCCGCGACGGCCTCTTCGGCGACGAGGGCGAGAAAGGTGTCTTCCAGGCTGGAGCTGCCGTTGCCGGCCTGCCGGCGCAATTCTTCCAGCGTGCCTTGCGCGATCAGCCGGCCCCGCGCGATAACGCCGATCCGATCGGCCATGCGCTCGGCGACTTCGAGGATGTGCGTGGTCATGATCACGGTGCCGCCGGCGGCGACATGCTCGCGCAGCACGGTCTTGACCTGGCGGGCGGAGCCGGCGTCGAGCCCGGTGAAGGGCTCGTCGAGGATGATGATCCGGGGCTCGTGCACGAGGGCGCCGGCCAGCGCCACCTTCTGGCGCATGCCCTTGGAGAAGCCCTCGCAACGCCGATGCGCATGGGGGCCGAGGTCGAGCCAGTCGATCAGGCCGCGGGCGCGCGCCTCGGCATGGGCGGCGTCGATGCCCCAGAGCCCGCCGACGAATTCGAGATATTCGAACGGGGTGAGCTTGTCGTAGATCATCGGCTCGTCGGAAATCCACGCCATCACCTGCTTGGCCGCGACGGGATCGACCAGCGCGTCGATGCCGAGGACGCTGATCGACCCGGCATCGGGCCGCAGCAGGCCCACCACCATGCGCAAGGTGGTGGTCTTGCCGGCCCCGTTGGGCCCGAGCAGCGTATAGAATTCGCCGCGACGGATCGCGAGGTCGAGCCCGTCGACCGCCGGGCGGCGGTCGAAGGACTTCCTCAGATCGCGGATTTCGACGGAAAACGCGGGATCGGTACGCATCAACATCCGGCAACTCGACCCTTGATCGATTGAGGGCCGAAGCTACCGCGGATTAGTTTCCGCGACGTAAATCGCCGGGCGCAATGTGAAGGCATCGGGGGCAGCGCAGCCCCGCCGCCATCGTCATGCGTGGCGTTGCATCGCCGAGTCCTTCTTGGTGTCGCGCATGAACAGGTAGACCACGAGCGAGATCCCGATCATGCCGGTCAGGTAGTAGTAGAACCAGGTCTCGTGCCCGAGCGACTTGAACCACAGCGCGACCGAATCCGCGGTGCCGCCGAAGATCGAAACCGTGAGCGCATAAGGTACGCCGACGCCGGTGGCGCGGATGCTGGTGGGAAACAGCTCCGCCTTCACCACCGCATTGATCGAGGTGTAGCCGCTTACGATCATCCACGCCGCCGCGATCAGGAGGAACGCCGCGAACGGGCCCTTCGCGGCTTGCAGGGTGGTGAGGATCGGGATGGTGAACAGCACGCCGGTGACGCCGAAGCCGATCAGCAGCCACTTGCGGCCGATGCGATCGGAGATGGCGCCGTAGATCGGCTGCAGGCACATGGCAAAGACGAGCGAACCGGCGGTGACCAAGGTGGTCTGATCGTCGGTGAGGTGCGACCGAGAGCTTGAGGAATTTCTGCATATAGGTGGTGTAGGTGTAGAAGGCGGCGGTGCCGCCGGCCGTCAGCCCCACCACCAGCAGGACCTCGCGGGGATATTTCAGCAAGGCGCGGATCGAGGAATCCCGTTTGCCGAGCTTCTTCGACGCCTCGAAGGCATCGGTCTCCTGCAGGTTTTGCCGCATCACCGCGGCGATGACGGCGAGGCCGGCACCGATGACGAAGGGGATGCGCCAGCCCCAGGCGCGGATCTCATCGTTGGTCAGGAACACCCTCTGGAGCAGCAGCAGCACGATCAGCGCGCACAACTGGCCGCCGATGAGCGTGACGTATTGGAAGCTCGAATAGAAGCCGCGGTGGCGCTCGTCGGCCATCTCGGTCAGGTAGGTGGCGCTGGTGCCGTATTCCCCGCCGAGGCTCAGCCCCTGGACGATGCGGGCGATGCCGAGCACGATCGGAGCCGCGACGCCGATCGTCGCGTAGGTCGGGGTGACCGCGATCATCAGCGAGCCGAAGCACATCAGCATGACCGACAGCATCAGCGCAATGCGCCGGCCGTATTGATCGGCGAGTTGCCCGAACAGCCAGCCGCCGATCGGCCGCACCACGAATCCGACCGCAAACAGGAGGGCGGCATTGAGCTGCTGCACCACCGGATCTTCGTTCGGGAAGAACGCCGCGGCGAAATAGAGGGCGAAGGCGGCATAGGCGAAGAAGTCGTACCATTCGACCAGATTACCCACCGAGCCGATGAAGATCGCCTTGATCCGCCGCCGCATGTCGACGAAATCGAGCCGTTCGCCGGCCGGCGCTCCCTGTCCGAACGTCTCGTTGATCGCCGTCATGGTGCTGCTCCGTTGGATGTTTCCTCGTTCCGCCCGAGCATAGCCGGTTTTTCGCGCGGGGATAATTCCCATAGGGTGGAATTGGTTCGCCGGTGGTGCAGGGTCATGGCGGCGCAGCCAGGGGAAGGGCAAAAACGCCGTGCCCTGCAGATCGAGATCACCGGGACAAGCCCGGTGATGACAGTGTGTATAGGTTGTCACCGCTCGTCCCCACCCACGCCGTCATCACCGGGCTTGTCCCGGTGATCTCGATCTGCAGGGCACGGCGCCGTCAATTGCCTTTCGGCAGCATGCGCTCGACGAGCGGCGGCAGGTACTTGTCGGTGTACACCGTCGCCGGGTCGGGGCTCGAAGGCAGCTGATACGCCGCCACCATGGCATCGATGGTCTTCTGCAGCTTTTCCGGCGTGACCGAGCTGAGCCCGTTGGCCGCCACATGGGCGGTGTCGGTGAGGCCGAGCGCGATGTCGAGGCGGATTTTCTCGATGTCCGTCTTCATCATGGCGTCGCGGCCCTTCAAGAGCTCCAGCGCCTTTTGCGGGGCGGCGATGGTGTCCTTGGTGCCCTGGTTGAGCGCCTTGACGACGGCACGCACGGTGTCCGGATTCTCGTCGGCGAACTTTTTCCGCGTCACCAGGGCAAGCCCATACATGTCGGCGCCGAAATCGGAATATTTGAGGACATAGAGGTCGTCCATGGCAAAGCCCATCTCGAGGATGGCCGGGATGTTCGAATTGGTGAAGCCGCCGGTGCCGTCGACCTCGCCGCGCTTGAACATCGGCCCGAACAGTTGCGGCTGCACCGCGACCCAGTCGACCTTCACGTTCCCGGCATGGGCGGCCTTGAACAGGATCGATGCCGTGTCGTGCACCGCGGTGCCCGGTCCGCCGGCGATCTTCCTGCCGTCGAGATCGGCGGGTTTGCGGATTCCCGCGGACTTGCGGGTAATGAACGCGAGCGAGACTCGTCAAAGCTCATATAGACCGCGATCAGCGCCGCGTTGGGGTTCTTGGCGTTGAACAGGATCATGGAGGGCAGGTCGACCCAGCCGAACTGGTAGGCGCCGCCTGCGACCTTCACCGCCACGTTGGTGGCGCCGTTGCCGGGGTCGATGGTGTCGACGGTCACCCCCGCGGCTTTGAAATAGCCCTTTTCCCGAGCGACGAAGAACGGCGCATGGGTGCCCTGGATGATCCAATCCAGGGTGATGGAGACGTTCTTGGTCTGCGCCCGCGCGCCGGCGCACAGCGCGAAACCCAAAACGATCGCCAGACCGATAGAGGCCGCGAGCCGATGCGCCGGCGAGGCTTGGTAACGGAGAGAACCTGCGTTCATTGATTAGCTCCGTTCGAACAGAGAAATCATTTTCACAGCAGCAGTGGGACGCCGATGGCTGCAGGTGCGTCGACTTCGGGGCAACGCCGTCCAGCGTGGCAGAGTGGCCAGCGGATTGCCACATCGATTGCAAATGTGCGATGCAAGCCTGTTTTGAGTAAAGCACGTTTTGTGCCATCGCCGGTTCCGTCAGGATCCGCCGACGGGCGATGTCTCGAACCCGAGGAAAATGCCGATGCTCAAGCTTCCCGGCCACACCCGCTACGCCTACTCGCCCATCGTCGGGCGGAAGGATTACACGTGGCCCGGCGGCAAGCGGCTCGCCTTCTACATCGCCCTCAACATCGAACATTTCGCCTTCGGCGCCGGCCTCGGCATGGACCCCGTCCGCAGCGGCCAGCAGACGACGCGCAATTTCGCCTGGCGCGACTACGGCAACCGGATCGGCAACTGGCGCCTGTTCGAGATTCTCGACGAGCTGAAGCTGCCGGCGACGATCCTGCTCAACAGCGCCGTCTGCTACAACTATCCGGAGATCGTCGAGAAGATCAAAGCGCGCGGCGACGATGTCGTCGGCCACGGCCGCACCAATGCCGAGCTGCTGCGGCCGATGTGGGAAGACGACGAGGCCCATGCCATCAAGGAATGCACCGAAGTCATCGAGAAGCATGTCGGGGTACGCCCGACCGGATGGATGGGGCCGGGCGCGATGGAATTGAACGTCACGCCGGACCTCCTGAAGGAGGCCGGCTACACCCACCTGCTCGATTGGCCGGTCGACGACCAGCCGATCTGGATGCAGACCCGTGCCGGCCCGCTGCTCTCGGTGCCCTATCCCATGGAATTGAACGATGCCGGCACGCTGGCCCATCGCGACCACACCGGCCGCGAATTCGCCGACATGATCGTCGACCAGTTCGAGGAAATGCTTGAGCAGTCCGCGCGCCATCCGCTGGTGTTTTCGCTGGCACTCCACGGCTTCATCGTCGGACAGCCGTTCCGGCTGCGCCCGCTGCGCCAGGCGATCAGGCACTGCGTCGAAAAGGGCGGCAACAAGCTCTGGATCACCCGCGCCGGCGAAATCGCGAATTACTGCTTCGGCATGCCGAAGGGCATCATCCCCGGAAGCTGAAGTCTCTCCCTCCCCGTTTTCGGGGAGGGAGAAGAGGCGGCGGCGCGACTATTGCGGGCAGCACCATGGCCATCGACCCCACCGCTCCATCGCCACGACCGCGCGCAAGGTTTGCGCGGACGGCGTTGCGGCGCATGTTGCCGTGGTTCGTGATCGTCGCGATCTTCGTGTTCTGGGAGGCGGCGGTCCGCCTGTTCCATATCGAGGAGTTCATCCTGCCGGCGCCGTCGGCAGTGTTCGCATCGGGTTGGCAATGGCGCTGGCCGATCCTCGACAACGCCTGGCAGACCCTGATGACGACGACGGCCGGGTTCGGCATCGCCGTGGTCTTCGGCCTCGTGTCCGGCATCGCGCTGGGCTCGTCGACGCTCGTCTATGACGGCTTCTATCCGGCCTTGATCGGGTTCAATTCGATCCCCAAGGTGGCGGTGGTCCCGATCCTGGTGATCTGGTTCGGCATCGGCACCATTCCGGCGATCATCTCCGCGTTCCTGATCGCGTTCTTTCCGATCCTGATGAACGTCGCCGCCGGCATCGCCACGGTCGAGCCGGAGCTCCAGGACGTGCTCCGCGCGCTCGGCGCGACGCGCTGGCAGATCGTCCAGAAGGTCGGGCTGCCGCGCGCGATGCCCTACTTCTTCGCCTCGCTCAAGGTCGCGATCACCTTCGCCTTCGTCGGCTCGATCGTCGCCGAAACGGTGGCGTCCAACAAGGGCATCGGCAACCTGATGCTGGTGGCCTCATCGCGCTTCGAGGTGCCGCTGGCCTTCGCCGGACTGCTGGTGACCAGCATCATGGGGATCGGCATGTACCTGATCGCGACCTTCATCGAGCGGCGCACCACGGGTTGGGCGACGCGCGGCGCCGACATGGGCGCAAGGCCGGATTGAGGCCTGCGCCAGCTCTAATGGTGTCATTGCAAGGCTTGACCGGGCAATCCAGTACTCCCGGTCGGTGCTCACTGGATCGCCCGGTCAAGCCGGGCGATGACAGTGAAGTGTTGTGCCAGGACGCTCCGGTCCAGCCTCACGGCTTGGCGGGATAGTGGTTGCACATTCGCGCGCCCCCGCCATAGGCCTCTTCGCATTCCGCCCGCGTGATCTCGACGCCGCGGCCGATCACCTTGGCGAGGAGATAGTCCGCGACCGCCTCGATCTCGCGCTTGTTCAAGGTGGAACCGGGCGGCAGCGCCGGCGTGTCGCGGCCGAGTTCGGCCTCGGTGACGCCGTAGCAGCGCTTGTCGGTATAGGCCTGCTCGTCGAAATGGGGCATCGCCTTGCCGGGCACGCCGCAGCTGATCACCTCGATCAACTGGTCGCGCTTGAGCGGAGTGATGCGCAAATTGGCGGCGGCGCCGTTCGACTGCGGCTCGCCGGCGCCGTCGCCGGCCCAGCCATGGCAATAGGAGCACTGCGCCTTGTCGAGAAACAACCGGCGGCCGAACGCGAAGTCGTCGGCGCGCATGGGACCTGCGGCCGCCGCGAGGGCGAGGCAGGCAAGGAGGGATGGCTTGAGTGCTTGCATCTTGTCTTGCGTCGCCAACCGCGTTTCCCTTCCCGTCTTCGGGGCACCGAAGCCGGGACAAGGAGTTATTCCACTTGCGCGCCGGAGGCCTTCACCACTGCGGCCCATTTCGGGATCTCGCTCTTGATGTAGGCGGCGAATTGCGCGGGCGTACTGGAGCCGACCTCGACGCCGAGATTGTGAAGCTGCTGCACCGTGTCGGGATCGGCCAGGGCCTGCACCATGGCGTGGTTGAGTATATCGATGACCGGCTTCGGCGTGCCGGCCGGCGCCACCAGCCCGTGCCAGGTGGTGGCATCGAAGCCGGGCAGGCCGAGCTCGGCGACGGTCGGCAACTCCGGCATCAGCGAGAAGCGCTTGAGCGTCGTCACCGCCAGCGGCCGCAGCGTGCCCGATTTGATGAATCCGACCACCGAGGCCGAGGTCGCGAACATCAGCTGGGTGTGCCCGGCGATGAGGTCCTGCAACGCCGGCGCAGCGCCCTTGTACGACACCGACACGATGTCGACCTTGGCCTCGGACTTGAACAGCTCCGCCGACAGATGCGCGGCCGCCCCGAAGCCGGAATTAGCGTAGTTGAGCTTGCCCGGATTGGCCTTCGCATAGGCGATCAGCTCGCCCATGGTGGTGGCCGGGAATTTCGGATTGACCACGAGGATATTCGGCTGCGAGCCGATCAGGCTGATCGGCGCGAAATCCTTCTCGCCGTCGAAATTGAGCTTCTTGAACAGGCTCTGATTGGTGGCGAGCAACCCGTTATTGCCCATCAGCAGCGTGTAGCCGTCGGGCGTCGCATGGGCGACGGTCTCCGCCGCGATATTGCCGGCGCCACCGGGCCGGTTGTCGATCACGAAGGTCTGGCCGAGGATCTTCTCGAGCTGGCGCCCGACGATGCGGGCCAGCACGTCGCTCGGCCCGCCCGGCGTGAAGGCGACGATGAGCGTCACCGGCCGGGTCGGATAATCGGCGGCCACGGCTCCGGTGGCGAGCGTGGCGATGAAGGCGAGGGCGAGGCTGAGGATTCTGATCATGTGCTTTGGCCCAAGTGGAAGATAGTTAGGACGATGTCCCTGATTTCGATGACGTCACGCGTTCACCGTCCTGCCGCGTAGCCCTGCATGCCGCGCGGATTGGCGCCGGCGCGGCGGCGGCGGCCTACGCGCGAGGCCGCGGTGAGCCGGCCTTCCGACCAGGCGGGGCCGACCTCGACCACGTGGCCGCGGCGATCGAGTTCCTTGCGGCTGTCGGCGGGAACCCGGCTCTCGACCACCAGCACGCCGGGGCGCGCGGTGCGCGGCCAGAACGAGATCGGGAAGTGCTCGGAATGCCAAGCCGGCGCGTCGATCGCCTCCTGCAGATTGAGCCCGGCGTGGACGTGGCGCAGGAAGAACTGCGTGGTCCACTGGTCCTGCTGGTCGCCGCCGGGCGAGCCCCAGGCCAGATAGGGCTCGCCGTCGCGCAGCGCCATGGTCGGCGACAGCGTGGTGCGCGGGCGCTTGCCCGGTGCCAGCGAGGCCGGGTGATTGTCTTCCAGCCAGAACATCTGGCCACGGGTGCCGAGACAGAAACCGAGCTCCGGGATCACCGGCGAGGATTGCAGCCAGCCGCCCGACGGCGTCGCCGACACCATGTTGCCGGCGCGGTCGACGATGTCGAAATGCACGGTGTCGCCGCGCATCTCGCCGAACCGTCCGACCGTGGGTTCGCCGGCGCCCATGGCGCCGACCGCCTCGCGCGCACCCTCGGCGCGCTTGAGCTTGACCACCGCGCCGAAGCCCTCCACCGAGCCCGGCTGCAATTCGAGCGAGGCGGTGTGATGGACGAGCTTGCGCCGCTCCTCGTTATAGGCGTCGGACAGCAGGGTCTCCATCGGCACCGTGACGAAGTTCGGGTCGCCGTAGAACTTTTCGCGGTCGGCGAAGGCGAGCTTGGAGCATTCGACCACGAGATGGATGAATTCCGGCTCGGTCACGTCGAGCCCGTCGAGCACGAAACCCTTGAGCAGCGCAAGCTGCTGCAGCATCACCGGTCCCTGCGACCACGGCCCCGGCTTGCACACGGTGTAGCGGCCGTATTGATAGGTCAGCGGCGCCTCGATGGTCGCCTGCCAGCGTGCCATGTCCTCGCCGGTGAGGACGCCGTGGTGGCGCCGTCCGCTGGTGTCCATGATCTCCTGGGTGCGGCAGAACTGGTCGATCGCTTCGGCGACGAAGCCTTGCGACCACACCTTGCGGGCGCGCTCGATCTCCTGCTCGCGGCCGCCGGGGCCCGCGGCCTCGCGCAGCACCCGCGTATAGGTGTCGGCAATGGCGGGATTGGTGAACAGCGTGCCGGTTTCCGGCACCTTGCCGCCGCGCAGATAGACCGCGGCCGAGGTCGGCCAATAGCTCGCGGAACAACTTTTCCACGGTCGCGATAGTGGCATTGGCGCGCTCGACCAGCGGGTAGCCGTCGCGCGCATAGGAGATCGCGGGCGCGAGCACGTCGGCGAGCGGCAGGGTGCCGTAGTCGCGCAGCACCGTCATCCAGGTATCGAACATCCCGGGGACGCAGGCGGCGAGCAGGCCGGTGCCGGGCATCATGTCGAGGCCGAGGCTGCGATAATGGACGATGGTGGCGCCGGCCGGCGCCGGGCCCTGTCCGCAGATCACCTCGACGCGGCCCTTACGTATGTCGTGGATGATGACGGGGACATCGCCGCCGGGGCCGTTGAGATGGGGCTCGACCACCTGGAGGGTGAAGGCGGTGGCGACCGCGGCATCGAAGGCATTGCCGCCCTTCTCCAGGGTCGCCATGCCGACTGCCGTCGCGATCCAGTGGGTCGAGGTGACGACGCCGAAGGTGCCCTCGATCTCGGGGCGCGTGGTGAAGGGATTGGGATTGACGTTGCTCATGAGGGCACTCCGCCGCTTCACGAGGGCGGCACGCGAGGACGCGGTCGAAGCTGGTATATACCCGCGCCACCGCCGGTCCAAGCGCGCGAGCCATGCGCGCAGGGGCGTGGCACCGCCTTGAAGCCGCAGGTCATCTAGGTCTTGTCGAAGCCGTAAAGGGTCGCCGGGTTTTCGACGAGAAGGCGATGGCGCAGCGCCTCGGTGGGCGCCCAGTCCGAGACGAGGTCGAACAATACGGCATCGTCCGGCTTGGCGGTTTCGTTGGGATGCGGCCAGTTGCTGCCCCACACCACGCGTTCGGAGGCCGCCGCGACATAAGCCCGGCCGATTTGGTTCACGTCGGCATAGGTCGGCGGCCCGACCTTGGTGCTGTCGTAGGTCACCGAAAGCTTCACCCAGGTGCGGCCTTTGTCGATCAGCCCGCGGACGATCCTGTAGACGGGATGGGCGATGCCGGCCGGCTGCGGAACGTGCCCCATGTGATCGAAAACGACCGGGGTCGGCAGCCGGTTCCACAGATCCTCGGCGGCGACGATCTGGTCGGCGGTCATGTTGATCTGCACATGCCAACCCAGCGCGTCGATGCGCTTTGCCAAGGGCTCGATCATGCCCATCTTGCCGGCGTCCGACGGCGGGAGGCTGAAACGGATGCCGCGCACGCCACCGGCATCGAGGGCCTTGAGTTCGGCATCGCTGACCGAGGCATTGACGACGGCGACACCGCGCGCATTGTGCCCGAACTGGGCGATGGCATCGAGGGTCACGTTGTTGTCGGAGGCATAGGCCGCAGGCGTTACCACGATGTTCCGGCTGGTTCCGATCCGGCGCTGCAGCAGCCGGTATTCGGGCACGCGCGCGTCCGGGATGATGCGGGCGTCGGGTTTGTTCGGTGGAAACCGCGCGGCGTCGTAGATGTGATGGTGGCAATCGCACGCCAGCGCCGGCGCCTTGAGCTTCGCCGCCTCGGTACCCGACGAATTGGGGACGGCGCCGCCCTCCTGTGCGCCGCTGCGCCGCGCGTCGAGCGCACCGGTCGCGGCAAGTGCCGCGATGCCCGCGCCGGTCAAGAAGGCCCGGCGGCCGATCACGTGACCCATGGAACGTCTCCCCTGATGTTCTCGATTTTGGGCAGCATAGCATGGAAGATGGGGAGGGGCACGGACGGCTCGGGCAGTGGGGCCGAAGCATCCCCACGGCGAATGGCGGGACCGAAACCATCACGACGGGACCCGACGGTAGTCCGGAGCCATCCGCGTATGACTAAGATTGCTATTTTCAGGCATCCCCATCATGATACGCGTACGGAGGTGCCGCCATGAACATGAACGTATCGCTGACCGACGAACTGGCCAATTTCGTCAAGGCCAAGGTCTCGGGCGGTCGCTACAGCTCTGCGAGCGAAGTCGTCCGCGAGGCCCTGCGGTTGATGGAGAAGATCGAGCAGCAGGAGGCCGAAAAGCTCCGCTTTCTGCGCCACGCTTGGCAAGACGGGATCGACAGTGGCGACGCCGGCGAAGTCGATTTTTCAGCGCTGAAACAGGAAGCTCGCGCGCGTCTCGCCGCGTCTAAAGAATGAGCGCGTGCGCAGGGTTCGTTTTACACGCCGCGCGCGCGAAGACCTTGTGGACATCTGGCTCTACATCGAGCAGCGGAACCCCAACGTCGCCGATCAAGTCTACGACCGCATCGAGAAGCGCTGTCACCTACTGAGGGAACATCCACAACTCGGGCCTGCCCGCCCGGAGATTGGGGAGGGCGCAAGGGCACTCGTCATCGAACGCTGGATAGTCCTTTATCGGCTGGTCGAAGACGGCGTGCAGGTGGTCCGCATCGTCGACGGTGCCCGTGATCTCACCCGACTCGAATGGATGCCTGAATAGGTCAGCCTGTCCGCGACGCCTACGTCTCTCCGTGCCGCTCACGACCACATCAAAGGCGACGACGCTTGGCCCTGAATGCGTTGATTCGGCTTAGCTAATTACCTCCAGCGCTGGTCCTCCCCTGGGGTCATGCCGGCAGATGGCAAGCGCCTGCAACGCCGGCATGACGGCATCGACCCAAATTCCATATCTTTGCTGCGGTGCCGCCATGTTTTCGTACCCGCCGCATCGGATGCTCCCCACTCGTTTCTAACGGGGGTTGGGGGATTATCATATGGCAAGACCTGCAGTGATTCTGGTGGGCGCGGACAAGGGCGGCGTGGGCAAGACCACGGTGTCGCGTACGCTTCTCGACTATTTCGCCTCGCGCAAGGTTCCGGTCCGCGCCTTCGACACCGAATGCCCGCGCGGCACGCTCAACCGCTTTCATCCCGACATCACCGACGTGGTCGACGTCACCTCGGTGCCGGACCAGATGAAGATTTTCGACACCATCGAGTTCGTCCGCGGCGCAGATCACGCTGATCGACATCCGCGCCGGCCTGATGCTGCCGACGCTCGGCGCTCTGCGCGACATCGGCTTTCTCGACATGGCCAAGAGGGACCAGCTCAATTTCGCGGTGTTCCACATTCTCGGGCCTTCGATCGCCTCGCTCGACGAAATCGCGGAGACCTCGAAATTCCTGGTCGACGCCCGCTATTTCCTGGTCAAGAACTTCATCAACGACACCACTTTCTTCGACTGGGACCAGCGCACCTACAATTCCTATTTCAACCGCATCAAGGACGCCGTCGAGATCAAGGTTCCCAAGCTGAGCGAAATGGCCTGCGAGCAAGTCGAACTGTCCTCGGTGCCGTTTGCGAGCTTCATCGCCGACCGCAAGGCGAACGGCGAGGCCGCCTCGAACTCGTTCGTGCTGCGCGGCTATGTCCGCCACTGGCTCAACAGCGTGTGGGCGGAATACGAGCGCGTCAGGCTGATGGATCTGATCGACGCCAGGGGCTCGCTCACCAAGCCGCGCCAAGTTTCGCCGGGCCAGATCATGCCGGTTGCGGAAGCCTCTTAGAGCATGATCCCGAAAAGGCTTTCAGAGTGCGAAGACACAATGCTGAAATCGATCGCACTCCAGCCTTCATCCGATTCAAACTGGGGCGTAGCGATCGGGCCGCGCACGGCGCGCCGCCCGATGCGCGGCGGGGGCCGAAACGATGTGCGCGATGGCGGTTGCGCCACGGGAGGCGCCACGCAATTCCGCGCCCGCACGGGCCGGCGGCCCGGCGCCGCTCTACATCGTATGCTCGCCGAGCCGCAGGGTCGGCAAGACCCTGGTGGCGCGCTTTCTCACCGAATACCACCTTGCCGACGGCCGTCTGGTGGCAGCCTTTGACCTCGCCGACGAAGCGCCGCAGCTGACCGACTACCTGCCCCGGCACGCCGCCGCCGCGGACATTTCCGGACATTCACGGCCAGATGGCGCTGTTCGACGGATTGATCGCGGGCAACGAGATGCCCAAGGTCATCGATGTCGGCCACCGCGCGTTCGGCCTGTTCTTCGCCATCGCGCACAAGATCGGCCTGTTCGACGAGGCACGCCGGCGCGGCATCGAGCCGGTGATCCTGTTCATGATCGACCCCGATCCCAAGGCGGAGAAAGCCTATTCCCTGCTGCGGCGCTCGTTTCCCGGAACCTCGCTGCTTCCGGCGCGCAACCTGACGGTCGCCAAGGGCCTGCGTTACGGCGACGCCTTCCCCCATGCGAGCACGCTTGCGGCGTCGCTGGAAATCTCCGAGCTCGCGACCGCCGCTGCGGTCGCTGGTCGACCGCCCCGGCTTTTCATTCGCCGATTTCCCCCAGCGCCCGCCCGCCGGCACCCGCGTTTCGGCCAAGGCCCGGGACGAGCTCGTGACCTGGATCAGACGGCTTCGGTTCCAGCTGCGCGAAATCGAGCTCTGTCTGATCTATGAGCAGATTCTCTCGGGGCTGCGGTGACAGAGGTCTACACGGGGCAAGACCGCGTCATCCTGAGGCGCGAGCGCTTTTCGCGCGAGCCTCGAAGGATGCGGCGCCGAGGCAGTGAGGCAAACGTGCTCTTGGCATCGCCGACGCAGCATCCTTCGAGGCTCGCTTCGCTCGCACCTCAGGATGACGAGTTAGAAGTTGCCTCGGTGCGCCAGGGTGCCCTGCTCAATAATCCTTGAGCAGGCGCTCGATGTAGTCGAGTTCGAGCTGCGGGCGGAACGCCTCGCCGAAGCGGCGGCGCAATTCCTCGAGGATGCGGCGGGCGCGCTGGGCGTCGATCTCGCCCGGCACCTTCACGGTGGTGTCGTCGCCGTAATCGCGCCCGCGCAGCGGCCGGCCCAGCGGATCGGTCTCCTGCTGCGCCCGCGCCGAGCCCATGCGGCCCGGCTGGCCCTGTCCGGGCCCCGGCTGGCCCTGGCCCATCTGCTGCTGAAGCTGCTGGGCGAGGCCCTGGGCGCCCTTGCGCATGGCGTCGAGCGCGCGGCCCTGGCCGTCGACGGCGCGGTCCGAATTGCCCTCGCCGAGCGCGCCCTCGGCGTCGCCCATGGCCTCGTCGGCCTCGCCGAGCTCATCGTCGCCCTGTCCGGGTTGCTGCCCTGGCCCTGCTGACCCTGCGCTGACCTTGGCCCTGCTGCTGGCCTTGGCCCTTGTCGCCCTTCTGGTTCTGGCCGAGGCCGCGCTTCTTCATGTCTTCCAGCAGCTTCTTGAGCTGCTCGCGCAACGCCTGCTGGTTCTTCTGCAGGTCGCCGAAGGCGTTCTGGTCGCCCTGCTGGCCCTGCTGCCCTTGTTGGCCCTGCTGGCCTTGTTGGCCCTGCTGCCCCTGCTGGCCCTGCTGGCCGCGCTGTCCACGCTGGCCCTGCTGGCTTGCGGCGCTGATCCTGGCCCTGCGGAAGGTCTGGTCGCGCAATTGCTGCTGCTTGCGGATCATGTCGCCGAGCTCGTCGAGCATCGACATCATGTCGTCGTCGCCGTCCTGGCCCTGCTGGCCGGGGCGCGCCATCTGCAGGTTTTCCAGCATCTGCTGCATCTGATCGAGCAACTGCTTGGCGGCGTCCTTGGCGCCGGAGCGCGCCAGCTGCTCCATGCGGTCGATCATGCTCTGCAGGTCCTGGCTGCGGAGCTGACGGGAGTTCTGATCGAGCGGCCGCGCCATCTGCGGGTTCTTGCGCATCTGCTCGGCGAGCGCCTGGAGGAACTGGTTGAGCGCGGCGCGCAACTCGTCGGTGAGCTTCTTGATCTCCTCGTCGGAGGCGCCGCGATCGAGCGCCTGGCGCAACGCCTCCTGGGCCTGGCGCAGCCGCGCCTCGGCGTCGGAGACATTGCCCTCCTCGAGCGTGTTGGCGAACGTCCACATGGCGTTGACGACGTCGCGCAGGCCGTCGTCGTTGGTCGCCTGCGGCAAGCTGCCAATAGAGCGAGCGCAGGCCGAGATAGGTGCCCATCTCGGGGGTGAACTGCTCCGGCGCGATGGCGAACGCGTCGAGCGCGATCAGCACGCGGTCGCGAGCAGTCGGCATCGAGCGCGAGATCGCGCCGCTGCTCGATCGATGGCGCGCGCGAGCGGCTTCACGAAGACGCGCTGCGGCAGCCGGAACTCGTGGGGCGCGCTGGTGCCCTCGTTGTTGGCCTCGTCGCGGGCGGTGAGGGTCATCACCACCTCGGCGCCGGCCCAGGGATGCTCGCTCAGGTCCTTGATGGTCTGGCCGACGCCGTTCTTGACCCGGGCCTGGGGCAGCGACAGCGGCATCTCCGGCGGGCCGAACAGCGGCCGCTTGGCGCCGGCATCGCCGGCGGGAGCGCCCTTGAGGGCGAAATTCGCCCGCGCTTCGACCACCCCGTAATCGTCTTCCATCTTGTAGTTGAGCTGCAGCGAGCCGCGCGCCTGCGGCTCCGGGTCCTTGGCGAGCGCGATCACCGGCGGCTTGTCGGGAATGGCGTTGAAGGCGAAGGTGAGATCTTCCTCGCTCAAGCCGTGCACGATCGCGGTGCCGCGATCGGTGATGATGTAGCGCCGCTCGTCGGTCCCGGCGGGAGCGGCGGGCCGCTGATCGGCCGGAACTTCGGCGACCCCGCCGGAGGTGACGACGTCGAACTGCACCTTGCCGCTGGCGCGGATGACGAGAACGCTGCCGGTCGGCACCGACACCGCGGCGACGGAGGTCTGGGGGCGTTCTCCCGGCCGCAGTCCCGGCAGGATCACCGGCGGCCGCGCCGTATAGGTCGGCGGCGACACCCACGCATCGAGGCGGAAATTCGCCGGCACGACCACGCCCTGCCAGTCGAACGCCGCGGCGATGCGCCGGCCGCGCTCGCCGCCGGCGGCGATGAAGGTCGTGACCACCAGGATCAGCACCAGGGCGCGCAACGCCATGGGATCGCGCATGTCGAGGCGCGGCGCCGGCCGGCCCGCCTTGAGGCTCTTGGCCGCCAGCAGCGCGCGCTCCACATGGGCGCGCCACAACGCCACCGACCACGGATCGCTCTTGGAGGTCGCCAGCTCGTCGGCGATGGCGGTGGCCGGGCGATGGGCGAGGCCGGCCATCGCGGTCGAGCCGGCGCAGGCCGTCGGCGCGCGATGGAAACCGCACGAAAATGAGCGGAACCGTCGCTGCGGCGGTGAGGACGAGGAAGATGAACAAGGCGACGGCGCGCGCGATCGGCGGCAGCCACAGCCAAGCGCCCGCCCACGACACCGCGAGGAACAGGCCGACCGCGGTGGCGATGGCGGCGAGCGGCGGCCACAGCCGCTCCCAGAAGGTGATCCAACGCGCCTTGTTCAGGGCGCGGGCGAGCATGGCCCCGGCGGCATCGGGCTGGGGCGCATCTGGCGAATGGCTGGCGTCTGTCAATCGATTCTCCGCCGGACCGGCCCTATATCTTCACACACAAAGCAACGCCCGAAAACAAATTTCTGATGGCCCTGGGGAGGTCATTTTTCGGCCTGTTCACGGCACTTGGCGGCCTGCCGCCGGGCAAATCCGCGGCCCGCTGTCGGAAATCAGCGCCCGATCAATCACATCCAATCGGGCAGCGGTCGAGTGCAATGATCTGGTCGACCTCGAAGCGGGGCCGCACCACGGCGAAGACGGTCGCCGTTTACCATCACCTCCGCCACCAGCGGCCGCGTATTGTAGGTTCCGGCCTGCACGGCGCCATAGGCCCCCGCCGTCATGACCGCGAGGAGATCGCCCGGCGCCGGCTCCACGATGGCCCGGTCGAGGGCCAGGAAATCGCCGGATTCGCACACCGGGCCGACCACGTCGGCGACGATCCGCGGGGCGCCCGGCGGCGCCTGCCGGACCGGGCGGACCTCGTGATGGGCATCGTAGAGGGTCGGGCGGATGAGGTCGTTCATGCCGGCATCGACGATGACGAAGGTCTTCGCCTCGGCCCGTTTCACGTAGAGCACCCGGGTCACCAGGATGCCGGCATTGCCGACGATCAGCCGGCCGGGCTCGAAGATCAGGGTGCAGTCGAGCGAGCGCGTCGCCCGCTTGACCACGGCGGCATAGGCATCCGGGTCCGGCGGCGGCTCGTTGTCGTCGCGGTAGGGGATGCCGAGGCCGCCGCCGAGATCGACATGGTCGATGGCGTGGCCGTCGGCGCGCAGCGTGTGCACGAATTCCGACAGCAGCGCGAAGGCGTCGTCGAACGGCTGCAGCTCGGTGATCTGGCTGCCGATATGCATGTCGACGCCGGACACCCGCACCCCCGGCAGCGTAGCGGCGTGGGCGTAGACCTCGCGGGCGCGGCTGATCGGGATGCCGAACTTGTTCTCCGACTTGCCGGTCGCGATCTTGGCGTGGGTGCGTGCGTCGATGTCGGGATTGACGCGCAGCGAAATGTCGGCGCGGCGGCCCTTGGCGGCGGCGACGGCGGAGAGCAGGGCGAGCTCGGGCTCGGACTCGACATTGACGCAGAGAATGCCGGCGTCGACGGCGGCGGCGAGTTCCGCCTCGGTCTTGCCGATGCCGGAAAACATGATCTTGCCGGGCGCGATGCCGGCCAGCAGGGCTCGCTGCAGTTCGCCGCCGGAGACCACGTCGGCGCCGGCACCGAGGTTCGCCAGGGTGGTGATGACGGCCTGGTTGGAATTCGCCTTCATGGCGTAGCAGACCAGCGCGCGCACGTCGGCGAAGGCGCCGGCGAACACCTTGTAATGGCGCGTCAGCGTCGCCGTCGAATAGCAGTAGAACGGAGTGCCGACCGCGGCCGCGAGACGGTCGAGCGCGACACCTTCGGCGTGGAGCACGCCGCCGCGATAATCGAAGTGATGCATGATGCTTTATCGGAACCGTGATGAAGCCGGCGATGCCCGCCTATAGCACGCGGCGCAGCCATCGGGCATCGACGGCGAGGCGGCGGCCCGGAATTCGGCGCTCACTCCGGCTCGAATTTCATGGCGATGCCGTTGATGCAATAGCGCAGATGGGTCGGCGGCGGCCCGTCGTCGAAGACATGGCCGAGATGGCTGCCGCAGCGGCGGCAATGCACCTCGGTGCGGACCATGCCATAGGTTGCGATCGGAAGAGGTCTCGACGGCGCCTCGACGGGATCATTGAAGCTCGGCCAGCCGGTGCCGCTCTCGAACTTCGTCTTCGACACGAACAGCTTCTGATCGCATCCGGCGCAGACGAAGGTGCCGTGGCGCTTTTCGAAATTCAGGGCGCAGCTCCCGGGCGCTTCGGTGCCGTGCCCGCGCATCACCTCGTATTGCTCCGGAGTGAGCAGGCGCCGCCACTCCTGGTCGGTGCGGGTGACCTCGAATTTTTCGGGTTCCATTGGTTCATCCCTCACGTGCGGCCCCGGTTCGACCGCGACCTCAGCCGATCGGCCATGGGCTGCGGGAACATCACGGTCACGCGCTCGATATCGGCCATTTGGTGGCCGCTGTTCTCAGGGCTGCACTATGTGGTGGGTGGGAACAAAACACAACGGTGGGTGCCGCGGACCCGATTACCGCCGGAATCCGCGAAGATTCCCTCAGCCTCATTTGATCAGAAAATCGAGCAGAAACCCTGTCCTGGGGGGCGGCGGAGGCGGCGGTGGGGGCGTGGGCTGCGCGGTCGTGTGGTTCGGCGGGGTGCCCTGCGCGCCGGGTGTGGCGCCCGGGTTCTGCTGATCGGCGATGGATGCGGTCGGCGGCAGATCGAGCCCGCCCTTGCGACCGCACCCAGCCAGGCCGGCCGCGGCGATCATCGCGGCAAGCAAGGCCAACCGGCCGAATCCGAACGACGCTGTGTGCACGAACCCCACTCCACCAAACCCGCAAGCATCTTACCAGATCGGCGGGGTGGGGCGAAAGCATTTTGAACAAGTCTTTGCCGACCGCGCCCTATTCCGCCTTTGCGCCGAGCCTGGAAAGCCACTTCTTGGCCTGCGTCCGGACATTTTTCGGCGCGGTTCCGCCCAAGCTGGTGCGGCTCGCCACCGAATGCTCGACCGAAAGCACCTTGAACACGTCGATGGTGATCCCCGGCTCGATCGCCTGCATCGCCGGCAGCGGCAGCCGGTCGAGCGCGACGCCGGCCTGTTCGGCCGCCGCGACGATGCGTCCGGTGACGTGATGGGCGTCGCGGAACGGCATTTTCAGGTGCTGCACCAGCCAGTCCGCGAGATCGGTCGCGGTCGCATAGCCCTGCCCGGCCGCCGCGCGCATGCGGGCGGGATCGACGGTCATGTCGCGCACCATGCCGGTCATGGCCGCGAGGCAGAGCGACAGCACGGACAGCGCGTCCATCGCGCCTTCCTTGTCCTCCTGCATGTCCTTCTGGTAGGCGAGCGGCAGCCCCTTCATCACGATCAGCAGGGCATCGAGCGCACCGATGATGCGCCCGGTCTTGGCCCGCACCAATTCGGCGGCGTCCGGATTGCGCTTCTGGGGCATGATCGAGGACCCCGTGGTGAACTTGTCGGACAGCTTGAGGAAGCCGACCAGCGGCGAGGTCCAGATCACGATCTCCTCGGCGAAACGCGACAGGTGCACCGAAGCGAGCGCCGCCGCGGCGAGCGTTTCCAGCACGAAATCGCGGTCGGACACCGCATCGAGCGAGTTCGCGGCCGGCCGGTCGAAGCCGAGCGCCTTGGCGGTCATGGCGCGGTCGAGCGGAAACGAGGTGCCGGCCAGCGCCGCGGCGCCCAGCGGGCATTCATTGCCGCGCCGGCGGGCGTCGGCGAAGCGGCCGCGGTCGCGGGCGGCCATTTCCACATAGGCGAGCAGGTGATGGCCGAAGGTCACGGGCTGGGCGGTCTGCAGGTGGGTGAAGCCAGGCATCACCGTTCCGGCATGGGCCAGCGCCTGCTCGGCAAGCGCGCGCTGGTAGGCGGCCAGGCTCGCATCGAGCCCGTCGATGGCGTCGCGCACCCACAGCCGGAAGTCGGTGGCGACCTGGTCATTGCGCGAGCGCGCGGTGTGCAGCCGCCCGGCCGCCGGCCCGATCAACTCGGCGAGCCGCGCCTCGACGTTCATATGGATGTCTTCCAGCGCCCGCTTGAACTCGAACCGGCCGCTCTCCATCTCCGACAGGATCGCGTCCAGGCCGGCAACGATCGCCTCGGCGTCGGGCGCCGAAATAATGCCTTGATGTCCCAGCATCTGGGCGTGGGCCCGGCTTGCCGCGATGTCCTGGCGAAACAGCTTGCAGTCGACGTCGATCGAGGCATTTATGTCCGCCATGACGGCGTCGGGCTCCGCGCTGAACCGGCCGCCCCACATCTTGTTGCTCATGACAGGTTGTTGCTCATGACAGACCCGTGGTTGTGAACATGACGATCGAAACCGAACCGGCGGCGGTGGCGAGCAGGCGCAAGGGCCCGCTGATCGCGGTTGCCGTGCTCGCCGGGCTCGGAACATTGGCGGCGGTATACGGTGTTCTCGGCCTCGCGCGCAATCCGGGCGACCCGGCCTGCCGCTCCGCCCTCGACCTCGCCCGCCGCATCGAGCCGCTGGTCCATGGCGAGGTGGCGGCGGTCAGGCCCGCCGAGGACGCCCGCAAGCTGCCGGTGCTCGCCTTCCAGGACGCCGACGGGCGGCCGAAATCGCTCGCCGACTGGCATGGCCGTACCGTGCTCGTCAATCTGTGGGCGACCTGGTGCATTCCCTGCCGCAAGGAGATGCCGGCGCTCGACGCCCTGGAGGGCAAGCTCGGCTCGCCGCAATTCGAGGTCGTCGCGGTCAATATCGACACCCGCAACCTGGACAAGCCGAAGACCTGGCTGCACGACATCGGGGTCGGCCACCTCGCCTATTATTCCGACGCCAACGCCAAGGTGTTCCAGGACCTCAAGGTCGCCGGCAAGGCGATCGGCATGCCGACCACGCTGCTGATCGATCCCAACGGCTGCGAGATCGCCGCACTGTCGGGCCCCGCCGAATGGGCGAGCCCGGACGGGGTGAAGCTGGTGAGCGCGGCGCTGGGGCGGTAGGGGCCCGAAGGCAAAGCATCATCGCCGAACGCGGACTGGCTCAGTCCCCTGGCTGAGAGCATCCAGATAACGAACATAGGCGAAAACCCGGCGCCGGCGCTTTCCCGTCAGCTCGCGAACGATGTTCAGCTTGACCAGATGGTCCATCGCCTTGGCGACGGTGGGCTCGGACAGAGAAAGCTCTCTTGTCGCCGCCGGGATCGACAGCAGCGGACGCTTCTGCAGCAGTTCGTGTAAACGGCGGCGGGATCCCGCACGGCTTCGGCACCGATGGAACTGACCGCGTAGGTCCCAAGTCGATTGTTTTCAACCGCCTTCAAGCAAGGATTCTTTGCTTACGATTTTTATAAGCAAAGGATATCGCGATTTCCTTTGCTTACCCAGCGTGCCTCGCGAATGCTATGCAACCTTGGGCGACAAGGCGATGGGCGGCGCGCGCCTGAACCAGCAAGTCAGAAAAATGGCCGGGCAAGCCCGGCCATTTTCAGTCTCGGATCGGTGCGGCCCGTTACTGGGCGGCCTGGGCCTTCGCCGCCTGCAGGTCGGCTTCGCTGCGGAAGCCCATCACCGTCACCTTGCGGGTGCGGTAGGACGGCAGCACCACCTTCATCTGGCCGTCCTTCTCGTAGAGCGAGACGTAGCGCACCTCGGAGCCACGCGTCGGAATGTCGAAAGCGGTGAAGCTGTTCGCCTTGGGGTCGTATTTGAGCACCTGGTCGGTCATCCAGATGTTGAGCCAAGCGTTGTGCCGGGAATCGACGGCGATCTGGTAGGGCTTACGCATGGCCGGCAGCGGGATGGTGCTGGTTTCCTGCGTCCTCGTGTTTATCCTGGTGAGGGTGCCCGCCCATGAATTGCCGACATAGAGCACGTCGTCGTTCTTGTCGGTGCCCATGCGCCTTGGCCCCTGGGCATAGGGAACCGGATTGCTGAAGTCGGGGGCGCCGACGCTGTCGTAGAAGGCGACCTGTTCAGGCGGGAGCCGGTCGCGCGCCGCCGCGTTCGGAGGCAGCTTGAGTTCCTTGGCGGTGCCGTATTTGCCGTCGCCGATGCCGACCGTGTCGATCGCCATCTGGGCCCAATAACCGTTGCCGTCGCGGTCGGCAGCTACGCCATAGGTCAGGCCGATGCCGCCGGTGGCGGATTTCGGGGTCGGCGACTTGTACTCGGTGAACTTCTCGGTGGTCGGATCGAACCGCAGCGCCCCGGTCGGCGACGACACCCAGATCATGCCGCGACCGTCGTAATCGACCGTGGTGGCGCCGCCGGTCGGCGCCATGCCTTCCGGCGGGATGTACACCTCGATCTTGTCGGTCTTGGTGTCGATCCTGGCGAGGCCGCCCTTGCCGGGATTCACGTTGAACCAGATGGTGCCGTTCGGATCGCGGGTCATGCCGTGGGCCGGCGCGGCGTGTCCGTTCGCCGCATTCACCTTGATGGGGGTGAACGCCCCGGTCTTGAGGTCGAACTTGCCCAGGGTAAGCACGTTGTTCGGCACGTTGCAGGTGAAATAGACGCTTTTGCCGTCGGCATCGATCCAGGCGTCATGCACGCCGAAGCCCGGATATACGTAGGACGGCGTGCCCAGCGACCAATCGGTGCCGTTGTTGGTGCGCACCTTGTAGGGCATGCCGACATCCGGATCGGCCGGCGCCTCGTAGTCGGTGAACACCACGCGGGCCGCCTCGCCGCACGGCCGCGGCCGCAGATTGAACTTCATCGAGGTTTCGCCGGGACCGCGGGCGCGGGCGAGGTAGGCGGCAAGCCGCTTCTGCTCGTGGTCGAGGACCGGCGCCGCCTTGTGGTCCGGCCCCTGGTAGATGCCGGACACGTTGACGTGCTTCATCAGGGTGATGATGGCATTCCAGCCGGCCTCGTCGAACTTGTGCTGCAGGATATAGCTCGGCGTATGACAGCCGGTGCAGCTGTTCTGCACCAGCTGCTTCATATTGGCGTCTTCCACGGTCGCGTCGGGAAGGGCGGTGAGCAGCATGTCTCCCGGCAATTGCCGCACGAAATCCTTGAGCGGGTTGAGCGTGAAATCCCGGCGCTTCGCGGCGCCGAGATCGACGTCGCCGCGGGCGGTATCGAACGTGACCGCCTGCGCCCACACCTTGTATTTCCCATCCGCCATCGGCGGGAAATAGTAATTGCCGGATTCGTCGGTGAAAACCGAGGTGACGATGTTGGAGCCGTCCGCCCGCGCCGACACGGTGACGCCGCCGAGCGCTTCCCCGCCGGACGCCTTGATGGTTCCGTTGAGCACCGCGTCGGCGGCGTGCGCCGTCATCGGGGTCAGCGCGGTCGCCGACATGGCCGCGGCAACTACGGCACCGAGGCCGAATATTGCTGATTTTCCGGTGTTCCTCATGGCTGTTCTCCTGTTGCGCGGGGGCGCGAATCCGGTGGTCCCGTGAAGGGTTGGTTGAACCGTGGCGTCAATCGTCGTTCTGTCCGGGCGCCGCGCCCTTGGCGGGGGTTTGCGCGGGAGCGGCCTGGGGCGGAACCGTCTTGAGATATTGGGCGATGGCGGCGATCTGCTCGGGCTCGAAATTGAAGCGGAAGCCCGGCATCCGCGGCGTGCCGTTGCTGATGTATTCGCGGATCAGCTCCTCGTCGCCGCCGAGCGTTTCGCGCGAAAGCGTCGGTGCATATTGCCTCGCGCGCTGCTGCACCGGGGTGTGGCAGACGCCGCAGGACTGGCTGAACAGCCGCAGCCCCAGCTTTTGCGAATCATTTAACGAGGCGTCGGGGGCAGCCTGTGCGAATGCAGCGGACGCGGACGCGACAACAACCGCTGCAACAAGAACGCTTCGCCGCATCGAGTATCCTCCAAGAGTTGCCGGATTTGAAATCACCGTGCTTGGCGGCGATCTTACTCCTTACGGCGACGGCGTGAAGGGGCTTCGTGGCGCCGGCCGCCGGTCCGGAACGCCGAACGGTCGCGGCTGCGGGGGCCGGTCACTAAGAGCGCAAGGCCCCTTCCCTTTGCGTCCGCCAAGGCGTAGTGTCGCGCCAAAAGGACGCATCAAAACGCACAATCAAAAAACGCTCGAAGGGGAGACGACACATGAAGCGCATCGCGTGGTTCGGCTTGTTGTTGCTGGCATCGGGGCAGGCGCCTTCGCCCAGCAACCGGTCGACAATCTCAACGACCAGCAAAAGCTTGGCCGCCAGGTTTTCGCACAGTCGTGCGGAGTGTGCCATTTGCCGACGAACCTGGGAGCGAAGACCTATGGCCCGCCGCTCAACAAGGAAGCCGCCGGCGGCGACAACGACGTGATGCGTGAGTTCGTCGAGAACGGCACGCCGCGCATGCCGGCCTTCAAGTTCTACCTCAAGCCCGCAGGAGATCGATGCCATCATTTCGTATGTGAGAACCGTGCCGGTCCAGGCGACCGCCGCGAGCGCGGCACCGCGCGCCCCCGGCGGCGGGGAATGAATTCCAGGGATGAAAGCAGGAGGAACACCATGACACAGGTACGAGGCAAGTTACTGGCGAGCGTTGCGAGTGTGGTCGTCATCGGACTGGCGGTCCCCGCTTCGGCCGATCAGCTGCTGACCGGCTCGATCGCATCGGCGTCCGGCCAGAAGCTGGACGGCGTGCAGATCTCCGCCAAGAAGGAAGGCTCGACGATCACCACCAGCGTCTATACCGACCAGAACGGCGACTATTTCTTCCCCGCTCTGTCCGACGGCAAATACAACGTATGGGCGCAGGCATTGGGCTTCGAGACCTCCAAGGGCCAGGTCGACCTCACCGCCGCCGCCAAGCATCAGGACTTCAAGCTCGCGGCGATCACCGATCCCGACCAGAAGATCAAGCAGCTGCCGTCTGAAATGCTCGCCGCGGCCTTGCCGGAAGACACCGAGGCCGATGCGAACATGAAGCGCATCTTCCACAATCAGTGCACCGGCTGCCATACTCCCGGCTATCCGCTCCAGTTCAAGTTCGACGAATCCGGCTGGAACAAGATCATCAACCTGATGAAGATGGTGCAGGGGACCGGCGAATATATGGGCCCGAACGCCAAGCCCAACGGCATCATGGAATTCAACCGCAAGGAGCTCGCGGCCTATCTGGCGCGGGCGCGCGGCCCGGGCGCGACCTCGATGAAGTTCCAGGATCGTCCGCGTCCGAGCGGCGAAGCCGCCCGCGTCGTATGGACCACCTATGACGTGCCGCTCAACCCGGTCACCGGCATGGGCGCGCGCGGCGCCAAGTACCCGATCAATGACGGTTCCGACTGGTCGCTCGGCACGCCGTCCAAGCTCGGCCAGCTTCCCCATGACGGCGCCATGGGTCTCGACGGCAATCTCTATTACACCGTCAACAACCCGAACCCCGGCGTGACCATCGGCAAGGTCGACACCAAGACCGGCGAAGTCAAATATCTCAAAGTCGATCGCCGGGACGGCAAATATGCCGCCACCGCCCACGGCCTCACCCGCGACGGCAATGGCGACCTCTGGTTCGACGTCAATCCGGGCCGCCGCAGCCTCGGCAAGCTCGATGTGAAGACCGAGAAGATCAGCGTCTACGAGACGCCGGAGCCGATGTCGCCGCTCGGCGGCGCCGTGACCATGGACGTCGACGGCAAGGGCAAGATCTGGGCGTCGGCTCCCGATGGCGTGGTGCAGTTCGATCCGGTGACCGAGAAGTTCACCGACTTCAAGTCGACGACGCCGTACAAGAACGCCAAAGGCACCAACAGTACCTATGGCGCCGCGGGCGACCGCGACGGCAACGGCTGGTGGGCGCAGATGGCGTTCGACACCATCGGCAAGGCCGACATGGCCAGCCGACAAGACCTCCGAGATCACGCTGCCGGCACTCAAGGACGAGATGGCACGCCTGCCCGACGCGAACGCGCGCCTTCTACGACAACTTCGACGACCGCACCAACAACAATCCGCTGCCATGGTCGCAAGGCCCGCGCCGCATGGGCACGGACAAGAACGCCGACGTCTTGTGGGTCGGCAACTCCTGGGGCGCGACGCTGGCCCGCATCGACACCAAGACCGGCCAGACGTCGATCATTCCGTTCCCGGACAAGAGCTATCAGCCCTACCACATCGCGGTCGACCAGAACCACAATGTGTGGGGCAATCTGTGGACCGCCGACCGGATCGCCAAGTACGATCCGAGCAAGGGCCAGTGGACGATGTTCGACCTGCCGGTGCGCGGGACGGAAATCCGCCACGTCTCGCTGCTCGAGCGCGATGGCGTCACCAAGGTCATCGTGCCGATCTACCGCGACAGCAAGATGGGCGTCATGACGCTCCGCAGCGAGGCCGACATCGCGGCTCTCAAGGCGCAGGCGAAGTAACGCAAGCCTGATCTGATCTCGTGACGGACCGGGCCCCGGCGACGGGGCCCGGTTTTTTTGTGGAATGCACCTGCCCGACGGTCGGCATCGAGCACGGCGATGACGGCGTGCATTCGTCGATCGTGAGCGATTGGAGACCATCATGCAGGATCTGATATCGCGCGCGACGCTGCTGGCGGCGCGGCTCAAACAACGCGGCGAAACCATCGCGGTCGCGGAATCCTCGACCGGCGGGTTGATCTCCGCGGCCCTGCTGTCTGTCCCCGGCGCGTCGGCTTATTTCATCGGCGGCGCGGTGGTCTATACCAGGCCGGCGCGGCGGGCCCTGCTCGGCATTTCCGATGACGCCATGGCGGGGATGCGCCCCTCGACCGAAACTTATGCCTTGCTGGTGGCGCGCACCGCGCGCGAGCGATTGGCGACCACCTGGGCGATCGGCGAAACCGGGGCGACGGGGCCGACCGGGAACCGTTACGGCGACGCCGCCGGGCACAGCTGCATCGCCGTCGCCGGCCCGGCCGAGCGCGCCCTCACCGTCGAAACCGGCAGCACCGACCGCTTCGGCAACATGTCCGCCTTCACCGCGGCGGCGCTCGACCTCTTCGTGCAGGCGATGGACGGCGCGCGCTGAGCGGGCGCGGGGGAAGCCGTCATTCCGGGTTCGCCGCTAGACTCGCGCTATTCGGCGGCCAGGGGCATTTGCTCCGGCGCGTGGGATGCGCGCGGAGAGATCCAGCTCTGCAGCCGGTCGAGATAGAGGTAGATCACCGGGGTCGTGAACAAGGTCAGCATCTGGCTGAGCGCGAGGCCGCCCACCATGGCGTAGCCGAGCGGCTGGCGCAGTTCCGAGCCCGATCCGGTGCCGAGCATCAGCGGCACGCCGCCGAGCAGCGCCGCCATGGTGGTCATCAGGATCGGCCGGAACCGCAGCAGGCAGGCCTCGCGGATCGCGTCTTCCGGCGAATAGCCTTCGCGCTCCCGGCTGATCGCGAAATCGACCAGCATGATGCCGTTCTTCTTGACGATGCCGATCAGCAGGATGATCCCGATGATGCCGATCACGGAGAGATCGAACCCGCCCACCCACAAGGCAATCAGGGCTCCGACCCCCGCCGACGGCAGCGTGGAAAGGATCGTCAGCGGGTGGATGTAGCTCTCGTACAGCACGCCGAGAATGACATAGACGACGAGCAGCGCCGCCAGGATCAGCAGGGGTTCGCTGGCGAGCGAGGTCTGGAACGCCTGGGCATTGCCCTGGAACGTCCCGATCAGCGTCTGCGGCGCGCCGAGCTCGGCGCGGGCCTTCTGGATCGCATCGACGGCCTGCCCCAGCGACACGCCCGGCCGCAGATTGAACGACAGCGTCGCCGCCGGGAACTGGCTCTGATGCGATATCGATAGCGGGCCGGTATGGTTGGTATCGATGGTCACCAGCGTGGACAGCGGGACCAGCTGTCCGGTCGAGGGCGCCTTCACGTAGATCTGGTCGAGTTCGGACGCGTTCGCCTGCAGGGAGGGAAGCGCTTCCAGCACCACGTTGTAGGTATTGCGCTGGGTGTAGTACTGCGCGACCTGGCGCTGGCCGAAGGCATCGTTGAGCGAATTGTCGATGACCTGGGGCTGGATGCCGAAGCGGGCGGCGGCGTCCCGATTGACCTGCGCCATGAGGAGCGGACCGTCGTTCTGCTGGTCCGAGGACACGTCCGCGAGTTCCGGCATTGCCTTGAACTTGGCGAGCAGGCGCGGCGCCCAGGTGTTGAGCTCGGCGAAATCCACGTCTTGCAGGGTGTACTGGTACTGGGCGCGGGCGATCCGGCCGCCCACGGTGATATCCTGGGCTGGCTGCAGGTACAGGTTGACGCCCTCCACCTCGGCGAGTTTCGGCCGCAGCCGGTCGATGATCTGGACCGCGCTCGCCACGCGCTCGTCGCGCGGTTTCAGCCCGATGAAGAAGCGGCCGGTGTTGAGCGTGTTGCCGTAGCCGCTGCCGAAGAACGATCCGAACGACGCCACGTCGGGGTCCGCGGCGATGACTTTCGACAGCGCCAGCTGCCGCCGCTTCATCTCGGCCGGCGACACGTCCTGCCCGCCGACCGAGATGCCGGTGATCAGGCCGGTATCCTGGGTTGGAAAGAAGCCCTTCGGAATCATGACGAACATCACCGCGGTCACGCCGACCGTGGCAAGAAAGACCCCGAGCGTGATCCGCTGGTGACGAAACACCACGTCGAGGCCGCGGCGGTAGGCGTCGAGCAATCGTTCGAAGCCCCATTCGATGCTGCGATAGAGTTGGCCATGTTGCTCGGGCTCGCGCTCCAGAAAGCGCGATGCGAGCATCGGCGTCGCGCACAGGGAGACGACGACCGACACCGCGATCGCGGCCGTGACCGTCATGGCGAATTCGCGGAACAGCCGTCCGATGATGCCTCCCATCAGCAGCAGCGGAATGAAAACCGCCACCAGCGAGACGCTGATCGACACCACCGTGAACCCGATCTCGCTGGCGCCCTTGAGTGCCGCTTGCAGCGGAGACAGGCCGTCTTCGAGGTGGCGGTAGATGTTCTCGATCACGACGATGGCGTCGTCGACCACGAAGCCGACCGCGATGGTCATCGCCATCAGCGAGAGATTGTCGAGGCTGTAGCCGAGGACATACATCACCGCGGTCGCGCCCATGAGCGACAGCGGCACCGTCGCCGCGGGGATGAGCGTCGCCCTGAGGTTGCGCAGGAACAGCAGGATCACTACGACCACGAGGCCGATGGTGATGGCGAGCGTGAACTCGACGTCGTCCACCGAGGCGCGAATGGTCACGGTGCGATCGACGATGGTGTCGACCTTCATGCCGTTGGGAATGATCTTGTAGAGGCCCGGCAGCGCCGCCTTGATCTGGTCGACCGTGCTGATGACGTTGGCGCCGGGCTGCTTGAACACCAGCAGCATCACGCTCGGCGCAGTTCCGTTCAGCGCTGCGATGGTGACATCCTCGGGACCCGGCACCGCCTTGCCGACATCGCGAATGCGGACCGGGGCGCCGTTGCGATAGGCGATGATGACGTCGTTGTACTGCTCGGCCTTGTCGATCTGGTCGTTGGAAGCGATCGTGAAGCTCTGCCGGTCGTCCTGGATCAGGCCTTTGGCGGACTGGGTGGTCGCGCTGCTGAGCACGCTGCGGACATCCTCGAGGGTCAGCCCCCGGGTCTGCAGCTTGGCGGGATCGACCTGCACCCGGATCGCGGGCTTCTGCTGGCCGCCGATGATCACCTGGGCAACGCCGGGGATCTGCGAAATCTGCTGGGCGATGACGGTGTCGGCATAATCGTCGACCGTCGTCAGCGGCAGCGTATCGGAATGCGCGGCGAGGATCAGGATCGGGGAATCCGCCGGGTTCACCTTCTTGTAGGTGGGCGGCATGGCGAGGTTGCGCGGCAGCGTCTGCCCGGCCGACGTGATCGCCGCCTGGACGTCCTGGGCCGCACCGTCGATATTGCGGTTGAGGTCGAACTGGAGCGTGATCAGGGTCGAGCCGAGCGTCGACGTCGACGTCATCTGGGTGACGCCGGAAATCTGGCCGAACCAGCGCTCCAGCGGTCCCGCCACCGTCGATGCCATGATCTCCGGGCTCGCACCCGGCAACTGCGCCTGGACCTGGATGGTGGGAAAGTCGACCTGCGGCAGCGGTGCGATCGGCAGCAGCGGATAGGTGACGATCCCCAGCAGAGCGAGCGTCGCCATCAGGAGCGAGGTCGCGATCGGCCTGCGGATGAAGGGTTCCGAGATGTTCATCACGCACCGTCCGCCGCGCTTGCGGTGGCTGATTTCGGTGCGACCCGCGAGCTGGGCTCGAGGCGCGACTGGCCATTGACCACGATCCGCTCGCCCGCCGAAAGTCCACGAGTTCACGATGGTCATCTCGTTGTTGACCGTCATGGTCTCGATGGCACGCTGATCCACGGTATCGTCCTTGCTGACGACCCAGGAATAGAGGCCGCTGGGCCCGCGCTCGACGGCAGCGGGCGGTATGGTCACGGCGTTCTTTCGGGTCTCGGCCTGGATGTGGATATGCACGAACTCACCGGGCCACAGGCGAGCATCCACATTGGCGAAGGTGGCCTTGAGCCGGATCGTGCTGGTGGCTTGGTCGATCTGGTTGTCGATCAGCAGCAGCCGGCCCTCGGAAAGCTGCTTGACGTTGTCCTGGTCGAACGCGAGCACGTTGACCGGCCCGTGCAGCATCGCCTCGCGGATGGCGCCGAGATCGGACTGCGGAAGAGTGAATATGACCCAGGCCGGCTGTATCTGCGTCAGCACCGTGAGCGGATTGGGGTCGGTGGTATGAACGATATTGCCGACATCGACCTGGCGGAACCCGACCAGGCCGTCGATCGGCGCGAGAATGGTCGCATAGGAGAGCTGGACCTGGGCGTTCTCGATCATCGCCTGGTCGGCCTGGATGGTCGCCTTGAGCTGGTCGACCTTGGCCTGCTGCTGGTCGAGTACCTGCTGGGTCTGGAAGCTGCGTTGGACCAGGGTCTGGTCGCGGGCGAGGTCCTTCTGGGCCGAGATGAGCTGGGCGTCGTCCTCGGCCTTCTTGGCGACCGCCTGGTCCAAGGCGGCCTGCAGCGGGCGCGGATCGATTACCGCCAGAACGTCGCCCTTATGGACCTGCTGGCCCTCGACGAAATTCACCGACTGCAGGGTGCCGTTGATCTGGGTGCGTATGGCGATGGTGTTGGACGCCTGCACGGTTCCCAACCCGTCGAGGAAGATCGGCACATCCTGCGCCGCCGCCGTGGCGACGGTGACCGGGATCGCGCCCGGCGGGTTCGCGCGCGCTGCCGGAGCCGTTCCGGGAAAGCCGATGAAATAGACGAGCAAGATCAGGGCTGCGGCCCCGGCGATGGCCGAGAGCCACAACATCTCCTTGCGCGGACGCCGCCGTGGTGAATTGCTGCCCATGGACATCTAGATAAGACGGCCATTGCCACTTTTTGGTTCCGGGCATTACGGCCGCCTGTCCGGGCGATTAAATCCCTGTCACATCGGGCCCAGCGCGACGCTCTGCCGCAGGTCGATGGCGGCGGCAGCAGTTTCCACGTCGCCATGCAACGCCGCGCCGGACCGCGGCGCACCCTTAAGCTTAATTATTCACGGTAACCCGACGCGCGTGACGCAGTGAATGGACACGTCGATTTCCAGCTGAGAAGGTGCGCACAAATCGATGAAAAACGAAATCATCGGCGTCCGAGCATCGGACCGACGCAATCATGCCGACGGCCGGCGGTGATCGCGGCCGCCGAGCCAGCGAGAGGCTGGAACATGTCGTCGGAGTCGGGGACCATTCGCGTTGGGAAATGAGTTGATGAACACTTTCGATCCGGCCGGTGACCTTGCCGTTCAGGCGCCCCAAACCCAGCCTGCCGGCACAATGACGAGGCCGATCGAGTTGAATTCAGTCTGCCTGGTGACGCCCAGCTATTGGCGTGACGTGGAGCTGTGTGAGCTGCTGTGCGAGAGCGTCGACCGCCACGTCACCTCCTATGCGAAACATTATCTGGTCGTTGCCGACGCGGAGATGCGGCTGTTCGCGAAGTTCAACGGTCCGCGGCGCGAGGTCCTTCCCGCATCTCGGCTTCTGCCGCCCTGGCTCAGGCCGTTGCCCGGGTTCCTCCAGCGCAAGAAGCGCCGTTATTGGTGGTCTCTGCGCGCGAAGCCCGTGAATGGCTGGCATGTCCAGCAGTTGATCAAGCTCCGCGCCGCCTGCTCGCTGCCTTACGAACGGTTTTGCGTGCTCGACTCCGATGTGGTGTTCTTCCGTCCGTTCGACCTGTCGTCCTATCGGCGGCCCCATGCGATTCCGGCATTCTGCACGCTGGCCGGCGTGACGGCGAACGCGCCGCTCCATGCTCCCTGGGTGAGGTCCAGCCATCGGCTGCTCGGGCTCGGCCCGCCGCAGTTTCCGGCCGACGATTTCATCGGGCATATCATCTTCTGGGACCAGCGGACCGTGCGCGCCATGCTGGAGCGGATCGAGCGCGTGACGGGCTGCGAATGGGCGGACGCTTTATGCAACGCCCGCGATTTCTCGGAATACCTGTTGTACGGATATTACCTGCGCGGCGACCCCGCGCACATGGCCCAGCATCGCGCCACCGGCATGTTGCCTTGCCTCAGCTATTGGGAGCGCCGGACGCTCGATGCGGCGAGCATCCGCGGCATCATCGACGGCGCCGATGATCATCACGTGGCGGTTTCGGTCAGCTCGATGTCCGAAACGCCCGTGCAAGTCATTCGAGCGGCGCTCTCCGCCCACGCCGCGGAGCCGGCCCCCGTCACTCGGAGCCGAAGCTCCGTGCGAGCTGACGTCGACGCGGCCGCCGGAACCACGACATGCTCATAGGCCAGACCGCGATCAACTTCCTGGCGAACGTGTTTTCGGCGGCCTTCGGGCTGCTCAATGTCGTCGTGTTCACGCGCTACTTCGCGCCGGCCGAATATGGCATATACGTCCTCGGCGCCGGTTTTGCCGCAGTGGTCAGCATGTTCCTGTCGAGCTGGCTGCGCTTGCCCATCATGCGCGAACAAGCCCGCGGCGACGGCAGCGACGTGCGCGGGCTCGTGTTGGCCGGCTTCGTCCTGTCCTGCACGATCGGGCCCGCGACCTATATCGTCGCGCGCCTGGTCGGCCTCGCCCCCCTGGCCGCGGCGACCGCCGTTTGCTTTGCGCTTTCCCTGAGCTATTACGAAATCCTCCAGGAACTGCTGCGCGCCCGGCTGCAAGCCTTCACGATGATGAAGGCGACCATGGTCCGTGCGGTGCTGGTTCCGAGTCTCGGCCTCGCCTTCGCCATGCTCGGAGAAAGCGGCGTTCTCCTGCTCGCCTCCTCGACACTCGCCTACCTGCTCGCCGCGTTCGTCTTCACGCGAAACGTCTGGCGCGGCGTCGCATTGGCGTTCGACCGGTCCCGGCTGTTGAAGCTTGCGATCAGCGGACTGCCGCTCACCCTGGCGCTGACGCTGATCGCGGTATCCAGCGTCATCGACCGTTTCATCGTGGCTTATTTCGCCGGTGCCGCGCAGGCGGGCGAATACACCGCCGGAGTCGACCTGATCCGCCAGACGCTGATCATGCCGGCGATCAGCCTCGCCAGCGCCTTCTTTCCGATGGCGGTGCATATTCTCGCCAACCGCGGCACCGCGGCGGTGCGGCAGCACCTGGAGGAGTGCCTCGAGTTGCTGACCGCAATCACGCTGCCGGCGAGTGTCGGGCTCGCCATCACCTCCGCCCACGTCGCGAACATCGTTCTCGGACCGGAATTCCGCAGCATGGCGACGCAGACCATGCCGATCGTGTCAATGGCGGTGATTTTCCAGATATTGAATTATCAATACCTGCATATCAGTTTCTTGCTGTCGAACCGCAACGCGTTCTATCTGGTCAACACCGGTTCCACGATCGCATTCAACATCGTGCTGGCCTGCCTGCTGGTCTCGCATTTCGGTCCCATAGGGGCGGCGTGGGCACGGCTGGCCGCCGAAATGTTCGGCTTTTTCGGTGCCGTCATCCTGAGCCGATGGGCGTTTCCGGTGCCGCTTGCATTCGGCCGCCTGGCTTTCGTTCTTTTGGCCACGATCGTAATGGCGATCGCGGTAAAAGGTCTCGATATGTTCGTGGTCGGCACGGACTCGTTCGCGCTCGCCATTTTGATACCGGCCGGCGTCATCGCCTACGTGGGAGCGTGCTTGCTGACGAACGTGGCGAATGCACGCGACCGCCTGCAGCGCGGAGTCTTGGTGCTGCGCAATATTTTAGCCAGTTGATCCACGCGGCCAACGGCCGGTACCGGCCGAGCGTGACACCGGCCGGCGCGCCTCGCCGCCGTCAATCGGTGCGGATCGCCGGGGCTGCCACGGCGGCTGCGGCCTTCGGCTGGCCGAGCAGCTTCATGCCCATCTTGACCTTATCGCCGAGGGTTTTCTGCGACAGGCACGTGAACAGGCAGAGCGTCTCGCAGGCCACGGTCTCCTTGCGGCGCTCGCTGCCTTCCTTTCCGTACCAGATTTCGCGTGCGGTCTGGGTGCGCACGTTGCCAATGGGCGGAAAATTCCAGCACACTTCCACCCGTCCATCCGAGCGGATGAAGTAGTTCCGCATTCCGATCCGGCACGGCATGGCCTCGCGCGGCGCCTTCTCGCGGCGGAAGTGGTTCGGCCACAGGCTCAGCAGGAGTTCCGTGTTCAGGATCGGGGCGCCGTGACGCTTCATGTCGAGCAGCCGGTCCCTCACCGTGATCAACTCGCCCAGATCTTCGGGCCCGATCCAGAACTCGTCCTTCGCCCCGTCGGTGTATTGCTCGACCGGCTGGAAGTTGATCGCGGTGGCCCCGATGCCGCGGATCCAATCGACCATGTCCGGGAGCTGACGGAAATTCAGCTTGTGCACGACCGATTTGACGATGATCGGGAAATCGACCCCGTGCCTCGCCTTCGCACGGGTGAGAGCCTCGATTCCGGCGATGATGTCGCCGAGCGAGCCGTCGATGCCGCGCGCGTGATCGTGAGTATCAGCGTTGAGAGAGTTCGATCGAGATGTTGATGTTGAAGGGCTTGGCGGCCACGGTCCAGTCGACGACCTTTTCGTTGCGGAAGGCTCCGCCGTTGGTCGTGACGCCCCATTTGAGGCCCTGCTCGCCACAGAAGGTAATGAGGTCGACGAAGCCCTTCTTGATGTAAGGCTCGCCGCCGGAGAATTCGATGTGGAAATGGCCGATGAAATCCCGCAGATCCGTCAGCGCCTTCTTCCATTCGTCGATGGACATTTCCTCGCGATAATTCGGCCGTCGCCAGTAATCGCAGTAGCCGCACTTGTAGTTGCACCGTTCGATCACTTCGCCGTAGATCGACACCGGAATCGTGGCGTCGTGCCCGGTGCGCAAGTAGAGTTCTTCCGCCACCGCGTTCCGGACGTGATGCGTGCCGAGGCGCGTCAACTCCAATACGTTCACAACTCGTCTCCCGAAGCGATCCGAAAATAATCTTAACGAATGATGCCATGCGGCGTTACACCGGCGAAGCAATTACGCCTCTCAAGGTTAATTCGTGGGTCTTTCATCGCGATGAAAATACAACCTGTACGGTTGTTCCTGCGCGCGGCAGGGACCGGGCCGGCGCAATTCGAGATCACGGCCGTGTAGGTCGATCTTCGTCTTCGCGCGGAGGCGATGCGGCGAGGCTGTGCAACACGCCGATCTGATGTTGCGAACAAGGCGCGCGCCCCGGGAGCGTGGCGTCCGCGGCCCGATATTCCTCGTAAAGGACGTCGCGTTCGGCCGCGAGGCGCCCGGCGCCCCTGGCGGCGACGAGCAGCTTTGCCATGATCGAGGCACGGCCGAAGCATGCCGCGACCGGCACGGCGAGCAACCCATAAGCGATCAGGCCGGTGCCGATGCCGCAACGGCGGATCGCGCTCGAGAGGCCCGGCGAATATCGCTTTTCGATGCGGGTCGCCTCGGTGCCCTTGCGGAAGTAGCGCAGCAACAGCCAGCGCGCCGTGGTCCGGCTGCGCGGAGTCGTCTCGAACACGTGGGCCTCGTCGGCCCACGCGAAGCTGCGGCCGTCGCGGCGGCAGCGGGTGAAAAATTCATAATCGCTGCCGCCGGTGAAGGCGAACGCATGGGTGAACGGCTCGTCGAGATAATGCGTGAGAACATCGCGCCGGATCAGCATGCTGCCGGCGCCGTAGATCATCTCGATCGGACCTGTGACGTAGCGCCGCGGCGCATAGAGCCCGCTCTTGGCGAGCCAGTGGCCGGGGTACTCGAACACCGGAAACACCGGGCCGCCCACGATGTCGGCTTCATACCTGATGGCCGTCGCGATCATTTCGGTGAGCCAGCTAGGCGCGGGGTACTCGTCGTCGTCGAGCACCGCGATGTAGTCGGTGCCCGTCATCCGGCACGCCGCCGCGAACGCCGTGTTGTAGGCGTAGGTCTGGCCGCGGCGCGGTTCCACGATGCAGGTCAGCGGAAACGGGAACTGAGGCGACATCGCGCGCACCACGGCCTCGCCGGCACGCTGATCGGCATCGTTGTCGACCACGATCACGCTGAGCGTGCCCTGGTAGTTCAGTGCCGCAACATCCGACAGCAGCTTGCGCAGCCCGTCGGGGCGGCGAAACGTCGGAATACAAAGGCTGACAGCGGGCCGAATCGGCTGATTCATCGGTCGGGCTCGGCTCGCCGTGGACATGCCGCGGATGTTAGGCGCAAGCGGTGGCCGCCTCGAAAGCTTCGCGATATTGAAGTAAATGCGAGTATGAAGCAACTATCGCACGGTTCTTTGCGGCTCTTAAATGCCGACGCGTCACGGGTGCATTTGCCGAGAGGTTGACGGCGCGTAAAGCGGTGCCGAAGCCAAACGGGACTGGCACATCTTGGTGGAGCGGCAGACCGCGAACGTGTCCTGGCCGTCACCGAAAGGGTGCCGCCCCGTGCACGTACCGGGACTCTCAGCCCTCGAGCCGGCAGAAATAGTCGATCACGTTCCACATCGGCTTCGGCCGATAGAATTCATCGAACGGGAGAGGGCGGTTGGGCAGACCATCCTTGCGCTTGAAGGTCGTGGGCACCCATGTGTAGCGGTCGGTGATGCCCCAGGTCGCGACCACCGAAGGGCGCATGGCGGCGAAGATCGAATCGAGGAAATCGTAGCTGCGCGCGGCGACGATCGTGTCACGCACGGCGACCGGCCCGGGCAGATCGTGATCGATGACGTCGAGCTCGGTGACGTGGACGCTCAAGCCGAGAGATCGGATTTCCGAAACGAACTCGAACATCCCGTCACGATCGATCTGGTACTTGCCGAGAATATGACCCTGCAGGCCGACGCCATGGAGCGGCACGCCCCGTTCGAGCAGGTCATGGATCAGTTTGAGGTAGGCCTGGCGTCGTTTCGGCGACACCGGATCTCTTCCCTCGACGCCGTGTTCGTTGAGCAAAAGCTCGGCCGAGGGGTCGACGCGATGGGCGGTGCGGAATGCCAAATCGATGTATCTTTCGCCCAGGTTCTGGAGCCAGACATTCGGGCGAAGGCCGGCGACCCCCCCTTTGACGTCGTCGATCGGCTCGTTGACCACGTGCCAGGTCTTGATCCTGCCACGGTAGCGCGAAACGACATGCTCGATATGTTTGACGAGCTCGTGCTCGGCTTCTGCCGAACTGCGAATGTCCTTGGTCCAGCCCGGCATCGCGTCATACCAGACCAGCGTGTGCCCCCGCATCGTCATCGCGTGCGCGTCGGCAAATGCGAGCACGCGGTCCGCGAAGTCGAATTTGAACTGATCGCGGGTCGGACGCAGATATCCCCAGAACAACCCGCCCTCGGGCGTGAGCTGCTGGCAATGGCTTTCGAGCGTGAGCCGATAATCCGGCTCGTTGTCCATCGGATCGGGGCGCACGCATGTGCCGTAGGGAACCCGTCCGTCGGCCGGGCCCGATCGCCGCGTCGCCAGCGCTGCCGTGCGGGCGGTCTCCGCGGCGGCCAGGCGCCGAGCGAGCGGAGCCGTCGCCAGTGCGCCGACGAGGCTGAAAGCAGTGGATAGCGTTTGTCTGCGTGACACCATAGGCAGTGAGAATTTACCAGCATAGTTCACGCCGCCGTGCGGCGGCATCGGCAGCAAATATGACCGCATGCGATGGCAGATGCCAGGGCGTGGCGTCAAGAAACGCAAGTTAACCTTCACAACGGCGACAACTGCGCCAGATGGTCGCGCGTGCGAGCGTCCCGCCGCGCAAGGCTCAACGCCGGGCGGCCGTCCCTCCCGCTGTTACCGCTGGTTGACGGCTTGCGCTATTCACACGAAACATGGACAGATAACGCAGGCCGAAGATCGAAAACACCAGCATGAACCACGTGGGGCTGCGATCCAGGAAGAGGCTTTCCAGTGCCGTCGAGTAGAGCAGGAACAGCCAAATCGGAAAGAACAGTCCTGCCAGAAGCTCGTTGGCCGGCTCACGCAGTCGGCGTTGATAGTCCACGAGCGGATAGATCACGACGACGATGGTCATCAGCACCGTCCCCGGAATTCCGATCGTCAGGGCCAGGTCGAGATACGCATTGTGGCTGCTGCCGGCCCGCCACAGCCAATCCTGATCGTGTTCGCCCGCCGCGAAGGCCGCGCTGGTATTCCAAAAAGCACGCAAGCCATAGCCGGTGATCGGGCGTTCCTTGATGCGATCCGTCACGAACGACCAGATGTCGGAGCGGCCGGTAAACGTCGAATCGATCCCCAGGAGGTCCACGAAGTGCTTCAGAGGCTCGAAAAAGACCGTGCCGACCGTGAAGACATTGAGAAGGATCAGAGGCAGCACGCAAATCAAGGCCCGCCAGCGCCACGATTTCACGCGCTGCGCCGCCGCCGCGACGGCATAAACGAGGACGAGCAAGGCGATTGCGTTTTTCGACCGGGTCAGCAGGAGGAACGGCAGCGCCGCACCGATGATGAATGCGCCGACCATCCGCCACTCCATCCGTATGGCGAACAGGCCGACAAAGACGAAGATTTCCATCATCATGCCGGCGGTGTTCTTGTGGAAATAGAGGCCGCGCCAGTTGCCGTCGAGCTCGGGTTCGAGGGCATCGGTCAGTTGATGGATCGACAGGTTCGGCACGATCAGGACGCTCAAATAGCAGAGAACCAGCACGCCAGCGACGGCGGCGATCAGGGCACCGGAGAATTCCTCGAGCGTCTTTGGAACCAGGAGGACCGCTGCGGCGAGGCCTATTTCCAACAACGCGACGAGCAAGCGGCGGAACGACAGATCGACGTTCTGCGACGTCGCGACCGCGACGACGAGCCACAAAATGAGCAGCACGCTGAAGGTACGTACCAGCGACGGCAACGCGACGCGCACCAGAGGGACACAGAGCACAAGGCTCGCAGCGAGAAGAAGCAGTTCGATGATGGGATAGGTGGTGTCGAGCGATCCAACCGAGATCGTCGCGATGGCCGACCGGTCGATAAATGGCTGCAACGTGATCAGGACGAGCAACAGCGTCGCCGAAAACACCACGATGCGCCAATTGAAATCGCGCGCCAAACTGGCTGCGGCTGAAGGCGGGCTCGGGTGCTCGGAAGCGTCGGTCATGGGCGTCGTCTCACGAGACCGAACTCCGCGAGGCCGGCGCCCGACCCCCACAGGCGCTTTCCATACTGCCGGCACGGTGCCTCGATGAAACGATAAGCCAGCGCCGCGACCAAGATTGCGACCGAAAGTCCGATCACGAGCCGGGCCGACAAGGGCGTTGCGGCCGGCAGCACGCCGCGCAGCAAGGAAAATATCGGCCAGTGGACCAGATACAGTGAATAGGAAATCGTGCCGAGGAACACCATCGCACGAGACGAAAGACACCGAGAGACGAAGCCCGCGGAGCGGCACGACAAGTAAATCGCGCCCGCGAACAATGGAAGCGCCAGGAACGGGCGATCGACCGGAACATAGAGGCCGCAGGTCAACATCAAGACCAGGACGATGCCGAGACCGACGTCGAGCGTCCTGGTTCGCGTCCGATTTTGCTCGTAGAGCCTCCAGAGCAAGGTCCCGCACAGGAATTCCGGAAACAGCCTGACCAGGCCCGCGAACCCGGCGCCTGAAATATCGAAGATGAAAAACAGGGCCGGGACGGACAGCAGCAGGAAGGCGCAGTTGAGGAGCACCAGCGACCGCGGCACCCGGCTGCTCAGCGTCATCAGTGCCGGGAATACCACATAGGCGAGCCATTCGGCGCTCACGGTCCAAGCCGGGCTGTTCCACGTCATCGCATCGGACCCCAGCCAGCTCTGGACCAGCAGAAGGTTGGCGACCAGGGACGAAACGGAAAATCTCATCGCGTCGACGTGTCGTCCGAGCAGATAGGCCGCGGCGACGACCGGCACGTAGAACAGCGTGACGAAGAAGTGAGTCGGATAGATGCGCCAGAACCGGAACCAGATGAACTTCAGATAGGCGCCGGACTGAAATCGCGTGACGTAGTTGTATCGGTAGGCGATGACGAAATCCGCTGAGAATGAAAAAAAGGTCGAACTCCGAGGAAGCCGGTACGCGTGATGTCGTCGTAGATGTCCCCGAAGCCGCCGGCGATGTCGAAATTCAGGTGGAGCAGCGCGACCATCAAAGCAGCGATACCGCGCAAGCCCGTCAGTTCAAAAATCTCGCCCCGCTCAGGTGTGGTATTGGGCTGATCGCTGGAGCTCATGGGCAGGTCGACCTGCGGTACGCCGCATCCACGCCGCCGCAAGCCGGCGTCCGTCGGAAATATGCGCGGGAGCGATTTCCCGGTCCAGGGTGCCTGACTGGAAAGATTGCGTTAACCTTTACGACACAGGGAACCGCGCCGGGTACTCGCACGCGTGCCTATCCGCGCAAGGTGGTCATCGGAATGAACTGACGGCGCCGAAAGCCGCGCCGCGGAAACCCGCGGACCAAGGCGGAGAGGGCCAGATCGTAGAGGAAGCCGGGTGAATACCTCAGGAAGAGTTCGTTATGCCGTCTCGCCCAACGGTGGAACCGTGACCGCGGGCCGCCGGAATCGAATTTCGGCGGCATGCCTTGCTTCCACAATTTGCTGTAGTCCGCCTGCTGCGGCGGCGCTGCGAATAACGGCACGTCGGCGATCCGTTCGGCATGTATCAGCAAGTAGGTCTGCCTGCCATTGATGAGTTCGACGCGTTCGCCCAATTGCGCGGGATCGGCGGCCTCGTACCACCTCGGCTTTCCGATACGGGATTCGAACACGACGGCCCGGTGCATGCGAAACCCGTTTTCCGGCGAGAGCACGCGATAGAAGAGCTCGGGGCTGAATTGATAGAAGCCGTGGCCCATGAAATTATTGGCCATGGTGTGGGCGAAGAAATGCCCGCCGACGCGCAGCAGATCCATGCAATTCTGGATCGCGACGGGAAAATTGAAGACGTGTTCCAGCGTTCCACCATCTATGACGACCGAAAACCTTCCCTTGAGTTCGTCGGGTATCGGCCGGTTCATGTCGTGAACCAGCGACGCCCTTTCGTAGCTCGAGGCGTCGATCGAGACGCATTCGCGCGCGCCGAGGCGCTGCAGGAAGCTCTCCGCATATCCATCGGCCGCGCCGCGTACGGTGCGGATGTCTTCGTCGGTGGCGGGGAGTTCGTGCTTGCGAAAGATCGCGCCCAGGGAGCGATGGTCGACGAAGAGATTGAGCCGTCCCAAGGTGGCAACCCGGTCGAACCCGACCCCGTCGTCACGCGCGAACATCAGGAAATCCGCAAAGTGACGATCAATACCCATATCGGACGATATCCATTGTGGACCTTGAATTTGCCCGGTGCCGGAGCACGTCGTGCACCGGCGCCGCGACGGGCAGCGCGGCGATACATACCAGGAATGAATTGGCGAATTGCACGATCAAGGACGCCGCCGTGCGCAAACATGCATTAACGTTAAGCGCCGCCGAGGCGACCCGGTCGTGCCGCCACGGACGATCTTGCGGCCATCCGGAGAGGCGGCACGGGCGCTCGGAGACGGCGTGCGTGCGGCATCGGACCGGCCGCGGTTAAGGTTATTTGGTATCGCCTGTACAAAGTGTGAAACGCCCTTGGTACTTTCATTTGCGTCGGGTCTTGCCATGGGTGGCGTTCGTCCGGATCTGGAGTGTATGGCCTTGGCCAGCTTGGATGCTCAGTTGGAAACATTCGCCGAACAGGCCGACGAATTTTCAACCGAGCTGCAGACCATCGACATCGACGATCTGACGAGGTTTCTCGTATCCGTGTTCGGAGGCGAAGTCGCCCTCTGGCACGATTGGTTCCGGCACTGGTGGACCCTCAATCCGGCGTGGAATCCGGCGCTGCCGCGCGGGTGGCTGATGCGGTCGACTGCCGGGAAATTGATCGCCTTCACCGCGAACATCCCCTTCTCGTATGTGGTCGACGGAACTGCGGCAATTTGCTGCGCCACGGGAAGCACCGCGGTCGATCCGGACTGGCGCGGCCTCGGATTGGCAAAGGTGGTTGGGCGGAAATTCGTCGATCAGGCGCACGGCGACCTGCTGGTGGGGACGGAATTGACGGATGTCGCCTACCGTCTCTGGCGTTCGCTCGGCATGGAATTCTTTGAAGGAACATTGGCTTCAGGCCAATTCGCGAGTTCTGGCCGACGGCGCCACATTGGCGAGAGCTCTCTCGCAAAGAGCCGGCTTGCCGGACTTCGTGGGGCGTGCCGCGGGGACTTGCCTGGCGCTTCTCCTCGACTCGCCGGTCTTGAAAGTGCGCCGGTCCAAATCGCTCTCCATCGTGACGGCCGAGAGATTTGCGGAATTTGATGCGGGAGACGTCGAATTCTGTAGAGCATCGCAGGCGGCGACTTATTCGAGGCGCGACGTCAGGACGCTCAACTGGCTGTATTTCGGCACGCAGTATCTCAAGAGCACGAGGGCCGTGTTCGTCGCCCGCTCGGGTGCGCGGCTGGTCGGCTATCTGGCGATGAAGCGGTGGCGCGGGCATTCCTACTACCTGCTGGAATGCCGCTGCCGGGACGCCGATCCGGATATCGCGCGAGAGCTGATTCGCGCCGCGCGCGAATTCGCACGGCGGAACGGGGCGCAATCGGTCATTGTGCGGGCCTACACCCCGATGATCGAATTGGCCATCCCCGCATCGACGAGTATCCAGGTCAAGCGGCCGCCGGCGACATATTGCTACAAGATCAGGACCGACAAAATAGATGCCAGAAGCTGGGAAGCGACGCCCGGTGACGGCGACGTGTCGGTAAACTGATGCGCACCCGAAGTCGCAGGCAGCATTTGAACGCTGAGGCGTTTCTGTTCGACGACCCGGCCGCATGCGGCACGGGCCGGCCGCCGATGGGGACGATGCATACGGTCGGGACATAGCACGTCATGGTTCGATCCACCGACCCCACCCATTCGGAACGAGCCGCGGCCACGTTTGCGCTCGCGCTCGAACCGGACACGGCGTCGACGCTGGCGAAGATCTCCGAAAAGGCATCGCGATTCCTCGCGAGAAATGTCCGGACCAAGCGATTGACGATGCGCAACCTGCGGCCGCTGGTGACGTTCACCTTTGATGACGTGGCGGCCTCGGCCTGCAGTGCAGGCGCCACAATACTCGAACGGCACGGCATTCATGGGACCTACTATGTTTCCGGCGGGGGGTGCGGCGCTGCCAGCCCGTGCGGACGATTGGCGACGGCCGGAGAGGTGAAGGCGATCTGGGCGAAGGGCCACGAGCTCGGATGCCATACCTACTCGCACACCGCGGTGGCACGCCTGTCCGGGCCAGAGCTCGAACTGGATATCGAACGCAACCGATCGTTCCTGGCGGACATAGGCGGGGACGGCGCCACCCGGAATTTCGCCTATCCATACGGCGACATGCGGTTTCGTGCAAAGCGGCGCCTCGAGGGCCGCTTCCGATCCTGCCGCTCGGTGATCCCGGGCATAAATGCCGGTGCGGCGGATCTCGGAGCGCTGCGGGCGTGGCCGCTCGAAGACGCGGCGATCGATCGCGCGACGATCGGCGAACTCATCGCCGCAAACGTCCGGGCCAAGGGGTGGCTGATTTTCTACAGTCACGACGTGAGGGAGCAACCGAGCAGATTCGGCGTATCTCCCGGCCTGCTGGAATTTTCGGTCGCTGCGGCGAAGTCTGCCGGATGTCGCGTCGTTACCATCGCCGCCGGATTGCGGGCTGCAATGGGCGGAAGTGAAAACGAGCCGGCCTGAATTTTGATCGGACAGAGCGCGGTCGTCGACGGCCGGCCCACGACAAGCCCATGTGCGGGGGTACGTGCGGGACGACTTGCGGGGCGACGTGGAACGCCGGTCCGGGCACGGGATTGACGCAAACGGCGATGTAGACGAAACAAGTTGGGGAGTCGGATTTCGGTCATGCCCGTCGGCGGCCGCTGCGAAACATCTTCCCTCTTGCGCTCCCCCGGTGCACACGATGCAACAACGTGATGCGAGACATTCCGGCGGCATTGCGGCGCTGGGGCTCGCGGCGCTGGGCGTCGTATTCGGCGACATCGGCACCAGCCCGCTCTACACGCTCAAGACGGTGCTGGACCTCACCGGCGGGGCCCCCCCGGCGACGGTGCTGGGGGTACTCTCCCTGATCGTGTGGACGCTGATTGCGATCACCAGCATCAAATACGTTACCATCGCCATGCGGGTCGACAATGACGGCGAAGGCGGCATCCTCGCCTTGATGGCGCTGCTGGGCGTCAAGCGCCAGAGGCGGCCGGCGATCGTGGCGCTCGGCCTGTTCGGCGCCGCCCTCATTTACGGGGACGGCGCGATCACACCGGCGATCTCCGTGCTCTCGGCGCTCGAAGGGCTCACCATCGCGGCGCCCGAACTCGGCCCCTATGTGGTGCCGACGGCGGTCGCGATCCTCGTCGCGCTGTTCGCCATTCAGTCGCAGGGAACCGCGCGCATCGGGCGTGCTTTCGGTCCGGTGATGGCGGCCTGGTTCGTCACCATCGCCCTGTTGGGGATGTGGGGCATCGCGAAGCATCCGGCGGTGCTGTTCGGGCTCGACCCGCGCTACGCGATCTCCTATCTCGCCCATGACGGGTTCAAAGCCTTTGCCGTTTTGGGCGGCGTGTTCCTCTGCGTCACCGGCGCCGAGGCGCTTTATGCCGACATGGGCCATTTCGGCGCCGGGCCGATCCGGTTGGCGTGGTCGGCCATCGTGTTTCCGAGCCTGGTGCTCAATTATGCCGGCCAAGCCGCCATCGTGCTCGAACGGGGCGTGACCGCCGAAAACATCTTCTACCGCCTATGCCCGGCGCCGCTGCTGGTGCCGATGATCGTCCTCGCCACCGTGGCGACGGTGATCGCGAGCCAGTCCATCATCACCGGGGCGTTTTCCATGACCCGGCAGGCGATCCAGCTCGGCTGGTTCCCCCGGATCGATATCACCCAGACCTCGGCGGAGGGCTATGGGCAGATCTATGTCGGCCCGGTGAATTGGCTGCTGATGGTCGTCACCATCGCGCTGACCGTCGGGTTCGGCAAATCCGACAATCTCGCCGCCGCCTACGGCATCGCGGTGTCGGCGACGATGCTGATGACCTCGGCCCTGCTGCTGATCGCCATGCGCGAGATTTGGCAATGGAGCCTGCTCGCCAGCGTCGGCGTCGCCGGGATATTCCTGGTCATCGATGCCGCCTTCTTCGTCTCCAACACCTTGAAGATCGCGGAGGGCGGCTACGTTCCGCTGGCGCTCGCCGGCGCCGTGTATCTCATCATGTGGGTCTGGCATCGCGGCACCGCCGCCGTCGACGCGCGCATCCACGAGTGCCTCGTCCCGATCGAACCCTTCATGGCCAAGCTGGCGCAGGACCGGGTTCCCCGCGTGCCCGGCACGGCGGTGTTCCTCACCCGCACCACACGCGACACGCCGCCGGTTCTGGTCTGGCACGTCCGCCACAACCGCGCCCTGCAGGAGCATGTGCTCGCCATCACGACGCTGATCGAGCCGGTGCCCTGGATCGCCGACGAGACGCGCGCGACGGTCACGCAGGAGGCGCCGGGCTTCTGGCGCGCCACCGTGCGCTACGGATTCATGGAGCGTCCGGATATTCCGCGCCTGCTGGCACAACTCAAGGAGCGCGGCTGCGCCATCGATCTCGCCGACGTGACATACTTCGTCGGACACGAGACGGTGACCAGGCGCCAGGACGGAAGGGGCCTGCCGCGCTGGCAGGAAGCGCTGTTCGCCGCCATGGAGCGCAACGCCTCCCACGTGACGGATTACTTCAACCTGCCCAGCGAGCAGGTCGTCGAGATCGGCCGCCAGATCGCGATTTGAGCGGCGGGAGCCCGGTGCCTGCGTCAGACATGCATATGGACCTGTGAGGCCCGCCTGCAGATCGCAGCCAAGTCATCACCGGCATCATCAAGAGAAGCCCCCGATCCCCGACCGCCGTTTCAGTCGCGGCGAAACAGGTCGGCGTCCTTGCGTTTGATCCCGGTGAGATGAACGTTCAAGCTCGAGAGGCCTTCATATGTCGCGTCGGTCAAGCGCGACGGAAGCGGCACGGCGGTCGCGCGGAAAGAAGACCGCGTGCCCAGGTCCCAGGAGTCCAGATGCTCCACGCGGAATCCGGCCGTCTCGAAGGATTCGATGACGGCGGCGGTATTGGGACCGAACCAGTTGCTCTGGTCTTGCGGGTGCAGCTCGAACTCCTTGTATTGCCTCCAGATCGGAGTGGCACGAAACAGCGCCGCGAGATTCAGCACCAAGCCGACTATCCAGAGCGGCGAGCGCAGCAGGAACCGGCTCGTCACCGTATGGGTCTCGATGAGGACATCGCCGCGGGACACGGTCCTTATCCGGTCGATGCCGAGCAGCGGATAACGCAGGTGGTAGAGGACACCGAAAAACAAGATGAGGTCGAACGCACCGAGCTCCTCAGGCGCGAGCGAATAGACCGAGCCCTGAACGTATTTCACCCGTGAGCCCAGCAGTTCCTTCAGGCGCGCAAACCCCGTCACCTCGGGGTTCTCCAGGCTGTAAGCGACGACCTCGCTCGCTCCGCGCCGCTCGCACTCGAAGCTGAACGCCCCATTCCATGCGCCGACGTCGAGCACGCGCTTGCCGGTGAGGTCGGCCGGCAGCCGGGTTTTCGCGCAGATGCGGCTCACGGGCCGCCGCCCCGGGGTATGGACGCCCTCGAAGACCTCCCATTCGTGATACCAGTGCACGCCTTCGAACGCTCGCCGGGCATCGAAGCCCGCGGGCGGCAAAGGGGGTGCAGCCATGAAGGTCTTGTGTCGAATCAAGGACGAACCCTTGCTCCCCGCTTCGGCGATTCAAATCGCAAATCGGGCGGTACCGGAACATCGGAGGTGCTCCGCTTCCTTGTGCCCGCATGCGGAAGCTCGCGCAAGATCGGCAAGAGGGGTCAAGAATGGTATTGGGACGGTGCTGCGACATCGATCCGGGCTTCGTTCGCGATCCCGGCTCAAGGCTGGAAAGGCTCAAGGCTCGACGGGGGCCGAACCGGACGTCAGATTGACTTCGAAGCCGCAAACTGCCTGCAGCGCTCCAAAAAGCTCATCGGTATCGAACGACTTCCTGAAAATCCGCGCCGCCCCCGGCCTGCCGCAAATCTCTCGCCCCAGCTTCTGTTCGGTCAATGGATCCAGCCGCGGTCCACTGATCACGAAGACAGGGATGTTCTCCATCCCCGGCGTCGTGCGCAATCTGGACAGCAGATAGTGTGCGTCTCCATTCTGCATGAAGCAGTCCGATATTATCGCGCTCGGTCTGTCCTTGCACGCCATTCGGTATCCTTGCATCCCATCGGATGCATACAAGGTGTCGACGCCGAGTTTACGAAGTCTGCTGGAATAGAATATTTCTACGTCCCGGTCATCGTCGACTATCAACACGCGCGGACGTGCCCTTACATCGGCGCCCATCGGCGGCATCGCCAGTCCGTTTATTTTTTCCGCCATATCGGGAACGATTTCGACCAGCGCGGATGCGACGCCGCTCCAGAACTCAGGCCCCTTGCGTACATAAAATGCACCGAGGCTTTCACAGCGCTCGATCGTCTCCGGGTTCGCACTCCCCGTCATGACGACCACCTCAAGGGGCTTGCAATGCGGATCCAACAAGCGCGCAGAGACATCGAGGCCGCTGAGCCCGGGCATATTGACATCGACGATCAGAATATCGGCCTGGTTTCGACGTGCAGTGATCAGCGCTTGAATTCCGTTGATCGCGGTTTGAACCTCAAAGCCCATGCTCTTCAATCTGCCGGCGAGGAGCTTCACGACAGCGGGATCGTCGTCGGAAATGACGAGCCTGGGCGCGCCCTGCCTCGGCTCGGCAAAATCCACCGTAGCTCCCTGCCACGTGACTATCTCGCGCCCGCTCCCCAAATCCGCAATCTCGCGCTCGACGCATTTCATAAGCGCGTCGAAACTCGTTTCGACCCCTCCCGGAGCGCCCCGGCCCGCGCGCCGTTCGATGATCGCCTCCTCGAGGATCGACGAAGCGTAGCTCACGGAATCGAAGCCGAAAACTCCCGCGGCTCCAGCAAGCCTGTGGACGCAAGATTGGACCAGTTCCAGTTCGACGGGTGAAGTCGGATCGCGCCGTAGCGCCTCGCGGGATGTCGAGAGCAGGGTGGCATCCGCGCGCATGCGCTCGACGAAGCCATCGCCGGCCGCCACGAACTTCGCGGACTGGAGGTGACCGCGTACCGTGTCGGCGAGCTTCATGGGATCGAACGGCTTGGTGATGACCGCGGCACCGAGTGCCTTCAATTGCTCGAGATCGGCGGTTTGGCTGCGGGCCGTCATGAAGATGACCGGGATCTTCGCCGTGGTCGCGTTCTCGCGCAGCCGCGTGAGCATGGCCATTCCATCCATGCCCGGCATCATCACATCGCAAAGGATCAAGTCCGGTGGCCGTTCAGACGCTGTCGCGAGCGCCTCGTCCGCGCTGCCGCAACTTGTCACTGTGTATGTCGAATCGAGACCGAGCGAAAGGTCCACAATGTCCCGGATATGGGGATCGTCGTCGACGTGAAGGATTTGAAACGACATTACATCGGCTCCATTATGGCGGCGTACGCTAACGGCCCATCGCCCGGCGGAGCGGGCTGGCGTCGCTTTCCTCGGCCGAATCCTGTTCCAAGCAGGGCAATTCCACATAAAAGATCGAGCCGGTGCCCGGCGCGTCGGCGAAGCCCACTTGCCCGCCCAACCGCGTCACGATCTCCTTGACGATACTGAGGCCGAGGCCGGTACCGCTGTTCCGCCGTGTGTTCGTCGAATTGGCCTGCGCGAATTTATCGAAAATCCGCGCCCTGAATTCATCGGGAATACCGGGGCCTCTGTCGCGTACCGAGATGTAGATGCTGTCGGCTCGCCTCTCGACGGCAACCAAGACATCTGCGTCCGGCGGAGAAAACTTGATCGCGTTTGACAACAGGTTGGTGACGACCTGAGTCAGCCGGTCGGGATCGGCACGCACTTCGCCGTCATCAGACGTTGCGTCGAGCCGAACACGAACCCCGTGCTGTTCGGCCAGTCCGCCGACGGAATTGATTGTGTTTTCGATCAATGAGCGAACATCAACGCGTTCCGGATTGAAGACGGCCCGACCGGACTCGAGCTTTTGAATATCCAGGAGATCGTTTACGAGCCGCACCAGCCGTTGGCAGGACGCGTGTGCGATCGCGAGCAGACGTGCGGTGGAATTGGGCGACTTATTGCCCACGTTATTGACCAAAAGCGTAAGAGAGCCGTAAATCGACGTGATGGGCGTGCGCAGCTCGTGGCTGACGGTCGCAACGAATTCGTCCGCCCGTCGTTCCAGCCGCCTGCGGTCGGTGATGTCGACGATCACGCAGAGTTCGAAATCGTGCTCGCCGTGGCGGATGGGTTTGCGGTCGAATTGGACGGCGAATTCGGTGCCGTTCTGCCGCCGCCCGACGATGTCCGGGACGGGTCCGATCCTGTAACTCGCGGTACTCCTCTCGGACCCGCCATCGCACTGCGCGGGCCGATGGTGCGGTCGTTCGGGGACCAGAAGCTCGATCGGCTCGCCAATCAGGTCCGAGCGCCGGTAACCGAACATTCGCTCGAGTTCGGCATTGACCATCATGAGCCTTCCGGCGCCGTCGATCATGGCCATGCCGTTTGGACACGATTCGAACGCCAACTCGAACTGCCTTTCGGAGGGCGTTTGTTTCGTGACGTCGGGCGCGATGTGAGCCGCACCGATCCAGCTCGTTATCGCGTCTTCAGGTGTCTCGCCGACGATTACCGGACAACTCATGGACGCGACCATCTCGTCGAAACCATTTTGTTGCGAGACTAGAAACGATTGCGCGCGCGCACGGTACAAGATAATTCGGAGACGTAGCCACGCCTCGCCTGCCCGCTCCCACAACCGTCTCATTTAGTTCCGCTGTCGCTCTAGGCGCATGTTTGAGATCGATAAGAGTGATTTCCGTCTTCCGGTCTCTTAGAATTCCATCGATCGAATCGTATCGAACCCTGTCATGCGAGGGGGAGTTGTGCTGTTCAAAAGGGCACAGCGGGTCCGATTTGCCGGACTAATTGCGTTATCTACCTTATTAATTCATAAAATCGAACATAGCTTTACGTGCTCCGGTCCGGTAGGGGCGCACGACGAGGCTGGTCTAAGCGCACACGATCAGGCGGACGGAGTTCGATCATTGAAACGATTCCCAGATATTTTTTCGATGAGTGCAATATTGAACAGCGATTTTCCTCTGGTCTCGTTAAGCTTGAAACAAGGGGCGCAGGATCGGCATTGATGCAGGCTGCACGGGTGCACCTTTTGGGTTACATCCGCCGACGGGCTGGAAAGGTGCCTCGAAGCAGTGACGATGGAACTCGGAGGCGGCGAGCCATTATGCTGAGCGCGGGGCAGGTTCTATACGATATCGATCCGCGCTATCGTGGCCGGAAGGTCGAAGTCGTTCGCGTGGAAGGTCCTTACGCCGTCTGTATGTGCGGACCGCGGAAGGTGAGGGTTCGTCTCGACTGCATCTTCAGCGACGGCAAGCCGAGGCGTTCGGGCTATTCGATCGCCGTCGGAGACGACAACTCGAGCGCGCCTCGACTTGACGATGCGTAATGCGCTGTCAGCGCCGTCGAAGCCGTACCGCGGGCGATGCCGCCGGAATCGTTGAATTCGAGCACGACCCGGTTACGGAGCCGGTTCTGCCGGATATCGAAGTGACGAACGACCAAGCTACGGCTCGCTGAAGATTTCGCTCATTCGGCCTGGATCTGCGGTTGATCGTGCAGAATGACGCTCAACAAGGAGCTATGAACTTTCAAGGTACCATTATACTCTATGAAGCCCAATTGTCGGAATTTGTTCATGAAATGATTCACGCGTGACCGCGTTGTTCCGACCATTTCCGCGAGCATCTCCTGGTTGATATTGACGAGGACCGGCTGGGGCGCCCCTTCCTTGCCGAAATTCGCCAATAAGAGAAGAGCCCGTGCCAAACGTTTCTCGCTCGAATTGAACAGTTGATCGACCAAATCCGCTTCGACGCGGATGGTCCGTGCCAAGAGATGCGAGACGAACATCTCCGCAAATGACGATTCCTCATGCAGGACGCGGATAATGGCCTCTTTCTCCAGCCGCGTGATCTCGCATTCCGTCATGACAACGGCCGTCGACATGCGCCGCGGTTGGCCGGCAAGGCAACCTTCGCCGCAGAATTGGTCCGGCCCCAGGATCGCGACCACGGCTTCCTTTCCCTGCTCGGAAAGGACAATGACCTTGACCTTTCCATCATGGATGTAAAAGACGGAATCTGCCGGATCTCCTTGAGAGAAGACGATTTGATCGGTGCGATATTTGGAAATCGTCCTCCCCCCATCTGCCTTGGAGAGAAAGGCCTTCGTATCAAACCGCGGCTTTCTATCGGTTGCCATGACGGAACCTCGACGGTAGGCAATATCGGCTACGCATTCCGGCGGTGGTAATGACGTCGCGCCGTTCGATCGTGATCACCCGAGCGGGTGATCGTCATCGTGCTGCATGGCCGCGGGGCTTTGCAGAGCCGATCCAACGACAGGCTCCGACCATTGTGTATTGCCGGAGCGGTTGGTACCCGTCAAGAGGCAGCAAGGCGCTGGCTCTTGAAAATCGGGGCGCGCCAGGGATACGATCCCAACCCGCCATTTTTGAACGAACTATTATTTCGGCCGCCGCCGTAACCCATAATGGTTGCGCGCGCTACCACCACCTCACCGGCCACGAGCCCCGCCGCGTAACGTTGTGCCAGAGGTAAGCAAACCCCACGAGTATCACGACCCCGGCGGCGATGGGGACGACGAGGAAGCTCCATGACCTGTCGTTGACGACGACCAGCAGCGGATTGATCCCGGCGGGCGGATGGAAGGTGTCGGTCACGTGCATGACGATCATCGCGATGCCGATCGCGACGGCCGCTGCCCAGGGCTGCGGGCCCGCGATCGTCACCATGACGAGCCCGACCGCGGCGGAGAGCAGATGGCCGCCGACCAGCGCGCGCGGCTGCGCCGGCTTTGCCTCCGGCGAGCCCATCACCATCACGATCGAGGTCGCGAACGGAATGAAGGCAAGCGGGACCGCCGTCCGCTCAGCGAGAAATTCCATCGCGGCAATCGCTACCGCGCCGCCCGCCGCGCCGGCGAGGATGGCGATCCATGGTCGGTCGTTCTTCATGGGAGTGAATTTGCTTTTCAGTGCCAACGGAAGGAATAGCGGAGATCGTGAGCCAAGAATCCATGCCGCGATGCACATATATCGTGCATCGCACAAATATGTGTTGACTCTTTCTTAATTCGGTCGGGAGTGGGGCCGGGAGGTTTCCGGATCGGAATAGCTCCATGCGCTACAAGAACGTCGCCCCATCGTTCCTGCCGAGTTTTCTCCTCCCCTGCCCGTATTGCGGACACCGGATGGCGCTCACGTCCGTCGCGCCCGCGCGGTATCCCAACGGCGCCGAATCGAACGATCTCGAGGACGTCACCCACAGCTGCGTGCAATGCGGCACGACGCTGGTCCGCACGAGACGGTCGCTCCCGGACTACTCTCACGAAGTCGTCGCACGCCGAGCCTGATTCCCGCGCCGCGCTGTCGGCTGCTTGTCGCGGGCGCGGGCGAATTCCGTCGCTCCGAGTCCTCAGTCCTGCGGCTTCTTCAAGTACGCTTCATAGAATGCCGCGATCGCTTTGCCCGCATCCACGGCGTATGTGTCGACCACGGCATTGCGGCGATACTTGGTGCCGAACTCCATTTGCACGGCATCGATGCCGTCGGCGGTGTCGCTTCCATAGGTGGCGACCGTGTATCCGCCGGCGTAGCCGCCGTTTTCGCTGGTGCCGCCCGGCGGCACGTCATTGGCGGGGAAGACTGTGAACCCGTGGGCTTTGAGCTGCCCGAAGAGGCCGTCGGGGCCGGTCACGGCCGGCGCGCCGGCACGCTCCAGCAGGCGCCCGACCGAGCGGCCGTTCCTGGTGCCTCGCATCAGTACCGTCGGGTCCTTCTTCTGGCCGTGCACATCGATCAGCAGCCCGGCGGGATATTTGCTGCGGATCTCGTCGACGAAGGCGCGGACGGACTGGTGATAGCAGTCGTAATAGGGCCGTGCCGCGGGACTGTCCAAGGCAATCTCCCGCGGGCGATTGGGGTCGACGTATCTGCGTTCGAACTTCGCCATCACCAGGTAGACGTCCTTGCCGGTGAGCCTCTTGATCTCAGCGGCAATGCCCAGCGCCAGCCTGTCGGTGTTGGTATCGGTGACGGTCACGTAGGCGCGCCCGCCCGAGGGCAAGCCCCGTATGTTGCGGAGCGCGACGCCCGGTATCGCTTCGCGCCCGCCATGGGGCACCGTGAGGATGATCGGCAGCGTGCCCTGCTGGACTTGCACGAGATCAGCAGGGACCGCCTCGACGGCGTGCATAGGTGAGTTGACCATGGCGGCGAGAAGCTGCGTCACGAGAGCACTGAAACGGCGGGGGAACATCGGCAACTCCTTCGGCCGCAGTGCTCACACAAAACCGTCATCGCCGGGCTTGTCCCGGCGATATCGATTCGCGTGGCACGGCCGTCCCGAATGCATCGAGATCGCCGGGACAAGCCCGGCGATGACGTTTGAGGGTGTGTCGATTCCATCGGAACATAGTCTACTAACTCAGGCGCGCCAGCAGCCCGCGCAGCCTTTCGTGCTCGCTGTAGGGCGGGTAGCGCACTCCGGGATCGAGCATCGTCGAGTGGTAGAGCACGCCGCGCGCATTGGTGTAGGCGCGGAAGCCCCACTCGCCGTGATACTTGCCCATGCCCGAATTGCCGACCCCGCCGAACGGAAGCTCCCGCACCAGCGGCTGCACCGTGCAATCATTGACCGCGGCATCGCCCGACCGGGTGGCGTCGAGGATCCCGGCGGAGACGCCGGTGTCCTCCGCGAAAACGTAGAGCCCGAGCGGGGCCGGCCGCGCGTTGACGTATCTGATCACATCGTCGACGTTGTCGACCTCCAGCACCGGCAGGATCGGGCCGAACACCTCTTCCTGCATGATGGGAGAATCCGGCGCCACGTTCACGAGAATGGTGGGCGCGATATAGAGGTCGTCGCGATCATGTTGGCCGCCGTAATAGACGTCGCCGCTGCCCATGAGGTGCGTCAAACGATCGAAGTGGCGGGCATTGACGATGCGGCCGTAGTCCGGGCTCTGCTGCGGATCGGTGCCGTAGAAACCGACCACGGCCTCCTCGAGCTGCTTCAGGAAATCCTTTGCGACGGCCTTGAACACCAGCACGTGATCCGGCGCGGTGCAGGTCTGCCCGGCATTCATCCAGCGGCCCTGGGCGATGCGGCGCGCCGCCACCCGCAGGTCCGCGGTGTCGTGCACGATGGTCGGGTTCTTGCCGCCCAGTTCGAGGACGACCGGCGTGAGATGCTTGGCCGCGGCGGCCATGACGACCTTGCCGATCGGCGGGCCGCCGGTGAAGAAGATATGGTCCCATTCCTGCTCCAGCAGAGCGGTCGTCTCCGGCACGCCGCCGACCACGACGGAGAACGCGTCGCGGTCGAGATATTGCGGCACCAGCCGGGCGATCGCGTCGGCGCAGGCGGGGGATACTTCCGACGGCTTGATGACGGCGGCATTGCCGCCCGCGATCGCCGCCACCAGAGGCGACAGCGACAGCATGATCGGGTAGTTCCAGGCGCCGATGATCAATCCCACCCCGAGCGGATCGAAGCGTATCTCGGTGCGCCCCGGAGCCATGATGAGCGGCGTGCTCACATGCAGGGGATGCATCCAGCGCCGCAAATGATGGCGCGCATAGGCCGCCTCGTCGGCGACGTATTTCACGTCGGTGGCGTCGGCGTCGACGCGGTTGCGGCGCAGGTCCTTCCACAGCGCGTCGAAGAAATCATCGGCGCGCTCGGTCATCAGCGCGTGCAGGGCGTCGAGTTGGGCCTCGCGCCATTCGACCGGGCGGGTCTTGCCGGACAGAAAGCAGTTTCGATGCCGGGCGATCAGCGCCGGAAAGTCGGCGGCGGCCATGGCGCGTCCTGTCGTGATGGGTTGAGCGGCACTGGTCTCAGTGAGTATGATTTTTGTCCGAAAAGTCTTCAACTTTTCGGAATCACGCTTCAGTCCTTCATGCCCGGCATCGAGTGCCAGCTTTGCGGCCCGGTGGTCACCGGCTTGACCCCGAGTTCCTCGCGCCAAACCGAAACCGGCTTCTCCCAGCCTTCTTCCCATTTGACGGCGAGGAGCGGCTTGCACTCGTTGCCCATCTTCATCCCGCGGCCGACATCGTTGAGCGCGTCGTGGAAGCCTTCGGCGCGATGGAAGGTCAGCGCCATCGCCGCGAGGTCGATGAGCACGAAGGCCGGATAGCCGAATTGATACGCGGTGACACCGATGACACCCGCTTCCCCCGGGCCCTGCTGGGAGAATCCGGTGACGACGTGGTGGAGATCGTGGGTCTTGCGCACGCGCATGATGCAGTAATCGGCATCGTTCTTGATGTCCCGTTCCGGATAGAATTTGGCCCCATACCCGTTCAGCCGCATCAGCTTCGCATAGGTGTGGGCGAGCGAGCCCGGCGGATATTTGCCGAGCGCGTCGAGGTCGTAATCCGGCGTCATATAGCCTTCGGAAATCAGGCGGCCGACGCCGGGATCGGCCTTCATGCGCTCGACGGCGTCCGCCATCTGCGGGGTGTCGCTATAGTGGTCCTCGAGCGCGAATACCGTCTTGGTCTCCGCGCCGTGCGAGGCGAGAAATCCGGTCACCATCTTGATCCGCTCGAGCGCAGGCGTCAGGTTTTCGTATCCCATCGAGGCTCCTCCTCTTCGGTGCGCCGGCGACGCAATTACTTTACCGCAACCACGGCCGGAACCGGCCAGGATTTCGGGTCCGACAGGATCCCGATGGCTTCCGGCGTCGGCGCATAGGCACGCGGTATGAGATAGAACTGACCGGACGGCGGTGCGGGAAGCCAGTTCGCCTCCTTGTCCTTGCCGGGGCTTTCGCTCTGGATGTAGATCGTGAACGAGCCGTCGGCGTTCTTCTTCAGCTCCGGGGTATCGCTGCCGAGCATGTAGCGGTTGATGGGATTGGCGACCGTGTAGTTGTTTGCCGAGTTGTACAGGGTGACCGACCAGAATCCCGGCGCGATGAACGGGATCTCCTTGGCGAAGGTCATCGTGTATTTCTTGCCGCCCGTCAGGAACTTGCCTTCGCTGTCGAGCACCGAGCCCCAGTAGATCGCCTCGAACGGCGTGTTGGCGGTCAGGCCGTTGCGGGCGACATCGGCACGGGTCAGGTAATCGGTGCCGAAATTGCCGATGGTCGGAGGCGGGATGAAGGCGTTGTTGTCGATGGTCCCGAGCGGCATTTTCGCCATCATGGGGCCGATGTCCTTGGCCGCTTCGCTCATGGCCGCGAGAACGACCGGCGACAGCTTGGAGCGATCCCACGGCTTGCCGAGCTCGATGCCGAGCGGCTTGAACATGGGCAGCAGCGCCGTGATCTGATCCTGCGGCGGCGGGTTCTCGTTCATCGCCACGCTCAGCAGCTCCCAGAACTGCAGCGGATCCTTGAAGTCGAGCGCGCTCACCGGCAGGTCCGGATTGGCGGCCTGCGGGGCCGGATAATCGTATTTGGGCGCGGGCGGCGGCGGCCGGTCGGTGAATTCCGACAATCCGACCGGCTTGATCGCATCCATGACCTTCCTCGCGGCGGCGAGGTCGACCTTGCCGCCGGAATAGATATGGACACGCGGCTGTATCAGCACCCATGGCGTCGGGCTGTCGATGCGCTCGACGCCGTCGGGGAGCTGGCCCTGCCAGTGCGGACCGACCAGCGCGAAATTGCCGCCCTTGTAGCCGGTAGTCTTGCCGCCGACATAGGCGAACGCGTTGGTCCACATGTCGACGATCTCGACCATGTAATAAAGGCCATGGGAATCCGGCGCCTGCAGGACCACCGGCTCCTGGCGCAGATCGAGAAAGCCGAAGCCGTAGATGACGTTGACGTTCGGGGTCACGTAACCCGCCTGCTTCGAGAGCTCCGGCGTCGACACGTCTTCCATGCGCCACAGTGAATTCGGACGCGCCTTGGGTTTCGCCCCGACGGCATCGTTGTGGCGCAGGTCGTACATGGTCACGAGCGGGCCGCCCCAGGTGGCAGCCTGCAGGGCGAGCGAATAGGACCAGTTCTTCCAGGCCTCGATCTGCTCGGGCGCGAGCTTGACCTGCGCAACGGCAGGGCTCGCAACGATACCCGCGGCGCCGATGACCGTGCAGGCTGCGACCATCGCACCGGCGCCTTTGAGCGTCCATTTGACCGATGTCATCTTTCAGGCTCCTTGTGTGACGGATTTGATGCGGACCGGTCCTCGATCCGAAAGCCTCGGAGTCTCGTTCCAGGTGGCTGCCGAAACAGCGCGGACGACTCCGGGCTCCGGGTGAGCCGAGGTCGATGCGCCGTCCCGCCGCGCCGGCGGAGCGGCCCCTGCGGTCTCTGTTACCGGCTATATGTTTCCGAAATATTCATTTTTCGTGTAAGCGCCCGACATCGTAAAAACTTTGCGACTTATCCCCGCGGTTTTTTCGCCACGGCGCTCGTTCCGTGCCTCGACGCGGCTGGGCGGCCTCGGGCGTCGTGCGCCCGTTGTCGCAGCCGCAAGGCCCAGCGGTTTCCGTCGAATTCAAAATTTTCCCATGTGTGAACCAGTTCACACTCATGCGCTCCGATAGCCGCGATTGTGGGGACCGCCTGGATCGGGTGCTCGATAGCGCGGTCCAACAGCGAGGGGAGAGTGTCATGCGGATGAAAGATCAAGCCAACGGGGCTTCCAGTGGTGCCATCGAGAGCCTGGACGCATGGATGAAAATCAGGGCTGCGCGGCAGGTCGCGGAATACATCCACGAGCTGACGGCCGAATTGACTGCGATGGCGAGGTCGGCGAATTGCCGCTCCCTCGCATCGCTGCTTCAAATCGCCAGCCTTGAAGCCAAGAAGCTCTCCCAGGAGCATGGCTGCGAGGACTCCCTCAATGCGGCCCGGGAAGAAACGTTCCAAGGCCCGGCATGGATGCCGAACTCTTCGAAGTAGAGCGCAGAGTGATCCCAATTCCCTGCAGCGTGCGACGGTAAATGAGCGGGCTCATTGGTGTCCGCGAACCAAGCCGCGAGCGAGTTGTGCTTCTGGTCGCAGACTTCGATTTCATTGATGCGCGATCGCGCGATGGTCGAGGCCGATAACCCGCCGGCACTGAATTGGCCCGAATCCGCGCCGGCACCGCGCAGGCGGTATTCGGCCGGACGAGCTCGCTCGGCCGCGCCTCAATTTTTCGGATAGAGCTGCAATTCGATGGTTCTATCCTGTTGCTGCAGTTTGGCGCTTGACGCATCCACGGATTGGATGCGCCAGCCCATGAAACTCTCTTCCTTCGTTCAACCATGAGCCGCGCGCATCGCCCTTGCTGAGCAGAAAGACCTTCCCCTGGGAATAAAAAATCAGTCAGAAATCACAAAATGGCTGGAAGGTCTTTCTGCTCAGCGAGGGGCGCGTTCGGGCCGATCACGCGGATAGATCCTCGACGCGGGAATGAGGCGTTGCCGCCCCGACAAGACGGTGCGCGCCGATCCCTTCTCGGCCCAGGTGCAAGGTAGCCGTCGGTCGATAAGTGATGCAGTTGAAACCAGCCAGATTGCGGATCGTCGTCTCGGCGCTTTCATTGCCGCCGCTGCCGGGCTGCCGCCATCGTCAGTCAACCCATGAATAAGACGTGTCGTACGTGTTGACCAATGTCATATGATTGAATGCCATCGCCGCGGCGTCGATTTGGTCGAGATGGGGGCCGTTCGGGAAACTCTCCGCTTCCTCAAGGAATACCTCTTGCCACGGACCAGCATAGAGCCACACGTTACCACCTTGGACTTGTGCCGCGAATGGCTCGGCACGAGCCGCTTTGTCGCCGGTCGGACGATGCGCTACTACGTTATAGCCGGCTAAATTGCGGACCGTCGTTTCGGCACTTTCTTTACCACCACTGCCGGGCTCATTGCTCCATCACGATCTGATAATCGTGAGTGTAAAACACGGCCCATGTTCTGGCATAGTCCGTCTCAATGCACTATCTGATTTTCTTCTCGCGCTCCAGCGCGCGACCAATGGCCGCGCACGACGCGCTCGATCACGAAGCGGCCGTCACGCATCTTGTGCAACAACACGATCGCGGTGAAGGCGCCGTCGCCGCCCGAGGTACCGGCCTTGTCGACGCCGAGCACCGACTGCACAATCTCTTTCCGATCGAGGATGCCGATGGTCTGCAGCTTCTCGATCGGGAACATTCCGCCCCCTATGAGATACGGATGCTGCTGATATTCGGCCTGCCAGCTTGCATCCGACATCAGCCGCTGGCGCTCCTGCAGGAATTTCAGCGATTTCAGCTCTGGGAACAGCGGCTCGCCCTTTCTGCGATAGCGCTCATCCTCTTCGGCAATGGCGGTGAACTCCAGCACGCGAAGGCGTTTGCTTTTGTCGATCAGCCACCCGACCAGATCATCGAGGTGCCAACGCGTGCCGATGATCAGCAGTGCGCTCTCCTCGGCAAAGCGGGTCATGAAGTCGTCGGTGAACCACGACCAGGTGGCGTCGCGCACGGTCTTGCTATTGGCTTCCCTGCGGCCCTTCACGTAATCGTCGATCACGCCGAGGTGCAGTTCCATTCCGGTGATCGGACCGTTGATGGTGGTGTTGCGGAACGATCCTGGGCCGTCGGCGTATTCGATCAGCGACGTGTTGCATTGGTAGTTTGGCGCGCCAATGCGCAGATTCGGGAACACATGCTGATAACGAGGGCTCTTGAACAAGCGCTGCAGATTATTATTGCGGAGCACGCCCAGGTCCTCGCTGTAACTGGCGTAGATTGTCTTCCTGTCGCTGTGCCTGCCGGCCATCCAGGCGATGAAATCTTCGGCCGACCAGCTCTTGCCGTGCTGAGGCGGCGTCAAGATCGCTAGCCAGGGTCGCTTGCCGGCCTCGAACGCCTCATGAAAGCGCTGCATTTCCGCGGTAAGGCGCCCGACGAACGGACCCCATAGCAGGTCCGGCCGAATAGTGCGGCGGAACGCGGCGAACGAATCCCTGGCCTTGGCCGCGTTCAACTTTGTGGCCGCATCGATCTGCTCGATCGGGTAGCCGACGGCTCGTTGGGGACTCACGCTCGCCCCCACGCGATCGAAGGGGGGAGAGGGCATTCGTCGCAGATCACGATCTCACCGGCCCAGGTACCGAGGGGCTGACGCAAGTCATTTGGCGGCCTCCGCGTCGATCGCGTCGTCGTCGCCATACGGATCAGGCTCGTCCAGCACGTATTCGACCGGCTGCAGCAGGTCGATTATTTGGTCGGACAGACCGCGCAGCTTCAATTCGGCGATCGCTTCCTCGCGCGTAAGGATGGCCTTGTGGGTGACGGTGGTGGCGTTCACCCGGAGCGGCAGCGCGCGGCCGAGCAGGATTATGTAGGTCTTTCTTTCCAAGACGGCCGAAGCCTTGAAATAGCCCAGGAGACCACCTTTGCCGTCCTCACCTGGTACGTCGCTGTCGCCCACCTCGGTCGCGGCCTGGAATAACAACGCCTGCGTGGTCTTGGTCAGCTTGTTCAAAGCGCCCTTGGGGCGGCCGCGTTTCGCCTTGGGCTGGTTTTCGGCGCTAAACTGGTGACGGCCCGGGACGTCCTTGTGGGATTTCGCCGGATCGGAACCGCGCGCCAGTCCGGATAAATTCGGGACCGATTTCTTATTCGACGCCATTCTACCCTCCATGTGCCCTTGCGCCAGTCGGAGCGATCGTCAAAGGCGCGACTGCTGCGGGGCTCGGCGCGACAGCAATCGGCGGCTCGGCCGCCCGCGCGAGAGCCGAGATCTCATCGCGGCGGTGCTCGACAAACGTATTGTGCGCGTGTTCACTTGCCGCTCTCAGTGCCCTGTGGAACCGGTCAAATGCCAGTTCGAGTCTCGCGACTTCGTCTTGTGGCTGGCTCGCGTCGAGGGCCTGTTCGATCGAACCTCGTCCGGCCGCGTCGATGAAACGGGCGCGTTCCTCGTCGTTTGCTTCTGACCACGCGAGTGAATTCAACTTCGGCTTGGGCTCGGCTTTTTTGCGCCGGCGCGGCGGGGACCGGCCTCTGCCGATGCCCGCCGTATCCATGCTGTAACGCTTGCCCTTGCGCGCGACCGTGCGTCGTCGATGCGGTGAGGCGGCGGGGTGTCGGTCCCGCTCTGGTCGGGCGCCGGGGAAGTATCCGCTGCGGTCGCTTCCTTTTGTGGGCCGGCATCTGGAAACGTTTCCACATGTTTGCTGCGAACCGAAGCGACGAATGGATGCGAGACTTTGCATTGCCTAGCGATCTCACGATCACTCCAGCCCGACCATGTCTCGCTGCACATCAGCGTCATGACCGCTTTCAACTTGTCCGTGCGGCGGCGCCGCAGTCCGTGGCGCGCATTGGCGCCGCAGGCGAACAGGAGCGCATCGTCAGGATTGCCGGGGTGAACGTTACATTCGATTTCTTGCACCTCGGGATGCACGGATCGATGCGCGTCCAAGCGGTGAAAACCGTTGGCGAGATGAAAGGTGCCGTCCTCGTTGCTGAAAACGTCGATGGGCGGGAACTTGGCGCCGTCGCGCATCGCCTCTGCGTATTCGGCGACGACGGCTCGGCAGGTTCCCGCTGCTCGCTGCTGGATCGCGGGATCGATGATGATCGCAGCCAGCGGAATGAGGCGCACCTCCACTTCGGCATTATCAACTGCATTCATCGGGGACACTCCCAAGTGTTCAGAGCCGGTCAACCCAAATCGCCGCATTTTGCGGTGCAGCCGAGCCCCTCAACCACGGATGGTGCGGGCTCTGTTCGGTCCTGCTGGTTCCGCCGGCGAGCCGTTCGGCCATTTATCTGTGGTCCGGCAGCGCGATCGACACCTCCAAAAATGGCGATGCCGGCTCGTATTCTGGTTTTTATGTACTGCCTCGCCCTTGACCGGCGCAAGAGCCAGACCTAAATTAACTGCCGATTGGTAAGTATGTTATTTGGGAGAATTCAGAGTATGGGAAAACGAGGCCCCCTCCCGAGAGGGGAGTATGGCCGCAAGATCGGTCGGACCGCCGTGCTGTCGACGAGACTTCAGCCGGACACCCGTGCACTGCTTGTGGCGGCGAAGGAAGCCAGTGGACGCAGCCTGAGCCAGGAATTGGAGCATCGGCTGCGCCAAACTTCGTCGATGACAAGAACGCAGTCGAGCTCTATGGAACCGGTCAAACCGCGGCCGTGGTGAAACTGATTGGCGCGACAATTCACACCGCCGCCGCGACGGGCTCGGCCCAGAAGAAACACGATTGGCTGAAAGAGCAATGGCAGTTCGACGACGTCATGGACGCGATCGTACACGTGCTTCTGTCGTTCGGCCAGGCGGCGATAGCGGGAGGCGTGAGATCAAGTTGAGCTCCGGCACCAATCGAGCTGGACGGCTCATCGATGAAATCCGCGCTTCGGACCCATCACTCCCGATTACGAAAGGGTCGACCCGTCAGCACGTGATGGCGAAGCTCAAGGACAAGTTGGGTGACCTGGTGCGGGATCGAAATCCCTACGATGATTGGTCCAAAGAAGAACCCCCGACACGGATCGCTGTTTCGAAGCGGGCCAAGAGGAAGCCCAAATGAAGGGCACGCCTGCCAGCGTTCGCTGGGCCGTCGAAACACGATAGCAGCGCAGCCGCTTCCGACAATCGGCGGAGAAATCGGATTTTTGAGCGTCGGCATCCGTGGTATTGTTGGCTCTTCAAATGTCATGGAGCGGATCATGACCAACAAAGTTTTCGGCCTTGCTGGCGTAGCCGCCGTGCTGTTGGCGGCGCCCGCCTTCGCGCATCATTCCTTCGCCATGTTCGATCAGTCGAAGGTGATCTACGTGTCGGGCACGGTGAAGCAGTTCGAACTCGTCAATCCGCATGCTTGGCTTCATCTTGCCTGTCAACGACAAGGGCGACGTGTCGACATGGTCCTTTGAGGGCGGTTCGGTCCAGCAATTGGTGTCGCTTGGCTGGTCGAAGGACAGCTTCAAAATCGACGATAAGGTCGAGGTCGGCTTCCGCCCGATGAAGGACGGTTCGCGCGGCGGTCAGCTCATGAGCGCCACGCTGGCGAGCGGGCAAAAGCTGTGCTCCAACCGTGGCTGCGGCGACGGAAGCGGCGCCGTTCTTGCCCCCTTCTTAGGGGAATGGGCAGAAGGTCTGCTCGGGTCGCTGTTGCGGCTGACAGCGGTGCCGTTCAGTCGAAGCGCCCGTCCGGTGGGAAGCGAATGGTCTGGTCGTAACGCGAGGGCGTGATCATATCCTTGTCGCCGCGCGCGGGAAGCACGACAGCGTCCGCAATATAAAGCCTGCCCTTGTTGTAATAGAGCGAGCTGCGCACACAACTCCCATCCGTGCGATCAACCACCAGCGAAACGCCGTAGATCGCCTTCACGCCCTGATAGATGCGCGGGAAATCGGTGAACAGCACGTCGCCCTCACGCATCAGCCCATAGGCCGCTTCGTTAAGGAAGTTCGCACCTACATCGGGGCGGTTGGTCAGGTCGACGACGGTCAGCTTGTAGAGGACGTGATCGTCCTCGGCCGAATAGATCATCGACGGTAGACCCTTGGCCAGGGTCAAGTCGTAGGTCGACTTCATCGTCTGGGGCTTGGTGGGAAATTGGATCGCCACACCTTGGTCGAGATAGATGTATTCGTCCCAGGCTGATACCGGGCCGGCGCCGAGGAAGAGCGCGAACATGATGAAAACAAAAATGCGCATGGTCTCCTCCGGGTCATTGATTTGCGGCCGCAATCATAGCACGCGGGTGCCGCAGCAAGCGCGAATTCCCCAACGGTTGAAGCCGTTCCTGGGTGATGTGTCGGGCCGGCTTCCGTCGATCCATCCGGATCAGTTCTTCACGTATTTTTTGATGTCCTTCTGGTCGTCGGACGCCGCGTAGATCGCGCCATTGCCATCGACCACGATGCCGATCGGTGGCTGCATCTTCGGATCTGGCGGCACCGGGGGCGGAATGAAATACATCACCTTGCCGTCCTTCACGCTACCGATGCGGATGCCGCGCCGGCAGCCCGGATTGTAATTGGCGGCGCCGGGTGCATCCGAGGACTGGGAATCGGCGACGTACAGCATGTCGTTCTTGTCGATGGCGATCCCGCTCGGCCGGCCGAACTGCTTCCAGGCGGCGAGGAATTTCCCGTCCTTGTCGAAGACGACGACGCGGCTGTTGCCGCGGTCGGCGACATAGAGGTGGTCCTTGCTGTCGAAGGCCAGCGCGTGCGGCGAGAGCAATTGCCCATCGCCGGTGCCGCGGGAGCCGAAGGTCTTGATGAATTTGCCCTCCTTGGTGAACACCATGATGCGCGAATTGTTGACCTTGGTCTCGCCATGGCCCTCGCTGATGTAGATGTCGCCATTGGAGGCGACGGCGACGCCGGTCGGCGAATCGAAGATGTCGAGGCCGGTCTGGCCGGCGCCTTGGCCGGGCTTGCCGAGCTTCAGCAGCACGCGGCCGTCGGGACTGAGCTTCGTCACCTGCATACCTTTCGTGCCCTTCGTCCGGCATCGGCCACCCAGAGATTGCCGTCCTTGTCGATGGCCGCCTGGTGCGGTTCGACGAACAGGCCGGCGCCGAAATTCTTCAGGGTTTTGCCGTCGGACCCAAGTTCGATGACCGGAATGCAGTCGTCGGTTTCACAACGATCCACGGCCCAGAGGTTGTTGTCCGGATCTACCGCGACGGCATTGACTGGACTCCAGGGCCGCGGCGGCGCGGCCCAGTTCAGCACTTGGCGGTAGGGATTGGGCAGGTTGCCGTTGGTCTCCGTGCAGGGATAGCTCGATTGCGCGCTCGCCATTCCGGCGGTGACCACGGTCGTGAGCAGGGCAATAGCAAATCCTCTCGGGCTCGCACGCATGTCATCCTCCCTTGATTTCCCCAGAGTTACAGGATAACGGGCGGCACGTAACGCCGCGAAAAACTGCATCGCACCGTAGAGCGTTGTTGTGGGGCTGTCGCGGTGGCGCCATCCAGCCATTCCGAGGAAGGCACCGATCGCGGGCAACCTCGTGACACCTGGCTGACCGAACTCCTAGCCCGCGCCTCGCATGGGGTCGATAACGACGAACAGTATTTCGCACCGAAGTGGGCGCCGACGCAAAACGGCGGGACCAACCAGCAGCGCCGGTGACGTGGTCGAACGGTGCGACGTGTGAGCAAACAACCGGCGGCGCACGAAGCGCCGTTGCCTGGGCGTCAGCGGCGATCGCCAAACAGCCGCAGTAACGTCATAAACATGTTGATGAAGTCGAGATAGAGCGACAGCGCGCCCATGACTGCCTTGCGGCCTGCGATGATGCCATCGTCCTGAGGATCGTAATATTCCTTGATCTTCTGGGTGTCCCAGGCGGTCAGGCCGGCGAAGATCAGGACGCCGATCACTGACAGCGCCCAATCGAGGCTGTGGATTCCGAGGGAATGCGGCCACCGATTCCGAGGGGATGCGGCCACCGATTCCGACGGAATGCGAGGCCGCTCGACTTGAGGAAGATATTGACAAGGCTCGCAATGATGAGCCCGAACAGGCCCATGATCAGGAACGAGCCCATCGCGTTGAGACTGCAGCGCGGCGCCCTGGCCGGATGACGTGCCGGTGCCGGCGTTCGGGCCGCGGATGGTGTGCACGAGGTGCGGGATCATCGGGGCCGACGCCCGGCCAAATTGGCGGGAGCAGCCGGCGCGCGAGAGCCTAACCGGCATGCAATGGCGATGAGCCCACGCAAACGGCTCGGCGTCGACCAGCGCCGGGTGCTCCCGCTGCTCGCCCGCAGCACGAACGGCCACACCGAGTCAATGTTGCTGGCCTTCGCGACCGCGATGCCTGAGACCGTGCGGGCCGGCAAGCGGCCGATCAAGGTCGTCCGCGTGCGGATCACCGACGCTGGCCGGATGGCGCTCGCCGGATGATGAGGCGAGCTAGTTGGACTGGCGAGCTGGACACGCCCATCTCATGTCCAGGGACGCCAGCGGCTGCTTGGCCTCGGATAGCGAACATGGCGCGCACGTGGGAATCGCTCGCTGAGGCGCGTATCGAGCGGCAGAAGCGGTTGGCAAACCTCGAAGCCCCCAATTGATCGGCTCAACGCGGCGAATGAAGAGTGATGTTGCCCGGCGCCAAGAACCGAGGCGTCTTGAAGCCGGTGCGCCGCGCCTACGGGGCTCGTTGACGCCCGGTCAACGCGCGCAATCCAAACACTGTGGCGATTAGTTAGTCAGCCGCTCGACATTCGGGGCGACATTCGGTCAACCGGAGCGCCCCTATGGTTGTGGGGCTACCTCGACGGCGGGAGACGTGGGAGGCCAATCATGCCAGACACTACCTTCAAAAGTGGCTACATCACCGGGTGGCAATCGATATGGGGAGCCGAGATCGTACCCGTCGTTCCGCTATTTCATGTTCCGGCTGGTCAAACGCCCTATCTGGCCGGAGTGGCCTAGGAGCGCGAGATACTTGCGCCTCCATTCCCGCGCGTTGGGACAAAAAGACCTCGGTAGACGAATGGCTCGACGGCGCGCTTCGACGACTGAGGTCGGATTAAGCGCCCTGGCCGCGTAGCGCGCTGTGGCGACGCCGGCAGCGGTTCTCGCCAATCGTGCCGTTGAGCCGCGCCAACAAGCTGCGGACCTGCGATGCTGTCCAAAGCCCGCGCCGCGTTGCCGTGGGAATACCGCGTTCGTTGAGCGCTCGGGAACATGAGCACCGAGCGTCAGGTTGAGGCGCGTGCCGACAAATCATCTCCCCTGCGATCTGCCCTGCGGTGGCTGTGAAAGCGAGCGTCCTCGGCATCGTCGGCGCAGAATTCGTCACAGAAGAATAGGCCGCTTGGAGCCCGCCAAGGCTGCAGCTCGCCGTTCACGACTGGCAGCGGCTTGACGCAGAATGCACAGCATGCCCGTGTGTTGGTGTAAGGAGTGTTTGCGCTCATCAGATGCGGTGGCGTCCGGGAAGCGGTTGGAATTCGGCGTGGCGCGATCTCCGGTAACATGAAAGTATCGTTTCAGGCTGCGAGGTCAACTGGCTGATCGATGAGCTTTGTAGAGAGCGTCTGCCAGCCATCAACCTTGCGCATGTTGATCTGGCCAGAGGCGAGCAATGCCCAGAACAGCATGGCCGCTGTGTCCGCGGACGGCAGCACGGTCTGCGTCTTTATCCTTCGTTTGAATTCCTCGTGCAGTCGTTCGATCGCATTTGTGGTCCGCGCGCTCCGCCATTGGCTCGGCGGCAGTCGTGTGAAGGTGAACAGCCGGTCGCCGGCTTCCTCCAGGCTGTCGGCCACGGCGCGGTGCTTGAGCCTCCATTTGCGGATGAAGGCCTTGCGGCGCGCCTCGATCTCCTCACGCGTCGCCGCATAGATCATATCGTTGTAATCCGCGGTGATCTCGTCATGCAGGCGCTCCGGCGCGTGCGCGAAGAGGTTCCTGTGCTTGTGGACCGTGCAACGCTGGACCGGCACGCCGTCCCACACGGCGGCGATCGCCTTGTCGAGCCCGGGCGCGCCATCGACGATGAGGAACTCGGGCCGCCGCAAGCCGCGCCTGATGAGATCGTCGAGGACGGTACGCCAGGCCTGGGTGCTCTCACCACCCATGCTCTTGATCGCGAGCACCACCTTTTGGCCGTCCTC
>CAWCZY010000014.1:0-610893 GCA_963800215.1 uncultured Alphaproteobacteria bacterium | reverse complement strand
AGTTCCTTCTGCGGCTACGCCGGTCCCGGTATCACGAATGGTGACATCGGCGCCGCTGCCGTCAGACACGGCTTCGTCTCTATCGAGATCTCGCCCTGGAACGTGAACTTGAACGCGTTCGAGATGGAGATTGAGGATCACCTTCTCCCACATGTCGCGGTCGATATAGATCGGCTGCGGCAGCGACTTGCAATCGATGACCAGGCGAAGCCCAGCCATTTCGACGGTAGATCGGAAATTGGATGCAAGCTCTGCCGTAAAAGCCGCGACGTCGACCGGTTCAAAGTTCGCCCGCGCGCGTCCGGATTCGATGCGAGTGAAATCAAGGAGTGTATTGACGAGCCTGAACAGACGGACGCCGCTGCGATGGGCGACCTGCACGAGAGACCGATGGTCGGTACAACGGGTCAGTTTCCGGTTTGGATAGACACATCCTCCAGGGACCAACATGAGGGCGAGCGGAGTGTACCCCGTGGCTGATGTTTGAGAAGAACGTGGTCTTGTCACCATCTTTTTCATCCGGCCAGTGCTTCGGTGCGTCGGCGCTCCTCCTTGATGCATGGCTATTGGCGATTCCTGTACGGACCCCGGCCGGCGATGAGGTTGATGAATTCTGATAGATAGACCTCGATTTGATAGTGGTCGAAGTCAATCGACTTCGTCATCAGCGAAACCGGCCGGGGCGCTGTCTGTTCCTCCCGCGCGATCGGCTCGATCACTGCTTCGCGGTGCTGCCTGTCCCAAGCGCCTGTATGGATTTGGTCGAACCGCCTATCCAGGCGCATCTCACCGTAGTATTGGTTTGCCGCACCGAAAGCTGCCTGCCGGCCAAATAGTTCCAGAGGCCGCCTGGATCAATGATGGCTGGAGCGATCGGATGGCCCGGGTTGATACCGGGGACCGCAACGCAAATTCGCCTCCGTCATCGTCGAACAAGAGGTCGAGCGTGAATGGCACGTCTTCGAGGAACTCGGCGCCCAAAACGACGCTCCACCGCGACGAGCACGTCCGACTGCGCGCGCTTTCCGCCGATTTCCGACGCGAGATCGCGCAAGCTGGCGAGGCGCCGCTCGCCGATGATGCGTTCGGTCTCCTCGGTGACAACACACAGCATGCCGACCACCCTGCCCGCGTCATTAGCGAAGGGAGAATAGGAAAAGGTATGGTAGGTTTCCTCGGGATAGCCGCTGCGCTCGAGAAAGAGCAAGAGGCCCTCATCCCATGTTGCCTCGCCGTTCTCGAACACGCGCTCGATCCGTGGGCCGATGTCGGGCCAGATTTCCTTCCAAACCTCGCGGGCGGAGACGCCCAATGCCGAAGCGTGCTTGACGCCGAGCGTCGGACGATACGCGTCATTGTAAAAGAACAGCAGGTCTTCTCCCCACCCCATCCACATTTGATAGCGGGAGGTAAGCAGAATTCGTACGACAGTCTTGAGGCTCTGTGGCCACGTCTCGGGAGGGCCGAGTGAAGTATCGGCCCAGTTCTTCGCGCGCATCAGTGCGCCCATCTCGCCGCCACCCGCGAGGAAGTCGGGAGATGCGATTATGGCGGCCTCGGCGATTGGGCTGTCGCGCCCAACTTGGTGCTCGACATAGTTGGTGGCGCCCGATCGTGATATCATCGGGCGTGAAGATGCCAATGGGTCCGACATGCCTTCCTCTGGACGGAACCCGGGCGGATCCGCCGCTTCGGGAACGCTATTATTCGTATTCGGGCCAGCAAGCACTTTAGAAAGTACATTCCAGTAGGAGCGGACGGAACGGAAATATTTTTCCGATTTGTCGGGAACTATTTGACGGCAGCGCGGTTGTGGCTTGTCCTGGCATCAGCACGCTCTTTTAGGTTGCACGGGAAGGCGAGTGGACGTTGCGACTGCGGTCAGCCGCAGCGGCTTCAGGTAACCGAGATGCCGATGAAACCATCACGGCCGAGTTCAAGACCTCGAGTTTAAGCCCTCGACGCCGCTCGTTGGCGCGGGCCCGCGATCATCGCATGCAACCCAATGTCCGGCGCGGCGCCGTGGCCCACCCCCGAACCTTCTGCCGGCGGAATTGTCAATGGCGTTGAGACCAGGCTTCATGTCGGTTAGCGGCACGCGGCAACCGCCCACACCGCGACCACCCGCGCGCGGCACGGTTCCATAAATGAATCAAAAAAATCTTGGACGTTGCGGAACCTCTTCCAAACGGCCGCGTTTAGGGCTGGATAAAGAGAGTGCAGCGCATGCACCGGGCAAGCTATGCGGGGATTGCTGAGGCGCAGAGCGCCGTCCGCTTGATTTCTGCCGCAGTTATTCGAGTGATCAGCAAGCATTGCCGGAGGGGTCAGAGATGCAACCGGTTGGCGAGACTAGAGAATCCCGAACAAACGGCCCCGCGGCCGGCGGCCCCCCGGAAGCACCTCTTGAAACCAGTTTGGCCAAACACGGCAACGGCGCCACCCCCTTCGAATATGGTCTGCTGCATGCCCTCCAAGCCATGCGGGTCGGCGATTTTTCGGTGCGCATGGCCGGCGATCAGGACGGTATGCTCGGCAAGATCGCCGACACGTTCAACGAGATCGCGGCCGCCAATCAGCGGATCGCGCAGCAACTGGAGCGTGTCGGCCTGGAGGTCGGGCGCGAGGGCAAGACGCGCCAGCGCGTCAAGTTCGGTCTATCGAATGGTGCCTGGGGCGAGATGGAGGATTTCATCAACACCCTGATCGATGATCTGTTGTGGCCCACCATGGCGGTCACACGCGCCATCGCGGCGGTCGCCAAAGGCGACCTCCTGCAAACCGTTGCCCTCGACATCGACGGCCGGCCCCTGAAGGGCGAGTTCCTCCAGGCCGCCACCATCGTCAATACCATGATCAAACAGCTCAACGTGTTCACCTCGGAGGTGACGCGCGTCGCCCGCGAAGTCGGAACCGAGGGCAAGCTCGGCGGCCAGGCCCAGGTCCGCGAGGTTACCGGCGTTTGGAAGGACCTGACCGAGAGTGTGAACTCGATGGCGAGCAACCTGACCGCGCAGGTTCGCAACATCGCCGACGTCACCATCGCGGTCGCCAACGGGGATCTCTCGAAGAAGATCACGGTCGACGTGCGCGGCGAGATTCTGCAGCTCAAGGAAGCCATCAATACCATGGTGGACCAGCTGCGCTCATTTGCTTCGGAGGTGACGCGCGTCGCCCGCGAGGTCGGCACTGAAGGCAAGCTCGGCGGCCAGGCGATCGTGCCCGGCGTCGCCGGAACCTGGAAGGACTTGACCGACAGCGTCAACGCCATGTGCGGCAACCTGACCGACCAGGTACGCAACATCGCGCAGGTCACGACCGCGGTGGCGCGCGGCGACCTGTCGCGCAAGATCACGGTGGACGTGCGCGGTGAGATTTCGAGCTCAAGGACACCATCAACACGATGGTGGACCAGCTCAACGCATTCGCTTCGGAGGTGACGCGCGTCGCCCGCGAAGTTGGCACCGAGGGCAAGCTCGGCGGCCAGGCCCAGGTGTCGGGGGTCGCCGGAACCTGGAAGGACCTGACCGACAACGTCAACTTCATGGCGAGCAACCTGACCGCCCAAGTCCGCAACATCGCCGAAGTCGCCACCGCCATTGCCGGCGGCGACCTTTCGAAGAAAATCACGGTGAACGTCAGCGGCGAAATCCTGCAGCTGAAGGAAACCATGAATACCATGGTGGATCAGCTCAACGTGTTCGCCGGCGAGGTAACGCGCGTTGCGCGCGAGGTCGGCACCGACGGCCGGCTCGGCGGCCAGGCCAATGTGCTGGGCGTCGCCGGCACCTGGAAGGACTTGACCGACAGCGTCAATTCGATGGCGAGCAACCTGACCGCACAGGTCCGCAACATCGCCGAGGTGTCGACCGCGATGGCTAATGGCGACCTGTCGAAAAAGATCACGGTCGACGTCAAGGGCGAAATCCTGCAGCTCAAGGAAACCATCAACACCACGGTCGACCAGCTCAACGCGTTTGCCTCCGAAGTGACGCGCGTCGCCCGCGAGGTCGGCACCGACGGCAAGCTCGGCGGCCAGGCGGTGGTGCGCGGCGTCGCCGGCACCTGGAAAGATTTGACCGACAGCGTCAATTCGATGGCGAGCAACCTCACCGGCCAGGTGCGCAACATCGCCGAGGTCGCGACCGCGGTGGCGCAGGGCGACCTGTCCAAGAAGATCACGGTGAACGTCAGTGGCGAAATCCTGCAGCTGAAAGAGACCATCAACACGATGGTCGATCAGCTCAACGCGTTCGCGGCCGAAGTGACGCGCGTCGCCCGCGAGGTCGGCACCGACGGCAAGCTCGGCGGCCAGGCCGAGGTGCCCGGGGTGGCCGGCACCTGGAAAGACCTGACCGACAGCGTCAATTCCATGGCGGGCAACCTCACCGCCCAGGTCCGCAACATCGCCGAAGTCGCGACCGCCATTGCGGGCGGCGACCTGTCGCGCAAGATCACGGTCGACGTGCGCGGCGAGATCCTTCAGCTGAAAGAAACGCTGAACACCATGGTGGATCAGTTGAACCGGTTCGCCGGCGAGGTGACCCGCGTCGCCCGCGAGGTCGGCACCGAAGGCCGGCTCGGCGGCCAAGCCAACGTGCCGGGCGTCGCCGGCACCTGGAAGGACTTGACCGACAGCGTCAACTCCATGGCCGGAAACCTGACCGCCCAAGTCCGCAATATCGCCGAGGTGACCACGGCGGTCGCGCGCGGCGACCTGTCGCGCAAGATCACCATGGACGTGAAGGGCGAAATCCAGGAGCTCAAGAACACCATCAACACCATGGTGGACCAACTCAATGCCTTCGCGTCGGAGGTGACCCGCGTCGCCCGCGAAGTCGGCACCGAAGGCAAGCTCGGCGGCCAGGCCCAGGTGCCGGGCGTCGCCGGCACCTGGAAGGACCTGACCGACAACGTCAACTTCATGGCGAGCAATCTTACCGCCCAGGTCCGCAACATCGCCGAAGTCGCGACCGCGATCGCGAGCGGAGACCTGTCCAAGAAGATCACGGTGGACGTGCGCGGCGAAATCCTGCTGCTCAAGGAGACGCTGAACACCATGGTTGAGCAGTTGCGCTCCTTCGCCGCTGAAGTGACGCGCGTCGCCCGCGAGGTCGGCACCGACGGCCGCCTCGGCGGACAGGCGGTGGTGCCGGGCGTCGCCGGCACCTGGAAGGACCTGACCGACAACGTCAACCTGCTCGCCGCCAACCTGACCACTCAGGTCCGCAACATCGCCGAGGTGACCACGGCGGTCGCGCGCGGCGACCTGTCGCGCAAGATCACGGTGGACGTGAAAGGCGAAATCCTGGAGCTCAAGAACACCATCAACACCATGGTGGACCAGCTCAATGCCTTCGCCTCGGAAGTGACGCGTGTCGCGCGCGAGGTCGGCACCGAAGGCAAGCTCGGCGGCCAGGCGCAGGTTTCCGGTGTCGCCGGCACCTGGAAGGACCTGACCGACACCGTCAACGTCATGGCGGCGAACCTGACCGAACAGGTGCGCGGCATCGTCAAGGTCGTGACCGCGGTCGCCAACGGCGATCTCAAGCAGAACCTCACGGTGAAATCGAAGGGCGAGGTCGCGGCGCTCGCCGAGACCATCAACAACATGACCGATACGCTCGCGACCTTCGCCGATCAGGTGACGACGGTCGCGCGCGAAGTCGGCGTCGAGGGGAGGCTGGGAGGCCAGGCCAACGTGCCGGGCGCGGCGGGGACCTGGAAGGACCTCACCGGCAACGTCAATCTGCTGGCGGCCAATCTGACGACCCAGGTCCGCGCCATCGCCGAGGTCGCGACCGCGGTGACCAAGGGCGACCTGACGCGGTCGATCCAGGTCGACGCCCGCGGCGAGGTGGCCGAGCTCAAAGACAACATCAATACGATGATCGACAATCTGCGGCTCACCACCGATCACAATACCGAGCAGGACTGGCTCAAGACCAATCTCGCCAAGTTCACCAGCATGCTGCAGGGACAGCGCGACCTCACGACGGTCGGCCGAATGCTGCTGTCCGAGTTGACGCCCTTGGTGAATGCGCAACTGGGCGCCATCTACCAGATGGAGACCGAGGAGGCCGCCCCCTATCTCAAGGCGCTCGCCGCCTACGCGGCCGACGATGAACGCCCGCACCGCCAGCGGGTGCCGATTGGCGAAGGGCTGATCGGGCAATGCGCGGCCGACAAGCGGCGCCTTCTCATCACCGAGATGCCGGCGAACGTCACGCCGATCGGGTCGGCCTTGTTCAAGGTCAAGCCGCAGAACGTCATCGTGCTGCCGGTGCTGTTCGAAAGCCAGGTCAAGGCCGTGATCGAGCTCGCCTCGGTTTCGACCTTCACCAAGCTGCAGATGACCTTCCTCGACCAACTGACTGCCAGCGTCGGCATCGTGCTCAATAGCATAGAGGCGACGATGCAGACCGAAGGCTTGCTCAAGCAATCCCAGCAGCTCGCCGGGGAATTGCAGACGCAGCAGAGGGAGTTGCAGCAGACCAACGAGCAGCTCGAACAGAAGGCGCAGCAGCTCGCCGAACGCAACGTCGAGGTCGAGCGCAAGAACCAGGAAATCGAGCAGGCGCGGCGTGCGCTGGAGGAGAAGGCGACCGAGCTCGCGCTCACGTCCAAGTACAAATCGGAATTCCTCGCCAATATGTCGCACGAGCTGCGCACCCCGCTCAACAGCATCCTCATTCTCGGCCAGCAACTCACCGAGAACCCGGACGGTAACCTCACCAACAAGCAGGTCGACTTCGCGCGCACCATTCATTCGGCCGGTACCGACCTCTTGAACCTCATCAGCGACATTCTCGACCTCTCCAAGATCGAATCCGGCACGGTAACGGTCGATCCGGAAGAGATCCTGTTCACCTCGCTTCTGGAAATGGTCGCGCGTCCGTTCCGCCATGAAGCCGAGAACAGGCAGCTTTCCTTCGAAGTGCACCTCGACCAGGACGTCAGCCGCAGCATTGTCACCGATTCCAAGCGCTTGCAGCAAGTGCTCAAGAACCTGCTTTCGAACGCCTTCAAGTTCACCGAGCAGGGCGGGGTGCGGCTCAGCGTGATCGCGGCGCGAAACGGCTGGAACCCCGAGCACCCGGTATTGCAACAGGCGCCCGGCGTCATCGCCTTCGAGGTGTCGGACACCGGCATCGGCATTCCGCTCGAAAAGCAGAAGATCATCTTCGAGGCGTTCCAGCAGGCGGACGCGAGCACCAGCCGCAAATACGGCGGCACTGGCCTCGGCCTCGCCATCAGCCGCGAACTGTCCCAGCTTCTGGGCGGCGAAATCCAGTTGCGCAGCATGCCGGGACGCGGAAGCACCTTCATGCTGTATCTACCAATAAAATATATCGGCCCATCGAATGCGGTCCGCGGTGGACAAGGCGGGACGCTGCCGTTCGCCGACCAAATCGCAATCCACGCCGCCGTCATGCAGGAGCATCCGGTCGAGGTCATCACCGATGATCGGCTCGACGTCCAGCCGGGCGACAACATCCTGTTGATCGTGGAAGACGATCCGCACTACGCGCGAATCATGGTTGACCTCGCGCGCGACGCGGGTTTCAAGGTCCTGGCGGCGATGCGCGGCGCCGATGCCATCGATCTTGCGAAACAATTTCAGCCGATCGCAATTTCGCTCGACGTGTTCTTGCCGGACATGCTGGGATGGACCGTGCTGAGCCAGCTCAAGCTCAATCCGCTGACCCGGCACATTCCGGTGCAGATCATCACGCTTGACGAGGATCGCCAGCACGGCCTCGCCCGCGGCGCGTTCTCGTTCGTGACCAAGCCCGTGACCACCGAGGGGATCGGGGCCGTGCTGAGCCGTATCAAGGAGTATGCAAATCCGCGCCGCAAACGGCTGCTGGTCGTGGAAGACAATCCTGCAGAGCAGTTGAGCATCCGCGAACTGCTCGGTCACGATGACATCGAGATCGTCACCGTGGCAACGGGCGTCGGGGCGTTGCAATCGCTTCGCGATCAAGCCGCCGATTGCGTGGTGCTCGACTTGCGGCTTCCCGACATGTCGGGCTTCGAGGTTCTCGAGCAGATGAAGGTGGACCCGAAATTGTCGGACTTGCCGGTCGTCGTCTTTACCGGCCGGGAGCTGTCGGCCGAAGAGGACGCCCGGATCCATACCATGGCACGCAGCATCGTGGTTAAAGGCGTCGAATTGCCGGAGCGGTTGCTCGACGAAACGTCGCTGTTCCTCCATCGCGTGGTGACCGACCTGCCGGTGGAAAAGCAACGTATGTTGGAACGGCTCAACAGCTCCGACGAAGATCTGGTCGGTCGGACGGTGCTGCTGGTGGACGACGATGCGCGCAACATTTTTGCGCTGAGTAGCGTGCTGGAGCGCCGGGGGATGAACGTCCTGACCGCGACCACCGGAAACGAGGCCATACAGATTATCGAAGCGACGGCGGACCTCGCCATCGTCCTGATGGATATCATGATGCCGGAGATGGACGGCTACCAAACAATCGAGAAAATCCGGCAGAACGGCCGCCTGCGCCGACTGCCGATCGTCGCGCTGACCGCGAAGGCGATGAAGGGAGACCGCGAGAAGTGTCTGGAGGCCGGTGCCTCGGACTATCTTGCCAAGCCAGTCAACACCGAACAACTATTGTCTGCTTTGCGTATGTGGCTACACCGATGAACGGAGGCGAACATGCGCACCGACGAAAGGGTCAACATCCTTCTGGTTGACGATCAGCCGGCAAAGCTGTTGAGCTATGAGGTGATCCTGAGCGACATCGGCGAAAATCTGATCAAGGCGTCGTCCGGCCGGGAGGCGCTGGAGCACCTGCTCAAAACCGAAATCGCCGTCGTCCTGATGGACGTCTGCATGCCCGAGCTGGACGGGTTCGAACTCGCGGCGATGATCCGAGACCATCCGCGCTTCCGCAAGACGGCGATCATCTTCGTATCCGCTATTCACCTGACCGACGTGGACCGCCTGCGCGGTTACGAGATGGGGGCGGTCGATTATGTTCCAATTCCGGTCATCCCGGAGGTGCTGCGTGCCAAGGTCAGGATTTTCGCCGAACTGTATCGGAAATCGCGGCAGCTGGAGCAGCTCAATGCCGAGCTCGAGCGGCGGGTCGCGGACAGAACGGCGGAACTGGAGCGCTCGACCAGACGCCTGCAGCAGAGCGAGGATCGCCGCAACCTCGCACTTGCGGCCGGCAGGATGGGATCCTGGGATTGGGATCTTGTCCGTGGCGATTGCGTCTGGGACGAGGGGCAGAAGGAGATATTCGGCGCCGATCCGGAGACCTTCGAGGTCACGCTCTCGACCGTTCGAGCGCTGGTTCAACGTGATGATTGGAAGATTCTACGCCAGGCGCTCAAGCATGCCCGACAGGATGCCGGATCCTATCAGGTCGAATTCCGCATCTGCCATCCCGATGGCAGAGTACGGTGGTGCCTCGGCACGGTCGCGGCGAGCAAGGACGCTGCCAACCAGATATCGCGGATTGGCGGTGTTACCATCGATATCACCGATCGCAAGGAAGCGGAGGAGCGCCAGTCGCTGCTCGCCCGCGAGGTCGATCATCGCGCAAAGAATGCGCTCGCCGTGGTGCACGCGATCATCTCCCTGACCCGGGCCGACAACATCAAGCAATTCGTCGCCGCCGTCGAGGGGCGCATTCAGGCACTGGCGCGGGCGCACAGCCTGCTTTCCGCATCCCGCTGGCGGGGCGCCAACATCGCCGTGCTCATCCAGGAGGAACTCGCGCCCTATCGCACGCAGAATTTCGACCGGGTCAGGATTTCGGGAGCGAGCCTGTCGCTCGAACCTTCCACCGCCCAGGCGCTCGCGCTCGCGCTCCACGAGCTCGCCACCAACGCGGCCAAATACGGGGCCTTGTCATCGCCGTCCGGCCGCGTCGAGGTCGCTTGGGAATTGAAGGGCGCCCAGCTCGAATTGCTGTGGACCGAGCGCGGGGGACCGCCGCCGGGACCAGCGGAACCGGGCGGATTCGGAATTCGCGTCATCAGGGCGAGCGTGGAAAGCCAGTTGGGCGGCGTCGTCGAATTCGACTGGCATCACGACGGGCTGGGGTGCGCCATCGCCATCCCGCATTACGTGAAACTGGAGTTTCCTGGAAACTCCCAGACATCGGTTCAGAATAGCGCCAACGGTACCCGTCCGATCGAGGTCGGCCCGCGCAAGCGCATTTTGCTGGTCGAGGATGAAAGCCTGATCGCCATGATGATGGAGCAAACCCTTCGCGAGCTTGATCTCGACGTGGTGGGCCCGTTCGGCACGGTTCACGAAACGCTCACGGCAATCGAGCAGGAGCCGATCGACGCCGGCATACTCGACATCAATCTCGGCGGCGAGATGGCTTACCCGATCGCCCGCCTGTTGCAGGCGCGAAACGTGCCGTTCGTATTCATGACGGGCTACGGGGCCGAAACGATCGCTGCGCCATTTTCGGGGGTCCAGATTCTTCCAGAAACCGCTCGAACGCGAAATGTTGCACGAGCTCTTCGTGGCGGATGTCCGGGAGCCGAACCCCGGATGCGCAAAGTGGTCGAGTCGCGCCGGCTTGCGTGGGTGACGTCGGGGCGGGCGGCCGGTCACAATTATTACTGAGCCTGGGTGCATTGGCACGAGGCGTGAGACCATTCGTCGCCGTGAACCGCGACCAGGTGCCACCTCGCACGAGCTTGTAGGCCACATCGAGGGCGCCCATGAGAGCATTAGCGATTACGGTTCGAATGGCGGCCCCTCGCCGTCCGAGGGTGAATGAGTTGGCGCGCAGCTGCATCGCTGTAAGGGTGATCCCTGGATAACGACCGCTCCAGTCGAAGCCGCGCCGGGTGGGGAGGCGTTTGCGCAGAAAAATTCAAGCGGCCAGCTATTTCACCTGCCCATCAAGTATTCGATGTCGAGTTCGCCTTCGTCCGCAACACCGGCCTTAGGATCGAAAGTGGTGGCGTTTCGTGTGGTGCCCTGGATCAATTCGAGCTTCCCCGTACCACCGAAAATGTGTCCAGCGCCCACCGAGGCAAGTTTCCCTGTCGCTGTGCGCTGAATAATAGCCTCGTTCCGATTACTCACCCCTCTGCGCGTTTCATTGGGTATAGCGCGTTGAGATTTTCCGAGCGAGCTGATTTAAGCTCGCATGCCGCCTGAGAAGATTGATTCGCTCGCTGACGATGTGAAGCCGCTGGTGCTGGAGCTGCTGCGGCAGATCAGCGAGCTCACGGTGCGCGTCAACGAGCTGCTCGCGCAGAACAAGGCGCTGCTGGCCCGCATCGCCGAGCTTGAGGCCAAGCACGGCAAGCCGCCGAAGACGCCGGACAACTCTTCGCTGCCGCCGTCGCGCGGTCAGAAGGGGAACGTCGCGGAGCCGACGCGGGTGAAGAAAGCCCGCAAAGGCCATCCGGGCGCGGCGCGAGCGCTCGAAGAGAACCCGGACGCGACACGCGACATCTACGCCGAGCGTTGCGCGTGCGGCGCCGCGCTCGAAGAGGCAGGCCAGGAACTCGCGAGGGCCTGGGACCACGTCGATCTGCCGCCGATCAAGCCGATCACAACACGGATCAATCTGTTCCGCGCCACGTGCCCGTGCTGCAAGGCGCGCGTCACCGCCCAGGCGCCGGTCGACATGCCCGAGGGCTCGCCGTTCGGACCCGGCATAAAGGCTGCGGTCGCCTATCTGCACGGCTGCCAGATGGTTGGCTTCAAGCGTCTGACCGAGCTGTGCGAAGGCCTGTTCGGCCTGACAATCTCCCAGGTGCGATCTCCAACATGCTGGCACGTATGGGCAAGCCGTTCGGCGCGGCAGCGGAGCAGATCGCCGCCACCGTGCGCGCCAGCGAGGTAATCGCCAGCGACGAGACCAGCGCGCGCGTGAAGGGCAAGACGTACTGGCAATGGACGTTCGGCTGCGCCACCGCCGTCTATCATGTGATCGTGCCGACGCGCGGCAAGTGCGTGCCGACGCACTTTCTCGCCGGCGCGGCCGAAGGTGTGGCTGTCGGATCGCCTGCCGGCGCAGTGCACACACGCCGAGGCGCACCAGTTCTGCCTCGCCCATCTGATCCGTGATGCGCAGTATGCGATCGATCACGGCGACACGATCTTCGCACCGCAGTTCAAGGCGTTCTTGAAGGATGCCTGCGCGGTCGGGCACCGGCGGCCCGATCTCGCCGACAGCACGATCGCAACGCATCGGCGCCGCCTTGACCGCGAGCTGGATCGCCTGCTGGAGCTCAAGCCGACCGATGTCGAGGGCAGCCACCTGCGTGCCACCATCGCGGTGACGCGAGCGACAAGCTGCTGGTGTTCCTGACGCGCCGCGACGTCGAGGCGACCAACAACGAGAGCGAGCGGGCGCTGCGGCCTTCGGTGATTTTCCGCAGAGTGACAAACGGGTTCCGCTCAGAATGGGGTGCCAACGTCTACGCCGACCTCTGCTCCATTGTCGCCACCAGCCGCCTCGCCGGCTGCACCGCACTCGCCGCCATCCGCGACGCTCTCGCAGCCCACGCGCCCGAGCGGACCGCAGCCTGATCAGGTGGATAGGGGTGAGTAATTACCTCGTTCCGACAAAGAATTTATCGCCGTTCTCCATGAGATATAAGAAGTATGACGAGGTGGTTCCCACCCCGTCAGCTATGTCCGCAGTGCCGCGTTGCCATGCCTCCTTGAGCCTGATTCCGTTGATGAGCGGCGCGTTGTTGCTGGGCACGGTGTAGTGCAGCTCAAACACGCGCACGATGTGGTTGGGCACGTCACCGACTTCGACACTTTGCGAAACTTCGAATTTGAGGTTCTGAAATGGAATCCTGACAGAAACCTGCTGCTTCGGTTGGGCAACGACACAACTGGCTGACAAAGAAACCGCCAGCAACGCTATGACGATCCGAGCAATCGTGGCACGCCGTGTCATGATAATCCCTCGATGGCGAAACAGTAGGCTAACCGTCAAAAGGGCGCCGCGCTAACCATTGCACCCTCTCCAGGTAGGGGGTGTGATATGGCGCCCTCGATACGTTCTCCGACGACTGCCTCGCTTTTCCCTGCGCAGGGCACAGCATACAGCAAACGGAAATCGTGTCGACTGACGCCGTTCTTAGTTCCGGCGGGCGTAGCGTTAAATCAATCGCCCCGGCTCGTCCCGCAGCCTGGGCAGAACACGTCGAGCCATGGCGTCCCCGCGATCAGTGCCGCTCGGATCGTCGGTGACCACAGCATGTCCCGGCTGGCGGCGAGCTGCTCGTTCCAGTGGTCGACCACGGCCTGAGCCTCCGCGCGCGCTGCCTTGTCGGCGGCGTGACGCCTCGCGCCGACCTTGATGTCGAGCCCTCGTGTACGAATCCCCATGGCGGCCAACTATCGGCCGAACCACCCGGCAGAGTTGAATTCGTTCAGGCCTGCTTCTTTTGAGCCGGCTGTATGCTGTCACGCCGCACCGACGGCGCCCGCGGCCGCTTCTCGCCGGCCGTCACATGCCGATCGATGAATCGCTTGGTGTCCTCGGGGAGATTGTCGTCGGCGTCGAACGCCCGTTCGAGCACCTCGCCGGCGATGTCCTCGGACACATCCCGCGACCAACCTTCCGCGGGGTTGAAGGCGACCACGCGGACGGCTCTCTCGTACTGACCGGAGATGAAATTCCGGATGACCGCCTCGCGATCGGCTTTGGCAATGTCGGTCTCGAGCGCGTCGAGCGCGGCAGCCCGGTGCGGAACCGGGTTTTCGGGGAACCTTATTCTGGGGCTGAATCTGGCTTGGCGCCGAGGCCTCACGGCCCTCATGGTCGGGTCAGTCGAGCCGCGCACCCGACCTCCTGACCACCTCCGCCCACTTCGCCGAATCCTTCTGGATCAGATCGGTGAATTCCTCGGGGGTGCCGCCCGCCGGCTCATCGCCGGTTATGGAAAGCGCCTGTTTGAAGCTTGGCGCCGCAATCGCCCGATTGATCGCGGTGTTAAGCTTGTCCACGACGGCTTTCGGGATTCCGGCGGGCCCGATCACACCGTTCCATACGGTAGCATCAAAACCTGGTACACCCGCCTCCGCGATCGTTGGTAGGTCCGGGAAGGCGGGCGAGCGCCGCGGCATGGTCACGCCGAGCCCGCGCACCTGGCCTGACTTAACAAACGGCCCGATCGAGGTGATCGAACTCGAACATCACCTGCACATGTCCGGCCATCAGATCGTTTATAGCCGCGGCACCACCCTTGTACGGCACATGCACGATATTTGTGCCGGTCATGGACTTGAACAACTCACCGGCGAAATGGGGGATTGCCCCGCGCTCTGTTGAACTTTACGAAGCGAGCGCTGCCGTGAATGACGTTAGGCGGCCTTCGCGGTTTGGGCAACGTGGTTGTTTGTTTCCTTTCCGTAGTGAGCAGCAAGCGCGGCCCGTAAGGCTGGAAGTTGCTTGAAGGCTTTCAGCCGGCGAAAGCCTTTTTTGGCTTCGTGCATGGCCGCGGCAGTCCAGCGCAAGGCCATCGAGGGCGAACTCCAGCGCTTCACGTTGCGGGTGACGCGACGCACGGTGCCCATCATGTTCTCGATGATGTTTGTGCAAGCGAGCGAGCGGCGCAGCTCGGCCGGGAGACCCAGCCTGCTCACCGTGAGGATCTCATCTAATCCCTCGAGGATGCTCTTCGAGACGCCGGGAGCGTCGCGCTTGAGGCGCTGGGCGAGATTGCGGATCAGCTTCTCCGCCTTCTCGGCGTCGTCGAGTTCCGAGGCCTGGCGCAACGCACGCCGGACCGAGGCATGAAGAGCTGGCGATAGACGCTCCATGATATTCCGCGCCTTGTGGATCTGGCAGCGCTGGATTGGCGTGTGGCGCCCGAAGCTGCGCCGGATCGCCTTGGCGAGCGCCTTCGAGCCGTCGATGATGAACAGACGCGGCACCGCTGGATCGAGGCCGCGCTCGATCAGGTCGTCGATCAACGCCTGCACCACGGCGCTGTGCTCGGTTGCCCCTTCCATCAGTCCGAGCGGGTGTTTGAAGCCCTGACTATCGATCCCGAGTGCCGCCACCAGCACGAGATGCTCGCTGATGTGGATGCCGTCGATCTGCACCACCATGATGTCGAGCCCGGACAGATCGGCGCCCATCCATTCCTTCATGCGGGCCGCCGACAATGCCACGAAGTGGCGCGAAGCCGCCGACTTCGACACTCCGGCCCCTGCCGGCGCCGGAACATCGCCCTCGGGAAGCCGCACCGCGCGGCGGAATTTGCGCGTCGAGACGTTGATCAGCATCAGGTTCATCGCCCACTTGCCGAGCCAGTCCTCCGCGACCGCACGATCCCAGCTCGGCAGCGCCAGTTCCTGGCCAGCGAGGTCACGGACACGCGGCCGTTCAATTGCCACCTTGCCGGCATGAAAGCCAATCTTGCCTTGGGTACGGCCCCAGCGGTGTCCTCGCCGTCCCTCGCTGCGGGCGTGGCGAGCCCCACAAGCCTCCTCAGCGTCCCTCTCCATCATCGCCCCAAGCGCCTCGACGCCGGCGGCCAAACAGAATCGATCAAAGCTTGCGGACACCTCGTCCCAGGCTTTGCCAACAGCCCCCACCTTCGTCGAAGGCAATACGGTCGGTGTTGTGCTAATTCTCTTCATGGCGTTGCTTTCCTTTCGTGGAATCAGCACCCCGAGCCTACCGGCTCAAGGCGAGCAACGCCGCTTCTCCTATTTCAACATTCAGCGGGGCAATCCCCCCTTTGAGGCCCTGAAGAGCGGATTATTGTCGAGATGCGCATACCGCTGGGTGGTCGCGCTCTGTGTGTGCCCCAATAGTTTGCCGATGATGGGCAGGCCCAGTCCCGCGCCGGCGCCGAATGAAGCGTGCGTGTGGCGCAGGTCATGTATCCGCAGGTCCTTCAGCCCGGCGCGCTTGCACACGGCCTTCCACGGTGCCTTCAAATCAGCGCGCGGCTGTTCGTCCTTAGTGCCGGCCGATTGTCCGGCGATTACATATTTGCCGACACGGGAAAGGCCCTTCAGCGTCGCCACGGCCGGATCGTTCAAGATGATCGCCTTCTGCCCCGTCTTGCTGTCCGGCAGCAGAAGCAGCTTGCGCTCCATGTCGACGTGGGCCCATTCCAGATCGAGGATTTCCCGCAGCCGGGCGCCGGTCAGGAGCAGCAGCCGCAATGCCGCGCAAGCGTGCGGGCCGATCTTGGTCCGGCGGTTCTCCGGCTTCGGCGCGTTCCTGGCCTTCGGCTTGGTCTCATCTATCCCATAGGGGAGCCCGATCGTCTCCGCCTCACGGACCGCTTCGGCGAGCCTTCTGATCTCGGCGACAGACAGGAACCTCTCCTTGCGGTGCTCGCGATAGCGGTCGATGCCGCGGGCAGGATTGATCACGGTCGGGGCGATGATGTGCCGCTTGCGCGCGAAGGCGTACATGCTGCCAACGACCGAAAGCATCCTGTTCGCGATGTAGGGCGTGTCGCTCAGTTTGATGTGGAGACGTGCGAGCGCCGACGTCGTGACGGCAGCGGCCTTGTGACGGCCGATTTGCGGAAGGACATGTTTCTCAAGAATCAACCGATAGTGGGCTGCGGTCGCACGTTTGCGCTTCGCCTCCACGTGCTCGGCTAGGAAAAGCTCGGCCAGCTGCCGGAAGGTGTCGGCGGCGTTCTTTTCCGCCTTTTCCATCGCCGGATCCCGGCCATGCGCAACCGCCCCCCTCGCCTGCTCCGCGAGTCTGCGCGCATCCTCGAGTTCGATATGCCCCACACGGGCGAGGGTCATGCGCCGCCGCGGCGCGGTGCGCCCTGATCCGGCCCGATACTGGAACACGTAGGTTTTTGCGCCGGACGGCTGGACGCGGACGCCGAATCCTTTGACCTTATCGTCCCAGAAAATGAATTCGCGGTCGGACCGTTTCAGGTCGGCGAGCCCCAGGCTTTCAACCATGCGCTTGGTGATCTGCACCATCGGGTTTCCCCTGCTTCGGTGCCACCGAGGTGCCACGCGGCGGAAAATGGTGCCACCAGGCGCCACGGGCATTTCCTCGATCGCCAGCCCGAAGGTGCCCCGGAAACCACGATTTCACAAGCAAAACCCGCTAACTCATGCACAACAAAGCGCACTGCGGCTCACGTTCAAAAGCTGACTTTTAATCAAGTGGTCCTGGGTTCGAGTCCCAGCGGGCTCACCAATGAAAAACAGTAACTTACATCCGGCACCGGCGGCTGTCCCGCGGGCCAGCCTCGAGGCGATGGAAGGACGCGCAGCGCTTGCCCTTTCAGTGAGCTCCGCGTGACGCCTGGATCGCTCGATGGGCGATCAGCCTTTCAGGGGCTTGAACGGGACGACGGTGTCGAGCCCGGCCGCAGCCGCGGCGACCGCCAGGGCAGTGCCGGCAGCGGAATCGGATGCACAGATCCCGCGGCCATGGAAATCCCGTCGGCGACGGCCGACCTATCGCTCCGATTTGAGCGGGACGCAGCCGCCTGACTTGTTGCTGCGGGTCTGGTCCGCAGGGCATGCGGGTTTGGCGGCGGTGTCGGCCGCGGCCTGGGCTTTCTTCTTCTTATGCTTGACGTTGATCAAGGGATCGACCTGTTTTCCGAGATGGGCGATGGCCGCACCATTGGCCGGGATCGCGGATGCCTGCAATGAGGTCACCATGAGCATTCCGACGCCGGCAACCATAGCCAAAACGATGTTCCGCATATTGTCCTCCTCTACGTTTCCAAACGGGCGTCCCGGCCATGCTTGGTGGCCGCGATCGCTCACGACATGGTACAAGGCTCGGCTTCTACAACCAAGGCCAATCCGGAGCCATTGACGAGAGATCACAGCGGGCCGCCCCGCGGAACGGTGGTTCGGCGGCGACAGCCGGTTTCCAAATGTCGGGGCAAGTCGGCCCACACTATCCAAGCGAGGCAGGACTTATCCAAACCGATGGGCACCATCGGTTTGGATTGCGCCACAGGGCCGGAGACGGATGCCGAGGCTGGCGAAGACCCCAACCCCGAGGAGGCGGAGTTGGGGCCGACGCCAAGCCGGTTGCCGGGAGGAGACCGACAAAGGCGCGCATTGTTCATGCATCTTGCGTACCAAGATCGTGGCAAAGCCCGCAGCCGCCACGGGCGCGACATCTCGGCCTCGAAGATACGGCGGCCTTGAACGGTCGGCGAACTTGGAAGAGCGGCGCCGCGCGTTACTTCTCAGCGTCGTTGCTGGTGGCGCTCGCATCGCGCTCGCGATGGCCGAAACGGCTTGGCCCTTCCGCGGTGGGTTTAAGGCACTCGCGACGGATACGATCCTGTTGGGCCGACGTGATGTTGTAAACCCTGATATAGTAGGCCCGCTGCTCCAGGCTGAGAGCACGCACGTCCGCGCAGGTGAATGCTTGTGCCGACACGACGCCCGCCGAGGTCAATAGAACCGCCCAAAGCCACTTCATCACATCCCCTTTCGCTCGATGTTTTCTCGAGAATATTTTTCTTGCCACCAGCACCTTCAATTTCCCGATTGGCGATTCGCCATCGAGAGAGACGCTTGCCCGAACCTGTTAAGGGGTGGGTAAGGCCAATTTGGGCGAAATGGTGGCAAATAGCGAGCCAGACTTTGGTCCAGCGGCGGGCGGCGGGCGGCAAGTGCAGAGGATGCCGAAGGCGCCTCTTCCGCGCGAATCGGCAGCCGCGCGCACCGCAATATAAACGATGCGTATCTAATTTATGAAAAAAATATGAAACCCCGCGTGCCGGCTTCGCCTCGGTAGCACGTGCCGATAAATTCGCGCCGTGGACCCGCTGTGCATCGAAAAAAAGCAAGTTCCATCCGTTGGTTGATACGTTTTGCCTAACACGCGATCATCGTGCCTGAACAAGTTTCATCGAACCGAATATCCAACTTTTTATTTGCCGCGACGCACATCTCGATTCAGAATGCCACTGGGTCAGCCCAGGCCTCCCGGCGGGTAACTGACCTAGCGACGGCCCCAACCCCACACTTCCCCGGGGTTGGGGCTATCCTTGCCGAGGGCGGGCCTTGCCGACAGCGGGCCGAGCAGTTGTGCGATCACGCGGCGGCGAACCCGACATACCGGAAACCTGCGCCCTATTTTTTTGAAACACTGCCGGCGGCTGGCCACTCGAACTTCCTCAATTCGATGCCCCTGCGCGGCCGGATGGCGCCGATTCGCGCCGGTGCCGTGCCAGCCGCGGCGCGCACGACGAAGTACCCGGGAATCCGGGGTGGCACTAAGCGGCCGTCAACCACGGCAATTTGCCGAAAACTTTCTGCAACCAAATTAACGTTGCGGCAACGGCCGTCCCCTAGAAGGGGGCAGGTTCAGCTGACCGGGCGACCAACAAGCACCGGCAGGGGCCAGGCGCAAACAGCAATCGAACAGGAGCACATCATGACCAATCTCGTGAAGCATTTCGCCAGTGACGAGTTCGGCGCGACCGCGATCGAATACGGCCTGATCGCCGCCGGCATTTCGGTTGCCATCATCACCGTCGTCAATACGCTGGGTTCGCAGCTCAAGAGCACCTTCACCAACATTTCCACGCAGCTCGCCACCGCCGGCAAATAACCGGTCGGTCCGTCGTACGAAAAGCCCTGGCCACAGGCCGGGGCTTTTTGCGTTTTCCAATCAGGCTTTGATGCCCGCGCGCGGGATCAGTGCGGGCCTTGTTGCGCCATCTCGCGTTCCGCCTTGGCCAGCAAAGCCTCCTCGTGCTTCTTGTAGTAGCGCCAAAGCACGAAGATGAGGACGAGCGCCGCAATCAGCAACGCCCAGCCGACCGGTCCGGCAATGTGGCGTATGCCCTCGCCGAGAAAGTAGCCGCCCAAACCGAACATCGTCGCCCAGACGATTCCGCCGGCTGCGTTGAAGACGAAGAACCGCCACGGCGACAGTCCGTTCGCGCCGGCGAGCAGCGCGGCGAAGGCGCGCAGCAGCGCGACGAAGCGCCCGAAGAAAGACGATCGATCCGCCATAGCGGGCGAATAGATATCGACCCAGCATCCGCTTGCGGGCATCGAGCCCGATGAGATGGCCCCATTTTTCCAGCAGCGGCTCGCCGAATTCCCGGCCCGACCCAGAAGCCGATATTGTCGCCGACGATCGCCCCTCCCGCGGCCGCGGCGATGACCCATCGGATGTCCAGCGCATGCCTGGTGCCGGCGTAGACCGCGGCGCTGACCAGGATGGTTTCCCCGGGCATCGGGATGCCGGCACTTTCCAGCATCACGATCACGAAAATCGCGCCATAGCCATATTGACGAGCAAGGTGCTGGGCCGGCGGCGCCATCGAGAAATTCCACGCGTCGTGCCTCCTTGCCCGACCGTTGCGACCCCGCGGAGCAGAGACGCAGTACCACGGGCGGCGAGGATCGCGGCAACCCGTGGCCCCCCTGCCCCCGATCGCGTTAGACTGTCGGGGCAGGAACCTGACGATGGACGCGGATTCGCTCGAACGCTGGCGACACGATCACGCCTTCCTGGGCGCCAAGCACGGCACCCATGAACGGCGTACCTGGGCCGTCGTCGCGCTGACCACCGTGATGATGATCGCCGAGATCGGCGGCGGCGCATGGTCGGGGTCGATGGCCCTGATCGCCGACGGCCTTCACATGTCCACCCATGTCGCGGCGCTGTCCATCGCCGCCCTCGCCTACAGCTTTGCCCGCCGCCATGTCGGCAATGACTGGTTCTCGTTCGGAACCGGCAAGCTGGGCGAACTCGCCGCCTTTGCCAGCGCCATCATCCTCGCCATGGTGGCGCTGCTGATCGGATATGAATCGGTGACCCGCTTGATCCATCCCGTCGCGATCGCATTCCGGGAGGCGATCCCGATTGCGCTTCGTCGGCCTCGGCGTGAACCTCGTAAGCGCACTCCTGCTGCACGATGACGATCATGACCACCCCCACGGTCACGAGGACGAGGCCGAATTCCGGGACGCGCATGATCACGATGACACATGATCACGCCGATGACCACGATCATGCCCACCACGATCATGCCCATCACGATCATGCCCATCACGATCATGCCCATCACGATCATGCCCATCACGCCGACTACAATTTCCGCGCCGCCTACATTCACGTGCTCGCCGATGCCGTCACCTCGCTGCTGGCGATCACGGCGCTGGGCGCGGCAGCCTATTTCGGCCTCCCCTGGCTCGATCCGGTCGCCGGCCTGCTCGGCACCGTCGTCATCGCCGTGTGGGCCTACGGCCTGATCAAGTCGGCCGCAGCGGTCCTGCTCGACGCGGTGCCGAGCCGCAGCCCGCGCCGGCCTGATCCGGCAGCGGCTCGAAATCGAAAACGATCGCGTCACCGATCTCCATGTGTGGCGGCTCGGGCCCGGCCACCTCGGCGTGGTCGCGGTGATCGTATCAGAGCATCCGCGCGCGCCCGACCACTACAAGGCACGGCTGGCCGGGATCGAAGGGCTGTCCCACGTCAGCATCGAGGTCAACCCCTACACGGCCGCCTCCGCCGATCGCGTGCGCAGTGGTGCCGCGATGGCGGAGCCGCGCCGACGCTGCGCCGGCCGTTCCGCCGGCGCCGTTACCGTTCGTTAACCATGCCGACCCTAGGCTCGCCGCATTCTCCGGAGGGGAATCGGCCCGATGAACGTGATCACTTTGGCTTCGCGCAAGGGCGGAGTGGGCAAGAGCACCCTGACCGCGCATCTCGCCGGCCTTCGCTCACCTCATGGGGCGCCGCTGCATGGTCGTCGATGCCGACCCCCAGGGGTCGCTGACGCTGTGGCACTCCATGCGCGCCGATGAGCGCGCTGGTGCTGCAGAACGCCGCGCAGGGCATCAACCGCCTCGTCGCCAGTGCGCTGACTCAACGGCTACGAATGGGTCTTCATCGACACCGCGCCGACGACCTGGCTGGTGGTGCAGGAGGCGATCCGCGCCGCGACCATGGTGGTCATTCCGGTGCGCCCGGGATTTTTCGATCTCGCCGCCGTGCGCGAGACGGTCTCGACCGCGCGCGAATTCAACAAGCCCTACGCGGTGGTGATCAATGCCGCCCCGGTCAAGCGCGAGGACAAGGAAGCGCCGGCAGTCGCCCTGTCGCGGGCCCAGTTCGAGCGGCTGTCGGTGCCGGTGTGGTCGGGCCAGATCAGCCAGCGCACGGCATTCCTCGGCTCGCTCGCCGCAGGGGCGAGCGCGGGCGAGGTGCAACGGCGATTCCGCCTGCAAGCTGGAGATTGCCCGGCTGTGGTCGGCGATCGAGCGCTCGGTCGACGCGATCAACCGCGCCCAGGCGGGCGCCCGGCAACCGGCACGGCAGGGCGGCCTGATGCGGCAGACGGGTCGGTACAAAGCGGCGGACGGCGACCGGGCCGCCGTCCGCCTGATTTCAATTACCGCCACGGTTACTGCGCGAAGCAGTAGAACAGGCCGTTGCCGCCGGTCGCGATCAGATCGGGCTGGCTGCAGCTGCGGGACATGTGGGCCGCGTTCCAGGACTGCAGATTCGGCGCGGTCTTGGGCGTTGCGGTCGATGTGGCCGAGCATGGTGCTGCCGAAGGTGCTGCTCGCCCAGTTGTTGCAGGTCAGGTTGAGGTTCGCCGGGTACGCCCGGCCTTCCTCCGTCGAGCCGGTCATGGCGTCATGCTGGTTCGGCTGCATGCCGACGCCGTTGACCATGGTGCCCTTCTCGGTGAGCGCGTCTCACGCGTGAGCTTGTTGTTCGCGCTGTGGAGATCGGCGACGCTGGTGGCGATGACCTCGCCCTTGAAGTTCTGCCACGGGCCGTTGCCGATGCGGTCGCGGGCATTGACGGCGCCGCCCTGAGCGCCGGCGTTGGTGCTGAGATAGGCGCGCCAGGTCTTGCCGCCCGCTCCTGCCGTCGCCGCCAGCGACTGGCAGTAGGCGTCCGCGCCGGCGAGGCCGCCGAGGTCGCCGCCCTTGCCGGGACCGACGCTGGTGACGAAGAAGGTCATGTTGGGCGCCTGCTGGCGCCTGGCCGGGCACACTCGCACCGAGGGACAGCAGCATCGTCGAGGCAAGGATGGATAAACGCATGTTCGTCATTGGCAGTTCCTCCCATTGAAGACGCGGATTTGTCGGGGCTGGTTCGAGCCCATGTTGCGCCCGTCCTATTACCGCGATGCGACCGATGTGGCTAGGGACCTGCACACCCCGCGCTTTCGCCGCGCATGTCGAGCCCGGCCGCAGACCGCAAGGCCTTGAAATGGCGGGGCGTTCTTGCCATCTGGTGGACGGTTGAAGCCATTCTCCGGGAAATTGCCTGCCATGACCGTCGCTGATGAGACCCGCGCCGAAAGCCGCGTGTTCGAGGCCGATGTCGCCAAGCTCCTGCACCTGATGGTGCACTCCGTCTATTCGGACAAGGCCGTCTTTCTGCGCGAGCTGATTTCGAACGCCGCCGACGCCTATGAAAAGCTGCGTTACGAGGCCATCGCCACCCCGGCGCTGCTGGGCGACGATCCCAAGCCGCGCATCACGCTCACCATCGACCCCGAACACCGCACGCCTCACCGTCGAGGACAACGGCATCGGCATGGGCCGCGATGAAATGGTCGAGGCGCTCGGCACCATCGCCCGTTCGGGCACCAGGGCCTTCCTGGAGCGGATCGAGGCCGCAAAGGGCGGCGAAGGCGCGACGCTCATCGGCCAGTTCGGCGTCGGCTTCTATTCCGTCTTCATGGTGGCGGACCGCGTCGACGTGTTCTCCCGCCGCGCCGGCAGCGACGAGGCGTGGCTGTGGTCGTCGGACGGCAAGGGCACCTTCACGGTGGCGCCGGCGGCGCTCGCGGACGCGCCGGCGCGCGGGACCCGCGTGGTCCTTCACCTCATGGAGGACGCCAAGTCCTACACCGAACGCTTCACCCTGGAGCGGATCGTCAAGGCGCAGTCCGGCCACGTGCCGGTGCCGATCGCGATCGTGGAGAAGCCCGGCGCGGAGCCGTCCGAGGTGGTCGACGGCGCGGCGCTGTGGACCAAGCCGAAGGCCGACATCACCGCCGCCGATTACACCGATTTCTACCGCGGCATCGCCGGCCAGTTCGACGAGCCCGCCCTCACCGTCCATTTCCGCGCGGAAGGGCGGCACGAATACACCGCGCTCGTCTTCGTCCCGGGTTCGCGGCCGTTCGACCTGTTCGATCCCGACCGCAAGGGGCGCATCAAGCTCTACGTCAAGCGCGTCTTCATCACCGATGAAGCGCGAGATCCTGCCGCGCTACCTGCGCTTCGTGCGCGGCCTGGTGGATTCCGCCGACCTGCCGCTCAACGTCTCGCGCGAGATGATCCAGGAGAGCCCGATCCTCACCGCCATCAAGAAGGGCGTGACCAGCCGCGTGCTCGGCGACCTCGAGAAGCTCGCGGACAAGGAGCCCGACGGCTACGCCAAGATCTGGGACGATCTTCGGCCCGGTGCTGAAGGAAGGCATCTACGAGGATTTCGAGCGCCGCGACACGCTGCTCGCGCTGGCCCGCTTCAAGACCACGGCCTCGGCCGGCGCGTGGCGGAGCCTGAAGGACTATGTCGGCGTCGCTGAAGGAAAACCAGACCGCGATCTATTATCTCGCCGGCGACGACATCGCGCGGCTCGAGACCTCGCCCCATCTCGAAGGGTTCCGCGCCCGCGGCGTCGAGGTCCTGTTCCTCGCCGATCCCGTCGACAGCTTCTGGGTGACGTCGGGACCGTCCTTCGACGGCAAGCCGTTCAAGTCGGTGACGCAAGGGGCCGCCGACCTGACGCTAATCCCGCGCCTCGACGCCAAGAACGAGCCCGCGCCCGAGGCCGACGCGGCGATCGCGAACTTCCTCGCCTTCACCAAGACGACGCTCGGCGAGGCGGTGGCGGACGTGCGGGTGTCGGACCGGCTCACCGACAGCGCGGTCTGCCTGGTCGCCGCCGAGCATGGCCCCGACCGCCAGCTGGAGAAGCTACTGGCCGGCGCGGGCCGGATCACGTCCGCCGCAAAGCCGATCCTGGAAGTGAACCCGCGCCACCAACTCATTGTCACGCTTGCGGGTTTGGGCGACGACGAACGCGCCTTCAAAGAGGATGCGGCCCACCTCCTGTTCGACGAAGCGCGGGTCGCTCGACGGCGAGCGCCCGGCCGACGCGCGGGCGTTCTCCGACCGCCTCGCACGGGTCCTCGGGCGAGGGCTGCGGACGGCGACGGGCTGAAGTGCCGGACGATGCGGTGGCGAGCACCGCGGCCCGATCGATAACGGAATCTTAAACGTTGCGCGCCCTACTTCCGAAGCCGTGTGAAACACAGGCAAAGAGCGATGCCGCTGCCAGAAATCAAGGATTCGGAATCCGAATTCCCGGAAGTCTTCCCGCACCATGGTGCGGCGCGTCGGCTGGTTGTCGCGCGTCAAGGGCGAGCAGGTCCGCGAGTGCACAGTGTGGGACGAATCCGACACTGGCATGCGTCTCGTCGTCAAAATTCCCGACGAGATTCCCGACACCTTCTATGTCTACTCGACCCTGGACTTCTACGTCGCGGCGCCATTGCCGCGTGGTCTGGCGCTCGGGTATGCAGATCGGCGTGGAGTTCCTGCGATAAAGCCGGTGTCGCCCCGGGTTCGCGCGAAGCGCGCGCCCCGGAATGACAATACTGGCTTCGCTAAAATCCCCTGACCTCGGCGAGGGAAACGGTCACCTTGGGGTCCTTCAGATATTCGCCGCGAAATTTCTTCACCAGGATATCCGAGAACTCGGCCGGGGTCAGACCCGCGGCCTTGACCTTTCCCGCCAGCGGAACCGAAACAAAGCCGTCGGGGTCGATCGCGTAATTGCCGCTCAGCGAGGCCTCGCCATACACGGTCACGTTGATCTGCTCGCCGGCCTGCATTCTCGGGGAGGCCGTCGCAGTGGAAATGATGGGCTGCTCGCCCAAACCGCTCAAGGCACTCGAGCAGCCGGATACGGAAAGCCCGAGCGCCACCACCATCAGGCAGCCCCGAGAGATACGCACGACACGGGGCACCCTGCCCTCCGCTTTAGGATGAAATTCCGCGGGGCGTCGTAAATCGATCCCACCCGGTAGTTGAATACTCACCTTCTAGCATAAAAAAGTCAAAATTTCGACATTTTTGCCTCGATCGGCATAGGTTGAAACGAATCTTTAACCTAACCCTGCCCCACCCGTCCCGATGGCCGGGGCGGGCACCCCGCCCGGGCGCTACCTCCGGAGAGGGCCCTCGGGGATCACCGGCCAGAACAGACATCTCGTTCAGGATCGGGGCGTTGGAGACCGGACGCTACCGAAGGGATATCGGCTTCTTGAGGATGCTGAACCGCTCCGCCTCGATCCCGCCGGTGGAGCGAACCGGCGGCGGCACCGGCTGAGCCTCGTACTGGGCCTCGGGCGACGAAGCTTCGGGCCTCGACCGGCTCGACACCGTGCCGCGCCAACGCTCGATCACCGATGCAATGAACTCGAGATCGACGGCGCCATGAGCCATCCGCAGATTTGTGATCGCCTCGTTGAAAGGACGAACGTGCGCGGGCAATTCCGCAAATCTCAGCCGCGTCGGCAGTGCCACCCCCTCCCCGAACACGAAGGCTTCTCCAGTGCCGAGCGAAGGGACGAATTCCAGAAGATTTGCCGCCGCGTCCGAGACCGCCGATCGCAGGATGGCGTGATCGCTGTCGTTTGCCATGCGCATGACGAACAGCGTGCTGCATTGCGACAGAATGGTGGGGTCGAGCTCCGAGGGACGCTGGCTGACCAGCCCGAGAAACACCCCGTATTTGCGGCCTTCCCTGGCGATGCGGGAAAACGCGCGGCGGGTCGGGCCGAAGCCGGTACTGCGATCGCCGGATGCGTAACGGTGGGCTTCTTCGCAAACAAACAGCACCTGGCTTGCACCGTCGCTCCACAATCCGAAGTCGAACGCCATGCGGCCGAGCACCGAGACGACCGCATCCACCACTTCGGCGGGAAAACCGGCCAATTGCATGACGGTCATCGGTTTGCCGCCGGGGATCAGGCGAAACAACTGGATCAGGACGTCGGAAAGGGTATCGCCGCCGACATTGGCGTTCTCGAACATGAAGGCGTAACGGGGATCACTGCGCACCATCTCGATGCGGGAAATGAGCTTGTGGAAGATCATCCGCGTCGAACGATTCTCCAGCTTGCCCATGCGTTCATCGATCAGGGCGACGAGGTCCGTAAGCATGTAGGGCACGGGGGTGTCGACCGTATATCCGGCAGTGTTGGCATCCGGCCGCTTGGCGCCCGAGCGATCGGTGCTGCGGTGGCGCAGATAGGCCACTTTGGCCAGCGGAATGACCTCCGTGAGGATTGCGACTTCAGCCTCGATTCCGGCTCGGCCGCCGAAGAAGACGTCGACGATCTCCTCGAAATTGAACAGCCAGAACGGCAGCTTGAGATTGCGCAGATTGAGCACCATCGCCTGCTCACCGAAGCACCTCCCATACTCGTTATGGGCGTCGAGGAGGAAGATTCGCAGATCCGGCCGCACGTTCAGCACCTGTTGCAGGATGACCATGACCCCGCTGGACTTGCCAACTCCGGTGGTCCCGAGCACGGCGAAATGCTTGTTCAGCATTTCATCGATGTGGATTTGGGCCTCGATGGAAGGGTCCTGCAGGAGCTGGCCGACCGTGCCGGTGGAGGAGTTCGGATTTCTTGTAGATCAGCCGAAATTCGTCGCTCGACAGGTGGGTGGCGACATCGCCGATGCTCGGATATTCCGAGACGCCGCGCCGGAACTGTTCCGTGCCGCCGTCGCCGGTTGCAAGCTCGCCCATCAGGTCCATGTCGGCGACGGCGCGATATCCCTGCTCCTTCGCCGCCGGCGGCACGTTCAGGGAGACTTCGGTCACCACGGCGATGAGCCGCGACTTGCAGCTGTGAATCAGGACGAATTTCGAGACCGTCGTGCGCGCATTCTCGGCGCCCGGAAGAATCCCGATGGTCGCCCTCGAACCGCTGACCGCGATGATCTTTCCCAGTGCACCCGCTGTTTCCGGCCGCCGCGACGCCTGCCCGCTCAGTTGCTCTGGATTCATGGCCCTTTGTCCCTCGCAGTTATTCCCATGGCTAAGGCACAAAGAATGAAAGCGCCGTTAAACTGAAAGCCTCTAAATCGGCTGTCGGCACCGGATTTACGAGTCTGCAGTCAAAGTAACAGGCGGTTATCCAATTGCTCAATCAACCTCTTTATACGAAATATTAATCTCATTAAATTGCAAAGCCATAAGCAACGAAGCGTTATTTGATCTGCTCGCACGGGTTCAAACTAACGGGATCACAGAAATGTCGGAGCTTCAGCGGCGTCAGCCGACGGCCGGGACTTTAGAGGAAACCGACCCCCACGACGCGCAGGTCCGGCGCAGCCGCCAACAGAGCGATATGGCAGCGCCAGAACAGCTCGATGCGGCAGGGCGCCTCGCGCATTTGTACAGCGTTTTCGAGCGCGACCGGGCGGCGGCCGCAGAGCCGCAACCGGCCGAGGAGGCGCCGGCCACCGAAAGCTGGCGCCGGCTCTACGCGCCGGAAAAGGACGTGCCGCACCCGCCGGCGCAGGATGTGCCGCCCGCAGACACGCAACCCGTCCCGCCGCCGCCGGCGCGCACCGGCTCGGTGTCGCCGATGGCGCGACGCCTTCTCAAGACGGCACTCGGATTGGGGATCGTGGCGGTCGTGGGCTACGCACCGCTGCAAAGGCTTCTGCAAACCTCGAGCGTCGAGGCCGTCGTCAACGCCCGCATGATCACACTGCGGGCGCCGATCGACGGAGAGGTAGAGGCCGGCCCGCATCCACTGGATTTCGGTACGTCGCTGGCGCATGGCGAAGTGTTGTTCCGCATCGTCAACCGGCGCGCGGATCGCTCGCGCTTGGACGACCTGTCTCGCCAAATCGGGCTGCTCCAAGACGAGCGTCCAGCCGTTGCGGTCCGGCTTGCCGATGCGCGCGCGCTCCTGAAGGACCTGAAGGAGCAAACGCACCTCTTTGCCCAGTCGCGCATCCTCCAGCTCGAAGCCCGCCAAGGCGAGCTGACCGCAGATGTGGATGCCGCGCGCGCCAAGAACGAGGCGGCCCAGATCGCGCTCGACCGCTACACGAGGCTCGCCGGAAACGGCGTGATGTCGATGTCGCAACTCACCCAGGCACAACGCGACGGTTCGGTTGCGGAAAAACTGGAGGCGGCGGCGCGGAAGCGGCTCGAAGCGCTGGGTGTCGAACTCGCGGCGGCGCAACGCGGCGTCTTCGTCGGCGACAGCTACAACGATCGTCCGCGTTCCTCGCAGCGCGCCGACGAACTCGAGCAACTGGTGAGCAACCTCACGCAAACCCTGGCGGAGACCGACCAGCGCATCACCCGCTTGACCGGCGAACTCGCTCACGAGAAGGCGCGCTACGACGATCTCGCTGCGGCCGACATGGTTGCTCCGACCAGGGGCAGCGTCTGGGAGATGCTGATCGCACCGCAAGAGCAGGTCCACCGCGGCCAGGACCTGGTTCGGGTGCTCGACTGCGGCGGAGCCGTCGTAACGGCAGTGGTCAGCGAGGCCGTCTACAATCGCCTCCAGGTCGGCTCGGCCGCGCGCTTCCGGCCGCGCGACGGCGGGGAGAGCCTCCCTGGAACGGTCGTCCGGCTGACCGGCGCTTCCGCCTCGCCGGCCAATCTGGCGATCCAGCCTTCCGTGCTGCCGCGGGAGGGCTATCACGTCACTGTCGCCGTACCCAAGCTCGCGGAGGGCCAAGACTGCCTGGTCGGCCGTACCGGCCGCGTGATTTTCGATGACGGCCCGGTGAAGGCGATGGCACCTGCGGGCCCGGATGCCCCATGAGCCCAATCACCACTGTCATCGCCGAGGGTGGGTGGCCCGGCCCGCTGGCGGCGGGCATCTGCATCGCCGCCTTGCCTTGGCTCAAGCGCGAGAGCAGTTTGGCGCGCTCGATCGTCATCGCAGCCGGCGTCGTCCTGATGTGGCGCTACATCTTTTGGCGTTGGACGGTTTCTCTTCCCCCCCTTGGACTGTCGCCCGACTGGATCGCGGGCGTCATTTTCGTCGTGACCGAAAGCCTGGCGCTATTCGGTTCAATGTTGACGCTGTTCTTCCTCACCCGGGTGCGCAGCCGCACCCGTGACGTCGAAGCCAATATGGGCTGGCTCACCGCCCACGAGGTGCCTCCGCTCATCGACGTATTCATCTGCACCTACAACGAGGAGGAGGCCATCCTCGAGCGCACCATCATCGGTGCGCTCGCCATGGATTACCCGAATTTTCGCCTCTGGGTGCTCGACGACGGCCGAAGACCTTGGCTCGACGCCCTGTGCGGGCGCGTCGGCTGCGGCTACATCACGCGCAAGGACAACGCCCACGCCAAGGCCGGCAACATCAACAACGGGCTCACTTATGTCGCGCTCCTCGCCAAGCCGCCGGACTACATCTCGATCCTGGACGCCGACTTCGTTCCGATGCCAAACTTCCTCACCCGCGCGATGACGCTGTTTCGGGATGAGAACGTCGGCATCGTGCAGACGCCGCAGCACTTCGCCAATCCCGATCCGATGCAGTCGAACCTTTCGCTGGCAATGGTCTGGCCGGACGAGCAGCGTTACTTTTTCGACGTGGTCATGGCCGCCAAGGATGCCTGGGGCGCGGCTTTCTGCTGCGGAACCTCGTCCATCGTCCGCTTCACGCCCCTGATGCGCATCGGAGGCTTCCCGACGGACTCGGTGACGGAGGACTACCTTCTCACGCTGCGCTTGCGCCAGATCGGCTTTCAGACCGTTTACCTGAACGAGCGGCTCTCGCTCGGCCTCGCGCCGGAGGGCTTGAAGGAATACATCGTCCAACGCAGCCGCTGGTGCCTCGGCTTCGTGCAGATCTTCATGGGAAGCAGCGGGCCGTTCCGGTTCGGCAACGGGCTTTGCATATTCGACCGCATCATTCTGGTAGAGACCTTTCTGCACTGGTCGGCAGCTTATTCCTATCGACTGCTCGGCCTGATCATCCCGATCGCCTATCTCCTGCTCGGCATCGAGGCCGTGCACGCCGACCTACAGGACACACTCCTGCACTACCTGCCATATCTCGTAGTGCAGATGGCGCTGACCGCGTGGTTGTCGGAATGGCGCGTGCTGCCGATTATAAACGATCTCAGCCAGATGCTCGCTGCGACCGATATCGTCAAAAGCGTCTACCGGGGCCTGACCAAGCCGAAGGGGCAGAAATTCAAGGTTACCGCCAAGGGAGGCGACCGCAGCAAAATGATGGTGCAGTTCCCTCTGCTCGCCATCTTCATGACCTATCTGGTATTGACGGTCGCCGGGGTGTGCTTCGCCTTTGTCCTGGACCAGACCAGCAGTCTGCGGGAGTTGGCCTCGCTGGCGCTGTTTTGGAGCTGGTACAACATCATCGTCCTCACGCTCGCGTGCATTGTGTGCATCGAGCAGCCGCGCAAGCGCAAGTCCGAGCGCTTCGATGCCCTCGACGTGGCGCAGTTCCTCGACGGCGCGCAGAGCCATAGCTGCCGGATCAAGAACATTTCCGTCGGCGGCATGTGCCTGCACGGCCCCTCACCTGCCGCGGTGGGGACGGAACTGCATCTCGTGCTGGCGAAAACCAACCTGCGGGCGACGGTGGTGCGCTCGAGCACGCGCGAATTCGCGGTCGAAATCGCGGACAGCTTCGAGGCGCGAGCGGCCATGATCCGGGTCGTCTATTCCGGGCGCCACGATTCCAGCATCGGGAAGATCGAGCCGCTGCGCGTCGTGGTTGGCCTCGCCAAGCGTGTATTCCGCTGAGCCATGTCGCCCCGGCGAATAACGGCGAGACAATCGCAATACCGAGCGGGTCGGGGATGACAGGGTTCGCAATACCCTGACCTCTCGCCTGTGATGGCCCCCCGAAATATGCCGCCCGGCTGCCGCTTTTTCGCCTTCAGGCCGCCGCCGCACGCCCGCAAATTACCCGTCTTTGGCCTCAGAATTGGGCGATTAACTCCACACTAACCGTTTGAGATGATGATGAATTCGCTACGCCTTCAGCGATCCGGCCAAGTAGATGCGGCCGCATCGGCGAAGGCTCGGGGGGCGACCTCATCCGAGGCCGACAGGGGTGGACATGAAAGCATTTCAGGCCGCGACCGCGGCAAATCGGATCTCCGACTGCGCCATCCTGGTTGGCGGAGGGCTGTGCGGGGTCCTGGTTTTCACCGTCGCGCTGCCGTTGGCGCTGTCGAGCCCCTTCCCCACGCCGAAGCACGTCGATTGGGCCCAGCCCGCATCGTCTCCTGTTTCGGCTGCTGCGTCTCCCGCTACATATTCCGTCGCTTCGCTGCAGCTGCCGCCAAAGCGTACAACTGAGCCGCACACGATTGAACCGACACCGCCGCCCGTCGAAACTCCATCATCCCGGGAGACGGAACAGCCGGCGGAAACAGCTTATGCACTGGCCGCGGCGCCGCCGGCGGAAGAGACGTCCGCCGTGACCATCACTCCGACTGTGGAAACGACATCCGCCGTGACGCGAACGGCACCCGGGCAGACGACATCCTTCGAGGAGAAAGCGCTGCCGGTCGTGAGGGTGTCCTTTGCGGAGCGCTGGAGCCAGACCATGTACGTTCCGGAAGTGGCGTCCACCATCCAGATGCCCGCCGAGGCTGCGCGCCTGGAGACCCCGGAGCGGCACGCCGCGCCCGTGCCGGCGCGCCGGCGCGACGCCGGCATCATGGAAGAGGTCGATCGATATCTATGGGAAGTCTACCAGCGACAGGCCGTGAAATCGGATTCGTCGGGAGACTTCACTTGGAAGGATCCGGCTGCGGCCAAGCACATGGGCATATCGATGCAGGACTATGTGATCCGCGGCATGGACGCCGATTTTCGCGAGCAACTCTACCACGCCGGCCATGCGATGGACGGCAACGGGATCAACTGGTCCATGCTGAGCGCGTTCCGCGACGACTATCGCCAAAACCTCGCTTCGGGCTTTAAGGCCCACGGCGGCAACTCCAAGCACGGCGGCAGCAGGGCAACCGGCGGTTACGGCCATGGCCAGGCCATCGATCTCACGACCGCCGACGGCGACGCCAGCGCCGCCTGGCACTGGATCGACGCCCATGGCGCCAAGTACGGCCTCCATCGGCCGATTCCGGGCCCGGACCCTGCCCACGTCCAGCCCAGCAGCAAGTGGCACGAAATCGCGGTCGCCTTGCGAGCTGCCCGTACCAAGCTCGCCAATCAGGAGGCGGCAGACACCAAGACGAAGGTCGCCGGGGCCACGCGGTAGGCCTTCGATTGGGCGGCTTGTTTACAGCGCGCGGTGCATCACCAGCGCATCGACCAATCCCTGGGTCGGATGCCGGAATGCGCGCGGCAACCGCCCGACCACGTCGAAGCCCAGTCTCTTCCACAGAGCGATCGCACCCTCATTGGTGGCGACCACGAAGTTGAACTGCATGGCCGTGAAGCCCTGCTGACTTGCAAGCTCCAATGAGTGCGTGCACATCGTACCGGCAACGCCGCGGCCGCGCGCTCGCACAAGCGTAGCGTAACCGCAATTGGCGACGTGAGCGCCGCCGCCCCGTTGGTTCGGCCGCAGATAATAGGTTCCGATTATCTCCGACGCTTCCTGCGCCACGAACACCGCGTGGTCCGGCGCGCGCCAATAGGCGAGCGCGTCACGCCGGCTCCAGTCGCGCGGCAGCGCATAGGTTTCCCCTTCCCGCAGGATCGGCTTGAGGATCGCCCAGATCGCATCGTCGTCGGCGGCAGCCGGCCTGATGATCATCGGTTCGCCCGGGGGTTCACGCCCGGCGTCGCGAGCCGCGCCGTCGGGCGCTCAATCCAAGCGCATGCCGATCGACTTCGCGACTTCGCCGAGATGAACGTAGTCCTGCGCGAGCAGGGCGGCGAGTTCGGCGGGCGTGCTGCCGGCGGCTTCCGAGCCTTGCACCGCGAACTGCTCCTTGACCTCCGGCTTCGCCAGGAAGGCGACGATGGTGGCGTTGAGCTTGTCGACGATCGGCTGCGGCGTGCCGTTGGGCACGAAGATGCCACCCCAGCCGACCGCATTGAATCCGGGCAGCCCCGATTCCGCGACCGTCGGGACGTCCGGCAGCACCGACAGGCGATGGGTCCCGCCGGTCGCGATCGCCTTGAGCTCGCCGGAGCGCACGTGGGGCAGGCGCCCGGCGATGGGCGCGAAGGTCCATTGCGCGTCGCCGTCGACGATCGCGGCGATCGCCGGGCCGCCGCCTTTATAATGGACCACTTGGCTCTTCACCCCCGCCATGGCGATGAACATTTCGCCGGCGAAATGGCCGGCGGTGCCGGCGCCGGCGGTCGACATCCGGTACTTATTCGGGTTCGCCTTCAAGAGGTCGATCAACTCCTTGGTGGAATTGACCGGAAGCGACGGATTGACCGCGAGCAAGGTCGGGCTGATCACGAATCGCGCCACCGGCGTGAAGTCTTTGAACGAATTGAACGCAACCTTCTTGATGTGCGGCAGCAGCGCCAGCGTGCCGGCCGAGCCGTAGATGATGGTGTAGCCGTCCGGCGGAGATTTCACTCCCTGCATGAGGCCGGCCTCGCCGAAATTGTTGACCACGTTCACCGGCTGGCCGAGCGCCTCGCCCAACCGCTGCGCGACGATCCGCGCCAGCAGATCGGTCGCCGAGCCCACCACCTCGGGGGCAATGAGGCGGATCGGTTTGCTCGGATAACCGGCATCCTGGGCGCCGGCCAGACAAGCCGAGCCCAAAAGCATCGCGGCGATCGCCATAGCCTTCATGACCGGGTGCTTCATCTTCGACCTCCCGCTGCATTGCGCGATTGCGCAAATCCTGAATCCCATTGTCGTCATCACCCGGCTCGGCCGCGCGATCCAGTACTCACGGTGCTTCGATATTTGCACGGCATGAAACCGCTTTCGCGGGCATGACAAACCCGGAATGGGATTGCCCCCGCGCGACGCGCCCTGATTATTGCACCTTCGCGGTGTTCTGATTTGGCGTTTTGAAATAGCGCAGGTCCGGCGGAGCCTGGCCCTTCTTGGCCGGCATCAGAAGGCCGTCCGCGCTGAGGTAATAGACCTCTTTGCCGACGCCGACATGGCTGTTGCCCTCCTGGCAGATCGCCTCGCCCCAGACCGGATATTTCGGCTGTTCGCGATGAAATTTCTTGAGGACGGTCCATGGCCGCGTCAACGCGTGGTCGATGGTGGTGATCTCGTCATAGAGGAGATTCGGATCGGTCTTGTCGAGGTAGATGCGCTCCTTGATCACGCTCTCATTGTCGAAATGCAGCGGCAGGCCGGTGGCGTCGAAGGAACGCGGTCCCTTGAAGCCACGGGTTTCCACCTCGAGCAGATCGTAGCGTCCGTCACCGTCGGTGTCGCTCCATTTGCCGATCGAAAAGCCCGCATAGGTCGGCTCGAAGAACTCCGGCCAATCGCGTCCGTCGGTATAGATGCGGCGGGAATCGTGAATGTGCTCGATCAGGATGTGAGTGCTTTGCGGCGTCACCACGATTTCCATCGGATCGTACACGGTCATGATTCGCGGCATGCCCGGAGACGTGCAATTGAAGGTCGGGTCGTTGCCCTGCCCGCCCTCGGCCAAGTCCTTGAGGCTCGCCTCGAAGATCGCCTGGTATTCCGCCGTGAGCGGGGCCTCCTGGGCGCGGCCCTGGATCTTGGTCTGGTCATACCCGGGCTGGCCGGTCACTCCGGGAACCGGAACGCGGCGCCACATTCCGCTCAGATCGGGATAGGGCGCGACATCGTAAGCCCGAGCAGCGACCCATGTCGTACTCACGGCCGCCACCAAGGCTATCGCGGCAATCGAACCTCGAAACAACATGTTGATCCTCCAAGCGCCGGAACGGAAACAATCCGTATCGGCCGGTTTCCGTCCCAGCGATATGTCCGGTGTCTTGCGCACCTGTTGAGAATTGCCGGCGACGACGCCCGCCGCGCGATACTTACCATGCCGCGAAACGATGCGCCACGGATCAAAGCAAGCAGGCCGTGCCGCAACGAGGTCATGCCCCAAACTGTAGCGCGAAGCGATCGCGGCAAGCCCTTTCCTGGTCGCAATTTGATGCTAGCGTGAAGACTCGATTCTCGTGCGTTGCCCATCGCGAACCCCGGAGCCATGCGATGCCACACTCCCGTCCCAGCAGCCAAACCCTGATTTGCGCCGCGCTCGCTGTCGCGCTTGCCGCCACCTGCGCCTCAGCGCAAGCGCCGCGACCCCTTGCTCCCGGCCCCGGCCAGGCCGCACCTCCCGGGCCGCGGGGACCGGGCGGGCCTCCGCAAGTCGCACCGCCCAAGCCTTACAAGCAGGTCCCGGTGACCTTGCCGCAGCCTTACAACGATCCGAGTTTCGATGCCTTCCGCAAGCAGATTGCCGATATCGCGAGCCACAAGGACCGCGCCGGGCTCGCGAAGGTGGTCGCCAACACCTTCTTCTGGATGGGCGAAAAGGGCGACAAGGCCAACAAGCGAAAGCCCGGCATCGACAATCTCGCCGCCGCGATCGGTCTCGACGGCAAGGACGGCGCAGGTTGGGAAATTCTCGCCGAGGCCGCCGGCGAGCCGTCCCTCGAACCGATCCCCGACCGCAAGGGCGTGATGTGCAGCCCGGCCGCGCCGACATACGACCAGAAGGCCGCAGAGCAAAACGCCAAGGCAACCGGCACCGATTTCGGCGACTGGGGATTTCCGACCAAGGGCGGCTTGGACGTACATGCCGCGGCGGGAGCCAATTCGCCCGTCATCGAGAAGCTTGGAGCAATCCTGGTGCGGGTCATGCCGGATGGGCCGCCGCCGGGCGCGCAGGGCAGTGCCCCTCCACCTCCGGGTGCATCGTTCGTGCGGGTGGTCACCCCGTCCGGCAAGGTCGGCTACGTTGCCGACGATGCCCTCGGCTCATTGGATATCGACCAGGTCTGCTACGCCAAGGACGCGGCGGGCTGGAAGATCACCGGCTATGCCGGGGGCAATTAGAGCGCATCGGTTGCGACCACCGGACCTGCGGGGCGCGGCGGCGGACTGGGCCGGCGCGCTTTCGCGCGCCCGAGGCTTGGATCGCGGCCGCCTTCCCCGCCATCCCACCCGCTTCAACGGATTATGCCAAGCCGTTGTTCACAATTTGAATTCCTGAACTTATACCCATCACCATCCACAGCCGGCCGAAATCCGGGCGGCGGGCGGCGGCTTGCGTCGTAACCATGAACCGCGCGGGCGCACCGGAGGCGGCAGGAGGCCCATGAGGATTGCCATGGTGAAACTGCCATGGATGAATTGGCATAGTTCTTGAGTGAAGCTCGCCCATGCGCTTGGCTTGGGAGACAATTTCATGAGCAGCGACATCCATCCCGTGGATGAAATCCTTCCCGTCCCGAAGCTGCTGACTTTGGGGCTGCAGCACGTCCTGGTGATGTATGCCGGTGCGGTCGCGGTACCGCTCATCCTCGGCCGTGCCCTCAAGCTGTCGCCCGAGGACGTGGCCTTCCTGATCAGCGCCGACCTGTTCGCCTGCGGCATCGCCACCTTGGTGCGGAGCATCGGTTTTCCCGGCGTCGGCATCCGCCTGCCGGTGATGATGGGTGTCACTTTCGCATCGGTCGGGCCGATGCTGTCGATGGCGGCGTCCCCCGATATCGGCCTGCTCGGTATTTATGGTTCGGTCATCGGGGCTGGCTTGTTCGCATTTCTCGCTGCTCCCTTCATAAGCAGGCTTTTGCCGCTTTTTCCGCCAGTGGTTACCGGCACTGTTATCCTCGTCATCGGCATTTCGTCGGTCCTGCTCGACGCGTTCTTCAACGGCGTCCGCAGCATCGCCAGCGCGCGGTCGGAAGCTGCCATGGTCGCGGCGGCGTCCGGGCACGTCTGATCTCCAGCGCCTTCAGGCCGGGCGCATTCCCGCGCCCGCCCTCGACCTCCCCTCATTCCGCCATCGGGTCATATCACCATGCTGAATTCGATCCTCACCGAGTGGGCCAGCCTGATCTTTCGCTGGCTCCACGTCGTCGCGGCCATCGGCTGGATCGGCAGCTCGTTCTATTTCATCCACCTCGATCTCAGCCTGCAGCCGCGCAAAGACCTTCCCGAGGGGGTCTATGGCGACGCGTGGCAGGTTCATGGCGGCGGCTTCTACCACATTCTCAAATTCCTGGTGGCGCCGGCCAAGATGCCCGACGAGCTCACTTGGTTCTATTGGGAAGCCTATGCCACGTGGCTGTCCGGCTTCGCCCTCGTCATCCTCGTCTATTATCTCGATGCCGACCTGTTCCTGGTCGACAAGTCGGTGATGGATCTGACGCCGGTCCAGGCCGGCCTGTTCAGCCTGGTGAGCCTGGTGCTCGCCTGGGGGCTCTACGAGGCGGCATGCCGGTCGGCCTTCGCCAAGCATGAGCTCGCCTTCGTGATCACCGGGTACGTCTTCCTGGTCGCGCTCACCTTCGCGTTCACTCATGTGCTGAGCGGGCGCGGCGCGTTCAACCAGATCGGCGCGATCATCGGCACCATCATGGTGGCCAACGTCTTCCTCAACATCATTCCCAATCAGAGGAAGACCGTCGCCGCCCTGATTGCGGGACAGAAGCCCGACCCCGCCCTCGGCATCCAGGGTAAGCAGCGCTCGGTCCACAACAATTACCTCACCCTGCCGGTGATCCTGCTGATGATCAGCAATCACTACCCGCTGCTCTACGCGACCCGCTACAATTGGGTGATCGTCGCCATCGTGCTCGCGCTCGGGCCCATCATCCGCCATTTCTACAACAGCCGGCATGCCGGCAAGGGATCGCCATGGTGGACCTGGGGCGTCGCCGCCGCCGGCATGATCGCGATCGGCCTGCTCTCCGCGGCGGGACCGCGCGACACCACGACCGGCGCCGCGACCCCGACCTTCAAGGCGGTCGAGAACATCATCTCGTCCCGGTGCAGCCCGTGCCACGCGGCCGAGCCGGTATGGGCCTCGATCCCCACCGCCCCGCGCGGCATCCTGCTCGACGACGCCGAGCACATCCGCCGCAATGCCCGCCTGATCGGACGTAACGCCGCCTGGTCCAACGCCATGCCGCCCGGAAACATCACCGAAATGACGGCAGGCGAGCGCGCCACGCTCGCGGCGTGGCTTGATGCCGGTGAACCGGCGAAATAGAGGCGATTGCCGTTTTGCATGAGAGCGTAAGCCGGATGGAACTGACGCTCCATCAGGCTGCGCCAACTGGCCTGCAGATTGCATCTTTATCGCCTGATTGAGGCGATCGCTTTGCGCTGTCGGCCCACCTCCATTTTGCTGACTGACGCGACCGCGTTCTTTCAAAAGCGTCAAACCAGGAGTTGTTCCCATGTGCGCAGGCGACGATCACAATTGTCCGCAATTCGAACTGCATCGTCAGAAGCTGCTCGACGAGCTCGACGCGGAACGGCGCAGCTTCCTCAAGAGTGCCTTCATGGCAGGCGGTGGCGCGGCTGCTGCGTGGGCAGCGACCAGCGGCACGTTGATCTCTCCCGCGGTCGCACAAAGCGCGGCGCCGCGGCCGGGCCAGCCGACCTTTCATTATCTGCCGGCGACGGCGGACACGGTGCATTGGGGCTATTTCAGCAAGCTGCTCAAGCCGCAGCTCGAGGTCGATTCCGGCGACTACGTCACCATCGAAGCGCTGACCCATCATGCCAATGACGACGCCGAGCGCATGGTCAAAGGCGATCCCGGCGCCGAAAGCGTATTCCTGTGGACCCGGGACAAGAAGGGCGTCAACCGCCGCGGCGCCGGGCCCGTCGACGGCAAGCTCCTGGGCCGCGGTTCCGGCGAGGGCTTCGGCGTGCACATCTGCACCGGGCCGGTCGCGATCCGCGGCGCCGAGCCCGGCGATATTCTCGAAGTCCGCATCATCGACGTGAAGCCGCGGCCCTGCGCCAACCCGGCCTATGCCGGCAAGTCGTTCGGCAGCAACGCGGCGGCATGGTGGGGATTCCATTACAAGGAGCTCATCACCGAGCCGAAGCCGCGCGAGGTCTGCACGATCTACGAGATCGACACCAGCGGGCAGCGCAACTGGGCCCAGGCGGTCTACAATTTCCGCTGGACGCCGCAGACCGATCCGTTCGGCGTCGTGCACAAGACGATCGACTATCCCGGCGTGCCCGTCGACCACACGACGATCCAGGAGAATCACGGCATCCTCAAGAACGTGCGGATTCCGATCCGGCCGCATTTCGGCGTCATGGGCGTCGCGCCCAAGGAGGCCGACGTCGTCGATTTCGATCCCGCCGGGCTATTTCGGCGGCAACATGGACAATTGGCGCATCGGCAAGGGCGCCACCATGTATTACCCGGTCGCGGTTCCCGGTGCGCTGTTCTCGGTCGGGGATTCCCACGCGTCACAGGGCGATTCCGAAATGTGTGGGACCGCCATCGAGTGCTCGCTGACAGGCACCTTCCAGCTCATCCTGCACAAGAAGAACGCGCTCGCGGGTTCCTCCCTGGCGGAACTCAACTACCCGCTCCTGGAAACCCAGGACGAGTGGGTGCTGCACGGCTTCAGCTTCGCCAACTACCTCGCCGAGCTCGGACCGACCGCCCAGCAGGACATCTACGCGAAATCCTCCATCGACCTCGCGCTCAAGGATGCGTTCCGCAAGATGCGCGCCTTCCTGATGACGACCAAGGGACTGTCCGAAGATGAATCGATCTCGCTGATCTCGGTCGCCGTCGACTTCGGCGTCACCCAGGTGGTCGACGGCAATTGGGGCATCCACGCCATCATCAAGAAGAGCCTGTTCGCCGGAGCTTCGGCGTGAAGACCGCCTTCCCTCCCCGTTTTCGGGGAGGGTCAGAGTGGGGTTCTTTCTTCGGGCGGGTGGGTGAGACAACTGGCCTCGATGGAAGCAAGTGCCCACCCCTGCCCTCCCCGAAAACGGGGAGGGAGAAGGCTACCCCGGCAGCAGACACTTCGATGCGGTGAAGATCAGCAGGCCGACCAGGCCCCCGACCAGGGTGCCGTTGATGCGGATGTACTGCAGGTCCTTGCCGACCTGCAGCTCGAGCCGGTTGACGAGGGTCGTGGAATCCCAGGCCTCCACCACATTGGTGACGAAGGCGCCGATCTCGGCGCGGCGCGGCGAAATCGTGCGCCTGACCAAATAGCGGATCCAATTGTTGATCTTCACCTTGAGCGCCGGGTCTTCCCGGATCCAGCGTCCGGCGCTGAGCAGGCAGTATTCGACCCCCGCGGCGATGGTTTCCGCATGGGCCGAGACATCGGACGGCAGGCGGGCGTCGAGTTCCGCCCACATGGCCATGACATGCTCGATGAACTGGGGATCGTCGAGAAACGCGTTCTTGGCGGCCTCGACGTCCGCGCGCAGCCCGGGATCGTCGGAGAGCCGCTCGATCAACCCTTCGATGCCCGCCTTCAGCTCGACCCGCCAGGGGTGGGCGGGGCTGCGCATCTCCGCGAGCGTCGCCGTCACCGTGGTGACGATCTTGTCGGCGACGATCCCGTCGAGCCAACGCGGCACCCAGCGTGACGAATTCGCCTCGACCCTGGCGCGGATGAAATCCTTGTTGGCGATGAGCGCGGTTTCCGCGAACGTGATCGCCCGCTCCAGGACCTTCTGGGTCTGGCCCTGGGCCCAAACGATCGCCAGCAGGTTGCCGGCGACCGGCCCGGCCGGAACCGCCTTGAGGCCGGCGACGACGGAACGGCCGAGCGCGTCGGCGATCGGTTCGCGCGGCAAGGCCCGCACCACTTCCGGCACCACGACCGCCGCCCTGCGGGCGACCCCCTTGGCATTGTCGGGGTTGCCGAGCCAGTCGGCCACCCATTGCGCGGCGTCGACCTGGACGAGCTTTTCCGACAGCACTTTCGGCGTCAGGAAGTTGTTGGTGATGAACCGCCCGAGCGCGCCGGCGATGCGGGCCTTGTTGCGCGGCACGATCCCGGTATGGGGTATCGGCAATCCCAACGGCCGGCGGAACAGCGCCACCACCGCGAACCAGTCGGCGCAGGCGCCGACCATGCCGGCTTCGGCGAAAGCCCGCACATAGGCGAGCCATTCCCACCGCGCCTGGGCAAACGACGTCGCCACGAACACCACCGTCATCGCCACCAGCAGCCCCGTCGCGAACGCGCGCATGCGCCGCAAGTCGGTGACGCGGTGGTCTTCGGTGGGGGGCTTGGCGCTGGAAGCCGGACTCGACATGCGACGTCAGCTCCGCCGTGGCTGCCGCGTCATTTGCGGTCCTGCGGGCTCCGCGCGGCGAGTTCGGCATAGTGCACGCGAACCGTCTCGGCACCGTATTCGCGTTCGAGCCGGCGGATGGTGAAATGCCCCTGCGCGATCCGCTGGAAATGCTTCATGAAAATGACGTTGACGGTGGCGCCGCCGACGGCGCCGACGACCGGCAGCGCGCTCGCGGCGATACGGTCCGACACCACGATGCTGAACCGCGACACGATTTCCGCGATCAGGCCGTTGACCATCGCCCCCGACAGTTCGACGGCGCCGCGCTCGACCACATAGGCGGCGGCGTTCCCGGTGAGCCGCGTCATCAGCGCCCGGGCGGCGAAATAGCCGAGATCGGCGCGGACCGCGGTACGCCGCGCCCCCAGCGCGAACACCTGCAGGCAGGCGAACCGCGCCTCGAGCGTGGAGAGATCCTCGCCATTGTGGCGGGCGATGTCTGCGATGGAGCGCAGCATGATCGTGGTGGTCACCGGCAATTCGATCGGAAGCGCGGCCATGCCGAAGAAGCCGCTCACCCCGCCGGTGACCCCGGCGGCCGCGGTGGAGAGCCAGGTGGCCGGCGGTTTCTGCTTGGCGGGGTCCAGCGAGCCGATCGCGGTCTTGAGGCACCTGCGCATCGCCGCCTCGACCGCCTTGGAGAGCCCCGCGCTCGCCGCACGTGGCAGCATCGAAACCACCTTGTTGAGGGGGGCGCCGGCATAGTCGGCGAGGCGGGCGGCGAAATTCGGATTTTCGAGCACGTACACGGCGCGGGCGAGCGCCTGATAATGGGCCCGGGACAGTGGCGTTGCGATTTCCTGTGCCGCTATCATTGATACCGCAGCATGGGCCGCATTCCGTTGACCGCCGCCAGGATCGCCGATCCGTTGCTGATCAATGCCGTCGTCACCGGACTGACCAATCCTCCCGGAAGAGCTAGTGCCAGGGCGAGCGTATTCAAGCCGGCGACGATGACATAATTCTGCTTGATCAGCGACACCGCGCCGCGCGAGATGTCGACCGCCTTGACGAGCTTCCACAACGAATCTTCCATCAGCACCACATGCGCGGACTCATGCGTCACGTCGGCGCCGTACTTCATGGCGATGCCGATATCGGCGAAGCTCAGCGCAGGCGAGTTGTTGATGCCGTCGCCGACCATGGCGACAACGTTGCCGCGGCGTTGCAGTTCCTGGATGACACCCGCCTTGTCCGCCGGCAACATGTCGGAGAATTGCCCGCTCAGGCCGAGGCGCGCGCTGACGGCCTTCGCCACCACCGCGTTGTCCCCGGTCAGCATGATGGTGTTGCGGATGCCCATGCCGTGCAGCCGGCTGATCACCGAACGGCTTTCCGGCCGCACCTTGTCGGCATAGGCGACGAGGCCGCCGAGCTTGCCGTCCACGGCGATATAGAGACACGAATAGCCGTTGCGGTCGAGCGCGGCGCGGTCGAGCACGGCAGCGCCGACGCCGATGTCGCTTTGGCGCATGAAGCGCTCGCTTCCGACATGGAGGTAGTAGCCGTTGACCTGGCCCTCCACCCCGAGGCCGACGCGATAGTGGATTTCGTCGCAGGGCGGGATGTTCACCGCCAATTCCCCGGCGCGGGTCCGCAGCGCTTCCGCCACGGGGTGATGGAGCCGCGTTTCGGCCGCGGCGGCGAGGCCGAGCAGGTGGCCCGGCGTGATGTGCTCGGCATAGCCGATGACGTCGACGATGGCGGGGACGCCATGAGTCAGGGTGCCGGTCTTGTCGAACACGATGGTGTCGGCCTTGGCCAGCTTTTCCATGTGGCCGCCGCTCTTGATGACGATGCCGGCGCGCGCGGCGTGGGTCATGGAGGACAGCACCGAGGTCGGAGCGGCGATGCGGATCCCGGTGCCGTAATCGACGATGCACAGCGACAGGAAGCGGCCGAAGTCCCGCGTCACCGCGGCGGTTCCCACGGCGAGGCCGAGCGTCGGCACGACGAGCTGGTCGGCCAGCAGCTCGGCGTGGTTTTGCATGCGGGTGTCGCCCAGCGGGGCGGATTCCACGAGATGAGCGATCTGGCCCGCGGTGGTGTCGTTGCCGGTGCGGGTGGCGCGGACGGTCAATTGGCCTTCGCGGATCACGGTCGCTGCGAACGCCGCCCCGCCCTTGCTGCGCGTCACCGGAAGGCCCTCGCCGGTGATGGTCTTCTGGTCGATGGTGGCGACCCCATCGATGATCTCGCCGTCGACCGGGATCATCTCGCCGGGATAGACGACGACGAGATCGCCGACCACCAGCTCGGCGGCGGGGATAGCGGTGATCTGGCCGTCGCGCAGGATCCAGGCGCTTTTCGACCGGAACTCCAGCAGCCCGCTGATGGCGCGCCGCGAACCGGCCGCCGTCAGGTCGCGGATCCAATCGCCGAGCTTGATCAGCCAGGTGACCAGGGAGCCGGCCAGCGGATTGTGCTGCAGGACCGAGGCGGTTATCGCCAGCGTGTCGAGGAAGTCGACATTGAGGCGGCGCTCGTTGCTCCATACCCGCCATGCCCGCCGCGCGATCGGAATGGCGTTCCACAGCATCAGCGGCATGTTCACCGCGACCACGAAGGGATTTGCACTGAACGCCATCAGCAGCGACAACGTCGGCAGGCTGAGCGGCGATTGGGAGGAAAACAGCCCGGGAACATCATTCTTGGTAAGTACCGCTGCGGGCTTTCCCGCCGCCGGTTTCGGCGGCAGCGAATGTTGCGGTGCTGCCGGGTTCGCCGCCCCGGCGATCTTCGCTCCGTCGACGAGCGCAGCAAGCTCCTTCGGGGACGCTGTGCGCAGGCGCGCCAGCAGGCCATCGAGCAGCGGCTCGTGGGCGCGGTCGTATTCGACCACGAGGCTCGCGCAGGCGAGGTTGAGGCGTGCACTCCCGATGCCCGGCTGCGTCCGCAGCCAAGCAACTGCCGCTTCGGCGAGCGCCGCCTTGCGGCACAGCCCGGGCACGTGAAGGCGTACCCGGCCGGGCAGATAGTGGCGGACCGCGACATCCATCTCGGCGCCCTCAGTTCGTCGATCAGGCCGGGGCAGCCTCGCCCTCGGCCGCCTGCGCGCTCTCGACAGCCTTCTCGGCCAGTTCGCTCTGCATCTCGACGAAATGGTTCAGGCCGAACAAAGTGAGTGTCACCCATACCGGCGTGGCGGCGGCGGCGCCGACCTCGAAGATCATGAAGCCGACCAAACCGACGCAGAGCACCATCTTGAGATCCAGCATGTTGCCCGACGCGACCTTGATCTCGCGGTCCCAATGCCGGCAGAAATCGACCACCGCCTTGGCGGCATCGGAATGCTCGGCCAGGAACTCCGCTTCATCGGCGATCTTGCTGGCCAGCGCGTCGATCTCATTGGTCGGGGGCCGATGATGCGCGTGGGCGTGGCCTTCATGGTGCTGGTTGAGATGGTGGGTGAAGCCGGCGTGAAAGTGATCGTGCTGGTCCGCATCATAGCGAAGGACCACGCTGCCGGTTTCGGGATTGACCACCACCTGCTCAATGCCGGGGATGGCACTGAAGGTCTTCTGGATTTCTTCCAGCATCGCCGTATTGCCCTTGGCCGACGGAATCTTCATCCGAATCCGGCCGGGCACCTGATGCGCAATCTGAAGTTTGACTTTCATTGCCAGCGGAGTTCACGCCTTTTGAGGTTCGGCGACCGGCTTGGGCGCGGCCTTGGCGACATCGCCTTCGGCATGCACCTCGGCGACGATGTCGTGGACCTGCTCCTTGGCCTCGGCCACCATTTCACGGGTCTTCTGGCCGAACTTGTAGGCACTGCGGACCGTGGATTTGAACATGGGGTTGAGCTTTGCCCCCATTTTAGGCACATATTTCGGTGCCAGCATCGCGGCAACGCCGATCACCATGCCCGGCAGCAAAGCCACTTCGAACAAGGCGACGCCGACCGCCACCACGCCGACCGTGGCCGCCACCGTCACCGCCTCGTTGACGGGAAGGCCGTTTTCATGGGCATCGCCCGCGACGGCGGGGTCGGATGTTCCGGACGTCGGCTCGCTGGCGTGACCATTATGTTCGCGACTTGGCATATGATCCTCCGTTTGAGCGTCTGGACGCAAAAACATCGGTTAAAGAGATACTTCGCGGCATCCACCACCCGCTCCCACCATTTCGAGTAGCAGCCGTTCGTGACAGTGCGGCGACGATTCCACGTCCCGGGCGCGCTGTCTCAATGTCTCCGCCCCATTTTCTCGCAACGCCGCTAACCGATCATTCTTGCAAGAATTAGACCCGATGGCGGTTGACATTCTATATATCGTAAGATATATCTTTCGTTGTGACTAACGATAGCTCTTACGACAACAAGACCAACGACGACAAAGGAACTTCAATGCACCACTTACGTGGAATCTTTCATGAACTTCGCGACCACATGCCCGGCAAAATGCGCCATGGGATGCACTACGGGATGCGCCACATGGGCAAGCATCGCCACGGCAGGGGTTTCGGCCATTTCTTCGGCGGCGACATGGACGATGGCGGGTTTGACCGCTCCGGCTTCCGCACCGGCCGCAAGCTCGCCTCCGACGATCTGCAACTGCTTCTGCTGGCACTGATCGCAGAGAAGCCCAGCCATGGTTACGATTTGATCAAGGTGCTGGAAGAGCGCTCCGGCGGCTACTACGTACCGAGCCCCGGGATGATCTACCCCGCCCTCACCTACCTCGAAGAGGCGGGCCACGCGACCGTCGAACCGGAGGGGACCAAGAAGCTCTACCGCATCAGCGAGGAGGGCCAGCATTACCTCGAGCAGAACCGCGCCGCGGCCGACGCCCTGATCTCCCAGCTCGAGCGGATCGGCCGCCGGATGGGCGACGTCCGCCGTGCCTTCGCCGGCGACGGCGATGAGGCCGGCGAGGAGGGCGACACCAACGAGCTTCGCCAAGCGCGGCGCGAGTTGCGGCGGGTGCTGCGCGAACGCAAGCGCGGCACGCCCGAGGAAAGCCGGCGTATCGCCGAAATCCTGCGCCGAGCCACCGCCGATATCCTCGGCAAGCCGTAACAGCCCCCGGTCGGAGTGTCGCATCAGCGTCACGGATGCACCCCAACATCCGTGACCGCTCGGCTTAGGATAGAGTAGGCCTGAGCCGGAGCCCATCGACATTCACCGACGGGGTACAGATGACCGCCGATACGACCCAAGCGAGCCTGCGCGAGCGGATCCACGACGAACTCGCCGACAGCATCGACGAGGAACTCGAACTGGAGATCGACGACGACCGGCTCGCGGCCTTGCTGGAAGAAGGCGCCGAGAGCCCGAACGCGATCGACCGCAGGATCTATTTCACCGAGCTCCTGAGACTGCAGCGCGAACTCGTGAAGCTGCAGGACTGGGTGGTGCACCACAAGCTCAAGGTCGTGGTGTTGTTCGAGGGCCGCGATGCCGCCGGCAAGGGCGGCGTCATCAAGCGGGTGACGCAGCGCCTCAATCCCCGCAGCTGCAAGGTGGTGGCGTTGTCGGCGCCCACCGAGCGGGAACGCAGCCAGTGGTACTTCCAGCGCTATGCGCAGCATCTGCCGGCGGGCGGAGAAATGGTGCTGTTCGACCGCAGCTGGTACAACCGCGCCGGCGTCGAACGGGTGATGGGGTTCTGCACCGAAGCGGACACCGAGGAGTTCTTCCGCAGCGTCCCCGATTTCGAGCGGATGCTGGTCCGCTCGGGCATCATCCTCATAAAATACTGGTTCTCGATCACCGATGACGAGCAGAACCTGCGCTTCCTGATGCGCATCAAGGATCCGCTCAAGCAGTGGAAACTCAGCCCGATGGACCTGGAATCCCGCCGGCGCTGGGAGCTCTACACCAAGGCCAAGGAAGAGATGCTGGAGCGCACCAACCTGCCGGAGGCGCGCTGGTGGATCGTCGAAGGGGACGACAAGAAGCGGGCGCGGCTCAATTGCATCCACCACCTGCTCCGGCAGGTCCCTTATGACGAGGTCCATCACGAAAACATCGTGCTGCCGGAGCGCGAGCGCCAGCCGAATTATCTGCGCGAACCGATCCCGCAGGACATGTACGTGCCGGCGGTCTACTGAGCCGGCGTCGCAGCCGGACTTGGCGCGATGGCGGCGCGCCGGCATTCGCGCCTCATTGGATCACCTCGTCCGCCCGCGCCAGCAGATTCGGCGGAATCGCGAGGCCGAGCGATTTTGCGGTCGGCTGGTTGATGATGAGTTCGAGCTTGGCCGACTCCATCACCGGCATATCGGCCGGCGTACCGCCTTGGAGAATCCGGCCCGCATAAATCCCGCCTTGACGCCAGGCGTCGATGCGGCTGGCGCCGTAGCTGATCAAACCACCGGCGACCACATCCGCGCGGCGCTCGAAAATCGTCGCAATCGCGCGGCGCTCGGCCAGCGCGATGATTTCATCGGCATCGTTCGCAAACACCGCCGATGGCGCCACGACCAGCGCGCCGGCACGACGTTCGGCAAACGCATCGAAGGCCGTGAAGTAGTCGCGGTCGTCGTCGATCTCCGCGACGACGACCTGCCGGCCGGAAGCGCCGGCCGCGGCGATCATTTCGCTCTTCAAATCCTCGGTCGCGCGCGAGATCGCCGAGCCGGAACCGTAAACCCGCCCATCTTCGGAGAGATAGCCGATCGTCGTCGCGCCAGGCACCAATTCGCGCAGGAGATCGAGCTTCTTGCTCATGAGCCCGGCGGTGGTGAAGGTCACGCCCGTCACGTTGCCGCCGGGATGGCTCAGGCTGGCGGCGAGGCCGAGCGCGGCCGGATCGAAGCCGGACACGAGGACGATCGGAACCGTGGAGGTGGCGGCCTTCGCGGCGATTGCCGCAGCGGCTCCGCCCGCCACGATCAGGGCCAACGGACGGCTGCCGAGATCAGCCGCAAGCGGCGCCAATTGTTCGAGCCGGCCATTTGCAAAGCGGTATTCGACCGCGACGTTTTGGGCCTCCGCGAAGCCGCGTTCCTTCAGGCCTCGCGCGAACCCGGCCGCATTGGACACGTAGCTCTCGACGGCGGCGGGGTGCAGGAACCCGATGACCGGCAGTTCCCGGGGCAGTTCCTGGGGCAGTTCTTGGGGCTGCCCGGCGGCCGTGCGCGGCGCTGCCATGACGGCGCCGCCGAGAAGGGAAATGAAACGTCTTCTTCCGATCCTCATACGCTCCCCACCGAAACGGTGCGCAAGCCGACCCGTCAAAGACCTCGCGCGACGCGCAGGCCGTCGGTATAGAACCGATCCGTCTTGTCGCCCCCGGTGCGGGCGGCCGAACGAAGCTCGACCGGGGAATCTTCCCACGATCCCCCGCGCACCACGCGACCGTTGCAATTGCCCTCGAGCCAGGCCGAGCCGTCGGTCGGGTGCCGCGCCGTATACTCGTCGTGCCAGCAGTCTTCCACCCACTCGGAGACATTGCCGGGCATGTCGTGAAGGGCGAAGCCGTTTGCCGGAAAGCTCCCGACCGGCATCGTGCTCTGCCGATTCACGTCCGAGGGGCCCGACCCGTCAGCGCTGCCGTCGTAGTTCGCCGCGCCCGGAGACAGGGTATCTCCGTATGAATACGGAGTTGTCGTGCCCGCCCGCGCGGCGTACTCCCATTCGGCTTCGGACAGCAGCCGGTAGGGCCGGCCAGTCCTGTGGCTGAGCCAGTCCACGTAGGCCTTGGCATCTTCCCAGGAAATATTCATCACGGGGTGCGTTCCGCGTCCCCAGCCTTCGTCATCCGGCCGGTAGCCGCGGCAACCGCCCGCCTCCGTGCACGCATCCCATTCGTCGAAGGTGATCTCGAATTTGCTGACGGCGAAGGGGTTGGCGATGGTGACACGGTGCTGGGCTTCGGCGCCCCGCTCGGAGGGAGGCGACCCCATGGTGAACTCGCCGGCGGGTATCACGACCATGCGCGGACACCCGGCGCAGTCTTCGAACTCGGTGAGGGCGCCGGGCACCCTCCAGACGGCGGGGGGTGCGGAAAGGCGTTGTTGCGGCGACAGAGCGTCGAGACGAGATTGCGCGGACGCGGCCAGTACTGCCGTGTCGGCTTTGAGCCGCGCAATCCGGGCCTCCAGCTCGGGTCCGGAGACCTCGTCGCCCCACGCTCGGGGTGCGACCGAGATCGTCGTGCAGACGATGATTGCGAGAATCCAAGCGGGCCATGCGCGCGGCCGAGCGCCGGCGTCGCAGGCCGGCAAGTTGCAAATGGTGGGTGCGAAGTTCTGCATGAAAGTTCTGCTCCGCTGGTGGCTGCGGTCTTTGGAGTTCCAGCGCCTTTTGATTCGACCGTTCAAAGCATCGATTGACGACTGCGGTCGCGACCGCGGCACCGCATTGTGACCGATCCCGCGGCCGGCTGGCACCGGTACCCGCACCGGCAAAATGCCGCATGGCCTGCGTTTGGGCGGCGGCGGTCAGGCGCGAACCGTTGCCTTGCCTGGTTCCGCCGTGATCTCGTAATAGCCGGCACCGTCGCGCACGAACACCTGGCCGGTCGAGACGTCGAAATAGGCGCCGTGCAACTGCAGGACGCCGCGTTGCACCGCCGCGTCGATGTACGGAAACGTCAGCAGGTTCTCGAGGCTCTTGGTGATCGAGGCCTGTTCCAGCCGCGTGAGATAGTCGCCCCGGCCATCCGGTGGCCCGGCGAGATCGGCCGCGGGAGCGATCAGCGACATCCATTTGTGGATGGAATCCGCGGGCGACAGCGGCGGACCATGCTCGGCATAGGCGCGGATGCCGCCGCAATGGGCATGGCCGAGCACGATGATATGGCCGACGCCGAGCACCTGCACCGCGAATTCGAGCGCCGCGAACACGCCATGGCAGACGCCGTCCGAGGTGAAAGGCGGCACCAGATTGGCGATGTTGCGGACCACGAACAGCTCGCCCGGATGGGCATCGAAGATGACCTCCGGCGAGACCCGGGAGTCGCAGCAGCCGATGATCATGGTGTCCGGCGACTGGCCGCGCTTGGCCAGTTCGCGAAAACGATCACGCTCAGTGGGCATCCGCCCGACCAGGAAGTCGTGATAGCCCTGCACGAGGCGAAGCGGGAATTTCGGCATGTTCGTCATGAAAAATCCTCGGATCGATCCGCATCCGACGCTTGCAATGGATGCTTGCAATGAAGGTGCCAACCATTCGGATGGAAGCGCCGAGCGCCCAGCTTGATCATGCCCGCGCAAGATGACGCTGGTTTAACCCCCCGGAAGCATCGGGCGGAGCGCCCGCGTCTCTGTGCTACAAGAACCGCCTCCGTCCGATCGTAGCGAGACCCTTTGCGGCGAGACTGCACCCGGCCCTATGACGACAACCATGACCGCCATCGCCGCGCCGGCGCCCGCCGGCAAGGGCACCCCGCTGGAAGTGTTCATCGCGTTCCTGCGGCTGGGGCTCACCTCGTTCGGCGGGCCGATCGCCCATCTCGGCTATTTCCGGCAGGAGTTCGTCGCCCGCCGCCACTGGCTCGACGAGGCCGCCTATGCGGACCTCGTGGCGCTGTGCCAGTTCCTTCCGGGCCCGGCCAGCAGCGAGGTCGGCATCGGCATCGGCCTCACCCGCGCGGGGCTTGCCGGCGCGGTGGCGGCCTGGACCGGCTTCACCCTGCCCTCGGCCATCGCCCTCGTCCTGTTCGCGCTCGGGGTGGAACGGTTCGGATCGCTTGACGCGGCCTGGCTGCACGGCCTCAAGATCGCCGCGGTGGCGGTAGTGGCCCAGGCGGTATGGGGCATGGCCGCCACCATGGCGACCGGCAAGACGCGGGCGACCCTCGCCGTCGCTGCCGCCGCCGTCGTGCTGGCGGTGCCGACCGCCGTTGGACAGCTGGGCGCCATCGCCTTGGGCGCGGTGGCCGGCGTCGTGCTGCTGCGGACCGAACGCGCCCCCTCCCCGTCAACGCTGGGACCGAGCATCCGCCACGGATTTGCGATCGCCTGCCTCGCGGTGTTTTTCGCGCTGCTGGCCGGGCTGCCGCTGCTGGCGGCCGCTTTTCCGGGCCAGGCGCTGGCCATGTTCAACGCCTTCTACCGCGCCGGTTCCCTGGTGTTCGGCGGCGGGCACGTGGTGCTGCCGCTGCTGCAGGCCGCCGTGGTGCCGTCGGGATGGGTGACGAACGACGCGTTCCTCGCCGGCTATGGCGCCGCCCAGGCGGTGCCGGGGCCGCTGTTCACCTTCGCCGCCTATCTCGGCGCGGTGATGGGCCCGCCGCCCAACGGCTGGGCGGGCGCCGCGATCTGCCTCGTCGCGATCTTCCTGCCGTCGTTCCTGCTGGTGATCGGCGTGCTACCGTTCTGGCAGGCCTTGCGCGGCAAACCGTTCGCCCAAGCGGCGCTCGCCGGGGTCAACGCCGCCGTGGTCGGCCTGCTGCTGGCGGCGCTCTACAACCCGGTGTGGCTCGCCGCCATCATGGGCCCGCTCGATTTCGCGGTGGCGCTCGCCGCCTTCCTCCTCCTCGCGGTGTGGAAGACGCCGCCATGGGCGGTGGTCGTGCTGTGCGCGGTGGCGGGAGGGTTGATCGGGTAGCCCGGACGGAACGAAGTGAAATTCCGCCGGTGCCTAAACTCAGAGGCGATCCTTGCCTCTCGGCTGATCGACTGTCTGACTTTCCAGGATCGAGGCAATGTCCCTCCTGCCGTGCAGGATACGAAGGACTCTGATCACGTCGTCCCGCACCAGGTAATAAATGCGGAACTCGTCGAAGCTTGTACCGACCACGTGCGGAGACCTGTGAGTTCCCCATTGGAAACCTGCTTCGGCGCTCCCGCTTGTGGGGCCGACAGCAATTCGTCAACGCTGGATTTGGCCGCCATGAGGAAACGCCGCGCTACATCCGGCAGTCCGCGTTCGGCACACCACTCAAATTGACGCAGAATGTCCCGTTCCGCCGATTTGTTAATTGACAGCTTCACCGCGTCTTTTTGCGCGCGGCATGCTTTTCGACGATTTTTTCCGTCTTCGCTTCAAGTCTATTCCAAAAGTCGTCATTGAGCGGGATGCTCTTCGATGCAAGTCCTTCAAGCAAAAGGGCCTCAAGCCGCGCATCTTCTTCCTTGGCCTGGGCCTCCCGCAACAGGCTGCGAAAGTATTCGCTGACGTTGCCATACCCCTTGGTGGCAAGCTGCCTGTCGACGAATTCCTTCAATGAATCGGGCAGAGAAATTGTTACGGTCGTCATCGTCTTGGCTGCCTCTCGCAAATAAGGAGAGGATGGCGGATTTCTTATCTAATAACAATAGTTCTTATTGGTTGCGAATGGGCGATGTGTCCACAATCCAGCGTGGTGCGCAGCCATCATGGGCCCGCTCGATTTCGCGGTGGCGCTCACCGCTTTCCTCCTGCTCGCGGTGTTGAAGACGCCGCCATGGGCGGTGGTCATCCTGTGCGCGGTGGCGGGAGGTCTGCTGGGGTAGCCCGGATTGAACGAAGTGAAATCCGGGAGACTCGCGCCGGCGGCGCGGTTGATCCCGGATTTCGCTGGTGCTCAATCCAGGCTGCGGTTGCCTGTATCGCAAATCCCTACTCAACGCGCCCGTTTGACCTGAGTGCAGCTGACGACGCTGGACTTGGTCTTGCCGCCCGCCTGCGTGTAGCAGAATGAAAGCGTATCGTTGCCGGCGAGCCGACCATTGATGTAACCGTCGGTATCGACGATGAGCACGGTCCGGTTATTGTCGCCGGTCAGCTCTCCTATCATCGGCTCCTCGGTTTTCTCGCCGTTACCCGAAAAGGTCTGGTTGCCCCAGAACCGGTTGCCTTCCTGACCCGTGACTTCGATCACGAGGTCTTTCTCAAACAGCCCCGGCTTCTCGAAGGTTCCTTTGTTTGAAGGCCAATGGAGACCGACGCCGGCGACGATCGTGTGGGTCTTTCCGACCCACTTGCCCTTCATGTTCGGAATTTGGTCGGCCGCACCGGCCGGACATGCAACAAACGCGGCGAGCATCAGCGCGCAGACGATCGTTTCTGCCATACGTGTTCTCTTGTTCATGCTTTCTCCTCCGTCAAGAACGGCCGCTCATCGAGTGGCGGCAACAATACCGCATCCTGTCACAAGACGGATGATGACCTCCCTTGCTTTCGATTTTATGATCGTCATCGGCGATGTTGGGGCGCGCCTGAGCGCGCCCCTCGACACTTCACCCCAGCGCCTGCTTGACCCGGTCCGGCGTCATCGGGGTGTGCCGCAGGCGCACGCCGGTGAGTTCCGCCACCGCATTGGCGATCGCCGGCGCGACCAGCGGCGTCGCCATCTGGCCGACACCGGTCGGGTGGTTGTCGGTCGGGACCACCTCGATCAGCATCTCAGGAATCTCGTTCATGCGCGGCACGTGATAGTCGTAGAAATTCGACTCCTGCACCGCGCCGTCCACGATGGTGATGCGCTCCGTGAGCGCAAACCCGAGCCCGTAGACGATGCTGCTTTCCGTCTGCGCGACGATGTTGTCGGGCTGGACCGCGATGCCGGGATCGAGCGCCGTCCAGATTTTCGGGACCCGCAGCGCCCCGGTCTTGCGGTCGAGCACAACTTCCGCGGCCAGCGCGATCTGCGTCCCCGAATAGTTCATGTAGGTGAAACCGAGGGCGCTGCCGTCGCGCTTCCTGCCCCAGTCCGCCATGCGGGCGACCCGGTCGATGATCGCCACCGCGCGCGGATTGGACTTGACCAGGTCGCGCCGGAACGCCGCCGGATCGATCCCGCGCTTGCGCGCAAGCTCGTCCATGAACGATTCGATGGCGAAGATGTTGGTCAGATGCGCGATGCCGCGCAGGCTCGAGGTGCGCAAGCCGCTCTCGCGCGGTACCGCCTCGCCGAGGCGGTTGGGGATTTCGTAATAGGGCGCGTCGAGGCCGTTGAAGGCGATGCCGTCGCGTCCCTTCTGTCGCTCGAACCGCACCGGGTCCTGGAACGCCGTCACCTCGTCGCAGGCCTTGCGATGGTGGAACGCGATCAGCTTGCCCGAGGCGTCGAAGCCCGCGCGCAGATAATGCGCGGACAGCGGATTGAACCGGCCGTTATGGACGTCGTCTTCGCGCGTCCACATCATCTTGACCGGCTTCTTCACGGCGTTCGACAGCACCACGGCGTCATGGACGTATTCTTCGTCGCGATGGCCGCGCCGCCCGAAGCCGCCGCCCATCAGCATGTCGTGGTACACGATCTTGTCCGGCGCAATTCCCAGCGCGTCGGCCGCGACCGTCACCGCGATGGTCTTGGATTGCACCCCGCACCAGACTTCGCAGGCATCGCCATTGGGCGACACCGCGGCGACCGCGTTCAGCGGCTCCATCTGGGCGTGGTAGACGAGATCGTTCATGTAATCGCCTTCGATGACCGTTGCGGCGGTCTTCATGGCGGCGGGCGCATCGCCCGTCTTGCCCCAAAGCTTGGTCGGCTGAGACATGTCGCGCGCCGCGGCAGCGAAGGCGACCAGCGCCTTGTCGCTGTCGAAGCCCCACGCCTTGCCGGTATGGGTCCACGTGACATGGAGCGCGGCCTTGCCATCGAACGCCGCCCACGGCGTCTCGCCGATCACGCCGACGCCATAGGGAAGCCGGACGATCTGCACGACGCCCGCGATCGTGCGGGCCTTGGCGTCCTCCACCCGGTCCGGCGCCGCGCCTTCGATGGGCGCGCGCAGGATCGCGCCGTACAGCATCCCGGGCACCTGCACATCGATGCTGTATTGCGCCGTGCCGTTGACTTTTTGCGGCAGCTCGACGCGCATCACGTCGTGGCCGATGAGGCGGAACTGGTCCGGCTTCTTGAGCTCGCTCTCCGCGACCTCCGGCGCCGTGGCCGGCACCTCGGCGAAGGCGGCGATCTCACCGTAGGACAGGCGGCGTCCGGACTTCTCGTGGATGACCACATTCGGCCCGGTGGTCAGCTCCTCGACCGGCACGTTCCAGTGCCTCGCCGCATTCACCAGCAGCACCTTGCGGACCTGCGCACCGAATTGGCGCAGCTCCTTGAAATACGAGGTCACGGCATTGCTGCCGGCGGTGTACATGTAGCCGAATCCCGGGTTTTTGTAGAGTGCGTCGTTCGGTGGCGCCACGATCACGCGCACCTTCGACCAGTCGGCATCGAGCTCCTCGGCGAGGATCAGGGGCAGCGAGGTGAGCGAGCCCTGGCCCATTTCGGCCGCCGGCGACATGATGGCGACGGTGTCGTCGGTCGAAATCGTCACCCACGGGCTCAGCGCCACCTCCTTGCCGGAGGCCGCTTGCGTCGCGCCGAACGGCAGGCCCGACGCGACGGTGAAAGTGAATCCGGCGGCACCGATCATGAACTGGCGGCGCGACGGGGCGGGAAGCACGGAGCGGTCCAGATGGATCGTCATGGCTCAGGCCTCCTTCGCGGCGCGCTGGATGGCGCGAACGATGCGGGGATAGGAGCCGCAGCGGCAGATATTCGTGCTCATGTGCTCCACGATCTGGGCGCGGTCGGGCTTGGGATTGTGCGCCAGCAGGTCGGCGGCGCTCATGATCTGGCCGGACTGGCAGTAGCCGCATTGCGGCACCCGCTCGGCAAGCCAGGCCTTCTGGACGGGATGAGAGGAATCGGCCGACAGGCCCTCGATGGTGGTCACCGCCTTGCCGGCCGCCTGGGACACCTGGGTCTGGCACGAGAAGGCGCGCTTGCCGTCGATGTGGACCATGCAGGCGCCGCACAGGCCGGTGCCGCAGCCGAACTTGGTGCCGGTGAGCTTGAGCTCCTCGCGGATCACCCACAGCAGGGGCGTTTGGGGAGGCGCACTGGATTCGGCAGCCTTCCCGTTGACAGAAAATTTGGTGGGCATGTCCAAGTCCTCCGTTTGCGTTCTCTCAGTCCGGCAGGCCCGGGCGGGTTACGCCTGCGTCATCGGGCATTTTCCGGCGTCGTAGCACTCATGCGTCCCGTGCGACCGAACGAGCCGGGTGTGGACGCCTGAGCATTACCGAGCCGGGCGCGAATGTCTTGCAAAAATCCGACACGGCTGCGTCGCGCCGCTGCAGCGCAGCCACCCGGGCAATGCCATCAGTGCCTTCGCGGCTCCGATGGAGGCCAGTCTAGTGGCTTCGCTAGGGAATGTGGAGCGGCAATGCGAGCCGCGGCCCTGAAGGCTGGGGCATTGCGCTTGAATTTCCCAAAAGCGGCAAAACTCTGAATGCGCCGGGGCAGCAGCCCACAATTATTCGCGCCCGTGATCACAATTGCGCAGCGGGAACGCCATGATTGGGATGATGATGGTCCCGGCCTCGCGGGCTGGGGGGCACGGGGGCGAGGCCGGGACCTGCTCTTGGGGAAGAGCGCACTCAGCCTACTACCTTGGGCGGGGGAAACGCCTCACAAGATCGTCAACACGATAAACGGGGCCTGCCTGATCGGCGGCCCCGTTTTTCGACGCGCTCACGATCGCGGGAACGGCGGAGTTTCTGCATTGCGCGATCCGAGGCCGCCTCTGGTCACGGACGCGGTCGCAGTGGGTGTGTCAGTTCGGCCGAGGCTGCGGGCTAGGCGCCGCACGCGGGGAGGCTGCGGCCCGGTGCGTCCAAAATTGAACAGACAAATTCTGGCGAAACAGCAAAATTTTGTGCAGGGGTTGATTCGAGAAAGGAACGGAATGGCCACTGCGGAAGACCATATTCGAATTGATCGGCTCCCAGCCGACGGCAAAACCCACAACCGCGCTGATCGAGAGGCTGTGGTGGAGGCTTATGTGAAGCTGGTTGACTGCGTCGGGTCAATCGATCTACGGCGCCCGCCTAGCGGGCCCGCATCGAGGAAATGATGCTCGCGGACGATCTCGCGCCGGAAGTATTTCACATAGCGGCGCGCGAGGCGTCGGAGAGTGACGAGCGGGGTGGCGCGAAGGTGGCGACCGTCCATCCTTTGCCTAATGACGGCCCCAACCAGACGGGTACGCAGTCGGGCTGGGGCCATTGCGCGGATCGATGCGGGGCTTGGGGGCACGGGTACCGACCCACACCGAGGGCAACTCGCTTCGAAGCGCGATGTTCCGCCTGATGTTTATGCGGCGCCGATCAGGCGCTACAGCAACCCGGCCCCCGCGTGATCCCGGAACCGGTCGGCGTCGCGCGCATGGGCTTGCCGCACGTCCATGCTCTTATGCCGGCTAGACTAACGTCCCGCATCTTGAACACCGATGCGCCGCGGCGTGCGGCACTGGTCAGGAAGCCGGTCCGCAGGGCAGACCATCGGCGCGAACACGACCAGGAGCACCCTCAGCCAGAAATTCCGGAGGGTGACGGATGGCGCTGGTCATGGCGATAACCGAATTTCCCCAAGGGGTTTCGTTATTGGGCGAGATTGATCATGCTCTCCAGGGCCTCCTCCACCGCCGCATATTTCCTCTCCAGCGCGGCATCGTGCCGGACACGGATCTCCAGTCGCTCCATCAGACCCACGAGGCTGTCGGACAATGGTTCCGCGAGGTCGTACTGTTCCCGTAGCGCAACACCGATCTGCGTTCGGATAGCGCGGGAATTGGAAATGTAATCGAAGTCTTCGTGTCGCCGCTGCATGGCGCGCCATTCGGTGTCGAGGGGTGGCGGATCACGACAATGCAGCCCTGCATCTTTAGTTCCTACGAGTTCGGTGAGAGCGGGCACATTCCGCAGAAATCCCGATGTGGGGGGCTCGATCGAGCCCATATGTGCTCTGGCAACGCAGGAACCACCCCATGAAAATAGTCAGTTTCCTGCAGGGGGCAGTTTTCGGGCCCGAAGAGATCGAAGTTATGAATCAGGCGTTTGCCACTGCCGCCCTTGTACTTGGGCTCCCGTCTGATAATGACGAACGCGCTCAAGAGGTCGCTCGGACGGTCATCGAGTTTGCGACGGCGGGCGAACGCGATGTCGTGACCCTCACCGACCGCGTGGTGCAACGTGAGCTTCAGCGCGCACAGCCTGGTGTCCCCGGGCCGCAGTAGCATTCTTCAGGACTGGCCTTGGGTTCCCTCAGGACTACCCGAGCGGGACCGGTCTGCCTCATCGAGTTCCCGGAGCAGTTCTACGAGCCTGTCCGGGAACCGACCCTTTGGAGGAAATCGATCCTTCAGCGCTTCACCCAGCTGGGTATGAACAAGCCGATGATAATAACTGTGTTTCCAGTGCTCAGGTTTTTCGTCTTCCGTATCGTCTTCCGGCATGGCATCACGCTGCCCTAGGGCCTCAGCGGGTCTCGAGCCGCTTGACAGGTTGCGGAGCCCCTTCGGGCGGCTCGGCGGCAAATCGCAGCGAACCCTGGCTTTATGGCGTCTCTACGGAAGGCAACGTTCCCCGTACCGACTTTGTTGCACCAAATCCGTAATAGACAATCCTGGCAACTTTTTAAGGTCGCCTTCTTGGTGTGTTCCGCGGTTCGCCTTCGCACGTCGGACAACTCATTTGCGAAAGGGATAGCCTACGCTTGGGAGATCGTCGCCATGAGCAGTTCGGGAGTCTGGACCCGCGAAAACTCGACAGCGAAGCCGTTGTCGAGGTAGCGTACGACCCGCCCCGGCGCTTTCCCCACCCGCACCATGGACCCTATAGGCGGCCGATTGAGGCTCACCACGGCGACGCCAGAGAGCGACAAGTCGATGATCGCGCATCGTTCCTGGGCGCCGTCGGACAACACCAGCGGGACCATCTGATCGAGATCGCCGATGCGCTGGTGGCGGCGGCCTTCGGGCAAAACGAGAATGTGGCGGTTGGCGAGCCAGGTCAGCTGCGCCGCGAGCTTGTCGCGCTTGCGCCGGGAGGCCTCGATGGTCATCGCGAACCCACTCGGGAAGATTCGAGCGATCAGGCCCTCGACCCGGCCGATATGATCGACATAGGCGACCACGCGTTCGCTCACCCGGCCGCATATGGGCGCGATCAGGGCCAGGCCGCCGGGCGACATGTTGATGACCTGGCACGAAAATTCGCAGCGATCCTCAAGCATGTAGCGGCCGAGGAGATCGACCTTTACCCGCTGGTATCGGCGGTTTTCGCTGGTGAGCGGCGCCGATGCCGGATCGGTGTCCAATAACGCCATGGCCTCGATCACCCGGCTCTGAGCCGCCAGCACTTTATACGCTAGGGGTTAATGCAAGGTTCAGCGGAGGGTCGATCGGCCGCCCGGCAATCCGGCTGACCACGTACATCCGCACCGACGATCGCTTACTTGGCGCACACCGTCCGCGGCCCGAACACCGGCGCCGCGGCTTTGGCCTCCGCTATCCCCTCGATCTGGCGCTCGCGGCGCCGTGGAAGCGCTCGGTCGTTCGCTCGCGCCCTCATTGGAGACTCGCTATTCGTCGGACATGGGCGCATGGTCAAGGTTCCTAAGGGGCGTGCTCAGGGCCCCCTGAGGCAACAACTCCCGACCGGCACCAAAAGGATGGCGACCACAGCCGTTCAAATCACGGGTGCGCCGCCATGCTCAAGTTGGATCCGATTTCAGATGACCTTGCGGCAAGCTATCGCCTATCAGCCCTGGATTGCCTTCTGAATGCGGAAACATTCGCAGACGAGATCGATAAGGACCATTGGCGCAAGATCGCCGATCTATGGCTTGATCTCGCCCACCAGACCGAGCATCCGTCGATAGTCACCGGCCCTAAAACAGGTCGTCACCCGCTCCGCTGATCGAGGCCCGGCTTAAGGCTGCCCCGCAAGAATTCCTTGGGCGCCGGTCATCTCCAACTCGCGCACGCCTCACTCATCATTCGAAGCATCGAACCGTTCAATCGGGATAGACCCTGGCACGTGCTCGCACTCAAGCGTGCCTGCCAGCCGCAGCCATTCGGCCGCCATTTCGCGTTGCGCCATGCGAGACTGCTGATCAGGAGCTATTTTCGCCCCCCCAACGCATATCGGCAACTCCGGTACGATGAGGATGATCCCGTGACAGCCCTGTTCGTCATGAACCTGTTCGTCATGAAAATCGTCGAACACGCGAACGCGGGCGAACTCGATCCGGACCGGCTTTGCAGTCGAGTGCTGCGGGAGATCGCAACGCAGACATGACTCGTTTGACACCACGGTCTGCGCCCGCTCTTCTCATAGCTTGCCTTCCATGAACCGTCGCCGCTGTTCGGGGTCATCCAAATCGAGCGCCTTCTGCTCTTTCCCGTCGGCGGCAACGTTTTCCTGCTGAGCCTTCATCGCTTCGCCGAGCTTCGTGCGAATTGCACGGTGGTTGAAGCTGTCTCGGTCCTGCATAGCACCCCCATATTCAAATCCGGTTCGTCTGCGTCCCGCCCCCAACATGAACGCCGTCATAAGGTCCGTCAGTTCAATATCGCACACAGTAGCCGGTCTGCCAGGACCGTAGGCGAGCTGGCGGTGCTGGCAGCCCCGCCGGGCTTGGACGTTTTGTCAGGGTGCCCGGTCGGCCCTGGCGGGCCCCAGCCCCGGTTGTTGGGTGCTTTCTGCACCCGCCGCATTTGGGCGCCTGAAACGCCATGATTGGGACTTCCTTGCGCGGCGGAAGCGCCTCACAAGGTTGTCACCATGTTGGTCGGGCTGCCTTGGTTGGCGGCCACGGAGATCATGGACTTGGATCAGATCAACGAGGCGGAAGCCAAGCGGCGCGCAGAATTAGCCCGCTCACAAAATGCAGCGAAACCGGCCAAGGCCAGGGATGAGGCGCCAAAGCGCATCGACCCGGAAAGGCTGAGCAAGGCGATTCGATATATCAAAGATCACCCGCGGAGTTAGCCAGCGCGCTCGCTCTCGCTAATGTGTCACCCCCGGGTACACCCCGGGCTGAGCTAGAGCCTGCCGGCCCTGGTCGGTGAGGAGGTGCTCATCCTCGTTCCGGTAGACGTAACCCGCGCGGATCAGTCCCTTGAGCTGTTCCGGGTCCAGCTTCTCGCCGGCAACCTGCCGCTTCAACTCTCGGATGATTTGTTTCATGCGGCCCGTTCTCCATGAACGCGCTCGGTTCCGGCGTTCCGCGGCAATGTGACGACTCCACCAGTCATCGGCAAGCCGCCATTTCGCCGGCATCGCTGCTCCCGGATGTCCACCCGGGCTCATAGCAGCTCCGCCCCTGCATGATCGCGGAACAGGTCGGCATCGCACACATAGGCTTGCAGCACGTCCATCGACTTGTGCCGCGACACGTCCCACATATGAACGACGATGGGCCGCGGGCGACCGGGGCGAATGTGAACTAGTTCACGTTCGAATTCTGTGCGGGCGCCTATGGTGATTGATATTTCCGTCGCGCCGGCGGGAGCTTTTCGCTCCAGAAAACGCCGGCGTGACGGATTCCGACTTCCTGTCAAGCGGGCGTCGACGGCTGCGTTGCTAAGCCGCGACGGATGATGCGGGCGGGACACTCTCAGGGCGCCGCCGTCCCGGCCCGCTGCCGCCCACCGCCTCCAGCCATTGCCTAAACGGCTGTACACGTTTAATGAACTGCCCTCGGATGGCCACGTGGCGGAGTGGTTACGCAGCGGTCTGCAAAACCGTTTACCCCGGTTCAATTCCGGGCGTGGCCTCCAAGAGATCAATGAGGTAAATATCCCCCGGCAGAGCCGGGGGCTTTAGGAATTGGGCCGCTCGAAGCGGCTATTGGGGTCGCTGACGCGGCCCCATTTTGTTGGGCCACCTGAAGGTGGCCGATCAGCGCCACAAATTCATTTGATCCAGGCGGCTATCCTCCTGCTCCTGATTTTTGATGTACTCCCTTATCACCGCTTCGTCTCGACCTACGGTCGAGACGAAGTACCCTCTGGCCCAGAAGTGCTGCCCCACGAAATTGCGCTTTCTTTCCCCGTAAACACGGGCCAAGTGGATCGCACTCTTGCCCTTGATGAAACCGACCACCTGCGACACCGCGTATTTCGGTGGAATCGAGATCATCATGTGCACGTGATCCGGCATGAGATGGCCTTCTTCAATCCGGCTTTCCTTTTGCAAGGCCAGCTTGCGGAAGACCTCTCCGAGATGCCGTCTCAGTTCCCCGTACAGCGTCTTCCTGCGGCACTTGGGAATGAACACAACATGATATTTGCACTCCCACTTGGTGTGGCTTAGGGTTTCGAGTTCGTCCATCGTGAAGCTTCCTTTCGTGTGCTTGGTGGCTCACGATCGGAAGCTTCATCGATGGACGACCGCCGTATACGTCAAACTTCTACTGCCACCCCGGCAGAGCCGGGGGACCTCCTATGGGAGGTTAGCGGCGGCAAAACATACAACCGGCCGTCATCAGCGGCGGGTCGGCGAGGCGAGCGACCGAGCCCTCTGCCTAGCACGACCCGTGCAAATGCGGGAACGTGCAACCCGCCTCCTGGGCCGCCTCGCCTGCCGAAATCCTTGCCCAAAGAGCGAATGCTGCAACGGCTTTGGCGGTCCGCGCGTCATCCACGCCTTCGAAGCTGCGCCTCAAAGGCGTGGGTAACTGCGACGATACGGCGAGGGGCCCGCGCCTCCCGTCCACGTGGGCTGCGGCTGTTCCTATTGATTTTGGCTTTCGAATTTTTGGAGCCAGTTCGGAGCGGTCATCTGCCGCAGTTCGTTGGGCTCGAGTTGGCCGCTCTTGTTCACGTCGAGGCGGTCGAATGTCTGCCCCATGTACTGCAGGAACTCTTCCTTGGAAACGGTGCCGTTCTTGTCCTTGTCCATCATGCGCAGCAATTGCCGTACATCGGCTTGTGCCGCTCCAGCAGTGGACTGTGACGTTCTGTGATGCTTGCTGACGGCAAATGCGCCGGTCGACGCGGATCCGACGAGCAGCGACATACCAACCAAGGTGATGAGCGTACGAGTTCATAGACATAGACGTCTCCCCTTCGATTTCACTTACGATCATCCTCTTAGAGGCGAGAAATCGCCGCGGTGAGTTGTGCGAGATCAATCAATGGACGCCTTTTCATCTCCGGCACGGCGTCACGGCGCCGCGCCGAGTTGCGGAATTGCTCTGCAACCTATTTGGCGTCGCGCAAAACGGGGATCGGGCGTCATCTGCATGGCTCGCCTCAACGATCGATCGAGCCGATGAGCTTCCATCCTCAACGCATATGAGTATTGATCGATTCGCAGGTGTCTGGGGACGCCGGGTCGAGAATATACGCCGCGGAAACGGCCATTAATTTCGCCGGGATCGCTGGTCCATGCAGCAAAACAATAACAAGCGCTCAGGGCTCGAAGCGGGCACGATTCCGCGCGCCGGTACCGCGTTGAATTCTTATAAACCCGCTATTTTTCCAACGCCGACCTGTCCGGAGAGCTTTCCTTGTGCCGGGTGAAATCTGTGCTAGCACGCGGTGTACGCGCACCGCCGAGTTAAAAGGCGGGAACGACAAGGGTTTGAAACGCCGGTCTGACGATGTCGAACCGGAGAATTTCCGTGAAGAAGCTTCTTGTCGTCGTCGCTTTCGGCACCGCCCTCACGACAGCAGCTTTCGCCCAGCAGGCGCCCCACCAGGAGAGCAGCGCGTCGCACCAGCAGGGTTCGTCCGGCGTCCGCCCCTACGACGACCATCAGGCAGCGCCTTTGCATGAGCGCGACAACAACGCCAACCCTGACTTCCAATTGGCTGGAGAGCGGTAGGAACCTTGTGGAGAATTCGGGATGCCCACCACCCCGTCCGAGTTCTGCGCGGAGGAACACTGCCGGGTCGGCCCGCAGCAGGAGCTGAGCCCGTGCTCCGCGATGCGTTGATCCGCTATCGCCTCGCCCGTCGCGCGGGTCGCTCGATTCTCAAGTCTCTCTCGTTCGCGCTGTTCATCCGAAAGCCGCCCGACCAAATACGAACCGACGATGAGAACCGCGCGCGACTCATGGAACTCAAAAAGAGATGGGATGAGGGACGTTGAGTGCTTCGCCTGAAGGCGGCCAAAATAGCACGCACCACACCGGAAAGTGGGATTATCCGCCGGACGAAGTTCAAGCCATGGCATATCGCCTCGCCTCGGCACCGCGAGGCGATTGTCAGCGCGGCGGCCGGGGTGGGCGTCAGCTCGGGTTCGTTTCACGGACGGTAGCCTGCGGTAAACAGGCAGGCTCCGTGTAACGCCGCGCGATTTCCCTTGTACGACTCGTTTTCGGTCCGCGGAGCTCTACGCTTTGCAGCCGCCGCCCACTTTGCGGGTTGCGCCGGACTGCGATGCTCGATGCTTACTGACGGCAAATGCGCGATGCTCGGTCCCCGATTTCTCGATGGGGCTTGCAGGGGAAGCACGCGCGCTCGGCACGGTGGATAGATCCGAACGATCGCTAATCGATGACGCGCGAATTGCGTACATGTCGGATCGGCGACGTTTCCGTGCTCCGCATTTCGCAATCAAAAGAAGGTGCCCCTTGAAATATCTTGCACCATTGTTGGCGACGGTTCTCGCGTTGGCCTTGTCGACCGGACCGGGCTTGCTTCTCGGTGGCTCATCCTCGGCCAAGGCGGACTCGTATCAGCCGACAAATCCATGTGCAGCGCCAAACGAAAGCAGCTGGAATCCCGACGAGACCGCATGGCAGCTTTGGGTCGCCGCCACTTGCCCGGTCAACGGGAGCCAATATCCCTACGTCGTATGGGAGAACTGGATCGAGCAGACCCAGATGTACCCGAGCGATCCTTCGCAAGGTCTGACGGTGCCGAACGCCGGAGGGGCCGCGGGTCTCGCCCATCTTCTGCACGGCAGCCCGTTGACTCTGGCGAGGAACCCGCAGTTGGGAGCGGTGGTCGCGGGATTGCTCGGTGGGGCCGATCAGAATTGCAACAAGGCGTCCACTCCTCCCGTTGGCCAACCGAACCTGGTGATTTGCGAGGAGGTTCGGGAAAACGGCGCGACTGAGGATTACATCGCCGGCACCAACCTGTGGAACCGTCCCGGCCAGGCCGCGGCCGCTACGCGCAGCGCGAACATTCAGTTTTCCCCTCCCGCCATCGAAATCAAGGCCGATTGGATCCAGCTGTCCAGCATCGGCTTCGACTGCAGTAATCTGCCTCCCAGCCTGACCCAGACTGTTCATGTCGAGTTCATCAGCGGAAATTGCTTTGGGTTGGTCGGCATGCACCTGATCTCGAAGCTTTTAGACCAGTGGGTTTGGGCGACGTTCGAGCCCCAGAATCTGACCACCAACCCCAACCGGTGCCTGGTGCTCGGCTGCACCGATACATTCGGCTCAAACCCGGCGACGACACACGGAGCAAATACGTCATTGACACCAAAGTTGACGGCGATGATGACGGCGGCGAATTTGGCGCCCGAATGGTACAATTACCGTCTCGACGGCGTGCAGATCGGCTTTCTCAAGCCGAAGCTCTTGGGGAATTCGATCATCGAAGGCGAGAATGCCGGCGTGCCACTGACGCAGTCATCGTGCATCAGCTGCCACGCGGTATCATCGGTGAAAAGCGACGGCACCGACGGAATCACCTTGCTCACGACGAACCCGGTCGGCGTGCCGGCACCGCTGCCGTCATCCGCGTGGATCCGGCGTGACTTTGTGTGGTCTCTCTCCATGGCGTGCCCGAACAGCCCGTTCCAGACCTGCGCTGCGCCGTGACCCCCGGCAGGCGGGCGGCGCGAGCGCGCTGCCCGCGCGTCAGGATTGCTTGCGCAGGCTCATGAGATAGGCCGCGATCTGTTTGATCTGATAGTCGAGCAATTGCGGGTTCGGCATGCCCTTGGGATTGCCGATGTCGCGATGGGTCGTGTTCAGGAAGGTCTGCACGGAGTCAGCGGTGATGGAGCTGCGTTGAGCGATCGACTCGAACGACGGCGCCGGCGGCCGCAAGATCGTCTCGAATGACTGGTCGGGCGCGGCCACGTGACAGGGCGAGCAGATGAGCGTCGCCAAATGATGGCCTTGCTGCACGTCGTCCGCGCCGGGCTCCTGCGCCAGCGCCGTGCCGCCGGCGACGCCGAATGCAACCAGCCATGCCGATGCAAATCGCAGTGTCATGGAAAACGCCTCGCTCCTGTTGCTGCAGGAGGCATTTCGCAGCCTTCGCAAGGACGTTCATTGACATCGGTCAATTTCATCGAATTCGGGCGTGTGGGGGCCGGATGGCATGTCCAGCTCCGGTCCACTCGCACGGGGGCACCGGATCTCCGCTTGCGAGGAGCATCATGCCACAGAAACGGGTCGGATCGTCAGAGACAGGCCGCTATCGCCGGACCGGCTTTTCCGTGATGGCGGCCTTGCCGGCTTTGGTGACTTTCCAGCTCAGCAGCGCAGGGTCGGCCGGCTTCTCCGGCTCGATCAGCTTCTTGCGCTGCAGGCTGAGCAGCGCCGCATAAGTGGTCGCGAGCGTGTCGACCGAGTTCCTGTCGAACTTCAGCCGGCTGTTGTGGTCCTTGACGGCGGCGATCAGCAATTCCCGTTGCAGGGTGGCCGCCGAACTGCGTTTGGATGACATGATACGCTCCACAGCCGTTATAGGCCGCTATGCGCCGGGTTGAAGGTAGCCCCCTACAACTTGTCACCATATGGTTAACGACTGTCATATTTGCCGGATTTCGGTTGCGCGGCAAGCATGATGGCCGCGCGGCGGCAAGGCATTTGCAGGGTGACTGGCCACCGCCATGTGCTAAAGATCGTGGGGCGCTGCACATCGCCAGCGGGCGGTCGCCTCGGTTGGGCCAAACCTCCATAAGTAGCGGACAACCCATGAAATTCGGTCTTTTCGGCAGTGCCCAGGCGCGACGTGGCGGGCCCGACGTGGACAGCGCCCAGGGGTTCAAGGAATTCGTCGAATACAACGTGGAGGCCGAGGCGCTGGGCTATCACAGCACCTTCGTGGTCGAGCACCATTTCACCGGATTCGGCCAGGTCTCGGCGAGCCTCAACCTGCTCACCTGGGTGGCGGCGCGCACGACGACGCTGCGGCTGGGAACCGCGGTGGTGGTGCTGCCCTGGCACAACCCGGTGCTGCTGGCCGAGCAGGCCGCGACCATCGACCTCATGTCCAACGGGCGGCTGGAATTCGGCGTCGGCAAGGGCTACCGCCACAACGAATTCGCCAGCTTCTGCATCCCGATCGCGGAGGCGGAGGAGCGTTTCGAGGAAGGCCTCGCGCTGATCCTGAAATCATGGACGTCGGAGCAGCGGTTCTCCCACCACGGCAAGTTCTGGAACTTCGAGGACATCATCGTCGAGCCGCCGACGGCCCAGAAGCCGCATCCGCCGATCTGGATGGCGGCCGGCAGCCTGGATTCGATCCACAAGGTGGCCGAGCGCGGCTACGGCCTCATGCTCGACCAGTTCGCCTCGCCGGAGGCGATCCTGGAGCGCTTCAACCTGTTCAAGGCCGAGGTGGAAAAGCGCGGGCGCGTGTTCGACCCGATGTCGGTCGCGGTCGCCCGCGCCTACTACGTGGCGAGGGACGCCGCCGACAAGGCGAAGGCCGTCGAGAACCGCCTCGCCGCCACCCGCCGCATGACCAGCCTCGCCCAGACCCCGACCGGGGACAGCAAGTCCAGCATGGTCAGCTTCGCCGACACCCACGAGGCGAGCGAACGCTCGGCGCTGTTCGGCAGCCCCGACGAGATCGCCGTCAAGCTCGCCATGCTGCGCGACGCCGGCATCGAGAACATCCTGCTCAACAACGGACCGGGCTCGCGCGACCACCTGCGCCGCTTCGCCCGCGAGGTGATGCCGGCGTTTTCGGCCACCGCCAAGATCCGGGTCGCGGGGTAGCGTAAGTCCCCTCCCCCGCGTAAATCCCCTCCCCCGCTTGCGGGGGAGGGTTAGGGAGGGGGCACGCTGACTCCCATCAGACGCCGCGCGCCTGCGGCCCGCGATCCCCTCCCCGCCCTCTCCTTTTTCAAGGGAGGGAGCGCGCGCCCTGGAGGACTTTTCCGATGAGGCTGACCCATTGGTGTCATTGCCCGACCTGACCGGGCAATCCAGTACTCACGGTCGGTGTTCAATGGATCGCCCGGTCAAGCCGGGCGATGACAGTGCCGCTCCCGCACCGGCCCGGGCCCCTGCCGGCCCCGGGAGCCGGGGAAAAGCCGCTGGTCAAAGGCGCGCCTGTTTGTTATAGGGCTCGGCGATCTGCTTGCGCTATTCCTCGGTAGCTCAGTGGTAGAGCAACCGGCTGTTAACCGGTTGGTCGCTGGTTCGAATCCGGCCCGGGGAGCCAAGCGGAATCAGATACTTAGCCGAGCGCTCGCTCCCCCGATCTCCGCTTAAGATACGACATAGGTACGGGGACTTCCCGCCCGGCCATCAAGGCTGGTTTGACCATCATGGACCTAGATCGATTTAAGCCCGATCACTGGTGGAACGTTGTGGCCGTTGCAGGTGGCCTGATTGCGGTTGCAGCCGTTTCGCAGCAATTCATCGCCGCCTTTCCGATTGGACTGGGGCTGCTACTTTTCGGCGCTGGCGAATGGGTCAACCATCCGCTGCAAACGCAGGTGAAGGGAGCCAAGGTGGTCGGCATCTACAAGGTCACTGGCAATCCCTGGAAGCCAAAAGTGCACGGCATATTGATGGATGCCCTCGGGATTGGACTCTTCGGGCTTGGTTTGTTTCGGCTCCTTGTGCCCTCCGCCCCCTAGACTCGTGGCACCCCGCTCGACACCTCGCGGCACCCAGTCGCGAACGATCATCCCAAGAAACAGCAGCACAAGCGAGCCTGCGAGGATGAGGTTCGATTTCCACTCGTTTTCACGCTTGTACTTGTCTGCTGCTGCATGTCTGCTGCTGCATGGCTCTTTTCCAACTCCCCTCGGTAATTTGAGGACCACGAGCCGTCTCCCGTAGCGTCGATCAATGTGACATTGGTCATACATCTTCCTGAGAGCAACGAATAATCTCGATCGGTGATCCTGACTACGTCTTCAGAAAGGATGCCGATCATGCCCCTCAAAATTGGAAACTGGAATCTCGTTGCTGACTTGCAGAACGCAATTCTCGACATAAAGAGCGTTGACGCGCAAGGAAACGTTACCGGAACTATACAATGGGGCGCCGCCTCGTCATCTGCGATCGCTATCAGCGGCGCCTGGAGCGAAACTCTCAAGCAACTGACTTTTTCGTACACAATAAGAACGGAAGTGGATGGAATACCAATTATCTACCTAGTATTCTTCGTGGGATATCTCTTCCAAGCCGGTGATCCACTGTTTAATGCATCGCCGGGGCCGGTCACGACGGCTGCTTGGAACTTGTTGGCAGGCACTTGGCATGGGGGCCTTACGCTTCACCCCTACCAGCAAGGTTGGGTGGCTCGAATTGGTGCCTAACCGTCGCTTCAGCGATGGTTTTCTGCCGCGCCAGGGCATTGGAAGCCCCCTTCGTGCCGGCTCTCTCGGCACGAAGCCTTGGCCCGTGGGCAGCTTTGAAGGCGGGGCACAGTTCAATCGTCAGATTGAGCACCCCCGCACCAATGAATTATCTGTCCATCCTTCGCAAGCGTTACATAATCAACTGTGCCGCAGATGAAGAAACTCGCAAGTGGCCCTATTCATAGGTCAGGTTACTTAAAAAGCCTCTTCACCGACCTTGTGAGGCCAGACGATAACGCCAGCGCAAGCCCAGTCGCTGAACAGACGACAATTATACCGCATGGTATGGTGATAAAGAGCAGCACTGAATGTTCGGGTACGACACTCCAACCCGTATACGTCCCGATCCAAATAGGAAGATTAGTAGCAGTCAGCAGTCCTTTTCAAAGTAATAGTGATAGGTGGCGACCACTCAATGACGATCGGCTACGACAGCGCGAAATCGACCAACGCCGGATTTTTTAACGACCGCTCTGGCCGGTCAAACTCGAAACCATCACTATCCAATAGATCCCGCCGAGGTTGAGCATCTCGGCGTTGAACGAGGCGTTTGGAGGTCGCGGACTTCATGATCCAGGCGGCCGGCGGCCGGCGCGCCGCGCGCGCCGCGATGCTCCAAGCGCTATTGCGACAGGCCTTCCACGGCATAGACGCGGAATTTAGCGTATCGGTCTCCCACCTTCTTGGCTTCTTTGTACGCCGAAGAATTAAATGCGGCTTTTGCTTTTTCCATGCTCTCGAAGACCATGATCGCAACGCGCGGTTTGGGCGGATCGCCATAAAAGGCCACAGTCTCTCCCCCGCGAACGATATATTTGCCGCCTCCATCCGTAATCGCTTTCGCCGCGGGCGGCACGTACTCCTTGTCATAAGGCTCCAGGTTCGTCACGTCGATCTCCGCGACCACATACGCGGGCGGCTTGGCCTGAGCATGGAGCACCTGAACGGCAGCAGCGCCGGCTGCAAGGCCTGCCAAGATGGACAATACGACGGGGTGGCGCGTTTTCATTATTTCCTCCTATCGACATTTAGCGGTCGCCAGGGGGCCGACCCTGCGCCGAGCGTTTTGTCCGGTGGTCTCCGATCAGCCTGAGATTGAGCAATGCTTGGCGAATGCGGGCCTGTGGGTCCTGCACGTGTTGGTCACGGGATCGATGCCTTGCATGCCGGCGACAAAGATGAAGTCGCCAGCCCTCGCGCCGAGGCTCCAGGTACCTTCCGCCTTGACGGCACCGGGAGGATCGAGCGTCTGGACACTGTTCGGCGACGGTGACTGCGCAAAGCTGAGAACTGGACGCTACAGCTATTGCCGCCACGGAGGGAAAAGCCAGTCGCTGAACCATTTGCGTCCTCCCCGAATGATCCTGCGCCAGGACCATCGGCTTCCGAGATGGACCAGCGTAGACGATCTCCGAACAGCTTCACAACATGTACAAAACAATACCGTGGTTAGAGAAATGAACATGAACACAACAATTTGGCTTTTAGTAGAGCCGCCCGCAGCGACTTCGGAGCTTCGATGTTCGGTGCTGGCCCACTCGTCGAAGTTGGATGAGCACTTGCAGCCGATGCGCGACGGCGGCGGCGTCACGCCGCCGCGCCGCAGCCTCTCCGTGCTTTGCCGGCCTGTCCTCCCGTGCGATGATCCCCCGAACGAGAAACACCGAGGAGAACCACGCTGTTGCGATCCGCCACGATCCTGCTTTGCATCCTGCTCTTCGCGCCGCCCGCCGGCGCCGCGCAATGCGGCGGCGACTTCAACACCTTCCTGTCCGCCATGTCGCGGGAAGCCGCGGCGGCGGGGGTGTCGCGGGGCGTGATCGACAGCGCATTTGCGGGGCTCACGGAGGACGGCGGGGTGCTCGCGTTCGACCGACGCCAGCGCGGCACGTTCCGCAAGAGCTTCGAGGAATATGCCGCGACCCGCATCGTCCCGGCTCGCATCAATCGCGCCAGGCAGCTGATGGCGCGCCACGCCGCGCTGCTCGCGCGCATCGAGCGCCAGTTCGGCGTGCCGGCGACGCTGCTGATGGCGATATGGACGCTCGAAAGCGACAACGGCACCGGCGACATGGGCAAGCTGCCGGTCATCCGCACGCTCGCGACCCTCGCCCACGATTGCCGCCGCACCGAACTGTTCCAGGGCGAGCTTCTCGCCGCGCTGCAGATCGTCCAGCGCGGCGATCTCAGCCTGCGCGACCTGATCGGCGCCTATGCGGGCGAGATCGGCCAGACCCAGTTCCTGCCGTCCTCCTACATCAAATATGGCGTCGATTACGACGGCAGCGGGCACGTCGATCTCCGCCACAGCGTGCCCGACGTGCTCGCCTCGACCGCCAATCTCCTCAGGACCAACGGCTGGCACGCCGGCGCTCCCTACGGCGAGGGCACCGCGAATTTCGAGGTCATGCACGAGTGGAACCGGTCGGTGATCTACCGCAAGACCATGGTTCTCCTCGCCGAGCGAATCGCGGGACCCTGACGCGCAGCTCGCATTGCCGATGCTTCGCGCGGATGCCGAGGATGTCCGCGGCCGTGCTGCGGAGGGCGTCCAAAAGCGTGGCGGCCCGGAGGCCTGTGCGGCGAGTACGTGGTCCGCCCAAGCGCTCTCGATGACCAAGTCGCTCAAGGCCTCGTGCGCGGCCTCGGAGCGCCCAAACCCAGGAAAGCGGCAAAACTCTGGACCACTTGGGACAGCAGGCTGCAAATATTCACGGTCGTGATCACATTTTTGCGCCGGGACCGCCATGATTGGGATGAAGATGTGCGGACCTCAACGGGGTTGGGATGGTTGGGGTCGGGACTGCGCCTCGTGGGGGGCGTTCCAAAGTGGAAAACATCCATTCAGAGAGAAAGGAAAACAAGCCGATGTCTAGAACGTTCGCTTTTGCTTTTGCTTGTGCCGTGCTGGGCTCGTCCTTGGTATCGTTCGGCGCCCAGGCCGAGGGAGGATGCGGGATCGGTTTTCACCGCGGTCCGTATGGAGGTTGCCGGCCGAATGGCGCTGTAATCGTTGCGCCCGCGGTCGTAGCGGCCCCCGTAGTCGTGGCTCCCGCCGTGGTCGTGGCGCCGCCCGTCGTCTGCGGAGCGGGCTTCCGCTGGCACCCGGGATTCCGGCGTTGCGTCGTCCTTTGATCGGCCATCCATAAGATGGTCGGCGGGGCTGCCTCGATTGGCGGCCCCTTTTTTTGACGCTCCGGATGACCTCCAAAAGACGCCGCGCCGAGAGGCTGGGACGACGATCCCGCCCGTGTATACTGCCGGATCGACTGCATCTTCACACAAGGGCAAATCATGATCCGGCTGGTCACCTCTGCATTGCTTCTCGGACTGGCCGCGTCAGGCGCATGGGCGCAAGGCGCGGCTCCGTCCAAACAGCATCTTTTCATGTTCAAGACCGAGCCACTGCTGTCCGGTTGACGGAGGGTACGATTTCAATATAACGCTGCAGGACAAGGGTTTCCGATGTGTTTATTTTGGTGGCACCTTGAACTCGATCTAGGCTTCTCGAGGTAATATCTTCCCCGATTGTGGTTATCCAGTCGGGGGCGCAATGTACACAGGCCGAACGCTTTTCTCGCAAGTGATGGATTTTGTTCCCTGGACGAGTTTCAATCGCATTGTTGCGAAGTATCGTGGTGATCGTGACACCCGAACCCTTCGTTGCACGGAACATTTCCGTGTTATGGCGTTTGCTCAAGTCACGTATCGTGAGAGCCTGCGCGACATCGAAGCCTGTCTTGGGGCGCAACCTGCAAAATTGCGCAGCATGGGCCTGCGCGGACCCGTCGCAAAATCAACACTGGCCGATGCAAACGAGCTGCGCGATTGGCGCATATGGTCTGATCTGGCGGCTGTTCTGATCAAAAGGGCGCGCAAGCTTTATCTCAAAGCTGATTTTGGTCTTGACCTTGCCAACACAGTCTACGCGCTCGACAGCACCACGATTGATTTATGTCTTTCGCTGTTTCCGTGGGCCGATTTTCGTTCGACAAAAGCCGCAGTCAAAATGCACACACTGCTCGACCTGCGCGGGCCGATACCCAGTTTTGTCCATATTTCAGACGGTAAAATGGGTGATGCCCTGGCCCTCGACCTCATCACGCCCGAGGCCGGCGCCATCTACGTCATGGATCGCGGCTATGTTGATTTCCAGAGACTTTATGTGATCCATCAAGCCGGTGCGTTCTTTGTCACCCGAACCAAGGTCAACATGAAGTACCACCGCGTCTATTCCCATCCGGTGCCGGATACAGCAACTGGCGTTGGCTCTGACCAGAGTATCGCTCTCGATGGTTTTTATACCAAACAAGATTATCCTCAGCGCTTACGGCGCGTCTCGTTCCGCGATCCAGAAACAGGGCTGCGTCTTGTGTTCCTGACCAACAACTTCACACTCTCCGCCGACATGATCGCTGCGCTCTATAAAAAACGCTGGGCTGTGGAACTATTTTTCAAATGGATAAAGCAAAATTTACGCATCAAGCATTTCTACGGCACTTCCGAGAACGCGGTGAAAACTCAAATTTGGATTGCCGTCTGCGTTTATGTGCTCGCCGCCATCATAAAAATCGACTTGGTGCTCGATGTCTCGCTCTACACTTTTCTACAGATTTTGTCGGTTCATTCTTTTGAGAAAACCCCTCTGGCACAGGCACTTTTCGACGGCGCTTCCAATTCATCACTCTCAACACCATCCAACCAACTGAATTTATTCACGAATTAACCGGACACCAGTGAGACCGAGCACAATGCGCGGCTGCGGTGCCCGAACGACAGGATCGTGTGGGTCAACACGACATCCCACACGCTGCATCTGCCGGGTGATCATCACTTCGCGCATACCCATGGCGGTTTCGCCTGCGAATTGGAAGCGCTCGCGCGCGGCTACCGGGGTCCCTCGGCCCATACCTGACCGGGTCTCCTGGGCATGCGCGCCATCGTCCGCGCGACCGGCCGCACCATGGACGACCGCGTCATCGTCGTCGGCGCGGGGCCGGTCGGGCTAACCAGGGTTGAATCGCATCGCGCCCGTCTTTGATCTTGCGCAACATCTGTTCCGAAAAGTCTGCAACTTTTCGCGCTCATGCGCTAACGTCGGTCACCGCGTTATCGCCGGACGAAAACGGAGGATCCCATGGTTGCTCGCATGAGGCACATCGCGCTGCTGGTCAACGACCCGGAGGCGTCGGCACAGTTCTTCGAGAATGCGTTCGGGATGAAGCGCGCGGGCAACGCGGGCCGCGGTCTCTACATGTCAGACGGCGTGATCAATATCGCGCTTCTCAAGGTCAGGCCGGAGAAGGAGAAGACCGGCCTGTTCCATTTCGGCATGTGGGTCGACGATCTCGACCAGGCGGCACAGGACGTGGAAAAGGCCGGCGGCTCTTATCTGATGGGCCGTCCCGACGGGCATCCCAATACGTTCTACGAGGTCAAGTACCAGGGGCCGGACGGCATCGTCTTCGACCTCACCCATTCCGGCTGGCGCGGCGCGGTGAAGGAAGTCGTCCCGGCCCCGGCCGTCGCCAAGGAGCCCGCCGAATAGGGCTGGCGCCCTCGCCCCCTCCCCGACCCTCCCCCGCAAGCGGGAGAGGGAGAAGCCCGTGCCGGCATTTCGTCATTGGGCCTGCGGACCGATGTGCGCGCGCTTGATGACTTCGCCCCATTTGGCGACGTCGGCCTTGATGAGCGCGGCGGCCACGGCGGCGGACCCCGTTTCCGCCTCCACGCCCTGGTTCTCGAGCGCCTCCTGAATGTCGGGCAGCCCCACGATGGTCATCAGTTCCCGGCTCAGCCGCGTCACGATTTCGGGCGGAGCGCCGGCCGGCAACACCAGCGCGGTCCACAGCGCCGCTTCGCATCCGGGCACACCGGCCTCCGCGACGGTCGGCACGTCCGGCAGCGCCGCATTGCGCGTCTCGCTCATCACCGCCAGTGCGCGCACCTTGCCGTCTCTGATGAATGGCGCTGTTCCCGAGATCGTGCCCACCAGGAGATCGACCCGGCCCTCCATGAGGTCGATCACCGCTTGGGACGTGCCGCGATAGGGAATGTGCGCGATGTCGACACCGGCCACCCTCTTGAAGAGCTCGCCGCCGAGGTGAGCCATGGTCGCCGTCCCCGCCGATGCATAGGTCAACTTGCCGGGCCGGCTCTTCGCCAGCGCGATGAATTCGCGCATGTTGGCGACGGGCACGTGCTTGGATGCGACCAACACGAAGGGGGAACTGCCGACCATGCCGATCGGGGTGAAATCCTTGACCGGATCGAACGGCAGCTTGGCGCTGAGGCCGGCGGACGCGGCGTGGGAGGTCGTGTTGGCGAGCCCGATCGTGTAGCCGTCGGGCGCCGACCGCGCCACCGCTTCGGTCCCGACGATGCTGCTGCCGCCGACGCGCGCCTCGACCACCATCTGCCACCCGAGCCGCTCGTTGAACTTGGCGGCGAGGATGCGCGCGATGTTGTCGGATATGCTGCCGGGTTGGAACGGAACGATGAGCCGGATCGGCCGGTCCGGATATTCGGCCCGCGCCGCGCCGGCCCACGTACCGAGGAGGCCGGACGCGGCCAGGGCGGAAACGATACGTATCGCGTGCAAATTTCGCGAACCTGCGGCTTTCGTCGATTGGATCGGCATTGAGTGTCGCCCCGGGGTGGCGGACAAATTACGATGCGGGATGCTCCGCGCACGCGCCCGATATGTTGCAGATTTCGCGGCTCGAACATACGAAATATCGACGCGCATGGAAAGCAATCGGATTCGACTTGAACGGACCGCGCCTGAGTGGGAAGGTTGCCGCAAGAGCTCATGAGCCGGGAGTGGCATAATGGGATTGTCGAGGTTGCTCCCGATTTCAATTCTGGCCGCGGCGTCCGCGGCAGTGCTTGCCGCAGGTGCCCTCGCAGACGCGCCGTGCAGCGGACACAAGCTGCTGACGACGCCGCGACCGGAGGGGAGTTGCCGGAATGTCGTACCCCGGATTTTCGTATCGCCCGACAAGGCGATGCGCGCGTCGGTGCTTCCCGTCGATGTCAGCCTCGATGCCACGCCCGATATGGAAAGCCGCGTCGTGATCCGCTCGAGCGCCGGCGACACGGTGACGTCGCACGACTATTCCTCGCCGCGCGGGGCGAATGGGTATTACGTCTACAATGCGAAATGGTCGCCGGACTCGCAGTTCTTCGTCTACAGCATGATGTCTTCGGGGGGCCATTCGCCGTGGTCGTTTCCGATCATGGTGTACAGCCGAAAACAGAAACGCATCGCCAAATTCAGCGACATGATCGACGGCTATCCGACACTGTCGGGAGATTTCGGTTTCTCCGGACCGCATACATTGGCCGCCACCACCTGGAAGCAAACCGGGGCGCTGGATGACAAGGTTCCCGTATCCGTCGATCTCGATGCGGGATTCGAAAAGTTGCCGCCAGCCTCGGAGTAAAGGGGGAAGGATTCGGCGTGACCGGCTGTCGCGACGGCACCGGCTTGACGCCTCTCAACACGGCGAGCGACCGAGTACGCTCGCATTCGCCGAAGCGATCATCTGCGGACCGGACAGGCGCCCGGCGCCGGCCGGATAGGTGCCTAGCGTCCAAGACAGGCCGAGTGAGTTGCGGCGAGCATTCCACGTAACGGGGAGCTTTGAGGGACGCCGGCAGCGTGATGCTTCATCTCCGGGATGCAAATCAAAACGGCAACACGGGATCGCGGTACCACTTCCTGCCGGCCATTCGCGTGTCCGCATCGGCGTCGCTCCATGCCTGCCGAGCGATCGCAGCGAGCAGCGCGAGACGACCAAGCGTTTCAATATATAGAAACAATTTCAGCGTGTTATCGCGATTGCACGGGGGCGGCGCGGGCACTGTTGCGGCGGACATTCGCCCCTGCGGCGTCGCCCGATTGCAACAGCTTTCGACAATCGTAGCGGCGACTGCAATTCAGCCCACGGAATAGCCACGATTGCGCTAAAGAAAGATGGTCCCGACCTCGCGGGGGGGGATTGGGGTTGAGGCCGGGACCTGCTCTTTGGGGAAGAGCGCAGCGATTATACTACCCCTCCGGGACAAAGACATTAAAATTTCCGTAACAAAGGCGGGGCCGCCGTCATTGGCGGCCCCGCCTGTTTTTACTGCCGCGCCCCCCGAAAAGCCGTGCCGGGATACCGGTCATGCGGCCGGTCATCCCCACGTTGTGGACCCGCTCCACGTTCCGCGATGACCATCGGACGTTCTCTCCCGCGTCGGCAATTCGAGCCCGAAATCGAGGGTGGATCGCGCCCGCACCGGACCGCGTCCCGAGGCGGTCCAATGCGATGCTGCATGCGCCGGATTGCCGATTGGGCTGCGAGAGCTTGCCGGCGCTGCCACCGCGACGAGCGCCGCAACCTTTGCCGATCACGCCGGTGCGTTCGCCGCGACCGCGTCGAAGGCCATCATACGGCAACTTGTCGCAGTCCTGCGGCGACATCGAGCCACCACGGTCACACAAGCGCCCGCCGGTGATGTTCCAGCCTGCAACATTCTGGTAGTCTCGCTGCGACCTCCGAAGACTGCAAGAAGGGAGCTTTCCATGAGGAGTTTCGTGTGCGCGATCGCTGCGATGGCCGCAATCATGATCGCGGCGCCCGTCAGCGTGCCGGCCCAGCAGCAGCCGAGCGGGCCGGCCTATCGCCCGGGCCTCGGCGATCTCATGACGACGACCATACAGCCCCGCCATATCAAGCTCGCGGCGGCCGGGCGCGAAAAGAACTGGTCCTACGCCGCCTACGAGGTGCACGAACTGGATGAGGCTTTCGACCGCGCCTCGATCATTTGGCCGCAGTGGCAGAAGCTGTCGATCGTGGAGATGATCGAGACCATCGTCCGGCAGCCGTTGCTCGATCTCGATCAGGCGGTCAAGGAAAAGAACGAACGGCTTTATAACGCAGCCTATGGACGCCTGACCGAGGCCTGCAACGGCTGCCACCAGGCGGCCCGGCGCGGCTTCGTCGTCATTCAGGACCCCAAGGATTCCGTGTACGCCGATCAGGATTTCCGCGCCCAGCCCTGAGTGTTCGGGCATTGCCGGTGTCGGCTATGCCACGCGTCCTGCAGGCGTGCGGCGTCGCATACCGGCAGCCTCGAGAATGCCCAGCCGCCCGCTTGAAATCTTCACGCTTTCGCCCCGGAGATCCGGTTGAACCGTGCGGGACGGCGGAGGCATTGGGATGCTATCGCGGGTTTTGGCGGGTTGGCGTGCTTGGCGGCTTTGGGCGCCGGCGATCTGCGCCTTGGCGTTTCTCGCTTTCGCTCTCGACGGTGCCGTCGCGGAGCCCGCCGACGGCTCCATCATCGTGCACGGCAATCGTCGTGTCGACGCCGCGGCGATCCGCGGGCATTTTCATGCCCCACGAGACGGCCGGCTCGATTCTGCCGCCGCCAACGACGGCTTGAAGACCCTGTTCGCGACCGGCCTGTTCGAGGACGTGAAGGTCGCCTGGTCCGGCCCGCGCCTCATCGTCACCGTCGTAGAGGCGCCGGTCATCGACCGCGTGCAATTCGAGGGCAACAAGCAGCTGAAGGAAAAGGATCTCGCCGGCGAGATCCAATCGAAAGCGCACACGGCCCTCACCAAGGCCGCAATCCAGGACGACGTCGCACGCATCCAGGATATCTACCGCCGTACCGGCCATTACGACGCGCAGGTCACGCCGAAGACGATCGCCAGAGGCGAAGGCCGTGCCGATCTCGTCTTCGAGATCAATGAGGGCCCCAAGACCGGCATCAGGAAGATCGTCTTCGTCGGCAATCGCGCTTTTTCCGACCAGTTGCTGAAAGGCGTCATCAAGACCAGCGAGTCCGGCTGGTTCGCGTTCCTCAAGACCACCGATGTCTACGACTCCGACCGCATCGACTCCGACCGCGACCTGCTGCACACCTTCTACCTCAAGAACGGCTTCGCCGACGCCCGGGTCGTCGCCGCCACCGGCGCATATGATGCGGCACAGAAAGGCTTCATCGTCACCTTCACCCTGGACGAAGGCGACCGCTACCGTCTCGGCACAATCGATATCCAGTCCCACGTATCCGAACTGGACGGGTCGGCGCTGCTCGGGGAACTGAAGCTGGCGAGCGGCGACGTCTACGACGCCCAGGCGGTCGACAAGTCCGTCGATGCGCTCGCCATGGCCCTGGGCCAGCGGGGACTGCCGTTCGTCTCCGTGCATCCGCACGCAAATCGCGATCGCAAAACCAAGCTGCTCAATCTCGTGTTCGCGCTCGATGAAGGCCCGCACGGCTATATCGAGCGCATCGTCGTCCGCGGCAATACGTTCACCCGCGATCACGTGGTCCGGCGCGAGTTCGACATCCACGAAGGGGATGCCTACAACCGCAATCTGGTCGACCGGGCGGAGCGGCGCCTGAAGGCGCTGGGCTTGTTCAAGTCCGTGAAGGCCTCGACCCAGGCGGGGTCGGCGCCCGACCGTGTCGTGCTCAATGTCGACGTCGAGGAACAACAGACCGGCAACTTCGCCATATCGGGCGGCTATTCGAGCAGCTATGGCGTGCTCGCCGAAGTCACCGTGTCGGAGCGTAACTTCCTGGGACTGGGACAATATGTGAAGGTTTCCGCCACCCTCGGACAATATGAGCGCGCCGGCAAGCTGAGCCTGGCCGAGCCGTATTTCCTCGACACACGCTCGACGCTGGGCCTCGACTTCTTCGGCAATGAGACCCTGACCAACCCCAATCAGTCCTACGGCAGCACGAATTACGGCGCGGGTATCAAGCTCGACGCTCCGATCACCGACGCCGTGAGCACCGAGGCACGCTATTCGCTGGTGAACCAGAGCCTGTCGCTCAACCCCGCCCTGATGGATTGCCTGCCGCCGCACGACTGCGTCGCCGCCTCCGCCGAGGTGAAGCAGGCGGCGCTCGACGGGCCGGCCTGGGTTTCCACGATCGGAACGACATTCCTCTATTCGACCCTGGACAATGCCAAGAACCCTCACGACGGCCTGCGCATCGAGGTCAAGCAGGATGTCGCCGGGCTTGGAGGCGATGTCGATTTCTACCGGAGCGCCGACGACATCCGCTACTACCACGATTTCGGCGACGACGTCGTCGGCATGGCGCGTGCGCAGGGCGGCTACATCTCGCCGTTCGGCGGGCAGCCGCTGCCATTCGCGGACGGCTTCTTCGGCGGCCCGCAGCTCGTGCGCGGCTTTGCGCCCAACGGGTTCGGCCCGCGCGACCTCACGCCCGGCACCACCGCCGACAATATCGGCGGCAGCCAATACCTGGCGACAACCGCGGAGCTGCAAACGCCGATCCCCTGGCTGCCGCCCGACTTCGCGCTCAAGGCCGCGGTGTTCTCGGACGCCGGAACCGTTTTCGGCTACCGCGGGCAGACCTCCTTCCCGACGCTGTCCCAGTCGCTCAACGTCGCCGATTCCCGCCAGATCCGCTCCTCGATCGGCGCCGGCCTGATCTGGGACTCCCCGTTCGGCGCGCTGCGCGTCGACTACGCCTATCCCACCACCAAGACGAGCTACGACATCACCCAGCGCCTGCATTTCGGCGTCGGGCCATTCTGACGGCCCCAGCCCCGACATCGCGGACCGGATCAAAAATAGAACCGCCTGCAGGTCAGCGCGGTCATACGCGCCTTGACGCCGACGGCTTGCGCCGACCAAACTCATCCGGCACGGCAACCGCCGTCATCCGACGTTGGCCAAGGGCGGAGACGGCAGAGGAAACGCATGACCTTCGACAGTGGCACTGCTGCGCCGGCGCTCGGGGATGAACAGGCGGCACGTCGCTACCTCACGATCGCCAGCCAGGTCTTGTGCGTCCTCGTGCCCCTCGCGATCTGGTTCATGCCGGTCGACATCGAGCCCACGACCAAGCACGGGCTCGCGATCTCCATGTTCATGGTGGTGGCGTGGATCACGCAGGCCATGGACTATACGGTCACCGGCTTCATCGGCTGCTTTCTGTTCTGGGCGCTCGGCATCGTCCGGTTCAACGTGGCCTTTTCCGGGTTTGCCAACGATACCGCCTGGTTCCTGTTCTCGGCGCTCCTGCTCGGGGTCATCGCGACGCGTTCCGGCGTCGCGCGCAGGCTGGCCTATGTGGTCATGCTGCGGATCGGCAGCACCTATCCGCGCATTCTCTTGGGCTTGATCGTCACCGACTTTCTGCTGACCTTCATCGTTCCGTCGGGAGTAGCCCGCCTCGTCATCATGGCCGCGATCGCGCTCGGCCTGGTCGAGGCCTTTCGTGCCCAGACCGGGAGCAATGTCGCGCGCGGCATGTTTCTCATTCTCACCTACACCGCCAATATCTTCGACAAGATGATCATCGCCGGCGCCGGGTCGATCACCGCGCGCGGCCTGATCGAGAAGGTCGGCGGCGTCGAAGTGCTGTGGAGCGCGTGGTTCCTCGCGTTCCTCCCGTGCAGCATCATCACGGTGCTGGTGGCGTGGCGGCTCACCCTTTGGATGTATCCGCCGGAGGTGGTGAGCCTGGAGGGCGGGCACGACTTTCTGCTCAATGAATTGAAGAAGATGGGGCCGTGGTCGGTGCTGGAGAAAAAGGCGGCGCTGCTGCTCGGCGCCGCCGTCGCCCTGTGGCTGACCGATTTCATCCATCACATCTCGCCGGCGGTGATCGGAATGGGCGTGGGCCTGTTCGCCCTGCTTCCCTATGTCGGCATCCTCGAGGCGGAGGACTTGCGCAAGCTCAACTACATGCCGGTGTTCTTCGTAGCCGCCGCCGTGAGCATGGGAAGCGTGCTCCAGGCGACCAAGGGGATCGACCTCCTCACCCACCTGGTCTTCACCTCGATACAGCCGTACCTGACAAGCCTGATGGCCACCACCGTCATCTTGTATTGGGCGGGGTTCGTTTATCATTTCTTTCTCGCCAGCGAGATCTCGATGCTCGCCACGTCGATTCCGCTGGTGGTGAACTTTGCCAAGACCGAGGGCATGTCGCCCTTGCTGCTGGGCATGATCTGGACGTTCGCCGCCGGCGGCAAGCTCTTTGCCTACCAGTCCGGTGTGCTGATCGTCGGCTATTCCTACGGATATTTCGAAGCGCGGGACCTGCTCCGCCTGGGATGGTGGCTCACCGTCGTGGAGTTCGCGATCCTGCTGCTGCTCGTGCAGGTGTATTGGCCGTTGATCGGGATTTCGTGAACATGCTCGTGGGCGGCCGCGCCGCTCACTCCGCCGCTTCCGCAGAGTCCGGCCGAATTCTCCGCGCCGTCCTGCGCGAGCACGGCGGCGACGAGGCCGGGATAGCGCGCCGGCGCGTAGCGGCGCACCAGCCGCAGCACCAGGCGGAGTTCCTGCAGCAGCATGAGCGCGATGCGCGGCCGGCTGCAGCGGCCCCACAGGCGCACCGCGGCATCGCGTGCATCGATCTCGGCGCGATGGAGCCGCTCGACGATCACCACGGCGGTATCGAGATCGGACCCGGCATAGCGTCCGGCGAGGCGCTGGTAGCGCCATCGTATCTCGGGATGCGCCGCTCCGTATCGGACCAGCCCGGCGACGCGCCGCTTGAAGGTCGAATGCCGGATCGCCGGCGAGAACGTCGCCTCGATCGCGGCCAAGGCCGCCTCCATGGCGCTGCCGCCGCGGGCGCGGACACCGTCGGCTGCGCGCAGGCCGCGGGCGTGGTCCCGATCGACGCGAATGGCGGCCATGGACAGTCCCGGGATGGTGGAATCACGTTATCGATAATAGGCTTTTTCCTATTACCGTCAACCAACAATTCCTATGATCCCGGTCGCGGCGGCTGCCTTCTAGCGCTCGCCGCCCATGATGACGCGATGGACCGACACCACGCTGGCGGCGGGGAATTCCAGTATCCTGGCGGGATTGTACTGCTCGAGCCGCAACCGCTTGGCGTCGCTCGACACGAACCGCTTGACGTAGGCATGGGGCATCTCGCCGTCGCCGATGGCGATCTGGGCGACTACGAAGGCGCCCTTGCTGATCGGCAACCGTGGGTTGACGAACACCATCTCGCCTGCAAAATAACGCGGTTCCATGGAGTCGCCGACGACATAGACCGCATAGGCGTCGGCAACGCGCGACAGGCTCGGAGGCGCCAAAATATCGGCTACCCGGTTGCCATTGAGGATGAATTCGCCGTCCTTCCCGCCCACAGCCTGTCCGTATACTGGAATCCGGGTTGCGATTTGCACCTCGCCGGATAGTTCGGCGTTCGGAGGAATTACCGGTGCGACGGCTTTTTTTCCTACCATCTTGAGTTGCGATTCGTCAACCCTCAAAATCTGCGCGACCACGCCGCGCACCTCTTCGGGCAGACGGCCGGGAATGCCGCGTTTGATGAATTGCTGGAAATAGGCGTGGTTCTTCCCGGCCCGCAGCGAGAGTTCCGACAGCGACAGGCCGAGCTCGGCGACCCTTGCGACGATGAGGTTGCGCACCGAATCCATGGCGTGAATGTACAAAACTCGCTCCGCCGCTGGTAAGTAGGATTTTCCCTCTTGTCAGCCCCTTCAATAGTCCTATCATCGCAACATGTCAAATCGACCGGCCGGCGCCGCACGCCCCGACGCCCAGGAGGACATCGTCATGGACCAGACCTGCTCGCCGGCCGAACAGGCAACCGCCATTGCGGCATTCAAGAACGGCGCCTCGGTCAATGCCGTCGCCGGACTTCTCGGCAGGACGCCGGGATCGGTGGAATGGCTGCTCAAGAAAAGCGGCTTGAAGAGGAACGATCACAAGAAACCGCTGCCCGACGAGGCCGGCGATTCGATCGCGGCGCCGGCCGCGCAATCGTTCCGCAAGGCCGACCTCGCCTTTCAGAAAGCGATGCATCGGGCCATCAAGGCCGGCCTCGAAAGGCCGCCGATGATCGGCGTCTACAAGGACAAGAGGCCGCTGGACGCTCCCAGGCTGTTCGCGCCGGCCCCGCACTCCTCCGGATGCACATCGCCCGCGAGCGATTGCGCCGACCTGGTATCTCCGCTTTAGCCCAAAGCCGATTGGAGGGGATTTCGTTTGGGTTCACTCCTCATTCGCTGTCATCGCCCGGCTTGACCGGGCGATCCAGTAAACACCGGCCGTGAGTACTGGATTGCCCGGTCAAGCCGGGCAATGACACCAATAGTAGGGTAGGCCCAAACGGAAAATGCTCTGGCCCAAAGGTGCATCATGGCGATACAAGGTGGCCGCCGCGCCGCCGACGAGGACAAGAGCCTCGCACGTCTCAAGCGCGCGCTGCGCAAGGCCGAACGCCGCGCCGGCGACGGCAGCGATATCGGCGGCACCGGTGCCACCATCCTCAAGCTCCTGCCGGCGCCGCTCGCACGGTTGGTCGACAAGGGGCGCATCGGCACCGAGGAAATCCGCGCCGCCGACGACATTGCCATCGCCTTCCACGCCCAGGCCGGCGCGCTGCTGATCAAATCGCCCTGCCTCGAGCGCCGCGATCCCACCCATCATGGCCGCGAGCCGGTGTTCGTCATCGACGCGGTGTCGCGCTACAAGCACTGGGCGCACCACTGGTCCGCCCGGGCACGGCGCGGCGACCGCACCCTCGAGATCGTCATTGCGGCGGTGATCGACGAGCGTGCCTTCCACGGCATCGAGGCCGATCTCGGCATCCGCCACGGCGTCGCCGCCCGTGTCGTGATCGCCGGCTTGCGCGACTATGCCGCCCGGGCCGGATGGGCCGACCGCCGCACCGCCGCGGCCTGGCTCGACGCGGCCGAGGCCTCGTTCGCATTGCGGCCGGTCGCGGACCTCGCGGAACTTTAATTTCATTTAGCGTTGACTACAAACGCGATGAGTTCACTCTTGACGGCGGGGCGAACTCATGAGAAATAATATTTAACGTGCTCTTTTGCGCCCGGAGAAACCTCCGGGCGTTTTTGTTTTCGGAGCTGCGCTGCAATTTTAATGACGCTTTAGATGGATACCGGCAGGGCGACCGATAAATACCGTCATGGCCGGGCTCGTCCTGGACAAGCCCGGCCATGACATTGCGTGAGTGTTGGCTCTTCATGTCCGGCGTCACCTGCATCCGGCCGCGCACGTTCGGTCTTGACGGCGGGGCGAACTCATGAGAAAAAATGTCCAACGTGGTTTTTCGCGCCCGGCCGGGTCACCTGCCGGGTTTTTATTTTTGAAATAGTGACAGATTTTAATACCAGCGACGCCGGGTCTTCACTACCTGCGCTCACCCTCGTCAAAAGCCTTCCATTTCATTGAACACGTCCCGCATTGACGTGGGCGCACGCCGCCGACGGCGCGACTGCAGACACTCTGGAATTCACAGCTCGCGAGCCCCTCCCCTGCGCGTCACGCCCAAGCGCGTGACGCACCGCGGCTCGCGACGGCGCCGTCGGCCTCGTGTGCGCGCACCCGCACCGCGCGCCGGCGGCGCCACCCCTTGTACCTGCACCCGCAGGTGCGCCCCGCGTGCCCCGCAAAACATGAGTTAATCCGGCGAGATCGCAAGGAGACAGCCATGACACAGACCGCAGCGATCAGGCTGCTCAACGCGGCCACCGCGACCGGCGACGGTGCGGTGTTCAACCTCGCCTTCCCGCAACTCGCCGCCGCCGTGCAGATGGAGGTGACGGGAAGCCCGAGCCGGGTCGTGGCGTCCCTGCTGGCGCTGCTCGACGGCGGCACCTGGGACACGATCTGCCTGCTCGACACCAACGAGGGATACCTGTCCGGCGAGATCGTGAACCTGTTTCCGACGCCGGTACGCCAGGTCAAGGCGAATGTCGGCACGCTGACCGGCGGCACCAATCCGACGGTTTCCTTCTACTTCACCTCGCGCGGGTGACCGCCGGCGTTTGCGCCGGTTTCTCCCGCGCACCGATTTCCAACCTATGGAGCGCCCATGGCGATCATCGTTCCGAGCTTCCAGAAGATCCGCAGCCAGGATTCCGGCATCGACGCCATCACCATCACCTGGGCGAACCTCACCGACGGCGGACCCGATTCCGGCCAGCCGGTGCAGCGGCCGGCCCTGGTCGACCGCACGGTGCAGGTGACAGGCACCTTCGGCTCCGGCGGCACCGTCGTGTTCGAAGGCTCCAATGACGGCGTGAATTACTACACGCTCACCAATCCGCTGGGCACCGCCATCTCGGTCACGGCGGCCGGCATCAGCCAAGTGATGGAGGCCACCGCCTGGATGCGCCCGCGCATCACCGCCGGCGACGGCACCACGTCGCTCACGGTCACGGTGTGCGCGCGGCGGACGCTGCGATGAACGACCTCGCTCAGTCCTACCCGCAGCACCTGCCCCGGAGGCATTGCGATGCAGTACTTCCCCTATGATCCCCTGCGCAAATACACCTCGCCGCTGTTCGATCCCCTGAGCATGACCGCCGCCACGCTCGGCGGCGGCGCGATGGGTCTCACTGGCATAGGCTCCGCGATTTCCGCAGCGAGTTCGCTGGCCGGCGGCGGCTATGCGCAAGAGGCCGCGCAGATGAAACAGCAGGCCGCGAACTACCAGGCGGCGCAGTTGCGCCAAAACGCCGGCGGCGAAATTGCGGCCGCCCAGCGCCAGGCCTTCGACGTCGACCAGAAGACCAACATGCTGCGCTCCTCCGCCGTCGCCAATGCTGCGGCCGCGGGCGTCAATGCCGGCACCGGCAGCGCCGTTACGAACCAGAGCGGCATCGTCGGCCGCGGCAGCTACCTCGCCGGGATGGACCTGTGGAATGGCCAGAACCGCGCCACCGGCCTGCTCAACCAGGCGCAGGGCGTCCAATACTCCGGATACATCGACGCGCTTGCCGGCCAGGAAGCCCAGCGCGCCTCCTACCTCTCCGCGATGTCGACCATCGCCGGCGGCGGGGCGTCACTGATGCGGATGTATGGCGCGAACGCGCCCACCACGCCCGGCGGCCAGATGACCTGGACCGACATGGGAACGGGCGGCGCGCCTTACCCGATGTTCACTTGAGCGATCGGGCCTGACGCATGCCGAAACAACCGACCTTTGAAGACCTCGGCGGAACGCCGGGGATCGCCGGCGTGCGCCCGGTCGGCACCTACGATGTCGACGCCTATGCGCGCGGCGCCAAGAAGATTGCGACCGCCGGCGAGCACTTCGGCGCCTCGGTCGCGCGGCTCGGCGAGTCCGAGGCCGACTTCGCCGCCCGGCAGGCGCGTGAGGAATTCAATGCCGCGCGGACACAGGCCGTCACCGGCCTCATCGGCCTGCGCTCCCAGTACGCGGCCGACCCCGACTACACGACCGTCAAGCAGCGCTGGACCGACGACGCCGCCAAGACCGTCGATGACGCCGCCGGCGCCATCTCCAGCGAGCCGGTAAGGCTGGCCTACTACAACTCCCTGCACGAGCCGTTGATGCAGGAAGCCCGCAATGTCTCGCGGCACGCCTTCCAGGCTGCCGCCGATGCCCATGCTGCCCACCGCGCGCAGCTGCTGCAGCAGCTGGAGCAGAACCTCGGCGCCGATCCCGACGATGCCCTCTCGATCGCCGCGACCGAAAACATCCATTCGAATATCGATGACGCCGTCGACAAGCGGTTCATAACGCCGGAACAAGCCGCCGCCGAGAAGAAGGCCGGGGCGCTCCGTCTCACCGTCGCGAACTACAAAACGCTCGCCCAGGCCGATCCCGCGCGCGCCATCGAGGAGCTGACCGCGGACGAGAGCCCGCATCCACTGGTGCAGTACCTTTCGCCCGAGACGAGGGAATCACTCGTCACGCAGGCGCAAGACAACCTGCGCGCCGGGCAAGTGGACGCGGAGCGCACCGAGCGTCTCGATGCGGAGCAGCGCCAGCGCGCCTCCGATCAGGCCGAAACCGACACCCTCAAGGGCCTTTTCAGCGGACAGCCCGGCATCGCCGGTGCCATCGCCAACAACGAGATTCTCACACCGGAGGCCCGCGAGCGCCTGCTCGCCACGACGGAGCGGACCCTCCAGCCGGACCCGCCGGCGGCGGTCTCAAACGCCACTGCGTTGAAGCTCCTCGACCGCATCAGGCGTGACGACGGCGATGCGGAGAAGATCAACGATCGTACCCCGATCCTGGAGGCCTACAACAAGGGCGGACTCGGCAAGGCGGACTTCGATTTCGTCACCAAGCAGCTAGCCGAAATGCGCACCCCTGAGGGGGCGCTCCTCGCGGCGCAGAAGCGCGCCGTCATCGAAGGGTTCAAGCCGTTGGTCGAAACCGAGAGTTCGCGTGACGCCTCGGACGGGAATACAGCCGCCACAGCGCTGACCTATCAATTGGGACAAGCCCTCCGCGCTGAAATCGGCAGCAAGTTCTTTCTGCCTGCCGAAGCTATGCATAAGAAATAGGTGAGATACCGCAGATCACGGGGCCTTCGCCAGAAGGGACCAAGCATATGCAAGATGGCGAGGGCGTTGAGGTCTTGGTCCGCCCCGGCTCCAGGTCAAGACCACGCACACCAATAGATGACGACCGGCCCTGCGGCTTCCCCGCTGCGCCATGTACTCACCCCCGCACCAGGACCCGATGCCCGTGCTCAGAAACATCCGCCATGAGAAGTTCGCCCATGCGATCGCCCGCGGCGCGGCCGTGCCGCAAGCCTATGAGCGGGCCGGCTATGCGCCCGGCGCGCGGGCGGCTGCGGCCGCTGCGCGGCTCTCCGGCAAAGCCGAGTTGAAGGCGCGGGTCGCCGAGATCAAGTCGCACGCGGCTTCGGCCGAACCGAGCGTCGCACGGATGATCGACGAGCTCGAGGAGGCGCGGCGGCTCGCCATCGAGATCAAGCAGCCTGCGGCCGCGGTGTCGGCCACCCTGGCAAAGGCGAGGATCGCCGGCATGATCGGCGAGAAGGCGGACGGAAAGGTGGCCACCACGCTCACTTTCGAGCTCAGCGAGACCGAGGCGGCGCGCCGCATCGCCTTCATCCTGCGCCGCGGCGCCCACGCTGCGCTGTAAGAGGCTTCGCCTTGAGCGACCTTCTCGATGAGATCATCGACCGGCTGAGCCCGATGCCGCTCGACGCGCGCGACGAAGCCGTCGCGATCGCGCGGGAGAAGACCGCGCATCTCGCCTGGGTGCCCAATCCGGGGCCGCAGACCGATGCCTATCTGTGCGCTGCGGATGAGCTGTTCTATGGCGGGCAGGCCGGCGGCGGTAAGCTTCAGAGCATGGATTCGAAGGTCCTTACTCCGTTCGGCTGGGTCGAAATCGGCACCCTGAAGGTCGGGTCGAAACTCTGCGCGACTGATGGGACAGTGACCGAAGTAATCGGCGTCTTTCCGCAGGGCGAGGTCGATCTTTATCGCGTGACCATGGCCGATGGCGGAGCGACGGAGGCAGGCCTGGAGCACAATTGGCTGGCGTGGCCGACGCATATCAGCAGGAAGATTGGGAACAAACCGACCGCTGGCGCCGCCTCCGCCGCAAAGTACACTACGGCGGAGATCATCAATGCGATTCAGGGTGGCATGCGCCGTTCTGATGGGCGCCCGATGAGGTTTGCCATCCCGCTATGTGATCCGGTTGCATTCAATGTCGCTGGCGGTCTTGTCGGCAAGGGCAATTTCATCGCGCGCCCGATCGATCCGTACCTGCTTGGCGTACTGATCGGAGACGGTTCGTTCCGCACGGCGAAGCGTATCAATGTAACGTCCGCAGATGATGAAATTCTGCAATCCATCCGTCTTATCGGCGGTGACGATGTTGCGATCGACGTCCGGCGCGAGACCAACGCAAAAAGCGCACGCTTCAGGGGCGAGTTTTTGATAAGAACCGCCAAGGCCCTCACCGATTTGAAGTTGCTCGGCCATTATTCGGAAGGGAAGTTCATTCCACGCCAGTATCTCTTCGGGCCGGTTGATATGCGGTGGGCCGTCCTACAGGGATTGATGGATTCTGACGGTTGGGTCGAGGAGAAGCGCGCCTGCTACTATACGACGACCTCCGCCCGCCTCGCCGACGACGTGACACACCTCGCCCGCTCGCTTGGCGCGGTGGTGAGTGTAACGAAGAAAGCCCCGAAATACATGCATAACGGCGAGAGCCGAGCCGGGCAAAAGGCCTATTGCCTGCGCATCCGAATTGGAGAGCCGCAACGGCTGTTCCGACTCACACGCAAGCGCGAGATCGCCGCCGAAATCAAGCACCAGATCGACGCCAGGTTCATCGAGAAAATCGAATTCTCCCGCCGTGCTCAAGCGGTGTGCATCCAGGTGCGCCATAGAAATTCGCTCTATATCACCGACGACTTCATCGTAACCCACAACACCGATCTTGGCCTCGGCCTCGCGCTTACCGCGCATAAGCGGTCACTGATCCTGCGCCGGGTCAACAAGGATGCGCTCAAGCTGGTGGAGCGGGTGGCGGAAATCCTCGGCCACCGCGCCGGCTATAACGGCCAGCTCCACCGCTGGAAGCTGGACGACCGGCTCATCGAGTTCTCCGGCTGCGAGCACGAGGACGACAAGCAGCGCTTCAAGGGCGATCCCCACGACCTCATCTATTTCGACGAGGGCACCGACTTCCTGCATTCGCAATACCGCTTCATCGTCGGCTGGAACCGCTCGGTGGATCAGGCGCAGCGCTGCCGCGTCGTGGTCGGCTCGAATCCGCCGACGACGGCGGAGGGTCTGTGGGTCATCAAGCATTGGGCGCCGTGGCTCGACCCCGTGCATCCCAGGCCGGCGGCGCCGGGGGAACTGCGCTGGTTCACCACGGGCGCCGACGGCGAAGACGTCGAGGTCGACGGGCGCGGGCCCCATCTCGTCGGTGGCGAAGCGGTGGTGGCGCGCTCGCGCAGCTATATCCCGGCGCGGCTCGGCGACAATCCCGATCTGCGGCGCACCGGCTATGCCGCGGTGCTGGCAGGACTGCCGGAGGAACTGCGGCGCGCCTACCGCGACGGCAATTTCTCCGCGGCGTTGAAGGACGACGATTTTCAGGTGATTCCCACCGCCTGGATCGAGGCGGCGCAGGCGCGCTGGCGCGCCGACGCCGGCCGGGGCATCGCGATGACCGCGATCGGGCTCGACGTCGCCCAGGGCGGCACCGACAAGACCGTGCTCGCCGGCCGCCATGGCGGCTGGTATGCGCCGCTGGTGCGCAAGCACGGCCACGAGACCCGCGACGGCAGCGCGGTCGCGGCGGCGGTGGTCGCGTTCCGCCGCGGCCGCTGCCCGGTGGTGGTCGATGTCGGCGGCGGCTGGGGCGGCGACACCGTGGCGCGGCTGCGCGACAACGGCATTCCCGTCGTCGGGTTCAACGGCGCCAATGCATCGCCGGGCAAGACCCGGGACCGCCAACTCGCCTTCATCAACAGGCGCGCGGAAGCGTGGTGGCGCATGCGCGAGGAGCTCGATCCCGGCCAGGACGGCGGCTCCGCCATCGCGTTGCCGCCGGACGCCTCCATCAAGGCCGACCTCGCGGCGCCGCGCTGGCAGCTCACCGCGCGCGGCATCAAGATCGAGGACAAGGACGAGATCCGCAAGCGCCTGGGGCGCTCGCCGGACGAAGGCGACGCCATCGTGATGTGCCTCTCGGAAGGCGCGCGCGCCGTCGCTGCGGAGCTGCGCCGCGAGCGTAATGCGGCACGGCCGGACCGCGCCAATGTGGGCTATGCCGACTTGAAGCCGGCGGGTCCGATGGGGCGCTGGTGACGCGCCCGGCCCGATCGGCCGGTGGCGCCGAAGCGGGCGGCGCGCAGCGCTGCCGGAAGGGCGCGAGATGACCGACCCCCTGCCCTTTGCGGCGCGCCGCGCGAACGACGAAGAAGCCTGGCCGCTCGAAGAGCTGGTGCGGGCGCAGCGGCTCGCCTGCGAGGGCCTGAGCTTCGACGCCATCGCCCGCGCGCTCGGCCGCACCGGCGAGGACGTGCGCCGCCGGCTCGACCCCGATCCCGTCGCGACGCGGCCGGAGTTCGCCAACGTCGGATATCCGCATTTGAAGCGGCGGTGAGGTCGGCGTTGGTCAGCCCGACACCCATCGGCCGTCATGGCCGGACTTGTTCCGGCCATCTCGATTGTGAAGGCACGGCGCCGTCCCAAGAGGGATGGCCGGTCGCGACTGAGCGGATCACAGCAACGCAGCTGTGGAGTTCGTGCCCGTCTCATCGAGATAGCCGGGACGAGCCCGGCTATGACGGAGTGGTGGGAGAGCGCAAAGCACCCGCATCGCCATCCACGCAGGCATTCAAACTTCGTCGGAGGACCCCATGGCGAAGGCCAGGCACGACACGCTCATCGCAGCCCTGATCGCCAAGCTGCCGGCGGCAACCGACGGCGCCGCGCAATGGCGCCAGGAGGATCGCATCACCTGGTTGCAGATGATGGCGATGGCGTTCGACGCCGTCCATGGCCGCTGCGGCGGGATCGCCATCGCAGCCGCGGCGGACGCCGGGCTTCCCGGCGCGCGCTCCGCGCCGTTCCCGCCGGAACCCGGCGAAGCGGGTCCGCAGCGTTCGCGCCGCTTCTACGTCGACCATGACGGCTTTGCCATGAGCGACGGCCGCCCGATCGGGATCGACGACCTGCCGGCGAACGTCGTGCTGTGGGACGAGCGCAGCGGCATCGACCGCGGCGACCCCGCCGCCATCTTGTGGCGCGACGTCGGCGCCGCGCGGCAGAGCCTCCCGCCGGGGGTGGTGCTCAAGGCGGCCGGCGAGGCGGGGTGAGCGGCCGCGGCAGCGAGGCGATACAACGAGGGTCACCTCTTTTGCCCTGACAACGTCAGCATGAGCTTGGCTCACTTCTTGACATACGTAAGATCACAATTGAAACCGCTTGGCACCGCCGGCCCAGACCTTGCGTTCTGCTACAATGCTAAACTCCATCCGGAGGTCGCGTGAGCAATCTCTTCAAACCGCCCTCCAATGTGCCTCCGCAAACGCCGGCCACACCACCGCCCACGCCCGATCGCGCACCGGATGACGGGCGCCGTGATCCGCCATCGCCGGCAGATCGACACGGGAGCTGGAAGCATGCGGATGACGTCGCAATTGAGGCGCTTGATGGCATCAACCCCTTTTCCGTAAGGGACAACGTCGAATATGCAGGCCTCATCTATCAAAGGGGCCCGAATGACTTTGATTTTTCGGGACCGCACCGAGGTACGGCTGGAGAATCAGATCCTTACACCACGCTTGCACCTCCTGGAACCGTCACGGTCGGCGCCTATCATACGCATGGCGACTATACGATTATCGGGAAGGACCAAAACAATAAAAACACCTATACTACAACGAACAATCCAAAGAGCGACACTGGTGGGGGTGACCGTTTCGCCACAAAAGATTATAAATCGCATAGAAACATGGGTGGCGCCAATCCGCGATACACGTCATATCTGGGAACTCCATCAGGAGCCTATCTGAGCTGGAATCCGTTCATCCCCAGACCAAGACCATTGCCACCCGACCTCGACCACGCCTGTAACTGGAGCAACGCCCCTGCATCCGCCGCAAGCGTCCCACCTAGCTGGCATAGCGCTAGCGACACTACTCGCCGTGGTCGCGGTCGCACGAGGCCAAGCGGCAATCCCACAGGCACAGGCATTAAAGGCACAGGACGTCTTCAAGGACTGCAGCACCTGCCCCGAAATGGTGGTGGTGCCGGCCGGCGAATTCATGATGGGTTCGCCGAACGACGAGGAAGAGCGCCTAACTTATGAAAGCCCGCAGCACTTAGTGAAAATCCCGTCGCCGTTCGCCGTCGGGCGATTTGCCGTGACCTTCGACGAATGGGACGCGTGTGTGGCCGAGGGCCATTGTGGAGGAGCCTCGCTCTCGCGCGGCTACGATGAAGGTTGGGGGCGCGGACGCCGGCCGGTGATCAACGTATCGTGGAACGATGCCAACGCCTATGTGGCGTGGCTCTCGAACAAGACCGGGAAGATCTATCGGCTCCTAAGCGAAGCAGAGCGGGAATACGTCACGCGGGCGGGAACGACGACTCCGTTTTGGTGGGGCAAGTCGAATTCTGCAGATCAAGCCCAATACAATAGTCTGTCATCTTACGGCGGCGGAAAAACCAGGGCCAGGATTGCGAACAAGACGTTGCCGGTCGACAGTTTTGCGCCCAATCCGTGGGGTCTTTACCAAGTGCACGGCAATGTCACGGAATGGGTCGAGGACTGCTGGCACGAGAACTACGTCGGCGCACCTACTGACGGCTCCGCCTGGGTCACCGGAGACTGTCGCTTTCGCGTCTTGCGCGGCGGCAGGTGGTCGCTTCTTTCCTGGCATCTTCGTTCGGCGGCACGTTTTTACTCGGAGCCTAACTGTTGCGCAGCCCCGGAAAGGGATACCGCGCAGGCCGTGGATGGCTTCCGGGTGGCCAGGGCGCTCTAATCTTCGAAACCAAGTGGAATAGCCGCGGCGAGCCAATCGCCGGGCGCCTCCCACCGCATGGGCGTGCGACCCGCGGCGTCGGCATATGCTTCGGCATTCGAACTCCCTCGATCTAGCCCGCATTTCTCATAAAAAAATGCGCATCGGGGCTCCGAATCAGCGAAAGTTGTTGTGCCGCAACGACATTGCGCAGATTTGAGGAACTCCCCGATGCCGACAGAGTGTAACGCGGAATCATTTGATTTTGGAACCGTGGAAGGTCGCTGTGTGGAAGCGGCATTCGATGGCGGGTTGGTCACCTCCGACGCAGGAGCACTGCTGCTGGGAGCGACCGATCGAGCGATCGGAATGATGGACCGGTTTGCGTCGTGCTTTCACGACGAGCGGCGTCATGAATGGATCGAGCACGAAGTCGCGACCCTGGTGGGTCAACGCGTGTTCGGGATCGCGCTCGGCTACGAGGATCTCAACGACCACGACGAACTGCGGCACGATCCGATGATGGCGATACTGGCGGGCAAGCTCGTAGCGCGGCGTGAGGATTGCGCGCCGGTTGCCGGCAAGTCGACGTTGAACCGGTTGGAGCTGAGCAAGCTGGAGCCGACGCGCTACCACAAGATCAGCCACAATCCGATGGCCATCAAGAATTCTTCTGGTCGACCTGTTTGTGGAGGCGCATGAGCGCGCACCGAGGCAGATCATTCTCGACCTCGATGCGACCGATGATCCGCTGCACGGCGAGCAGGAGGGGCGGTTCTTCCACGGTTACTACGACTGCTACTGCTACCTGCCGCTCTACGTGTTCTGCGGCCGCCATCTGCTGGTGGCCAAGCTGCGGAGCGCGGCCATGGACGCGGCCGCCGGCTCGGTCGAGGAGGTCGCGCGCGTCGTGGCGCAAATCCGTCGCCGGTGGCCACGTGTGCGTATTCTGTTGCGCGCCGACTCAGGCTTCGCACGCGAGGACCTGATGGCCTGGTGCGAGGCCAACGGCGTCGACTTCCTGTTCGGACTGGCGAAGAACGAGCGGCTCATCGCCGAGATCCAGACCGAGCTTGATTTTGTCGCCGCCAAGAGCCGCCGTACCGGCCGGATGGAGCGCCGCTTCAAAAGCTTCATGTGGACGACGCGCCGGACCTGGAGCCGGCCGCGGCGGATCGTGGCCAAGGCCGAGTGGACGCAAGGAGAGGCCAATCCCCGTTTCGTGGTTACCTCGCTCGGACGCGGCGAATGCAAGGCCAAGTATCTGTACGAGAAGGTCTACTGCGCGCGCGGCGACATGGAGAACCGGATCAAGGAATGCCAGCTCGACCTCTATGCCGACCGCACCTCGACCGCCACCATGCGGGCCAATCAACTGCGCCTGTGGTTTGCCTCGATGGCCTACGTGCTGCTCTGTGCCTTGCGCCGTATTGGCCTGCATGACACCGACTTCGCCAAAGCGACTTGCGGCACCATTCGTCTCAAGCTGCTCAAGATCGGTGCGATCGTGCGCTTGAGCGTTCGCCGCATAAAGATTGCCATGGCGTCCGCCTGTCCGGCCGCCCAAGACTGGGCCCGCGCCGCTATCCGGCTCGCGATTGCCGCCTTGGCGCGCGCCTCGCCGGCATGACACGCGCCGCCGCGACGCGTAACCGACGCGGCACCATCCCAAGGCTCACCGAGATCAACTCTTCGCTGCCCCCGCAGCCCGGAAATGTCCCAGCCGACATCGCGTCTCCAGACGCCACGGCAGGCTGCGCCTCAAAAAATGCAAATAAGCCTTCTCTCAAATCCACCCGATCATGCAAGAGTAGTGTGAGATTTCCAGGCTAGCGCTTGGACACGCGGGCCCCAGCCTGCGCTTCACGTCGTCCAACCCTACCCGGACGCCCGTTGATCAATCTTCAAACCGCCTGCTGTCACCACAGCGCCGGCCGACGGACCGAAAAACGCCGAACACGCTCCGGCTTGACGGTCGGGCGAACTCATGAGAAAAAATATCCAACGTGGTTTTTCGCGCCCGGCCGGGACACCTGCCGGGTTTTTTATTTCTGCAATTGGGATCGGCGATATCGCAACCGGCGCTGCACGAGGCGCGCGGTATCGCGCCGTATGCCTTGCGCCGGCAAACTTCAACCTCTCCCGGAGCCCCTCATGAGCAATCTCTTCAAGCCGCCTGCCGTCATGTCGCCGCCGACCCCGATCGCGCCGCCGCCGATGCCAGATCCCTATGGTGCGCAGGCCCAGGCGGCCGCGCGGTTGGCGGCCGAGCAGGCGGCTGCACGCGCGGGGCGGTCGTCGACCGTGCTCTCCACGGCGAACCAGGGGTCGGCAGCAGGCGGCGCCGGCGTTCCCTATACCGGGACGACGTTGGGCGGCGGCAGGTGAGCTCGCGCCGGAAACGGCGGTGATAGTCGAAAAAAGCCCAGAGCATGATCCCGAAAAGTTGCAGACTTTTCGAACAAGATCATGCTCAAAAATCTGAGAGGGGGACGATCGCCTCATGAAAACGCGCGTTCACGAACTGATGCGGATCGGCGATGCGCTCTACACCAAGCGCTTTCCCCTGCTCACGCTGTGGCAGAGCTTCGCCGAGAATTTCTATCCGATCCGCGCCGACATGACGCGGGCGCGCTTCATCTCGGAGGAATTCGCCTCCTATCTCATGACCGGGCGGCCGGTGCTGGCGCACCGCGAGCTCTCCAATGCGCTCTCCTCGATCCTGCGGCCGCGCGACATGCAGTGGTTCGCGCCGAAGACCGGGAGCGAAGCGATCAACCAGGACCGCAACTGCAAGATCTGGCTCGAGCAGGCCGGCCAGGTGATGCGCCGGGTCATGTATGACCGCCCCTCCCAGTTCACCCGCGCCACCAAGGAAGGCGATGCCGACTTCGTGCTGTTCGGGCAATGCGTGATCGAGCCGCGGCTCAACCAGGCCCGCACCGGCATGCTCTACCGCACCTGGCACCTGCGCGACTGCGTGTGGGCGGAGAACGCCAATCTCGTCATCGACCAGTTCCACCGCAAATGGAAGCTCGATGCCCGCGCGCTGTGCCGGCTGTTTCCCGACACCGTCTCGCCCGAAGTCAAAATCAGGGCGGAGAAGGATCCGTTCACCGAGATCAACTGCCGGGTCATCGTGCTGCCCGCGGACGAATACGACCTCGCCGGCAAGGGCGGCGACACATCGTCGTCTCATATGGGCGTCCATCCCTTCGTGCAGATCGTGATCGACGAGGACCACCAGACCATCCTCGAGGAAACCCCGCGGCCCGATCTCGGCTATGTCATCCCGCGCTGGGTGACGATCGGCGGGTTTTCCCAATACGCCTATTCGCCCACCGCCATCATCGCGCTGCCCGACGGCCGCATGCTGCAGCAGATGACGCTGACCCTGATCGAGATCGGGCAGAAGATCGTCGATCCTCCCATGATCGCGGTGGGCGACGCCATCCAGGGCGGCACCAATCTCTATGCCGGCGCCATCAACTGGGTCGACCCGGATTACGACGAACGCACCGGCGAGGTGCTGCGCCCGATCACGCTCAACGGCGAAGGGCTGCACTGGGGCACCGAATACGAGGAGAAGATCGAGCGCGTGATCAACGAGGCGTTCTTCCTCAACGTGCTCAATCTGCCGGAGTTCGACGGCAAGGCCATGACCGCCTACGAGGTCGCCGAGCGGATGAAGGAGTATATCCGCCGCGCCACGCCTTTGTTCGAGCCGGTGGACCTCGAATACAACGGCCAGCTCTGCCAGACCACATTCGAGATGCTCGACCGCATGGGCGCCTTCGGCTCGGTGTGGGACCGGCCGGCGCCGTTGCGCGGACAGCGGATCGAATTCAAGTTCGCCAATCCCCTGGTGCAGGCCGAGGAGGAAGCCAAGACCATGAGCTTCACCAAGGCTTCGCAGCTCCTGGGCGCGGCAATGCAGATCGATCCCGCCATGCGCGCCGACTTCGACGTCGACACCGCTTTCCGCGACGCCTTCGAAGGCACCGGCGCGCCGGCGAGGTGGCTCGTGGACAAGGGCAAGGCCGACCAGGTCAAGGCCGCGGTCCGCGCCCAACAGGCCGCCGCGCAGCAGGCCGCCGATCTCGGCCACGCCGGCGAGCAGGTGGGGAAGGTGGCCGAGGCGGCGAAGAGCGTCGGGGAGGCGACGGGCGCGCTGAAGGGCGCGGGGCTGGTTTGAGTGTGGGCGCGGAACGGCTGATAATGAAACATGGATTGCAAGACAGGAAACCACATGACCGCCGATCGCATCCGCGCTCCGTCCGGGCGGCGGCCGAAGTCACAGCCGGACCATCCCTGGCAGTTTCCCAAGATCGAGAGCGCCGACATCTTCGCCATCCAGGCGGTGGCGCGGGGCATCGCCAACGAGGGCCAGCAGCAACGGGCGCTCGACTACATCGTGCGCGTGCTGTGCGAGACCGACCGCATGACGTTCTGGCCCGGCGGCGAGGACGGCAAGCGCGCCACCGACTTCGCCGAAGGCAAGCGCTGGGTCGGGGTGCAGCTGCGGCGCATCGAAAAGCTGCGGCCACAACATCGCGACGAGGCGCCGGAGCCGGGCTGAGCGGCGTCGAACGCAGCGGCCGGTGTGGTCGCTTCCAAGATCTTGAATGCATTCAGGGCCGGAGCATCCACGGCGGACTTTGGGTGCCCGCCGCGGCTCCCGCTTTGCCGGCACGGCGCGCCTTCGCATCATTTGCAATCAACACATCTCGAAAAGGAGCTTTCCGATGCCTGCCCTCACCCAGGACAACGTGCTGCTTTGGACTCACGGCCGCCGCCTCGGCCTCGTCGGCGACGGCACCTTCAGTGCCTCGACCGGGCTCCTGGTAGACGGGCAATTGGTGGGGTCGAAGCGCGGCGCGGCGGTGTTCCAACTCGCGGCCGGCAACAACGGCGCGGGCAGTGTCGGCTTTGCGGCGGCGGTCGACGGCGATGTCGTGCTGTTCGCCCTCGATCTCACCACGCCCGCCAATGTCACCTCGAGTTTCGAATCCGTGATCTCGGTGGCCGGCCAGATCAAGCAGACCTCAGCGTCGAACCTCGCGGCCAAGAACATCTTCTTCATCGTCGCCCCGGCATCGTGAGCGCGCCCATGCACCGCTACCGCGAATTCGGCCTCGTCAGCGACACCGACGAGACCCTGCGCCGCGCTTTCCGCGACGGCTTCAAGCGCGCCGGCCTGTCGCACCAGCAGTTTCTCGATGCGCTCGGATGGTATCGCGATCACGCCCGTCCGGGTGCCGATGCGGCCGGCCTGATGGAGGCGTTTTCCGCATTCGCGGCGCAGCGGAACTGGTCGCCGGAACAGCGCGCCGGCGTCGTCGGCATCTATGAGAGCATCCAGGACGACGGACCCGCCGCGGTCGCGGACGCGGTGCCCCACCCCGATCAGGATCGCGCCACGGTGGAGCGGGGCGATGAAGCGCTGCGTAAAGATCCCGCCCGCTATTGGCGCGACGCCGAGTTTCAGGACGCAATCTTTGAGGCGCGCGAACGGCTCGAAATGTTCGCCGAGACCGGCGCCGCGCCGCAACCCGACGACGCCAGCCCCGACCGGCAGCGCGCCCGGGAGATCGAAGCGCTCCTCCATGACAGGAGCGGCGCCGGACAACGCCGGTACTGGAGCGACCCGGCGCTGCGCGAGGAATACGCGAAGGTCCTGTCGGGATTGCAAAGCGATGGCGGCGCGCAACCCGGCGAGGATGCGCCGACCGGTGCGGCGGTTTCCGAGGTGCCGGCCAGCGTCGGCACGGTGCCGCAAACGACCTGACGCTCCGGCCTTTCTAAACACCGTCGTTCCGGGGCGCGCTGTTGCGCGAACCCGGAATCCAGGCGGCGGTGTCCCAGGTTTCTGGATTCCGGGTTCCGGCCGTCGGCCGGCCCCGGGATGACGGCCACTTGAACATTCACCCCGGCATCGAGCCCTGCGCCCGGCTCGACGGCCCTCCCCTTTTCGGCGCGGAAAGTCACATCATGGCAAAGGCGGCGATGAAAGCGGCGAACGAGGCGACACCGGCAGCGCAATCGAACGGCGGGCCCCCGGCTTCGCCGGCCGCGCCGATCCCGCAGGGCGCGATGCAGGATGCATCCTACACACGCAACCACTGGCGGGTCGTGTTCGACGCCGAGCGCACGCCCTATCGCGCGGTGCTCACCGATGTCGCGGTGTGGGGACCGAACGAGGCGAAGCTCCGCGCCGGCGACATCATCGAAGTCCTCGACGAGCAATCCACGGTGTTCGCCCTGCTCTACCTGGTCGAGCACGTGCCGGCGAAATTCATCCGCTTTGCCGAGCTGATCAAGTCGCCGCTCGGCGGCGTGGCGGTCGGCAAGGTCGAGGCGCGGGGGCACCACTATTGCCAGTGGCGCGGCCCCGCCAAGCGCTGGTGCGTGGTCGGCCCCAACGGGACCATGGTGCGCGAAGGCGTGCTGACCAAGGAAGAGGCCGAGCGCGACGTGACGACCCGCAACACGCCGACCAACATGGCGTTCGTGACCCATCCGCGCATGTGACCTGGGAACTCGTTCGATACCGCGAGATGAGGTGACCTATGCTCGGCAATGGTTTCGGTTCGATTTGGCGCCTCACTTTTGCGCCCGACAACGAGTTGGGCGCGGCAGACGCGGAGGCATCTGCGAGCGCCGTGTCCGACGGCGGGGCCGCGCCGGCCGAGCGCGGCGGAGAACCCGTTCGTTCCTCTGCCGGCGGTGCCGATCATAATGCGCAGCCGCGGGTGCCGGCGCAGAACAGCGCGCAAGATACGGCGGCGCAGGCCGGCCCGGCCTTTCCCGACACGTGGCGGCAGGATCTCGCCGGCGGCGACAAGGCCTTCCTGAAGACGCTGGATCGCTTCGACAGCCCCGCGGCGCTCGCCAAGGCTTACCGCGAGCTCACGACAAAACTGTCCGCGGGAGAGCTTCGCGCCGTCAAGCCGCCCGGCGACAACGCGACGCCGGAGCAGCTCGCCGCCTGGCGCACCGCCCACGGCCTGCCGGAGAACGCCGACGCCTATGTCGGCGGCCTCAAGCTCGCCGACGGCATGCTGGCGGGCGAAGCGAACCGGCCTCTGCTCGCCTCCTTTGCCGAGGCGGCGCTCGCGGGCAACTGGAGCGCCGAGCAATACAGCCAGGCGGTGCGCTGGTATTTCGCCATGCAGGACCAGGCGACGGCGGAGCGCCAACGCGCCGACGGCGAATTCAAGCAGGCCACAGCCCGCGACCTCATGCGGGAATGGGGCAACGACTATGCCGTCAACCGCAACACGGTGGCGCAATTCTGCGACCGGCATTTCGCCCAGAACCTCAAGCTCGATCTCCTGAATGCACGGCTTCCCAACGGGGCCGTATTGGCCAACCATCCCGGCTTCAGCAAGGCGATCCTCGAAGTCGCAAAGATCGTCGATCCCCGCGACTCCCTGCTCCCCAACGCATCGGGCGCCGGGCTCTCCAACGTGGAGAGCCGCATCGCCGAGATCGAAGGCAAGTACATGCGCGCCGCCCACGGCTCCGACCAGTGGAAGACGTACTGGACGGGTGAGTCGGGCGCGCGGATGCAGCAGGAGTACCGCGGGCTGGTGGCGGCGCGGGAGCAGACGCGGGCGCGCGGGGGTTAGCCTATCGCCGCGCCGCCGCGCCGCGCACCGTGCGCTTGAGCGAGGTCGGCGCCCGGCTCGCCTTAGTGCCCTTCAGGGCCATCTCGATGTCGTTGAGATGCTTGCGGGTGGCGACCAGGGCGTCGGCTTCGATGGCGCGGTAGCGCTCGACCAGCTTCTGCCCGAACGACGTCAGGGTAGCGCCGCCGCCGCGGGCGCCGCCGGGCTGGGCTTCGATCACGGGGTCGCGGAAGCAGCTGTTCATGTCGTCGACCAGGAGCCAGGCGCGCCGGTAGGACATTCCGAGCTTACGTCCGGCTTGCGAGATCGATCCAGTCTTCTCGATCGCCTCCAGCAGGCGGATCTTTCCCGGGCCCAAGGCGCGTCCGCTGCCCAGGTCCACTCTCAATGTCAGTTTCGTCGTGTCCATTGTGCGTTGCCCCGGCGGCGGATCACCCCATCATAGCATTTGCAGCACGTAATGAGCATGCTGCCCCTGCGCCCTCCGAAGGCATTACCTGATGTTGAATCGAATAGGAACGATGAACGACAAGGCGCCGTCGGGTGCATTGCCGGGGGGCTTGGGCATCGGCTGGGCGCGCGCGAGCATGTCGAGGGTTTCCTGATCGAGCAGCGGCGACCCCGAACTCTGCACGATCTCGCTGTGCAGCAAATGACCTTCGTGGTCGATGGTGAAGGCGACTTTCGCAACTCCCTGCTCGCCGTGGGCGCGGGCCGCCGACGGGTAGCGCTTGAAACGTTCGAGATGGGCGGCGAGCGCGCTCTGCCAGTGGATGAAGGCGGCCGGGGTGTGGACCTCCGCTCCCGGCGTCGGCGGCGCAGCCTCCGACGGAGGCAGTTCGACCGACGGCGCCGCGGTCGCCTGATGCTCTTCGACCGGCGGTTGGGGCTTGGGCGGCTCCGGGATCGGCAGCGCCACTTCCGCCTCCTGCTCGATCGGCTTGGTTTCTTCCTTGGGTGGCGGCGTCGGATCGCTCTCCATCTCCGGAGGACCGGGCGCGAGGTCGCTGGGCGGCGTCGTGGGGGCCGCAGGCGCCTCGGGGAGTTCGAGCATGACGACCGGTGCGCCGGCATCGAAGTCCGACGCCGCGGGCGACTCCAGCAGGCTCAAGGCCGCCATGCCGTGGGCGGCCACCACCACGACAAAGCAGGCGATCCAGCGCACGGTGTCCGCGCGATGCACCCGGAACAGCTGTCCGAACACGCTCAAGCCCGTCCCTCCTCGCCGTGATCGAGACGGTGGCTCACGGGATCACTCCGCCGCCGGAGCCGGCGAGGCGGCCGGATAGCGCTCCGGCCGTTGGACGAGGTCGCGGCTCACCATGGTCATGATCTCGACGCTGGTGTCGGCATAGAGCGCGCGGTATTGCGCGATCGAGCGCGAGAACATGTTGTAGATCACCACCGCAGGGATCGCCGCCGCGAGCCCGAAGGCGGTCGCGAGCAGCGCCTCGGCGATGCCCGGTGCGACCACCGCGAGGTTGGTGGTGTGCAGCTTCGAAATCCCGATGAAGCTGTTCATGATGCCCCACACCGTGCCGAACAGGCCGACAAACGGCGCGGTCGCGCCGATGGTGGCGAGGATGCCGGTGCCGCGCAGCATCTGGCGGCCGACCGCGGCCTCGATGCGCTCGAACCGCGCCGCGATGCGCTCCTTGATGCCGTCGGTGTCGCGAAAATCGGGCGCACGGCGCAGTTCGCCTTCGACCGCCGTGATCAGGCGCGCGACCTGGGGGCTGGCGTCGCATGCGGGCTTGGCGGCTTCGGCGAGCGAGCGCGCCTCGACCAGCGCGGCCTGGGCGCGGGCAAGCCTGCGGCGCGCGCCGACGAGTTCCAGCGTCTTGGCGAGCCAGATGGTCCAGGTCAGCACCGAGGCGAAGATGAGGCCGATCATCACCGCCTTGACGACGATGTCGGCCGACATGAACATGCCCCACGGCGAGAGGTCGCGCGGCAGCAAACCGGGCGCGACATCCATGGCGGGCGGCGGCGCGGCTGCCTGTTCTCGAGGCTGGGCGGCGGCGTCTGCCGCAGGCGCCGGGGCAGCGGCAACGGGCGAGGCATCAGCGGGTGCCGTGGACGCCGGCGCGGCAGCGGCCGGCGCAGCGGTGTCTTGCTGCGGTGCCTGGGCGTAAACGGCCCCGCCGAGCACAAGACAGCAGATCACAGCGGCGCCAAACTTAGGCGACAGGCGATTCAGTCCGAACGCGGTCAATTGCATCAAATGGCCCTTCCAAAGATCCAAATACTTAGCTCAAACATGATGATCCGCGCTCCGATTCGATGCCTCACCAAAAGTTGCTTGTTCGCCGTGCCCCCCATTTCGTTTCTCTCTCGGTCAACGCTTCAACCCTGTCTTGGTCGGCGGAAACCCCGCCCGCTAAATGCTCAGGCTCTCAGCCCAAGCCCCGGCTACAACCAGCCGAAAACTCCACCCGGCAGAAGATGATAGTTCACGCCGACCTTGATCAGCTGGACACGCGTGTTGACGGTTGTTCCAACGCCGCCGAGTGCGTAAGAAGCGGTGCCGAAGCCGAGATAATTATATTCGAGCTTGGTCGACCAACCCGGCCCGAACATCCACTCGGCCCCCAAGCCGACCGCATATCCGCCGCGGGTGTCGTTGACCGAGCCGCCGCCGGCCGGTCCGCTCACCGCCAGGCCATAATCCGCGTTGATCCACGCGCCGCCGCCCTTCACGTACAGCAGCCAATCGCTGATGGCGTATCCGACGCGGCCGGTGGCGGTGTCGTACCAATCGTGATTGCTGTTGAAGATGCCGCTGGCCACGCCGCCGGCCGGCGTCGTGGTGATGAAATTGAAGTTGCCGCTGGCCGATGCCCAGGAGAATTCGAGCTCGGCGCCGACCAGCCAATTCGGCGAGAATTGATAATCGTAGCCGGCTTCCAGGCCGCCGATCACCCCGCTCGGATTGGTGGAGAACGTTACGGGCGTTCCGAAAAATGTGCTGGCCGCATCCTCGCCCGCAAATGCATAGCCGAGATGCGCGCCGACATGGAAGCCGGTCCAGACGGGCGGCGGCGGCACGTAGGGCTGCGGCTGCGCCCGCCGCAGATCGGCCGCGCCGGCCGGCGCGCTCAAGCTCACGGCGAGTGCGACCGCAACCGCCCAATTTATGTTCCCGATGCCAGACATTGCCACTCCTCCCGATCAGTAGCCGAACATGTAGTTGACGCCGAAGCGCACGATGTTGTCGCGTTCGTGGATGGTGCTCGTCAGCAAGCCAGCTAAAAGAATTCTTTTCATTGGAATCACCTCTTGCTCGGGGCTCGCCGGGCCCTAGAGTTTCTGTGACAGTCCGGCATAGTAGCCGCGACGCGGACCGTATTGCGGCGCGAACACGCCGATGCCGCTGCCGCTGCGCAGCTCGTAGACCCGGTCGAGGACGTTGACGACGTCGAAACGCCCTGTGATCGGCTTGTCGAACAGACCGTGTTCCCAGAGTTGGCGCTGCAGGCCGAAGTTGAAGGTCACATAGGCCGGAACATGGTCGACATTGGCGAAGCCTTGGCGCAGGCCGCTGCCATAAACCATGTTCATGCTGGCCCGGGTGCCGTCCGAGAACAGATACGACATGCCGGCGTTGGAGCTCAAAAGCTGCGAGTGGTCGGTGTTGATATACTGATGGGCGATGTAGTTTAGCTCTTCAGGTGAGAACAGCGTCTGGTTGGATACGACGGTATTCGCGGTTTCTCGCCCCCAGGAAAAATTCCCATAGGCCGTGAAACTGTTGATGGATAATCTCGCCTTCCACTCCACGCCCCAATTCTCAGCCTTTTCGTAATTGAACGCGGTCAGGGTGTAGGCGGCGCCGAACTGTCCGTCATCGAGGAGATCCTGGGCCCGTTTGTAGAAGCCGTCCATCCCGAGCTCCAGGCTCGGGCAATTGAGCGCCGGCACGGCGGCGATCGGCGCCTTGTCATAAAGCACGCCTGCTGCCGTCGGGCACTGCGGCAGCACCTGCTGGGTGATGCCGGCATCGACGACATTGGAGCGCTCGGGAAGGATCAGGTTCTGGGCGGGCGACGGGGGCGCGCCGGTCGTGCCCGCGTACAGTGCGGTGTTTGACTGCGCCTCGAGCGTCAGCAGCGGCGGAGTGAAATATTTGGCGTAGCCGGCATGAATTGTCGTGCCCCAGAACGGCTTGTAGACGAAATTGGCGCGCGGGCTGAGCTGGTCCTTGTCGATGTACTGGATCATCTCGTCGAAGCGCGCCCCGAGGTTGAGCGTGAGGTTCTGCGTGAGCCGCCACTCGTCCTGGACATAGCCGCCGAGCAGATAGCCGATATGAACGCTCGGGTCGGCGAAGGTGAACGGCGCTCCGGTCCCGACGCACGCAGTGGGACATCCGGGGCCGGGTTCGACAGTAGAGACGGTCTTGACGATGCCCTGCTCCACGCTCGAATTGAATCCCATACGGATGGTGTGCACGTCGTTGATCTTGTAGGCGCCGTCGGCCTGAAGGCCGTTCATGAACGAGCTTCGATAGACGTCGGAGGCGACGCCGTTGAAGAGCAGGTCGCCGAAGATATCGGGCACGAAATCCAGGCTGTTGTACCGAGAGAAATATGCGAGCTGCAGATTGACATCGCCGACATCGCGGTTCCATGCGAGCACGCCGTAGGCGTTCTTCTCGTATTGCACCTCGTTGATCTTGGCGGAATCTCCACCTGTGGCGGGGACGCCGAAGATCGGAAACAATCCCGGAAATACCGGCTGACCCGGATTGGTCGGGATCTGATACTTCGTGGTCTGGGCGCCGGTGATCGTGCTCAGTCGGGTCCAATCGTCGAGAAACGTCGTGGTGTAGCCGAAAAACCCGCCCTTAGTGGTGAAGTCGTGAAGAGCGGTGGCGTTGCCGGTCGGGTTTTCTAGACCGAGGAAGTTCTGGAATTCGCGGCCGGCGAAGAAATATTCGGTATTGCCGGACTTGCCGCCATATTCGAAGGTCGGCGTTATCGTGCCGTAGGTGCCGCCATAGACACCGATCGAGCCCTGTTGCGGATTGGTGCTGAAGTCTTTCGTGGTGATATCGAGGATGGCAGTGTTGTGAAGGCCGTATTGGGCCGGGAGCGCCCCGGTGATGAGCGCCATCTTTCCGATGAAGCTGGTCTCGAGAAACTGGGCGAACCCGGAAATGCCATCGGGAAGCACAACGCCGTTGATACGAAATTGCACGTTCGCGTGGTCGTTTCGCACGTGATAGTCGCCGCTCGACGTGGAGTCCTGCGAGACCCCGGGGAACTGCGACACCAGAAGGTCTCCGACCGACTGGTTGGCCCCCCCAGGCGCGTTTTCGATCTCCGCGGCGGTCCGTTCGGTTGAAGACGTTCCCGTCTTCGGCAGCAAGTTTTCGCGCTGCTGGTTGAATGTTTCGACCTTCTGGGTGAATGCACGCGTGGCGGCGGCCTGTTGCGCGGCCGCTGTCTGCGCGGCACTCGGTGCGGGGGCCGCAGGCGCCGCGGTCCCGCGCGTCGGGGCGGCGGTTACTGCCCGCTTGGGGGCAGCCCTCGGCGTCTCCTTGGGTGCCGTCACCGTGATCTCGGGCATGGTGGTCTGTGGCCCCGCCGATTGCGGTGTCGTCAATTGCGGCGCGGTCGTCGCCGGTACCGCCGACGGCGGCGTGGCCGGCGCCGGTGCCTGCGGTGTGGCCGGCTCTTGAGCGATCGCAGCGCTCCACGCCGCGATCACGGCAATTGCTGATCCGCCGAGAAGCAGACCGATACGAACTGAAGAACTCATTGTGGACCCCTGTCACGGATTTGCTGCCTGATCCGCGCGATCGAAATCGCGCTGCAATACGGGCGAACTTCGCCCAATGCCATCAGTCTCCTGCATCACCGAACTCACCGGCGATGCGGGCGACTCAGGCCATTGCGTCAAGCAGTGGGGGGACCGCGGGCGTTGAAATGAAAACGGCCGATCGACCGAGCCTGCACGGCTTCGAACGACCAATGCAATTCCTCGAAGAATGAAATTCCCGCCAGGAGGGTCGGGGCGTGCGGAACGACGAGCGCACCCGCCAAGCTGATGCTGGCGCAAATGGCGCAGTAATCGTCGCCAAGGCCGCTCGGGTTCCTTTTGCCAGGCGAAGCCGGAAGGTCGGCGGATGTGACTTTACCGGCCGGCGCCACAACCGCTTTTCCGGCCGCGGCCGCAATCGTCCAACTGTTGGAATTGCCGATAGAACGGTCGAGGTGGACATGTCCGAAGGCGAGCACGAACTGACACGCCAGCGCGAACAGCGCCAGTGACGCCACCTTGAGCCTGTGCGACCGGAACCAACGCATCGGCGAACGCACCTTGTGCCTTTGGGTGACGAGTCTAGCAAAACCGCCAGCATTTTAGAACCCCTCGCCCCAGGAGTTAATGAATCCTTGCTACATGTGTCGGTGGGGTAACACCTCTGGGCTGGCTCCGAGCCGCGACGCAATTGACGCTCGCGCCCGGCGCACTCCTTCGCCTCGCCATCGAACAAGAAAGCCTATGGTTCGGCGGCGACGCCGCTCACCCCATTCGCGCGCGCGATCGGACAACCCGCGGACGGTCCTGCCTCTGGCAGGCTGCCGCTGCGGCCCCGGCCGGCCCGTGCATTCACCCGCCGATGGGACGCCCTTCGCGCACCGCCGCAGCCCCGCCCACCATGCCGACTGCATGGCACGCGGACAACCTGGGTCACGCGACGAAGACAACCTGAACGGAGGCTCACCCAGCAATGATCTCGAAGGACTGGATCCATGGCCGACTCGGCATTCCAAATCCAGTACCGCCAGGAGTTCATCGCCCAGTTCGAGCAGGGGGTCTCATGGCTCCGGACCATCTGCACGACTGAAGCGGTGATCAAAGGCAACCAGGCGATGTTCCTGGTGGCCGGCTCCGGCGGTGCAACCGCCGTCACGCGCGGGCTCAACGGCAACATCCCGCCCCGCGTCGACAGCCTCACCCAGGTGCCCGCCACTCTCATCGAGTGGCACGACAAGCCCCAGCGCACCGAGTTCAACATCTTCGCCTCCCAGGGCGACGGCCGCCGCATCATGCAGATGTCGACGGTCAAGGTGATGAACCGCAAGATCGACCAAGACATCCTGGGGATGCTCGCGGGCGCGTCGAACAATCTCGGTTCGGCGCAAACCATGACTCTTGCTTTGGCCACCCGTGCGCTAGCGCATCTCGACCTGCAGGATGTCGACACCACCGAGGAAGACAACATGTTCTTCGTCGGTTCGCCCGCCATGCGGGCCTACCTCATGCAGATCCCCGAATTCCAGAAGTCGGATTACGTCGAGATCACGCCTCTGACCGGGGCATCGCGACGGTTCCGGCGCTGGGCGGGTTTCAACTGGATCTTCCATCCGCACATCCCCGGCGTCGGCACCTCGGCCGAGCAGTGCTTTGCGTTCCACCGCGATGCCGTGGGTCACGCCGTGAACACCGGCGAGATGGATGTCCGCGCCGGCTACAACGAGGAGAACGCCTATTACTGGGCGCGCTCCTCGATCTTCATGGGCAGCGCCTTGCTGCAGAACGCCGGTGTCGTCGTGGTCAACCACGATGGCTCGAAGTACACCTGACGGGAGAGCATCATCATGGCTTACACCACGAATACGCTCTCCTATCTCGGCGGCGGCCTGGTCGAAGGCGCCTGGAAGGAATGGGCCTATATCACGACCGATTCCGTCCAGACCGTGCTCGGTTCCGGCTACATCACCGACGCCGCCGTCTCGACCGGCGGCAAGGGGATGGGCGTGGGCGATCTCGTCTACGTCATCAACCAGAGCCTGCCCGGCGCCTTCACACTGCAGGTGGCGTCGATCTCCAACGGCGCGGCGACCCTGGGGGTTCCACCCAATGCACCGGGTGAATCGACCGTCTTCGGCGGTTCCACGCAGGGGACCTCGCTTGCGACTTTCGCCGAGGAAGGCAACCTCTACCGCAACGTCGGCAATCCTATTGCCGGCAACGGCGCCGACACCACAGATGACATCCTGGCCGGCATCGTGATCCCGGCCGGTGCGTTCGACGTGGCCGGCCGCGGGCTCTGCATCACCGCGCAGGGCATCACCGGAGCCACCACCAACAACAAGCGCTTCAAGCTGTGGGCGAACCCGACCATGTCGGGACAGACGACGACCAACGGCGTGATCTCCGGCGGCACGGTGACCTCGGGCACCACGATCTGCGATAGCGGCGCGTGGGTCAACGGCACCACGGCGAACAATGCCGCGGGATGGTCGGCGATGGCCAACCTGTTCAAATACGGCGCCGCCGGCTCGAATACGCAATACGCGCAGGGCGTACCCATTCTCGGCACCCTGCACGGCGGCATTCTCGCCCCCGCCTTCCTGACCATGGCGGAGAACGCCGCGATCTCCCTCGTGGTCACCGGCTCGTCCTACACGACCGGCGCCGCGAACGACGTCAAGCTCGACTTCTTCGAAGTCAACGCGATGAATTGACCGCCGCCAATTCGCTGTTGCGAACTGTCGCGGTTCGATCACGGCCGGCGGAGCGATCCGCCGGCCTTCCAGTTTTCAAAAAGGATCGATCATGACCCACACGAGAGGGACCTGACCCATGTCCTTTCAGAACCAGGCCGGCATCGACGCCGAGATCAACGCCCAGCTTCCGAGCAACGACGCGGGCACGATCACGGCCGCCGCCTTGCGGCAAGTCCTTCACGACATGAATGCCGTGGCTTTTCAAGTCGCGTCGTCGCAAGGTTTGACGTATTCGGTCTTCCAATACGGCGCCGCCGGGGACGGTTCGACGAACGATGCGGCAGCATTCAATGCCGCTCTGGCGGCGAACGCCTATGTGGTGGCGCCGCCGGCGAGCTATCTGGCCGGCACGCCTCAGATCGTGGTCCCCGCCGGCGCCACCCTGGAGACCTTCCCGGGCGCCTCGCTGTATTATGCCGGTCCAGGCCTCGCGCTCAGCCCCGGCGGCGCGTTCATCACCAAGGCCTATGGCGACCAAAAAGAGCAATGGCTGTGGGCGCGATCAATCGGCGGCACGCGCTCGACGACCCAGGACGCCTTGGGGATCGGGGGGCGGACGTCCAGCTTCAACTTCGGCTTCGTCAACGTCGCCGATAACGGGCAGACCGCGGGGATCGTCAATAATCTCGTCAGCTTGCAGGAGTTCGGATCGTCCACCGCCACCGGGGCCCGGCAAGCTCTCCTCGGCTATGTCTATCAAACCGGGATCACGAGCAGCTCGAACACTTTCCGGGATTATGTCGGCGGCGTTTTCGTCGGAGAGACAAATACCGGCGACGGCGGGACCCTCGGCGCCGAGCTGGGCGCCTATTTCGGCGGGAACTCCCAATCCCGGCTGAACGCGGGCGCCGCCCACGTCTTCAACGCGAGTGCGCACGAGTTCGACGTGTTCAACGCCGCCGGATGCTCGATAAAGTACAACTGGGGCATCAACATCTGCTCGTACAATGCGGTGCAGGGTTCCTCGAACGACGCGGCCATCGCGATTTACAGCGGCAACTCGAATGCCAGCAATGGAAATACTTATGGCCCGGGCGCCGGCTTCCATTTCGGCATTTGTTTCGCGGAGGTGGCCGACATCGGGCGCGCGCCGGTCGATTCCGGAGCGACGTTGATCGGGACGCACCTGGAAACGCTGAGCACGTTCAGCGCCGCCACCGGCATCGACCTCACCAAGTTCGTATTCTCCGGCAACGCGTTCCAGAGCAACAACTTCGCGATCTCGCAGGCCGGCGCCATCTATCTCGGCGGCAACAAGGTGCTCTACAACAGCAGTGGTTACGTCATTGCCGACGATTTCGCCGGAAACTCCGCGCTTCTGATCGGCTCGTCCGGCAATTCGGACCCGACCAATTACTATCGCAACACCACCCACTATTTCCAAAACATCGGCGGCACGACGAATTACATGGAGGTTGCCGCCGGCGGCATTTCCTTAGGAGTCCCCCTGGTCAACCCGACCATCAACGGCGATACGTCAATCACGGTCAGCGCGCTGGGCGGCAACGGCGGCGCTCCGAATGCCTCGGGAGACGGGCTCGTCATCCAAAACCTGCTCGCCGCGAACGCTTCGGTGCAGCAATATTCTCCGAATCTGCATTTCATCGGCCAGGGCTGGGCATCCACGCCGGGGGCATCGCAGCAAGTCGATTGGCTGATCACCAATGCACCGGCGGCGGGAACCTCCCATCCGACTTCGGCTTTCAACTTCTCCTCCCAGATCAACGGCGGCGGCTATGTCGTGGAGCTGTCGCTGCAGTCCAACGGGAGCGCGACTTTCGGATCCGGCAGCGGCAACACCATCGTCGTGGCGTCAGGGGCCTACGGCAACAACCTGGGAGCGCAATTTACGGTGCAGGTCGGCGGCTATGGTATCGGCGGCTTTGGGAACACCTGCGCGCTCTTGGGCGGGAGTGCCACCAACGTCATGGCGCTGAGTGGATATTATGGCCTTAGCCTCTATACCGACAATGTTGCAGCACTGACGTTCGACACCAGCCAGAATGCGACATTCTCGGCCAGCGTCGTCGCCGGCGCCGCGACCGGCGGCGCGCTCGGCGCCGGCAAGATCAACGTCGCCGGCGGCATCTACCTCAACAACACCGCCTATACGAACCCCGACTACGTGTTCGAAAAGCATTTCACCGGCGCAATCGAAAAGTTCGCGAAACCGCAACCCGGCGGCTCGGCATGGGGCAACCGCCGGCGCAAGAGCTACCCCGGATTGATGCCGCTCCACGACCTGCAAAAGCATGTCGAAGCGAATCTGCGTCTGCCCGGCATCGACGACGATCCGACCGACATTTTCGAGCGCGCCGACATCGCGCTCGAAAAGCTCGAAGAACAGGCCCTCTACATCTTCGAGCTGCACGACCGCGTGGCACGGCTGGAGCAACACCGAACAGGAGATGATGCATGATCGACTTCACCACTGCGCTCAACGACCTCGATGGAGCCGCCATCAGTGACGGCACCGAGGCGAGAACACCTTTCACGCTCGGCAATGCCGCGGTGCGAGCGCTGGTCATTCCCTATGAAGACGAGCGCAGTCTTTCACCGGAGGAGAAGTTCAGGCGCGGCGAGCTCGCCTCCCGCATTCACAACGCAGGGGTGGGGGCAGCGGCGACAGGCCAACTCAGCCTGAAGTCCGAGGAAATCACGCTGCTCAAGAAGCTGATCGGCAAGGCGTATAGCCCGCTGATCGTGTTCCGGGCATGGCCGCTGCTCGATGCGGCCGAGACACCGCACGAGGAGTAACCGAATGTCGGGCGATTTCGGTCCTGATTTTGCCAATGGCAGCATCAACCAGCTCTTCATCTACAACGAGGCGCTCGGCCACCTCGGCGAACGCCGCCTCGCCAGCCTGTCCGAGAACCGCGAGCCGAGACGCGTGCTCGACAGCTACTGGTCCGAGGCGGTCGCCTATTGCCTGAGCCAGGGGCTGTGGAAGTTCGCCAAGCGCACGGTACAGATCGACAATGACGCCGCGCTGACCCCGCAGTTCGGGTTCAATTACATGTTCGCGATTCCCGCGGACTTCGTGCGGGTGATCCTGGTCTCGACCTCGCCGGACATGGACCCGCCGCTGCTGCAGTACAGCGAAGAGGCGGGATTCTGGTATGCGAACCTCACGCCGATCTACGTGGCCTATGTCTCCAACGACGCGACCTATGGGCTGAACCTCACGGCGTGGCCCGCCCACTTCGTCGACTATGTAACGCTGCGTCTCGCCCGTTACAGCGCGTTCCGCATTACCGGCGACGCCAGGATGCGCGAAGAGCTCAAGCAGGCCGAGGATCGTGCCCGGCGCGTCGCCAAGGCCGAGGAGGCCATGGACGAGCCGCCCGGACTGCCCCCGGTGCCGTTCTGGGCTCGCGCCCGTCGGGGTGCCTTCGGGCCGGGCGGACTGTGGCTCGGCGGCGGCACCGGCGGCTCGGTGGTCACCGGACCGGAGGGAGACGACTGATGAAGAGCGCATCCATCCCACCGGATGATCCGTGCCGCCCTCGCCGGCTTTCTTCTTTCCCCTGCCTTTCCGCGGGCGCCCTATGAAGATCAACGCTCCACTCTATTCGCTCAATGCCGGCGAGGTCTCCAAGATCGCGGTCGGTCGCGTCGACATCGCCAAGCTCCGGATGGCGGCGGAGTGCCAGCTCAACTGGCTGCCATACGTGGTCGGCCCGATGATGCTGCGGCCGGAACTCGTGTATAGTGGCGAGATCCTCGACGACAGTCCCGCCAAATTGATGCGGTTCGTCTTTTCCAAGCTCGACACTTCCATGATCGAGCTCACAGCCAACCAGATGAGAGTATGGATCGACGAGGTGCTGCTGACGCGGCCGTCGGTCGGCACCGAAATCCAGGACCCCTATTTCACCAACACCGGCGCCAATGCCGGCGCGTGGTCGACCGCGAACACGACGGTGGGCGCCAGCGTCACCATCGCCAAAGACGCGACCGACGATCATGGCTCATGCGTCCTGACCTGCACGCCGGTCGGCGGCCTTGCTCAGGCGCAGCAGACCGTGAACGTCTCCCCCGCTTATCAGGGCCTCGAGCACGGCATCCGGATCGTCATCACCGACGGCCCCGTGACCCTCCGTGTCGGCTCGACGGCCGGCGCGTCCGACCTGATCGCGCAGACCGTGCTCGACACCGGGACGCATTCGCTGTCGTGCACCCCCATCAGTTCCAGCTTCACCGTCCAGATCGAATCGACCGACCAGTGGAACAAGACGCTTACGCAGTGCTCGATTGAGGCGGGCGGCACCGTCATCCTGCCGACGCCGTGGGCGGCGGCCGATCTTGCCAACATTCGCTACGACCAGTCCGGCGACATCGTCTATGTGGCCTGCTACGGCCAGGCACCGCAAATGATCCAGCGCCGCGGCGTCCGGCCCGGCGCGCGGGGCTGGTCGGTGGTGCTTTACAAGGTCAACGACGGGCCGTTCAACAACCTGCCGGGCAGGCAGGCGAACTTCACGCCGTCGGTCTATTACGGCAATGGCACGCTGACTTCCGACAAGCCGTGGTTCCAGCCTGGACATGTCGGCGCGCTGTTCCGGCTGTTCTCGCCCGGGCAGAACAATCAGGCCGTCCTCGGTGCCCAAAACGCCTTTACGAATCCGGTGCGGATCAGCGGCGTCGGCAACGACCGCGAGATTTCATGGATCGTCAGCGGCACATGGTCCGGCACCCTCACCCTGCAGCGCTCCCTGGTTGGTCCGACCTCCGGGTTCACGGTGGTCGCGACGGCGACCGCGAACGGCACCTACAATTACAACGACACCAGCTCCGACCTCAACGACAACGTCATCTGCTGGCTGCGGGTCGGCTTCGTCAATTCCGGGGATTATGTCAGCGGCGCCGCGACCGTATTGTACGGCAATTCGAGCGGTAGCGGGCAGGGCGGTGCTTCTACCGGGGCCGGCGTCCAGGCCGGCGGTCAATACGGCATCTGCCGCGTCACCGGCTATGTCTCCCCGACTGTCGTCGACATCGAAGCGATCAATGCCCCGGAATCGGTAAGTATCGGCGCAATGACGCCGTTCTCCTCATTGGCTGGAACGCTGAACTGGGTGGAAAGTCAGTGGTCCGGGGTCGCCGGCTGGCCGACCTCCGTCGCCTTCCACGAAGGACGGCTGTGCTGGTTCGGCGGCGGCCAAGTCTGGCTTTCGGCCTCAGACAATTTCACGAATTTCGCCGATATCAACCTCGACGGCACCTCGACCGGAGACGGAGGCGCCATCAATGTCACGCTCGGCTCGGGGCCGGTCGATACGGTGTCATGGGGGTTGTCGCTCACACGGCTCCTGATCGGCCGCGAGCAATCGATCGGGTCATGCCGATCGTCGAACTTCGATCAGCCGGTCACACCCACCGGGATCGTGATCCGGGACTGCTCCGACCAGGGCGCCCAGCGGCTTCCGGCCATCAAGGTCGGCACGCACGGCGTGTTCGTGCAGCAATCGGGACGCAAGGTCTACGAACTCGCCTTCAGCGGCCAGGAGATGGATTATGACGACCGCGACCTGACGCGGCTCAATCTCGATATCGGCCTGCCCGGCTTCGTCGACATCGACAAATCGACCCAGCCGGACAAGATGATATGGCTGCCCCGTGGCGATGGCCAGGCCGCGTGCCTGCTCTATGACGCCAAGGACGAAGTCGAGGCGTGGTGGCGGCTGCAGACCCTGGGCGTGATCGAGAACGTCGCGGTGCTGCCCTCATCGGGCACCGAGGATCTCGCTTATCTCGTGGTTCGCCGCGTCATCGACGGCGTTACCCGGCGTTTCATCGAGAAGCTGGCGTTGCGCACGGATTGCGTCGGCGCCGCGCTCAACAAGCAGCTCGACTGTGCGCTGGCTTATTCCGGCAGCCCGGTCGCATCGGTGCAGCTCTCGTGGCTGCCGAACACGACGCTATCGGTATGGGCCGACGGCGAGTCGATCGGCAGCGGCACCACCGACGGCTCCGGCAATCTCGCCATGCCGGACGGGCGGAGCCACAGCAACATCGTGGCGGGCCTCGCCGGCGCGGTCATCACCGCGGCCGCGGCGTCCCCCACCGCGACCCTCGCGGTCGGGCCCCAATACGACGGTTATCCCTGCGAGGTCTTCGCCGACATCGGGGGCACCGGCGAGCCAGTGCACATCGGCTCCGTCGTAGTGGCCAACGGCGCGGTCACGCTGCCGAACGGCCGGCAGGCGACGACCATCACCGCGTGCCTGGGCTATGTCGCCCCCTTCATGTCGGCGAAGCTCGCCTATGCGGCACAGCTCGGCTCCGCGCTGACCCAGAAGAAGCGGGTCGATCATCTCGGACTCGTCATGTACGACACCCACTACCAGGGCATCCAATTCGGGCAACGCTTCGATGCGCTCGACGACCTGCCGCTCTACGAGGCCGCCCGGCCGACGCCTGCGGGCACCGTGTGGAGCGAATACGACGAGCCCATGATGGAAGTACCGGGCGAGTGGAACACCGATGCACGGCTCTGCCTGCTCGCCCAGGCGCCGGCGCCGTGCACGGTAGGCGGCGTGGTGATCGGCATGACGACGAACGAGAGAGGATGACCCACGGGACGTGCGACCGGGATGGATCCAGAGGAAAAGACGAGCGCCCGCCGTGGTCCGACCGTCCGTTTGCGTCCAACCATCGCTTCGGACCTGCCCGAGATCATCGGCGAACCATTACCGTACCGCATCCGCGCCATCACGGTGCTGGCCGATGACCGCGTGATCGGCATGGGAGGGATCGCGTTCCCGCCGCACGGACCGGTGATCGCATTCGTGCAGCAGGCGCAGGATGCGAAGAACTACCCCGTGGCATTCCATCGCGCGGGATTGCAGGCGATGCGGATGATCCGTGACGCCGGCATCATGCAGGTGATCGCCACGACGGACCGGAACAGCCCCGCCGCCATTCGTTGGATCGAACGGCTCGGCTTCATGCGGTCGGCCGTGCAGCCGTTCCACGACAAGCTGCTGTTCGAATGGAACCGTGCGGACGCCGAGGCATGCAGCGACGGGCAGGCCTGATCCATCGGTCGCTCCGATGTCTTCACGATCCAGCAAATCGCGAACGCATCCCCCTTCCCCGCGGTGCCGGCCCGGCACGGCGCAGTTCTCACACTTGTGCGCAGGAGACGCGATCTCATGACCACTCTCGATATCCGTGGCACCGTCGTGGGCGAGACCGCCGTTGCGATCAAGGCGCCCTGCCTGGTCGCAACCACCGGCGCCGACATCACGCTGTCCGGCGTGCAGACGATCGACGGCGTCTCGGTCGGGAACAATTCCGAACGGGTCCTGGTCAAGGATCAGACGACGCAGACCCAGAACGGCATCTACGTCGCCGGCTCCGGCAATTGGGTATTGGCGGCGGACTGGACCAGCAACAACAATGTCGTCTGCGGCACCATGGTGCTGGTGGCTGGCGGCGTCATCAATGCCGGTATCCTGTTCGTGCAGACCTGCACGGATAACCAGATCGTCATCGGCACCTCCAACATCGCCTTCGTCAACGAAACCGCCCTGACAGGGTTGTCGCAGAGCGCTACCTCGGCATCGACAGCCACCATCGGCACCGGTTCAAAGACCTTCGCCATCCCGCCCAACAAGAGCTTCGCTGTCAACCAGTGGGTGCTGATCCAGGAGACCTCGAACCCCGCCAACCAGATGCTGGGCCAGATCACGGCCTATAGCGGCACCGCGCTGGCGGTCAGCGTCGTCGCGACGGGGGGCTCGGGCACCCATGCGGACTGGACCATCGTGCTGGTTAACTCGGCCGGAGCCGCCGGCTACCAGCCGCCAACCGGTTCGGGCAACGTCACCGGGCCGGGCTCCTCGACCGCAGGGCATCTTGCGATCTTCGCGGACGGGACCGGCAAGGTGATCGCCGATGGCGGCGCCGCCGGCGCGCTCGCCAACCTCACGGCGCTGACCGCGCAATACCTCGCGTCCTCCGCGGTGATGTTCGGCGTCAACATGATCAACGGCACCATCGTTGCGTCGGTAGCGTCCAGCGCGCTCACTTTCACCATCAAGACGCTGGCCGGCAGCGTACCGAGCGCGAGCGATCCCGTATGGTTCGTATTCCGCGACGCGATCGCGGCCAACGGGGATTATTCCGTCATCGAGGTGACGGCGGCACTGTCCGTCACCGTGCCGGCGTCCTCGACCCTCGGCTTCTCCAATGCGACACCGGGCCGGATCTGGCTCGCCGCGATGAACAATGGCGGGTCGGTGTCGCTCGCGGTGATCAATTGCTTCACCGCGGCGAGCGGCGCCATTTTCCCGCTGGCGGGCTGGGGCATTGCCGGCGTCACCGCGTTCGGCTCCGGCGCCGACAATGCGCAGACCTTCTATGGCCCGGGCGCGCTTTCGAGCGTCCCTTACTGCGTGCTCGGCTATGCCGGCTACGAGACGGGATCTACGCTCGCCGCGGCCGGCACATGGTCGGCCGCCCCGACCCGGCTCGACCTGTGCCGGCCGGGCGTGCCATTGCCGGGCGCGATGGTGCAATCGATTTACAGCCTGAACTCGGCGGCGAGCACCGGCTCCAATAACTACACACCGTCTTCGACGGTTCCGACCGCTTCCGGCGGCAACCTCGTCGCATCGCAGGCCATCACGCCGTCTTCATCCGCCAACCTGCTGCGCGTCAAAGGCGAGGCGATGCTCGGCACCACGACCACCGCTGTCGTCGAATACACGGCGTTCCTGACCCAGGATTCCGGCACCAACGCGCTGTGCAGCACGGGCGCGACCACCTCGCTTGGAACGTCAGGGCCGTCGAAGCTGTCCCTTCTCTACCAGGCGCTGGCCGCGACCCTGATATCGACGACCTTCAAGCTGTACGGCACCGCCAGCGGCAGCGTCGCCACCAACATCAACACGGCTAACGGCGGAAGCGCTTTCTACGGTGGCACGTCCAATTCCTTCATCCTCGTCGAGGAGATCATGACATGAGATCGAAACCGTGGCCGGCGCTCGCGGCGGCGGCATCTGCACTGCATTTGCTGAGCGCACCCCCGGCTCAGGGATTCGACAGCGGGCAATTCGGCGACGTGCCCGACAATGTCCGCGCCTGGTTCAGGAGCGTGCGTTCGCCGAACGGCGTGCCATGCTGTGACCTCGCCGACGGGCACCGCACCGACTACGACATCCGCGCCGACCGCTACTGGATTCCAAACCCGGCGATAGCGGGGGAATGGATCGCGGTGCCGCCCGAGGCCGTCGTCCACAATGCCGGCAATCCGGTCGGCGAAGCGGTGGTCTGGTACGTGATCCTCAACGCGAGTGGCAGGCCGGACGTCTATGTCCGCTGCTTCGTTCCCGGCGGCGGCGTGTGAATGGCCCGCAAGCCGCGGCCGCAACCCAAGCCCAAACCCAAACCGAAACGCAGGCCGTCCCGCAAGCTCGGGGTCGGCAAGGTTGTGACCTATCGCGTCCGCGGCAAACCCGACGATCCGCACATCGAAGGAGGTTGGTAATGCGAGAGAATTACGACCGCGAGCTGGCCGAGGTCCTCGAACAGGAGGGCGGTTACAGCAACGATCCCGGCGATCCCGGCGGCCCCACGAAATACGGCATCACCATCTGGGACGCCCGCATGTATTGGAAGCACGATGCCGCCGCGGCGGACGTGCGCGCCATGCCGCTGGATGTGGCCAAGCAAATCTACCGGTCGAAATACTGGGACGCGATCAGTGGCGACGATCTGCCGAGCGGCGTCGATCTCGCCGTCTTCGACTACGGGGTAAATTCCGGCATCCACCGCGCGGCGATGATGCTGCAACGCCTGATCAATGTGCCGGACGACGGCATCATCGGCCCGGTCACGCTGGCGGCCGTCAAGCCTTTTGATCCCGCCAGGCTCGCCGCGGAAATCTGCGATGAGCGGCTCGCCTTTCTGCAGGGCCTCCGCACGTGGCGCCTGTTCGGGCGCGGATGGGGGCGCCGTGTCAGGGAAGTGAAAGCGCTCGCGCTGGAATTGGCGACGGGCCAATCCAAGCCCGAAAGCGGGGCGGCATGATGCCCACCACCGCCCAGCGCAACGCTGTCTATGACGCCCTCAAAGGCGACATCGACCAGATGGTGACCGATCTCGTCCCATCCTTCCTGCAAGACGAAGTGATTCAGCAGGTCACCGGCGACCGCGTCCTCAAGCTCGTCGATGACGCACTTACAGCCTACGAGAAGACCCTGCTCCCAACCGAGAAACCATCATGAATACGATCATCACCAACTGGAAAACCACGCTCGCCGGGATCGTCCCGATCCTGGCCGCCCTCACCGATCTCGCCACCATGGCCTCGTCCAGCTCATGGAACGGCGATCATCTGCTTGCTGACCTCGCCGCACTCGGCACCGGGATCGGCCTGATGCTCGCCAAAGACGTCAACTTTACCGGCGGCGGCGAGCAGCACGTCGCCGGCGATCCCCGGTTCTCGACCCCGTTCAAGGGCGCCAAGGACAATCGCTAATCGCGCCCCGCGTTTCCGGGCAAACCCAGGAGACCACCATGTCCGCAGTATCCTCCTTCCTCAGCGCTCTCGCTCCGCTCGTCACCTCGAACAATCTCACGGCGGCAGCCAATCTCATCGGCTCGACTTTCGGCAACAACGCCTGGACTACGGTCCAGCCTCTGTTCGCACAACTCCAGGTCGTCGCCGGCACTCCGGCGGCGGCGTCCATTTGCGACAAGATCGCCAGCACCCCCGGCGTCCCTGCCGCAGCGGTTGTGCTCCTGGAGAAGATCCCGAGCCTCACCGACCCGCTCGCCTTCCAGCAGTACATCGCGACGGCCGAGCAGATCATCCAGAACAGCGGCACCACGCTGGCGACGGCGCTCACGCGGGTGCAGCTCCCCGCCGCATAACGGTGACGGTCCTCACCATCCTGACGCTGATGCTGCCGCTGCTCCAGAAGGCACGACCGGTCATCGATCGGACGGGTGCAGGCTGCGGTGTTGCGGCAGCTTGCGGCTGCTGAGCGCTTGCCAAAGCGGCAGCGCGCGAAGCCTGTGGTGCGGTCATCAAAGACGGCGCCTGCCATTGTGGGATTCTCGGCGGATGAGCCGCGGTTCTGGAACCGCCGGAACTCCAGGAATTATTGAAGGTATGACCGCGATGGCTGACCGGGAATACGAAAGACAGTGGCATCTCGACAAGAAGGTGCCGCTGGCCCTCATCGTCACCATCATTGCCCAAACCATCATAGCCGCCTGGGCCGCATCGAACCTGTGGACCCGCGTCGGCGAACTCGAGCACAAGGTCGAGATCGCGGCCCCCCAGGCCGAACGCATCATCCGGCTCGAAACCAAGGTCGACGGCATCACCGGCAGCCTGGCCGAGATCAAGACGCTGGTGAGCCGGCGGATGGAACCACGGCCGTAACGCCTTCGGCCGCGAGCCGGATCATACTCACGCCCACAGCAAAGAGAGGCTGCCCGAACGATCAAACGCCGCCCGTACCATTACCCTCCCATCCCATCAATCCCCCGCCGGCCGGTTTGGCCGGCGGGGCTTTTTTGCGTTCCGGTTACCCCCAACCCTTCCCCGGACAAGGGAATTTTGCTATCAAGGCGACCGTGCACGCCCAGTCTGCGAGCACAATCTTCCTCGCATCGATACGGACAGGCATCGGCCGTTGCCGATGCGGGCAAGACAACAGCAGCGGTAACATCATCCAGGGAGACGAACTCATGCGAATCAGCAAGCCCTTTTTGTATGCGAGCGTGGCGGGCGTATTGGCCGGCCTGATGATGGCGGGCGCCCACGCGCAGACGGCGGCGGCGCTGAGCGGCCAGGTCTCCTCGGCTGAAGAAGGCGCGATGGAAGGCGTCCTCGTCAGCGCCAAGAAGGAAGGCTCGACCATCACCACGACGGTGGTGAGCAACGACAAGGGGCAGTTCAGCTTCCCGGCGGACCGGATCGAGCCCGGGCACTACAACCTCACCATCCGTGCGGGCGGTTACGTTCTCGTCGGGCCCAAGCAGGTCGATGTCGCCGGCGGCGCCGCGGCATCCGCCGATCTCAAGCTCGCCAAGACCAAGAACCTGCCGGCGCAGCTCTCGAGTGCCGAATGGCTGGCGAGCGCGCCTGGCAACGACCAGATCAAGTCGTTCCTGCCGGATTGCGTGGGCTGCCACACCCTGCAGCGCGTGTTCTCGGCCATGCACACCCCGGACGAATGGAAGCAGGTGTTCACGCGGATGGGCCACTACGCGCCGGAAAGCGTGCCGACCCGCCCGCAGCTCCTCCTCCCCGGCGGTCCGCGCAGCGAACGGCCGCGCGTTGCCGCGAATATGATGGATGCCGCCGCGAACTTCCTGGCCGGCGCCAACATCAACAATCCCGACAGCGAGGGATTCAATTTCAAGACGCTGCCGCGGCCGAAGGGTCGCGCCACCCATGTGATCGTCACCGAATACGATCTGCCGCGCAAGGAAGCGCTGCCTCATGACGTGATCGTCGATGCCGACGGCCATGCCTGGTATTCCGACTTCGGCAACCAGTTCGTCGGCGAGCTCGATCCCAAGACCGGCAAGGTGCAGGACTATGCGCTGGAGACGCTGCGCCACGATCAGCCCAAGGGCCCGCTCGGTCTCGAATTCGATCCCGACGGAAACATCTGGGTCGGCATGTCCTATCAGGCCGGCGCCTCGAAGATCGACCGCAAGACCAAGCAGGTCACCACCTATCCGCTGCCGAAGGAATGGCAGGGCATCACCAGCCAGACCAACATGGTGACGCCGACCCATATGCAAGTCGACGGCAAGGTATGGATGGAGGACACCGAGAACGGCCGCCTGTTCCGCCTCGATCTCGCGTCCGGAAAATGGGAGGACCGCGGCGTCGCTACCACGGCGAAGGGCGAGACCATCCGCGGCTACGGCCTGCCCTCCGACAAGGACAACAATCTTTATTTGATGTCGTTCGGCGATACCCGGATCGGCAAGCTCGACGCCAAGACCAACGTGGCCCAGATCTGGCGCACCGCGTTCGCCCGTTCGCGGCCCCGCCGCGGACGGTTCGACGACCAGAACCGGCTGTGGTTCGCCGAATATGCTGCGAACCGCATCGCCATGTTCGATCCCACCACCGAGCAGATCAAGGAATGGAAGTTGCCGACGGCATGGAGCGAGCCCTACGACGTGGTCCCGACCAAGGGCACCACGGAAGTATGGACGGGCTCGATGCTGTCCGACCAGGTCGCGCGGCTCAACCCGAAGACCGACGAGATCGTCGAATATTTGCTGCCGCATACCACCAACATCCGCCGCGTCTTCGTCCAGGAGACCGGACCGCGGCCGGTGCTGTGGGTCGGCAACAATCACGGCAGCGCCATCGTCAGGGTCGAGCCGCTGGACTGAGTGGAGGCCACGTGCCAAGCATGGTGTCATTCCGGGGCGCGCATCTTTGCGCGAACCTGGAATCCAGGCTGCGGTGCGATTGGTGAGGCGCTCTGGATTCCGGGTTCGCCGCTTGCGCGGCGCCCCGGAATGACCTGCGAAAATGGTTCGAGCAACGAACGGACGGGCGCGGGCTTCTTGCCCGCAACCTGCCAAGCGACTTAATTCAGAAAAAGCGCTCTAATCGAGCGGAACGCGCTCCGGTTACCACGGGGCTTCAGGGAGGCGACGATGGCAATGAAATACGCCTGGAATTCGGCGGGAGATTTTATCGATGGTGTCGGGCGCTTCCGCGGCCGGCGTCGCGGCAACGGTGTTGCCGGCTCAGGCACAGGTCACGGTTCCCTGGTCGACCGGCACGTCGCTGGCAAAGACCAAGGCGCCGCTGAATGCGGCGGACTGCCATCACCACATCTACTCCTCGCGCTTCAAAGTCGATCCCAACTCGAAGCTGCGCCCGGGCGATGCGTCGGTCGCCGATTATCGCCTGCTGCAGAAGCGGATCGGCACTTCCCGCAACGTCATCGTGCAACCTTCGACCTATGGCGTGTTCAATGACGGCCTGGTCGAGGCACTCGGCGAATGCGGGCCGACGGCTCGCGGCGTCGCCGTCGTCAATACCGGCGTGACCGATGCCGAGCTCAAGCGCCTCGACGCCGTCCGCGTTCGCGGCATCCGCTTTAATCTCGCCACACCGGGCGGCGCCACCTCGATCGAGATGCTGGAGCCGCTGGCCAAGCGCATCGCGCCGATGGGATGGCACATCCAGATGAACGCCGGCGCCGATGTCGTCGTCGCCAACAAGGACCTCCTGAACCGCCTGCCCTGCCAGATCGTGTTCGACCATCTCGCCCATGTTCCCGAGCCCGTCGGTATCGCCCATCCCGTTTTCGGCGTCGTCGTGGACCTCCTGCAAAAAGGCAAGGCCTGGGTGAAGCTTTCGGGCGCTTATGCCGACACCAAGATCGGCCCGCCGACCTATGCCGACAGCACCGCAGTCGCGCAAGCCTACGTGAAGGCGGCGCCGGAGCGCCTGGTGTGGGGCAGCGACTGGCCTCACCCTTCCGAAAAGAATGACAACAAGCCGGATGATGCGCTGCTGTTCGACCTGCTGGCGCAATGGGCGCCCGACGAAGCCGTGCGCAATCGCATCCTGGTCGACAATCCCGCCAAGGTTTACGGCTTCGGGTGACGGCTCGTTGGGGCAATGAGATCACCTCGCCCCGCAAGCGGGGCGAGGGAGAAGACACCACCGTCAGTGCCGAACGTTCGGTCGGAAATACTTCAGGTCCGGCGGCGCCTGGTCCTTCTTGGCCGGCATCAGGGTGCGATCGGCGCTGAGGAAATAGTTTTCCTTCCCGATCAGGACGTGCGGGTTGTTCTCGGTGCAATTGTTGTCGTACCAGAACGCATTGTATTCGCGGCGATAGGTCTTGGTCACCGTCCATGGCCGCGTCAGCGCGTTGTCGGTGGTGGTGATTTCGTCGAACAGCAGGTTCCGTTTCGTCTTCTCGAGCCAGATGCGCTCGCGCACCACGGTCTGCGCGTCCTTGTGCAGCGGCAAGCCGCTCGACTCGAAGGTGCGGGGTCCCTTCATGTTGCGCGTCTCGATCTCGAGCACGTCGTAGACGCCGTCGCCGTCCTCGTCGATCCACTTGCCGATGGAATAGCCGGCGAAGGCGGGCTCGACGAAGCGCGGCCAAGCGCGACCGTCGGTGTAAATCCGGCGCGGCATCACGTTTTCGAACAGGATGTAGGTGATGGCGGGGGTGAATACGAATTCCATCGGAAACAGCGCGGTCATCATGCGCGGCATGCCCGGTGGCAGGCACGCCATCCTGGTGTCGAGGCCGGGTCCGCCCGCCTCCTGGTCCGCCACATTGGCCTCGAAAATGGCCAGGTATTCCGGCGTCAGCGGAGCGTCCTGCTCGCGCCCCGCGGGCTTAGTCGGATCCCACCGATTGCCGCCCTGCACGCGCCACTGGCCCGACCAGTCCGGAAACTTCTTCTCGTCGTGGGCCCAGGCGGGACAGGCGGCCCCGGTCAACGTCGCCGCGAGCAGCATGGCGGCGACGGCCATGCGGGCCAGCATGGCGGATCGCGAGGCCATGGGCGGCCGCAGCATCATTTCTTGGACGACTTGAAATAGCGCAGGTCCGGCGGCGCCTGGTCCTTCTTCGCCGGCATCAAAAGTCCGTCCGCGCTCATGAAGTAGTTCTCGGAGCCGATCTTGATGTGCTGATTGTTCTCGGCGCAATTCATCTCGACCCACGCCGGCCGCGGATTCTTGCTGCGGCGATAGCTCTTGGCTACGGTCCACGGTCCCGTCAGTGCGTGGTCGATGGTCGTGATGTCGTCGTGCAGCAGGTTGCCGTCCGCCTCGTCGAGATAGATGCGCTCCTTGACGACGGTCTGGTTGTCGCTGTGCAGAGGGAGCCCGGTGGTATCGTAGGCCCGCGGTCCCTTGAAATTGCGGGTCTCGACTTCGAGCGTGTCGTAGCGGCCGTCGCCGTCGGTGTCGATCCACTTGCCGATCGAGTAGCCGTGGAAGGACGGGTCTTCCTCGGTGGGCCAATCGCGGCCGTCGGTGAAGATGCGGCGGTTGTCGTTGATGTGGTCGATCAGGACATAGGTGGTGTCCGCCGTAACCACGATCTCCATCTGGGTATAGTCGATCATGCTACGCGGCATGCCCGGCGGCAGGCAGGCATAGGAGGGTTCGGTGCCATGTCCGCCGGTCGCCTGGTCGGCGAGATTGGCGTCAAAAATGACCTGGTATTCCGGGGTCAATGGCGGTTTCTGGCCGGAGGCGGCCCAATTCGCCGAGCCGACACGCAGCCACTGGCCCTTCAAATCCGGATATTTGGATTCATCGAAGGCCGCGGCAGCGGAAATCGACGCAAGCAGTGCCACGAGTGCGACCGGCCCGATCGAATTTCGCATCCGCATGGGCGTCCCTCCATTTTCCCCGGCACGCTACAACAGCTTGCCGATGCCGAGAAGGGCCAACGGGCCGGATGGGGTCCTGCCCCAGCCGAACAGTGACGTTCGCCTCCCACGCCCAAGCGCCGCTTCATCGTCTGTTCGAGGCCCGTTGCCCGAAATGCTTGTGCTAATATGCGGGGAGACACGACGATTGTCGGGAGGCATGACCATGGTTGCGAGTTCGCACCGGCCTAACTTCATTCGGGGCGGTGCCGTTGTGATGCTTGCGGCTGCCGGGCTGTCGCTCTCGACTTTGGCGAGTGCCCAGGTCCAACAGGATGTGGATCGGTGCACCGGGAAGGACCATGTTAACGCCGACTTGCAGATCAGCAGTTGCACCGCGGTGATCGGCTCCCACGCCTATACCGGAAAAGAATTGGCGTTCGCCTTCAACAACCGCGGTCTCGCGTATTACAATATGCGCGACTACGACCATGCCATTGCGGATTACACCAACGCCATCAAGCTCGAACCCAACAATGCCTCGAGCTTGAAAAACCGCGGAATCGCATATTCGGCCGAACAGGACTATGGGCACGCGATAGCCGATTACACCGAAGCGATAAAGCTCGCTCCCGGCAATTCCTCGACCTTCTACGATCGCGCTGTCGCGTATTCCGCCGCGCGGGACCATGACCACGCGATTGCAGACTATACCGCCGTCATCCGGCTCGATCCCACGAACCGGAGCGCCTTGAAGAGCCGAGGCCTTGCCTATTACTCGGTGCGGGACTTCGACCGCGCCATAGCGGATCTGACCGAGGCGATAAAGCTCGGCCCCGGCGATGCCCCGACCTTCTACGATCGCGCAATCGCGTATTCCGCCAAGCGGGACGATGACCACGCCATCGCCGACTACACCGAGGCGATCCGGCTCGATCCCGACAACGCCCTCGCATACGAGGGTCGCGCCGATTCGTATTTCGCCAAGCAGAAATCCGATGCCGCGGTCGCGGATTACACCCAGGCGATCCGGCTCGATCCGAAGAGTCGCGACGCTTTCTATGGCCGCGGCAATGCCTATCGCGTCCTGCAGGACCACGACCGCGCCATTGCGGACTACTCGCAGGCGCTCGCGCTCGATCCCAGCGACGTGGCTGCCCATGCGGGCAGAGCCGCCTCGTATTTTGCCAGCCGCGATTACGAGAAGGCCGTCGCGGACTACACCCAGGTGGTCCAACTCGACCCCAAAAATCGCGATGCCTTCTACGATCGCGCCCTCTCGTATCGCGCCGAAAAGGAGTTCGACCACGCCATCGCCGACTACACCGAGGCGATAAAGCTGGACCCGAACGACGCACGTTCGTATGCGGGGCGTGGCGCGCTTTATTCCGGCGAGCGCAATTATGATGGCGCCATCGCGGACTATACGGCGGTCATCAAGCTCGATCCCCGCAATCGGAGCGCATTCTACGGTCGCGCCATCGCCTATCGCGCCCGGCAAGACTACGACCACGCCATCGCGGACTTCACCGAAGCGGTACGCCTCGATTCCGGCGAAGCCTCCGCTTATGCCGCTCGCGGCAACCTGTATTCAGCCAAGCGCGACTACGACCGCGCCATCGCCGATTATAGCGAGGCGGTAAAGCTCGATCCGAAGGACGGCAGAAGCTTTTACAACCGCGGCATCGCGTATCGGGCGAAGCACGACGACGATCGCGGCATTGCCGATTTCACCGCAGCGATCGCGCTCGATGCCAACGATGCCGCGGTCTTTACCGGCCGCGGCAATTCTTATTCGGCCAAGCGCGACTACGACCGCGCCATTGCAGACTACAGTGAGGCCATAAGGCTCAATCCCAGGGATCGCGGCGCGTTCAACGGTCGCAGCCTGGCCTACTACATCAAGCAGAAATACGACCTCGCCATCGCCGACTATGCCGAGGCGATAAGGCTCGATCCGAACGATGCCCGCGCCTGGCACAATCGCGGCCTCGCCTATTCGGCCAAGCAGGACTACAGTCACGCCATCGCGGATTACACCCAGGCGCTAACGCTCGACCCTCGGGATGCGCGTGCCTGGCTCAATCGTGGACTGGCGTATTACGCCTCGCGGGATTTCGACCGCGCCACTGCAGATTACACCGAGGCCATCGCGCTCGATCCCAACACCGCGTTGGCCTACAACAACCGCGGCAACGCCTATTATGCAAAGAAGGACTACGACCGCGCCATCGCGGACTATACCGAGGCGGTCCGGCTGGACTCGAAATACGTCCGTGCCTACAACAACCGAGGGCTCGCCTACTATGCCAAGCGCGACTACGATCGCGCCATCGCGGATTACACCGAGGCGATCCGGCTCGATCCCAAGCTCGCTTCGGCCTATACCGGGCGCGGCAATGTGTTCAATGCCAGGGGCGAAATCGACCGCGCCGACGCCGATTTCAACGAGGCGAAGCGGCTGGGAAAGTGATGCGCGTTTGGAGGCCAACGTGCGGCACGGAAGTGCCCCGGGCCGAGGCGGCGGGCCGTCGAAGCGCACCGCGGTCTTTCCCGCCGTCACGGAACTTGATATCGGTAGCGAAGGCGAACTGATCACGCCTCGCCATCCACGGAGAGTTCATCGATGCTGACGCGCCGCGCCGTCGTGGCTGCCTGCGGTGCGGCGGCGTTCACGCAGCTGATCCCGCAGGCGCGTGCGCAGGTGATCAAGAAACCCGTCCGCGTCATCGTGGGTTTTCCGGCCGGCGGCGGCACCGACGTGATCGCCCGCATCCTGGCGGAACGCCTGCGCGGCGCCTATGCGGCGACGGTGATCGTGGAGAACAAGCCGGGCGGCGCAGCGCGCGTCGCCATCGACGCCATCAAGAATGCCGAGCCCGATGGCAGCGAGATCCTGTTCACCCCGGATTTTCCCATCACCATCTATCCCCACAGCTTTCGCTCGCTGAGCTACGATCCGCTGCGCGATCTCGTGCCGGTCGCGCCGGCCGCATCGGGCTCGCTGACCTACAATGTCGGTCCGGCCGTCCCGGAACGCGTCGCCTCGCTCGCCCAATTCGTGGAGTGGTGCAAGGCCAACCCCGACAAGGCGATCTACGGAACCACCGCGGCCGGCGGCACCCCCCATTTCGTCGGAGTGATGTTTGCGGCCGCTGCCGGCCTGAAGATGACGCCGGTCCACTATCGTGGCGGCGCACCGGCGCTGCAGGACCTCGTCGGCGGCCACATCCCCGCGAGCGTCAATCCCATGAGCGAGGCGCTGCCGCTGGCGAATTCCGGACGGCTGCGCATTCTCGCGGTGTCGAGCACGCGGCGCTCGAAATTCCTGCCGAACGTGCCCACCATTCGCGAAGCCGGCTACGACGTCGGGGTCGACACCTGGCTCGGCGCGTTCCTGCCGGCAAAGGCGCCGCCCGAGATCGTGCGCGCGCTCAGTGCGGCGATCGCCGAGGCCGTCAAGTCGCCGGAGATGATCGACAACCTCGCCAAGTTCGGCAGCGAACCGAGGTTCCAGTCACCCGACGAGTTCGCCGCCACCGTCAAGGCCGACATCGAGCGGTGGGGCCCGGTAGTCAAGGCCTCCGGCTTCGTCGCCGACGAGTAGCCTGGCGGCGGCGCTGTCCGGTGCAGCCGGCGCCATGCTACAAGTCGCCCCCGTTTTCATTGGATCACACCGTGGACTCCCGCACCCGCGCCGCTCCCGCTTCCGGAATCGATTCCGCCTACGCCTGGGCGCGGCTCGCCGCGGCAGTGGGGCTCGGGACCGTCGGGGGCGTCGGCATGTGGTCGATGCCGGTAATATTGCCGGCGGTGCAGGCCGAGTTCGGCGTCGCCCGCGGCGATGCCTCGCTGCCGTTCACTCTCACCATGCTTGGGTTTGCGCTCGGCGGCGTCGCGATGGGCCGGCTGCAGGACCGCCTCGGCATTCTAGCCGTGGTTGCGCTCGGCGTCGCCGCGCTCGCCGGAGGCTATTTGGCTGCGGCGCTGGCGCCGGGCCTGTGGTCGTTCGCGATGGCGTCGGCGCTGATCGGGTTCGGCGCCTCCGCAACGTTCGGCCCGCTGATGGCCGACGTGTCGTTCTGGTTTACGACGCGGCGCGGCATCGCCGTCGCCATCGCCGCAGCCGGCAACTATCTCTCGGGCACCATCTGGCCGCCGCTGATCCAGCACTTCGTGAGCCGCGACGGCTGGCGCGCGACTCATGTCGGTATAGCGCTCACCTGCCTGGCGCTCATGCCGGCGCTGATGCTGGTGCTGCGGCGCCCGGCGCCGCGCTCCGCGGCGGCCGTGGCGGACGGACGAAGAGTTCGGTCGCCTCGATGTTCCTCCCGCAGTGCTCCAGGTGCTGCTGTGCATTGCCGGCCTCGCATGCTGCGTGGCGATGGCTATGCCGCAGGTGCACATCGTCGCCTATTGCGGCGATCTCGGCTATGGGCCCGCCCGCGGCGCCGAAATGCTGTCGCTGATGCTCGGCTTCGGCATCGTCAGCCGCATCGCGTCCGGCTTCGTCGCCGACCGCATCGGCGGCCTTGCGACGCTCGCCATCGGCTCGGCCGCCCAAGGAACCGCGCTCCTGCTCTACCTCATGTTCGACGGCCTCGGCTCGCTCTACGTCATCTCGGCCGTGTTCGGCCTGTTTCAGGGCGGCATCGTGCCGAGTTATGCATTCGTCATCCGGGAATACTTTCCGGCGTCCGAGGTCGGCACAAGGCTCGGCATCGTGCTGATGATGACGCTGTTCGGCATGGCACTGGGCGGATGGATGTCCGGGGCGATCTTCGACCTGTACGGGTCCTACCAGGCCGCCTTCCTGAACGGCCTTGCTTGGAACCTCCTCAATTTCACCATTGCCGCCTGGCTGCTGGTGCGCAGCCGCAGGCGGGCGGCGTTCGCGTGAGGTTACCAGTTACACACACTTGGCTGTCATCGCCCGGCTTGACCGGGCGATCCAGTAAACTCCGACCGTGAGTACTGGATTGCCCGGTCGAGCCGGGCAATGACATCAATAGGGTCAGCGTAATCGGAAAATGCTCTACCCCGCCGCCGACGTCCCGCCGCGATTCCAGCCGCGGGCGCGGTCGCCGTAGATCTCGCAGCCCTGGTCGGTGACGACCGCGGTGTCCTCCAGCTTGATGAAGCCGCGGCGCGGATGCAGCAGCGTCGTCTCCACCGAAATCACCATCCCGGTTTCGAGGGGACGATGGGCGTCGTCGTCGCCATAGGGCACCGGGCCGCTGTTGGTCAGCCGCGGCGCCTCGTGGCTCACGAGGCCCATGCCGTGGGCGAGGAAATGCAGATGGTTGTGCTGCCGCGAGCGGCGCACCAGCGGCTCCGCGGCAGCGTAGATGGCGCCGCCCATCGCGCCCGGTTTGATCGACTTGAACGCGGCCTGCTGGACCTCCTCGATCTCGGCGAGCATGTCGACGAGTTCCGCATCCGGCTCGCCGAGCACCGCCATGCGCGCGACGTCGCCGATATAGCCGTGGTAATTGCCGCCGGAATCGAGGGAAAGCACGTCGCCCTCCTCCCAGCGCTGCTCCGAAGGGGCGCGATTGTGGCTCGCGCCGGCGGCGATCAGGCAGTATTCGAAGGTCAGCCCGCGGTTCGTCTCCTCCCGCCGCAAGGCCTCCGCCAGTTCCTGCTTGGTGGTCCCGGCTCCGTGAGCGGCGATGACGGCCAGCATGGAGTTGATGACGTGGTCGGACGCCACTTTCAGCTTGGCCAGTTCGTCGGCGCTCTTGCGCGCGCGCAGGCGCTCGAGCACCACCAGGGCATCGACGATTTCGCTGTCGGCAAACGCCCTGCCCAGCGCCATGCCGGCGTCGAGCGGCAGGAATGCCATTTCGACGCCGATGCGGCGCGGCCGCAGGCCGAGCCGGCGGATATAGTCGATCGCCTTCTGCATGGCATCGACCGAGCCCGACGACGAGGTCTGCGCTTCCGTCACCCAGAACGGCGTGACCTCCTTCTGGAAGCCTTCGAGCCGGTGGCCGAAGAATGCCGCCTTGTCCGGCGCGCCCTTCACATAGACGAAAATCGGCAGATAGCGGCTGAGCCCCATGGCATCCATGTAGTCGAAGAAGAAGGCGCGGTGGCCGCCGAGCAGGTATTGGACATTGTGCTTGGAGTTCGCGACGAGGATGTCGATGCCCGCCTCGTCCAGGAGCTGGTCGAGCCGGTGGGCGGAAAACGGAATGCGCGAACCGAGGTCGGACGGCTTGGCTGGCGTGAGCATCCGCAACTCCCCTGATGGCGCAAGCCGCCGTTCGGACCGGCCCGCTGTTCGCGATATCAATGATATAGCAGGCCGGTCGTTCCCGGAACATTGCAGCCTTGCGGTGCCTGCGCACCCCGCGCCGGCCCCCAGCGTCGGCCCTTGCCGATCGCCTATACGCGCTTACACTAATGGCTCGGTACCGGAGTCCTCCTGGCCATGGGCAATTATTTCGAAGACGCCTTGAACGGCCGCATCGACGAGATGCTGGATGCCTGCACGCGGTGCGGCAAATGCGTCGAGGCATGCCCGGTCAAGACGCCCGCCGGCGTGACGGCTCCCGCCGAGGAGGTCATCACCGGTGTGATCGACATCCTGCGCGGCGGCGAAGGCACGGCGGCTTCGCGCCGCTGGGCCTCGACCTGTATGCTCACGGGCGACTGCATCAGGGCCTGCGACGAGGGCGTCAACCCGCGCTTCCTCCTCGCCATGGCGCGGCTTGCCATGGCCAAGGGCAAGACCGCGCCGCATGAGCAGCGCCGCGAAGGCGTCGCGGGCTTCCGCAAGCTCAATCTCGACGTCACCGTGCAATCGCGCATGCAGTCGAGCGACGATGTGCTGGCGCGGCTGGGCCAAAAGGTCGCGGCAGGCGGCGCCGACGGCCCGGTGGCGCCGGACTTCGTCTTCTACACCGGATGCAATCTGCTCAAGACGCCGCACATCGCATTGCTCGCCCTCGACATCATGGATGCGCTGGGCGTGACCTACCAGGTGATGGGCGGCCCCACCCATTGCTGCGGAGTGATCCAGCTGCGTACCGGCGATACCGCCGTCTCCGCCAACATGGCCGCGAATACCATGGGCAAGCTGGCGCAGACGGGGCAGGTGCTGTCGTGGTGCCCGAGCTGCCACGTGCAGTTCTCCGAAGTGATGATGCCGGCCTATGAGCGCAGCACCGGCAGCCGGCCGTTCGAGATGACGCCGTTCATGCGTTTCCTCGGCGCGCGAACCGACGATTTGCGGCCGCTGCTGCGCCATAAGGTGCCGATGCGGGTCGCCTTGCACCGCCATCCCGGCATTCCCGGCGTGGTCGAGGCCGCGCTCCGGCTGCTGACCGCCGTGCCCGGCGTCGAGGTGGTCGATCTCGGGCTGCCGGCCGTCGGGCTCATGAGCAACGCGCTGCGCACCCTGCCGGATTACAAGCGGCAGCTCCAACTGCAGGAACTCGAGGCGGCCCGGGACGCCGGCGTCGATGCGCTGGTCGCGGTCTATCACGCCGATCATCGCGAGCTCTGCGCCCATGAGCGCGACTGGCCGTTCGTCGTGATCAATCTCCTGGAAGTGGTCGGCGCGAGCATGGGCATCGCCTATCCCGACCATTACAAGCGGCTCAAGATCCTGCAGGACGTCGACCTGATCGTCGCGGAATGCAGCGATCTCCTGGCCCACCACGGCATCCGCGACGAGGCCGCCCGCCAATCCATCAAGGCGATGCTGGAAGACCAGCCGCTGCCCCTGCGGGGGCGCCCGTAGGGCGCGCGGTCGCCGACCGCGACCGGCCTCACGCCACGCTTCGCGTCACCGGCAGCGGCTGAACCAGAGGCACGGCGACGCCGTCCTGGCCGCGCGAATAGAAGTCGGGAACCGCCCATTCGACACGATTGCGGCCGCCCTCCTTGGCGCGATAGAGCGCACGGTCGGCCTTCCACAGCAACTCGGTGAAGGCGATCGTCGAGCCGTCGTGAACCGCGAGCCCGATGCTCACGGTTGCGCCGACCTTGCGGCCCTCGATCACCGCCGCCTGTTCCGCGAACACGTTCCTGATCCGCTCCGCGACCGCGAGCGCCCGCTCGCTCGCGAGCCCGTACAGCACGACCGCGAATTCCTCGCCGCCGAGCCGGCCGACAAAATCGGAACCGCGAACCGCGGCGCGCGCCGTCGCCGCGAACATCTGCAGCACCCGATCGCCGAACGCATGGCCGAAGCGATCATTGATCGATTTGAAATTGTCGAGATCGATCAGGAGCACTGCGGCCTCCGGCACCGGTTTTCCCGACGGCAGAAAGAACCTTTCGTTTTCGGTCAAGAGACCACGCCGGTTCCAGACGCCGGTCAAGGGATCCATCATGGCCGCGGCCTTGTGGATGAATGCCGCGCGCTCCTTGGCCATCGCCATCAGGATGAAGGCGATGGAGATGGTGAAAAGCAGCGCCTCCGAGCTCAACACCGTCAGCCAGATGCTGCCGAACACCCGTTCGGTCCCGGCAGGATGCGGCAGCATCATGACGAGTGGAGTGCGGAGCAGGAACAGCGCACCATGGGCGAACAGCAGAAAGATCGCCGGCAGACGCGAGACGGACGGGCAATTGGGGCAGTGCCAGAGCTCAATGGCCGCGGCCCAGGTATAGCCGGCGATGATGAAGGCGCTCAGCAGCGACCGCATCGGGATCGACTGTTGAAGCAGCGGAAATTGGTTCGCGAGCAGCCAAATGATGCCTCCGGCAAACAGCATCGCCGGCTTGATCTTCCTCCCGGCGTAGAGACGCGTTCCGATCCAGGTCGCGGCGAACGAGGTCAGCAGGATGAAATTTGCCAAATCGATGGTGATCACATCCGGTACCTGCCCGTACAGGCCGAACAGCGATATCGAGCCGGCACGCAGCAGATGTGCGCTTCCCCACCAAGCGACAGCGCGGATCTCGAAATTCTGGACCCACATGAACAGCAGGAGCAGTCCGAGCATCGACTCGACGTAGATCGATGTTGAAAACAAGGCGCTGACCTCGTCCGACATGGATGTTCACCCATGACTATGCGAATGCAGAGTCCCTAAGACAAAGGCGAGACTAACTCCCGGCATGCAAACAATGTCTGAAAGCGGCGTGGGAGCGATGGAGCGCTTGTTCGGCACGGTGGATCAATCGTGATCGGAATCATTCAAATGTTAGCTGTCCGCGCTGTCTCAATTCGCGCCGCATGGCGATCGCTGCGTGCCACCGGACCCGTCATCGTCTGCCGAGGTCCATGAGGCCGCACATCTGCGGGCATTGACAGCCCTTGCGAAAACAAGTCCGGGAACAATTGAAACGTGCCCGGATTTGCAATCCGCCGCGATAGCTCGAATCCGGCACGGTTGCGCCGCGCCTTTTTTGTGCAACCCCCTTGACGGGGCGTGCGCTTATGGAACCATAGAGCTGTTGATTCCGAAAAATCGGAGACTTTTCGGAAAAGACTTCAAAGTGCTGTGCGTTTCAACCTGACACGCTGGTGCTGTCGACGGGATCGCCACATGAGCGAAGCCATTCCCGTGACCGTCTCGACCGCGGGCAATGCCCTCGCCGGCTTGCCGCTGACCGCGCGCCTTACACTTTTGTTCGCGGCCCGACTGCGACGCGGCACCCTCGAGGTGAGCTTGCCGAACGGCCGGCGCCTGCGCTTCGGCGGCGCCGAGCCGGGGCCGGCCGCCGTCATGATCATCAATGATCTCGGGTTCGGCCGCCGCTTCATCAGCGGCGGCGATATCGGCATTGCTGAAGCCTATCTGCGCGGCGAGTGGCAGACCCCGGACCTCACCCAGTTTCTCCTGCTGTTCTGTCTCAATCACGACCTCAGCGAGACGATGCTGGAGCACCGCCCGTTCGTGCGGCTGTGGCAGCGCCTGCGCCATCTGTTGAACCGCAACACCCGACATCGGGCCAAGCGCAACATTTTCGCCCATTACGATCTTGGAAACCGCTTTTATGAAAGTTGGCTCGACGAGACCATGACTTATTCCTCGGCACTGTTTTCCCAAGGCGCCGACGATCTCGCGGCCGCGCAGCGGTGCAAGTACGAAAGCCTCGCCCGCGAGATCAGGTTGGGATCGGGCCAGAGCCTGCTCGAGATCGGATGCGGATGGGGCGGCTTTGCCGAATATGCCGCGCAAAACTACGACGTGCGCGTGGTCGGGCTGACCATCAGCCGCAAGCAGTTCGATTACGCGAAGGAGCGCATTTTCAGCGCTGGCCTGAACGACCGGGTCGACATCAGGCTGCAAGATTACCGCGACGAGCGCGGCGTCTATGACCGGATCGCCTCGATCGAGATGATCGAGGCGGTCGGCGCGGAATATTGGCCGATCTATTTCGGCCAGTTGCGCGACCGGCTGGTGCCGGGTGGCGTCGCCGGCATCCAGGCGATCACGATCCAGGATCGCTTTTTCGAAGGCTACCGGCGCGAAATCGATTTCATCCGCCGCTACGTCTTCCCCGGCGGCATGCTGCCCTCGCCCGGCATCCTGAAGGACCTCGGCGATCGCTTCGGTCTCCCGCTGATCGCCGAAAAGGTGTTCGGCGACGACTATCCCCGCACCCTGGCGGCGTGGCGCGACCGCTTCCGCTCGGCGTGGCCGAACCTGACGCCGCTCGGATTCGACGAGCGGTTCCGGCGGCTGTGGGAGTACTACCTCGCCTATTGCGAGGCGGGCTTTCTGTCCCGCAACATCGACGTCCGGCAGATGATTTTTGCCAAGGTCCGCTGAAAAGCGGGAATGTCACGACAACGCGATTGTCACGAACTTGTAGCGGCGCCCCTTCCCCGATAGGTTCGCGTGTCATCGTCGAACGCCGATGGGATCGCAGGCTAAATGCACATTCACAGTGGAATTACCGATGCCATCGGCCACACCCCGCTGATCAAGCTCAAGCAGGCGTCGGAAGCGACCGGCTGCACCATCCTCGGCAAAGCCGAATTCATGAATCCCGGGCAGTCGGTCAAGGACCGCGCGGCGCTATTCATCATCGAGGACGCGGTGAAGCACGGCCGCCTGCGGCCCGGCGGCGTGATCGTCGAAGGAACCGCGGGGAATACCGGCATCGGGCTTGCGCTGGTCGGCAACGCCATGGGCTTTCGCAGCGTGATCGTCATCCCGGAGACGCAGAGCCAGGAAAAGAAGGACATGCTGCGGCTGTGCGGGGCAGATCTCGTCGAGGTGCCCGCGGTGCCCTACTCCAACCCGAACAACTACGTGAAGCTGTCGGGCCGGCTCGCCGCGCAGCTCGCAAAGACCGAGCCGAACGGAGCGATCTGGGCGAACCAGTTCGACAACGTCGCCAACCGCGACGGCCACATCAAAACCACAGGTCCGGAAATCTGGGAGCAGACCGACGGCAAGGTCGACGGCTTCATCTGCGCCGTCGGTACCGGCGGCACGCTGGCCGGCATCGGCATCGCGCTCAAGGAGCGCAACAATGACGTGAAAATCGGCCTTGCCGATCCTCTCGGTGCCGCGCTCTACAGCTATTACACCGCCGGCGTGCTCAAATCCGAAGGCTCCTCGATCACCGAAGGCATCGGCCAGGGCCGCATCACCAAGAACCTCGAAGGCGCGCCGATCGACATCGCCTTCCAGATTCCCGACGCCGAAGCGCTGCCGATCCTGTTCGACCTCCTCGAGCACGAGGGCCTGTGCCTGGGCGGCTCCTCCGGCATCAATGTCGCCGGCGCGATCCGACTGGCCCGCGAGCTCGGGCCCGGGCACACCATCGTCACCGTGCTGTGCGACTACGGCACGCGCTACCAGACCAAGCTGTTCAATCCGGAATTCCTGCGTTCCAAGGGATTGCCGGTCCCGGCCTGGATGGAACGCCGCACCGCCGTCACGCCGCCGTTCGAGAAGGTGTAATGTTGCAACCGCCACCCCATCCACGCAGCAAATGGCTGGTGACCGCCGAGTGGCTCGCCGCCAATCTCGGCGCCCCCGGCCTCGTCGTGCTCGACGGCTCGTACTACCTGCCGGCGATGAAGCGCGACGCCGCGGCCGAATATCTTGCCGGACACATCCCGGGCGCGTTGCGTTTCGACATCGACGAGGTCGCCGACATGTCCAGCGACCTGCCGCACATGCTGCCGTCGGCGGCGGCGTTCGCTGCCGCCGCCGGCAAGCTCGGCATCGGCGACGGCGATACCATCGTCACCTATGACGGCCACGGCATCTTCGCTTCGCCGCGGGTGTGGTTCACGTTCCGCCTGTTCGGTGCGAAGAACGTCTACATTCTCGACGGCGGCCTGCCGAAATGGAAAGCAGAGCGCCGGCCGCTCGAAGCCGGCGCGGTGACGCGGCCCGCGACGACCTTCACCGCGCACAAGAATGCCGGCGCCGTGGCGACGCTCGAACGGGTCCGCGAGGCCCTCGCCGCCGGCAACGCGCAAGTGGTCGACGCCCGGCCGGCCGACCGCTTCCGCGGCGAAGCGCCGGAACCTCGCCCCGGCCTGCGCTCCGGCCACATCCCCGGCTCCTACAACGTGCCGTCGACCGCGGTGGTCGAGAACGGGTCGCTGCTGCCGCAGGACCGGCTGCGTGCCGCCTTTGCCGCCGGCGGCGTCGATCTCGACAAGCCGGTGATGACGAGCTGCGGTTCCGGCGTATCGGCCGCGATCCTTTGGCTCGCCCTCGACGCGCTGGGCAAGGAGCCGGAGGCCCTTTATGACGGCTCCTGGGCGGAATGGGGCGCGCGGGCGGACGTGCCGGTCGCGACCGGACCGGGCTGACCACGAGCCCCGTCATCGCCCGGCTTGACCGGGCGATCCAGTAAACACCGACCGTGAGTACTGGATTGCCCGGTCAAGCCGGGCAATGACATCAACAAAATACTCCTCACCGCAATATCTGGCTGAGAAACAGCTTGGTGCGCTCGTGCTGAGGGTGCGCGAAGAACGGTTCCGGTGCGTTGATCTCGACGATCTGGCCGGCATCCATGAACACGATCCGGCTGGCGACCTGGCGCGCGAACGTCATCTCGTGGGTGACCACCAGCATGGTCATGCCGTCGAGGGCGAGCTCGACCATGGTGTCGAGCACCTCCTTGACCATTTCGGGGTCGAGCGCCGAGGTCGGCTCGTCGAACATCATCAGCTTCGGGTTCATGCACAGCGCCCGCGCGATGGCGACGCGCTGCTGCTGGCCGCCGGAAAGCTGATTGGGGTATTTGGCCGCCTGCTCCGGGATTTTCACCCGCGCCAGCAGCGCCATCGCGGTCTCCTCGGCCTCGTGCTTCGGCGTGCCGCGAACCACGATGGGCGCCAGGGTGCAATTCTCCAGCACCGTGAGATGCGGAAACAGATTGAAGTGCTGGAACACCATGCCGACATCGCGCCTGATCGCATCGACCCGTTTTACGTCCTTGGTCAGCTCCATTCCGTCGACCACGATCTCGCCGCGCTGGAATTCCTCCAGCGCGTTCACGCAGCGCAGCAGGGTCGATTTTCCGGAGCCCGACGGCCCGCAAATGACGATGCGTTCGCCGCGCGCCACCTCGAGATTGATGTCGGCCAGCACGCGAAACTCGCCGAACCACTTGTGCAGGCCGGTGATCGCCACGGCGGGACCTACGGGCGCACCCTGCCCAGTTCCGTCCGGCTTTATCGTGTCGCCGTTCCCGCTCACCGTCTGTCACTCACCGCCAGCCGCCGCTCGATGCGAGCGGCATAGCGCGACATCGCATAGCAGAACACGAAATAGACCAGCGCGGCGAAGATGTATCCGGTCGCGCTGGTCACCGGCGTCGACCATTTGGGATCGGCTCGCGCCACTTCGATGGTCTTGAGGAAATCGAAGATGCCGACGAAGAATACCAGCGTGGTGTCCTTGAACAGCGCGATATAGCTGTTGACGATGTTGGGTATGGTCACCTTGAGCGCCTGCGGCAGGATGATGTAGCGCAGCGTCTGCCAGTAGCCGAGACCGAGCGCATGGGCCGCGTCGTATTGGCCCCTCGGCATCGATTGCAGGCCGGCGCGCACCACCTCGGCCATGTAGGCTGAGGAGAACAGCGCGACCCCGACCAGCGCGCGCACCAGCTTGTCGGGCGACCAGGTTTCCGGCAGGAACAGCGGCAGCATGACGCTCGCCATGAACAGCACGGTGATCAGCGGGACGCCGCGGACGATCTCGATGAACAGCGTCGACAACAGCCGGATCGCCGGCATCTGCGACCGCCGCCCCAGCGCCAGCACGATGCCGATCGGCAGCGACACCACGATGCCCACCGCCGCGACGACGATGGTCACTAGCATGCCGCCCCACAGCGCCGTGTCCACCACCGGCAGGCCGATCGCGGGAGCGCCGTGCAGCAGCACGAAGGTCGCCACCGGCAGTACGGCGAAGAAATAGATCGCACCGAGACCGCGGCGCGGCGCCTCGAGCCAGAGCAGCCACGCGGTTCCGAACGCCAGCAGGGCGAAGAACAGATCGACGCGCCAGCGCGCGGGGATCGGATAGGACCCGTAGATGATGTAGGCGAAGCGGTCGCCGATGAAGGCCCAGCAGGCGCCGACCTCCGGCCGCGCCGCCGACGCCAAGCAGGCCTCCCGGTCTGAGCCGCTCCACGTGGCATCGACCAGCAGAAAATCGATCACCGGCGGCACGACCAACACGAGCAGCACCACGATCAGCACGGTCAGCACCGTGCTGAGGGCACTGCCGAACAGGTTGGCCCTGGCCCAGCCCAGCCAGCCGACGCTCAAGAGCGGCGGCGCGAGCGAAGGCGCCGATGCCGTGCGCACATAGGCGGGCATACCGGCCGTCGCCGGCGGCAAGGCCGCGATCGGCGCGTCGATCGCCGTCATCGCTCCACCAGCGCGACGCGGGCATTATAGGCGTTCATCACCAATGACGTGATCAGGCTGAAGCTCAGATACACCGCCATGGTGATGACCACGACCTCGATCGCCTGCCCGGTGATGTTGAGCACGGTACCGGTGAAGATCTGCACGAGGTCCGGATACCCGATCGCGACCGCAAGCGAGGAATTCTTGGTGAGGTTGAGATACTGATTGGTGAGCGGCGGGATGATGACACGCATCGCCTGCGGAATGACGATGAGCCGCAAAATCTGCATGCGCCGCAGCCCGAGTGCCTCGGCCGCCTCGGCCTGCCCACGCGACACCGACATCAGGCCGGCGCGCACCACCTCGGCGATGAAGGCGGCGGTGTAGATCACGAGGCCGAACAGCAGGGCGACGAGTTCCGGCAGGACTTCGACTCCGCCGCGGACGTTGAACCGGCCGGCCTGCGGATAGTCGAATTCGAGCGGTGCTCCCATGGCGAGGAGGGCAACGACGGGAGCCCCGATCACGATCAGCAGCGTGATCGGAAAGCGCGCCGCGCTCGACCGCCAGACGCCCGCGCTTCGCCCGGCCAGTTTGTTGAAGGCGTAACCGAGCAGGGCCGCCGCTGCGAGCACCGCCACGACGTGCCAGCCGTCGACCCCGAGCGGGCGCGGCATGTAGAGCCCGCGATTGTTGAGGAGAACGCCGCCGGGGAGCACAAAGCCGTTGGCGAAATCCGGGAGCGCCTTGAGGACGGCGTTGTACCAGAACAGGAGCTGCAGCAGCACCGGCACGTTGCGGATGAGCTCGACATATCCGGACGCCAGACGTTCGACCAGGAAGTTCTTCGAAAGCCGTGCGATGCCGATGGCGGTGCCGAGCAGCGTCGCGAATATGATCCCGAGGCCGGCCACCAGCAACGTATTGGTGAGGCCGACCCAGAAGGCGCGGCCGAAGGTGGAGGACTGCGCGGAATATTCGATCAGGGTCTGGCTGATGTCGAACCCGGCGGTGACGTTCCAGAAGCCGAAGCCCGATGTGATCTTGGCGTGGGCGAGGTTGTCGGCCGCGTTGCGGACGGCGGCCCAGGCGAGCAGGCCGAGCGCCGCGCACAGCACGACCTGGTATGCGACCGCCCGCAGTTTCGGATCACGGTAAAGCGGGACCCTCGGCACGCCCTGCGGTGAACGCGGCATCGCCCTGCCCCGCTGCTAAGTCAGCGGATCGGCGGTGCGTATTGCACGCCCCCCTTGGTCCACAACGCGTTGAGGCCGCGCGCGATCTTGAGCTGCGAGCCCTGGCCGACATTGCGGTCGAACACTTCGCCGTAATTTCCGACCAGCTTGACGATGCGATAGACCCAGTCCTTGGAGAGCCCGAGCCGCTCGCCGAAATTATCCTCAGTGCCGAGCATGCGCTTTATCTCGGGATTGTCCGATTTCAGCTGCTCGTCGACATTCGCCTTGCTGACGTTGAGCTCTTCCGCATTGAGCATGGCGAAATGAACCCATTTGACGAGATCGAACCACTGGTCATCGCCATGACGCACGAATGGCCCGAGCGGCTCCTTGGAGATGATCTCCGGCAGAACCACGTGCTCGTCCGGCTTGGCGAGCTTGAGCCGCACGGCGTAGAGACCGGAGGCGTCGGTGGTGAAGGCGTTGCAGCGGTCGGTCTCGTAGGCCCTGACCGCTTCGTCGAGGGTCGCGAAGGTGACCGACCTCAGCCGCATGCGGTTGGCGCGAAAATAATCCGCCAGGTTCAGCTCCGTCGTCGTCCCCTGCTGCACGCAGATCGTGGCGTCGTTGAGCTCCAGCGCCGAGTTCACCTTCGCGGACTTGCGGATGATGAACCCCTGCCCGTCGTAATAATTGACGCCGGTCGCGTTGAGCCCGAGCTGGGTGTCGCGCAGCAGCGTCCAGGTGGTGTTGCGCACGAGGACGTCGACATCGCCGGTCTGCAACGCAGTGAAGCGGTCCTTGGCGGTCAGCGCGACGAATTTCACCTTGCTCGCGTCGTTGAAGATGGCGGCCGCGATGGCGCGGCAGAGATCGACGTCGAGGCCGGTCCAGTTGCCCTGGGCGTCCGGCAGGCCGAAGCCGGGCAGCTGGCCGTTCGCTCCGCAATTGAGCGAGCCCCTTTGCTTGACCGTATCGAGGGTTCCCGCATGGGCCAAGTCGACATGAGCAAAGCCGGCGTAAGCAAAGCCGGCCATCACCATCGTCGCGGCGGCAGCGGACAGCGCGTGGGCAAATCGTCTCATGTTGAACCTCCCAAGACCGACGGTCCTGACCATCCGACCTCACCGTTTCGGGTGTGCGATCCGTCGCGCTGCACGACGGATCGTCCCCTGCTGATCGACCCCATTCAATGCCGGCTGCCGCACCCGGCCGCTTTTCCGGTCACGATGCAGCCATTTCCACATATCGGCTTCTTGTTTCTATCTAGAGATCGGTTGGCATTGGAGGTCAAGGGGTTGACTGCCGCACCCGATGCCGCGGTAAATGGCGCCGATTTCACCCGAGATGAAGCGGCGCGCAAATGCGCGTGCCGCCGGTGCGGAAACTCACTCCCATGACCAGCAAGGGCGGCGACGGCGAAGGCAGCCGCAACCAGAAGATCGCGACACGGCTCACCCATGCCGGCCGCGACCCGTCCGCTCACCACGGCTACGTCAACACGCCCGTCTACCACGCCTCGACCATGCTCTACCCGAGCGCCGAGGCCTACGCCGCCCATCGCAGCCGCTATCAATACGGGCGCCGCGGCACGCCGACCTCGGAAGCGTTTCAGAACGCACTCAAGGACATCGAGGGCCGGGAATGCGAAGGCGTCGCGCTGCTGCCGTCGGGACTCTCCGCCATATCGACGGCGCTGTTGTCGGTGCTGCGCACCGGCGACCATGTGCTCGTCACCGACAGCGCCTATTTCCCGACCCGCAAGCTGTGCGACACCATCCTCCCGCGCTACGGCATCGCGACGACCTATTACGACCCGACCATCGGGTCCGGCATCGCGGCGCTGCTGCAGGCCAACACCCGCGCCGTCTTCGTCGAGAGCCCGGGCTCGCTGACCTTCGAGATCCAGGACATTCCCGCCATCGCCGCCGTGGCGCACGCCCATGATGCGGTGGTCGTGATGGACAATACCTGGGCGAGCCCGCTCTATTTCCGCGCCCTGGAAAAGGGCGTCGATCTCTCGATCCAGTCCGGCACCAAATATATCGGCGGCCATTCCGATCTGATGCTCGGGACCATCGCCGCCAACAAAGCGAACTGGGGCAGGCTGAAGGAAACGGTCTACGAGATGGGGCTGTGCGTCGGCCCCGACGACATGTTTCTCGGCATGCGCGGCCTGCGCACCATGGGGGTGCGGCTCGCCCAGCACCAGGCGGCCGGCATGAAGGTCGCCCGTTGGCTGGAGGCGCGGCCGGAGGTGCTCCGGGTGCTGCACCCCGCCCTCGAAAGCCATCCCGGCCACGCCATCTGGGCGCGCGATTTCACCGGCGCCTGCGGCCTCTTCAGCATTGTCTTCAAGCCGGCGCCGAAAGCCGCCGTGCATGCCTTCCTCGACGCGCTCACGCTGTTCGGCATCGGCGCCTCCTGGGGCGGCTTTGAAAGCCTCGCCATCCCGTTCGACTGCACGCCGATCAGAACCGCAAAGCCATGGGCGCCGGGCGGCCCGACGGTGCGCTTGCACATCGGTCTCGAAGACGTGAGCGACCTGTTGGCCGATCTCGAACGCGGCTTCGACGCCTTTGCCGGGGTTGTCCGCGCCTGATCCGGAAACGTCGCGCCAACCGATTCAGCTTGTGCCATAAACGCAAACGAGGAAAGCAAACGAGCCGCCGGCGAGGGGCTCGGCGGCTCGTTGCAGCGCGCGGAAGGGGCGCACGCGCGTGACTTGCGATGGGAAGCGACTTGCGATGGAGAGCACCGTCGGTTCGAGGTCAATCGGACGGCGCCCTGATTTTCGCTGTTTCAGCGCTGCCCGCGAAACTCGGCACGGTCTCCGCGCTCCCCGCCGCGCCAGAACGCGAAGCGGTGAAAATGGGGCCTTCCAACCCGCGACAACACCGCAAAGCGTTGCTTCTGGTTCTCGTCGAGGCTCTGGTAGAGCGGAGCCGCCGCGTCGGCATAGCGCTTGAGTACCGCGCCGCTCTTGGTCAGGGCATCGGCCCGCCTCTCCGCGCGCTGGATCGGATCGCCCGACTGATCCCGATTCCGATCGGCGCGAATCGCGTTGATCCGCTCGGCCCGCAATGCGGCGAGTTCGCGGTAGGCCTGCTCGAAGGCCGGCCAGGACTTCTCCTGATCCGGCGTCAGCTTGAGTCCGGCATGGAGCGCCGCCAGGCGCGCGTCGAGAAAAGCCGCGCGGTCCTCGGCACGGGGCTGCCAGCGCCGCCCGCCGTCGCGTCCGCCCGGCGGTTGCTGAGCATAGGCGTAGGCCGACGCAAGCATCATCAACGCCGCGGCCCCCACCACAACTTTCTTCATCATCGTAACTCTCCTGCTGGATATTCGCCCGAGCCATGTCATATCCGTCCCGGCAAGAAGACAAGTTACGTTTTACTTACAATCTCATTACAGACGCGCAATGATTACTTGAATTTAATCTTTGGCCAGCCACATCGGGCACTTACGGCCGTGCAAAGACAAAGAGTTTCGCCGTCAGGATCTGCACCGCTTCGCCATTCTGGTTGGTGGTCGTGCTGCGCACCGTCACCACGGCCTGATTGGGCTTGGAGCGCGACGGCGTGATCGCGAGCACCTCGCTCTCGACCCGCAATTCGTCGCCGGGCCTGACCGGGCGCGGCCACGCCAGCTCGCCACCGACCCCGATCACGCCGGTGGCGACCGGCAGGCCGCCGCTGGTGAGCATGCGCATGGTCAGCGCCGCGGTGTGCCAGCCGCTCGCCGCCAGGCCGTGAAACAGCGTCGTCTCGGCCGCGGCTTCGTCGAGGTGGAACGGCTGCGGATCGAACGCGGCGGCGAAGCTCTTGATCTCGGCGGCGGAGACCGAGACGGGTCCCGCCGCGAAGCGCTGTCCGACATGGAGGTCTTCCAGGTAGAGGTCACCGGCCATCATCGGCTCCGCCACGGAATGATCCCGAAAAGCTGCAAACTCTTCGGACAAAGACCATGCTTCAAAGTCCCGCGTCAGGCCGGCGCGGCCACAGGCACGACCACGACCGGTGGCCTGCGGATCAGCCACACCATGGCTGCCGCCACCAGGCACATGGATCCCGCGAAAAAGAACGCGGGCACATACGTGTTCAGCGCACTGCGCGTGAGGCCGGCGCCGAACGCCGCTGTAGCCGCTCCGATCTGGTGGCTCGCGAAAATCCACCCGAACACCACGCCCGACCGCTCCCGGCCGAAATTCTGCGCCGTCAGGCGCACGGTCGGCGGCACCGTGGCGATCCAGTCGAGACCGTAGAAGACGGCGAACAAGGACAGGCCGTAGAGGGTGAAGGTGGAGTACGGCAGGTACAGCAGCGACAAGCCGCGCAGCCCATAGTACCAGCACAGCAAGGCGCGGCAGTCATAGCGGTCCGACAGCCAGCCCGATCCGATCGTCCCGACCAGATCGAACAGGCCCATCATCGCCAGCGTGGAGGCGGCTGCGACCGCGGGCATGCCGAAGTCGGCGCACAGCGAAATGAAATGGGATTGGATCAGCCCATTGGTGCTCAGGCCGCAGATGAAGAACGTTCCCGCCAACACCCAGAACGCCGGGTTCGACGCGGCTTCGCGCAACACCGTGAAGGCCCATGTGAAGGCCGGCGGCGGCGCGCCGATCGCGACCTTTGCCGCGGTCGGCGCCTCACCATAGGGGGCGAGCCCCAGATCGGACGGCCGGTCGCGCATGAAGATGACCACCAGCACTCCCACCGCCACCAGCGCGACGATGGTCGGCAACAGCGCGTAGCGCCAGCCGACGTGATCGACCAGCCACGCCGCGAACGGCAGGAAAACCAGCTGGCCGGTCGCCGAGCTCGCCGTCAGCATGCCGATGACGAGACCGCGGCGCGCCACGAACCAGCGTGTCGCGATGATCGCCCCCAGCACCAGGGCGGTCATCCCGGTACCGATGCCGACCACGATCCCCCACAGCAGCACGAGCTGCCACACGCTCGTCATGACCAGCGCAAGCAGGAGCCCCGACACGATGAGGCCGATCGCGGCGATCACGATCCGCCGCACTCCGTAGGTCTCGATCAGCGCCGCCGCAACCGGGGCCATCAGCCCGAACAGAACCAGCCGGATCGCGATGGCGCTCGAAATCTCGGCGACGTCCCAGCCGAATTCCTTCGACAGCGGCAGGATCAGTGCGCCCGGCAGGCCCATCGCCCCGGCCGTCGTCAGGCTGGTCAGGAAGGTCACGGCGACGATCACCCAGCCGTAATGGATGCCCCGCCGCGACAGCCGGTCCGCCAATGCCTGCGCCACCATGTCAGCTTCTCCGATTCCCATCAGGATGCCGCGAAACCCTTGCAAACGGTACCCGAAGAGAATATTGATGATGCACGACATCATTGTTTGATGACGGATGTCATCGAAGTCAACGCGGGCGGACGCACGGCAGGCATGCGGCTCACGAAGGAGAAGGTGGCGGAGAACAAGGCGCGGGTCGTCGAGGCCGCGGCGCGGCTGTTCCGCGAAAAAGGCTTCGAAGGCACCGGCGTCGCCGACCTCATGCACGCGGCCGGCCTCACCCATGGCGGCTTCTACAATCATTTCGAATTCGAAGGACGAGCTCGCCGCCCATGCGTGCGAGCGGATTTTCGAGGGCGCGGTGGCGATGATGGAGCGCATGGCCGCGATCGAAGACGCCTCCGAGCGCGCTGCTGCGATCGAGCACTACAAGCGCCGGTATCTTTCGGAAAAAAGCCGTGACGCTCCCGCTGCGCGCTGCCCCATGGTCGCCCTGGGGACCGACGTGTCGCGCCAGCACGGCCCGGTCCTTCACGTCTATGCCATCGGATTGCGCCGCTATCTCGATGCCTTCACCCGCGCCCTCGGCGGCGCCGCCCCGTCACGCCGCAAGGCCGCGCGGGAACAATCGATCGCGACGCTCGCTATGCTGGCCGGCGCGCTCTCGCTCGCCCGCAGCGTCGCGCAAGCCGATCCGGAATTGTCGAACGAAATCCTCGCCGCGGCATTCGCGCGGTTGCCGAAGGCGGTGGAGTAGAGAGCTGCTTAGGGTTGTCAAAGCAACCTATTCGAAAAATGCCCTGTTGGTGTCATTGCCCGGCTTGACCGGGCGACGACAGCGAATCGTGTGGGATCACTCCCTAAGCTCCCACCCGTCGTTCCCGGTACACGAAATACAGATTGCGCAGATACACGAACAGGCCGAGCCCCTGTCCCAGGATGAACACGGGATCGCGGATATAGAGCGCGTAAAAGAACAGCAGCAGGCCCCCGCCCATCGAGAAGAACCAGAACGCGACCGGAATCACGCTCTTGCGCGCCCGCTCGGTCGCAATCCACTGCACGACGAAGCGCATGGTGAACAGCGCCTGTCCGGCATAGCCGAGCAGCACCCACCAGCTCAATTTCATCACGAAGACGTTCTGCAGATAGTCGCCGACCGACTGCGACAGATCAACCAGCATCGCGAGCAACCTCCGAAACCTGCGGGACCCGTTTCTTGCGCCGGATCAGCCACCACACGCCCATGAGGTCGAGAATGCCGACCCACAGCCGATCCCATAAACCATAATTCGACGCCCCGTGCAGGCGCGGGCGGTCGACGACGTCGACATAGGCGATGCCGTAGCCCTCGCGCCGCACCAGCGCCGGGAGGAAGCGGTGCAGGCCGTCGAAATAAGGCAGCGCCATGAACACGTCGCGCCGGACCGCCTTGAGGCCGCAGCCGGTGTCGCGGGTGCCGTCGTGCAGCACCATGCTGCGGACCGTGTTGGCGATGCGCGATTGCAATTTCTTGAACCCGGTCGCCTTGCGGCCGACGCGCTGGCCGGCGACGAGGCCGATGCCGGGCTCGCGCTCGATCGCCGCGACCAGGGCGGGCAGGAACGCCGGGTCGTTCTGGCCGTCGCCGTCGAGCGTCACCACGAGAGGCGCCCGCGCGAAGCCGACGCCGCTGCGCACCGCCGCCGATTGCCCGCATGAGACGGCATGGTCGAGGTGGCGCAGGGACGGGTATTGCTTCGCCAATGCCTGCAATTCGGCCGCCGTTGCGTCGCTCGATCCGTCGTTGACATAGATGATCTCGAACGGCGCGAGCGCCGCCATGGCGCGCGCGATCTCGCCGATCAGGGGCGCGAGGTTCCCGGCTTCGTTGCGTACCGGCACGACGACCGAGACACGCGGCGCGGCGCCGGAGGAAGGTGAATTGGCTTCGGTCATCGGTCTGCCCGGCTTGGACCCCGCGCGCGTTTTATGGGGCGATCAGCGCCCGGGCAACCCTTTTGATCCGGGCGAGCGACGGCCCCGGCAGGGCGTGCACCTCGCCATCCGCCCCCACCACGAAGCCGAGCCGGCGGCGCGCGAACCAGTCGCGCACCCAAATCGCGCCGAACGCACCGGCCGCGGCCCCCGCGATCACGTCGCTCGGAAAATGCGCCGTCACCACGATCCGGCTCATGGCGATGAGGAGCGCAAAACCCCACAGGAACGGCCGCGCACGGGGAAACAGCGCGCCGACGGCGACGAGGGTCGCGAACACCGTCAGCGTGTGTCCCGAGGGCAGGCTGGCATATTGCGGGCGCCACGAAAACGGCTCGTAGGCAAACGGTCCCAGGGACGACGGCCGCACCCGCCCGATCCAACGTTTGACGATGGCGGCGATGAGCCCGGGCAGCCCCACCGCGAGGAATATGAATCCGATTCGGAGCACCACCGTGGCGAGCACGCCGCGGCTCATGTGATCGAGCGCCGGCGACGCCAGCAAGGCGATGACGACGATGAGCCCGCCGGCCGGCACCAGGATCCAGCCGGAGCGGCCGAAATCGGTGATGGCGTAGAACCAGTCGACCAGCCACAGCGGCAATCCGGACGCCCATCGGTAGGCGCGTTCATCGATGAAGATCATGGCGAGAACGATCGCGACGCCGGCAATCGCGCCGGGACCGAGATAGCGCCGCCATGCCGGCGCGAGGCGGGCGGAGGACGCCGGCGGCGCGCGCAGCAGCAGGATGATCGCTTTACGGGTGTTCTCGACGATGGCCTGCGCCCGCGTCGCGATCGCGGCGCTCGCGGCAGCCCCGGCGCCCTGCGACGCGGTCATGGCGAGCGCGCCGAACGGTAGGTGTTGATGAAAACCTGCCGGCCGCCGCTGATATTGTAGCCTTCGATGCGGGGGCCGGAATCGTAGCGCAGCCCCAGCGCATCAGCGCGCTGCACGAAGGAGCGTTCCTGGCTTCGTTCGATGAAGGCGAAGCGGCAGCTTCCGCCATTGAGAAAATCGGCGGCGCTGGCGCCATCGCCGTGGTTGAGATTGGTGCCGACCAGGAACACGAGGCTCGGCTCGTGGTAGCCGGCGGTCACCGTACCGGGGTCGGGACAATTGGTGCTGCGGACATAGTCCGCAAGCGGGACAGCCGGAAACAAACCGCCGATCTTGGCAAAGGTCAGGGCATAGGCGGCGACCGACACCATGATCGATGCCGCCCCCGCCCGCACCAGCGAGGCTTCGGCGCCGTCGACCCGGTAGAGCGTCCAGGCGAACAGCGCCAGAATCGCCGCCGCGGCGGCAAACGCCCAGCTCGGCAATCCCAGGCGCTGGCCGATGGTGACGTTGAGCGCGATCAGCCCGATCCCGATGGCCGCGGTCAGGAGGAACCACCACATGGTGCCAGGCACCAGCCACCGATTGCGCGACAGCGATCGGCTGTCGATGACGCCGGCGATCAGGATGGCGATGGCGGGATACAGCGGCAGCACGTAATGCGGCAGCTTGGTCGGCACCAGTTCGAACACGATCCAGGACGGGATGAGCCAGGCGAGCAGAAATTTCGCGCCGGGCTCGCCGCGGGAGTTCCACACCGCTGGCGCCGCCAGCCCTGCCAGCATGGCGCCCGGAAAGAACGTCACCCAGAACAGCAGGAAATAGAACCCTGGGGGCACCCCGTGGCTTTCCTGGCCGCTTTCCACCTTCGCCAGCAGGTCGTGGCCGATCGCCTCGACGAAGAAGCTGTCGCCGCTGCGGATGATGATGGCGACGAACCACGGCAGCACCAGCGCCAGCATCCAGATCACCCCCACCCCGGGCTTCAGCCGCAGGAGCCACTGCGCGGAGCGGTCGGTCACGGCGAGCGCGACGATCGCAAGACCCGCGATCATCAGGATGAGCGGCCCTTTGATGAGTATGCCGAATGCGATCGCGGTCCAGAACACGGCGGCGGTGACGAGGGGATGGGTGTTGATGGTCCGCTCGCCCTGCCCTGCGAGGTAGGCGCGCGCCATCGCGCCCATGGCGGCGACGACGGTCAGCAGCAGCACGGCATCGGTCTTGGCGAGCCGCGCCTCGACGCCGAGCAGGATCGACGTCGCCATGAGCAGCCCGGCCAGGAACGCGGCGCGGCGCGACACGAAGGCGAGCGCCGCCCAATAGGTGGCGGCCACGGCACCGACCGCCCCGATCAGCGACGGAATGCGGTAGAGCCAGATGCGCAGGCGCGCCCGCGGCACCCCCACCGCCTCCGCGAGCTGGACGACGCCGGCCTGGAGCCAATAGATGCCCACCGGCTTCTTATAGCGGGTCTCGTCCTGGAACCGGATGTCGATATAGTCCCCGGTTTCGATCATCTGCTTGGTCGCCTGGGCAAACCGGGCCTCGTCGCGGTCGACCGGCGGAATCCCGAAAAATCCGGGCAGGAAAGCAAGCAGCGCCACCACCGCCAGCATGGCGAGGGCGCGCGCATGGGTTGCGGTGGCGAAGTCAACCGCGCGCGCGGTCCAGGCTTCCCCGTAACGTCTGAGCGGCTTGGGCTCGCTGATCACGGTCATTTCGATTTCCCGGCGCGCTGGCCTCCACCCCGCTTCGAGGTTGCAGAGAAAAGCGCGTCTCTTCAATTCGCTAGAGCCGATCTTTCACGAATCACCGCAGGGTCGCACCAGCCACCCCGGGGCCCTAACTGCGGGGCGGAACATAGGAAATTCCGACCGGTGAGGAAAGCATTTGTGCACGGCCACACACAGCGGCATTCGTCCCCATGCGGTGGATTTGATGGCGTCTACTGCAGCCGCACCACGACGCTGTCGGCAGCGCCGTTGGCGTCCATGACGGTGAGGCGGACGAAGCCCGGCCCGTCCGGCTGATAGAACAGGGTCCGCTTGGCGGTGGCGTTCCCAAGCGGGACGCCGTTCACCAGTACGGTGAGCGGCAGCGCACCGCCGGAAATCTTCAACGCCAGCGGGTCGGAGCCGCCGCCGTCGCCGGCCGTGAGTTCGAGCCGCGCGCCATTGGGGGAAACATGATCTTCACGGCGGGCTCGCCGCCTTCGCTGGGCAGGCCGGTCGGACGGAAACGCTGCAACGGCAGCGGCAGCTTGGCATTGGCGGCAAGAAACGCCCCGCGCGGCGCGTGGGGCAGCGGCGCCGCCGTCTTTCCGGAGCGGGCGAAGGCATCGAACAGGATCGGCGCCGCCGCCGTCCGCCCCACCAGGCCCGGCACCGGGGCGCCGTCGGGCCGGCCGACCCAGACGCCGATGGTGCGCTTGCCGTCGAAGCCGACCGACCAGGCATCGCGATAGCCGTAGCTGGTGCCGGTCTTGAAGGCGATCCGCCCCGCCGGCGCATTCTCCGGCGGCGGCGTGCCGATCAGGATGCTGCCGACATACCAAGCCGCGACGGGGTCCATGAGCCGCGCCGAGTCGCGCCGCGCGGAGTTGCCTGTCGCGGGGTCTAGCGTGGGCATGTCGCCACCCGCCGGCAGGGCCACATCCGTGCGCTCGGTGAGCGGTACCGTGGTCCCCAGCCGCGCTAGCCCCGCGTAAAGCCTCACCAGATCGGACAGCCGCACGCCGACGCCTCCCAAGCCCATGGCGAGCCCGGGACTCTCCCTTTGGGAAGCACCAGCGCGCCGCCGGCCTGGCGCAGCCGCGCGGTGAAGCGGCCGGCGCCCACCTTGTCCAGCACCGCCACCGCCGGCACGTTCAACGACATCTGCAGCGCCTTGCGGACCGCCACCGTGCCCTGGAAGGTCAGGTCGAAATTCTCCGGCGCATAAGCGCCGTAGCGCACCGGGCGGTCGTCGATCAGCGTCTCGGGATGGATCAGCCCGTCCTCGAAGCCGAGCCCGTAGATGAACGGCTTGAGCGTCGAGCCGGGGGAGCGCAACGCATTGGTCATGTCGACCTGGCCGGCGCGCTGGTCGTCGAAATAGCCGGCGGAGCCGACCCGGGCGAGCACCTCGCCCGTCGCATTGTCGACGGCCACGATCGCGACCGAAACATCCGGCCCGAGCGACCGCGCCCGCTCCAGGGCGAGTGCCTCCAGGCTCGCCTGCCAGGCCCCGTCGATGGTCAGGCGGATCAGTGAGCGGCCGGGCAGTGCCGCGACCGCTTCGTCGGCGGCATGGGGCGCGAGCGCCGGCATGGGCATGCGCGCCGCTGGCACCGGCTCCGACTTCGCCAGCGCGATCTCGGAGGGGGCAAAGATACCGGCGGCTGCGACCCGGTCGAGGACGCGGTCACGCGCCCGGCGCGCGGTCTCGACGGAGCGGTCCGGGCGCCGCGCCTCCGGCGACTGCGGCAGCGCCACCAGCAATGCCGCCTCGCCGAGCGTGAGGCGTCTCGGCTCCTTGCCGAAATAGGCGAGCGTGGCGGCACGAATGCCTTCCAGGTTGCCGCCATAGGGCGCCGTGCTCAGGTAAAGCGTGAGCACCTCGTCCTTGGTGAGATGGCGCTCGATCTCGATGGCGCGAACGGCCTGGCGCAGCTTTGCGGCCAGCGATCGCTCGCTGCGCGGCTCCAGCAGCCGTGCCACTTGCATGGTCAGGGTCGAGCCGCCGGATACGATGTGACCACGGGTCAGCATCTGCGCGGCCGCCCTCATCAAGGCGATGGGATCGACGCCGGCATGCTCGCGAAAACGCTTGTCTTCGTAGGCGATCAGCAATGCGAGGTAGCGGGGATCGACGCCGTCCGCCCGCTCCGGCAGGCGCCAGCGGCCTTCGGCGGTCGCGTAGGGCCGCAACAGCCGCCCGTCGCGATCCACCACGGCGGTCGAAAACGCGAGTTCTTGGGCGAGCGGCGCGGGACCGAGCGATCCGATCCAGACGGCGGCGACACCAGCCGCGATCAGCATCGCGCCGGCGGCGACCGCTGCTAACGGCATCCATCGGCGAAACCGGTCAGCCAACGTCCTGCTCCGTGTGGGCATTCTTGGGAGGGGGACGACCTGACCCCCCAGTCAATAACGGTGCCCCCCTCCCGGCGCCACCAGGCGCCAACCTCCCCCCCAGTGGGAGGCCCTCCGACCGCAGCTACATCTGGTCTCAGCGTGCGGCCGAAACTTCGATCGTTCCGGTGCTGGTGCGTCCGAAACGATCCGGTCGATACATGTCCTCCACAAAGGCCTGCGGCAGCACATAGGTGCCCGGGGACACCGCGCGGACCACATAGGCGACGGTGAACACCGCCGGTGACTTGCTGTTCCGGTCGAACGCAGCGGCGAAATGGTCGTCGCGGAATTCCGAGTAGACCGGCTCGGCGGCTTCCGCGATCCAGTCCAGCGTTCCGGTGTCTCCTGATGACACCAAACGCGGGTTGTCGATCTCGAACCCCGCCGGCAGGTAGTCCGCAACGATAATGCGGCCATATTGGGGAGCCGATTCGGTGATTTTGAGGACGACGGCAAAGCGCTGGTTCTGCCGTGCCTCGGCGGGGTCCGCCGGCGCGCCGTCGAGAGTGTAATAAAGCCGCTCGAGCTTGAAGCCCTTCTCCGCCGCCGGCTCCGGCGTGACGGGAGCGCCGTTGACCGAGACCACCGCGCGCACCGGCGCATCGCCGGTGTTGATGATCTTGAGCGAAGATGCCGCAAGTTCGGCGGCGCGCACGTTGCGATAGAGCGGGCTCTGCTGTTTCTCGCCGCCGACGTCGAGCGACATCCGCGCCTGCTTGCCGAGCGCACGCGCGGCGAGGACCATCCACGCGTTTTCCTGGGTCGAAGTGTAGAAGGCCGCGTCGCGCGCGACCTCGACCCGCTGCACCGCCGTGGTGATGGTCGGCGGCGCCGCGCCACCCTCGGCGGCCAGCATGACCACAGCGGCGGCATCGCGCAGCGACGAACCGTAGTCCTCGCGGCCGAACTCGAAGCGCGGCGGCGGGACCAGCGCCTCCAAGGCGGCGGCATAGACCCGTTCCGCCCGCACGCGGTCGCCCAACAGGCCGAGCGCGGCGGCGATCTGCGCCTTGGCGATCGGCGTCGCGACGTCGCCGAGCTTGGTGTCGGCGATGTAGCGGAGGTCGCCGACCGGCGCGGCGCCGTTGCGCGCGAGCACATAAAGCGCGTAGCTGAGTTCACGGCCGCCGTTCTTGGCCGGCTCCGGGGCATTGGAGACGAAGTTGCGCAGCCGGTCGAGCGCGAGCTTGAAGCCGGCATCCGGCACCGCGAAGCCGCGCTCGCGCGCCCGCGTCAGAAAATCGGTCACGTAGGAGTTGAGCCAGGCGTCATCGCCCCCCACCGACCACAGGCCGAACGAGCCGTTGGAACCCTGCCGCGCCAGCAGGCGGTCGATCGCATCGCGGATGCGGGATCCACTCCGGTATCAAGGGCGAGCTGGGATTCCACCGCGAGCTCGTTGACGTAGAGCAGCGGCAAGGCGCGGCTGGTGATCTGCTCGGAACAGCCGAACGGATAGCGGTCGAGCGCCTTGAGAAGCGTCGCCACGTCGAGCGCGGTCGACGGGCCGACCGAGACGGCGACGCCGCCGGTGCCGGGCACCAGATCGGCGAACATGTCGCCCGACAGCGTCAGGCTTTCGCCGGCCGCGACGGTGCGGATGGTGCGGCGGGTGAGAATGCGGTTCGCCGGTCCCGCCGCCAGCACATAGTTGCGGTCGAGCGCGAGATTTCCGGGGCCCGCGATCTGCACTTTGATGGTGGCGATCCCGGCCGCCGACGCCGTCAGCGGCACCGACAGCCGGTCGCGCTGCCGGGCCCGCAGCCGCAGGGTCTGCGGCGCGTTGGCGCCGAGCCGCACCGGCCCGTCCGTCTGCACGGAGATGCGGTAGTCGCCGGCGGGGCCTTCGACATTGTCGAGTTCGAGTTGCAGCGTGCTGCGGTCTCCGGTGAGGATGAACCGCGGCAGCGTCGCGGTGAGAACCACGGGGTCGCGCACGGTCACGTCGCCGGAACCGCGGCCGACCTTGTCCTTGGACCACGCGACCGCCATCACCCGCACCGTTCCCGCGAATTCCGGAATGTCGAGACTGACCTCCGCCGTGCCGTCGGCGGCGACGCGGACGATGCCGGAATAGAGCGTGACCGGCGGCTGGGTCGGCGGGCTGCCCTGCAGCTCCGCGCCGGCCGCGTCGCCGCCGGTGCGGAGCTGGCCGCGGGTCGCCTGCATGCCGTCGATGAGCTGGCCGTAGAGGTCGCGGACATCGGCGGTGAGCCGGCGCTGGCCGAGGAAGTAATCGTCGGGCGCGGGCGGCTTGTAGTTCGTCAAATTGAGGATGCCGACATCGACGGCGGCGACCACCAGCCGTGCCTCTTCGCCGGCGAGGCCGTCGATCCGGACCGGCACCCGCAAGGTCGCGCCGGGGCGCGTCAGGGCGGGCAGGTCGAGATTGACCGCCAGCGTCTTCGCCTTGCGATCGATGGAGAACCACTGCACGCCGATGGCGCGGCCGGGCATGCGCTGGGCGGCAACGTCGAGCGGCCGCAGCAGGGTCGCGACCGCGTAGCCGCCATTGCCCCAGTCGCGCCCGACCGGGACGCGGATCTGGTTGGTTCCCGGCTGCACGTCCTGGCTGACCGTGGTGACGAGACGGTCGGCGATGATGTTGAGCATCACCTTGCCGGCCGTCCGTGCGGTGACCGCGACCACCATGGTGTCGCCGGGGCTGTATTCCGGCTTGTCGAGCGCGGTCTCCAGGAGATCCGGCGTGTCGGCGCTGGATTCCGCATAGAAGCCGGAATCGAAGCCGAACACCGTGGTCGCAATAGTGCCGTCCGGGCTCGACACTTCGAGGCGATAGCGGCCCCAGGTCACCGGCACCGAGATGCGGCCGGGCGTGCCGGGAGCGACATCGACGGTGCCGTCGGCGACGCGCTTGGTCTGCTTGACCGGTTCGTAATTCCAGCTGCCGTCCTGCCGGTACCATTGATAGCGCGTGTCGACCCGCAGCAGCTCGTAGCGCAAGCCGTTGCGCGCGAGCGTCGTGGCGTCCGGCGCCACCACCACGACATCGAAGGCGGCATCCGCCGCCTCGCCGAGCGATGCGCCGGCGAACAGCGGCTTCACCCCGATCATCGCGGCTCCCGGCGTCACCGGCAGCGTCAGCCGGCGCTCGATGGCGCGCCCGCCCGCCTCCGCCATGTGCAGGGTCACCTGCGCCTCCAGCGGACGCGTGGTCTCCGGCACTTTGTCGATGGCGACGTCGAATTTCGCCTTGCCGTCGGCACCGGTGTTGGGGAGATCCTCCAGCGTCTGGTCGACCGATGGCTTCTCACCGTCGCCGTCCGCGGCGCCGAAGGTGTAGCCGGCAAATCCGGGCCGGCCGGCCGCCGGCCGTATCTTCACCGCGCCGCCGAGTTCGAGATCGCTCGCCGGCGCGCCGTAGAGGAACCGGCCGTCGACCGTGACCTCGAACGGCGTGCCCTCGGCGACCGCCGTCTCCTTGGTGGCGAGGTCGAATTCCATCCGGTCCGGGACGTAGTCCTCGACCATGAAGGTGGTCTCGCCGATCGCGGGGCGCTTGGGATCGGAAAACACGTGCACCCGCCAGGTTCCGGTCGAGGCGGTCGGCGCGATGGTCACGTCGAGATTGCGGCCGCCGATGCCCTGATCGGCGACCACGGCGCGACGATACTCGACCCCGTCCGGCCGCTCCATCACCATGGTCAAGGGCACGTCGAGGGCGGCAACGCCGCGCGCGTCGCGCAGCAGCGTGGTCACATGCACGGTCTCGCCGGTCCGGTAGACCCCGCGCTCGGTATAGACGAAGGCATCGAGCCCCGCCGGCACCATCCGCCCGGTGACGCCGCGGTCGCTGAAATCGAAAGCGGGTCCTTTCAGGTTGAGAAAAGCGTAGTCGCCGCGTGGATCGGAGGCGACGATGAGCGCGGGCGACAACCCGCCCTCCCCGCGCACCAGCCCGGGCTCGAACAGCGCATGGCCGGCCGCATCGGTGCGCCGGGTCGCCATCACTTCGTTGTTGCGCGCGATCAGGCGGATGTCGGCCTGCGTCGCGGCGGTCGCGCTCGCCAGCGAATTGACGAAGACATGGATGCCGTCATTGCCGGAAAACGCGGTGAGGCCGAGGTCGGAGACGATGAACCACTGGGTGGCGAGGGAACTGTAGTCCTCGGTTTTCGCTCCCGCGGCTTCCGCCGACATCACGTAGACGCCGGGGCTCAGATTGCCGACCGCCTCGTCCACGGGGAACGCCGTCGTCACCTCGGTATTGAGCGGGCTTTCGACCGCGAGCTGGCCGCTCCATACGCCAAAGCCGCGCTCGTCGGCGAGCTGCTGCAGTTCGAAACGGGAGAGGCTGCGCTGGAAATCGTCGCCGACCACCGTATCGAGCAGGTTGCGGTCGCCGATCCGGTAGATCTTGACGGCCACGGTCGGCGTGTTGACGCTGACGACGGGAATGCCGCGCTGTCCGGTGCGCGGCAGCACGTAGGCCTTGGTAGTAAAGCGCACCAACGGGCTGCGGTCGCGGACATAGACGGAGAAGTCGGCCGACTTCGCCAGCGTCTCCTGCACCGTCGACGGCAGGCCGGCACGGACCGTGACGGCGTAGCGCTCGCCGTGCTTCAGGCCCTCGACGCAGAGCTGCTTTTCGTCGGCCGACACCGCCGGTTTGTCCTGGCCGGCGAGGCTGACGAAGGGCGACAGATCGACATGCTTGCCGGCCAGCGGCTCGGAGAACTGGAAGCAGACGCGTGGCGAGGCGGAATCCGAATCGACCGTGTAGTCCAGCAGCCGGAAGCCGTGATCGTCGCGCATCTTTTCGTATTGGGCGCGCACATCGGCGGCTTCACGCAGCTCGAGCGACAGGCGCAGCGCGTCGAGCGCCGGACGCCACAACGTGCGGTCGGCATAGCTGCGTCCGAGCACGACCAGCGCCTCGGCCTCCTGGCCCGGGCTGGCGGTGCGCTGATAGGCGATATAGGCGGCGGTGGCGGCGCGTTCGAGGAGGGTCGCGCGTTCGCGGTCGTCGGCCGGCCGAACCTGCAGGACTGCGCGCGCGAGGCGCAGCCAGTTCGCGGCGTCGGCGGGGGCGACCACGGCGATCTGGCCGAGCACCTGCATACCGCCCTTCTGGTCGTTACGCCCGAACGCCGCGTCGGCATCGCGGCGCAGCGCCGCCAACGGCTTCGCCACCGTCCCGGCATCGGCCTTGACCTGACCCTCCAGGCGGACGGCGGCTTCGGCGAGATCGTCTCGGTGATAGGGCTTGTCGGCGGAAAAGGCGGAGATGGATGAAAGGATCAACAGCGCAGCCGTCAGGCTGGCGCGCAGCAACGCGAGCATAGGTCTACCTCCTACCCTGCGAACAGGGGACCAGCTCCACCGCCCGACACTTGAAGGGCGAATCGTGTCGAAGGCGTGACCGGTTCCGTCGATTTGCGGGCGGCCTTCGGATAGCGCCTCAGTCGAAAATGAACCCGCCGAGTTGGCTTGGGCCGCGCGGCGGACTGGGATGACGCGGAGGCATGTTCCCAGTATGAGGGATGTCAGTGGTCTGGCAAGACGGAATCGCAAGACACCGACTTCAAGCCGCGGCACGACCAGCCATCGCGCCGGCAGGCCCAACCGAGTCGAAATCGGCTAGCATGCGTGCCTGCGCCCGGCGGCGGCGCTGCCGCTCACCCCTGCCACCGCTCCCGAAAGGCTTCAATTCGTGCCGGTGAACACCAAACGCGTTTTCTACGTCAAATACCTCGCTGATCCCGTCTTCGCCGATCTGCTGGGCCGGCGGCCGGACATCCGGCTCGACCGGCTCGAAAACGATACCGCCGAAGACGTGGCGGCCCCGGTGCTCGCCGCCGCCCATGTCTACCAGATCGGCTCGGCGCGGGACGAGATCGCGCGCCGGTTTCATGTCGACGCCGCGTTGATCGAACGCGCCCCCGATCTCCTGATCGTCTCGACCAACGGCGTCGGCTACGACACCGTCGATGTCGAAGCCTGCACCAATGCGGGGGTGCTGGTGGTGAACCAGGCCGGCGGCAATCGCGAGGCGGTCGCCGAGCACGCGCTCGGCATGCTGCTGACGCTGTCGAAGCGCATCGTCGAAACCAACCACGTCATGCGCCGAACCCATCCGATCGACCGCACCGCCTATATTGGCAACGACATGTTCGGCAAGACCGTCGGCATCGTCGGTCTCGGCCATGTGGGCAGCCGCATCGCCGAACTCTGCCGCGGCCTGTTCGCCATGCGGGTGCTGGCCTATGATCCCTATCTCACGGCCGAGCAATGCGAGGGCCGGCACGCCGCCAAGGCGACGCTCGACGAATTGCTGAGCCAAAGCGACTACGTCTCGGTCAATTGCCCGCTGACCGTGGAAACCCGCGGAATGCTCGGCGCCGCGCAGTTCGCGCTGATGCGCAAGGGCGCCTATTTCATCAGCACCGCGCGCGGCCATATTCACGACGAAGCGGCGCTCGCCGCGGCGCTGCAAAGCCGCGCCATCGCCGGCGCCGGCCTCGACGTGTGGGCGACCGAGCCGCCGTCGCGCGAGCACCCGCTGCTGCAATTCGACAACGTGCTGGTGAGCCCGCACACCGCCGGCGTCACCAGGGAAACGCGCCACAACATGGGAAAGATCGCGGCGGCCCAGGTGCTCGACGCGATCGACGGCAAACCGGTCGAGCGGATCGTCAATCCGAACGTCTGGTCCCACTATGCGCGGCGATTCGAACAGCTCTTGGGCTTCGCGCCGCACGCCTGACGTTCGTCGCATCCCGCCGGAGCGCACCGCACCCCGCATGGCGCCCGATCGCGGCGTTCACTCCGCCGCGATGGCGTGGACATCGCTCGGTTCGGCAACCGGCTTGGACGCACTGCCGCCCTGCAACCAGGCCTGCACGCGCGCGAGATAGAGGTAGACGACGGGCGTCGTGTAGAGCGTGAGGACCTGGCTGAGCGCCAAGCCGCCGACCATCGAATAGCCGAGCGGATGGCGCATCTCCGAGCCGGTGCCGTTGCCGAACATCATCGGCAGCCCCGCCAGCATCGCCGCGGCCGTGGTCATGAGGATCGGCCGAAACCGCAGCAGGCAGGCCTCGCGGATCGCCTCCAGCGGAGCCAGCTTGCGGTCACGCTCCGCCGCGATGGCGAAGTCGACCATCATGATGCCGTTCTTCTTGACGATGCCGATCAGCAGGATGATGCCGATGATACCGATCACCGACAGGTCCATATGGCCGAGATTGAGGGCGAGCAATGCGCCGATGCCGGCGGAGGGCAGCGTCGAGAGAATCGTCAGCGGATGGATGAAGCTCTCATAGAGCATGCCGAGGATGATGTAGACCACCACCAGCGCGGCCGCGATCAGCGCCGGCTCGCTCGACAGCGACGACTGGAACGCCTGGGCGTTGCCCTGGAAGGTGCCGAGCACCGAGTTGGGCATGCCGATCTCGACCGCCGCCTTGGAGATGGCATTGACGGCTTCGCCGAGCGCGATGCCCGCCCGCAGGTTGAAGGTCAGCGTCACCGCGGGGAATTGGCCCTGATGGTTTATGGACAGCGGCCCGATCTTGTAGGAATCGGCGTCCACCAGCGCGGACAGCGGCACGGCGGCGCCGGTCAGGGGCGACTTGATATAAATGCGTTCGAGCGACTCCAGGGTCGACTGCAACTCCGGGAGGATTTCAAGGATGATCCAGTAAGTATTGAGCTGGGTGAAATACTGGGTGATCTGACGCTGCCCATAGGCATCATTGAGCGTATCGTCGATCGCCTGCGCCGAAATTCCGAAGCGGGAGGCCTGATCTCGGTTGATGGTGATCTTGAGTTGCGGTGCGCTGGCCAGGAGATCGGTGGACACGTCGACCAGTTCCGGCAATGTGCGCATCTTCTCCATCAACTTCTGAGACCACTCCGTGAGCTCTGCGATGTTGGGATCCTGCAGAGTATATTGGAACGCCGCCCGCGCAATTCGCCCGCCGACGGTGATGTCCTGCGCCGGTTGCAGGAACAGGTTCACTCCGGCCACCTTGGCGAGCTCCGGCCGCAGACGGTCGATCACCTGCGACGCGCTCAGGCCGCGCTCTTCCCGCGGCTTGAGGACGATGTTGAATCGACCGGTATTTCCGGTCTGTGCGCTGGTGCCGGTGGTCCCGATCTGGGACCCGAACGACTGCACGGCCGGGTCGCGCAGGATCACCTCGCCGAGCCGGAGCTGCAGTCGATTCATCTCCTGGGGCGAGATGCTCTGTGCACCCTCGGAGATGCCGTTGATCAAGCCGATGTCCTGGATCGGGAAAAACCCTTTCGGCATGTAGACCACCATGACGCCGGTGACCGCCATGGTGACGAAGAACACCGCGAGCGTGATCCCCTGATGCCGCAGCACCACGTCCAGCGTGCGCCGATAGAACGACAGCAAAGCATCGAAACCGGCTTCGATGAACCGGTAGAGCGGGCCGTGATCGTGACTCTCCGGCCGCATGAAGCGCGAAGCGAGCATCGGCGCGAGCGTGAGCGACACCAGCGCCGACACCGCGATCGAGGCGGTGACCGTCAGAGCGAATTCGCGGAACAGCCGGCCGATGATGCCGCCCATCAGCAGCAGCGGAATGAAGACCGCGATGAGCGACAAGCTGATCGAGAGAACCGTGAAGCCGATCTCGCTCGAACCTTTGAGCGCGGCGTTCATCGGGGTCTCGCCGTTCTCGATATGGCGATGGATGTTCTCCACCACGACGATGGCGTCGTCGACGACGAAGCCGACCGCGATGGTGAGCGCCATCAGCGAAAGGTTGTCGAGGCTGAAATTGAGCAGATACATCATCGCGAACGAGCCGAGCAGCGCCAGCGGCACGGTCACGCCGGGGATCACGGTCGCCCAGAAATTGCGCAGGAACAACAGGATGACCGCCACCACGAGCACGATCGTCAGGGCCAGCGTGAACTCGACATCCTCGAGCGAGGCGCGGATCGTGACGGTGCGGTCGAGCAGCGTCGTCACGTCGATCGCCGGAGGGATGTTCGCGGTCAGCCGCGGCAGCGCCTGCTTGATGAGGTCGACGGTTTCGACGACGTTGGCGCCGGGCTGCTTGTAGACGACCAGCAGGACGCCGCGCTTGTTGTTCTGATTGCCGAACACGGTGCGGTCGGATGCGGCGGCGATCGCTTGGCCGACGTCGCGGACACGAATCGGACCGCCGTTCCGGTAGGCGATGACGATGTCGTTGAACACCGCAGCGTCGGTGATCTGATCGTTGGCCGCAATGGTGAAGGTTATCTTGTCGGTATTGACGGTGCCCTTCGCCGCAATGGTGGTGGCGCTGACGAGTGTGCCGCGCACCTCCTCCAGCGTCACGCCGCTCGAAGCGAGCTTCGCCGGGTCGACCTGTATCCGGATCGCGGGATGCTGTTCGCCGCCGATGGTGACCTGGGCGACCCCGCGGACCTGGGAGATCTGCTGTGCCAGGAAGTTGTCGGCATAGTCGTTGACGGTGATGAGCGGCAACGTATCGGACTGTACCGCCAGCATCAGAATCGGCGAATCCGCGGGATTGATCTTCTTGTAGCTCGGCGGCGCAGTCATCTGTTGCGGCAGCGTCTTGCCGGCGACCGTGATCGCCGCCTGGACGTCCTGTCCCGCCGAATCGATGTTGCGGTTGAGCTCGAATTGAATGACGACGGAGGTCGCGCCGAGCGTGCTCGAGGAGGTCATCTGCATGACCCCCGGGATCTGCCCGAACTGTCGCTCCAGCGGCGCCGCGACGGAGGCGGCCATCGTTTCCGCGCTCGCGCCCTGCAGGGTGGCGCTCACCGTGATGGTCGGAAAATCGACCTGCGGCAGCGGAGCGACCGGCAAAAACGGATACGAAACCAGCCCTACGAACCCGATCGCCGCCATCAACAGGGATGTCGCGACCGGCCGTTCGATGAAGGGCTGGGAGATGTTCATGAGGCACGCGCCTGCTTGGCGACCACCGGCGTCGGTATGGTCACCGTCACCTTCGAGTTCTGCCGGAGCTTATACTGGCCGTTGATGACGACACGCTCGCCTTCGGCGAGCCCCGAGGTGATGATCGTACGGTCGCCGGTGGTCGGTCCGGACGTGATCGGACGCGCCTGGACCACGTCGCCGTCGGAGACGACCCAGGTGAAAATCCCGTCCGGCCCGCGTTGGATGGCCGCCGAAGGGACCGTGAGGACGTCGCGGCGCACTTCCAGCGAGACCCTCGCATTGACAAAGTCTCCCGGCCACAGTTGTTCGTCATCGTTGGCGAACATCGCTTTCAGCCGCATGGTCGCACTGGCCTGATCGACCATGTTGTCGATGAGGAGCAGCGTGCCCTTGCCCAAGGTCTTGTGATTGTCCTGGCTCAACGCCGTGACCTCGACCGGCCCGCGGGCCATGGCGTCGCGCACGTCGTTGAGGAAGCGGGCGGACAGCGTGAACATGACGGCGGACGGTTTGGTCAGGGTCAGGGTCGCGATCGGCGCCGAATCGGAAGCGTGCATGATATTGCCGGGATCGATCAGGCGGACACCCATGCGGCCGTCGCTGGGCGCGATGATCGAGGTGTAATCGAGCTGCGTCTGCGCGGTTTCGATTTGGGCCTTGTCGGCGTCGATCGAACCGATGAGCTGATCGACCTTGGCTTGCTGCTGGTCGACCACCTGCTGGGTCTGGAAGTTCTTGTCGACCAGAGTGCGGGACCGGGAGAGGTCCTTTTGCGCGGAGATGAGCTGGGCTTCGTCCTGCGCCTTTTTGGCCTTGGCCTGATCGAGCGCCGCCTGATAGAGCCGCGGATCGATCTTGGCCAGCACGTCGCCCTTGCGGACGTGCTCGCCTTCCTTGAACAGGACCTGCTCGAGCTTGCCGTCGACTTGCGGACGAATGCCGACCGTGAACGAGGCCTTCACCGCGCCGAGCCCGGTCAAATAGATCGGCAGGTCCTGCTTCGACGCGACCGCCACGGTCACGGGGATCGCGGCCGCCGCCGCTTTCGCCGCACGGCTCGGTTGGGCGCGCTCCAGCTCGTACCACGCGCCGGCACCGGCGAGACCAAGGACAACGGTCGAAATGATAAGGACGCGATATCGGGCCACTTTGGTTACCCCTGAGCAGCTTCCTCAATCACAATTTTTGTGATGTTGTCGTTTCGCTCCCGAGGTCGAATGTAGCCGAACCGGTGCAATGAACAAAGTTCAATCTTGACAATTCGTGTAACGGGAACAGAAATTTACGCAAAATTTATACCGCCCGCCGGGCCGCGCCGAAATCGCCGAAACAGCCGCCGAGCGGCGGTGCCGGTTTACAACAAGCCGATCAACCGCGGCAAAGGGCCCGCCGGCATTCATTATTTTGGAACTTGTCGCCCGGCAGGCACTGACAGGGCCTCCACAGTCGCTTAGATTGCAGCCGGCCTCTCGTCTTGCGCACTGCAGCAAACTCATTTGCACGGCAGCACCGGCTTTGGCCCCGTAGCTCAGCGGATAGAGCAACAGCCTTCTAAGCTGAAGGTCGCAGGTTCGAGTCCTGCCGGGGTCGCCAGCTTTTTCGACACACCGCCGCGGGCGTTTCGACAAAACCCGGAACATTCGCCGCGGGCGCCATAAAGCTATTCGGTTACCAATGGTTCGATCGAAACCGGGCAGGAAACCGAATTGGCGATGAAGCACATCTCATGGGCGTCATGATGCAACGCGATCGCCTTGGCTTTGTCCGATCCGGCCGCGACCTTGACCGCGGGATGCAGGACGATGCTCACGAAGCGGCCGCTGCCGTCGGCGTCCTCGATCATGGCTCCGACCGGCTCGTCCCGGTACGCGAGCACGATCACACCTGCGCTCGCACAGAGGTGAAGATACCAGAGCTTGTGGCAGGCCGAGACGGACGCAACGAACAAGTCTTCGGGGCTCCATCGGGTCTCATCGCCGCGAAAGCAGGGATCGGACGACCCGAGAATGTCGGCCTTGCCCGGCGCGGTGATCGCATGCGCCCGCTCATAGGCGCGATAGTCCGACGTGCCGCTGCCGGTGTTTCCGGTCCATTCCACGACGGGCCGATAGAGGTGCGTCTTGCCGGACATGCCGTGCTCCCGAGCTCTCACATGAACCGCGGCACGAATCCGTCCGCGGCGGCTTCGATGCGGCCGGCGAAGGGGGCGCCGACATGGCCGGGGAAAGCGAGCGCTCCGGTCGCTGCGCAATGTTCGAGAATGCGGCGGCGGCTCACCCGCGCCTGTTCGGCATCGGAGTTCTTGGGGAAGTTCCAGTGTGGGTAATAAACCTGCAGCAGATGGTGGAACACGTCGCCCAGGAACACCGCCCGCTGGCCGCCGCTTTCGAGGTCGAACACCACATGGCCGGCGGAATGACCGGGCGCCGGCAATATCCCGATGAAATCGTTGAGCCGGTGCGGCCCGGTGACGAGATCGGCGCGCCCGGCTTCGACCACCGGCAGCACGCATTCGCGGAAGGTGCCGAACTCCGCCGGCTCGTTTTTCGGATCGGAGTCGAGCTTGTGATAATAGTCGAAATCGGGCTTCGAAAACACGTACCGTGCATTTGGAAACGTCGGCACCCAGCGTCCGTCGCGCTCGAGCGTGTTCCAGCCGACGTGATCGTGATGCAGGTGCGTGCACATGACGTAATCGATCTCGTCCGGCCGCGCGCCCGCCGCGGCGAGCCGCTCGAGATAGGGCACATTGAGCAGGTTCCAGAACGGCCGCGCCGGCTTGATCTTGTTGTTGCCGCAGCAGCCGTCGATCAGGATCTTCTGCTTGCCGATCTGCACGAGCCAGCTGTGCACGCTGAGCTTTATGAAGCCGCTGGCCGCATCAAAGTGGCTCGGCGCCAGCCATTTGGCGTGCTCGGCGAGGATATGGTCGTCGAATTCCGGAAAGATGTCGCCGGCGCGATAGGTCGGGCCATAGGTCTCCTCGATGCGGGCGATGCTGGCCTTGCCGACCGTAAAGACCGTCATGGGTTTGCTCCGGTTTTGGTGGGGTTAATTTGCTTCGAGCCATTCAATACACACAAGAGACTCGTCATCCTGAGGAGCCGTGCGCAGCACGGCGTCTCGAAGGACGCACGGCCGGACCATCGCCGCAAGCCACCGCGTGGCACCGCCTCGGCCGTCGTCCTTCGAGGCTCGCGCGAAGAGCGCGAGCACCTCGGGATCACGGGGCAAGTCAGGACGACTGGTCGAGTAAAGGTCGCGTGTCTGCGCCCGCGGTCCGCCGTCACGGCATCAACTGCTCCATGTAGCGGATGATTTCGGTGTGATCGGCGGTTTCGCTCAGGCCGACGGCGGCATCGTCCCACAGTTTCGCGCACAAGTCGGCGAGCGGCGTCGCGATGCCGAGCGCATGGGCGAGTTCGTCTGCGGTGCGGACATCCTTCGCCATCAGGCGGAGTGGAAAGCCGGCGTTGAAGGTCTGCGAAATGATGAACTGCTTGAGCTTCAATTCGGTGGTGTTGTTCTTGCCCGAGGAGACATTGAGGATGTCCGCCATCAGAGCCGGGTCGAGGCCGAATTTCCGCCCGACCTGGAGCGCTTCGACCGCCGCCACCAGCCCGGCCGCCGAGACGTAATTGTTGAGCGCCTTCATGGCGTGGCCGGAGCCGAGCCCGCCGGTGCGGAAGATCGAGCGGCCCATCGCCGCCAGCACCGGATCGACGCGGTCGATGGTGGCGGGATCGCCACCGACCATGATGGCGAGGGTGCCGTCGGCAGCGCGCTTCACCCCGCCGGACACCGGCGCGTCGATGAATTCGTGTCCCGCCGCGATCAGCTCCTCACCGAGCTTGCGGGTGCCGAGCGGCGCGGACGAACTCATCTCGACGAGGATCGACGCGGGCTCGAGGTGGGGCCGCATGGCATCCATGGCGTCGCGCACGATCTTGCCGTTGGGCAGGAGCGTGATGACCAATTCGGCCGAGCCGACCGCAGACGCGATATCATCGGCGGCGCGTCCGCCGGCGGCGACGAAACGTCCGCGCGCGGCTTCGGAGAGATCGAACCCCGTCACCCCATAGCCGGCCCCGACGAGGCAGGCGCCCATCGGTACGCCCATGTTGCCGAGGCCGATGACCGCGATTCCCGCGGGCGGGACGATTTGAGGTTTGGCGCTCATGCCGAGATCCTGGTTTGATTGCGGCCCACGCCGGCGCGGTCGGCAGAGCCATAGCTCGCGCGGAGCGCCCGGGCAACGCCGCGATACCGGGGAACGGCCCGGCACAGCATTTCCGCGTGGCGCCGCCTTCGGGAAGGTGGAATGATGGCGCGGCCCCAGGGAGAATGCCGCGCATGGAATTCGGAATTCTGTTCACATCCCATTCCAACGTCGATACCGAGCCCTATCCGCACCGCGACGTGCATGCCCGCGTCACCCGCGAAATCCTGCGCGCCGACGAACTCGGCTTCGACTATGCATGGCTCGCCGAACATCACTTCAGCAGCGAATACGGCATCATGCCCGACGTATTCGTCTATGCCGGCTATCTCGCGGCCCTGACCAGGCGCATCAAGATCGGCACCGCGGTGGTGACGCTGCCGCTCGCCAATCCGGTGCGGGTGGCGGAGAACGCGGCGTTTCTCGATATTTTGAGCGCGGGCCGCTTCGTGCTGGGGCTCGGCTCCGGCTATCGCAAATACGAGTTCGACGGCTTCGGCGTCGACTTCGAGGCGCGGCGCGACATCCAGGAGGAAGCGCTGCCGCTGCTGCTGGAACTCTTCCACGACAAGCGCACCTCCCACCGCGGCAAGCATTTCCGGTTCGATGTGGACGGCGCCTATGAGATGTTCCCCCATGCGCTCCAGCAGCCGCATCCGCCGATCTTCCTCGCCGGCGCCACCGAGCGCTCGATCGGCGTCGCCGGCAGGATGGGTTTCGGGCTGATGCTGTCGAGCTGGACGCCGTTCGCCGAACTCGCCCGCCAGACCGCGAAATATCGCGCCGATCTCGAACAGACTCCGGCGGCGTGGCGCGCCAATCCGGCGCGGGGACACGTCGACATCGCGCGCCTCGTCTATGTGGCGGAGACCGACGCCGAGGCCAGGCGCGACAGCGAGCCCGGCATCCTGCGCCATCTCCAGCATTTTTCCAGCGGCCACACTTCGGGCTATCTCGGCACCGTCCAGGAGAAGACGGTCGGCAACCGCACCGGCTATGACGCGCTCGCCCACGACATCATCCTGCATGGTTCGCCCGCGACGGTGGCGGAGAAGATCGCGCATCTGCGCGACGCCGCCGGCGCCTCCTCGATCATGCTGCATTACCCGCCCTGGTACGGCGTCGAGAAGGCGCTGGCCTCGCTCGAACTGTTCGCCACCGAGGTGGCGCCGAAATTCCGCGCCGACACACCGAAGCGCATGCGCGCGTGAACCGGCCTTCCTTGTAGACTCCGCTCATCCGAAACAAAGACCCGTCTCGCTGAGGCGCTCGCGCTCTTCGCGCGAGCCTCGAAGGACGACGGCCCCGGCCGTGACACGGGCATGCTTGCGGCGGCGCCTCGGCCAGCATCCTTCGAGGGCCGCGAAGAGCGCGGCCACCTCAGGATGACGGGTCTTGCGTTGTGCGGTCGGGTTGCGGACTACCCCTCCACCGCGCCGCGCTCGATGCGGAAGACGCGCGACAACAGGTCGGCGACGTGGACCTCGTTGGACTCGGCGATCAGCATCGAGAGGCCCTCGCCTTTCAGGCTCGCCATCACTTCGCCGAGCCGCCGCGCCAGTGCCGGGGCGAGGCCTTCGAAGGGCTCGTCGAGCAGCAGCAGTCGCCGCCCCGCCATCAGGGCGCGCGCCAGCGCCACCATCTTCTGCTGGCCGCCGGAGAGTTCCAGCGCCTTGCGGCGGCCGAACGCGGCGATCTCCGGCATGATCGAATAGATCCAGGCGAGCCGCTGCTCGACGTCGTCCATGGCCGTAGTCCAGGCCGGCAGGCGGATGTTGTCCTCCACGGTGAAATGCGGCACCAGGCGGCGATCCTCCGGCATGTAGCCGATGCCGTGGCCGACCCGGCCATGCGCCGGCAGGGCGATGAGATCGACCTCGTCGAAGGCCGCCATGCCGGTCGCGGGGATCGCGCCCATCAGCGCGCGCAGCAATGTCGTCTTGCCGGCGCCGTTGCGGCCGATCAGGCCGCACATCTCGCCGGTCGCGATGGCGAGGCTGGCGCCGCGGATGATCGGGATCGGCCCGATCGAGACATCGAGGCCGGACACCCTAAGCACGGGCGCCCTCCCGTCGGGTGCCGCTGATCAGGGTCTGGACCCGGGGATCGGCGAGCGCGACCGCCGGCGGCCCGTCGGCGATCACGGTGCCGTCGCAGAAGGCGAGCACGCGGTCGGCGTAGCGCTCGACGATCTCCATGTCGTGCTCGACGAACAGCACCGTGAGCCGCCGGCTCCTGAGCGCCGACATCACGACTTCCATGATCGCGAACTTGTCCTGGATCGAGATGCCGCTGGTGGGCTCGTCGAGCAGCACCACCCGCGGCGACCCCACCACCGCCATGGCGATGTCGAGCAGCTTGCGCACGCCCTGAGGCAGCGTCGCCGCGCGCATGTCGCGGTAGGGCGCAATGCGGAACAGCTCGATCGCGGCTTCCGCCTGCGCGAGGTTCGCGGCGGAGCGCAACGGCGCCAGCGCTTGGGCGAGCGTGCCGCCGGAGCCTCCGGCGATCGCCGCCGCCGCGCACATGTTCTCGTGCACCGTGAGCGAGGCGAAGATCTGTGCCACCTGGAACGAGCGCGACACCCCAAGCCGCGTGATCTCCCGCGACGGGCGCCCGGTGATGTCGTGCTCGCCGAACTGGATGCTGCCCTTGCTCGGCCGCAGATGGCCGGTGATCATGTTGATGAAGGTGGTCTTGCCGGCGCCGTTGGCCCCGATGATCCCGACCGTCTCTCCGGCCGGCACGTCGAGGGTGATGTCGCGGGCGGCGACAATGGAGCCGAACGTCTTTTCGAGGTCGCGGACCCTGAGGATCGCCGTCATTTGCCTGCCTTTTCCGCTGCCTCGCCCACCGACTTTTTGGTGGACTTGCCGGTTTGGGCCAGGCGCCCGAACAGCGAGCCCAAGCCGTCCGGCAGGAACAGGATGGTGAGCAGCAGGGCCGACCCCAGGATGATCTGCCAAGTGTTGGGCAGGATATCGACCGCGATCGAACGCACCATCTCGAATACGAAGGAGGCGACGAAGGCGGCGGCGACCGAGGCCGTGCCGGCGAGGATGGTGACGAAGACGAAGCCGCCGGAGGTCGTCCAATATGCCATGTCGGGATCGACATGCTCGACCGCGAGCGCCGCCAATGCGCCGCCGATCCCGGCCAGCGTCGCCGCGATGACGAGCTCGAGGTGGATCAGGCGATTGACGGAAATGCCGAGGAACTCGAGGCGTATCTCGTTGTCGCGCACGGGGATCGCGAGCGCGCCGGCCACGGTGCGGAAATACAGCGACACGAAGCCGGCGGCGGCGGCGCCGAAGCCCAGGGTGAGCCAGTACATGGCGAGGTCGAGGGCGTCGCCATGGGGCCGCCAGCCGAAGAAGGTGCCGGCCTCGACGTGGAAGCCGTCGGTCGAGCCGAGCGCCTCGGTCTTCACCAGCACGCCGTAGAGGATCATCGACATGGCGAGGCTCAACATCGCGAAGAAGATCTCGCGGTAGCGCGCCAGCAGGAACCCGACCAGGAAGGCGACGAAGGCGGCGCAGAGCCCGCCCGCGAACACCACCACGAACACATCGCGGATGGGAGTGTAGCGCCCCAGCAGAGCCACCGCATAGGCGCCGGTGGCATAGAACAGCGCCTGCCCGAACGGCACCAGGCCGGTCCGCCACAGGATGATGAGCCCGAGCACGACGAGCGCATTGGCGAACGCGATTGTTGCGAGCGACACGAGCCAAGCGGGCATCGCCGGCGCCAGCGCGGCGGCAGCGATGAAAGCGAGGGCACCGAAGAGGTCGGCGCGCGACCACATCTTCAGATCTTCCGCGGCGCGGCTTGAGAAAACAGCCCATAGGGCCTGAAAATGAGCACCAGCGCCATCACGGCATAGATGACGAACAGCTCGAGCTGGGGCACGAGATGCACCGCCGCGGCCCGGCACAGGCCGACGATCACGGCGCCGAGCACCGCGCCCTCGATCGAGCCCATGCCGCCGATGGCGACGACGGCGAAGGCGAGCACGATGACCTCGACGCCGATCCCCAGCGTCACCGAGATCTTCGGGGCCATCATGGCGCCGCCGAGCGCGCCGAGCATGGCGCCGATGACAAAGGTCACGGTATAGACCAGCCGGACATTGACGCCGAACACCGCGGCCGTTTCGCGGTCGTAGATCACCACCGTGAGCAGCCGCCCCCATCGGGTGTAATTGAGCGCCCAATAGGCCGTGATCGCGACCAGGCTCGCGATGGCGACGAGGCCGATGTCGTAGTTCGACAGGATCAGGTCGCCGATCTCGATGTCGCCGGCCGCCACCATGGGCTGATAGGCGGCGTAGGACTGCGCCCCCCAGATCAGGGTGATGGTGTCCTCCAGGATGAGGAAGCAGGCATAGGTGACGAGCACGATCACGATCTCGTCGCGGCCGTAGACGAGGCGCAGGACGCCGCGCTCCAGCACCAGGCCGACCACCATTCCGATCGCCATCGCCAGCACGATCATGAAAAGGAACCCGCCTGCATCGGGCCAGCCGCGGCCGAAATAGATACCGACCGCCGTTGCCGCGCCATAGGCGCCGAATGCGTAGAACGAGCCGTGCGCCACGTTGAGGATCTTCATCACGCCGAAGATCAGGCTCAGCCCCGCCGCGACCAGGAACAGATAGGCGGCGTAGACGAGGCCGTCGGTCACGATGGCGAAGGCAGTGAGCACGACGGGCCTCGCGAGCAGAACGGCGGGAAAGACCGCGGCTTAGTCCGTCAGTTGCAACCCGGGCTCTTCATGCCGCCCTTGATCCAATCGTCCGCGGTCACATCGGCCGGAGGATTCACGCAGTCGGCGGGAAACCGCACCACGTCGACGATTTCCGGCGCGTTCTTCTGCTTGTCGAAGCGGTAGGTGCCGTAGGCGGTTTCCTGGACGCCCTGATGGCCGTTGCCGATGGCGAGGCTCACATGGCCGCTCGGGCCGTCATAGGCGATGCCTTCGAACGCGGTGATGACGTCTTCGGTGGTCGGCCTGGCGCCGCCCTTGGCGGTCTGCGCCTTCTCCCACGCCACCTTCAGGCCGAGCACGACGAGCGCCATCTGGTAGGACGGATAGGTCGGCGGGACGTTGTAGCGGGCCATATAGGCCTTCTGGAACCAGGCATTGAGCGCGGTGTCGGGAGCGAGCGGCCCGTTGGGGCCGCGCGCGCCGACGATGGTGCCGTCGGGAATCTTGTCGCGCAGGCGCCACATGGAGGCCTCCACCGTGGTCCCCACGATCGGCATGCGCTTGGCGAGCCCGCGCGCGTCGCTCTGGTAGATGAAGCTTTCGAGGTCGCCGTCCCAGAAGCTGGTATGCACGGCCTGGGACTGCGAAATCAGCAGCGTCGAGATTTCGGCGCCGTATTCGCCGGCGAACAGCTTCGGAAACAGCTCCTTGTCGACCTTGGCGCCGGGCGCCAGCACTCCCATCGCGCTCTGGAAATCGCGCCAGGAATCCTGGCCCCAGGCGTAGTTCTGGTTGATGCCGGAAAAGCGCTTCACGTCCTTCAGCTTGGCGACCAGGTAGCGCGCCGCGCCGACGTTATCCATGGTTGCGGTCGGGGTCGGCCGAAACACGTATTTGCGCGGCGCCTCCTCGAAGATGCGAGGCGTGCCGCAATCGTAATAGACCGTCAGCGCCTTGAGTTCCTCGGCGATCGGCGTGACCGCAAGGCAGCTTCCCGAGGAGACGTACCCCACGACGGCGTCGACCTGGTCGCGCTGCACCAGGTTGCGGAATTCGGTGACGACTTGCGCGGTCGACCCGGCCTCGTCGACATATTTCGCCTCGATCTTGGCGCCGCCGAGCCCGACCGTATTGTAGGGCGCCGGCGCCGTCCCCGCATTGAGCGCCTCGATCAACAGCTCCGCCCCATTGCGCCCGGGAATCCCGAACGGCGCCGCGGCGGGACCACTGAGGAAGGACACGATGCCGAGCTTGACCGGCGGGGGCGCGGTCTGGGCGGCGGCGATCAGGGGCGCCGCGAGCGTGAGGGATGCGCCCAGCAGCGTGCGCGCCGCGATGGTGCCGATGCGAGGGGTCATTGGCCGGTTCTCCCTGGTAGCGAGGCGCGGTTGATGCGCGGTGCGAAGGGCTTTTTCGGAAGCTTATCGTGTGAGGGAGGGCGACGCCAATGGCAATGAAGCTGGGAAAGGACGAGAAATTATAGCCTGCCTAGACCACATCCCAATGAGTTAGACCCGTCACCCTGAGACGTGAGCGAAGCGAGCCTCGAAGGGCGACGGCCCCGGCGGTGCACCAAGGACGCTTGAGGCCCGGCCTCGGCCGCATCCTTCGAGGGCCGCGAAGAGCGGGGCCACCTCAGGATGACGGGTCTGGGTGGTACCGCTCGAGCATGCCTTCAAATCGCCCTGCCCCGCCGCAGCCCCGCGATCTCCTCCTCCGTAAACCCGAGCGACGCCAGCACCTCGGCGGTGTCCGCCCCGAGCGCCGGCGGCGGCGTGGCTGGCGCAGGGTCGCCGCTTTTCAGGCGGAAGCCGGAGCGGACCACGGCGACCGGTTGCGGCACCCCGGGAGCTCCCTTGAAAGTCTTCACCACGTCTCGCCCCGCCACCTGGGGATGCTCCAGCACTTCGGGGATGCCGAGCACCTCGCCGGCGGGCACGCCCTGGGCATTGAACAGCTCGGACCATTCCCGCGCCGACTTCGACGCCAGCGCCGCCTCGATCTCCGCCTTGAGGGCGAAGCGGTTGCGCTTGCGGTCCTCGCGGTCGGCGAAGCGGGGGTCGGCGGCGAGGCCGGGGCGGCCGATCAGCCGCGCCAGGGTCTCGAACTGCTGCTGCTGGTTGGCCGCGATGTTGAGCGGGCCGTCGCCGGTGGCGAACAGGCCCGACGGCGCCGCCGTCATGTTCTCGTTGCCGAGCGGCTGCGGCCGCACCCCGGCGATCAGCCAGTTGGAGACCTGCCAGCCCATGGTCACCAGAGTCGCCTCCAGCATGGAAACGTCGATGCACTCGCCCTCCCCCGTCCGGCCGCGCCGCACCAGCGCCGCCGCGATGGCGAACGCCGCCGTCAATCCGCCGATGGTGTCGGCGACGGGATAGCCGACGCGCAGCGGCGCGCTCGCGGCGTCCCCGGTGACGCTCATGACGCCGGACAGGCCCTGGACGATCTGATCATAGGCCGGGTTGTCGCGCAGCGGCCCGTCCTGCCCGAAGCCGGAAATGGCGCAATAGACGAGCCCGGGCTGCAGCGCGCGCAGCGCGTCGTAGCCGAGGCCGAGCCGTTCCATGACTCCGGGCCGGAAGTTCTCGATCACCACATCGGCGGTGCGCGCCAGGCGGCGGAACACCTCCTTGCCGGCGGCGCTCTTGAGATTGATGGTGACCGAGCGCTTGCCGGCGTTCTGGGCGAGGAAGGAAGCGCCCATCAGCGCCTTGTTGAGGGCGGGATCGGCGCCGAGCTGGCGCGCGAGGTCGCCCGCGCCGGGCGCCTCGACCTTGATGACCTCGGCGCCCAGGAGCGCGAGCTGATAGGCGCCGAACGGCCCCGCCAGCACATTGGTGAGATCGAGGACGCGAATGCCGTCGAGAAGGCCGCCCATGCCGGTCATTCAATCCGGATGCCGGCGTCCCTGACCGCGGCGCCCCACTTGGCGTGCTCGGCGAGCATGAACGCGGCGAATTCGGCGACCGAGCCCGGGAACGGCTCGCTGCCGTCGAGCGCCAGCCGCTCCGCCATTTCCGGCCGCCGCAGCGCCGCCACCGCCTGCGCGTTGAGCTGCGTGATGATGCCCTCGGGCGTCCGCGCCGGCGCGACGAGGCCGCTCCAGTTGGTCGCCTCGAAGCCGGGATAGCCGGACTCGGCGATGGTCGGCACGCCCGCGAGCGCGGCCAGCCGTTGCGGCGAGGTGACCGCGAGCGCGCGCAGCACGCTGGAATTCACCAGCGGCATCACCGCCAGCGGATTGCCGAACAGCACATCGACCTGCCCGCCCATCAGCTCCGTGACCGCGGGCGCCGCGCCCTTGTAGGGCACGACCAGGAACTCGACGCCGGCCTCGCGGGCGAACATGACGCCGCCGAGATGGCCGACCGTGCCGTTGCCGGCATGGGCGAGCGAGACCGCCTGGGGCTTTGCCTTCGCCGCCGCGACGAGACCGGCGAGGGTGTGCACCGGCGATTTCGCCGACACCACGACGATGAGGCCCTGCGAGGCGATCGAGCCGATCGGGGCGAAGTCCCGGAGCGGATCGAACGGCATTTTCGCGTACAGCGTGGGGTTGATGGCGAGATTGGCCGCCTGCCCCATGCCGATGGTGTAGCCGTCGGGCGCGGCCTTGGCGACGGCGTCGAGGCCGATATTGCCGCCGGCGCCGGCGCGGTTGTCGACGATGATGGTCCAGCCGGTATTGGCGCCGATGCGCTCGGCGAGCTGGCGCGAAATCACGTCGGTGCCGCCGCCGGGGGGAAACGGCACGATCAGCCGGATCGGCCGCGCCGGCCATACCTGGGCCACCGCGCCGTCACGGGTCGCGGCGCCCAGCGCGAGAGCGCCGAGCGCGGCCATGAAGCGGCGCCGATCGGGCGAAGGCGCCCTGCCGTCACGCAAGCGGAATCATCCCGCTCCACCACTGGGTCATCTTGCCGACGTCGAGGTCGTATTTGCGCACGAAGTCGAGCTTGCCGTCGGGTCCGACGCGGAACACGGTCAACCCCGCGGGAATGTCGACGACCTTGCCGTTCTCGCGCACCGCGGTCGGCGCCAGCGACCCCACCACCAGGATCTTCGACGACGTGTCGAGCGCGAAGGTACGGGGATGCGCGGCGTGGATATCGGCGTGCTGGATCGCGGTGGGCTCGCCGGTCTGCGGGTTGAGCGCCCATACCGCGATGTTGCTCTCGCCGCCCGAGAACACCTTCTTGCCGCCGACGTCTTCGACCCCGGGCACGATGTTGGTGGTCACCCCGGAGCGGTTGCCCTGATAGACGAAGCGTCCGTTGGGATGGACGTGGATGGGGCCGGCGCCCTGCACCTTGATGCGCTTGTCCGGGTCGGCCAGGGTCCCCTTGGTGAACAGCGGCTCGGTCACGAGATCGCCGTCCGGCGTCATCTTGTAGACGATGAGCTGGTTCTGGCGCTCGATCGAAAGGTAGACCAGCGGCTGGGTCGGATGGAAGTCGAGATGGCGCGGGCCGAACCCGTAGCCGCCATTGGGCTGGATCTTGTGCAGGTTCGACAGCACGCCGTTCTTGAATCCGTAAATGTGCAGCGAACCCGGATCCTCGGGCTTGCCGCCCTCGGGATTGTTGCCGCGCGCGACCACGACGACCGTTTTGTTCTGGGGCGTCGCCCGGATCTGGTGGAAATAGATGCCGACCTCGAGATTGTCGGGCTGGGCCACGGTGTCGCCGATCGAGCCGTCACCCTTGATCCGGTGCACGGTCACGCCGGCGGGGAAGTTGTAGGCGACCAGCACGTATTCTCCGGCGATGTCGACGCTGGTATGGATCGGCCGGTATTTCAGCTTGACCACGTCGCCCAGCGGCGTGAGCTCGCCGGTCGGCCCGACCGTGAACGCGCCGAGATAGTGATCGTTGCCGCCCATGCCGGGGCCGCCGGTGCTGGCGGAGACATAAAGGTATTTTCGCGACGGATGCGGCCAGGCATATTGAATGCCGCCGCCCATCTTGACGGAGCCGCGCTTGGTCAGCGCCGCCGCGTCGGGATCGACTTCGTAATGGGTCAGTTCCGGCCCGACACCGGAATACAAGGCCGATTTCGTGTTGGCCCCTTGGGCGAAGGCGCGCGGCGCGGCGAGCGTGCCAGCCAGCATCGCAGAAAACGTGCGACGATCGAGATTCATGTTTTTCCTCCCACGGTTGTTATCGGCATTACCTAAGACATCCAGCATCCGTCGTGGCCGGGCTGGTGCCATCATACGGCACCGCGCTGCCCTAAGCGAGATGCGCTGGACAAGCCCGCGCATGACGAATTCACCGCGTTGGACTTCGTCATTCCGGGGCGCGCGCTCTCGCGCGAACCCGGAATCCAGGCTGCGGTGCAAGTGGCGATGCCGTCTGGATTCCGGGTTCGCCGCGGTGCGGCGCCCCGGAACGACTGTCGACCGGCTGGGCGTACGGCACCAACTTCCTCTATGCTCCGTTTTGCTCGGCAATCCCAGGGGAGAAACGTCCATTCGCGCTCCGGAATCCAATGCCGCCGTCGGGTCGCCGGCGCCGTGGCGCCCGCGCATGCTCGATGCCCTGTGGTTCGGCCGCTCGGTGCGGGCGCAGCTTCTCATCGTGTTCATCGCGATCAACGCGATCGCCGCCGTGGTCGCCGGCGGCGTCACCATCTTCAAGGCGAGCGCGGCGACGCGGATCGAGATCGCGGCATCGATGCGGCTCGCCGAGCTGATGGCCGGCGAAGCCGTGCAGCTGATCCATCAGGGCATCCCGGCCGAGCAGCTGCTCAAGACGTTGCCGGTGCAATTGCGCTCGGTGCGCCATGTGCGCATCGGCGTGCGCGATGCCGCCGGCGTCGCCATATCGGACCGGTCTCCGCCTCGCGTCGAGGACCGCCCGCCCGCGCCGCGCTGGTTCGCCGCCCTGATCGGGCCGCCGATCGAGACCCACGACGTTCCCGTGGCGATGAACGGCCGCACCATCGGCACCGTGGAGATCGTCAGCGAGCCGCGCGACGAGATCGCCGAGGTGTGGGAGAACACCGTGGCGCTCGCCACCATCGCCGGCGCGACCAGCCTGGTCACGATCGCCATTCTCTACGTCGTGCTCGGCCGCGTGCTCGATCCCCTCACCGCCTTGGGCCAGGGCCTCGAGGGCCTCGAGCACCGCGACTACAAGATGCGGCTGGCGCGGCCCAAGGTGCAGGAATTCGCCGCCATCACCGACCGCTTCAATGCGCTCGCCGGCGCCCTCGATGCCGCGCGGGCCGAGAACCTCGCGCTCAGCCGCCGCCTCGTCACCGCCCAGGACGATGAACGCCGGCGCACCGCGCTCGAGTTGCATGACGAGGTCGGCCCCAGCCTGTTCGGCCTCAAGGCCAATGCGGCGTCCATCACCAAGGCCGCCGGGGCGCTGCCGGCGAGCGTGGCCAAGGCCATCGCCGACCGCACCGCCGACCTCACCGCCATCATCGAGCACCTGCAGAGCCTCAACCGGAGCATCCTCAACCGGCTGCGGCCGATGGCGCTCGGTCACGTCCCGTTGCCGGAGCTGCTGTCCGAGCTGGTGCGCGAGCGCGCCGGCAGCCACCCCGACATCGCCTTCGTCCGCGACGTCGAAGGCTTGGCGCCGAGCTACGGCGACACCATCGATCTGACCCTCTATCGCTGCGTCCAGGAAAGCCTCACCAACGCCATCCGCCATGCCGAGGCGAAGACGGTGGTGGTGCAGGCCCGGGAAGGCGCCACGGCCGCCGCTGCGCAGGGAGATGGGGCCGCGCGGCTGGAATTGACGGTGCGCGACGACGGCCGCGGCATTTCGGCCGAAAACAAGCCGGGGTTCGGGCTGCGCGGGATGCAGGAACGCGTCCAGGCCATCGGCGGCGAGTTCACGATCGAGACCGGGCGGGACGGGACGTGCATCCGCATCGTCATTCCGGTGGCCGCACGCGGTTCGGCCGATGGCGCCGACTATGCTAGCACTGCATCATGACGTCCGTTCTCATCATCGACGATCACCCGATCGTGCTGCAGGGCTGCCGGCGCGTCCTCGAAGATGCCGGGATCGACCCGGTCCTCGCCGCCAGCGACATGGTGGCGGGATATCGGCTGTATCTGCGGCATCGTCCCGACGTCGCCATCGTCGACCTCGCCATCCAGGGCAAAGGGCTGGGCGGACTTCGAGTTGATCCGCCGGATCAGGGCTCATGACGCAGGCGCCCATATCCTCGTGCTCAGCATGCACAACGACCCCATGATCGTTTCGCGCTCGCTGGAGGCGGGCGCGTCCGGCTATGTGCTCAAGGACACCTCTTCGGAAGAGCTGGTGAAGGCCGTGCAGCAAGTCTCTGCCGGCGTGCCGTTCCTCAGCAGCGAACTCGCCATGAAGGTCGCGCTGACCGGGACGAGCGCGCGGACGAACCCGCTCGCCGACCTGACGGCGCGCGAATTGCAGGTGCTGGCGCTGCTCGCCGAAGGCAAGCCCTACGACGCCATCGCCCGGGAATTGAGCGTGAGCTACAAGACCGTGGTCAATGTGAGCTCCCAACTCAAGCACAAGCTCCAGGCGAGCACGCTTCCCCAGCTGGTCAGCACCGCGGTCAAGCTGCTGGCGCCGCCGGCATAGCGCCGGCGAGGAGGCCATGACCGGCGAAAACATCCTGATCTCGCTTTCGTGCCAATACACATGCTGCAAACACAATGCTGCAACACAACGCCGCCAGTTGTTGGATCGATCGATCGAATTCTATACTCGGCTTCTTGGAATGAATGAATGTCATGGACCGGCGAACCGACGAGACGCAGAACGTGCAAGCCGGCCGTGTCCGCTTCGGGAGGAATGTCATGAAGAACCGTCACGTCGCGGCGATCGTGCTCGCTGGAACGCTCGCGCTGTCCGCATCCATCATCGCCGCCGCCCAGAACGCCGCGCCCGCGCCGGGGGCGGCTCCCCCTGCGGCCGCGCCGCCCGCGGCGAGGCCCGGAGGCGGCCTCGTCATCCTCGATTTCAAGCCGGCCATGGACGACCTGATGACCATGCTGATCCAGCCGCGCCACATCAAGCTCTACTACGCCGGACAGGCGAAGAACTGGACGCTGGCGGCGTTCCAGTTGAACGAACTGCGTCAGGCGCTGGCCCGTATCGGGCGGACCATCCCGACCTACCGGAAAATCGAAGACGACACGGCGGTCGCCTCGATCTTCACCAACTCGGCGAAGGAGGTCGATGCCGCCATCAAAGCCAAAGACCCCGCACGATTCGCGGCGAGCTACGAAGGGATGACCGCGGCTTGCAACGCCTGCCATGTGGGCATGGAACATCCTTTCCTGGTGATCAAGGTGCCCGACGCCGTGAACTATCCGGACCAGGAATTCCGCCCTTGAGCCGCCGGCGCTACATCGCGTGTCATCGCCGGCCCGGTTGAGCCGGACGATGACGACGAGCTGCGAGTCAGCAAGCGAAAAGCAGTCACTTGGTGTAATAAGGCAGCAGCAGCCACACCAGGAATGCAATCGAGCCGACCGGCAACAGCCAAGTGAGCCCGGACCACGCCCGCGCCTTCACGTTTTCCGGAATGACCAAGCCGATGATCGCCGTCACGACGAGCGCCGCGAGGAAGGACGTCGCGACCACGCCGTACCAATACATCGCCGGCCCGTCCTTCGGCGCCGTCGCGCCCAGGTCCCAGGTCCCGGGCTTTGGATTGTAGGTGACGAGGGCCCAATTGTAGTCGAGGACGACCACGTAGATGACGGCGAACGCCGCGCTGAAAACGGGAAACAGCCGCTCGATTTTCATGACCCGAATCCCCGGATGTTGTTGATGACGTGCCCGACCAGGAATCCCCACCACACGATGAGGGAGAGAATCACGGTCAGCACCGCCCTGGTGGTATGGTTGACGTCGGATGCCTTTTTCCAGAAGTACCAATAGGCCGGCAGCAGCATGAAGCCGATGGCGACGAAGTGCTCTTTGAGCTCGAACGAACCCTCCGGCCTGAACAGCTTGTATTCCTGCAGCACCGGCCGCACGTTCACCCGATAGGTCGGATAGACGATGGAGCCGAGGATCGCCGTCGCCACGAACAGGACGACGATGGCGTTGGTGTAGGTCGCGCCGCTGGTGCTGCGAAGCGCGGACACGAATCCCGGCGAGCGCTTGCTGACCGGCCACACGGCGCCGATCGCCTGGTGGCTCGTCGCGCCGAGCAGAAGCACGGCCAGGATCCCGTGAATGATGAGAAGTATCGACCACCCGATAAGCATTACGAACCGCCTCCCGACTTTGGAGCCTCTGCTCTCCCGTTTGCCGCTCATGTTGCTCGCTTGTTGCTATAGGGGGGTAGTGCTAATTTTCTATAGGGCTATAGATTGAAGGAATAGGCCGCGAAGCGATGCAGGCTGGTGTCGACCTGGCCCCAGGCGAATTCAGCCCGGGCGATTCAGCGGACTCCGATTTCCGGTCGAGTATTTGACGGCTCCGCCGGGCCTGAATTCGATGAGCAGGCCGGTCTCTATCGCGGAAGCGCGGCCGTCCATCTCATGGGGCTTGAATTTCCACCGGCCCAGCGCGCTTTCGATGCTGTCGCGTTGCCCGCTGGTGGCGCTGATGACGTGCACGTGCTCCACGCTGCCGTCGGTACCTACGACGATCCGTACCGGAATGGGAGTGAAGCTCGGACCGGTCGCCACCGGATCGACTTTGGTCACGAGATGTTCCGTGTCCGCATAGTTGCCGACGCATCTCGGATCGGCCCTTTCGGCACCGCGGTCTCCGGCAAAGCCCAGTTTGTCGAAGCTGAGCGCGAGGGCCGCAAGCCGTTCGGGACTTTTGGCCGTCAGATTGAAGCTCACGAGATGACAGCGGATTTCGGTGATGAACGTGCTGCGGAACAACCCGACGCCGCTGAAATCGATCCGGCTGAAGCGGCGGCCCGCGATACGCACCTCCGATGGCGGCCGATCGATCGTCATGCCCTCGAGTCCGGACATCGCCCCGCTCAAATCGTGCGCCATTGCGGCCGCGTCGCCGAATTGCTTCGCAGCGAAGAACATATCTTGCGCCGTTATCACTATGGTCTTGGTGAAATCGCCTGCCGGCCTCAATGTGCCGAGCACGTAGTAGCCGGAGTGCGAGGGACCGGGGCCGGCCATCCCTTCGGTCCAGCCCGGCGGCAACGGATAGGACAGGTTGAAATACGCGTCGGTAAAGGTTCCATTCCTCACAGCCCCATCCTCGGGAAGGGGCATCGGCGCCGTTGCGGCACTCTGCTGCCATGCCAGCCCGCTGACGAGGCAGACCAGAACGCCCAGATGCGAAAGCCTCCACATCGCGGGACTCAAAGCGAGCGCAAGTAAACCAGCAACGCCTGCTTATTTTGCGGCGACAGCAAATTGAAGTTGTTGATCACCGCATTGGCCTCGGATCCCGAGCTGGCATGCTGAAGGATGGCTTGGAGCAGGTCGTTCGTGCGGCCGTCGTGCAGGAAGAAGATGCGCTGGCCTACCCCCCACAAGGGAGCGCTACGAAACTCCTGTCCAGTGGCGGTGCCCTGTGTAACTCCGTCCGCCAGTCCGGATCCCATGTCGTGGACGGCGAAGTCGCTGAGCGGGCTGAACGTGATGTTGTTCTGTGTGGTGAAGGCGGAAAGCCCCGTCTTCTGCGTCAGTGTATGACAGGCTTGACACCCGATGTTCTGGAAGACCTGGCTTCCCCAGCGATGACTGCTGTGTCGGCGCAACCGGCGCCGGCGGCGCCGACAGACGCATGAACGTGGCAAAGTTGACGATCCCGGTCGAGAAATCGGACGCGGTGCTCCCGGTCGGTGGAGAAACCGGGTCGGTCGTACCGAAAATGGTCATGTCTTCCGGCTCTCCGTTGAACTGGCAGCTCGTCGTCGTGTCACGCTCGTTGGGAAACAGCTCGTTGGTCACCCCGATTTCGACGTTGTAAGCCTCGCCCGAAAACATCAGCAAAGACTTGTTTTGCGCCTTCCAGCCAAATCGGGTGATGGTACCGTCGTTGAAGATGCTGGTGTTGAAATGTCCGGAGATGCCCAACTGCGATTTCAAAGCCGAATTTGCCGCGAAATTCGTCTGGAGAGTGAGGTCGGATACGAGCTCCACCAATCCAAGGCCGAAAACGGGCGTGGGGATGCGGAAGATCACGTTGTGTGCGGCAAGCTCGGCGGCGAAGTTCGGCTGCGTGATTTTGCAATTCGGCGCATCGGGACGCCCGGTTATCGTATACAGGTTGTGCACTTGGCCATCGGGCGTGCCATCCGGGTTGTTCACAAAACGCGCTTCGCGGACAGGACCATTCAGGCTGATGAACGAAGGCACGTAGTTTTGGGCACCGTCCAGGGTCGCGACCGCCACCTCGGGATTGATCTTCGGGCTCGTGCCGCCGACGGCGGGCTGCGCATGACAGCCGGAACATTGATTGAGATTGTATCGTGGGCCTAGGCCTGGGCCGCCGTTCTCCACGGTGGGGTTGAGGGTGCCCGTTACGGAATTGATCTGAACGAAAAAAGTCGTGGCGGCTTTGAAAAAACCTGATCCGCCAGGGATAAGATTGGGAAGCGGGCCTCCGGCCCCGGGTGGTCCGCCTCGTAAGCCCGGATCCTGCACTGCCTGAGCCAGCGCGGATCCCGAGAGGGCGGCCACGCCGGCCATTGCGCTCGCGGCACCGGCCAGAAACAGCGCATGGGCGAAGCGTACTTTCGGCATGATTTTCCCCCCACAAATTTCCTACGATACGGTAATCGCCTCCGGCTATAGGAAGGTAGTTCTATTTTTCTATATCGTTATAGTTCCAGGGAATAGGGGACGACATCATGCAGACCGAGCTCATCGGCCACCGGATCAAGCTGCAGCACTTGAAGGTCGTTATGGCGGTGGCCGAATGGGGCAGCATGGCGAAAGCCGCCAAGCACCTGGCGATCTCCCAGCCGGTCGTCTCGAAGGTGATAGCCGATCTCGAAGACATGCTCGGCGTGCGCCTGTTCGACCGCAGCCCCCAAGGCGTCGAGCCGACGCCTTACGGCCGCGCCCTGCTCAAGCGCAGCATCGCGATCTTCGACGACCTGAAAACGAGCGTCGACGAGATCAAGTTCATGGCCGACCCCACGTCGGGGGAATTGCGGATCGGCAGCACGGAACCGCTGCTCGCCGGCCCGGCCGCGGCCGTGATGGAGCGGCTGTGGCGGCAATACCCGCGCATCGACTTTCGGGTGGTGGAGGCGGACAGCGCGACGCTGCTCAGCCGCGACCTGCCCGAGCGCCGGATCGAGCTCGCGATCGTTCCGCTGCTGGGGGCCTCCGTGAGCGAGGACCTGGAGGCGACGATCCTCTTTCAGGACCGTCTGCGCCTGGTGGTGGGCATGAAAAGCCGCTGGGCCAACCGGCGCAGGGTCACGCTCGCGGAATTGGTCGACGAGCCCTGGTGCGTGGCGCCATCCTCGATCGGATCGCTGATCGCCGACGCATTCCGCGCCGGCGGCCTGAAGATGCCGCGCATCGCCGTGAGCACCACGACCGCGCACCTGCTCTTTCAGATTGCTCGAAAGCGGCCGCTTCGTCGGACATTTCGGCGACAGGCTGCTGCATTTCTACGCGGACCGCTTCGCGCTCAAGAGATTGCCGATCGAGCTTCCGGTCCAGCCGTTCGCGGTCGCGATCGTCACGCTGAAAAACCGGACCATCAGCCCGGTGGCGCAGCTCTTCATCGATTGCGCACGCGAGGTCGCAGGTCCCTTGGCGAAACGGCAATCGAATTCGGCCGAATCGAAAGAGAAGGCATCGGTCGGTCAAGGCGCGTGATGTACCCCGATATCTGTCGGGCGGAATCTCCGGATCAGTCCTCGCCTGGCGCCGGAGAACTTGACCACCTTCGCCCACTTCTCGGTCTCCGCCCCCACGAATGCGCCAAACTGAGCCGGGGTCAACAGCAACGGCGTGGTGCCCAGCTCGGCGAGCCGCGTCCTTGATCCTGGGATCGGCGAGACCCGCATTGATCTCGCTGTTGAGCTCGTCGACGATCTCAAGGGGCGTGTCCTTCGGGACGCCGACGCCCCACCAGCTGCCCGCTTCGAACTGCGGCACGAACTCGCTGATCGAGGGCACGTCCGGCAGCGCCTCCGAGCGCGTCGCCGTGGTCACCCCCAGCGCGCGAAGCTTGCCGGCCCTGATGTACTCGATCGACTGGGGTATGGTGTCGAACATGACCTGGACCTGGCCGCCGAGCAGGTCGATCATCGCGGGCGCTCCGCCGCGATACGGCACGTGGACCATGTCGATGCCGGCCATCATCTTGAACATCTCGCCGATGACGTGGAGGGAGCTGCCGTTGCCGCCCGAAGCAAAACTGAGCTTGCCCGGATTGGCTTTGGCATAGGCGATGAACTCCGGAACGGTCTTGGCCGGAACCGCTGGATTCACCTCCATGACGTTGGGCACGCGGACCATGCCGGCGACCAGCGCGATATCGCGGACGAGATTGAAATTGAGCCGTTCGTGCAGCGTCGCGTTGATCGCGTTGGCCGCAAGGACGATGAGGAGCGTGTAGCCGTCGGGAGGCGCGCGCACGACCGCTTCGGTGGCGATATCGCCGGCGGCGCCCGGCCGGTTCTCGACGATGAACGGCTGGCCCATCCGTTCCGACAGCCATTGGGCGATCGAGGCGCGTCGACGATGTCCACGGAGCCGCCGGGGGAAAGCCCGACGACGATACGTACGGGGCGGACCGGATAGGCCTGGGACCATGCGATGTGCGAAGCCGCCGGAACAGCGGCGGTCACATGCCGCCAAGACGCAGAAATCGGCGGCGTGGAAATTTCATGGCTTCGTTCTTTCACGCCGGCGCAGCGGCCGGGGGATCAGCGAATGCTGGAATCCTCGACGTCGATCGCCTCCCCGTCGCAGGCGCGCACCGCCTTGTCGATAAGGCGGTACGGCTGGAAGCCGTCGGCCGAGGCCTCCTCGATCACGTGAAACGGCTCCGCGCCGCCCGCAGCGGCCGCCTCCTTCAGGTGCGAAACTTGTCGCAAATGGCCGACACCTGGGCGATCGGCGATTTGAACCAAATGACGTACTCGCCATAGAAGACGAATACCACAATGGCCGCGATCGCGGCGTTGCGTAAGGTGATGCGAGGCAGCGGCATCAGGGGCCTCCCTCCAATTGCAGCGGCGACCCCGATCGTATCGTTTTATGCGGCATCGGTACAACCGGGCCGGTCTCGCTGCGCGGACTTTATGTTTTCGTTGACCTTGTGCCAGAAGTACCAATAGGCCGGCAGCAGCGCGAGCGAAATCGCCAGAAAGTGCTCCTTCAATTCGAACATCCCTTCGGGCCTCAAATCCTTGTATTCCTGCAACACCGTCCGCACGTTCAACCGATAGGTCGGATAGATGATCGTGCCGATCGTGAAGGTCACCGGGAACAGCAAGATGACGGCGTTGGCGTAGCTCATCCCATTGACGCCGCGAACTGCGCTGAAGAATCCGGGCCCGCGTTTGGTGACGGGCCGTGACATTCCGATCGCCTGATGTGTGATCGCGCCCAGCAGAAAACACCGCCAGTATTCCGTGAGTGATGAGTAGTATGACCACCCGATCAGCACGTGTACCGCCTCCCCGTATCCGGCGCGCATATGCTGGGAAACGCATATCCGGCGGGTGTTTTTCTTCGTGATGCGACATTCCGTGCCGCTGCAAGGCATTTACCAGATTTGGCGACCGGCAAAAGCAGCAATCGGCTGCGGCTTTCTAGAATTGCTGCAATCTTTCGACGCAGGCGGGCGGATCGGCCGGGCCGTCGCGTCGCCGATTGCCAAAGTTCCCGGTCCGATTTGGCAAATGATCCGGCGACAAGGCGCGAATAATCGATCAATATCGAGCGGGACGAATTGACCGGGGGCGGGCAGTTTGGCCGTGCAACATCTACGCGAAAGCGATCGCGGCTCGCGCCGCTTTGGCCGCCGCTGCGCCCTGCATCCGGCGCTTGCAGTCGCAGCCCTGCTCGCGCCGCTCGGCGCGCAGGCGCAAACGACGCTCCCCGACATCAACGTGATTGCCACGACGCCGCTCTCCGGCAGCCGGAGCCCGCACGCAGCAACGCGCCCGCCGCGCCATCGCGTCCCGCCCGCACCCAGGCGGCGCGGACAGCACCCGCGCGGGCCCCAGCCGCGCCGGCGGCCCCCGCGCCGGCCGCCCCGGCGGCGGCGCCGGCCGACCCCGGCATGATCGATCGCGACAAGGTGCCGTCGAACACGGCGGTGCTGACCTCGGCGGATTTCGATCATGATCGCTCGGTGAACCTGATGGATTCGCTCGGCCAGGATCTCCCCGGCGTTTCCATCAGCGACCAGTCCGGCAACTCCTTCCAGCGCGACCTCAACTACCGCGGCTTCGTCGCCTCGCCGGTACCGGGAACGCCGCAGGGGCTCGCCGTCTATCAGAACGGCGTCCGCATCAACGAGGCCTATGGCGATATCGTCAACTGGGACTTCATCCCGGAAATGGCGATCCGCCGCCTGTCCCTCGTGCCCAACAACCCGATCTTCGGCCTCAACGCCATCGGCGGCGCCTTGACCATCGAGATGAAGAACGGCTTCACCTATCAGGGCGAGGAAGCGGACGCGACGCTCGGCTCCTACGGCCGCCGCCAGGCCGCCGCCCAGGCCGGCCTGCAGGACGGCAACCATGTCGGCCTATGTCAACGCCGACGCCACCAACGACGCCGGCTGGCGCGACTTCTCGTCGGCCTCGCGGCTGCGCCGGATGTATGTGGACCTCGGCGCGCGCAACGATCAGTCCGAGTTCCACCTCGCCTTCACCGGAGCGGACAACAAGCTCGGCGCCGTCGCCGCGACCCCGATCGAGATGCTCACGCAGCGCTGGTCGAGCGTCTACACATGGCCGCAGACCACGCACCTCCAGCTCGCTTTTCTCACCGCCAGCGCCCAATTACACGCCGTCCGACACCCTGTCGTTCCAGAGCAATGCCTATTATCGCGGCTTCTGGCAGGCCCATGTGGACGGCAACGGCACCGATGGGCAGCCCTGCGATCCGCTCGGCGCGCTGGCCGGCCAACTCTGCATCGGCGACGGCCTGACCCCGATCAATACGCATTACCCGGTGATCGATACCATCTCGCCCAACGCGTTCCTGGGCGAGATCGACCGCAACTGGACCTCCACCAACGGCATCGGCGGCACCAGCCAGGTCGCGAGCTCGGCCAAATTCCTCGACCATGACAATCATTTCGTGGCGGGGGCGAGCCTCGATTACGGGCGCACCCAGTTCACCGGCAGCAGCGAGCTCGGGACGATCAACCAGAACCTGTTCGTGACCGGGACCGGGGTCTACATCGACCAGCCGTCGGACGACATCGCGCCGGCCAACCTGCACGCGACCAACACCTATACCGGGGTCTATGCGACCGACACCGTGGACGTCACGTCCAAGCTTTCGGTCACCGCGGGAGCGCGGTTCAATGTCGCCGAGATCAACCTGCAGGACGAGACCGGTGCCGAGCCCCTCATCAACAGCAGCAGCCGCTACCAGCGCATCAACCCGGTGATCGGGGCTACCTACAAGTTCAATCCGAACATCACCGTCTATGGCGGCTATTCCGAGGCGAACCGGGCGCCGACGCCGCTGGAGCTCGGATGTTCCAGCCCCACCAATCCCTGCATCATCGACAACTTCCTGATCGCCGATCCGCCACTCAAGCAGGTGGTGTCGCACACCTACGAGGCCGGAGTGCGGGGCACCCTCGGCACCAGCGCGCAGACCGGGCAAGCGAGCTGGGGTCTCGGCGCGTTTCGCGCCGGCGTCACCAACGACATCATCAACGTCGCGGGAACGCAGCCGATGACCGGTTATTTCACGAACGCGGGCGAGACCTTGCGCGAAGGCATCGAGGCGAAGCTTTCCTATCAATGGGACCGCTGGACCGCCTACACCAACTACACCTACGTCAACGCCATTTATCAAAGCGCGATCACCATATCGTCGCCGAACGATCCGTTCGCGAACGCCGCCGGCAACATCTTCGTCTCGCCCGGCGATCACATCCCCGCCGTCCCTGCCCACCGCTTCAAGGCCGGCGCCGAATACCACGTCACCGACAGGTGGAAGGTCGGCGCCGATGTCAATTACACCGGCAGCCAGTGGCTCATCCACGACGACAATAACCTGAACCCGAAAGTGCCGGCCTACGCGGTGGTCAACCTGCACGGCTCCTACCAGTTGATGAAGAACGTCGAGCTGTTCGGCCTGGTGAACAACCTCTTCAACACTCGCTATTATGCCGCCGGCACCTTCGTCAGCACGTCCGGGTTCAACAGCAACACATATGGCGCCGCGAATTATCTCGTGCTGAACGATCCCCGCACGTTCCTGCCGGGAATGCCGCTCGCGCTCTATGCCGGCGTGAAGGCCAAGTTCTGAGAGGGTCGGAGAACGCGATGAAAAAGTGGCTTCTTACGGGCGCAGCCTTTGGAGCGCTCATCGTGCCCGCCGCTGCAGCCGACGTCGCCCCGTTTTACAAGACGCCGCCTGCCGCGCCGGTCTATGCCTGGGCCGGCTGGTATGCCGGCGTGAATGTGGGCTCGACGTTCGAAAGCCTCGACACCGTCACCACGACGTCGAACAGCACGTTCATCTTTGCCGACGCCGGCGCCACGAGTTTGTCCGCGGCCGTCACCGGCTTGTCGAACGTCAGCGCGCTGGCGGGCAAAGAGGGCTTCGTCGGCGGCGGCCAGATCGGCTATAACTGGGTCTCGGACATCTGGGTGGCCGGCATCGAGGCCGACATACAGGCCATGCCCGGAAAAGGCTCCACCAGCGTCGCCGGCTCGGTGGGCGTAACCGGCTTTCCCAATACGGTGGTCCAGTCCGCTTCGGTCTCGCACGGTATCGATTACCTCGGCACCGTGCGCGGCCGCGCCGGCTTCCTGTTCACACCGAGTCTCCTCGTGTACGGAACCGGCGGTCTCGCTTACGGCGGCGTCGACGCCAGCACCAATATCGCCCAATCCCTCACGGGACCTTCCGCCGTGTCCCCTACGGCGTGGGCCGGCGCCGGCCCCTTCTCCGGCACGCGCGTCGGCTGGACGGCCGGCGCCGGATTCGAATGGATGTTCTGGTCGAACTGGAGCACCAAGGTCGAATATCTCCGCTACGATCTCGGCACCGTGACCTATGGCGTGAGCCCCTTGGTGACCGGTGCCGCCGTGGCCTCGCCCTTCACCGCCAATGCACTCCAGTCAGCCACGAGCTTCAATGGCAACATCGTCCGCGCGGGCTTGAACTACCACTTCTGACGGGGTGTTCCACTCCGACGCCGAAAGACGCCGTTCGCCATTTGCAATCCATTCCCGACTGCACAAGCCCGCACTGGAGTCGGCGACCGCTGTCACCTCAACAAGCGCAGCAGCACCCGCCCTGGCCGAGCCCTCAATTCCTTCACATCCAAGGTGCCGTCATTGTCCCGATCTGCCGCCTTGAAACTCTTTTCGACCACCGCAAGATATTCGTTCTTATCCAGCGTACCGTCATGGTCCGTGTCGGCGGCGGCCAATTGCTTCGTGGTCAGGCGGCCTTTCAGCTCGCGCTTATCGAGCGTCCCGTCGTGATCGCCATCGAGCTTATCGAACAGTGCCGACGCCGCCGTCTTGGCCTCGTCGAGGTCGACCGTGCCGTCATGGTCGGTGTCGAGTGCCCGCAAAGCATCGGCCGGAGTCGCCGCGGCAAACGCACGCAGCCCTGACGACGACGCCGCGACGATCATTGCAAAGACAAACACTCCACGCTTGAGCGCAATGCGCCAATTCATGTTTAGTCTCCAAAATTGTGCGCCGAAGGTGCTCCGATGATGGGCACTTGCGGACGGCCACGTGGCGGAGATATGGGGGCTCACTTTGTAATTCACAATACGAGCGTCAATGATCAGTATCCGTAGCCCGGTCCACCGAACCGCCAATTCAGCCCCACGCGGACGATTTCGCCTTGCACGTCGAAATTCTTGCCGCCGACGTAGCCGAAGGCCGGAACCGTGGGGCCGCCCGAAGTCGAGATCGAGCCGAGATCGTAGTACGGGCCCTCGACCTTACCCGACCAATTGCCGGTAAGCGCGAATTCCCAGCCACCGCCGGCGATCCAGCCGGTCTTGGTGGCGGATGCGGTCGATGGATACGCGACCGACGGAAAAATGGTGTTTTGATCGACGGTCGCTCCGCCATAGGCGACGCCGGCGGTCGCATAGAACAAGGAGCGATCCCATGCCACGCCGGCGCGGCCACGGAGCGTTCCGAACCAAGAAACCTTTTCGTCGGCAGTGAAGTTGGAGACGGATGCGGAAGGGCCGCCGCCAACGATGCGAAACGGGCCCGTGATATTCACCGAGCCGTTGAGATCCGCGTTTTGAATATCAGTCTCGACGCCGAATACCCAATTGCCGGCCTGCCAGTTATAGCCGGCCTGTCCGCCAAATACGATACCGTCTCCGTTCGTCTGCGCGCCGGGAACATTGTTGGTGACGCAGCCTGGCCCATCCAGCACGCCGGCCGGATTGACGCAGAACGGCGCGCCATCGTCATCCACCGAGCCCCAGCCGATATTCGCGCCGACGTAGTAGCCGGTCCAACTGAAAGCCGGGAGGGCTGCAGGCGGCATATCGGCCGCCATGGCGGACATGATCAGGGCGCCGAGGGCTGCACCGGCGAGAAGTGATTTCCTCATTATGATTTTCCCCGTTTGAAAGAGAATACGGAATCATCTGCATACTTTGGTTGCCCAATAGTCACAGTTCGCTGCAAACGCTTCGGCGCCTGTTTCGGCCGGGACGAAAACTATTGCCAAAAGTGCCCGGCTCAAATTGGAAAATGTTCTCAGGACCTGCACGGGATATTTTGTTATGGATGCTTCGACCGCTTCGAGAAGCCGCGACGGCCGAACCGCCGGCGAAGCAAACCACCGGGGAATCGATGAACAAGCTTATCCATGCGGCGTCTGCACTGATCATCACCTGTTCGTGCGCGCTCGCCGCAGATCGACCCGCCCGCTTCTGGAATTTGACGCGCCATACAATTGCGGAATTCTACCTTGCGCCCGCGGGAACGACAAATTGGGGCGACAATCAATGTAAGAACGATAAGGACGGCACCGTCGATTCCGATGAGCGGTTGCGGATTACGGGCGCCGGCACCGGAAATTACGACGCACGGCTCAAGGATGTCTCGGGGCGGACCTGCATCGTTCGCGACATCAAGCTGGAAGCCGGCGAAGTCTTTTCCATCGAGGAAAAGGATTTGATCTCGTGTGATCGCTGAGACGCCGGCGAACGTCCGGGCCATCGAAGAGCCCACACGGTGACATCGGCGAAATTCAAGAGGCGTGAGCTGTCGCCGCAACTTAAGAGAGCCGCTTATGCCCATAAGACCGCAACTGGCGACCTCGGGTCTGATTGTGGTGTTTTTGGCGGCGGCGTGTTCGTGCGGAACGGCCAAGGACACCGGGCTGGTATTCGTCAGCAACGAACGGACCAACAACCTCATCATCATCATCGATTCGAAGACCAACAAGATCGTGAAGGATCTCAAAGTCTCCCGGCGTCCCCGCGATATGCACTTCAACGCCGATCACAGCAAGCTCTACGTCGCCTGCGGCGACGACGACGTGATCGACATCATCGATGTCGCCAAGCTGGAGGTCGTCGGCAAGCTCACCACCGGATCGAGCCCCGAAACCTTCGGCATCGACGAGAAGCGGCGCCGCATCTATGTCTCGAATGAAGAGGCGTCGTCACTGTCGGTCATCGATATGGACCAGAATATCACCGTGCACGAAGTGCCGACCGGCGCCGAACCGGAAGGGGTGTTCATCAGCGAGGACGGCCGTTTCGTCTACGTGACCTCCGAGGTCGGCGATCTCATTCATCTCGTCGACGCGGAATCGGGAACCGTGACGGAAGACGTCGTGGTCGGAACCCGGCCGCGCCGCTTCGCCGCGACGCCGGACGGCAAGGAGTTGTGGGTGTCGACCGAACTGTCCGGTGAGGTCTACATCATCGATCGGACGAAGTTCGCCGTCGCAGGCAAGATCGAATTCCTGCCGCCGGGCATGCGCAAATCCGATGTGACACCGGTCGATCTTCTGATCACGAAGGACGGCAAGACCGCCTATGTCACCCTGGGACACGCCGGTCACGTCGCGGTGGTCGATGTCGCGACCCGTACGGTCCAGGGCTATATCCTGGTCGGCAAGCGGTCCTGGGGCCTCGGAATGTCCCGCGATGAGAAGACCCTGTACGTGGCCAACGGTTTCGGGGACGATATTACCCTCATCGATCTGAAGACCCGCAAGGCGACGGTTTCCATACCGGTCGGCAGAATTCCGTGGGGCGTGGTCATCGATGATTAGCTATTGCGGACGCGGCGCCTTTGAAAGCCTGCGGTGGAACCAAAAACGGCGCGGCCATCGCCGCGCCGTTTTGCCGAGCCGTTCGCCACGGGCCTAATCGGCGAAGATCTTCATGTCCTTGGTCGGGCGCCGTCCCGGCAGCGATTCCACGAACGCGTAGATATCGGCAATCTGCTTGTCCGTCATCACCTTCTCGCTGTAGGCCGGCATCTCGTTGGCGGGCTGGCGAAGCTGCCCCTTGAAGCCGTCGAACGGCATTGCGGTCCTGGCGAGGATCGGCGCCGGACCATTCAAGGCGCCGCCCTGCCCGGACCGTCCATGGCAGAGGAAGCAGCCGACGGCGAGATAGACCCGCTTGCCTTCGGCCGCATCGCCGGCAGGCGCATCCTGCGCCCGGGCGAGGGTGCCGATTCCACCGGCGCAGGCTGCGACCAGAGCGGCACCGAACAATTTCGCGACTTTACGCATCAACACGCCTCTTGGGATTTGAGGGAAACCTACTTGTCCCCTCTCCCGCTTGCGGGGGAGGGGGTTTCTCACCGCGGATCGGTCACGACGTCGATCAGCGCCGGCTGCCCGCTCTTGACCATGGCGATCGCACGTTTGAGCGCGGGGGCGAGGTCGTTCGGATCGGTGATCGGGCCCTCGCCATGGACGCCGAAGCCGCGCGCGACGGTGGCATAATCGATATTGGGATCCTTGAGGGTGGTGCCGATATCGGTTTTCTCGATGCCGCGGCCGTGGCGGTTCGCCATCGCCTGCAGGTACATGTACTCCTGGTGGTAGGCGCGGTTGTTGTGCACGATATAGAGGATGGGGATTTGGTGATGGGCGGCCGTCCACAGCGTGCCCGGGTTGAACATGAAATCGCCGTCGCCGTTGAACGTGAGCGTCAGCCGGCCGTGGCGCTTGTTGGCGAGCGCCGCACCCAGCGAGGCCGGCGCGTTGTAGCCGACACCGGCGCCGCCGGCGCCGCCGTTCCAGCGATGCGCCTTGTCGAAGTTCCACAGGCGGTGCGGCCAAGTGTTGCGAATGGTATTGCCGACCAATGACCAGTCTTCGTCCTTGATCTGGGCGTAGACCTCCGCGCACAGCCGGCCGGTCGTGATCGGGCTCGAATCCCAGCCGATGGTCGCGTCCGACTTGGACTGCTCGATCATGGCGAGCCGCGCCGCCGCATAACGCTTGCCGCGCGCTTCGTAGGCGGTCTTGCGCGAGGGATCGACCAGCTTCCTGACCTGCTCGGTCAGCTCCGGCAGCGACGCCTCGCCGTCGCCGGCGATGGAAAGGTCGATATCGGTGAAGCGGCCGAAGTCCTGGTAGTTGGACTTGAGATAGAGATCGCGCATACCGAGGGTGATGATCTTGGTGGTCGGCTTGTACAGCATCCGCGACGTGCGCACGATGCGGTCGCTGAACGCGGTCAGCGCGCCCCAGTGGTCATTCATCTCGATGGCGAGAATGACGTCGGCCTGGGGGATCACCACGCCGCGGCGGAAGGTCTGGTTGAGCGCGTGGCGCGACGGGAAGTTCTGGCGGCCGGCCTGGTCGACCACCGGGCATTGCAGCGCCTCGGCGAGTTCCACCAGCCGCTCCATGCCCGCCGGCGTGCGCGCCATCCGGTCGACGACGATGAGCGGAGCCTCCGCCGCCACCAGCAATTTCGCCGCCTCGGCGATGGCGCCGGAATCGGCCTGCGGGGGCACCACCCTGGAAAACTTCGGGATGTGCAGGCTTTCGCCCTCGTGGATCGGGTTCTCCTGCAGCTCGGCATCGAGCGACAGCAGCACCGGGCCCATCGGCGGGGTGGTCGCGATCTTGTAGGCGCGCACCGCCGACTCCGCGAAATGCTGCAGCGAGGTCGGCTGATCGTCCCATTTAGTGAAATCGCGGGTGATGGCGCCGATGTCGATGGCCGAATGCACCCATTCGGCGCCCGGACCGCGCTTGTCCGCCTCGATGATGTTGCCGCCCATGACGATGACGGGCACCCGGTCGCACCAGGCGTTGTACATCGCCATGGTGGCGTGCTGGAGACCGACGACGCCGTGGCAGATCATGGCCATCGGCTTGCCTTCGATCTTGGCGTATCCGTGGCCCATCGACACCGCGATTTCCTCATGCGGACAGGTCAGGATCTCCGGCTTGACGTTGCCGCCGCGATTGATGACGGCTTCATGCAGGCCGCGGAAGCTCGAGGCGCAATTCATGGCGAGATAATCGACATCCAGTGTCTTGAACACGTCGACCATGAAGTCGCCGCCGCTCGAAGTCTGGGTCACGGGATCGCGCTCCGGCGGCAAGGTCTCCACCGCGATCTGAATCGGGCCCGGGGCCGCCGCTTTCATGGCGGCACGCGGCGCCGGCGCATTGACCTGCGCATCGGCGACGACCGGCGGCGTCAACGCCGCGGCGCCGGCCAGCGTCGCTCCTTTGAGAAAATTACGGCGGTCAGTATCCGGCGACGGACGGCGCTTCGACATGTCGTTCCTCCCAAATGGGCGCGTTCGCGCCGCGTTTGATGTCCTCAATTCCGAACTCGGCCCGATCCTCGCGCCCCGGCACTCCCGGGTCAAGGCAGGGGAACGCGGGCGGCCAAAGCAGAAGCCGGCCAATGCAGAAGCCGGCCAATGCAAAAGAGGCGCCACGCGGCGCCCCTTTTTTATTTCCCTGCAGGAACCTGAAGCTCAGAGCTCGTGCTTGAGTTCGACCGAGGTCGCCTCCAGCCCCTTGGCGCCGGGAACCACCTTCATGTGAATGCGCTGACCTTCCTGGAGCTCGGAGATTCCTTCGCGTGCCAGCACCGAGCGGTGGATGAAGACATCCTTGCTGCCGGCCACCGCGACGAATCCGAAGCCCTTCTTGGGATCGTACCACTTGACCTGTCCGTCGACCTCTTCCGCCGGGCCGGTCGGCCGGTCGAAGCTGCGGTCCCGCGTCGGGCGATCCATCGGCGGCCGGCCGGCCGGGCGGCCGCGCGAAGGTTCGGCCGTGCTCGCGTCGACCGCGGTGATCTCGGTGATCTGAGGACCTTTGGCGCCCTGCCCCACCCGCGTCGTCAGCGTCGTGCCCGGTTCGAGCGCGGTATGGCCCGCCGCTTCGACGACGCTGATATGAAGGAACGCCTCGCCCGATCCGTCGGTCAGTTCGACGAATCCAAAGCCCTTCTCACCATTGAACCATTTCACTTTGGCTTGTCGCTCGGGCCCAGTCGGGACCGGCCGAGACGCTTCGCGCGGCGGACGATCAAATGACCGCGGCGGCGGGCGACCAAACGAAGGAGGGGGTTCTGGCGGCTCGTCGGAGTAACCGCGCCGACGATCACGGAAGTCTTTGCCTCGGCCCATCTGCAATCTGTCTAATAGTTTGAGCGCAATTAATCGCACATCATGGGCACATATGCCAGATGGCAAATGGCGTTGGACAAAACTTTCATGGTTCCGCCGCGCTCGGTCGAGCGTGGTCGAGACGACAGCCGGCGCACCGACACGCGCGGCGCGTCCCGGCGCGGCAAGCCGGCCCGACACGACAGGAATTCGCAAAGTCCACCATGGGCTTGCCGGCCGCAGCGCGGGCTTTTATGAAGTTGCGGCGACGCCGCAACCCGTTGATGTGACGGGCGAGAAAATCAAAACCCATCCCGCGGCGATGCCGGAAAATGGTACTGACGGCGCGAGGCGAGGAGGAGAGCGCGGATGAAAATCGCGGTGATGGGATCGGGTGGCGTGGGCGGCTATTACGGCGCGCGCCTCGCCAAGGGCGGCGCCGACGTGGCCTTCATCGCGCGCGGTTCCCATCTCGCCGCCATGCGCGAGCATGGCCTTACCATTGCCGGCTCCGACGAATTCCATCTGCCTGAGGTCACCGTCACCGACGATCCCGCCGCCATCGGTGTCGCCGATCTCGTGATCTTCGCCGTCAAGCTGTGGGACACCGAAGCCGCTCTCGCCCAGATCAAACCCATCGTCGGTCCGCAAACCGTCGTGATCTCGTTCCAGAACGGCGTGCTCAAGGACGATTATCTCACCCGGGCCTTCGGTGCCGCACGAATCATGGGCGGGGTCTGTTACGTCGCGACCGCGATCGTGCGGCCGGGAGTCATCGGCCGCACCGGACCGCTGGAGCGCTTGGTGTTCGGCGAATTCGACGGCACGGCCTCGCCACGCGCCGAGCGGTTCCTCGAGGCGTGCCGGCGCGGCGGTATCAATGCCGAGCTGAGCGCCCATATCCGCCGCGAGATCTGGCAGAAATTCGTGTTCCTGGTCGCACTGTCCGGCACCACGACCACCATGCGGACCACCATCGGCCCGATCCGCACAAATCCGCAGACGCGGCAGTTTCTGCTCGACCTCATGGGCGAGGTGGTCGCGGTCGGCCGCGCCCGGGGGGTCGACCTGCCGGAGGATTATGCGCAGCGCCAGCTCGCATTGGCCGATCAGGTCGCCCCCGACATGACCTCCTCGATGCACCATGATCTCGAACGCGGCAATCGCCTGGAGGTGCGCTGGCTCGCCGGCGCCGTGGTGGAACTGGGCCGGACGGCCGGCGTCCCGACACCCCTCAACCGTGCGGTCGCGGACATTCTCGCGCTCCGCGCGGCCGGCGCCGACGGCCCGGCGTGACCACCGTGGCCGCAGCACCCGCCCTGACGGTCCGCTCCGTCCGCACGGTCGCCGTCGCGGTGCCGATGCGGTTTGCGCTGGGCACCAGCGCGGCGACGGTGCGCGAGGCCCCGCTGCTGCTCGTCGACCTCGAGACCGAGGAGGGCGTCACCGGCCGCAGCTACCTGTTCTGCTACCGGCCGAGCGGAGCGGCCGCCATTGCGTCGGTGCTGCGCGACGCGGTGGAACTGATCGCCGGCGAACCCGTGGCCCCCGTTCACAACGCAGCGAAGCTCGAACGCCGCTTTGCGCTGATCGGCGTCACCGGCGTGGTCCGTATGGCGTTGTCGGCGCTCGACATGGCGCTGTGGGACGCGCTCGCGGTGGCGGCAGCGCAGCCGCTCGCAACCCTGCTCGGCGCCTCGCCGCGGCCGATCCCGGCCTACAATTCCTGCGGCCTCGGCCTGATGACGCCGGAGGCGGCGGCCGATGAGGCCGAACAGCTCCTCGCCGGCGGCTTTACGGCCGTCAAGCTCCGGCTCGGCCATCCGACGCTCGCGGCGGATCTCGCCGTCACCCGCGCCGTGCGCCGGCGGCTCGCCGACGACATTGCCGTCATGGTCGACTACAATCAGGCGCTCACGGTCGCGCAGGCGCTCGAACGCGGCCGCGCGCTCGCCGCGGAAGGCGTCTATTGGATCGAAGAGCCGATCCGCCACGACGATCTCGCCGGCCACATCGCACTTGTCCGCGAACTCGCGTTGCCGATCCAGATCGGGGAGAACTTCGACGGCGCCAAGGCGATGGCCCAGGCGCTCGACGCCGGCGCCTGCGATTTCGTGATGCCGGACGCCGCCCGCATCGGTGGCGTCACCGGCTGGCGGCAGGCGGCGGGCGTCGCCGCGTCGCGCGACGTCGAGATGTCGTCCCACCTGATGCCCGAGCTGAGCGCCCATCTGCTGGCGGCGACGCCGACCGCCCACTGGCTCGAATATGTCGACTGGGCGAACGCCATCCTGGCGGAGCCGCTCGCGATCACCGACGGCTGCGCCACCGCATCGGCAAGGCCCGGCACTGGCCTCGCCTGGAACGACGAGGCGGTGAAGCACTATCGCCTTACATGAACGCCAGACGGATCATGCTCTAACGGGAGAACGACTTGACCACCTTTCGCGAACTCATGAACGGCGACGAGTTGATCGTCGCGCCCTGCGCGCTCAATCCGATCATGGCGCGGATTGCCGAGGATGCCGGCTTCAAGGCGGTCTATATGAGCGGCGGCTCGCTCGGCTGGCTCAAATGCGTGACCGAGGCCAACCTCGCCTTGCCCGAGCTCGCCGAGATCGCGGTCGACATGCGCTCGGTGTGCAAGCTGCCCATCATCCTCGACGGCGGCGGCGGCTGGGGCGATCCGATGCATGTCCACCGCACCATCGCGCTCACGCAGGCCGCGGGATTTGCAGCGATCGAGATCGAGGACCAGCTGCTGCCGCGGCGGGTCGAGCATCACATCGGGATCGACAATCTCGTCACCACCGAGCTGATGGTCGACAAGGTCAGGGAAGCGATCGCGGCGCGCACCGACCCCGGCCTCGTGATCATCGCCCGCACCAATTCGCGCCGGGTCCACGATCTCGACGAGGCGCTGCGGCGCTGCGAGGCGTTCCATCGCGCCGGCGCCGACATGCTGTTCATCCACACCCGCAACGCCGAGGAAATGCGAATCGTAGGGGAGCGTCTCCCCGCGCCGCTGATGACCTTCGCGCCGCCCGACGGCTTTGCCGGGTTCCCGCTGTCGAAATCCGAGATGGCGAAGCTCGGCTATCGCCTGGCGGCCTCGTCGGGCACCTCGTTCGCCGCCATGTACAAGGCGGTGCGCCAATCCATGGAGTGCCTCGCCCAGGACAAGCCGGACCCGTTCCTCGGCCCCGGCGGCGCCGAGGCGGAGATGAAACGGGCACACCAGACGACCGGGCTCGACGCCCTGCTCGCGGTCGAGCGGCGGACGATGAAGAAGGCGTAGTGTGGCAGACGGACGGGCCGGAGCGGCACCCCTACAGCGGCTGCACGTTGCCGTGGGAATTGCGCAACACCAGGCAGGCGGCGCCGACCTTGTGCAAGGCGGCGCATAAATCCATGGCGCCCTGGCGGGTATCGGCGCCGACCCGCACCTGGTAGAAAGTCTGGGTGCCGCGGCTGCGCAATGTGCCTGCAATGATCAGGGGATCGCGATTCGCCAGAAGGTCGCGGTAGGTCTTCTCCAGCATGGCGTAGACGCCGAGCACGTGCTCGCGCGAGAAGCCGGCGCTGAGTTCCACGCCCCACGGCCGCGCGCCGCCTTGGGCGACCCGCCGTTCCAATTCGCTGATGAAGGGCGACGGCTCGGTGTGCAGCAACGCCATCAATTCGCGGCATGAGGTGCGCGGCACCGGCCCCTTGTCGCCGCCGCCGCTGCGACTGTCGGCGGCCCACTCCTCGGCGCTGCGGCCGGTGACCTTCATCACGTAGTTCCTCGTCTCGGCCGGCAGACCGCCGTGGCCGTCGAGCCAGTCGCGCACCCGGCGCGGACCTGCATTATAGGCGGCGGCGGCGAGCCCGAGATTGCCGAAGGTGGCGTGCAGCTCTTCCAGGAACTCGGCCGATTTGGGCAATGCCGATACCGGGTCGAACGGATCGAACAGGCCGCGTTCGCTGGCGGTCCCGGGCATGAACTGGGCGATGCCCTGGGCCCGCTGCCCGTTGCGCGTCATCGGGCCGACCGCGTTGGGCTGGAACCGGCTTTCCTGCCAGATCAGGCGGGCAAAAAACTCGAAGGGAAGCCCGTGCGCCTGTGCCGCCAACTCCACCAGGAGGCAAATCGCGTCCGAAGTGGAGGGCGGCGCAGCTGCAGCGCCGCCGGGCTGGACCTCGGCACCAGCCGGGGCCTGGTCGCTCGGTACGGAACCAGGAGCGGCTTGCGGCGCGACGGCCGGCGGGGCGCCCACGGGGTTTGGTGTCTGGGGAGCCGCGTCTTGCGCCGCCGCAAATCGCGGGAGCGGAAACGGCGCCACCTGGAATAGCAGGACGGCGAGCGCCAGCAGCGCCCTCAGACTGCCCCGGATGCGGCAGCGGCGGCCCGGTTCCTGTGGGATGAGGTCCTGGGTCATGGCCGAACTTGAGTCGAAAACCTGCCCATCATCTCCCATCAGCGGGAAAAAGTCTTCCGTCGTCGCCGATACGGTGTTCGACGCGACGGCCGCCGCCTCAGCCGACGATGTCGTTGCCGGCAAAAAACTGGGCGATCTCGTTCGCCGCCGTGTCCGCCGCGTCGGACCCGTGGACCGAATTCTCGCCGATCGACCTGGCGTGGGCTTTACGGATGGTGCCCGGCGCCGCCTTGGCCGGATCGGTCGCCCCCATGATGTCACGGTACCTGGCGATGGCGCTTTCGCCCTCGAGCACCTGCACCACCACCGGCCCGGAGATCATGAAATCGACCAGCTCGCCGAAGAACGGCCGCGCCCGGTGCACCGCATAGAAGGTCTCCGCCTGCTCACGGGTGATGCGAACGCGCCGTTGCGCGACGATGCGCAGGCCCGATTGCTCGATCAGGGCATTGATGGCGCCGGTGAGGTTGCGTGCGGTCGCGTCGGGCTTGATGATCGAAAACGTACGCTCGATCGCCATTGATGGACATCCTTTGTTGAATGCGGCGTGAAGACCGCCGCGCTTATACCGGCGCCATCCGCAACCAGCAAGGCATGGAGGTCCGGGGGTGGAGTCCGGGTTTCTGGGGTTTGTGGACCAGGGCGCAGCAGCCGCAGCCGCGGCGGCGGATTGAGCGCGCCGGAGGGCCGGCCGCCTTCGAAATAAACCCTCCAGTAATGATTGAGGCGCAACGTCATCTGCATCTTTCAAGACACCGATGATCGGCAGCGGGTGGTCATTGCGGGCCGTTAGGGGAGTAACCGGCTTGAGCGAGTCGACAATCCTGAAGGGCATTGAATGGCGCCGGATCGACGGGACGAACAGTCTGTTCGGCAATTGGAAGGTCGAATACAAAGAGCCCCGCCAGCCGTATTCCTCGCCTGCGGAGAGCGCATCTGAAGATGCGGCGCAGAGCTCGGTGGCGCGCGACGCGCCGATCCTCGAAGCCGAGATCGCGGCCCTCGTCGCGCAGGCCGGGGAGAGTCTTCGCCTGCCCGACAGCGGTCACACCGCGCACGCCTTTCACCTGCTGGCCGCCAACCCGGACAATGCCGATGAAAGTTCGGTCACACGGGCGAATAATATCGATATCAGGGTTAACGAACCTGGTATGGAGCGGCGCACATGGGATCGCGACATCAGGATCGATGATCCGGAGAGGGCCGCGAAAGCAGTCCCTTCCCCGACCGCCCCGAGTGCGCAAAGAACCTCCACCTTGCTCGCCGCGTTGCTCGGGGCTTTGACCACGGGGTGGGTTCTCGGGGTCATCTCCGTTTCGGAACAGAAGGTCGGCTTTTCGGGTCAGGCCCCCGGCCTTAAAGATCAAGTTGCGTTCGGTGGTCCCGAGACAAGTCGGCAAACCGCTCCAAGCGTATCCGACACGGGCAAAATCGCCGCTTCCGCGCCGAACGAACACGGTCATCGGCCCGGCTATACGAAAAGCGCAGCTCGACAACCCGGTGCCGTCAAGACGTCCGCCGTGGCGCAGCTCACGACCCGGCCATCGGAAGCCACCGCCAGCATCGGGCGCCGGTCCGATCTGTTGCCCGACCCGATGCCCTTCCCGGAAACGAAGCCGACGACCATCGAGGGCTGGATCGTACGCGACGTCTCCGGCGGGACGGCCGTCCTGGAAGGGCCTGATGGGGCGTGGCGGGCGGCGCGCGGGGATACGGTGCCGCATGTGGGAACGGTCGAGTTGATCGTGCGCTGGGGCGATCGCTGGATCGTCGTGACCAGCAGCGGTCTCATTTCGACGCCTTGAGTTGATGGCCCTCCCGGCCCCGCCGGTTTGATCGGGCGCGGCAACCCGCTAAGCTCGCCGCCATGGCCGCCTCCCAAAAATTCATCCGCGAGCCCGCGCGCGAGATTCCCGTGCGCGGGGAATACGACGTGGTCGTGCTGGGCGGCGGACCGGCCGGCATCGCGGCGGCGGCCGCCGCCGGCGCACTGGGACGCCGCACGCTGCTGGTCGAGCGTTACGGCTTTCTCGGCGGCATGGGGACGGCGGCGGGTGTCACCAATTTCTGCGGCCTCCACGCCAATGTGCATGGTGAGGTCCGCCAGGTCGTGCACGGCGTCGCCGACGAGGTGCTGGCGCGCCTCGCCCGCCTCGACGGACTCAACGCGCCGCACACGATCTTCGGCCGGACCATGGCGCAGGCCTACGACACCGCCGCCTACAAATGCGCGGCCGACGAATTGCTGCTCGGGCGCGGCGTGGCGGTGATGTTTCATGCTTTCGCCTGCGGCGTCGTCAAGGCGGAGGACGGAATCGATGCGCTCGTGGTCGAGACCAAGTCGGGACGTAGCTCGGTGCGCGGGCGCGCCTTCATCGACTGCTCCGGCGACGGCGACCTCGCCGCGCTCGCCGGCGTGCCCTATGAACTGGGCGACGGCACCGGCAACATGCTCTATCCCACCATGATGTTCCGCCTCAACGGCGTCGACCCCGTCGGCGCCGCCGACGCCTGGCGCAGCATTCCGGCGCTGATGGAGGAGGCGGAGCGGGCCGGCCGGGCCAAATTTCCGCGCAAGGGCGCGATCGTGCGGCCGATGGCGCACCCGATGGAGTGGCGCGTCAACGTCACCCAGGTGAAGAGCGCCAATGGCCGCGCGCTGAACGGCACCGATGCCGACGAGCTGTCCGCCGGCGAGATCGAGGGCCGGCGCCAGGCGCTCGAATTCTTCGCCTTCCTCAAGCGCGAGGCGCCGGGCTTTGCGGACTCCTACATCGTCGACATGCCGCCCCAGCTCGGCATCCGCGAGACCCGCCGCGTCGCCGGGCGCTATCAGCTCACCGGCGACGATGTGATCTCCTGCGCGAGCTTCGACGACTCCATCGGCGTCAACGGCTGGCCGATCGAGGCCCATGTGGCGGGCGACGTGGAATGGCGCTGGCCGCAGGCCGGCTCGCGCGGGTTCAATCACCTGCCCTACCGCATGCTGGTGCCGCCCGGCATCCGCAACCTCCTCATCGCCGGCCGCTGCGCCGCCATGAGCCACGAGGGCCAGTCGGCGGCACGGGTATCCGGCGGCTGCTTCGTCATGGGCGAAGCGGCCGGCACGGCGGCCCATCTCGCCATCGCCGGCGATGTCGCGGCGGCCGATATCGATGTCGCCGCCTTGCAGCGCCTCTTGGAACAGGGCGGCGCCTGGCTCGGCCGCGCCGACGACGCCCTGCCCTCCCCGGTGTTCGACCCGAGGCCGTCATGAAACGAGGCTTGTTGTTCGTGGTGCTCGCGCTGCTGCTGGCACAATCCGCCGCTGCGCAGGAATGGCCGGCCCGGGCGGTGAAGATCTACATTCCATTCGGCCCGGGCTCGACGCCCGACATGGTCGGCCGCATGATCGCCGATCGCCTGCAGCAGAAACTCGGCCAGCCCTTCGTCGTCGAGGACAAGCCGGGCGCCAGCGGCAACACCGGCACCGATGCGGTCGCCAAGGCCGAGCCCGACGGCTACACGCTCGGCATCAGCATCGGCGGCCCGCTCGCCATCAACCCGCTGCTGTTTTCGAAGATGCCCTACGATCCCGCCAAGGACCTCACCGCCATCACCATGGTGGCGACCCAGCCGAGCGCGCTCGCGGTCAATGCCCGGCTCGGCGTCGACAACGTCGCCGCGCTCATTGCGCTGTTGAGGAAGAACCCCGGCAAATTCAATTTCGGCTCGATCGGCAACGGCTCGCTGTCCCACCTCGCCATGGAGGCGATCGCGCAGGCGAGCGGCACCACCATCGTCCACATCCCCTATGCGAGCTCGCCCCAGGCAATGACCGCGCTGCTGCGCGGCGACGTGCAGATCGTGTGCCTGCCGGCGACCTCGGTGATGCCGCAGCTCGCGTCCGGCGAGGTGAAGATCCTCGCGGTCTCGACGGCACAACGCTCCGCGCTGCTGCCCGGCGTCCCGACCCTGAAGGAGGCCGGCATCGACGTCGAAGCCGAAGCCTGGATGGGCCTGATCGCCCCGGCGAAGACGCCCGATGCCATCGTCGCCCGGATCGCCCGCGAGGTCGCCGAAGTCATCACCGCCCCCGACATCCGCGCCAGGCTCGCGGCCCAATTGATGGAGCCGATCCCGTCCACGCCGGGAGAATTCCGCGCCCGCATCGACGCCGACATCGCGCGCTGGTCGCCGGTGATCAAGGCGGGAGGTATCAGGATCAATTAGGGCGGATGCCGATCAGGCTGACCCTATTGGTGTCATTGCCCGGCTTGACCCGGGCAATCCAGTTCGCCCGGTCGGTGTTTACTGGATCGCCCGGTCAAGCCGGGCGATGACAGCGAAGTGCGCGCAGATCTAAACGAGAAATACCCAAAGATGCACGGCACTAGGCTCATCAATTTAGGCCAAGCGAATCCGCTCAGAAATCCGGCCGGTCCGCCGTCGGGATCGGCTCGACGTCGTAGTTGAAGTATTTGTCGTTGTTCTCGGCGCAGACCGTCTCGCGCATCGGGCCGCGCTCCGAACGCCGGTAGCGCTGGATCGCGTTCCATGGCGTGGTGAACGCACCGGGATCCTCCACATGCACGTTCACTTCCAGCCCTTTTCCGCCCGCCACGATGTGGAAGCGCTCGACGACATGGAGTTGTTCGGTGTGCGGGGTGCGGTAGGTGTCGACGAAGGTCCTGGTGTTGAGCCCGATGGTGTCGACCACGAGCGTATCGCCATTCTCGTAATGGCCGATGGATTCTCCGAACCATGACGGCTTCGGGTTCGGCGAATGCCGGTCGGTCAGGTAGACGTGGCGCGCCATGTGATCCTCCTCCCAGATCATCACGACCTGTTTCGGACTCTGGAGGAAATAGACCGGCGTCACCGGATAGAGCAGGAAGCCGGGAACGCCGATCGGCCAGCATCGCTCCTTGCGCGTGAACATGACGGTCGCGGTCAGCGCCCGTTCATTGACTTTTCTCAGTTCCTCCCTGGCCCAGGGCAGCAGGATCGGATTGGTCAAGTCGGCGACGCGCAGCGTCGGCTGGGCGCCGGCCCGACTTGCCGCGCGGGTGTCGAGATAGGGGTGCGCCTTGTCGAAGGTGACCGGTCCGGGTCCCGATGGCGGCTGGAGGAAATCCTGGCCGATCGGGTTTTCTCCGTCGGGGTCGCCCGCGATCCATCCGGTGCGGCTGTCCGGGGAGAAGTCGGGCACGGCACCGGTCTGCGCACCAATGGCCGGCCAGACCAGCATCGCCGCAGCGATGACGCCTGCGATCAGGCTTTGCGACGCGGCGTTCGACGCGAGATATGACATCGGTGTCCTGTTCCGTCAGGCGGCCGGCGCAGCAGGCCCGGCGTCAGTCCACGCTGACCCCGATGCTCTTCGCCACTTCGCCGAGGCGGGCGTATTCCTCGGCGAGCAGCTTTGCCATTTCGGCCTGGGTGCTGCTGGCGCCCTCGGTGCCCTGCTCCTCGAATTGCTTCTTGACCTCCGGCAGGGTGACGACCTTGGCGATGGTCGCGTTGAGCTTGTCGATGATCGGCTGCGGCGTACCGTTCGGCACGAAGATCGCGCCCCAGCCGACCGCGTTGTAGCCGGGGTAGCCGGATTCGGCGACGGTCGGCACGTTCGGCAGCAACGCCAGCCGCGTCGGGCTTCCCATCGCAAGCGCCTTGAGCTTGCCGCTGCGCACATGGGGCATCCGGCCGCCGATGGGGGCCACGGTCCATTGCGAATCGTTGTCGACGACGGCCTCGATCGCCGGCCCGCCACCCTTGTAGTGGACCACCACAGGCTTGATGCCCGCCATGGCGATGAACATCTCGCCGGCAAAATGGCCGGCGGTGCCGGCACCGGCGGTCGACATCCTGAGCTTGTTCGGGTTCGCCTTCATCATGGCGACCAGCTCCTGCAGGGTGTTCACCGGCAAGGAAGGATTGGCCGCGATCAGTGTCGGCTGGATCACGAAACGGGCAACCGGGGTGAGGTCCTTCAACGGATCGAACGAGACTTTCTTGACGTGGGGCAGCAGCGCCACGTTGCCGGACGACCCGTAGATCAGGGTGTAGCCGTCGGGCGCGGATTTGATCCCCTTCTCGATACCGGCTTCCAGGAACAGGTTTTCGTAGGTCACCGGCTGGCCGAGCGCCTCGCCGATGCGCTGGCCGATGATCCGCGACATCAGATCGGCCGCCGAGCCGACGACTTCCGGGACGATCACCCGGATCGGGCGGTTCGGGTAGCTCTCCTGCGCGCCGGCGCCGGGCGCCGATCCCACGAGCATCGCCGCTGCGACCGTAATCGCGGCCATGAACGGACAATTCAAATGTCCCGGCCTTGCCGCCTTGACCTGGTACCCCATGTTGTTCTCCCTGTTACGACCCGACCGCCGGCACCGCTGCGGTCATTTGCTTCTTGATCCCGGCACGGCGGCCGCGCGCCATGGCACTCCGGCAAAACTACCCGATTGCCAGGGGCGGCGGAAGAGCGCCGGACGCAGTCGAACGGCCGCAGTCCGCCGGCAGCGGGTCAACTCGATTTGAGCCCCCAGCGCGCGATCGCCGGAGCGGCGAGGTTGAGCATCAGTGCCCATAACGCCTGGCGTGCGTCGACGAAGCTCCAGGCGATGGCGAGTATGGACGACACCATCAGCAGCACGAGCGACACGTCGGCGTTCATGCAGATGATCACCCGGCTCAATGTCCGGGGTGAGAGCCATCAGCCGGAACGCGACCGCGGAAATGAGGATCGTGTTGCCGGCATAGACCCAGATCGCCGGGGCCAAGTTTCCGAACCGGCCGACGATGATGGTGGTGAAGGGTACGCAGGTGATGAGGAGGAGGTAGAGAAGCCACCACCTGGCGTATTCGCGGCCGACCACCTCCCCATGGGACCGCACCTGGATATTCGACAGCCAGCGCAGCCCGAGCACCCAAAAGCTCAGCACATAGGGCAGGAATTTCGGCGCGAGGCCGTGCAGGGCTTGCAGAAGATCTTGCGCATCGCGCGGTTGGAATTCTTCAGGCAGGCGCACGTCGAGCACGAGCAGCGTCATGGCGACGCCGAATACCGCGTCGCTCAGCGCATCCAGGCGGGCTCTTGGATACATGGTCATCCACTGGACCGGGATGCGCCGACATTACCCAAAAGTCGGCTTCCGGCCCATTCGCGTCGTTGGCGGCCGATGCCTCACTTCGATTTTCGCTTTTGCGCTGTATGCGCCGGCGCCGGCACCGGCGGCGGCTGGACGTAGGCGCGATAGAGCTCGGCGAAATCGAAGGCCGACTCGTAGCAGAACCTGACTATGCGGGTCTCGTCATCCCAATCGGCGCCGGGATGACCGCAGGTCTGCATCTCCAGCGTGAAAGGCGACGGCCATACGTAATCCGCCTCGGCATGCCCGGCCACGGTCTCCAACAGCCGGATCGAGCGGAACAACTGGGCCAAGGCATCGAACATGCCCTTGCCGTCGCCATAGACGGTTTTGATCTGGGTTTCCGGTTGATCGGGAGCGCGGCGATAGGGCTTGAGCACCGTGTCCCAGGCCGCGGACGCCTTGGCGTAGTCTCGCTTGCAGGTCTTTTGGCGCGTCTCCGGCATCTTCGCCTCGTCCGCGAGGCTTTTGAATTTGACCGGGTCGGAACCGACCATCAGGCACACGATCTGAAAGGCACGCTGCTGACTGAGGTTATGCTCGTCGTAGAACAGTGGCTTTTCCCCCGTCTGCTGATCGCGCCGGTCGTCCAGGAACCATCCCGTCGCCGCTTCGGCGAGCGCGTGATGCGAAAAACTGGTTCCTATCTTGAGCAGCGTCAGGGCGGCGAAAGTGTCGGCCGCGTCTTCTTCCCGCCCGAGCACCGGCAAGTGCAATTCGGATATGTGCACATGCCCCATCTCGTGGAGCAGCAAGACGAGCGTGTTTCCCACCACGAATTCCACCCGGTCGATCCGCTGCTGCTCGGTGAGGTTCTTGAGTCTGGGATTGTTTTGGAGCGCGCGCGCAGCCTCTTCGATCCTCGACTGAAATGACGGTGAAGCGGATGGAGCCGGCTGTGCCAGGATCGATCCGGCGCCCAACAGCAGGACGCCGGGCAGAGCACAGACGATCCGCATGACGCGGCTTTTAGTGCCGGACGAGCCTGCGTCCGCGGGTCGCTGACATGCCATGGCAAATCCCTCGATGTTGTCCCGTCCACGCCGGTCCGCATTCCCGGCGTACGGCAACGCGGACGGCACGTTGCGCATTAAATCCGGGATGCAATACCGAGCGCCTTGAACCGGGAATGAGACAGGCGCTAATGAAGATGCGCTGCACGAGAGGGGCGAGCATGACCTAAGGAGGGCAGGTCCGCAACCGGTTCGGGAATTCGCGGTTTGGAGAGATCGCCAATATGATTCGCTTGTTCTTGTTCGGGCTTTTGCTCGCATGCGGGCTTTCGTCGTGTTCGCCGGATGTCGCGCCCGTCGCGGAGGCGGAATACCCGGCCAAAATCATCGGCGGCTGGCAAGGCACGGTGGGAGACGCGAAAGAGACGATAACATTCACGGCCGACGGAAGATTCGTATCCGAGGTGCGGCCCCGGGGATTCATCAGCAACACGCTGGGCCAGGGCGTCACCGGCACGATTCGCGGGACGTGGGCGATCACGGGCAAGTCGATGACGTTGAACATCAGCAGCGCGCAGGACGAGCGCGTCTTGAACCGGGCGACGACCAGCACGATCGAGGCGTTCAAGCCGGACCAGCTCGTCGTCAGAAGCAGCACCGGAGACACCTCGACCTTCGCGCGGCTGCTTTAGGTATCGAGGCTGCGCGCGGATCAGGGGCATGCTCCTTGTCCCACCGCCTCGGCCCGGCACCCGCCCACCGCAGCAGGCAAAGCTTTGCCACCTGCGGGCTGCGCGGGTGGGGTGCTCAATTATTGCGACTCCATTTCAGCCGCATTGTTGCTATATTGTCTGCGTCGGGCGCGATTTTCAGGGTTGAAGGCGGCAACCCCGATTGAGCCATGGGAATCAAGGAATTGGCAGTAAGCTCCGCACTCGCCCGCCTGGTTGGTGGCCTCAAACGGGAGCAGCACGACTACCGCGCGTCGCTGGAGGTTTTTCCGGCGCTGAACGTCGCCAAGCTCGCGGCCGACCTCGCGGTCGGAAAGATGGGCGCGCAGCGCGGCGCCAACGAGGAGCCGTCTTCGGACTCGGCCGTTTTCGACGATATCGAAACGCGAATCATCGAGCGCGTCGAGGCGGAGAAGAACAGCGCCCACGGGATCGTCCTCGACGAATTGCACCTGTACAAGGAACGCCTGTCCGGCCTCGATTTCGAAGGGCGGTTCGCGACGATCAGGCAGGCGGCGCCCGCCGCAGTCACTGAATTTCGGGCGGAAGCCGCTCTGGGACGCGACGAGCTCCACAGCCTGCGCCGGCATCTGCGCGACATGGAGGCCGAACGGGATGATTTTCGCCGCCGGCACAAGCTCAAACGGGCGGCGCGATGGGCGGCGGGCGGAAGCCTCACGCTCAAGGTCGGAATTCTCCTCTTACTGTTTGTTTTTGAAGTGTTTCTCAACGGATTTTTCCTCGCCAAAGGCAGCGAGCTCGGATATGTCGGCGGCGCCGCCGAGGCCCTCATATTCGCGCTGTTCAACATCGGGGTGAGCTTTCTCGCCGGAGCCGTCGGCGTCCGGGAGCTCAACCATCGCAATTACATTAGGAAATTTTTCGGGCTCGTTTCCCTCATATGCTACGTGGTGCTCGCCATCGGCCTCAACCTGACGCTGGCGCATTACCGCGAGGCGGCGGGGTCGTTGGTCTCCGACGCCGGACAGGAGGTGCTGGTGCGGCTGCGGACGGCTCCGCTCGGCCTGACCGACGTCAAATCCTGGCTGTTCTTCGGTATCGGGATATTGTGCTCGTTGATCGCTTTTGGCGATTCCTATCTCATCTTCGATCCCTATCCCGGCTACGGAATGCTGGAAAAGCGCCGCGCCGGCGCCTATGAGGCCTATATCACCCGCAAGAACGAGTTGATCGCGGCGCTGCTCACGATTCGCGACCAGGCGATCGAAATCCTCGAAGAGGCCAATCGGGATCTCTCGGTCCGGCGCAGCGAGTACGACGCCATTCTCGAGAGTCGCACCCGGCTCCTGCGGTTGTTCGATGCCCATCAGACCCATCTCGACCGGACCGCCAATGCGCTTCTCACCACCTATCGGGAAGCCAACAAGCGGTCGAGAAAGACGCCGCCACCGCCCCGGTTCGCAGCGCCGTACGTTCTCGAGAAAATCTCGACCGAGCATGAGCAGATGCCGATTGCCGCCCGCGACGATCTGAGGCAATCGATCAAGGAGTCCCAAGGCGTGCTGGTCGACCAGGTACAGGCCATTCACAACGAATTCGAACGGGCATTCGCAAGCTATCGTGAGATCGACGACCTTGTAGAGGAGCAGACCATTGCGAGGTCGGACGCAAAGGCTGCGTAGCAGGAATCCGAAAGACGTTCGCAAGCACGTGCTTGGAGGCGCTCTGGCGGTGCTGGCGCTCGGCATATTGGCGGCCGGCGCTTATGTCTATATGACCGCCTCGCGCCCTCCGGTGCTCGACCGGACCTCGCTGTGTCCGGTCGACGGCCCGCGCTCGATGACCGTGGTCCTGCTCGATTCGACCGATGAAATCCCCGACATCGGCAAGCACGAGATCAGGACGGTCCTGCTGGACATGGCGGAGACGGTACCGGTTTACGGCCTGCTGGAGCTCCGCCTGCTCGACCCCAAGACGCCCGGCGGCCGGCAAATCTTCGCCAAATGCAATCCGGGTGACGGCGCCGGCCTGAGCGAATACACCGCCAACCCGCGCCTGGCCAAAAAACGTTGGCTGGAAGGGTTTCGCCAGCCGCTGGAGGACTCGTTGGAGGCGGGGTTCAAGCCGGTGCCCGGCAAGACCTCCCCGATCATGGAAACGGTCCAGCGCATAGCGGTCGACCGCTTCTCCGGCCGCGCCGCCGAAGACACCCCGAAATCCCTCGTGCTGGTGTCCGACATGCTCGAGAACGAACCGGACTATTCGCAATACGGCGGCGACCTGAGCTACGGCCGCTACAAGGCGTCGCGGGCGTACAAGAAGCTGCAGACCGACCTTCACGGCGCCGAGGTCAGCATCTATTACATCCAGCGCGTCAGCGCCAAGCCGTTCAGTTCCGCCGACCACATTCGATTCTGGGCCGACTGGATCCGCGACAACAAGGGCCGGTTCAAGCAGGCCAACAAGCTTCAGGGCGAGGGTTGAATGGCGCAGCGGCCGCCGCAGCAGGACTTCAGGAGCGCCGGCGACCTCGCCTATTCCTCCGGAGTCGGCGCGATCGTCTTCATGTCCTTCGTGGTGGCCGGGTCGGCGTATATCATCGCGGCCAAGCTCGGCGGCATCGGGCGGGTTTATGTCACCCTGGTGCCGGTGCTCATCATGATCGGCTACGCATTGCTGATCTGGCTGGCGAGGGGCGTGCGGCTGCGCGACGATCAGGCCGGCGACAATCTCTACTACATGGGGTTCCTGTTCACCCTCACGAGCCTCGGGGTCTCGCTTTATCAATTCAGCGCCGAGCGCGCCGCCGAGGAGATCGTCCAGAACTTCGGCATCGCCATCGGATCGACCATCACCGGCATCGCCCTCCGGGTGATTTTCAACCAGATGCGGCAGGATCCGGTCGAAGTCGAGCGGATCATGCGGCTGGAACTCGCCGATGCCGCGCGCCGGGTCCGGCGCGAGCTCGACGCCACCGTCGTGGAGTTCGGTTATATCCGGCGCGGCGCCCAGCAGGCGGCCGCGGACTCCTTCGACCACGTGGCGGTCAAGATCGACGAAATCGCCACCAGGCTCTTGTCCGGGGTCGCCGACGTGGCGTCGCGGTCCGCGCGCCCCCTCGAAGACGCGTCCCGGCATTCGGCCGACACGATAGCGGATGCATCCGCCATCATGGTGGAGGCGCTGGCCGCGACCGGACGGCAACTGGCGGCGGAAATGGAGAAATTGTCGAAGAGCGTCGTCGACATTTCCGCGACGATCGACGCGGTGGCGACGAAGTTCGAGAGGCTGCGGACGCCGGACGGAGTGATCGAGGTCCGGCTCGATCCGGTGATCCAGTCCTTGACCGGCGCGGTGGACCGGTTTTCCGCGCAGTCGGATCAGCAGACCGCGACGCTGCGAGACGCGGTCGAGGCGGCAAAGGGCGCGGCCGAAGGCTCCTCGACATCGATTGCCGCTCTGCGCGAGCACGTCGAAACGAACTCCATCGCAAGCCGCGCCGCGGTCGAAGCGGCAAAGGAATCGAGCGCGGCGATCACGCAGATGCTCAATCAATTCAACGGAGATGCCTGGGACCAGATCGAAGTGCTTCGCAGCGTTCTGGAGCGGACCGACGGTGCCTTCCGCACGTTCACCGAAGCCGTCGACAAGTCGCGCTCAGACGCCGTGTCGCAGACCCGCGCCTTCCACGACGTGCTGGTGTCGATTCACTCGAGCGCGGAAACCTTGGCGATCGCGACCGAGAGATTGGCCGACCTCGCCGATGATCTCGGTACGCGGCGCGTGGCTCCCAAGAGAGAGGCGATCGGGTAATGTCCGGCTCCATTACGCGTCAGAGCGCGTCCTACCGCCAGGGTCTGGTCCTCGGACTGACCATGGCGGAGATCATGCTCCTTTTGGTGTTCAGCCTGCTCATTGCGATCGGCGTCGCGCTCGCCACCGAGCGCGTCAGGAGCGAGGCGGTGATGCAGCGCCTGCACGGCGCCGAGGCCGCGGCGGCGACGAGCGGCGCGGTGGTCGACGAAATCAAACAATTCCCCCACATCGCGGAATTCCTGGACCGGACGGCCGCCCGGCCGGCACCGGCGGCCGCGGTGGACGAGTTCTGGCGCACGCTGGTCGAGAATGACGAGATCGTCGAAGCGATGGAACGCCGCGGCGTGTCGCGGACCGCGCTCAGGGAAGGCAGCGAATACTTCGCCAGGATGCAGCAGCTCAAAACCGCGGGGCTCGATCCCGACAAAGCCGTCAGGGGGGCCGCGCTTGCGGCGGCGATCGACAATGCCCTGCCCCCGGAGGCGGTGGCCGGCCGGACGCCGGAGCAGCTCGCGGCTCTCATCGCCAAGGGCATCGCGGCGTCCGAGCCCCACGAGGAAGCCGCTCCGAAAGAGGGCCACACCTGGCCGCCGATCATCAATCTGAGCGAGGCCGGCGGGTATTATTTCGCGACGCGCAGCGCCGAATTGCGGCCGGATTTCGAAGCCATCCTGCGCACCGCGGTGGTCGACAAGCTGCTCGAGATCGCGGCGGCGTTCCAGGTCGACGTCATCGAGGTGATCGGGCACACCGACGAACGGGCGATGACCGGCGGCCTGTCGAACCTCGATCGCGAGCTCCCCGCAGCAGTGTCGGGGACGAAGAGCGTCGAAGTCCTGCAGCCGGCCGACAATGCCGGGCTCGGCCTCGCGCGCGCACTGGCCGTCGTCAAGGTCTTGTCCTCCGACCTTCGCCTGCGGAATTTCCGCATCCTGCCGCTGTCGGCCGCCCAGCTCATCGGAACCGACGGGCGGCTCACGCGATGGGACGAGCAAGGCGACGTCCGCGAACGCCGCCGCATCGAGATCAGGATGCGAAAGTCGACGTGATCGGGCGCGAGGCGCGGTAGAATGAGGCGGCGCGTTCGGTTTCGCCCGCTTATCTAGTCGCTGTGACCCCGGCTCCGGGGCTTTGTCGTCGACCTGCAGCGCGATCGCGCCGGCGTGGTGATGGATCATCCGCCAAGCCGGCGGTTCGTGCGCGGTGGCGAGATGGGCTGGATTAAACGCGTCTGCAAAGAACTCGGTGAGATGGAACGCTACATAAGCGCGCAGTATTTTTTGCGACCTAAGCGCCCGCAGCTTCCCTCGCAGCGTTGAGAAGCTGCTTGGCCAGCATGCCGCTTAAGAGCGTTTCGAGCGCGGAAACGTCAACGCGATCTCCCACCCACGCCGCGTCCGCCGTCTCCAAAGCGTCATAATACGGCTGCTTGTCGGATGCGATCTGATCAGGGATCGTGGGTGTGCCAGGCAAAAGACTGTCGAGCTTGATGCTGAGCACGACGTAAGAGATGGCCCTCGCGGTGCGGCCGTTGCCGTCGGCAAACGGGTGTATCCAGTTCATTTTCCAGAGAACATAGGCCGCGAGATATGCCGCCGTCTTGCCGGACCAATTGTCGTTCACGTACTCGCACAAACCCTGAACTTCATCGACCACAAATGCCGCCTCCGGCGGCTTGTGCCGACTGCCCTGAATCTCGACTGGCGTGTTCCTGTATGTGCCGGCGACCCTATGGATACCTTCAAGAGCCGCTTGGTGCAGCTGCATGATCAGCCCAGCGCGCAGCTTGAACGGACGTTCATCGTCCTTGACAAAGCTGCGGATCATCTGGAACGCGAGAGCGTACTGACGGATGCCATTTTCCGCCTCGCGACGCGCTATTTCATCCTTGTCGGTGAGGAGTAGGGCGTCCTCGGCATGACTATGGCGGTCGCCCGACACGTCGTCGATCATCCGCCCCGCTGAATTTTCCGATCAGCCTCAGCGACCATCTGGCGCGTGATTCGTTCGTTTTCGATGTGCGTGTTGCCGTACGCGAAGCTCTGGCGCTGCGCGGCCTCCTGACTCGGCGTCATCTCGATTTTGCGAGCTCGCTCGACGAGTTCCTCAAGTTCCTGTCCCATGGCCTTCATCCTCCCCGAGTCCCCGCAAACGGTATATAAGAACCCCCTATGTGACAACCAGTTCCTTCGATCTCGTTAAAGGCTATTCGGTGGCGCTTAGCCGAATCGGACGTCGTCCCGCCCGCATTGCCCGCCGTTCCGCCGTTGCCAGCCCGTCCCGCACCAAGCCGTCGAGCAGCGAGATCGTGAAGCCCATGAGCCGGCATGATCGCCTCGACGGGCCCCGTCCGGCGCAGCGGCGAGCAAGCGCAGCGCCCGGCGCCGGTCGGCTGCGAGGCCGTGCTGTGAGTTCACCGCCATTGCGCGCCGAGAAAGTCCGCGCGACCGGCCGCGAGGCGCGGTAGGTGAGGCGCCCGGCCCCCGCCCGCTCAATTCAACCGCCGCGACCTCGGCTCCGGGGCGTCGTCGTCGACCTGCAGCGCGATCGGGCTGGCGTGGTGGTGGATCATGCGCCAGATGCCGTCGATACGCCGGAACCAGTTCGACGCCGCGAACGCCACGGTGCCGATGACCTCGATGCACAGCACCCGCCCCTCGTCGCCCGCGACCATGGCCGTGGCTTCGTGAAATACGATCCGCTCCGGCCCGAGATTGCCGAGGATGCCCTGCCAGGAATTCGAGCACGGCCGCACGCCCGACCAGCACCGGCCAGCCCGGGTGCACGCAGGAGACCTGATCCGGCGCCCAGATGCGGCTCATGGCGGCGAAATCCCCGCCGGCGAAGGCGCGGTAATAGGCTGCATTGGCGGCGAGAATCTCGTCGTCCTCGCCCATGTTCGCGAACTCCCCCCCGACTGCGCCCGGGTCACTGCCCGGTCGCACCGGATATCTTGGCGACCTGCGCCCACTTCTCGATGTCCTTGTGCAGGAACGCCTCGAACTCCGCAGGCGACATCTTCATCGGCGTCGCGCCCTGGAGGTCCCAGGCCGCCTTCATCTCGGGGCGGCTGATCGCCTTGTTGATCTCGGCGTTGAGCTTGTCGACGATCGGCTTCGGCGTCCCGGCCGGCGCCATGATGCCGATCCAGATGGTCGCCTCGTAGCCGGGCACGCCCGCTTCGGCGATGGTCGGGACATCGGGCAGCACCTTCGAGCGCGTCGACCCGGTGGTGCCGAGCGCGCGGACCTGCCCGGCCTGCACGTTGGGCGCCATGGTGGTGATGGCATCCATCATCATCTGCACATGGCCGGCGATGACGTTGTTTCGCGAATCCCCCGCCGCGCGGTGGGGCACGTGCACGATGTCGGTCCCGGTCATCGCCTTGAACAGCTCGGCGCCCATGTGATAGGGCGTGCCGGCGCCGGCGGAGGCGTAGTTGAGCTCGCCCGGCCTGGCCTTGGCGAGCGCGATGAATTCCTCGAGATCCTTCGCCGGCACCTCCGGATTGACCACCATCACCAGTTCGGAATAGTTGAGTGGCGCCACCGCCACGAAGTCGCGCATCAGCGCATAGGACTTGTGGGGAAACAGCGACTCGTTCGCGGTCAGCGTGTTGGAGATGGTCAGCAGCGTATAGCCGTCAGGCGCCGATTTCGCGACCGCCTCGGCGCCGATCATCGAGGCGGCGCCGGCGCGGTCCTCGACCACCACCGACACCTTGAGCTGCTCGGAAAGATACTGGGCAAGCTGGCGGCTGAAAACGTCGCCCGGCCCGCCGGCGCCGAACGGCGCGATGATCTTGATCGGACGGGTCGGATATTCCTGCGCGGGAGCCGGCGCGGCGAATGCGGTCAGGGCAGCCAGGGCAAGGGCAGTCTTGATGTATCGCGACATTCGCGTGGGCTCCGGGATTTGCAGGAGATTGCAGGAATGGGACCAGTCTAGCGCGGATGCCGCCTGAGTGAAATGACGGACGGCGGCAACGATGGCCCTGACCTCGCGGCATGGGGAGTTCTGGGCCCAGTCGAGGGACCGCACCTGTCCGGCGAAGGGCGGTCGCCGATGCCGGCACGCCGATCGAGTTTGAGCCCCGAAGGCAGACCGGCGGCCGCCATGGTGATCGCAGCCGCAGCCGCGTCCCGCGCCGATACCCCTTATCACCCTCACCCGCCGCATCGCCCGTCGACAGCTCCGGTTGCCGGCAAATCGCGCATTCCGCAGCACCAGGGCAGGCAGAGCCGACCTTCAAGTATATTTAGTATCAAATGCTGCCTTATTGTGCAATACGAAAAAAATTTCAAAACGTTGTATTTTTATCACAACCCCCATGGCGGCTGAAAACCTGATGCGTTTTCCGCTGGTTTTGGCAGTTGGCACATAGCTTGAATTCGGTCTTTTGGGGACAATGCCGGCGTCCGGCATAGCCCGTTACCGGCGCATGCAGTCGGCCAGGCCCAGGGGAACGTATCCATGAAGCTCATCATGGCGATCATCAAGCCATTCAAGCTGGAGGAGATCAGAGATGCGCTCACCGGCGTCGGCGTTCACGGGCTCACCGTCACCGAAGCCAAGGGCTACGGCCGCCAGAAGGGTCATACCGAGATCTACCGGGGCGCCGAATACACGGTGAACCTCCTGCCCAAGCTCAAGATCGAAGTCGCGGTGGCGGCGGACATGGTCGACAAGGTGACCGCCGCCATCGTCGGCGCGGCGAAAACCGGCGAAATCGGCGACGGCAAGATCTTCGTGATGGCACTCGATCATGCCGTGCGCATCCGCACCGGCGAGACCGACGAGACCGCGCTTTAGGACCGCAAACAACCGTCTACGGACAGGAGCAATCACCATGACGACCAGGATACCGACCCGTGGGGGGCTTGCGGCTCTCATTTTCGGGCTTCTCATCGCCGTCTTCATCGGCGCGCAGTTCTTCGCCGCCACCCCTGTCCATGCCCAGGCGCCGGCAGCGACCGAGACACCCGCCGCGCCTGCGGCAGCCGCAGAAGCCCCACCCGCCTGCGATGCCAAGACGTTGGAGAAATGCACGCCGAATTCCGGCGACACCGCCTGGATGCTCACCTCGGTGGCGCTGGTGCTGATGATGACCATCCCGGGCCTCGGCCTGTTCTACGGCGGCATGGTGCGCAAGAAGAACGTCGGCGACACCGTGATGGCGAGCTTTGCCATCACCTGCCTCGTCACCGTCCTGTGGATGATCTGCACCTACTCCATGGCGTTCCGCGCCGGCACGCCCTTCATCGGCGGGTTCGACCGGGCCTTCCTGCAAGGCATCGTGAGCGACATCTCCAAGGGCATCGGCAATCCCAACCCGCTGGCCCCGACCATCCCCGAGACGGTCTATATCTGCTTCCAGATGACCTTCGCGATCATCACCCCGGCGCTGATCGCCGGCGCCTTCGCCGAGCGGATGAAGTTCTCGGCGATGCTGTGGTTCATCGGCCTGTGGGCGATCCTCGTCTATGCGCCGATCGCCCATTGGGTGTGGGGACCGGACGGGTTCCTCAATTCCACCAACGACGCCGCGGTGGTCAAGGTGCTGGACTTCGCCGGCGGCACGGTGGTGCACGTCAATGCCGGCGTCGCCGGACTGATGGCGGCGCTCATGCTCGGCAAGCGCAAGGACACCGGCCCCGCCCACAACATGGTGCTGACCTTCATCGGCGCCTCGCTGCTGTGGGTCGGCTGGTTCGGCTTCAACGCCGGCTCGGCCGTGACCGCCGGCATGCAGGCCGGCATGGCCATGACCGTCACCCAGATCGCGACCGCGGCCGCGGCGCTGGCCTGGATGTTCGTCGAATGGGCGACTGCGCGGCAAGCCGACGGTGGTCGGCATCTGCTCCGGCGCGGTCGCCGGCCTCGTCGCCATCACGCCGGCTTCGGGCTTCGTCGGTCCCGGCGGCGCGCTGGCGATCGGCGCCATCGCCGGCGATCGTGTGCTACTGGGGCTCGACCGGTCTCAAGCACATGTTCGGCTATGACGACGCGCTCGACTGCTTCGGCGTCCACGGCGATCGGCGGAGCGGCGGGCGCGATCCTCACCGGCGTGTTCGCGGTCGAGCAATATGGCGGCACCGCCGGCCTGATCGAAGGCAATGCGGGGCAGGTGCTCAACCAGGTCGAGGGCGTCGCCATCGTCTTGGTCTATGACGCCATCGTTTCGCTCATCATCCTCAAGATCGTCGACATCGACCATCGGCCTGCGCGTCACCGCCGACATCGAGCGCGAGGGTCTCGACATCACGCTGCATGGCGAGGCCGTGCAGTAACTCGCGAGCCCGCCTCCCGCGCGAGACGGCATCCCCTCTCCCGCTTGCGGGAGAGGGAGAAGGAGCACACCGCTCCCCGGCGGTCTACAGGGCGTCCGCCAGGCTCTCGCCGTGCATCTCGATACCGAGGCCCTGGAGCGCGATGTCGTTGAGTTCGCCGCCCATCGCCTTGAGGCTCTCCTCGCGGATCAGCGACACCAGCCCGCGCCGCAGCGCCAGGAACTCCGACGACATCATCATCGACTGATGGCGCGGGCGCTCCAGCGGGATGACGATCTCCGCCTTGACGGTGCCGGGGCGCGCGGTCATGCAATAGACCCGGTCGGACAGGAAGATCGCCTCGTCGATGTCGTGGGTGACGAACAGCACCGAGATTTTCAGGCGCTGCCACATGTTGGTGAGGATCTGCTGCATGATCACCCGGGTCTGGGCGTCGAGCGCGCCGAACGGCTCGTCGAGCAGCAGCACCTTGGGTCCGGTTGCGAGCGCCCGCACGATGCCGACGCGCTGCTTCATGCCGCCGGACAGCCGCTCCGGGTAATAGTTCTCGAACGGCAGCAGGCCGGCGAGGCCGAGCAGCGTGCGTGCATTGCGTTGCCGGTTGTGAGCGTCGACGCCCTTCATCTTGAGGCCGAACTCGACGTTCTGGCGCACCGTTTTCCAGGGAAACAGCGAGTATTGCTGGAACACCATGCCGCGGTCGGCGCCGGGGCGCTCCACCGCCGCGCCATCCACCGTCACCGTGCCGGCGGTGGGCTTTATGAAGCCGGCGACCGCGTTGAGCAGGGTCGATTTCCCGCAGCCCGACGGCCCGATGATCGACACGAACTCGCCGGGATTGACCACGATCGACACGTCCTTGGCCGCCTCGACCGGACCGTCGGCCGCCTCGTAGCTGAAGGCGAAATCCGTAACGTCGATACGGCCCGGCTTCTGCTTCGGCGTTTGGGCCATGGATGCTCGGGTCATGATCGCCCCCATGGAATAGCCAGATGGCCGATGCCGCGAATCAGCGCGCTCGAGCCGAGGCCGAGGATGCCGATGGTGATCATCCCGAGCGCGATGTCGGGATACTGCACCAGCGAATAGGCCTCCCAGGTGAAATAGCCGATGCCGAACTGGCCGGAGATCATCTCGGCTGCGATCAGCGACACCCAGGCGACACCCATGCCGACGGCGAGCCCGGTGAAGACATGGGGCAGCGTCGCCGGGAAATAGACCTCGCGGAAGATTGCCGCCTCGGTGGCGCCGAGGCATTGCGCCGCCCGCACCAATACGCCGTCGACCATCCTCATGCCGTGCAGGGTGTTGAGCAGGATCGGAAAGAAGGCACCGAGAAAGGTGATGAAGACGATGCTCTCCTCGTTGGACGGCCACAGCATGATCGCCATCGGCACCCAGGCGATCGCCGGTATCGGCCGGAACACCTCGACCAGCGGAAACACGATTTCGCGCAGCCGCCGGAACCGCCCCATCAGCAGGCCGAGCGGCACCGCGATCGCGGTGGCCAGCGCAAAGCCGATGAAGATGCGCCGGCAGCTCAGCAGCACATGGTCATAGAAACGCTGGCTCGAAAGCGCGCGCACCGCCCGCTCGAGCACCTGCTCCGGCGACGGCACGTTGATGAACCGCACATAGAAGCTGACGCGGTATGTGGTCAGCAGGTGCCACAGCACGAGGAACGCCAGCAGCGACCCGGCGCCGAGCAGGAATGCGATGACATGGCCGCGATAGCGCGTCGCGACGCGCACTCGCGCCGGCGGTGCAGCGGCCTGCGGCGCCGCCGGCACGGGCGCGGCGACGGCTGCGTCCTTTGGGCTGCGGTCTTGCCGGCGGTGGTCTCGCAGGCGGTGGTCTTGCAGGCCGTGGTCTTGCAGTTCACGATCCGGCATGTCTTCGACCTGGAGCACCGCGCTGTCCACGATCACGCTCCCCCGGCGGCCTTCACCGCTTCGGAAAATCCCACGACCTTGCCGCCGCTCGTCTTGGCGCTCGCCTCGGCGTCCTTCTTGAGCAGGAACGGTTCGATGGCCGCCTTGCCGCCTTCACCCGACACCGCGAAGAAGGCCTGATCGGCGAACAGCTTGATGCCGCGCGCGCTGTCGAAGAGATAGGTGACGTTGATCTTCTTGCCCTTGCGCTTGAGGTCGCCATAGGCGGCGAGCGTGCAGGCCGTGCTCGCATAGGCGGAGATGCCCTCTTCCGCCACCCAGATCTCGCCGGCCTTGCGCGGCTCGGCGATCGGCTTGTGGCAGAATTCGTCGGTGCCGGAGATCTCGTAATTGTCGAAGCTCTTCACCTGCTTGTCGTAGTCGAGGCCGGTTTCGGCGAAGGCCTTGCGGACATAGCTGTCGTTGACCCATTTGCCGATGTCGAACTCCTTCATGCGGTCGAGCCGCTGCAGCACCTTGGCGTCCTCGCCGGCATCGCGCACCAGTTCCGGCTTGATGGTGGGGTCCATCGTCATGATGCCGCTCGGCCCGAGGAACATGTAGACGACTTCCTTGTCGGTGCCGGTCCAGCCCGCGATCTTCTCGGCAGCTGCTTTCGGGTCCTTGCGCACCCAGGCATCGGCTTCGATGATCGCCTTCACATAGGCGACCACGACCTCCGGGTATTTTTCGGCGAAGTCGGTGCGCACCACCACGCCATGCCAAGTCGAGATGTTGGTCTCGACGCCGTCGAAGATCTTGCGGGCAAAGCCGCGGAACGGCAGCAGCTCCGCGAACGGAACGAAATCGGCATGCGCGTCGATCTTCTTCTCCTGCAGGTTGGTCGAGCCGACCTCGGGCGACTGGTTGACCAGGCGGAAGTAATCCGCCGGCCATTTGCGGTCCTGCATCGCCTTGAGGATCATGCCGTGGGCGGCGGAGCCGAACGGCACGCTCACCACCTTGCCCTTGAGATCGGACAGCTCGTAATAGGGCGAGTCCTTGTGGACCACGACCCCGTTGCCGGAGCCGTAGATGTTGTAGGCGGCGACTGCGATCAGCTGGCTGCGGCTCTCCGGATTGGACTGGAAGGTGAAGCCGTTCACCACCAGCGGATAATCGCCCATGGCGCCGAACTGAAGCTTGTTCGCCATCATACCGTTGGTGACCGGCGGGCCGGAGGTGAAGTTGTTCCAGTCGAGTTGGAATTTGACGTTGGCGTATTTGCCCGTCTTGGGCAGGTATTTCTCCAACAGCTTCAACTCGCGGATGACGACGCCGGCGGTCACCGTGTTGGTGGTGGTGTCCTGGGTGCCGATGCCGATCGTGACGGTCTGGGCCTGGGCAGGACCGGCACCGAGGGCACCCGCGATCATCGCCACTGTCATCCAGGCCATCAATGCGCGCGGCGTCATGGATATCTCCTTTGCGAAGGCTGGATTATCGCGGTCAGGGACCGACGATAGCAAAGGCCCTTCGCACGAAGCGGTCAATTAATTGCGCCGCTTGTGGCGCTTGCCGTGAATTTCGGCACCACCATGAGGGTGCCGCATGTTTTCTGGGCATGGTCAGGCGTCGCTCCCGCGAAGTTCAGCGAGCGCATCGAGCCGCTTGATCACGATCTGGGATTTCGCCGAGGTGAGGATACCCTGTTCGTGCAGCCTCTTCAGGCTGATGGTCACCCACTGCCTGGTCGCGCCGACCATGTGTGCAATGTCGGCATGGGTCAGCATCGAGCCGATGACGATGCCTTCCTCGCTCCGCATCCCATAGGCGTCGGCGAGGTGGAGCAACAGATGCGCGAGGCGCTCGGTCACCGAGCGGGTTCCGAGCATCTGCGCCAAGGCCGAATAACACTTGCCCTTGAACGAAAGCCCTTCGATCAGCCCGATGGCGAGGCTCGGAATCTGGGTGACGAGCGACTTGAGCGCCTTGCCCGGCAGATGCACGACGCTCGCATTGGCGGCGGCCGCGCCGGACCACAGATGCGTGGCAGGTCCAAACACATCCGGTCCGCCGACGAAATTGCCGGGGTTCCAATAGGCGAGCGTAATTTCCCGCCCGGACGGGGCGGTATAGAACACGCGGATCCGACCGGTCTCGATGAAATAGATGCCTTCGTGCACGGCGCCCTGGACGAACAGCATCTTGCCGCGATAGACGACGCGACGCTGGCCGTAGGACAATACCACCGCCTGCTCGCGCGCCGACAGCGACTGGAACAGTGGCGTCGGGCCGCCGACCAGAGTCTGGCTTTCGACCAGCAGCAACGACCGCGCCCGCGACGCCGTCGTCCAGACATTGGGCGCAACCGGCGCGACCGGACGCGCCTGCGGCTCCGGCGGGTTCATCGCATTGCTTTTGCCCTTCACCCGCCGTTGGCAGCATAACTCGTGCCATCGACACGGGCCCGCCGGCCCGGGGAGCGATCGCGCCCGGAAAATGGCGCTGCCCGACGGCATGACCCGAACCGGTGTTTCCGGTTTGTTTGGATGAGTTGCCCCACCGCCTCAACGGGTTAGGTGGCTCGGCTACACGCTGTGATTTATCGCAGCTTTCGCAGCCCGACGGGACGGTTTACCGTACGGCCCGGATCGAAAGAAAAGGTCGATGGGGCAAGCGCGCAAGAAAATCCTGTGCATCGAGGACGACCGCGAGGCTGCCGCGCTGATCGTCGAGGAGCTTTTCGATCAAGGCTTCGAGCCGATCGCCGCTTACAACGGCCGGGAAGGCTTCGACGCGATCCTCAAACATATGCCCGACCTCGTGCTGTGCGACGTCAACATGCCGGTGATGTCGGGATTTGAGGTGCTGGAACGGCTGAACGATATTTCCCTGCCGTTTGGCCGCGTGCCGTTCGTGTTCCTGACCGCGATGAGCGACCGTGAAAACGAGTTACGCGGGCGGCGCCTAGGCGCAGACGATTTCGTCGTCAAGCCGATCGATTTCGACGTTCTTCATGCGATCATCACTGATCGTCTGGCCGGTGTCGCATCCCACCGCACTCCATCATAACGCTGTCTGATCATAACGCTGTCTGGTCACCGCGTTATCCAAAGTTCCCGGCTCCGCTTCTCGTGCCCGGCCCGAGTTTTTGCACCGCTTCCTCGACCGACATGAAGACATGGTCTTTGCCGATGCTCGCGATCAGTCCCGAGCGGCCTGCCTCGATCTGGGCCTGTTCATGGGACAGCCGGGCGACCGCGACCGCGACGCCCTTTGCCTCGAGATCGGCGATCGCATGCCGCAGGAGCTGCGACCCCGTATAGTCGATGTCGATGATGCCGCTCGCCTCGATGACCAGGAGCTTCGCGGGCGGCCGTTGGGCGGCGATGGCCGAATTGATTTTATCGATGATGCCCTGCGCATTGGTGAAATTGAGCGGCGCGGCGGGGGCGAAGACCAGCACCCCGGGTTCATGCTCGCCGTGTTCGCTCGCGCTCGGCGGCCACCACACGGTCGTTCCGGGCACGCGCGCCAGTTCCACGCAATTGGGCCGGGCGACGATATAGAGGCTGTGCATGAAGGAGAGCGCGATCGCCAGCAGCATGCCGCTCTCGATCGGCAGCACCACGACCAGCCCGCCGCTCGCCGCCACCAGCAGGATCTCCCGTCCGCCGCGGCGATAGATGCGGATCATCTCGCCGACGCGGAATATCTTGATCGCGATGTAGACGAGAACGCCCGACAACGCCGCCCGCGGCACGTAGGCCATCAACCCCGACGCCAGGACGGCGAGAGCGATCATCAGGGCGACGGCCGCGAGCGAGGCAATCTGGGAGCGCCCGCCGGAATCGCGGATGATGGCGGTGCTCGGCGGACTTGAATCGACGGCGAATGATCCGATCAGCCCGGCCAGGACGCTGCCTGCGCCGACGCCTGCGAAATCCCGGCTGACATCGTCGGGCTTGCCCCGGTCGGACGGGAACGTGCTCGCCACCGCCGCCGTCTGCATGATGCAGACCATGGCGACCACCAGCGCCAGCGGCACCAGCTGGGTCAACTCGCCGATTCCGGGCACGACCGGCAAAGCGAGGCGCGGCGGCGGCACCGACAGGGCGCCGACCACGCTGACGCCGCGGGCATCGAGATGGAACAGTGCGACCGCAAGGCCCGCGCCGACCAGGCCGATCAGTGCGCCGGGAACCCGGTGGCTGATCTGGGCCGTGACCATCGTCACGATCAGGACGCCGGCGCCGAGCGCGACCGTGTACGGATTGGCCTCTCCGACGTTGCCGAGGACATGGACGAGCCGCACCAGCATATGCCCCTGTTCCTCGGACACACCCAGCAGGGCCGGCAATTCGCCGACGATGATGTGGATCGAGATGCCGGCGAGGAAACCCGTGGTGACGGGAATCGAGAGCAGGGTGGCGAGCCAGCCGGCCCGCAGCAGGCCGACGGCGAGGAGCACGATCCCGACAAGGACGGCCAGCAGCGTGGCCAAATCGACATAGTGCGCCGTGCCGATGGCGGCGATCGAGGACAGGCCGCCGGCGAAGATCGGCGCGATGGTCGAGTCCGCCGCGACCGACATGAAGCGGTTGGCGCCGAAGGCGGCGAAGGCGAGCGACCCCGCGGCAAAGGCATAGAGCCCGGTCTCGGGCGGCATCCCCGCCAACCGTGCGGTCGCGAGCTGCCCGGGTATGGCGATCGCCGCGAGCATGAGCCCGGCGACCAGGTCGCGCGGCAGCCATGCGATCCGATAGCCTTGCAGCGATGCGAAGAACCACGCCGGCATTCGACTTCCGCTATCCGGCGGTCTTGGCGGCTTTGGCCGCAGACTTCCCGTCGGCCTTCGCCTCGCGTACCGCCGCGTGGTATTTGCGGCGGATGTCCGCGAGGTTGACTTGCGCCGGCGGCAGCTTGAGGCCCATCTCGTCCATCGTATCGGCGATGATCTGCGACACGGCAAGGTCGCGGAACCATTTGTGGTTCGCCGGAATGACGTACCACGGCGCGCGCTTGGTGCTCGTCAATTCCATGGCGTCCTCGTAGGCCTCCACGTATTGCGGCCACAGCTTGCGCTCGGAATAGTCGCTTTCGCTGATCTTCCAGTTTCGCGCCGGATCGTCGAGCCTCTGCGCGAACCGGGACAGCTGCTCCTCGGGACTGATGTGGAGGTAGAACTTCACGATGTGCGTGCCGCTGGCCGACAGCATTTTTTCGAAATCGTTGATCAGGTCGTAGCGCTTGGACCACACCGACTCCGCCACCAGATCGTGCACGCGCACCACCAGCACATCCTCGTAATGCGAACGGTTGAAGATGACCACTTGGCCCTTGGCCGGCGTACGGAGGTGGGCGCGCCAGAGAAAATCGTGTGCGGCCTCTTCCTTGCTCGGCTGCTTGAATCCGAACACGCAGGTTCCCTGCGGATTCATGCCGCTGAACGCGTGCCGGACGACGCCGTCCTTGCCGGCGGCATCGAGCGCCTGCAACACGACGAGAAGGGATTGGCGGCCGTCGGCATAGAGAAGGTATTGCAGCTTCTGCATGCGTTCGAGATGCTTGGCGATCTCGGGTGCGGCCTTCTCATGGGTCTCGTATTTGCCGGTGTAGGAAGGATCGATCTTCGACAAACGAACCTTCGCGCCGGGCTCGACCACGAATTTCTCCCGATAGTCCATGCTGGATTCTCCCGTTACGTGCCGCTTATGGCCGGAGCGACTGGGTCACGATGCGCACGCTCCTCGCCTGCCGTGCGGTGTGATAGGTAGCGAAGCGCTCGGCGATCAGCCGGACGCCGCCGAGCACGAACATCCAGGCGATGTTGTAAACCCACACCCATCCGATCAGGGTCCACGGGATCGACGGGACGAGCCAGCCGAAGCCGCACATCAGTACCGCCACGACCTGGGTCGCGACGATCGCAAAGAACAGCGCTGCCGCCGGGAATGGCGGCAGGAAGAACCAGCGTTCCGTCCGGGTGGTGAACAGCAGGAGATGGCCGCCGGCCACGAGTTGCAGGAAGATCATCGTTTGCAGCTGGTCCTCGGTCGCCAATCCGAAATACTCCGACAAATGCGGATGCGTGACCACCCGGATGCCGATCAGCAGCAGGCCGAAGGTTTCGACGATCGAGAACAGCCCGAGCACGACGGCGACGCCCAAGAGCCGCGGCATTTGCCAGCGGATCGGCGTTGCGCTCACGGCGGTGTTGTCATAGGCGATGGTCATGATCGGCGCGTCGTCGAGCAGCGACATGATGACGATCATGATTGCGGTCAGCGGCGAAAAATCGAGGAAGACGGTGGACAGCACCACTACGAACATGATGTCCATGGTCAGCGCCACGCGGTAGATCGTGTAGCTGGTGATGCGTCCGAAGATGCGGCGGGCTTCGTCGATGGCGTTGTTGATGACCGACAGGCCCGGTGCGGTCAGGACCAGCGCCGCCGCGCCGCGGGCCGCGTCGGTGGCGCCGGACACCGCGGTGCCGCAATCCGCCTGCTTCAGCGCGGGCGCGTCGTTGACGCCGTCGCCGGTCATCGCCACCAGATGGCCGCGCGCCTGCAGCGACTTGACGATGGCGTATTTGTGCTCCGGGAAGACGCGGGCAAAGCCGTCCGCCCGCTCGATGGCGTCGGCGATCGCCGGCGGCACGTTGTTGGGGTCCATGTCCTTCGGAAAGACGTCGGCGGCCGGTATGATGTGCGTGCCCATGCCGAGCAGGCGCGCGGTCTCGATCGCGATGGCGGTGTCGTCTCCGGTCACCATCTTGACCCGCACGCCCTTTGCTTCGACCCGTGCGATCGTCTGTTTGGAATCGTCGCGCGGCGGATCGAACATCGGCAATATGCCGAGCAGCGACCAGGTGCGCCCGGCATCTTCGGAGCGGGCGACGCCCAGCGCACGCGAGCCCTTGGCCGCGAGTTCGTCGACCGTCGTCTTGACCCGCCGGGCGACATCGGCCGGCGGCTTGGCGAGGTCGACGATGACCTGCGGCGCACCCTTGGCGACGGTGACGGTTTTTCCGCCGGCGTCGGTGACCGTCGCCTCCGTGCGCTTGGTCACGGGGTCAAAGGGAACGAAGCTCACCGGCTTATACGCATCGAGCGCCTTGCGATCCTTCAGCGCCTCGATCACGGCGGTGTCGATGGCGTCGCGATCTTCGATCTTCGAAGCGAGCGCCGCGGCCACGATGCAATCCTGGGCGCTCTTGGCGGAGAACAGGATCGGGTCGCTCAGGGTGAGCTGGTTCTTGGTCAGCGTCCCGGTCTTGTCCGAGCACAAAATGTCGACACCCGCCATCTCCTCGATGGCGGACAGCTTGGAGACGATCGCCTTCTGTTTCGACAGCGCCAGCGCGCCCAATGCCATGGTGATGGAGAACACCGCCGGCATGGCCACCGGGATCGATGCGACCAGCAGGACCAGGACGAACTGCAAGATGCCGAGGGCGTCTTCCAGTCCCCAGTCGTCGGTGACGACGATGTCATGGTAGACCTTGGCGGCGACCATGATCAGCGCCAGCGCGACGGCGAGGATGATGAGGAAGTTCCCGATCTCGAACATCGCCTTCTGTGCGTGGCTCACCGCGCCGGCGCCGGCCACGAGCTTGGCGGTTCGACCGAAGAACGTGTTCGCCCCGGTGGCGATGACGACGCCCTGCATTTCTCCCTGTTTGACGACGCTGCCCGAAAAGGCCTCGTCGCCGACTTTCTTCGCGGCCGGCACGGATTCGCCGGTCAATGCCGACTGGTCGATCGCGGCGTAGGTACCGCCGACCAGCCTGAGATCGGCGGGCACGATGACACCGAGTTCTGATCGTGACGATGTCGCCCGGCACCAGCATCGCGGCTTCGATCGTCCGCCACTTGCCGTCGCGCATGACCGTCGCTTCCGGGGCCAGCCCTTTTCTCAGCGCGGCCAGGGCGCTGGATGCCTTGCGGTCCTGCCAGAATTCGAGTGCGGCATTGAAGAACAACAGCCCGGTGATGACGGCGAAATCGCCCCAGTGCCCGATGACGGCGGAGACGATCGCCGCCGCCTCGATCATGTAGGCGATCGGACCGGTGAAGTGCCCGACGAGCTTGCGGGCGAGGCTCTCTTCTTTTTCGACGAGGGCGTTCGGCCCGTATTTGGCAAGGCGCCGTTCGGCCTCGGCGCTGCTCAGCCCTTGGCCGGGCTTGACCTCGAGCTGGGCCAGCACCCGGTCGACCGGCGTCTTCTCGAGGTCGACGGCATCGTCCGAAGCGGCCTTGGGCGGCAAGGCCGTGGATTGCAAGGCCGGAGCGGGCATATGGGCTACTCCCTCGAACCCCGCGGCGCCTCAAAGGCACGCATCGGGATTGGTTTTTCGTCGCACCGGTGATGCCAAACAAGCGATGCGAATTATCAGACTACTTAACGCATGATTCCCGGAGACCGCAGACTTCCAGGCAAGATCATGCACAAAATCAAAGTGATTAGAGCACGATCCGATTCAACTTGAGAGGATCGCGCTGTCCGGGCTGCCGACGCGATCCGGCATCCCGCGTGCCCCCGGCCGGACCGTCGCTTCGATCTATTTCGATGACGAATCCTTCGACATCAGCGCGAATGCTTCCTGCACCGTCGTCATGAACTGAGCAGGGAAGATGATGGTCGAATTCTTTTCCACCGAGATTTCCGCCATGGTTTGCAGGGTGCGCAACTGAAGCGCCACGGGATGCTGGGTGATGATGTCGGCGGCCTCACCGAGCTTCACCGCGGCCTGGTATTCTCCCTCGGCGGCGACGATCTTGGCGCGGCGCTCCCGCTCGGCCTCGGCTTCCTTGGCCATGGCGCGCTGCATGTTGTCGGGAAGCATGATGTCCTTGATCTCGACGGCCGTCACCTGGGTACCCCAGGGCTCGGTGTGCCCATCGATGACGTTCTTGATCTGCAGGTTGATGCTCGCGGTGTCGGACAAGAGCTGATCGAGGCTGAAGCGTCCGACCACGTTGCGCACCGTGGTCTGGCTGATCTGATTGATGGCGTTATAGACGTTCTCGATCACGATCACCGATTTTTCCGGATCGGAGATGTGATAGTACGCGACCGCCGCAATGTCGATCGAGACGTTGTCCTTGGTGATGATTTTCTGCGAGGGAATTTGCATCGTGACGGTGCGCAGGGATACCCGCACCATCTGCTGGATCGGCGCGAAGATGAGCGTGAGCCCCGCCCCCCGCACACCTTTGAATTTTCCGAGCAGAAAGACGACGCCGCGCTCGTACTGCCGCAGCACGCGAAGCGAGCCTAGGATATAGAGCACCAGCGCGATAGCGATAATACCGAGAACGTAGGTCGAATCCATGGCGCTTCCATTCGGTTTCTGAGTGGTTCGAATGCGAACAGGCGGAGACCGGCCCAGCACCTGTCTCCACGCCGCGCGCCCGCAGATAATGCGATCGAACCGTACCATAGGCGCGGTCGTGGAGACACGTCTGAGCGATATTGCACACCGCCGTCGGGGCTCCGGCAGTTCATCGGCTTCCGTGTCATGCCCCGCGACGGGATGAGGTTCCAAATTGTTTCACACGTTGGGCGACTGCGCGATTTCGTGCAGGTAGCTCCAGGGATAGATGCCGCGGTCATGGCCGTCGGAAAAGGCGATGTTGAGCGCGTGATCCCCGACCAGCGCGACGGTGACGAGTGCGACCCCGCCCGCGGCGGGATCGGCGCCGTGATCGAAGCGCGCCCGCCGGCAATCGGCGCAGCGGCACGCGGCGCGCAACCGCGGCGCGCCCACCGCGAGAGTACGATCCGGCCACACCAGCCTGAGCTCGGACCGGTCGGCGCTGACGACGATCTCATCTGGAGCCTCTGCGGACATGTTCACCTGTCCGCAAGGCGGCGGCACGCCCGAAATACACCCTGTCCGCTCAGCTGACCGCCCGCTTCGCTGAAATCTGCTGGAGCGCCCAGCGCACGTTCTTGCGCACGTCGGGATCGGGATCGTCGCGCACCGCATCGAGAAAGCGCTCGGCGGCGGGATCGGCAATCTCGCCCAATGCGGCGGCGGCCTCCTTGCGCAGATTGGCCTGTTCGTGGGCGAGGCAGGCGGCCACCGGGGCGACGGCGCGGGCATTTTCGAGCCGGCCGAGGCTGCGCACCGCCTTGAGGCGCACCTGCCAGAACGGATCGGCCAAGGCCGCGATCAGCGGGTCGACCGCGGCCACGCCGCCATGGCCGGCGATGGTCTCGGCGGCGATCTCGCGCACCATCCAATCGCCGTCGCCGAGCGCGCGCAGCACCGTATCGGCGGCGATCTGGGTGTGCGAGAACGCAAGCGCGCTCACCGCCGCGCGGCGCACATTGGCGTCGGCATCGCAGGTCGCGGCCTTGAGCGCCGGAATCAGATTCCTCGAGCTTGAGGAAGCCGACGACGCCGACCGCCTGGATGCGCACGGACGGGTCGGGGTCGCGCAGCGCTTCGAGGGCGGGCTTGAGCGATTCGCCGCGCCGCAGCTCCTTGAGCGCGCGAAACGCCGCCATCCGCACGAACCCGCTGGCATGCGACACCAGCCGATAGATCGCATCCGCCGCGGCGGCGTCCTTGAGCTCCGCCATGCTGTCCGCGGCCGCCGTCGCCACCGACGGTTCGGCGTCGACCACCACGCGGGCGAGCGCGGCCGCCGCCTCGATCCCGTCATATTCGCCGAGCGCCAGCGCCACTTGGCGCCGCACCCCGGCATCGGGATCGGCGATCACGGTGCCGAGCAGCGCGATCGCGGCGGGGTCGCCGGAATGGCCGAGTTCCATGACGGCGACGCTGCGCTCGCCGGCGTCCGCCGCCTTCAGGCGCACCGCGAGTTCATCGAGATCGTCATACTCTTCGAACGGGTTGGCCATGCCGCCCTCACTTGAGCAGATAGGGTATCGTTACCGTGACCGCACCGGTCGGGCAATCGGCCTCGCAGGGCATGCAATACCAGCATTCGTCATAGGCCATGTAGGCCTTGCCGGTGGCGTCGCTGATCCGCAGCACGTCGAGCGGACAGACATCGACGCACACGGTGCAGCCCTTGTCGGCGATGCATTTGGCTTCGTCGACGACGACCGGGACCGAGGTGTAGGTGGCGGCGAGCGGCATGAAACGGTTCCTTCGGTGGTCTTCTCGCTCCCCGTCTTCGGGGAGGGTTGGGGTGGGGATTTGCTTATGGCACAGCGCGTGGTGAGGAAGACCCCACCCTGCCCTCCCCGAAGACGGGGAGGGAAAGGCGGTCACGCGGTGGCGCGGATGCGCTGCTTGTCGTAGAGGCCCTTCTCCTCGTCGGCGATCGGCACGACATAGGGATCGACGGCGCGCTTGGCGCAGCTCATGCGGCCGTCCTGCTTGCGCAGCAGCGTGTGGCAGAACCAGTTCTCGTCGTCCTTGACGGGATAGTCGGTGCGCAGGTGGTAGAGGCCCCAGCGGCTCTCGGTGCGAAACAGCGATGAGAACGCTGCCATGTCGGCGCAGTCCATGATCGATTGCGCCTCCAGCGCCCGCATCAGCTCGTGGCTGTTGCGCGCGATCATCGCGGTGGCCATGTCCTCACGCACCTCGGCGAAGCGCCGCTGCGCCAGCTCGTACTTGCGGGTCACCTTGGGGGGCTGGAGGTAATCATTGACCAGCCGCCGCGTCTTGTACTCGATCTGGTTGGGCGGAATGCCGTCCTCGCGCCGGGTCGGCGCCAGCACCCGCTCCTTCTCCCGCGCGACATCGGCTTCGTCATAGGCGGCATGGTCCACATTGGCGGCATAGTCGGCGGCGTCTTCGCCGGCGACCGAGCCGTTGGTGAAGGCGCCGAGCATGTAGTTGTGCGGCACGCTGGCCATGTCGCCGGCCGCGTAGAGCCCGGGCACCGTGGTGCGCGCGAACTCGTCGACGAACACGCCGGAAGCGCTGTGGCCGGAGCAGAAGCCGATCTCGGAAATATGCATTTCCACCATCTCGCGGCGGTAGTCGGTGCCGCGGCCGTCGTGGAACAGGCCGCGGGTCGGCCGCTCGACCTTGTGCAGGATGGTCTCGATCTCGGAGATGGTATCTTCGTGGAGATGATTGATCTTGAGGAACACCGGTCCCTTGCCGGACTGCAGCTCGTTGAAGAACTCCAGCATCATCTGGCCGGACCAGTAGTCGCATTCGATGAAACGGGCACCCTCGTTGTTGGCGGTATAGGCGCCGAACGGCCCCGCCACATAGGCGCAGGCCGGGCCGTTATAGTCCTTGATGAGCGGGTTGATCTGGAAGCATTCGAGATTGGCGAGGGCGGCGCCGGCATGATAGGCCATGGCATAGCCGTCGCCGGAATTCGCCGCGTTCTCGTAGGTGCCGAACAGGTAGCCCGAGGTCGGCAGCCCGAGCCGCCCCGCCGCTCCCATGCACAGGATCACCGCCTTGGCCTTGAGCACCAGGAACTCGGCGGTGCGGGTGTTGACCGCGATCGCGCCGGCGACCCGGCTGTCCTGCGCGGTGAGCAGCCGCGTCGCCATGTAGCGGTTCGAGATCAGGATGCGGGCGCGCCGAAGCTGGCGGTACAGCGCCTTCTTGACGGTATCGCCGTTGGGCATCGGCAGCACATAAGTGCCGATGTGGTGCACCTTCTTGACGGCGAAATCGCCGTTCTCGTTCTTGAGGAAGCGGATGCCGAACTGGTCGAGCTCCTGGATGATGCCGTAGCAGCGTTCGGCATATTTCAGCACCGCCTTCTGGTTGACGATACCGTCATTGGCGATGGTGATCTCCTTGGTGTATTGCTCCGGCGTCGCATGGCCGGGCACCACCGCGTTGTTGAGCCCGTCCATGCCCATGCAGATGGCTCCGGAACGTTTCACATTGGCCTTTTCCAGCAACACGACGGTCGCCTTCGGGTTCTTCAGCTTCGCCTTCAGGGCGGCCATCGGGCCCGCCGTGCCGCCGCCGATGACGAGGACGTCGCACTCGACCTGGGAACATCCCTCGACGATCTCATCCATGCTCATGTCGCGTTCTCATGTCATGCCCGGGGCGCAAAGCCGCCCTGCCACCCAGGATGGTTCTCATACGCCCGCCGCGGAAGCAATTAGTTGCCGGCCCGCCGGCAATCAGAACTTTAGGCCCGCGGTTGGAAACTAATTGACCGACCCGGCCCCGGAGCGATGCCACAACACCCGTCATACCAGTCCTCCCACCACTTCCGGCCTGATCGGCCATTGGATTGAGACATGAGCAGCCTCAGCGAACAGCAAGTCCTCGATGTCCGGCACTGGACCGACACGCTCTTCAGCTTCAAGACCACCCGGGACGCCTCGTTCCGCTACCGGAGCGGGCAATTCGTGATGATCGGCCTCGATGTCGACGGGAAACCCCTGTTGCGGGCCTACAGCCTGGCGAGCGCCCATTACGAGGAAGAGCTGGAATTTTTCAGCATCAAGGTTCCAGACGGTCCCCTGACCTCGCGCCTCCAGCACATCGCGCCCGGCGACCGCATCCTGGTCGGGCGCAAGGCGACGGGGACGCTGCTGCTCGACAATCTCGCGCCCGGCCGCAACCTCTATCTGATCGGCACCGGGACCGGGCTCGCGCCGTTCCTGAGCCTGATCAAGGATCCCGACACCTATGAGCGGTTCGAGAACGTCGTACTGGTGCACGGGGTGCGCCATGTGGCCGAGCTCGCCTATGGCGAGGAGATCGCGAGGCTCCCCTGCCACGAGCTGGTCGGAGACCTCCTGGCCGGGAAGCTCATCTACTACCCCACGGTAACGCGCGAGCCGTTCCGCAACCGCGGGCGGATCACCGACCTCATCACCACCGGCAAGCTGTTCGAGGATACCGGCCTTGCCCGCATTGACTCCCGACACGATCGGGTGATGCTGTGCGGCAGTCCCGACATGCTCGCCCAGATGACGATCCTGCTTTGCGAAAACGACTTCGAGGAGGGCTCGAGTTCGGCCCCGGGATCCTACGTGGTCGAAAAGGCCTTCGTCGAAAAATAGCCCGTGCCGCAGCTCGAAATCCCTCCCGCCAATGCCGAGACGCACGCGCCCACGGCACCGGCGGCGGTGGCGGCCGGGTCACGCTTCGGCGACGGGGCGCAAAGCTCATTCTCCACTGCTCTGATTCCCGGCGTGGCGCTGGCGGCGGCCATAGCCGCGGCGGCGGTGCTCGCCGAGGCCGCCGTGCGCCGGATCACCGGCGGATTCGCGCTTCCTGCCCTCGTCATGGCGTTGCTGATCGGCATGGCCTTGAGCAGGCCGGCGCGCCGCGTCGCGTTCGCGCCCGGGCTGGTATGGTGCGTGAAGACACTGCTTCGGGTCGCGATCGCCCTTCTCGGCTTGCGGATTTCGCTTGGCGATATCCTCGCGCTCGGGCCGGGCACGGTGCTGGTGGTCGTCCTCGCCATGGCGGTGACGATCGCGTCGAGCATGTGGCTCGCCGGCCGCATCGGTCTCGGCGTGTCCTACGGCGCCCTCGCAGGCGCGGCGAACGCGGTGTGCGGCGCCTCGGCGGCGCTGGCGACGTCGACGGTGGTGCCGTCCTATGACCGCAAGGGTGCCGATGTCGCCTTCGCCGTGATCGCGGCGAACGCGGTGTCCACGCTTGCGATGCTGATCTATCCCCTTTTCGCCGCGGCGCTCGGCTACGATCCCAAGACCACCGGCATCTTCCTCGGCGCTACCATCCATGACGTCGCCCAGGTGGTCGGCGCCGGATATGCGGTTTCGGAGCCGGCGGGGAACGCCGCCGTGATCGTCAAGCTGTTCCGGGTGTTCCTGCTGCTGCCTGTGGTGCTCGGCATCGGCTGGTGGCTGGCGGCAGGCCGGCGCACCACCACCGCCAGGGTGCCGGTGCCGATGTTCGCCATCATATTCCTGGTGCTGTGCCTGGTGAACACGCTGGCGACCGCCACGTCGGCGCTGGCACCGGCCTATGTCCCCGTGAAAGCGGTGCTCGACGTCGCCGCCAATTGGGGCCTGCTGCTCGCCATCGCCGCGCTGGGCGCCGGTACCACGGTGACGGAGCTGCGCTACATCAACTGGCGGCACGGGGCGGTGTTCTTCGCGGACACGGCGGTGATTCTCGGCGGCCGTGGCGCTGGGGCTGCGGGTGATGGGGTAGCTGACGGATCCGAGCCGTTTTGGTGGAATATCAAAGCACGACGAAGCTGGACCAGGCCATCGAACAGGCGCGGGAGTTGCCGGCCGAAGAGCAGGACGCGCTGGCGGAAGGCCTATTCGCCCATATCGCCAACGACGACCGGCCCTATCGCCTCTCTGCCGATCAAGTCGAGGAAGTGAGGCGGCGGCGGAAAGACCTGCGAGACGGCAAGAGCCGGTATCCAACCGACGAAGAGTTCGAGGCGGTCTGGAAACGCTGCGGTCTATGAAGGTTCGTTACGAGCTGAATGCGCCGCTTGAAAGGCCAGCCGTATATCCGCCCGTTTATACCACTGTCCTCTCGGGGCTCGGTGGGCGACACGATGACGCGAAGCGGACAAGGCCGCCGCCAAGCCCCCTTGTAGGGTCATCAATATATTGTAATTGAAGCATTATCTAGCCAAGAACGCGTTGAGAGCGGCCTCTCCGAGAGGATTTTTATGTTGCCCCGATTTCAGGATTTCTCATTGCATCCGGATAAACTTCTGATATTGTGTTTATGTGATTTTAATGCAACCGACTTATACTGATATACAATCCATGATTGAAAGAACGGCAGCCAGGGGAAGTGCAGAGTGAGGAACATCACAGTCGGTCTCGATGCGCGGACCTTAAGTATCCGCAAGAGATGGCGCAGTGCACAATGATTCCCTGAGGAGCAGACCATGACCGTAATCGCAATGACGAGAGAGATTGGGTCACTCGGGACCGAAGTTGCGGCGGGGGTGGCCAAGCGATTGGGCCTCGAGATCGTGCGTTCGGAAATCGCAGCGAACAACGTGGCGCGGCGGCTTGGCGTCGCGGAGAGCGTCGTCACACGTTACCTCGACGGCTCGGCATCCCTGGTGGAGCGATGGCAGATCAACCGCCGCAAGCTGTTTCATTACGCTGCCGAGGAAATCCTCGACTTCGCCCAACGGGGCAACGTCCTGATCAAGGGCTGGGGCGCCGCCACCCTGCTCCGCGACATGCCGCAGGTGATCAGCGCACGCGTATGCGCCCCCATGGAGTTCCGCGTCCGCGTCATGATGGAGCGGCTCGGCCGCAAGGACGCCGGTGCCGTGCGTGAGGAGATCGAGCGCTTCGACGCCGCCCGTGCCCGCACCTTGCGCGCCTATTTCAATGTCGAGCAGGAGGACGCGCGGCTCTACCACATCGTGCTGAACACCGAACGGCTGAGCGTCGATGCCTGCGTGAACGCGGTCTGCGAGCTCGCCGAAGGCCCGCGGTTCCGCGACACTTTCAAGTCGCGCTCCGCGCTCGCCAACAAGCTTCTGGAGGCGAAGATCAGCGCGGCGATGGTCGAGCATATCAGCGTCGCCATGGCGCCGTTGGGCCTGTCGGTGTCGGTCGCCAACGGCAAGGTCACGCTGGCGGGAACGACGTCCAGCGGCAGCCTGCGGCCGCGCGCCGAGAAGATCGCGCGGGCCGTCGCCGGCATGTTGCAGATCGACAACCGCATCGTCAGCGTGCCGACCCGCGGCAGCGCGTTCTGAGCCGTCAGATCGAGATCGAGGGCAGCGAGCGAAATTGCGAGGGCGGGGGCCAGGGCGGGCGATATGAGTTCGCGCGGCAGCACTTCCCCGATGACGGCATATCCAGCCCTCAAAGGCTGGGTGTGCACCGTCGTGACGAGCGTCGCCGCATTGATCACCCAGTATTCGCGCACCCCGTGCGAGCCGTAGAGCTGCGCCTTGATCTGGAGATCATAGGCAAGGCTGGTATCCGCGATCTCCACCACGAGCAGCGCATCGCTGCCGCGGATATCCGGTGTCTTGATGCCGGACGAACGAACCAAAATGTCAGGCACCGCAAAGGTGTCTTCTGCGAGATTGAACTGCGGCTCCGACGTCACGAAGACGTCGTCCGGCGCCGCTCGCGAGAACCGGAATGCGAGCGCTTCCCGGACGATCTCGTGGCGGCGCCCTTTCGGTGACGTCGGCACGATCTCCCCGCCCACCAACTCGAACCGGTCTTCGTCGCGGAAATATCCGCCCGCCGCCATGCGCTCGATCTCGGCCACGGTCCAGCTCCACCGCGGCAGCCCATCGGCAGCGCGGGTGGTCGGACGGGACATCTGCGCGAGATCATTATTCATGGGGAAACGATATCACGCCGCCGCCGCGATGTCTCCGCGCCACGGATTCGCACCGCTTCGCCGGCCGCCCGGGCCGGCGAGCACTTTCGCCTCATGTCAAGAACCCCGATTGCCGCCGCCGGATTTAGAAAGAGCCTCGATATCGCGGTGACCTTCGATGATGTTGACGACCTCGAACACGTCGTCGACGTAGCGGAAAAGAATCACGTAGCCCCTGAAGGTGAAGCTTCGGATGTCGGGACGGAGTTCGGGGCGAGCGCGGCCGAGGGTACCAGGCAATGCGGCGAGTTCGCGGCATTGCAGGCGCAGAGCGCCGACAAACCGCCGGCCGATGATGAGGCTACCGCTTTCGCGGGTGATATATTCAAGGATGTCCACCAGGTCTGCTTTGGCCGACGGCAGCATTTTGAGCCGCGGCAAGTCAGAACCCCTCCTTGGCGAGTTGCGCGGCCTTGGCTTCGAGAGCGTCGTCGATCTCCGCATCGCTGGCCTCGCCGCCCGCCGCGATGGATGCATCGAGCATCGCGCGCAACGCATGCAGCTTGGCCTCGCGTTCCTCGACCAGGCGGAGCCCTTCGCGCACAACCTCGCTCGCGGAGCCGTAACGGCCGGCGCGAACGATGCGGTCAACGAAGGCTTCCCAGCGCTCGCCGATTGAAACGTTCATGTATGCCTCCGCTCCGTTTAGGATGGCATAATAGCAAAAACTGCGCAATTTGTGTTATCTGGCGCCATATCCTCTTTGACTCGCGAGCGCATCACCGATCGCAGCCAGGAACTCACAGGGCCGAGATCGCGGCGGGTCGGGGCTTTGTGATCGAACCGCAGCGTTTTAATCTGGCGGGATCCGACGGCGACAGGAGGTCGGCGCCGAAGCCCACGGGAATGCAAACCCCGCGACGAGTAGCCCCTATTGCCAAGGGTGGAACTCATGCTGTGCCTAAATCGCGGTCCCGTGGTCATCCCCGGTCAAGCCGGGAGATGACAACAATGCGATTCAAGCGTTGGGGACAGGATACCAGCCGTCGAGACCTCCTGAAAACGGCTGCTTGGCTGACGGCCGTCGATGTGATCGGCGCCGCCGGCGGCACATTCGCCCGCGCGGAAGAAACCAAGCCACCCGCCTCGCCGTCCCTGGCCCAGATCGACACGGCGTTGCGTGACGCAACCCGGGCTCGGTTGGTGCCTGGCGTCGTCGCTATGGCCGCGAACGACAGCGGTGTCATCTACGAGGGCGTGTTCGGCTCCCGGCATCTCGGCCAGGAGGCGGCCATGAGCCGCGACACCGTATTTCGCATCGCTTCGATGATCAAATTGATCACCTCGGTGGCCGCGATGCAGCTGGTCGAGCAGGGCAAGCTCGCGCTCGACGAGCCGGTACCCGCCATCGATCCCGCTATCGGCGCGCCGCAAGTCCTCACCGGCTTCGACGCCGCAGGGGCGCCGCAACTGCGGCCGCCGCAGCAGCCGATCACGCTGCACCATCTTCTCACCCATACCGCCGGCTTCGCCTATCGGCTGTGGGACACCCAGGCGATGCGTTACCAGCATGCGGTCGGCGCTCTGCCGGCGCGCAAGCGAGCCGCATTGCCGCGTACGCCGCTGATGTTCGACCCCGGCACCCGCTGGCAATACGGCACCAGTATCGATTGGGTCGGCCGGCTCGTCGAGGCCACCAGCGGCGAGCGTCTGGACGTGTATTTTCGCAAGCACATTCTGGACCCGCTGGGCATGGCGGATACCGGCTTCGGAATTTCGATCTCCCAGCACGCGAGGCAGGCGAGCGTACACGGACGCAAGGCGGACGGAACGCTGGTGCCGGAAGCGCTGGAGAAGCCCTTCACCGCGACGGCTTTTTCCGGCGGCGGCGGCATCTATTCGACCGCCCCCGACTATCTGACCCTGCTTCGGGCGCTGCTGGGCGGCGGCAGCCTCGACGGCACCCGCATCCTGCAGCCGGAGACGGTCGCCCTGATGGGCCAAAATCAGATCGGCGACATCGAAGCCGGGATTCTCAAGACGAACAATCCCGGGCTGTCGAACGACGTCGATTTCTTTCCGGGCATTCCCCTTCGATGGGGTTTCGGCCACATGATCAACATGGCGCCGGGGGCGAACGGCCGCAGCGCCGGGAGCCTGACCTGGGCGGGCCTCCTCAACACCTATTACTGGATCGACCCGACCAGGCGTATTGCCGCGGTCTTCATGACCCAGGTCTTGCCGTTTGCAGACAAGCCTGCGCTTGCGCTTTACCGCCGGTTCGAGCGCGGCATCTACGGTGCGGTGAAGGCGGGGTGATCGTCGTCGAGGCCGTTGCCAAACGCTCACTCCGCTGCGACGGCGCGGACCTCGGCCTCTTCGCCCGGTACGCCGCGGTCGCCCAGCAGCCAGTTCTGCAGGCGATCGAGATAGAGATAGACCACCGGCGTGGTGTAGAGCGTCAAGAGCTGGCTCAGCGCCAGCCCGCCCACCATGGCGTAGCCCAGCGGCTGGCGCAGCTCCGAGCCGGTGCCGTTGCCGAGCGCGAGCGGAACGCCGGCGAGCAACGCCGCCGCCGTCGTCATCATGATCGGCCGGAACCGCAGCAGGCAGGCTTCGCGGATCGCATCGACCGGCGGCAAATGGCGGTCGCGTTCCGCCGCGATGGCGAAGTCGACCAGCATGATGCCGTTCTTCTTGACGATGCCGATCAGGAGGATGATCCCGATGATACCGATCACGCCGAGGTCCATCTGCCCGAACCGCAGCGCCAGCAGCGCGCCGATGCCGGCCGACGGCAGCGTGGAGAGGATCGTCAGCGGGTGGATGAAGCTTTCATAGAGGATGCCGAGGATGATGTAGACGACGACCAGCGCGGCGAGCACCAGCACCGGCGTGCTCGACAACGAATTCTGGAACGCCTGCGCGTCGCCCGCAAACGACGAAATGATCTGCGCGGGCATGCCGAGGTCGGCGGCCGCCTGGGTGATGGCGTCGACCGCCTGCCCGAGCGCGACCCCGGGCCGGAGATTGAACGTCAGCGTGACCGCGGGAAACTGCGCCTGATGGGTCACCGAGAGCGGCCCGGCCCGGCTCGAATCCATCTCGACGAAGGTCGAGAGCGGAACGACGCCGTCGGTCAGCGGCGATTTCACGTATAGCCGGTCGAGCGAGGCGAGGTTCGCCTGCAGCTCCGGCAGGATTTCCAGGATTACGAAATAGGTATTCAGCTGGGTGAAATACTGGGTGATCTGGCGCTGCCCATAGGCGTCGTTGAGGGTGTCGTCGATCAACTGGGGCGAGATGCCGAAGCGGGACGCCTGGTCGCGGTTGATCGCGAGCTTGAGCTGCGGGGCATTGGCGAGAAGGTCGCTCGATGCGTCGGCGAGTTGCGGCAAGCTGCGCAGCTTCTGCAGCATCTTCTGCGACCACTCGATCAATTCGTCGATATTGGGATCCTGGAGCGTGTATTGGTAGCTGCCGCGTCCGATACGCGCGCCCACATTGATGTCCTGGGTGGGCTGCAGGAACACGTTGGCGCCCGGCACCTGGGCGAATTGCGGCCGCAGCCGGTCGATGATCTGGCGCGCCGACGCGGTGCGCTCCTCGCGCGGCTTGAGCACGATGGTGAAGCCGCCGGTATTGGCGGGGTTGGGGCTGTCGGTGCTTCCGGTCTGCGAGCCCATGGCCTGCACGTCGGGATCGCGCAGGATGATCGCGCCCAGCTCCTGCTGCAGGCGCATCATCTCCTGGGGCGATACCTCCTGGGACGCCTCGGAGACGCCGGAAATCAGTCCGGTGTCCTGGATCGGGAAGAAGCCCTTGGGAATCTGCACGAACATGACGACGGTGAAGGCGACGGTGGCCAGGAACACGGCGAGCATGATCGCCTGGTGCCGCAGCGCCACCTCGAGGGTGCGCCGGTAGCCCGCCAGCATGGCGTCGAACCCGGCCTCGATCCGGCGATAGAGCCGCCCGTGCGCGCCGCCCGTTTCCGCCCGCATGAAACGCGCGCACAGCATCGGGGCGAGGGTGAGCGAAACCAGTGCCGAAATCGCAATCGAGGCGGTGACGGTCAGGGCGAATTCGCGAAACACCCGGCCGATGATCCCGCCCATGAGCAGCAGCGGGATGAACACGGCAACCAGCGACACGCTGATCGACACCACCGTGAAAGCAATCTCCCCCGAGCCCTTCAGCGCCGCCTCGAAGGGCGTCATGCCGTCCTCGACATGGCGGTAGATGTTCTCCACCACCACGATGGCGTCGTCGACCACGAAACCGACCGCGATGGTGAGCCCCATCAGCGAAATATTGTCGAGGCTGAAATTGAGCATGAACATCGCAGCGAACGAGCCGAGCAGCGCCAGCACCACCGTGACGCTGGGGATGAACGTCGCCCAGAAGCTGCGCAGGAACACCAGCACGACCAGCACCACGAGAATGATGGTCAGGACCAGGGTGAACTCGACGTCGCGCACCGAGGCGCGGATCGTCACGGTGCGGTCGAGCAGGGTATCGACCTTCATCGCCGCCGGTATATTGGCGGTGAGCTTGGGCAGCTGCGCCTTGATGAGCTCGACGGTGTCGATGACGTTGGCGCCCGGCAATTTGCGGATCGCCAGCAGGATGCCGGGCTTGTTGTTGGGGAAGCCGGCGACGTAGCGGCTGGTCGCCTCCATGACCGCCTGGCCGACGTCGCGCACGCGCAGCGCAGCGCCGTCGCGGTAGGCCAGGATGACGTCGTTGAACGGATCGGCCTCGGCGATCTGGTCGTTGGCCGCGATGGTATAGCCGACCTTGGGGGTGAAGATGGTGCCCTTGGCGGCGTTGCTGGTGGCGTTGACGAGCTTGGTGCGCACCTCTTCGAGGGTGAGGCCGATCGCGGCGAGCTTGGCCGGATCGACCTGGACGCGGATCGACGGCTTCTGGTCGCCGATGATCGAGGCCTGGGCGACGCCCGGCAGTTGCGACAGCGCCTGGATGAAGAAATTGTCGAGGTAGTCGTGCACGGTGGTGAGCGGCAACGTCTCGGAGTGCGCCCACAGCATGATGATCGGGGCATCCGCCGGATTGACCTTCTTGTAGTTCGGCGGCTGCGTCATCGCCTGGGGCAGGAACTTGCTGGCTGCCGTGATAGCGGCCTGGATGTCCTGGGCGGCGAGATCGATGTTGCGGTTGAGGTCGAACTGGACCACGACCTGGGTCACCCCCAGCGAACTCAGCGACGTCATCTGGGTGATGCCGGCGATCTGGCCGAACTGGCGCTCGAGGGGCGCGGCGACCGAGGACGCCATGGTCTCCGCGCTGGCGCCCGCCAAGGTCGCCGTGACCTGCACGGTCGGGAAGTCGACCTGGGGCAGCGGCGCCACCGGCAGGTACGGAAACGCCGTGATTCCCAGCAACGCCAACGCCGCCATGATGAGCGAGGTGGCGACCGGCCGGCGAATGAACGGCTCCGACAGGTTCATTTGACGTTCTCCGCGGCCGCCGCCGTGACGATGGCGACGGGAGCGTCGACTTGGAGCTTGTATTGTCCGTCGGTGACGACGCGGTCGCCCTCATTGAGGCCCGCGGTGACGATCGTCAGATCGCCCGATACCGGGCCGAGCTCGATCTTGCGCGGCACCGCCTTGTCGTCGTCGCTCACGATCCAGGCGAACAGGCCCTGCGCGCCGCGCTGGACCACGGTGCTGGGAACCGCGATGACGTTCTTGCGGATCTCGAGCAGCACGTGCGCATTGACGAATTCACCGGGCCACAACCGCTCGTCGGTGTTGGCGAACATCGCCTTGAGGCGAAGCGTGGCGGTGGCCTGGTCGATGATGTTGTCGATGAGCAGGAGCGTGCCGGCGCTCAACTGCCGGCGGTTGTTCTGGTCGAATGCGGTGACCTCGACCGGGCCGCGCGCCATGGCGTCGCGCAGATCGTCGAGAACCTGCATCGGCAGGGTGAACATGACCGCGGAAGGCTGCGTCAGCACCACGGTGGCGATCATGCGCGCGTCGGAAGCGTGCACGAGATTTCCGGGATCGACCAGACGGACCCCGATGCGTCCGTCGCTGGGAGATTTGATGGCGGTGTAATCGAGCTGGGTCCGGGCGGTTTCGATGGCCGCTTCATCGGCCGCGATCGAGCCCTTGAGCTGATCGACCCGCGCCTGCTGCTGGTCGACCAGTTGCTGGGTGGCGACGTTCTGAATCACCAGCGTCTTGGAGCGGGCGAGGTCCTTTTCGGAGGAGCCGAGCAGGGCGACGTCCTGCATCCGCTTGGCCTTGGCCTGATCGAGCGCAGCCTGGAACAGGCGCGGATCGATCCGTGCCAGCACGTCGCCCTTCTTCACATGCTGGCCTTCGGTGAACAGCACCTCCTGCATGATGCCTTCGACCTGGGAATGGATCCCGACGGTGAAGGAGGCCTGCACCGTTCCTAGCCCGGTGACGTAGACCGGCACATCCTGCCGGGCGGCGACCGCGATCTTGATCCGCACCGCCGGGCGCGCCGCCGGGCGCGCGGCACGGGCGGCATCCGTTCCCGGGGCCCAGTACCAGTACAGCGCGGCGCCGCCCGCCAGTACGGCGAGGCTCGCGGCAATCATCAGGGGTCGCGTGCGATTCGAGGCCTTATCGCCTCGGCTGGTGGACACCGGCATTTCCTCCTGGGCGTTCAATTTTATTTTGGAGGTATTGCAGCGACGTTATTCCAGATCAAAGACTTCGGCTCGGATTTGCGGGCCGAAACCGCGCTGCATGGGAGCTGGTCTCGCGTGGTGCCATGAGCCTGCCGCGCCACCCGCAATTCGGATGATGCAGCCTGTTCAGACCGTTCGCGTCAGGCGCGAGGAGGGCCGCGGGCGTTGAAATGAAAAAGGTCGATCGATGCCGCCGCGGTGGCTGCGAACGGCCAATGCAAGTCGTCAAAAAATGAAATACGGGGCAGCAGCGCCGGAGTCGCCGGCATGACCAGCGCACCGGCCAGGCTGATGCTGGCGCAGATGGCGCAGAAATCCTCGCCGAGCCCGCTCGGATTGTTTTGACGGGGTGACGACGGGTCGGCGGACGTGACCGTTGCGGCAGCCGCCGCAACCGCCCAACGGCTCGAATTGCCGGCAAACCGCTCGGTATGGACGTGGCCATAGGCCAGCACGAACTGGCACGCCATCGCGAACAGTGCCAGCAACGCGACATTGAGCCTTTGCGACCGGAACCACCGCATTGGACGGCCATGCCCTCCGAGTTGCCGATTTTGTACGCCCGTTCGGATGCCTTGTGAACAAAAAAGAGCCGTCTTCGGGAAGCGACTCCATCCGGGCCCATTCGTGCACGCGATTCCGCGCTGCGGTATCGCGGTCGCACTTGCTCCATCTTCTTGTGGTCCGTTTCCCGGCGGCGTAGAGGCCACGCCGACCGATGAGGAAAGCCGACCCATGAAGAGGATCGCCCTACTTGCCGTCGCCCTGATCGTGAGCCAAGCTGCGGCTGCGGCCGGGACCACCAGCGGCTCCAGTGCTCTCGCCCTCACCGCGCTGGTCGCAAACCAGGCGCGGTCGCTGTCCGTCACCGACCGGCGCGTGATCGCCCGCCTGTTTGGCGGACAGACCACTTTCGGCTATCCCGCGAACCGGACGATCCTGGTCAGCGCGGACAAGATCGACTGCAGGGTAAGCAATGTCGACATCACCGACCGCTCTTGCGAGCTGACCTTCAGCACCGCCAAGCGGACGCTCAAAGGCCGCGAAGCCAACGAGCTCTACGCCACCCTGGTGGAAGCCGGCGTCGCCTCCGACGGTGCCGCCGGCACGATCCACGAGAGCGTGTCGCATCTTCTGTGCACCATCGATCCCAACGCCATCAAGCAGAAGGACGGCAGCGGCGCGGACTGCAAGTTCGACACCGGGGCGTAGGCGCGAAACGCTCCCCGGCTACGGCCTCACATTCGGCCCGGCGATGTGCAATCTGATGGGAGGGGACACGGAAAATCTTTTTTGTCAAAAACAACCCCATGCAAAGTAGAATTGGAGGTGCTTGAATACCGTGAAATGGGACTGCGATCCCGGCGGCCCAGGGTGCGGAAGATGAATTTGAACCCCACCCTGCCCTCCCCGAAGTCGGACCGACGTCGGACAGGGACAGACTCCGCCCTCCACGGAAACATCCACATGACCAACCCCGAGGCCCGCACTCGTGGCCGCAAAATGAGAGATGCAATGAAGCTCAGTCCCATCCTCTTCGCGCTCGCCGTCTCGATTGCTCTCGGGGCCATGTCTGCGCCGGCGCGGGCGCAGGCCGCGGGCGATGACGTCCTCTCGCGGGACGCCGTCCTGCGCGACCGCGATATCCCGGACCTGGGGAATCCCCAGGGCGACATGACGATCGTCGAATATTTCGACTACCAGTGCCCTTACTGCAAAAAGGCGGCTCCCGAGCTTGCGCAAGTCGCCAAGGAGGATGGCAAAGTCAGGATCGTGCTGAAGGACTGGCCGATCTTCGGCCCCCAGTCGGCCTACGCCGCCAAGATGGCCCTCGCGGCTAAATTCCAGAACAAATACGAAGACGCCCACGACGCCCTGATCGCGGCGAAAACGAAGCTGACCGAGGCCGGCGTCGACGATCTCCTCGCCAAGGCCGGCGTCGACGTGGCGCGGGCGACCGCGGACCGCGATGCGCACGGGCGGGAAATCGATGCGCTGCTCGCCCGCAACGACGCGCAAGCCAGGGCGTTCGGCTTTCAGGGTACCCCGGCGTTCATCATCGGAACCTTCAGGGTGCCGGGCTCGCTGAATGCGGCCGGGTTCAAGCAAGCCATCAGCGATGCGAGGAAGGCCGCCGCGTCGAAGTGAGGGCCCCCCGGACACCGTCATCACCGGGCTTGTCCCGGTGATCTCGACGAGCAGGGCACGGCCGTTTCTAAATCACCGCAGTTGTGTCGCGCGTTCCGCCTTGGCGATGGCCTCTGCCCCGAGAATCGAGATCACCGGGACAAGCCCGGTGATGACGGAGTGGATGAACGCGCAGTCGAGGTCGCCGTGCCGCGCTAAGCCTTCGTCTGCGTGCGCACCACCCGCAGCGGGGTCACCTTCAGGGCATCGAGATGCTCTCCGATCGCGCCGGCAATGTAGCGCGCGGTGATGGGCGTGCCGTCGTAATGCAGGATCGGCACCAGGCGCACGGGGTCGATGCCGCATTCGTTGACGATCAGCGTGCGGAGCTGGGCGTCGCGGTTCTGCTCGACCAGGAACACGAAGTCGTGCTCGACGATGAACTCGGCGACGTCCTGGTGAAACGGGAACGCCCGCACCCGCAGCATGTCGAGGCGGTTGCCGCGGTCTTCCAGCATCGCGATCGCCTCGTCCATCGCCGGCGCGGTCGAGCCGTAGTAGATGACGCCGTACTTGGTCGGCTTTTCGGCGTCGCGGCGCACCGGGCGCGGCACCAGGCCCTTGGCGGTCTCGAACTTGCGCAGCAGGCGCTGCATGTTGTCCACATACGCCGCGCCGTCCTCGGTGTAGCGCGCATAGCGGTCGCGCGAGGTGCCGCGGGTGAAGTAGGCGCCCTTGGTCGGATGGACGCCCGGCAGGGTGCGGAACGGGATGCCGTCGCCGTCGACATCGAGATAGCGGCCGAAATCCTTGCCGGCGTCGAGGTCGGCCGCGGTCATCACCTTGCCGCGGTCGTATTTGCGCTGGTCGTCCCATTTGAACGGCGCGCACAGATGCTGGTTCATGCCGATTTCGAGATCGAGCAGCACGAACACCGGGGTCTGCAGCCGGTCGGCGAGGTCGAAGGCCTGCGCCGCGAACTCGAAGGTCTCGCCGGGATTTTCCGGGAACAGCACCACGTGCTTGGTGTCGCCGTGGGAGGCATAGGCGCAGCTGAGCACATCGGACTGCTGGGTGCGGGTCGGCATGCCGGTGGACGGCCCGGACCGCTGCACGTCGAAGATGACCGCGGGAATCTCGGCGAAATAGCCGAGCCCGAAGAATTCCTGCATCAGCGAGATGCCGGGGCCCGAGGTCGCGGTAAAGGCGCGGGCGCCGTTCCAGCCGGCGCCGATGACGATGCCGATCGAGGCGATCTCGTCCTCGCCCTGGATGATGGCGTATTTCCTGGTCTTGTCGTCGGGGTTCGTGCGCAGCTTGGCGCAATAGCTGGTGAAGGCGTCGGCGAGCGAGGACGACGGCGTGAGCGGGTACCACGCGCACACCGTGGCGCCGCCATAGACGGCGCCGAGCGCCGCCGCCGCATTGCCGTCGATATAGATGCGGTCGCCCACCTTGTCCGACCTCTTCACCTTGAGGCCGCATGGGTTCTCCATGTTCATGGTGACCCAGTCGCGGCCGAGGTGAAGCGCGTGCACGTTGGCGCCGATCAGCTTTTCCTTGCCCTTGAACTGCTCGCCGAACAGCCTGACGATCACCGCGGTGTCGATGTCGAGCAAGGCCGACAGGGCGCCGAGATAGATGATGTTCTTGAACAGCTGGCGCTGGCGCGGATCGGTGTATTCGCGATTGCAGATCGCGGTCAGCGGCACGCCGAGCACGGTGATGTCGTCGCGGAATTTCGACGCCGGCATCGGCTTGGTCGAATCGTAGAACAGGTAGCCGCCGGGATCGATGCCGGCGACGTCCTTGTCCCAGGTCTGCGGGTTCATCGCGACCATGAGGTCGAGGCCGCCGCGGGCGCCGAGATGACCGGCTTCGGAAATGCGCACCTCGTACCAGGTCGGCAGGCCCTGGATGTTGGAGGGGAAGATGTTGCGCGCCGACACCGGCACGCCCATGCGCAGCACCGAGCGGGCGAACAGCTCGTTGGCGCTCGCCGAGCCGGAGCCGTTGACGTTGGCGAACCGGACGACGAAGTCGTTTACGCTGCGGATTGGGCTTCGTGCTGGCATGTCGTTCCCGCGTGAGTCATGTCGATGAGATATTTCTTCATGTCCCAGGCGCCGGTGGGGCAACGCTCGGCGCACAGCCCGCAATGCAGGCAGACGTCCTCGTCCTTGGCCATGATGCGTCCGGTCTTGAGGCCGTCGGCAATGTAGATGTCCTGGGTCGGATTCGGCGCCGGCGCCTTGAGGCGATGACGCAGGTCGGTCTCCTCGCCGTTCTCCGTGAAGGTGATGCAGTCCATCGGGCAGATGTCGACGCAGGCGTCGCATTCGATGCACAGCGACGCCGTGAACACGGTCTGGATATCGCAGTTGAGGCAGCGATGGGCCTCCTTCAGGGCGAGACGGTCATCGAAGCCGAGTTCGACCTCGGCCTTGATGTCGGCGAGCGCCACCACCTTGTCGCGCAGCGGCACCCGGTAGCGGCGGTCGGCGGAGATGTCGTTGTCGTAGCTCCATTCGTGGATGCCCATCTTCTGGCTGACCACCTCGACCGCCGGCAGCGGGCGGTCGTTCACGTCCTCGCCGGAGAGAAACTTGTCGATCGACACCGCGGCCTCATGGCCGTGGGCGACCGCCCAGATGATGTTCTTGGGACCGAACGCGGCGTCGCCGCCGAAGAAGATCTTCGGGTTGGTGGAGGCCATGGTCTTCGGGTCGACCTTGGGCATGTCCCACTTGTCGAACGCGATGCCGATGTCGCGCTCGATCCAGGGAAACGAGTTTTCCTGGCCGACCGCGACCAGTACGTCGTCGCAGGGGATGTGCTGGTCGGGCTCGCCGGAGGCAACGAGCTTGCGGCGGCCCTTGGCGTCGTACTCGGCCTTGACCTTCTCGAACACCACGCCGGTGAGGCGGCCCCTGTCGTGGGTGAACTCTTTCGGCACCAGGAAATTGAGGATCGGGATGCCCTCGTGCATGGCATCCTCCTTTTCCCACGGCGAGGCCTTCATTTCCTCGAAGCCGGAGCGGACCACGACCGTGACCTCCTCGCCGCCGAGGCGGCGCGAGGACCGGCAGCAATCCATGGCGGTGTTGCCGCCGCCGAGCACAATGACGCGCCGGCCGATCTTGGTGATGTGGCCGAACGAAACGCTGGAGAGCCAGTCGATGCCGATATGGACGTTGGCGGCGGCCTCGGTGCGGCCGGGGATCTCGAGGTCGCGGCCGCGCGGGGCGCCGGAGCCGACGAAGATCGCGTCCCAGCCTTGGGCGACCAGCGCCTTGAGGCTGTCGACGCGCTGGCCGGGGCGGAAATCGACGCCGAGTTCGAGGATGTATTCGCACTCCTCGTCGATCACCGATTTCGGGCAGGCGGAAGCGCGGAATCTGCGTGCGGATCATGCCGCCGGCCTTGGGGTCGGCATCGAACACGACGCAGTCATAGCCGAGCGGCGCGAGATCGCGCGCCACGGTGAGCGAGGCGGGGCCGCCGCCCACCAGCGCGATGCGCTTGCCGTTCTTATGCTTGGGCGGGCGCGGCAGGCGCGCCTTGATGTCGCCCTTGTAGTCCGCAGCGACGCGCTTGAGCCGGCAGATCGCCACCGGCTCGGCTTCGACGCGGCCGCGCCGGCACGCCGGCTCGCACGGCCGGTCGCAGGTGCGCCCGAGAATGCCGGGGAACACGTTGGACTTCCAATTGATCATGTAGGCGTCGCCGTAGCGCCCAGCCGCGATCAATCGAATGTATTCCGGGACGGGGGTATGCGCCGGACAGGCCCACTGGCAATCGACGACCTTGTGGAAATAGTCGGGCGCGGCAATGTTGGTGGGTTCCATTCACTCCTCGTGCTGCAAACACGCGGGCCACGCTCCGCCGGCAGCGGAAGCAAAGCCGTTCCCTCCGGTCGGTTTTCTACCTCAGCCGATCCGCCTTCATCCTATTCCGCATAGACGATGAACTCCACTGCCGCAACAGGCATGGCAGAATTGAGGTAAAGCCGCCCCCAAATGCGGAATGAACATTGCTGGCATCGCTTTTTGCAGCGCGATATCGCCCAATTTCGGGCAGGCAGGCCACAAAGCGAACCCATGTTCTGCTTTCGCCCCGGTGACGCGACAACTGGCTCAGCCTGAGCCGGCGGACACCCCAAAGGGGAGACAAAATGGTACAGCATGATCACGGGAAGTTGCTGACTTCCCTGTGGATCATGCGCAAAATCGGAGAGACCGGAGCGCGGCCCGATCAATGCTCAAAGGATGGCGCTCCAAGCCGGCGACCCCATGCGCGACATCTTAGAATCCATCGCTTCCGACCCGCCGATCGATCCGACCGAATCGGCGCGCCGCAACATGCGTGCACTGCGGCGGCGCTTCTACACCGCCGCGGGCATCATCGAGAGCCCGGCCGGGTTCGAGATCGCCCTCGACGGCCGTCCGGTCCGCACCCCCGCGCGGCATCCCCTCGCCTTCCCCGCTCGCGCCCTCGCCGAGGCCGCCGCCGCCGAGTGGGACGCCCAAAAGGAGTTCATCGAACCCACGCACATGCCGCTGACACGGCTTGCCAATTCCATCATCGACGGGGTCGCCACGGCGCCGGATGCGGTCGCCGCCGAGGTCGCAAAATATCTCGGTTCCGACCTGCTGTTCTATCGCGCCGCGGGCCCGGAACGCCTGGTGGCGCGCCAGAAGCAGGCGTGGGACCCCGTGCTCGAATGGGCGCAGACGGCACTCGGCGCGCGTTTCCTCACCGGCACAGGCGTGATGCCCCTGCTCCAGCCGGAGGCGGCGCTGGCCGCGGCGCGCACGGCGATTCCGCACGACCCGTGGCGGTTGGGCGCCGTCCATGTCGTGACGACGCTGACGGGATCGGCGCTGCTCGCGCTTGCGCTCGCTAGCGGCGCCATCGGCTGCGAGGCTGCATGGGCGGCAGCCAACGTGGACGAGGACTGGAACATGGAGTTCTGGGGCGAAGACGCGCTGGCGCTACAGCGCCGCGCCTTCCGCTTCGCCGAGATGCAGGCGGCCGCCAAGGTGCTGGCCGAGGTGCCGGAAGCGGGGCCGTCATGAAAGTCGTGCTCGACCTTTCCCGCCTGTTGGGGGACGGCAAGATCACCCAGGAAGAGCATGACAGGCTGCAGCGATTCGCCGCCCGTGAAACCGGCTCGCTCGCGATCAACATCCTGATCGGACTCGGCGTCATTGCCGTGAGCGGCGGCGTGCTCGCGCTTCTCATGAACGAAATCGCGGTGATCGTGCTGGGGGCTGTCATTCTCGCCGCCGGGCTCGGCATCACCTATTCACTGGCCCGGCAGTGGAGCGTGCTGGCAACCATCTTCACCCTGGTCGGGGCGCTCATGGTCGCCGGCGGCATCGTCGCCCTCGGCGAAGCCCACTTGGGCTCCCTGCTGCTCGGGACCCTGGTGCTCACCACCTGCAGCATCGCGGGCCGGTCTAGCCTCCTCATCGGCCTCGCCGTGCTCGGGCTCGCGGCATGCGTCGGCGCCGGCACCACCTATTGGCACGCAAGCTACGAAATCGCGATCACCGAGCCCACGGTGACCATCGTCCTGTTCGGCGGGCTCGCCCTGATCGCCTATCTCGCGTCGGGTCGCGTCCCCGGAGCCTACGAACCGCTCGCACTGATGGCGGCACGGGTGTCCGTGTTCCTGGTCAATTTCGGTTTCTGGATCGGATCGCTGTGGGGCGATACCCTGGGACTGCCGCGGGCATTCCTCCATCTCGATCCCGAGGTCCTGACCGGGGTCACGGAAAAATCCGTGATCGTGCCGCCGATGGTATTCATCATCGGATGGGCGGTGGCGCTCGCTGCCACCGGCGCCTGGGCGGTGAAGGCGAACCGGCGCTGGGTGGTCAATCTGGTCGCGGTGTTCGGCGCCATCCATTTCTACACCCAGTGGTTCGAGCGGCTGGGCGCGACCCCGGTGTCGGTGTTGGTGGGCGGCCTCCTCGTGCTCGCCTTCGCCATAGCGGCGTGGAAGCTCAATCAGCGATTCATCGCCGACGCACCGGCGCCGGCGTAATCCTACCAAAGCGTTAGGGACCGGACTTCGCGCGCCGGTTCCGCGCGGCGCCGGGTCATGCTATTCGAGAACGGCCGGGCGGAGCGGAACATCATGAAAGACATCAGGGAAAAGCTCGAAAGCCGCCGCGCCAGCGCGCGGATCGGCGGCGGCCAGAGGCGCATCGACGCCCAGCACAAGCGCGGCAAGCTCACCGCCCGCGAACGGCTCGAACTCCTGATGGACAAGGGCTCGTTCGAGGAATTCGACATGTTCGTCGAGCACCGCGCCACCGATTTCGGCATGGACAAGTCGAAGATCTCCGGCGACGGCGTCGTTACCGGCTGGGGCACCGTGAATGGCCGCACCGTGTTCGCCTTCGCCAAGGACTTCACCGTGTTCGGCGGCTCGCTGTCGGAAACCCACGCTCAGAAGATCATCAAGATCCAGGACATGGCCATGAAGGCGAGGGCGCCGATCATCGGCCTGTTCGATGCCGGCGGTGCCCGCATCCAGGAAGGCGTTGCCGCGCTGGGCGGTTACGGCGAGGTCTTCAAGCGCAACGTGATCTCCTCCGGGGTGATCCCGCAGATTTCCGTCATCATGGGCCCGTGCGCCGGCGGCGACGTCTATTCGCCGGCCATGACCGACTTCATCTTCATGGTGAAGGACACGAGCTACATGTTCGTGACCGGGCCGGAGGTCGTGAAGACCGTCACCAACGAGGTGGTGACCGCGGAAGAACTGGGCGGCGCCTCGGTCCACACCACGAAATCTTCGGTCGCCGACGGCGCCTACGAGAACGACGTCGAATGCCTGCTGCAGATGCGTCGGCTGATCGACTTCCTGCCGTCGAACGCCAGCGCCGGGGTGCCGGAATGGCCGTCCTTCGACGACATCGAGCGCGAGGATCCTTCGCTCGACACGCTGGTGCCGGAAAATCCCAACAAGCCCTACGACATCAAGGAATTGATCTTCAAGGTCGTGGATGAAGGCGATTTCTTCGAGATCAGCGCGGCGTTCGCGCGCAACATGATCACCGGCTTCGGTCGGCTGTCGGGCCGCACCGTGGGCTTCGTCGCCAACCAGCCGATGGTGCTCGCCGGGGTGCTCGACTCCGATGCCAGCCGCAAGGCGGCGCGGTTCGTGCGGTTCTGCGACGCCTTCGACATACCGATCGTGACCTTCGTCGACGTGCCCGGCTTCCTGCCCGGCACCGCGCAGGAATATGGCGGCCTGATCAAGCACGGAGCGAAGCTGTTGTTTTCCTACAGCCAGTGCTCGGTGCCGCTGGTCACCGTGATCACCCGCAAGGCGTTCGGCGGCGCCTATGACGTGATGGCCTCCAAGCATGTGGGCGCCGACGTGAATTACGCCTGGCCGACCGCGCAGATCGCGGTGATGGGCGCCAAGGGCGCCGTCGAGATCATCTTCCGTTCCGACATCGGCGACGCCGAGAAGATCGCGGCGCGCACCAAGGAATACGAGGACCGCTTCCTGTCCCCGTTCGTCGCCGCCGAGCGCGGCTATATCGACGAGGTCATCATGCCCCGCGCGACCCGGCGGCGGCTCGCCCGCGCGCTGGGGATGCTCAAGGGCAAGAAGGTGGAGATGCCGGCGAGGAAGCATGACAATCTGCCGGTGTGAGGAGTAACCGCGTCCCCCGCCGCTCCCTCGCGCTTCTTCCCATCCCCCCGTCCCGCGAACTTGCATCCAGTCCGGCCCACGCCGCTGACCTGCGCGACCACAGGTCGGACCTGGAACCGGCAGATGATGAGGTTGTCGTCGGGGCGGCCTTTCAAGTCGTATTGAAACGCCGCCCCGATTTCTTGTCCATGGCCTCAACCAGCGTTCGGGTTCTTTCATACATTTCCGAACGCTCCGCGCGGCACCGATCCGATTCGGTTCACCCGACGACCGATCGCGGCTGCACTACGGAGGCCCCTGAAAGAGAACCTTTCCGCTGCGATCAGGCGAGGTCGAAGCGATCGAGGTTCATCACCTTGCTCCATGCCGCCACGAAATCCTTCACGAACTTCTCCTTCGAGTCCGCGCACCCATAGACTTCCGCGAGGGCGCGCAGTTGCGAATGCGAACCGAAGATCAGATCGACGCGGGTACCGGTCCACTTGACCGCCTTCGTCTTGCGGTCGCGGCCCTCGTACACGCCATCGGAGCCCGCGGGCAGCCACTCCGTGCTCATGTCGAGCAGGTTGACGAAGAAGTCGTTCGTCAGCGTTTCGGGCTTCTTGGTGAAGACGCCGTGCTTGGACTGTCCGGCATTGGCGCCGAGCACGCGCAGGCCGCCGACGAGAACCGTCAGCTCCGGCGCCGTCAGCCTCAGCAGCTGCGCCCGATCAACCAGCGCCTCCTCCGGCAGCATGAACTGCTGCTTGCTGCCGAGATAGTTGCGGAAGCCATCGGCACGCGGTTCGAGCGGTGCGAAGGATTCGACGTCGGTCTGCTCCTGCGACGCGTCCATGCGGCCCGGCGTGAAGGCAACCTTCACGTCGACGCCGGCATCCTTTGCGGCCTTTTCGACCGCCGCACTGCCGCCGAGAACGATCAGGTCGGCCAGCGAGATCTTCTTGCCGAAATCCTTCTGGATCGCTTCGAGCTTCTGGAGAACCGTCTTGAGCTGGGCGGGCTGGTTGACTTCCCAGTCCTTCTGCGGCGCGAGGCGAATGCGCGCGCCGTTCGCGCCACCGCGTTTGTCGGAGCCACGGAACGTCGAGGCCGATGCCCAGGCGGCCGAGACGAGCTGCGACACCGTCAAGCCCGACGCGAGGATCTTCGCCTTCAGGGCAGCGACATCCTTTTCGTCGATCGGCGGATGATCCAATGCGGGGATCGGGTCCTGCCAGATCAGTGTCTCCTTCGGCACGAGCGGGCCGAGGTAACGCGCGATCGGACCCATGTCGCGGTGCGTGAGCTTGAACCAGGCGCGGGCAAACGCGTCCGCGAACTGGTCCGGATTCTCATAGAAGCGCCGCGAGATCTTCTCGTAGGCCGGATCGAACCGCAGCGAGAGGTCCGTCGTCAGCATCGTCGGCACATGCTTCTTCGACTTGTCATACGCGTCCGGGATCGTGGCCTCGGCGCCTTTCGCCTTCCACTGTTTCGCACCGGCCGGGCTCTTCGTCAGCTCCCATTCGTTTTCGAACAGGTTCTTGAAAAAGAGGTTGCTCCACTTCGTCGGTGTCTGCGTCCAGGTGACTTCCGGGCCGCCGGTGATGGCGTCGGCGCCAAAGCCCGTCCCGTGCTTGCTCTTCCAGCCGAGGCCCTGATCCTCGATGGCGCCACCTTCCGGCTCCGGGCCGATCAGCGACGGATCGCCCGCGCCGTGGGTCTTGCCGAAGCTGTGGCCGCCGGCAATCAGTGCGACGGTCTCTTCGTCGTTCATCGCCATGCGGAAGAACGTCTCGCGGATGTCCTTGGCCGCCGCGAGCGGATCCGGATTGCCGTTCGGCCCTTCCGGATTGACGTAGATCAGGCCCATCTGCACCGCGCCGAGCGGTTCGGCAAGCTGGCGTTCGCCGCTGTAGCGTTCGTCGCCGAGCCACGTCCCCTCGGGACCCCAGAAAAGTTCTTCGGGCTCCCACACGTCGGCGCGGCCGCCGGCGAAACCGAACGTCTTGAAGCCCATCGAGTCGAGGGCGACGTTTCCGGCGAGGACCATCAGGTCGGCCCAGGAGATTTTCCGGCCGTACTTTTGCTTGATCGGCCACAGCAACCGGCGGGCCTTGTCGAGGTTCGCGTTGTCCGGCCAACTGTTGAGCGGCGCGAAGCGCTGCTGGCCGGCGCCGGCGCCGCCACGGCCATCGGTGATGCGGTACGTGCCCGCGCTGTGCCAGGCCATGCGGATGAACAGACCGCCATAGTGGCCGAAGTCGGCCGGCCACCACTCCTGCGACTCCGTCATCAGGGCACGAAGGTCCTTGATCACGGCATTCAGGTCGAGGCTCTTGAATTCCTCGGCGTAGTCGAACGCCTCGCCCATCGGATCGGAGAGGTTGGAGTTCTGGTGCAGAGCCTGAAGGTCTGAGCTGCTTCGGCCACCAGTCTCGGTTCGTATGCGCGGGGGTACCGGCGGTGAATGGGCACTTGGTCTTGTCATCCATGTTTGTTCTCCCGTCGCGGATGCATGTTCAGTTCTGGGGCGAGTTCTTACCCGACGTATGCCATCACTCAAAATTGACTTTAATGATCGCTGCGATAAGATCTTCTGATGAACGAAACAACGCTCAGGCAGCTTCGCTATTTCGACGCGCTGGCAGGTCATGGCCACTTTGGGCGCGCGGCAGCAGCTTGTGGCATCTCGCAGCCGGCTTTGTCGATGCAGATCAAGGAACTGGAGGAGGCTCTGGGCGCACTGCTGGTCGAGAGAGGCGCACGGCAAGTCCGGCTTACGAAGTTCGGAGAAGAGGCCATCCTGCGCGCTCGCGACATCCTGCGCTCGGTCGATGAACTGGGAGATTTCGCGCGAGCGTCGCGGGACCGGCTCGCGGGCCGGCTGCGCATCGGCATGATCCCGACGGTTGCACCCTATCTCCTGCCCACGGTCATCGCGAACCTCACTCGAACGCATCCCGAACTCGACATTCACGTACGTGAGGCGCTGACTTCGAAGTTGATTCAAGAGCTCGTGGAAGGACGGCTTGACACGGCCATCGTTGCCCTGCCGGTCTCCGAGCCTTCGCTTACCGAGGTCGGCCTATTTACGGAGAATTTCCTGCTGGTCCGGCCGGGCGAGGATGAGGGAACGCCGGTACCCAGTAGCGAAACACTGTGCGAAATGAGGCTGCTCCTGCTGGAAGAGGGGCACTGTTTTCGCGATCAGGCCCTGTCGTTCTGCAATATGCAGTCGTCGCTGCCACGCGAGACGCTGGACGCAAGCTCTCTGTCTACACTGGTCCAAATGGTCGGCGCCGGCATGGGTGTAACCTTGATCCCGGAAATGGCGGCGGCGGTGGAGACACGCTCGGCGACGGTATCTGTCGCTCGCTTTAAGGATCCCCAACCCTCGCGAACCATTGGCATGATCTGGCGCAAGACAAGTCCTCTGGCAGGACAGCTCCTGCAGCTTTCTCGAAGTGGTTTGTGGCTCGTCCGACGCGTTGCGCAAAGCAGGACAATCCGGCATCGGCATCGCGCAATCCAAATCCGCAAGAAATCGCCAGCGTGCCCGCGGTGACATCAGGCGATGATCGGCTGACGTCATGAACCAGGAGCAAGCCCCCCGCAGTCGCCTTGATTTCATGCCGGTGATCTGCGACATGGGCCGTACCATGAACAAACCCGCACCATGAACAAGCCCCTCGGCGCCATCGCGGCCGACCTGCCCTCGCCGCTCGCGGCCGAAGTCGAGCGCCGGCGCACCTTCGCGATCATCTCCCATCCCGACGCCGGCAAGACCACGCTGACCGAGAAGCTGCTGCTGTTCGGCGGCGCGATCCATGCTCGCCGGCCAGGTCAAGGCGCAAGGGCGAGCGGCGCAGCACCCGCTCCGACTGGATGAAGATCGAGCGCGAGCGCGGCATCTCGGTCGTGACCTCGGTGATGACCTTCGAATATGACGGCGTCGTGTTCAACCTGCTGGACACGCCGGGCCACGAGGACTTCTCCGAGGACACCTACCGCACGCTGACGGCGGTCGATTCCGCGGTGATGGTGATCGACGCGGCCAAGGGCATCGAGGCGCAGACCCGCAAGCTGTTCGAGGTCTGCCGGCTGCGCGACATCCCGATCATCACCTTCATCAACAAGATGGACCGCGAGAGCCGCGATCCCTTCGACCTGCTCGACGAGATCGAGAAGACGCTGGCGCTCGACACCGCGCCGATGACCTGGCCGATCGGCCGCGGCCGCGACTTCGTCGGCACGCTACGATGTCGCGACCGGGGCGGTGCGGCTGATGGACGGCACCAGCCGCGGCACGCCGCGGCAGATGGACATCGCCGCCATCGCCGCGCTCAACCCCACTCTCGACGCCGCCGCGCTCGCGGAGGAATTCGCGCTGGTGCGCCAGGCGTGCCGGCCGTTCGATCTCGCGGCGTTCCGCGAGGGGCATTTGACGCCGGTGTTCTTCGGCAGCGCGCTCAAGAATTTCGGCGTCGGCGACCTGCTCGACGGCTTTGCCGCCTACGCGCCGCCGCCGCGCGACCAGGCGGCCGACGTCCGCCGCGTCGCCGCCCAGGAGCCGCGCATGACCGCCTTCGTCTTCAAGATCCAGGCCAACATGGATCCCAACCACCGCGACCGCATCGCCTTCGCGCGGCTGTGCTCGGGCAAGCTGGTCCGCGGCATGAAGGCGAAGCACGTGCGCACCGGCAAGTCGATCGGCCTGCATGCGCCGCATTTCTTCTTCGCCCAGGATCGCGCCATTGCCGACGAGGCCTATGCCGGCGACGTCGTCGGCATCCCCAACCACGGCACGCTGCGCATCGGCGACACCCTGACCGAGGGCGAGACCCTCAATTTCGTCGGCGTGCCGAGCTTCGCGCCGGAAATCCTGCGCCGGGTCCGGCTCGCCGACGCCATGAAGGCCAAGAAGCTCAAGCAGGCGCTGCAGGAGATGGCGGAGGAAGGCGTCGTCCAGGTGTTCCGCCCCAGCGACGGCTCGCCGGCGCTGATCGGCGTGGTCGGCCCGCTCCAGCTCGACGTGCTGCGCGACCGCCTCGCCACCGAATACGGCCTGCCGGTGGAGTTCGACGTGAGCGAGTTCCAGCTCGCGCGCTGGATTTCGGCGGACGACCGCAAGCGGTACGACGAGTTCATCGAAGCGAACCGCTCCGGCATCGCGGAAGACCTGGACGGCGATGCCGTCTATCTCGCGCGCAGCCAATTCTATCTCGACTACACCCGCGAGCGCGCGCCGGGCATCGTCTTCACCGACGTGAAGGACGTGAAGGCGGCGAAGGTGGCGTGACTTTTCCCTCCCCGGCTGCGGGGAGGGTCAGGGTGGGGTCTTGCTGACTCGAGGAAGACCCCACCCCGGCCCTCCCCGGAGTCGGGGAGGGAGAAGATCGGCCCGGCTCGCGTAACCGTCTCACTGGCACTCGCCGAGGTGCTCGCCCTCGATCGCGACGCTGGTGTTGACGAACTCCCTGCCGGCCATCGAGCCCTTCGATCGGATCGTCGCGGTGTAGTGCTTCGGAGTGTCGAAGGTGAAGTCGCCGGACACGTCCATGTCCATTTGGCCCTTGCACAGCATGCGCCATTTGAGCTTCGAGGCGGTCGACTCGAATTCGGCGCGTTCGCAATCCGAATTCACGGTGCGATATTCGGGGCTGAAGGTTGCGGCGGTGTCGCCGGCCTGCTCTGCCGACAGGCACCGTGTCCTGACCTGGGGCTGCGAGGCGGCGCCGTCCATGACCACGGTCTCGGTCACCTGCCACAAGCCCGGCGAAATGCCGTCCGCCACGGCCGGCGAGGCTGTGCACAGGAAGGCGATGGCGAGAATTTTCGGAGACGCGTTCGACAGAAATGCTTTCATCATGGAGCAAACTTACCGTGTCCGCATGCACAAAGCCAGTCGGAGCGGGGCCCGCCAGAGGCCGCCCCGCAGCTGCGGGCTTTGAACCAAACGCGGCCCTCCCATCACGAATGAGCAGGAAACAGGCCCTCCGGCTGCCTTGCGCCCGGAGCGGCCAAAACACCCGTGAGGAACACCATGCGCGAGCTTTGTTCACTGCTGTTGTTTTCATTCCTCTGCGCGGCGCCGTCGGCGGCCGAAGAGGGAGTGGCCGAAACCATTACGATGCCGAAGCCCATCAGTATCAGCCGTTTCGTCCCCACCGGCGAAGAGCGAACGATGAACTTCGTCGCGTCGTTGTTTCCCGACTGCGCTTCGCGCGGCCCGATCGTCGGCCGCATCGTCAAAGCGCCGGCCCACGGCGCCCTGACCTTCGTCGGCGCCGATTCCTTCCCCAACTACATCGCCACCAATCGATTGTCATCGTGCAACGACAAGAAATCATCCGGCCTCAATGTCGTCTACAAAGCCGAAGACGGATACCTCGGCGACGACGGCGCGGAGGTTTTCCTGATGTTCCCCGACGGCACCGCGGCCGAATGGCACTATCTCATCCTCGTGAAGTAGCTGCGACCATCCCAGGAGGGCACCCGCGCCTTCGAAGCCCGCCGATCGCAGCCGGTCACTTGCCGTCGGGCTTCGCCTTCTGCGCCTGGTCCATGCGCGCCTTCAGATCGGTCAGCGCATCGCGAAGCGCGGCGATCTCCTTGCCGGCGGCGGCGGCCGGCGTCAGCGGGGGTTTCGCCATTTGGGCCTTCAGGTCGGCGACCGCATCCCGAAGCGCGGCGATCTCCTTGGCGGCAGCCGCGGCGGAATCCCGCTGCGCGGCAATTTCCCGGTTGGCGGCGGCGAGCTTCTGCTGGGTGTCGAGCGCGTTCTTGACGATCAGCTGCTGCAGGTACTCGACGTTGCTCTGCAGGCAGCCGGTACGCCGGTCCATCCGGCTTTCGCGGCTGCAGAGCTCGATGCCCGGCACATCCTGCGCCGCGGCCGGAGGCGCCGCGGCCGGCACCACCGCGGTGAGAACGAGCGCGAGGGTGCAGGACGATCTTCGAATATGCCCTGACCGAGGTTCACGCCCGGTTCCGTCATCCTGACGCGGCCGCGCCCTTGCATGGCCCTCGAAGGATGCCGGCCGAGGTGTGGCCGCGAGCGTGCTCGGGGCACGGCCGGGGCCGTCGTCCTTCGAGGCTCGCGCGAAGGGAGCGAGCACCTCGGGATGACGGGTCATGGATTTTTCCACGTCAAGTTCGGCTACTCCTCATAGATCTCGTTGACGGGGACCACCGACAGCGTGCCGGCGCCGCCGGCATTGTTGACGCCGGACACCGCGTAGATGGACTTGCCGATGTCGGCCGCCGCGAACCCGTGCCGCGGCGTGATCATGCGCGGATAGCGGGCCCAGGTGTTGGTCTTGGGATCGTAGACCTCATGGGCGCGGAACACGCCGCCGAAATCCTCGATCCAGCCTTCGCCGCCGAGCACATGGATCTTGCCGTCCACCACGGCGATGCCGGTGCCCGAGCGCGCGGTCGGCATCGGTGCGCGGGGCGTCCAGGTATTGGTGGCGATGTCATAGGCGTCGTTCATCCAGATGTTCGAGGACCACCCGGCGGAAAAGCACGAGCCGACCCGGCCGCCGATGGCGTAGATCTTCCCGTCCACATAAGCGATGCTGTGATGATTGCGCGGCGTCGGCATCGGCGCGAGGGTCGACCAGGTGTTGGTCTCGGTATCGAACACCTCGTTGGTGCCGAGCAACTCGACCGGGCCGCCGCCGGACAGGCCATCGGGCAACTGCATGCCGGTGGGAATGCTGGCGCCGCCCATCACGTAGATTTTCTTGCCGACCGCGACCGCGGCGAGCGCACCGCGAGCCGTCGGCAGGTTGGGCAATGCCGACCATTTCTGGCTGTCGAGGTCGAACACCCAAGCCTTGTTCTCCGGATACCAGTTGCCGACCTTGCCGGTATCGGGGAACCGGAAACCGCCGAACACATAGAACTTGCGGCCGATGGTGGCGGAGGCGCCGTGATGCACCGGCACCGGGTTCGACGGCAGGCTCGACCATTCGTTCTTGGCGGGGTCGTAGCGGTAGAAGATGCCCATCGGCTTGTTCACCGCATCGGCACCGCCATAGACGAACATCTGCCCGTCGATCGCCCCGCCGATGCACTTCGTTGGCGCCTTGCGGGATCGGTGCGCCGACGCGCCACTTGCCCTGGGCATGCGCGGGCGCCGCCACGAGCGAGATCGCGGCGAGCAATGCACCGGCGCGCAGATGATGGCTGAACATGTTCGTCCTCCTCCGGAATATCAGGGATATCGTGGCCGATGTTCTTTGTTCGATCGGCTCTTCGGGCGGGACTATAGCGTGCGGAACGCGAAAAAGCGCCAGCCAATGCTCCCTGCTGCCTCCGTTACGGAGTCGCACGCTCGCACGCCCGCATGAGGTCGCCGACGATGCGGCCGGGATCGTCCGCCCGCATGACCTCGCCCATGACCGCAACGCCATGGGCGCCGGCGGCAAGGCAGGTGCCGGCCGTCTGCGCGGTCACGCCGCCCAGCGCCAGCACCGCGATCTCGTGCGCCGCGGCCAGGCGCAAGGAGGCCGTTCCGAGCGCGGGGCCGTAGCCGAGCTTGCTGCCGGTCGGGAAAATCGAACTCAACGTCACGTAATCGGCACCGGCGTCAGCCGCGGCCGCGACATCGGAAAGGCCGTGGGCGGATACGCCGATGACGGCGGCGCGACCGAGGCGCTCGCGTGCCGGCACGACGGCCGCCGCAGCCTGGAGATGTACCCCGGCGGCCCCGATCACGGCGGCGAGCTCGATGTCGGTGCTGACCGACAATGCGAAGCCCTGCTCCGCGGCGATCCGCGCCAGCCGGGCGGCGAGGTCCCAGCGCTCCTCGCGGGCGAGGTCCCTGTCGCGTAGCAGCAGCCAGCGCCCGCCGAAGCGCCCGACGGCGGCGGCGATGGTCTCGATGGGATGGCAGGCTTGGTGGCGGTCGGTGATGACGAGAAGTGGGCCCGGCAGCGGCCTCATGAACCGACCAGCCCGAGCTGCGGGCTCGACGGCTCGGCGCGGCCGCGGCGCGGAATCCGCCCGGCGAGATGGGCGTTGCGGCCGGCCTCGACCGCATGCCGCATCGCCGTCGCCATCCGTACGGGATCGTCGGCCTTGGCGACCGCAGTGTTGAGCAGGACGGCCGCTGCGCCCAGCTCCATGGCGATCACCGCGTCCGACGCCGTGCCGATGCCGGCATCGACGATCACAGGCACCGGCGAACGCCGGCAGATCAGCTCGAGGGTCGCGGGATTGGCAACGCCCATGCCCGAGCCGATCAGCGAGCCCATCGGCATCACGGCAGCGGCGCCGACGTCGGCCAGGCGCTGGCACACCACGGGATCGTCGGTGCAATAGGGCAGCACCACGAAGCCGGAATCGACCAGGCGCCGGGTCGCCTCCATGAGCTCGGTGACATCGGGATAGAGCGTCTCGCGGTCGCCGATCACCTCGAGCTTGACCCAGTTGGTGTCGAGCGCCTCGCGCGCCAGCTCCGCCGTCTTGATGGCGTCGCGGGCGGTCTCGCAGCCCGCGGTGTTGGGCAGGAAGCGGTATTTCGACAGCAGGCTGACGGTGTCGAAGCCGTGGCCCTTGAGCGAAATACGGCGGATCGAGACGGTGACGATCTCGCAGCCGCTGGCGGCCGCGGCATCGACCAGGATGCGCTGGGTCGGATAGCCGGCAGTGCCGAGCAGGAGCCGCGAAGTGAAGGTCTCGCCGGCGAGCTTGAAGGGATCGGCCGGTCATTTCATCCTCCCGACATCGCACGAATGATCTCGACGGCGTCGCCGTCGCGCACCGGCGTCGCCGTCCAGGCGCCGCGGCGAACCACCTCGCCGTTGAGCGAGATCGCGAAGCCGCGCGGCTCGGCAATCTCGAGTGCGGCGGTTTCCGCCCGCCACAGCTCGGCGAGGTTCGTCGCCTCGCAATGACGTTGGGTCCCGTTGATTGTGACCTTCATCGGCTTATTCCAGTCCGGCATTTTCCAGTTCGACATTTTCGATTTCGCGGTCGACGGCGGGGCCGCCAAATCGATCGAGCCCGAAGGCGTGCGCCACCGCCGGCACCTTGCCGTCTGCAACCAGGGCTTCGATCGCCAGCGCCGTCACCGGCGCCAGCAGGTAGCCGTTGCGGTGATGGCCGGTGGCGATGACGAGCCCGTCGACCCCAGTAGCCCCGAGAATCGGCGCATCGTCGATCGAGCTCGGCCGGAACCCGGTCCAGACCGCCTCGACCGCCATTTCCTCGATGGCGGGGAACGCGCGCCGGGCCCCTTCCAGAAGGGCATAGAGGCCGCCGGCGGTGACGGCGGCGTCGAACCCGCGTTCCTCCACGGTCGCCCCGACGATCAGCCTTCCGTCGCCCTTGGCGGCGAGATGCACCTGCTCCGTCCATACGATATGGGACAGCGTGCCGGTTTCCGCCGTGGCCGTCAGCGCCAGCGCCTGGCCCTTGAGCGGGCGCACCGGCACCACCAATCCGGCCGGCAGCAAATTGCCCGCGGTCCAGGCGCCGGCGGCCAGCACGACGGTGGCGGCGCGGCAGCGGCCTGCCGCAGTCTCGACGCCGCAGACGCGCCCGCCGGCGAAGTCGAGCGCCTCGACGGCGCAATGCTCGAAAAGGCCGACGCCGCTCGCCAGCACGGCGTCGCGCAGCGCCGTCATGACCAGCCGCGGGTCGACCTGGTGGTCGTCGGGGCAGAACAGGCCGGCGGCGACCGAGGGTCGCAGCCCCGGCTCCATCGCCCGCACCTGCGGGCCGCCGAGCCAGCTTGTCGCAAGGCCGCAGCGCACATGGAGATCGTGACGGAACCGCAGCCGCTCGACCTCGTCGCGGCCGAGCGCCACCACCAGCGTGCCGCTGTCGCGGAAATCGATGGAAAGGCCGGACTGGGCCTCCAGGGCGCGGCCGAATGCGGGCCACATGCGCTGGCTTTCCAGCGCCAATGCCAAGAGCTCCGGATCGCCCGGCTCATGCTCGGCGGCCGCCGCGAGCATGCCGGTGGCGGCGAGGCTCGCGCCTGCCCCGGCGCCGGCGCGGTCGAATACCGCGACGGAGAGCCCGCGCTGGGCCAGCCGCCATGCGATCGACAGCCCGATCACGCCGGCGCCGACTACGGCGACATCGACGGCGGCCGGGACAGCGGCCGGCCGACCTGCGGGAGACGGCGCTGGCGTTGCGAGCGTGCGCATGGCCGACGCCGGCAATACGGACGCAGGCGGTGCCGCCCCGAAAGCCTCTGATGTCGGCCGGAAAACCCTGCATCGAAATCTCCGCTCACGCAGGGCTGGAGATGTTCGGCTCCAATCCCTACGCCGGTGCGAACCGGTTCAGGTTCAAAGGATTTCCGCGCTGCCGGACGGCCAGCGGTTTCTCAGCCCCTTGTCGGGGATCTCCCTTGGAACGAGGCCAAATTAGCGCCAAGCCTCGCGGCCGGTCAAGCGGCGCGCAGACGCAGGCTGGGTTGCAGGAATCGTTGGAACTTTTGCGATTTGCCGCATCGCAGCAATCCGTTACCATGAATTGGAACGCACCAAAAATGCATGGAGCCGCTGCGCCAAACGTATTCAAATGCCCGCCGATTTTGTGTAGAACCCCTCGCCTGCCACAGCAGCGTGGCCGGTGAGGCGTCCTACACAAAATTGGGGGATGAAGCAGGCACATGACCTATCTCGCCAAACCCAAGTTCCATCACCCCGGCCTGCCCAAGAACGCGCTCGGCTACACCCACCGCGACTATGAGGGCAAGATCTCGACCCTGTGCGCGGGCTGCGGGCACGATTCGATCACGGCGTCGATCATCGAAGCGTGTTTCGAGCTGTCCATCGAACCGCACCGGGTCGCCAAGATTTCCGGCATCGGCTGCTCCTCGAAGACGCCGGATTATTTCCTCGGCAATTCCCACGGCTTCAATTCGGTCCACGGCCGCATGCCGTCGGTGCTCACGGGCGCGAACCTCGCCAATCGCGACCTCATCTATCTCGGCGTCTCCGGCGACGGCGATTCTGCCTCGATCGGCGTCGGCCAGTTCGTGCACTCCATCAGGCGCGGCGTGAACATGGTCTACATCGTCGAGAACAACGGCGTGTACGGCCTTACCAAGGGCCAGTTCTCCGCCACCGCCGACCGCGGCTCCCGGTCGAAGAAGGGCGTCGTCAATTCCGACAATGCGATCGACATGGTGGCGATGGCGCTGCAGCTCGGCGCCACCTTCGTGGCGCGTTCGTTCTCCGGCGACAAGACTCAGCTCGTGCCGATCATCAAGGCGGCGATCGAGCACAAGGGTGCCGCCTTCATCGACGTGATCAGCCCCTGCGTCGCGTTCAACAACCACGCCGGTTCGACCAAGAGCTTCGACTATGTGCGCGAGCACAACGAGGCCGTGAACCGGCTTGATTTCATCACCGGGCGCGACCCCATCACCGTCGACTATGCTCCGGGCTCGGTGCAGACGGTGGAGCAGCATGACGGCACCAAGGTGGTGCTGCGCAAGCTCAACGGCGACTATGACGTGCACGACCGGCTGGCGGCGATGAGCTTCCTCCAGCACCACACCGCCAAGGGCCAGGTCGTCACCGGGGTTCTCTACATCGCCGACGAGCCCGAGGACCTGCACGCCCATCTCAACACCTGCGACGCGCCGCTCAACACGCTGTCGGAGAAGGATCTCTGTCCAGGGTCGGCGGTGCTCGACAAGATCAATGCCGGGCTGCGGTAAGACGGATCGACCGAAAACTGCGTAGCGGCGCAAATGCGGTAGCGTATTGCGCCGGCTGAAACTCCGAAGCGGTCCAATACGCTTCGCTTTTGCACCCTACGTGCCGCGCACGGGTGTCATGGGTCAGATGCACTATCTCCCCCTCACGGTCCCGTTCTTCGCCTTGCTGGTGGGGGCGTTCCTCGTCGTCCTCGTGCTGATCCAGATCGGGATCCTGCGCTACGCTTTCGTTCGCATCGGCATCAGTTCGCGCGCCGCGATGTTGCTGCTGCTGGGCTCGCTGTTCGGCAGCTACATCAATATTCCGATCGTGGAACTGCCGGAGCGGGAGGTGCAGTCCGGCGTCGAGGTCAGCTTCTTCGGCATGCAATATGTGGTGCCGGCGGTGGTCCAATGGCCCGGCACCGTCATCGCGGTGAATGTGGGCGGCGCGGTGATACCCGGGCTGTTGTCGCTCTACCTCCTGTTCAGGAACCAGATGTGGCTGAACGGGCTGATCGCGACCGCTGTCATAACCGCGATCGTTCACATGCTCGCCTATCCCGTGCCCGGCGTGGGTATCGCGGTGCCGGTGTTCGTTGCGCCGGTCGCGACCGCGCTGGTCGCGCTGCTGCTCGCCCGCGAGAACGCCGCGGCGCTCGCCTATGTCAGCGGCAGCCTGGGCACGTTGATCGGCGCCGATCTCCTCAATCTCGACACCGTCCGCGGGCTCGGCGCACCGGTCGCCTCGATCGGCGGCGCCGGGACCTTCGACGGCATTTTCCTGACCGGCATCATGGCGGTGCTGCTCGCGAGCTTCTCCCGGCGGGCCTGAGACCGCGCCCTGGAAACCTGTCTCCAGCGCTTGAATCCCATTGCTGTCATCGCCCGGCTTGACCGGGCGATCCAGCAGCCACGGACTGCGATTTGGGCACGGCGCCAGTTCCAACAATGGCACAGGGGTTACTGGATGCCCCGCTTTCGCGGGGCATGACATTGAAACTCGATGAACCGCCAAAGTGACGCACCGATCAATTTGCGCAAGTCGCCGTGAAGGTGCTGAGCCGGCCGCCGCGCAGGCCGCTGGCCGCGCCGTAATGGGTGCAGGTGGCGACGCGATCGCCGAATGTCTTGAACGGGGCTCCCGCCGGAATGTGCACGGTGCGATTGCTGTGCGGCACATGAACCGAAGTCGACGGCTGCATCGATCCGGACCGCAGCGGCGCCGGCGCCGGCGGCGCCAGTCCCGCCCGCGACAATGGCGGCGCGAGAAGGGCGGGATCGGGAGATTGCGCAAAGGCTTGCAGCTGCGCCAGCGAGGCGACGCAGCCGGCGAGCAAAGATACGATCAGGAGACGGGTCATGGGCGGACCTCCAGTGGGCCGGTATGATTGCAACATCTGGTTTCCAAATGTTGCTTCTTAAGGGGGAGGATCGAGATTTCCTCGACCTTCCCGTATTCCACGGAGCAGCAGCAGCTTAGGACCGAGAGTCGCAACCGAAGTCAGCACCGCGACCCTACAGCCTACCCGACCCGGTAGCTGCGGCCGGGGTCGCCGCCTTGCAGATCGGCGATGATGGTTTCCCCGGCGATGGCGATCTGGCCCTCCGCGACAAGGGGCCGCCCCCCGTCCGGGAGGTAGACGTCGACCCGGGAGCCGAACCGGATCATGCCGATCCGCTCGCCGGCGCCGACGGCGGTGCCCTCCCGCACGAACGGCACGATGCGCCGCGCAATCAACCCCGCGATCTGCACGACGCCGATGCGCGACCCGCTGGCGGTCCTGATCAGGAAGCAGTTGCGCTCGTTGTCATCGCTCGCCTTGTCGAGGTCGGCATTGAGGAACAGACCGGCGCGGTAGGCGATGCGCTCGATCCGGCCGGTCACGGGGCTGCGGTTCACATGGCAGTCGAACACGCTCATGAAGATCGAGATGCGCGCCACCGACCGCTCGCCCAGCGCAAGTTCGGCCGGCGGGACGGCGTTGGCGATCCGGCTCACCCGCCCGTCCGCCGGCGCGATCACGAGGCCCTCGCGCAGCGGCGTCACCCGCGGCGGATCGCGAAAGAAATAGACGCACCACAGCGTGGCGACGAACCCGAGCCAGCCGAGCGGCGACCACAGCCACATCAGGATCAGGCTCGCGATCCCGAACCCGGCGATGAAGGGATAGCCCTCCTGGTTGATCGGGACGAGCTGGGAACGGATCGAGGCGGCGATCGACATGCTCACTCCGCGGCGTCGGCGGCGATGACATCGGGGGTAACGAAATCCGGGGTGACGATCTCCGCGGCTTCATCGAGCGGCGGCGGCACCCGGTTGGGCGCGACGTCGTCGTCGCCGACCCGGGCGAGCGTCTCGCGCGCCTGCTCGGCTTCGCGCTGCCGGTTCCACATGCTGGCATAGAGCCCGCCTTGCGCCAACAGCCCCTGGTGGGTGCCGCGCTCGACGATGATGCCCTGGTCGAGCACGAGGATCTCGTCCGCGTCGATGATGGTCGACAGACGGTGGGCGATCACCAGGCTGGTGCGGTCCTCGGAGATGCGGTCGAGCGCGTCCTGGATGTCCTTTTCGGTGTGGCTGTCGAGCGCCGAGGTCGCTTCGTCCAGCAGCAGGATCGGCGGCCCCTTGAGGATGGTGCGGGCGATGGCGACGCGCTGCTTCTCGCCGCCGGACAGCTTGAGGCCGCGTTCGCCGACCTCGGTGTCGTAGCCCTTGGGCGTCGAGCGGATGAAGGCGTCGATCTGGGCGTGCGCCGCGGCCGCTTCGACCTCGGCATCACTGGCGTCCCAGCGGCCGTAGCGGATGTTGTAGCGCACCGTGTCGTTGAACAGCACGGTGTCCTGCGGGACCATGCCGATGGCGTCGCGCAGCGAGGTCTGGGCGACCTCCCTGATGTCCTGCCCGTCGATGGTGATGCGGCCGCCGGTCACGTCGTAGAAGCGGAACAGCAGCCGCGATATGGTCGATTTGCCGGCGCCGGAGGGGCCGACGATCGCCACCGTGCGCCCGGCCGGAACCTCGAACGATATGCCCTTGAGGATCGGCCGCTCCGGCTCGTAGGCGAACCGCACGTCGTCGAACCGGATGGCGCCCCGGGTAACCACCAGCGGCGGGGCGCCGGGGCGATCCTTGATCTCGGTATCACGCCCGAGGATCGCGAACATGGATTCGATGTCGATCACCGCCTGCTTGATCTCGCGATAGACCATGCCCATGAAGTTCAGCGGCTGGTAGAGCTGGATCATCATGGCGTTGATCATGACGAAGTCGCCGATCGAGTGGGTCCCGGACCTGATGCCGTAGACGCACATCCCCATGGTGACGGTGAGGCCGACGGTGAAGATCGCGGCCTGGCCGGCATTGAGGACGGCGAGCGAGACATAGGCCTGGACGCTGGCATGCTCGTAGCGGGCCATCGAGCGGTCGTAGCGCGCAGTCTCGCGCTGCTCGGCGCTGAAATATTTGACGGTCTCGTAGTTGAGCAGGGAATCGATCGCCTTGGTGTTGGCGTCGGTGTCGCTCTCGTTCATCTTGCGGCGGATGCCGATGCGCCACTCGGTCGCGTAATAAGTGTACGCCATGTACACCGCGACGGTGATGAAGATGACCAGCACGTAGCGCCAGTCGAACTGATAGAGCAGCACGCCGCAGATCATCAGCACTTCGACGATGGTCGGGACCAGCTGCAGGATCACCATCCGCACGATGGTCTCGATGCCGTTGCGTCCGCGCTCGAGCACGCGGGTGAGGCCGCCGGTCTTGCGCTCGAGATGAAAGCGCAGCGACAGCCGGTGCATGTGCTCGAAGGTGAGGATCGCGAGCCGGCGCACCGCATTCATGGCGACCTTGGCGAACACTCCGTCGCGGGCCTGCGTCAGCAGCGCCATCAGGATGCGGGTGCCGCCATAGGCCGCGGTCATCGTCAGCGGGATCGCGAGCACATAGGCGGTCAATTTCGCGCCGCTGGTGTCTTGCACCAGCGCGTCGGTCGCCCATTTGAAGGTGAACGGCACCGCGATGGTGGCGAGCTTCGCCGCCAGCAGCAGGCCCAGCGCCATCATCACCCGCGCCTTGAGATCGGGCCGGTCCGACGGCCACATATAGGGCCACAGATGGTAGAGCGTGCGCCACAGCGCTCCGCCCTCGGCGGAGACCTCGCGTTTCATCTGCTGGGGGGTGCGCACGAAATCGCTCATGGGGGTCCGTATCTGACGGACCGCACGGCCGTCAACAACCCCTCATATAGGAAGTTTTGCCCGCGCATTCATCCGTGTGCCCGCCAAATCCTCATGTTTCCGGCGCATGGGGCAGCCCCGGATGCGCCGGTGCACGGCGGCTTGACGCGAGGGCGCGTGCAGTGCCAAATGATTTCCAATGAGCAAAATCAAGCGAATCTGCGTCTACTGCGGATCGAGTTCAGGCAATGATCCGGCCTACACCGCCGCCGCCAGGCAATTCGGCGAAATCCTGGCACGCAACAAGATCCGGCTGATCTACGGCTGCGGCTCGACCGGGCTGATGGGAACCCTCGCCCGCGCGGTCCATGACCATGGCGGCGAGATCACCGGGATCATACCGGAGTTCCTCAAGGCGCAGGAGCGCCTGTTCCGCGATGCCGACGAGATCATCGTCACCACCGACATGCACGAGCGCAAGCGGCTGATGTTCGAGCGCGCCGACGCCTTCGTCGCCCTGCCCGGCGGCGTCGGAACCCTCGAAGAGCTGGTCGAGCAGCTCACCTGGGCGCAGCTCGGCCGCCATCGCAAGCCGATCCTGCTCGCCAATGTCGCGGGATACTGGGATCCGCTGATCGCGGTTTTCGAGCACCTGCGCGGCTCGGCGTTCCTGCCGGCCGGACGGCAGCTCGCCTATATCGCCGTCGATGAAGTCGAGAATATCCTGCCGGCGCTCGCCGCCGCCGTCGCCCAGGTCGAGGAGCGCGAGCTGCAAGGCGAGCCGGAGCGCGTGCGGCGGCTGTAGGGTCACGCGGTCATTCCGGGGCGCCGCGCCAGCGGCGAACCCGGAATCCAGACGGCCTCGCAGCCTGCACCACAGCCTGGATTCCGGGTTCCGCCTTCGGCGGCGCCGGAATGACGGGTTCTATCTAACGCGCCTACCGCATCTGGTTCAGCGCCTCGACGATCTTCGCCTCGAGGATGCGCGCGACCCTGAGCCGGAAATGCTGGGTATCCATGAAATTTTCGGAATCGCGGCTGAACGGCCCCTCGGCGAAATAGTCGAGAAAGGCGGTGTGGGGACGGCTGGCGGCGCGGCGCGCGAACTCCGCCTTGCAGCGCGGCAGGTCGGCGACCATCTGCGGATCGAGGTCGTCGAGCCAGTCCTGGTAGACCGGCGACATCAGGAACACCACCTTGGTCTGCGGCAGCTCCGCCAGCACGGGATCGAGGAGATCGAACGCCGGGAACGGCGTGTCGAGGGGCGCGACGACGGGCTTATGCGGCGGCCGCTGCGCGCGCGGACGGAAGTTCCGGTAATGCCCGGTTTCGTAATCCTGGTAGCCGCGCGCATCGTCCGCCGCGGCCGCGCCGAGTTCCATCTTGATGCGCCTCGCGCTGAAGGTGAGCGCGCGCGTGCTCAGGAGGTGGGCGAGGTATTCGAGGTTGCCGCGATAGAGCCAGAACGGAAACGGCAGGATGATCGGCAGCGCAGGGTCATGGCCGCACCAGCGCTCGTCCACCGACAGGATGAGGGCGTCGATGCGCCGGTGATGGGCCATGAAATAGCGCAGCATCGTCATCTGCTCCTGCGCCCCCGCAGCGGGCGTCGTGAGCTGGACGAAGCTGAGCCCGGTCGCCTGGGAGAGCTTGGCGGGGTCGAGCATCTGGCCGCGTGAATTGCCGATCACCGCGGCGTCGAACCGGGGATCGCGGCCGTGGCTCGCATTGGAGGTGCGCTGGCCGGAGTTGATGACGCCCGGCTTCATGAAGGTGGGAAACCGTCCGGTGTCATAGGGATCGATCACCACCAGCGCCGCATAGATCGACCCGATGCCGCCGCCGAACACGGCGACGAACCAAATGGCGAAGCGTCGCCATGCGTGAGGGGCGGCCTTGGCTTCAATCATGGCCGGCCCGGGAGGCGAATTCGCGGCCGGTTGAGGGCGGCGGCGATTTCGGCCTCGATCATCTCGGCGACATTGGAGCGATAATGCTCGTCGTCCATGAAGTTCTCGGGCTTTCGCGCGATCTCGGAATCGACCAGGAAATCGATGAACGCGCTGCCGGCGCCGCGCTCGGCGCGCAACGCCATCTGCCACTTGCAATAGTCGCGAAACCGCGCGCCGCCGGTGTCCGGCGGCGGAAGCCGCGTGTAGAACTGCGGCGGCAGCACGATCACGACGGGCGTGCTCGCGGGGATTTCGCCGAGCAGCGCATCGAGCAGGATCAACCCGGGAAAGTCCGGCTCGCGCCGGAACGGCCGGTCGTCGCGCGCTGGAAATCCTTCCCACCCCGCCGGCTTGCCGGGCTTGAAGCTCCACGCCTTGCCGGCCTCGTAGTCGGCATAGCCGGCGGGATCGACCGCAACCGCCGGGGCGAAAGCCGAGGCGAGGCGGCGGACGCCGTCGCGCAGCGTGCGCGTGCTGAGCGCATTGGCGAGATAGACCAGGTTGCTGTCGCTGTAGAGCCAGAACGGAAACGGCGTGCGCAACGGCAAGGCCGGGTCGGTGACGCACCACCGCTCGTCGAGCGCGAGGACCAGCGCGCTGGGCGCGGGATGATGGGCGATGAACCAGCGCATCATGGCGATCTGCTCGCGCACATTGGCGCCGGGCACCGTGAGCTGGACGAAATTCAGCCCGGTCGCCCGCGACAGGCGCTGCGGACTGATGAGCTGGCCGTGCGAATTGCCGAAGATCGCCGCGTTGAAGCGCGCCGAGCGGCCGAGCGCCACATTTGCGGTGCGCTGGGACGTGTCGGTATCGCCGAACGCCGCCGCCTTCGACGGCGCAACGCCGCCGGGTGGGGCGTCGCCAATGCCTTGGGCCCCGTCATAGAGGCTGCGCGGGCCGAGCGAGAAAAACCGCCCGCTGTCATAGGGGTCGATCAGGATGATGAAGACGTAGACGATGCCGACCACGGCGGCGAACACGCCGACGAAGGTGAGCGCGAAGCGGCGCCACGCACGGTCATCCGCGTTCGTCCCGATCGAACTCGTCGGGTTCGACTTGGTCCCGCTCGGTGCGATTTCGACGGCTTGCCGCTTCATCGCGCGCTCAAAACTGGAAATAGATGAAATTGAGCGGCGGGCCGTTGCCGACCTCGAGCACGCAGAAGCCGGCGAGCGCCGCTGCTCCCACGGCGATGGCCGGCCACGGCAGCGGACGCATGTCCTTGATCTCGTGGGCCGACGGCACCAGCACCGAGACCAGCGCCGCGATAATGATCAGCCCGGCGCTCTGGATGCCGCCGGCGATGCCGCCGCCGCCGACCAGCGAATAGAGGACCAGCGCCGCGGTGTGGAAATCGGCGGCACGGAACAGCACCCAGCCCACCATCACGAACAGCATCGTGATCGCCCAGCCCAGCAGCGCCGGCATCGGCCGCTTCAGGCTCTGCCAGGCATGGCACACGAGAAGGCCGAGGCCGTGCCACAGGCCCCAGACAACATAAGTCCAGCCGGCGCCGTGCCACAGCCCGCAAATGCCCATGGCGCCCATGGTGGCGAAGATGTAGCGCGGAACTCCGTTACGGCTGCCGCCGAGCGGGATGTAGAGGTAGTCGCGGATGAAGTTCGACAGCGAAATGTGCCAGCGGCGCCAGAAATCGCGCACGCTGGTGGAGACATAGGGCCGCCGGAAATTCTCCGGCAGCAGCAGGCCGAACAAGAGGGCGATGCCGATCGCCATTTCGGTGTAGGCGGAAAAATCGCAGAACAGCTGGAACGTGAAGGAGAGCGTCGCGGTCCAGGCCTCGCCGAGATTGAGCATGCGATGCGGGACGCTGTTGAACAGGGGGTCGACGACTTCGGCGAGGCGGTCGGCCAGCAGGACCTTCTTGGCGAATCCCAGGGTGAACAGGAACAGGCCGAGGCTGGTGCGCGCCCACACGCCGTCGCGGCGTGGGTCTTGGTCGAACTGCGGCACCAGTTCGTTGTGGCGCACGATCGGTCCGGCGATCAAATGCGGGAACAGCAGCACGAACAGCGCGAACGGGCGCAGCGGATACAGCGGTGCATCCTTGCGCATGCGGTCGACGAGATAGGAGATGAGCTGGAACGAGAAGAAGCTGATGCCGATCGGCAGCACGAGATGCGCCCGCGGCAGGTCGACGCCGATCACGGACTGCACGATGCCGATGAGGAAATCGAGATACTTGAAGGTCGCGAGCGACGCGAGATTGAGGACGACCCCGAGATAGAGCGGCCCAGTATGCCCGCTGCGCTCATACCACAGCGACATCAGCCATGATGCACCGATCTGGCCGAGCAGCAGCGGGATGAAGCGCACATCCCACCACCCGTAGAAGACCAGCGAGGCGATGATGAGCACCGTCTGCCGCACCACGACCCATTGCGCCACCGCGTAATAGGCGGCGACCGCGACCGGCAGGAACAGCAGAATGAAACCCTGCGATTGGAACAGCATTTTCCCGAAGCGCTTTGGGCCCGGCGGCCGAGGATACTCCCGCGCCCGGTTTAGCGCGGTCGTGCTGCAATGCCAATATTCAATCGGGGCGAGAAGATGTTCCCATCAGGTCGAAGCACCCACAGACGTCATCGCCGGGCTCGTCCCGGCGATCTCGATCTCGCGCGGCACAGCTGTGCCGAGGGCATCGAGATGGCCGGGACAAGCCGGACAAGCCCGGCCATGACGACGGCGTGTGAGCAAACTGCGTCACGCCTCAGGAAACGTCACCGCCTCGATGCGGTTGCCGTCGGGGTCGCGGATGAAGGCGGCGTAGTAGCGTTCGCCGTGTTGCGGCCGCAATCCCGGCGGGCCGTCGCAGGAGCCGCCCGCCGCCAGCGCGGCGGCGTGGAACGCATCGACCGCCGCGGTGCTCGCCGCGCGCAACGCGACGTGAGCGCCGGATTGCGGCGCCGGCGGCGGCAGTGACGGGCGCAGATTGATCCAGAATTCGGCATAGCGCTTGCCGAAGCCGACCGTCGCGGGGCGCTGCTCCAGCTTCGCGTAGCCGAGCGGAGCCAATGCCAATTCATAAAATTTCGCTGCCGCGGCGAGATCGGACACGGCGATGGAGACGTGGTCGATCATGGACGCCTGCTGCCTTCAGGGGCGCGGCGCGGTCACGCCGGCGCGCCGGATTTCACCAGCTTGTAGACGATGGAATCCATCAGCGCCTGGAACGAGGCGTCGATGATGTTGGGCGACACCCCGATGGTCGTCCAACGCTCGCCGTTCTCGTCCTCGCTTTCGATCAGGACGCGCGTCACCGCCTCGGTGCCGGCATTGAGGATACGCACGCGGTAATCGGTGAGCTCGAGGCCGCTGATGTAGGTCTGGTACTTTCCGAGATCCTTGCGCAAGGCGAGATCGAGCGCGTTGACGGGGCCGTTGCCTTCGGCCGCCGATATCAGCTTGTCGTCGCCGACCGTGACCTTGACGACGGCGAGGCTGACGCTGACGCGCTCGCCCATGGCGTTGACGCGCTGCTCGACATTGACGTCGAACTGGGTGACGTCGAAATACTGCGGCACCCGCCCGAGCATGCGCCGCGCCAGCAGTTCGAAGGAGGCGTCCGCCGCCTCATAGGCATAACCCACCGTCTCGCGCTCCTTGACGACGTCGAGCAGGCGGGAGACGCGCGGATCGTCCTTCTCAACGCAGATGCCGATGCGGTCGAGCGCCGCGAGCACGTTGGAGCGTCCCGCCTGGTCCGACACCAGGAGCTTGCGCCGGTTGCCGACCGCCTCCGGCCGCACATGCTCGTAGGTCGCGGGGTCCTTCACGATGGCCGAGGCGTGGATGCCGGCCTTGGTCGCGAACGCGCTCTCGCCGACATAGGGCGAATGGCGGTTTGGCGCCCGGTTGAGGATCTCGTCGAGCGCGTGCGCCACGTGGGTGAGGCTCGCGAGCTTGCCGTCGGGAACGCCGATCTCGAACCGCTCGGAATATCCTGGCTTGAGCTTGAGGTTGCCGATCAGCGAAACCAGGTTGGCGTTGCCGCAGCGCTCGCCGAGACCATTGAGCGTGCCCTGGATCTGGCGCGCGCCGGCGCGCACCGCGGCGAGCGAATTCGCCACCGCCTGCTCGGTGTCGTTATGGGCGTGGATGCCGACGTGATCCCCCGGCACGGCCTCGACCACGGTGGCGACGATCGCTTCGATCTCATGGGGCAGCGTGCCGCCATTGGTGTCGCACAGCACCACCCAGCGCGCGCCGGCCTCGTAGGCGGCCTTGGCGCAGGCGAGCGCGTAGTCCGGATTGGCCTTGTAGCCGTCGAAGAAATGCTCGCAGTCGAGCAGGACCTCGCGGCCTTTCGCCTTGGCGGCGCTCACGCTGTCACGGATCGAGGCGAGATTGTCTTCGAGCGTGGTCTCCAGCGCGACGCGCACGTGGTAGTCGGACGACTTCGCCACGAAGCAGATCGCGTCGGCATGGGCATCGAGCAGCCCGGCGAGGCCGGGATCGTTCGACGCCGAGCGGCCGGGCCGCCGCGTCATGCCGAACGCCGTGAAGGTCGCGCGCATCGGCCGGTCATGGGCGAACAGTTCGGTGTCGGTGGGATTGGCGCCGGGATAGCCGCCTTCGATGTAATCGATGCCGAGATCGTCGAGCAGCGACGCGATCGCCAGCTTGTCGTGCAGCGTGAAGTCGACGCCGTTGGTCTGCGCTCCGTCGCGCAGCGTGGTGTCGAAGAGATAGATGCGTTCGCGCGGCGGCATCGATTTCACCAATCGTCCAAATTCACCAATAGCCCAGAAGCTTCAGCGTCACCGCGACCGCGATCGCGATGAGGACGACCTTGAGCGCGATGTAGTAGAGCCAATGGCGCGGAAACGGGGTTTCGGGCTGGGTCATGGGGCCACCTTTGTGTCCTTGTCGAGTTTCTTTTCGACCGTCGTATTGGCGAGCCATTCGCCGTTGCGATGCACCGTGTTGCGTTGCAGGGCGGTGAAGCCGCGATGCTCGAAGAAGCCCACCGCCGTGTCGCTGGCGTCCGCCTTGAGGCGCTTGGCGCCGCGGCCGGCCGCTAGCCTTTCCAGTGCATCGACCAGCAGCGCCGCCACGCCTTGCCGGGTCGCGGCGGGATGCACGTAGAGCATGTCGATCTCGTCGGCGCCGGCGAGCGAGGCAAAGCCGACCGGGGCGCCTTGCGTGGTGGCGACCAGGGTAAGCGCGCCGGCGAGCTTGGCGGCAAACGCGCCCTCGTCCTCGGCCAAGGCGGCCCACGCCCTCTGCTGGCCGGGGTCGTAGTCGTCGCCGGTGAGTTCCTCGATGCTGGCACGAAAGATCTCCGCCAGCAGCGGCGCGTCGTCCGGCAGATACGGCCGCAGCCCCAGCTTGGATTGCACGGGCGCGATCATGGGGCGAGGCCCTCTGCTGTCCCCTCTTCTACCTGCTCTGCTGTCCCCTCCCCCGCCTGCGGGGGAGGGCTAGGGAGGGGGCTCTCTGCCCTCTCAAGCGCAGCCGCGATCGTTTCCAGCACTCCGGACCTGTTCTTCATCACGTCGAGATTGCTGAAGCGAAGGACGTGGTAGCCCTGAGCCGCGAGGTAGTCGCGCCGCCGCATGTCATGCGCCATGTGTTCGGGTTCGTAATGCTGGCCGCCATCCACCTCGATGATCAACTTGGCCGCCTGACAGACGAAATCGACAATGTAGGGACCAATCGGCACTTGCCGCCGGAAACTGGCGCCGTGAAGCCGATGCGCTCGCAGCGCGTACCAGACGATACGCTCGGCGTCGGTCATGTCACGGCGCAGCGCCTTGGCGCGACCGCGCAGCGTCTCTGAAACGTGCCATTTCGGGGTTTCGGGGTGATCAACCATCGAATTGGCCTTGCTGTGCATCGGGCCAGAGGGAGCCCGTTTCATCGCTCAGCATGAGCGGCGCGCGCCCCCTCCCCACCCCTCCCCCGCAAGCGGGAGAGGGAGCCGGGCTGAGCGCGCCGCGCGTTACGTACCCCCTCGCATCGCGTGTTGCCTGCCCCCTCTCCCGCTTGCGGGGGAGGGATGGGGAGGGGGCATTTGCAGAGACCATCATCGCGCGATCTCCCAGGTAGTGCCGTCCTTGGAGTCCTTGAGCACCACGCCCATGGCGGCGAGTTCGTCGCGAATGCGGTCGGACTCGGCGAAGTTCTTCGATTTGCGGGCAGCGGTGCGTGCGGCGATCAGCGCTTCGATCTTTTGCTTTATGTCCCCCGGATCACCGCGAACCAATGTGATATGTCCGACTGGCCCAACTTCGACACCCAGTCCGCCTCGCGTAATGCGTGACTCTATCTGCTGGATAATCGAGGCCGGCGCATTATTGGCGATGGAAGCACGCAGTCTCACAACGTCGTCAGAATGTGCAAATAAGGAAACCTGACCGACGTTCATGCCGGACACGCCAGCATCGAAAAGGCCTGGCTTATTCAACTTGCGGAAACCCAGAAGATGACATCCCGCAGCGAAACGCAATTTGGTGCTCAAATCGCCGTGCTTTGCGGCCGAGTAAAGCTCCCTAAGGACGGTTATTGCATTCGGCGTATTGAGATCGTCACCCAGCGCTTCGAGTAGTTCCTGGGGTGGGTCGACCTGAGGAAATTCGTAATATCTGCCGAGCGCACTTGCCCAGTCCTGCAATTCCATCCGTGCGACTTCTGACCGACTTCCCATCCAATCAATCGGTTGGCGATAGTGAGTCATCAGCATCTGCAGGCGAATGACGTCACCCGGAAACTTCTCCAGCAGTTCCCTGATCGTGACGAAATTGCCGAGGCTCTTCGACATCTTCTCGCCTTCGACCTGCAGGAAGCCGTTGTGCATCCAGTAGTTCGCCATCACAGGCCTATGAAACGCGCAGCGCGACTGGGCGATTTCATTCTCATGGTGCGGAAACACGAGATCGATGCCGCCGCCGTGGATGTCGAAGGTCTCGCCGAGATGTTTCCACGACATCGCCGAGCATTCGATGTGCCAGCCCGGCCGGCCCGGTGCCGCGATCCCGCACGGTGACGGCCAGGACGGCTCGCCGGGCTTGGACGGCTTCCACAGCACGAAATCCATGGGGTCGCGCTTGTAGGGCGCGACGTCGACCCGGGCGCCGGCGATCATCTCGTCGAGGGGGCGCCGCGCCAGGCTGCCGTAATCCGGCATCGAGGGCACGTCGAACAGCACGTTGTCATCCGCGACATAGGCGTGGCCGTCCGCCACCAGCCGCTCGATCAGGACCTTCATCTCCTCGATGTGCTCGGTCGCCCGCGGCTCGACGGTGGGCGGCAGGCAGCCGAGCGCGGCGACGTCGGCCTTGAAATTGGCGTAGGTCTCTTCCGTCAATTCGCGGATCGGGATACCGCGTTCGGCGGCGCGCGCGTTGATCTTGTCGTCGACGTCGGTGATGTTGCGGACATAGGTGACGTGGTCCGCCCCGTAGAGATGGCGCAGCAGGCGGAACAGCACGTCGAACACGATCACCGGCCGCGCATTGCCGATATGGGCGAAGTCGTAGACGGTCGGCCCGCACACATACATTCGTATGTTGCGCGGATCGATCGGCTCGAATGCCCGCTTCTCGCGGGCCAGCGTATCGTAGAGCTTGAGTTCCATCGTCATCCCGTCGAACGGCGCTTGCGGCAAGCGCCTAGCCACCGGCTCCGCTGGCCGGGGCGTCGTTCATCTCGGGCGAGAAAAGACGGCCACAGCCAGCTGACGCTAGCCGATAATCTCCCGGCAAATGCCGCAAATCGCAAAAAGGCCGCTCATGGCGGCGCACAATGGGCATGAGGCCCTGCGCAGTCAAGAGTGCGTGCAAAAAAGCCGCTGCTCGCCACCGCCGGAGCCGTTCGGTTAACGGGACTTTGAGGAATTTGGATCAATTTGCCGGCCGGCTTCAATGTTGCGTAAACCAAATCCGGCGGTTCCATGCGTATCCTCCTTGCCGCTGTGGCCCTTGCCTGTATCGGGGCCGTCCCCGCCGGCGCGGAAACCCGCATCTTCATCATCGAGAACCACAGCGATTACGGCGTCGACCAGTGCCTGGTGACCGGGGCGCGGTGCGGCAAGGTGGTGGCGAGCGCCTACTGCCAGTCCCAAAACTACGCCCAGGCGGTGTCGTTCCGAAAGATCGAGCCCGACGAGGTTACCGGCGGCAGCACCCATCCGAGCTGCCACTCCGCGACCTGCGGCGACTGGGTCGCCATCGAGTGCACCCGCTGAGCAATTCTCTGTCATCGCCCGGCTTGACCGGGCGATCCAGTAAACACTGACCGTGAGTACTGGATTGCCCGGTCAAGCCGGGCAATGACATCAGCAGGGTCAGGCTAATTCGAAAATGCTCTGACAACTGCTTGCAAGCCTCCGTTGCGCGCCGCCTGAACATCGGCCATCCTCCCTTCTATCCCGGCAGAAGGGCCGCCAGCGATGACGGGCGTGATCACAGCCAAGAAGGAAGCGACGGCGGGCCTCGATCCGGAAGCCGCGCCGCTGAAGCTGGAGGGATTCCTCCCCTACCAGCTCAACGTAGTGGCGAGCCTCGTTTCCCAGGCGCTGTCGCGCATCTATGTGGATCGCTACGGCATCGACGTGCCGGAGTGGCGCATCCTGGTCACGCTCGGTCAATTCGAGACCATGACCGCGAAGGCGATCGGCGCCCACAGCCATATGCACAAGACCAAGGTGTCCCGCGCGGTGGGGGACTGAGAAACGCAAGCTCCTGGAGCGGCGCGCGAACCGCGCCGACCGGCGGGAGGCCTTTCTGTCGCTGACCCCGGCGGGGCGCGCGATCTACGATGATCTCGCGCCCGGGGCGCTTGATTTCGCCCGCCGTTTGTTCGAAACGGTCGATCCTGCCGACCGCGCCGCCTTCGAGCGGGCGGTCGCCCGGCTGACCGAGCAGTCGAGAATCTTGACCGCGGAATCGGCGGCCAAAGGCAGAAAATAGAGGTCTCAAGTGTCCTCTCCGACGCTTGAATACCATCGTTGTCATCGCCCGGCTTGACCGGGCGATCCAGTAACCACGGACTGCGATTTGGGCGCGGCATGAGTTCCACCGATACCACAGGGGTTACTGGGTGCCCCGCTTTCGCGGGGCATGACATTGAAACTGAATGCACTGTCTAAGTCGTAACCAGAGTGTCCCGTCCGTTGTGCGGCGGGTCGGGAGGAACCGTGCAGCTCTATTCGTTTTTCCGCTCCTCGGCCGCCTATCGCGTGCGGATCGCGCTCAACCTCAAGGGGCTACCCTTCGATACCGTGCCGATCCACCTGACCAGGGACGGCGGCCGCCAGCACTCGCCTGAATTTCACGCCGTCAACCCGCAGGAACGGGTGCCGGCGCTGGCGCTCCCCGGAGAAGTGCTGCTGCAATCCCTCGCCATCATCGAGTATCTCGACGAAATCCATCCCGAACCGGCGCTGCTGCCGGCGGATGCCATCGCGCGGGCGAAGGTGCGCGCAGTCGCCCAGATCATCGCCTGCGACATCCATCCCCTCAACAATGTCGGCCCGCTCAATTACCTCCGCCATGAGCTCAAGGCCGACAAGGCCGCCGTCGAAGCCTGGTACCGGCACTGGGTCGACGCCGGCTTTGCGGCCGTCGAGGCGCTGATCCGGCCCGGCCCCTATGCCTTCGGCCCGCAGGTGACGGTGGCCGACATCTGCCTCGTCCCGCAGGTCTACAACGCCCGCCGCTTCAAGGTGCCACTCGATCGCTTCCCGAGGATATCGGCGGTGGACGCGGCATTGCTGAAGCTTCCCGCCTTCGACGCCGCCCGCCCGGAACTCCAGCCGGATGCCGAATAGGTGTCGCTCTCGGCGCGCAAGCAAACGCCGGGCTTGATCATGCCCGGCGTTTGGTGGAACTTGCACACCGAGGCGATTCCCGTCGGCGGGCCCGCGGCGTGGATGATGTGTAGCCGCTTGGAGCGCCGTCGATTCAGGCTGCGCGGACAACGCTCTAAAGCTTTTAATTCCAACAGGTTATGGGTCGACTCGTCCAGCATCTGTGAACCAGATTCGGGGATCGGGCGACGGGATACCTAATTTGGTCACCTTTTCCCGGCTTAAGGGGTGCGGGGGGAGGAGCAGCGATCGGCCTGGATGAGGCGAAATTGACATGATTTCAAGCTGCTACCGGTTCGCTTGGGTTGCGTTGGCGCTGCTCGGGTTGCCGGCCGCTGCGGCGGCGCAAGCCATCCCGCAACCGCCGCAGCCCGCCACGTCGGGAAACCCCGTCTGCGTGCGGCTCGAGGGCCAACTCGCCTCCATCGACCGCAGCGGCGCCGACCCCGCACGGGCCGACCAGGCGCGCCGCATCGAGGATTCCCTCGCCAAGCAGCAGTCCGACCTCGATCGCGTCCAGGCACAATACCAGCGGCTCGGCTGCCAGCCGACCACCCTGTTCTCGATTTTCCAGACCCAGCCGCAGCAATGCGGCACGCTCAGCGGTCAGGTCCAGCAGATGCGCAGCGCGATCGACCGCACCCTCGCCGACCTCCAGCGCACGCGCCGGGGCGGCGACGACGACATGCAGCGCCAGTCGGTGGTCAACGCGCTCGCCCAAAACAATTGCGGCCCGCAATACCGCGCCGCGGCGGCGGCGGTGCCGCAGCAGCGCGGCTTCTTCGAAACCCTGTTCGGCGGCCCCAATACGACCATCGCGCCACCGGCTCCGGGCGATTATCCCCAGGTCGGCGCCGGCGGATACCGCACCCTGTGTGTGCGCACCTGCGACGGCTACTATTTCCCGATTTCCAATTCGACCTCCTCGACCCGATTCGCAGACGACGAGCAGACCTGCCAGAAGCTGTGCCCCGCCACCGAGGCGGTGCTGTATTCCCACCGCAACCCCGGCGAGGACGTGGCCCAGGCGGTCGCCAACAACGGGCGCGTCTACAAGGACATGCCGAACGCCTTCCGCTACCGGCGCGAATTCGTCGCGACCTGCAGCTGCCGCCTGCCCGGCCAGAGCTGGGCCGACGCTCTCGGCCAGATCAAGGATTCCACGGTGGAGCGCGGCGATATCGTCGTGACCGAGGAGAAGGCCAAGGCGATGAGCCAGCCGCCTGCCCCAGGCAAGACTCCGCCGGCACCGGCGCGAACCGACGCCCGCCGCGCCGCTCCGGCGACGCCCGCCGATCCCGCCGACACCGCGGCGGTGCCCGACGCCGACCCCTCGAAGCGCACCGTGCGGGCGGTCGGGCCGACCTTCATCCCGACGCGGTAGCGAAGGCAGTGCGCAGTGGGTAGCCCGGATTGAGCGAAGCGAAATCCGGGAGCAGCGGCTGTAAGGATATCGCATCTCGCGACCCCGGATTTCGCTTTGCTCAATCCGGGCTACAACGCTCGCCCTAAAAATCGATCGCTTCGCTTTTCGCCGCGACGCCCTTGGCGGTGGTCGCGGTAGCGGACACGGCGACGCCGGGATCGCGAAACCGGTTGGTGATGGGATAGCGGCGGTCGCGGCCGAAATTCTTCAGTGTCACCTTGACGCCGGGGGCGGCCTGGCGCCGCTTGTATTCGGCGAGGTTGAGCATGCGCTCGATGCGCTGGACGAGATCGCGGTCGAAGCCGGCGGCCACGATGGTCGAGATCGGCTCCTCGCGTTCCACCAGCCGCTCCAGGATCGCATCGAGCACGTCATAGGGCGGCAGCGAGTCCTGGTCGGTCTGGTTCTCGCGCAATTCTGCGGTGGGCGCGCGCACGATCACGTTTTCCGGGATCACCCGCCCGGACGGGCCGAGCGCGCCCTCGGGCCTCCAGCCGTTGCGCAGGCGCGCCAGGCGGTAGACCTCGGTCTTGTAGAGGTCCTTGACCGGGTTGAAGCCGCCATTCATGTCGCCGTACAGCGTCGCGTAGCCCGCCGACATCTCCGACTTGTTGCCGGTCGTGACCACCATCAGGCCGAATTTGTTGGAGACCGCCATCAGCATGGTGCCGCGCACCCGCGCCTGGAGATTCTCCTCGGTGACGTCGCGCTTGAGGCCGGCCATCAGCGGCGCCAGCGCCTGCTCCAGCCCCTCGACGGCGCTCGCGATCGGAACCACGTCGTAATGGACGCCGAGCGCAGTCGCGATCTGCGCGGCATCGTCGAGGGAATCCCGCGAGGTAAATCGGTACGGCAGCATCACGCAGCGCACCCGCTCGGCGCCCAGCGCATCGACCGCCATCGCCGCGCACAGCGCGGAGTTGACGCCGCCGGACAGGCCGATGACGACGCCGGGAAAGCCGTTCTTGTCCACATAGTCGCGCACGCCCAGCACGCAGGCCGCATAATCGGCCTCGTCGCCGGTCACCGGCGGCGCAGTCGCGCCGCCGCCGCAATGCCAGCCGTGCGCCGTGCGTTCGAACACCACCGTCGCGACCGCCTCGCGAAATGACGGAAGCTGGGCGCCGAGGGTCAAATCGGCGTTTAGCACGAACGAGGCGCCCTCGAACACCAGTTCGTCCTGGCCGCCGACCTGGTTGACATAGACCAGCGGCAGGCCGGCATCCCTGACCCGCGCCACCGCCACGTTGAGCCGCTCGTCGGCCACGCCGCGGCGGTAGGGCGAACCGTTCGGCACCAGCAATATCTCGCCGCCGGTCTCGCTGATGCATTCGACCGGCTCCGGGCCCCAGATGTCCTCGCAGATCGGCACGCCGAGGCGCACGCCGCGGAAATTGACCGGTCCGGGCATCGATCCCGGCGCGAACACCCGCTTTTCGTCGAACACACCATAGTTCGGCAAATCAACCTTGAAGCGCAGGCCCGCGACGCGGCCGCCGTCGAGCAAAGCGACGGCATTGTAGAGCTTGCCGTCCTCGACCCAGGGCGTGCCGATCAGCATGGCGGGCCCACCATCCGCCGTCTCGACCGCGAGTGCCTCGACCGCGCTCCGGCATGCCTCCTGGAGCGCCGGCTTGAGCACGAGGTCTTCTGGCGGATAGCCGCAGATGAACAGCTCTGAAAACACGACGAGGTCGCCGCCGTCGCCCGCCGCCGTGGCGCGGGCGCGCCGCGCCTTGTCCGCATTGCCGGCGATGTCGCCGACCACCGGATCGAGCTGGGCAATGGTGACCGCGAGGCGATCGAGCGGGCCGTGGTTCGGGCGAGAGTCCATGGCTCTGATCTAAACGCTGCCCAGCTGCCCGGCAATCGGGTAGGTAGCGCCAACCACCTACACATCGTCATCGCCGGGCTTGCTGTGTCATTCCGGGGCGCGCGCAGCGCGAACCCGGAATCCGGGCTCGCCGCGCAGGTGGAGAGGCCAGCTGGATTCCGGGGCGCGCGAAGACGCGCGCCCCGGAATGACGGCCTTTTGGCTACAGCCCCGCCGCGGCCGGCAGTGGCATTGCCCGGCCGAGGCGCTCTTTTTTCAGGAGTTCCGCGAGCAGGAAGGCGAGGTCGATCGACTGCTCGGCATTGAGCCTTGGATCGCAGAAGGTGTGGTAGCGGTCGTTCAAGTCTTCGTCGCTGATGGCGCGGGCGCCGCCGGTGCATTCGGTGACGTCCGCTCCGGTCATCTCCAGGTGCACGCCGCCGGCATAGGTGCCTTCGGCGGCGTGGATGGCGAAGAAGCTCTTCACCTCCGAGAGGATGCGGTCGAACGGCCGGGTCTTGTAGCCGGAGGCCGAAGAGATGGTGTTGCCGTGCATGGGATCGCACGACCACACGACCTCGCGCTTCTCGCGCTTGACCGCGCGCACGAGCGCCGGCAAGAGGTCGCCGACCTTGTCGGACCCCATGCGGCAGATCAGCGTCAGCCGGCCCGGCTCGTTGTCGGGATTGAGGACGTCGATCAGCCGCAACAGCTCGTCGGCTTTGGAGGACGGGCCGCATTTGAGACCGAGCGGGTTCTTGATACCGCGGCAATACTCCACATGGGCGTGGTCGAGCTGGCGGGTGCGGTCGCCGATCCAGACCATGTGCCCGGAGGTGGCGTACCAGTCGCCGCTGGTGGAATCGACGCGGGTCATCGCCTGCTCGAAGCCGAGCAGCAGCGCCTCGTGGCTGGTATAGATGTCGGTGGTGCGCAGCTCCGGATGGTCCTCGAGATCGAGGCCGATCGCCCGCATGAAGCCGAGCGTTTCCGAGATGCGGTCGGCGAGCTCGGTGTAGCGCCGCGACTGCGGACTGTCCTTGACGAAGCCGAGCATCCAGCTGTGGACGCTGGCGAGATTGGCGTAGCCGCCCTGGGCGAAAGCGCGCAGCAGGTTCAGCGTCGCCGCGGACTGACGATAGGCCTCGACCTGGCGGCGCGGATCGGGTGTGCGCGCGGCCGCCGTGAACTCGTTGCCGTTGATGATGTCGCCGCGGTAGCTCGGCAGCTCGACGCCGCCGCGCTTTTCCGTGGGAGCGCTGCGGGGCTTGGCGAACTGGCCGGCGATGCGGCCGATCTTGACCACCGGCATCGCCGCCGCGAAGGTCATCACGACGGCCATCTGCAGGAACACGCGGAAGAAGTCGCGGATGTTGTTGGCGCCGTGCTCGGCGAAGCTCTCGGCGCAGTCGCCGCCATGGAGCAGGAATGCCTCGCCGGCCGACACCCGCGAAAGATGCTTCTTCAGGCGCCGCGCCTCGCCTGCAAAAACCAGCGGCGGAAAGGTCGCGAGCTGCTTCTCGACGTCGGCGAGAGCGGCCTCGTCCGGATAGACCGGGACCTGCAGGATCGGCTTGCTGCGCCAGCTGTCAGGCGTCCAACGCTCGGCCATGACGCGATACTCCTCGTTCGGCGAATAAATCCGGGCAAAACTGCCGTTGGTGCGCGGCCTTATACACGACCCCTGCGGCGGCGCGCCACGGGAAACGCACCTCCAATGGGCGATCGGATCGCACTTTGGGCCTCTGGCCGTGGGCCATCATCTCGGCCGAAAAGTCTGCAACTTTTCGGGATCCTGCTCTATTCGGCGGCCTCGCGGCAATAGCGCGCGACCGGCTGACGCATGGTGACGATCTCCTCGGCCATGGTTGGGTGCACCGCCATGGTGGCATCGAAATCGGCCTTGGTCGCCCCCATCTTCAAGGCGATGCCGATGAGCTGGATCATCTCGCCGGCGCCCTCGCCGGCGATGTGGCAGCCCACCACGCGATCGGTCGAGCCGTCGACGACGAGCTTCATCAGATTGCGGCCGCGATTTCCCGACAATGTCGCCTTCAGCGGCCGGAAATTCGATTTGTAGATGTCGACCCGGGCGAGGCTTTCGCGGGCCTGGGTCTCGGTGAGCCCGATGACGCCGATCTCGGGCTCCGAGAACACCGCGGTCGGCACATGGACGTGGTCGACCGCGGTCGGCCGCCCGCCGAACAAAGTGTCGGCCACCGCATGGCCCTCGCGAATGGCGACCGGGGTGAGGTTGACGCGGTTGGTGACGTCGCCCACCGCGAAAATGTTGGGCGTGCGGGTGCGCGAATAGCGGTCGACGGCAATGCCGCCATTGTCCGCGGTGGTGACGCCGGCCTGCTCGATGCCGAGATTGGCGGTGTTGGGCTTGCGGCCGACCGCGAACATGACGTGGTCGGCGTCGAGCCGGCGCCCGTCGCTCAAGGTCGCGGCATAGCGGTGGCCGTGCTTTTCGATCGCCTTGACGAGCTGCCCGGTGATGACCTTGATGTCGCGCGCCTCCATCTCGCCGCGCAGATGGGAGCGCACCTCGTCGTCGAAGCCGCGCAGGATGTTTTCGCCGCGGTAGACCAGCGTCACCTGGGAGCCGAGCCCGGCGAATATGCAGGCGAACTCCACCGCGATGTAGCCGCCGCCCTGGATGACGATGCTCACCGGCAGCTCCGGCAGATGAAACGCCTGGTTCGACGTGATCGCGTGCTCGACACCGGGAATGGCGTGACCGGGATAGGGAGAGCCTCCGGTGGCGATGAGAATATTGGCGGCGCGCACCCGCGCGCCGGACTGGAGCAGGCGGACGGTGTCGGTATCCTCGATCACCGCGCGGCTCTCGACGATCTCGACGCCGGCCTTTTCGAGGGTATTGCGGTAGGCCGCCTCCAGCCGGTCGATCTCCCTGTCCTTGTTGGCGATCAGCGTCGGCCAGTCGAACGAAGGCGTGCCCACGGTCCAGCCGAAGCCGGCGGCATCGGCGAACTCATGGGAGAAACGCGAGGCGTAGACGAGGAGCTTCTTGGGCACGCAGCCGCGGATGACGCAGGTTCCGCCGACCCGGAATTCCTCGGCGATCATCACCCGCGCGCCGTGCCCCGCCGCGATCCGCGCCGCCCGTACGCCGCCCGAGCCGGCGCCGATGACGAACAGGTCGACATCATGGGAAGCAGCCATCACAGATCGTGACCCCGCTTCTTCATTTCTGCCCGGAAGCGCCCCATCACCACATCGGCGAAGTCCATCGACCAGTCCTGCGCGCGTTTGAGGCTCTGGTCCAATGCGACCGGCTCCTCCTTGGTCATCTTCTGCCCGAGCGGGCTCTTGTAGAAAGTGACCAGATCCTTGAGCTCCTGCTCGGTGAAATGCTTGGCGTAGATGATCGCCACCTCATAGACGAGCTCGGCCTTCTTGCCCTCGTACTCCTTGCGCAGCTGCAGGGAGACTTCGTTGAGGTCGCGCGAGAGGCTCGGATTCGTCGGCAGCAGATTATTCTTGGTGGTCTCGATCACGCCGGGGATGACCGGCTCGAACATCAACGTACCGCCCTTGACGGCGAGCAGTTCGCGGGCGGCCGCAACCGCCCCCGCGGTCGGAGTCTGGGCCGACGCAGCGGCGGCGGCGAGACACCACACCGCCGCGGCCAATGCCCAGCGCGACAACGATTTCGGACCCATGCGACTGCTCCTTCTGCCTGTTCATACCTCGACGATCCGCACGCCGGCGGGCCCGGCAATGATCGCGATCCGCACCAGGCCGATGAACAGCCCATGTTCGACCACGCCGGGAACGGCGGCGAGACGCGACGCGAGCGCAGCCGGATCCCGGATGCTCCCGAGCCGAGCGTCCACAATGAAATGCCCGCCATCGGTGACGAAAGGATGGCCCGCTTCGTCGTGCCGCAATACCAGAGAACCCTGGCATCCGGCGGCGCGAACCGCCGCTTCGATGGTGCGGCGGGTCGCCGCAAGCCCGAACGGCACGACTTCGATCGGCAGCGGAAAGCGGCCGAGCACTGCGACCCACTTGGTGTCGTCGGCAATGACGATCATCCGTGCCGAGGCCGCCGCCACGATCTTCTCCCGCAGCAAGGCGCCGCCGCCGCCTTTGATGACGGTGAGGTCGGGAGCGATCTCGTCGGCGCCGTCCACGGTCAGGTCGAGTTCGGGCGTCTCCTCGAGGGTCGACAGCGGCACGCCGAGACGCTCTGCGTCGGCGCGGGTCGCCTCCGATGTCGGCACCCCGACGATGTCGAGCCCGGCGTGCACCCGCGCGGCGAGAAGCTCGACGAAATGGCGCGCCGTCGAGCCGGTGCCGAGGCCCAGCCGCATGCCGGGCGCGACATAGTCGAGCGCCCGCGCCGCAGCGGCGCGCTTGAACCCTTCCAGGGAGGTGACGGTGCTCATGGTACCGGGATATTTTGGCTATCGTGGGAACTGGGATCGGCTTCGGCAAGCCTCATAACGGCGTCACATGCCCAAGCATAGCCCAAAAGGGGGGCCAAGGTGGCGGGGCTCGTCGGCCGTCAGGCACATCCGCTTGCATTGACGTTGCCCGAAAGCTAGCCATTTGGACGCATGCAGGTGTCGACCATCATTTTCGATCTCGACGGCACGCTGGTGGACACGGCGCCCGACCTGGTCGAGACCCTCAACGTCGTCCTCGGCCGCGAGGGCCTTCCCGCCATCGCGTACGAGGAAGGGCGGTTGCTGGTGGGCGGGGGCGCGCGCCGCATGATCGAGCGCGGGGTCGCGAGCGAGGGCAATGCCCGCACTGCCGCCGATCTCGACCGTATGTTCAACGATTTCATCGTCTACTATGCCGACCACGTGGCGGACCGCTCACGCCCGTTTCCCGGCGTGGTCGAGGCGTTGGACACCCTCGCCGCCCGCGGCTGCCGGCTCGCGGTCTGCACCAACAAGCTGGAATGGCTTTCGGTGCGGTTGCTCAAGGCGCTCGGCCTCGCCGACCGCTTCGCCGCGATCTGCGGCCAGGATACCTTCGCGGTCCAGAAACCCCATCCGGACGCCCTGCGCGGGACCTTGGAGAAGGCCGGCGGCACCATTCATCGGGCTGTCATGGTCGGGGATTCCCAGACCGACATCGCAAGCGCCCGGGCCGCCGGCATGCCCGTCATCGCGGTCGATTTCGGCTACACGGATATCCCCGTCTCACAACTGGCGCCGGACAGAATCATTAGTCATTTCAGCACCCTGCCGGACTCGATTGCGGACGTTCTGGCGACACGCGGGCCGCCTTCGGGCAACGCTCCAGCGTCCCGCGGCGCAGCCTGAGGATCGCGATACCCACATCCGGCGCCATATGAAGATTTTACGGATGCGAAAATTCGCGTATTGGGCTAATGATTTATGGGGCAGTGGTGCACCAGACCGGGAACATGCGGTCCATGAGGTGTTCTGTGGGGCTTGATCAAATGAACGGCGCGGGTTCGTGCCGGAGAGCGAACGCAAGTCGCGCCGTCGCGGTGGTGGCGGGGGGCCTCGGTCTCGCAGCCTGTTCGTTCGCAATGCCGAGCATGGATTTTTTTTCGTCCAAGCCGACGACGGCGACGTTATCGATCGAATCCAATCCGCCGGGCGCTGACGCAAAGCTCTCGACCGGCGGCACTTGCCGCACCCCCTGTACGCAGAGCGTGTCGCTGGGAAGCGAATTCACCGTCACCGTCTCGCTCAACGGCTACGGGCCGGAGACCAGGACGGTCCGGCCGGCCTCCGCCGAGGCCAGTGCCGGCAGTTCCGCTACCACCGCGCTGCTCGATCCCAATCCGGTGTTCGTCGAACTCAAGCCGACGACCCCTCCGAAGCCGCCGCCGAAGAAGAGAAGGCGACCGATCCAGGCCGCCGCACCGGCACCCCCCGCGGCGGAAGCACCCCCGCCCCCGGCCGGAGGATTCGCGCCGGCCCCGGGCGGCTTCACACCGCCGCCCGCGGGAAAGATCCAATGACATCATCTTTTCCCTCCCCGACTTCGGGGAGGGTCAGGGTGGGGTCTTGCTGACTTTGGAGAAGCCACCACCGCGGCCCTCCCCGAAAACGGGGAGGGAGACGAAACTTCAAGCGCCGCGGGGCCGCGGCCCATGAATGCCGCATCCTTGCTTGCTCGCGCATGATCGGCTAAATGCCGGTCGGCCGGAACGGGCGCGTAGCTCAGCGGGAGAGCACTCCCTTCACACGGGAGGGGTCACAGGTTCAATCCCTGTCGCGCCCACCAGCGTCAACGTCTTGAAGATCGCTCCACCAAGGATGCCTCGGCCCCGGCCGGATGATATCATCCTCGGCCGATGAACTACCGCCCCTACACAGCCGCCGGATTGATCGCGGTCGGTGCCGCGGCGCTGTGGTTGGCGCATGCCCGAACAGGCGGCGGAGGGAGCGGGGAAGACCCTTCTCCCGCGATACCGGTCGAGGCGGCGTGCACCTTGACCGCAAACCCCGCACGCATAACGACCGGCCAGTCGGCCGTGCTGTCATGGACTGCGGCGAACGCCGCGAATGCCGCGATCGATAACGGGATCGGATCGATTTCGCCGCCCGCCGCAGGTTCCATATCACCCGCCCCCGTCGTCACCACCGCCTATACGATGACCGTTTCGGGCCCGCGGGGCGCCGCGACATGCGCCGCCACCATCACCGTGGTCGCGGGGATCGCCGATCAGGTGTGGGATCTCGCGCGGCACCCCGAAGACCTCGTCGACGTCACCCGCTGGCGCAGCGCCGCCGAGCACATCTACACCACGGACGACATGCCACCGGCCGCGCCGCCGTTCGTGAGCGAAGGAACGGTTTTCGCCGTCGCCGCGAAAAAACGGGACGGCATGGTTCCACTCTATCGCCTGCAAAAGCGCACCCATCTCTACACCGCGTCGGATGCGGAGCGTGCGCGCGCGCTTGCCGACGGCTATGCGGATAACGGCATCGCCGGCTACCTGTTCACGCAACCGTCGCCGGGGCTCGTCCCGCTCCGTGCATGGTTCAACGCGAAGACGAACGTGCGCTTCCTGAGCTTGAACGAGGGCGAATCGGCGGCGATCGAATCCCAGGGTTTCGCGGACGAAGGCGTCATCGGCCAAGTATTCGCGAATCGAATGCCGCAGCGCGTCGGCGCCTATTATTATGATCTGTTCTCACCGGAGGGGTACGCGAACATCAAGAACAACATCAGCGGGGTGTACGGCGCGGGCACACTCGATGGGGCGTTCTGGTGGGTCGGCGTGCGCTCGCTCCATGAGCACAATCTCACGCGCGTCATGCGCGACGCGGTCCCCGGCGCCGCAGCGTTCTTCGCGCAGGACAATTCCTTCCGCAAGCCGGTGATCGGCTATTACGACCAGAGCGACCGCAAGGTGCTGGAACAGCACATCAACCAGGCGATATCGAACGGCGTCAGCTACTTCGCGTTCTACTGGTATTGGGATGTCCAGCGCGGCGCCGAGATGTTGAACGACGGCCTCGATTCGTTCCTGGCCGCCGGGAATGGCGATCTCATCGATTTCTCCATCGCGATTTGCGAACAAGGAGATGCATTCACCCTGATGCGCTCGGATTTTCTGGAGGTCGCGGCGCTCGTCACGCGGAAATATTTTTCACGGCCGAACTATCTGCACACGCGGGACGGGAAGCTCATCGTCGAGATTTGCGATGCGACCGGCATCAGGACTTCGGCCGATCCGATTCATGTCCGGCACTATGCCGATATCGACGCGCCGGCCGTCACGGCGTTCCTGGATACGCTGCGGGCGCAGGCGAAAAGCGTGCTCGGCAAGGACCTCTTCGTGGTGGCGCGGACGGATTGGATTCCGGATGCGGTCCGCTATGTGACCGCCTTCGACGGTTACACCTGCATTGCTCCGCGTCCCGACAACAGCAGCATCGCGGCCAACTATCAGGCCTCGCTCGCGTGGATGAACACGCAGCCGCAACCGTTCATGCCCTGCATGACGGAGCGCAGCGATCAACGGCCGCAGGTCGGTTTCGTACTTTCCACGCCCGACATCTTTTATTACCCGACCGACGTGACGCCCGCCGTCTTCAAGGCGGGCCTGGTGAAAACGCGGCAATGGATGGATGCGCATCGCGACTACGAAATCAGTCAATTCCTGACGATTTACGCATGGAACGAGTGGTATGAAGGCGGGACCCTCGAACCCAATGCGCGCGACGGCGCGAGCATCCTCAACCAGATCCCGGTTGCGTTCGATATTCCCTACCTGCCGCTCGCGTGCCGGATGACCGGACGGTGCCCGACCGCCGCCGGCTTCATTCCGCCGATCCCGGGCGACGCCGAAGCCGCTGCGGCGGGCACCCGCCCGTGATTTGGCGCCCCTTGGGGCCGGGTCAGCAGGCCCAGGCCGTCCCCCAGCCGCGGCCGGCGCGAAACCAGTGCCAACAATAGGCCGAACCGTCGGGAAAGATCGGGGGCGCGTCGAAGCCGGCATAATAGTATGCGGGAAAATAGACATCGGCGCCCCGAAAGGCGACGTGGCGGCCGCGCGTCTTGCCGCGAACTGCCGAGGCCTCGGCGGGGACGAGCACCGCGGCGCCGATGAGGGCGGCGGCTGCGATTACGGCGGTCGTCTTGCGCAACATCGGGGTCTCCTTCAGCCGGACGTCTCGAGGCGAGCCGACCTTACCACAGCCGGGCGCCGCATCCGCAGGCTGCCGGAGCGTGACGGCCGTCACAGAACTCCGTCGGGCATCGTGCGACTTACGTGCATCGCTACTCAAACACACCAGGAGAAAGTCATGGGACGGATCTACAAACTGACGACGGGTTCGGCGGCTGTCGCGCTGACGCTCGTTACCCTCTCGACCTCGAGCTTCGCGGTCGGAACCGCCGAGCAGCGCGCCGCCTGCACCCCGGACGTGTTCCGCCTGTGCAGCTCGGAAATCCCGAGCATCCCGCGCATCGTCGCCTGCCTCAAGCAGCAGAAGCCGAACCTCAGCAAGCCCTGCCAGGCGGTGATGAACTCACCGATCGCCAACTCGTACTAGAGACTTGTGCGCCGGACCTGCCCGTCGGGCTTGCCTGCCCGACTCGGCTCGGCGCAACGTTCCGGGAGGAGCCATCATGAATATCCTTCTCTGGTACCTGCCATACGCGATGTTCTCCGGTGCCTGCGATGTTGCGCTGCCGGAGAGCGAGACGCAGAGGGACGGCGGGCGGCCGGCGGAGGCCTCCGACGTTACCGCGCCGGAAAGCCTGATCATCACGAACCGTCGCAGCGCGACGAACCTTCATTAAAGAGGCGCGGCCGCCCCGAATTCAGCAGCAAGATACCGTCGAATCACGATTCCCGATCGAAGCCGGTGGATTAGCCGGTTTGCCGGTGTGGTTTGACTTGACCGCACACGCACCCGTCGCAGAATGACGGGATGCGTTGGATTTTGACCCTCATCGTGGTTGTGGCGCTGTACGTCGTGGACCGGGAGTACCTGGACGGTCAAAACGCTGCGCTTGTTTCGTCCTTGTTGCATTCGGTGGGCGCATTCATCAGTGAGCAGGTCGACAACCTGTTGCGGCCGCTTCGGAGATAGCCGCGGGACCGGCAGTTCGGCGCGGCCCTGTCGGCCGATACCGGCGGATGTGGCGGATGTCTCGATCCTTTCCAGTACGCTGCCGAAGCCCTATGTTCGCCTGGCGGTCATTTGCGGGCGCTACGGTGCATTGCGCATCAGGCAGTGCCGGACCGCATGTCCCGCAGGGGTGCATCAGCGGCGTATATTGCGCGGGCTCGCAATCGACAGTCTCGGCGTCAGGCCGCCACCGTCAGGCCACTTGACCCCATGGCCGCCAGTGCGTGGGACGCACGTCGACCGTCTTCAAGGTTCCCGCGTTGATCCACCCCTCGATAACCCGTCGGCACGCAAACGCGAGCGCGTGTGGAACACCCCGGTCGATGACGGCGAGTTCCAGATCGCGGCCGAACGGTGCCGTAGCGATGGGTTGCCACATGAAACTTCTGTAATGCAGCTGGAACGGCCTGCGCTTTGATCCAGGTCACCGTTGATCCGCGCGCCGACGGCCGGGATTGACGGGGATCAATGTCGCCCGGCGCCGCTGCCGGCATAAGGCTCGCAACAGATGCGCGGGTTGGCAGCGCACAAGGAGGTCACTGATGAAACGGGTTGCTGGCGGGTGCTTCGTCCTCTGTCTTGCGGCCTCGAGCGTGCTCGCCGCCGATGCCGAAAGCGGCAAGCGGCTGGCGCAGCAGCGCTGTGCGGCCTGCCATATCGTGACCGGCAGTCCGCGCAACGACTTCGTGGCCGAGGCCCCGCCGTTCCTGGCGATCGGGAGAAAATACGGTTTCGATACCGAAGCGATTGCCTTCAACCTGGTCGGGCCGCATGCCAAGATGAATTTCGCGCTGACGCGGCCGGAGGCCAACGATGTCGCAGCCTATATCCAGAGCCTGGCGAGGTAACCCGCGACGACGATGCTTTCGATCGAGGCCGGTCAGCGCGACTCCGTTTGCCCGCGTCATTATTCGTCAGGCTGGGCGGGTCATCGCGCTTTGCGCGGGATGAAGGGGCTGATCTAATCGCCGCGGAGCGCGTGCGGTCTCGCAGCTCGGAGATGGATCATGCAAACGCCACTCGAAGTCGATTTTCAGGGCTTGTCCAAGACGCCGCAGATACAGCAGGCCATCGCCAGGCACGTGGCCCAGCTCGAGCAGCGCTACGGCCGGGTGACGAGTTGCCGCGTCGCGCTGAAAGGCCCGGGCGGCCATCACCAGAATGGCGGACTTTACGAAGTGACCATCCGCCTGGCGCTGCCGAACGGCCGCGAGGTCAATGTCGACCGCACCGCGCAGGCGGACGAGCGGCGTGCCGATCTGACGTTTGCGATCAACGACGCTTTCAAGCGGGCGCGCCGCGCGGCTGCAGGATCAGGTTCGCCGGCTCCAAGGGCTGGTGAAACAGCACGAAGGCCCGCCGATCGGAACGGTCACGCGGCTCGATCCGTCCGGCGAATTCGGATTCCTCGAATCCGGCGACGGCCGCGAAATCTATTTTCATCACAACAGCGTGCTCGACGGCGGCTTCTTCCGGCTGGCCGCGGGTACCCGCGTGACCTACGCCGAGGAAACAGGCGAGAAGGGACCGCAGGCGAGCACGGTGAAGCCGCTCGGCAAGCACGGATTGCGCGCCTGATCTCGTGCGATCGGGAGGCATTGCTTTCGCGGTGCTTCCGTCTATTTGACATTCATCAGGGTGCCGCGGGGAGGATGCGATAATTTTACGTCAAATGTCGCGATATGCGGAGTTGATCCCATGAATGTCCCCCGGCCGGCCGCCGCGGCACCGGCGCTTTCGCTCGTCGACGACACGCACGCCCCTGTGCGGTCGATTTCGAAGCCGCCACCACATCCGGCCGCGGACCTCGCGGGCGACGCCTTACGTGCCGTGACGCCGGCCGCGGAGCGCGACTCCCTCGCCGTGACGGCGCTCGCGGACCTTACCGATCGCTCACTGCATGCGGCCGTGGCGCACTTCACCGCAGGCCTTTCGCCGGCCGCGCTCGCCCAGGCGTATCTGGATTGGGCAACGCATCTCGCCAATGCACCGGGCAAGCGGATGCAGCTCGTCGACAAGGCGGTGCGCAAGGCTGTCCGCTTCGCCAATTACGCCGGCCGCTGCGCCATGCAAGGCGGCGACGCCGCGTGTTGCATCGAGCCATTGCCGCAGGACCGGCGCTTTTCCGGCGAAGACTGGCACCACTGGCCCTACAACTTCACCCACCAGGCGTTTCTGCTCAATCAGCAATGGTGGCACAATGCGACCACCGGGATTCGCGGGATTTCCAAGCAGCACGAAGACATGATCGAGTTCATGTCGCGGCAATTCCTCGACATGGTCTCGCCGTCGAATTTCCTGCTGACCAATCCCGAGGTGCTCCGGACCACGGCCGCAAAGGGCGGCATGAACCTGGTGAGCGGCCTGCGAAATTTCGCCGAGGACTGGGAGCGCGCCATCAGCGGCAAGAAGCCGGTCGGCGCGGAGAACTTCCAAGCCGGCCGCGACGTCGCCGTGACCCCCGGCAAGGTCATTTATCGCAACCGCCTCATCGAGCTGATCCAGTACGCGCCTGCGACCGCCGAGGTCCGGCCGGAGCCAATTCTCATTGTTCCCGCCTGGATCATGAAATACTACATCCTCGACCTCTCGCCGCAGAACTCCCTGGTGAAATATCTCACCGGGCAGGGTTTCACGGTGTTCATGATCTCCTGGAAGAACCCGGGACCGGAGGACCGCGACCTCGGCTTGGACGACTACCGGACGCGCGGCGTGATGGCCGCGCTCGAAGTGGTGAGCGCCGTGCTCCCGAATCGGAAGGTGCATGCGGTCGGGTATTGTCTCGGCGGGACGCTGATGGCGATTGCCGCGGCGGCGATGACGCGCGACGGCGACGAGCGGCTCCGGTCCCTGACCCTGTTCGCCGCCCAGACCGATTTCACCGAAGCCGGCGAGCTGATGCTCTTCATCAACGAGAGCCAGCTCGCCTTCCTCGAAGATATGATGTGGGAGCAGGGTTACCTCGACAGCCGCCAGATGGCGGGCACGTTCCAGATGCTGCGCTCCAACGACCTCGTGTGGTCGCGGATGGTCCGCGAATATCTGATGGGCGAACGCCGGCCGATGACCGACCTGATGGCGTGGAACGCCGATCCTACCCGCATGCCCTTCCGCATGCATTCGCAATATCTGCGGCGGCTCTTCCTCGACAATGCTCTCGCCGAAGGCCGCTTCGACGTGGACGGCAAGCCGGTCGCGCTCAGCGACATCCGGGTGCCGATCTTTTGCGTCGGCACCGTAGGCGACCATGTCGCGCCGTGGCACTCGACCTACAAGATCAATTTTCAAACCGACACCGAGGTCACGTATCTGCTCACGACCGGCGGCCACAATGCCGGCATCATCTCGGAGCCCGGCCATGCCAGGCGCAGCTTCCAGGTCATGACCAAAAGGCCCGACGATCACTATCTCGATCCCGAGGCCTTCCTGGCGCAGGCGCCGCACATGGACGGATCGTGGTGGCCGCAATGGGCCGAGTGGCTCGACGCTCGTTCCGGCGCATCGGTCGCTCCGCCGCCGACCGCGGCTCCCGCGTCGGGAGGCGCCGCGCTCGGCGACGCGCCCGGGACTTACGTGCTCGAGGATTGAATGGGCGTAGTCCCGTCGGTCACATCCGCGCCATCAGGCCGGCCAGCGCGCGCTGCGCGGCCGGGCGGTTCAACGCGCCGGCCACGACATCGAGGGCGCCGGCGTCGACCGCGCGCCGCCATAGCGCGGCCCCCAGGAACGAGGCGCGGAACACTTTGCGGCAGCCGGCTTCGTATCGCCGCATCGCACGGGCGGGATCTTCGCCGTCGAAGATGACGCGCAGCGCCTCGGCCGCCAGCATTCCCGAGCGCATGCCCTGGTAGATTCCCTCCGCCGTCGCCGGATGCGTCATGCGGCCGGCTTCGCCGATCACGATCCGGCCTGGCGACGTGAGCTTGCCGATGCGCGTCGAGTAGGAGATCGGGTGGCCCTGCAGATTGCCGATCGCCTGCGCACCGGCGAGCCGCTCGCGGTAGTGCTTGTCCAGGAACGCCGCGAACAATTGCCGTGCGTTGATCGCGTGGTCCGCATCTTCGTAGCAGATGCCGATATTGATGCGGGTGGGGCTCTCCGGAAACAGCCACCCATACAGCGGCCGGACCAGGTCGTCGAAAATCATCTCGATGTGATTGGCGCGGAACGGCGCGCCTTCCCACCAGCCCATGATCGCCTGGATCAGGCGCGGCGGCCCCCGTTCGATCGCGAACCGCGAATGCGCGCCGTCGGCCACGATGGTATAGCGCGCCCGGATCTCGCGGCCGTCGCTGCTTCGCAAGCCGACGATGCGGTCGCCCCGCTGCAGCAGGAAGCTCGCCTGGAAGTTCGGGATGAACGTGCTGCCGGTTTCCCGCGCCCGGTCCAGCAGCAGATGGTCGAAAATCCGGCGCAGGCACACGATCGCGGTGTCGGCGTGGCCGGACAGCATCACGTCGTGCCGGCGCGGCGTCACCAGCCGCATGCCCTTGATGGGATAGGACCGGCTCAGCACCGCGTCCTTGACCGCGAGGGCCTCGAGCACCTCGATGCCTTTCGGCGATATGGCGCTGCCGCAGGTCTTGTCGCGGGGAAAATCGCGGCGATCGCAAATGACGACGCGGTGCACGCCGAGCTGTCCGAGATGGATCGCCGCCGCGAGGCCCGCCGGCCCGGCCCCGATGATGGCGACATCGGCGACGGCACCCAATTCCCGCGGCTTCGAAACCTGTGGCCCGCTCGGCATGCGTCGGTCCGATTCTGCAATCTTCAAGGGAATACCGCCGACTCCGGGGCTCCGGATGCATCATGCTCCTCACGCGGGCGCCCTGCCAAGGCCGTCGAAGCTGCGGCCTACCGATCCGCCTCGGCGGTCCGTGCGCGTTTTTCGGGCCGGTTGTTTACATCGGGCGTCAAGAGACCTTAATGTTGGACTTGTCGCATTGCAGCGGGCGAGCGAGGCGACCGGGGTAACATCATGACGGGGTTGATCGGAACTTCGGACGCTCGCCATTCCCTGCTCGGAGCCTTCGCGCGGAATTTGCCGCACCAGGCCGGCATTCCAGGCATGCGTCCGCGCTATCGGGGCGTCGAGGCGACAGATGTGGCCTGAACAGGTCGGCCAATCCCTGCGATCCGCTGCGCCCTCCGATCCTTTCCCCGGATCGCCTTTCCCCGGATCGCCCGTCGCTCATGCGGCCGGCGCGCCGGGATCACCGGACGTTTCCGTCTGCCTGACGCGCGCCATCGATCGATTGAGCGTCCTGCAGCACACCGACGGCGCCTTCGAAGGCGAGGTCGTGTGGTGCCCGATGATTCTCGCGCAATACGTCATCCTGCGACGGATCCTGCAACGCCCGATCGGCGCCGCCGAACGCGCCCGCATGATACTGCATTTCAAGGTGACGCGCCGTCCGGATGGGGGCTGGGGGCTGCATCCGGAATCCGGCTCATACGTTTTCGTGACGACGATCTCCTATGTGGCGCTGCGGCTGTTGGGGGAACCGGCCGACGCCGATCTGCCGTCCCAGGCCTGGCGCTGGCTCATGGCGCAACCCGGCGGTGTGCTCGCCATCCCGACCTGGGGCAAGTTCTGGCTCGCCTTGATCGGGCTCTACGACTTCCGCGGCATGAATCCGTTCCTCCCCGAACTGTTCCTGCTGCCCGACTGGTTTCCGGTTCATCCCAATCAATTGTACTGCCACACCCGCTACATCTATCTCGCCATCAGTTGCCTCTATGGCGCACGGGTGCACGCCGATCTCGGGCCGATCACACAGCAGCTGCGGCAGGAGCTCTATTCGCAGCCCTACGAGGCCATCGACTTCGCCGCCCACCGCCACGACATTGCCGCCGCCGATCTCTACGTGGCGCCGAGTTCGGGCCCTGCGGGCCGGCTGGAACACGATGGCAGCCTACGAGCGCTCGCTGGAAAAGCTGCCGCCGCTGCGCGCGTTGCGCAAGCGGGCCCTCGCGCGCTGCCTGGAGAAGATCCGGTTCGAGCTGCGATCGAGCAATTTCGAAGGCGTGTCGCCGGTCAACGGCATCCTCAATACGATCGCGCTGTGGGCCCATGATCCCGATGACCCGATGATCGCGGCAAGCCTTGCAGGCGTGGAGTATTGGCGCTGGGACGACGCGGAGGACGGCATCCGCTTCGCCGGCGCGCGCTCGCATACCTGGGACACCGCATTCGTCGTGCTCGCGATCCTGGCGGGCCCGGGCGCCGCGACCCGCAAGCGGCTGCTGGAGCGCGCCTATGGGTTTCTCGACACCGCGCAGGAAAAAGGCGAGATCGAAGGCGGCGCGCAGGAAGGGCGCGAATTCGTCCACGGCGGCTGGTGTCTCAACGAAGGCGGCCACCGCTGGCCGGTCAGCGATTGCACGGCCGAAGCGCTCAGCGCCATGCTGGCGATTCAGGACGCCGGCCTCGTCGACGAAGCCGCGCATCTGCCGCCCGAGCGCATCGCGGCGGCCGTCGCCTTCCTCCTCGACCACCAGAATGCCGATGGCGGCTTCGGCAGCTATGAGCGGCGGCGCGGCGGGAAATTGCTCGAAGGCTTGAACCCATCGGAGATGTTCGGCAACTGCATGACTGAGCTTTCCTATGTCGAATGCACGGGGTCTGCGGTGACTGCGCTCTGTCAGCTTCGAAAACGACCCCCGGATCGCCTCGGCGCACCTATCGAGCACGCAATCGCCCAGGGCTGCGCCTTCCTGCGGCGGCGCCAGCGAAACGACGGGTCCTATGCGGGCTTTTGGGGGATCAACTTCACTTATGCGACCTGCTTTGCCGTAACGGCGCTGCGTGCCGCGGGAGCACCCGCCGACGACCCCGCCCTGGTGCGCGCGGCGGCGTGGCTCGCCGGCAAGCAGAAGCCCGACGGCGGCTGGGGCGAACACTATTCCGGCTGTCTCAACGATTCCTATGTCGAGCATCCCGAAAGCCAGCCCACCATGACGAGCTGGGCACTGCTGGCGCTGCTCGAAATTCTCCGGCCCGAGGCGGAGCCCATCAAGCGCGGGATCGAATGGCTGTGCCGGTCGCAGCAAGCCGACGGCTCCTGGCCGGACGGTGCCGTCAATGGTGTTTTCTTCGGCTCGGCGATGTTAACCTATCGGCTCTACCCGACGTATTTCCCGATCTGGGCTCTCAACCGTTATCTCGCAGTGGCATAAGAATGTTGGACCCGGTCGATATTGACGTCGTCATCGGCGGCGGCGGAGTTGCCGGCTCGGTCACCGCGGCGGCGCTGCAAGGCCTGGGCTTGCGCATCGTCGTGGTGGAGCCGGGCCGGCCCGACGACCGGCGGCTCGCCGGCGAAGTGTTCCACCCGCCGGGGGTAAAGGGTCTGGCCGAACTGGGCCTGCTGGAAACGCTGATGCGCGGGCCGGCGGCGCCGATCAAGGGCTTCCTGCTCACCGCCGGGGCAGACCGGGAAAACATCCGGCTGCCCTATGACGAGGTTGCGGCGCACAGCACCGGCGGCCTCGGCATCGAACACAAGATCATCCGCGAGCGCCTGCTCGAAGCCGCCGGGGCGCTGGGCGATGTTACGGTCCTGCGCGGCAAGCGCATCGTCGCCATCGACCAGACCGACCCGTCCGGAGTGGTCGTCCGTGTCGCCAACGGCACCGCCAGCTTGCATTATCGCTGCCGGATGTTCATCGCGGCGGACGGGGCGCAATCGCGCATGGGGCGATCGGTGGGCATCGACATCCACTCGCGCCGCATATCGACCATGTTCGGCTACCGGGTCGCCACCGAGCACCTCGCGCACCCGGACTATGGCCAGATCCTCCTGGGCGCATCGGCCCCGGTGCTGCTCTATCCGATCGGCGGCAATGATGCGCGCATCCTGTTCGACATCTCCCATGTGGCCGGCCGGCTGCCGCAGACCGCCGACTGCGGCGATGTGTTCGGCGTGCTGTCTCCCCGCTTGCGCCAGGAGGTCGAACACGCGATGGCGTCACAGCCCCGCATGAGCGTCCTCGCCCGGGCGGTCAGCGTCGATCGCGTGGTGCAGGGCCGCGTGGTGCTGGTCGGCGATGCCGGCGGTAGCTGCCACCCGTTGACGGCCAGCGGGATGACACGGTGCGTCAGCGATGCGCTGCTGCTGCGCGACGCTTTAGCCGACCAGCCGGACGATATTGCGCAGGCATTGCAACTCTACCAGCGCCGCCGCCGGTGGCCCCAGGCGACGCGCCTGACCCTGTCCGACGCGCTGCGCGACGCGTTTTGCGGTGCTACCCCGGTGGCGCGCGTGGTGCAGCGCGGAATCTTGTCCTATTGCCGCGGGAGTGCCGCCCGTCGCGCCGCGACCATGGCGCTGCTGTCCACCGCAGATTCCCGCCCGATCGCACTGATCCGCGAGGTCCTCAGGGTGATGACCCGCGGATTTCTCGCGCACCTGCGCGCCCCGCTGCCGCCGGACCGCCGCTCCGCATATCGGATCATGAAAGGGCTGGTGGCCGAAGCACTTCGCCACGTCACACAGATCACCGGGACCGGTGCGGCCATGGTCCGCCTGAGTCATGGGCAGTTCCTGGATACCGGCGGCGCAGTCGGGCATGTCGATGAGGCCGCCCTGGATCGGCAGCCGGCCGGTGCCCATGGCAGCATTGGCGAAGGTGGGCCAAGTCCCACCGTAGATCACCCTGCCGGCCTTCCGATCTGATCCCTCCCGATCTGATCCAGGGACCTGTTAAAAATTACGGTTGAGTGTGGCACCGTAAATGTTTTATGGCTGTTATGCGGCACGCTGCTTGGGGTAGCGCGTCGTCGGTTTGGCTTTGGGGGGTGCAGAGATGATTTCGCGCATCATTTCCGGATTGTTTGTGGCGATCCTCTTGGCGGGCATGCCGGGGACGGCCAAGGCGCAGAGCATATTCGGCTGGTTGTTCGCCCAGCGTATCCCGCGTGAGGTGATAGATTTTCCCGGGGCCACCTACGCGCCCGGCACCATCATCATCAGCACCAGCCAGCGGCGGCTCTATCTCGATGTTGGCCAACCATCAGGCCTTGCGGTACGGCATCGGCGTGGGGCGCGAGGGCTTTACCTGGTCCGGCAGTTCGGAGATCACGGCGAAGCGGGAATGGCCGGATTGGACCCCGCCCGATGACATGCTCCGGCGCAAGCCCGAATTGCCGCGCCACATGGCGGGCGGTCCCGCCAACCCGCTCGGCGCGCGCGCCATGTATCTGGGTGACACGCTCTACCGTATTCACGGCTCCAACGAGCCCGACACCATCGGCACCGCTGCATCTTCAGGCTGCATCCGCATGACCAATGACGATGTGATCGACCTCTACAACCGGGTCCGTATCGGGACCAAGGTCGTGGTTCTGCGGTAAGGGTCGAAGCCGGTTCGGGATTGCTGCCGCGGAAATCACGCCCGCGGCGGCGGGTCGCGCGACAGGCCCTTGGCGGCGAGTTCGTCGAGATATTCGCGCCAGTAACGGCCCTGGGATCGGCCGAGCTTGAGGAAATAGCCCCAGCTGTAAATTCCGGTGGAATGCATGTCGTCGAACCCCAGGCGGACGGCGTAATTGCCGATGGGGTGGATCTCCATGATCGCGACATCGCGCTTGCCCCCGACCGTCTTGCGCTGGTCCGGCGAATGGCCCTGGACCTCCGCGCTCGGGCTGAGAACGCGCAGGAATTCGGCGGGAAACTCGTAGACCTCGCCATTGTCGAAGGTGACCGCGAGCGCGGTCTTGCCCTTGAGCAGCCGAATCTCCGTCGGCGCGACCTCGGCAAGGCCCGGTGCAGCAAGGTCTGATTCGGGCGCCATCGGGGAAACTCCTGATGATGTTGCGGTGCAACCGGCCGCGCCGGGCGGGGTCGGGGAGGTCGAAGCGCTCCGGTGCCCCCTCCCCTCAGCGAAGCTGATGATTATATCATTGCAATACAGGCGCTTCCCTGAGAAAACCAGCGCAGTCTCCAATGAGTGCGGACATGTCCGGTATAGACGAGTTGACCAGAGGCGATTTCGCCCGCGCCATCACGGCGCCGCCGGCGCCGCTGATCGATCCGTTCGCGCGCGCCATCACCTATCTGCGGGTGTCGGTCACCGATCGCTGCGATTTCCGCTGCGTGTACTGCATGTCCGAGAACATGACGTTCCTGCCGAAGGCCGACGTGCTCTCGCTGGAGGAACTCGACCGCCTGTGCTCCGCCTTCATCGCCAAGGGCGTGCGCAAGCTGCGCCTCACCGGCGGCGAGCCGCTGGTCCGGCGCGGAATCATGACGCTCGTGCCTTCGCTCTCGCGCCACCTCGCCGCGGGCGCGCTCGACGAGCTCACACTCACCACCAACGGCTCCCAGCTCAAGAAATACGCTCCCGACCTCGCCGCCCATGGCGTGAAGCGAATCAACGTCTCCCTCGACACCCTCGATGCCGCCAAGTTCCGCGCCGTCACGCGCTGGGGCGACCTCGACAAGGTGCTGGAAGGCATCAAGGCCGCCCAGGACGCCGGCATCGCCGTCAAGATCAATGCGGTGGCGCTCAAGGGAGTCAACGAGGACGAATTCGTGGGGCTGGTGGAATGGGCCCATGGCGCCGGGATGGACCTCACCTTCATCGAGGTGATGCCGCTCGGCGATGTCGGCGAAGGCCGACTCGACCAGTACCTGCCGCTGTCGATGGTGCGGGCGCGAATCGCGGAGCGTTTCACCCTCGCAAGACATCGATTACCGCACCGGTGGGCCGGCCCGTTACGTCAGGGTCGCGGAAACCGGCGGGCGGCTCGGTTTCATCACGCCGCTCACCCATAATTTCTGCGAATCCTGCAATCGCGTCGCGCATCACCTGCACCGGCACCCTGTTCATGTGCCTCGGCCAGGAAGACGCCGCCGACCTGCGCAGCGTGCTGCGGGCGTCCGAAACCAACGGACCGCTCTACGCTGCCATCGACGAGGCGATCTCGCGCAAGCCCAAGGGCCACGACTTCATCATCGACCGGCGCCATAGCCGCCCCGCGCTGTCCCGCCACATGAGCGTCACTGGCGGCTGAGCCGGTGTGACGTTGCCGGCCTTTCGGTCGCGGTGCACCACGGCCTGCTGCGCCCAAAAGTCATGCGGCCGCGGACAATTTCCAATTGACGGACCCGACTATCCAGGCGTTAAAGGTATGACTGGGCTGCAGGAAACGCATTCCGGGCACCGCACGATGGACTCGGCTGGGGGCAGCCGCATCGCGGAAGCCGAACGGGCTGCTCCAGGGGGGATATGTGGGCGGATTGCTCAAGGTCAGCCGTGCCATCGACTGGGTGAACACCCAATTCGGCGTCGTCGCCAACTGGCTCGTGCTGCTGGCATGCCTGGTCAGCGCCGGTAACGCGGTATCGCGTTATCTGTTCAGCGAAAGCTCGAACGGCTGGCTCGAAGTCCAGTGGTACATGTTCGCCGGCATTGTGCTGCTCGGCGGGCCCTATACCCTCTGCCGCAACGAGCATGTGCGGGTCGACCTCATCTACGGGTCGGTTTCGGAGCGCACGCGCATCTGGATCGACATCATCGGCGGAGTGCTGTTCCTGCTGCCGATCTGCCTGATCCTCGTCTATTTCACCTGGCCGTGGTTCGTCGACTCCTGGCGGATCGGCGAGGACTCCTCCAATGCGGGCGGCCTCGTGCGCTGGCCCGTCAAGCTCCTGCTGCCGGTCGGCTTTGCGCTCATGGCGCTGCAGGGCGTCTCGGAAATCATCAAGCGCGTTGCCGCGCTCGAGCATTTGATCGACGCCGATTTCAAGTACGAGAAGCCGCTGCAATGAACCTGATCCGCGACAACATGGCGCCCCTCATGTTCGCGGGGATGATCGTGTTCATGCTGATCGGCTACCCCGCTGCGTTTTCCCTGGCGGCGACCGGATTGTTCTTCGGCTTCGTCGGCATCGAGTTCGGCCTGATCCGGCCCGACTTTCTCGGCAACCTCACCTATCAGCTGTTCGGCATCATCTCCAACGACCTGCTGCTGGCGATCCCGTTCTTCACCTTCATGGGCGCGATCCTGGAGCGCTGCGGGCTCGCGGAGGATCTGCTCGACTCCATCGGCCAGTTGTTCGGGCCGGTGCGCGGCGGCCTGTCCTATGCGGTGATCTTCGTCGGCGCCATTCTCGGCGCCATCACCGGCACGGTGGCCGCCTCGGTCATCGCCATGGGCGTCATCTCGGTCCCGGTGATGATGAAATACGGCTATTCGACCCGCCACACCATGGGCGTCATCGCGGCGTCGGGAACCATCACCCAGTTGATCCCGCCGTCGCTGGTGCTGATCGTGCTCGCCGACCAGCTCGGACGCTCGGTCGGCGACATGTATGCCGGCGCCATCGGCCCCAGCATCATCCAGGTGGCGCTGTTCTGCATCTGGGTGATGGTGGTCAGCTTCGTCTGGCCCAAGGACGTGCCGGCGCTGCCGATCGAGGCGCGCACGCTCAAGGGCTGGGCGCTGTGGGCGAAATGTTTGCGCGGCATCATCCCTTCGCTCGGTCTCATCTTCCTCGTGCTCGGCACCATCTTCATGGGGCTGGCGACGCCGACCGAGGCAGGCGCCATGGGCGCGGTGGGCGCGCTGGCGCTCGCCGCCTTCAACCGCACCCTGAGCTGGCCGCTGGTCTATCAGGGCATGGCGACGACCATGCGCCTCACCGCGATGGTGGTTTACATCCTGATCGGCGCGCGCACCTTCAGCCTGGTGTTCCAGGGCGTCGGCGGCAAGGTGTGGATCGAGCAGATGCTGACCGCGCTCCCCGGCGGGCAGGTCGGCTTCCTGGTGTTCGCCAACATCTTCATCTTCGTGATCGCGTTCTTCCTCGATTTCTTCGAGATCGCGTTCATCATCATCCCGCTGCTGGCGCCGGTGGCCGACAAGCTCGGTATCGACCTCATCTGGTTCGGCGTGCTGATCTGCGCCAACATCCAGACCAGCTTCATGCACCCGCCGTTCGGCTTCGCGCTGTTCTACCTGCGCGGCATCACGCCGCCCTCGGTGAAAAGCTCGGACATCTACTGGGGCGCGATTCCCTGGGTATTGCTGCAGGTGATCCTGGTGGCGATCCTGATCTTCTGGCCGCAATCGGTGACCTATTGGATCGACAAGCCGGTCGGCATCGACCCCGACAAGGTCAAGATCGAGATCCAGCAGCCGGACATGCCGCCCCCGCTCGATTTCAGCGAGCCGCCCAGGCTGCAGTGAGTTTACGTGAGGCGGGGTTGCGGACCTCAGGTCTTTCTCGGCAGGATCGAAAGCTCATCCTCCTTCAGGTTCAGTCGAGCAAAGCGCGACGCAATGCGGGTGCCGAGCCCCGCACCGGGTCGGTCACCGTCATCCTTAACGGCGTCGCGCAAGATCTCGCGAACCTCGGCTTCGAGACTGCGGCCATGCCGTGCCGCCCGAACTCTCGAGGCGGGCCTTGATATCGCTCTCCAGATTACGAATGACGAGTTGCGCCATGGGATATTCCAGCCCGATCAGCTGCGCCTATGGCGGCGCGGCTGCACCACCGCCTTGGCCGGCGCCGGATGGTAATACGGGCTTTGGTAACACAGCCCGCCGATGCCGGAGATGGTTGCCATGCACAGCTCACGGCTCGAGAAATAGCAGCCCGTCGCCGAACCGTCTCTCAGGTAGTATCGGGCGCACCACGGATAGCTGGTCGGCGATTGCGCGGACGCCGCCTGGATTTCGCCGAGCAGCGCGGCAGCCACGATGAAAAGCGAAAGGATTGGCAGGCGCATTCGAAACCTCCCGAACCGGATTGCCCGCCCCTGCCCAGCTTCGACCTTATCGAATCCGCTACCCGTCGGCGAGCGGCACAGGGACCGCCTCACGCCTTGGTGCGATTGCGGATCAGGAAGGTGTCGTTGGTGTATTCGGCGACCTGCCACCACAGATACTGGTCGCCGCGGTAGGCGATCATCGCGTCATAGACCTTCTTGAAATCGGGATTGGCGGCGGACACCTCGTGGTAGAGTTCGATCGACGCTTTCAGGCAGGCGTCCATGACCGGCGCCGGAAACGGCGTCAGCCTGGTGCCGGCGGCGACCAGCCGCTTGAGCGCGGCCGGATTGACGGCATCGTATTTCGCCTGCATCCAGCCGTTCGCCATTTCCGAGCAGGTGCGCACCACCGCCTTGTAGGTCGGCGACAGCGAATTCCATTTCTCCAGGTTGATGAAATTGTGAAGCATTGCGCTGCCTTCCCACCAGCCCGGATAATAGTAGTACTGGGCGACCTTATGGAAGCCGAGCTTCTCGTCGTCATAGGGGCCGACCCACTCGGCCGCATCGATGGTGCCCTTCTCGAGCGCGGGATAGATGTCGCCGCCGGCGATCTGCTGGGGCACCGCGCCGAGCTTCAGCAGTACGCGGCCGGCATAGCCGCCGATGCGGAATTTCAGCCCGTTGAAGTCGGCGGGCTCCTTGATCTCCTTGCGGAACCAGCCGCCCATCTGGCAGCCGGTGTTGCCGCACGGAATGGCGTAGATGTTCGCCCTCTTGTAGAACTCGTTCATCAGTTCCATGCCGCCGCCGAAAAACATCCAGGCGTTCTGCATGCGGCTGTTGAGCCCGAACGGCACCGCGGTCCCGAACGCGTAGGTCGGGTCCTTGCCGACATAATAGTAGGAAGAGGTATGGCACATTTCGACGGTGCCGTTGGTCACCGCGTCGGCGGCATTCAATCCCGGGACGATTTCGCCCGAGGCGAACACCTGGATCTTGAATTTGTTGTCGGTGACCTCGGCGACCGCCTTGGCGAAAATCTCTGCCGCCCCGTAGATGGTATCGAGCGATTTCGGAAAACTCGAGGTGCACCGCCACTTCAATTCAGGCATCGACTGGGCGATGGCGGGCTTGGCAACCGCGACCGCCGCGGTGCCGATGCCCGCCACCTTGAGGAATTCACGACGCTTCATGATCTTCTCCCCGGAAACATCTCGACGAAGATGCGGCCTCGAGTCGAATCGCACAGCGCTCTCGAGGCCTTTGGCTTCGAGCCCGATCTTGTCGGAACCGGCTGCGCCTTTTTTAAGACCTCGGATCAGGCCTCGATCACGATCCGCGGGGCCGCCTTGCCGGCCCGGCCCGCCATCTGATCGCGCACGCGGGCGGCGATGTCGCGATAGATGCGGGCGTGCGGACCGTCCGGCACAGTCGCGACCACCGGCAGGCCGGCATCGGATTTCTCCCGGATCTCCATGTGCAGGGGCACCTCGCCGAGGAACGGCACCCCGAGGCGCTCCGCCTCGCGGCGCGCACCGCCATGGCCGAAAATGTCCGACCGCGTGCCGCATTCCGGGCACAGGAAGTAGCTCATGTTCTCGACGATGCCGAGCACCGGGACATTGACGCGGTTGAACATGGCGATGCCGCGGCGCGCATCGATCAAAGCGAGATCCTGGGGAGTCGACACGATGACGGCGCCCTTGAGCGGCACCTGCTGCGCCATGGTGAGCTGGGCGTCGCCGGTGCCCGGCGGCATGTCGACCACCATGATATCGAGCTCGCCCCAATCCACCTCGCGCAGCATCTGCGTCAGTGCCGACATCACCATCGGCCCGCGCCAGATCATCGGGGTTTCCTCCTCGATCAGGAAGCCGATCGACATCACCTTGAGGCCGTAGCCGTCCATCGGGATCAGTGTGGTGCCGCGGGTCTGCGGGCGGCCCTTGATGCCCAGCAGCTTCGGCGTCGACGGACCGTAGATATCGGCGTCGAGCACCCCGATCTTGAGGCCGAGGTCGCGCAGGCCGAGGGCAAGATTGACGGCGGTCGTCGACTTGCCGACGCCGCCCTTGCCGGAAGCGACCGCGATGATGGCGCCGACCCCCTGGACGCTGGTGGGGCCCTGCGCCCGCGCGGCGGCGGCCGGACCGGCGCGGCGCTGTTGGGGCGGGGCCGGCGCGCCCGCCTTGCGCTCCGCCGTCAGCGCGACCATGACGGAGATGACCCCGGGGATCGCCTTGACCGCGGCTTCCGCGTGTTTGCGAACCGGCTCCCAGGCCTGGACCACCGCCGCGTTCACCGTGATGGAGAAGAACACTTTGCCGTCGGCGACGAGGATGTCGGACAGGACGCCGGTCTTGGGCAGCGGCAGCCCCTCGGGACTGCTCACGCCGTCGAGGCTCGCGAGAACCTCGCTGCTCGTCAATGCCATTTTGCACTCCATGACCGCCGCGGGCCAAACTCCGCGGGGCCGGATGTCACGCATAACATAAGAACCGCGGCCGAGCGGTCAACCGAGACACGAGGCATGGATTGGTCCCTTCCCCCGGCACCGTCGAGGTTGACGCGGGGAGCCCCGCCAGCGCATCAAGAGGCCGAAAACGCAGCGAAAGCGGCCTGGCCGGACGTCGGGCCGCGAGGGAGGGTACGTATGGCGAAGGTGGCATTTCTCGGGCTCGGCGTGATGGGCTACCCCATGGCCGGCCATCTCAAGACCAAGGGCGGTCACGAGGTCACGGTCTACAATCGCACCACCGCCAAGGCGCAGAAATGGGTCGCCCAGTTCGGCGGCCACCTCGCGGCGACGCCCCGGCAGGCCGCCGAGGGCCAGGACTTCGTGATGGCCTGCGTCGGCAATGATGCCGACCTGCGCGAGGTTACCCTGGGTGACGACGGCGCCTTTCACGGGCTGCGCAAGGGCGCCATTTTCGTCGATCACACCACGGCGTCCGCCGAGATCGCCCGCGAGCTGCACGCCACGGCGAGGCACCTCGGCTTCGAGAGCATCGACGCACCGGTATCCGGCGGCCAGGCCGGCGCCGAGAACGGCGCCCTCACCGTCATGTGCGGCGGCGACGCCGAACCGTTCGCGCGCGCGGAAAAGGTCGTCGGCGCCTATGCCCGCGCCTGCAACCTGATGGGTGCGGCCGGCTCGGGCCAGCTCGCCAAGATGGTCAACCAGATCTGTATCGCCGGCCTGGTCCAGGGGCTTGCCGAGGGGCTGCATTTCGCCAAATGCGCCGGCCTCGATACCGAGAAGCTGATCGCAACCATCTCCAAGGGCGCCGCGCAGTCTTGGCAGATGGAGAACCGCTACAAGACCATGGTCGACGGCAAGTTCGAATTCGGCTTTGCGGTGGATTGGATGCGCAAAGACCTCGGCATCTGCTTCGCCGAAGCGCGCCGCAACGGCGCCACCCTGCCGGTGACCGCGGTGGTCGACCAGTTCTACGCCGAGGTGCAGAGGATGGGCGGCCGCCGCTGGGATACCTCGAGCCTGATCGCACGCCTGGAGCGGTGAGGCGGCGCGTCGCTGGAACGGACCTGTGGGATGGGTTGAGCGAAGCGATACCCATCGTCGACCGATCGATTGGGCCGGGTTTCGCAAGGGCTCTACCCATCTTACGCGCGCCGACCGACGTTTTTTCACGGCCACCGCCGCAGCAACTTCTCGTTAACCATAACAAATTCTACACCGCGCGGCGGTCTAAGCACCCCCTTAAGGATTTTGGGTGAAATTGGGCGGATTCTTAACCACGTCCGCCGAACGATGAGCCTAGCGAACACCGATCCACTGGCCACGCCTGCGGGACCTGAAAGCGCGGCGGTCAGGCATCGGCGGCTTGCGGCCTTGCGGGTGCGCGAGGCCCGCGACCGGCTGACCTCCACCTCCGGGACGCGGCCGGCGTTCGACTACGAGTTGCTGCGCCAATACGCCCAGAACCGCCTGTCCGGCGCGCTCGGCGTCATCCTGCTGGCCACCGCGATCGGGCTCATCTCCACCTATTGGGCGAGCGCCGCCTGGGCCGGGCTGTGGATGGCCATGGTGCTCACAATCCAGCTCGCGAGCATGGTGAAGTGCCGCGAATTCCTGGCGCAGCCGGCAAGCGAAAAGGCGATCAAGCGGGCGCGGCTCACTTTCATCGTGCTCGACCTCCTGTTCGGGCTCGCCTGGGCGATCAACCTCATCCACCCCGCCGACGACCGGTCGAGTTCGGACATCATCAATGTCTTCGTGATGCTGCTGGTCGTCGCGGTGTCGAGCATGCTCGGCTCCAGCCTGCCGATCGCGGTATTCGCGACCACCGCGCCGCTCACCATCGCCGTCGCGGTCAACTACCTGCTGGCCGGCAACGTGCACGGCTACATCCTGGCGGGACTGGCGCTCACGGCGCTGTGCTATTTCGGGCTGCTCGCCAACCGGCTCTACACCTCCAATCTCGCGACTCTGGAGGCGCGCGCGGAGAAGGATGCGCTGATCGGCGAACTCGAGCAGGCCAAGGCGAAATCCGACGAGGCGCGCCGCCACGCCGAAGCCGCGAACATCGCGAAATCGCGGTTCCTCGCCCAGATGAGCCACGAGCTGCGCACGCCGCTCAACGCCATCCTCGGCTTTTCCGAGGTGATGAAGAACGAGTTATTCGGCGTCCACGCGGTGCGGGCGTACAAGGACTATTCCAACGACATCCACAATTCCGGTGTTCACCTGCTCGGGCTCATCAACGAGATCCTCGACCTGTCCCGCATCGAGGCCGGACGCTACGAGCTCAACGAGGAAACCGTCGCCCTGGCGCGGGTCGCCGACGAATGCCGTCACCTCCTCAAGCTGCGGGCCAGCAACCGCGGCATCGTGATCCACGACCTGTTCGAGCCGGACATGCCGCGGCTGTGGGCCGACGAGCGAGCGGTGCGGCAGATTTGCCTCAACCTGCTGTCCAACGCCATCAAGTTCACCCCCCAATCGGGCGAGGTCTGGCTGAAGGCGGGCTGGACCGCGGCGGGCGGCCAGTATTTCAGCGTCCGCGACAACGGCCCTGGGATTCCCGAGAGCGAGATACCGATCGTGCTCGACACCTTCGGGCAGGGCTCGAACGCGATCAAGTCGGCGGAGCAAGGCGCCGGGCTTGGATTGCCCATCGTGAAGAGCCTGGTCGAGCTGCATGGCGGCACCTTCTCGCTCAAATCGAAGCTGCGGGAAGGCACCGAAGTGATCGTCACCTTCCCGCCGGAACGGGTCATGACCGCGCTCGAACCGGTGGTGGAGAGGGTCCCACCCGTCATCTTCGATCCGCCGCCGCTCGATCCCTCGCAAGGCGAGCATCGCCCATCGATCGGAGCCTTCCTGGCCTCGATGAAATTCGGCCGCGCCACCCGTTTTCGCGCCCGCAGGAAAGACCCACAGGAATGACCTCCGCCTCCATTCGACCCGCGAGGCCGCCAGCCGGCGCCGCACCTGGCGTTATGACTCTGACGGTTCATTCAGTGTCATGCTCCGCGAAAGCGGGGCATCCAGCAATCCCTGTGCCATCGGTGGAACTCACGCTGTGCCCAAAATCGCAGTCCAGTGGTTACTGGATCGCCCGGTCAATCCGGGCGATGACAACAATGGGATTCAAGCGTCGGAGACAGGACACTGGCGGCGCGGACGCGGGCGCGGACCCTGGCGCGTATCCGGGCGCGGACTTGATTGCCGCCGCCCGCCCGCATAACTGGTATGGACCGGCGGCGCGGCGGCGCGAATCGCCGTCCCCGGCCGCAGCACTGGCTTATTGAAGAGCCCGGGGAGACTGCCGTGCGCACCTTCATCCTGTTCGGCGTCATCGGCGCGCTGGCGCTGCTTCTGCTGCGTCAGAACGTCGGCGGCGAAGCGCTGAGCGACGGCGATATCGCCTCGCTTATCGGCAAGATCGGCTTCCTGATCCTGATCAGCGGGGCGGTGCTGCGGCTGTTCCGCGACAGTTTGAGCGACGCGCTCCGGCACGCGATGATGTGGGCGGTCGTCGCGCTGGTCCTCGTCGCCGCCTACACGTTCCGCTTCGAACTGCACGACGGCGGCGAACGCATCCTGGCCGAGCTCATTCCCGGACATGCGGCGTCGCGCGGCGAGACCGTCGAAGTCGCGCGCAAACGCGGCGGCGATTTCCAGGTCGCAACCGAGGTCAACGGGGTGCAGGTGCCGATGGTGCTCGACACCGGCGCGACATCCGTCGTGCTGACCCATGACGCCGCCGTCGCGGCCGGGCTGCCGGTGGAGATGATCCACTATACCGTCAATGTGGACACCGCGAACGGCCGCGCCCAGGCCGCCCCCGTGACCCTCGACCGCGTCGCCGTCGGATCGATCGTCGAGCGTGCCGTGCCGGCCTTGATCGCGCCGCCCGGCCAGCTCAAGACCAGCCTGCTGGGGATGAGCTTTTTGTCACGGCTGCAGGGCTGGGAAGTGCGCGGCGACAAGGTGACGATGCGGGGAACGCAGTAAAGTTCGAGGTCCGCAGCCTACACCAGGCTGACGATGAACCGCACCGACATGGTGGCGAGGAACAGCCCGAAGATGACTTCCAGGCGCCGGCGCGGGGTGGCGTGGGCGAGCCTCGCGCCATAGCCGGCGACGAAGCTCGAGATCGGCGCCATCAGCACGAAGCCGAGCACGGATACGTAGCCGATGCACAGCGGCGGCATAAGGTCCTGATGGGGCAAGCCGGCCAGCATGAAACCGATGGTGCCGGCGACCGCGATGGGCACGCCGAGGCCGGCCGAGGTCGCGACCGCGCTGTGGATCGATTTGCCGTACAGCGTCAGGATCATGTTCGAGGTCGAGCCGCCGCTCACGCCCATCAGCGACGAGGACAGCCCGACCAGATAGCCGTAGAACAGCATCAGCTTGCGGCCGGGCAGGCTCTCGCCCAGCTGCCAGCGATCCTGGCCGAACAGGAGCTTGGTCGCGATCAGCCCGGCGATGAGCGCGAACGCGGCCTTGAACACCGCCCCGGGGGCGACCGCCGCGATGCCGGCACCGGTGACGACCCCGACGATGGCGGGGATCGTCCACAGCCGCACCACGTCATCGAGGCCGATGCCCTTGGCGCGATGGGCGAAGTAGGACCGGAACGTGGTGGGGACGATGATCGCCAGCGAGGTGCCGACGCAGAGCTGCATGCGGACGTCCTCGGAAACGCCGAGCGCGCGGAACACCTCGTAGAGCACGGGGACGATGACGCCGCCGCCGCCGATGCCGAACAATCCCGCGAGAAGCCCGGTGAGAACGCCGCCGCCGGCAATGGCTGCGGCGAGCACCGCGAGTTCCCCAGGGGACACACCGAACGTCGGTACGCCGAACATCAGATTGCTCCGCCGGGCGAAAAGGGCATTCAGGCCGCGGCACTGCCTGCGAATGCGGCGCCGTCCGCAACGAGCGACAACGCCTCGCGCAGGACCCCGGCGCCGGCACCGGGGCGCACGGCGGCGGTGGCGAGGTGCCGACGGAAGGCACGCGCGCCGGGGACCCCCGTGAACAGGCCGAGCATGTGGCGCACGATGGAATTGAGCCGCACGCCGCTCGCGACCTCGCGCTCGATATAGGGGATCATGGCATCGGCCGCCTCGCGCGCCGAGGCGAGCGGCGTGGCCGCGCCGTACAGCACGGGATCGACCGCCAGCAGGCGCCACGGCTCCTTGTAGGCGGCGCGCCCCATCATCACGCCGTCGACGCGGCCGAGATGGCCCAAAGCCTGCTCCAGCGTGTCGATGCCGCCATTGAGAATGACGGGCAGCGCGGGATGATGTTGCTTGAGCCGGTATACGCGGGCGTAGTCGAGCGGCGGGACGTCGCGGTTTTCCCGCGGCGACAGCCCCTGCAGCCACGCCTTGCGGGCGTGCACGATCAGGGCATCGACGCCGGCCGCCATGGCGGCCGCCGCCAGCGCATCGAGCGCCTCCTCCGGGTCCTGGTCGTCGATCCCGATCCGGCATTTGACGGTGACGGGAATGCCGGCTGCCGCTTTCATGGCGGCGACGCTGTCCCCGACCAGCGCCGGCTCGGCCATCAGGCAGGCGCCGAACCGGCCCTCCTGCACCCGGTCCGACGGGCAGCCCACATTGAGGTTGATCTCGTCGAAGCCGGCGTCGGCGCAGATACGCGCGCAGGCCGCGAGCGCATTCGGATCGGAGCCGCCGAGCTGCACCGCGAGCGGATGCTCGCCCGCGTCATAGCGCAGCAATCGCCCCCGGTCGCCGCGGAGTACCGCCCCGGTGGTGATCATCTCGGTGTAAAGCAGCGCCCGCCGCGTCAGCAGCCGGTGGAAATACCGGCAATGACGGTCCGTCCACTCCATCATGGGCGCGACGCAGAAGCGATGGGCAGTGGCGTTCAATCGGGGCGATCCGGTTGCGCCGTGGTCCGCGCGAGCGGCGGGGCACGGCATTCGATGCCGATATATGCATCGGCTTCGAAGCGATCGGCAAGGTCGCATCGAGCTGACCTGCGCCAAACGCAGGTCAAGCAGCCCGGGCGTCCGGAATTGGGGTCAGACGATCGGCAACGGGTCGAACTCGCCCTTGAGGATGCTCGCCGGGTCCTCGTAGCCCATCCACCGGTTGATGGCCGTCGCATAGATGCGGCGGAAATCCGTGGTGTAGACGAGGTTGCCCTGGCGCAGTTCGGTGAGGCTCGGCACCTTGCCGTATTGGCCGCCCTTGACTGGCGCGCCGATGACGAAGGCGGGCCCGGCGGTGCCGTGATCGGTGCCCTGGCTGGTGTTCTCCTGGACGCGCCGGCCGAATTCGCTGAACGCCATCAGGACCACGTCGTCGGCACGTCCGAGCCGCGCCACGTCCTTCATGAAGGCGGCGATGTGGTCGGAGGTGTAGGTCCACAGGCGGGCATGGACGTCGCCCTGGTAGACATGGGTGTCGAAGGCGTTGTTGCGATAGGCGACGTAGTAGATCTTGGTCGGGAAATCGGCCGCGATCAGCGCGGCGACCCGCTCCAGCCCGAAGCGCACAAGGCCGTAGTCGACGGGGGTGCGATACTGCGCCCAGGCATCGCGCACCAGCTGCTCCGCCTGCAGCGCGCTGCGCGAGACGCCATACATGAATTCCTGCGCCTCGTTGGCGCCGCGGCCGCGTGCTGCCAGGAGCTTGAGCGGCGAGGACTCGTCGGCAAAGCCGGAACGCACGAACTTGGCGGGATCGTCGAACACCAGCGGCACGTGGCCGCGCGAGCGCACCGCGAGCGACTGCTGGGTGTCGATGTTGACGACGTAATTGTTGTGGCCCTCCGGGTCCATGGCGTCGGCCATGCGGCCCACCCAGCCATAGAGCTCACCGCGGTTCGGCGCCGCGGTCTGCCAATAGGCCATGGAGGCGAAATGGGAGAATGACGGCTGATCGTAGCCGACCCCGTGCACGATCGCGAGATGGCCGTCCTTGTAGAGGCGCTCCATGCCGGCCATGGTGTTCTGGAAGGCGAAATGATCGTCGAGCTTGCGCAGCTTGTCGGGCCGGATGCCGATCCTGGGCCGCGCCCGGTAATAGGCGTCGTCGCCATAGGGCACCACCGTGTTGAGCCCGTCATTGCCGCCGGACAGTTCGACGACGACCAGGATGCGGCCGGGCTTTGCCGCCGGCGCCGCGGCGGCCTGCGAAAAGAACGGCGAACGTCCCAATCCGGTGGCGCCGAGGATGACGCTGCCGAAGCCGGCACGCAGCAGGTCGCGCCGCGCCACGCCGCCGATGCGAGAGAAAATCGCCATGTCCGCCTCCTTTTCTTCGTCCCTGCCCGCTGCCGCGGTGTGCCGTCCCGGTTCTCAGCAGAGCTGGAATTCGGGCGTGCTCATGATCAAATGCGCCGTCAGGCGCAGCGGCCGTTCCGAATAGCTCGCGGCCCGGTCGAGGTCGCCGGTGCCGAGCTGCTTTTCCAGGAACGCGATCAGCGCCGCGCGCACCTCGGCGTCGACCGGCACCCGCAACAGCCGCATCGAGAGGTGATCGACCGCGTCGGCCGCGGTCTTCGCCCCGGACGAAACCACCGCGAGCGAGAGATCGAACTGCGCCGCCGCCCGCGGGATCGGCTTGATCTTGCGCACCGCCTCCTGGAAGCCGACCAGGCTGCCGTAGCGGGTGTTGAAATCCTCGGCGCTGGCGATGACGTTCGCCATCGTCATTTCGCCGCCCTCCATGCCGCCGCCCCCGCCGGGTCCGCGCTCGACCGTCGCCTCGCGGATGTCCATGCCGGCGAGAATGCGGTCGTTGACCCGCTTGATCTCGGCGCCCGGATTGAAGTTCGGGTCGGTGAAATTCAGGATGTCGGGAAACAGCACGTCGCGGGCGAAATTGCCGCGCGCCAGCAGCAGCCCCGGCGTGATCCAGGCGCGGCCCTGGGCCCAGCCCGCCACCGTCGGCGGATTGAGCAGGACCTGTCCGAGTTCGCGGCTGACCACATAGAGATCGGGAATGCCGGCCAGGCGCTTGGCGCCGAGCTTGCGATAGGTCGAAACGACGAGCTCGACCGGCCCCTTGATCCGGGTCCCGAACGATGGCTCGCTGTAGAAATCCCGCGACAGGAACATGGTGTGCAGCAGCGGCGCGATCTCATAATCATTGTCTCGCAGCACCGCGCCGAGCCTCGCCTGCATCGCCGGCGAAATATCCTCGCGGACGAAATAGCGGTAGAGCTTGGCGGAGATGAATTCGGCCGTTGCCTTCTGCTCCAGGATGATGCGCAGGATATCGACGCCGTCGAAATTGCCGGTGCGGCCCAGGAAGGTCTTGGGCGCGTCGTCATGCTTGGCCGGATCGACCTTGGAGGCGAGGTCGTCGTCGATCCAGCCGGTGAAGGCGCGGGCGGCCTCGCGGATGTCCTGCTCCGAATAATTGCCGACGCCCATGGTGAAGAGTTCCATCACCTCGCGTGCGAAGTTCTCGTTGGGCGCGCCCTTCACGTTCTCGGCGGCATCGAGGTAGACCAGCATGGCGGGGCCGCGCGCCACCTCGATCAGGAGATCGCGGAAATTTCCGGTCGCCCGGGCGTGCAGGAGCGCGAGCTGCTGCTCCATCTTGCGGTAGTCGCGGACCTTCTCCTCGCCGGTGGCGAAATGGCCGTGCCAGAACAACGCCATCTTCTCTTCGAGCGGATGGGCGGTGGCGACCATGCGGTCGGCCCACCAATTGGCGAGCCGGCGCGTTTCCAATAGCGTGGCGCGCAGCCAGTAGAAGAAGCGGTCGACCACCGGCTGCAGCCGCCGCTCGCCCTCGGGTTTGACCCGCACGCCGAGCGCCTCGCCGGTGCGTTCGGCGCGCCGCGTCGCTGCGACCCGGCTGGGCGGAAAATCGCGCAGGCCCGGGTCCCACACGCCGGAGGCATCGAACGGCTCCAGGTGGTCGTTGGGGACCGAACCGTAGTCCACCAGATGCGCCACCGCCCGCTCCGGCGTCATGGCCGCGAGGCGCGCGATCTCTTCCGGGGTGCCCCCGAAGCCGGCGCGTTCGATGAGTTGCGCCGCGAAATCGTAGCTCCAGTCCGACACCGTGATCGGCGTGAGGTCGTCCGCCCAAGCCGCCGGCCCGGAAGGGCTGCGAAGCACATTCCGAAAGCCGTGAACGAGCGATACGTTCTTGAGATCGGAATGGCTGTCCATGGGAACCCCGGCACGGCGATGGCGTATTGCATTTCACGCCGCGGCTGCGGGCAATCAAGCTATGGGGGCGATTGCCATTTCCGATAGCTATTCAGGCCGGCAAGGCCGGCTCGCCGGCCGCTGCGATCAGCTCCGGCCACGGCCGGATCGGCGGCAGCACGATGTTGCGTCCGGCCTCCTGGAGCGCGGCGATGAAGCCCTTGAACGGGGCGATCCGCAGATACTGGTCGGCCACCATGGCGACGGTATGCCTGGTGCCGTGGTCGGTCGCGAAGAAATCGATGCCGTCCAGCGCGCCCTCCACCAGGAATGCCGTGAGCGCCGGGAGCAGGCAGACGCCGAAGCCGGCATGCACCAGCCCGAGCGCGACCTCATAGGTGCGGCAATGCGCGACGGTGCGGTGCGCCGGCAGCACGCGCTGATACCACTGCTGGATGCGAAGCGTGTGCGGCGTACCGAAATGGAACTGGATGCAGCTGTTCAGGATCCTGCGCGCATCGGGCGTCATGGCGTCGAGGTCGCGGACCTCGCCGAGGCGGATGGAGCTCGGAACCGCGAACACATAGGGATCGTCGACGATCGGCACCTGGCGGAAGCCGACGCTGGACTGCGCGACCGAGTCCGCTGCGATCAGGCCGATATTGGCCTGCCGCGAATAAAGCATTTCCAGCACCTCGGCAGGCGCCGCTTCGTGAATGTCGATTTCGATCTCGGAGCCCGCCGCGGCGCAGCGGTTGAGCGCGTCCGGCAGCACCGCCTTGACCACCGAGTTGAGGCCGGCAATGCGGATGATGGAGCGCTTGCCGGAGCCGAACTGGCGCAGGCTCGCCTCCGCCTCCTCGATCTCCTTGAGCACGCTCTGGGCGTGGCGAACCAGCACTTGGCCGGCATCGGTCAGGACCATGCGATTGTGGCTGCGGTCGAACAGCCTGGTGCCGACGCTTTCCTCGAGCTTGGCCAGTTGCTGGGAGAGCGACGGCTGGGCGAGACCAAGCTGCTTGCTCGCCCGCGTCAGCGTCGAGGATTGCGCCACCGCCATGAAAATTCGAAGCTGGTGCAGGGTCATTGCGGGGCTCTCTACGGCACGATGCGGATACGGCGACGGCAGGACCGGCAGGACCGGCCTGGGTGTCGTCGATGGGCCGCCTCGGCGCCGGCTGCAGGGGTCGTGCGCCTTATTTCAGCTCGAACTCGACCAATTGCACCCGGGTCGAGCCCACATTTTTGATGGCACGGGTGTCGCCCCCGTCCTGCCAGAAGAACTCGCCGAGCTTGACCGCCCTGGCGCGATCGCGCGCGCCGGGCGCGCTTTCGACGATCTCGCCGCCGTCGACCACGATCCGCATGCCCGGCGACTTCTGGGTGACGGCGCCGGCCGATTGGCCGGGCTCGAGGATCAGCCGCCACGCCCGCAGCCGCTCATTGTCGACGACCTGGGTATAGCCCGGCACGTCCCTCGTGCCCGCCGTGAGACCTTCCGGCCCCGGCTTCTTCAGGGCGACGACGATGTTGTGAAACGGCGTCGTGCCGACATTGGAGCCGCGATGGGTCACGTTGTGTTGGGAGTCCGCGGAATAGTTCACGTTGCCGCGGATGCCGTGCCGTGGACCGGTGACCGGTCCGCCCATCACCTGGCCGGTCTGTTCGGCGTCCTCGACCAGCACGCTGAACTGGTCCAGCGAATGGGTGTGGTAGTTCGACGAGCGTCCCGGCGGAATATAGACGTTGAGGAGCATGACGTGATCGTTGCCAAACACCGGCAAATGGTAAGAAGCGTTCTGGACCGGCACGGCGGGGCCGTCATCCTCGGCTGCGGCCGCCGCCTGGCCGAGCGCGCAAGCACAGATCGCGAGCGAGGCCGCAAGAAAATACCGCATGAAGTTCCTCCCCTTCGTCACCGTCTTGCCTTTCGTCGCCGTCTTGCGGGCGATCGCCGTCGGCCGGTTCCGCGTCCACCGCGGCGACCGGAAATTCCGGCGGCGAAGATGCGGCTTTCCGGCACCCCTGGCAAGGGGCGGCAAGGAGCGGCGGGATGCCGACGGGATGCCGTGCCGGTCTTTGCCCAAACGGCGCCCGACGATATGCTTGGATGATCTTTGGATGGCACGGTTTTTGCGAAACCACGGCTCGCGAAGCGCCCAGCCGCGGCTCGGTCAATCCCAAGGCGTGGGAATAAAATCTCCGGGAGATCGCGGGCGCATGATCCCGAAAAGTCGCAGACTTTTTGGACCAGACAACGGGAGTGCTGCATGTCTCGCATCCACTTGTTCGCCGAACCCGCCGCCCTCGACATTCATCTCGACCGCAGCGCGCTCGTCATCATCGATATGCAGCGCGATTTCCTCGAGCCCGGCGGATTCGGCGCGGCGCTCGGCAATGACGTCTCCCGGCTCAAGGCCGCCGTCGGTCCCTGCAAGAATGTGCTGGCGGCGGCACGCGGCCTCGGCATGCTCGTCATTCATACCAGGGAAGGCCATCGGCCCGACCTTACCGACGCGCCCCCGCATAAGGTGGACCGCGGCGACCCTGCGATGCGGATCGGCGCGCCGGGACCGATGGGACGCATCCTGGTCCGCGGCGAGCCCGGTCACGACATCATCCCTGAACTCTATCCGGGCAAAGACGAGCCGGTAATCGACAAGCCCGGCAAGGGCGCATTCTATCAAACCGATCTCGACCTCATGCTGCGCAATCGCGGCATCGATACTCTGCTGGTGTGCGGCGTCACCACCGAGGTATGCGTCAACACCACCGTGCGCGAAGCCAATGACCGCGGCTACCGCTGCATCGTGCTGTCGGACTGCTGCGCCTCCTACTTCCCCCAATTCCACGAAATGGGATTGGCGATGATCAAGGCGCAGGGCGGCATCTTCGGATCGGTGGCCTCCTCGCAATCGCTGCTTTCCGCGATGGCGGTGGCTGCATAGAGCATGATCCCGAAAAGTTGCAGACTTTTCGGACAAGATCATGCTTAGCCGAAGCGATAGCGCTCTCAGCGCGGCGCGGGCCGCGCCGCTTTTCTGCACAGAATTCGTACATGGGTTGATCGAGATTTGATCGCCCTCGTCATATTTCGGTCACGGGGGCTGACGTTTCGGATTTGCGTCATCGAGACATTCGCCGCGGTTTCTCCGGCTCAAGTCCGAGTTTCGCGATCGGATGAAATACCTTCGAAATGGCACGCTCCTTGCGAGCGTTTTGCCTGATCACGTTGCCGCGATCCTTCGACCCCCCGAGATCGATCGCACGGCCGGGATGCAGCGTGACGGGCGGACGGGGCCGAAAAGGAGACTTCATCGGTGTCGGGGAATGCCGGCCTGGACGCGTGAGCGTTCGGCGGTCGCCTGATGGAACCTATTTGTCGGGCCTGCCGGAATCCCCTCTCAGAACCCCCTGCTCGGTAACGGATGTCGTGTCCTCGTGCAGGCGACTCGAAAACTCATCCGCGTCCGTCAGGACCAGTTTCTTGATCTAGGTCGTCACAGGAGGACGCTATGGCGGATACGACTTATCGCCCGACGTTATGGACGCCCGGCGATTGGAACGCTTTCTTCGGTTTTGGCACCAACATCCTCGTCAACATGCTGACGCTGACGGCATTGCTGCGCTTCGTTCTGAAGATGCCGGATGCGCTGGTGTTCGGGCGCATCCTGCCAGCGGTCGGGCTGATGATGTTCCTCAGCACGATGTATTACGCGTGGCTCGCCTACCGGCTCGCCAAGCACGACCGGGCGCAGCGACGTTTGCGCGCTGCCTTCGGGCATCAGCGTCCCGCACATGTTCATCGTCACCTTCGTGATCATGCTGCCGATCGCGCTCAAGACAGGCGACCCGGTGAAGGGGTGGCAGGCCGGCCTCGTCTGGGTGTTCTTCCAAAGCTTCATCCTGATGATCGGCGGCTTCATCGCGCCCTTCATCCGCAGGGTCACGCCGCGCGCCGCCCTGCTCGGTACGCTGGCCGGCGTATCGATAACCTTCATCGCGATGCGGCCGGCGCTCGATATGTTCATGACGCCGGTCATCGGCCTCACCTGCTTCGCCATCATCGTGGTGAGCTGGTTCGGGGGCGTGAAATATCCCAAGGGCATCCCCGCCGGTCTCGTCGCTATCATCGTCGGCATGATAATCGCGTGGGGCTCGAACCTGTTCGGCCTCAATTACGGCGGCCTCAGCCTCGACGGGCTCTCAAAAGCGGTATCGGGCTTCGGCTTCTCGGTGCCGCTGCCCGCCGCCGACATGATATTCTCAGGCTTCGAGTACCTCGGCGTCATCCTGGTGACCGCTGTACCGTTCGGCATCTACGATCTCGTCGAGGCCATGGACAACGTCGAGAGCGCGGAAGCGGCGGGCGACCCCTACCCGACCACCCGCGTCCTGACCGCTGACGGCGTCGTCAGCCTGATCGGCTGCCTGATGGGCAACCCCTACATCAACGCGGTCTATATCGGCCATCCCGGCTGGAAGGCGATGGGCGGCCGCATCGGCTATTCTGCCGCCACCGGCCTGATGGTGATCATCCTGGCCTGGTTCGGGATCATCGCCGTGCTGCTGGCCCTGGTGCCGGTGGTCGCGATCTCGCCGATCCTGCTCTACATCGGCATGCTCATCGGCGCCCAGGCGTTCCAGACAACGCCCACGTCCCATGCGCCGGCGATCATCCTTGCCCTCACCCCGCATCTCGCGGCGTGGTGCAAGACGCTGATGGACGGCGCTCTCGGCGCCGCCGGCACCAACGCGGCCGCCGTCGGGTTCGACAAGCTCATCGGCCAGGGCGTGCTTTACCAGGGCCTGCAGGTGATGGGCGGCGGCTCGATCCTGACCGGCCTGGTGCTCGGTGCCATCGCCTCGCTGGTGATCGACCGCAAGTTCCTGGCGGCTTCGGCATTTGCGCTGGCGGGCGCGGTACTGACCTTCTTCGGGTTCATGCACGGAGAGGCGATCGGGCTCGCGGTCACGCCGACGGTGGCGGTCGCCTACCTGATCGTCGCGGCGTTCATCTATGGTCTCAGCCGGTATCCGCAGATGGTCTCGATCGAGATGCCGGCGCCGAAGCCCATGGGGCATCCGGCCCCGGCGGAGTGAGGCCCGGATCGACAAACGTCAGGCGCGGTTCCGGCCCGCGCCTTTTTTCTTATGCCGCCGGATGAAGCGGGTGTCTCGATCTGAGGCACTGGATCGGGCGTCCAGCAGCGGCAAGAGCACGCTCCTCAAGCTGATGGCAAACCTGATCGCGCCGTCGGACGGCCGCGTTCTGTGGTGGCAGGGCCGGCTGCGAAGCGCTGGTGGGCGCCGGTTCCCGGCGCTGTTCCTCATCACCCTTGCCGGGGTCGCCCTGTTCGTATTCATGATCGCGCTGTCCAAGCTCGCGCTCGGACAATGGCATGAAAGCGAGATCGGAGCGGACTCATGACCTCGACGCTGATCCACGGCGCGGATGGGATATTCACCGGTCTCCCGGGCGAGGCCATGCGCGCGCACGGGTCGATCCGGGTCGCCCACGGGCGCATCGCGGCGATCGGCGAATTGACTGCCGAGCCCGGCGAACGGATCGTCGATGCGTCCGGATGCGTGATCTATCCCGGCCTCGTTTCCACCCATCACCACCTGTTCCAGAGCGTCCTCAAGGGTGTCCGCGGCGGCATCAACCTGCCCCTGATGGGCTGGCTGCGCGCGGTGCCGCACGCCTATTGGAGCGAGATCGGTGAGGAGGAACTCTACATCGCGGCGAGGATCGGCCTGGTCGAACTGCTGCTGTCCGGCACCACCACGGCGGCCGATCACCACTACATGTTTTCCGACGCCTACCGGTTCGACCCCGCCGACGTGATCTTCGAAGCGGCGCGCGATCTCGGACTGCGCCTCGTGTTCTGCCGCGGCGGCGGGACGGTGTTCCGCACCTTCGACGCGCCCGGCTTCAAGCCGGTGCCGACCGAGCCGCTCGACGCCATGATCAAGTCGGTCGAGGCCTGCGCGCAGCGCTATCACGATCCCTCCCCCGCCAGCATGCGCCGGGTCGCCTTCGCGCCGACCACGCCGCCCTGGTCGGTGGCACCCCATGAATTGAAGGTCATCGCCGCCGCCGCTCGCGGCCTCGGCCTGCGTCTGCACAGCCACATGTCGGAAACCGCCGATTACGTGGACTACTGCCTCGCGACCTTTGGCAAGCGCCCGATCCACTGGATTGCCGAGCATGACTGGCTGGGGCCGGACGTGTGGTTCGCCCATCTCGTCCACATCGACGCGGAGGAGATGCGCCTCCTCGTCGAGACCGGCACCGGCATGGCGCACTGCCCGCAGTCGAATTGCCGGCTCGGCTCCGGCGTCGCGCCGGCCGACGTGATGGCGGCGGCGGGCGGCGCGGTGTCCCTTGCGGTCGACGGCGCCGCCTCCAACGAGTCCGCCGACATGATCAGCGAGATGCATAGCGCCTGGCATACCCACCGCGCCGTCAAGGGCGCCGCGGCGGCAACGGTGGAGGACGTGGTGCGGTGGGCGACCGTCAACGGCGCCCGCGTGCTCGGCTTTCCCGACATCGGGGTGCTGGCGCCCGGCAAACTCGCCGACCTCGCGATCTTCGATCTCGCCAGCCCGCGCTATTTCGGCCTCCACGATCCCCTGATCGGGCCGGTGGCCGGCGCCGGCACCGCCGATCTCAAGATGCTCATGGTCGGCGGCCGGATCGTGGTCGAGGACGGCGCGATCCCGGGCTTCGATCTCGAACAATTGCGGCGCGATGCGGCGCGCGTAGTGAAGCGCCTCGTGCACTGACTTCTTGGAGGAACCATGCTGTGTACCAAGCAAAAAGTCCTGCGCCGGTTCTGGTACGCGACGCTGCCGGTCGACAAGCTCGAGGCCGGGCCGCACCCGTTCACTTTGCTCGGCGAGAACATCATGCTGTTCCTCGACGAGGCCGGCGAGCCAGCCGCCTTGCGCGACCGCTGCCGTCACCGCACCGCAAAGCTGTCGAAAGGCTGGTGCAGGGACGGCCACATCATCTGCGGCTATCACGGCTGGGAATACGACCGCACCGGCAAGCTGGTGAAGATCCCGCAATTCCCGCCGGGCCAGCCGATCCCCGACGTCGCGGTCAAGTCGTTTCATTGCGAAGAGCGCTACGGTTATGCCTGGGTCGCGCTCGACGACCCGCTGCTGCCGATCCCCGATCTCCCCGAAGACCGCATGCCCGGCTTTCGCCGCATCCATCAGTTCGACGACCGCTGGAATACGGGGGCGCTGCGCATGATGGAAAATTCGTTCGACAATTCGCACTTCTCGTTCGTGCACCGCGCCACCTTCGGCCAACAGGACCAGCCCAAGCCGGAGAAGTACGAATTGGTCGAGACCGATTACGGCTTCCGCGCCGAGACCATCGTCCCGATCAAGAACCCGCCGGAAGCCCATCGCGTCACCGGCACGTCCGACCCGATCACCACGCGGCACATGCGCAACGCCTGGTTCATCCCGTTCTGCCGGACCCTCGACATCGAATATCCGTCCGGGCTGCGCCACATCATCTTCAACTCGGCGACACCGATCGACGACGGCAGCATCCAGCTGGTCCAGGTCCTGTTCCGCAACGACCGCGAAGAGGACTGCTCGACCAAGGAATTGATCGACTGGGACGCCGCCATCATCGCTGAGGACCGCGAGATCCTGGAATTGACCGATCCCGACGCCATCGTCGATCTCGAACGCAAGCTCGAGATGCACATGCCGTCCGATCGTCCCGGACTGATCATGCGCAAGCGTCTGCTCGCGCTGCTCGCCGAGCACGGCGAGGCCGAAGTTCCGCGCCCTCCGGCATGATGGCGAGCCGAAATGCTCACATTGTCGGCTCGCATAAAAGTGAAGCAAAACCATCGTGCGCTTTTTTTGGCCATGCGGTTTATTTGAACAGACTTGCTCGATCTTGTTTGGAATTGCTTGAACAAACCGCTCGGTTTTGTGTGTTAACAACGTATAAACGCCAAATTATCTTAGTGAATCAGCAACTGAGCGCGCTAATACTGTCGTTCGTCAAGAATTCAAGCAACGATCTCCGCATATCAGCACTGAAGCGGCAGCAGTGGCGCTCACCCGTTCGCGCGCCGACGTAGCGGCCAGCGGATCGGCGTGACGACGTGCCGGGCACTTCCATGCCGTCCGCGAGACGGGTCGTTTTCATGCGGGCCCGTCTCGATTGGCATGATGGAGTAGAAGATGAAAACCACCCTATTGCTGTCGACGCTCGCGATCGGCCTCCTCGGCGCAACCTCGGCCTTTGCGCAGGCCGCCGAGACGACCGGGCCGTCGTACCCCTATCCGTCCTACGCGGGCGCGAGTTCGCCGGCGTTCGGGTTTCCGTCGTATGCGGAACCCGGCGCGGGCGCGCCGTCGTTCGGTCCGAATGATTACGGGTACTACCAAGGCCGCTCACAGCGTACTCGAACCCACTGACGTCCAGGCGACGTCAAAGCGACGTCATGCAAAACTCCCGGCCGGGAGATACCCGGCCGGGAGCTTATTCACGAAAGCTTTGATCCGCGAGCTTGCGGGAGGCGTAGAGCAGCGCCCGACCCTCGCTCTCGAGCCGCGCCAAGTGATGAAGAGCTGATCGGTCTCCTGCGGCTTACCGGCGACCAGCACAGTCTCAGGGCGCCAGGGCCTCGATGCTGGCGGGGCGGCGAAGAAGCGCTCCGCGGAGCCCCGCGAACAGATCGTCACGACGAGGCGGCAGATCGACCAGCGCCTTGCTGCAGAGGATGCAGGCCGCGGAGAGGTCGTCGACGGTGGGGGATCAGTGCTTGCCTAAAATATAGTCGGTGGAATCGCGGCTTGAATGGAGAATCAGGGACAATCCTCACCTGCACACCGGGGCTTTGATCCCACCGCCGGTGTGTCCCGACCCCTAAAAAGCGTTGCGGTTTTGTCACAAACGGCCGGAAAGTGTAGGTCCGGCGGACGCCGTGAGCACGTCTCAGGCGGGCAAATTTAGTAGGTATGCGACCCCGAACAAACCGTAAAAAAGATTCAGCATCCATTTTTGAAAAACATCATTTAATCAGACGCTTAATTGAGTTTATGAGCCGGGTCCCGAGCCCCTCTCGGAGGCACATCATCGACGTGAAAATCCGCAATCGTAGTGGAGGACGTGTCAACAACTGCAAAATTTTAGGGCTTCTCACCGGGGCTGCCGGATTTATGCTGTTCGCATGTGAGACCAGTTCGCTCACTCAGGCCCTGGGGGGACCTATGTCGATCAGAGATTATGCAACCTATCTAAAGTCAGCGGCGGTCTCCGTCGCTTTTGCGGTTTCCGCCGTAGGAGTGGCCTCCGCAGCCGATCTATACGCGAAAGCGCCGCCACCGGCGCCGACTTCCTTCTTCTTCGTGAATGACAACTCCGTCAGCTTCACGTGGTTTCCCGGGGCTACCAATCCGGGCATCACCGACGACACCTATAACAATAGGTTCCAGTTCGATATGACCCACTTCGACGTGAACAAGTGGGGCACGAACTTCATCGATATGAACTATCAGCAATACGGCAAAAAAGACCCAATTCAGTCGATGGCGGGCGCCGAAGGCGCTCACGAAATGGACTTCTTGGTGCGCAACACCTTGAGCGGCAACGCGTTTCTGGGCAAGGGCTTCTTCAGCAACTCCATCACCAAGGATATCTCGCTGGGTTATGGTGGCTTCTGGAACGCCTTGGACACCTTCCTCGCGCCCGCCGCACAGCAGTACGACATCGGCGTCGTGTTCGGCCTCAACCTGCCCGGCACGGTGAATTTTGCGGCGTATGCTCAGAAGGAAAACCACCATATCACTCAGGACGCCATCTGCCCCGGCTTTTCCGGTGCTTTGGGCTTGTACACTCCCTTCATCGGAATTCCCGGTCAGGGGAATTTCTGCGCGTTCACCGGCGATCAATCCTACAAATGGGCCCCGCGCCTGGAACTGGTCACCATCGAACCGCTTACGTTCCTGCCGTGGCCGGTCTCCTGGAACAGCTTCACGGGCGTGACCTTCCCGAAGGGAACCGGCCTTTCGCAAGCCAACGTCACGGCTCTCCTGGCGGCCGGAGGATGGTGCGTTACGGGCGGCAACAATCCCAACAATCCCTGCAGCGCGGAAACCAAGACGGAAGTATTCTCGGAAAACCGCATCGTGCTCGACGTGGGCAAGCTCGCTTGGTCCGCGCCCGGCATCTGGGAAGTGTATGCCGGCTACCGGTACTGGTATAACAAGTTCGGCACCGACCATAATGCCGGCCTGTTCTCCTTCGTTGCTCCGAATACGTCGATCGAAAGCACGGCCTTCCTCGGAACGACCTACCACTTCAAATGATCCGACCATCGGATCGCTGAAAACGACATGCCGGGCCTCGTGCCCGGCATGTCCGTTCTAGAGGATGGAGAAGCCGGGTTCGCAAAGGGCTCGCTTGCGTCCGCGCTTCCAAGGCGATCGAAAAATTGCTAGCTTTTACAGCAATTCGAAAGGGCGTCCTGAGCCGAGAGCGAAGAACCCGGCACGGCTCGGCGATGTAAGTCGTTCCTGATAAAAAGGAGTTTTCGATGAAGATATCTGTGCTGGGTTCGACGCTGGGAATCAGCGCCCTGTTGACGGTCCCGGCGGCGGCGGCCGGCGGCGGTAGCTTTCCGCCCATGGTGGGGCCATCCTATCCGTTTCCGAGCTACTGCGAGCAATGTCTCCCCATTTGGCAGGTACCACCCCAGCCCCGGGTCGTCGTCCGGCACAAGCGCCGTCATACGAGCGCGAGTGCAAAATAGCGCCACCGCCGGGACACTCAAAAAGCCGACCGTCTCTCGAGCCGCACCCGTCACACTCGCGCCCATATATATGATATGTTGACGACTTGGCTGGGGTCGGAGATTGGAACGGTGAGATGCAACCTGCGATGACGAGGGTGGTCGCAATCAGTCTGGCACTGCTGGCGGCCGGGTGTTCTTCTGGAAGCGGCTTGAGTGGCCTGTTCGGCTCTGCGGCCCCTCCGCCGCTAACGCCCGAGCAAGAGGCGCAGGAAGACCAGAAGTGCCAGTCAACGGGCTATCAGATCCACACGCCGGCCTACGACTATTGCCGCGGTGAACTCGCGCGTCAAAGGCAGGCCGTCGAAGTCTATCAGGGTGGAGTTCCGCCCATCTTTGCCCATCAATAAGGGTGGACGATCCGAAGCCGGGCGACGACTCTCGACCCGCCCCTGACACCGGGTTCAGGCATTTCCGACGTCCAATAAGCCAATTTCAATACCGGATCTTATCCGGCTTGGCCGCCCATTCCGCGAATGGCACGTGCGACTGCGGAGTCTGCACACGCAGCCCCGGGATGCTGCGGGCCTCCGGGGCCAGCGGGACTTCCTTGTAGATGAACTCGTCGTCGAAGCCGATTTCCGCGGCCTCGCCCCTGGTGTTGGCGAAATAGAGGGTGCGGAATCGCCCCCAATAGATCGCCCCGAGGCACATCGGGCACGGCTCGCAGCTCGCATAGATGTCGCAATCCGACAGATTGAAGGTATTCAGCGCCGTGCAGGCCCGGCGAATCGCGACCACTTCGGCGTGGGCGGTCGGGTCGTTGGTCGAGGTGACCTCGTTCCAGCCCTCCGCCACGATCTCGCCGTCGCGTACGATCACGGCGCCGAACGGGCCACCCTTGTTGGCGCGCATGCGCTCGAGGGCGATGTCGAGGGCACGCTGCATAAAACGCTCATGGCTCATGTTCGGGTCGGCTCGGGTTCGGATCGCGGGATCGGCGATGCGGTCAGGATATCATGTCGGGCGCGGGAATTTGAAGGCGTTCAATGCCCCGCCATGTAATGGCCGATGGTGGCGCGGTCGGTCTCGCCCACCGGCGACACGTAGTTGATGGTGCCTTCCGACATCACTGCGACGCGGTCGGCGAGTTCGAGTATCTCGTCGAGATCCTCCGAAACCAGCAGCACCGCTGCGCCGTGGTTGCGCTGCTCCATGATCTGGGAGCGGATCTCGGCAACCGAGGCGAAGTCGAGCCCGAAGCAGGGATTGGCGACGATGAGGACGTCGACTTCGCCAGACAGCTCGCGCGCCAGCACCGCGCGCTGCACATTGCCGCCGGAAAGATCGGCGATCGCGGCTTCCGGCGACGTCGTCTTCACCCGGTAGCGCGCGATCAGCTCGCGCGCCTTCGCCCGCATCGGGCCGGGGAGAGCCACCAGCCGAGCTTCGCATAGGGCGGCCGGTCGAAATTGCGGAACGCCATGTTCTCGGTGATGGTCATCCGCGGCACCGTAGCGTTCTTGAGCGGCTCCTCCGGAAGCCCGAACACCTTGAGCCGATAGAAGCGCTCGCGGGTCGGCTCGAACGGCTCGTTCTTGATGATGACGCGGCCGTCGGTCAGCGGACGCTGGCCCGAGAGCACTTCGACGAGCTGCGACTGGCCGTTGCCGGAGACCCCAGCGATGCCGACGATCTCGCCGGCATGGACCTTGAGGTTCAGCTTCTCCAGCGCCGGCAGTCCGTCGTCATCGTCGGCGTAGAGCGCAGCGAGCTCGAGCACGGTGGCGCCGGGCGGGCGATCCGCCCGCACCGCGCGCTCGCGGATCTGGGTGTCGCCGATCATCATGCGCGCCATGTCGTCGGTGGTGAGATCGGAGACCTTGCCGCCGCCGACCTTCCTGCCGCGGCGGAGCACGGTGACGCTGTCCGCAAACGCCCGCACCTCGCGGAACTTGTGGGTGATCATGATGACCGTGATTTCCTTGCGCGCGGCCATGGCCCGGAGCAGGCCCAGCATCTCGTCGGCCTCGCTCGGGGTGAGCACCGAGGTCGGCTCGTCGAGGATGAGCATGCGCTGGTCGAGATAGAGCAGCTTGAGGATTTCGAGCTTCTGCTTCTCGCCGGCGGCGAGCGTCGACACCGGCACGTCGAGCGGCACGCGGAACGGCATGCGGTCGAGAAATGCTTCCAGGGAGCGCTTCTCCTTCTTCCAGTCGATCACCGCGGGCGCATCGGCACGGCTGATGACGAGGTTCTCCGCCCCCGTCAGCGAAGGAACCAGCGTGAAGTGCTGATAGACCATGCCGATCCCGAGCGCGCGGGCGTCGCGCGGATTGCGGATCGTCACCTCCTTGCCGTTGAGCGATACGGTGCCGCGATCGGGCACGTAGAAGCCCATGATGCATTTGACCAGCGTCGACTTGCCGGCACCGTTCTCGCCCAGCAGGGCGTGGAACTCGCCCGCCTCGACCTTGATCGAGACATCGCCAAGCGCCACCAGCGGCCCGAAGATCTTGGTCATGCCCGCCGTTTCCAGCGAGACGGCCCGTGCCTGGCCGGGCGGTGGCGAAGGCTCGGTCGAGAGTTCGGCGACGCTCACGGCAGATGCTCCAGAAATGTCTTGGAATCGGATACCGCGCCGAACACGCCGCCCTGCATCTTGATCATGTGGACGGCGGCGAGGTGGTTGCCGGGGTCGGTCGCGGCGCAGCAGTCCTCCAGAAGCAGGCATTCGAAGCCGCGGTCATTGGCCTCGCGCATGGTGGTGTGGACGCACACGTCGGTCGTGATGCCGGACAGGATGATGTTGCGGATGCCGCTGGTGCGCAGCATCAGCTCGAGATCGGTGGCGCAGAACGAGCCCTTGCCGGGCTTGTCGATGATCGGCTCTCCGGGCTTGGGAGCGAGCTCCGGGATGATCTCCCAGCCCGGCTCGCCGCGCACCAGGATGCGGCCGCACGGTCCGGGATCGCCGATGCCGGCGCCGATCTGGCGCGACCGCCAGCGCTTGTTGGCGGGCAGGTCGCTCAAATCGGGACGATGGCCCTCGCGGGTGTGGATGACGTGGTAGCCCTTCTCGCGCAGCGCCGAAAGCACGCTGCGGATCGGCTCGATCGGCGCCTGGGTCAGCGAAAGGTCATAGCCCATGGCGTCGACATAGCCGCCTTTGCCGCAGAAGTCGGTTTGCATGTCGATGATGATGAGCGCCGTGTTCTGCGGCGTCACGTCGCCGTCGAACGGCCAGGCATAGGGGGTGGACGGTATCGTCGGCATGCTTCACTCCGCGGCCTGATCGAGGCGTTCGCCATAACGGCGTCGTGGCTTGGGAAAGCCGCAGGAGGTGCCGTCGACATGGTGCACCTCGTCCTCCCACGGCACGCGATAACGCCCGGCGACGAGGTCCTGCATGAAGGTGTAAGGGCAATCCCGGGCGCCGCCGTCGACGGCGGTGAAGCCGCGGTGGCCGAGCTGATAGATGTTGTTCTCGACCGACCAGTGCGCCCGCGCCTCGCGCACGAGATCGGGACGCACCTCGGCGGTGATGATCTCGTCGGCGCGGCCGCTGGTTGCGTGAGCGAGCACGGTGCCGTCGAAATTGACGATCATGCCCTCGCCCATGGAATTGAAGCTGCCGTCGCTGCCGCACATGCAGACATTGGCGGTGACCATCAGATTGCAGAAGGCGTTGGCCTGGTTGGTGAAGCGCCAGGCGTCGCGAATCGGCGCGGTATAGCCCGCGGTGCGGATCATGATCTCCGCACCCTTGTAGGCGCATTCCCGCGCCATCTCCGGAAACATGCCGTCGTGGCAGATGATCAGCGCGATCTTGGCGCCGTTCGGCCCGGTGACGACGGGAATGCCGATATTGCCGGGCTCCCAGGGCTCCACCGGCACCCACGGATGCATCTTGCGATAATAGAGCTGCACGGCACCGCAATCGTCGATCAGCAGGCCGGAATTATAGGGGTTGCCGCCCGGATTGCTCTCCATGATGGAAAAGCAGCCCCAGATGCGGTTGTCGATACAGGCCTGCCGGAACGCCGCCACCTCCGGCCCGTCGAGCGAGCACATGATCGCCGGGTTGGTGTCCATGGAGAGCCCGTGCAGGGCGTATTCGGGAAACACCACGAGGTCCATGGTGGGCAGGTTGCGCCGCGCCTTGCCGACCATGGCGACGATGCGCGCGGTCTGCGCCGAGAGATCGGCCGGCGTCGCCACCACGGGCAATTGAAGCTGCACCAGCCCCAGCACCACCCCATTGGGTGTCTTGTTCAGGCCGCCAAGTCCGCTCATCTCAGAGCCCGCTCATGTCAGGTGTCCGCTCATCTCAGGGTCCACTCATGTCGGCACGCTCACTCGAAACATCGATGCATCGACCGGCAGCGCGCCCGAGACGGCCTCGCACCATCACTTAGTGATGCTGAGCTCGCCGGGCACGTCGCGCGCGGCCTGCTTCGATCCGGCCGAGGCGATCATGATCAGGAGCGTGAGGATGTAAGGGGCGGCATTGAAGAAATAATAGCCCTGGGTGATGCCGACCGACTGCAGGGCCGGCCCGATGGCGCCGGCAGCGCCGAACAGCAGGGCGGCGACCACGCACATCAGCGGCTTCCAGCGCGCAAAGATGACGAGCGCGACCGCCATCAAGCCCTGGCCGGAGGAAAGACCCTGGTTCCAGGAACCGGGATAATAGAGCGACAGGAACGCACCGCCGACGCCGGCGAGAAAGCCGCCGACGGTGGTGGCGAGGAAGCGCACGAGGTCGACCGACACGCCCATCGCCCTGGCCGACGCCGCGCTGTCGCCGGTCATGCGCACGATCAGGCCCCAGCGTGTGTTGGCGAACGCCCACGCCATGATGAACGCGACGACGACCCCGACGAGCAGCAGCGGATTGATCTGCAGCGCCGTCTCGATCTGCGGATTGCCGGTCCAGGCGCCCAGCGAGAACGAGCCGAGCCGCGGCGCCGAGGGCTGGATATAGGCCTTGCCGAAGAAGAAGGCCAAGCCGGTGCCGAACAGCATCATGGCGATGCCGATGGCGATGTCGTTGACCTTCGGCAACTTGCAGACATAGCCGTGGATGCCGCCGAGCACCGCGCCGGAGCAGCCGGCGGCGAGCACGCCGAGCACGGGGGAGCCGGTGTGGTAGGAGGTCGCATAGGCGCACATCGCCCCCAGGACCAGCGTGCCTTCGAGGCCCAGATTGACCCGCCCCGATTTCTCGGTGAGGCATTCGCCGAGCGCCACGAACATGAACGGCGTCGACACCCGCAACGCGCCGCCGATGATGGCGAACATGACGATGAGATAGGGATTGTCGCTCATGTGCGATCCGCCGCGGGGGTGACCTGGAATATCTTGAAACGGCCGTACAGCGTCTCCGAGACCAGCAGCACCACGAACACTAGGCCTTGCAGCACCAGCACGGTGGCGTCGGGCAGGTCCATGCGACGCTGCACCAGGCCGCCGGAGGCGACGAGGCCGCCGAACATGATCGCAACCGGAATGATCGCGAGCGGACTCTGGCGGGCGAGGAAGGCGACGAGAATCCCGGTGAAACCATAGCCGGCGACCAGCGACGCGTTGGCGCGGCCCTGGATCGCCGCCACCTCGAAGAAGCCGGCGAGGCCCGCGCAAGCGCCCGCGATCATCGTGCACAACACGATGAGGGTGCCGACCGGCAGGCCCTGGGCCTGCGCCGCGCGCGGATTGCCGCCGGTGACGCGCACGGCGAAGCCGAAGGTGGTCCTCGACAAAAGGATGTGAAGGATGATCGCGAGCACGATGCCTGCGGCGAGGCCCCAGTGGACGTCGGTGCCGGGGATCTTGCCGACCATATAGTCTTCCCCGATCGGCATCGTCGAGGGCTTGTTCGGATTGGTGAGGTCGCGCAGCGATCCTTCGACGAAGAAGTTCATCACCGCGATGCCGATATAGGTGAGCAGCAGCGACGAGATCGTCTCGTTGACGCCGCGGGCATAGCGCAGATAGCCGGCGATGCCCACCCAGCAGCCGCCGGCGATCATGCCCATGACCGCCATGACGATCAAGGCGACGATCGGCGGCGCGTGGTTGAGCACCAGCGGTATGGCGACCACCGCCGAGACGAAGCCGCCCATCACCAGCGCCCCCTCCCCGCCGATCATGATCAGCCCGATCCGCGCCGGCACCGCGACGGCAAGCGCCGTCAGGATCAGCGGGGCCGACCGCTGCAGCGTGTTTTGCAGCGAGAACGCTGTGCCGAAGCCGCCCCGCTCCACCAGCTCGAAGAATTCGACCGGCGACTTGCCGAGTGCCAGCAGGAACAGCGAGAACAGCACCGACGACACCACCAGTGCGAACAGCGGAATGGCGATGTACTCCGCACCCCTGCGGATGCGGACCGAGAGGTCGCTGGGTTCCTTCGCGGCGCCGACGAGCGCCGCGCCGAGCGGTTCTGATATGTTTGCCATGTGCGCCGGAAAATTTGGGTGCGCGGAGAAATTGGCCGGGAGGCGTCACGCCGGTGGCGCGACGCCACGCGAGGCTCAGGTGATGGAACCGTTGACGCCCTCGAGCAGGTAGTTCATCTGATCGAGGAAGGGATCGAGGTTGTCGTAGGTCTTGTCGATCACGACCTTGCCGGTCTTGTTGTCCTTGAGCGGACCGACATAGATCGGCTTTTTCGCGCGCAGATCGGCGATGGCGGCGGTCGCGGCCTTGCGGGCGGCATCGCTCGCGCCGGCACCGAACGGGGAGTTCTGCACCATGTCGGCCTCGTAGCCGCCGGCCACCATGTTGGGCAGCTTCTTGCCGGCCGCCAGGTCGGTCGCATAGCCCTTGTAGATCGTCACCCACTTGTATTCCGCCCCGGTGATGAAGCCCTTGGGAGCGAGAGGCGCCTGCGAGGAGTTGTGGCCGCAAGTCTTGGCGCCGCGCTTTTCCGCGGTCTCGATCACGACCTTCGGTCCGTCGACGTGGCAGGTGATGACGTCGCAGCCGGCGTCGATCAGCGCGTTGACCGCTTCGGCCTCACGCACCGGCAACGACCAATCGCCGGTGAAGATGACCTGCACGACCGCATTGGGGTTGGTCTTCTTGGCGCCCAGCATGAACGAGTTGATGTTGCTGAGCACCGAGGAGATCGGCTTGGCGGCGACGAAGCCGAGCTTGTTGGACTTGGTCGAGAGGCCGGCGGCCACCCCGTCGACGTAATGGGCCTGGTTGAGGTAGCCGAAATAGCTGCCGAGGTTCTTCGGGTGCTTGGAGGCATTCCACAGCGGTGCTGCGTGGCGGAATTCCACTTTTGCATATTTTTTAGCCAAGTCGATCATGAACGGATCAAAATAGCCGAACGAGGTTCCCAGCACGATGTTGGCGTTGTCGAGGTTGACCATCGACTCCATCGTCTTGGAGCACGCGTCGGTCTCAGGAACATTTTCCTCTTCAACAGCGGTCACGCCCGGAAGCGTCTTGAGCGCCTTGACGGCGACCGCATGTGCTTGATTCCAGCCGAAATCATCGCGCGGCCCGACATAGACAATGCCGATCGTGACGTTGGCCGCTTCGGCCATGCGTGCCCCCGATCCGGCCGCGACTAGACCGGCCGCGGTTCCCTTCAGGAACCGGCGGCGCGACAATGTCAGATGCTTCATAAGTTGACTCTCCCTTGGCATATCCACGGCGCGACTAGTTTTGCGTCCGGTCCCGGGATAGCAAGGTGCGTGCCATTAGCTGGCCCCCCTGCCGCGGCCAATTCGACCCGACGATGGCACGGCGTTTGCCGTTGCGGTGGTGCTCACCAAGGGAGTCGGAATGGCCGAAATCCCCATCATCGATATAGGCCCGCTGGTCGGGCGCTCCGGAACTGCCGCGGATGTCGCGGCAGCGATCGGCGCCGCCTGCCGCGAGAGCGGGTTCTTCTACGTCGTCGGGCACGGCGTCGCGCCCGCGCTGGTGGACACCGTGTTCGCCATGTCGCGCGACTTCTTTGCCCAGCCGCTCGCGGCGAAGCAGCGCGCGGCGTTTTCCGGACCGTCGGGCAATCGCGGCTGGATCAAGCTCGGCAACGAGGCGCTCGATCCCGGCAAGCCTCACGACTTGAAGGAGGCGTTCAATATCGGCCTCGAGCTTGCACCCGATGACCCCGAAGTGCTGGCCGGAAAGCCGTTTCGCGGCGTCAATTGCTGGCCCGATATGCCCGGCTTCCGCGCCGCGGCGCTCGCCTATTTCGACGCCTGCTGGAGCCTCGGGCGCACGCTGCACCGCGCCTTTGCCATGGATCTCGGCCTGGCGCCGGATTTCTTCGAAGGGGTGTTCGACCGGCCGATGGCGACCTTGCGCCTCCTCCATTATCCGCCGCCACCGCCGACCATGATGGCGGGCCAGCTCGGTGCCGGCGAGCACACCGATTACGGCAACCTGACTTTGCTCGCGACCGACGAGGCCGGCGGGCTGATGGTGCGGCATCGCTCCGGGCAGTGGATCAAGGCGCCGGTGGTGCCGAATGCTTTCGTCTGCAACATCGGCGATTGCCTGATGCGCTGGACCAACGACGTCTACGTCTCTACTCCGCACAAGGTCGAGAGTTCCGCCTGGACGCCACCGCTATTCCGTCGCCTTCTTCCTCGATCCCAATCCGGAAGCCAACGTCGCCTGCCTGCCGACCTGCATCGAACCCGGCCGCCCGGCGAAATATGGCCCAGTCTCGGCCGGGGATTTTCTCCACTCGCGGCTGGCGCCGACCTATGCGCGGGCACAACGCGAAGGCGGGTTTCAGGCGGGGTGAGCGGCCCAGTTCGGGTGGTCATTCCGGGGCGCGCTTTGCGCGAACCCGGAATGACTGAGAATTATCAAAAAAATCTCGCGCCGGATGTCGATTAGGCCGCCTCCCGTTCGACATCTGCCGGTCGAAGGCCTCGCCCGTTCGGGCTGGCGGTCCCGACCAACCGCTTCGGAGGGCAAATTTCATGAATGCGACGTTTCCCATGGTCACCGCGCTCTATGCGGCCATCCTCGGTCTTCTCGGTGCCGCACTCACGGTCAATGTGATCATCCACCGGACCAAAAGCCGCGTCGATGCAGGCGACGGCGGCATTGCGAAGCTGAGCCAGGCCATCCGCGCCCAGGCAAACTTCATCGAGCAGGCACCGCTTGCGCTGATCGTCATCGCGCTCGCCGAAGGCGCCGGTGCGCGGGCCTTGGTCGTGCAAACTCTCGGCATCGCCCTCCTCGCATCGCGTCTTGCCAGCGCCTATGCCCTCAATCGCACGCTCGGCCAGTCGCCGCTGAGGCAATTCGGCGGCGGCACGAGCGTGCTCGTCCTTGTCGCCGCGTCCGTGGTGCTGCTGCTCGCCATCAACGGGCTGCGTTGAAACGGAGGCATTCGGGGGACCGGGCGTGAATGCGATTGCGCATCGGCCCGGCGCCCGGTTCGATCACCCCTCCCACGTGCGACCCGCGCGCGGAGCGCGCGTGCAATCGGTACGATGCCACCACGCCCTGTTGTCGCCTCCGCCGCGACGCCGTGATATCCATGGGACGCACCGGAGGATTCGCTGTCGAAGCGCGGGAGATGGTCAGGAGATTCCCCATGTTGGGTCTGTATTTCGCCCCCGGCGCGTGCTCGATGGCCGCGCACGTCGTGCTGGAAGAGAGCGGCGAGCCCTATGAGCCGCTCCGGGTCGACCTTGCCAAGGGCGAGCAGCGGTCGGAGGCCTATCTCAAGATCAACCCGCAAGGGCGGGTGCCCGTGCTGCGCCTGGACAATGGCGAGCCGCTCTCCGAGAACACCGCGATCCTCCCCTATCTCGGCAAGAGGTTCGGGCTGTGGCCGAAAGACCCGCTGACCGAAGCCAAGGCGCTCTCGCTGGTCGGCTTCTTTGCGGCGAGCGTGCACCCGGCCCATGCCCATGTCGGCCGGCCCGAGCGTTACTCCGCTGATCCGTCCGACTTCCCCGCCATCAAGGAGATGGGGCTCAAGGCGTTCCACGGTTACTTGAAGCAAGTCGACGGCCTGCTGGCCGGGCGCGACTGGTTCTTGGACGGCTATTCCGTCGTCGACCCCTACGGCCTGGTATTCTACACCTGGGGCGTGCGCCGCGAATTGCCGATGGCGGGGTTGAAGAACTACACGGCATTCAAGGACCGGATGCTGGAGCGTCCCGCGGTCAAGCGAGCGCTCGATGACGAGAAGATCAAGGTCTGACCGGAGGTCCCGCGGGATGCGCCTGCGTGCAGGAACGATTGCGCTCATCGCGGTGGCGATGCACCTATCTCAGGGCGTGATGCGTCCAGCGTGGGGCCAAGCCGTCGCCGAGCCGGCGAAACCGGTCGCCCCGGTTTGCGACCGTCAAAAGTTTCGCGTCGTCGTGGACGTCGGGCACACCGCGGGCGTCCCCGGCGCCAAGAGCGCGCGCGGCCTCGATGAATACGACTTCAACCTTCGACTCGCCAAAGATATCCGGGAGAAGCTGGTCGCAACCGGGTTTGAACGGACGGTTCTGCTGATCACCGCCGAGGCGCCGAGGGCCGGCCTGTTCAAGCGGGCCGAGAGGGCAAACGCAATGTCGGCCGATCTCTTCTTGGCCGTCCACCACGACTCCGTGCCCGACCACTTTATGCAGAAATGGCAGTATGAGGGCGAGGAGCACGACTACAGCGACCGGTTCCCCGGCCACTCGATTTTCATTTCCTCCGCCAATCCCAACTACGCCCGCAGCCTCCAATTCGGCAAGCTGCTCGGTGACGAGCTCAAGGCCCGCGGCCTGAAATACACCCACCACTATACCGAAAAGTTCATGGGCAATCGGCAGCGCATACTCGTGGATGCCGAAGCCGGCGTCTACCGCTACGACCAGCTTGTGGTGCTCATGAAGACGCATATGCCGGCCGTCCTGCTCGAAGCCGGCTCGATCGTCAATCGAGACGAGGAATTGGCGTTGGGGACGCCGGAGCGCCGATCGCTCATCAGCGCCGCCGTCGCCGGTGCCGTCGAGAGCTTTTGCGGGGCGCCAGCACACCGAAATCCAGATCTGCCTATCCACTCTGCACACGCCCCGAAAGTGTCCGGGCACGTGGCTCGGCCCTCTGTGACGGCACCGTCGCAGAGCGGCGCTGCGCGCCAATAAACCCGGCGCGTGCGGCTGCAGAAACCGACATATTTGCAACACCGATCCAAATTTGGCCCCCGTGTCGTTGCGAGCAACCTGCCGTTCCGTTAGCATTCGTGCAGGGGCGATCGGGGGGGTGACAATGCGGCGCCGTGGGATTGCGCGCGATGCGCGCGATATTGGTGCGGCCATTCTTCTTGGCGGGCTCCTGACTGCGACCGGCGCCGTGGCGGATGAAGGTGGCGTCAGCTTCTGGCTTCCGGGTCTGTTCGGAAGCCTTGCGGCGGTCCCCCAGCAGCCGGGATGGCAGGTCACGGCGATGGAATATTACGACGCCGTGAAAGCCGGAGGCGATGTTGCCCTCGCCCGCGATATCACGATCAAGGGATTCACCACGAGCCTCAAAGCCAACATCAACGCCAACATCAATTCACGCATCGACCTCGGCTTGTTGATCCCGAGCTACGTGTTCGCGCAGTCCGTCCTCGGGGGGCAGGCCTCGGTCTCGATGATGGCCGTGCTGGGCAACGTAGACACGACGTTGCAGGGCCAGATTGCAGGCACGCTGGGGCCTTTCGGTTTTTCGAAATTCGGCAGCCGCACCGATGAAATAACCGCTTCCGGCGATTTGCTGCCGATGTTCGCGCTGCGCTGGAACGAGGGCGTGAACAACTTCATGACCTATGTGACCGGGGATCTGCCGGTCGGACAATATGATCGCACCAGCCTGGCGAATACTGGAATCGGGCACTACACGTTGGACGGCGGCGCGGGCTATACGTATTTCAACCCGCAGACCGGACACGAACTCTCGGCGGTCGCCGGCCTCACCTACAACTACATCAATCCGTATACCAATTACCAGAATGGCGTCGACTTCCATCTCGACTGGGGCATGTCGCAATTTCTCTCCAAGCAGGTGCTCATCGGAGCAGTGGGCTATGTTTACGATCAGGTGACGGGCGACAGCGGAAGCGGCGACCATGTCGGCCCCTTCGAATCGCGTGTCGTCGGCGTCGGCCCGCAGATCGGCTATATTTTTCCACTCGGAAATTATCAGGGATACCTGAACCTCAAGGGTTATGGGGAATTCGACGGCCACGACCGGCCGTCGGGCTACAATGCCTGGCTGACGCTTTCGATTTCGCCGCCCACGCCGACTCCGCCGCCGAGCGCGTCGCCGCGGACGAGCATGATGACGAAGTGACGTCTCCGCCGCGCTCGGGCCGTTTTACGCTTTGCTAACTCAGACGCACACATGTGCCGTCGTCTTAACCTCGGTCAAACCGAACTTCTGCATGATGGCCCTCAGGGTAGGGGTCAACGACCATGTTTCAATCCGACTTCACCGGCAATCATCGCATCCCGGCGCCGCGTCGTTCCGCCAATCGTTTGATCGCGGCCTTGCTGCTGGTCATCGTCTGCTTTTGCGCCGTGTGCGCAAAGTTCCTGGTCGATGCCCGCAACAGCGCCTGGCAAAGCGCCCGGGAAACGACCGCGAGCCTGGTTGCGGCTATTGATCTGGACATTCTGCTCAACATCGAGAGCTTCGACTTGGCCTTGCAGGCCGTCGCCGAAAATCTCAGGCATCCCGAGATCGACCGGCTCAGTCCGGACCTTCGCCAGCTGGTGCTGTTCGACCGCTCGACCACCGCCCGGCACCTCGATGCCATGCTGGTCCTCGACGCGACCGGGCATGTCCGCTTCGATTCCAGGACCGTCGATCCGCAACCGGTCAGCCGCGCCGACCGCGACTATTTTCAGTTTCACGAAATGAACGACACGACCGGGCTGCACATCAGTCCTCCGGTCGTGGCGCGCTCGACCGGCCAGACCGTGGTGTCGCTGAGCCGGCGGCTCTCACGCCCCGACGGCGCGTTTGCCGGCGTCGTGCTCGGGGGACTGCGCCTCTCCTACTTTGAGCAATTGTTCAAGACCGTGTCGCTGGGTCCCAACGACACCATGACGCTTTCCAGCACCGACGGCACGGTGCTGATGCACCGGCCATACCAGGAGGAACTCATCGGGCGCGACCTCAAGGGCGCGGAACTCTACAAGCATCTCGCCCGTGAGCGCGCCGGATCGTTTGAAACCAACGCCGTGACCGACGGGATCCAGCGGCTCGTGGTTTACAGCCGGGTCGGCGATTTCCCCCTGGTGATCAGCGTCGGGCGGTCGACCGCCGACATCTTCGCGGATTGGCGTCGGTATGCGTTCGCCATCGGCCTCCTGGTGGCGGCGCTGTGGCTGATGACGCTCTATCTCATCATAGAGCTCAGGCGGCGCGGCCAGGCCGAGAGCAACCTCGCGGTCCTCGCCACCACCGACGAGCTGACCGGGCTCGCCAATCGCCGCAAGTTCAACGAGACCATCACCCGCGAATGGCGGCGCGCCATGCGCGAACGCCAGCCGCTCGCATTGATGATGCTCGATGCCGACCTGTTCAAGGAATACAACGACCGGCACGGCCACCAGGCCGGCGACAAGCTGCTGCAGACGATCGGCCGGGCGATGTCGGCGAGCATAAAGCGGGCAACCGATGTCGCCGCCCGCTATGGCGGCGATGAATTCTCGATCCTGTTGCCGGCAACGCCGGTCGAGGGCGCGATGCGGGTCGCCGAACGGGTCCGGCAATGCCTGGCCGAGCTTTGCTTCGCTTGCGGCGTCAACGAAGCGAACCTGAGCATCGGCGTCGCCGCGATCGTTCCCGAACCGGGAGAGTTGCACGCCGCGCTTCTCGCCGCGGTCGACCAGGCGCTTTATCGTGCGAAGGAAACCGGACGCAATCGCATCGAAGCGGCGAAAATCCGGCCGGACAAGCCCACGTTGGTCGCGCAGTCGTTTCGGCGCCCGGCGGCTTAGTTCAGAGCTTTTCCCGATCATATCGACTTGGGACTGGTCCCCGAATTATCACTTCAATTCGCGTGCTCAACGGTTTTGCTCCCTCTCCCGCTTGCGGGGGAGGGAACTTTCGATCGTTTCGATCTCGACGTTTGACAACACACTCCGGCTCATGGATTCCTTGACCAGGAAAGCATGACGGGCTCGCACGGGCCCATGGATATACGCCGAGCGCACATGGGTCCCGAGATCACGATAGCACTTCTGGCGGTGGGCTTGGCGATCTCCGGCACAATGATTTGGCTGGAGCGCCGGCCGCGCGAGACGCTCGACGTGCGAATGATTCCGACGACGCCAATTCTGCTGGTCGGCATCCTCATAACGCTTTTCGCGATCATCCATCTGCTGGGCTTGTTCGGCAAGCATTAGAGCGTTGCCTGTCATCGCCCGGCTCGACCGGCTCGACCGGGCAATGACCCCAATAGGGTCAGCCTGATCGGAAAGCGCTCTCTCCGCAGCCCCCGGTGCCGAAACCCCCGATACGCTTGCACCGTCGCCGCCGCCCCGGTATGCGTCGATGCCAGCCGCCACACCCCAACGTGATCGACCGCCTCATGAACCGTCACGAAGCCGCCATCGGATCGAGTGGCCGCAGCCCCCGGCGGATGGTCCGGGTGGCCACCATGGCCGCGCTGGCTTTCACCCTCGGCCAGGTTCGCGCGGAAGGAACTTTGCCGGATGCCCTGGTGTATCTCCGCGACATCGACCCGAGCATCGGCCAGGACATTCGCTATGCCAGCACCAACAATTTCGTGGGACGCCCGCTCGACGGCTACAACGCCGCCGAATGCATCCTGAGAAGGGACGTCGCGGCGGCGCTGGCACGGGTCCAGATGGACCTCGCCGGTTCGGGTCTCGCGCTCAAGGTCTATGACTGCTATCGGCCCACCCGCGCGGTGCAGACGATGGCGCAATGGGCGAATGACGGCCGGGCCGGCGGCGCCACCAAGCGCTTTTACCCCAGGCTGCAGAAGAACACGCTGTTCGCGTCCGGCTATATCGCGTCGCGCTCCGCCCATTCCACCGGCACCGCCGTCGATTTGACGCTGGTCCAAGCGCCGCTCGTGCCGTCGGCTCCGTTCGATCCGGCGGCCGCCTACGGACCCTGCACCGGACCGGCGGCGCAGCGCAGCCCCGACAACAGCCTCGACATGGGAACGGGTTACGACTGCTTCGACACCGTGAGCTACACCGCAAGCCCCGGCATCAGCGCCGAACAGCGGCGCCGGCGCGGCCTGCTGGTGACGGCCATGGCAAGACGCGGCTTTGTGAATTACCACCGCGAATGGTGGCATTTCACTTACGGGGCGCGGGAAGCCTACTATGACGTGCCGATCCGACCGCGACCGGCGAAGGCACGGCGGTGACCGGCCGTGCCGGCACCGCGCCGTCTTGAATCAGTTGGAGCTGGCTTGCCGCGCTATTTCGGCTTGGCCGCCACCACCGCGTCCAGCGCATTGACGAGGCCGGCGCCGAACTCGCGGTCGCGGGCCTTGGGCCCGAGACGCTTTGCGGTGTCCATGAGTATCTTGCGAACGTCGGCGGGCGTGAGCGCGGGATTGCGCTCGATCAGCAGCGCCGCAACGCCGCTCACCTCGGCGGCTGCCACGGAGGTCCCCGTCGTCAGCTGGTAGGTGCTGTCGGGTGCCGGCGCGAGCACATCGACGCCGGGCGCGGCGACCGCGATGTAGTTTCCGCGATTGGCCCCCGCGAATATGGCGTCGCGCGAATCCGTCGCGGTGACCGCGATTACGCTCGGATCGGCACCCGGAAACATCGGCGGAGAATTCGGACCGGCATTGCCGGCGGCCGCAACCAGCACCATGCCCCTCTTGTTGGCCTTGAGGAGCGCATCGTGCAGCCGCGGATCGGATGGGCCGGCAAAGCTCATATTGACGACGCGGGCGCCCTCGTCCGCGGCCCAATCGAGCCCCTTGAGGATGTTGAACGTGGTTCCCTGCGCGCTGTTGGCGGTGGCACTGAACGCACGCACCGTGAGCAGCCCGACCCGCGGAGCGGTGCCCAGCATGGTGCGATGCGCCGCGATCGCCCCGGCCATGCCGGTGCCGTGGGGATGCGGCCGTTCGTCGTCGGCGGAGGCATCGAAGCTGGCGGTAATGGCCCCTGCGAGATCGGGATGGGACGCATCGACCTCGGAATCGATGATCGCGACGAGGACCTTGTTGCCGTCCGCAAGGCGATGCGCATCGAGCAGCTTGAGCTTCTCGGGAGCGTATTGGGCGTCGTTGACGGGCTCCTTCGAATCTTGCGCGAGGGCATAAAGGTAATTCGGCTGTGCGCCCGCGACCAGCCGGTCGGCGGGGTTGGTACAGACGTTTCGAATCATGTCCTGCACCGAGGTGCCGTTATCGATGCGCCAGACGTGCAGCGTCCGCCCGGTCAGGCGAAGGGTGGTGGTTTCCACCCGCGTCATGGCGTGGCGCGCAGCGATATTATCGAGCGCTTGCGCCGACACGCTCGACGGGATGTCGAAGACGACCTCGGTCGGAACGAAACGTGTCTCGCCGGCGGGCGGCAGGTTGCAGCCGTTGCGCAGCGCGACGGGTCTGGCGCCGCCAGGGCCCCCGCCACCACCACCACCACCACCACCACCACCACCACCACCACCACCCTCCACCTGGCGTGTTCGGCAGCTGTATCTGTGTCGCGGGCATGCCGTCCGGAGGATAAGACCCCGGCGGGGGCGGAGGGGGCGGAGGTGGTGAAGGCGGAAACAGGACGTTCCAGATCGCCACGCCGACCAGGGCGCCGAGGATTCCAGTAATGGCGTAGGTTGCGTCGTTGTTGTTCGAATGCCCTGGGATCACGGGCTGGGGCCGCGTCGGGCAAGGGCCGTCGCAGGCATGGGCTTCGTGGACGTTGACGCCGCTGGCAATCGCCACCGCCACGAGCAAGCGCATGAGCATCGGCCTGGTCACTTCGCAACACCCCCCGTCGCAACGACTTCCAAGCGCTTCAGCTGCAAGGCATCAAGGCAGACCGCTTTACCTTACCACCGGCGGTTCCGTCCCGCTCGCCCGCACGAGCGTTATTCTGTCAGGTGTTGCATCCAGGCCACGCACGAAGCGGCTGGAAAAACGCCCTACGTGCTCTCGAAATACGAAATCGCCTCCCACCCGGCGATGCGCCCGAACACCAGCGCACGCAAAACCGAAACCGCATTGGGCGCGGTTCCCCAGAAATGCCCGGTGATTTCCCCGGCGGCATAAAGCCCGGCAAGCGGACCGTCCTTGCCGAGCACCTGCGCCCTCTCGTCGGTCGCAAGCCCGCCGAACGTGTAGGCGACCGCGCCGACCAGGGGATAGGCGAGAAACGGCGGCTTTGCGATGGCGCGGGCCCAGTTGGACTTCGGCGGATCGAGCCATGCAGCCGCCGCCAGCCCATCGCGCCGCGCCGCATCGAACTGCGCGGGATCGCCGGTCGCAGCCCGGTTGTATGTCGCGACCGTCTCCGCCAGGCCGGCGCCATCGATGCCGGCCAGGCGGGCCAGACCTTTCAGCGTATCGGATTGAAGCGGGGCCACTTCCGATCGGATCGCGCGCTCGAAGCCGTCAATATCGAACAACCGGCCGTCGAGGATCGCGTAAGCCGTTCCGCCCGGCGTCTCGAAATGAATGTTTCGCGCGAACCGCTCCCAGGTTTCGTGCACGAGTCCGCCGCCTTCGTCGAAGAACCGCCGGCCGCTTCGATCGACGACGATACCGTAGGGATAGACCAGAACGACCGGAGCCGAATTTTTGCTGCGCGGATCGACGGGCTCGGCATGCATGCCGTTCCAATCTCCGGACACCAGCGCGCCCAGCGCGACCGCCATCCGTATGCCGTCGCCGGAATTGCAGCGGGTGCCCGGAGAGATCGGCTTGAGAGTTTCGCCTCCCGGGCCGAAATGCGTGCGCATCATTTCGCCGTCGGCCTGAAAGCCGCCGGCGGCGAGGATGACGGCGTCAGCTGGAATTGTTCTCGCTCCGTCACCCCCCGACGTGATGATTGCGCCCACGCGGCCGTTTTCCATGACAATGCGCTCTGCCGTACATCCGTATCGAAAGGCCACGCCGAAGCCCTTTGCCGCGCGCGAGAGCGCCCCGACGATAGCGCGGCCGCCCCCGACCGGCTGGATCCGCAGCGGACCCGCGCTGAGATAATAGATTGGCGAGCAGAACGCGACGCCATGGTTCTCCAGCCATCCCATCGTGGCCGTGGCGTTGTCCGCGAGCGTGCGGAAGTACTGCCGGTCGCCGCGTCCATCGGACGCCGCCATCATGGCGTCCTCGAAATCGGGCGCGATGCGGTCGCTGGCATCGAGCCGCATATAGGAAGGGCTCCACAGCGTATTGCCCCCGGCCGCTTCTGGTGGAGCCTTCTCCACCAGGGTGATTTCCACCGCCCGGTCATGAGAACGTGCCGCTTCGGCCGCCGCGAGCGCAGCCGAGAGGCCCGCCGCGCCGTGGCCGACCACGACGAGACGATGCGGAACTTTGCTCATGCTCCGATGCGGCCGCGCGGGCTGCCGTGAAGCGCCTCGCTCACGAATTGATCGTCCATGACCGGCCGATCCGTTTCAATTCCTTCAATGCGACGGAACGGTTGCTCAAGGCTTCTGCGTAGTCGGGTTTGAGCGCGATCGCCCGGTCGTAGCTCGCCACCGCCTCCTCGATCCGCTTCAGCTTCTGGAGCGCGACGCCGCGGTTGTTGAAGGCACCGGAGTGGTCGGGCCTGAGCCCGATCGTCCGGTCATAGCTCGCCAGCGCTTCGTCGAACCGCTGCAGACCCAGAAGCGCATTGCCGCGATTGTAAACGGCGCCCGTATACGCGGGATTGAGCGCGATCGCCCGGTCGTAGCTCGCGACCGCATCGTCGAGCCGCATCAGCGCCTGAAGCGCATTGCCGCGATTGTAGAAGGCGCTCGCATCGTCGGGCGCGCGGGCGATCGCCCGGTCATAGCTGGCCACCGCCTCGTCGAATCGGCCCAGCTGGTGGAGTGCGATGCCGCGGCTTCCATGGGCGGCGGCGAGCTCCGGATTTATCCTCAAGGCGAAATCGATCTGACCGACCGCCTGCTCGTGATCGCCGCGCTGGTGATGGATCACACCAAGCATGTGCAGGCTGTCGTAATGATCCGGCTGAACTTTCACCATGTGCCGATAGCACTGCTCGGCCTCCTGCAATCGACCGGCCCCATGAAGCGCAATCGCCCGGCCGAACGCCGCCGCCAGATCACTCATCACCAGCAAATCCTCCAGCATCTTCTCCGGATGGCGAGATGCGGCGTCGAGCAGGCCCTTATAGCGCTCCACGAAGACGCGCACGCCGGCCGGATCGTAAATGCGGGGGTCGAAGAGGGCCTGGCAGCCGTGTGCTTCGTCCTGATCGTTGAATCTCATGGTGAAGCCCCACGGGAATGCCCGGCGAGCGCTCTTTAGCCAGCCCAGCCTCAGTCCCGCGAATTCGATCACCCGGCGCGCCGGAGCGACATGGAAGATGACCTGGATGCCTGGTACACGAATGCCCTCCCGCTGTAGTTCATCGCGCAATTCTTCGCACGGTATCTCGCTGTTTGCTTCTGCCTGCAAAACCTGGTCGCGTACGATCGACAGCCAATCCGCAAACGATTTCGTTGGATCATATCGAAATCGCAACGTGAGAAGATTCGAGAAGTCTCCGATCAGATTCTGCAGCGGAAAGCGGCTGCGGCCCCTGGAATAAATGCCGACGCAGACGTCGGAAGCACCCGCTTCGACGGCGAGCAGCGCGGCAAAGGCGGCCAGCCGCACCATCGCGTGGGTAGCGTTCCGCGAGGCACTCAGGACATTCAGACGATACGAGACTTGTCGATCGACACCCCAGGACATCATGCCGTCGGCCGGCACCACGTCCGGTTTCTCTTGCGCGCGCGAGAATGGAATCCGGAGAGCCCATGGGGCACCGGACAAATTCTTCTTCCACCACGACACCGACCGTCCGTACGCCGTACCTTTCCGGCCCAGGACCATTCGTTGCCACGCCGCATAGTCCCCATACTGCAGCGGTGCAGACTCCGGACCCGGAGGCGCTTCCCCGCGCCGCCTGGCTTCGTAGAGCATGGCCAGCTCGCCGAAATAAAAATCCCAGGACACGTTGTCGGCGATTATGTGATTTGAGACGCATAGCAGCCAGTACTCGTTCGCGCGCAATCGAAACAGGTGGCAGCGAAGCAGCGGGCCGCGGGTCAGGTCGAAAACGCACGACGCTTCTTTGCTGCATATGACATCGGCCCGCGAATCGGCGTCATCCGCGCCGTTCAGGTCGAGGTACTCCAGCGCCGGCAGCGGGTTCGACGGATCGACGATTTGTATCGGATGCCCGTCCTGTTGAGAAAAGGTCGTGCGCAGGATCTCATGGCGACGTGCCAGATCGTCCATGCAGCCGCGCAGCAGCTCGGGGTCGAGCGGCCCGGTAATCCGATAAACGGAGGCCACCGTGTATGACGCCAATGCCGCGGGCGTGCGTGAAAATTTCCATATGCGCTCCTGGGCAAACGACATCGGCAGGGGCTCCGTGCGCTGCGCCGGCACCAGGGGCGGCTCGTCCTCAGGGCCCCGGGCACGCAGATCGTCGATGACGAGCGCCAGCCCCTTCAGTGTCGGATGTTCGGCGAACATCGCCAGATCGAGCTGGACCCCGAAGGTGCCGTGGACCGATGCCGCCACCACTGCGGCCAACAGCGAATCGCCGCCAAGAGCGAAGAAGTCCTCGTCACGGCCGATGTCGCCGAGCTGGAATACCTCCGCCCATATGTCCGCCAGCGACAATTCGGTTACCGTCTGCGGCTCCTGGCCGGGCTGCCGCCGGCGCTGCCGGCGATAGCTCTGCCGAAGCTTCGCGCGGTCGACCTTGCCGGTCGGCGTGAGCGGCAACTCCGGCAGCATCACGTAGTCCGACGGCACCATGTGGACCGGCAGAGCGGCGCGCAAGACGAGACGCAGCTCCGACGAAGACCAGGTATTTCCACCGTCCATCGCGATGAAGCCGACGAGCTGGGGCTCGCCGGCCGGCCGCACGATGGCTTCGACCGCGGCATTCTCGATGCCGCGAAGCCGGCGCAACGCGACTTCGATCTCGGTCAGCTCGATCCGGTTGCCGCGAATCTTGACGCGATCGTCCCGGCGACCGCAAAACTCCAACATGCCCGCCGCGTCGATGCGGCCGAGATCGCCGGTTCGAAACAACCGCGTGCCGACGCCATCGAGGTCGGCGGAAAACCGCTGTGCCGTCAGTTCCGGGTTGCGCCAATAGCCGGCGGAGAGATAGCGGCTGCGCATGACGATTTCGCCCACCTCGCCGACCGCCACCGGATTGTCGTCGGTGTCGACGATCAGTACCTCCTCGCCCCGTGATACCGCGCCGATCGGAAGCGGGCCTTCCGGGACGTCGTCATGGTGCATCCGGCGCGACCAGGCGAGCACGGGCGTTTCGGTCGACGCGAACATATGGATGAACCAGCAGTGACCCGGAAAATGCGCCTGGAATAACTTGAAATCGTCCGACGTGGCCGCCTCAGAAGCGAGCCGCACCGCGCGCACGCCGGAGAACACGAAGTCCCGATCCAAGGTCTTCACGAAACTGCGGAAGATCGACGCCGATGAAACATAGACATTGATCTCGTGCCGGTTCATCCAATCGGCGAGGCCAGCCAAGCCTTTGACGAAAACCGGGAAGGGGCAGAGCGTCGCTCCGTTCAGCAGCGCGTTCAGCACCATGGCCATCCCCTGATTGCTCGACAGGGAGGCGAACAATGGAAGCCGATCCGCGGCGCAATACTGCATCGCTTCGGTGTGGATCATGGAATTCCGCCGCAGCCCCCGATGCGTGCTCATCACCGCCTTCGATCGGCCGGTCGAGCCGGACGTATATTGGAGGGCGGCCACCTGTTCGGGCGCACCGGCGATCGTCGGATTGTGGCCGGGCCCATGGCCGCACTGATCCTCGAAGCGAACGACCGCGCAACCCGGGCCGGAGATGCTCATGGCCAGATCGTGCAGACTCGCGTCGGTTATGACGAGGCCGGGCTCGGCGTCGGCCATCAACTCCTGCAGCCGCGCCGGTGGATGAGTGGGATTCAGCACGACGACGATGCGGGCCGCCTTCATCACGGCCACCACCGCCGCGACCGCCGGCGCATCGTGATTCATCAAGATGGCGACGCGGTCCCCCTGAGCGCCGCCATGGGCGAGGATGGCATGTGCCAGGCGATTTACGGTGGCGTTGAGTTCCTCGTAGCTGGGCCGCCAGCCGTCGCCGATCAGCGACGTGCGCGGGCCGTGCTCGCAGACCACCTGCTCGAACACCGCCGGAATGAATTGATCCGCCCCGAACACCGAATCGATCGGCTTCGCATGTGCGCCGCTGTGACTGCTGGAGATCGTCACGTGCTTCATTCCCGGTCGTTGACGGAAATCGAGACCCGGCTGGCGACGGCCTGCACCGATGGGATGCTTATCACCCCTCGCTGACGACTTGAACCGGCAAAATATTCACGTTTTTTTCGGCCTTGTTGCAAGACAGTGGCGTGACTTGTCCATAAAGACGGGAGCCATCGGTTTGGGTCGCGCCGCAAACGCTCTGAACGGTTGAATGTTGCCGCAAAAAATTGATTTTGGTAGGATTCATGTGACGGTCGCCCTCTTCGCCGAGCAGCGCGCGATATGGGGGTCCCTCACACCGCATGGCCGGCAGCACCGATTCCGCACGGCATTCCATCGCCTGGAGCGGGCAAAGACCACATGAACACCATGGGAAGAGACGCCATGTCGCACGCACGAATGACTGCCGCCATCGCCGGCGCGAGCCTCGCGGCGCTCGCCGCCTCGGCAAGTGCCGCAGCGGCCCAGGAGCCACTCAAGCTCGGCCTGATCCAGTCGATGACGGGCGCCTTCAATACCACCGGCAAGGCCGTGATCAACGGCGCCCTCCTCTATTTGAAGCAGCACGGCGACACCGTGGCCGGCCGCAAGATCCAAATCGTCCTCAAGGACGACGCGACGGCGCCGGACGCGGCAAAGCGCCTCGCTCAGGAACTGATCGTAAACGAAAAGGTCGCCATTCTCGGCGTCGGCATCACGCCCGTCGGCGCTGTCGGTCGCGCCGCTCGCGACCGAGGGCAAGATACCGACCGTCGTCCTGGTGTCGGGCGCATCGGTCACGGTGGAGCGGTCGCCCTACATGGTGCGCACCAGCTTCACGCTGGCGCAGTCGTCGGCGACCATCGCGGACTGGGCGGTGAAGAACGGCGCCAGGAAGATCGTCACCATCGTCAACGACTGGGCGCCCGGCCTCGAAGCCGAAGCCGCCTTCAAGGCGGGCATCGCAAAGGGCGGCGCCGAGATCGTCGAATCGATGCGGGTGCCGCTCGCCAACCCGGACTTCGCGCCGTTCCTGCAGCGGGCGCGCGACGACAAGCCCGACACCCTTTTCGTTTATTTTCCCGGCTTCCAGGCCGGCCTGTTCGCCAAGCAGTTCCTCGAGCGCGGCATGGACAAGTCCGCCATCCGCATCATCGGCCCCGGCGATCTTACCGACGACGACGAACTTCCCGGCATGACCGACGCCATGCTCGGGATCGTGACCGCGCACCACTACTCGGCGGTCCACGATTCCGCGCTCAACAAGGCCTATGTGGCCGATTTCGAAGCAGCCTACGGCAAGCGCCCGAATTTCGTTTCGGTCGGCGGCTATGACGCCATGCACCTGATCTTCGAGGCGCTTGAGAAGACCGGCGGCAAGACCGACGGCGACGCCCTGGTCTCCGCCATGAAGGGCATGAAGTGGGAAAGCCCGCGCGGCCCCATGGAGATCGACCCGCGCACCCGCGACGTCGTCCATAACGAATACATCCGCCGGGTCCAGCGGGTGGACGGGCAGCTCTCCAACGTCGAGTTCGAGACCTACCCGATGGTCAAGGACCCCGCGAAGGAGGCGAAGAAGTAGTTGCCTCAATTCGCCTCGCCCGTCGCCCCCAGCACGGCGAAGGATTCCTCGAGCTGCGGGCTCATGGGGATGTTGAACCGCTCCCCGTTGGGCAGCCGGGACTCGAACCATTTCGCATAGATCGGCCCGATGTCGCGGGCGACGACGAGATTGCGGATGGCGCGCTCGACGGCGTCGCGCAGTGCCGGTTCGTTGCGGCGGAATGCGATGCCATAGGGGTCGTAGGACAGGAATTCGCCCACCACCTTGAATTGGCTCTGGGCGCGGTGCTGGGCGATCAGCCCGTAGAGCAGCACGTCGTCGGTCGCGAACGCGTCGACCTTGCCTTCCGCCAGCAGGCGGTAGGAATCCTCGTGGTCGGCACCCTCGATGAGCGTGATGCCGAGGCCGAATTTCCGGTCGAGGGCCTCGAGCGCCTGGGCATTGGTGGTGCCCCGCGTCACCGCGACCTTGCGGCCCTTGAGATCGCGAAAGTCGCGCCATGGAGTCGCCACCGGCACCATCACCTTGGTGCCGCTGACGAAGATCATCGGCGAGAACTCGACGCGCTTGCGGCGCTCGAGATTGTTGGTGGTCGAGCCGCATTCGAGATCGATGCGGTTCGCGACGACCGCCTCCAGCCGGTCGTCCGATGTCACCTTGACGAAGTCGACCTTGAGATCGTCGCGGTCGAGCGTGCGCCCGATCTCTTCCACGATCGCATTGCACAGATCGATGCTGTAGCCGACCGGGTGTCCCGATTGGTCGAGGAAGGAAAACGGGATCGAGGCCTCGCGGTAACCGATCCGCGCCACGCCCGTGGTCTTGACGCGCGCCAGCGTGCCGGAAACAGTGTCCGGATCGGTGGTCTCGAACTGGGCATGGCTCGCGGGTGCGGCCGCTACCAGCGCCGCGGCAGCGATCAAGCCGACGCCGACGATGCGGCCCAAACTCGTGCGTGCGGTGCCGGCCATGACCGTCTATTCCGCCGGAGCCGCGGCCGGCGCGGGATGCTCCAGCGTCGCGCCTTCGTCGACGCCGGGCAGTTCCGGGCGCAGATTGCCCTCCCACTTGGCGATCACCGCCGCGGCCACCGAATTGCCGACCACGTTGGTGGCGCTGCGGCCCATGTCGAGGAACTGGTCGATCCCCATGATCAACAGCAGCCCGGCTTCGGGAATGTTGAAGGTCGACAACGTCGCGGCGATCACCACCAGGGAGGCCCGCGGCACGCCGGCCATGCCTTTCGAGGTCAGCATGAGCAGCAGCAGCATGGTGATCTGCTCGCCCCAGCTCAGGGTGATGCCATAGGCCTGGGCGATGAACAGGGTCGCGAAGGTGGAGTACATCATCGAGCCGTCGAGGTTGAACGAATACCCCAACGGCAGGACGAAGGCCGCGATCCGGTTGGGCACGCCGAACTCCTCGAGGCGTTCGAGCGTCTTGGGATAGGCGGCCTCCGAGCTCGCGGTCGAAAACGCGAGCAGGATCGGCTCGCGCACGAGGTGGGCGAGGCGGACGATCCGCGGGCCGACGACGAGGAATCCGGCCGCGAAGATGAGCCCCCACAGGATCATCAGGGAGAGGTAGAAGCCCCCCATGAACTTGCCGAAGGTGAGGAGGATGCCGACGCCGTTGGTGGTGACCGTCGCGGCGATGGCGGCGAACACCGCGATCGGGGCCGCCTTCATCACATAGCCGGTGATCTCCAGCATCATGTGGCCGACCTGCTCGATGACCTCGGCGAGCAGCTTGGCGCGTTCGCCGAGCGAGGCGATGGCGACGCCGGCGAAGATCGCGAACACGACGATCTGCAGGATCTCGTTGGTGGCCATCGCCTCGATCACCGAGCGCGGCACCAGATGGGTGACGAATTCCTTGAGCGTCAGGCCCGAGGTCTTGAGGTTGGTGGCGACGCCGGGGTCCGGCATCGGCAGCCCGAGGTTCTCGCCGGGCTGGAGAATGTTGACCATCACCATGCCGAGAAACAGCGAGACCAGCGAAGCGGTCACGAACCAGCCCATGGTCTTCGCCCCGACCCGGCCGAGGGAGTTGGACGAGCCCATATGGGTGATGCCGGTGATCAATGTGGAGATCACCAGCGGCGCGATGATCATCTTGATCAGGCGCAGAAACAGATCGGTGATGAGGGAGAAATACCCGGCGATGGCCGCCGCCGTCTTGGTATCGGGAAACCCGACATTGCAGGCGTAGCCGACCACGATGCCGAGCACCATCGCGGCCAGAATCACCGTCGTGAAATGCTTTTGCATTGCATCCTCCCCGCCGCTGCAAGGCGCGCGTTGGTGACCAATGTTCCCGGGTACCGCTGAGGATGATCGCTTTGGTTGCCGGCGGCAAGGGCAAGCGGGCGCGGCACCGGCAATAAGAAGCCACGGCAAGGGTCGGTGAAGCGGCAAACATCCCGCTTTATCTTGGAGGGATCGCGGGCCCGGCCACGGTGCAATCAACGAGAGCGGGCGGCCCAGTCAGAGATGGTGGGCTAAACCATCGCGCAGGGATGGCGGCTTAGATCGATCGGCGAAACCGGGCGTGCCGACGATCACTCGGCCGGTTCGTCCGCTTCCCGCAGCGGTTCACCGAATTCCGCCGGCGACACATTGGCCGCCGCCTGCGTCTCGAACTCGGAAAACACGAGATCGCAGGCGCCGGAAAACATGGTGAATGGCAGATACCAGAGAAGAATAGGCATGGCCGCCTCCCTCTCCCGGTGTGCCGGGCCAAAACCGGCTCGACCCCGAGGTGACAGCAGAGGCGCCGGCATTTTGGTTTCAGCACAGACCGGGCCGCCGCGATCTGGAAACGTATCTGAGTCCGCAAGCGTGGTGGTTGCGGATTAGTCACACTCCGCGGCAAAGTCGGGTACGGCAGGAGACGGCCGGAGGCGGCGGCGTGGAAGTTTTCGTGACCCCTAAGCGGGCTGGCCGAAGTTATCCTCCTCGCGTAGAAGGCCGGACCTTGCAGATCCGATCCGGCCCGCGTCGGCGGCGGCCCTGCGCGCTCCGCCGAGCAGCCGTCACGAACCATCGCGGCGCGCGATGACCCAACGATCAACGACGTAGATGGAGCACAGCCACGCCGCCACAAGCAACGGGACGGCGACGAGTGCCCGCAGGCCATGCCCATCGACGGTCCCGCCGATTGCCCAGACGAGCAGCGCAAGCGCGGCCAGACGCACCCGGGCGCCCACCGTCAAATTCCATGAGCTCAGATCATCCATGCCGGTGACGGTGCCCGTTGATTGCAAAGCCATTATGGCAGCTCGATCCGGCACCTATGCGCATGGGGCAGTGCTGCTCTACCACCACGGCCGCACGAGATCGCAACGGCGCCCGGCACCGGCCGTATGTCCGCCTATCGGGCGCTGTGAGGCCCACGACGCCTACATCGCGTCCGTGACGAGCTTGGCAAGCTCGATTCCGGCGAATATCGCCCCCGCGAAGCTACCCGCGACCAATGCGACAAGAAGAGCTGTCACCACTGCGTAAGACATGCGCGAACCCCCACGCAAAATTGGCTCCCGGCAACTCGGTGGGTGCCATCGGATTACGTCATTTTCGCGATATCCTGATCTGCTTTTGCGACGGTCTGCTGCGCGCCGCCGCCGCCGACGGTTGCCTCGAGGTAGCCGCGGCGTGCTCTGCTACAGACTGGCGCGCTCGGAGAGATTTCGAACTCCCGACCCTCAGATTCGAAGTCTGATGCTCTATCCAGCTGAGCTACGAGCGCTTGCAGGCCGCGATCGGTGCGCCGAGTCCCGGGGCGGCGCCGGCGGCGGCGACCATATCGCCCAAATCGCGCCGGCGCTACCCTCCGCGCGACACCCTCCCCACGCCCCCTGCGCGCACGGTCGCCCGCGTCGGCAGCCCGGCCTGCGGTTCGGCGGCGTTCGCGTGGGTCGTTTCGACCGCGCTCGGCGAACCCGTCCCGCGCTCGTCCCGGTTACGGGCGTCGTGACGACGCCCGCCACCCATGCATACGCCAGCCCCTGCATACCCCCGTAGCCCCGCGCGCCGCGAACCGCCATACTGCCCGCAGGCCGGGGACCATTTCATTGGCGGATACCGCATATGTTCGTCTGAGCGAGAGCCAGCGGCTCGACTGGCTGCGCCTGATCCGCAGCGAGAATGTCGGGCCGCGCACGTTCCGCTCCCTCGTCAATCATTGCGGCGGCGCCGGCGCGGCGCTCGCCGCGCTGCCCGATCTCGCCAGGCGCGGCGGCGCATCGCGGCCGTTGCGGGTGTGTGCGCGGGAGGATGCCGAGCGGGAGATGGCGGCGGCGCAGCTGCATCGGCGCGCGCTTCGTCGCGCTCGGCGAGGCCGACTACCCCGCCTATCTCCAGACCGTCGAGGATGCCCCGCCGCTGCTCGCGGTGCGCGGCAATGCCGGCGTGCTGCGCGGGCCCCTCATCGCCATGGTCGGCTCGCGCAACGCCTCGGCGGCCGGCGTCAAGATGGCGGAGCGACTGGCGCGCGAACTCGGCGGCGCCGGCTTCGGCGTCGCGTCGGGACTGGCGCGCGGCATCGACGCCGCCGCCCACCGCGCGAGCCTCGCCACCGGCACCGTGGCCGTGCTCGCGGGCGGCCAGGACCGCGTCTATCCGCCCGAGCATGCTCCCCTCGTCGAAGCGCTCGTCGAAATCCGGCGCCGCGATCTCGGAGATGCCGTTCGGCTGGGAGCCGCGCGCCCGCGATTTCCCCCGCCGCAACCGGCTGATTTCCGGGTCTCGCTCGGCGTCGTCGTCATCGAGGCGGCGAAGAAGATCGGGCTCCCTCATCACCGCGCGCATGGCGCTGGAGCAGAACCGCGAGGTGTTCGCGGTGCCGGGCTCCCCGCTCGATCCCCGCGCCGAGGGCGCCAACGGGCTCCTCAAGCAGGGCGCCGTCCTCGTCACCGAGGTCGAAGACATCGTCAATGTGCTGCGCCCGATCATCGGGCATCAGCCGCGAGCAGCCGATGGAGGAACCGGCATCGCCGGCGCCCGCCGACGAGCCGGGCGCGAGCGCGCGCGCCCGTATCATCGCGCTGATGGGGCCGACCCCGGTCGCCATCGACGACCTCATCCGGCTGTCGGGATGCTCGCCGGCGGCGGTGCAGACCACCCTGCTCGAGCTCGAGCTCGCCGGCCGCCTCGACCGCCAGCGTGGCGGCCTCGTCGCGCTGGTGTGATCGGATTTGCTCCCTCCCCCGCTTGCTGGGGAGGGGGCTCTCAGGTCCGTGCCGTGGAATGCCCCCTCCCTGACCCTCCCCCGCGAGCGGGGGAGGGGAGCAAGACGCAGAATTTCGATCGTCAGCCTGTAGGGTGTGCCCCTGCCCTAACCCGCGGGGTCGGATCGCGGCGTCACCGCCTTGCCGGCGTTCATCTCGGCCTCCAGGCGGGCGATGTCGAGCAGATAGGCGAGCTCGGTCAGGCCGTTCTCGCGCGCAAGCCGCGCCAAATCGGAGGTAAGCTCGGCGATGTAGTCGCCGCCTCGCGCGCGCGGGATTGAGTTGGCAAATCGGCGCTCATGTCTCGCTGCAAAGCCGTCGCGCACTGAGGTTGTAGTTAGTTACTAAATCATCCTAAAGTTGCACGCAACAGGAATTAATGACTCATCTCGGGAGCCATGCGCGTCTTGCGGTTTGACAGGCGGGGTGCAGTTACCCATTTTCCCTGCGACGAGGCTAGACGCCCAGTTGCCTGAAAACTGCACAAATATAACAAATAATCGCGGTATTACATGAACATAGTCGTTGTCGAATTCCCCGCCAAGGCCAAGACGATCAATGGATATCTCGGCCGCGGCTACGAGGTTCTCGCTTCGTTCGGCCATGTGCGCGACCTCCCGGCCAAGGACGGATCGGTCGATCCCGAGGCCGATTTCCACATGCTCTGGGAAATCGATCCCAAGTCGCAGCAGCGGCTGAACAGCATCGCCGCTGCCGTGAAGGGCGCCGCCAAGCTCATCCTCGCCACCGACCCCGACCGCGAGGGCGAGGCGATCTCCTGGCATGTGCTGGAGGCGCTCAAGCAGAAGCACGCCATCAAGGACCAGCAGATCGAGCGGGTCGTCTTCAACGCCATCACCAAGCAGGCGGTGACCGAGGCGATGAAGCATCCCCGCGCACATCGACCAGGCGCTGGTGGATGCCTATCTCGCCCGCCGCGCGCTGGACTATCTCGTCGGCTTCACCCTGTCGCCGGTGCTGTGGCGCAAGCTGCCGGGCGCGCGAATCGGCCGGCCGGGTGCAGTCGGTGGCGCTGCGGCTCGTCTGCGACCGCGAGCTCGAGATCGAGAAATTCGTCACCCGGGAATACTGGTCGCTGGTGGCGACGCTGGCGACGCCGCGGGCGGAGACGTTCGAGGCGCGGCTGGTCGGGCGCCGACGGCCAGAAGATCCAGCGGCTCGACATCGGTTCCGGCGCCGACGCCGAAGCTTTCAAGCAGGCCCTGGAAACGGCGGCCTTCACCGTCGCCAATGTCGAGGCCAAGCCGGCCAAGCGCAATCCCTATCCGCCCTTCACCACCTCGACCCTGCAGCAGGAGGCGAGCCGCAAGCTCGGCTTCGCACCCGCCCACACCATGCGGATCGCGCAACGCCTCTACGAAGGCATCGACATCGGCGGCGACACCGTCGGCCTCATCACCTATATGCGCACCGACGGCGTGCAGATAGCCGACGAGGCGATCGCCTCGATCCGCCACCTGATCGGCTCCGAATACGGCAAGCCCTATGTGCCGGAGGCGCCGCGCCGCTACCAGACCAAGGCGAAGAACGCCCAGGAAGCCCATGAGGCGATCCGCCCGACCGACCCGTCGCGGCGCCCGCGCGACATGCGCTCGAAGCTCGATGCCGACCAGGCCAAGCTCTATGAGCTGATCTGGCAGCGCGCGGTGGCGAGCCAGATGGAATCCGCCGAGCTGGAACGCACCACCGTCGACATCGCGGCCAAGGTCGCCTCCCGCCTGCTCGACCTGCGCGCCACCGGCAGCGTCATCAAGTTCGACGGCTTCCTCAAGCTCTATCAGGAAGGCCGCGACGACGATCCCGAGGACGAGGAGTCGCGCCGGCTGCCCGCCATGAGCGCGGGCGAGCCGCTGACCAAGAAGGAAATCAGCGCCACCCAGCATTTCACCGAGCCGCCGCCGCGCTATTCGGAAGCCTCCCTGGTCAAGCGCATGGAGGAGCTCGGCATCGGCCGGCCGTCGACCTATGCCTCGATCCTGCAGGTGCTCAAGGACCGCAATTACGTCCGCATCGACAAGCGCCGGCTGGTGCCGGAGGACCGCGGCCGCATCGTCATCGCGTTCCTGGAGAGCTTCTTTGCCCGCTATGTCGAGTATGATTTCACCGCCGACCTGGAAGAGCAGCTCGACCGCGTCTCCAACAACGAGGTCGAATGGCGCGAATTGCTGCGCGAGTTCTGGATCGGCTTCACCGGCGCGGTCGGCGAGATCAAGGACCTGAAAATCAGCCAGGTGATCGACGCGCTCGACGCGATGCTGGCGCCGCACCTGTTTCCGCCGCGCGCCGACGGCGTCGATCCGCGCCGCTGCGCCACCTGCGGCACCGGGCGCCTGTCGCTCAAGCTCGGCAAGTTCGGCGCCTTCATCGGCTGCTCGAACTATCCGGAATGCCGGTTCACGCGGCCGTTCTCGGTCCCCGGCGCCGACGGCGTCGAGGAGACCGCGACGCGGCCGCTCGGGCGCGATCCCAACGGTGTCGAGGTCACGCTGCGCAACGGCCGGTTCGGCCCCTATGTGCAGCTCGGCGAAGCGGCGGAAGGCGAGAAGCCCAAGCGCGCGAGCCTTCTGCGCGGAACCAATCCCGCCGACGTCGATCTCGAAATGGCGCTGAAGCTGTTGTCGTTGCCGCGCGAAGTCGGCCGCCACCCCGAAGATCGGCGAGCCGATCGTCGCCGGCGTCGGCCGTTACGGCCCCTATATCCAGCACGGCAAGACCTACGCCAATATCGAGGCCGGCGACGATGTCTTCAACATCGGGCTCAATCGCGCGGTGACGCTGATCGCGGAGAAGATCACCAAGGGCCCGCGCGCCCGCTTCGGCGGCGACCCCGGCCGCTCGCTCGGCGACCATCCCGAAAAAGGCGGCGCGGTGCTGGTGAAGAACGGCCGCTACGGGCCCTACGTCACCCATGACGGCGTCAACGCCACCTTGCCCGGCGACAAGACACCGGACACGATCACGCTGGAAGAGGCCCTGGCCCTGCTCGCCGCGCGCGCGGAGCGCACCGGCGGCAAGCCCGGCCGCTTTGCCAAGGGTGCAAAGTCCGGTGCCAAGACAGGGTGCCAAAGCCGGGGCCGCCGAGGCGGCAAAGCCGAAAAAGGCCGCCGCGAAGGGCAAGGCAAAGCCCGATGGCGCTGCCAAGCCTGACGGCGCCGCCGAGCCGGCGGCCGTGGCCGCCAAGCCGAAAAAGGCCCCGCCCACCGCGCGGGCGAAGGCCAAGGCGAAGCCCGCGCCCAAGCCGGCCGCCAAGCCCGCCCCGGAACCCGCGCCCAAGCGCGCCAAAGCCGGCAAGTAACGACAGGCCCAATCCCCTCTCCCGCTCGCGGGGGAGGGAGCAGACCGCGCTGGCAATTCGGCGGAGCGATGCTTATGTAAGGGGCGCGGGCCTTGAGCCCGCACTCTGTTTTTTCCGGATGAATGTTTGATTTCCCAACCACATAAGAACACCCTCCCCTCCAAGGAAGACCTGCTCGCCTTCATCGGCAAGGAAGCCGGCAAGGTCGGCACCCGCGAAATCGCCCGCGCCTTCGGCCTCAAGAATGCCGACCGCGCCGCCCTCAAAGAGATGCTGCGCGACCTCGCCGACCATGGCCATATCGAGAAGCATCGCAAGAAGCTCCACCACGCCGGCGTGCTGCCCAGCGTCGTCCTCGCCGACATCACCGGACGCGACGCGCGACGGCGAACTGATCGCGGTGCCCGACGAATGGGACACCGAGGCCCATGGCGAGCCGCCCGAAGATCCGCCTGCACGTGCCGCGCCGCGCCCGGCCCGTCGAGGTGCCGGGGATCGGCGACAAGGCGCTGCTGCGGATCGAAAAGACCACCGACGGCGACGACGCCGTCGCCTACCAGGGCCGCGCCATCAAGATCATCGACCGCGCCAAGCATCGCGTGCTCGGTGTGTTCCGCAAGCTCGGCGACGGCGGCCGGCTGGTGCCGATCGACAAGAAGAATCTCGGCCGCGAGCTGTCCATTCCGGCCGCCGCGGTCAACGGCGCGCGAGGAAGGCGATCTCGTCGCCGTCGAAGTCAGCACGCAGCGGCCGGCTCGGCCTGCCGAGCGCCCGGGTGATGGAACGGCTCGGCTCGCTCGCCACCGAAAAGGCGGTGAGCCTCATCGCCATCCATGCCCACGGCATTCCCCACCAGTTCCGCCGCGAAGCCCTCGACGAGGCGGAGGCGGCGCGCCCCGCCGGCCTCGACGGCCGCGAGGACTGGCGCGAGGTCCCCTTCGTCACCATCGATCCCGTCGACGCCAAGGACCATGACGACGCGGTCTATGCGCGGCCCGACACCGACCCCAAGAATGCCGGCGGCTTCGTCATCGACGTCGCCATCGCCGATGTCGCCCATTACGTCACGCCGGGCTCGGCGCTCGACCGCGAGGCGCTGGTGCGCGGCAATTCCGTGTACTTCCCCGACCGCGTGGTGCCGATGCTGCCGGAGCGCATCTCCAACGACCTGTGCTCGCTCAAGCCCGGCGTCGACCGCGCCGCGATCGCGGTGCGCATGGTCATCGCCGCCGACGGCCGCAAGCGCGAGCACCGCTTCCATCGCGTGCTGATCCGCTCCTTCGCCAAGCTGCTATTACGCCCAGGCCCAGGCCGCCATCGACGGCAATCCCGACGACACCACCGCGCCGCTGCTGCCGCTCGTGATCGAGCCGCTCTACGACGCCTATCGCGCCCTCAAGCGCGCCCGCGACGAGCGCGGCCCGCTCGACCTCGATCTGCCCGAGCGCAAGATCCTGCTCAAGCCCGACAACACCATCGACCGGGTGATCTCGCCGGCGCGGCTCGACGCCCACCGGCTGATCGAGGAGTTCATGATCCTCGCCAATGTCGCCGCCGCCGAATCGCTCGAGCGCGCCCACACGCCGCTGGTCTATCGCGTCCATGACGAGCCGGCGGTGGAGAAGCTCCATGCGCTGCGCGAGTTCCTGGCGACCCTCGACATCTCGCTGCCCAAGACCGGCGCGCTGCGGCCGGAGGGCTTCAACCGCATCCTCGACCGCGTCAAGGGCCGCGACACCGAGAAGCTCGTCAACGAGATCGTGCTGCGCAGCCAGGCCCAGGCCGAATACGCCGCGGAGAACTACGGTCATTTCGGGCTCAACCTGCGCCGCTACGCCCACTTCACCTCGCCGATCCGGCGCTATGCCGACCTGATCGTGCACCGCGCCCTGATCCGCGCGCTCAAGCTCGGCGACGGCGGCCTTCCCAATGCCGAGGACGCCCGCTCGCTCGGCGAGACCGCGGCGAAGATATCCGCCGCCGAACGGCGCGCCATGGCGGCCGAGCGCGAGACCGTCGACCGCCTGATCGCCCACCACCTCGCCGACCGCATCGGCGCGACCTTCACCGGCCATATCGGCGGCGTCACCCGCTCCGGCCTGTTCGTCAAGCTCGACGACACCGGCGCCGACGGATTCATTCCGGCGGCCACCATCGGCAACGAATATTTCCGCTATAACGAGCGCGCCCATGCGCTGGTCGGCGACGCCAGCGGCGAGACCCACCGGCTCGGCGATCCCGTCTCGGTGCGCCTGGTCGAAGCCGCCCCGGTCGCCGGCGCGCTGCGTTTCGAGCTGCTGTCGGGCAGTCGGCGACGCAGCGAGCGGCCGGGCGCGGCCGTCCCACCCGATGCGGCGCGGCAAGCCGCGCCGCAACGGACACCCATTCTCCGCGGCGGCGACGGCGCCCCGCGCCGCCCGGCACGGAAACGTCGATGAGCTGGCAGGACCAGACCGCCGAAGCGGAAGCGCTGCCCAAGCGCAAGGGCTGGACCGCGCTGCGGCGCGGCTTCATCGGCCGCTGCCCCAATTGCGGCCGCGGCAAGCTGTTCCGCGCCTTCCTCAAGGTGGCCGACCACTGCCCGGAATGCGGCACCGAGTTCCACCACCATCGCGCCGACGACGCGCCGGCCTATTTCGTGATCCTGATCGTCGGCCATATCGTGGTGCCGCTGGCGCTCGTGGTCGAGATCGCGTTCGCGCCGCCCTATTGGCTCCACGCCCTGCTGTGGGGGACGCTCACCATCGGGCTCGCGATCGGGCTCCTGCAGCCGGTCAAGGGCGCCATCGTCGGCTGGCAATGGGCGAACTACATGCACGGCTTCGATCCCCGCGCCGAGCCCGAAGCCGAGCCGCGGTGAATTAGAAGACTTGCGATGAGCTCCGATCCCACCGCGCGCCTCGCCGAATTCCTCAGCATCGGGGACAAACGTCGCAACCTGCCAAATGTGCGGATCAGGGACGCCGCCACCATGCTGGTGATCGACCGCACCGGCTGCGGTCCCCAAGGTGCTGCTCGGACGGCGCCATCACGGCCACAAGTTCATGCCGGGCAAATACGTCTTCCCCGGCGGCCGGGTCGAACCGGACGACCGGCGCATGAGCGCGGCGACGGCGCTCGACAAGAGGGTCGAGGCGCGGCTGATGCGCGAGGTGCGCTATCCGAGCCCGCAGAAATCCCGCGGCTTTCCCCTCGCCGCCATCCGCGAAGTGTTCGAGGAGACCGGCCTCTTGCTCGGGGTCAAGGCGCGAGGAGCCGATGCGCGTCCCGAACGAGGCGTGGGCGGACTTCGCCAAGAGCGGCGTTCATCCCGATCTCGCCGAGGTCCATTTCATCGCCCGCGCCATCACCCCGCCGGGCCGGACGCGGCGGTTCGACACCCGCTTCTTCGCGGTCGATGCCGACGCCATCGCGGCCCGCATCGACGGCGTCGTCACCGCCGACACCGAGCTGGTCGAGCTCGTGTGGCTGCCGATCGAGGACACCATGAAGCTCGACATGCCCGGCATCACCATGGCGGTGCTGGAAGAGCTCAAGCTCCGCACCGCCGGCGGCTTCACCCACGACCTTCCGGTGCCGTTCTACCGGATGCAGCACGGCAAGCGCCTGCGCGAGTTCCTGGAGTGAGGACGCTTGCCGCAAAGCCCGATTTTCTTGACTTTTCGTCGGCGGAGGCTAGGTTCCCCGCAACCTGCGGCAGCTGCCGCGCCGTCACCGAGGAATGCCGCCATGGCCAAGGCGAACATGATCAAGATCAAGCTGCTGTCGAGCGCCGACACCGGCTATTTTTACGTCACCAAGAAGAATTCCCGCACCAAGACCGACAAGCTGGTGAAGAAGAAATACGACCCGATCGCCAAGAAGCACGTCGAGTTCCGCGAGACCAAGATCAAGTAGGCTCGCGCCGGGATCGAGGGGATTGGCAGGGCGCCGCAAGGCGCCCTCGTCGATTCCGGGGGAACGTCGCACACCACCGGGAAAGTGGCCGGCCGGGAATGGTGTCGGAGGAGGCCACTCGCCCTACCATCCCCAACCGGCCGGCCCCACGCGCCCAGTCCTTGCGATAGACCTGAGCAATCCGTGGGGTGTTCAAGGCGTTGGAGGCGTCGGCGGAACCCGCCCGGCAGCGCCGCGCCGTACCCTTCCCGGCCGCGACGCTATCGCGTGGAAGATGCAAAGCAACAGCCAAGGCCCTGGTTAACCGTACGTTTTACAATCAACGTGAAGTTTAAGGGTTATCGAACGGAATTAGGCCCTTTGCCGTCATCTCGGGGCGCCGCGCCGGCGGCGAACCCGGAATCCAGACAGCCTCGCCGGTGAGCAAAAAGCCCGCTACGAATTTGCGCTGAGGCTGAAGCCTGAATTCCGGGTTCGCGCGAAGACGCGCGCTCCGGAATGACTACAGGGAGATGGCTGTGGCCTCACGCGGCGTCGGCGGCGACCCGGTTGCGGCCTTCGCGCTTGGCGCGATAGAGCGCCTTGTCGGCGCGCTTGATGATATCGGCCGGCCTGTCCTCGGACGACCGCATCGCGGCGATGCCGATCGATATCGTCACCTGCACCGTCCGCGTGTTCTGGTTGATCGGGAACGGCTCGGCGGCGATGCGCCGGCGCAGCCGCTCCGCCACCATGGTCGCCATCGCGATGTCGGTGTCCGGCATCACGACGACGAACTCCTCGCCGCCGTAGCGGCAGGCGAGGTCGATGCCGCGCACCGCCTTCTTCAGCCGCCGGGAGAATTCCTTGAGCACCTCGTCGCCGGCGGAATGGCCATGGGTGTCGTTGATCGCCTTGAAGAAGTCGATGTCGAGAATGAGGATGCTGAGCGGACGGCTGCGCATGACCGCCTGCTCCACCAGCGTGCCGAGATGGCTTTCCATGTAGCGGCGGTTATGCAGGCCGGTCAGCGCGTCGGTGATCGCCGCTTCGATCGACATCTGGACATTGTCGCGCAACCTCTCGGCGTAGCGTTTCTTCTTGACCTGGGTGCGCACCCGCGCCAGCAGCTCGTTCGGGTCGATCGGGCGGATCAGATAATCGTTGACGCCGATTTCGAGGCCGCGCATCAGCCGCGTATTGTCGTCGGCTTCGGCGATCGCGAGCAGCGGCAGGTTGCGGGTGCGGTCGAGCGAGCGGATGTGGCTGCACAGCCGCAAGCCGTCATAGTTTTCGAGCCCGAGCGACACGATGGCGAGGTCGAAGGGCGTTTCCGCGGCCTGGAACACCGCCTGGCGCGGCTCGGTCTCGACGTCCACGGTGTGCTCCGGTGAAAGCGTCTGGGCCATGCGCTCCCACGAGGTCTGACGATCGTCGACGATGAGGATGCGGGCGCCGCGTCCGGTGTCGGCCACCGCTTCGCGGGCGGGATTTTCGAGCCCGATCTCCTTCGAGGTGACCGCGCGCATGCGCAGCTCGTCGGTCATCATCTTGAGCCGCACCAGCGAGCGGACCCGGGCGATCAGCACGAGGTCCGATGCCGGCTTGGTCAGGAAATCGTCGGCGCCGGCGTCGAGGCCGGCCACGCGATCGGCGGCCTGATCGAGCGCGGTCACCATCACCACGGGGATGTGGTGGGTGGCCGGGTTGGTCTTGAGGCGGCGGCACACCTCGAATCCGTCCATGTCCGGCATCATCACGTCGAGCAGCACGAGATCGCATTCGGCACGCTCGCAGATGGCGAGCGCCTCGGCGCCGCTCGCCGCGGTCACCACGTCGAAATATTCGGCGGACAGCCGCGCCTCCAGAAGCCGGCAGGTTGGCCGGCACGTCGTCGACCACGAGGATCCGGGCAGTCATCGGCGTTCTCCCTCGCGGGGCGCCAAGAAACTGGCGGATCGTTTCGATGAACTTGGCGACGGAAATCGGCTTCGAGAGATAGGCCTCGCAGCCGCCCTGGCGGATGCGCTCCTCGTCACCCTTCATGGCGAAGGCGGTGATGGCGATGACGGGAATGGCGTGGAGCTCGGGGTCGTCCTTGATCCACTTCGTGACTTCGAGGCCGGAGACTTCGGGAAGCTGGATATCCATCAGGATCAGATCGGGGCGGTGCTTGCGGGCGAGATCGATGGCTTCGACGCCGTTGCGCGTCGCCACGGTGTTATAGCCGTGGGCCTCCAACAGGTCGTGGAAGAGCTTCATGTTGAGCTCGTTGTCCTCCACGATCAGGACGGTCTTGGCCATCCCCATGTTCCCCATTTCGCTGCATCGCCAGCCCTTTGCGCGCGAGGCGAATGGGCAGCTCCGGCGGCCCACTTCATCGGCCGGACGGTAGTGCCGCAATCCTTACAGAAACGCAAATGCAATCAAACACAAACGGGGGGATTGTGGGGCTTTTCGTTGATTGCGTGGCAAATTACGCGTTTTTATGCCCCGGCGATCGGCCCCTGGAATTTTCGCCGCCGAAGTGGTTATCTTTCGATCATCCGCCACGCCGACAAGCGGGCAATTCGCGAGGCCAATTCGCGTCATGGCACCGCGGCCGGGCGCTGCGCAACACGCCCTAGAAGGGAGACTTTCCCATGAAGACATTGGTGCTGGAGTCCACCGCACCGTTCCAGGGCCTGCCCGAGCTCGTCGCCTATGATGAAGGCCTGTTCGCCCGGGAGGGGCTCGACGTCAGGTGGGCCGACCGCGACGAAGTCGAGATCAAGACCGCCGATAGCACGATCACCAATCCCGCCGGCGTCGATCCGTTCGCCAGCCATGGCAGGCTGCTCGAGCAAGGCAAGGCGGACATGTACAACGCCTGCGAATGGGGCAATTACTGCCGCGTCCAGGACACCGCCGTCGGCAGCCGGCAGGTCGGCCGCCGCGGCATCGTGAGCTTCGCGGGGATCGTGGTGCGCCCGGATTCCCCGGTCTATACCGCCCAGCAGCTGGCCGACCGCCGCATCGGGGTGCCGTTCTACTTCGGCACCCACTATCTCGCGCTCCATCTGCTGGAGGGCTTCCTTCCGCGCGACCGCATCCGGCTGTGCAGCGTCAGCAACGGTTCGCGCAAACGCTACGCCGCGATGATGTCCGGCGAGGTCGAGGCGACCACTCTGACCGAGCCGTATCTCAGCCTCGCCGAGAAGAACGGCTGCCGCGTCATCTGTTCCGCCTTCTACCACGGCACCGAAGTCGCCTCCGACAAGGTCGATGCGCAAACCTACGGCGCCTTCAACCGCGCGGTGCGCGAGGCGGTGCGCCGCATCGGCGCGGACAAGCGCAAATACCTCCAGTATTTCATCGACTATCACAAGGCCAAGGACCCCGAGATCGGCGCGCTCACCGTCGATGATCTGCGCGAAAGCCGCCTCGTCGTCTGCGATCCCGCGCCGATCCCCGACGAAGAGCTGCAGCGCACCTATGAGTGGGTGAAGGGCTGGGGCATGCTCGGCAAGGCGGCGTCGCCGCTGCAACTCGTCAACATGGATGTACAGCAGCGCGCCCACGTCGCCGCTGAATAGCGCGGCATGACTCCGATGAGGCCCCCGCTCACGGGAATGATCCGCCGCCGGCCGCGACACCCGGCGATCGCGTTCGCGATCGCCGCGGCCGTCTGCCTTGCCGGCGTCGCACCGGCCGCTGCCGCCGACACCGCGGAAGCGTTCTACGCCGGCAAGACCGTCCGCGTGCTGGTCGGCTTCGCCCCCGGCGGCGGCTACGACCTCTATGCCCGCACGCTCGGCCGGTTTCTCGGCCGGCACCTCGCGGGCGAGCCCGCGGTCGTCGTCCAGAACATGCCGGGCGCCGGCAGCCTCAAGGTCGTCAACTACCTCTTCAATGCGGCGCCGCGGGACGGCACCACGCTCGCGACCTTCGCCCGCGGCATCGTCTACGAGCCGATCCTCGGTCATCCCGAAGGCGCGCAATTCGAGGCGCCGAAGTTCAACTGGATCGGCAGCATCGCCAACGAGGTGAGCGTGTGCGCGTTCAACGCGCCGCGCGGCATTGCGACATGGCAGGACATGGTCACCAAGAAGACCCTGATCGGCGCATCGGGAACCGGCGCCGACAGCGACGTTTTTCCGACCGTGCTGCGCAACATGTTCGCCCTGCCGATGCGCATCGTCACCGGCTATCCCGGCGGCGCCGACCTCGTGCTGGCGATGGAACGCGGCGAGATCGACGGCCGCTGCGGCTGGTCGTGGACGAGCCTGCTGGCGCGCAACCGCGACATGCTGACGGCGAAGCGGATCACGGTGCCGCTGCAGATCGCCCTGCAGCGGCACGAGGATCTTCCCGACATACCCACGATCATGGAATTGCCGGGCGATCCGCGCCGCGACGCCGCGCTCAAGCTGATCGTGTCGCGGCAGGCGATCGCACGGCCCTTCGCGGCGCCTCCGGGCGTCCCGCCAGAACGCATCGAGGCGCTGCGCGGCGCCTTCGACGCGACCATGCGGGACCCGGAATTTCTCGCCGAGATGCGCAACCTCGCCCTCGAGGTGCGGCCGGTCGGCGGCGCCCAGGTGCAGAGCCTGATGCGCGAAATCCATGCTTCGCCCCCAGACGTCCTCAAGCTCGCCCGCGAGATCCTGGCCGCAACGCCGCCGGCCGCGCCGATCGCCTCGGGCACCGAGATAAGATGATCGGGGAACGCGGAGCGCGGCCCGGCAAGGTCGACCGGCAGGCGCGCCAGGACGCGGCCGCCGCGCTGGCGATCGCGGCGCTCGGCTATCTCGCCGGCGAGCCCGAGCACCTCGAGCGCTTCCTCGCGCTCACCGGCATCAGTCCCGGCGAAATCCGCACCGCCGCCGGCCAGCCCGGCTTCCTCGCCGGCGTGCTCGACTATGTCGCCGGCAATGAGTCCTTGCTGCGCGCCGTCGCCGGCCATGCCGGTGTCGCGCCGGAAGAGCTCGACAAGGCGAGACAGGCGCTGTCCGGCCACGACTGGCAGCGCGACGTGCCGTAGGGTCGGAAACGACGGGCACGGCGGCATCCGCCTCTGGACCCGGCCGAAATCACGTCTACCCGGGTCTCGACACGTGGCGCAACGTCATTGGCTTAATTGGTTGGCCTGTCGAGTCCGCCATACGTCCGATAGCCGACTGCTAAGGTTATCACTAGATCGCCGCGACGACGGCCGCTTCGATCCAGGTCAGGACAACGCGAACCCGGCGCATGTGGTCGGCTCACGCGTTGTTGACCTTCATCAATGAACAACAATGACGACAAGATATGGTGCGCGACGGTGATCGCACCAGGTCACTTAGAATGGAGAGCCTAAATGTATAAAACGTTCGGAATGATCGCGACCGCCGCGGTGTTGGCTACGACGTCGGCTGCGTATGCGCACACCTTACGTCTCGAGTGCAAAAAGATCACCAACCTGGACGTAGTGTGTCGAGCAATAACCAGCGACGGCGAACTCGCCCGGGACATTGACATCCAATTGCTTGCAACCGGGGACTACATGGTCTTAGCGACCGGAAAGACAAACCCCGCAGGTGAGTATGCATTCAAGGCGCCGGATGTGGGTTACCATATCGTTGCGATGGGCGACAAGGCTCACATCACCAATTTAGCAAGCGTGGATATCTGGTAGCCCCCGCACGGTGCGCCATGCGCTGATCGGCGGTTTCAGCGCGGGCTTCCTTTGAGCCGTTGCCCTCCGCGGCCTGATCGCGCACTATCGCAAGCTGTTCAAGGAGATCGACGAGACGAAAACGCTCGCGTGTCAGGGCAAGCCTTCGACCGCGAACGGCGAATGGCCGACCAACGGCGCCGACGTGAAATTCACGCGCTATTCGCCGCTCGATCAGATCGATGCTTCGAACTTCAACAAGCTGGAAGTGGCGTGGCGCTTCAAGACCGACGCGTTCGGCCCCTATCCCGAATTCAAGCTCGAAGGCACGCCGATCATGGTCAAGGGCGTGCTCTGACGCCAAGACCGGCGAGCTGATCTGGTCGCACTCACTGCGCGAAGGGGAACGTGCCGTAAAGGAGATCTGAGCATCGTCCGACTCAACTCGAAAGGATAGCACTCTGGCAAGGAAGGGCCGGCATGCGGGCCCTTTTCGTCCTCGCCCGCCGGTCTGGAGTCACGGGCAGAGCGGCAACCAGATGCGCAGATCCGCGGGCTTTCGGCATTGTTGATCGCTTGGCGGCGGAGGCGCACCCTGGGCGATTGGGGGCGTGGAGGCGCCCTGCCCGCCCGGCGGCGCGGTGCCGGCCTGAGCGCTCGGTGGCGGGGTGAAGCGCTGAGTGGCGGATTCCGTGTAACCGAGCCGCGCCATGCAGCCATCATATACGTCCGCCCTGACGAGACCGCGGTCGAGCGACGCCGCCTGGGCCGTAGCCCGAACGGATTTCTGCATTTCCTCGCGGCAGGCTGACTTGTCGACCTCGAGCTGTTCCGGCGAGGCCGGGCCGCCATCCGCCCTGAACCACGGTTTCGTCTCCAGGTCCGCGCAGGCGGCGAGCCCGAGGCACAAGAGCAGCCGCAACGCCTTCACCGGGTTGATCCTTTCAGGGTTGACTGAAGCTGCCTCAATTATAGTCGCATATCCAGCCCGAAAAGAAGAGGCCTCAATCGCCAAAGCCTGGATCGCCGAGCCTTTGCGCTGACGCAGGCCCCCGGCCGCAGACTTAAGACTAATATGGCGAAAGACCAACTCCGGCCGGGCGAACCGATGGGCAGCTTCTGCCGCGACTGTCTTGCCGATGTTCCCGATGGCGGCGCGCGCTGCGCCGCCTGCGGTTCGCCGCGGCTTGCGCGCCATCCCGAGCTGGCCCGGCTCGCCATTGCCCATGTGGATTGCGACGCCTTCTATGCGGCGATCGAGAAACGCGACAATCCCGCGCTCTGCGACAAGCCGGTGATCGTCGGCGGCGGCCATCGCGGCGTCGTCGCCACCGCCTGCTACATCGCCCGCACCTTCGGGGTGCGCTCGGCGATGCCGATGTTCGAGGCGCGGCGGCTGTGTCCGCATGCCGAAGTGGTCCGCCCGGACATGGCGAAATATGCCCGCGCCGGCCGCGAGGTGCGCGCGATGATGCTCGACCTCACCCCGCTGGTGGAGCCCTTGTCGATCGACGAGGCGTTTCTCGATCTCGCCGGCACCGAGCGACTGCACGGCATGCCGCCGGCCAAATCGCTGGCGCGGTTCGCCCGCCGGGTCGAGCATGAGATCGGAATCACCGTCTCGATCGGGCTGTCGCACAACAAGTTCCTCGCCAAGATCGCATCCGATATGGACAAGCCCCGAGGCTTCTCCGTGCTCGGCGCCGATGAGGCGCTGGCGTTTCTCGCGCCCAAGCCGGTGACGTTCATCTGGGGCGTCGGCAAGGCCATGGGCGCGAGCCTGGTGCGCGCGGGCTTGCGCACCATCGCCGACCTGCAGCGCGCCGACGAAACCACGCTGATGCGCCGATTCGGCACCGAGGGGCTGCGGCTCGCACGGCTCAGCCGCGGCATCGACGCCCGCACCGTCAATCCGGAACGCGAGACCAAGAGCGTTTCGGCCGAGACCACGCTGCACGAGGACCTCGCTGCGCTGCGGCCGCTGGAGCGTCATTTGTGGGAGCTGACCGAGAAGGTCTCGGCCCGGCTCAAGGCCAAGGAGCTGGCGGGAGCGACGGTCACCCTCAAGCTCAAGAGCGCCGATTTCCGCCTGCGCACCCGCGCCCGCTCGCTCGCCGCGCCGACCCAGCTGGCGGCGAAGATCTTCACCGCCGGGCGCGAGCTCTTGGCGCGCGAGACCGACGGCACCAGATTCCGCCTGATCGGCATCGGCGTCAGCGCGCTCGCCGGCGCCGCGGAGGCCGACCCCGCCGATCTCGTCGATGTCGTCGGCCGGCGCAGCGCCGCCGCCGAGCACGCCATCGACCAGTTGCGGGCGAAGTTCGGCCGCGACGCCGTGATCCGGGGCATTGCGTTGGATGACGACGGGAAGGAGTGAGGATCGCCCCGCCTCACTTGCAGGCCGGCACGTCCTTCATTTCGAGCTGGGACATGATGCCGGAGACGACGAAGTCGCCGTAGTCGAGCGAGAGCGCGCGGGAAATCCCGTTCTCGTAGAGCTCGAAGCCGATGGCATAGACCGGAAGCTGCTCGCCGCTGGTGCTGCCCTGCTCGAAATAGCTGATGGTGACGGGCCATCGCTTGAGGTTCGCCAGCATCGGCTTGCCGGCCGCGGCGTCGTCGGGCTTCTTCTCATCGGGCGGGATTTCGCGGCCGATCACGGTCAGCGTCGAGTAGGTCTTCTCGCCGTTCTCGGAGCCGTCGTAAACCGGCAGCTCGAGCAGGGTCTTACCCTCCTTGGCGGCATCGATGATGCGGCGCATGTGCTCGGTGGGGAACACGATCTTGGCCGCGAGATCGAGGGTCTTGGGCGTCGGCTTGGTCAGCTTGACCTCGACGTCCGAACCACCGCGCTCGGCATTGCCGTTGACCGCATCGACGACGCGGTCGTTGACGGTGTTCTGGGAATTGAAGCGGAACGTCTTGGCGTCCCCGTCTTCCCAAGTGGTGGCCTGGAGATCGCTCAGCGCCACTTTGCCCTCGCCGCTGTCGATCTCGGACACTTGGCGGAACTGGAGAGCGTAGCCTTCGCAGGCGCTGCCGGCGAAATCATAGAGGATGCGGCCGCGCACCGACTGGATCGGACGCTTGCCGCGGGTGCGCGTGAGCGTGAGGTCGTACACCGCGCGATGGGGTGCGAGCACGGTCGCGCCTTGCGCCGGGACGGGCCCGGCCACCCCGACCAGAGCAGCCGCAATCAGCGCGGCGGCTGTCGGCACGGCAATATGAACTCGCGTCATCGAACCTCCTTATATGCCCGGCATGATGCCGGGCGAGTTGGAGCCGGCGCGATTGCGACCATAGAAGCCGTGTGGGAAAGCCGCAACAGCGGGGGTGGCCTCAACCCCGGAAGATATGTGAATCATGGTGTTTGTTTGACTGCCCGTGTCTGGCCCGATCCCAGGAAAAACCTCAGCCCGCAGCCCGCTTGCCTCAACCTCTTGCTTCAACCTCTCACCTAAACCCGCTTGCAAGAAACCGGCCGATCGGCGAAGTATCGTGAAAGCTAAAGCGGCAGGAGGGGCCCAATGTCCGGAACGATCGACAAGAAACTGACGGAACTCGGCATCGCGGTACCGACACCGGCGGCGCCGGTCGCGAATTATGTGGGCTTCGTGCGCTCCGGACGCCTGCTGTTCGTATCGGGCCAGCTGTGCCTGCAGGACGGAACCTTGGTCGCCAAAGGCAAGCTCGGCGCCGGCGTCTCGGTCGAGCAGGGCCAGGCCGCGGCGCGCGCCTGCGCGATCAACCTGCTGGCGCAGATCAAGGCCGCGCTGGGCGACCTCGACAAGGTCGTGCGGGTGGTGCGGCTCGGCGGCTTCATCAATTCGCAGCCGGATTTCCTCGACGGGCCGAAGGTGATGAACGGCGCCTCCGACCTCATGGTGGCGGTGTTCGGCGACAAGGGCCGGCACGCCCGCACCACCGTGGGCGTTGCGGTTCTGCCGGCCGACGCCGCCGTCGAGGTCGAGGGCACCTTTGAAGTGTCGTGATCCCCTCGAAGCGTCGATGATCCCCGGCGGTTCCGCGGCGCGCGACCTCGCCTGGCTTACCGCCAGGCCGATCGCCCATCGCGGGCTGCATGAGGCCGCCTGCGGCATCATCGAGAACATGCCGGCCGCCTTCGCCGCGGCCATTGCCGGAAATTACGGCATCGAGACCGACCTGCAGATCAGTGCCGACGGCGAAGCCATGGTGCATCACGACGACGCCCTCGGCCGCCTCGCCGCCGGGGAAGGTGCGTTGCGCGATCTCACCGCCGCCTGCCTGAAGCAGGTCGCGTTCAAGGCCACCGGCGAGCACATGATGACGCTGGGCGAACTCTGCGACCTCGTCGCCGGCCGCGCAACCCTGATGCTGGAGCTCAAGAGCCGCTTCGACGGCGACCTGCGCATCGCCGCTCGCGCCGCGGCGGTGCTCGCGCCTTATGGCGGGCCGGTCGGGGTCGGCTCGTTCGACCCGGCATTGATCTGCGAGCTGCGCCGGATTGCGCCGCATCTCGCCCGCGGCATCATCGCGGAGCGTCACTACGACCATCCCGAATGGCGATCTCTCGGCCCCACCCGGCGGCTGGAACTGGCATTTCTCATGCATGGATGGGCAGAGCCGCCCCGATTTCCTCGCCTACCGGGTCAGCGATCTCACGGCGGTTGCGCCGCGCATGGCACGGCATATGTTCGGTCTGCCGCTTCTGACCTGGACGGTGCGCAGCGACGAGGATCGCGCCATCGCCGCCCGTTACGCCGACCAGATCATCTTCGAGGGATTTCGCCCCTGACAATGTCCCGTAAGCCGGCCGCCTGCCCCGAGATTTCCGACTTGCGCGTGCGCGTCCTCCCCGCGATCTCCGAGATCGCGGCGGCGGACTGGGACCGCTGCGCCGGCGGCGCCGACGCGGCCGGCGGCCCCAATCCCTTCACCCGCCATGCCTTCCTGGCGGCGCTCGAGGTCTCCAAATCGGCGACCGCGCGGACCGGCTGGCAGCCGCAGCACCTCGTCGCCGAGAGCGCCGGCGGCGCCGTCATCGGTGTCGCGCCGTGCTATCTGAAATCCCATTCGCGCGGCGAATACGTGTTCGATGCCGGCTGGGCCGACGCCTATGAACGCGCCGGCGGCAGCTATTACCCCAAGCTCCAGGTCTCGGTGCCGTTCACCCCGGCGACCGGCCGGCGCCTGCTGGTGGCGCCGGGGCCCCATGCGCGCATCGCGGAGACGACGCTGGCGCAAGGGCTGGTCGAGTTGTGCAAGCTGCGCGAGGCGTCTTCGGTGCATGTCACCTTCATGACGCAAGCGGAGTGGGACGTTGCTCGGCAAGCGCGGCTTCCTGCAGCGCAATGACCAGCAATTCCACTGGGAAAACGGCGGATTTTCCTGCTTCGACGACTTTCTTGCGGCACTGGCATCGCGCAAGCGCAAGACCATCAAGCGCGAGCGGCGCGACGGCCTCGCCGACGGGATCGAGGTGGTTTGGCTCACCGGCTCCGACCTTACCGAAGCCGCGTGGGACGCCTTCTTCGCGTTCTACATGGACACCGGCTCGCGCAAATGGGGCCGGCCCTACCTCACCCGCGAGTTCTTTTCCCGGCTCGGCGAGACCATGGCGGAACAGACCGTGCTGATCATGGCCAAGCGCGCCGGCCGCTACATCGCCGGTGCGATCAATTTCGTCGGCGCCGGCACCCTGTTCGGCCGCCATTGGGGGGCGGTCGAGCAGCACCCGTTCCTGCATTTCGAGATCTGCTACTATCAGGCGATCGAATATGCCATCGCCCACAAGCTCGCCCGCGTCGAGGCCGGCGCCCAGGGCGAGCACAAGCTCGCCCGCGGCTATCTGCCCGCGACCACCTATTCCGCCCACTACATCGCCGACCCCGCGCTTCGCCGCGCCATCGACGACTATCTCGCCCGCGAGCGCGCCTATGTGGAAGCGGCCGGCCGCGAATTGCTCGAGGCGAGCCCGTTCCGCAAGGACGCTGCCCACGAGGATGCGGGATTTTAGCGCGCTTTTCGTTCAGGGTGACACCCACTTCGCTGTCATCGCCCGGCTTGACCGGGCGATCCAGTAAACACCGGCCGGGGGTACTGGATTGCCCGGTCAAGCCGGGCAATGACATCGTCAGGTGCAGAAATGCTTGCCGCCTTGACGGATCGCGGCACGGCCTCGACATTGGGCGGCGAAGGAGACCGCGATGGCGAGCTACGATCCCGGCAACGTGTTTGCGAAAATCCTGCGTGGCGAATTGCCGAGCCACAAGGTCTATGAGGACGAGCGCTCCTTCGCCTTTCTCGACATCATGCCGCGCGCACCGGGGCATACCCTCGTCATTCCCAAGGCGCCCGCGCGCAACCTTCTCGACATCGACCCCGACGATCTCGCCCATCTCGCGGGGATCGTGCAGAAGGTCGCCAAGGCCGGGGTGAGGGTCTTTGCTGCGGACGGTGTCACCGTGCATCAATTCAGTGAGACCGCCGGCGGCCAAGTGGTGTTCCACCTGCACTTCCACGTGATTCCCCGCCGTAACGGCGTCGCGCTCAAGCCGCCTGCGAGCTTCAAGGAGGAACCGGCGGTGCTGTCCGACCAGGCCCTCAAGCTCGCCGCGGCCATGCGGCAGGAGTGAAGCTGCAGCATCAATTTACGCTATTGCGCCCTACAGCTCGCCGACAACCGGATCGAAGTTGTTCCACCCATCCAACCGTGCCAATCAAACAGCTGGAAAAATTCAGGCCACGTGATGCACATCGCGGCGAAAGACGCACGCCGGGGTCTACAAGGATACCGCGCACAACATCCTCGCCCGCGAGGAATACGTCATCCACATCGCCGGCCGCGGCTGCGCGACGCGCCGGTCGCGATGGAATGCCGGTTCCGCAACTGCATCGAGTTCGGCCACACCAGGAACCGGCTGATCGTGGGCGAAGTCGTCGTGTTCCACTTCCGCGACGGCCTCGTCAAGGACGGCAAGATCGCGACCCGCGAACTCGACCCGATCGCGCGCCTCGGCGGCCCGACCTATGCCCGCCTCGGCGAGGTCCTGACGATGAACGCGCTGCATAAGACGAATAAGACGTAGAAATCCGTGTCACACTGACTTTGCAGGCTCATCACGGTCGTTCCTTGAAACGTCGGCCGGCGCTCGACTGGTCCGTTCGTACCAGACGACCGCCACGTAGCTGCACACCACCAGCGCGGCCGGGACGCCGACCGAGGCAAAGAACTGAAGATTGGTCACTCCCGCAGCCCTCTCAGGACACGCATCGCCAGCCTGTGGATGACGGCGCCGGCAACGAGATAAGCCACGCAGCACCAGCCGAAGCCGGCCGAATCAGACCCCGTCAGGTTCAAGTAAGCCCCAGCCACCGGAGCCAGGACGCCGACACTGAAACAGGCGGTCGAAAGCCGATCCAATGCATTGGCGAACAGCTTCGTTTGCTCGTTGAATACGAGAGGCGACATACCGGCGAACCTCGGTGCGGGCCGAGGCAATGTCGCACGATAATATTAACCGTCGCTATACCCGAGGAGGCGCGAGAACGCGAAACGGGCCCGGTGCTGTTGACCGGACCGCCTGCTTTGCTGCCGCAACTAAACCTTGACCAGCGGGATCTTCGGCACCGAGCCGCGGTTGGAGGGCGGACCACCGTCGCCCTTCGGGCCCGGCGGCTTGCTGCGACGGACGCCGCTCCCGCCGCTGCGGCGCTTGCCGCGGACCCGGACCGGCGGAATCTTCTCCGGCTTGGGCGTGATCGGGCCGTCGAGGTATTCAAAGCCGAGCTGGTCGCCTTCGGTCTCGTCCTTGACCACGATCACGCGGACATGGCCGCCGTCCTTGAGCTTGCCGAACAAGACCTCGTCGGCGAGCGGCTTCTTGATGTGCTCCTGGATCACGCGGGCCATCGGCCGCGCCCCCATCTGCTCGTCATAGCCGCGATCGATCAGCCATTTGGCGGCCTCGTCGGACAATTCGATGGTGACGTCGCGGTCGGCGAGCTGGGCCTCGAGCTGCAGCACGAACTTCTCCACCACCTTGGCGATGATCTCGGTGGTGAGATGGCCGAAGGTGATGATGGAGTCGAGTCGGTTGCGGAACTCCGGCGCGAACAGGCGGTTGATCGCATCGAGGTCGTCGCCCACGCGCTTGTTGCGGGTGAAGCCGTAGGCGGCCTTGGCGAGGTCGGAGGCGCCCGCATTGGTGGTCATGATCAGGATCACGTTGCGGAAATCGACCTGCTTGCCGTTGTGGTCGGTGAGCTTGCCGTGATCCATGATCTGCAGGAGCACGTTGAAGAGGTCCGGATGGGCCTTCTCGATCTCGTCGAGCAGCAGCACGCAATGGGGATGCTGGTCGACCCCGTCGGTCAACAGGCCGCCCTGGTCGAAGCCGACATAGCCGGGCGGCGCGCCGATCAGGCGCGACACCGTGTGGCGCTCCATGTATTCCGACATGTCGAAGCGGATCAGCTGGACGCCCAGCGAGGCCGCGAGCTGCTTTGCCACCTCGGTCTTGCCGACCCCGGTCGGACCGGAGAACAGGTAGCAGCCGATCGGCTTTTCCGGTTCGCGCAGGCCGGCGCGGGCGAGCTTGATCGACGCCGACAGCGCCTCGATCGGCTTGTCCTGGCCGTAGACGACCCGCTTGAGGGTGTCCTCGAGATGGGCGAGCACGGCGGCGTCGTCCTTCGACACGGTCTTGGGCGGAATCCGCGCCATGGTGGCGATCGTGGTCTCGATCTCCTTGAGGCCGATCGTCTTCTTGCGCTTGCTTTCCGGCAGCAGCATCTGGGCGGCGCCGGATTCGTCGATCACGTCGATCGCCTTGTCCGGCAGCTTGCGGTCATGGATGTAGCGCGCCGACAATTCGACCGCCGCCTTGATCGCCTCGCTGGTGTATTTGAGCTTGTGGTAGTCCTCGAAATAGGGCTTGAGGCCCTTCATGATCTCGATGGCGTCGAGCACGCTCGGCTCGTTGACGTCGATCTTCTGGAACCGGCGCACCAGGGCGCGGTCCTTCTCGAAATACTGGCGGTATTCCTTGTAGGTGGTGGAGCCGATGCAGCGCACCGTGCCGGCGGCGAGCGCCGGCTTGAGCAGGTTCGAGGCGTCCATCGCGCCGCCTGAGGTGGCGCCGGCGCCGATCACGGTGTGGATCTCGTCGATGAACATGATCGCGCCGGGATAGGCCTCGATCTCCTTGATCACCTGCTTCAGGCGCTCCTCGAAATCGCCACGGTAACGGGTGCCGGCCAGTAGCGTGCCCATGTCGAGCGCAAACACCGTCGCGTTCTTGAGCACGTCGGGCACTTCGCCATGGACGATCCGCCGCGCCAGGCCCTCCGCGATGGCTGTCTTGCCGACGCCGGGATCGCCGACGAAGAGCGGATTGTTCTTCTGGCGGCGGCACAGCACCTGGATGGTGCGATTGATCTCGGTTTCGCGGCCGATCAAGGGATCGATCTTGCCGTCGCGAGCCTTCTTGTTGAGGTTGACGCAGTAATTATCGAGCGCATCGCCCTTCTTCTTGGGCTCCTCGCCGGATTTCTGCTCGGCCTCCTCGTCGACCCCGCGGGTCGGACGGGATTCGGTCAGGCCCGGGCGCTTGGCGATCCCGTGACTGATGTAGTTGACGGCGTCGTAGCGCGTCATCTCCTGCTCCTGCAGGAAATAAGCCGCATGGCTCTCGCGCTCGGCGAAGATCGCGACCAGCACGTTCGCTCCCGTCACCTCCTCCCGCCCGGACGACTGGACGTGGATCACGGCGCGCTGGATCACCCGCTGGAAACCGGCAGTCGGCTTGGAATCCTCGCCGCCGTCGGTCACGAGGTTTTCGAGCTCGGACTCCACATAAGCGACCAGGTTCCGCCGCAGCTTGTCGAGATCGACGTTGCAGGCGCGCATCACGGCGGCGGCGTCCTGATCGTCCACCAGCGCCAGCAGCAGGTGCTCCAGCGTGGCGTATTCGTGGTGGCGTTCATTGGCCAGGGCCAACGCCCGATGAAGCGATTGCTCGAGACTGCGCGAGAAAGTGGGCATCAGAGTCTCATTTCGTTGGGTTGCATCGACAGTTCAATCCCCCCAGATGACTTTTTTTCGGCGCTCCCTCGATCGTCATTTTTTTTCCATCACGCATTGCAGAGGATGCTGGTGTTTTCGGGCAAAGTCCATCACTTGCGTCACTTTTGTCTCGGCCACCTCGTACGTATAAACGCCGCATTCGCCGATTCCGTGATGATGGACGTGGAGCATGATGCGAGTCGCGCCTTCGCGGTCCTTGTTGAAGAACCGCTCCAGCACGTGAACCACGAACTCCATCGGCGTGTAGTCGTCGTTGAGGAGTAGCACGCGGTAGAGGCTGGGCTTCTTGGTCTGCGTCTTGGTCTTGGTGATGACCGCGGTGCCCGGGCCGCCGGGCTCCTTGGGTCGCTTGCGGTCGTCGTCCGCGCCGCGCGGCGCCATGCCGGCCGGTTGTGACGGACTGCCGGGGATGCAAGTGCCGGTGATGCAAGTTCCGGGGATGTCAGTGGCAGTGGTCATGGATGGCAGAGGCCTTCGACGTCCAGTCCGAGTCAAGCATGCCGCAAAGCAGCGCGGCCGTGTAGTGCTAAATTAAAGGCTGGCGGCAGTGCTATAAATAGGCAGCACATTCGAATTCGCCACCGCTCCGCCGGCGGCTTGGCTTGTGTCTCCCGATATTCACGCCGTCCAACCCGGTCCGGGCGGCAAGACCCCGGACGGCCATCCGACTGGCAAATGCGATGCCATGTTGGAAGTTCCTCGGCGAGCTACTCGGCGCCGCACCGCCGCCAAGCCTGAGCCCGGGTGGCACCGAGGAACTTGGCCCTCGGGAGGCGAAAGAATCAAGAAGAAGAATCAAGAACCGCGGCATCCGCATCGCGGTGCTCTACACGAGAGTTATCTGCCGTCGTTCCAGCCGAACATCGGCCCGACCCTGGAGAGCTGCGCTTCGCCGGGCCTGTATTTCCAGGTGTCGACCGACCAGGACATTTCGGCGACGATGATCGCGCTTTTCGACCCCGCGGGCGAAGACCGAGTACCTTTTGAAATAATCCCGCGCGTCAGCCGGGTGCGCTCACAAATATCCCGGCCGGAAACCGGCCGGGCTCATGCCGTAAATTTGCAGGCAGGCAGCAGCTTACTTCGCTACCATAGACTTGGCTGCGAAACCCTCGAACGGCTTGTAGGTTTCCTTGGCGAGGTCGGCATAAAGCTCACCGATCTTGGTCGCCTGGGCGACGAAACCTTCGTAGGCGGACTTGGCATAGGCGGTCTGGATTTCCAATGCCTTGTCGAGCGACTTGGCGCCGAGCAGCTTTTCCAGCGTGGCAGAACCTTCCTCGAACGACTTCTTGGAGTAGTCGGCGGCCTCCGCGGCGATCGCCTGGACGCTCTTGGACACCTGTCCCCATGCTTTCATGGTCGCGTCCATGTTGTCCTTGCCGTACTTCTGCACGTCGTCGAAATTTTTGAGCATGGTTAATTCTCCCAACCGGCATTCCTGCCGCTAGCATTGGAGCGACCCCGAGGCCGTCGGCATTTTATTTATGCCGCACTGCACAAAAAGTCAACAATCGTTTTGCGACGCAATATCGAGAGGCACCGCCCTGTGGATTGCTTAACTCGGTGGCAACTTTGGAAACCTAATCTGTCTCGTCGTGCCATGGTCCCGCCCGTTTTCGCAGGCAGGAATTGCTGTGGGTGGGAGGGCAGACGCCGCCGGCCACGGTTGCGCCGTCTGCCGATCGAGCAAGGCAATCCGCAATGGAGTGCCTTGAAAGCGAATGTCCGGCAACGACCGGACGGGGGAATGGGGGACTTGAATTGACGCAGAAAGTTTGGAATTTGCGCGGCTCCGGCCGCGTGGCGCTCGGCCTTGTCGGCGCGCTCGCCGTCACCACCATCGCGTTGCAACCTGCCGAAGCCCGCCATTTCCGCGCCAAGGTGGTGACGCATGATCACGACTCCTCGCCTCCCTATTCGGCGATCGTCGTGGATGCCAATACCGGCAACGTGCTCCACGCCGCCAGCGCGGACGAGTTGCGTCACCCGGCATCGCTCACCAAGATCATGACGCTGTATCTGCTGTTCGAGCGCCTGGAAGCGGGCAAGCTCAAGCTCGATTCACCAGCTGCCGGTGTCCGAGCACGCCTCGGTGCAGGCGCCGACCAAGCTGGGGCTGCACCCCGGCCAGACGATCGCGGTCGAAGACGCCATAAAGGCGCTGGTGACCAAATCGGCCAACGACGCGGCCGTGGTGGTCGGCGAGGCGCTCGGCGGCAGCGAAAGCGAATTCGCGGAGATGATGACCAAGAAGGCCCATGCGCTCGGCATGAGCCGCACGCGTCTACCGCAACGCCTCCGGCCTGCCCAATGACGAGCAGGTGACGACGGCGCGGGACCAGGCCCTGCTCGGCCGCATCATCCAGGAGCGGTTCCCCCGCCAGTACCGCTATTTCTCCACGGCCTCCTTCACCTATCACGGCGAGGAGATGCGCAACCACAACCACCTGCTCGGCCATGTCGGCGTCGACGGGATCAAGACCGGCTATACCCAGGCATCCGGGTTCAACCTGGTGACGTCGGTGCGCCGCAACAACCGCCATATCGTGGCGGTGGTGCTGGGCGGAGCTTCGGCCGCGGCGCGGGATGCGCGTATGCGCACCCTGATCGAAGAGCACATCGCCACCGCGATCGACCCAGCACACCGCGACGGCGATCGCGGAAGCAGCCGGCGCGAAAGCTCCGGACCTCATGAAGTCGCCTCGTTCACGCCGCCCGCGGCATGGCCTGCGTCCAAATTCGCAGCGGCGGCCCGTTCGGACAATCTCCCGAGCGAGACGGCTGCACCGCCGGCCGCCAAGACGGCCGTGGCGGCACCCGTCAGCGGCACGATCAAGCCGCCGGTGGCCGCCAAACCGGCGGCGCCGACCGCCGCCGACGACACCATCAAGCCGATCCTGGTGAAGACCATCAAGGTGAGGCTCACGCAGACCCAGACGGCCGGGCTCGGTGCGATGGTCACCCCGGTCGCCGAGGAATCCGACCCATGCGGCCGCCTTGCCGGCTCCGGTGGTGGCGGCGGTCCCGCCGCCCAAGGCGCCCGCACCCATCGCTGCTGCTCCGGTTGCCGAGCCGGCCGCCGCGGCTGCCCCGCCGCCTAAAGCCCCTCTCGCGATACCCAAGACCGTCGCTGTGGTTCCGACCGCCGTCGCTCCGGCCGCGGCACCACCCGCCGATATCGTCGCCGCCGTCGTAGCGCCGGTGGCGGCCGAGCCGGCTCCGGCCGCGACCTCCAAGACCCCTGCCCCGGCAATCAGATCCGTGGCCATGGCGCCGGCCGTCGTCGCTCCGGCGGTCGCCGCACCGGTCACCGAGCCGCCTCCCGCTGCGCCACCCATCACCCGTGCTTTCGCCTACAAGACCGCCGCCGTGCTGCCGGTCGTCGCGGCGCCTGCGCCGGAACCGAGGCACGATATCGCCGCGCACAACGCGCCGACGCACGCCGGATGGATCGTCCAGATCGGCGCTTTCGACGTCGAGCGCGAGGCTCAACAGAAGCTCAGCAGCGCCCACGCCAAGATCGGCCACGTGCTCGACCGCGCCGATCCCTTCACCGAGCCGGTCATGAAGGGCGACAAGACGCTTTACCGCGCGCGTTTTGCCGGCTTCCCGCAAAAAGACGAGGCCGACGCGGTTTGCAAGCAACTAAAACGTAACGATATTGATTGTATGACTATCAAGAACTGACCGCAGACGTCAGAACCGACGACATCGAGGCGCAACAACAGGAGCAGTGCGGTTTTGTAGTCGAGGAGGCAACTCCTCCGGTATGCGTGCGGGAGTTATCAGATGGCGTCGAAGCAGCACATCCTTCGCCTCGTTGACGCGGGCGGCGAGGTACGTAGAGCCCCCCTGGTCGGGGTGCAATTTCTTCATGAGCCCGCGGTGGGCGCGACCGATCTGCTCCGCGCTCGCACCCGGCTCAAGGCCAAGGATCTGATAAGCCTCCTCCTTGGTCATTTTGCCGGATCGCGCCGGGCCGCTCCCCGCTGCCGCATCGCCCTGCGCGTCTTCACGCCATCGGGGATGCCGGCGGTCAAGATACGCTGCCAATAGGTCCCGGCTTTCCGTATCGAACTCGCCGAGAAGCGAGACCAGCGTGCTGAGCTCGAGCTGATCGAGCTTGGTGCCCGCGAGGCGTCCCGCGATGATCTCGCCGGTCATGGCGCCGGTATCGTGATCCAGCTCGACGGCAAGGAAATTGGATCGCACCTGCGATGCCTTGCCGGGAGCTCTTCCGGTCGCGGTCGGCAGACATCCACGACGGCACCACCGCTGGGCAGCCAGCCCAGCAGGCCCAGCCCGGTGACGCCGAGCGGCACGGCAACGGCAAGCTCCCCCCTCATCCCGAGGAAGGCCGCCCCCGCCAGCGCGACGATCCCGCCCGCCGATGCGGCCGACGCCGATCAGGTACTTCGGATCGGCCTTGGCGAACGACTTCACGAGCCACAGCACCAGGGCCAGCGCCAGCAGACCGATGAAAATCGTCGGCATGACTATCTCATCTGCTCAATGCAGCTTGATCGCACCGGCATTGCGCCGCGCCGAGAGATCGTCCAGCGCCTTCATTCCGCCGGCCGCATAGGCGGCGACGGCGCGCAGCAATTCGCGCAATTCGTTCGCCGCGCCGGCATCGAAGCGGCAATAGGCGCCGCGGGACAGCCGCGCGATCTCGCGGAACGCCTGCTCGGCGGCGGCGTCATGGCCTTCCTGGAACATGAAGGCGGGAACGCCGCGCAGCCCCAGTTCGCCGGCCCTGGCACAGAGATCGTCGATTCCTTCTTCCATGGCGTCGCCCGACATAGACCAGGGCCTGCACCTTGGATTTCTCGGTCTCGGCGCGGGCATGGGCCAGCACCTTGCGGAGCTGGGTATGGCCGCCGCGACAGTCGATCTTTTCCATCAGCGCCGCCAGCGCCGCCGGCTCCGACACCCAGCGCGACGCCCGGCATTCGTTCAGGCCGCGGAAATAGAGAAGCTGGACGTCGAGCCCGCCGATCGCCTGCGCCTCCAGGAACATGTCCGCCTGCAGCCGGCAGGCGGTGTCCCAGGTCGGCTGCCGGCTCATGGTGGCGTCGAGCGCAAAGATCAGACCGGCCGCGCCGCCCGGTCGACGGACGCGCGCTCGAACGCGCGGACCTTGGCGAGAAAGGCGTCGATCTCGGCGCGCGAGGCCGCTGCGGCCGGCTCGCCGCCATGACCCGCCGGCGCCGGGGTGCGATCCTCCGGGGACTTCGCCATCTGGCGACCTCTGTTGTTGGCCCGATGCTTTCGGCCTGCCTAAGGTGGCCGTAGCGGAGCCTTCGCGCAATGGGCTCGGCCGCGCCGCGGGCGAATCCTCAATCGGCCAGCATTTCCTGAAATGCAAGCGGCTCGAGCGCGCCGCCGCAAGTTGCGGGCGGGCCGCCGCCTGGCGCCGCCGGTCATTGACCGGCAGCCTGAGCGCCGCACAGCAGGGCGCGGACTTCCTCCTGCGCGGCGACATGGGAGAGGCTCGGACGGGTGCCCAGCACCGCCATGTCGAGCGGATCGAGCGCGGTGAGCCCGCGCGCGAAGAACTCGCGATAGACCGCGCGCTCGGCAAGCCCGTCGAGGAACCGGAAGCCGAGCAGCGCGGAAAGCGCTTCCAGCGTCGCCGCGACGATCCGCTTGTTGCCGGTGACCGCCCCCGACAGGCGGTTGCGCACCACGATCCAGTCCGGCCTGGTTCCGTCCAGCGCGCAGGCGCTGGTGCACCGCCTTGTGGACGATGTCGGCATAATGGCTGGTGCCGGTGAGCTCGAGCGTCACCGGGTCGACCAGGCCGAGAATGTCGAGATCGACCATGCTGTCGTTGAGCGGCGTGACCAGCGTGTCGGCCATGGCGTGGGCGAGGCGGGCGAGGAACGTATCGGCGCCGGGCGCGTCGATGACGACGAAGTCGCAGCAATCCTCGACCGCCTCGACGGCCGTGGTGAAATCGGTGAACTCGCTGGTCTCGTTGTCGTCGAGCCTCACGCCGTCGCCGAGGGCGACGCAATGATGGCGCGGCAGCTCCAGCGCCGCGGCCGATGCTGCTCGCCCAGATGCGGCGGCGCTCGAAATGGTGCGTGAAGCTCTGCTGGCGCGAATCGAGGTCGATGGTGGCGACCCGCCGCCCGGCCTTGAGCAGCGCGACGGCGATATGGACCGCGAGGGTCGATTTTCCGGTGCCGCCCTTCTCGCTGGCGACGACGACCACATGCGCCACGCCCGGCCGTGCCGGCGTCTCGCCGCGTTGCTCAACGATCGCCATGCGACCTCCACAAATTGAATTTGAAAGCACCGCCGCCGAGCGTCAAGATTTCCGCTCCGGCCGGCGCAATTCATGATGAATCCGGCGGGTCGGCGACGAGTCATGCCGCACGCGGGATGGCGGGACTTGACCCGCTTTGTTAGGTTCCCCGCCGCAACCCAGAAGAGGACCCCATGGCGCGCGGACCGGCCATTGCACGCACGATCGCAGGCCTCGACCGCGCGATCGGGAAATTCCGCGCCGCCGGCCAGTCGCTCGCGCTGGTGCCGACCATGGGCGCGCTTCACGCCGGGCACATCGCGCTGGTGCGCGGCGCCCGCCGCAAGGCCGACCGCGTGGTGGTGTCGATCTTCGTCAATCCCGCGCAGTTCGCGCCCCATGAGGACTTCTCCAGCTATCCGCGCCCGTTCGATACCGATGTCGCCGTGCTGCGCGACCTCGAGATCGATCTCGTCTGGGCGCCGCAGCTGGATGCCGATGTATCCCGCGGGCTTCGCCACCCGACGTCGCCGTCAAGGGACCGGCAGTGGCCGACCTCGAGGACCGCTTCCGCCCGCATTTCTTCGGCGGCGTCGCCACCGTGGTCGCCAAGCTGTTCGCCCAATGCCGGCCGGACTACGCCATGTTCGGCGAGAAGGACTACCAGCAGCTCAAGACGGTCACCCGCATGGCCGCGGACCTCGACCTCAAGGTCGAGGTGGTGGGCGTGCCGACCGTGCGCGAAGCCGACGGCCTCGCCATGTCCTCGCGCAACGCCTACCTCGATCCCCGCGAGCGCGCCGTCGCGCCGACACTCTATCGGGTACTCAGGGAAGGCGCGGCGCGGATCGCCGCGGGCGAACCGATCGCCAGGATCGTGGCCGAAGGCTGGATCGAGATCGAGGCCGCGGAATTTGCGGTCGATTATCTCGAAGCCCGCCACGCCGAAAGCCTCATCCGTGTCGAGACGCTCGCGGACGGCCCGCTCCGCCTCCTCGTCGCCGCGCGCCTGGGCAAGACCCGGCTGATCGACAATGTCGCGGTGTGACGATGTCGCGGTGGGTTTTGTGTTCCGGTTGCAGCCAACCCCGCCCTACGCGCCCCTACGCGCTGCGATGGCCGTGCGCAGCAACATGAACAGCACTACGGCATTGAGAACGTGCCAGACGAAATGGGTGCCGAGCGGGAATTGCGGACACAGCGCCGTATCGGCGGTGCGCAAGCCCAGTGAGATCGCAAACACCAGCGCCGCGAGGCCGAGGCTGCGGCGCGCGCCCTGGTCCCTTGCCGCGAGCGCGACGGCGATCAACGCGGCGAGCGCCGGCAGATAGCCGACCGAGCCGTTGAGGAGCCGCTGCGGCGCCAGCGCCGACAGCGAAAGCGCGCCGGCAGCGAAGGCGACGACGATCGCGGCCGCCGCGACGGCCTTGAAATTCACGAAGCGGACGAGCGCGAGCAGCAGATAGCCATAGATGAAGACCGCGATCGGAATGACGTCGGCGAGGATCGCGGCGCGGGTTGCCTCCGTGTGGAACACGAACGAGCCCACGCCCACGGTGGCGACGACTGCGATCAGCGCCAGCACCGGCCAGTCCGCGCGGTCGCCGCGGCGCCACAGGTGGAACGCGACAACGGCCGCAATCAGGAACGCAACGTTGGTAATGGCATTGACCGGCTCCGACCAGAACGACGCGTCGGTGCGTTCGCAATAGAGATCGAGCGGGGTCGACCAATCCATGGTTTGTTCGGATCAAGCCCAGGAGGATCGCGGCGATCGGCCTACAGCTTCGGGATTTTGGCGTCGTCGATGACCTTGGCCCATTTCGCGATATCGGCCCGGAGCCGGGCCGCGATCTCCTCGGGCGGACCGGCCTGGGCTTCGATGCCGAGTTCCAGCAGCCGGTGCTTGACGTCGGGCTGCGCCATCACCTCGCGCACCGCCTGGTTGAGCTTCGCTATAATGTCGGGCGGCGTGCCGGCCGGAGCGAACAGCGCATTCCAGGACCTCACCTCGTAGCCGGGCACGCCGGCCTCGGCGACGGTCGGGACGTGCGGCAGCATCTGCGAACGCTTTGCGCCGGAGGTCGCGAGCACCCGCAGCTTGCCGTCCTCGAGGCCGGGCTTCACCGTCGCGTAGTAATCGACGAGAAGCTGGATATCGTTGCGCAGCAGCGCGACCAGCGCTTCCGGCGCGGTGCGGTAGGTGATGATGGTGAAGCTGTCGCCCGACAGCGAGCGCAGCAGTTCCGCGCCCAGGTTCTGAGTGCTGCCGACGCCGATGGTCCCGACATTCAGCTTGCCGGGATTGGCCTTCGCATCCCTGAGGAAGTCCGCGAGTGTGTGGTACGGCGAAGCGGCGTTCGCGGCCATGGCGAGGTCGAAATTGCCGAACGCCGAAATCGGCACGAAATCCTTGACCGGATCGAACGGCAGGGTCTTGAACAGCGGCACGCTGATCGCCGTGCCGTTGGTGACGAGGGCGAGCGTGTAGCCGTCGGCGGGCGAAGCGAGCACCGAACGCGCCGCGGAGATCCCGCCGGCGCCGGGCTGATCGTCGACGATGATGCGCTGCCCGAGCTTGTCGCCCAGCCCGTCCGCGACCAGCCGCGTCGTGATATCGGCCAAGCCGCCGGCGGCGAACGGCAGGATCACCCGCACCGGCCGGCTCGGATAGGTCTGCGCCCGCGCCGGCGCCGCGGCGAATGCGAACGACGCAGCGAGGACGCACAGGAGCGCCCGAACGCCGTTGACCTTGTTCATGGGAAAACGCGCCTCTCTCACCCGGCTTTAGACCATCCTGTTCGCCGATAGGACCATATCACGCCAGCACCGACGGGCACGATGGTTATCAACCCGCCGTACCGCTCTGCCAAGGGGCCAAGCCGTGACCGGAGGGGCTGGTGCTTGGGAGCATTTGGTAGTATTTTATAGGATAACGGAGAAAGTGAATCATGCGACCCGCGGAGAAGCTCAGCATAACACTCCCGGCCGAGATGGCCCGCATGGTGCGCGACAAGGTTGAAGGCGGCGCCTATGCGTCGAACAGCGAGGTCATTCGCGAGGCGCTGCGAACCTGGCAGGATCGCGAGGCCATGAAAGCTCAGCGCCTGGACGAGATTCGGGAAAGGATTGCCGATTTCCTCGACGACCCGCGGCCTTCGCTCACTGACAAGCACGTCAACAAGCGGCTCAAGAAGCTGCACCAAAGGACGGTAAAAGCACGCCGTCATGGCGCGTAAGCTCATCTGCCGGCCGCGGGCGGCGGAAGACCTCGAGGCTATTTACCGATTCATTGCACAGGACAGTCCGGCCCGAGCATTCAGCTTTATCGAGCGAATACAAAAGCGCTGCGATTTGCTTCGCGATGCGCCGGAGCAAGGCAGGGCACGCCCCGACCTCAGGTCCAATCTGCGGATCGTGCCTTTCGGGCGAAGCGTCGTTATCGCCTACCAGATCACCGAGAATTCCGTCGAAATTGTCCGCATATTTTACGGCGGGCAGGACTACGAGGCCATAATGAGTGACGAAGCATAATGAGTGACGAAGGAGGTGCGTAATAACTGCTTGGCCATCATTCCGGGGCGGTGCGAAGCACCGAACCCGGAATCCAGTTTTGTTGGAAGAGAGCCTGGATTCCGGGTTCCGGCCTGCGGCCGGCCCCGGAATGACGCGCGAGGTGAGAACGCTACCCCAGCGCCGCCTTCACCCGGTCGGGCGACAGCGGCAGGTCGCGCAGCCGCTTGCCGGTGGCGGCGGCGAAGGCGTTGGCGATCGCCGCCACCGCCGGGCCTTGCGCCCCCTCGCCGGAACCGAGCGGCTTTTCGTCGGGCCGGTCGATCAGCACCACCTCCACCTTGGGCGCCTCCGGCATGGTGAGGATGGGATAGCCGAGCCAGTCGCGCGATTTGATCCCGTCGCGGTCGAACCTGACCTCTTCCTTGAGGGTCCAGCTGGCCGACTGGACGATGCCGCCTTCCATCTGGTTGGCGAGGCCGTCGGGGTTGATGATCTGGCCGGAATCGACCGCCGCCCAGGCGCGCGGCACCGAAACCTTGCCGGTGGCGCGGTCGACTTCGACCTCCGCGATGACGGCCACATAGGTGGCCAGCGTCTTGTACTTGGCAAAGCCGATGCCGCGGCCCCTGCTTCCGTCGCCTTTCTCGCCCGGCTTCCAGTCGGCCTTCCTGGCCACCGCTTCGATCACCGCACGGGCGCGCGGGTCCTTCAAATGGGCGAGCCGGAACGCCACCGGATCGGCATTGGCGGCGAGCGCGAGTTCGTCGAAGAACGACTCGGTCGCGAACACGTTGGCATAGGCGCCGAGCGTGCGCAGCGCCGACACCCGCAGCGGCATCTCCTTGATGAAGTGATTGACCACGCGCTGGCGCGGGAAGTCGTAGAGCGGGATGGCGTTGCGGTCGCCGCCGCCGGCCGGCTGCGGAATCGTCCGCGGCGGCGCCGGCGGCTGCGGATCGGCCAGGTACCAGCTCGACAGCAGATTGTTGCCGCCCGGCTCGCTCGGCCGGGTCGAGTGGGTATTGCTGAAGACGTCGAAGTTCCAGTCGACGACGCGCCCCTGCGGCGACAGCGCGGCCTTGGTCTTGATCACCATGGCCGGGCCGAACGGCTCCCAGCCGAACTCGTCGCCGCGCATCCATTGCACCCGCACCGGCCGGCCGCCGGGCGCGGCGCGCGCGAGCAGCGCGGCGTCGAGCGCCACGTCGTCGGCAGCGTTGTGGCCGTAGCAGCCGGAGCCTTCGGCATGGATGCAGTGGACCTTGTCCGCCGGCAGCTTGAGGCCCATGGCGAGGTTGCCGCGCAACGGGAAGACGCCCTGGGAGTGGGTCCAGACGGTCATCTTGCCGTCCTTGAACTCCGCCACCGCGCAGGACGGGCCGATCGAGGCATGGGCGGTGTAGGGCCTGCGGTAGGTCGCCTCAAACACCCTGACGTCGTCGGGCAGCGCCGCCTGCTTTTCGCTGATCACCTTGGCCTCGGCCGGAAGCGACAGCAGAAGGTCGTAGATGCCGGCCTGGTCGGGGAGCGGCGGGCCGGCTGCCCATTTCGCGCTTTTGGCGAGGGCCACGCTCGCCTTGATCGCCTGCTCCTCGCGCTCGGCGATGACGCCGAGGAAGCTGCCGTCGCGCACCACGGCAACGACGCCGGGCATCGCCTTCACCGCGGCTTCGTCGATGGTCTGCAGCTTCGCCCCGTACTGGGGCGGACGCACGACGCGCCCATGGGCCATCCCGGGCAACCGCAAATCCTGTACGTAGGCGACGCCGCCGGTGACCTTGCCCGGGATGTCGAGACGCTCAATCGGCTTGCCGACGATGGTGTGGGTGGAAGACGGCTTGGGCCGTGCCTTTCCCGAGACTTCGCGGTGGAGATCGGCGTCGCGGGCGAGATCGCCGTAGCTCACCTTGCGGCCGTCCGGGGCACTGATGACGCCATCGGCGACCGTGAGCGTCGTGGCGTCGGCGCCGAGGCGCTTGGCGGCGAGGTCGACCAGGATCTCGCGCACCTGCGCGCCGGCAAGGCGCAGCGCGACCCCGCCATATTCGATCGACTGGCTGCCGGAGGTCACGCCTTCATTGGGGGTTTTCTCGGTATCGCCGGAAATCAGGTGAAGGCGCGCCAGCGGCAGGTCCAGCTCTTCCGCCGCGATCTGTGCCAGCGCGGTGACGGCGCCCTGCCCCAGCTCGACCTTGCCCATGCACACCGTCGCATCGCCGTCCGCATGGATGCGGATCCAGGCGTCGAGCATGCGGTTGTTGGCGAGGCTGCCGGGCAACGGCGCCGGCTGCTGTGCCAGCGCGGTTTCTACCAACAGCCGCGGCGCCAGGGTGAAGGCGACCACGATGCCGCCGAGCCCGGCGGCGAATTCGCGCCGTGAGACCACCACGTTCATGTCAGGTCCTCCCCATGGCATGAGACGCCTTCAACACGGCGCGGATGATGCGGTTGTGGGTGCCGCAACGGCAGAGGTTATCGGCCAGTCCCTGTCGCACATCGGCTTCGCTGGGATGCGGGTTGACGTCGAGCAACGCCTTGGCCGACATCATCATGCCGGCGATGCAGTAGCCGCATTGCGCCGCCTGCTCTTCGATGAAGGCCTTCTGCAGGGGATGTGGCTTGTCGACCGTCCCGAGCCCCTCCAGCGTGGTGACTTCCGACTCCCCCACCGAACCGACCTCGGTGATGCAGGAGCGCACCGGCTTGCCGTCCACCAGCACGGTGCAGGCGCCGCATTGGGCGAGCCCGCAGCCGAATTTCGCGGCATTCAAGGCGAGATCGTTGCGCAGGACATAGAGCAGCGGCGTGTCCGGCTCGGCCGGCACCGAGCGCGCTGCGCCATTCACCTTCAGGCTGACGGCCATGCGTGTCCTCTTGCATTGCTCCGGCGTGACGGCCGGAACCAAGATGCCATTTTGCGCTGCCGAAACCGTGGCGTCGAGGGCTCTTGCGACCAAGCCGTTGCGGTCAATGGGCGCGGCAGCCGTCGAGGAACAGGCGCACCGCGGCACGCAGGCGGCGCTGTTCTTCGGCGGGCGGCTCGCGTCCGACCAGGAGCGCAAACGTCCTGGGGATGCCAATGACCAGGATGGCGAAATGTTCCGCCCGTATGCGGGCCTCCCGCGGCGCCGGCGCGCCGAGCTCGTCATAGTCCGCGAGCACGCCGGCGATCAGGTCGACCATGCCGTTGCGGGCGATGAAGTGCTTGGCGAGCGCCGGAAATTTCGGCGCTTCCGCGATGAACAGGCGATGGAAGGCCAGCGCCTCCGGCTTGAGCACGAGGTCGAGCAGCCGCTGGCCGAACACGCAGAGCCCTTCCTCGACATCTCCCGGCAGCGGCTCGCCGATCTGAAGGTTGCCCAGGGCATCCTCCATCAACCGCTCGATCGCGCCGACGAACAGGGCCGCCTTGTCGGGATAGCGGGCATAGATGAAGCCCTTTGCCACCCCGGCCCGGCGTGAGATCTCATCGATGGAAGCGCCTTCCCAGCCTTTTTCCAGAAACAGGCGGAAGGCCGTCTCGATCAGGCCGCGATGCCGGCGCTCGGCCTCCTGCCGGGTCGGCCGGCCGCCCGGGCCACGCTTGAACTCACCGCCTTCGAGCGCCCGGTCGGACATCCCTCTCTTCCTCCTTCAACGGAGCATCGCGCTCCGGGCAAACCGGGTGGTTGCCAGGGCCCGGGCATGGCCCCCCTCTCGGGGATCAACGCCCAAACAGGCTTGTGGCACCACCCCAATGATGCTAATGCAACGATACAGTTCGGTTACAATAGGTCAAGCCCCATGTCCCGTCGAGCTATGATGGCAGTTGCATTACTCGCCCTGGCCGCGGCAGGCGGCTGGTGGTGGCAGAATCGCGCCCCGCCACCGGTCCAATGGCAGGGCTATGCCGAGGCCGATTTCGTCAAGGTCGGCCCGACCCAGCAGGGGCTCCTCACCACCCTCGCGGTGCGGCGCGGGTCCAAGGTCGCGCCCGGCGCGGCGCTGTTCGACCAGGACGACACCAACGACCAGGCCGCCAAGGAACAGGCCGACCGGCAGCTCCGGCAGGCCGAAGAGCAGCTCGCGAACCTCCAGGCCGGCGGCAAGCTGACCGAGATCCAGCAGGCGGAAGCCAACCTCGCGAACGCCGAGGCCGCGCGCGACAAGATCGCGTCCGATCTCAAGCGCAACGAGGCCCTGGTGAAGACCAACGCGGTGTCGGCCCAGCTCGTGGACGAGGAGCGCGCCGACCTGCGCGCCGCCATCGCCAAGGTGCAGGGCCTCCAGGCGGCCTTGGCGCAGATGCATGCTCCGCTCGGCCGCGAGCGCGAGATCAAGGCACAGCAGGCGGCCGCCGAGGCGGCGCGCGCCGCCGTCGGCATGCTGCAATGGCGGCTCGATCAGCGCCACGTCACCGCGCCGGTCGGCGGCATCGTCGCCGACGTTCTCGCCCGTCCCGGCGAGACCATCCCCGCCGGCGGGCCGGTGGTGTCGCTGCTGCCGCCCGAAAACATCTTCGTGCGGTTCTTCGTTCCCGAGCCGAGGCTCGCCGAGGTCCATATCGGCGACCGGGTCAAGCTCGTCTGCGACAACTGCCCCGCCGACCTTGCCGCGACCATCTCCTTCATCTCGCCGCAGGCCGAATACACGCCGCCGGTGATCTACAGCGAATCCATCCGCGCCAAGCTCGTCTACATGGTCGAGGCGCGCCCGTCCCCGGATCAGGCGGTGTTGATCAATCCCGGCCAGCCCGTCGCGGTGCGGCCGGCCCACGCGACCGCGCTGGCGACGCAGGAGAAGCAGGAAGCGGGGCTGGCGGCGCGATGACGGACCTCGTCATCGACGTCCACGGCCTGCGCAAGAGCTTCGGCGCGCGCAGCGTGGTGGACGGGCTCGACCTCGAGGTCGCGGCCGGCCAGATCTGCGGATTTCTCGGCGCCAACGGCAGCGGCAAGACCACGACCATCCGCATGCTGTGCGGCCTGCTCGTTCCCGACGGCGGCCACGGCACCTGCCTCGGCCTCGACATCATCCGCCAGTCCCCGATGATCCGGCGACAGGTCGGCTACATGACGCAGAAGTTCAGCCTCTACGAAGACCTCACCGTGCAGGAAAACCTCGATCTCGTCGCCGACGTCTACGAAATGCCGAACGCACGCCAGGCGGTGAAGGACATCACAGAGCGCATGGGGCTGGCGGACCGGCGCCGCCAGCTGGCCGGGCAGCTTTCGGGCGGCTGGAAGCAGCGCCTCGCGCTCGCCGCCTGCATCCTGCACGAGCCCAAGCTGCTGCTGCTCGACGAGCCGACCGCCGGCGTCGACGCCAAGGCGCGCCGCGAGTTCTGGGACATGATCCACGACCTCGCCGGCGAAGGCCTCACCGTGCTGGTCTCCACCCATTACATGGACGAGGCCGAGCGCTGCCACCGCATCGTCTATCTCGCCAACGGGCACATCGTGGTCCAGGGCGACGCCGCCGAGGTGTCGCGGCATTCCGGCCTCATCACCTTCGAGGTGACCGGCGCGGACATCGACGACGCCGCGCGGCGGCTGCGCAAGATGCCCGGCGTCGAGGCGGCCGCCGTGTTCGGGCGGGCGCTCCATGTCGCCGGAACCGACCGCGCCGCCCTCGAAAGCGCGATCCGGGCGGCCGACGGCGGCGGCCCTGAGGGCGATACGCTCAGCGGCCACAGGCTTTCGTGGCAGGAGGTCGAGCCGCGCCTCGAAGACGTCTTCATCCACATGCTGAGCGTCGACCAGGACCGCAGGCCGTCGCCATGATGGCGTTCTCTCTCAAGCGCCTGCGCGCCCTCGTACGCAAGGAGTGGGTCCAGGTCACCCGCGACGCGCTGACGCTGCGGTTCATCATCCTGGTGCCGGTGCTGCAGCTCTTCCTGTTCGGCTTCGCCATCAACACCAACCCCAAGAACCTGCCGACCGGCCTGCTTTCGGTCACGCATTCCAAATACGAGCGCACCCTGATCGCGGCGATGCAGAACAGCGGCTATTACGAAATCCGCACGCTTTCCTCCGAAGCGCAGGCGGAACGCGCGCTGGCGCAGGGCGAAGTCCTCTTCGTCATCGAGCTGCCGCCGAATTTCGACCGCTCGGTCGACCGCGGCGACGTTCCCTCCGTTCTGATCGACGCGGATGCCAGCGACCCCTCGGCCGTCGGCAACGCCACCGCCGCGCTGGCGACGATCTCGACGGTGCTCAACCGCGACCTCCCGCCGGTCATGCAGAGCCAGCCGGCCAACCCGGCGTTCCAGTTCGTGATCCATGCCCGCTACAATCCCGAGCAGTTGACCGTGCTCAACATCGTACCGGGCCTGATGTGCATCGTGCTGATGATGTCGACCCTGTTCATGACCACGCTGTCGATCACCAAGGAGCGCGAACGCGGCACCATGGAAAACCTGCTGGCGATGCCGGTGCGGCCGCTGGAAGTCATGCTCGCCAAGATCATGCCGTTCGTCGCCATCGGATATATCCAGGTGCTGATCATCCTGGCATCCTCGGCGCTGTTCTTCGCGCTGCCGATGCGCGGCTCGCTGCCGCTGCTCCTGGTCGCGCTCGGCTTCTTCATCGCCGGAAACCTCGCGCTGGGGGTCACGTTCTCGACGGTGTCGGCCAACCAGATGCAGGCGATGCAGTTCGCCCAGTTGACCCTGATGCCGTCGTTCCTTTTGTCCGGCTTCATGTTCCCGTTCCGCGGCATGCCGGTATGGGCGCAATGGGTCGGCGAGGTGTTCCCGACCACCCACGCCATGCGCATCGTGCGCGGCATGCTGCTCAAGGGCAACGGCCTCGACGACATCCTGCCGGAACTGTGGCCGCTGGCGCTGTTCGCGACGGTGGTGATCTGCATCGCCGTGTGGTGCTACCGCGAGACGCTGGATTGAGCGGGCGGTTGCCTGTCGGCTATTAATTTGCGCGGCCGAGGTTTGAATCGCCGTGTGGCCGCCGACGGATTGTGGAATCCACTTCGAGTAGTTAATAGCTGGCTCAAAGATCGAGTGCCCAAATCGATATCCGTTCTTTGAGGTGAACCTGACACACCAGTGAGTCGATCGAAGTGACGCGATTGACCCGTATCGGCCGCCGACTGTGCCGCGCAGCATTCGAGACGCTGTCGATTTTGGACGGAGGGCTTCCGGCCCTCTATTCGGGACCGCTATTCGATCACCTCGTCAGCGATTGCGAGCTGAGGCTGGACCAATTTGCTGACGGACTTCAATTCGACGCGACATTCTGCAACTCCGAATGGCACCAGGATACTGGCCCTGCATCCAGCGCGACGCGAATCATCCTCGCCAGTTCGATCCTAGGATAGGGCTTGGGAAGCAAGAACACGCCGGGTTCGAGCCGCCCGTGTTGAAGCATCGCGTCTTCCGTATAGCCGGACGTGAAGAGAACTCGCAAGGGGGAGTGGCGCCTAGCGGCCTCTTCCGCCAATTGGCGGCCGTTCATATGGCCCGGCATCACTACATCGGTAAACAAAAGGTCGAATTGGACACCGTCGTCGATCAACCCCAGTGCTTCGGCGGCGTTGGCCGCGGACAATGCGGTGTATCCGAGACTTGTGATCTGGGCAGTGACGTAATTGAGTACCATTTTGTCGTCTTCAACAATCAAGATGGTCTCCTGTCCTCCCTCGATGCGTTCTGGAAGCTCTGGAGCCGAGTTTGGGACCGGCGACGCGATGGTCCGTGGCAGATAGAGTTTGACAGTCGTGCCACGGCCGACCTCGCTATGGAGTTTGACGTGTCCACCCGACTGTTTGACGAAGCCGTAAACCATGCTCAGTCCAAGCCCGGTTCCCTTTCCAACCTCCTTGGTGGAGAAGAACGGCTCGAATACTCTCTCGCGAATGCCTTCCAACATGCCGACGCCGGTATCGCTGACAGCGATCATAGTGTACTCGCCGGCCTGTACATCCGTATTGGCACTGGCGTAATTTTCGTCGAGAACGACATTGGCAGTTTCGAGCGTCAGCTTGCCACCGTTGGGCATGGCATCCCGCGCGTTGACGGCGAGGTTCAAGATGGCGGTGGTAAGTTGGGTCGGATCGATCAGCGTTGGCCAGGCCCCCGGCTCCAGCTTCTGCGCAATTTCGATCTGAGCGCCGAGGGCCGGACGGAGCAGTTTTTCGGTTTCTACAATCAAAGCATTGATGTCGGTTTCTTTGGGCGCCAATGGCAATTTGCGCGCGAAGACCAGAAGACGGCTGGTCAACTCGGCGCCGCGATCCGCGGCCTCGCTGATGAGCTTGGCGATCGCCGCCAGACGGGGCTTGTCGGAAACCTCGGCCGCGAGAATATCGATCGTGCCGGTAATAACGGTGAGCATGTTATTGAAATCGTGTGCGATCCCACCGGTGAGCTGGCCGACGGCTTCCATCTTTTGAGCTTGCCGAAGTTGCGCCTCGCTCGCCTTCTTTTCTGAAACATCCCGGATAAAGCAATTCACAACGTAACCATCCCGACGACGAAGAGCAGTCAATGAGACCTCATTTTCGATCACTTTTCCATCGCGTCGCAGCGATGGAGCCTCGTAGCGTCTTCCGACGATCCCCCTGTCCGCACCCTTCAAGAACTGCGCGAGACGTTCCGAATGTTCGATGCGATTCTCAGGTAGGACGACAAAATCGCGAAGGCTGCGTCCAGTGGCCTCCTCACGCGACCATCCGAACATAGCCTCTGCCTTGGGGCTCCAATCGATCACGGAGCCGGTTCCGTCCATTTGGACGAAGGCATCGAGCGCCGTTTCGATGATGCCACGCGCCATCTGTTCGCTTTGACGCAGCGCATGCCGTGCGTTGTTCCTGCCGGTGATGTCGCGCGCGACCTTGGCAGCGCCGATAATCGCTCCCAACGTCGATTTCACCGGGGAAATACTCAAGGAAACGTCGATCCGGCGCCCGTCCTTGCTGACGCGCACTGTCTCGTAGTGTTCGATTTTTTCCCCTCTAGCTATCTTGTCCAGGATCGTGTGTACATCGGCGCGCTGTTCGTTGGGAACAATGATGTCGATTGATTGATTGATTGCCTCTCCGGCGTTGTATCCGAACAGGCGTTCGGCGCCTGAATTCCAACCCGTGATGGTGCCGTCGAGGGTCTTGGTCACGATGGCGTCGTCGGACGATTCGACGGCCGCGATGAACAACTGCTCTCGCTCGGCATATTTCTGCAATTCGGCCTCGGCGCGTTTGCGTTCGCTGATGTCAACGACTTGGCCAAGTACCATGAGACCATTTGCGGTATTGATCGGGTTCAGTCCGACCTCGACATGGAACTGGCTACCGTCCTTGCGGACTCCAAACAGATCGCGGCCGGTGCCCATGCGGCGCGCCGTCGGATGCGCAGCGAACTTCATCCGATGGCCGCGATGTTCGGCGCAAAGGTCCGGCGGGATGAGCATCTCGATCGGAAGTCCAATCATTTCCTCGCGCCTGTAGCCGAACAACCGCTCGACCTCCGCATTGACCAGCACGATCATACCATTCCCGTTGATCATGATCTGACCGCTTGGCGCGCCTTCGACCGCCAATCGGAACTTCTCTTCCGCGACCTCTCGCTCTTCAATCTCCATTTTGAGCGCGGCCGTGTTTTCGCGCACTCGTCTCGCCATGCCGGAGAAAGCGCGGGCAAGAACACCGATTTCACCGCTCGCATCGGTAGGAACGGGAATTGTTTCGTCGCAACCGAACGCTACGACTGCGTTGGTCACTTGAACCAGCGGCCTCGTCAACGACCGGGCGAGTACCGCCGCCAGCAAGCCTGCGGCAAGGACGGCTGCGAGTCCTCCGTACAGGCTGACATTGCGAACCGAGGTCGCTGCCGCCATGACGAGCGAATACGGCATGGTTGCGACGACCGTGATCGGCGGGCCTCCTGCGATCTTTACCGTGTCCCACGCTACGCCGAAGCGTTTGCCGGCGCGGTCTTCCATCAAACGTGGCGTCATATCGCCCGCTGCCAGTATCTGAGCCAGTTCCGGAAACTCGTCCTGGACGTGGGCCGGCTTACCGAACTCGAATCCGAACTCCTTGGCGCGATTGGGATGGACGAGATAGTCCCCCTGCGCGTTCACCACAAATACCTGCGCACCACCCAACGAGGCGGATCGGATCCGGCCGAGGACCGCGCGCATATCGACGCTGATGCTCAAAACTCCGAACGGGTGCCCGTCCGGCATATACACCGGTGTCGCCACGCGGAGCACCGGGACGCGGGGCGTCTTGGCTACCGGGTTTCCTCGAGTGAGTTCGATCGGCGAGACATAGACCTCCCCGGCCGGCAAACCCATCGCCTTGTGGAAGTAATCCCGCTCGGCCCGGCGCTGCAATTCGGCTTCCGGAACGAGGTGCATCTCGCCGTTCGGCCCTGCGCGGTCCACTCGAATGAGTTCGCGGCCACCATCTTCAACCCCGATGAGGCGAATCTGGAGGTAGTCGGATCGGGCGCGCATCTCCGTCAGATAGCGTTGGGCCATTCGCGCCCGCCATTCCGCTTCGGTCAAGCGGTCGACCGGGTCGACACCACCCGCAACTCGCGCGCGGATCATGCCTTGCAACGCGTCGGCCGCAACGGATCCCTCCACGAAGAAACGCGCGCCGCGCCGTGAGGATTTCGAGATCGAGCCCGAGCAGGCGGGCCTCAATGTTCAGGCGGTCCAAGGACCTGGGCAATGCGACCGCGGCGACTTCACGGTACGTGATCACGCCGATCGCCGTCGCCGTCAGAAACACAAGGGCGACCATTGCAATAGTCAAACGGGTCGAAAGTCGCATGGTGAAATCCCGGGGGGCGACTGCTTAGTGCGTCGTCAATCGACGCTCAAGCGCTCCATTGGGAAGGATGTCGCCGTTCGTCATTTCCTCCGCCACATCTTAGCCTCAGCCGTCGTTGCCGGCACGAGCAGCGACGGAACCGAAGGCAAAATGCGCGGAAAAGTCGTCGTCGCGCGCGATAAACCGCGCCACAAAAGCGTCCGGCGGCATCGGCCTTGCAAACAGAAAACCCTGTGCGACGTCGCATCCCATCCGAACCACGGCGCGAAGGTCTTCGGGATTTTCGATTCCTTCGGCGCACACGACGACGCCGACACGGTGAGCTAGATCGACCATGGTCTGACAGACGGCATGCTTGAGTGGGTCGGACGAGCACTGCGATACGTAACTGCGGTCGAGCTTCAGCTCGACGCACGACAATTCAAGCAGCCGCGACACTGACGCGTATGCGGTCCCGAAGTCGTCGAACGATATCTGCACCTGGAGAAGCTTCAACTGCGCCGCGACTTCCTGAAGCCGCATTGGATCCTGGATCGCCTCGTCTTCAGTGATCTCGATGATCAGGCCAGGAAATCGTGAATCGGCTGGAAGGTCACGGCGCATAAGGCTGATGAAACCGGGCGAGTTGATGACGCAGACCGGCAGGTTGACAGCCAATTTCAACGATTTGCCGGAGTCAGCGAAGCGTTTCCAGTCCGTAATCGCACGCCCGACGACAAACCGCGACAATGGGAAATGCAGTGGATCGCCGGCGGGCGGCAGCAGTTCTGCCGGAGACACAATTCCATGTTCCGGATGCCGGGCGCGCAACAGCGCTTCGGCACCGCACACGGCAAACGACCGCAGATCGATTTTTGGCTGATACCAAAGCTCCAACCAGCCCGCGTCAAGCGCCTCCGCCAGACTGACCAAGGTCCTGCGAGGCGCTTTTGCCGAAACCGGTGCCCCCAGAACGTTGGGCGACGTCATCAAGCGTCCGATCAGGTCCTTCGCTCTAAACGGCTTGCGCAGTGAAGCCAGCATGGCCAGTTGATACCGCTCTCCAATTCGCTGGATCTCGGCGAGCACGGTCTCGTCATGGCCGCTGATCAGCAGCACTTTTCCGCGGTATTCCAGCGTCGCAAGTTGGCGGATGACTTCGATGGCGTCGGATTGGCCGAGTGCGAGGTCGAGAACGACGATCTCCGGGGGGTCGATTCGAGTTTCGCCAGCATCGGTTCGGAATCGGAGAAAACTTGAGCTTGGTAGCCAGCGCTGGCGAGGACATGGAAAACCATGGCGCGGACCTGGGGATCGTCATCGAGGACGTATGCGACAGTCATCGCCCCGCCCATGACACGACAACACACCTCCAAACCAATTTCATTGATCAGAAATTCCACTTTGGCCGCTTGGCCATGTTCCGCCGCGGCACCGAACGCAACTGGTGGTCACTCTTGCGTTCCACTGTCCTCGCCGGCCGTTAATTAAGGGATAATTTGTTCAATTCTCGCGGAAAGCCGAATTGGGAGACCTGTCAAACGCTACCCGGACACCCCGAGCACCCGGACGGTTGGTGCATTGCGGGAGACCCTGCGAGGCGGAAGATGCGTGCTCACGCGCGGTAAGCACGCAACGGCTCTTTTTGTGGGGCGACGTTATCGGTCGTACTTCTTGAAATAGCGCAGGTCGGGCGGCGGCTGGTCCCTCATGGCGGGCATCAACAGCCCGTCGCCGCTGAGATAATAAACCTCCTTGCCGATGCCGACATGAGCATTGTCCTCGCCGCAAACACTGTGGCCGAACCACAGCGGTTTGTCGCTGGCGATGCGGCGGTAGACCTGGTTGACCACCCAGGGCCGGGTCAACGCGTGGTCGATGGTGGTGATATCGTCGTGAAGCAGGTTCTTGTCGGCCTTGTCGATGTAGAAGCGCTCCTTGACGACCGTCTCGTTGTCGGCGTGCAGCGGGATACCGCTCGCGTCATAGACGCGAGGACCCTTCATACCGCGGGTCTCGACTTCGAGGGTGTCGAAGCGACCGTCGCCGTCGGTATCGAGCCATTTACCGATCGAATAACCCAGATATCGCGGCTCTCCCCCCATGTTGGCGGGAAAGTCGCGTCCGTCCGTGTAAATATGGCGCATGAAGTCGTGGTCACGCGTCATTGGAACGTAAGTGGTTTCCGGCGTGACCACGAATTCCATCTGCGAATAGCCGAGCATGACGCGCGGCATGCCCGGAGAAAGGCAGTTATAAGTCGGGTCGATGCCTTGGCCGCCTCTCTCCATATCGGCGAGGTTCGCCTCGTAGATGGCTTGGTATTCCGGAGTCAGCGGTGCTTGCTCACCGCGTCCGAACGGCTTGCTGGGGTCGAAGGGGGCGCCGATGCGGTCGCTCTGCACTGCGCGACCGGTGCGCCGCCACTGCCCTTTCAGGTCGGGGTATTTCGAATCGTCGAAAGCGGCGGCGCCACCGATCGTCATCATGAGCGCCGCGGCAAGCGCGGTTGCACCGATTGAGCTACGAAAACACATGGGGTCCTCCTCCTTGTGATCGCGAGAGCTTTGCGCGCTGCGGACTTGTGGAAAGCAGTCACGGCTCTTCGATTGAAGCTACACGATCTGCCCGTGTTTCCGGAAGGGCCAGGATTGGTCCATGGCATCGGCACATGACCACCGCCGCAGCCGCAGGCCATCCGGGGGGCTTCTTTCTGTTTCCTTGGTGTCGGCGAACCCGATGCAGGCGATGCAGTTCGCCCGGCCGCCTTTCCGCCGAATGTCGACGCGCGGGACGTTTGCCCGCAGGTGGATTTGATTTCTTGGTACGTTGCTGCAAAGGGTTGACATCTGGCGCCCAAGACCACCACAGGAGACCCGCCGTGACTTTCACCCAACTCTTCTGGCTCGCGCTGCTGGCTGTCGTTACGCTGGCGACCGCGCAACCGACCGGCTATACGGCGCCGAAGGAATTCATGGACCTCTTCTTCGACTTTACCGGGAGCAACGAGCCGGACTATCCGTCCGGGCAGCCCACCCTCGGCCAGATGCTCACGCAGGCTACCCTGCGCTGGGATCGAAAGTGAGAACAATCGAAGTGAGAACACTTGGGTCTTTCCTCCTGTCCCCCTGCAAGACCCCAAGTGCGCATACACCAATAATCCGCGACCGCAGCGGCCGTGTGTTGCGAAATTCTGATCGGCGATAGCGAGCGTGGCGCCGGGTCCGGCCACCTGCTAAGTTCTCCCTGCACTGTTGGACGAAGGAACGGTCGGATCGGCCGCGAAGCCTCGCCGGTGGCGTGGCCCGCGAAGAAATCGACGGGCGCCCAACTGTCGGCTCACGGAGGATAACGTTGATGCTCTCCCGCAAACTGATGGGCGCCCTTTTGACGGCGGCGTTCCTGAGCGCCGTGGTGACCGAGGCTGTGGCGTTCGACGAATCCAAATATCCGGACTGGTCCGGCCAATGGCGGGTGGTCGGGGGCAACCGTTGGGATCCGGCCAAGCCGCAGCGCCGCGGCCAGAACCCGCCTCTCACCCCGGAATATCAGGCGATCTTCGAAGCCAGCATGGCCGACCAGGATGCCGGCGGACAAGGCAACGACTTCCGCTTCCGCTGCCTTCCGGCCGGCATGCCGCGCGTGATGACGGCGATCTTTCCGATGGAGTTCGTGATCCTGCCGAAGCTGACCTATATCATCTTCGAAAGCGCGATGCCGCGCCGCATCTACACCGACGGACGCGATTTCAGCCATTGGCCGAAGCCCGGCACCGAGCCGTCCTTTGTCGGCTATTCGATCGGAAAGTGGATCGATGAAGACGGCGATGGCCGCTACGATGTCCTCGAAGTCGAGACCCGTCACATGAAGGGTCCGCGCGCCATGGATCAGAGCGGAATTCCCGTCCACGAGAACAACTCCACCATCGTCAAGGAACGGCTCTACCGGGACAAGGAGAAGCCGGAGCTGTTCCACGACGACGTCACGACCATCGACGACGCCTTCACGCACCCGTGGACGGTAAAGAAGACTTTCCGCCGCGAGGCCGACGATCGCGACTGGTACGACAATGTCTGCGAGGAGGGAAACAACTACGTGGCGATCGGCAAGGACGTCTATTTCCTGAGCGGAGACGGCGACCTGATGCCCGCTAAGAAGGATCAGGAGCCGCCGAATCTCAAATATTTCAAGCATAGCGCTCCTCAAAAATAGGCGCGTGGCACCAACGAACAACGCGGGATCCGGCGGCAGCGGCGCGAGAAGGTGCATCACGCCGCCGCCATATCCCCCCTCGCCCATCCTTCCTTCGCCGCCGCGCGGAACGCCTCGAGCTCCCGCGCCGCAATGGCGGCGCGCATCCCCGCCATCAGGTCCTGATAGTAGTAGAGGTTGATCTCGCTCAGCTGCATGGCGCCGAGGATCTCGTTCGCCTTCACGAGATGGTGCAGGTAGGCGCGCGAACAGTCGCGCGCGGCGGGGCAGCGGCTTTCGGGGTCGAGCGGGCGCGGATCGGCGGCATGGCGGGCGTTGCGCAGGTTGATCGCGCCGAAGCGGGAATAGGCGAGGCCGTGGCGGCCGTTGCGGGTCGGCAGCACGCAGTCGAACATGTCGATGCCGCGGGCCACCGCCTCCAGGAGGTCGTCGGGAGTGCCGACCCCCATCAGGTAGCGCGGCCGGACGGCCGGCAGCAGCGGCGCGACCGTCTCGATCATGTCGAGCATCACCGCCTGCGGCTCGCCGACCGCGAGCCCGCCGATGGCGTAGCCGTCGAAGCCGATGTCGGCGAGCGCGCGGGCGCTGGCGGCGCGCAACTCGCGGTCGTCGCCGCCCTGGATGATGCCGAACAGCGCGCGGCCCCCCGCCCCCGCCGCGAAGGCACGCTTGCAGCGTTCCGCCCAGGCGAGCGAGAGCTTCATGGCGCGCTCAAGCTCCGCACGGGGCTGCGGCAGGCGGATGCACTCGTCGAGCTGCATTGCGATGTCGGAGCCGAGCAGCGCCTGGATCTCGACGGCGCGCTCCGGCGTGAGCGTCACGGTCGCGCCGTCGAGATGGGAGCGGAACACCACGCCGTCATTGTCGAGCTTGCGCAGGCCGGCGAGCGACATCACCTGGAAGCCGCCGGAATCGGTGAGGATCGGATGCGGCCAGCCGATGAACTTGTGCAGCCCGCCCAGCGCCGCGATTTCTTCGGCGCCCGGCCGCAGCATCAGGTGATAGGTGTTGCCGAGCACGATGTCGGCGCCGGACGCCTTCACGTCGCGCCAGTGCACGCCCTTCATCGCCCCCTGGGTGCCCACCGGCATGAAGGCCGGCGTGCGCACCGCCCCATGCGGCGTCTCGATCATGCCGCTGCGCGCCGCGCCGTCGGTGGCGGCGATGCGGAACGAGAAGGCGGTCATGACGCGTCATCCATGTCCGGGGAATAGCAGGCAGGCATCGCCATAGGAATAGAAGCGATAGCCGGCCGCGACCGCATGGGCGTACGCGCGCTTCATCGCGTCGATGCCGCAGAACGCCGCGACCAGCATGAACAGGGTCGACCGCGGCAGGTGGAAATTGGTCAGCAGCACGTCGACGGCGCGGAAGCGGTAGCCCGGCGTGATGAAGATCGCGGTCTCGCCGGAAAACGGCGCGATGGTGCGGTCTTCGCGCGCCGCGCTTTCGAGGAGCCGCAGCGACGTGGTGCCGACGGCAACGATGCGCTTGCCGGCGGCGCGGGCCGCGGTGAGCGCGGCGGCGGTCCCGGCGCTCACCTGGCCCCATTCGGCATGCATCTTATGTGCGGCGACATCCTCGGCCTTGACCGGCAGGAAGGTGCCGGCACCCACATGCAAGGTGACGGTGTGAACGTCGATCCCGTGCGCGGCGAGCCTCGCAGTGAGAGTTTCGGTGAAATGCAGGCCGGCGGTGGGCGCCGCCACCGCGCCTTCCTCGCGGGCGAACAGGGTCTGGTAGTCGGCGCGGTCGCGGTCGTCGGCGGGACGGCGCGCCGCGATATAGGGCGGCAGCGGCACCTCGCCGCGTTCGGCGATCGCGGCGTCGAGCGCCGGGCCGTGGAAGGCGAAGCCGAAGGTCACCTCGCCGGCCTCTCCCTTCGTTTCGACGGTGGCGTCGAGCTCGCCGAGAAAGCACGCCCTGCCCTCTTCGCCGAACCGGACGACGTCGCCCGGCGCGAGCTTGCGCGCGGGCTTGACCAGCGCCTGCCAGCGGGCGCCGTCGAGCCGCTTGATCAGAGTCGCTTCGAGTTTGGTGTCGGGCCCCCGGCCGATGCGCCGGCCCCGCAGCTGCGCCGGAATGACCTTGGTGTCGTTGACGACGAGCTGGTCGCCGGGGCGCAGCAGGTCCGGCAGGTCGCGCACGACATGGTCTTCCAGCTCGGCCGACGCCCCCGGACGCACCACGAGGAGCCGCGCCGCATCGCGCGGGTTCGCCGGCCGCAGCGCGATGCGATCGGGCGGCAGGTCGAAATCGAACAGATCGGTGCGCATGGGTCTCCCGGTGGCGGCGCAGGATGGCGGCAGCGTATCGCGGCGGCAGCGCCTGCCGGATGGCGGAATATACCGCGCTATTCCCCACCCCTAACCACTCCGATGCAGCCGCCGATCGACCGCCAGCAATATCGCGCTCACCGTCGCCGCGAACACCGTGATCATGAACGTCACCGACATGATGATGTCGACGTTGTGCAGCCCGATCGCGTTCATCAGCATGTAGCCGAGGCCGCGTTGGGAGGCAAACATTTCACCCAGCAGCGTGCCGATCAGAGTGAGGGCGAAGCCGATCCTCAACCCGGTGAAGATCTCCGGCAGCGCCGCCGGGAACAGCACGCGCGTGACCATGTCGAAGGCCCCGAATCCCAGCACCCGGCCGGTCTTGATCAGCACCGGCTTGACGTTTCCGACGGCACCGATGGTGAACAGCGCGATGGGCACGAAGCCGTGAATGACGCCGAAGGCGATCTTGGCGGGCATGCCGAGGCCGAAGGCGAGCAGCACGATCGGATAGAGCGTGAGCTTGGGGATCGAGTAGAACGCGACCAGGATCGGCTCGAACACCTCTCCGGACAGCCGGTGGAACCCCAATGCAAAGCCGATGGCGAGCCCGAGCACGATCGAGATCGCGAGTGCCACGGCGAACGCCTTCGCGGTCTCGGCGAGATTCGGCCAGAAGGTTTCGCGTCCCAGCAGCTCGATCGTGAACCGCACGGTCTGCGCGGGCGAACGCAGCGCGACGTCGCCGGCCAGGAGATAAAGCAACTCCCAGGCCACAAACAATCCCACCACCAGCAGGATCGGTCCGCGCCAGGCGGAAAGCCCGCTCATCGCAGCCCCCGGCGCGCCAGGATGCGCTTCTCCCAGATGCCGAGAAGGGCATTGACGGCGACCGAGATCGCAAGGATGAGGACGATCAGCGGATACATGACCGCATTGTCGAAATTCGTGTAGGCGAAGGCGATCTCGAAACCCATGCCGCCCCGCGACATGATGAACTCGCTGCCGATGATGCCGATGAACGCATAGGCGAGCGCGAGCTTCGCCCCCGTCAGCAGATACGGCGCGGCGGACGGCAGCGTCATGCGCAGCGCGGTTTCGAGCGGCGACATCCGCGCCATGCGCGCGGTCTTGAGCAGGACCGCCGGCACGCGATCGAGCCCGTTGAGCACGTTCACGATCATCGCGATGACCGACATCATGAAGGCAATCACGATCTGGGGAATGTCGCCGAGGCCGAAGATGATGATGAACAGGGGATAGAAGGCGAAGACGGGGATCGCATAATAGGTCGCGAACAGGGGATCGAGCGCCTGCCTCAGCAGGCGCGACTTGTGGATGACGACGCCCGCCGCCACGCCCGCGACCACCGCAAGCGCGAAAGCGATGGCACAGTTCGAAAGCGTCTTGGCGATGGCGCCGTAGAGCTTGCCGGTGACGAGCAGCCGGGCGAGGTCTTCGAGGATGCGCGACGGCGGCGGCATGGTGAAGCGATCGATGACGCCGAGCCGGCACAGCGCTTCGAGCGCGGCGGTGAAGGCCAGGATCAGGAGTATGCGCAACAGCAGCGGCCGGCTCATGGGGCTCCGGTTCATGGTCCTTGTGCCCTGCCGATGGATTTAAGCGATTCGCCGCGCAGCTTGTGCCAGAGCTGCGCAGTGAGGGCGCCGAACGCGGGCTCCTCGACGACCCGGCTGTCGCGATCGCGCGGCCAGTCGGTTTCGATGATCGACAGCAGCCTGCCGGGACGCGCGGACATGACGCCGATCCGGTCTGCCAGCATGGCGGCCTCGTCGAGGGCGTGGGTGATGAGGAAGATGGTGGCGCTGGTTTCGCGCCACAGCTTGAGCAGTTCCTCGCCCATGAGCAGGCGGGTCTGCTGGTCGAGCGCGCCGAACGGCTCGTCGAGCAGGATGAGGCGCGGCTGCATGACGAGGGTCCGCGCGATGCAGACGCGCTGGCGCATCCCGCCGGACAGCTGGGCCGGATAGCTGTCGGCGAAATCGCCGAGCCCCATGATATCGAGCGCATCGGCGACGCGCCGGTTCCGTTCCTTGTCGCCCAGTCCGGTCTTGTGCAGGCCGAACGCGATATTGCCGGTGACGGTGAGCCACGGGATCGAGGCGTCCTCCTGGAACACGACGCCGATGCCGTCGGGAACGCCGCCATGGACCGGCCGGTCCTCGAATGCGATGGTTCCCTCGCTCACGGTGGCAAGGCCCGCCACGAGCTCGAGCAGGGTCGACTTGCCGCAGCCGGACGGCCCCACCACCGCGAAGAACTCGCCCTTCTTCAGGTCGAGATCGAGCGGCCCCAGCGCATGCACGCCACGCTCGCGGCCGGGCGCCGGAAAGGTCTTGATGACGTCGCGAAGCCTCGCGTGGACGCCGGCCGGCGTGCCCGGCGCCTCACTTGATGGCTTTGATGTCATCGGGAAGGAACTGGGTGTCGATGATCTTGCCGTAGTCGACGGTCCCGGTGATCGCGCCGACCATGCGCTGGACCTCGATCATGCGTTTCATGCCGTCCAGGTGGATTTGCCCGGGTCCCCAATACGGGATGCCCTCGGTCATGCTGGTGGTGAGGTTGCGCACCGCCTCGCGGGCGACCGCGGGCGCGAGACTGTAGTCCTTGGCGACGATGTCTCCGGCCTCGTCCGGGTTGGCGATCATGAATTCGACCGCGCGGCGGCGCGCCCGGATGACGGCGCGGATGAAATCGCCGCGCTGGGCCGCCATGTTGGCGGTGGTCACGCCCACGACATTGTCGAGCGGCGGCAGCAGATCGCTCGCCCTGGCGACGGCGCGGTATTTGGATTGGAACTGCGACCACAGCGGCTCGGCGATGGGCGCGACGTCGATCTGCCCGGTTTCGAGGGCGGCGACGCCTTCACCGAATCCGCCGGTGCGGACCAGCTCGGCATCCTCCGCCTTGAGGCCCGCCTTGGTGAGCAGCAGCATCGCCAGCCCCTGGCTGGTCGAGCGCGGATTGGTGTAGCCGATCTTGCGGCCCTTGAAGTCCTTGATCGACTTGATCGGGGAGTCCGGTTTGACCGCCCAGACGAATTCCGCGACGGTGAGCACGTTGTCGGAGATCAGCTTGAGGTCGGCCCCCTGCGCGATGGCGGCCACCACCACGCCGGGATTGACTTCGCCGTAAGGAACGCCTCCGGCCAGCATGTTACGCAGCGAAGTGCCGCCGCCGGCGGACGTGATGATACCGGTGACGTTGGCGCCCTCCTGCTTGTAGAAGCCCTTGGCGAGCGCCACGCCGAACGGCATTCCATTGGCGGCGACGCCGAAATTGCCGACCGCGATCTCCTCCGCCCCAGCCGGACGGCCCAGCGCCGCGACGAGAACGAGAGCGGAAAGACCGGCGATTGCCGGGAGGTGCCTTGCCATGCGTTTCCTCGTGTTTCGTTGTCGTGATCCCGCGCCGCGGATCGAGCCGGGCGTCGGGCAACAAGGCCCCTCTGACGGAGGCCGGATTTCGTTGCTTCAGTGGTACCCCATATCCGCGCGCACCTTGCCGCGGAACACCCAATAGGACCAAGCAGTGTACATCAGGATCACCGGCAGCAGGAACAGCGTTCCGATCAGCAGGAAGGCCTGGGTGCCCGGCGCCGAGGCGGCCTGCCACAGCGTGTAGTGATGCGGCACGATCATCGGCCACAGGCTGATGGTGATGCCGATGAAGGACATCAGGAACAGCGCGATCGCGCTCAGGAACGGCAGCGCCTCGCGGCGGCCGCCGAGCGCACGCCAGCACAAAGCCGCGATCGCCGCGGTCACCACCGGCACCGGCGACAGAAAGACGATGTTGGGCCACGAGAACCAGCGCTGCGCGATGCCGGGATCGACGAGCGGGGTCCAGAGGCTCACCGCGACCACGGCGATGCCGACGCCGACGAGGCAGATGCGGCCGGCGCGCCGGCTCCACGCCTGCAGGTCGCCCTCGGTCTTCATGATGAGCCAGCCGGATCCCAGCAAGGCATAGCCGAACATGAGGGCGAGCCCGGTCAGCAGCGCGAACGGCGTGACGAAGTCGAACGATGTGCCCACGAAGTGGCGGCCCTCGACCTTGAAGCCCTGGATGAACGCGCCGAGGACGACGCCCTGGGCAAACGTCGCCACCGCCGAGCCCAGGCAGAAGGCCATGCCCCAGAATCTCCTGCAGGGCGCGGCGCTTGAAGCGGAACTCGAAGGCGACGCCGCGGAACACCAGCGCCAGCAGCATGACCACGATCGGGAAATACACCGCGGGAATTATGATCGCGAAGGCGAGCGGGAACGCCGCCATCAGGCCGATGCTGCCGAGCACCAGCCAGGTCTCGTTGCCGTCCCACACCGGCGCGACCGAGTTCATCATCAGCCGGCGCGACGCCGGGGACACCAGTCCGGACAGGATGCCGACGCCGAGGTCGAAGCCGTCGAACACGACGTAATAGAACACCGCGAGCCCGAGGATCAGCGTCCAAATCGGAACCAGATCGATCGTCATGGTCACGCTCCCGGTTCAGGTGTCGCCGCCGGTGCCGGTGGCAGCAGCGTTGCCGGTCCCGCGGAAGCCGCCGCCAACGCCCGGACCGGCAGCCCGCGCTCGATCTCGTCGGGCTCATCGTCGGCCTCGGCCACACCGGCGCGGACGATGCCCGACATGAAGATGACGCCGGTCGAAAACATGATGAGGTAGACGACGATGTAGAACCCGAGCGAGAGAGCGACGTCGTTGCCCGTGAGCGAAGGCGAGACGGAATCCGCCGTGCGCAGCAGCCCGTACACCGTCCAGGGCTGGCGCCCGACCTCGGTCGTCACCCAGCCCGCGATCACCGCGACGAAGCCGAGCGGCGCCGCCGCCTGGCACAGCAGGAGGAACCAGCGCGAACGATAGCGCAATCCATCGCGGCGCATGACTTGGCCGGCGACGACGATCGCCAGCATGATCACGGCGATCCCCACCATGATGCGGAAGCCGAAGAACGGCGGCGCCACCGGGGGACGGTCGGCGGCGGGAAAATCCTTGAGCCCCACGATTTTGCCGTCGAGGCTGTGGGTCAGGACGAGGCTGCCGAGATACGGCACGTCGATGGCGTATTTCATCGTGGCGGTTGCGTCGTCGGGGATGCCGAACAGGGTGAGCGGCGCCGGGGCGGCGGTGTCGTAGCGGCCCTCGATGGCCGCGAGCTTGGCGGGCTGGTACGCGAGGGTGTTGAGGCCGTGCTGGTCGCCCAATAGGAACTGCAGCGGCACCAGGATGATCAGCAGATCGAGCGCCATGCTGATCATGAGCTTGGCCTCGTCCACCGACCTCTCCCGGCGCAGCAGAAAGGCGCCGACGCCCATCACCACGAAGGCGGTGGTGATGTAGAATGCATTGACGTTGTGGGTGAGGCGGTACGGAAACGACGGACTGAAGACGATCGCGATCCAGTCGGTGGGGAAGAAGCGGCCGTCGACCATCTCGTAGCCGGCCGGGGTCTGCATCCAGCTGTTGGTGGAGAGAATCCAGAACGAGGAAAACAGTGTTCCCACAGCCACCATGATTGCCGCGAAGAAATGCAGCCAGCGCGGCACCAGCCGCCGGCCGAACAGCAGCACGCCGAGAAAGGAGGCTTCGAGGAAGAACGCCATCAGGCCTTCATAGGCCAGCAGCGGCGATATCACGTTGGCGGTGATGTCGGAGAAACGGCTCCAATTGGTGCCGAACTGGAACGGCATGGTGATGCCGGAGACCACGCCCATGCCGAACGAGACGGCGAACAGCTTGGTCCAGAACCCGGAGAGCCGAAACCAGACCGGCCGTTCGGTGAAGAAATAGAGGCCTTCGAGCACCGCGATGTAGGACGCCAGCCCGACCGTGAACGCCGGCAGCAGGATGTGCCAGGAAATCACCCATACCCATTGCAAGCGCGACAGCAGTACTGGATCGAGCGTCATGGATACCTCGCCGATTCAACGCTCCAGCCGGGCGCCGGCTGTGATGGTAGCTAAAATTTCTCGGGCTGACCAATCAGGATCACGGTCGTCCTCCAATGATGACTTACAAACCCGAACGACAACGTTGCGCCCAATTTGGGCGCATGATAGCAATCGTCGATGCGAATTATCGCCCGGCGCACCTTGCGAGCGTTTGTCGAGGGTCGATCGGGACATAAGGACCATTCGGCCCTGAAGGCGGCGCTGGATGCCTGGTTCGACGAAGTCGAAAAGGCCAAGTGGACAGGTCCAGCGGACGTAAAGCGTCTGTACGCGACAGCCAGTATCGTTTCTGCGGATCGGATCGTATTCAACATTAAGGGGAACGACTACCGCCTGGTCGTAGCGGTCGACTTCGAGAAGGGCATCGTGTGGATCAAATGGATCGGCACGCGCAAAAAATACGATAGTATCGATGTGAAACAGGTGAAACATGCGCGCTGACGTAAAGCCGATCCGTTCGAATGCGGACTACGAGGCGGCACTTAAGGAGATCGAGCGCCTGTGGGGCGCAAAATCTGGAACGCGGAACGGCGACCGGCTGGACGTGCTGGCGACGTTGATCGACGCCTATGAGGCGGAGCACTTTCCGCTCGATCCGCCGGACCCGATCGAGGCCATTAAGTTCCGCATGGAGCAACAGAAACTGAACTCGACGCGATCTCGAAGAGGTCATCGGCACCAGAACGCGAATCGCCGAGGTCTTGAGCGGAAAGCGTGGATTGTCGATCGGCATGATCCGACGCCTTCACGAGCGGCTCGGTATTTCCGCGGACGTGCTGATCCGGCCGAGCCGGAAGCGCGCCGCTTGAAGTTGGCTAAGCCCTTCCCTACCCGCCCGCCACCGGGTCTTCGCTGAGCACGCGGCCGAGCCAGCGGGGATCGAGACGGTCGAGGTCCTTCGACATCCGCACGATCTCGGCGCAGACTTTCGCCGGGGCTCGGCGCGACAGCTCCTGCATGAAACGCGCCTCATGCTCGGCGCCGGTGAAGGGGTCGGACGCACTGCCCTTGGGGGCGCGCACCAGCAGCGACAGGCTGCGGCCGTCGCGCAATGTCAGGCTCACCTTCGCGGCCGTCGACAGAGCGTTGCTGGCCGCCTCGACCTCGTCGTCGAGATCGAGGGTGGTGCGCTCCTCGAGATCATAAAGGCTCTTGTCGCTGAGCCCGGCCTCGTAGTCGGCGACCCCCAACGCCGGTATCCGTCCCGGCGGCAGCGCGACCTTGGCGGCGAGTGCGACGCTGAACGGCAGGCACATCTGTGCCGCCTGCAGGTCGGCCGGATGCTTGTTGGTCAGGCGGCCCTGGATGATGCGGGGGATGCCGAGATGCATGGTCGCAATGTCGGCGGCGCCAAAGCCGTGCCGGCGCCGCAGCGCCAGCATGGCGTCGATGCCGGCGGCGACGCGCGCCGCCGCCGCATGGGACTTCACCAGCACGTCCATCAGGTGGAAGCGGGTGCCGAGCCCGTCTTCGATGAGCGCGGGGTTCCACCCGTCCGCGTAAGCGCGAGCAAAGCCGCCGGCGCCTTCGAGGATGTCGGCGGGACCGGTAAAGCCGTGCTGGGCGAGCAGCGCCGCCGCGACCCCGCTCTGCGCCGCATGGGCCGCCTGGATGCGTTTTGCCGACGAGCCCGAATAGTAGAATTGGGCGATGCCGCTGGGGTAACCGCCGGCAAGCCCGATCGCCTCCACGATGCGCTGCGCGGCATCGGCGCCGCGGAACAGGAGACGTCCCGCCGCCGCCGCGGTGCCGAAGCCGTCGCAGGTCCCGGTGCTCTGGAAGCCGCGCTTGAAGTGGCTGGGCTGGACCGCAAGGCCGATCCGGATCGTCGTCTCATAGCCCGCGACCACCGCCGCCAGCACCTCCGGCCCGGCGACGCCGGCATGCTCGGCGACCGCGAGCGCCGCCGCCCAGGCGGCGACGCCGGGATGCAGCATCGCGCCCACATGGGTGTCGTCGCCATCGAAGCTGCTGCCGAACGTGACGTTCATGAAGGTGGCATGCTCGGGATTGAGCGCCTCGGGTGAAAACAGCACGCGCGACGCACCCGGCAATGCCACCACCGCGATGTAGCCGCGCGCCCATTCGCTCCACGGCAGCCGCGCTCCGATCGACGCCACGCGCAGATAGTCGAGCAGGAGCCAGCCGAGCTTCTCGCGCACCTCGGCGGGCAGCCGCTTGGGGTCGAGGCCGGCGGCAAACGCGGCAAGCGCCCGGGTCGGTCGATGTTCGTCCATTCTCTTCAGCCCCGTTGACGGAATTCAATCGCCCGAATTCATTTGGCCGCGGCGAACAGGCCGGACAGCTTGGCGTATTTGGCGTCGTCCTCGACGATCACGCGGCGGAACTCGTCGGGCGTGCTGACGACGATGTCGGACCCGTCGCGGACGAGGATGTCCCTCACCGAAGGGTCCTGCATGGAGGCGTGCACTGCCTCCCATAGCTTGGCGACGATCGGTTGGGGCGTCGCGGCCGGCGCCAGCAGCCCGATCCACGACGACGCCTCGTAGCCGGGCACGCCGGCTTCGGCTACGGTCGGAACCTCCGGCAGGGCCGGCGAACGCTCTCTCGATCCGATTGCGAGCGCCCGGAGGCTGCCGCCGCGGATATGCGGGAGCAGACCCGCCACGAAGCCCCACATCGCGCCGACCTGGTTGGAGATCACGGCAGGGATCGCGGCGCCGGTGCCGGGAAACGGCACGTGGACGATGTCGAGGCCAGTCATCTGCTTGAAGATCTCGCCGGCGAGATGGTTCGGCCCGCCGGCGCCCGACGAGGCATAGAACAGCTGCCCCGGCCGCGCCCGGGCGAGCGCGATGTAGTCCGCGAGCGTGGCGGCGGGGACCGAGGGGTTCACCACCAGGACCACGGGATTGCGGGTGAGCAGCGACACCGGCGCGAAATCCTTGAGCGGATCGTAGCTCATGGCCACGCTCATATGAGGGGCGATGACGATCGAGGATTCCGTGGTCATCAGCAGGGTATGGCCGTCCGGATCGGCCTTGGCCACCGCGGCCGCCCCGATCCGTCCCGCCGCACCGGCGCGGTTGTCGACGAAAAACGATTGCCCGAGACGCTGCTGGAGATGCGGCGTGAGCATGCGCGCGATCAGGTCGGCGCCGCCGCCCGGGGCGAACGGCACCACGATCCGCACCGGACGCACGGGATAGGCAACTTGCGCCGCGCCCGGGGTGGGCACCAGCGCGGCCATCGCGGCGAGCCCGGCCCAGGATGCAATGGTTCCGGCCGCGGCGCGGCGCGTCGGCGCGCCCGTCGCGCCTGCCGCGCCGGCGTCACATCGGTTCGTAAATCGCGGGTTGCGCATGATCAGCTTCCGGCCTGCGTCGGCTGCGGCGGCCTTGCGCGCCGGGTGGCGGCCCTGCGCCACCGCGTCGATGAAGCGCAAGGCGTGCTGCGCGCAGACATCGGGCGCGGAGGCCGCGATGTGGAAGCTGTCGCCGGGAAGCACGATGACGCCGGCATCGGGGATGCGCGCGGCATGGCGCTCCACGGTTGCGATCGACTGCAAGCCGCTCTCCTGCGTCGTCACCATCAGGGTCGGAACCCCGATCCGCGGCAGCATGGCGTCGAGATCCATGTCGATTCGGGCCGACGCGGCGCCGTAGGCGGCCCGCATATTGGTCTTGCCCATGAGTTCGTCGGTCCACCAGCGCAGCTGCGCCTCTGACGCATCGCTGCCGAGCCGGGCGCGCTGGGTCTCGGCCGCCCATTGCCGCACGCCTTTGGTGCGGATGGCATCGGCATTGCCGCTGCCGCTGCCGCGGAACGGCGACCCGAACAGGCAGAGCGACTGAGGCGATGGGAGCTGCCGGCGGCAAACTGCATGCAGGCCGAGCCGCCATATTTGGCGCCGATCAGATGGCACAGTGTCGATGGCGAGGGCATCGAGAAACCGCCCGATGTCCGCCGCGAGTTCACCGGCGCTCCAGCCATATCCCGGCGGCTCGGTGGAGGCGCCGAAGCCCGGCAGATCGGGACGCACGACCCGGTATCTGCCGGCGAGATGGGGGACCCAGGGGTTCCAGGCGCGCGAGGACTCCGAATTGCCGTGGATCATCACCACGGTCTCGGGCGTCGTCCAGGGCGGGCCGAACCAATGGTCCTCATAGGCCATCCATACTCCGGGCCTGATCTCGGCCTTTTGCATCGGTGCTTCCTCCCGCTGCTGCTTACTCCCTCTCCCGCTTGCGGGGGAGGGTTGGGTGGGGGCATGCTAACCCTCGTCGCCCGTCATCGCTCCAGCCCCCTCCCCAACCCTTCCCCGCAAGCGGGAGAGGGAGAGGGAGAAGAGGACGGCTCCCGACAACCTCATCACTTCAGCCAGAGCGCTCCTCCGCGGCCGGCCTGCGTCACGAGCACATCCGGCCGTCTTGCTATAATGGTAATGCCAATTGAATTCACGCTTGGATTCGGGGGCCCGATGACGAACGAAAAGGAACGCGTCGCGCTCGGCTCGATCGCCGCTTCGGGGGCGCTGACGCTCGGCAAGGCCGTGGTCGGCGTCACCACCGGTTCGCTCGCGATCCTGTCGGAGGCCGCCCACTCGCTGATCGACCTTGCGGCGACGGTGATGACCTATTTCGCGGTACGCATGGCCGACAAGCCGGCGGACCGCGACCACCAATACGGCCACGGCAAGATCGAGAACATCGCCGCCCTCGCCGAGACCGCGCTGCTGTTCATCCTGTCGGGCGTGGTGATGTGGGAATCGGCCCAACGGCTGATCGGCGATCATCCTCACGCAGTCGAGGCCACCGCCGTCGCATTCGCGGTGATCGCCGCCTCGATCGGCGTCGACTTCTACCGCGCCCGCGTGCTCAACCGCGTCGCCGTCGACACCGCGAGCCCGGCATTGGAGGCCGATGCGCTGCATTTCAGCTCGGACATGTGGTCGTCGGCAGCGGTCCTGCTCGGACTCGCCGGCGTGCGGCTCGGTTACCCCTGGGCGGATTCGGCCGCCGCCATGGTGGTGGCGGTGTTCGTCTGCCTCGCCGGCTGGCGGCTCGGGCGCCGCACCATCGATGCCCTCACCGACACCGCGCCCGAAGGCGTCGCCGACCGTATCACCGCCATCGCCAAAAAGGTGGGCAACGTCGCCTCGGTGGAGCGGGTGCGAACCCGGCAGGTAGGCGGCACCGTGATCGGCGAGATCGACGTGGGCGCGAGCCGCACGCTGCCGCTCGACCGCGTCGAGTTGATGAAGGAGGACATCGAGGCCGCGGTCAGGACGGCGCTGCCCCATGCCGAGATCGGCGTCAACGTGATGCCGCGCGCCCTCGACGACGAGACCGTGATGGAGCGCGTGATGGTGATCGCGCGCAACCGCGGCCTGCCCGTGCATCACGTCACCGTCCACGCAATTCCCGAGGGGCTCACCATCTCGCTCGATCTCGAGGTCGACGGCCGGCTGTCGCTCGCCGCCGCCCACGACATCGCCGACGGCCTGGAAGCGGCGATCCGCAAGGAGATCGCCCCGGTGGTCGAGGTGGAGACCCATATCGAGCCGCTGCTTATGGAAGGTACCGCCGGCAGCGACGCCGCCGCGGCCGATGTCGCCGCGGTCCAGACCACGCTCGCGGAACTCGCGGCCGCGACCACGGCGCTGCGCAACGTGCACGAGGTGCGCATGCGCGACACCGACGACGGCCGGATCGTCATCTTCCATTGCGATGTCGATCCGGCCCGCACCGTCAGCGAGGTCCACGAGTTCGTCGACGAGCTGGAGCGTGGCCTGCGCCGCCGTTTTCCCGCCGTCACCCGCGTCATCGGCCACGCCGAGCCGCGGGGGTGAGCGGGCCGTCAAATTCCGAACCGGCGGGTGGGGGATTCATTTTTCTGCAAAACAACCCCATGCAAAGTAGGATTTTTCGCCTCGACGCACGCTATACGGTATGATTGCACTGTTTATTCGGGAGCGTGACGGTGCGGACAAATCAGCTGGAGGAGCACGCGACGAATGAACAAGCACAAGGCCGAAACGCTGGTCCGCACCGGCCCCGGCACCGCAATGGGCAACCTCATGCGTCGTTACTGGGTGCCGGTCCTGCTCTCGCGCGAAATCGAGGAACCGGACTGCCCCCAGGTGCGCGTGCAGATCCTGGGCGAAAAACTCCTCGCGTTCCGCGACACTGACGGGCAGATCGGGCTCATAGACGAATTCTGTTCGCACCGCGGAGTCTCGCTCTACTTTGGCCGCAACGAGGAGAACGGCATCCGCTGCGCTTATCATGGCCTGAAATTTTCGCGCCATGGCGAATGCGTCGACGTCCCCTCGGCACCGCAAACCTGCAAGAACATGGGAATCAAGGCGTATCCGTGCATGGAGCGCGCCGGCATTGTTTGGGCGTACATGGGCCCCAATGACAGGAAACCGGCCGCTCCGGAGGTCGAGTGGTGCACCCTGCCGGCCAACCACGTGTTCGTCTCCAAGCGAGTGCAGGAGTGCAATTATCTACAGGCCATGGAAGGTGGCATCGATACCAGCCACGTGTCCTATGTGCACCGTTTCGAGGTGGATGAAGACCCGATGCACCAGGGCACCAAGGCCAACGAGTACATCAAGGCGGACGGCAATGTGATTTTCCAAATCGAGAAATCGGACTTCGGGTTGACCCTCTACGGCCGCCGCAATGGCGAGCCGGATTCCTACTACTGGCGCATCACCCAGTGGCTGTTTCCCTGGTTTACGCTGATCCCGCCGTTCGGGGACCATGCGCTCGGCGGCCATGTCTGGGTGCCTATCGACGACGAACACTGCTGGGCGTGGAGCATCAATTTCCATCCGCACAAGCCGCTGTCGGTGGAGGAGCGCCGTCATATGGAGCAGGGTAAAGGCATCCACTGCGAGTACGAACCGGGCAGCTTCCGACCGAAGGCGAACAAAGCCAACGATTACCTGCTCGACCGGCGGGCGCAAAAGGAGAAGCGCGCCTACAGTGGGGTTTTCGGCATCGCCATACAGGATGCGTCGCTCCAGGAGAGCATGGGCCCTATCCAGGACCATGAGGCTGAGAAGCTGCTGCCCACGGACCGCGCCATCGTCATAGCGCGTCGAATGCTGTTCGAGGCCGCCACCGGTCTCGAAACGGGTGCCGAGCCCCCCGCGTTGGACGCCTGCAAACAGCGCGTGCGCGCCGCCGGGGTGCTGCTGGACCGACAGATGAAGCCGCAGGACTGGGCCAAGCTGCACCTCGCAGACGGCTTCAAGGAACCGGTCTATTCGATCTGAAGTGATGGGTTCAGATGGAATTCATTCGATCTGCTTGATACCGGCATCTTTGATCAGGCGCGCCCAATAAGGCGCCTCCGCCCTGATTACATCTGCGAGCTCGGCCGGCGTATTGCCGAGCGGCACGATCCCCAGCGCGCCGAGCTTGTCGCGCATGTCCGGCGACGCCATGATCTTCACCGTCTCGCGGTTCAGCTTTTCGATGACGGCAGCCGAGGTTCCCGCGGGCACGAACATGCCCCACCATGTCGTGACGTCGAAGCCCGGAAAGCCGGATTCGTCCATGGTCGGCACATCGGGGAGGAACGGCGCGCGCTTTAGCGATGTGACCGCGAGGGCGCGCACTTTTCCCTCCAGTATTATCGAGAGAGTGCCTGTCGGTGGGATGAAGCTCATCGTAATTCGACCGCCTATAATATCGGTGATGACGAGCGAGGAGCCGCGGAAAGGCACTTGCTGCACATCGACATGCGCCATGGCCTTGAAAAGCTCGGCAGCGAGGTGCAACGAGGTGCCTATGCCCGAATGTCCATAGGTGAGTTGGCCGGGCTTCGCGCGGGCCAATGCCGCGAGTTCCATGACGTTTCTCGCCGGCACGTCATTGTTGACCACGAGCACATCGGTATAGCCGTAGACCTGCGTCACCGGCGCCAAATCCTTCAGGGGATCATACGGCAGCCTCTTATAGAGGTTGCCGTCGACCACGATGTTGCCGGCCGGCATCACGCCGATCGTATAGCCATCGGGACTGGCCTTCGCGACGTGATCTGCGGCAATATGGCCGCTCGCGCCGGTCACGTTCTCGACGATGACTACCTTGCCCAGCGCCTCCCCGAGCTTGTCGGCCAGAAGCCGAGCCGCGGTATCGACGCCGGGCGCAAATCCGAACAGCAGCCGGATATTGCGATCCGGATAGTTCGATTGGGCGAGTGCCGGAACCGTTCCACTGGCCAGCAGTGCAGCAACAACAGCAAGACGAATTGATCTCATGATGAGGGTCCGTCCGGTGAACGAGCTGCATATTAGGTTAGTGGCGTTCCTTCAGATGTGTGCACTCAACAGCAGGCCGTGCAGGCAACTCCCAGGTAAAGCTACTCTGATTACCGGTGCATGTGGAAGGGGCCAGCCGGCACAAGTCCGGAACTCCCAGGCCCCTCGCCGGCTCGCAAAAGCGCGCCGGCGTCTCCTCGCGCGCGGGGAGAGGTTGCGCCTTCAATGCCCCTTCGCGTTGAACGCGACGATCGACATCGCCCGCACGTTGCGCCCCGTCACCATGTCCTTGGTCGCGGCGGCGAATTTCTTGAAGTGATCGGTGGCACGATGCGTGTTCAGCGCGGCCTCGTTATCGTAGACCTCATAGAGGAAAACGTGGTTCGGATCCTTGGCCAGCGTGGTGATGTTGAACTCCCGGCAGCCGGGTTCCTTCACCGCCGCGGTGCCGTTCTCCTTGACGGCCTCGAGGAACTTCGCCGTGTCGGCCGGATTGATGTCGAGGTCGACGGCGTTGATATAGACGCCACCGGCCTCGGCGGCCGCTTCGCGGCCCGGCAATTGGAACAGCGCGGCTCCGGCGAGCAGCAGCGCGGCGGCGGCAGCGGACAGGTAAACCGATTTCCTCATGTGAATTCCTCCATTCGGCCGAACTGTGGTTGATTTTCCGGGAGCGTCGGTCAGCCTCCGACGCGGCGCAGTGCCGGCGGCACAGCTTGGAACGGACTCTTAGCCGAACTGCCCCTGCCCTGCCACCCCGTCGCGCCTGCGCTGACCGGTCGACCGCCACGGCGAAAATAACGTAGATTGAATGCAAGACGTCACAGCGCGGATCATTACGACATGCGGAATTGCACCTTCGCCGGCGCCGTATGGCTGGCCATGGCGTGCACCGGCGGCGCGCCGGCGCGCAGAGCTATCCGACGCGGCCCATCACCATGGTGGTGCCGTTCGCCGCCGGAGGGCCGACCGACACCATCACCCGCATCGTCGCCGAGCGCATGCGCGTCTCGCTCGGCCAGACCGTCATCATCGAGAACGTGACGGGGGCGGACGGCAGCATCGGCGTCGGGCGGGTGGCGCGCGCCGCGGCGGACGGCTACACGCTCAGCGTCGGCCAATGGAGCACCCATGTGCTCAACGGCGCGGCCTACGCGCTGCCATACGACCTCCTGAAGGATTTCGAGCCGGTCGCGCTGATCGCGACCAATCCCGAGGTGATCGTCAGCAACACCGCGGTTCCCGCCAAGGACCTGCGCGAACTGATCGCCTGGCTCAAGCCCAACCAGGGCAACGTGTCGGTGGGAATGGCTTCGATGTCCCACCGTGTCGCCGCGGTGTACTTCCAGAACAGCACCGGCGCCCGTTTCCTGTTCGTGCCCTATCGCGGCGCCGGGCCGGCGATGCAGGACCTGGTGGCGCGCCAGATCGACATGATGTTCGATCAGGCCGCCAATTCCCTTCCGCAGCTGCGCAACGGAACCATCAAGGCCTATGCCGTCACCGCCAAGGAGCGCCTCGCCTCGGCGCCGGACATTCCGACCGTCGACGAGGCCGGCCTGCCGGGCTTTTACATCGCGGTGTGGACGGCACTGTGGGCACCCGCGGGAACGCCCAAGCCCGTGATCGAAAAGCTCAACTCCGCCGTGGTCGAGGCACTGGCCAATCCCGCGGTGCGCGCCCGCCTCGCCGATCTCGGCCAGGACATCCCGCCGCGCGACCAGCAGACGCCGGCCGCGCTCGGCGCGCTGCAGAAGGCGGAGATCGAAAAGTGGTGGCCGATCATCAAAGCCGCAAACATCAGGCCGGAATGAGGTTCGATCCGGACATGCGTCTGAAAAGTACGAAACTCGTGCACGCTTTGGCCGCCGCCGCCCTCATGCTGCTCGCGCCGCCGGCGCCGGCAGCGGCGCAGACCGCGCAGGTGTCGGTCGGCATCACGCGGACCGCCACCGATGTCGGCTGGTTCATTGCCGATAAGAAGGGATATTTCCGTCGCGAAGGCATCGAGGTGAAGCTGATCCCGTTCAATTCAGCCGCCCAGATGATCGTTCCGCTCGGCTCCGGCCAGCTCGATGTCGGCGGTGGCACGGTCGCGGCCGGCCTTTACAATGCGATCGGGCGCGGCATCGGCCTGAAGATCGTGGCGGACAAAGGGTCGGTCGCGGACGGCTACGAATATTCGATGCTGCTGGTGCGCAAGGACCTGGTCGACAGCGGCCGTTACAAGACGCTGCGGGATCTCAAGGGCATGAAGATCGCCGTGGCGGCGCAAGGCGCCGGTTCGGAAATCGTCGATGAACGAGGCGCTCAAGAAGGGCGGCCTGTCCTATGGCGACGTCGACGTCGTCTATCTCGGCTTTCCCGAGCACCTCCTCGCCTACCGGAACAAGGCGATCGATGCCAGCATCACGGCGGAGCCGGCCGCCACGCGGGCGATGCGCGAGGGCCTGGCGGTTCGCGGCAGCAGCCAAGTGATCTATCCGGGCCAGCAGACGGCGGTGGTCCTCTATTCCGCCGATTTCATCGCCAATCGGCGCGAGCTCGCGGAGAAATTCATGTATGCCTACATCAAGGCGCTGCGCGAATACGACGGCGCGCTGCGCGACGGCAGGCTGGCGGGGCCGAATGCGGCGGAGATCATCGCGATCCTCACCGAATACACCGACATCAAGGACCCCAACGTCTACCGCGAGATGACGCCTTTCGCGGCCAACCCCGACGGGCTCGTCAATGTCACGAGCCTCAAGAACGACCTCGAGTTCTACCGGCAGCGCAAGTATCTCGTGAAGGACCGCGTCGACGTCGATTCGGTGGTCGACTATTCATTCGCCCGCGCGGCGCTGGATCGCTTGGGGCCGTACCGGAAATCCGCGCCGTGAGGCATCGCAAGGAATGCCAGGCTAACCGATCGCGGCGCGCCCGGCGCTACAGCTCCACATGTTCGCGCGTCTCCGCGTCCACGCCGGCCAGCGCACTCGCCTCCGGGACGTTTTCCAGGAAGCCCCAGCTCTTCATCCAGTCGAACGTGCTTTGCATCTCGTCGGCCGGGATCGGCGCCGGGTCGACCACATAAATGCGGCTTTCGCGCAGGTCGTCGATGGTGAGCGCGGCTATCTCGGGATCTCTGTCCCTGTAGTAATCGATGAAGTAGTGGAGGTACGAGCGCTTGTTCGCATTGATGCGCCGCACCGCCTCGCGCACCGCCCGATTGAACGCGGCATAGGTCTCGTCATCGACGCGGTCGGACGCCACCTCGGTGCCGTGATGAAAGGCCGAGATCACGAGGCGGCAGCCTTTCTTCTCGGCAAGCGAGATATGGGGCTCGGTCAGCGTGGTGGCCTCGATCTCACCGGCCATGAGCAGACTGAGCCGTTCGGCCGAACCGTTGGGGACGCGCCCGAGTTTGATCCGGTCGCGCGGAACGAACCCCTCCAGCATCTGAACCGTCAGATAGTGGCAGCCGAAGTAAAACGGGACGCCGATCAGGCGGCCGGCGAGCTGCTGCGGGGTCTGCACCGGCGAATCCGACCGGACCACCAGCGCCCCGAAGGTCACGATCGAACGGCGGCCCAACATGCGGCCGCCGACCTTGGTGGTCTCGACGCGGGCGTAGTTGCCCCACTCGCAGGCGTTGTAGAGGTCCGCCTTGCCTTCCTCGAGCAGCTTGCCATGGCTCGCAAAGGGATTGACGCCTTTGTGGCTGGTCACGTTCAGCTGCGGGGTCTTGTCGACCCCGGCGTCGCGATCGACCCATTCGATGGTGAGGCCTTCCTTCTCGAACAGGCCTTCGTCATAGGCGACGAGCTCAGCGAGGCCCTGGAAAGGCGCGGTCGTTTCCAAGACCAGCTTTTTGTTCATGGATCGATCTCCGTGCTCACGTGCCGCAAATCAGGATAGGACGCATCGCCCTTGCGGTCCAGGCTGCCGTAGACCCACGCAACTGCGCCAGTCCGCCCAAACGCGGGAGCCGAAGGAGTTCATGATCTACCCTCCGGCTGGAGATATGCGCTCGTTTCCGCCGGATAACCAGTTGTTCAACGGCGACTGTTCGGCACGATCGAAAGCCCAAGAAAGCCATCAACTCAATCCGGCCAAGCACGCACCAATTTGAAGACGTCAGGAGTGCCGAGCCCGGTGGGAAAATCCCAGCCGATCCCCGCTTTGAAGGCGGGCTTGTACGATGTCGTGGACGTCGAAAGCACGCCAAGGGTTCCCCCAGGTGCGTAGCAATTGGGGCTTCCTGCCGCACAGGGAGCGTCGTTGTCCCCCTAAGTTCACGTCATTGAAAATGCAAGAAGCCTTCGGGCCACCCGGCTCGCGAGGAGTTGCATTCGTTGGCAATCGAGGACAACCCCGCGAGTAGGTAATACGCCGGGAGTCGGCAACCCCTGAGGGCCGCCGGCGTGCTGGTTGACCAGCGTCTGTATTCCCGCCCAGATGGGCGAAGCAAAGGAGGTCCCGTCAAACTCCGGCCAATCGGTAGGTGTGCTGCTGCAATTGCTGGGAGAATAGCACAGCCGGTAGGCGTGGCCCCATACCCCGTTGCCGGCAGGATCATTTATCCCATTGAAGACACCACCGGACGAGAATAACGAGACGTCATTAAGCAGTCGATACGTAGTGCCTCTCGGAACGAATAGAACCTGCCACGGGGGCACTGAATATAAAGTGCTCGTGCCGGCGCTTGTCCCCGGGAAAGTGTGGAGAAAATGAGTATTGCCTGGTGAGTTGTTGCAAAATCCGCCGACGCCATACGTATCGAAAACCCGAAGACACTGGCGATCAGCGCGCTGCCGCAGGAGCTGTTCCAGGGTAGCTCCGGAACATAGGATCTCGCAGATGACCAGTTCAAATAATTGCTGGTCGACCTGTTGGTCGCATCCCAGTAATTTGCAACTCGGTTCAAGTAACTGTCTAGGAAATCGGTGCCTCCCACGGCGACGTTCCACCAGGTGGAGGCGAACCCATTGACCGAGAGGCCCAGCGTAGAAAACTTAGCGCCGTTACCATCGCAGACGTATCCGAGGGAGTCACCCGAAGAGACGAAGACGCTGATACCCATCGCGGCCGCCGCCACGTACAGATTGTTGACGGTCGTGTTCGCTGTTGACCCCAGATGAGCCTCACACTCCCCATAGCTGATGCTGATGACGCCGGGCGGTGTGGGCAGTGCGAGGGTGCCGGTCAAGGCTGCGATTATGCCACCGGGAAAACCCGCGTCGCAGGATACGAGTAGTATGTCGGCGTCAGGTGCCGCCGCGCTTGAATACTCGACATCGACGTCTGCTTCATCTTTCGCGCCGTTTACGCTATGACTACAGCCGTTTGGATGAAGCGCAGTGAGGGTCGCGGCGCCGGAGAATGGTGGAGAATTGAGATTGAATGTGTTTCGGAAGGTGGTCCAGTCCGAGGTACTGAGGGTGCCCGCGGTGCTGCCAGGGGTGTCCGACTCCGACATAATTCCAATGGTCTGGCCCTTCCCGGTGATTCCCAAGCCGAACAGAGGCGCCCAATTGTATATCGTGTAGAGGTCCCCGGGCACGATGTCATGCACGGTCGCGCTCAGGGTGACATCGGTCGAACCCTGGACCCTCTGGGTCAAACCGGGTTTCGGCTGGAAGTCGTGCAGCGCGACAGGCCCGACGACTGCATCGGCAAGGGCCACCGGTATCTGCGGGTCGTTCATGTTCGCGATGTAGCTTTCGCCGTTGACATTGAGTTGGTGGATCGGCGTTCCAAACGCTGAACGAACTTGTCCGGCCGTGCCGGAGAAATCCATGACATCTGCGGTCGGATAGACCGCGTTGACCTGGAAGCCCTGCGACTGCAGCCAGCCGGTAATGGTCTGCACATCCTGAGAATTTGGGCCGTAGGCGGCGGCAAACTGCGCTGGGGTGAGGAATTGGCGGTAGTTCGGCGAGGACGGATTGGAAACGTCGGCTGCTACTTGCTCGAGCTGCTGCTGCTGCGCAGTGGAACGTTTGAGCTGCAACAGCATGTGGGCCATTGCAAAGTTGTCGGACACCATGCCGACGTCGTTGGCCTGATTTGCTTCCGGCCGCGTGTTGCCGAAAAGTGTGATCCGCTGTCCGTTGTCTACTGGCTGCCCAATCAGAGGCACCGATTGCGCGCGTGATGGAGACTGAAAACAGCGCGGCGAAGCCGAGCATGATCGCGCCACTCAACAACGCTCTGCTGACGATGTAAGTCATGGTCCCCCCGATAAGAGCCCACTGCGCCCATTAACGAACCATCATTGGCAGCTAAATTGCAAGACTCATCGGTTCAGCTGGACGCATTCTATGAAATTCGCGGAGGTGTGATAGACGCGCAACAGAGCCTTGGGCGCCCGGCGTGGAAATCAGCGGCAATTCTCGGTCAGCGGACGGGACGCGCACATCCCTCAGTTGGCGCAATCGCGCGAAACGGGGATCAGCTTCCGGCAGGCCTATAAATCCGCCAGCGAACCGCTTAGATCATGGCAAGTTTTCCATTGATCCGGTGTCAAGAGCATGCGCACAGAACAGGCCGTTCCCGTCCGTCTCGCCGACTATCGCCCGCCGGATTGGCTGGTCGAGACGGTCGACCTCGACGTCTCCCTCGACCCCACCCGCACGCGGGTGCGCGCCAGGCTCAAGCTCACGCCCAATCCCAAGGCCGCAGCGCCGGCCGCCGTGGTGCTCGACGGCGACGAGCTGGTGCTGCGATCTGTCGCGCTCGACGGCGAGGTGCTGGACGCCAACGCCTTCGTCGCCACTCCGGAGCGCCTCACCATCCTGCAGCCGCCGAACCGGCCCTTCGTGCTGGAGACCGAGACCGAGCTCGATCCCACCGCCAACACCAAGCTGATGGGCCTCTACCGCTCGGGCAAGGCCTATACGACCCAATGCGAAGCGGAGGGGTTCCGCCGCATCACCTATTTCCCCGACCGGCCCGACGTCATGGCGGTGTTCACCACGCGGATCGAGGCGGACAAGGCCGAGGCGCCGGTGCTGCTGGCGAATGGCAATCTGATCGACGCCGGCGACGTCCCAGGCACCGCGCGCCATTACGCGGTGTGGCACGATCCGTTCCCCAAGCCGAGCTATCTGTTCGCGCTGGTCGGCGGCGTTTTCGGCGTGGTGGAGGACAGCTTCACCACCATGTCCGGCCGCAAGGTCGCGCTCAAGATTTTCGTCGAGCCCGGCAAGGAGGGCCGCGCCGGCTATGCGATGGGTGCGCTCAAGCGCGCCATGCGCTGGGACGAGCAGGCGTTCGGGCGCGAATACGATCTCGACATCTTCATGATCGTCGCGGTGTCCTATTTCAACATGGGGGCGATGGAGAACAAGGGCCTAAACATCTTCAACGACAAGAACGTGCTGGCGTCGCAAGAAACCGCGACCGACGCCGATTTCAACAGCGTCGAGGCGATCATCGCCCACGAATATTTCCACAACTGGACCGGCAACCGGATCACCTGCCGCGACTGGTTCCAGCTCTGCCTCAAGGAAGGCCTGACCGTGTTCCGCGACCAGGAATTCTCCTCCGACATCCGCTCGCGCCCGGTCAAGCGCATCGCCGACGTGCGCGCGCTGCGCGGCCACCAGTTCGTCGAGGATGCCGGCCCGCTGTCCCATCCGGTGCGGCCCGAGGCCTATCGCGAGATCAGCAATTTCTACACCTCGACGATCTACGAGAAGGGCGCCGAGGTGGTGCGGATGCTCAAGACCCTGCTCGGGCCCCGACGATTTCCGCGCCGGCATGGACCTTTATTTCGAGCGCCATGACGGCCGCGCCGCGACCGTCGACGAGTTCATCGACTGCTTCGCCGACGTCGCCGATTACGACCTCACCCAGTTCATGCGCTGGTACCGCCAGGCCGGCACGCCGGAGCTGGTGGTCCAGGCCAAACACGATGCCGGCGCCAGGACCTGCACCCTCGAAATCACCCAGATGCTGCCGCCGACGCCGGGGCAGCCGGTCAAGGAGCCCATCGTCATCCCGCTGGCGATCGGATTCCTCGGGCCCGACGGAAGCGACCGCCCGGTGATCCTCGCAGGCGCGGGGGCGCTCGAGCGCGGCGTGATCACCCTGACCCGGGCCAAGCAGACCTTCGTCTTCACCGGCCTCGACGAGCGTCCGGTGATGTCGCTCAACCGCGGCTTCTCGGCCCCGGTCAAGCTGACGGCCAATTTGCGCGACGGCGATCTCGCCTTCCTCGCCGCCCATGACAGCGACAGCTTCAACCGCTGGCAGGCGGTGCAGACGCTCGCGACCGCGCTCCTGATCGAGAACGTCGCGGCGCACCGCCGCGGCGCGCCCAAGCGCGGCGCCGACGAGCTGATCGCCGCGCTGGCGGCGATCCTCGGCGATCAGCGCCTCGAACCGGCCTATGTCGCCCAGGCGATGGCGCTGCCGACCGATGGCGACATCGCCCGCGAGATCGGGACCGATGTCGATCCCGATGCCGTCTTCGCCGCGCGCCGCGATTTGCGCGCCGCCGTCGGCCATGCGCTGGCGGACGCGCTCGAAGCCACCTACCGGCGCATGACCGGCACCGGGCCCTACAGCCCCGATGCGGCAAGCGCCGGCCGCCGCGCCCTGAAGAACCTCGCGCTCGACCTCCTCGCCGCCGGCGATCCCGGCACCGGGGTCGCGCGCGCCGCACAGCAATACCGCGACGCCGACAACATGACCGACCGCATGGCCGCGCTCGCCGTGCTGTCGCTGCACGCGGCGCCGGAACGCCAGGCGGCGCTGGATGATTTCTACCAGCGTTATGACGGCGATGCCCTGATCATCGACAAATGGTTCGCGCTGCAGGCGGCGATCCCCGAGCCGGAAACCCTCGACCGGGTGCGCGCGCTCACCGCCCATCCCGCGTTCTCGCTCGCCAACCCCAATCGGGTCCGCGCCCTGATCGGCAATTTCGCCCAGGCGAACCCGACCCAGTTCAATCGCGCCGACGGTGCCGGCTACGCCTTCCACGCCGACACCATGATCGCGCTCGACGCCATCAATCCGCAGGTCGCCGCGCGGCTGATGACGGCGTTCCGCAGCTGGCGCGCGCTCGAGCCGGTCCGCCGCGGCCACGCGCAGGCCACGCTCGAGCGGGTCGCCGCGGCGCCCGCCCTGTCGCGCGACGTGAACGACATCGTGGCGCGTTCGCTCGGAACCGGCTGAAATCCTGTCAAGACCCTTGCGGCGGGGCGGGCCGGCCCGCGTGGAACTTCCGAAACGGCCGCGGAATTGGGGTTTCTCGTCCCCGGTCCGGCTCATAATTATTTAACGATTTGGATTCGCGGAACTCTCGACAAAGATTTGCGATTCAATTCTTATACTGGTGATTCGGGGATGATTGGGGACATCCTTCCCCGCAGAACTGGCCTCGGGGGCACATGCGATGGCGCCGGCTCATGTTGCGCGCGCGTCGACCAATACGGATTCGATCAAGGGCCTGGCTCAATCGCTCGCTAAGCCGGCCTATCGACGACTGCTCGTTGCCGAGCCCGCGCTGCGGCGCGCCGTTCCGCTGCTGATCATCACGTTTCTCGTCACCATGGCGGTCGGCACCGGCGTGCAGGTGCTCGATCATCACCGCGAAGCGACCGCCGGCGCCGTCGACGAGATCGAGCTGTTCGCCGATTTCCTCGCCAGCCGCCTCGATGGCGAGGCGGCGCGGCCCAAGAACCTTCGCCGCGGCGCGCAAGAGATCGTCACCCAGGCGATCGGACGCCGCGGCGGCAACCGCACCGTCCTGGTCGCGGACGCCGCGGGCATCATCGTCGCCGCCGAGCCGGCGCGCGGCGCGGTCGGCCATGCGCTCCTCGACGTGCTCGGACCCGACCAGCCCCTGACCACGTTCGGCGCCACCGCCGGGGCACTGGAAACTGCCCTGACCGACGGCACCATGGCCATTGCGACGGTACGCGACCTGCGATCGCCGCCCGGCCAGCTCGCGGTCATCGACGCGAAGCCGCAGGCGATTTCGGTGTGGCGTTCCGACACCGCATTGGCGGTGACGCTCTCCACCACCACCGGCTTCGTGGTTCTCATCCTCGGCTTCGCCTTCCACTGGCAGGCGACCCGCGCGCGCGAAGCCGACGTCATCCACGAGACCGTGCGCCGCCGGGTCGACACCGCGCTCAACCGCGGCCGCTGCGGCCTGTGGGACTGGGACCTCGCGCGCGGCCGGGTGTTCTGGTCGCATTCGATGTTCGCGATCCTCGGACAGGAGCCGCGCGACAAGCTGCTCGACTTCGGCGAGCTCAACGACCTCGTGCATCCCGACGACGTCTCGCTCTACGATCTCGCCGTCCAGATCGCGGAAGGCCGCACCCAGTCGGTCGACCGCGACTTCCGTATGCGCCACGCCGCGGGCCACTGGGTGTGGCTGCGCGCGCGCTGCGAGATCACGCGCCAACCCGACGACACCGGCTTCCACCTCCTCGGCATCGCCGTCGACATCACCGAGCAGAAGGCGATGGCGGAACAGACCGCCGCGGCCGACGTGCGGCTGCGCGACGCCATCGAGACCATCCCGGAGGCCTTCGTGCTGTGGGATGCCGACAACCGGCTGGTGCTGTGCAACTCGAACTTCCAGGCGCTTCACGACCTGCCCGACGAGGCGATCGCCGCCGGGATGCCCTATGACGAGATCGTCGCCGCCGGACGCCAGCCGCAGCTGCGCACCCAGGCGGCCAGCGACCACGAGACTGCGAGCGATCCCGGCGCGCGCACCTTCGAGGCCCAGCTCGACGACGGACGCTGGCTGCACATCAGCGAGCGGCGCACCAAGGACGGCGGCTATGTTTCGGTCGGCACCGACATCACCGCCATCAAGCGCCACGAAGCCCGTCTTATCGAAAGCGAGCAGCGCCTGATCGCGACCATCGCCGACCTGCGCAGCTCCCAGCAGGCGCTCGAGTTCCAGGCCCAGCAGCTCGCCGACCTCGCGGAGAAATACGGCGAGGAGAAGACCCGCGCCGAGGATGCCAACCAGGCCAAGTCCAAGTTCCTCGCCAATATGAGCCACGAGCTGCGCACGCCGCTCAACGCCATCATCGGCTTTTCCGAGATCATGGAAGCCGGCATGTTCGGCCCGCTCGGCGCCGCCAAATACGACGAGTACTGTCGCGACATCAGGCGCAGCGGCCAGTTCCTGCTGGAGGTGATCAACGACGTGCTCGACATGTCGAAGATCGAAGCCGGGCGCATCAAGCTCGATTTCGAGGAGGTCGAGATCGAGCAGGTGGTCGCCGACGCCATGCGCGTCGTGTCCGGCCGCGCCCAGGCCAAGCGGCTGGCGCTGGTGTGCGACCTCGCCCCCGGCATCAGGCTGCGGGCGGACCGGCGCGCGATCAAGCAGATCGCGCTCAACCTGTTGTCGAACGCGGTGAAATTCACCCCCGACGGCGGCCGCGTGCGGGTGCGTACCCGCGCCTGGGGTGGCTCGGTCGCGCTGGTGTTCGAGGACACCGGAATCGGCATCCCGCACCAGGCGCTCAACAAGCTCGGCCGCCCGTTCGAGCAGGTTGAAAGTCTCCTGACCAAGACCCACCAGGGCTCCGGCCTCGGGCTCGCCATCGCCAAATCCCTGACCGAGCTGCACGGCGGCGCCATGCGCATCCGCTCCACCCTCGACAAGGGCACCACGGTGGTGCTGCGGTTCCCGCGGGTGCGGGGATAGAGGGAGATCGTGCGGAGCGTCGCGAGAAAGTGAGCCCTTAGCAGCGGCGAGCCTGCGACGCGGTCACTTCCGCGATTGCCCGAAGTAACTCAAATCCGGCGGCGGTTGATTCTTCCAGGCCGGCATCAGCTTGCCATTGTCGGAGTTGACGACATAGGCCTCATCGCCGATCTTGATCCAGACGTTGTCGAGCGGGCAGGTCTCCAGCGTCCATACCGGGCGAGGGTCCTTCTTGCGGACGGCCTTCTGGAGTTTGGTGTAGGGCCGCGTCAGGGCGTGATCTATCACGGTGATGTCGTCATAGATCGTGTTGGGGTCGGCCTTGTCGAGATAGAAACGCTCCTTGATGACGGTCTGGTTGTCCTCGTGAAATGGAATGCCTGAAGCTTCATAAGCGCGGGGACCCCGCAAGTATCGGGTCTCGACTTCGAGCGCGGTGTACTTGCCGCCGCCGGTCTCGTCGATCCACTTGCCGATCGAGTAGCCCACGAGCGTGGGCTCGGCATCCGCGGGCCAATCGCGGCCGTCGGTATAGATCCGCCGATACACATCGTTGTTATGGCTCATCAGGATGTAGGTCGTCTCCGGCGTGATGATGATCTCCATTGGATTATAAAGGTTCATCAGCGCCGGCATGCCTTCCGGAATGCAGAAGGTCGATGGCCAATTGCCGGGCTTGCCGGCACGCTGGTCGGCCAGACTCGCATCGTACACTTTTTGGTATTCGGGCGTCAGCGGAGGCGGGCCGCCAAGCTGGCGCCAGTTATTCGGGGGGCCGGTGCGATCCCATTGACCTTTGAAGTCGGGATACTTGCCAAAATCGACCACCTGCGCGATCGCCGATGTCGCCAGCAGTCCGGTTGCCAGCGCAACTGCACATGTCGAGGCTGGATAACGCATGGGAATTCTCCGTACGATCAGCCAACGGCGTTGGCTGCCGGCATCTGCGGGAAGGCCCCGGCGACACCGCAATTTACGGTGCGACTTCGCGAATATCCTGTCTCAACCAGGGCCGCAATGCAACGCGCCTCGACGTCGAATCTTCGCCACACAATGGACTGCACCGACCCTCGCAGATCGCGATCGACAAAATTACCGTCATCCCGGCCGACAAGATCGGCGCTGTGATTGGCCGAGCCGACGACGCCTTGCTGCTTCGGGTCAATCGCGCGCTCGCCCTTTTCCTGAGCATCGTCTGAAACAGCAAGCGGAGCCCGGACAAAGCGACGGCAGCTTCGCCGTCGCGCAATCCGGGACGACCCCTCCGCTTACTGACATACTGACTGGACCGCGATAGGCTGTCATGAGGCGGCGTCAGGGATAATGCGTATCCGAGTGCGTTTGAATCTGGGTGGCGTGGTCGGTCGCGGCGCTCCGGTCATCTCGGTTGCTATCGTAAAGGCGTGAGGGTGTTCACATGAAGATCGAAAATGTTGCCGACCTCATCGCGGAGACCCTGATCCAGGCCGGAGTGAGGCGCATCTTCGGCGTGGTCGGCGACAGCCTGAACGGCCTGACGGAGGCACTGCGTCGTCGACAGGCAATCGATTGGATTCACGTTCGACATGAGGAGGTGGCGGCGTTCGCCGCCGCAGGCGACGCGCAGATCACGGGCGAGCTTGCGGTTTGTGCCGGATCGTGCGGGCCGGGCAATTTGCACCTCATCAACGGCCTGTTCGACGCGCACCGCAGCCGCACTCCCGTGTTGGCCATCGCCGCCCACATTCCTTCCGGGGAGATCGGCGGCGGCTATTTCCAAGAGACCCATCCGCAGGACTTGTTCCGGGAATGCAGTCATTACTGCGAGCTCGTCTCGGATACGGCGCAGCTCCCTTACGTATTGGAGAACGCGATCCGCGCGGCTGTCGGACGGCGCGGCGTGGCCGTCCTCGTCGTTCCCGGCGACGTGGCGCTGCGGCCGGCGCCGAAGCGCGGCATTTCACCAAATGCCGGCCTGCTGCCGGTGGCGCCACTCGTGCGGCCGGCGGAACCCGAGTTGGCGGCGTTGGCCCGCCTTCTGAACGAGGCCAAGCGCGTCACGCTGTTCTGCGGCCGCGGCTGTGCCGGCGCCCACGCCAGCCTCATGCGACTTGCAGAAACCCTCAAAAGCCCGATGGTGCATGCACTCGGCGGCAAGGAGCACGTCGAGTTCGACAATCCCTACGACGTCGGCATGACCGGGTTCATCGGCTTTTCCTCCGGTTACGCGGCCATGCACGCCTGCGACGTGCTGCTGATGCTGGGGACCGACTTCCCCTACAAGCAGTTTTTTCCGACCGAGGCCAAGATCGCCCAGGTCGACATCCGGCCGGAGAATCTGGGCCGTCGCTGCAAGCTCGACCTCGGCGTCGTGGGCGACGTTGGCGCGACCATCGACGCGCTGTTGCCGAATCTGACCGTGAAGACCGATCGGACGTACCTCGACGGCAGTCTGGCCCTCTATCGAAAGGCGCGCACAGGGCTGGATGACCTCGCCCGCGGCACGCCGGGAAACAAGCCCATTCATCCGCAATACCTCGCTCGCGTGCTCAGCGAGGCGGCGGCGGACGATGCCGTCTTCACGGCCGATGTCGGCACGCCCACCATCTGGGCGGCCCGCTACCTCGTGATGAACGGCCGCCGGCGTCTCGTCGGGTCCTGGGCACACGGCTCGATGGCCAATGCCATGGCGCACGCGATCGGCGCCCAGGCCGCCCAGCCGGGGCGCCAAGTCATTTCGCATGTCGGGTGACGGCGGATTTGCCATGCTGATGGGCGACCTCATCACCCTCACCCAGATGAAGCTGCCGGTGAAAGTCGTGATCTTCAACAACGGCGTCCTGGGCTTCGTGGCGCTGGAGATGAAGGCGTCGGGCTTCGTCGAAACAGGTACCGATCTGCAAAATCCGGACTTCGCAGCCATGGCCCGCGCCATGGGCATCCACGCCATTCGGGTCGAGGATCCGGGAGACCTGCCGAACGCGATCCGCGACCTGCTGGCTCATGACGGCCCGGCCGTCCTCGACGTCGTGACCGCCAAGCAGGAGCTCTCGATGCCGCCGACCATCGGCGTCGAGCAGGTCAAGGGCTTCAGCCTCTGGGTGCTTCGGGCGGTGATGAGCGGCCGCGGCGACGAAGTGCTCGATTTGGCAAAGACCAACCTGTTACCGCGCTGAGCCGGGAGAAACCCTACTTTGCATGGGTTGAATGTTGAAAAAATCCCCTACCCCAGAGGGTGAAGCGCCCAGAGCCGTCACGGCGCGGCGCCGAGGATGCTCACGAAGCACTTGCGTACGCGTTCCTGGGTCTCGGCGAGATGGGCATCGAGCGCGGGAAAGTCCGGCACGTCGGCGGCCCGCGCGAGCAGGCTCAGCAGGCTGCTTCCGGCGGATTTGGGTTCGAACGGTCCTGAAAGGCACAGGCGCAGGATCTGGCCGATGTCGTGATAGAGGCGCTCGGCCGGCCGCAGCACTTCGGCATGCTCGACGCCGAGGATTCCGAGCCGCGCCGCCCGCTCCAGCACGCGTCCGGTCGAGGGATCGAGGATGCCCGGCTCCCGCGCAGCGTGGATGAGCTGGAGGTATTGCGCGATGAACTCGATGTCGAGGAGGCCGCCGACGGCGTTCTTGAGGTCCCACCGCGCGCCGTCGCCGCGCTCCGCCGCCACCGCCCGACGCATTTCCACGACGTCGCCGGCCACCATGTCGGGATCGCGCGGGCTGCACAGCACGTCGCGGATCACGGCTTCGACCCGCGCCGCGAGGCGGGGCGACGACGCGGAGGCGACCCGCGCGCGGGTGAGCGCCATGTGCTCCCAGGTCCAGGCCTCGTTGTTCTGGTAGTGGGCAAAGGCCGCGATCGAGGTCGCCACCGGGCCGGACCGCCCGGACGGCCGCAGCCGCATGTCGACATCGTAGAGGCGCCCGTAATTGGTCCGGGTCGTCATGGCGTTGACCAGGCGCTGGGTGAAGCGCGCGAAATACGGGGCGGCGTGGAGCGGGCGCGGCCCGTCCAATTCCGGATGCGCCTCGTCGAAATCATAGACGACGATCAGGTCGAGATCGGACCCCGCCGTCATTTCACGGCCGCCGAGCTTGCCCATGGCGAGCACCGCGCTGCCGCCGCCGGGCACCACCCCATGGATCGACTGGAACATCGCGCCGACCCGGCCGTGCAGCGCACGCACCACCGTGTCGGCCAGTCCCGCGAAGGCCTCGCCGGCCTGCTGCGCCGACACCGTTCCGGACAGGATGCGCGCGCCGATCAGGAAGATCTGTTCCTGGCCGAACAGGCGCACGCGGTCGAGGAAATCCTCATAGGAGCCCGCCTGCGCCAGCGACACCGAAAGCGTCGCCTCGAGCTTTTCGGGTCCCGGCAAGGCGCCGAAGAAAGTCGAGTCGGTGAGCGCATCCATCACCTGGGGATGCTGCGCCAGGGTATCGGCCAGCCGCGGCGCGGTGCCGAGCACGCGGGCGACCAGGGCGACGAGGTCGGGGTTCTGGCGCAGCAGCGAGAACAGCCGCGCCCCGCCATGCAAATTGCCGAGGAAGCGGTCGAAGCCCACCAGCGCAGCATCCGGATTTTCGGCGCGCGCGATGTGGTCGACGAGGACCGGGACCAGTTCCGCGAACACCGCGCGGGCCGCGGCCCCCTTGAGCGGGCGCGGCGCGCCGGCGAGCCAGCGCCGCACGATGGCGGAGGCCTCGACCGGCTGGCGGAATCCCATTTCGCTGAGCTTGTCGAGGGTTTCGTGGGAATCGCCGCCGGGCGGAAATACCAGGCCGCGGCGCTCGGCGGCGCGCAGTGGCGCATCCTCGAACAGGCGCACATAATGACGCTGCACCGCGCCGAGATGGCCGAGCAGCGCCTGCGCAAAGGCGTCGCGGTCGGGATAGCCGAGGAAACGCGCGAACGCCGCGAGTTCCGCCGGGGTCGAGGGCAACGTATGGGTCTGCTCGTCCGCGACCATCTGCAGGCGGTGCTCGACGGTGCGCAGGAACAGGTAGGCGCGTTCGAGATCGCCGCGCGCGGCGGCGTCGATCCAGCCGCCCTCGGACAGCGCGCGCAGGGTCGCGAGGGTTTCGCGGCTGCGCAACTGGGGATGACGGCCGCCGGCGATGAGCTGCTGGGTCTGGACGAAGAATTCGATCTCGCGGATGCCGCCGCGGCCGAGCTTGATGTTGTGGCCTTCGACCGCGACCTCGCCATGGCCGCGATAGGCCTGGATCTGGCGCTTCATCTCGTGAATGTGACCGAGCGCGGCGAAGTCGAGATATTTGCGCCAGATGAAGGGCGAAAGGTCCGCGAGCATCGATTCGCCCGCCGCGATGTCGCCGGCGCACGCACGCGCCTTGATCATCGCCGCGCGTTCCCAGTTCTGGCCCCTGCCCTCGTAATAATCGAGGGCGGCCGGAACCGAGATCGCGATCTGCGTCGCGGAGGGGTCCGGGCGCAATCGCAGGTCGACGCGAAACACGTAGCCCTGCGCGGTTCGCTCCTGCAGCATTTTGACGAGCTGGCGCGTCAGGCGCACGAACAGCGCACCCCGGCTCGATGCCGCCTACCCGCGCGGGCGCGTCCGGCTCGAACACCACGATGATGTCGATGTCGCTGGAGTAGTTGAGTTCGCCGCCGCCCATCTTGCCCATCGCGAGCACGATGTAGCCGGAGCCCACGTCCGGCCGGTCGGGATCGGCCGGCGCGAGGTGGCCGGCACGGGCGGCGCCGGCCAGGAGATGGTGCACGGCGGCGCAGACCGCGGTATCCGCCACGTCCGTCAGCGCCCGCGTGACCCGCATCACGTCCCACAATCCGCCGATATCGGCGAGCGCGACCAGGAGGGCCGCCTGCGCCTTCATGTCGCGGAGAATCCGCATCGCATCGGCCTGGGAGGCCGTGGCGCGCACCTCGCTTGCGGTCCGGGCAAGGCACGCAGCGAGCTCCGCGTCGGGATCGGATTCCAGCACGGCGACCAGCCGATCGGGATCGGCGCGCGCGAGATCCCACAGATAGGGCGACGAGGATGCGATCGCCTCGACCAGCGCGGCGGCGCCTGGATGCGCCGCCGCGAGCGCACGCAGCGCCCGGCCGGCACCCGTATCGGCGATTTCGTCGAGCCACGCGGCGACGCGGGCGCGGCCCGTCGCATCGGCCAGCGCGCGCGGCGCCGCCCGCGCGGCGCAAGAGCCGGCGCCGCCGTGCGCCACCGTCACGCCGCCCGCGTGCTCGGCGTGCGCGGCAGCGCGATCTGCGCGGTGAGACCGGGCGCGTTGTCCTCGAGCTTGAGTTCGCCGCCATGGAGGCGGGCGACCGCGGAGACGAGGCTGAGGCCGAGGCCGGAGCCCGGCTCGCTTCGGCTCTGCTCGAGGCGGACGAACCGCTCGACCACCCGGGAGCGGTCGCCGGCGGGGATTCCCGGCCCGTGATCGCTCACCGTCAACGTGATCTGGTCCTTGTCGGCACCGGTCTCGACGAGGATTCCCGCCCGTTCTCCGTTGGCGGCCTTGGCGTCGGGGGCGGCGTATTTGATGGCGTTGTCGACGAGATTGGCGAGCGCCTGGCTGACCAGTTCGCGGTTGCCTTTCACGGTCGCATGTTCGCTGGCCTGGACCTGCAGGGTGAGGCCCTTGTCCTCGGCGAGCGGCTCAAAGAGGTCGCCGACGTCGCGGGCGACGTCGGCAATGTCGAATTCGGCCATGCCGTCGCGGATCTCGCCGGATTCGGCCCGTGCGATCATCAGCAGCGCGTCGAAGGTGCGGATCAGCCCAACCGATTCCTCGATCGTCTCTTCCAGGACGCGGCGGTAATCGGCGTCCGTCTTGGCCATGCGCAGCGCCGCCTCGCAGCGGTTGCGCAACCGCGTCAGCGGCGTCTTGAGATCATGGGCGACGTTGTCCGTCACCTCCTTCAATCCCCGCATCAGCGAGTCGATGCGTTCCAGCATGACGTTGAGGTTCAGCGCGAGGCGATCGAACTCGTCGCCGCTGCCGGTGACCGACAGCCGGCCGGACAGGTCGCCCGCCATGATGGTCTGCGCGGTCGCGGTCATGGCTTCGACGCGGTTGAGCACGCGACGGCTCACGAAGATGCCGCCGAGCACCCCGAGCACGACGACGAGCGCCACCGACCATCGTCCCGCCACCGCCACGATGTGGAACATGCGTTCGCGCTCGTCGAGGTCGCGCCCCACCAGCAGCCGGATGCCGCCGGGCAGCCGCGACACCCGCACCAGCGCATTGTGCTCGGCCGATTCCGGCTCTTCGAGGCGGCGGTAGGCAGTCTCGACCCAGCCCTGGGACTCCAGGATGCCGGGCTCCAGCGAGCCGACATTGCCGGCCAGCCCCTCCCCGGTCGGAGTGGTGACGAGGTAGAGGCTCGAACCGGGCCGCCGCGAGCGAACGTCGACGATCACGACGAGCCGCCTGATGCCGGCCTGGTTGTACTGACCGGTCAGCGCCGTGACCTCGGTGTCGACGGTGCCGACGATCTGTTCGTTGATGAGACGGCGGGTATTGAGGGCGAAATAGCCGACCAGGAAAGCCGCGAACAGCGCGAACACGACGAGATAGACGAGCGTCAACTGGAACGCCGTCGTGCGGAGGAGTTTACCGAGCGCCGTCACGTATCATGTATCCTGCCCCGCGCACCGTATGCAGCAGCGGTTGCGCGAATCCCTTGTCTATCTTAGAGCGTAGCCTCGATATATGCACATCGATGATATTGGTCTGCGGGTCGAAGTGATAGTCCCAGACGTTTTCCAACAGCATGGTCCGGGTCACCACCTGGCCGGCATGCTTCATCAGGTATTCGAGCAACCTGAACTCGCGCGGCTGCAACGAGATCTCCTCGCTGCCGCGGACCACCCGGTGCGACAGGCGGTCGAGCTCGAGATCGGCGACCCGGTACTGGGTTTCCTCGCCGCGGCCGGTATGCCGCCGCGCCAGCACCTCGACCCGCGCCAGCAGCTCGGAGAACGAGTAGGGCTTGGGCAGGTAGTCGTCGCCGCCGGCGCGCAGCCCGCGAACCCGGTCGTCGACCGCGCCCAGGGCCGACAGGATGAGCGCCGGCGCCGCATTGCCTTTCGCCCGCAGTTGCCCGATCACCGCGAGGCCGTCGAGCTTCGGCAGCATGCGATCGATGATGAGGACATCGTAGCCGCCGTCGAGCGCTAGGCTTAGCCCTTCCTCGCCGTCGGCCGCGTGATCGGCCACATGGCCGACCTCGCGGAACGCCTTGACCAGGTATTCAGCCGCATCGCGGTCGTCTTCGATGATCAACAATCGCATTGCGTCCACCGTACTGCCCCGGAACCTTGGCGGACCGGGACCGGCCATCTACCGTGGCTGAAATCTATTTAACAATCCCCTCCAAACAAACCACGACTCCTGACCTACGAAAGGGCGGCGGGTGATCCCGCCGCCCTTTCGACCAACAGACCCCAGCGGGGGCGATGGATGCCGGGCTCTTTTGGTTCCTGGTTTTCATTCAGGGGACGGGCCGAAGCCCGTCCCCGACGGAAGCCGCCGCCTTGGGGGCGACACGCGGCGACGGCTGCCCGTTACCTCATGCGTTGCCGAGAGGTACGGCGACGAACCGCGTCGCCTGGCCCGACTTCACCCGCATCAATACCGTACGCTTGCCGCCCGCATGCGCGTCGGACACCGCCTTGCGCACCTCGGCCGGCGAGGAGACCAGCTTGCCGTTGACGTCGAGGATGACGTCCCCGCTCTTGACCCGATCACCGGCCGTGCCGTTGGGATCGACCGAGGTCACCACGACGCCTTCGCCGCCGTTCTTGGCCGGCGCAAGCGAGAGGCCGAGCCTCGGCACATCGGTGCTGCCCTGATCCTCATGCTCCTCGACGTTGGCGCGCGCCTGGCGCTCCCGCGGCAGTTCGCCGAGGGTGAGCGTCAGGGCTTCTTCCCTGCCGTTGTGGACGACGCCGAGCTTGACCGAGGTACCCGGCGCGAGCGAACTGATGCGCCGGGCCAGCGTGCGGGCGTCGTCGACCGTGTCGCCGTTGACCGAGACGATGACGTCGCCGGCCTTGATGCCGGCCTTGTCCGCCGGGCTCCCGGATTGCGGCTCCGCCACCAGCGCACCGCGGGCATTCTTCATGCCCAGGCTGTCGGCGATATCGGCGGTGACCGGCTGGATCTGCACGCCGATCCACCCGCGGGTGACCGCGCCGTGATCGCGCAACTGCGCCACCACGGTCTTGACCGTTTCGGCCGGAATGTCGAAGGCGATGCCGACATTGCCGCCCGACGGCGAGAAGATCGCGGTGTTGACGCCGATCACGTTGCCGTCCACGTCGAAGGTCGGGCCGCCGGAATTGCCCTTGTTGACGGCCGCATCGATCTGGATGAAGTCGTCATAGGGGCCGGCGCCGATGTCGCGGCCGCGCGCCGAGACGATGCCCGCGGTGACGGTGCCGCCGAGGCCGAAGGGATTGCCGACCGCGATTACCCAGTCGCCGATCCGCGGCGACTGATCGCCGAAATGCACGTACGGGAAGTCGCTGCGGCCGCTGACCTTGATCAGCGCGATGTCGGTGCGCGGGTCGGTGCCGATCACCTTGGCGGTATAGTTCTTGCCGTCATCGGTGGTCACCTCGACGCTCTCGGCCTTGTCGACCACGTGATTGTTGGTCACCGCGTAGCCGTCGGCCGTGATGAAGAAGCCGGAGCCCTGGCCGGTGGCGTATTGCCGACGCTGGCGCGGCGCGCCGTTTTGATCGGGCCTGCCGCCGGGACCGGGCTGCGCGAAGCGGCGGAAGAAATCCTCGAACGGCGAACCGCGCAGCGGATTGTCATCGCCATTGAAGTTGAAAGTCATCGAGTTGGAGGGCGCCTCCATCTTGACGCGGACCGACATGACCGCGGGCTTCACCTTTTCCACGATGTCGGCAAAACCGACCGGACGCTGGGCACTCTGGGCATAGGCCGGCGCAAACAGCACATCGCTCGCGCTGTTGGGCACAAGACCGTGGCCGGCGAGCATCGCGGCAGTCCCGAGGCCGGCGACGGTTGCGAGAATCGCAAGGCGACGCCTGGACAGGACGCGACGCCCCTGTTGGGATGCATTCGCAATCATGAGAAATCTCCGTGCATATTGTTGTATTTGGGAGGGAGCCAGGAGCCCCCACCAGTGGACTCTTGCAAGCCAGGATGGGGAGCGCCGCCTTACCGCAGTCTGACCGCGGGATTAAACTTTGGTAACATCTGCGCGTTCGAGCTAAAGTCTAAATATAACAATCAGATCAATCGCTTGTATTAATCGCAGTGGCGAGCTCGGAGAGCCCGCTTCACGAACTTTTGTCGATCATCTCGCTGAGCCGCCGCTCTTCCTCCGGGCTGAGCGGCACCGGCCCGGCGACGCCGAATCGGCGGCGGCGGACCGCGGCGAACATGGCGATGGCGCCGGCCAGCAGGGCCGCCGCGGGCGTGAGCCAGAGCATAGCGGTGTGCCACTCGAACGGCGGCTTGAGGAGAACGAATTCGCCGTAGCGCGAGACCAGGAAATTCAGCACCTGTTCATCGCTGTCGCCCGCCGTCAGCCGCTCGCGCACCAGGATGCGCAGGTCGCGCGCCAGGGGCGCATCGGAATCGTCGATCGACTGGTTCTGGCACACCATGCAGCGCAGTTCCCGCGACAGCCCGCGGGCCCGCGCTTCGAGGGTCGCGTCGGTGAGGACCTCGTCGGGCTGCACCGCGAGCACCGGATGTACGACGCCCAATACCGCACCCCAGCATGCGAGCGCGATCACCGCATTTCGCCACGCGCGCATGCGCTCACTCCGCCGGCGCCATCGCCGTTTTGATGCGCGCCGGCTTGGGCGCTCCGACGCGCAGGCGCCGGTCGGACAGGGAGAGCCCGCCGCCGATCACCATGACGACGCAGCCGAGCCAGATCAGCAGCACCAGGGGCTTGTAATAGAGCCTGACGGCCGCCGAGCCGTCGGGATTGAGTTCCCCCAGCGACAGATAGAGTTGACTGAAACCGCGCGCCATCAAGGCGGATTCGGTGGTCGTGGTGCCGCGGGAGCCGAAGGTCCGTTTCGACGGCTGCATCACGCCGATAACCTCGCCGTGGCGGCGCACCGTGAAGGTGGCGGCGACCTCCTTGTAGTTAGGCCCGTTGCGATCGGTGGTGCCGTCGAAGGTGAAGTCGTAATTGCGAATCGCGATCTTGTCGCCGGGCTTCACCGACACGATGCGTTCGGCGTTCCATTGCGTCTCGCCGACGATGCCGAGCAGGGTGATCCCGAGGCCGAGATGGGCGAATGCGGTGCCCCAGGCCGAGCGCGGCAAGCCGGCCGCCCGTCGCGCGACGCTCATCAGCGGCGCCCGCAACAGGCCCGTGCGTTCGACGATGTCGGTGATCGAGCCGGCGATGACGAACAGCGCCAATCCGATGCCGAATGGCGCCAGCAGCGGACGTCCTTCCACCACGAAAGTCGCCGCGGCCCCGATCAGCGCGACCACGAAGGCCCCGCTCAAGCGCTGGGCGACGCCCGCGAGATCGCCGCGCTTCCACGCCAGCAGCGGCCCGAACGGCAGCGCGATCAGGAGCGCCGCGAACAGCGGCCCGAAGGTCGCATTGAAGAAGGGCGGCCCGACCGAAATTTTGTCACCAGTCAGCGCCTCCAGCGCCAGCGGATAGAGCGTTCCGACGAATACGGTGGCGCAGGCGGCGGTGAGGAACAGATTGTTGAGCACCAGCGCTCCCTCGCGCGACACCGGCGCGAACAGGCCGCCTTGCCGCAGCAAGGGTGCCCGCCACGCGAACAGCGCCAACCCGCCGCCGATGAAGGTGACGAGGATCGCCAGGATGAATATGCCGCGCATCGGGTCGGAGGCGAAGGCGTGCACCGAGGTGAGCACGCCGGACCGCACCAGGAATGTGCCGATCAGCGACAGCGAGAAGGTGAGGATCGCGAGCAGGATGGTCCAGATCTTCAATGCCTCGCGCTTTTCCATCACCACGGCGGAATGCAGCAGCGCGGTACCGGCCAGCCAGGGCATCAGCGAGGCGTTCTCCACCGGGTCCCAGAACCACCAGCCGCCCCAGCCGAGCTCGTAATAGGCCCAGTAGGAACCCATGGCGACGCCGAGGGTGAGGCACATCCAGGCCACCAGCAGCCACGGCCGCACCCAGCGCGCCCAGGCCGCGTCGATCCGCCCTTCGATCAGGGCGGCGATGGCGAAGGAGAACGAAATCGAGAAGCCTACATAGCCGAGATAGAGCATCGGCGGGTGGATCGCCAAACCGATGTCCTGCAGCACCGGGTTGAGGTCGCGGCCCTCGAGCGGTGCCGGCGCGAACCTCAGGAACGGGTTGGAGGTCATCAATATGAAGAGATGGAAGGCCGCCGCCACCCAGGCCTGCACCGCCAGCACCGTCGCCTTGAGCGAAGCCGGGATGTTGTTGCCGAACAGCGCCACCAGGGCGCCGAACAAAGTCAGGATCAGCACCCACAACAGCATCGAGCCTTCGTGGTTTCCCCATGTGCTGGTGAACTTGTAGAGCAGCGGCATCTGCGAATGGGAATTCTCGAACACGTTGCGGACCGAGAAATCCGACGTGACGTAGCATGATACCAGCGCGGCGAAGGAGATCGCGACGAAGCCGAACTGCGCGACCGCCACCGGCTCGGCGACCGCCATCAGCGCGGCATCGCGGGTACGGGCGCCGATCAGCGGCACGGTCGATTGGACCAGCGCCAATGCCAGCGCGAGTACGAGAGCGTAATGGCCGATCTCTTCGATCATCCGACCCGACCTTTCACCAAAGGGGCTAAGCGGCAGCAGGTGCCGAAACGCCCGACGCTCGATCCGTTTCCTCCCTCCCCTTTGTTCATGGCGAGGGTTCGTTTTCCCCTCCCCTTCTTCAGGAGGAGGAGGTCCGTTCGCTCCTCCCCCTTTCAGGGGAAGTAAAAAGGCAGCCACACTACCGCATGGCGCCTTTCTTCTCGTACTCGTCCTTCCAATGCCCCTGCTTCTTCAAGGCATCGGCGACCTCCTTGGGCATATACCGTTCTCGTCGTGCTTGGCGAGCACATTGTCGGCCCGAAACACGCCGGAACTGTCCAGGGAACCTTCGGCGACGATGCCCTGCCCTTCGCGGAACAGATCCGGCAGGATGCCCTGATAGGTCACCGGGATCGCCTGATTGCCGTCGGTCACCTCGAAACGGATCGACAGCGGATCGCTGCGTGACACGCTGCCGGTAACCACCAAGCCGCCCAGGCGGATGCGGGCGCCGGGCAGGACGTGCTTGTCGACCACATCGGTCGGGGAATTGAAGAAGACGATGGAGTCCTTGAGGGTGCCGAGCACCAGCAGCACCGCGACCGCGAGGACACCGACACCCGAGACAATCAAGACTATGCGGCGCTGCTTCCGCGTCATCGGTCCTTGAACTCCCTGTACCCGCCGCAGCCAAGCCTGCGCGCGTCTCGAATGCGATCAGCCTCCGATGTCGAGATCCTTGATGGCCGCGTCGAGACGACGCAGCTTGTCCGGTTCGCTCGTCAGCGCGGCGCGCGCCTCCGTTACGGCCGCCTTTGCCTTATCATGCTCGCCCAGCACCTTATAGGCGCGTAACAGTCGCAGCCAGCCGTCCAGATCGGACCCATCCGTATGCAGGCGCGTCGCCAGCCGGTCTACCATGCCGCGGATCATCTGTGAGCGCTGCTGATCGGTCATCTCGCCGGCGGCGGAGATGTCGTCGGGCCGCGGCCCAGGCCGGCTCCGTGGCGGGAACCGCCGCGGCGGCAGCCGCCGGGTGTCTCGACCCGCGCGAGCGACTGCCGCACCACGGAGAGCCACGGCGCGTCGGAGGGTGCCTTGGCGATCAATTCGCGCCAGATGCGCGCAGCCTCCGTGGCGTTGCCGTCCTGCTCGGCGGCGAGCCCGAGATAGAACTGGGCCTTGAAATTCCCGGCGTCGAGAGCGATGGCGCGATCGAATGCGGCCTTGGCCTCCTCGCTGACCACGCCGTTGGCGGCGGCGGTGATGGCCTCGCCGAGGTCGACCTCGCGGACGGCGGTCGCGCCCAGCAGCGTAATCGCCTGGCGCCGCGCCTTTGCCGCGTCGTCGTAGCGCTCGAGCTTCATGTAGACCGGCGCCACCACCTCCCAGCCGCGCCCATCGTCCGGGTTTTCCTCGAGATGGGCCTCGACTCGGGCGAGCAGCTGGGCGATCGGATTGCTCTCGAGGTTCTCCTCACCGCCCTTGGCGCGCGAGGCGAGCGGCTGGCCGGGGAGATCGGGCGAGCCGAGCAGGCTATACAGCGCCGCGGCGAGCAGCGGCACCATGACCACCGTTGCCGCCACGGCGGCAAAGCGGCGCCGGCTGCCGCGTCCGGTCTCCGCCGGCGGTGCGGTCTCGGCACTCGCCGCGGCGAGCAGGCGGCGCGACACTTCGACACGGGCGGCGTCGGCTTCATCGGACCCGATGCGCCGATCGGTGCGATCGCGCTCGATCTCCTCGAGCTGGTCGCGGTAGACGACGAGGTCGCTGCCGGCCGCGGTCATCCCGCGCGCGCGCACCAACGGCCAGACCACGGCGCCGAGCGCCGCGGCCGTCATCAGCGCCAATGTCAACCAGAGCATCATGGTGCGGGGCTGCCAGTTTCGGAACGCAGGTTACACCATGCCCGGCGGGTGCCCTGCAACGGCTAAGATGCAATAGCAGGCGGGGCCGGCGACCGGGCGAACGCATCCGAACATAGGGGCAATCAGGTCCCGCCGCCGGGCGACTTGCAGCCGCAGTGCGTCAGGGCCGCATGGCGCCGACGGCACGCGGCTCGGCACCAGGGGTAAATCGGGGCAACACCTTTGTTTCAAAAGCAAATCATTCTTGATCGGGGGCGCGCGCTCATGCGGCGGGCAGGACGAGCTCGGCGCGCAGGCCGCCGATCGGCGCGGTCGAAAGCGTCAGACTGCCGCCATACAGGGTCGAGAGTTCCAGCACGATCGACAGGCCGAGCCCCGAGCCCGGCTTGGTCTCGTCGAGCCGCCGCCCGCGCCGCGCGACCTGATCGCGTTGCGCGGGGGTCAGGCCCGGGCCGTCATCATCGACGATGATCCGCAACATCGGTTGCGCGCCGGCATCGGGTACCACCTCGATGCTGACCCGCATCTGTGCCCATTTGCAGGCATTGTCGACGAGATTGCCGATCATCTCCTCAAGGTCCTGGCGCTCGCCGCGAAACCGGACCGGCGCGGGGGCATCGAGGTCGATGGCGATGCCGCGCGGCTGGTAGATCTTCTCCATGGTCCGGGTCAGCGCGGTGATCACCGGCACCACGTCGGTGATGCTGCCGACCACCTCGAGCCGGGCGGCGAGCCGGGCACGCTCGAGATGATGGGCGATCTGGTCGCGCATGATGGTGGTCTGTTCGGTCACCTTTGCGGCGAACGGGTCGCCGCCATGGGTGGCCGCCTCGTTGACGATGACCGAGAGCGGCGTCTTGAGGGCATGGGCGAGATTGCCGACATGGGTACGGGCGCGCTCGACGATCTCGCGGTTGGCCTCCAGCAGCGCATTGGTCTCACGCGCCAGCGGCGCGATCTCGACCGGGAAATTGCCCTCCAGGCGTTCGGCGGTGCCGGCCCTGATCGCGGCCAGCGATTCCGATATCCGCTTGAGGGGCGCCAGTCCGAACCGCACCTGGAACATGGTGATGAAGATCAGGACCAGCGTGAGCGTCCCGAAGGTGACGATCAGCGCCTGGTCGAACGAGCGCGTCTCGTCGTCGATCTCCTGGGGGTCGCCGGCGACCGCGATCAGATAGCGGCCGTCCTCGCCGAGATCGACATTGCGTTCGACCAGCCGCAGCCGCTGGTCTTCCGGCCCCATCGCATAACCGTGGCGGGTGCCGTCGGCGCCCAGCGGCGCGTCGGCCTCGTCGAGCGCTGCCAGGTTGCTGTCCCACAACGAGCGCGAGCGGCGGATCTCGGGCTTGGCGCCGCCCAGGCGCGTGACCTGCCAATACCATCCCGACAGCGGCAGATCGAACAGCGGTTCGCCGAGCGCCGGCTCGGTGCGGTCGGGCGATTGCTCCGGCGCCGCCACGTCGGCCACCAGGGTGCGCAGATAGACGCCGAGCCGGCGGTCGTATGAACGCTCCACCGCTTCGCGGTTGATCGAGGACAGGATGATTCCGGTGGCCAGCAGGATGACGACCGTCCAGGCGGTCGCCGACAGGAACAGCCGCAGCGCGAGCGAGCTAGCGCGCATCGGCGGGAGGGGTGAGAAGGTACCCGAGGCCGCGCACGGTCTGGATGATCTCGACCCCGAGTTTCTTGCGGATGCGCCCGATGAAGACCTCGATGGTATTGGAATCGCGGTCGAAGTCCTGGTCGTAGAGATGCTCGACCAGCTCGGTGCGCGACACCACCCGGCCGGTGTGGTGCATCAGGTAGGACAGCAGGCGGTATTCGTGGGAGGTGAGCTTGACCGGCGTGCCGTCGACGGTGACCCGCCCGGTGCGGGAGTCGAGCCGCACCGGGCCGCACAGGAACTCGCTCTTGGCGTGACCGACCGAGCGGCGCAGCAGCGCGCGGATGCGCGCCAGCACCTCTTCGAGATGGAAGGGCTTGGCGACGTAATCGTCGGCGCCGGCATCGAAGCCCTGCACCTTGTCGCTCCAGCGGTCGCGCGCGGTCAAGAGCAGCACCGGCATCGCCCGGCCGGCGCGCCGCCACGCTTCCAGCACCGAGATGCCGTCCATCTTGGGCAGGCCGATGTCGAGGATGATGGCGTCATAGGGCTCGGTTTCGCCGAGATAGTGCCCCTCCTCGCCGTCGAAGGCGCGGTCGACCACATAGCCGGCGTCGGTCAGCGCGGTCGCGAGCTGACGGTTGAGATCGGGATCATCCTCGATGACGAGGAGGCGCATTCAGGTTCCCCCAGCCGGTCCGGCGGCCATGGCTTTGCCGCCCGTGACTTTGCGGCCATGACTCCGCGGCCATGAATTCAGATTGGACCACGTCGATGCTGATCCGCCATTGCCCGACCGCTGATTTGGCCTCTACCCACATACTTCGTCAACACTGCGGCGTCGCCGGCGGCCGGTCGGCGTCGAGAAAGCGCAGGAAAGGGGCCTGCGAGGGCAGAAACCAGGCCATTGATGCACAAGGGCTATTTCTGCGTGCAAAAGTCCGGAGCGTTTTGGCCTGCCCGGAATCGCCTGCCTGTGGTAGGATTCCGTCATGGACAGGCAGGACATCTTAGCAAGATTGCGCGCGAACGAAGCCGCCTTGAAGGCGTCCGGCGTGAGCCATGCCGCCTTGTTCGGTTCCCGTGCGCGTGGCGACGACCGCCCCGACAGCGATATCGACATCATGATCGAACTCGACCCCGCAGCGCGGGTGACGATGTACGATTACGTCGACATCAAGGAATATATCGAGGGGTTGTTTAGTCAGCCGGTAGATGTCGTGAACCGCGACGGCCTGAGACCGCTTGTGCGGCCAAGAGCGACCGCTGACGATCTATGCTTTCTGACACCGAGAGAACGGCTCTCAGCGATATCCGCTATTTCATTGATCTGATCGCGAGCTTTTTGGGAGGCTACGATTATCGGCGTTTTGCCGGCGACCTGCGCACCTTCCACGCGATCACACGTTGCCTCGAGATCATATCCGAGGCGTCAAGGCGCGTGCCGGAGGACATGAAGGCACGCTATCCCGCGATCCAGTGGCGGCAGATGGCTGCCGCCGGTAACAAGTACCGGCACGACTATGAAGATGTGGCGCAGCAGGTCGTTTGGGTGACCGTTCACGACGCTCTGCCTCCGTTGCGCGCTATCATCAATGCCGAACTCGCACCTTGCGAGTGATCGGCCATGAGCATTTACGGCTACGCGCCCGTTGGCGCGGACGGCGTCGCCGGCGGCCGGTCGGTGTCGGGAAAGCCCAGGAAAGCGGCAAAGCCGTCGACATCCTCGCGCGGAGCACGCCACCGGTTGATCGGCGCGGCCGGGTCGCCATGGCCGAGCGCCATCCCGCAAAATACCATTTCCTCCGCCGGGAGGGCGAGGAAGGCCGAGGCCGTCTTGTGCCAGAAGGTCCAGGCCTCGATGCTGCAGGTGTCGAGCCCGTAGGCGCGGGCGAGCAGCATCACGGTCTGGACGTACATGCCGAGGTCGGACCATTGCGGCGGCCCCATGGTGCGGTCGATCGAAAACAACAGGCCGACCGGGGCGCCGAAGAATTCGAAATTGCGGGCGTATTGGCGATAGCGCGCCGCGCGGTCCTCGCGGGGAATGCCGAGCGCGCGGTAGAGCAACGCGCCGACCTCGAAGCGCCGGGCGTTGTAAGGCTCCTTGAGCGGCGATGGGTAGACCTCGTATTCGGCGCCCTCCCCGCGCGGATTGGTTGGCGCGTGCGGGCGGATGCGGGCCTTGAGGTCTTCGAGCACGGCCCCCGCCAGCGCATGGACCCGCCACGGCTGGAGATTGCCGCCGGACGGTGCGCGCGCCGCCTGGGCGAGAATCTCGCGCACGGTCGCTGGCGGCACCGGGGTCGGAAGGAACGCCCGGCAACTGAAGCGGGACGCGACGGCATCACGTACATCCATGGACATTCTCCGCGGAACTCACCGCGAAGAGTGGCGGGAATGCCGCCGATGGGAAAGGGGCGCCCGGGGCCGAAGAAGGACAGCCGCGATTGAGCCTTGGCGATCTCGTCCGCAAGTCCGGCGACCTCCTCCTCACGCACACCGGCATAGACGTGGTCGCGTTGCGCCGACGCAGCGGCCGCCGCCGCGCGCGCCTGCGCGACAAGCTCGCGGCGCGGATGGTCGCGCCTTGACCTTAGTCTCCCGGTTCGAGCTCAGCCGCGTTGCGTGAGGCTCCCGCCCTGCGCGCCATTCAGCCCTCATGATCGGCTGAAATATGCGGGTGCAGAACAACGTTCAACAAAGAACTGTGGACTTCCAGGTGACTGTTGTAATCAATGAGGCCCAATTTTCTGAATTTGTTCATGAAAAAATTTACGCGAGACCGTGTGGTGCCAATCATTTCAGCGAGGGTCTGGTGGCTGACGTTTGGGATGACCGGCTCGGGCCTGCCTTCTTTCCCGAAATTCGCCAGCAGTAGAAGAGCTCGTGCTAGGCGCTTCTCGCTCGAATTGAATAGTTGGTCAACAAGGTCCTCCTCGACTCGGATGGTCCGAGCCAAAATATGCGAGACGAACAACTCGGCAAACGCCGGCTCCTCACGGAGCACGCAGATGATGGCGGCCTTCTCCAGCCGCATGATCTCGCATTCCGTCATCGCGGTGGCGGTGGCCATGCGCAACAGTTGCCCGGCCAGGCATCCTTCGCCGCAGAAAGTGTCTTGCGTCAGGACTGCGACTACGGCTTCTTTTCCTTGCTCGGACAGCACGGTAACTTTGACCCTTCCGGTCTGGATATAGAACACGGAATCGGCAGGACTGCCTTGCGAGAAAACTTCTTGCAGCGCATGATATTTGGAGATGGTTCGGCCGCCATTGGCGGTGGTGAGGAATACCTTCGGGTCAAACGCCGCTTTTTTTGCATCCTTTGGCATCGCTGACGCTCCCAATTTGGCGATGGCAAGCGGGATCTGCGCGCCGACCATCGAGCGGGCTTACGTCCTTGGGCTGGACGACTTGTCGCGATTTCTGAAGCGCTCGCCGGGGCATCGACGCTGCCGCTAATCCACGGGACTCCGGCACGTCCCGCTGGCAACTCTGCAATGAACATATATCAATGGGCCCGAAATAGCGATGGGGGCAGATTTCCGCTCCCGATGCTGCGGAGGGCTCCTGTACCAGCATGGGTGTCGTGGGTGGCGGAGGTGCCAGATCATGCGAACGATTGCGACTGTACGTCTCGATATCGCGAGGTCCTCCTCCGCCAACTGAAGCGCCGGAATACGACCGCACGGGACTTTATGCCTGTTTAGTCTGGTCTCGCCCTTTGGTATTGCCCTGGACCGCCGTCGACGGCGGGGCGAGGAAGGCGTCAAATCTCTCTTTCACGATCGAATAGCATTCGCACGACGCCTTTTCGAGGCCTTGCCGATCGAGAACTTGGATTGTTCCCCGGCGGTAGCTGATGAGGCCGGCCGTTTGCATGAATTGAGCGGCAAGCGTTACCGATTTGCGATTCGCACCCAGGATATGTGCGAGGAACTCGTGAGTGTACGTCAGAAATTCGCCTTCCGCCCGATCATGCATCATGAGAAGCCACCGGCACATTCTTTCTTCGGTCGAATGCATGGCATTGCATGCGACCGTCTGCTGCACTTGGGACAGCAGCGTCTCTGAATAGCTGACGAAGAGATCGCGCACGTGTTCGCTGTGCTTGAATTCGGATTGCAGTGCTTCGATCGGACATCGAACCATGCGGCCCTCCAATTGCACGATGCACCGGTTAAACGAGACCCGGCTGTACATGGCCGCGAAGAGGCCGAATGCTCCTTCGCGCCCTATGTTGGCGGTCTCGATTGCCGCGCCATTCTCCAAGACGGTTAGTAAGGAGAGGACGCTGCCCTGCGGGAAATAGGCGTGCATGAGGAGGCCGCCTGCTTCGCAGACGACGGCGCCAAGTTTAAGCTCTATGGGCTCGAGATGGGGGTCGATCCGCTTGCGACTGGCAGGCTCCAAAGCGCCGAGCAACTGATTGCGGTGGCTCTCATCATCGCGTTGGGTTTTCAACATACTTGCCGCCGTAGGAATGTGAACGGGCCAAGACCCTAGCATTCCGCTGTCGCACGTTATGAGCGAAACAGCACACATGCGGCGCGCACGATCGCGTTGAGGCTTCCTTACCACCAACTTGGGATCGATCAACTCTATGCGGATTTTCCCTTTCTCTGTGGCGTAGGCCACCGACAGGACAACCGATGCTGTGCGATGACTCCCCTGAAGAAGGAGACGCGTGTCGTGTCGGAGCAGCAACTAAAATATGCTCTCGAGTGTTTGCGCCTCGAGGCAGATTGCATACAATTGGCGGTTGACGTTCATGGTCCTGCTTTGCAATCACATTTCCTTCGGATGGCCAGCTTCTGGTCCGTATCAGCGAGCCAGGGACCTGCGTCGGGTCCGGTGGTCGTGGACATGCTGAACTCGTAAAAGACGCCCCTGATTCACGACTTTTGTGAGGTTTTTCGGAGTGCGCCGGAGACCGGCACGGTGATCGGCAACGGCCAAAGCCGCCCGTCGTCACCGGTCAATGTCCGTGCTAGACCGGCTCGCGCGCCTGCCTCTGCGCCAACTCTTCCTGACGTGACGCCACGCTTGGTGCTATTTTCGACACGCCACGAATTTGATTAACCGGCGCGAGCACAATTGTCATTCCAAGACCTTTGCAAGTGCGCTGGTAATCCAGGTCGGTCATCCAGAACTGCGATCAACGCCATTCGTCCGGTCACCGGGTTGGCGAAGGCACCAGCCAGACGGTCATACCCGGCTCGAACCCGGTCTGGTCGCCCTGGAGATCGAGACGCAGGCGCAGCGTACTGCGATCATGATCGCCGATCGCGCGCTCGGCCTGCCAGGTCGCGAACGGCCCGAGGGGCACAAGTTCGGTGACGACCGCCGGCGCCGCTTCTTGCACGGCCGGGCGCCCAATGTCGACTTTCGACCCCACGGTGACACCGTGAAGCAGATCTTCCTGCACGTTGAACGACAGCCACAGCTTGCCGGTTTCCTCGATCACGACCACCGGCTCGCCGGCGCGGACGTTCTCGCCGACCTCGGCGACGACCACGCTCACGACGCCGTCGGCCGGTGCCCGCAGGACGGTCTTCTCCAGCCGCCGCTCGAGCACCGCGAGCGCGGCCGCCGCGGCCTTGACCTGGGCGTCCGCGATGGCGCGTTCCTCCTCGGTGGGCCCGGCTTGCGCGGCGGCATGATTGGCCTTGGCCTCGGCGACGTCGGCGCGTGCGGCCGCCGCGTCGTTTGTTGCCTGATCGAGCGACTGCTGCGAGGCGGTATCGCTGCGCGCCAGGTACGTGGTGCGGCCAAGCTGCGCCTCCGCATACGCCAGCCGCGATTGAGCCTTGGCGATCTCGTCCGCGAGGCCGGCGACCTCCTCCTCACGCACCCCGGCGTAGACGTGGTCGCGATTTGCCGACGCAGCAGCAAGCGCTGCGCGCGCCTGTGCCACCGACGCAGTCAGTTCGAGCGCCGACAGCTCGGCGACGATGTCGCCGGCGCGGACCCGGGCGCCCTTCTGGACCTTGACGGCTGCGAGTTGGCCGCCGACCTCGGGCGCGACGCGGACCTCGGTCGTGCGCACGACGCCGACGATCGGCGCCTCCGGCCCGGGGCGCCACAGGAAATATCCGCCGACGCCGGCCGCGACCAGGATGAAACAGAGCACGATGATGCGGACCGGTCTGCGACTAGCCATGCACCTGCCTCCGTTTGGCGAGAACGGCGGAAATCACCGCGAGCACGAAATAGATGATGGCCAGAGACCAGAGTCCCCGCCAGTCGTGCGCCACCTCCCACAGGTTCGCTCCCAGCTGGTCGATGCGGACCATGCCGTCGATCGCGAAGTCCGAAGGGAAAATGTAACCCGCGGCGAGCACGGGCTTCGGGATGGCTTCGCGCGGCCACGAGAAACCCGCCAGGAAAAACTGCGGAAGGCTCGTGCCGAGGAAAATCAGCGTCGGAGTTTCCGGGTATTTGAACCAGGCGCCCGCCGCCTGGCCCATGAAACTCGTCGCCAGCGTGAACAGCGACGCGAGTGCGAACAATTGCAAGGGCTGGCCGAGCGTGGAAAAGCCGTAGAACCGCGGCAGCACGATGAAGTACAGCGCGAGGGCGGGCAGGTAGATGGTCAGATGCGCGACGCCGCGGCCGAGCACGGTCGCGAACGCTCCGCCGGCGGTTTGCGCCATGGCGACGACGGTCAGCATCGACGCGCCGATCAGGAGCATCTGCTGCAGGATCAGCACGAAGGCGGCCGGGACGGTGTAGCTCGCGTAGCCGCCGACCGGGTTGAAGATCGGCTGCAACAGGACGTCGGCCGGGCTCGCGGACGCGAGTGTCGCCTTGACGAGGCTGCCGTCGGTGCGCGCACCGCCGGCGGCAAGCTCGGACGACAAGGTACCGATCGCCGTAGCGATGCCGCTCGCCGTCGTTCTGAAAATGAAAAGGTAGGTCGCATCGGCATAGATGGGAATGTGGACGGTGTTGCCCTTGAGCACATCGCGCTCGGTTTGCGGCGGGATCCCGACCACGGCCATGACCTCTCCGCGGTCGACCGCCGCGCGCGCCTCGGCGAGCGTTTCCGAGCTCACTGCCACCCGGACCGCGCCGCTCGCATCCAGTGTCTGCACGATGTTGCGGCTGAGCTCGGTCAGGTCGTCGTCGACGACGGCAATCGGGATCTTGCGCAGGATCTGGTTGAGATACGGCTGAGGGTAGTAGAAGCCGTAGACCAGCGGCGCCACCACCAGCAGAATGAAAGCACCACGGATCGCGAGCACGCGCCGCCACTCGGCGGCGAAAGCTCCGCCGAGGCCGAGCGGCGCAGCAGGGGGCGCCGCCGGCCGTGGCGCAGGCACTCTGCGCCTCACGTTTCGGCTGACTGTGCGCAGGCGGAGGAATGCGAGCAACGTGTAAAGCACGGCGAGCCCCGCCAATGCGGCGAATGGGCGTGCGGATTCGGCCAGCGGCAGTCCGCGCGCTGCCTGCCCGAGCAGCACGGCCATGTACCAGCGTATTGGCAGGAGCGCGCCCCAGAATTGCGCGAATGCGTTCATGCCGAAGACCGGAAATCCGACCCCGGCATACCCGAACGCGGGCGAGACGACGAGGCCGGTGAGGCCCAGTCCGGTCGCGAGGTCGCCGACCACAAGCTGAATCAGCGCGCCGAGCGCCAGGTAGCCGATGATCAGCAGCGACCCGGCGACGATGATCATCGGCACATCCCCCTTGAACGAAATCTCCAGCAGTCCCTCCAGGACGAGCGGCACCGCCAGCATGATAAAGAAGAAGATCACGAACAGCGGTGCAAGCTTGCCCGCCAGCGCGACGACCGGATTGCCGCCCGCGCAGGCGAGCCAGGCTCGCACGCTGCGCCGCCGGAACTCGGAGCCCACGGCATAGCCGGCAGCGAGTGCGATGACGACGTGGATCACCATCGGCAGCAGCGCGCGCAGCAGGAACTGCGCGTAGTTTCGCTGCGGATTGACCAAGACGATCGTCTCGGCGACGAGCGATCCGATGCGGGCGGCCTTTGGCGCTCCGCGGGTTACAGCGCGGCTGGTCGCGGCGGACAGGCTGTCACTCAGGCCTGAGGAGGCGACACCGGCGGCCGTGAGGTACTGCTGGTTGTAGAAGGCGACGACTTGGGGGCGTCGCTCGGCCTTGAGGTCGCGCTCGAAATTGGCCGGGATGTAGACGGCGGCGATGGCGTCGCCGGATCGGATCGCCCGGGCCGCCGACGCGAGGTCACCGTCGCGTTCGACGATGCTTAGACTCGGAGACGCTGCCACTTGCTCCACAAAGGCGCGCGAGGTCTCCGATCGGTCCTCGTCGACGACGGCCACGCCGAGCCCGCGGATCACGGGATGGCTGAACACCGCGGTCAGCACGACGAAGGCGAACAGCGGCACGCCGAAGATCAGTATGAGGGCCGCACGGTCGTGCAGCAGCCATCGCCATTCGCGCGCGGCGACGAGCAGGAACCCGGGTTTCGGCTTCGGCCTCATCCGCGCGTTCGCCAGTCGAGATAGGCGCTCATTCCCGGCCGCAGCTCGGGCACCTTGTCGACCGGGTAGGCGCGGATCGAAAACGTCCGCAGGTCGAAATCGCCGGTGGCGCGGGTGGCGCGCCAGCTCGCATATTCACCCTTGGTTGCGATCAGCTTGACTTCGACGGTAATGCGGCGGTCCGCAAGCGCCGGGATCCGCACGTCGAAGCGGTCGCCGATCTTGAGCGTCCTGACCAGGTCCTCGCGCAGGTCGAAGTGGACCCACAAGTCGTTGAGATCGATCAAAGTCACCAGCGGCACGCCGGGCGAAACATATTCGCCGGGCTCCGCGTTGCGCTGGTAGACCTGCGAGGCCACGGGCGCATAGACCGTCATCTGATCGACGATCGATTGAACGGCCTTGATATCGGCGACCGCCTTTCCGACATTCGCCTCGGCGATCTCATGCTCTTCGCGCGTGTAGCCGTTCACGGCCTGCTCGTAAGCCGATCTGGCCTGATCCACGGCGCGTTGGCTCTCATGCAGAGAATTGGTCATCTGATCGAGCCGCGCCTGCGGAGCATTGCCGCTCGCGGCCAGCTGGCTGGTGCGGTCGTAAGTTTTCTGCGCGAGCACCACGCTGGCCTCCGCCCGCTCCAGCGCCGCCTTGCGCGACGCAATGACCTCCGCGCGCGTGCCGGCATTGATGTTGGCGAGCTGCGCCTCGGCGACCACCTTCGCGGCCAGCTCCTGCTCGTCTTTGGCGAGCGTTTCGGGGTTGTCGATCTTGACCAGTACGGCGCCGGCGGCGACGTTCTGGCCGCGCTCGACGGGAATCTCCGCGACGCGCCCGTCGACCCGCGCGGCGAGGTCGAAGCGCGTCGCGTCCACCTCGCCCTGCACCAGCAGGGGTTCGGGCCGCACCAGGTACCAGATCGACAAGCCGGCGACGGAAGCGACCACCAGACCGACGATCAGGGACGGGACGAAAGTCGGAGCCGTAGCGCGGTGCTTCGGAGATTTGATGTCTTGCTCGGGCGCGGCTTCCGTTTGACCGGGCGCAGCCGCTTGCACCTTCGGTGGTTCCTTCGATTGTTCAGGCGAGGCCGTTATTTCGGCTTCCGGCATCGGCATGTGTCCAACCCTCCGCGGGCTTCGGTGGCGTGCTGAGCGAGAACCAGAATTGAAACCCATTTTCCGACATGCTATCATCGGGTGCGGCACGCGGGAACCTCACGGTCTCCATCGATCGACCAGCAGCTGCGACAACTCTAACTGAGGCATCGCCCGCATTGACATTGCGCACCGCACGCGGCTGATCCCGGCCCATGACCCGCCTCCTCGCCGTCCTCGGATTGTGCCTCGCCCCGCAAGTCGCGCCGGCCATGGTGGGCGGCGCGCCGCCGGCGGACATGACGATCGCGCGCCACGTGGTGCTGGTGGTGGGATCAGGAGGCACCTCCTGCACGGGGGTCGCGATCTCGAGGGATCTCGTGCTGACCGCCGGCCATTGCGCGCTGCCGGGGGCGGACTACAAGCTCATGGAGTTCGATGCCGCCCGCAACCCGCATCTTCGCGACGTAGCCGCCATCGCGCGCCATCCCCAGTTCGAGCTCGCGGCCCTCTTGGCGCACCGCGCCACCGCCGACGTCGCGCTCCTCAAGCTGGCGACGCCGCTGCCGCAAACCTTCGCGCCGGCGCCGCTCGCCGCCGCGGGCCGCACCGTCGCGGCGGGCGACCCCTTCGTCGTCGCCGGCTACGGCCTCGCCATCCGCGGCGACGGCCGCAGCGGCGGCACCGTGCGCGCCGCGACGCTCGTCGCCACCGGCCAGCCCGGCACGCTTCAGCTCCGCCTGGTCGATCCGAAGACCAAGGGCGAGGCCGGCGGCCTCGGCGCCTGCACCGGCGATTCCGGCGCACCGGCGTTCGATACCGGCGGCGGCGGCCTCGCCGTCATCGGCGTCGTGAGCTGGTCGACCGGACCCAAGCTTACTGCGGGCTGCGGCGGCCTCACCGGCGTGACGCCGCTCACCCGCTACCGCGCCTGGATCGTCGAGACCGCGGGCAAGCTCGGATCGGAGCTCGCGCCGTAGCGGCCGTGCCGCTCCCGCCAAAGGATCATTTGGATTTTCGTTTCCGGCTTTCCGTCGAAGCGCCGCCATAGTCCCGATAAAGGTCGGCGAAATCGGCAGCCAGTTCGTAACACAGCGTGAGCTTGTGAGTTTCGGGCACCCATTGAGCGTTGGGGAAACCGCAGCTCTGTATTTCGATCGTAAACGGAGCCGGCCACGCGTAAGTGTTCGCGACACGGTCGGCGACGGTTTCCAGCAGCTTGATGGAGCGAAGCCCCTGGGCAATGGTGTCGAGCTTGCCTTTCGCCTCGCCATAGACCACGTCGATTTTCGTTTTCGGCTCATCGGGCGTGCGCAGATGGGGCTTGAGCACCATGGCCCATGATTTCGAAGCGTCGTTATAATCTCCCGCGCAACTCTTCTGGCGGGCTTTCGGCAGCTTCGTCTCATCGGCGATATGCTGGTATTTTTCCTGGCCGGAGCCGACCATCAGGCACACGATCTCGTAGCCGCGCTGCTGATCGAGGCCGTGCTCGTCATAGTAGGGGACCGGGTCTCCGGTAGCTTTGTCGCGGCGGCCAGCCAGGAACCAACCCTTGCCCGCCTCAACGAGCACGCGATCCGAAAATGCGGTGTCCAATCCGATCAGTCTCGTGACGGCGAAGGAATTGGCCGCGTCCTCCTTCCTTCCGAGGATCGGTATATCCATTTCAGTTGTAAGTGCGTGGGCCAATTCGTGAAGCAGCACGAACAACATGTTACCGGAAACAAATTCGACGAGTCCCTGGCGGTATTTTGGAGAAAGGTGTTTGAACTTCGGATTACTGCCGAGTGCGAGCGCGGCCGCGTCGATCCTCGCCTGGAGGGTCGATGGCTCCGAGGGTGTCGATTGCGCAAAAACCGGCGCCGCGGCGAAGAGGATCAAAGGCAGAAGAATCAGAACATGTCGCCGCCGGAGCGATTTCATATACTTGCCTCATGGTTACGATTTGTGCCGGAAAATGGGTCGTTTTTGCCATACTACGCCACTTGGATCACAAGTAAATTGTGCAGCGCGATGCACGGCACGCTGGAATCTCTAAAGCCCCGGCGACCGTATGGGATGTTGTCTCACTTTCCAGAGCGCCGACGCTGGGCCCGTGCCGAAGAGTTTTGTGATGGAGGCCTTGAATTAATAATCGTTCACCAGAGTCCGCGTTGTTTCTTGCGCAGATCGAATCTTCTTGACTGCGCTATGGGAAAGAGATTGGCTGAGGTAGGTCACCCAGATCAAAAATTGGTCTCAACTCTGCCCGGATGAAAGCTGCGTTTGGCTGGTCGTCCAGTAAATCCTGGGAACCTCGGAACGGATCGCATCAAGGAGATTTTCATGCGCGTTATCGCACTCGTACTCACCGGTATGATGGCCGTCTGCGTCGCGGATTCGGCTTTTGCCGCGAAGAGGTCGACGGAACCGAGTTCGGATCACCAATTTGTAAATGGTTGCGGTGGCGGCTCGTGCTACCGCAGCAGCAGCCAGAAAAGTCAGAAGCATATGAAGCAGCACAAGACAAAGAAATCCAGCTGAGCGCGCCTCGGCGCTCGAGGCAGTCGTGCTGCGGCATTGGCGGCCTTGTTCTCGGCGGATAGCTTTCTTGCTCTAAATTCATGACGCCGTGGTCATGAGATTTGTCGTCGGCACCGGCTGGGGTCGACGTCGCTGGCCCTTGCCGGCATCGGGCTCTCCTGCCTGCTTCTGTTGAGGCTGCGCGTTTGGTTGATCATTAAGCAATCCTAGAAACTGATGGGGATGGACCGCACCAAAAGGAGATATTCATGCGCGTCATGGCACTTGTACTCGGCGGCATCCTGGCAGTCAGCGTCGCTGATTCCGCCTTTGCGGCGAGGAGGACGTCGGCCACTGCTAATCCGGATCGGGCGACTTACCAGGATCCAAACTCTTGCGGCGGCGGGTCGTGCTACCGCAGCAGCAGCCAGAAAAGTCAGAAGCACATGAAGCAGCACAAGGCAAAAAAGACCAGCTGAGCGCTTCGGCGCTCGAGGCCGCCGTGCTTCGGCTTGGCGGCCTCGTCCCCGGCGCAATAGTTTGCCTGCGCCTGCATCGTGGCCGCGGGCATGAAAACCTGCCGTTACGCCCCGGGCCGGGGTCGACGTCCCCGTCGTTAGGGGACCGAAGGAGAATGCCTGGTTCTACTTGGCGAGCGTGATCGTCGTATACGAGCCGTGCGGCGTCATGTCGATGTTGTGCACCTTGGCGATCAGCCTGGTGTCCGGGTTCGCCTCCGCCTTCCTCACCACCGCATCAAATTCGGGGTCTTGCGCCCTCGCCGCCAGGCGCTTGTCGCGTTCCTCCTTGGAGGGATAGCCGCGGATGTAGATGAACGTGTTCTCGGCGCTGATGCCCAGCTCGGGATCGCTCTGCCGCGGAATCCAGTAGCCCACATTGGTGATACCGTGCCTCGCAAAGATCGCGGCGGTGCGGCTCGCGAAACGCTCCGCGAGGGCATCGCGCTTGCCCGGCAGCGCGGTATAGACGCGCAACTCGAAGAATCCGGGGGCCTGATTCTGCTGGGCGTAACCCCAGCCAATTCCGGCGACCCCGAACGCCAGGCTGAGAACCCCCGTGATTTTCCAATTCCACATGAAACCCTCCTCGGGCGAAAACCGATGCGGCACCGATATGGCCGACGAAAACGAAACGGCCGCGATAAACGCCGTCGCGTCGCCCATCACTCGTCGTATTCCTTCGAGATGTCCTTGCCGGTATAGTCGGGCATCAAGGCCGTCGACACCAGGCTCACCACCGCGCAAGCGGCGATGTAGATGGAGATCGCGTAACCGGAGTGATAGGTGGCGAACAGGGCCGTCGCGATCATCGGCGCGGGTCCGCCGGCGATCATCGGAGGCGAGCTGATAGCCCAGAGACGCGCCGCTGTAGCGCAATCGCGGCGTGAAGGCCTCGGCGATCAACGCCGCCTGCGGCCCGTATTGCATGTCATGCGGGATGAGCGACAGCACGATGGCGATGAACACGGCCGACGGAATCGCGGTGTCGACCATGCCGAAATACAGGAAGCCGAACAGGCCGGTCGCCGCGGCGCCGATCAGGTACATCTTCCGCCGCCCGATGCGGTCGGAGATGTGGCCCGACAGCGGGATGGTGATGAACGAGACGCAGGAGGCGGCCAGCACCGCGGTCAGGATCAGGTCTCGCGACATGTGCAGCGTGCCGACGGCATAGGCGAAGATGAACGCCGTAAAGATGTAGAACGGCGCCTGCTCGGACATCCGCAGCAGTGCCGAAAGGATGATCTCCCTCGGCTGCTTCTTGATGACCTCGATGATCGGCGCCTTCTCGATCTTGTTGGTCTCCAGCAGCTTGCTGGAACACCGGCGTCTCGAGGATGCCGAGGCGGATCCACAGGCCGACGCCGACCAGAACGATCGAGAGCGCGAACGGGATGCGCCAGCCCCAGGTCGCGAACTGGTCGCCCGACCAGGTGCTGAACGCCAGGATCGCGAGGTTCGACAGGAACAAGCCGCACGGCACGCCGAATTGCGGCCACGACGCCACCAGGCCGCGCTGTCCGTGATGGCGCGACCATTCCATCGCGAGCAGCACCGATCCGCCCCATTCGCCGCCGACGCCGATGCCCTGAACCATCCGCAGCACGGTCAGGATGACCGCGCCCCAGATGCCGATCGAGTCGTAGGTCGGCACGAAGGCGACGAGGAAGGTCGCGATGCCCATGCACAGCAGCGTGGCGATCAGCGTCGCCTTGCGGCCGATGCGATCGCCGTAATGGCCGAAGATCGCGGCGCCGATCGGCCGTCCGACGAAGCCGATGAAATAGGTGCCGAATGCCGCGAGCGTCGCCGTCAGCGGATCCTCGTTGGGAAAGTAGAGCTTGCCGAAGATCAGCCCGGCGGCGGTGCCGTAGATGAAGAAGTCGTACCATTCGATGGTGGTGCCGATGGTGGACGCGATGACGGCCTTGCGCAGTTGCTTGCTGTGGTCGGCCTCGGACATCGTCCCGTATGTGGCTGTGATTGCCATTCGTCTTCCCCGATTCGTCGAACACCAGCCGATTTCGGAAGCACGATCGGTGCGCCGGCCGCCGCATCGCACCAATTCGCCGTCACTGTTTGGTCTGCTTGAAGTAGCGCGTGTCGGGCGGTTCCTGGCCCTTGTGGGCCGGCATCAGCAGGCCGTCGCCGCTCAGGAAATAGTTCTCCTTGCCGATGGTGACGTGGGAATTGCCTTCGGCGCAGATGAACTCGCTCCATTGCGGTTGCGGGTCGGGATTGCGGATATAGCCTCTAGTCGCTGTCCACGGCCGCGTCAGCGCATGATCGAACACGGTGATCTCGTCTCGCATGACGTTCTTGTCGGCCTTGTCGAGGTGGATGCGCTCCTTGAAGATCGACTGGTTGTCATGGTGCAGCGGCAGGCCGGACGCGTCGTAGTGGCGAGGGCCCTTGAAGCCGCGGCTCTCGACTTCCAGGGTGTCGAAACGTCCGTCCCCGTCGGTGTCGACCCACTTGCCGATGGAATAGCCCATGAGCGTCGGCTCGATCTCCTTGGGCCAGTCGCGGCCATCGGTGTAGATGCGGCGCGTGTGCTCGACCCAATCGACCAGCACGTAGGTGGTTTCCGGCGTGATGATGAATTCCAGCGGCTGGAACGCATACATCACGAGGGGCATGCCGAAGCCGCGGCAGGACACGCCCAGCCAGTCGAAGAAGCCGCCGTCCCGCTGGGACTTGAGATTGGCCTCCAACACCGCCTGATACTCCGGCGTCAGCGGCGCCTCCTGCCCCTTGCCCCACGGCTTGTTCGGATCGAAGGAAGGCTGGCCGGCGACCCCGGGCACGCGCTGCCGGTTCCACTGGCCCTTCCAGTTCGGATATTTGCCGTCGGGAGACTTGCCGCCGGGAGACTCGCCGTCCTGCGCGGCCGCGGCGACGCCGAAGACCATCATCAGCGCCGCCGCCACCGGCGCCGTCCTGCGCGCCAGCGCGCCCATCGTGCCGAGGTAAAGCATCCCTCATCCTCCCTTGCGCAAGCGCCGCTTGGCGCGGCTTGTGTCGCTCCGGGGACGCTACACCATCCCAGGCGTACGCGGAACGGGGAACGTGATCCTTACGAATCATTTCGGGCACGCTGGTGTTGGGTCCGGATATCGTCAACATGAAGCGCCGTCCCGCCACCTCGGAGAGGTCCGCCTGTTCAACGGACCGGGCAACAATGGCGAATCGGTTCGCAACGGCGTGACCTGTCAACTCAAGGCCGGGGACGTGGTCATCATTCCGGCCGGCACCGGGCACTGGTTCACCAAGATCGACGACCACATCAGCTACGTCATGGTGCGTATCGATCCCGACAAGGCGACGCCGCTCATGGACGCGGCCGCTTCCATATTCCAGTGCCTCTTGTCCCGCTCCCCAAAAGCAAAGACTGTAGTGTGCCATTCGAATCGGCTTGAAATGACGGCGTGTCTCGCGAACGGCTTGCCATAGCGATTTGCCATCACCAAGGGCACACCATGACAGACCCCTACGACGTTCTCGGCGTCGAGCGCTCCGCCTCGCTCGAGGACATCCGCAAGGCCTACCGGGGCCTGGCGAAAAAGCTTCACCCCGATCTCAATCCCGGCAATCGGCAGGCCGAGGAGCGGTTCAAGGAGGTGGCAAGCGCCTATGACATCCTGTCGGACAAGGACAAGCGCCAGCGCTATGACGACGGCGAGATCGACGCCACCGGTGCCGAGCGGCCGCGGCAGCGCTACTACAAGGACTTCGCGTCCCAGCCCGACCAGCCCTACGCGAACGCCTCGGGCTTCGCCGATTTCGCCGACACCAACGACATCCTCTCCGAATTCCTCAGGCAGCAGGCCCATGCGCGCGCCAATGCGCGGGGACCGGACCTCAGCTACCGGTTGCCGGTGGAGTTCCTCGATGCGGTGAACGGCGGAACGATGCGGCTGGACTTGCCGCAAGGCGGCACGCTCGACGTGAGAATTCCACCCGGAATTGCGGACGGACAGATTCTGCGGCTGCGGGGCAAGGGCGCGCCGGGCCTCGGCGAAGGCGGACCCGGCGATGCACTGGTGGAACTATCGATCAAGCCGCACCGCTTCTTCACCCGGCAGGGCGACGACATCCACGTCGAAGTCCCGGTCACCCTGACGGAAGCCGTGCTCGGCGGGCGGATCACCGTGCCCACCCCGTCCGGCCCGGTCACCATGACGGTGCCGAAGCATGCGAACACCGGCACCGTCTTGCGGCTGCGGGGAAAGGGCGTCGCGCGCCTCGGGGGCGGCCATGGCGACGAATTCGTCAAGCTCAAGCTGATGCTTCCGGACCAGCCCGACCCCGCGCTCGAAAGCTTCCTGTCGAACTGGGAAGCGGGGAAAACCTACGATCCACGTCGGGACATGCAGCCATGACGATTACCAGACACGAGTTCTTGCTGCGCGCGCGGCTCGATCACGACACGTTGGAAATGTGGATTGCGCAGGAATGGATCGTTCCCCGCGGTTCCGACCCGGAGGTGTTCTTCACCGACGCCGACGTGGCGCGCGCCGAGCTGATCCGGGACCTGCGGGGGGATCTCGAGGTCAACGATGCCGGCGTGGGCGTGATCCTCGACCTGGTCGACCAGATGCACGGTCTGCGCAACGTGCTGGCCGGATTGCTCCGGTCCATGCGCAGGCCGCCCGACCAGCGGACCTGATCCTCGGCGCCGTGGCGCCGCGATCCGCGCGATTTCGGACGCTGTTGCACATCGATGCCCGAACCGACAAACTCGGCCGGGAAATCGTGGCGGAGAGAAAGCGATGGCGACGACCTCGATTGCGCAACGGCTCAAGCGCTCGCTGGCCGACTCCGCCGGCACCATCGTATTCGGAATGGAAGACGGCACGGTCTCCATTTTCGGCCTGATCTTCGGCGTCGCCGCCACCACCACGAGCAGCACTGCGGTGCTCGTGGCCGGCGCCTCGGGGGCGGCGGCGGCGGCCGTTTCCATGATGGCCGGGGTCTATCTCGATGCCGAGACGAGCCGCGACGAGATCAAGGCGAAGCGGGCGCGTCTGCAAGCGGAACTGGCGCTCAACCCCACTTCCATCGCCGCCGCGCTGTCGAGCCGGCTGGCGGCCGCCGGCCTGGCTCCCGGGCCGTCGGCCGCGCTCGCCGGCGCGGTGAAAAACGACCCCGAGGCCCTCGATGCCCTGATGTTCGCACTGCAATCCGGCCCCGAGGTGCCGTCGGACCCGGGCGAACAGGCGCTGTGGATGCTGCTCGCGGATTTCTTCGCTGCGGCGGTTCCGATCGTGCCCTTCGTCCTGCTTCCGATCGCCCAGGCGAGGCTGGTCTCCGCCGCGGTCACCATCGCGCTGCTGGTCGCGCTGGGCGCCGCGCGGGCGCGGATCGCAAGACGCAGCTTGACACGCACGATCGTGGAGACCGTCGCGATCGGCATTGCCGCGGCGCTGGCCGGTGTCGGGATCGGCATGCTTATCGACCGCTGGTTCGGCGGCTGAAGCGAGCGACGGTGTGCTGAGTGGGCGGCACCGAACGCCGCGCCGAAGCTCACGGTGGTGCCGCGGGGCCGCGCAGCGGCCGTTCCTCCATGACGACGAGAGCGACGACGCCGATCACCAGGAACAGCCCGGCGGTGGCGAACATCCAGCCGAACACATGCGAGACGTCGGAGCCCAGCGCATTGGCCGCCTCGACCACCACATCGGCGCTGCGGCCGCGTTCGACGCCGACCCCGAACCCGGCGACCACGATGGCGCCGAGGATGGCGACCTCCAGCGCGCTGATCAGGGCGCGGAAGAAATTCATCACTCCGGTGGCAGTCCCGACCTGATGTGGGGCGACGGCGTTCTGCACGCTCACGGTGCAGACCGGATAGGTGGTGCCGCATCCCATGCTGACGATGGTGAGTCCGATGAGCACCAGCCACAGCGGCGCCGCCGGCCACAGCGCGATGAGCGCGATCGCCACGATCGAGAAGCACAGCGCCACGATCGGCACCCGCTTGTAGTGCTCGAGATGACCGAGCGCGCGGCCCGATACGATCGACCCCGGTGTCGACATCACCACCAGCGGGATAAGGGCGAGCCCCGACATCGCGACCGAGAGCTTGTGCACCACCTGGAAGTACAGCGGCAGGTAGATGGTGAGCGCGAGGGTGGCGCCGACCGCGCAGGCGCTCGCCAGCGTGCCGGCGCGTACCACGGAATCGGCGAGGATCGGCAGCGGCAGGAACGGCTCCGGCGCACGGCGCAGCCGCCAGGCGAACAGCGCCGTGAACACGACGCAGGCGACCAGCAGCAGGGCGATCTGCGGCGACATCCAGGAATAGCGCGAGCCGCCCCATGCCAGCGCCAGCAGCAGCGCCACCGCCGCGATCACCATCAGCGCCGCTCCGATCAGGTCGAGCCGGTGCTTGCGGTCGTGCCGCGGCAGCTTCTTGAGGGCGGTGTTGATCATCAGAGCGCCGGCGATGCCGAGCGGCACGTTCAACCAGAAGATCATCGGCCACGGCAGGTGCTCGGCGATGAATCCGCCGACCACCGGGCCGGAAATCCCGGCGCTCACCCAGATGGTGCCGATCAGCGCTTGGTAGCGGCCGCGCTCGCGCGGGGTGCTGGCATCGGCGATGACGGTCTGGACCAGCGGCATGATGCCGCCGCCGCCGATCCCCTGCACGGCGCGGCCGAGGCTGAGCAGGAGCATGTTGGGCGCGAGCGCGCACATGACCGAACCCGCCGTGAACAAGCCGAGCCCGGCCATCAGCATGGCGCGCCGGCCGTGGATATCGCTCAGCTTGCCATAGAGCGGCGCCACCGCCGTCGATGTCAGAAGATAGGCGGTGACGACCCAGGGCAGGTTCTCGAAATCGTCCAGGTCGCGTCCGATGGTCGGCAGCGCGGTGGCGACGATGGTCTGGTTGAGCGCGGCGAGGAACATCGCCAGCATCATTCCCGTGATGATGCTGCGCACCTCGAGATAGCTGAGCGGCCGGGTCGGCGGCACGGACAATGCAGCCGGCGGAAGGTGGACTTGCTGGCTCGCCACGGCGCTACTCGGCGGCGACCGGCGCGGCCTCGCGCGAGGATGCCGTCGGCGCCGGCGACGGGCCGCGCAACGGCCGCTCCTCGATGCCGGCGAGGCAGACGAGAGCGACCGCGAGGCACGCCGCGGCGGCGATGAAGACCCAGGAGAACACCGTGGAGAAATCCGCGTCGGGCTGCGCGCCGCTTTTCGCCAGCAGGTCGAGGGCGACGAGGCCGCCGGAGGCATCGACCTTGGTGAGCACGATGGCGCCGAGGGCGGCGACGATGATGGTGCCGCCCAGCAGCCGGAAGAAATTCAGCGTTCCCGTGACGATGCCGAACTGGTGCGGCAGGACGGCATTCTGGATCAGCACGGTGGTCACGGGATACATGGTCCCGATCCCGCCGCCGCACAGGAACAACAGGCCGGAGACGCCGGCGAGATTGAGCCCGTTCGGCATCGCGGCGAGGACGGCGAGGCTCACGATCCCGATCGCGAGGCCCGCCATCGGCAGGCGCTTGTAGTGCCGGCTATGGCCAAGCGAGCGGCCCGCCGCGAACGCGCCGGCCACCGTGCCGGCGGTGAAGGCGATCAGCGCGGTGCCGGAAACCGACGGCGACGCGCCGAGCATCAGTTCCAGATAAAGCGGCACGTAGATCGACAGCCCGATGATGGCGCCGATGCTGAAGAAGGCCGCCACGACGATCCGCGTCACCACCGGTTCGCGCAGCACCGACGGCGGGATGAGCGGCTCCGCCGCGGTGGCGAGCCGTAGCGCGAACAGGCCCCACGCCACCGCCGACCCCGCGATCATCGCGAGGATTTGCCAGGACGCCCACGGGTAGCGCGACCCGCCCCAGGTCATCGCCAGCATCAGCGCGACCGCCGCGACGACCATGAGGGCGGCGCCGACGATGTCGAGCTTGTGCGGGCGCTCATGGCGCGGCAGCTTGTGCAGCGCACGATATGTGATGACGAGCGCGGCACCGCCCATCGGCACGTTGATCCAGAAAATCAACGACCAGTGGACGCGATCGGTGAGCACGCCGCCCAGCACCGGACCGATCACGCTCGCGATCATGAACATGACCGCCGAATAGCTCTGGTAGCGCGGCCGCTCGCGCGGCGACACCAGGTCGGCGATGATGGTCTGGGCGATCGGCAGGATGCCGCCGCCGCCGATGCCCTGCAGGGCGCGTGCCGCGATCAGTGCCCACATGGTGGGTGCCAGCGCGCAGGCGATCGAACCGGCGATGAAGATCGTCACCCCGGTCAGAAGGATGGTGCGCCGGCCGTAGATGTCGGACAGCTTGCCGAACAGCGGCGTCACCGCGGTCGCGCTCAGGAGATAGGCCGTGACCACCCAGGACAGGTTCTCGATGTCGCCGAGATGGACGCCGATGGTCGGCAGGGCCGGGGCGACGATGGTCTGCTCCAACGCGCTCAGGAACATGGCGAGCATGATGCCGGCGATGATCTTGTTGATCGCGGCCGGCGCCAGCGGGGCGTGGAACGCGGCCGGCGCGCCGCCACCGCCGCCCGGCCCGCCGCCGCCAGGCGTCGCCGGGTCGGAACTCCCGGTGCCGTCGGTGCGGGGGGCAGGCGGATAAGTCATTGTCTTCTCGCGGCTCCGGAGCCGCCAAGCGGTCACACGGCCAATGGGATGAATGAAGGTCGGACGCAGCATATGCCGCGCCGCCGCCGCCTTTTCAATGCCGCCGGCCGCGCAGGTGGTATGAGGAATTGGGCCGGGGGAGCCCCGGCCGGGGAGCGCGGAAAATAATCCGCGGGCGACCCGGTACCGCCTTGGCTTTCACCGCCGCCGCTTGCCGCGCGCCGCGGGGGGCACCCGCAGCGGCCAGGAGACCAGGCGGTCCTCATAGTCCTGGTCGCCGATCTCGTCCTCGGACAGGCCGACTTTGCCGCGCACCGATACGCCGGCCGCATGGACGGTGTCGGGGTCGCCGGACACCAGGGGATGCCACCAATAGAGGTCGCGGCCCTCCGCCACCAGGCGATAGGCGCAGGTGGGCGGCAGCCATTTCAGTTCGGCGATGTTGCCGGGGGTGAGCCGGACGCAATCGCTGACCTGGTCGGTGCGGTTCGCGTAATCCTTGCAGCGGCAGGTGTGCCCATCGAGCAGCTTGCAGCCGACATCGGTGTAGTAGATGCGCCCGCTGGTCTCTTCCTCGAGCTTGTTGAGGCAGCAGCGGCCGCAGCCGTCGCACAGACTCTCCCATTCGGGCTTGGTCATGCGGGCCAGGGTCTTGCGGCGCCAAAACGGCTTTTCCTCCATCGGCCTCTCCTGCGCCGCCGCAGCCTCCGCCGGTTTCCGGGGCGAGCCCGGTCCGGCCTGATGCAGGGCCGCCACCAAACTGAATTTTTTGTCGGGAACGGTCTTCAAGCAGTTGAAATCTCAACAACTATCCGGCACAACTCGACTCCGGTGCGGATTTTGCCACGACCACGCCAACAAATGTTCATGTTCCGCCTTATCTGTCATTGGCCCGGCGAAGCTCATGGGCTAGACGTTTAACAGAGTCCGGATCGTTCAACCGGTCAGTAACGGAGCGACCGTGCAGGATCAAGTTCCGAACGAGGACAAGCCGGGCCAGGGTGGGCCGGACCGGGGTGGGGGCCAGGGTGGGCCGGGCCAGGACTTGCCCGGCCACGACTTGCCCGGCAGCGACTTGCCGGTCCAGGCCGGGCTGGCCTTGCCGAAGCAGGGGCTGATCGCCCGCTTCAAGAATTACCTGCTCGATCTCGATGCCCAGCTGGATTTCGGCCTGTTCCGTGGCGCTCTGTTGGCGCGCGAGGGATTCGAGCGCTACCGCGACATCATGGACCGGTTCCATATTGCGGGATGGCGGCGCTGGCTCATCGTCGAGCCGCTATCGGAGGCGGCCACCATGGGGCTCGGCGGCCTCGTCCTGATGCTGGCGCTGGCCGGCCCGGCGTTCCGCGAGACCTCCGACGAGGACTGGCTGAAGAAGTCCGAGCTCGCGGTCACCTTCCTCGACCGCTACGGCAACGAAATCGGCAGCCGCGGCATCAAGCACAGCCATTCGGTGCCGCTCAACGAATTGCCGGACCATCTGATCAAGGCCGTGCTCGCGACCGAGGACCGTCGCTTCTATGAGCATTTCGGCATCGACTTCGGCGGCACGTTCCGCGCCCTCCTCACCAATGCGCGCGCGGGAGGCGTCGTCCAGGGCGGTTCCTCGATCACCCAGCAGCTCGCCAAGAACCTGTTCCTGAGCAACGAGCGCACCATAGAGCGCAAGGTGAACGAGGCGTTCCTCGCCTTGTGGCTCGAGTCGAAGCTCACCAAGAACGAGATATTGAAGCTCTATCTCGACCGCGCCTACATGGGCGGCGGCGCCTTCGGGGTCGACGCGGCGGCGAATTTCTACTTCGGCAAGTCGGCGCGCGACGTAAACCTCGCCGAAGCTGCGATGCTGGCGGGATTGTTCAAGGCGCCGACCAAGTTCGCGCCGCACATCAACCTGCCGGCGGCGCGCGGCCGCGCCAATGTCGTGCTCGACAATCTGGTCGAGGCCGGGTTCATGACCGAAGGCCAGGTGTTCGGCGCCCGCCGCAATCCGGCGCGTGCGATCGACCGCCGCGACGAAGGCGCACCGGGCTACTACCTCGACTGGGCCTTCGACGAGACGAAGAAGCTGGTCGATACCTTCCCGCGGTCGATCACCGACCGCGCCTTCGTGGTGCGGACCGCGCTCGACCCCGGCCTGCAGCGCAACGCCGAGGATGCGGTGGAAAACCAGATCCGCCAGTTCGGCCGCGATTACCACGCCAAGCAGGCGGCCGCCGTGCTCGCCGACCTCGACGGCGCGGTGCGCGCCATGGTGGGGGGGACGGACTACACCGCGAGCCAGTTCAATCGCGCCACCGATGCGATGCGCCAGCCCGGCTCCTCGTTCAAGCCCTACGTCTACGCGACCGCGCTGGCGAACGGCTTCAAGATGACCTCGGTGCTGGTCGACGGGCCCGTGTGCATCGGCAACTGGTGCCCGCAGAACTACGGACGATCCTACTCGGGCTCGATCACGCTCCTGCAAGCAATCATCCGCTCGATCAACGTCATTCCGGTCAAGCTGTCGATCGCGCTCGGCAAAGGCAACCCCAAGATCGGCCGCGCCATGATCGTCGCCACCGCGCGGCGGTTTGGCATCCGCTCGCCGCTGCCGGACACCCCGTCGCTGCCGATCGGCGCCGACGAGGTGAACGTGCTCGAGCACACCGTCGCCTATGCGACCTTCCCCAACAAGGGAATGGCGGTGACGCCCCACGCCATCCTGGAGGTGCGCTCCGGCACCGGCGACACCATCTGGCGGTTCGACCGCGACGGCAAGAAGCCGACGATGGCGATCAGCCCGCAGGTCGCCTCCGACATGGCCTTCATGATGAGCAAGGTGGTCGAGGAAGGCACCGCCAAGCGCGCCCAGCTCGACGGTATCAAGGCGGCCGGCAAGACCGGCACCACCAACTCCTATCGCGACGCCTGGTTCGTCGGCTACACCGGCAATTTCGTGTGCGGGGTGTGGTTCGGCAACGACGATTACAGCCCGCTCAATCGCATGACCGGCGGCTCGCTGCCGGCCCAGACCTGGCACGAGATCATGGCCTATGCCCATCAGGGCGTCGAGCTGAAGCAGATCCCCGGCGTCGGGCCTAACGGCCTCGCCATCGGGCCCATCCTCGAGGGCAACAAGAACGAGGCGCTGCGGCCGATCATGCTCACCAACAAGGGCCTGCAGGCGCTGCTGCACGTCGAGCGGCTCATGGACGAAGCCGGCGCCGTGATCGCAGCCCCGGCCGAGCCGGACGCGACGGCGCCCAAGCGGGCTGACAACAAGGTCGACAGTGTGGCGGCGGCATCGCGGTGAGCGTGCGCCGCCGGCCGCAACCCGATTCGGGATGGAGCTTGAAACACCGCGGCGCGTCGTTTCGGCTTGAACGGGGCGGCGCTCGGATCTCGAGCATGATCCGGAAAAGTTGGTAGCTTTTCGGGATCATGCGGTAAGTTTGAAACATCGAACGCGGGAACGTCGCGGCTGCCGATCGACGCCGCCGACACGGCATCCGGCGTTCCTGCCGAGGGCGGACCCAAGGTGCGACTGCTCATTGGATTGTTGTTGTCCTTCGTCATCGCCGGAGCGATCGGCCTCGGCTCGACGTGGTTTGCGCTGTCCAACAACGTCCCGTTCGCGGCGCTGTCTCTCGGCGCCTGGAAAGCCGATCCGCACCGCGGCAGCACCGGCATCGACCCCTATGCGCGCGCCGTCATCGCCCGCAATGGCGAACTGCCGATCGGCGTCGGAGACGGCATCACGTTCATTGCGGATGCCGATGATGCCGGCCGGCCGCTCGACGGGCGCTGCGACGTGACCATACGCGGCACCACGCCGCCGGCGCGGTACTTCACCTTGACGCTTTATTCACCGTCGGGAAGCCTGGTCGCCAATTCGCTCTCACGGTTCGGATTTACCAGCCAGGAGCTGGTCCGCGATCGCGGCGGCGATTTCGAGGTGGCGGTCTCGCCCCGCGCCCGCCCCGGAAACTGGCTGCCGACCGGCGGGGTGGAACACTACCTTTTGGTCATGCGCTTCTACGATACCTCGCTCGGCATTGCGACGCGCGCCGGCCGTGAAGCACCGATGCCCGCGCTCATCTCGTCGGGAAAATGCACATGATCCGTTGGCTGCTGTGGATCGCCGGCGGACTGGTGCTGGGCGGTGTCGTCCACCTCGCGAGCATCATGTGGCTGCCGCGCACCGCGACCCAGGACGCCTATGCGCGGCTCGCCCCGCTCGGCCCCGTCAACGGTTTCAAGCTGCTGCCCGCTCCGACTCCAGCCGAATTCCACCATGCCGTTCATGGATCCGGCCTTCGCGACGGCGGTGTGCCGCTACGACCTCGCCAAGGGGCCGGTCAAGCTCACTGTGCCGGTGAGCCAAGCCTATACCTCCGTGACGTTCTATACCCGCTACGATGTCGCCTATTACGCGATCAACGATCGCTCCGCCAGCCGCCGGGCCATCGAGCTCGACCTGATGACCACCAAGCAGCACAACGACCTGCCCGACGACGAAGACGTGACGGCGGCCGACCGGCTGATCGTGGAATCGCCGACCATGACCGGCTTGATCGTGGCCCGCGCCTTCAGCCCGGAGCCGAGCCTGCTGCCGACCGCGGCCGCCGCCTTGACCGGCGCGCAATGCAAGCCGCAATGACGCGACGCTTCACCAGATACCGCCGGTAGAATCACTGCACGGGGCTCCGCCGGCATTCACGTCCGCGTCGCGCGCCGGCGGCGTTTGCGCGGAGACGGCGGATTGGAATTCTCGCCCGGCGAACGGGACCCCTCGCGCTCGATCCGGATCACCGGAAGAATGACCACCGTCGCCGAACCGGCCCGCGCCGGCGCCGGATTTTGGTGCGGCCCACGCCGCGCCTCCGCAAACACAACGACCGTGCCCATAGCCTCTCCCGGACGACAGCGAATTGAAGGCCCATCGACATTTCAATGGCCAAAGCGATTTGGGCCTTTCATGGTTAACGGCGCGTTAAAAGCCGGACGCCCGAAAGCATCGGAGCAAGTCACGATTCGTGGCGCTTGCCGGCGCATGCGGCACGCCGCAAATGCGCGACAGGGAATGGCATCGCAGGCCATGGCCGAGGGTGACGAATCGGCAATGAATTCGATCATTCATCGTCCGGCGGCGAAAGCACAGGTACGAAAGATCGACGCAGGCATCGGCGTCCGGACATCGCGTTCCGGTCGCGCGATGAAGGCGTCGGTGAACTCGCGCCGGTTATCCCGGACATATATTACCGGACCTGAAAATCATTACCTTTCATTTACGTAGAATCAGATTCGAAATTTCTCACCGGCCATATCCGCGCTACAGTTTTTCGTCGGGGCAACAACGGGAGGGTATCGTGAAACATCTATTTGCAGCAGGTGCCGCCATCACCGCGATCATCGCGGCGGCGGGTTCGGCTTTTGCCGCGGACATGCCGCTCAAAGCGGTCGCACCGGCATATGCCTACGATTGGAGCGGCATGTATATCGGCGGTGTGGTCGGTGGCGCCTGGGCGACCAACGACATCTCCGATCCCGGTCTCGGCGTCATCGGGACGGCCGTCGGCGTGCCGGTGATCCAGACGACCAACAGCAGCAGCTTCATCGGCGGCGTCGAGGGCGGGTCGAACTACCAGTTCGGCAAGCTGGTGATGGGCTGGGAAGGAGACATCACGTGGGGCGGCGTCAATGGGACGAGCGTCTCGGGCTTCGGCGCTCCGCTGCTTCCGCCCGGCGTGTTGAACCGGACCATCACGGCCGACACCAACTGGATCGCGACCGCGACCAGCCGCGTCGGCATCGCGCACAACAACTGGCTGCTGTACGGCAAAGCCGGTGTCGCCTGGGCCAACACCAGCTACACCGACAACTGGGCCGTCTCCGGTGGCCCGGCCCTGTTCTCGGGCACTGGTGGCTCGACCCAGACCGGTTGGACCGTGGGGACCGGCATCGAATGGGCGTTCGCGAACAACTGGTCGGTCAAGGCCGAATACGACTATCTCGACTTCGGCGACAAGACCGTGGCCATCAACGGTTCGGTCCTCCCGAGCGGTCCCGCCATCGGGGTTTCGCCCGGTGTACAGAACCAGCAGCACATCAACGAGGTCAAGGCCGGCCTCAACTGGAAATTCGCGCCGAACTACTGGTAAGATTCGACCGCGACGACGGCTCTGCATCGAGGCCCCGGTTCGCCGGGGCCTTTTGCGTCGTGAAGTCGCTTTGATCTGCAGCATGATCTGGTCGGAAAAGTCTGCGATCTCTTCGGGATCTTGTTCCGAGCGGGAGCCTCGAAATGCGAATCATTCGCCTGTCGAAAACCACGATGGTCGCGGCGATCGCGCTGTTCGCCAGCCTCGTCGCGTTCGGCAACATCACCGACTACGGCACCAATTGGGCCTTCGTACAGCACGTCTTCTCGATGGACACGGTGTTTCCGACCACGACGATAAGATATCGCGCCATCGACAGCCCGGCGCTGCAAACCGCCGGCTACGTGCTGATCATCGCGGCCGAGACGCTGACGGCGGTCCTGTGCTGGATCGGCGCCGCCCGGCTGCTCCTGGCAAGCGGCGACGCCGTCGTTTTCAATCGCGCCAAGGGGATTGCCGCGGCGGGCCTGACGCTCGGTTTCCTCATCTGGCAGGTCGGCTTCATGTCGATCGGCGGCGAATGGTTCGGCATGTGGATGTCGCAGAAGTGGAACGGAGTGCCCGACGCCTTCCGCTTCTTCGTGACGATCCTGATGGTGCTGATCTATCTCGTCCTGCCCGACCATGCGGACGGCACGTAAGCCGGAGCCGCTTAGGTATCGGCCCGAGAAGTTGCAGACTTTTCGAACAAAGTGATTCTCAAAATCCAAGGTATCGTTGAGGTTAACGCGGCGCTAAGGCGCCGCCGCTATAAACGACCGCAGCTTCCGAAGCTCGATACCTGATCCAGATCCATGGGGGAACTGCGTGACCGCGACTGCAATCAACAAGAAGAACCTGATCGGACTGGCCGACCGCCCCGGCAACGACATCAAGGCCAGGCTGCTCCTCGCATTGACCGCTCTCTATGTGGAGCGCGCCACCCATACCGAGGAGGAAAAGCGGCAATATGCCGGGCTGGCGAAGCGGCTGATCGACGTCGTCGACGAGACGACGCGCGCGGCCGTCGCCGGCATCCTGCGCGATCATCCCACCGCCCCGATCGAAATCTCCGCGCGGCTATCGGACGATGCTCCGCGCACGGGCGCAACGCCGGCGACGGTGCGAGACGCTCGCATTGCCGTGATCACTACCGCGTCCGAGCCGGCCACCCCTCGTCATGAGGCGCTCGCGCCGGCCGAATGGGGTGAGGCGTTTTTCGCCGCGAGCGCCGCCGAGCGCCGCAGTCTGCTGGCGCTGATCGCGAGGAAATGCGAGGGGCAGCCCCCGGCGCCTGCGCAAGACATGGCGCAGGCGGACTACGAGCGGCTCGACGCGGCCGCCTTGCAGGGCCGGATCGGCCAGTTCATCCGCGAGTTCGAACGCCTGCTCGATCTTCCCCGCGGCCTGTGCGAGCGGATCGTCAACGACCCCTCCGGCGAGCCCATGGTGGTCGCCGCCATGGCCGTGCACATTCCCATCGCTGTCCTGCAGCGCATCCTTCTGCTGGTCAATCCCGCCGTCGGCCGCTCCGTCGAGCGGGTGTTCGACCTGACCAATCTCGCCTACGAGCTCGATCGCGTTACCGCCATCCGGCTGATGTCGCTGTGGCGCGACCGGGCGCGGCGCGACGAACCCATATCGCCGCCGCAAGCCGCCTCGCCCCGTGCCGAAGCCGAACTCGAGCGGCCGCCCGTCGGTATACGGGCACGGTTCGGTGCCTTGTCCGAGCGCATCGGCGACCGCGGCGTCATTTCACGATCTGATCGAGAAAGTGCCGTCCGGCGCGATCTTCGCTCTCGATGATCCAGAGGTCCGGATCGAAGCGGATCTGGCTCGCGAGGTAGGATTCCACCTGCGCCTCCGGGGCCGGCATCGCCTTGAGGGCGGCGCTGAACGCCCGGTCGGACGGGCTTTGCTCCTCGAATGCGGACTGCGGCGCCGGCCCATACAGATCGGCCGTTCCATCGAGGCGATTGACCTTGATGAAGATCGCTCCCGCCTCCTCGGCGCCGTGCCGCCGCACCGCCGCGAACAGCCCCTCGACGTTGCAGCGCCTTATATAGGCCGCGACCCAAAATCCCGATTTCAGACGCATGGCCGATGCATAAGCGGCCGGGGGCGCAGTGGCAAATCAATCCAGCGGGCGGCCGGTGGCGACGCTCAGCTCGCGCTTGAACCGCGGCGTGACCTGCCCGGTGGGCGGCAGATTGTGGTCCTTCTCGAATCGCGTGATCGCCGCGCGGGTGGCGTCGTCATAGACGCCGCTCGCCTTGACCGGACCATAGCCGTATTCATTGAGCGCGCGCTGCACCGCGCTCAAGGGGCGTGGCGGGTTGATGAGGTCGGCGATCGGATCGGCGCGCGAAACGGCCTGTTGCGCCCGCGGACGCGGCATCGGCACCGGATCGAATTTCACGGTCTCGGCCGCTGCCGCCGGGCGCGGCCGCGGCAGCAAGGATCCGGTCGGCTCATTGGAGACCACCGGGAGCGGCTTGATCGCAAAGATCGGAGCCGGATGCGGACCCGATTGCATGAACAGGCCGTTGACGAGAATCAACGCGACCGCGGCGAGGGCGATAACACCGCCGACGACGTCGCGGCGATGACTCGCCACGAAACGCAGCACGGACGGCAGCCGCGACGCCACGCGGGGGGCCAGCGTGCCCTTGCAGAAATCGGCGATCCCACCCATTGAAATCATGTCATGCACTTTTCTTTATTGCCGCCTTGAAGCGGGACGCGGCGGCCGTGAACGGCGGCGTGTCCGGGTATTGCGCATCTCCGGGACGCCCGATCTTGCGGACCGGTTCGGGGACGCACCGGCGCTCGCAATCGAACGGGAGCCGCACGGTCACCCGCGTGCCCTCGCCGACCCGGCTGCGTATATCGACTTCGCCGCCATGCAGCTTCACCAGCCCCTTGACGATGGAGAGCCCGAGGCCGGCGCCGTCATGGGTGCGGGCATAGGACCCGCGCACCTGGAAGAACGGATCGCCGAGCCGGCCGAAATGCTCGGGCGCGATGCCGATGCCGGTGTCCTCGACCGACACCGCGAGATACTGGCCGTCGACCACGGCGTCGATCGTCACGGCGCCGCCGCGATTGGTGAACTTGAGCGCGTTGGCGACGAGGTTGATCAATATCTGCTTCACGGCGCGCTTGTCGGCGACGATGTCGGGCAATTCCTGCGGCGTCTTGCATCGCAGCGCGACGCCGGCATCCTTCGCCTTGAGCGCGAGCAGCGCGCGACAGGCCTCGATCACCGCCGCCGGCTCGAACCGCTCCGGCATGATTTCGAAATCGCCCGTCTCCAGCCGCGATACGTCGAGAATGCCGTTCACCACCGCCAGCAGGTGAGCGCCGGAATTCGTTGATCAGGCGCACATATTCCTGGCGGCGCTCGCCGTCGATGCGAAGCCGCTCGGCATTGATCAGCATCTCCGAGAAGCCGATGACCGCATTGAGCGGCGTGCGCAGCTCGTGGCTCATGACGGCGAGAAACCGGCTCTTGGCGGCGTTGCCGCGCTCCGCCTCGGCACGCGCATCGATCAGCGCCTGCTGCTGGGCCTTCTGCATCGATACGTCGCGCATCACTGCAACGACCTCACGGCCGGCAAAGCCGCCGTTCGGCCGCTGCGGCGCATCGAGCGGCTTGCATCGTATCTCGATCCAGACGAAGCGGCCCTCGTCGTCGCCGAGCTTTGCCTGCCTGACGCGGAATTCGACGCTGGAGGCGAGCCCCTGCGTCGCCGCGTGAGAGAGCGCCGTCAGGAACGCCGGGCGGTCGCCGATGTGGATGCGGTCGAACAGCCCGAGCCCGTGCAATTCGCTCGCCGCGATGCCGAGGACGGCCTGCGCGTTGGCCGAGGCGAACAGCACCCGGCCGTGGGCGCCGTGGCGAGTGATGACATCGGTCATGTTGCCGGCGAGCAGGCGGCAGCGCTCCTCCTCGGCGGCCAGCAGCCGGGCATTGGCGCGCGCGATCCGTTCGGCGCCGAGCGCGATGCCGGTCGCATAGAGCAGGGCCGACACGATGCCGAGCCCGGCGAGGGCGCCGGCGTGATGAGCGGTTGCCGACATGTCGGCGGGCGGCTCCACCAGCAGCAACAGCGCCGCGCCCCCGAGCGCCAGCATGGCCGCGACCGCCACCACGCGCCGCGACGCCGACACAACCGCTTCCAGCGGGATCAGGACCAGCCATATGGCGGCGACGGAATTGATGCCGCCGGAATACGCCGCGACGGTCGTCGCGACGGCGGTCAGCGCGAGCGCGGAGATGAGATGGGCGCTTTCGTAGCGGCCGGTGCGCGACAGGTAACAGGCCGTCGCGATCGGGACGATGGTCCACACCAAGACGATGAATTCGAGGACGCTCGGGACGCCGCGCACCGCGAGGAACACCGGCAGGGCGGCGAGCGCGAACAGGCCCGCAATCAGCCGCGGCGCGATGAAGGCGCGGTGGCGCACCGCCACGAGCGCGTCCTCGCGTGCCGACGGGTGCACGAGCGCGTCCAGATACTCCCCGATGGGTTGTGACGGTTTCACTTTGCCTCGACCCGCGCACGCGTGCCCCGCGCTCGTCCACCGGGATCGTGGCAAAGGGCCATTAAGCGAATGCTAAGGACGCGGCCGGGGCGCGCTCCGAAGCCGCGCTGCGGGCGGGAATCGGCCGGCTCGGTCCGGTGAATTCACCCGGATGGTGAACAGGCCGTTGCGGCGACGGCCGCATGGTGAACGCCGCGTAACCGATTGCCGCTATTGACAGGTATCGCCGCCCGGTTCCGATCGCTAAAATTGTCGGAAAGTTTTCGCCAGTTTTGCCGCGAATTTATCGGACTCGCCGAACGCGATTTTCAGCCGGCTCCGCTATACCGGACGCGGGGATACGGGATGGGGAGGAAAGCAAAAGGGCACGACCATGATGTTCCTCTTGCGCACGGCGTTCTGGATAGGCGTCGTCCTCGCGCTGCTGCCGTCGTTCGGCCCGAAACAATCGGCGCCGCCGGTGGCGGGCTTCGGGGCGACGGAAGCGGTGACCGCCGCGTCCGCCACGTTTGGCGACGTCATTGGCTTCTGCAACCGTCAGCCCGACGCCTGTGCGGCGGGCGCCCAGTTCGCATCCGCCTTCGGCCAGCGCGCCGAGGCCGGGGCGAAGATGCTCTACGAGATCGTCGGCGAGAAGCTCGCCAAGGCGGAGCGCACCGCCGACGCCACGGGCGCGACGGGCGGCCGGCCGGCGGGAGACGTCAAGCTCTCGCAGAACACCTTGAACCCGGCCGACCTCACGCCGGCCTGGCGCGGCCCGAACCACAAGGGCTCGATCTGAGCCCATTGCCCGCCGCCGGACGGTCAAACGCCGCCGGTACGCGGCTCGGTGACCCGGCTATGGCCATCGGCGGCGATGCGCCCTATGTAAAGGGGGCCGCAGCGGCGAACGGCCTTGCTCCGGGGCATCATGACGATCGACGAAATCAGCGAAAACTTCGCCATCCTGGACGAATGGGACGACCGCTATCGCTACCTGATCGAGCTCGGCCGCATGCTGCCGCCGCTGCCCGAGGCGGCGCGCAACGACGCCAACAAGGTGCAGGGCTGTGCCAGCCAGGTCTGGCTGACGACCGGCGTCGCACCGGGCCCGTCGGGGCCGGTGCTGAGCTTTACCGGCGACAGCGACGCCCACATCGTGCGCGGCCTCATCGCCATCCTGTTCGCGATGTATTCGCAAAAGCCCGCCCGCGACATCGTGGCGACCGACGCGCTCGCCGTGTTCGACCGGCTGGGGCTTCGCGAACATCTCACGCCGCAGCGCTCCAACGGACTGAAATCGATGGTCGGCCGCATCCGCGACGACGCCCGCAACGCGCTGGCGGCGGCGGGGGTGTGAACGGGTGGGCACGGTTCGCTTCGCCCACCCGACGTGTTGCGCTTCTAGGTCACCAGCCGTGAACGGACCTTGATCTCGTGGGTGAGCGTTTCGTGGACCGGACAGCGGTCCGCGATTTCCATCAGTCGTGCCCGCGCCGCTTCCGGCACATCGCCGTCGATGACGATGTCGCGGGTGATTTCTCCAATGTTGCCTTCCTTGGTTTCACAATCGGCGCAATCGGCGGCGTGAACCCTGCGATGCGAGAGGCGCACGGAGAAGCGTTCGGCCTTGATCCCCTTGCGCTCGGCATAGAGGCGCATCGTCATCGAGGTGCAGGCGCCCAGCGCAGCGAGAAGATAGTCATAGGGGCCCGGCCCGGCATCGTCGCCGCCGACGGCGACCGGCTCGCCGGCCATGAGCACATGGCGGCCCGCCCGCACCTGCTGCGCCAGGTGACCGGTCAGCGTCTCACTCACTTCGACCACGCCCGGCGGCAGCGCCGCCGCTTCCGCGGCCGCCGGCAGATAGCGCGACGACCAGGCGGCGATCACGTCGGCGAGGTAGATCGCATCTTCCCGCTTGCGGAGGAGATGATCCGCCGTATCGAGCGAGAGAAAACTCTTGGGATGCCGCGCCGCCGAGAAGATCGTGGTTGCGTTGTCGATCCCGACATATTCGTCGCGCGGCGCGTGGCAGACCAGAAGCGCCTTCCTCAGGTTCGCCAGGCCGTCGATGAAATGCTGTCCTGCGATGTCGTCGAGGAATTGCCTGGTGATGGTGAAGGTACGACCCGCCAGCGTCACTTCGGCTTTCCCCGTCTCGGCGATCTCCGCCAGATCGGCGGCGAAATTATGCGTGACGTGGGCAGCCGAGGACGGAGCGCCGATGGTGACGACGCATGTCGCCTCGGGCACGCTCGGCGCCGCGGCAAGCACTGCCGCCCCGCCCAGGCTGTGGCCGATCAGCAGAGACGGCGCGGCGTGGCTCTGGCGCAAGTAACTCGCGGCCGCGACGAGATCGCCGACATTGGACGAGAAGTTGGTGTTGGCGAACTCGCCTTCGCTGCTGCCGATGCCGGTAAAGTCGAAGCGCAGGACCGCAATACCGCGCGCCGTCAGGCCTTCCGCGATCCGCGAGGCCGCGAAGATGTCCTTGCCGCAGGTGAAGCAATGGGCGAACAGGGCAAATGCGCGCGGGCTCGCCGGCACGTCGAGGCGAGCCGATAAATTGCCCCCGGCAGCACCGGGAAAACTGACTTTCCTCGAATTCGAACATGGGCCGCTCCTCCTGCCGTCTGCGAGCCGCTCGTGCTTCTGCGGAGAGACGCCACGGCCGGGGAAGGTCACCTCACGCTGTATTGCCGACGATCGCGCTCTAACGCGATCGACGCCGGCGCTGCTGGCCGAGGCCCATCTGCTTGGCAAGCTGGGAGCGCGCTTCGGCGTAGTTCGGGGCGACCATCGGATAATCCGCGGCGAGCCCCCATTTCTCGCGGTAATGCTCCGGCGTCATGTTGTATTGCGTGCGCAGATGACGCTTGAGCGATTTGAACTTCTTGCCGTCCTCGAGACAGATGAGATAGTCCGGCGTGATCGATTTCTTGACGGCGATGGCGGGCTTGAGGGCCTCGGACACCGCTTCGCTCTGCCCGTTGGAGACCCGCAACAAGGCCGAATGAACCTGGCTGATCAGCGCCGAAATATCGCCGGCCGCCACGGCATTGTTGCTGACATAGGCGGAAACGATGTCCGCGGTCAGCTCGATGTAATTGCTCGATGACTTGTCATTCATGGCACCGCCCCGCACAAATCCTACAATGACCCTGCCGATTCCAGTCTCGCCTCGTGCCGTAACTCAGAGCTTGCGGGTGTGTTTACTATCCTTTTCAATTGTAGACAAGAATATGAAAGCACAAATCCGTGTCCCCACAGGTTTTTACGAAGCAGAAGCCAGATTTCGCGGGTCGGCGACGCCCTGCCGAACCATCACCGGTTCCCGATCAAAAAGAGATGAAAAGACCAGCCGGAATCGTGATTTGTGAAGGGAGGGTCGCGCCACTAGGTTGCGCCCGGCAACCCATCCGAGGCAACCGCATGAGTTCGACCACCAAGACCCGGGGCAATATCGTCAAATCCGACCAGGAATGGCGCGCCCGATTGACTCCGGCGCAATACCACGTCACCCGCGAGCACGGCACCGAGCGCGCCTTCACCGGCCCGTTCTGGGACGAGAAGCGCGGGGGCAGCTACAGCTGTGTGTGCTGCGGCACCGCGCTGTTCGCCTCCCACACCAAGTTCAATTCGGGCACCGGCTGGCCGAGCTTTTTCGCACCGGTCGACGCCGCCGCCGTGAGCGAGCATGCCGACGGCGCGTTCTTCATGCGGCGCACGGAAGTCCGCTGCGCCGCCTGCGATGCCCATCTCGGCCACGTCTTTCCCGATGGTCCGCGACCGACCGGGCTGCGCTATTGCATCAACGGGACAGCCATGACCTTCGCGGAAAGCACCGCGGAAAAATCGCGGAAATGACCGCCGCGGGCGCTCTGCCGCGGACGGCTGATCGGATCGCCCGTTTGCCTGGCAGGCCCGGCGCGATTAGGAAATGCGCATGAGTTCCACGGCTTTACCCAAATTCGCCGCGGCGCCCCCGGCGCCGCCCCGCGCCGCGCCGCGCCCGTCTACGGCGACGTGGCACGGCATCATGCTGACCGACGAATTCGCCTGGCTCAAGGACCCCGATTGGCAGGCGGTGATGCGCGATCCGGCGCTGCTCGATCCCGATATCCGCGCCTACCTCGAAGCGGAGAACGCCTATGCGGAGGCGCGCTCTCGCCGGAACCGTAGCGCTGCAGGATACGCCTGTTCGCGGAGATGAAGGGCCGGATCAAGGAAGACGATGCGGGCGTGCCGGCTCCCGATGGGCCCTATGCCTATTTCACCCGCCATCGCGAAGGCGGACAGCATCCCCTGATCTGCCGCGAACCCCGCGGCGGCGGCGCCACCGAGACCATCCTCGACGGCGACGCGCTCGCCGCCGGCAAGCCGTTCTTTCGCATCGGCGCGACCGCGCATTCGCCCGACCACCGGCTGCTCGCCTGGAGCGCGGACGACAGCGGAGCCGAGCTCTTTGCCGTCCGCATCCGCGATATCGCACGCGGGGTCGACCTGCCCGACCTCGTCACCGAGACGACCGGCGGCATCGTGTGGTCGCAGGACGGCTCCGCCTTCTACTATGTCCGCGTCGACCGCCATCACCGTCCCGTGAGCGTGCATCGCCATCGTCTCGGCACCAGCCCGGCGGACGACGTCGAGATCGTCGCCGCCGAGGACAGCGGCTTGTTCGTGTCGCTCTCCCAGTTGCAATCCGGCCGCTTTGCCGAGGTCTCGCTGCACGACCACGAGACGTTCGGAGAGCTGGCTGATCGATCTCGCCGACGGCGGCGCGAAGCCCGTGCTGGTCGCGCCGCGCGAAGCCTCGATCCGCTACAGCGTCGAGCATCACCCCGACTCCGGCGGCATGCCCGGCTTGTTCATTCTCACCAATGCCGGCGACTGCCGAGGATTTCAAGATCGCCTGGACGCCGCTCGCAACGAGCGGCCGCGAGCCACTGGCGCGATGTCGTTTCCCATCGCCCCGGCATCTACATCCTGAGCTTCGCGGTGTTCGCCGGCTGGCTGATCCGGCTGGAGCGCGAGGACGGTCTCGCGCGCATCGTGGTGCGGCGGCTCGCCGACGGCGAGGAACACGTCATCGCGTTCGACGAGGAGGCCTATTCGCTCGGCTTCGACCCCGGATACGAGTTCGACGACCGACACGCTGCGCTTCAGCTATTCGTCGATGACGACGCCGTCGGAGATCTGGGACTACGATCTCGCGCTGTCGCACCCGACTTGCTGCGCAAGCGGCAGGAAATCCCGAGCGGGCACGATCCGAGCGCCTATGTGACGCGGCGCGTGCTCGCTCCGTCGTTCGACGGCGAGACGGTGCCGGTATCGCTGCTGTATCGCAAGACGACGCCGCTGGACGGCACCGCGCCGGCCCTGGTTTACGGCTATGGCGCCTACGGCATTTCGATTCCGGCCGGCTTCGTGCCCAACCGGCTGTCGCTCGCCGACCGCGGCTTCGTGGTCGCCATCGCCCATGTCCGCGGCGGCACCGAGAAGGGCTGGCGCTGGTACCGGGAAGGCAAGCTCGCCAGCAAGCAGAACACGTTCCGCGATTTCATCGCCGCGACGGAATTCCTCATCGCCCGGAAGTTCGCCTCGCCGCGCAGGATCGTCGCCCAGGGCGGCTCCGCCGGCGGCATGTTGATCGGCGCCGTCGCCAATGCCCGGCCCGATCTGTTTGCCGGGCTCATCGCCGAAGTCCCGTTCGTCGACGTGCTCAACACCATGCTCGACGATACCCTGCCGCTGACGCCGCCGGAATGGCCGGAATGGGGCAATCCCATCACCGATGCCGAAGCCTTCGCCGTCATCCGCAGCTATTCGCCGTACGACAATGTGCGCGCCCAGGCCTATCCGGCGATGCTGGTGCTGGCCGGGCTGGCCGATCCGCGGGTGACCTATTGGGAGCCCGCCAAGTGGGTGGCGCGGCTGCGCCGGCTCAAGACCACCGACAGCATGCTGGTGCTCCGCACCAATCTGGATGCCGGGCATGGCGGCGCGGCGGGACGGTTCGACCGGCTCAAGGAAGTGGCGCTCTCCTACGCCTTCGCGATCGAGGCGGTGGAAGCCGCAGGCCTGGCGCGGTGCCTGACCGGACGATCTGCGTCCGGCGTCAGCCTTCGCCCGTGCTGGTCGAGATGCCGGCGCAGGTCTTCGATCGAAGAAAAGCGCATCGTGCCGTCCGGCATCTGGGCTTCGATCGAGCCGTCGGTGAACAAGGTATAGGCCATCTCGTCGATCACGCCGGACTTGAGGATCGATAACGGCCGCGGCTCGGGGCGTGGCGGCGGGGCAACAGCCGGCGCGGCAGGGGCCGGTAACGCTTGGACTGGCGGCACCGGCCTTGGCTCCGGCCTTGGCTCGGGTCTTGGCTCCGGCCTTGGCTCGGGTCTTGGCTCGATCGGCCGAACCACGGGACGCGCCTTCGGTTCCGACCCGCGGTTCGGGCGGCGGAGCACTTTCGCTGGCCGGCCGGCGGCGGTCATTGGTCCAGACCATGTCGAATATGTTGGGGGGCGGCGCGCTGGGCTGGCGCGGCGGCGGCTCGGGTTCGGCGGGCGAAGTCCTCCGGCGGCTCGGCCGGAGCAGCCGGCGCGGCCGGTCCGGGCCTGCGGCCGCACCCAGCCATCCTGCATGGGACGCCGCTCGCCGGCATTTGGTGCTGGGCCTGGCGGACAATTGTTCGGCGGGCGCACGGCGACGGCCCGGCTGCGGCTCGACGTCCGGCGCATAGCGGCGGCTCGGCGGCGGTTCGTCGTCCGGCGAGTGGCGACGGCCCGGCACCGGTTCGTCGTAGGAAGGTGAATCGAGTGACGCCACCGGCGGCTCGACCAGCGCTGGGGCGGCTGCTCGACCGCACGCGGAATGGACTCGATCTCGGCGATGGCGCGCCGCAGCCAGGCCGGACCCGGTTTGCGTTCGGGCGCGCGCTGGTCCACCCGGGCGCCGGTATCGGCCCGGGCCTCGGCTCTGGCGCCGGCTTCCCGAACCTCGGAATCGGCATCGAAGGGCGGCTCATCGACACTGCCCGGCGGCGGAATTGGCGCGTCCGGCCCGGCCGGTTCGGAAACAAGGCGCGCTGCGGCGGCGGACGCGCTGGTCACCCTCCTTGCGATCGACCGGGCGGACCGGGCGGGGACCGGCCGGCATCCTGCGAACGCATTGCACCACCCGGCGCAATTCCTGGACCGCGGCCGCGAGGCCGACGAGAATGAAAGCCGCCGACGATGGCGACCGTTCCCGAAATCAGAAGCGCCGAGCCGAACGCGGTATCCCGGATCGGCACGCCGAATGCGATCACGAACACGCCGGCGACCCAGCGTCGACGATGCCGAAGAACAGCAAGAGGTAAAACATACCGGTCCGCTCACCCGCCCTCGCGGATCGCCAGCCACGGATCGGCCGAATCGCCGCGAGATGTCCTGCAAAAAAGTAAGAATATGCCTATAAAGCCATGAAAATCAAACTGTTCTCCGGCCAATACATGTCCGCCTCGCCGGCAGCGCAAGCCGACATCGTCGTCTGAGGGGCACAGCCGCGGACGCGTTCCACAGTCGACTTTCGCCCGCCGTCCGGGTCGGAACGCATTCGATGAACAGCGCGTTCCACGCGTGGGCGAGCGGTTGCCGCCCTGCCTGCCACGTCCTAATTAAGGACCACTGACCCGCCGTTTCGGTCGTCCACAGGGACGATCGGCGACATCCACCACGATTGAGGAGAGCCCGATGTCGTTTTCCCTGCCCGATCTGCCCTATTCCTACGATGCGCTGGCGCCCTACATGTCGCGTGAAACGCTGGAATATCATCACGACAAGCACCACCTCGCCTATGTCAACAATCGGCAACAATCTCCTCAAGGGCACCGAGTGGGAAGGCAAGTCCGCTCGAAGACATCGTCAAGGGATCGTTCGGCAAGAATGCGGGCCTCTTCAACAATGCCGGCCAGCACTACAACCACCTCCATTTCTGGAAATGGATGAAGCCCCAAGGCGGCGGCGACAAGATCCCCGGCGAGCTGGAGAAGAAGATCGTCGCCGACCTCGGCTCGGTCGCCAAGATGAAGGAGGAATTCATCCAGGCGGGCGTGACCCAATTCGGCTCGGGCTGGTGCTGGCTCGCCGTCAAGGACGGCAAGATCGTGATCGCGAAGACGGCGAACGGGGAAAGCCCGCTGGTGCACGGCGGCAAGCCGATCCTCGGCTGCGACGTGTGGGAGCATTCCTATTACATCGACTACCGCAACCGGCGCCCCGACTACCTCAAGGCCTATGTCGATCACCTCGTCAATTGGGACTATGTGGCGGAGCTATTTGCCGCAGCGTCGAAGTGACCGTCCTTCCGTTCGGGTTCCCGACGAGCGGCCCGACCGGTGGCGGAGTCGGCCCACGGTCGGGCCGAATTCATGCCGCGGTTCATCGGCAAAGCCGCACAAGAGAACATAGCAAATACGCCGGCCCGCCTGATCCGAGGAAACCGCTACTGCATCGCAACAAATCTGGAACCATCGATGTCGAGCTCCTGGCCGGGGGGGCGATCGGCCGAACGCGTCGCGGATGCACTTGCGCTGTCCATCCTCGGCGTGGTCGCAATCATCGCAGCCCTCACATTCCGCGATTATGGCCTCGGTTGGGATGACTACACCCATGCCGAGTATGGCGGGCTGTTGCTCGATCTCTATGCGTCCGGCTTTTCCGACCAGCGCGCACTGTCCTTCGTCAATCTCTATGCCTATGGCGGCGGCTTCGACATGCTGTCCGCGCTCGCCGCCAAGGTGCTGCCGTTCGATCTGTTCGAGACGCGGCGGCTGGTCGGCGCCGTCATCGGGCTGATCGGCATTTTCATCACCTGGCGCCTGGCGCGCCGGGTCGGCGGCCCGCTCGCCGCGCTCATTGCCGTCGCCTTGCTGGCCACCTGCCCGCTCTATTACGGCAACATGTTCATGAACGCGAAGGACGCCCCCTTCGCCGTCGCCATGGTGTTCCTGACGCTGGCGCTGGTGCGCGCCTTCGAGGAATATCCGCGTCCGTCGCCGATCACCTGCGCGATGGTGGGCATCGGCGCCGGGCTCGCCATCGGCACCCGCGTGCTCGGCGGGCTCGCCGCGATCAATGCGCTCGCCGCGCTGGCGCTGGTCTTCGCGGTGGAGACCCGCCGCGCCGGCCTGCGCGAAGCGGGCCCGCGTCTCGGCGCCTTCACTGTCCGCTTCGTGCCGGCCCTGCTGGTCGGCTATGCCGTGATGGCGCTGGTGTGGCCGTGGTCGGTCACCGAGCCGCTCAACCCGTTTCGGGCGGTGGAATACTTCTCCCATTTCTTCGAGAAGCCGTGGAAGGAGATGTTCGACGGAATGGCGCTGCCGGTGCCGGAGATGCCGCGCCAATACGTGCCGCAGCTCTTCCTGCTCAAGGAGCCGGAAATCTTCCTCGCCCTGGGCATCGCCGGAACCGCCGGGGCGCTGGTGGCGGCGCTGCGTCGCGACATCGCGACGTCGCGGCGCGCGATCTATCTGCTGCTCGCCTTTGCCGGCGTGTTCCCGATCGCGCTGGCGGTGCTCACCAAGCCCGCCATGTACAATGGCATCCGCCATTTCGTGTTCGTGGCGCCGGCACTGGCGGTGCTGGGCGGGCTTGCCGGCGCCTGGATCGGCGCAAGCGCTGTGGCGGCGGTGGCGGCCGGCGGCCGGACTTGCGGTCGCGGTGCTCCTGGCCGGCCTGTTCCTGCCGGTGAACGAGATGGTGAGGCTGCATCCCTATCAGTACACCCATTTCAACGTCATCGCCGGCGGCATTCGCGGCGCCGACGATCGCTACATGCTCGACTATTGGGGCCTCTCCTTCAAACAGGCGGCGCAGGAGTTGCGGGCGCGGCTGACGGAAGGATTGCAGACCCCGACCGACGGGCGGCGCTGGCGGGTCGCCGATCTGCGGACCGCTGCGGCCGGCGCAGGTCGAGCTGGGGCCGGAATTCCTCACCACCTGGGACACCAGGGGCGCCGATTTCGCCTTCACCATGGGCGAGTTCTACTGCGCCAACCTCGCCGGCGCCGGTCATGGTCGAGATCGAGCGCGAAGGCGTCGTCTATGCCCGCGTCTACGACATCCGCGGCCGCACCTTCACGAGCCTGAATGCGATCCAGCCGTGAGGCATCATTCTGACGCGGTGAACCGGCAGCGGTCACGATGGCCGCCGGTGCATTCCAGCGGATCGCCGCCACCAAAACGGGAAGCAGGAACGTCAGAGCAAGCCTCGGTCGTCGCTTGAATGAATACCATTGCCACGTAGGAGCAGTTCGTGGCTACCTCGAACAGCAGACCCTTGACGATCTCGGTCCCGCCATCGCCGCGCAACGCTTTCCACGGCGAGATGCGCCGCGGATCGAGATATCTGTTCGAGAACGGCTCTTCGCCCTCCCTTTCGGGACGGGTCGGACCATTCACGGCGTCCAAATGTGAGACTGGTCGCTCGCGAGCTACATGGCGATGCGAAACCACGTTGAGCGGGATCCCCCTGATCGCTGCCTTTAGCGGTAGAGCATGCCCATTCTGCGCCGCATCGGCAATAGCGGCGTTGCGGCTCGCCCTTCAGCCGTTCATAGTCATGAGACAACCGCTATGCCGCCAGCGCCGCGAGGATCCGCGCCCAGCTTCGCGTGCCCTTGTGGAAGCTCGTGAGATCGTATTTCTCGTTGGGCGAATGAATGCGGTCGTCGTCGAGACCGAAGCCGATCAGCAGCGTGTCGATGCCGAGCAGCCGCTTGAAATCGCCGACGATCGGGATCGAGCCGCCGCAACCGATCAGCAGCGCCTCCCTGCCCCATTCCCGGGTCAACGCCGCGCGCGCCGCGGCGAGCTGCGGCATGCCCCAGTCGAGCGCGATCGCCGGCGCGCCGCGGTATGGCCGATGAACTCGACCTTGCAATCGGCCGGCAGGCGGGATCGCACGAAGGCGTGGAACGCCTCGCGGATTTTCGCCGGCTTCTGGTCGCCGACCAGGCGGAACGAGATCTTGGCGGATGCCTCGGCGGGGATCACGGTCTTCGATCCCGGGCCGGTATAGCCGCCCCAGATGCCGTTGACATCGCAGGTCGGCCGCGACGAAACCTGCTCGATGACGAGGCGGCCCTTCTCGCCGGCGGGAACGCCGAGCCCGACCTGCCCGAGAAACTTCTCCGGCGTCATGCCGAGCGCCTGCCATTCCTCGCGTCACCGCGTCGGGAAGCTCCTTCACGCCGTCATAGAAGCCGGGAATGGTGATCCGGCCGTCGTGGTCATGAATGGCGGCGATGATCTTGGCGAGCACGCGGATGGGATTCTGCGCGGCGCCGCCGAACATGCCCGGAATGCAGGTCGCGGTCGGCCGCCTTGATCTTGATCTCCTCATAGAGGAGGCCGCGCAGCGCCGTGGTGATGGCCGGCGTCTTCGGGTCCCACATGCCGGTGTCGCAGACGAGGGCGACATCGGCGGCAAGCTCGCCGCGATGGGCCTCGACCCAGGGCGGCAGATGCTTGGAGCCGCATTCCTCCTCGCCCTCGATCAGGAAGGTGACGTCGAGCGGCAGCGATCCCGTCACCGCCTTCCAGGCGCGGCAGGCCTCGACGAACGTCATCACCTGGCCTTTGTCGTCGCAGGCGCCGCGCGCGATGATCGCCTTGCGGCCGTCCGGGAGCGTGGCGATCCGCGGCTCGAACGGCGGCGTCTGCCAGAGATCGAGCGGATCGACCGGCTGGACGTCGTAGTGACCGTAGAACAGCACGCGGCGGCGATTGCCCGCCGGCCGGCGGGCTCTTGGCGAAGACGACGGGATGGCCGTCGGTCGGATGGACCTCGGCGGCGATGTCGAGGGTCGAAATATCGGTGGCGAGATGCACCGCGGCGGCGCGGCAGTCCTCGGCATAGGCGGGGTCGGTGGAGATCGACTTGATCGACAGGAATCTGAACAGCCGGTCGAGGCTCGCGTCGAGATCGGCGTCGATCCGCGCCAGCACGGTATCGAGTTTGGTCATGCCCTGGTTCATGCTTAGCGTCCCTTTCCGCCGAGACTTCCGAGCACGCCACGGACGATGGCGCGGCCGACTTCATTGCCGACTTTCGATGCGACCGAGCGCGCCACCTGCTTGGCGACGACTTCGGAGGTGGACATGCGGCCGCGCCGGCGCGCCGGATGCGCCGCCGCCGAAGATGCCGCCGAGCATGCCGCCGAGGGTGCCGAGAATTCCGCCGCCCTCCCCCGCCTCGACCGGCTCGCCGCCGGCGCCGCCACCGACGCGCTTCTGCAGGATTTCGAACGCCGATTCCGGATCGACCGCGGTGTCGTATTTGCCCCGCAGCGGGCTCTTGGCGATGATCGCCTTGCGCTCTTCGGCCGACACCGGGCCGACCCGCGCCGACGGCGGGCGGATCAGCGTGCGGTCGACCATGGACGGTGTGCCGTTGCCTTCGAGGAAGGACACCAGCGCCTCGCCCTTGCCGAGCTCGGTGATGACCTGCGCGGTGTTGAGCTTGGGGTTGGGACGAAACGTCTCGGCGGCCGCGCGCACCGCTTTCTGGTCGCGCGGGGTGAAGGCGCGCAACGCGTGCTGCACGCGGTTGCCGAGCTGGGCGAGAACCTTGTCGGGCACGTCGAGCGGGTTCTGGGTGACGAAATAGACGCCGACGCCCTTGGAGCGGATCAGCCGCACCACCTGCTCGATCTTGTCGAGCAGCGCCTTGGGCGCGTCGTTGAACAACAGATGCGCCTCGTCGAAGAAGAAGACGAGCTTGGGCTTGTCGAGGTCGCCGACCTCGGGCAGCTTCTCGAACATGTCCGACAACAGCCACAGCAGGAACGTCCCGTAGAGGCGCGGATTGGCCATCAGCTTGTCGGCGGCGAGGATGTTGATGTAGCCGCGGCCGTCGCGGTCCTTCTTCATGAAGTCGTTGATGTCGAGCGCGGGCTCGCCGAAGAAACCGGTGGCGCCCTGGTTCTCCAGGACCAGCAGCTGGCGCTGCACCGCGCCGACCGTCGCCGCCGCCACATTGCCGTAGCGCGAGCCGATCGCCTTGGCCTCGTCGGAAGACGAGATGTAGGACAGCACCTCGCGGAGATCCTTGAGGTCGATGAGGCCCTTGTTCTCCGCATCGGTCTTGCCGAACTCGTCGTCGGCATAGCGGAACACGATGTTGAGGACGCCTTCCTGCACGTCGTTGAGGTCCAGGATGCGCGACAACAGGAGCGGGCCCACCTCGAACACGGTGGCGCGGATCGGATGGCCCTGCTCGCCGAACAAATCCCAGAACATCACCGGGAATTCGTCGGTTTCGTATTCGAAGCCGATGTCCTTGGCGCGCTTGACGAAAGCTTCCTTGGCTTCGCCGGGTGCCGCGATCCCGGACAGGTCGCCCTTGATATCGGCGGCGAACACGGGCACGCCGGCGCGGGAAAAACCTTCCGCCATGGTCTGCAGCGTCACGGTCTTGCCGGTCCCGGTGGCGCCGGTCACGAGGCCATGGCGGTTGCCGAAGGCGAGCGCCAGCATTTCGGGCTTGTCGCTCTTGCCGACGAATATTTTTCCATCCCGGTCGGGATTAGTCATCATGCGCTCCTGCGCTCACCGAACGCCGCCGCCGGACGCCGCCGAACACGCTGCCATCATAGGGCTGCGCCGCTATACGGTGCGAGCGGATTTGGCGCGTCATCATCTTGCCATCCGCGCGATTTGACCCGCTTGAAATCGCTGCTCGGATGGCACGAGCGTTGTGGGTCTGCAACACCTTGTGGCCATTTGCGCGCGGCTATCTTGTGTTCCCGGATGTCTGGTGCGCAATATGTTTTCCAAGCTTATTGCGTGCAAGTCGAGTGGGGGCTCATGGACGAACTCGTCAGCCGCATCGTCAGCAATGTCGGCATCGATCAGGTCCGTGGCGACGAAGGCGGTCGGCATCATGCTCGATTTCCTCGCAACGGAAGGGCCGGCCGACAAGGTGCAAACGCTGCTGGCGCGCCTTCCCGGCGCGACGGAGGCGATCGAGGCGGCCCGCGCCGAGGGCGGCGGCGGATTTTTCGGCGGCATGGGGGGGATCATGGGCGTCGGAAGCCGGCTGATGTCGGCGGGATTGGGCATGGGCGAAATTCGAGGCGTCGCCCGCGAAGTCATCGCCTATGCGCGCGAAAAGGCCGGCGATGAAGACCTCGACGGGATCATCGATGCCATTCCCGGCGCCAGCCAATTTCTTTGAATTACGCCGGATCGGGGTTCGGGAATTACAATCATGTCCTGTCCCATTGCCGACCTCGATTGCATCGAGCCCGAAATCGATCGACCGGCTGAAATCGCTCGGCATTCGCACCAGCGACAAGCTGCTCGATGCCGCCAAGAGCCTGCGCGGCCGCAAGATCCTCGCGGCAAAGACCGGCATCGATGAAAAGAGCCTGCTGCGCCTCGCCAACAAGATCGACCGCATGCGCGTCAAAGGCATCGGCCAGGATTACGCCAAGCTGCTGCAGATCGCCGGCGTCGATACCGTCCGGGAGCTGAAATACCGCAATCCCAGGCGGCTCGCCGAGGCGATGGCGGAGGCCAACGCCACAGCGCAAGCTGGTCCGCGTGCTGCCGTCCGAACGCACCGTCGAGCGCTGGATCGAGCATGCCAAGAAGCTGCCGCTGAAGATCAGCTATTGAAGGGGGCTCGGCGCCGCCCTTCGCACCTGCCTTTGCCCGCTGCGCTTGACACCGCACGCGCAACCGCACACACACCAAATCATGATCGCCGCGCCTCATCCGGGTGAAATAGCCAGCTCGGCCGGGACACCGCTCGATCTCGCGCAACTCATTGCGCGACGGCGTCCGGTCATCATGGGGGTCTTGAACGTCACCCCGGACTCGTTTTCCGATGGCGGCCGGTTTCTCGATCCCGAGGCGGCCACCGCCCATGCGCGGAGATGATCGGCGAAGGCGCCGACATCATCGACATCGGCGCGGAATCCTCGCGGCCCTACGGCAATCCGGTTGCGGTGACGGCCGAGGAGGAACGGCGCCGGCTGGAAGGCGTGCTTCCCGCCGTCGCGCGCCTCGGCCGTCCCGTCTCGATCGACACCATGAAGGCGAGCGTCGCCGCATGGGCGCTGCGCAACGGCGCGACGATCGTCAACGACGTATGGGGGCTGCAGCGCGACCCCGACATGGCCGGCGTCGCCGCCGCCCACGGCGCGCCCGTCATCGTCATGCACAACCGCGACGCGGCCGACCCCGACATCGACATCTTCGCCGACCTCGATGCCTTCTTCGAGCGCTCGCTGGCGATCGCCGCCGCCGCCGGAATTCGCCGCGACGCCATCGTGCTCGATCCCGGCGTCGGCTTCGGAAAGACGCCGGAGCAGAGCATCGCAGTCATCGCGCGGCTCGATCGGCTCGGGAAATTCGGCCTGCCGGTGCTGGTCGGCGCTTCGCGCAAGCGCTTCATCCATTGGGTGGCGCCGGCGCCGCCGCAGCGCCGGCTCGGCGGCTCGATCGCGGCCCATATCCTGGCGGTCGAAAACGGCGCCGCGCTCATCCGCACCCATGATGTCGCCGAAACGGTCCAGGCGATGCGCGTCATGACCGCGATCAGGAGCAGCGCATGAGCGACACGATCTTCGTGAACGGGCTCCTCATCCATGCCCATCACGGCGTGATGGCCCATGAGGAGAAGGTCGGCCAGCGCTTCATGATCGATCTCGAGCTCGCGATCGATCTTGCCCCGTCCGGCCACAGCGACAAGATCGCGGACACCGTGTCGTACAGCGCCGTCGTCGATACGGCGACGCGCGCCTTCACCCGGACGAGTTTCCGGCTGGTCGAAGCGGCCGCCGCGGCCGTCGCCGAGGATCTGCTCGACGGCTTCCCGAAGGTCTCCTCGGTACGGGTCACGGTCCACAAGCCGCACGCACCGATCGCGGCGATCTTCAACGATGTCGGCGTGTCGATCCTGCGCAAACGCCATGGCTGAGGCGCTGCTCGCGCTCGGCGGCAATGTCGGCGATGTCCGCGCCACCCTCGACCGCGCCGTCGCGATGCTGTGCGACGGCCGCGAGGTGCGCCTCGTCGCCCGGTCGTCGGACTATCGCACGCCGCCCTGGGGCGTGACCGACCAGCCCGCTTTCGTCAATCTCGGCCTCGTCGTCGAAACCGCGCTCTCCCCGCGGGCGCTGCTCGCGCGTGCCCTCGAGGTCGAGGCGGCGTTGGGGCGGGAGCGCGCCAAGGAGCGCCGCTGGGGACCGCGCCGGGTCGACATCGATCTCATCGCCTATGACGACATCCGGATCGAGGAGCCGGATTTGATGCTGCCCCATCCGCGGGCGCTCGAACGCACCTTCGTCTTGGCGCCGCTCGCCGAAATCGCGCCGGACCGGACGATCGCGGGGGTCAAGGTCGCCGATGCGCTGGCCCGGCTCGACGCCGGCGGCATCGAAAGGCTGCCGCCGTAACGCGTGATCCCGAAAAGTTGTTCCCCCGAGCTGCCCGCGGAACGGGCGATCTGCGTCTAATGTTCCATTGGCCGACCGGTTCGGACGTGGCAGTTTGCGGCGATGAGCGATGATCAGGACCTTTCCCTTGCCGCCGAGTTTCCGGCGGCCAGCCGCGATATGTGGCTCAAGCTGGTTAGCGGCGCGCTCAAGGGCGCGCCGTTCGAGCGCCGGCTGGTGTCGAAGACCTATGACGGCCTCGCCATCGAGCCGCTCTATGGCCGCGACGCCGCGGCGCGGCCGGTCAGCGGCCGCAAGCCGGGCACATCTTGGCAGGTGGTGGCGCGCATCGAGCTGCCCGATCCGGCCGATGCCAACAGCCAGGCCCTGCACGATCTCGAAAACGGTGCCACCGGGCTTTCGCTCGCCTTCGCGGGATCGATCGGCGCCTACGGCTACGGGCTCGACGCCGGCCCGACCGCGGTCGCGCGCCTGCTGCGCGACATCCATCTCGACGCCGGCATCGCACTCGACCTGCAAGTGGATGAAAAGGCCCAGATTGTCGCGTCGGCCCTGAACGATGTGCTGGAAACGCGCGGCACCGCCCGCGGCGCGGTCAACGTCCGCTTCGGCTTCGACCCGATCGGCATCGCCGCGACCGGGGGACGGGCGCCGCCATGGTCGGAGAATGGCGCCCGGTTCGCGCAGCGGATCCGCGCGCTGGTCGGGCAGGGCTACAAGGGGCCGTTCGCGGTCGCGGACGGCCGCACCATCCACAATGCCGGAGGCTCCGAAGCGCAGGAACTCGCCTTCGTGATCGCGGTGGCGCTCGCCTATCTGCGCGTGCTGGAGACGGGCGGCATCCCGCTGGAAGATGCCCGCCGCATGATCTATTTCCGCCTCGCCGCCGATGCCGACCAGTTCCTCACGACTGCGAAGTTCCGCGCGCTGCGCAAGCTGTGGGCGCGGATCGAGAAGGCCAGCGGCCTTTCTCCGCAGCCGGTATTCGTCGCGGCGGAAACCGCGTGGCGGATGATGACGAAGCGCGACCCGTTCGTGAACATGCTGCGTTCGACCGTGGCGGTGGTGGCCGCGGGCCTCGGCGGCGCCGATGCCATCACGGTGCTGCCGCACACCGCCGCGATCGGTTTGCCCGACGGCTTTGCGCGGCGCATTGCGCGCAACACCCAGCTCATCCTCCTGGAGGAATCGAACCTGGCCAAGGTCGCCGACCCCGCTGCGGGCTCCGGCGGCTTCGAAAGCCTGACGAGCGCGCTCAGCGCCGCCGCGTGGCCGCTGTTCCAGGAGATCGAGAAGGCCGGCGGCCCCAGCCTCGCACTCAAGCAAGGCTTGATCCAGGCCAAGGTCGCGGCGGTGCGGGCGGAGCGCGAGAAGGCGATCGCGCGGCGCAAGGACGCCCTCACCGGGACCAGCGAATTTCCCGATATCGCAGAGCCGCCCGCCGCGGTGCTGGACATTGCGCCGGCCCACTATTTGCACGGCGCGAACGTTGCAGCGACCCTGCCCTGCCACCGCCTCGCCGAACCCTTCGAAGCGCTACGCGATGCCGCCGACGGCGCGAGAGAATCCGGCGCCGCGCCCAAAATATTCCTCGCCAATCTCGGGCCGCTGGCCGATTTCACCGCCCGCGCCACTTACGCCAAGAACTTCTTCGAAGCCGGCGGCATCGAGGCCGTCACCAATGACGGGTTTGCGAGCCGCGACGAAATGGTGGCCGCCTTCAAGGCGAGCGGCGCCGCCCTCGCCTGTCTGTGCTCCTCCGACGACGTCTATGCCAATCAAGCCGAAGCGGCCGCCGCGGCCTTGCGCGCCGCCGGGTCGAAGTACGTTTACCTGGCGGGGCGCCCCGGCGAACGCGAGGCGGCGCTCGCGGCCGCGGGCATCGGCGGTTTCATCTATGTCGGCTGCGACGTGCTGGCGACGCTGCAGGCGGCGCATGGCGTGCTGGGGCTGGTGTGAGGCACTCGCTGCCGCTCGCTCGATGCGATGGTCCGATTTCATGACTGCAAAAGCACTCAAAGAAGCGATGCAGAGGGTCGAGTCCTGGCCGCAGGAGGCCCAGGAGGAGCTTGCCGAGATCGCCCTGGAAATCGACGCAAGGCTCAAGGGCGGTAAATATCACGCGACAGCTGAGGAGCTTGCGGGGATCGACCGCGGCCTTAAAGCCGCGCGCGAGGGACGCTTTGCCACCGACGCGGAAGTCGAAGCGGTATTCGCCGAGCAACGCCGCGCATGAAGGTTTCTATACCGACGAAGACATGGCGGCCGGAGCCAGTTATCGGGCCGGCTGAACCGCACCCCTTGGCTCGCACACACTACTCTGCCAAATTTCATACCCGGGAGCGGTTCCACTCGGCCACCAAGGCCTTTCGGTCGAGCTTGCCGCGGTCGCTCTTGGGCAGGCGGTCGCGCAGCAGGATCTGTTTGGGCGCCTTGAAGGGCGGCAGCTGGGAGGCGCAGAAGCGCAGGAGTTCGTCCGGCACGAACTCGGAGCCGGGGCGCAGCACCACATAGCTCACGACCTCCTCGCCCCACACCGTGTCGGGGACGCCGACGGTCGCGGCTTCGGAAATCTCGGCGCGCTGCATCAGCACGCCGTCGATCTCGACCGGCGAAATGTTGACGCCGCCGCGGATGATCAATTCCTTTTCCCGGCCGGCGAGGTGCAGGAAGCCGTCGGCGTCGAGATAGCCGATGTCGCCGGTGCGCATACGGCCGCGGCTGTTGACCCGCACGGTGCCGTCGCCGCCCAGATAGCGGTATGCGTTGTCGTCCCAAGCGCCGAGTTCCACATGGCCGATCTCGCCCGGCGGCAGCGCGCGCCCCTCCGCGTCGACGATGGCGAGGCGGTGATAGGCGAGCGGGCGGCCGACGCTGCCGAACCGCCGCTCGCGCCCGGGATTGGTCGCGATCCAGGCGGTCTCGCTGCTGCCATAGCCCTGCGCGACGGGAATGCCGAAGCGCTCCTCGAAGCGCCGCCATTCCTGCGGCAGCAATGGCGCCGAGCTCGATGTGACGAAGCGCAGCGTCGGCACGTCCGCGGGGCCGACCGCCGCGGCGGTGCCGAGCAGCATGTTGATCACGGTGGGATTGCCGGCGGCGACGGTGACGCCGTGGGCGCGCACGTCGTCGAAAAAGCGGGTCGCGGAAAATCTCTTCGCCATCACCAGGGTGCCCCCGTGGGCGAGCGGCGCCAGCACGCCGAGGAGCTGCGCGGACGCCCAATTGAAGGAACGGAAGTCGTAGACGCGGTCGGAGCCGGTGATGCCGAATCCGTCCGTCATCGGCTCGATGTTGCCCAATTGCTCGCGATAGCTGAGCACGACGCCCTTGGGCCGGTCGCCGGTCCCGGAGGTGTAGAAGATGACGCCATCGTCGCGTGACGTCGTCGCGGCGAGAAAGGCGTCGCCGCCGCCCGCGCATCCCTCGATCGCCGCGAAGAAGGTGCCGGCGACCGGCGCGTCGCAGCGGCCGATGGCGAGGCAGGGCGTGGCCGGCGGCAGCTCTTCGCGCCCGACGCCATCGTCATGGATTACGAGCCGCGCCCGCAGCTGCGCCATGATGCGCGCGAGGTGCCGCCGGTTCATCTCCACATGGACGGTACAGACGGCGGCGCCATAGGCCATCACGCCGATGTAGCAGGCGACGTGCTCGATGGAGTTTTCGGCGAGCAGCGCGATCCGGTCGCCGGTGGCGATCCCCTGCCCCCTCAGGAACACCGCGATGCCGCGGATGAGCCGCCGGAACGCGCCATAGCTGATGGAGCGGCCGTCATCGGCCGAGACGATGTAGGGCTTGTCGGGATGGCGATCGGCCGCGCGGTCGATCCATTCCCGGAGGAGGCCGGGACCGGCATCGGCACTGTGCAGTGCAATATCGCGCATTTCGTTTCCAGCCCGCCGGACCTTATCGCAGCGGCGCGGCGAGCGACAAGCGTGGAAACCTGGGATCGCAAGGGATAGGATGGCGAGAGATTTCTCGGGCCATCAGAACCCCAGCAGGGACGGTGAACGCCATGAACGACGACGCGGACCAGACCAGACGATGGATCATCAATGCCGGCGGCGCGGCGATCCTGTCGAATGCGCTCGCGGCTTCCCCGTCGCTCGCCCAGGACAAGGGCGCACCCGCGGGCAAGGCTGCCAAGGCGGGAGCCTCCGAGGACGAGGTCAAGGACGAGCCGCTCTCCCCGGTCACCGTCGCGCTCTCGGAATACGTGTCGGCGACGCTCGATCGCGAATTGCCGCCGGCGGTCGCCGCCAAGACCAAGCTGCACGTGCTCGACACCATCGCCGCGATGGTGTCGGGGTCGCGCCTCAAGGCCGGCGAATTCGCCGCCCGTTACGTGGACGGCCTCGGCGGCAAGCCCCAGGCGATGGTGATCGGCACCTCCATCCTGACATCGTCGGTCAACGCGGCGCTCGCCAACGGCATGGCGGCCCATGGCGACGAGACCGACGATTCCCACCTCGCCGCCCGCTTCCATCCCGGCTGCGGCATCGTGCCGGCGGCGCTCGCCACCGCGGAGCTGGCCGGGCGCAGCGGCAACGACGTACTGCGCGCGGTCGCGCTCGGCTACGACATCGGCGCGCGGGCGATATTCGCGCTCGGCTTCCGCGCGCTCTATACCGAACGCCACAGCACCCACACCTTGGCGACGACGTTCGGCGCCACCGCCGCCGCGGCGGCGATGCTGCGGCTCGATCCGCGCCAGGTGCGCCACGCCTTCTCGTTCGCAGCGCAGCAGGCCTCCGGCGTGCCTTATTGGGAGCGCGACCGCGAGCACATCGAGAAGGCATTCGATTTCGGCGGCATGGGCGCGCGCAACGGCGTCACTGCCGCCACCATGATCGCCGCCGGCTTCACCGGCGTCGACGACTTCATGAGCGGCAACAAGAACATGTACACCGCGCTGGGCGACGAGAACGCGGCGCCCGAGAAGCTCGCGGCCGACCTCGGCACCCGCTTCGAGGTCATCAATACCTCGATCAAGAAATGGTGCGTGGGCTCGCCGCTCCAGTCGGTCCTCGATGCGGTGACGGCGCTGCTCGAAGACCCGGCCGTGCGCGCCGGCCAAGTCCGGCGCATCGTCGTCGACATGCCGGCCGACCGGCTCCACATCGTCGACAACCGCACCATCCCAGACATCTGCCTGCAGCACCTGGTCGCGCTGATGATCGCCGACGGCGGCGCGACCTTCGACAGCGTGCACGACATCGCGCGCATGAGCGATCCCAAGGTGCTCGCCATCCGCAAGCTGGTCGAGGCGGTGCCGAACCAGGAACTGGTGAAGGCGATGCCGGCGCGCCAGGCGATCGTGAAGATCGACACCACGGACGGCCGCACACTGAGCCACCGTACCTACGAGGTGCGCGGCACCCCCGGCAATCCCATGAGCGCCGACGAGGTCGCCGCCAAGGCCCTCGACCTGACGGCGCCCGTTCTCGGCAAGGCGAGGGCGCAGGAACTCAACGCGGCGATCGCCGATCTCGACCGGTTCGGGCCGGTGCTCGGCCTGCGCCGGCTGGTGCAGGCGTAGCAGCGGCGGCGACGCGCATCACGCCCGCCGCCCGCGCCTCACTTCACGTTCTTGAGCACCCACTCGTCCACCACGTGGGCGATGTCGAGGTTGTTCTTCTCGATCATCACCATGTGGCCGTTGCCGTGGATGCCCTTGTCCTGCAGGCGGATGTGCTCCGTCTTGACGCCGGCCTGGGCGAGGTATTTCGCGGTGCAGTGGTCGTAGACCTGGTGATAGGAGGCTTCCGCCGACATCACCATGACCGGGATATTCCTGAGGTTGACGAGTTGGCGCGCCGGCGCCTTCTGCATCCAGCACACGAACAGGTCCGGGCCGTCGGCCTTGGCTTCGCGCTCGACCGCGATCTCGCTCGGATTCTTGACCGGGGGATCATAGGTGATCGGGATATCGGTCGGCCCCCAGGGCCGCGCCTTGCCGGTGCCGTTGACGGTGTTTTCGAACGGCGGGCCCGCCGGCTCGATGGCGACGATCGCCTTGACCAGCCGCGGCCGCGCGTCGGCGATCAGCCAGCCGAACGAACCCGACTGGGAATGCGTCAGCACGATCGCCGGCCCGATCTTGTCGAGAAGCGCCGCGCCGGCATCCTGGTTGCGCTGCTCGGTTTCCTCGGCGGACATGACGGTCTCGACCTGGGTCGCGTAGAACTCGTCGAAGATCGGATCGCCCTTCTTGCCCTTGTTGGGGCCCCCGCCCGGCCATTGCGTATGTTTCTTGGCCTGCGGCCAGGCCCCCTCACTCGACTTCACTCGCAGTGAACTGCCACTCCTCGTTCGCCACCGTGAACATCCGCGTCGGGCCGTCGGACGGATGTATCGCCGAGCGACCGCGCATGGGCTGGTCGATCATGTAGACGATGTAGCCCTGCTCGACGAAATACTCCGCCCAGCCCTTGCGGCCGTCCGGCGTGCCCATCCAATTGGTCGCGGTCTGGGCGGCGCCATGGATGAGCACCAGCGGATAGGGCCGGCGCACATCCTTCGGCGCCAGCACTTCCACATAGATCTGACCGTCCATGATCTCCTTGCCGGGCTCGCCGACATATTTGCCGCCGACATAGAAATAGCCGCGCTGGGCGACGGCGGACTGATCGACCGCCGGCACCGGCAGCTTGGGCGGCTCGGCGCGGACGGCCGTTGCGCCGGCGAGCGCCGGCAGCAGCGCGCAGACGAGGCGCGAAGTGTGTTTCATCGTTTTCCTCCCATTGCCGCGGACGCACGGCGGATTTGCAGCAGCATACCGAGCGAGCGTGATGCGCCGGTTGGGGCGTTGTCAATAGAAGCAGGCCGGCCTCTTCTTTCCGCCTGCGGCTCGCGGTACAGTAGGACGCAACGAGGCTACCCATGAATATTCAACCCAACCTGCGCATGGACAAGGCTGCCTTCATTGCCTGGATGGCGGCAAACGATGGACGCTGCGAACTCGCCGGAGGTCGTGTCGTGATGATGCCCGGCGTATCGCGAAACCATGGGCTGATGGTGAGCAACTTGGTCGTCGCGCTGCGCGCCCGGCTCGATCCGCTGCATTGGGCCGTCATCGCTGGATTTGGATTGGACGCCGGTCCGGAGACGTTGCGTTACCCCGACATTGTGGTCGACCGCGCGGGCGGCGCCAAGGACTACACGGCGACCGCGCCCGTGCTCCTTGTCGAGGTGCTATCGCCTTCGACCGCGGCGACCGACCTCGGCGACAAGGCGGCGGAGTATCTGCAGATACCGAGCCTCCTCGCCTACATTGTGCTGTCGCAGGACGAGCCGAAGGCTTGGGTATGGGCACGACGAACCGCGGAATTCGCTCCGGGACCCGTGGTCATCGCGGACGCGAACGCGGTCATTCACATCGATGCGCTGCAACTCAAGCTGCCGTTGGCGGAGATTTACGCCGGCATCAAGACGGGTTGAACGTGAAACGTCGTTGGCTCACACCCTCCTGCACCGAAGGGCTGCCGAACCAACAGGCGATTGCGCAACGCGACGCCTCGTCCAAGCGCGTCGGCCGGTCTCGACTTTGAGCAGCCGCGGAACGCGGAGGGATCCAAACCAAAACGACCACGAGTTCGAGGGGTGCGCGTACATCCGGCGTCACCAGCTCAAAATCGTGGTCGCGGGAGGGCGCGCCATGCGGCGACAAGCCCGCCTTCTCCGCTAAGATGGGAAGCGATAGGAAGTTCCGCAAGGGCCCCAAATGGCGAAAAAGATCGGACGCATTCTCGTCGGCATCGGCGGCTGGACCTTCGCGCCGTGGCGCGGCGTGTTCTATCCGGACGGGCTGCCCCATGCCCAGGAGCTGCGCTACGCCGCGAGCCACCTCACCTCGATCGAGATCAACGGCACCTTCTACCGTACCCAGACGCCTGCGACCTTCGCCAAGTGGGCAGCCGAGGTGCCGGACGGCTTCGTGTTTTCGGTCAAGGCGCCGCGGTTTACGACCCATCGGCGCGAACTCGGCGAGGCCGGCGACTCCATTGCCCACTTTCTCAAGTCCGGCGTGACCGAGCTCGGCGACCGGCTCGGCCCCTTGTTGTGGCAGTTCCCACCGACCAAGAAATTCGAGGAGGCGGATTTCGGCGCCTTCCTCGCCTTGCTGCCCGGCGAATTCAGCGGGCTCCGGCTACGGCACGTGGTCGAGGTCCGCCATGCGAGCTTCCTCGCGCCCGCCTTCATCGCGCTGCTGCGCAAGGCGGGCGTCGCCGTGGTGTTCTCCGAGCACGACACCTATCCCGCCATCGCCGACGCCACCGCCGATTTCATCTATCTGCGCCTCCAGAAGGGCGAGGATTCCATCGACACCGCCTATCCGCCGCAGGCGCTCGACGCCTGGGCCGGACGCCTGCGTGAATGGGCGCAGGGCACGGAGCCGACCGATCTGCCGCGGGTCGACCCGGCGCCGACGCGGCCGCAGCCGCGCGACGTGTTCGCCTACGTCATCCATGAAGGCAAGGTCCGCGCACCCGCCGCCGCGATGGCGCTGATCGAGCGGCTCAAGCCATGAACCAGCTGTTCACCATCGGCTACGAGCAATCGACCCCGAAGGACTTCTTCGACGCGCTGCTGGCAGCCAAGGTCGCAACGCTGGTCGACGTCCGCGCGGTCGCGGGATCGCGCCGCCCCGGCTTCTCCAAGCGCCAGCTCGCCGCCGGGCTCGATGCCCATGGCATGGCCTACCTGCACCTGCAGAAGCTCGGCACGCCCAAGGAGGGCCGGCTCGCCGCGCGCAGCGGGAAATCCGAGGAGATGCTGCGCATCTATGAGCGCCACCTGGCGACACCGGAGGCGCAGCACGAGCTCGAAGAGCTGACCGCGCTCGCGAAGTCGGGTCGGCCGCTGTGCCTCATGTGCTACGAGCGCGACCCCACCCACTGCCACCGCCAGCGCCTCGCGGCGGAGCTGCACAAGCGGCTGAGCGTCAAGATCGAGAATTTGTTCTGCGCGCCGACGTGACGGTAGTCGCCGGCGACCTACACACATCCGTCGACCCACACACTCCGTCATCACCGGCAACCTACACACGTCCGTCGACCCACACACTCCGTCATCACCGGGCTTGTCCCGGTGATCTCGATTGTGAAGGCACAGCGCCACCCCAGCGTTGCGGAACAAAGGGTTCCCGCCGTCGAGTTGAATCCGCTTCGCCACTCTGATCGAGATCACCGGGACAAGCCCGGTGATGACTGAGTGAATGGAGCGGTCGCGAAATGACGGAACAATGGGCGGGGATCCCCCTACTCCGCCGGCTGCACGGTGCTGCGGTACGTGTGCTCGGCGCCGGCGACCACGAACGCCATCGTGTACACCGCCGTCAGCATCACGAAGCCGGTCACGGCGATCGCGCCGAGCACGAGGTCGAAGCCGCCGCGGGCGTAGAGCTGGGCGATCAGCTGGACCGCGATGCCCGAGGTGATGAAGGTGAGGAAATAGCGCACCGAATAGACGCGGCCGCGCCAGGCGTCGGCGGTGTAGCGCGCGATCACGATGTCGCCGACCGTCACCTGGGCGTAGATGCCGCCCATCGCCACCGCGAGCGCCGCGATGAGCGCCGCGCCGCTGGCATAGGCCGCGGCGACGATGCCGAGGAATTGTATCGTCACCACGCAGACGAACAGCAGATGCGGCGGAAACCGCTCGATCAGCCGCCCCACCGCGAGCTGGGCCAGCGCGCCGCACAGGAAGATCGCGGTGGCGAGCCCGCCGATCAGGACCAGCGTCATCCCCTGCCCGACCCGCTCTTCGATCAGCTTGGGCAGCGCGATCAGCGCGGTGTTGAAGGTGAGCCCGCCGGCGAGCGAGATCACGATGTAGCAGCCGAACATCATCGCCATCGCGCGGGGCGACAGCACGACTTGCGCAGTGGTCTTGCGCTTGCCGATGTGATGGCGGTCATCGCCGACGAGGGCGAGAAAGGCAACCCCGGTCGCGAGGCAGATCACGGCCGGGGCGAGGAACGCCGCGCGCCAGCCCCACCACGCCGCGAGCGACGCCGAGACGGCCGCCGCCAGCGCAACGCCGAGATTACCGCACACGCCGTTGAAGGCCAGCGTGCGGCCCCGCGCCTGCGACACGTCGATCAGCATCGCCATGCCGACGGGATGATAAATGGCGGCAAACATGCCGAGCACGAACAGCGCCGCCGCCAGCAGGAACGGCGTCGGCGCGACGGCGGCGCCCGCGAGCGAGACGCCGCAGCCGAAGTAGAACAGCGCCATCATGTTGCGCCGGCTCCAGCGGTCGGCGAGCCAGCCCGCCGGCAGCGAGAACACCCCGAACGCGACGAAGGCCGCCGTCGACAGCGCGATCATCTCCGCATAGGGCCGGTGGAACACCACTTCGAGCCCGATCACGACGGTCGGAAAGATCAGCAGCACGAAATGGTCGATCGCATGGGCCAGATTGAGGAATGCGATCGAACGCCGCTTGGCGGTATCTGGTGAAACGACGGTGCTCATGGAACCCTTCGGGGGCGAACCGCGATTGCCGGCCTTATACCCCGCGGCGGCCCCGATCCGCTATGCGGTTTTGCGTGGACCTGCAATTCGCGGGACGGAGGTGGAATCCCTTCCCGGCTTCGGGGAGGGTGGCCGAGCCAAGCGAGGTCGGTACGGCCGGGCGAGGTAAGCGACGTAAGAAAGAACCCCACCCTGCCCTCCCCGAAGTCGGGGAGGGATAAGGCTACCCCTCGATTTTGGAGAAATCCGCCACGGCGCGGGTGGCGGTGCGGATGCCGTTGAGGAGGCGCAGGCGGTTGGCGCGCACCTCGGGCTCGGGCGCGTTGACGGTGACCTTTTCGAAGAAGGCGTCGACATGGGGGCGCAGCTTCGCCATGGCGTGCATGGCGGCGGCGAAGTCTTCGCGCGCCACGGCGGTGCCGGCCTCCACTGCGGCGACATCGATGGCGCGCGCGAGTTCCCATTCCTCGGCTTGGCGGTAAAGCTCGGGCGACGGCGCGCCGGTGTATTCGGCCTTGTCGCGCTTTTCCTCGATGCGCAGGATGTTGGTGGCGCGCTTGTAGCCGGCGAGCAGGTTCTTGCCGTCCTCGGTGTCGAGAAACGCCGCCAGCGCCTCGATGCGGCGAATAACCAAGACAATGTCAGTTGGAGTTTCTAGCAATACGACCGAATGAACCAAATCGTGGCGAGCGCCGCGCGACCTAAGTAAGGTGATTAAACGCTCGCCAAGATTGAGCATTGACTCGTTTGCGGTAGCTGAACTCCAGCGAATAGCCGCCACATGCAACAATTCTTGCTCCCAGCGAGATTCCAAATTCTCGCCATCAACGTCCGATTCGGAAAGAAATTCGCGTGCCAACATGTTTGCGAAATTGGAATCCTCCAATGCCAATTTTTTTGCGAAATACAGATAGTGTCGGTCAAAAATGTTCTTGATGTCCAACTTAATGTTATTCGCTTCCAAAATTCTGATAATCCCTAGTTCGGCTCGCCGAAGTCCGAATGGATCCCGCGAACCGCTGGGAATCTCTCCGATCGCCCAGAAGCCGACCAGAGTGTCGATCTTGTCAGCCAACGCTAGCGCGATCGACACCGGATCAGTCGGCACCCGGTCGGATGGCCCGACCGGCCTGTAGTGATCCTCACAGGCAACCGCGACGCTCTCGTCCTCGCCTTGGGCGCGGGCGTAATACTTTCCCATCAGCCCCTGCAATTCCGGGAATTCCCCAACCATCTCGGTCAGCAGATCGGCCTTGGCAAGTCGCGCCGCGCGTACAGTCTTCTCCACGTCGGCACCCGCGCGCGGCGCCAACTCGGCCGCAAGTTCCTCGATACGCTCGATGCGATCCCACTGCGTCCCGAGCTTCTCGTGAAAAACAATGTTCTTGAATTTCGGCAAGCGTTCCTCGAGCGGAACCTTGAGATCGCTCTCATAAAAAAACTTCGCATCCGACAGCCGCGCCCTGATCACGCGCTCGTTGCCCGCAATGATCGCCGCCCCGCCGTCCACCGCTTCGATATTGGCGACCAGGATGAACTTGGCTGCGAGCGCGTCGCCGGCGCGCACCACGAAGCATTTCTGGTTGGCGCGGGTGGTGGTGCGGATCACCTCCGGCGGCATTTCCAGGAACGCCGGGTCGAACGAACCCATCAGCACCACCGGCCATTCGACCAGCCCCGCGACTTCGTCGAGCAGGCCCTGGTCCTCGATCAGCTCAAACCCTTGCGCGAAGGCGAGGTTCTTGGCGTCGGCGAGGATGATCTCCCGGCGCCGCGCCGGATCGAGCACCACCTTGGCCTTGTCGAGCTTCGTCGCATAGTCGTCGAAGTGCTTCACCTTGAAGCTCTTCGGCGCCAGGAAGCGATGGCCCCGCGTCACATCGGACGCTTCGATACCGTCGACCGCGAAAGGCACGATGTCGGGGTCTTCGGTCTCCGGCCCGAAGGTCGCGACGATGGAATGCAGGGGACGCACCCAACTGAGCGCGCCCGGCCGCGCCGAGCGTTCGCCCCAGCGCATCGACTTCGGCCACGGGAAGGTGCGGATGACGAGAGGGAGAATCTCCGCCAGCACATCGATCGCAGGGCGCCCCGGCTTTTCGATCAGCGCGACGTAGAAATCGCCCTTCTTGGGGTCCTTCTGGATCGTCGCCTCGCTGAGTGAGACGAGGCCCGCGCTCTTGAGGAAGCCCTGCACCGCGTTGTCGGGGGCGCCGACGCGCGGGCCCTTCTTTTCTTCCTTGAGGTCGGGCTGGCGCACCGGAATGCCCTGCACCGCCAGCGCCAGGCGCCGCGGCGTCACGAACGCGGTCGCGCCCTCGTAGACCAGGCCGGCGTCGACCAGGCGGTCGGTCACGAGCCTCTTCAAATCCTCCGCCGCACGCATCTGCATGCGCGCCGGAATTTCCTCGGAGAACAATTCAAACAAGAGATCGGGCATCTGTCCGCCTGAAACGTTGACCCCATCGCTGTCATTGCCCGGCTCGACCGGGCAATCCAGTACTCACGGCCGGTGTTTACTGGATCGCCCGGTCGAGCCGGGCGATGACAGTGTTGGAGTCTCTATGCCAGCGCCTTGTGGGCGCCGTTGCACAGGGGCTGCGTCGCGGTCTGCTTGCAGGCGCAGAAGAAGGCCTGCTTCGATTCGGTCGCGGTCCACTTCACCGGCGCAAACGACGAGCCCTTGTGGGAGCCGTCGCAGAACGGCTGGCTCGCCGACTTGCCGCAGGCGCACCACCAGTAATCCTTGCCGGCCTCCACCGCGATGCCGATCGGCACCTTTCCGGCAACGATCCCTTTTTCCGTCATGGTCGGTTCTCCTTCATCACAGTCATTCCGGGGCGCGCGCCTTCGCGCGAACCCGGAATCCAGGCTGCGGTGGTCGCGGCAACGCTGTCTGGATTCCGGGTTCCGGCCTGCGGCCGGCCCCGGAATGACGGAATAAATGTTTGCGCAACAACACTCGTGGCTTCCCTCGATCAGTTGCCGCCGCCGGCGGCGGTCTTGAGCCAGGCTTCGCCGCATGCCTTGGCGAGTTCGCGCACCCGCAGGATGTAGCTCTGCCGCTCGGTCACGGAGATGACGCCGCGGGCGTCGAGCAAGTTGAACACGTGGCTCGCCTTGATGCACTGATCATAGGCCGGTAGCGCCATCAGGTGGCGCTCGCGGCCGCCGTCTTCCCAGCCGGCATCGAGATATTTCCTGCACGCCGCTTCCGCCATGCGGAACTGCTCGAACAGCATGACGGTGTCGGCGAAGCTGAAATTGTGGCGCGAATATTCCTGCTCGGCCTGCAGGAAGACGTCGCGGTAGAGCACCTTTTGATTGCCTTCGCGGCCGTTGAAGTTGAGTTCCATGATGTGGTCGACGCCCTGGAGATAACAGGCGAGGCGCTCCAGGCCGTAGGTCAATTCGCCCGCGACCGGCGCGCATTCGAAGCCGGCGACCTGCTGGAAGTAGGTGAACTGCGACACTTCCATGCCGTCGCACCAGCATTCCCAGCCGAGCCCCCAGGCGCCCAGCGTCGGGCTTTCCCAATCATCCTCGACGAAGCGGATGTCGTGGATCGCGTGATCGATGCCGATCGCCTCGAGCGAGTTGAGGTAGAGGTCCTGCAGGTCGGGCGGCGACGGCTTCAGGATCACCTGGAACTGATAGTAGTGCTGCAGCCGGTTCGGGTTTTCCCCGTAGCGTCCGTCCTTGGGCCGCCGCGACGGCTGCACATAGGCCGCATCCCACCGGTTCGGTCCCAGCGCCCGCAGCGTCGTCGCCGGATGGAAGGTGCCGGCCCCGACTTCCATGTCGTAGGGCTGCAGGATCACGCAGCCATACTCCGCCCAATAGCGCTGCAGGGCCAGAATCAGGCCCTGGAACGAACGGTCGGGACGCATATGGGCGGGCAGTTGGGTCATCGCGCGCGGAACCTATAGAACGCGCGCGCGGGGTCAAGCGCGGGGGGCTGGTGCAATGCAGCCCGGTGTGGGCGGTTCCAAACGCGCCGAAGCGCGTCACTCCGGCCGGTAGACGCCGGTCGCGGGGTCGCGCCGCAAGGTCGGTATCTGCTGCGGGCGGATCGGCTCGGCGGCGTGCTGGTGCGCATCGAGCTCGGCATTGACCCGCTGCCATTCCCTGATGAGCAGTTTGGACATGAACATGGCGCCGACGACGCCGAGGGTCCAGGCGATCACGGGGGGAAAGGGCAACATGATCTTCGTTCCGTATTGCGCGCCGCGAATAACCTCTCGGCGCCGATTAAAGAATCCCGCGTTACAACCCGTATCGGGACCAGATGCTCCGGCTTTCGACCGCCGAGATGAAGTCGTCCACCAGGCCGGCCCCATTAAGGAGGCCGGCACCATCGGGCAGCCGCTCCAGCCCCAGACCGCTCACGCCGGGCTTGCGCCACCCGAACAGGCCGCGCTCCGCCGATACCAGCGGCGTCAGCACGTCCTTGCCGTAGCGCTCCCGCAGGAACGCGCGCAAATCGATCAGCCGATCGATCACACCGTACTCCAATCCCGTCTTGGCCGTCCAGTATTCCCCGGAAAACAGGGTCTTTTCGGGGCCGGTCAAGCGTTCGCCGCGGCTGGTGCGCACGAGGTCGATGAACATCGCGTGGATTTCGTTCTGAATCTCCTTCAACCGAGCCACATCCTCCTCTTTTTCGGGGAGGAAGGGGTCGAGCGTCGACTTGTTCTCGCCGGCGGTATAGACGCGCCGCTCGATGCCGAGCTTGCGGATCGCCTCGGTGAAGCCGAAACTGGCGCCGATGACGCCGATCGAGCCCACGATCGAGGCGGGGTCGCAGACGATTTCGTCGGCGGCGCAGGCGATCATGTAGCCGCCCGATGCCGCCACGTCCTCCACGGAAGCGAAGACGCGAAGGTTCTTTTCGGCCGCAAGGGCGCGAATCCGCTGGAATATCAGGTGCGATTGCACCGCCGAGCCGCCGGGCGAATTGATCAGCAACGCCACCGCCTTGGCATTGCGGGTGTTGAAAGCCCGGTCGAGCGTGCGGGCGATGCCGGCGAGCGTGAGCCCCGGCCGCAACGGCGACGAAATGCCGATCACCCCGGTGAGCCGGACCACGGGGACCACGGCCGTATCGCGCCGCCACCGCTTCGGCAGCAGCCGGCGGCCGGCCGCGACGGCACGCGCGGGCATCTGATTGAAAAAATCGGCCATTGATTCCTCGGGATTACCAACAGAACGTCATTGTTTCGTCCCCATGTTACGCAATATTTACCATTGTAGGGGACGTTCGGAGTTCGAAATGAGGGGAAGGCCTGACGCAAACCGTTTGGCCCAGGGATCGGGGTTCGCGATGTTGATCAAGCTGGCGCTGCTGACCGCCATATATTGCGTGATCGTGCTTTTTCCACGGGTCTTTTGGCCCACGGCCAGCAAGGACGCCGAGCCCGCCGAAGCCGCCTCCATGTGATCGTCGGGTGACGGTCAGCGAGGGGTGAGCGCCAAGGCGGCGCCGTGACGCAACACCGCCTCGGCAACTGCCGTGGGCGAGCCATCGGCTTCGGCCAGAAACAATCCCGGCAATATTGCGAACGGGCCGCGGCGCGCCTTGGCCGCGGCGAGAAGCACGCGGATCGCGGCGGCGCCGGGCTTGGGATGCACCGGCAAGATCGAAATCGCGCCGAAATCGCCGCCGAGCAGATCGAGCAGCATCGGGACACCGTCGGTGCGGAAAACCACGGTCAGGATGCCGCCCGGCTGCAACAGCCGCTCCGCGGCCGCCACCCAATCGGCCAGGTTCGTGCCTTCGAGCGAATGGGCGCCGCGGCGCCGCGGATCGGGGGAGGCCGGCAGCGCCTTGTCGTGGAAAGGCGGGTTCATCAGCACGATATCGCAGCTCCCGGCGCCAAGGCCGGCGGTCATGAAATCCGCAGACGCCGCCGCGACATCGAGCGCGACCGCGTCGACCCGGCCGGCGAGACCGTTGCGGGCCGCATTCTCCTGTGCCAGCGCGGCAAGGCCCGCGTCGATCTCGACCAGCGTGACCCGGGCGCCCGGTACCCGGGAGGCGAGCGCGAGGCCGGCCGCGCCGACACCGGCGCCGAGGTCGGCGACGCGGTCGTCGTCGCGCGCCGGGGTCGCCGCGGCCAGCAGGATGCCGTCATGGCCGAAACGATGGCCGCGGCGGGGCTGGAGCAGGCGCAGGCGGCCGCCCAGCGCCGCATCGTCGGTGAGGTCTTCCCGCGCCTCACCCGGCATCGGGGCGCAGTTCGCGGCCGAGCCCTGCATCTACCAGCAACTGGCGCGCCGATTTGAACTCGTCATCGGCCACCAGCACGCGCCGCGGCAGGATCCCGATCGAGCCTTCCAGCACGCTCATGTTCTGGTCGAGCACGAGATGGTCGATACCGGCCCCGTCGAGAAGGGCCACGACGGCGGACACGAGCACCGCGTCGTTGGTCCGCATGATCTCCCTCACCGGGTGTTCCCTTCGGCTGCCCTGGAGCATTTTCCGATCAGGCTGATCCAATTGGTGTCATTGCCGGTCAAGCCGGGCAATGACCGCGAATTGTAAATCAACCTGAACGAAAAACGCTCCAGTGTTCTGACCCTAGACCCGGTCGCGGCGTCCGGAAACCTCGCCCGGCGGCCGCTGGGCGAGGTAGGCCAGCAGCTTGATCTCGCGCCGGCCCCGCGTCACCGTGTCGAGCACGAGACCGCAGGTAATTGCAAGCGTCGCGATGATCATCAATCCGGTCGACAGCACCGCGGTCGGCAGGCGCGGGACGACGCCTTCCTGAAGATAGGTGACAATGATCGGGATGGCGAACCCGACCGACATGATCGAGAGCGAGATTCCGATCCCGGAAAAGAACCCCAGCGGGCGCTCCGAACGGTACAGCTTGATGATGGTGCTGAGGATGCGGACGCCGTCGCGCCAGGTGTTGAGCTTGGAGTGCGAACCCTCCGGCCGCGCGTAATAGGGCGTCTCGATTTCGGCGACCGGCAGCTCGAGCTCGAGCGCATGGACGGTGAGCTCGGTCTCGATCTCGAACCCGCCCGACAGCACCGGGAAGGATTTCACGAAACGGCGCGAAAACACCCGATAGCCCGACAGGATGTCGGTGAAGGTCTTGCCGAACACGTCGGCGACGAAGGCGGTGAGGACCCGGTTGCCGAAGCGATGGCCCATCCGGTAGGCGGCCTGCTCCTGGTCGATGCGGGCGCCGACCACCATGTCGAGGCGGTCGGTCACGAGCCGCGCGGCCATGGCCCGGGCGCTCGGCGCGTCATAGGTCGCATCGCCGTCGACCAGGATGTAGATGTCCGCCTCGATCTCGCCGAACATGCGGCGCACCACCCGCCCCTTGCCCTGGAGGGTTTCGCCGCGCACGATGGCGCCGGCGGCACGGGCGACGTCGGCGGTCCGGTCGCGCGAATTGTTGTCATAGACGTAGATGTCCGCTTCGGGCAACGCGGCGCGGAAGTCCGCGACCACCTTGGCGATGGCCGCCTCCTCGTTGTAGCAAGGCACCAGGACGGCGATCCGCTGGCGAGCCAGGGGATCGTGATCCACCTTGCTCGGCGAAGGCCTTTACTTGTTCTACGAGAGCTTGCACCGGGCCGATCATCGTCCGTTCCTGAGCCATGGCTGCCGCGGGCCGCGGCTGTGCGCCACGATTGCGCAAATGTGTTGATAAACAGCTAGTGCTGCGATCCCCTCGTCTGCTTGGATGCAGTCGCCCCGCTGCTTCAACGAGTTGGCGGGCAGACTTGTCCCCACATTCGGGCGCCGAATGCCGGGGTGATACCACTTGGACTTGCCGCTCACCGCGTGCATTTCTATGTATGCGGGGTGGCAGTGGGAGACTTTCTGTTGGCCGTCATCGTTCCGTTCGAAAGTCATCAGCCCGCCCTGATCGACCGGCTCGTCGAACTCGTCGCCGGCGACATGGACCGGGTCAATGCGGCGATCCTGTCGCGCACGGGATCCGAGGTCACGATGATCCCGGAGGTCGCCAACCATCTCATCAATTCCGGCGGCAAGCGGCTGCGGCCGATGCTCACCCTCGCCATGGCGGTGCTGACCGGCTATCCCGGCGACGGCCATGTCAAGCTCGCGGCCGCGGTCGAATTCATGCACACGGCGACCCTGCTGCATGACGACGTGGTGGACCAGAGCGACATGCGCCGCGGCAAGCTGGCGGCGCGCATGCTGTGGGGCAACGAGGCGAGCGTGCTGGTCGGCGACTTCCTGCTCGGCCAGGCCTTCAAGATGATGGTCGAGGTGGGGTCGCTGCGGGCGCTGGAAATCCTGTCGTCCGCCGCCGCGATCATCGCCGAGGGCGAGGTGATGCAGCTCTCGGCCGCCAACAACACCGCCACCACCGAGGACGAATACCTCGCCGTGATCCGCGCCAAGACCGCGGAGCTGTTCGCCGCCGCCTGCGAGGTCGGGCCGGTGATCGCCGGCCGGCCCAAGGCCGAGCAGGCCGCCTGCCGGTCGTTCGGGATGAACCTCGGCGTCGCCTTCCAGCTCGTCGACGACGCCCTCGACTATGGCGGCAAGGCGGCCAAGCTCGGCAAGAACGTCGGCGACGATTTCCGCGAGGGCAAGATCACGCTGCCGGTGGTGCTGGCGTTCCGCCGCGGCTCCGACGGCGAACGCGTATTCTGGCAGCGCACGCTGGAGCGCGGCGAGATGGCCGAAGCCGATCTCGAACACGCCATCGGCCTGATGACCAAGCACCGCGCCATCGAGGACACGGTGTCGCGCGCCCGCCATTACGGCGCCATCGCCAAGGACGCGCTGGCGCTGTTCCCGGCCGCCCCGATGAAGCAGGCGCTAGAAGATGCCGTCGAGTTCGCGATCAACCGGACCCATTGAGGCGAGGCCGGGGCATCAGGCCAGGGACTTGACGGAAAAGAGCTTTCCCTGTGCATAAATGACGTGCAAAAGAGAGCGTGTTTTTTATCCTCTTCGCCGTACAATGGTGTTCATGAAACGCGACGAGATCATAGAGAAGCTGAAGGAGCGCGAGGCCTACTTGCGGGCGCAAGGCGTCGCCCATGCCGCGCTTTTCGGTTCCGTCGCGCGCGGTGACGACCGCCCCGACAGCGATATCGACATCTTGGTCGATCTCGATCCCTCGATCGTCGTGACGATTTTCGACTATGCCGGCGTGAAAGATTTTATCGCCGGCATGTTCGAGCGTCCGGTCGATGTCGTGAGCCGCGAAAGTCTGAAACCCCGTGTCCGACCCAAGGCTATCGCCGACGCGATCTATGCTTTCTGAAACCGAACGCGACAGCCTGTCGGATATCCTCTTCAACATCGACCTCGCAAATTCCTTTGCCCAGGGGTTCGACTACCAGCGCTTCCTTGCGGATATGCGGACGTTTTACGCCATCACGCGTTGCCTGGAGATCATCTCGGAAGCTTCGCGCCGCCTGTCTCCCGAAATGAAGGCGCGCCATCCCCACATCCCCTGGCGCAAGGTGTCCGGCTCCGGCAACATCTACCGGCACGATTACGAAGACGTGGCGCATCGCCTTGTATGGGGCACCGTGCATGAGCCCGCGCATCGACAGGCGGCCAGAGCGTCGGCACCCAGGCGCGCCAGCTCCGTTCCGGCGCCGCGCGCAGGTATTTTGCGAGACCGCGAGCGGCGCACGCGCCGACCGGGCACAGGTGCGCCGCGCGCGACGGTCGCATCATTTCACCGAGCCCGGCGCGGCGATGCGTCTTCACGACGATTTCCAGAAGCCGCCATCAAATCCGATCGGGGAACTGGATGACGAAATTGTCCCGGTTCGGCATCCGCACCTTCGGCAGCGTCGCGGCGTTTATTTCATCGTTTTCGCCGATCAGCTTGTTCTCTGCCAGCAGATAGGCGCACAGCGCGTAGACCTCCTGGTCGGAGAGCGAACGCGGCTGCGTGAAAGGCATCGCCCGCCTGATGAAGTCGAACAGCGTGGTCGCATAGGGCCAGTAGTTCGCTATCGTCTTGCCGCCATCGAGGCTCGCCTTGGGCGGACCGCCAACCAGCCTGGCGGCACGGCCGCCCTTCCCGCTGTCGCCGTGACACAGTGAGCATTTCTCGGCGAAGATCTTGGCGCCGTCGGCGGCCTTGCCGCTGCCGGGCGGAAGATTGGTCCCGTCCGGCAGAATGTTGATATCCCATTCCGCGAGATCGGACGGGCTGATCGGCTTGCCGAGCCGGGGCGCTTCGGCGAGCACCGGCGCGGCGGCGGCAATTGCCAACGCCAGCACACCGGTCGCGATCGACAGGTTACGCATAGACATTTCTCACCTCGCCCTTCGGATTGATCGCCCAGCTGGTGACGGCGTTGAAATGGTGGCCGGGAAAACCGAGGACCGATGGCGGCTTCGACGTCTGTCCGCGTTTTGCCACGAACTGCTCCCGGGTCGGTTGCGCGTTGCCGCCCTCGTCCCACGCCCGGCTCTGCAGGATCGCAGGGCCGCCATCCCATCGCCAAGCCATGCTGAAGCGGGTGAAGGCCTTCGGCAGCCGCGGTTCATCGAGCGCCGCCTCCCCCCAGCTCCCGCCGCCGTCGGCGGACACGAGAACCTTGGCGATCCGGCCATTCCCCGAATAGGCGACCCCGGAAATCTCGTAGACGCCTGGCTCCCTGAGACCGACACCGGGCGACGGCGAAGAGATGAACGACTTCACCTCCTGCACGAAGTAGAATTGCGTGTCTTTGCCGTCCGGGAGGGGATCCGTGTAGATTTTCGACTTCGAAGTAGGTCATTCCCGGCTGGTCAGTGACTTGGATCCGGCGCAAGAACTTGACGTTCATGTTGCCTTCATAGCCGGGCAGGTACAGCCGCATGGGATAGCCCTGGCCCGGCTGGATGCGCTCGCCGTTCTGGTACATGGCGACCATGGCGTCATCCATGACCTTGGCAAGCGGCACGCTGCGCGAGAGATGCGGCGCGTCGGCGCCTTCGGCAATGATCCATTTCGCCTTGGGATCGACGCCGGCCTCATCGAGCAACGCCGATAGCGGCACGCCGGTCCACTGCGCGCACGACGCCAAGCCATGAAGCGCCTGCACATCGGCCTGAATCGGCTGGTTGGAGAACAGGGGCGCGCTGTTGCCGCCGCATTCCAAAAAGCCGATGCGCGTCACCATCCGATAGCGTGACAGAGCGTCGAGATCGAACAGCAGCGGCTGCTTGACCATGCCGTGGACGAGAAGCTTGTGCTGGGCGGGGTCGATGTCCGGAATGCCGGCATGCATGATGGTGAAGTGCAGGCCGTTGGGGGTAATGATGCCCTTGAGCAAATGATGCGGCGTGCGGGCGCGTGAGCCGCTCGGTTCGTTCTTGGGATTATCGACGGTGCGAACCACGCCCTTTTCAAATCGCGACGGGCGCTGATAGGGCTCCGTCACGTCGCCCGGTTCGAGACTCCACGGCGCTTCGGTCAAAGGTTCGGCGGCGGCTCCCGTCAGGGCCCCCGCTGCACCCGCACCCATGGCTCCTGCCATCATGACGCCGCGGCCGAGTAGCGCGCGCCGATCAAGCAGGCCGTTGCCGGCGACGGACTGGATCGAACTCCCGTTCTGTTTTGATTTGCGCATGTGGTCTCCTGGTCGACGGGCGCCGCAAGGGCCCTGGAATTGCGCTCGAGGCTGAGCGAAAGAGGGCGGCCCCGCCGGGGCATGTCCCCGCGCAGAGATGTCCTCCGAGATAGTCGTGCCCCGGCGATCGCGTCTCGTCACGGCGACCGCCATGGCACTCCCGTTGGCGTTCATCCAAGCTCCGCTGGATGAACTGCAACTTCCAACCAGAATAGGCTGACTCGTTCCACAGGCCAAATCAATGCGCTTTGCCGTCGGGCGGACACCGGTCAGGCATGCAAATTGGTCAAAGGCGCGGCGAGACGGGAACACTTGCACACGGTGTTGCCGCGCCGCGGTTCACACGGGCGCGAGCGAGCCCGCGCTCTCCGCCCGGATCTGGGCGCGCAGAGCGTCGATCAGAGTGAGGTGTCCCTTGCGCTCGACGTGCCAGAAGGTCCAGCCGTTGCAGGCTTCGAGGCCTTGCGCCAGCGCGCCGATGCGATGGATCGAGCCGACCGCGCCGCCGAGCACGATCGCGCCGTCGGCGCGCACCAGCGCCTTGTGGCGGCGCTTGGCGTCGTAGAGGTCGGCGCCCGGCACGATCATGCCGCGCTCGATCAGCGCCGAGAACGGCACCCGGGGCGCCTCGCGCGCGGTCTGGAACGCGGCGAGCGTCGCCTGCGCCAGCGGCTCGACCGCGGCGATGCGCCGTTCCGCCGCGGTGCAATAAAGCTGATCGCGTTCGATGCCGATGAAGCGGCGCCCGAGGCGCTTGGCCACCGCACCGGTGGTGCCGGTGCCGCAGAAGGGGTCGAGCACGACATCGTCGGGCCGCGACGAAGCAAGAATGACGCGGGCGAGCAGCGCCTCGGGCTTCTGGGTCGGATGCAGCTTCTTCTTGTCGGCGCCCTTGAGCCGCTCCTCGCCGGTGCATAGCGCGATGGTCCAGTCGGAGCGGACCTGGATGTCCTCGTTGCCGGCCTTGAGCGCCTCGTAATTGAAGGTGTATTGGCGCGCGCTGGCGTCGCGCGACGCCCAGATCAGGGTCTCGTGGGCATTGGTGAAGCGGCGGCCGCGGAAATTCGGCATCGGGTTGGTCTTGCGCCAGATCACGTCGTTGAGGATCCAGAAGCCGAGGTCCTGAAGGATGGCGCCGACCCGGAAAATGTTGTGATAGGAGCCGATCACCCACAGCGTGGCGCTCGGCTTCATCACCCGGCGGCACGCGAGCAGCCAGGCGCGGGTGAAGTCGTCATAGGCCGAAAAGCTCGAAAACTTGTCCCAGTCGTCGTCGACGGCGTCGACGCGCGAATCGTCGGGACGCTTGAGGTCGCCCTGGAGCTGGAGATTGTAGGGCGGATCGGCGAACACGAGATCGACCGAATTCGCCGGCATTTTGGCGAGCTCGCCAACACAATCGCCGGTCAGGACCTGGGCAACGGGACGGCTGTCGAGAGTCAAGCGGGGCGTCCTCGAGGACGCCCCGCCGCGCGGCATGACCATGACTCAGAACTCTGAACGCTGGCAACGCGGTCGGTGACGCGGGACCTACAACCGACAATTCAGATCATGACGAAGCAAAGTAAAAATCGGCTTAACCTGCAGGCGCGCCGTACTGGCGCCTTCACTTTTGGGCTACCATATTGCAGCTGCTTGCATGGTGCGCAGCCGGCCTGCGCGGTGGTAAGGTTGCGTTAAGACGATGCCGAGGGGATGGCGGGGCAGCGCGATGGAGCGGATCGATGCGATTAGATGACCTGGACAAGAGCGGTAACATCGAGGACCGCCGCGGCGAATCCGGTGGCGGCGGCGGCGGCTTCGGTCTGCCGATCGGGGGCGGCGGACTGGGCATCGGCGCCATCGTCGTGCTCGGGCTGATCGGCTGGGCGCTCGGCATCGATCCCCGCGTCCTGATCGGCGGGGCCGAGATTTTGTCGGGCGGCAACAACTCGCAAATCCAGCAGCCGGCGCAGCCGGGCAGGCAGGCGCGCCAAACCGGGGCGCCGAGCGACGACACCGGCGGCTTCGTCGCCCGCGTTCTCGGCAGCACCGAGACGCAGTGGAAGGCGATCTTCCAGGAGGGCGGCAAGACCTACCGGCCGCCGATCCTCGTCATGTATAATGGCCGCACGCCTGCGGCCTGCGGCGGCATGGCCCAGAGCGCGATGGGGCCGTTCTATTGCCCGACCGACCAGAAGGTCTATCTCGACACCTCGTTCTTCCGCGAAATCGAAAATCGGTTCCACGGCTGCGCGGGCAAGGCGTGTCAGTTCTCCCAGGCCTACGTGATCGCTCACGAAGTCGGCCATCACGTGCAGAACCTGCTGGGCGTGCTACCCAAGGTGCAGCAGCAGCAACAGAAGGTCGACAAGGCCGAGGCCAACCGCCTGCAGGTCCGGGTCGAGCTGCAAGCCGATTGTCTTGCCGGCGTCTGGGCCAACCGCGAGAACCAGCAACTGTCGAAAGGAGGGCAAGCCGCCCTTTATCGAGCCCGGCGACGTCGAGGCGGCGATGCAGACGGCCTCCGCGATCGGCGACGACACCTTGCAGCGCCAGGCGACCGGCCGGGTGATGCCGGACTCCTTCACCCACGGCTCTTCAGCACAGCGCCAGCGCTGGTTCACGACCGGCTTGAAGGAGGGCAGCATCGCGCCTGTAACACCTTCCGGACGGACAACATCTAGGCCGTCCGCATGCCCGGTCTCGACGACAGCAAGGCGTTCGTCCCGCTCGCGATCGCCGTGCTCACAGTGTCCGACACCCGATCGATCGGGGACGACAAGTCGGGGGCGACGCTGGCCGAGCGCATCGCCAAGGCGGGGCACCAGGTGGCGGCGCGGGCGATCGTCAGCGACGACGTGGAGAACATCCGCGCCCAAATGCGGGCGTGGATCGCCGATCCCGCGATCGATGTCATCATTTCGACGGGGGGCACCGGCTTCACCGGGCGCGACGTGACGCCCGAGGCGGTGGAGCCGCTGTTCGAGAAGAGGATGGATGGCTTCGCGACCCTCTTCCTGATGGTGAGCTACGGCAAGATCGGCACCTCGGCGATTCAGACCCGCGCCACCGCGGGCGTCGCCGGAGCGACCTACATCTTCTGCCTGCCCGGCTCGCCCGGCGCCTGCAAGGACGCCTGGGACGACATCCTCGTGCACCAGCTCGATTACCGCTACCGTCCCTGCAATTTCGTCGAGATCATGCCGCGCCTCGACGAGCACCTGCGCCGCCCCAAGGCGCAGGGCGCGACGGTGTGATGGGCTACAGCTCCAACTCCCAGGTTTCGCCGACGAGATCGACACCGAAGCTGCAGTGGGCCTCCTCGGCGACCTTGATGAACCCCGCGCGCTGGTAGGTGGCGCGGGCCGGCGCGAGGATGCTCTGGGTCCACAGGGTGATCTTGCGGTAGCCGGCCTGCCGGGCGAACCGGATGCATTCCTCGACCAGCCGGCGCCCGATGCCGAGCCCGCGCCCGCGGGGCTCCACCAGCAGGAGGCGCAACTTGGCGATGCCGCCGCCCGCGTCCACCAGCATGACCGAGCCGACCGGCTCGCCGTCGGTCTCGGCGATCCAGCAGGCTTCGCGCTCGGCATCGAAGCTCTTCAGGAATTCGGCGATGATTTCCGCGACCAGCCGCTCGAATGCGCGGCCCCAGCCGCGTTCCTCGCCATAGAGCGCGCCGTGGCGCGCCAGCACGAAGCCCATGTCGCCGCCGCGAAACGGACGCAGCATGATGGCACGCGGCGGCGCGGCGGGGGCGCCGAGCAACGTCTCGATGACCGCCATGGCGGCGACGAGACGGCGCTGGTCGCTCTCTTTAAGCCCGTCCAGCAGCGTCGCGGTCTCCTGCTGCGAGCGGTGGTCCAGCGCCGCGAAGTCGGTGCGGCCTTTGGCGGTCAGCTCGAGGATCGACTGGCGCCGGTCGGTGGCGGACGGCGTCTGTACCGCCAGGCCGCGGGCGCCGAGGCGGCGCAGCATGCGGCTGAGGAAACCGGGATCGATGTCAAGGCGTTCGGCCAGCGCGGCAGCCTTGGTCTCGCCCCGGCCCAGCTCGTAGAGCACGCGCGCTTCGCTGAGCGAATACGGCGTGCCTACCATACCCTGGCGCAGCAGGCCGATCTGGCGGGTGTAGAAGCGGTTGAACTGGCGGACGCCGGCGATGCGGGCTTCGAAACTTTTTTCCATCGGATTTTTCGTTGGATATCCGCACGCACACTTTTCATTGTTAAAATCAAGCATATTATTGATTGAGTCAACTATTTTTGGCCAATCGGAATGACTGGCATCCGCAGCCACAGGTTGAATCCGAGGAGCTTCACTGCTAGGTTGGGCGTCAGGGGCGTTCGCTAAATTTTCGAACTGACGGGGGAATCCGTGCTGTCTCATCCCCACGCGATTTTCATTATTCGACACGCCGAGAAGCCCGATGATGTGAACGATCCACATTTATCCGATAAGGGCCGGCGGAGGGCGGACGCCCTGCCCCGCTATCCCTTTCCCCCGCTCGCCGCGATCCTTGCCGCGAAGACCACGCCTGAAAGCGCGCGGCCGGTGGAGACTGTCACTCCGCTTGCCGCAGCGAGCGGTTTGGAAATAAGTGCAAAGATCAAGGACAAGGAGTTTCCGTTACTCATATCGCAGGTGTTGTCGGAGCACCTCGCCGGCAAGGACGTCGTCATCTGCTGGCATCACGAGCAAATCCCGCATCTGACCAGGGCATTCGGAGTGAACCTTCCACGCTCGTATAAATGGCTGGACGTGTCTGATCGGATTTGGGTGCTGACCTATCTCATCGATGGAACCGTAAGTTTCGAAGACCGCCCGCAGCGTCTATTGCCCGGCGACTCCGCCACTTGAGATCACCTGCTGGTGTCAGGATCCGGCCGTTCATCCAGTTTCAGTGTCATGCCCCGCGAAAGCGAGGCATCCAGTAATCCCTGTGCCGTCGACGAAACTCGTGATGCGCCTAATTCGCAGTCCCGTGGTTACGGGATCGCCCGGTCAAGCCGGGCGATGACAATAATGGGATGCGAGAAACAGGAAACTAGCTGCGCGCCCCGCTGCGCAGCAGCAGGATGCGGCGGCGGCCGAGGCGCGCCAGGAGGTCGGCTTCGGGGTCGGCAACCCCGTCGCGGTGGCCGGCGAGTTCGCCGTAGAGGCGGGTGCTGATGACCAGTCCCTGGTCCGGGCCGGCCCGGCCGAGCAGGGAGAATTTGAGCAGCGCGAGTGCCTCGAGCACGATCGGATGAGAGGCGCGCGGCGACACCGCCTTGCGGAAAACGGCGGCCGCGACCGCTTCGCCGCGTTCTGTCTCCTCGACGAATTGCACGGTTTCATCGAGCCAGGTGGTATCTAGCACTGTCCCCGGCCGCAGGAACATCAGCCAGGGCGCCCGTGCCGCGGCGGCGGCCTCGCGCAGCCGCTGCGCCAACGGCGCCGAAGACGCGAGCACCGTGCATCCGGCGACATCGGCGACCTCGAGCGTCGCGTCGGTGGAGCCGCCGTCGGCGATGATGACTTCACGGACGATGCCGCTCATGGCGGCCGGCACCAGCATGGCGAGCGTCGGCACCAGCGCCCGCTCGCTGTCGAAGGTGGGAACGACGACGCTCAGCATCGAGACATCCAGCAAATCCGGATCGATCAGCGCGACCTAACCCTTGCTGCACGGCCAAAGCCAACACAAAAATTGCAACATTGTCAGTTCAGTAGAGACGGAAACGAAGTCCGATTGAAAATGTTCTTGTTTTGTTCGATGCGGTCGATTAGATATGTCCCATGTCGATGTCCTCCCTTCGCCGCCGCCCGCCGGAACCGGACCTGTCGCATCCGGGGCCGGCGGGCGAGTTCGAGCCGCCCGACCTCGATCATGCCCGGCGGCGCGGCCGCGGCGCGCAAACCAATGCGGGCGGCCGCTACGAGCCGCGGGCGACCATCGCCTTCGACGACGGCTGGCAAAGCATCGAGGAGTTGCCGCCGTTCACGACCGAGGTCGCCGTCGACACCGCGCGCAAGGTCATCACCCGCAACTCGTCGCCCGACATCTCGTTCGACCGTTCGATCAACCCGTATCGCGGCTGCGAGCACGGCTGCATCTACTGCTTCGCGCGGCCGACCCACGCCTATCTCGGGCTGTCGCCCGGTCTCGATTTCGAATCCAAGCTGTTCATGAAGCCGGACGCGCCGGAACTGCTGGAGCGTGAACTTTCGGCACGCAATTACACCCCGCGCACCATCGCCATCGGCACCAATACCGACCCTTATCAGCCGATCGAGCGCCGTTACGAGGTGATGCGCCGCATCCTGGAGGTGCTCGAGCGCGCCGGCCATCCCGTCGGCATCGTGACCAAGTCCAACCTGGTGGTGCGCGACATCGACATCCTGGCGCGGATGGCCAAGCGCAACCTGGTCCGTGTCGGCATTTCCGTGACCACGATGGATGCCAAGCTCTCCCGTGTGATGGAGCCGCGCGCGCCGAGCCCGCCGCGCCGCCTCGAAGCACTGAGGCAGCTCGCCGAAGCCGGCGTGCCGATCACGGTGATGGTGGCGCCGGTGATCCCCGCCATCAACGACGCCGAGATCGAGCGCATTCTCGATGCGGCCGCCGCTTGCGGCGTCCGCGGCGCCGGCTATGTGCTGCTGCGGCTGCCGCTCGAAGTGCGCGACCTCTTCCGCGAATGGCTGCAGGCCAACTTCCCCGACCGCGAGCGCCACGTGTTCGCGCTGATCCGCCAGACCCGCGGCGGCAAGGACTACGACGCCACGTTCGGCAAGCGCATGACCGGCGGCGGCCCCTATGCCTGGATGATCGGCAAGCGCTTCGACACCGCCTGCGCCCGCCTCGGCCTCAACGTGCAGAAGACCGCGCTCACCACCGAACATTTCCGGCCGCCGCGCGCGCCGGCGGAGCAGCTCGACCTGTTTTAAGGTGTACGTATTCGTGGGCGCTCGCCGCCTTTCGCGACGTCATTCCGGGGCGCGCGTCTTCGCGCGAACCCGGAATCCAGGCTGCGGCGCGCTGCGTGAGGCCGTCTGGATTCCGGGTTCGGTGCTTCGCACCGCCCCGGAATGACCGCGCAAATATTTTGCGCGACGAACCGGCCCCGCGTCACTTCCCCGCCAGGTAGAAATACCCGACCTTGTCGTTGGCCGGCGAGCCGAACCACATCCGGCCCTTGTCGTCCATGAAGAAGTCGCGCAGCGAATTCTCGGCATGGGGGAACGGATATTCGACGACCTTTCCGGTGTCGGGGTCGAGCCGTCCGACCACGTCCATGTATTCGGACGAGTACCAGACCTTGCCGTCGCGATCGATGCCGAGCGCATAGGGCGTGGGCTGCGGGCCCGGCAGCTGGAACTCGATGATCGCCCCGGTCTTGGGGTCGAGCCGGCCGATCTTGCCGCCGTCGAATTCGGCGAACCAGACGATCCCCTTGCCGTCGACCTGGATGCGGCGGGGCCGGCCGTTGGCGGTCGGCAGGGTGTATTTCGTCACCTGGAGGGTCTGGGCGTCGACCTTGCCGACCTTGCCGTTGGGCAGAAGCTCGGTGAACCAGGCATTTCCGTCCTGGTCGAGGGCGATGCCGTAGCAGCTCGGCACATCGGCAATGTGGTCGTATTTCTCGGTCTTGGGATCGAAGCGCGTCATCGCGCCGGTCGACCACACATACCCGGTCTTGGGATCGATCCGCGCCGTGTGCTTGCCCGCGGTGTCGGCGTATTCGGTGATCTCGCGGGTGTCGGGATTCCAGCGACCGAGCTTGTTGGAGCCCTGCTCGGTCAGCCACACGCTGCCGTCCGGCGCCGGCACCGCCGAATGGATCGCCGCGGTGCCGAGATTGGGGACCGGGAATTCCGTCACCACGCCGGTGACGGGATCGAGGTGGCCGATCTTGTTCGCGCGGCCGTAGTAGGGAATCCAGAAGGTGCCGTCCTTGTCGGGATGCGCGCTCCACGGCATCCGGTTCGGACCGGGCAGGTCGTATTCGACATAGACGATCTTCAGGGCGTCATCGCCGAACGGGCGGACCTCGCTTTGATATTGCGGCAGGTCGGCCGGCGATTTCGGCAGCTTGGAGTCCTCGCCGAACATCGCATTGAGGTAGTAGACGATGTCCTCGGCCTTCTGATCGTTGAATGCGAAGACGGGACGGTTGATGAAGAAGCCCATGGCCTCGCGCATGTAATTGACGCGGTCGCGCCAGCCGTCCTCGTCGCGGACCACCGCCGCCATGCGGCTTTCGAAGCCGTGGCAGGCCATGCAATTGGCGAACAGGAGCTCCTTGCCGCGCGCTTCGGGCAAGAGCTTCTTGCCCTTGTTCTCTTCACCTTGTACAGTCTTAAAGAACGCAGTATTTACAGGCGCTTCCGAGCGGGAGTCGTCAAACGTTGCTGGTATTTTATCGCGAATTTTGACGCGAGAAAATCGGCACCAATGTCCGTTGCAACCGTTCTGCAACGGACGGCAGGAGTAGGAAAATGCGTAAGAATAAGGGCAAGCGTAAAAGTAAGGGCGACGGCGGCAGGAAGCCCGCCAGCGGCAACGGCAACGGCAACGGCAACCAGAAGCCCGCCGAGAAGAGAACACTTACGGTCGAGGAATTGCAGTCCAAGGTCGACCAGACCAAGGAATGCCTCCTATCCTATGACAAGGGCATGGCGGAGGCGAAAGCCGCACGCAAAACCGTCGCGCAAATCTACACAGATATTCACAAAAATCACCCGACCCACCTCGTGGAGTATAGCGAAAAGTCTGGGCTTGGGAAAAGCCGGCTCAGCGAGCTGCACCTGATCGCCGAAGGCAAGCGCAGCCAGGAGGAGCAGGCGGCATTGACCACAGCGCGCTCGCAGAAAAAGCGCGCAAAGGATGCAGCCGCGAAGGAAGCGAAAGAAAAGAGGGACGCAGCCGCGAAGGCAGCGGCAGATAAGAAGGAAGCGGAAAGGCGGCGCAAGGCAATCGAAGCGGCAGCCGTCAAGGCGGCAAACGCCGGTCGCGCCAAGTTGATTGCGGCGGTGTCTGCGATTGGCGCGGTCGGCGGTCGTGCCGATGGCATAGAGATCATGAACGGGATCGCTGGGCATGCCAACCCTGCCAGGATCGAGCCCGAGCATTTCGAAGCCGTGACCAAGGCGCTATACGCCCGCATTGAGCAGATCAATGCCAAGCCGACGCAATTGGCGAACGCGGGGAAGCCAGGGACGGGGAAGGCAGAGAGCGCAGAAGATCGCAAGAGGGTGATGGGGAGACACGACTTTGTAACGTCGGCCGCCGAGGCGAAGCGGCTCGCCGACGAGGTCAGGTCGGGGCTTGGCGAATGGGACGCTCAATCCGGCGACGCCGAGTTGGCGGAGGCTGCAGGTGTGGAATGGAGTGCCATCGCCATGCTTCTGAAAGACCCCGCGCCAACCCAGCCCTCTGCAGAGCCGGCGGCAGAACAAGCGCCGCCAACGCAGCCGGTCGATGACGGCGATATCCCGCCGATCCTCAAGCGGACAAAGAAGCCGGCGAACGGGAAGGGTATCCCTGGAGACCCGTGCTCATGACACAGAACCGAGAAGACTTGCTCGAAAAAATCCGAGCGTTGCTTTCGAAGACGACAGAGAAGGGTTGCACCGAGCCCGAGATGCTAGCCGCGATCGCCAAGGCGCGGGCGATGAGGGACGCCTATGAGGTCTCGGACGAGGAACTTGCGCTTGCCAAGGACGAGGCGGCTAACCTTCACGAGGAGCCTCATGATCCGGGAGACCCTCACGGTGTCCGCTTTCGGCTTGGGCACGGCGTCGGTGCCTTCACCAACTGCATGATATGGCGGGCGCGGAGCGATGAAGGCGGAGGCTTCAAATATGTCGGCGCACGCGCTGATGTTGAATGGGCTGTGTGGCTGGCTGACCATCTGACCGAGTTCGTGATCGGCGAACTGATCGAGCACTTGGCACTCTCGCTTGCGCCTCGAAAGGAACGGCGGAATATCATCAAGGGCTTTGTGCAGGGGTGCTGCGCTCGCATCACCACCGAGTTGACAAAGAAGCCCGATGCGCCGCCTGCCGGCAACAGCAAGGCGCCGGTCGTGACCAAGACTGCAGCCGTCAACGCAAAGTTGAAAGAGATCGGCGTTAAGTTCAAGTGCACCAGCGAAGCGCCCGGTGACAGTGACTTTATGGTGCTGGCTGGCGCGCCGGCGGCAAGGCATCGTTCGGGCGACCGACGAGCGGTCCTGGCGCGGTGCCACGGATCGGCAGATCATGAAGCGCCCGGAGACCATTGCGAGGGAGGCGCAATTCAAACGCAACAGAGAAGCGCGTCTCGCAGAAGCAGCAAAGCGCAAGAAGGTCGAAGCGCTCGCCAACGAGGGCGACGGCAGGATCAATGAGAACGTCCGCGCCGTCGCTCAGGCGACGCTCAAGAAGATGGATGCGCAAGCAGCCAAGCCGAAACCGGGCGAGCCTCCGCCGCTGCCGCGCACCGTTGCGGAGTGGCTTGTGCTCAAGGAGCGGGCGACGGCGGAGAGAAAAGCCCAGCGCGCTCGGCGCATCGCCCGCACCGTCGACTGGTATAAATCGACCATGGAGCCTGCTCCAGGCAAGCCAAAGCCCTAAGACACAATATGTAGTGCATCCCCCTTGCACTTTGCCAGCACTTGTGCTATATGTAGCATCGTAATCCCGACGCCAGACCCCCGCCGAGATCGCGCCGCACGGGCGCACGCGAGGTCTATGCAATGGGACGACCCCTCAAGAACCGACTCTTTCCGGTGGCTCTCTCCCTGAGCCAAGCCGCGACATGTCTTGGCGTGTCGCGAGAGACAATCGTCGAGGGCGTCCGCACCAATCAACTCCCGTATTTCCATGCGCCGACCGGCTCGCGCAAGCGCGTGCTCGTCGCCGACCTCGTCGCATTCGTTCGAACATGGAGGAGAGTGTAATGGCGATGATGACCCCTGACGAATTGCTCCGGCGTGACCAGGAATTGGTCGCGTTGGTCGCGAGCCGCCCTGACTTTCACCCGAGCGCGACGAGCGATTTCATCCAAATCCATGACAAGGATTTTCACTACGTCGGCGATGTCTTGATGCACGACAAGAGCGGACAGACCGCCAAGGAATATTTCGACGCCAAGGATGGTGACATCAACCGCGATCACGGCGGGTTCTTTATGAACCTCGGGCTCGACATTCTGGAGCAAGCCTTCGGCGAGCGCCCTAGCCTGAGCAAGCACGGCGAGGTCGTGAAGGCTTACGGATTGGAGCAGGCGGAGATCATCGCGCAAAAATTCGGCACCAAACTCGGCACGCTGAAGCCCGGTCGCCGTCCCGACAATATCGACGCTCCGCCGCCGGAACAACCGAAGCCGGGCAACCCATGGACGAAGGCGTATTTTTCGCTGAAGCGCCAGGGTGAGATTTACAAAATCGATCCGAAACTCGCCGCAAATCTCGCTGCGCAAGCGCGCTCCTATATCGGCGCAATTCATCCGACAATCTAACAGGGGGACGCCATGGGATACTCAAAAGAAGATCTTCAGACGAGCCGCGTCAGCCGCGATCAGCATGTTCGCGTCGGTGATGTTGCGAATGCTCCATTCGATCCCGCCGCCGTCGATCCTCGCGGCGTCGAGCACGCCGAGCACCTCGCCGGTCGCCATGGCTTCGCTCGGGCGGGTGCCCGCAAGCATCCATCCGTCTCAGCCGTCCCCACGCCCCACGGCGGCATGCACAGCAGCACCCGCGAGGGCACCTTCGTCGGTGGCAAGACCCAAACGACCGTTGCCAGCGGGGCGGGCGCGAGCCCCACGACCCCCCTGGTCGAGAAGACCCGCCCCGCCCCTAAAGCGGCATGGGGAATGCGGAGCGGAGACGGCAACGATCTCGATCACGAACTTGGTGCCCGCATCCTGAGGGAGGCTCGACGCACATGAAAGACGCACTTGGACATGGGAGCAACGCTCGTGGCACCGCTCGACAAGAGCGCGTCGCGATGAACCGCGCCGTTGACGCACGGCACTATCCCGCCGTCGACCGCGCCCAGGTCATGGACGCCGCGTCGCCGCTGCTCCACCAACAGCCTGGCGTCGGGACGCAGACGGCACTGATGCGGCTGAAGGCGTCGACGCCCGTCGCCGCGCACGCGCTCGGTATCCACCGAGCGACAAAGGGGAGGACACTGTGATGGCAACCAGAAATCACTTGAATTCAGTCGCAATGGGCAACGCCCCCGACACCGGCAGCCCGCCCGCGACGCCCGCGCCGATCAAGAAATATGTCCCCGATTTTTCGAGGGAACAAGAGGGCGGCGCGAGATACGGGAGGAACGACGCAAATCATCCTTCCAGTCTGGAACCTGGAGTTACGCTGCAAAGCGATCTGGACATCAGCCCGCCCGATGGTGATCCCGTGCTCGATGTCATCCGGCATTTGGGCGCGGGTGCTGGTGGCGGACATCAACAGACGCGCACGATCAGCGACGCGCCGATCACGCCGACTCATGGCGCGAAGAAACAGACGAAGCCATCATGACCACACAGGATCACCGCAACCTCGTGTCGGCTCTCAGGGGAAATCTGACGCGCTGCCACGAGCCCGCGCTACGGCGCAAACTAGAGGCAGCAACTCGCCCGGGTTCTCAAAAGTGGCTGCAGTGACACTCGCTCCCCAGCCAGTCGGCGGGCTGAAGAGACATAGCGCGGTTCTCGCGGGGATTTTTCCCCGCACCATTCCTGGCTGGATTGATCCGGATTGCGTCCGCGATCAGGTCGACAAGATCACCATGGACGACCTGCCATGGAGTTTCAGGAGATGTTATGGCGAGCAAAAATGAGATCAGAGTGTTAGCCGCCGCCATCGACTCGGCGAAGCGCGTGCTTGATGAACGCACGGTGGAATACCGCCGCTGCATGGGCGAGATGTCCGTGCTGCTCGGCGAGTGGATTCGAGGAGGACAGGATCATGACGTTACCGATCGAGGTTGAATTATTTTCGAGCAAGGGCGTCTTCGTGTGTCCCACCGACGCCCAGGTCATGGCGGCGCAGTGGACGGGTGATCACCTTGCGCGGTTTCATGCGCTGAAACTTGCCGCCGAGATATCCGCCAAGGCGGACGGCGATCTCATCGCGGCACAGCGGGACGAGAGGGATTGCGAGCGCGTCGTCGCGGCGGCGAAGGCGGAATATCTCGCCGCCAATCCCCGACCGACCGCCGTCGACGCGGCGAAGGCATGGATTGCAAGCCAACGGGTGGCGGGATGACCGACGACAAAAATCTATACTGCTTGAACGGGATCGCGAGGCGTATCCGCAGCGGTCGGTGGCAGGTCTACGCTCCAACCCCTGGGCGTTTCATGCTGGTTGACAATGCCATCGTGATGCACCGCAACGCGTCTTTCAACGAAGCACGCCGCCTGCTTGAGACAATGGCACCAGTGCGGGAGCAATATTGATGAGTGACCTCGAACGAGACCCCTCCCTATCCAACCTTCAGCGCTAAGCGACGCGGTGCGGCTACCGCGTCGAGAAGATCGACGGCGACAAGATTCAAGGCGCATGCCTTGCACGGCACCGCGACTTTCACGAGCGACGGATTCGGCGAGATGTTGCACTCTTTGAGATGCAAACCCACAGATAATTCGCAGCGCAGATTTTCCGAACTGATGCGAATGGCGAAAGCCCTCCACCGCCGAGTATGGCTCGACCTGTTGCCAGACGGCAGCACCTTCCGTCTGACGACCATGGGAAGCGGACGCGAGACCCTCGTCGAGGGCGACGCCGACAAGGTCAAGGAATATCTGACCAGAGGAGTGAATTGAAATGGATATCAAGACCGCAGAAAATAACCTCGCCGACGCACGAGCCCGCGTCAACATTTTGTCGCGAGACGCTCGCACTCATCGCGCCGCGCTCGCAATTGCAATCCAGACATTCCAAAGCGCGTTCGCGCCGAAGACTGCGCTGGAGCAGTCTCGAGAATTCACCCGCACCTCGCAAGAGGAGCGCTTAGCGGTCGCCAACGGCACTGCACCTCGCGGCGGAAACAACACGCCAGTTCCAGGACCATCCGTCCTAGATCGCAGTCTCGCTTACGGCAAAGACAACTCCGCCGATGGATACGCACGAAGCAAAATGCGAACGGGACATCGGCGCGGCTCGCTGCCCGCGTCACAGAAGGGGCGACAGTTCTGATGGGTTTGGAGACCACCATAATTATCGTCATGTGGCTCGGCTGGGGCGCATTCATGCTGTGGTGGTTCCTGCTGCGGCGAAGGCGGTGACACCATGGTCGCGATGCGGGCAAAATTTCTTCGGGCGAAAGGGAAGCCTTCAAAGCCGCGTCTGCTGCGCGAGGACACCGAGATGCAGGCAGCGCGGGCGAGAATATTCCCGATGCATCCCGAGCGGTTGCTGCAAACGGTAAAGCCTGAATTGCCTGCCGAGGGCACGCTTAGATACATGCGGCGGAATGATCACCTGCCGCCTGCCCTTCGCAACTTTGAACGCAAATAGAATTGGTCGGGCAGTTTTTGTGCTCCATCGATTGCCCGACCGATCCGCCCGCGCCGCCGCTGCGTCATTGGGGCGCGGCGCGGGCATCTTGAACACGGAGAGACCTCGATGCACACCGTTCATGAATTTCGAAAGCGCGATGGAAGGTATATCCCATTCGTTCGGCTGACGAATGGCACCGTCGTCGAGGTGGCATACGCACCATTCCCAGGCTCGTCCGAGATCGCTCTGAAGGTTGCCGAGGTCGAGATGCTGATGGAAGGCTCTCGCGGCGGAGCCAAGACAACGACCGCGATCATGGATTTTTGCCAGCACTGCGGCGAAGGTTGGGGCGCGGCATGGGCGGGCATCTTCATCCGGCGAACGCATCCGCAATTAGCCGAGGTCGTGAAACTTTGCAAGGAGTGGATTCCGAAAATCTGCCCTGGCGCCGAATTCAATTCGCAGTCCTCGACCTGGCACTTTCCCGCCGGTGAGACCTTGGCGCTCCGGCATTTTGATCAGCCGAGCGATTTCGTTGATTACCTCGGGCATTCCTATCCGTATATTCTGTTCGAGGAACTGACGACCTGGAGCACGCCAGATTGTTACACGCAGATGTTAGCGACGAGCCGCTCGACGATCCCAGGCATGCCGCGCAAGATACGCGCAACGACAAATCCCTACGGCGTCGGGCGATCGTGGGTCATGGAACGGTTTCGCTTGCCGCTCGATGCTGGCGTCATACTCGGACCCGTCATCGCCGACAGCCGCGACGAGCGCGGCAATCTTGAGCCGCCGCGCCGTGTCGTTCATTCGCACCTCGGCGAGAACCTGCTCTTCCAAGCCGCCGATCCCGACTACGCCCAGAGAATTTCCGCCAGCGCCGCCAACGAAAGCCAGCGCGCCGCGTGGCTCGAAGGTTCGTGGATGATTCCGGTCGGCTCCATGTTTGGAGACATCTGGGGAGGCTGCAAGAAGCATGTTGTGATCCCGAACATTGATCGCATTCCGTTTGGTGTTCGCTGCTTCCGCGCCTATGACGACGGATCGAGCCGCCCATTCTCGCTTGGCTGGTGGCTCGTCGCCAACGGCGAGGACATCGAGCGCTCTGATGGTTCTGTCATGAGCACGCGTCGCGGCGACCTCATCCTGTTGTGCGAATATTATGGCAGCACCGGCAAGATCAATGAAGGTCTGCGCATGCGCGTCGCCGACATTGCCGCCCATATTCATCGGTTCGAGGAAAAGATGGGATGGGATGGAAAGTTCAAACTCGGCGTTGCTGACAACAGCATTTTTTCCGATGACGGAAATCATCCGAGCCGCGCCGAAGATTTCCTGAACGCCGGTGTGAATTTCGAACCGGCGTCTAAAGGGCCGAATAGCCGCAGCCTCGGCTGGGATCAATTGCGCAAACTGATGTTGGCGACGGTGCCGGTCGACGGGCTTCGCGAGGAGCCCGGCATGTTCATTTGCGGCGACCGGTGTGCGGCTTGGATGAAGACGGTGCCAGTGCTGCCACGGGACGAGAAGAAAATCGACGATGTGGACACCGACGCCTGCGATCACTCGGGCGACATGTCGCGCTATGCCGTGAGGTTCGATTCTCAGCCGCGCTTTTCGTCGCGCCGGATCGGCGTCTAATCCGTTGCGCGAGACATGCAACGGACGCGGGCGTCAGCGCCGAGCGGGCTTCGCCTGTGGGGCTGGAGCTGGCGAGGGCACCGCCCTAAGTCGCGCAAATCAGTTGACCACTAACCATTGCCGTCCGTGCTACACTGCGCTTGTTAGCAAGGTCAGCGTAAATGTCGCTCTATGTTCGACCAAGTGGCGACCCTCTCGACCAAACGGCCGCGCACGCGCCGCCCACTGGACGATCATTGTGGTTTTTTCGTCGACGCTCGACGCCCAACAATGATCTGAACGCAATCCGGAATTCGCGATTTTGCAAGTCAGTTTACAAATCTCGCAAGCTCGAAAACCCTTTTGCTGACACGAGGGGTTCATATTCGTGAAGAAGATGTCCCGCTGCTTTCTTTCGGCATGTTAAACGATCTGCGATATAACGAGAAAGGTAGACTGCCGACTGTCGAGGAATGGGAGCAGTTGGACAAGCGTTCACAGAAGCTGTTCAGTTACTTGGATGACGAACTCAGAAAGCACTTTGAATTAAGTCAGACAGCTAATCTGATTGCCCAACTGCCATTGCTGTTTATTTTTTTGGCGCTTCTTATCGTGGCGATTCTTTCTATGATAACTGTCATTTTTGCGGTTGACCGCCTACTTCTTCCTGGTTGTTATTTTTTGTGGACGGCGCTCTTGGGCGCAATCGGCGCAATAGCCTTCCTCAGCATGAACACGCTTTCAATACAGAAAGATATAACATTTGATTTTACAAACCAAAGCCTTCTTGCCGTCAGGATCGTATTAGGGTCGCTGTTTGGTTTACTGTCCATGCCATTTGGATTTTACAGTTTCGTGACTTTTCGGGAAGTTGCTAGCACACGGAACACCCGCCCCTGGTGCCGCGAATTCAGCTTTGAAGCTGCCCTACTTCTGCTGCCGTTTGTCTTGGGTTTCAGCACCTCGCTGGTTATTCTTGTTCTGAACAGGTTTGTAGAAAGCATCACCGTTTTCTTTGGAGGCCGCCCCGGCTCCGACGGTAGCGGCGAAAGCTGACATTTGCATCCCCGCCATCCGTTGCCACCTACAGAAACTTGCTTAGCGTTCGGGCGGCATGGCACTCGGCGGGGCTCCGACAGGGCGGGGCGCATTCAATCACGCGGATCAACGTGATGGAGGGATTTGCGACATCTATATACCACTAATAGTGGCGTAATATGACGCACCAACTAGATGCGGATGATATACCACATCTGGTAGGCGCGCCAGTTGCGCCCCACATGTTGACTATCTAAATGCTTGATGCCATTGACTTTTTGCCACGAAAATGCTACTGATATTAGGATGATCCCCACTTTTTGGGGCGAGGCGTCGGGGCAGACCTCGACCCACCGTTCCGGCGCTTGTGGAACGGCTGCAGCGGCAAACCCGCTCCCTCTCTAGCGCGAACCATCCTGGCTACCAAAACGGAAAATGCCGCCCAGCAAGGCGGCATCCCGTATCGCGATTTCTGACCCGCAACGGTCTGGATCGCCGCCACGCCCATCGGAGGGGCGCTCATTCATGGAACGATCCGGATTCAATCCCTTCGCTCCCCCCAAGTCAACCGGACATCACGAGCCGCACGCAGCACCTATGGTGCCGCGTGGCGGAGAGATGTGCGCCCGCGATTGCGTCGTCCCCGAGGTCGAGGTCGCGCTGCGCGCCGCCTTGGCGGAGAGCGGACGGATCATGCGCAGCCGCAACGAACGTCTCGACAATCTCGATATCCCAGACCCGAGCGACCCTCGCGGTCGCCGCTCGTCTCCCGTTGGTGCGGTCGGCGGCAATCGCAATTCCGACCGGCACTTTTACGCGGGAAGGAAGGTGCACCGGAGGGCAGCGCAATGAACCACACAGCCGCCATCGACTTTGCCTACAGCCTGCCTACTGGGATGGTGCACCTGTGCGCCATCCATCCGTCCAAGACGGAATTAAAATTCGGCAAGCAGGCTCCGATCATCCGTGGCAAAAGTTTCGAGCGCAGCGACGCCGGTCGCGCCGAAGCCCTGGATTGGATCACGCGAGCGCAACGCGCACGCTTTGGTGTCTATTTCTGCGGCAATGAATTGCGCCTGCCTTTGGACGGCCGCCGCGTCAAGGCGCATGAGAGTGGCGTCTCGGTCATGCACCATCTGCACCTCGACGCCGATGTCGACAAGGACATCACCGACCCGACCGCCTTCGCCGCAGCAAAGGCTGCGCTGCTGGAACGGCTGCGCGCCTATAATCCCGCGCCGTCACTGATCATCGACTCGGGCGGCGGGTTTGGTGTGTTCTGGTTGTTGTGGCCCGCAGTTGCGATAACCGATGCCAACCGCCTCGATCTCAAGTCGAGGAACAAGGCGATACGGGAGGCGTTCGACATGCGATTTTCTGCGAGAACCTGGATCGTGTCATGCGGCTCCCTGGCTGCATCAATTATCCGAACGCCACCAAGATCAAGCGCGGCCGCACGCCAGCGCCGACCAGCGTCGTCTTGGACGACCGCGCCGTCATCACCTACGGCATTGAAGACTTTCCCCTGGCAGCGGAGCCGCCGCCTGCGACCTCGTTCTCAGGCAGCGCTTACAAGGCGATTGGCGAGCCCGACATCCCCGACACAATCGACCTGCGCCGCCTCGATGTGCTCGACCCCGATGTGCGTCGGCTGATCCTGCACGGCTCGCAACCCGACCTTGACATCGGCGACGGCACCCGCAGCGCAGAGGTGTTCGCGGTCGCCTGCGCCCTGCGCCGTCGCGGCTGGTCGGACGGCGACATCATCGCGGTGATCACCGGCTCGGGCGGAGATTTCGGAATATGCGAGCACATTATCGACCAGAAGCAACGCACCAACATTGAACAGGCATCACGCACGATTGTCGGAATGAACCAGCACGGCGTGCAAACCTACATGGAGGAATTCAATGAAGAAGAAGATTGATCCAAACGCGCCAATCCTGTCGCGCAAGTCACCGCACGAGAGCGCCGCGATTTTCCACACAGCACATCGTCCGACCTTAGTCCGCTTCCAGAATGTCTGGTATGCGTGGCAGCCCAGCGGCGCATATACGAAAGTCGAGAACGAGACAATTGAAGCGGAGATCAGCGTCTTCCTGATCACGGCCAAAGCGAGGACGGATGACGATCACGAGATCAAGCCGTTCAACCCGCAACCCCGTGATGTGACCGCCGTTGCGGACATGCTGGCGAAAGCCTACCACCGCCCATTCGACACGATGGCACCGCCCGCGTGGCTCGACGGTCGCGCCAGCCCTAACCCTCGCGACATGATCGTATTCCAGAACTGCATGATCGACATCACCACTCGCGACCGATACAACCTGACGCCAGCATTTTTCACCTTCACGGCATTGCCGATCAAATACGATCCCGCCGCCAAGATGCCGCGCAAGTGGCTGCGTTTCCTGCTGCAGGTCTTCAGGGGTCACAAACTGTCGGTCTACACCTTGCAGGAAATGTTCGGCTATCTGATGAGTGAGGACACCAAACTGCAGAAGATCTTTTTTCTGTGGGGACGCACTCGCAGCGGCAAGGGAACGATCCTGCGCATCCTGACCGCGCTCAAGGGCACGACCAACACGCACTACCCGACCATACGCACCCTCGGTGGACGGTTCTGCCTGGAGGGCTGCATCGGCAAGTCCATCATCCAAGTGACAGACATGAACTCCCAGAGCAAGGACATCGGCGACGCCGCCTCAGTCCTGAACGGGATAGCGGGCGAGGACGGTCAGTCGATCGAGCGTAAAGGTGTCGGCGACTGGACGGGCATACTGCCAGGCGGCCCCATCATCGCCGCCAACAACCTTCCGAACCTCGGCAGCAACGCCAGTGCCTTCGCCGCTCGCCTGATCATCTTCTTGTTCGAGGTATCGTTCGAGAACCGCGAGGACATCGAATTGACAGAGAAACTGACGACCGAACTCGCTGGCATCTTGAATTGGTCATTGATTGGTCTTAACCGGCTGAGAGAGCGCGGGCGGTTCAACCCGCCGAAGATCATGCGCCAAGCCAAGGTGCGCCTGCTTCACGCCAGCGACCCGCTGCGCGGCTTCGTCGAGGAGCGCGCCGTGGTCAAGCCGACCGCCAAGGTGCACAAGGCGGTGCTGTATCGGGTGTATCAGAAATACTGCGCGGAGAATGGTGCCCACGCCCTTCCAAACCATACCTTCTCAGAGCGCCTGTCGCAGGGATTTCCGAGCGTCGCGCCGAGCAAGCGTCGGCTGGCTTCTGGCAAGCAGGTGCCGATCTTTGATGGAATTCGACTGAATGACGAGGAGCAGATGACAGCCTATCTGCTCGACCCAGCGCGGGCGGGGCTGCCGCGCCCATGGCAACGGGACGCTGATGGATGGGCAATCCCGAAGACCCTCGCCGAATTCGGTTGAGCCGACTGTTCCGCCTGATTTTTCACACTCCTCCCCAGATATATTGATTCTCATTTCCTGCAAAGGAGGTAGAAAATCACACGGAACAGTCGGAACAGAATTCGAATTAGATGGGGGGCGCCCCCCTGCCCATTGGACAAGGAGAGCGGCAGCACCCGCACCGATCGAGCGGATTTTCCCGCGAAGATTTCGCGGTTTGCATACCACCCCTTGTAATTTTCGCGGTTGTGTGCTACTATATCTAGATATTCGCAGTCAATTTCGGCGCGCTTGACGCTGGCTGTTAACCATATCAATTCTGTAAAAAGTCCGTTGCAGCCGTTCTGCAACGGAGAAAGCCATTCAGCAATGTCACATGTTCACCGTCTCAGTGAGATTCTCGACAGCCTCGTCATCGAGCCCAGCGTCGAGGCAACAGCCCGTCGGCTGGGAATGACCTCAAGGACGATCTGGTCCTATCTTTTTCGCAGCAAGCGCGGCGATGCTGAATTCCAAGCGGCGGAATTCTGCGGCACCGTGCTGCCCTTCCATCAGGCTTTCGAAGCCAGCAAGTCCATTGCAGCGAGGGCGCTCGAACAGAACGCCATCAGCCGTGCGACCTCAGGCTCATGGCAGGATTCCTACTTTCAAGGTCGACCTCAGTTCGAGCCCGATCCGCGCATCCTCGCCGCTGGCGACCAGAATTGCACGCCTGATGAGTTGGAACTGTATTGGGGACAGCGAACGCCCTACCTGCTTGACCCTGTCACCAGGGAGCCGGTCAGAGCCCGCGTGTGGATGAAGCCGAGCGAAACGCTCGTGATCAAGTTGCTCGAAAGTTGGGATCGGCGTCGATACGGTGCGCATCAAACGGTGGAGGTCAAGATGAATTCAGTTCTCCGGCTCGAACGACCTGATGAAGCCAGCGCCAAGCCCGCGCTAGAGCCCGCCGCCAGCGTGTTCGACGAGATCGAGAGCGATACACCTGCCGTGCCGCGCCTCGCCCTTGGACGCCCAGCGCGCTCCAGCGAGGAGTTAGACCAGTGGAACGCTCAGGGAGATTTCAAGCCGACCGCCGTGAGATTTATCGAAGAGGATGGATCGGTGGTCGAGCGCACGGCAACGCCCGATCCTCTGCTCACGGCTGAGCAGCAGCCCGCGCCGGCAGCGCGTGCGGCTTCGCCTCATGACGATCCTGAGGAGCGCACTGCTGACGACATTCCAGCCGACGCACAGCAAGCGTCAGCATCGTCACAGCCGCGTCCAGCACCACTTGCGCCAGCACCACGTCAACAGCGTGATGGTGAGATGGGTTATGGTCATGGCACGCCTGCACCTGGTGGCTTCAAGATTGCTTAAACCTTAACGGAATCGCCCGCGCCGATTAACCTTAATTCCTGACCACTCCGTTAACATGATTCTTTGACTATGATATTCTGGACAAGTTTAGACATTCATCATAAAGCACATTGTGATCTCGCGTGATCGGCTCGTTCGTATGTTTAACGCCGATCACTCCATACAATTGTAATTAAAGATGTTCCTGCGCTGCAGCGCTAACTTGAATTGCGGCGAGCCCGTTCGCATAATAGCGCTTATGGAACATGACCCGCGCCAAGCGCGGAGCCCTACGCCCAAGACGCATTAACGGCTCACTAGGTATACTAATTCAGGTTAATCTGCGGCGCCATTCCGTTAAACCTAATAGTCTACTCAATCTGTTGGGGGTGAATAGATGGTGACCGGTGGGAAGGTGTCGCCTGTGCTACAGAGTGTCACAGAGGTATCGGGTCGGTCGCGATTCACCCTCGAAATCCGCGAGATAGTGTGCATTCGCGCCCTCAATGCGGACAAACAAAAACGTCGGACCGCAGCAGAGATATAAACCCCCAGCAAATCCGAACACTTTTGCAAGGAAATATCCATTCTAGTTCGCGTTTAAGCCCATATCACGGCTTTGCAGTTTCTGTTTCCAAAGCGTTTCAAGCGCGTCTAATTCTGCATCTGACGCAGCGTTTCCGACAGTTTCGAGTATCGACACTTGATAATCGCTTACTCGATTTTGGAGCCGGATATTTCCGGCATGACCATCACGGAGATAGTCCTGCCATCGCCCCCAAAAACCTTCAACGCCGGAAGCCTTGCCGACGTACTGTTCTCTCGTTAGAGGGCAGGTTAGAAGGTACACGCCTCTCTCATTTCGAAGGATGGCAATCCAGTCGCTTGGAAGCAACTCAATTTCTGACAGACGTTTGATGAACTTTGAGAAACCAGGGAATTCTATTTCCTTAAACTCACGGTGTAATTCGGTGATGACTTTCTCTGTTTGGCGCTGTATCCATGCACGCGGACTTGCGCCCCAATCGATGAACATCAATTCTCTGTATTCTTTCAATGCGTCCAGCAAGATCAACTCATATAGATCGTAATGTCCTGCCTTATCCATCATTCCTTCCTGGTGTGGTTTCGGTACGTCGCGATCCCCGACGCCAACGAACCGGCTGGCATACAGTCCGCAGAACAGCGTCCTTTTGTCGGGCGTTCCGACAAATGACGCCCAATACTCCGCCTTTAAGTGAGGACGCCTCTCACTGTCTTGGTGCGATTGGTAGAGTTCGAACGACTTGCGGTCATTCTTGAACATCTCATAGGGCTTTCTACCGTAATCGGATTTGGAATCTTGATGGCGAAGGAGCCGTACCTTTTCAGGATCAATTCTGGCGTCGACGAGCGCTGTCTTGAATGTCAGTGGCATGGCGGAAACCTCCCGTGCCAACTGCATCACTTGCGCAAACTTTGGTCAATAGGCTCCGAAAGGTCGGTCTCATCCGTCCCGAGGTCTGCGGCGACGGTGGGCGCGGCGCGAATGTTGCCGGGGGCATCCGAACTTACTCAACTCTTAAAAGCGATAGTGAACCCGCTTTATCGACGAAAAAGAACTACAGCGGCAACATAAACAGCCGTTTTCCAATCCCACAGCAAAGCGATAGTGCCGAGCACAAGGGCGCACATGGAGAACAGGAGGACATAGGGTGACCAATTCGGAGTTTCCCAATATCTCAATAGGAGCAGGCACGCGACTACCAACGCGACGGCGCACACCAAAGGAGTGCCATTGTCCATGGGCAATAGTGCCATCTTGAGAATTCCTCGAAAACGCAGAACAAAAAGTTAGACACAAAGACTTTGCAGGAAGCGCTAACGAGATTGGTCGAATTTGGTCGTGAAATACGGTCGGCTCAGGATTCTGAAAAGCCTGCGCCAGCCAATCCGTTGCAGCCGTTCTGCAACAGAGAACCTAACAGCGATATGATCCTCGTCGAGAATGCGCCGCCGCCCTTCTCGCAGCACGGTAGCGGTCAAACAGGGTCGGACCATGCGCGCCCGCAATGCGGACAAACACAAACCTCCGATGTCCGGAAAACTAAAGACCCCGTCAAATCAGAATGGTCTACGGGCTCCGTCGCGATGGGAAACCATCGGTCGGGCGGGGGAACGTATTCGCCATCGATAAATTGCATGAGCGCCGATGGTTCTACGCCGATTTGCTGCCCCGCAGTGATGGAAGCCGTCACCGCTTGCGCAAAGCCCGTCTTGTTGTCCGGACCTGGCTCCCTGTCGTCGCAGCCGAGGTCACCGGCGTCGAGCCGGGCGGGGCATGATTGCTTCGCCGAGGCAAAATCAGTCCCTACGCAAATGCCTGCCCCTATAGCGCACATGCACCAACAACAAATCGTTCTTCTCAACATGATTGTGTCTCCTGTCAGCACCTCCCCCGGCTGCCCCAGTTTCCACATCCACGAAGATATGACCAATTCCTTAAATCCGAGTAAACAATTCGAGCCAAATCCAGAAAAAATGAAAAAGTTCCTGTGCTGAATCAACTGATTATCTTCGCTCGAATAGTCCACAAGGCGGCTCATAATTACCTTCGGAGAATTCGCCGGTGAACGACGAATGTACTCCTGACGGGTAAAGGTAGTGGCAATATTTCACGAATGATCGCTTTGGCAGTTTGGGCAATACCTCATCAACTGTCGGCAGCCATGAGGGGTCGTTCGCGTGCTCGGCGCGATCTCGTTCCAATTCGTCTTGCGCGTGTTTCCAGACACGATCTATCTCGCTAGTGTCTTCCAATGTCCGCGAGCCGATGTATACGCCCCGATCTAGCGAATACCCGCCCAGCGCGACCACGGCGAGGGCGAAGAACGCCCACCCTAGTTTCATCGCATCTGCACTCCGTTGCTGCCGTTATGCAACGCAGAACCTAAAAGGGATGTGATCCTCATTGAGATGCGCCGCTGCCCTTCTCGCAGCGCCCCTCGCTCCCTGAGGATCGCCCGCACCACATATTTCCTGCTGACGCCGACCGGCGCGTGCCCCTGTAGGAACTCGGTCAATATCTCCTCGACCCCGCACGAGATCGCCACCGTTTTCCAGGTGCGCCGCAAGTCCATGCCTCGCGCTGGCAACGCATCCTTGTGTTGCCATCGACCGGCACCGGGGAAAACCATGTCACCGTCGCCCCTGTCGAGCCGCCGCCCGTCGATGCCGATGTGCTCGCAATCCCGCGCCAGCCGCAACGCTTGCACAATCGGGATCGAGAGCGGCACCACGATGTCGTGACCGGCTTTCGGATTCGTGATCGTCAGCGTCCGCTGCTTGGGATGGATGTCAGCCCACCGAAGCCGACTGATCTCGCCAGGGCGTCCACCGGTCAGGAATTGGACGAGATGGAAGGCACGGTGCAACGGCGGCAGGCGAGCCCACGCCTCCGCCCATTTCGGAAAATCCTTGAATGCGAGCCCTGGCTGTGTCGACGCCTTGGGATTGTAGGTCACGCCGGAGGTCGGCAGTTCGAATGGCACGCTGCGATCAAGCCGCCCTGCCCTCTTGTAGCAAGCCCTCAGGATCATGGCGCAATGGTTGGCGCAGACCGCGCCGCTCGATTCCGTGACCTCGCTGTGCCACGCCGCCACCGCCCGTGGATCATTGCTGAGGTCGATCAGCGACCACCCCGCCCAGCGCGGCTTCAGGTGCTTGGCACCCATCTGCTTAACGTTGTAGAGCCACCGGGCGGGCTTGCCGCGCTGCGCTGCGAGGGTCTCCAGGTATTTGCAATAATCCTCGAACGCGGCTTCGAACTTGACCGCCGTCCGCTTGCCCGGCGCCGGCGCCGCTGCCGCCGCCTGCCGCGCCGCCTGGCGCGCCTCGGTGATGGTCATTGAAGGGTAGTGTCCGAGCGTGATCGAGGTGACCGTGCGCTTGCCTTTGGCGCAGTGCTCGCGGTGGAATGTCCAAGTGGTGACGCGGCGACCGACCCTCAATTTGAGACCCAGCACCACCGTGTCCCACAGCGGCGGCACCACACTGCCCAACGGGTTCAGCACGCCCGCCTTCATCCACTTGACGATCATTCGTCTGGTCACATCGTCCGTGACTTGTCGGTCAAGAAAGTCTTTGATCCCGAAGCGACGCCAATCTTCGGCGGCGGAGATGGTCGCAAGGTCAAGTTTGAGACGCGGCTGTTTCCGCTTGGCGGCAGACGAATGGGTCGAGGGTGTGATCATTGTTTTTGACGCACTTTTGACGTTGAAGTCCCCTAGATTTATGGGGCAAAGCGCGTCAATTTGCAAGAAAGTCCTTAAATTTCAATGCTGGCAATGCGCTAAAAAAGGTTCTTGCCCTGATGCATGGAGAGGTCGCTCCAGCGCACATAGCTCTGCTGGAGGGCGAGATCGAAAGCCGCGTTCTGGTCGGCGGCGAGCGCGATGCCGGTCTTGGGATCGCTCTTGAAGCCGATGGCGCGCAGCTGCAGCCGGTAATCGCCGGCCGGCAGGTTCTCGATCGTGTATTTGCCCTGGTTGTCCGAGAGCACGCTGACGGTGATCCTGGTCTTGAGGTTGCGCGCCTGCACGAAGGCGCCGCGGAACCCCTTGCCATCGGGGCCCGTCACCGTGCCGGCGATGGTCGCGGCATCCGCCGCCGACACTGCGGCACAACCGGCCATTGCCAAAACGAAGCCCAGCGTAAAGCGCGTCACCGCAGCCATGCCATCCTCCTCGCATCAATTTATTTTGTTGGAGGTTAGCCAATCGGGAAAGGCGGCGCCACCGGGATTCGCATTGCCGGGATACCGTCACGGCCGGTACTGGCCCGACTCGAGACCACCTGGGCGCATTGACACCCCCCGCCATCGGCCTAGATTAGCGGCAGTTCCGAGGGGAGCTCCGGCAAGGAGCTGAGAGACCGCACCAGCCTCAGCCCAATCGGGCAGGCGCCGCGGAGACCCTTCGAACCTGATCCGGGTCATGCCGGCGAAGGGACGGACAATTCCTTCCACGACGCGTCCGGATCATATGTTGGAAACGTGACCGCGAGATGTCGCGGCCCGAGATGTCGCGGCCCGGGATGTCGCACCCAAGGAGTCGGCAATGAACGTCCACGAACGCAGCGTCGTCACCCCTAAGGTCACCACCGGACCGATCGCGGGCTCGCGCAAAATCCATGTCGCGCCGGAGGCGGCGCCGGACCTGCGCGTCGCCATGCGCGAGGTGGTGCTGACGGAAGCGGCCGCCGAACCGCCGGTGCCGATCTACGATCCCTCCGGGGCCTACACCGACCCCGCCGCTGCGATCGATGTCGAGGTGGGCCTCGCGCGTACGCGGATCGAGTGGGTGCGCGAGCGTGGCGGCGTCGAGGAATACGAGGGCCGCAACGTCAGGCCCGAAGATAACGGCAATGTCGGCGACAAGCATGTCGCGCGCATGTTCCCCACCAGCCACCGGCCGCTGCGGGCGCTTCCCGGCAAGCCGGTGACCCAGCTCGAATGGGCGCGGGCCGGAATCATCACCAAGGAGATGATCTACATCGCGGCGCGCGAGAACCTCGGCCGCAAGCAGCAACCCGCCCGCGCCGAGGCCGCGCTCGCCGACGGCGAGAGTTTCGGCGCCGCGGTGCCGGCCTTCGTCACCCCCGAATTCGTGCGCAGCGAAGTCGCGCGCGGCCGCGCCATCATCCCGTCGAACATCAACCATGGCGAGCTGGAGCCGATGATCATCGGCCGCAACTTCCTCACCAAGATCAACGCCAATATCGGCAACTCCGCCGTGACGTCGTCGGTCGAGGAGGAGGTGGAGAAGATGGTGTGGGCGATCCGCTGGGGCGCCGACACGGTGATGGACCTCTCCACCGGCCGCAACATCCACAACACCCGCGAATGGATCATCCGCAACGCACCGATCCCGATCGGCACGGTGCCGATCTACCAGGCGCTGGAGAAGGTCAATGGCGACCCCGTCAAGCTCGACTGGGAGGTCTACAAGGACACCCTGATCGAGCAGTGCGAGCAGGGCGTCGACTACTTCACCATCCATGCCGGGGTGCGGCTCGCCTATGTGCCGCTCACCGCCAACCGCGTCACCGGCATCGTCTCGCGCGGCGGCTCGATCATGGCGAAGTGGTGCCTAGCGCACCACAAGGAGAGTTTCCTCTACGAGCGCTTCGACGAAATCTGCGACCTCATGCGCCGCTACGACGTGTCGTTCTCGCTCGGCGACGGCCTGCGGCCGGGCTCGATCGCCGACGCCAATGACCGCGCCCAGTTCGCCGAGTTGGAGACACTGGGCGAACTCACCAACATCGCCTGGGACAGGGGCTGCCAGGTCATGATCGAAGGCCCCGGCCACGTGCCGATGCACAAGATCAAGATCAACATGGACAAGCAGCTCAAGGAGTGCGGCGAGGCGCCGTTCTACACGCTGGGCCCGCTCACCACCGACATCGCGCCCGGCTACGACCACATCACCTCGGCGATCGGCGCCGCCATGATCGGCTGGTTCGGCTGCGCCATGCTGTGCTACGTGACGCCGAAGGAGCATCTCGGCCTGCCCGACCGCGACGACGTGAAGGACGGCGTGATCGCCTACAAGATCGCCGCCCACGCCGCCGACCTCGCCAAGGGCCATCCCGCCGCGCAGATCCGCGACGACGCATTGTCGCGGGCGCGCTTCGATTTCCGCTGGGTCGACCAGTTCAACCTCGCGCTCGACCCCGACACCGCGCGCGAATACCACGACGAGACGCTGCCCAAGGACGCCCACAAGGTCGCCCATTTCTGCTCCATGTGCGGACCGAAATTCTGCTCCATGAAGATCACCCAGGACGTGCGCGACTACGCGGCGACTTTGAACGATCCGGCGGGGATCGGCGCGAGCGCCGCCGAGGTCGGCATGGCCGAGATGTCGAAGAAGTTCCGCGACATGGGCGGCGAGGTTTATGTGGAAGCGGAGGCCGTGAAGGCGAGCAATAAGGTGTTTTAGTCAAGGGCGTGCCACGAATGGCGAAACCGCTCATCTTCACGATCTCCACCGCGACCCCCTCCCAACCCTCCCCCGCAAGCGGGAGAGGGAGAAGGTAGCGGGTCGCGCACGGCCAATCCCCTCTCCCGCTTGCGGTCGCTTGCAGGGCAGGGTTAGGGAGGGGGCTGCCTCTGACGAGGCAAATGCTTTGCTCACCTCGCCGCCTACCCGAACAACTCCCCCACCATCAGCTCGATCCCCGGCGGGTCCAACCGCACCGTGCCCTCGCTGATGATGCGGGTGGCGACCGCGTCGCCCACCCCGCGGGCGTGGTGGATGACGATCCGCTTGTCGGGATCGACAATCAGGTAATGCTCGATCGACGCCACGCGGAAATAGCCCTGCAGCTTGTCGCGCAGATCGGTCACGGCATTGCCCGGTGACAGCACCTCGAAGACGACGACCGGATTGGGAATCTCCAGCGCGTCGCCGGACACCGGTTCGCCGCAATAGACCAGGGCGTCGGGCTGGTAGAGGCTGCGCTGATCGATCCGCACCGCCGCGCTGTCGAGGACGAAGCGGCAGGGGACCTTGGCCTTCGCGATCGCGATATCGAGCGCTCGCGCCACCCGGTATTTGACGTCGCCATGCACCACCCGCTCCGGCGACATCGCCGTGGGTATTCCCTCCAGCAGTTCCCAACGGTCCGGCTGCCGTTCGGCCCAGGCGAGGAACTCGTCGACGGACATGTCTTGCTTGCGCAACGCGGTCATGGGCCACCTTAACATTTTCGGGCTGCCGGCGCGCCGGCTTCCGCGCGGCCCATCAGGGGGCCATGCCCGCCACGAATGGCGAAACCCCGCTAATCTTTGCGATCTCCGCCGCATGCCCCCTCCCCAACCCTCCCCCGCAAGCGGGAGAGGGGATTCGCCGTGCGCGAACCGCTCCCTCGCTCCCTCTCCCGCTTGCGGGGGAGGGTTAGGGAGGGGGCCGCTTTTGACGGCGACGGCTTTCTTCGCATTGCACCCGAGTGCTCCCCCGCGCGCGGCATTGACGAAGCTTTCAACAAATTTCTGACAAATTGGATGGGCTGGTACAGGCGGTTCCGGGGCTGGGGACGCTCGAATCAGACCCTCGCGCCTGAATGCACGCACTCTCGGACACCCGGCGGACCAATCGCCGGGCGATCAACTCCTGACGAGGTAGGTACATGAAGACCACTATGACTGCCGTCGCCGCCGCAGGCATGTTTGCCCTCGCATCGGCCGTGGCGCCGACCGGCGCCGATGCCGGGTGCAATGGTTGCGGCCTCGCCGCCGGCATTATCGGCGGCGTCGCCGCCGGCGCGATCATCGGTGGCGCGATTGCGAATTCGGCTCCACCCCCATACGCGGTCGCGCCGGGCTACGCGCCTTATCCCGCCTACGCGGCGGCAGTGCCGGTGGGCTGCCCCGGCGGCTATTGGGCGCGCCGCCCGCTGGTCGACCGGTTCGGCAATGTGGTCGGTTATTCCCGGCCGCGTTTCTTCTGCCCGTGATCGATACCGGCGCGCCCGGACGGCGCGAGCACGGCTGACGGCGACAGGCCGGCTGGTATTTATCCGGCCGGCCTCTTATTTGCGCAGGTCGTGTCACTAACTACTGAGCAGCGGTTTGCCAAGAAAAGGCCATCAAAGCTTCCAACTCGGGAGCGAGATGTCTGCGACGCGGATTTGAGCCGAAGATCAAAGCGGTCATCGGAGGGAAATCCGTGACGCGCGTGACGCCGGCAAGGACGCCCTGGAGGTTACCACAATGACAATTCGTAAAAGGCGGTTGAGTGCCGTCCTGCTGGCTTCGACACTGGCCTTTGCCGTCGCGACCGACGCGCAGGCGAGAGGTGGAGGAGGTGGCGGTGGTGGTGGCGGCCACGGCGGCGGCGGTTTCGGTGGCGGCGGCGGCCATTTCGGCGGGGGCGGCTTCGGCGGGGGCGGAATGCACTTCGGCGGGGGTGGCTTCGGGGGCGGCGGCATGCGCTTCGGTGGGGGCGGCATGCGCTTCGGTGCCGGCAGCGTCTCGCATCTCGGCTCCTTTCACTTCGGCGGCGGCGGAATCGGCGGCCGCAGCTTCTCCGGGGGCCACCAGAGCCTAGGCGCTCATCATCTCGCCGGCAGCGCCGCAGGGGCACACTCGACCGCGGCGCGAACCGTCGGCCGCGCGGCGGTCGGGGCCGGCGCGCTCGGCGCCGGCCATTTCGTCGGCCACGGTTTTGCCCATAACGGTGTCGGCGGCTGGCGCGGCCCCTTCCCGCACCCCTATCCCGGTTTCCGCGGCTGGTACGGCTATGGTTGGTACGGCCCGGTGTTCTGGCCGTTTGCCTATGATGTCCTGTTCGCCGACCTGTTCTGGCCCTGGGACTATGGTTACCCGTTCTGGGCCTATGGCTATGACGACATCTACGGCGGGCTGTTCTCGCCTTACGGCTATGATGATTACGCCGGCTATCTGCCGCCCGGCCCGGGTCCGGTCGGCGGCGCCTATGCCGGGGCGAGCGGCCCGGATTCCGCCGCGGCCGGCACGCTCGCGCGACCGACACGGACGGCGCGACGGGGCGACAGCCGCCAGGCCGAGATCACCGGCCAGGTCAACCAGAGTTGCGGCGAAGACAGCAAGGAGGTCGCCGGCTGGCCGATCGATCGGATCGAGCAGGCCGTCAGCCCGACCGCCGATCAGCGCGCCCTGCTCGACGACTTCGCCAATGCCTCGGTCCGGGCCGCGCAGGCGATCAAGGAAGCCTGTCCGACCACCGTCTCGTTCGCGCCGACCGGACGGCTGGACGCGATGCAGAAGCGGATCGGGGGAATGGTGCAGGCGGTCGACATCGTCGCGCCGCCGCTCGACAAGTTCTATGCTTCGCTGACCGACGAGCAGAAGGCGCGGCTCAACGCGGCGAACGACCAGACCGGAAAGAACCGTTCGCTGGCAAACTGCGGCGCCGTCAACAACGCGACGCAATGGCCGGGCGAGCGGATCGAGAAGGCGGTCCAACCCAATGAGCAGCAGCAGGCCAAGCTCGATGCGCTCAAGGCGGCGATGGCGAACGCCGCCGATCAATTGTCCAAAGCCTGTCCCGCGAGCCTGCCGACCACGCCGCCGGCGCGCCTGGGCGCGATCTCGATGCGGCTGAACGCGATGCTGACATCCGTCAAGAGCGTCGGCGCCGCGCTCGACGACTTCTACAACTCGCTCAGCGACGAGCAGAAGGCGCAATTCAACCTGATCGGCCGCCAGCAGACCGCGCAAAAGCAGAGCTGATCTTCAAGCAGGCGACCGGCCGGCTCCGCGCGGGGCCGGCCGTTTTGTTTTGGCGTGCAATGCCGCGACGGCGAAGATGCCGTCGCGTCATCCAGTTATTGCACCACCGGCCCTACCGGCCCCCGCTGGATGATCTCGATGCGGGTGCCCCAGGGATCGGTGATGTAGGTGATGATGTTGGTGCCGCCTTTGCGGACCGGCTCGTCGAGCTTGATGCCTTCCGCCTCGATCTTCTTCACGAAGGCCTCGTGGTCCTTCACGTCGAAGCCGATGTGGTCGAGCACGCGGTGTCGAGTCGGCGCCTGCGCGGTGTCGGCCTTGGCGAACCGGAGCTGGACTCCCGGGATGTCCACGACCGGCGCGTTGTTACGGGTGCCGGCCTTGCCGCCGAAGGTCTTGGCGTACCACGCCTGAGCCTTGGGAATCTCGCTTTCCGGCAGGAAGAAGTGCACATGCTCGTTGCGGATCGGCACCGATTGCGTCTTGTCTTCCAGGATTTCGATACGCACGCCGTCCGGCGTTACGACAAAGGCCTGGTCCGGCCGGTTGTTGTTGCCCGGCAGCACCGTCACGCCGGCAGCCTTCCACTGGGCGACCCGCTGCTGGACATTGTCGACGATGAAGCCGACATGGTTGACCACCGAGCCCTGGCTGCCGCCGTCGCCCTTCTCGGTCCCGAGGGTCAAATTGATATAGAGGCCGGGAAACATCATCACCGGGTTTCCGCCGGGCATGAGCAGCTTGCCGCCCATCCCGAGGAACAGCTTCTTGTTCGCTTCCACGTCCTTCGAGATGAGGTGCCAGTGACCCATGGTCACGCCGGTCTCGTTGAACGGGGCCGGTTGCGCGGCCGCGGTGCCTGCGGCCAGCGCCGACGCGAACAATAAAGCCGCGAACACAGTCGTCTTCATCGATTGCCTCCCTGTCGAGCCAGATTCTCTCGTTGACTGGCTATGCCGCATCAACGCTATCAGCCGGCGGGGATGTGCGAAAGCTCGGCCGGGCGGAATTTTTCCGCCCTGCTGCCAACCTCCTACGTCACGCCGAGCTTCTTCTGCAGGCTGGTGGAGGAGGTCGTGTACTGGAACACCAGGCGCTTGTCCGGGTAGACGTAATGGTAGGCCTTTTGCGCCATCAGCGCGCCCTCGTGGAAGCCGCACAGGATCAGCTTGAGCTTGCCCGGATAGGTGTTGATGTCGCCGATGGCGAAGATGCCGGGCTCGTTGGTCTCGAAGGCGGCGGTGTCGACCGGGATGAGCTCTTCCTCGAGGTTCAATCCCCAATTGGCGACCGGGCCGAGCTTCATGGTCAGGCCGAAGAACGGCAGCATGGCATCGCATTCGACGCTGTAGGGCTCGCCTTTGTCGGGCTTGGCATGGGCGGCGCGCAGCACGCCGGCCTCGCCTTCGAGCTTGGTCACCTGGCCGAGCACGAGGTCCATCTTTCCCTCGGCCACCAGCGCCCGCATCTTGTTGACGCTGTCGGGCGAGGCGCGGAACGCGTCGCGCCGGTGCATCAGCGTCACCCGCCGCGCCACCGGGGCGAGATTGAGGGTCCAGTCGAGCGCGGAATCGCCGCCGCCCACGATCAAGAGCCGCTTGTCGCGGAACTGCTCCATCTTGCGCACGGCATAGAACACCGACGTGCCCTCATATTCCTCGATGTCCGGCACCGGCGGACGCTTGGGCTGGAACGAGCCGCCGCCGGCGGCGACGACGACCACCTTGACCTCGAACACCTTGCCGAGATCGGTGGTGACGCGGAACGCCGGATCGCCGATGCGCTCGATCGATTCCACCATCTCGCCGAGATGGAAGGTCGGCTTGAACGGCTCGATCTGCTTCATCAGGGCCTCGGTGAGGCCATGGCCGGAGACGATGGGCACCGCGGGAATGTCGTAGATCGGCTTTTCCGGATAAAGCTCGGCGCATTGGCCGCCGGGCTTGTCGAGGATGTCGACGAGATGGGCCTTGATGTCGAGCAGGCCGAGCTCGAACACGGCGAACAACCCGCACGGTCCGGCGCCGATGATGAGCACGTCAGTCTTGATAGGATCGGTCATGGTCCTTGCGGCCGTATTTGCGATGTGGGGGTGTAGCCGGGGCAAGCGGGCGGGAAAAGAGCGCCTTTGGTCACAAATTGCAAGCCTGCCGGACGCCGGACGCCGCCGCCCCGGCTTTGGCACCGGACTTGCTCCCATCGCGGCCTTGCGGTTTCACGCCAGCCCGTTCATGAGCCCCCTGCCAGGAGATGAATCCGTGACCGAACTCCGATCCGGCGCGCGCGGGGCGCCGCCTCGCCCCGACCAGTTTCCGCACCGGACCGTCGAGACCATCCGCTTCGGCGACCTCGACCGCCAGAACCACGTCAACAACGCGGTGTTCTCGACTTTCCTGGAATCCGGCCGGGTGATCATCCTGTACGGGCCGGAATACGGGCTCATCGTGCCGGACTCGAGCTTCGTGCTGGCGCGGATCGCGATCGATTTCCTGGGCGAGATGCATTGGCCGGGCGAAGTCGAGATCGGCACCGCGGTCGCCCGGGTCGGCAATTCCTCGCTCGGCCTCGACCAGGCGCTGTTCGTCGACGGCCTCTGCGTCGCCACCGCCGAGAACACCCTCGTGCTGGTCGACAAGGCGACCCGCAAGCCGCGGCCGTTTTCACCGGAGCATGCCGCGCGGATCAGGGCGTCGGCCCCGGCGGCGCCGGGGGTGGGGTGAGCGCTATTTCAGGTGCGGAGGGGTTGGGGCGTGCCAGCGTTCCCCCTCCCCAGCCCTCCCCCGCAAGCGGGAGAGGGAGTTGGGCAGCGGACGCCGCGAGTCCGGCTATCATTACGCGAGGGCACGTCCCCTCTCCCGCTTGCGGGGGGTTAGGGAGGGGGCTTCTGCGGCGACGATGATTTCCGCCGGCTGCCTCAGGCGCCGCGATTGCTCAAATCCGGTCCGGGAACCGGATGATGAAATTGTCCCGGTTCGGCATCTGCACCTTCGGCAGCGTCGTCTTGTTGATCTCGTCGTTCTCGCCGATGAGCTTGTTGGCGGCGAGCAGGTAAGCGGTCAGGGCATAGACCTCCGGGTCGGAGAGCGAGCGCGGCTGGGTGTAGGGCATGGCGCGCCGGATGTAATCGAACAGCGTGGTGGCGGCGGGCCAGAAATTGGCGATGGTCTTGCCGCCGTCGAGGCTCGCCTTGGGCGGCCCGCCGATCAGCTCCCCGGCGATGCCGCCCTTGCCGTTGTCGCCATGACACGCCGCGCATTTGTCGGCGAAGATCCTGGCGCCGTCGGCCGCCTTGCCGCTGCCCGGCGGCAGGTTGGTGCCGTCGGGCAGGATGTTGATGTCCCACGCCGAGAGATCGGACGGGGTGATGGGCTTGCCGAGGTTGGGGCCCTCGGCGAGCGCCATGCCGGCGCCGCACGCGAACGCGAGCGCCGCCGCGCCGATCGCGAACTTACGCATAGACATGTCTGACCTCCCCCTTGCCGTCCACCGCCCAGCTGGTGATGGCGTTGAAATGCTGGCTCGGGAAGCCGAGCACCGACGGGGGCTTGGTGGTCTGGCCGCGCAGCGCGACGAACTGTTCCCGGGTCGGCTGCATGTTGCCGCCCTCGTCCCAGGCCCGGCTCTGCAGGACCGCCGGCCCGCCGTCCCACCGCCACGGCATGCGGAAGCGGGTGAACGCCTTGGGCAGCCGCGGCTCCTGGAGCGCCGCCTCGGCCCAGCTCTTGCCTCCGTCCGCCGACACCATGACCTTGGCGATGCGACCGGTGCCGGCATAGGCGACGCCGGAAATCTCGTAGATGCCGGGCTCTCTCAGCTTTAGTCCGGGCGACGGGCTCGAGATGAAGGACTTCACCTCCTGCAGGAAGTAGAAGCGATAGGCCTTCCCGTTGGGCAGGATCTGCGAATAGGTCCGCGCCTCGTAATAGGTCAGCGCCGGCTGGTCGGTGACCTGGATGCGGCGCAGGAACTTGACGTTCATGTTGCCTTCATAGCCGGGCAGCCACAGCCGCATCGGATAGCCCTGGCCGGGCTGGATGCGCTCGCCGTTCTGGTACATCGCGACCATGGCGTCATCCATCGCCTTGGCGAGCGGCACGCTGCGGCTGAGATGGGGCGAATCCGCGCCCTCGGCGATCAGCCACTTCGCCTTCGGATCGACGCCGGCCTCCTCCAGCAGCGTGGAGAGCAAAACACCGGTCCATTCCGAGCACGATGCGAGGCCGTGCAGCGCCTGCACGTTGGCCTGGATCGGTTCGTTGGAGAACAGCGGCGCGCTGTTGCCGCCGCATTCGACGAAGCCGATGCGCGACACCATCGGATAGCGCTCGAGCGCGTCGAGGGTGAACACCAGCGGCTGCTTGACCATGCCGTGGATGACGAGCTTGTGCTGGGCGGGGTCGATGTCGGGCACGCCGCCATGGCAGATGGTGAAGTGCAGGCCGTTCGGCGTGATGATGCCCTTGAGCAGATGGTGCGGGGTGCGTGCGCGGGAGTTGCGAGGCTCGTTCTTGGGATTGTCGACGGTGCGCACGACCGTCTTTTCGAACGGGGAGGGCGTCTGATAGGGCGGGATGGCATCGCCGACTTCGAGGCTCCACGGCCCATCCGCCAGCGGCTCGGCCGCGGCTCCCGTCACCGACCCCACCGCGCCCGCGCCCATGGCGCCGGCGAGCATGACGCCGCGTCCCAGCAGCGCGCGGCGGTCGAGCAGGCCGTTGCCGGCCACTTGCGCGATCGAATGATCGCTTCGCGTTTTGGATCTCATGGTCTCTCCCCTGGAAACAAGCTCCCGGCGAACCGTTTCGATTGGCCCGCGCGGGAACGATCGAGATGCGACCCTCGGCGGAGCATTTCTCCGGCCATGGGCCGCATCGGTGAAGCCGTGCCGGAAGGCGGCGGGGGCTGCCCCGGCACGGCGGAACTGACGCTCTGCAACTGCAGCCCGCGGGCTTTGCCCCAGTCGCGATGCGGTCGTCGACGACGCGGAATGCTGCTCCTTTCCAGGTGCGGTGTCCACAATGGCTCGGTCGCGGACCCCGACTCAGGCTTGGCGCTCAGGCTTGGCGCTCGGGCGTGCGCACCACGAGCCCGTCGAGCGCCGGCGTGACCTTGATCTGGCACGACAGCCGCGAATTCGCGCGCACGTCGAAACCGAAATCCAGCATGTCCTCTTCCATCGGCGCCGGCGTGCCGGTCGCCTCGCGCCAGGCTTCGTCGACATAGACGTGGCAGGTCGCGCAGGCGCAGGCGCCTCCGCATTCGGCCTCGATGCCGGGGATGCCGTGCTTGATTGCCGTCTCCATGACGGTCGATCCAGGCTCGGCCTCAATCGTGCGCGCCGTACCGGCATGATCGATGAAGGTGATCTTGGCCATTCGCTCCGTGCCCGGGAAACGCCGCAGCCGGAACGGCCGGGCGCATTCCTATATCCGCTCGCAACAGGCTGCGGAAGACGGAAAACGGAGGACAGACGACAGACGACGCGGAACGGAGCCGGGCGGCGGCGGACGGACGATGGAAAGATGGGGGCGGAGGGATCGACTTCCGGTTCGCCTCCGCGCGCCGTCATCCGTCCGCTGTCGTCTGACCTCCGGCGGCCAGCAGGCCTGCGATCGCACGCCGCGCCTCGTCGACGCAAGCGGCGAGCCCGGCCAGGACGGGGTCGAGCGGCGCGCTATCCTTCACCGCGGATTCCGCGGCCTCGGCAGCGGCCGCCACCCGCCAGGCGCCGATGCCCTTGGCCGATCCCGACAGCGTATGGGCCAGCGTCGCGACGCCTTCGGGACCAACCTCGCGCATGCGCGCGAGCAGCAGTTCCGCCTGAAGATCGAACAGCCGCAGCACCTCGATTTCGAGGCTGCGTTCGCCCAGCGTCATATGGGCGAGATGCTCCATGTCGATCGGCGGCTGCATGGCCGCGATCGCCGGAGAGGCGACCTTCGAGAGGGGCGTGCCGGAAGACTTGATCATGTCCGCCATTGTGGCCGCAGATAGTGTCGCCCACTCGGCAAAAACCGGTAAAAGCGAGGGCAATGATGTCGCACGGCGCGCACCAGCCGCGCTTCTTGGTTAATCGTCCACCCCGTCACGCCTCGTCGGCGGCGCGGTACCCCGCAGGTTCGCCCGAATCGTGACCGAGCGCGGCGTAACCCTTGGCGGTGAGCTTGCAAACCCGCCACTCCGGCCTGATCGGGTTGTGGATCCACGGCTCGGCCCACCCGTGGGCGACACAGGCCTGGATGGTGCGGGGAGGAACTTCACGGCCGTCGCGGTCGAACAGCGGCAGTTTCCCGCCGGGCTGGGTCAGACCGCGCTCCAAATAGCGCCGTTGCGGCTCGGTCGGCCGCAGCGGCGCCGCAATATCGTGATTCGGTTCGGAACTGATCACGGCGTCGTTTGACCCGCTGAAGCTGTGCAATGATGGCAAATCTGTGTCAATTTCGGAGCTTTATCATAACATCTGTTAACGATGATTAAAAAGAGGTTATTATTAGGTTTCATTAATTCCGGACCGGGGCGTAAAATGCGTGGTGATGGGGGTGGGCTACGTGACCGGCGATTCCACCTCGAAGTGTAGCAGGTTGAACACGCGCATCGGGGCGTGGGCACGATCGAAATGGTGCCCGGGATTCCTCGAGCGGCGTAGCTTGTGAGGCGGACCGACATGGCGATCTACCCGAAGAAGAGCAAGGATCCGACCGAGGTGGCGCTTTCGGCGATCCAGGACGCGCTCAATATGCGCGACCCCGACACCGCACCGCCGATCGCGGCGACGATCGCGACCGCCGCCGAGGCCTCCGGCGAGAGCCGCAAGCGCGTCCCCCGGGTCGCGCCGGTCGGCAGGGACCAGCCGTTCGATCCGGGGATGCCCGCACCCGTTGACGACCGGGAAATCGTGCAGGCCGCCAACGACGACCAGGAGTCGATCGGCCAGATCCTGCAGTCGATGCAGCGCAAGCCGAGAGGTATCTCGTTCTCCATCGCCACGCTGTTCACCGTCATCTGGGTCATCTGCGCGATCGGGCTGATGATCGGCTTCAGCGGCCAGCTGCGCGCGCTGTTCGGCGACATCTTCACCGCGGTTCCGGCTTTCTTCGGCATCGTCGGCGGCGTGTTCGCGCCCATCGTGTTCTTCTATGCGCTCGCCAACATGCTGACGCGCTCCCAGGAACTGCGCATGGTCGCTCATTCCATGGCCGAGACGACGTTGCGCTTCGCCGAGCCCGACACCATGGCGCGCGATTCGATCGTCACCGTCGGCCAAGCGATCCGCCGCGAAGTCGCGGCCATGGGCGACGGCGTCGAGCGGGCGCTGGCGCGCGCCGCCGAGCTCGAGACGCTCGTCAACAACGAGGTATCGGCGCTGGAGCGCGCCTACAACGACAACGAGCTGCGCATCCGCAACCTGCTCGACGGCCTCGCCCAGCAGCGCGAGACCCTGGTCGGACAGGCCGAGCAGGTCCGCAACGCCATCACCAACGTCCATCTCGATCTGTCCCACGACATCACCACGGTGAGCGAGCTCATCGCCGAGCGCGTCAACGAGGCGGCGCAGCGCATCACCCGCTCGCTCGCCGAGAAGGGCGAGCAGATCACGGTCGCGCTCGGCACCGCCGGCGACACCATGATCGAACAGCTCGGCGAACGCGGTACCGACCTGCTGGAGCGGCTGGAGCGCACCAGCGACGACACCACCCGCGCGATCGAAACCGCGAGCGAACGCCTGACCACGAGCCTCAACTTCAAGTCCGACGCCCTCAACGAGCAGTTCGTCGAGACCGCGACCAACCTGCAGCAGTCGCTGGCGGCGCGGCTCGACGGCGTGGTCGACGGCTTTTCCGAGAAGACCTCGTCGGTGCTGGTGACCGTGGAAAACCGCACCCGGGAGCTCACCGATTCCGATTGCGGATCGCTCCGAAGTGGTGTCGCGGGAGCTCATCGACACCACCGGCCGGCTCGCCGAAACGATCGCGATGCGCGCCGAGGAGGTCAACAACTCGCTGCGCTCGACCGGCGAGTCGATCGTTCTCGACCTCAGCCTGCGTGGCAGCGACATGGTTTCCAAGCTCGAGGAGACCGGCAACAAGATCACCGAGACCATCGTCGCCCGCAGCGACTACGTGACCCAGCATTTCGGCAACAATGCCGAGAAGCTCGCGGACTCCATCACGTCCCGCAGCGACATGATGCGCGACATGCTGGCCCAGCGGCTGCAGACCTTCGAGGAGATGTTCACCCACAACGGCGCCGAGCTCGCCGAACGCATCGGCCGCGACTCGGCGACGCTCGGCAACCTCATCACCCGCCACATCGGCGAATTCGACCGCACCGTGAAAACCCATGGCGGCGAGCTGGTCGAGAATCTGAGCCAGCGCACGACCGATATCCACGACCTGATGAAGAACTATCTCGACGGGTTCGACGAGAAGGTTTCCACCAAGGCGATCGAGATCACCACCTCGATCGACCAGCGGCTCGCCCGCTTCCAGGAGGTCATGGACACCCGTTCGCAGAGTCTGAACGAGAACTTCCAGACCCACATCTCCGACATCGCCCGGATGGTGGCGGAGAGCGGCCAGGAAGTCGTGGTCGCGATCGAAGGCCGCATCGGCGACATCACCACGTCGATCGCCAGCCGCGGCGACGCACTCACCGGCACGCTGGACGCCAAGGTCGGTGCGGCGGACGCAGCGCTGGCGGCACGCGCGCACGAAGTCGCGAACAATCTCGACACCCGCATCGCCCGGTTCGAGCATCTCCTGGTCGGCCGCGCCGGAGCCGCCGCCGACAACCTGGAGAAGCGCACCGTCTCCGCCACCGAGTTTCTCGCCAGCCGCGCCGAGACGGTCACCCGCGACATCGAAGCGCGCACCGCCTCCGCCACCGAGTCCCTCGTCAATCAGATCGGCGGCGTCTCCCAGGAGATCGAGACCCGCGCCACCAAGGCGACCGAGTTCCTCGCCAGCCGGATCGGGGGCGTCACCCAGGAGATCGAAGCCCGCACCACCAAGGCGACCGAATTCCTCGCCAGCCGGATCGGCAGCGTCTCCCAAGAGATCGAGACCCGCACCAATGCCGCGGCGGCGTTCGCCAGCGGCCGGATCGACAAATCGGTCGGTGACATCGAGGCGCGCGCCAACGCCGCCGTCGAGTTCGCGGTCGGTCGCTTCGGCCAGTCCGCGCAGGAACTGGAATCGCGCGCCAATGCCGCGGCGGCGTCCGCCAGCGGCAAGATCGACAAGACAGCCGGTGAAATCGAGGCGCGCACCAATGCGGCCGTGGAGTTCGCGGTCGGTCGGCTTCGGCCAGTCCGCCCAGGAACTCGAAGTCCCGCGCCAACGCCGCGGCGGCATTCGCCAGCGGCAAGATCGACAAATCGGCCGGTGAAATCGAAGCGCGCACCAACGCGGTCGTGGACCTCGCGGTCGGACGCTTCGCCCAATCCGTGCAGGAGCTGGAGTTGCGCGCCAGTGCCGCGGCCGAGTCCACCTCCGGCAAGATCGGCATGGTCGCGCAGGACATCGAGGTGCGGGCCGGCACCGCCGCCGACATCGCAGTCAACAAGGTCGGCAAGCTCGCGCAGGACATCGAAACGCGTACCAATGCCGCCGTCGACGCCGCGGTCGGCAGGATCGGCAAGGCCACCCAGGATATCGAGACGCGCACCAACGCCTCGGCGGATTCCGCCGTCGGCCGGATCGGCAAGGCGCCCAGGAAATCGAAACGCGCACCAACGCGTCGACGGAATTCGCCGTCAGCCGGATCGCCAATCTGACCCAGGAGGTGGAGGCTCGGACCAGTGCCGCCGCGGAGACCGCGGTCGTCAAGATCGACCGGATTTCCCATGAGATCGGTGTCCGCACCGGCACCGCGGTGGAAGCCGCTTCCCTGATGATCGGCAAGGCCTCGGACGATATCGAGGCGCGCGCGCAAGCCGCGGCCGAATTCGCCGCCGGGCGCATCGGCAGCGCGGTCCAGGACATGGAAGCGCGCGCGGCGAGTGCGAGCGGAAGAGGTTTCGCAGCGCATCGCCACCGTCACCGCGCACATCGGCACCCGCGCCGCGGAAGCCGGAAACATCCTGACCGAACGGGCCTTCAGCGCCACCCAGGACATCGAGGCGCGCACCACGGCGGCCACCGAATTCCTGGCCACCCGGATCGGCGCGATCACCGGCGACATCGAGGTCAAGAGCCGCACCGCCGCCGACCTGCTGCAGGCGCGCGCAGCCGACGTCGCCGACAGCCTCAAGTCCAACACCACCGACGCCAGCCGCGCGCTGATCGAGCTGTCCGGCTCGACCGCCGAGGCGCTGCGCGCCGCCTCCTCCGACGTCGAACGCACCCTGACGACGCTGTCGAGCGGCGCCAGCGCGATGCTCAAGCAGAACGCCGCCGAAGTGGAGCGCAGCCTGTTGGGCGTGAGCACCGAGGTGACCAAGAACTTCGTCGGCAAGGCCGACGAGATTTCCGCCTCGATGCGCCAGAATTCGACCGAGCTCGCCCGCCTGCTCGACGACAAGAGCAGCGGCCTCATCACCGCCATCGCCACCAAGGGCGGCCAGTTCTCGCTGGAGATCGAGCGCGCGGCGGAAAGCGCCGTGAAGGCGATCGATACCAGGGCGTTCGCCTTCGGCCAGACGATGATGGACAACAGCACCGAGCTCGCCCGCATCATCAACGATGCGAGCGTGAGCGCGACCTCCATCGTCAACCGCACCCTCAAGGAACTGCAGGACACCACCAAGAATTCGGTCGCCCAGGCGACCATGGCGGTGTCGCAGACGCTGAAGGACCTTCAGCAGTCCACCGCCGGCGCGGTGGAGGAATCCAAGCAGACCGCGGTCGCCACGGTTTCCGAGCTGCTCGAGACCCACGGCATGCTGCGCTCCGACACCACCGCGCTGTTCGAGCGGCTGCGCGACGCCAACAACCTCCTGCAGGAGGTGCTGGGCGGCGCCCAGACCAACCTCAGCTCGATCGAGCACGTCCTCTCGGCGCGGGTCGCCGAGTTCGTCTCCACCATGGGCGACCTGCTGGAGCGCGCCAATTCGACCTCCGGAAAGATGGACGAGCATGTCGGCTCGTTCTACGGGCTCACCTCCAAGGTGCTGGGCGACCTCGGCGAGCTCGCGGTGCAGTTCGAGGGCCACGGCCGCTCGCTCACCGAGGCGGTCGACATGCTCGAAAAGAGCAACAAGCACAGCATGGCGGCGGTCACCGACCGCCATGCGACGATCGAAAGCCTGGTCAGCACGCTCAACGAGCGCACCGAGGATCTCGACGCGCGGCTCAAGCGCTTCTCGGGCATGCTCGACGAGTCCCTGCACGTCGCCGAGGACCGCGCCCGCGACATCGCCCGGCTGGTCGCCGAGGCGACCTCGGAAGGCGCGCGCTCGATCGCCGAGCAGCATGCGACCATCCGCTCCTCCACCGAGGAGCAGAGCCGGCGCACGCTCGATTCGCTGCGCAACGTCTATGAGCAGGTGACCAACGACAGCAAGGGCCTGTTCCAGGAGACCGCGACCGAGGCCCACCAACTGCTGCAGCAGGCCACCGACCGCTTCTCCGACGTGATGCAGACCATGAAGTTGATGTCGGCGGAGATGCAGCGCGAATTGGAGTCGACGCGCCAGGAGCTGCGCCGCGGCGTGCTCGAGCTGCCCGAGGAGACCGCGGAGAGCACCGCGCAGATGCGGCGGGTGATCGTCGACCAGATGGAGGCGCTCGCCGAGCTCAACCGCATCGTGGCCCGCCACGGCCGCAACCTCGATACCGTCCCGACCGCCGCGCCGCGGCAGGAACCGGCACGGCCGGTGCCCCAGCGCGCCGAGATGTCCGCCGCGCCGGCGCCGTTGTCGGCCGCCGCGACGCGCACCCGGGTCGAAGCGCCTTCGGTCCAGCCGAACGGCCAGAACGGCGCGGCCCAGAACGGGGCCGCCGGCCCGAACGGCGCGCGCCGGCCCCGGCCGCGGCGGCTGGCTCTCCGAGCTGCTGACGCGCGCCTCGCGGGACGAGGACGCCGCCCCGCCGCCGCACCGAGGATCGCCCCGCCTTCGCGCAGCCGCGGCAGGACGAGCGCCCGGCGCGGGGCGACGACCGCAACGTCCGCCACACCATCGAATCCCTGGATTCGCTGTCGGTGGACATCGCCCGCATGATCGATCACGACGCCGCAGCGGAGCTGTGGGACCGCTACAATCGCGGCGAGCGCAACGTCTTCACCCGGCGGCTCTACACGATGCAGGGACAGAAGGCGTTCGAGGAGGTGCGGCGGCGCTACAAGTCCGACCGCGAGTTCAGGCAGACGGTCGATCGCTACATCGGCGAGTTCGAGCGCCTTCTCAACGAGGTCGCGCGCGACGACCGCGGCCAGGTGGTGGCGCGCACCTACCTCACCTCCGAAACCGGCAAGGTCTACACGATGCTCGCCCACGCCGCCGGACGGTTCGAGTGACAGTGGTGAGCGATCAGGGATCAGTAATCAGAATCCGACCGGCCGTTGAATTCAGACTGCGACCATTGCTCGCTCTGATTACTGATCGCTGGCAATGGCTGATACCTGCTCCCTGACGGTGCGCAGCCGAGCGCTGGCCGATCGCCGGCGCCTTCACCATCAGCCGCGGCTCGAAGACCGAGGCGGAGGTGGTGGTCGCGGAACTTTCCGAGGGCGCCATTTGCGGCCGCGGCGAATGCGTCCCCTATGCCCGCTACGGCGAAACCGTCGCCGGCGTCGCGGCGGCGATCGCGGGCCTCGCGCGAAGACGTGGCCTGCGGCCTCGGCCGCGACCGACACTCCAGCGCGCCCTGCCCGCGGGCGCGGCGCGCAACGCCCTCGATTGCGCCTTCATCGATCTCGAAGCCAAGCGCAGCGGGCGGCCGGCCCATGAATGCCTGGGGCTCGATCCGCCGCGCCCGCGGCTCACCGCCTATACGATTTCGCTGGGCGACGCCGGACGCCATGGCGGCCGCCGCGGCCGCCGCGTCGGCGCGCCCGCTGCTGAAGGTCAAGCTCGGCGGCGACGGCGACCCCGACCGCATCGCCGCGGTGCGCCGGGCGGCGCCGCAGGCCGAGCTGATCGTCGATGCCAACGAGGGATGGCGCGCGGACAACCTCGCCGCCAATCTCGCGGCCTGCGCGGCGGCGGGCGTGACCCTCGTCGAGCAACCGCTGCCGGCCGCCGACGACGCCGCGCTTGCAACCATTGCGCGACCGATTCCGGTCTGCGCCGACGAAAGCGTGCATGACCGCGCATCGCTCGGCGGGCTGGCGGGCAAATACGATGCGGTGAACATCAAGCTCGACAAGGCCGGCGGCCTCACCGAGGCGCTGGCGCTGGCGGCGGCGGCGGAGGCCATGGGCTTCGCGCTGATGGTCGGCTGCATGATCTCGACCTCGCTGGCGATCGCTCCGGCCATGCTGGTGGCGCAGCGGGCGCGGGTGGTCGACCTCGACGGCCCTCTCCTGCTGGCACAGGACCGGCCCCATGGCATGCGCTTTGCCGGAAGCATCCTGCATCCCGCCGCGCGGGAATTGTGGGGCTAATCGCGAAAGTGGAGACGTCCTGGGAAGCTCTCCATGAAGAGCTCGAGTGCTGTCATCCGCAGCGAAGCACGATGCTTTACAGGTTTATCCGCGACAGACTCGACCTCGCTATTCGACAGGAGACTTTAGTGAATCGTCAACTTCTGCCACAAATCCTCCTCATGCGATGACAATGTTGTGAGCTGCCTCGGGGAGATGGACATATGCGTCATGCCGCCTTGCTGCTCGCCGCGGCCACTGCGGCCGCGCTGACGGCCTCTTCCGCCGCGCGCGATGATCGTGATCAAGGCCGACCGTGGCGGACTGATCACCGATTATGCGGAACGGTTCCTGAGCGCGCGGGCCACCGGCGAGCAGGTCGTCATCGACGGCGCCTGCCTGTCGGCCTGCACGCTGGTGGTCGGCATGCTGCCGCGCGACAAGGTCTGCGCCACCCCCAAGGCGGTGCTCGGGCTTCCACTGCGGCGTGGCGGCCGACCGAGGAACGGCGGAAGGTCAGCAGCCTCGTCGCCAGCCAGGCGATGATGGAGGTCTATCCCGCCGATCTGCGCAACTGGATCTCCCGGCGCGGCGGCCTCACCGCGAAGATGATCTACCTGCAGGGCCGCGAACTCGCCGCCGATCGTGCCGCCCTGCGCAACGTCGGTGAGCGCCAGCGCCCGCGCCACCCACGAACCGCACGTCGTCAGGTCGGACGCGACTCACGCCACGTTCGTCGCGCGGCAAGCGCGATAGCGACGCCGGCGGCGGCGATCGCCGCCATGGCGAAATAGGCGGCGCTGCCGAACGCCGCCACCAGCACTCCCGAAACTCCCATCGCGGCGGCGAAGGTGCCGCCCTGAACCGCGGAAAAATCGCCTTGCGCGGTGGCGCCGCCCTGCCGGTGCGCGAGCTGCGAGAGCACGTCCATGGCGCCGAGATGGGTGGCGCCGAACGACAGGCCATGCAGGCACTGCAGGACCGGCAGCAGGATCGCCGGCGGATCGAACGCCATGGCGGTCCAGCGCAACACCGCGCCGATGCCGCCGAGCAGGATCATCTCGACCGCGCCGACGCTCGGGCGACCACGCGCGCCGACACCGCGAACAGCAGGATCTCGGCGACGACGCCGATCGCCCACAACAATCCGATGGTGGTGCCGTCGAGTCCCTTCATCGGTCCATTGCAGGGTCGCAAAGCCGTACAACACGGCGTGGCTCGCCTGGATCAGGCTCGCGCCGACGATCACCGCGACGAACACGCCCGAGCGCCACAGCCCGCCGGAAGCGGGCCTGGCGCCGCGGCCGCGGCGCCGTCGGGCGAGCGCGGCAGCCGCCACGCCGCCACCGCCGTCGCCGCCATCGTCGCGGTCAGCGCCCAGACGAGATGGCCGGCGCCCACCGGCTCAGCAACACGCCACCGGCCATGTTGGCGAGGATGAACGCCACCGATCCCCACAGCCGCACCGGCCCATAGGCCACGCCGCGCGCCCGCAGCCCGCGCAGTCCGTAGGAATTGGCGAGCGGCAGCACCGGCGAGGACACGACCGAGATCGCGGCATAGGCGGCGAGGATCGCGATGAAGCCGCCGGCAAATCCCATCACGGCGTATCCGGCGGCGCCCAGCGTCGCCGCGGCGGCGAGCGCGATCTGCACCTCGCCATGGCGATCGATCAGCCGGGTGGCGAGCGGAACCGCGACGATGCGAATCAGCATCGGCGCCGCCAGCACGATGCCGATCTCGCGGGCATCGAGGCCGCGGGCCTGCGAGCCATGCCGGCAGATAGGGCATTTGAATACCGGCGAACAAAAAGAATGCGGCGTAGAAGGTCGCCATCCGGAGTGCGAATCCGTCGGCGCGCGGTATCCTGGCGAGCAATCGAATCACCGCGCCATCCTTCACGCTCACGCCCTGACTGCACAAGCCGGACGCATCCATTCATGCCTGCCGACCGCGCGACCGCCGCATCGCCCTGGACCGTGCCCGCGCAGGCGAGCCCGATTACGACGCCATCCATGCCGCCGTGGTGGCGCACCGCGCAAGGGCGCTGGTTCCTCGCCCAATATGCGAGCCGCAACCGCAATGCCGATACGGCGCAGGTGCTGGCGGCGATCGACCGGCTCGAAACCGAGGTGGGGCGGGAGCCGCGGCGCGCCCGGTCGCCGCGCCGGCGCCCGATCCGTCGCCCGCCCGGCCCCGACATCGCGCGCCTGCGCCACGACCTCGGCGAATTCGCCGACGCGCTCATGCGCGCACGGGCCGATATCGCCGCGATCGAGCCCGCAAGTCCTGGCGCGCCCGACCATCCTCGCCGCGACCGAGCGCTGCAGGGCTCGCCTGGTTCATGCGCGAGCGCGGCACACCGTTCTGCGACCGGATCGACGACTGTGCGGCGATATCCTTGCCGTGTGCGCGATCCCGGACCTGACGGCGCAGCGGACCCGCACGATCGTCGACGTGCTGGGCGATCTGGAAACCGCTCGCGCGATCAGGCCCCCTCGACGGCAGCGAATAGTCGACGATCTCGCACCTCCCCGGCGACACGCGAATTCGCCGGCGGCTGCAAACCCGGGGATCGAAGCGAGATCGTCGACGCCGGCATCGAGGCCTTCACACCGGACCTCCCGGGCGAAATCGAGCCGCCGGCTACGTAGCGCCGGCCGCTGAAGACACGCGCACCGACCGGCGCGGAGACGGCTGTCCTGCCGCACCCGCGCCGCCGGCAGCGGAACACGACCGATACCTTCGACGATCGACCGGCAGCCGCCGATCCCGCGGGCACGCCGGATCGCCCCGACTCTCACATCTGTTGATGGCGGCGGAATTCGACCGCCTGCTCGATGCACAGGCGGCGGCCGGGACCCGGCAGAGCGACCAACCGCGCGCCGCAGCTGCGGTAACCGCACCGGTCGAAGCGCCGACGCATTGCCCCGCCGGACGGTGACCGCGTCGGATCGAATTGGCGCCGCCGGTCGAGGCCGCCGGTCGAAGCTGGCTGCATCGAGACGTCGACGGCCGATCAGGCCCCTTCGCTGGATGCCGGAGGCACCGTGCCGCGCGCCGCCGCGCCGCTGCCGACATCGCCAATGGATCTGTTCGCCGACGTGATGGCTCTCTCCGAAGAGGAGCGCTTCGCGCTGTTCACGTGAACGCGCGAGAGCAATGCCTGCCGCCATCACGCCACCAGGCGGGCGAACAGTTCGGGATCGACATTGCCGCCGGAGAGCACGACCACCGCGGTCTTGCCGGCGACGTCGAGCTTGCCCGCCAGCAGCGCGGCGAGCGCAACCGCACCGCCGGGCTCGACCACCAGCTTGAGCTCGCGGAACGCGAAGGCGACCGCGCGGGCGACCTCCTCCTCGGTCGCCGTGACGCCGTCGCCGACCAGCACGCGGTTGATCTCGAAGGTGAGCTTGCCGGGCGATTGCGCCATCAGGGCGTCGCAGATGGTCCCGGTCAGGGCCGGGTTGCGCTCCCGCTTGCCGCTGCGGAACGAGCGCGCATGATCGTCGAACGCCGCCGGCTCGGCGGTATAGATCTTCGCCGCCGGCGCGCGCGCCTTCACCGCGAGCGCAATGCCGGCGGTGAGCCCGCCGCCGGACGCATTGACGATGACGCAGTCGAGTTCGTGGCCGAGGCGCGCGATCTCCTCGGCGATCTCGCGGCCGACCGTGCCCTGTCCGGCGATCACCAGCGGATCGTCATAGGGCGGCACCAGCACCGCGCCGCGCTCCTGCGCGATCCCGCGCGAGATCGCCTCGCGGTCCTCGCGCTCGCGGTCGTAGAGCACCACCTCGGCGCCGAGCGCCGCGGTGCGCTCGCGCTTGGGCCGCGGGGCGTCGCGCGGCATGACGATGACCGCGGGCATGCCCAGCAGCTTCGCCGCCGCGGCGACGCCCTGGGCATGGTTGCCGGAGGAGAACGCGACCACGCCGCCGCCGCGCAGCGCCGGCGCCAGCGAGGAGAGCTTGTTATAGGCGCCGCGGAACTTGAACGAGCCGGTCCGCTGCAGCGTCTCGGCCTTGAGAAAGACCCGGCCGCCCGCGAGCGCATCGAGCACCGGCGAAGAGATCAGCGGCGTGCGCAACGCGACGCCGGCGAGCCGCCCGGCGGCGATATCCACATCGGCCGCGGTCGGCAGCGCAGGCGTCGTGATCCGTGGAATTGGCCATGGCCACGCTAACTGCCGCCGGCATCCTCGTCCGCAAGGCTCAAAAGCACGATCTCGGGGATATGGCTTCCGAACGCGATGAACGTGCCGATCGGCCCCCGCGCGTGGAAAGCCGATCAGGCCGCTTCGTGCGCCGTCTCTTGCGCCGCTTCCTCGACCTCTTCGTCCGCGACGTCACCGGCGGTCACGCTGCGCGTCCAGGTGATGATCTCGAAGCGCCCGTCGGGGTGCTCGCCGATCGCGGTGCAGCTTTCCACCCAGTCGCCGCAATTGATGTAGCGCAGGCCGAAATCGTCGTGGATCGCGGCGTGATGGATGTGGCCGCAGATGACGCCCTGCGGCGTCGTTGCGCTTCGCCTCCAGCACCAGGGTCTTCTCGAATTCGCCGATGTAATTGACGGCGTTCTTGACCTTGAGCTTGGCCCATTGGGACAGCGACCAGTAGCCGAAGCCGAGCCGGCGGCGCACGTCGTTGAACAGGCGATTGGCGACGATGGCGAAGGTGTAGGCGTGGTCGCCGAGATGGGCGAGCCAGCGCGCCTGGGTCACCACGAGATCGAAATGGTCGCCGTGGACGACGAGATAACGGTTGCCGTCGGCGCCTTCGTGGATGGCGCGCTCGCACACTTCGATGCCGCCGAAATGGGTGCCGTAATAGTCGCGCAGGAACTCGTCGTGATTGCCGGGCACATAGACGAGGCGCGCGCCCTTGCGCGCCTTGCGCAGCAGCTTCTGCACGACATCGTTGTGCGGCTGCGGCCAATACCAGCTCGATCGCAACTGCCAGCCGTCGACGATGTCGCCGACGAGATAGACCACCTCGGCATCGTGGTACCGCAGGAAGTCGAGCAGCAGATGGGCCTGGCACCCGCGCGAGCCGAGATGCACGTCGGAAATGAAGAGGGCGCGAAACGTCCGCATTCCGTCTTCTGACAAGTGCACGTCTCCCACTGCAGATGCAGGCTTTTTATGAGAGTCGTGTTGCGATTGGATGACAGGGCATTACCGAATCGTCCCACGATTGCGGGGCTCCATTTGTATCGGTCATTCCGGGGCGCCGCGCAGGCGGCGAACCCGCAATCCAGGCGGCCTCGCGATCTGCACATCAGCCTGGAGTCCGGATTCGCGCGAAGACGCGGGCCCCGGCATGACGCTTATCGTCGAGCGCCCGTCACCGCTCGGTCGAGCGCACATCATCGCAACCCGCCCGTTGTCATCGCCATGTCACCGGCGCCGCATATCTCGATTCGTATGACAACTTCGGTCATCGCAGCCGCTTCATTCTGCGGCATCACCGCATCTCTCCATATCGTCAGCATCGTCGTTGCGATCGTCCGCTGCCGCCCGCGCGCCTTCGTCGCGCCGCCGCGCGAGGCGCCGCCCGTTACCATCGTGCGGCCGGTCTGCGGGCTCGACAATTTCGTCGAGGAAACGCTGCGCACGTCGTTCGAGCTCGCCTATCCCGCATTCGAATTGATCTTCTGCGTGGCCTCCGCGCGCGACCCGGTGGTGCCGGTGGTGCGCGACCTCATCGCCGCCCATCCCGGCGTGCAGGCGCAGCTTCTCATCGGCGACGACCGCATCAGCACAAATCCCAAGCTCAACAATTGCGTCAAGGGCTGGCGCGCCGCGGCGCATGCGTTCATCGCCATCGCCGATTCCAACGTGCTGATGCCGCCCGACTACATCCAGCGCCTGCTCGCGGCGTGGCGGCGCGATACCGGCCTCGTCTGCTCGCCGCCGGCGGGCTGCCGCCCGATCGGCCTGTGGGCCAATCTCGAATGCGCCTTCCTCAACAGCTATCAGGCGCGCGCGCAGTATTTCGCCGACACGCTCGGCATCGGCTTCGCCCAGGGCAAGACCATGCTGTGGCGGCGCGCCGACCTCGAAGCGGCCGGCGGCATCCGCGCGCTCGGCGCGGAAGTCGCGGAGGATGCGGCATCGACCAAGGTCGTGCGCGCGGCGGGCCTGCGGGTACGCCTCGTCGATGGGCCGTTCGAGCAGCCGCTGGGACGGCGCAGCTTCAAAGAAGTGTGGCGGCGGCAGACCCGCTGGGCGCGGCTGCGCCGTGCCGGATTTCCGCTGTTCTTCATGCCGGAGATATTCGGCGGCGCCGTGCTGCCGCTCGCCGCCGCGGGCTACGCCGCCCATGGCGCCGGCCTGCCCGTCGCCGCCACGGTGGCGGCGCTCGCGCTCGCCTGGTACGGCCTCGAGGCGGCGCTGGTACGGGCTGTGCGCTGGCATCTCACGCCGCTGTTTCCGCTTTACGCGATGCTGCGCGACCTGCTGCTGCCGGGCCTGTGGATCGACGCCTGGATCGGCACCGACTTCGTGTGGCGCGGCAACGCCATGAGCGTCGCCGCCGACAGCCCTGAGCTCAATCCCGCACCTGCGGAATTCGTGGCGGATTGACATCGGCGCCCTCCCCCGCCAAGGAAGACCGCGCAAGAGCGGCCCGGTCGGCCATCGAAGCGCGACACCCTTTGGGAGAACGCCATGGATCTCGGCATCGCCGGCCGCAAGGCCATCGTCTGCGCATCGAGCAAGGGGCTGGGCCGCGCCTGCGCCACGAGCCTCGCGGAGGCCGGCTGCGAAGTCGTCGTCAACGGCCGCAACCGCGAAGCGCTGGAAACCACCGCCGCCGAAATCCGCAAGGCCACCGGCGCGAAAGTCATCGCGGTCGCCGCCGACGTGGCGACGCCGGAGGGCCAGAAGGCGTTGCTCGAGGCCTGTCCGCAGCCCGACATTCTCGTCAACAACAATGCCGGTCCGCCGTTCCGCGACTTCCGCGAACTGACGCGCCAGCAGATCATCGACGGCGTCATCGCCAACATGGCGGTGGCGATCGAGCTGACGCAGAAGGTGATCGATCCCATGATCGCGCGGAAGTTCGGCCGCATCGTCAACATCACCTCGGGGACGGTGAAGGCGCCGCTGTTCGGCCTCGACCTGTCGTCGGGGGCGCGCGCCGGCCTCACCGCCTTCATGGCCGGGGTGGCACGCTCGGTCGCCGGCTGCGAACGTGACAATCAACTTCATGCAGCCCGGCACCTTCGCCACCGACCGGCTCGCTTCCAATCTCGAGATGAACGCGAAGAAGCGCGGCATTTCCTTCGAGCAGGCCAAGGGCGAGCGGATGGCCACCGTTCCTGCAAAGCGGTTCGGCCTGCCCGACGAATTCGGCGCGACTTGCGCGTTCCTGTGCTCCACCCATGCCGCCTATATCACCGGGCAGAACCTGCTGCTCGACGGCGGCGCGTTCCCCGGAGCGTTCTGACGCGCGTTCCCGCGCGCGTCCGGTTGTAAACGCGCGACAGATACGCAACAGTGATCTGCGTTCACCCGCACAAGCGATTGCCCAGAAAGGACATACGATGAAGCTCGTACGCTTCGGAGCGGCCGGCCGCGAAAAACCCGGCGTGATCGACAGTGAGGGCCGCATCCGCGACCTGTCCGGCCTGGTGCCCGACATCGCGGGCGAGGCGCTGTCGCCGAAGAGCCTTGCGAAGCTCGCCAAGGTCAAGGCCGACAAGCTGCCGCTGGTGCGTGGCACGCCGCGGCTCGGTCCCTGCGTCGGCAAGGTCGGCAGCTTTCTCGCCATCGGGCTCAACTATGCCGACCACGCCGCCGAAGCCGGGATGCCGCTGCCCAAGGAGCCGATCATCTTCAACAAGTCGCCGAGCTGCATCTGCGGCCCCAACGACGACACCATGATCCCCAAGGCCTCGACCAAGCTCGATTACGAGGTCGAGCTCGGCATCGTGATCGGCAGCCGCGCGCGCTACCTCTCCAAGAGCGGCGCGCTCGACGCGGTCGCCGGCTACTGCCTCGCGAACGACGTGTCCGAGCGCGCGTTCCAGATCGAGCGCTCGGGCCAATGGACCAAGGGCAAAAGCGCGGAGACGTTCGGGCCGATCGGGCCGTGGCTCGTCACCAAGGACGAGATCCCGAACCCGCAGAAGCTCGACCTGTGGCTCACCGTCAACGGCGAGAGCCGGCAGAAGGGCTCGACCAAGACGATGATCTTCGGCGCCGCCCACATCGTGTGGTACTGCTCGCAATTCATGGTGCTGGAGCCGGGCGACGTGATCATCACGGGAACCCCGCCGGGCGTCGCCATGGGCATGAAGCCGGAGCCGAAATTCCTCAAGGCCGGCGACGTGGTGAAGCTCGGCGTCGCCGGGCTCGGTGAGCAGCAGCAGAAGATCGTGCGGTTTCGGTCGTAGGTTTGTTTGGTTCCGGGACGGTGCGCAGCAGCACCGAACCCGGAATCCGGACGGCCTCTCCCGCCGCAGCCTGGATCCCGGCTTCGTGCGAAGGAAGACGCGCGCCCCGGAATGGCTGCGCCGGGTTGGGGTGCCGCATTTATATGGGATTTATATAAGAATTGCGGAGCCGCACCCTCGAAATCCTATGGCCCGGGGGACCACCTAAGGGCATCGCACGCGGACCGCCGGATCGGAACGGCAATCGCGGGGCCGGCTTTGTCAGGGATCAATGCGTGCGATCGGCCGCGGCGCTCGATGCCGGGCCAAACCTGCGCCGTTCGAGGAGAGTTCCATGCTGGACGTTCTGATGGTCGCCCTCGCGTTTGGTTTTTTCGCGGTGTCAGTGGGCTACGCCTACGCCTGCGACCGGCTGTGAGGAGGACGCCATGCTGTTCGACTACTCCCTCGCCGCTGTCGTGACCGCGGGCCTGCTGTTCTACCTGACCTATGCCCTGCTGCGGCCCGAGCGGTTCTGAGCGCCGGACTCAAAGAGGTTCTCCCATGACCTTCATCGGCTGGATCGAGATTGCTCTCTATTGCGCCGCCGTCGTCGCGCTGGTGCGGCCGCTCGGCGGCTATATCACGCGGGTATTCAACGGCGAGCGCACCTTGCTGACGCCGGTGCTGCGCCCGGTCGAAGCCGCGCTCTATTGGGCGGGCGGGGTCGACCCTAAGCGCGAGCAGCATTGGCTCACCTACACCGTCGCCATGCTGCTCTTCCATGTCGGCGGGTTTGCGATCCTTTATGCCCTGCTGCGCCTGCAGGCCGTGTTGCCGCTCAACCCCGCGGACCAATCGGCGGTCGCGGAGGATCTCTCCCTCAACACCGCGGTGAGCTTCATCACCAACACCAACTGGCAGAACTACGGCGGCGAGAGCACGATGTCCTACCTCTCGCAGATGCTCGGCCTCACTCACCAGAACTTCCTCTCCGCGGCCACCGGCATCGTGCTCGCGATGGCGCTGATAAGGGGCTTTGCCCGGGCGTCGGTGAAGACGGTCGGCAATTTCTGGGTCGATATCACCCGCTGCACCCTCTACATCCTGCTTCCGCTCTGCATTCCCTACGCCCTGTTCCTGGTGTGGCAGGGCATCCCGCAGACGCTCGCACCCTATGTGGAGGCGACGACGCTGGAGGGCGCGAAGCAGACGATCGCGGTCGGGCCGGTGGCCTCCCAGATCGCCATCAAGATGCTCGGCACCAATGGCGGCGGCTTCTTCAACGCCAATGCGGCCCATCCGTTCGAGAATCCGACCGCGCTCGCCAACTTCGTGCAGATGATCTCGATCTTCGCCATCGGCGCGGCGCTGACCAACGTGTTCGGCCGCATGGTCGGCAACGAGCGCCAGGGCTGGGCGATCTTCGCCGCCATGGGCGTACTCTTCCTCGCCGGCGTCGCCGTGACCTACTGGGCCGAGGCGGCGGGCACCACCGGGCTCAACGCGCTCGGCCTCACCGGCGGCAACATGGAGGGCAAGGAGGTGCGGTTCGGCATCGTCGGCTCCGCCCTGTTCGCGGTGGTGACGACGGACGCCTCGTGCGGCGCGGTCAATTCCATGCACGATTCCTTCACCGCGCTGGGCGGCATGATACCGCTCATCAACATCCAGCTCGGCGAGATCATCGTCGGCGGGGTCGGCGCCGGGCTCTACGGCATGCTGCTGTTCGTCATCCTCGCGATCTTCGTCGCCGGCCTGATGGTGGGCCGCACGCCGGAATATGTCGGCAAGAAGATCGAGGCGAAGGAAGTCAAGATGGCGATGCTCGCCATCCTCATCCTGCCGCTGATGTATCTCGGCTGGACCGCGGTCGCGGTCGTGATTCCCTCCGCGGTCGCCGCCATCAACAATCCGGGGCCGCACGGCTTCACCGAGGTGCTCTACGCCTACACGTCGCAGACCGGCAACAACGGCTCGGCCTTCGCGGGCCTGTCGGGGAACACGCTGTTCTATAACATCACCGGTGCGGTCGCGATGTTCGTCGGCCGGTTCTGGATGATCATCCCGGCGATGGCGATCGCGGGATCGCTGGCGGCGAAGAAATCGATTCCCGTTTCGTCCGGGACGTTCCCGACCACGGGCGGCCTGTTCGTCGGGCTCGTCGTCGGCGTCATCGTGATCGTGGGCGGCCTCACCTTCTTCCCGGCGCTCGCGCTCGGCCCGATCGTCGAGCAACTCGCCATGACCGCGAACACGCTCTACTGAACTGCGGAGCAACTCCGATGGAAACCTCCAATCCGCGCAGGCAATCCTCCACCATGTGGGATCCCAAGATCATGGGACCGGCGGTGGGATTTGCATTCGCCAAGCTCAATCCCCTGCTCATGGTCAAGAACCCCGTGATGTTCGTGGTCGAGGTGGTGGCGGCGCTCACCACCGTGATCTTCCTGCGCGATCTCGCGACCGGGGGCGAGAACCTGCTGTTCACCTTCCAGATCATCGTGTGGCTGTGGTTCACCGTGCTGTTCGCCAATTTCGCCGAAGCGGTGGCTGAAGGCCGCGGCAAGGCCCAGGCCGACTCGCTGCGACGCACCCGCACCGAAACCCAGGCCAAGCTCGTCGGCGACGGCGACCGCACCCGTTACCAGACGGTTCCGGGGACCAGCCTGAAGGTCGGCGACATCGTGCTGGTCGAGGCCGGCGATATCATCCCGTCCGACGGCGAGGTCATCGAAGGCGTCGCCTCGGTGAACGAGGCGGCGATCACCGGCGAGTTCGGCGCCGGTGATCCGCGAATCCGGCGGCGACCGCTCCGCGGTCACCGGCGGCACCCAGGTGCTGTCCGACTGGATCCGCGTGCGCATCACCGCGGCGGCGGGCTCGACCTTCATCGATCGCATGATCAAGCTGGTCGAAGGCGCCGAGCGGCAGAAGACGCCCAACGAGATCGCGCTCAACATCCTCCTGGTCGGCCTGACCATCATCTTCGTGTTCGCGACCGCGACGATACCGAGCTATGTCGCCTATGCCGGCGGCACCATATCGGTGGTGGTGCTGGTGGCGCTGTTCGTCACCCTCATTCCGACCACCATCGGCGCGCTGCTCTCCGCCATCGGCATCGCCGGCATGGACCGGCTGGTGCGGTTCAACGTGCTCGCCATGTCCGGACGCGCGGTCGAGGCGGCCGGCGACGTCGACACGCTGCTGCTCGACAAGACCGGGACCATCACGCTGGGCAACCGGCAGGCGACCGCGTTCCGCCCGTTGCGCGGCATCACCGAGCAGGAACTGGCGGACGCCGCCCAACTCGCCTCGCTCGCCGACGAAACCCCGGAAGGCCGCTCGATCGTCGTGCTCGCCAAGGAGAAATACGGCATTCGCGGGCGCGACCTCGCCGAGATGCGCGCCAGCTTCATTCCCTTCAGCGCCCAGACGCGCATGAGCGGGGTCGAGCTGGGCAGTTCGTGGGTGCGCAAAGGCGCGGTGGACGCGATCGTGTCCCATGTCACGGGCGCCTCCTCGACCTCGATCACGGCGGGAGGGGCGGTACGGGTGGTGATGCCGACGCTCAGTCCCGAGGCCGGCCGCGAATTGCAGGGGATCGCCGACGAGATCGCCAAGTCGGGGGGCACCCCGCTCGCCGTCGCCAAGGACGGCCGGATGCTCGGCGTCATCCACCTCAAGGACATCGTCAAGGGCGGCATCCGCGAGCGCTTCGCCGAGCTGCGCCGCATGGGCATCCGCACCGTCATGATCACCGGCGACAACCCGATGACCGCGGCGGCGATCGCGGCGGAGGCGGGCGTCGACGATTTCCTGGCGCAGGCGACGCCGGAGGAGAAGCTCCGCCTGATCCGCGAAGAGCAGGCCAAAGGCAAGCTGGTCGCCATGTGCGGCGACGGCACCAACGACGCCCCCGCGCTCGCCCAGGCCGATGTCGGGGTCGCCATGAACACCGGCACCGTCGCCGCCCGCGAAGCCGGCAACATGGTCGATCTCGATTCCAATCCGACCAAGCTCATCGAGATCGTCGAGATCGGCAAGCAGCTGCTGATGACGCGCGGCGCGCTCACCACCTTCTCGATCGCCAACGACGTGGCAAAGTATTTCGCCATCATCCCCGCGATCTTCCTCGCCTTCTATCCGCAGCTCGGAGCGCTCAATGTCATGGGGCTGGCGACGCCGCAGAGCGCCATCCTCTCCGCCATCATCTTCAATGCGCTGATCATCATCGCGCTCATCCCGCTCGCGCTCAAAGGCGTCGCCTATCGCCCGATCGGCGCCGGGCCGTTGCTGCAGCGAAACCTGCTGATCTACGGGCTCGGCGGCATCATCATTCCATTCGCCGGGATCAAGGCCATCGACCTCGTGGTCAACGCCCTGCATCTGGTTTGAAGCGTTTTGGGAGAACTCGTTAAGGGAGACCTGCATGCTGCGAGAAATCCGTCCGGCGATCGTCCTCGTGATCGCGCTCACCGTCATCACCGGCCTGCTCTATCCGCTCGCCATCACCGGTATCGCCGGTGTCGTCTTCCCGAGCGAGGCCCAAGGCAGTCTGATCGAGCGCGACGGCAAGGTGGTGGGCTCCGCGCTGATCGGCCAGGAATTCACCACCGAGCGCTATTTCCACGGCCGCCCGTCGGCGACCACCGCCCCCGATCCGCAGGATTCGACCAAGACGGTGCCGAAGCCATACAATGCCGCCAATTCCGGCGGCTCCAATCTCGGGCCCACCAACAAGGCGCTGATCGACAGGGTCGGTGCCGACGTTGAAAAGCTGAAGAAGGAGAACCCCTCGGCGGCGGTCCCGATCGACCTCGTCACCACATCGGGCAGCGGCCTCGACCCCGATATCTCGCCCGAAGCGGCCTTGTTCCAGGTGCCGCGCATTGCCAAAGCGCGAAACCTGTCGGAGGATCGGATCCGGCAGCTCGTCAGCGAGAACATCGAAGCGCCCGGTCGCAGGATTGATCGGAGAGCCGCACGTGAATGTTTTGGCGCTCAATCTCGCGCTGGATCGCGCCGCGCCCAAGTGAGCCCTCTTCTCCCTCCCCGTCTTCGGGGGGGCCGGGGTGGGGGAACCCGGCACCGAGTTTGTGGAAGCGAAGACCCCACCCTACCCTCCCCGAAGACGGGGAGGGATAAAAGCGGAGTGAGGGATGAGAAAGGCAAGCTGATCCTTTATGGCGGACCAGCGGCACGATCCCGAACAGCGCCCCTCCCCGGACGCACTGTTGGAGGCGGCGCGGCGCGAGCAGGCCGGTGTCGGCAAGCTGCGCATATTCGTCGGCGCCGCTCCCGGCGTCGGCAAGACCTATGAGATGCTCCTGCAGGCCCGTGCCAGGCGCAAGGACGGTGCCGATGTAGTCGTCGGCGTCGTCGAGACCCATGGGCGCAAGGAGACCGAAGCGCTGCTCGAGGGGCTGCCCGTCGTCGCCCGGAAATCGGTGGCCTATCGGGGCCAGACCATCGAAGAGATGGACCTCGATGCCATCATCGTGCTGCACCCGAAAATCGTGCTGGTCGACGAGCTTGCCCACACCAACGCGCCCGGCAGCCGCCATCCCAAACGGTATCTCGATGTCGAGGAGATCCTCACCCACGGCATCGACGTCTATACCACCGTGAACATCCAGCACATCGAGAGCCTCAACGACGTCATTGCCCAGATCACCGGCATCAGGGTGCGCGAAACCGTCCCCGACTCCGTATTCGATCGCGCCGACGCCATCGAGCTCGTCGACATCACGCCGGACGATCTGATCCAGCGCCTTCGCGAGGGCAAGGTCTACGTTCCGCACCAGGCGGAACGCGCGCTGGAGCACTTCTTCTCGCCGGAAAACCTCACCGCGCTGCGCGAGCTTGCGCTGCGCCGCACCGCCGAGCGGGTCGACGAGCAACTGCTCAGCCAGATGCAGGCGCGCGCGATCCCGGGGCCGTGGGCCGCCGGCGAGCGCATCCTCGTCTGCATCAACGAGGATCCCCGCTGCGCCGGGCTGGTGCGCTACGCCAAGCGCCTGTCCGATCGCCTGCATGCGCCGTTCGTCGCGCTCGCGGTCGAGACTGCGCGCACCGTTCAATTCTCAGAGGAGGAGCGCGACCGCATCGCCGACACGCTGCGCCTGGCGCAGGCGCTCGGCGGGGAAGCGGCCACCATTCCCGGCGGCGACCGGCGCATCGCCGACGATATCGTCAGCTATGCGCAGGCCAACAACGTCACCCAGATCATCGTGGGGAAGTCGACGCGTTCGCGCTGGTTCGAGATCGTGCACGGCTCGGTGGTCCACGACCTCCTGCGCAGCGCCGGCAACATCAGCGTCAACGTCATCGCCGGCGAGCGCATCCCGGGAAACCCGATCCCGAAGAAGACGGTGAACGCCGCCGAGCGGCGCGCCCCGGTCCAGGTGCGGCCCTATGTGGTCGCGATGCCTCGCGGTCGCGATCGCGCTGGCGGTGGGCGCGGCGATCCAGCCGGGGCTGGGCGTCGAGAACGTCGATCTCGTCTTCCTCACCGCCATCGTCGCCGTCGCGGTGCGGTTCGGCCTGTACCCTTCCCTGTTCGCCAGCCTGCTCGCCTCGCTATGCTACAATTTTTTCTTCCTGCCGCCGATCTACACCTTCACCATCACCGATCCCACCAATATCGCGGCCTTCGTGTTCTTCATCATCATGGCGACGCTGGTGTCCAACGTCGCGGCGCGGGTGCGCGTCCAGGCGGTGACGGCGATGGCGCGGGCGCGCACCACCGACGCGCTTTATTCGTTCAGCCGTAAGCTCGCCGGCGTCGGCACCCTCGACGACGTGCTGTGGGCGACCACCTATCAGATCGCCTTGATGCTCAAGGTGCGGGTCGTGGTGCTGCTGCCGGAGCACGGCACCGTCGTCGTCAAGGCCGGCTATCCGCCCGAAGACACGCTGGGCGACGCCGACGTGGCGGCGGCGACATGGGCGTGGGAGAACGACCGCACGGCGGGCCGCGGTTCCGACACGCTGCCAGGCGCCAAGCGCCTGTTCCTGCCGATGCGGACCGGCCGCGGCGCGATCGGCATCGTCGGTATCGACAGCGACAAGCCGGGCCCGCTGCTCACCCCCGACGAGCGCCGTCTCATCGACGCGCTGATCGACCAGAGCGCGCTCGCCATCGAGCGCGTCCATCTCGTCGAGGACATCGAGCGGGTCAAGCGCACCATCGAGACCGACCGGCTGCGCTCCGCCCTGCTGACCTCGATCTCCCATGACCTCAAGACGCCGCTGGCGGCGATCCTCGGCGCCGGCGGGGCACTTGCGCGATCTGTCCGGAGCGCTGACCGAAGACCAGAAGGCGGAGCTGCTCGGCACCATGATCGAGGAGTCCGAGCGGCTCAACCGCTTCATCGCCAATCTGCTGGACATGACGCGGCTCGAATCCGGCGCGCTCGCGCTCAACACCGCCCCTTACGATCTCAGCGAGATCGTCGGCAGCGCATTGCGGCGCGCCGGCAAGATCCTCGCCCACCACCGGGTCCAGCTCGACATCGCCTCCGACCTGCCGACGCTCGACGTCGACGCCGTGCTGCTGGAGCAGGCCTTGTTCAATATTCTGGACAATGCCGCGAAGTTCGCCCCGGAAGGCACCACCATCCGCATTCACGGACGGCGCGACGGGGGCTTCGTCGAACTGCGGATTCTCGACGAGGGCGAGGGCATCCCGCCCGCCGATCTCGTGCTCATCTTCGACAAGTTCCACCGCGCCACCAAGGGCGACCGGGTCCGGCCCGGCACCGGGCTCGGCCTCGCCATCGCCCGCGGCTTCGTGGAGGCGATGCACGGCACCGTCGAAGCCGCCAACCGGAGCGACCGCGCCGGGGCCATGTTCACCATTCGCCTGCCGGTCCCCGCGGCGGAAAACCTGGAGTCCGCCGCGTGAGCGCAAGCCCCCTGAAGGTCCTGATCATCGACGACGAGCCGCCGATCCGAAAGCTTCTGCGGATGGGCCTGAGCACCCAGGGCTACGAAATCCTCGACGCGCCGAACGGCAAGACCGCTCTCGCGCTCCTCGAAGACAAGCCGGATCTCGTCATTCTCGACCTCGGCCTTCCCGACATGCAGGGGCTCGACCTCCTCGCCACTATACGGGCGCGCAACGACGCCGTTCCGGTCATCGTGCTGTCGAGCCGCAGCGACGAGTCCGGCAAGGTCCGCGCTCTCGACCTCGGCGCCGACGACTACCTCACCAAGCCGTTCGGAATGGAGGAGCTCCTGGCCCGCATGCGCGCGGCGCTGCGCCATCAACTCCAGGTGCAGGGCGAGCGGCCGGCGTTCCGGTCCGGCGACCTCATGGTCGATCTGGTCCGCCGCATCGTCAAGGTGGGAGACAAGGAGGTGAAGCTGTCGCCCAAGGAATACGAGCTGCTGCGCGTCCTCGTACAGCACGCCGGCAAGGTGCTCACCCACAAATTCCTGCTCGGCGAGCTGTGGAACGATTTCACCGACACCCAGTATCTGCGGGTCTACGTCCGCCAGCTCCGCCACAAGATCGAGGCCGACCCCGAGCAGCCCCAATATATCCTCACCGAAACCGGGATCGGCTACCGGCTGCGGGCGGCGGATTAGCGTGCCGGCGCATTCGGCGGACAGTCGCACGGTATCGCCGGCATCGTCCGCACGTGTATCATGCGAGGATTCTCGGCCGGCCAAAAATGGGCGTCCTGGATCGGGAACGTTGAACGCAGTGGAGGAGCGCATGAGAAATCGTCTGGCATCGGTCACGGTATGTGCCGGCCTGGTCGCGGCCGGCCTCGCCGGCGGAATCGAGCGAACGCAGGCCCAGGCCGCGCCACCCACGCAGACGCCCGCGCCGGCCGCCCCGCCGGATACGGCGGCGCTGCGCGCCCAGTACGAGAAGTGGCGGACGGAGTTCAAGACCTGGGGCAATTGGGCGCCGGTGGGACAGCAGTTCAAGGGCACCACGAGCCTCATCACGCCGGAGAAGGTCGCCAGCGCGCTCAAGCTCGTGAAAGACGGGATCGTGGTGTCGCTCGCGCATGCCGAGCCGCAGACCGTCGCCGCGGACGTCGGACCCGCCGGCATCTTCCACCGCGTCACGAACACCATTACCGACGGCGGCACCACGGACAATTACCAGGTGAGCTACCACGGCCAGACGGTCGCCCATATCGACACGTGGTGTCACTTTTTCGAAAACGGGCTGATGTACAACGGCGTCCCGGTGAAGGACAACCTGACGGCCGAGAGCGGATGCATCAAGGGCAGCGTGATGAACTGGAAGGGCGGCATCACCACGCGGGCCGTGCTCTACGACATCGCGCAGCTCAAGGGCGTCGATTGGGTCGACCCCAACGTGCCGATCACGCGAGCGGACCTCGAAGCGTGGGAAAAGAAGTCCGGCGTGAAGATCGGCCCCGGGGATATCCCGCTGCTCTACATCGGCCGATGGAAGCGACGCGCGGCGGTCGGTCCGTGGACTGGCCAGGTGGCGGGCTATTACCCCGACACGATTCCGTGGATGCATGAGCGGCTGCCGGCCTTCATCGGCCACGACTTCAACATCGACTGGAATCCGAGGCCCGGCTGGGAAGGGATGCGCAACCCGATCCACGTGGCGGTGCTGAACTGGATGGGGATCAACATCGTGGAGTGCCTCGATCTCGAGGAACTGGTCGCCACGGCGCGGCGGCTGAACCGCTACGAGTTCGCCATCACGTTCGCGCCGCTGCCGGTGGAAGGCGGTACCGGATCGCCCGTCAATCCGTTGGTGATTTTCTAGGGAGACTCGGCGTAGCAAATGGCGTCACCCCACCGCTCGCGGCGGGGTGGACCGCCCTGCCCCGCCGGCCCCTGCGACATCATTGCCATATTCGTTGTGGCAACCCGGCACGCGTGCGGCTAGTCTCGATTCCATAGGGATGGTTGCAAAAAGCCGCGCCGAAACAAGGCGCCCCCGCCGGAGGAGACCATGGCGTCTGTGGCGATACGCGGCGTCAAGAAGGCGTTCGGCCCGCATTACGTGATTCACGGCGTCGATGTCGAGATCGCCGACGGCGAGTTCGTGGTCCTGGTGGGGCCGTCCGGATGCGGCAAGTCGACGTTGCTGCGGATGATCGCCGGGCTCGAGAACATCAGCGCCGGCGAGATCAGGATCGCCGATCGCGTCGTCAACGCCCTGCCGCCCAAGCAGCGCGACGTCGCCATGGTGTTCCAGAACTACGCGCTCTATCCGCATATGACGGTCGCCGACAACATGGGCTTCTCCATGCGGCTGCGCGGCGCGCCGGCCGCCGAGATCGTGGAGCGGGTGGACCGCGCCGCCGACATCCTCGGTCTTACGCCATACCTCCTGCGCTACCCGCGCCAGCTCTCCGGCGGCCAGCGCCAGCGCGTCGCCATGGGCCGCGCCATCGTGCGCGACCCCAAGCTGTTCCTGTTCGACGAGCCGCTGTCCAATCTCGACGCCAAGCTGCGGGTGCAGATGCGCACCGAGATCAAGGCGCTGCACCAACGGCTCAAGACCACGACGATCTACGTCACCCACGATCAGATCGAGGCCATGACCATGGCCGACAAGATCGTGGTGATGCATGACGGCCGCGTCGAGCAGATCGGCACCCCGCTCGAACTCTACGACCGGCCCGGCAACGTGTTCGTGGCGGGCTTCATCGGCTCGCCGGCGATGAACTTCTTCAACGGCACCGTCCGGCGCAACGGCGCCATGGAATTCCAATGCGCCGACGGGCTCAAGCTGCCGCTCGGCGCCCCTAGCGCCGCCGACGGCAAGGCCGCCGTCTATGGCGTGCGGCCGGAGCATTTCACCCTCGCCGAAGACGGCGCCGAGGCCGAAATCCAGGTCGTCGAGCCGACCGGCTCGGAGACCCAGCTGGTGGCGAAGCTCGGCGGCCAGAACGTGCTGGCGGTGTTTCGCGAGCGCCATGCGTTCAAGCCCGGCGACACCGTCCGGCTCAAGCCGGACCCGCGGCTGGTCCATTTGTTCGACCAGACCACCGGCGAGCGGCTGGCGCGGCAATGAATAAGTTTCGAGCGCAAAGATCGAAACCAGGGAGGAGACCATGACCGATTTCTCGCGTCGCAGCCTCGTCAAGGGCGGCACGGCACTGGCGGCCACCGGCGCGCTGACCGCGCCCGCGCTCCTGGACTGGGCCAAGGCATGGGCACAGACCGCGCCGTGGAAGCCGGAAAGGGCGCGCAGCTCTCGATGCTGCGGTGGAAATATTTCGTGCAGTCGGAGGACGACCAGTTCGTCAAGCTGATGGAAGCCTTCGCCCAGGCCACCGGCGTCAAGGTGACGATATCGCGGGAATCCTACGAGGACGTCCAGCCCAAGGCCTCGGTTGCGGCCAACACCGGCGCCGGCCCGGACATATTCTGGGGCCTCTATTCGCTGCCGCATCTGTTTCCGCAGAAATGCATGGATGTGACCGACGTCGCCGACTATCTCGGCAAGAAATACGGCGGCTGGGCGCCCTCCGCCATCGCCTATGGCAAGAGCGGCAACAAGTGGATTGACATCCCGATCTGCTACACCGGCAATCTGCTGAACTATCGGCTCTCGTCGCTGAAAAAGGCGGGATTCTCGAAGTTCCCGGCGACCACCGCCGAATTCCTCGAATACGCCAAGGCGACCAAGGCCAATGGCACGCCGGGCGGCTTTGCTCTCGGCCATGCCTCCGGCGACGGCAATGGCTGGGTCTATTGGTGCCTGTGGGCGCATGGCGGCAACCTCGTCGACAAGAACGACAAGGTGGTGCTCAATTCGCCCGAGACCGAAAAGGCGCTGGAATACGCCAAGCAGCTCTATGAGCAGATGATCCCGGGCACCGCCTCGTGGAACGATGCCTCGAACAACAAGGCGTTTCTGGCCGGAGACATCCACTGGACCGACAACGGCATCTCGATCTACGTCGCCGCCAGCAAGGATCCCGCGCTGAAGTTCATCGCCGAGGACATGGACCACGCCTATTGGCCGGTCGGCCCGATCGGCCACCCGACCGAGCTGCATCTCATGTTCCCATTGCTGGCGATGACCTACACGAAATATCCGCAGGCTTGCAAAGCCCTGTTGGCCTTCATGCTCGAAGCCGACAATTTCAATCCGTGGATCGAGGCCGCCGGCGGCTACCTGTCGCCCGGCCTTGCGGCCTACAAGGAAAATCCGGTGTGGACGGCCGACCCCAAGCGCACGCTGTTCCGCGATGTCGCCTGGCGCTCGCTGACCGCCGGCGGCCTCGGCACCGTCGGCGAGAAGGCGGCTTCGGCGATTTCCGATTTCGTGGCGCTCGACATGTTTGCGAGCTACTGCATCGGCCGCGAGGACGCCAAGGGCGCAATGAAGATCGCCGAACGCCAGCTGCAGCGGATCTACCGGTAGCAGGGATCAGAGGTCGGTAATCAGTGATCAGGGTTCGTCTGATTACTGGCCGCCGGCTCCCGCCCCGCTAACTTCTGATCACTGATTACTGACCACTGATTACTGAACCTATGACCGACGCCGCTCTCAGAGAGATGATCACCACCGCGCGCGGCGCCGGCGCGTGGGGGCGGCTGAAGACACACCGCGACTGGCTCGGGTTCTGGTTCATCCTGCCGGCGGCGGCGTTCTTGATCCTGTTTCTCGCTTATCCGCTCGGGCTCGGCATCTGGATCTCCTTCACCGATGCGCGCATCGGGCGCACCGGCGATTTCATCGGGCTTGAGAACTACGAATGGCTGTGGGACGATTCGGTGTTCTGGCTCTCGGTGTTCAATACGATCCTCTACACGACCGTGGCGAGCATCGTGAAGTTCGCGCTCGGGCTCTATCTCGCTTTGCTGCTCAACGAGAACCTGCCGTTCAAGGCGATGCTGCGCGCGGTCGTGCTCATCCCCTTCATCGTGCCGACCGTGCTGTCGGCGATCGCCTTCTGGTGGATCTACGACAGCCAGTTCTCGATCATCTCGTGGTCGCTGCGCCATCTCGGGCTGATCTCCACCAACATCGATTTCCTCGGCGACACCTGGAACGCGCGCTGGTCGGTGATCTTCGCCAATATCTGGCGCGGAATTCCGTTCGTCGCGATCACGCTGCTGGCGGGATTGCAGACGGTGTCGCCGTCGCTTTACGAGGCCGCGATCATCGACGGCGCCAACCGCTGGCAGGTGTTTCGCCACATCACCTATCCCATGCTGACCCCGATCATCGCCGTGGTGATGACTTTCTCGGTGTTGTTCACCTTCACCGATTTCCAGCTCATCTGGGTGCTGACGAGGGGCGGCCCGGTCAATGCGACGCAGCTGATGGCGACGCTGTCTTATCAGCGCGCCATCCTCGGCGGCCATCTCGGCGAGGGCGCCGCGATCTCGACCGCGATGATCCCGTTCCTGCTCGGCGCGATCCTGATCTCGTGGTTCGGCCTGCAGCGGCGCAAATGGCAGCAGGGCGAGAGCAATGACTGAAGTCGCCGCCCCCATAGCCACCGCCGCCGGTCGCCCCGCCGACGCCGATACCAGCGAGGGGATGAGCTATTTGGAGACGCTGCCGCGGCGGCTCGTCACGCTCTATCTGCCGCTCGCCATCATCCTGATCGTGCTGCTGTTCCCGTTCTATTGGATGGCGCTCACCGCGATCAAGCCGGACGACCAGCTGCTCGACCTCGACCGCTACAATCCGTTCTGGACCTGGAACCCGACCTTCAAGCACATCTACAAGCTCCTGTTCGAGACCCAGTATCCGCGCTGGCTGTGGAACACGATGTTCGTCGCCGTCTGCGCCACCGTGCTCTCCATCGTCTCCAGCGTGCTCGCCGCCTATGCCATCGTGCGGCTGCGCTTTCGCGGCGCCGGCTGGGTCGGCGGCGCGATCTTCCTCGCCTACCTGGTGCCGCCGTCGATCCTGTTCATCCCGCTTTCCGCGGTCGTATTCCAATACGGGCTGTTCGACACGCCGTTCGCGCTGATCCTCACCTATCCGACCATCCTGATCCCGTTCTCGACCTGGCTGCTGATGGGCTATTTCAAGACCATCCCCTACGAACTCGAGGAATGCGCCATGATCGACGGCGCCAGCCGCTGGCAGATTCTGATCCGGATCGTGGTGCCGCTGGCGGTGCCGGGACTGATCTCGGCCTTCATCTTCTGCTTCACTCTGTGCTGGAACGAGTTCATCTACGCGCTTACGTTCTTGTCCTCGACCCAGAACAAGACGGTGCCGGTGGCGATCGTCAATGAATTCGTCGACGGCGACATCTATCGTTGGGGCTCGCTGATGGCAGGCGCGCTGGTCGGCTCGTTGCCGCTGGTCATCCTCTATGCGTTCTTCGTCGAGCATTACGTATCGGCGATGACCGGCGCGGTGAAGGAATAACAGGGAGAAACGGCATGCCCGAAAGACTGACCACGCGACTGATGCTTGCCGCGGCAATCGCCGCCGCCGCCACGGCGCCGGGTCTGGCCGCCGATGTCACGTCGCAGCGGCTGCAGAACACCGCGGCCGAGCCGCAGAACTGGCTGATGATCCACCGCGACTACGACAACAGCCGGCATTCCCCGCTCAAAGACATCAATCGCGACACCGTCAAGAACCTCCAGCTCAAGTTCATGTTCTCGACCGGCGGACGCTCGACCGGGGGGACGCTGCGCGGCAAGGAGGAATCGACCCCGCTGGTGGACGACGGATTCATGTACGTCACCGACACCTGGTCACGGGTGATGAAGTTCGACGTGCGCAGCGGCACCGCGGCGGTTCCGCTGTGGCGCTACGACCCCAAGATCACGCGATCCCGCACCACCCGCGGGCTCGCCATGTACGGCAACAAGGTCTTCCTCTCCACCTACGACGCGCGCCTGATCGCGCTCAACCGGGATTCCGGCGAGGTCGCCTGGGAGGTTCAGGCCTCCGCGCCGATGGACCCCAAGACCGGCACGCCGTCCAAGACCCAGGCGTTCTCAGGGGCGCCGCTCGCCGTCAGGACCGCCGGCGGACGCGAACTCGTCGTCCAGGGCGAAAGCACCGGCGGCTCGCAGGGCACCCGCAGCTGGGTCGGGGCGTTCGAGGCCGACACCGGCAAGCTGGCGTGGCGCACCTTCACCATACCCGCTCCGGGCGAGCCGGGATCGGAGACCTGGAAGGACAACCACAATGCCTGGCGGATCGGCGGCGCCAGCGTGTGGCAGACGGCGTCCTACGATCCCGCGACCAACCTGCTCTATTACGGCACCGGCGACGCGTTCCCGACTTTCGATCCGGAATACCGCCCCGGCGACAATCTCTACACCGCGAGCACCATCGCGTTCGATGCCGACACCGGCAAGATGGTGTGGTTCTTCCAGGAAACGCCCAACGAGCATTGGGACTTCGACACGCCGAGCCCGAAGATGCTCTACGAGGTCACGGTGAACGGCGAGCGGCGCAAGGTGGTCGCGAACTTCTCGCGCAACGGCTTCTTCTACACGCTCGACCGCGCCAGCGGCCAATTCCTGCGCGCCGACCAATACCAGGAGAAGGTCACCTGGACCAAGGGCATCGATCCCAAGACCGGCAAGCCGGCCGACTACGATCCGAGCCTCGACGTCCAGCGCTATGCCGGGATCGGCCAGCGGCGCGCCAAGCCCGGTCAGGATGCGTGCCCGTGGTACAGCGGCTCGCCCACGTTCTTTCCGCCGACCTTCGACGCCAAGCGCATGATCGCTTATGTCTCCGGCGCCGAAGGTTGCTCCGGCGGCACCATCATCAAGACCCCCATGGACGAGAACAAGGACTGGGTCGGCATTCGCATGTGCTGCCAGGAGCAGGGCCGCGGCACCGCCCACGGCGCGCTGTGGGCGCTCGACGTGCGCACCGGCAAGGTCATCGGCAAGGCCCAGTATCCGATCCCGAACGAATCCGGCATGCTCGGCACCGACGGCGACCTCGTATTCACCGGGCATTCGACCGGCCGCCTCGTCGCCTATGACGCCGATACGCTCCAGGAGGCCTGGAGCTTCAACCTGGGCACCCCGATCACGGCACCGCCGATGAGCTACAGCGTCGGCGGCAAGCAATACGTCGCCGTGGTGGCCGGCGGCGAAGTCGGGCAGCGCGGCGCGGTGCTCTACCAGCCCTCGGCGTTCGTCGCGGTGTTCGGGCTGCCGTAGGCGGACCCCGAAACGACCGTCACCATACCTCGACCCGTTATGCTGAGCGGCCGCATACCTTAACCCGTCACCGTGAGCGGCCCGCACACCTCGACCCGTCATCCTGAGGCGGCCGCGCTCTTGCGCGGCCCTCGAAGGATGCACGGCCAAGGCCGAGCAACGGGGTTGGCTGTGGCACCGCCGGGGCCGTCGTCCTTCGAGGCTCGCGCGAAGAGGCGCGAGCGCCTCAAGATGACGGGTTGAAGTTGGCGTGCCTCGGCCCGCCCTCCCCGTCACCCTGCGATCTTCCCGCCCAACTCGTCCTCGATATGGGCGCGGATGATGTCGTCGAAGCTCGCCTCCGCCGTAAAGCCCAGCTCCGTCGCACGGCGGGCGTCGAAGCGCTGCGGCCAGCCGGCGACGATCCGCGTCACCAGTTCGTCCGGGGCGCGGCGGATGCGGGCGGCGACCTTCGGCCCCGCGATGCGCGCGAGCGAGGCGATCTCGTCGCCGACGGTGCAACAGACGCCGGGCATGGTCAGGTTGACGCGCGGGCCGAGGCGGTCGGCCGAGCCCGGCGGCATGGACCAGGAACGAGACGGCGGAGCGCGGGCTGGCGAACCAGTGCCGCACGCTCTCATCGACCGGCAGCACCGCCTCATGCCCGGCCAGCGGCTCGCGGATGATGGAGGAGAAGAAGCCGGACGCCGCCTTGTTGGGCTTGCCCGGCCGCACCACGATGGTGGGGAGCCGGATGCCGACGCCGTCGAGAAAACCGCGCCGCGAATAATCCGCCAGCAGCAGCTCGCAGATCGCCTTCTGCGTCCCGTAGGAGGTCAGCGGCGTATGGATGAAATCGTCGGGGATCGCGTCCGGGAACGGCGCGCCGAACACCGCGATGGACGAGGCGAACACGACCTTGGGATGGTAGTTGCCGGCGAGCCGGATCGCTTCCAGCAGCGCACGGGTGCCGGCGAAATTGACCGCGTAGCCTTTCTCGAAATTCGTCTCGGCTTCGCCGGACACGATGGCGGCCAGATGGAAGATCACGTCGGGCCGGCCCGCGATCGCGCGGGTCGCCGCACCGGGCATCGAAAGATCGACCGCCGCGGTGACGAAGTCCGCGCCGCCGCCGGCGGGCGCCGGCGGGGCGCCGATGTCGGTCAGCGTCAGGCGCGAAATCGCCCGGCCGGCGAGCGCGCCATCGTTGCGCAAGCGCGCCGTCAGCTTGCGGCCGATCATGCCCGCCGCGCCGGTGCACAGGACGTGCATGGCCGCGTTTCCCGTCACAGCGCCATGCCGCCGTCGACCAGGTGGGTCTGCCCGGTGATGTAGCTCGCCTCATCGGAGGCGAGGAACACCGCGAGCGCCGCGACCTCCTGCGGCGTGCCGAGCCGTCCCATGGGCTGGCGGTCGATGAAATCCTGCCGCACCGCATCGACCGGCCGGTGGCTCGATTTCGAGAGGTCGGCGACACGGGTGTCGAGGGACGGCGTCTCGATCGTGCCGGGGCAGATCGCGTTGGCGCGGATGCCCTGCCTGATGAAGTCGGCCGCCACCGCCTTGGTGAGCCCGATGATCGCGGCCTTGGTCGCTCCGTAGGCGTACCTGTTGGGCACGCCACGGATCGAGGAGACGGCCGAGGAAATGCTGATGATCGAGCCCCGCCGCTTTTCCAGCATCCCCGGCAGGAACGCGCGGAGCATGCGATGGATCGAGGTGACGTTGAGATCGAACGAGAACGCCCAGTCGGCCTCGCTGCAGTCGAGCACGGTGCCGTGATGCACGAAGCCGGCGCAATTCACGAGGATGTCGGGCGACCCGAACGCCCGCGTCACCTGCTCCGCGAACGCATCGACCGCGGCAGTCGAGCGCACGTCGAGCTTGTCGCGGCGCGCCGCTGCGAGGCCATCGAGCTTGCCGGGATCGACATCGGTCGCGATCACCGTCGCGCCCTCGGCGATGAACGCCTCGCTGATGGCGCGGCCGATCCCCTGCCCCGCGGCGGTGACGAGCGCGATCTTGCCGTTCAGTCGATTGGCCATGGCTTCACTCGAACAGGTTGGGGGTGGAGGCCAAATCGACTACTCCCATCCGTCGGTCGATGGAAGTCCCGCTTTTCGCCGGGACTGGCCTTGAAAAACCGTTCAGTATCGCAACTCTCCTCCCGACCCGAGGTTCCCAATGCCCAACGCCATCGATCTCAGTGGACGCATCGCCGTCATCACCGGCGCCGCGCAAGGCATCGGCCGCGCCATCGCGGAGCGTTTCCTGCACTGCGGTGCAACGGTCCGGCTGTGGGACCGCGACGGCGCGGCGGCAAAGACGGCCGCAGCCGAGCTCGGCGCGCTCGGGCCGGTATTCTCGACTGTCGTCGACGTGGCCGATGCCGCAGGCGTCGCCGCTGCGGCGAGCGAGGCCACGGGCCATGGGCGCATCGACATCCTCGTCAACAATGCCGGGATCGCCGGCGCCAATGTGCCGACCTGGGACTATCCAGCCGAGGAATGGGCGCGGGTGCTCGCGATCAACCTCACCGGCACGTTCAATTGCTGCAAGGCGGTGGCGCCGACCATGATCGCCCAGAAATACGGCCGCATCGTCAACATCGCCTCGATCGCCGGCAAGGAAGGCAACCCCAATGCCTGCGCCTATTCGGCCTCCAAGGCCGGCGTCATCGCGCTGACGAAGTCGCTCGGCAAGGAGCTCGCCGGCTACGACATCTCGGTCAATTGCATCACGCCGGCGGCGGCGAAGACCGCGATCTTCGACCAGATGACGACCGAGCACATCAATTACATGCTCTCCAAGATTCCGCGCGGACGTTTCGTCCTGGTGGAGGAGATCGCCAACCTCGCCGCCTTCTGCGCCTCGCAGGAATGCGCGTTCACCACCGGCGCGGTGTTCGACATATCGGGCGGTCGGGCGACGTATTGAGGCTTCTTATCTCTCCCCGACTCAGGACCGAAGACGGGGACGGATAAGCGGGTGGCACCGGGGCCAACTCTCGACTAACATCGCGTCCATCCCGTGACCGAGGCAGCGGATGGTGTGAACACGCATGAGAATTTTCCCAGCGAGATGCATCGCCGCGCGATACCTGCGCAGGATCCTCACCGTCGCGGTCGCTGTCGTCGCGGTCAACGGAGAAGCTGCCCGGTGGGGCGCGGCGGCGCAGGCCGGCGTCGCGGCGTTCCTGGCCGGCGAGAGCAAGAACTGTCCGGGGTGCAACCTGGCGGGCGCGAACCTTAAGCGGCGCGACCTCACCGGAGCCAACCTCGCCGGCGCCAATCTGCGCGGTGCGAGCTTTCACCGCGCCGTGCTGCGCGGGGCAAACCTCTCCGGCGCCGACCTCACCGAGGCCAATCTCAACAAGACCGATCTCATCCAGGCCGACTTCAGCAACGCCAAACTCGCCAAGGCGATGCTGTTCGAAGCGGATGCCAGCCGCGCCGATTTTTCCCGCGCCAACCTGACGGAAGCGCTGATGGGCAGCATCCGCCTGCTCGGCGGCCGGCTCGAGCGCGCGATCCTGACGGAAGCCGACCTCGAGGCCGCGTTCCTCAACGAGGCGAGCTTCGCCAACGCCACGCTCAACGGCGCCAACCTGCATCAGGGGCGGTTGCTGCGCGTCAACCTGCACGGCGCCGCGGCCGACAGCACCGAATTCACCCAGGCCAATCTGCGCGACGCCGATCTCAGCGGCGCGGTGCTGCGGGAATCCGTGTTCTATCTCGCCGATCTCGGCGGCGCCGATCTGAGCGGAGCCAATCTGAGCCACTCGGTGCTGCGCTCGGCCAATCTCGGCGACACCAAGCAGGCCGGCACGATCTTCACCGGCGCGATGATGCCGGACAACAGCATCCATCCGTAGCGTAATTACAGTTGCGCTGTCGGCTGTTGGTGTCATTAACCGGCTCGACCGGGCAATCCAGTACGCCCGGCCGGCGTTTACTGGATCGCCCGGTCGAGCCGGGCGATGACAGCTCGTAGGGTGGCAGCGCCGCGCTACTTCGGCTCGTCGCAGAACGAGCTCGCCTGGTCGCCGTAATACCACGCGCATTCTTCCGGCGTCACCGCGCGCTTGCCGACGATGCGGGCGCGCAGATAGGTGACGACATCGCCGATCTCCTGGGCACTCAAGGTGCGGCCCGCGGGATAGAGATCGTCGGGCGCCTCTCCCGGCGGCTGCCCGTAGCAGCCGCGCTCCTTGTAGGCGTCGGCGCCGAAGCTGGGCATGCCCACGCCGGGGCGGCCGCACCGGATCGTCTCCGCGATCGTCGCATCGTCGAGCCGGGTCTGCCGCAAATTGGCGCCGGTCGGCGCCTCGTCGCGTTCCTTTTCGCCGTTGGCGAAGGCGCCGTGGCATTCCGAGCACCCCGAGGACCGCCACACCGACAGCCCCGCCTTCACCTTGGCCTCGTCCTGGGCATGGCCCGCCGACGAGAATGCGAGCACCGCCGCGACGGCGAGCCCGGCATAAAGCATCGCCCCGGACCTCTCCTGTCGCAGCACCGATGTCTTCCATTGCATGCAGGGACCTTTCATCTCGTCGATCGAACTCTTTATCGCTCCTGCGCGGCCCGGCCGGGCCGATAGACCTCGAGACGCGCGGAGCTTTCGAACTGGTTTTCCGTGAGGCGGTTGTCATTGGGGTCGACGGCGAACTGGCCCGGCTTGTAGTACCGGCGGGCCTCCACGCGGGTCACCACCCCGTCCGATTTGCCTTCGCAGTCCTCCTTGACCAGCAGGTCCTCGATCGGCCGTTCGCCTTCGGCCGGCGGCAGGTCGGTGCATTGGAGAATCCCCAGGGCCATCCCCTTGAAGATATCGGCGAGGCCGTAGGCGACGATGCGGGTCTGGGCATCCGCGCGCGGGTCGTTGACCACCCGGTAGCCCTGCACGATGCCGTCATCATCGATCAGCAGGGAGGTGACGATCGGCTGGCCGGCGAGCGCGTTGGCCTGGTATTGCCGCACCATGATCTCGGAGCGGCGCGCGCGCGCGACATATTCCATTTCATCGTCGTAGCGGAACCAGACCTCATGCAAGCCGGTCCGGGGCTCGACCTTGCATTGCGCGAATTCGTAGAAGCTCTTGAGGACGCGCGCCGGCGGACCGCCATTGGTGCCGCAGGCGGTGTCGACGAAGTCGTTGAGCGGCAGGGCGCTGATCGGGATGCCCGAGCTTGATGTCCCAGATCTTCGGAGCCTGCGCCTGGGGCCGGGCGGGTCCGGCGGCGAGCCCCATCGCGAAGGCGGCGCCGATCGCAAGCAACGCAGTCCGCATGGCCGTACTCCCGAGATCAGAAGCTCAAAGGGGGAGCAAGATCGCTCCCCCTTCGCAGCTCGACACGGCAACCGCCGTCAGAGGCCGAACACGGCTACGATCGCGGACGGCTGCACGAGCCCGCCCTGCCTGACCCCGACCGCGCCGCCGGCGATGACGGCGATGTATTGCTTGCCGTCGACGCTGTAGGTCATCGGCGGCGCCGTGATCGGCGTGCCGAGGTTGAAGCTCCACAGTTCCTGGAGCGTGACGGCGTCATAGGCGGCGAACTTGCCGGTCATGTGCCCGGTGAAGAGGATGCCGCCGTCGGTGCTGAGCATGCCGGACTCGGTCGGCGGCTGGAACGTCGCCTTGCCGACGATCTTGCCGGTCTTGAGGTCCATCGCCCACAAGGCGCCGTGGGCGGTGACGCGGCCCTGCTCGGTACAGCAGGGCGGCAGGCCGACATAGTCCTTCTTCTCGTCCATCGGCGTCTTGTTCGCGGTGCTGGAGATGCAGCCCTCGGCGCCCGCCACATAGGCGACCATGCGCTTGGCGTCCAAGGTCGGCGGGAAGAAGGTCGGCGAGCCGTTCCACCACGGGCACGATTCCTGTCCGGGCTTTTCGCGCATGACGCCGACGCCCGCATAGACCTGGACGTCCTTGGTGGGATCGTAGTCGAGCGGCTTGCCGGTCTTGGGATCGATGCCCTTGGTCCAGGTGACCTTTTCCTGGTACTGGTCGGCCCGCAGGAACTGCCCGTTGGTGCGGTCGAGCGTGTAGTAGAAGCCGTTGCGCGAGAAATTCGCGACGACCTTGCGCTGCTCGCCATTGATGGTGACGTCATAGAGCATCTTGGGGCTCGGCGTGTCGAAGTCCCAATGCTCGTTCGGCGTCTCCTGGAAGTACCACCGGATCTTGCCGGTGTCGGCGTCGAGCGCGATGGTGCTGGCGGTGAAGAGATTGTCGCCGGGCCGGAACTGCGGATCGAAGCTCGGATAGGCATCGCCGGTGCCGAGATAGAGCAGATTGGTGGCGGGGTCGTAGGACGCGGTCTGCCAGACGCCGCCGCCGCCGACGCGCCACGCATTGTGGTTGTCCTTCCACGTCTCCGATCCGGGTTCGCCGGGCGCCGGGATGGTGAAGGTCCGCCACGCCAGCTTGCCGGTGCCGACATCGAACGCGCCGACCCAGCTTCGGGTGCCGAGCTGGCCGCCGGTGCTCTCGCCCTGGATCACCAGTTCCTTGCCGCCGGCCGTCTTGACTGCGAGCGGCGCCCCGGTGAAGCCCTTGCGTCTTCGCCGACGGCGTGCCGGTCGCCGGATCGGTCGGAGCCGTGGCGACGATTTCCCACGCGAGCTCGCCGGAATCCTTCTTGAGGGCGATGATGCGGGTGTCGTTGGTGGAGACGATCACCTTGTCGCCGTACATGGCGATGCCGCGATTGGTGCGGGACTTCGTGATCTTGGGGTCATAGCGCCACAGTGGAATCGCCGCGGTGCCGCTGCGGACGTCGAACTTCATCACCCGGCCCCAGGTGTCGGCCACATACATGAAGCCGTCCTCGACCAGCGGCGTCGATTCCTCTTTGCCTCGCAGCGTCCCGCCGGTGGCGCGCCCGCCGATCGAGAAGATGAATTTCGGCTTGAGGTCCTTGGCGTTGTCGCGATTGACCATCGCGAGGGGCGAATGCCGCGAATTGTTGTAATCGTGGTGGACCATGAGCCAGTTCCCGGGCTCCTTGTCCGTGTTGAGCAGCCGGTCCGCCGTCACGTCCGCCGCATGCACCGGCATGGCAACCGCCACAAGGCCGATCGACCCTGCGAGCATTCCTCTCATCGACATGTCCTACCTCCCATGATTTTCGTCGTTGGAGCCACTTCCGGCAAACGGCACAGCAAATGTGGACGCGCCGTCAAGCCCGCTCCTTGAGCCCGCCTCGCGACCACCTGCCGACCCCAAGGGGCCCGGGCGAATGTTACTGGAGCGCAAGCCGTTGCGCCAGCGCATGCGTGAGGCAAATGCGGGGGCATTTGGCGCCCGGCGGGGCGGCGCCGGCCGGCGTCTGGCATCGCACCGGCGCGATGTGCTAGCCGTTACGTCCGGGAATGAAGAAGGATTTCGAGCGATGGCTCATGATCACGCCCACCCGCACGCCCAGCCGCACACTGAGGCGATCGACTGGAAGACCCATGGCGTGAAAGTCATCCCGGGTGACGCGCTCGATCCCAACACCGCGCAAACTCCGGGCATGTCGCGGGCGACCGCCATCAACCGCGCCCGCGCCGGCGCCGAGAAGCTGTGGGCCGGTACCGTCACCATCCAGGCGAACGCGAAGACCGGGGCGCATCACCACGGCGACCTCGAAAGCATCATCTTCGTCGTCAAGGGCCGGGCACGGATGCGGTGGGGCGAGCACCTGGAATTCGTCGCCGAAGCGGGCCCCGGCGATTTCATCTACGTGCCGCCCTACGTGCCGCACCAGGAAATCAATGCCAGCCGCGACGAAGCGCTCGAATGCATCCTGGTGCGCTCCGGCCAGGAACCGGTCGTCGTCAATCTCGACATCGCACCGATCGAGCCGCCGGAACAGGTTTTATGGAAGGACCCGATTCACAAGTAATCATATGTGCGCTTTGGAACCGGAGCGCGCCAAGGATTCCCGTGCGATCCGCCGCTCGACAGAAATGAATTGTACACCACCGCCGAATCACTTTTTCATCGGCGCGTAGAAGACGCTATCGATCTCCACGATATCGTCGTCGAACAGGCGCTGGACCTCGATCATCGTGCGGGGTGGATAGGGCGGCTTGCCCCAGAGTTCCGCCTGCGCCTTGTCCACCATGGGCGCAAACCGGTGCAGGTCACTGACGTAAACGGTGATCCGCACGCAATCCTGCAGGCTGGCGCCCTCCGATTGAGCAATCAGCCTGAGATTGAGCAACGCCTGTCGGACGCGGGCCTGTGGGTCCTGCACCAACGTGTTGGTCACGGGATCGATGCCTTGCATGCCGGCGACAAAGATGAAGTCGCCAGCCCTGACTCCGAGGCTCCAGGTACCTTCCGCCTTGATGGCGCCGGGAGGATCGAGTGTCTTGACGCCGTTCGGCGACGGTGACTGCGCAAAGCCGAGACTTGACGCCATAACTATTGCGGAAACGCAGGAAAAAGTAAGTCGCTGAACCATTGGGCCCTCGAATGATTAGCCGAGCTTAAAGCTACCTTACTGCAGTAATGGTAAACACCGGCGTTCTCGGCTTTTCGCTCCGGACTGAGCCGGGAGTCGGCTCCCGGTGATCGCGTTCACGTCCGGGACGCCCGATCGTCCACCCTCCCCACAATGCTTAGCGCCACCGCCTCCGCGATGCGGATGCCGTCGACCCCCGCCGAGAGAATGCCGCCCGCAAAGCCCGCCCCCTCCCCGGCGGGATAGAGCCCTCGCGTGTTCGTGCTCTGATAGCTGTCGTCGCGGCCGATCCGGATCGGCGACGAGGTGCGGGTCTCGACCCCGGTCATGACCGCGTCGGCCATGGCAAAGCCTTTGATCTGGCGGTCGAAGGCCGGGATCGCTTCGCGGATCGCCGCGACCGCGAAATTCGGCAGGCAGTCCGCGAGATCGGTCAAATGCACACCGGGCTTGTAGGACGGGACCACCTCGCCGAGCGCCCTCGACGCCTTCATGGCGAGGAAATCGCCGACCAGCTGCGCCGGCGCCGCGTAGCTGGCGCCGCCGGCCGCGAAGGCGCGTTCCTCCCAATGGCGCTGGAACGCGATGCCGGCGAGCGGATGTCCGGGGTAGTCCGCCGGCGTGATGCCGACCACGATGCCGGCATTGGCGTTGCGCTCGTTGCGCGAATACTGGCTCATCCCGTTGGTCACGACCCGCCCCGGCTCGGAGGCCGCCGCCACCACGGTACCGCCCGGGCACATGCAGAAGGTGTAGACCGAGCGTCCGTTGGCGCAGTGGTGGACGAGCTTGTAGTCGGCCGCCCCGAGCACGGGATGGCCGGCGCCTGCGCCCCCGCTCGCACCATAGCGGCAGTGGTCGATCAGCGACTGCGGATGCTCGATGCGCACGCCGATGGAAAACGGCTTCGCCTCGATCGCGACGCCGCGGTCCCACAGCATCTGAAAGGTGCTCCGCGCACTGTGGCCGACCGCGAGCACGACATGGTCGGCTGCGATATGGGTGCCGTCGGCGAGGATCACACCGCGGACCTGCCGCAGGCCGTCCCGGCCCACCTCGATTTCGAGATCCTCGAGCCGGCTCTCGAAGCGATACTCGCCGCCGAGCGCCTCGATGGTGCGGCGCATGTTTTCCACGATGGTCACCAGCCGGAAGGTCCCGATGTGGGGCTTGCCGGCGCTCAAAATCTCCGGCGGCGCACCCGCCTCGACGAACTCTGTCAGCACCTTGCGCCCGTGGTGATGGGGATCCCTGATCTGGCTGTGGAGCTTGCCGTCGGAAAACAGGCCGGCGCCACCCTCGCCGAACTGCACGTTGGATTCCGGGTTGAGTACGGAACGCCGCCACAGGCCCCAGGTGTCCTTGGTGCGCTCACGCACGACCTTGCCGCGCTCCAGGATGATCGGGCGGAACCCCATCTGCGCCAGCACCAGGCCGGCGAACAGGCCGCAGGGCCCGGCGCCGACCACTACCGGCCGCGCGGCCGGTCCCGCCGGCGCGCGGGTCACGAAGCGGTAGTTCATGTCGGGGGCACGCACGAGGTTGCGGTCCCTGGCGAACCGCTTCAGCACCGCGGCTTCGTGCGCGACCTCGATGTCGAGCGTGTAGGTCAGCGCGATCGCGTTCGGCTTGCGGGCGTCGGTGGCGCGGCGGAACACGGTAAAGCCGACGAGGTCCTGCGCCGGTATCCTGAGCCGGTCGATGATGGCGGACCTGATCGCGCCCTCCTCATGGCCGAGCGGCAGCTTCAGCTCGGTCAGGCGCAGCATGGGAACCCTGTCGAGATCGCGGGGACGAGAAGCCCGGCGATGATGTCCTGCGTGGGCATTATGGGTAAATTTCTCTTAATGCATTTATCGTAAATTTTTCCTTGGCGCTGCATTTCGTCGAATCGGCGGCGCCGGAGCGCGCATGCGTTCCTGCATCTGCGACGCCGACCGGGCGTCTCGTACAAAGTGGGTGGGGCGATGAAATTGCTCGAGGCATCTGCGGTGTTAGCGTTGATGGGGGTGGCCACGCCGGCGATGGCGCAGGACGCCTTTCTGCGCCTGGACCCGAACGCCACCCGGCACGTTTCCACGGAGGGCACCGTCATCACCCCTTCCTCTTCGATTCCCCAGCCCGGCCCGGGGACCGCCCACACCAATGTGCACATCTTCCAGCCCACCGGCATGCCCGCCATCACGAGGGGCAACGCCCGTCCCGCCGTCGGTCCTCCGTTTTCCGGGTACTTTTACGAGACGCCGCAATCGATCGCATGCGTCTATGATTTCGTGCCCGTGGTCGTCGGCTGCAATCCCAACACCGTGACCAACACGCCGAAGGGCGGCAGCCGAACCATCGCGATCGTCGATGCCTATAACGCGCCCAACGCGACGACCGACCTGACGACGTTCAGCCTGCAGTTCGGCCTGCCCTTGCCGAACACGGTGAATTTCCAGGTGGTGTATGCGGCTTCGAACGGTTCCCTGAGCTCTACCCCACCGGTCTATGATGCCGGCTGGGAGGTGGAGATTTCGCTCGACGTCCAATGGGTCCATGCGATGGCGCCCAACGCGAACATCATTCTGGTGGAAGCGGTCTCGAACTCGAACTCGGATCTGCTCGCCGCCGTGACGCTCGCCAACAACCTGGTGGGGCCGACAACCGGAGGCGAGATATCGATGAGCTGGGGCGGCACCGAGTTCTCCGGCGAGGAATCGGAGGACGCCACCCACTTTTTGACGAACGGCATCGTGTACTTCGCCGCGACCGGCGACAGCCCCGGAACCGAGTGGCCGTCCGTCTCGGCAAACGTGGTCGCCGTCGGCGGCACCAGCGTTTCGCGCAATCCCGACACCGGCGACTTCATCGGGGAAGCGGCATGGGGCGACGGCGGCGGCGGACCGAGCGAGTTGATCGGGAAGCCCGCCTATCAGGATTCCGTCAAGAAACTCGCCGGGGTCACCGCACGCGGCGTGCCCGATATCGCCGCGGTCGCGAACCCCCGCACCGGCGTCTGGGTCTACATCAGCAATGACGACGGATGGAACATCATCGGTGGCACCAGCGTCGCCACGCCGGTGGTGGCGGGCCTCGTGAACAGCCAGGGCCGCTTCAACTCTTCGTCGAAAGCCGAGCTGACGCAGTATTACAAGACGCCCTCCCAATTCAACGATATCTTGCAAGGGATATGCGGTTTCTACACGGGATATTGGGCCGGAGCTTCATGGGATTATTGCACCGGCCTGGGCGCGCCCAACGGCAAGGCGCGGCAGTGACGGCGTGACGGGGTCGGCGCTGGCGCACGGCCCTCCAACTCACCAACCGTCGCCGAGCAAGACACCCATCATTCCGGGGTGCCGCGGCAGCGGCGAACCGGCAATCCGGACGGCGTCGCCGTCCTGACCGCAGCACGGATTCCGGATTCGCGCGAAGCTAAGGCGCGCGCCCCGGAATGACCGGGGCGGCTGCAAAAACCCCGCTGCCGTTCCCGAATTGTTAACCATACCGATGTTAGATTCTCGATTGATTAACCATGTGCGTTCTGTGGAAACAGACCTCGATGAAACAGATGCTTTTGGCTTGTGTCGCGATGGCGGCCATCTCCGCGGCTCCCGCAATGGCGGCCGACCTGCCGCTATACGCGCCGCCACCTCCGGTCCTGGCCGTTCCCGATTGCTGGACCGGATTCTATTTCGGCCCCAATCTCGGCTACCATGCGGGCCAGGACAGCATTTCGTCGAGCACCGATCCCGATGGCTGGGGCCCGGACGCGGCCCGCATCATCGACAGCAGGTCCGCGACCTGGCTCGGCCCCAGGGGCGTCGTCGCCGGCGGACAGGTCGGATTCAACTGGCAGCTCCGCAACGTCGTGTTCGGCTGGGAGGCCGACGGCGACTGGCTCGGCGGCGCCGCCAACCGGCAATTCACCTACGAAAACGCCGGCGTCGTCGCCAATGGCGACTTCATGTACAATTCCTCCGCCGCCAACGTGGTAGCGACGTTGCGCCCGCGCCTCGGCGTGGCCTTCGGCAACCTGCTCGTCTACGGCACCGGCGGGCTGGCGATGGGCTGGTTTTCGAACACCGATTCGTTCGCCGCTTTCGGCGGAACGACCCTGGCGACGACCCCCAGCACCACGGTGCGCCCGGGCTGGACCGGCGGCGGCGGCATCGAATGGAAATTCCTGCCGGCATGGTCGGTCAAGGCCGAATATCTCTATCTGCACATGCAGAACTACAACACCACTATCCCGTCCTGCCTGACCTGCGCGCCCGGCAGCGATATCGCCATCCACCACAACTACACCGACAATTTCGTCCGGATGGGCGTGAACTGGCATATGGGCCCGTGGTAGGGGCATTTTCTAGAAATTCATGGT
>CAWCZY010000013.1:0-370005 GCA_963800215.1 uncultured Alphaproteobacteria bacterium | reverse complement strand
AGGCGGCGGGAGCTCATCCAGGGGCTCGGCGGCGCGGCGGCTTCGTCGGCCATTCGGCCGCTCGCGTCGCGCGCGCAACAGATGGACCGGCCGCCATGGATCGCCGTGCTGACAACCAGCAGCGAGAGCGATGTGCGAAATCGGATCGAACGTGCGGCCTTCACCGAAGCGCTGGCGAAGCTGGGGTGGATCGATGGCCGGGATATCCGCATCGAACACCTCTGGGGCGACGCCGATGACGGCCGCATCCGCGCCGTGGCCGCGGAACTTGCCGGCAAGGGTCCAAACGTCATCCTCGCTTCCGGGACCCAGGTGACGGAAATCCTGGAGCGGCAGACCAGCATCATTCCCATCCTGTTCGTAAATGCGGCCGACCCCGTCGCCAGCGGCTTCGTGGCGAGCTTTGCGCGCCCGGCCGGCAACGTCACCGGCTTCACCTCGGTGGAATTCTCGCTCGCCGGCAAGTGGCTCAGCATCCTGCGGGACCTGGCGCCCGGCATCGCCAACGTAATGGTGCTCTACTTTCCAGACAACGCCAACTGGACCAGCTATCTGCGGACCATCGAAGCCGCGGCGGAGTCGCTCCCTGTCACGGTCCGCGCCGCCCCCATGGCTGCAGCGGACGAGATCGTCCCCCGGATCGAAACCTTCGCCCGCGAGCCCGCGGCCGGCATGATCGTGCTGCCGGGCGGACAGACGATCGCCAACCGCGAAATGATCGCGGCGCTCGCGGCGCGCCACGGCCGGCGGTTTATCCTTACAGTTATTTCGCCGCCAGCGGAGGTCTCGCCTCCTAAGGTTCCGACACCGCCGATATCTACCGGCGCGCCGCTCGATATGTCGACCGCACCCTGCGTGGCGCGCAGGCCGGGCGACCTTCCGGTGCAGGCGCCGACCAAGTTCGAGTTCGTCATCAATCTCAAGGCCGCGAAGGCGATCGGCCTCACGGTCCCGCCGGCGCTCCAGCTTCTCGGCGACGAGGTGATCGAATGAGACGGCGGGAGTTCATCGCGGGGCTCGGCGGCGCGGCGGCAATGTGGCCGCTCGCGGCGCGCGCCCAGCAGCCGGGAATGCCGGTGATCGGGTTTTTGCACGGGTCGGCGCCGGGGCCGGCCACGACCGGGAGCGATCGCTTCGCGGCATTTCACCGCGGCCTTGCCGAGACAGGTTACGTGGATGGTCGCAACCTCACGATCGAATACCGCTTCGCGCGAGGCCAGAATGAGCGACTGGCGGCGCTTGCGGCTGAACTGGTGCGCCTACGGGTGAGGGTGATCGCCACACCGGGCAGCGGGCCGGGTGCCCTGGCGGCCAAGGCCGCTACGCAATCAATTCCGATCGTATTCGTAACCGCCAGCGATCCCGTGTCGGCCGGCCTGGTCGCGAGCCTCAACCATCCCGGCGGCAATGTAACCGGCTTTTACAACCTTTCTTCCCGGTTGATTGCCAAGCGCGTGGAACTGCTGCGCGAGCTGTTGCCTTCAACCGATACTTTCGCATTGCTGGTCAATCCCAGCAATCCGACGCTGACCGAGGTTGAAAGGGAGGAAGCACAGCGTGCTGCGCAGCTTCTCGGCGTGCGCCTGCTGGTCCTCTCCGCGCGCGGCGCCAGCGAAATCGAAACGGCGTTCGCGACGTTGGCCCGGCAACAGGTGGGCGCTCTTCTCGTTAGCGCTGATTCCATTTTCGTCAACCAACAGGACCAACTTGTCGCCCTCGCTGCCCGCAACGCGGTGCCGACCGTCTATGAATTCCGCGATTTTGCGATCTCTGGCGGGCTGATGAGTTACGGGGCCTCCCTCGTGGAGGAATTCCGCCAAGCAGGCATCTATACCGGCCGCATCCTCAACGGCGAAAGTCCTGCCAATCTTCCGGTACAACAGGCCACGAAGATCGAGCTGGCCATAAACATGAAAACCGCCAAGGCGCTCGGCCTCACCTTCCCGATCACGCTGCTAGGCCGCGCCGACGAGGTGATCGAATGAGACGGCGGGCGTTCATGGCAGGGCTCGGCGCGGCGGCGGCTGCGTGGCCGCACGCCGTGCGTGCGCAGCAGCCGGTGCTCCCGGTCATCGGGATTCTGTACAATTCCTCGCCCGGCGCCAGCCCGCCAACGCTTACTGCCTTCCTCAAGGGGCTGGGCGAAGCCGGCTATTTCGATGGGAAGAACGTCTCGATCGAATACGGTTGGGCCGAAGGTCGCTACGAGCGGCTGCCTGAACAGGCCGCCGGGTTTGTGCGCCGTCAGGTCGCTTTGATTGCAACAGGCGGCATACCGGCGACGCTCGCCGCCCAGGCGGCCACCAAATCCATTCCAATTGTATTTTCGATCGGTGGCGATCCGGTCGAACTCGGCCTCGTCGCAAGCCTCAATCGTCCCGGCGGCAATCTGACGGGAACCGCCCAGCTTGCCGTCGAGGTGGCCGCGAAGCGTTTCGCGCTGCTGCACGAACTGGTGCCTTCGGCGGCGTCGATCGCGCTTCTGGCGAATCCCGCCAATCGCGTCACCGAGGCGACGATCCGGCAGTTGGAGCTCGCCGCACGCGCGCTCGGCGTGAACCTATCGGTCCTGAGCGCAGGCAGCGAAAGCGAAATCGAGCAGGCCTTTGGCGCCGCTATTGTGCAGCGGGCCGGGGCACTCCTGGTGATAGGCGACCCCTTCCTGACCAGCCGGCGCGACCAGATCGTCGCACTGGCGGCCCGCGATGCGCTTCCGGCCATCTATTATGATCGCCCGTTCGTCGAAGCCGGCGGTCTTCTGAGCTACGGATCGAATCTGTTCGACGAGTATCGCCAAGCCGGTGTCTACGCGGCTCGTATTCTCAAGGGCGCAAACCCCGCCGACCTGCCGGTGGTGCAGCCGACCAAGTTCGAGATGGTCCTCAACCTGAAGACCGCGAAAGCTCTGGCCCTCGACGTCCCGACGTCGATCCTTCTGGGCGCCGACGAGGTGATCGAATGAAACGGCGTGAGTTCATCGCGGGGCTCGGCAGCGCGGCGGCGGCGTGGCCGCTCGCGGCGCGTGCGCAGCGGCCGGCGATGCCGGTGATCGGTTTTCTCAGCCCCCAGTCCGCTGAAGGTTCCGAAATTGCGGTAACTCCGTTCCAACAGGGCCTGAGGGAAGCCGGACTCATGGAAGGCCGGAACGTGGCGATCGAATATCGTTTCGCAGACAATCAACTCGATCGGCTACGGATGCAAGCGGCCGATCTGGTCCGGCGTCAGGTGGCCGTAATAGTTGCGCACGCCAATACGGCAGCCGTCATCGCCAAAGCTGCTACGGCAACGACACCTATCGTATTCAACGTTGGTGGCGACCCTGTTGCATTGGGCCTCGTCGCCAGCCTCAATCGGCCCGGCGCGAACGTGACCGGTTACGCGTCGCTGCAGACCCTGCTGATTGCAAAGCAGTTGGAATTGATTCGCGAGCTTGTGCCCAAGGCACCTGTGATCGGCTTTCTCGTTGACCTGACCAATCCAAATACCGAGTCTGACACCAGGGATATGATGGCGGCGGAGCGCGCAACGGACCAAAAAGTCCTCGTCCAGAGTGTCGGCGACGATGCCGATCTCGAGAAATCCTTTGCGGCACTTATTCAGCAACGGGCCGGTGCAGTTGTGGTCGGCAACGGAACATTTTTCAGTAGCCGGCACGAAAAGCTCATTGATCTGGCGGCACGCCGCGCGTTGCCGGCGATCTATTCTCTGCGCGAGTATGCCTTGGCCGGCGGATTGATGAGCTACGGAAGCAGCCTCGGCCATGCCTATCATCAGATCGGCATCTTTGTCCGCGAAATTCTCCATGGCGAGAAACCCGCCAATTTGCCGGTCCAACAGGCTACAAGAGTTCGATCTGGTCATCAACCTCAAGACCGCCAAGGCGCTCGGCATCACCTTCCCGCTGACGCTGCTCGGCCGCGCCGACGAGGTGATCGAATGAGACGGCGGGCGTTCATCGCGGGGCTCGGCTGGGCGGCGGCGGCGTGGCCGCTGGCTGCGCGCGCGCAGCGGGCGGCCGGGACACGGCGCATTGGCATGCTTAGTTTGGGCGCCGAGGACGATTCGGTTGTTCAGAGGTTCGTGGCCGTATTGCGGGAGAGTCTTGCGAAGCTCGGTTGGATCGAAGGTGGCAACACGCGGATCGATCTTCGCTTCGGCGCCGACGACCCCAATCGTCTGCAATCCCACGCAAAGGAACTGGTAGGCCTTGACCCCGACGTGATCGTCACCTTCAGCGCGGCGGCAACGTTGGCGGCAAAACGGCAGACACAGACTATTCCGATTATCTTCGTGAACGTCGGGGATCCCGTTAATCAGGGGATCGTGAAAAGCCTCGCGCGTCCCGACGGCAACGCCACCGGCTTTACAAATTTATTCCCGTCGATCGCCGGCAAATGCGTAGAGCTGCTCAAGGAGGCCGTGCCTGCCGTCTCGAGAGTCGCGCTCATCTTCAACCCGGAGATCTACATTTTCGAAGATTACCTGGCGGAGATCGAGAAGGCGGCGGCATCGGTCGTGAACGCGATTAGAACTCCGGTTCGTAATACTGCCGAAATTGAGCGCGCCGTTGACGCATTTGCGGCCGAACCGAACGGCGCCCTGATTCTCGTGCCGCCGCCGCTCTCTTTCTCCAATCGGCAATTGGTCCTCCGGCTGGCGGTCCAGCACAAACTGCCCGCGATTTCGCCCCTTAGATTCTTTGCCGCTGAGGGCGGCCTCATGTCCTACGGACCAAACTACGACGATTTCTATCGCGGCGCATCATCCTATGTCGACCGTGTCCTGCGCGGTGCGAACGTAAGCGATCTGCCGGTCCAGTTTCCGACCAAGTTCCAGCTCGTCGTCAATCTCAAATCCGCCAAAGCTATCGGTCTCACCATCCCAGAGTGGTTTGTTTTACGCGCCGACGAGGTGATCGAGTGACCGATCGCCCCAACCACCTGCTCGCGCGCCTTGCGCAGGCCAGCGGCTGGCGGCAGATCAACGGGCCGCTGTTCCGCAAATATGTCGCGCTGTTCCTCGCCGTGGTGTCGGTCGTGCTCCTCACCAACGTATTGTTCGAAGTGGCGTTCGCCTACCAGGAGCAGAAGGCTTCGCTGATCCGCATCCAGCGCGAGCAGGCGGAAGCGGCGGCCGCAAAGATCGAGCAGTTCATCAAGGAGATCGAGAGCCAGGTCGGCTGGACCACCCAGCTGCCGTGGTCGGCGGGCACCATCGACCAGCGCCGCTTCGACGGGTTGCGGCTGCTGCGCCAGGTGCCGGCGATCACCGAACTCGCCCAGCTCGATTCCTCGGGCAAGGAGCAACTGCGGGTATCCCGGCTCGCCATGGACGTGGTGGCGAGCCAGGCCGACCTCTCCAAGGAGCCGAAATTCACCGAAGCCGTGGCGAAGAAGGTCTATTACGGCCCGGTCTATTTCCGCCGCGAGTCCGAGCCCTACATGACGCTGGCGCTCGCCGGCACCCGGCGCGATGCCGGCGTCAGCGTGGCCGAGGTCAATCTCAAGCTGATCTGGGACGTGGTGTCCCAGATCAAGGTGGGCGAGCGCGGCCAAGCCTATGTCATCGACGCCGAGGGCCGCCTGATCGCCCACCCCGACATCAGCCTGGTGCTGCGCAACACCGACATGACGCGGCTCGCCCAGGTCGCGGCGGCGCGCGCGGCCGGGGCGGGGGCGCCGACCGAGCCGGTGCAGGTGGCCAAGGACGTGCGCGGCCGCGAGGTGCTCACCGCCTACGCGCCGGTGGCGCCGCTCGGCTGGCTGATGTTCGTGGAGCTGCCGGTCGAAGAGGCCTATGCGCCCCTCTACGACACCATCAAGCGCTCCGGGGTGCTGCTCGTGGCAGGCCTTGCGCTCGCCTTTCTGTCCGGCCTGTTCCTGGCGCGGCGCATGGTGGTCCCGATCCAGGCGATGCGCGCGGGCGCGGCGCGCATCGGCAGCGGCGATCTCACCCAGCGCATCTCGATCAAGACCGGCGACGAGCTGGAGGCGCTCGCCGATCAGTTCAACAGCATGGCGGCGCAGCTGCAGGATTCCTATGCCGGCCTCGAGCGCAAGGTGGAAGAGCGCACCCACCAGCTCGAGCTCGCCAACCTCGCCAAGTCCCGCTTCCTGGCGGCGGCGAGCCATGACCTGCGCCAGCCGTTGCATGCGCTGGGCCTGTTCGTCGCGCAGTTGCGCGGCCACATGAAATCGGCCGAAGGCGGCGGGCTGGTGGAACGCATCGACGCCGCGGTGGGCGCGATGAACGAGCTGTTCAACGCGCTGCTCGATATCTCCAAGCTCGATGCCGGCGTGCTCAGCACCACCATCATCGATTTTCCGATCGCCCGGCTGCTGAAACGAATCGAGAGCACCTTCACCGAGGCGGCGCGCGAAAAGGGGCTGTCGTTCAAGCTGGTTCCCAGCAGCGCCTGGGTGCGCAGCGACTTGATCCTGCTGGAGCGGATCGTGCTCAACCTGGTGTCCAATGCGGTGCGCTATACCGCGTCGGGCGGCGTCCTGGTCGGCTGCCGCCGGCGCGGCGACACGGTGCGGATCGAGGTGTGGGACAGCGGGCCCGGAATCCCCGAGGATCAGCGGCGCAACATCTTCGGCGAATTCTACCGGCTCGCCGGCGGCAATACCCATGGCGGGCTGGGCCTCGGGCTCGCCATCGTCGACCGCCTGTGCGGCCTGCTCGACCATCCGATCGAGCTGACCTCGACGCTCGGCAAGGGTTCGCGGTTCGCCGTCACGGTGCCCGCAGCCGCCGCCCAAGCCAAATTCGCCGAGCCGCAGCCGGCGCTGCCGGTCGCGGCGGACGTCTCGCGCGGCAAGCTCGTCGTCGTGATCGACGACGATGCGCTGGTGCTGGACGGCATGGGCGGGCTGTTGCGCAATTGGGGCTGCCGGGTGGTGACGGCGGCGACGGCGGACGCGGCGCTGGCCGGCTTGGGCGGCGAGGCGCCCGACCTCGTCATTTCCGACTATCGGCTTGCCAACGGCCAGTCCGGCATTGCGGCGATCGCCGAGCTGCGCCAGCAGTTCGGAGCGCCGATCCCGGCCTTCCTCATGAGCGGCGACACCGCGCCCGAGCGGCTGCGCGAGGCGCGCGAAAGCGGCCACCATCTGCTGCACAAGCCAGTGCGCCCGATGGCACTGCGTGCGATGGTCAATCAACTGATGAAGGCGCGCGACGTGGCAGGTGCGGCGTGACGGGTCCAATAGTCATTCTCCAAGAGCAGAGCGTTCGCTACTGGCAGGTTTTCCATGATGAATCGGCGTGAGTTCATCGCCGTGCTCGGCAGCGCGGTGGCGTGGCCGTTGGCCGCGCGGGCGCAGCAGGGGTCGATGCCGACGGTCGGTTATCTCAGCGCCGGATCGCTCGGGGATCGCCTCGATACGACAGCCTACTTCCGCCGAGGCCTGTCTGAAACCGGCTATGTGGAAGGCCGGAACGTATCGATCGCATACCGCTGGGCGGAGGGTAATAACGCTAGATTGCCGGCGCTGGTCGCCGATTTAGTTCGGCGTCAGGTGGCCGTGATCGCCATACCGAATACGACGGCGTCAGCGCTTGCCGCCAAAACGGTGACCCAAACAATCCCGATCGTTTTTTTCATGGGTAGCGATCCGGTCGAGATAGGCCTTGTGGCGAGCTTCAACCATCCGGGCGGAAACCTCACCGGATTTGCCAGCCTCAGCATCGAAGGGGCCGCAAAACGACTGGAATTGCTGCACGAATTGGTGCCCGCAGTCACGCCGATCGCTTTCCTCTCCAACCCTAGCAACCCTGTTGTGGCTGAGGTCGAAACAAGACGTCTGCAGTCGGCGGCGCGTGTTCTTGGGTTGCGCTTGCTTGTCGTGAACGCAAGCACCCCCAGCGAAATTGAGGCGGCCTTTGCAGCTTTGGTGCAGCAGCGGGTTGGGGGACTGGTGGTAAGCACCGATACTTTCTTTGTCAGCCACGTGGTTCAAGTCGTGGCGCTGGCGGAGCGGCATGCGGTGCCAGCGATTTATCCGTGGCGCGAGGCCACGGCAGCTGGCGGCCTTATGAACTACGGGACGAACATTCGGGATGCCGTGGAACAGGTCGGCGTTTACACCGGACGCATTCTAAAGGGCGAAAAACCTGGTGATCTGCCAGTACAACAGGTAACGAAAATCGAGTTGGGGATTAACCTGAAAACCGCCAAGGCGCTCGGCCTGACCTTCCCGCTCACGCTGCTCGGCCGCGCCGACGAGGTGATCGAATGAGGCGGCGGGAGTTGGACCAGACCTCAGTCCCGGGACCAAAGGATGATCTCGCGGACTGCCGCTAGCTTGCCGTAAGCAATTGCAAATAAACATATTTTATCGCCATATGGTGCTCCATGCGCCGGCGGTATGAGGACCCCTGGCTGATTTACGGCCGGGGGCGGCGCGGACATGATGGGAACATTCGATCACCGGTGAGTGAAACCACTCATCCCAAACCAGGGGCAGCCATCATGACCACCTTCGCACACACCACCCAGACCGCCGGAAACGCAAAGCGCGCGACCATCGGATTTGTCGGCAAGGCAGCGGCAGCGATCTTCGGCATGATCGCGGTGTTTTCGGTCGCCCAATCGAGCGGTGCGCAGGCTCCGACCGTGGCCGTCGACGCCACCCAGCAGTCCGATCTGCAAGGCCTCCTGTGCCGCATCGACCGGCGCTGCCCGGGTACGAACCTCGCAGCCCGCGAAGCCCCAGGCCGTGCGCGGGCTTCGGCGGCCGCCATGGACGACACCCGCCAGTCCGATCTGCAGGGCCTCCTGTGCCGCATCGACCGGCGCTGCCCCACCATGAACCTCGCAGCCCGCGAAGCGTCGAGAATGCAGACCGCCGAAATCACCGTGCGCTGATTTTGCCTCACTCGGAATCGTCATGGCAGGGTTTGTCCAAAGACCGTCCGGTTGCTTGCACGAAACATTCACGCGGTCATTCCGGGGCGATGCCAACGGGTCCGGCCTGCGGCCGGACCGATGACAGGCTCCGCACCGAACCCGGAATCCAGACGGCCTCGCAGTCTGCCTCACAGCCTGGATTTCGGGTTCACGCGAAGACGCATGCCCCGGAATGACGATTCTGAGATGAGTGACGTCGCCGAACCGTCAGCAGGTCGGCTCACGCGATGGATCCGCGAGGCCGAGGGAGTCGATCGCGGCACGCAGGCTGTTCCGCTCATAGGGCTTGTTGAGGAAGGCAAACCGCTCACCGGGCTCGAACCGGCGGCGCACTTCGCTCTCGCCATAGCCGGAGGCCACGATGACGGGCAAATTCGGACGGATCTTTCGCAGTTCCGCGATGAGGTGATCGCCCGGATGATCCGGCAGGCCCATGTCGATCACCGCGAAATCGAACCTGGCACAATCGCGACGCGCCTGCTCCAGAGCCGCGCGCGCGGTCGCGACCTCGACGACTTCATAGCCGAGCTCGCTCAACGAATCGACCGCGATCATCGCGACGAGCGTCTCGTCCTCGACCAGCAGCACCGTTCGCGTAGGGATAGCAAACTCGTCCGGCAATGCCATCAGCAACCCCTTTTTTGCTTTCGGCCGCAGCTCGGATTTGGGTCTTGCAGCCGCCGGGCGCAAGGGACAAACGGCCGCCGCACCCGCTTCGACCCCGATTGCTCGGGGGGCCCGGTCACCTCGCCTGGCCGGGTGACGACCTCCCGGCGGCACGCTCCATGAATCCCACCAGCTGGGCGGGCGGGATTTGAATGTCGCAAACCACCCCCTCCTTGGGGAATGACAGTTGCACCTTGCCGTCGATCGCATGAGCCAGGTGGCGCTCGATGATGACGCTGCCGAACCGGCGGTGGAGCGGTGCAGAAACCGCTGGCCCGCCGCTTTCTTCCCAGCGCAGCTCGACGCTGTCGCCTTGCGGCTCGGGCCGGCGGCACCAGCTGATTTTCACGCGGCCGCCCGGGACTGAAAGCGCCCCGAATTTTTTGGCATTGACGGCGAGTTCATGGAAGGCAAAGCCGAGCGCCTGCGCCGCTTCGGGCTTGAGCAGCACGGTCGGCCCGTCGATCGCGATCTGGTCGATCGTGGAATCGAACAGCCGTTTGAGCTGCAGGCCGACCAAGTCGCGGAGAGAGGCGCCATGCCAACCTTCCTCGATCAGCACGTCATGGGAGGTCGCCAGGGCCTGCAGGCGGGCGTCGAACTGCTCCAGGAACAGCTCGGTCGAATTGGTGTGGCGGGCGGTCTGCCGCGCCATCGCCTGGATCACGGCGAGCAAATTCTTCGAGCGATGGGTGAGCTCGCGCATCAGCAGGCGAAGATGTGCCTCGTCCTCCTTGCGGGTGGTCACGTCGATCGCCGCACCGATCAGGCCGGTGACCGTGCCGGTCACGTCGCGCAGCGGTTCGACGTGTAGGTCGTACCAGTGCACGTCGCCGGCGTGAAAGCGGATGCTGACATCGGTTTCCTTCGGAGTGCCGGTGTCGAGAACCGCTCGTTTGAGTGCGGCAGCCGCATCGAGGCTTTCGCCGTCCAGGATGATCTCATCGGTGCCGCCGAGGATGGAGTTGACCGCCACTCCAGCGATCGGATTGCTGATCGAGGTGTAGCGAAGGCTGCGATCCTGCGTGAACACCGTGACTTTCGATTCCCGCAACGCGAGCTCGTAACGCTGCAGCGTGGTCTTGACCTCGTCGCTGAGCCGGCGCTGCTCGCTTTCCAGCGTGCGCAGCCTGGTGATGTCGATCGCCGAGCAGGTGACCCCCTCGACCTGCCGGTCCGGCCCGAACGAGGGCTCGATGTGCAGGGCATAGAGCGTGCGGCCCTCAGGGGTCACATAGGAGACCTCGCAATCCTCTGGAGTTGCCGTGGCTATGACCCTGCGTTTTGCCGCGATCACGGCGTCGCGCTCGGTGGACGGCAACACTTCCTCGTCGGTGCGTCCGAGCAGGGCGGCGCCGACCCCTTCACCTGTGGCGCTGACCACGGTCTTGTAGCGCAAGTCGCGGTCCTGGAAGAAAACGTGCATCTTGGCGGCCCGCAGCGCCGCCTCGATGCGGGCTGTCTCTTGCCGCAGCTGTTCGGTACGTTCGGCGACGCGTTTGTCGATATGCCGCCCGAACGCCGTGTCCAGCCACCAAGCCAGGACGGTCGTCATTCTCCATTTCCCCTTGGCACGCCCTCGCCACCATCCGCCATGAACATTGGAATCAAACGTCATGAAAATAGGCCCTGGAAGCCGCATCAAAGTGAACGTCGGCCAGCTCATTCATCCGTCGCCGCGCGGAATTTGAACCGACCCGCCGTCGAGTCAAACGCCAAATGATTTCAATGGTTTCATTCGACCGGCGTAAACCTCGCGATTCTTGCCGGGATCGGCCGTCCCGCAGGTACCGCCCCGGTCGCAAATATCGGCGCATTTTTTCCGGAACGATTTTCGCTATGGCGTTTTATCACTATGACCGGCCGCCATCCCCCTCCCCCTCCCCCGCGTGGCCGGCCAATACAGGCGCAACGGGCAATTCTCGCCTGTTGCGCCTCTTTGGCCGCCTGGACTCGGGATCGTGTCTTCGAGCCTGCCGGACTTGAGCGACAACCATCTGATCTCATTGAAGTTTCGCGGCCTGCGAGTGTCCTGTCTCCGACGCTTGAATCCTATCATTGTCATCGCCCGGCTCGACCACCAAACTGCGACTTTGGGCACAGCGTGGGTTGCCCCGCTTTCGCGGGGCATGACACTGAATGAAGCGTCAGAGACACAACGCTAACCTGCCCGCCGTTTGCGCTGAACGGCGTTGCGCTCGAAAAACAAGGCTTGGCTGACCAGGGCCGAAACGGTGGCGGGCTGGTAGGGCTTGGAGACCAGGAACGCCGGCTCCGGCCGCTCGCCGGTCAGGAAGCGCTCGGGATAGGCGGTGATGAAGATGACCGGCACCTCGAACGTGTTGAGGAGGTCATTGACCGCATCGAGGCCGGAACTGCCGTCGGCGAGCTGAATATCGGCGAGGATCAGCCCAGGCGGGCGGGTCCGCACGATGGAAACCGCCTCGGTCCGGGTGCGGGCGATACCGACGACCTTGTGGCCGAGGTTCTCGACCAGCGCCTCCAGATCGAGGGCGATCAGGGCCTCGTCCTCGATGATGAGGACATCGGTGGCGATCTGGGCGGCCAGTTCGCGGCCGGATTCCTCGACCAGCCGGCGCAGCGCCGGCGCATCCACATCGAGAATCCGCGCCGCATGCTCCTCGGAAAATCCCTCGACGGAGACCAGGAGGAACGCTTGACGGGGTTTGGCGGTTATCTGGCCGAGATGGCGCTCGGCCGGCATCAGGTTCGCCACCGGATCGGGGATGCCGTTGACGGCGAGCGAATTCCAGATCGTCGAAAACAGCCGAAACAGGGTGACGCGCGGCAAGTCCGCCGCTTCGAGCAACTCCGGCTCCTTGACCAGAGCTTCGAGCGTCGCCGCCACATAGGCGTCGCCGGACGCCTGGCTGCCCGTGAGAGCACGGGCATAGCGGCGCAGATACGGCAGGTGTTGGGCTACGGCTTGCGCTTTGGACATCGATCCTCCCCGGATTCCAGATCACAATGGCTACACGCCAACGCCTGGTCACAAAAAAAGTTCCCCCGCTGCGGAACCTCGTCACGGCACCGACGTTGTTGATTTTTGCGTGGGGACCCGCAAACCTTGCGTAGAGACACAGGATCGGGGCGTGAGGCAACAATGAACAAGCGCAAGGTGCAACGGACACAATCATTTATGGAAGGTGAGGCGGCGCCGCGATCGCCGGTAAAACTCGGGCCTGACGTCAAGGCCAAGATCGGGCAGCAGCTTCGCGCCATGTACAATGACGTGGTCAATCAAGGCGTTCCCGATCGGTTCGCCGAAATTCTTCGAAGGCTGGACGAAAAGAGCCCCGACGAAGACGGCGCGACACCAAACACCGAAAAAAACGAGGGGTGAATGGCCGCACCCAGCAATTCAGTCCGCGCAACGATGCTCGCTGCAGTGCCGTCACTGCGCGCATTCGCCATTTCACTGTGCGGGAATGTCGACCGCGCCGACGACCTCGTGCAGGAAGCCCTGTTGCGCGCCTGGGCCAACCTCGACTCCTTCGAGCCCGGGACCAACATGTCGGCGTGGTTGTTCACCATTCTACGCAACGTGTTCCGCTCGGAATATCGCAAGCGCCGGCGCGAGGTGGAGGATGCCGACGGCTCTTATGCGGAATCGCTGACTTCGCTGCCGAATCAGACGAGCCACATCGAGATGGGCGAATTCCGCAAGGCGCTCAACCTGTTGCCCGCCGATCAGCGGGAGTCCCTGATCCTGGTCGGCGCCTCCGGCTTCTCCTACGAGGAAGCCGCGCAGATCTGCGGCTGCGCCGTCGGCACCATCAAGAGCCGGGTTAACCGCGCCCGCAGCCGGCTCGCCGAGGTTCTTTCGATCGAGAGCGCCAGCGATTTCGGCCCCGATCGCGAGACCCGGGCCGCCATGGGCTCCGCCGCCGGCGGCTCGCGGCGCTCGTAACTCGCCGCAACCGGCCGTCACCGCCGGAGCATTTTTGATCGGCTCACAACTCGCTGTCATCGCCCGGCCCGACTGGGCGGTTCGGTAGACACCGGCCGTGATTGCCCGGTCAAGCGACCAATAGGGTCAGCCTAATGGAGGCCTCGGCCCCGGCCGCGGAATTCCTGACCATCCACGAATCCGGAGCAGCGTGGGAATCTCAGCCGGCGACGCGCCGGCCGAGGAGGTCCGCGACGGCCATGTGCGCCTCGGCACGCTCACTTTTCTTGATGTGCTTCGGATGCTTCTGATGCTGGATTTTCTGGCTGCCGCTGCGATAGCAAGACCCTCCGTTACAAGGCTGCGGGTAGGGGCCGCGATCCGGATTTGCGTAGGCAAAAGCCGGGCCCGCGACACAAACCGCCAGCACGCCGGTGAGTGCAAGTGCCAACATGCGCATGAGCGTGTCCTTCTCCGAAGTTCGTTGAAGTTCGATACCATCCGTCACTGCAGTTGCGATCCAACCGGATGGACTCCGCCTATTTGGATACGCCTCCCACGACTTCAATAAGTCGGCAGGCCGACTTGGCCCCGCATTCGAAAACCGGAGGATGGGGAGCTTTGACCAAAACGGCACCACGAAGGCCCGCTCCTGGATATCCACGAACCGCCGACTTGCGGCGCGGACGCATTACCTGCGCGAGCCACGGGAGGTGGGTGGCGCCTCGGTTTCACGCGAGGGCGCATCGCTGCTGTCGATCTCGGGCTTGTCGTACAAAACGACATTCAGGAGCGAATTATGAATCTCCAGATGTCCATTGTAATTGATATATCCCAATTTTCGAAATTTATTCATGAAATGACTTACGCGCGCCCGCGTCGTGCCGATCATTTCCGCCAGCGTTTCCTGACTGATTTTTCCCACGACCGGTTCCGGTTTCGTTTCCTTGCCGAAATTTGCGAGGAGAAGCAGCAGCCGGGCGAGGCGCTTTTCGCTGGAATTGAACAATTGGTCGACCAGGTCTTCTTCAACTCGGCTGTTGCGCGCCAGCAGGTACGCAATAAACAGCTCGGAAAACTCCGTCTCGCTGTGGAGCGTGGCGATCATCGACGCCTTGTCTATGCGGGTGACCACCGAATTCGTCCATAGCCACCGTCGTTGCAACACGCAGCCCATGGCCATTCAGGCACCCTTCGCCGAAAAAGTGGCCGGGTCCCAAAATGGCGATCACGGCCTCCTTTCCCTGTTGGGAAATCACCGTGAGCTTGAGCTTGCCTTTTTGAATATAAAAAACCGCGTCCGCAGGGTCGCCCTGCGAGAAAACAACTTGATCCTTCATATAATTCGTTATCGTTTTTCCCTCGCCGACCTTGGCGAGAAATTTCTTGGGGTCGAACGACAGCTTGCTCTTCTTTGCCACGGAGACCTCCATTGGCCCGACAATGGCACGGCGAAGCGCCTGAAGAATCATATACGATACAAGGCCTGGATCGTACACTCCGGTGTGCGGCATGTTGCTGCTGCCGTGAAGTCCATGTCCAGGCGAAGCGCCGGCCTCCGGATCTTCACAAGCCGATGGATCTGCTCCGACTTTCCACTTCGACTTTCCACTCCGACTGGAGTTGAGCTTGTCGCCTGCCTTTGCATCCCGCGCGCGTGCCGACGTGATGCGGTGTTCAATATTGCACAGACTTGCGTTCGAGGCCCGTTCTAACCTCGATGTTGCCAGGCGCCCCGCGATTGCGGTGGACGGGATACCATTGCGCGAATCGAAGCCGCGGTGGTCAAAAATCTCCGACGGGTCTGTCGCCGGCCTGGATCGCAAAAAGAGTGCGTGATGCAGCACAATCAGCGGTTCGTCGAAAACAAGGATGCCGGAACCTTCGCTCAGGCGATCGTGGACACCGTCCGGGAGCCTCTTCTCGTCCTCGACCAGGACCTGCGTGTGCTCGCCGCCAGCCGCTCGTTCTATCTGAAATTCAAGGTCGCCAGTGCCAACACGCAAGGCCGGCCGCTGTATGCGCTGGGCGACGGTCAATGGGACATTCCGAGGCTTCGATTGCTGCTGGAAAAAATCATCCCGGAACAAGGCGAGATGGAGGATTACGAGGTCGAACATCAGTTTCCCGATATCGGACGTCGCACCATGCTGCTGAACGCCCGCAAGGTACTCTACGCCGAAACTCCCCACACAAATATTTTGCTGGGAATCGAAGACGTCACCGAGCGGCGCGCGCTGGAGCGCGAACGGGAGGAACTGCTGCAGCAGAAGGACGCGCTGCTGCGGGAGAAGGACATGTTGCTCGAGGAATTGCAGCATCGCGTCGCCAACAGCCTGCAAATCATCGCAGCGATCATTCTGATGAAATCCCGGACGGTGACATCGGAGGAGACGCGTCTGCACCTGCAAGACGCCCACAACCGGGTCATGTCGGTTGCGGCCGTGCAGCAGCACCTCCATATTGCCGGCGCCACCGGCGTCATCGAGATGGCGCCTTATCTCTCGAAGCTGTGCGCGAGCCTCACATCCTCGATGATCAGCAACGACCGGCCGATCGCACTGAAAGTGATCAGCGACGGCGGCAGGGTTACTTCCCGTGAGGCCGTCAGTCTCGGCCTGATCGTTACCGAGCTCGTATTGAATGCCGTGAAGCATGCCTTTCTCGACGACAAGGTCGATGATCGCATCACCGTCGCCTATGATGTCGCCGGAACGAACTGGCGGCTTTCGATTGCGGACAACGGCGTCGGACGCTCGGCCCGCGACTTTGCTCAGCCGAAGGCCGGCCTCGGCACCAGCATCGTCAAGGCGCTCGCCCAGCAGCTCGATGCCCGGGTAGAGATGTCCAGCGACGCCCAGGGAACGACCGTATCGGTCACTCACGCCACTTTTGCAAAGATCGCCCCGGCGGCGGATCGTATGCAGACGTCAATTCGCGTGCATGGCTGACCACGCTGTCCGGATCGTAGGGCTTTCGGTGGAACCGGCAGCCGGCCGGAAGCTCGTGCTGGGGCATAGCCGTTCCGGAAACGATGATGATGCCGATGTGGGGCCAGCGGTCGCGTGCCTGCCAAGCGAGCGCCAACCCGTCGATCGTTCCCGGCAGGTTTACGTCGGTGAACAGCAACTGCACTTCGGCATCCGCCTCGAGCCGTTCGAGCGCCTCATCGCCGTTCGCGGCCTCGATCGTCCGGAAGCCGGCCTCGGCGAACAGGCAGACGCCCATCGCGCGTACCAGCGCCTCGTCTTCGACGATCAGAACCGAAGCGGAAACGCGCGATAAGGACGGCGCCAGCCGGCGCATTCCACCGTACGCTCCCGCATACTCGGCCACCATTGAGAAACCTCGTGCAGGCAAGAGACTTTCCGCGCCGCGAATGGCGCACTGTCTACCGGATCATACGTGCACGCCGCCGACCAGCCACAGTACGAGCACGACGATCAAGATCAGGCCGAGAACGCCGCCGAGGCCAGCCCCGCCGTAACGGCTGTAGCCGTGATAGCCACCAAAGCCGCCGAGCAGCAGAATCACCAGGACGACGATCAGAATTGTGCTCATCACCAAATCTCCTTGTTGCCCCGGACTGGGTGTCTGGGCGCCTTGGAATCGAAATCCGCCCGGGCAGTTCGAACCGATTCGAGGTGGGAAACTTTTTCCCAGTCGCAGCGAACTGCAGCGGCGCGAATGCGGGGAATATCGCGGCCACCGCAGGATTTGCCGAGGTGACCGGTTTCACGAAACTGTCTTGACGGATACTTAATACAAATATCGCCGGTCCGTTCCATTATAGGCGGCCGAGTATCCTTTATTTTCGTCGGCCGCCGTGTGCGCGGTCGTGAAGCCGATCCCGGTCAGGCCGGATGTCCTCACCTCCTCCCCAGGATGCCTTCATCCGGTGGGGGAAACGCACCGCATACCTGTTCGACCCGAGACGATGCTGTGCAGCGACGTTCCATCGAGCCTGGAACTTTTTGTTCACTTCGGCGCTTGTGTGGTTCGACGAGTTCAACCTCATCAGGAGAATTGAAATGGGCAGCACCGCGGACAAAATCACAGGCGTGACCAACGAAACGATCGGCAAGGTCAAGCAGGGCGTCGGCAAAGCCGTGGGCTCCGACAAGCTTCAGGTCGAAGGCGCAGGCCAAGAGGCCAAAGGCGCCGCGCAGAAGGCGATCGGCGACGCGAAGTCGGCCACCAAGGATGCCGCGAACAAGGCTGCCGACTTCGTCAACAGGAAGGTTTGAGCAGGCTCGCTTTGAGCTGCGTAGGGAGGGCTCCGCGTAAGCGGAGCCATTCTTTTCGCGTGGCCGCGGGAACGGCCATTCGAGGCTCGGCGGCGCCTCATTTGCCGCGCTTGGAACCATTGGGAGCGCCGGACGTTTTGCTTTGACGTACTGAAGCTTTTCTCTTACCCAATCAGAAGGACAAAAAATGCCTAAGGAAATGCATCAGAAGGCCGCCGAGCATCACGAACAGGCCGCGAAGGCTCACCGTACTGCGGCAGAGCAGCACGGCAGCAACGATCACGTGAGCGCAAAGCAGCAATCAGCTCAAGCGGCCGATAAGTCGAAGGCGGCTCACGAGCAGTCGACGCAGGCCAACAGCAAGAGCCAGCAGCAGAAATAGTTCCGGCATCGGAGCGATCGGCGACCCGGCTCCGGCCGGGTCGCCGATTTCGGCCGCGTCGACACGCCCAACCCACGGGAGCCTCGCTGCCTCACTTTTTCGGTTGGTCGAAATGCTTCAGATCCGGCGGCGGCTGGCCCTTCCTGAACGGCATCAAGAGGCCGTCGCCGCCGAGCATGTATTGCTCTCCGCCGATGCTGACATGGACGTTGCCCTCGGAGCAGATCGATTCGACCCAGATCGGCTTCTTCTCGCGGCGCATCGTCTTGAGGACAGTCCACGGGCGAGTGAGGGCGTGATCCATCGTGGTGATCTGGTCGTGCAGAATGTCCGGGTTCGCCTGGTCGAGATAGAACCGCTCCTTGACGACGGTTTCGCCATCCTTGTGCACCGGCAGGCCGCTGGGGTCGAAGGTTCGGGGATTCTTGAGATCGCGGGTCTCCACCTCCAGCGCGTCGTAGCGGCCATCGCCGTCCTCGTCGATCCATTTGCCGATCGAATATCCCATCCACGAGGGATCCTCATCGTCGGGAAATGGGCGCCCATCCGTGTAGACGCGGCGCAGCATGCTGAGATATTCCATCAGGATGTAGGTGGTGTTGCGCGTGATGATGAATTCCATCGGCAGCACCAGGTTCATCGCCCGCGGCATGCCTTCCGGGATGCAGGTGTGGACCGGGTCGTCGCCCGATCCGCCCTGTGCGACGTCGGCTAGGTTGGCCTCGAATATCTTCTGGTATTCCGGCGTCAGCGGCGCTTGCTGTCCCAGCCCGGGCGGTTTGGTCGAGTTCGAATACGCCGAGCGGCCCGACCCGCAGCCACTGGCCGGCCATATTCGGATATTTGCTACTGTCGTCCAACGGTTGCTGAGCCGCGACCGGTCCGGCGACGAGGACGATGGCGAGCGCAATCGAACCGATCATGCTTCGAAACAGCATTTCTTTCCTCCCATAATGACGACCCGCAATGCCGTTCCCGGCGATCCATCGCAAGCCGCGAAGGGTTCGGGGAGCCGGCGCCGCGAACACGGCCGGCGATTGGAATTGCGCTTCTATCTCGGCGCCACGACCGGCCGGCCGTCCTTGAACTTGAGCTGCTGCGGCTGGTAGGAGCCACCCTCGGCACCGCTGTGCAACGGATTGATCTTGGCGGTGATCTCGTCGCCCGGCTTCAGGCTCTTGCCGTTCATTCCGTCCCTCACCAGAAGGCCCGGCGCCCCGCCTTCGAGCATCCACTCCTTGGCGACGCCGTCGGCGCCCTTCACCTCCAGGATCAGGAGGGTGTGAGGGCTCACGAACCTGAACTCCTTCACGGTTCCGGTGACCACGATGGGGTGTTCGGCGTCGAACATGGCAAAGGAGTGATGCGCCAGCACGGCGCCGGTCGCAGTGGCCCATACCAAGCCCGCCAGCACTGCCGTCGATTGCAATCTCATGATTTCCATCCCTCGATCAATCCCGGTCCGCGCAGGCTGGCGTGGAGCGGCCGTTTTTTTGCTGTCACACAGACGATTTATCGGCGCTTCGAGGCACCGCGCGTTCTCAGCGCGCGATGCCTCCCGCGATCCGCCGGGACTCAAGATACGACATAAGGCTGGACGCCAGCAACGCGAATTGCGCCGGTGGGCTGCGGCGGAAAAGTTCAGGGCAGTGCCCGCAGCCATTGCTCGATTTCATCGAGAATGAATTCGTACACCTCTTCCTGCGACAGCGCCGCCTTCTTCGCAACCTTGAAGGAGTGATCGCCGCCTTCGACGACACGGAGCCGGGCCGGCGCCTCCAGGGACCTCATGATGGGCGCGAGCTCGTCGGGGGTTCCGAAGGCGTCCCGCGAGCCCTGCACGAACAGCATCGGCGCGCGGATCCCGGGCAGGTGTTCGGCCCGAAGCTGGTCGGGCCGGCCCGGCGGATGGAGGGGATAACCGAGCAAGACCAAGCCCGCGATGCCGTCGGGATCGGCGGCGGCGACTTGCGAGGCGATGCGTCCGCCCATCGACTTGCCGCCGATCGCGACTTTGCGGCCTCCAGTCCCGCCGATGGCGCCGCCGCGGCAGGCCGCGATGACGCGGCGCCAGCAGGCCTCCAGCCGGTCATTGCGGTCGGGAAGTCGCCGGCCCGTTTCGCTGTAGACGAAATTGAAGGTGATGGTTTCGATGCCGCGGGCGGCGAGCGCAGCGGCGAATTGCACCATGAAGCCGCTGCTCTGGTTCGCCCCGGCGCCGTGGGCGAGGATCAGGGAGATGTCCGCGGCATCATCAGGTGCCGCGGGGTAGACGATGGCGGTGACCTGCTCGGTGGCCGTCACATCGATGCGATGCGGTTCGGGCATCTCGGCTCCCCGTGACCGTTCACGCCATGATACTGCGCGCGAGCATGTAAAGCGCCACCAAGACAATGATCACCGCAAAGACGATGTTGAGCGTACCTCGCCGGTTCCCGAGCGCCTTGGCCACGCGGCCGCCGGCCAGACCGCCGACGATTCCGGCGGTGATGAAGATGACGGCGAGATGCCAATCGACCAGTCCGGACCTTGCGTAGTTGAATGCGGCCGTCGCGCCGAACGCAGTGACCGCGACGAGCGAGGAACCGATCGCATTCATGATCGGCATTCCGCAGGCGAACATGAGTCCGGGGACGATGAGAAAGCCGCCGCCGATGCCGAAGAAGCCCGAAAGCGCGCCCGTCGCCAGGCCGCCCGCGGCCAGCCGCGGAAAATTCTGGCGGCTGAGCTTGACGTTCGCTTCACCCTCGGCCGAACGCCTCGCGTACATGACGGCTGCGATGATCAGCATCAGGATGGCAAACAGCACCAGGAGCTTTTGGCCGTCGACCATCTTGCTCAGGCTCGAGCCGGCGAATGCCCCTACCATCCCTGCCGCTGCGAAGACGCCGGCGCACCGCCATATGACCGTCCCCATGCGTGCGTGGGATACGAGATTGGCCGCCGCATTCACCGCGACGGCGAAGGCGGTGGTGCCGATGGCGATGTGCACGCTCGGCACGCCGACAACATAGATCATCAGCGGCACGGCGAGCACAGAGCCGCCCCCGCCCACCAGGCCGAGCGAGAACCCGACCATCGAGCCCGACAACAATCCCAGCGCGTCCGCCACCAAGGTGGGGGGCATGGTCCCTCGCAACGGTTGCGGATGACCGAGCCGAACGCTTCGGCTCGGTCGGTCGGCTGCGGCCTACTATGCTGGGGAGGCCGGCTTTGCGCCAGCCCTCGGGAACGGAGCCCTCTGGAACGGCGTCGGCGCGCCATCCTCGAAAGCGAAATGGCCGGGGGCAAGCCCGGCCATCGAGATCACATTTCGCTGTCAGCCCGGGCTCGACCGGGCGACCCGGTAAGCACCGACCGGGAGTACTGGATTGCCCGGTCAAGCCGGGCAACGACACCAGTGGGGTCAGGCCGATCCCAACGTGCTCAGCGTTGCGCCTGGGCCTGGGGCGCGAGGTTGACGACTTCGACGCGGCGGTTCTCGGCAGCCATCGGGTCCATCTTGTTCTTCGGCCTCGACTTGCCGTAGCCGACGGTTCGCAGATTGGACGGAGACAGCTGGAAGTTGTCCACCAGGTAGCCCTTGATCATCACCGCGCGGCGTTCCGACAACTTCTTGTTGAAGGCATCACCGCCGACGGCGTCGGTGTGGCCGTTGATCGAAATCGTAGCCCCTTTCAGCCTGGAATCGGAGAGTGCCTCGCCGAGCTCGCGCAACTGCGGCTCTGCCTTGGGCGTGATCGCCGCGGAGTTGTAGTCGAAATAGACCTCGAGATCGATGGCCGGCATCGACTGCGTGCTCGCTACGCTGTAATCGCGGTCGTCGAACGTCGGCGACCGCGTCAGCCGCAGCCGGTCCGCCAGGCCCATGACCTTCGGCTGCGCCGTCAACGCATCCAAGATCTGCTGGCGCGAAACCTGCTCGGCGAATGCTGCATTGCCGAAGGCCAGGAAGCCGATGAAGCCAGCGGCCAGTACGCCGCTGATTGTGCGATGCAGCCGTTTCATGATGATCCTCCGTCGGTGCCCCGAATACTCATTGGTTGCAGCACCACGGCAAAAGGTTCGCACCGACGGCCGTGAAAATCTGTGACCTAGGTCACAGAGCGACCCACCGGCGCTTCGCCCCGGATCAGCGCGCCGCGCCCTCGCCTACCACCTCGAACGGCCCCCAGAAGGCGGGATAGGCGCTGTTGGGATCGGAGGTATCCGCCATGTAGGCGAGCATGGCGCGGCGCAGCGCTTCCGCGGGTCCCGCGGAGGGATCGGCCTTGAGGTAGCCGAAGGTCGAGGTGGTCAATACCGTCGCTGCGTTCGAGGCCACCTTCCAGTGCGACACCAGCAGTGCACGGGCACCCGCATAGAAGAAGGCGCGGGCGAGGCCCGAGAGCGCTTCGGCTCCGGGCTTGTCGCCGGCGCTGGTGTTGCAAGCCGACAGGACGGCCCAGTCGGCATCGAGCTTGAGCTGCGCCACCTCGCTGGCTGTCAACAGGCCGTCATCGAGCGCCGTCGATTGTTTCGGCAGCGACAGGGCCAGCGAGGGCTCGGCCAGACCCTTGATGTCTCCGGCAACCAGGCCGTGAGTGGCGAAATAGATCACCCGGTAGTCGGAAAGCGGCGCGTGCTTGACCGCCGTCTCGGTCGCATCCTCGCGGAGATGGATGTCGCTGGCGGGGGCGCCGAGCTTTGCCGCCACTGCCTTGAGCTCGTCGGCGGTGTCGGGCAGCTCGGGCAGGGCCTCGGCGAGCCGCGACCGGTCGACGCCTGCGCCGCGCCAATAATCGGCATATGCGCGGGTCTTGACCGAACGCGCCTGCCGCCCGCGCTGGCCCGGCGAAGCCTTGGGGTCCTCGGGACCGAATATGGGATCGCCAAAGCCCGTCATCGGCCGCGCCGCGCTGCTGGTACGGGCAAAGGCGCGCAACGCCTCCAGGCTCGCGACCGAAGGCAGCACGCTCACCGCCTGCCGCTTGATCAGCCAGGCCGCATCGCGATAGGTCGCCATGTCCTCGAGCCGCGGTACCGCCGTCGCCGGCCGCTGCGTCACCAGCAGATGGAACGGCAGCGCCGTGAGGGCGCCGGTCGGCACCACCAGCAGGTGACGCTTGTCCTTGATGATGTCCTCGACCGGGCCGAGCAGCGTCACATAGAGATCGTAGGCGGCGCCGAGATCGAACAGCACGGGTTTTCCGGCATCGATGGATCTCAGGAGATCATCGACATCGACCCCCTGGCGGACCTTCGTCACCTTCGCCGCCATGGCTTCGGCACCGAGGGGGATCGTGCGCCACGCGAAGCGATCGCGGGTCACCGCGAAAACATGGCTCTCTTTCTCGCTGCTGAGGAAGAAGGCCAGCGCTTCGTCGGCGCCGAGCAATTGCTGGACGCGCTCGACCTTGAGCGGCTTCGGGCTGACCAGCGAGGCATATTGCGGAAACTGGACCGCAATGTCCTTGTTCAGTTGCTCGACCAGCGCCGACAATTCGGCGGCCCGGCGCCGCATCGTCTCCTCGCGCTTGGGATCGCGCAGGTTCTCGGCTTTCGAGAGCTCGGCCGGAAGGCCGCGGTCGAGGATGCGCAATTCGCTCACGGCGTCCTGCTGCTGGCGCACCACCGCCGCCAGCGGATCATTGCCGGCGCCGAAGCGGGCCGCCATCTGCGCCAGCGCCGTCGCCGCCGCCGACTGATTGGCCCATTGGGCGCTTTCGAACGCCTCATTGCCGGCCTCCGGACCCGAGAATCCGCTGCTGCTCCGCGCGATCGAGGACGGCGACGTTCTGGTCGAAATAATCGCGCAGCGATGCGATTTCCGGCGCCGAACGGCTGCCGGCGTCCCGGTTGAGCCGATTGACCACGAGACGAACCGCCTTTCGCGACGAATCGATCGATTCGGTGGTGCGCCCCATCAGGAGCTGCAGCCGCGCGATATAATTGATCACCGACGCGACATCCATATGGTCCGGGCCGAACACTCGCTGGCGGATCGCCAGCGCCCGCAGATACAGCGGCTCGGCCTCCTCGTAGCGGCCGAGATTCACATAGGCATTGGCGAGCGGAATGAGGTGGAAGGCGACCTCGGGATGGTTCGGGCCGAAGATCTGCTCCTTGATCGCAATGGCCCGCTTGAGCAGCGGCTCGCCTTCGGCGGCGCGGCCCAATTGCCGGTAGGCGACCGAGAGGTTATTCAGGCTCTGCGCGATGTCGGCATCGTTGGCGGGGAGGCTCTTCTGCTGGAGCGCGAGCGCCCGCTTGGTCAGTTGTTCCGCCTCCTCCCGCCGGCCGACCTTGAGGTCCACCACGGCGAGATTGTTCAGGCTCACCGCGAGCTGGCGCCCGGCGCCCGGGGCTTTTTCCTCGATGGCGATGGCGCGGCGGTGCAAGGCCTCGGCGTCGTCGTAACGGCCGAGGCGCTCATACAGCTGCGCCAGATTGTTCAGGCTGACGGCGACGTCGCGATGGCTGCGGCCGAGCGCGTTCTCGCGGATCATCAGCGCGCGTTCGTCGAGCGGCTCCGCCTCGGCGTAGCGCCCGAGGAGGTAATACGCCATGGCGAGGTCGTTCAGGCTGCTGGCGAGGCCGATGCCCTTGTCGCGCCCGGCGCTGCCCTCGGCCAGCGCCACCGCGCGCTTGCGTAGCTCGACCGCCTCGACATAGCGGCTTTGGAATTCGTAGGTGCGGGCGAGATTGCTCAGCGTATCGATCAGATAGGGACGGTTCTTGTCGGGGTCCGTCTCCAGGATGGCCAGGGCGCGCCGGTAAAGGTCCGCCGCCTCGTCATATCTGCGCTGGTCGATGCGGGCCTTGGCCTGCGACACCAGCGGGTTGGCAGCGGCGAATCCGTCCTGCTGCGCCCACGCCGGCGAGCCGGCGGCGGCGAGGAGCAAAACCAGGGAGACAACCGTAAGCCGAGGCAGCGCCGAGCAGAACATGGGGATCTTCCTCCCGCGTGATCGCGAGTCCGGCGGCCGCCCCCTTCGCAGGAACTCAAGTCTAGCCGTTATGGCGAACAGCGCCAGCCCTCCAGAACGCCAGCCCTCCAGAACGCCAGCCCTCGGGAACGCCGACGTCCCAGGCCAGCTGTTACCTTGGGGATTGGTGGGCATATCGAGGTTCAATCAGGTGGGTGCGCCGCGCCCTGCGGCATTTCAAGCCGCTCCGCGGCGGTCGCCGTAGGGCATGGTACTTAAATGAAAAATGGCCGGGACGAGCCCGGCCATGATGTTTCCGTGTGAGTGGAACGCGCTCTAGAAACCGTAGCCGATCCCGAGCCTGACCGCCTGAAAGGTCGGATGCAGATTGATCAGTGCATTGCTGGATGGGGAACCGCAGGTCCCCCCGCAGACGGTGCTCAGGGCAACGTTTTCGGAGAACCTGCCCAAATCGGTGTACCGATATTCGAGCCGCAGCGTCCACGCCTGGCTGAGCATGGTTTCGAGGCCGGCGCCACCGGTCAGGCCAGACCGGGTGGTGCTCCAGGATCCCCCGCCGACTGCGGAAGCTGTTCCGAGCCCGTCGATTTCATGGGCCGAATAGGCAAACGACCCGCTCACGCTGCCGAAGGCGATGCCGACGGTGCCGTAGGCCAGGGTCGTTGGGGTCACGAGAAAGCCGGCGCGACCTCGGACCGAGGCGTCCCAACCCTGGTTGACCGTCCCGTAGAACGATTCCGCACGATACGCATTCGTATCGTAGTAAGAGTAGGAGGACGAGGAACCACCTTTCCCGTTGCCATCGGCTTCAATGCCGAGAACGGCGGTGCCGAACTGCCAGCGGTACCCCACAAGTCCACCGCCGGTGGCACTGACGTTTCTATTTCCGCTGAAGGAAAACGGCGTTTCCGTACATTCTTCACTGGTTATGCAGATTCCCGGGAAGAGATGCGCCCCGGGCTCGGCAAATCCCTGGGCCGTGGGGCTGATGCCGCCCTGACCGCCGACCTGGGCACCTGTCCAGCTCGGCTGAGCGGGCGCGGGAGCCGCGCGTGCGGGGGCTGCGTGCTCTACGTGTCTCACATGCTTGACTTCCGGAGCTTCATCCGCGAACGCCGGTACGGTGACCAGGACGGCTCCCAGCGCGGCTGCGGTCGCCAACAGTATCCTATTCATATTTCTTGCCCCCACGGCGCAATTTCAAAACTCGATGAGCATGATCGCATCAACTACACGGGCAATCAAAACAGGAATATAGACGCCCTGCACGATTTCCGGGTGGTGTTGCGAATATAACACGGCAGCTCGGCCCCGGCCTTATTATTGCTGGCCTTTTGCATTCTGTTTATGCAATGGCGGCTTATTTTTCCGCCAAATGACCGTCGCCATCGTATTCGTCGCTGCAGAATGGGCCGCCCTGGTACCAGTCTGCAACCGGATCGGGCGGTCGTCCGGCCTCCGCGGCGAGCGCCGCCTCGCAATGGTCCTCGCCCCGCCCCTGTGGCCGGTAGCCGTAACGGCGCGCGTTCGAATTGTCCCACCAGGCGCGCTCGTTGTCGGATGCGCCGTAGAAAACCTCGTACCTGATCGCTGGGTGATCGAGGCCGATGCGGACGAGCTGGGCGAGATCGGCGGGACTGATCCAGATCGAGAGCCGGCGCCGGTCGACCGGCGCGTCGGCGACGTTGCCGATGCGTATGCAGGTGACGCGCATCCCGTGCTTGAATGCATAGAGGGCGCCGACCGCCTCGCCGAATGCCTTGCTGACGCCATAGCGGGTATCGGGGCGCAGCGTCACATCGGACCTGATCTCGGTGGCCGCGGGGATAGAAGCCGACGGCGTGGTTGGAGGACGCGAACACGATCCGCTCGACCTTGTGGCGGTGCGCCGCCTCGAACAGGTTGTAGCAGCCGATGATGTTGGCGGTGAGGATCGTTTCCCACGGTCCTTCGACCGAAAAGCCGCCGAGATGGACGATGGCGTCCACGCCGGCCACCGCCGCCTCGACCGCGGCGAGGTCGGCCAGGTCCGCCGCGACGAACGGTGTCGCGGCCGCGAGCCCGGCCGGCCGCTTCAGATCGCTGAGCCGCAGGCGATAGGCGTCCGCGAGCAGGCCCGCCAGCCGTCCGCCCACATCCCCGGCCGCGCCGGTGATCAGCACCGTCTTCATGGGCATTCGGTCATGTTTCGAGCTCGGCGAGGCTCTGGTAACGCTTGCGGCTGTTGAGCAGGTGCCGCCGCATGGCGGCGCGCGCGGCCGCCGCCGCCCCGGCGCGGACCGCATCGAGGATGTCGCGGTGCTCCCTCTGGATCTTGGCGAGATAGGCGCTGCGCTGCGCCGCACGGTCGACGGCGACGTGGATCGTCTGCCGCGGAATGATGAAGCGGCCGAGATATTCGAGAAAACTCACGAATTGCGGATTTTCCGTCGCCTCCGCGATGCTGCGGTGGAACGCGAAATCCTGGTCGACGCCGGCATCGCCGCGGCCGATCGCCCGGTCGACCGCCTCATAGGCGTCGCCGATCCTGGCGAGCCCCGCCGCCGAGGCGCGCTCGGCCGCGAGCCCGGCGGCCTCGATCTCGACGCCGGTGCGCAGCTCCATCACCTCGATCACCTCGCGCAGCGAATGCAGCTCGCCGCCCTCGATGCGGAATGGCCGCCGCGGCGCCGCCGCGACGAACGCGCCGACGCCCTGGCGGGTGACGACGAGCCCCTCGGCGCGCAGCGCCGCCACCGCCTCGCGCACGACGGTGCGGCTGACGCAGGTGGTGGCGATCATCTCCTGCTCGGTCGGCAGTCGCGACCCGGGCGGGAGCTTTCCGGAGGTGATGTCGGAGGTGAGGCGTTCGACGAGCGCACCGGACAGGCTGCGCGGGGCGGGCAGCGGACGGAATGCGGCCAGGGTGTCGCCGCGGTCGGCGTGCGGTCTTGCCAGGGGAGGTAGTCTGGTCATAATATGACCTGACAAGTAACACGCCGGGATCATCGCAGCAACCGGCTTGCGGTTGCGCCCGATCCGCCGGTACCGTGCCGGCGCGCAGCTCGGGCACAAAACAAAATGGGCGCGCAAAGCCGCGCCGGTGCGATGTCTGGGAGGAAGCCATGCGAACGCGACATGTCGTTCTGGGTTCGTTGGCGCTGCTCGCAGCCGCCTGCCTCGCCGACGCGGCCTCGGCGCAGCAGAAGCTCGTGCTCAAGGCATCCGACGTCCATCCCGCCGGATATCCGACGGTGGTCGCGGTGGAGAATCTCGGCAAGAAGCTGGCGCAGGCCACCAATGGGCGGTTGAGCGTGCAGATGTTCGCCGCGATGCAGCTCGGCGGCGAGAAGGAGGCGATCGAGCAGACCCAGGTCGGCGCGCTGGCGATGGCGCGGGTCAGCGTCGGGGCGCTCGGGCCCGTGATCGATAATCTCAACGTCTTCAACCTGCCGTTCCTGTTCCGCAACACCGCCCACATGCAGAAGGTGATCGACGGCCCGATCGGCCAGGAACTGCTCGACGCCGTCACCAACAATCCCAATGCTGGCCTGATCGGACTGTGCTGGATGGATGCCGGCGCCCGCAGCGTCTACGACACCAAGCGGCCGATCCGCACCATCGCCGACCTCAAAGGCCTCAAGATCCGCGTCATCGGCAATCCGATATTCGTCGACATGATGAACGCGCTGGGCGGCAACGGCGTCGCAATGGGCTACGACCAGGTGTTCAGCGCGCTGCAGACCGGAGTGGTCGACGGCGCCGAGAACAATCCGCCCAGCTTCGTGTTCGACAATCACTATCAGGCCGCCAAGTATTTCACCCTGACCGAACACCTGATCGTGCCGGAAATGCTGGTGTTCTCGCGCCGGACCTGGAACACGCTGTCGAAGGACGACCAGGAGCTGATCCGCAAGCTCGCCCGCGAGGCCCAGCTCGAGGAGCGCGGCCTATGGGCCGCCTACGAGAAGCAGGCGATGGACAAGGCCAGGGCCGCCGGCATCCAGGTCTTCGAGGTCGCCGACAAGAAGCCGTTCCAGGACGCGGTGAGGCCGGTCTGGGACAAATACGGGCCGCGGTTCGCCGACATCATCAAGCGCGTGCAGGCGGAGTGACGCTTCCCTCTCCCCTCCCCGACTTCGGGGAGGGCCGGGGTGGGGACTTGCTTACGACACAGCGCGTAGTGAGGAAGACCCCACCCTGCCCTCCCGAAGACGGGGAGGGAAAGAGACGCCGCGATTACGTTGAACCCAGAGCACCCGCCCGGGCACCTATGATCCTCACCTACCGCAAAGCCATGGATGCGCTCTACCTCGCCTGCATTGCGCTTGCCGGCACGGCGCTGGTGCTGATTGCGGCGGTCATCCCGTGGGCGGTCTATACCCGCTACGTCGTCAACCGAGCGGCGTCTTGGCCGGAGCCGACGGCGGTGTTGCTCATGATCGTGCTCACCTTTTTCGGCGCCGCCGCCTGCTATCGCCGCCGCCAGCACATGAACGTCGCGTTTTTCGTCGCGCTGCTGCCGCCCCGCCTGCGCCGCGCCGCCGATCTCCTCGCCGAACTGCTGGTGGGGCTGTTCGCCGTGTTCATGATGATCTGGGGCGCCAAGCTGGTGGAGGCGACCTGGCACAACACCATCGCCGACTTTCCCTCGCTTTCGGTCGGCGTCACCTATCTGCCGATCCCGCTCGGCGGCGCGGCGCTGTTCCTGTTCGTCATCGAACGCCTGATCGGTGCGCCGGCGGTCCCTGCACCGGCCAATCGCCTCCCCGCAACGCACTGACATCGCCGATCGAAGGCGCGCCCAAGGGACACCATGGACATCTTCATTCTGCTGATGACGATGTTCGCGTGCTTCATCATCGGCGTGCCGATCGCCTATTCGCTGGCTCTCGCCGCGTTAGCGGGCGCGATCTGGATCGGCATTCCGCTCGAAGCCGTGATGCTGAAGATATCCGACGGCGTGAGCAAGGTCGCCATGCTCACGATTCCGTTCTTCGTGCTGGCAGGCGCCATCATGGCCGAAGGCGGGATGGCGCGGCGCCTCGTCGCCTTTGCCGACGTGCTGGTCGGCTTCACCCGGGTGCGCGGCGGTCTCTCCGTCGTCAACGTGCTCGCCACCACGTTTCTCAGCGGAATTTCCGGCTCTTCGGTCGCCGACACCTCCGCGATCGGCTCGGTGATGATCCCGCAGATGGAGAAGGCCGGCTATCCCCGGGTGTTCGCGACCAACGTGACCATCACCGCATCGGTCCAGGCGCTGCTGGTGCCGCCGAGCCACAACGCCGTCATCTATTCGCTGGCCACCGGCGGTACCATCTCGATCATCAGCCTGTTCATGGCCGGCGTCGTGCCCGGCCTGCTGCTCGGTTTCGCCATCATCATCCTCTGCCTCGTCATCGCGTATCGCGACGGCCATCCGCGCGGCCAGACGGTGCCGCTGCGCGAGGCGGTGAAGATCACGTTCGACGCCCTGTGGGGCTTGGTCACCCTCGCCATCATTCTCGGCGGCATCCTCGCCGGCGTCTTCACCGCCATCGAAGCCGGCGCGGTCGCCTGCGTGTGGGCGTTTTTGGTCACCATGTTCGTCTACCGCGACTATCGCTGGCGCGATCTCCCGGCGCTGATCCACCGTACCGTGAGCACGGTCGCGATGGTGCTGACGCTGATCGCCTGCGCCTCGAGCGTCGGCTACATCATGGCGCTGACCCAGATGCCGGGAAAGATCACCGCGTTCTTTCTCACCATCTCCAGCGACAAGAACGTCATCCTGTTCCTGGTCAACATTTTGCTGCTGGTGCTCGGCTGCCTCGTCGACATGGCGCCGTCGATCCTCATCTCGACCCCGATCCTGCTCCCGGTGATGACCAATTTCGGGGTCGATCCCGTCCACTTCGGCATGATCATGATGCTCAACCTCGGCATCGGCCTGTGCCACCCGCCGGTCGGCGCGATCCTGTTCGTCGGCTGCGCGGTGGGCAAGGTCTCGATCGAGCAGGTGATGCGGCGGATCTGGCCGTTCTACGGGGTGATGTTCGCGGTGCTGATGCTGGTGACCTATATTCCGGCCATATCGCTGTGGCTGCCGCGGCTGGTGCTGAACCGGTGAGATGTTTGAGTGGGTCAGCCACGCCCGCGGTCTTGCCAGGGGGTGTCATAAAATTGATAAGATTGCCCGGCATGGCGGCCCGCGCACATATCGCGACCGCGCATATTGTGACCGCATGGGGATGGAGTGTTCGGAACATGCGTGCTGAAATCGACATGCGCACATTCGCGCGGGGCGCCGGCGTCACGGTCGCGTATCCGGCGGGCAGCATCATCTTCAACAAGGGCGATCCGGGCACGTGCATGTATATCGTGCAGTCCGGCATCGTCGAGATGGTGATCGGCGACAAGGTGATCGAGACGTGCACGGCCAACGAGGCGATCGGGTTCATGTCCATGATCGACGGCGCACAGCGCTCCTCGACGGCCCGGGTAAGGGAGGCATGCGAGGTCTCGCTGATCGACCGGCGCAAGTTCCGCTTCATGGTGGACGAATTGCCGAATTTCGCCCACTACGTCATGGGCGCAATGGCGCGGCGCATCCGCGGCATGAGCCTGGCGATGTGACCGGAGAAATTGGTGGGGACGGCGTGTTCGACATAGCATCTGCAGGGTGTTCGGAATTCGGAGACAGAAATCGATGACCAAGCTGACCGGTTCGTTCGTCGCCCTGATCACGCCTTTCAACAAGGACGGATCGGTCGATTTCGCCGCATTCCGCGACCTCCTCGCCTTCCAGGAGAGCCACCGCACCTCGGCGGTCCTGATCATGGGTTCGACCGGCGAGACCTCCATGCTGGCGCCGGAGGAGAAGAAGGCGATCATCGTCGAAACCGCCAAGATGAAGACGTCGCGGATGCCGATCTTCTACGGCTGCACCGGCAACAACACCGAGGCGACCATCGCCAATGTCCGGTTCGCCGTCGCCAACGGCGCCGACGGCGCGATCTTGGCGGCGCCCGCCTATATCTGCGCGCCCGAGGCCGACATCGAGCGGTTCTTCCTCGACGTCGCCGACGCCACCGACCTGCCGCTCGGCATCTACAACAATCCGCCGCGGGTGAAGAGCGATCTCCACTGGGAGCACCTGCTGCGCATCTTCCGCCACCCGAACTATGTCGTGCACAAGGAAGCCACCGCGCGCGTCGGCCAGGTCGCGCAGGTGCTGGCGGCGCGCCCCGGCGTCTCCGTCATGTGCTGCGACAGCCCGAACCTCGGGCTCGTCGTTCCCACCATGAGCCTGGGCGGCCACGGCACCGCGAACATGACCGGCAATGTGGCGCCCGCGGAACTCGCGACCATTTCGACGCCATGGGCGAGCTATGCGGAGGCGGAGAATTTCAAGGCCGCCTATCTCGGCCTGCTGCCGCTGCTCCACTTCACCTATTCCGCGATCAATCCGGTCGCGGTGAAGTCGCTGATGAAGGCGCTGGGCATGCCGGCGGGCGACCTGCGCAGGCCGCTGACCAACCTCGAGGGCGAGGCGCTCGCCAAGGGCCTTCGCCTCGTCGCCGAGCTCGGCCTCGACAAGCGCTACGGTTACAAGCTCAAGCCCGTTTCGGCCGTGGCGGCGTAACCGGCAGGCGCGGTGGACCTCGGCATCAGCGGCAAAAAGGCCATCGTCTGCGGCGCCAGCCGCGGTCTCGGCAGGGCCTGCGCCGTCGCGCTCGCACGGGAAGGGGCCAGCCTCACCATGGTGGCGCGGGGCGCCGCCGCGCTCGCGGCCACCTCGCGCGAGATCGCCGCGGCGGCGGGCGTCGCGGTCGCGCCGGTCGCCGCCGACATCACGACGCCGCAGGGGCGCGCGGCCGTCATCGCGGCATGCCCGGCGCCCGACATCCTCGTCAACAATGCCGATGGCCGCTTGCCCGGCGACTTTCGCAAATGGACCCGGGACGACTGGATCGATGCGCTCGACACCATGATGCTGTGCCACATCGAGATGATGCGGCTGACCGTCGACGGCATGATGGCCCGCGGTTTCGGCCGCATCGTCAACATCGTGTCGCGCAGCGTGAAGATCCCTCAGCTCGAATTGGGCCTATCGAACGGCGCCCGCGCCGGCCTCGTCGGATTCGCCGCCGGCCTCGCCCGCGAGACGGTGGCGCACAACGTCACCATCAACAACCTGCTGCCGGGGATATTCGACAGCAATGCCCAGCGCGAGCACGTCGCGGTGATGGTCGAGGGCAGCGGCAAGACCTTCGACGAATTGTGGCGCGCCCGCGCCGCTGGTAACCCGGCTAGACGTTTCGGCAGGCCGGATGAACTCGGCGACTACTGCGCGTTCCTGTGCTCGCACAATGCCGGATTCATTACCGGCCAGAATCTCGTCATCGACGGAGGAAGCTACCCGGGGACGTATTAGTATTGGGCGCCAGGTTTCTCCTTTTCCCTCCCCGCCTTCGGGAGGGTAGGGTGGGGTCTGCTGTGCGAGCGCGAAGCTGGGACAAGCCCCACACCGGCCCTCCCTGAAGGCTGGAGGGAGAAGAAAGGTGACCTCGATGACACGCCTTCTTGCCATCCTGCTCGTGCTCGCGTGCGGCCTTGCCGGGCCGGCGGCGGCGCAGACCTATCCGAGCCGGACCGTCAGCATCGTCGTGCCCTATCCGGCCGGCGGCTCGGTGGACGGCGTCGCCCGTATCCTGGCGCAAAAGCTCGCCGAGACCCTCGGCCAGTCCGTCATCGTCGAGAACCGCGCCGGCGGCGCCGGCGGCATCGTCGGTGCGAACTATGTGGCGAAGGCGATGCCGGACGGCTACACGCTGATGCTGACGGCTTCGATCCACGTCATCACGCCGTTCCTGGCGAAGACCATGCCTTATGACGTGGTCAAGGACTTCACGCCCATCAGCCTCGTCGCCGCCGGCCCGCTGATCGTCTCGACCGCACCGGACGTGCCGGCCGCCAATCTTCGGGACTTGTTCGGCCTGGTGCGCAAAAGCCCCGACAAATACACCTTCGCGACTTCGAGCTTCGGCTCGGCCGGGCATCTGGCGGTCGAGCTTCTCAAGCGCGACGCCGGCGTCGACACGCTGGTGATCGCCTACAAGGGCGCCGGTCCCATGCTCAACGACGTGATGGGCGGCCAGGTGCAACTCGTCGCCGATCCGATCCTGTCGTCGCTGCCGCTCGCGCAGTCCGGAAAGATCAAGGCGCTCGCGGTCACCAGCGCCAGGCGCGTGGCGGCGGCGCCGGAGATTCCGACCGTGGCGGAATCCGGCATGACCGGTTTCGACTTCGTCTCCTGGTACGGCCTGTGGGGCCCCAAGGGCCTGCCGGCGTACATCGCCGCCAGGCTGCAGGCGCAGGTCGCCGCCATCGTGGTGGAGCCGCAGGTGAAGAGCCGCCTGGCACTGCTGGGCTTCGAGCCGATCGGCTCGACCACGGCCTATTTCGCCAGGTACATCGACGACGAGATGACGAAATACGCCCGGATCATCAAGGACGCCAATATCAAGGCGGAGTAGGAATGTTTCCTCGCCGGGCAGGTGGTGCAATCGTACCATATTGCGCATGGGGCGGGGATGGAATCCTACTTTGCATGGGGTTGTTTTGCACAAAAATGGATTTGCCTGCCCCATCCTTTGAGCGCCCCAAGTCCGGCGCAGCCGCGGCTGGGCCCGAGAACTCCGGTGGAAATCCGCGGCTGCACCATATAAGGTCATCGGGTCGTGAGCGCCCGGCGAAGTTGTGAAACGGGAATGGGCGCAAGGGAGGCTTCTCCATGTTAAAGCGAACGAGGCTGATCTCCATGGCGGCCATTGCCGCCCTGCTCGTGTCCGGCACTGCAACGGCAATGGCGGCCGCGTCGGATCATGCGAAAAAGAAGACGGCCCAGGTCTCCAGGCCGGTATCGAAATCCGGTTCGAAACGGACCGGGTCCGGCGCGGCGCCCGCCCCGGCGTATCAATCGTATTGACATCGCCGACCAGGCGAAGCGGTCCCACATCCGGTCGAGCGGACGCTGCCGCACCCACCCCGGGGATTCATGTCGATACGCAGGCGAGGAAGGTTGATATTTCCGGTCGCGATCGTCGCCCTCGTTTTCCCCGGGATCGTCACCGCGGCGAACGCCGTGTCCGACCATCCGAAGAAGAAGGTGACCCACGCGTCCAAACCGGTTTCGAAGCCGGTCTCGATCCCCGCGGTGCCCGACCGTCAGAGGACGACGATGTAGCACGGGTCCGCTCGGACCACGACGCCCGCAGGCCGGTGCTTCCCTCACTCCGCGGCGATGCGGACCTCGGGAGCGGCAGCGCGGACGTCGGCGTCGACGTGGCTCTCGAACGGGACGAAGTTCTTCTGGAACATGGCGACCAGGTTGCGCGCGGTCTCGTCGAACTCCGCCTTGTTCTGCCAAGTCTTGTGCGGGTAGAGCAAATGCGGCTCGACGCCGGCGAGCTGGGTCGGCACCGCGAAGCCGAAATAGGGATCGGTGCGGAATTTCGCGTTGCGCAGGGATCCGTCGAGCGCCGCGGTGAGCAGCGTGCGCGTCACCTTGATCGGCATGCGGCGGCCGACCCCGTATTTGCCGCCGGTCCAGCCGGTATTGACGAGCCAGCAATCGACGCCGTGTGCACCGATCAGTTCGCGCAGCAGGTTGCCGTAGACCGAAGGATGACGCGGCAGGAACGGCGCGCCGAAGCAGGTGGAGAATTCGGGCTGGACGCCGACCAGCCCCTTCTCGGTGCCGGCGACCTTGGCGGTGTAGCCGGACAGGAAGTGATACATCGCCTGCGCCGGCGTGAGCCTGGCGATGGGCGGCATCACCCCATAGGCGTCGGCGGTGAGCAGCACGATGTTCTTCGGCATGCCGGCGCGACCGGTGCGCGAAGCGTTCGGGATATAGTCGAGCGGATAGGCCGAGCGGGTATTCTCGGTCAGCGACTCGTCGTCGAAATCGCAGATGCGGGTCTCGGGATCGTACACCACGTTCTCGAGGATGGCGCCGAACCGCAGCGTCGCCGCGTAGATGTCGGGCTCGGCTTCCTTCGACAGCTTGATGCACTTGGCGTAGCAGCCGCCCTCGAAATTGAACACGCCCTGCGGACCCCAGCCGTGCTCGTCGTCGCCGATCAGAGTGCGGTTGGGGTCGGCGGACAATGTGGTCTTGCCGGTGCCGGACAGGCCGAAGAACACGGCGACGTCGCCGTCAGGCCCCACATTGGCCGAGCAGTGCATCGGCATCACGCTTTCGGCGGGCAGATAATAGTTGAGCGTGGTGAACACCGACTTCTTCATCTCGCCGGCGTAATAGCTGCCGCCGATCAGGATCATGCGCCTGGTGAAGTCGATGGCGACCACCGTCTCGCTGCGCACGCCGTGGCGCTTGGGATCGGCCTTGAACGAGGGCAGGCAGAGGATGGTGAAATCCGGCACGTAGTGCGACAGCTCGGAACGCTCGGGCCGGATCAGCAGCGTGCGAATGAACAGGGAATGCCAGGCGAGTTCGGTGAACACCCGCGCCTTGATGCGGTATTTCGGATCGGCGCCGCCATAAAGGTCCTGGACGTAGAGCTGCTTGCCCTTGGCATGCTCGAGGAAATCCTTGTGCAGGAGGTCGAACTGTGCCGGCGTGAGCTTGCCGTTCTTCTCCCACCAGATCGTCTTCTCGGTCTGCTCGTCGCAGACGACGAACTTGTCCTTGGGGCTGCGGCCGGTATGGACGCCGGTCTCCGCGCATAGCGCGCCGCCCTGGACGATCTGGGCTTCGCCGTTGGCGAGGGCGTGCTCGTAAAGGGGTGCTTCGGTCAGGTTCCAATGAGCTGCAGCAAGGCCGGAAAAGCCGAATTTGTCGGCGCCGTGGGCGCTGTTCCTCAAACCTGTTTCCTTCACGGAAAAATCTCCCCAGACGGTCCGGCCACATGGGCCGGAGGCTTACCCCATACGCCCGCCGCTGCCGGTTGAATGATTTTAAGCCTCGCGGGCGCGGGCACCTATAGTCGCGATCCACCGTCCTGCCAAGATCATTCCGGAAGCACGGTATACGCACCGCAACATAAACCACGACGGCGGCACTTGGTTCCACTGCCTGCATAGCCGGCCGAGAATGCCGATTTGGCTCTGTGCCGGGTCTATTTCGCCCGCGCCTGCGCCCCGGCTTCCGCGAGCACCTTGCGCAATACGCCGCCGTCGAGCACGCGGCTCGGGAAACGGCATCCGCGCGGTGCGGTCGCCGAGCGCGAGATCGAGCCCGTCGGGATCGACGCCGGTGACGCGCCAGGCGCCGTCGGCCTCGCCGAGCAGCTTGGTCGCATAAAGGCGCACCGCGTCGGCATGATCGGCATTCATATGCTCGATCGCGCCGGCCTCGATCTCGACCATCTCGGCGGCATCCGCGACATCGGTGATCAGGTCGCTCGCCTTGAGGTCGGCGGCGCGGGCGAAGCCGCCATTGAGATGGGCGGACACGACCTTCAATCGCCAGAACGAGAAATCGGCGAAGCTGGCATAGAGTTCCGATTTCGGGTGCCGGCACAGGAACCGCCGCTGCACCCGCTCCTCCTCAGGGGCGCCGCGCTCGATCTTGGTGAAGGTGCCGAGCGCGGTGAGCCGCGGATAGGCCAGCGGATCGCCCTTGCCGGTCGAGGCCAGCAGCACCGAGGCGCGGGGATCGACCTCGATATTGGCGGTATGGGTGGAAAGCCGCGACACCAGGATCAGCGGCGAGCCGTCCACATCGGTCGCGACATTGACGAGGGAGGAGAACGGGTGCCCGGTGTTGCGGTCGAGGGTGGCGAGCGCGCCGGCGCGGGTGCTGCGCAGCAGGCCCTTGGCGACGGCGATAGGGTTAAAGTCCTCGGGCGGGCGCGCGGTTTCCGGCAGCCGATTCGGCATGAAACCGGGCAAAGCCGTGGAATTTTCTGTTTCGCCCATCGCGGATTTCCTCCCTAATTCGTTGAAAATGCCTCAATTTCGCCGTGTGTTGTCACACTTCTGCCGGTCTGGTTGGCTTCAAACGCATATGCCGGACTCGTGGCACAGCGAATTCGTGCTAGAAGGGCCACATGCCAACTATCGCTCTCGTAGATGACGACCGCAACATCCTGACTTCGGTCTCGATAGCCCTCGAGGCCGAGGGCTACCGTATCATGACCTATACGGATGGCGCCTCCGCCCTCGACGGCTTCAAGACCAGTCCGCCCGGACCTCGCGATCCTGGACATCAAGATGCCGCGCATGGACGGAATGGAGACGTTGCGCCGGCTGCGCCAGAAGTCCGACATGCCGGTGATCTTCCTCACCTCCAAGGACGAGGAGATCGACGAATTGTTCGGCCTCAAGATGGGCGCCGACGATTTCATCCGAAAGCCGTTCTCCCAGCGGCTGCTGGTGGAGCGGGTCAAGGCGGTGCTGCGCCGCGCCGCCGTCAAGGACCCCGCCGCGCCCAAGGAGGCCGACGCCGCCAAGGTGCTCGAGCGCGGCCTGCTCCGCATGGATCCCGAGCGCCACACCTGCACCTGGAAGAACGAGCCGGTCACCCTGACGGTCACCGAATTCCTGATCCTGCAGGCGCTCGCCACGCGCCCGGGCGTGGTCAAGAGCCGCAATGCGCTGATGGACGCCGCCTATGACGACCAAGTCTATGTCGACGACCGCACCATCGACAGCCACATCAAGCGCCTGCGCAAGAAATTCAAGCAGACCGACGATGATTTCGACATGATCGAAACGCTTTACGGAGTGGGCTACCGGTTCAAGGAATAGCGGGCGCGCCGCTGCGGCATCCCGTCTTAATCTTGAAATGGTGGGAGAACCTGCGCCGGTGCGCTAGAGTGCGGCCGGCGGGGGTGGGACAAGCGGGTTGGGAAGCCAAGGGTGCTTGATCGGACCGCGGATAACGTCGAACGCCGTGCCGGTGCCGGCAGGCGCTGCTTCCGGCAGCGCAGGCGCGCGCACCGGCGCAAGTGGAATTCTCGCGGCGGCGGCGGCGCAGACGATCGATCGCCTCCGCCGCGGCATCGATGCATTTGCCCGCGCCCGCACCGGCACCGGGAGCTTCTTCGGCCGCGCGTGGCACGTGTTGCGCACCGAGGGCATCGCCAGCCTGCCGCGGCACGGCTGGCATTTCTTCGTCGCCCAGAGCTTTTCGAGCCTCACCCGCCGGATCGTGTTTCTCAACGTCGCCGGCCTGCTCGCCTTCGTGCTCGGCATCCTCTACCTCACCCAGTTCCGCGCCGGCCTGATCGATGCGCGGGTGCAAAGCCTGATCGTCCAGGGCGAGATCATCGCCGGGGCCATTGCCGGATCGGCGACGGTGGAGACCGACGCCATCACCATCGATCCCGACCGGCTCCTGGAACTGCAGGCCGGCGAGAGCTATGGCCCCAGCGACGATGCGCTGTTCGGCTATGAATTTCCGGTCAATCCGGAGCGGGTCGCGCCGCTGCTGCGCCGGCTGATCACGCCGACCAAGACGCGGGCGCGCATCTACGACCGCGACGGCACCCTGATCCTGGACAGCCGCAGCCTTTACGGACGCGGCGACGTGCTCCGCTTCGACCTGCCGCCGCCGACCACGGAAAAGCCGGGCATTATCGAACGCACCTTCATCGCCATCCGCACCTGGCTCGGACGCGGCGACCTGCCGATCTACCGCGACCTCGGGGGAGAGAACGGCAAGGGCTATCCGGAGGTCGGCAAGTCGCTCAATGGCCAGAAGGCCAGCATGTGCGCATCAACGACCGCGGCGAGGTCATCGTGCTGGTGGCGGTGCCGATCCAGCGCTTCCGCACCGTGCGCGGCGCGTTGCTGCTGTCGACCCAGGGCGCCGATATCGATCAGACCGTCGCGGCGGAACGGCTCTCCATCCTCAAGGTCTTCCTGATCGCGGCCGGCGTCTCGATGCTGCTCTCGGTGCTGCTCGCCGGAACCATCGCGGGCCCGGTGCGGCGCCTCGCCGATGGCGCCGACCGGGTGCGCCGGCGCGCCAAGGGTCGGGTGGAGATTCCCGACTTCACCGGCCGGCGCGATGAGATCGGCCACCTGTCCGGCAACCTGCGCGAAATGACCGATGCGCTGTACAGCCGGATCGAGGCGATCGAAAGCTTCGCCGCCGACGTCGCCCATGAGCTGAAAAATCCGCTGACCTCGCTGCGGTCCGCCGTGGAGACGCTGCCGCTGGCCAAGACCGACGCCAGCCGCGGCCGCCTGCTTTCGGTGATCCAGGACGACGTGAAGCGGCTCGACCGCCTGATCTCCGACATTTCCGACGCGAGCCGGCTCGATGCCGAGTTACAGCGCCAGGAGCCGGCGCCGGTCGACCTCGACAAGCTGCTGTCGGCGGTGGTGACGATCGCAAACGAGGTCAAGCGCGATAACGCGGTGACGGTCACGCTCGCCTTCGAGGGCGGCCCGCGCATCTTCGTGGTGCAGGGCTACGATTCGCGGCTGAGCCAGGTCATCAACAATCTCATCGACAATGCCCGCTCGTTCTCGCCGCAGGACGGCGTGGTCCGCGTCACCTGCCGCCGCACCGGCGACGAGATCGCGATCATCGTCGAAGACGACGGCCCGGGCATCCGGCCCGACGCCCTGGAGAAGATATTCGAGCGCTTCTACACCGACCGGCCGCAGCAGAATTTCGGCCAGAATTCCGGGCTCGGCCTCTCCATCTCCAAGCAGATCGTCGAAGCCCATGGCGGGCGCCTGGCAGCGCGCAACCGCACGGCGCCGCCGGACGAAGACGGCGAGGCCGCCGTGCTGGGCGCATGTTTCACCGTGCATCTGCGGGTGTTGTGACGGGTCGCGCGACGGTGAGCGCCGAAACCCTCGATGCCCCCACCATCCACGCCTGCGCCGTGCTGGTGGGCGCGCGCGCGATCCTCATTCGCGGCCCCGCCGGTGCCGGCAAGTCGCGACTGGCGCTCGAACTCATCCAGGCCGCCGCCTATGGCCGGCTGGCGTTCTGCCGGCTCATCGCCGACGACCGCGTTCACGTCGCGGCAGCCCATGGGCGGCTGCTCGCCCGGGCACCCGCCAACCTCGCCGGGCTGATGGAGATTCGCGGCATCGGCATTCGTCGCCTGCCCTACGAATCGATGGCCGTGGTGGGCCTCGTGGTCGATCTCGAAACGGCGTCGGAGCGCATGCCGCAAGCCGCCGCCGCGACGACGGAAATCGAAGGCGTGCAGCTGCCGCGTCTTGCGGTCGCACCGGGTGCGAACGCCTTTTCCCTTGTGCTCGCCGCCCTCACGTTGGACAAGGCTGCGCCAGACAGCACTTCGGCTGCGCACTCCTAACCTCACGATGCCCCAACGCAAAATGCCGCCACCACGGGCGGCCTTCGGCGAGGGACGATGCTGCGCCGCCACAAGCCGGAAAAGCCCTTGCGCTCGGCCTTGGGATGGTCATGATTGAAGCTCTTTCGTGCGGCGCACCCGTACGCGCCCGCCGGGTGATTCCATGATCGGTATCGTTCTCGTAACCCACGGGCGGCTTGCCATCGAGTTCCGCGCCGCCCTCGAGCATGTCGTCGGCGCTCAAGACCAGATCGAGACGGTGACCATTGGTCCTGATGACAATGTCGAGCAGCGGCGCCGCGACATCATCGAGGCAGTCAAGAAGGTCGACAGCGGTGACGGCGTCGTCATCCTGACCGACATGTTCGGCGGCACCCCCTCCAATCTCGCCATTTCCGTCATGAGCCGGCCCAAGGTCGAGGTGCTGGCCGGGATCAATTTGCCCATGTTGATCAAGCTGGTGAAGGTGCGGGACGAAAGCCCGCTCGCCGAGGCGGTCACGGCGGCCCAGGAGTCCGGCCGCAAATACATCACCATTGCAAGCCGGGTACTGGCCGGGAAATGAGCAGCGGGCCCGAATCGGAAGAGGATTGCCCTCCCGACCTTTCCGCGGTCTCGCTGGACGCCATCGTCAAGCACCTGCCCATCATCAATCAGCGCGGCCTGCATGCCCGTGCCTCCGCCAAGTTCGTTCAGACCGTGGAGAAATTCGACGCGGATGTGCGGGTGACGCGGTGCGGGGAGACCGTCGGCGGCACCTCGATCATGGGATTGATGATGTTGGCGGCCGGCCCGGGCACCTCGATCACTGTCGCCGCGACCGGCAACGAGAGTGCCGCGGTCATGGCCGCCTTGGAAGCGCTGGTGGCCGCACGGTTCGGCGAAGAGGATTGAACGGCCGAATTCTCACCACGTCCGTCCCGCCGAACAGACCCCACCCCGGCGCTCCCCGAAAACGGGGAGGGAGAAGAAGGCACGTAATAATGACATAAAGATTTCTTTATATGTCTGTTGCGGTGCCCTGGCCGGCTTGCTATAGGCAGGCCTCTTCCTTTCGTCCGCCGCAACCGCTCCGAGGGACCCATATGACCGCCTTCACCCAAGATCCCGGACATCGCCCGCTGCAAGCAAATCGAGCGACCATGTCGTGAAGGACATTGGGCTCGCCGAATGGGGCCGCAAGGAAATCGCCATCGCCGAGATCGAGATGCCGGGGCTGATGGCGACGCGGGAGGAGTACGGCCCCGAGCAACCGCTGCGCGGCGCACGCATCGCCGGCTCCCTGCATATGACGATCCAGACCGCCGTGCTGATCGAGACGCTCGCGGCGCTCGGCGCCGACGTTCGCTGGGCGTCGTGCAACATCTATTCGACCCAGGACCACGCGGCGGCGGCGATTGCCGCCGCCGGCATTCCCGTGTTCGCGGTCAAGGGCGAGAGCCTCGAGGAATATTGGGACTACACCCATCGCATCTTCGAATGGGGCGACGGCGGCACGCCGAACCTGATCCTCGACGATGGCGGCGACGCCACCCTGCTCATCCATCTCGGCCTGCGCGCCGAGCAGGGCGAGACCGGGCTCATCAGCAAGCCCGCCAACGAGGAGGAGGAAATCCTCTTTGCCGCCATCAAGAAGCGCCTCAAGGACAAGCCGGGCTGGTACCGCAAGAACGCCGAGACCATCCGCGGCGTGTCGGAGGAAACCACCACCGGCGTGCACCGTCTCTACGAGATGCAGAAGAAGGGCACGCTGCTGTGGCCGGCGATCAACGTCAATGACAGCGTGACCAAGTCGAAATTCGACAACCTCTATGGCTGCCGCGAATCCCTCGTCGACGGCATCCGCCGCGGCACCGACGTGATGATGGCCGGCAAGGTCGCCATGGTCGCCGGCTTCGGCGATGTCGGCAAGGGCTCGGCGGCGTCGCTGCGCCAGGCCGGCTGCCGGGTGATGGTGTCGGAAGTCGATCCGATCTGCGCCCTGCAGGCGGCGATGGAGGGCTACGAAGTCGTCACCATGGAAGACGCCGCGGCCCGCGCCGACATCTTCGTGACCGCCACCGGCAATCTCGACGTGATCACCGTCGACCACATGCGCGAGATGAAGGACCGCGCCATCGTCTGCAACATCGGCCATTTCGACAGCGAGATCCAGGTCGCCGCGCTGAAGAACTTCAAGTGGCACAACGTCAAGCCGCAGGTCGACGAGGTCGAATTCCCGGACGGCAAGCGCATTATCCTGTTGTCCGAGGGGCGGCTGGTCAATCTCGGCAACGCCATGGGCCATCCGAGCTTCGTCATGTCGGCCTCCTTCACCAACCAGACGCTGGCCCAGATCGAGCTGTGGACCAACCCCGGCAAATACGAGAAGAAGGTCTACACCCTGCCCAAGCGCCTCGACGAGAAGGTCGCGCGGCTGCATCTCGACAAGATCGGCGCCCATCTGACGAAATTGAGCGAGAAGCAATCGACCTATATCAGCGTGCCGGTCGAGGGGCCGTTCAAGCCGGATCACTACCGGTATTGAAGCTCTTTGTTTTGTCATTCCGGGGCGGTGCAACGCACCGAACCCGGAATCCAGACGGCCTCACCACCTGCACCGCAGCCTGGATTCCGGGTTCGTGCGAAGGAAGACGCGCGCCCCGGAATGACCGTGGTGAGGGAAGCGCTCTCACCGCGGCGGGATCGCGACGATCACATAGCGCACCGGCTTGTCGGCGATGCCGAGGAATGTGCGCGAGATCTCGGCCTCGACGCGCTTGCCGGCGCGCGCTGCTCGGCGGCGCGCGCATTCAAGCGCCCTCATGCAGACGAAGTCCTCGGCCGGGCAGTAGAGCGCGATGCCCTCGCGGGCGATCCGCGCCTCGTCGACCCAGGGCGTCAATTGCGGCGTGGCGATCTCGTAGATCGACGGCCGCTCCGCGAAATAGGGCACCGAGCCGTACAGCAGGTTGGAGGAGCCGCCGACGATGCGCAGCGGACGGTCGGTGGTGTCGCGCCAGGCCTGTTCGACGCGCCTGCGGCCACCAGCCGGTATTGCGGCACCGTAATTCTCGACGCCGTGGAGATGAACCGCGAGCGAGACCACGGGCGCGGCGACGACGCAGACGACCGGCACGGCAATCGCGATGGCGAGGATGCGGATCGCTGCCGCGCGCGGCAGCGTCACCAGCGGCGACGACAGCAGCACCACCGGCAGCAGCGTCATGCTGGCGATGGCCCAGATCGAGACGACCTCCTCCTTGGCGATGACCGCGGCGAGCAGCGGCAGCAGGAGCGGCACGCACGAAGGCGACGACGACGGTGCGGCGTCGCGGATCGGACGGCCACGCGGTGTCGGCGACGGCCGGGCCGGACGGCCGCGCCGCGGCGGCGGCGAGCAGAACCGGCACCGCGACATATCCCACCGCGCCTGCCACATAGGCGATGCCCGAAACGCAGGGCTTGGGCGATCGTGGCGGGATGGGATCTCGAGCGCATAGCCGAACGCCGCGAAATCATGGGCATAGAGCCACCAGATATGGGGCGCCAGCGCCGCCGCGCCGACGGCGACGGTGATGTAGGGGGCCGGCGAGCGGAAATAGAGCCGCGCGGCGGGAATCGGCGAGCGCCGCGATCGCGAGCCCCGCCAGCAGCACGACCGACCAGTATTTCACCAGCATGGCCACCGCGGCGGCGAGACCCGCCAGCACCGCCGCACCGGCGCTGCGGCTGTCGAGGGAGCGCAGGAAGAACCACGTGGTCAGCGCCCATGTCGGCGTCAACATCGAATTGGCGTTGTACTTCAGCGCGTGAAAATTGAAGAACGGAACCAGCGTGAGAAGCGCGAGGCCGGCGGCGCGCTTTTCGCCGTCGAGATAGCGCCCGGCGATCATCCAGGCGACCCACAGGGCGAACGTCGCCATCGCCATGGAAAGCAGGTAGAAGGCCCAGTCCTGCAGCGGAAACACGATGAACCAGATGCCGACCAGCCAGGCCGGCAGAGGCGGGTGCTTGGGCGTCCCCAGCCCGACCTCGCGCGACCACGACACCATCTCGCCCATGTCGAAATGGATATCCTGGCTCAGCTTGGAGAGGACGGCGTAGAGGGTCCAGACCGCACAATAGAGGACGAGCGCGATCGCGACGGTGCGCCCGCTGCGCTTGGGATCGCTCAGCGCATCGAGCAGCCGGTTGAGCCCGGCCGCGCCGTCGACAGCGGAAGCGATCTTCATCGCAGGCGGCACATCGAACGCACGGACCCGGACGCCGGTCCGGCTGTTTCCGATCAGGCGCCGCGCGCTACCCTCCACGAACCGGCCTCCGTCGACCGTGTCATCCATCTCGCAATTTGCCGGTCTTGACGCCATTGATACCAGGGGCCATTGGCTGGGCGCCATATCTCTCGTCGACCGGGCCCGCCCCGGTGTCGCATCCGTAAATTTGCCGGGGATCGTATCGTAATGGGATCGGGGGTCGTTGTGGGGCGTCTGGCGGCCTTGCTTCTCGTCGTCGCAATTCTCGGACTTCCCATCGACGACCTCGTCGCCTACGCCCTGCTGCTCGCCGCCGTTCTCCTGGTTCTGACCGGGACGCTCTCCACCGACCGGCGCCGCTGGATCGCCGCGGTCGCGCTGGCGGGTGCGGTCGTCGCCGGTCACGTGCTGTGGCCGGCGCCGCGCATCGAGGAGGGCCACAACGTGTTCCTGCCGGGGCCGGCGGCGGCGCAGACCTCGGGCCTGCCGGCCGACGTGCTGCGCGTCCTGGCGCGGCAGTTCGACGCAGCGCTACCCGCCGGAAAAACGATGCGGCGATCCCGCCAAGGGCTGCTGGCGGCCCGACCGTACGGCGGAGGCCGACGGCTACGCGTTTTCCGCCGACGGCATTTTCGACCGCGGCGCCTATTCGCGCCGCGTGACCGGCATAAATTTCTCCGACCCCGCCTACCTGCGGCTCGGCGTCATCAACGAGCTGACCTATGCGTGGCCGGACGATTCGAGCGACATCACGCGCTTCGCAGCGCGACCGGCGTTCGCTCAATCTGTTCGACCGCTATCGCATCACGCTTGCCGCTGTTCGTCGTCTACCGCTTCCCGGCGCCGTTTGCCGGCAGCCGGCTGTGCTGGCGCGGCACCGTGCTGTGGGAAACCGGCGGCGAGCGGTTCGACGAGCTGACCGGCGCCGACACGCAATGCCGGGAGATCACCGCGGACGATATCGGCCGGCGCATCTTCGGCATCTCGATCAGAGCCGGACGTCCGCCTCGCCATGATGCTCGACGCCGCCCGGACGATCCTGTTGCGCCGCGCCCTGGAGCGGGGCCTCACCCTCGGCGGCGTGATCGGGATCGTCATCCTGCTGGTGCGCATCGAGCCGCGCCGGCTCGTCGCTGCCGGTGACGCTGATCGCGCTGACTTTGCTGGTCATCGTCTTCATCGATGCGCAATTCATCGGCGGTTTCCGGCCGCTCGATTCCGGCGACGACGGCCTGACCTATGAAGGCTATGCCCGCCGCATCGTGCGCCATCTGTTGTCGGGCGATTTCGCCGCCGCCTGGCGGGGCGAGGAAAACGTCTATTTCTTCGCGCCGGGCCTGCGCTATTTCCGTGCCCTGGAACGGTTCCTGTTCGGCGACACGTTCCTCGGCTATCTCTCGATGATCCTCGCGTTCCCGCTGCTGGTGTTCGCGCTGTTCCGGCGTTTCCTGACGCCGCGATGGGCCCTCGTGATCGTCCTTGCCTTCGTCGCCACGCCGGCCGGCGCGCTGTTCGGATCGAGCCTGTTCTATTACGTGGTGTGGGCGGCGCGCGGCTTTGCCGATCCGTTCGCCTTCATCCTGCTGTTCGCCGCCCTGGTCCTGATCGTGCCGCCGCGGACCGGGGCCGTGCCGGAGCCGCGGCGCGCGTGTTCGCATCCGGCCTGCTGTTCGCCGCCGCCACCTTCTGCCGGCCCAACCTGCTGCTGGCATCGGGCGTGATGGTCGTCGGCGCCGGGCTGATGTGGCTATGGCAGCGGCAATTCGGGCGCGCCGCCGCGCTGGCGGCGGGATTTGCGGCGCTCGCGGTGTCGCCGCTGCACAATTACGTGTTCGGCCATTCCTTGGTCCTGTTCACGAGCAGCGTGAGCCTGCCGCAGACCCTGCTGATGCCGCCGCTCGACTATGCGCGGGCGGCGCTCGAACTCGTGACCCTCGATTTCGCCGGCGACCACGTCAAGCGCGCGGTGGCCCAGCTCGGCCGCTGGCTCTCGGGTCCGCAGGAATGGCTGTTCACGGTGCCGCTGCATGCGCTCGGGGTCGCGACCCTGGTGCGGGTCGGCCTGTTCGGATCGCGCTTCGATCCCTGGCTGCGCCTGATCGCGCTCGCGACCCTGCTGCAGCACGGGATCGGCATCTCCTACATCAATTTTGTGCGCTATAATCTCGGCACTTGGCTGCTGACCCTGCTGGTCGCCGCAGCCTGGCTGCAGGGAGAAGGGCTCGCCGTGCTGGGACATACCATGCCGCGCCTCGAAGACGCCTGGCGGCGCAATGCCCTGGTCAGGAGACTGGCCGGTGGCATAGACGATCTGGCAGGTATATTGGGTCATCCAGGACCCCGGCGGGCCTGGGAAGGCGCCGGCGGCGCGTGAAGCCGTGCGGCATTTCGTGAGCGGGACGATCATGGACCAATTGACCAAAGGCGCCGACCTCGATCGATTCCGGCATCACCCCGGCGCCGGAGCTCAGCGTCATCGTGCCGACCTATAACGAGCGCGACAACGTCGCCGCTCATGGTCGACCTGCTCAAGCGCACCCTCGAGGATGTGTCGTGGGAGGTCATCTTCGTCGACGACAACTCGCCCGGACGGAACCGCCGCGGCGGTGCGCGCGCTCGGCGCCGCCGACCACCGCGTCCGCTGCATCCGCCGCATCGGCCGGCGCGGCCTCGCCGGCGCCTGCATCGAGGGCATGATGTCGAGCCAGGCCCGCTACGTCGCCGTGCTCGATGCCGACCTCCAGCACGACGAGACGCTGCTCGCCGCCGATGCTCGAACGCATTCGCAAAGGCGACGTCGATGTCGTGGTGGGAAGCCGCTACATCCCCGGCGGCTCGGCGGACAGCTTCACCAGCAAGCGCCGCTTCATGAGCCGGCTGTCGCACGTCGCGGCCCAGATGATCACCAAGGTGGACCTCAACGATTCCGGCAGCGGCTTCTTCATGATCCGCCGCGCCGCGGTGGAGGAGATCGCGCCGCGGCTTTCGTCCCAGGGCTTCAAGCTGCTGCTCGACATCATGACGACGGCGCGCGGGACGCTGCGGCCGGCCGAGCTGCCCTATACGTTCCGCGAGCGCCAGCACGGCGAGAGCAAGCTCGACGCCCACATCATTCTCGATTTCGCGGCGCTGCTGGTCGCCAAGCTCACCAACGACGCGGTGTCGTTCCGCTTCCTGATGTTCTGCTTCGTCGGATTGACCGGCGTCGTGATCCACATGGCCGCCCTGCAGGTGGCGATACAATCGCTGGCGCTGCGCTTCGGCATCGCCCAGGTGGCGGCGACCGTGCTCGCGGTATGCTGGAACTTCGCCCTCAACAACATGCTGACCTACCGCGATCAGCGGCTGTCCGGCTGGCGGTTCCTGACCGGCTTGCTGCGGTTCCAGCTCATCTGCGCGGTCGGCGCGATCTCCAATGTGGGCGCCGCCGCCTGGATCTACGATTACGACGAGAACTGGTGGCTGGCCGGCCTCGGCGGCGCGCTGATGAGCGCGGTGTGGAACTACGTCGTCAGCGCCGCGTTCGTCTGGCGGGCGCGCTGAGCGAGTTTCGGCGGATTGACCAATGGATGGGCGGCGGATGCTGCGTCCGCTTTCGCCAGCTGCAGACAGGTCGTGGCAGGCGTCGCGGGCGGCAACGGAACCAGGATGATACATCGATGGCAAAAAGCGCCGTTGGTAGTTTATCCCAGTTCCGAAGGCCGATAGCCGGGTTGGGATAACCGGTCGGTGAACCTTCCGTACTGGCCTGGGCGTTGGCCCGGCTCGTGACCTCCCCGGTCTTCAGGGTCGGGGAATTCGCTTGATACGCGACAGCCGGCAGATGGCGGCCTAATGGACGGGCCGTTCGGCTGGGTGGCTTCATTTCCGGTCTAAGTGGCAGAGGGCGAGATTGCGGATCAGCTTCTCCGCCTTCTCGGCGTCGTCAATTTCCCAGGCCTGGCGCAACGCACGCCGGACCGAGGCATGAAGAGCTGGCGATAGACGCTCCACGATATTCCGCGCCTTGTCGATTTGGCAGCGCTGGATCGGTGTATGGCGCCCGAAGCTGCGCCGGATCGCCTTGGCGAGCGCCTTCGAGCCGTCGATGATGAACAGACGTGGCACCGCTGGATCGAGGCCGCGCTCGATCAGGTCGTCGATCAGCGCCTGCACCACAGCGCTGTGCTCGGTTGCCCCTTCCATCAGTCCGAGCGGGTGTTTGAAGCCCTGACTATCCATCCCGAGTGCCGCCACCAGCACGAGATGCTCGCTGATGTGGATGCCGTCGATCTGCACCACCATGATGTCGAGCCCGGACAGATCGGCGCCCATCCATTCCTTCATGCGGGCCGCCGACAATGCCACGAAGTGGCGCGAAGCCGCCTACTCCGACACTCCGGCCCCTGCCTGCGCCGGAACATCGCCCTCGGGAAGCCGCACCGCGCGGCGGAATTTGCGCGTCGAGACGTTGATCAGCATCAGGTTCATCGCCCACTTGCCGAGCCAGTCCTCCGCGACCGCACGATCCCAGCTCGGCAGCGCCAGTTCCTGGCCAGCGAGGTCACGCACACGCGGCCGTTCAATTGCCACCTTGCCGGCATGAAACCCAAGCTTGCCCTGGGTACGCCCCCAGCGGTGTGCGCGCCGTCCATCGCTGCGGGCCTGGCGAGCCCCACAAACCTCCTCGGCGTCCTTTTCCATCATCGCCCCAAGCACTTCGACGCCGGCGGCTAAACAAAATCGTTCAAAGCTTGCGGACACCTCGTCCCAGGCTTTGCCCACAGCCCCCACCTTCGTCGAAGGCAATACGGTCGGTGTTGTGCTAATTCTCTTCATGGCGTTGCTTTCCTTTCGTGGAATCAGCACCCCGAGCCTACCGGCTCAAGGCGAGCAACGTCTCTTCTCCTATTTCAACATTCAGCGGAATATCCACAGACAAGATGCTCAGCTTGTCCTAGATTAAGCGGGTCACTCAGGGGGATGAAATGAGAAAAGTTCTTTTGGCAAGTGCAGCCTTCGTTGCCTTGAATGTTGGGGGTAATGCAGTTTACGCGGCCCACATGGCATTGAAGGCGCCGCCACCTGCGCCTGTCTACAGTTGGACCGGCTTCTATATCGGTGGCAACGTCGGTTACGGCATGGGTATGGACAGCGGCACGAGTTCGACGACTGCTGGAGTTGCCGACATTATTGTCGCGCCAGGCACCGTGCTGTACGGTGGCGGTCAGACATTTGACCTCTCCGGGAAAGGCTGGAACGGTGGTGGTCAGTTCGGATATAACTGGCAGCTCGTCCCGTCTTGGCGTGCTGGGCTTCGAGACCGACATTCAGGGATCCAGCATAAGCGGCACTTCGAATTGCCTGATGGCGTGCAACACGCCGACCGCCATTAACTTTTCCGCCGGTGCCGTCACGTTTCCCGTGATGTTCGCGAGCAATTCCGCTTCGTTCAATCTCGATTGGTTCGGAACGGTACGCGGACGCTTCGGCTACACCAGTGGGCCTGCGCTGTTCTACATCACAGGCGGCTTGGCGTACGGAGAAGTCAAGACAAGCGCGGCGGTGGCCGGCAGAACGATCTTTGCGGGTACCGGAACAACCGTTAACACGTTTGGCGGTTCGATTAACGACAGCTCTGTCAGGACCGGATGGACCTTTGGAGCCGGCATCGAGGCGAAGCTGTTTGGAAATTGGACGGCAAAGGCCGAATATCTCTACATGGATTTCGGCGCCAACGCGGATAACTACAACACGGTGTTTACGTCCAGTCTCTTCGGCCAGACCGGGTTTACGGCCGGCAACAGAATGCTCACCAACGACATTACCGAACAGGTTTTCCGTCTCGGCGTGAATTACAAGTTCAGCGGTCCGGTCTCCTACTGACCGCCGAAGCCAGAGCCGTTTCGGATCAACGACCAAGGCCCCGGTATTTCCGGGGCCTTCACGTGATCCCGTCATACCGGAACTCGGTCAGCATTCCCGTCGCCATGTGATAGAGATTGTGACAGTGGAACGCCCAGCGGCCCGGGTTGTCCGCATCGAAGGCGAAGCGCAGGTTTCCCCGCGGCGGCACCAGGACGGTGTCGCGTACCGCACCCGTGATCGGCCTGCCGTCCACCGCGATCACCTGGAAGGCGTGGCCATGCAGATGCATCGGGTGGGGCATCATCGTCTGGTTGACCAGTTCGATCTCGACGCGCTGCCCCTTGCGCAGCATCAGCGGCTCGATCTGCGGCCAATATTGTCCGTTCAGCGCCCATGAATAGGGCCGCATGTTGCCCGTAAACGCGATCCGGTGCACGAGATCCGGTTGGCGCGCCGGCAGCGGATCGACCGCCGACAGCCGCGCTTCCAGCGAATTGTCCAGCGCAGGCGCGGTAGCCGCCGCATCCTCGATGCGGGCAATCGGTGCATCCGCGGTCGCGAGAATGACGCCGGCGCGGGCACGCTTTCCTTCGACCTGGGCGAGGATCGGGAAGGTGCCCCGATCCGGGAGATCGAGCAGGATATCCAGGCGCTGGGCAATTGCCAGCGGGAACCTGCCGCCGGCCACCGGATGCACCGGATGGCCGTCGGCCGCGACGACTTGCCCCGTCAGCATGCCGAGGTCGATCCAGAACTGGCTCGACGAGGCCGCATTGATGATCCGCAGCCGGACCCGCGCCCCGGGCGACACGCGGACAACCTCCGGATCGGCCAGGGTGCGGTCATTGGCGAGAAAGGCGTCGTAGTCGATGTCGTTCAAATCCACCGCCATTCCGCCCGGTATGCTCATCTTCGATGTGCCGATTTCCGCGGGCACTGAGATGCCCGGCTGAGCCGCACTGCCACCATTCGCGGCAACGGTCTGGCTTTGCGGCGACGGGACATTTTCCGTCGCGGTCGCCATGCGTTCCGCCGCCTCCGGGCTCGTGCCGGTGAGGCCCGCCAACAGCTCGATCGGCGCGCGGAAGCTGAAATCGTGGAGCATCATCACGATGTCCTGGCGGTCTTCCCTGAGTTCGGAAGCGCTCGGGACGATCAGCGGCGCAGTCATCAGGCTCTGCTCCTGCAGGCCATGATGCGAGTGCATCCAGTATGTCCCGGGGATCGGCTGGAAGTCGTAGCGGCGCCCGGCTCCGGCGCGAAGCGGCGGCGTTTGCGGCCAGGGGAATCCGTCCTCCGTCCAAGGCGGCGTTTGCCCATGCCAATGGATGATGGTCGGAACATCGGTCGTATTCGCGAGATCGACGAGGAAGCGGTCGCCGGGAGCAAGCGTCAGTCCGGATTTGCCGTCGGGCCCGGTCAATCCGAATACACGCGCCGGCTTGCCGTTGACGTCGAGGCTGCGTGTCGCAGCGGTGAGGTGCTGCGCGGCCGTGGCGGCGCTTGCCGAGCGCAACCGAGGTGTCACGGCTGCTGCAGCTGCGATGCCGGTGGTCAGCAACCGGCGGCGGGAAATCTGTGTGAGCATGGATCAACTCCCGGCTTCGTTTGCGGCGCGTGCTGCCATATTGGCGATGGCCGCAGTCGATGGGGAACCTCCAGTTGACCAGATCGTCAATAAATTGGAAATGCCCCTGCTTGCCCAACATTGCGCCCAAACCATGCCCAGCGCGTGACGTGGAACTCTCGCAAGGGTTTTTCGTGCCCGAAAACCACCACGCCCGATCGCTGGAAAGCGGTCCCGCCCGGGCACATGGTGGCGGCACGGGCCGGACGGCCGGTGACGATCGCGCCGTTCCTCTCCGAGCTGCAGGTCGCGGCGGAGTAGCGCCCTCGCATTTGAGCGTGACCGCAATTCGATTGCTTGTCGCGGGCGGCTGATCTACCGGTCACCCTGCATTCCCGTCCCCTCGCGATCATGCCGATGAGCCCCAAGATTCCAGCACTCGCCGAATTCCGCCGCATCGTCGTGAAAGTCGGTTCGTCCCTGCTGATCGACGCCGCGGCCGGCCGGGTGAAGCAGCGATGGCTCGCCTCGCTGGCGGACGATGTCGCGCGCCTGCACGGCGAGCGGCGCGACCTGCTGGTCGTGTCCTCCGGCGCGATCGCGCTGGGCCGCTCCATGCTCAAGCTGCCGAAGGGGATACTCAAGCTCGAGGACAGCCAGGCCGCCGCCGCGGTCGGCCAGATCGAGCTCGCCCGCACCTGGTCCGCGGCGCTGGGCGTGCACGGGCTGAGTGCCGGCCAGATCCTGGTCACGCTCGGCGACACCGAGGAGCGGCGCCGCTATCTCAACGCGCGCTCGACCATTGCCAAGCTCCTGGAATGGCGTTCGGTGCCCGTCATCAACGAGAACGACACCGTCGCCACCAACGAAATCCGCTATGGCGACAACGACCGCCTCGCCGCCCGGGTCGCCACCATGGTGAGCGCCGACCTCCTGGTGCTGCTGTCGGACGTCGACGGGCTCTACGACGCCCCGCCGGGCACCAGCGCGGACGCCAAGCTGGTGCCGGTAGTGGAGCGGATCACGCCGGAGATCGAGGCGATGGCGGGAACCGCCAATTCGGAGCTCTCGCGCGGCGGCATGCAGACCAAGATCGAGGCCGGCAAGATCGCCACCACCGGAGGCACCCACATGGTGATCGCGTCCGGCCGGATCGAGCATCCGCTGCGGGCGATCGCCTCGGGCGCGCGGGCGACCTGGTTCCTGACGCCGGTCAATCCGGTGACGTCGCGTAAGAAATGGATCGCCGGCTCGCTCGAGCCCAAGGGCATACTGACCATCGATGCCGGCGCGGTGGCCGCGCTGCGCCGCGGCAACAGCCTGCTGCCGGTCGGCGTGGTCCGCATCGACGGCCAGTTTGCCCGCGGCGATGCCGTGATCGTGCGCGGCCCCGACGGCGCCGAGATCGGCCGCGGCCTCGTTGCCTACGACGCCGGCGATGCGGAGAAGGTCAAGGGCCGGCCGTCGAGCGACATCATGCTGCTCCTCGGCATCGAAGGCCGCGTCGAGATGATCCACCGGGACGATTTGGTGCTGGGGCGCGGGTAGCTTCTCCCTCCCCGAATTCGGGGAGGGAAAGGAAACTGCGCTCCCGTAGCCTCAGTACCGCTATAATGTCAGCCCTATGGATGCAGCGACAGGCACAGCGAGCGGACATTCGGTGGCCCGCATCATCTTCATCATCCTGGCCGGATTGGCGGTGCTGACCGGGCTCGTCTTTGCCGTGGCGCCCGGGATCGACCTGGCCGTGGCGTCCTTTTTCCATGACGTCGGGATCCGCGAGGCGATGCCGCGTCTTTACCGCGCCATCGAGGTCGCGCGCAAACTGGAGCCGGTGGTCACGACGCTCGCCGTCGCCCCGGCCATTGCCGTCCTGGCCATCAAGATGTTCTGGCCGAAGCGGCCGACTTTGATGCCCGGGCGCGCCGCGCTGTTTCTCATCCTGTCGCTGGTGCTCGGGCCCGGCCTGCTGGTCAATACCGTCCTCAAGGACCACTGGTCGCGGCCGCGGCCGGGGATGGTGACCGAGTTCGGCGGTGCCATGGCGTTCAAGCCGTGGTGGGACCCGCGCGGCGCCTGCGATGCGAACTGCTCGTTCGTATCCGGGGAGACCTCGTCCGCGGTGTGGCTCTTCGCGCCGGCGCTGCTGGTGCCCGTGCCGTGGCGCTACGTGGCGTTCGCGGGTGTGGCCGTCTACGCGGCCGGCATTGCCTTCATGCGCCTGCTGCTGGGCGGACACTTCCCGTCCGACGTGATCTTCGCCGCCATCTTCACCGGCCTCGTGATCTGGTGCGTGCACGGGCTGTTGTTTCGCTGGCGCACCCGCCCATCCGACCAGGCGATCGATGCCTCGTTCGAGCGCGCCGGGACCGCGCTACGCCGTCTGTTCGCTACCATCATTCCGTCAAGCGGCGTTGCGTCCAATGAGTTGCCGCTTTCCCCTCCCCCTGAAAGGGGGAGGGTCGGGGAGGGGGTCGCGGACGGCACTGACGGCGAGTCAGCGGACCCCCACGCTCTCCCTCCCCCTTTTAGGGGGAGGGAGAGCGCAAATTCGGGCCTGTGACACTGCACGACCAGTCATTGCGCCTTCGCCGCGCCGCTCACCAACTCCGCGATGCGCGCCGGGCTGATCGGCGCCTCGTTGATCCTGATGCCGAACGGAGCCAGCGCGTTCTCGACCGCAGCGATGATGGCGGCGATCGCGGGAATGGTGCCGCCCTCGCCCGCGCCTTTCATGCCGAGCGGATTGAGCGGAGAGGGCGTTTCCGAATGGATGATGTCGATCGGCGGCATGTCGGTCGACCCCGGCAGCAGGTAGTCGGCGAAATTGACGGTCTGGGGCTGGGCATCCTTGTCGTGGAACAGCCTCTCAAACAGCGCATTGCCGATGCCGTGGGCGACGCCGCCGACCACCTGGCCCTCGACCACCATGGGATTGATCACGGTGCCGCAGTCATGCATCACGGTGAAGCGGACGATCTTCACGGCGCCGGTTTCGATATCGACCTCGACTTCGGCGATATGGGTGCCGTTGGAATAGGTCGACTGGTCCGGCTGGAAATAGGCGGTGTTTTCGAGGCCCGGCGACAGCCCGCCGGCCATGGAGAATCCGGGCATGCCGATCGACTTCACCGAAATCTCGCGGAAGCTCTTCTTCATGCCGGGCACCCCGCGCACTTCGGCGAAGCCGTCGCGCAGATCGAGGTCGTCCGGCGAGACTTCCATCATGTCGGCGGCGATCTGCTTGATCTTCTTGGCCACCTCGAAGGCAGCGATGTGGGCCGACGATCCCGCATTGACCGCGGTGCGCGCCGCGAAGGTGCCGACGCCGAAGGCGATGTCCTTGGTGTCGGCGGTCGCGACCGTCACGTCCTCATAGCTCACGCCGAGCTGGTCGGCGGCGATCTGGGCGAGGGTCGTCTTGTGCGACTGGCCCTGCGGCGTCGCGCCGGTGTAGAGCACGATCTTGCCGGTGGTCGCGATCCGCACGGTGGCGCCCTCATAGGGGCCGAGCCCGGTGCCCTCCACCGCATTGCTGATGCCGATCCCGAGATAGCGCCCGTCCTTGCGCGCGAGAGCCTGCCGCGCCGGGAAGCCGTCGTAGTCCGCGGCCTTCAGTGCGCCCGCCTGGGCGGCGGGATAATCGCCGCTGTCATAGGTGACCGGGCGGCCGTCCCGGAAGATGATGCCGACCTTGTAGGGCATCTGCTCCGGTTTGATGAAATTGCGCCGCCGCACTTCGGCGGGATCGAGCCCGAGCGACTGGGCCAGCCGGTCCATCATCCGTTCCATCACGAACACGCCCTGCGGCCGGCCGGCGCCACGCACCGGCGTGGTCGAGATCATGTTGGTGTAGACGGCGTTCAGCTCGAGCTTGTAGCTCGGAATCACATAGGGTCCGGGCACGGTGGTCGCGGCGATCCACGGCAGCACCAGGCCCCACGGCACGAAGGCGCCGGTGTCGTGGATCAGGCGGCCGCGCAGCCCGAGTATCCGCGCGTCGCGGTCGACCGCAAGCTCGAGGTCCCAGAACTGGTCGCGCTCCTGGTGGGTGCAGAGGAAATTCTCGCGCCGATCCTCGATCCATTTCACCGGACGGCCGACGAGGCGGGCGCAGGCGGCGACGCAGGGATATTCCGGATAGATCGCGCCCTTCGGCCCGAAGCCGCCGCCGACATCGGGCGTGATGACGTGCATCTGGTTGTCGTTGAGGTCGAGGATGTCGAGCAGCCCGCGCTTGATGCGGTGCGACCCCTGCGAGGAGATGTAGACGGTATAGGCGTCGGTCACCGCGTCGTAGCTCGCGACCAGGCCGCGGCACTCCAGGAAGAACGGCCCGCCGCGATGGATGAAGATGCGCTCGCGCACCACATGCGCCGCCGCCTTGAAGGCGGCGTCGGCATCGCCGACGGTGATGGGCACGCGGGCCGCGATGTTCGATTTCGCGCCCAGATGGGCGCGCGGGCTGCCGGGCTCCATCGCGGCCTCGCAATTCGACACGCCGGGAAGCGGCTCGTAATCGACCTCCACCAGGGCGGCGGCATCCTCGGCGATGTAGCGGCTGTCGGCGACCACGATGGCGATCGGCTCGCCGGCATAGACGGTCTCGGTGCCCGCCAGCGCATAGGGCATGTAAAGCTCGGTGATCGCGGGACTGGGCACGAACAGCGGCAGCGCATTGCGGCGCAGCGGCTCCGGCAGGTCGGCGAAGGCGAGCACCAGATGCACGCCGGCGAGCTTTCGTGCCGCATCGGCGCGGAGGCCGAGGATTTTCGCGTGCGGATGGGGGCTGCGCACGAACGCCGCATGGAGCGTTCCGGGCAGGCGCACATCGTCGATGAAGCGGCCCTTGCCGGCCAGCAGCGCGGGGTCCTCCTTGCGCTTGACCGCCGCCCCGAACCATTTCGCTCCCATGGAATGCTCCGCCTCTCCGCGTCAGGCGTCCTCGTTATCACGCCGCGCCCGAGATTGTCTCAGGCCGCCCCAAACCCGCAGTCGAACCGGTTTCGGCGATGGCGCTCGTTAGAGCATTTTCTGGCTACGCAGACCTTAATGGTGTCATTGCCCGGCTTGACCGGGCAAACCAGTACTCACTGTCGGTGTTTACTGGATCGCCCGGTCGAGCCGGGCGATCACAGCGACGTGCGCGAAAAAACGCTCTAAAACTTGTAGTCGACACCGAAACGCAGGATGTCGGCATTCAAGCTGGCTGAGTGGGTGAAGACACTTCCCGAAACAGCTCCGGTAATAATGACGGGGGATGCCGCGCCGGTGACGCTTCCGAACTCGACGTGCAGATATTCAGCCTTCACGAGCCAGTTGTTGGTCAAGGCCCATTCGACTCCGCCACCATACACCGCACCCGTTACGGTCGCGGAGGAGATGGATCCCTCGGTGCCGAGGGAAGTCCCGGGGAAAACGCCTTCGATAAATTGGGCCTGGTGGCTCAGGTTGGCGACGGCCACGCCTCCGGTCCCGTAGACCAGCAGGTCGGCCATCGGCGTAAAGCCCAGTCGCCCGCGTGCGGTAAACGACCAAGTCGAACTCACGTCATTGCTATAGGTCGGCGCAGTTCCTCCCGCCGGCACCGGGAAACCGGTGAATGGAACGCTGGCCAAGCTGCTTCCACGCAGCCGGTAGAAACCGATATCGGTTTCGCCGCCCACCACGAAATATCCGAGTTGAAGATTGTAGCCGGCCTCGAATCCGCCCAGCACCGAACTGGAACTCTGGCTCTGCGCCGAATGGCTGTTGATGTCAGCCGCGGTACCCGCACCATAACATGGGATGATCGTTACGAAACATCCGGGGTCGTTGGCGAGCGGCGAGGACGTCGTGGAACTGCCCCAGGCCGCACCGATATCCGCGCCGACATAGAACCCCGTCCAGTTGAAGACCGGCGGCGGCAGCAGCGCCTTCAGCGGCATGTCAGCCGCTTGGGCGAGACCTGCGGCCGCCAACAGCCATCCACTTGCGAGTATCAGCTTCTTCATAAAAAGGGCCCCAATCCGCCGGCGGCGGTGGCGGGAAAGTCTGGCGTTAGCGTCTCTCCGTCCCGAACTGCGCCTTCAGTGCGTCGAGTTCCTTGCGCTGGTCAGCGAGCTGCGCCTGCTGCTGCTGGACCACCTTGGCGAGCACGGCCACGATATCCATCGCGCTGAGGCCCTTGCGGCCGTTGGTGGCGACCAGGTCAGGCACGTCCTCGGCGATGAAGCCGACATGCGCCTCGTCGTCGATCTTGTACTTGAAGGTCACCGGCGCGAGGGCCGCCAGCGTCTCCATCGCCTCGTCGGCGGGCAGCGGCCGGATATCCTTCTTGAGCGCCCGGCTGGAGGCATTCGTCCAGACACCCCCCGTCGTTACGAACGCCCCCGCGCCGGTCTGTATCGGATAGACCGGCTGGGGTCCTCCGACCTGGAATTGTCCGAACTGCACGTTTCCAGCAAAGAAGCTGCTGCTCGCGCTCCCGTTGTAAATCGACCATACCCGGTTCGCCCCGGCCGGGCAGTTGCCGGACTGGTTCGGCATGTCGATGTTGAGCGCCGCGCTGCAGGAAGTGCCGGCGGGGCCGGCCGTAGGCTGCCCCAACTCCAGGGAGGACACGAGATTTGCATATCCCCCGATGATGGCCGGCGCCGGGATGAAAACACCGTCGGCGTCGTTGCCGTAGCCCGCACTAAAGTCGAAGAGCGGGTCGATGAACATTCCGTATAGGTACGCCTGCGCGGCGGTGCTCGACGCGAGATAACCCGTGGCCCGGAGCTGGGTTGCAGTGTATCCGTCGCCGGTATTGGAGCTTTGGCTGACCGTCCCCTCGATTTGCACCCCGAAAGGGGTGCCCCCAACTGCCGGGGCGCCATTGAAATCGACGCCCGTGTTCGACCAGCCGGTGGATGTCTCCTGCCGGATGACCGAGTTGCCCAACGTCGTCGACGAACTGAACACGGGCAGATAGTTCGTGGTGCCCGACCCGGCAAATCCAGCTGGTCCAGTTGGGCCGGCCGGTCCGGCCGGTCCGGTTGGTCCGGTTGGTCCAGTGGGTCCCGGCACCGTCGATGCTGCTCCGGTTGCTCCGGTTGCTCCGGTCGGTCCGATCGGTCCCGTTGCGCCGACTGCGCCGTTTGCTCCGGTCGGCCCAATCGGTCCGGCCGGTCCCGCTATGCCGGTTGCTCCGGTTGGCCCAATCGGTCCGGTCGATCCCGCCACGCCGGTTGCTCCGGTCGGCCCGGTCAGTCCGATCGGTCCCGTTGCGCCGACTGCGCCGGTTGCTCCGGTCGGCCCAATCGGTCCGGTCGATCCCGCCACGCCGGTTGCTCCGGTCGGTCCCGCTGGTCCGGTCAATCCAATCGGACCCGTTGCTCCGGGGGTTCCGGGTGTTCCAGTCGGCCCGGTCAGTCCGATCGGCCCCGTTGCGCCAACTGCGCCGGTTGCTCCGGTCGGTCCCGCTGGTCCGGTCAATCCAATCGGACCCGTTGCTCCGGGGGTTCCGGGTATTCCGGTCGGTCCGGCCGGTCCAATCGGACCCGTTGCTCCGGGGGTTCCGGGAATTCCTTGCGGTCCGGCCGCTCCAATCGGACCGGTTGCGCCGGGTGTTCCGGGTATTCCGGGTGTTCCTTGCGTTCCGATGGGGCCTGTCGCGCCGGTCGCTCCAATCGGTCCTGCCGGTCCCCCGGTCCCTGCGGGCCGGGAGCACCGGGCGGCCCTGCGGGACCCGTCACATTCCAACTGACTGGCGTCGTGTCCCTCGGACACTTCCCTCCTGCTGTTATTTCATAAAGCGTGCCGGTTGTTGTCCTGCAGGCATAAATGACTTGAGCACTGGCTTGCTGTGGCACAGCAACCACCGTCAGACCAATGACCGCAACAATCGAAAGAATTAATTTACGCAGCATTTGATCCCCCACCGTAGAGCCGTAGTCCCACCCAGGCGCAACGAGGCTGCTGCACAAGCTCGTTTAATTACCGGAATACTACCGCTTTAATTTATCGAAGACTCAAGGAGTGTCTCGACCTCCATTTCTTGAAATGGCCGATGTGTTGCAAATCTACCACTAACAAGTGGCGCGGTTGCCGGGCGCGATCCCAGCGTTGGAACGGGCAGTAGACCTCGGCCGCCACGCCCGGTACGGTACGGCCGCACCCCGGCAGGCCCCATGCTCGACAAACCCGCTGACGTACCGGTCCGGCAAGACGAGGCGCGCCGGCCGGCGCTCGACTTACAGGCGCATCTCGCCGATCTCGAAGCGCGCGGCCTCCTGGTGCGCGTCGACCGCCCCATCAACAAGGACACCGAGCTGCACCCGCTGGTGCGCTGGCAGTTCCTGGGCGGCATTGCCGAGAGCGCGCGGCGCGCCTTCCTGTTCACCAATGTGATCGACGCCAAGGGCCGGCGCTACGACATTCCCGTCGTGGTCGGCGCGCTGGCGGCGTCGCCTGAGATCTATGCCGTCGGCATGGGCGAGAGGGTCGAGAATATCGGCGCGGCCTGGATGCGCGCCATCGCCAATCCGATCCCGCCGGTCGCGGTCGCCGCGGCACCCTGCCAGGAAGTCGTGATCACCGGCGAGGAGCTGCGCCGGCCGGGCGGCGGTGTCGCCGCGCTGCCGGTGCCGGTGTCGACGCCGGGCTTTGATTCCGCGCCCTACCTCACGGCGACGCTGTGCGTCACCAGCGATCCCGACAGCGGCATCCAGAACATGGGCATGTACCGGGCGGCGCTGAAGGCGACCGACCGGCTGGCGGTGCGCATGGTGGCGCGGCCGAGCGGCGGCGCCGGCGGCTATTATCATTGGCTCAAATACAACGCGCGCCGCCAGCCGATGCCGATCGCCATCGTGATCGGCTGTGCCCCCGTGGTGGTCTTCACCGGGCCGCAGAAACTCGCGGTCGATCTCGACGAGCTCGCGGTGGCGGGCGGGCTCGCGGGTGCGCCGATCCGCATGGTGAAGTGCAAGACCGTCGATCTCGTGGTGCCGGCCGATGCGGAGATCGTCATCGAAGGTTTCATCGATCCGGAAAAGCTCGAGCCGGAGGCGCCGTTCGGCGAGAGCAACGGCTATGTGGCGCTGGAAGCCTACAACATGCCGATGCAGGTGACCGCCATCACCCGCAAGCGCTCGCCGGTGTTCGCCTCGATCATCAGCCAGGTGACGCCGAGCGAATCGAGCGTGATCAAGAAGGTTGCCTACGAGCCGCTGTTCCTCAATCACCTGCGCAACAGGCTCTCCATCAAGGGCATCCGCGCGGTGGTGATGCATGAGCGGCTGACCAACCTTCGCCCGGTCATATTCCTTCAGTTCGCGGCGGAGACGCCGCGCAGCGAGGTGTGGCGCGGGCTTTCCGGCGCTTCGACCCTGATCTCCAATTGCGGCAAGGTGGTCATCGCCGTGAGCGAGGACATCGATCCCCACAGCACCGACGCGGTGTTGTGGTCGCTCGCCTATCGCTCCAATCCGATCGAAGACGTCCACATCTCGCCGTATCGCGGCGGGGTGCAGGGCGCCCAATACGGCCCGCGCGGCGCGGACTCCACCATGCTGATCGACGCGACCCGCAAACGGCCGATGCCGCCGCTGGCGCTGCCGGCGCGCGAATTCATGGAGCAGGCGAAGACGATCTGGGAAGAGCTGGGCCTGCCGGCGCTCACTGTAGAGTCGCCATGGCACGGCTACACGCTCGGCGACTGGACCGAGACCTGGGAGACCTTCGCCCGGCGCACCATCGCCGGCGACTGGGAGGAAACCGGCCGCGAAACCCTCGCCCGCCAGCGCACCGGCCTCACGCCGGAAACGCCGACCGAGGATGGCTCGGCCAAGATGGCGGAGTAGCTTTTTGCCGCGGCCGATGTGCGTACTGATCCCCGTGAGGCTGGCACCTCCCTCTCCCGCTTGCGGGGGAGGGGACGGAGATCTGTCACTCAGCCTGTAGCCCGCATGGAGCGCAGCGCAATGCGGGATCGCGCCGACCCGGATTACGCTTCCGCTCCATCCGGGCTACAGCTCGAGTTCCGCTTCTCGTTTACGCCGCCTTGTCGCGGGGGCGCGGGGCGAAGCGGCCGTAGAAGGTCTCGTTTTTCGCAGCCATGTCGAGGAGGAGCTTCGACGGCGCGAAGCGCGGCCCGTGAACCACGGCGAGCTTCTCGCACATGGCGACGAAGCGGGCGGTGCCCATCATGTCGATATAGGACAGGGTGCCGCCGGAAAACGGCGCGAAGCCGAAGCCGAGGATCGAACCGACATCCGCCTCGCGGATGTCGGTGAGGACGCCCTCCTCGAAGCAGCGTGCGGTTTCCAGCGCCTGGATGCCGAGCAGACGGTCCTTGAGCTCCTGCACGTCGATGGTGTCCGGGTCGAGCTTGACCTTCTGCAGGTCGGCGAGCCCCGGCCACAGCCGCTTCTCGCCCTTGTCGGGATAGTCGTAGAAGCCCTTGCCGTTCTTGCGGCCGTAGCGGCCGCGCTTCTCCACGAGTTCCAACAGCAATTGCTTCTGGCCGGGGTCGACCGCGGCGGCGCCCAGATCGGCCTCGGTGGCCTCGAGGATTTTCCAGGCGAGGTCGACGGCGACCTCGTCGTTGAGCGCGAGAGGCCCGACCGGCATGCCGGCCATGCGCGCGACGTTCTCGATCATCGCCGCGGGCACCCCCTCCGCGAGCATCAGATGCCCTTCGCGCAGATAAGTGCCGACCACGCGGGACGTATAGAAGCCGCGGGAGTCGTTGACCACGATGGGGGTCTTCTTGATGGCGCGGACATAGTCGAGCGCGGTCGCCAGTGCCGCGTCGCCGGTCTCCTTGCCGAGGATGATCTCGACCAGCATCATCCGCTCCACCGGCGAGAAGAAATGGATGCCGATGAAGCGCGAGGAATCCGCGAACTCCTTGGCGAGCGAGGTGATCGGCAGCGTCGACGTGTTGGAGCCGAAGATCACGCCGGGAGCGAGCACGCCTTGAGCCTTCGCATAAGCCTCCGCCTTCACCTTGCGGTCCTCGAACACCGCCTCGATGACGAGGTCGCATCCCGCGAGCGCGCCGAAGTCGGCGGTCGCCGTGATGCGCGCCAGCAGGGCGTCGCGGTCCGCCGTGGTGGCGCGGCCCCGGTTGATCTGATTGCCGATCAGCTTTGCAGAATGCGCCTTGCCGCGGTCGGCGCTCTCCTGATCGCGATCGATCAGCACGACATCGATGCCGGCGAGCGCGGTGACGTAGCCGACGCTCGCGCCCATGAAGCCGGCGCCGATGATGCCGACGCGCTTGAACGTGGTTCGCGGCAGGTCGGGCCGCCGCGCGCCCTTGTTGAGGTCCTGCATCGACACGAACAGCGAGCGCATCATCGCGTGCGCTTCGGGGGAGCGCAGGATTTTCGCGAACCAGCGGGATTCCACCCGCAGCGCCAGGTCGAACGGCAACAGCAGGCCCTCATAGACGACCTGCAGGATCGCCCGCGCTGCCGGATAGTTGTCGTAGGTCTCGCGCCGGTAGATCGCGTTGGCGGCTGGGAAGGTCATCATGCCCGTCTTGGAATAGACCGGGCCGCCCGGCAGCTTGAACCCATCGACATCCCATGGGTTCTTCGGCTTGCCGCCCGCCTTGATCCAGTCCTTGGCGGCATTCACGAGGTCTGCCGGGGGAACGACGGCGTCGATCAGCTTCATCGCCTTGGCGCGCTCGACTTTGATGAGGTCGCCCTTGAGCAGGAACTGCAGCGCGTCGGCAGGCGCTAGCATGCGCGCGATGCGCGTGGTGCCGCCGGCGCCGGGAAACAGGCCGACCTTTATTTCCGGCAGGCCGAGGCGGGTCTGCGGATTCTGCGCGGCGACGCGGTGATGGCAGGCGAGCGCGAGCTCGAACCCGCCGCCGAGCGCAGTGCCGTTGATGGCGGCGACCCACGGCTTGCCGCAGGTCTCGATCCGCCGGTAGAGCAACGACAGCTTGCGGCTTTCCTCGAACAAACGCGTCGCCGCCTGCTCCTCGCTGTCTTTGATGTGCCCGGCGACGGTACGGCCGAGCGATTCGAGCAGCGTGAGGTCGGCGCCGGCGCAGAAGGTGTCCTTGCCCGAGGTGATCACCACGCCTTTGACCGCCGCGTCGCCCACGAGTTGTTCTACCAGCGCCGCGAGCTCCTCGATGCCCGCCAGCGAGATGACGTTCATCGAGCGGTCCGGGACATCCCAGGTGAGGAGCGCGATGCCGTCGCCGTCGATGTCGACCTTGAAATTGACGTAGCTCATGGGGTGTTCCCGTCTTTGCAGCCTGGCGTTACCGTTCCGAGCCGGGATAAGGCGCGCCCGACTTGTGGAGATAGCGCGCGTCCTTGCCGTCGCGCTCCATGCGCATGTCGATATCGGGATACGCGACGCGCTCACTCGGCGCGCGGCTGCCGATCTCGAGATAGACCGCATCCTGCGCGCTGCGATTGACGAGGCAATGGCCGTTGCCGACGCCGGCCTTCCAGCCGGCGGCGTCCCCCGGCCGCAGCACGGTTTCGCCGCCGTCCTCGCACAACACGAGTTCGCCCGACAGCATGTAGACGAATTCGTCCTCATTGGCGTGCCAGTGGCGCTGCGAGGAGGCCGCGCCTGGCTTCAAGGTCGCGAGATTGACGCCGAACTGGTCGAGGCCCGCTGCATTGCCGAGCCGCTTGCGCGAACGCCCCAGCTGCGCCCGGCGGAACGGTTCGGGATAACCGGTGTGGGTGTCGACCTTCACAGCCGCGATGTCGATCTTTGGCATGTCTCAGCTCTTGCTTCGCTGCAGCCGGTGACGCAAAAATTCACACGCGTTCGATGATGGTCGCCGTCCCCATGCCGGCGCCGATGCACAAGGTGACGAGCGCGGTGTTGAGATCGCGGCGTTCCATCTCGTCGATGGCGGCGCCGAGGATCATGGCGCCGGTGGCGCCGAGCGGATGGCCGAGCGCGATCGCGCCGCCATTGACGTTGACCTTGCCGGGGTCGACCTCGAACGCCTGGAGGAACCGCAGCACCACCGCGGCGAACGCCTCGTTGACCTCGAACAGGTCGATGTCGTCGAGGGTCATGCCGGCCCTCTTGAGGACCTTCTTGGTCACGTCGATCGGCCCGGTGAGCATCATGGCCGGCTCCGAGCCGATATTGGCGAACGCCTTGATCCGCACCCGCGGCGCGAGCCCGGCGCGGCGGCCGGCCCCGGCATTGCCGACCAGCACCGCGGCGGCGCCGTCGACGATGCCGGACGAATTGCCGGCATGGTGGACGTGATTGACCGCCTCGATTTCCGGATGCGCCTGCACCGCGACCGCATCGAAGCCGCCGAACTGGCCCATCTGCACGAACGCGGGCTGGAGCTGCGCCAGCGACTGCATGGTGGTCGACGGGCGCATGTGCTCGTCCTTGGCGAGCAGGGTGATGCCATTGCAGTCCTTGACTGGGATTACCGATTTCGCGAACCGTCCCTGGTCCCACGCCGCGCCGGCGCGCTTCTGGCTCTCCACCGCATAGGCGTCGACGTCGTCGCGGGAGAAGCCGTATTTGGTGGCGATGAGATCGGCGGAAACGCCCTGCGGCATGAAATAGGACGGGATCGCGATGGACGGATCGACCGGCCAGGCGCCGCCGGACGCGCCGATGCCGACCCGGCTCATGGATTCGACGCCGCCGCCCACCGCCATGTCGTGCTGGCCCGACATCACTTCGGCCGCGGCGAAGTTCACGGCGTCGAGCCCGGACGCGCAGAACCGGTTGATCTGCACCCCCGGCACGCCATTGCCGTAACCGGCGCAGATGGCGGCGACGCGGGCGATGTCGCCGCCGGCTTCCCCGACCGGATCGACGCATCCCAGCACGACATCGTCCACCAGGGCGGGATCGAGCCGGCTGCGCTCCCGCAGGGTCGCCAGGGCCTGGGTGGCGAGATTGAGCGCGGTCACCTCATGCAGCGCGCCGTCGGCCTTGCCGCGCCCCCGCGGCGTGCGGACGTGGTCGTAGATGAAGGCGTCGGTCATGAGGCTCTCCGCTCGCGGCTTGCGCCGCATTCTGCAGATATCGCTTTTGCGGTTATTGGCAACCCCATCAAAACGCCTCCGCCGGCAGCTCCATCACCGCCGCCGCGCCGGCCTGGATGCGGGCGAGACGGGTCGCGGTTTCCGGCAGCATGCGCTCCATGAAGAAGCGCGCGGTGACGAGCTTGGCATCCATCCGGCCGGAGGTGTCGGCGGCGCGCGCGGCCTGCGCCGCCGCGGCGATCCGGCACCACATGTAACCGAGCGCCACCAGGCCGAACAGGTGCATGTAGTCGGTCGCACCGGCCCCGGCATTGTCGGGCTTGGTCATGGCGTTCTGCATGAACCACATGGTGGCCTGCTGCAGATGGCCGAGCGCCTTGCCGAGCGGCTCCGCCAGCGCCTTTACCGCGGGGTCGCCCGATTGCTCCTTGATGTAGCCCTGCACTTCGTTGAAGAACGCCATGACCGCCCGCCCGCCATCCTTGCCGAGCTTGCGGCCGACGAGGTCGAGCGCCTGGATGCCGTTGGCGCCCTCATAGATCATGGGAATGCGGGCATCGCGCACGAACTGCTCCATGCCGGTTTCCCTTATGTAGCCGTGGCCTCCGAACACCTGCTGCGCCATGACGGTATTGGCGAAGCCGAGATCGGTGAGCACGCCCTTGATCACCGGGGTGAGCAGGCTCATGTGGTCTTCCGCCGCCTGGCGCTCCTTCTCGCTGCCGGAGTGCCGGGCGACGTCGCCCAGGATCGAGATCCACATCACCAGCGCGCGGGCGGCCTCGTTGAAGGCGCGGATCGTCATCAGCGTGCGCCGCACGTCGGGATGCACGATGATCGGGTCGGCCGGCAGGTCCTTGAATTTCGTGCCGGTGAGGGCGCGGCCCTGGAGCCGGTCCTTGGCGTATTGGACGGCGTTCTGATAGGCGACCTCCGACAGCGCGAGGCCCTGCAGGCCGACGCCGACGCGGGCTTCGTTCATCATCACGAACATGGCATGCAGGCCGCGGTTCTCCTCGGCCACCAGCCAGCCGGTGGCGCCGTCATAGTTCATTACGCAGGTGGCGTTGCCGTGGATGCCCATCTTGTGTTCGAGCGCGCCGCAGGACACCGCATTGGCCTCGCCCAGCGACCCGTCGGCGTTGGGGATGATCTTGGGTACCACGAACAGCGACAGCCCGCGGGTGCCGGCCGGCGCCCCTTCGATCCGCGCCAGCACGAGATGGACGATGTTGGCCGCGAGATCGTGCTCGCCGGCGGAAATGAAGATCTTGGTGCCGGTAATCCGGTAGCTGCCGTCCGGCGCCCGCACCGCCTTGGTGCGGATCAGGCCGAGGTCGGTTCCGCATTGGGACTCGGTCAGGTTCATGGTGCCGGTCCATTCGCCGGCCGCCATCTTCGGCACGTAAAGCGCCTTCTGCTCCGGCGAGCCGTGGGCCAAGAGCGCTGCGATGGCCCCCTGAGTCAGCGTCGGGTACATGGCGAAGGCGAGGTTCGCGGAGATCAGGAATTCGCCGATCACTTGGGAGATCGCCACCGGCAGGCCTAGACCGCCATAGGAAGGCGGTACCGATACGCCGATCCAGCCGCCCTCGACGCATCGGCGGTAGGCGTCCTTGAAGCCGGCCGGCGTGACGACGCGACCGTCGTCGCCGCGGCGGCAGCCCTGTTGGTCGCCCACCGGGTTGAGCGGCGTCAGCACCTCCTCGCAGAAGCGCGCCGCCGTGCCGAACATGGCTTCGACCACGTCGGGCGTGGCGTCGGAAAATCCGGGCAGGTTTGCGAAGCGCTCGATGTGGAAAACGTCATTGAGCAGGAACAAAGCATCCTCGACCGGCGCCTTGTAGGCGGGCATGGCATTCTCCTTCGACGGGGCGCTGCAGCCCCGATACGTCCGATCGGCATATACCGGTGCCGACCGGCCAACTCAAATGGGGCGCGCCGGCCGGGCAGGACCGCAACACCTGCGACTCAAATTGCACCTTCGTGCGGCCGGCATGTGAAATTTCCCGCTTTTTGCCCGGTCGTTAACTCACTTTTTACCCTAATCCGAGGAAAGTCCGGATGTAGCGGGCCGCTCACGTCCAGGCTGCGTCGAAGCGGAGCGGCACCGGTGTTGTACTCGTCAATCCGTGCGTCTGAAGCCCGAACACACCGGAGCGACCATGAGACCCGTGCCGTGGCACGTCAAAGGCGTTCATCCCGACGCGCGAGGCGCCGCCCGCGAAGCCGCAAGGCGTTCCGGGGTCTCGGTCGGCGCTTGGCTGAATTCGCTCATCATCGAGGCGGCGGACAAGGATGCCCCGCCCGCCGAGCCCAGTGCGTCGGCCCCGCCCGGCGCCGACCCCCTGCGCAGTCCCCGCCCGGCGGCGCCCCCGCCCGACGATCATGCCTCTTTCATCGGCCGCCAGATCGATGAATTGAAATGGCGGATCGACAGCCTGTCGCGCGACGATACCGTGCGCCAAGCCGCCGTTTCGGCAGCCACCGAGGAAATGCGCAGCGCCCGCCTGGCCGAAGCCATTGCGCGAATCGATCGCCAGCTCGCGCGTCTCAGCAGCAAACGGCGGGCCGCCGCGGTAGAACGCAGTGAAACCGAGGCCGCCGAAACCGAGCGTGCCGAAACCGAGCACGATGACGGCCTCGACGAGGTATTGGCCGAGATCACCGCCCGGCAGCACGCGCTCGACAGTGAATTCGCCCAACCGCAGCTGTTCGACACGCCGGCCGTCGCGCCCGCGGACAGCCGGGCGGCCGAGCCTCCCGCGCCGAGTTCTGCCATCGAGCAGCAGCTTCAGGATATCGCGGCCCAGATCAAGGCGCTGCAGGGCTCCATGCACTTCGAAGGCCTCGCCGCCGACCTCACCCGCACCATCGAGGAAGCGACCCCGAAGAAATCGATCGAGGCGATGGAGGAGCAACTGCGCCACCTCGCGGGCCAGATCGAGGCGGCGCAATCGTTTACACCGCCCGAACACCTCGCTTTGCTGCGTAACGACATTGCCGACGTCGGGCGCAGCATCGCCGACGCGATGTCGCCGCAGGCGGTGGCCGCGATCGAGCAGCAGGTCCGCAGCCTGACCGAAGAGGTCAGCCGTCTGCAGCGGCCGCTCAACGCCGACGAAATCGCCGATGCGCTACGCAAGGACTTCGCCGAAATCGGCAGCGCGCTCAGGGAATCGATGCCGCCGCATGCGGGAGCGTCGATCGAGGAACAGATGAGCGTGCTGACGGCGGAAATCGGCAAGCTGTTTCCCCCCGTCCGCGTCGAGGAGATCGCCGAAGCGCTGCGCAAAGATCTCGCCGAAATCGCCGAGACGCTGAAGAAGGCGGTGCCGGAAGGTGCGCTGGCTTCACTCGAGGAGGAGGTCCGTGCGCTCGGCGTGCGCGTCGAGGCGAACCGCGCGGCGCTGCAGGATCATCCCGTGATCGCGGAAATCGAGCGCAGCCTCGCCGATCTGCGCCAACGGCTCGACACCATGGCCCCGCTCGGAGACATCGCGAGCCTCGCCGAAACGGTCAACGCTCTCTCGCACAAGGCCGACACGATCGCTTCCCAGGCCGCCCTGCCCGATGGGCTGCATCAGCTGGACGACGCGATCGGTACGCTGCGCGACATCGCCACCCAGACTCGTCTCGCCGGCCGACATCGCCGGACTGTCGCGCGACATCCATGCGCTGGCGGAAAAGATCGACAACAGCGCACGGCCGGACCCGGACTCCGCGGCCATGTTGACGCTGGACAAGCGCCTGGCCGACATGGCCGCGGCATTCGACAAGAGCCGCGCGGAAAGCGTCGCGATTCCGGCCGACTTCGAAGCCGTCATGAAGAGGCTCGCGGAGCGGCTCGAATCAGTGGAAGTGCGCAGCGCCGACCAGGGCGCGCTCAAGAATCTCGAGGGGCGGATCGTCGGCCTGGTCGAGAAGCTCGACGCGTCCGAAGCCCGCCTGAGCCGGCTCGACGGCGTCGAACGCGGCGTCGGCGACCTCCTCGAGCAGATCAACGGGCTGCGCACCCAGAACGAAGAGAAGCTGCAGGCGATCCAGCACGAGCTGATCGAAGGCACGACGCGCGCGGTGAGCGAGCCCGCGGAAGCGATCCGGCGCGACGTCGCCACTTTGAAGGAGCTCCAGAGCGCGATCGACCGGCGCACCCAGGACACCTTCGAGGCGGTCTACGGCACCATCGAGCAGGTGGTGGATCGTCTTGCCGCCATCGAGGAAGATCTTCGCGGTAAGGACGATCTGCGCGGCAAGGAAGTCCACATGGCGGACGCGGCACCGGCGCCGGTGCGCGCGCCATCCGCCGCCATGCCGGTTCCGCCGCTGGTCGCCGATGCCCCGGCGCTGGCGCCGGCGGCGACGCCGCTGCGCGACCGCCTCATCATGCCGACGCCGGAGGCCGTGGTGCCGGCAAAGCCCGCCGCGCCGGCGCTGCAGCCGCGCCAGCCGATCGTTTCCGACCTGCCGCCGGATGCCCCGCTCGAGCCGGGTTCGGGCGGGCGCCGGATTCGAGCGATGGCCAGCGCCATCGACCGGATCGCCGCCTCCGAAGCCGCCGCCGGCGCGCTCCCCGCAGCGTCGACCGAAGCCGATTCCTCGGTCCGCGCCAATTTCGTGGCAGCGGCGCGGCGGGCCGCCCAGGCGGTGACGGGCGAGCAGAGCCAGCCGCGAAACGGGGCACCCGGGTCCGAGGAAAAAAAGAGCGCGAAGCAGCGGAGCGCCCTGATGGGCAAACTGGGGCCGCGGATCAAATCCCTGATCCTCGGCCTCAGCGTCATCGCCCTCGATGCTCGGCGCCCTGCGCCTGGCGATCGATTTTTTCACCGGCCCGCATTCAGCGCCGCCGAACCCGCCGATCTCCGAGATCCAGGGCGCCCCGTCCGCGCCGCCGCCGATCGCGCCGCCGATCGTTTCGCCGGCGCCGCCGGCCAACCCGCCGACCTCCGGCAAGGGTGCCGCCTTGGGTGATGGCACCCGCGCCGCATTCGGGTCCCCCGTGACGCCGGGCATCATCGCCGACGCCCCGCGCCCCGCACAACCCGCGGCCGTCGACGCCACCGGATCGGTGCCGCGGGCTGCCGCGCCCAAGCCGACAGAAGTCCAGGATATGGCGCCGCAAACCGCCGCGCCGGCGCCGCCGCGTGACCCCGACCCGAGCAAGGATGCGCTGCCCGCGGGGATCGGCGGCAAGGCGCTCATCACCGCCGCGACCGCCGGCGATCCGGCCGCGAGCTATGAGGTCGCCTCCCGTTTTGCCGAGGGCAAGGGCGTGCCGCAAGACCTCGCCATGGCGGCGGTCTGGTTCGACCGCGCGGCGCGGCGCGGCATCACGGCGGCACAGTTCCGGCTGGGCAGCATGTACGAAAAGGGCGTCGGCCTCAAAAAGGACCTCCAGGAAGCGCGCCGCCTCTACCTCGCCGCCGCCGACAAGGGCAATGCCAAGGCGATGCACAATCTCGCCGTGCTTTATGCGGAGGGCATCGACGGCAAGCCGGATTACGCGGCGGCTTCGCAATGGTTCCGCAAGGCCGCCGTCTTCGGCGTCGTCGACAGCGAGTACAATCTCGCCATTCTCTATGCTCGCGGCCTCGGGATCGAGCACAACATGGTCGAATCCTACAAATGGTTCGCGCTCGCGGGCAAGGGCGGCGACAAGGACGCCGGCAAGAAGGCTCTCGAGATCGCCTCGCATCTCGACGAGCAACAATTGTCCGCCGCGCGCCAGAGCGTCGAAAGCTTCGTCCCGGATGTCCAACCCGAAGAGGCGACTTCGGTCAATGCGCCGCCCGGAGGCTGGGACCAAGCCGTCACCGCCGCCGCCCGCAAGGTGAATGTCGTCCGGTAATGGCCTTGAAAACCGACCGGCAGGATGGGTTGAGCGCAGCGATGCCCGTCCTACGCATGTCGGCCCGAGAATCTCGCAAATGCGGGGCCGGCTCCGGCCCGCGAGCGAGGCGATAAACCGCCCCGCCGGCGGGCAAAAAAGCCTTGCGTTTGCTCGGCAAGGGGATACCGGTTGATCCGGCCGCCTTCCCCCGGGGCGACCCATCCGCCAGCACGAAGTTCCCACCACCTCGCACGTCGGATCGAGCCCGTGGAAATTTATCTCCCGATCGCCGACCTTCCAGTGAACGTATTCCTCGTGCTCGCGATGGGGCTGGCGGTCGGATTCATTTCCGGCCTGTTCGGCATCGGCGGCGGCTTCCTGATGACGCCTTTGCTGATCTTCATCGGGGTATCGCCGGCGGTGGCGGTGGCGACGGTGGCGAGCCACATCGCGGCTTCCTCCATGTCCGGCGCGATCTCCTATTGGCGCCGCCGCGCGCTCGACCTCGCGCTGGCCCTGATGCTGCTGGCCGGAGGCATCATCGGCACGGTCGCCGGGGTATGGCTGTTCACGCTGTTGCGCTCGCTCGGCCAGCTCGACATCACCATCGGGGTCTCCTATGTGCTCCTGCTCGGCTCGGTCGGCATCATGATGGTGGTCGACGGCGTCCGTGCGATGCTGCGGGAACGCCAGGGCAAGCCGGTGGAACTGCGCCATCCCGGCAGCCACACCTGGATTCACGGCCTGCCGCTCAAGATACGGTTCAAGCAATCCCGCATCTACGTTTCCGCGATTCCGGTGGTCGCGATCGGATGGATCATGGGCTTCGTCGGCGCCATCATGGGCATCGGCGGCGGCTTCCTGCTGGTGCCGATGCTGATCTATCTGCTGCGGGTGCCGACCAACGTGGTGATCGGAACCTCCATGGTGCTCACCTTGATCACCATGGCGTGGGCCACGATCCTCCACGCCGCGACCAATCATCTCGTTGATGCCGTGCTCGCCCTCATCCTCATGGTGGGCGGGGTGATCGGCGCGCAATTCGGCGCCCGCGCCGGCCAGAAGATGCGCAGCGAGCGGCTGCGCCTGTTGCTCGGCGCGCTCGTGCTGGCAGTCGGGCTGCGCTTCGCCTTCGACCTCATCCTCAAGCCGGAAGACCTGTTCTCGATCCGCCCGCTCGAGGGCATGGAATGAGACGCACTGCCGCCATCGTGCTCGCCGCGCTCGCCATGCCGGCGGCGGCGCCGGCCCGGGCCGAGCGCCTGGTCACGTCCTTGTCGAGCCACCGGGTGCAGATCACGTCGATCTTCAACGGCGTCGAGCTCGTCCTGTTCGGAACCGTCGAGCCCGATGCCGATTCGGTGCCGCGAAAGGGCGCCTACGACATCATCGCCACCGTCACCGGGCCCCGCCAGACCGAGGTGACGCGGCGCAAGGCGCGGGAGTTCGGCATCTGGGTCAATGTGGAATCGCGGACCTTTGTGGATGTGCCGTCCTACCTCGCCGTGCTGGCGAACAAGCCGTTCGATGCGATCGCCGGCGAGGAGACTTTGCGCCGCCTGCAGATCGGCCTCGCCCATACCCTGCTGCCCCAGCAGATCGACATCGCCGACGTCGTCGTCGACGACCAGTTCCGCCAGGCGTTCCTGCGGATCAAGCGGGAGCATCGGCTCTACAGCGAATCCACCGACGCCGTGACCTTCCTGACCCCCACCCTGTTCCGCGGCTCGATCGCGGTCCCCGCGGAAGCGCTGATCGGGGCCTATGATGTCGACGTCAAGCTGTTCGCCGACGGCGCCATGATCGCGCGCACCAATTCGGTGTTCGACATCGCCAAGGTCGGCTTCGAGCGCTTCATCGCCGGATCGGCGGCCGATCACGGCCTCCTCTACGGCCTCGCCACCGCCGCGATGGCGCTGATGACCGGCTGGTTCGCCTCGATCGTGTTCCGGCGGGATTGAGGCCCGGCGGCAGCGTTCAGCGGGGGTCGCGGAAATTTTTCTCGAGAATAACCCCATGCGTAGTAGCAACCTATTGGTTTGATTAAGTTTTTTTTTACGACTATTCGGGCGGTTTCACGGGCCCGGAGCTGGTGCCCGCATGGAGCGCAGCGCAATGCGGGATCGTGCCGTCCCGAATTTCGCCCACGCTCAGTCCCGGCTACGCTTGCCGCCTGCGCTTGCTTCCTTCCATGGATCGAGGACCGCCACCCGCGCTTTTGCATAGTGGCTCGTGTCGCGCGACACGACTGTCAACCCGTGCTGCAGAGCCGTCGCGGCGATGATCAGGTCGGGTTGCGAAAAGGTATGGCCCGCCCGCCGGCCGTCTTCCACCAGGAGCCGCCACTTGAACATGATGTCTTCGGTGACCGACAGAACGCGTTGCTCGAACATCGGCCGCACCTTGTGCGCCAGCCAGTCATTGAGTTCGGCACGCTTTGTCGCATTGGTCAGGAGTTCGATCCCGAAACGAATCTCGGCGAGCGTCACCGCGCTGACGTAAAGGAGGTCGAGCGGCTGGGCTGCGACGAAAGCGACCACCTTGGCCGCAGGCTTCGGGCGGCGCAGCTCGGACAAGACATTGGTGTCGAGCAGCCAGCCTGTCACAGACGAACGCCGCGCACCGGCATCGGCGTCCGCCTCGGCTCGATATCGACATCGCGATGCGGCGAGGCCTGCATGGCGGCGATGAGCGCTTGCCCGGTAAGGTCGCCCTTGAGACGGCGAAACTCTTCCGCCGCGATGACGACGACTTCGTCACGTCCATGCACGGTCACGTGCTGCGGTCCTTCGCTGCGGACCCGCCGCACCAGCTCACTGAAGCGCGCCTTGGCATCCTGCAAGAGCCAGTAACTGGGGCGCCCGCCACGTCTCTGGCGTGGGGGCTTCGGCTGCTTCGTCGGCTTTGGTTTTTCAATTCTGATCATACTGACTAGAATAATCCAATCGTCCTCGGCTTTTCAAGCCGTTTTCGAGGGGCGCTGGCGCTCTGCCTTTCGAGCAAGAGTTCGAGCCGCCGACTCGGTCCTTCGGGCTCCAATCCTTTAGCTGAGCAGACTCGCGACTAGTTCATCTATTTTCTGTGACACACCTGCGGCGGCGAGCGCCTCACGCACTCGGCGGCGAGCGGTTTGGAAATGCGCGTCTTCGGCTACCTCAACTTTGCTGGCCGCCCTCTCGGCCGCAGCGCCAACAGCAGCCAAGTCTTTATGTAGCCCATTCTTTGCGTCGAAACGAGGGATTGGCAGCGTGAACATGACCTTGTCAAAGTGACGAGCACCCCACTGGCCGCGAGCTTGCAAAGCAGCAACTCGCGAACGTGCCGCTTCGCTTCCCAAGATGCTCGCCAAGTAAAGCCCTTCGCGCCGGTGCTGCACCGGCATCCAATAAAGCATGTGATCGATAACAGCCCTTGCATCATCTACGATCGCCGCTGCTGGCAGCGTTCCGGCCTTGGCATAGACAACGCGGATCGCGGGGATCGGAAACTGCGCTCCTAACTCGTTGTGATAGTTCCATCGCCCGATCAGCGTCATTTCGCTGACCCTATGCTCGTTCCACAAGCTTTCAGCTTGCGTCATCCATGCGGCAAGGCCCGTTTTACCCCGTCGCCCGCCGGCTGCCCCATCAAGCATCGCGCCTTTGTCATCGACTGGAACGACGCCCTCGAATGTACGAAAGACACGAAACGGCAGAATCGATTCGCCAAGAAGAATGGGCCGGACGAATTCAGCTTCCACCGCATGCTCGACACCAGCTAGACGATTCCACGGTCTCTTCTCTTGCGTCGATCGACGGCTTGCGACAAGCGGCATGCGTGGATTAGCACCAATTCTGCCCCGCTTCACCCGATCCACCAGGCACAGGACCCGCGGCACCAAAGTCGCGCCCTGTCGAAATGCCTTGCGATAAGGCGATCCCTCTTCGTACGAGGCTTCATCCGGCCGAGGTGCGCCTTCCCTCACTTGTAGGTACTTGTCAGCAACGGCCTCTGGAGCATCGCGATACGGCAACTCGGCCCGATAGCGCCGCACCTTATCCGGCAACCCGCGCCCGAGTCCGCGATTGGCCTTGGCGAACAACACGCAGGACGGGACTGGAAACAGCGGCCGTACGTCGTCGCCAAACACCCAGGCGTCATCGAATTGGACTTTTTTCGTGTAGAAGTTGCCGGTGCGGAATGCCTCGAACTGTCCACGGCTCATTGCAGCCAGCGGCATCACGAAAGCGATGCGCCCCCCTACTTTGAGATAGAGCGCAACCGACCGTGCGAAAAATAGCCCGGACAGATCGTTTTGCGTCGCCAGCTTGCCGCCGACATAGATTTGTTCACCTTGAGCGAGCTCACGAAACCGCTTTTGCAGGTCATCGGACATATACCGAAACGCCAGCCATGGTGGGTTGCCGACCACGACGTCGGCCCGTCTTTCATCGGCCGACAAGTAAAGCGGCCGGCTTAGGTTCCGCGCAACGTAGGCCCATATCGTATTGCGATCGGCGCGACGCAGGGCGTCATAGCGCCGATACGTTTCCGTCAACTCACTGAGGTCTGTGTCAGCGACGCCGAGTGCCTTTACTGCCGCGGTGAAGTTCTCCGCGCGATGACCCTGCTCGCTCGATAGCCGCATACGATCAACCACATCGTCAAGCAGATGGGGGTCCCGGCAAAGAGTCTCCGGAAATCGAAGCATTTCGCGATCGCTGCCGTTGCCAGTGCCCGGCACCTGAATAATCAACTCGCGGCCGGCGAACATGCTTGAGGGCACCTCGAAAAATAGCGACCTCCGCGAATTTGTGCGAGTCTAAGCTATGGCAACAAGATTCGCGGGTGTGGGTACGATGGGGCAATTCGGGTTCTTCGATGCGGAGCGGCGGCTTGCGGCGATTACCGCGAAGGGCGATCCGCTGGAAATGATTGATCGCGTGGTGCCGTTCGAGAACTTCCGCGCGGAGATCGAGGCAGCGGTGTTGACGCCGGCGGGCGAGAAGAAGAGCAGCGCCGGCCGCAAACCGATCGACGTCTTGGTGATGTTTCGGATGCTGGTGCTGCAATCGCTTTACAACCTGTCGGACGAACAGGTCGAGTATCAAGTGCGCGACCGGCTGTCGTTCACTCGGTTTCTGCGGCTCGGCATCGAGGACGGCATTCCGGACGGCACGACGTTGTGGCTGTTCCGGGAGACGCTTGCGAAGGCGGGCCTGGTTGAGAAGTTGTTCGAGCGCTTTGGCCAACATTTGGAGGCGAAGGGCTACATTGCGCGTGGCGGCCAGATGGTTGATGCCACAATCGTACCGGTTCCCAAACAACGCAATAGCCGCGACGAGAATGACGACGTGAAGGCCGGCAAGACGCCTGAGGCGTGGGAGAAGAACCCGGCGAAAAACCGGCAGAAAGACAAGGATGCGCGCTGGACCAAGAAGCATGGCAAGAGTTTCTACGGCTACAAGAACCACGTGAATGCCGATGCCAAGCACAAGCTGATCCGGCAGTACGACGTGACCGACGCGAGTGTGCATGACAGCCGGATATTCGATGGACTTCTGAACCAGGCCAACACATCTGCAGATGTATACGCGGACAGCGCGTATCGCTCGGCGGAGACCGAGGCGAAGCTCAGCTTGCGCGGCTTGCGCAGCCGGATTCATCATCGCGCGAACCGCAGTCATCCGCTATCGCAGGCGCAGGAGAACGCAAATCGGCAAAAGAGCAAAGTTCGAGCCCGGATCGAGCACGTGTTTGGTGCTCAACAGACCTCGCCGGGTGGCCGGATCGTGCGGACGATCGGAATCGTGCGGGCGAAAGCCAAAATCGGACTGCAGAACCTTGCCTACAACATCCGCCGGCTGGTGACGCTGGAACGGATGGCTGCTGCCTGAGGGAATAGTGTGCCCGGCGCGTCCCAAGTGGGCGCCTGGTGCACAAAACACGGCTTATTCACGACAAACTACGAGCCACGATCACCGTCCTGCCGCGACGGCGAGCAATCCGACGAAAAACTCGTCATTGTTCGAGGTGCCCTTGAGACTGATAGCTGCATTGAATCGCCAACATAGACCGGAATCGAAATACTACCGCTCCGCGTTGTGAGGGCTTCGCCGAGCGCAAGGAGATAGGTGACGCGCGCAATGATCACGGCAACCGGATGAATATCCACGCCGGCCACGAGCGCGCACGCGGCTTCGGCGCGTCTCCTGTCGTCCGTTCCGGCGTTGCCGGCTGCGGCCAAGTGGTGACGCACCGCATGAAACAAGAACGTGCCGGACCCGCAGGCCGGATCGAGCACTCGTTGAGACAAAGGCTTGTCAATTGTCTGTCGCACCATCTTCGCGGCCAGCCAGTCCGGCGTGTAATATTCGCCAAGCCCGTTTCGTTCGGCGCGATCTATCAAGGCCTCGTACAGCACCTTAAGTACATCGATCTCGACATCATGCAGGCGAAAGCGCGCGACATGACGCGCGAGCCGCACGATGAGATCGCGCCCCTTCGCATTCTCCAGCACCCAATCGAAGAAATCGCTTTCGACCGCGCCGCTCACGCCCATGGCAGCAAAACGACGGCCGGAAAGCAGATCGGCAGGGTCATCGACCTCGAAGCCGAGCACGCGTGCGGCGATGGCCTTGGCTACAATGACGAGATAGGTGTGTTGCAACCACAACAACTCGTTTTCGATGTCGCGACCGTAGACTAGTTTCTGTCGCGAAAGGCAAAATAGCGGGGCAGAATCGGCATTTTCAGCGTTTTTCGGCAGCAAGTTTTGCTTGCCAGTGGGAGGCGCGATGTCTTTCATTTGAGGGATGATTCGCCACCACATCGAAGAGTCTGCCGATATCGTGGGCTGGTCGGAGAGCGAAGCGGCTCGCCTGCGGCCGGCGGTTCTCGGCTGGGTGAGTTGAGCCGTGGCGCGGCCGGCGGCGCGGCAGATGAGCTTTGCCGATCTCGAACTGCTGCGGCAGGGCGTGCGGCTTGAGCCGTTGCTGCAGGCGATCTGTGATTTTCTCGATAAGCAACCGGCGTTGATCGAGCGGGTGCGCTGCGACCTCTTGCGCGGCCTGAATGAGCCGGACAAGGGTCGCCGCGGCCTCACCGCGCCGCAGGTGTTGCGCGCGCTCGTTCTGATGCGCCTGAAGAACTGGGATTATCGCGAGCTGCGCGAACGCATCGCCGATGGGATAACGCTGCGCCGGTTCACCGACTTCTACTGCGAGGATGTGCCCAAGCACGACGCCTTCAACCGCAGCTTCAACCGGCTGACGCCGGCGACACTCAAGGCCATAAATGACCTCGTCGTGGGGGCTGCCGTGAAGCTCGGCGTGGAGGACGGCAGCAAGCTGCGGGTCGATACCACGGTGGTGGAGACCGACATTCATCATCCGACCGACAATACCTTGCTGTGGGACGTGGTGCGGGTCCTCACGCGGCTCCTCGGCCGGCTCGCCGAGGCGCTGGAACTGCGGCGCATTGCGGGTTTTCGCAATCGCTCGCGTGCTGCGCATCGGCGCATGTACGAGATTCAACGCATGACGACGCGGCAACGTCAGGGCGCCGGATCGCAACAGACCGCGGCCTACCGGGCGCTGATCGCGATTGCCGAGGAGGTGGTGGCGAGCGCCAGGATGGCGCTTGACGATACCGCTGGGATGCGAGGCAAGGACCCGCTCACCGCCCTGAACATCAAGGCCCTGCGCGACGAGATCGCGCATTATTGCGCGCTCGGCACGCGCGTCATCGACCAGGCGCGCCGCCGTGTGCTCAATGGTGAACAGGTGCCCACATCTGATAAGATCTATTCGATCTTCGAACCGCACACCGACCTGATCAAGCGCGGCAAGGTGCGTGCACCAGTCGAGTTCGGTCACAAAGTATTTCTCGCCGAAAGCGCCAGAGGATTGATCACCCAGTATGAGGTGCTCACGGGCAATCCGGCGGACGAAGTCCATGTGGCTCCGTCGCTCAAGCGTCACCGCCGCATCTTCCGCCGTCCACCCGCCCTCTACGGCGCCGATCGCGGCTTCTTCAGCGAGAACAACGTCGCCGTTTGCGCGGGCGGCGGCGTCGCCACGGTGAGCATTCCGCAGCGCGGTGGCTGCAAGACGCCGCAACGCCGGGCTTACGAACGATCGCCGGCGTTCAAGCAAGGCCAGCGCTTCCGTGCCGGCATCGAGGGGCGCATCTCGGTGTTGATGCGTGGCCGCGGCATGAAGCGCTGTCGCGCCGAAGGCGCCGAGCGCTTCGCGCTGTTTGTCGGTGCCGCAGTGCTCGCCGACAATCTCATGATCATCGGAAAACTGTTGACCAACCGCTCGAGACGCTGCCGCAAAACCAACCGACAGTTCGTTAGCTGACCGGCGACGAGGCAAAAAAGAAACCGCCGCCCTCATCCCGACGCCCCGCACAACTGCTCCTCGCACACGCCAGCCCATGCCGAAAGTGGCGCGAGAAGCGCTCGCAAATTCACCCGCGTGCTAGTACAGTTATGCCGATGAAATAGGCACAACTCACCTGCCCGCGCTCAAAGTCCACCAATTTCGCGACAGAAACTAGACTAGGCGAAGGAGTTGCTGCCATAGCCGCCGCTTGAGCATGACCGAAGCCTTGTTGCCGAGCGTCGCCCACAGCTCAATTAAGTCTGCTTCCGCCCGCCGGAAGGCTACGCTTTCAGGGCCTAGTTCATCGGTGAGGGTCAGTGCATCGGTTGGAAGCTCCGATCGGACCGCCACGGCACCGTCAAGCCAAGCCAGCACCCTTTCCGGTTTTGCTGCCTCAACGCGAAACTTGCCCAACAACACAAGTTCGCCGTTGCGCCACTCGTAGGCACGCCAGTCCAATCCATCAGTCGCAATTCCCACAAAACGACTGCGCGTCGCCTTCTCACGTTCCGGAAGGTAACGAGACAGTTGCTCTTCGGCGTCATTGAGTTCACGAACGAGATCGGATTTCACTTCGAATGCAGTGCGCCCGAGAATGGCATCGATCCGACCGTGCGCCTCGGGAACACGCTGCTCGAAGGAAACATGCCGACGCTCGGCGCCGAGGCCGTCGACAAGCAAATCCTGAATTGCTGCCTTGACCTTGTCGTGGCCAGGCTTAGTTGACAACTCCCCTACGATTTCTGAAAGACGTTCATCGCTTAGCCGCATGCATGACCCGAAGCGCAGCTTGTATCGGGCATCGCCCCGGCGGCAATGCCTGCGTTACAATGCAATTCCCAAATAACGCACTGATTCTAACTGAAAAACGAATCTCAAAGCCAGAACCTTCAATCCGCCAGGCACCGCGCCGCGGCAAAGCTGTAGAGCCGCCGCCGGCCGATCAGGTGCGCGGTGAAGCCGAGCGCGCCGAACACCTTCAGGAAGGCGGCGTTGCGGATGTTGAGCCCGCCGGTATAGGCGCCGAAGGCCGGCATCACCAGCCTGGCGCCGTCGGTCGCGAAGCACTTGCGGGTCAGCGTGCGGCCGCGCTGGTTGATGCGGGCCGACGGATGCAGGTGGCCGGCGATCTCGCCGTCGCTCTCGCCGCCAATCCCGCCATGGCCCTGCGCTGCCGCCGGCTCGTGGCGGAACACCAGCGGGCCCAGCGCCAGCGACCGCGCGAAGACGCCGCCAATGCCCTCGCTCGGATCGGGGTCGTGATTGCCGGCGATCCACACCCAGTCGCGGCCGCGCTGCAGTTCGACGAGGCGCGCGCGGTCGGTACGGGCAAGCCGGGCCGGGCCGCCGCCGTCGTGGAAATTATCGCCCAAAGCCACCACGATGCGGGCGGCGTAGCGCGCCAGCAGGCCGGCCAGCCGCTCCAGGGTCGACGCGGTATCATAGGGCGGCATCAGGACGCCGCGCACGGCGAAGGCCGAACCTTTTTCGAGATGCAGGTCGGAGACGACCAGCAGTCCTTCTTCCGGCCAATAGAGCGCGCCGGCGATGTCGGCGACGAGCGGCACGCCGGCGACGGTGACTTCGCCTGGCCCCGGCGCAGCCGGGCCGAAGCCCCCGGCGAGCGCGGAAGCGCGAGAATCTGCGATCGATCGCGTCACCGCATCGCCTCGTTCACCAGTTCCGCCTCCGCCAGCAGCGATTCCGATGCTTCGCCATAAACGGATTCGCGGCCGATCTCCAGCATGATCGGCACCGCGAGTGGGGATACGTGATCGAGCGCGGCGTGGACGATGTGGCCCTTGACGCGTGCGAGCATGGCCGCGACCCGCCTGATGTCGAGGAGGCCGGTCGCCGCTTCCTGCCGCGCCGCGCGCAACAGGATATGGTCGGCCTGGTGGCGCCGCAGCACGTCGTAGACGAGATCGGTCGACATCGTCATCTGCCGCTGCTTCTTCTCCTCGCCGGGCGTGCGTCGCTGGATCAGCCCGGAGATGATCGCGCAATTGCGGAACGTGCGTTTCATCAGCCCGGATTCGGCGAGCCAGGCTTCGAGGTCGTCGCCCAGCATGTCCTCGTCGAACAGCTGCGCCAGCGACAGCTCGCCGGTGCGGATCGCCCGGGCGGGATCGCCGAGCGCCCATACCGCCAGCGCATATTCGTTGGCGACGAAGCCGAGCGGACGCAGCCGCGCCCGTTCGAGCCGCCGCGTCAGCAGCATGCCGAGGGTCTGGTGGGCGAGCCGGCCTTCGAAGGGATAGCAGACGAGGTAGCTCTTGTCGGCGCGCGGAAAGGTTTCGACCAGCAGTTCGCCGGGCTGCGGCACCAGAGAGCGCCACTGCTGGATACCGAGCCACTCGCGTACCTGGGCCGGCAGCGCTGGCCACGCCCTGGGCTGGGAGATCAGGTCGCGCACCCGCGCGGCGAGATAGGTGCTCAGCGGAAACTTGCCGCCCATGTAGGACGGCACCTTGGGATCGTCCGAATGGGCACGGGAGACATAGGCCTCGTCCTCCGCCATCGCCTCGAACCGCAGCACCTCGCCGCCGAACACGAAGGTATCGCCCGGCGTCAGCCCTTCGATGAAATATTCCTCCAATTCGCCGAGCACGCGGCCGCCGCGCCCGATCACCCCCGTCGGGCCCTGCCCGCCACGGCTTGAGCGCACCAGCCGCACCTTGAGCATGGTCTCCTCGACGATGGTGCCGACATTGAGCCGGTATTGTTGGGCGACGCGGGGATTGGTGACGCGGAAGCGGCCGTCCTTGCCCTGGCGGATCTTCGCAAAGCGCTCATAGACCTTGAGCGCGTAGCCGCCGGTGGCGACGAAATCGACCACCGCGTCGAAATCCGCGCGCGACAGGCCCGCGAACGGCGCCGCCATGCGCACCTCGTCGTACAATTCGTCCGGCACGAACGGCTCGCCGCAGGCGCGCCCCAGCACGTGCTGGGCCAGCACGTCGAACGCGCCGGTGCGCAACGGCGGGGTGTCCTGCGCGCCAGCGGCGACCGCTGCGATCGCGGCATGGCATTCGAGCACCTCGAAGCGATTGGCCGGGACGAGTACAGCCTTCGAGGGCTCGTCGAGCCGGTGGTTGGCGCGGCCGATCCGCTGGGTGAGGCGCGAGGCGCCCTTGGGCGCGCCGACATTGATGACGAGATCGACATCGCCCCAGTCGATGCCGAGATCGAGCGAGGACGTGCACACCACCGCCTGCAGCCGTCCCGCCGCCATCGCCGCCTCGATCTTGCGACGCTGGGCGGCATCGAGGGAGCCGTGATGGAGCGCGATCGCGAGGTTGTCGTCATTGATGCGCCACAGCTCCTGGAACAGCATCTCCGCCTGGCTGCGGGTGTTGACGAACATCAGGGTGGTGCGGTGCCGCTTGATCAGCTCGTACATTTCGCCGAGCGCATGGCGCGCCGAATGGCCGGCCCAAGGCAGGCGCTCGGCTGTTTCCAGCATGGTCACCGCCGGCGCCGCGCCGCCTTCGGCGATGATGAGATCGGCGGACGCCACGCCGCCCGGCGGCTGGGGAACGAGGTAGCGGCACAGATCGCCGGGCTCCGCGACGGTGGCCGAAAGCCCGATCGCGGTCGCTCCCGGCGCAAGGCGATGGAGCCGCGCCAGGCCTAGCGAGAGCAGGTCGCCGCGCTTGGAGGTCACCAGCGCGTGCAATTCGTCGAGCACGATCCGCCTGATGGTGCCGAACAGGTAGGGCGCATCTGCCGTCGAGAGCAGCAGCGCGAGTTGCTCCGGCGTGGTGAGCAGGATATCGGGCGGATAGCGCCGCTGCCTCATGCGCTTGGAAGCCGGGGTGTCGCCGGTGCGCGTCTCGATGCGGACCGGCAGGCCCATCTCCGCGACGGGCTGGTCGAGGTTGCGGGCAACATCGACCGCCAGCGCCTTGAGCGGGGAGATGTAGAGCGTGTGCAGGCCGCGGGATCGCAGGCTCAGCGCCCGCCCGGCCGGCGCGCGGGCCGGTTCGCTCAATTCGACCAGAGTGGGCAGGAAACCCGCGAGGGTCTTGCCGGCGCCGGTCGGCGCGATCAGCAGCGCGGAGCGGCCGGCGCGCGCCTTTTCCAGCAGCGCGAGCTGATGAGCGCGCGCCGCCCATCCCCGCGCGGCGAACCAGCGCGCGAACGGCTGCGGCAATACGGCATCGACGGGGCGCGGAACGGACACCGGGTATAGCTAATGCATGATCCCCGAAAGTTGTAGCGCGTAGGTTGGGCAAAGGCGCGCCCGTTCGTTGGCTCTCCCCACCTCTACCGCACCACGCCTTGATCGGCCGGCGGATCGTCGTCCATCAGGGCGCGCCAGGCGGCGCCTTCGAGGTCTTCGTATTGGCCGGTTCTCAGCGCCCACAGGAAGGCGCCGAGGCCAAGCAGGCCGAGCCCCAGCGCGATCGGGACGAGATAGATCAGGACTTCCATGCGGCCCGCTCCGGCGCTGCGCGCTTTGCCCGCAATGCATTGAGGGTGACGAGGATGGAGGATCCCGACATGGCGAGCGCGGCGACCAGCGGGCTCGCAAAGCCGAGCATTGCGACCGGCACCGCGACGGCGTTGTAGCCGATGGCGAGCGCGAGGTTTTCGCGCATCAGCCGCCTCGCCCGGCGCGCGATCGCGACGGCGGCAGTGACAGGCGCGAGCCGATCGCCCAGGAATACCGCGTCGGCGGCGGCCTGCGTCAGGTGCGCCGCTGTGGCGACCGAAAGCGAAGCGTCGGCGGCAGCGAGGGACGGGGCGTCGTTGAGGCCGTCGCCGACCATCAGTACGTTTCGCCCTTGCGCCTGCAGGGCCGCGATGCGGGCGATCTTGTCGCCCGGCGTCATGCCCGCGTGCCAGCGATCGATGCCGACGGCATGGGCGGCATGGGCGACGGCGCTGGCGCGGTCGCCGGACAGGATTTCCACGGTAAACCCGCCCCGCTTGAGCTTCGCGATCACATCGATGGCGTCGCTGCGCAGCTTCTGGCGCACCGCGAAGACGTAGTGCTTTGTGCCGTAAGCGAACGCGATCACCGATGCCTCGGGGTCGGCGTCGACGATGTCCTGCGCATCGCCGTCCGCCCCGCAAAACGAGGGCAGGCCGAGCCGCAGCTCGATTCCGTCATGGGTGCAACGAACGCCCTGGCCGGGCTCCTCGACGGCGTTCAGCGGCGCCTTGGCGAGCGCCGCCCGTGCCAAGGCGGCGGCCAGCGGATGGCGGCTTGCGAGCGCGAGACGACCGGCGAGGGCCAGCCGATCCGCCGGGATCTGCGCCGCATTGACCACTTCGGGTTCCGGCAAAGTGAGGGTGCCGGTCTTGTCGAACAGGATGGTATCGACACCGGCCAGGCGCTCGATGGCCTCCCCGGAATTCAGGAGCACGCCGGAGCGGAACAGCGCCCCGGACGACACTACTTGCACCGCCGGAATGGCGAGGCCCAGCGCGCAAGGGCAGGTGATGATGAGCACGGCGATCCCGGTGATGATCGCATCGTGCCAGGTGGCGCCGAAGACGAGCCAGCCGAGGATGGTGGCGAGCGCGGCGGCGTGCACCAGCGGGGCATAGAGCCGGGCGGCGCGATCGGCGAGGCGCACATAATGCGAGCGGGCCTCGACTGCCCGCTCGAGCATGCGCGAGACTTCGTCCAGCAGTGTGCCTCGGGCGGCCACGCTGACGCGCACCCGCAGCGTGCCGGACACGTTCATGGTTCCGGCATAGACCATGCTGCCTTCCGCCGCCGCGACCGGCGTCGTCTCGCCGGTCACCAGGCTCTGGTCGATCTGGGAGCGGCCCTGGGCGACGATGCCGTCGACGGCGATGCGCTCGCCCGGGCGTACCAGGACGAGATCGCCCGGCTGGATCGACGCCACCGGTACCTCGCAGAGTTCGTGCGGTCCGACGAACTTGGTCGCCGTCTCCGCGCGCAGCGCCACCATGTTGCCGGCGGCCGCGCGGGTTCGCCGACGCATCGCCTGTTCCAGGGTGCGCCCGACCAGGAGGAAGGTCAGCAGCATCAATGCCGAATCGAAATAGGCGTGCTTTGCATGGTTGAGCGTCTCGACCACCGACATGCCCAGCGCGAGGAGCACGCCCACGGTGATCGGCACATCCATGTTCAGGCGGCGCGCCTTGACGGCGCGAATGGCCGAATAAAAGAACGGCCGGCCTGCATAAGCCGCCGCCGGCAGCGCGATCAACGCCGACAGCCAGTGGAAGAAGTCGCGCTGCTCGGGCGTGATGTCGGAGGCATTGCCCGACCACACGGCGACCGAGAGCAGCATGACGTTCATCGCCGCGAAGGCGGCGACGCCGAGGCAGCGCAGCAGCGTCTGCCCCTCGCGCCGTTCGTCGGCGGCGGATTTGCCGGAATCGAAGGGATAGGCGCGGAAGCCGAGCTGGGAAAGCCGGTCGATGAATCCGGCCGGATCGACCTTGCCGTCCCGCCACTCCACCGCGACCCTGCGGTCGGTCAGGTTTACCCGCGCCCGGATGATATCCGGCATCGCCGAAAGGCCGTTCTCGATCGTGCGCATGCAGCCGCCGCAGTGCATCCCTTCGACGGCGAGTTCCATGCGGGCGACTCCGCCGTCGAGGTGGCGGACGAAATGAGAGAGATCGCGCACTTGCGTCATCGTATCGGTCCGTCAATCCAGGGTGACGCGGTTTCTCGACCGGAACATGCGCTCGGCGCCGCGATCGGCGTCGAATTCGACGTCCCAAACGCCGGCGACGACGTCGACGGCTTCGCCGCGATAGCTGCCGCCGCCGCGCTCGGTCAGCGCAACGATGCGATCGGCGCGCTGGTCGGTCGGACGGGCGAGGTGGACGGTCATGGTGAGGCCGGTCAGCGGCGCGCCGTTGCGGTCCCGCGCCTCGACCGTCACCACGGCGCGTCCGCCGGGATCGCGCTCCACATGGCTGGTCATCCGCCACGCGCGGCCAGCCTGCTCGCGCGCGGCGGAAATCTCGGCGTTGTACTTGATACCGGTGAGATAGGGATTTTCGACCTCGGTCCCCGGCATCGTGGTGATGGCGAGCGTCGCCATCACCACATTGGCGCCGATGACGACTGCAAAAAAGGCGACCAGCGACACCAGGACGGTGCGGCCGGTCAGCGGGCCCGCGGGCCGGGCCCGCGCCGGACGGGCCGCCGTTCGATGGGCCCGGATTCTCTCGAAAGGTCTCACGGCACGTCTCCTCAGCGGGCGATGAAGTGGTCGGTCGCCACCGCGGTTTCACCGGTCGCGGTGTCGGTGGCGCGGAACGTCAGCGGCGTCGAACCGCCGACCTGCAACGTCGGAGGTATGGTGACCAGGACCCGAAGCTCGCGGCCCTGGTCCGGGCCGACCGGGATCAGCGGCTTGCCGGGTATGGCGGCATCGAGCCCGACCACATGGACCTCCGCCTCCGGCAGGCCTTCGACGTCGAGCGCGACGGTGCTGGTCTGTTGGCGCTTGTTGAGCAGGTGCACGGTATGCGCGTTGCGGATCGAGCCGTCGCTCAGGGTGACGAACAGCGGATTGCGGTCATGCCTCACGCTGATGTCGAGAAAACTCCGGGTCAGCAGCGCATAGAGCATGACGCCGCCGACCAGCGCGATGATGCCCGCGTAGATCACGGTGCGGGGGCGGATGATGCGATAGATCGCCGCCTTGCCCTCGGCACGCCGGACGATGTTGATGTCGGTGTCATAGGCGATGAGGCCGATGGGGCGGTCGACTTTTTCCATGACGCGGTCGCAAGCGTCGATGCACAGCCCGCACATGATGCAGCCGAGCTGGGCGCCGTCGCGGATGTCGATGCCGGTCGGGCACACCGCGACGCATTGGTGGCAGTCGATGCAATCGCCGGCCGCGAGCCCGTGGGCGCGCAGCTCTTCAGCCTTCTTGATCGAGGTGCGCGGTTCGCCGCGGTCGCGGCGATAGGTGACGTTGAGCGCCCACTCGTCGGTCAGCGCCGCCTGGATGCGTGGCCACGGGCACATGTAGACGCAGACCTGCTCGCGCATGAAGCCGGCCAGCGTATAGGTGGTGAAGGTCAGGACGGCGATCCAGATGTAGGCTGTGGCCGGCGCCTGGAAGGTGGCGAGTTGCTTCACCAGGGTGGGGGCATCGGCGAAGTAGATCACCCAGGCGCCGCCGGTCCACCACGCGATGAAGAGCCAGATCGAATGCTTGGCGACGATCTCGCCCATGCGCCGGGCGGTCAGCTTGCCGTCCGCCTTCTTCATGCGCTCGCGCCGGTCGCCCTCGATGAAGCGTTCGACGGCGTAGAACAAGTCGGTCCATACCGTCTGGGGGCACAGATAGCCGCACCAGATGCGGCCGCCCACCGCGTTCATCAGGAACAGCGCCATCGCGGCGATGATGAGCAATCCAGTGAAGTAATAGACCTCCTGCGGCCACAGCTCGATGAAGAAGAAATAGAAGCGGCGGTTCGGGAAATCGACCAGCACCGCCTGGCTCGGTGCGTTCGGGCCGCGGTCCCAGCGCACGAATGGAAGGATGTAATAGACGGCGAGGCAGAACCCCATCAGCCCCCATTTGATGTTCCGGAACGTGCCGGAGACACTCTGCGGATAGACCTGCTTGCGCGGCGCGTAGAGCGGGGTCTGATCGCTGTCGAGGTCTGCTGGGTCCACGCGTTTATTCATGGGGTGAGAGCCAACCGGTCACAAAACACATGACGCGGCCTGATCGGGCCACGCCGATGAGCGGCCAGACTAGCGAAATCGGGCGTGCGTGCTTTGATGCAGCGCAAACTGCAAACCTGGGTAGGATGGGTAGAGCGCAGAAACCCATCGCGTCTGGCGGCTTGCTCGATGATGGGCTTCGCTGCGCTCTACCATCCTACAGTCGACCCGGCAGTGCCTCACTGACCCCCGCCGAGCGTATGCACATACACCGCGAGCGCGTTGATCGTCGCCGGATCGAGCCGACCGGCCCATGCCGGCATCACGCCGGCGCGGCTGTTGGTGATGGTCTCGATGATGTCGGCTTCGTCCGAGCCGTAGAGCCAGATGCGGTCGGTCAGGTTCGGCGCCCCCAGCTCCGGGTTGCCCTTGCCGTCGGCGCCATGGCAGACCGCACAGTTGTCGGCGAAAACCTTCTTGCCGGCCGTGAGATCGACGCCCGGCCGCGTGGAGAGGCCGGACAATGAGCTCACGTAGTTGGCCGCCGCCACGATCTCGTCGGGTTTGAGCATGTTGTTCTTGCCGAACGCGGGCATGGCGCTTTCATGGTCCTTGGCGTCGCCGGAGCGCACGCCGTGCTCGATGGTCTGCTTGATCCCCGCGAGGGTGCCGCCCCACAGCCAATCGTCGTCGTTGAGGTTCGGATAGCCTTTGGAGCCGGTGGCGCCGACGCCGTGACACGGCGCGCAATTGTTGCCGAAGGCGGCCTTGCCCTGGGCCTGGGCGAAAGCGAGCAGGGCGGGGTCCTTCTCGACGTCGGCCAGCGACACCTGTTGCAGCGCCGCGCCTTTCGCGCCCCTTATCTTCTGCAGGTCGGCGAGATCGACGGCGACCTGGCCGCGATTGGTGTATCCCAGCACGCCGCTGGTATAGCCGGTGATGGTCGGCCACGCCGGATAGAAGATCCAATAGGCGAAGGCCCACACGATGGTCGCGTAAAACGTCCACAGCCACCAGCGCGGCAATGGCGTATTCAACTCCTCGATCCCGTCCCACTCGTGACCCGTCGTCTGGGTGCGAGAGGCGCTGTCGGCCTCGTACTTCGTCATGATTCAGTCCTCTCGCAGCGGCATCCGGGCGGCGTCTTCGAATTTTTTGCTGTTGGCCGGCCACAGCGCGTAGGCCAGGATCGCCAGAAAGATCGCAACGAATATCGGCGTCCAGAACATCGTGATGAAAGTCGTGAGGAAGGCTTGCATGGTCTCGCTCCCGTCAGCGCAGATCGGCCTTGTCGTCGTAGATCTTGAAGTCGACCAGGGTGCCGAGCATCTGCAGATAGGCGATGAGCGCGTCCATTTCGGTGATCCGGCCGGGCTTGCCGTCGAACACGCGCACGGTCGCCTTGGGATAGCGCTTGAGGAAGTCGTCGACACCCTTGTCGTCCGGATCGGCCTGCGCGCGCAGATCGGCCGCGGCGTGCTCGATCTCCTCGTCCGAATACGGCACGCCGATCGCACGGTTGGTTTTCAGGTGCCCGGCGATGTCGTGATAATCGAGATCGGTATCGCCGAGGAACCGATAACCCGGCATCACCGACTGGGGCACGATCGAGCGCGGATCGGTCAGATGGGTGACGTGCCATTCGTCCGAATATTTGCCGCCGACGCGCGCGAGGTCCGGCCCGGTGCGCTTCGATCCCCACTGGAACGGATGATCGAACATGCTCTCCGCGGCGAGCGAATAATGTCCGTAGCGCTCGACCTCGTCGCGCAACGGCCGGATCATCTGAGAATGGCAGAGGTAGCAGCCCTCGCGCACATAGATGTTGCGTCCGGCGAGCTCCAGCGGCGTGTAGGGACGCATCCCCTCGACCTTCTCGATGGTGCTCTTGAGGTAGAACAGCGGCGTGATCTCGACGATGCCGCCGATGGCGATGACCAGGAGAATGCCGATCACCAGGAGGATCGAATTCTTCTCGAGCGTTTGGTGCTTGACCCAGATCGACATGGCGTCCTCATTCCGCGGGCTGGAGGGCCGCGCTCGGGGAGGCGCTGGTTGCCTCGCCATGCCGGACGGTCATCCAGAGATTGTAGGCCATGATCAGCGCCCCGACGAGGAACAGCGCGCCCCCCAAGGCCCGGATCGCATAGAACGGATGCATCGCCTCCACGGTTTCGATGAAGGAATATTCGAGGAAGCCGACCGGGGTGTAGGCGCGCCACATCAGCCCCTGCAGGATGCCCGACACCCACATCGCCGTGATGTAGAAGACGATGCCGATGGTCGCGATCCAGAAGTGCCAGTTGACGAGCTTGAGGCTGTAGAGCTGCCTGTTCCACAGCCAGGGGACCAGGCAATAGATCGCGCCGAACGACACGAAGCCGACCCAGCCGAGCGCGCCGGAATGCACGTGGCCTATGGTCCAATCGGTGTAATGGCTGAGCGAGTTGACGATCTTCACCGACATCATCGGCCCTTCGAAGGTCGCCATCCCGTAGAAGGCGACCGACACCACCAGCATGCGCAGCACCGGATCGGTGCGCAGCTTGTCCCAGGCGCCCGACAGCGTCATCAGCCCGTTGATCATGCCGCCCCATGACGGCATCCACAGCATGATCGAGAACGTCATGCCGAGCGTCTGCGCCCAATCCGGCAGCGCGGTGTAATGGAGGTGGTGGGGCCCGGCCCAGATATAGAGGAAGATGAGCGCCCAGAAATGCACGATCGACAGGCGGTAGGAATAGATCGGCCGCTCCGCGCGCTTGGGGACGAAATAATACATGATGGCGAGGAAGCCCGCGGTCAGAAAGAAGCCGACCGCATTGTGCCCGTACCACCACTGGAACATCGCGTCCTGCACGCCGCCCCAGGCGATGTAGGATTTCGAGCCGAATACCGACACCGGCAATGCCGGATTATTGCCGAGATGCAGCACCGCGATGGTGACTATGAAGGCGAGATAGAACCAGTTGGCGACGAAGATATGCGGTTCCTTGCGCTTGACCAGCGTGGCCAGGAACACCAGGAGATAGACGACCCAGACGATGGTGAGCCACAAATCGGCATACCATTCCGGCTCGGCATATTCCTTCGACTGGGTGACGCCGAGCAGGTAGCCGGTGCCTGCGATCACGATGAAGAAGTTATAGCCCAGCACCACGAACCAAGGTGCCAACTCACCGGCGATGCGGACCCGGCAGGTCTTCTGCACCACGTAGAAGGACGTCGCGATCAGCACATTGCCGCCGAACGCGAAGATCACCGCCGAGGTGTGCAGCGGCCGGATGCGGCCGAAATTGAACCAGGGCAGATCGAAATTGAGCACCGGCCACGCGAGTTCCAGCGCCGCCCACAGGCCGACCAGGAATCCGGCAATGCCCCAGAACATCGCAAGCGCGACGGCGAGCTTCACCGGGCCGAAATTGTAGTTCGGCCTGCCGCCGATCTCCTGCGCCGGCAAGTCCGAGGGCCGGTCGAAATAGTGGTTGAATATGCCGAACACGACGGCGACGCTCGCAGCCGCCGTGAGATAGGCGTGGAAGGCGAACGCGGTGTCTTCGGCTTTGGCCGCTCCGACCAGGGCCAGCAGCGCCAGGATCGAGAAGGCCATCACCAGCCCGGCCTCACCCTCGGTCATCGTCTTTCGCGAAGCGGCCTCAGCCATTGTTCAATCCCACGTCAGTTCGATTGGGGTTCGAGTCGGCAGGCAAATTGGCTGCGTGACCGCCCGCACGCTTTGAGGCAGGTCAATAAACGGCCGTGCCGACGCACAAACATCAGCCGGCGGCTGCCCGAATCGGAGGCGGCGTCGAGGGTGCGAGCGGCGCGGCGTCCGTCTCGTCCTCGGGATCGGAGAACGCCATGCCGGACATCGGCTCGACCCAGACGATGTGGCATTTCACGGCCTTGACCCCCGGCACCGTCTCGGCCGCCACGCGTGCGGCATCGCGCTGCTCGGGATCGATGACCGTGCCCCATAATTCGACGACCCCGTTGCGGACGACGACATCGATCATGTGCCGCGGCGCCCACGACTGGCGGTCCAACTCGGCCAGTACGCTGTCGCGGATGGTTTGGTCGGTCTTGGGATTGGGCGTGACTTCGCGCGAGAGGGTTGCCAGCGCATGCAGCAGGTTGGCGCGGCTCACGATCCCGACCAACGCATTCCCGCGCACCACCGGAATCCGCTTGATGCGATGTTTCTCCATGAGAGCGACGACGTCATCGAGCTCGCAGTCTTCCGTGATCGTCTGGACGTCGGCGGTCATGACTTCGTCTATTCTGCGGGCGTGAGAGTGGACGTAGTCCTTGGCGAGGGTTCCCGGGCCGAGAATGAATTCGACCCAGCGTGGACGCTTGCGCTCGGTTCCGGTCTCGGTGCGGCGCAGGAAGTCGCCTTCGGTGACGATGCCCGCCAGATCTCCGTTCTTGTCGACCACCGGCAGGCCGCTGATCTTGTTCTGCAGCATCAACCGAAGCGCTTCGAGAATTGAGGCATCCGGGGCGACGGTGATGACGTGCGGGGTCATTACGTCTTTGGCTTTCATCGATGATCTCCCAAGTGATGAACTCGCATGTCGTGTGGGTTCGCACCCGAACAGAGCGCCCCAGCTCCCGAATCCAGCCCCAGGCTCGAGCACGGCCATTGCACAACCGCAGCAACACATCGCTTCAGCTCTCCGCGGGGCACGGCATGAAACCTGGTTGCGGCATGATCCCGTCCTTTGTGCCGGACGTTTTCGCGTCGATGGCTCTTGTCACTCACATGACATGGGCGTGCCTACATTGAGGCAGATCAAGAGGCACCGTCCGCCGTCATGGTTCCTCGCGCCATCGGACGCGTTGCTGTCGTTCGGGACGCTCTCGTTTAGGATTTGGGAATGTCGACATATCGCCTGGACAGGCTGGTCGCGCCGCGCTCGCTGGCCGTCATCGGCGCGAGCCCGCGCGAAACGTCGGTCGGCCGGCACGTGGTAGCGAACATCATCGCTGCCGGTTTCGCCGGACCGGTTCACGTGGTCAATCCGAACTACGCGCAAATCGAAGGCATCGGCACCGTCAAATCCATCGACGCCATCGCCGGAACGCTCGATGTCGCGGTGATCGCGGTTCCGCCCGCCGCCGTGCCGGGAACGGTGGCGGCCGCCGCAGCCAAGGGCGCGGCTGCCGCCATCATCATCACCGCCGGCCTCGGTCACGGTCCGGGATCTCTGGCGGAAGCGGCCGAGCGTGCCGCGCGCGGCGCCGGCTTGCGGCTGGTCGGTCCCAACTGCCTCGGCGTATTGGTGCCGCCGGCACGGCTCAATGCGAGCTTCGCCACGCGGATGCCGCGCCTGGGCGATCTCGCCGTCATCTCGCAGTCCGGTGCCATCGTTGCCGGCATGATCGAATGGGCGGCGCAACGCGCGATCGGCTTTTCCGCGGTGATTTCCGTCGGCGATCAGCTCGATGTCGACTTCGGCGATCTGCTCGATCAGTTCGCGGCCGACCGCGCGACCCGCGCCATCGTGCTGTACGTGGAATTGATCAAGGATGCCCGCAAGTTCATGTCGGCGGCCCGCGCGGCGGCGCGGGCAAAGCCCGTGATCGTGCTCAAGGCGGGCCGGCATAGGCAGGGCGCCAAGGCCGCCGCGACCCATACCGGCGCCCTCGCGGGATCGGACGCGGTCTACGACGCGGCGTTTCGCCGGGCCGGCCTGCTTCGCGTGTTCGATCTCGAGGAGCTGTTCGACGCCACCGAAACGCTGGGGCGTTTGAAGCCTTTTATCGGCAAGCGCCTTGTCATACTGACGAACGGGGGTGGAGTTGGCGTGCTCGCCGTCGATCGCCTGATCGATCTCGGCGGCACTCTGGCGGAACTCTCCAGCGACACCAGGACCCGGCTCGATGCGGCGCTGCCGCCGACCTGGTCGAAGGCCAATCCGGTCGACATCGTCGGCGATGCCGACGCCGCGCGCTATTCGGCGGCGCTGGAGGCGTTGCTTGCGGACAAGGACAATGACGCCGTGCTGGTGCTCAATGTTCCGACCGCGCTGGCATCGGCGACGGCGACGGCGGATGCGGTGGCCGCGGTCGTGCGCGACTACCGCGCCAAGACCGTGCATCCGAAACCGGTGCTGGCGGTCTGGATCGGCGCCGACAGCGCCGTTGCTTCCGTGTTCGAGGCTGCGGGCATCCCGCTTTATCCCACGGAGGCCGACGCCGTGCGTGGGTTCACCCACCTCGTGCGTTATGCCGAAGTGCGCGACGCCTTGATGGAAACGCCGCCGAGCCTGCCCGAGCATTTCGCGCCCGATGTCGCCGCGGCGCGGCGGCCCGTCGATGCCGCGATCCGCGACGGCCGCCGCTGGCTCGATCCGCTGGAAGTCATCGAGATCATGACGGCCTACGCGATCCCGACGGTGCCGACGCTGCTCGCCCGTGATGCCGATGAAGCCGTCGCGGTGGCGAGGCCGTTCCTCGCCGCGGGCGCTCCTGTGGTCATCAAAATATTATCGCGGGATATCGTCCATAAGTCGGACATCGGCGGCGTACGGCTTGCCCTCGCATCGGAGGCGGCGGTGCGGACGGCTACGACCGAGATCATCGCCGCCGCCCGTTCCGCCAGGCCCGACGCACGCATCACCGGCGTGACCGTCCAGCCCATGATCGTGCGCCCGAAGGCGCAAGAGCTCATTGTGGGCATCGCCGACGATCCCACCTTCGGTCCCGTCATTGCGTTCGGGCAAGGTGGAACGGCAGTCGAGGTGCTCGACGACAAGGCGCTGGCGCTGCCCCCGCTCGACCTCAAGATGGCCGGCGACCTGATCGCGCGCACGCGGGTGTCGCGGGTGCTCAGAGGCTACCGCGACGTTCCCGCGGCCAAGGTTGCGGATGTCGCCCTGACCCTGGTGAAGCTCGCCCAGCTCGCCGCCGACGTGCCGGAACTGCGCGAGCTCGATATCAACCCGCTCCTTGCCGACCAGAACGGAGTCCTTGCGCTCGATGTCCGTATCGCCGTCGCGGCGCTCGAGCCGGAGCCGAAATTCGGCGGCGTCGGGTATAACCGCTTCGCGGTGCGTCCCTATCCGAAGGAATGGGAACAGCGGCTGGAACTCGACGACGGCACCAGAATATTCTTCCGGCCGCTGCGGCCCGAAGATGAAGGCTTGCTGCAGGGATTCCTGGAGAAAATCACCGCCGACGACCTTCGGCTCCGCTTTTTCGCGGCGGTCCGGCATTTCAGCCATGCCTTCCTCGCCCGCCTGACGCAACTCGACTACGGCCGGGCAATCGCATTCGCGGCACTCGACGAGGCTTCCGGCGAGCCGCTCGGCGTCGTCCGCCTGCACGCCGATTCCAACTACGAGAATGCCGAATATGCCGTCCTGGTGCGATCCGACCTTAAGGGCCGCGGCATCGGGTGGAAGCTCATGGAGCTGATCATCCGCTATGGGAAGGGCGAGAAGCTCAAATGCATCGAAGGCCAGGTGCTGCGTGAAAACACCACGATGCTGGAGATGTGCCGCCGGCTCGGATTTGGGATCGCCGACGATCCGAACGACGGGACGATGAAGGTCGTGCGGTTGCGGTTGCAATAATCAGCTGTTCTCAGCATGCGTCCGGCGCGGCAGTTACCAACTTCCGATATATAATAGTTGCGATCATTGTTCACACCTTTTGTGGACAATGATGAGATTATCGGGTAAAGATCAAACGAATACCTTGATGAAGGGCGTTCAGGCTCAATAGCCTGATTGGTATTCTGGTTGCGTCGTATCTCATGCGTTCGAACGCGATGGGGCGGCGTCATGCCGATGGGGAAACATTCGATTGTGGCGGCGACCGAGGTCGCTTGCAAGTTTCTCGCGCTTGTCGAGCAGGCGCGCGCACACATCGCCGAACTTCGAGAAACTGGGCGGTGGAAGCATTATTATACCGAGGACGCACTGTTAGCCCATACACGGAAACTCAACGGGCTGCGTGATACATGGGCCGAAATCGCCACGCGCGACGTCGACTTGCGATTTTTGCAGCGGGAAGTACTCCCGATTCGGAGTAGCACGTCTTTGAAGTAATCGCCGCCTTGAGTTCGCCGAACGGGCATCCCGGTTCGATTCCGGAATGGCCGGTGGTGCTGGGGGGATCGCTCGCCGTCTTTGCTGCCTTCACAACCTTCATGCACGATCACGCCGATCAACGCCCGTTTCGGGCGGCCGAACCGGCGCGGAAGGAGCGAAGCCCCGGTCTCTCGGCCGGGGCTTTGCATTCGGATATGAGCGATCGATTACTTGCCGGCGGTGGCGAGCTGCGTGGAGATGTTGGTGAAGGTGGTCTTGAGCTGCGAGCCGAGCGTGTTGACGACGGTGATGATGGCGACCGAGATGCCGGCTGCGATCAGGCCATACTCGATGGCGGTGGCGCCGGATTCGTCCTTGGCAAAACGCTTTGCGAGATTGGTCATGAGGTGCTCCTGTTGATGCCGCTGTGCCCTTGGTTCCTGCCAGCGCTGTGTCGCCCCGGTCGAGTGAACCTGGAGCCACTCTAGTCGGCGGCAGTTGCAGCCGGGTTAATTGCATTGCCCAAAGTCGAGTGCATTTTAGATAAATGTGCCGTGGTAAATGAAACGTCTGGCGGCACTCGGAAATCGCCGCGGATCGAGCGTGTCCCGACCGGCCGCTCTGCGGCTCGCGTGAGCTACTGCGGGCGCCCGTTCAAGGCGGCGACGGCTTCGTAACCGGCTCGCTCAGCCTCGGCCGGCGACGCGTAGCTCTTGCTGTCGCTCCGCAACGTCCGAGGCTCACCCGCCACCGTGAATATTTGATACATATACCGGCCGCCGTGCCGTGCGCGTACTGCGACCCTGATTTCCAGATGACGATCACTCATCCCAGCGGTCTCGCATGGGCCCCGCACCTCGAGGCGGATTGAGCTTAGCTCAGCCACGGCTGTTGCTTGGACACACAACCGTGCTTGGACCGCATGAATTTTTCGTGTTGTTGCAATTGGGACACAATGGCAGGGCGGTCCTGCGGACCAGTCGTGAGGCTCCTGGCCGGCAAGCTGATCCGACCCGGATGATACATCGCGGGCGCCGAACGGGGCGCCGCAATCGTGGACGCGCAGCAGCGAAGCGGTGGAAAACCGCTCTGCGGTATGCGAAACGAGAGCCGCAATCGAAAGGAACACCCTAGCGTGCGCATCGCAATGATTGGCGGCGGCTATGTCGGCTTGGTCTCCGGCGCCTGTTTTGCCGAATTCGGGTCGGAAATCGCCGTGGTGGAAGTCGATCCCGTCAGGCTCAAGGCGCTGCGGTCCGGCCGCATGCCGATCTACGAGCCGGGGCTGGAGCGGCTGGTGGCCGATAATGTCGAGGCCGGCCGGCTGCTGTTCACTGACGACCTCCCGGCCGCCCTGGAGGGCGCGGAGGCGGTGTTCATTGCGGTGGGCACGCCCAGCCGGCGCGGCGATGGCCATGCCGATCTCAGCTACGTCTATGCCGCCGCCGAACAGGTGGCACGTGCGCTCACGAGCTATGCGGTGATCGTGACCAAGTCCACGGTTCCGGTCGGCACCGGACGGCGCATCGCGGAGATCGTTCGTCAGGTCCGCCCGGATCTCGAATTCGACGTTGCCTCGAATCCGGAGTTCCTGCGCGAGGGAAACGCGATCGGCGACTTCATGCGCCCGGACCGCGTCGTCATCGGCGCCGAGAGCGACCGCGCGCGCGAGGTCATGCGACGGCTCTACCGCCCGCTCTACCTGATCGAGGCGCCGATCGTGTTCACCGGGGTCGAGACGGCGGAGTTGACCAAGTACGCCGCGAACGCGTTCCTGGCCATGAAAGTCACCTTCATCAACGAAATGGCCGATCTGTGCGAACGGGTCGGGGCCGACGTGCACGACGTTGCCCGGGGCATCGGGCTCGACGGCAGGATCGGACGCAAGTTCCTGCATCCCGGGCCCGGCTTTGGCGGCTCCTGCTTTCCCAAGGACACGCTGGCCCTGGTGCGCATCGCGCAGGAATACGGCGCGCCGTCGAGGTTGGTGGAGAGCGTGGTGGCGGTGAACGACGCCCGCAAGGCCGGCATCGCGACGCGGGTGATCGCCGCCTGTGGCGGATCGGTGCGCCGCAAGACCATCGCGGTGCTCGGATTGACCTTCAAGCCCGAGACCGACGACATGCGGGAGGCGCCGTCCATTCCGATCATTGCCCGCCTGATACAGGATGGCGCCGGTTTGCGGGTGTTCGACCCCAAGGGCATGGACCAGGCGAGGTCGGACTTGCCGTCCGAGGTGATCTATTGCCGCGACGCCATGGACGCGGCGACCGGAGCCGATGCGTTGGTGCTGATCACCGAGTGGAACGAATTCCGCGCGCTGTCGCCGGCACAATTGGCCCGCGTGATGCGTGGCCGGGTCGTGGTCGACCTGCGCAATGTCTACGAGCCCGCCGCCATGCGTGAAGCCGGGTTCGATTATCACGGGGTGGGGCGATGATCTCCGGTGCGTCCGGCGGCAGAGCCTAGCCGGCGCCGGAGTTCTTTGCGAGCACCCGCTCGAAATAGGCGATGGTCTTGGTCAATCCTTCGCGCAGGGGAACGGTCGGACGCCAATCGAGCAATTCTTTCGCCTTGCCGATATCGGGCTGGCGCTGCTTCGGATCGTCCGTCGGCAGCGGGTGCCGCACGAGCTTCGACTTCGAACCGGTGATCTCGATCACCAGCTCCGCGAGCTGACGGATCGTGAATTCCACCGGGTTTCCGATATTGATCGGCCCGACGACATCATCCGCGGTCGCCATCAATCGCATCAGCCCGTCGACGAGATCGTCGACGTAGCAGAACGACCGTGTCTGCATCCCGTCGCCGTAAAGGGTGATGTCCTGATTTCCAAGCGCTTGCACGACGAAGTTCGAGACCACGCGGCCGTCGTTGGGATGCATCCGGGGGCCGTAGGTATTGAAGATCCGCGCCACCTTGATGGGCATATCATGTTGACGGCGGTAATCGAAGAACAGCGTCTCGGCGCAGCGCTTGCCTTCGTCGTAGCACGACCGCGGCCCGATCGGGTTGACGTTGCCCCAATAGTCCTCGGTCTGCGGATGAACCGCGGGATCTCCATACACCTCCGAAGTCGAGGCCTGCAAAATCTTGGCCTTTACGCGCTTGGCCAAGCCGAGCATATTGATGGCACCATGCACGCTGGTCTTCGTCGTTTGCACGGGGTCGAATTGATAGTGGATGGGGGAGGCCGGGCAGGCGAGATTGTAGATTTCGTCGACCTCGACATAGAGCGGGAAGCATACGTCGTGGCGCACCAGCTCGAAGCTCGGGTGGGAGAGCAGATGGTGCACGTTGTGGCGGGTGCCGGTGTAGAAATTGTCGACGCAGACGACTTCGCGGCCTTTTTGCAGCAAACGCTCGCACAAATGCGACCCGATGAACCCGGCTCCGCCGGTAACGAGCACGCTGATTGACATAATGGTCGACCCCCCTTCGCAATGGCACCGCGGGCGGCGGCGCCGTCGTGCCGGCCTTTCAGCGGCTGCAATGATAGTACATTCTTCCGACAATAGCCGTAGCCATGAGCACGACGCCTATTGGGTGCCCTGGCCGGCACGATCGGCCCGGAAAGCGGCGCAACTGGTCCGAAGCGAAAGGTGCCGGATCGATGCCGCGACGAGACTGTCCGGTCGACGCAGGCGGCCTTCGCTCGAAACCTCGAAGGCGCCCGCACGCGGCTGCGGAGATTCGGGGTTAACCCTTCTGCAATCCTGGCGGCCTTATCATTCGTTGCTTCAACCGAGCGCGTCGGCCGTTCCACGCGTTCGCGCGCGATTCCAGGCCTCAGGCACCGATTCGACGGGGCGACGGTCACCAGTCCTGCTCTGCATCGGAGAATGAGATGTTCGAATCCATCCGCGGCGCTTCCAAGAACTTGCAAAATCTCAAGCCCGTCAACGAAATCTTCATCGTCGACGACAACGAGGAGTACTGTGAACTGCTCGGCGCGATTCTTCGAGCTCGAAGGATTCCAGGTGACCGCTTTTCCGGAGGGAACCTCGTTCCTCAAAGAGGCGTCCTTGCGCGTTCCGGTCTGCGTGTTTCTCGACGTCACCATGCCGGGGCCGTCGGGCCTCGAGATCTTGAAGAAACTCAACGCGAAAGAATACGCGGCGCCGATTTTCCTGATTTCGGCGAGACGCGACAGCCTGACTGTCGTGGAGGGCATCAAGAACGGGGCGCAGGATTTCATCGAGAAGCCCTTCGATCCCTATACGGCCGTTCTGCGGGTTCGCGATGCGGTCGAGATGTGGGACCGTCGCGCCGCCGAAGCCGAGGCGCTGGATGTGCCGCCGCTGCGATTGACCGGCGACATTCGGCTGTCGCCCGTGGAACGCGACGTGCTGGCCCACATCGTCGCCGGCGCCGCCAATTCGGAGGTCGCCGCAACGCTCGGCATCAGCAAGCAAAGCGCCGCAACCCATCGCTGGCGCATCACCAGGAAGCTCGGCGCCAAGAACTCCGCCGACCTCGTGCGTATCGTGCTGTCGAAATCGCGATCAGGCGTCTGTCGCTGATGCGTGACGGCAGGCCTTGTGCCGGGACCTGCCTGCGGCTTTTGGAGATCATGCGCCGGCTCGTCGCTCCCTTTGAATCGATCGGAGCGGAGCCATATCCCTCGTCGGCCGATCGACCCGGCCCATGACGGTTCTGCGACAGAGGTCGACCAGGTATTCGGCGGTCTTCCTTCTGCATTGGCGGAGGATAGGTGGTGCAACCCGATCAATTCAGCGAGCGGCTCGGTGCGATACGCATACGCTTCGCGTCGGCGCTCGAAGGCAAAATCAAAGATACCTACGCGGAACTGCCGCACTCGTCGGAGGCCGGCGTGGACGCCGTAAATGTCGTGGCAAACGCGTATCGCCGCATCCACGGCATATGCGGGGTCGGACCCATGGTCGGGTTCGCGGCGACCGGTCTCGCCGCAAAAGCCGTCGAGGACGTGCTGATCGACGCCTACCGCAGTCAACGCGGGCTTACGGCCGCCGAGACGGCCCGCCTCGAGCAGACGCTCGGCCTCCTTGCGGCCGCCGCTCGGGCGGAACTGCGCTCGAACTCCGCGCATTCGACTTCCAAGAACGAAGGGTGAGCCGCGGTCGCCCCGATTCGCCGCATGCGCGTCAGCGCGGCGTTGTGTTGCGCAACGCGCTGACGCGGCTCTCCGCAGCCGGCGCGTAGCGGCGAACCAGGGCCGCCAGCGTCATCGGATCGAACGGCTTGGCGATCACGCCGGCGGCACCGAGCGAAAGGAACCGGTCGAGCTCGCTCGATTGCGCGCGGGCGGTCATGAAGACGATCGGGACCGCGGCGGTCTGAGGCCGCTCCCGCAGGCGCATGAGCGTCATCGGCCCGTCCATGTCGGGCATCATGACATCGAGCAGGATGAGATCGGGCGACCAATCGACGGTCGCGGCAAGCGCGTCCCCGCCCGAGGCGCAGCTCCGCACCGCGAACACCGGATCGAGACCAAGCGATATTTCGACGACTTCGCGGATGTCGGGTTCGTCATCGACGTGAAGAACGCGAAACGAAGCCATGTCGTCTCCTCGCGAGTGTCTATGCGCCATGCAATTCCTCGACCGAAATCGGAACCGTTTCGGCGGCGTTCCGCCAAGCCGGCAACTCGACGAAGAAAATGGTCCCGCCGCCGGGTGCGTCGCTGAATCCGGTCGAGCCACCGAGCCGTGTGACGATGCCCTTCACGATACTCAGGCCGAGGCCGGTGCCGCCCTTTTGGCGCGAATCGGAAGCGTCCGCCTGGGCGAATTTCTCGAAGATGCGCGCCTTGAAACCGGCCGGGATCCCGGGACCGTGGTCGCGCACCGCAATGCGGACGGCATCGCCTGCCATCGCGGTGGAAACCACGACCTCCGCGCCGGACGGCGAAAACTTGATCGCATTGGACAGGAGGTTGGCGACCACCTGGACGAGCCGGCCAGGATCGGCGCGCGCTTCGCCGGAGGTCGACGAAGGATCGACCCGGAGCGTCACTCCCAGGCTGTCCGCATATGGGCGGCTCGCTTCGACCGCCTGCTCGACCATTGGCCGCACCTCCACCCGCTCGATGACGAAGACGGCTTCGCCGGATTCCGTCTTTTCGACATCGAGAATATCGTTGATGAGCCGGACCAGGCGCTGGCTGTTCTTGTGGGCGATCGTGAGCAGGCGCATCGCAGGGTCCGGCAGCTTGCCGGCCGCGTTGCCGACCAGCAGCCCGAGCGAGCCGGAGATCGAGGTCAGCGGCGTGCGCAGCTCGTGGTTCGTCGTCGAGACGAACTCGGCTTTCAGGTGCTCGATGCGCTTGCGCTCGCTGATGTCGGTGACGACGCTGATAACCAGTGGGCCGTCGCTGCTGTCGACCGGATTGAGGCCGACCTCGACCGGGAACTCGGTGCCATCCTTGCGCCGGCCGAACAGTTCACGTCCGGCGATGCGGCGAGTCTCCGGATGGAGCACGAAGTCGGCGCGCCTGCGGGCATGCTGGGCGCGCAAGCCCGCCGGCACCAGGATATCGACGGACTGGCCGAGCAGCTCTTGGCGTGAATAGCCGAACTGCCGCTCGATCTCGGTGTTGAGCATCACGATCTCGCCGGAACGGTTGGTCATGATCATGCCGCTCGGGCATGCCTCGACCGCCAGACGAAACATCTCTTCGACGAGTTTCTGCCTGCTCGTGTCGCGCGCGATCGCTCCCGCGCCGATCAGAGTCCCGGCAAGGTCCCTGACCGGAAATGTGTGCAAGGCGACGTCGATCACGCTGCCGTCCTTGCGCCTGCGCTTGGTCTCGAAGTCGCCGATTTCCTCGTCGCGACGAAGCTTCGCGATCAGCTCGCCGGTCTCGTGTCGCCGATCCTCCGGCACGATGACGGCGATGCTCTGGCCGACCGCTTCCGCGGCAGAAAATCCGTAAAGCCGCTGGGCACCCGGATTCCACGCCGTAATGATACCGTCGAGCGAAAGAGTGACCACCGCTTGAGTGAACGACTTCATCGCGGCGGCGTGAAAACTCTCCGATTCGATACGTGGCTCACGCGTCACGTTGAAGCGCGCCTTGTCGATCTCGGACGCCATGCGGTCGGACGTCCGCGCAAGGAGACCTCCACGGCGCCGTCACCGGCGAACGCCTCCGCAGCTTCGGTCATCCGCGCAAACGGGCACGCGATGTCGCGGGCAACCGCGACGGCAAAAACGGTGAAACAAAGCACGGCAGCGGACGATGCCGCCGGGCCGAAACAACTCACTGCCGCCGTGAGCGAAATCAGAACGACCATCACCACGGTCAGGCGGGTCGAAAGGGTCTGTGCCCGCAGCCGCGTCGCTCGCGTCATTGTCTGGAAGCATTGTCGCATGTGATCACGCCGCTCTCGCGGCCCCTCTTGATCGATGTTCGAACAGAGCGCGGCAGCAAAAGCGGATCGAGGCAACGCTCGGAATCCAATACCATGCGAGTACACCATGTCGTGGCTTAATCGATATTAATTCACAACGGAATTGCACGATCGGGAGCGAATTCGGCGCGACGGCTAATATCTGATGTATTGAGTCGCCAAGACTTTGCCAAAACACGCAATGATCGCGGCGCGATACAGGGCGGGCCTCCCCGGCGCGGCCGAGCGGCATCGGCCTACGACAGCGAAGCGCGAGGTCGAGCCTCACTGCGTGCGCATGTCGGAATGCGTAACGCGCCGTTGCGGCAAATCTCGGCCGTCCCACATCGGCATCAGAGTACCGTAATCCAGCCGGCGGCCGCGGCTCGCGCCCGCAATACAATTCCGAAAGCAATCTCGCAGACCGCTGGGCCGCTCTCGGCCCTCCCGCCGGGGGGTTGTCGCGGGGCGCGCGTGGTCCCTTGTGCGGAGAGACGCGTGCAAACCGCATGTCGGAAACACCGATCGAGCGTTTTCGTTCCGAACACGGCAAACTAAAAAGGCCGCTCGCCGACGGCCAGTCGTGATAATATCACCTCGTGTAAACGAATAGGCGCATATCGCCGGTCGATCCGTATAGTCGATATTTGTTCGGTTTCACAATATCTTTACGGGCGACGCGATACTCGTTGGAAGGAAAAGGTTGGTGCGCGCGCCGGCAATCGTCCTTCCATCGCTACACCATCGGCCTCGCGTCGCCTCGTTACGCGGCATCGAGCCGCAGAGCGTCCAAGGGGAGGCCCGACAGTGAGCGGCACCGTTCTCGTCGTCGTCGACATCCTCATCGTCCGCCTGAACCTGATGGACATGTTGGACGAGGCGAACCAGCCGGCGGCGGCTCGCGCAATCCTTGCACCGACAATTCCGGTACTGGCGCTAAGCTGCACGAAGTCATGAGTTGCATTCATAGGGCTGCCGCGTCGCGAGACGTGCCCGCGACGCTTCCCCGGTGGATGAGGGGAAAATCAGAGAGCAGCGCAATTCGCGGACCGCTTTAGCCGATTGGGAAAAACGATGATCAAAGCCCTCGCGAATTTTGCGTTGCTCGCTCTCGCGCTGCTCCCGTCCGCTGCGGCCGCAGAGCCGATCGAGCTCAAGCTGGCGTACATCACTTCGGACCGCTCGCAATTCTACCTCGATGCGATCAAGCCCTTCGTCGATGCGGTGAATTCCGAAGCAAATGGCCTGATCAAGATCGAGGTCTATTTCAGCGGCGCCCTCGGCGGGAGCCTGACCCAGCAGCCGCAGCTCGTCCTCGACGGCACGGCCGACATCGCATTCATCGTCCCCGGCCAATTGCCGGATCGATTTCCGGACAACACGGTGCACGAACTGCCCGGCCTGTTTCGCGACGCGCGCGAGGCCACTCTCTCCTACACCGGGCTCGTGCTTGCCGATGCGCTGAGAGGATACGAAGATTTCTTCGTGATCGGAGCGTTCTCCGGCGCGCCTGAAGACATCCACAGCCGCAAACGCCTTACGTCGCTCGCCGACCTCAAAGGCATGAAGATCCGTGCCAACAACATGATCGAGGCGACGGCGCTCGAACGCCTGGGCGCAGTCGCCGTCGTCCTGCCGATCCCACAAATAGCGGATGCAATCAGCGACGCAAGCATCGATGGCGCCACCTTGCCGCCGTCTGCGCTGGCTGACTTCGGGGTCGGGCGGGTAACGACCTATCACTATATGCTTCCGATCAGCGCCGCTTCACTGGCCGTCGTGATGAGCCGCAAGAAATTCGACAGCCTGCCGCAGCGAGCGCAGGACGTCATTCGCAAATACAGCGGCGAATGGACGGCGGCACGCTTCATCGAACGCTGGCAGGTGCTCGAGAAGCGGGAGCTCGAGCGGCTCAAATCGGACCCTCGCCGCACGGTGACTTTCCCTTCGCCCGAGGATCTCGAGACCGCGCAGGCCGTATTCAAGTCCGTCGATGCGGAATGGGCCGCAAAAAGCCCACGCAATCTCGAGCTTCTGGGTCTTGTCGAGAAAGAGCTCGCCAAGATTCGTTCAGCTCCATAGGCCGCTGATGTTGTCCTTCATAAAAATGACGCGTCGCCAGTATGTTTTCGGCTTGCTCATCGTGCTGGTCATTCTGGCCGGCGGCATCATGATGATCGTCAAGGTCACCACCGATTATCTGCTGTATCGGGATGCAACGTCGATCGCCCGCAATTGGGCGCGTTATTTGACGGAAAGCGTCACCGATCTCCCCCAAATCGCCGCCGGCGAACAACCCTCGGCCGCCAGCGTGGCCTTCTTCAGGGCGGCTCAGAAATCGGGCACGGTCTTTCGCTACGAGATTTTCAATCGCGAAGGATATTCCATGCTCGCATCGGACCGCGACAAGATCACGGTGCTCGATGTGTCCGAATACAGCGCCGACGCAGCGCGCTCGATTGCGATCGGTGCCCCGGTCGTCGACGTGAAAGAAGGTCGATCGCCCGGTCTGCCGTCGTTCTTCGCGGAGGCGTATGTGCCTGTCCTCGTCGGCGGGCGCCCGGTCGCCATCGTTGCCGCGTCTGTCGATCAAACCGCGCAACGGGACGATTTCTACGAGGTGTTTCTCATGGCGGCGGCGGCACTATGCGGGCTGACGGCACTGTCCTTCGTGATTCCGGCCATAGCATGGTATCGTCGCACCAAGGAAAAGCAGCAGGCCGACCGGCGCATCCGCTTTCTCGCCCACCACGACGCGCTGACCGGGTTGGCCAATCGCGCCCGGTTGATCGAGCAATTGGACAAGGAACTCGCGGTCTCGCCGGTGCGGGGCACCGGACTCGCCGTGCATTTCATCGACCTCGACCGCTTCAAACAGGTCAACGACACCCTCGGGCACGACGGTGGCGACTTCTTGCTGAAGACGATCGCTCAGCGCTTGCGCGCGACAACCCGCATCCACGACGTCGTGGCCCGTCTCGGCGGCGATGAATTCGTCGTGGTCCAGACCGGCGTCGACACCGCGGACCAGGCCTTGGATTTCGCGCGCCGCCTGTCCGCCGCCTTTATCGCCCCGATGCGGTTCAGGGAGCAGGACATCATGACCACGGTCAGCATCGGCATCGCGCTGGCGCCCGCGGACGGCAAGAGCTCCGAGCGGCTGCTGAAAAGCGCCGATCTCGCCCTCTACAAGAGCAAGGCCGATGGCCGCAATTGCATCCGCATCTTTGTACCGGAGATGGACACGGAGCTGCGAGCACGAATCGAGCTCGAACGGGCGATCCGCGACGCGGTGCTTCATGATGGCTTCGAGCTGCACTACCAGCCGCTGTTCGAAATGTCGGATCGCCGCCTCATCGGCTTCGAGGCGCTGATACGGCTGCCGGACGCAGACGGAAAACTCATTCCGCCGATGGTCTTCATTCCCGTTGCCGAGGACTTGCGGCTCATCGACAAGATCGGCGCATGGGTGTTGCGGGAGGCGTGCCGTACCGCGGCGACCTGGCCTGAGCACCTGACCGTCGCGGTGAACCTGTCGCCCGCGCAATTCGCGGCAGGCAGCATCAAGAGCATCGTCGCCGCCGCGCTTCAAGAGTCGGGCCTCGCGGCGCGCCGGCTGGAGCTGGAGATCACCGAGACCCTGCTGCTCGGCAGCACCGAAGCCATCATGGTGGAGCTTCAGGCGCTCAAGGCGATGGGCGTGGCCATCGTGATGGACGATTTCGGGACCGGCTATTCGAGCCTCAGCTATCTGTGGCGCTTTCCGTTCGACAAGATCAAGATCGACCGCAGCTTCATGCAAGGCTTCGACGGCCCCGGCCGCGATGCCGAGACGGTGGTGAAGACGATCATCGCGCTCGGACGCGAGCTGCACATGCGGGTGACGGTCGAAGGCGTCGAGACCGCCAAGCAGGCGGCTTTTCTCGATCAGGCCGACGGCGACCAGGCCCAGGGGTTCTTCTTCGGCCGGCCGGTCCCCGCCTCGGAGGTCGGCGCCTGTATTCTCATGCATTTTCAGAAGACGCTTCCGATACCGCCGTCCGGGATTGCACAAGAGGACGGAATGCTCCTCGCCGAGTCATCGAACCAACGATAGCGCGGCGCACCCGCAAAGCGAGTTTTGCAATTGTGCCGTCCGCAGAATCGGCCGAACCGTAGATCCGATGGAGCGCGAGGAGATTGCATCCGACGGGTGCGGACGGAGGCTCGGGCCGGGCGCGAAAGCTCCGCTGCCCCAGTTCAGATCATCTGGCGTTAAGCAGCTGATTCAACACTGCTAATGAGCTGCCACGCGCTGCCATCCGAAGGTAAAGTGGTGCCCAGGAGAGGACTCGAACCTCCACGACTTGCGCCACTGGTACCTGAAACCAGCGCGTCTACCAATTCCGCCACCTGGGCATGGGCAGAGACATAAGGGTGCCGGTTTCGGCTTGTCAACAAGGCGTCGCGCGATTGCGGTATCGGCGCGGCCGGGCGGCCCCGGGCCGGCGAACTTTCGTAGCCCTGTACAGCGCCGGGACGATCCGGTATGCCGCGCCGGATCGACGCCCAAAGTCCGGCGCCAAGGTCCGGCGTCCGGGGTCCGGCCATCCGCCGCGGGCGCCCGACGGAAAGGCCGCCAATGACCGCGCAGTCCAATGCCGACACCCTGATCACGATCTTCGGCGGCTCGGGCTTTCTCGGCCGCCATGTGGTGCGCGCGCTGGCGAAGCACGAATACCGCATCCGGATCGCGGTGCGGCGCCCCGATCTCGCCGGCTTTCTGCAGCCGCTCGGGCGGGTCGGCCAGATTCACGCGGTGCAGGCCAATGTGCGGCACCGGCCTTCGGTGGCGGCCGCCGTGCGCGGCAGCGACGTGGTCATCAACCTGGTGGGGATCCTGTTCGAGTCCGGCCGCGCGCGCTTCGAGACCGTGCAGGCGTTCGGCGCCGAATCGGTGGCGCTCGCCGCGGCGGCGGAGGACGCGCAGATGATCCATGTCTCCGCCATCGGTGCCGACGAGCATTCGCCCTCCGCCTATGCCCGCTCCAAGGCCGAAGGCGAGCGCCTCGTCCTCGCGGCGACCCCGGAGGCCACGATTTTCCGCCCCTCCGTCGTGTTCGGGCCCAATGACGACTTCTTCAACCGCTTCGCCGCGCTGGCGCGGATATCGCCGGTGCTGCCGCTGGTCGGGGGCGGGAAGACGCGGTTCCAGCCGGTCTACGCCGGCGACGTCGCCGAAGCGATCGCCAAGGCGGTGGCGGGCGGAACCAGGCCGGGCACGGTCTACGAGCTCGGCGGTCCGGAGGTCCTGACCTTCAAGGAGCTGATGGAATACGTGCTGGCGACCATCGAGCGCCGCCGCCTGCTGGTGCCGGTTCCGTTCTGGGCCGCCAGGCTAAAGGCCTTTTTCCTGGAATTCCTGCCCAAGCCGCTGTTGACGCGGGACCAGGTCGAGCTGCTGCGGTCCGACAATGTGGTGTCGGATGCGGCGCGTGCCGAGGGACGCACCCTGGAGGGGCTCGGCATCGTCCCGCGTTCGATCGAGGCGATCGTCCCGTCCTATCTGTGGCGGTTCCGCAAGACCGGCCAGTTCCGCGGCAGCGTGGCGTCGTAGGGCGTTTTTATTCAGGTCGACATCCATTTGCTTGTCATCGCCCGGCTCGACCGGGCGATCCAGTAAACACCGGCCGGGCGTACTGGATTTCCCGGTCAAGCCGGGCAATGACATCGATAGGTCAACATAATCGGGTCACTTCCACAGCAGGAGGCCGATGAGGCCGAGGGTGCCGACGATCAGGCGCCACCAGGCGAACATCGAGAAGCCGTGCCCGGATACGTAGTCGAGGAAACGCTTGACCACGAACCATCCCGCGATGAACGACATGATGAAGCCGACCGCGATGACGATGATGTTGTCGGAGCTCAGATGCGCGCCGCTCTTGTAGAGGTCGTAGGCGAAGGCGCCGGCCATGGTGGGCATGGCAAGATAGAACGAGAATTCCGCCGCCGAGCGCCGGTCGGCGCCGAGCAGCATGGCCGACACGATGGTCGCGCCGGACCGCGACACGCCGGGAATCATGGCGAAACACTGGCAGATGCCGATGCCGAGATACATCGGCAGCGAGAACCCCTGGGCGTCGTGGTAGTGCGGCTTGAGTTCGAGGCGGTCCACATAGAACAGCACTCCGGCGCCGACGATCAGGCTGACGCAGACGATCCACGGATTGAACAGCACGGTCTTGATGAAGTTATGGCCGGCAGCGCCGATGACGGCGGCCGGTAGGAAGGCGATCAGCACGCCGATGACGAAGCGCCGCGCCTTGGGATCGGAAAACATCCCGGTCGCGATCGCGAGCAGCTTGGTGAAATAGATCGAGAGCAGGGCGAGGATCGCGCCGAGTTGGATCAGGACCGCGAAAGTGTTGCCGAAATCCTCGTCGCCGAAGCCGAAAAAGTGTTGCAGCAGGAGGAGATGTCCGGTCGAGGACACCGGGATATATTCGGTGAGGCCCTCGACGATGCCGAGAAAGCCCGCCTTGACGAGATCGAGAATCATGGGTCCTCCGGGGCCGTGGGCGTGCGAGCGAACCGATTCGGGCCGGCGCGTTTGCGCTTTTCGCCCAACCGCGCCGGCCGGGCAAGGGGAGTACGTCCCGAACACGCCCGGAATCGGGCGGCCGGCCGGGCCATGGATGCTAAGGCGGGCGGCCGGCCGCGCCTCGGATTTGATAACATTAAGGAATTGTATACCCTTGCCTCGCGATGGTGATTGGGCCATCGCCTGCGGCCGGTCCTCACGTTGATCCCATGATGATCCTCTACCATCACCCGTTCTGCCCGCATTCCCGCTTCGTGCGCATCGTGGTCGGGGAATACGGCCTGTCTCCCCGGCTGGTCGAAGAGCGGCCATGGGAGCGCCGGGAGGAGTTCCTCGGACTCAATCCTGCCGGCACGATCCCGGTTATGACCGAGGAAGGCCGGGTTCCGGTGCCGGGCGCCGGGATCATCGCAGAGTATCTCGACGAGACCCGCGGGGCTTCGCTGAGCGGCCACCGGCTGCTGCCGGTCGACATCGACGGAAGGGTCGAGGTGCGCCGGCTGACGGGCTGGTTCAACGACAAGTTCTTTGCCGAGGTGAGCGGTCCGCTGTCGACGGAGCGGGTCTTCAAGCGCCTGATCGGCTCCGGTCCGGGCGGCGGGGCGCCGGAGCCGGACGCGATCCGTGCGGCGCTTTCCAATATCCGCTATCATCTGTCCTATATCGGCTGGCTGGTGGGCACCCGCGACTGGCTCGCCGGCGAGCGTATGAGCTATGCGGACCTCGCGGCAGCCGCGCATCTGTCGGTGATCGATTATCTGGGCGACGTGCCGTGGAACCAGGACGAGGCGGCAAAGAGTTGGTATGCGAGGGTGAAGTCGCGCCCCTCGATGCGCCCTCTGCTGCTCGAGAGCTATCCCGGGATTTCCCCGTCCAAGACCTACGCCGATCTCGACTTCTGAACCCCCAAGGCATCCAAGACCTCAAATCCGCCCTGGCCGAGGCCGCCGCCGCGCTCGGCTTCGATGCTGTCGCGGTGACGCTGCCCATCGTCTCGCGCCGGTCGCGCGACGGGCTTGCCCGGTTTCTCGGCGAAGGCCATCACGGCGACATGGAGTGGATGGCGGCGGGTCCGGAGCGGCGCGGAGATCCCCTGGTGATGTGGCCGCAGGTGCGCTCCGTCATCATGCTCGGGGTGAATTACGGCCCGGACCGCGATCCCCTGGCGGTTCTCGGTGCCCGCGACCGCGGCGCAATCTCGGTCTATGCCCAGGGCGACGACTATCATGACGTCATCAAGAAGCGCCTCAAGCGCTTGGCGCGCTGGCTGATGGCGCAGGCCGGCGGCGACGTGAAGGTGTTCGTGGACAGCGCTGCGGTGATGGAGAAGCCGCTCGCCGCCGCCGCCGGCATCGGCTGGCAGGGCAAGCACACCAACCTGGTGTCGCGCCGGTTCGGCTCGTGGCTGTTTCTCGGCGCGATCTTCACCACCCTCGAGCTGCCGCCCGATCCCGCCGAGGCCGACCATTGCGGGACCTGCCGGGCCTGCCTCGACATCTGCCCGACCGCGGCGTTCCCCGCCCCCTATCGCCTCGATGCGCGGCGCTGCATCTCCTATCTCACCATCGAGCACAAGGGCCCGATCCCGCGCGGGCTGCGGCCGCAGATCGGCAACCGCATCTATGGCTGCGACGATTGCCTCGCGGTATGCCCGTGGAACAAGTATGCCCGGCAGGGCCGCGAGGCCAAGCTCGCCGCCCGCACCGCGCTGCAGGCACCGGCGCTCGCCGATCTCGCCGGGCTCGACGACCCCGGCTTCCGCCGCATGTTCGCCCGCACCGCCGTCAAGCGCACCGGGCGCGACCGCTTCCTGCGCAACGTGCTGATCGCCATCGGCAACAGCGGCGACGCCGCGCTCGCGATCCATGCCGAGCGGCGGCTGGCCGATCCGGCGCCGGTGGTGCGCGGAGCGGCGGTGTGGGCATTGTCCCGGCTGGTATCCCGCGACGCCGTTGCAGCGCTGGCGGCGCGATACCGTCCCTCGGACGCCGACCCCGAGGTCCGCGTGGAATGGGCGGCAGCTCTGGAAGAGACCGCGTGAACACCCTCATCTGCCTCGGCTTCGGCTATTCCGCCCAGCATTACGTGGCGCTTCACGGCGCCCGGTTCGATCGCATCGTCGGCACCACCCGCAGCACCGCCAATGCGGCGGAACTCGCCGGACGACGCTTCGGCGGACGCAAGGTGGAGATGATCGTATTCGACGGCGAGACGGCCGATCCGGCCCTCGTCGAGGCGGTCTCGCAGGCGAGCGTCCTCCTGGTCTCGATCTCTCCGGCGGATGGCATCGATCCCACGCTGGCCCGGCTCGATGACGCCATCGTCGCGGCGCCGCAGCTCGCTTCGATCGTCTATCTCTCAACCATCGCGGTCTACGGCAACCATGACGGCGCCTGGATCGACGAGGAGACGCCGCTGACGCCGGCACTGACGCGGGCGCAGGACCGCATCGAGGCCGAGCGCGCCTGGCAGGCGCTGGGTGCGGCGCGCAGCCTGCCGGTTGCCATCATCCGCATCGCCGGCATTTACGGACCCGGGCAGAATGCATTGGAAACCGTGAAAGCCGGCCGGGCCCGGCGCATCGTCAAGGCGGGGCAGGTGTTCAACCGCATCCATGTGGGCGATCTCGCCGAAATCATCGATCGCGCCATCGCGCTCGCCGTGTCGCGCCGCGCCGGCGGCGTCTTTAACGCCGCCGACGATGAGCCGACCGCGCCGGGCGATCCTATCGCTTACGCCGCCGGCCTGCTGGGCGTCGAGCCGCCGCCGCAAATCCCGTTCGAGGAGGCGAAGAAGACGATGTCGCCATTCGCCATCAGCTTCTATGGCGAGAGCAAACGGGTGCGCAATACGCGCATCAAATCCGCGCTCGGCGTCACCCTGCGCTACCCGACCTACCGCGAGGGCCTGCGGGCGCTGGCAGGGAAGGGTTGAGGGGGCGATCGCATTCTTCTCGGTGTCGTTCCGGGGCCGGCCAAAGACCGGAACCTGGAATCCCCTTTTGCACCATCTCCCAGATCTTCGGCGGCGTCAGCGGCAGCTCGCGCGGTTCGACCCCGAAGGCGCTCAAGGCATTGGCGACCGCATTGGCCATGATGCCGCCGGCGGAGATGATGCCGCCCTCGCCCGCGCCCTTGGCGCCGAGCGGATTGATGGGAGAGGGAAACATGTCGGTGACGATGGCGCGCAGGTTGAGAAAGTCGCTGGCGGTCGGCAGCAGATAGTCGGCGAGCGAGCCGGTCAAAAGCTGCCCCTCGTCGTCATAGACGAGATGTTCCAGCATGGCGCCGCCGAGCCCTTGCACCAGGGAGCCGATCACCTGCCCGCGCACCGTCATCGGATTGATGATGCGACCGCAGTCCACGACCGTGAGATAGTCGACGATCTCGACTTGGCCGATACGTGCATCGACGGTCACATGGGCGGCATGGGCGCCGCAGGTGTAGGTGTGCTTCTTGTTGAGGAAGATGCCCTCGGCGGAGAGGCTGGCGAATGTGGCGAAGGTCGCCGCCCTGCCGTCGGGCCCGCCGATCCTGTCCTCGGTGATCTTGATCTCCGCTGACGCGCAGCCCCAACGCTTCGCGGCCTCGCCGCGGATTGCTTCATGGAGATTCTTGACGGCATCGAGCAGGGCCGAACCGCCCATCACCACCGAGCGCGAATGATAAGCGCCGTAGCCGTCGCTGACATAGGCGGTCGAGCCGTGAAAGACGCCGGCGATGCGGTCCATCGGGACTTCCAGCGCATCCGCCGCGATCTGGGCGAACACGGTCTCGACGCCCTGGCCGACCGCCGAGGAGCCCATGAACACCGACACCGAGCCGTCCGCATTGATCTCGAGCCGCGCCGTCTCCTTGGGGCCGGCCGCGCCGCCCTCGATGAAGCAGCCGACCGCGAGGCCGTGATAGCGCCCGTCGATGAGCCGGCCCTGGAGCTTCGCCTTCTCGGCCCAGCCGAACTCGGCAAGGCAGCGGTCGAGGGTGACCTGATAGTCGCCGCTGTCGATCTCGTCCTTGGATTCGAACGGCGTGATGGTCGCGAACGGGTAGGGCATTGCCGACGCCGGGATGAGGTTGCGGCGGCGGAATTCGACGCGATCGATGCCGAGATCGCCGGCCACCATGTCGAACAGCCGCTCGCGGAAGAAGTCGGTCTCGAAGCGCCCCGGTCCGCGATAGGTGCCGACCGGCGTCTTGTTGGTCATCCACAGCGAGGACGTGATCCTGATGTTGGGAATGGCGTAAGGCCCGGACATGAACTGGGCGATGTTGCGCGCCCCCACCGCGCCGTTGGTGCGCATATAGGCGCCCATGTCGACGTCGGCGTGGCCGCGCAGTCCGAGGATCATGCCGTCGCGTCTGCAGGCGATCTCGACATCGACCTCCGCTTCGCGGGCGTGGTTCATGGCCATCAGGTTCTCGCGGCGGTCCTCGATCCATTTCACCGGGCGCCCCACATGGCGCGCGGCGAACGGAATGAGAAAATCCTCGGGGTAGAACTCGCCGCGCGCGCCGAAGCCGCCGCCGACGTCGTTCTCCACCATGTCGATAGCGTTTTCCGGAAGGCCGATCTGCTTGGCCAGGATGCGCCGGTTGAAGAACGGCACCTTGGCTGCGCCCGACACTGTGAGCCGGCCCTTGGCCGCGTCCCATTGCGCCAGCACGCCGCGCGGCTCCAGGGTCAGGCCGTAATGGCGCTGGACGCGGAATTTCTCGCGCCGCACGTAAGGCGCCTCGGCGAACGCCGCATCGGTGTCGCCGCAGGCGGCGGTGAAGGTCATCGACCGGTTGGTGCCCTGCGCCTCGAACAGGAGCCGATCGCCTCGGGCCGCGCTCGCACAATCCGTCACCGGCGGCAACGGCTCGATGTCGAGCGCGATGCGCTCGAGGGCGTCCTCGCCGACCGCCGTACTGTCGGCGAGGACGACGGCGATGGGCTCGCCGACATAGTGGACCGTTCCGGCGGCGATCACCGGCTGCTCGAACGGCTTGAACTCCGGCATCGGCTGCAGCCGCATGGCGATGATCGGCGGGCCGTCCGGCATGTCCTGCGCGGTGATGACCGCGTGCACGCCCGCAATCCTCAGCGCCGCCGAGGCGTCGATCGAGCGGATGCGCCCGTGCGCCACTGCGCTGCGGAGGATGACGGCGTAGAGCAGGCCATCGGGCTCGAGGTCGTCGACATATTGTCCGCGGCCGCGCACGAACCGCAGATCTTCCCGTCGCTCGACCGGGCTGCCGATGAAGGTGTTCTTCACGCCGCGCCCCCGGATTTGGTCCCCATCATGGCGCCGGCTTCTTGTAGGCGGCACGGGCGTCCAGCACCGCGTCGATGATGGAGATGTAGCCGGTGCAGCGGCACAAATTGCCCGACAGCACCTCGCGGATGCGGTCGGCGTCGGCATCGGGCTCCTCGCTCAAGAGCGCATGGGCGGTGACGATCATGCCCGGCGTGCAAAAGCCGCATTGCAGCGCGTGGTGCCGGCGAAACGAAACCTGCAGCGGCGTCAGCGCGTCGTCATTGGAGAGGCCTTCGATGGTGATGACCTCTGAGCCATCCGCCTGCACCGCGAGCATCAGGCAGGCGCGGACCGCCATGCCGTCGACCAGGATGGTGCAGGCGCCGCAGACGCCGTGCTCGCAGCCGACATGGGTGCCGGTGAGCCGCAGCATGTGGCGCAGGCAATCGGCGAGCGTCATGCGCGGCTCGACATCGACGCTGACGTTGTTTCCGTTGACCTCGAAGCTGACCTGCATGATGACCGGGCGTTATTGCATCAGGCGCATGCGCTCTGCAACGCACGCTCGACCAGCGTTCCGAGCAGCGCCTGGCGGTAGGCGGCGCTCGCGTGAATATCGCTCTGCGGTGTGACCGCGGCAGACGCCGCAGAACCGGCGCGCTCGCTGGTCGCGATGTCGACCGTCTGGCCGTTGATCGCGGCTTCCGCGGCCGCCAGCCGCTGCGGGCGGTCGCCGACGCCGATGGCGCCGACATGGGCATTGAACGCCTTGCCGCGGGCGTCCACGTCGTAGAACAGCGCGGTGCCGGCCAGGGCGAAATCGCCGCGGCGGCGCGCGAATTCCTTGAACGCCCAGCGCCGCGCCGCCGGCCAGGCGGGGAGCCGGATCTCTACGATGATCTCGTCTGCAGCGAGCGCGGTGGTGAGCGGCGCGATGAAGAAATCGGAGGCCCCGATGACCCGCGATCCAGCCGGGCCGGCCACGGCGATCTCCGCATCGCAGGCCACCGCGATGCCCGGCATTTCCGCGGCGGGATCGGCATGGGCGATGCTGCCACCGACGGTGCCGCGGTTGCGGATCTGATAATGGGCGACCTCGGCGACGGCGGCCTTGAGCAGGGGATGCGCGGTATCGAGCCTCGCATCGTCCTCGATGTCGCGCCAGCGCGTCATGGCGCCGAGCCGCACCGCTTCGCCGGTGATCTCGATCCGCCGCAACTCGGCGAGCTTGCGCAGATCGACCAGCAGCGCCGGCGAAGCGACTCGGAACGCCATCATCGGCACCAGGCTCTGGCCGCCCGCGAGCAGCTTGGCATCGCCGTCGCCCGCGGCGAGAAGCGCCACCGCCTCCGCGAGCGTCGCCGGGCACGCATATTCGAAAGCGGGCAGTTTCATTTGGGACTCGGGCGGGCGCGGGCACGCGAAAGCGGAAGCGCCGCAGCTGTTTTCCTAACACCGCACGGAACGACCGGTCAATGTGATCACAGCGGCAGTGTTCAGATGGCTGCCCCGTCACCGGCGCGATGGCCGCGGGCGCTTCTTATCCAATGGGTCGTCATGATCCGCTGGTCGATGCGTGTCAGGAACTCTCTGCGGGCGCAAAGTGACGTCTTATCCCATGCCGATATGAGCGCTGCTATCTGCAGCTCGACGGTCTCTTCATCGCTTGTCGGTTCGACCAGCTTCGGCCGCAGCGCCGACGAGACATCGGCCCGGACGTGCCCTCGCTCTGCCGCTTCGGGCCGGTCGTGTCGATGGAATAGGCGCCTCAGGACGTTGGACATCGAGGATTCCTTGATCAGTCTCGTGCTCCTCGGGCACTCCTTACGAGACTCGTGCGGGTATCCGCATGTCCCGTTCCATCAAGCCGCGCGGATCGATCGTGTGGTCAGGTTTTTCTGTAAACCGACCAGTTGAGTTCGAATGGCGTCCTCGATCTGGTTCACCGCCTTCTCGGCATTGATCGCGCGCGTCTCGGCCGCTCTCAATTGCCACTCGGCATTGGCCAGCTGATTTTCAGCACCGACGATCCGCGATTGCGCCCGCGTCAATTCATGCTCCGTTTCCTCCAGCCTGGCGCTGAGCGCGGAAACGGTCTCCTCGGCCAGAACGCGCGCCGTTTCTGCCTCTTGGATGCGAGCTTCCGCGAGCTGCAGCTTTTCGATGGCACATTCGGCCAAAGCCTTGGCGCGCGCTTCCGATTCGGCCGCGCGATCCTGTATGCCCCTGATCACTCCTGCCGCCTGGGACACGAGATCGAGAGCCGATGAGGTGTCATGGGGCGATGCAGCAGCATCCCTCGGAAAACTGACGATATTTTGTCCCGAATCGGTCGGAGCGGCGTTCGCGAGCTGATCTCGCATGTGTTCCCTGAGCCAGTTCATTCGAGCCTCCTGCCGTCCGCAGAAAGAGTTGCGAAATCGCTAACGAGACCGATTTTGCGCCAAAGATGGTAAACAGGTTCTTAAGGCAGGCGGCCTGCTTGAGGATTTATTGCGCTTGAACCAGGGGTTGGCATCGATGGTGATGCCCCGATGGGACTGGTTTCGGTCCGAGTCGACCGGCCTGAGCGCCACAGACCGCGCCCGCCGGGTTCGCGGCCTGCGATCGGCCCTACGGCTTCATCCCGGCCGGGGCGACCTGCGAGCTTTTCATCCCGACGTCGTCGAAGGCGCGGCGGACCAGGCCGGAGGCCTTGGCCTCTTCGACGAAGGCGGTGACATAGGCGAGCGCCTCGGGCTTGTTCTTGGGCACGGCCACCGCGGTGGTCGAATTCAGGAACCCGCCGTCGAGAATATGCGAGCCGGGGATCTTGTCCTTCAAGCCGGTGAGGGATTCTCGGCTGAGACCGATGGCATCGGCCTGGCCGGCCTTCATCAGGGCGACCGCCTCATCGACGCCGTTCACGGTGATGTGGGTGGCATTGGGCGAAGCCGCGTTGGAGGCGCGGAAGGTCGCGGTGCCGGCGACGCCGGCGATGCGCACCCCGGCGCGGTTGGCGTCGGCGAGGGTTTTGATGTCGGCGCCGGGGGCGATGAGGTAGGTGCTCTGCAGCAGGTGATAGGGCGCGCCGAAATCGACGAACTTCTTACGCGTCGCGTCGACCGGCATGAACGACACGTCCCACACCCCGCTCGCCGCCGAGCCCTGGATTTCGCCGGTGCCGAGATAGGGCACCAGTTCCAGCGGCACGCCGAGCTTCTTCGCGAGCGCGGTGGCGAGCGTGATGGTGACGCCGCGGTAGCTGCCGGGCGTATCGCCCTTCACGGTATAGAGAGCCGAGGTCGCCGGCCCGACCGCGATGGCGACGCGCAGCTTCCCGGTCGGCGCCAGCTCCTTGATGGCGGCGCCATCGTCCGCGGCGGCAATGCCGGCCGCGGCAAGTGCAACGGCGAGCGTCGCCAAGCGCACCAATGACCTCATGTCGACCTTCCTCCCGGAAATCCTTAGCGCTTGATCCCGAAAAGTTGCAGACTTTTCGGATAAGATCACGTGCTGACGATGGCTCTATATCAGCCGCGTCTTTCTAGCTCGCGGCGAGGAGCGGCTGCAATGGCTGACAACGGCTTGGTGACGGTCAAAAGCGCGCACGGCGTCAAGGACACCATCGACCGGCTCGCGGCGGACCTGACGGCGAAGGGCATGCAGGTGTTCGCGCGCATCGATCACGCCCAGGGCGCCAAGGAAGTGGGCCTCGCATTGCGGCCGACCGAGCTGTTGATCTTCGGCAACGCCAAGGGCGGCACGCCGCTGATGCAGTCGCGGCAGACCATCGGGATCGACCTGCCGCTGAAGGCGCTGGCATTCGAGGACGCCGACGGCACGGTCTGGCTGTGCTACAACGATCCCGCTTGGGTCGCCGCGCGCCATGGGGTGGCGGGCGGCGAGGTCACCAAGGCCATGGCGGCGGCGCTCGCCGCCTTGTCGAACCACGCCGCTTCCGCCTGACGTCGTCCGAACGCCCGTTACGGTCTCCTCATGCACGTCCTCATCACCGGCGCGGCCGGCATGATCGGCCGCAAGCTGGCGGAGCGGCTCGTCACCGGCCCGCTCAACGGGCGCCCGGTCGCAAGGCTCACGCTCACCGACGTGTTCGCGCCCGCAAAGCCCGCCTTCGCCGGCGCTGTCGAAATCGTGACCGAGGATCTCGCGACGCCCGGCGTCGCCGAGAAGCTCATCGGCGCGCGCCCCGATATCATCTTCCACACCGCGGGCATCGTTTCCGCCGAGGCCGAGCTCGGTTTCGAGAAAGGCTACCGCAGCAACCTCGACGGCATGCTCGCTTTGCTGGAAGCGGTACGCCGGGCGGGCGGCGGCTACCGGCCCAAACTGATTTTCACGTCGTCCTGCGCCGCCTATGGCGGTCCGTTCCCCGACATCATCGGCGACGATTTTCATCTCACGCCGCTCACCTCCTACGGAACGCAGAAGGCCGTGTGCGAGCTCTCGCTCGCCGACTACACCCGCCGCGGCTTCGTCGACGGCGTCGGGCTACGCCTGCCCGCGATCTGCGTGCGCCCCGGCAAGCCCAACAAGGCGGCGTCGAGCTTCTATTCCAGCATCATCCGCGAACCGCTCGCCGGCCTCGAGGCGATCCTCCCGGTGGACGACCGCAACCTGCACACCCATGCTTCGCCGCGCGCGGCGGTGGGCTTCCTCGTTCATGCGGCAGGGCTCGGCCGCGAACAGCTCGGTCCCCGCATCAACCTGACCATGCCCGGCGTGTCCTGCACTGTCGCCGAGCAGATCGCAGCGCTGCGCAGGATCGCCGGAGACGAGGTCGCCGCCCGCATCCGCCGCGAGCCGGACCCGCTGGTGATCCGCATCGTCGAAGGCTGGCCGCACCGCTTCGACGCCGCGCGGGCGCGCGCGCTCGGATTCGTCGCGGAGCGATCGTTCGACGACATCATCCGCATCCATATCGAGGATGAGCTCGGCGGCGTGATCAAATAGAAGACCATGCGATTTGCCGCTCCGCTCATCGAGGCGACACTCATGCGCCGCTACAAGCGCTTCCTCGCCGATGTGGTGTTGCCCGGCGGCGAGGAGATCACCGCCCATGTCGCCAATCCCGGCGCAATGACCGGCCTCGCCACGCCCGGGGCGCGCGTGTTTCTTTCCAAGTCCGACAAGGCGAACCGCAAGCTGCCCTATTCATGGGAGCTGGTCGAAGCCGATTTCGGCGCCGGGCCGGAGCTCGTCGGGGTCAACACCGCGCATCCCAACGTCATCGCCGGGCAGGCCATCGCGGCCGGCGCGATCGCGGGACTTGCAGGCTATGCGTCGCTGCGCCGCGAGGTGAAATACGGGGAGCAATCCCGGGTCGATTTCCTGCTGGAAACGCCGGGCCGGCCGCCGTGCTACGTCGAGGTGAAGAACGTGCACTTGATGCGCGAGCGCGGCCTCGCCGAATTTCCGGATTCGGTCACCGCACGCGGCGCGCGCCATCTCGACGAACTCGCCGCCATGGTGGCCGCCGGCCACCGCGCGGCGATGCTGTACCTCATCCAGATCGGCTCCGCCGGCCGCTTCGCGCTCGCCCGCGACATCGACCGCCGCTACGGCGAAGCGTTCGACCGCGCCCGGGCGGCCGGCGTCGAGGCGCTGGCCTATCGCTGCACGATTTCGGCCGAGGAAATCGCGCTCTCCGGGGAAGTGCCGATGGTGGATTAGCGTAGTGCGTACACTTCGCTGTCATCGCCCGGCTTGACCGGGCGATCCAGTAAACACCGACCGTGAGTAATGGATTGCCGGTCAAGCCTGGCAATGACACGGCAGTGGTACAGTTTGAAAATTAGTCGAACAGGCGACCCAGTTTTATGAGCGAGGGCGGTGGCTCTGTCATTGAGCGCCCGTGTAGGCTGTCGGACTCAATTGTCGGCTTAGGCTCGACGCCGCAAAGTAACCGCGCGACTGCCGCCCCAGGGGGGCCTTCATGAGGCGGGTCCAAATCCGTCGTGAAGCTCAGATAGATAGGCCGTTTTGCCCTGCTCCGCCGCCCGCGCCGATTCGCAAGTGAGCACCGGCGGAACCCATGGACGCTTCAGCCGAGCAAGCGGCGCAGAGGTAAGCGCCTCCGATGCAATGGGCGCGGCCCCAATTGCAGGGATTGGCGATCCTGGGCTATTCGCCATACTGTTCTCTCCGCTACCGATTATCACTGAAGCTCGGCAATCAAGGCTGGTCATGGAGGGACTACGGGGACGGGCGGGCTGGCGACCGTCGGGCGTATCGTGCCACACTCTGGGTTGACTTGGGAAGCGACTGTTTCCGGCGGTAGTGGGTTGGCTGGCCCACTACCAATGACACTCAAATGAGGTCGGCGTAATCGGAATAGGCTCTACGTGCGCAGCCGCAGCATCACGTTCTGCTTCGTGCGCGACGACACCTCGTAGCCCTTGGACGCCAGCAGCGCGAACAGGTCGGTCGACCATTCGGCGCTGGAATCCTCGATCACGATCAGGCCCGGCCACAGCGCCTCGGGCGCGTCGCGGAAGAACGGCACCAGCACCTTATCCTCGGCGCCTTCGACGTCGATCTTGAGTGCATCGATGCCGGCCAGCCCGGCATCCCTGACGACGGCGAGCAGCGGCCGGCATTTCACCTCAACCCCGCCTTGCGTCCCGGCCGCCGCCATGCGGGTGCCGCCGCGGTCGCGCGCGTTGAGCACGATGAACGCCGTGCCTTCGGCGTCGCCGAGCGCCAGCGCCAGCGGCGTGACCGGCAGGCCGGGATTGACCGCGATGTTGAAGGCGAGCCGGCCGAAATTGCCGGGCTCCGGCTCGATGGCGAGGATGCGGGCGATCCGCGCGGTGGCCGCGACGAACAGCGAGAACAGGCCGACATTGGCGCCGATATCGACGAACACGAAGGCCCGGCCGGAGGCGCCGACGCGCGCAATGTCGCGGGCGAGTTCTTCGCGCTCGGGCGGCTCGTACATCTGCGGCGTGAACAGCAGGTTCTTCTCGCAGCCGTTGTCGCGGGGGTGAAGCCGCATCCGCAGCCGCCAGCGCTCGACATCGAGAGCGCCGGCGGTCTCCATCCGCATGGTGACCAGCCGACGCAGCGCCATCGCCAGCTTGAGGCCGACCCAGTTGTCGGGCATCCGGCTCGTGAGCGCCATGATCGCCTGGTCGAAGGGGTTCGGGGCGAGCGCCCCGAACGGCGCGTCGTTCATGCATAATTCCTTGGTCTTGCCCGTTTGCGACCGGATTACTACAACGGCTTGCCTCAAGCCGCCATCTCGCATCAAGTCCGCTATTCCGGCTTGCGTCGGCATCCCGACCGCTTACATTCGGACGGTTGAAGCGCAGGCGGTCGGGGCGGGCGAAGGGTTTTTCGAGGTCGCAATGAATTATGTCGATGCGGCAACGGCGCCGCTGCGCAAAACCGGGCAGATCAAGCTGCACGGCGCGGAAGCCTTTGCCGGCATGCGCAAGGCCGGGCAGTTGGTGGCCGAATGCCTGGACATGCTGGTGCCGGAAATCCGGCCCGGCGTCACCACCGATCAGATCGACCGCATCGTGTTCGAATTCGCCATGGATCACGGCGCCCGGCCAGCGACGCTGATGTACCGCGGCTATACCAAGTCGACCTGCACCTCGATCAATCACGTGGTCTGCCACGGCATTCCCAACGACAAGCCGCTGAAGGAAGGCGACATCGTCAATGTGGACGTGACGCTGATCCTGGACGGCTGGCACGGCGATTCCAGCCGCATGTATCCGATCGGCGAAGTTCCGCGCCGGGCCGAGCGACTCATCGACGTGACCTACGAGGCGATGATGCGGGGCATCGCGGTGATCCGTCCGGGCACCGCGACCGGCGACATCGGCGCCGCGATCCAGACCTTCGTCGAGGCCCAGCACATGAGCGTGGTGCGCGACTTCTGCGGCCATGGCCTCGGGCGTCTCTTTCACGACGAGCCCAACATCGTCCATGTCGGGCGTCCCGGCGAAGGCATCGTGTTCAAGCCGGGCATGCTGTTCACCGTCGAGCCCATGATCAATCTGGGCCGCCCCCACGTGAAGGTCCTGTCCGACGGCTGGACCGCGGTCACACGCGACCGCTCGCTGTCCGCCCAGTTCGAGCACAGCGTCGGCGTGACCGACCGCGGCGTCGAGATCTTCACGTTGTCCCCGAAGGGACTCGACCGGCCGCCTTACGTCGCGCGCTAGCTCCTAATTTCGCAAGTTAGCGGGCGGTTTCGGTGGCCGGCCCGTGCAACCCCAGCGCGAACCACCGCGGCGTCATAGCGATTGCATTCGGGGCGGCGTTGTCGTCATCCTGACACCCACGACGGGGCTGCAGCGCCGATGGGACCTCATGGCGGAGAAGCGTAGCGGGGACCGGCCGGAGCCAGGCCTTGAGGACGCTGCCCCGCATTATCACGGGCATCGCGAGCGCCTCCGCGCCCGCTTCCGCGAGGCCGGCAGCGACGCGGTGACCGATTACGAGCTGCTCGAACTGGTGTTGTTCCGCGCCCTGCCGCGGCGTGACGTGAAGCCCCTCGCCAAGTCCCTGATCGGCAAGTTCGGCTCGTTCGCGGAGACCATCGCCGCTCCAACCCAGCGTCTCGCCGAGGTCGCCGGCCTCGGCGACGCCGCCATCACCGAGCTCAAGGTGGTCGAGGCCGCCGCCCACCGCCTGGCGCGCGGCGAGGTCAAGAAGCGCCCCTTGCTCGCCTCATGGTCGGCGGTGCTCGACTATTGCCGCGCGGCCATGGCGTTTGCCGACAAGGAGCAGTTCCGCATCTTGTTCCTCGACAAGCGCAACCAGCTCATCGCCGACGAGGTCCAGCAGGTCGGCACCGTCGACCACACGCCGGTCTATCCCCGCGAGGTCGTCAAGCGCGCGCTGGAATTGTCGGCCACCGCGGTCATCCTGGTACACAACCATCCTTCAGGCGACCCGACGCCGTCGCGCGCGGACATCCAGATGACCCAGCAGATCGTCGAGGTGGCGAAGCCGCTCGGCATCTCCGTGCACGACCACATCATCGTGGGCAAGGAGGGGCATGCGAGCTTGAAGGGGTTGCGGTTGATTTGAGGCGGGGCGGGCGCCGTCCTCCATTCGCCGAATATACTCCGAGAACCCGACGGAGAGACTTCCCTCGCCCCGTCGCCGTCGTGATCGATCTGGTTTCCACGGCAGCGATACGCATTTGATCCCTGGGATACCCGGGTCCGCTCTACTTTATCGGACCGTCATTGTGCCATGACGTAGACGCGGCGGTAGCGCATCGACACCACCTCCGGCTTAACCCCCTGGCCTTGAAACGGGACGAGCGTAACGGAAAGGTTTCGCTGATTTGTCAAAGAGCCCGCCATCTGGGCGGTTATGTCGAACGCGAAATTCCGCAATGTGTCTTGCCGAGCCGGACCCACGCCGCGAGCAGTCGCGGGCGCCACGACGATGCTTCCGACGTAGCTCGGGTCGCTCGTCGGAGTCGCTGCCGTCGCCGCCGGATTATTCAGGAACACTTTCGCGAGCGCCCCCCGGTCCGAGGGTATTTGGACTCCGTCGATCCGCAACACCAGCCGGCTGGCTGAATTCACGGCTGCCGAAAGTTTGTCCTTCGCGACACCCGGCACTTCGAGCTCCAAGGTCGCAGGCTCCGGCGTGAGCGTCTTGAGCGCAGAGTTTGTGCTGAATTCCATGATCGGCGGTCCGGACACAGCCGCTTCGGCACCCCCGGGGGCCGGTGCGGGACGCGCTTGCGCGGCCGCAACGGGCGTCGCCGTACTTGGCGCCGTACCTGGAGATTGATACTTGTAGCGAAGGGTTGCTTCGTTCTGCAACACTTGGCTTACGGCGATGGCCGTCCACTGCGCCTGTTGATCATAGAAGAGGAACTGCTGCTGGGGCCAGACGGCATCCGGTGGGTTTACATGGCTGGGACTGCTTTCAGTCCAGGTGTTCCAAAGGCGATCGATATTTGCATGGTGAGCGAAGAAGATGGGGTCTAGCGCAGCGGTTGCGAGCACTCCCATATCGATCTGCGGATTGTTCGGGTCGATTTTGATCGGATCGGTCGACCACAGATGAACGCCGCCGTGAGGCGCACCTTCCATGGCCCCCATCTGTCCGCTTGCTCCTTCGCCGGCCCCGCCGAACAGGGCGAACGTCATCTGGCCGAGGACCGACTGGATTTCCTTGGGACCAACCAGGAAGTCCGGAATGCGGTCATTGGCACCGGCCTTGCGAGTCGGATCAAATAATGGGTTGGAGGTATCGGAAGGCGTGCGATACACGTCAGGAACGCGGTTTCGGCCGGGCGTGTCCCAGTCCCAATACGGGAGAGCGAAAGCGGGGTCGCCGAGCAGGATGGCAAGTATCCTTTCGTGGAAATACAGGAACGCCCGATGCCATGGCAGGAACCACCAGCCACCATGAATTTCCTGTCCGTTCAGCCCATCGCCGGCGCCGCTGCAATACCAGCAGTGAACGAGACCCTGGTGAAGCCAGCCACGGGCATCGTTCGGGCTTTGCTCGTAGAGGCGCCGCAATGCTGCGTAAGCAGCTTTCAATCGCGTCGACTCCGAAGCGTCGAGATCGAACGCACTCTTTCGAATGCGCATGGGCAGCCCTGCAGGTGGAGCGAAGGCGACGGGCTGCCCGGAGGGAAGCGGCGGGAGGCAGTCTAAGGGCACCCCCTGTGCAAATACTCGCCGCTGCGCAATCGCAGCTCCGCCACTCAGGGACCCCACGACAAAATGCCGACGGCTGAGTTTCATTTTTTTTCCCCGAAACAATGCCATCACGCAGTGGCCGATGGTAGTCGTCGCCCTAAATTCAGCAGCTCAATAATAGGAAGGATGGCTCGCAAATCGCCATCAAAGCGATGCAACTATAGCGGGTAATCTTCGCGCGGTCAATCGAACAGCGAACTCCATCTGAATGCCGAAGATCAGTTGAGGCAGAGGGATCGCTGTGCGCGCTGGAGTGACCGTCAGTCATGGACGATTTGCGATTTCGACACGCAACTCGCATAAGCCTCCGATTGGCACACTCGACAAACGACAACGACGGCCGATACGATGAATGACCCCTTCACCGTTCGCGTGATGGACCGCCGCGAGATCGCCCTCGCCGGCGACTGGGCGGCCGCGGAGGGCTGGAATCCCGGACTGGACGACCCCGCTTGCTTTGCCACGGCCGATCCGGAGGGCTTCTACATCGGCGAGCTCGACGGCGCCGCGGCTTCGACCATTTCGGTGGTCAACTACGATGACCGCTTCGCCTTCCTCGGCTTCTACATCGTGCGGCCCGACTTGCGCGGGCGCGGTTATGGGCTGCGCACCTGGCAGACGGCCATTGCGCATGCGGGTTCGCGGACGGTCGGCCTCGACGGCGTCCTGACCCAGCAGGACAATTACCGCAAATCCGGCTTCGCTCTCGCCCACCGCAACATTCGCTTTGGCGGCGTGCCGGCAGTCCCGCCGGCGTCGCCGCAGGGCCTCGTCAGCCTCGCGGAAATCCCGTTCGCGGCGATCGAAGCGGACGATGCGACGGTGTTCCCCGCCCCGCGCGCGTCGTTTCTGCGCGCATGGATCGGCGCGTCGGGCCATGTCGGGCGCGCGCTCGTGCGCGACGGCCGGCTGGCGGCCTGGGGCGTCATCCGCCCGTGCCGCAAAGGCCACAAGATCGGGCCGCTGGTCGCCAATGATCGGTCAGCCGCCGAAGCGGTGCTCGCGGGTCTCATCGCCTCGGCCGGGTGCGGTGAGGTATTCCTCGATGTCATAGAGCCCAACCGCAATGCGGTTGCTCTCGCCCAGGCGCTGGGGCTCGAGCCGATCTTCGAGACCGCGCGGATGTACACCGGCGCTATTCGCCCTGTCGCACTATCCCGAATTTTCGGTATCACGACGTTCGAGCTTGGATGATGCGAGCGGTAGTATGAAGCCTGACGCGTCCCGTCGTGTTTTTTGAATGTTCAGTTTAAACGTTTTGGGAGCTTTTACCGAACCGTGGTCCAATCATCAAAGCCAGTCATCAAAGGAGGCAATTCGATGGAGCCGGTATCCCGACGCAACGTGCTCGCGGCTGCTGCTGCGGCCGGTACGGTGGCAACCGCAGTTGTGGCCGCGAAGGCTGCGACCTACGGCAACCCCGACGAGCCGCCGCAGGGTGCGATCAACACCACCGGCAATCCGGCGAGCGTGACCGACCCGGGTCCGCAGAACCCCGTCATCGCATCGCAGTTCCCCACCGCGTTCTCGCCGCCGGCCACCAACATCGGCGACATGCCGATGTTCTGGGCGTCGTTCAACAACGCGCCGCGGCGCATCCAGGACGGCGGCTGGGCGCGTCAGGTCACCCAGGCCGATTTCGCCATCTCGGAAGAGATTTCCGGCGTCAACATGCGCCTCACCCGCGGCGGCATCCGCGAGCTGCACTGGCACCAGGCGGCCGAGTGGGCCTATGTCAGCAGAGGCGCCATCCGAATCACCACCATCGACTCCGAAGGCCGCTCCAACGTCGAAGACGTGACCGAGGGCGGCCTGTGGTATTTCCCCTCGGGTCAGCCACACTCGCTGCAGGGCGTGGGCGAGGACGGCGGCGAGTTCATTCTCTGCTTCGACGACGGCAAGGCGACGGAGTACAATACGCTCCTCATCAACGAATGGTTCGCCCATACGCCGCCGGACATCCTGGCGTTGAATTTCGGCCTTCCGGCCGAGACGTTCGCGAAGATCCCGCTGCACGACCTCTACATCTTCCAAGGCCGGATGCCCGGGCCGCTGGCGCAGGATCAGGCGCAGGCCGCCGGCTCTGTCGGGCGGATGCCGAACTCCTCGACCTTCCAGCTCGCCGGCATGGCGCCGACGCGGAAAACCGCCGGTGGCGAAGCGCGCATCGCCGACAGCCGCAATTTCAAGGCCTCCCTGAACATCGCCGCCGCGCTGGTGACCGTGCACCCCGGCGGCCTGCGCGAAATGCATTGGCATCCGAACGCGGATGAATGGCAATACTACATCGCCGGACAGGGCGCGATGACGGTGTTCAACAGCGGTCCGAAAGCCGTGTCGCAGAATTTCAAGCCCGGCGACATCGGTTACGTGAAGCGAAACCTCGGCCATTTCATCCAGAACACCGGCAACACCGATCTGGTGTTCCTGGAGGTTTTCCGCAGCAATCGCTTCGAGGACGTGTCGCTGTCCGACTGGCTGTCGCACACCCCCTACGCCCTGGTCGCCCAGCATCTCAACATCGACCCATCCGTGGTCGCGCGCTTTCCCAGCAACAAGCCGGAGATCATGCCGGAATAGGGCCGGGCCGGTCCGGGCTTGTAGCCTAGGCAAATCTCTCGCTTGCCTTCGCGCGCGCCTTCATCGCTTCCACTTCGCGGTCGCGCGCCGGCCGCGACGTCTCCAGCGATTCCAGAAGCCGATGAGCCGCCGCGGAAACATCGTCGACCGCCTGCTGGAAGGCCGTCTCGTTCGCCTTCGATGGGTGGGTAAATCCGCTGAGCTTGCGGACGAACTGCAGCGCGGAGGCGCGGATCTCTTCGTCGGTCGCGGGCGGTTCGAAATTAAACAGCGTGCGGATATTTCGGCACATCGATTCCTCCTGAACGCGAAAACAGATCGGCGGGCAACGCGTGACCGAGCCGACGCCGCGAGAGATTTTATATGATCCGGCGAGTGCGATCAGCAAGGCACCGCAGGCTTCAGCCCTTCGCCCCGAGCAGGCCGGCGATCTTGCGGCCGTCCGGCGTGCCCAGGCCGGAGCACGCGTCCCAGCCGATCGAGGCGGAGTAGCCGCCATTGTCGCCGTAGGTCACGTCGTTGAGACCGGAGCCGCCGTAGAGGCGCGGGTTGATGAACCCGACCGGCGAGCCGTTGACGGCATTGATGCGCGCCACGAGGCCGGCCCATAGCGGCGCCACCGCGCTGGTGCCGCCGATGACGCTGTTGATCCCGTCGACGCGGACGTAATATCCGGTTTGCGGATCGGCTTCGCCGGAAACGTCGGGGACGCCGCGGTTGCGCAGCGGCGTCTTCTTGCCCAGCGCGCTGGTCAGGTGCAGGCCGTTCTGCCATGGCGGGAGCGGGAAGAAGCAGCTCACGCCGCCGCCGCTGGCGCCGCCGGCGGCGCCGTCGTTCCACACGGTCTCGCTGCGGATGTCGCCATTGACCGCCTGCAGGCTGGTGCCGCCGCAGGCCAGCACGTGCGGGCTCGACGCCGGGAAGTCGACGTTGAGGCCCGCGATGCCGGCGCCGCCGCTCGACCCGTTGTCGCCGGAGGCGACGCACACGGTGATCCCCATCAGCGCCGCCGCTTGGAATGCCTGGTCGAGCGCCGACATCGCCTGGGGCGTCCACGACGCCTCGGAGCCGCCCCAGCTGATCGAGATGACCGAAGGCTTGTTCTTCTCGTCATGGATGGCAGTGGTAACGGCGTCGAAAAAACCGGCATCGGTGTTGGGCGCGAAATAGACGACGATCTCGGCCTCCGGGGCGATGGTGCCGGCGACCTCGATGTCCAGCATCACCTCGCCGTCGGGCCCGTTCGGGTCCCCGGTGGCGTGGTTCCTGGCGTGGTTCACCGAGATGGAGGACACTTTCGGCAGGGCGGAATTGATGTCGGAAAAATATCTCTGGAGATCGGCGACCCGGTAGCCGCCGCCGAATTCGATCACGCCGATGCACACGCCCTTGCCGGTGCCGGACGGGAAGTCATAGAGCGATGCGAGCGTCGTCGGCGTGAACCCCGCCGGAAAGCCGCGCTTGGTTATCCGGGCCCGGAAATGCGACCGGACCTGGGGCCGGTTGTCGAGCCCGAGGACGGCTTCCACGATCCCGTCGAGTTCGCCGGGCACCGTAATCGGCCCGGCCCGGCCGCGGTACGAGCCGCCGTGGAACTCGAACTGGTGAAGGTCCACCGCGAAGGCGGTGTTGAAACGCGCCACCGTTCCCGACAGCACGACGGTGCGGCGCGCCGCATCCTCCTGAACAACGGCGAGACCGTGCCGTCGCGCAAACTCCTCGACCGCCGCCAGGTCGGCGGGGGAAGCCCCGAACTGGGCGGCGAAATCGGCACGGCTGACGCAAGCCTGCGTGCGGTCGCCGGCGCTCAGCTTCGCGACCTTCGCCTTGAAAGCGTCGGCGTTCCGGCGGCGCACCAGCACGGTGACCTCGAGGCGCTCCGCCGGGTTCGCCTTTCCGGCAAGCCGGGCCCCCGGGAGCGGCTCCCTGAGACTGCCGGCCAGAATATGCATGGTCATGGCGCTACTCCGCCTTGGTACGCGTGACGACAGAGGGCTCGGTGCTCTCTCGGAAACGATGATCGAAGGTAAGCGGGTCCGCGGCGGCGAAGTGTGAAACGCTTCACACTCGAAACAGGTTTTTGCGCCGGTTGTCCTGGTGCGGTCATTCCGGGGCGCGCGTAGCGCGAACCCGGAATCCAGGCTGCGGTGCGGCCAGCGATGCCCGTCTGGATCCGGGTTCGCCGCTTGCGCGGCGCCCCGGAATGACGGCAATTGCCTAATTGCCCGCCTGGAGCGGCCAGTCGCCGGTCGGGTCGTCCAATTGGCCGTCGGCGAGCCTGTCGAGATCGAAGCGATCGACATCGCCCAGCAGCTCGACGAATCCCTGGGCGCCATGACGCAGCGCAGCCTCGCCTTTTGCGGCGGTCGCCAGGGTGGCGTCGCCGAGCGCACCGGAGGGATGGAGGTCCTGGGTCATCCAGCCGAACCCGATCGGGCGGAACGCGCTGAGCCACTTGAAATCGTCCGCCATGCCCACAGTCGCGGGCACGGCGTTCTCGGCGCTTTCCATGCGCACGGTGTCGCCGCGGCCCGCCAGCATCAGCGAGGTCTCGATGTCGCCGGCATGGACGCCGTGGCGCTGTTCGGCGCGCTCGAAGGTGCCCGGCGGATAGCCGAAGCGGTGCCATGCGGCGGTCACCACCAGCATCCGGTGGCGGACCCGCAGGTCGCGGGCGACCAGCTCCATGGCCGATACGTTGCCGCCATGGCTGGTGACGATCACCAGCTTGCGCAGGCCGGCGCGGTGGATGCTTTCGCCGATCTCCGTATAGGTGCGGATGACGGTTTGCGCGGACAGCGACAGCGTGCCGGGAAACGCGAGATGCTCGTCGGACTGGCCGATTTTCTGCACCGGCAGGAACGTGACGGGAAGGCCGTCCGGCAGCAGCTCATGGACGCGGGAGAGGTAGGCCTGCGCGATGTAGCTGTCGACCCCGAGCGGGAGATGCGGCCCGTGCTGCTCCACCGCGGCCACCGGGAGCACCGCGATCCAGCGCCGCGTGTCGGCAAAGGCGAGGTCCGTCCATGTCATTTCCATCCAGTGACGTCTTGGCAACATTTTCCGGTTACTCGCCTTTCCCGCTGCGCTCGCGTAATCTCACCGTTCGATCCGGAGACAACGAATTCATGCGGATGCAAGGGATTAAGACCACCGCCACCGCTACCGCCGTCACTGTAATGGCCACCGGTGTGATTGTCGCCTGCCTGTCCGCGGGCGATGCCGCACGCGCCCAGGCCCCGGCGAAAGGAGCGCCCGACAAGGTCTCGTTCGGCACCAACTGGGTCGCCGAGGGCGAGCATGGCGGCTTCTACCAGGCGCTGGCCGACGGCACCTACCGCCGATACGGCCTCGACGTGACCATCGTCCCCGGCGGCCCGCAGGTGAACAACCGCATCCTGCTGGCGGTCGGCAAGCTCGATTTCTTCATGAGCGCGAACACGCTGCAGTCGTTCGACGCGGTCGAGCAGAACATCCCGACGCTCGCCGTCGCCGCGATGTTCCAGAAGGACCCGCAGGTGCTGATCACCCATCCCCAGCGCGGCATCAGGGATCTCAAGGATCTGCGGGGGATGACGCTGTTCATCTCGAAGGAGGGCTTTGTCACCTATTTCCAATGGCTCAAGGGTGAATACGGGCTCAGCGATGCGCAGGTGAAGCCCTACACCTTCAATCCGCAGCCCTTTCTCGCCGACCCCGACAGCGCGATGCAGGGCTACCTGACCTCCGAGCCCTATGCCATCGAGAAGGGCACCGGGATGAAGCCGCAGGTGTTCCTGCTCGCCGATTACGGCTTCGACAGCTATTCCACCCTGATCGAAACCAGGCGCGATCTCGTCGAGCGCAAGGCAGACGTGGTGCAGCGCTTCGTCGATGCCTCCATCATCGGCTGGTACACCTACATCTACGGCGACAACCACGCTGGAAACGGCCTCATCAAGCGCCAGAACCCGGAAATGACCGACGAACTCCTCGCCTATTCCGTCGCCAAGATGAAGGAGTACGGCATCGTCGATTCCGGCGAGGCGACAGAGCTCGGGATCGGTGCCATGACCGATGCGCACATGGCGGACTTCTTCGACAAGATGGTGAAGGCCGGCGTCGTCAAGCCGGGCCTCGACTATCGCAAGTCGTACACGCTGCGTTTCGTCGACAAGAAGGTGGGCCTGGAGTTGCGGCGCAATTGAAGATTGACTCTGTCATCGCCCGGCTCGACCCGGGCGATCCAGTAAACACCGACCGTGAGTACTGGATTGCCCGGTCAAGCCGGGCAATGACGCCTATAAGGTTAAAACTAATCGGAAAATGCTCTCATCGATGACGCCGGCCCCGCGCACCCCTGAACCCGTCGTCACCCTGAAGGGCGTCGCCAAGCGCTTCGCCAACGGCACCCAGGCGCTCGCCGGCCTCGACCTCGCCATCGCGAGCGGCGAGTTCGTCTCCCTGCTGGGGCCGTCCGGCTGCGGCAAGTCGACCGCGCTGCGGCTGATCGCAGGGCTCGGCGAACCCTCGACCGGCGCCATCTCCTGGCGCGGGGCCAAGCCCGGCGCGCGGCGCAACGGGCTCGACGTCGGCTTCGTGTTCCAGGAGCCGACCTTGATGCCGTGGACCACGGTGGCGAACAACGTGGCTCTCCCGCTCGCCCTCGCCGGAGTCGCGCCTGACATCGCCAAAGAGCGCGTGGCGCAAGCGCTGGAGCGGGTGGGCTTAAGCCAGTTCCGCGTCGCCTATCCGCGCGAACTCTCCGGCGGCATGAAGATGCGGGTGTCGATCGCTCGCGCGCTGGTCACCGATCCGCCTCTGCTGCTGATGGACGAGCCGTTCGCGGCGCTCGACGAGATCACGAGGTTCAAGCTCAATGACGACCTCATCGCGCTGTGGCGCGCGGTCGGCAACACCATCGTGTTCGTCACCCACTCGGTGTTCGAGTCGGTCTATCTGTCGAGCCGCATCGTGGTGATGGCGCCGCGCCCCGGCCGCATCTACGCCGATCTCGCCGTCGACGCGCCGTTTCCGCGCGACGAGAGCTTCCGCACCTCGGCCGAATATGCCGGCCATTGCCGTGTCGTCTCCCAGGCACTGGCGCAGGCGATGACGGGAGGCGGGCCGTGAGCACCGCCGCGCCGGCGCCGGACGCCCCGCGCGTGACCGCCGGCATCGGCTGGCAACAGGTCGTGCTGCCGGTGGCGACGCTCGCGATCGGCATCGCGATCTGGGACCTCGTGGTCCGGATCGAGCAGATACCGCCCTATGTGCTGCCGGCGCCCGGCCTCGTCGCCACCACGCTCGTCTCCGACTGGCCGCTGTTGTGGGACTCGCTCCTCGTCACCCTCACCACCACGTTCGAGGGCTTGGCGCTCGCGGTGATCGGCGGCACCGGCCTCGCCATCCTGTTCAACCAGTCGCGCCTGATCGAATACTCGTTCTATCCCTATGCGGTGATCCTCCAGGTCACGCCGGTGGTCGCGATCGCGCCGCTGCTGCTGATCTACCTGCCGCAGCAGGCGGCGGTGCTCGCCTGCGCCTGGATCGTTGCGTTCTTCCCCGTCCTCGCCAACACGACGCTGGGGCTCAACTCCGTCGACCGCAATCTCGCCGACCTGTTCGAGCTCTACGGCGCCTCGCGGCTTTCGGTGCTCATGCGCCTCAAGCTGCCGGCGGCGCTGCCCTACATGCTCGGCGGCCTCAAAATCGCCGGCGGCCTGTCGCTGATCGGCGCCGTGGTCGCCGAGATCGCCGCGGGCTCCGCGGGCGCCGGCTCCGGCCTCGCCTACCGCATCGCCGAATCCGGCTACCGCCTCGACATCCCGCGCATGTTCGCGGCGCTGATCCTGCTCTCGGCGGCGGGGGTGGTGATCTTCTTCGCGCTGTCGGCGGTATCGTGGCTGCTGCTGCGCCGGTGGCACGAGAGCGCGCTGGCAAGGGAGCCGTGATGCTGACGATCTCGGTCGACGGCCTCGTTCGTTTCAGCGACCGGCCGTCACGGGAAACGGTTTGCCGCCCATCACGGTCGCGAGCACCTTGATGCTTCTCAGCTCGTCGGGCGACAGGACCGCAAGCGGATCGCGGTCGAGCACGGTGAAGTCGGCGAGCTTGCCCGGCCTGATCGAGCCTTTCTTGTCGTCCTGCCCCAGCAGGTAGGCCGCTCCGAGCGTAACGGCGTGCAACGCTTGCGGGACGGAAATGCGTTCCTCCTCGCCGAGGACGCGCCCCGACATTGTCTTGCGCGCGGTTGCCGTCCACATGCATAGCAGCGGATCGACCGGCGTGACGGACGCGTCCGAGTGCAGGCTGAACGGAATTCCCATCCGCTGCACACTGCCGGCAGGGTCCATGTCCCGCGCCCGGTCCGGCCCGAGAAATGTCGAGTAGTGCAAGTCGCCCCAGAAATAGATGTGGTTGGTGAACAGGTTTGTCGCGACGCCGAGCTCCTTCATTTTAACGAGCTGGGCCTGGGTCACCATCTGGTTGTGCTCCAGCCGGTGCCGGGTCGCGAGCCGCGGATACTGCCGCTGGGCCGCCTCCAGCGCGATCAGGGCCATTTCCGTGGCCTGGTCGCCATTGGTATGGATCACGGCCTGCAGCCCGCGCTTGTGCACTTCGAGGACCCCCTTGTTCAAGTCCTCTTGCGAGATGTTCGCGACCCCGTTGGCGAACGTCTTGTAGTAGCCCGGCCACTGAATGAGGCCGGTGTACCCCTGGAGCGATCCGTCGACGACGAACTTGACGCCGCCGAAGCTCAGGCGGTCGGTGTCGGATTTATGCAGTTCGGCGAGAAAATCGAGTCCGCCCTTTTGCGCGATTTCCCCCTGCTGGAAAACCTGGATGATCGGATTCATGACGATCCGGATCGGAAAGTTCGGATCGGCGGCGGCCGCCTGATAGGCCTTGTAACCTCCGGGAAAGCTGCCGAAGGAGAGATCGGCGAATGTCGTTACGCCGGCCCGCTGCGCGAGCTTGCTGGCATCCCACGTCGCCTTGGTCAGCAGGTTGGAGTCGAGCGGCGGCAGCTTCGCCACGAAAGCAAGTGCCGCCTCGATCTCCTCGATTTCGCCGGTCGGTTTGCCGTCCTTCTTGACGATCCCTTCGACGTCGGTGTTGTCGGCTATTCCGGCAATCTCGAACGCCTTGCTGTTTGCGTAATAGATATGCATCGAAAGGTTTTCGATGAAGATCGGATGCCCGTTTGAAATCGGGTCGAGATCGGCGCGGGTCAGGGGCGAGCTGCCGTAGAATTCCGGCTGATATCCCCACGCCAGCACCCACCTTCCATCAGCGGGCAATTTGGCGACTGCACCTTGCAGGCGTTCGATGACCGCCTGTTTGGTCTCCAATCCCTTGTTCGGCGTCCCATCGGGAGAGGTGCGGTCGAACCGGCCGACGTATACGCCTTGCCACAGCACGCCGGTGATCTGCGGGTGCATGTGCGCTTCGATGAAGCCCGGAACGATCACCGCATCTTGAAACCGTCGGTCGATCTCGACGTCCTGGTTGGTGGCCCAGCCGCGCACTTCGTCGAGCGTGCCGACGCCGAGGATCTTGCCGTTCATCACCGCCACCGCTTGTCCGGACGGCGTCCCGGGATCGAGCGTGACGATCGTCTTGGCCGTGTAGATCGTAATCTTTTGCGGCGACGGATCCGCCGGTGGCGGGGTGTTCACAGGAACGAGCGTGTCGAGCCCGCGCGGTTCGCGCGCAAGTTCGTTGTGGGCTGCGGCCATTGTCGGCGCCGCCACCAGAGCCGCCGCAAGGAAAAGTGGGGGCATCAGCCGCATGGGTTGCTCCTTGGGCCTCAATTGCGATTTGGCGGGCGCATTCTGGATCGGGTGAATGAAATCAAGGTGAACGTGCGCGCCTTTCTGGCCTCGTCGTAAAGATTCGGCAGCGATACCCCGACGGCAAAGACTAATATTGCAACCAATGTATTTTGCTGCTGACACACGGCCCTGTCAGTTTAGCGGGGGCGGTGTTCCTCGCGAGGACGCGATGAAATCATCTGGTAACCATGAACGTGGCAGCACAAAAGATGCCGTCCGCCCGGGCCCCGCGGGCCTCGGCCGGCTTGATCTCATGAAGGGGAGCGTCGGTATTGTCACCGACGCCGATCCGTAGGATGGGTTGAGCGCAGCGAAACCCATCGTCAGGCTTTCGATAGTTCGAGCCGATGATGGGTTTCACTGCGGTCGACCCATCCCGCGCTTCCTAAGTTTCCAGCCCCGCCATTCGCGCATAGCGCCCATGGTGTGTGCCCCAATGACTTGGGGTGGGTTCTTGCTATTTTGCCGCGAATCCAGCAATCCGCCGCGTGGTCCGTGTGGCGGCGCAACGTCCCGCGAGACTCAGTCATCGACATGATCTCCAATACCGCCGCGCGCGATGCGGCTGCTGCCCGCCGCTCCCGGCTGATCGGCATTGCGCTGATCTGCGGGGCGGTCGCCACCTTCGCCTGCCTCGACACCACGGCGAAATATCTCGGGCGCGAGATCGCGGTGATGCAGGTGGTGTGGGCGCGCTATACCTTCGCCTTCCTGCTCACGCTGTTCATCTCCAACCCGCTGAGCCGGCCCGGCCTGCTGCGCACGGGACGGCCGTCCCTGCAGATCGGCCGGGCGACGCTCCTGCTCGGGTCGACCATGCTCAACTTCTTTGCGCTGCGCTATCTGCGGCTCGACCAGGCGCTCGCCATCGCGTTTTCGACGCCGTTCCTGGTCGCGGCGCTGTCGGGGCCGACGCTCGGGGAATGGGTCGGGCCGCGCCGGTGGGCGGCGATCGCGGTGGGCATGGGCGGCGTGCTGGTGGTGACCCGGCCCGGGTTCGGCCAGTTCCATCCCGCCGTCATCCTGGCGGTGCTGTCGACGTTCTGTTACGCGTTCTATTTCCTGTCGACCCGGATCTTGTCGCGCACCGATTCCAACGAGACCACGCTGTTCTATTCCAACGGCGTCGGCGCAGTGCTGATGCTGCCGGTGATCCCTTTCGTGTGGACGGCGCCCAGCGCGTTTGAGTTCGCGCTGCTGGTATTCGCCGGCGCGCTGGCGAGCTTCGGGCATTACCTGCTGATCGTCGCCCACCGCCTGGCGCCGCCATCACTGCTGTCGCCCTTCATCTACACCCAGCTCGTCTGGGTCGTCGTGCTCGGCTATCTGGTGTTCGGCGACGTTCCCGACGCTTGGACGCTCATCGGTGCCGCCATCGTGATCGGCTCCGGCCTCTATATCCTCCACCGCGAGCGCATAGGGGGTAAGCACGCCCCGCGAAGCTGACTGAAACGGATGATTGAAACCGGGCCGGCAAGCCTGATAGAGACGGGCCGAACCGCCGTTTCGTTCCAGACAGACTAAGCCCTTTGGCCCATTCGCCGTTTCCGGTTTGGCATTCAAGGCAGGCTCATGAAGAAACCGTTCCCCGCGCTCGCCGTGTCCGCCGTCGACCGCGCCAATGACGACATCGGCGAGAAGACGCGGCTGCGCCTGTTTCGCACCCAGTTCGAGCTGCGCGAGGCCGAGCAGCGCGCGTTCGACCTGTTCCTGCAGAACCTGGTCAAGGGGACGAGCCACCTGTCGCTGGGCCAGGAGGCGATCGCGGCGGGCTTCGCCGTCGCCATGAAGCCCGGCGACCTCTCGTTCTGCACCTATCGCGGCCATGCCCACACGCTGGCGCGGGGCGTGCCGGTGGAGCAGGTGCTGGGCGAACTGATGCAGCGCGACAACGGCCTGATGCGCGGCAAGGGCGGCTCGATGCACCTCACCTCGGTGGAGCACGGGGTGATGGGCTCCTACGCCATCATCGGCGCGCACCTGCCGATCGCCTGCGGCGCGGCGCTGCGGGCGCAATACAAGGGGCAGGACGATGTTTCGGTCTGCTTCTTCGGCGACGGCACCACCAATATCGGCGCCTTCCACGAGGCACTCAATTTCGCCGCGGTGTGGAAGCTGCCGGTCGTGTTCGTGTGCGAGAACAATCTCTACATGGAATATACGCCGATCGGCGAAGTCACCGCGGTCGAACATCCGGCGGCGGATCGCGCCGCGGCCTACGGCCTCGACCGCATCCTCATCGACGGCAACGACGCCGATGCGGTCTATCGCACGGCGCGCACGGCCTATGCCCGCGCGCGTGCCGGCGACGGCCCCTCGCTGATCGAATGCATGACGTACCGCCACAGCGGCCATTCGCGCGCCGACCCCGCCAAATACCGGCCGGAGGGCGAGCTCGACGAATGGAAGAAGCACGACCCGATCGTACTCTACCGCGAGCCGGCTCAAGCAGTTCGGCGTCGCCGAGGACGTGATCCTCGGCATCGAAGCCGAGGTCCGGCGCGGCGTCGACGAGGCCACCGAGAAATGCAAGGCGGCGCCGCCGCCCCCGGCGGATATTCTCTTCACGGACGTCTACGCGGATGGAGGCTGGGCATGGCGGAACTGACCTATCGCGACGCGGTCGCCCGCGGCATCGCCCAGGAAATGGCGCGCGATCCCGACGTCATCTTCTTCGGCGAGGACGTGGCTAAACCTGGCGGCGTGTTCAAGGCGACGGTCGGGCTCTACGAGCAGTTCGGGCCGCGGCGGGTGCGCGACACGCCCATTTCCGAGCAGGCGATCATGGGCGCCGCCATGGGCGCGGCGATGACCGGCCTCAAGCCGATCGCCGAGATCATGTTCTCGGATTTCTTCGCGGTGTGCTTCGACTACATCGCCAACGAGTTCCCGAAGAGCCGCTACATGTCGAACGGCCAGCTCAAATGCCCGCTGGTGGTGCGGACCGGTAACGGCGCCGGGTCGCGGTTCGGCGCCCAGCACAGCCAGAGCGTCGAGAACTGGTGCATGATGATCCCCGGCCTCAAGGTGGTGGCGCCGTCCAATCCGCGCGACGTGATCGGCCTGATGGCGGCGGCGGTGCGCGATCCCGACCCGGTGATCTTCTTCGAGCACAAGTCGCTCTATGCCACCAAGGGCGAGGTGCCGGACGGCGAGATCGTCGACACGCTGGGCTCGGCGCGGATCCTGCGGCCCGGCAAGGACGCCACCATCCTGGCGCTCGCCCTGATGGTGCCGCGCGCGCTGGAAGCGGCGGAGCGGCTCAAGGCGCAGCACGGCATCGACTGCGAGGTCGTCGACGTCCGCTCGCTGGTCCCCCTCGACACCCAGACGATCCTGGGCTCGGTCGGGCGCACCCACCGCTTGTTTACGGTGGAGGAGAACCCACGTTTGTGCGGATGGGGTGCCGAGATCGTCTCCATCGTCGCCGACGAGGCGTTCTATGACCTCGACGGGCCGCCGGTGCGGATCACCACGCCCCATATCCCGTTGCCGGCCGCCGACATCCTCGAGGACATGGTCCTGCCGACCGTCGAGCGCATCGCCGAGACGGTGCGGCGTTCGCTCTCCGCGTGAGGTCCGCCATGGAGTTTCACCATGTATGAAAATCTTCTCGCCCATGTCCCGACCGACCTGTGGATCGGCGGCAAGTGGCGCAAGGCCGCCGACGGCCAGCGGTTCGACGTGATCGATCCCGCCACCGAGAATGTCATCACCTCGGTAGCGAGCGCCGGCGTCGACGACGCCAAGGCCGCCGTCGATGCCGCACAGGATGCGTTCGAGGGCTGGGCCGGCCGCAAGCCGCGTGAGCGCGGGGAAATCCTGCGCAAGGCCTATGAGGTGATCATGGCGCAGGCCGAACGCCTCGCCAAGCTGATCACGCTGGAGAACGGCAAGGCGCTGAGCGATTCCCGCGGCGAGGTCGCCTATGCGGCCGAGTTCTTCCGCTGGTATGCCGAGGAAGCGGTGCGGAACCTCGGCGACGTGTCGCGCGCGCCATCATCCGGCGCCCGCATCTTCGTGCAGCACAAGCCGGCCGGCATCGCCGTGCTGGTGACGCCGTGGAATTTTCCCGCCGCGATGGCGACCCGCAAGATCGGCCCTGCGCTCGCCGCCGGCTGCCCGGTGGTGCTCAAGCCGGCCTCGGAGACGCCGCTCACCATGCTCGCACTGATGCCGCTGCTCGAGGAAGCGGGCGTGCCGGCCGGCGTCGTCAACGTGATCCCGTCGCGGCGCTCCGGCGCCGTGGTCTCGGCCATGCTGCACGATCCGCGGGTACGCGTCGTCTCCTTTACCGGCTCGACCGAGGTCGGCCGCAAACTCCTGCACGAGGCGGCCGACAACGTGGTAAAGCCGGCGATGGAACTCGGCGGCAACGCGCCTTTCATCGTGTTCGATGATGCCGATATCGATGCGGCAATAGAAGGTGCCATGATTGCCAAGATGCGCAACATGGGCGAGGCCTGCACCGCCGCGAACCGGTTCTACGTGCACGAGACCGTCCACGAGGCCTTCGCCCACAAGCTCACCGAGAAAATGGCCGCGCTCAAGATGGGCAACGGCCTGCAGGACGGTGTCGCGCTGGGGCCGCTCGTCAATGCGGAGGGCCGCGACAAGGTCAAGCAACTGGTGGCGGACGCGGTGAAGAAGGGCGCCAAGGTGCTCACCGGCGGAACCGCGCCCGACGGCAAGGGCTATTTCTATCCGGCCACAGTGCTCATCGCCGTGCCCGACTCGGCCGAAATGCTGCGCGAGGAAATCTTCGGGCCGGTGGCGGCGATCCAGACCTTCAAGTCCGAGGACGAGGTGATCAAGCGCGCCAACGACACCGAATATGGCCTTGTTGCCTATCTCTACACCAAGGATCTCAGCCGCGGCATGCGGGTGTCGGAAAAGCTCGATTTCGGCATGATCGGGCTCAACCGCGGCCTCGTCTCCGATCCCGCCGCGCCGTTCGGCGGCACCAAGCAGAGCGGCATCGGCCGCGAAGGCGCCCACGAGGGCATGATGGAATTCATGGAGACCCAATACGTGTCGGTGACGTGGTGAGAGAACTTGGTGCGAGTGTGAGAGCGCCGACATGGACATCCTGATGCCGCAGCTCGGCGAGACCGTGGCCGAGGGCAAGATCACGACCTGGTTCAAGTCGATCGGCGACACGGTCAAGCCCGGCGACAATCTGTTCGAGATCGAGACCGACAAGGTGTCGATGGAGGTGCCGGCGACCTCCGCCGGCGTCCTCACGGAAATCCGGGTCGGCGCCGGCGAAGTGGCCCCGGTGGGCGCCGTCGTCGCCATCGTCGCGGGTGCCGCGGGCGAGCCGGCCGCCAAGGCGCAGGTGGCCGCAAAGGCATCCCCTGCCACGAAGGCGCCGGCTGCGGCCCCGCCGCCGAAAGCAGTCATCGCGGCCGTCGCCGCAGCCCCCGCGGCGCCTGTCGTGGCGCGGGTGCTCGATCCGTTTGCCGCGGTGCGCACGCCCGAGCGCAATTACGGCCCGGCGAAGCTCGCCAGTGGCGCCGTCGTCACGCCGCTGGCGCGCCGGCTGGCCGGCCAGGCCGGGATCGACCTCGGTCGCATCCCAGCGTCCGGCCCGCACGGCCGCATCGTCGCCCGCGACGTCCAATCCGCCATCGCCGCCGCACCCGGCGCGATCGCATTGCGTGCGCCGTCGCCCGATCGCATCAAGGCGCTCTACGCCGAGGGCAGTTACGAGGAGATCCCGCTCGATTCGATGCGGCGGACCATCGCGGCGCGGCTGGTCGAAGCCAAGCAGACCATTCCGCATTTCTACCTGGCCGCGGATGTGGTCATCGAGCGGCTCGAGGCGCTGCGCCGGGAAGCCAATGAGGCGGCGCCTGCCGACGCGAGCGGCCAGCCCGCGTTCAAGCTCTCGCTCAACGATTTCATCATCAAGGCGCTGGCGCTGGCGCTGCAGCGCGTGCCGGCGGCCAATGCGGTGTGGGCTGAGGACCGCATCCTGCGGTTCAAATCCTCCGACATCGGCGTTGCGGTGGCGATCGATGGCGGCCTGGTCACGCCGGTGATCCGCGAGGTGGAGAAAAAGTCCCTGCTCGACATTTCCGCCGCGATCAAGGACCTCGCTGCCCGCGCCCGCGCCCGCAAGCTCAAGCCGGCGGAGATCCAGGGCGGCTCCAGTGCGGTATCCAATCTCGGCATGTACGGCGTGCGCGAATTCGCGGCCATCATCAATCCGCCGCATGCCACCATTCTCGCCGCCGGCGCCAGCACCCGGCGGCCGGTGGAGACCGCGGACGGCGGCTTTACCTTCATTAGCCAGATGACGGTGACGCTGTCATGCGATCACCGCGTCGTCGACGGCGCCGTCGGCGCCGAGCTGCTTGCGGCGTTCGGCCATTTCATCGAGCATCCGGTCGGGCTGATGATCTAGGTGTTGTCATCGCCCGGCTTGACCGGGCGATCCAGTAGCCACCGACCGGGTAAAGATCGATATAATTCAGGAGAATGTCATGACGAGCAGCAAGTCCGGTCTCATTCTGGTCGGGCCGCCCAAGCCGGTCTTCATCGAGCGCCTCGCGCCGGTGTTCGACATCCACAAGTACAACGACGCCAAGGACCGCGACGCCTTTTTCGCCGGGATCGCCGACGGTGTGCGTGCCATCGCGGTCACCTACTCCTCGGAAAAGGTCAACGCCGAATTCATGTCGCGGCTGCCCAAGCTCGAGATCGTGTCGAGCTTCGGGGTCGGCTACGACCATGTCGACGCCAAATGGGCCGGCGCCCACGGCATCATCGTGACCAATACGCCCGACGTGCTCAACGAGGAAGTCGCCGATACCGCGCTCGGGCTCTTGCTCAACACGGTGCGGGAATTCCCCCAGGCCGAGCGTTACCTGCGCGCCGGCAAATGGGAGCAGAAGGCCTATCCGCTCAGCCCGGCGACGCTACGCGACCGCACCGTCGGAATGGTCGGCATGGGGCGGATCGGCCGGGCCATCGCCAAGCGCCTTGACGCCTTCGGCGTGCCGGTGGTCTATCATTCGCGGCGGCTCCAGGCGGGAGCCGCCTACCGGCATTATCCCGACCTCGTCGCCATGGCCCGCGACGTCGACGTGCTGCTGGTGATCGTGCCCGGCGGCGCGGAAACCCGTAACATGATTAACGCGGCGGTGCTTGAGGCACTGGGGCCGGACGGCATCCTCATCAACATCGCCCGCGGCTCGGTGGTCGACGAGCCGGCCCTGATCGCGGCGCTGCGCGACAAGAAGATCCGCTCGGCCGGCCTCGACGTATTCGTCAACGAGCCGAAGGTGCCGAAAGAGCTGATGGAAATGGACAATGTGGTGCTGTTCCCCCATCTCGGCTCCGCCTCGGTCTACACCCGCACCCAGATGGACCACCTCGTGGTCGACAATCTCCTGTCCTGGGCCGCCGGGAAGGGTCCGCTGACGCCGGTGCCGGAGACCCCGCCGAAATAGCCCGGCCGCGGCAAGGTCCTCGGCGGCGAGCCGAGGGGGGTTGGCGGCGGCGATGGCACTGGTATTATTCTACGATGCGATACGATCTTGCGCTCGCCCCCGCCTTTGCCCTTCTTGCCGCCCTCGTCGCAACCGGCGCCGAGGCCCAGCAGCCGTCGCCGGCCACCAGCGAGGCGTTCAAGGCCGTGCTCGGCAAATGGGAGATTTCCAACGCCGACCGCGACCGCACCTGTACGATCACCTTCCGCGCCGATCCCACCGGGACTGCATTCAAGCTTGAGATGGACAAGGCCTGCCCGGGCCAGATGCCGGAGGTGAAGGACGTCGTCGCCTGGAACATCGGCGGGCTCGATCTGGTGCGGCTGCTCGACGGCAAAGGCAAGCCGGTGATGGAATTCACCGAGGTCGAGAGCGGGACCTACGAGGCGCAGCGCCCCGGCGAGGGTGTCTACTTCATGCAGAGCGCGGCTGTCGCCGCGAGCCCGGTCGGGCTCGCCGCCGACCAGATGGCGGGCGACTGGTCGTTGTTGCGCGGCTCCGGCAAGTCGATCTGCACGATCACGCTGACCAATACTGCGGCCGGTCCCGATAATTTCGCGCTCAAGCTGAAGCCCGGCTGCGATGTCTTCGTGACCAGGTTCGGGCCGGCCAGCTGGTACATGGATCGCGGCGAGCTGGTGCTCAAATCCTCTAAGGGGCAGTTCTGGCGCTTCGAGGAGAGCGACCCGGTCAACTGGACCCGCGTCCCCGAAGGGCGCGAGGCGATCACGCTGGTGCGCCAGTAGCATGGACGGCGGCCGGCACGGCCGCCCGGCCCATTCCGCCGCCACATCCCTCGCCGTTGCAGTAACGGCGGCCACTTCTGGATGGCGCGCCGTCCTGAACGGACCTCGGGAGGTCGCGATGCGGGCGCAGACGCTGTTTCTTCTGGTGACGTTCCTTCTGACGACCGCCTCGGGCCTCACGGCGCGAGCGCAGGAGCGATTTTGCCCGGACGGAAATGCGAGAATTTTGCGTGTCGAGATGTATCCGTTCGTTCCGAACGCCGACGAGATAGCCCTGAAGATCAAGGAACTATTCGAAGCGGGCTGTCCCGGGCTCGATCTTCAAATCCGGATGAACGCAAACTACTACTCCACCGGTGACGGCGGAATACTTGCCGCCGACGCCGATGTGTATGAGGTCGATTCGGTGTTCTTCGATGATTTCCTCAAGCGCAGGAGCCCGAAATTGCCATCGCAGTCGGTTCTTGAAACGGCCGGCGCCGTGGTTCCCTTTGCCAAGGACATCGCGACCTCCGGCGGAGCGCAATTCGGGATTCCGCATTGGATATGCACCGAATTTCTCATCTACAAGAAAGCGCTTTCGCAGATTGGAGCCATCAAGGGGCCCGCCGACGCGGCGCGCGTTTTCGCGGAACTGGGAAAGGGTCCGCTCATGGATCTGATAGGCCCGACCACATTGGGCGAGCTCTATCTCTCCGTTTTGGTCGCCCGTTACGGCTCTGCGGGAGGGGCGCTGAAGCATCTCGATCCCGATCATCTCGACGACTATGCAGTCGCGGTCCTGCGCAATTTCATTAGCATGGAGCCGCCTGGCTTCGGGCGAGATCGAGACTATCATCGGCGCGACGGCTTCTACGCACGCCAGTTCGCGAGGGGCGGCGGAAGCGCATTCGTCGGATATTCGGAGGACACGTATTATACCCTCAACGAGACGGCGCAATCCTGCCTGAAAGGGCAATGTTTGGGCGAGGATGATCTCGACGTGGCGCTGTGGCCATTTGCCGACGAAGGAGCAAAGCCTGTAGCATGGGTGGACATGTATATGATGGACTCGCGGCTGACTGACGCCAAGCTGCGTGATGCGGAGGCATACATTAAATTCATGATGAGCGTTTCTACCTACGAGACTTCTGATTTTGCCTTCCGACGGCGCGCCGGACGGCGTCCCCAAATATCTCCTCCCGGCACGCGATGATGTGTATTCGGATGGAAAGATGGCCTCGGCCCCGCTTTATCCCAAATTCCGAAGCCTGATAGGCTCGGCAATCCCGGTGACCGAAGAGGGTTTGAACGATAAGCTTCATAAGACCGCCGAAGCCCTCGAGAAAGTTCTCCCGGCCGGCCACTGATGCTCCTGAACAGCACGAAGCAATCAAGCATGTGCGCCACTCCCGTGGGCCGCTATCGTCGTAGCGGCCGCGTGAATTCCACCAACGCATTTCTCGCCACCGCAGTGGTGGCGGTAGGCTTGGGCACCGGCGCGATGGCCCAGGATTCCGCCGAACGCATGGCCGAGGCGGCGAGCGGTTTTGCGGTGGCGCCACCGCAAGGCTATGTCGCGCAACCCGATACGCCAGCGTCGTCATCGGAACTCGCGATCAGCGTGACCAAGCCGGGCGAGCCGGACACCCATTGCCGGATTTCATTCGAGGCCATTCCCGGCTTTTCCCAGTTCACCCAGGACGAACTCAACCGCCAGGCCGACCAGCCGAATTTCGACCTGTTCTATCGCGACAGCGTCAGCGGCTTCTATGCCGTCACGACGGTCGCGCATTTCGACCGCACGGGCGTCCGCGGCGCCGTCATCCGGGCGACATCCCGGGCGAAGCCGGCGACGCCGGGCTGGCGCGCTGACCTCGCCGCGCTGATCTTCATGTCGTACACGCCCAAGGGCCTGACCAAGGTGACCTGCACCGCCGTCGCCTCGGTGTTCGAGGCCCGCCGCGGCGACTTCGAGGCGGTCGCGAATTCGGTCACGCTGCCGCGGTGAGGGGCCATATCATTGGTCTCGTTACCACCGGGAGGCGGCGCCCTGTTACTGCTCCAGCCGGTCGATGAACCAGCGCAGGATGCGCGTCCACACCTCGTCCTTGCCGACCGCATCCTCGACGCCGTGCTCGATATTGGGATTGTCGTTGACCTCCATCACCACGATCCCGTCCGGGGTCTGCTTGAGGTCGACGCCGTAGAGGCCGTCGCCGATCGGCTGCGCCGCCCGCACCGCGAGGTCCATCACCTCACGCGGCGCCTGGTCGAGATCGAAGGTGCGGTGGCCGCCTTCGCGCGACGAGCCGTCGGCATGGTGCTTGAAGATCTGCCAGTGGCCGCGGGCCATGCGGTATTGGCACACGAACAGCGGCGCGCCGGCGAGCACGCCGACCCGCCAGTCGAAATCGGTCGGCATGAATTTCTGCGCCAGAAGCAGGTCGGTCTCCTCGAACAGTTCGTCGGCGATGCGCTTGAACTCGTCGATCGTGTTCACCTTGTGGATGCCGCGGGAGAACGAGCCATCGGGGATCTTAACCACCAGCGGGAGGCCGAGCTGGTCCATCGCGCGCGGCAGGTCGGCGGCGTCGGCCAGCATCACCGTCGGCGGCGTCGGCACCTGGTTGGAGCCCAAGAGCTCCATCAGGAACACCTTGTTCATGCAGCGGATCATCGAGATCGGGTCGTCGATTACCGGCATGCCCTCCTGCCAGGCGCGGCGGGCGAAACGGTAGGTATGGTTGTCGATGGTGGTGGTCTCGCGGATGAAGAGCCCGTCATATTCGGCGAGCTCCGCCAATTGCCGGCGGGTGATCGGCTCGACGTCGACGGAAAGCTTCTCGGCGATGCGGGCGAAGTATTTGATGGTCGCGGCGGAGGACGGCGGCAGCTTCTCGTTGGGATCGTAGAGCACGGCGAGATCGTATTTCGACACCGTGCGCGCCTTCGGGTCGCGCCATTCGCGGGCGGTGTGGCGGTGCAGCGCCTCGCGCAGGAACGTCGCCTCGCCATTGGCGAGCCGTGTCAGCGTGCGCATGCGGATGCGGTCGATCGAGTACCAGGGGTCACCGGTGTCGATGCTGACCTCCAGCGCCGGGCAGCGGAACCAGTCGAACAGCAGGTGGCCGAACGCTTCGAAGCGTGGATCGCGGGTCAGGCCGAAGCAGACCAGCAGCTTGAATTCGCCTTCGGGCTGGAAGTCGGCGCGCCGGGCGCAACGATTGAGCAGGTCCTCGAGCTCGGGCAAGGCGTGCTCGTAGAGCTTGGCCTCGCGCAGCTCCAGCATGGTCTCCACCGTCGGCACCACCCGGTGCCCCCGCGCCTCCGCCAGCAGCGAGGCGTAGTAGCCCTTGGACTGGTAGGCGTAGGAGCGCGACAGGTTGACGAGCTTGGGCCGGCCGGCCTCGAACAGGCGCGGGCGGGCGAGATACTCGCTGGTCGTGATTACCTTGTGCGGGGTCTCCGCATTGGGGAAGTCCTTGGGCTGGTCGACGATGATGACCCAGCCGGTCATGGCGAAATCCCTTTCCGGGTCACCGCACCGCGGGCTTTATCGCGGCGCCAGCCGCTTCTCGAACCGCAGCGCATGGCCCTTGTCCTCGTAATATTCATGGTGACGGTCGAACTGCTCGAACCCGGCCTTGCGGTAGCACACGATGGCGCCGTGATTCTTCTCATGGACCTCGAGCCGCACAAACCGGCATTTGCGCGACCGGGCCGCCTTTTCCACTGCCGTGACCAGCGCCGAGCCGATGCCGCGGCCGGTGAAGCGCGGGGCGACGGCGAGGGAGTAGAGGCGGCCGATCGCGCTGTTGGCGCGGAACAGCACGATGGCCGCGCCGGCGAACCGGCCGCCATCCTCGGCGACCAGCACCGCGGCGGTCGGTACCGCCAACAGCCGCCTGAGGCTTCGTCGCGACATGCGGTTGGTGTCGAACACCTGGTTTTCCAGGTCCCACAGCGCGTCGAGGTCCGACGGCTTGCTGCGGCGGACTGAAAGACCGGCTGAGGACTTCGCGGTCGTGGCGTTCGGCATTGCGCTCGAATATCCGCCCGGAGCCGGTGGCGGCGCAAGGGCGGTCGAGCATCGCCGCGACGTATCGCCGTTGAACGCTTCAAAGGCCATGTAGGTTGCCTTTGATTTGACCCCTCATCCTGAGCCCGTCGCGGCCGTCATGGACACCGGCAATATGTGACATTATAACATTTCAAATGTCCCACCATCACGCCGCAGATCATGCCCATCCGTCGCCGGCGATACCGGTTTCGCTGCTGCGCATGTCGGCGTTGCAACGGTTGACCGCGGCGCTCGCCGTTTCCGCTCTGCTGTGGGCGGCGGTGTGGTGGGCATTGACGTGAGCGCGTCATGAGCACGCAGCTGCACTTCCGCGACCTGACGTTCGGCTACGACCGCCATCCCGCCATCCACCATCTCGACGGCACCATCCAGGGCGGCGCACTGATTGCCGTGGTCGGCCCCAACGGGGCGGGGAAGTCGACCCTGTTGAAGGGGATCGTCGGCATCCTGGCGCCGCTGGCTGGCACGATCGATCGCTGCGGCCTGGCCACCCGCGACATCGCCTATCTGCCGCAGATCGCCGAGATCGACCGCTCGTTCCCGATCCATGTCTACGATCTCGTCGCCATGGGCCTGTGGCGGCACACCGGCGCATTCGGCGCCATCGGCAGGGCGGAACGCGACCGCATCCATGGGGCGATCGCCGCGGTCGCGCTCACCGGCTTCGAGCGCCGCACCATCGCCACGCTGTCCGGCGGGCAGATGCAGCGCGTGCTGTTCGCCCGGCTGCTGCTCCAGGACTCCCGACTGATCGTTCTCGACGAGCCCTTCAACGCCATCGACGCCAGGGCCGTCGCCGACCTCCTTACGATCGTGCACCGCTGGCACGACGAAGGCCGCACGGTTCTCGCTGCCTTGCACGATCTCGATCTCGTGCGCGCCCATTTTCCGCAGGCGCTGCTGCTGGCCCGCGAGGCGGTCGCGTGGGGCGACACCGGCCGCGTCATGACGCCGGAAAATCTCAGCACCGCCCGGCGCATGTGCGAGGCCTTCGACGATCAGGCGGACGAGTGCCGCGTCGAAGCCGCCTGACCCCAATTCTCGCGTAGCGCCGGTGCCCATGCCCTACGATTTCCTGGTCGCACCGTTCGCCGAATTCGAGTTCATGCGCCGCGCCCTGGTCGGCGTACTGGCGCTCGCGCTCGGCGCCGCGCCGGTCGGCGTCGTCCTGATGCTGCGGCGGATGAGTCTCATGGGCGACGCCATGTCCCACGCCATCCTGCCCGGCGCGGCCATCGGGTTTCTCGTCGCCGGCCTCAATCTGTTCGCGATGACGACCGGCGGCCTCGTCGCCGGCCTCGTGGTGGCGCTGCTCGCCGGCGGCGTCGCCCGCGCCACCGATCTCAAGGAAGACGCCTCGCTGGCGGCGTTCTTCCTGGTCTCGCTCGCGCTGGGGGTGCTCATCGTCTCCCTGCGCGGCACCAATGTCGACCTGCTGCACTTCCTGTTCGGAAATGTGCTGGCGCTGGACGATGCGACGCTGATGGTGATCGCCGGGATCGCCACTGTTTCGCTGGTGGCGCTCGCTTTGATCTGGCGGCCGCTGGTGCTCGAATGCGTCGACCCAGGCTTCCTGCGTTCGGTGAGCCGAGCCGGCGGCCCCACCCATATCGCGTTCCTGGCGCTGGTGGCGCTCAACCTGGTCGGCGGGTTCCAGGCGCTCGGAACCCTGCTTGCGGTCGGCCTGATGATGCTGCCGGCGGTGACGAGCCGGTTCTGGGCCCGCGACATCACCGCGATGGTCGCGGTCGCGGTCGCGGTGGGCGCCGCGTCCGGCTGGTGCGGGCTGCTGCTGTCGTACCACGCCGGGGTCGCCGCCGGGCCCGCGGTCATCCTGGTGGCCGGGCTGTTCTACATCGCCTCGATCCTGTTCGGCAGGCATGGCGGCTTGCTGCGGCGGATGTTTCTGCGCCCGCATCTCGAGGCCTGACATGCCGCGCGGATTTCGAGCGGGTTCATTCGATCGCGGGCCGGCTCGGGATGCCATTGCTCGCCCTCGCACTCCTGCTGGCGCTGACCACCGCGCGGGCGGCGGCGCAGGAGAACGGGCAGGACAGGATCAAAGTGGTCGCGAGCTTCTCCATCCTCGGCGACCTCGTGAAGAATGTCGGCGGCGACCGGATCGCGGTCGCGACCCTGGTCGGCCCCGGCGGCGACGTCCACGTCTATTCGCCGTCTCCCGCCGACGCCCGGACGCTCGCCGCGGCGCGGCTGATCGTCCTCAACGGTCTCGGCTTCGAGGGCTTCATCGACCGCCTGGTGCAGGCCTCCGGCACCAAGGCCGTCATCGCCATCGCGAGTGCCGGGGTGACGCCGCGGCGAACCGGCGAGGGCGGCGCCGTCGATCCCCATGCCTGGCAGGCCGTCGCCAATGCCGAGATCTATGTGAGGAACATCCGCGACGCCCTCATCAAGGTCGATCCACCCGGCCGCGCATACTACGAGGCGGACGCCACGGCCTATCTCGCACGCCTCGATCGCCTCGACCGCGACGTCCGCGCCGCTATCGCAACGATCCCGCCGGCGCGGCGCAAGGTCATCACCACCCACGATGCCTTCGCCTATTTCGGCGCCGCCTATGGCATCACCTTCATCGCGCCGCTCGGCGTTTCGACCGAGTCCGAGGCGTCGGCGCGGGACATCGCGCGCATCATCAGGCAAGTGAGGCAGGACATGGTGCCGGCGCTGTTCCTCGAGAACGTGAGCGATCCCCGCCTGCTCCAGCGCATCAGCGCCGAGACCGGCACCCGCATCGGCGGCACGCTCTATGCGGACCAGCTCAGCGGCCCCGACGGCCCGGCGCCGACCTATATCGACATGATCCGCCACAACGTGAGCGAGATCGTCGCCGCGCTGAGGTGAGCCGCGAAAGCCGGCCGCGGCCTTGGCGGGTCGCGTAAGCGTCCGGACGTTCCCGTCGGGAGGTCATAGTCAAGCCGGACCGGCCGCGCTAAATTGCCCCCATGACCGTCCACCAGCACGCGCACCATCACGATGACCACGGCTCCGAGCTCGACGAGATGCAGCTCCGGGTCCGCGCCCTCGAATCGATCCTGACCGAGAAGGGCTATGTCGATTCCAAGGCGCTCGATTTCATCATCGACGCCTATGAGACCAGGATCGGGCCGCACATCGGCGCCCGCATCATCGCCAAGGCGTGGGCCGATCCCGATTTCAAGCGCCGCCTCATCGCCGACGCCACCGACGCGGTCGGGTCGCTCGGCCTTGTCGCCGGGCGCGCGACCCATCTGATCGCGGTCGAGAACACGCCGCAGCGGCACAACATGGTGGTCTGCACGCTGTGCTCCTGCTACCCCTGGGAAGTGCTGGGGCTGCCGCCGGTGTGGTACAAATCGGCGGCCTATCGGTCCCGCGCGGTGATCGATCCGCGCGGCGTGCTCGCCGATTTCGGCGTGACGCTGCCGGCGGAGACCGAGATCCGGGTGTGGGATTCGACCGCGGAAACCCGCTTCATCGTCGTGCCGATGCGGCCTGCACGGCACCGACGGCTGGAGCGAGGAGAAGCTCGAGCGCCTCGTCACCCGCAACGCCATGATCGGGACCGGCCTCGCGCTCGCGCCGGCCGAAATCGCGAACGAGGCCGCGACATGAACGGCGTCCACGACATGGGCGGCATGCACGGCTTCGGCGCGGTCGAGCCGGAGGCGAACGAGCCGGTGTTCCACGCGCCGTGGGAAGGCCGCGTGCTCGCGATGAACCGCGCCATGGGCTATCTCGGCCTGTGGAACATCGACATCGGCCGCTTCTCCCGGGAGCAGCTGCCCCGGAAGTCTATCTCGGCAGCAGCTACTACAGGAAATGGACGCTCGGCCTGGAAGACCTGACGGTGCAGTACGGTCTGGTCGGCGAGGATGAACTCGCCGCCGGCCGCGTCCTGCATCCGGCGGTTCCGGTCAAGCGCATGCTCACGCAAGCTGATGCGTCCAAGGTCCTGGCGCGCGGCTCGTACGAGCGGCCCGCGCCGGCGCCCGCGCTTTTCAAGGCGGGCGACCGCGTGCGCGCAAGGAACATTCACCCGCCCGGCCACACGCGGCTGCCGCGTTATGTCCGCGGCCATGCCGGCGTCATCGAATGCGTACGCGGCTGCCACGTGTTTCCCGATGCGGTCGTCGCCGGCCGCGGCGAGGAGCCGCACTGGCTCTACACCGTCGTATTCGACGGCCGCGAATTGTGGGGCGAGGGCAGCGATCCCACGGTGAAGGTCTCGGTCGAGGCATGGGAGCCTTACCTGGACCGGGCTTGAGAGACCTCATGCCACTTTGGCAGCGGCCGGCATCGCCGGCACAGCGGACGGACCCATGACGGAGATTGAGTTGGAAAACGCCGGCTCGCAATCGACCGCGACGAGGCCGCGCGGGCGCGCCGCCTCCGCCATGTTCCCGGCCGTCGTCTATATCGTCGCTTTCGTCACCGGCGCGATCGTGATGAGCTTCGAAATGCTGGGCTCGCGCTATCTCAATCCGTATTTCGGCAGCGGCATCTATACCTGGGCGGCGCTGATCTCGACGGTGCTGACGGCGCTGACCGCCGGCTATTTCCTCGGCGGTTTCATCGCCGACCGCACGGTGTCGGCAACAGTCCTCGGGGCGATCGTCGCCGTGGCGTCGCTGTACCTGTCGGTGTTGCCGGGTTTTGCCGAGGCAATACTGGGGTTCGTTTCCGACAACATCGACGATGTCCGGCTCGGCAGCCTCTATTCCGCGCTCGCGATCATGTTTGTGCCGGTAACGCTGCTCGGCGTCTATTCGCCGTTTGCGATCCGACTGGTGCTGCGCACCGCGCAGCAGTCCGGAACGGTCTCGGGCGCCGTGTACGGGGTTTCCACCGCGGGCTCGATCGTGGGCACGCTCGGCACGACGTTCTTCCTCATCCCGCTGATCGGGACGCGCGCCATCACGCTGCTGCTGGGCGCGGCCGGCGTCGGTTGCGGGCTATGCCTGATGGCGCTCGATCGCGCTTGCTCGCCGCGAAAAGCGGCCAAGTCCGTGACAGGGCTGATCGCGCTTGCCGTGCTGGTGCTCGCCGGTCACCGCGCCTGGTCGGAGGGTCTGTTCGACGAAAGCGTGCGGGCGCGAATGCTCCAGCACTCCGACGGGCGCGTCGCCCACCTCGAAACCGAGTTCAACAACGTATTCATCAGCAAGCGCGGACCGCTGCTTGCGCTCACCACCAGGGTCAGGAACGAACTGTATTTCCACTCCATCGTCGATCTCCAAGACCCCGACGATATGCCGGTCCCCTACACCCAATTGATGTCGGCGGCGCTGCTGTATCCGGAAGCGGTCCATCGCATCCTGATGGTCGGGCTGGGCGCCGGTTCGATATCGACCTATCTCGGGCGTGCCATGCCGGATATCCAGATCGACGTCGTCGAGCTCGATCCCGGGGTCATGGCGGCGGGCAGAAAATATTTCGGCCTGCAGGAAACCGGCAAAGTCCATTTCATCGAGGGCGACGGCCGCGTCTACCTCAACCGGCACAAGGACCTCTACGACCTCGTCCTGCTGGACGCGTTTCGCGACCTCGGCGTCCCGTTCCACCTGCTGACGCGGGAGTTCTACACTCTCGTCAAGGAGCGGCTTGCGCCGGGAGGAGCCATGGCATCAAACGTCGACGCCAACACGAAGCTCTACCTCTCGACTTTGGCCACCTTGCGCGCCGTGTTTCCGACCGTCGATGCTTATTCCGACGGGAACGAGACTTACGACACCCAGTCGATCGTCGTCGCTGCGCCCGCGGCGAGGCTGAGCACAGACGCCTTGATGCAGCGCGCCGCCGCCCTGCAGGAGCAGCATCATTTCCGGTATCCGCTGTCCGATCTCGTCGCTAAGCGGGTCACCGACCAGGATGCGCACGGCGCAGACGTGCTCACCGACGACTTCGCCCCGGTCAATCTTTACGAGACGCTGCCGCTGCGGCCGCAGAAGCACCGATAGGTCGAATGCATGCTGGTGCGAGGAACAGCAGGCATGAGCGCCATCGAACCCGGCGCGGCGCGTCGCGCCGCCGAAGCCGTCCCGGGCATTCCCTGCGATGCCGAGGGACCGGTGTTCCGCGAGCCGTGGGAGGCGCAGACCTTCGCCATGGCGGTCGCGCTCCATGAGCGCGGCGTCTTCACCTGGGGCGAATGGGCGCAGCTGCTGGGCGAGGAGATCAAGTCCGCCCAGCGTGCCGGCGACCCCGATACCGGCGCGACCTATTACCGGCACTGGCTCGCGGCGCTGGAACGCATGGTCGCCGCCAAGGGCGTCGTCGACCGCGCGATGCTCGCGCGCTATCACGACGCCTGGGTCCGCGCCGCCGACCGCACCCCGCACGGCGCGCCGATCGAGCTGCGGCCGGAGGATTTCGGCGCGGCCGATGTGGGTGGTCAGGGCACGTGTCGATGAGATGACGTGCTCCCTCCCCTTGAAAGTCAGGGAGGGATCGCCGGCCGCAGGCACAGCGCGTGTGGAGAGTCAGCGCCCCCTCCCCCAACCCTCCCCCGCACGCGGGGGAGGGGGATTCCGCCGCCGCTCACATTGGCTTGAACGAGCCGTCGAGGTCGACATCGATTAGCAGCGGCGTATTGGCCTTGATGCCCTGCGCGATGAGGTCGGTCGCGTCATGCACGGTCTTGGCGTGCTCGGCCGCGACACCCAGCGACCGCGCGAGGCCGACGAAGTCGATCGGCGGATCGACGATCTCCATCCCGACGAATTTGTCGACCTGCTCCGCATGGCCGCGCAGCGCCAGCAGGCGCTGCTTGAGGATGCGGTAGGACTTGTTGTTGAGGATCACGAACACCACGCCGATGCGGTCGTGGGCGGCGGTCCACAGCGCCTGGCAGGTGTACATGGCGCTGCCGTCGCCGACCAGCGCAACCACCGGCCGGTGCGGCAGCGCCAGCTTGATGCCGATCGCGGCCGGCAGGCCCCAGCCGATGCCGCCGCCGCGCAGGCCGAAATAGCTCTGCGGATCGTCGCTGCGGATGAGCTGGCGGATGCCGGGGGAGGAGGACAGCACCTCCTCGATCACCACGGCGTCCTTCGGCAGCATGTCGCCGATGGCGTCGAGGAGCGCCAGCGCCTGCACCGGCGACTTGCCCGCGAGCGTTTTGGCTTTCGCCTTGAGGGCGTGGCGTTCGGCCAGCGTCGCCTCGCTCGCGGTCTTGAAGCGCTCGCGGGCGGCGCCGCGCGCTCCGCCGGTCATGGCCGCCTCCACCGCCGCCGTCAGCTCGGGCAGGATGCTCTTGGGGTCGCCGAGGATCGCGGCGTCGGCGGGATAATTCTTGCCGATCTCCCAGGGGTCGGTGTCGAGATGGATAAGCGGCAGGCCCGGCGGCATCGGCTCGATGTCGGACGGCAGCGACAGGGTGAAAAGGTCGGCGCCCACCGAGAACAGGAGGTCGTGCTGGTCGAGCACCTGGCGCACCCCCGCCTGGGTGCGCACCATGGCGCCGCGGGCGAGCGGGTGGGAGGCCGGAAACGACGCCGAGCTCGGCACGAACTCGGCATAGACCGGCGCGCCGATCAACTCCGCGAGCGCGACCAGCTCGCCAAGGGCGCGGCTCTGGGCGACGGCATCGCCGGCGAAGATCACGGGACGCTCGGCCTTTGCCAGCAGGGCGGCGGCGGCGGCGATGGCGGCGGCGTCGCCGCGCAGCCGCGGCGCCACCCGCGTCGGCTTCATCAAGTCGACGTCGCCTTCGGCCTTGAGGATGTCGCCGGGCAGCGACAGGAATACCGGTCCGGTGGGCGGCGCCAGCGCGGTCTTGGCGGCGCGGTGCACCAGCCGCGGCAGGTCGGCGAGGCGGTGCACCTCGGCGGCCCATTTGACGAACGGCCGCGCCAGTGTCGTCAGGTCCGCCGACAGCACCGGCTCAGTGACGAGATATTCGAGGTCCTGCTGACCGGCCGTGATCAGAATGGGGGAAGCCGCCTTGACCGCGTCATAGAGCATGCCCATGGCGTTGCCGAGCCCCGGCGCCACATGGAGATTGAGCACGGCGAGCTTGCCCGACGCCTGGGCGTAGCCGTCGGCCATCGCCATCAGGGCGGCTTCCTGCAGGCCGAGCACGTATCGGATGTCGTGCTCCACCGCGAACGCATCCATCAGCGGCAGCTCGGTGGTGCCGGGGTTGCCGAACACGATCTCGACGCCCTCCTGCTTCAAAAGCTCGAGGAAGGCACGCTTTCCGGACATCGCGGGCAAGACCGTCTCCACAGGTTCGAGGCCGGGAAACCGAGCCGATTCCCGAAAGGGCCGGCACGATAGCGATTTTCGTGGGGCCTCGAAAGCAGGGATGGCGGGCCTCTTCCGCCGTCCATACATGACGGCGTCGTTCTACGGCGCTTCCGGCGTATGAATATGCTCCGGCCGGACGCCGACGCCGATCACCCGTGCGGCGATGCGCTGCAGCACCGGGAACCACTGGCTGAGCTTCACCGCGAAGGGCGGCTTCGGCCGCTGCGTGCCGGCAAGCACCGGGCTGATCACGCGGTTCTGGATGAATATCTGGATCTGCTGCGTCACCCGGGCCGGCCATTCCCGGCGCGCCTGAACCTTGCGCAGGTCATCGGGCGTCACCGCATGGCGGCGGAGCGGCTCATACAGAATATTGGCCGCTGCCACCGCATCCTGAACCGCGAGATTGATGCCGACGCCGCCGACCGGCGACATCGCGTGGGCAGCGTCGCCGATGCACAGCAGACCCGGGCGATACCATTTCTTGAGGCGGTCGACGGCAACGGTCAGCAACTTCACGTCGTCCCAGCTCTTCAGGTCGTTCACGCGGTCGCCGAGCCACGGCGACAGGTCCAGGATGATCCGGCGAAATCCCGCGATCGGCTGTTTCATCAGCGTATCGGCCGAGCCCTTGGAAATCACGTAAGCGCATTGCCAGTAGTCGCCGCGGTCGAGCATGATCAAAAAGCGGCCGGCCTCGATATGCCCGAACGCATCGGCGGGGTCACCGGACTTTCGCGAGATCCGCATCCACAAAACATCCATCGGCGCACCGACGTCTTCCACCGCGAAGCCGGCCCGCTCGCGCAAAGTCGAATGGCGCCCGTCGGCGGCGACCACGAGATCGGCGTGAATCTCGACCTCGGCGCCATCGTGCAGCGCGCGCACGCCGGTCACCCGCTCGCCGTCGAATACGAGGTCGGTGGCCTGGGTGTTCACCATCAAATGGAAGCCGCGATAGCGCCGGCCATGGGCGGCGAGGAAGTTGAGGAAGTCCCATTGCGGCATGAAGGCGATGAACTTGCAGGTGGTCGGCAGCCTGGTGAGATCGGCGAGCCTCACCTGGGAGTCGCCGATCTGGGCGCCGATCCGGTCCACCTTGTGGTGGGGTTGCTGCAGGAACTCCTCGAGCAGGCCCAGTTCGTGCATCAGCTCCAGGGTGGACGGATGGATCGTGTCGCCGCGGAAATCGCGCAGGAAATCGCCGTGCTTTTCCAGCACCACGACATCGACGCCGGCGCGTGCCAGCAGGAAGCCGAGCATCATCCCGGCCGGCCCGCCGCCGGTAACGCAGCACCGTGTGGAGATCGATTGCGCGGCCATGTCCGTCACACCTGATGGCAATGATCTAGCAGAGCGATGCTAACACTTGGTTGCGCGGCCGGTTCCGGAGCATGCGCCGAATCAGAAGATCGGAGCCCGATGTCCAGTATCACTAAACCGACGCGTCTTCATAATTCGAAGATCTTCTTCTTGGTCTTGTGCAGGCATTCGCTCGGGCCCGCCGCCTCGACCAGGTAATTGTCGCAGATCACCGCGAAGATCGCGTCGGTCTCGTAGCCCGGATGCACCGCGAGGTTCATGCCGGCGGCGAGCGACATGGTCTCGTCGGCGCGCACCAGCGGCCGCTCGACGAGGTCGTAGCCCTGGCCGTGGCAATAAAGCCGCAATTCCGCAGGGAAGCCATGGGTACGCATGTAGTCGTCGTGGGCGGCGGCGATGTCGCGGCATAGGGCGCCGGGCTTGATGAGGGAGAGCGTATGGTCTTGCGCCGCCTTCATCGCGGCGAAACCATCCACCAGCTCCTGCGATGCCTTGCCGAACACCATGGTGCGCGCGAGCTCGGTGTAGAAGCCGCCCGGGCCGTTGTTCTCGATCAGGATGGTGAAATGCTCGCCGGGCTTGAGCGTGCGGCCCTGCTGGTAGCGGTCGGCGAAGCCGGAGCGCCGGCCGAGCGGTGCCGAGGTGCCGAGAAACAGGCCCTGCTCGCTCCCGAGCAGGCGGCCTTCATACTGCGCCAGCGCCGTGATCTCGGTGTCGCGCATGCCCGGCTTCACGTTATTGAGGAGACACGCGAAGATTTCGTCCTGCATCGCCGCCGCCTTGCGGACGGCAACGATCTCCTCCGGGCTCTTGATCGCCTTCGCCCAGTCGAGCGCCTCGGTCATGTCGACCAGCGTGGCGTGGGGCGCCATCTCCTGTTCGATGCGGGTGACGAATTTATGCGGCATCGCTCCGCCGCCGGCGATGCCGACTGCGCGGCAATCGCGCCACTTCAGCTCGGCCACGACCAGCTCGGCGTGGTATTCGTCGGTATAAGCGACGGACGTGAAGGCCGGCGTGGTCATGATCTCGCCGACGCCACGATGGACTTCGTCATTGCCGCCGAGCTTGCGCCGTCCCCCGCGCGGGCCCATGTCGACGACGGTCATGAAATCATCGGCGTGGAAGATCACCGTCTTGGGATAGCCGTTGGTGGCGGGGTGGTCGGTCAGCCATTTGGCGTAACCGCCGAGCCAGTCGTTGTTGCTCTGCACCACCAGCGCCGCAACGCCGTGCTCCGCCATCGCCTTGCGCACCGCGGCCCAACGGCGATCAAGCTCGGCATTCGACACCGGATTGAGCAGTCTCTCGTTCATGCCGATCCTCTCGGGGATTCGCGCTCAGACACGATGATACGCGCGATACCAGTCGATGAACCGGGCGATGCCGTCCGAGACCGACGTGTTTGGAGCAAATCCCACCGCTTTCTGCAATGCGTCCACATCGGCGCAGGTGGCGCGCACGTCGCCGGGCTGCATCGGCATCAGCTCCCTGAGCGCGGTCTTGCCGAGGGCCTGCTCGAGCAGGCGCACCACTTCCATCAATTCGACCGGCGTGTGGTTGCCGATATTGTAGATGCGCCACGGCGCCCGGCTGGTGGCGGGATCGGGATCATCGCCCGACCAGGCGACGTTCCCCTGCGGCGGATGCTCGATCAGCTTGACGACGGCGGTGGCGACATCGTCGACATAGGTGAAGTCCCGCTGCATGTCCCCGCGATTGAACAGCTTGATCGGCCGGCCTGCCAGGATGGCGTCGGCGAACAGCCACATCGCCATGTCCGGCCGGCCCCAGGGGCCGTAGACGGTGAAGAAGCGCAGCCCCGTGGCCGGCAGCCCGAACAAATGGGCATAGGCATGCGCCATCAGCTCGTTGGCCTTCTTCGACGCGCCGTAGAGGCTCAGCGGATGATCGACGTTCTGCGACACGCAAAACGGCAGCGCCGTGTTGGCGCCGTAGACCGAGGAGGACGATGCATAGATGAGATGGCGGCTCGCCACGTGCCGGCAGCCTTCCAGCACGTTGAGGAAGCCGGTGATGTTGGAGTCGACATAGTCGTGCGGCGCCGTGAGGGAGTGGCGCACGCCCGCCTGGGCGGCGAGATGCACCACATGGGCGAACCGGCATTCCGAAAACAGCGCCGCCACGCCGTCGCGGTCTTTCAGGTCGAGCTTGCGGAAGGAGAAGCAATCGTAGCGGGCGAGCTCGGCGAGGCGCGCCCGCTTGAGCGCGGGGTCGTAATAGGCATTGAGGTTGTCGATGCCGATCACCGCGCGACCGGCCGCCGCAAGGCGCTGGGCGACGTGGAAACCGATGAATCCGGCGGCGCCGGTGACCAGGATCGGCTCAGCCGCCATCGATCTTACTCTCCACGCACGCCTCCGGCCGAGTTCGCAGTGCCGCCTCGAAGTCCGCGGCCGCCTTGGAGAGGGCTAGGACGTTCCCGACATGAACGTCAAGCCTGTTGCGTCCACCACGATCGATGCTATCGATCAGCCGGAATGCGCCGGGGTGGGATTGCCGGGGGTCGGCAGGCGCCACGTTTCGGCAGGCGCCACTTAGAGAGGGATATGGATCAAGTCAGGCGGCCATCGCGGATGGATGCCCGAACGCGGCCAGCGCCGCGCCTCATCTATGTCGTGACCGAAGACTGGTATTTCCTGTCGCACCGGCTGCCGATGGCGCGCGCCGCCCGCGCCGCCGGCTACGAGGTCCATGTCGCCACCAATGTCGGCGACGACGCCGATGCCATCCGGCGGGAAGGCTTCACGCTCCATCCCGTCCGCTTCGCGCGCGGACGGATGTCGCCATTCCGCAGTTTCGGCACCATCATGGCCTTGCGCAAGGTTTACCGCGCCGTCACCCCCGCGATTGTGCACCATGTCGCGTTGCAGGCGAGCGTGCTCGGGGTCGTGGCCGCGTTCGGACGGGGCGCCGCCAATGTCTATGCCATCACCGGCCTCGGCCATGCCTTCATCGATCCGTCCGGCAAGGCGCGCTTCATGCGCGGCGTGATCCGGCTGCTGCTGCGGTTCGGGCTCAATCGCCGCCGCGCCGTCGGTTTGGTGCAAAACCCCGACGACCGCGACATGCTCGCCGAACTCGGCGTAAAGCCGGACCATGTCGTCATCATTCCCGGGTCCGGTATCGATGCCGACCGCTTTCGCCCGATCCCGGAGCCGGACGGGCCGGTGACCTTCGCCTATGTCGGCCGGATGCTGGACGACAAGGGCGTGCGCAACCTCATCGCCGCGTTCCGGATCGTGCGTGCCGCCGACAAGCAATGCCGGCTGCTGCTCGCCGGCACTCCCGATCCCGCCAATCCCGGCAGCATTCCGCAAATCGAGCTGGCGAACTGGGGGCGCGAACCCGGCGTCACCTGGCTCGGAGAGGTCGCCGACATCGCCGCCCTGTGGCAGCGCGCCCATGTCGCGGTGCTGCCGTCGCGCCGCGAAGGATTGCCGAAGAGCCTGCTCGAGGCGGCCGCATGCGGACGGCCCCTGATCGCGACCGACGTGCCGGGCTGCCGCGAAATCGCGATCGCGGAGAAAACCGGGCTGCTGGTGCCGGTCGACGATCCCGCGGCGCTCGCCGCCGCCATGGAGCGGCTGGCCCGCTCGTCCCAGCAGCGCATCCGTTTCGGCGTCGCCGCAAGGCGGCTGGTCGACGAGCGCTTCGCCGCGGACCTGATCGGGAAGGCGACCGTCGACCTCTATCAGCGCCTGCTCGGGACGTGACGGGTGATCGCGATGGAGCTGCGGGACGTCGCGTTGATCGTGCTGGCCGGCCTCGCCAGCGCCGGGCTGATCGTCCTCATGGGGCCGCTGTTTGTGCGCTATGCGCTGGCGCGGCCGAACGCGCGCTCCTCCCATAAGGCGCCGACGCCGCAAGGCGGAGGGGTCGCGGTGGTGCTCGGCTCCTTCATCGCACTCGCCTCCGTCGCGCTGTTGTTCGGCGGCGCGCAGGGCGCACGCTTCGCCGATCTCATACCGCTCGGCGCGGCGGTTGTGCTGCTGATGGTGGTGGGCGTGGCGGACGACATCTTCTCGCTGGCGGCGCTGCCGCGCCTCGCGCTGCAGGCCATCGCGGTCATCGCCATGGTCGCGACCCTGCCGCCGGAGCTTCGCGCGCTGCCGATGGTGCCGCTCGTGGTCGAACGCGGCGTCGAAGCCGTCGCCGTCCTATGGTTCGTCAATCTCGTCAACTTCATGGACGGCATCGACTGGATCACGGTGGCGGAGGTCGTGCCGATCACCGCCGGCGTGTTCGTCCTCGCGCTGCTGGGCGCGGTGCCGCAGGCCCCGGTCTTGATCGCGCTGGCGCTGCTCGGCGCCATGCTCGGCTTTGCCCCGTTCAACCGGCCGGTGGCGAAGCTTTTTCTCGGCGACGGCGGCAGCCTGCCGATCGGCCTCGTGCTGGCGTGGCTGCTGCTGCAGCTCGCCGGCAACGGCCACCTCGCCGCCGCGCTGCTGCTGCCGCTCTATTACGTCGCCGACGCCACCATCACGCTGCTGCGCCGGATGGCGCGGGGCGAGCGCATCACCCAGGCGCACCGCAGCCATTTCTACCAGGTCGCGACCACCCGGGGCCTTTCGGTGATGGACGTGGTCCGGCGCGTGTTCGCGGCGAATGTCGTGCTGGCCTGGCTGGCGGTGGTGACCGTGCTGTTCGACTCCACCGTCTTCGATGTCATCGCCCTGCTGCTCGGGGCCGCCGAGGTGGCGCTGCTGCTGCGCGCCATGGCGCGGGGGCGGTGATGCGCGTCCTCGTCACCGGCGCCACCGGCTTCGTCGGCCGCGCCGTGGTGACGGCGCTCGCGGCGGATGGAGAAGAGGTCTATGCCGCGGTCCGCACCGGCGGCAGCGACGGACCGCTGCCGCCGTTCCCGCAGGGCATCGGGGTCGCCCGTCACGGCGATCTTGCCGGACCCGTGGATTGGGCGCCACTGCTGGCGGGCATCGATTGGGTCGTCCATCTCGCCGGCATCGCCCATGCCGGCCCCGGCATTGCCGAGGAGCATTACGACCGCGTCAATCATCGCGCGACGGCCGCGCTTGCAAAGGCGGCACGCACCGCCGGCGTCGCGCGCCTCGTCTTCATCTCCTCGATCCGCGCCCAGACCGGGCCCGCCGCGGACCACGTGGTCAGCGAACGCGACGAGCCCCGCCCGACCGACCCCTATGGCCGCTCCAAGCTCGCCGCCGAACGCGCGGTCGCGCGTTCCGGCGTGCCGTTCACGATCCTGCGCCCGGTGCTGGTCTACGGCCCCGGCGTGAAGGGCAATCTGCGCGCCCTGATGCGGCTCGCGGCACTGCCGGTGCCGCTGCCGTTCGGAGCGCTCACGGCCCGCCGCTCCCTGGTGAGCCTCGCCAACCTCGCCGCCGCCATCGCCTTCGTGCTGCGCCACGATGCCTGTGCGGGGCAGACCTACTTGGTCTCGGACCCGGAACCGCTGACGCTCGCCGAGATCGTCACGGCGCTGCGCCACGGTATCGGCAGGAAGCCCGGCCTCGTCGCGGTGCCACCGGTGCTGGTTCGGTTCGGACTCGAGGTGCTCGGCCGCGGCGGGAGTTGGGAGCAGATCAATGGGGTGCTGGTGGCGGAGCCGGGAAAGCTTTTGGCGGCGGGATGGCGCGCGAAGGCGGACACCAAGGGCGAATTAGCGGGGATGATGCGAAGCCGGACGGCGGGCCGATGAGTTGCTACATCGACCCAGCGGTTGCTCCTGGATTTCGCGCTGGTGGGCGGCAAGGCCGTCTGCGGCGCCGGCCCGTTCGCCACGCTGGAAGGGAAACTGTGACGCGGATTTCCCATAGTCACCCGCAATTCCCTGTCATCGCCCGGCTCGACCGGACGATCCAGTAAGCACCGACCGCGAGTACTGGATTGCCCGGTCGAGCCGGGCAATGACACCAATAGGGTCAGCCTAATCGTAAAATGCTGTAGCGCTCATTCCAGCTTCACATCGGCCAACCTGCCGACATCGCCCCACATCTTTGTCTCGACCGCGATGGTGCGGGCGAAATCCGCGGCGCTGCCGCCGACGGTGGGTGTCGCCATCGCCTTGAACTTCTCCTTGACGTCGGGGAGCTGCATCATCTTGCGGAACTCGGCTTCGAGCTTGCGCACGATGGTGGGCGGCGTGCCGGCCGGGACGAATATGCCGCTCCACAGCCCGACGTCGATGCCGTCGACGCCGGCCTCCGCCATGGTCGGTACGTCCGGCAGGTCGTCGAGGCGTTTCGCCGAGGTGACGGCGAGGGCGCGTACCTGGCCGCCCTTGACCAGCGGGGTGGTCGGCGGCGGGTCGGCGATGGTGAGCAGGGATTGCCGGCCGATGACGCTCACCAGCGATTCGTTGCTGCTCTTGTAGGGGATCGCCGTCGCCGGCGCGCCGGTCTTGAGCTTGAACAGCTCGGTCGCCAGCGTGAAGGCGGACGACGACGTGGCGTAGTTCGACTTGTCCGGATTGGCCTTCATCCACGCCACCAGCTCCTGCACGTTCCTGGCGGGATGGGACGGATAGACCGCGAGGATCAGCGGGAAACTCGCGATCATCGAGACCGGCGCGAAGGCCTTGAGCGTGTCATAAGGCGGCCGCACCGAGATGGCCGGGATGATGCTCATGGCCCCGCTGGCGCCGACCAGGAGGGTATAGCCGTCGGGCGCTGCCGCCGCCACCGACTCGGCAGCGAGCCGTCCGCCCGCGCCCACCTTGTTCTCGACGATCACCGACTGGCCGAGGCTGTCCTGCAGCTTCTGCCCGATGATCCGCGCGATGATGTCGTTGCCGCCGCCGGCGCCGAAGCCGACCACGATCTTGATGGTGCGGTTCGGGTAGGAGGCGGCCGGATCGTTCTGGGCCAGTGCCGCGGGGCCGAGGCCCATGCACATGGCCGCCGCCAGCGCGACGGTCCGTGCCGTCACCTGCAATTCGTCCGCATCGGCTTCCTCCCCTGTCGTTTCATTCGGCCGGCACGCCGGCCGTGTGCCGGCCGGATTTGATCCGCCGGGTCGCGCCCCACAGCCTGGCGGTGCAGGCGGTCGAGCAGCAGATAGATCACCGGCGTCGTATAGAGCGTCAGGATCTGCGAGACCACAAGCCCGCCGATGATGGTCATGCCGAGCGGCCGGCGCAACTCGGCGCCGGTTCCGGTGGCGATCAGGAGCGGCAGCGCGCCCAGCAGCGCCGACATGGTGGTCATCAGGATCGGGCGAAACCGCGTGCAGGCAGGCCTGGTGGATCGCCTCGTCCGGCGACAGGCCGCGGCGCTCGCCCTCGATGGCGAAATCGACCAGCATGATGCCGTTCTTCTTGACGATGCCGATCAGCAGAATGATGCCGATGAAGGCGATGATCGACAGCTCGGCGCCGAAGGCGGCGAGCGCGAGCAGCGCGCCGAGACCCGCCGACGGCAGGGTCGAGATGATGGTGAGCGGGTGGGCGAGGCTCTCATAGAGCACGCCCAGCACGATATAGATCCCGATCAGCGCCGCGAGGATCAGGATCTCCTCCGAGGCCGCGCTCTCGCTCGAACACCCGCATGTCGCCGGCGAACTCGGTGCGCAGCGTGTCCGGCAGATGCATCTCGGCGACCGCCTGCAGCACCGCATCGGCGGCGGTCTCGCAGCGCCGTGTCCGGCGTGAGATTGTAGGTGATGGTCACCGCGGGAAATTGGCCCTGGTGGTTCACGGACAAGCGGCGTGTTGGATTTCGTCAGCCGCGCCACCGCCGAGAGCGGCACCTGGGTCCCGCCGGCCCCGGCGACGTAGACGTGGTCGAGATCGGAGGGATCGCGCTGGTGCATGCGGATCGACCTCCAGGATGACGCGATACTGGTTGCGCTGGGTGAAGATGGTCGAGATCTGGCGCTGCGAAAAGGAATTGTTGAGCGCGTTGTCGATGTCCTGGACCTGGACGCCGAGCCGCGACGCGGCGGTGCGGTCGATCACCACATTGGCCTGCAAGCCGCCCTGCTCGCGGTCGGTGGTGACATCGATGATGCCGGGGATGGCGCCTGATGCGCGTCCTGCACCCGGGGCACCCAGGTGTCCAGCTCCTCGGCGTCGGCATCGATCAGCGTGAACTGGTATTGCGAACGGCTCTGCCGGCCGCCGACATTGGGCAATTGCTGCGCCGGCCACATGTAGACGCGCACGCCGGGAATGCGGTCGAGGCTTGTCGCGCATGCGCTCGACCACGGCGAGGGTGCGAAAGGCCGTCGCGCTCGGCTCCGCGGCTTGAGCGAGATGAACAGGCGGCCGACGTTGACCGCGCCGCTCCACGACGCGCCGCCGACCGAGGAGCCGAGCGCCGGCGACCGCCGGGTCCGCCAGCACGATGTCGGTGGCGCGCTGCTGCAGCTCGATCATCGCGCTGGAACGAGATGTCGGTCGAGGCGACCGCTGCGCCGCCGACGAAGCCCGATATCGTCCTGCGGGAAAAAGCCCTTCGGCGTGTTGATGTAGAGGTCGACCGTCAGCGCGATGGTGGCGGCGAGCGACGATCAGCGTGAGCACGCGATGGCGCAGCACCACGGCGAGGCTGCGGCTGTAGCCGCGCATCATCCGCGCCAGCACGCCTTCCACCAGCGCGGTCGAACCAGGTGGCATCGGGGCTCGGCGCCGCGCGCACGTAATGGGCGCAGATCATCGGCGTGACCGACAGCGAGACCAGCGTCGAGATCGCGATGGCGAACACCAGCGTCACCGAGAATTCGCGGAACAGCCGGCCGGCGAGCCCGCCCATGAACAGCAGCGGAATGAAGGCCGCGATCAGCGAAATGCTGATGGAGATCACGGTGAAGCCGATCTGCCTCGCGCCTTCGACCGCGGCGCGGAGCGGCGAGTCGCCCCTTCTCCAGGTTGCGGAAGGTGTTCTCGATCATGACGATGGCGTCGTCGACCACGAAGCCGACCGACACCGCGAGCGCCATCAGCGACAGATTGTCGATCGAATATCCGGCCAGCCACATCGCGGCGCAGGTTCCGGCGAGCGACAGCGGCACGGTGATGCCGACCGCGATGGTCGGCGTCAGCGCGGCGCAGGAACACGAACACCACGAGCATCACCAGCAGCACCGTCGCGCCCAGGGTGAGCTGCATGTCGCGCACGCTGGCGCGGATCATCAGGGTGCGGTCCGACAGCACGGAGAACTGGATGTCGGGCGGCACCCACCGCTTGAGCTCGGGCAGCAGCGCCATGATGCGGTCGACCGTCTCGATGACGTTGGCGCCGGCCTGCTTGGTGATGTTGATGAGCACGGCCGGCTGGCGGTTGAACCATGCCGCCGAGCGGCTGTTGCGCGTCGACTGCTCGATGGTCGCGATCGAGCCGAGCAGGGTCACCGCACCGTTCGCGGACTTGACGACGATGTCGCGGTATTCGCGGGGATCGCGCATCTGGGTGTTGGTGCCGATGGTCCTCGGCGACGCCGTCGCTGTCGAACACGCCGAGCGGGCCGGCGGCATTGGCGTTGACGATCGCGAGGCGCACGTCCTCCAGGTTGATCCCCATCGAGGCGATCGCCACCGGATTGACCCGCACCCGGATCGCCGGCTGCTCGGCGCCGCTGACAGTGACTTCGGCGACGCCGTCGACCTGGGACAGGCGCTGGGCGATGACGGTGTCGGCGACGTCGTAGATCGCGCTCGGCGGCCGCGTGTTCGAGGTGAGCGCGAGAATGAGAATCGGCGCAGGCGTTGGGGTTGGCCTTGCGGAAATTCGGCAGGTTCGGCAAATCCCCCGGCAGATCGGCGACCGCGGCATTGAGCGCGGCCTGCACGTCGCGGGCGGCGCTGTCGATCTTGCGGGAGATGTCGAACTGAATCGAGATCGAGGTGGTGCCGAGCGAACTCGTCGAGGTCAGCTCGATGACCCCGGGAATTTCGCCGAGCCGGCGCTCCAGCGGCGCCGCCACCGTCGCGGCCATGGTGGAGGGATCGGCGCCGGGCCGGCTCGCCGACACGTGGATGGTCGGAAACTCGATGCTGGGCAGCGCCGCGACCGGCAGGAAAGCTGTAGGCGACGGCGCCGACCAGGAATATCGCCGATCGACAGCAGCGTGGTCGCGATCGGACGCTGGATGAAGGGCAGCGAGAAGTTCATCGCCCTACTCCGCGGCGTTCCGCAGATAGTCCGGCACGGCGGCCGAAGCCGGCCGCACCGGCGCGCCGCCGAGCCGCGTGCGCACGCGCTCCATGGCGAGATAGATCACCGGCGTGGTGTAGAGCGTCAGCAGCTGGCTCAGCAGCAGCCCGCCGATGATGGTGATGCCGAGCGGAAAGCGCAGCTCCGAGCCGGTGCCGGTTTCGACGGCGAGCGGCAGCGCCCCGAACAGCGCGGCGAGCGTCGTCATCATGATCGGGCGGAACCGCAGCAGGCAGGCCTCGACGATGGCGTCGCGCGGCGACGAGGCCGTCGTTGCGCTCCGCGTCGAGCGCGAAGTCGATCATCATGATGGCGTTCTTCTTGACGATGCCCATCAGCAGCACGATGCCGATCAGCGCCACGATCGAGAGGTCCTGGCCGAACCACATCAGCGCCAGCAGCGCGCCGACGCCGGCGGAGGGCAGCGTCGACAGGATGGTGAGGGGGTGCACGAAGCTCTCATAGAGCATGCCGAGCACGATGTAGATCGTCACCGCCGCCGCGAGGATCAGCCACGGCTCGCCGGCGAGCGACCTCGCGAACTCGGCGGCATCGCCGGAATAGCTGCCGATCACCGTGGCGGGCATGCCGATGTCGGCTTCCGCGGCGGAGATGGCGGCGACCGCGTCGCCGAGCGCGGCGCCCGGCGCCAGGTTGAAGCTCAGCGTGACGGCCGGGAACTGCTCCTCGTGCATGATGGCGAGCGGCGCGGTGGTGCGCTCCACCGTCGCGACGGCGCTCAGCGGCACCAGGTTGACCGAAGCCGTCGGCAGGATCGGCAGGTTCGAGGTGCGCGCTCGACAGCGTGGGCTGCGCGGTCGACCGCTCCCGCCGGCAGATAGAGCTTGGTGAGCGTCGCTGGGGTCGCGCTGGTATTCCGGCATCGCCTCCAGGATCACCCGGTACTGGTTGGCCTGGCCGAAGATGGTCGAGATCTGGCGCTGGCCGAAGGCGTCGTTGAGGGTGTCGCTGATCGCCTGCATGGAGATGCCGAGCCGGCCGGCCTTCTCGCGGTCGACCTTGATGTCGGCGCGCAATCCGCCGTCCTGGGCTTCGGAAGCGACATCGCGCAGCAGCGGATCGGCGCGCAGGCGCTCCACCAGCCGGTCCGCCCAGGTCGAGACCTCCGCCGCATCGGTCCCGGTCAGGCTGTACTGAAACAGCGCGCGGCGAGGCGCGGGTGCCGATCTGGATGTCCTGGACCGGCTGGAAATAGACCACCATCCCGGGCACCGCGGCGACCGCGCGCTTGAGCCGGTCGACGATCGCGGTGACGAAGCTCGCGCGGTCGTCGCGCGGCTTGAGCGTGATCGCGAGGCGTCCGGCATTCGCGGTCCGGTTCATCGGGGTGACGCCGACCACGGAGACGACGCCGGTGACGTCGGGATCGGCCCGCACCGCCGCGACGATGCGCTGCTGCAGGCGCTGCATCTCGACGAACGACACTTCCGGACCGGCCTCGGTCACCGCGGTGATCAGTCCGGTGTCCTGGATCGGCAGGAAGCCCTTCGGGATGATGACGTAGAGCCACACGGTCGCGACCAGCGTCGCGAAGGTGACGGCGAGCGTCGCCCGCTCGTGGCGCAGCACCCATTCGAGGCTGCGGTGATAGGCGGTGACGGCGCGGTCGATCACGCCGTTGAAGAACCGCGTCACCGCGTTGTCGCGCAACTCGCCGTCATGGCGGAGCAGGCGGCTGCACATCATCGGCGTCAGCGTCAGCGATACGATCGCCGAGGTGACGACGGCGACCGTCAGCGTCAGCGCGAATTCGCGGAACATGCGGCCGACGATGCCGCCCATGAACAAGAGCGGGATGAACACCGCCACCAGCGAGACCGTCAGCGAGATCACGGTGAAGCCGATCTCCTTGGCGCCGCGCATGGCCGCGTCGAACGGCTCCTCGCCCTCCTCCATGTGGCGGACGATGTTCTCGATCATGACGATGGCGTCGTCGACCACGAAGCCGGTGCCGATGGTCAGCGCCATCAGCGACAGGTTGTCGAGGCTGAAGCCGAGAAACCACATCACGCCGAAGGTGGCGATCAGCGAGAGCGGCAGCGCCACCCCCGCGATGATGGTGGCGCGCACCGTGCGCAGGAACAGGAACACCACCATCACCACCAGGAATACGCTGAGCAGCAGGGTGAACTGCACGTCGTGCACCGAGGCGCGGATGGTGGCGGTGCGGTCCTGCACCACCGTCAGCGAAATCCCCTTCGGCATCGCGCGCCGCAGGCGCGGCAGCTCCAGGCCGATCCGGCGCACGGTCTCGATGACGTTGGCGCCGGGCTGGCGCTGGATGTCGATGATGACCGCCGGCGCGCCCTGGTAGCAGCCGCCGACCTTGGCGTTCTCCAGCCCGTCGATGACGTTGGCGACGTCGCTGAGGATGACGGGCGCGCCGTTGCGATAGGCCACGATCAGCGCGCGGTAGGTCTGCGGCGGTGGTGACCTGGTCGTTGGCGGCGATGGTGTAGGATTGCTGGGCGCCGTCGAGGGAGCCTTTGGGCCCCGCCACATTGGCGGAGACGATGGCGGTGCGCAGGTCTTCCAGCGCGATGCCGTAGGACGCCATGCGGCCGAGGTCGGCCTGGATGCGGATCGCCGGGCTTGAGGCCGCCTTGCACCGAGACATGGCCGACGCCGGTGACCTCGCTCAGGCGCTGGGCGATCATGGTGTCGGCGAGATCGCTCATCTGCCGCACCGCGATGGTCGGCGACGTCAGCGCCAGCGTCATCACCGGCGCGTCGGCCGGGTTCACCTTGGAATAGATCGGCGGATAGGGAAGGTTGCGCGGCAGGGTCGAGCCGGCGGCGTTGATCGCGGATTGGAGGTCCTGGGCGGCGCCGTCGATGTCGCGGTTGAGGTCGAATTGCAGGGTGATCTGGCTGATCCCGTAGGAGCTCGACGAGGTCATGGTCGACAGCGCGGGGATCTGGCCGAACTGCCGTTCGAGCGGCGCGGTGACCAGCGCGGCGATGGTCTCGGCGTTGGCGCCGGGAAGCTGGGTGGTGACCTGGATGGTGGGGAAGTCGACCTGGGGCAGCGAGGCCACCGGCAGCAGCGAATAGCCGAGAATGCCCCCCAGCATCACCGCGACGCCGAGCAGGGATGTCGCGATCGGCCGCGCAATGAAGGGCGACGAGACGTTCATGGCGAGGCGGTCGGCGAACGGGTTTCCGAGCGGCGCTGCGGGCCGCGCGGCGTCTCGCCGGTGGTGGCGGCCGGCGCCGCGGCGCGCGGGGCTTCCCGGCGGCGCGGCAGCGGCGGGAGATGACGGCTTCTCTGGCGTCGGCGGCGTCGTCCTTGCGCGGCTTCCCCTGCGCCTGCGCGGTCTCGGGGGCGGCCGGCTTCTGGTCGGCTTGAGCGGTCGGCGCGGCAGGCGCGGCAGGGTGGGACCCCTGCGGCGGCGCTCGCTGCCGGCGGGCCGCTCCAGCTTTTCCGGCGTGCCGATGGCGATGCGGGTGCCGTCGTTGAGCTGGGCAAATCCGGTCGTCACCACGCGCTCGCCTGCCGCGGCGCCGGAACCAGCACCGCCTCGGCATCGTCCTGCTGGGACACCGTGACCGGCCGCACCGAAACCGTGCCGTCGTCATTGGCGATGTAGACGAAGGTCCCGTTCGGACCGCGCTGGACGGCGGCGGTCGGGACCACGTCGCGTCCTTGAGCGTGTCGACCAGCAGCTTCACATTGACGAACTGGCCGGGCCACAGCTGCAGGCTCTCATTGGGGAATTCCGCCTTGAGCTTCACCGTGCCGGTGGTCTGGTCGACCTGGTTGTCGACCACCACGAGCTTGCCGCGATCGACCACGCTGCGGTTGTCGTCGCCGAGCGCCAGCGCGCTCAGCGGGCCGTGCGCGAACGCCCGGTTGACCTCGGCGAGCTCCTGCTGGGGCAGGGTGAAGATCACCGCGATCGGCCTGATCTGGGTGATGACCACGATCCCCGTGGTATCGGCCGCATGGACGATATTGCCGGCATCGACCAGCCGCAGCCCGGTGCGGCCGGCGATCGGCGCGATGATGCGGGTATAGGAAAGCATCGCCTTGGCGTTTTCAATGGCGCCCTGGTCGGCCTGCACCTGCGCCACGAGCTGGGCGACCAGCGCCTTCTGGGTGTCGTATTGCTGGCGGGTCGCCGAATTGGTCGCGGTCAGCTTTGCATAGCGTTCGAGATCGATGCGGGCATTGCCGAGCCGGGCCTCGTCCATCGCCTTCTTGGCGACCGCCTGGTCGAGCTGGGCGCGGTAGATGGTGGGATCGATGTCGGCCAGGACGAAATCCTGCTCGACGTCCTGGCCTTCCTTGAAATTCACGCTCATCAGCTTGCCGTCGATCTGGGCGCGGACGGTCACGGTGTTGAGCGCGCGGCTGGTGCCGACGCCGTCGAAATAGACCGGGACGTCGTCCTTCTTTACCGCAGCGACCAGCACCGGCACGGGCAGGTCGGCACGCTGTCCCCCGCGTCCGCCCTGCGCTCCGGTCGAACCTTGTGGCTGCAGGGCCTGCGGCAGATATTGCGGGGCATAGAGATAAAGCGCGCCGACGGCCACCGCGAGGATCGCGAGGAGCCCGGTGAAGCGGCGCTTCCATCGCGGCCTGCGCGGGGCGGGCGCGGTAACGAGCGCTGGGTCGATGCGGTCAATCTTCACGCCCGGCTCATCTCCTTGTCGGGGCGGCTTGCCGCATCCCGCGCTCCGACTCAGCTTTCACCGGCACGCAGCGTCTCCCCGGGGGGCGAGACCGCGAGCGCATATGCGGAGCCTGTCGGCGACCGGACGATACACTAGCCCATAAATGGGCCGCACGCACAGGGTTTGGGCGCCCCGCCCCTGCGGTCCACAGCGCCGGATTATGCCGGAGGGGCGCCAAATGGAGGCCGAAGGTATGGATTTCAGGGCAAAGGTGGTCTTTTACCACCGATGGGGAGCGGCACGTCGAAGATCGCAGGGCCGCCGCTGCGTTCGAGATAGCGGCCGAACCGGAACTTGAGCTCGGGGCCGTCGAGCGGCGGCGAACGGGCGCGGCGGCCGAGCGGCTCGACGTGGAGGACGCTGAAGATGTAGCCGGGCACGGTCACGATTTCGTCGAGCGCCTGGGCGAGGCCTTCCAGCGTCGCGAATTCATGGACCCGCTCGATGCCGGCCGCGCGTGCCATGGCGGCATAATCGACGAATTCCGGGAACGGCATCGGCAGCTCGTTGGTGGAGCCGTAGCATCCGTTCGCCACCACGAAATGCTTGAGGTTGGGAAGCGCCAGCTGCCGCTCCACCATCAGCATTCCCGGGTTCATGCAGAACGCGCCGTCGCCGCTCAGCGCCACCACGGTCCGTTGCGCCGATCCCAGCGCGATGCCGGCCGCGAACAGCGAGGCGAGGCTCATGGAGGCTTCGAGATAGAACACGCGCTCGGTCTCGCCGGTGATCTCCCACCACAGCTCCGAGCAGTTGCCGGCCGAAGTCACGATGACCTCGTCGCGCAGGCGATCGGCGAGAAACCGGAAGCAGTGCTCGAAATTCATGTCACGCCTCGCCGCGCAGCATCTCGCGGGTGAACCCGATCACCACCGGCCGCGACATGACGCGGCTGTGCCGGTAGGCGGTGGCGAGCCGGCCGATGTCGGCGCCGCGCTCGATCGCGACGAAGGGGATGTCGATCGCCCGCATGACCGGTTCGAGATAGAGGCCGTTGGACTGATGGAACTTGGCGGGGTCGCCGGGACGCCCGCGCAAGGTGATGCCGATCAGCAGCGGGATCTGATAGGTGTAGTTGATCTTGGTGATGGCGTAGATGCAGGTGAGAAATCCCGAGGCGCCCATCAAGGCGAGCGCGCCGATGCCGCTGAAGAATGCGCCGGAGCACAGGCCGATCGCGGACTCCTCGCGATTGACGGCGACGTGGCGGAAACGCAAATCCTTTGCAAAGCGGGTGATCAGCGGCGTGATCCAGCCGTCCGGCAGGCTCGCCACCAACGATATGCCGCATCCGGCGGCCGCCTCGACGATGCTCGCGGCGACCGGATTCTCCGCCTCCATGCTTTGTTCCCTCTGGGAAGATGTCGCGGGCGATCGCATTGGGGCGAGCGGCCGGCGGCCGATTGCGCCGCGCAGCTTGCGGATTGCACAATAGTCGAAACGGGTGTTTCGTCCAGCCGCGCAAAGGAGCTCTCGAAGTGGCGGAAGCAGTCGATTTCACTGCGGGGGGATATCGATTCATCCCCGGCGGATTCCAGTTTTCCGGCGGCGTCGCGGCCGCCGCGGGCTATGAAATCAAGCGCTTCCGCTTCCGTTCGCCGGTGCCGCTGATGGACGGATTTGCCCGCATCGAGAAGACCATCATGGGCGCCGGCCGCCCGCTGACGGCGTTCTGCGCCTGCGAACTGCGCTCGCCGGGGCAGTTCACCGAGCAGGGCTTCCGCGCCTTCAACGAATCCTACGCGGTCACGCTGCGCAAATGGGGCGTGTTCGACGGCAAGGTCAACCCGGTCGCGCGCAGCAATGTGTGCCCGGAGATCGACCCGCCGGCGGAACCGGGCTTTCATGCGTTTTCGTTCACTGTGCCCACCGCCGCCGCGGCGCCGAGCTTCGTGATCTCCGGAGCTGCCGAGGCGCGGGAAGGCGACGCGAGCTACCGCGAGCGCATTGTGCGCTTCGGCGAGACCGGCGATGACGCCATGCGCGAGAAGGTGCGTTTCGTGATGGACCAGATTGCCGCGCGGCTGGCGCGGTTCGGCACCGGTTGGCGCGACGCCAGCGCGGCCCAGGTCTATACGATCCGCAACATCCATCCCTTCATGGTGGACGAGATCGTCCGCCGCGGCGCCGCGCGCGCCGGCCTGACCTGGCACTACGCCCGCCCGCCGGTGCGCGATCTCGAATTCGAGGTCGACTGCCGCAGCGTACGGGTGGAGGAGGTCATTTAGAGCGCTTTAAGGCGTTTTTCGTTTGGGTCGACTTACAACTCGCTGTCATCGCCGGCTCGACCGGGCGATCCAGTAAACACCGGCCGTGAGTACGGGATTGCCCGGTCGATCCGGGCAATGAGGATCATGCTCTGGGCATGATCAACGATCGTGTTCGCAGGCATCCCGGCCGTGCAAATCGTTCATACGACCTTCGCGTTGTACAATAGATGCAAGGATTAATTGCCTTTTAACCATGAACTTATTCAGCAGATTAACCATGAGACTGGCGATTTACCCGGAATAAACCATGTTGTGATGAACACTTGGTGTCCAGATATACTTACTTTTTCGGCAATTTTTATTTACCGATCGGTGGTGGTTTCTTCCCCATAATGCGCAGGTGGCCAGTTCTGGAGCGCGTTCGATCGGCGCCTGATCCCGAGAAGTTGCACACTTTTCGGAACGAGATATGCGCAGGACCAACGGGTTCCACCCGGCGAAATGTAGAGAGTACGCCCCATGTCCCGTGTTCGCTCTTCCCCACTTACGCCCTGCTCCGTCCCGGGTTCGCGCACCCTCGTCGTCGCGCTCATGGCGTGTGCGGCGCTCACCGCGGCTTGCACCGAATCCACCGCGGGTGGCCTCGGCGGCGGCCTGATCGAGTTCCTGTTCTCCGGCGGTTCGTCGGCGGGCACGCCGCAACCCCAGGGCTATGCGCCCGATGCCGATGCCATGCGCTACGCCGCCGATCCGCGCTACAACCGCCAGATCGTCGACTATCACGGCGAGGAAAAGCCCGGCACCGTCATCATCAACACGCCCGAGCGCATGCTTTATTTGGTCCAGCCGGACGGTAAGGCGCTGCGCTACGGCATCGGCGTCGGCCGCCCCGGATTCACCTGGGCCGGCGTCAAGACCGTCACTATGAAAAAGGAATGGCCGGATTGGCGCCCGCCCGACGAAATGCTGCACCGCCGGCCCGACCTGCCGCACTACATGGCCGGCGGACCGGAAAACCCGCTCGGCGCCCGGGCGCTCTATCTCGGCGATACGCTCTACCGCATCCACGGCTCCAACGAGCCCTGGACCATCGGCACCCAGGTGTCGTCGGGCTGCATCCGCATGCGCAATGAAGACGTGATCGATCTCTACGGCCGCGTCCCCGTGGGTGCCCGGGTGATCGTGATCTGATCGATGAGACCGCAATCGGGCAAACAGCGATGGGGCGGGCCAGGCCCGCCCCAAACAGGCACCGTTCAGGATCAAGCGCTGTCGCTATCGCCGCCGTCGCCGAAATCCGCGCCGTCGTCGGCGTAATCGGCGGCATCGTCGTCGGCCCGATCGTCGTCCGCGAGGTCCTGCTGGGCGTCCTGCTGCGCGTCCTGACGGGCCAGGGAATCATCATTGTGGCGGCTGCCGATGTCGCCCACGCCGGCGTCACGGGAAAGTTCGCCGCCGCTGCCGCCGCCCCATGGCGACGGTGAGGATCCGTACCCGCCCCCGAACGCCTGATTGCCGCCGCCGCCGCCGAACGCGGATCGGATGCCGTTGAGCAGCATCGAGCCGCCGATCACGCCCGCGACCGTCGCCGCCGCGGTGCCGAGAAACGAACCGCCGTGGCCCCCCATTGGGCCTCCCATCATGCCGCCGCCCATCGGGGCGCCCTGCATGTATCCGGGCTGCGGCGGATAGCCCGGCTGGGGCTGATAGCCGGGGGGCGGAGCATAGCCGGGGGGCGGAGCGCCCCATGCGCCGCTCGAGCCCTGACCGCCCTGCCGCACCGGGGGAACCGAGCCGCGTGGCTGGCCGGTGAGCACATTGCGCATGCTGTCGAGAAAGCCGCCGCCGCTTTGGGCGGGCGCCTGGCTCACCGCATGTTCGAGTTCCTCGATGTGAGCATTGGCGCGCTTGAGCGCCTCGTCCTGGACCAGCACCGTCTGTACCAGCGCATAGACCGCGTTCGGCGCATGGCCGAGCCCGTCACGGATCACCCGCTCGGCGTCGGGATCACGGCGCTCGCCTTCCAGCGACGCAAGCCGGTCGAACAGCTCGGCGACCATCTGTCGTTCCTGCGGAGTCATGGTTTTTCTCCTCTGGCCGGCTGGCCCGGCGCGGCACTCATATGGGGAGCCTTGTTGCAGCCGGAAGTGGGGGGAACCATGGCATTAATAACAATGGACAAATATGAACGAACGGCGGTTCCGTGCCGTTCACGCCAGGGCGAAACCGCGTTCCGCCAGCAGTCGCGGAAACCGCTCGCCGGCGAAAAAGGCATATTCCCGCTCGCGCATCGCGGTGAAATGGTCCAGGCGTTCGAGCTCCGCATCGACGAAGCCGGGGTGGCACATCACCACGCCGCCCTCGGGCAGGCCTTCCAGGAACGACGCGAACACGGCGTCGTAGCCGATGTCGCGGTTGAAATCGTAGGCGCCGGCAAAGGCCGGATTGGTGGCGACGCCGAGCATCGCGCTGCGCCGGCGCATGCGCCGGCTGAGCACATCGAGCACAAGCGCCTTGGCGTGGCCCCGCCGGTTCAGCAGCGGCGAGATCCGCCCGCATTGCCTGACCCAGGCGGCGGGGGCGCGCTCCTTCATCACCGTCAGCAGCGCGTCGCCGATCTGCGGCAGCAGGTGAATGTGCTGGTGACCGTCGATGAAATCCGGCGGCCGGCCAAATGCGGACCGGAACGCCTCGATCTGGCGCTCCGCCTCCACCGCGGCGGCGCGCCCGTCGAGCGCCCGCGCAAGCCCGCGCGCCAGCATGTGCCGCAGCGACAAAAACGCCCCATCCGCCGCCACCGGGCGATAGGAGCTCAGCGGCCGGAACGGCGCGGTGAGGGTGAAATGCAGGCCGAGCGTGGTGCCGGAAACGGCACTGTCGAGCGCGGCGAGAAGCGCGCGGGCCTCCCCGGCGTCGAAGCTCGGCGCGCCGACCATCACCGAGGTCGCATTGATGCGTCCGCCTCCGATGAGATCGCGGATGGCGCGGTTCACCGCCGGGGAGATGCCGTAATCGTCGGCGCACAGGCGGAAACGGCGGGGCCTCATTCGGCCGCGTTCCGCGCCGCCTCCGCGGCGTGCGGCGGCTGGCCAGCCTCCGCGGCCCGCTTCACGCTGTACTCGGCGACGAAATAAACGGGGCGGCGCTTGAGCTCGGACAACACCTTGCCGATGTATTCGCCCATCACCCCGATCATCAGCAGCTGGACGCCTCCGATCACCATGATGCCGATGATGAGGGAAGGATAGCCCGGCACCGTCTGCTCATAGACGAAGGTTTCGATCAGGATCCAGACGCTGAACACCAGCGCGCCCGCCGCCAGCAGGATGCCGAGCAGGCTCGCGATCCGCAGCGGCGCCACCGAGAACGAAGTCAGCCCCTCGACCGAGAGCCCCATCAGCGAGCCGAGGTTCCAAGTGGAGCGCCCATGGGTGCGCTCGGCGGGATTGTAATCGACGCGGAACTGGCGAAAGCCGATCCAGCTGGCGAGCCCCTTGAAGAAGCGATTGCGCTCGGGCAGCTGGCGCAGCGCCGCCGCCGCGCGCGGCGACAGCAGGCGGAAGTCGCCGGCATCCTCGGGGATCGGCTGGCGCGCGCCCCAGTTGATGAGGGAATAGAACGCCTTCACGCCGAGCCGGATCACCATCGACTCGTTCTCGCGATGGGCCTTGGCGGTGTAGACGACGTCATAGCCGCCATCGAGCCAGTGGCCGACCAGGGTCTCGATCAGCGCCGGCGGATGCTGGCCGTCGGCATCCATGAACAGCACCGCTCCGAGGCGGGCGTGGTCGAGCCCGGCGAGCAGCGCGGCCTCCTTGCCGAAATTGCGCGACAGCGAGACGACCTGGACGTCGACCCCCTGCGCCGGCAACGCCAGCACGGTGGCAAGGGAAGCATCGCGGCTGCCGTCATCCACATAGACGATCTCGCAGGCGAGCCCGCGCGCGGCGGCGAGCGCCGCCGCGATCGCACAGACGCGCGCATGCAGGGCGGCGAGGCCGGCCGCCTCGTTATAGACGGGGATCACGATCGACAGGCCGCCGGCGCCATCCGCGGCGGGATGGCGGCGGACCATGCCGGCGCCGTCACATTGGTCAGGTCTCATCGGTTTGCCGTTGCTTCCGCGTGCCGTATCGCAAACATCATAGCCCGAAATCGGGTTCCATTTAGTAGGGTGGTAGCTTTGCAGTGCAGCATCGCAGTGCAGCAGCGGACGTGCTAAGCGATGCGCATGATTCCGCTGGAGCGCCTCCGCGCCGCCTTTCCCCGCACCACGGCCATGGTCGAGCCGCACCTCGACATGCTGCGCAAGGCCGTGAGCTTCGCCCTGATCGGGGTGGTCAACGCGCTGATAGATACGACTGTTTTCCTGCTGGCCTGGTCGTATATCAACGCCACCCCGTGGGCGCTGCGGCCGCTCGACGGATTTGCCGAGGCGTGCCAGTGCGCGAGCCACGCCAGCATCGTGCTGATCACCGCCAACATCATGTCGTGGCTGGTGGCGGTGTCGTGCTCCTATGTCATGAACTCACACATCACCTTCGCGGCGGAATCGGGCCGGCAGCTGCGCTGGAAGTCGTACGGAACCTTCCTCGCCTCCGGCGCGCTCGGCGCCGTCGCCAACACCACGACCCTCGTGTTCGCCGCCAAGTTCATGCCGGTGCTCGCCGCCAAGGGCGTCGCCATCCTGGCCGGCTTCGTCGTCAATTTCACCATGTCGCATTTCGTGGTGTTCCGCACCCGCCGCCCGGCGCAGGAAGACCTGACGTAGCGGGGTGGCGTTCACGCAGGCGGTCGGAGGCGGACCCGGTCAGTGGCGAACGGACAGGTCCGCCGAGGCCGGCGCGAGGTGCTTTTCGATCGCCGCGGCGCGATGCAGGTTGGGCTCGATCGTCGCGGTGTTGTCGCCGAAGCGCTGGCGATAGACCTGCAGGTTCTCCATCACCCGCTGCACGTAGTTGCGCGTCTCGGCGAACGGGATGCGCTCGACCCAGTCGACCGCATCGACCTTGGGATCGCGCGGATCGCCGTGCTGCGCCATCCATTGCTCGACCCGGCCGCGGCCCGCATTGTAGCCGGCGAAGGTCAGGATGTAGGAGCCGCGGTAGTCCTTGAGCAGGGCGGAGATTTCGGCGGAGCCCATCTGTGTATTGTAGACCGGGTCGGACACCAGACGATTCCAGTCGTAAGAGACGCCGAACCGCTTGGCGGTGTCGCGCCCGGCCCCCGGGGTGACCTGCATCAGCCCCACCGCCTTGGCCGACGACATGTCGTGCTGATCGAAACCGCTTTCTGTGCGCACGATCGAGTAGACGATGCAGCGATCGAGCTTGGAGGCGACCGGGGTAAAGTTCGGCACGCCGATGTCCGGATAGGCGTACACGTCCATCGGCATCCCTCTCGCCAGCGCCGCCTTGCCGACCAGCAGCATCGCCTGGGCATCGTTGTAGCGTGCGGTGAGCTTGCCGAGCCCCGCGATCACGGAGGGGTCCTTGCTCTCTTCTGCGAGGTTGGTCGCGAACGCCATGGCGAGGTCGCCCTCGCCGGTCTTGTAGAGAATATCCGCGGCGTGCAGCAGTTCGTTCGCGTTGACATCCCCCGGCTCCGGCGGCGGACGCAACTCCGCGAGGTCGTCCAGGCCAAGCCGGGCGCGTGCGAGCTGGCCGTAATAGGCCATGGGATATTTCGCGGCGGCCTCGTATTGCGCGCGCATCTCGTCCGGCCGGCCGGCCGCCTCGGCGGCGCGGCCGCGCCAGTAGGCGGCACGTGCGAGCGGGACCGGATCGGTCACGCCTTCGTCGGCGTGGGCGAAATGCGTGAGCGCGGTCGACGGATCGCCGAGAAAGCGCAGCGCGATCCAGCCGGCCATGTGGTGGAACTCGGCACGGTAATACGGATTGGCCGGCGGCGCCGCGTTGCGCACCACCTCGTAGGCGTTCGCCGCATCGCCGATGTCGAGCAACTTGCGGGCCAACACGCGACGCTCGCGCCACCATTCGTCGGTGTCCTGACGCTGCAGATCCTCCGGCGACGCGGCGAGCACCAGCTTGACCGCAGCCGCAAAGTCCGACTTGGGCGTCACGATCTTGCCGTGAACGTTGGAGCCGGGCGAGTCGTTGCGCAGCAGCCAGTGCAGGCGGCACAACGAGTAACCCAGGTCCTCGCGCGCGCCGGCGTGGACCCCATCGAGCTGCGATCCGCCCTTGGCGGACTTCGCCTCGGCGGCGGTGCACGCCTTGACGATCGCAACTTGATCGTCGCCGGCGTGTTTTGCGGCGCGCATCGCAGCGCCGAAATCCTTGGCGCCGATGCGCCGGTCCATGCGCGCCACGTGGTCGGCGCGGGTCAGCACGTCGGGGAACGCGGCGAGCACCGCGGTTTCCAGTTCGGCCGACAACGGCTCCAACTGCCATACCGCGCGAACCTCGCGCTCGGCGTCGGCGTGGTCGCCCTCTCCCATCTCGACGCGCGCGAGCGCAAGCCGGCCAGCCGCGCTGGTCGGCTCGTTGCCGACGAAGCCGCGCACCGTGGCGCCGTCGCGCCGTTCCTGCCACAACCTCCCCTCCGCGCGATGTCGTATCAGCGCGCTCGGCCATTCGGGATTGGCGCGGATGAAGGCGGCGTAGCGGTCGAAACCGGCTTCGCTATCGGAGTGGCGCAGCAGTGCCCATTCGACCAGCTTCGCCGCCACCGGATCACTCATCGATGCGGCGAGCGCGGTCGCGTCCTTGCCCTTGCCATGGCGCAACAGCTCGGCCGCCTGCTTCACCGCGGCCACATCCGGCGGCAGCGGTGCCGACGCATCCCCGTCCGCCGGCGGCACGATCACGTGCTTGTGGTGCTCGACCTCCGCCGCCTTCTTCTGGTGCTCCGCCCCGGCGGCCTTCTTCCGGTGCGGCGACTCGGATTTGTGGCCTGCAGCGGATCCTACAGCGGATGATGCGACTTTGTGGCCTGGAGCGGGCGACGCATCTTTGTGGTGTGCAGCGAACGACGTATCGGCCGTGCCGAGCAGCGGAAGGGCCGAGGCGAGCAGCCACACCAGCGCCCGCCGGTGCACGCCCCGTCGACAGCCCTCGACCCGTAGCAACTGATCTCGACCTTCGCAGCCCGCGAAATTCCACCGCTTCATGGGCTCCCCCTCCGTCCCAAGATCCCCGCCGGTACGCACACGAATAGCGCTGACGCTTGCCGCAAGTCACAGAGCGCAAGTCACAGGGCGATTGTGTCCGAAGTGGGTCGATGGGTTGAAAAAGTACGTCGTGACCACCGGCGAACCACGCCGCCGTCGACCTGATGGCGGCGGCGAAGGTGCGAAGCGAGCCGCGGGCCTGACGATCGGACACGCTTGAATAAAGCATCACGTCCCGCGACGGCAGCGGCGGAAGGCCGAGCCGCGGGCCGACATCGACGGTACCCGGCGGCGCCACGCGACGGCCCAATGCGGCGACGGCGAGACCGGCCGCGATGGCGGCGCCGATGGTGGCGATACCGCCGCCGACAAAGACCTCGGTCCAAGCGTAGCCTGGACGACGCGACGGCATCTTCACCGTCGCGTCCGGGGTGTTCCTCTCAGTTTTGCCGCAACGGCGTCCCGAATTTCGCTCTCCATCCGGGCCACGTCACTGTGCGTCCGTGATGGTCCAAACGGCCCCAATCCGGCACGTGCATCGTCGAAAAAAATGCGCTAAAATAAACATCAAACAAAGAGCCGTGACGGCATCTGCAAGTCGCGGCGGCACGCATGCGCAGGGAGCGGAGCGAACCGCACATACGACCTTGAGGGAGGGGAGTTGACATGCATTGTCGTAGCTTGATCGGTGCAGTCGTGGTAGCGGCACTGGTGGTGCCGGTCGGTGGTGCTCGGGCGGCCGACGACGCGAAATACCCCGACTGGAAGGGTGCATGGGCGCGGTTCGTCATGCGCGGGCTCGGGGGGCAGCCCTCGTTCGACCAGACCAAGCCGTGGGGATTCGGTCAGCAGGCCCCGCTGACGGATGAGTACCGCAAGATCCTCGAAGCGAGCATGGCGGATCAGGCCAAAGGCGGTGAGGGCAATTTTTTCGACCACGCCGTCCGTTGCCTGCCCGGAGGCATGCCGCTCAATATGATCGCATTCCGGCCGCTGGAGTTCGTCGTCACTCCGGAGACCACCTATGTTTTGATCGGCGGCTCGGAGCACTATCGTCGAATCTTCACCGACGGACGCGATTGGCCCAAGGACCCCGAGCCGACCTATGCGGGCTACTCGATCGGCACTTGGGTCGATACCGACGGCGACGGCCGCTACGACACGCTGCAGGTCGAAACGCGCGGCCCGTTCAAGGGTCCGCGCGCCTACGATGCGACCGGCCTGCCGCTGGCCTTCGACAATCAATCGATCTTCAACGAGAAGATTTACCGCGACAAGGCCGATCCGAAAATCATGCATGATGAAATCACGGTGATCGACCATGCCTTGACGCGGCCCTGGACCGTCGACAAGAAATACGTGCTCGAGCCGGAAGAGCATCCCGACTGGACCGAGGCTTATTGCACAGAGAACCCGTCGATGATCGCCATCGGCAAGAACAGTTACTTCTTGAGCGGTGAGGGCATGCTGATGCCGGCCCGCAAGGACCAGCCGCCGCCGGACCTGCGTTATTTCAAGCAGACGCAGAAGTGAGTTTTAGAGAATGATCCCGAAAAGTTGCAGACTTTTCGGACAAGATCATGCTCAAAATCAAAGGCTCACCCGCACCGCCGCCTCGAGCTTGGCGTACAGCGGATTATCGCGGGTGAAGACGTATTCGATGTCCGCCACGATGACGCTTTCGGCGCCGTGCTCGCGCAGGAACATCGCGAGCCCGTGGACGGAGTCGGGCGGACAATGCAGCGTCAGCATGCCCGACGAGGTCGGCCCGCCGAACGGCGTGGCGATCCCGAACTTCGTCTTGGCGAGACCGAGCAGGGTGTCGTTACAGCCGGAAAAGCGGGTGCGCACTTCCTTGTAGCGGCGGGCGCGCGCCTGCGCCTCGATGCGGTCGAGGATCACCGCCGCGGTGGCGAGTTCGCCCTTGCCCCAGGACGCCGCGCGCGAGGCGACGAGATTGGCCTGCGAGCGCAGCATCACGCCGTCCTCGATCACCTTGAGGCCGTTGGCGGCGAGCGTGGTGCCGGTGGTGGTGATGTCGACGATCAGCTCGGCGGTGCCGGCAGCGGGCGCCCCTTCGGTCGCGCCGGCGCTTTCGACGATGCGGTAGTCGACGATGCCGTGGCCGGAAAAGAAGCCGCGGGTGAGATTGATGTATTTGGTCGCCACCCGCAGCCGGCGGTCATGCCTGAGGCGGAACGAGGTCGCGACATCGTCGAGGTCGGCCATGTTGCGCACGTCGATCCAGGCCTCGGGCACCGCGACCACCACATTGGCATGGCCGAAGCCGAGGCCGTCGATGAGCGCCACCCTGGTATCCGCGGAAGGAATCATCTCGCGCACGAGGTCTTCGCCGGTGATGCCGAAATGCACGGCGCCGGCGGCGAGCTGCTGGGTGATCTCGGAGGCCGACAGGAACGCCACCTCGACGCCGTCGAGCCGCGCAATGGCGCCGCGGTAGTCGCGCACCCCGCGCGGCTTGACCAGCTCGAGCCCAGCGCGGGCGAAGAAGCGCTCGGTGTTTTCCTGCAGCCGGCCCTTGGCGGGCACTGCGAGAACGAACGCGCTCATGGCCGGCCCCCCGACGCATTGCCCGACGCGCCGCCGAGCGCGGCGAGCCGCTCGATCCACACCGCGAGGCCGACGGCCGGGACCGGGCGGGCGCTGCCGAGCCGGGTCAGCAGCGCGTCATAGCGGCCGCCCGCGACCAGCTGGCCGTCGGCGCGGCCCTGCCGGTCGTGCAGCTCGAACACGAAGCCAGTGTAGTAGTCGACGCCGCGGCCGAAGCGGGTCTCGAAACGGATGCGGGTGACATCGACCCCGCTGGCGGCGAGAAAGCCGGTGCGGCTCTCGAACAGATCGAGCGCGGGATCGAGCGAAATCGCGGCATCGTCGGCGAGCGCGCGCAACGCCGCCACCGCGTCGTCGGGCGTGCCGGCGACCGCCAGGAACCGCTCGATCAGCGCGCGTGTCTCGCCCGGCAGCGCGTTGGAGGCGCCAAGCTCGGCCTGCTCGACGAAGCGGTCGGCGATCTCGCCGATGGTGCGGCCGCCGACCGCGCTGATGCCGGCGATGGACAGGAGGTCGGTGACGAGCGCATGGGCCGCCTTGGGATTGGCATCGGCCAGCGCCGCCAGCACGCCCTGATGCTCCGGGCGGCCGTTCACGGGCGTCAATGCGAGGCGCTGGAGATCGTCGGCGAGCGTCGCCTTGCGGTTGAAATCCTTGAGGAGCCGCCGCTTCCAGGCCGGAGCGAGACCGAGCGCCGCAATCAGCGCGGCGAACAGAGATACGTCGCCGCTGAGGACCGAGGGATCGGTGATGCCGTAATGGGCGGTGGCCTCCAGCCCGAGCGACAACACCTCGGCATCCGCCGCCGCGGTATCGGCACGGCCGAAGGATTCGATGCCCGCCTGCAGGAATTCGCCCGAACCGGGGCCGCGGTCGCGGAACACCGCGCCGAGATAGCACAACCCCGCCGGCCGCGCCGCCGCCGCAGCGAGGTAATCGCGGGCCACCGGGATGGTGAGGTCGGGCCGCAGGCACAATTCATGGCCCGCAGAATCGGCGAGCAGGTACATGTGCCGCCGCATGTCCTCGCCGGCAAGATCGAGGAACGGCTCGGCGGGTTGCAGGATCGCGGGCGCCACCCGGGCATAGCCGGCGCGTTCATAGGACGCGACCAGGAGGTCGGCCTGCGAATAGATATCGGGGGGTGCGCTGGTCATTTTTACGGTGGTCTGGCGGCATCGTTTCGGCCGCGCTCTTACCACGGACTTGTTAAGCTTTCGATGGCGACGCCCTTTCTCCCTCCCCGCCTCTTCTTCAGGATGCGGCGCTTTGCGAGCAAGGCCCCACCCTGGCCCTCCCCGAAAACGGGGAGGGAAAACGCCTCTCAGCCCGCCGTTAACCAAATCGCCGCCCCGATTGCCAGCCCTGCCCGGCTCGGCTACCCGTTGACCGCAACGAGGGCAGCGCCATGAGCCACCAGCACATCATCGTCGAAACCAAGGGCCGGGTCGGGGTCATCCGCCTCAATCGCCCGCAGGCGCTCAATGCGCTCAACACCGCGATGATCGGCGAGATCGGGGCGGCGGTCGACGGCTTCGAGGCGGACCCCGGCATCGGCTGCATGGTCATCACCGGATCGGACAAGGCGTTCGCCGCCGGGGCCGACATCAAGGAGATGGCCACCAAGACCTACATGGAAGCCTTCATGGGGAATTTCGCCGCCACCTGGGACCGCGTCGCCCGTGCGCGCAAACCCGTGATCGCGGCGGTCGCCGGCTTTGCGCTGGGTGGCGGCTGCGAGCTCGCCATGCAGTGCGACATCATCATCGCCGCCGAGACGGCCAGGTTCGGCCAGCCCGAGCTCAAGCTCGGCATCATCCCCGGCATCGGCGGCACCCAGCGCCTGACCCGCGCGGTCGGCAAGGCCAAGGCCATGGACCTCATCCTGACGGGGCGGATGATGGACGCCGCTGAGGCGGAGCGCTCAGGCCTCGTCGCCCGCGTCGTGCCGGCCGCGGAACTCATGGCTGAGGCGATGAAGGCGGCCGACACCATCGCCGCGATGTCGCTGCCGTCGGTGATGGTCGCCAAGGAAGCCGTGAATCGCGCCTTCGAGGTCTCTCTGGCCGAAGGCATAAGCTTCGAGCGGCGGGTGTTCCACTCCCTGTTCGCCACCCAGGACCAGAAGGAAGGCATGGCCGCCTTTGTCGAGAAGCGACCGGCGAAATTCGAGAACCGGTAGGGGGCGGCCGCCTCTACATTCCCCGTCATCCGGCTAAGGTATACGCCCGCCCGGGTTGCGCATGAGGGGCGCAAGGCCGATATACCCGAGCAGAGGCTTCGGTGGGGGCAGCTTGGGTAATCGTGTCTTTTCCGTGGTGGTGTTGGGAGCCGCGCTCGCGGTGGCGGGTTGCGTTTCGGTCTATAACCTCCCCGCCAATCGCCCGCTTTTGACCCCGATGCCGGTCCACGACATCGACCGGATGGACCCGGCCCTCGATGACGATGTGCTGCTGCTGTTGTCGTTCTCGGGAGGCGGAGCCCGGGCCGCCGCGTTTTCCTTCGGCGTATTGCAGGAGCTCGATCGAACCCGGTCGGGCTCGAAGTCGGCAAAGTCTCTGCTCGACCGCGTCGACTTCGTTTCCGGGGTCTCGGGCGGCTCGATCACGGCAGCCTATTTCGGCTTGAAGAAGCGTGCCGCGCTCGCTGATTTCCGCGAGCGGTTCCTGCTGCGCAACGCCGAGGAAAACCTCAAGACCGCGGTGAGCCTGGCAAACATCGGCCGCGCCTTGAACGGCGGTGTCAACGACAACGAGTTTCCGCGCTGGCTCGATGAAAATCTGTTCGACGGCGCGACGTTCGACGCCTTTCAGCGAAGGCCGCCGGCCGCAGGTCTGGATCAACGCGTCCGACATCTACAACCGCACCCCGTTCATATTCGGCCCGGTCGCGTTCGATGCGCTGTGCAGCGACATCCGCTCCTACAAGATCGCCGACGCGGTGGCGGCCTCGGCGGCGGTGCCGCTGGCGTTCGCGCCCATCGTACTGGAGACCTTTCCCGGCGGCTGCGCGACCCGGTTGCCGGATTGGATCGAGCGCGCGCGGCACAATCCGGACGCTCAGCCTTTGTTGCGCTCGTTCGCCGAGGCGACCGCGCGCTATCACGACGGCTCGATGAAATATGTGAAGCTGCTCGATGGCGGGCTGGTCGATAATTTCGGCCTGTCGGGATTCAGCATCGGAATGCTGGCGGCGCAGCGGCCCCATGATCCGATGACGGAACGGCAAGCGGTGCGGGTGCGCCGGCTGTTGTTCCTGGTCGTCGACGCCGGGCGCGGATTGTCCGGCAATTGGGCCAACAGCCTCGAGGGGCCGAACGGAACCGAACTGGTGGCGGCGGCGGCCGATACGGCCATCGATGCGAGTGTGCGTTCGAGCTACGCGGCGTTCAGTGCGCTGGTCGCCGACTGGAGCGCGAACGTGCGTCATTGGCGCTGCGGGCTTGTCGGCAGCCGACCGCGCGCAGGCTCGGGCTGGCCGCAGACTGGAAATGCGGCGACCTCAATACCTTCATCGACCTTGTGAGCTTCGAGCGCGTTGGGGCCGGCCCGTGCCGCCGCCCTCGAGGCGGTCGCGACGCGGCTTACGTTGCCGGCCGATCAGGTCGACATGCTGATCGAAGGCGGCGGCGCCGCGCTTCGCAACAGCAAGACCTACCAGGCATTCCGCAGCGGGCTCTGACCGGCCGGCGGGCTGGCGCTGTCTTCGTTCAAGAGGATCGCACCGGGATGAGCACGCCGCCGTGCTGTCCGGTCGGGCATTTGCCCGAGCCGAGCGTCAGCTGGACCTCGATCATCTGACCGTCGCGATACGTGTCGAGATGAATGATCGTGTTCGGCGATATCGCGGAAATCGAGGTGACGAAATCGCTCGAACGCATGATCGGCGTGCCGTTGATCGAGGTGATCACGTCGCCGGCCTGGATTCCCGCATGGGCGGCAGGGCTCCCCGGTTCGGGCTGGTCGAAAATAGCGCCGTATGGCTCCGCCATGCCGAGACTGTCGGCGAATGCCCGGGTCATCGGACTGACCCCGACACCGATCCATCCGCAGGGATCGATGCTTGCGCGTGCTCGACCACCGGTCCGCTCGGTTGCGTCTGGCCTTGGAACGCAAAGCCGCAGACCAGGACGACCGCAGAGATCGCAATGCGAATGTACATTTGCCACCCTATAGGTCGCCCTCTCTGCCCTGCGGAAGCAACGCACTCAGCAATGTTCAGTTCAGGCCCAGGCTCACCGTTTCCGCTTCTTGCGCGGCGCCCCCAGCGAAACGCCGAGCTTGGAGGCCTGCTGATACAGCGCGCCGACGCTGCGCTTGAGCTTGCGCGCAATCACCGTGGTCTTGGCCTTCTCGCGAGCGAGGGCCTTGAGAGTACGGATGTCCTCTTTCGTCCATTCCCGCCGCTTCACCGTCTTCTTCGCCATCTATGCTCTCCATGCACCAATCATGCGGACACCTCAGCGGCGCGGCTGGCAGCGGCGCGACCCAAACAGATGGTTCCCACCTGTTTGGATAAGTTGCCCCATCGACTTCAATAACCTGTGGGTCGCCTTATCCCAACATTCGGGAACCAAAAATCCTGCCACTTTGGCTCGTTTCTGCGATTTGGCCGTCGAATTTCGCCGCGTCCTGCGCAACGGCAGGACGGGCATTCACCCCCTACGCCGTCGCAGGCGGCTGCGGCGCGCGCCGCGCCGCCGGGGCCGGCGCGACCAAACTCCATATCGACTTGCGTCATATTTCCTGTGCTACAATTCATGCGAGGGTGCAACATGCTGCAGAATTTGCGAAAGCAGGCCCTAGGCAGGGGGTCCGCCGCCGCTGAAACCGGGCCGCGGTGGGTCGGCTCGATCGGGCTCGCCGCCGCGGTCGGCATAGCCTATTACATGGCGGCGCAGCTGAGCCTGCTTCTGCTGACCAAACCCGATGGCGTGGCGGTGTTCTGGCCCGCCGCGGGAGTCGCCTCCGGCACCCTGATCGCTCTCGGGCCCGCTGCGCGATGGCCGGTGGCGGCCGGGGCGATGGTCGCGACCATCGTGGCCAACCTCCTGGGCGACCGCACCCTGCCGGGATCCGTCGTCTTCGCGTTCTGCAATGCGGGGGAGGCCCTGCTCACCGCCGGGCTGATCGAGCGCTATTTCGGCCCGAATTTCAGCCTCGATCGGTTGCGTCACGTGCTCGGCCTGCTGGCGGCGGCGATCGTCGGGACGGCGGTCTCGGGGATCGGCGGGGTCGTGGGGTTCAAGTATTTCGAGCACTCGACGGCGCCGCTCCTGACCACTTGGCACCACTGGTTCGCATCCGACGCGCTGGGCATCGTCACGGTCGCACCGCTGTTGATCGGGCTCGCCGCGGCGCAACGCGAGCCGCCGCCGCGCAGCGAGCTCATCGAAGGCGGCACCGCGCTCGCGGCTCTCGCCGTAATGGGCGGGCTCGTCATCACCCTGCCGGAGGAGCCGTGGGCGACCGTCATACCCGTCGCGCTGCTGTTTCCGCTGCTGCTGTGGCTTGCGGCCCGGTGCCGGCCGGTGTTCGCCGCGGCCGCCGCCTTCATCGTGGCCGTTACGATCGTCTGGACCACGACCTTCGGGATCGGCCTGTTCGGCGACCCGACCCTACTGCCCGCCGACCGCATCCTGGGCGCCCAGGCCGGCATCCTGGCGGTGTCGCTCTGTGCATTCGTGCTGGCAGCCCTGTTCGCCGAGCGGCGCCGGCACGAGGCCGTGCTCATGGAGAGCGAGGCGGGGCTGCAGGAGGCGCTGACGGCCGGGGCGGTGACGGCGTTCGAATGGGACGTCGTAACCGGCGCCTCGCGGCGCAGCAACAACGCCGCGCAGATCCTGGGGTTCGATCCGAAGGAGCCCTTCACCGCAACCGGCTTCCTGAAGCGCGTCCATCTCGACGACCGTGCGCGCTTCAAGGCGCACATTCGCAATGTCCGTCCCGACAGCTCTTCCTATGCGCTCACCTTCCGCTTCATACGTCCGGACGGCCGGGAGGTCTGGCTCGAGGAGACATCGCGGGCCGAGTTCGACGCGGCCGGGCGATTCGTGCTCCTCAAGGGACTGACCCGCGACATTACCGAACGCAAGCGCGCGGAAGAGCGCCAGGACATGCTGATCGCGGAGTTCGATCACCGCGTAAAGAACATCCTCGCCCGCGTCGCCGTGGTCGCCATGTACACCCGCCAGGGCAGCCGCTCGATGGACGAGTTCATCCAGACGCTCGATGGGCGCATCCAATCCATGGCCACGGCCCATTCGCTGCTGAGCCAGAGCCGCTGGAACGGCGCCGGCCTCACCGATCTCGTCCGCCACCAACTCGCGCCCTATGCGACCGAGGCGAACATGACGGTCAGCGGTCCGGACGTCATGCTCAGCGCGGCAGCGACCCAGGCGGTGGCGATGGTGCTCCACGAACTCGTGACCAACGCCGCCAAATACGGCGCGCTGTCGAGCCCCAACGGCCGGGTTTCCGTGCACTGGGAGCCCGCGGCCGGCGCATCCGCGGACGGAGCGGCCGCGATGCTCGCGATCGCATGGCGTGAGACCGGCGGCCCCCCGATCGTGGTTTCGGTGCAATCCGGCTACGGCACCAGCCTCATCCGCGATCTCATCCCCCACGAACTCGGCGGTACGGTCGACCTCGAAATGGCGTCCGACGGGGTGCGCTGCACCATCGTCATTCCGCTCGATCGAACCTGATCGGCGATCCCAAGGCCGAACAGTCAACCTCTGGGTCTGGGACCGGTAACGGTAACCTTCGGATCTCTGACGTATTCGGCGCGATATCTTTTCGTCAGGGCTTCCGCGAGGTCGGTCGAGGTCAAACCGGCCGCCTTGGTCGGGCCCGCCAGCGGGAGCAAGACCGAGCCGCTCGGATCGATCTGGAAGTCGCCGCTGAGCGAAGGCTCGCCATATACCGTGACATTGAACCAATCGCCGGGTTGCAGCCTCGCAGCCGCCGGCGTTATGGTCTGCTGCTCGCCGACGCTGGAGCACCCGGACACAGCGAGCCCGAACGCCAGGGCCAACAGACAGCCTTTGAGGATGGGTGCCATGTCACGCATTCACGCCGACAGCGCTTCCGAGTGCTTGATTTTCTAAGCCTGATCTCGTCCGTGCTCTATTGGGCCGCCCTTTGTGCGATCAGCGGACGCAGAATCGCGAGAAGCTGCGCCTCGCCGAACGGCTTCTGCAGGATCGCCACGGCCTTTCCCGGCGGCCGCGGGAGCACCTCGTAGCCGGAGGTCACGATGACGCTGATGCCGCGCTCATACAGCCGGTCGATCAGGTCGTAAGCCCGCTCGCCGCCGCGCAGGTTCAAGTCGACCAGGGCGACGGCGGGGGTGTGCTCGGAGGTCATGCGGTCGGCCTCCGCCGAGGTCGCGACCGGGCCCGTCACCTCCGCGCCCCAGGCCTTGAGCAGATTCTTCAGGGCGATGCCGAGATGCCACGAATCCTCAACCAGAAGGATGCTCACACCCTTCAGGTCCCAGGATTCCTGAGAGGATCCCGGCAGGTCATGCGCGTTCGACGAGGCCATCAAAATCCCGGAACACCGGCTGTCTGCCAGCGCCCCCCTCCATAATGCAATATCTCATTGCTCCGCAGGGCGCGCAACCCATAGAAAACGCGATCCTCCCCACCGTTATGACCATTATGGAGCAGAAACGTGATGGGATGCCGCGACACAGCGTCCCTGATGCCGGGCATGGCCGGTCCGAAAAGCCTTCAACTTTTCGGCATCATGCTCAGCGGCGCTGGGTACCTTCGTCAAAGCTCTCGACTTTAGTCTAATCCGGCTTGTTTCGGCGGTCGAGCAGGTGGGTCCAGCGCGCCGGCCAGAACGCCAGCACCAGGACGATCACCGCGATCACCACCAGCGACGCCATCCCCTGGATGAAACTGAAATTGGGGGCGTCTTTGGACACGAACCATCCGGTCACGGTGCCGGACACGATGAGCAGTCCTCGAACGATCCAACTGACCACGCTTGCCTCCGACCAGTTCTGTCAGCTCACAACCTGAACCTAATCGAGCCTGGCCTCCTTGATCCTGCGCATGGCCGCGGCTGAGAAGTCCGCCAGTTTTCGCGATCGGGCGCATCGCCGGCCGTCGCCGCGAGCGGATCGGCCGCCGTCAATGAGAGTGCATTCCGATCTCGGAAATATCCGATCTGGGGTGCACCGTGATATCGAGAGCGAGCCTGGCACCGACGATGATGAGCACCGCAGCAAGGACATAGCGCAGAACCAGGTCGGGAACCCGCGCGGAGATCGAACTGCCCACGAAGATTCCCGGGAACGACCCCACCAGCAGCGACAGGAGGGTATGCAGATCCACCGAGCCCATCGCCCCATGGCCAAGTCCCGCGACGAGCGTCAGGGGAACCGCGTGGGCAATGTCGGAGCCGACGATCCGCGCCATCGGCAGTCCGGGATAGAGAAGCACAAGGGCCGTCACCCCGATTGCGCCTGCCCCGACCGACGAGAACGTCACGAGAATGCCCAGCACCGCCCCCATGGCCACGGTCAAAGCGGCAATCGAACGCTCGTCCAGCCTGCCGAGGCGATCCGCGTAAAGCGTCGAGATACGGTTGCGGGCGATCAGGGCTCCGGCCGTCAGGAGAAGCGCCAGGGTGAGGACCGCCGTGATGACGTGACGGGCGCCGCCGACGCTCATCTGCAATTGGGACAGCGCGACGAGAGCGAGCGCCGTCGCCGGCAAGCTGCCGGTCGCGAGCCGCCGCACGACGCGCCACTCGATCGTTTTATTGAAACCATGCACGAGACTGCCGACGGTCTTGGTGGCGGCCGCAAACAGGAGGTCGGTTCCAACGGCGGTTGCCGGCGAAACTCCGAACAATAGGATCAGAATCGGCGTCATGAGCGATCCGCCGCCCACGCCCGTCACGCCGACCAGGGCCCCGACGATGAACCCGGCGATTGAGTAGTGAGGATCAATCTGCCAAGGCATGCCGGAACCCGGGACCGCGCCAATCATCCGCCAGCGCGCGCTGATCGGAAATCACCGGAGGGAGAAGAGCCGTCCGGGGATCGAAGCCAAGTGTAAAGGCCACCATTGGGGGAGTGTAGTGGAAACCGCGGGGATCGAACACTATGTCGGTGCCGTGCTGTCGGTGCTTGGCCCCACGAGGATAAAGCGGGATTTCCCATGAATGCGTCCGAGGGTGCCATGCTCGATGGCGACGAGATCGAGCGCTATGCGCGCCACCTCGTCCTGCGCGAGGTCGGCGGCCCCGGCCAGGCGGCGCTCAAGCGCGCGCGTGTGCTGGTGATCGGGGCCGGCGGGCTCGGCGCGCCGGTGCTGCTCTATCTCGCGGCGGCCGGCGTCGGCACGCTCGGCGTGATCGACGACGACGCGGTATCGCTGTCGAACCTGCAGCGCCAGGTCATCCATGCCACCGGCGATGTCGGCCGTCCCAAGGTGGAGAGCGCCGCGGCGGCGATCGGCCGTCTCAATCCCCACGTGCTCGTCGAGCCCCATGCGGCACGGCTCACGGCGGCGAACGCGCTCGATATCGTCTCGCGCTACGATCTCGTCGCCGACGGCTCGGACAATTTCGCCACCCGCTATCTCGTGGCCGACGCCTGCTATTTCGCGGGCAAGCCCCTGGTGACCGCGGCGGTCGGTGTCTTCGACGGGACGCTGACGACGATTCGTGCCCATGAGACGGGCCGCGACGGCAAGCCCAACCCGACCTACCGGTGCCTGTTTCCGGAGCCGCCGCCGCCGGGCACCGTGCCTGCCTGTGCGCAAGCCGGCATCCTCGGGGCACTCACCGGGGTCCTCGGCTCGCTGATGGCGCTCGAGGTGATCCGCGAAATCGTCGGCTTCGGCGACGGCCTCGTCGGGCGGCTCCTGATGATCGATGCCAGGGCGATGCGATTTGAAACGCTGACCTACGGTTACGATGCCGACAATCCGCTGTCGGGCACGAAACCGAGCATCCGTGACCTCTCGGTGCACGGACGGTCCGGAAACCCGTAGCTACTTGCTCCACACCGCTGCCGGGGCGGCGCTCTTGAGCACCGACCATTTGTTGGTGCCGGCGGTCGTGACCGTGAAGCAATTGGGCGTCTTGCCCTTCCAGGTGTTGCAGAAGCCCTCATTGTCGAGCTTCCAGCTGCCTTCGCCCTTGGCGCCTCCCTTACCGACCGGCGTGCGCGTCACCTTGCCGTCCGGCGTGAAGACCATCTTGAACTTCAAGCCCCCCGACGGCGTCGCGGAGGTAAAGGCCTCGCCGGTGAAAAAGGTCGACTGGATTTCGGCCGGCGTGAGCTTGGCGGCGGTCGCTGCCGCGGCCAGCGCGGGCGTGGCACCGACGACCATTCCTGCGGCGATTCCTGCGACGATCCCTGCAATCGGTGCACGCATCGCATCACCCGAATTCAATGAGGAGGACGCCGATTATAAGCGAAATTGCCGCGAAAGCACTGGATTTCTCGCAGCCCGGCGCAATCGCGGTGATCGCGGCGGCGCTACTTCGTCTCCGCGCATGGGCCGAGGCAGAACTCGACGCCGTCGCTGTTGCGGTAGCGGCCGTTCGACAGGCGTTCATAGGTGACGCAGCGCCGTTCGCTCGCCGCCTCGCTCACGTCGCGGCGGCACACCGAGCGGCCATCGGTGTCCCACACCCCGCGCGCGACCAGTCCGGAACCGGCGAGCGTAGCGGTGCCGTCGGACGCGTGCACGGTGCACATGGCCTTACCGGCGAGCGGGCCGGTGGCGGGCTTGCCGCACAGGGGCATGTCGACGAGCTCGCGGCGGAAATCGTCGACACTCATCGCCGTCGCGGTCGGCGCCGGCGCCGACTTTCCGCACCCGGCGAGCGCCAGCAAGGCCACCGCTGTGGCCATTCGGATCTTGTGCACGCTCACCCCTCGTCTTCACAGCATCGACGGCAACACCCGGTCCGGCGGCCGGTGACCGTCCATGAATGTCTGGATATTGATGATGACCTTGGCGCCCATGTCGGCACGGCCTTCGATGGTGGCCGAGCCGAGATGCGGTAGCAGGATGACCTTGCCGGTGCGGGCGAGGCGCACCAGCTTCGGGTTGACCGCCGGCTCGTGCTCGAACACGTCGAGGCCTGCGCCGGCGATCCCGCCCGCCTCGATCAGGCGGGTGAGCGCATTTTCGTCGATCACCTCGCCGCGCGAGGTGTTGACCACATAGGCCTCGGGCCGCATCAACCTGAGCCGGCGCGCCGACAGCAGGTGATAGGTCGCCGGCGTGTGCGGGCAATTGACCGAGATGATGTCCATGCGCGCCAGCATTTGATCGAGGCTTTCCCAATAGGTCGCCTCCAGCGCCGCCTCGATTTTGGCCGCCACCCGGCGCCGGTTGTGATAATGGACCTGCAGCCCGAAGGCGCGCGCCCGCCGCGCCACCGCTTGGCCGATGCGCCCCATGCCGATGATTCCGAGCCGCTTGCCGCCGATGCGGCGGCCGAGCATCCAGGTCGGCGACCAGCCGCCCCATTCGCGTTCGCCGGTCATGACCGAGGCGCCCTCGGCCAGCCGGCGCGGCACCGCGAGGATCAGCGCCATGGTCATGTCCGCGGTGTCCTCGGTGAGGACGGCCGGGGTGTTGGTGACGGTGATGCCGCGCGCGAGCGCCGCGGTCACGTCGATGTGGTCGACCCCGTTGCCGAAATTGGCGATCAGCCGCAACTGCTCGCCGGCCTGGGTCAGCACGGCGGCATCGATCTGGTCGGTCACCGTCGGCACCAGGATCTCGGCGGTCTGCACCGCCTCGATCATCTCGGTGCGGCCCATCGGCTTGTCGTCCTCGTTGAGACGGGCGTCGAACAACTCGCACATCCGCGTCTCGACATGGTCGGGCAGTTTGCGCGTGACGACGACGAGCGGCTTGCGACGATTGGCCATTCATATGCCCCTGGCGGTACGACCCGAACAGATGGTTCGCCCCACTGCTACAATAAATAAGCGGGCCGAATTGTCCCGACATTTGGGAACCAAATGCCGGGGCCCGACCACTCGCAACGGCCGCATCCGCAGCCGACACGCGACGCTCGTTCAGCCCTCCTTAACCCTCATCGCCGACACTGCGGCCATCACGACAGGCGCGGGTGCGGGCGTCAAATTCATTCTTCAGGATATCCAAGGGATCCGGCCCTTCTGTACCAGATGGCCGGATCAAGACAAAGAGGTCGTGACGTGGCCCGGCGGTGCCGGGACGGGTGACGGGAACGAGAGTGCAAGCCCGATAAAGCCATGATGTATGCATGCGTTGCGCGACCGGCCCTGCGGCCGATGACATCCGCTCTCGCCGCCCTGGCGCTGACCGCGATCGCCGGCTCGGCCCTGGGTGCAAACGACCCCGATAACGGCAGCGGGCTGCCGGTGCCGCGCTTCGTCAGCCTGAAATCGGACCACGTGAATGTGCGCGGCGGCCCCAACAAGGACCACGACGTCGCCTGGGTCTATACCCGTCCGGGATTGCCGGTGGAAATCACCGCGGAGTTCGAGAACTGGCGGCGGATCCGCGACTGGGACGGCGCCGAGGGCTGGGTCTATCATTCGCTGCTGTCAGGCAAGCGCACCGCCTTCGTCGCCAAGTCGAAAACGGCGAGCGCGCCGGCAGCGCTGCACGAATCCGCCGACCCGGAAAGCCCGTTGAAGGCGATGCTGGAGCCCGGCGTGCTCGGCGTCGTGAAGCGCTGCAGCGGACGCTGGTGCCGCTTCTTCGGCAATGGCTTCGACGGCTGGATCGAGCAGGAGCGCCTGTGGGGCGTCTATCCGAACGAGAAGGTGGAGTGAAGCGCGGCGGCACGCTGGGCTCGGTGCTGCAAACGGACGCCAAAGTCGCCGCGCCGCCGGCCGGCCTCAGATCTCGCTGCCATAAGGCCCCAGCGGGTCGGCCAGCGCCTGCAGCCGGACCGCCGCGGCGCGTGCGAAGGCGAGCATCACGCTCTTGCGGGTCGATGCATGGAGGCGGTGGGCCGGTGCTTCGCGAACCAGTTCCGCCCCATAACCGTCGGCGAGGATCAGCCCGGCATCGAGGGGGAAGATATCGAGCGGAACATGCGCTGCGGTCGCGAAGAACAGGCGGTCGCAATGCATGCGGTAGTCGGTCCATTTCTGGTCGGCACGGAAATCCGCCACCGATGACTTGATCTCGACGATCCAGATTTCCCCGTCGCCTCCCAGCGCGACGAGATCGGCGCGCCGTCCCGACAGCAGGGACAACTCGGCCACGCAGGACAGCCCCAGCGCCAGCAGGAGCCGCTGGGTTCCGCGGGCGACCGCGAGCGCCGTCTCCGACTGGCGGCCGTCGGCCGGAACGATGGTGATGGAACCAAACGACATGGCCCAGGATTCCACGGGGCGCCGCGACGGACAAGCGGCTTGCCGGCCGTTCCGCCTTGCCCCACTCTCGGCTGCCGGAGAGCAGGAATGACGAAAATCGACTACGAGAGCGAATACGACAACCGCGCCCGGGTGCCCGAGCATCGCCGGATTTTCGCCCAATGGGAACGCGATGCCGCGGCCTATCGTGCCGGCATCACGGACGCGCGCCGGCTGACGATGAGCTACGGCAATACCGCCCGCCAAACCATCGACATCTTCCTCGCTGAATGCGGCCCCGACGCCCCGCTTGCGGTCTTCATCCACGGCGGCTGGTGGCGCTCGTTCCAACCGGCCTTGTTCAGCCACATGGCGGCCGGGTTGAATGCCCGTGGCATCAGCGTCGCGGTGCCGGGCTACGACCTGTGTCCGCAGGTCGGCATCGCCGACATCATCGCGCAGATGCGCGCGGCACTGCTGCTGCTGTGGCGGACCTACGCCAAGCGCATGCTCGTCTACGGCCATTCCGCCGGCGGCCACCTCACCGCCGCGATGATGGCGACCGACTGGCCGGCACTCGCGCCGGGCACGCCGGCCGATCTGGTGCCGGCGGGCTACGCCATCTCCGGGGTGTTCGACCTGCTGCCGCTCACGCAGGTGTCGATGAATGCAGATTTCCGCCTCGACCCGGCCGGCGCCAAGGCAGTGTCGCCGCTCTATTGGCCGGCGCCCCGCGGCTTCGCCCTCGATGCGGTGATGGGCGCCCTGGAATCCGGTGAATTCCTGCGCCAGAGCCGTGCCATCGCGGACGCCTGGGGCAAGGCCGGCGTCGCCACCCGCTATGAGGAGGTCACGGGGACCGATCACTTCACCGTCATCGGCCCGCTCGCCGATCCCAACAGCGCCATGGTGGCCCGCCTCGTCGCACTCACGGCGCGGCTGGGGTGACCGACACGGTTGCTAAGCGCACCGTGGGGGCCCCGGGGCCGGGGAATCTCATTTTCTTCAAAACAACCCCATGCAAAGTAGAATTCCGCACCGATGTCGAAGCCGAAGCTGACCTTCTGGTACGAATTCGCCTCGCCCTATTCCTGGCTCGCCGCCGAGCGCATCGAGGCGCTCGCGGCCGCGGCCGGGGTTGAGATCGACTGGCGTCCGTTCCTGCTCGGCCCGATCTTCGTCGCCCAGGGCTGGACCACCTCACCGTTCAACCTCTATCCCGCCAAGGGCAACAACATGTGGCGCGACATGGAGCGCCTCTGCGCCCGCACCGGCCTGCCGCCGCTCACGCGACCGGACCCGTTCCCGCAGAACAGCCTGCTGGCCGCCCGGGTCGCGACCGCGCTGCCGGACGCGAGCCGCCCCGCCTTCACCCGCGCGGTCTATCGAGCGGAATTCACGCACAAGCAGCCGATCGCGGACCGGACCGTGATCGCGCGGCTCCTGCGCGACAGCGGCGTCGATGCCGATGCGGCCATGGCCGCAGCCGAATTACCGGAAACCAAGGCGGCGCTGCGTAACGCGATCGAGCAGGCCCGCTCGCTCGGCATCTACGGCGCGCCGAGCTTCATCACCGCATCGGGCGAGCTGTTCTGGGGCAACGACCGGCTGGAGCAGGCGCTGGCCTGGGCGAGGGAGGAGGGCTGATCTGACCGGTTCGCCCTCAGCAGAACGGCGGCGCGCCGCACATGTCCGGCCCGCTGCCTCTGCCGGTCTTGCCCATGAAGAAGGACCGCGTCGCGCAGTTCGGGACGCGCGCGCGCAGGCGAACCGGCGTCGAATGGCGGCCGGGGATCATATTCCATCGCCAGCTGGATCAATTCGGCCGCGTCCCGGCCGGCAATTTCCGCTACCACACGCAGCGCCAAGTCGATGCCGGCGGTCACGCCACCGCCGGTGATGATATTGCCATCCAACACGACGCGTTCCGCGACCGGTTCCGCGCCGAATTCGCGCAGCATTTCCCGCGACATCCAGTGCGACGTGGCGCGGCGCCCTTCGAGCAGGCCCGCGGCACCGAGCACGAGAGACCCGGTGCAAACGGCCGTGACATACGCCGCGGTCGCGGCGGCGCGACGCAGAAACGTCAGCGCCACCTCATCGGTGAGCACCGCGTCGATGCCGGGTCCGCCCGGTACGCAAATGAGATCGAGGGGCATCGGGCAGGCGTCGATGGTCGTCGTCGGCGTGATGGTCAGCCCACGCTCTGACCGGACAGGCTCCATGGTCTTCCCGATCAAGTGAACCTCCGCATTCGCCACGCGGGCGAATACCTCGTAGGGGCCGGTCAGATCGAGCTGCGTCAGATCGGGAAACAGCAGCAGGCCGATTCGGAACCTCGACGAGCGGTTGTTCGACATTGCTGCCTCCAGACTCTGTCCCAGACCCGGGCCTCACCCCTGGCTGCATCGATTTTGGCGATGACACGGTCTGGCAGCTATGTCATTTGTACCTCGTTTTCTGCCAAACGCAGGGAAGCACCGATGCGCCGCCCCAAGGAAACCCGCCGGCTGGTCGTCGTGGTGGCGTTCGACCGGGTGCAGCTTCTCGATCTGGCCGGGCCGGCCCAGGCCTTCGCCACCGCCGCCGAGATTGTTTCGGAGCAGGAGCGTCCAGCCGGTGCGAAGGCGTGTTCCTATAAGGTTGTTGCGGTATCGCGCGACGGCGGATTGATCCGCACGTCATCGGGTCTGTCGTTTGCGACGGAGTCGCTGACGGCGATAACGCGAACAGGAGCCGCCATCGACACTTTGATCGTCGCCGGCGGCCCGGGAGTCCATTCCGCAGCCGAGGATACCAGGCTGGTCGCTTGGGTCGCCCGGAACGCAGCAAAGGTCCGGCGCGTCTGCTCGGTATGCACCGGCGCATTCCTGCTGGCTGCGGCGGGTGTATTGTCCGGAAAGCGCGCGGTGACCCATTGGAGAGCCTGCACGCTTCTCCAGAAGAGACATCCGGACATCGGCGTCGAGGCCGATCCGATCTATATCCGCGACGGCTCGGTGTGGACGTCGGCGGGCGTGACGGCCGGCATCGACCTTGCGTTGGCACTCGTCGAGGAGGATCTCGGTCGCCGCGTGGCGCTGCAGGTCGCGCGCCGGCTCGTTGTCTTCCTCAAGCGTCCTGGAGGGCAGTCCCAATTCAGCGCGCCCCTCGAGGCGCAAGTGGCCGCCGTCGACACCGACGCGGACGGCCGCTTTGCCGCCTTGCACGCCTGGATGTCGGACAATCTCGCAGGCGACCTCCGCGTCGAACGTCTTGCGGCTCGCACGGGCATGAGCCCACGCAACTTTGCGCGCAAATACGCGGCCCGGATCGGAGCTACACCCGCCCGGACCGTGGAGACGATGCGCGTGGAAGCCGCACGCAGAGCCCTGGAAGACAACGGGAGCTCCATCAAGCAGGTTGCCTCTGCATGCGGCTTTGGTGACGAGGAACGGATGCGCCGCGCATTCCTGCGGCGCGTGGGATCAAATCCGTTGGATTATCGTCGGCGGTTCTCCTCTTAGAGCGCCGTCCAGCGCCTCCGCCAGCATCCGCGGGCTCACCGGCTTGATGAGGCAGGCGTCCATGCCGCCGGCGGCGGCGGCGGCGGCTTGCTCGGCCGGGTGCGCCTGATCCGCGGAGATGCCGATCACGGCCACGCGTCCCGCGCGCCCAGGCAGCGCGCGGATGCGCCGCGTCGCCTCGTAGCCGTCGATGCCGGGGAGCTCCACGTCGATCAAGACGGCGTCGGTGCCATCGGCCGCGAGGGCGGCGAGAGCGGCTTCGGCGCTGCCGGCGAAGGTCGCGCGGTGGCCGAGCTCGGTGACGATCGCGTTCATCACCACCCGGCCATAGGGATTGTCCTCGACGCAGAGAATTTCGAGCGCCTGGCCCTTCGGCAGTGCGCGTTCCGGGGGCACGGCAGCAACGGCCGCGGGCCGGGCGCGGTCGAGCGCCACGGTGAGACGGAACGCGCTGCCGCGGCTGGGCACGCTCTCGACCTCGAGATCGCCGTGCATGGAGCGGGCGAGCCGGCGCACCTGCACGAGGCCGAGCCCGGAGCCGCCGAACTTCTGCGCGATCTCCTTGCTCGCCTGGGCGAACGGCCGGAACAGGCGGTCGATCTCGGCGTCGCTCATGCCAATGCCGCTGTCGGAGACGGTGAACGAGACGCGCAGCTTGCCGCGCCCCAGCGGCGCCACCTCGATCCGCAGGCCGACCCGGCCGCATTCGGTGAATTTCACCGCATTCGCCATCAGATTTTCGATCGCCGCGCGCAGCAGCGCCGGATCGCCGACGACGTGGTCCGGCAGGTCGCCTCGAATCTCGGTTTCGCAGGCGAGGCCCTTCGCCTCGGCGCGGGCGGCGAGCGAGAACGCGAGCCGCGCGGCGAAGCGCGGCAGCGGGAAGGTCTCCCGGCGCAGCTTCAGCCGGCCCGCGCCGGCCCGCGCCGCTTCGACCGCAAGCGTGGTCAGCTCGGCGAGATGCCCGGCGGAATCCTTGATGGCCTCGACCCAGCGGCCCTCGCGCTCGCCGAGCCCCGACGTCGCCAGCAGTTCGCTGAAGGCAATGATCCCAGTCAATGGCGTGCGGATGTCGTGGGCGAAAGTGGCGAGCACGGTTTCGATGGCACGCGGAGAGTGCCCGCGCTTTGCCGCGGGCTTGCTGCGGGCGCCGGCGTGCTCGGCTTTCCGCACCCCGGCCGTGGACCTGAGCTTGGGCGCGGACTTGGGCTTAGGTTTGGGCTTGGATTTGGACTTCGCCATTCCTCCCCCTGTCCGGAACCAAACACTTCAGAGCGCGATCCGGTTCGACTTGAAACGACGGCGCTTTACGGCGGGCTCAGCCGAGCCCGATCATCGCCAGGATCTCGGCAGGGGCAGCGCCGCCCGCACGCAGCTCCCGCAGCCCGGTGGCGCGGGTCGATTTTGACAGTTTGCGCCCTTCAGCATCGAGAATCAGGTGATGATGATGATAGATCGGCTGGGGAAGTTCGAGGAGAATCTGCAGCAGACGGTGCAGTCCGGTCGCCGCGAACAGGTCGCGCCCGCGCACCACATGGGTGATGCCCTGCAGGGCGTCGTCGACTGCCACGGAAAGGTGGTAGCTGGTGGGGATGTCCTTGCGGCCGAGCACGACATCGCCCCATTGCCCGGGATCTCCCACCATAACGCCGGTCTCGCCGCCCGGGCCGGCGCCGGTCTCGGTCCAGGTGATCGGGATGCCCTTGGCCGCATCGAGCGCCGCCGCCATGTCGAGGCGCAGCGCATAGGGCTCGCCGGCGGCGATGCGGCGGGTGCGCTCGGCCGGCGTCAGCGCCTTGGCGGTACCGGGATAGAGCGGGGCGCCGTCGGGATCGTACGGCCAGGGTGGGCTGCGTTCTCGCTCGGCAACCAGGCGGGCGATCTCGGCCCGACTCTCGAAGCTCGGAAAGATCAGGCCGCGTGCCGCCAGGCGCTCCAGGGCTTCGGTGTAGGCGGCGAGGTGCTCGGATTGGCGACGCACCGGCTTCTCCCAGGCGAGCCCCAGCCAGCGCAGGTCCTCATAAATCGCCGCCTCGTATTCGGGACGGCAGCGGGCCGCGTCGATGTCCTCTAACCGCAGAAGGAACCGCCCGCCGGCGCGGCGCGCCATGGCGGAGTTGAGTGCGGCCGAATAGGCGTGGCCCAGATGCAGATAGCCGTTGGGGCTGGGCGCAAATCGGAATGCCGGTGCGGTCATGTGAGAAAAAAGCCGGCGCCACGCCTGCCGGTCGGCCGCGGCCATATTTACATCGTGCCGATCCGAAAGATACCGTCCGCGACCTTGTCACCCCTGGCAACCATGTCCCGCCGCATCGACACCGAAGCCGACATCGAAGCCGGATTGGCCGCGCTGCTCGCCGCCGACCCGCGCCTCGAACCGGTGGCGGCGATGGCGGGCCGGCTGCCGCTGCGCCGCCGGTCCGGCGGCTTTGCCGGGCTTGCTGGCATCGTGGTGTCGCAGCAGCTTTCCACCGCGAGCGCGAATGCGATCTGGGGGCGGCTGGCGGCGGCCTATGACCCCTTCACGCCCCAGGCCCTGATCCGGGCGCGGGCGAGCCGGCTCGCCGGGCTCGGCCTTTCCGCGCCGAAGATCCGCGCGCTCAAGGAGATCGCCAAGGCGATCGCCGCGGGCCGGCTCGACTGCGACGCGCTTCCCGGCCTGCCGGCCGAGACGGCTCATGCAGCACTGTGCGCCATCCACGGCATCGGCCCGTGGTCGGCCGATATCTACCTGTTGTTCTGCCTCGGACATCCCGACGCCTGGCCGGCCGGCGATCTCGCCCTGCAGGAGGCGGCGCGGCTCGCCTTCGCCCTGCCGGCGCGGCCCGGCCTCAAGGAAACCACTGCCCTCGCCGATCCCTGGCGCCCCTGGCGCGGCGTGGCCGCGCGGCTGCTGTGGGCCTATTATCGCGCCGTCAAGCAGCGCGATCCGGCGCCGCTCCAACCAACTCGAGCGCCCGAATCTCTTGATTCCGCGGACGATCCCCTGCGAAAAGCTGCAGACTTTTCGGGATCGAGGTTTATCGATCACGAACGTCACCGAAGTCTGCGACCCTTCGGGAGCTCTTTGATTTGCGCATGGTCCTTACCCGAAAAGTCTGTAACTTTTCGGGATCATGCTGGGAGGACAGATGGCAGAACTCAATGGCCCGCGGCTTGCCCCTCATTCGCGCGGGGCGGCGCGCCAGCTCGTCGTCTTCCTGCATGGTTATGGCGCCGACGGCAATGACCTGATCGAGCTCGGGCGGGTGTGGCAAGCCGCATTGCCCGATGCGGCCTTCGTGTCGCCCCATGCGCCCGAGCCGTGCGGCCAGGCGCCCACCGGCCGCCAGTGGTTTCCCCTGACGTTTCGCGATCCCGACGAGCGCTGGATCGGCGTCAACAAGGCGGCGCCGGACCTGGTGCGGTTCATCGATGCGGAACTCGCACGGCACCAGCTGCCGCCCAGCGCACTCGCCTTGGTCGGGTTCAGCCAGGGCACCATGATGGCGCTGCATGTCGGGCTGCGCCGCGCCGCCGCGCCGGCGGCGATCATCGGCTATTCCGGGCTGCTGGTGCTGCCGGAAGGCGCCGGGCCGGAGGCCGTCAAGGTGGAGATCAAGGCCCGCCCGCCAGTGCTCCTGGTCCATGGCGACCGCGACGACCTGATCCCGGCCCAGGCACTGTTGATGTCTTGCCAATGTCTCGCCGACCTTGAAATCCCCGTCGAGTGGCACCTGTCGGTGGGGCTCGGCCACGGTATCGACGAGGAAGGCCTGCGCCAGGGCGGCGAGTTCCTGGTGCGGCGATTCGGAGTGAGACGGTGATCGCACCGGAACGGTCAAAAGGCGCCCCTTGCGCCGCAGCCATTGCCGCCACGCTTCACAATGCTGTAACCTCCGCCTATAAAGTAGTCCGTGGTGCTGCGTTGCAGCGCTCTTGAGTATACGACGTCTGGGAGCGTCGCATTGAACGCCCACGTTTCGCCGAGTGGATGGCCAGCCCTGGTGCTCAACGCGGACTTTCGTCCGCTGAGCTACTATCCCTTGTCCCTGTGGTGCTGGCAGGACGCCATCAAGGCGGTATTTCTCGACCGCGTGAACATCGTCGCCAATTACGACAAGGCGGTACACAGCCCCAGCTTCGAGATGTTGCTGCCGAGCGTGGTGTCGCTCAAGACCTTCGTGAAGCCCTCCACCAACCCGGCCTTTACCCGGTTCAACGTCTTCCTGCGCGACCGGTTCTCCTGCCAATATTGCGGCTCGGACGATGATCTCACCTTCGATCACCTGATTCCGCGCTCGCGCGGCGGCCAGACCACCTGGATCAACGTGGTTGCGGCCTGCTCTCCCTGTAACCTGCGCAAGGGCAACCTGACGCCCCAGGAAGCCGGCATGCACCCGTCGCAGATGCCGTTCCAGCCCACGGTGCACCACCTGCACCGCAACGGCCGGCTGTTCCCGCCCAACTACCTCCACGAAAGCTGGCTGGACTACCTGTACTGGGACAGCGAACTGGAACCGTAACGGTGCGCCGAATCAGGTGGTTCCCATCTGTTTGGACAAGTCGCGCAATACCTTCAATAAGCTGTGAGCTGTCAGAAAGTGGGGAACGACGGGCGCGGGTCTGGCGGCGTATCCGCCGTGGACCCTACGCGCTGCGAGACTTCCAAAGCTTTCAACCTTTGCTTGCATTGTATTTAATATTCTCTCATTAATAGTAATGCCCCGCCCAGCCTGTTCACGCGGACGGCGTGAAACGCTGAGGCAAATGAGGCAATGCGTTGCAAATTTCACAAGGGTGGAACGATCATGGCCACAGCAACCTCGATTTCTCAAAGTGACGTCGACGCTCTCACAAGCGCGATCAGAGCTGCAAAGGCCGCCATGCCGGCGACTGCGGGCGGCGCCAGTCCCCTGGCCGTATTTTGTCAGGATTGGCCGAAAATCAAGCCGACACTGGAAGCGCTTCAGCCAGTCGTTGGTCTCATACCGGTGGTCGGCACCATTATCAGCACCGCCATTGCTACCCTGCTCGCGCTCGGCAATGCCGCCTATGCGGCGCTGTGCGGCGGTCAATAAATCCACAAACAGCTGCAATCTCTCGGTGCCGGTGGAACATGCGTTCGCCGGCACCTGCATTTCAGGGCCGCCCGGTGCCGTTCCACAGGCGGTTTGGCTTGCATGAGTCTGGGGCTCGGGCGCCGATCGCCCCGTTCCGGTCGTAGGCTCGTTGATCGGCTCGAAAGGCCGTTGGCCCTCGATGCGGATTATGTCTTACATTGCCGGCCCACCGATTTGCCCCCGATCGCCGCCGACGGACCGTCATGACCGACCTCTCATCCCTGGTGCGCGACCTCGTGGTCGCCAACCGCATTCTCGCCCGCGAAAGCGTCGTGGATGCCTATGGCCATGTGAGCGTGCGCCATCCGGACGACCCGCACCGTTTCTTCATGGCGAGCTCGATGGCGCCGGAACTGGTGGAGCCGGAACACATCATCGAATTCAATCTCGACTGCACACCGGTGCGCGACGACGGCCGGCCGCTCTATCACGAGCGCTTCATCCACGGCGGCATCTTCGAGGCGCGGCCGGACGTGCAGGCGGTGGTCCATGCCCATTCGGAAGACGTGCTGCCGTTTTCCATCGTGCCGGTGCCGCTGCGTCCGGTGATCCATTCCGGCAGCTTCATGGGCGCGAAGGTTCCGGTGTGGGACATGGCGGACCGGTTCGGCCCCGACACCAACATGCTGGTGACCAACATGGAACAGGCGCGCGACCTCGCCGCCTGCCTCGGCGCCAACAATGTCGCCCTGATGCGCGGGCACGGCTTCTCCGCGGCGGCGCGTTCGCTGATCGAGGTGGTGCGCATGGCCGTCTACGTGCCGCGCAACGCGCGCGCGCTGATGAACGCGCTGCGGCTCTCCGCCGACGTCAAGCCGCTCCATGACGGCGAGATCGCCGCGCGCAACGCCGGCTACAAGCCCTATTCCCTGGAGACGCGGCGGGCCTGGCGCTACTGGGCGCACAAGGCCGGCTGCGGCCATCTCGTCGACGGCCACCCCGTCGATCACGCCCACAAGCCCTGGGGCTCGTCCTGAACATGCTTTGAATTGGCGCATGATCCGATCCGAAAGGGATCAGCGCGGGAGGCCGCCGATGAACAAGGTCAAGCTGACGATCGCCACCACGGACTACGACCATTTCCGCGATTTCCGCACCGGCGCGGTGCAGGCGGAGGGGATCGCGCACACCTGGCTCACGCTCGGCCATCACGAGATCTTCTCGCGCTTCACCTTCAACCGCGAATGGGACGTGACCGAACTCTCGTTCGCCAAGTTCACCGCCCAGGTGACCCGGGACAATCCCGACATCATCGGCCTGCCGGTGTTCGCCTCGCGCCTGTTCCGGTTCGGCTCGTTCTACGTCAACCGCAACAGCGGAATCAAAACCGCTTCCGACCTCAAGGGCAAGACGATCGGTTCGCCGGAATGGGCGCACACCGCCGCCGTCTACATGCGCGGCTGGCTCCACAATGAAGCCGGCGTGCCGCTCACGGACGTGCATTGGTACCAGGCCGGCGCCAACGAGGCCGGCCGCATCGAGAAGGTCGAACTCAACCTGCCGGCGGGCCTGAAGCTGACCCGCGTCGCCGACAAATCCCTGAGCGACATGCTCGCCGCCGGCGAGATCGACTGCGCGCTGATCGCGCGGCCGCCGAACTGTTTCCTCGACGGCCACCCCGACGTGGTGCGGCTGTTTCCCGATTTCCTCGAACGCGAGGAGCAACACTTCGCCAAATCCAAGGTGTTCCCGATCATGCATGTGATCGCGGTGAAGCGGGCGATCCTCACCGACAATCCGTGGATCGCGCGCAACCTCTACAACGCCTTCGACGAATCCAAGCGCCGCAGCCTGGTGCGGCTGCTCGACCCCGCGGTGTCGCGCTATCCGCTGCCGTGGCTGCCGACCTATGCCCGCAAGATGCGCGACCTGTTCGGCGGCGATCCTTTCCCGTTCGGCATCGAGGAGAACCGGCCGACGCTGGAAACCTTCCTCGCCTATTGCCACCAGCAGGGGATCGCCCACCGCCACGCCAAGCCGGAAGAGATCTTCCCCGCCGGCATCATGGCGCAGGTGAAGATTTAGCGGGTGAAGGCTTGAAGGAGCGCCACGCGCACACCGCGCCCCACGCCGCGATCGCCGCGAGGGCGAGCGAGATCACCACGTTGTAGCCGGCGAGCGAGAGGCCGAGAAAGCGCCACGCCGCCTCGTCGCAGCGCACCACGCTGATGGTCTGGAGCTGGCTCAGGAGATCGCCGCCGGCGCCGAGATCGCCGAGCGGCCCGGAGCACTCGCGCGGCCCCGGCCACCACTTCCATTCGACCCCAGCATGAAACAGCGCGAGCCCCGCATTGAACAGCATCGCGAGCGCGATGACGGCAAACCCCGCCGCCAGCAGCGGACGCGGCGCCCGCCTCGCCGCGGCGAAGGCGAGCGCGACGGCGAGCGGGATCGACACGTAATAGGCGATGCGCTGGTCGAGGCAGAGCGGACACGGCGGCAGCTTGAGGACATATTGGAAGAAATACGCCCCGAGGATGGTCGCGGCCCCGCCGGCGGCGACCAGGATCGCCGCCACGACCGGCGGATGTGAGCGCATCAAGGCCTGCATTGCGATCTCGCTCTCGCTGCCGCGGCGTCACCGTCCGCCCGGCCGTCCGCATAGCCGCTTCCGCGGGCGCTGTCGATTGCGGATTATGCCGGCGATCGCGCGCGCATCGCGGCGATGCGCCGCCGCGCCTTCGGCGTATTCTGGCGTTGACCCGGCCGGCCCACGGCGCGGGCCCGGCCACATCAAGATGACGCGGTCAGTGCGCGGAAGCGCACGATTGGCCGTGAGCGAAAGCGATGTGAAGCCGCGGAGTTCCAGCCTTCCCAGCCCCTCATTTTTTATTGGCTTCGCCCGGTTCGATGGCTATAAATGCGTCGTGTGCGGGTGTGGCGGAACTGGTAGACGCGCTGGATTCAAAATCCAGTTCCCTTAAAAGAGTGTGGGTTCGATTCCCTCCACCCGCACCATTAACCAATCAGGCCTTTATTCATCAATAGCCTACTTGAAGCATTGAGCTTTTCCCAAAGGCCGCGATACAAGTCAGGACTGTGAGGATCAACGATCAGCAAGGACGCAAGGTCGACGAGGTGCCGATCGCGGATGTCTGAGCGGACCGCCTTTTTCGCTTCTTTCTTTATCTCGAGCCGAGCGTGGATTTTCCGATCCAACCCTTTCCGGGCGAAATCGCTCAGTTGCATCTCATGTTTGAGCGCGAGGGTATAACGCGCGAGAAACTGATGCCGACGCTTGAAAGCGCCGCGCGGGCCGCCATCCGGGCCGTTTCAAAACCGTAGCCTCGGTTCACATTTCCATCAGATTGGTCGCTCCGAATGAACGCGATGGGTGGAGACTGTGCGTTCCCCACCTGTGCGTTCCCCCGTCTGCGTGGCCGTTGAACGCACTCAGGTGCGGCCATTCCGACGATGCCCTTGTCACCAGGTTTTAGACGCATCTTCAACTCATCTCTTGTTTGCTCGGCAGCCGTCCAGGAACCAGGCGACGGCGGTCCGTACGTACGCTCCGATCTCTTCAGGGCCTGGCGCCTCGCGCAGACCAAGCAGGCCTTGCAGATGGAAACTGCCCAGCAGCATGCCCCAGAACTGGTATGCCGCCTGCTCCGGGTCTTGCAGGCGCAAGGTTCCGCGGCGGGTCTGCTGCTGGAAATATTCCGCAAGCAGCGCGCGCGTATGGCCTGGCCCCATCTCCCAATACCGCTCCGCCAACTCCTTCATGGAGACACCCTCGGCCACAACGAGCCGGTAAACCCCGAGGGAGTCCGGCGTCGTCACCGTCTCCAAAAAGCGGATGCCCAACTCCACCAGCACCTCATCCGGCGGCCGGTCGAGCAGGCCCTCGGCGCGGAACGGCGCGAAAACCCTGTCGCAGAGTTCGGCAATGAGTGCCTCGAACAGGCCCTGCTTGCCGCCGAAAAGGGAATAGAGCGTCTGTCTGGACCCGCCTGACCGGGCGATGACGTCGTCCAGCGTGGCGTTGGCATAGCCCTTCTCCAGGAAAACGGACGTCGCCGCCTCCAGGAATGCGCGCCGTCTCGCCACCCGGCGTGGCCGCGCCACCGCATCTGCTTCTTCGCTCATCGCCTTCCGGTGTCCTGCTTCCCTCGATGTGTATTTTCCGAAAGGCTGCCATGCCTTTTCGTGGGTAGATATGTACTGTACGAGACAGTACGTCAAGGGGCATTGAGACACACCGCCCGTCTATTTCTCAGGGCGGCACGCTGCCAGGAGATTTGTCATGGATCAGTACGTGTCCACCGTAGTCGAAGTGCCAGAACATTATTTCAAAAGAACCTCCAGCGCCAAGAAGACGCCGGCCGGCCTTCTCCGGCTGCATCTTCGTTCGGTTCTGGCCGCGGCGGGGGTGATTGCCGTGCTGGTGGCCGCCAGCTTTTATGGGGATTACTACTGGACGACCGGCCGGTTTCTGGTGTCGACCGATGACGCCTATGTACAGGCGCATTCGGTCCTGATTAGCCCCAAGGTGGCGGGCTATATCTCCGAGGTGCCGGTCGACGACAACCAGTCGGTCAAGGCCGGGGAGGTGCTCGCGCGGATCGACCCGCGCGATTACCAGACGGCGCTCGACCAGGCGCGTGCCAATGTCGCGGCGGCGCAGGCGAGCATCAACACTCTCAACCAGCAGATCGCCCAACAGAAACTCGTTATCGAGCAGGACCGCCAGCAGATCGTTTCGGATCAGGCCGCGCTTGTCTTTTCGCAGCAGGATTTCCAGCGGTATACCCAACTGGCCAAGACCGGCTACGGCACCGTGCAGAAAGCGCAGCAAGCGCAGGCCGACATTACCGAAAAGCAGGCCGCACTGCAGCACGACACCACGGTCGTAGCCGCCGCCGAGAAGCAGGTCGACGTTTTTGAGGGACAACTCGCCCAGGCCAACGCGACGCTCGCCCAGCAGCAGGCGATGGAGCACCAGGCCGAGCTCAACCTCAGCTACACGACGATCACGGCTCCGGTCGATGGCACAATCGGCGTTCGCACGTTGCGGTTCGGGGAATATGTCCAGGCCGGCACGCAATTGATGGCGATCGCGCCGTTGCAGGCCGTCTATGTCGTCGCGAATTACGAGGAGACGCAGCTGACCGATGTTCAACCGGGCCAGCTAGTCACGATCGATATCGACACCTTCCCCGGCACCACGGTGCACGGCCATGTCGACAGTCTTGCGCCCGCGAGCGGCCAGGAGTTCGCGCTGCTGCCGCCCGACAATGCGACCGGCAATTTCACCAAGATCGTTCAGCGCATCCCGGTCAAGATCGCCATCGACAAGAATGAGCCGCTTTTGGGCAGGCTGCGCCCCGGCATGTCGGTCGAGCCGACGATCGACACAAGGCCGATTTCGGCCGCGCCATCATCCGGGAGGCCATCGTGACCGCCGCAGGCGAACACGGCGACGAGCCCGCCGTCACGCTGAAGACGTGGATCGCCGTCGGCGGCGGTCTGCTCGGCGCGTTCCTCGCCGTGCTCAACATCCAGATCACCAATGCCTCGCTGCCCTATATAGAAGGCGGCATCGGCACCGGCGGCGTCAATGGCACCTGGATATCGACCGCCTATCTGATCGGCGAGATCATCGTCATCCCGCTGACCGATTTCCTCAGCCGGGCCTTTTCGCTGAGACGCTACTTGATCGTCAACACGGCGCTGTTTCTGCTGTTCTCGGCGCTGTGCGGCCAAGCCAGCAGCCTCAGCGAGATGATCGTGCTGCGGGCCCTGCAGGGGTTCGCCGGCGGGGTCATGATCCCGCTCGCCTTCACTATCGTGCTGACGATGCTGCCGCGCTCGAAGCACGCGATAGGGCTGGCGGGGTTCGCGGTGACGGCAACCTTCGCGCCGGCGATCGGCCCGACGATCGGGGGCTATTTCACGGACAATTACGGCTGGCCCTATGTCTTCTATATCAACCTCGTCCCGGGCGCGGTCATGCTCGGCGCGCTCTGGTACGCGTTGCCAAAGTCGGCGATGCAGCTGGGGTTGTTGCGCCGCGGCGATTGGCGCGGCATCGCGCTGATGGCGATTGGGCTCGCCACCTTTCAGACGGTGCTCGACGATGGCAATGTCTATGATTGGTTCGGCTCGCCCTTCATCGTCAAATTGAGCCTTGTCGCGGCGGCCGCCATCAGCGCCTTTGTCGTGCTCGAGTTCGTCACGCCTGAGCCGTTGATCAAGTTCCGGTTGCTCGGCCGCCGCAATTTCGGCCTCGGTACCTTGGCCAATTTTCTGCTCGGCTTCGCCCTTTACGCCTCTGCCTATCTGCTGCCCCAATACCTCGCCGTCACGCAAGGCTTCGACTCGGAGCAAGCCGGCGAGGTGATGGCCTGGACCGGGCTGCCGCAACTGCTGGTGATTCCGCTGGTGCCGCTATTGATGAAGCGCGTCGACGCGCGATTGCTCGTCGGCACTGGCCTCCTGGTCTTCGCAGGCAGCTGCTTCATGAACCTCTATTTCAATCCGAACTATGGTGGGCCGCAGCTGTTCTGGCCCAATGTCATCAGGGCACTCGGGCAAGCGATCGTCATGACCCCGATCTCCGCAATCGCAATGGTCGGGATCGCGCCGATGGAGGCGGGCGCCGCCTCGGGCCTCTTCAACATGATGCGCAACCTCGGCGGCGCGATCGGCACTGCCGCGGTCGAGACCTTCTTTACCAAGCGCGAGCAGTTTCACTCGGCGATCATCAACGAACATGTGTCGCTGCTCCAGCCCGCGACCCGCAATCGGCTCGCCGATCTCCAGCAATATTTCATGTCGCATGGGTTCCCCGATCCCGCGGGGGCGCTGCACCGCGCCATCATCGCCGTCGGCCAGACGATCCGCGCCCAAGCCACGTTCATGGGCTACGCCGACAGCTTCGCATTGCTCGGCGTCGTTCTCATCATCGCCATTCTTCCGGTCGTGTTCCTCAGAAAGGGCACCGCCTCCGGCGCCGGCGCGCACTAGAGCAACGGCTCGTGGCCTACGTTTCGGCCGCAAGCCTAAGCCGAAACCCCATGAGATGAACGCGCCGATCGAGGCCGGCGATGAGCCGGGGATACCGGTCGCTGCCCGGGCCGGTCGGTCCGGCAGCGGTGTGAAGTCGGAGTCGGCCCTCGCGTGCGGGCGAGGTTGGAGGTTAGAGAACGAGGCTCACGCGGGGATGGTTAGCTTCCGCAGTGGGCCAACTGCCTCAGGCTGAGCGCGGGGCAGGAAGATTATTCTGCAGGCGTGGCGGCCGGATGCCGGCCGGGTTCGTTCGCGCCGCCGCGGGCGATCTGCTCCTCGAGCCAAAGACTGTGGTGCTCCTTCGCCCAATTGCGGTCTACGGTTCCCTCCCCCATGGCCTCGAACGCACCCTCCATGCCGATCGTGCCGATGTAGATGTGCGCCAGGATCATGGCGACAAACAACAGGGCGATGACGGCGTGAACCGCCTGCGCAATCTGCATACCGAAGATGCCCGTAATGTAAAAGGGAAACATCAGCAGATACCCCGAAGCAATCACGGCGGCGCCGCCCGCAAGGGCAAACCAGAACACCAGCTTTTCGCCCGCATTGAAGCGCCCCGCCGGCGGATGTTTCGTTTTGATGAAGCCGCCGCCCTCCTTGAGCCACACGATGTCGACATATCGCGGGAAATTATCTTTGATCCACATCGTTACGATCAGGACCAGTCCAACCACGAAGGCAAAGCTGACGAAATTGTGCACGTACTTGGCCGCTTGCGAGAGGGTGCTGAAATTATCAGGGCCGATAACCGGCAGCAGCAGGAACTTTCCGAACGTAATGTTCAGGCCCGTCAAGCCGAGAATGACGAAGGACACCGCCGTGAGCCAATGCGAGAAACGTTCGAAGCCGTTGAAGCGTGGAATTTTTATTCCTGACCGCCCGGGGGACATTCGTATCGGTCCCATGATCAGGTAGGCGATCGCCAACATCGCGATCATGCCGATGATCACGATGGCGCCGAACCAGTGCAATATGACTTCGTGGAAATAGTCCCAAATCCGCCCCGCAGGTTGGATGAGGACACTCTCCCTCGCTTCGGGAATGTCTAACCGTCCTTCGATGCGAGGGAACTGTCGAAGCAGCGTCTGTTCATCCACGACGCTCGCGGTCGGATCGGGCGAGCCGTCCGGGTTACGCTGTTGCGCGACCGACGGCATGGCCGTGGCGACCACCAACACGGTCGCCATTAAGATCGCTGCGATCACGACGACGAAGCGAGTGCCCGCAATCCGCGTCTTCATGATCATTACTCCCGCCGAGCTCGCATGGAAGTCATGTCGAGGCCCCTTCGTGATAGGCAGTCGTCCAGCCCCAGGCACCGGACCCATAGCCACGTTTCAAGACGCGCTCTTTGTAGATCTCGGCGATGATTTCGCCATCTCCGGCCAACAGGGATTTGGTGGAGCACATCTCCGCGCACAGCGGCAGCTTTCCCTCGAGAATGCGATTGGCGCCGTATTTTTCGTATTCCTCGATGCTGCCGGGAACTTCCGGACCGCCGCCGCCGGCGCAGTAGGTGCACTTGTCCATCTTGCCGCGCGAGCCGAAATTGCCGATTTGCGGGTATTGCGGCGCCCCGAACGGGCAGGCGTAGAAGCAATAGCCGCAGCCGATGCACAGGTCCTTCGAGTGCAGCACCACGCCGTCGTCGGTGGAGAAAATGCACTTCACCGGGCACACCGCCGCGCAGGGCGCGTCGGTGCAGTGCATGCATGCCATGGACACCGAGCGCTCGCCCGGCTTGCCGTCATTGATGGTGACGACGCGTCTGCGGTTGATGCCCCAGGGAACTTCGTTCTCGTTCTTACAGGCGGTCACGCAGGCGTTGCAGTCGATGCAGCGGTCGGCGTCGCAGAGAAACTTCATCCGAGCCATGGTGGTTCTCCTCACGCCGCTCTGATCTGACAAAGGGTGGCCTTGGGCTCTTGCATGCCCGTCACGGGATCGAAACCATAGGTCGAGAGCGTGTTCATGCTTTCGCCGAGCACGATCGGATCGGAGCCCTTGGGATATTTACTGCGCTGGTCGACACCTTCGAACCAGCCTGCGAAGTGGAACGGCATCCAAGCCACGCCCTTGCCGACACGCTCCGTCACCAGCGCCTTCATGCGTGCTTTCGAATTGTTTTCGGCCCCGGTGACCCACACCCAACCGCCACTGGTAACGCCGCGTTCGGCCGCGTCCGCCGGATTGATCTCGACGTACATGTCCTGCTTCAATTCGGCCAGCCACCTGTTGGAGCGGGTCTCCTCACCGCCGCCCTCGTATTCGACGAGGCGGCCGGAGCTCAGGATCAGCGGGAATTGCTTGGAGATGCCCCGCTCGACCGCCGTCTTCTGGATGGTGAAGCCGAGATTGGGCACGCGGAACTGCTTTGCGTCCGGCGGCGTCGGATATTTTGCGACGAGATCGGGGCGCGACGTATAGATCACCTCGCGGTGGACCGGAATCGGATCCGGCAGGTTCCAGGCGATCATGCGCGCCTTGCCGTTGCCGTAGGGAGCGCAACCATGCCCGATCGCGACGCGCTGGATGCCGCCCGAGAGGTCGGTCGACCAGGACACCGCATCGGGATTCGCTGAATTCACTTTCTGGATGATCGCCATTTCCTCGGGCGTGAGATCGACATCCCAGCCGAGCTTCTTGAGCACGCCGAGGGTGAACTCGGGATATCCGTCCTTGATCTCCGAGCCGGCGGAATAGGAGCCGTCGGAGAGCAGGTTGTCGTGCTCTTCCTTCTCGACCTCCTGCCCGTTCTCCGTCACCTTCCGCTTGACCACGCGCTCGACGCCGAACCGCGCGCGGAACGTGCCGCCGCCGTCCTTCACCGGCAAATTGGTGTTGTAGAGTATCGCCGAGCCCGGATGCTTGAATTCCGGCGTTCCCCAGCACGGCCACGGCAGGCCGTAATAATCGCCGCCGACTTCGGGATCGTCCGCCGGCGCTCGCAGCGTGACCAGATCGAATTTGGCCTGGTTGCGCATATGGGCCTTGAGCCGCTCGGGCGACTGGCCGCAATAGCCGGTCGACCAGCCGCCGCGATTGATCTCGCGCAGGATGTCTTCGGCGGACACCGCGCCGTTGTCGACTTTGATGTTCTTGAACATCCGGTCGGCAGAAGCCGAGCTTGCGGGCGAACATGTACATCACGTCGTAGTCGTTCTTCGATTCGAAGGCAGGCGCCACGATCTGCTCGCCCCATTGCAGCGACCGGTTGGATGCCGTGCGTGACCCGTCCATCTCGAAGCTGGTGCAGGCCGGCAGCAGGTAGGTGCCGTTCCTGCGTTCCGAGAGCACCGACCAGGTGGTCGGATAGGGATCGCAGACGACGAGAAGATCGAGCTTCTCGATCCCGCGGGCCGCTTGAGGCATCCTGGTAATGGTGTTGCCGCCATGCCCCATGATGAACATGGCTTTCAAGGTGTCAGGCTGGCTGACCTGGTCCTTAGGCAGCAAGGTGGCATCGAACCAGCGCGTGCTGGGAATTCCCGATGTTTCCATGAACGTCTTGTTGACGAAGCGCGAGAGCATCCAGTCGTAGTCGACCTCCCACACCCGGCACCAATGCTTCCAGGCTTCCTCGGCAAGACCGTAATAGAGCGGCAAACTCGTTACATCGAGGCCGAGATCGGTGGCGCCCTGGACATTGGTGTGGCCGCGGAAAATATTCGCGCCGGCTGCCGGATTGCCCGACATTGCCGGTCGCGAGCAGCAGGATACAGCTGGCGCGGACGTTCGCTGTTCCGACCGTGAATTGGGTCTGACCCATGGCCCAGATCAGTGTCGACGGCCGATCCTTCGCAAATACTTCGGCGACGTGCTTGACCTGCGCTTCCGGCAAGCCGGTGACGCGCTCGACCTCGTCGGGTGGCCACTTCGCCACCTCCGCGCGGATATCATCCAGGCCGTAGACACGCTGGCGAATGAATTCCTTGTCCTCCCAGCCATTCTGGAAAATGTGCCACAGCATCCCGTAAATGGTCGGAATGTGGGTGCCGGGACGCACCCGCACATATTCGGTCGCGTGCGCCGCCGTTCGCGTCATCCGGGGATCGATGACGATCATGTTGGCGCGGTTGAGCTCCTTGCCCTCCAGAATGTGCTGCAGCGACACCGGATGCGCCTCGGCTGGATTGCCGCCCATGACCATGATGGTCTTGGCATGGCGAATGTCGTTGTAGCTGTTGGTCATCGCGCCGTAGCCCCAGGTATTGGCCACGCCGGCGACGGTGGTGGAGTGACAGATGCGCGCCTGATGATCGGAATTGTTCGTCCCCCAGAAGGCGGCGAACTTGCGGTTGAGGTAGGCCGCTTCGTTGGTGAATTTGGCCGAGCCGAGCCAGTAGACCGATTCCGGTCCCGCCGTCTGCGCGAATTTCCATCAATTTGTCGCCGATCTCGTCGATGGCCTGGTCCCAGGCGATCCGGTTCCACTGGCCGTCGACGAGCTTCATCGGATAGCGCAGATCGCCGCTCGTTGAGCACATCGTCGCGAACCGCCGCACCCTTGCAGCAATGCGAACCGCGATTGATCGGGCTGTCGTAATCCGGCTCCTGGCCGATCCATACGCCGTTGGCGACCTCGGCGATGACTGTGCAGCCGACCGAGCAATGGGTGCACATGTTCTTGCGGCTGGTGACCTGCGCGCCCGCCGGCGGTGGGGGACCGGCCTTTGCCCGGCGCAGACTTGTGAGCGGCAGTGCGCCGAGCGTCGCGAGGCTGCCGGCGACGAGGCCGGACCGGCGCAAGAAGCTGCGGCGGTCGAGACCGCGGTCCGATTGGCCCTCAACCGCGGCAGCAAGCGCAGTGTGGCGGGCCGGGCGTTGCGTTCGTTTGATCAGCACAGGCGCCCCCTCACTTGGCCGGATAGCGGTTGACTCGGTAGAAGTTTTGAACCTCCGGAGAGTTCGGCTGATACCGCGCTTTGCTCCGGTCCTGATAATTTGCGGTAGCGGCACTTGCCTCATCGGTGAGCGGGCCTGTGGCCGCGACCAACGTGACCCCGGCGCCGAGCGTACGCAGGAACTCACGACGGCCCACCGTCGCCTTGCGTTGTTTCTTCATCGCCGTCACCCTCCTCGGGGTCGTCTACACAATGGCCCTGCTCAGGACGGCAGCGCGAGGGCTTCCGTTTCAATGTCTATGAATACCCGACCAAGCGCGCCGACCCGCCGGTAGAAGTCAGCCGCTTCGGCGCGCTCCAGATCGGCAAAGAACCGTCCGATCCAGGGCAACAGATGGTTCTCGAACAACGCGTGACCGGCGCCCGGCGAGGTGGGGAAACGCCGGCTCACCAACTCCGGCCATGACCTCGCACAGGATCGCAGCGTGATCCTCCGGCTCCGACTGCCCCGCCGCGCGCTCGAGTCCGAGCCGGACCAGGTCCTCGCGCAGGCGCGCAAGCGGCCGGTCGTGCAGGAAGCCGGTGAGATAATATGATCCGTAGGGCAAAAGTTCCCCGCGCCCGAGGCCTATGAAGAGATCGAAGTACTCCCGCTCGACATCCGGGGCGCTGGCACGGCGTGCGGCCTCCGCGACGGCGGCATGGGCGACCCCGAGCGGGCTCGCATCGCCGGCCAAGTCGGCAAGGCGTTTCAGGAAGCCCTGGTCGGGGGCGCGGGCGAGCAGTGTCGCGAGCAGCGCGTATTCCTGTGACCGCGCCACCTCGACATCGTCGATGTCGGCGGTCGCGTGAGGGTGTTCGCCGCAGAAATCAGCGCGAACAACCGCGTGGTCCGTATCCTGCATCCGGTCTGTTCTCGCTCACCCCCGGAGGCACGCTCAACACCGGCAGCGTAAGTAAAAGCCGATTACTTTGGTAGGGCTCCTCCATGGTGACGGCGGACAATTATTTGTGACTTTTCAGGCGCACACGGCTGACTTTGCACCGCAGCGTCTTCCCCGACGCAGCGTGCCAAATCATGGCGCTCGCTCGAATCTGCCGGTCGCTCCATCGGTACATTTTGGGCGAGCCCAACGTGGGCTTGGTGCCCGGCAGGCCCCTGTCCCATCCCGCTGGATGCCGTCTCCACAGAGGCCTGTTCGAGCACTCCCGCCGTTTGATCCTGGGCGGGAGGTGGCCCGATGATCTGGGCCGCCAACCGACGCAGTTCATCGGTCATTTCGAGCGCTTCGAAACCCGCCATCGAGCCGGGCGCATTGAAATCCCAGTCATAGTCGGCAAGCCCCACGAAGTCGCGAATCTTGGGGTCGGCGGCCCAGGCGCGACGGAGCGCTGCGCGGGTCAGTTCGGGCGGCACGCCCGGCGCAAGGAAGCCCCGAATGTCGGTGTCCGCGGCGATCGCTTCGATCGGGGGCACGCTTGCCGGATCGAATGTAGGTTCGATCGGGTTGGGCGGGACACGCAGTAATGTGGGGCCGTCGGCGGCTGAGCGTTCGTCTGCCGCCACACTCTCGGTCCCCGGCGCCTCGCCCGAAGCCACCGCCGACGAGGTCTCGGGAATTTTGGCCGCTTCGTCTCGGGCCGCCGCCGCGCGCTTGCGGCGCGACCAGCGCGTGACGAAGTCTTTCGGGCTGTTCATTCGTGCCGAACCTTCCGCAATGGTGCGCGGCGCTCCCCGGCTTCGGGACTGGCGCAGCCGCGCTTGCGCCGGTAGATCGGCTGCTCGATGTGATGCTCCGCAACGAAGGTTTCGAGGATTTCACGCACCGCCGCAGGCATCGGCACCGCGTCCACGAGATCGTCTCCGGTTTGCGTGAAGGATTCCCCCTCGGCAGGATCGGCAGTCACCGCGAACAGGGCATAAGGCGGCTGCGTCCCGGTCGGCCGCAGCGCAATCCACACCGACGGCGCCCCCGACTTCGAGATTGCTGCGGTAATGATCCGTCTCCGTCCGGAAAAGCTCAATCTCGGCGGAACCCACGTAAAACGTTGCGGCGTCCTGCGCCTCTGCAAGCACCGTCCATGGGGCCGCCTCCGGCACGCCGCTGAGCACGGCGGAGGGACGCCAGACCGCATCGAGCCAGGGCGACATCGCCTTGCGCCGCTCGACGACGACGCCGACCGGAATGCGCGCATGGGGTCGTACGGCGCTCAACTGACCGGCTCCAGCCGGCGGACTGGCAGGCCGGTCAGAAGATTTTGCGGTTTCATCCGCACGACCTTGTCCGGTGACATTGCCAGGATGAGATAGACCGGCCCGCCCTTGATCGTTTCAGCTGCATCGGCCGCATCAGGAAACGTCAGCCGGTACAGCCCGATGACGCTCGATCGGATTTTGTCATCGAGCGCATCACCGTTCCACAGCGCATCGCCGATACGGGTGGCTGCTGCGTCGAGCCCGACATACCAGGTGAAATCGACGTCGCGCATTTCGGTGAGCGGCTCAATTTCTACCTCGACTGAAAGCATGTGCAGCACCCAACGCGACATGACTTCGCCCAGGGCGGCAAGGCCGCGGCGGCCGGCGGTGAGATCGATGGCCATGTCGAAGAGGTCGCTGCGTTCCCAGTAGCGGCTCGCATTGTCATCGACGAGCACGTCGATTTCGGCGCCGGCGGGAATTCCCAGCATTGAAACGAGCGGCGACAACGGTGTTGCGCGTGAACCGGCGATCGTTTCGGCATCTGCCGCGATCAGCGAACCCTGGTGCAGCGTCAGCCGCTGCGGACGGAACAGCAACTCGGCGGCCCGGACCACGAAGGGGTCTTGGCAGCCGTCCAGGACATTGCGCAGGATGACGTGGACAAGCTGGTCGAGAAACAGCGGCGGCGTATCGCCGACGCCATGGCGGATCAGATCGAGATAGGCCGCTTCCAGCGTCTTGTGGCGCAACAGACGATCGCGAAAGGCAATCATCAATTCCCAATTCTGTCGCGGGTCGGCGTCCGCAATCGCCGCGACCTCCTCGGAAAGGACGCGACGTCGCGGCTCCGCAAACAACGTCTCGTAGAGTCGCTGCTCGGCGGCACATGCGTCCGGATGAAGCCCGAGCTCCGGCCTCGCCAAATAGGCTTTGAGCAACTCGTCCGTCACCACGAGATCGCCGCCCGCATCGCGATCGGTCAGAAGGTGGCCGCAGGAGAGCCAGAAATCCTTCACCCCGGTCCCCCGCTGTGCGGATCGAGCCACGACGGCACTATGAGCTTCGATCTGAGCCGGTGGCGCCGGACCGGTTTGCCGATGGGTCTCACCAGCAATTCGCCATTATCACCGATACTGTGGCGCACCCCTTCGATACGCTCGAGCCGAGACACGTAATTGTCGGCTATCGCAGCGAATCCGGCTTCCCGCCAATGATCGATCACGCGCATGAGATGCCGGGCGAAGCTTTCGACCAGCCGGTCCGAGCCAGCATCCCCGAACCCTTCATCTTCGAGCGCGGACGCGAGCGGACGCACCCCGGAGGCATCGCCCGCCATCGTCACCATACGGATCATGGCGCCGAACACGAGCCATGGCGGCGGCACGGCCTCATCGGCGCCATCCGGCCACGCCAGGCGTCCGCCACCGACCAGCCCGCCGTCGACGCGGATTGCGTCCGGCCATTCGATGACGATCGGTTTGCCCGGCGGCGCTATCGTCGCCAGTGCATCGGCAAGCGCCACCATTGCGGCATATAACGCACGCCATGCGGACGCGAGCGCCTCGTCAGGCTCCAGCACCACGGCGAACTCGGCCACGTCGAAGCGCCCGACCGAGACCAGCGTTCCGGCGCCAAGTGCCGCAGCATGGATGCGGGCATGGTTGAAGGCATCCCCAACCTCGCGCAACGTCACCAGCCTAAATGGCGGCGGCAGATCCAGCGCCGGCGCATAGCGGGTCTGCACGCGAATGTGCCGTTCGTGCGGCATTTTCGATCCCGACTCCACATTTCGACTTCCAATAATTATGATGTCAGGAGGGCGGCGGCCAGCCCCCCGTCGGGGCGAAGACGATGATTTGGAGAGGCGATGGCCGATCAACGCGCCATCCTGGTGTGTTCCTGCGAGGACACCATGCCCCTCGATGCCCAGGCTTTGCGGCTCGGGTGCCGTGGCGCGCACCTCGTGAGCGGTCGCCAGTTTTGCCGTGCCGAGCTCGAGCGTTTTCGCGAACTCGCCGCCTCCGGGGCGCCGATCACGATGGGCTGCACGCAGGAGGCATCGCTGTTTCGCGAGATCGCCGCAGGCACCAGTGACGTGACCTATCGTGAATCTGCGCGAGAATGCCGGCTGGTCAGCCGATGCTTTGAGCGCAGGGCCGAAGATGGCCGCGCTCGCCGCCGCGGCGGCGGAACCGATGCCGGACGTGCCCTTCGTCAACCTCAAAAGCGAAGGGATCATTCTGGTATACGGTCGAGACGAGCGCGCAATCGAGGCGGCGAACCACCTCAGGGATCATCTCGACGTCACCGTCCTCATCACGCGGCCGGACCATGTGGCGCCGCCGCGCGCCACCGATTTTCCGATCGTCAAAGGCACGATCCGCTCCGCCAAGGGCCGTCTCGGCACATTCGAGCTGACTGTCGATGATTATGCCGATGCCGTCACCGTCTTCGCGCGGAACGCTCGCGTTCGGCCCGGCGCGCGACGGCGCTATGTCGCGCTGCGATATCGTGCTCGATCTCTCCGGCGGAGTGCCGCTGTTTTCCGCCGCGGACCTTCGCGACGGCTATTTGCGCGCCGACCCCGGCGATCGCACCGCGGTGCTTCAAGCGGTGCTGCGCGCCCGCAATCTCGTCGGCGATTTCGATAAGCCGCGTTACATATCGTTTGCGGATCACCTGTGCGCCCATTCGCGATCGGGCATCGTCGGATGCCATCGCTGCCTCGATCTCTGTCCGACCGGCGCCATCGCCCCCGACGGCGACCACGTCGCGATCGACGCCCATATCTGCGCGGGTTGCGGCCAATGTGCCGCCGCGTGCCCGACCGGCGCGGCCGGCTATGCGCTACCGCCCGCCGACGCGTTGATACGCCGATTGCGCACGCTGCTCATGGTCTATCGCGAGGCCGGCGGTCGCAGTCCGGTTCTTCTGGTTCACGATGAGGACCATGGCGGCGCGCTGATCGATGCGCTCGCACGCCATGGCGACGGCTTGCCGGCCGATGCCCTGCCGTTCCTGGTTAATGAAATCACCCAGGTCGGGATTGAAACGGTGGTGGCGGCCTTCGCTTATGGCGCCGCGGCGGTACGCTTTGTCCTGCGCGCGAAACCCCGCCACGACATCGCCGGGCTGATGCACACGATCGCGCTTGCAGAGCCGATCCTTGCCGGGCTTGGCCTCGACGGCACAGGGGTCGCGACCATCGAGACCGACGATCCCTTCGCGTTTGGAGACATGCTGCGCAAAATCGAACCCGGCGCCGTGGTTCCGCGGCCCGCCAGTTTCCAGCCCGCTGGATTAAAGCGCGAAATTTTGCGGCTGGCGCTGCGCGAACTTCATCGCGCCGCGCCGGCGCCTGTCGATGTCGTTGCGCTGCCGGCGGGCGCACCGTTCGGGGCGGTCGAGATCGACGTTCAGGGCTGCACGCTCTGCCTCGCTTGCGTATCGGCTTGTCCGACCGGAGCCCTTGCGGACGATCCTGAGCGCCCGATGTTGCGGTTCGCCGAAGATGCCTGCGTGCAATGCGGGCTGTGCAAGGCGACCTGCCCGGAGAAGGTGATCAGTCTCATCCCGCGGATCGACTTCCGCGCCGCCACCGCGACAGCACGCGTGCTCAAGGAGGAAGAGCCATTCCCCTGCGTGCGCTGCGGCAAGCCATTCGGCGTGAAAAGCACGATCGAGCGCGTTGTCGCCAAGTTGGAGGGCAAGCATTGGATGTTCCAGGGCTCTGCCAGTCGGCTCGACGTCATCTGGATGTGCGAGGATTGCCGCGTCGCCGTCGTCACGGAGGAAGGCCTCGATCCCTACGGCGCACCGGCGCGCCCGAAGCCGCGCACCACCGACGACTATCTGCGCGAGCGCGAGGCGAAGCCACCGACTTGATCATATTTGTCGCTATTGCAGAACCTTGGAAGGCGTGTCGCGTTTGGTTGCTGAATCCGAGGAGTTTCATATGCGCAGCTTCATCCTTGCCTGCATCGCGATCGTGGTCATTGCGATGGCAGGCGCCGCCGTTCTCAGCGTCTTTCAAGAGTTGGCGGCGCGGGCCTTCTCTACGGACGCGGTACGGCTCTGACGTAGCTCGTTCCATTGTCGCATCCCCTGTTTTGAAAGGAGTAAACCTCATGGATCCGATCTCACGACGAAACCTGCTGGCAGCGACCGCTGCCGGAGGCCTAGTGACGGCAGCGACGGTGGCCGGCGCGCAAACCGGGCCGGTGCCGCAGCCGCAACGCCCCGGTCGCGGCGGTACCGACCACGGTCCACGAAACCTCACGCTGGACCGGCAAAACCCCGATATTCTCGTGCCGCCGTCCACCGATCACGGCACTTTGCCCAACCTGCGCTTCTCCTTCTCTGACTCTCATATGAGGTTGGAGTCGGGCGGCTGGACGCGCCAGGTGACGGTGCGCGAGCTCGGCATTTCCAAGAACATCGCCGGCGTCAACATGCGCCTGAATGCCGGCGGCGTGCGCGAGCTGCATTGGCACAAGGCGGCCGAATGGGCCTACATGCTGTATGGCACTGCGCGCATCACGGCCATCGATGCACAAGGGCGGAACTTCGTCGATGACGTCGGCGTCGGCGATCTGTGGTATTTTCCGTCCGGCATTCCGCACTCGATCCAGGGGCTCGATCCGGACGGTTGCGAATTTCTACTGGTGTTCGACGACGGCGACTTCGACGAAGACAACACCTTCCTGATCAGCGACTGGTTCAAGCACGTGCCGAACGACGTGCTCGCCAAGAACTTCGGCGTGCCGGCGTCCCTGTTCGGCCACACACCCGACCCCAGCGAGCTCTACATCTTCCCGGCGCCGGTGCCGGGACCGCTCGGTTCCGACAAGATCCCGGGTGTCATTCCGGTGCCGGAGAGCTTCAGCCATCGTATGTTGGCGCAGCAGCCGATCAAGTCGAAGAGCGGAACGGTGCGCATCACCGACACAAGCGTGTTTCCGGCTTCAAAGACCATTTCGGCAGCGCTCGTCGAGGTCGAGCCGGGCGGAATGCGTGAACTGCACTGGCACCCCAACACCGACGAATGGCAGTATTACATCGAGGGTCAGGGCCGCATGGGCGTGTTCGCCTCGTCGGGCCAGGCGCGCACCTTCGATTTCCTGGCAGGCGATGTCGGTTATGTGCCGTTCGCCATGGGCCACTACGTCGAGAATACCGGGGCCACGCCGCTGCGCTTTCTGGAGATATTCAAGAGCAGCTACTACGCCGACGTGTCGCTGGAGCAATGGATCGCGCTGACTCCGCCGGAACTGGTCAGCGCGCACTTGAAATTGGGCCCGCAGTTCATGGGCGCGCTGCGCAAGGACAAGGTACCCGTTGTGCCGGCTTAGAGGTTCGATCTGCTCGGCGACCCCTCTTCGGTTCAGTTGCGCCAGGAATTGAATCTGTGCGTTGATTGCCGCTGAGCCGACCGTCGCCGGGTCACATCATGGACCGGTCTTGGCCTCAAAACGGGTTCTTGACCTCATGAACCGGCAGTTCCTCCATGCCTTGATAGTTCACATGAATCTCATGTGGCGACAGAGTATTTGCCGTGGCCATTTCCTTGGTCGGCGATCCGGGGATGAAAGCCGTCTTCACCCCGAAGCCTAAGGCTACGATCACGACCGCAATGCCAAAGAAGATGAACATACGCATGCGTGCCTCCGTATCTTAAGTGCCGCATAAAAGCATTGCCTCGAAAACGCCGACTGATCGAACGTCATCTCGAGCTTATCGTCTGCCGACCTATAAAACGAGACCGCACGCCCCAAAAGAGGCCTGCACTGCCGGAAAGCCGGCGAATGAACAGATGCCCACACAGTGGCCTCTTCATGACCATCAGATCGCTAACATCGGACGCAACGACAGACGGCGGACCCAACCGCGTACGCGATTGGAGGCTCGGCGCCGGCGCCCCGACCCCGGGCCGGCCGGGTGGCCGCGGCGCTTGCGGGCACGAATGACGAGAGAAAGGGGCAGTTGCGGGCTTCACGATGTTTGTGCGGAGCTGTCGGAGGGGTCGATGTGTATTTCCTGTCGAAGCAGATGGGCACGTCCGTTCAGATGCATTCAATCCGCATGCGCCGCCCTTGCAGTTTCGGTGCGCTCCCCCTCCACCTTGCAAATCCATCGGCTGTTGCTCGATAATCGCGCCGTAGCTCACACAGGGGATTCGCGATGTCGGACCAGGACTCCAACGATACGACCGCGCTTGGGCTCTCGCGGCGCACGTTCCTTGCGGCGGCGTCGGGTGTCGGCGGCCTGGCATTCGCCGGCGCCGCGCCGGTACGGGCGGCGATCGTGAATACCGATTTTCGCGGCTTGCCGCCCTATGGCAACGGCACTCTTCCCAGCGGAGTCCGGGCCCATCTCGTTCCGAACGTCAACGGTCTGACGGTGAACTTCCTGGAGGCCGGCTTCGAGACGCCGGGGCGGCCTCTGGTGCTCATGCTTCATGGCTTTCCCAACCTCGCGTATAGCTGGCGCAAGGTGATGCCGGCGCTCGCCGCCGCGGGTTATTATGTCGTCGCCCCGGACTGTCGTGGCTTTGGCCGCACCGCCGGCTGGGACGATTCCTGGGACGCGGATCCCTTACCATTTCTCGCGCTCAACTTGGTGCGCGACCAGATCGCGCTTGTAATGCGCTCGGCTATCACAGCACCGCGATGATGGTGGGACACGACCAGGGCTCACTCATCGCCGCTTTAGGCGCACTTATCCGGCCCGACATGTTTCCCCGCCTCACGCTCATAGGCGGGGGCTTCAACGGGCCGCCATCCTTCCCGTTCAATTCGGCCAACGGCGCGCCCGTGCCGCATGCCGACTTTACCAACGCCGAACTCGACGCGGAGTACGCCAAACTCGACCCACCACGGAAGGGTTATCGAGAATTACTGGGCGAGCCCCGAGGCCGACAGGGACATGAAGCGAGTGCCCCAGGGAATGACCAATTTTTTCCGCGCCTTTTATTACATGAAAAGCGCCGATTTCCCGGGCAACCAGAACCTGCGCCCCTTGCACGCGGTGCATACGGCCAAAGAGGCCGCCGAACAGAATGCGCAGATGCCCGAGTATTACGTGATGAGAAGGGACAGGGGCATGCCGGAGACGGTCGTCGTGGCGATGCCGGACGCCGCCTATATCAAAGCCTGCAAGTGGCTGACCGAGCCGGAGTGCGAGGTCTATGGATTGGAATACGCTCGCAGCGGATGGACCGGCGGGCTGCACGAATATCGGCACCGGCGCAACAACTCCTACCCCCCGACCCTCGCCGAGCAACTGACCTTCTCGGGCCGCACGATCGATGTCCCGACGCAGGTCATCGCGGGAAAGGAAGATTGGGGTGCCAACCGGACGGTGGGCGGGCCCATGAACATCGGCAAGACCGGCTACACGCAATTCAAAGGAGTCCACATGGTGGCAGGCGCCGGGCATTGGGCACACGAGGAGCAGCCCGAGCAGGTGAGCCAGCTTTTGACCGGGTTCCTGCGGGAGCACAGCTAGCTGTCCTTGTCTCCAACGCCTGTATCCCGTTGTTGTCTGCGCCCGGCTCGACCGTGTTGCAAGCCTAATGTCCGTGACGCTGACCCGATCAGGGATCACGCAGGTGCCTGGCCGCTGTAGCCTGATCGGCGCCCCATGAAATCTTCAGGCGGAACATCGCGCTTCAAAGCGAGTTGCCGTCGGTGTGGGTCGATACCTGTGCCCCCGCCCCGCATCGATCCACGCATTGGCCCCAACCCGGCAGCGTATCCGTCTGGTTGGGGTCGCGTGTGTTGAATCGTTGCGTCCATCACATCCCGTGATGTGAGACAAGGCGGCATGGCTCGAGGCTCGTCGGACAATGTTTTGAACCTTTGTGACCTTCGATCGTTGTCGGGAAAGGCAGGCGAAACGAGCGCCGTGCCAAATGGCGCTTTTCACCCCGAAACCGAGGAATTTCCAAATGTCGCGCAAATCTTCTTTGTCTTTGATCGCTGCAGTTGCCGCTAGCCTTCTCATCCCGACACTTGCATTCGCTGCCCATGGTGGCGGCGGAGGTGGTCACGGCGGTGGTGGCGGTGGTCACGGCGGCGGCGGCGGTCACGGCGGTGGAATGCATGCGGGTGGTGGTGGCGGCGGGATGCATGTCGGCGGCGGCGGTCGCGGCGGCGCGGTGCGTGTGGGTGGTGGCGGCCGTGGCGGTGCGGTGCATGTGGGCGGCGGCGGGGGTCGCTTCTGGCATGGCCGCTGGTACGGTTACGGGATCGGTCCGTGCTGGAGCTTGAGCCCCGACGGCTATATTTGGGTTTGCGGCTGAGGCCCAGGTACTTGCGAGCCCGCAAAAACGGGCTCGCTGGCCATACCTCTCCACAAGTATCACCCTGCGATAGATTCGAGCCGATCGGCGCCGGCGGCTTCCCCCTCTACATGTGAAGGGGAAGCCGGACTCCGGCCCCGGCTATATTGCCGCGGCGAACAGCCCATGACCCGCTTGAAGGCCGTGCTGAAGGCGCTTTCGGATTCGTAGCCGAGCGATAGGGCAATGACGGAAACGGGATCGCTGGAATTCGCCAGCCTGTCCCCGGCCAGCAGCATTCGCCAGCGCGTCAGGTATTCCATCGGCGACGCCCCGACCGTCTCTTTGAATTTAAGGGCAAAGGTCGATCGCGACATGCCGGCATGCTCCGCCAGCTCCTGTAATGTCCAGCGATACGCCGGATCGTCGTGGATGGAGCCGATCGCAGCGCTCATCTGCTTGTCTGCCAGGGCGAAGAGCCAGCCGACGCCGCCTTTCAACCCTTCCGCCAGATGCAGCCGCAGGGCCTGAACCAGCATCATGGTGGCGAGGTGCTGTGCGACCAGAAAGCCGCCCGGCTGCGGCTCGCGCAGCTCCTGCCGCATCCGCTCCAAAGACCAGCGCAGCGCCGCCTTGTCCGATTCCTTCCTGATATGCACGATGGGCGGCAGCATCCCCAACAGGATGTCGGCATGCTGGCCGGTCAGGGCGAAATGCCCGCCGACGCCAAAACAATCCCCGCCGTCATTGTACAAGGCGATGCTGCCATTCGGCCTGGCCGGAAAAAACGTGCGGGCATCGACAGGCGTTAAAGTCAGGTCGCTTGTAAGGCGGAAAGGCCGCCCGCGCGGCAGCAGGAAGCAATCCCCCGTCTTTAAGCGCACCGCGTCGGGAACACCTTCCACGGACAGCCAGCACGCGCCGGAGACCACGGCATAGCATTTGATGCCTTCATGCTGGGGGAACTGGATGGACCATTCTCCCCCCATATCAAAGCCACCGGAAACATAACTGCGCAGTTTCAGCAGCGACAGCACATCAGAGAGGGGGTCCATAGTCATCCCGGACGATTGCGAAGATAATACGGACTTCCCAGCATAGATCGTCTTTCCTCAATTACCTACCTTGATGACAACGCGGCTGCAAATGCGGTCGCGTTCATGAAATGAAGCAAAGGAAAGTCGTAATGCGTGTCTTCGTCACCGGTGCTACGGGCTTTATCGGTTCTGCCGTCGTTCAGGAGCTCGTCAAAGCGGGCCATGAGGTGCTCGGTCTTGCTCGCTCGGATGCGGGCGCCGAGTCTCTCGTCGCCGCCGGCGCCCAGGCGCATCGCGGCGATCTTGAAGACCTGGAAAGCTTGCGCAGCGGAGCGGCCAAGTCGGACGGCGTGATCCACACCGCCTTCATCCACGACTTCTCGAAATTCAAAGAGAATTGTGAGATCGATCGGCGCGCCATCGAGGCGCTCGGCGCTGCGCTGGCTGGCTCCAACCGCCCCTTGATCGTCACCTCCGGGACCGGGCTGCTCTCGCCAGGCCGCCTCGCGACCGAAGACACTCCGCCGCCTTCCAACTCCGCGATTCCCCGCGTTTCAGAACAGGCAGCCTATTCGGTGGCGTCGCTTGGCGTGCGTGTGTCGGTCGTCCGCCTTCCGCCGTCGGTCCATGGCGACGGCGATCACGGCTTCGTGCCGATCCTCATTGGCATCGCCCGTGCGAAGGGCGCTTCGGTCTATGCGGGCGAAGGGCTCAACCGCTGGCCCGCGGTGCACCGGCTCGATGCCGCAAATCTCTACAGGCTCGTGATCGAGAAGCGTTCCGCGGGAGCCAGGTATCACGGGGTCGCCGATGAGGGCGTGCCGTTCCGAGACATCGCCGGCGTGATCGGCCGCCGCCTGAACGTGCCGGTCGTCAGCAAGTCCCCCGACGAGGCGGCGGAGCATTTTGGCTGGTTCGCGCATTTCGCCACGATCGACAGCCCGTCCTCGAGCGAGCGAACGCGGGAACTGCTGGGGTGGCAGCCGAAGCAGCCCGGGCTGATCCCCGATCTCGACCGGCCGCGCTATTTCGAAACCTGAACAGACCGCGTCCCTGCGGCGCCTTGGTGCTGCAGGGACGCATGCGCGAAGGACCCCGCCTATTTCCCGGTCTTTATGAACTCAAGGATCTGGTCGGAAAGCTGATGGTCGGCGGTGTTGATCGAATAGGATTCCGACATGTGGCTGTGCTTCGGGAGCACGAGGCTGCGCACGCAGCCGTGTTCCGATTTGCACAATTCGTCCTTGAGAAGGGCCGATTGCGCGGCGATGGGCGGCGGATCGAGTTCGGCCGAGGACATCATGAACGGGATCCTGGTCTTGATGAGACCCGCGACCGCCGAGCGCTTTGCAAGCAGCGCGGGGTCGCTGCCGAAATAGGCGATCCGGCCCTCGCTCTGTTCGTCCTTGGTGAAATCGTAGCCGCCGGAAGAGAGGATGGCGCCGGCGAGCCCGGAGCCCTTGGGGCCGAAGAACTCGGGATGCGACAGGTAGGACGCCACGTGAGTGGCGCCCGCCGAATGGCCCATCAGATAGATGCGGTTCGGGTCCGCGCCGAAGTCCGCGGCCTTGTCGGCGACGAAACGCACCGCTGCGGCCAGATCCTCGTTGCCGGCCGGCCACGGGAACTGCGGCGCCAGCCGGTATTCGACGTTCACGCCGACCATCCCGTGGCGTGCCGCGAACAGCATGACGTTGTCGTAGTAGGGGCTGCCGGGCTGGTGCTTATTGCCGCGGATCATGCCGCCGCCATGGACGAACATCAGCACCGGACGTCCGGCGGCGCCGGTCTCGGGCACGAAGACATCGACCACGTTGCGCGCATCGTCGCCGTATTTCAGGTCGCGGCTGACCTTGACGCCCGCATAGGGCTCCTTTTCCTGGAGCGGCGCATAAAGCTTGCCGGTGTTCAGGGGATCGACCACCCGGCCCATCGCCGCGATTTTCTCCGCGATGTCGGGCGGCATCTGCGCCCGCGCGGACGTCGGCGCCATCAGGCCGGCAGCGGCTATGCCGGCGCCGACGAGTGCGGCGAAGCCGAAGCGGGCAGGATGATTGCGGCAGGTTCGATCGCGGCGAGCAGTCACGGCTTTCCTCTCCCATGAGGTTTAAACCATGTTAGCACCATTTGGACCTGCGAACAGGGCTGCCTGACCGGTTGGGCGCCATGCATGCCCATCCCACCCCTGCCCATCTGGATCGCGCGGCACGCCTGCTATAGCCTGCGTCGAGCGGGTCGAGAGGGAACGATCCCAACGGAGCAGCCGATTTGCGATTGATCTGGCCATGGCAAGACAGGAAGGGCAGATTTTCCTGGCTGAGGGCGAGCGCGTTCGCGCTCATGTTCGTGCCTGCGATCTGGCTCGCTTATCAGCTCGGCACCGGAGAATTCGGAATCTATCCGCTCTCGCTCGGCGGATTGATCTACTGGTCGGGAGTGTGGGCGACGGCGGTGCTGCTTCTGGCATTGGCGATAACGCCGGCGATCACGATATTTCGTTGGGGCGGCCTCATCGACGTCCGGCGAATGGTCGGCGTGGCGGCGCTCGTCTATACGATCGCCCATATCATCGTCTATCTCCCGCTGCGGCTGTGGAACTTTGCGTTCATCGCCAACGAGATGGCGACGAGACTTTCACTCGTCGTGGCCACTGTCTCGACGATCGGCCTTATCGTGTTGGGAGTCACGTCCGTGGACGCCGCGATCCGACGCATGGGAGCGAAGAACTGGCAGCGCCTGCACAACACGGTCTATGTGATTTCGGCATTGGCGATTTTCCACGTGCTGCTGTCGCGGGGCACCTACCCGGAGCAGTACCTGCTGACCGGAATGTTCATCTGGCTCATGGTCTGGAGGGTGCTCGACCGCTACGGGCTGGGGGCCGACGCGAAGGCACTGGCGACCCTCGCCGTGGCTTCGTCGCTATTCACGGCGTTGCTCGAAGCCGGGTGGATTTGGGCCCGCCGCGGCTATGAGCTGTCGTGGACGCTCGGCAACAACTTCACCCTGGACTTTGGCGTTCCGGCGGCATGGAAGGTACTCGCGCTCGGGCTGCTGATCGCTCTCGCGGCCGCCGCCCGGCAAGCGCCGCGGGCGGCGGGCCTTGAAGCCCGCAAGATCGGATAGAGCGTGTTTCGTTTGGGGTGACTTCACAACTCGCTGTCATCGCCCGGCTCGACCGGGCGATCCAGTAAACACCGACTGGGAGTACTGGATTGCCCGGTCGAGCCGGGCAATGACACCGATAGGGTCAGCCGCGCGGACCCGGATATGCCGGCCGCCGGCTGGCGTCTCCGCTTTGGGATGAACCCGCGCGCCGGTCTCGTCAGGGATTCTTCGCCGAGGCGGCGGGCCTGAGCTTCAAGTGAATGTTCTTCTCCTGCGTGAAGCTCAGCATCTCCTCGAAGCATTCCTCCCGTCCGATGCCGGACTGCTTGAAGCCGCCGAACGGTACACCGAGGAAATGCTTGCCCACTTCGTTGATCCACACGAAGCCCGATTGCACCGCCATGGCGGTGCGATAGGCGGTCGAGACATCGTTGGTCCAGATCGAGGCGGTCAGTCCGTATTCGACCGCATTGACCTCCGCGAGCATCTTGGTCTCGTCGGACCATTTCAGGATCGCAAGCACCGGGCCGAAAATCTCCTCGCGGGCGATGCGCATGCCGGGGGTCACGTCGGCGAACACGGTCGGCTCGATATAGAATCCCTTGGCGAGCGCGGGATCGGCCGGCCGCGCGCCGCCGTTGATAAGGCGCGCGCCTTCCTGCCGGGCCGACTCGATGTAGCTCACCACCCGGTCGTATTGCGTCTTGGAGATGATCGCCCCCATGGTGGTGGCGGGATCGGTCGGGATGCCGGGCTTGTAATACTTGATCCGCTCGCGGACCTTCTCGATCACCGCGTCATGGATCTTCTCATGCAGGAACGCCCGGCTGGTCGAACCGCAGGACTGGCCGCACCAGGTGAAATTCATCCCCGCGATGACGCCGGCGGCGACGGCGTCGGGGTCGGCGTCCGGATACCCGATGAGCGCGTTCTTGCCGCCGAGTTCGAGCATCACCGGCTTGACCGTTTCCGCGGCCGCCCGCATCACGGCGCGGCCGGTCGGCACGCTGCCGATCAGGGCGATCATGGCGACGCCGGGATGCCCGGCGAGCGCAGCGCCGACCTCCTTGCCGCCCGGCACCACATTGAACACGCCGGGCGGCAGGATGCCCTCGATCAGCTCGAACAGACGCAGCGAGGACAGCGGCGCCTGCTCGGGCGGCTTGATCACCACCGTGTTGCCGGCCGCAAGCGGCGCCGCCGATTTGCCGGCGCAGAACATGAACGGATGATTGAACGGGATGATGCGGCCGACGACGCCCCTGGGCTCGCGCACCGAAAAGTTGACCACATCGGGGCCCATCGGTATCGAATGGCCCTTCATTTCGGTCACCAGCCCGGCAAAGAACTCGGTCTGCGCCGCGGCGACGTTGGCGTCGCTCACCATCTCCTTGTAGGGATTGCCGCAGTCGGCCGCGTCGATCATGGCGAGCTCCTCGGCATGCTCGCGCAATGTCGCCGCGATGCGCTTGAGGAGCTTGGCCCGCTCCAAAGGCGGCACCCGCCGCCACTCCTCGAAGGCGAGCTTCGCCGCCGCGACCGCGGCATCGACGTCGTCCGCGGTGCCGTCCGCGACGGGCCCGAGGGTCTCTCCGGTTCCCGGATTGATGGTGTCGGCATATCGCCCTGCCTTCGGCTTGACCCATTGACCGCCATAGTAGCAATCGCGATGGGTCGGCAGCCTGAGTGCGGGTGCGGTGCCGGTTTTCAATATAGCGGCGACGGACATGGCGTTACCTCCCGTGATTTCTATCGTTTGCCATTCGCACGCCGGTTGCCGGACTGCAAGAGTTCGGCAGCCGGCCCCGGCCGCTTCGTCGTTCGCGGCGGGGCGCAGATTCGACCGCTGACAGGCGGTGAAGTGGACATGCGCGGCGACCCCCCGCAGCCCTTCGCTCGGCTTCGGCCGGCGGCGGTGGCGAGCCGAGACGGTGCGGACCGCTATTGGAATGGTCGCGGTGTGGGAAACATGCAGCGAACGGCTGAATGCGACGATCGTGGGATCAGGCTACGGCGGCCCGATCGAGCAGGCCGCGGCTCGACTGCCGATCCAGTCGAAGGGTCAGGCAGAAGGCCGCGCCGCCGCTGCGCAAGAACGAATGCAGCGGATTAGCCGTGACGCGGTAGCCTCGCTTCTCGAGCGTTGGAGCGCAGGTGCTCGCTGCATCCCGACATCACGAGCGTATTCCCGATGCAGACGGCGTTGGCGGCGAGCCGGCATGCGTCCTCGGTGCCGACCTCGATGAGCTGCGCCGGGCTTCACGCGATCGCGGATGTCGGCCTGCCCTTGCGGCGTGAAGGCGCCCGGCACGTACATGATCTCGCCACCCGGCAAGGGGCATAGCGCCGTATCCATGTGATAGAAGCGCGGGTCGGCGAGCTCGAGCGCGATCGTCGCGACGCCGAACATGTCCTCGACGGCTTCCGCGCGGCGGCTCGGAGCGCGGACCGTATCCCGATCCAGTAAAGGCCGCGCGTCTCGTCCCACACGCAATCGCCGGCGCCTTCGAGGACGAGACCGGCCGGCAGCGTCCGCACCGCATCGATCAGGCCCTTCGCCCCTGCAGCGATCGGAACGCGGCTTCGAAATGCGCCTCCTCGCGTTGCCGCTCGCGGATAGCGGAAGCGTGCCAGCAGCGCGACACGGTCCATCACGACGGCGGCGTTGGCGGTGAAGACCAGATCGGGCACGCCGGGCTCCGGCGGCACGAGATCGATCTCGGCGCCGAGCTCCGAGCAGCGTGCGGTGAAGCGCCGCCCATTCGCGCGCGCCGCCGCGGTGAGCGCGCGATCGCTGCGCCACCCAGCTGTTCGGATCCATCCAAGGATTGATCTTGTATGCGACCCCGAAATGATCGGGGGCGCACATCAGGAATCCGGGCTTTCGTCGGCATTGGCATGAAGGTAGCCCCCCTGTGTCGATCAAGCTGCCGGACGGCGCGTTTGCCGGTGTTCCAATTCGCCGACGACCTCCTCCAAGCTGTCGAGCGCCGCGTCGAGATCCTTGCGGGCGATGACGAGCGGCGGCGCGAGGCGAACCACCGCGCCGTGCGTCTCCTTCGACAGTACGCCCTTCGCAAGCAGGCGCTCGCACACCTCGCGCCGGTCGAGAAGCGCGGGTTGATCTCGGCGGCCGCCCACAAGCCGCGGCCGCGGACTTCGCGTCAGCACCGGGCTGTTGATCGCGCGCAGGCGCTCGATCATATGAGCGCCGAGCACGCGGCTGCGCTCGACCAGCCCCTCGTCGCGCAGCACGCGAAGCGCCTCGAGCCCGACGGCCGCGGCAAGCGGATTGCCGCCGAAGGTCGAGCCATGCGAGCCCGGCGTGAACACGTCCATGACCTCACGGATCGCGACGAAGGCCGAAACCGGCAGCACGCCGCCGCCCAGCGCCTTGCCGAGGATCAGCCCGTCGGGCCGGGCATCTTCGTGCTCGAAGGCGAACCATGCGCCGGTGCGGCCAAGCCCCGACTGCACCTCGTCGAGAATCAGCAGAACGTCATGAGCGTCGCACAGACGACGCAAGCCCGGCCAGACAGCCGGCGGGCGGAACGATGATCCCGGCCTCGCCCTGGATCGGCTCCATCAGCACGGCTACCGTTTCCGGCGTGATCGCCCGCTCGATGGCGTCGAGATCGCCGAACGGCACGCTGCGTGAAGCCGGGCGTGAACGGCCCGAACCCGTCGCGGTAATCGGCCTCGGACGAGAACGAGATGATGGTCGTGGTGCGGCCGTGGAAATTGCCGTCGGCGACGATGATCTTGGCGCGATCCTTCGGCACGCCTTTGACGCGATAACCCCAGCGGCGTGCGGCCTTGATCGCGGTCTCGACCGCTTCCGCACCGGTATTCATCGGCAGCGCGGCGTCGAGGCCGGTCAGCCGGCAGAGCTCCGCCAGGAACGGCCCGAGCTGGTCGTTGTAGTAGGCGCGGGAAGGCACCGCGAGGCGCCGCGCCTGCGTCTCGAGCGCCGCCAGGATACGCGGATGGCGCGTGGCCGTGACTGACGGCGGAATAGGCGCTCATCATGTCGATGTAGCGTCGACCGGCGGTGTCCCACAGGTAGGCCCCCTCGCCTCGCGCGAGGATGACCGGAATCGGATCGTAATTGTGGGCGCAATAGCGCGCCTCGAGGTCGATGGCGGTCATCGGGCTCTCCCACCAATGGGCCTTTTGCCGAATCGAATCATAGTGATCAGACACAGCGAACGGGGGCGAATTCGAAGGCCGCCCGCGGCGGGTTCGGCGGCCATTCGGGGTCGCCGCGGCCGAATCGGCTGCGCGCTCGAATGGACCGGTAACGAGATGCCGGTTTATTCGTCGGAGCGGGCGAGCAGCGATTCCGGATATCCGCCGAACCGACGGACCGGACGCAGCGCGACATGACTGATGATGCGCGCGACGCCGAGATTGGGATCTTCGATCAGCCGCGTCGTCAGCGCCTCGTAGATCGCGAGGTCCGGGCAAACGAATCGCGCGATATAGTCAACCGTACCGCCGACTTGCCAGCACTCGACCAACTCGTCGATCTTGGCGAGCCGCTGCTCGAATCTCGCCTGCCGGGCCTGCTTGTCCAGGATGATCTCGGCAAAGACGTTGACGGGCCGCGACAGGCGGGCGATGTCTACGACGGCCTGATAGCCGGTTATGATTTTCGCCGCTTCCAGGCGGCGCAAGCGCTCGAGGCAAGCGCGCGGCGACAGCGCGACCTGCTCGGCGAGCCCCTGAACGGTCGAGCGCCCGTTGCGCTGCAGAGCCACCAATATGCTGATATCGACTCGATCCAATGCGGGCGGGCGTCTGGCGGCCATTGACATCTCAGCTGGAATGACGTTGGGGACGCTCGAAGGATACGCGGCAGCTCGGCCAGACGCCTCACGCTTCACTGGCGCCGCATAGTCTAAGCAGGTTTCGGTGGGTTGACCAACCGATGGGCTGCGGATGCTGCGTCACTCATGTGTGGTCGCCATGCGGCTGCAAATTCGCTAGAATTTCTTCCCGGAACCCAGCTCGCCTCGGCTATCCCGCGCAACGACGGCAGGCAGGCAGGCACTATTCAGCAAAGCGTCGATGGCTTGCTTTACGGAGGCCCAGTCGTGAGATTGCTCGCACGCTTATTGCAGCGTTTGCTGGTCCTCGGGCTGGGCATCCTCAGCATCTGGCTGATCGTCTTCGTCTTCAGGTTTGTGGACAACAGGCAGTCATGGATTCTGGCTTTGGCTCTCACCTATGCAATCGCGGCTTATATCATCCTCCCGCGTGCCGTTCGCATGGGTCTCAAAATCCTTCAGCGCAAACACGTGCCGCGCTACACGATCACCGGCGACGGGTTGCCCGGCGACCCCGTCAATCTCATGCTCACGGGTACGCTGCAACAGCTTCGCTCCGCCTTTGCAACCGCTGGCTGGACAGAGGCCGATCCGTTGGGTTTCACGAGTTCGTGGCGCATGGTCCGGGCATTCATATTCAACTCGCCCTATCCGGCCGCCCCATTCAGTACGCTCTATCTTTTCGGACGCGGCCAAGACATCGGCTTCCAGAAGGCAATCGATAACAGCCCGCGCAAGCGCCATCACATACGTTTCTGGGCCCTGAGCCTGGCGCGCGCCGAGGAGCCGCTGGGAAAATCGAGCTTCTGGCTCAACGCCGACCGGCCACCGGAAAATGCACGCGTGTACTGGGTCGGAGCGGGCACCAGGGATACCGGCTTCTCGTTGACCCGATTGACGTTCCAGATCACCCACGCCTGCGATTCGGATACGAATGCGGAGCGGGACTATATCGTTGCGGAATTGGAGAAGAATTCGAGTCATCGGGGATGTGGAATCATATCAATCCGGCCAGCATCTGAGCACGGAGCGCGTCAATCATTACGTCACGGATGGGGAAGTGACGTTGGCGAGCCTTTTGGTGGAAGTCTGACACTCGCAGCTGCGAGAAATCGATGATCGCCTTGATGTCGCCGCGCCGGTGCTCCGGCGCCTCGCTCCGGCGATCGAGCGGCGCGCGCCGGGTGATCCCTCGCCCGGTGTAGCGGCCGTTGCGGCACATGTCCCATTCGCCGTCCGCAAGGGCGGGCGCTGGGGACATCCTCCAGGCGGGCCGAACCGGCGATTCCCGGCGCCACGGTCAATGCGTGCAATTCGTCACCATCGGGCAAAAAGGTCGCTCACAGCAGGGAGGGTACGCGCCGGCAGCGGAAAAGTTCCCGCCGGCCTAAATCTTATGGAACTCTGCGGGCGTAGCCGCATTGACCCATCCAAATCGGGGCGCGAGGCCATTCATGGAAGCAATCGGACGGCGGCGGTGGGCGATCGCAGAGGGTTACATTCCCTCCGAGAGCGCCTTTTCCGACCCCGCTTTGATCTCCCACGAGACCGCCTGTATCCTCAACGCGGGCGACCGGGATGCGCAGGTCGCGATCACCATCTTTTTCGCCGACCGCGAGCCGGTCGGACCCTACAGGGTCACGGTGGGCGCGCGACGGACCTTGCACCTGCGTTTCAACGATCTCGCCGACCCCTCGCCCGTGCCCCGCGACACCGATTATGCGTCCGTGTTCGAATCCGCCGTTCCGATCATCGTGCAGCATACCCGGCTCAACTCGCGCAAGGCCGAACTCGCGCTGCTCTCGACCATGGCCTATTCGGAGGGTTGACAGGCGAAATCGGTTCGTCGCGCGCCTGCCGGCATGGAACTATTGCACTGCAGCGGAGTTTTCAGCAGGTCTACCTGGTGCCGGTGTCTCGATTTTTCTCAACAGGGGAATGGTGTCCAATGAAAATCGCGCAAATTGCCCCGTTGATGGAAAGCGTGCCGCCTCGGTTCTATGGGGGGACGGAACGCGTCGTGTCCTACCTCACCGAGGACCTGGTCGCCCAAGGTCATGAGGTGACCTTGTTCGCGAGCGGCGATTTCGATCACGGCGGCCAATCTCGTGCCGTGCTGCACGCAAGCCTTGCGGCTCGACTTTGCCGTCACCGATGTCGTGCCCTATTACATGCTGATGCTGGACAAGGTGCGCTCGCGCGCCGCCGAGTTCGACGTGCTTCACTTCCATATCGATCACTTCCATTTCCCGGTCTTCAGGCATCTGAGAATCCCCAACCTGACGACGCTGCACGGCCGCCAGGATCTCCGCGACTGCCTGCCGTTCTATGCCGGTTTCAGCGAGATGCCGCTGGTCTCGATTTCGCAGGCCCAACGGACGCCGCTGCCCCACGCGAATTTCATCGCGGCGATCCACCACGGGCTACCCCAGGATCTGTACGAGGCGAGCTATCGGCCCGGCGGCGGTTATCTCGCGTTCATCGGCCGCATCTCGCCGGAAAAGGGGCCGGTCGATGCCATACGCATTGCCCAGAGCCTGGGCATCCCGCTCAAAATCGCCGCCAAGGTGGATAAGGTCGACGAGTCCTATTTCCGCGAGGTCATGCAGCCGATGCTCGCGACAAAGGGCGTCGAATTCATCGGCGAGATCAGCGACCGGGACAAGGGGGCGTTCCTGCGGGACGCGATCGCCCTGCTGTTTCCGATCTGCTGGCCGGAGCCTTTCGGCCTCGTGATGATCGAGGCGATGGCATGCGGAACCCCTGTACTGGCATACCGCGCCGGCGCGGTGCCGGAGGTCGTCGACGAGGGCGTCACCGGCATGATCGTCGACAATATCGACCAGGCCCGCATCGCTTTGGTGCAGGTGGCTGCAATGGATCGGCGCAAGGTACGGCGCCGTTTCGAGGAGCGCTTTACGGCGCACCGCATGGCAAGCGATTACGTCCGGGTCTACCGGAGCCTCGTTCGTCACGCCGCGCGGCCGGCGCGAGACACCGTATCTCAAGTCAACGGGGGCGCGCACATCAGTGAACACGAACTCGTCAGTGACGCATCCGCGCATGCCGACTGAAAGCCCGGCCATCACGCCGCCGGGAGCCGAACCGCCCCCCGAACTCTCGTTTTATGTCGCGGCGACCGAGCCCACGACGCGGTCGCGGCGTACCATGAAGCAGGACGACTGCTTCCTGGTGTTCGACAGCCACGGCGACATCGGCGCTTCGCCGGGCGGGCCGGACGGCCTGTTCAATCGCGATACCCGCTACCTCTCGCATTTCGAACTGCTGATCAACGGACTGCAGCCCCTCCTGCTGGGCTCGAACCTGTCCGACGACAGCTGCGTCCTCAGTGTCGATCTGACCAATCCCGACATCTACTACGACAATCGCATCATCCTGCAGAAAAACCTGCTGCATGTGGCGCGGACGGTGTTCGTTTGGCGTTCAACCCTGTTCCACCGCTTTGCCGTGCGAAATTTCAGCGCCGAACCGGTCCAACTCCTGCTGTCGATCACTTTCGACAATGATTTCGCCGACGTGTTCGAGGTGCGGGGGAGCCGGAGGGAGCGGCGCGGCGTCGTGCGTTGCCGCGTCGAAGGCGATGGGGCCGATTTCGACTATGTCGGCCTCGACGGCAAGAAGCGGCGCACCCATATCGTGTTCGAGCCGACGCCGACCTATCTGTCGCCGTCGCTTGCTTCGTTTCAGCTCGATCTCGAGCCGCACAAGTCCGTTTCGCTCTACAGCACGATCTCCTGCGATGGCGATGTGCCCGAGCCGCCGCCCTTCCTGAAGAGCCTGCGCTGCGCCCATCGCGAATTGAAGCAGATGATCAGGGTCGGCACCGAGATCGAAACTTCCAATCAAGTGTTCAACGAAGTGTTGCGGCGTGCGACCGCGGACCTCGCCATCCTGCTGACCCACACCCCGCAGGGGCTTTATCCCTATGCTGGAATTCCATGGTACTCGACGACGTTCGGGCGCGACGGCCTCATCACGGCCATGCAGTGCCTGTGGCTCGACCCGCGCATGGCGCTCGCCGTGCTAAAGCGGCTCGCCGCCTACCAGGCGACCGACTACGATCCCGAATCCGACGCCGAACCCGGGAAGATCCTGCATGAAATGCGGGCGGGCGAAATGGCCGCGCTGCACGAGGTCCCCTTCGGGCTCTATTACGGGAGCGTCGATTCGACACCCCTGTTCGTCGTCCTGGCGGGCCGCTATGTACAGACGACGGGTGACCTCGACGCCTTGCGCAGCCTGTGGCCGGCGATCGACCGGGCGCTGGCATGGATCGACGGTCCCGGCGACCGCGACCGAGACGGTTTCGTCGAATATTTCAAGGCGACGCCACGCGGCCTCAGCAACCAGGGTTGGAAGGATTTCCTTCGATGCCGTCTTCCATGCCGACGGCCGGCTCGCCAAGGGGCCGATCGCGCTCGCCGAGGTACAGGGATACGTCTATGCGGCCAAGATGCTCGCGTCCTGGTGCGCCGATCGATTGGGTTTTGCGGAGAGGGCGCACCAACTCACTGCCGAAGCCGGGCGCTTGGCGGAGCGTTTCGAGGACGCCTTCTGGTGCGAGGACATCGCGACCTATGCAATCGCTCTCGATGGCGACAAGCGGCCGTGCCGGGTCGCAACATCGAACGCGGGTCAGGTCTTGTTCAGCGGCATTGCGCGCAGCGACCGCGCCGAACGGATCGCGCAACAGCTCATGGAGCCGAACTTCTTCTCCGGCTGGGGGGTGCGGACCGTGGCCGTCGACGAGGCGCGCTACAATCCGATGTCCTACCACAACGGCTCGGTGTGGCCCCATGACAATGCCATGATCGCGACCGGGCTTGCGCGTTATGGCGACAGCCGCGCGGCGACGCGGATTTTTCAGGGAATGTTCGATGCTGCGACCTATATGGATTTGCGCCGGCTGCCCGAGCTGTTCTGCGGCTTTCCGCGCTTTCGCGGCCGTGGACCGACGCTCTATCCGGTGGCCTGCGCCCCACAGGCGTGGTCGAGCGGGGCGTTCTTTGCGTTGCTGCAGGCTTCGCTGGGCATCGAGCAGGACCCTTTCGCGAACCTGATCCGGTTTCGCAACCCCAGGTTGCCGGCCTTTCTCGACAGCGTCGTCCTGCGCGGGCTCAAGGCGGGTACCGGCAGCGTCGATCTTTCAGTGCGGCGTCATGGCGAAGACAAGATCAGCCTTCAAATCCTCGCCGCCCGTGGCGATATCGAAGTCACGGCCTCATTTTCAGGATGACCATGCAACCTCATCTCGTCACGGTGCCGTCGTTGGGGCGGCAATACTGGGACTCCATCGACATCGCCCGGGTCGCGATCCTGCTCGATGTCGACGGCACCATCCTCGACGTTGCGGCAACGCCCCACGGCGTCGTGGTGCCGCCATCGCTGCTGCGAACGCTCGGCGCGTTGCATGCGCGGACCGGTGGCGCGCTCGCTCTCGTCAGCGGCCGGCTCATCGAGAACCTCGATGATCTGTTCGCGCCGCTCGAGCTGCCGTGTGTCGGCGGACACGGCGTCGAATTGCGCATTTCGGGCGGCGCTCCCATACAGAGGAGATACGCCGCGCTGAGCCCCTCGATAAAAAAGCAGGTGACGGCTGCCGTTGCCGTCGACCCCCGCATCATCATCGAGGACAAGGGCTCCTCGCTCGCGGTGCATTACCGATTGGCTCCGGAACAGGGGCAATTGATCAAGAACAAGATCGCCGCCATTCTCGATCGCGCCCCGCCGGAGAAGCCGGAAATGCTGTGCGGCAAGGCGGTATTCGAAATCAAATCGCCGCGCTTCAACAAAGGCATTGCCGTGTGCGAACTGATGAGAAGCCCTCCGTTCGCGCAACGCATTCCGCTGTTCGTCGGCGACGACGTCACCGACGAGTTGGTGTTCGCGGTGTTGCCCGCGCTCGGCGGCTTCGGCTATTCGGTCGGGCGGGAAGTGGCGGGCGTCGAGGGCACATTCGAGGGACCTCAGGACGTTCGCGACTGGCTCACCGGCCTTTGCGGCCGGGACGGACGAAATCAGAATGAATGATTTCGGGCTCGATCTTGCGATCGTCGGCAACGGGCGCACGGCCGCGCTGGTGAATCCCGAGTCGCGGATCGTGTGGTGGTGCTATCCGCGCTTCGACGGCGACCCGGTCTTTTCCCGGCTGTTGGCCGGAGACGAGGAAAAGGGATTTTGCGATGTCGTGCTCGAGGGCATGGTGGGGTTTTCGTCCGACTATGTGCGCAATACCGCGGTCGTCTCCACGGTCCTGACCAACGACAAGGGCGCCGCGGTCCGGATTACCGACTTTGCGCCGCGGTTTCGCGAATATGACCGCATCTTTCGTCCGCCGCAGCTCATGCGGATCATCGAGCCGGTCACGGGCCTGCCCCGCATCACCATTCGGATGCGTCCGACCAGCAGCTACGGCGCCCCGATGGTGCACAAATCGATGGGCAGCAATCATGTGAGCTACCGCAGCGCCGATGCGGTCATCCGCCTCACCACCGACGCCGCGTTGTCCTATATCGACCGCGAAGCCCCGTTCGTGCTGACGCAGCCGCTCCATCTCGTCATCGGCCCGGACGAACCGTTTCCGGCCGACCTCGCCACGACCTGCCGCTCGTTCGCCGCGCGCACGAAGGACTACTGGACCGAATGGGTGCGCCGCCTCTCCATCGCCTATGAATGGCAGGACGCGGTCATCCGTGCGGCGATCACCCTCAAGCTCAGCAATTTCGAGGAGACCGGTGGCATCATCGCGGCACACACGACGTCGATTCCGGAGGCGCCGGGATCCGGGCGCAATTGGGATTACCGGCATTGCTGGCTCCGCGACGCCTATTTCGTCGTAAAGGCGCTCAATCGTCTCGGCGCCACCCAGACCATGGAGGATTTCATCTCCTTCATCCTCGGGATCGCTTCGGAACAATTCGTCCGTCCGGTCTACAGCATCGTCCCCGCCGACTCGATGGAGGAGAAGATCGCGATCGGCCTCGCGGGCTATCGCAACAACGCGCCGGTGCGCATCGGCAATGCGGCAGCGGGGCAGGTGCAGCACGATACCTACGGCAGCATCATCCTCGCTGCGATGCCGATGTTTTTCGACCGCAGGTTGCCGCGGCCGGGCGATACCGGGCTGTTCGAGCTCCTGGAGACGCTAGGTGTCGAGGCGGCGCGGCTCGCCTTCGAGCCCGACGCGGGCATCTGGGAATACCGCGGCCGCAGCCGGGTGCACACCCATTCGGCGGCGATGTGCTGGGCCGGCTGCAACCGTCTCGGCGCCATCGCGGCGCATCTCGGCCTCCATGCGCGTGCCGCGCACTGGACCGATACGGCGAACCGGATACGGGCACGGCTGATCGAGCAGGCCTGGAACGAGAAGCGCGGCGCCTTCACCGCCGGGTTCGGGATCGACGATCTCGACGCCAGCGTGCTGCTGCTGCCCGAGCTCGGGCTCCTGGAAACCCACGATCCGCGTTTCGTGCGCACCGTGGAAGCGATCGAGCGTGAACTTTTACGCGACAACCACGTTATGCGTTATGCGAACGAGGACGACTTCGGCCTGCCCGAGACGGCTTTTCTCGTATGCCGGTTCTGGCTGATCGACGTTTTATGGGATCTCGGCCGCCACAAGCAGGCCCGCGAGATGTTCAACGACGTACTCAAGCATCGAAATCGCTATGGTCTGCTGGCGGAGGATGTACATCCTCTGACGGGCGAATTATGGGGCAATTTCCCCCAGACCTATTCCATGGCCGGATTGATACTCACTGCGATGCGGCTATCGCACAGCTGGGAGGACCGATATTGGCGCGGCTAGTCGTCGTCTCGAACCGGGTGAGTATCCCCAGCGGAGAGGGCGCCAACCGCGCCGGCGGCCTCGAAGTTGCGCTACGCCCGGCATTGGAGCGCAACGGCGGTGTCTGGTTCGGCTGGAGCGGCAAGGCCGTGCCGCACGCAGACGTCGAGATGCACACGGTCTGTCACGAGAACGTGACCTATGTGGTGACGGATCTCTCCGAGGACGACTACCAGGAATATTACAACGGCTTCGCCAACCGGGTGCTGTGGCCGATCCTGCATTTCCGGCTCGACCTCGCCGAATTCGCGCGGCGCGATCTCACCGGATACATGCGGGTGAACGATCATTTCGCCACCGAGCTTGAAAAGATCATCGAACCCGACGACCTTATCTGGGTCCACGACTATCATCTCATCCCGATCGCGGACGCATTGCGCCGCCGTGGCCACGCCAACCGGATCGGCTTCTTCCTTCACGTCCCGATGCCGCCGCCGGAGGTGCTGGCGTCCTTGCCGAACCACGAGCAGCTCATCCCGCTGCTGTTGCAATATGACGTGGTGGGCTTCCAGACCGACGGCGATACCGGAAATTTCGTTCGCTACCTCATCACCGAGAATCAAAATTCCCGTCGCGACATGCGGGTGTTCGAGACGTCGGGCCACCAAATCACCTTCACCTTGAACGGACGGCAGACCCGGGTCGGCAGCTTCCCCGTCGGTATCGAGCCGCGGGGCTTTCAGACGCTCGCGCGCCGAAACGTGCGCTCTCCGCTCGTCAAGGACCTCGTGACGAGCCTGGGCGGGCGGACGCTCGTCATCGGGGTCGACCGCCTCGATTATTCCAAGGGTCTGGTCCAGCGGCTCGAAGCCTTCGAGATTTTCCTCGCCAGGAATCCGGAACGGCAGGGCAACGTGACATACCTGCAGATCACGCCGAAGAACCGATCCGAAATTCCGGAATACATGGAACTGGCGCAGGCGGTGGGCTCGATAGCCGGCCGCATCAACGGCAAATACGGCGAGGTGTCGTGGACACCGATCCGTTACGTCAACCGCGTCTACAGCCGCTCGGTGCTGGCGGGGCTCTATCGCACGGCCCGGGTCGGCTTGGTGACGCCGCTGCGGGACGGAATGAATCTCGTTGCCAAGGAATACGTCGCCGCGCAGGATCCGAACGATCCCGGCGTGCTCATACTCTCCCGCTTCGCCGGCGCCGCCGTCGACGGCAAACGTGCGCTGCTCGTCAACCCCTATGATGCCGAGTCGGTGGCCGGCGCCATCGAGCAGGCGCTGGCCATGCCGCTCGAGGAACGTCGCGAGCGCCACGCGGCGCTGCTGCGCGGCGTTTTCGAGAATAACGTCGATAAATGGCAGAAGGATTTTATCGACGCCCTGCATCGCGAGGATCGCGACGCCGATGAAATCCGGGCCGCCATGCAGATGCCGAAACTCGATCGTCCGGGGACGAGCAGGAGCGGCATCGTTCCCGGTGCGGCACCGCAGTGAACGTGACGATCATCGTGGAAACGGGTAAGCGGCGCGCCGCCGTCTTGAGCATTTTCCGGTCAGGCCCACCCATTGGGGTCATTGCCCGGCTTGACCGGGAAATCCAGGACTCACGGTCGGTGGTCAGCGGGTCGCCCGGTCCAACTGGGCGATGACGGCGAAGTGTGAGTCGATCTAAACGAAAACTGCTCTAACACCCGCTCGTATGCGCCCCCGAACGCGCCGCGCGCCTCTCGACGAGGCGCCGGAATTGTCCCCGCGTCGCCAGAAACTCGCCGCAGGCACGGCATATCACGCTGCCATCGTCTTCTCCGGCATCGTGATAGACGACCGATGGAGAACCGCAGCTCGGGCACGAGAATTCTTCCGCCATCCGACTTTCCCTCTCTTTCAATGTCGTGCCACGGCAGTCTCTTCGAGCAACGTGGGACGAGGATAATCGTTCCGTTCGGTCACCTTTACGCCTTGCGGCCACGAGAATCGCACCGCATCCTGAACCTCACCGCGCCGGCGCGCTAAACGGCGCGTGAAACTTTGTGCCCACGCGGCGGCGTCTTGTCCGTTGCCCCGGCGTATTCCTCGATCGGCAGCGGCCTGCCGATCAAAAAGCCCTGGATTTCGTCGCAGGATTCCTTGGCGAGAAACGCGAGTTGCTCCCTGGTTTCGACGCCTTCAGCCGTGACCGGCAGCGAGAGGGCGCGTCCGAGCCCTATGATGGCGCGAACGATGGCCGCCGATTGCGGATTTTTGTCGAGATTGGAAATGAAGGCCTGATCGATCTTGATCTTGTCGAACGGGAACGCCTGGAGATAGGACAACGAGGAGTATCCGGTGCCGAAATCGTCCATGGCGATGCGTACGCCGAGTGCTTTGAGCCGGCGCAGGATCGCGACCGCGCGCGAGAAATCGTCGATCAGCACGCTTTCGGTGACCTCGAGTTCCAGGCGATGCGGCGCCAGCCCGGTCTCCAACAGGATCGAGTGCACGAGGTTGGGCAGGTCGCCGTGCCGGAACTGCACCGGGGACAGGTTGATCGCGATCTGGAGCGGGCGATCCCAGGCGGCCGCCCGCCGGCACGCTTCCCGCAGGATCCACTCGCCGATCTCGGTAATGACTCCGCTGTCTTCGGCGAGCGGGATGAAGACGCCCGGCGATACGACGCCGCGCGTGGGATGCTGCCAGCGGGCCAGTGCTTCGAATCCGATGATGTTGCCGTCGATCGAAGCCTGCGGCTGGTAGTAAAGCCGTATCTCGCCGCGTTCGACTGCCGTCTTTAAATCTTGCTGCAGGGCGCGGCGCTCCCGCAACCGCTGGTCCATCTGCGCTTCGAAGAACCGAACCGAACCCCGGCCTTCGCGTTTCGCGCGGTAAAGCCCGGCGTCGGCGTTGGCGAGCAATGTCGATGCGTCGGTACCGTCGGTCGGATAGATCGCGACGCCTATGCTCAGCCCGCTTCGGACCGGGTGGCCGCTGATCTCGAGGTCTGCGGCCGCGGCAGCCAGCAACCGTGCTGTCAGGTGTTCGGCGGCGGCCGGCTGAGGCCCTTCGGTCAGCACCAGACTGAATTCATCGCCTCCCAGACGCGCCAGGTACGCGCCCTCGGCGGCGTCCTTGAGCCGCTCGGAAAGCTCGCGCAGCAGAACATCGCCGGCCGCATGACCGAACACGTCGTTGACCTCCTTGAACCGGTCGAGATCGATGCTGACGACCGCGATCTTTTCGTCGTGCGCGGCGGCATTTTCGATCGCCTTCGACAGGAAGTCGTTGAACGCCGCGCGGTTTGGCAAGTCGGTCAGGAGATCGTGATGGGCGAGGTGTTCAATTCGTGCCTGCGCCTGTTTGCGCTCGGTGACGTCTTCATGCGTCGCGACCCAGCCGCCGCCGGGCATCGGCCGGTTCACGACATGGAACGTCCGTCCGTCGAACAGCTCGACGAGCCTGCTCCACGTCGTGCCGTCGACTACGTCTTCGAGAATCTCACGACAATATTGCTCGGGATCTCCGGAAAACGATCCGACCTCTTTGCGGTGTTCGAGAAGCTGACGCAAGGTGCATCCCGGCTTCACCACCTCGGCGGTCAAATTGTACATCTCGATATAGCGTCCGTTGCACAGCACGAGCCGCGCCTCGCTGTCGAACATCAACAGGCCCTGCGACATGTTGTTGATGGCCGAATCGGTCCGCATCTTTTGTTCGAGCAGCTTCTCCTCGGCGCGGGTGCGCTCGGTAACGTCGACGACCGAGGCCAAACGAGCCGTATGTCCGGCATACACGAGCGTCTTGGAATAGACGGAAACAAGAATGCCGGTTCCGTCCGCTTTCTCGTGGCGCCAGATCTTTTGTCCCTGGCTGCCTCCTTCCGCCTGAATGAATCCGCTGAAGGCATTCCGTTCGTCCCCGGAGCGAAGATCGAGCGCGGTCATCCGCAAGAATTGATCGCGCGAATATCCGTAGTGCGCCACGGCGGCGTCGTTGACGGCCAGAAACTTCAGGGTGACGGCGTCGATGACCCACATCGGAACCGGATTGCTCTTGAACAGCAGCCGAAACAATTCCTCGCGGTGCTTCATCTCGGTGACGTCGATCCGAACGCCGATGCTTCCGCCGTTCGCGGATCGGCGCTCTTCGACGACGATGTAGCGTCCCGACGAGAGGAGTTGTTCGTGCCGGTTCGACGGTAGCGCGTGGCCGGCGAGCCGCGCAGCCAGCCATTCTTCTTCCCGATCGATCGCATCCGCGTACTGGCCGCGCGCCAGACCCTTGCGAAGGAGATCCTCGAACCGCATGCCTGCCACGATCACGTTTCCGGTCGCCCGATAGGTCTCGGCATACTGGCTGTTCCACAGCACCAGGCGGTCGTCGGCGTCCATCATGGCGATGCCTTCGGGCACCACGTCGAAAGCCTCGACGAGGCGCGCGTGCGCGGCTTGGGCCTCCTGCTGCGCGCGCTCCGCATTGACGCGCGCTTCCGCGAGGGCCTTTTCGCTCATCCGCTGTTCGGTGATGTCTTCGTGGGTGGCCACCCAGCCCCCATCAGGCATGGGCTGGCGGCGAATCCGGATGATGCGGCCGTTCAACAGCTCCACGGTGGTGTCGGTGGGCTGGTTGGAACGCGCGATCGAATTGCGCCAGCGCAGATAATCCTCCTTGCTCATCGTCGACACGCTGCCGGCCTTCCAGCGAAGATCGATGATTTCACGCAGAGTGATGCCGGGAAGCATGCGGTCGTGGGGAAGGTCATACATCTCGATCAGGCGGCGGTTGCAGACGATCAGCCGCTGCGCGCCGTCGAAGAAGCCCAGGCCCTGGGACATGTTGTTGAGAGCGGTATCGAAGCGTGCGTTCTGGGCCAGCAGGTCCTCGTTGGCTGCATCGAGTGCGCTGACCACCTGGTCGAGGGCCTTGTTGCTGAGCTGGAGGCGCTGTGAGCTGCGGCCCACCGTCCAGAAATACGCCGCATGACGACGCTGATCAGCAATCCGCCGAACAAAATCATCCGGGAGCCCAGATGGGCAGCCGTTCCTGGGCCGCCGGGGATCGGTGCCGCGATATATGTCCAGCGGCGGTCGGCGACCTCGAGCTCGCCCGACCAGTGCATTCCCACGGTAATCGCACTGCGCGACAGCGGCGCGGACGAGCCGGCTTGCACACGCGAGCGGTGAAAGTAGAGCGGGCGCGCGTCATTGCCGGAATCCGCCGCGAAAAAATAGCTATCCAAACCGACCGGCATGGTCATGGTCTGAAGGATGGAATCGATCATGATGCCGGTTTGAAAAACGCCCTGGACAAAGCCGATGAGATTGCGGCGCCGATCCTCCACGGTGTCGTGAGGCAGACCGGGCCGGTACACCGGCAGCACGACGAAGAAGCCGTTGCGGTCGCCCTCGCCCCTGCGAAGAACGAAGTTCGGGCTGGCGGCGGGCCGGTCGGTGTCGCGTGCGCGTTCGAGCGTGCGCTGCCGGAGACCACCGTCGTTCACGTCGACGCCATAGACGGAAGAACCGGGGGCTTCCTTTGATGAATAAAGGATCGGAAAGTATTCGCTCTCCTCCTTGGCAGGGGACAGGCTTCCGTCCGCTTCTATCGATTTGATGCCGTAGCCGGCAGACCGTCACGAGCGGCCTCGCGTTCGTGCGCCGAACGTTCGCTCTGCCTGACGCGCGGAATCCACGACGTGGAGAAAATGGCAGTCTTGTCGCGGAAGAGATAGTCGCTGAAACTCTGGAATTCGCGGCGGGAGATGCCGTGCTCGAAGGCTTCGAACGCCGCGCGCAATGCTGAAATGTCGTTTATGTATTGGTCGATCCCGTTCTGCAGAACCAGGAAATGGTCGTCGGCGCGCGCGTCGAATTCCTGGTGCGCGAGCCGGTTCTCGCGCTGATGAACGGCGTACCAGGCGGAAAATGTCAGCGCCAAGCCGATGATGGCCGCCCCGATGCTCGGCACAAAGGCGGTTCGCCACCACCGGCCCAGGTCGAACCAAAGAAGTTCGAAAGGCGCTCGAATTGGTTGCTTGGTCGCACTCTGAACCTGTTTCTGAAAGCCGGCGGTATTCCATGCTGCAACGCCGAGTAGTACAAATGCGGTCTGTATAAATGACCAATACGAACGTGAAATCTTCGCTGCATTGGTTACGGAAGGGTGACCGGAGTGCCGTTTTAAGTTGAAATCGTCATAACGCACTCAAGGCCTTATGGGCATCAGCCGGGTAGTGGCGGGCGCGGTCACAGGATGCAGACCGATCCGGTGCCGTGCAGGCCGATGGCCTGGGCGGCGCCGAGGCTCAGATCGAGGCTGACCCCGCGAACGAACGGCCCGCGGTCATTGATGAGCACGTTGACGGTTTTTCCGGTGCGTGGATTGGTCACGTTGAGACGGGTGCCGAACGGCAGCGTGCGATGCGCGGCGGTCATGCCGTGCGGATTGAACGGCTGGCCGCTCGCGGTGTGGCGGCCCTCCCAATAATAGGCCGACACCACGCGCCGTCCGCCATTGCATGCCGGATTTCGGCTCCTGCCTCGCCGGCGGCACGCGCGGCTCATCTGCTTGGCCGCGGCATCTCGAGCGGCGCCGCAGTCTCCGCCGGCAGCGCCGCCTTCAGGTTGGGCCCCCAGATGGCCACCGCATCGGCTCTACGGGCTTTGCCGCCCTGGCGCGACTTGGCCTTCTTGGTTGCTTGCGCGGCCGGATCGGGCTTTGATGGCGTCTCGGTCGCCGCCACCGGAACGGGCTGCGCCGTCTCGATCGGCGGTTCCGCGCGCACGCGGTTGTGGCCTTGGGCACCGGCACGGGCTGCGCCACTTGCACAGGCGGCGCAGCCGGTGTCGCGGCTTGGCCGCCTTGGCTGCGATGGCTTGCGCGGTCACGCTTGGCCTTCGTTGCCCGACCGGGCCGCGTCGGCGCGGGCGCAGGTTCGCGCCGCCTGGGCCGCTTGGAACCGGCTGTCGCCGCTCGACCGGGCGTCGGAGCGGCCTCCGGCACCGGCGTCGGGAGCGGCCGCGCCGTCTGCGACAGCTTCACCGCGGCGCTTCGACCTTTTGCGTCCCGGGTGTGGTTCTGACATAATGATGCGGCGCCGGCCGCGGCGTGAACGCCGAGAGGATTCTCTGAAGCAGCGAGGGAGAACGGCTTGCGGCCAGCGCCATGTCGGGAATGCACGCGACAAGCAGGCCCACGACGATGAGCCACCGTTTCATATTTCCCCTCCACCCGCGAGAAATTCTCGCATGAAATGGCCAAGACAGCAAAAGGGTCGCTTTTACGGCAGCCCTGCCTGTGCTACACCGGACCTGCGAATGCGGGGGAAATCTATTTGTTTTCAAGTGCTTGCCACCATCTGACCGGGGTGCCAACGCGGCTTGGCGGATACGCCATGCCGGCGATTTCGGAGATACAATCATGACGATTCGCCTGCATCGGGGCGATCTGCCGGATGTCAGCCGCTACCGCGATACGGTTGCCATCGATACCGAAACCATGGGGCTCGACCATCACCGGGACCGCCTCTGCGTCGTCCAGCTGTCGCCCGGCGACGGCAGCGCCGATGTCGTCCAAATTCCCCGCGGGGGCGCCCAGGCGGACCATCTGAAGGCCCTGTTGGCAGACCATAACGTATTGAAAATATTTCATTTTGCCCGCTTTGACCTCGGCATGTTGCAGCAGACGCTGGGGGTCATGCCGGCGACCCGTCTACTGCACCAAGATCGCCTCACGCCTGGTGCGCACCTACACCGACAAGCACGGCCTCAAGGATCTGGTCCGCGACCTCCTCGGAATCGACGTTTCCAAGCAGCAGCAGCTATCCGACTGGGGCGCGGCGGAACTCACCGATGCCCAGGTCGCCTATGCCGCCTCCGACGTGCTTCACCTCCACGCCCTGCGGGAAAAGCTCGATGCCATGCTGGCCCGCGAGGGCCGCGAAGACCTCGCGGCGGCATGTTTCCGGTTCCTCCCGGACCGGGTGCGGCTCGACCTCGCCGGATGGGCGGCGGAAGACATATTTGCTCATAGCTGAACTGCGCCGCCTGCCGTGCCGAAGCCGTATTCAAAGGCGAGCCTTTCGCCGTGGGATGTGCTATAAGGGGGTGTGTCGATTCCGGACTGGGGTTTTTGGGGGGTGGCCGCCTGAGCTATTCGTCGACCATGTCGATACCGACGCCGCGCGGGGCCCGTGAGATCGGGCGGCGCGATGGCGATCGTGTGTTCCGCGCGGCGGCGCGACACAGCCGATTCGTGCGCTGGATGCGCAGGGCCATTCCGGCCGGCATCGCCCTGATCGCGGCCGTGATCGTCATCGCCACCTTCTTCAATCCGTTTCGTCTGATCGGGAAGTTCCCGATCGATATCGGCAAGGTTTCGCTGTCGGGAACCAAGATCACCATGGAGGCACCGCAGGCTCGCCGGCTTCACCAGCGACGCCCGCCCCTACGAATTGACCGCGCGGGCGGCGGCGCAGGACGTGACCAAGCCTGAAATCCTCGAGCTCAAGGGCATCGACGCCAAGGTCGAGCTGAAGGATGGGCAGCATGTGCAGATCAAAGCCATCAACGGGCTTTACGACACCAAGTCGGAAGTCCTCAAGCTGCACGACGAAATCGTCTTGACCACCACCTCGGCTATGAGGGACGGCTGTCGGAGGCGACTGTGGAAACCGGCACCGGACATATCGTTTCGGATAGCCCGGTGGAGATGAAGCTCCTCAACGGCGGCAGGCTGAACGCGAATCACCTCGAGATCATCGACAATGGCGGCTCGATCCAGTTCAGCGGCGGGGTCGAATTGCTGCTCAACCAGGAAACCCAAAGCAGTGACCTGCGGGGGACGCCGAAGCCATGAAGCCGTTCGCCGCAAGGATCATGGTCGCCGTGGCGATGTCGGCCGCGTCGCTCGCCCATGCCGCGCCGCCTGCGGCCCAGCCGCCGCCCCAATCGGCGGCCCAAGCTGCGCCCAATGGGCCGCCCAACGCGCTGCAGGGATTTTCCCAGAACCGCGACAAGCCGATCAAGATCAGCTCGGCGAGCCTCGAAGTGCGCGACAAGGACAAGGTCGCCACGTTCTCCGGCGACGTCCATCTCGTGCAGGGCGACACGACGCTGCGCAGCAAGACGCTCATGGTCTTCTATGACGACGACTCCGCGCCCAAGCCCGCCAAGCCGCCGCCGCCGATAGCCGGTGCGCCGGATGCGCCGCCGATCAGCCAGCAGATTCGCCGCGTCGAAGCCAAGGGCGGCGTGTTCGTCACCCAGAAGGACCAGACCGCCACCGGCGAGAGCGGCGTGTTCGACATGCAGGCGAACACGGTGACGCTTGCTCGGCAATGTCGTCATTTCCCAGGGGCAGAACGTGGTGAAGGGCGACCGTCTCACCGTCGATCTCACCTCCGGCACGTCCCGGGTCGAATGCGGCAAGTCGCAGGGCCAGTGCCGCGTGCAGGCGCTGATCCAGCCCGGCGCCATGCTGGCGAGAAATCCGGGGCCGAAGCTGCACCTGCTGCCGCGCCGGCGCGTGAGGCTGCCGCGGCACATCGGTCGCCGTCGCCGGCGGCGGGCTGTATTGAGCGCTCGCCGGGGCGGCGGTTGAAAGCCACGGGGGGAGCGACTATCACGCTTCCAGCCTCGCTGTGACGGCTTTGAGGCCCTCGTGGTCGACCTGATCGCCCTGTTCAAACGTTGGGACGGGCGCCGCAAGGCGCCTGCGCCCACGCGACCGGCCGCCGGCAGGGCCAAGCCGAATGGAGCCGGCGCTCCGGCGCGGACCGCAAGCCAGCAGCCGCGTGCGACCCGATCCCAGGCGCCGACTCCCGCGCTCCCCAGCGCGACTATCTCGCTGTACACGGCGTGGAAAAGAGCTTCGGCACCCGCAAGGTGGTGCGCGGGGTGAGCCTCTACGTCCGGCGCGGCGAGGCCGTGGGCCTGCTCGGTCCCAACGGCGCCGGCAAGACGACGGTGTTCTACATGATCACCGGCCTCATCAAGGCCGATCGCGGCCACATCCATCTCGATGGCTGGGATGTCACGGCGCTGCCGATGTATCAGCGCGCCCGGCTCGGCATCGGCTATCTGCCGCAGGAAGCCTCGATCTTCCGCGGCCTCAATGTCGAGGAGAACATTCGCGCCGTGCTCGAAGTGATCGAGCCCAACCGGCGCCGGCGCGAGGCCGAACTCGACAGCCCTGCTCGAGGAATTCCACATCACGCGGCTGCGCAAGACGCCGACCATCGCGCTCTCGGGCGGCGAGCGGCGGCGCGTCGAGATCGCCCGCGCGCTGGCGACGCGGCCCAATTACATGCTGCTCGACGAACCCTTCGCGGGCATCGACCCGATCGCCGTCGGCGACATCCAGACGCTGGTGCGCCACCTCACCCAGCGCGGCATCGGCGTGCTGATCACCGATCACAATGTGCGCGAGACGCTGGGCCTCACCGACCGCGCCTACATCATCTATTCCGGCGAAGTGCTGATGGAAGGCGACCCCGACGACATCGTCAACAATCCCGATGTCCGGCGGCTCTATCTCGGCGAGGAATTCAGGATGTAGGCCGGGGGTGCGAATCCGTACAGGCGGCTCCCCACCTGTTCGGAACCGGACGTCACGGCCGCCAAGACCGCCGCGGCTTCGCAGGCCTCTGCTAAGCCTGCTCAATCCCCGACTGGAATTGCGCTCCGTGCATGGGCATGCCCGCCTTTTTAAGCCTAAGCCAAGAGTTTGGGTATACAGCGTGCGCCAGAACCGGATAGGCAAGAAACGGACCAATATTTTTTGCGGCGAACATGGCACTGTTCCAAAAACTTCTGATGCGTCAAAGCCAGGCCCTGGTGATGACGCCGCAGCTGATGCAGGCGATCAAGCTGCTGCAGCTGTCGCACCTCGACCTCGCGGCCTATGTGGACGGCGAATTGGAGAAGAATCCGCTGCTGGAGCGGCCGGCGGAGGAAGAACCGGTCCGCGGCGAGGTGGAACCGGTCCACGAGGCGCCGCGCGACGGCGAGGAGCCGCGCAACGGCGATTGGATGGAGGATCGCCTGGAGACCAGCCGCGAAACCATCGAGCAGCGGCTCGACACCGGCCTCGATAATGTGTTTCCCGACGAGGGCCCGGCCGGGCCCGCCCGCCAGGCCCAATCGGAGCCGGCCGCCTATTCGGAATGGGCCGGCGTCGGCGCCGGCGGCCGCGCCGACGGCGACTACAACCTCGAGGCCTTCGTCTCCGAGGAGACGTCGCTCGCCGGCCATCTCGCCGAGCAGGTGGCGCTCGCCTTCGCCGATCCGGTCGACCGCATGATCGCCCAATACCTGGTCGATCTCGTCGACGAGGCCGGCTACCTCACCGGCGACCTGGCCGAGGCCGCCGACAAGCTCGGTGCGCCGCTGGCGCGGGTCGAGGCGGTGCTGGCGCGGCTGCAGGCCCTCGATCCGCCGGGGGTGTGCGCGCGCAATCTGACCGAGTGCCTCGCCATCCAGTTGCGCGAGCTCGACCGGCTCGATCCCGCCATGGCGGCGCTGCTCGACCATCTCGAGCTGCTGGCCAAGCGCGACTTCGCCGCCTTGCGGAAAATCTGCGGCGTCGACGAGGAAGATCTCCTGGAGATGATCGCGGAGATCAAGCACCTCAATCCCAAGCCCGGGCTGGCCTTCGCGTCCGGCGTGGTGCAGCCGATCGTGCCCGACGTGTTCGTGCGCCAGGGCGCCGACGGCGCCTGGCTGGTCGAACTCAACCACGACACGCTGCCGCGGGTGCTGGTCAACCAGACCTATTACGCGAAGGTGTCGAAGACCGCCAAGAAGGACAATGAAAAGTCCTATCTCGCCGAATGCCTGCAGACCGCCACCTGGCTGGTGCGCGCGCTCGACCAGCGCGCCAAGACCATCCTCAAGGTGGCGAGCGAGATCGTGCGCCAGCAGGACGCCTTCCTCGCCAACGGCGTGCAGCATCTGCGGCCGCTCAATCTCAAGACCATCGCCGACGCCATCGAGATGCACGAGTCGACGGTGTCGCGCGTCACCGCCAACAAATACATGGCGACCAGCCGCGGCACCTTCGAGATGAAGTTCTTCTTCACCGCGTCGATCGCAGCGACCAATGGCGGCGAGGCGCATTCGGCCGAAGCGGTGCGTCACCGCATCAAGCAGCTCATCGACGCCGAGGCCGCCGACGACATCCTGTCCGACGACACCATCGTCGCGAAACTGCGCGAAGCCGGCATCGACATCGCGCGCCGCACCGTCGCCAAATACCGCGAGGCGATGCGGATCGCCTCCTCGGTGCAGCGCCGCCGCGACAAGAGCGCGATCAACGGCGAGAGGGCCTTCAATCGATGATCGCGTGCGGCAGGAACCGCGACGTATTCTTGGTGATCGGTCCGGTGTCTTCGCGCACCGATAGGCCCGCGGGGGCGCCGCCCGCAATCCACGAGCCCAGCACCGTGTAGTTGCCGTCGAACACCGGGAGCGGGGCGACCGCCTGCAGGATCTTGGGCTCGTCGCCATACGGCCCGTCGTCTGCGTCGATGATGGTGCCGTCGATGACGATCTCCACGTTTGCGCCCTCCCGCGAATGGAGCGGCTTTACCACGTAGGAGCGGCCTAGCCCGGCGCGCTCGGGGTCGTCCGCGAAATAGGCCGGCAGCAGGTTCGGATGGCGTGGAAACATCGCCCACAGCAGCGGCAGAATTCCCTTGCTCGACAGGATGGCCTTCCAGGGCGGTTCGATCCATCGCGTCGATGCGCCGGACAGCGAGGCTCCGAACTGCTCGCGAAACATCCATTCCCAGGGATAGAGCTTGAAGCCGATTTCGACAGCCACATCGTCCGGATCGACGAATCCGCCCTTGGGAGTGCGGCCGATCGTGTCCATCGCAACGAGCTTGGTCGCGGCGCCGGCCTGGCTCGCGGTGTCGGCCAGATAAACGAGCGTGCCGGCATCCTCGGGATTGTCGAGCATGCCGGCGAAATGGACGGTGCGGCCGGACTGAGGCGCGTGCGGCGCGGACACGCCGGATGCCGACTTCGCCAGCACAGGCATCGATGACAGGAGCGCCTTCCACGCCGCGATCAGCCGCTCATGCAGCGAGTTGAACTGATCGGCATCGCGTGGCACGATTTCCTGGGCGATCGCGCCGTCGAGCCAGTCCCACTGGAACACCGCCGTCTCGAACAACGAGGTCGGCGTATCGGCATTGTATTCCAGGAGCTTGGCCGGTCCTTGGCCATCGTAGCGCAGGTCGAAGCGCCCGTAGAGGCTGCCGTCTTGTCGTCGCCAGCTCGCCGCGATGAAATTCCAGAACGGCTCCGGAATGGCGAGTTGCTTCATGATCTGCTCGTCCGCGACGGCGCGGCCCGCCAACTCGATGCACATGGCCTCGAGAGCGGCGGTCGGCGCTTCGAGTTCGTCCTCGATCTCGCTGAGGCTGAACGCGTAATACGCCGTCTCGTCCCAATAGAGTCCGCCGTTGATGGAATGGTACGCGAAGCCCATCTTCTCGGCGCGGTCGCGCCAGTTCGCACGCTCGTCGACGGGAATGCGCTGCATCGCCTGGTCAGCCGCCGAGCGAAGCAAAGGCCCGGCCGATCGACCCAAATCCGCCGCGCGCGGTGCCGCCGGAGTTGGATGACGAGGTGCCGGCGGTGCCGGAACTCGACGTAGCCGAGCCCGAACGGGAGAACCACGAGGATCCGCCGCTTGATCCCGACGAGCCGTGGGACGTGGAACGGCAATTCTGCGGCGCGTCGCCCTTGACCGCGCTCGGAGCGGAGGGCCGGCAGCGATCCTGCGGTTGCAGGGCATAGGCGGCGCCGCCGACTCCGACGGCCGTCACGAGAACGAGCGACACCTGGGCGGAGCGTTTCACGGTCTGGTCCCGCTAATAGGAGATCGACGCGGCGCTCAGCGCGCCCGCTGCCAGTGACGCCAAGCCGAGCCAGATCGCTGGCGCCATGTCGCCGGCGGCGATGCGTTTCGGCAGGTTCGGGATCGGGATGCGCACCACGAAATAGACGATGACCTGCACGATCAGGGCGATAATGCTCCAGATCACGCAATCCACAAGGTTTTCGGTATGGGCAATGACACTTGCAAGCGGCAGCGCAAAGCCGAGCAGGCTCAGTCCCAGTGCAATCGCGGCGCCGGGCACATTCTGGCGGATCAACTCGAACTCGTCGTGGGGCGTAATGCGCATGTAGACGAACAGGTAGCCGATCGTGATCACGAAGGCGGTGCAGAAATAGGCTAGAAATCCCGGTAATCCGGCCAAAGACTGCAAGATCATGTCATCCCCTCCCGGCTGTCCATGTGGCGGCCCTCCTCCCTTAGTCTCCCGGGAATTGGATGGGTTCGATGGCGGCGCCACGGGCGCGGACCACTATTGCCCGCATTGCCCGCACAGATTGTTGTCGGCGAAGTTTAAGCGACCGTAAATCGGCCGGCGCGGCTGCCGCCAGTCAGAGCAGCACCCCGATCCCCAACTCCTGCGCCAGCGCGTCGAGGTTCTTGCGCAGCGCCGGCGGCACCGGGATGCCATGGGCGAGGCGATCGAGCCGCTTGGTGTGGCTCTGCTCTCCCGGGAGCCAGACGCGCTCGACGCCGGGCAGCCGCCGGGACTCGCGGATCGTGCGCACCGCCGCGTCGACATGCTCCTTGAAGAGGTCCGCCGGGCAGAACGCTTCAACCGACACGGCGAGGACCGACTGGCCGGTATTGGTGGCGGTCGCCGGGTTCTTGAGAAAGTCGACGATGCCGCGCCCGAACGCGGCGCGGTTGAGAACTCCGGCGAGCAGCCCGATGATCAGGGACAGCGCATAGCCCTTGTAGTCGCCGATCGGCAGCAGGTGCCCCTCGGCGGCGCGCGCGGCGTCGGTCAAGGGCTTGCCGTCACGGTCGATCATCCAGCCGACCGGCATCGGCTCGCCCAGTGCCGCCTTCATGCGCACCTTGCCGAACGCGGCGACGGTCGGCGCCATGTCCATCACCACAGCGGGTTCCGTGCCGGCGGGGATCGCGACCGCGATCGGATTGGTGCCGAGCAAGGCTTCGGCGCTGCCGGTCGGCGGCAGGTGATTGTTGCTGCCGACGGCGAAATAGAGCCCGATCATGTCATGGGCGAGCGGCATCATGGCGTAGAGCGCGGCCGGCCCGGCATGGTTGCTCATGCGGGCGCCGACCCAGCCGACCCCGGTCTGCTTCGCCTTCTCGATGGCGAGTTCCGCGGCGCGGCGCATCACCAGATGGCCCATGCCGTTGTCGCCGTCGAGGAGGGCGGTCGCCGGACGCTCCTCGATCACCTTGATGTCGGGGTGCCGATTGATGCCGCCGGCCTTGATGCGGCGCACATAGAGCGGCATGCGGAATACCCCATGGGTGTCGGTGCCGCGCAGATCGGCCTCGGAGATCAACTCGCCCAGGACGCGAGCGTCCTCCTCCGGCAGCCCCGCGGCCGCGAATGCCGCCGCGATGAAGGCCCGCAACCGGTCCACCGGAACGCGGGGCGCATCGATGCTCGTGTCGGTCATTTGGGGTTCCTCGGGTGTCCTTTGGACGGTCTTCAGGGCGGTGTTTCCGCTCCGCGGCGGGCGCGGGGGCGGGATGCCAGCAGGCCATGCCTTCCCGGTCAAGCGTCGGGTAGACAATTCGGCCGATATCGGGGAATGTCGCGCCGCCTCGCGTTTTGCAGGTTCGACAAGGATATCGTTCGGGAGAAGGAAATGCCGTTTCCGCGGGCCTCCAAGGCCCTCAGCCGTTTCACCGTGCTCGATTTGACCCGGGTCCGCTCCGGCCCCACCTGCGTGCGTCAGCTTGCGGATTGGGGCGCCAACGTCATCAAGATCGAAACGCCGCCCGACCTGGAAACCGGCGAGCCGCTGGGCGGCCCCCGCGACGGCCCGGATTTCATGAACCTGCATCGCAACAAGCGCAGCATCACGCTCAACCTCAAGGCGCCAGAGGGCGTCGCCGCGCTTCAAGAAGATGGTCAAGAAGGCCGACGTGGTGGTCGAGAACTTCCGCCCCGACGTCAAGGATCGGCTGGGGATCGATTACAAGACGCTGCGCAAGGTCAATCCGCGCATCGTCTATGCGAGTATTTCCGGCTTCGGCCAGACCGGTCCCTATGCCGAGCGCCCCGGCTTCGACCAGATCGCCCAGGGCATGGGCGGGCTGATGTCGATCACGGGAATCCCCGGACAGGGGCCGGTGCGGGTCGGCATCCCGATCGCCGACCTGACCGCCGGGCTGTTCTGCGCCATGGGCATCCTGATCGCGCTGCTGGAGCGCGAGACCTCCGGCAAGGGCCAGGAGATCGAGACCTCGCTGCTCCAGGCCCAGATCTTCATGCTCGATTTCCAGGCGGCGCGCTGGCTGGTCAAGGGCGAGGTGGCCAAGCAGGCCGGCAACAACCATCCCACCAGCATTCCGACCGGCGTGTTCAAGACCGCGGACGGCTACATCAACATCGCCTCGGCGGGGCAGAAAATCTGGGAACGCTTCTGCCATGCGCTGGGCGCGCCGGAATGGATCGCGCGGCCGGAATACGGCAGCGTCGCCAACCGCTCGAAGAACCGCGACGCGCTCAATGCCGAGATCGATGTGCACACCGCAAGCGCACCAGCGCCGACTGGGTCGAGCGCTTCAACAAGGCGGGCGTCCCATGCGGCCCGATCTATGCCATCGACCAGATGTTCGCCGACCCCCAGGTCAAGCATGTGGGGATCGCCCAACCGGTCAAGACCAAGGACAAGAAGGCCATGACGCTGGTCGGCCAGCCGGTCTCGCTGTCGCGCACGCCGAGCCGCCTGGTGGCGCCGCCCCCGGGCCTCGGCGAGCACACCGGCGCCGTGCTCAAGGAGTTCGGATTCAGCGCCAAGCAGATCGCCAAGCTGCGCGAGGCCAATGCGATCTGATCCTTTCGGCACAAACACTTTCCGACTAGTTTGATCGCGAGCAGGGGTCGCCAACAAAGCCTGCCGAGGAAGCGGTTCACCGCTCCCGCCGGGCACTGACGAGGACGAGACGAGATGACGCAAACGGACAAGATGCTTTCGCGCAAGGAGGGCCGGGTCGGCTATGTGATCTTCAACAATCCCGAGCGCCACAACGCGGTTTCGCTGGAGATGTGGGAAGCGACGGCGCGCATCCTGGAGAATTTCGGCAAGGACGACGAGGTGCGCGTCGTGGTGCTCACCGGCGCCGGCGGCAAGGCCTTCGTGTCCGGCGCCGACATCTCGAAGTTCGAGGACGAGCGCTCCAACGAGGAAGCGATCGTGCGCTACAACCGGACGGTCGAGCGCGCCAATGCGGCGATCTACGATTATCCCAAGCCCACCATCGCCATGATCCGGGGCTATTGCATCGGCGGCGGGGTCGGATTGTCGCTGTGCTGCGATCTGCGCATCTGCTCCGACAACTCCAAATTCGCCGTTCCCGCCGCCAAGCTCGGCCTCGGCTATGCCTATCCGGGGCTCAAGAAGCTGGTCGACGTGGTGGGGCCGTCCTTCGCCAAGGAAATCTTCTACACGGCGCGGCAGTTCGATGCCGAGGAGGCGCGCATGATGGGGCTCGTCAACCGTGTCGTCCCCGCCGAGGAACTCGAGAGCTATGTGAAGAAATATGCCGAAACGATCGGCGACAATGCGCCGCTCACCATCGCGACCACGAAATTCGTCATCAGCCAGGTGGTCAAGGAGGACTCCCAGCGCGACCTCGCCAAATGCGGCGCCATGGTCACGCGGTGCTTCGAAAGCAAGGACTATGTGGAGGGGCGCCGCGCCTTCATGGAAAAGCGCAAGCCGGTGTTCACGGGGTCCTGAACAGCATCTCCGCCACTCGACGTGCGCGAGGCAGGACAGCTGCTGCCAGAGCGCTTTTCGTTCGACGCCCATCTTGCTGTCATCGCCCGGCTCGACCGGGCGATCCAGTAAACACCGGCCGGGCGTACTGGATTGCCCGGTCAAGCCGGGCAATGACACCGATAGGGTCGGCGTAATCGAAAAGTGTTCCAACGGAGGAAATCGGGTGGCGTCGGTTGAATTGCGGAACCTGACCAAGCGCTACGACGCGGTGACCGTGGTCGACGATATCTCGCTGCATGTCGACCACGGCCTCCTGGTCTGCCTGCTTGGGCCGTCCGGTTGCGGCAAGACCACGACGCTGCGCCTGATCGCCGGCTTCGTCGAGCCGTCGGCCGGAGAGATCGCGGTGGGCGGCCGGGTGGTGTCGTCGCCGGCGCGCACGCTGCCGCCGGAAGCGCGCAAGATGTCGATGATCTTCCAGAGCTATGCGCTGTGGCCGCACATGACGGTGGCCGAAAACGTCGCCTATGGCCTGACCCTGCGCAAGCTGCCGCGCGCCGACATCGCCGCCAAGGTGGCGGGCATCCTCGCCACCACCAAGCTCGCGGGCCTCGCGTCGCGCTATCCCGGCGAACTCTCCGGCGGACAGCAGCAGCGCGTCGCGCTCGCCCGCGCCCTGGTGGTCGAGCCGGAAACGCTCCTGCTCGACGAGCCGCTGTCCAATCTCGACGCCAATCTGCGCGAGGAGATGCGCTTCGAAGTGCGCCGCCTGCACGACGAATACCGCTATACGACGGTCTACGTGACCCACGACCAGTCCGAGGCCATGACCACCGCCGACCTCATCGCGGTGATGAATGGCGGGCGGATCGAGCAGCTCGGCCCGCCGGAAGAGATCTACGCGCGGCCGCGCTCGGAGTTCGTCGCCCGCTTCATCGGCGCCAGCAACGTCCTCAAGGGCAAGGCGCTCGACGCAGGCCATGTTTCGATCGCCGGCGCCGCCGTCGCCTGCGGCGGTGCCGCGCTGGTGCCGGGCGCCGATGTGGCGATCTCGATCCGCCAGCACGAGATCGGCATCGGCACCGACGCCGCGGAGCCGGGCCTGCGTGAAAATGTCATCCCTGCGGTGGTGGCGCGCAACGTGTTTCTCGGCAACAGTCGCGACTACTTGGCGGAGATCGGCGACGGCACGTCGCTTCGTATCGTCACCACGCCGGAACACAACATCGCGCAGGGCAGCCGGGTCTGGCTGCGCCTGCCGGCCGAACGCTGCCGGGTGCTCGAGCGCTGAGGTCCCGGCAGGTAAGACGTTCCGCCGATGCGGACGACTGGAGGAGACGGCCATGGCAGCGGGAACATTCTCACGGCGCGACATGCTCAAGGCATCGGGCGCGGCAGCCATGACCGTGTTCGCCTCTCCGCTCCGCGCCGCCGCGCCGGAACCGACCGCGATCACGCCCGCCCTGATCGATGCCGCGACCAAGGAAGGCAAGGTCATCTTCTACACCTCGATCGACCTGCCGATTTCCGAGAAGATCGCCAAGGCCTTCGAGGCGAAATATCCCGGCATCGCGGTGCGGGTCGAGCGCACCGGCGCCGAGCGGGTGTTCCAGCGCATCGGCCAGGAATATGCGAGCAACATCCACGCGGTCGACGTGGTCAATTCCTCCGACGCCTCCCATTTCATCGTCTGGCAGCCGCGACGGCCTGCTCGCGCCCTTCGTGCCGGAGGACGTGGCGAAGCACTACCCGGCGGACCAGAAGGACGCCGACGGCCTGTTCGCCGGTTTCCGCGCCGGGCTGAGCGTGATCGGCTACAATACCAATCTCGTGAAAGCGGCGGATGCGCCGAAGAGCTTCGCCGACCTGCTCGATCCCAAATGGGCCGGCAAGATGGTCAAGGCCCATCCCGGCTACAGCGGCACCATCATGACCGCGACCTATGAGATGTCCCGCGATCTCGGCTGGGGCTATTTCGAGAAGCTCGCCAAGCAGCGGGTGATGCAGGTGCAGTCGTCCGCCGATCCGCCCAAGAAGCTGGCGCTGGGCGAGCGCGCCGTGATGGCCGACGGCAACGAATACAGCATGTTCCAGATCAAGGAGAGCGGCGGTCCGGTGGAGATCGTCTATCCGCCCGAGGGCACGCCGCTGATCGTCGGACCGAACGGGATTTTCAAGGCGGCGCCCAATCCCAATGCGGCGCGGCTGTTCCAATGCTTCTGCTTCACCGCCGAATGCCAGCAGCTGGTCTCCGATTTCGGCGGCCTGCGCTCGTTCCATCCCGACGTCAAGGAAAAGCCCGGCCGCAAGCCGTTCCGCGACATCAAGGTGATGACGGAGGATGCCGCCGCGGTGGAAAAAAACGCCGAGGAGATCAAGGCGCACTACACCAAGCTGTTCCGGGTGTGACCATTGGCCCTCGCCGTCCCCGCGCCCGCGCCGCGCCTGCCGTTTCGTTTCGACCTGTCGTGGCCGATCCTGATCGGTTTTGCGGCGGCGTTGTGCATGCTGATCCTGCTGCCGCTGTCGTGGCTCGTTTATTACAGCTTTCACGACCGTGCCGGCGGCTTCACGCTCGCCAACTTCGCCCAGCTCGTCACCGATCCGACCTTCCTCGATCCGCTCATCACCACGGTCATCCTGGCGACCAGCTCGGCCATCATCTGTTGCGTGGTCGCGGCGCCGATGGGGTGGCTGGTGGCGCGCACCGACATGCCGCTGCGCCGGACCGTGCGCGCGCTGGTGACGGCATCCTTCGTCACCCCGCCGTTTCTCGGCGCCATCGCCTGGGAGCTGCTGGCGGCGCCCAACAGCGGCCTCCTCAACCAAGCGTTCCGCGCGATCACCGGGGCGGAGCAGGACGAGTACCTCTTCGACATCTACTCGCTGCCCGGCCTGATCTTCGTCATCGCCTGCTACACCTTTCCCTATGTGTTCGTGCTCGTCGCCAATGCGCTCGACCGCATTCCCGGCGACCTCGAGGACGCCTCCTCGATCCTCGGCGCCAGCGTCTGGACCACGGCGCGCCGGGTGACGGTGCCGCTCGCCATGCCGGCGGTGCTGGCCGGGGCGCTGATCGCGTTTCTCCAGGCGATGACGCTGTTCGGCTCGCCGGCGATCCTCGCCTTGCCGGCCGGCTTTCACACCATGACCACCAAGATCTGGAGCCTGTTCCAGTATCCGCCGAACCCTGAGCTCGCCGCCGCGGCGTCGCTGCCGCTGCTGGTGCTCACCATCCTGCTGCTGCGCGCGGAGAGCTTCGTGCTCGGGCGGCGCGGCTATTCGGTGGTGGGCGGGCGGCAGGGCAACCCGCGCCTGGTCTCGCTCGGACGCTGGAAATGGGCGGCGCTCGCCGTCGTCTTCATCGTGCTGCTCAATCCCGTGTTCCTGCCCTATGGCGCGCTGCTCAACGCGGCATTCTCGCCGGTCGCATCCCAATTCGTGTCGTTGGGCACCCTCACGCTCCACAACGTCGAGTTCGTGTTCTTCGAATTGTCGGCGACCAAGCTCGCCTTCGAGAACACGCTGATCCTGTGCACCGCCGCCGCCACCATCGGCACCGTGATGGCGGTGGTGATCGCCTACATGACCGCGCGCAAGGCGATCGCCTGGCATAAGGCGCTCGGCTTCCTCGCCACCGCGCCGGTCGCGGTGCCCGGCATCGTGCTCGGCGTCGGGCTGTTCCTGAGCTACACGCGGCCGCCCTTCGTGCTCTACGGCACCTTGTGGATCCTGCTGATCGCCTTCGTCACCATCGCGCTGCCGTCGGCCTATCAGCAGCTCTATTCGGCGTTCCGGGTGGTCAATCCCGATCTCGAGGAGGCGAGCCGCATCCTCGGCGCGACGCGGCTCGGCACCCTCGCCCGCATCACCGCGCCGCTGCTGCGCACCAGCGTGATCGCGACCTGGTGCTTCATCTTCGTCGGCGTCATCCGCGAATTGTCGGCGGCGATCATGCTGTTCACCTCGGAGACCAAGGTGATCTCGGTGCTGATCTTCGACCTCAACGAGAGCGGCGACCTCGGCGCCATCGCGGTGCTCGGCCTGATCATGCTCATCGTCACCTTCGCCGTCGTCGTCCTCATCAACCGCATCCCCGGCTTCGGCGGCGTGCGCCTGCGAAACACTTAGCGCCGAGCGATTTTGCTTATGTCGACACATCCTTCACTGTCATCGCCGGGCTTGACCGGGCGATCCAGTAAACACCGACCGGGCGTACTGGATTGCCCGGTCAAGCCGGGCAATGACATTTGACAGGGTCAGCATGACAATGAGCGAAACCGTTCCCGCCGTCTCCGTCGCCGAAAAGCTCGCCGAAGGCATCGCCGCCGTCGACCCCGCTGGCCTGCCGGCGGCGATGCGGGCGAAGTGCGAGGATCTCGCCGTCGACGTCATCGGCCTCTGCCTCACCGTCCGCGATGCGGACTATGTGAAGGCGACGCTCGCCGCCTGCGACGACGACGGCCCCTGCACCGTGATCGGCCATGCCCGCACGCTGAGCGCGGCGGGCGCGGCGCTGGTCAACGGCACCGCCATCCATGGCGAGGATTTCGACGACACCTTCGAGGGCGGCCCGGTGCATGCCGGCGCGGTCATCGTGCCTGCCGTGCTCGCGGCCTGCGAGCGCCACCGGCCCGACGGCGCCGCCGCGCTCACCGGCATCGCCGTGGGCGTCGAGACCATGTGCCGGCTCGGGCTGGTCACGCCCAAGCTGGTGCACAAGGCCGGCTTCCACCCGACCGCGGTGTTCGGCGCCATCGCGGCGGCGGCCGGCGTCGCCGCGGCGCTCGGGCTCGGTCGCCGCGGCATCGTCGACGCGCTCGGCATCGCCGGCAGCATGGCCTCGGGCATCATCGAATATCTCGCCGAGGGCGCCTGGACCAAACGCATGCATGCGGGCTGGGCGGCGCAATCGGGCTTGCGCGCGGCGCTGCTGGCGCAGCAAGGCTTCGTCGGGCCGCGCACCGTGTTCGAGGGCACCCACGGCCTGTTCCACGGCTTCGCCCACACCACCAAGGGCGACTACGACGCATTGCTGCGCGACTTCGGCACGCATTGGGTGACGCAGACGCTCGCCTTCAAGCCTTATCCCTGCGGGACGATGGCCCACCCTTACATCGATTGTGCCCGGCGTCTCGCGGCGCGCGGCGTCGCGGCCGGCGACATCCGCGAAATCGTATGCGAAGTCGGCGAGGGCACGGTGCACCGGCTGTGGGAGCCGCTCGCCGACAAGCAGCACCCGTCCAACGGCTATGGCGCGAAATTCTCGACGCCCTATTGCATCGCCGCCGGGTTCGTGCGCAGCAATGTCGGGCTCGGTGATTTCACCGATGCAGCGGTGAAAGACCCCGCGGTGCTCGCGGTCGCTGCCAAGGTCCGCTATGTCGTCGACCCCGACAATCCCTATCCGAAGAACTTCACCGGCCATATCCGTGCGGTGATGAGCGACGGCAGTGTGGTCGAGGAACGTCAGCCCTACATGCGCGGCGGTGCCCACGAGCCGCTGACCCGCGCCGACATCGACGACAAGTTCATCCTCAACGCCCGCCACGGCGGCTGGCAGGAATCCCGCATCGGTTCGGCGCTCTCGGTGGCGAACACGCTTTATGCGGGGCCGCTCGACCTCAAGGCATTGCGTGGGTGAAACATTTTCACTTTGTGACCTCATCCTGAGGAGCGCCTGAAAGGCGCGTCTCGAAGGATGGCCGCGTGCACGACATGAGCAACTGCTTTGCGACCGAAGTGCCTGTGGCCATCCTTCGAGGCGCCGGCTGCGCCGGCTCCTCAGGATGAGGTCGTAAGAAAAGGATTTACAGGCTCAATGCCCCCCGCACCCGCATCCGCTGTCGTGGCATAAAATGCCCGCCGCGGTGCCGCCGAGCACGGCGTCCTGGTGCTCCGGGGCCACCGCGGCTCTCACGTTGGCGACCGGGTCGGGGTCGGCCATCTCGAAGGGATAGTCGCTGCCGAGCATCAGGCGTTCGGTGCCGACCATGTCGATGAGAAAGCGCAGCGCCGCCGGGCTGAAGGTCAGCGTGTCGTAGTAGAGCTGCTTCATCACGTCGAGCGGGTCGCCCTGGTAGCCCTTGGAGCGCGGCTCCGGACGGTTGTCGGCGGCGTGACGGAAGCGCTCGATCAGCGCCGGGAGCAGGCCGCCGCCATGGGGAATCTTGACCATCACGCCGGGGAAGCGCGTGAACACGCCACCGAACATCATCCGCGCCACCGCGACGGTCGATTGCAGAGGATAGCCGATGCAGTTGTGGAGGAAATATTCGCGCAAACCCGCCGCCGGCTGCTCGTCATAGGGATGAAAGATCAGCAGCACCTTCATCTCCTGCATGGCTTGCCAGAACGGATCCAGCGCGGGATCGTCGAGGAATCGCGACGGGCCGAGATAGGTCGCGATCTGCGCCGCCTTGAAACCGTATTGGTTCATGGCGCGCTCCATCACCTTGATGGCGGCCTTGGAATCCTGCAGCGGCAGGTTGGCGGCGCCGAGATAGCGGCCGGGATCGGTGGCGACGACGCCGGCGATGGTGTCGTTCTGCAGTTCGGAGAACTTGATCCCGAGATCGAGCGGCATCGTGTAGCCGGAAAAATCCACGTAGCCGGCGAGCACCTGCATGTCGACGCCCTGCCGGTCCATGGTGGCGATGCGCTCGGCGGTGTGGGTCAGCGGCATGTACATGGGGCGGGTGTGGGTGCTGCCTTCCAGCCGCACGATCCAGCGCTTCTCGTCGCCGGTGAGTTCGACGCCGTATGACTTGCCGGCGCTGCGCATCGCCTTCCACATGTCGGGCGGCACGATGTGGGAATGGGTATCGATGACGGGAGAAGCCATGGGGGAGGGGTTCCGCTGTTTCGAAGATCAAGGCCGCACGGCCGGCGATTCCATCGCCATGCCGCGGGCGCGCTGCATGAGGAAGAGTTCGAGGTTGACGTATTCGGGCGAGCCGTATTCCGGCACTTCGGCGCGCATACCCGAGATGCAGGTGCGCAGGCGGCGCTGCAGCGAGCCGAGGCTCTGCCATTCGAGCCGGTAGAGCGGGTAGCCGGTGGGATGGCCCTGGGGGACGATGTTGCCGGCGAGCCGCTTGCCCCAGTTGTCGTCGTGGCACTGCGCGCAGGATAGGTTGAGCTGGCCCTGGCGCAGCGTGAAGAAATCGCCGCCGGCGGCGGTGAAGGGCGCCAGCCGCGCGTCGGTGGCCGGACTGATCGGCGTGCCGCGGGACTGGCGTGCCACATAGGCCGAGAGCGCCAGCAGTTCCGGGCTTTCGAAGCGCAGCGGCGCCGCCTTTTGGCGCTCGCTGCGGCAGATATTGATCTGCCCCTCGAGATCGACGGGGCGTCCGCGCGCGGCGTCGAAGGCCGGGTAGCGCGCCGCGACGCCCTTCATGGTCTGCGTGGCATCGCCATGGCAATCGGCGCAGGAGCGGTTGGCCGCGCCCGCCTTCTGGTTCCACAGCGCTTCGCCGTCGAGCACGGAGAGCATGCCGGGATTGGCGCTGTCGTCATCCTCCATCGCCCGCGTTTCCCGGCTCATGTCGGCATAGCCGGAGCGGCGCTCGGCCGGCGCGATTTCAGCGCTGAAGCAGGGGATGGCAGCGAACAGGAGCAGCAGCGTGCCGAGGATTTTCGCAGGCGACATGATGGAAACTACGTTCGCTCGCGCGGCGGCCGTTGCGCAGCCGCGCTCATTCGACCGTGATTTCGGCCGATGCGGTTTCGACATTGCCCTCGTCGTCGGTCCATTTGAACTCGAACTTTCCGCTTTCGGTCGCCACCGCAAAGAAGCTGAAGAAGGGGTTCGCGGCAATCGCGGGGTAAAGGCCGGCGCGGAACACCTCCTCGCCGTTGTAGGTGCACACGAATGTATTGATGATGTCGCGCGGGACCATGGCGCCGACCTCGTTGCGGCGATAGCCGGTCTCCATGACGTGTGAGATCAGCGTCTTGATCTCGATGACCTCGCCGCGCTTGGCCTTGGGCGGGACGTTGATGAGGGTGCGGGCCATGGCTAGTTTCGCGCCTCCAACGTTTCATTCCGACGCGCGGCCGGCTTTCTCCCTCCCCTTGAAAAGGGGAGGGTTGGGGAGGGGATCGCGGGCCGCGAGCGCAGTACTTGTGTAGAGTCCGCGGACCCCCACCCCGACCCTCCGCCTGAAGAAGGGGGAAAGGGAAATCCGATCGCGCGTCGGTGCGGGTACATCTAATTGTACTCCAGACACGCGGCCAGCGTGACGATCACGTCGACCGAATCGGACCAGAACGAGCCGTCGCTCATTTCCGCGATGGCGACGATGGTCTGGGTGTCGGCGAGGCGGATGCGGGTGTTGAAGGCGGCGCGGCCGGCGCGCGGGCCGAAATAGGCGTCGATCACGTTGGGCTGCGGATTCTTCTCGTTGAAGACGTGGACCACCTTGACGTGGTCTGCAGCCGTCATGGGGCTTTCCACCGCGACCGACATGGCGACGGTGTTGCCGTTTTCGACCAGCGGCGGAATATCGAGGGTCACCTTGCCCTTCTTCACGATCGCTTCGCCGATCACGCTCTTGATCGCGGCCTGCATCTTTTCCGGCGTCGCCGCCGCGGGGCGCACCAGCAGCAGCGGGACCGCGCCCAGTGCGCCGGCGGCGCTTGCGCCTGCCAGAACCGCGCGCCGCGTCGGCCTGTGGTTCTTCCTCATGGATCCCTCTTGTCGTCGCGCAGCGTCTTGAGAAAGGCCACCACGTCCTCGATCTGCTCCGCCGAGAGGACGGTCTTGCCGCGAAACGCCGGCGCCACCCGTTCGAGCCCGTCAAGGCGGTAATAGGACGGCATGATGGTATCCGGATTGAGCCGGCGCGAGTCAACCATGCGCAACCGCAATTCGCCCTCCGAGTAACGCGACCCTGATCCCTTGAGATCGGGGCCGATGGTACCCTGGAAACTTCTCCTCCGGCAGTGGTGCCGAATGACACAACAGGCACAGCCCGGTCTGCCGGCTGGTCACGATCGCCTTGCCGCGGGCGGGGTCGCCGGGTTCCCCGGTCAGGGACTCCGGGATGGCGTCGCCGACCACGGTGTAGGGCCGCGAACCCTCTTCGGCGTGGCCCCCACTGCAACACATAATCCCCAAGCAAAGGATCGCAATCGCGGAGGCGGCAACCCGCATTGCCATGCGCTCAGCCGAAGACCTCGGAGGTGATGGTGTTGAACCAGCCATCGGCGAGCTTTGCTTCATCGTTTCGCAGCGTACGCGGCGCATTGACCGGGCTGGTGCCGCCGGAGCCCGCGACCTCGGCCAACTGGCCGTTCACGGGGTGATATATGGCGGCGACCGAGATGCCGTAGTCCGGCGCGATCAGGCTGTAGCAGGTGTTGATGAGCTTGGGTGTTTCCGGCGTCTCGCCGCGCGCGAGCTTCGCCACCGCGACGGCGCACACCTTGGCCTGGGCGTTGGCGGCGAACGCCGATTTCGGCATCGCGCCGGCGATGGCGGCATCGCCGACGATGTGGATACCGGGCACCTGGCGCGACTCGAAGGTCACCGGATCGGTCGGGCACCAGCCGGAGCGATCGGTGGTGCCGGCAATCTCGGCGATGCGGCCCGCCTTCTGCGGCGGGATCACATTGGCGACGTCGGCCTTGACCTTGTCGAAGTCGGTGGCGAGCGTATTGGTGGCGGGATCGACCGAGGCGACCTTGCCGCCCATCGACAGCGATACCCATTCGATATTGGGATACAGCTCCTTCCAGGCGTTCTGGAACAGGCGCTGCTTGGAGAAGGCGTCCTTGGCGTCGAGGATGATGATCTTCGACCGCGGCTTGTTGGTCTTGAGGTAGTAGGCGATCAGGCTCGCGCGCTCATAGGGCCCGGGCGGACAGCGGTAGGGATTCTGCGGCGACACGATCACCACGACGCCACCGTCGTTCATCGCCTCGATCTGGCGGCGTAGCAGCAGGGTCTGCTCGCCCGCCTTCCAGGCGTGGGGCATCCGTTCGGCGGCGGCCTCGTTGTATCCGGGCAGCGCATCGAAGCGCAGCTCGATGCCGGGGGCGAGCACCAGGCGGTCGTAGTTGAGCTTGTTGCCATTGCCGAGCGTCACCGTGCGCGCCGTCGCATCGACGCCCGTCGCGGCCGTTTGCGCGAGGGTGACGCCGTCGCTGCCGATCTTGCCGTAGCCGAACTGCTGCTCCTTGATGTCGCGCAGGCCGGCGATGACGTCATTGCTGAACGGGCAGGCGGTGTAGGTCGGATTCGCCTCGACCACGGTGACGTCGAGCCTGGGGTCGTACCGCTTCGCCATGCGCGCCGCGGTGAGGCCGGCGAACCCGCCTCCGATCACCACGATCTTCGGCTGGGCACCCTGCGCCAGCAGTGGCCGCGGCAGCATGGCGAAGGTGCCGGCGGCAGCCCCGGCGGCGACGAACTGGCGGCGGTTCGGATGCGGTCGCTTCATGGGCATCGTCTCTCGTCTATCTCTGCCGTCTATTTCTGCGCGCCGTACCAGGCCGCGATGGCCTGGATCTCTTCGGGGGAAAAACCCTTCACGATACGGTCCATGATGGTGGCGGCGCGCTGCCCGCTGCGAAACTCCTGCAACGCCGCTACGGTCTTTGCGGGGTCGCGCCCGACGAGGCGCGGCGGCGTCGACGTGTCGGTGGCATTGGGCGAATGGCAGCCGGAGCACGACAGCGCGCCGGGCGGCGCGTCGGCTGCGATCGCGGCGACGGGCAGGATGCCGGCGGCGGCCAGAATACTCATGCCGGCAATGGCGCCTGCGGCGAAGGAAAGCTTCATGGCCGTAGTTCCCGGAGATGAGCGGCGGCCCGCGGCCGCCGCTCGTTCGTGTTCACACGCTTTGGCGCGTCACACTTGTCCGCGCTCACACGATGGTCAAGCCGTGGTTCTTGAGTGGGAAGGTGCGATAGCGCTTGCCGGTCGCCGCGGTGATGGCATTGAGTACCGCGGGCGGCGCCACGCAGATGGTCGGCTCGCCGACGCCGCCCCACACCGGTCCGCCCGACGGCATGACAATCGCCTCCACCTTCGGCATCTGGGCGAGATGCAACATCTCGTAGGTGTCGAGGTTGGTCTGCTCGATCGCCCCGTCCTTGACCGTGCATTCGCCGAGGAACAACGCCGTCAGGCCGTAGATAAACGAGCCGGCGATCTGCCGCTCGATCTGGGCGGGGTTGACCGCGTAGCCGGGGTCGGTCGCGCCGACGATGCGGTGGACCTTCACCTTGTTGCCGTCGACCGAGACCTCTGCGCAGGCGGCGATGTAGCTGCCGAAGCCCATGTGCTGCGCGAGCCCGCGATAGACGCCTTTCGGGGCCGGCTTGTCCCAGCCGGCCTTTTCCGCCACCGCGTTGAGCACGGCGAGATGCTTGGGGTACTTGGCCATGAGCTTGCGACGGAATTCGAGGGGATCGACGCCCATTTCTTTGGCGAGCTCGTCCATGAAGCTCTCGATGTAGATGGCGTTGTGGTTGATGTTCACGCCCCGCCAGAAGCCTGGCGGGATGTGCGGATTGCGCATGGCGTGGTCGATCAGCAGGTTCGGCACGTCGTAGCCGAATGCCGCCTCGGCGCCGCCCTTGTAGAAACCGGCGAAGGTCGCGGGATCCATGCCGTTCTGCATGCGGCCGGGCGCCACCGTCGCAAGGATCGACTGGCCGGAAATGCGGATGTGCAGGGCGGTGAGGTTCTTCTTGTCGTCGAACCCGGCGGTCATCTTGCATTGGGTTATCGGGTGATACCACCCATGGGTCATGTCCTCTTCGCGCGTCCACAGGAGCTTCACCGGAACACCCGGCATCTCCTTGGCGACGAGGACGGCCTGCCTGACATAGTCGACCGAGGTGGCGCGACGCCCGAACCCGCCGCCGAGGAAAGTCTTGTAGACCTCGCACTTGGTAACGGGAATGCCGGCGGCTTCCGCGGTCGCGGCGAGCGCCTGCTCGCCGTCCTGCACCGACGACCACACCTCGCACCTTTCCGGGGTGTAGAGCGCGGTGGCATTCTGCGGCTCCAAAGTGACGTGGTGCTGGTAGGGATAGGCGTAGACGGCTTCGACCTTCTTGGCGGCGCCGGCCAGCGCCGCTTTGATGTCGCCGCCCTGGTTGCCGACAATCGCCTGGTCGGCGTCGAGTCCGGCCTTGAGGACGTCGGCGATGGTGGCGCTGGAGACCTTGGCATTGGGGCCTTCGTCCCACACGATCGGCAACGCTTCCATGGCGGTCTTGGCGTTCCACCATGTGTCGGCGATGACGGCGACGGCATTGTCGCCGACGGCAGCCACCTTCTTCACGCCCTTCATCGACGCCACCTTGGCGGCGTCGAAGCTCTTGAGCTTGCCGCCGAACACCGGACAGGCCTTGACGGTGGCGTTCAGCATTCCCGGCAGCTTGATGTCGATGCCGTAGATGGCCTCGCCGTTCACCTTGAGCGGGGTGTCGAGACGCTTGACGCCCTTGCCGGCGATCTTCCAGTCCTTGGGGTCCTTGAGCTTGACGTCGGCCGGCGGCTCGATCTTGGCCGCCGCCGCGGCGACCTTGCCGAACGTGGTGGAGCGGCCGGACGCCTTGTGGGTGATCACGCTGTTGGCCGCGCTGCATTCGGACGCCGGCACCTTCCATTCATCGGCCGCGGCCTGGATCAGCATCATGCGCGCGGCAGCGCCGCCCTTGCGGACATATTCGTTGGAGGCGCGGATGCCGCGGCTCCCGGCGGTGAAGAAGTCGCCCCACACGCGCTTGCGGGCGAGGTTTTCGCCGGGGGTCGGGAACTCGTAGGAGACCTTCGACCAGTCGCATTCGAGCTCTTCGGCGACGAGTTGGCACAGGCCGGTCAGCGTGCCCTGGCCCATTTCCGAGCGCGCCACGCGGATGACGACGCTGTCGTCCGGCTTGACCACGACCCAGGCGTTGACTTCCGGGCTGGCCAGTGCGGCCGAGGCCTCGGTGCCGAACGGAATGTGGAATCCGACCGCGAGCCCGGCTGTTGCCGAGCCGACCAGGAAGGAGCGGCGATCCATGTTGGGCATGTAATTCATCGACACCTCCCCTTAAGCATTCGCTGCGGAATGGATCGCCGTGCGCACCTGCTGATAGGTGCCGCAGCGGCAAACATTGGTGATGGCCTCGTCGATGTCGGCGTCGGTCGGCTTCGGCTTCTCCTTGAGGAGCGCCGCCACGGCCATGATCATGCCGCTCTGGCAGTAGCCGCATTGCGGCACGTCGTTGGCGATCCAGGCCTGCTGCACCTTGTGCAGGTGGCCGTTGTCGGCGAGCCCTTCGATGGTGGTGATCTTCTTGCCCTCGGCGGCGCTGACCGGGAACGAACACGACCGCGTCGGTTCGCCGTCGATATGGACAGTGCAGGCGCCGCACAGGGCGATGCCGCAGCCGTATTTGGTGCCGGTGAGGCCGATATTCTCCCGGATTGCCCAGAGCAGCGGCGTATCGGGCGCGACATCGACGTCGTACGTCTTGCCGTTCACATTGAGACGGGCCATGCGTGTTTTCTCCTCGAGTTGGATTTCGGACCGTTTTGATTTTGCCGGGATCATAGCTTGTTTCGAACGAATCCAAAATGGACCCTGGCATTCCGGAAACGATGAGGCCATTCACGGAAAAGTGAGAGGCCCCTGATCGCATCCCCACTGGTCATTCCGGGGCGCGCGGCTTCGCGCGAACCCGGAATCCAGGCTGTGGCGCAAGGGGCGAGGCCGTCTGGATTCCGGGTTCGCGCAAGAGCGCGCCCCGGAATGACCGCCTTAAGTTGCCCCGAACAGCGCAGCGGTGAACTGCGGGTAGACCTCGGCGAGCTGCGGCGCGATGTCTTGCCGCAGCATCGCCAGCGTGGCTTCGCTGGGAGCCGGGGTGGTCGGCACACTATTAGGGCTGTCATAGGCGAAGCCGGTATTGTCGGCGACTTCCTGCGCAGTGTGGCCGGGATGGACGCTTTCCAGCATGAATCGCCGCCGCTCGCGGTCGAATCGGAACAGGCAGCGATTGGTGACGAGCGCGATCGGGCCGCCGGGGCGGTAGACGTTCGCCGGGCTGCCGCCGGGCGCACTGATGAAGCCGACCCGCGGCACCAGGGTGCGGCGCGAATGCTCGGTGCGGAACAGCACCACTTTCGGCACCACGTAATAGAGATGCGCCGAGCCGAACGAGCCGGGAAACCGCACCCGCGGCTTGTTGTAATCGCCGATGCTCACGAGGTTGATGTTGCCCTCGCCGTCGATCTCGCCGCCGGACAGGAAGAACACGTCGATGCGGCCCTGGCCGGCACAGTCGAACAGCTCGCGCCCGCCATCGGTGAAGAAATTGTGCTTGCGGCTCTGCAGCAGCGAGACATACGGCATGCCGCGGCCGCGCTCTCTAGCCAGCAGCGCCGCCATGGCGGGGATCGGCGAGGCGTTGCCGACGGCGATGTGGCGGACGTCGCCAATCAAGCGGGTGATGACATCGGCGAGCAACTCCTCGTCGCGGCAGGCGGTCGAAGGCGACACAGTGTTCACGAGGCCCTCGTCACGCGGCGCGACGGGCATGGACGTGCTGTTCGAGATAGCGCGCGAAGCCCTCAGGGTTCGCGGCGAGGCGGGCGTATTCGCCCATATGGGCGAGGTCGGCGGCATAATGGTCAGGCAGGCCGAGCGGCCAGCAGCCGTTCTCGGCCACCGCGATCGTGTCCACATAAAAGCCCGGCAACGTGCCGGCCGCGAGCACGGGATCGTCGAGCAGGTTGCCGTCGACGATCTTCTCCACGGTCACCACGGTCTTTTTCCCCGCATGGGCCATGGTGGCGAGCTCGCGCTGGCGGCCGATCCACACATTGCCGGCGCGGTCGGCCATGGGGGCGTGCATCAGCACCACGTCGGGATGCAGCGCCGGCAGCAGCACGATCGGGTCGTCCTCGCCGAACGGATTGTCGATCACCCGCCAGTCGGGCCGGTGCACGAGAATGTCGGAGCCGATGATGCCGCGCAGCGGCATGAAGGGGACGCCCTTTTCCGCCGCCTGGAACGCCGCGTGCAGCGCCGGACAGGTCGCGTCCATCATGCGGATGGTCGCCGCTTTGATCGCGGCGGTGAAGCGCGGCGCCGGCCCGAATTCGCCGAGGCTCACCGCGGATGTCTCGAGCACGCCGACGCAGCCGGCGCCGATCAGGAGATCGGCCTGCAGGCTCGAGGTCGGCAATGCCACCAGATGGAGGTCCTTCACGCCGCGGCGGATCAAGGCGCGCGTCGCTTCCATCGGCACGCCGGCGACCTCGCGCGGCACCGCCAGCATGATGCCGTCGCCGATCGGCGCCAGGGCTTCGTCGACGGTCTCCGCGATGGCGGGCATTGATGCTCCTTTAGCCCTGCGGCGCTCGATATCCCAATCGTGTCATCGCCCGCGAAAGCGGGCGATCCAGTAACCACCAGACTACTATATGCGCACGCATTCACCATCAGCACAGGGGTTGCTGGATGCTCCGCTTTCGCGGAGCATGACACCGTGGCGTTTCGGACCGGACCGTCATAGTCCGGATCTCACTTCACCTTCCACGGAATGATGAAACGCTCGAGCTCGTTGAGCAGCAGAGTCAGGACGAAGCCGATCAGCGCGATCATGAACAGGCCCACATACATCCGCTCGACCGCGAAGGTTTCCCATGCGCTCCAGATCAGATAGCCGAGCCCGCTCTTGGCGCCGATCATCTCGGCCACCGCGATCAGGATCAGTCCGATGCCGATGCCGAGCTTGAAGCCGGTCATGATCACCGGCAGCGCGCCGGGCAGCGCGATGGTCCAGAACGTGTTCCAGCGGCTGGCCTTGTAGTTGCGGCCGACATCGAGATAAATCTGGTTGATCTCGAGCACGCCGGTGGTGGCGTTGATGGCGACCGGAAAGAACACCCCGATCGCCACCATGAAGATTTTCGACGGCTCGCCGAGCCCGAAGATGAGCAGCGCCAGCGGCAGAATCGAGCTCTTCGGGATCGGATAGGTCGCCGCGATCAGGGGATCGAACACCGCGCGCACAGCGCGGTTGAGCCCCATGACGATGCCGAGCACCAGGGCAGGGACGCCGCCGATCAGGGTGCCCCAGAACAGGCGGCGAAGGCTCGTCAGGGTATGGGTCATGAGCTCGCCCGACTTCAGCATCTCGACGAGCAGCGCAAAGATGCTGGACGGCGCCGGAAAGAAGCGGGTGTCGATGATGCCGAACCGCGCCGCCAGCTCCCACACGATCAGCAGTCCGAGCGGAGAGGCGATGCTCAGGATGCGGTCGCGCAGCCGGATCGACATGCGCCTGCCGCGGGGCGCCGCCACGGCCGGCTGCGCGGTGGTGGGCACGGGAGTCGGGATGCTCATTCCGGCGCTCCGATTCCGTCGGCGATTTCGCGGGCGCGCTGGACCTCGTCGCGCAGATCGGCCCAGATGCGATGCACGAGGTCGCCATAGGCCCGCGCGCCCTGCAGTTCCATGATGTCGCGCGGCCGGGGGAGCGGGATCTGCACGAACTGCTTGATCCGGCCCGGCTGCGCCGTCATCACCATGACGCGGTCGCCGAGCAGCACCGCCTCGTCGACGCTGTGGGTGATGAACACCACGGTCTTCTTGTGCTCCTCCCAGATGCGTAGCAGCTCGTCCTGCAACAGCAGCTTGTTCTGGGCATCGAGCGCGGAGAACGGCTCGTCCATCAAGAGGATCTGCGGATCGTTGGCGAAGGCGCGTGCGATCGCGACGCGCTGACGCATGCCGCCGGACAGCTGATGCGGATAGTAGCTCGCGAAGCGGGTGAGGCCGGTGCGGTCGAGATAATGAGCGACGATGTCCTTCACGGCGGCGGCGGGGACGTTGCGCATGCGCAGCCCGTAGCACGCGTTCTGCCACACGGTCATCCATGGGAAGATCGAATCGCCCTGGAACACCATGGCGTTCTGCGGCTGCTCGCGGCGCTCCGGCACGTCGATCTCGATGGTGCCGGAGGTTGCCTCTTCGAGGCCGGCGAGGATGCGCAGCAGCGTCGTCTTCCCGCAGCCGGACGGGCCGACGATCATGAAGAACTCGCCTTGCCCGATGTCGAGCGAGACGTCGTCGACCGCGACCAATGTCCCGAACACCTTGACGAGGTCGCGGATGCGGATCGCCGGCCGGGGTTCCGCCGCCACGGGGCGCAGATGGGAGGCGGTGCTGGCCATTGGTTTCCGGTCCATGGGACGGCGGAGTGTGGCCAAATTCGCCCGTCCAGACAACAGCGCCGCTTCTCCCTCCCCGTCTTCGGGGACGGTGTAGCCATGACGCCGGTTCAAATCGATGGGAAAACCCTGTAAGCGAAGCGCAAAGGGACGGAAAGCATGTCGGGAGCCGGCCACGGGCGGCGCGAGCCTTACATCGGCCGGGCGATGCCGCGCTTCGAGGATCGCCGTCTCGTCGCCGGGCGCGGGCGCTTCAGTGACGATGCCGCCTCCGCCGGACAGGCATATGCCGCCTTCGTGAGATCGCCCCACGCCCATGCGCGGGTCGGCGCCATCGATGCCGGCGCCGCGATGACGCTTCCCGGCGTGCTGGCGGTCATCACCGCCGCCGACTACGCCGCCGCGGGCGGGCGTGGCATCGCCCACATGCCGAACCCTGCCGATGCCCATGACGTGAAGCTGCGCACCTTCGCCGGGCCGGGGCGCAGGACGCCGTTCGATGCGACGCATCCGCCGCTGGCGGCCGAGCGCGTACGCTATGTCGGCGAATCCGTCGCCATGGTGATCGCGGAGAGCGTCGCGGCGGCGCAGGACGCCGCCGAACTTGTCGCCGTCGACTACGACGTGCTGCCCGCCGTCACCGACGCGGTCGCGGCACTGGCGCCGGGCGCGCCGCTCGTTCATGAGTCCGTTGCCGGCAATCTCGCGGTCGAGGCGGAGTTCGGCGACCACGCGGCCGCGCATGCGGCCTTCGCCGCGGCCGATCACGTGGTCACGCAAATGTTCCGCAACCAGCGCATCGCCTCCGCGCAGATGGAGCCGCGCGCCGCCCTCGCCGCCTATGACCCGGCGCAGGGCCTGTTCACAATCTGGACCTGCAGCCAGGGTGCGGTGCGCATCAAGGCCGCGCTCGCGGCTTGCCTCGGCGTCGCGCCGGAGCAGGTGCGAGTCATCACCGGCGATGTCGGCGGCGCGTTCGGCCTGCTCAGCAACGCCTATTGCGAGCAGGTGATGGTGGCCTTCGCCGCGCGTCATGTGGGCCGGGCGGTGAAATGGACCAATACCCGCTCGGAGGCCTTCCTCACCGATTACCAGGGCCGCGACATCGCCACCGAGGGCCGGCTCGCGCTCGCCGCCGACGGTCGCATCCTCGCGCTCGCGATCGCGATGACCGGAAATATCGGCGCCCACGCCGTGACCTACGTGCCGCTGTCGAATGCCTATCGGGTGGCGCCGACCGTCTACGACATTCCGGTCGCCGCGGTGACCATACGCGGCGCGCTGACCAACACGGTGCCGACCGCGCCGTTCCGCGGCGCCGGCCGGCCGGAAGCGACTTTCGTCATCGAGCGCCTCATCGACATCGCGGCGCGCCGTCTCGGTATCGACCGCATCGCGCTGCGGCGGCGCAACCTGATCCGGCGCGCGCAGCTGCCCTACCGCTCCGCCACCGGGCTCGTCTACGACAGCGGAAGTTTCCGGGCCAACATGGACGCGGTGTTGAAGATCGCGGAGTGGTCGGGTTTTCCGCCGCGCCGTCGCGCCGCCGCCAAGCGCGGCCTGCTCGCCGGCATCGGCATCGCCAATTACGTCGAGTCTCCGGTCGGCCAGCCCAATGAGCACGTCGAAGTGAGCGTGCGCGCCGACGGCGCGGTCGAGGCGGTGGCCGGCACCCAGTCGAGCGGCCAGGGCCACGAGACGAGTTTCGCCCAGGTGCTCGCCGACCGGCTCGGCATCACGCCGCAGGACGTGAGGCTCGTCACCGGCGACACCGCCGTGGTGGCGGCGGGCGGCGGCACCCATTCCGACCGTTCGATGCGGCTCGCCGGCACGCTGCTGGTCGAGGCCTCGGACCGGATCATCCTTCAAGCGCGAAAAGTGTTCGCAGCGCTCGCCGGCTGCGCCGAGGGCGAGGTGGATTTCAGCGACGGCTTCTTCGTCTCGCCGCGCTCGAACCTGCGGCTCGATGTCTTCGACATCGCCCGCGCGATCGAGACCGATGCGGCGCTGCCTGCGGACTTGCGGGCGCCGCTCAAGAGCGCGGCGAGTTTCGTCGGTCGCATTCCCGCCTATCCCACCGGTGCGGCGGTGTGCGAGGTCGAGGTCGATCCGCAGACCGGCCTCGTCTCGATCCGCGGCTACGCCTCGGTGGACGACAGCGGCCAGCCCATCAATCCGCTGATCCTGCACGGCCAGGTCCATGGCGGCATCGTGCAGGGCGCCGGGCAGGCGCTGTGCGAGGCGGTGATCAACGACGGCACCGGGCAGGTGCTGAGCGGCAGCTTCATGGATTACGCGATGCCGCGGGCTGCGATGGTGCCGAGCTTCACTGTCGCGCTGACGGAGGACCCCACCAAGGGCAATCCGCTCCGCGTCAAGGGCGGCGGCGAAGCCGGCGTCACCCCGGCGCTCGCCGTCATCATGAATGCCGTGATCGACGCGCTGTCGCCCCACGGCATCGAGCACATGGACATGCCGGCGACCCCGGCGCGAGTGTGGGCTGCGCTGCAGGCGGGGCGGTATGCGGCGAAGGGTTGATCTCAGGTCAACTCAGTCATTCCGGCGCGCGCGTCTTCGCGCGAACCCGGAATCCAGTCCGCGGTGCCGCCGCCGAGGTCGTCTGGATTCCGGGTTCGCGCAAGAGCGCACCCCGGAATGACGCAGTAGCCCTACAGCGGTGTCCGGAACTTCTTGTACAAGTCCTGCACCGCGGCGAGCGCCTCGTTGTTGAGGGGAATGTCGATCGGCTCGCCCTGCTCGGCGGAGAGGTCGGCGGCGAGGTAGCACTCCATCACCCGCCGGGCGGCTTCCGGCGCCACCATTGGCTCGCGGTCGAGCATCACCGATTCGAGAAAGTGCAGCGTCTCCGGCCCCATCTGGCCGGCGAACACGTGGTCGACCTGCTCGCCGGGCATGGTGCTCATGGGAAACCGCGTGCCTTCGCTCACGGTGTTGAGCCAGTTGTCGCGCTGTAAGTCGTCGAGGAACAGCGAGCCTTCGGTGCCGGTGATCTCGATCCAGGTGGCGCAGTAGTTCGGATAGCTCGGCGGCAGGTTCCAGCCGCCGCCGATCGCGACCAGCGCGCCATTGTCCATGGTCACCGTGGTCCACATGATGTCGAAGGAGCCGTTGACCTCCTTCATGTAGCCATAGGCGCCCTGGGAATAGACGCGCACGGGCTTGGCCGGCTCCAGCAGCCAGAACACGAAGTCGAGGTCATGGGTAAACTCCATCGCGGCCGGCGACAGCCTTGTGCGGCCGGCGATCCGCTTGCCGAGGCTTCGGCTCAGGTGCCGGCTCACCATCACCGACACCGGGCGGCCCAGCGTGCCGTCGGCGATCTTCTTCCTGGCGTAGGCGATCTTGGTGTTGAAGCGCTGCGAATAGCCGATGGTGAACTTCACGCCGGCGCGCTTGGCTGTCGCGATCAGTTCGTCGGCCTCGAACAGCTCCATGGCGATCGGCTTTTCCAGGAGCACGTGCTTGCCGGCGCGCAGGCAGTCGCGGGCGATCGGGAAATGGGTCTGCTCCGGCGTGGTGCAGATGTAGACGACGCTGATGTCCTTGTTCGCGACGATGTCCCGGTAGTCGAGCGTCGCGGTCGCGGGATGGGTGAGCGCCTTGATCTCGGCCAGCCGGTTGGGGCGGATTTCGCACACATGCAGCTTCTTGCACAGCGCCGAGCGCGCCAGCGTCTCCGCCCGGATGCCGCCGCACCAGCCGGTGCCGATCACTGCGGCTTCGAGGAGTTCCACTGAGTTCTTCCTTTGCGGGTGTTTGGTATTCTGTGCGGTCATTCCGGGGCGCGCGTCTTCGCGCGAACCCGGAATCCAGGCTGCGGTGCGGGTTGCGAGGCCGTCTGGATTCCGGGTTCGCCGCTGAAGCGGCGCCCCGGAATGACCGACTAATTTTGTGTTCACCGAACCGACACTTGATTTGTCCCGGCAATGACCGATGGGATTTGATCGTATAAGCATGGCCACCCCGCAATGAAAAGGGCCGGCCCCGCGGGACCGGCCCTGTCGTCAAAGCAGCAAGCGTCGATCAGGACATCGCCTGCTTGACGCGGTCGGGCGAGAACGGGACCCGGCGCATGCGCACGCCGGTGGCATCGAAGATCGCGTTGGCGATCGCGGCCGCGAGCGGGCGGATCGACGGCTCTCCGGCGCCCGACGGCGCGATTTCCGGATGGTCGATCAGCACGCTTTCGATCTTCTCCGGGCTCTCGGTGATGTCGAGGATCGGATAGGAAATCCAGTCGACGGTGGTGACGGTCTTGTCGTTGAACTTGACCTCTTCCCACAGCGTGCGGCTGATGCCCTGGATCACATTGCCCTCGATGGCCTTGGCGAGGCCGTCCGGATTGATGATCTGGCCGCAATCATGGGCGACCACAAAGCGCTTCACCCAGATCTTGCCGGTGGAGCGGTCGATATCGACTTCGGCGATCGCGGCGACGCGGGTGCCGTTGCGCTGCGAATAGGCGATGCCGCGGCCATTGACCTTGACGCCGGTCTGGTCGCGCCGCGGCGAGGTCCGCGTCTCCCAGCCAAACTTCTCCGCTGCCGCCTTGATGACCGCGGCGTCGCGCGGCTCCTTGATGTGCTGGAGCCGGAACACGATCGGATCCTGCTTCAGGTCCGCCGCCACCTCGTCGATGAAGGACTCGCTGGCGAAGTGGATCTGCGGACCGACCGGATCGCGCAGATGCGACGAACGCAGCGGCGAGGCGCGGTCGAGCAGCGGCGCAATGGTTTCCCAGGCGAGGCGCTTGTTGGGAAACTCATAGGACTCCGCCGGCACCCCGAAGCCGTCGCCCGACGCCAGCGCCACGCCGATGGTCTGGCCGGCCAGCGTGTCTTTCGGCTTGCCGCCATTGGTGTCGACGTCGACCCGCGAGAACCCCTTGCTGGTGTACTCGTAGGCGATGATCTTGCCGTCGGCGTCGAAGCCGAGGCGGGCGCGATGGATCGAGGCGGGACCCTTGGGGTCCCATGCGGTTCCCTGCTCGCGCATGTATTGCAGCCGCACCGGGCGGCCGACCGCCTTGGCGATCACGGCGGCGTCCATGGCGCAGTCGTCGGCGTCGTTGCGCCCGTAGGAGCCGGGGCCGGCCATCCACTTGACGTGGACCTTCTCCAGCGGAACATCGAGCGTGGCCGCAAGGCCGGCCTGGACGAAGTGCGACTTCTGGGTGCCGCTATAACAGGTGACGAAGCCGTCCTTGATCTCGACGAAGGCGCAGGCCGGCCCCATGGAGGCATGGGACTGGTACGGCCATTCGTATTCGGCCTCGATCACCCGGGCCGCGGTCTTGAAGGCGTCGTCGACATTGCCCACGTCTTTTTCGACGACGCGCTTGCGCACCGGGGATTTGCGGATCACGTCGTACAGCGAAGCTTGGGGCGGGAACGGCGGCTTTGTCTGCGACCACTCCACCTTGAGGTTCCCCATCGCCTGGATGGCGTCCCATTCCTTGTCGGCGACGACGCCGAGGAAGCCGTTCTTCCACACCACCTGGGCGGTAGGGATGTCCTTGATCGAGCTTTCATCGACTTTGACGGGGACGCTGCCGGCGACCGGGGGCCGGATCATCCGCGCATGGACCATGCCGGGCACCTTGACGTCGGTGACGAAGTCTTCCTGGGCGAATACTTTCGGCGCGATGTCTTCGCGCTTGATCGGCTTGCCGACGATCTTGTACTCGCTCGGCTTCTTCGGCAGCGCCTTGCCCGGGGCGTAGAGCGTGTTGCCGTACTGCTTGTTCCAGTCGAGCTGGACGTTGAAATAGCGCCCGCCGATCAGTTCGGCATAGGAGGCCTTCTTGGCGGGGTCGCTCTTGTCCTGGACCACGCCGTCGACCACGGTGAGCTGGGTGGCCGGCAGGGCGAGCTTCTGGGCCGCCATTTCGACCAGCACGCGGCGCGCCTCGGCCGCCGCCATCCGCATCTGCTTGCCGCCGAGCTGGATCCCGGTCGAGCCGGAGGCACCGCCCTGGTGCACGCTGTTGGCGGTATCGCCCATGTAGACCTTGACCGCCTTGAACGGCACGTCGAGCTCCTCGGCGACCATCTGGCCGATGGCGACGGTAAGGCCGTGGCCCATGTCCATCTTGCCGAAGAAGGCGGCGACGGTGCCGTCGGCGTTGACGGCGATGTAGGACGACAGCTGGTCGGGGGTCAGCGGGGGCTTGGCCCCCTGCGCATGGGCCTGGCGGACCGCGAGAAGGGTGTCGAGGCTGATCGGCATGCCGATCGAGACCACGAGCGCACCGCCGCTCTCGAGGAGGGCGCGGCGGGAGAATGCGGCTGATTTTTCCATTCTGGTCATGTTCGCCTCCCTCAACCCATCATCTCGGAAGCGCGCTTGACCGCACGCATGATGCCCATATGCGTGCCGCAACGGCACTTGAGGCCTTCCAGCGCCGTCTTGATCTCGGCGTCGGTGGGCTTCTTCTTGTCGCGCAGGAAGGCGGCCGCGGTCATGATCCAGCCGTTGATGCAGTAACCGCATTGCGGCACCTGCTCCTCGACATAGGCGGTCTGCAGCGGATGCGGCTTCTCGGGCGTGCCGAGACCGGCGAGCGTCACCACCTTGCCGGTTCCGACGGCGGAAACCGGCGTCACGCAGGAGCGGATCGCCTGGCCGTCGAGATGCACGGTGCAGGCGCCGCATTGGGCGAGACCGCAGCCGAAATGCGGGTTGTTGAGCCCGATATCGTTGCGCAGCGCATAGAGCAGCGGCATGTCCGGATCGACCTCGACCGTATGGTCGCTGCCGTTGACGTTGAGGGTGAATTTCTGGGCCATGAGTGCGGTGTCCTCCTGGGGATGGCGCTGGACCGCCCGTTTCGTTGCGAGCCCGGCGCCGATGCGCGAACCCTGCGTGTCCGGCGCGAACACTAATCCAGGCGGCGCCGGATTGGAACGGCTATAAGGGGCGAAATCTTGGGCGCGCCACCTGCGCGGGCGGCACCGCAGTGTCATTCCGCCGCAGCCGGCGATTGCGCGGCAGCGCGCATAGCCGTTAGACTGGCGCGGATTTCCCAGAGGTCGCCGACATGAAGAGCTTTGCGGGTTTGCGTCTCATCCTGGCAGCGGCGGTTGTCGCGGCCTGTGCCGTTTCCGGCGCCGCCGCGCAGACCCTCAAGACGCAGCCTCCCAGGACCTGGCGCCACGGCATCATCGAGGCCAAGAGCGACGCCGGCATCCTCTTCGTGGCGAGCCGGCGCGACTTCGCAGCGACGCTGGGCCTCAAGCTCGATTTCGTCCAGCTCAAGAATGACACCATCGCCCTTAAGGCGTTGCTGGCGGGCGACCTCGACAGCTATGAGGGCGGTACCGGCGGCGCGATCGTCGCGGCGAGCCGCGGCGCCGACGTGAAGATCGTCGGATGCAACTGGCTGGTGCCGCCGCACGGTGTCTATGTGCGCAGCGACATCGGCTCGATGGCCGATCTCAAGGGCAAGTCGGTGGCGGTGTCCGCCCCCGGCAGCTTCCCGGAGATTTTCGCGCGGGCGGCATTCGAGAAGGCGGGCATTCCGGTCTCCGCGGTGAAATTCGCCGCCATGGGCGCCGATGCCGACCGCTACCGGGCGCTGATGGCCGGTGTGGTCGACGCCGCCATCATCACCAACGAGTTCGTACCGCTCGCCGGCAAGGCGGCCATCCGGGACATCATGCCCGCGCATGAAGTGCTGCCGGATTTTCTGCGTGTCTGCGTGCAGACGACGGGCAAGACCCTGAGCCAGCGGCGCGACGATGCCGTCCGCTTCATCGCCGCCGAGATCGAAGGCCTGCGCTTCGCGATGAGCCACCGCGACGAGACCGTCAAGCTCACCAAGGAGATCACCGGCATGAAGCCGGACGATCCGCGTCCGGCCTATGTGTTCGACGAAGCCGTGAAGACTAAATCGATCGCCACCGAAATGCCGATCCCGATGGAGCGGCTCGAGTTCATGCGCAAGGAACTCGTCGGCGAGGGAAGCCTGACGCGCCCCGTCGACCTCGACAAGATGGTCGACGCCGGGGTGCGCGAAGAAGCGCTGGCGCTGCTTGCGAAGTGATCGGGCTGGCGCGCTCGGTCATCGTCGGGACGAAGAACGCGCGCGCCGCGCGCCGGCACCTGCCGTGTGCGGATTGCGCAATCCCGGGCAAAACGCAGCAGGTCGCGCATAGCGCGAAGCCGCCGGTTCCTTAGATAGGGCTTGAGATTGAACCGGACGTCGGCCGGCAGCGAGCCTTCCCACATTACCGCTGCCGGTAACGCGCGCCCTCCCCATCAGCCGGCACCATGGAGCCAAACTATGAGAACCTTCGTCATCCGAACGGCCGCGGTCTTGGCCGTCGCAATGCTTCCATTGACGCCCGTTCACGCGGCGGGCAGCCCGGGCTGGTGCGCGGATTCGGGCTTCGATAACGGGCCAGCGCGCGAAAGGGGCCCCGGGGCCGGACCCTTCTGGTCCGGCGAGCCGACCGATTGCCGGTCGATCTGGCGCCGCGGCCATTACGGTGGCACCGACCCCGATCCGAACATCCGGCTGCAGCTCATGCGCGGGCGCTGAGATTCGAAACGCCGCCCTTCGAGCGCGTCGGATGGTTGAGCGCTCGCGAAACCCATCCTGGGCGTGGTCGACGGACCGGCGATGGGTTTCGCTGTCGCTCAAGCCATCCTACTGTTCGCCTCGCCGGCGACGGCACGCATCGCGGCGAACAGGTCTTTCACCGCCTTCTCGCTGAGATTCCGGGCGATGAACACGATCCGGCTGGCCCGCTTGCCGTCCGGCCAGCGATCGAGCTCGACTGGGGGATGGGCGAGATGCTGGACAAACTGCACCACCACCGGGCCGCGGCAGCCGGCGACGTCGAGGAAGCCTTTCACCCGCAACAGGTCGGGGCCGCGCAGCGCGATCAGCGCTTCCATGGCGCAGGCGAACGCGCCCCATGCGATCGGCTTGGTGTCGACGATGGTGAAGCTCGCGATGTCGTCGGTGTGGCCGGCCGCCTCGGCGACGAAGCCGGCGAGCGCGGCCGGGCTCTCGGCGAGAATCCATCGCGGATCGAGCGCACCCTGCACCGCTTCGATGATGTCGGCGCGGGCATTGAGCACGCGCAGGCGCGCCGCGAGCGCGGCCGGCGCATCGTCGTCGGCGATGTCGGCCTTGGAGATCACGATGCGGTCGGCGAGGATCACCTGGCGGCGCGCCTCGGTGAATGCCGCGATCGTCTCGGCGCCGCTCTGCGCGGCGATCACGGTGATGACCGCCTCGACGTGGAATTCGCCGCCGAGCGCGCGGTCGGTGGCGAAGGTGGTGAGGATCGGCGAGGGATCGGCGAGCCCGCTGGTCTCGATGACGATGCGCTGGAAATGCGGGACGACGCCACGCTCGCGATCGGCGACGAGGCGGTGCAGCGTCACCTGCAGGTCCGAGCGCACGTTGCAGCACAGGCAGCCATTGCCGAGCAGCGCGATGTTGTCGCTCGAATTGCGCAGCAGTGCGTCGTCGATCCCGGTCTCGCCGAACTCGTTGACGATGACGGCGGTGCCGGCGCCCTCCGGAGTCCCCAGGAAATGCCGCACCAGCGTGGTTTTCCCCGCACCCAGAAATCCGGTCACGATGGTGACAGGAATCCGCGCGCCGCGCTCGCGCTTGAGCCGGCGCCCGAACGGCCCGGCGGTCGAGGAGGGGAACAGTTCGAGCATGGGTCCCAGCCGATTCTATACCCACCAACAGTCTGTCATTGCCCGGCTTGACCGGGCAATCCAGTACGCACGGTCGGTGTTTACTGGATCGCCCGGTCAAGCCGGGCGACGACAGCGACGTGCGTTTTGACCAAGCGCCTCCTAAAAATCCATCTCCAGAATGTAGAGCCCGCCGCTGAAGCGGTCGACGGTGTAGACCACCTTGCGTTCGTCGACGAAGCAGTCGTTGAGCTGGATCGAGCCGACCGGCGACATCGCCGGCGCCGGCGGCACGAAGGCGGCGACTTCCTTGGGCTGGTACGGATTGGTGATGTCGTAGGCGCGCATGCCGCCGTTGAAGAACGTGCCGATGACGATGTCCTCGGAGTGCCAAGCGTAAGGCGACGGCGTGTTCTCGTGGATATTGTGGGCGCCGAAGCGGCCGCCGCGGCTTTTATAGGCATCCACCGGCGGCATCGGGCAGGTCGATATCGGCACCGGATGGGCCTCGTCGCGGGCATCGAGGATCCAGATCAGCTTGGGCCAGTCGTTGGCGGCGTCGGTGGTCAACTCGTCGGTGACGATCAGCAGCTTGCGCTCGAACATCGGCACCACGGTGTGGGTGAATCCGGTATAGGGCGGCGAGTTGTCCCACTGGCAGATCGGCTTCGGGTTCGCCTTGTCGGAAATGTCCATCACGAACATGCCGGCATCGAGATAGGCGAGGTAGCAGCGGTCGGGCCGCTGCGGATAGACATTGGTGTTGTGGGCGCGGAAGCCGCGGTCGAGCAGCGGCGCCTGATGCCGCGCCGGTGGCGGCGCGTTGTCGCCTTCGCGCGTGCCGGGCAGCCACCAGCGCCCGGCCTCGACGGGCTTTGACGGATTGCGCACGTCGAAGATGCGGTAGCACTGGTCGTCTGAGGGGTTGGTCGGTTTGAAGTCCGGCGCGCCGGCGGCCATGTGCACGAATTCGCCGTCGCAGAACCACAACTGGTGGACGCCGCGCGAGGTCGGCCCCGAAGCATCCACATAGGCGATTGACCTCGGCTTCTCCGGCACCGACACGTCGAACAGCTCGAAGCCGGCCGGCTTCTGGCCGGCCTTCTGGGTCTGGTAGGCGACCGCCATGATGTCGCCGGACAGCTCCAGCGAATTCGAACGCATGAAGCTTTCCGGCAGGTCGGTCTGCACCACGAGCTTCGGCTTGCGCGGATCGGACACGTCGACGGCGGTGAAATTCTTCGGCGCGCTTTCATGGGCGAGCCAGATGATGCGGCGGCCGTCCTTGGCGACCTGGACCGCCATGCCCTCGCCCATGCCGCCGAAGCCGCCCAGCTCATGATGGGCGAGCAGCTTGAAATTCCAGCACACGCTCTCCGAGGCGCTCTTGTTCAAAGGGCTGGCAGTTGCGGTCATTCAGGTCTCCAACTTATTCGAGGGACGCCTATTTCACGTCGGGTTTCGCGTCTTTGTCACGAAGAAAGCCGATTGCTTTTTCCACGGCTTGGCTCAATGGCACAAGGTCTTTCTCGACGATCTGCCAGATGACTTCCGAATCCACCGTGTCGTATTCATGCCGCAATACATTTCCGACAGCGCGGACGTCGGACCAAGGCTGTTCCGGCGCAATGACATCGACAATGCCTTCGAGCTTTCTTGCCGCTTCGGAGATGCGCAACAGACAGCGCTCCACCGCATCCTGGCACTTGGGTCCTCAGCGAAGCGATCGAAGGTGTAACCTTCAGTGTAGCGCCGGATTCGATCGACATTTTCGAGAATATCGTAAAGCCGGAGCAGCGGCTTCTCAGAAGGCAACGACGCGGTCCTTTTCGACCTCGCGCCTCAGGCGCTGCTTGCGCACCGGCTCGGCAATGACATCGACCGGGCGCCGGACGATCGCTTCGAGGCGGCGCGTCAACCGGTCGATCATGCCGAAATAGGCAAAGCCGTTGCGGGCCGGGTCGGCTTCCAACCGCACCAGGACGTCTATGTCGGAGGTTGCCTTTTCATCGCCCCGTGCCGTCGATCCGACCAATGACAGGCTCGCCGCTCCGGCAGCCCGCAGCTCCGGCTCGTGGGCACGTAACGCGGCGATGATCTCGTCGCGATTCATTGCGTCGTACTCCTGTCCACTCTGGCGGCAGACCGCCGTTTGACGCGCTACATATCACAAACAGGGGCCGGTCACGCCCCGGCGCGTGCCTTCGCCATGAAATCCGGCCGCAACGCCTTGCCCCAGTCCGGCATCGCGGAGATCTTGCGCTGCCGCAACAGGATTTCGGCCTGTTCCCGCATGTAGGTCTTGAGGTCGTCGGGAAAGCCCGGGTTCACCTCGACGCGGGCCAGCGCCTTGGCGAGCACGTCGCGGGACAGGGTGTAGCCTTTGTCGGTATAGAAACCGTGGATCACGTCGGTCACCTTGTCGGGGTTTTCCTTGAAGTCGCGTCCGGCATCGAGCCACGCCTTGCAATAGGCGACGATCTCGTCGGGATGCTTCTGCACGAAATCGGGCGTCGCGGCCATGAACACCGGCATCTTGTCGACTGGCCAGAAATCCATGAGCTCGACGGCAAGGCCGTCCGCCTCGGCGATGGTGTCGTAGGGTTCCACATTCACCATGGCATCGACGGTCTTGGCGGCGAGCGAGGCCACCATGTTGTTCACGTCCATGCGCACTTCCTGGTAATCGCCCTTCTTGAGGCCATGCATGGGCGCGATGGTGTCGGCAAAGATGTTCGCCATGGAGGAGCCGGTCTGGCTCGCGATCTTCTTGCCCTTGAGTTGTTCGATTTTGGTGATGCCGAGATCCTTGCGCGCCATCACTCGCGTGGTCCGGCCGACATATTCGATCTGGGCGATGGCGACGAGGCCGCCCTTGTCGCTGCCGAGGATCATCGACTGCCCGGCATAGGTGCCGAGATCGACCTGGCGCGCCACCATCTGCTGCATGGTGAGGTTGCCGGACGGGACCGGAAACTCTTCGAACTTGATGCCGTGCTTCTCCAGCAGGCCCGAGCGCATGAGGTAATAGGTCGGCATGCCCCAGATGTTGGTCTGGTAGCCCTGGCGGATGGTCTCCAGCGCAAAGGCGGGGCGGGCGAACCCTGCGGCGAGCACGCCGGCCCCGGCAGCGGCGAGACATCGACGGCGGGTCATTCCGGTCGGTCGGGCGGTCATTGCTTCCTCCAAAGTCGCTGTTGTAGGTGGGCAAAGGCGCCTTGGCGCCGTGCCCACGCGGACGCCGCGACGTGGGCACGCTTCACTTTGCCCACCCTACACGAAATCCCCTCTAATGATCTTCCTCGCCCGGGCCGCCGAGTTGTCGCAGCAGTTCTTTCTGGCACTCCAGGAATTCGACGCTGAGCGGGTCGCGCGGGCGCGCCAGCGTGATCGGAATTTCGCATTTCACCCGTCCGGGATGGGGTGTCATCACCACCACGCGGTCGGCGAGATAGACCGCTTCGGCGACGTTGTGCGTCACGTAGACCACGGTCTTCCTGGTCTCCCGCCACACCTCGGCGAGCAGCCTCTGCATGGCGTCCCGCGTCATCGCGTCGAGCGCCGCGAACGGCTCGTCCATCAGCAGCACGGCGGGATTGTAGGCCAGCGCCCGGGCGATCGCGACCCGCTGCTGCATGCCGCCGGAGAGGTGATGCGGATAGGAATGGGCGAATTTCTCGAGCTTGACGAGGGCGAGCTGCGCCAGCGCGGTGCGCTCGCGCTCGGCCTTGGCGACGCCCTTCATCTCCAGCCCGAATTCCACATTGCCGAGCGCGGTGCGCCACGGAAACAGCTGGGCGAAATCCTGGAACACCACGCCGCGGTCCATGCCGCGCCCGGTCACCGCCTTGCCGCCGATGCGGATCTCGCCCGCGGTAGGCGTAAGGAATCCGGCGATGATGTTGAGCAGCGTCGACTTGCCGCAGCCGGACGGGCCGACGATGCACAGGAATTCCGACGCCGCCAGGCCGAAGCTCGCGGCTTCGACGGCATGCACCCGGCCGCCCGGCGTATCGTAGACGAGCGAAACGTCGCGGACTTCGATGGGGAGCATCCGATTTCCTATGCCTTGACCGCCCGGACCATGCCCCACCGCAGGACGGTGAACCGCTCAAGCGACCCGAACACCAGCCGCTCGAACACGTAGCCGATTGCGCCGATCACCGCCAACGAGGCCAGCATCACATCGGCATTGAGGAATTCCTTGGCGTCGAAGATGATCCAGCCGAGGCCCCAGTCGGACGCCGCCAGCATCTCGGCGCCGACCACCGCGATCCAGGACCGCACGAAGGCCTGGCGCAGCCCGGTGATGATCAGCGGCGAGGCGCCGGGAATGATCACCTTCCAGAACAGCGCGCGCTCCTTCGCGCCCATGGCTTGGGCGGCGCGCAGCCACAGCGGGTTCACGGCGCGAACCCCGGTCCAGGTGTTGAGCAGCATCGGGAACATGGCGGCGTAGAACACGATCGCCACCGTCACCGCGTCGCCGAGCCCGAACCACAGGATGAACACCGGCACCCAGGCGAGCGAGGGGATCGGCATCAGCGCGCTCGCGAGCGGCAGCGCGAAATTTTCGACCGCGCGGCTGCGCGCCATCCATATGCCGAGCGGCAGGCCAAGCGCGACCGCGAGGAGAAACCCGATCATCACCCGCGCCAGCGTATAACCCGCATGCCACAACATGGTGCCGTCGGTGACGAGCCCGAACAGCGTGCGCGCGACCCCCGGCAGCGTCGGCAGCAGCACCGCCGGGAAGTAGCCGCTGCGGGCCACGATCTCATAGAGCGCGGCCACCACCAGCAGCGTTCCCGTCGTCCGCCGGATGCGGCGCCATCGGTCGGTGCGTTCGCTCACGTCAGCATCCCCCACCGCACCAGCGTGAACTCCTCGATGCGCTGAAACACCAGCTTCTCCAGCGCCAGCCCGATCAGCGCGATCGCCACGATGCCTGCCAGCATGACATCGGTGGCGAGGAATTCGCGGGCGCCGAAGATCAGCCAGCCGAGCCCCCATTGGACGGCGGCGAGCATCTCGACGCCGACCAGGATGCGCCACGCCTGGGCGAGCCCGAGCCGCAAGCCGGTGAGGATATAGGGCAGCGCGCCCGGCAGGATCACCAGCCGGAACAGCGCCCGGTTGTCGGCACCCATCGCCTGCGCCGCCCGCACCCAGATTTCCTTGACCGCCTTGACCCCGGTCCAGGTGTTGTAGATGACCGGAAACGCCGAGACGAAGGCGACGAGCAGCACCGCGGTGACATTGCCGAGCCCGAACCACAGAAGGAACAGCGGCGCATAGGCGAGTCCGGGGATCGGCGCACCGATGCTCACCAGGGGCAGGAACACGTCTTCGGCGAATTGCGACCGGCCCATGGCGATGCCGATGGTGACGCCGGCCACCGCCGCCAGCGCGAAGCCGCTCAGCAGGCGCAGCACGCTGTCGAAGGCATGGTGCGGCAGGATCCCCGACACCGTGAGGCGGATGAAGGCCGCCGCGATCGTCTCGACCGGCGGAAACAGGCGTGGCGGGAACAGTCCGGCATGGGCCAGCACCTCCCAGATCGCAGCGAGCACCAGGAACGGAAACGCGGTCCGGGCAAGGCCGCGCCAGCGGCTCTCGCCGCGCGCCGAAGCGGGGTGAGCCGCCATAGGCGGCGTCGCGACGACATCAGCCATGGCGGCAAGCCGTCACGACGAAGCCACCAGCTTGCCTTGCGCCGCGCCCGCGCGTCATTATTTCCTCCGCAGCGGTTTGTCCACCCGCCTCTCGCCGATCATCGGGGCGCGACCATAATGCCGGGCCGCATCGCCCGACAAGCGTCCCGCGGCGTCACCGAGCGAATGAACCGGCGAAGGGCGCCCGATGTTGCTGGCGTGGGGAAGCTGTGATACCGCAGCCGCCTTGAAAACGCGGTGCGTCGGCGCGGCCAAAGGTGCGCGTTCACAGGAGAAATCGTAATGCCGGGCAAACAGAAGATCGGCTGGATCGGAATGGGCAGGATGGGCTATCCGATGGCCGAGCGGCTGCTCAAGGCCGGCTATGACGTGTCGATCTGGAATCGCACGCGCTCGAAGGCCGAGCCGCTCGCCAAGGCCGGCGGCAAGATCGTGGATCACCCCAGCGATCTCGCCAATGTCGACGTGCTGTTCTCCATCGTGTCCACCGGCAAGGACCTCGAACAGGTCTATTTCGGCACCGACGGCGTCGGCACCGCCAACAAGGTGCCGCCGGTCTTCGTCGACTGCTCGACCATCGCGGTCGAGGAATCCGCCGCCATCCGCAGCCGCCTCGACGAGCGCGGCGCCCAGTTCCTGTGCTGCCCGGTCAGCGGCAATGCCAAGGTCATCAATGCCGGCAAGCTGTCCGCGGTCGCGTCGGGGCCGCAGGCGGCGTTCCGCGCCGCCGAGCCGATGGTGAAAACCTTCGCCCCGCGCGGGGTGTCCTATGTGGGTGAGGGCGAGCTCGCGCGCATCTGCAAGATCGCGCACAACGTCATGCTCGGCGTGGTGATCGAGAACCTGATCGAGATCACGCTGCTCACCAACAAGCTGGGGGTGCCGCGCGAGGCCTTTCTCGCCTTCCTCAACAACTCCGTCATGGGCTCGATGTTCACCGCCTACAAGTCGCCGGCCCTGGTCAATCTCGACTGGACCACGACCTTCACGCCGGAATTGCTGCGCAAGGACCTCGACCTCGGCCTCGAGCTCGCCCGCGAGATCGATCTGCCGATGCCGGTGACGGCGGCGACGCGGGAAATGCTGCAGGCCCATTTCGGCGTCGCCACCTTGCAGAAGGACCCGGAGAAATATCTCGCCTTGGATTTCGCGGCGCTGATGGAAACCATGGCGCTCGGCGCCGGCATGAAGCTGACCAGCGAGAACAAGAAGGTGCCGACGGGTCTCGAGACCTGAGGCGGTAAACTCCCTCTCCCGCCTGCGCGGGGGAGGGTTGGGGAGGGGGCCGCGGCCTTTCCACGAACACGGTGGCTGCCGCCCGCGATCCCCTCCCCGACCCTCCCCTTTTCAAGAGGAGGGAAAAGGGCCCTCCGGCGTGCAGATGAAACGAAACTGACGAAGCGAGGAGACGAGCATGGACCAGAAGATGCGTGAAATCCGCTCCGAGGACATCAATCCCCGCTTCAACTGGGGGCGGGCGCTGCCGGCCCTGGGCATCATGGGCGTCGACTTCGAGGAACGGGTCGATTACCGCCGGCTGCACCGCTATCGCCTCTCCCGCGTCAGGCAGGCGCTGGAGAAATCCGAGCTCGGCGCCCTCCTGGTGTTCGATGTCAACAACATCCGCTACATCACCTCGACCAAGATCGGCGAATGGGAGCGCGACAAGCTTTCGCGCTGGGCGCTGCTCACCCGCACCGGCGAACCGATCCTGTGGGACTTCGGATCGGCCGCCGTCCATCACAAGCTCTATACGCCATGGCTCGAGCCGGAGAACTGCAAGGCCGGGCTGATCGGCCTGCGCGGCACCGTCAATCCGGCGTTCGGCCTGATGAAGCGCCATGCCGAGGAGCTCGCCTCGCTGATCCGCGAAGCCGGCGTCGCCGACATGCCGATCGGCGTCGACATCATCGAACCGCCGATGATGTTCGAGCTGCAGAAGGCCGGCCTCAACGTCCAGGACGGCCAGCAAGTCATGCTGGAGGCGCGCGAGATCAAGTCGGCCGACGAGATCGCGCTCTTGAACCGCGCCGCCGCCATGGTGGACGGCGCCTACCACCTCATCTACGAGCAATTGAAGCCGGGCGTGCGCGAGAACGACATCGTCGCCGAGGTCAACAAGTTCCTCTATACCCACGGCTCCGACGACGTCGAGGCGATCAACGCCATTTCCGGCGAGCGCTGCAATCCCCATCCGCACAATTTCACCGACCGCATGCTGCGGCCGGGCGACCAGGCCTTCTTCGACATCCTGCAGTCCTTCATGGGCTACCGCACCTGCTATTACCGCACCTTCAATGTGGGCCGCGCCACGCCGGTGCAGCACGACGCCTACAGGAAGGCGCGCGAATGGCTCGACAGCGCGATCGAGCTGATCAAGCCGGGCGTCTCCACCGACAAGGTCTGCAGCGTGTGGCCGGAGGCGCAGGATTTCGGCTTCCCCGACGAGATGAGCGCGTTCGGCCTGCAATTCGGCCACGGCCTCGGCCTTGCCTTGCACGAGCGCCCGATCATCAGCCGCGTCATCTCCATGACCCATCCCACCGAGATCAAGGAAGGCATGGTGTTCGCGCTGGAAACATACTGCCCGGCCAAGGACGGCTACTCCGCCGCCCGCATCGAAGAGGAAGTGGTGGTCACCGACAAGGGCTGCAGGGTGATCACGCTGTTTCCGGCTGAGGAGCTGCCGATCAGCCACAAGTATTGAGGGGCGGGCAAGCTCAGGCCACGCACGGCCGGCAAAATATCTACCCGGTCATTCCGGGTCGCCGCTTCGCGGCGAACCCGGAATCCAGACGAACTCGTTGCCTGCACCGCAGCCTGGATTCCGGGTTCGCGCCAAGACGCGCGCCCCGGAATGACGGTGCTGCCCTGAGCGCTGTCAGCCGATCTTAAAACGTGCTCTTGAGCTTGAGCTGATCGAGCCGGTTGATCGACAGCACGTCGAAATGGCGGCGCTGGTGACCCTGGAGCACGTCGAGCGGGACATTGGCGCCCGCCGCCCCTTGCGCCCAGATCTTGCGATAGAGGTCGGGGAGGTCCTTGGGCGTCTCGCCACTGGTGCCGACGCCGACGATGACGTCGCCGCGCCGCAGCCCCGCCTTTTCCGCCGGCGCGCCGGGGGTGACCCTGCTCACCACCAGGTGTCCGTCGACGTCGTTGGTGGTGAGGCCGAGCCAGGGATGGGCCGGCTGCAAAGGGTGGCCTTCGGCGATGAGATCGCCGAGGATCGGCGCCAGCCGGTCGATCGGCACGAACATGTTGCCGCGGACGCCCTCGCCCTTGCCGGAGGTGTCGCCGACGATCAGGGAGCCGACGCCGACCAGCTTGCCGTCATGGGTGATCAGCGCGGCCCCGCTCCAGGCGGGGTGCGGCGGCGCGGTGAAGATCGCCTCGTCGAGCATGTATTCCCAGTTGCCGGCGAATTCGCGCTTGGCCACCACATGGGCGGCGATGGTGCCGTCCGGCCCGCCATAGGCCGCGATCAGCACCGGATCGCCGGTCTTCAGCGCGGACGACTTGCCCATTTTCAACGGCCGCACCTTGAGCGGGGTGATCGCCTGCAGCAAGCCGAAGCCGCTCTCGTTGTCATAGCCCACCACATTGGCCGCCACGGTGTGGCCGGCATTGGTGGTGATCTCGGCGGCGTGGGCCTCCACCATGAGGTAACCGATGGTGAGGACCAGCCCGGCATCGTCGATCACGATTCCGGAGCCCTCGCGCTCGCGGCCGAGATTTTCCCGGGTCATGCCGTCCGGATTGATGAAGGTCTTGATGTGGACGACGCCCGACAGCAATTCTTCGAGCGAGGGGTCTCCCGCCTGGACCGGTGCACCGAGCGCGACCAGCACGGCCGCCGCCATCAGTGTCTTCCAGGCTTGCGCGACCGCAACCAAACGTGCGTTCCGCATGACAGCCTCCTTCGCGAGGGTACCGGCGGTTCTCATCATAAACGCGAATCGGGAAACAGTCACGATGGCGTCATCATTGCCTTTCGGATTGTCCACGCTCGTCTCTGGCAAAAGTCGATTCAGTTTTGCTCCCCTCTCCCGCTTCAGGGAGGGGGCAATTCGGCGGCACGGACTCGCCTCGAGAGCCCCCCAACCCTCCCCCGCAAACGGGAGAGGGAGCAAAAAACTGTTCGACTGCGTGATCGCGATAATCCTCGGACCGGTCCTTACTGCCCGTGCCGCTTTTTCCGCAAATGGGGGAACATCTCGGTCAGCAGGGAGCCCGGATAGTAGGTCGGCTCGAACGCCTTATGGGCGCGGATGGCGTCGTACCAGCGGCCGAGCGCCGGCCGGTCCGCCCACATCCCGGCGAGGCCGAGATCGTCCATGCGCACGATCGCCGGCATCACGGCGACATCGGCGAGCGTCGGCTGCCGGCCCTGCAGGAACGGCCCGCCGCCGGCGGCGATCGACATTTCCATCCGGTCATACGTGCGCTGCATACGGTCGAGCGCCGCTTTCATGTCCTTGTCGGGAAAGCCGTTGCGGCCCAGGGCCAGCATGAATTCCCTGCGCAGGGGCTTGGATTCCGCGAAGGCGAGGAACTCCGCTTCGCTCATCGCGGCGAACCGCGGCAGGAAGGCGAGGTTGTAGGTCGGCACCCGCACCGCCGCCGCCGGCACCTCGTCGATGAACCGCATGAGTGAACGCATGCGTGCCCGCTCGGCCGGCGCCGCGGGCGTGAAGCTTTCGCCCGCCGGCACGACTTCGTCGAGATACTCGATGATGACCGAGGAATTGATCACGACCTCGCCGTCATGGACGAGGGTGGGCACCACCCCGTTGGGATTGAGCGCCAGATATTCGGGCTTGAACTGATCGCCGGCGAGGAGATCGAGCTTCTTCTCCCCGAAGGCGAGACCCTTGGCGTGGAGCACGAACCGGACCCGCTGGCTGCAGGTCGATTGCGGCGCATTGTAGAGCGTGTAGGCCATCGGCCCGGCCGGTGCGGCGCGCCCGCTACTCCGCGGCCACGCGCAGCGCCTCGCCGTGAACCGACGCGATGTAGTCCATCGCCGCCTGCACGCCGCCCTTCTTGATCGGAACCCCGGACAGCGTCAGCGCCATTTCGGTGCCGGCCAGCGCGCCCAGGATGGTGAGGTCGTTGGTGTCGCCGAGATGGCCGATGCGGAAATACCGGCCGGCGAACTTGCCGAAGCTCATGCCGTAGGAGATGTCGAAATGGTCGAGCGCGAGGTTGCGCAGCTTGTCGGCGTCATGGCCCTCCGGCAGCAGCACCGCGGTGACGGTCGGCGAATAGTATTTCGGATCGCGGCACAGGATTTCGAGGCCCCAGGCGCGCACCGCCCGGCGGGTCGCCTCGGCGAAGCGGTCGTGGCGGGCGAACACGTTGTCGAGCCCCTCCTCATGCAGCATGTCGATGGCGACCGCGAGGCCGTGCAGCATGTTGGTGGCCGGCGTGTAGGGGAAGAAGCCCTGCTTGTTGGTGTTGAGCATGTCTTCCCACGACCAGAACGACTTCGTCAGTTTCGACGTCTTCGACGCCGCGATCGCCTTGTCGCTCAGGGCGTTGAACGACATGCCCGGCGGCAGCATCAGGCCCTTCTGGGCGCCGCCGATGGTGACGTCGACACCCCATTCGTCATGGCGGTAGTCGGTGGAGGCGAGCGAGGAGATGGTGTCGACCAGGAACAGAGCGGGATGGCCGCTGCGGTCGATGGCCTGGCGGATTTCGGTGATCGGGGACAGGCAGCCGGTCGCGGTCTCGTTGTGGAGCACGCACACCGCCTTGATCTCGTGAGCCTTGTCTTCCCGCAGCTTGGCTTCGATCACGTTGGGGTCGGCGCCGGTGCGCCAGTCGGTCGGAATGAATTCAGGCTTGAGGCCGAGCTTGGTCGCCATGTTCTTCCACAAGGTGGCGAACTGGCCGGTCTCGACCATCAGCACGCGGTCACCGGGCGACAAGGTGTTGACCAGGGCGGCTTCCCAGGCGCCGGTGCCGGTCGCGGTATAGATGATGACCGGGTTGGTGGTCTTGAATATGGTCTTGATGCCCTCGAGCGTGCGCTTGGCGAGCTTGGCGAATTCCGGTCCGCGGTGGTCGATGATCGGCGTGTCCATGGCGCGCAGGACCCGGTCCGGAAGCGGCGTCGGGCCGGGAATTTGCAGGAAATGACGGCCGGCAGTGCGGGTGGAGTTCTTGGACATGGCGATTCACCTCTGGAGATAAAACGACTGTTGCCCCACCCCCGTCACCAGGGCGGGCGGCGCAACTGGCCGCCATGAAGGACGAATGCAAGGGCCAGTCAAGCCCGTTCGGGACCAGTGGTCCGGCCCCGACATCTGGTCCGCGAATGCCGGGATAAGCCACCCCGCTTACTTGTCGAGGCAGCAAGCCGGCCTATCCAGCCAGATAGGAACCATCTGCCTGGATCGCAACGCTGGGACGCGGACCGGGCAAGCCTGGAGATTTTGCGTCCGGCCGCGCTCTCCCCTATGTAGTGACGGCATTTTCCCCGCGGCCGCGACCCGCTCAACCTCGAAACGCGGGATGGAGAGAAACCACCATGGCCGTGACGCTCGCGCCGGGGCTTGAAAGACGGCTCAAGGCCGAGATGTCCGGCGAGGTGCGGTTCGACCGCTTCACCCGCGGCCGCTACGCCACCGACGCGTCCCATTACCAGATGATGCCGCTCGGCGTCGTCACGCCGCGCTCGGTCGCCGAGGCCGAGCGCGCCATCGCCCTCGCCCGGGCCGAGAAGGTGACCGTGCTGGCCCGGGGCGGCGGAACGTCGCAGAGCGGCCAGACGGTCAACCATTCCCTGGTGATCGACTGCTCCAAATACCTCAACCGCATCCTCGATCTCGACGTCGCCGGCCGGCGCTGCGTGGTCGAGCCGGGGATCGTGCTCGACGACCTCAACCGCCAGCTCCGGCGCCACGGACTGTGGTTCCCGGTCGATATCTCGACCGCCTCGCGCGCCACCATCGGCGGCATGGCCGGCAACAATTCCTGCGGCGCGCGGTCGCTGCGCTACGGCGTCACCCGCGACAATGTCCTCTCCATCGATGCGGTGCTGGCGGACGGCAGCGCGGCGCATTTCGGCCCGGTCGGCGCCGGCTTGCGCGATCCCGGCCCCCGACCCGAAATTGCGGCCGCTGGCGGAGGACCTGCTCGCCATCGCCCTGCGCGAATCCGACGAGATCGCTGCGCGTTTCCCCAAGGTGCAGCGCCGGGTCGGCGGCTACAATCTCGATGCGCTGGCGCCCAATGCGCCGGTCCACAACCTCGCCCATATCCTGGTGGGCTCGGAGGGCACGCTCGGCTTCTCCACCAAGATCGAGCTCAAGCTGTGGCCGCTGCTGGGCCGGCGCGCGGTCGGCGCCTGCCACTTCGCCCGCTTCTACGACGCGATGGCGGCGGCCCAGCACATCGTCAAGCTCAAGCCGATCGCGGTCGAACTGGTCGACCGCACGATGATCGAGCTCGCCCGCGGCATCGAGATGTTCCGCCCGACCGTCGACGCCTTCGTGCGCGGCGCGCCGGACGCGGTGCTGCTGGTCGAATTCGCCGAGGAAGACTGGGACGAGAACATCAGCCGCCTGCGCCAGCTCGAGGCCCTGATGGGCGATCTCGGCTTTGCCTGGGGCAATTCCGGCGCCAAATGGGGCGGCGTCGCCGAGGTGCTCGATCCCAAGCTGCAGGCCGCGATCACCGAGGTCCGCACCGCCGGCCTCAACATCATGATGTCCATGAAGGAGGAGGGAAAGCCGGTCTCCTTCGTCGAGGATTGCGCGGTGCCGCTGGAGCACCTCGCCGAATACACCTCGCGGCTCACCGCGGTGTTCGAGAAGCACGGCACCCGCGGCACCTGGTACGCCCATGCCTCGGTCGGCTGCCTGCATGTGCGCCCGGTTCTCAACCTGCGCCTCGACAAGGACAAGCAGGCCATGCGCGAGATCGCCGAGGAGGCGTTCGCGATCGTCGCGGAATACAAGGGCTCGCATTCCGGCGAGCACGGCGACGGCCTGGTGCGCTCGGAATTCCATGCGCCGATGTTCGGCGAGCGCCTGGTGCACGCCTTCGAGGAGGTCAAGGATCGCTTCGACCCCGGCGGCCTGTTCAATCCCGGCAAGATCGTCCGCGCGCCCGAAATTCGACGACCGCACCAATTTCCGCTACGGCCCGGGCTATCACGGCGAGCCGATGACGGCGGCGCTCGACTGGTCGGCCTATCCGGGCGTCGGCGGCGGATTCCAGGGCGCCGTCGAGATGTGCAACAACAACGGCGCCTGCCGCGCGCTCGCCGGCGGCGTCATGTGCCCGTCCTACCGCGCGACCCGCGACGAGAAGGACGTGACCCGCGGCCGCGCCAATTCGCTGCGGCTCGCCGTCACCGGACAGCTCGGCCCCGGCGCGCTCGCCTCCGACGAGATGGCGGAGACCATGAAGCTGTGCGTCTCCTGCAAGGCGTGCCGGCGCGAATGCCCGACCGGCGTCGACATGGCGCGCATGAAGATCGAGGTGCAGGCGGCACGCGCGGCAACCCACGGCCTGACGCTGCACAGCCGCCTGGTCGGCTGGCTGCCGCGCTACGCCCCGGTCGCGGCACGGCTCCCCTGGCTGTTCAACCTGCGCGATCGCGATTCCGGGCGCGGCGGCGCTGTCGGAAAGCATCGCCGATTTTTCCGCGCGCCGCACCCTGCCGCGCTGGCGCGGCGACTGGTTCCGGAACCCGAAAACTCCCTCCCCCGCTTGCGGGGGAGGGTCGGGGAGGGGGCCCCTGCTGGCGGGGAGGGGGTCGCAGGGGGCCGCCCCGGCTCTGCGTTGTGGAAGCGGCCCCCTCCCCCTCCCCCGCAAGCGGGGGAGGGAAAAAAGAAACGCGCGAGGTCGTGCTCCTCGCCGACACCTTCAACCGCTATTTCGAGCCGGAAAACCTCCACGCCGCCGATGACGGTCCTGCGCGCCGGCGGCTATCGCGTCCATGTCGCGACGCCGGCCGACGGACCTCGCGGCCGCTGTGCTGCGGGCGCACCTTCCTCGCCGTCGGCAGGGTCGACGAGGCCCGGCGCGAGGCCGAGCGCGCCCTTGCCGCGCTCGCACCCTATGCCGCGCGCGGCGTGCCGATCATCGGCCTGGAGCCGAGCTGCCTGTTCTCGTTCCGCGACGAAATCCCGGCCATCGTCAGGGACGGCCGGGCCGCCCAAGTCGCCGGCCAGGCGGTCCTGTTCGAGGAATTCCTCGCCCGCGAGGCGCGCGCCGGCCGGCTCGCCCTGCCGCTGGCGCCGCTCGCCGGCCGGGCCCTGCTCCATGGCCACTGCCACCAGAAATCGTTCGACGCCATGGGCGCCGTCGAGACCGTGCTGAAGCTGGTTCCCGAGCTCGCCGTGGAGACCATCGATTCCAGCTGCTGCGGCATGGCCGGCAGCTTCGGCTATCACGCCGAGACCATCGACGTTTCCCTCGCCATGGGGGAGCTGTCGCTGCTGCCGGCGGTGCGCAATGCCCCCGCCGACGCCATCATCGTCGCCGACGGCACCTCCTGCCGCCACCAGATCAAGGACGGCACCGGGCGGGCGGCGATCCACGTGGCGCGCGTGCTCGCCAGCGAGCCTTCGCTGCAGCGCGGTAACATCGCGCACCTTGTCGCAATACGCCTTGTGATCCAGCAATTCGGCTTGCGGCGCGGACCCAAACCAGCAAAATGGCGCGCTAGCTGAAGCACGACGCCGTTCGTCGAACCGAAAAGAAAATGTGCGCTGAGAGAGGAAAGCACCATGCCGGAAGCCGAGCGAGCATCGTCGCAGCTATGGCCGGTGGTACATATCTGGGGCTGATCTGCCTCATGTACCTCATCACCTATCTCGATCGCGTCATCATTTCGAATACCGCGCCGGAAATCCGCACCGAATTCGGCTTTGACCAAAAGACCATGGGCTGGATTTTCGGCTCCTTCGTCCTGGCCTATGCACTGTTTCAAGTGCCCGGCGGCTGGCTCAGCGAGCGCTTCGGCCCGCGGGCGGTCCTGGCCGGCCTCGTCGCCTACTGGTCTGTCATGACGGCAGCGGTGGGTTGGCGGGCAGCGCGCCGGCCTTCATGATCCTCCTGTTTCTTCTGGGCGTTGGCGAAGCCGGGGCGTTTCCCGGCGCAACCCGCGCCATGCAGATGTGGTTTCCGCGGCGCGAACGGGGCTTTTGCCAAGGGTTTACCCATAGCGCGAGCCGGCTTGGCGCCGCCATTGCGCCACCCATCGTCGGGGCGATCATCTTGACGCTCGGCTGGCGCTGGGCGTTCTATATTTGCGGTGCCATCGGCGCGCTCTGGGCGCTTGCATGGTACGCGTTCTACCGCAACATGCCGGAACAGCATGCGCCGTGAACCCCGCGGAACTGGAATATATTCGCGGCCTCGACGACAAGGGCAGGCTCAACCAGGTCGCAACCGGAAAGGCGCGCCCGAAGGTGCCGTGGAGCACGCTGCTGCTGTCGCCGAACATGTGGGCGATCATGTGCGCCTATTTCACCTATGTGTATTGCCTCTATATATTCCTGGCTTGGTTGCCGTCCTATCTGGTCGGCGCCCGGCATCTCACCCCCGAAGAAGCTCGCTTGCTGACCTCGCTGCCGCTTTCCGCCATGGTCGTCGGCAACACTGTCGGCGGATTGGCGACGGACTGGCTGCTCCACAAAACCGGAAACACGAGGTTCGCCCGGCGCTCGGTCGCAATCGTCGGCATGTTGGGTTGCGCCGCGTTCATCCTGCTGGCTGCTCTGGTGGAGGATGCCCATGCGGCCGTGTATTGCTTGACCGGAGCGGCGTTCTTTCTCGAATGCACCATCGGTCCGTCCTGGTCGGTGCCCATGGATACCGCCGGCGAGTATTCGGGGACGGTATCCGGGATGATGAACATGGCCGGCAATTTCGGCGGCGCGCTGTCGCCCGTGGTGTTCGGCTATCTCGCCCAATACTGGCTATTGGCACGCGCAGTTCTTCGTCGCCGCAGTCCTGCTCGTGCTCGGCGCCGGCGTGTGGGCCTTCTGGCTCGATCCCGAGCGCTCGGTGGTCGAGAAGCACGTGGCGGCGGTCGGAATGCCGGCTCCGGCGGTTTGAGGGAAGAAGTCAGACGACGGACGACGGATCAGCCGCTCGTCCTTCGTCGTCCGTCCTGCGCCCCGCACACCGCCTTGAACCGCTCCACCGCGGTCGTCAGCACTTCGTCGCCGGGCCGGCTCCACCAGTCCTCGGAAAAGATCTCGACCTCCTGGATGCCGCGATAGCCGGCGGATTCCACCATGCGGCGGATGGTGGGAAAGTCGATGACGCCGTCGCCCATCATGCCGCGGTCGAACAGGAGATGCCGCGTCGGCACCAGCCAGTCGCAGATGTGGTGGGCGATGATGCGCTTGCCGGCGCGGGCGAGCTGCCGCGCGAGCGCGGGGTCCCACCAAACGTGATAGGTGTCCACCGCGATGCCCAGCCCGTCATTGCCGAGCGCATCGGCGATGTCGAGCATCTCCGCGAGGGTGGTGACGCAGCCGCGGTCGGCCGCATACATCGGATGCATCGGCTCGAGCGCGAGCGGCACGCCGGCAGCGCGGGCATGCGGCAGCACCGCGGCGAGGCCGTCGGCGAACATCGCGCGCGCCGCGGGAAGGTCGCGCGATTCCGGCGGCAGCCCGCCGCCGATGACGACGATGTTCTCGGCGCCGATGGCGGCGGCTTCGTCGATCATCCGCTTGTTGTCGTCGACGGCGTCCGGAAACTTGGCGGCGCCGCCGGCCCCGAACAGGCCGCCGCGGCAATAGCCGGTAACGCGCAGACCGCTGCCTTGGAAGATACGCGCCGCCTCGGTGACGCCTGTTTCCCGCACCATCTCGCGCCACGGCGCGACGCCGCCAAAGCCATGGCGCACCGCCGCCGCCACCGCCTCCGGCAGCTTCCACTGCAGGCGCACCGTCGCGAGATTGAGGGAGAGATCAAGCGGCATCAGAACCCGCCGCCTGATCGGGGGGCCCTCAAATCGTCCGCTAGTTCATTTTCCATGAGCCCACTCCACAACGCCAAACGCCGCGCTTCTCCCCGCGGGGAAAAATGCGGCGTCACATTGCGCGATCGGGCCGGTCTACTCAACGGTCGAAAAAGCGGCCCGCCCGAGCAGGGAATACCCGGGCGGGCCTACCAGATCGATGCAGGGTGGATGGGGGGGCGCAGCATCGATCGGTCTAGGAAACTGCTGAACAGTTAAATGCAAGCGCGGCCGACATAGTTGCCGTAGCCGTCGAACTGGCGGATCCAATGGCAGGGACGATATCCGGGGGTGACCACATAGGCGGGGCCGTAATAGGGGCCATAGCTGGAGGCCGCGGCAGCGCCGACGACGGCGCCCGCTGCGAGGCCAAGACCGAGGCCGAGACCCCAGGGGCGCGCCTGCGCCTGGCTGCCATTGGCGAGCACGGCGCCCATGGTCAGGGCGGCCAAAGAAACGGTTGCGATCTTGGTGGCGATGGACATGGGCAGATCACCTTTCAAATCCGGTAGGCCGGTATGGCCTCGATATGGGTTGGTAGCGGGGGGCCGCCGAAAGGTTCAAACCCGGCGGCATCATTGTTGACCGCACCCATGCGGTGGCGCATTTTGCCCCGCGCCCAGCGCGGGTGCGGAACGAAAGCACAGCAAAATCAGATATTTGTGGATTCGCACCGGGCCGGTTCGGCCGACCAGCGGGTCGTAAAACGGGTCCCGAGGAAGTCTTGCACATGGCGACATCGAACAAAGTCATCATCACCTGCGCGGTCACCGGCGCCATCCACACCCCGACCATGTCGCCCTATCTTCCGATCACGCCGCAGCAGATCGCGGAGGCGGCGATCGGGGCGGCGGAGGCGGGTGCGGCGATCGTGCACCTGCATGCCCGCGATCCCGAAACCGGCCGGCCGGACCAGCGGCCCGAGGCGTTCGCGCCGTTCCTGCCGATCATCAAGCAGCGCACCAATGCGGTGATCAACCTGACGTCGGGCGGCTCGCCCACCATGCGGGTCGAGGAGCGGGTGAAGCCGGCCGAAGTCTTCAAGCCGGAGGTCGCGAGCCTCAACATGGGCTCGATCAACTTCGCCCTGTTCCCGATGCTCAACCGCTACAAGAATTTCAAGTTCGATTGGGAGCAGCCTTATCTCGAAGGCACCCGCGATCTCATCTTCCGCAACACCTTCAAGGACATCGAATTCGTCCTCAAGACCTGCCAGAACAACCAGACCCGATTCGAATTCGAGTGCTACGACATCGGCCACCTCTACAATCTCGCGCACTTCCTCGACCGCGGCCTGGTCAAGCCGCCGCTGTTCGTGCAGTCGGTGTTCGGAATCCTCGGCGGCATCGGCACCCATCCCGAGGACGTCATGCACATGCGCCGCACCGCCGACCGCCTGCTCGGCCGCGAAAACTACCGATGGTCCGTGCTCGGCGCCGGCCGCGCCCAGATGCCGATCGCGGCCATGGCCGCCGCCATGGGCGGCAATGTGCGGGTCGGCCTGGAGGATTCCCTGTGGATCGGACCCGGCAAGCTCGCGGAGTCCAATGCCCAGCAGGTCAGGCAGGCCCGCCAGATCGTCGAGGGCCTCGGCCTCACCATCGCGACGCCCGACGAGGCCCGCGAGATCCTCGCCCTCAAGGGCGGCGACAAGGTCGCGTTCTAGCGACGGCGCTCCCTGGCGGTGCGGCGGGACTTCTGAATCCCTCCCGGTCTTCGGGGGGCACGGTGGGGTTCCTTCTTCCTTTGCTCGTCCGTGCCCGCGACCCCCACCCGACCTTGCTACGCTCGGCCACCCTCCCCAAAGTCGGGGAGGGAAAGGTGCGATGGAATTTATGGCGAATCCTGTACTGATTACAGGCTTGCTTGGCGCACCTGCGCCCTGGGATTGACCGATGGCAGCGCTCGATGCCGTAAGCCTTACCATCATGTTCGGCGCACTGCTGGTGCTGGCCGGCATCCTGTCGAGCCTCGTCGCCTTGCGGTTCGGTGCGCCGCTGCTGCTGGTGTTCCTCCTGGTCGGCATGCTCGCCGGCGAAGCCGGTCCCGGCGGGATCGCGTTCGATGACGTCAACACGACCTACCTGGTCGGCTCGGTGGCGCTGGCGCTGATCCTGTTCGACGGCGGCTTGCGCACGCGGTTTGCGACCTTCCGCAGCGTCATCGCGCCGTCCCTCGTGCTCGCGACCATCGGCGTCCTGCTCACGGCGGCGTTGACCGCGCCGGCGGCGCATTACCTGCTCGGCTTCGATTGGGTGGAATCGCTCCTGGTCGGCGCGGTGGTGTCCTCGACCGACGCGGCAGCGGTGTTCCTGCTCATTCATTCCCGCGGGCTGCGGCTGCGCCCGCGCGTCGGGGCGACGCTCGAGATCGAATCAGCGACCAACGATCCCTTCGCGATTTTCCTCACCATCGCCCTGGTCGGCGTGCGGCTGCAGGGCAGCCAGTCCTGGGGCACCATCCTCGAAGAGCTCGCGATCGAGGCGGTCGGCGGCGCCGTCATCGGTTTCATCGGCGGCCGGGCGATCGTGCTGGCGCTCAACCGCCTCAATCTGCCGCAGGGCTTGCATGCGCCGCTGGTCGCCACCGGCGCCCTCGTGGTGTTCGCCCTTGCCCAGGTCTTCCACGCGTCGGGGTTTCTCGCCGTCTATCTCGCCGGGATGCTCGTCGGCAACCGGCCGAACTCGCGCCCACAATGCGGTGATCGTGTTCCTCGACGCCGCCACCTGGCTGGCGCAGATCGTCATGTTCGTGCTGCTCGGCCTGCTCGCCTGGCCGGAGCGGCTTTACGAGCACGTGCTGCCGGCACTGGCGGTGGCGGCGACGCTGATGTTCTTTGCCCGGCCGCTCGCCGTGTTCGCGTGCCTCACGCCGTTCCGCTTCTCCTGGCGGGAGAAGGCGTTCGTCTCCTGGGTCGGATTGCGCGGCGCGGTCGGCATTTTCCTGGCGTCGATCCCGCTGCTGGTCGGCCTGCCCAATGCGCTGGTGTTCTTCGACATCGGCTTCGTGGTGGTGCTGGTGTCGCTCCTGGTGCAGGGCTGGACCATCGCGGTCGCGGCGCACAAGCTGCACATCGCGCTGCCCCGGAGCGACCCGGCGCCGCGCCGTGTCGAGCTCGACCTGCCCGGGCAGCTGGAGCACGAACTCGTCGGCTATTCCGTCGGGCCCAACAATCCCTATCTGCGCCGGCGCCTGTCGCCGTCATGGGCGAAATTGATGCTGGTGGTGCGCGACCAGCACGTCCTCACTGCCACCGAGGCGGAAGGAATCCGGGAAGGCGACTACGCCTATTTTCTTGCTCCGCCGGAGAAGGCCCAGGCGCTCGATCGCTTCTTCGTCGACATGCCGCCGCCGACTGTCCCCGACTTGCGCCTGCTCGGCGACTTCTTCGTTTCCGGCGACGTCAGCCTCGGTACGCTCGGCGAGATCTATGGCCTCACTATCGCGCCGCAGGACGAGGACACGACGCTCACCGACTGGTTCGCCAGCCACCTCCACCACAAAGCACAGGTCGGCGATCGGCTAGAGCTCGGCAACATCCACCTGGTGGCGGATGCCGTCGCCAAGGGAAGGGTGACGACCGTCGGCCTCGACCTCGCCGACGACGCCCCGGACGAGCGGGCGCAGCAGCGGCCGGTGGCCCGGATCGGCGGCTTCTTCAAGCGGATGCTGGGGGGATGACGTTGCGCCCACCTTTGCGCCAGCGCACATTGCCGCCATGGACGACGAAACCATCGAAGGCGATTACGACTACGTCATCGTCGGCGCCGGCTCGGCCGGCTGCGTACTGGCGAACCGGCTCTCGGCATCACCCAATACGCGCGTGCTGCTGCTGGAAGCCGGCGGCCGCGACAATTGGATCTGGTATCACATCCCGGTCGGCTATCTCTTCGCTATCGGCAATCCGCGCTCGGACTGGATGTTCAAGACCGAGCCGGAGGAAGGGCTCAACGGCCGCAGCTTGAACTATCCCCGCGGCAAGGTGATCGGCGGCTCGTCCTCGATCAACGCCATGATCTACATGCGCGGCCAGGCCGCCGACTACGATCATTGGCGCCAGCTCGGCCTGGCCGGTTGGGGCTGGGACGATGTGCTGCCCTATTTCAAGCGCCATGAGGATCACTTCCTCGGCGCCAGCGCGAGCCACGGCGTCGGCGGGGAATGGCGGGTCGAGCCGCCGCGGGTGCGCTGGGCGCTGCTCGAAGCGTTTCGCGCCGCCGCCGCCCAGGCCGGCATCAAGCCGATCCCCGACTTCAACACCGGCGACAACGAGGGCTCGTGCTATTTCCACGTCAACCAGAAACGCGGACGGAGGTGGTCGGCGGCGCGTGGCTTCCTCAAGCCGGTGCTGCCCCGCGCCAATCTGCGGCTGGAAACCGGCTGCCTGGTCACCGGCCTCGCCTTCGAGGGGCGGCGCGCCGTGGCGGTGCGATGGCGCCAAGGGGGCAAGGAAGACGGCCGCGCACGGCGCGCGCGCTGCCGCGGCGAGATCATCCTCGCGGCGGGCGCGATCGGCTCGCCGCATCTCCTGCTGTTGTCCGGCGTCGGGCCGGCGGCGGCGTTGCGCGACCACGGAATCCCCGTCGTGCTCGACCGCGCCGGCGTCGGCGAGAACCTGCACGATCACCTGCAGCTGCGCGCGATCTACAGGGTCACCGGCGCCCGCACGCTCAATGAAACCTATCATTCCGCCGCCGGCCGCCTCGGCATGGCGCTGCAATACGCCTTCCTGCGCCGCGGTCCCCTGACCATGGCGCCGTCGCAGCTCGGCCTGTTCACGCGCTCCGATCCCGGGCGCGAACGCGCCAACATCCAGTTCCATGTGCAGCCCTTGTCGCTCGACCGTTTCGGCGAGCCGCTGCACACGTTCCCCGCCTTCACTGCGAGCGTCACCAACGTCCAGCCCACCAGCCGCGGCCATCTACGGCTGCGCTCGGTCGACCCGGCCACGCCGCCGGCGATCAAGCCGAATTACCTTGCAACCGACGAAGACCGCCGCGTCGCCGCCGACTCCATCCGCGCCGTGCGGCGCATCGTGGCGCAGCCGGCGCTGGCACCGTTCCATCCGCTTGAACATCTGCCCGGCATGGCGGTCAGCGATGACGAGGCTGCGCTGGTGAAGGCGGCGGGCGATGTCGGCACCACCATCTTCCATCCCGTAGGCACTGCGAAGATGGGACGCGACACCGATCCCAGGGCGGTGGTCGACGCGACCTTGCGGGTGATCGGCCTCGACCGCTTGCGGGTGATCGATGCCTCGGTCATGCCGGCCATCACCTCCGGCAACACCAACGCCCCGACCATGATGATCGCCGAGAAAGGCGCCGCGCTGATCCTTTCGGACGCTAAGGTGTAGCAATGGAAACAAATGGAGGTCGGATGATGTCACCCACAAAAATTGCCGCCGGTTTTGCCTTGTTCATCGGCCTCACCGGCACGGTCTTCGCGCTCGATGATACTGCGCGCGACATCGCGCCAACCGGTGCGCTACGGGTCGCGGTCGCGGTCGGCCCGGCGGCCTCGACCTTCTGGGCGACGCGCGATCCGAGCTCCGGCCAGGCGCGCGGGGTCACGGTGGAGCTGGCCAAGGCCGCGGCGGAAAAGCTGCACGTGCCGCTCAAGCTCGTCGAGTACCAGAACTCCGGCGGGATCGCCGCGGCGGCGGCGAAGGACGCGTGGGATATCACCTTCATGCCCGCCGATGCCGAGCGCGAGAAGTATGTCGACCAGGGCCCGTCCTATGTGGTGTATGAGAGCGGCTACCTCGTGCGCGCCGGCTCCGACATCCGCGACATGGCGGAGGTCGACCGGGCCGGGATCCGCGTCGGCGTCATCGACGGCACCGCCACCTCGCGCACCGTGGCCAAGGCGCTCAAGAACGCTTCGCTCACGGCATTCGCCAAGCCGGAAGCGGCCGCGGAACTCATGAGCCAGGGCAAGCTCGATGCGCTGGCGATGGGGCGCGACGCGCTGGTCGACCTGGCGAAAAACTTGCCCGGCAGCCGCCTGCTCGACGGCGCGGTGCAGTCGACCGGGGTGGTCGTCGCCGTGCCGAAGAACCGCGCCGCCGCCCGCGAGTGGGCGGCGCGCTTCGTGGAGGAAGCCAAGACCGACGGCACGGTGCGCCGGGCCTTCGACAGCACCGGTTTCGCCACAACGGCGGTGGCGCCGCCGGGGCGGTAAGGCGTTACGAAAGATCGCCGGATCTTATTGGAAGATGATGACGGCGCTCTCGAGCGTGATCCAGATGCGCGATGGGAATGCCGACGAAGCACCAGGGAGCCGGCGTCGAGCCCGGCCTTTGCCGAGCCGCAATCGCCGCCGCCCGCGGCACTGCCGGCGTCCTTGGCCTGCAGCACGGCCACTTCCTCCGGTTTCATGTCAGCCAGCGGCTTGAGCCTGCCTCCACCCTTGCGCAGGCGAAGGCCCCATTTGGCGGACACCTATTGGCGGGCCTTCGGGGTATAGTGGCTCATGCGCATCATTGGATTGGCCGGCTGGAGCGGGTCCGGAAAGACCACCCTGCTCGCCAAAATCGTCCCCCGCCTGGTCGCCCGCGGCCTCACCGTCTCCACCGTCAAGCATGCCCATCACGGCTTCGACGTGGATACGCCGGGCAAGGATTCCCATACCCACCGTATGGCGGGAGCGACCGAAGTCATGGTCGCGTCCGGCCGGCGCTGGGCGCTGATGCATGAGTTGCGCGGCGAGGCCGAACCCACCATCTACGAGTTGTTGACCAAGATGTCGCCGGTCGATCTCGTGCTCATCGAAGGCTTCAAGTCGGCGCGGCATGCCCGCATCGAGGTGTTCCGGAGCGAGGTCGGCAAGCCGCCTTTTCATCCGGAGAATCCCGACGTGGCCGGTATCGTATCCGACATCCCGTTTCCCCACGCCGGCCGGCCGGTGGTCGGCATCGACGACATCGAGGGCGTGGTCGACCTCATCCTCGCAACGGCGGAAAGCCTCGACGCGGTGCTCGCCCGGGCGCGCGCCGAGAGCGCCGGCGGCTGATGGCCCAGCTGACCGACGACTGTTTCGCCTTTTCCGGCCCGCTGCTTCCCATCGCGGAGATGGAGCGGCTGATCGCCGAACGCGTCGCGCCGGTCGCCGAAATCGAGGAGGTCGGCCTTGCCGCGGCGCTGGGGCGGGTGGTCGCGGCGGACGTGATCGCCGCGGAAAACCTGCCGCCATTCGACAATTCCGCCGTGGACGGCTTTGCCGTGCGCCACGCCGATCTCGCCCCCGGCGGCGACACCAGGCTCGTCATTATCGACCGCGCGCTGGCCGGTCATGAGGCCGCTCACGCGCTGCGGACCGGCCAGGCGATCCGCATCTTCACCGGCGCGCCGATGCCGCCGGGCGCCGACACCGTGTTCATGCAGGAGGACTGCCGGATCGAGGCCGACGCGGTGGTGGTGCCGCCGGGGCTGGAGCGCGGCGCCAACAGCCGCTGCGCCGGGGAGGATGTCCGTGCCGGCGCCGTGATGCTGCCGGCGGGACGGCGGCTCACCGCCCAGGACCTCGCGCTCGCCGCCGCGGAGGGCCTGACCGCGCTGGCCGTGCGGCGGAAATTGAAGGTGGCGGTGTTCTCCACCGGCGACGAGGTGGTCGAGCCCGGCACCGTGCGCCCGGCCGCTGCGATCTTCGACGCCAACCGGCATCTGCTGCGCGCCCTGCTGGAGAAGTTCGGCGCCGAGGTGACCGATCTCGGCATCCTGCCCGACGAGCGGCTGACGCTGCAGGACGCCATCGCCGCCGCGGCGGTCGATCATGACCTCGTCATCACCTCGGGCGGCGTGTCGACCGGCGATGCCGACCACGTGCGCGCCGCCGTCCAGGCGATCGGCCGGCTGGTGTTCTGGCGGGTCGCCATCAAGCCGGGCCGGCCGGTGGCCATGGGCGTGGTGCCCGGCAAGCATGGCGGCGCCGCCGCCTTCGCCGGCCTGCCCGGCAATCCGGCCGCGGTCTATGTCACCTTCGTGCGGGTGGTGTGGCCGCTGCTGCTGCGGCTCGCCGGCGCCGCGCCGCGGGCGCCCCTGGCGCTGCCGGTGCGCGCGACCTTCGCCTATCGCAAGCGCCGCGGCCGCCGCGAATATGTCCGCGTCACCCTGCGCGCCGCCGCCGACGGCGTGGTCGAGGCGGTGAAATTTCCCCGCGACGGCGCCGGCGTGATCACTTCGCTCACCGAGACCGACGGCCTCGTCGAACTCGGCGAGGACGTGACCGAAATCGCGCCGGGGGTGATGGTGAACTTCCTCTCCTACGCGGCGCTGACGGGGTAGCGGCGGCGTTTCCCTCCCCGACTTCGGGGAGGGCAGGGTGGGGTCTTACTTTCTTCGATGCGATCGCGTCACCGGCCGCGGGCTGTATCTCGCTCGCCTTGAGCCACAGAGGCAGTGCTTGGAGAAAAACCCCACCCCGGCCCTCCCCGAAAACGGGGAGGGAGAAGATTGCTCACGCCGGCTCGAGGCTGGGCGAGTTGCTCCGCCGCCGCGGCGTCTTGCGGCGTATTGACGTTGAAGAACGGATCGAGCGGCGCCGTCGGCCATTCGGCGATGGCGATGCCGTGCCGCGCCGTCCACACCTCGATCTTGTGCAGACCCTCCTCGACCAGCGCGCGGCGCAGATCGGCGCGCAGCGACACTGGCCACAGGCCGACCACCGGATGGCGCCAGTCGCCGGAGCGCGCGCAGGCGAGCGGCGTGCCGGCCGCTTCGCGCGCCTGGTGCAGGCGGGGGACGAGGTCGTGGGGCAGGAACGGGCAATCGCCCGGCGCGCTCGCGATCCATTCGAGCCCCGGCGCATGCGCCGCCGCCCAATCGAGCCCGGCGAGGATGCCGGCAAGCGGACCGGCGAAATCCGGCACGCCGTCGGCGACGACCGGCAGGCGCTGGCGCGCGAACCGGGCGGGATCGCCGTTGGCATTGAGGATGATGGCGGTGGTGGCCGGCCGCAGCCGCGCGATCACCCGGTCGAGGATGGCGGTGCCCCCGATGGTGATCAGCGCCTTGTCGCCGCCGCCCATGCGGCGCGCAAGGCCGCCGGCGAGGACGAGGCCGAGGGTCGGGGGATGGGTCGGGGCATGGGTCGGAATGGCGGGCATGAGAGGCGATCTAATCGTCGTGCACGGCCGCCTTGCGGCGGTGCTTGGCGCTCTCCTCCTCCACATAGGCGAGGTCCTGGTCGAACACGATGCGGTCCTCGCCGGCCAAGGCGACGAAGCGCTTGCCGCGGGCGCGGCCGATCAGGGTCAGGTTCGCCTTGCGTGCGAGCTCGACGCCCCAGGCGGTGAAGCCGGAACGCGAGACCAGGATCGGGATGCCCATGCGCACGGTCTTGATCACCATCTCCGAGGTGAGCCTCCCGGTGGTGTAGAATATCTTGTCGCCGGCGGTGACGCCGTGGCGGAACATCCAGCCCGCCGTCTTGTCCACCGCGTTGTGGCGGCCGACGTCTTCCATGTAGACCAGCGGCCGGTCCTCCTGCGCCAGCACGCAGCCATGGATCGCGCCCGCCTCGAGATAAAGCGACGGCGTGGTGTTGATCCGGCCCGCGAGACGGTAGAGCCACGACGTGCGCAGCGTCGCCGCGGGAAGCGCGGCGGATTCGATCACCTCCATGAGGTCGCCGAACGCGGTGCCCTGGGCGCAGCCGGAGGTCTGCACCTTCTTCTTGAGCTTGTGCTCGTAGTCGGTGGCGCGCGCGGTGCGCACCACCACGACCGACAATTCCTCGTCGAAATCGACCGCTGTGACGGTGTCGGAAGGCTGGAGCATGTTCTGGTTGAGCAGATAGCCGAGCGCGAGATATTCGGGATAGTCGTTGATGGTCATGGCGGTGACGATCTCCTGGGAATTGAGGAAGATCGTCAGCGCCCGCTCCACCGTGACCGCGGTCTCGATCGCCGCGCCGGTCTGGTCGATGCCGCGCACCCGCTCGGTCAGGCGCGGGTCGTGCGGATCAGGGCGCAGGAGGTAGTCGGTATCGTCGGCCATGGGTCCAGACAATGTGGATTGGGCCGGCGCTTTGCAAGAGCGCAGGAGGCGCCTTGCGGCCGGACACGGGCCGCCTCCGCGCGGTCCAATCCCTTGCGATCCAATGCAAAATCGGGTTGCGTGACAATGCCTTGCCAGTCAGCGCGCGGCGACTATAGTGCGCGCGCCGCGGGAATCAGGCGGACACGCTGCCCCGCGCGGCGTCGCGGAGGGATGGCCGAGTGGCTGAAGGCGCTCGCTTGGAAAGCGTGTATACGGGAAACCGTATCGTGGGTTCGAATCCCACTCCCTCCGCCACGAATTAATGGCTTCATATCGCTACGCTTTTTTGTTTTCCGCTGGGGCGCTTTTCGCCGATATTACGGGGCTTTTCCGCTTCGCTCGCAGGGCGGCCTTTGCACAGAGACGAATTCGAAGTTCATCGAATCCGATGAATGTCCTGAAGTCTGCACGGTGCGGCGAGCTCCTCTTGGCCGGTGAAGCCGCGGATGGTCTGGCTGGTGATGCTGCCGGTGAAGTCATCGGCGCCGGTGGGGAAGCGGCGCTTGCCCCAGGCGTCGTAACCGTCGCGCTCCGACAGGCTGTCGGTCTCGTTGGTGACGACACAGACCTAGCCGAAATTGTCGATGTGGAAATAGCGCGTGGTGACGATGCGGCTGGATGGCCGGTGCTGCGATAGTCCTGACCATTGTGAGCTGTTTGAAGAGAGCAACCCGGCACAAACGCCGAAGACGTTCAAGCAGAACGGCGTGCCCTCCGGCGCCTGAAGCAGGGAGATCTGTTGGTCGAAGTCAATTCTTTGCCCTTATCGCTTGGTCGGTTCGTTGAACCTCGTATCGGGCGAGGTACCATTCTTGTTCAAGCAGTGGGTTCTCAAGCTCGTAGCATTCCCGCATGCGAACAAGACATCGTTCCTCGTCGCCCTGACTGCGGCTCCTGACCCCATCGTGAAATAGGGCAACGGTAAGCCGTCGACGCCTGCTAAGCTCGACCTTCGCAATCTCCGTCATCCCCGGCGCTATTCGCTGGCGATTGACAAACTCCATAACGTTTTCAAACGAAGTATTTCCAAGATAATATTGCGCCACGGGAGATGGCCAATTCTGGCTAACCGCATGTTTCACGCGGTTTATCATGTAGTCTAACGCGAAGAACACTTCGTCAGGTTGTTTTGCAGTTATGCCCATGTAGTACAATAATAATCCCTGGGTCATCCCACCGGCCGCGTCGCCATATTTTATCGACCCGTTTAGAATACCGGCGACCAAATCGTGCATCATCTGAATTGCTTTTGAGTTGTTTCCAAGAAGCCAGTGCAGGCAGGCGATATCAATCTGCCAAGGAAAACTACCTGGCGCAAGGATATTGGCTGTCTTATCTTCGCTCCTCTGAACGGCTAAGCGCTCGAAAAATCTGAGCGATTCTCTGTATTCTGCTTTAGCACGTAGTGCTTTTGCCATGCCTGCAACGGCAGCCGTATCGTCAGGATTCTTTGCCAACTCTTGTTGGCATTCCATGATTGTCTCCGTATATTTATGAGCCCATAGTAATTCATGAATTTTCATTTTAGCGGAATCCCATGTATAGATTACCGTTTGCGTCGTAAGTTATCGCTTGGACAGGGGCGGCTAAATTCCAGTTTTGAACCTGCCGGTTGAAGCTAGCTTCGCCCGACGCTGTCAGTGGCTTTATCTCGCCATACTGAAATCCCGTAACATCTGCTTGCTCTGCCAACACTTCCACGTCGACACCCGTTTGCCCAGGAGCTACGCGAAAAGTAAATGCCACATCCGGGTAGAATTCCTGTAGAAGGTCAGCCGCTGCGTTGTGGGCATAGTTTCCAAACGAAGTTGTTCCATACATCAAATCTTCTGGTACCGCAAACGAGCCAATTAAACGCGGCCCTACACTCTCTGCGACGGCTGCTTCTCCGGCAGCCGCCGCTTCGGCGGCGGTTGCCTGCGAGGCCACGCCAGGTAAACCACCTAGATCGGTCATAGTGAAAAGACCATCATCGGGCGTTAGCGGGCCGCCTCCACAGAGTTTGCCACCTGAACAATTAAACAGGTACCCGAACGCGCCGGTGATGGCGCCGTTGGCGAACGTGCCACCGCCGAGGACGGCGGCGGCGCCGCCGAGCGCGCCGTTGGCGACGAGGCCGAATACGAAGCCGTGGGAGTTGATGACGGGCCCTGCGGCCGACGTGACGCCACCTGCAAGAGCGGAAGGCCCGCATTGTTGACCGGAGGCTTCCGCTGAGCCGCAACCGACCGCGGCGTGAGCCACGACGTTGAACGCGTACGCCGGGGTGCCGAAGGCTGGCGGAGCGTGTGTCCCGACTTGTGCTCCGGATATGGAGTTTGTGAGGTTCCCGACCTCATAGAACGCGACGGCGGTTGCGGCGGCGATGGCGCCTGCCTTAAGCCGGCGCCGATGTTGCCGCTGGTGAGACCGGAGACAGCCGTCGTTGTCAGGAACGCGGCGGCGACCGCACAGACGAGCGCTTGCGGCCCTGCACACAGCGCCGCCGCGCCGGCCACGGCGAGGTTCCCCAATATGGGCGTCGACCGCAGTACGCGTCCGATCTGCTTGAAGATGTTGTCGAAGAAGTTGCTGACCGCATTGTCGAAGCCGCACATCCCGAGGAAGCAGTAGCCACTGGGGTCGGTGAAGGCGAGCGGGTTGTTGATGACGTAAGAGTAGCGGTTCCAGGCCTGCCCGTTCATCGGGTCGGGCACCATGGGGTCGGCGCTGGTCATGCGCGCGATCAGCGGGTCGTAGACGCGGCCGTTGAGGTGCACGAGGCCGACGTCGTGGAGCTCTTCCTGGGCGGTGAAGCCCCGCGTGGTCTGGCTGGTGAGGCTGTCGGTGGGGTCGTCCGCGCCGTTGGGGAAGCGCCGCTTGCCCCAGGCGTCGTAGCCGTCGCGCTCCACCACGTTGCCGGAGGTGTCGGTGATGACGGCGATCGACCCGAGATTGTCGGTGTGGAAATAGCGCGTGGTCACCGTCGAGCCGTAGATCACCCGCATGGCCAGCATGGCGCCGCCGCCGCTGACATAATCCACCCACTCCGAGGCGCCCGAAGAAAACAGCTCGGCATGGACGCCGAACGCATCGAAGTAGAGCGTGGTGCCCTCCGGCGCCTGCTGCATGAAGCGCTGGTGGTCGGTGTCGTGGGAGAAGAACAGCGTGCTCGAGCCCTGGGTGATCGAGGCCGGCTTGTTGTAGGAGGTGTAGCTGATGCTGCGGCCCACGCCCGCGGTCTGGTTGCCGTTGGGGTCGTAGGTGAAGGTCGAGTTGATGGTGCCGGCGATGCTGGACACCGCGTGCGGCAGGGCGGAGCCCGCCACCGGATAGGTGTAGGTGCCGACGTCGGACTTCGACAGCAGGTTGCCGATCGCGTTGTAGGAGAACGTCTTCTCCGGCGCGATGTTGGCGGACACCGTCGCCGAGGTGATGCGGTTCAAGTCGTCATAGGTCAGCGTCTCGGTGAGGCTCTCGTTGGCGTCGGCGCGGGTGAGCACGTTGCCGAGCACGTCATAGGTATAGGAGAAGCTCTCCACCGCATTGCCGGTGCCGGCGAGGATCGAGGTCAGCCGGTCGGTGAGGGGATCGAAGCTCTGGGTGGTGACGACGCCGTTGCCCGCGGTCTGCGTGAGGAGCCGCAGCTCGGCATCGCGGGTGTTCGCGGTCCAGTAGACCTGCGACCCGCCGCTGACCTGCTGGGCGTAGCCGAGGCTGGTATAGGTGTAGGTGGCGACGAAGCCCGAAGGGTAGGTGACGGTGGAGAGCCGGCTGTTGGCGTCATAGCTGGCGTAGAACGGTGTAGTTGATGCCGCCGACCGTGATGGTCACCTGCACCGTGCGGCCCAGGCTGTCGTAGATGAGGCTCTTCTCGTAGCCCGCGCTCGGCCCGGCGGTGATGCTTGCCGAGGTGAGCTTGCCGATGCCCCAGGCCTTGGTGTCGTAGACCCACGCCGAGGTCATGTCGGTCTCGACCCGCCCGGTCATGCGGCCGAGCAGGTCGTAGCTCAAGGTGGTGGTCTGGCTCTTGGCGTCGGTCTGGCTGACGAGCTCGCTCGCGGTGTCGTAGGCGTAGGTCCAGGCGCCGAGGTCGGGATCGCTGGAGGCGATCTTGCGGCCGCGCACGTCGTAGGTGGCGGTAACGACGTTGCCGGCGGCGTCGGTGGTGGTGATCAGCTTGCCGAAGGGGTCGTAGGCGTAGCTCGTGGTGTTGCCGGCGGCGTCGACGACCGACACCACGTTGCCCTGGCTGTTCTTGGTGGTGGTGCGGGTCTCGCTCGCCGCATTGGTGTCGGTGGCGACCAGCCCGTTATAGGCGTGGGCGGTGGTGGTCGAATCCGGATAGGTCGCGGTGAGGACGCGGTTGAGCGCATCGTAGGTATACGTCGTCCACTCCGCCGTGCCGCCCGAGGCGAAGTACGGCCGGCTCTGCTGCGCCAGCACGCCGTTGGCGTTGTACTGCTTGGAGGCGCGGATGGTGCTGGCGTCGAAGCCCTGGGTGTCGCGGCCGACCTCACGGTCGAGCATGTCGAAATAGACGATGCCCTGCGGCCCGTTCTGGGTGACGCCGTCGGAGGCGAGCGGGGTCGCCTGGACGAGGTAGACCGCGCCGGTCGGGTAGTACGCGCCGGTCGGGCCGCGGCCGGCGGTGTCGATAGTCTGGATCAATCAAACGGGTCGTAGGCATAGTTCATGGTGTTGCTGGCGACATCGACCACCGAGACCGTCTAGCCATGGCTGTCCTTGGTGACGGTGCGGGTCTTGCTCCCCGCATTGGTGTCGGTCGTGATGAGCATGTGACAGGCCTGCTGAGCCGTACTACCAAACGGTCAATGGACATTCGGCGGCAACGGTGCAGCGCCAGCGTCTATTCGCGCCGCTAGCAAAGTAGCAAATTTCTCATAAGGACCAATAGGGTAACGTTGTGCCGCAGTATTTACAAGATATTCCTTCGCTGCATGAGCTTGCCCAAGAATCCAATACATGATAGGCAGCCTGTATGCCACGGTTCCAATCCCACCTCCGCGCCGCTCAATGATGGTGGCCGCCGCGTTTGATAGAGATGAGTTAAACTCAACGTAAGGAATACCATATTGTTGAACATCGATAAGAAATCGACCGGCCGCGTCCGACACTGTGCGATATTCAATTGCTAAATAAGAACTCTCTGTCGATCTGAAATTCGGGTTGGTCGACCGCTCTTGCTTAAGGTCATAGATGTCGCGGAACACGGAAGGAAAATAGCGCGACGTACTCTTTGGACCAACTAAAAATGGTTTCATAAGCTCATCGTAGATTTTTTCCACGTGCTCGAACCGAACACCGACAAAAGCCTTGACTGCACTTTGCGCATTTGATGTCAGATATCCAACACAGCCAAGGACCCCAGGAGATAGTTCGCGCGCGAATATCGTGCCAGAATTCTCGGCGTAACCCAATGGCGTCAGCTTTTTCATTACTGCGAGTTTGAATGCATCTTTTAGCTCATCATGCATGCCGATCGTTGCCTATTCTAATGCATACCTCTACCAGCTACGACTACATCTAGAATTCCAAACGGATAAACTAGGGGCGCATTTATCGTGAAACCTGCGTTAGCCGCATTGTCCCCAACAGGTATCGCCAAGCCAGATCGGATGTCTGGATACACAATTTGCTGGTTCGGAGTATAGAGCTTATCGACATCCGCAGAAGAGATTCCGGGGTCAAAAGGTAGTGTTTTTACTTCCATGCCGAACACTGGCACTCCATCCAGAGACGCGACTATGTCAAGTCGCGAATATGTAGTGTGGGAAATATCCCAGAAACCAACCTCAGTTGTTACTGTATATCCGAGGCTCTGCAATGTTGCAACATTTATGTCGACCCAGTAAGCGTGCCACGCGTTGAAGACGTCTATAAAATCGCCAGGTTGAGGGAGGGCAGGGTCAGCCCCATGTTGATTAAACAAGTAACCAAATGCCCCTGTGATTGCACCGTTTTCGAACTTGCCCCCACCGAGAACGGCTGCACCGCCGCCGAGCGCGATGTTGGCAACGAGGCCGAATACGAACCCGTGGGCGTTGATGATGGGCCCTGCGGCGGAGGTGACACCTCCGGCGAGGGCCGAAGGCCCGCACTGTTGACCGGAAGCGGCGGCTGCGCCGCATCCGACCGCGGCATGCGCGACGACATTGAAGGCGTACTCCGGCGTGCCGAATTGTGGCTGGATGTGTGCTTGATTAGGGTCGACGCCGGCAATCGCATTGGTGAGGTTCCCGACCTCCCAGAACGCCACCGCGGTTGCCGCGGCAATGGCACCCGCCTTGAGACCCGCCCCGATGTTGCCGCTGGTGAGACCGGAGACAGCCGTCGTTGTCAGGAACGCGGCGGCGACCGCACAGACGATCGCTTGCGGCCCCGCACACAGCGCCGCCGCGCCGGCCACGGCAAGGTTCCCCAATATCGGCGTCGACCGCAGAACCCTGCCGATCTGCTTGAAGATGTTGTCGAAGAAGTTGCTGACCGCATTGTCGAAGCCGCACATCCCGAGGAAGCAGTAGCCACTGGGGTCGGTGAAGGCGAGCGGGTTGTTGATGACGTAAGAGTAGCGGTTCCAGGCCTGCCCGTTCATCGGGTCGGGCACCATGGGGTCGGCGCTGGTCATGCGCGCGATCAGCGGGTCGTAGACGCGGCCGTTGAGGTGCACGAGGCCGACGTCGTGGAGCTCCTCCTGGGCGGTGAAGCCCCGGGTGGTCTGGCTGGTGAGGCTGTCGGTGGGGTCGTCGGCGCCGTTGGGGAAGCGGCGCTTGCCCCAGGCGTCGTAGCCGTCGCGCTCGACCACGTTGCCGGAGGTGTCGGTGATGACCGAGATCGAGCCGAGATTGTCGGTGTGGAAATAGCGCGTGGTCACGGTCGAGCCGGACAGCACGCGCATGCCGAGCAGGGCACCCCCGGTGCCGAGATAATCGTACCACGACGAGGTGCCTGAACTGAACAGCTCGGCATGGACGCCGAAGGCGTCGAAGTAGAGCGTGGTGCCCTCGGGCGCCTGCTGCATGAAGCGCTGGTGGTCGACGTCGTGGGAGAAGAACAGCGTGCTCGACCCCTGCGTGATCGAGGCCGGCTTGTTGTAGGAGGTGTAGGTGATGCTGCGGCCGACGCCCGCGGTCTGATTCCCGTTCGGGTCGTAGCTGAAGGTCGAGGTGATGGTGCCGCTGACGGACGTCACCGCGTGCGGCAGCGCCGAGCCCGCCACCGGATAGCTGTAGGTGCCGACGTCGGACTTCGTCAGCAGGTTGCCGATCGCGTTGTAGGAGAACGTCTTCACCGGCGCGACGCCGGCGCTCACCGTCGCCGAGGTGATGCGGTTGAGGGTGTCGTAGGTCAGCGTCTCGGTGAGGCTCTCGTTGGCGTCAGCGCGGGTGAGCACGTTGCCGAGCACGTCATAGGTATAGGAGAAGCTCTCCACCGCGTTGCCGGTGCCGGCGAGGATCGAGGTCAGCCGGTCGGTCAGCGGGTCGAAGCTCTGGGTGGTAACGACGCCGTTGCCGGCGGTCTGCGTGAGGAGCCGCAGCTCGGCATCGCGCGTGTTCGCGGTCCAGTAGACCTGCGACCCGCCGCTGACCTGCTGGGCGTAGCCGAGGCTGGTGTAGGTGTAGGTGGCGACGAAGCCCGAGGGTAGGTGACGGTGGAGAGCCGGCTGTTGGCGTCGTAGCTCGCATAGAAGCTGTAGTTGGTGCTGCTGATGGTGGCGGTCGCCTGCACCGGACGGCCGAGGCTGTCATAGGCGAAACTGCGCGCATAGCCCGCGCTCGGGCCGGCGGTGATGCTCGCCGAGGCGAGCTTGCCGATGCCGTTGGTCGCGGTGTCGTAGACCCACGCCGAGGTCATGTCGGTCTCGACCCGCCCGGTCATGCGGCCGAGCAGGTCGTAGCTGAGCGTCGTGGTCTGGCTCTTGGCGTCGGTCTGGCTGACGAGCTCGCTCGCGGTGTCGTAGCTGTAGGTCCAGCTGCCGAGGTCGGGATCGCCGGAGGCGGTCTTGCGGCCGCGCACGTCGTAGGTGGCGGTCACCACGTTGCCCAGCGCGTCGGTGGTCTTGATCAGCTTGCCGAAGGGGTCGTAGGCGTAGCTCGTGGTGTTGCCGGCGGCATCGACGACCGACACCACGTTGCCCTGGCTGTTCTTGGTGGTGGTGCGGGTCTCGCCCGCCGCATTGGTGTCGGTGGCGACCAGCCCGTTATAGGCGTGGGCGGTGGTGGTCGAAATCCGGATAGGTCGCCGTGAGGACGCGGTTGAGCGCATCGTAGGTATACGTCGTCCACTCCGCCGTGCCGCCCGAGGCGAAGTACGGCCGGCTCTGCTGCGCCAGCACGCCGTTGGCGTTGTACTGCTTGGAGGCGCGGATGGTGCTGCCGTCGAAGCCCTGGGTGTCGCGGCCGACCTCGCGGTCGAGCATGTCGAAATAGACGATGCCCTGCGGCCCGTTCTGGGTGACGCCGCCGGACGCGTACGGGGTCGCCTGGACGAGGTAGACCGCGCCGGCGACGCAGCTCGCGGTGCCGCCATTGTAGCCCGAGCAGAACAGGTACGCCCACTTGGTCTGGGTGCCGTCCGGGCGCACCTCCTGGATCTTGCGGCCGTAGACGTCGTAGCTCCAGGTGGTGGTCAGCCCGTTGGGGCCGGTGTGGCTGGTGGGCTTGCCGAACCGCGGGTCGTACACCCAGGTCTCGCTCTGGCTCCCCCTCCCATTCGTTCGGCGCGTTCCGCTAATTCATTTATTGCTCAGTAACTGAACAAGCTTGTCCCCGCTACTCTGACACTAACCTCGGCCGTCTCGTTGGCAGTTTCGGCATCTGTTTTGGATGAAGCCAAAGGGCGCTTGGTTTGCCCTCCTTGGTAATCTCAAGTATTACTTCACTAAAAATCATAGCCGCCTCGTCAGCGTCCTCTTTCCCCCTCACGCATATCCAACCAGTGGATGTGTCGGCATAGACCGGCCAGTACCTGCTGTCATTTAGTCGCACAGACGTCCCTTGTTTTAAGGGCGTATCGGATTCGACAAAAACAGCGGCAGGCTTTGCTCTAGGCGGCGTGAGGCGCGACCCTATCCATCTGGTGTGCGGACACATTCCCCAGACCGAAATAACTCGATTATTCGCGTCAAGCTCGAGAACTTCAAATCATCGACCAACACAGATGCAAAGCCGCTCTTTGATCCAGGAACGAGATCAAACGAGTATTCTTCAGGACGGTAAATAAGGGAGTCCCCTCGTAGCCCGACCTCGAGATTTGATATTCTGAACTTCATGCTACCTACTCGTATATAAGAAGTGATATATCGTATTTGTTTGAGGATCAATTACCAGCTCATATGTTCCTGTGCTGTTTCCCCATGTACCGGGCACATCATAGCGTAGCGCACCTGGAATTCCGCCGGGATCGGGTACGCCCGTCCCCGTTGAAGTGATCTCTTTTATCGTCAGAGGGGAGTTAATGTACGGTCTTGTCGGCTCGTTATTCTCTACGGTCTTAGTTCGCGTATACCCGTCATCATCAGGGTCTTGACCCGGATCGCCAGTTGCACCGCCACTGTCGCTGCTGGGACTTGCAGCAGGAGTTGGCAGATTTTAACTCATCTGGGCGATGGTGACGGCAGCCACATATGCTTTGCCGTAGGGCAGAAATCCGATCAAGCTATCGATCCATGCGAGGGGATCTTGGATAGCGTCGCTACCCAAAGCTGCGGCAGCCCCGCGTGCCGCATTAAACAGGTACCCGAACGCGCCTGTGATGGCGCCGTTTTCGAACTTGCCGCCGCCGAGGACGGCCGCGCCGCCGCCGAGCGCGCCATTGGCGACGAGGCCGAACACGAAGCCATGGCCGTTGATGACGGGGCCTGCGGCCGAGGTGACGCCTCCTGCAAGAGCGGAGGGGCCGCACTGTTGACCGGAAGCGGCGGCCGCACCGCATCCGACCGCGGCATGAGCCACCACGTTGAATGCATACGCCTGCGAGCCAAAGGCCGGCGGGGCGTGTGACCCGTATGGCGCCCCGGATATGGAGTCGGTGAGATTCCCGACCTCATAGAACGCCACCGCGGTTGCGGCGGCAATGGCACCCGCCTTGAGGCCGACGCCGATATTGCCGCTGGTGAGACCTGCGACCGCGGTGGTGATCAGGAATGCGGCCTCCACCGCACAGACCACGGCGCCCGGTCCGCACAGCGCGGCCGCGCCGGCCACCGCGATGTTCCCCAATATCGGCGTCGACCTCAGCACCCTGCCGATCTGCTTGAAGATGTTGTTGAAGAAGTTGCTGAACGCATTGTCGAAGCCGCACATCCCGAGGAAGCAGTAGCCCGAGGGGTCGGTGAAGGCGAGCGGGTTGTTGACGACGTAAGAGTAGCGGTTCCACGCCTGCCCGTTCATGGGGTCGGGCACCATGGGGTCGGCGCTGGTCATGCGCGCGATCAGGGGGTCGTAGACGCGGCCGTTGAGGTGCACGAGGCCGACGTCGTGGAGCTCCTCCTGGGCGGTGAAGCCCCGGGTGGTCTGGCTGGTGAGGCTGTCGGTGGGGTCGTCGGCGCCGTTGGGGAAGCGGCGCTTGCCCCAGGCGTCGTAGCCGTCGCGCTCGACCACGTTGCCGGAGGTGTCGGTGATGACCGAGATCGAGCCGAGATTGTCGGTGTGGAAATAGCGCGTGGTCACGGTCGAGCCGGACAGCACGCGCATGCCGAGCAGGGCACCCCCGGTGCCGAGATAATCGTACCACGACGAGGTGCCTGAACTGAACAGCTCGGCATGGACGCCGAAGGCGTCGAAGTAGAGCGTGGTGCCCTCGGGCGCCTGCTGCATGAAGCGCTGGTGGTCGACGTCGTGGGAGAAGAACAGCGTGCTCGACCCCTGCGTGATCGAGGCCGGCTTGTTGTAGGAGGTGTAGGTGATGCTGCGGCCCACGCCCGCGGTCTGGTTGCCGTTGGGGTCATAGGTGAAGGTCGAGGTGATGGTGCCGCTGACGGACGACACCGCGTGGGGCAGCGCCGAGCCCGCCACCGGATAGGTGTAGGTGCCGACGTCCGACTTCGAGAGCAGGTTGCCGATGGCATTGTAGGAGAACGTCTTCACCGGCGCGACGCCGGCGCTCACCGTCGCCGAGGTGATGCGGTTGAGGGTGTCGTAGGTCAGCGTCTCGGTGAGGCTCTCGTTGGCGTCGGCGCGGGTGAGCACGTTGCCGAGCACGTCATAGGTATAGGAGAAGCTCTCGACCGCGTTGCCGGTGCCGGCGAGGATCGAGGTCAGCCGGTCGGTGAGGGGATCGAAGCTCTGGGTGGTGACGACGCCGTTGCCCGCGGTCTGCTGGATGAGCCGCAGTTCGGCATCGCGGGTGTTGGCGGTCCAGTAGACGGCGCGGTTGAGGGTTCGGCTCTAGGCCGTTTATGGCGTGGTCGGGAGTCGTTTGGCCATTTCTGAGAAGAAATGATCTGGATCATCCGGTGTAATTACAATCCTGTAGAAAATACTAAAGCTACGCCGTTTTAGAAAAATAGCATTTTCATAAAAAATACGATTAAAAAAATGCCATCCTGCCCATGGTGAAAAACTCTCCGTAAAAGTTAATATTCTGATTTCAGAAATATCATCATACTTTATATCAAAAATTGCAATTCTGTTACAAAGTTCTATCTTGAGCGATAAATTAGTTAATCGGTAAGTTAATATATATCGTCCAATAAGTTGAATTGTCCCGACAAGAACCGAGAACATTACTATGCCTGCAAGAGCAACACGCGAAGACATGGCGAGCTTTCCCGAATATAGGTATTTCAACTGAACCAGAGGTTTTCCCTGTCCCCGCGCCTATCATATTAAGTTGGCGAAGTTTTTCCCTTTTCTACTGGCCAATCGTTTTGACTGTGTTTGTTCGATAACTCGATATGCTAAACCAATTCCCGGGGCCAGCAACAACCGACCATATCCACGTACTGCCACTCTGACCGAATTGAATACTCATGACTGGAGTGTTGAGGGTAAATGTGTCGAACGGTCCCAACAACTCCGATGATTTGGTCGCATTTGTAAGAAAGGCTCCCGTTCCCACTCCTGCATAGGAGCCGACAATAACGGTATCATACTCACTTTGATTTGGATAGCCGGCTACCGCGGAAGGGCCACCGGTAGTGTTCGGAACATAGGCGGCGCCCCCTACGCTAAAAAAAGCACCCAAATTAGGGCCACTATCACCTCCCCAAAAGCCTCCAAAACCGAAAGATGCGTTGCCGCCAGCTCCGCCGACCGCGCCAGCACCAGCTTCCGCCGCCCCGCCACTCACCGACCCAAGTCCCCAAGCGACCTGCGTACCCAGGTCCGAGATTGATTGTTCGCCGCCTGTTGCACCGTCAGACGAATTGGCACTCTTACCCAAAGTGTTAAACAGGTATCCGAATGCCCCAGTTATAGCACCATTTTCAAACTTACCACCGCCGACGACGGCTGCGGCGCCGCCGAGTGCGGCATTGGCGACCACGGCTGCGTCGAACGGCAGACCGTAGATGTACGGTCCGGCGGCGGATGTTACCGCCCCGGCAAGTGCCCCGGCGCCGCACTTGCCGCCTGAAGCCGCGGCCTGCCCGCACCCGATCAGGGCGTGGCCAACGATATTGGCCAAGTGCCCCTCCGAGAACGGAATAAACGTGCCGTCAGTCCCGCCCGGTCCGGGTATGGCGCCCGGCATGCCGGCGGTAACTCCACCCACCACGGTAAACGCCGCCACAGTGGCCGCGGTGGTAACCCCGGCCCTCAGCACCGCCGTGCCGAGCCTGCCGCTGGTGATGCCTGCGACGACGGTGGATGCCAGGATCGCCGCGATGGCGGGCTCGCAGGCGCCGACGGTCATCATCCCGCAGATGCCGGCGGCGGAGATCTCGACGATGCTGCCGAGCATGGGGTTGGAGCGGAACAGCGTTCCCAGCTGCATCTTGCTGAGGTTTGACCAGGTGCCGCAGCCGAGGAAGCAGTAGCCCGAGGGGTCGGTGAAGGCGAGCGGGTTGTTGGCGACGTAGGCTGTAGCGGTTCCACACTTGGCCGTTGAGCGGGTCCTCCACCATCGGGTCGGCGCTCTCATGCGCGCGACGAAGGGGTCGTAGACGCGGCCGTTGAGGTGCACGAGGCCTACGTCGGCGAGCTCCTCCTGGCCGGTGAAGCCGCGGATGGTCTGGCTGGTGATGCTGCCGGTCGGGTCGTCGGCGCCGGTGGGAAAGCGCCGCTTGCCCCAGGCGTCGTAGCCGTCGCGCTCCACCACGTTGCCGGAGGTGTCGGTGATGACGGCGATCGAGCCGAGATTGTCGGTGTGGAAATAGCGGGTGGTCACCGTCGTGCCGTAGATCACCCGCATGGCCAGCATGGCGCCGCCGCCGCTGACATAATCCACCCACTCCGAGGCGCCCGACGAGAACAGCTCGGCATGGACCCCGAACGCATCGAAATAGAGCGTGGTGCCCTCCGGCGCCTGCTGCATGAAGCGCTGGTGGTCGGTGTCGTGGGAGAAGAACAGCGTGCTCGACCCCTGCGTGATCGAGGCCGGCTTGTTGTAGGAGGTGTAGGTGATGCTGCGCCCGACGCCCGCGGTCTGGTTGCCGTTGGGGTCGTAGGTGAAGGTCGAGTTGATGGCGCCGGCGATGCTGGACACCGCGTGGGGCAGGGCGGAGCCCGCCACCGGATAGGTGTAGGTGCCGACGTCGGACTTCGACAGCAAATTGCCGATAGCATTGTAAGAGAACGTCTTCTCCGGCGCGATGTTGGCGGACACCGTCGCCGAGGTGATGCGGTTCAGGTCGTCGTAGGTCAGCGTCTCGGTGAGGCTCTCGTTGGCGTCGGCGCGGGTGAGCACGTTGCCGAGCACGTCATAGGTATAGGAGAAGCTCTCGACCGCGTTGCCGGTGCCGGCGAGGATCGAGGTCAGCCGGTCGGTGAGGGGATCGAAGCTCTGGGTGGTGACGACGCCGTTGCCCGCGGTCTGCGTGAGGAGCCGCAGCTCGGCATCGCGGGTGTTCGCGGTCCAGTAGACCTGCGACCCGCCGCTGACCTGCTGGGCGTAGCCGAGGCTGGTATAGGTGTAGGTGGCGACGAAGCCCGAAGGGTAGGTGACGGTGGAGAGCCGGCTGTTGGCGTCATAGCTGGCGTAGAACGGGTAGTTGATGCCGCCGACCGTGATGGTCACCTGCACCGTGCGGCCCAGGCTGTCGTAGATGAGGCTCTTCTCGTAGCCCGCGCTCGGCCCGGCGGTGATGCTTGCCGAGGTGAGCTTGCCGATGCCCCAGGCCTTGGTGTCGTAGACCCACGCCGAGGTCATGTCGGTCTCGACCCGCCCGGTCATGCGGCCGAGCAGGTCGTAGCTCAAGGTCGTGGTCTGGCTCTTGGCGTCGGTCTGGCTGACGAGCTCGCTCGCGGTGTCGTAGGCATAGGTCCAGGCGCCGAGGTCGGGATCGCTGGAGGCGATCTTGCGGCCGCGCACGTCGTAGGTCGCGGTGACGATATTGCCGGCAGCGTCGGTGGTCTTGATCAGCTCGTAGGCGTAGCTCGTGTTACATTAGAGATTTAAATAGCTGCTGTGACCGTACTAAGTACGCGCCCACAACTCGTTCCCCAACGTTTTGCTAAGGGTTAATTCGATAATAAAAGCAAAAATACTATATAAATAAAGATGTGCCTTTACAATTGTCTCAAGCTCGTCAAAGCTATAAAACTTCCAGTACGATCTTAAAAACCCAGGTATAATATTTTGAAATCTTATAATTAGAAATGTTCCAAACTCCGCGTTCTCCACACTACCGTTTAGGTGTCTATCGCGAATTTCAAGACTTAATTCAAAATGTCCCTCCGCCGAGCTAAAACAAAATTGTCTCAATTCCTCAATCACCAAACATAGATCCCACGTATCACCGATTTGCTTTGTAAAAATCGCGCGATATGCGCCAGATTTTCTTTTATCATACTCAAACCCAAGTAAAGACGCATTACGGTCCATAACAGTTTTAAAAAATTGATATCGGTCGCTTTTTTCACCAAATTCATACCCCCTGGCGAGCCCAGTTGAATGACGCGCAACCTCATTCTCAAACCGCCTTCTTTGTATCACAAACAGGAGCCTCGATGCGGCGCCATTGGAAAGTCCTCTCCAGCCGCGACGTTCTCGATGCGTCACCATTCCTGAAGGTTCGTGTCGAGACGATCGAACTGCCCGACGGCCGACGCATCCCTGATTATTACCAGCTTGAAATGCCTTCGTTCGCGTGCATCTTCGCGGAAACACGGGAGGGTCAGATCATCGTGTACCGACAGTATCGGCACGGGCCGCGCCGCGTGGGCCTGGTCTTCCCGGGTGGGCACCTCGACCCCGGCGAGGCTCCCCTGGATGCGGCGCGGCGCGAGCTGTTGGAGGAAACCGGCTTCGAGTCCGACGCCTGGACCTACCTTGGCGGGTACATGGTCAATTCCAACCAAGGGGGATCGGTGTCCCACATGTTCCACGCCACTGGGTGCCGTCGAACAGCGGCACCTCGGTCCGACGATCTTGAAGAGACGGAGATCCTGCTCCTAAGCCGGGATGAACTGCTGGCTGCAATCGGCCGCGGCGACATCCATCTTTTAACGCAGATCGCGCTGATCGGTATCATCTGGCAAAACGATATTGCGAAAGCGCTGTCTAGGTTACAACCTGATCCGCGAGCCTGAAGGCGGCCGACCGCGTCGCCGGACTGGTCGGCGGAAAGTGCTCCGACTTCGGCCGACTGCGGGATCCGAGAGGTCGGTATGCACCGAGACCGGTGGTCTCTCTTTTAACTCGGTCGTTGTCCGGTCTGACGTCTGACTGAGAATTCCCTGGAACGCGGCTATTGTTCGGTTCAGTCGGCTATGGCCCTTCGCGCCGACCCCGCCCCCGGGGCCGGCCGTGTGGGGCTGGGGACATTTTGCAAGAGGCTAGAGCGACAGCATGTGGACATTGATATTGCTGACAGTAGTCCTTAGCGGGTCCGGGTCGCTCTCGTTTGAACTGCCATCCGAAGACATCAGTGTGTGACAGCCCGCAGATTACGTAAGGCGTGCCCTATGCGGTGCCTTCATGCACCGCATCGGAATTTGACTGCTTTTTACGTTCCATGGAATCGGTGAATACCACCCCGAGGGAGTCGTCGGTACGCCAAATCACGCGACACGTTCGAACGCCGCCCTCGCCAGGGGTGATGCGCAACTTGAACTCATCAGGGATCGTTCTCGCTCTCACGCCAGAAAGTTGTGCGCCCTCATTTGAGAGGTCGCTCACGATGCAAGGCCGCTCCAAATGTCGATCGGCGTCGTAGATCGTCGAAGGTGAATTCCATTGGACCCGAAAATGTCGTCGCCGCTCCTGTCGCATTTGCGTCTTCCGTCTGGTTGGTCATTCGTCTTTCACAAACTACCAGCGGGGCTTGAACGGCAGACTAAGAAACCAGCGAAAAGTCAACGTTGTGTCGAAGCTTGCCGACCGCGCGGGCCAGATTAGCCGCGCCCATAGCCGTCGAATTCACAAAGCCGGTGTCGTTAGCCCGCTGCCTGCGCGGCGACATGCCCGCAATATGTCGGAAGGTCATGTTGTGTGGATGGTTTCGCTCAGAGCCTTGAAACTTCTGGTGCCCAGCGCTGAAAAATAGGCAAGTTCTGTGGGGTCCCTTCCGCCGACACCCGTCTGATTTCGGGACCCAGCTATTCAATATCCGAATTGCAAGGCAATTCACTTCGCGCTCTCGAGAACCGCATTGGTCAGTCCCCACCAGCATTCTGCCAAGGAAAATACCACGAAGGCTGCCCCTCAACAAAGCTTGGCTCCCCGATCAGTACTGGACTGCCGAACCTCCGAAATGGCATCTCCCAGACCGGATGTTCCCCCTGCCATGGCGTTCGAATCAGGAGCAAGACCTTTTCTTCCGACCAATCGGCCGGAATTCCTACGAGAAATTCGGCGCCGCTTTCATATCGGACAAAAAGCATCCTTTCATCGAAACCGGCACCAACCACCACAACGAAGAAGTTCGCCCGGGTACCATAATGTGAGCAGTGCGCGGACGCCAGCGGCTTGAACCTCCGCTCTTCAATAGTCGACATCCGGCTCACCCCTCTTGGCCCTGCGAGTGAGGTTACGAATTGAAGGTCCCGGTCTCTCTAACCGGGACTTTCGTTTCGGCTGAGCAGATAGATTATTTGCCGGCAGTGGCGAGCTGTGACGAGATGAAACTTGGCAAAATCTTTCACGAAGGTCGTCATGGTGGTGTGCTCCTGCCTTGGTTGCTGCTTGGTCTCGGTCCCGGCGGGCTTCGTGTGTGGTCAACTAAACCTCTGGTACTTACGTTTGCGTTGATTGCACCGCACAAAATGGAGCGAGCCCAAGTGCGTGTGCGTGAGTCGGTTCATGACGGCGAGTTCTCCGAATGTGTTTACTGCGTCAGGTGGGCCGTTGCGATGGCAGTATTGAAGAGCTGCGCCATGGCGGCGGTGATATCGCCGTCCGTAGTCACCGAGAAGAACAGTCCCGGCGACGCGCAGTTTTGCATGTTCGTGCTGATTTGGCTTTGAAAGGGCGCAATCCATGAATTGTACCAGGAGTTGGTGGGTAACGGCAGATAGGCGGTGTACAGGACGGCAATGCGTATCCCGCAATTCTTCACCGTCGTGCACATGGCCGTATTGAAGGGCTGCTGGCAACGCGTCCCGTCGAGCGGTTGCGAGCACGACACCGAGACTTCGTCGTCGACGCCGTCGGTGACCAGGAACGGCACTTCTTGAGGCGTGCTGTTCGATGCGCCGGTTCCCGGGGCCGGCATGTAGTTGTTGATTTGCGTCATGGCGGACTCGAAATTGGTGTCGGTGTCGCTATTGTTGACCGCGCTCGTAAGCCAATTGTTGTCGTACACCTTGAGTACGTCGATGCCGCCTGCTGCCACTTGTGCCGTCGACAGATTTGACGTCAAGGGCTGGACGGTGGTCGTACCCGAATAGTTGAAGGTGTAAATAGCCATACGGTACGTTGCATTATCCGTTGCCGCATCTGTGCTCGCCGTGGTCATCAGGGATTGCGTCGCAGTGGCCATATTTTCAATCCGGGTCACGACGCCCAATTGCTTCGCGAGCGTGTAGTTGTCGACGCCGCCGGGGTTGCCCAGGTTGTCCGCCGCTGGATTGGATTCATGGCAGGCGAATGCGCAGCCGCCCTGGGCCGCGGTGTTGGCAACCATCGTGTTGATGCCGGCAGTGGTGGCGGCAATGTCCATGGACGGGGAATTATCGAGCAGCAGATAGAAATCTATGTTGGGTGGAATCGACGCGGCCGCGGCAGACCTGCCTGATATGGTGGCCTGGCTTACGCCGAGAAAGGCTGCAAACAGAAAATTCGTGGTAGTCTGATAGGTCACCGTCACGGTATAAAGGCTGCCGTTGATGTTGGGGGTGACGGTCACCGTGACGCTGTTGACGCCCCGCACATTTCCGACCTGCGAGTTGAACAAGGCCGCGGCGGCAGCGCTCATTGCCGCCTCCCCTTGCGCCATGACAGTCGGCGTCAAACCGGCAAGCGCCGCAGAATCGGCGAGAGTGTCGAGTTGGGCCTTGATCTTCGAAGTCAAGAGCGTAGTCGATCCCCATGCCAATCATAATCAAGACGGGGACCAGAGTGAGCGAAAAGGTGACGGCGACATTGCCCTCTTTCGCGGCACGAAAGGCCTTCAATCGCCCCAGAACATTTCCGATCAACATGGCCACGCTCCACCGGTGTGATCATCGAGGTCATTGTGATTATTTGGCACGGTCGTAACAAGAGAGTTAAGGCTCGCGAAGCAATCCATTTATAAACCGGGGTAAATCAGGGCAAATGATTTTGAAAAGACGATTTTAGATCGTCGTTGTTCTTAGGAGTATTGCATATGAGTTTTAATAGGCTGCAGGGGATTGGCGGATGTAGTCGAGCGGATCGCCGCTCAGCGCTCGGCCCTCCAGGATGTCGATGCGCAGACAACCGAGCCGGCGGTTCGGCATGACGAAAGCCCTTGGCTTGCGGGATAATTCCCGGTTCCTATCCCAAAGGCGTGGAGTTGGGAGAGTGCCAGAAGTTTCGCTGACAGTGTGCGCGCGGTGCGTGAGGCGCGAGCCCGGGGCGGTTGCGGATCTGCCGCCGCTGGAGCTGGGGATGCTGACGTCGTCGTGCTGTCCGGTTGGGCACTTGTAACCGAACGCAGCGTTCATAACCTGTAGTGGCTCTCTAGCCCCTTGAAACCATTGTTATTGGGGTGTATTTTTCGCATGTCCGCTCCGTTATCGGTGCCTGGGTTGGCTCCGAGGTATGCAAGGGGAGGTAACGTGTCTTGTTAGCCAATCTGAAATCAGGCGGGGCGATGGCCGGGTTGGTATGCGTTGGACTTTGGACGATGACGGGGAGTGCATCAGCTGCAACAGCGGAGGTCGCAAAGTCTTGTGCGGCTCTGGTCGCCAAAGCGTTTCCCCCGCGCGTAATAGGCAATCCTGCGGCCGGCATCGAAACGGGAACGGTGCAATCTGAACGGACCTATTTCAACAAATGTCTGGAGAACGGGGGCAATCTGGACAAATCGCCCCCAAACCCAGTGAGTGACTGTGCCGCAGGGGTCGCTGCCCCAGAGGCAGAAATAGCCACCAACCGGCATCCTGAAGTCAACAACGTAGAGACCGAGATCAAGCCGCACCCGCGGGCGCCTCCATGCACTTGACAGGGCACGGCGACCGGATCCGCGACCCTGACTTCTGCGTGCTCACGCCCGATAATTGTTTCCGAGTCATTGGGCGCGCGGCGCGTGGCAGGGCAGACGGCATGGTGCGGCAAGCCCGAGAGCGTCATCGCCACGCCACGCGCCTTCGATCGCACCCGCAGGAACGGCACCGCTAGCTTCGGCCAATGGAAAGTAGGCTTGGGGTGGAAGGCGGTGTACAATCGGCGATAATTGGATGGGTTGGCCGTTTTATGAGACCCTTTCGGTCCTCGGCAGTTGGAGCATGCTCTTATCGCGCGCGATTTCTCAGTTTATAGCGTCGTTGCCGGCCAATACCGCAAAGGTCGCCGTCCGAACAGCACAATTTTGGCGAAGGCGTCAATATGAATATTCAACTCGGCCCAAAATCTTGCACGCGAGAGATTGCTTGATGTGCGGTTGGATCTGCCGTGATGTCAAACCACAGCCAGATGAGAACAACGACGGAGGACATCGAAGCGCTGCTGCGAGAGCGTGAGCAGCTCGCAAAGCATATACGCCAGACATTGATGTCGTCTAAAGTTCAAGAGGTCGTCGGGTCGGGTGGACCGCCACGTTTTCCCGACCGCGTGCGCCAGCAACTCACGATGCCGCCTAACTTCGGCGTTGGTGCGGGCCGCGGACAACGTCGGACACCGGGTGGCTATGTTATCGTGGTTCCGACATTGGTTTGCCTGCTAGGCATCATGGCCGCCTTGACCCTTTTCGCCGGCCGGTCGCCTCCGACCTACTTGCCTGGATGGTTTTCGTTTGGAAACGATACCCCAACGGCGCTGCATCCTGCACAGCCTCCTTGAGAGTCAGGGTCCTTTGGTGCGCTGCTCCCAGAAATCGCGGTGCCCGAAACGTAACTCGACTGACGCGGGGGCAATGGCGCGCGAAAAGTTTTTGGTGAAAAGCTGCAAAATTCACTTGGTTCTGCCAACGGGTTGATTGTAAGTGACCGCAAATATCGCATCAGGCTTCGGGAGGAGACTGTTGTTAAAGAAGGATGGGGTCGAAGCGCCCGCTTCGAAGCTTAAGCGACCGTTGATTGACAAGCGCTTGCCGAGGAATACGACTGCAAGAGTCAAGTTAAGTCCTTGGTATGAGAAGGCCGCGCGATCGGTTGGGATCAGTAACAAGAAATCCGAAAGGGATGACGTCGCCTTCGAATGAGCCAGAGGCATCCGAAGGGATCCTCCCTTTTCGACCATCCTCCATGGGGCGCTGCGCGAGCGGGTCCTGTTCTCGGCTTGCCCCGCTGCCAACGTTGTGTTGGTCACTTCGACAGGGTGTGAGCATCATCCCTGTTGCCCCCATTGGCCGAGCATTGGTTGAAATAGCTGCGTTGGGATAGCCCCGTCCCTTTTGCGCTACCGGCCGCGGGATTGCCGACGACGCGCGGCGGAAAAGCTTTCGCGGTCACTTCTTTGCGACCGCGACAGTGAAATTAATCGAGCTGCCACGGCGGCGGGAGGCGTTCCGATGCGCCGGCTCGCCGCAGGAAGCGCCGGCTGGTTTTGCCGGCGAGACGTCGCGTCCCGCTACAACGAGCCCTCGTTGCCGCCCAAAAAATACCGCGGAGCAAACAAAAGAGGTTGCATTGCGTTTTGGTTGGGTACGGTTGACCTTGGTGATTCGGCTGCGAGACACGGGCGTCAAGCGTCAAGGAGTTTCCGTGCGTGTCGAACAAGCGACTGGCCACCAAAGACAACATGACGGCAGGTTCGGTGCTTGATGAACATCCTTTGCGGTAGCGGAACGGCCATCTGAATGGCGGTCACCGGAACATGGAATGTCACTATCACGCAACTCGACGAGTCGACATTCGGCTATTCGGAGGAACACGCACGGGGGCCGCATGAGGGCGACATCCTCGAGCATGTGCGCAACGGAAGACTGATCAAAGCCGAGGTCCTGACAATTGATCACCACAAGCCGAAGGCTACGGGCCTCGGCGTCTGGACGATCGAAACCATAGAGATCTAGCTGCCGCCTCCGCCGCGCTGGCGCACCAGCGGTGCACCGGCCGTCGCCATCGCTGTGGAGTCCGCGTGTGGCGGCAATCGACGATTACCGTTGCGCCCCCTTTCATTATGGGAGTCACACTGTCATCGTCATATCCGAGCTGCCAGCGGGACATGCCGTCGTCCCTAGTTTCAAAGGCAGCGCTGGTGCCGTCGGCAGGCGAGCATCCCGAAACTCGCCAGCATTGCATTTTGGCTGGCCCGCAAAAATTTCCAAAAGACAAGATTGAGAGGGACAACTTCTCATGACCACGATCACCCAAATTCAGGGTCCTTCGAAGCGCACCAGCGGCATGACGAGCGATGAGATGTTCGTCATATTTGCCGTTTCATGGGACCACCTCAAAATAGCTGTGGCACAAAGATACTCGGGCCCTGGCCACGTAAAATCTTGGCCTCGACAACGGGGGTCGAGCAGAACGATGGCAGCCAATTAAATTCTGTATGCTGATCATGCCCTTCGCGCGTATCCCGTCCGAATTTCATTTTCTCTCCTCCAGGGATCACGCCCGCGAACCCGCGTAACGCTGACGCCGCCGCCTGTTCTGATCCCGAACAGCCGGAACAGTCACGAACCGCGCGCAGCTGCAGACCACCCATTAACCCTCTACCGCGGGGACGCTGATCATGTCAGTTGCCTCGCCCCCAGGGTATGGCCGCCCACACACGTTCGTGAAGATAGTAGATGGCGATCTTCGTCACCACTTCGACGCCGGCGATGGTACCAGCGAGACCGATCTTCCCCGTCGCAAAAAAGCTGATGATGAATGTATCGATGCTGCCGGTAATGCGCCAACTGACGGCCTTCGCGAGCGAGCGACCGTGTCCCTCTCAACTCCGCAACAGTTTCATTGTAGCTCCACTCGCAAGGTTGTTCGCCGCTTGCGCTCAATTCCAACGAGCCCAGTTTTCGCCGGATGACCTTTGGTACAGGATAGATGGTGACGCTTTCCCAGCTAAGATAGACGCGAGGTGTCAGGCACGCCGGCTCTGTCAGGCCCGCCGAAGTTGCCCGCCGACCCGGAGCAACCAATCTGACGACGCCACACTCCGCGGCCTTTCGGGCAGGGCATAACCATCGACGTCGCGTACCGGTATTTCGCCACGGACAGGTGTTCTTTCATCGTGGCGGATACGCCGGGGCATGAGCAATACACCCGCAACATGGCGACCGGCGCCTCGAAATCCGATGCCGCCATCATCCTGGTCGGCGCCCGCAAGGGCATGTCGGCGCAGACCCGCCGCCCGCAGCTTTCGTGCGCCGATCCCGATCTCCACACGCTGTATGTCCTCGCCGCCGACCGTCGCGCCGACGTTCTCTCCCGGATGCGACGATCGCGACGTCCGAACGGGGGCTGGTTCTTTCGCATCAACCATCGCGGAGGCGCGTTCAACTCGCCCGAGGACATCGGGCAGCGTGCTGAGATGACGTTCGCCGCGCGGTGTCATGGGCCGCGCTCTCATCGATCGTGAAGAGTCCCGGGCCGCTCGCTGGAAAGTTCGGGTTGATGCAACAAGGGCTGGAATCCGGCAATGTCGTCGATCGCGAAGTCGAAGACCACGGCATTCGGGTGGCGGTGCTGCCGCTCAATCCGCTGCCATCACCGACACCCCCAAGGCGGTATTCGCCCATGTGTGAAAGTCTGCCGCGCCCACGTGCGTTTCGACCCCACGCTGGTGGGGCCGATCAACTCACTGTCAAGTAACAGAGCCGCAGCGGACGCCATTCAAAACGCCGCACCGCGTAACCGCAAGAGGCGTCGCGGCGAAAGCTCCGTCAAATCCGACGAGAGCAATGCTGACGGCGTATATTGTCGAACGGCCCGGGCGCAATGCTACTTGCGCAGCTTTTTGCGGCCCTTTGATTTCGGTGACGCCGCTCCATACTGGAAAATCTTCGGCCCTCTTGCCGGATTTGATCGCCGCGGCCAACCAGCGTGGTTTCAATCCGCGCCCGGCCCAGGTCTCAGCAAGATTTTCGGGATTTCGATATTTGGGAACGACTGCACGAACATCCCCGCCGTTACGCGACTTGGGCCCCTTGGTTCCGGCCCGGAAGCCGTTGAGGCTCGCGAGCTTTGTCTCCAGCGCTCGACGTTCCTCGGCTACTTTGGAGGAAAGAGCCGCGTCAGACCTACCCGCGTGCCGAACATCCCGTGGTTCGGACCCACCCGGTGACCACGAGGAAATGCTTGTTCGTCAACCGCTTCTTCACAACACGCATCGTAGGTCTGCAGAAGAACGAGAGCGACGCGATTCTCAACATGCTCTTTCGGCACGTCGAGACGCCTGAGTTCAGCGTGCGCTTTGAATGGCGGCCGCATTCGATTGCATTCTGGGACAATCGCAGCACGCAGCATCACGCCCTTTGGGACTACTACCCACCACAGGCGCTACGGCCATCGAGTTCACAATCTGCGGCGACCAGCCCTACTAACTTGCGCCCGCCGGGACGCCTCGCTGACGCGGGCCGCTTATCGATGCAACCGGGACCAACTCTACGAGCCAAGGCATCATCGAGGGGTTTCGATGCTGAATGCCGCTTCCATCGTGATCAATACGCGCCTCGCAGCGCAAATAGTGTTCGCCTTCACTCGCGAGCTTCTTCGAGGCGTCCGAAATCTTTTGCAACCGCAGCTAGAACGAAGCATTCTTCCGCCAGACGGCGATAATCGCCGGAGCTGAAGGCTGCCATTCCGGGCGTATGCGCCTCATCACGGGGTGCACCGGCCCGATACCATCAGGATCTCTCGACAAATATTTCATGGCCGGGCGTGTTATTCGACAATTGGCATGAAACGTCCATCGAGGACCGGGCCAAATCCTCGGATGAACTCCGACAGGGCTGAATGGTTCCGATACCTTTCCTGGATCTGGCTCCCCCATCATTCTTAACTTAACTCTGCCGCCCGCACCGATCCCTTGCCTGGGAAAGCGCCGACCTGCGCATATGGCGGGCAGGTAAGATTAATATTTGTACTTGTGCCTACGAGCGAGCTGCCGTGTTATCCAGGAGGGCATCAATGTGGAGTACGAGTGGCGTAATGAACAAATTCGGATGTCCTGTTTGTCTCAGTCCGGCGCTCGTCTATCCGCAAGCGCTGGAAGAAGATCAACCTGTCATGTGCGCCGACTGCGGCGCGTTCGTGTCGACGTATGGTGAATTGAAACGGCGCGCCGAACGCGGGCCGAGTTCGAAGTCGAGCCGGGTTCGCGTTTCCGGCTGTTGAAGATTTTCCGTACCTCACGGACATGACGCAGAGGCGACCGTCAATCTGGAAGCTCGGAAGGCCCAGGCCCCAATCGACATGTGCTCGGCTCGCCTTTGAATTCCAAGTCGTATTTTATTCCAGTTGCGCGACCGGCACTCCGATGTTGGCCCTGTGCATGGTCTTGCGGGCCGCGCCGCGCGTCGCGCCAACACCCAAACTGGCCAAAATTCGGCCATTTTATCGTTGGCACCCTCTCAAATGTGGGGAGATTGGTTACCGATTGGATCGGGGGATCAACGGCATGTGGATCGTTTTGTTGCTTGCGAGCATGGTTTCGCTTAGTGCCTTGGGGCTGCTGGTGGCGTGCCAGGACAGTTAGTCCCAGGAGACGCGAACATTTCGGCTGCCTCATTGGACGGTTTTCTAGTGGTGAAGAGGCTTGCATCTTCCTGAGGGCCGCCGGCTTGCGAGGCCCGGCGCGCTCCGTCTTAAGACCTCGGCTTTCAGCGTCAACGAAATTGCGCTCCTCGCCGAGGCTGCTCAGTTTTCATTAGAGACGGACAACCAATGCGCTATGCGACGCAGATCGAGGAGATCGCGCAAAAATTTGCTGGTCTGGCCGATGAGAGCGCTGTCCGCTTGAAGCGTGAGCTTGCAGAGATGGAGACGCGCAAGAGCAAGATAGCGGCGCGTCTGCATGCGGCGACCCTCGCACGCGAGCGACTTGCGAGCTTCCAGCCTGAATTCGGCGGAGACCTCCAGTGCCCACGTTGTTGGATTGACCATGAAATGCGAGCGTCATTGGTTGCCATTCCAGCCACCGGTCCTAGCAAAGAAGATGCGTTTAGGTGTCATGCATGCGGCTTCGACCTCTCGTTCCCATTTCAAGGCTGACCGATGAACGCGACATCGAGAGGCCGTCCTGATGTGCCGGATGCGCGGTTGCCACGGTGGTATTGAACAACTGCGTCACCGAGAAAAAACAGGTAACCGGCCCTGCTCCTTGCCTGCCCAAAACCGAGGCACCTCACTGCTGAATGATCATGGCATATCTTTATCCCACCCACTGGGGAGGTTCCGCGCTGCGTCACTCGACAACATGATAATTCAATCGAGTCGAAAATCGATACGATGAAAGTCCAGAGTCCACCCAGTGCCTCAATGGATTAGAGCGTGACGCAGTTCCGAACCCTCGACGACGTCGATCTCCGCGGCAAGCGGGTGCTGCTGCGGGTCGACCTCAACGTGCCGATGGCCGACGGCGAGGTCGGCGATCCCACCCGCATCGAGCGGATGGCGCCGACCGTGGCCGAGATTGCGGCCAAGGGCGGCAAGGTCATCCTGCTCTCCCATTTCGGCCGTCCCAAAGGGCGCAATGCCGCGGACTCGCTGCGGCCGGTCGCCGCCGCGCTCGCCCGTCATCTCGGCCGCGACATCGCCTTTGCCGACGACTGCATCGGCCCGGTGGCGGTCGCCGCCGTCGCGGCAATGAAGAACGGCGACATCCTCTGCCTCGAGAACACCCGCTTCGACCCCGGCGAGGTCGAGAACGACCCGGCCTTCGTCGCCGCGCTCGCCGCGCTGGGCGACATCTGGGTCAACGACGCCTTTTCGGTCGCCCACCGCGCCCACGCCTCGACCGAAGGCCTCGGCCACGTGCTCACCGCCTATGCCGGCCGCACCATGGAGGCCGAGCTGGTCGCGCTCGCCAAGGCGCTGGAAGCGCCGCAGCGCCCGGTCGCCGCCATCGTCGGCGGCTCCAAGGTGTCGTCCAAGCTCGATCTCCTGGGCAATCTCGTCGCCAAGGTCGACGTGCTGATCATCGGCGGCGGCATGGCCAACACCTTCCTCGCGGCCCAGGGCAGGGTGGTGGGCATGTCGCTGTGCGAGCGCGGCCTCGCCGCCACCGCCCAGCACATCCTCGCCACCGCCAAGGCGCATCATTGCGAGGTGGTGCTGCCGGTCGATGCGGTGGTCGCCAAGGCGTTCAAGGCCGGCGCGCCGGCGCGGGCGGTGCCGATCGACGCGGTCGGCCCGACGAGATGATCCTCGATATCGGTCCGCGCACGGTGGAGCACGTGATCTCGGTGCTGGCGCGGGTCAAGACGCTGGTCTGGAACGGCCCGCTCGGCGCGTTCGAGGTGGAGCCGTTCGACATCGGCACCGACGAGGTGGCGGAGGCCGCGGCTCGAATTGACCGCGGCCGGAAAGCTGGTTTCGGTCGGCGGCGGCGGCGATACGGTGGCCGCCCTCAACGTCGCCGGGGTGACTGAGCGGTTCACCTATGTGTCGACCGCCGGCGGAGCGTTCCTGGAGTGGATGGAAGGCAAGGCCTTGCCGGGGGTCGAGGTGTTGCGGATCAAGGGCCCGGCGGCGGCCCGGCTGGCGGCTTCCAGTGGTGCGATCTGAACGCGATGGGAACCAATTGTTGGGGTCAGACCATTAAGACGACGTGAGCGGCCGCGCCATCGGCGCAGCGCCGCAGCGAGCAGGAGGAGAGTGCGATGGACCTCGATGCATTGAACAAGATCGCGACCGCCATGGTCGCGCCGGGCAAGGGTCTTCTGGCAGCCGACGAATCGACCGGCACCATCAAGAAGCGCTTCGACGCCATCGGCGCCGAAAACACCGAGGACAACCGCCGCGACTACCGCGAATTGATGTTCCGTGCGACCGAGGCGATGCGCAGCCACATCTCCGGCGTCATCCTTTATGACGAGACCATCTGGCAGAAGGCCAAGGACGGCACGCCGCTGGTCAAGATCATCGAGCAGGCCGGCGCCATCCCCGGCATCAAGGTCGATGAGGGCACCAAGCCGTTGCCCTGCTGCCCGAACGAGCTCGTCACCATCGGCCTCGACCGGCTCGCCGACCGGCTGCCCAAATATTACGCGCAGGGCGCGCGCTTCGCGAAGTGGCGGGCGGTGATCGACATCGGCGCCGGCATCCCGAGCTACGCGTGCCTGCACGCCAATGCCCATGCGCTGGCGCGCTATGCGGCACTGTGCCAGGCCGCGCAGATCGTGCCGATCGTCGAGCCGGAGGTGCTGATGGACGGCGACCACGACATCGACCGCTGCTACGGCGTCACCGAATGGGTGCTCAAGGAGACCTTCCAGGAGCTGTATTACAACCGGGTCGCGCTGGAAGGCATGGTGCTCAAGCCGAACATGGTCATTCCCGGCAACAAGAGCGCCCGGCGCGCCGGCGTCGAAGAGGTCGCCGAGATGACCGTGCGGCTGCTCAAGAACTGCGTGCCGGGCGCGGTGCCGGGCATCGCGTTCCTGTCCGGCGGGCAGTCGGACGAGGAGGCGACCGCCCACCTCGACGCCATGAACCGCATCGGCGGCCTGCCCTGGACGCTGACCTTCTCCTATGGCCGCGCCTTGCAGGCAGCGCCGCAGCAGGCGTGGTCCGGCAAGCCCGAGAACGTCGCCGCCGCCCAGCGCGCCTTCACCCACCGCGCCCGCATGAACGGCCTCGCCAGCCTCGGCCAATGGAAGGCGGATTTGGAGCAGAAGGCGGCGTAGAGCCGGCTACGGTCGAACTCGCCGGCCTAAGGCGGTTCCGGTCCTGAGCTACTGCACTGACAGCTCTATGTGTTCGTCAATTGTCGGTGCGGTGGAAATAATTTCGCCGGTCGGATTGTCCGCTCAGTCGTCACGGACTTGGCTTAGTTCCTGCTACTTGCTGCGGCGAGGCAGCCGTCGGCGGAGTACACCGACAGACGCCGCGATGGTCGTGGGTGCGAAACGCTTGCGGCCGTCTTGCGATCGATGTCGACGCGTGCTTATCCAAAAAACCCGGTGTTCGGACGGATACCACGGCGCAAAACCTGAGTCTCGCTCGGGGCGATATTTCCCGTTCGGCAAAGCCCAGCGCGTCATTCGGTGTCGGCACGCCCGGGGCGTCCGTCGAGCAGCGGCAGCTGCAACCCTTCGACTTCAAGAAGCGTTTGGCCAGCAATGCCTTGCAGGTCTCCATACAGTCCTGCCGTGGATTCGATGACCCCGCGAATCTGTTCTTCTCGCTTTGCCCAGAGGCGCATCATTGTTTTGCGTTCTCGGTCGAGGTCGGCCTGCATGTCCGAAAAGCGCTCGACCACGGCCTCGATGCGGCGCCGGAAACGTGGGCCGGTAAAGTACTGATAAACCAATTCTATCTTGGTCTGCTGCCCTTCTCCGGCAAGCCGTGCGGCCGACAGAGCGATCAATGATTCTCGCAGGGCGACAGCCACGGCCAGGGCGCTCCGCGGCTCGGTAACCCAAACGCCGGCAATTCGGTCGAACGTCTGCAAGCCCTTGGGCAGCGCCTGCGATACGATCAGGGCCATATCGGCCTTAGCCGTCCGCTGATCTTCACGGAGCTTACCAAGCCAACCATCGCTCCAGTTCTTGGTGCGCTTGGCCTCCCACAGGATGGATCCACAGAGTTGACCGTTCGGTCCGACAACCCGCTGGATCAGGTCGCCGCCAAACACGCCCTTCGGCACGGGCTCAAGCAGGTCACGAGGAAATTTCTGGCGGAGCAGCGCTTCGAGGACGAGCTCTTGAACTTCGCCTTGGAGCTGCTGGGAACCTTGCTCAGCCCTTCGCCTCAGTTCTTCGATCTGTCGCTGCATGGAGGCGATCTGTTCCGCCTTCTCTCGGACCTTTAGGGTCAAGGCGTCTTCCGCTTCCTGCTTTGCCTGTTCTCGAACCGCACCCAGCTCGGCCTGAACCTGCTTCTGAATGGTCAAGTCCATCTCGCGCTTGGCGTCGTCGAGTTCGCGCTGTTTTCGGATCAAGTCCACCTGCGCCCGCTGCGCTTCTGCGAGCTTGGTGTCCCGCTGCATCAGGACCTTGTTGAGTTCGGTGATCTCCTTGACCTTCTGCTCGAAGTCGATGGCGACAATTCGCCTTGCCTTGTGGGCCTCCCTCGCCGCGATGCGGCCGCGCTCTTCGTCCAGTTTGGCGGTCACTTCGGCCTCGATGGAATCCTTCGCTGCGGCGATCTGCACTCGCTGCTCGCGGACGGCCGCCTCCCGGGAGGCGATCTCCAACTCCTTTCGGGCGAGTTGGTCCTCGTAGCGCCTGCGGGTCTCGTCGATCAGCGGCGCCGCGAGCAACTCCGTCAACTTGATCTCGGTTCGGCAAGTTGGGCAGGTGAGTGTTGGCTCCACACGGAGCGCGTTCCTGCGATTGGCCTTCATGGATCCCCGCTGAGAGCACGTGGGTCAATGCTCCCGTCCCCTGCGTTCCGGACCAATGGCGTGATTGAAACTGAAAGTGACGCGCCGTGGAGGTGGGCTTCGTCGAGGCGCGAGCGTTTCCACAGCTGACGGGCAACAATGATCGGATCAAGCTGGAATGACGTCCACCACGCCGCTTCATCGCCCCGGTCATGGAGGGCACGGTGGTGGGTGCGGCAAAGGGGAACCGCGAACTCGTCGCTGACCCTGCGGCCCAGCGCTCGTGGTTGAGCAAATCTCAGGTGGTGGGCGTCCGAAGGCCGGCGTCCGCACAGGAGGCACGGTTGGGAGGAAACGAACTCGAGATGCGCACGATCACGGTAGCGGCGCGGTTCGCTCAGCGTGAGAACGCTTTTGTCGATATGCCCGGCGACGGCATCATTCACGCGCTTTTCAGACCCGGGACCTACAGCAGGGCGTCCGGCGTCATTCGCGGCGGGGACCGGCGCCGCGGAGGCCGAGCGTCGGGCACGTCTCTTCCTCCGGGTGGGCAGCTGGCCCGCCACGGGCGGCAGCCTGACTTCTGGCACGGCCGGTTGATCGGCGGCGGCCACCTGCATCCCTACTGCAATGGCCGCGTCGTCATCGCTGACGCCGGGAGGAGAGGGCAAGAGTTCTTCAACCAGCCCACCGTCCCCGAACCCCGCCAGCCTCTCTGCGAACTCAGCCTCCACGAGGACCGAGTCCGCGGTGGTGAGCGTGTTCTTTGCGCCGAACGCGCCTTGCGCCCATGCCGTAACCTCCTCCTGACAGGCAAGGCTCCGCACCTCGCTCAAGGAGTTGGTCGCGCAAGACCGCGGATTTCTCTGGATCAAGCGCGGGCGCGGGCGGGGACCAGGGCTTCCGGTTCGCGGAAAAGGAACGGAATGTCTGGGAAGCACCGCTTCCGTTTGCCTTCCCCGTACCGGACTCGTTGCGCGCGCTCCCGGACCTTTCGCTCGGCTGCCCGCCGAGATCTGGTGCATCGACGTCTTCCTCGCCTGCGATGCCGACCAGCGTGAAGAGCGCGTAACGCCGTGCGTAGGTGAGCGCCGCGCCCATCCGGCGCGGCGTTGCCATTTCGGACAGGGCGCACACCGGCCAGTCTGACGCGATCCATTCCCCGGACGAATGAGCCAGCACCGTGGTCAATGACACCGCTTGTGCGACCTGATCGATAGCGGTCGTCTGCACGGTGGCGATCTCGTGCTGGCCCAATGCCTTGCGGACGATATCGAGGCCGCTCGAAAGCGGCGCATACCGGAACGTCCGCCCGGGCTCATCATACCGATCGCTACCGACCATGGCGGTGAGAGACTTCTCCGGGTTGGTGAGCGTCATCTGGGCCTTGGCCAATGCCGCGGCCAGGGAGGCAATCAATTCACTGGACCGGTGCATGATTGGCCTCCGCATCCATCACCTCGAAGCTGACCGCCCCGGACTTGGAGCGCTTGGCCCGAATGCCGTGGCCGAACGCCTCCTTGGCGTCCTCCGGCATCAACCCCTTGAGCTCGGTCTTGGCCTTCTCATGTTCGAGGAAGCCAGACCGGGTGATGCGGAACACCGCAGCGAACTGCGCCCACGAGTTCGACTCCCCCATGTCGACGACCCGCACGGCTTCGATCCGCGGCCGTGGCGGCTCGACCCCGAACAGGCGAGGGGGCTCGCCGAATGACACACACCGCCAGAACTTCTTCTCCGCGGTGAGCAGTAGGTGCTGGTACAGCGGGTCGGCGGCAATCGATATCTCCACCCATTTGCCGCCACCGGTGATGATCGAGAGCGCGGCCATCCGGGCGTTGGTCACCCACATGTTGTGCTGGAGCTGGGCCATGTATTTCTCGGCCGCGAACTCCTCCGAGAACGACCACGGCAGCATGAACTTGGCCTCGTAGACCGCGCCCGTCCCCTCCACCCTGCCATCGAGGGTGGCCGCCATCCATCGAATGACCGGGTGCTTGACCCAGCACTGGACGTCCTTGATGGCGTTCCCGGAATTGCGTTCGTACCACTGGCGATTGAGGTCCTCGGTCACGAGGCCGAGCTGGACGATCAGGTTGGTGGAGAGGTCCTCCGGCCCGACCTCGCCGCGCTTCTCCTGCCAGAGGCGGATCAGCGCCTTTTCGTCCTGGCCCATGATAATGCGGGCGTCAGAGCCGCCGATGAAGTGGCGCCTATCTCCATGAGCTTTTCGTGGGGTATCGATTGGCATCTCTCTTCTCCTCATTTTCACAGACCAAAATTCCCGCTATTATAGCGCGTCTTATGCTTGCATAGATTATTCCATATGGAGTAATTTATACCACTCAAGATGAAACGTCAACATGCCCGTTTCACCGCTGACCAGCGCTCAAATCCGAGCTGCGCGGGCCCTCATACGCTGGAGTGCGGAGGACTTGGCGAATGCATCTTCGGTCGGTGCGACGACGATCCGTCGCGCAGAACTCACAACAAAGGAGACGTCAATGACGGTCGCCAACGACCTAGCAATCCGGCGTGCACTGGAAGCCGCCGGCGTCGAATTCATCGACGAGAATGGAGGTGGCCCCGGCGTCAGGCTGCGCAAGCGAGTTCAAAAGAAGAAGGAAAATTAGGGGTGGCGTCGTGCCAGTACCGACGCCTGCTCTGATTGGCCGCAAGAGCGAGCCGCCGATAGAGAGCCCCTCAATCCGAACATCTTCAGGCGGGACAGTCGGTGTAACTCTGCGATCTGATCCGAGAATTTCCGTCAGCCACGCAGGATATGTAAATCGGCCAGAACCGCGGTTAGTAGATCCACAAAACGACGACGAGCGCCCAGACCTCATCGCCGACGCGTTTGTGGGAACCTCGACCGCTGTGTCGATGGTTGCGATTTGGCGGGCCCTGGAGCGGTGGCGTGTTCTTGACGATGTGAGCCGGTTGAGATCGCGCCCATCCCGATGAGCGCGGCTCCCGGAGCGCGCAGGGCCATTTAATTCTGGTGAAGCGCCGCGGCGTGTGACGGTTCCGATCGAAACACGGAAACAAAAACCCGGATGGTCGAGGTGCCGTGTATCTTCTTGATTTTGCCGGAGACCCCCACGATGAATTGATCTTGGCCCTGAAAGCCTTCGTCGGCGGTGTAGGTAAATCCCCAGCCCGACAGTGCCACTTCGCCGGATTGTGGAGGCAAAATGAGCGTCAGGTTTTCAAACTCGACATTGCCATAACGAACCCCGCGAATGCAGCGATGGCCGCTTTCGATCCTCATCGACCAGCTGACGACGTCGGCAACGAGGTTGTAGCGTTGACCAGTAATCACGCATCGCTCCGCCGAAGCAACGCGACAGCCGAGCAGGAGGACGACGAGCGCTGCAGCTGCGGTTTGCCTGAGTGGCACAAGCGGCATGAGATCTAGCCGGACTGGTTGTGTGATCCTTCAAGCACGACCTCAAGGTGCTCGCTGTTTGTGACCGAAACAAGGAGGCGGCCGATCAGGGCGCCGATGCTCATCGAGCGGAATTCCGCTTCGAGAGCGAGCAGCCCGAGGACGTTGCGGTCGACAGCAGGAAGGTCGATTGTTCTTTCCTCGCTCTTCTGTCGCATCGTCAGGGTGACGCGGATCGAATCAGCGTTCTCCGACGGCCATGGGCGCTTCGGCGCCGCGACCCGGCCTTCCGTCGACGGAGGGATCTGTCCCGCCGCATTCATCGATTTCTTACCGCTTTCCGCCTGCACCGGTCCGGGTTCCTGGACAACTGGGAGGTCCCGGTTTTGGTCATGCGCCGCTGCGCGTACCATGGGCGGCGGTTGCACTCGCGACAAAGCAGATGCGTCACCCGAAACGGGTCGGCGCAAGCTGATGCCCAGTTTTGAGCAGGTCACCTGCAAGGTCGCGGCCGTGACGCCGATGATCTCGGCGATCTCGTCCTTGCTCTTGCCGCGCTCCAGAAGGTTGTGGATTTGTCGAATATTTGTCGGCGTGAACTTGGTCGGTCTTCGGTATGCTAGGGGTTGGGCTGCGACAGGTGCTACGTCACTCATGTTTTTGCCTCGCATGCCTTGTGTTCCCTCCCTTATAAGTGCGGTGCAGCATGATGACGACAGCGATGTGTTTGTAACCTTAACTTCCGCAGCTCGGCAGAGCACCGCAAGGACGCAGAAGGTCCATTGAGCTGAAAAGGGCTTGCCGTCGAGCGCCGGAGCGAGGGGGGCCCGGGATTGGCGCCTCTCGAATCCGCGGCACTCGCATCGTCGACCATGAGTTCGGCGGCGGCGTCGTTAGCGGCGGCCGAACGAAAAAGCCCCCGACGGAGCCGGGGCCGACTTGAACCCTAAAACGCGTTCGATCAAAACAGTTTGTAATTGAGGCCGGCGCGCACGATGTTGTCCTGTTCGCGGGTGGTGGTTACCAGGCTGCTGTTGAAGGTCCCATAGCTGTAGGCGATCGTATTGGTCTGATTGCCGAGATCAACGTAGAGGTATTCGGCCTTCACGCTCCAGCCCGGTGCAAATTGCCATTCGACGCCCCCGCCAAAGGTCCAGCCCACGGACGTGTTGGACGATAAGCTCGCGGTGCTGCCCTCGGTCGAGCACGGCGGCGCCCACGCCGGGCACGCTGCCGCCACGCCGAGCTTGGTTTGTCCATAGGCAAGACCGCCGGTTGCATACCAAAGCAGGCTGGGAAACGAGAGGTAACCGACCCTGGCGCGCAGGGTGCCGAGCGAATTGATCTCGCGATTATAGACGGTGGCGATCGGCGCGAACGCCGCCGTTCTCGGGAACGCCACGGAGGCGCTGCTCTTTGCGCTGGTGCCGTCGAAGTCGGCCTCGAGACCCAAAACCAAGTTCGCCTCGAGCCGCCAGTTGTAACCGATCTGACCGCCGCCGATAAATCCGCTGCGGCTCACATTGACCGTGCCCGGGATCGCTCCAGCGGTCAACGCGGCCCCGAGGCCGCCGGTGCCGGTATCCGCCCCGATATTCGTGACGTCGCTTTCCCACGACCCAATCCAGCCCGTATTGACCCCGACGTAGAAGCCGGTCCAACTCAAGAAGGGCGACTGCAGCGGTGCCCTGTAATAAGGCGCAATGTCAGCCGCCGCAGCGGGCGCGATCAGCGCGGCGAACGTAACGCCGGCCAGTAAAAATTTCTTCATGCTGGCAAATCCTTCTCCCGGTTTTCAAAAATACGCCAAAGCGGGCCTGTCGTGGTTGCAGGATAGCCACACTCAAACTCTAAATGAGCCTATTGGCGTTGTCCGGCTGACGCGGGTGGCGGCAGGCGGCCGAACGTCCTGACCAGTGAAACAGGTGACTGACCGGATTCTTGCGGTGGCCGTGGCCCACCATGCTAAGTGATTCTTGGAACTGGCGGAAAGAACGTTTGGATGTGTATGTCCAGGCACTTCGTCGGCGCATGCCGCATCAGTCCATTGCAACGATGCTCTGGGGTGTTGCGCTGCAAGCGAGATGCCGGAACGACGCCATGGCGTGTTGCGCGTCGTTCGCCGGGCTCGGCTTGTCGTGCCGGTAGGCGCCATGAGCGCCGGAGCCGTGCCATGGCGGCGGACGAGCGATTGCACTCATGAGCGCGCTCTGGGAGTGAGGTGTCAGCCCCTCACTCGCCGTCGCGCATCATATCACGCAGGGGATCGAGCGACCTGAGGCGCGGGCCTGCCGCTCTGCGGTGCATGGACAAAAGGCCAGTTGCCACAGGCCACGCCAGGGACCGAAAGGCCACGGGACCAGCGCCGTTTGTCACCACGCTGGCTATCGGCCCGGGGGCCACACTTCCGCCTTCCGATTAACCACGTTTTCATCAATTTAGTCCAAATTGGTCCTATCGGCACCAAGCGACGGCCGCTCCAAAGACCCGGCGGCCCCAAGCGGAGCTCTGACATTCCAGGTCTTGAGCCGGGATTTCGAGCACCGACCTCCGAGCATGAACGACGAGTCTTCGGGCTCGGCGAGGCAAGCTTTCACGAGCGGGCGATCGTGTGGATTCCCCGAGTGGACGGCGTTTCGATTGTGGTGGAGCTTGCGTCTATGACCATCGAAGGCAACCCCGCAGAATATTATGACGATGAAGAAGATTGGCACGTATCGCGGGGCCAGAATCGATCCGGGCCGTTCCGGTTTTCAGACCTGGTCGCCGGGATCGATCAGCAACTCATCAAAGCAACCGATTTTGTGTGGCGTCGTAAATGGACTGAGTGGCGCCAAGTCAAGTCGGTTCCCGGCCTCGCATCGTTGACCAGCTTGTCCGAATCTGAGCAGCAAAAACCTGCAATTCCGATATCAGATCTGGTGGAACACGTCGACATAAAACCGAGGTCGAAATCCCGGCCGTAAAATATCGCAGCCATTCTGGCGGGAGAAAAAGGCAGTCCATTACGCAAATATATTTTCGGTGGGATTTACGATTTTTTGTCTGGGAGCGTTGATCACGCTCGTATTTGGTAGCAGTCATCACGGTGTTGTTTATATTTCTCTTGAGTTTACGACCTTGGTAGTCATCGGATTTTTGACCGCCAGAAAATCAGTCAAGTTCAACTATCGCACATTCCATGCCTGGGCGCTTTTCTCGATCGCTGCTATGTTGCTGGTCGTGATGAATATCTTGCGGATACCAGATGGATACGATGTTTGGCAGGCAAAGCGACGATTGGCGCATGCGCGTACGTCCGACCAAATTCATCACGTGGCCCTCGAAAGTCCCTCAAATAAGCTCATCAAGCTCGTCCTTGCGTCGAATGACGCCGTTCAGGAGTCGTCGACTGCGACGGTTCAGCTCATAAAGGACCTGGAGCCGAAGGGAATAACCTTGAATACCATGCGCGCAGCATCGACGCGCGATCAATTGGTGGAGAGCGCGCGGGAGCTGCGTGCGGCGGCGACAGCGGCCGAATCGACGATGACTCGATATCTTGCCATCCTGGAATCCGAGCGCTCCAGCATAAGCGAAGCGGGCAGGGCGATATATCCGGTAGACCCGCTCTATGTGGTGCCCAATTTTATGGGAGCGCTCGCTAGGCGACAGGAGATTTCGCGCGAGCGCATGAATAAGACATTTATGGCAATCAGGACTTTCTATTCAGCCAAACGCGATGTGGCGGATTTTCTAGTGCGTAATTGGGACCTCGCGCGCTCCCCGAAGGAGCGCTCCACTTTCGCGGACCAAGCTACCAGCGATCGCTATTACAAGCTGAGTGCTGCAGTGCGGGCCACTCAAGCCACCATGGTGGAACTCGAACGCGACGATCTGAAGTTCGATGCTGACCGAAGAACATTGTGGAATTTCGAGATTGGCCGCCCGCGGTAGACGACAGCCAACGTAAAGTCCGGCGCCCCCTTCTACCTACTCATGTGCGCTTAAAAGAGACGCAAAAAAAGCCAGACCAACGTGACTACCCACATTACCGTGAGGATGGTTCCAAGGAAGATCATGGCCGCCGGCCAATGATTCAGGAGCCACTTGAGTTTCTCCGAGAAGAGCATTTGGTTTGGTGTTTTGACCGTGTGTCATTGCAATCCTTGGTGCGCTGAGCGCGGCTCTCCGTCAATCGGTTTCAAAATAAACCATTAATCCTGCGCGGGCCTGTGATACGGCGCATCGCTGGAGCGTTTCGAAGGGCCCAGCAGAGTCGCAGGGCTACGGCTCAGTCGAGCTGGTTCAGTCGATGCGCGCGAGGGCACCTTATCTTAAAGCCTCCTCCGGAGAATCTGTGGGCGATTTAACAGTCCTTGTATTCCTTGCCTGATTCAACCTTGGTTTGGCTTTTGTATTTGTATTTGTTGTTGAGGCTGTGGGGATGTGGGCAACGCTCTTGCGTTGTCCACATGTCCATAGCCTGAGGGCCTATTGGCCTCCCGGGCTGCGCTCTTTGAGAAAGCGAAAGAACTTTCGGCAGGTCGAGTTCGAAAGAACGCTGCTGATCTTCGGTCCCGTAGGAGATGAGCGGTCCACCTTCGTCGTCGAGGAACGCGAGTACGATCTGGTCTGTCGGCCGCTTTCTGAGCCGAGGGTCCTCATGCAGTTTCGAGATGATCTCGCCACCGAGAACCCACAGGTTATCGCGGTGCGATCGCAGGGTTTTGCGCGACGGGCCTGAACTCAACAGATGGCGCAAAAACGGCTTGAAGCATTGCACCATCTGCTGTCCGACCGAGAGGTCGCGCTCTTCATACATCCAGCTTCTTGGCCATTGTTCGAGGTCTGGGCAATTGGCTGTAAGCTCATCTGCGGGCGCTCTCTGGGGTATTAAGGTGGCGTCCGATCCGGTCCTTGCTTTGGATTTTGCGCCCATGCGGCTGATCACCCTCCTCAACCACTGCCAGCACTTTCCGGGCTTCGTCTACGAGAAGGCGCGGCTTTCCCCGGAAAGCAGCACCATCGAGATTCACGTCCGGCCTCGCCGCGGCTCGAAGCCCGTATGTTCAGGCTGCCACAAGCCCGCCGCTGGCTACGATCAACTCAGCATCCGCCGTTTTGAATTCGTCCCGTTCTGGGGGTTCATGGTGCTGTTACTTTACCGCATGCGGCGGGTCGATTGCAGAGCCTGCGGCGTGCGGGTTGAAGAACTGCCATGGGCGATCGGCAAACATCAGCTGACCAAGGCCTACATGCTGTTTCTGGCCCACTGGGCCCGCAAGCTGTCCTGGCAGGAAACCGCCGTTGCATTCCGCAGCACTTGGGACAAAGTCTGCCAGGCGGTCGAGTATGTGGTGGAGTGGGGGCTGGAGCATCGCAATCTGGGCCCCATCCAGGCGATCGGCGTCGATGAGATCCAGTACGCCAAGGGGCACAAGTATCTGACCCTGGTCTACCAGATCGAGAAGGATTGCACGCGACTGTTGTGGATCGGCAAGGACCGTACAATCGAGAGTTTCGAACGATTCTTCACCCTCATCGGCGAGCCGTTGTCTGAAAGTATCAAATTCGTCTGCTCGGACATGTGGCAAATCTCACCACCCTGCAACGCTTCAGGCTGCGCGACCTGCTACGCTACAACCTCAAGACAGTGCGAGCCTATCTGCTCAAGGAAGACTTCCAGCAATTTTGGGAATACCACTCACCGACCTGGGCCGCCAAATTCCTCGATGATTGGTGCCAGCAAGTCATGCGCTCGCGCATCGAGCCGATGAAGAAAGTCGCCAAGACCCTGCACGGCCATCGCGAACTAATCCTCAATTATTTCAGAGCCAAAAAGCAATTCTCCAGCGGCGTCATCGAGGGCTTGAACAACAAGGCCAAGCTGACAATGCGAAAAGCCTATGGATTCCGGACCTTCCCCGTCATCGAACTCGCTCTGTATCACGCACTGGGAAAACTACCGGAGCCAAACGTTGCCCACAGATTCTACTGACGAACCATTCTTAAAGAACCACACGCAGATAGGAGGCGACGGTCCGGCGCTGGTCCCATTGCGGCGCGTAGCCCAACGACACCTCGTGGAACTGCACGCCGTCCTCCTCGAACGATCGGCGGATATGCAGGTGCCCGTAAACCACCGCACGGGCGCGGAACCGGCGCGGCCACGTCTCGGTGGAGCGGGTGCCACACCAGGGCGCAAATCGAGGCACGCGTGGCAGCCGGGCATGCGCGCGGCACAGCGGGAAATGGCTGATCAGCACGGTCTCGCAATCCCCCGGCAATGCGGCCAGGCGAGCCTCGCTGGCGGCTACGCGCGCCGCGCACCAGGAAACACGATTGGGATAGGGCGAGGGGTGCAGCAGGTACTCGTCGGCACAGACGATGCCCTCTTCCGCCGCCCAGGCAAGCACCTCGTCGGCGGCCACTTCGTCCGGCCGGAACGTATAGTCGTACAGCGTGAACAGCGGCACAATGCGGAGCGGACGGGCGCTCTCAGGCCAGAGCGGGTAGGGATCCTCCGGCGTGATCACCCCGAAGCTGCGCGCCAATGCGACCAGCGCCTGATAACGCGCTTCACCGCGGGCGGCGCCCGGAGTGCTGTCGGTGGTCCACAACTCGTGATTTCCCGGCACCCAGATCAGGCGGGCGAAGCGCGGCTGCAGCTGCCCGAATGCCAATGCGAGATGCGCCTCCGTCTCACCGACGTCGCCGGCGAGGATCAGCCAATCGTCCGGAGATGCCCCGATGCTGGCGAAGCACTCCCGGTTCACGGGATCCCCGAGATGGAGGTCGCTGATGGCAAGAAGTCGCATGCGTGGTTCCAATGATGGCGCGTAGGGACCGCCGGTGCAAGACTGCCGGTGTGATGACTGACGGTGTGATGACGCCCGAGCCATTGGATTCCGACACGGTTCGGGTGCGATGGCTGCCGGTGGAGGCCAGCGACGCCGTTCACCTGTCGCGCTGGCGCGGCATGCTGGATGGCGAGGAATTGGCGCGGGCCGACCGTTTCCACTTCGCCTCCGATCGGGACACCTTCACCGCCGCCCACGCAATGGCGCGCACGATGCTGAGCGATGCGACGGGACTGCCGACCGCGACTTGGCGCTATGTGACGGGCAAATTTGGCAAGCCCGCACTGGCGCTAGACTGCGCGGGCGGTGGGCTGCGCTTCAATATCTCGCACACGCGGGGATTCGTGGCCTGCGCGATCGCGCGCGACGAGGTCGGAGTGGATGTGGAGGCATCCGACCGGATGACGGAATTCAATATTGCCGAGCGTTTTTTTGCCCCGGAGGAGGCGCAGCTCGTGAAGTCCGCGCCGCCGGAGCGACGGGCCTGCATGTTCTTCCGTTTCTGGACGTTGAAAGAAGCTTTCATCAAGGCAACCGGCGAAGGGCTGAGGCGTCCGCTGGAACTCCTTTTCCTTCACGTTCGATCCCGTCCGGATCGTATTCCATCCAGAGCGTGAGGGCGCACCGCGTCATGACGATCCGGCGGCAATTGGCAATTCGCCGAATGCCGCCCGACGCGGGATCGGCCGCTGGCGCTCGCCGTTCAGCGGCCTCGCCTGCGGCCGCTGCGGCTGGACGCACGCGCAGCACGAGCCGAGGAGGTCGCGCCGCGACACAACAGCTAACGGTCGTGCCCCTTCGACCGGGAGCGTCCCGGCGCCCAAAGGCGATAATCGATATGCAAAATAAGTGATAACTTATTGTTTTATTTGATTTTTTATTGTTTGCTATAAACGTACGACCGCGATTTTCGGCTTGCGCGCCGGCGTATGGTTGGTGCCGGCGTATGGTTGGTTGCCTCTGGATTGCTGCAATGCAATACTCCCAGGGGAGGGGTTACGGAGAAGCCCGTGAGCGTGCGTGATCCAAGGTTCCGTGTAGCCGTGCGTGCGTCTGCAGACGGTGGATACACTTTTCAGATTTTCACGTTATCCGGCGAGCCGAGAACATTTCAGGCCGGAGGCCAAATCTATCCGACTCCGGGGATGCCGCTCAAGCAGGCTATGAGGCCATTGCCGCAAATCGCTTGGCGCTGATCCCGGCCGAGAGCCGCGGGAGCCTTTGAACGGAGGGATGGCTGAGCGCTCTAAGGCAACGGCGCCACCTTCACTCCTTCACTAGCCACGCGCCGGGCATTCACAGTTACGGTAACCGCCAAGTGCGCGCTTTTTCGAGCCAAGTCGCGCGCCAGCAAAGGCCGCTTCAAATCGCGACCGCGGCCGAACGGCTCGCGCCGCGGTCCGATTCGGCAGGCGCACTATCGGGTTCGGTTTTCGATGCATCCGCCGTGGGGTGCGCATTCAAATCCATAAGAAAGCGTCGCGATTTTATGATTTGCAACTGATCGACTTCTTTTCGCAACTGTCTCAGCTGCCTATCGACGCGCAGCTGCTTCCAGATCAGGATTACCATGAGCACCGATGCGCCGACAGCAACAGCCACATATTCAGTCGTCATTGGTCTACCCTCCCTCACAGCCAATCAGAAGACGCCGGTCACGGCCAACGGACTGGCTTTGGCGGAGAGGGGAAGGATTCAAACCTCGCGATACGGTCTTTCCGTATTGGCCCGAGGGCGCGCGCCGTCTTAGACCGCTCAGCCACCTCTCCAGGGTAGCGCCCGTTCAAAAACTTACACCATGACGTACTTCTCGCGCGCTCCCTCAATTGGGGGGGCGGTTGCATCCGTTTTGACGGACGGCATGACGGTGCCGACATGCCCATGCTGCAAATTCATCGACCGGGCAGGGGCCTTGCAGGGAGGGGTGAAAAGCGCCAGTATCCTACCGACATCATCAATGTCGGTTCCAGTGTCCATCCGGGGGGTGACGTGGACTACTCATTGGCGGATCGACTCGAAGTCATCAGGCGGACCAAGCTTTACGATCTATTTGCCGCCGCGCCTCTCGTCGCGTGGCTGTTATTCAGCGCAGTGCAGATGGTTCCGTCGGTGGCCGAGCAGATCGCGCTGGTCAAGTTGTTCGTCCAGACCGATTCTTCTGTTCTCCCCGCCGCCCTCGTCCTCAGCCTCGTCGCAAAAGTCTGCACGCTGATTTTCTTGGCGGTCTTGGTGATGATGTTTGCGCTCCGGCGCGTCCCGCAGCGCTTCGCGCTGGGGTTCTATCCGCGCTTTGCCGCCGTGGCCGGCACCGTCATCAGCGTCGGCATCGTGTGGCTTCCGCCTCGAGAGCTCTCGTCCTCGCTTTACCTGGTCTCTCTGCTCTTGACCATCGGCGGCACCGCTTTCGCGGTCTGTGCGGTGCTCGTGCTCGCACGCTCGATAAGCGTGTTGCCGGAGGCGAGGCGACTGATAACCACGGGGCCCTATACCCTGATCCGACACCCGCTGTATCTGGGTGAGATGGTGGCCACAGCCGGATTGGCCCTGCAATACCTGATGCCGTGGGCGCTGCTGCTGCTGGGCCTGCATTGCATATTCCAGTTCGAGCGCATGAGAAACGAGGAACGGATATTGCTTCAAGCCTTCCCGCACTACAGAGACTACATGGCGGACACGGCGCGATTGGTGCCGGGCGTGTACTGAGTGACACCGAGCGCAGAATGATTGCCGGCTTGGCCGTCCTGCGCTGGTGCGGTCCACACCGAGAGCTCCGGGCCGGCAGTTAGCCTGGGGCGCTGCGCGGCGACCGCGAGGCGCAGAACGGCATTCGCATTATCGAGCAGTGGCGTCTCGGATATCGCGTCCGGCCGTCGTCTGCCCGTCCGGGCGGGGAAGTGACGTCAATGACGGTGAAAGAGATGGAAGAGTTCATTCACATTTCTGCGCCTACAATCGAAGATTACGGACATTGAATGCCTTCACGGGTCGGCTGAAGCCTTTAAGGACCATGTCCTCCGTGAATTCGGTGTCCGCCCGCTTTTCGACCGCGCTGAGCACGTTGATGTCGATCAGGATTTGTCCATTCGTTGCTCTATCGCAGAGCCTGGAGGCGAGATTTGCCACCTTGCCCGTCACCGAATACTGGAATTGACCCTCGTATCCGATGGTTCCAAGGGTTGCGTAGCCGTGCGCGATGCCAATGCTAAAGCCGATGTCGTGCCCGGAACGGCTCCATTTCACCGACAACTTTGCAACGTCATCGCGCATTTCCAGCGCCATCTGCACCGCGCGTATCGACGGATCGGAACATGGCAGCGGATCGTTGAAGATGACCAGAAGCCCGTCGCCGGTAAAGCGCTCGACCGTGCCCTCGAATTTGTCGACGAGAAGCCCCAGCGCCGTGTGATACTCGCGAAGCACGCGCATGACTTCCTCGGGTTCGGCAATCTCGGAAAAGGCCGTAAAGCCACGCAGGTCGCAGAACAAGACAGTCACATCGCGGCGATGGCTCTCCAGAACGGCCTCATGTCCCGAGGAGACCACGAGCTGCGCGATTTGCGGCGGGAGAAACCGCTTCAAGCGCCCGATGCGCTCGATCTCGGCAACTTGTTCGGCCACCCGTCGCTCAAGGGTTCGGTTCCAATTCGCGAGATCGGCCGCCTGCGCCAGAACGCGATCTTGCAGCGCCTTTATGCGCAGAACCGATCTCACCCTGGCTACAAGCGCCGCTTGGTCCACCGGTTTTGTCAGATACTCGTCGGCGCCGGCGTCAAGCCCGGCCACGATGTCTTTCGTATCACCCATAGAGGTGACCAGAATGATCGGCATGAACGGAAGTGTAGCGTCGCTTTTCAGGCGGCGGCAGACCTCGAACCCGTTGAGCTTCGGCATCATGACATCGAGCAGGATGAGGTCGGGCAAAAGGGTTTTAGCGGTCGCCAGCGCCTCCTCGCCGTCTCCAGCTTCGCACAGTTCATAGCCATGGGTCGCGAGCCGCGTCACCAGGATGTCGCGGTTGGCTTCGTTGTCGTCGACGATCAGGATGCGCGGCGGATCGTGCATGAACTTGCCCCCAATTGGAGCTCAAGGCGCGTATTCGCGAATTTTAGCGAGCAACGCCTTCGGGCTGAAGGGCTTTGCCACATAGGCGTCGCAGCCGGCGGCGCGCGCTTGGGTCTCGTCGCCGCTCAATGCATAGGAGGTGATGACGATGATGGGGATGTGCTTGAGGCTCGGGTCAGCCTTGATGCGTCGGGTCGCCTCGTAGCCGTCGAGAAGCGGAAGTTGAATGTCCATGAGGATCACATCGGGATGATGCGCGGTCGCGGCGGGGAGCGCCTGTTCGCCGTCGCCAACCTCGAAGACTTCGTACCCGGCATGGGCAAGAAGATCGCGAAGGATCGCACGATTGTCCTCTTGGTCCTCGACCACAAGAACGCGTCTGGTCATGTTTGTCCCACTTGTTGCTCGACATTGACCGGGACTTTGATGAAAAAAGTGGAGCCGCGGCCAAGCGCGAACTCTGACCCAAATTCGACCGCCATGCATGGTGACGATACGCTTGGCAATCGACAGACCAAGCCCTGTCCCACTCTTCGTCTTCGTGGAGGAGTCGTCAGCTTGCTGGAACTCTTCGAAGATCTTCACCTGGTCGGCGGGGTCGATGCCCGGTCCGGTGTCGCGCACCGAGAGCGTATATGCCCCGTTAACGGCAGCAGCTTTGATCGTCACCTCGCCGGAGTCGGTGAATTTGATGGCGTTGCCGACGAGGTTGAGCAGAACCTGGGCGAGCCGCCGCTGGTCACCGTGGGCGGTAGGGAGGTCGCTTGGCAGTTCGACCTTGAGCGCCAAACTTTTTTCACTTGCCAGCGGCTCGATCGCGGTGACCACGTTTTGAACGACATCATTGATCGAATAATCATCGAGCGAAAGCGTGAGCTGCCCGGCCTCGATCTTGGACAGGTCGAGCACGTCGTTGATCAGGCCCAACAGGTGTTTACCGTTGCTTTGGACGCGCTCGAGCACGCCACGCATTCGCTGCGGCATGTCGCCATAGATGTTATCGAGAATGAGCTCGGTGTAGCCAAGTATGGCGTTGAGCGGTGTGCGCAGTTCGTGGCTCATGTTGGCCAGGAACTGCGACTTGTGCTGGCTCGCCACTTCGAGCTGGCGGCTCTTGACCTGGATTTCGCGGAACAGGCGGGCGTTTTGAATCGCAAGTACCGATTGCGCGGCGAAGGTTTGCAGGAAATCCATGGTCCTGTCGGGAAATTCGCCGGTCGCTTTTCGACGCACAACGAGGACACCAAAGACGCGATCGGCGCCGACCAGCGGAACGGTCATCCGCGCCCGGTAGCCCGCTTCCAGCACGATCTGCTGGACCGGCGCGGCCTGCTCCACTGCCACCGGTAATTCATTGCGCAAATCGGCGACTTGCATCGGGGCGCGTCGGTCTGTCGCCCTCGCGATCCATTCGGAGAGTACCGACATGGTGTTGCTCGAGCGATGCGATCAATTCCTCGCTCATGCCATAGGTGGCGCGAAGCCGGAACTCGCCGCTCGCTTCGTCGAGCACGTAGATTGTGCCGGCGTCGGCGCCCGACAACTGCACCGCCTTGGCGACGATGGTATCGAGCACGGTTTCGAGGTCGAGCGTCGAATTCACCGCTTGGCTGACCTCGCCCAGGGCTTGGAGTTCCTCGACTGATTGGGCGAGTTCGCTGGTACGCACCTCTACTTTGCGCTCAAGGCCCGAATAGGACTCCTGTAGCCGGTTCGCCATATCGTTGAACTGATCGGCGAGCCCTTCGAGTTCGTCCCCGGTCTTGATCGATATGCGCTGGCTCAGATCGCCGCTGCCGATCAGCGCCGCGCCCTTTCTCAGCGCTCGAATTGGAACCACCAATTTGCGGGCGAGGAACAAGCCAGTCACTAAGGCCAAGGCAAGAGCCGCAAACAACAGCGATCCGGAACGCATAATTGCGGAGTAGAGTGGCCTGTAGGCTTCGTCGGTGGGCAGTTCCGCGAATACCAGCCAGCCAAGCGGCAGCACCCGCGCATGCGCCGTCAGGACGGGTTGCCCCTGAATGTCCTCCGCGACCGGCACCTGATCCGGAGAGGTACCAGAAGTATCAGCGCGCGCCGCCCTGAATTGCGCCAAGCCCGATAGGTCAGAATTGGCCAAAACCAGGTCTATGTCTGGATGAGCAAGAAGGCGGCCCGCCTCATCGACAACATAGGCTTTGCCACGCTCCCCAACTCTGATTTGCGATACCACGTCCCCGATGAATTTGAGGTTTACTTCCGCTATGCTTACTCCGGTTTCCCGGTCCGCGCCCGACAGCGCGATCGTTATGTACGGCTCGGATCCGCGGCGGAAATAGACCGGCCCGTAATGAATACCGTCATTCATCGCCCCCGTGAAATTTGAGTCTTTAGAATAGTCGATGTCGCTGCCGACGACGTCGGTGCTGCGGCGCGAAACGTGCAGTTGCTCGTGGCCCGAGTGGTCGAGCTGAGAGAACTCGGTAATAGCCGGCACTTGGCGCAGCAGACGGAAGGCATCGACGCGCCGCTGTTCCATCGTCGTCGCAGGCCAAGGCAGCTGCGTGGTCCAACCGATTTGGGATTCGATTTCCTTGACGAACTGGCTGATCTTGGCCGCGGCAGCTTCGGCCTGCTCGCGTTGGATACGAATGAGCGCGGCCTGGTGCTCCTGATAAAGAAACCAGACTTCAAGCAATCCGTTGGTGAGCAAAGCCACGCACAGCACGGAGATAACGAGCACGACGTATTTGCGAAACAGAGTTCCGCGCAATTTCGACGATCCCATGCTGTCCGCCGGATTCTCGACGGGGAAGGTCGCGCGGCGGGGCACGACATTACCTCGTGCACGCGGTTGAAGGTCCGGAGCGATCCAGTTTTCGAGTGCAAGTATTTTGTACTCTTTTTTTCAACATATCACGAGGTGAGGTGTTCCGCATGCGCGCAATTGCTAGGCCTTTGCGCCCAGAGTGGTCGTATGATACCGTTAAAGGATGGGTGACTCGCCTTTTGCGCCGTTTGACAATCCTCCCGACCAGGGCTCTGCCTCCCGCAGAGAGATCAAATCGCGCACAAACAAGCTTTCGATCCACTCGAGGATAGCCGGCGCCGCCACCTTTCCAATCGCCAATTTTTTGGCGATCTCGGAAGCCGTATGCGTTCCGTCACTGAGCTCTAATATCCGAGCCGTCATCGCGTCAACCAGGAGGGAACCGCGTTGCCCCTGATTAGAGGCGCCGAAAACGGCGATGTGGCAAGAGCGGAGCGTCGGGCGCTTGGGAAGGTCGGCCAGGGTCCGCACCCTCATGAACTGCGCGACATCGTAATCGAACGCCAGCAAACGCAGGCGCCGGTGTCGAAGCGGCACCAGTCCCTCGAGATCGTGCCGGGTCATTGCCCACCGTGGCATGGACAGGCGAAAAATGGGGTCGCAGGTCGGCTCGCCATGGGGTGCCCCAGCTTCGTTTTCCGCTGTCGCAATTGCAATCTCGATCTCGATTGCCGGAACTAGCGGCGCGAGGCCGGCCGATCCGTCTTCCAGCAATTTTTTGACTGTTGCGAGTAGGTTGCGCGCTCCGGAGAGATCGATCGCTCCTTGCTGAAAGGTTGTCTGGCCCCGACCTTGACCAGTTTGCGCGATCGCAGCCGCGGCAAGCCGCGTGAGGGCGAAGCGTTCTTCGATCGTTTCGGGCTCCGAAGTTTTCTCGCGCATTGTCGGTTGGGCGCGTTGCCCCTCAGATGCCGCTTGGAGAATACGCTCGAGCCTTTCCGGAAAGGCCGCATCGCTTTGCAGCCCAAGAGCAAAAGCGCGTCCTCGCTCCCGCATCGCTGCGAGCGGCTCGGGATCGCGCACGACGGCGGCGAGCGCGCGACTGAGCGCATCGATGTCGTTCACGTCCTCGATGGCAACACATCCGTAGCCGTGTGGCAATCGATCAAATGCAGGAAGCTTTCTGACCACCTCCGAGGATCCGATAAGGCACGCTCCACAGAGCAGCACCTCGCGCGGAATGATCGGATTGTGAAAGACGATTGGGAAGTTCTGCTCAAGGCAGCATACGGCAAGGCAGCCGCGCAGGAATTCGGGCACTCTCCAGTGGGGAAGAAACGGAATTTGAAGGATGCGCCGCGTGAGACCGAGTTTCCGTGCTTCGGTGCGGAAGTGGCTTTCGACCTCGGGCGGACCGTGCGCCATAGCAAGGAGCCCGACATCCAAGCCCGAACCAACAAGCCGGTCCATCGCGGCGAGAAGAGCGAACGAGCCCTTGCGTTCGCCGAGCTTGCCATAGATTCCGAAATAAGGTCGGTCCCCGGTGAAGCCGCCCCACAGCTGATCGCGCAGATTTGAATCCTGTTCTACCTCCACCCGTAACCTCGCGACGTCGATCACCGGACCGCCCGGAATAAACAGATCCTCCCGCAGCGAGAACCCGCCGCCGAGGGCGATCCTGCCGGGATCGACACCGCGTTGAAATGCACGTTCGGCGACCGCGCCACCGGCGACCACCGCTTCGGCGGATCGCAGGACGTGGTCGTAGAAGAGCCTCGAATTGTGTATGATGCCACAGCCGGCCGGCATCGCTGCCGGCCATGCGTACCACGTGCGGCACCCCTGTCATTTGAGCCGCGAGATAGCCGGCTACTCCGTACGGTTCCATGTAGAAGGAGAATATGACGTCGAACGGGCGCGCCGAATGCGCGCGCGCCGCGGTGGTAGCGAGCTTGGAAACGAAGGGGCTCGCCATCGGAATATAGGACTGTGAGTGGTCCACGGGGTCGGTCCAATGAACCGTCACCGACCCGCTCCGTCAAATCCGGCTTCGCAGCGATGCCGAATCCTCCGGACGCATATGCATTCGAAACGAAGGCTCGACCTCCTTGGCATTGGTCACAACGTGAACCTCATGCCCGCGAGCAGCGAGGCCGTGCGCGCTCCAATAGGTCCGCATACTTGACTCCGCCTTGAATTGGCGGAAATTTGCCGATGATACAGATCCTCACCCGCGCACCTCGACAAGCCCGAGTTTGTGCAGCTCGCCGATGAACAATTCGGCTTCCGGCGTGCGACTGAACGCGGCCTGGTCCACCCAATTATCGAGCGCGCCAAGCAGATCGAATATGCTGGCTGGGACCTCGAGCACGACCGGGTGTTTGGCGCCGGGTGGCATTGCCACAACAAGTCGCGTGTCACGTTCGGCCTTGGCAACTTCCGCCGCACCTTCCTCGAAAACTGGCCGCACGTCATAGGCGCAACGCAGGAGCACGACGCTTGGCGAACGTCGAATGCATCGGGAGAGCCCCCCTTGATCGCTGCCGTAATCGGAGTCGCTGTGCTCGGCGCTGGTGCGGACTTGTGCGTACGCAAGCTCGCAGGCCGCAACGTCGAGCAGGTAGGGCACTTTGAACGCGTCGCGACCCTGGCG
>CAWCZY010000012.1:0-65602 GCA_963800215.1 uncultured Alphaproteobacteria bacterium | reverse complement strand
AGAGCTGACAAAAGAGGCAAGTGTCATCGAAGACCTTGCTTACCGCGACACTTGGGGACGTGACGCGGATTTCCTTACTTGGCCATGCTGAGGGAGCGTCTCGTACTAATTCACGATTTGATGAGCGGCGGCGCACTGATTTTTATTCACATGGGCTGGGCTGTGTCTCACATGGTGAAATTCGTTGGGACGAGATTTTCGGTCAGCAGCACCTCGTCAATCAAATCGTGTGGAAGCGTCAGACTGCGCACAGCGATACGGGGCAGGGTGCCGATCATCTTGGACGATTGCAGTCATCTTATTTTATTCAAAGGGTGACAATTTTAAGCTCAATATGCAATACGCCCCCTACGACGAATCTGACCTAAAAAGCCATTACAAGAATGTGGAAGAAAAGACAGGGCGGCGTTACGAACTCGATAATCTCATCGGCCCGGGTGGAGCTGGAAAAGGGAATCCTCAGTATAGCTTTTTAGGCGTCACCCGATACTGGCGTTACAAAGAAGCACGGATGAAGGAGCTTTATGCGCAAGGCCGAAATCGTTCAGCCAAGTCCCGGGGCGGTTCCTCGATACAAGCGCTATCTGGACGAAATGCCGGGTGTTCCGCTCCAAGATATTTGGACAGACATTAACTCAATCAATTCGCAGGCGGTTGAAGCATCTGGTTACGATACGCAAAAGCCAGAGCGATTGCTAGATCGAGTTGTTAGTCTTGCCTCCGGCCCAGGCGATCTAATTGCAGACTTCTTCTGCAGCTCTGGCACGACCCTCGCCGTTGCCGAGAAGCTCGGCCGCAAATGGATCGGCTGCGATCTTGGCCGCTTCGCAATTCATCCTTCGCCGCAAGCGCCTGATAGGCGGAAGCGGTATGAGCTTCCACGTGCCGCGGCGGCTACGATCGGGTCTTGAAGCGCGTCGGCATCCAGTACTGACGCATTTCTTCGACGACGGCCGGAATGTCCTTGTAGGCATTTCGCCGGAACAGTTCGGTCTCCGGCCCTTTCCTGGGCGGCCCGAGCAGCGGCTGGCCCCGATCATCGACGCAATGAAGCAGGATCGGCAACAGCAGGCCGTGATTGATGTCGGCGAGATTCCTTAGCGGAGCCCAAACCGATAGCCTCAATTTCATCGCGGCATGGAAGCCCTCGCACCAAGGACCTGCATCGACATCGTGGTTTGGTTTGCGCGCGAAGATCGGTTCAAACGTTTTGGGTGCGTTCGAGAGCGTCTCAACAATGGCATTATGACGGACATTGCTGCGAACTCTGGCGTCCCACCATGATTGAACGCGTTGATCTCGATGCCGAGCAGAGGGCAGATCCACTCGGGCGGGTCCATCGATACCGGCCCCGCCACGATCGCGGTCACGAAGCCGTCGAGCATGGACAGGTTGGTGGCGGCGGCGCCGGTTCGGCCCTGCAGCCACACGTCAAGCTTGTCGAGCGGCATCGCCACCGCGGTCATCGGAGGATGCGCGGAGCGGCGGCGGCGCGCGCTCATGCGGCGACCTGGCCAGCGGCCTCACAGGCCGCCTTCCAGTTCCACGCCAAAAGTTCGTGGAGCTGATGGTTCTTGGTGCGGCCGGACACGATGCGCTCGAGCACGTCGCAGAGATAAGTCTGCGGATCGATCCCATTGAGTTTTGCCGTGTTCAGTACCGAAGCTAAATCGCCCAGCTCTCGGCACCGCCTTCGCTGCCACTGAACAACGAGTTCTTTCTTCCAAGTCCGATCGGACGCATCGAGCGTTCCACCGTGTTGGTATCCACCTCTACCCGCCCGTCGGTCAGGAACACCGTCAGACCGTCCCAATGGCCGAGCGTATACCTGATCGCTTCCGCAAGGGGCGATTTTGCCGAGATGTCCTTGAGCACCACGGTCAGCCGCGACTTCAGTTCCTCCATGAGCGGTTTGCTCTCGGTCTTGCGGGCTGCAAGCCGGATGTCGGCGCTGGTTCCTCGGACACGCCCCTCGATGGCGTAGATCGCTGCGATACGTTCGATCACCTCCCGGGCGAATGGCGACTTCGTAGTCTTGTAGATCTTCACGAACCTGCGCCGTGCATGGGCAAGACAGAAGGCGAGCCGGATTGTTCCAGCCTCGCGTGCGCCCTGGGCCAGCGACTTGTAGGCCGCATAGCCATCGACCTGCAGGATGCCCGCATAGTCGATCAATTGCGCCGCGATCTCAGCCTTGCCGCGGCCGTCCGCGAACACGTAGGCCACAGCCGGCGGCGACGGTCCTCCCCACGGTCGGTCATCCACCGCATGAGCCCAGAACTGGCATATTTTGGTCCGGCCCCTTCCGGGGTCGAGGACCGGCATCGGCGTCTCGTCGCAAAAGAACAATGGCGCGGCGTGGATGGTTCGCAACTGGAGCTCGTAGAGCCCCTTCAGCCACCACGCCGTCCGCTTCACCCAACCGGCCAGGGTCGAGCGATCGAGATGTATCCCACGACCGGCCAGGATCTGCACCTGCCGGTACAGCGTCGAGAACCAGGCGGGTTTCCAAGACCACCACGTGGGTCGGCGTCGATCGGAGGACGCAGCGGTTTGCCGCAGAGATAGCAGATTGTGGCATGAACTTTTTTCATGACTTGAGGTCACATGACTATTCGCGTGCTACTCGATCGTAGCACTATTATAGGTTGCACATTTTAGCCAGCAGATCGTGATATGGGGCGATCAAGCAACGAGAACAAAACATGGGAGGGTCACGCGGGGCTTGTGCCGCTTTGTGCCAGTTTTGTGCCGTGGAGATTTTTGAAACGCTTCGTACTTTTCGTCGGAATTCTTCTAACTCATTGGTACAAAACGTAAATTCTTTGTAACGGCTGAAAATGACTTGTCAGAAATGAAAAAGCCCGCCAATGGCGGGCTAATTCATTGATATTACTTCTGAATTTGGTTGCGGGGACAGGATTTGAACCTGTGACCTTCAGGTTATGAGCCTGACGAGCACCGTGACATGTTTTCCCTGCGCTCCCGAGCAACTGGTCGCGTAACAGGGCGCACCGACATTTTTATGATCTCAGCAACTGAGGTGAGACCAAAGAATTTCTGGGTGGGCGGCTTCCGCACCGACGATCTGCCGGCGCACGTCCGTTTGGCACTGTTTTTATTCGTCCGTGGGGACGGGCGCTTGAGAATGCTGACAAATCTTGCCACAGATTTTCAGTGGCTGCGCCACAAGTCTTTGTTATTTCTATCTAAATTGATGGTGCAAGAGGGATTCGAACCCCCGACCCCATCATTACGAATGATGTGCTCTACCGACTGAGCTATTGCGGCATTTCAATGGGTTAGCTGCTGTCGGCTGCGCGGTTGGCTGGGCCGTGGCAACTCTCGCATCGTCATGCGAGACGGTGTTAGAGCAAACGACACCGCCGATTGCAAGCTGCCGCGCTTGCCCGGCGGACTGCCGGCCCGCGTCGCTGGAGCGGCGGAGCGGCCGCACAAAGCCGCCGCGCGGGGATTACTTCCGTTCGGGCTTGTCGCAGGTCTTGCACTTGAACTCGGGCGTCGGCTGGCCGGGGTCCACCATCACCGAGCTGAACTCGCCGCAGCGGCCGCATTGCCGCACGACTTTGGTCGGCAGCTTTTCGACGGGCTTGGTCGCCGATGCCAACGCCGCAGCGCCTTGGGCCCGGAGCTCGGCCTTGGTGAGCGGCGGTCCCGGACGCCGCGGTCTCATCGGGAAACCGTCATTGCGGACGGGCGATGGGCGCCGTCGCTGTTTCGCCTGCCTCGTATTGCCTTGCCGCGATCCATCATCGCTCATCCCTCTTGCGCATCAGCGGGCTGTTTCTTGCGCATGAGCAGCCATCAGGTCAATACCAAGCTGAGCGCCCTGCAGGCGCGAAGCAACCGAATCCGGATGGGACGGCCCGTTCTCAATGGCTCTCGCCGGCGAGGCCGTGCACGGGGTGACGGGTGTCGCCGCGCTTGTTTGGATGGCGGACGTAGGTGATGTGGGCCTCCGGCCGTTCCATCTTGACCTTGAGCGCGGCAATCAACGCGTCCTCCGCATCGACGACGACGTGGCCGGACTTGCCCTGCACCTTGAAGCCGACGGCGAACTGCACCTGCGCTCTCCTGCTTCGATATCCAAACCATAGCACATTTGCCCCTCGCGGGGCGTAAGGCAGCTTGCGCGGGGGCTTGCGAGGGCAACGCCGGGCCCGGCTCAAACCGGCGCCGCCCCCCCACCCTCACGCCCGCCGCACCATCGCCGGGGTGAGCTGCTTGATCGACGGCGCGCCGACCTGCTGCATGATCCCGAACAGCTCGATGCGCAGGAGTTCGAGCATGCGCTCGACGCCCGGCTGGCCGAACGCGCCGAGCGCCCACAGATAGGGCCGGCCGACGGCGACGCCGGTCGCGCCCATGCACAAGGCCTTGCAGATGTCGGTGCCGCGGCGGAAGCCGGAATTGATCAGGATCGGCATGCGTCCGTTGACGGCCTCGACGATCTCCGGCAGTGCGTCGATGGTAGAGCGGCCGGAATCTTCGCTGCGGGCGCCGTGGTTCGACACGATGATGGCGTCGTAGCCGGCATCGGCGGCGAGCTTGGCGTCCTCCCAGGCGAGCAGGCCCTTGATCACCACCTTCATCTTGGTCATGTCGCGCAGCCGCTTGAGGTAGTCCCAGGTCATGGCGGACGACTGGATGTTGCGCAGCCCGGAAAGGTCGACGCCCCTGTACATCGGCTTGACGCCCTGGTCGGTCTCGATGCTGGTGCGGTCGTGGCAGGAGTTGCACTCGCGGGTATCGGTGCGCCGAAGCCGGAACAAGGTTTCCTGGTTGCGTCCGCCGGAGCGGTCGACGGTGACCGCGAGACCCGTGCAGCCTGCCTTCTCGGCGCGTCTGACGTGGTCCGCCGCGACCTCGAACTTGTTGGTGGCATAGAGCTGCATCCAGATCGGGGCGCCGCGCGCCTTGATCACGTCTTCGACGTCGGTCGAAGTCTGGGTCGACAGAATCATCAGGTGATCGCCCGCCTTGGCGGCCTTGGCGACGCCCTCCTCGCCGTCGGGGTTATAGGCCTTGTGGCCGCCGGTCGGCGCGATGATGATCGGCGAGGCGTATTTCGTGCCGAGAATGTCGGTGCTCATGTCGACCTTGCTCACGTCGACGAGACGGCGCGGCCGCAGCTGGAATTTCAGGAACCCTTCGCGGTTGGCGCGCAGCGTCACCTCGTCGTCGATGCCCGAGGCCATGTAGCCGAAATGCGCGGGCGGCACGTTCTGGCGCATCACCGGCTCGAAGTCGAACACGTTGATCGCCTCTTTCGGCGACTTGATCAGGTTGGCAGGATCGAGCGGCGCCCACGCCATCGGGTCGGACACCTTGGTCTTCGGCAGCAAGGTCTCGGCGAAGGCGAGCTTGTCGCTGTAGCTGAGCGCGGTGCTGGCGGCGATGAACTGCAGGAACCTGCGGCGGTTCGCGGCTTGATCGAATTCATTCGGCATCATGGATCCTCCCATATGGGCGGCATCCTATACGCTGGCGGCGGCATGTAAAATCTTCTCCCTCCCGGTTTTCGGGGAGGGAAATTGAGAGGCCGCGGCGGCTAGGCGAACGGGCGCTCCTCTGCGTGGCGGCCGCGATCGCCGACCGGCTTCCAGAATCCGGCGCTCCAGCCCGCGATCAGCCAATAGGCGAAGCCGGCGGCGATGCCGGCCGCGACCAGGATGGTGGGATTGCCGAGAAAATGATGCTGGTCGCGCAGATCCAGGGTGAGCGTCCAGCCGAGCAGGGCGCACAGCGCGCCATTGCCGGCATGGAACATCCAGGACCGGATCGCGAAAGTCTCCGCGACCAATACGCCGGCCAGCGCCGGCACGAAGGTGTAATGCGCCCAGGTCGACATCAGCGAGACCAGCAGCGGGCCGGCCACGATCAGGGCGAACAGGTAATCCTGCTGCGCCCGCGGGTCGGCGGCAAGGACGGCGTGGAACGCGTTCCATTGGGTGACGACGATCAACGCGCCGGCGGCGGCGAGCGCCATCGCCGCACCGAGCGGCACCAGGATCAGGCGCAGCAGCAGGCGCCCAATCACTCCGTCATCGCCATGGCACGCAGCGCCATGCGCTCCCGGACCGAGAGCTTTTCGGTCGCGCTCTTGAGCTGGCCGCAGGCGGCCAGGATGTCGCGCCCGCGCGGCGTGCGCACCGGCGAGGAGTAGCCGGCATCGAAGACCACTTCGGAAAACCGCTCGATGTCGTCCCACTCCGAGCACTCGTAGCCGGTGCCGGGCCACGGGTTGAACGGAATGAGATTGATCTTCGCCGGGATGCCCTTGAGGAGGCGCACCAGCGCCCGCGCGTCGGCGAGCGTGTCGTTCACGCCCTTGAGCATCACGTATTCGAAGGTGATGCGCTTGGCGTTGGTCAGGCCGGGATAGTTGCGGCAGGCCTCCAGCAGTTCCTTGATCGGATATTTGCGGTTGAGCGGAACCAGCACGTCACGCAGCTCGTCGCGCACGGCGTGCAGCGACACCGCCAGCATGACGCCGATCTCCGCGCCGGTCCGCTCGATGTTGGGCACCACGCCGGAGGTCGACAGCGTGATCTTGCGCTTGGAGATCGCAAGCCCCTCGTTGTCGGCCACCACCAGCAGCGCATCGCGCACCGCTTCGAAATTGTAGAGCGGCTCGCCCATGCCCATCATCACGATGTTGGTGACGAAGCGTCCGCCGTCGGTGGGAACGATGGCGCCGGGGGGCGGGGCGTGGCCGGGCCAGTCGCCGAGGCGGTCGCGGGCGACCAGCACCTGGCCCACGATCTCGCCGGCGGTGAGGTTGCGCACCAGGCGCTGGGTACCGGTGTGGCAGAACGTGCAGGTCAGGGTGCAGCCGACCTGGCTGGAGACGCACAGGGTGCCGCGCCCGGTTTCGGGAATGTAGACGCACTCGACCTCGTGCGGCCGGTCGCCCGCTTCGCCGGGCAGCCGCAGCAGCCATTTCCTCGTGCCGTCGACCGAAACCTGCTCGGCCACGACCTCCGGCCGGTCGAGCGTGAAAGCGCGCTCCAGCTCGGCGCGCAGCTCCTTGGAAACGCTGGTCATGACCTCGAAGCCGGTAGCGCCGCGCACATAGAGCCAGTGCCAGAGCTGCTGCGCCCGCATCTTGCACTGGGCCGGCGGCACCCCGATGTCGCTCAGCGCGGCGGCAAGCTCGGCGCGCGACAGGCCGACCAGCGACGGCCGGCTCGGGCGGACATAGCGCTCCAGCGGGGTCTTCTCGATGAAGCCGGGCACGGCCGCGGCGGACTCGATGGGCATGGTGATAATTACTCGGTGGGCTTTCAGCGGCCCTGGGCGGAAAGCGTGGGGTATCAAAATACCGGCAGGTCAGCCCGGCTTGACCTCACGGTCGGTGTTTACTGGATCACCCGATCGAGCCGGACGATGACAGCGAAGGTCAACCTAAACGAAAGACGCTCTAGCCGCACTTCTCGCACTATTTGCACGACTCCACACTATTTGCATTCCTGGCCAACCCGGTTGAGCGCTTCGGGCAGGCCGCGGAGCGAATAGGTGTCGGTGCTGGCGGTTCCTTTTGCGGAGGTACCCTTGACGGTGAGGTCGACGCCCTTGCGCATGGCTTCGACCAGCCTCGTCTCCTCGGCCGCATTCTTGACCCAGGCGCCGTCGGCCTGGGTGTACATGGCGTAGTTCGCTCCGGAAATCTCGATGCTGGCGTCGGCATTGGGCTTGAAGCCGTAGCCGAAAATGATCGAGACCTCCTCGCGCACCTTCTCGGAGGGCCGCGATGAGATGAACATGTAGGCCGGATCGCGCGGCCGGTTGGGCGGCGCGGTCTTCGAACTCGACGGCTTGGCGAGGGCGAAGCAGACCTTCTTGCCTCCCGGAGACGCGGTATAGGCGCCCCAATCCCCGAACTGGCCGAGCAGCGTCGGCTGTGGAGCCGCCGGAGCCGCCGGAGCCGCAGCGGCCGGCTTTGGCTTGGCCGGCTGCGCGGGCGCCTGGGCAAGGGCATTCGAACCGAGGCAGGCCACCGCGAGCGCGGCAGCCAGAGCCAATGCAATCTGATGGCTATGGAGCATGGTCGCACGAACTCATGTGAGGGCTCACCTGCGGGTGTCAGCGGGGACTGATCCTAAATAAATGCGTTTGTTCATTAAAGTGGCAATGTGAGGGCGGTTCGCCGCAGTGTAACCCGATTCGCAAGAAACACCTTGCCGGCACCAGCCGAAACGCCGCTCGCCGGCGGCCCCAGCGCCCGGTTCAGGGCGCCTCCGCCTCGATATCGCCTTCTCGCCGCCGGGCCCGGGCCAGCGCCCGGCGCGCCGCGTCGCGGTGTTCGGGCGTGATGTGAGCGGCCACCACCCGGATCGCAGTCGCGAGGACTGCCGCGTCGTCGGTGAAGCCGATCACCGGCAACATGTCCGGGATGAAGTCGAACGGCAGCACGAAATAGGCGAGCGCACCCAGCAAGATCACCCGGACGCGGCGGGGCGTGCGGCGGTCGAAAGCGCAGTAATAGGCGGCGACGAGATCCTCGGCGAACGGCAGCCGCGCCGCGGTGCGCCGCAGCTTGGGCCAGAAGCCGCGCCGCACCCGCGCCTCGTCCCGCGCGGCTTTCGCCTCGTCGTCTCCGGTCTCGCGCGCCCCGGCGCCGTACATCTCGAAGGGGGTGCTGATCATGTGCCTGCCTCTGCCGGGGCAAAAGGTGGGGCGCCTCCCAGGCGATTGCAAGGCATTCGCTCGGCACATTCGCCGAGTGCGCTCACTCGACACGTTCATTCGGCGGCGATGCGGTCCATCGCTTCGGCCAGCGCAATGTCGCGGGCGGTGATCCCGCCGGCATCGTGAGTCGAAAGCGTCACCACGACGGTCTTGTAGACGTTCGACCACTCCGGATGGTGGTCCATCTTTTCCGCGACGAGGGCGGCGCGGGTCATGAAGCCGAACGCTTCGTTGAAATCGGCGAAGACGAAGGTCTTGGCGATGGCGTCGCGCCCGCTCACCTCCTGCCAGCCGGCCAGCCTGGCGAGTGCGGCGCTGCGCGCTTCACGACTGAGCTTTCCATCCATGGGAGTCCCTCGGGTTGGACCGCGAGTATAAGTCACGCGCGCCGGAGCGGCGCAAGGCCGATGCCGACAAAGGTCGATGGCGAGACGAGACTACGCACCGCTGCCGCCGGTTGCCGGCATCCTGCGGGCCTCGGTTCCCCTGGCCAACGAACCCGGGCGACCTTATCTGTGGCCTACGTCAATGCTGCTGCGGAGAACCGTCATGCTGTGGTCGGTGAATATCGGCTCGATCGCCGGCACGGCGGTCCGAATCCACATCACCTTCCTCATGTTCCTGGTGTGGATTTTCGCGGCCGGCTGGGCTTCCGGCGGCCCCGAAGCGGCAATGGCCAGCCTGATCTTCATGGTGCTGCTGTTCGCCTGCGTGCTCGCCCACGAGTTCGGCCATATCTTCACCGCGCGCGCGTTCGGCGTGGCGACGCCCGACGTGATCCTGCTTCCGATCGGCGGCGTGGCGCGGCTCGAGCGCATTCCGGAAAAGCCGAGCGAGGAATTCTTGATCGCCATTGCCGGCCCGCTGGTCAATGTCGCGATCGCGCTGGTGCTGATGCTGGGATTGCGGGCGCACCTGGACGCCCAGAATCTCGCCGCGGTGGAGAGCACCAGCGTCTCGCTGGTCGATCGCCTGGCGGAGGTCAACCTGTTCCTCGCGCTGTTCAACCTGATCCCCGCCTTTCCCATGGACGGCGGCCGCGTGCTGCGCGCCCTGCTGGCGACCCGCCTCGGCTATGTCCGCGCCACCGAGGTCGCGGCCACCATCGGGCAGTGGTGCGCCTTCGGGCTCGGCTTCGTCGGCCTGTTCTACAATCCGCTGCTCATCTTCATCGCGATCTTCGTCTATCTCGCCGCCTCGTCCGAGGCGCAGGCTGGTATCGCTGCGGGCGATGTCGCGCGACGTTCCGGTGACCGCCGCCATGATGACGGAGTTCGCGACGCTGACGCCCGACGAGCATATCGACGCGGCGGTGCAGACCCTGCTGCGGACCAGCCAGAGCGAATTTCCCGTGATCGACGCCGACCACCGGCTGATCGGCCTGCTCGGCCGCGGCCAGATCATCCGCGCCCTCAAGGAGCTCGGGCCCGATGCCAAGGTCGGCCACGCCATGGTCACGGAAATCCCGACCATCGAAAACCGGCGCCGGCTCGATGAGGCGCTGCGCCTGCTCCAGGAGAAGGCGGCGCCCGCCGTCGGCGTGGTCGATGCCGCCGGCCGCCTGATCGGCCTGCTGACCTCGGAGACGATCGGGGAAATGCTGCTGGTGCGGCGCGCCATGCCCGAGAGCGGGAAGGCCGGCCCGTGGGGCCGGCCGGCGGGGGCGTGAGGTCTGGCGGATCACGGCCCCGTATCGCACCCGGCCAATCTCGATTGCACTCACGCGCAGTGGGCCGACATCGTCCGTTCATCCGAGGAATGTCGGCTTACCGCAGCCGCAAGCCAATATCGCGCAATGAACGAGAGAGGACACCGATCCGATGCGAGAGGCGTTCCAGCTGGGGCTTTATACATTCGGAGAGCTTACACCGGACGCGCGGACGGGCAAGGCGATCCGTGCCGAGCAACGCCTGGCGGAGATCCTCGGCGCGGCGAAGCTCGCCGACGAGTTGGGTCTCGATGTTTTCGCGGTCGGCGAACATCATCGGCTGGACATGTCCGTCTCCGCTACGCCGGTCGTATTGGCGGCCATAGCCGCGACGACCCAGCGCATTCGCCTGGCGAGCGCGGTCACCATCCTGAGCACGGCCGATCCGGTGAGGGTGTTCGAGGACTTTTCGACCGTGGACCTAATCTCCGGCGGCCGCGCCGAGCTCATCGCCGGGCGCGGCGTGTTCACCGAATCCTTTCCGCTGTTCGGCTATGATCTCGCCGACTACGATGATCTGTTTGCGGAGAAGCTCGAGCTGCTGCTCAAGCTCAACGCCGCCGAGCGCGTCACCTGGCAAGGCCGCTTTCGGCCTGCTCTGAACGATGCCCCGATTTCGCCGCGCCCGGCGCAGGGCCATCTCCCGATCTGGGTCGGGACCGGCGGCACGCCGGGCAGCATCGTGAGAGCCGGTGCTCTCGGACTGCCATTGGCGCTCGCCAACATCAGCATCCCGCCGGCGCAACTGGCGCCCGTGAGCGACCTCTACCGCCGCACCGGAATGGAAGCCGGGCACGATGCACGGGACCTCAAGCTCAGCATTGCGACCCACATGCACGTCCAGGAGAATTCGCAAGATGCCCTGAACGAATTCTATCCGCACTACGCCGGCTATTTTCGCAACCACACCCCGGCGCATTTTCGCGCGCAGGAGATATCACGGGCCGACTACGAGGCGCGCGCGAGCCCGCATGGAGCCCTGTTCGTCGGCAGCCCGCAACAGATCATCGACAAGATCCTGTATGAGCGCGAGCTGTTCGGGCACCAGCGCTTCCTCGCGCAGATCGACATCGGCGGGCTGCCGTTCGCGAAGGTTGCCCGGGTGATCGAGCTGTTCTCGACCAAGATCGCGCCGGTCATTCGCGGCGAGCCCTGGAGCCGGCCGGCTGGGGCGTGAGTGGAGGTGCCCGGCCGGCGAGAGCGTTGCCGCAGGCAACGGTTCAGGTGTAGCCGCCGTTGACGCGGATGACTTGTCCATTGATCCAGCCGCCCTCCGGACCAGCGAGAAACGATACGACGCCGACGATGTCGTCGACTTCGCCGAGCCGCCCGAGGGGAGCCATCTTGCTGATGGCCGCAATCAGCTCCTCGCTCTTGCCCTTCAAGAAGAGGTCGGTCGCCACCGGCCCCGGCGCGACCGCGTTGACGGTGATCCTACGCTGTCCGAGCTCATTCGCCAGAACGCGCGTCAGACCTTCGACGCCCGACTTCGACGCGATATAGGCACCATAGGTCGGGAAACTCTTTCCCAGGACACTGCTGGAGAAAACGATAATTCGGCCGCCGTCGACGACGTGATTAGCCGCTTCGCTCATGACCAGATAGCTGCCGCGAAGGTTGGTCGCGATGACTTTGTCGAAATTGTCGATGTCGCCCGCCTGGATCGGAGCGAGCGTCATGATACCTGCGCTGTTCACGACGACAGCGATTTCCCCGAACGTCGTCTCCGCCTTCTCGAAAAGCCCTTTGACCTCGGCCGCCTTCGATATATCTGCACTCACCGCGATGGCCTTGCCGCCGGCGGCCTCGATGCCCTTGACAGCTTCCTCCGCCTTCGCGGCGTTTCCCGCGTAATGCGCGACGACTGAAAAGCCGTCCTTGGCCAAACGCTCCGCGATGCCTCGGCCGATGCCACCTGATGCTCCGGTCACGATTGCCGTTCGTGTCATTTGCTTGATCCTTCTCCTGGAGACCCTCATGGCGGCGCGAAAGGCATTTCACGAAGGTGCGGCGTCATCCTGAAGGCCGGCGAGCCGGCGGCGGTCCAATTATTTCGAACAGGACGCCGGCTATGCGGCGTCGTGAAAGATTATTCCGACTGTGTGCCGCCGTCCCTCCCGAAGCTTGCTGACACCGTGGCGAAGAACGACGCGGTAATCGCCGCGCGTGCCTCTATGGGGACGACTGTTGACTGCGAACACTACCACGTCGCCCTTGCTCAATGGCACGACCGCTGCCCGACTTTGCATTCGCGGTCGTTGCTCGGTCAGCACGAACTCGCCGCCCTGAAAGTCCTCGCCGGGCTTCGAAAGGAGCGCCGTCGCCTGTAACGGGAACACATGATCCCCGTAAAGGTCCTGGTGCAGACAGTTGTAGTCGCCCGGTCCGTATTGCAGCAGGAGAGGTGTCGGCCTGTTCTGGCCGGCGGCATGGCAGCGTTCGAGAAATTCGGCGTGCGTTTTCGGGAAACGCACGTCGATACCCATGCGCTCGTTCCACTGATTGGCGATCGGAGCAAGCTGCGGGTAGATCGCAGTGCGTAGCCCCTCGATCAGCGACGGCAGAGGATAGGCGAAATAACGATATTCGCCCTGCCCGAAGCCGTGCCGTCCCATGATGACGCGGCTGCGGAATGCCTGGTCGTCGCCTGCATACATGCCGGCGATCCTGTCGCATTCCGCGCCAGCAAGGAGCGCGGGAATCACCGCCCAGCCCTGCGAATCGAGATCGGCCGCGATCGCTGCCCAATCGATCGCGCCGATCCCTATGGTGACGGGCGCGGTCAAGCGCCTGCCTCCGCTTGGAGCAGCTTGCGCTTGCGCTCGACGCCCCAGGCATAGCCTGACAGCGAGCCGTCGCTGCGTACGACCCGATGACACGGAATGGCGACCGCGAGGCGGTTCGCTGCGCAGGCACTGGCAACTGCCCGCACTGCCTTAGGCAAGCCGATCCGGGCGGCGATGTCCGCGTAGGTCGCAGTCTTGCCTGCCGGTATTTTCCGCAACGCCTTCCAAACGCGCTGTTGGAAAGCCGTTCCACGAATGTCGAGCGGCAGATCGACGCCGAGGGCCGGCGCTTCCACCAGGCCGACGACCCGCGCGACCAGAGCCTCATATTCCCTGTCGGCTCCGACCAGGCGCGCTTTCGGAAACCGGTCCTGCAGGTCACGAGCGAGCTTGTCGGGATCGTCGGTGATGAGGATCGCCACGACACCCTTTTCGCTCGATGCAACGAGGATCGCGCCGAGTGAGGATTGACCGATCGCAAAGCGTATTTCTTCGTTGGTGCCGCCCTCCCGATAACGCGTCGGGGTCATGCCGAGCATCTCCGTGCTCTTCTCGTAGAACCGTCCACTGGAACTGAAGCCGGCATCGTAGATTGCTTGCGTCACCGTGTGCCGTTTCGTCAGTTCCTCACGAACGCGGGATGCGCGGTGAGCCGCGGCGTAGTCCTTAGGCGTAAGGCCGGTCGTCGCTTTGAACAGACGATGGAAGTAACCGGCGCTCAGTCCTGCCGCGTCGGCCAGCTTTTCAAGCGAAAGGGTCTCTTCACTCCGCTCGATCAGGCGACACGCTTTCTCGACCAGAATTGCGTTTTCGGCGTCCAGCGAGGCTCCATCGGGGTTGCAACGCTTGCAGGCCCGAAAGCCTGTCGCCTTGGCCGCATCCAAGGTGTCATGGAAGGTGACGTTCTTCGGATTTGCGCCTCTGGAAGGGCACGACGGACGGCAGTAGACGCCCGTGGTCGCCACCGAATACCAGAACACGTCATCTGCGGATCGGTCGCGCGCGACGACACGCGCCCACCGCGGGTCGTTTACCGTTGCGGTCGCCGTATCGACCTTTTGGCGTTCTGATGTCGTTGTCATACCCAAATCTCCGAATTGCCGATCTTCGTCCTAACTATGGGTAATCGCCGATACCCGACACTCCGGCTCTTGCTTTCAAATCCGATTTTTCTTACGGCCTGTGGCCGCCGCGAACGACCCGATTAGGAAGGCGGGACAATCCAGCCTGCCCTTGCCGAACTGGATTCCGGGTTCGGTGCTCGTGCACCGCCCCGGAATGACGGCGCGCGAGGGTGTTACGGCAGGATCGCGATCGCGCGCGCGGGAAAGCCGAGGCCGTCCTTCACCTTCGGCCAGGTGACGATGATGAGCGCGCCCTTGGGCGGCACCTTGTCGAGATTGGCCATCACCTCGATCTGGAAGTGGCCGTGCTGCAGGATGTAGGTTTCCGAATCCATCTTGTCGGTGACGTCGGTGTCCATGGATTCGTGGCCGATCGCGGTGACGCCGCGCTGCCCGATCAGGAACTCGATGGTCTCGAGGGACCACGCCGGGAACGGGCTGCGCTTGAAGCGCTCGGGATCGCTGTCCCAGTCCTTGTACATGTCGGTGCGCAGCGCCGCGAACGCGCCCTTGGGCACGCGGCCGTGAATCTTCTCCCACGCGCGCAGGTCATCGGGGGAGAAGGCGTGGTTGGGGTCCTTGGCGAGGTAGGGCGTGTCGTCGAGCACGATGAGCGGCAGCACCATCTGCTTTAGCGGAATCCGGTCCATGGTGATTCCGTTCTCGGCGAAATGGGCGGGCGGGTCGACATGGGTGCCGTATTGGCCGACCATCTCGTAGAAGGTCGCGCGGAAACCGTCCTTCGGGATCGTGTAGGGCTCGTGGGTCTTGGGATCGGCGGCCGGCGTCATCTTCGCCTGGCCGAAGCCCGACCACACCGGCGTGTCGGGCCCGAAGCTGTGGGTGAGATCGACGAAGGTCTTGCCGGCGAGGATGCGATAGACGCGGTCGAGATCGCTCGCCGAGGCCGGCGCGACGGAAACGCCGAGGCCGATGGCGGCGCCGAGCAGAAGCGTCGCGGAGACGCGGCGAAATCGTGAACGAGCCATGCTGTTCACTCCGGGCTGCACGGCGCCGAAGCGCTCTCCTCACATCTGCGGCGGCAGTTCCTTGAGGAATTGCGCCACGTGGTCCTTCCAGAACACGGCGCGCAGGTGGGTGAAATGGCCGTGGGTCTTTTCGCTGGCGGGAATGAGGACGTATTTCGCGTTGGGGATGCGCTTGATCTCGCGCTCGGTGACGCCGAGCTGCGGCGGATTGGTCTCGTCGTCGCCGGAATTGATGGCCATCAGCCGCGCCTTGATCTTTTCCAGGTGCGGCGTCGGGTTGTAGTCCATCACCGCCTCGATGCCCCACAGCGTGTCGTTGGCGTCGCGCTTCTTCGCCTCCTCGAGCGCCTTGCGGTAGATCGCGTCGCCGGCTTCCCGGGTCGGCGCCATTTCCTGGATCCGGCGGACGTTCTCGGTCTGCAGGAATCCATACGGCGCGGTCACCATCCATTGGGTCGGGTTCTTTTCGTAATTGCCGTTGTTCCAGCCGGGATCCTGGCGGATCGCCTCGATGGCGATGCGGCGCTGAATCCAGTTGCGGCCGCTGATCTGGATCGGCTGGCTGGCGATCGGGATGAGGCCGTCCATCAGGTCGGGATACATGTAGCCCCACATCCACGTGTGCATGCCGCCCATCGACGAGCCCATGACCAGACGCAGATGCTTGATGCCGAGGCCTTCGGTGACGAGCCGGTGCTCGGCCGCGACGATGTCGTCATAGCGGTAATGGGGGAAACTTGGCGCGCAGCCCGTCGCTCGGCTTGCTGGAGCCGCCGCGGCCGATGCCGTCCGGCAGGATGATGAAATACTGCGCGGCATCGAGCGGCTGCGCCGGCGGCGAACAGCTCGTCGGCGAGCGAGGGCATGAGCCACGCCTTGCCGCTGGAGCTCGTGCCGTGCAGCAGGATCACCGCATTGGTGATGTCGCCCGCCGCGTTGCGCTTGGGCGTGCCCAGCGTCATGTAATGCTGCTTGAGTTCCGCGATCGCTTCCCCGCTCTTGAAGCGGAAGTCCTTGATGATGAAATCGCCCTCGCGCTGGTTCGGCCAGCTGGCCGGCGGCGATGTGGCCGGTGGGGTGGTCTGGGCGAACGCCGACGCCGCGGCGAGCATCAGGAAGGCGGCGGACAACGCGCGGATGATCATCGATGTTCTCCCGGTTCGGACCGGCCCCGATCGGCCGAACGAACGACGCCGGTTCGAGACCGGCTGCAACGCAAAGTTACGCCGTTTTGCGGTGGCCGGGCAAGCGCGGGGCGAGCCGCGGGGCGAGCCGGAACGGCCTGGCGTGCCGCTTCCATCCGCCACCGCGCGCAAAGTCTGAAAGGGCTGGCATCGGCGTGGGATTTTTCATAGAACGACAGCAATAAATTCGAGGGGAGATGCCGATGAAATTCAGCGCATTGAGCCTCGCCGGCATCGCCTTTGCGATGTCGGGGTTTCCCGCTTCCGGGGCGCGGCCCCTGCGCAGTGAACGAGAACTTGCGGCCGAAACCGCCACCGATGTTTCGGCTTGGTAAAATGGAGAATGCCACGTGTCTGCGCTTACCTCGAAACTCACATTCGGCGTCCTGATGGGCGCAGTTGCCGCGAGCTTCGCTTGCGGCGGCGCTACGCTGCCCGCCCATGGCGCCGAGAGCGCGAACGTGCCCAACTTCTCCCCCGACAGCACGACCGGCTGGCTCGCCCAGGACGACGAATTCATCCCGCCGCCCAGCGGGCCCGGCCCGATCGTGTCCGATCCGGCCCACCCCTATGTCAGCTTCTACAAGTTTCCGACCAACCCGAAACCGTCGTTCCGGGTCGCGGACCTGACCAATCCGATCCTGCAGCCCTGGACACGGGAACGCCTGCGCAAGGTCAATGAACGGTCGCTGTCCGGACAGGTCGTGGCGATTCCCAAGGAGCGGTGCTGGCCGGTCGGCGTTCCTACCTTCCTGGTGCTGCCGGCCACGCCGGTGTACTTCCTGCAGACACCGAAAGAGGTCTGGATGATCTGGATGCAGGACCATCAGGTCCGCCACGTCAGTCTCGACGTACCGCATCCGGCGAACGTGAAGCCGTCATGGTACGGCGATTCCGTCGGTCATTACGACGGCGACGCCCTCGTCGTCGATACCATCGGGATCACCACCAAGACCTTCGTCGACAATTATCAGACACCCCACACCGAGCAGTTGCACGTGACCGAACGCTTCCACATGATCGACCAAGGCAAGACGCTCGAGGTCAACGTCCACGTGGAGGACCCCGGCGCCTTCACCACGCCGTGGAACGCGATCCAGCGTTACCGGCGCGTCGATCGGGGTCCGCTGAGTGAAATCGCCTGTGCGGAGAACAACGACGATCGTTTCCACCAGCATCTCGAGCCGATGCCGCAGGCGAACAAGCCGGATTTCTAGAAGCGTGTTTCGTTTCGGTTGACTCACAATCGGCTGTCATTGCCCGGCTTGACCGGGCCCGGTTAAGCCGGGCAATGACACCAACAGGGTCAGCCTATCGGATATTGTGGATCGTTTGCTTGGACCGCAAAGCTGCGCGCGGTGCGCGTGGAACCGGGTTACTTCGAGCGGCCGTGCTGCTCGTGATCCGCCGCGATGGTCGCGCGGATGCTGACGGGCTTGCCATCGCGCATGACGGAAAGCTCGGCGACTTCGCCGACCCGAAGCAGGGCCATCCGATTGCGCAGATCCGCGGAGTCCCTGATCGCGGCGTTGCCGACGTCGGTCACCACGTCGCCGGATTTCAAGCCCGCACGGGCGCCCGTAGAACCTCCATCGACCTTCACGATGACCGCACCGACCGGGGCCGCGACCGTCGACACCGACATCTTGAGCTCGTGGAATACGCTCGGCGTCGCATCGTCGATGGTGATGCCGAGCGATCCGCGGCGGATCTCACCGAATTCCAGGATCTGATCGGCCACATTGCGGGCCATGTTGATGGGAATGGCAAAGCCGACGCCGGGATTGGTGTTGCTCGCGCCGACGAAGGCGGTGTTGATGCCGACCAGGTCGCCGTTGAGATTGACGAGCGCGCCGCCGGAATTGCCGGGATAGATGGCCGCGTCGGTCTGGATGAAATCCTCGTACTGCTCGATCCCCACATTGTTGCGGCGCAGCCCGCTGACGATCCCGGAGGTGACGGTCTGGCCGAGCTGCAGCGGATTGCCGATGGCGAGCACGAAATCGCCGACCTCGAGCCGGTCGGAATCGCCCATCGAAATGGCGGTCAGGTTGTCCGCCTCGATCTTGATCACAGCGATATCGGTGTCGGCGTCGCCGCCGATCCGCTTGGCCGGCAGATTGCTGCCGTCGGCAAGCGTCACCGTGATCTCCTCGGCATGCTCGATGACGTGATTATTGGTGATGATGAGCCCCTGGCTCGCATCGAAAACCACGCCGGAGCCGGTCGAACGAATTTCCCGCTTCTTGGCGCCATCGGCGACATGCCCCTTGATCGCTACGCTGATGACCGCCGGGGTGATTTTCTTGAGAATGGGGGCGAGCGTCGGCACGCCGGCCTGGGCGATGACGGGGAGCGGAACGCTGGCCCGTACCGGACGCACTGTCCCGTAAAACGCAAGGCTCGAAGCGCTGACAACCAGAGCGATCATCGCGATGTGCCGGTTCATTGGTCACAATCCTTATCCGCCGCAATCAGCGATATAAGCGTCTTAGGTTAAGATTGTAGCCCTACAACGGCGCCGCACAAGACCGCGACATGGGCACGGATTCAAAAAGACCCGTTGAAAAATATACTGTTTATAAGAATTTAATGCGATACGACATGTTGCTTATATAGTCTTTATGTCGCGATCGCGAGCAAATATGCTGCGGTGCAGCATTGGCCTGACCAAACCGTCGCCGCAGCGGTAACATGCTGGCGCACGATCCCGGCCTCCTCATTTGACCCCGAACTTGGCGAATTCTTCCGCGATATCGGAGCGCGACGCCTTTGCCGCGGCGAAGTCGGCCTGGCTTCCAGCCGCATCGCCCTTCTTTCGCCTGGCCAGGCCGCGGCCGTAAAGCGAGTCCGCGAAAGTGGGAACGTCCTTCAGCACCGCCGTGTAATCGGCGACGGCGGCATCGATCTGGCCCATCTTCAAATAGACGAGCCCCCGGCTGTCCAGCGTGTAGGGGTCGCTCTTGAGGCGCAGTGATTCGTTGCAATCCGCCAGGGCCTGGTCGAGCTGCCCGATCACGGCGCGCGCCCAGCAACGGCTGTTGTAGGCAGCGGCACTGGCGGGATCGAGCCGCAGCGCCTGGTCGAAATTGGGGATCGCGCGGGCGAAGTCGCGCTTGGCGGAATAGGCGCTGCCTCGAGCGAGGAAGGTGATGGCGTCCTTGGGATTGATCTTGATCGCATCGGTGTAGTCGGTGATCGCGCGGTCCAGATCGCCCATGGCACGGTATGCATTGCCGCGGTCGTAAATCGCGATGACGTCTTCCGCATTGAGCTTGATCGCCTGACTGTAATCGGCAATGGCGCGGTCGAACTGCTTCTTCTCTCCCCACGCCAGACCCCGATTCACCAGCGCGTTCTCGTAACTCGGATTGAGCCGGAGCGCCTGGTCGTAGTCGGCGATGGCGCGGTCCTGTTGATTGGTGTCGCCGAAAGCAAGGCCGCGGTAGTAGTAGGCAACCTCGGAATCGGGAACGAGCCTGATGGCTTCCGAATGGTCGGCGATCGCCCGGCTGGAGTCGCCCGTCACCCGATAGGCCATGCCGCGCATGTTGAAAGCGTAAGCGTTGGTGGGATCGAGCTTGATGGCCTCGCTGAAGTCGGCAATCGCGCGGGCGGGGTCTCGGTTGGCGAAATGGGCGAGGCCGCGATCGACGTAAGCAAATCGATGCCGGGGATTGACCCGCAACGCCTGGTCGTAGTCGGCGATGGCGCGGTCGTTGTCATGCTTGGCGTAATAGGCGCGGCCGCGATTGTGGAACGCCACGTCGTAATCGGGATCGAGCCTGATCGCTTCGGTGTAGTCGGCAATGGCGCGATCGAGATCGCCCTTGGAGCGATAGGCGATGCCGCGGTTGTTGTAGACCACGGGAACATTCTGCGGCGATTCCGTGCCCGACTGGATCAGGGCCGTACACCCGTTGATCGAATCGTCCGCGGAGAAGGCGCCGTCCTTGTTCTCGCACCAAGCCCGATTCTGCGACGGCTGCGCAAGCACGGACATGGCGGCCAACAGAGCCGCCGCGCCGAGGCTCGTGCCGATGACGCGCCTGACCGCGTCCCCGCCCATCACTGCTGTCCCACTGCGGTTGCGACGCCTGCCATTGTGTCCCAGCGGTCGGCCCTTTGACAATGGCCTGCGTGAAATCGCCCGGCCCGCGTTTCGCACGCCCTGGGCGCCGCCGGAACTGCGGTATTTCGACCGGGCCGAGAAATGATCCAGGCAATGCTCCGGGCAATGATGTAAGACGGGTCGCTGCCGGCCCGCAGGCCTATCACGTGTGCGGCTGCGGCAGTCATGACAAAGACATCACAGCGTCCGGAATCCCGCGCCAGATGCGCGGGCTTGTTTCAATCAAATGGGAGACCTCATCATGAACAAAATCAAGTTGGCCGCGCTGGCAGGCACGGTCATGTTTGCATCGGCCGCCTACGCGCAGCAGCCGGACTTTTCCAAGGTCGAGATCAAGACCACCGATCTCGGCAACAAGACCTACATGCTCCAAGGTCAAGGCGGAAACATTACCGTCGCCGTGGGCACCGACGGCATCATCATGGTGGACAGCGAATTCGCGCCGCTCCACGACAAGATCAAGGCCGCGATCGAAAAGATCTCGCCGCTGCCCATCAAGTATCTCATCGACACCCACTATCACGGCGACCACACCGGCGGAAATGCGCTCTTCCACAAGGACGGCGCCACCATCGTGGCCGAGGACAACATCAGGGTCCGTCTCGCCGCCGGCAACGCTCCCAACGGCCTGACTGGCGCGAAGATGGCGCCCCAGCCGGCCGACGCGCTGCCCACCGACACCTACTCCGGCGGCTCGAAGACGGTGGAAGTCGGCGGCCGCAAGGCGCAGCTCACCCACGTCTACAATGCGCACACCGACGGCGACACCTGGGTCTTTTTCGATGACGCCAACGTGCTCGACACCGGGGACACCTTCGGCAATACCGGCCGCTACAACACCATCGACTTCGCCAATGGCGGCGACATCAGAGGCCTGATCCGCGCCGTCGATACCTACATCAAGGTGTCGAACGACGGCACCAAGATCGTACCCGGCCACGGCGCGCTCGCAAAAAAGGCGGATTTGATCGTGTGGCGCGAGATGCTGATCACGTCACGCGACCGCATCCAGAAGCTGTTCAATGAGGGCAAGACCGAGGAGGAGGTGGTGGCCGCCAATCCATTGGCCGATCTCAACGCCAAATGGGCGGCAAACGACGCGCAGGCCAAAAACTGGACCCGCATGGTCTACAACTCGTTCAAGCGGTCGTGAACCCCACGCATTCTCATCCGCGCGTTGCGGCTTGAGCTGAAATAAGGAAACGCCGGCGGCGACGGGAATGGCCTCCCGAAGCCGCCGGCTTTTCCGTATCGGTAATCCGGATGCGGACGCAGATCGTCCTATCGGGTGGACTGCGCCAGATCGATCCGCTTCAAGCCGGCCTGCCGAAGCTTTTCCATATCGGCCGCGGCCTGCGCCGGCATGGAGGCCCCGACCGCGGCGAAGGCCTGATCGAAATCCGCTTTGCTTTGATAGGGTTGAGCGACCCCGGACCGCGCGATTGTCGAGGCGATGGCGACCGAACCGAGTGCGATCGCGGCGGCGGTGAGGACGATGAACTTGTGGGACATAGGGGGCTCCTTGTTCGGAGAACTGACCTGTTGGTCTCCGGTCCTGCACAAAAAGTTCAATCGGCCTTTCCTGCGGCCCTCCCCGGTACTGGCGATCCGGATTGAACCAAGGCCCCGAGGGCTGCCGAGAAAGCGTGACCAGGACCGGCGTCCCCAAAGCGGGGCTCAGTTGCGACAAGATGCGCCCAGGTACCTCAGGCCGGATCGGGGAGTTTTGGCTTGGTTGCAGCGGGAAAAGGCTGCCATACTAGGCCCAACGCCGGCCCGAGACGGGACAAGACGGTGACCGGTGCTGGAAACGCGGAGGGACGTCCATGTACGGCAAGCTCGTCGCGGCGGTTGCAGCCGCCGCTTTCGTCGCCAGCAGTCTGGCGCTCACCGGTGCCGCCCAGGCCCAACAGCCGATCATCATCAAGTTCAGTCACGTGGTGTCGCCCGATGCCCCCAAGGGCAAGGCCTCGATGGTGTTCAAGGAACTCGCCGAGAAATACACCAACGGCCGGGTGAAGGTGGAGGTCTATCCGAACTCTTCGCTCTACAAGGACAAGGAGGAGCTCGAGGCGCTGCAGCTCGGCTCGGTGCAGATCCTCGCGCCCTCGATCTCCAAGTTCGGCCCGCTCGGCGTCAAGGAATTCGACGTCTTCGACCTGCCCTTCCTGATGAGCGACGACGCCCGCGCACGCCAGATGATGGCGAGCCCGATGATGGCCGACCTCAACAAGAAGCTGGAGGCCAAGGGCGTCGAACCGCTGGCCTATTGGGACAATGGCGCGCATGTCTATACGGCCAACAAGCCGCTCATCCAGCCCGACGACTTCAGGGGCATGAAGATGCGCATCCAGGGCTCCAAGGTGCTCGACGCGGTGGCCCGCGAGCTCGGCGCCATCCCGCAGATCATGGCGTTCGGGGAGCTCTACCAGGCGCTGCAGACCGGCGTGGTCGACGGCGAGGACAATGTGCCGTCCAACATCCTGACCCAGAAATTCTACGAGGTGCAGAAATATCTGACCGTCTCCTATCACGGGCGGCTCACCTATGCGCTCGTCACCAACAAGAAGTTCTGGGACGGACTGCCGGCGGACCTCAAGGAGCCGCTGGCTCGCGCCGTGAAGGAAACGACCGACTATTTCAATGAGACCGCCGCAAAGGACAATGTCGACGCGCTCGAAAAGATAAAGGCGTCCGGCAAGGTCCAGGTCCATGTCCTCACCGACGACGAGAAGAAGGCCTGGGTCGCCAAGCTGATGCCGGTCCACAAGGAAATGCAGAGTCGCTTCGGCAAGGACTTCATCGAAAAAATCTACAAGGCCTCCGGCTTCACCCCGCCGCAGTCCTGAGTCGTTTTCTCCCTCCCCGACTTTTGGGAGGGAAAAGGTCAGCAAGTCCGAGCCGAGGGGGACATCTTGCTCAACGTGCTCAACGTGCTCAACGTGCTCAACCTGCTCGACCGCATCCTCGATCGACTCGAAGAGTGGATCATCTGCGTCCTCATTGCCGCGGCCACCTGCATCACGTTCGTCGCCGTCGTGCACCGCTACGGCGCCAGCAATTCGGTGACGCTGTCCAACTGGGCAAAGGGACACGGCCTCGTCTGGCTCAGCCTCGCGGCTGACTGGGTCTATCTCACGCTCACCGCGATCAATCTCTCCTGGGCGCAGGAGCTCGCCACCTACATGTTCGTGTGGATGGCGAAATTCGGCGCGGCGCTCGGCGTGCGGATCGGCATCCATGTGGGCGTCGACGTCTTCGTCAAGCAGCTTTCACCTGCCGCACGCAAGCCGGTGATCTTGTTCGCGCTCGCCTGCGGCGCCCTGTTCACCGGCATCATCGGCACGCTGGGCGCCGTCTATATCCACGATCTCGACCCCGACCAGGTATCGCCGGAACTCGAGTGGCCGAGCTGGATGATCTATCTCTGCATTCCCCTCGGCTCCTACCTCATGTGCTTCCGCTTCCTGCAGGTGATGTGGCGGTTCCAGCGCACCGGCCGCGTCCCGAATCAGGGCCATCACGGCATCGAATATGTGGCCCCGGAGATCGTGCCGGCGCCCGTTGCCGAGCCGGCGCAATGACCGGGTATTCCGAGACCGTCGCGCCGCGGCCGCGCGCCGGCATCGTCATGGCGTCGCTGATCGTGCTGGTTCCGATCGCACTGGCGCTCGTCTGCGTGCTGGCGCGCTTCGAGATCATCGAGCTGTCGCAGTCGCTGCGCGCGGCGCTGCTGTTCGCGATGCTGCTCGCCCTGATGGCGACGGGCATGCCGATCTCGATCGCGCTCGGACTGTCCGTGCTCACCTATCTGTTCATCCTGTCGAGCGTCGATCCCAAGATGGTCGGGCTCAAGCTGTTCACCAGCATCGACCGCTTCGAGATCATGGCGATCCCGTTCTTCATCCTGGCCGGAAATTTCCTCACCTCCGGCGGGGTCGCACGGCGCATGATCGACTTCGCGACCTCGCTGATCGGGCACTGGTATGGCGGACTGGGGCTCGCGGGCGTCGTCGCCTGCGCGCTGTTCGCCGCGATCTCGGGCTCTTCGGTCGCGACGGTGGTCGGCATCGGCTCCATCATCCTGCCGGCGATCGTAGAGAACGGCTATCCGCTCCGGTTCGGCGCCGGCGTGATCGCGACCTCGGGGGCGCTCGGCATCCTGTTTCCGCCGTCGATCAACCTCGTCATCTTCGCGGTGGCGACCAGCGGCATGCAGCCCATGGGCCCCGACGGCAACATCGTCGACTCCGCCTCGGTGGGCCAGCTCTTCATCGCCGCGCTGGTGCCAGGGCTGATCCTCGCCACCATGCTGGGAATGACCACCTGGTATCGCGCCTGGCGCAACGACTATCCGCGCATGAAGCGGGCGAGCTGGGGCGAATGCCTGCGCGCCTTCCGCGAGGGTTTTTGGGGCCTGTTCCTGATCGTGCTGGTGCTGGGCGGAATCTATAGCGGCCTGTTCACTCCGACCGAGGCCGCCGCGGTGGCGGCCGTCTATGCCTTCTTCATCGCGGTGTTCGTCTACAAGGAGCTCAAATTCGCCGACGTGCCGGCCGTGCTGCTCAAGGCGGCGTCCATGAGCGCCATGATCCTCTACATCATCACCAATGCGGCGGTGTTCTCCTGGCTGCTCACCTCCGAGCAGAATTCCCCAGTCGATGGCGGAATGGATGACGGCGCAGGGCTTCGGCATGATGGCGTTCCTGCTCGTCACCAACATCGTGCTGCTGGCGGCCGGCAATTTCATGGACCCCGCCGCCATCGTGCTGATCATGGCGCCGATCCTGTTCCCGATGTCGGCGCGGCTCGGGGTCAACCCCGTGCATCTCGGCATCCTGATGGCGGTCAACATGGAGGTGGGCCTGTGCCACCCGCCGGTCGGGCTCAATCTCTACGTCGCCTCCAGCATCACCAAGATGGGCATCACCGAATTGACCGTGGCGGTGCTGCCTTGGCTGGGGACTATGCTGGTGTTCCTGGTGATGGTGACCTACATCCCGGAGATTACGCTGTGGCTGCCCCGGGTGCTGGGGATGCTGAATTGAGCGGCACAACATCACGGAATCAGCACCGCGGCGCCCTGCAGACGTCCCTCGCGCAAATCGGCGAGCGCCTCGTTGGCCTGGGCGAGCGGATAGCGCGTCACCTCGGTCTTCACGCCGGCCTGCGGCGCCACCCGTAGAAATTCATGGGCATCCTCGCGGGTCAGGTTGGCGACCGAGAGGATCTGGCGTTCCTCCCACAGGATGCGATACGGGAAGGCCGGGATGTCAGACATGTGGATGCCGCCGCACACGACCCGGGCGCCCTTCTTGACCGCAAGCAAGGCCGCCGGCACGAGCGCGCCGACCGGGGCGAAGATGATCGCGGCATCGAGCCGTTCCGGCGGCATCTCCCCGGAGCCGCCGGCCCACACCGCGCCGAGCCGGCGGGCGAAGTGTTGCGCGTCCTCGTCGCCCGGCCGGGTGAAGGCATAGACGCGACGGCCCTGCCAGATCGCGACCTGGACCAGGATATGAGCGGCGGCGCCGAATCCATAGATGCCGAGGCTTTCCCCTGCCCCGGCCATCCGGTAGCTGCGCCAGCCGATCAACCCCGCGCACATCAGCGGCGCCAGTTCCGCGGCATCCGCGTCCGGCGGCAGCGCAAAGCAAAAGCGAGCATCCGCCACGGTATGGGTCGCAAAGCCGCCGTCCCGCGTATAGCCGGTGAACAGCGGCCGATCGCACAGGTTCTCGCGGCCGTCGCGGCAATAGGGACAAACGCCGCATGTCGCCCCGAGCCACGGCACGCCGACACGGGCACCGGCGGCGAGACCGGAAACGCCCTCCCCGCACGCCGCGACCCGTCCGACGATCTCATGCCCGGGAATGATCGGGAGCTTGGGGTCCGGCAATTCGCCGTCGACCACGTGCAGGTCGGTGCGGCACACCCCGCAGGCCGAAATCTCGATGAGGATTTCTCCGGCGGCGGGGACCGGCGTCGGGCGCTCGCGCATCACCAATGGCGTGCGGGGCCGGTCGAGAACCATTGCGCGCACCGCTGTCGATCCTTTCCTCGATGCCTTCCCGGATGCCGGAAGATGGCAGCTTCTCCGGCGACCGGATTCGGGTCATACATCCCTTTATGTTCAAAATCATCGGGATCATTCTGGCGGTAATGCCGATCGTGCTCTTCCTGCGAGCCGTCTTCATGGGGCGATCAAAGAAGAAGACCTCGCAGGCCGTCTCCGAATTCAAGAAGCAGCTCGATTACGCGGTATGGGTGATCCTGTTCTTCATCGGATGTGCCGTCGTCTATTCGCTCGGGAAATTGGTCTATCAGTTCTGGACCTGACGGCGTATCGGGCGCGGCTCACCGCTTGATCCCGGTCCCGTCGCAGCGCTGGCACCTCACCACCTTGTCTCCCTTCTTGAGGGTGCCCTTGCCTTCGCAATTCTTGCATTTCTGTTTCTTCTTGCCGTCGCTCTTCTGCATGGCAATCTCCCGGATACGATTGGCGAGCTTAGCGCAATGCCTGCGCTAAATCCTAGGAGTCCGAGAGCGCACCGGCGCTCGCGACTTACATCTCCTCGCCGAGCCAGCGCGCAATCCGTGGCCATCGGCCCCTGATCGTCTCGGCGCCGAGGAACAGACCGAGATGCCCGCACGGTTCGGTCGCGGTTTCGATGTGCTCGCGCGGCGTGCCGACGCGGTTCGCGGTCGCGAACAGCTGGGCGGGAGCGACGATTTCGTCGTCGCGGGCGCCGAGCAGATAAATCGGATGGCGCACGGCGGAAAGATCGATTTGCCTCCCGAGCGCGACGAAATTGCCGGTGGCGAGGCGGTTCTCCTGGAACAGCCAGGATACCACCTGGAGATAGTAGGTGCCCGGCAGGTCGACGGTGAGGTCGTTCCATTCCTGGAACCGCGCCAGCAGGTCCTGCGTCCGCACCGAATTATCGCCGCGGGGGAGTTGCAGGACATGGCGCTCGTCGTTCGCGCGGAGCGCCGCTCCCCACAGATGAAGGACACGCTGGCCGAGCACGCGGCCGTCCTGCGAGTCGACGAAATCCTGGAACGCGGACAGCGGAACGCTCGTTGTCATCTGCGACAGCATGGACCGGCCGGCGGCGATGTCGACAGGCGCACCCGCCAGCACGAGGCGCCGCACCTTGTGGGGAAAGCGCGCCGCGTAGGCCAGCGCCATCCAGCCGCCCTGGCACAGGCCGACGAGATCGACCGGGGGTACGATCTCGTCCACGGCGACGTTGAGATCCGCGAGGTAGTTGTCGATCGAGAGAAACCGCATGTCGGGCCCCGCCGAGCGCCAGTCCGTCACGAGAATCCGGCCGATCCCGCCGTCGCGGAGCGCCTCGACCACGCTGTGGCCGGGAGCAAAGTCCGCAATGGTCGCGCAATGCAACGCGAACGGGGCGCAGATGAGGGCGGGAACGCCGCTCTCGCCGGTGGAGAAATCGCGCAGCGCCATGGTGCCGAGTTCGAAGCGCAACCGATGGGGCGTCGACCACACCGGCTGGCGCGCCCCGGCGGTCTCGGGCGCCAAGGGTGGCACCGCGAGCGAGGCGGCGATCGCCTCGCCGACGCTCGCCGCCATCAATGCCGGCCACGCGAACAGGCTGGCCGGAAACTCCGGCACCTCGCCGTGCTGCTGCTTCTTGGCCATGGTCGAGACTACTGCCGCTGCGACGGCGGATATTGACCGGGATCAATCCACGATCGGCGGAGGCACCGGCTCCGGGAAGTGTCGTTATTCCAGCGATTTCCGGAACCGCAGGATGCTCACCGTCAGAAGGACCCCCGCGATCACCGCCATCGCCAGCAGGTCCGGCCACAATATGGCGACACCGATCCCTTTGAGGAAGGTGCCGCGGATGACGATGAGATAATAGCGCAGCGGGTTCACATAGGTAAGCCACTGCAGCACGTCCGGCATGCTGGAAATCGGGAAGCTGAAGCCGGATAGGATGAAAAGCGGGTTGAGCACGAAGAAATTGGTGGCGAATGCCTGCTGCTGGGTCGAGCAGACCGTGGAGATGAGCAGGCCGAGCGCCAGCAGGCTCAGCAGATAGAGCATCGTCCCGAATATGAAGACGAGGGGATTGCCCACGAAGGGGATTTGGAACCAGACGATTCCGACGATGGTGACGAGCGCGGCAAGCCCCAGCCCGACGACGAAAAACGGGACGGTCTTGCCGAGGATGAATTCAGATGGCCGTATCGGGCTCACCATGATCTGCTCGAGGGTGCCGACCTCGCGCTCGCGCACCACCGCGAAAGCCGTGAGATTGACCACCATGACGAGGGTGATCGTCGCGATGACGCCGGGCACGAAGAACCACTGCCCGTTGAAATCCGGATTGAACCAGGGCCGTTGCTCCAGCGCGACCTGAACCTGAGCCTGTTCCATGCCCTGGATTCCCTGGGTGCGTTCCGCCAGGTCGGTCACGTAGTCCTGGGAGAACTGGGCAGCGATGGTGTTGATGTAGCCGAGCGCGATCAGCGCCGTGTTCGAATTGGTCCCGTCGACCAGGACCTGGAGCGGCGCCTCTTGGCCCTTGCGCAGGAGATTTGCGAACCCGGCATGGATGACGAGGCCGACCGCCGCATCGCTGCGGTCGATCGTCCCGTCGATCTCGTCCTGCGTCTGCGCGCGCTGGACGATGTCGAGCCGGTTGCTCGAAGTGAAGCGGGCGACCAGCTCCCGGCTTTCCTGGGTGTGGTCGAGGTCGAGCACCGCGGTCGACACGTGATAGACCTCGAAGGTGGCGGCGTAACCGAACAGCAGCAGCTGGACGATGGGCGGCACGATCAGGCGGAACCGCCCCCATTTGTCACGCCAGAGCTGAATGAACTCCTTGATCACGATCTGGCTGGTGCGGCTGAACATGGCTCAATCGAGCCTCTTGTGGAACGAGCGGGCTGCCAGCACCATCACAGCCACGGCATAGACGAGGAGGAACAGGATCGGCGTCGCCAGCGCGGGGATATCGGAGCCCTTGAGGAAGATCGCCTTGACGATGGTGACATAGTAGCGGGCATAGACGAGATAGGTGATGTCCTGGACCACCTTGGGCATCTGGTCGATCGGGAAGACGTATCCGGACAGCAACGTGGCCGGGAGCATCGTCACCAGCAACGCGATCTGGCTCGCCCCGATCTGGCTGCGGATCAGGACCGACAGCAGATAGCCGATGCCGAGCACGACGATCAGGAACAGCGTCGTGGTGATGAACAAGGTGAAGATCGTGCCGCGGAACGGCACCTGAAACCACAGCGCCGCAAGGATCAGGCAGAAGGCGGCGTCGATCCAGCCGATCGCAAGGTAAGGAAGCAGCTTGCCGATCATCAGTTCGCTCGGCTTAACCGGCGTTGAGATCAAGAGCTCCATGGTGCCGCGCTCCCACTCCCGCGAGATCGTGAGCGAGGTCAGTTGCGCCCCGACCAGCGCCATGATGACGGCGACGACTCCGGGGATGATGAAGTTGCGGCTTTCCAGGTCCTCGTTGAACCAGACCCGCGACTGGACCGTCATCGGCAGGATTTGCTGGAGCTCGCGGCCTTGCCGGCTCAATGCATCGAGCACCACTTCGCCGGAATACCCGGAGACGACCGAAAGCGCATAGCCGAAGGCGATATTCGCGGAGTTGTCGTCGGTGGCGTCGAGTATGGCTTGGACCGGCGCGCTGCCGGAATCGTTCAGGCGCTCGGAGAAGTCCGGCGGGATGACGATGGCGATCTTGCAGTCGGCGCGGTCGATGGCGTCGACCAGTGCCGGATAGGTCACGACGTTGCGGACGATCGCAAAATACTGCGAGGCCTGGAAATGCTTGAGCAGCGCCTGGCTGTTCTGGCTGGCTTCGCGGTCGAACGTACAGACCGGAATATGCTTGAGGTCGAGCGTGACGCCATAGCCGAGCAGGAACATCTGCGTGAACGGCATCAGCAGCGCGATCATCAGGCTGCGGGGATCGCGCCAGATTTGCACGAACTCCTTGACGGCAATCGCCTTGAGCCGGCGCATTCTCATGCGGCCGCCTTCCGGCTCGCCGCATCGGCCGCGATGAGCTGCACGAATACGTCTTCGAGCGAGGCTGCAATTCGCGCGACACGGCGCGGCCGCAGATTTTTGGCGGCGAGAAACTCCGGGAGCGCAGTGAGGCTCTTTGCGGCATCGCCGACCAGGACATGCAGCGAATTACCGAACACCGAACAATCCCGCACGTCGGGCGCGTCCTGAAGTGCCGCAAGGGTCGCGCCCAGTGCGTCGGATTCGACCACCAACAGCTCCCCGCCGAGCGCGCTCTCCTTGAGCTTCGCGGGACTGCCGATGGCGATGAGACGCCCGTGATTGATCAAAGCCGCGCGGTGGCAGTATTCGGCTTCGTCCATGTAGTGGGTCGAGACCAGCACCGTCACGCCTTCGCTCGCGAGGCTGTGGATGAGGTCCCAGAAGCGCCGCCGCGAGGCCGGCTCGACCCCCGATGTCGGCTCGTCCAGGAACAGGATGGGGGGCCGGTGCAGCACGGCGCAGCCGAGCGCCAGACGCTGCTGCCATCCGCCCGCCAGCGTTCCGACCAGCGCATCCTCGCGCCCGGCAAGCCCCGCCATGCCGACCGCAAAGCGGATGCGCCGGGCGAGTTCGGCGCGCGGCACGCTGTAGATTCCGCCGAAGAAACGCAGGTTTTCATCGACCGTGAGATCGCGGTAGAGCGAGAATTTCTGCGACATGTATCCGATGTGGTTGCGCACGGCTTCGGGATCGCGCGCGACGTCGATTCCGGCGACGATCGCGCGGCCGCCGCTCGGGCGCAGCAGGCCGCACAGGATTCGGATGATGGTCGATTTTCCGGCGCCGTTCGGACCGAGGAAGCCCATGATCTCCCCGCGCGCGATGCGGAAACTCACATGGTCCACCGCGACGAAGTCGCCGAACCGCTTGACGAGGCCGTCGGCGATCACCTGATCGTCGTTTCCCGTCCTCGTGGCGTGTCCGGGATCCGTCACGGCGCGTCCCCGGTTTCCAGGAGCGCGACGAAGACGTCCTCGATGCTGGGCGTGGCAACCGCGATGGCGGAAACCGGCACGGCGGCGCGATCCAGCGCGCCGCGCAGCTGGGGAATACGCGTGGCATCGTCCACCACCGCATGCACGCCGTCGCCGACCAGGAGAACGTGGCTCACCCCCGGCTGACCGTTGAGGGCGTTACGCACGGCGCGGCCGTCGGCGGAGGAGATGGCGATCAGCGCGCCCGGCATGTGCTGCTTGAGCGCGGCCGGCGTGTCGCAATAGAGCGCATGGCCGCCGTGCAGCAGGGTCAGCCGGTTGCAGCGCTCGGCCTCGTCGAGATAGGCGGTCGATATCACGATGGTGACGCCCTCCTCGCGCAGCCCGTAGAGGATGCGCCAGAAGTCGCGGCGCGACACCGGGTCGACGCCGGTGGTGGGTTCGTCGAGCAGCAGGATTTTCGGCGTGTGCACGAGCGCGCAAGTAAGCCCGAGCTTCTGCTTCATGCCGCCTGACAACTGGCCGGCCTTGAACCCGCCGAAGTTGGTCATCTCGGACGCTGCGAGGAGGCGGCCTGCGCGTTCGCGGCGCACGTCAGCCGGCACCTCGAACAGGTCGGCATAGAACTTGATGTTCTCATCCACGGTCAGGTCTTCATAGAGACCGAAGCGCTGCGGCATGTAGCTCACATGCGGCTTGACCTGTTCGGGGTCGGCGACGGCATCGATCCCGTCGATCACGATGGCGCCGGCGTCCGGCCGCATTACGCCGGCCAGCATGCGCATGGTCGCGGTCTTGCCCGCGCCGTCCGGCCCGACCAGGCCGAAGATCTCGCCGTGGTTCACCGAGAAGCTGAGCCGATCGACCGCCGTGACTTGCGCGAACCGCTTGATCAGCCCGTCGATCACGATGATCGCAGCCGGATCGCTCATGGCTTGCCCGCGGGAAGCGCTTCCAGCGTCGCATCGGCCGGCATGCCCGGAACCAGCTCGTGGGTCGGGTTGTCGATGTCGATCTTGATGCGATAGACTAGGGTGACGCGCTCGGCATGGGTCTCGACGCTCTTGGGCGTGAACTCGGCGGCCGACGAAATGAAGGACACCCGGCCCATGTATCGCTTGCCGGGATAGGTGTCGGTCGTGACCACCGCGTTCTGATCGAGGCGCACCTTGCCGATGTCGGTCTCGTTGATGTAGGCGCGCAGCCAGATGTGATCGAGGTCGGCGAGCGTCACCACCGGCGTGCCCGGCACCATGATTTCGCCGAGTTCCGCCTGGCGCACCGTGATCACGCCGTCGAACGGCGCCGACAGCGTGGTGTAACCGAGCACGATCTCGGCCAGCTTGAGCGTCTCCTCGGCATTGCGGATATTGGCTTGGGCGAGGTCGACCTGCCGCTCCGCCGATTGTTCCAGCGCCCGGTCGCGCTCGATGGCGGCATTGGATTTCTTGAGAATGGCGCTGGTCTGGTCGCGCGCCTCGATGGTGCCGGCGCCTTTTTTCATGAGATTGTCGGCGCGCGAGAATTCGAGGTTGGCCAATTCCAGATCGGCGGCATCGCTTTCCACCGTCTTTTTGGCGGCCTCGAGGTTCTGCTCGGCCGCCGCGAGCTGGCGTTTTTGCACCTCGAGCGCCGCCTTGGCCATGGCGACCTGCTGGCGGTAATCCGCATCGTCGACCCGCGAAATCAGGGTCCCGGCCTTGACCCACTGGCCTTCGTTGAACGGCAGCTCGACGATGCGCGATTGCACGGTCTTGAAGCCGAGCACGGCCTGGTGGGCCTCGATATTGCCCGACACCACGATGCTCGCGGGCCGGCCCGACGAGGTCACCCATCGCACCAGTGCGTCGTAATTCCAGATCGCCGCGACGCCCGCGCCCACCAGCACGACCGCGGCCGCGATGAGCGCGCGTTTCGACTTTCCGGGGGTAACCATTTTTGTCCTCAGCCGCAAAAAGGCAACGAGGCAGCAACAGGCCGCCTCTCGCCACGCCTCTTTCTGGCGCATGGAAGGCAAAGCCGCTTTGATCGAAATCAGGTGCAGCGCTTCTTCCCCCTCGCCCCGCGTGCGGGAGAGGGTGCTCGCGCCCTGGCACTCACGGCCTGCGATGGGCGATCCGATAGCCGCGGGGGCATGGGACTCGTTTTACTCAAAAACAACCCTATGCAAAGTAGAATAGAGGTGCTCAAATACCGTATTTGTGCGAAATGGGGCTACGAACCGGCGGCGCGTGAGGAAAAAATGAATTCCGCTGCCGGCGCCCGCACGGTGCCGACTTTGAGTCAGATGGTGCCCTCGCGCGCGACCCAGCTGTCGCCGATCTTCACATAGACACGCTTGACGGCGGCCCAGGCGATGCGATGGGCCGCTTCTTCCTGGCGCGGGTCGCCGGCATGGGCCGCGAAGGCGTGATTGAAGGCGGCACGATAGATGTCCTGGGCATGCGGCGGCAGATGGCGCGTGATCGGGTTCGGCAGATCCTCGTTGGTCTGGTAGGGCATGGGCGGACCTCCAGTGAGTGCGGGGGCTCGCAACGCGCGTGGGCTCACACGGCGACCGAGTGCCGCTGGTGATTTTGTACCAGATAGGCGTCGAAGGCCGCGGCCACAAGACGAACGAAGGGGCGCCCCTTTTCCGTCACCTCGATCCGGCGGCCGTGGCGGCGCACGATGCCGGATGCGCAGAGCGCGTCGAGGGCGTCCAATTCCGCCGAGAAATCCGTCGCACCCGCTTGTGCATCGAGATCGACGGCGAAGTCGCACATCAGCCGCTCGATGATCTTTGCGCGCTGGAGGTCATCAAGCGTGAACGCGAGGCCCTTGGCGACGGCAAAGCGCCCGGCGTCGATGGCGCGCGCGTAGGAGCCGACATCCGGCGCATTCTGCACATAGCCCTGCGGCAGCCGGCCGATCGAGGAGGCGCCGAGGCCGATCAGGGCATCGGCCTCATCGGTCGTGTAGCCCTGGAAATTGCGATGCAGCCGTCCGGTCCGTGCGGCGTGATCGAGATCGTCATGGGCCGCTGCAAAATGATCGAGGCCGACCTGCACGTAGCCGCATTCCTCCAGAGTCTCGGCCGCGGCGTACATCTGCGCCATGCGCTCGGCAGCGCCCGGGAGCGATTGCGTGTCGATCAGCTTTTGATGCGGCTTGAACCACGGCACATGGGCATAGCCGAACAGCGCAATGCGCGACGGCGCGAGCGACGCCGCCAGTTCGGCGCTGCGGATCACGTCGCCGACGCTCTGCCGCGGCAGGCCGTACATCAGATCGATATTGACGGCGGCAATGCCGGCGGCCCGCACCGCCTCGACCGCCGCTTCGACCTCGTCGAACGGCTGGACGCGGCCGATCGCCTGCTGCACATGGGGCGAGAAATCCTGGGCGCCGAAGCTCGCGCGGGTGATGCCGATGCGGCCGAGCGCCGCGGCGAGCTGCGACGTCACACGGCGCGGATCGAGCTCGATCGCATGCTCGGCGATATGCGTGAGATCGAACGTCCGGTTGAGCCGTTCGACGATGTCGACGATGATATCGACACCGAGGATCGACGGCGTGCCGCCGCCCCAGTGCAGGTGAACCACCGGCCGGCCGCCGATGACGGCGCCCAGCAGCGCGATCTCCTTCCGCAGATGGTCGGCATAAGCGACAACAGGCGACCGCCGGCGCACCGCCTTGGTGGTGCAGCCGCAATAGAGGCAAAGCTCATGGCAGTAGGGCACATGCAGGTAAAGCGAGAGCTTCGCCGCATCCGGCAGCGCGCCGAGCCATTCGGCGTAAGCCTGCGGCCCCACCGCTGCGGAGAAATGCGGCGCAGTGGGATAGGACGTATAACGCGGCACCGCGCGTTCGGCCAATGTCAGTGTCGTGCTCATGGATGCGAGACTGGGCCAAGTTCGCATGGCCGGCGTTGATCGAAATCAATGCAAGCGGTGCGGCTAAGCAAGCTTCGATGGATTGACCAACGGACGGGCTGCGGATGCCGCGTCGGCTTTCGGCTGCTGCAGACATGTCGTGGCACACGCCCTGGGCAGCGATGGGCCATAACCGGCCTCACGCAGTGTAGCAAAACGCAACGGCGAAAATCCGTGCCCGTGGCACCTGGCCCGTCGCAGATGGAGACTTGGCTCGTTGCGCGTCGCGTCGAAAGACTTTTGCATCAGCCTCACTCCGGCAGCCCGGCCGTGCGAAGAGCATCGGACAAGGGGCCGGATAGCGCGGCCACGGCACCGACGCCAACACAGTGCCTCGCTATCTTGAAGCCAGGCTGGACTGCCAGCAACCGCGCGACGGTTGTTCTGGCTTCGTCGAGCCTTCCGAGTGCGGCGAGTGCCGCTGCGAGCGTCATGTAGCAGAAGCTGAAAGCCGGATTGCACTGAATGCCCAGGCGAGCAGCATTCGCGGCCGCCTCAAAACGCTCGCGTTGGAAATGGGCGAGAGAGATCGCAAGCCTGGCGACGAAGTTCCATGAATCGAAGGGGCTCAGGCGGAGCGCCTTCTCGCCCCAATCGATCGAGCGCTCGGCTTCACCGCCCCACGCCAGCACGATGCTGCCGAGATTGAAGGCGACCGCATAGGAGGGGCTGATGGCCATCGCCGCCTCGAATGCCGCAACCGCAGCGGCGAAGTCGTGCTCGACCAGTCCGATGGCCATCCCGGCCATGGCCAAGGCACGGGCATCGTCGTGGCCATAGGTGATCGCGGCGTGTGCATGGTGGATCGCGGCGGTGCGATCCTCCTCGTGCATTCCGCCACGGATGAACAGGTTCTGATGCAAGATAGCCGCGTAGCCGTGTGCCATTGCGTAATCCGGTTCGATCGCCAGCGCGCGTTCGAGCAAGGGCAGGGCCTTGGCAGCGGAATCCGGCATGAACGTTGCAATCGAGTGCACTTGCAAGACGAGATCGTAAGCATCGAGGCTTTCGAGCCGCTTGCGCTTGACGCGCTCGATCTCCGCGGAGCGCAAGTTCGGTTCGATAGCGCCGACCACCGCGGTGGTGATCTCGTCCTGCATTGCAAAAACGTCACTGAGCGGGCGATCGAACCTGTCGGCCCACAGATGCGCGCCGGTCGCGGCATCGATCAGCTGCCCCGTGACCCGTACTCTGTCGGCGGCTCTGCGCACGCTGCCTTCCAGGATGTAGCGCACGCCCAGCTCGCGCGCCGCTTGCCGAACGTCGATCGCGCGTCCCTTGTAGGTGAAGCTCGAGTTGCGCGCCATTACAAACAGCCAGCGCAGGCGCGACAGGGCTGTAATGATCTCCTCGACCAGGCCGTCGGCGAAGTACTCCTGCTCCGGATCGCCGCTCATATTTTGGAACGGCAAGATTGCGATCGATGGCTTCTCGTTGATCGCAAACGGCTCCGGTACCCGCGTTGCGGTTCCGTCGGACTCTAACTTGGTCACGACCGGTCCGATAAAGCGATAGCCTCTCCGGGGGAGGGTCTCGATCCAGCTTTCGCCACCAGGCTCCTCGCCCAGGGCTCGGCGCAGCGCGCCAATTTGGACGGTCAGGTTGCTCTCGTCGACCGCGAGGCCGGGCCACGTTGCCTCGATCATCGCTTCCTTCGAAACCGGCGCCCCCGGCCGCTCGATCAGCACCCGCAGAAGGACGACAGCCCGACGTCCAAGCGGCAGAGGCTGTTCGCCCCGAGAAAGTACGTCCAATTCGGCGTTGAGTTTGAATGACCCAAAGGTGTAAATCGCAGCCATCGCAAAATTCGGCCTCAGTTCGGAAACGTTTTCGAGTTTTTTTGGAACAGCTTCACGACTCTCGTTCGGATAGGAACGATATTGTCGGCGTCAGTAGTCACGAATCCACTTGAAGCAAGGAGAACGCCATGTCTGCAATGCCCGACCGCATCGCTGCGCCATTGGGGTTTCTGCAGCTCGGCGTGCTGCGTCCAAGCATACAGCGGCCGAGGGAGGCGGTCAGCTCAATTCGCACCCGTCGTCGCCGCGTCTCGCGGCCATCCCGCCTGGTCTCCGCAGTCCCGGTGCGGCTCGATCAGGCTCGAGCGGTAGGGGTCGCAGCAGCGGCACTCCTTTATGCCGTTTTTACCTCGGCACTGGCTTGCTCACCCGCGTCCGCCCAATCGCCGATCAAGATCGGGTTCAGCATGGCCCTCACGGGAGGTCTATCGCCGAACGGCAGGCCCGCTCTGATTGCGATGAAGATTTGGGAAGAGGATGTTAATGCGCGTGGTGGCCTTCTCGGCCGGCCGGTGCAGCTCGTCTACTACGACGACCAAAGCAATCCCACGAATGTTCCCGGCATTTATACGAAGCTGCTCGATGTCGACAAAGTCGATCTCGTGGTTGGCCCCTACGCGACGAATTTGGTCGCTCCCGCCATGCCGGTGATCATGCAACGCAATTTGGTGTTTACCGGTCTGTACGGGTTCGACGTCAATAGCGATTTTCACTATCCGCGGTATTTCTCGTTCATGCCGACGGGACAGGACTCGCGGAAGGCCCTGTCACAAGGCTTTTTCGAGGCCGCAAAGTCGATTAGTCCAAAACCGGAGACGGTCGCTATCGTGGCTGCGGATGCGGAGTTTTCCCGTAACGCAGCCGATGGCGCGCGTGCCAACGCGCAAGCTGCCGGATTGAAGATCGTCTATGACAAGACCTATCCGCCCTCGACTGTCGACTTCACCACGATCTTGCGCGCGATCCGGGCGACGAATGCCGACGTCGTCTATGTGGCTTCCTATCCCATCGATACGGTCGGCATGGTGCGAGCCGCGAAAGAGCTCGGCCTGAAGGCTAAGCAATTCGGCGGCAGCATGGTGGGCTTGCAGACCACGTCGATCAAGACCCAGCTCGGTCCGCTGCTGAACGGCATCGTGACCTTTGATTTTTGGCTTCCGGCGCCATCGATGCAATTCCCCGGCGTGCTCGACCTGTTGAAGAAATATCAGGCGAAGGTCACGGGCGAAGGTGTTGATCCGCTCGGCTACGTGATGGCCCCGATGGCCTATGCGGAGATGCAGGTGATGGGCGATGCCGTAGAAGGCACGAAGAGCCTCGATGCCGGCAAGCTTGCGGACTACATCCACCAGCACGAATTTTCGACCGTCGCGGGCAAGATCGCGTTCGCCGAATCCGGCGAGTGGAAGACGCCCCGCGTTCTCACTGTGCAGTTTCAGCATGTGAAGGGGAATGGCCTCGATCAGTTCAGGGACACCTCGGCCGAAGTCATCGTGTCCCCCGACATCTACAAAACGGGCTTGGCAGTCCTGCCTTGGGTTGAGGGTCCTTGAGGATTGATGGGCGCGTCACATCTGCCGCATATGGCGAGAAGACCGGCGATCTTCCCGTCCCGCTACCGGTCGAAATTCGAGCTTGTGAATCAAACTCAAGATCGCGAAGGCGCTTGGCATCGACTGCCTGCGTCATCACTGGCGACTGCCGACGAGGTGACCGAATAGGCGGAGACCCGCGAGAAGTTGTTATGCCGACACTTGCAACTCTGCGCTCGGCCCCAGGACAGCTTCGGGTCAAAAACCCGCCCCCCTCTCCAGCGCTCGGATGTCTCCTTTCGCCGGTTGCGGACATTGTCCACGAGAACATCCCGTTGGCCAAGCAACGCAATTCTGCTTAGATGGGTGGTTCAATCGGTTTGGATCAGTCGCCCCACCGCTTCAATCCCTCACAGCGGCTTCTGGAACTTGAGAACGAATTCGTCCGCCGGCTTGGTGGGCGGTTGCGTGGTGAAATCGCGGGTATCTTCGGGATGGTGCCAGAAATCGCCCTCCCCCACCAGCTTGAAGCCGGCCGCCTCGACCTCGCTGCGCAACGTGCTCTCCTCGATGCGGTGGAGCGAGCGTCCCGCCGTGGCGCCGGCGCCGGCGGCGGCGGAATGGTCCGCGATCACCAGAAATGCGCCGGGCTTGAGCGCGGCAAACAGCTTGGCGTTCATCTTGGCGCGATCGACCGGCATGTAGGTCGTGTCGTGATAGAAGAAGATGAAGGTGATGAGATCGAGATCGCGCACATCCGCGGGCAGCGGATCGTCGAACGGACGCAGCAGGCCGACGATGGACTTGCCCGCTTGCGTCTTGGTCCGCGCCTCGAAGGCCGCTTTCCCGCGTTCGCCGAAATCGGGCGTGTTCTGTCCATAGACCACGCCGTTCGGCCCCACCGCACGCGCCATCAGCTCCGTGCTGTAGCCACCACCCGCGCCCATATCGAGCACCTTCATGCCAGGGCGGGCGCCGATCAAGGCGAGGAGCTTCAGGGGATCGCGGCGCGCGTCGGTCGCTCGGTCGGCCGCGCTGCGGTCGGGCGCGGCGACGAGCGCAGCGTAGTCCGGGGTTCCCTGCGCGGCGGCGCCGGCGAGGCTGAAGCACGCGGCCATTGCGGCCGCGAATCCGATGATGGTGGCTCGCGTGGACATTTTCTATCCTCCCTGAGATTGTGGGGCCAATCAGCACACAACCCGGCCCGAGGTTGCAACTTCCGTTCAAGACCCGCTGTTGCGGTGAATTGAACATTTCCTGTTAAGCAGCCGTTCCGGTCTGTTCTCCGTGAACGAATTGAGGCGCGCGGCGACCAGGGAGTGCAATCCTTCACGGCATCAAGCGACGCCGTCGACGCGCCGCGTTGCCCGTTTATTTGCTCAGCCCCAACACTTTCTCCGCAGCCTCCATGACTGTCGTCTTCAAATTGAGCTGGCAGTAGTCCATCACCTGTTTTGCGTGCAGCCTGAATTGCTGGGTGTCGAGGACGGTGTTGCCTTTCTTGCCGTTGTAATAGCCGTACAGCCACATCGCGATGTCATGCGGATCGGCGACGGTGAAAAGCACGTATTGCTCGCAAGTGATCTTCGCGACATCGACTGTCACCTGCGCGCGGGCGGGCAGGATCGCGAAGGCCATGAGCGGCAGAGTCAACCAGACCCGACTGATTTTGTTCATTCCTCGACTCCCGTCGTCCGATGCGCCGGACAAGTCAATCCCAACCACGACGACGGCATCGGCGCACCGCAACTGCGCCATGGCCCGCCGCCGGCGCCCTGACCAATACACCACCTTCCCGCACACCCGGAAGGGGGACGATTTCGTTTCGCTGACATGAGCGCTGCCGAAGCGAGCGCTCGGTCCGCGGGCGTTCCGGTACTCCTGCGGCGTGAAATCGATCGCCGGCGAGTTGCTCTACCGCGAACGGCAGCTGCCTTTGGATGCCCCGGCCCTTGCGAATGATGCGCGTCGGAAGCGCACACCAAAACGTGTTTGCCGAATGGTAAGCTTGGCGCGTTACCGTCTCGGGTCGAACCGCCATATCGACCGCGGTTCGCCGTATGGTTATAATCGTATTATCAAAGCCGACGCGCGCGATCAAAAGCGGAACAAAGTGCGTGCGCATGTTCTTGCAGGAGTGTCCATGGCCCCGCGTGCGTATTGGAAGGGTTACCTCAAGCTTTCCCTCGTATCGTGTCCCATCGCGCTCTACCCGGCCTCGTCGAGCTCGGAGCGGGTGTCGTTCAACCGCATCAACAAGAAGACCGGCAACCGTCTCAAGCAGCAGAACGTCGATGCCGAGACCGGCGAACCCGTCGACAAGGAGGACATCGGCCGCGGCTACGAGATCGCAAAGGGCCAGTACCTTCTGATAGAGGACGAAGAGCTGGAAAAGGTGCAGATCGAGAGCACCCACACCATCGAAGTCGACAGCTTCGTGCCGCGTGCGGAAATCGACGATCGCTACCTGGACAGCCCCTATTACATCGCCCCCACCGACCAGGTCGGGCAGGAAGCCTTTGCGGTCATCCGCGACGCCATCCGCGACAAGGCGATGGTCGGGCTCGGCCGCGTCGTACTGGCAAGGCGCGAGCGCGTGATGATGCTGGAAGCCTTCGACAAGGGCCTGCTGGCGACCGCGTTGCGCTATGCCTACGAGGTCCGCGACCAGGCCGCCTATTTCGACGACATCCCGGACCTCAAGCTGCCGGCCGAGATGAGCCAGCTTGCCGGCCACATCATCGATACCAAGGCCGGCCACTTCGATCCCAAGAAGTTCGAGGATCACTACGAGAACGCCCTCGTCGAGCTGCTGCGCAAGAAGCAGGCGGGCCGCGTGCTCGAGCCCGTCAAGGACGAAGGTCCGGCGCCGCAGCGTGTCATCAACCTGATGGACGCGCTGCGCGCGAGCATCGGCACCGAGACCAAGAAGAAACCGGCCGCAGCCAGCACCAAGGTCCGCGCCGGCGCCGGCGCTGCCGGCAAGAGGAAGGCCGGACGCTGACGCAGGCTGCCGAACCCGACCGCGCCATGCTCGAAGGCACCGTCGCCTTCACGGGGCGGCTTGCCTCGATGAAGCGGGCGGACGCGTTCGCGCTGGTGAAAAAGCATGGCGGCAAGCCGCGCGAGGGCGTCACCCGCAAGACCGACGTGCTCGTCGTCGGCGAACTCGGCTGGCCGTTGCTCGACGACGGCCGCCCCTCCAACAGCCTGGCCCAGGCGAGGTCGCACGGCATTCCCGTCGCCAGCGAGCGGCAATTCCTGGAGTGGCTGGGACACAGCGTCCCCGACGAGCAGGCCAAGACCTACACCGCCGGCCAGCTCGCAGCCCTGAGCAAGCTGCCGCCGGAGGTGGTCGATCAGCTCGCCATGTTCGGCCTGATCGAAGCCCGCGGCGGCCACTATGGCTTCCGCGACCTCGCGGCGGCACGCCAGGTCGCAGGCCTGCTCGCCGCCGGGACGGCGCTGTCGACCATCACGCGGAGCCTCAACGAGATCCGAAAATGGCTGCCCGACGCACGCCTGTCGAACCTCAAATTGTTCCCGGAATCCTCCGACCGGGTGCTGGTCGAGCAATTGCGGGGGCGTACCGACAAGACCGGCCAGTTCGTCCTCGACGTCGAAAAACCTGCCGACGATACCGACGCCGTGTTCGTCGAGGCCCAGGCTGCCGAAGAGGACGGCGACTTCGCGGCCGCCGAGCGCCTCTATCGCCGCGCCATGAACATGGACCCCGCCGACCCCGCCGCGCCGTTCAATCTCGGCAATGTGCTGCGGGCGGTCGGGCGCAACCTCGAGGGGAGGCCGCCTACCGCGCGGCCGTCAAGGCCGATCCAGGCTTCGCCACGGCCTGGTACAACCTCGCCGACATGCTTGACGACCAGCGCCGCACCAACGAGGCGATCGACTGCCTGCGCCGCGCGCTCGACGCCGATCCCACCTACCTCGACGCCATGTTCAACATGGGGCTGTTTCTCCAGCGGCTGGAGCGGCACGCGGAAGCGGCGCTGTGGTGGCGGAGCTATCTCGCGGTCGACGGCAGCTCGCCCTGGGCGGCGCGCGCCAAGCGGGCCTTGAAATATTGCGAAATCCAACTCCAGGGATCGGGCTCCTGAGTTGCCATGGGACCACGCCCAAAAGCAGCGAAACCAAAAGCGAAAGCGACGACGAAGGCGCGCAAGAAGCCGCTGGGGGAATACGCGAAGAAGCGCGATTTCGCCCGTACCCCCGAGCCGAAACCACAAATCGCTTCCAAGGCGACCGGCGCGTTCGTGGTGCAGAAGCACGCCGCGCGCAGGCTTCATTACGATCTGCGGCTCGAGCTCGACGGCGTTTTGAAAAGCTGGGCGGTGACCCGAGGTCCCAGCCTGACGGTAGGCGAGAAGCGCCTCGCGGTGCGTACCGAAGATCACCCGATCGAATATCTCAATTTCGAAGGCAACATCCCCAAAGGCGAATATGGCGGCGGATCGATGATCGTGTGGGATCGCGGCCGCTGGGTCCCCGACGGCGATCCCCACAAGGGGCTGGCGAAGGGGCACCTCGCGTTCACCCTCGATGGTGCGCGGCTGCGCGGGCTTTGGCATCTCGTCCGCATCAAGCCGCGGGCTGGAGAAAAGACCGAGCCGTGGCTGCTGATGAAGGCCGATGACCAGTTCGCGCGGCATCCCGGCGACCCCGAGATCACCGAGGAGGAAACCACATCGCGCATCAGCGGCCGGACCAACGAGGAGCTTGCCGCCGCGGGCGGGCTGCGCGAAGACCACAAGGCGCGGGTGAGCGCCGGCAAGCGCCGCAAAGTCCTTCTGCCCGACATCGGCAGGATTTCAGGCGCGCGGAAGGCCCTGCTTCCGGCCTTTCTCGAGCCCAGCTTGGCGGCGCCCTGCGAGAAGCCCCCGAGCGGCCCGAATTGGATTCACGAGATCAAGCATGACGGCTACCGGATCCAGGCGCGCATCGACGGCGGCAAGGTCCGGCTGCTCACGCGCCATGGGCTCGACTGGACGGCGCGCTTTCGCGGCATCGCCGATGCGCTCGCGCAACTCGGTTTGGGTTCGGCGCTGATCGACGGCGAGATCGTGGTCGAGGACGCCGCCGGCATCTCCAATCTGAGCCATCTGCAGGCGGACCTTCAGGCCGGCCGCCGCGACCGGTTCCGCTACTTCACGTTCGATCTGCTCTATTGCGAGGGATACGACCTCACCAAGGCTGCCTTGCTCGACCGCAAGGACCTGCTGGCGCAGGTCATCGCCGGGCTCCCGCAGAGTTCGCCGATACGCCTGAGCGAGCATCTCGAGACCGATGGGCCGACCATGCTCGCCCACACCTGCCGGTTCGGCCTCGAAGGCATTATCTCCAAGCGGAAGGATCTGCCCTACCGGCCCGGCCGCGGCCACCACTGGTTCAAGGCGAAGTGCATGCTCAGCCAGGAATTCGTGATTCTCGGCTATGTCCCTTCGACCGCCGCCAAGGGCGCCGTCGGCTCGCTGCCGCTCGGCTACTATTCCGACGGCGCGCTCGTCTATGCCGGCCGGGTCGGCACCGGCTGGTCCGCAGACCTCGCGGCGTCGCTGCGCAAGGACCTCGACAAGATCAAGGCCGGCAAGCCGGCGCTGCGCAAGCCTTTGCCCGCCGGCGCCGAGAAGGGTGTCGTCTGGGCCCAGCCAAGCCTCGTCTGCGTGGTGGATTTTAGCGGCTGGACCCGCGACGGGATGATCCGGCACGCGTCGTTCCGAGGATTGCGGGACGACAAGCCGGCGCAGGACATCGCCCTGGAGGCGCCGCAGAAGCGAACGAAGACCCGGGCCGATGCCGCTGCGGCCGGCGTCAAGCTCACCCATCCCGAACGGATCCTGTGGGCGGAGCCGGGCATCACCAAGCAAGGGCTGGCGGATTTCTACACCGACATCGCCGACTGGATTCTGCCCCATGTGACCGGACGGGTCTTGAGCCTGTTGCGATGCCCCAGCGGCACCGGCGCCAAATGCTTTTTCGCCAAGCATCCCTGGGCGGGCCTGATCGACGACGTGCGGCGCATCGAAGTCGGCACCGAGGAACCGATGCTGGCGATCGACGGCCTCGAGGGCCTGCTCAGCCTGGTGCAGGCCGGCGTGGTCGAAATCCATCCCTGGGGATCGCCCGCCGACGATCTGGAGCGACCGGATCGCCTGATCTTCGACCTCGATCCCGGCGAGGACGTGCCGTGGGCCGCGGTCATCGCGGCGGCGCGGGAGGTGCGCAGCCGGCTCGAAGCGCTGGGCCTGAAGAGCTTCGTCAAGACCACAGGGGGCAAGGGGCTGCATGTGATGGTTCCCCTCGCGCCCGGCGCCGGCTGGGACGAGGCGAAGGCCTTCACCAAGTCGATCGCGGAGGCGATGGCGAAAGACGCGCCGGACCGCTACGTCGCCACCATCGCCAAGCGCGCCCGGCACGGACGCATCCTGATCGACTACCTGCGCAACGACCGGGGCTCCACGGCGGTCGCCGCCTATTCGACCCGAGGCTCGCCGCAGGCCACGGTCTCGACGCCGCTCACCTGGGACGAGTTGTCGGAACGATTGCGGTCCGACCATTTCACCGTCGGCAACCTCCGGCACCGGCTCGAATTTCTGGAGCGCGATCCCTGGCAGGGTTTCTTCAAGGTGCGGCAGCGAATTCCGGTGAACCGTGGTGCGTGAGTGTACTTAAGAGTCCCCTCTCCCGCTTGCGGGGGAGGTGCAAAAAAGGCCATTCGATCCTGCGATCGAAGCGACAATTCGCGGACCAGCACTTGGGGATCAGTCGAGCTTGATGTCGAACTGCTTCACCAGCGCGCCGTATTTCGCATAGTCGCGGCGGATCAGGGCGTCGAACGCGTCGGGCTCCAGGATCAGCGGCTCGAGGCTGCCGGAGACGTTCAACTTTTCGGCGAGATCGGGGCGGCGCAATGCGGCGTGCACGGCTCGCCGGATTTTGCGGACTACGTCATCCGGGGTCCCGGCCGGCGCGAACAGTCCCAGCCAGATGTCGACGTCATAACCGGGATAGAATTCGCCGATGGTGGGGAGATCGGGAAATCGTTTGGACCGCGCTTTTCCGCTGGCCGCCAGCGGCCGCAGGTTCCCCGCTTCGAACTGCCCCGCGCTCGAAGCGCCGGCGAACAGGACCTGGGTCTCGCCGCCGATGGTCGCGGTCGCCGACGGCGAGCCGCCGCGATAGGGCACATGGAGCAGGTTGATGCCGGCGCGGCGCTTGAGCACCTCCATGGCGAAGTGCTGCTGGCTGCCGACGCCGCCCGACGCATAGGCGAGCGGCGGATTGGCCGAGCGCGCATAGTCGATGAATTCCGGCAACGTATGCACGGGCACCTTGGGGTTGACCGCGAGGATGAACTGGTTGGTGGCGATGCTGGCGACCGGAACCAGGTCCTTCAGGGTGTCGAAGCCGAGCTTGGTGTAGACGTGGGGATTGATGACGATGCCGCTGTCGGCGCCCGACAGCAGCGTGTAGCCGTCCGGCGGCGCCTTGACGACGGCTTCCGCCGCGAGATTGCCGTTGGCGCCGGGGCGGTTCTCCACGACCACGGGCTGCCCGAACGCCTCCGACATCGCCTGCGCCACCAGCCGCGCCACGATATCCGGCGCCCCGCCAGGCGGGATAGGCACCAGCAGCTTGACCAGGTGGTCGGGATATTCTGCCCGCGCCTGTGGCACGGCGGATGCCAGCAGGACCGTGGCGATGGCTACGCTGCGCAGAAAGTAACGCATGAGGCTCGCCCTCCTGCTACGAAGCCTTCAGGCCGAACAGAGTTTCGGCGTTGCGGTGGCAGATCTTCTCTCGGTCGTCTTTGGTCAGGTCGAGGCTCTCGATGACGGCGATGGTGTCGCGGATGTAGCCCTTGCCTTTTTCGGGATCGAACGGACAGTCCGAGGCGAACACAACCCGGTCGGCGCCGAAGAACGAGATCCCGCATATGGTGGGCGCGCGGGCGCCGGCGAGCGCGGTGTCCCCGTAGAATTCCTTGAAATAGTCCAGCGGGCGCTTCTTTAGGCGCTTGAGCAGGGAGGCATAGTCCTCGTCCGACGTGCGCGCGCCCAGCTGGTCCCAGCTGTGTCCGACCCGCCCTTCGAAATAGGGGATGATGCCGCCGAGGTGATGGGTGATGACCTTGAGGCCGGGAAACCGGTCCATGATCCCGGAGAACACCAGACGCGCCAGCGCCGCACCGGTTTCGAACGGCCAGCCGATGACGCTGTTGATCTCGTATTTCGACGTGGTCTCGGTGCGGTAGTCCGCCATCTCGCGGGTGCGGATCGGATGCAGCAGGATCGGCCGTCCGGACCGCGCGATGATCTCGTAGATCGGCAGGAATGCGTCCTGGTCGATCGGGGCGCCGTTCACGTTGGTGTGCAGCTGGATCGCGTTGGCGCCGTTGCTCAGGACCCGCTCGGCCTCCTTCATCGCGGCCGCGGGCGCGTTCATCGGGAGCGAGGCGGCATAGCCGGGGAACCGCCGCGGATATTTCGCGGCGAGCTCGGCGAGTTCGTCATTGCCGATGCGGGCCCATTCCGGCGCGTGCTCGGCGTCCCACAGGCGGTCGATCGCGGGCATGGCGAGCGACAGGATCTGGCTGTAGTCGGGGAATGAATTGACGATTTCCAGGCGTTTCCCGAGGTCCCACAGCGCCGGGATGCCTCGGATCCGCTTGCCCATGTCCTTCTGGGCGGCCGGCGTGTCGAGGACGCCGGCGAAAAACCGCGGCGGGAAAAAATGATTGAACGCGTCGACGTATCGCACGAAATGTTCCGGTCCCTGGGCGTCCACGTATGGGTTGGACGCAGATTGCAGGGCCGGAAGCCGGCGTCAAGATGCGACCGCGGCGCGTGGTTTCAGCGAAACGGCCCGGCGGGAGGCAGAGGATGACATCGGACGGGAGTTCCGTTTTCGCGACCTCGGCAGAACGCCGGAGACTGCGTTAGACGGGCAATCCTGTTATCGCGCCCTAAGCTCATTGCTGAGGGCGTCAGGCAACCTCCACCCATCGGTGAAGTCGAATGATTGCTGGAATTGGATGGCGTCCGCGGTCGAGCCGCCAGCAGGCACCGTCCCCTCGATCTGATAAAGCCGCCGATTGTGAAAGAAAACGGAAGCATAAGTCTGGCTGCCGTCCACCCCGTCGATGCTGGCTTGCCGACCAATGATCCGACGCGTGCTATGGGGAATATCGATTTTTATCTCACCGCCTCGCGAGAGCATCAGTACCGCGTAGGCCATGACGTCGCCCTCTGACATATCGGTATGCGACAGATCGGCGACCGTGACCTTGAACTCGCCGCCCTCCTGCACGACGGAATAGACGCGCGCTTCGACCAAGCGGCCGCCGGAGGCTTGGTAAGACGTGGCTTCGACCTTGGGCCCGGCCGGAAAGGCGGCCGTAAAGCCCTCGTTCGGATATTCGTATTCCCTCCAGCCCTGCGCACTGGCTGGGGCGCTTGCGGCAATCATGGCGACGATGAAGATGATGAGGCGCATTTTCGATGTTCTCAGGCGAGATCGGCAAGCTTGCAGCCACGAACATCGTACGCAGTTGCCCGGACGATTGGAAGCAGGGAGATGGCGAAGCACTCGCGCGCTGGGCAATCCGAAGCTTTCGGAAGCCCGGCAACGGGCCGTCGCGACGACCTCTATCGCGCAATCGCCCGGGCGCTTAGCGAACGTGAAATCCCGCCGGCGAGGGGGGCGCCTGGACCGGCGTGCAAGTCGAGTTGCTGCCAAGGCGGATCGGCGGGTTCGAAATCGGCGAGGCCGTTTCCGAGTTGGTCGCGCGCTTGCGCGGCCCTCGAAGGATGCTGTCGAGGCCGTACTCGGTGCACGGCCGGAGCCGCCGCCCTTCGCGGGGCTCGCGGAGCCTGTCAGCCGGCCAAACGCCGGCCCCCTTGGCTCACGCGTCAGGGCGACGGGTCCAGCCCATCGGGATGCGCTTTAGAAGTTGAAGAACTTTTTGCGCAGCGCGTCTTCGTATTGCAGCTTCGCAGCCTTCACTTTGCTGCGAATTGCGTCTTCCTTGAAGTGCGCCGCCTCCCATTGATCGACTTCGGCGATCGAATGATCGACGGACGCGAGCGCTTCTTCCTGCTTGATCGCAGCTATCCATTCCTCGACCGCCGCCTGATAGGCGCTTCGCATCTGATCGAGTTCCAAAGTGTCCAAAGTGTCGTTTTGCATTCCGCACCTCTCCGGTTCGTTCATAAATCAGCGAGATGAACAAACGAAGACACCGCTCGGCCGTGGCTGTTCGGAACACGCCGGCGCCACCCGGTGGCGACGACCGCAGCGGAGAGGTCCGCCACCTACATTGAAATGACTTGAGTTTTCAGCGCCCTGATGGTTCTTGCCCCGGCTCAATGCTTTCGCCGCGGGTGCTCGGGCGGATCGACGGGCTCGGCTTTCTTCGCGCCCTGAAACAGCCGTCGGGCCGCGCCGACGCCGAGAAGAACGCAGATGACCGCGCCGACCGCGAGATAGAGCACTCCGGAATCCAGCATGGCCCCAATGGCGTTGCTCATCGCATCTTCCTTCGTCTCTGATCGGCGCCTTCGCGGGCGTGCCGCGGTTCGGACCATGACACCGTCGCCGACGGTTGTCGAACCGTCGCGGCGGCGGGGCATTGCGCAGTGCACACGGAAACCGGGTACCTCGTCGTCCCGATCGCGCAAGACACCCGAAGGACGCCCCGGCGGGATTCCGCCCGAGCGTTTGCGAGACCCTGCCGGGACGCTGTCGCAACCCTGGCGCAGCGCTTCTCGCATGCACGGTTCTACGTGGTGACGCACCAGCATCGGAACGGACTGCATCGCGTGAGGTATCCGCGCGGACAGTAGTTCGGCCATACCGGACACGCCGCCTGGTGACGCGGCGTCAACCTTGCCGCGCGCGGCTTCGCGTCCGCCGCCGCCAGGGACCCGGCGAACAGCATCGCCGCCGCTGCAGTGAGGGTAACCAGTCGTCGCACGGCTTTCTCCCGGCCTGCCGGCCTGATTCGTCGCCCCTGAGAGGGTGCAGTGTACATGAGGATGGCGGTCGCCGCACCGAGGGCGCCATCTCGCCCGCAAACGGGGCGCTTCGGCCGAGCAGCCGTGTCTCCATGTTTGGCACTCCCGAACGATTATCACCTTCAAGGCGAGTCAAACGTCGCAGCGGTAGACGACGACGCTCGTGTGCGCCCCGACCTGCCGGATGCGCCTGAACCGGCCAGTCCGGAATAAGCTGGTCTCTAGCGGCTCATAAAAGAAAATCATGGGATTTCGTTGGATATCCTCGGTGTCCGCCGAGTATCCCGATACCAAGAGCGAGCCGAGCGTATTCTCGGCGAGGAACGCTATCACCGCCCGATAGCCGGCCTCGGTCTCCTGGTGAATGAGGACCTCCAAGCACAGCACCATTTCCGCAGGCTGGACGTCCGGCTCCGGCCCCAGGCGGAATTCCCAGTCAGGCCGGGCGCGGCGCGCGAGGGCGAGCGCCTCCGACGACTGGTCGATGCCGACGTATCGGCAGATCGCCAACTCCTTGACCACTTCCAGGTCGCCGCAGCCGAAATCGAGAACGCTCGCCGCAACCTCGACCCCCTGCTCCTTCAGGAGTTGCCGTTTGTAAAGGAGGTTGTCGTCACGCGAACCGACCCCCGAGCCACGCTCTGGGAAATGTCGGTAGCGGACCTCCCAGAACGCCCGATTGTCGAAGCCCTCGCTGATCTGCTCATTGGCGAGGGAAACGGCCCCGCGCTCCAACGGACTTAGCCCGGCCGGAGGCTCGAGCATACCAAGAACGTTCAAGCTGACATTGTGATAATGCAGCAGCGCGATCGGGCGCGTCGCATCGAAATAATGGTGCTCACCCGTGAAATGAACGTAATAGTTCGCGTTGGAAGCTGCGGCCTCGAATGGCAGGTCCGCCTGATGCACGGCGAGCCAGAAGCTCACCTGATCGACGTGGTTCTGATTTCCGGTGCGGCTGAGCGGCTCGATATTGTCGAGGAGCCAGAGCGCCCACCGGCGCCATTCGACCGACAGCCGGTCGCAGCAGGATTTCGGAATCGAATAGAATCCGCCGTTGCAGTTTCCCACATAAGTGTCTGCATCGATGGCGTCGGCGCGGCAAATCGGCGGCCGGTTCAACATCCCGGCCGCCTCCGCGATCTCGTCCAGCGCCGCAAGCGGCGGCAAGTTGGCGTCGACGGTTTTGCCGACGATTGCCGCGTTGCTCAGAAAGGGCCGGAGATCCGACACTGCGATGGTGTCGGTATCGAGCAGCACCGCCCGATCGAAATCGACCGTCCGCAAACTCTCCAGCTGATTGAGCTTGTTGCAATAGCGTCCGTCGCCGAAGCGGGCGATTTGATGGATGTGGCAGCCGAGCTCGCGAAGCAGGTTGCTCCGGCGCTCATCGACTTCCGGCGTACACTGGACGTGGATGGCGGCGGAATCACTGCAGCAATGCTGCATCAGCGATCGCGCGAGGTGCCAAGCCTGATAGGCGAAGCGCGGATCATCGTCCAGGACGAAAGAAAAGATGGTTCGATCCGATCCCGGCATCTCCCGCCGTGCTCCTGCCGCTCGGCCGGCGGCCATAGCCACAGCTGTTCCGTCGGCGCGAGACCCATGCTGTTGGGTGGAGAGCCGACCATTCATCCGGATTTGCCCGCCTTCGTTCTCCTGGTCCGGCGTCACTGGCCGTCGGCCCACATCAAGATCGTCACGAACGGCTTTTTTCTGCACAAACATTCGGATTTGCCCGCGATCCTCGCAGCAGATCACGATGCCGAACTTTGCCTGACCGTCCACCATGATTTGCCGCAATACAGCGAGAGGCTGCGCCCGATATTCGATCTCGTTGCGGAGTGGCGGGAAAGGCATTCGTTTGCGCTGCAGGTTCGGCAGTCGCACCTGAACTGGACGCGCCGCTATATCGGACACGGGGCTTCGATGCGGCCGTTCGAGGATGGGCGGCCGCGCCAAAGCTGGGAGATCTGCCCGGCACGGCACTGCAAGCAGCTCTTTGGGGGGAAAATCTGGAAATGCGCGGCACTAGCCTATCTGCAACTTCAGCAAGGCAAGTTTGGTTTGGCCGAACAATGGAACCGCTACCTCGAATATGAAGCGCTGGACCCGGGCTGCTCGGACTCGGACCTCGACGCCTTCCTGGCGAAAGAGGACGAGGCGTACTGCGGCATGTGCCCCGCGCAATCACGACCATTTCCGCTTCCCGTGCCGTTTCGCACGCTTGGCGGTAGCAAGTCGTGAATGCTTCGAGAGAAAGGTGACCACAGCAAAAAGCCCCGGGCAAGGCCCGGGGCTTTCGCACCAACCGCTGTGCGTTCAGAACTTGTAGCTCATGCCGAACCGGGCCACGCTGACGGTCGTCGGGCTCCAGCTGAAGCTCGATGGTAACGCCGCGGGAATACCCGTGCTCAAGGTATTCTGGCCACTGCTGAAATCGTAATAGAGGTATTCAACTCTCAACAGCAGGCCGAAGCCTGTGAAGGGCGCCCATTCAAGGCCGCCGCCCGCGACCCAACCGCTGGCGGTATTGTCGTATGCGACACCCGAGGCGTAGGGGCCCCCGGTGAACAGGGCGCTGGCGCCGTATTGGATTTTGCCCCATGCGCCGCCGCCGGTCCCATATACGAGGAGATTCGGCCAGATGAGATAGCCGAGGCGGCCACGGAGCGACAGCGCCCATTCCACCTCCGAGCTCATGCTGGTCGACGAGCCGGGCACCGTAATTCCGCCGGCCGTCCAGGGCTCGGTGAAAGCGCCGCCTGCCCTCATCCCGGTCCAATCACCCTCGATGCCGGCCACAAAGGAAGGCGAAAATTGCCAGTTGTAGCCGGCAAAGAAGCCGCCGGCGAAGGCGGAACCGCCCGTGCCGCCCGAAATCGGAGCAACCGGGACCCCAGGAAGCGTCCACGTCGCGTTGTCCTCCGAGAATGCCCCGCCGACGTCGCCGCCGAAGTAAAACCCCGTCCAGCTCCAAGCCGGAGCGTAGGGAACCTTGTAATACGGCGCCAGATCGGCCGCCATGGCGGGCATGGCCAGGGCGCCCAAGGCCAAGGCGGTAAACAGCAATTTTCTCATGTGGATCCCCTCTTCGGCCTGGGTTCTTCCGCGATCGGTGCCGCCCCACCAGAAAAGGCACACCTCGCCGCGAAGAGTGACCCAGAGCCCTTCCAGTCGAATAATGGAACGGGCCGGCTCAGGGTGCGAGCCAAAAACTCATGCAAATTGAATTATTCAGGAGACTGTGGCGCCGCGGACACACCCCGAAAAGTAACGGCACCGGTTGCGAAATGCGGTCCGGCCGCCCACCGCTTTTTCACCCGCATTGCACTGCACAGCACGCCCGATTTCCTGGTGTTTTGATTCTGACGGTTCATACCGTTTCGGTGTCATGCCCCGCGGAAAAGCGGGGCATTCGGCACCCCCTGTGTCGACGGTGGAACCCACGCCGTGCCTAATCATCCTTTTCGGCGGGCTCAAATACGGGCGTTTTGCCAATGTGCCGCCGCCAGATTTCGGCGAAGCGCTGCTGATCGGCCGACCTGTCGAATGTGCATTCAAGCTTCTGGTGACGGTAAGCGACGTGCCCAAGCTGGCCAGCTTTCTCGAGCGCATACTCCCATCTCACCGTCATGCCGGGCAGGCCGAAGGTTTCCCAATTGCAGTAGACCGGAAAGGCCGAGGTCTCCGTGCAATCGACGACCCTGACCTTTGCGCCCAAAACCTGATCACCGTGCCAACCAACCCGGATGTGCCGCACGGAATCCTCTTGATCGGACTCGATAACGGGTGCCGGCAGGTCGAAATCGGCCACTTCCTTGAATAAGATTGCAAAAAAATCACCTATCCGCGGGGTGTTGCAAATGGCGTCCCAGTCGCCGGTGTCCGGTTCGTCGGGCGCGCCGTCTTTCAGCCGCAGACGCTGCATGGCTTGGTGCTCCCGGCTTCACCGGTTCTTTCGTAGCTTTCGGCTCCAAGCGGTGCCCCGCGTCGCCGTGCCCCAGCGACGCGGCTCACCCTGACGTCCACGCGTAGCTCGCCTTTGCCTCGTGGGCAACCGACTTCCAAGGCGTCACAGTGCGACCTTGCCCAGATCGCCCACAGAAACCGTGCAGACGCGATCCTGGCGAGGCCGCTTTGTTCCCTCCGCCAGCACGCTCATTTCGCGATATAGCTGCGGTGCAGCCAACCGTCGGCGGGAGCGGCGGCGGGACGCGATTCAAGCGACATGACTTTCGGACTCTCCATGACCCGGATACGCGTCCGCTCGCCAGCGCGGGTTTCGATGACACGGCCATTGTTCGCCGGTTTGATGAAGCCGCTGACGGCGGCAGCCGGTGGTGCCGGATCGTTGGCGGCGTCGCGCTCGCCGATCGCCTCGGTAATGCTGGCGCGCAACATCTTCGGCCACATCTTCCGGAACAGGCCGTTGGACGGATAGATGTCGGCGCTGTTCACCTTGCCGTTGACCGCGAAGACGAAGCCGACGATGTCGTCGTCTTGCTCGCCGCGCAGCTGCAGCGCCGCGAGATACTCGGCCTGCTCGCGCTCGAGACGGCCGTTCTCCAGCGTCAGCTGCAGGCTGCTCTGCGACCGTGGTGCCGCGACCGAAGTGCCGAGATTGCTCGACAGCTTGCCCTGGATCTGCGCGACGCTCTTCCAGATCTCCTGCTGGCGCGAACCGACGGGCGCCGCGCCCGCGCCGTCCGGCCGCGGCGCGGCCGAGCCGGCCATCTCGAGCTTGGCCCGGCGTGACGGCAGGGCCGCATTTGCGCTCGAGAACGTATGCGCATCCTCGCCGTCGCGCGCCGACCAGCGGCCGCTCTCCACGCAGAACGAGGCAATCCGCGTCGCGCCCGAATGCGGCGGCAGCTCGAGGCTGACGCTGAGCACGCGATCCTGCTGACCGCCCTTCACGATGTCGCCGCCCTGGATGAAGATCTCCTCGTTGCCGGTGTTCTCGACCTGCAGTTCGTTGACCTGACCGATCTCGCGCACCTCGACGACCTTCTTGGCCAGCGCCTCCTGCAAGGTGAGCGGCACGGGTCCGCTGCGAGACTTGCCGTGCACGAAATAGATCGCCAGGTTGCCGTGCGACACCGGATCCGACAGCCGGTAGCCGTCGGGATTGTCGGCTTCGGCGCCGGCTCCGCCGCCGTGCAGCAGGAAGAGTGAAAGTAAGGCCGCGAAAGTTTTCCATCTCGTGAACATTGCCAGCTCCTGCATTATCGGCGTTGGGTTTTGCAAGTCGTCGTCCGCCGGATGCGCCGCCGGTCGGTCCGGCTGAACCGTTAGACGGCCACGGGAGAATTTTTCACCGCGATCGCGGAGCCGACCGGAGGGGCTTGAAATCTCGCCGCGTTTGTCCGCCACTGTCCGCACCGGCCTTGATGGGGAATTCGTGACCGCACATTCCGATCCGGATCGAGAGATACTGAGAGCCGCGCTGCGGGCAGACGCCGGGGCGGCGGAGGCACTGACGCGGACTGCCGCCGATCTGGTGTGGAGCGCGTGCGTACGCGTTACGCGCGGCGGCGCCGAGACCGAGGAGGTTTTCCGCGACGTGATGACAGGCCTGCGCGCCGACGGGTTCGCGCGGCTGCGGGGCTACGACGGGCGCGCGCGGGTGCGCGTCTACATGGCGCTGGTGGTGCGAGATCTGTTGTCGGAACGGGTGGTCAAGCTCCTGGCGCTCGATGCTGACCGCGGCTGGCGCGCTTTCGAGGCGTTCTTCTCCAACGACGTGCGGCGCATCGTCCAGCGCATGCTGCCGGGCGACGACCACAAGCAGAACCGGGAGGACGCCTACCAGTCGGTCTGCGAAGCCCTGCTGAAGAATGACATGCAGCGGCTGCGCGCCTATTCGGGGCGCGGCAGCCCGTCGGGCTTCATCCTGCAAGTCATCGAGAACCTGGCCATCGATTACGTGCGCACCATCATGCCGCGCCGGCGCCTGCCGGCCGCGATCCAGCGCCTGGCTGAACTCGATCAATCGGTCTTCCGCCTGCTCTACTGGGAGCGCCTCGTGCCCGATCCGTCGATCCTGCTCGTCCATCTGGCCCGCGCCGAGGCGTCGCCGACCGCGACCGCCATTGCCGAGGCGATCGCCCGCGTCCGCGCGGCGCTTCCGCCCGGTTTCCATGCGGAGGGGCACGGCCAGGGCCAGACCATCGACATTTCGGCGGCCGATGAGGTCATGCTCGCGGGCGGCGCCGAAGATTTCGCCGTGCCGACGCCGGAGGACGAGCTGGTCGAGCGCCAGGCGGCCAGGCTGCTGGACCAGGCGCTGGCAGCCTTGCAGCTCGCGCTACCTCGGCTGGACGCCGCCGAACGCCTATATCTGCAGCTGGCGCTCACCGGCCAGCCGGCGCGGGAGATCGCCCGCCTGCTCGGCCTGCCGGTGGAGAACGTCCATAAGCTCGCCCAAAAGGCAAAAAAACGATTACGTGAAGAAATCGGCGCCGAGGACGCGGTGAATAAATGGCGGCTGTCCGTCTGATGAATGGATAGGAGTGTTCGACGGTGGAAAAGAAGCACATCGCCGCCCTGCTGGAATCCCTGTGCGAGCGCCCGTTGTCCGACAGCCACGCGGAGCCCTCGGCGGAGCTGCAGGCATTGTGTCGCGAGGCGGTAAAGGCCTTGTCACAGGCCGGGGATGCGCAGGCCTGTCCCACGGCGGAGGTCGCCGATGCCGACCGCCTCACAGCAGCGTTGGCGGCTCTGTTGTCGGGCGTGGACGCCGACGCAGCCCGTCGCACGGTCGAGGACGCGGCGCTGCAGTCCGCCGCCGTGCGCCTCGACGCGCAGTCGGCGATCGCGTTCGTCGATGCCATTGAACAGTCGCCGCTGTCCGCCCCCGCCCATCTGGTCGACGAGATCCTGGCGTCCGACGGTGTCCGCGCGGCGCGTTCGCCACGCCCGAGTGCGGGAGCTACGAATAGCTGGTCGCTGATCGCCGGCGCCTCCTGGTCGGCGCGGCGCTGGCGCATGGCGGCCGCCTGCGCGGTGCTGCTGGCAGGCGTGGCGTCGTGGTCAGCCTACTGGCAGCGGACCAATCCGGCGGTAGAAGCCGGTCCCCTGCGGCCGGCGGCGAGCGACCGGTCCGCGGTCGCCGACGCTCCGGCACCACCGCGACCAGCGCTGGCGACAACGCAACCATGCGAGGAACATAGGCCGACCGGCGAAGTCACCGTGGCCCAAAACAGCGACCCGGCCGGGGGGCCGAAGCCCGCGGAAGCCGCGGCCGGCGCCGGCTGTGCCCCGGCGCCCGACGGTCGGCTCGCCGATCGCCCGGCCGGCGAGACCGAGGCCACGCGCCAGCGTGCCGAGGCAGCCCGTCAGGCTGCCGACCCCAATCACGGGCCAATCCGGGCCGATCGCTCGGGGCCGACATTCGGAGCGACCTATCACAATCCGCCCGCGGCGGCACGAATTGCCCCCGCCGCAGCGCCCGCCACGCCCCCGTCGCCTCCGGCCGCAACACGCTAGGTCGCCGGGTGCCGCGACTAAATCGAAAGGAAATCCGCGCCCGAAAACTTCGGCCCGTCCGTCAAAGTCATTGTCGGGCGCAACGGCCGACGCGCCGCCGCAACCGGCCGAGTTCAAAGGACATCATGACGCTGAAATCCATCGCACGTTGCACAATGCGGGCCGCGCTCGTCGCGGCGGCAGCGCCGTCGTGCACGTCGCCCTTGCACGCGGATTCGCCCGCCGGGGTCGTGACCATGCAGCTCGCACCGAAGGATACGGACACGCGCCGCCCCACCGTCTGCACCGAGCAATACGCGCCGGTGTGCGGGCGGCTCGGCAACGTCGTCGACACCTATTCCAACCAGTGTCGCGCCCGCGCCGCCGGCGCCGAGGTGATTGCGCAGGGCCGGTGCACCGGCCAGGCCCTGCCGCCTGGTCCGCGATGAAGCGGCCACCACCGAACCGAGCTTCGGCTCCACATGAACCATCGCAGCCGGCAACCGCAAGCTTCACCGGCATTTGTGCCGGTCGTATCACGGTGGGGCCGGGATGGAGTAACATCGACATCGCGTACACGTCTGTCGTCATCGCTCATACATCTTTCGCCTTGCTTTGGGCCGCCCGCGCATGATCGTCGGCATCGATCTCGGAACGACCAACAGCTTGGTGGGCATCTGGCGCGACGGCGCGGTCGTGCTGGTCCCGAATGCGCTCGGTCACACGCTCACGCCGTCGGCCGTAGGACTGAGCGACGACGGGGCGATTCTGGTCGGTTTGCCGGCACGCGAGCGCCTGTCGACCCATCCGGCGCTCACCGCCACCGCTTTCAAACGCTATATGGGCACCGATCGCCTGCTGTTTCTCGGCGACAAAGGCTACCGGCCCGAGGAGCTTTCCGCGCTGGTGTTGCGATCGCTCAAGGCCGACGCGGAAGCGTATCTGGGCGAGCCGGTCGAGGAGGCAATTGTCACGGTGCCGGCCTATTTCAACGACGTGCAGCGCAAGGCCACCAAAGCGGCGGGCGCGCTCGCCGGCCTGAAAGTCAACCGGCTCCTGACCGAGCCGACGGCGGCGGCCCTGGCCTACGGCCTCGATGCGCAGACGGACGACGAATTGCTGCTGGTGGTCGATCTGGGCGGCGGAACGTTCGACGTGTCGCTGCTGCATCGATTCGAGGGCGTCGTGGAGGTGCGCGCGACCGCCGGCGACACCTGGCTGGGCGGCGAGGACTTCGTCGACGCCATCGTGACGGCCTTTCAGGCGAGGCCAGGCGCCGCCGATAGGCCGGTGGTCTCAGGCGCGGCGGCCGCCGCGTTGCGGCGCCAGGCCGAGCTCGCCAAGCGCGCGCTGAGCGTACGCGAGACCGCGACGATCTCGCTCGTGCACGAAGGCAAATCGGTCGAATGGACGATCGGGCGAGAACTGTTCGAAACGATCAGCGAACCTCTCCTGGTTCGTCTGCGCGCGCCGATCGAGCGCGCCCTGCGCGACGCGCGGGTCGATCCGGATTCGCTCTCGCGGATCATCCTGGCCGGCGGCGCGTCGCAGATGCCGATCTTCCGCCGGCTGATCGCGCGGCTGTTCCGCCGGCTGCCGGTCCACCAGATCAACCCCGAGGAAGTGGTGGCCCGCGGCGCCGCGGTTCGTGCCGGCATGATCGCCCGCGACGCCGCTCTCGAGGAGATGGTGTTGACCGACGTGGCGCCGTTCACCCTCGGCATCGAAACCCTGGTGCAGACCGGCGAGCGCGCGAGCGAACGCTCCTACGGCATCTTCCTGCCCATCATCGAGCGCAACACGATTATTCCGGCGAGCCGGAGCAACGTCCTCACCACCGTCGACGACAACCAGCGAGCCATGTTTCTACGGGTATTTCAGGGCGAATCACGGTTGGTCAAGGACAATGCCTTTCTCGGTGAACTCAAGCTCGCCCTGCCGCGCGGTCCGGCTGGTCGGGAGAAGGTCGAGGTCCGCTTCACCTATGACACCAGCGGCCTCTTGGAGGTACAGGCGACGACGCTGAGCACCGGGCGTCTCGAGACGCTGGTGATCGAGGGCAATCCCGGCGTCATGGCGCCGGACGAGATCGCACGGCGGCTCGCGGGTCTCGGCAAGCTCAAGGTACATCCACGAGACGAGACGGAGAACCGCGCCTTGATCGCGCGCGCCGAGCGCCTGTTCGAGGAGCGGCTGGGGGACGCGCGCCTCGACATCGGCCGTACTCTTGCGATCTTCACGGGCGCACTTGCGCGCCAGAATCCGGATGAGATCGGCGCGGCACGCCGGAGGTTGTCCGAACTGCTCGACGAGCTGGATCACAGCTTCTTCCTGTAGGGGTCGGCGATGTGGGATGAGCTGGGCATCGATCCCTGTGACGATCCGAAAGCGATCCGCCGCGCCTACGCGGTGCGCTTGAAGCGGCTGGACCCCGACCGCGATCTGCACGCCTTCACGCGCCTGCGCGAGGCGTTGGAATGGGCTTTGGCGCAGGCTGAGGACGGCGCGCCGTCATCGCCGCCGGGGAGGGCGCGGCCGCCCCTCCAGCCGGATGCCGGACAAGGCCCTGCGGGCGCTTTCGACCTCCCCTCTGCGCGGACGCGGAGCGACGATCCGGCGAGCGATGGCCGGCCGGTCTCCGGCCGACCGGCTGCCCAGAACGGCGTCCCCGCGGTGCCCGAATGGTTCCAGAGCGCGGCGGCTGACCGCGCCCTGCTCGACGCCCTTGATACCGCCCTCGGCCGGCGCGACGCGGCGGAGGCCGTCAAGCTGTATCATCGCGCGGCCGCGACCGGAGCGGTCCGGTTGCAAGCCGCGCCGTCTTTGCTCGATCGGGTTTTTGCCGTTCTGATCGAGGACAAGACGGTCGGAGGCGCGACCTTCCGCGAGTTCGCCCGCACCTTCGGCTGGGACAAGCCGGCGCGCGATTTGTCCGAGCCTCGCCGGCGCGTGCTGGCCCGACTGGCGGCGGAGGACTGGTACGGGTCCCTCCTCGCCCTCGCCGACGGACGTGGCCGGGCGAAACGCAAACCGGCCAAGCTGGCCCGCCTGATGCTGGGACGGATCGGCCGACACTGGATGCCGCGTGTCGACCGCGCCGCGCTCAAGCGCCACCTCGACGCATACCGCACGCACGAGACTTGGCTGCGCGACCGTATCGATCCGGCTTGGGCGCGCGCCTTGGAGACGCGTTGGCGGCGGCGCGAGATTGCGGTCAACGCATTCTTCGCTTTGTTCCTCGCCGCGATGTTGATCAACGGCGTGCGCGTGTTCGTCATGGAAGCCGTCGCCGGGACGCTTTCGATCGGGCTTTCGGTCATCGGGCTGTGTTCCGCGGCGTTTCTGCTGTGGCCTCTGAAGCGGCTGGTGACAGAGATCCTGCGCCTGGCGCAGCCGTCGTCCAGCGTGTCCGGCTCGGAGCATGCAGACGATCCGACGTCCAGGGTCTCCGGCCCGGAGCACCCGGACAATCCCGAAGCGCGGCTGCGCTGGCTCGAACAGCAGGCCGAGCTTGCCTATGAGGCGATGTACGACGCGCCCCCGGGCGCGGCGCTGGCTGGCCGCTACAACGACGTGAAGGAATTCCTGCACGATGCGATCGCGCTCGCGCACCGGCTCGGCTACGCTGCGACGGCCGAGCGCCTGTCGAAGCGGCTCGCCGAGATCAAGGCGGTCTTTCGCTCGCAATTTTCGGCATGAGTTACCGCGTCCGTCTGAAGAGACGTGGCGTAAGAGATGTTCTCGGTTCAGCCATTTTCACAGGTCTTTTACGAAGGAGAAAACAATGTCGGAAACCAAAGTACTCCTGGCAGCGATCACCGCCGTTGCTCTGTCGGCGTCGATTGAGGTGTCGTCGGCTCAATACAACGGGCCCCCGATCATCATCCAAACACCGCAGCTTACGCCGCCGTCGAGAACAGACACGCTGAAGCCGCTAACGGGAACAACCCTGCCGGCAGCACCCGCGGCGGCGGCGGCCGCGCCTGCTGCGGCTGCAGCACCCGCGGCGGCCGCACCGGCACGACCCTGCGCCGCCAACACGAAGTGCTGAAACGACGGCACCTCTCGGCGAGTTCCGGTCGCAACGGACGGCTCTGGTGAGCCGTCTTCCTCCGCACGGTTGATGTTTCGCCGCCGCCGGCCTTTCAGCTCGGACTGGCCCACAGTAATGCGTCTGCAATCGCTTCGGTGATGGGAGCCCCCGTAAGTTCCTCGATCCAGAGATATTGCCCGCCGGGGTTGCTTTCGAGAAACACGTACTTGCCATCGGGGGTGACGATAAAGTCCAAGCAGCTGTAAATCAGCTTGAACTCCGCCATGAAGGCGGCAACTAAATATCGAATGTCCTGGGGCACATCGATCAGATCGTATTTCACTTCGTAGGGAGCGACGCGCCAATCGATCTTGGTCTGATCCTTGTCTTGCGAAAAAATCCGCGCTGCGAACATCTTGCCGGCGACCACGGTCAATCTGATCTCGTAGGCCTTCGGAATCAGCTCCTGGAAGATTCCGGGTGTGTGTTTGATGAGATTGAGGGATGATAAGGTCTCAGGGGTAACCAGCCCGGTGAAGATGGCTTTGCCGGGCGCCAGATTTGAGGACTGCGACAGGGCCTTGTAAATAATCCCCGGGTCGAAACGCTTGCCGAACGCTCTGACCGCGTCGGGATCGTTTGAAATCACTGTCTGCGGAATGGAAAATCCTAATTGGTGCGCAATAAACAGCTGGGCAGGTTTCCATCTCGCTTGCCGGTGATGTCGCGGATCGTTGATCCACTGCCAATTTGTCACGGCCGGCAGCGCCTCGAGAACCATCTCGGCTTCCTGCTCGGCAAATTGGCGTTGGTCGGAGTTCAGGCCTGCCGGGAATCCGCTGGCTTGATACGTGCGATACCAGACGCTGCCGATGTCTTGAAACGGAACAACTCGGCCCTCCGTTTCGATTGTTCCGTCAAATCCCGTCGCCGTCGCCCGAAAGGTCAGGGAAGAATCCAGCGGGAAATGATCCAAGTTCCATCGCACATAGGGTGCGCCGCGATGCCTCAATTCTTGGATCAGATTATCCGCGTTGGGATCGAGTTGCTCCGTGATCACAAGAATGGATTTCATGTCGAAAGCACGCGATCCTCAGCCTGCATGCCCGCGGCCGCGTTTACCAGCGGTCGCCACCGGCGTATCCGGCTCGGCTTGGCCCGCCACGCTTTGCCCTTCCTGGAGGCGGAGCGCCATGGCGAAATTCCTGTAGAGCAGGAACCGAGAGCGCGCGCCTGCGTCAGAAATCGGAAGGCGGGTCGGCACCCCCTGCCCAGTCAGCGTGGAAGTACGCCGTCGCGGATTCAATCCGACCGTTCGGGTTCAATCGGCGTGCGGCCCCTGTCCGTTTCTACCGCCGCCGGGTGTGACCCGCGATCGCGGAGGCGCAGGGGGAGGCGGAGCAGGAGGTGGTGGTGATGTTGTCTTGGTCACGAGCGGAGCGACCATGTACTCGCCGTTCGCGCTTCCGTGCAACATTCTTTTCGAATTATAAAAGACAGGATCTTCGGTACCCGGCCGAACCATCAGCTGCAACTTGGGGTCGTATACCATCTCGGGATCTGTGACCGATACCATGTCCTTCAGGAACAGGCTCGCGAATACCTGATGATCGGTCACGGCGGTCGTAACACCGGCACCCGCGGCACCCAAACTGAGGATTCTCACAAAACGTCGGAATAAGGAACGGCACAGCCTCGTCGCATCCATGTCAACGTCTCCCCCAGATGGACTGATAACGCCCACAATGCAGATTGAAACTTGAAGTTAGGCCAGCCGCAATGGCATGTCAATTCAGCAGGGTCACTCGACGTCCCTCAGGAAAGCGAGCGCCAAATTCCAGCGGCCATCGAATCGATCCCGAAGTCGCAGGCGAAGTGCGCGCAACATCGCAGGGACGTCGATGAAAACGACCGCAGGCACGCGCGGCGCCGTCACGCGGGTGCATCAGGCTTGCGATGCCGGCGGTCGACAAACTCCGCCAGTTCCAACTTGACCTGATGTTCGCGTGCACGTGCGTCTCCGGGCGCGCGTCCCTGAAAATAGTCTTTCTCCCAACCGCGCCTTTGCGCAACCGAACCGGCTGTCGTGAGATCGGTCAGAAACCGCGCGCGGCCTTGCGCCCAATGTTCGTGCTGCCGAGCCATCTCTGAATCCGCATCGAGCGTGCGGGTCTCGGGCCGGAACGCCTCGAGCTCCCCGCGCCGCTGTGGCACGAGCATGCATATCGGCTCACCCACTAAAAAGGTGACGGGGACATTGGCTTGAAGGAGCTTCCAGTTCATCGTGAAACTTGCGACCGACCAATCGGTCTCCACAACGCCCTCGAGCGGACAGACGCCGGCTTTCAACATGTTTGAGGGGCCGCGGACGAGCAAATTATAGCCTGGAGACGTCCGGAAAAGATACGGCAGTGTCCAGGTGAGTATACCTTGGCCGAAATGGCACGAGACAGGATGCGGCTCCGAACCCTTAAGGTATTCTATCCTCACCCCGGAATTGTCGACACGGCCATTCCAAGTGGCACGAAATTCATGGCTATTCAGGATGAACCATCCGCTCTGATTGGCGATCAGCAACGGCAAGCAACGGTTGGCAAATTTCTTCGGAGTGGCATCCATCCAGAATCGTGATGAAGACGCTGGAACCAGCGGCATCCGCGGAGTTTCCGCAATCTCATACGCGATGAGAGTCGGAGGATCACGCTCGTCGCCGTCAAACGCCGTTGCGGCTCCTGCATCTGCGCGTTCCAGCTCTCGGTCGTGGCGTTTTCCCGGTGACGGCAATTTCTGTTCCCCATTGATCGACATAGGCTCGATGCGCCGAAGCTACGTGGACAGTAGCCCTTTTCTGGAGATCCGGGAACCGAATCTGACACCGGCTTTTTCCTGTCGGGCGGATGCGGTTGGCGTCAATGCTCCGGGGCGATGATGGAGAAGGACGTTGAGGAGCCTTGAGCTCCTCCGGCACGGCCTGAGCAGCCGCATTGCGGCCGGGCGCCGGATCACGGATGCGACGGTGCGGCCGTCCCGGCGGAACTAACTGGTCAACGCGAACGTTTGTGAGTTGGGGCCGGCAAAGGAAAACCCATGATCCGCACCCTGATCGTATCTTTGATCCTCGCGGGAGGCGTCGCAGCGCTGGCGGCACCGCGTGCAAATGCCCAGTCTCCAGATCCCGCGCTGCTCGCGCCGGGGTCATCAAGGGCGATGCTGACGCCGCGCACCGCCATACCGCATACGGGGGTCGCCCCGAGGCCGACTATGCCGGCTCATGCCGAAGTCACTTCCCGCAGGTCGGGGCTGGCTTCTCAATCGCACGCCAGGAGGTAGCCCTGGCGGCGGGATGGAACTCATTCGTCTTCTGCGGCCGCTGGGATATATCGATGTCCGATTCTGAACCCGTTCAAGAAGCAAAGGATGAACGTGTCGATCCGCGTAAGACTGTGCGCCGATGCGGCTGGCTGTCCCGGACTAGGGGAGAGCAACTGCAGGAATGCATTGTCTTGGACGAGTCCAAAAAAGGCGCCCGCCTCGCGGTCGATGGACCGAGCGAGATTCCCGACCATTTTTATATCTATATGACGCTTGAATCCACGTCGCGCCGCCAGTGCCGCGTGGCATGGCGTTCGGGCAAACATATCGGTGTCGAATATCTGGATTGATATCATACTCGTGCGATGGCAATTCTCTGTCCCAACGCACCTGTTGCGATGGCGAATTCGATGAACGACGAGCCGCCGCCGACGGCTCACCAAGTCGCGCGGAAAGGCGAGCGAGATCAATGGCGATCATCGCTTGAAGCCGCGTCGAACCATTTCCGCGTCCCCATAATTGGGCGGAACATTGTACATCGAAGGGAGTTGCCTATCGTGTGGGTCGATATGCGTGCCGCCACCTCCTTCGGTCCACGCGCCCCGAATACCGACTGCCCTACGTGAATGTGGGGCTTTTCTTTGCATGGCCAGCTTTGACGATCGAACCCAACCGGTCGCGGCCACGACCGGATCAAGGCGTTTCGCAGGAATGATGGCATGAGCGCGTGGAAGGCCCTCCAGCGTGATCATGTCTCTTTGCGAGGTTCAGCCTGACTGGTCGCCGTTGCGCCACACGTTCTTCATCTCGGGCGAATCCTTGAGGAAGTCGATGAACGCTCGCACGGTCGGAGATAGCGCGCGACTA
>CAWCZY010000011.1:0-72134 GCA_963800215.1 uncultured Alphaproteobacteria bacterium | reverse complement strand
GGGCATTATGAAAGCGTCGGCTCACTGAAGACACTCGGCCATTCCCCGAAAGCGAGGTTCGTGGTGACGATGATTGAGGTGCGCTCGTAGAGCCGGCTGACGAGATGGAATAGGAGTTGGCCGCCGGATTGAGCGAAGGGCAGATAGCCGAGTTCGTCGAGGATGATGAAGTCCATGCGGGTCAGCTGGTCGGCGAGCCGGCCCTGGCGGCCGGCGCGGGTCTCGGTCTCGAGCCGGTTGACGAGATCGACCACGTTGTAGAATCGCCCGCGGACACCGGACCGGATGCAGCTTCTGGCGATGGCGATGGCGAGATGGGTCTTGCCGGTGCCGGTCCCGCCGACCAGCACGGCGTTGCGCTGCTGGGCGACGAAGTCCCCGCCGGCAAGCTGATTGACGAGTGTTTGGTTGATTGGCGTGCCCTCGAATTGGAAGTCATCGAGGTCCTTGGCGAGCGGCAGCTTGGCGATTGTGAGCTGGTACTTGATCGAGCGCGCCTGCTTCTCGTTGATCTCGGCATTGAGCAGATCACCGACGATGCGCTGGGGTTCGTGCTGACGTTTGACGGCCGTGGCCATGATCTCGTCGAAGGCGGCTTTCATGCCGTAGAGCTTGAGCTCGCCCATGAGATCGAAGAGTTGGGATCGTTCCATCAGTTGGTTCTCCTGAGGTTGTCGTAACGGGCACAATCGGCGACGGGCGCGTGGCGCAGCGTCAGCGCAGCAGGGGTGAGGATGGTGGCCGGCGGCCCGGGATCGACCACCAGAGCTCTTCGATCTTCCACGGATCGTTGTGCTCCGACGCCAAGATCGGCACGCCCAGGCCTTCGGCCGCGCCGATGATGGGGTCGAACAGCCATTCCGACAGCATAGGAACGAAGCAGCTCAAGTCATGTCGCGCAACTTCCAGACGCAGCCGCGGAACGGAGTTTTCAATGTCGTTTTCATCGAATATAGGAACGACATTCACGGAATCGTTGAGGTCGTAAACCGGCCTCACGGGTTCCCAGACCCGGCAGAAAATCCAGACACAATGCCCGCGTCTCGTCAGCGAATTCGCGAGCGCAGCAGCGAGCCGTTCGATTCCCCCTTTCGAGAACAGCATCCCGTGGACGTAGAAACCGATACGCATCGGCGCAATTTTCCATCGCGCCCTGCGGGCCGCCACGAGCGCATCATGACGCAGCAGGGGTGCCTTGTTTCGACCGGGATTCCTGCCGCGGAACCTGTGCCACTCGTTCTCGTTCAGCGCAAGCAGACGGCGAAAAGCGCCGGATGATATGTTGAAGTTGCTTACGACGAAGCTGGCTACTTTGTGACGTTCCTCAAAGTACGTCGGCGTCCCCTCCAGTTTGTGAACCGCGGACTGCGTATGCGGCCGAAAGTAATTCGTCGCCTTTGTCGAGTAGAACAACTTCCCGTTTCTCAGGGCGTGCAGATATATCAGCCAATCACCGCACATCTTGAACATTTCCGCTGCCCCGACGGCCTCCGTGAGCAGGGCCTTTCGCATCAGCGTGGCACTCGTGTTGACGATCAGGCACATGGCGCCAAAGCCGAGTTCCACTGCCTTGAATCCATCGACCAGCACCTGTTCGTCGTCGAAGGGAAATGCGCTTTGCGCGTAATAGGCATCGAGCACTCCGGGTTTCGCTGCGCCCTGGCTGTCGATGACGGCAGTTGCGCAGAATGCCAGCGAAATTCGCTCATCTTCGAGCGCCGGCAGAAGCGTTTCGAGAAAGTTCCGGCTTGCCGAGTTGTCCCCTTCGGCGATCCAGACGAGCGGCGATCTCGCAAGCTCCAATCCGCGCCGCCACTGTTTGAAAGGCGAACCCGAGTTCACGGCGTTTCCAACCAGGCGCACTCTCGAGTCGGAAGCGAACATGCCGGCCAGTTCCGCGGTCGCATCGCTCGAACAATCGTCGAGAACGATCACCTCGAAGTCCTGGATCGTCTGCGTGAGGATGCTGTTGAGTTGCTCCTGAATGTAATCGGCATGATTGTACGCTGGGACGATGACGGAGACATCGGGTACGAACCGGGTGACGTTTTGAACGTGCTGGGCGATCTGACTGATCTTTATTTCCGCCGTATAGCCGGCCATGACTCGCGCGCGGGCGACCTCGCCGAGACGCATGAGGGTCACGGGATGTCGAGCGAGCAAGTACAGGGTTGAACAGATCTTGTCCGTGTCGAAGGAAGGAACGCCGATTCCGGCGTCGCTCCCGGTGAACTCCGATATGCCGGTCGTACCCTCGAAGTAGAGGCTTGGTACTGCGAACTGTCCCGCTTCGAGACAGACGAGCGGGAAAGGATCCTCTCGCGACGACAGATAGAAGACGTCGGCCGCTGCCATCAGTTCGCTGGCGTCATCTCGGAATCCAACGAACTGAACGCGGCCGAGCAGCTTGGGGTCGCGAGCGGCGCATCGGTATTGCTCGATATCGGGACCATCGCCGACCCAGACGAATTTGGCATTGGGTATCAACCCACGCTCGATGACTTTCGTTGCCGCGTCGAGGAACAAATCAGGCCCCTTGCGCCAATGAATGGTTCCGCATCCCAGAACGGCAAAATCATAGGCATTCAGGCCTAGTATGCGCCTTGCGTTTTCGCGTAAAGCGACGATATTGTTTGCCGCGGTTTCGACCGGCCTGATGAACGCGCGCGACAAAAATACGTCGCGTTCATCACAACCGAATTCGTCGATCAAACAAGTCCTGACCTTGTCGGAAACCGCGATAAAGGAGACGGCGCGGGACTGTAATGCCCTGAACCTGTCATAAAATATGCGAATGACATTCGACAGCTCGTGCACGTGTAGAACCAGAGGAACGTTCTTGGCTTTCAGAAATCGATCATATACGACGCAAAAGTCGCCCGAGGCGACGGAGTTGACGTACGCCAAGGCGAACGGCCTGTTTATAAACGCTGCGAATGCATCAGAATCGAGCGATTCGTGCATGGTGTCGTGAAACACATACACGTCGGCAAATTCGGCATAGGAGGAAGCAAGGCAGCCGCCGCTCATGAGCAGCACTGCGACTGGTCGGCGCGTATGTTCGGCGTACCAGCGGACGATTTCGAGAAGGACGACCGGAGCGCCGGTCTTGATGCCCTCATGGCCGACGAACAGGATCGGTGCGAGCTGATTTGAGGCCGCGATGTGCCGCTTTATTTCCGGTTTCGGTGAACGTCTTTCCGACCGTCCCCACATTATGAAGTGGTAAAGGGGATTGCAGCCCGCGGACACCACGTCTGGATTTAGGGACAAGTAGTGGATGACCGAAAATCTCGGGCTCGGATCGTATCCCCGACGCCAGCCGATGGTGAGGAAGTGATCGACGGGATCGATACTGTGCATTTGCTGGTTGTTGCTGCGATAATAGTCGGCGTCGAATTCTTTGAGGATCACCTCCCGGACCCGGGAATAATATCCATCGGCCGCGCGGAAATCATGCTCGACCGCAAACGCCACACGTTTCCACATCGCGGCTTCCGTGACACTATGGCGGTCGCGCTCTTGCGCGCGATAATGCTGAATACAATGCAGTAAGGGATTGATCGTCCTGAAGTCGATATCCGGATGATGGGCCATATATCGCGAGGTATTGAAAACCGGATGCGGGTTGCGACCCTCTTTCGCACCATAAAGTATATAATGTACGAGCGGATTGTTTTGCGAAGCCGCTACGTCCGGGTTTTGATGCAGATACCATTTCGTATCAAAGAGCGGATGAGGATTGCGTCCCTCGCGAGCGCCGTAAACGACATAATGGCGAATCGCATCGACGGTGGTGCCGTGAAGGTCCTGATAATGCTCTTTATACCAAACCGGATCGAAGATGGCGGAAGACCGCAGCAGCCTGATTGAACTTGCTGCGCGCCGATGGTCGCCATTGTACCAATGGAGAATGTTCCGGGCAACGTCGGGATACTTCCGCAGGTACGTCCGCGCGTCGAAATATGCGCGATGTGTGTCGGGACGATGCGAATCCGGCCGGCGTGCCTTGCGAAGGTTCAGTATTCGTTCGAGCACACTGATCTCTTCCCGAAACGAGCGGTTCTCTTTCCGAAAGGAACAATGCGCGTATAGCACGAACAAATTATTTCAGGCAAGTAGGGGTTGTGATGACGGCCGCGGTTGAACCGACATCGTGGTCCGAGCAGTCCGCAGCTTTCAGACATCGAGGCGACGCCATCATCGACCGGCCGACGGACTGCCGGGTTGGCCGCGCGGAAGCGCGTGTTGCAATTGCGCCCGGAAATTGCTGCATTTGAGCAACACCCTGTGCCCCATTCGGGACGCTGCCGGCTGGTGTAGGCCCGCGGCCGAAAATCGTTGCGATGTCCGATTCGGCGATGTGCGGCGGGTCGTGTTGCCACAGAGCGGGCAACATGTCCTCCTAATCGTAGACAAGTGCCAGATTCGTTCGCGACGATTCGTCCGGCATGTGGGGTGACGATCGAGAGCACGTCGGCAGTGAAATTCGCTCGCATTCCTCCCCTTGGGGGACGGCGCAGGAAGACGCGGGACTCGCATACTAAGGCGGCGAAACACGGGAGGGGAACGCATGATCGGAAAGCACGGTGGTGCCGGCATCGGGCTGGCGGTCTCGGCGCTGGCGGTCTTGGCGCTGGTTTTCGCGATCACGCCCCCGGCGCACGGACAGCTGTCCGGCGACGGTTCGGCGCGGCCGCTGATCACGGCACCGGTGGTCGAGAGCAACCTGGTGCGGCTGTCCGGCAATACCCGTCCCGAGGCCAACACCGCCAACGATCGCGGCCGTGTGCCCGAGGCTCTCCCGATGGAGCACCTGCTGCTGCAGTTGCAGCGCCCGGCGGCTCAGGAGCAGGCGCTCGCGCAGCTGATCGACCAGTTGCATGATCCCCGGTCGGCCAAGTTCCACCACTGGCTCACGGCGGGCGAGTTCGGCGCCCAGTTCGGCCCGGCGCCATCGGATATCCAGAAGATCACGGCGTGGCTCCAGGGGCACGGATTCGTCGTCAACGTGGTCTATCCAAGCGGCATGACGATCGATTTTTCCGGCACCGCCGGTCAGGTGTTCGCCGCCTTCCATACCGAGATCCATTTCGTCGAGGCCGGCGGCGCCACCCATATCGCAAATATGAGCGACCCGCAGATCCCGGCGGCGCTCGCGCCAGCGATCGTCGGCGTGGTGTCGCTGAACAATTTCATGCCGCGGCCCAACCTGGTGCGCAAGCCGAAGACCAATTACACCGTCGGCGGCGGCGATTATCTGGTCACGCCTCCCGACTTGGCGACGATCTACAATTTCAACCCGGTGTTCACCGCCGGCAACACCGGCCAGAATCAAACCATTTATGTGATCGAGGACACCGAGCTCTACTCGGCCGGCGACTGGACCACCTTCCGCTCGACGTTCGGCCTGTCGGGCTATACGGGCGCGTCGCTGAACACGATCAACCCGCCGCCGCCCTCTGGAACCGACAACTGCTCCGATCCCGGGGTGAACAGCGACGACGGCGAAGCGATCCTGGATGCCGAATACGCCAGCGCCGCCGCGCCCAGCGCCGCGATCGTGGTGGCCGCCTGCGCCGACACCGCCACCTTCGGCGGCCTGATCGCGATACAGAACCTGATCAACGGGGCGAACCCGCCCGCCATCATCAGCCTGAGCTATGGAACCTGCGAGGCCTACAACGGCGCCTCCGGCAATGCGGCCTTCAGCGCGATCTATCAGCAGGGCGTCGCCGAGGGGACCTCGATCTTCGTCTCGTCGGGCGATGAAGACGCCGGCGGGTGCGATTACGACGCCACGGTGGTGACTCACGGCATTGGCGTGAATGGCTTCGGCTCCACCCCCTACAACGTCGCGGTCGGCGGCACCGATTTCAGCGACAGCTATTCGGGGACCACCGGCACCTATTGGAATTCCATCAACACCGGGACCTATGGCTCGGCCCTGTCCTACATCCCGGAGATTCCGTGGAACGACTCCTGCGCCAGCCAGCTCTTCGCCAATTTGTTTGGTTACACCACCACCTACGGCACGTCCGGCTTCTGCAACAGTAGCACCGGGGAGGCCGATTTCCTCAGCAATGCGGGGGGCAGCGGCGGCCCGAGCGGCTGCGCGACCGGAGCGCCCGCCACCGCCGGGGTCGTCAGCGGCACCTGCGCCGGATACCCCAAGCCGTCCTGGCAGGCCGGCGTATTCGGCGTCCCCAGCGACGGCGTGCGCGATCTTCCGGACGTGTCGCTGTTCGCCGCCAACGGCGTGTGGGGCCACTATTACGTTTTCTGCTGGTCCGACCCCGATGAGACCGCGAACGGTTCGGCCCCCTGTACCGGCGCGCCCAGCACCTGGAGCGGCGCGGGCGGAACATCCTTCGCGTCGCCGATCATGGCCGGCATCCAGGCGCTGGTTAACCAGCAACAGGGAGCGAGCCAGGGCAATCCCAATTACCAATTGTATCAGCTCGCCGCCGGCGAATATGGCGCGAGCGGCAACGCCTCCTGCAATTCGAGCAACGGCAACACGGTGGGAAGCGCGTGCATTTTCTATGACGTGACGCTCGGCGACAATGATGCCAACTGCAAGGGGCCCTACAACTGCTACATCCCCTCCGGCACCAACGGCGTGCTGTCGACCTCGAACAGCTCCTATGCGCCGGCTTACCGCGCGGCAACCGGCTGGGACTTCGCCACCGGCATCGGCACCGTCAACGTCTACAATCTGGTGACGAATTGGAATGGTACGGGGCCGGCGCAGGGGCTGCAGGTGACCCCCGCGGGCAACATCGCCGCTTCGGGGACTCAGGGGGGCCCATTCTCGCCGACGTCGTTCACCTATACGCTCAACGCCGCGAGCGGAAGCGTCGACTACTCGATAACCGGCACTCCGATCTGGCTCACCCCTTCTGCAACCGCCGGCACCGTGACCTCCGGAACGCCCGCGCCGGTGACGTTCACGGTCAATGCAACCGCGAATACCCTCGCCGCCGGCGCGTATAACGCCACCATCGCTTTCACCAATACCGACACCGGCGAGGGTACCCAGTCCCGAACCGCGTCGCTCGTCGTCAGTCCGCCGGCCTTTGTGGTCTCGCCCGCCACCGGCATCACCGCCATGGGGCAACAGGGCGGCCCCTTCTCGCCGACATCGTTCCCTTATACGCTCACCGCCCCGAACGGGACCGTGAGCTACTCGATCACCAATGTGCCGAGCTGGCTCACCGCCTCGTCGACCTCCGGAACCGTGACGAAATCGGGAAAGACCATCACCTTCACGGTCAATTCCAGCGCGGACAAACTCACGCCCACCAGCTACATCAGCAGCATCGGGTTCAACAACACGACCAACAGCCAAGGCAACACGACCCGGCTTGCGACGCTCAACGTCACCCCGAAGGAATACACGATCAAGGTCAGCGCCTCGCCCGCGGCCGACGGCACGGTCGGCGGCGGGGGCACATTCGTGGGAGGCGGCTCGCAAACGGTGACGGCCACGCCCAATAGCGGCTTCGACTTCGTCCACTGGACCAAGAACGGTGCGGTGGTCAGCACGACCCCGAGCTACACGTTCGTGCTCAGTGCCAACGTCACCCTGGTTGCCGATTTTGCCGCCCCTAAGCAATACACGATTACGGTCAGGGCCTCGCCCGCGGCCGACGGCACCGTCGGCGGCGGCGGCACATTCGTGCAAGGCAGTATGCAAACGGTGACGGCCAGCCCCAACGCCGGCCACACCTTCGTCCATTGGACCGACAACGGGAAGGTGGTCAGTACGACGGAGAGCTACACATTCATGCTCGAAAGCACCGTCACCCTGATCGCCGATTTCGAGTAGCCCGCGCTCCGGCCGCCTTCGCGGCCATGACGCTCGTCATTCGACCACGACGACGACGGCCTTGCGGTCGCCGGCGGTGTGTGTTTCACCTCGCCGCTGTCGCCTCGTGTTGCGGGGACCACGGAGGAGGAGTTTTTGGCGGAGACGCGAACCGGCCGGCAGCGTGCCGCCACGACCACTCTCCTGGTGCTGCCGGGTGACGGCATCGGCCCGGAAATCGTCGCCGCCACCGTCGAGGTGCTGCAGGCCGCCGACCGGAAGTTCGCTCTCGGCCTCGCTTACGAAGCGGCCGATATCGGCTTCAGTTCGCTGCACAAGGCGGGTACCACGATTTCCGACGCGGTGGTCGAGCAGGCGAAGGCGGCTGCCGGCGTCATCCTCGGCCCGGTGTCGCACAACGACTATCCGCCGGTCAGCCAGGGCGGGCTCAATCCGTCCGGAGAATTGCGCCGCCGGCTCGACCTGTTCGCCAATATCAGGCCGGCGCGATCGCGGCCGGGCTTGCCGCCGCGCTGCGGGCGCGACATCGATCTCGTGATCGTGCGCGAGAACACCGAAGGGTTCTACGCCGACCGTTCCATGCATGTCGGCCCCGGCGAATTCATGCCGACGCCCGACCTCGCGCTGTCGGTCCGCAAGATCACGCGGGAAGGCTCCGAGCGCATCGTCGAGGCGGCGTTCTCGCTTGCGCGCGCGGCGGCGCAGACGCGTCACCGTCGTCCACAAGGCCAATGTGCTGCGCCTGTCCGACGGATTTTTCCTCGCCTGCGCCCGGCGGGTCGCCGAGCGGCATGGCGACATCGCCTGCGAGGAGCGCCTCGTCGACGCCATGGCGGCGCTGCTGATCCGCGATCCCGGCCTGTTCGACGTCATCGTCACCACCAACATGTTCGGCGACATCCTGTCCGATGAGGCCTCCGAGATCGCCGGCAGCCTCGGCATCGGGGCTTCGCTCAATGCCGGCCACCGCTATGCCGTGGCCCAGGCCCAGCATGGCTCGGCGCCCGACATCGCCGGGGCGCGATCTCGCCAATCCGTCCTCGCTGATCGAATCGGCGGCGATGCTGCTGTCGTGGCTGGAGGAGCGCGGCGCAGGCGCGAATTTCGCCGCCGCCGGCCAGTGCATCACCGCGGCGGTCGACGCGACCATCGCGGTCGCCGCCCACCGCACTCGCGACCTCGGCGGCCCGCTCGGCACCAAGGCCTTTACCGCGCGCGTGATCGCCGCGATGGACGGCGGGCGATAGGGCGCAACGGAATTGAAACCGCCGTTCTCGGTGTTGAGGCATCCTCCGGTCCTGCTGCTGTGGGTGTCCCGCGTCGCCAGCATGATCGCGTTCCAGATGCAGGGCGTCGCGTTCGGCTGGCAGATGTATGCGCTGACCTCCAGCACGCTCGATCTCGGCCTGATCGGGTTGTTCCAGTTCGTGCCGGCCGCCGCGCTGTCGCTGGCGGCCGGGCAGGTCGCCGACCGTTACGACCGCTCGCGGGTCTTGCGCCTCGCCCAGATGGTGGAAGCGATCGCCGCTCTGATGATGCTGGCGGCGACCACCGCCGGCGTCGCCTCCAGGGAATGGATTTTCGCGGCGGCCTTCATCGTCGGCTCGGCGCGCGCCTTCGAGGGCACCACATTCCAGACCGTGCTTCCCGTCATCGTTCCGCGCGGGCACCTGACGCGGGCGATCGCCGCGCTGGCCTCCGCCCAGCAGATCGCGACCATCGGCGGGCCGGCCCTCGGCGGGCTGCTCTACCTGTTCGGGCCGACCCTCGTCTACGCCCTGTGCGGCGCGCTTTTTCTCCTCGCCGGAACCTGCATGCTGTTCATCAAGACCCCGCGCGCCGTGGCGAAGCGCGAGCCGCTCACCTTAACAACCTGTTCGCGGGGTTCGGCTACATCACCCGCAATCCCATCATTTTCGGCGCCATCTCGCTCGACCTGTTCGCGGTGCTGCTGGGCGGCGCGATGGCGCTGCTGCCGGCCTTCGCCCGTGACGTCTACGGGACCGGGCCATGGGGGATGGGATTGTTGCGCGCCGCCCCGGCGTTCGGCGCGCTGGTCGATCTCGGTCGCGCTTGCGCGCGCGCCGCTCGCCGGCGGCGCCGGCCGCATCATGTTCGCCTGTGTCATTGTCTACGGCGTCATGACCATCGTGTTCGCGCTGTCGTCGTCGTTCTATCTGTCGATGGCCGTGCTGGCGGTCCTCGGCGTCGCCGACATGGTCAGCGTCGTGATCCGCCAGACCCTGATCCAGGTCGAGACGCCCGACGAGATGCGTGGCAGGGTCAGTGCGGTGAATTCGCTGTTCACGGGCACCGCAAACCAGCTCGGCGATTTCCGCGCCGGGGTGATGGCGAGCGTGTTCGGCACCGCCACCTCCGTGCTGATCGGCGGCGTCAGCACCCTTGTGGTGGTCGCCATCGCCATGCGCGCATTTCCCGCCCTGCTGCGGGTGGACCGTCTCAGTAATCAGTGATCAGTGATCACGGGATCAGTAATCAGACCCGTTTTTCTGATCCCTGATTACTGATCCCTGATCCCTGCTCTTTCCAGCGGTCGAGGAAGTCGAACAGCCAGGTGCGGATGGCGAGGTCGTAGACCGGCCGGTCGACGAAATGCGCGGCGCGGGGCTTGGCGCCCGGCAGCGCGAGGCGCTCGTGGCCGCGGGTGGTCCAGCGGCACATCATGGCGTGGGTGACCTCCGCATGGAACTGGAGACCGTAAGCCGCCGGCCCGTAGCGAAACGCCTGGACCTTGAAAAGATCGCCTTCGGCGAGCAATTCGGCGCCGGCGGGCAACTCGAAACCCTCGCGGTGCCATTGGTAGACCACCGACGGCCACGTCTCGATCACGCCGCGCGCTGCCGGGGTGACGCGAATCGGGTAATAGCCGACCTCCGCCATCCCTTCGGGATGGAAGGCCACCGTCGCGCCGAGCTGGCGGGCGAGCATCTGGGCGCCGAGACAGATGCCGAGGAACGGCTTCTCCTCGCGCAGCGGCACCTTGATCCACTCGATTTCGGTGCGGATGAAATCGTCGGGATCATTGGCGCTCATGGGGCCGCCGAAAATCACCGCGCCGGCATGCATGGCGAGGGTTTCCGGCAGCGGATCGCCGAGCCGCGGCCGTCTTATGTCCATCGAGATGCCGCGCGCCTGTAAATAGTGGCCGACCCGGCCGGGCGTCGACATCTCCTGATGCAGAACGATCAGGACAGGCTTGGATGCCGCAGCACAACCGTTCACGGCGCCTCCCGCACGGCCTTTTTCAGAACCCGGTCGGAGCCCCTGGCTCGCATCAGCTGCGAATGCGCCACGGCTTCCAGGAAAACCCGGCGCGGCAACAACCGCGTCAGCAGCGTCACCGCCTTGTTGCCCACCCCGGGAACCACCACCCGCCGCCCGCGCATCAATCCGGCATAGCCGGCCTCGGCGACCTCTGCCGCGCTGCATGTCAGCGCATTGGAGCCGACCACGCGGGGCACGCCGTTGCTTCTCGGAAACGGCACCCGGGGAATCCCGGCGCGCGCCTGGAACTCGGTCGGCACCGGGCCGGGGCACAGCACCGTGACGCGCACGCCGCGCCTGATCAACTCGTGATTGAGCGCCTCGCTGAACGACAGCACGTAGGCCTTTGTCGCGTAATACACCGCCATTCCCGGTCCCGGCAGGAACCCCGCCACCGAGGCGACGTTGAGGATGCCGCCGCGCAGCCGGCTCAGCGTGTCGACGAAGGCCAGCGACAGCTCGGTGAGAAAGCGGATATTGAGGTCGATCATGGCGAGCTGCTCGGCATGATCGAGCTGGGCCGCCTCGCCGACCAGGCCGAAGCCGGCATTGTTGACGATGTATTGCGGTTCGAGCGCGTGGGCCGCGAGCTCCGCCTTGATTCGTCCCGCCGCGTCGGGCTGGGTGAGGTCGACCGGCAGCACCAGCGGCCGCTGGCTTCCTGCCGCGGCGATTTCGTCGGCCAGGGCATCGAGTTTGTTTTCGCGCCGCGCGATCAGCACGAGGTCGTGGCCATGTTCGGCGAACACCCGCGCCAGCGCGGCCCCGATGCCGGCCGAAGCCCCTGTTATCACCACCACTTGACGTGTTTTTGGCGGCGACTTCGTTCATTTGTCCTCCGCGCTCGGTCGATCGCCGGCGACGCGCTGGCGCAGCGCGATGCGGTCATGGGGCGAGATCGCCAGAAGATCGGCAACCCGCCACATTACATTGTCCTCGAATTCGCTGACGCCCCCGTCAACGAATACCATCTCCCATAGCATTTCCACCACCCGCAAGCGGCCCTCTTCGTTCAGGCTGCGCATCAGCAGATGAGTGAAGTGAAAAAAATCGACTGCCTCGTGATCGGCCGCCACCGCCGTATCGATGAGTTCGTCCGTCAAGGCATCGTCCAGCGAGAATTGCGACCGCAGCAGGGCACGAAGCTTGGCCCGCGCCGGCTCGGAAAGGTCACCTTCCAGGGTCGCCACATGAACCAGCAATGCAGCCGCCGCGACCCGGTAATCGTCACCATCGAAATGGCTGGTGTGCTTGGCGCCCCCGCTGAGCTCGGCAAATAACCGTTTGATTTCCTGCAGCATGGCTGTCCCGAAGCTGTGGGCGAGTCGCCCAAACTCTAGAGCGGTTTCAGATCGAGTAAAATCGGAAAACCGGTTGGAGGTGGATGGTTTTACCGCCTATTCCGGCGGCGCAGCGGGCCCACCCTGCCGGGAAAAACGGCAGCGGCTTCGCCTTTGCGCCATCAGAAATATCAGTGAGCAGTTGGGTTTTGTGGTCCAAAATCTGACCGGAGCGATGGAACTTGTGCCTACATATGCCGCGTGGAGACCGGCCCGTCAGCCCGCCCGCTCCGATAACAGCCATTCTCTGTACGATTAGACCGAGCGGCGGGCAAGCCCGCCCGATCGCATTCTCATCGGGTCGATCATGATCGAGGGCGCCATCCTTTCGAATTGCATCGGACAGCGCTCAAATGGCCTTTAGTTTGAGCATGATCTTGTCCGAAAAGTCTGCAACTTTTCGGGATCATGCGCCGATGACAGGTCAGGTCCAGAGCGCCCTGATCCCAAAGAAGGCCGTGTCCTTGACCCGCCGCGCCGCAGCCTGCCACCAATGCGCCCGCGGATCGTTGCAATAGGTCATGCTGAGGATGAGGCGCCGCTCGCCTTCGAGAATCGGCGTCACCTGGTGCTGCACCAATGCCCCTTCGAACACGACCAGTGTATTCGGAGCGGTGCTGATCCCGATCTCCCGGCCGCCCACTCGGCCCTTGAGGACCGCGTGGCTCAGGCCGTGCGCCGCCCGCCCGGTGTTGACGATCGCGAGCAGCAGGGTGAAGTGCCGGCCGCGATAGAAGTTGTGGTCGTAATGCCAGCCGATATGGTCGCCGGGCTTGTTGTAGGACAACAGCGACAGCGAGTTCTGATCGTGGATCGGCGTCGGCCCGACCCATACGCCGACGAGGCGCGACACCAGGCCCAACAGGTCCGCCGAGTGATAGAACGACACGGTCCCGGGCGCGGTATCGATCAAGGTCTCGTAGGCGACCGTTCCGCCTTTTTTGTGGGCCGGCACGTAGTTGCGTTCCGGGCTGGCAAGGCGTTCCGCTTCCGCCCGGAGCGCCGCAAAGGTATTGGGCGGCAGGAAATCCGGCAGGATCGCCAGCCGATCGGCGAAGCTCGGGAGCGGGCGCCGCTGCGCCGGCCCCATGTCGAGCGCGTGGGTGGTCGTGATCGCCACGACTCGCCGCGAGAGTTCCCGGTACAGCCTGGCGCGCCGTGTACGGGTGAGGGCAACCCCGCCGACGGTCGCGGCGCCGGCGCCGATCATCATTTCTGTAATCACCGCGAAACGCGCTCTCTTCAGCACGCTCCCTAAACGCCTGGAGTCAGGTGTAAACGAGCGATAACCGAGTCGTGCGACAGTACGAAGAAGGAGGCGGCTGCAAGCAGTGCGATCGAACCGCCGCGGGCGCGCCGGGCAGATTATCGCGACTTCTTGCCGTCCCAGGGGTACCTCCGGCGCAGCTGCGGCGGACGCGCTTCGAGGTGCTCCGGGCCGAGCCCGGCGGCGCCGGGCGCCAGCCGGTGGACCCGGGCGTAGAGTTCCGCGGTCAGGGCGTTGCGGTGGGCCCTCGATTCGAGATCCGCGAAAGGGACGACGGCGCCCACATGGGCCTTGATGGTTGCATCGACGCAATGCCGAAACTCGGACACCAGCAGCGCCAGCCGAAGCGTCAGGCTGTAGCGGCTCACGAAATGAAAGAGCGCGCTGTTCTGCCCCTCGAAATAGACCGGCAGCACCGCCGCTTCGGCGAGCTGGATCAGCCGGGCGGTGAAGGATTTCCAGGGCAGTTCCTCGGCCTTGCCGAACGGCTGCTCGGCGGTTGCCACCCCTCCGGCCGGGAATACGACGATCGTGACCCCGTTCTTCAACAGCCTGCGCGCTTCGCGCCGGGTCTCGAGATTGGATTCGATCGCTTCCGGGGTTGCCGAGAAGTCGATCGGCAGCGCATGGGGGCGGATCTCCGGGACCCGCAGGAAGTCGCTGTTGATGAGGATGCGATAGGGCCGCCCGAGCTGTTCGGCGAGCGCCAGCAGGGCGACGCCGTCACCGATGCCGAACGGATGATTCGCCACGATCACCAGCGGGCTCCCCGCCGGCACCACGGCCGGCCAGGCGTCGGCGGCGATATCGAGGCGGGTGCCGACCATGTCGAGAAGCGCGCCCATCATGCGAGGGCTCTTTCCCGCGACCTCGGTCCGCCAGCGGTAGTACACCGGCAGCAGGCCGCGCCGTCCCGACAGGTTCTCGATGGCGCGCATGGTCCAGCGCTTCCAGCGCGGATCGCGCGGCGACGAATAGGTGAGCGTATCGGATTGCATGGCAGTCCTGCGCCGCCACCACGGCAGCCGCAGGCTTTCTAGCGCCGAAGTGTTTGCGGTCAAGGCCGGAAAGCAACGCTGCGGCGCCACGGCGATCATGTTCATCTCTCCATCGGCCGGCGCGGCGAATGCGCCGATGTTGTAGCAACGACGGGCCCAAATCGATATCAGGGGCTTGCCGGGTCCACTTCACAGCGACAGAGATTGGATCATGAAACAAGAACGAAGACGATTTTTGCGGCAGGCGGCCGCGATGGGCACGTTCGCCATGGCCGGAACCGCTACGGCGGCGGCGCCGGCGCGTGCCGCGGACGGTGGCGGGATCGAGGCGCGACTCAAGGAATTGGGGATCGAGCTGCCGCCGCCACGCGTGGCGCCGTTCAATTTCGTGCCGGCGGTGCAGGTGGGGAACCTGCTCTTCCTTTCGGGCACGCTGGGCACCGTCAAGAACGCGAAGGGCGAGGATTACATGCCGATGCCCGGAACGGTCGGATTGGACCTGACGGTCGAGCACGGCTACCAGTCGGCCCGCCAGATCGCCATCAATCACCTGTCCTGGATCAAGACTGCCATCGGCGATCTGGACAAGGTGGTCCGCATCGTGAAGATGACGGGCTACGTCAAGGCGGTACCCGGATTCGAAAAGGCGCCATTGGTGCTCAACGGTGCTTCCGATCTCTATGTCCAGGTGTTCGGACCCGAGCGCGGCAGGCACACGCGCGCCGCGGTCAGCATCTCGGGCCTCGCCTTTAACGCTCCGGTCGAAGCGGACCTGACCGTTCAGGTTCAAACCTGATGCCGCTCGGCGCGCGCCGACATGGCGGCCGCACCGGTGCAGCGGTTGCGCCCGGACTGTGCTATCCCGTGCCCCAAGGCCTTCGAAACGAGGACATATGCACATGGCTTATGTGGTTGCGATCATTGCGGCGGGCGACATGGGCGCGGCGGTGGGAGCGCGGCTCGCCGAGCACGGGGTGCGGGTCACGACCTCGCTCGCCGGCCGTTCCGCGGCGAGTGCGGCGCGGGCCGAGCGCGCCCGCATGGTGCCGGTCGCCGATGACGATACGCTGGTCGGCGAGGCGGACTTCTTCCTGTCGATCTGCCCGCCCGGGGAGGCGGTCGGGCTCGCGCAGCGGATGAAGCCGGCGCTGGCGCGGGCACGCAAGAAGCCGATCTATGTGGACTGCAACGCGATTTCGCCGCAAACCGCGGTCGAGATCGGCGCGGTGCTGGAGGGTACCGGCTGCCGCTATGTGGACGGCGGCATCATCGGGCTGCCGCCGCCGCCCGGCCACACCGGGACCCGCATCTACGTGTCGGGCGCGGCGGCCGGCGAAGTGGCGCGGCTCAGCGATTTCGGGGTGCCGTTTCCCGCCCTCGACGGGCCGATCGGCGCGGCCTCCGCGCTGAAGATGTCCTATGGCGGCATCACCAAGGGATTCACCGCCGTCGCCGTGGCGATGGTGCTGGGCGCCACCCGCGCCGGCTCCGCGGCGGCGCTGCACAAGGAGCTCGAGATGAGCCAGCCGCATCTCCTCGCCTGGCTGACGCGGCAGGTGCCGCGCATGCCACCCAAGGCCTATCGCTGGGTCGCGGAGATGGAGGAGATCGGCCATTTCCTCGGCGACGGCACCCCGGGCGGCGACATGTTCGCTGCGATCGCCCGCCTCTATGTGGACGTGGCCGCAGCCGCCCGCGAATCCGGCGCGGCGGAGAGCCCGATTGCGCAGCTTACGGATTTCTTCGTGCCGGCGGACACCCAGGAACGCAAACGGGCGTAGCGAGCAGGCCCCCCACACGAACCCGTCATCGCCGGCCCCCCCCAACTCCGTCATTCCGGGGCGCGCTCTTGCGCGAACCCGGAATCCAGGACTGCGGTGCAAGCGGCAAGGCTGTCTGGATTCCGGGTTCGCCTGGCGGCGCCCCGGAATGACCAATCAAATGTTTCGCCCCAGTCCCCCTACTTCCCCCGCATCGCCAGCACGCGGTCGACCATTTCGCCGGCCTGGCCGAGATAGTTGGCGGGGTCGCAGCAGCTTCTCCAGCGCGGCGCGGTCGAGATACTTGGCGACCTCTCTGTTCTCGGCCAGCAGGTCGAGCAGCGTGCGGCCGGTCGCGACCACCTGCCGGCAGATGTCGTAGACGAGGTCGTGGGCATATTGCCGGCCGATGTGCGGACCGAGGCCCATCATCACCGCTTCCGAGACGATCAGCCCGCGGGTGATGTCGAGATTGGCGCGCATCTTCTTTTCGTCGACCACGAGGCCCGACACCATGAAGCGCGTCTGCGCCAATGCGCCGGCGGCGAGGCTGAAAATCTCCGGCACCGCGATCCACTCGATCTCCCACGGGCCGGTGGCGCGCTCGTGGTCCTCGACCATGGCGTCGAGCAGGGCCGCGACGTGCTGGCGCACCAGCGACGTGGTCGCGGTGATGTAGACGCAGGAGATCGGGTTGCGCTTCTGCGGCATCGTGCTCGACGATCCGCGGCCCTCGTGGAACGGCTCGTAGACCTCCTCGACCTCGGTCTGCATCATCAGCTTCACGTCGAAGGCGATCTTGCCGCACACGCCGGTGACGAGGCCGAGGAAGCAGCCGACCTCGGCGATGCGGTCGCGCACGGTGTGCCAGGCGATTTCCGGCTGGCCGAGGCCGAGCTCCTTCATCAGTTCGGCCTGGACCTCGAGGCCGCTGCGTGCCGAGCGAGGACAGCGTGCCGGCGGCGCCGCCGAACTCGCCGACCAGGACGCGCGGCCGCAACTCCGCGAGGCGCTGGCGGTGGCGCTCGAAGGCGGCGAGATAGGTCGCGACCTTGTAGCCGAAGGTGATCGGCACCGCCTGCTGCAGGTTGCTGCGGCCGGCCATGGGCGTGTCGCGGTAGCGCCTGGCGAGGCCGGCCAGCGCGTCGGCGATCGCCGACGATGTCGGCTTCGACGAGGTCGAGCGCCTCGCGGATCTGCAGGATGGTCGCGGTGTCGGTGATGTCCTGGGTGGTGGCGCCCCAGTGGCACCATTCGCCGAGACCGTCCCGGCACAATGAGACGAGCTGCTGCACCACCGGCAGCACCGGATAGCCGATCCGCTCGGTCTGCGCCTTCAGCTTGGCGAAGTCGTATTCCTGCGACCGCGCAGTGCCGGAGGATTTCATCGCAGGCTTCCTGCGGGATGACACCGAGCCGGGCCTGGGCACGCGCCAGCGCCGCCTCGATGTCGAGATATTTCTGGATGCGGTTCTCGTCGGCGAAAATCCGGCGCATCGCCTCGGTGGAAAAGATGTCGCGGAAGATACCTGAACTCACGCCGACGGCGGTCATGGATGCGCCTCTCCAAAACGGGGGCCCATGGGTAGCGAATGCGCGCGCCGTGGTCCATTGCGCGTTCACCAGGTCCTCGCGCCAGCAGCGCCGCAACCAGCAGGAGTGCGACCGCGACAGCCCATCCCGCTGCAAGCCGGATGAAGGCGAGGCGGCTCATCCGTGCCCGGCGGGCGCGGCGGGACGGCGGGGCGGGGCGCAGGGACACCTGCGAAATTAACAGATGCGGGACTTTTGATCGCTTCTAACAGATTAGAATCACTACATTTCGCAGTTTAGAACGATTTCATATCATAGCTCTTGCGGAGCTGTTTTCCGGCGTGGCAAGAAACATTGTATCCGGATTGGCCGCGTCTTCGCGCAGAACTCGAAAGCCGTCGGGCCGATCCGAACAGGGAGCTACCCCGTGATCGTGTGTTCGTGCAACGTGATTTCCGACCATCAGGTCCGGTCGGTGGCAGCCGAAAGCGCGGCGCGCGGCACCAGCGAAGTCTACCGGTGCCTCGGCTGCAGCGCCGAATGCGGCCGCTGCGCGCGAACCATCCGCCGGATCATGGACGAGGCGATCAAGACCTGTCCGGCCGACCGCGCCTGTTGCGGCTGACCCCCGGGCTTCGCCGAATAAACCAAGCATATTCAACACTTTAGGATTTGTCACACGCTGCCGGCACGTCCTGCTGGGCGGCCTCGTAATTTCGCTGGCGCCCAGTTTAGAATGGTTATAATCTTGATTCACAAGGACGCTTGCCGCGTCGAGCAGCATGAGGGTCATGGCAATGCGCGGAGATGCAACCGTCATCGAATATCTCAACAAGGCCTTGCGTCACGAATTGACGGCCGTGAACCAGTATTGGCTGCATTACCGCCTTCTGGAGAATTGGGGCTACAACACCCTCGCCAAGATCTGGCGCAAGGAATCCATCGAGGAGATGGAGCACGCCGACAAGCTCGTGCACCGCATCATCTTCCTCGACGGCTTCCCCAACATGCAGGTGCTCGATCCCCTGCATATCGGCCAGACCGTCAAGGAAGTGCTCGACTGCGACCTCGCCGCTGAAATCTCGGCGCGCGCGCTCTACCAGGAAGCGGCGACCCATTGCCACGCGGTGAAGGATTACGTCACCCGGGACCTGTTCGAAAAGCTGATGAGCGACGAGGAAGAGCACATCGATTTCCTCGAAACCCAGCTCGAGCTGGTCGGCCGCCTCGGCCTGGAGCTGTACGCCCAGTACCATATCGGCGAACCCGAAGAGCACAAATAACGCGACCGCCACGCTCCGGAGCAATTCCTCCCTCCCCATGTTCGGCTGGTATTCCGGCTGCCACAGCGCCTTCCCGCGCTGCGCAAATCCGGCTACCATAACGCCCAACCGGCGGGATCATCCGCAATCCCGGGCCGGGGTGAAATACCGAAAAACAAGGAAATACGGAGGAAACACATGAAGCACACCAACCCCAGTGCCGTCGTGATCGCGTTGGCCGCCGCGGCCGCCATGGGCGCAACGGCGCTGATTGCGACCGGCGCCGCGGCGCAGACGCCTGCCCAGGCGCAGACCCGCAGCGTCCCGACCTTCACCCTCGATCCGGCCTGGCCGAAAGTGCCGCCGCAATGGAAGCTCGGCGACGTTTCCAGCATGGCGAGCGACGCGCAAGGAAACATCTGGGTGCTGCACCGTCCGCGCACGCTCAAGGGCGCCGACTTCGCCAAGGCGGCGCCGCCGGTCATCGTGTTCGATCAGGCCGGCAACTACGTCAAATCGTGGGGCGGCGACGGCCCCGGCTACGACTGGCCGCAACGCGAGCACGGCATCTATATCGACAACAAGGGCTTCGTCTGGCTGGGCGGCAACAATTGCCCGAGCAACGGCCTGGAAAAGCTCAAACCGGTCGCCGACGACGCGCTCCTGAAATTCACCCAGGACGGCAAGTTCGTCATGCAGATCGGCCACAGCAACCAGAGCAAGGGCAATGCCGACACCGCGAACGTTCACCGCGCGGCCGACGTGCAGCTCTATCCGCCGACCAACGAATTGTTCGTCGCGGACGGCTACGGCAATCACCGCGTCATCGTGTTCGATGCCGACACCGGCGCGTTCAAGCGGATGTGGGGCGCCTTCGGCAACAAGCCGGAAGACGACGATCATTGCGAGATCGTGCGCCACACCAACTTCGATCCGCCGGGCCCGCCGCAATTCAGCGTCGTGCACTCGCTGCGCGTCGCCCATGACGGATTGATCTATGTGGCCGACCGCGAAAACCGCCGCGTCCAGATGTTCTCCAACGACGGCAAGTTCATCAAGCAGCACCTCAAGGGCAGCTCGCTGTTCGCCCGCAATGTCGCATTGTCGGCCGATCCGGAGCAGCAATTCCTCTACGTCGGCGACGGCGACGAAATAGCGATCCTCGACCGCAAGTCGCTCGATCAGGTCGGAGCCGTCAAGGGCCCCGGCATGCTCGGCGGAGGCCACCTGATCACCACCGACGCGAAGGGCAATATCTACGTCGCCGCGACCGGAAAGGGCTTGCAGAAGCTGGTTTATCAGGGCATGTCGGCCACCGCCGCGAAGTGACCGGGGCGGTATTTCCGCCAAACCGTGCCTTCGTCATTCCGGGGGCGCGGGCCTTCGCATCCTGGCTGCGGCGATATGAGGCGAGGCCACGCGCTTCCCCTCTCCCGCTTGCGGGGGAGGGTCAGGGAGGGGGCTCGTTCCGGAGTAAAGCCGATCAGCCGCTACCCCCTCCCCAACCCTCCCCCGCAAGCGCAGGGCTATTGCAGATGAGCAAAGAGTTCGAAGAAGAATTCCTTGCTCCATGATGCGAGCTTCATTTTGCGGGCGGGGGATCGATTGTCGGGATGAGCGCGCAAGATGTCGAGGGCCATGCGGCGCAGAGCGGCAAGATTTTGCGGGCCGTAATTCTTGCGGGTTCGCGCATCGTCCTCGTTGAAGACGACGTCGAGGGGCCAGTGACACTGATTTTCGACGCTCCAATGCGTACGCGTTACTTCGAGCATGCGTTGGGGCGTCAGCCGTTTGGAGAGCGCCACGTAGAGCACCGTGTTGGTCGGCTTGCCATTGGCCTGCCGGCGCTCGGTTTCGATACGGCCGATGGCGGCGAGCCCAGGCAAGGCCGGCGCGGCGGCGGGTCGGGCAATGACGCTGGCGCGGCGCCGTTCGTGTCGGTCGTGACCGCTGTCGCCGTGCTCGTAGAAGGCAAGCGTGCCTTTGGCGTCGGCCGCCGCGAAGGCGGCCTGCGCGCAGGTGAACAACGGCGCGTTGTTGGCTTTGAGCTTCAGGGCGTAGTGCGCACCGGTTGCGCGCACCCCTGCGGCCATGCGCGGGTGGCAATGCAAGGCATCGGCGGTGACGATGCAGCCTTTCAAAACCAGGCTTTTCAGCGCCGCCAGGGTGGCCGCAACCTCATTGCCGCCGGGCGCGTGCCGGGTCGCCAGCGACAGCCGCGTCTCGGCATCCCACACGCTCACCATGAGCGGGGGCATGAAGCCGCGTCCGCGTTCATAGCCGCGCCGCAAAGACTTGCCATCGACCGCGACCACGCCTTTGGGCGGCCCGAGCCCGAGCCCCTCGCGCAGCGCCGCGGCGAAACGGGTGAAAACCCGTGCCATCTCGTCGGGATCGAGCAGACGGAACACCCGGCTGAAGCTGTCGTGGCTCGGCGCCCCGTGGTCAAGATCGACGATCTCGGCAAGTGTCGCCGCGTTGGCGGCAGCAAAATCGGCGATATCGACGCAAGACTTCGCCCCACACAAAGTCGCCGCCAACGCAATGAACAGCATTGCCGCAAGATCATGTCGCGCATTGAAGTCACGTGGATCACGGACCTCACGGAAAATCCAGATAAGCGGTTCCATCCCAGCTCTCCCGAATCAGGAAAGCCTTCCTCAGAATCAACTTTTACTTCCGATGCAATAGAGTTCTACTCACCTGCGATTCCCCTGCCCGCAAGCGGGAGAGGGAGAAGCACGGCTGGACCCACGGACTGAGCAGCGCTGCGCACCCGCCCGGGTCTACGGGCGGTGCAGTGATCCTCAATCCCATTGCGGCGCGAAGGCGGGATTGGCGACCCGGCCGTTCGGCCGCTTGAGCGCGGCGATGCGCTCCATCTCGTCGGCGGTCAGCCGGAAATCGAAGACATCGAGATTCTCCGCGATGCGCGCGGCGTTGGAGGAGCGCGGGATCGGCGCCACGATCTCCTGCTGAACCAGAAAGCGCAGCGCGATCTGGGCGAGCGTCTTCTTGCGGTCGTGGGCGATCTCGCCGAGCACGGGATCGCCCATCAGGCGGCCGCGGGCGAGCGGGCAATAGGCGGTTAGCGCCATGCCGTGACGCCGCAACGCCGCCAGCATCTTGGTCTGATCGAGATAAGCGTGGCACTCGACCTGGTTGGTGACGAGCGGCTCCGGGCAGGCGCGCATCGCCTGTTCCAGCAGCCCGGTGGTGAAATTGGCGACGCCGATATGGCGCGTCAGGCCGGCGCGCTTGGCTGCGGCGAGCGGGCCCATGCAATCGGCGACCGGGATTTTCGGGTTCGGCCAGTGGATCAGCAGGAGATCGAGATAATCGACCTGGAGCTCGCCGAGGCTCGTCTCCACCGAGCGGGCGAAGTCGGCGGGACGCAGGTTCTCGTGGGAGACCTTGGTGGTCAGGAAGATCTCCGCGCGCGGCACGCCGGAGGCGCGGATGCCGTCGCCGACGCCGCGCTCGGTGGCGTATTTACGCGCCGTGTCGAGATGGCGATAGCCGAGCCGCAACGCGATCGCGACCCGTTCCGCGGCATCCCCGCCGAGGCCCGAGGTGCCGAAACCCATCACCGGAATCTCGGCGCCATGGGCCGAAATGGTGGTGGGCGTGCTCATGTCTGCTGATCCGGCTGGGATTACGGCGTGGCCGCGGTGGCGTCGAATTCAGGATGCCGGGCGCGGAATTGATCGAGCCAGCCGACCAGCGCGGGGAATTCCGGGCGCCAATCGACCTGCTTTCGCACATCGAGGTAGCCCAGCATGCAGGCCGCGGTGATGGTGCCGACATCGAACCGGGCCGGATCGGGCGGCTGCTTGGCGAACGCGGCGAGGCCGCGGACGGCCTTGCCGCGCTGATAATCGAGCCACGGCTGGTGATGGAGCGCCGCCGGCCGGTGGCGCGCTTCATAGACGATCAGGATGCAGGCATCCATGACGCCGTCGCACATGGCCTGCAGCGTCAAGGTCTCGACCCGGTCCGGCCATGCCGCGGGGATGATCCGGCCGCCGCCGGCGACATGGTCGAGATATTCCAGGATGACGCGGCTGTCGAACACCGGCTTGCCGTCATCGGTGATCAGCGTCGGAATTTTTCCGAGCGGATTGTCGCGCCGCAGGGCGTCGGCGGGATCCATCGGATCGGCTTTGACCGTCTCGATGCGGTCCCACAATCCGAGGTGGGAAACGGCCATACGGACCTTGCGGCCGAAGGGCGACAGGGGCGTAACGCGAAGCAGCACGGCAGACCTCCATTAAGATTACCGGCACAATGTTCCGAGATTCGAGTCATGTAGATAGCATCAAACAACGTCATCCTTCAGGATGAGGTCGTAAGAAAAACTCACGCACATTATCCTCGCCACGGCAGCGCCGCGGCGTCCTCCACGAACGCCCAGCATCCGGTACCGAGCGGCGCGGGGAACGGCGCGACGACGCAGCCGTCGCGGCGGTCGAACGAGAAGCCGCCCGCCGCGAGGCATGTCGCAGTCTCGCCCAGCGACCGCACCGCGACGCCGTAGCCGCAGATGAAGGGCAGCGCCGGGATTTCGAGGCCCGGAAACAGACGATCGAGCATGAGCGACGAGAGGAGCTGGACGCGGCCGCGGTCGAGCGTGATGTTTTGCCCGAAGTCATCGAACGCGGCCGGCCTGCCGAGGAAGCGTTGGAAGCGGTCCGCCGCTTCGGCGACATCGGGCTCGACGATGACGACGTCGAGGAGGCCGGTGGCACCGTTGGGGTGCGACAGCCAGCGCTCCTGCCACACCGTCTGCTCGGTGCGGTGGGACAGCGCCTGGACGCGTCCCTCCGGCATTTCGCCGGGCGCCGGCCGCACGATGGAGAAGGCGGCGATGTCATTTCCACCCGGGGTTTCGACCGGGCGCTGCATGTCGACGACGGGCTGCACACGAAATCCCGATTTCGCCAGCCGCGCATGGGTCGCAGCCGCATCGGCCACCGCGAAGGCGATGAGGTGGAGACCGCGGTAGCGTGCCATCGCAAATTCAAATTGCGCCGCCAGCGGCGTGTCCGCCGTCTTGAACAGGAACTCGATATAGCCGCGATCGAGCATCGCGGTGACGTTCCCGGTACCGGTCCTGCGCGGCGGGCCGCCGGCGGGATCGGGAGTGACCTGGACCGACGGCGGCGTCGGCGCAAATCCCGCCTGCGCCAGGGCGCGGGCGGCACTGTCGGCGTCGGCGACGAAATGCGCGACATGGTCGAGGAAGATTTGATCGCCCGCCGGCAGCCTGCGGTCGATGCCGCCTGTGGGTGATTCGGTCATCGCGTCGCTCCCGTGCGCATGTCGGCGATATACTCCGCGGCGATGCGCTTGAGCGCGGCGCGGTCGATCTTGTTGGTCGAGGACAGCGGCAGGCGGTCGACGAACCAGATGAAGCGGGGATGCTGATAGGCGGGCGCATTGGCGAGCGCAAATCGTTTGATCTCTTCGGCGTCCACCGGCGTCCCGGCTTTCGCGATGATGAAGGCGACCGGCTTCTGGCCCTTGATGTCGTCGTCGATGGGCACCACGCAGGCCTGGGCCACGGCAGGGTGACGCTCAAGCATGCGTTCGACGTCGCCGGGATAGATGTTCTCTCCGCCGGACACGAACATGTCGTCGGTGCGGCCGAGGAAATAATGGAAGCCGTCGACGTCGCGACGGAACACGTCGCCGGTGCGGTAGAAGCCGTCGGCGGTGAAGGGCAACGGCAGGTCGGGCCGGTTGTGATAGCCGAGCATCATCGCCGGGCATTTCATTTCCAGCTCGCCCTGATCGGCATCGCAGTTGCCGCCGTCATTGAGCCGCAGCGCGACCTTGGGATGGGGATAGCCGACCGAAGTTTCCGGCTGCGCGAGGCCGCGCGGATGCGGGCCGAACACCACCGGCCCGGCTTCGGTGGTGCCGTAGGCGTTGGTGACTTTCGCTTGGGGCAGGGTTTGGTGCAGGGCCTGCATCAGGCTCTGGCTGACCGGCGCCGAGCCCATGCGGACGAACTGCACGCTGCCGAAATCGGTGCGCGCGATCAGGTCGTGCTCGCGCAGCATCATCGCGATCATCGGCGGCACGGCGGTGAGCCAGGTGCAGCGGTGGCGCGCGATCGCCTCGATATAGCTGCGCGCCGCAAACTGCGGCAGCAGCACCATGGTCGCATGCGCCGCGCAGACGAGCTTGCTCACGGCGAGCGCGTTCATGTGATAGAGCGGCGCCGCGACGAGGAACCGGTGCGCGGAGAGATCCTGCCCTTCGAGCCGCGTCTCCACCACCCAGATATGGCTCTGATGCGACAGCACCACGCCCTTGGGCGTGCCGGTCGAGCCCGAGGTGTAGAGGAACATCGCGGGTTCGTCGGGCCGCGCGATCACCGCCGCGAACGGGCCGGGATCGAGGAAGGCGGAGAAGCCGTCCCGGTCCGGGCTTCCGAAGCACACCGCGGGCAGCCCGGCCGGGCATTGCCCGCGCCGCGGCGGGTCGCAGAACACCAGCCGCGCGCCGCAATCGCGCAGGATGAAATCGATGGTCGCGGCCGGAAACCGGTGATTGACGGGCACCGCGACGAAGCCCGCGCGCATGATGCCGTAATAGGCCGCCAGATATTCGGTGCGGTTGGCCGACAGTATGGCGATGCGGTCGCCGCGCGCAAACCCGCAGGCGGCCAGGGCGCGGGCGACGCCCGTCGCCATGCGGTCGAGATCGGCATAGGTGAAGCGGCGTTCGCCCGCTTCGCCGCCGAGGTCGATGACGGCGAGCTTGGACTGATCGCGGTCGCGGCGGATGAGATCGCCGAGATTGGTGAAAGCGGGCGTCACGCGGGTCCTGTTCTCTAATGCTCGAATTTTATTGCTGTCATCGCCCGGCTTGACCGGGCGATCCAGTAATCACGGTAACGCGATTTGGGCACAGCATGAGTTCGACCGATGGCACCCGGGTTTACTGGATGCCCCGCTTTCGCGGAGCATGACATCGAAACCAAATAACCGTCAGCACGAGCGTCACGCTTTCGGCGGCGCGGTGAAATAGGTGCCCCGGCCGCTCGCGATGAGCTTGCCCTTGGCGTCGTGGATGTGGGCTTCCGCGGTCGAGAACTGGCCGCCGAGCCGCACCACCTTGCCGCGCGCGGTGAGATCGCCGGGCATGGCGGCGGCGTGATAGTCGACCCGCAGGTCGATGGTGGGGACGCCGCGGCCGATCTTCTTCACCATCGCCCAGTCGGCGGCGAGGTCGACGAGGGTGGCGAGCACGCCGCCATGGGTGTAGCCGCGGTCGGGATTGACCACCCATTCCTCCCGCCAGGTCGCGGTCAGCTCGATGCCGTCGTCATGCACGGCGACGACCTTGAGGCCCAGCCAGCGATGGAACGGCCCGCGCGTGATGAGCTCCTGAACGCGCTCCAGCGTAATCTCTTCAGACGTGATCTGTTCAGGCATGAGGTCTCCTCGAGCAGACGCCAGCGCTGGCTCCCTCCCCCTTCTTGAGGGGGAGGGTCGGGGTGGGGGTCCGCAGACGCTCCGCGGGCGCTGAGTCGGCCGCCCGCGATCCCCTCCCCAACCCTCCCCTTTTCAAGGGGAGGGGGAAGAGGTGCTGCGGCCGTGGCGGCGTTGGCGCGGTCACGGCGTCACGATGACTTTGCCGATGACTTCGCGGTCCTGGATCAGCCGCAAGCCTTCGGCGGCCTGTTCGAGCGGGAGCACCTTGTCGATCACCGGCTTCATCTTGCCCTGGGCGATCAGGTCCATCAGGCCCTTGAGGTCCTCGTCATAGAAGCTATTTGAACCGATGATCTTGAGTTCGAAGGTCCAGACATAACGCAAGTCCTCCTTCGGATCGTGGCCGGCGGTGGCGCCGCATACCAGGAGCTTACCGCCGCGCTTGAGGCAGCGCAGTGAGGGCTGCCAAGTGTCGCCGCCGGTGAAATTGATGACGACGTCGACGCCGCCCTCATAGCTGCGGCGCTGCGGCTTGCCGTAGCGCTCGATCGCCCATTTGGAGAAATCGACCTCCTGGTAGTTGATCACCTCGTCCGCGCCGAGCTGCTTGAGGCGCTCCATCTTCTCCGCGCTGCTGGCGCAGGCGATGACCTCGGCGCCGAGATGCTTGGCGAGGATGACGCAGCCGGTGCCGACGCCGCCGCTCGCGCCCAGCACCAGGACCCGCTCGCCCTTGCGGATGGTGTCGTGGGTGATCAGCATGCGGTGTGCGGTGCCGTAGGCGACCGGAAGCGCGGCGGCCTCGGCGAAGCTGACATCGGCCGGCATCGCGACCAGCTGGTCGGCCGCGACCGCGCAATATTCCGCCATGCCGCCGTCGAGCATCTCGCCCATCAATCCCTTTTTCTTGTTGACGGGATTGACGAGGACGCGGTCGCCCGGCTTCCAGCCGGTGACGCCCGGGCCGACCTCGGCGATCTCGCCGGCCATGTCGAGCCCGAGGACGACCGGCAGCGGCACCTTGATGCCGGGCATGCCGCGAACCGTGAACACGTCATGGTAGTTGAACGACGACGCCTTCACCTTGATCACCACGTAGCCCTCGGCCGCCCGCGGCATCGGGTGATCGTCGACCACTTCCAGGTCCTGCAATCCGCCGTGGCGGCGCAACAGCAAAGCTTTCATCGAATTCTCGTCGGTTGGCGGTACGGGGTGTAGGGCTCCATTAGCCCGGACTCCTTGCCGTGCGCAACGAAAACGGTGAGTTGCCCCGGGGGCGTGCGGTCATTACCTTCACCGGTTCGGCCGACCACGCCGTTGCGGAGCCCCGTCGATGCAGGAAAACTTCCGTCAGTTCCTCGACCGTCTGCGCCAGACCGGCGAGCTCGTCGACCTGCACCAGCCGGTGGACATCCGCCACATCGCGACGCTGGTCGACCAGGCCGGCACCGCGTTGTTTTTCCACAACGTGATCGGCTACGACATGCCGGTGGTGTCGGGCATCATCCGCTCGCGGGAGCGCGCGACCATGGCGCTCGGCTGCGACAACTATGGCGAGATCGAGCACAAGCTCAAGGCGGCGATCGACAAGCCGATCCCGCCCCGGCAGGTGCGATCGTCGCCGACCCGCGAAGTCACCTATGTCGGCGACGACGTCGATCTCTACAAGCTGCCGATCCCGATGTCGTCGATCTATGACGGCGGCCCGATGATCACCGCCGGCGTGGTGATCGCGCGCGATCCTGAGCTCGGCGTCAACAGCGGCGTCTACCGGTTCATCGTCAAGGAGAAGAGCCTCACCGGCATCGACATCGTGACGCCCAACAACATGCGCCTGTTCGCCCAGCGTGCGCTTGCCCGCGGCGAGCCGCTGCCGATCTCGATCAGCATCGGCACCCATCCGATCGAGATCACGGGGTCCGGCTACCGCGCACCGCTCGGCGTCGACGAGATGGCGATCGCCGGCGGCCTGCGCGGCGTGCCGGTGGAGCTGGCGCCGTGCCAGACCATCGACGTGCCCTATATCGCCGATGCCGAGATCGTGCTGGAGGCGGAAATCCTGCCGACCGGCTGGACCTGGCCGGAGGGGCGGTTCGGCGAATTCACCCGCCTGATGGGCGGACTGCATTGGAATCCGCTGGTGCGTATCAAGGCGATCTCGATGCGCAAGGATGCGATCTATTACAACCTCCATATGCCGTGGGAGAATACCTGGCTGGCGGCACCGACCCGCTATGCGCAAATCCGCCAGGCGCTCAAGACCGCCGGCGTCCAGGTGAAGGACATCAACGTCACGCTGGGCGGCTGCGCGTTCTGGCATGCGGTGATCTCCATCAAGAAGAACCCCGGCGAGGGCAAGAACGCGCTGCTCGCCGCGCTTTCGGTGATGGACCTCAAGCACGTCGTGGTGGTCGACGACGACATCGACATCTTCGACCCGACCGACGTGGAATGGGCGATCGCCACCCGCGTCCAGGGCGACAAGGACGTCATGATCGTCACCAATGCACGGGCGAAGCCCCTCGACCCCAGCCTGCCCCAGGGTTTCGGCGTGGTGCCCACCGGCGCCAAGGTCGGCATCGACGCGACCATCCCCGAAGGCATCCCGACGGAGCATTACGAGCGCATCACCTATGCCTATGCGGAGCGCGCCAGGATCGACGACTACGTCAAGGGCAAGGCCGACCCCGGCGGCACCGCCGGCGACGAAGCCGCTGTCGCCAAGCTCGCCGCCGATATCCTCGTCGCCATCGACAAGGAGCCGCTCTACTACACCGACATCGCCGAGCGCTTCTCGAGCTATGATTTCCGCACCATCGCGCGCGCGATCGGGCACCTGCATGCGATGGAAAAGCTGTGGCAGGACCCGCGCGGCCGCATGTGCGTGCGCGGCTCGAAATTCGCGGCCAAGCCGCCTGTGAAGTGAGAGGCGCGCAAGCGGTGAAGCTCAGTGTGGGTTCCGCCGGAACGGAGTCGATGGCAGTTCTCGATAGCGTTCATATTTCCGAGCTGCGAGGCGCGTGCTCCCTCCCCTTGAAAAGGGGAGGGGTGGGGAGGGGATCGCGGGAGGCAAGTGCGGCGCTTGGGGCGAGTCAGCGGGACCCCCTCCCCAACCCTCCCCCTGAAGAAGGGGGAGGGGGCCTGCGGTCATGACCTCCCACGAAAAGAGCGGCGGATTCGTCGGGCGGCCGATCCCGCGGTTCGAGGATCCCGCGCTGGTCACGGGGCGGGGACGCTTCTCCGGGGATCTCGCGGCGTCGCATTGGGTGCGGTTCGTCCGCAGCCCGGTCGCCTGCGGCCGGATCGTGGGCATATCTTCGCCGGCCGGTGCGGTGGTGATCACCGCAGCCGATGTCGCCGCGTTGCCGCCGATCGTGCCGATGCTGCACAAGTTCGACTATGTACCGATCGCCCAGCCCCTCCTCGCCAAGGACGCCGTGCGCTTCGTCGGCGAGCCGATCGCGGCCGTGGTGGCGCCGTCACGGGAAGCCGCGGAAGATATCGCCGAGCAGGTCGCCGTCGAGATCGAGGAGGCGCCGACCGTGGTCGATGCGCTGGCGGCATTGGCGGAGCATGCGCCGCTGGTCCATGGCGGTCCCCACGGCAATGTGATCGTCGAGGGCCGCGTGCGGACGCCCGGCTTCGATGCGGCGGTGGCCGCGGCATCGCGCCGGGTGAAGGTCGCGATCCGCTCGCGCCGCCAGAACGCCTCGCCGCTGGAGCCGCGCGCCGCGCACGCCGCCTACGATCCCGCAGACGACCGCATCACGCTCACCTGCGCGACCCAGATGCCGCATCTTATGCGCACCGCCATCGCCGATGCGATCGGGATTGCCGAATCCAGCCTTCGCGTCATCGCCCCGGACGTGGGCGGCGGGTTCGGCCAGAAAATGTCGCTCGGCCCGGAATTCGTGCTGGTGACGTGGCTGGCGCGCCGGCTGCGCGGCACCGTCGCCTGGACCGAGGACCGCCGCGAGAACCTCACGGCCTGCTATCACAGCCGCGACCAGCACATCCTGCTCGAAGGCAGCTTCGACGCGCAGGCGCGGCTGGTCGGGCTCGATGCCGAAGTGGTCGCCAATATCGGCGCCTATTCCTGCTATCCAACCACCTGCGGCGTCGAGCCGCTGATGGCCCTGGCCGAATTACCCGGCCCCTATGACGTGCGCGAATATGCCTGCCGCGCCCGCGGTGTCGCCACCAACACCTGCCCGATGGCGCCCTATCGCGGGGTGTCGCGGCCGGCCATCACCTTCGCCATGGAGCGGCTGATGGACACGGCCGCCGCCGCGTTCGCGATCGACCCCGTCGCGATCCGCCGCCGCAACCTGATCCGGACATTTCCCTATACTTCGGTTACCGGGCTCGTGTTCGACGACGCGAGCTATGTCGAGACCATGGATGCTGCCGTCGACGCCATCGACATTCCCGCGTTCCGGGCGCGGCAGGCCAAGGCGCGCGCCGCCGGGTGCCATCTCGGTCTCGGCATCTCGACCTTTTCCGAGCGTACCGGCTACGGCACGCCGGCCTTTGCCGCGCGCGGCATGGAAGTGACGCCGGGCTGGGAGACCGTCGACCTCGCCATGGACCCTTCCGGCTTCGTCGAAGCGCGCATCGGCGCCTCCCCACATGGGCAGGGCCTGCGCACCACCTTGGCGCAGATCATCGCCGACGAACTCGGCGTGACCCCCGACCGCGTCAGGATCGTCCACGGCGACACCGATCGCACGCCCTATGGCTGGGGGACCTTCGCCAGCCGCTCGCTGGTGATCGCCGGCGGTGCCAGCCTGTTGGCGGCGCGCAAGATCAGCGCCAAGCTGCGAGTCATGGCCGGGCATCTCCTCGAAGCGGCGGCCGACGACATCGTGTTGGAGCACGGCAGCGCGCGGGTCACCGGCACCGACCGCGCCATCGCGATCACGGCGCTGGCGCGAGCGGCCTATCACCAGACCCCGCGCTTTGCCGGCGAGCTAACGCCGGGGCTCACCGAGAGCGCGACCTATGATCCGCCGGGGACGTTTTCGAATGCCTGCCACATCGCCATCGTCGAGGTCGATGTCGAGACCGGAAAAGTCGTCGTCGAAAAACTCGTGGTCGCGGAAGATGCCGGCCGCCTCATCAATCCGATGATCGTCGACGGCCAGATTCACGGCGGTGTCGCCCAGGGCCTCGCCAATGCGCTGCTCGAAGAAATCATCTATGACGAAACCGGCAATATCCTCACCGCGACGCTTGCGGACTACCTGCTGCCCACCGCGCACGAGATGCCGGCCATCGATATCCATCATCGCGAGACCCTGACCTCGGCATCGGTGACCAAGGCCAAGGGCCTCGGCGAGGGTGGCGCTATCGGGGCGCCCGCGGCCATCGTCAATGCCGTCAACGATGCGCTGGCGCCGTTCGGCGTCTCCATCGACGAATTCCCGGCGACCCCGCAGCGCATCCGCGCCGCGCTGCGCGCCTGGGCGAAGCGGATGTAGGCGCCATGGGCTTCGTCGGACGTTCGGTGCCGCGCCTGGAAGACCGCCCGCTGGTCACTGGATGCGGCATGTTTGCGGCCGACATCGCCTTCCCGCATCAGCTCCACATGCGCGTGGTGCGGTCGCAGGTAGCGCATGGCCGGATCGTCGCGATCGACACGACCGCGGCGCTGGCGGTGCCGGAAGTGGCGGCGGTGTGGACCTGCGCGCGACGTTGCCGACATTCCGCCGATCGATTTTCGCCTGTCGCGGATCGAGAGCCTCGCGGCCTATCGCCAGACCATCCTGGCGTCGGATCGCGTGCGTTATGTCGGCGACCCCGTGGCCGCCTTGTTCGCGGCCGATCCCTATGTCGCCGAGGATGCCGCCGAGCTGGTCGCCGTCGCGATCGAGGAGCTGCCGGCCTTGCTCGATGCCTGCGGCCCGGTCGGGGCGTTCGAGCCGGGCCGCTCCACCGAGGCGGGGATCGTCGAAAAGGCCTATGGCGACCTCGACGGCGCGTTGCGTTCCGCCCACGCGGTGGTCGAACTCGCCGTCGAGATCGGCCGTCACTCCGGCGTGCCCATGGAGACCCGCGGCGCGATCGCCCGCTACGATGCGGCGCGCGACATCCTCGAGCTGCACGGCGCGGCGAAGGTGCCGCATTCGAACCGCGACGCCATCGCGCGCATGCTGGGCCGCCCGCCTTCGTCGGTCCACCTGCATGAGGGCCATGTGGGCGGCGGCTTCGGCGTCCGGGGCGAGCTCTATCCCGAGGACGTGCTGGTGTGCCTCGCCGCGCTGCGGCTCGGCGTGCCGGTGAAATGGATCGAGGACCGGCGCGAGCATTTGATCGCGGCGAACCATTCGCGCCAGCAGCATCACCGTCTGCGCGCCGCGGTCGACGCCCAAGGCCGCCTGCTCGCGCTCGACGACGAATTCTTCCACGACCAGGGCGGCTATGTCCGCACCCATGCGGCGACTGTGCCCGACCTCGCGGCCGCGATGCTGCCGGGGCCCTATCGTGTGCCGGCCTATCGCGCCGTCGGCCACATCCGCCTCACCAACAAGACGCCGGGCGGTACCTACCGCGCGCCCGGCCGCTATGAGACGACGTTTGCGCGCGAACGCATGATGGACGCCATTGCGGCGCGCCTGCGGCTCGATCCGATCGAGCTGCGCCGCCGCAACCTGATCGACAAGTCCGAGATGCCGTATGCGCGGCCGTTCGCGACGCTGGGCGCCGACATCGTGCTAGACTCCGGCGATTACGCCGGACTGCTCGACAAGGCCCTGCTTGCGGTGGACTGGAACACCTTGCAAGCCGACCTGCGCCGCCGACGGGCGCAAGGCGAGGCGGTCGGCGCCGGTCTCGCGCTGTTCGTGGAGAAGAGCGGCCTCGGCCCGTTCGACGGCGTGCGGGTGGTCGTCGATCATTCCGGCGCCGTCGAGGTCGTCACCGGCGCGGCGTCGGTGGGGCAGGGCGTCGAGACCGCGGTGGCGCAGATCTGCGCCGACGCGCTCGGCGTCGACTACAAGCGCGTGCGCGTCACCCATGGCCAGACCGACCGGATCGATTTCGGCATGGGCGCATTCGCCTCCCGGGTCACCGTGATGACGGGATCGGCGACCCGCATTGCCGCGTGCGAGGTGCGCGCGAAAGCGCTCGCCGTCGCCGCCGAGATGCTGCAACGGCCGGCGGACCGGCTCGACATCGTCGACGGCGCCGTGGTGGCAAGGGACTCCGTCGGCGCGTCGGTGTCGCTCGGCGCGGTCGCCCAGGCGCTGGCGCCGACTTCGAAGCTGCGCGGCACCCGTGCACCGGGGCTGGCCGCGGACGGCTGGTTCTTTTGCGACCACATGAACTATCCCTATGGCGTCCACATCGCCGTGGTGCGGGTCGATCGCGCCACCGGCGGCGTTGCGGTCGAGCGCTTTCTCGTCGCCTACGACATTGGCAAGGCGGTCAATCCGATGCTGGTCGAAGGCCAGATCGCCGGCGGGTTCGCCCAGGGTCTCGGCGGCGCGCTGCTGGAGGAATTCTGTTACGACGAGCGCGGCGAGCCGCTGGCCGTGACTTTCGCCGACTATCTCATGCCGACAGCCCGCGAGGTCCCCGCGCTGCAAGTGGTCATCACCGAGGATGCGCCGAGCCCGCTCAATCCGCTGGGACTGAAGGGCGCGGGCGAGGCCGGCGTCAACGCCGTCGGCGCCGCCATCGCCAGCGCCATCGACGCCGCCATCGGCATGCCCGGCGCGGTGACGCGGCTTCCGGTGACCCCGCAGCGGCTGCGGGAGATTTTGCGGCGCGGGCCGGCGTAATCGCGGCCAGGATGCGGTTTCCACATCTCCCATTCCCCCCGGGCGGTATCTTCTCCGAAACGGGACAGCTAGCATGACCGGCATGGAGAGCACCGCCGCCGGAAAAGGCAACGTCACCATCGTCATACAAACTCGGGTGCGGCCGGAGAGCACCGACGCCTTTGCGGCGTGGCAGGCCGAGACCAGCGCGATCGTCGCTACGTTTCCGGGCTTCATCGAACGCACGGTGATGCCGCCGTCGCCGCCGGTGCAGGTCGACTGGGTCATCCTGCAGCGGTTCGTCAGCACCGAGGCGGCCGTCGCGTGGCTCTATTCTGAGCAGCGGCAGAAGCGGCTGCAAGACGTAGCCCCGATGCTGGTCGGCCGCGACGATGTCCACATCGTCACCGACGGTGAGGCCGGCGTGTTGCCGAGCCCGGTTTCGGCGGTCATGTCGACGCGCATCAAGCCCGGCCACGAGGCCGCCCATCGCGCCTGGGAGCGGCGCATTGCCGCCGCTCAGTCCAAGGCGCCCGGCTTCCAGGGTCACCGCTGCGAACCGCCGATACCGGGTGTGCAGGACCATTGGCTCTCCATCGTGCGCTTCGACACGGAAGCCAACCTCCAGAGATGGCTCAACTCGCCGGAACGCCAAAAGCTCCTGCCGGAGGCGGACGCCTTCACCGAGGCGTTCACGGCCCGTATCGCCCGAACCGGCTTCGACCAATGGTTTCCCGTCAAGGCGGGTGCTTCCCGGGCCGCGGCCTGGAAGCAGAACATGCTGGTGCTGCTTTTGCTCTATCCGGTGGCGTTCCTGTTCAGCACCTTCGTGCAAACGCCGTACCTGACCGGCCGTGCCGGCTTGCCGTTCGCGATCGCGCTGTTCATCGGCAACGTCGTGAGCATCCTGCTGTTGAACTATCTGGTGCCGTGGACGAGTAGATGGTTCATTTGGTGGCTTGCGCCGCAGGGTCCGAACGTGCGGCGGCTGCAGGTCGCCGGGGCGGCGCTGGTGATCGCCGCTTACGCTCTCATGCTGCTCGCGTTCAGTTGGCTCCGGTAGATCGGAACAGGAGTCCGGCAATCGTCTCTTTTGTCGCCGCCTCCCGATCACTGCTTGCCTGTCCCACCAGGGCTGTTATCTTGCGGCAGAGACGACAAAATCGACAATGGGAGGAATACATGCGCTCGCAATTTCTGGCTTTGACGATTCTCATCGCGACAATACCTTGCGCGTTCGCGCAAGTGGTCGGCGAGTCCGGCCCGAACATAAAGACCTTCGCCACCTCCAGCGACGTCGTGGGGTTGATCGCCAAGGCGAAGGCCGACCGCAAGGAAAATCAGCCGCTGATCGCCGAACCGATCCTGCTACTGGCGCCCTATCGCGCCAGCCTCGAATACCGCACGGCCATGGCGCCCGCGGCGCTGCATGAGACCGAGGCGGAAGTCATGTACGTGATCGAGGGCGCGGGCACCATCGTCACCGGCGGCAAGCTGACGGACGAAAAGCGGACCAACGCGGCCAACCTGACCGGCACGACCATCGCCGGCGGCACCTCCCAGGCGATCAGCAAGGGCGATTTTCTCGTCGTACCGCAAAACACGCCTCACCAGATCACCCCGACCGGGGCCCCGATCATACTCATGACGCTGCACGTGCCGCGCACCGCCGCCGCTCCCTGACGGACCGGTTCGTCACATCGCCAGCAGCGCGCGTTGCGCCGCAGTGTCCTGCGCCAGCTCCGCCATCGCGCCCTGCCAGCGGACCTGGCCCTTTTCCAGGACATAGACGCGGTCCGACACCAGCGCGGCGAAATGGATGTTCTGCTCCGACAACAGCACCGACAGGCCTTCCTGCTTGAGCGCGACGATGGTCTCGGCCATCTGCTCGACGATGACCGGCGCGACGCCTTCCGACGGCTCGTCGAGCAGCACCAGTAGCGGATTGCCCATCAGGGTACGGGCGACGGTGAGCATCTGCTGCTCGCCGCCGCTCATGTCGGCGCCGCGGCGGTCGACCATGGCGCCGAGATTGGGGAATAAGGCGTAGAGCCTGTCCTCGCTCCACACCGGCGCCGGGCGGCCGTCGGCGAAGCGGCGCGGCGGCTGGCGGCCGACATCGAGGTTCTCGGCGACGCTGAGGGCGGAGAAGATGCGGCGGTCTTCCGGCACGAAGCCGATGCCGCGGCGCGCGATCTCGTAGGGGCGCAGCCGCGAAACGTCCTCGCCGCAGAAGCGCACGGTACCGCTGCGCCGGGGCAGCAGCGCCATCAGCGCCTTCATGGTGGTGGACTTGCCGGCGCCGTTGCGGCCCATCAGCGCGACCACTTCGCCGCGGCCGACCTGCAGCGAGAGGTCGAACAGGATGCGCGCAGCGCCGTACCAGGCATCGAGTTCCTTCGACCTCCAGCATAACGTCCGGTGCAGTCGTCATGGCCGTGCCCGCGCGAAGGTCTTGCCGGTGCCGAGATAGACCTCACGCACCTCGGGATGATCGCGGATCTCGGCGGCGTCGCCGTCGGCGATCAGCCGGCCGCGGGCGAGCACGATGATCCGGTCGGCATAGGCGAATACCACGTCCATGGAATGCTCGGTGAACAGCACGGAGATGCCGCGCTCGGTGACCAGCTGCTTCACCAGCGCGATCATGTCGAGGCGCTCGCGCGGCGCCATGCCGGCGGTCGGCTCGTCCATCAGCAGGAGCCGCGGATCGTTGGCGAGCGCGACCGCGAGCTCGACGCGCTTGACGTCGCCATAGGCGAGCTCGCAGCAGGCGCGCTCTGCGGCCTCGGCCATGCCGACTTCCGCTAGCAGCGCGTATGCGCGCTCGCGGTGCTGGGCGGCGAGCGGTGCGAACAGCCGGTAGAGCTCCCGGTGGTGGCTCGTGAGCGCCATCTGCACGTTCTCGATCACCGTCATCGAGCCGAACGTCGCCGCCACCTGGAAGGTGCGGCCGACGCCGAGCCGCCAGATGTCGCGAGGGTGCTTTCCGGCGATGCTGCGGCCTTCGAACAGCACATCGCCGCCGTCCGGCCGTAGCTGGCCGTTGATGATGTTGAAGCAGGTCGACTTGCCGGCGCCGTTGGGACCGATCAGCGCCAGGAACTGGCCGGCCGCGATGTCGAAGCTGACGCCGTCCACGGCACGGACGCCGCCGAACGATTTGGTGAGCGCGCGGACCGAAAGAACGCTCATGGCTTGCGCCCGCGCGCGAGCCGTGCCGACAGCGCGCCGATGATGCCGCCGGGAAACACCAGCACCAGCACGAGGATGATGGCGCCGAGGAGCGCACGCCAATATTCGGTCTGGCGCATGACGGTGTCCTGCAGCACCGTGTAGAGTCCGGCGCCGATGATCGGGCCGCTGAGCCATTCGATGCCGCCGAGCAGCACCATGACGATGGCGTCGATGGAGTGGGAGACATTGATGGTCTCCGGCGAGATCGAGCCCTTGGCGAAGGCGAACAATCCGCCGGCGACCCCCGCGGCGGCACCGGCAATGGCGAAGGCGAGCCAATGCACGCGCTTCACGTCGATGCCGATCGCCTCCGCGCGCAGCGGGGAATCGCGGCCGGCGCGCATGGCGTAGCCGAACGGCGAGAACAGGATCGTCCGCAGCATCACGACGATGAGCGCCGCGAGCGCGACGCACAGCAGGTAATAGCTCCACGCCGCGTCGAACGGAGGCGTCGGCCACACGCCGACCACGCCGTTGGAGCCGCCGGTCACCTCCTGCCACTGGAACACGATCGACCACACGATCTGGGCGAAGGCGAGGGTGAGCATGGCGAGATAGATGCCGGACAGGCGCACCGCGAACCAGCCGAACAGCAGCGCGCCCAGAGTGGCCGCGATCGGCGCCGCGGCAAGCGCGAGCAGCATCGGCGCATTCAGGAATTTCACCAGCAGCGCCGCGCCATAGGTGCCGAGCCCGAAATAGGCGGCGTGCCCGAACGAATGCATGCCGCCCGGCCCCATGATGAAATGCAGGCTCACCGCAAAGATCACGGCGACCAGCACGTCGGTCCCGAGCACCAGCGTATAGGGCGAGGCTTTGGCCAGCGCGGCGACGCCCACGAGACCGACCAGCAGCGCGGCGGCACCGGCCTTGAGGAGGCCCGACGCCGGGCGCATCGGCTCCTCCGTCGCACCGCCGGAGTGGGGCGCCACCGGGATGCCGCCGAGCAGTCCGTGCGGGCGCACGATCAACACCACCGCCATGACGACGAATTCGGCCACCAGGGTCAGCTTGGTGAAATTGACGTCGAAGCCGCCGAAATGAACGGTGCCGATGCTGATGCACAGCGCCTTGATCTCGGCGATGAGGACGGCTGCGAGATAGGCGCCGGGGATCGAGCCCATGCCGCCGACCACGACGACGACGAAAGCGTCGCCGAGAACGGTCAGGTCCATCGCCAGGTTGGCGGGCTCGCGGGCGAGCTGCAGCGCGCCGCCGAGCCCGGCGAGGAACGAGCCGGCGGTGAACACCGCGGTGAACAGCAGCGCCTGGTTGACGCCGAGCGCGCCGACCATCGCGCGGTCCTGGGTCGCCGCGCGCACCAGCCGCCCGAACCGGGTGCGCGAAAGCAAGACATGCAAAATGACGAGGATGGCCGGTCCGACCGCGATCAGCATGAGGTCGTAGCTCGGGAAGCGGCGGCCGAATATCTCGACCGCGCCGCGCAGGCCCGGCGCGCGCGGGCCCAGCAGGTCTTCCGGGCCCCACAACCATAGCGTCGCGTCGTTGATCACAAGCACGAGCGCGAAGGTGGCGAGCAGCTGGAACAACTCGGGCACGTGATAGATGCGCCGCAGCAGCGCCATCTCGATCACCGCGCCGAGCGCGGCGACGCCGAGCGCAGCGGCGAGGATGCCGCCCCAGAAGCCCAGCCCGCCGCCGACCGCGGTCGCGATCGTATAGGCGAGATAGATGCCCACCATGTAGAGCGAGCCGTGGGCCATGTTGATGATGCGGGTGACGCCGAAGATCAACGACAGGCCGGCGCCGACCAGGAACAGGCCCGATGCACCGGCGAGCCCGTTGAGCCCCTGGAACAGGACGGAGTCGAGGGTCATGGCCGGCCTCTCCTCGTGCCGGGAGAAGCCGGTTTGACGCTCATTCCGCCGGGCGGAGCTTCTTTACGTCCGCGTCGGACGGCAGCACCGAAGCGCCGTCGACATACTTGAAATCGACCATCACCGGCTTGCCGTCCTTGAGCGCGAGCTTGCCGACGAAGGCGCCCATGGTCGCCTGGTGGTCGCTGCCGCGGTAGACGAACGGACCGAACGGGCTGTCCACCTTGAGGCCGCTGAAGGCATCGACGACTTTCGCGGTGTCGGTCGAGCCGGCCTTGGCGATGCCCGCCGCCAGCGATTTGATGGTGACATAGCCGACCACCGAGCCGAGCCGCGGATAGTCGTTGAACTTCTTGCGGTAGGCGTCGAGGAAGGCCTGATGCTCCGGCGTCTTGATCGCGTACCAGGGATAGCCGGTGACCAGCCAGCCGACCGGCGCCTCGTCCTTGAGCGGATCGATGTATTCGGGCTCGCCGGACAACAGGCTCGCGACGAAGCGGTTCTCGAACACGCCGCGGGTGTTGCCCTCGCGCACGAACTTCGCGAGATCGGCGCCGAACAGCACGTTGAAGATGGCATCGGGCTTGGCGTCGTCGATCGCCTGGACGATGACGCCGGCGTCGACCTTGCCGAACGGCGGCGCCTGCTCGGTCACGATCTCGGCGTCGGGCTGCGCCTTCTTGAGCATTTCCTTGAAGTGCTCCGCCGCGGACTGGCCGTATTCGTAATTGGGATAGACGATCGCCCACCGCTTCTTCTTCGCAGCGACGATCTGCGGCATCAGCATGGCGACCTGCATGTAGGTCGAGGACCGCAGCCGGTAAGTGTATTTGTTGCCGTCCTGCCAGGTGATCTTGTCGGTGAGCGGCTCGGCGGCGAGGAAGAACACCTGCTTCTTGCCGGCGAACTCGGTCACCGCGAGCCCGACATTGGACAGGAACGTGCCGGCAATGAGGTTGGTGCCTTCCCGCGTCACCAGCTCCTCGGCGACGCGCACGGCATCGCCGGGATTGCCGCCGTCGTCGCGCGAAACCACTTCGAGCTTCTTGCCGAGCACGCCGCCCTTGGCATTGATCTCCTCGACCGCGAGCTCCATGCCCTTCTTGTAGGGCTCGAGAAAGGCCGGCGCCGCCTTGTAGCTGTTGAGCTCACCGACCTTGACGGTCTGCGCGGCGGCGGGCGCGATCAGTGCCGCGCCGGCGAGCCAGGCGAGCGGGACGAACTTTTGCCAGGAGTTCATGGGGTGCTCCAAAATTGGTCACCAACGATAACGTCCACAATGAGCTTGCCAAGTCGATCGGGCTCGGTGGGACGCTCGGGACGACATGGCGCCATGGTCCTAGTATGGGGGCGATCCGTGATCTGGCAAGCCGGAATTGCAAGACGCCGATTTCAAACTTAGGCACTACGCCTTTTCCCTCCCCGTTTTCGGGGAGGGCCAGGGTGGGGTCTTCCTTGCAAAGTGTCGCGTCGTGAAAAAAGACCCCACCCCGGCCCTCCCCGAAAACGGGGAGGGAGAGCCACGTCACTTGCGATCGCGCACGCGGTCCATCAGCGCTTTTTCCTGGCCGCCGTCGATTTCGATCTGGGTGCCGTTGACCATGTGCATGAGCGGGGACGCCAGCATGGTCACCAGCGCGGCGACTTCCTCGACCTCGGCGATGCGACCCATCGGGATCGAGGACGGCGCCAGCTGGTTCGCCTCGTCGTAGCTGATCTTCATGTCGCGCGACATCGCCTTGACGAGCCCGTCCCAGCGCTCGGTGCGCACCGGGCCGGGATTGACCGCGCAGAAGCTGATGCCGTGCCTGCCGTATTGTCCCGCGAGCGACAGCGTGAGGTTCTGGCCGGCGGCATTGGCGGCGCCCGGCGCGATCTCCCAATAGGACGGCTTGACGCCGTCATTGCCGATCAGGTTCACCACGCGGCCGCCGCCCTGCGCGACCATGATCGGCAGCACGTAGCGCAGGCAGCGGACATAGCCCATGAACTTCAATTGCAGCGACTGCGCCCAATCGGCCTCCGACAGGTGCTCGATGACGCCGCCGGGCGACGAGCCGGCATTGTTGATCATGATGTCGACACGGCCGAGCGCGGCATGGCCTTTCTCGATGAAGCCCCTCGCATCTTCGTCCTTGGTGAGGTCGGCGGGGATGGCGACGATCTTACGCCCGGTTTGCCCGGCGATCTCGGCCGCGGTGGCTTCCAGCGCATCCTTGCGGCGCGAGCAGATTGCGACATCGACGCCCTCCCGCGCCAACTGGAGCGCGATGCCCTTGCCGATGCCCTCGCTGCCGCCGGTGACGAGGGCGGTCTTGTTGTTAAGCTGGAGGTCCATGTATCCGGCCCTTTTCGTGCAACGATGGAGCGCGGCACGCTATTTCAGGCGCGATGCCCGCGCAAGCAACTGCGGCGCTGCGGCTGGAAAACGCGGGGCTTCGGTGCGATGGTGCGGCCTCGCCGGACTCCTTAATTTCAAGCATGATCTCGTCCGCAAAGTCTGCAACTTTCGGGATCATGCTCCAAAACCGCCCAGGGACGCATTCATGCAATTGACGGGAGGACAGGCGCTGGCCCGCCAGCTCGTTCTGGAGGGAGTGACCGACCTGTTCGGCATTCCCGGCGTGCAGCTCGACTGGGCGGTCGACGGCCTGCGCCAGGTCGGCAACCATATCCGCTATATGGTGCCGCGCCATGAGCAGGCGGCCTCGTTCATGGCCGACGGCTACGCCCGCACCACCGGCCGGATCGGCACCTGCATGGTGGTTCCGGGGCCGGGCCTGCTCAATGCGATGGCCGGGCTCGCTACCGCCTATGCCTGCAATTCCCCGGTGCTCGCCATCGTCGGCAACATCTTTTCGCCTGGGATCGGCAAGGGCTTCGGGCTGCTCCACGAGGTGCGCAACCAGTCCGGCATTCTCGGCTGCGTGACCAAGTGGCAGGCCCAGGCGACGACTCCTGCGCAAATCCCCGCGCTGGTGCGCGAAGCCGTGAAGCAGCTGCGCAGCGGCCGTCCCGCAGCCGGTCGGGCTGGAGATCGCCCATGACGTGCTCGCGGCGACCTCCGACGTGGCCCTCATCGATCCGCCGGCCGGCGAGGAGGCGCGGCTGCGGCCCGATCCGGTGCTGATCGAAAAGGCGGCGGCGCTCATCGCGGGCAGCCGGTTTCCGGTCATCTATGCGGGCGGCGGGGTGCTCGCCGCCGGCGCCTCCACGGCGCTGGCGCAGCTTGCCGAGCAGCTGCGCGCGCCGGTGGTGCTGAGCGAGAACGGCCGCGGCGCGCTGTCGGACCGCCATCCCCTCATGCTCAATTCGCTGGGCGGGCGCGCGGTGTTCGCCCACGCCGATGTGGTGCTCATCGTCGGAAGCCGCTTCGCCGACACCACCTTCGGCGTGCCGTCCTGGCAGGCGGCAGGCATCAAATATGTCTGGCTCAATGTCGATCCCGCGGCATGGCAGCCGCCCCGCAGCGCGGAGATCGGCATCGCCGCCGATGCGAGGCTCGGCCTCGAAGCGCTGGCGGCGGCGTTGCCGCGGCGCCGGTCCGCGCGCGACATCGATCTCGACAAGGTCCGCGCGTGGGCGCGCGAGCAGGCCGACGTGGCCGAACCGCAGATGTCCTACATCCGCGCGCTGCGCGCCGCCATTCCCGATGACGGGATCCTGGTCAACGAGCTGACCCAGGTCGGCTATCTCGCCCGCTCCATGTATCCGGTCTACCAGCCCGGCACCTTCATCACGCCGGGCTATCAGGGAACGCTGGGCTATGGCTTTCCGACCGCGCTCGGCGTCGCCGCCGGCAATCCCGGCCGTCCCGTGGTCAGCATCAACGGCGACGGCGGCTTCGGCTGGGCGATGCAGGAACTGGCGACGCTGCGCAAATACGCCCTCAATGTCGCGGTCGTGGTGTTTGCCGACGGCCATTTCGGCAACGTGAAGCGGTTCCAGGAGGAGCATATTCGGCCATACCTATGAGGTCGATCTCAACAATCCCGACTTCGGCCGGCTCGCCGCGGCGTTCGACGTGCCGTTCGCGCGCACGCAGTCGCCCGGGCAATTGCAGGAGGTCGCTCGGCCGCGCGGTTCGCGACCGCGCGCCGATCCTCATCGAGGCGCAGGTCGGACCGATGCCGAGCCCATGGTCGCTGATGCGCCTGCAGGCGCGCCCGGGCGCGGCGAATACCGGGCCGCCCAATCCGCTGGGCGAGCCGCCGGTTGCGGAAGGGGTGGATATGCCGCGTCACGCAAACCGTCCCAGGAGCATTTCATGAAGATCGCAAGGTTCAATGGCGGGCGCATCGGCATCGTGGCCGGCGACACCATCCGTGACGTGACCGCGGCCGCCGGCGTCGATCCGGCGGAATGGCCGCCGGTCGGGCCGGTGCGGCTGATCGCGAATTTTGCGGCGCTGCGCGACAAGCTCGCGGCGGCGGCGCAGGCGGCGCCGGCCATCCCGCTCGACGAAGCCCGGCTGGAAACGCCGGTGCCGTGGCCCAACAAGGTGATCGCCTATCCCACCAATTACCGCGACCACGCAGCCGAGATGTCCTCGACCACGCGCGCCGACCTCCAAGGCTATTTCCTCAAGGCGAATTCGTCCCTGTCGGGGCCCAACGACCCGATCGAATTGCCCGATATTCCCGGCCGCGAAGTTCATCATGAATGCGAAATCGCGCTCGTGATCGGCAAGCAGGGCCGCCAGATCCCGGCCGAGCGTGCCATGGAATACGTGTTCGGCTATTCCTGCCTGCTCGACATCACGATCCGCGGTAAGGAGGAGCGCGTCATGCGCAAATCCTTCGATACCTTCACGCCGGTCGGCCCCTGGATCGCGACCGCGGACGAAATCCCCGATCCGGCCGATATCAAGATGCGCCTGTGGGTGAACGGAGAAAAGCGGCAGGAAGCCACGACGAAAAACCTGATCGTCGACATCGCGCAGATGATCGCCATCGCGTCGTCGGCATCGACGCTCTATCCCGGCGATCTCATCGCCACCGGTACGCCGGCGGGCGTCGGCCCGATCCGGGACGGCGACCGCGTCACTATCGAAGTCGACCATGTCGGCCGCATGAGCGTTCCGGTCGTCGCCTCGAAACGCGGATCGAGCCCGGTGTTCAGCACGCCTTATGAGTTCAAGCGCGCGCCGGTCTGATCCGGACACTGCCGCAAATATTTGGGCGCGCCGGCACTGCGGCATCTTGTCCCTTTCGATGAAGCCGCGCACTTGCGACGCTCCGGCGGTGCTCATCGAATTGCCATGTCCGCCGGACTTGGTACTGTGATCACAGTTGCCGTGCCCCCTTAATCGGAAACTGAAGCCGCCGTGATTGATGGAGACCAGACGCCGCGACGAACGCCGCTTCACCGATACCCGCTGCTGCCCTCTGTTGCCCCGGACGCGATGCCGGACAATCCGAAGCGCCCGTGCAGCGACGGCAGGTTCACGCTTCTCGGTCATCCCGGGGAGTTTACCGCGGTCGGAAATTTCGTCCGCCTGAAGACGATGGCCCTGGCGTATCTTTCCTATAGCTCTCGCGTGCGCGTGCATTGCTCGGGCGTCAACGCGGTGCGGCAGCAGTTCTGCCTGCAGGCGAGCGCGGTGACGTCGTTCGGTTCGCAGAAGCTGCAAGTCGATCCGGACCGGCCCTGCCTGATCCCCGCGCGGGCCGGGACGGTCTACGACTTCGAGAAGAACTTCACCCAGCTCGTTCTGTATGTCGACGTCGCCGCGCTGCGCAGCACGTTGAGCGCCCTGATCGGAATTCCGCTCGGCCAACGCATCACGTTTGCGATCCCGACCGATCCGGGAACCCCGGAATTGCGGCGACTGCGGAAGCTGATCGGATTTTTCGTCTCCGAGCTCGACCGGGAGGACAGCCAGCCCTCCGACCCCGCCCTCGCCAAACTCGAAGAGACCCTGCTGGTGTCGTTCCTTCACGCCAACCGGCACAATTTCAGCCATCTGCTGGAGAAGGACATGCGCCGGAGCGCACCCTGGCAGGTTCGGCGCGCGGAGGAATTCATCGAAGCCAATTGGAACCGGCCGATCACCATCCAAATGATCTCGGCCGCCACCGGAGTCGGCATTCGCAGCCTGTTCAAGGCATTCCGCCAGGCACGCGGCTACTCGCCCACGGCCTTCGTCAAACGGGTCCGGCTCAAGCAGGCCCGGCAGATGTTGACCTCGCCGGCGGAAAACACTTCGGTTACGGCGGTCGCGTTTGCCTGCGGATTCGACAATCCCGGTCATTTCGCGGGAGACTACCGCTTGGCATTCGGCGAACTGCCGTCGCAAACGCTGACGAAAGTCAAAGGCCCCGCTTACCAGAGCCGTGTCCTGCTGGAGCGTTATCCTTTCGAATCGAATCCGATAGCGCTCAAATCTCCCTTGGTTTGAGCATCGGCTTGTCCGAAAAGTCTATTCGGCCTCGGTCTTGCCGCCGATTCGCTTGAGCTTGGCGAACACGGCCTGCACGTCGAGTTCCTTGTCTCCATCCGGCTCTTCTTCCGCTTCGGGCTCGGGGGCCGGGCGCGCGGTGGTGATATCGGCGGGCAGCAGGGTCGCCCCGGTATCAGGCTCCGCCGGCTTCTCCTTGGCGGCGCGGTGGACTTCGAAATCGAGGTCGATCTGCGAGCACAGCCCCAGCGTCACCGGGTCCATCGGCGTGAGGTTGGCGGCGTTCCAATGGGTGCGCTCGCGGATCGCATCGATGGTCGACTTGGTGGTCCCGACCAGACGCATGATCTGGCTGTCCTTGAGTTCGGGATGATTGCGCACCAGCCACAGGATCGCATTGGGGCGATCCTGGCGGCGCGACACCGGGGTGTAGCGCGGCCCTTTCTTTCGCTTGGCTTCCGGCAAATGGACTTTGGTCTCGGCCAGCTTGAGCCGGTGATTGGGGTCGTGCTCGCCTTTTGTGATTTCCTCGCGGCTGAGCTGCCCGGATGCGACGGGGTCGCGCCCGAGAATGCTCTGGGCGCCCTCGTCGTCGGCAATGGCCTTCACCTCGAGTGGATGCAGATGGCAGAAATTGGCGATCTGATCGAATGACAGGGCCGTGTTCTCGACCAGCCAGACGGCGGTCCCTTTCGGCATAAGTGGCTGGGTCGACATGATAAATTCTCCTTGCGCTCCGCCCGCCCGAGGGAGCGGAGCCTAACTTGCCATCGAAGATGACCGGAATAGCGGTTATATATGCCCACCCCCCATCCCCGCGCAACCCCGTTATCGGCAAATGTCCGTTAACCAGGCCGAATGCCTTAATTCCGGGCGCCGAACCGCGGGGAAGTGTTTTGCCGCCATCAATCTCGCGATGCCGCCATGAACCTTTTGCCTTTCGGCCGCACCCATGCTTGACAGGCATGTTCGTCCCCAACCACATCTATGGCGCGGACAGCACCGGACGTGACCCCCATGACAACCAATCCACCGAAGCCGCCCCTGAAAGTGATGTTGTGCTCGCCGCGCGGCTTTTGCGCCGGGGTGGTGCGTGCAATCGACACGGTCGAACGGGCGCTCGCCATGTACGGCAAGCCGGTCTATGTGCGCCATGAGATCGTCCACAACCGCTACGTCGTGGACGGCCTGCGCCAGAAGGGCGCGGTGTTCGTCGAAGAGCTGGACGAGATCCCCGACACCAACGCGCCGGTCGTGTTTTCCGCCCATGGGGTGCCGAAGTCGGTCCCGGAACAGGCGAGCCGGCGCAATTTCATCGCCATCGACGCGACCTGCCCGCTGGTCACCAAGGTCCACCGCGAAGCCGAAATCCACTTCCGGCGCGGCCGCGAGATCATCCTCATCGGCCATGCCGGCCATCCCGAGGTCACCGGGACCATGGGGCAGCTGCCGCCGGGCGCGGTGCGCCTCGTCCAGACCGCGGAGGAGGCTGCGGCCTTCGTGCCGGAGAACCCGGACAAGCTCGCCTATGTGACGCAGACCACGCTGTCGGTGGACGATACCGCGGAGATGGTCGCGGTGCTCAAGCAGCGGTTTCCCAACATTGCCGGTCCCCACAAAGAGGACATCTGCTACGCCACCACCAACCGCCAGGAGGCGGTCAAGCAGGTGGCGCCGGTGGTCGACGCCATGATTGTGGTCGGTTCGCCCAATTCCTCGAATTCGCAGCGGCTCAAGGAGGTCGCCTTGCGCAACGGCTGCCCCCATGCGGAGCTGCTGCAGCGCGCCGCCGACATCGACTGGACCAAGTTCGGCGCCATCGGCCGGCTCGGCCTCACGGCGGGGGCCTCCGCGCCGGAGGTGCTGATCGAGGAAATCATCGACGCCTTCGCGGCAGCGCTACGAGGTGAGCGTCGAAACGGTTTCCGCGGTCGAGGAGTCCGGGATCTTCTTCCCGCTGCCGCGCCCGGTGCGCAGCGGCGAAGCAGCAGAGTAAGCCCCGGCACGCAGGCATCAGGTCCGGCCATGGCCGTCTATACCGATGTCACCGACGAGGAACTCCATGCAGTTCCTCGCCGGTTACGATCTCGGCGCCCTGATGTCCTACAAGGGCATCGCGGAAGGGGTCGAGAACTCGAATTTCCTGCTGCACACCGGCCACAGGCTATTTCATCCTCACCCTTTACGAGAAGCGGGTGGCGGCGGGCGACCTGCCGTTCTTCCTCGATCTGATGGAGCACCTCGCGGCGCGCGGGCTCACCTGCCCGCAGCCGGTGCGCAGCCGCGGCGGCGAAGCGCTGGGCCGGCTCGCCAAGCGTCCGGCCGCGATCGTCACCTTTCTCGACGGCGTGTGGATCCGGCGGCCGCATGCGGCCGCATTGCGGCGCGGTCGGGGAGGCCTGGCGCGGCTCTGCATCTCGCCGGCGCCGATTTCGGCATGACCCGGCGCAACGCTCTTTCGGTCGAGGGCTGGCGGCCGCTGTTCGAGACCGCGGCGTCCCGCGCCGACACGGTGCAGGCCGGGCTGGCGAGGCGATCGCGACCGAACTCGCGCGGCTCGAACGCGACTGGCCGCGCGACCTGCCCGCAGGGCGTCATCCACGCCGACCTGTTCCCCGACAACGTGTTCTTCCTCGGCGATCGCCTGTCCGGGCCTGATCGACTTCTATTTCGCCTGCACCGATGCGCTCGCCTATGACGTGGCGGTCTGCCTCAACGCGTGGTGCTTCGAGCCCGACCATGCCTACAACATGACCAAGGGGCGCGCGCTGCTCCACGGCTACACGCGCAAGCGCGGCGCTGTCGGCGCCCGAGATCGCCGCGCTGCCGATGCTGTGCCGCGGCGCGGCGCTGCGGTTCCTGCTGACGCGCCTGGTCGACTGGCTCGAAGTGCCGGCCGGCGCGCTGGTCAAGCCGAAGGACCCGCTCGAATATTACCGCAAGCTGCGCTTCCACCAGACCAACACCAGCGCGCGGGATTACGGCATTGACTGAGCAGGCAGGCTCGACCGGCCGGGTCGTCATCCACACCGACGGCGCCTGCTCCGGCAATCCGGGCCCGGGCGGCTGGGGCGCGATCCTGGAGTGGGGCGGTCACCGCCGCGAGATCAAGGGCGGCGAGGCCCACACCACCAACAACCGCATGGAACTGATGGCCGCGATCTCGGCGCTGGAGACGCTCAAGCGCCCCTGCGACGTCGACATCCACACCGACAGCCAGTATCTGCGCCAGGGCATCATGAGCTGGATCCACGGCTGGAAGCGCAACGGCTGGAAGACCGCCGACAAGAAGCCGGTAAAGAATGTCGACCTGTGGCAGCGCCTCGACGCCGCTATCGCCCGCCACACCGTGCACTGGCACTGGGTGCGCGGCCATTCCGGGCACGACCTCAACGAGCGCGCCGACGAACTGGCACGGGAAGCCATCGCCGAGGTTCGGGCCGCCGGTGCGTAGCTCGGCTTGAGTAGGATGGGTTGAGCGAAGCGATACCCATCTTCGGCCTGTCGCAGGGCCGATGATGGGTTTCGCCACGGCTCAACCCATCCTGCAGATGCCTACAGCTGCTTGAGCAGGGCCTCGGCGCTGGAGGTCTCGGCCTTGCCCGGCGCCTCCTCGATATTGAGCTTGGTGACGACGCCGTTGTCGACCACCATCGCATAGCGCTTCGAGCGCAGGCCGAGGCCGCCCGCCGAGCCGTCCATGGTGAGATCGAGCGCCTTGGCGAAGTCGCCATTGCCGTCGGCGAGGAATTCGATCTTGCCCTCGGCGGCCGAGGCCTTCTTCCACTCGGTCATGACGAACACATCGTTGACGGCGGTGACGGCGATGGCGTCGATGCCCTTGGCCTTGATGGCGGCGGCATTGTTCAGGAAGCCCGGCAGATGATTTTTGTGGCAGGTCGGCGTGAAGGCGCCGGGAACCGCGAACAACACCACCTTCTTGCCCTTGAATACCTCGTCCGTCGTCTTCCAGCCCGGACCTTCGGCCGTCATCACGCGGAACTTGGCTTCGGGAATATGATCGCCCACCTTGATGGCCATGGATTGATCCTCATTGTCGCTGGGGTGAGAAGTTGCCGGGGGTGAAAAGTCGTCGGGGGAAATGATCAGTCGAGAAGCGCCGTCACCTCGATCGCCTTATCGCCCGAGACCAGGGTGAAACGCAACGTCGCCCCGGCGGCGGTGGCGCCCGGAGGCAGGCCGTCGAGTTCGAACGAGTAGCGCCGCCGTCCGGGCGCGCTTGCCGCCATCGGTTCCGGCAGGGGCAGCGCCCAATCCTCGGTCGGCCCTTCCGCGAACAGATCGAGCGGGGCCGCTTGCGGCGCAGCGACCTCGACGACGACGCGAGGGTACGGGGTCCCCGGCTCGCGCTTGACGCTGCGGATCGCGAGGGGGGCGCCGTCGCCGAGTGCCGCGGGTTTGGGCACCCGCGCCTCGGCCGCAGCGAGCGCCGCGTCGAACGAGGAGGCCGCGCCCAGCCCGAGGGCGGCGGAGCCCGCGGCGGGCACGCAGAGTTTCTCGCAGATCGCGTATTCGACGGTGGCGCGCAGGATGACCGGTTGCCGCGGATTCGCCGGTACGATGTCCAGCGGCAGCAGGACACCGCCCTTGTACCCGATCGACGCGCCGCTTTCGTCGGTGAAGCGGTGCGGCGCCGGCCAACGCACCGTGACCGATTTCACGTTGGTCGATTTCGAGAAGTCGAACCGCGGCGGCACGCCGGAATCACCGGGATACCGCCAATAGGTCTTCCAGCCCGTTCCCAGCCGGAGCTCGATGCCGGCCCGCATCGCCGTGCGGTCCGTGCCGCCCGGACTGCCGGCGACGAGGCGCATTGCGGAGTGCGCGTCGCCATCCCATATCGAAGCGTCCGCGGCGCGCGCCGTCGCCGCGCACGGTCCGGCGGCGAGCGCGCCGAGCGCCGCCGCAGTGACCCAATGCCGCAATGCCGTTGCAATCATGACGGATCGTGTAGTGGTTGTGACGGGGCCTGACTATTAAATTCGTCGTGACCGGCGCGGCCCGCGTTGCCGTCGCGGCGAGATGAGGTTACCCTTTTCGCCATGAAGGCAGCAAAGCAAATCCTCAAGGGTACGTCGGCCAAGGGTGCTCCGCAGCGCGGCTATCTCGACGGGCAGATGCTGATCGCGATGCCGAGCATGCGCGACGAACGCTTTGCCCGGACCCTGATCTACATCTGCGCCCATTCGTCGGAAGGGGCGATGGGCATCGTCGTCAATCAGCCGGCCGCGAACATCAATTTTGCCGATCTGCTGGTCCAGCTCGACGTGATCCAGGACACCGACCTCATCCAGTTGCCGCGCCGCGCCGGCGCGGTGCAGGTGCTCAAGGGCGGCCCGGTCGAGCCGGGCCGCGGCTTCGTGCTGCATTCCAGCGATTTCTTCATCGAGAATTCGACGCTGCCGATCGACGACGGCATCTGCCTCACCGCCACCCTCGACGTGCTCAAGGCGATCGCCAAGGGCGACGGCCCCGACAGCGCGCTGCTCGCGCTCGGCTATGCCGGCTGGGCGCCGGGACAGCTCGAGACCGAAATCCAGGAAAACGGCTGGCTGCATTGCAGCGCCGACCCCGACCTGATCTTCGGCGGCGACCTCGTCCACAAATACGAGCGGGCGCTGAAGAAGCTCGGCATCCATGCCGGCATGCTGTCGAGCGAAGCCGGCCACGCCTGACGGGCGCTGCTATCCAGCAGTCATTCCGGGGCACCGCCAACGGGTCCGGCCTGCGGCCGGCCCGATGACAATGCTCCGCGATGAACCCGGAATCCAGGAGTCCGAGGACACCGCCGCCTGGATTCCGGGCTCGCGCAAGAGCGCGCCCCGGAATGACGCGGTGTGTTACGGCCGATCTCGTAACGATCGCGCCCTACCGCGCCGCTTCCAGGCGATCGCTGACCAGCAGTTCGTGGGCCTGTTCGGCCGTCATCGGATAGCCGAATGCGTAGCCCTGCGCGTATTCGCAGCCGAGCTGGTAGAGGTCGGCCGCATCGGCTTCGCTTTCGGCTCCCTCCGCGACCACGTCCATGCCGAGATCATGGGCAAGCCCGACGATGGAGCGCAGGATCACCGGCCGCGTCCCCTTGGAATTCATGCGCACGAAGGACTGGTCGATCTTGATGGTGTCGAACGGGAACCGCTGCAGGTAGACCAGCGAGGAATGCCCGGTGCCGAAATCGTCGAGGGCGAGCCCGGCGCCGAGATCCCGCAGGCGCTGCAGGATTTGCGTCGCCTGCTCCGGATTTTCCATCACCACCGACTCCGTCAGCTCGAGCTTCAGGGTGCCGCGGATCAGGCCGGAGCGCGCCAGCACGGCGCGCAGGTCGTCGACGAGGTCGTTGCGCAGCAACTGGCGCGACGACACGTTCACGCTCGCAAACAGCGGCACCCGCATGCGCACCGAGCGCTGCCAGATGCCGAGCTGGCGCGCGGTGCGCTCCAGCGCGAACAGCCCGAGATCGGTGATGAGGCCGATCTCCTCCGCGATCGAGATGAATTCGGAGGGCGACAGGCGGCCCATCTTCGGATGGTCCCAGCGGGCCAGCGCTTCGAAGCCGGCCACCGAGCGGTCCTCCAGCCGCACGATCGGCTGGAACACCATGGTGATCTCCTCGCGGTCGAGCGCGCGGCGCAGCTCGGATTCGAGCGTCAGGCGATCGGTCTTGCGGGCGCGCATGGCGGGCTTGAACACTTCGAAGCGGTCGCCGCGCGCACGCTTTGCCGCATACATCGCGAGCTCGGCATCCTTGACCAGCTCCTCGCCGCGATTGGGCTGCGCCTCCGGCAACGCGATGCCGACCGAAGCGGTCAGGAAGATCTCGCGGTCGTTGAAGGCGATCGGCGCGCGGATCGCCTTGCAGGTGGTCTCGGCGAAGCCGACGATGCGGTTGGTGTCCTTCTCCGACATCAGGATGAGGCCGAACTGGTCGCCGGACAGCCGCGCCAGCGTGTCCTGCGGCTTGAGCAGGCGGCCGAGCCGCCGCGCCAGCGTCAACAGGATGGAATCCCCGACCGCCATGCCGACGGAGTCGTTGACCTGCTTGAAGCGGTCGAGATCGATCACCATCACGGTTGGCCGGATATCCGTGTTCGTCTTGGCGAAGGCGAGCACCGCTTCGAGGCGGTCGAGAAACAATTCGCGGTTCGGCAGTCCGGTCAGATGGTCATGGACGGCGTCGTGGAGCAGGCGCTCCTCGGAGACCTTGGCATCGGTGACGTCGGTCAGGGTGCCGACCAGGCGCACCACCTCGCCGTCCGAGCCGACCACCGGCCGCGCCTTCATGGTGAACCAGAGGTAATGCCCGTCGGGGCCCCGCAGGCGGAAGTCCTGGACCAGCCGGCCGCGGCGCTGCTCGATCACGCTGTCGAGCGAGGCGCGGAAGCGGTCGCGGTCGAGCGGATGGAGCACCGCGAGCCACTGCGCCGCCGGTCCGTCCAAGGTGCCGCGCTTGAGGCCGAGAACGTTTTCGGTTTCCGGGCTGGTGAACACGTTGTCGGCGGCGACGTCCCAGTCCCAGATCAGGTCGCCGGCGCCGGTCAGCGCCAGCGCGCGGCGCTCCACGTCCGAGACGATGCCGTGGGTGATGCCGCCGGCGAAGGCGTGCTGCATGACGGTGAAGCCGATCAGCATGACGATCAGCACCAGGCCGCCGAGCAGCGCCGGCGCCACGATGTCGTTCGTCACCCACCCCGCCACTGCGAGGCCGGCGGCGATGACCCAGGAGACCAGCAGGAACCAGGTCGGGATCAGCAGGACCGCGCGATCGAAGCCTTGGGCGGCGAGATAGATGACGAGGCCGAATCCGGCGATGGCGACGAACAGCAGCGACAGCCGCGCAATGCCCGAGGCGATCGACGGATCGACCAGCGCGACCGCGACCAGCGCGCCGAGGAAGGCGAGCCAGGCCACCGCGATATGGGCGTAGCGGACGTGCCAGCGGTTGAGATTGAGATAGGCGAACAGGAACACCAGCAGGGTGGCGGCGAGGATCGCCTCGCCGGAGGCCCGCCACACCCGTTCGGCGCCGGCCGACATGTCGAACACCTTGCCCCAGAACCCGAAGTCGATGCCGATATAGACGAGCACCGCCCACCCCAGCGCGGCGGCGGCGGGAAACATCACGCTGCCCTTGACGACGAACAGGATGGTCAGGAACAGCGCCAGCAGGCCGGCGATGCCGATGACGATGCCGTGATAGAGGGTGAAGCTGTTGACCTTGTCCTTGTAGGCGTCGGGCTCCCACAGATAGATCTGCGGCAGCTTGTTGGTGCGCATCTCGGCGATGTAGGTGATGACCGCACCGGGATCGAGGGTGATGCGGAAGATGTCGGCGGTGGCGCTGTCGTCGCGGTCCGGCCGGTCGCCGGAACTCGGGGTGATGTTGACGATGCGGGACAGGCCGAGATCGGGCCACAGAATCTTCGAGCCCACCATCTGATAATGCGGCACCACGATCAGCCGGTCGATCTGCTCGTCGCTGGAATTCGCCAGCGCGAACACCGCCCAGTTGGATCCGGCCTCGCGGGCGCGCACCTCGACGCGGCGGACGATCCCGTCATTGCCCGGCGCGGTCGAGACCTGGATGCGGTCGCTGTCGGTCTGCAGCCGCTCCACCGCATCGGTGAGATCGATCGCGGCGATGTCGACGCGCACATTGATGGCCTCGACGGCACGGGCGTGAGAGGCAAGCGACGCCACCGCGACGGCTGCAGCCATGGCGACGTGCAGAACCCTCAAGCGGCGCCCCTCCGTGCCTTGAAATGCCTGGCGCAATGCTGCGCTACGCCGCGATTTTCGTCGAAAGCCGGGACGCTGCGCCTGTCGCACCCCCTCTCTGAGTACCGAACTGGACGCATAAGTGCAAGAATGTCGCGCCGGTGACGGGCGGTTGCGGCCGCCGGAAGGGGCTGGGCAAGCGGCATTGCGGCGCCGGGACGGCGAATTCACGCCGCGTTGTGTGATGTGGCGGCTCGGCGCCGGCTGGCGGCCCGATTTACACGGTGAGCACGATCTTTCCGATATGCGCGCTCGATTCCATCCGGGCATGGGCCTTCGCGGCTTCGGCGAGCGCAAAGGTCTGGTCCATCACCGGGGCCACGCGTCCGGCGGCGATCAGCGGCCAGACATTCTGCTCGACGGCGCGCGCGATCGCGGCCTTGTCCGTCACCGTGCGGGACCGCAGCGTCGAGCCGGTGTGATGCAGGCGCTTGAGCATGATGCGGCGGAAATCCACGTTGGAGCGCGGCGAGCCCTGGAAGGCGATCTGCACCACCCGGCCCTCGACGGCGGCCGCCTCGTAATTGCGTTCGATATAGTCGCCGCCGACCATGTCGAGGATCACGTTTGCGCCGGCTCCAGCCGGTGGCTTTTCTTGGTGACTGCGACGAAATCTTCGCTGTTGTAGTTGATGGCGACATCGGCGCCCAGGCGCCGACAGGCCTCGCATTTCTTCGCGCTGCCCGCCGTGATGATGACGCGGGCGCCGAGCGCCTTGGCGAGTTGGATGGCAGCGGTTCCGATCCCCGAGCTGCCGCCGTGGACGAGCAGGGTTTCGCCCGCCTTGAGCGCGCCGCGCTCGAAGACATTGTGCCACACCGTGAAGAACGTTTCCGGAACCGCCGCCGCCTGCACCATCGACAGGCCGGCAGGGGCCGGCAGCGCATGGCTTTCATGGGCGACGCAATATTCCGCATAGCCGCCGCCTATGACCAGCGCGGCGACGCGGTCGCCGGGCTTCCAGCGGCTGACGCCGGTGCCGCACGCGGCCACCTCGCCGGCGATTTCGAGGCCGAGAATATCGGTCGCGCCCGCCGGCGGCGGATAGAGCCCGAGGCGTTGCATGATGTCGGGACGGTTCACGCCGGCGGCTGCGACCTTCACCAGTATCTCGCCTTCGCCGGGTGCGGGCGTCGGCCGCTCCTGCGGCACCAGCACCTCGGGGCCCCCGGGGGATGTGGCCACAATGGCAGTCATGCGAGCGGGGATGGATGCCATGGTTCCCTGCCGGTTGGTCCGGGTTGCAGTCGAAGAAGCCGAGCGCCTGTTTCAGGCGTTCCGGGCCGATGTGACAATCGGGCGCGGCCGCCAGTATGGTTTCCGAAACGGGAAACGGAAAATGGCGGCGATCGAGGACGACGACAAGCCCAAGAAAAAGCTCGCCCACGAAATCGGGCAGGATCTCGCGCTGTTGTCGCTCAAGGAACTCGACGAGCGCATTGCGGTGTTGCAGGACGAGATCGCGAGGCTCGAGACGGCGCGCGCAAAAAAGCAGGCATCGCGTTCCGCGGCCGACCAGTTCTTCAAGCGATAGGCGCGCCAGTCGGCGCAAGACCGGCACGACAGCCGGGATGCCGTTGCGCCGCACCCCCGGCCGTGCCCAGCGCGCCGTTAAGGGGTTATTAAGCTTTCTCGATTATTACGATAACGTCCATTTCGTGGACACCGAGTGGCTCCTGTCCACTCTGTTTGACGCCTCCCTGTTATCACTTGAGCCGCCTGAAAATGGCGGCTCTTTTTTATGATCTGTTTCAAAATGATCCAGGTTCGCGGGACTGTGCTCGGGGCCGAACCGCGGGTGCGGAGTCCGGGTCGCCCGGTCGTAAATCATCTGCTCGAAGTTTTGTCCGCCGCCGCTGGAACTCGCCGCAGGTCCGCGGGCATGGTTCGGCGCCTGTGAGGCGTACATCATGTCCGAAAAGTCGGTTGAAGAATTGCGGCCGGTCCTGTTCGGCGAAAAGCTCGCGGCGTCGCAGAATTTCTCCCAGCTGTTCCGCGACGGCATGAAGCTCGTCGAAGAGACCGCCGCCTATCTCGACGGTCCGGGCCGGCAGGAATCCAAGCAGCTCGATCGGTCCGCGGCGCTCGGCTACGCCACCGAAAGCATGCGGCTGACGACGCGGCTGATGCAGCTCGCGTCCTGGCTGCTGCTTCACCGTGCCGTCAATGAAGGCGAAATGTCGCTCGCCCAGGCCAACAAGGAGCGCATGAAGGTCAAGCTGGCGCCGGACGAGCGGCCGGAGGATGCCGGCATCGTCCTGCCGGAGCGGCTGTCGAGCCTGATCGGCGCGATCGAAGAAGCTGCAGGAGGAAGTGCGCCGTCTCGACGCCACCATCCATGCGCCGATGCCGGAAGCGCGCGGCGGCGGCAACCCGCTGGAGCACCAGATTGGGCGTATTGCGCGCCGCCTTCGAACGCAGCGCCAAGTAACGCGGCAGACAAGCGGCGCAGCGGGAATCAGCAGGCAGGGCGCCGGCGGCAGGCCGCGGCCCGCCCGAGGCCGGAACGCCGCAGTCCTATTTTTTCAGTCCGAGCCCGGAGAACTTCTTCTGGAAGCGCGACAGCCGGCCGCCGCGGTCGAGCAGCTGCTGGGTGCCGCCGGTCCAGGCCGGGTGGGACTTGGGATCGATGTCGAGATGCAGGACATCGCCCCGCTTGCCCCAGGTGGAGCGCGTCTCGAACTCGGTGCCATCGGTCATGATGACCTTGATGGTGTGATAACCGGGGTGAATTTCGCCCTTCATGGCTCGATGCTCCGGCGCCCGCCGACGGCGCCCGTTCAGGTTGTCCCGCTAAGGTTTGGGGTCTATACCCCAGCGCTGCAGGCGATACAAGGCGCGTCGATAGCGGTGACGACGGGCAATTGGCGGCCTGCGGCCCTGTTGTCAGAGCCGGTCCGGCGCGTCATTGTCGCGGACCCCGGCACCGGCCGATGCGGTCTTGCGCCACCCAGTCATGAGCGGGTCTCGATGAATGTTACTTCCAAATCCGAATTGCAGCCGGTGGCTGTCGAGACGGCCCCGACGGCGGCTGCGCCGGCAAAGGAGGCGCGCCCGCGCAGCATCAAGCCGCTGCTCGGGCTCATCCCCTTCGTCATGCGCTACCGCGGCCGGGTCATCGCCGCCCTCGTCGCCCTCGTCGTCGCGGCGGTGGCGACGCTCGCGGTGCCGATCGCCGTGCGGCGCATGATCGACAACGGCTTCGACGCCCACCGCGCCGGCCTGATCGACGAATATTTCGCGGTGCTGATCCTGGTGGTCGCGGTGCTCGCCGGGGCGAGCGGCATGCGCTACTACCTCGTCACCAGCATCGGCGAGCGCGTGGTCGCGGACCTGCGCGATGCCGTGTTCGACCGCATCACCATCCTGTCGGCGGCGTTCTTCGATGCCGCGAAGTCCGGCGAGCTGGTGTCGCGGCTCACCGCCGACACCACCCAGATCAAGTCCGCGGTCGGCGCATCGGTCTCGATCGCGCTGCGCAACCTCGTGCTGTTCTTCGGCTCCGCCGTGATGATGGTGGTGACGAGCGCGCGGCTCTCCGCCTTCGTGCTGGGCGCGATCCCGGTGATCGTGCTGCCGCTGGTCGCGTTCGGCCGCATGGTGCGCAAGCGCTCGCGCACCGCCCAGGACACCCTTGCCGATGCCTCCGCCTATGCCTCCGAGCTGATCGGCGCGGTGCGGACGCTGCAGGCCTTCACCAATGAAGGGCTGGCGCGGAGCGCGGTTCCGCGATGCCGTCGAGCGCGCCTATGACGCGGCGCTCTATTCGATCCGCGCCCGCGCGGTGCTGACCGTGATCATCATCTTTCTCGCCGGTTCGAGCGTCGTGGTGGTGCTGTGGGTCGGCGCCCAGGACGTGCTGGCCGGCCGCATCACGGCGGGAACGCTGAGCCAGTTCGTGCTGTTCGCGGTGCTCGCGGCGAGCGGCACTCGGCCAGCTCAGCGAGGTCTGGGGCGAGCTGGCGCAGGCGTCCGGCTCCGCCGAGCGGCTGTCCGAGATCTTGCGCATCGAACCCGAGATCAAGGCGCCGGCAAATCCGCTGCCGCTGCCGTCGCCGCCGCGCGGCGAAGTCGGTTTCGACGCGGTGCGGTTCGCCTATCCGACGCGTCCCCAGGCGTTCGTGCTGGACGGCGTGACCTTCAATGTGCGCGCCGGCGAAAAGGTCGCGATCGTCGGGCCGTCGGGCGCCGGCAAGAGCACGATCTTCCATCTGCTGCTGCGGTTCTACGACCCCATCGGCGGCGCCATCGCCTTCGACGGCGTGCGCATTGCCGACGTCGATCCGCGCGAATTGCGCCGGCGCATCGCCCTGGTGCCCCAGGACACCGCGATCTTCGGCGCGAGCATCGCCGACAATATCCGGTTCGGGCGGCCCGACGCGACCATGGCCGAGATCGCGCGCGCCGCCGAGCAGGCCGCGGCCGCCGAATTCATCACCCGCCTGCCCGAGGGCTACGAGACCCTGGTGGGCGAACGCGGCGTGACCCTGTCGGGCGGCCAGCGCCAGCGCATCGCCATCGCCCGCGCCATCCTGCGCGATGCGCCGCTGCTGCTGCTCGACGAGGCGACCTCCTCGCTCGACGCCGAGAGCGAAACGCTGGTGCAGAAGGCCCTGGCGCGGCTGATGCAGGAGCGCACCACGCTCGTCATCGCCCACCGCCTGGCGACGGTGCTTGTCGTGCGACCGCATCCTGGTGATGGATCAGGGCCACATCGTCGAGGAAGGCACCCACGACAGCCTGGTCGCCGCCGGCGGCCTCTATGCGCGGCTGGCGCGCCTGCAGTTCCAGAACGTGTGATCGCGTGGCGGGTGCGGCGGCCATCGGGGTTCCGCCGTGCTAGCGAGCCTCATATTTTTTGCGTTGCCGGTGCTGCTGCTGTGCATCGGGTTTCCGATCTATCTCATCCTGCTGCTGACCTCGCTCGTCGCCGCCGTCTTCGTGGCCGACGTGCCGCTGACGACGCTGCAGACCAATATGTTCGGCAGCCTGGACAATTTTCCGCTGCTCGCGAATTCCCTTCTTCATCCTGGCCGGCGAGATCATGGGCCAGGGCGGCATCGCCAAGCGCGTCATCGTCTGGGTCACCGCGCTCGCCGGCTCGACGCGCGGCTCGCTGCCGATCACGACGATCGCCTCCTCGGAGCTGTTCGGCGCGATGTCGCACACCGCCGTCGGCACGGTGGCCGCGGTCGGGCGCCTGGTCTATCCGGCCCTGCGCGGCGGCGGCTATGACGATCGTTTCACTGTCAGCCTGATCGCCTCCTCGGGTGCCATCGCCGTGGTGATACCGCCCTCGATCGCGATGATCCTCTACAGCATGTCGGCGCAGCAGTCGGCGATCGCGCTGTTCACCGCGGGCATCGTGCCGAGCCTCCTGATCGGGCTGGTCGACATCGTCTATGTCGTCCTCTATTCGCGCTCGCGGCAGGTCGCCACCGGCGCGAAGACGTCGTGGCCGAAAATCCGGGCGGCGACCCGGGAGGCGGGCTGGGCGCTCGGCACGCCATTCGTCATCTTCGGCGGCATCTATGGCGGCGTCTTCACCCCGACCGAAGCGGCCGGCATCGCCGCGATCTATTCCATCATCGTGACCATGTTCATCTACCGCGACATCGGCTGGCGCGAGCTGTGGAAGATCACGCTGGCATCGGTGTTCCTGATCTCGCAGATCCTGATCGTCGTCACCGCGGCCGGCATCTATTCATGGCTGCTGACCACGAGCGGCATTCCCCAGCACATCGTGTCGTCGATGATCGCGCTCGAGCTGGCGCCGTGGCAGACGCTGCTGCTCGTCAATCTCGGCCTGCTGCTGGTGGGCAGCTTCCTCGAGCCGCCGGCCGCGATCATGATCCTGACGCCGCTGCTGCTGCCGGTGGTCGTGGCCGCGGGCGTCAATCCCATCCATTTCGGGATCATCCTGGCGGTCAATCTCTCGATCGGCATGTACACGCCGCCGTTCGGGCTCAACCTGTTCGCCGCGCAGGCGATCTTCGACCAGCCCCTGGCGACGATCTATCGCGGCGTCGTCCCATTCGTGCTGATCAATTTCGCGACGCTGCTGGTGATCAGCTACGTCCCGTGGCTCTCGCTCGGGCTGCTGGGGGCGGGAAGGTAGGAATTGCGCTGCGATCTCTCAGGCCGCTTCAAGCCGGGCCAGTTCCGTTTCGAATTCGAAGCGCAGTTGCGCACCCTCCCCGGCCGGGAGCCAATTGGTCATCTGCGGGAAAATCGTGCGGTAGAGCATGGTGCGCTGCCCATCCCAGGGCATCGTCTGCGCGGCCCGCGCCTCGGCGAGGAGCTTATGGGCACCTCGAAAAATAGCGACCTCCGCGAATTTGTGCGAGTCTAAGCTATGGCAACAAGAATTCGCGGGTGTGGGTACGATGGGGCAATTCGGGTTCTTCGATGCGGAGCGGCGGCTTGCGGCGATTACCGCGAAGGGCGATCCGCTGGAAATGATTGATCGCGTGGTGCCGTTCGAGAACTTCCGCGCGGAGATCGAGGCAGCGGTGTTGACGCCGGCGGGCGAGAAGAAGAGCAGCGCCGGCCGCAAACCGATCGACGTCTTGGTGATGTTTCGGATGCTGGTGCTGCAATCGCTTTACAACCTGTCGGACGAACAGGTCGAGTATCAAGTGCGCGACCGGCTGTCGTTCACTCGGTTTCTGCGGCTCGGCATCGAGGACGGCATTCCGGACGGCACGACGTTGTGGCTGTTCCGGGAGACGCTTGCGAAGGCGGGCCTGGTTGAGAAGTTGTTCGAGCGCTTTGGCCAACATTTGGAGGCGAAGGGCTACATTGCGCGTGGCGGCCAGATGGTTGATGCCACAATCGTACCGGTTCCCAAACAACGCAATAGCCGCGACGAGAATGACGACGTGAAGGCCGGCAAGACGCCTGAGGCGTGGGAGAAGAACCCGGCGAAAAACCGGCAGAAAGACAAGGATGCGCGCTGGACCAAGAAGCATGGCAAGAGTTTCTACGGCTACAAGAACCACGTGAATGCCGATGCCAAGCACAAGCTGATCCGGCAGTACGACGTGACCGACGCGAGTGTGCATGACAGCCGGATATTCGATGGACTTCTGAACCAGGCCAACACATCTGCAGATGTATACGCGGACAGCGCGTATCGCTCGGCGGAGACCGAGGCGAAGCTCAGCTTGCGCGGCTTGCGCAGCCGGATTCATCATCGCGCGAACCGCAGTCATCCGCTATCGCAGGCGCAGGAGAACGCAAATCGGCAAAAGAGCAAAGTTCGAGCCCGGATCGAGCACGTGTTTGGTGCTCAACAGACCTCGCCGGGTGGCCGGATCGTGCGGACGATCGGAATCGTGCGGGCGAAAGCCAAAATCGGACTGCAGAACCTTGCCTACAACATCCGCCGGCTGGTGACGCTGGAACGGATGGCTGCTGCCTGAGGGAATAGTGTGCCCGGCGCGTCCCAAGTGGGCGCCTGGTGCACAAAACACGGCTTATTCACGACAAACTACGAGCCACGATCACCGTCCTGCCGCGACGGCGAGCAATCCGACGAAAAACTCGTCATTGTTCGAGGTGCCCTTATGGAGTTCCTGTCGCACCGCGTCCGGATCGGCGCGGTAGACGGGCGTCGGCAAATCCTCGCCGAACAGGTCGGTCTGCACGTCGTCCTGGAACAGGTCGGGTTGGCGGGAAGGCATCATCTCTCGCAAGCTTCGGATTCCGAATCAGCTGAATCATGCGCGAAATCGCCGGGCCATGCGAGCCATGCCCTGGACTTATCCCCGCACCACACGGTACGCCGACTATTTCTCGGCTGTCCTCTTGCGCTTCGGCACACCGGTGACCTCCGGCAAAGCCAGGGTCCCGGCGGCCCGGAGTTCCTCGGCGCTTCGCAACGGGCCTGCACAGATGCGGTTCAACAAGTCGGCCTGCGCGGGTTCCAGCGCGATCAGCCTGCCGAGCACGTGCAGCAGGTCGAGCAGATCGGTCGTGTATTCGGGCAGCCAATGGGCGTCACCTATGTGGTGCTTATGAAACGTTGGAGACTTCAAGCGTGCGCAGGCAGACCCAACAGAATTGACCCTCCACGATGATTCGCCCTTTGGAAAACACATGGGGGAGATCAACAATCGGCGTCGTGTGCTCCACGCTACCGATCCGGATGCTCCAGACGCTCTCGTCGATTGAGATATCAAATGGAACAAACTGGTTAGGGTCAAAGCCCTCGATCTCCGCAATTTCCACATCTTGGTGGGGTCGGCCCGGCGCTGGCTGTGTCATGGCGACCTCGCCATTCATTCTGAGCAATGCCAAGTGCCCACTGTCTGCAAGGTAGCCTTGACTCCTAAGCATTACACCCAGCCAGGGTGTGTACGGGGGATTAGATAGCGGCGAAGTGAAGCGAAGTTCTCCCTTCACTCGAACGTTGCGTGCCATAAGTTTTCCGACTGAAACCCATCCGTGCCTGAAATTGTAAAGTGAACCGAATTCGAAGCCGACGTCCGGCAATATTCGCCTGTGCGCCCCGGAGAGCCCCCATAACGCTTTGCAATGATTTTCGATCGTCAAATCAAGTGTAAGCGGGATGGATAAGCTTGTCGTCGGCTGCTGCATGAAGGGCGCGCGAGCGATAGCTTCTTGGATCAACATTCCCAATCTGGACATGAGGTGCGCAAATCCGGTTGGAGACCTCGTATAGGCGATCTGACGAGCCGGATTGATGTCGAAGAGCCACCCTTCTTCCGGGTTATCTTCGCGAATGATAATCACGCGGTCCTTGTCCAGCCAGGCCGAGGCAACACCGAGTTCGAACATCACGTTGCCGTTTCGGCCGGTGATATCGGCAATGACCAAATCCGCAGTGCGAATGTCTTGCCATATCTCCGGGTGAATGACGCCAGCGCTCACAATGTCGACGGCTCTCCTGCATCTGAACTGTACACCCATGGCCTTGCCAAGCTGCTCACACACACCTTTGATCTGCGCAAACAGGTCATCCCAATACGTGAGAGGCCTCGCCGGGCAAATCACAAAACACCAAAGTTCGTCGAGGGGCTTGTCTGTGCCGTAGGAGTCTTCCCGGGTGTGATCGTAAGGCCAAATTGACTGCATCATAAATCCTTCCACAATCAACGCCGATCACCGCCAGGGCACCGAAAAAAATCACCTCGCTGTGCATCATCGGCCTGCGGGAAGAGGAGATTGCGCCAATCCTCTGCGAGACCCGTCAGGCCGGGACTGCCGCGCGCCATCTGCTCGACGACTTCATCGCGCAACAGTCGGCAGAGGCGGGCACTGACTTGAGCGAGTTGCTTTGCGGTCTTCGGTGGGATCGGTGCCCAGCGCAGGAAGTCATTTACGAGCGGCAGTAGCGTCGTGGGTGCCCGCGAGCTTCGCACCCGATGTCTCCACATTGCCTTCGAGGTGAACGATGGCGCCTTCGGGCTTGCCATCGCGCCACAGGCTGAACGAATTGCCGTCGGTGTAGATCAGGTTCGGCAGTGACTTCAGCTTGGCCCATCGTTCGTTGTCGTGCGGGTCGTTGAATTTGCGCGGGTCAGCGCCCTTGCCCGGTGCCTTGACTTCGATAAAGCCGACGAGTGCGTTGCCGACGGTGACCGCATAATCCGGCCGGGTTTTCAGGTCGGTGAGCGTCGTCTCGCCCACGAGATGGACAGAGTTGACAGGCAAGATTTCCGCGAGGTCACGCAAAAGGACTTCGAGGGGGCCGCGCAACTGATCCTCGGGCGCGCCGCCGATCGCGATGCTCGCCAGTTTCGGCTTCACGGTTGCGCCGTAAGCCGACACGACGCCTGCCATTGTCTTGCCGGGCAACGCTTATTTCCCTATATGCAACCGCCAGCCGTACTTGAATTGTTCCCCGGCGGCAACCCACCTCGCCGGACCGAGGACGGTGGCGGTCACCCCCCGACCAGCGCCGGCAAATCCGCCAGCGTGGTGCAAAAACGCTTCTCCGGGCGTTTTTTCCAGCTCAGTTGCGGAGCACGTCGCAGTACCAACCGGCGGCACGCAGCTTGGCGCACAACTTGTCACCCTCCGCGCGGGTGTCCGCGCCGACGCGGGCATGCACGGCGCCCATATCACCGATGATGCCCTTGATGACGAGGTGCGGTTCGAGGCCTGTGAGGATCGCCGCATATTTCGACTGCACTTCACGATAGCGAGCGATCGCCTTGTCCCGGGTCGGGCCACCCGCCACCTCGACGCCCCACGGCTTGACCACTTCGACTTTCTCCGCCGCGTCTTGTGAGACCGGGAGCGGAAAACCGAGGCCTTGGGTGCATGGCACCGCTTTCACGACCGGCGCCTCGGCGAGAGTCTTCTGCCGTCCGGCCCACTCTTCGGCGGAGCGACCGGTCACGATGCGCACATAGGCCTGCGTTTCGCCAGGAAGCGCACGCCGGCCGCCCAGCCAGTCGCGAACCCGCCCCGGCCCCGCATTGTAGGCGGCGGCCGCAAGACCGAGATTGCCGAAATCGCGATTGAGGTCGCGCAGCAACTCGGCAGATTTCGCGATCGCTTCGCGCGGCTCGAACGGGTCTGCGAGGCCGCGCATCCTTGCAGTGCCGGGCATGAATTGCGCCACCCCCTGCGCGCCGGCATGGCTCACCGCTTCCGGCCTGAAACGACTTTCCTGCCAGAGGAGCCGCGCGAAGAACTCGGCCGGCAGATCATTCGCCGCGGCCGCCGCGGCGAGCACCTCGCAAATGCTCTGCGGCAGCGGTGCCGACGAAGCGCTGGGCTCCGCCTGGCGGTTCTCTTGCGGCTCTGCCGGCGCCGGCGTGGCATCATCGGCACGGACCGACATAGGGCCAGCCGCGCCCACTGCTCCAAGAATTGCGGACAGGAGCACCTTTGCAAGGAATTCGGAAGCGGACGAGGCACGCACGCTGGTCGATCTATACCCACAATTTATTGCGCAAATTCGAATGTTGCAGGCCTGCCTTCAAGGTGAGGCACGCCGTCCCCTTTGACAACCGAGTTTACGCCAGTCGGTGTCGCACCGCACGGTCGACTTCCGAGATGGGTCACGAACAGTCTCCGAACAACATAGCCCCCCGCCAATAAGCGGCCGCCGCGGCAGTGCGCGGTGGCTTCTGCCTTGGGCCGATTTTGTTGCAGAATTTCGGGTCTGGAGGGGTTGTATCGTTACGACCGGCAGACGGTCTCGCCGGCACGTCGCTCCGTCCGCCTGGAACAGCCCGATAGTCCCGTCACTCCCCGACCAGCGCCGGCAAATCCGCCAGCGTGGCGATCTCGCGGTCGGGTGCGCCGGGCAGCCGTTCGCGCCGCTGGCCGGTGCGGTTGCACCACACCACCTGCATGCCGAAGGCAGACGCCGCGTGGGCGTCCCAGCCGTTCGACGACACGAAGGCGATGGCGGCCGTGGGGATGCCGAGCCGGTCGACCGCGAGCCGGTAGACCCGCGGGTCCGGCTTGAAGGCGCCGACCGCTTCCACCGACAGCACGGCATCGAACGCGCCGGCGAGCCCGGCCGCGGCGACGGCCGCGGCGAGCATGGCGGGCGTGCCGTTCGACAGGATCGCGGTCTTCAAGCCGGCCGCCCGCACCCGCGCCAGCACCTGCGGCACTTCGGGAAACGCTGCGAGCGTGAGGTAGAGATCGAGCAGGCGGCCGCGCAGCCCCGGCCGCTCCAGCCCGAGCGTCTCCAGCGCGAAGTCGAGGGCGTCTGCGGTCACCTGGGCGAAATCGGCATGGCGCCCCTGCGCCGCCCGCAACCAGGTGTATTGCACCTGCTTGTCGCGCCACAGCGCGGTCAGGCGGCCGGCGGCCTCGCCGGGCAGGTCCGGGCATGCGCGCGCCGCCGAGGCGAAGTCGAACAGCGTGCCATAGGCGTCGAACACGCAGGCTTTGACGCCGTCGAGCGGCCGGTTCGGCATCGGCTCCCTTTCCCGCGGTGCACGGCGCGAGGCAAGCCCGCGGCCGGGCGGCGAGGGCCTGGCGGCCCGTGCGCAGCACTATACCGGCTATGGTTTCCGCATCACACCGCCACGGTACCGACACGCCCGCTCCGGCAAGCGCTGCGGTGGCCGCTCCCGCAAATCCAATGGCGTCCCGCGGGCGTTGCCGGGCCGGCCTCGATCGGGTAATGAAACAACCGAAGCGCCCGTAGCTCAGCTGGATAGAGCGTTGCCCTCCGAAGGCAAAGGTCACACGTTCGAATCGTGTCGGGCGCGCCAGACAAATCAATAGCTTAGACTTAGTCTAATTTGACCGAACGCGTGTCCCGGCCACAGGCGCCGGAGTTGGAGTACCGGCCAAGGGATTGACCTCCGGAGTCGTTACGGGCGCGACGCCGGTGGTTTTCGATAAACTCGAAGACGGCGGCGTGCTCGCCGTGTTCGAGATCGGCCTTTTGTAGCCGTACACAAGGGACACCACGAAAATCACCGCCATGATGACAACGATCCAAGGTCACGTCGAGCCGCCACGGCTGTCTTGTTCAAGATTGAGCCGCCGGAGCTCATCCGGCTCGCGCGGGCGATCCGTCGGCGGGTCTGTACGTTCGGGTATCGATATGTCACTTCTGGCCCAGGCGTCGCGGCCGACACCGTAGCTTCGGATGATGCACGGCCTGTTCAGCGGCGTCGCCAGAACCTGCGGCCCGTGGTGGGAGAATCACTTGGCCGCGGACGGTGGGGCGCTCCCCGTAGTCGTAGGTCGAGTGTTCTGGGGCTTGTTTGCCTCGTGGTGGCCGATGGCGCAGCCTGCCGCAGCACCGAGAACACCATGATGACCGGCAAAATGCCCTGCGGCACCGCCCACCAAGGCGCCCTTGATGCACCCTTTGGCCTTTGAGGTCAGGGTAGGCGTGTCGGCCATTGCTCCGGCTCCCTCCAAAGGTGGAACGCGCTATCGGCTGACCCTCAATCGACCGGCAACATGGGGGGATTGGCGGCAAGCAGCGGTGCAAGCTTCATCCCCTGCGGCGTCACCCAGTTCTGCACGAGTTCGGCGATCATGGTATTGGCCGACGTCAGCCAGACGCCGGCGCGCTCCATTCGCCGACGCGACGTTTCTTCGCCGATCTCAAAGCTCGAACCGCTGGCGTCGAGCACCGCCTGCACTTCAAAACCTGCCTCCACTGCGCTAATCGCTGGAAAGACCAGGCAAATATCCGTCGTAACCGCTGCCATGATAAGCTGACGCCTGCCGGTGTCTTCCACCGCCTTCCTGAAGTTGGGATCATCCCAGGCATTGACCACTCCGTGCCGTTTGATGCGCGCGCCATACGCCACAGGAAGCACGCGTGCGAAGGAAGGATGGAGCGGCCCTTGGGCGTAATCCTCCATACTTGACGTCATTACGATCGGCATATCGTATTCGAGAGCAGCCTTGCCGAGCTTGATGGCGTTACGGACGGCGTCATCCGAGGTGATGTTCTTTATCAGTTGTATCGTCCCGATTTGATGGTCGATCAGGACAAGAGCGGCGGTCTCTGGCTTAAAGTGTGGTGATCTGATCTCTGGCATTGTTGATCCTCGCGGTTTGTTGAGATGTCCTCTACCCACCCAAGAGCGGGTAGTCGGTGTAACCCTTGGGTCCGATGCCATAGAAAGTCGTCGGATCGGGCTTGTTGAGCGACGCGTCAGCGCGGTAGCGCGCGACGAGGTCGGGGTTGGCGATATACGGAACACCGAACGCAACAAGGTCGGCGCGACCGGCGCCGATAACGGTGTTGGCCTTAGCCTTGTCAAACCCGGTATTGACGATGACCGGCCCCGTGGTCATCGGCCGAAACGTCTCAACGACGTGCGGGATCTGCACCCCACCCGCCTCAAGCATCTTCGCATTCGGCTCTGTGAAGTGAAGATAACCGATGCGGAGAGCATCCAGCGCACGCACGACATAGCCAAAGGTTTCAAGCTTGTTGCTGTCATCGGCGCCGTAGAGCGTACCGGACGGTGACAAGCGGACCCCGATCCTCTCCGGCGACCATGCGCCAATCATTGCCTCGGCCGTCTCGATCATGAGGCGAGCGCGGTTTTCGATCCGCCCCCCATAGGCGTCATTGCGACGATTGCTTGCATCTTGCAGAAACTGGTCTTGCAGGTAGCCGTTCGCGCCATGGAGTTCGACGCCGTCGAAGCCAGCCGCCCGGGCGTTGCGCGTCGCCTGAGCGAAATCCTCAACGATCGGCGCTATTTCTCTCAACTCCAGCGGACGCGGTATCGGAAAGTCGACGCGCCCGCTCGGCAGAAAGAAGTCTCCCTTGGCCGGAATGGGAGACGGCGCAACCGGAAGTTCGCCGCCGCGCATATCGGGATGCGCGACCCGACCGCAATGCCAAATCTGGCAGTAGATGCGTCCGCCAGCAGCATGAACGCGTTCGACGACGTGGCGCCAGCCTTGGATCTGGTCCGGCCGGTGGATGCCCGGCGCGCGAATGATTTCATGTCCCTGATCAGAGACCTGCGTGCATTCCGTGATGATCAGGCCCGCTGTGGCGCGCTGCGTGTAATATTCAGCACCGAGATCAGTGGGGACGCCACCCTCCGTCGCGCGAGTGCGCGTCATGGGCGACATCACCATCCGGTTCGGAAGCTGCAGACCATATAGGTCATAGGTGTCGAATAAGTTGCTGCGACGCGGGTTCATTGCTGCGTCTCCGGCGTTTCCCGGAGCGGACTATTGCTGCGTGGTCGTTCGTGCAGGCGCAGCCGTGAGAGTCGACCGGAACCGTGGTGGTAGGTATCGGTGCCGACCTTTTGGCCGTACCAATGCGTCATCGGCGCCTCTGTGATCGACGATTCCCAGTTGCTGATTTCGAGCCGCAGACGTTCTCCCGCGCGGACCAGCACTGACATCGGCAATAGCTCGATGCGCAGTTCGTAGACCTTGCCTGGCTCGATCGGCTCGACGCGGTCATGGCGCAGGAAGGGGCGCATATCGCTCGTAAGATTGGCGTCTTCGCCACGGTGAGAAGCCCGGAGCCAGCCTTGAGTGACTCGAATGAAAGGTGGCTTGTCTTCCCCTATGGGAAGCAGCGACAGCTTCACGACAATGTCCATATCGGTCTGGTCGGACGAACCAAACAGATGCAACACGCCCTGTCCGGTGAACTCACGGTCGCGTTCGAATGGGGCCGTTGTGAAAGTGATGACGCGCGCGGTGTGATGAGGCATGCCGTGCATGTCGATGAAGGTCACGCCCGCCATCCACTTGGGATCGGGATAGGTCCAGGAGGTGGATCCGCCGTCGACGTCCTCGGCCCGATCGACGAGCGATCCGTCGTTGAGCGATTCCTCGTGTCCGCTTCTCGCCCCACTCAAAAACAATTCTGCAATCGCGACGTCTGGCGGCGGCCAATTGCGCGCACTTCGGATGATTCCTTCGCCTTGAACAAAGACGCGTGCCTTCGGACGGTCCATCACGCCGTTTTCAACGCCTTTCAGGTGATGGTCGTACCAAGGCAGGAGTTCTTGCCGGTGAAATTCCTCATCCGCAAAAAGCAGTTGCGTTTGGGCAAATGTTTGCGCGCCGGTAATCAGTAGCTGTTTGGGTCCCCCGACCAGCCTGAACCCTTCGAAGTTACCGCGCAGGTGAAGCGATGCTTTCCCCCAGGCGCCAATCGATAGAACTGGAATTTCGACTTGGTCGAGCTCCCAGAAAGGCGAGCGCCGCCGCTGCCATTCGTCGTCGAGCGGATGGGCGTACATCTCATAGATCACTCGATCGCGACCATGCTCGGTCATCGGTAGTCCGTTCGCCATGTGCTGCAGCAAGACGGAGCCAAACAGCCAGGAATTCAAGAATCCCTGAATTGGAATGCCGCCCTGATACATCCAGTCGCGGTACATGTCGGTCGCGCCGTCGAACGCGGCGATGGTCACGAGGTGCTGCGGCTTCGTGCGCGCCGTATTCCACTGACTCCAGCAATAATGCGACATGCCGATCATGCCGATTGGGCCGGCCCAATCGAGGTTGGCGACATATTCGATCATGTCGTGGATCGCCTCCCCTTCAGTGCGGCTGACCGGGTCCCACACGCCATCGGAGCGACCCATGCCCGGCGTGTCCATCGCGACGTAGGCATAGCCTTCGTCGAGATAGAGTTGAATCGGCCCATATTCGATGAAGGGAAACACCGCAGGCCGGACCGGTAACGGCCTCAGCACCTTCTGATAAGGTGAAGCGCCGAGCAGAACGGGAAAGCGGCCCGACGCTCCTTTAGGCAGATACACGTCAGCCCGGACAACATCCCCGTGCCGTGTCGTGGTCTCGATCTCGAAGGGCTGTACGTTTACATCGACCATATCAGGCCTTTCTGATCGTTAGGGCGACAGCGCGAAATGGCCCGGACCGGTGGCGATCACGTAGATCAGCCCTCCGATAATCGCGATGTTGGAAATAAATGCGTTCCGCTTCTGCGCTCGCACCTGGGGTGGATCCTTTGAAGACCAGAATCCAAGTACGACAAAAGAGATCACGATCATGAAGAAAGCGAGCAGCGCTGAAGCCGCCCGTGAATAAACACCGAGGACGAGAGCTAGAACGCCCGCCGTCTCAAATACTCCAACGAGCAACAGGAGCGTCGCAGGCACAGGCATATGGAGATTTGCGATCACCTGAACCTCGTTGGATTGGCGCTCCAGTTTGGTGTAGGCACTCGCCGCGAATACGACCGCGAGGCAGACACGGCCCGCCAATAGCAACCAGTCGATGCCCGCGCTCGTCAAAGACCCCATAGCCACGCAGTCTCCACCAATGGCCCAATCGACGGTGCCGATGGGGAAGTCACGAGCCACCTTAGAGTGCGAATTCACCTTCCGCTCTCGAAATGGCGGTATGATTGGTGCGCATCTTGGATTCACTGATCCTCTGTGGGGACAATCGTTGCAGATCAGTAGGAGAGCTTATTTTGTTAGGGGAGACAGTCCCGTGGAGGCTGGTTGCCGGCCGAGATGGCCCGTCGTCTGGCATGCCTTACAAGCAACTTAGGCCGATTGCAGCCACCACAAACGACAGTAGTCCCGCAATCGTACGGACCACGTGAAACCAAAGCCATTTGTCTCTAGTAGCCATCCAAGTCGCCGGGGCGGCTCCGGCAGTCCACGATTGAACCTGTCGATTAATCGGAACATTGATCGCCATCGTGAGCGCTAGGACAAGGATGTCAATCGGCGTCCAATTTTGACCCTCGATCGGCGTCCAATTTTGACCCCTTTGAGCGACGAGTCGGGCGGTAGCGCTCGCGCCGTCGGAGCTGGTCAGGGTTGCGGAGACGGCGCGAGCGCGGGTTATTGGTTGATCTTCGGCTCGGCTCTTGAAGCGCCAACTGTCGTTGCCGGTCTCGATGATATCGCAGTGGTGGGTGAGGCGATCGAGTAGCGCGGTCGTCATCTTGGGATC
>CAWCZY010000010.1:345000-391346 GCA_963800215.1 uncultured Alphaproteobacteria bacterium | reverse complement strand
GGTGCTCACGTTGTCTCTCACCCAGATCAGGATGCCGCGCATCACGCGGCCTCGACATGCAGGCGATCACCTTCAATGCTGAAGGATCGGACCTGCTCCGTGCCATTCCAGGAATTCGTCCCAAGCAATGTCGACCTTGATGATGATCTTGTTGCCCTCGGTGCGGTACTTCCCGGAATAGGCGAGCATCGACCGGAATGCCGCCGACTGATCTTCGTCGGTCTGCGGCGCTGGGCGGTCTTCCGCTGTTTGAATGACGATCCAGCGACCTCCTGAGGTTAGAACGATATATCCGTTTGGACGCTCACCCCAGACAGGCATTCGCTCTTTCGTTTCGACGTCCTCCATCAAGCAGGAGACGAGTTTCCACGTACCGACAAGCGTTTCCATTTCTCCGCACCCCTCCGCCATCGCTGGATGGTCCGAGGGGCTAGCTTTTCGTATGTCGTACCTCGCCGGTTCGGGAGCGATGGACGCAGAAGCGCACGCGGCGCTGACAACCTAATTCTGTCGAGACTGACCCTAGCGGGAACGGCGCCTTCTATTTCATCAGAAAAATGTCGTAGGTTAGGTGGGCATCGTCGCCTCCCTTGATCTCCACCATTTTTCCCACAGCTTGCACGCTGTTTAACCAGCTATATCGTTCTGATTTGGTCTGAAAGGTTGGTGCTGCTGTGATGAAGTAGCAGTCATTAGCTTGCAGCAATCCACCTTTCAGGAACCTTTCGAAGACTTCTTTTTCGCACTGAAATACACCATTATACGAAATGTATATGATTTCATTATCGTCCGCTTGCACAGTCAGACGGACATCCAGCCGAGCGAAACCGTCTGCCCTCCTCAGCCAGTCGCCGGACGGCGGGATAATTTTGCCGCTGATGCGGGGGCCTTCTATCCGTCCGCCCGGATGGTTGATGATTGTGAGACCGTTGCCGACAACATGGGCTTCCAAAGGTACGTAGACGCTCATCATATACTCAGCCTGCAGGGATGTCGTCTGTTTGCCAGCGCCAGCCGCAGATGCGGCCAGCAGCAGCCCCCCGAATATGCTGAGCCCCCTCGAAAGCCATCGCTTCAACGCCGTTCCCATCACCTCCTCCTTCGGATCGCAGCCTGACGCTATCCGTTCGCGCCCGTCCGCGGAAGGGGTGCAGCCGCCCCCATCGGTGGCCCATAGGAGAAAAAGTCCTCAGCGCGGCAAATAGGATCACTTATTGGGGTAGTTCCGCCATCACAACCGGCCGGCGCGTGATCGCAGATGGGAGCGCACCGCCACTGCGCGCGCGAGCCACTATCGTGGTGATGAAGCGTAGCGTGGAATTGTAGGCCGTCGCAGTTTCGACTATAGTGACGTGACAAAGGCTTCCATTTCATAGCGCCACGGCGAACCAATAGTGCCCATCTTCATCGACCGTGGCGCGCCACTTCGGAATCCGCTATCGGCGCCAAACGCCGCCGATTTTCCGCTGCAAGCCGCTATGCTGGCTCCGCGGACGGCGCTTCAGTTGGCAATCTCGATCAACAATGATGGCGCGTTGGAATTGAATGCACTGTCATCGTAATCCTGCGCTGCAATCAACTGTCACCGTAATCCCGTGGGATCGCCAGCGGAGCTACTGCTCCGCCCCCGGCCAGATCGGCACGACCGGGGAGAAGTGCGCTCAGGCCGAGCGCGCGCCGGTGCGGATGATCGTCCCGACGTGCTCGCCGCGCAGCGCGGCGGTGAGCCGGCCCGGCACGAGCCCGTTCACGACCTGCACGCGCTCGATGTGGCGCGCGGTCGCCATGACCTCCAGGAGCGCGCGGTCGAACGGCAGCGTGCCCTGGAGCTTTGCAAGGTCGGCGGCGCTCGTCTCGCGGAGCAACTGCGCCTGCTCGCCGCCGGGGCCCGTTCGGATCGGTGGTGTACACCCCATCCACGTCCTCCACGATCGTGAGGCCGGCCGCGCCAAGCGCGTCGGCGAGCAGGAACGCGCCGGTGTCGGCCCGGTGAGTGCGGGATGCGCGAGGTCGGGAACTCGTGGTGGTGATACGGCGGAAAGGCGCTCCCCACGACCGCGCGGGCCGCGGTGAGGTGGATCGCGAGCTGGTTCGCGATGGTCGGGTGCTCGACGTAGGAGACGCCCTCCGGCGCGAGCAGCGAGGCGAGGATGTGGCCGTTCTGGCCGGCCTCGCTCGCGGCGAGCGGGGCGAGCGACCCGACCGGCAGGCCGAGGTCGAGGCCGACGCTGAAGAGATGGCGGGCGCGGATGCCGGCGCCGGTCAGGATCGAGCAGGCGGTGCTCGGGCAGGAGCTTCCGGAGTTCGTCCACGATCGGCAGGATCGCGTCCGCGCCCGCGATCCATGATGGAGCGGCCGCCGATCTTCACGACCTGCAGCCAGGGCAGGAGCGGATCGGCCGCTCGCCGGCGACGGGACGGGTGAGGTCGCTGTCGAGCAGGGTCTGGCGCGCCAGCGGCGAGGCGACGTGCTTGATGTTGTTGGTGGTGTCGGCCATGGCGGTTGCTCCTCAGCTCGCGGTGATGATGGTGCCGACGTGCTCGCCGGCGAGCGCGCGGGTCAGATTGCCGGGGACGAGGCCATTCACGACCTGCACCTGGCGGACGTGGCGGGCCGACTTGAGCAGGTCGAGCATCGGGAACTCGAGGATCGAGTTGTGCAGCCCCTTCGCCTTCATCTCGTCAACCGAGATCTTCGGGATGAAGATGGCGTCCTTCGAGGTCTTCGGGTTCGCGGTGTAGAGGCCGTCCTCGTCCTTCACGTAGATCATCGCCTTGCAGCCGAACTGCTCGGCGACGAGGAAGCATCCGGCGTCGGTGCGGTAGGGCGGGATGACGCCCTCGGCGGCGGGGCGCGTCCACAGGCCGTAGGGCGGCATGCCGCTGAAGACGACGGCGTTCACCTCCGCGAGGTAGAGCGGCACCGCCGAGAGCCCGGCGCCGTCGACCGCGGAGATGCCGTGCTTCGCGAGGAGCTGCCCCAGCATCGACGGCGTTCTGATTGGCGACCGAGGCGCCGAGCTGCGACAGCACGCCCGCCGGCAGGCCGAGCCCAGCCGCGATCGAGTAGAGGTGCCGGGCCCGGGTGCCGGCGCCGGTGCCGATCAGCAGCTTGTGGGCCTTGCGGGCGGCGACGATCTCGTCCACGAGCGGGTAGACGGCCGCGCGGCCGCGGTCGATGACGCTCTGTCCGCCGATCTTGATCACTGTCGCGTCCGGCAGGATCCGGAAGTCCGCCGCCGCGTCCGCCGCCGCCAGAAGCTGCGCGTCGGTCAGCGATCGCTGCATGAGGAGCGCTTCGAGCTCCGCCGTCGTGTTGGCCATGGGGAATCCCTTCCGTTTTTCCTCTGACCAGCGGCCGGTACTACTCCGCGCAGGGATGCTTCGACCGGGTAAAGACCGCATTGGGCTTGCGGCGCGATATCAACTTCTATGCGACCGAATTCAACGTCGCAAAGCTCGACGCCTGGGCCGACCCCACGGTCGCCGCACGCTTGTTCCTGACGGCATTCTGGGATGAGGCCGGGGTCGTGCGCCAGGATAAGCGTTCGTCCGCAACCGTCCTCGCCTTCCCGTGGAATCTCGCAGACACCGGAAGCGTCAACGGACCCGCCTATGCCATGGCGAACACGGACAACCCCTGGACGCCCGAACTGCGCGCCACTGTGCTTCAGACGGTGCTTCGACTTGCAGGCGACATGAACTTCATCCAGCTTGATCCACTCGGCACCGGAACGTACACCCTCGACGGTCCTGACGGGCAGTTGCTCGTCTGGCAGAACCTACCGGGCTGGACCGACAAGCCCGCAACCGTGTGGCAGGTTATGCTGCCGAGCTGGGCGCAAACCGCCGAGCTATGGGGTTGGGATGGCTTGCGACGGACCGTCCCGGTCCATGGCGGCAACTTCACCATCACGGGTCTTGGCGGAAACGAAACCTATATGCTCCGGGTACCCCGCCCACGCAACTAAGGCCCGAACATCCGCCACTCCACGAATGTCCCATTCAGTCCACAGCGATATCGCCTGACCACGCCACGCACGAAGCCGTCGCCACCGTCAGCTCCCGCCTGCAAACTCTTTGAGGTCTCGATCGGGTCGCCTCGAAGTCGAGTTCGAACGTATTGGTCAAAGCCGAAGCTGTGGCTCAACAACAACCACTTCGACTTTTGCTTCGGCCAGGTCGCGCGCGGGCGAAGGCATGCACTACTCCGCCTTGGAAAATTTAGCCCATAGGCTGTTGCCTACATCGCGTGTGCTCGCTGCTCTGCGCCAAACATTCATCCGACACGGTGCTGCCACTGCGGCAGTCGCGCCTTCGATGAGCCTGCCGTATTTCGATAGCCTATATCTCCGCGACCAGTTCTCAAAGGTACCCGCGCTCTGGCTGCGACGAATGTAGGAGTTCGCGATATCTCGTATTATAAACGGACCAAGCGAAAAGGGTTCAATTTCGTGCCGGTCGAGTTGAAGGCCGTGCCGGGTCCCGAGAATTTGAAATGCCGCGGGCGTCCAGCGACCTATGTGATTTGGCGGCATATCGAGCAGACTGCCATATTGTTCATTGAACGCTATGAACCGGGGGTTCGGCACCGCGATGAACAGGAGGCCATGGTCACGCAGCAACCGTGAGACATTGGCAAAGAGGCTGTCGAGCCGATCCATATGCTCAACAACTTGAAACATGAAGATGGCGTCGAAATGCCCGACAAGGCCGGCGTTTCGTAAATCCTCCTGCAGTGCGATATATCCTTTTTGATGCAGCACCTTTATCGCGGTATCGCTGAACTCGAGTGCGACGACGCCCGATCGCGGGACGTATTTATCGACGATCTTGTCCAGGAAAAGGCCGACCCCGGAGCCCGCCTCCAGCACGCGCGCGCCGCAAAAGCTCATGGACGACAGTTCGGCGAGTGTGCGCCGAAACTCCCATTTGTCGCCCGGGTACCTCGTGCGATCGAACGCGAGGTTGTAGAACTTTACGTCACCGGATACGTAGGGGTCGGCGAAGCCGAACCCGCAGTGATCACATTGCCGAACCGCACAATCCCCCCCGCCCCACAGGCCTGCGATATAGGACGCAAGCTCGCGATTGCGTTTGGGGCTCGCTTCTCTGAGAACAAAGTGCTGTGCCGCCTGTTCAGGGGAAAAACGATGAATTGTCTGCGTCGATTTGCAAGAGCAAACAGGACACCTGGTCACAGCACATCTCTCCATGGGAAGAATCGCAGCACAGCTCTCGACTTCAGGTTTCCCGATTTTTTCTCGCCGAAGACCGGGCCCGAGCCCGAGGCCGGACCGCACGGCCCGAATTGTCAGACACGACCGAGAACTCTCGCGGCCGCGCCGGTAAATCCGTTGAGGTGCAACTCGATCAATGCCAGGTTTTGGTGGCCGCCATTCAGCGTATTGCGTGGCAATTGGAATGCGTCCGGCCGCCGCCGGATGATGCCCTTGCGCGTCGTCGCAGCGCTGGAATAGCCCACGCGACGCGCGAGTTCGAAATCGCGCGGACCGCAATCGCCGGCGCGGCCATAAGGAAACGCAAAGTGGCGGGCTTCGACACCGATCATTTGCATGAGCCGCTCGCGACCGTCCCTGAGTTCCGCGAGAGCGTCACTTCGCTGCAGGGCCGAGAGGCGGGGAATGCATCGACCCGTGGGAACCAATTTCCACGAGAGGATCGTCGCGCAACTCTCGGGGTCGATGTCGTTCTGCGCGCAGAAGGCCTCATAGCCATTCGTTGCCCCCGACCACGCTCGCTCGATCCGGCCATAGGCGCGCCGCTTGGCGGCGGCGGTCCCTACGTCGATCGTATGATTATCGACCACCACGCGATCTCGACGAAGCAGGGTTTCCTCCAGACCGGCCCACCACAACGGAATTGTTCCATCGGGAATCCCTGTGGTGACATATAACGTGATCGGGACACCGTGGCGCCGAAACAGCGGTACGACCAGCTCGTAAGTATCACGGTAGCCGTCGTCGACCGAAAAATTCACGTACCTGTCCTCGGAAACGGCGCAACCGGCCCGCCGCAGCGCCTCATCGATCGTCACAAACTTCCACCCGGTTCGACGCAGATAGGTGAGAAGCCGATCGAAAAACTCCAGGTCGATATAGAAGTCGCGGTTCGGCGATGTCTTCCACAGCGCTGACGGCGCCACGCGGTGAAAGGTGAACAAACATCCCCGCGGGCCCAACAGGGAAGAGATGGACATTCCAATGCTCCTCGAGAACACCATCGGGTGGCGGCTTTGGCGAGCGAATGGTGGCGACAATTGACTCATTTCAGGCCTTCCGCACGCGTCCAAATCCCATCCGAATTCTGCGCAACGCAGCTTTGACCTCCGTCGGCATCAGAAACGACGCGGCCAATCCGATGCAAATTACGCAGGCGATTCCGCCGCAGAGCAGTCGCTGGTACGGGCCGCTGAACGTCGCATCGATTTTCCAGCCAATCACCGCCAAAGCCGCCGCCGGAACAAGAGCGATACCTATGAGATACAGCAATCTACCGCCGCATCTCAATGCCAAGGCGACGCCCGCCAGCAGGGTGCAGCTGCGAGCCGCCTCGCCCTGCCCGAGAATCAGCGTACCGGCGCCACTGCTCTCCTGAATGCCCGCGGTCGCGAGATTGACGAGGATTTCACCGCATACGATGCGACGAGAATGACCGCGACCGCGGTGTTCCGGTAGGTGCTGTTGAGCATGCGCAAGAGAATCCAGCCCAAAGTCGCGGCCCATAGGCCGACCGAAATGCCTCGCAGGGCTCCGCTGGTGAGCCGCACCCCCGTCTCGTCGAATGCGCCGCGATGGAACACGAGCCCGATCACGTCGGGCGCAAATATGAACAGGAACACCGACGCCGGTAGCATGAATGCGAGAATGGGACGGGAAATCGATTCGATCCTGGCCCGCTCAGTTTGTTGCGTATGGCTCGACAGAATGGCGGTTCCCACCGGTTGGCTGATGAGCACCAGGCCACTCTCCGTCAGCGTACGCGCGTAATCGAGGGAAGCTACGGAGCCGGTAGCCAGCCGCGACGCGAGAGCCCGTTCGATCCACACATGCCCCTGTTCAGCCGTCGGGAGAGCGATCAGCGGCCGCAGGCGACGCACAAACTCGAGCCCGGCCGCGACGACGGTTGCCGGCATCACGCCAGCGAGGCTCAGATGCCTTTCGCGCCAAAGGGCCCACAATACGACGGCGCCGAGCACATTGAATGCGATTGTGAACGCCCAAGCCAACGCGCCGAGCCAGCCGGTCAAGACCACCAGGCTGATTCCGAAAAATACGGATACGTTGAGAAGGCTGGCGCGTATATTCGTAACGCGCGATCGTCCGATCGCAATCTCGCCTGCCGAAAAGCAGTTCAACATCGCCACCGCTGGCATCGCGAGTGCCATGATGCGCACGAATTGCAAGGTCAAGGCTCGGGTCTCTCGCACGAAACCGCCTACGATCGCATCGACCAACAATGGCCCGAGCATCTCGATCGCCAGCATCAGGGCGGCAGCGACGAGCGTGATCGCGATCGTCAAGGCAGCCAGCTGCTGCGGGGCATCACCGTGTACTCGCGATTCCCGCTGCATCGGGATCATGATCGCCGCAATGCTTTCGCCCTGGAAAAACACCAAGGGCAACATCACCGCCGTTGTCGCAGCTCTGAATCCATCAGCGGCCATGGAGGCACCGAGGACCTGCGCCATCAGTATCTCGCGTACGAATCGCAGAATCTTGCTGACCAGCGCACCGGTCATCAGGGTCGCAGCAAGGCGACGACTCGATGGCCGTGTCGCCGTCTCGACCAGGAGACCCCCGCTGCGCGCCGCGGGCTGATCTGAAAACCCGATTGATCCCGGATCGGTTGCATCGACCGTGATCGGCGCGGCTGGGCCATCTTCGTTGTGGCGCCGGAATGGCCGTGTGAGCCAGAGCCACCCCGGTGAGGCCGTCAAGCCGCGTGCTGTGGAACGCCGCCTCACCGAACACCCGTCTTCACCGCGGCGGACGGCGCGTGCATCGCCAACGCCGCAAAGGTCCAGAACAGGAACCCGAGTTCGCTGGACGTGACATTGGCGAGCGGCAGCTGCACCAACCCACCACATCCAATCGCGCCAATGATGATGTTCTCACGCCGGTTGCCGCGCCAAGCCGCCGCCACCATTTTGAGACACACCCAAACCAGTGCCGACAGGCAGAACAGCCCGATCACGATGCCCATCGCGAGCCAGCATGAAATGATCATGCCGTCGGCGGCGACCGTACCGGCGGAGCCGACGTCCGTTGTCGTAAAGCCGACGCCGAACAAGGAGCTGTCAGGCTGGTTCCACAGCACCAGGTACTCCTCCAGTCGTTCTTGTGCGCTCGAATCCGCAGCGCCCTCGGCCAGTGTCGCCAATCGTTCGCCGACGACGTCCGCAAACGGGGGCATTGTAGCGGCGATGACCAGGGCGCCGAGGGCGCCCAGCATGATGACCGCGGCCCGCTTGCGCGTGGACCGAAACAACAGGCAGAACAGCACGCCGACTGCCAGCGAAAGCCAGGCGGTGCGATAAAGCGACAGGAGAAAGGCGAGCGCGGCCGGAATGGCCGACAATGGCAAATACCAGCGCGAGCGGAGAAAGCACACGAGCAACAACCCGGTGGCGGTGAAGGTTGCGAAGCTCGCCGGTCCATTCATTGTGCTGAAAACCCGCACCTCATACGGCAAGGGTCGACCGACCGACAAGATCGGGGCGAATTGCATCCAATAGCGGTCCCAGTCGGGAGGATCGATGTATTGATAGATTCCGATGAGCCCGGTAATTGGAAGAATGACCAAGAAGGTCGAAGTCATCGCTTCGACCAAATGCTCCCGATCTGCGTACTGCAACAATGCCGACGCATAAACCAGCGGAGCAAGCCATTTCAAAGTGCCGGAAGCGGCATTGAACCAATCGCCCTGGAACAAGGAAATCGCGGCAGCATAGGCGACGCATCCGGCCGTGACGAGGATGGGTGTCATGCCGGGAGGCATGGCGTTCTTGTCTTCGAAATAGTGACGCAACTGCGGAAGGGGCACGACGATCGCCAACAGCGGCCCGATCAGCATCAACCCGGTCGGATCGTAGCCGGCAGACAGGTCGACGATGCGACGGGCCAAAGGGGCAAATGCAAAGAGAAATAGCGCGGCCTGGACATGGGCGTAGGGGCCGCTCCGCCAAGCATACCATCCGGCCGCGCCGCAACCCGCAACGAACAGAGGACGGAACGGCGGGCCCAGTGTCGGTCCGACCATAACCGCGACGATCAGCAAGAGAATTGCTGGCGCGACGCCAGGCAACGTCCGGCTCCAATTGGAGGGAACTGAGGTCAGGCTATCGGTCAAGCACGAGCTCCCATCCCGACACGATCGATGACGACCGAGACCGCGTCCCGCATTTTGCCGACCCCGTAGTTCGTCTGGGCCCGCGCCGCAGCATAGAGGAGCTGGTTGGGGAGTTCCGCCGGTCCGTTGAGGATATCGGCGATCGCCGCCGCGAGTTGCTCAGGATCATTTGGCCTGACCAAGGTTCCGGCCTTGCCGGCGTCCAGGATGTCGGATGCTGCCCCCGTATCGGCGGCGATCAGCGGCACGCCCGCCAGCATCGCCTCGACCAAAGTGCGGCCAAAAGGCTCGGGGGCGACGGACGGATGGATGATGACATCGACCGCTTGCATCAGCCGTGGCACGTCGCCGCGATGCCCGAGAAAATGGACGCGTTTCCCGAGTTGAAGCCGGTCCGCCTGCTCCCTCAAACTCAGCGCGTAGTCCTGCTCTCCGAACAGCGAATCCCCAACGATGATGCATTGCAGTTCTGGTAGCTTGGCAAGCGCCTCCAGAATGACGTGCTGTCCTTTCCAAGGCGCAAGTCGGCTGAATACGCCTGCCAAGGGGTCCCCGGGCAATCCGAGTTCCCTTCGCAATTCGTCGGTGGTTTTATCCACACCAAACCAGATCCACTCCTGTTCGGTACGATTTGAACGAGGTCGCGCCGGCCGCCGGCGGCAATAAACGCCGCCGCCGCCGCGTGCGAGGGCACGACGACCCGCATCGTCAGATGATTTGCCAAGGCAATTTGAAGCCGCCGTTGCGTGGCGCCGAAATGGGTGTCGTCGATGATATCGTGCAGATGCCATATCAAAGGACGGCGAACGACCGCAGTGGCGAACGCCGCGAGCACAAAGGCCTTCTGTGAATTTGCGTATACGACATCGTAGCTTCGCGCGGCCAGGCCGATTTCCGGCGGCGATCGCCGCCAACTTGCCTGCCAGAGGAGCAGCAGACCAAAGCGACCGATCGCGCCGTACCTTGGAAAGTCCGCCGCCAAACCGCGACCGGATTATCCCGAGCCCGCGTTCCCGCAACGCGCCGTCTAGCGGACCATCCTCGAAGAGAAACGCCGAAGCACAGCGCCAAGCCCGCACGTCTTGATGTCCAGCAGCACGAACTCGGCACCCGCGATTTTGCTGGTGTGGTTGACGAACAGGACACGCGGTAGTTTCGCCATCGAGCTCGCCTTGAGATAAAGACTCGGCTCGTTCAGCGTCTCGCGATGGTGGATCGATCGCGGCCTCTTTACCATCGTCATGACCATGGCCACGACCTTGCCGCCGGAGTAACGCACCTTCTCGCCGCGCCGGCGGCGACATCGGCGACGGTCTGATGCTCCATCGCATGCAACAAAGCACGCCCTCGACCCTCCTCGCAATGACGAGGGCATCCGTCTAATACATTGCACGCTGGACAGTCGAGTGCTACCAGATCGTAGGGCTTGGCTCCAGAGCAAGAGTTCCGACATATGACGACTCATGAGCAACTCGGTGGAGTCCCGGCGCCGCCTCGCCGGCCACGATGACGTCGAAGTTGGGGTTCGTCGTCGTCGTGACGGCGTTGCGGGCCGCAATTGTGCCGCGCAGAACGTCCGCGAGCCGGCAATTCGCTTCACGGCCAGGATGGATTCGAACTCGGGAAACGCATGTCGCACTCGATCACCAATACGCGACGGCCGGCCGCCGCGACGAATTGAGCGAGTGTCAGCGTGGTAAAGGTCGTTCCCTCCTGTGGTCCGGGCGAGGTGACGAGCATCCTGCGGCAGATTTGGCTGCCGTCCTCGAGCATGATTTCGGCATAGTACTTCCGCAGCACATCCTGAAAGTTTGGATTGGATCTACCGCGTTTCAGCGCCGCTTGAAGAAGAAGTACCGGGGATCGAGAGGAAAACAACCGGCGCAACGCATTCATACGGCCGATTCCGAGCTCTTAAGCAGCTCGACGATTGCCGATACGCCCGGGACCATGGCGAGATCCTCGGCGGTCTCGGTACGCTGTGGTCCGAGCGCTCCCGCAAAATCGCCTGCAGCGATCGCGACCAGAAGGGCGAATGTCAAATCCCGCTGCCAGCGAAAGGCAAGCGTTTGGGGAAGAATGGTTTGGTGGGCAGTTCGGCAAGGCTCACCAGCCGCGTACTCCCCAGCAGAACCCGTTGTTCGGTCTCCAATTCGCTCGCCTTTTTGTACAGCTCGGAATACTGTCGACGCTTGTTTTCAGCGTCGCGCACCATGTTTTCAATCGACGCTTCATCCGTCGTCGCTGAAGCGACTTCGCTCTTGATGGTCTCCATTTGTTGCTTCAGCGACCTGACCAGCATATCAGCGGTATCGTAGGATTTTTGCGCGCTCGCGGCGATGATCGACACCTCCTTGGCGAGGTGCTCCTTCAACGTCTCAAGTTGCCGTTCAAGGGCCCGTCTCGCCGGGATGGCTCGGTCCAAGTATGAATGATGCGCTTGCATATTGCCCGCTCACGGCGGTCAACTGTTGCTTAAGGTCCGCGACCGCACGGCTCGTCAACACCGCCGGAGAGTTGCTCGATCCGCCCGCTTGCTCGGCGTTGATTTCCTGGAGGTGGGCTGCCGCTTCGGCTCGCGCCGCTTCGCGCGGCTGAAAGCTGTTGGCTGATAGTGGTCAACCGTTCCGAAGCGATCGGCGCGTTGGCGCCCCGCATCAGCCCCTTGTCGCGCCGGTAGTTTTGGATTTTTGCATCGTCGTCTTGCAGTTCCGCTTCGAGCTGGCGCACTTCCTGCCATAACCAATCCGCTGCTACTTGCCGACCCGTCGATAGCATTTGCCCGCTGGTCGTCCAGAAAGGCGGTGATCAACGCGTTCGTTCAGCTTTTGCGCAACGCGGTCGGATCCGGCGATTGATAGGCAATGTTGATGACCCGGGATCGCCCGACCTCCCCGACACAGATAGCGGGACTGAAGGTAGTCGATCAGGACATCGCTGTCCGGCTTCACACTTATCGCAGGCCGTTGCCCCGCCCATGGAAAAGCCACTTGAAAATGCCAGCCTCCGACGCGAATGTTGCATTCCTGCCGTACCGCCTCGACCGACGCCCGGATCCGTCATGGCGAGGCGCATGACGCGTGGCGAGCGGATGACGAGCAATTGCAGCTTTCCAGATCGGCCGGATCTCCGACTTTTTCTGCCCAGGCCGGCGAGGCGTTATCGATTTCCGGCTCCTGCTCCGCGATAATGATCGAGCCGGCAGCGAGATATCGAACGGGTAAGACCATCAGTGCCAAGATGGTCAAGCCGACGACTACGGCGAAAACACTCGCGATCAATCCACGGCGGCGCGCCAGCAGAACAAAAATTCAAACGTACAACCCGTCGTCCAGTGGAAACTGACTTATGTCCGTCCGGGATATTACTCACGTTACTCACCGCAGCCTCGATTAAGCAAAGCTTTTCCAGGACAAGGCCGCGTATTCTCCGGCTGCGCCTCGGTTTTGCCTGCTGGTCTCCACGACACCTATCAACAAAAGCCTTGAATTCAGAGCGAAATCGATCGGCCGAAAAGCGGCTGGCTTGCATGCGGCAAGCTCCGCGCGAAAAAAGCATGCTCTTGAGCAACGAAAGCCCGAATACAATCCGCGATAGAATCGCATTGGCTCATGCTGAAGAACATGCCGGTGCGCCTGGCGGGCGAAGCAACGCACTGTCTCAACTGCCCCTCCGCGGCTAAGGGCAAGAACGGGGGTCCCTTCCTGACATTGCTTCTACGGCGATGATGCCAAAGTCTTCTTCAGCCGCAAATATGAACGCACGGGCACCGGCCATGAGCTTTCTCATCTTTTCGTCGCTCACGAACCCGGCGAACGAAACGTTGGGATTCGCCAGTTGTCGCAGCTGCCCGGCCAGAGGCCCATCCCCGGCAACGACAATCTCGAAATCCGGTAATATTGCGAATGCGCGGATCACAGCTTCGATGTTCTTGTATGGAACCAGACGGCTCGCCGTCAGCAAAATAGCCCCCGCGTGGGATATCCGCATTCTGTTTTGATAATGTTACAGGCGGGTAGATGACGGTCGCCGAGCGGCCATACACTTTGCGGATGCGCCTCGCCACAAAGGCCGAGTTGGCGATAACGTCATCTGGGCCATGCGCCGTGCGGGTATCCCAAATGCGCAATGTGGCGTACATCACGCGGTGCGTATTCGTGCCATTTTTCATCCCCTGCGACCACCCGTTGTCGCGCAAGTAGCAATGCTGCATATCCCAGGCATATCGCATCGGCGAATGTATGTAGGAGACATGGACCTGATCTGGACTGGTCAGCACGGCTCCGGCGACAACGCGTAGCTGCTGGATATCACGAGATCGTAGCCTGAGAGATCGAACTGCTCGATGGCAAGGGGCATCAATGGCAGATAGAGACGGTGGCGGGTCGCGACATGAAAGGCATGTTTTGAAGGAAGCTCGTGTGTGCGTCCGATTAGATCCAGAGCTTTCGCGTTCGGTCTGACGGCGTCAAGTACATCGAAAAGCGTAAATACTTCGGCCTTCGGGTAGCAGCGCAAGAATTTCAGCAGAGCACCCGTTCGGCGCCGCCAACCACGTAAAGCCAATCATGGACGACAGCGACCCGCACGAGCACCTTCCTGTCTTGATCTTTCCGACAGCCTCCGAGGCCCCCGCGGCATTGTTCGATTTATGGGAACGGGCGCAATCCTGCGCCGAGGGCTAGTTTTCGCAAACATATCAGCAACTTGCGGGACCGCAAACGACAGTAGCGGAACGCTCGCTTTCGCGCACTGGTGGTATCGGCACCGCTCGATGTGGTGCGGTCGTCGTCGCCGTCAGCGATCGGTGGAGCAGGGCGCGGGCAGGGACATGAGCCGACATCGCCAGGATCGCAAAAAGGGGTTCTCCCGATCGGCTGATTCTAACGTTAACTCAAAGTGTTGTTTCGAACATGGACAATTGGGTGGAACCTCGACAACGCCCGGTGTGCGGCCTATCTTGGCGTCACGATCAGGGGGATAGCCGTTTCAACCAGCATTCAGTCCTTATGAGTTCCTCCGTTCACCCTTCGGGTTCCCTGGCCGTTCAATGCCGTCTCATCACGCCAGCCGACATCGGCGCCGTCGCCGATTTGCTCAAAAAGGGGTTCGGCTCGCAACGCAGCCACAGGTTTTGGCTGCGCATGCTGGAGCGCCTGGGAAAGTATGCGGCGCCTGCTGGAATGCCGAAGTACGGCTATCTCTTGGAGCATGCCGGACGGCCGGTCGGCGTATTGCTGCTGATCTCCTCTATCGTCAACACCGGTAGCGCGCGGTCAATTCGCTGCAACGGTTCGGGTTGGTTCGTCGAACCTGAATTTCGTCCGTATGGATCGCTGCTGGCATCGCGCGCGATGCATCGCAAGGCGGTGACCTATGTCAACATCTCGCCGGCGCCACACACCTGGCCGATATTGGAGGCGCAGGGGTACCGGCGCTATGCGAACGGGTTGTTCATGTCGGTGCCGTGGCTCAGCGCCGCTCCGCCCGGCTCCGTCGAGGTCGTGGCGGCCGACGCAAAGTTCGGGGTCCCGGTCGATTGTTTCGAACAGGACCTGCTGACCGCCCATGCTGATTTTGGCTGCATCAGCGTCTGGTGCTTGACCGAGGCCGGCGCCTATCCGTTCGTGTTCGTTCGCAGGTTAGTATGGCAACTTGTTGCCTGCTTTCAACTCGTATATTGTCGAGACATCGCCGATTTCGTCCGCTTTGCGCGTCCGCTCGGTCGCTATCTGGCGCTCCGCGGCCGCCCCTTGGTTCTGCTGGATGCGGATGGTCCGGTGCCTGGATTGGCGGGGCGATATTTCGACGGGGTAAGGCCAAAATACTTCAAGGGCCCAATTCGCGGCGCCCGGGCGATCTCTCCTGACACGGAGGCTTCGCTGTTCGGTATCTGACGGATATTCCTTCCTCAAATAGACGAAAAAGCGGAAAGCCGGTGACGCGGCGGGACCGATCGCGTCTGGAAATCAAGCCGTGAGGCAAACGTCGTTCGCTTCTGCTCAGGCTGGCCTCCGTGGAACAGGCCGCGGACAGCCCGCGCCGCTCTTTTACGTGGACGCTCGCCGATGCTGTGCGCGCAATGCTCGTGCCGCGAATTTTCGTTTGATGCCGGTCATCGCGTGCGCCCCCTGCGGGTTGCTGCTGCCTCGCTCCAGGCCTGTGCCAAGGATTGCGCCACAATCTCGAAGGTGAAACGGCTGGCGATGTTTTTCTGCCCGGCAAGGCCGCGATTCCTGAGTTCGTCGTCGGGCTGGGAGGCTATGGCGTCGAGACAATGCGCCAATGCGACGGGGTCACGCTCCGGCACGATCCATCCGCCCGGCCCGATGACGTCAGGAATCGCGCCGCTGTCGGAACCGATAACGGGAACTCCGCAGCTTTGAGCTTCCAGAATGACGCGGCCAAATTGTTCCCGCCATTTTCCGGTCCGGGATAGCAGGATCAAGGCGTCGAGGCTGCGCATGAAACGCGCGACCTCTGCCGGCGGAGCCCAAGGCTGAAAAGTGACCCGGCTCTCCAGTCCGAGTTCGCTGACACGCTGGCGCAGCCGCCCCTCATAAAGACCCTCGCCTATGATCGCGAGGGAAACCGGCGAACGCACTCGCACCATGGCGTCGAGCGCATCGTCAAGGCCCTTCATTTCAAGCAACCTGCCGACATATCCGAGACGCAATCCGCGCCCCTGCGGACTTGGCGCACCACGTTCGTTCGCAGGGGAGAAGACACCTTGATTGACCCCGTAGCCTACGACACTGACTGGGCCACGGTACCCCTTGGCGCGCACGACGCGGGTCGCCTCTTCGTGGCGGGAGAGGACATGGTCGGTACGGCGCAGAACGTGTCGGCGTATCCCTTCGAACGGCGGAGGAAGCCGCTTCTGACATTCTGCTCGACCTCCATGACCAGAGCTGCGTCACCCGATAGGAGGCTTGCCTGCAGCGCGACCACGCTCCATGGCTCCTCCCAAAGATGGATTACGTCTGGACGGATCTGGCGGATCAGCCGGCGCAAACCCGGGTAGAAGTGGAGGTACCAGTTCATCGGCCCGGCACGCGGCAGCAGAATGGGCAGGACATGGACGCGAAGGCCGGGATCGTCGGGCGGATCGGCATCGATGATGCGGCCGTATTCGTGCCAGCGCCGGGGCACCAGCAGATGCACCTCGAGATCCGACCGCGCCGCCAGCGGATGGTAGCGCAAGCGCCCCGCTTGCCGGCTGACCGCGCAATGGGCGATCGACAGGATCCGAAGGTATGGTGCGCTAGTCACGGCCGAGAATCCCCGGCGCCGGTCAGGCCCGTCAGATGAAATTCCTTCAATGCCGAGTTCGCGCCGCCGGTCATCGCGACAGCGGCACTTGCAATTGCGCCGTTCGACCGCTTCGTGGCAGACCGATACCGACACCCGACGCCAGTGCGCAAATCGTTTTCTTCCGCCCCGCGGCTTCCCCGGGTGCGCCAACTCCAACACGTCCACCGGCCACCTCCGAAGAAGAAACCAAAGCCAGAACGCCAAATGATGCCATGCGGGACAAGGCCAGTGAAGCGGTTCCAGGTCGAAAGGTTAATCCGAATGCCGTCGGACCCCGACGCGCCCGTCCAAATCTCGAGGTCGAGCTGAGAAATCCCGGGCCGCCGAACGTGTCGGCGCGAAGCGGAGGGAGCAACCCGATCTCAGGACGGCTCCCTAATATGCATTCGGGCTCGAGATGACCGCGAAGAAGGTGCGCCCGAGGATTTGCAGATCGAGCCACAGGCTCCAATTATCGACATACTTGATGTCGAGATCGATCCGCCTCTTCATCTGATCGAGTTGCTTTGTCTCGCCGCGCAGGCCCGCGACTTGTGCAAGCCCGGTAATGCCGGGCTTGACGTGGTGTCGAAATGCGTAATCGCTGATCTGCGCACCGTATTCGTCGTCATGCGCCAACGCATGGGGGCGCGGCCCGACCAGCGACATCTCTCCCCTGAGAACATTAAACAGCTGTGGCAGTTCGTCGATGCTCGAACGTCGGAGCAGTTCGCCGAGCTTGGTGACCCGCGGATCGCCCGGGTGGCCTGGATGATCTTCAGGCCATCCTCGGCGACCCGCATGGTTCTGAACTTGTAGATCACGAACTCCTGGCCGTTGAAGCCGCGCCGACGCTGACGGAAAATGACGGGACCCGGACCGTCGAGCCGGACTGCGAGGGCGACCATCGCCAGCAACGGCAATAGAATCGAGATCGTGGCCACCGCGACAACGACATCGATGCAGCGCTTCAGCAGCCGGTCGGTTCGCGACAGCGGCGCTCTGATGATATCGATGAGCTGGAGCTGTTGCTCGGAGCGACGACCCATCAATGACCGCGCAAACCGGTCGGGCAGCAGGCGGACGCGAAGCGGCAAGGCTTTGAACTTGCCGCGCACGATTTCAAGCAGGCGCGTATCTCCCCACGGCAACGCAACGATGACCTCGTCGGCGTCCATGCTGCGGGCGAGATAAACGGCCGCGTGCGCCGCTCCTTCCTGTTTCGCACAGTGTTGCGACGGCAGAATAATCCGCTCCGCTTCCTCGACGCCGTAATGCGTGAGCAAATGATGGTGTGTGATCGATAGCAATTCGTCGGCGGTTCCGATGAGGAGGGCCCTTCGCCCCCGAATGGTGCCGGCGCGGACTTCGTTGCGAATGATCCGCTTGGCCCACCGCCGCCACAATAAGAGGGAGGGCAAGGCGATGACAACGAAGCAGATAATCGAACCCCGCGAGACCTGACTTCCGAATTTCATCAGGAAGAAGAACGCGGAGAGCAGAAAAATCATAAACGCCCAAGCGACAAAAATGCGCTCGAATTCGACGCGCGGACGTACGAACTCCCGCGATTGATAGAGTTGGAAATAGTGTGCGGCCAACAAATAGCCGACGCCGGAAAAGAGGCCCAGCCCGGCATAGGTGCCGAGATCAGAGTCCCCTGCAATGACGCGCTGATAGACTGCGTTACCGATGACGCTGGCGCACACGACGATACACGCATCAGACAGCATGAGAAGCGGTCTGAGGGAATCGTGCGTTAACCCTTTTTGCCGCCGGGAGGCAGGATCGTGAAACGCACGACTGGCAACGGCTTCGACGTCAGACATGAACCGCTACGTGTTTGATTGCACTATGACGGCGGCCGTCTGAGGCTCAGCCGGCCACGCCAATGCTCAGGATTCGGCCCGCCCACCCCGTTCCAGATCGCACGGGGGCGCCAAGCCAGCCGACACACGTCGCGAAACACGTACACCGCTTCGATGCGTCTCTGAACCACTGCATTTTGAACCAAATTGGTGCGACGCAAGCAAGCGATTTCTTCGGGCGAATGGACGCGCCTTTTGCAACCATGAGGTCACCGGCGCGTCGAAATCAGGCTCTTCTTCAATAGGTTGCAGGCTCCCGATGCCGGCCGCTCGGGTCCCCCGGGGGCGAACTGCCCGCGGCACAAGCAGGCTCCGCGACTCTTTAGGGCTTCTTAACGCTTGTTTGCCACCTATCAGGGCACTGGAGGTCCTCCATGCTGCCTTTCGCCCTGTGTATGGTCGTTATCGGCGCGATATTAGGCCTGTGGTTCAAGGCTTTGGTGTTGGTGCCCGTGATCGGCGCTGCTTGGCTGTTCATTGCAGTCGGGGGCGAGGTTCCGGCAGCGCCAGAGGCATCCCTTCTGTTGCTGTTCGTCTCGGTGGCGGTTTGGACTCAGTTCGGCTACCTCGTCGGCCTGCTGGCCCGACGCGCAGCGCCGCCGGCACCGCTCTCCGCCCCCACCCAGAATCCAGCCTCAACGCCTAACAGGTAATGCTGATATCTGAGCGCCGGCGGCGGAGCATGGACCGGACGCCATTGCACACAGCGACCTCATTGAATGTGGCGCATGGACAGTCTCTCTGTCCTCTGTTGTGGGGGCAAAAGACCAAGCTACCTGGGGGTTGCGGCCAATAAGGCTGCTCGTTTCGTTGCCAACGGTAAGCCCCGCACGCTCTCGGCGCGTCGCGCCACCGGAACGTAACGTGGTCGCAGAGGCGTTTTGTTTCAATTCGGGCGGCCGTGGTAGGAGTTGGCGGGGAGACCGTGCGGCATGACCTCGATGCGCCAGCACGCAGGCTGAAGGGCGATTCCACATGCATCTCGAAAAGCGCATTCTGGTCACCGGCGGAGCGGGATTTCTCGGCTCGCATCTGTGCGAGCGCCTGCTGGAGCGGGGATCGGATCTCGTGTGCGTCGACAATTTCTTCACCGGCGCCAAGCGCAACATCGGCCATCTCATCGGCAACAAGCGCTTCGAACTGGTGCGTCACGACGTGACGTTTCCGCTCTATGTGGAGGTCGACGAGATCTACAATCTCGCCTGTCCGGCGTCGCCGGTGCACTACCAGCACGACCCCGTGCAGACCACGAAGACGAGCGTCCATGGCGCCATCAACATGCTCGGACTCGCCAAGCGGTTGCGCGCCAAGATTTTGCAGGCCTCGACCTCGGAGGTCTATGGCGATCCTAACGTCCATCCGCAGCCGGAGGAGTATTGGGGCCATGTCAACCCGATCGGGACCAGGTCCTGTTACGATGAGGGCAAGCGCTGCGCCGAGACCTTGTTCTTCGACTACTGGCGCCAGCACCGGCTGCGCATCAAGGTGGCGCGCATCTTCAACACCTATGGCCCGCGGATGCATCCCAACGACGGCCGCGTGGTGTCGAACTTCATCATCCAGGCCCTGCTCGGGCGAGACATCACGGTGTACGGCGACGGCCGGCAGACGCGGTCATTCTGTTATGTCGACGATCTCGTCGATGCCATCATCCGGCTGATGGAGTCCGCCGATGAGGTCACCGGCCCGATCAACATCGGAAATCCCGCCGAGTTCTCCATCCGCGAACTCGCCGAGATCGTGATCGACACCACCGGATCGCGCTCCAGGATCGTCAGCCGGCCGCTGCCCTCCGACGATCCGCGCCAGCGCCAACCCGACATCGCGAAGGCGCGCCAGGTGCTGGGGTGGACGCCGCGCACGCCGCTCAAGGAGGGCTTGTCGCGGACCATCGCCTATTTCGAGGCGCTGCTGCAGGAGGACGGCGTACGTGCCTTGATCGACACCGAAAGATAGGGATCAAGCCCGCGGCGCCGACGAACGAACTGGCCTTGACCGACCTGGGCTTTGCCAGCCCGGCCGCGGAGGTCTACCGCGACACCCCCTGGTTGAAACCGGATGAGCACCGCGGGCGGTCGCGCGTCGGTGCGGGTGCGCGGATTCCCGGACCGCGAGGTAAAGGATCATATCCTCGTGTACAATCGCATGGCTTTCGATGAATCAGGCGAGGAGGAAGCGGTGCGACGACTGGTGACCCTCATGGCGGCGGCGCTTCTGCTGTCCGGCGCTCCGGCGGCGGAGGCCGCGAAATCGCATCGCGTCGCGCCTTGGTGCGAAGCGGATGGCGCTCCAACGCTTCAACAGGCGGTGTGCCGCGGGTGGTTGCGGTATTGTCCGCGCGGATACCTCACGCGCTGCAGCCCGTTTCGATGTTGGTGCGTGATCACGCAAATGAATCCGGCCTGCGGAGACGGCGCGGTCGCGGCGTCCGTCGCACCGCGCATTTGCCATGCCGTGGCGGCGGTTCGACAACAGTCGGCGATGGTGGCATGGTCCGACTCATGGCCCCTGCGCCCGGCGAAGGGCGCCGGCATCTGATTGAACCCGGCTCCAGATGAAGGAAAAGGCTGCGAATGAGTGACGCTTTTGGGGCAATGCTCGATTCCGGAGTGCTCTATCTCGCGGTCGGCGCGGTGATCTGCGTTTTTCTCGGGGTCGGCGCGGCCAGGCGCCTGTTTCAGGGCGCGAAGAAGGCCGAGCCGCCCGATCCTCACGATTCGCCGCGACACAAGCATTGAGCCGGACGACTTAGCCGGCGTCATCAGGTCGTTGATTTCGGGAGTTGACGACGCCGACCGCTTCGGCAGCGCCGCTGCAGCCTGTCATAAATTGTATCAGGCGCGTCGGCATGATGCCGCCCACGCCCCTGAAGCATCAGGCGCCCGCCAGCCGATAGCCCGCCTTATGACAATTCGATGAATGATCGAGCGCAAATACGCCGGCTCAAATCGGTGCCAATCGTCGGACGGATGGTCGCAGCTGGCAAGGTCGGGCCGATTTTGAGATCACCGGATGGAGGCAGTCATGAAGGCAATAGATGTGATGGTGCGCGACGTCATTACGATCGGCCCGGACGACAGTATCGCCGACGCGGCAAAGCTGATTGCCGATAACGATGTGAGCGCGCTGCCGGTGGTCGATGATGGCGGCCACCTGGTCGGCATCATCAGCGAAGGCGACCTCATGAGCCGCGAGGAAATCGGCGCCGCGGTACACCATCCCTGGTGGATCGAAGCCGTGACCCCGGCGGCGACGCTGGCGGCAGAATTCGCGAAGTCGCATGGCAAGCGGGTGGAGGAGGTCATGTCCGAGGACGTGATCACCGCCACCGAAGACGCGACGCTGGCGGAAATCGCGGCCATTCTCGAACGCAACCGCATCAAGCGGGTTCCGATCGTTCGAAACGGCGAACTGGTCGGCATCGTGAGCCGGTCCAACCTGGTCCAGGCGCTGGCGTCGAATGGCGGCGCGGCAAGCGGAAGCTTGGACGCGAGCCGCACCATCCGTCAGGAGATCCTGTCGCGGTTGGAACAGCAGCAGACCTGGACCGATTTCGGGAGCCGCAATGTCATCGTGACCGATGGCAAGGTTCACCTGTGGGGTCTGATCAGCTCGGATGCCGAGCGCAAGGCGCTCATCGCCCTCGCCGAAGGCGTGCCCGGCGTGACCGAGGTGATCGACGAGACGATCCGCGGCTATTAGGGCGCGACCCGCCCGCTTGAACCGGATCGCGCTGTGGCCGTCGTCGCCACCCATGCGCCGGGACGGGCGGCGGCGACCTCCGCATCCGGCGGTCGGCTGCCGCCGATCGGACGCCGCGTCGAGCTGTCTCGGGTGACGCGCGGCGGTTCTCGTCGATCGTATCAGATCGAGCAATTCTGAACTCAGGCATTGACGATGACGCTCAAGCAAGAGGTCGTTTCCGAACTGGGCGATGACGAGCTGTTGGCGCCGGACCGGATTGCGAAATCGCTGGCGGCCAACGACCAGGTCAAATACTACTTCGCCCTCCTTCAGACTGCGCGGGACAACGCCGACCGGCCCGAAGTCCCCCCGCCCGATCTCAAGGCGGAGAGGATCGCCAGCCAGATTGCCGACAATTCGCTGGACAATGTCGTCGCGGGAACCAGGACGGACGGTTTTGGGGCCTACCGCGTGCCGCAGGGACCGGACCTGCTGCGCCGGATCATGTCGGGCATCGAGACGATGGTGGAGTGCCTGCCCGATGCAGATCGGGCGCCATTCCAGGTGCGGCTCGCCGCGCTCAAGCTCCCGGCCCTCGACGATCGTGCGATTCCCGGCGATCTGATCGCGGCACTCACTTCGGGGGACCGCAAGGCGGGCGACAGCCTCCACCTCGTCGTCATGGATGCCCACCGCGCCATCAACCAGCTTCAGGCCGCGACCGCGGTGGAGACCGTTGCCGGCGCCCGGGTGCACCGCCTTTCGGAACCGGGACGGCGGCGCGTCGAGGCCTTCATGGAAGGCGTCAATCGCACGGCACCGTTGAAGTTCGACCATCCCGGCCTCGGCACGACGGCAACCGAGCACAACGGCCGCCTGCTCATTCAGAACGATATCGGCACGACCGATGCCCATGTGCTGGTGGTACGCGTCGACGGGGTGCAGGCCACCCTGACCTATACGGATATCCACGACGCCCGGCTGAAATTCTTCATTGGCCTGCTCGATCCGTTCCCGCTGGCTTGGGAGGGCGCCGAGCAGCACCGCAGCGACAAGCTGTCCGCCGGGCAATATCGGCTCGTCACCGGCCGCTTCGACGCGTCGAACGAGGCAGAGCTCGCCCGTTTCCTCGCCCATCTGGGGTCGCGCATCGTATTCCTGATCGACTGGAACCACATGCGAAAGCGGCTGCGTGGTTTCGTCAGCAGGTCGCGTGCGATCGATGTGCTCAAATGGGCAGCCGACCATGATTACGGCCACCGCGGGCTGATCGAAGTCGGCGGCGAGCAGGCTCTCGCCGAAGCCGTCGAGTTCGCTGCCGGGCAACAGCTCCGATACGGGCAGCGCCTCGACGATCTCATCAGCGAACAGCATGCCTGCGAATTCCTGAAGGAAGCCATGCGGCTCGCGTCGGAGGGGTTGCGCCAGCATCGGTCGCGCCGCGTGATCGCAGATGAGATCAAGGCCAAGCTGCGCCGCTACTTCGAGAACGAAAGGCTTGGCATTTTCGATACCGCGGCGGCCCATGTGGCTTTCGGTTACGACCTCGCCTTGTCGCTGTGTGAGGCCTTTGAGCGCATCGGTACGGCCAACGCGCAGGCCTGGATCTCCGCGGTTTGCCGTCCCGCGCCGTTCTCTGGGAATCGAAGGCGGATGCAGTTCCTCAACGAGGCGAGGGAGGACATCGAGCGGTTCGAGCGCCCGCGATCCGCTCTCGCTCTTCAGTTCTTCGAGCATGCCGACGATGCGGTCGACGAGCTGGAGGAGGCGGCCGCGCTTGTCGACCTGTTCATTCTGATCGAGCCGTCGCCGGCGGCCGTGACCAAGTTGGGGGAACTCGCGGAGCTGCCGCTGAAGTCCGCTCAGGAACTGGTCAAGTGCGTCGAATGCGCGGCGTCGGTGACGCAATTCGACGTGCGCGACGATCTCGACGAGTTCCTGGCGGCGCTCGAGAATTTGATCGCCATCGAGCACACGGCCGACGACGTGCTGCGTGCGTTCAGGCGCTGGCTGATCCTGGAGAATGCCGACGAGCGGCAAACGATGCTGCTTCGCGAACTGTCGCAGGCCCTCGAAACCGCGACGGACGCGCATGCCCATGCCGGCCAGATGCTGCGAACCTATCTCATGGATGAGGTGATCGCGTGAGGTCGCCGACCGGACCATCCTCGCCGGCGCGATCCACCGGATTCCCTTCGACGGCACCGCCGCGAGATTCCGACCAAGGAAATCGTCGGCTCCAAGGCGCATAATCTCATGCGGCTCGCCGCCCGCGGGCTGCCGGTGCCGCCGGCGTTCGTGCTGAGCACCGAGCTGTGCCGCGACTATCTGACCGGGGGCGGCCGCTGTCGGCCTCGCCGCGGTCCTCGACCGTGAGCTGCAGGAGCTTGGGGTTCGCACCGGCCGGCATTTCGGCGACGCGAAGCGGCCCCTGCTCGTCTCGGTGCGCTCAGGTGCCGCGATCTCGATGCCGGGGATGATGGAGACCGTGCTCAATGTGGGTCTCACGGAAGCGACGATGCGGTCGCTCATTCGCATGACCGGCAATCCCAGGCTCGCCTACGACTGCCAACGGCGTCTCATCCAGCAATATGGTGAGGTCGTGCACGCCATCGCATCGGCGCGGTTCGATACGAGGCGCGATGCCATGCTTGCCAGTCTCGGCGTGTTCGATATCGGCGACCTCGATACCGCCAGCCTCGTGGAGATTGCCAAGGCATTCGGCGACGAATTCGAAGCTGCGACCGGCGAGGCCGTCCCGGCCGATCCGCTGTTCCAGCTTCGCGCCGCGATCGAGGCCGTCTTTCGTTCGTGGACGAGCCCGCGCGCGCAGAGCTACCGCAAGCTGAACGCGATTTCCGATGAGCTCGGGACTTCGGCGACGGTCCAGACCATGGTGTTCGGCAATCTGGGCCCCACCTCCGGCTCCGGCGTCGGCTTCACCCGCAATCCGGCGGACGGCAGCAACGCGCTTTATGTCGACTATCTTAGGAACGCCCAAGGCGAGGACGTGGTCGCCGGGCGTCGCCGCACCATGGATATTGCCGAACTGGAACGGCGCGCACCGGAGGCGCACCGTGCGCTCGTCGCAGCACCGCCGGCGCTTGAGGACGAGTTTCGCGACATGGAGGATTTCGAGTTTACTGTCGAGGAGGGCCGGCTGTTTCTGCTGCAGTCACGCACGGGCAAGCGCACGCCGCTGGCCGCGTTGCGCATCGCCCACGATCTCGCGGAACAAGGTCTCATTTCCCGGCCTGAAGCGCTCGATCGCATCGCCGCGCTCGATCTCGATGCGATCGAGCACGTAAGATTGAAGCCAGCCGCGGGCCAGACGCCGTTCGCACGCGGAACTTCAGCAAGTACGGGCGTCGCGATCGGAGCGGCCGTCTTCGATCCCGAGCGGGTCGCCCAGATCAAACAGGGTGGAAAGGCAGTCATCCTTATCCGCGAGAATGTGGAGACGAGCGACATCAGCGCGCTCTCCGAGGCGGTGGCCTTGGTCGCTGCCGAGGGCGCTCGGACCTCCCATGCCGCTGTCGTAGCCCGCGAGCTCGGGAAGGTGTGTGTCGTCGGAAGCGAGGGACTGGCCATCGATCGGTCCGGGCGCAAGTGCACGTGGGGAGCCTCTACGATCGAGGAAGGCGACGTTCTCTCCGTCGATGGTGACAGCGGGGAGATCTATCGCGGTGAAGTCGAAGTTCTCAGAGAGTCGCCCCACCGAGCTTCTGCGACCATCGCGCGCTGGCGCGCGGCCCGGGCATCCGGCGCAGGCGAGGCCGCGCCCTGAAGCCAGCGTGAGCGCATGATCTCGACGTTTCGCCGCTCACCGTGGTGCGCGGGCAACGCGGCCGAGGACCTTGAGCGCATCGTCGATGTCCGCATGGTGTGGTCGGCGCTGATCTGAAAGCGAATCTCCTCCTCGCCCTTCGGCACCACCGGGTAGTTGAGACCGGTCGCCAGGACGCCCTGCCGCCGCAGATGCGCAACGACCGCCGCCGTGCGCGCGGTATCGCGCAACATCAGCGGCACGACCGGATGTTCGCCCGGCAGTGTTTCAAGGCCAAGCTTGACGAGGCCTGCCTTGAAGCGCGCCGTGAGCGCCCGCAGATGCGTCAGCAGTGACAGGCCGACCGCGCTATCGAGGATATCGACCGCTTTATGAGCGGCGGCAGCCTCGGCCGGCGTGATCGGATTGGAGTAGATGTAGAACGGCGACGTCTCGCGCAGGTAGCGGATGATCACTTCGTCGGCGACGACGTAGCCGCCGTTGACGCCCAGAGCCTTGCCGAGCGTCGCCACCAGGATGTCGGCGGGGCCGGAGCCGGTATATTCCTCGGTGCCGCGGCCGGATTGCCCGAACGCGCCGACGCCGTGGGAGTCGTCGACCACCACGATGACATTCTCTGCAAAGGCCTGATCGTGCGCCCGTGCGATCGCCATGATTTTGTCGAGCGGCGCATGGTCGCCGCGCATGCTGAAGATTCCGTCGGTTACCACGATCGCGCGCGTGCAGGCTGCGGACGCCGCCTCGAGGTGCCGCTGCAGTTCGTCCATGTCGAGGTGTTTGTAGATGCCCTTTTCCGCCGGCCGCGACAGTGCGGTCGCATTGATGATGCAATTGTGATTGAGCTCGTCGCTGATCACCGCCGTCTTGTCGGTGACGAGCGGCGGGATCAAACCCCATGACCGTCGCGTACGCCGACGAAAACAGGATCGCGGCGTCGCGGCGATGGAATCCGGCAAGTCGTTGTTCGAGCGCAACGTGCGGCGACCAGGTGCCGCTGATGAAACGGACGGCGCCCGGGCCGGTGCCGAATGGCGGTCGCCGTCTCCTCCTCCGCCGCGATCACTTCGGAGCGCAGCGCCATGCCGAGATAGCTGTTGGAGTTCATGCGCAGGAACGGCGTCTCGCCCTCGCCTTCGATCAGATAACGCGGGCCCAGGCCGTTGTGCGGAGGAAGCATGGCGCGGATGACCGTTTCCTTGCCTTTGAGGCGTCCGCTTTGCGCCATCTCGTCGAGACGCGCTGCCAGCACTCTCGTCAATCCCTGGGTCGGCATCGTCACCTCGCGCCTTTAAGTTCAGTCTCGCTTGGGTGTTCGCGCTTTTGCGCGCAGGCGGGCCAACATATCGACGGTCATTCCCGCCAGATCGAACCGCGGCGCAAAATCCCAATCTTCCCGCGCTGCACTGTCATCAAGCGAACTCGGCCAGGAAATCAGCGATCGCTTGACGGATCGGGTCGACCTCATAGTCGATCTCGAATGCGGGCATGTGCTTGCGGATCTCGTCCGCGAGTTCGGCCGGCGTTATGCTCATCGCCGTCGACGTTGTAGGCATTGCGGTAGCGCAGCCGCGCCGCATCGGCCTCCATCAGATTGCATCATCGCGGCGATCGCGTCGGGCATGTACATCATGTCGAGCCGCGTGTCGCGGCCGAGAAAGCAGCTATAATGCCCGTACCGGAGCGCCTGATAATAGATCTCGACCGCGTAGTCGGTGGTGCCGCCGCCCGGCAGGGCGGCATGGGATATCAGGCCCGGCAGTCGCAGCCCCCTGGCATCGACGCCGAAGCGGCGCGGCGTAATAGTCGCACAGCAATTCGCCGGAGACCTTGGTCACGCCGTACATCGTGGTCGGCCGTTGCACGGTGACCTGCGGCGTGTGTACCCGCGGCGTCGAGGGGCCGAACGCGCCGATCGAGCTTGGAAAGAACACCCGGCAGCGATACTGGCGGGCGGCCTCGAGCACATTGTAGAGGCCGCCCATGTTGATGCTCCAGGCGACCTGCGGCTTCTCCTCGGCCCGCGCCGAAAGCAGCGCGGCGAGGTGATAGATGCGCCGATCTCGTGCCGGCGCACCGCCTCCAGGACTCTGATACGGCTGGGTGCAGTCGAGGTGCTCGTATGGCCCCTGACCCACTCCCGAGCCATGGGCGCTGCGGCGGCATGTCCCGCAGGTCGGACGCGACGACGCTCTCCGCGCCGTACCGCTCTCGCAACGCCGGCACCAGCTCCGAGCCGATCTGTCCCAGCGCGCCTGTCACGAGAATGCGACGCATGTGGCCTGTGCGAGATGGGCTGCCCTGGGCAGTTCCGACGGCGCTACCCGGTCAGGACCGCGGAAACTGTCGCATCCTATCACCGATCCTATCACCGATCGCCGCCAGTGATCCTGCGGGCGCCTGTCCAATGCACACCAGTGCCGCCAGCGAACCGGTTACCGCAAGCTTGCGCATCATTCCTCTCCTGCGTTGCAGTCAGGGTCGTTCGAACTTACCGACCGCGCCTTGAGCTGCCTCAAGCGCGCGTCGGGGGCAAGTCAGTCCTCCTCTCGTCGCGCAGTCGAATTCACTTGCTGCCGCACCCCTACCGCGACGGAATCCGCTGACGCGTCTTGAAGAAGCCCTGCCAGGGATCGCGCTCAGGAATTCGAGCCGGTTGCGGAGGTTGCCGACCGTGAAATGGTCGGACCGCAATCGCTCCGAAAGCTCGTCCCAGTCGAGCGGCGTCGATACCGCGGCGACCGGCGAACCGCGGGTCGAATACGCCGCCACCGCCGTCGAGCCGCGGTCGTTGCGGAAATAGTCGACCAGGATGCGGCCGCGCCGGGCGCGCTTGGCGATGGTGGCGACAAAGTGGTCGGGCGCGTCCCGCGCCATCGCTTCGGCGACCGATCGGGTGAAGGCCTTGGCCTCGTCCCAGCCGGCGCTCGGGGCGATGGAGACACCACATGGAGGCCCTTGCCGCCCGTGTCTTGACGAAGCTCTTCAGCCCAGTGCCTCCAGCCGGCACGAACCTCCCGCGCCGCCGAAATGACCGCGCCCCACGGCACGTCCTCGCCGGGATCGAGGTCGAAGATCAGGCGGTCCGGGCGCTCCAGATCGTCGGCGCGCGATCCCCACGGATGGACTTCGACGACACCGGCCTGCACCAGGTCGAGCAGTCCGGCCAGATCGTCGATCGCCAGCATGGGCTGCTCGGTGCCGACGGCGACGCGTTGCACGTCGGCGGTCAGCCCCGCCCAGGGATGCTTGGCGAAAAAGCACTTGGCGCTGGTGCCGGAGGGGCATCGCAGCAGGCTCAGCACCCGGCCGGCGACATGGGGCAGAATCCAGTCGGCGATGTCCGTGTAGAAATCGGCCAGCCCCTGCTTGGTGATGCCCGGCTCCGCCCACAGGATGCGTTCGGGATGGGTGAGCTTGATGCCGGCCGCCGCGACATCGGCGCGTGCCTTCGATCGCTTCTGCGGCGTCTCCAGAGCGATGTCCTGCGCCGGCTTGTCGTCCCGCAGGCCCTTGAATGATGCCTGCCGGATCATGCCGTCGCGCGACCAGTCGCGATATTCCACCACGCAGACGAGCCGCGGCGCGGCCCAGACGACCCCCTTTTCGGCGCCGCCGGGCAACGGCTTGCGCAGCGCCGGTTTGCCGGCCTTGATCTTGTCGAGCTCCTTGCGCAGCGAAGTCGCGACAGCGGCGGACCATCCGGTGCCGACCCGGCCGGCATAGACGAGGCCGCCGTCGGCGTAGTAGCCGAGCGGCAGCGAGCCGACTGCGCCGCTTGCGGCGGTCGAGGGGACGTAGCCGAGGATCACGAATTCCTGGCTCTGCATGCACTTCGCCTTGAACCAATGGTGGCCGCGGCCGGGCCGATAGGGCAAGTCCTTGCGCTTGGAGATGATGCCTTCGAGGCCCAACCGGCAGGTATGGGCAAGCATGGTCGGCCCATCCGTTTCGAGATGCTCGCTCAGCGGATCGGAGAGTCGTGGGGGAGGCCGGCGATGATCTGGGCCAGCAGCTCCTTGCGCTCGAGCAGGGTCGCCTTGGTGAGATCGAATCCCTCGCAATAGAGGAGATCGAACGTGAAATAGCGGAACCGGTCGCGCCGTCCGGCCTGCAGGTCTGCCTGCAGATGGCTCAGGTTGGAAATGCCGGCGGTGTCCTCGACGACGATCTCGCCATCGACCAGCGCGGAGCCGAGGCCGAGCTGCGCGAGCGCGTCGGCAATGCCGCGAAACCGCGCCGTCCAGTCTAGCGCGTTGCGGGTCAGCAGGCGGACCTTGCCGCCGTCGATGCGGGCCTCGATCCGGTAGCCGTCATGCTTGATCTCGTGAATCCAATTGTGCGCCGCTCGGCGGCTTGTCGCAGGGCGCCGCCAGGCTCGGCTCGAGAAAGGCCGGGAGCAGGCCCTTGCGCGCGCCGGCGATTCTGCCGATGTCAGGCAGCAGGATGTTGCGGCGCCTGCCGGCGTTCGCCCGCGCCTTGTGGTCGACGCGCAGCTCGCCTGCGGCCGCGAGCTCCTGCTTGGTGCGGCCGCTGATCCGCGATGTGTTTCCTCATCGGTGATTTCGGGCGCGCCGGGCGGGCGGGCGAACTCGTCGTCGGCCTTCATGAGCAGCCAGGGCTCGGTCTTCTCGCCGGCGCCGCGGGCGCATGCGCACCAGATGCCAGACGGCCTTGCAGCCGCGCGCCGTCGAGCGCGAACGTCGAGATGCCCCTTCTTCGAGCCCCTTGTGGGGGTCGACCTCGGGACGCCACCGCCGCGATCCCACACGATCATCGATGCCGCCGCCATACTCGCCCTTCGGGATGTTGCCCTCGAAGTCGAGATATTCGATCGGGTGGTCTTCGGTGCGCACCGCGAGGCGCTTCTCGCCCAGCGTGAGGCTCGGGCCTCTGGTGACCGCCCAGCTCTTGAGCATGCCGTCGAGCTCCAGCCGCAGGTCGTAGTGCAGCCGGCGCGCGGCATGCTTCTGCACCACGAATTCGCCGGTCGCTGCTCCTGCGGCTTCGGGCTTCGGCTCGGGAGTGCGCGCGAAGTCGCGCTTGCCCGCATATTCCGCGAGCGGCTTCCCGCGCGCCCTGGTGTTCGTCTTGGCCTTTGTGGGCTTGGGGCGCTGCGCCATGGCGGCTCAGGAAACCGTTCCCTGGATCTGGATTTCGCAGTATTTCAGGGCGCGCTTGGCGCGGGCGGCCCAGGGAGAGCTTGCCATCGACCGCGAGATAGCGCCGCCACCACAGCGCCGCCTCGGCGTGGCGCTCCAGCCGCTGGAGAAACAGTCCCATGTTGAACATGGCGTCGAGGTAGTCGGGATCGGCATCGAGCGCGCGCTTGAGGCAGTCGATCGCCTCCTTGGTGCGGCGCTGGTCGTCCAGCATGTCGGCGAGGTTGTACCAGGCGGGCGCAAAGCCGGCGTCGGCCTTGACGGCCGCCCGGTAGGCGGCCTCCGCCTCCAGGTGCGCCCGCCCGCGCGCAGCACGTTGCCGAGATTGTACGGCGCCGCCGGATCGGCGGGGTCCATCTTCATGCCTGCGCTGATAGAGGCGCTCGGCGGTGGCGAGGTCGCCTGCCTCCTCGGCCGCCTGAGCGTCCTGGAAAACGGCCTCGATATCGTCGGCCGGCGTTCTCGACGTCGAGAACGAACTGGCCGGTCTTGTCGGTGCGCCCCGCACCTGCTCGACCAGCAGCCGGTCGGAGGATTCCGGAAACAGCTTCAGGTTCGACAGGCGCGCATCCGGCAGCCATTTCCGGATCTCGCTGAGGCTGCGGGTGATCGTCGACAGGGCGGTGCCGGCGGCGAGCAGACCGGCGACCTGGCGCGCCGCCGCGAGGTCGCGGAAACCGTACAGGCCGCCGCGCGCCTCGATCAGGCCGAACATGGCGAGTTGGTCGACGACTTGCGGCGGCAGCTTGCTCAGGGACGCCGAGCTGGGCGGCGGAGTAGGTCTTCGCCTGCGCGTCGGGAATGCTCTGTCCCAGCCATTCCAGGAACTGCCGCTCGCTGGCGACCGCAATGCCGTGGGACTTCGCCTGGGCGAGGCTGTTGGAGGGGCGACCGTCGTCGAGCAGCGGCCAGCCGAGCTCGCCGACCACGAGCACGTCGGTCTTGCGGGTGACGCCCTCGCGTGGCTTGCCGCCATGCTTTCGCACCAGCGCGAAGGCGTCCGCCCGTTTCATCGAGGCGAGCCGGCCCGTGAAGGCGACGGTGCCTTCGAGCATGGCGCGGCTCGGGTTGGGCGGGCGTCAGCGTCCGGTCTTCCTCTTGCCGGCGGCGCCGGCGCGAACCTTGGTGCTGGCCGCGGCCGGCTTCTTCTTGGTCTCGGTGCCGATGCTGGCGCGCAGCGCATCCATCAGGTTGATGACGCGCTGGGGCGCGTGATCTTCTTCCTTCACCGGCTCGAGCGCGCGCCCGGCCTGCTTCTTGCGGAGCAGCTCGACGAGCGCATTCTCGTAGTGATCCTCGAACTTCTTGGGATCGAAGTGGCCCGCCTTGGTATCGATGATGTGGCCGGCAAGCTGGCTCATTTCGGCCGGCAGCTTGAGATCCGGAATGTCGTCGAAATAGGCGGCCTGGTCGCGAACCTCATAGGCGTAGCGCAGCGCCGTCGCCAGCAGGCCCTTGTCGAAGGCCTCCAGCATCATCACCCGTTCGCGGCGGGCCATGACGACGCGCCCGAGCCCGACCATCCCCTTGTCGCGGATGGCATCGCGGATGACCGCAAAGGCCTCCTGCCCGACCTGGTCGGTCGGGGCGATGTAGTAGGGGCTGTCCAGGTAGCGGTCGTCGATCTCGGGGCGCGGCACGAAGCTGTCGACTTCGATGGTGTGGTTGCTTTCGATCTGGATTTTTTCCAGCTCTTCGTCCTCGACCAGCATGTATTGGCCCTTGGCGACCTCGTAGCCGCGGCCGATGTCCTCCTTGTCGACGAGATCGCCGGTTTCGGCATCGACGTTCTGCTGCTTGATGCGGTTGCCGGTCTTCTTGTTGATACGGTTGAACGACACCCGCTCCGAGCTCGACGAGGCCGGATAGAGCGCGATGGGACAGGAGACGAGGGAGAGCTTGAGGTAGCCCTTCCAATACGCGCGCGGCGCCATGAATACTCCTACACGACATGCGCGCGCCAAGCGTTCTGGTTTTGATCGCGCGCGGCAGGCTCTGATAATACAATCATAACCATCCGCCGACCCGCGGTCGATATGCCGGTTCGACATATGCGCGGTCGACACGCCAGAGTAGCGCCTCAAGCTTACCATTCGGCAAACGCGGCCTGGCGGTCGCGGTCCCCGCGGTCTCCTTCCCGAGATGCGGATCTCCAGCTTCGCGCTCCGATCGTGAACGCTGCAGATCGGATAGCCGTTCGCGTCCCCCTTCCGGGTGCGCGGGGTGGTGGTGTATTGGTCTCGGAGCGGGCAGCAGGGCCTAGCGAATCGCGCCGCCGATGCTGTCGTCGCAATTGGAATTGATTGTCCGGCGCCGTTGGACAATGGGAGTTGCGTAATGAACAAATTCATTCGGGTTTGCTCGGTGCTGCCGTTCATGACCTTCGCAATCGTGCCGGCGCGGGCGCAGGTGACGGTCGATGTCGCGAAGATCACCTGCGAGCAATACGTGCTCTTTACGGTTGCCGACCCGCACGACATCGCGATGTGGCTGAGCGGGTACTTCAACAGCAAGCGGAACAATACCGTGCTCGACACCCAGCAATTCAGGGAGCACGCAAAGCAAGTGATGGACTACTGCCAGCTCAATTTGAAGACGCCGGTCATGGAGGCGGCCGAAAAAGTGCTGGGGCTGAGTAAATAGGGCGACAGGAGCCTCTTGCAAAACTGTTGGGCGCCGCGTGTTGGAGACATTGGATGAGGTGAACAGGACTCGGCATGTTTGATTTTGGCGTGGCGGCAATTTTTCCGCGAATTTGGACTCACACCTCCAGTGTTTCAGCCGGTGTGGGATTTGATCGTCGCAGCTGTACCAGCCGGGTCAGGAATTACGTGATCAACCGCATCAGTTGATCGATGGTCAGTGCGAGGACGCCGAACATCAGATGGCAGAATACTTTTGCGTGGCCGCGCACCCGCACATAGCGCCCGCCGAAATCATCCTTGAGGCCGCCATTAACCCGCTCGGCGGCGCTGCGCTCGTTGTAGCGCACGTCTTCGGCAAGCGCGTAGCCGGCCTTGCGCCGGCCCCGCGCCTCGGCCGCAAGCGCTTCCTTGCCACCCGGCACATTGCGGGGATGCGGGTCGATGATCGGCACGTGACCGAGGGCGAGGCTCTTGGCCTTGATCTCGGGCGCATCATAGGCGCTGTCCATCAGATCGTAGAGGTTGATCACACGGGAGGCTGTCATCGTTGCCAGCGGGATCGCGGCTTGGCTGTCATGCAACGAAGCGGAGGTCAGCACGGCGCTGATCGGGATATCCCCATCGGCCACATCGAGATGCAGTTTGTAACCGATCCAGCTTGTCGTATGGCCCTTGGCGTTGCGCTTGGTTCCGACCGCGCAGTGCGTCGGCAGGTCCGACAGCATCTCGGCGAGGCTCATGTCAGCTTGGCGCTCGAGCCGCCGAGGCTCCTTCTTTTCGACCACCTCGCCCTTTCTGGGCCGGCCGCGGTTGCGCTTCGGCGGTTCGGGCGCCACTGTCTTCACGGGTTTTTCGCGGGCCTCGATTGCGGTCGCATCGCGCGAGATGTGGCCGACCAGGCGATCCTCATGGGTTCGCTTGATCAGCGCCTCGTGCACGCGGCTCGGCAACTCGCTCCGCGCAAACTCCGCGAAAGCGCGCGAAAAGGTTGCTTCGCTGGAAAGCTCTCCGCGCCGTTCCCAGCCGCACAGCCGGCGCAATTGCTTGTCCACCTTAAGCCGTTCGATCAACATCGAGGTCGTCGGCAGCCCGATCACCGCCTTGGCCACAAAGGCACGCGCGAGCGCGGCCCGGTCGCACGGCGGTCGACCCGGCAGTCCGGGCCAGACCTGCACAAACGCCTCGACGCCAGCAACCTCAAGCGCCGTCACCACTTGCTTGTGCGTCTCGGTGAGCGGCCCGAGCTCCTCCGTCAGCCAGGGGAAAAGATTGCCTTGAATGTGCGCCCACGTTCTTGATAGACAGCTCAACAGAGGCATGTTCGCGTCCGATTCGGCTTGGTGAGTTGTCACGGAAACACCCTACCGAACTCGCGCGCGGACGCCTCGAAAATCCCCCTTCAAAGCCGGAAATTCAGCGCGCTACTGCAATTTTGCAAGTGGCTCATAGACATGGCTCAGGCGATCTGCGTATGCGGCAAGTGTGCGCCCGCCTCGCACGTCATCCCCGTTTTCGATCGGTCGCGAGCATCTCAACGCGGATCCGATGTCGACGCCCCGGCCGCGGTCTTCGATTAACCCGCCGTGAAGGATTGCGCGCCGCCGGTCGGTCCATGCCTCGATTTGTTCACGGGGAACAGACCGGAACGGCGGCTTGATTTGCCGCAACGGCGTCATGAACGACGTTGTAATCTCGGGCCGGATTGCGTGCCAAGCGGTCCCGACAATGCCCGGGAGGAAAGAATGTTTGGACGAGCCGGGCGGAATTCTGGTGATTGCCGACCATTCCGCCGCCGCCGGCGCGGCACCACGGTGGGGCGCTCGCTCCACCGCATCGAGGAAAGCGCTTTGCGCAGCGAGGTCGAGGCTGCCGGGTTCAAGCTCGTGGGCCAGGGCGATTTCTGGCATCATCCCGAGGACACCCGCGATTTCATGACTAACCGCCGACCAAGCCGGCCGATGAGTTCGTGCTCAAGTTCCAGAAGCCGCAATGATGCTTGCGGCGGCCCGGCTTTGATTTCGATCAACGCCGGGCCTGCCGGTTCGGCCCAGCTTTACATTCATGAGCACGACGCTGACCTTGGCCGAACGCGCGGTGCCACGCTACACCTCGCTATCCCACCGCGCCGCATTTCTCCGCGGCGGTGGGATCGAACACCTACGCCGAGTGGCTCAAAGCGCTGCCGGATGAGACAAAGCTGTCGCTTTATGTGCATGTTCCATACTGCAGCGAACTCTGCCTCTATTGCGGCTGCACCACCAAGGCGGTGAGGCAGCGGGCGCCGGCGGTGGCCTATGCCGACCATCTCCGGCACGAAATCGAGCTGGTCGGAGCCGTGCTCGGCGGCAGGCCGGCCGTTCATTTGCATTGGGGTGGCGGCACGCCGTCGATTCTCGGCGCCGAAGTCATCATTGACCTCGTTGATCGGCTCGAGCGGACATTCGATTTCTCGCCAATCGCCGAGCATGCCATCGAGCTCGATCCGCGCCGCGTGACGGCGCTCTCGCGCGCGCGCTTGCCGGCACCGGCTTCACGCGCGCCAGTCTCGGCGTGCAGGATTTTTCGCCCGCATGTGCAGGAGGCCATCGGCCGCATCCAGCCGTTCGAGCTGGTCGAGCGCGCCGTCGGCCTGCTGCGCGTCGCCGGCTTCCGCCGCCATCAATCTCGACCTGATGTACGGCCTGCCCTTCCAGACCGAGGACGACGTGGTCAACACCGCCGAACTCGCGGCGTCGCTCGCCCCGAGCCGTCTGGCCCTGTTCGGCTACGCCCATGCGCCCTGGTTCAAGAGGCAGCAGCTGATCGACGCGGCGGCCCTGCCGGGCGCCGCCGAGCGGCTGCGGCAGGCCGCGACGGCCGGAGACGCTGGCACGAGTGAGGCTATGTCGCCGATCGGCCTCGATCATTTCGCTTTGCCCGACGACCCGATGGCCCTCGCCTTGCGCGCCGGAAGCCTGCGGCGCAATTTCCAGGGCTATACCGTGGACCAGGCCGACGCGCTGCTCGCCTTCGGCGCCTCGTCCATTGGCCGCCTGCCGCAAGGCTATGTCCAGAACGCCGCCGACGTCGGCACATGGCGCCGCGCGATCGAGGCCGGACGTTTGCCATGGCCAAGGGCGCCGCCTTCACGCGCGACGATCTCGCCGCGCGCAGCGATGATCGAGCGGCTGATGTGCGATTTCTCCGTCGATCTCGACGCCGAGGCCGGCGCGACGGAATTCCCGGCGGAACTGGACGCCGTCGACACCCTCGCCGGGTCCGGGATCGTGAGCCGTCATGGCCGCCAGGTCGTGGTGACGGAAAAAGGGCGTCCGTTCGTTCGCCTTGTCGCCGCGGCCTTCGACGCCTATCTGCCGCAACATCACAAGCGGCACTCCGTCGCGGTGTGATGCGGATCAGCCGCGCGGAGACGGTGCGTCCCGCAATGACGTGCCGGGAAAGATGCGTCCCAGCGAATTGACCAGGAATGGGGCGCTTGCGGTCCGAGGCGTGGCGGCAGCGACGCCGCACCTCCACCGGGAGATTGCCATATCCGCCGCGTTTCTGGCCGTCGCCCGATGCGATCCGGCGGAGGCATTGCGCCGTCTCGATGCGACCGATGCCGGCATGGAGGAGGCGGAAGCGGGCCGGCGGCTGCGGCGTTTCGGGGCCAACCAGGTCGCGCGGGAACGCCGGACCGGAATCCTCCATGAGCTCATCGATCGCACCAACAACCCGCTCAACGGGTTGCTGCTCACGCTGTCGGTGGTGTCCTACTTTCTCGGCGACGTCCGTGCGGCGGCGATCATCGCCACCATGGTGGTGCTTTCGATCGCGACCGCCTTCGTCCAGGAGCATCGCTCCAATCAGGCCGCCGCCAAGCTGCGCGCTTTGGTCAAGACCACCGCGAGCGTGAAGCGCCGCGGCGGCGCGCCGCGACCCTCCAAGGTCGAGGGCTTCGTCGAGATACCGATGGAAGAGATCGTGCCCGGCGATGTCGTCGCTCTGTCGGCGGGCGACATGATCCCGGCCGACCTGCGCCTGCTCTCCGCGAAAGACCTGTTCATCAATCAGTCGACCCTCACCGGCGAGGCGATGCCGATCGAAAAAGTCCGCATCCGCCGCCACGCTGTCTGCCACGAACGCGTTCGATCTGCCCAATGTCTGCTTCATGGGCAGCAACGTGGTCAGCGGCTACGGCACCGGGGTGATCGTTCAGACCGGCGCAAGGCCATATTTCGGCCAGCTCGCCGATACCAGTCGCCGGGCAGCGCGTGCAGACCAGCTTCGAGAAGGGCATCGACCGCTTCACCTGGCTGATGATCCGCTTCATCCTGGTGATGGTGCCGTCGGTGTTCCTGATCAACGGCCTTACCAAGGGCGACTGGCTCGAGGCGCTGCTGTTCGCGCTCGCCGTCGCGGTCGGCCTGACGCCGGAAATGCTGCCGATGATCGTGACCGCGAACCTCGCCAAGGGCGCCATCGCCATGTCGCAGCAAACAGGTGATCGTCAAGCGGCTGAACGCGATCCAGAACTTCGGCGCCATGGATGTGCTGTGCACCGACAAGACCGGCACGCTGACCCAGGACCGGATCATCCTGAAACGGCATCTCGACATCCGCGGCGAGGACTGCGACCGTGTGCTCGAATACGCCTACCTCAACAGCCATTATCAATCGGGCCTGAAAAATCTGCTCGATATCGCGGTGCTGCAGCATGCCGAGCTCGGCAAGGAGCTTCACGCGGAGCACCAGTACCGCAAGATCGACGAGATTCCGTTCGATTTCGTCCGCCGGCGCCTTTCCGTCGTGCTCGGCCGGGAGGACGGCAGGCACGTCCTCATCTGCAAGGGCGCGATCGAGGAGGTGTTCGCGGTCTGCAGCCGCTATGAAATCGGCGATGAGATCGGCGGCCTCGATCGCAGCGCATCTGGAGACCGCGCAGCGCGAAAGCGCCGCGCTCAATGCCGACGGCTTCCGCGTCATTGCGGTCGCCTACAAGGAACTCGGCGGCGCCAAGGAGGTCTATCGGCGTCGCCGACGAATGCGACCTGACGCTGCTCGGCTATATCGCGTTTCTCGATCCGCCCAAGGAAAGCGCGCGGGCCGGCCATCGCGGCGCTCGGCCGCGCCGGGGTGCGGGTGAAGATCATCACCGGCGACAACGATATCGTCACCCGCAAGATCTGCCACGAGGTCGGCCTCGATGTCGACCGCATCATTCTCGGCGCCGAGGTCGACGGCGCGAGCGAGGACGCGCTCGCCGCATTGGTCGACACCTATCCGGTGTTCGCAAAAATCTCGCCGGCGCAGAAGGCGAGGCTCATCTCGGCGCTGCCAGCGGAACGGCCACGTGGTCGGCTTCCTCGGCGACGGCATCAATGACGGCGCCGCACTGAAGGCGGCCGATGTCGGCATCTCCGTCGACACCGCAGTCGATATCGCCAAAGAATCCGCCGACATCATCCTGTCTGGAAAAGAACCTCGCCGTGCTCGGCGACGGCGTCATCGAAGGCCGCAAGGTGTTCGGCAACATCACCAAGTACATCAAGATGGGAGCGAGCTCGAATTTCGGCAACATGTTCAGCGTGGTCGGCGCCAGCATCTTCCTGCCGTTCCTGCCGATGGCGCCGATCCAGGTGCTGACCAATAATCTGCTCTACGACTTCTCCCAGACCGCCATCCCGACCGACAACGTCGACGAGGACTATCTGCTGGTGCCGCGCCGCTGGGACATCGGCAACATCATGAAGTTCATGCTGTTCATCGGGCCGATCAGCTCGATCTTCGACTACGTGACCTATTTCACCATGATCTATGGGTTCGGCGCCTGGGACAATCCGGCGCTGTTCCAGACCGGCTGGTTCGTCGAATCCCTTCTGACCCAGACGCTGATCATCCACATCATCCGCACCGCCAAAATTCCGTTCATCGAAAGCCTGGCAAGCCCGGCCCTCATCACGACGTCGATCATCATCTCCGTCATAGGGATCGCCTTGCCCGTCACGTGGATCGGCGCTTCGCTGGGCTTCGTCCCGTTGCCGCCGCTCTACTGGCCGGCGGTGGTCGCCATCATCGGCTGTTACGCTGTGCTGACCCAGTTGATGAAGAGCTGGTTCGTGCGGCGGTGGGGGATGTGATGGTGGGGGATGTCATGGGTCGCCTCGAAACTGCGCCGCGTCATCCTGTCGCGCCGCGACTGCAAGCCCTCGGGAAATTCACCGCCAGGAGGCCCGAACATGCCCTACCCGACCAACGAGGATCTGCCGGGTTCGATCACCCGCCATCTGCCGCCGCACGCGCAGGACATCTACCGCGCCGCGTTCAATCACGCCTACGCGGCCCATGCCGGTGATCCGCGCCAGGAAGAAGCGGCCCATCGCATCGCCTGGGGCGCCGTCAAGCGTGTCTACGTGAAGATCGGCGACAGCTGGGTTGCGCGCGAGGGCTCGGCCTGACACCATCGGCGCCATTCGACCGCGCGATCACCGGCCGCGATTTCTCCGCGCTCAATCGCATTCGGCTCGCCGGGTCCAGCTTGCAACTCCAGCGGCCGCTTACCCTCGTGAACCCGCTGCGCTATCATCCCATCGTCAATCGCGGCCTCTTGCCCTGGGAGGCCGGAGTTCGCCATTTGTGGCCGGACGGCCGCTTCGCCATGGTGCCTGCGGACGCTGTGGATTGACTCCGGTCAATACACGCCGTCGACACGGCAGTTAGTTTCGACCATGGCAAAGAAGCAGCAGCACGGCGAAATCCCGGAGGCGCCGGAGTTTCCGGCCAGCCTGTTCGCGTGGCCGGCGCTGATGGCGGCAAGCGTCGGGGAGGCGATTGCCGCCTCGCTCGTCGTGCCCCGCGCGAAGCCGGCCGGGGAGCGCCAGCCCGCCTGGGCCACGCCCCATCGAGTGCGCCTCGAACTGGGCACCATGCAGCTGCGCGATTTCTCCACCGGCGCGGGCGGCATCGCCACCCTCATCTGCGCCCCGTTCGCCCTGCATGGCGCGACCATCGCCGATTTCGCCCGCGGCCACAGCGTGGTCGAGGCGCTCCACGAGGGCGGCGTCGGCCGCATCGACGTCACGGACTGGCGCTCGGCCGGGCCGCAGATGCGGTTCCTGTCCATCGACAATTATCTCGCCGATCTCAACGTCGCCGTGGACGAGCTCGGGCCGCCGGTCGATCTCGTCGGCCTGTGCCAGGGCGGCTGGATGGCGTTGACGTTTGCGGCGCGGTTTCCCGGCAAGGTGCGGCGCCTGGTACTGGCGGGCGCGCCGGTCGATATCGCCGCCGGGCAGTCCAACCTCTCGCGGATGACCCTGCAGGTTCCACTTGCTGCATTCGAGGAGTTCGTCGCCTCGCAAGACGGCCGCGTGCTCGGCGAGCGCGTCCTCCAAATATGGGGAACGGCGCTCATCGCCGATGATGCGGGGCGCGTCCTGCAGCTTCCGCCGGGCGATATTCGCCACGGGTGCAGGATATGCGTGCGCGTTTCGACGAATGGTACGATCTCACCGTCGATCTGCCCGGCGCCTATTATCTTCAAGTGGTCTCCTGGCTGTTCAAGGAGAACCGGCTCGCCACCGGCAGGTTCGTCGCGCTGGGGCGGCGGATCGATCTTTCCGCCGTGCGCCACCCGATCTTCCTGCTCGGCGCCGCCGCCGACGAAATCGTCGCCCCCGAGCAGTTGTTCGCGACGGCGAATCGTGTCGGCACCCCAAGGCAGCATATCGAAGCGGCGACCGAGCCGTGCGGGCATCTCAGCCTGTTCCTCGGCGCCGAGACGATGAAGCGCAGCTGGCCGCGGATTGCGCGCTGGCTCGGCGAGGCGTCATAGGGCGCCGCCAGCGATCCGGTGTCGGGCTGTGCGCCTTGTGCGCAGGGTTTACGCTAAGCTCGCCGATTGGATTCGGAGGAGGCCATGCAGAAGAGCGACGGCAAGAAGAAGCAGAAGTGCAAGAATTGCGAAGGCAAGGGCACCCTCAAGAAGGGAGACAAGGTGGTGAGGTGCCAGCGCTGCGATGGCACCGGGATCAAGCGCTGAGCACCCGCGTCGGCTGCGCCGTCAGGTCCAGAACTGATAGATCAATTTCCCGATCGAATAGACGACGGCGCAGCCGATGAAGAACAAGATCACCCAGACCGCGAAATCGAGCTGCTTCTTGAATTCGGATACCGCCTGCGACGTCTTCTTCGAACGCCCCATGAAGATGGCGCGCAGGAAGAGGACGATCGGCATGATCGCCACGAGGATCCCGATCAGCTTGAACATGAGTGGATTTATGACCCAATTCCGGCCGCGGGTATAGCTGCCATCCGGCGACGCCGGGACAGGACACAGGAAGGGATCGACAGCGGTGCGCGCAATGGTTCTCGACCGGCCTCGCACGCCTTTGATGATGCGCGAGCGCGCGACGCCGGTTCCGGCGGCGGGAGAAATACTCATCGAGATTTCCGCCTGCGGGGTGTGCCGCACCGATCTGCACGTGGTCGACGGCGAATTGCCCGACCCCAGGCTCCCGATCGTTCCCGGCCACGAGATCGTCGGGCGGGTCGCGGCCTGCGGGGACGGCGTTTCCGGCCTCGCCATCGGCGCGCGCGTCGGCGTGCCGTGGCTCGGGGCGACCTGCGGCGTCTGCCCCTACTGCCGCGACGGCCGCGAGAACCTGTGCGACCGGCCGCTGTTCACCGGCTATACCCGGGACGGCGGCTTTGCCACCCACACCGTGGCCGATGCGCGCTATTGCTTCGCGCTTGCCGAGGACGTCGATGATGCCGGACTGGCGCCGCTCATGTGCGCGGGACTGATCGGCTGGCGCAGCTACCGCATGGCCGGGGCCGGCGAGAGCCTCGGCATCTACGGCTTCGGCGCCGCCGCCCACATCCTCGCCCAGGTCGCGATCTGGCAGGGCCGCCGCGTCCATGCCTTCACCCGGCCGGGCGATGATGACGCGCAAAACTTCGCCCGCCGGCTCGGCGCGGCCTGGGCCGGGGGCTCCGAGGAGGCGCCGCCGGAACCGCTCGACGCCGCCATCATCTTCGCCCCGGTCGGCGCGCTCGTGCCGGCGGCCTTGCGGGCGGTAAGAAGGGCGGCCGCGTCGTGTGCGGCGGCATCCACATGTCGGACATCCCGGCGTTCCCGTACCGCATCCTGTGGGAGGAACGGCAGATCCTCTCGGTCGCCAACCTGACGCGCGAGGATGCCCATGAATTTCTGAGGTGGCGCCGCAGGCGGGCGTGAAGACCGAGGTCACCCGCTATCCGCTGGCGCAAGCCAACGAGGCGCTCGCCGACTTGCGCGAAGGCCGGCTCCAGGGCGCCGCGGTGTTGATTCCGTAGTTGAGTTGGGGACGTAGCCCGCTGAGCGGAGCGACATGCGGGATCGTGTGGCGACGGGATCAATTCTGCTCCCGGGTTTCGCTCTGATGTCCCTTGTCAAGCCGCGGGGTTGCAATATGCAGGGCAATCGGGTGAAGAGTTCCGTGACAAAGGGCTGAAGTGCTGAATATGTGTCCTCCACTAAGTCGCAGATGGAGGACGATGATGGATACCGACGGGACACGGTTTGCAGCGATTGTAGAGACGACGAGTTTCCTTCACTATTTCAAGGCGTTGCCTGACCATCGTCAGGCCGGCAAAGTGAATTATCCGCTGCCGGAAGTGTTCTCTTGATTCTTTTGGCGGTTCTCGCGGGGGCGGAGGCGTTCACCGACATAGCGCGGTTTGGCGAGCGCAAGATCGAACTCCTGCGGCGGTTTCGGCCCTATGTGAACGGTACGCCCTCCCATGATCATCTCGGCGATATCTTTGCCACGCTCGACGCCCGCGCCTTCCAGCTTTGCTTCGTGGCCTGGGTCGCGGCGCTGACGAACACGCCAGCCGAGGTCATCGCGATCGATGGCAAGACGTCGCGGCGCTCGTATCAGAAGAAGGGTTCGAAAGAGGCGATCCACATCGTCTCCGCCTTCGCGGCGCGGCAACGCATCGTGCTGGGCCAGGTGAAGGTCGATGAGAAGTCGAACGAGATCGTCGCCATCCCGGCGCTGCTCGACATGATGTCGATCGAGGGCGCCGTGGTGACGATCGACGCGATGGGCTGTCAGCGCAACGTCGCCGCGGAAATCATCGAGAAGAAGGCCGATTACATTCTCGCCCTGAAGGGCAATCAGGGAACCCTGCGCGAGGATGTCGAGGTCTTCGTCGATGAACAGAAAGCTTCGAAATACGAGGACACGACGATCAGCACCCACGAAACGGTCGACGCCGACCACGGCCGTATCGAGACGCGAAACTTCACGGTGATCCACGATGTCGGCTGGCTGCAGGCGCGCCACCAATGGCCCGGCCTCAAGGCCGTCGTGGTGGTCGAAAGCCAGCGCGAAATCAGCGGCAAGATCACGAACGAGACGCGCTTCTACATCACCTCGCTGGTGCTTCTTGCCAACGCCGTCGGCCCGATGATCCGCGCGCACTGGGCCATCGAAAACTCCTTGCACTGGGTCATGGACATGGTCTTTCGCGACGACGAATGCCGCGTCAGAACCGACAACGCGCCAGCCAATTTCGCGACCTGCCGGCACATCGCCTATAATCTCACCCGCAAGGCCCCGGGCAGGGATTAATCCGCCTCCGCCGCAAAACCGCCGGCTGGGACGACGAATATCTCGCCAGCCTCGTCGCCGCGTGATTTCCTTCACCCGATTCCCCCTGTTGCAATATGCCTGCCTCACCGCGATTTCCGCGGGAGGGGTTCGATGCGATGATCGTGCAACGGTGGGGGCACAGCCTTGAGACGTCGGTGATCAAGCTCTGATTTGCGGGTTCACGCATATCCGAATATCCGTCTGGGGCTGTCCTTAGTCTTCGCACGGGCGTCGGTCTTGCGATCGGCCACACAGCGAAAGCTGGAATTCCCCTGCCGTGGCTGCGCCCCCGCCGTTACACGATGTCTGTCATTGCCGGGTCTGTCGTTGCCGGATTGCCGCCCGGCACGGCTCCTGTCGATCGCGGTGAACGTGCCGTCTCATCTTTTCATCGAATGCCCTACGGCCGTGCCACCGCATCGGCGGTGGTGATCTCGCGATTGACGGCCCAGATGAAACCGCAGAGCTCGCGGGCGATCGCGGTGACGGCCACGGTCTTGAGCTTGCCCTTGCGTATCAGCGCCCGGTAGCGGCCGTAAAGCCGGTGCTGCGCTTTCCAGGCGATGTCGCGAACCGCCTGCGGCGCGCTGCCACCTTGTCCTGCTTCTTCTTTCCGACCCTGGGGGTCGGATGCCGGTAGGCCCACGAGCACTCCACCAGAATGCGTCGCGCCCGCCGGTTGCCGGCCTTGGTGTGTGCCCGGCCAGCGCTGACCTTGTCACCCGGTCGAACGGCTTCGCGACGGCACGCAGCGCCGACGATAGGCCATCAACTCGCGCGGCGAGCGAAACCGCGACAGGTCGCCGATCTCGGCCAGGAACGCGGTGGCCGAGACCAGGTCGATGCCGCGCATCGCCATCAGCGCCTCGACGACTGCGGCCAGCGACCAGTCGGGCACCGCGCCGCGGATCGCCTCCTCCAGCCGGCCAATGCGCTCCTGCGCCTGGCGCACCGCCAACAGCATCTCCTCGAAGGCGATACGCTGTTCGGCATGCTCGAGCTTCTGCTTCACCAGCCAGGTCATGTGGGTCTTGGTCCACGTCTTGTCGCCCGGATAATGCAACCCGAGCCGCAACAGGAACGACGATACATGTTGGCGCTTGGCGCGCAGATCCTCCACCGCCGCCCCGCGCGCCCGGGTGAGGTCGCGCATCGCCTCGTGGCGCGGATCGGGAACCCAGACCGCGGTCAGTTCGCCGGCACGAAACTGCGTCACCATGCCGAGCGCATCGCGCCGGTTGGTCTTCACCCGGTCGCCGGCCTTCTTCGGGATCAGCGACGGCGCAACCACCATGCACGCGTGCCCAAGACCCGCGATCTGCCGGTACAGCCCATACCCCGTCGGCCCCGCCTCGTAACAAAACCAAAGCCGCTGGTATCTCGCCGCAAGCTTGCTCACCAGCTTGTTCGTCGCCGCCGGCGTATTGTCGATCTCGCCGAGAAACCGCACCTCCCCCGACCGCCCAGCCTCGGCAATCGCCACCGCATTGCGCAGCTTCGACGTATCGAAAGCCACGAAAACTTCGCTATGATCCCTCACGACTCGCCCTCCTTGCATGAGGCTCTGCCCGGCCTATCCGGGCAACCCTCGCAGTCGCATCGAGGGTGAGTCGCCTCCGCAAGGAAAGGGACATACGGTCTTCGCTCGTCCGGGCTGCACGCTACATTTTTGAGAGGCGAGCCTTTATGATTAAACTTGCCAATTTGTGGCCGTCTCGTGACCAAAAGGCATGGGAAGACGCTCTGGACCGTTATTGTGAATTCGTAAAGCCCCCGAACATGTCACTGGAGAAATCGCTCGATGCACTTGATTTGGGCCGGATTGAGGGTTTCGATGCTCGGGGTTGGTATGCTTTTTTGCGCGACGAATACTTCCGTTGGAAATATACCGCTCCGAATCGATATGTCACAACTATTAA
>CAWCZY010000010.1:0-337500 GCA_963800215.1 uncultured Alphaproteobacteria bacterium | reverse complement strand
CCGCCGTTCAATCCGCAGCGGCTGCTCGCCAATATGGGCGACGACGAAACGCCGGCCGCCGAGGAAGGCGCAGGCGACCCGAATGCCGAAGTCTCCTTCGTCACCCGCGACCTCCTGAGCGCGATGCCGCGCTTGAAGCTCGCGGCCATCGTGCAGATGGACGATGTGCTGAGCAAGGTCCGCGACGCCGCCAACTACACCGGGTCGGTTCCGCCCAAATTCGCCCTGGCGAGCATCAATCCCGGCAGGCTCGCCTACGCCGTCTGCGGAGGCGCCCGCCGACCCTTATGCCGGCTTCGAAGCGCGGATCGTGCCCGAAAACATCACGATGCTCGCAAAGACCGCGCCCCAGGCGACCGGCGGCAACAGCGGAACGAGCGCAACATCGTGATGAAGAAAGGCGAAACGCTCGGCGCGATCCTGCGCGATCTCGGGGCGACGCCCGAGGAGATCAAGGCGATCGCGGCGGTGCTCGGGCCGCGCGGCCGCGACGGCAATCTCAAGGAAGGCCAGAAGATCCGCGTGCTGCTGTCGCCCGTCCGCGGCAGCCAGCGCCTGCAGCCGGTGCGCGTCACGCTGGTCGGCGAGACCGCGATCGAGGCGGTCGTCGCGCTTGTCCGATCTCGGCAAATATGTCGCCGTCGACGTCCAGAGCGCCGAGTCCCACGCGGACGCCGCCGCCGACGACGACGATGAGGATGACGGCACCGGCATTCGCCTCTATCAAAGCATCTATGAAACCGCGTTGCGCAACCAGGTACCCAAGAGCGTCATCGAGGAACTGATCCGGGTCTATTCCTACGATGTCGATTTCCAGCGCAAGGCCAAGCCGGGCGATTCCTTCGAAGTGCTCTACGGGGACGAAGAAAACAGCGACGGCAAAGCCGATGTGATGTTCGCGTCCCTCACCGTCGGCGGCGAGCCCAGGAAGTTCTACCGCTTCATCACCCCCGACGACGGCATTGCCGACTACTATGACGAGACCGGCAAGAGCGCGAAGAAATTCCTGGTGCGCAAACCCACACCCACCGCCATCATGCGCTCCGGGTTCGGATCGCGGCGCGATCCCATCTTCGGCTACACCAAGATGCACACCGGCATCGATTGGGCGGCGCCGATGGGGACGCCCATCTATGCCTCCGGCAACGGCACGATGGAGAAGGCCGGCTGGGAATCCGGCTACGGCAAATACATCCGCATCAAGCACATGAACGGCTATGAGACCGCCTATGGCCACATGACCGCGTTCGCCCGCGGCATGGAGCCGGGCGCGCGGGTCCGCCAGGGCCAGGTGATCGGCTATGTCGGCTCGACCGGTCACTCGACCGGCGCCCATGTGCACTTCGAAATCCTGGTCAACGGCCGCTTCGTCGACCCCATGCGCATCAAGCTGCCCCGCGGGCGCGAGCTCGAAGGAACGGTGCTCAGCAGCTTCGAGCACGAGCGCGACCGCCTCGACGGCATGATGGCCCAGTCGCCGTCCCGCGTCGCCCAGTCGGGCGGCGGTTCGCGCTAGCATGAGCCAGACCTCCAACGCCACCGGCCCGACCATCCACGTTCACACCAGCCGGCTGTGGGCGATGTGCAAGCTGCGCTTCACCGAATTCGTGTTTCCGAGCCACCTCTCGGCGGACCATCTCGGCATCACGCTGGTCAAGGTGGGCTTCTGGCTCACGCCATGGACGCGCCAGGACGAGCATCTGCCAATGTCCCACCTCGCCGAAGTCACCCATCAGCGCGGCTTGATCTGGGACTCCATCAGCATCGAAAGCAGCGGCGGCATCAATCCCCTGACCGTCGGCGGCCTGCCGAAAAGTGCCGCGAGCGCCTTCGTCGCCCAGGTTCGCAACTGGATGAACGGATAGGCGGCGCCGCTGTTCACGCGGCGGCGGCCACCTTGCCGTTGAAGGTGAGGCCGAACTTGGTCGCGGAGACCTTGATCTTTTCGCCGTCCTTCACCCGGCCTGCCAGGATCATTTCGGCCAGCGGGTCCTGAAGCGTCTTTTGGATCACCCGCCGCAGCGGCCGCGCTCCATAGGCGGGGTCATAGCCCTTGTCGGCGAGCCACTCGCGCGCTTCCTTGTCGAGCTCGATGACGATCTTGCGGTCGGCCAGGAGCTTGTCGAGGTCCTTGATCTGGATGTCGACGATGCGTGCCATGTCCTCGCGGCGCAGCCGGTGGAACAGGATGATCTCGTCGACCCGGTTGAGGAACTCCGGCCGGAAATGCGCCCGCACCGCGCCCATCACGAGATCGCGGACGACGTCGCTGTCCTGCCCCTCGGGCTGGTTGACGAGGTATTCCGCGCCGAGATTGGAGGTCATCACGATCAGCGTATTGCGGAAATCGACGGTGTGACCCTGGCCGTCGGTGAGGCGGCCGTCGTCGAGAACCTGCAGCAGCACATTGAACACGTCCGGATGGGCCTTCTCGATCTCGTCGAACAGCACGACCTGGTAGGGCCGCCGCCGCACCGCTTCGGTCAGCGCGCCGCCCTCCTCATAGCCGACATAGCCGGGCGGCGCGCCGATCAGCCGCGCCACCGAATGCTTCTCCATGTATTCGGACATGTCGAGGCGGACCATCGCGTTCTCGTCGTCGAACAAGAATGCGGCGAGCGCCTTGGTCAGCTCGGTCTTGCCGACGCCGGTGGGCCCCAGGAAAATGAACGAGCCGATCGGGCGATGCGGGTCCTGAAGCCCGGCGCGGGCACGGCGCACCGCCGTCGACACCGCACGCACCGCCTCGGCCTGACCGATGACGCGGGAGGAGAGGCTGTCCTCCATGTGCAGGAGCTTTTCCTTCTCGCCTTCCAGCATGCGTTCGACCGGCACGCCGGTCCAGCGCGACACCACCTGGGCGATGTGGTCGGCGGTGACGGCTTCCTCGACCATCGCGCTCTTGCCTTCGGCGGATTCGATCGACTTGAGCTTCTTTTCCAGCTCGGGGATGCGGCCATAGGCGAGCTCGCCGGCGCGCTGGTATTCGCCGCTTGCGCTGCGCATTGGCGAGTTCGGTGCGCAACTGCTCGAGCTCGGTCTTGAGCTTCTGCGCCTCCGACAGCTTCTCCTTTTCCGACTTCCATCGGCTGGTGAGATCGGCCGAACTCTTCTCGAGGTCCTTGAGCTCCTTTTCCAGCGTCTTGAGGCGGTCGCGCGAGGCCGCGTCGCGCTCCTTCTTGAGCGCCTCCTGCTCGATGCGCAGCCGCACGATGTCGCGATCGATGGAGTCGAGCGCCTCCGGCTTGGAATCGACCTGCATCTTGAGCCGCGCCGCCGCCTCGTCGATGAGGTCGATCGCCTTGTCGGGGAGGAAGCGGTCGGTGATGTAGCGGTTCGACAGCGTCGCCGCCGCGACGATCGCGGAATCGGTGATGGTCACGCCGTGATGCTGCTCGTATTTGTCTTTCAGCCCGCGCAGGATCGAGACCGTATCCTCGACGCTCGGCTCCGACACGAACACCGGCTGGAATCGCCGCGCCAGCGCCGCGTCCTTCTCGACGTGCTTCTTGTATTCGTCGAGCGTGGTGGCGCCGATGCAGTGCAATTCGCCGCGCGCCAAGGCCGGCTTGAGCAGATTGGAGGCGTCCATGGCGCCGTCGGCCTTGCCGGCGCCGACCAGCGTGTGCATCTCGTCGATGAACAGGATGATGTTGCCGTCCGACGACGTCACCTCCTGCAGCACCGCCTTGAGTCGCTCCTCGAACTCGCCGCGATATTTCGCGCCGGCGATCAGCGCGCCCATGTCGAGGGCGATCAGCTTCTTGTCATTGAGGCTCTCCGGTACGTCGCCATTGACGATGCGCAGCGCGAGGCCTTCCACGATGGCGGTCTTGCCGACGCCGGGCTCGCCGATCAGCACCGGATTGTTCTTGGTCCGGCGCGACAGCACCTGGATGGTGCGCCGGATCTCCTCGTCGCGGCCGATCACCGGATCGAGCTTGCCGTCGCGTGCCGCCTGGGTGAGATCGCGGCCGTATTTCTTGAGCGCGTCATAGGCGTTCTCGGCCGACGCCGAATCGGCGGTGCGGCCCTTGCGCAGCGCCTCGATCGCGGCATTGAGGTTCTGCGGCGTCACCCCGGCTTTGGCCAGGATCTTGCCGGCCTCGGAGTCCTTTTCCAGCGCGAGCGCGAGCAGCAGGCGCTCGACGGTCACGAAGCTGTCGCCGGCCTTGTCCGCGACTTTCTCCGCGGTCTCGAACACGCGCGCCAGTGCCGGCTCCATGTAGAGCTGGCCGGCCCCGCTTCCCTCGACCTTGGGACGCTTGGCGAGTGCCGCCTCGACGGCGGCCAGCGCCTCGCGCGAGCGGCCGCCGGAACGGTCGATGAGCCCTGCGGCCAACCCCTCGGGGTCGTCGAGCAGGACCTTGAGCAGATGCTCGGTGCCGAACTGCTGGTGGCCTTCGCGCAGGGCGAGCGATTGGGCGGATTGGACGAAGCCGCGGGCGCGGTCGGTGTACTTCTCGAAATTCATTGCGAAAAACTCCCGTTGTCCCGATCGCCCGAGGCGGCACGGCCGGGACCAGCGTGGTTGGAACGGACCCGAACGAGGCATCCGACGGATGCTGATGTAGGCGACGATATTGCCGTGCGGTAGAGGTCGGGACCAGCTCGTATCTCTACTTATGGCCGGCAAACGGCCGGCGCATGATGCCCAAGCGAAGGGTATTGGATGTTTGCCAGCATTCGGATACCATGACGAATCCTGTTGAAGGCCGGCCGTGCAGCTTCGCAGGTCCTGCTTACCAGCTTCAAAATCGGGAATGTCCGTCCCTCACACCCCCAGAATTCCGCTGCAACCGATCGTTGCGCGAGCCCGCCACGCAGACGATGCAGACGAGAGGTCGTCGGTTAATGCTGGCGGTAACCAAAAAGGCGTATCGAACGTTATGATCGGCAGGAGCAATCGATGACCCGATGGCTCGAGGCTTGAACGGGGCGGCAAGGCCGGGTCCAGAACGCTCATGCAGGCCACGAGACGGAACTCTCTCGAATTTTCAACAATGAGCGATAGGCAATGAGCGACAGGGAGGAGTTTGCTATGGCGGCGACGTACAAAATTCTGATCATGGGCGCCTCCTACGGGTCGCTGCTGGCCTCGAAGATCATGTTCGGCGGACATTCGGTTCACCTGGTGTGCCTGCCGGCCGAGGCCGACCTGATCAACGCCGAGGGCTTCCGCGTGCGCCTGCCGGTCAAGGGCCGCAAGGACCCGATCGAGATCGATTCGCGCAAGCTGCCGGGCAAAGTCACCGCCGGCGGCGCGGCCAACGTCAACCCCAAGGATTACGATCTGGTCGGGCTTGCGATGCAGGAGCCGCAGTACCGTTCGCCCGGCGTGCGCGAGCTGCTCGACGCGGTGGCGACCTCCAAGGTTCCGTGCATGTCGATCATGAACATGCCGCCGCTGCCCTACGTGAAGCGGATTCCCGGGCTCGATTACGACGCGCTCAAGCCGGCCTATACCGATCCGACCGTGTGGGACCATTTCGATCCCGCCCTGCTGACGCTGTGCAGTCCCGGACCCGCAGGCGATCCGCCCGCCGGATGAAAAGGTCAACGTGCTGATGGTCACGCTGCCGACCAATTTCAAGGTCGCCAAATTCGACAACGACAAATACACCGCCATCCTGCGCCAGATCGAGAAGGATATCGACGCGGTGCGCTTCGATACGCCCGAGGGCAAGATCGAACTGCCGGTGAAGCTGCGCGTGCACGATTCGATCTTCGTGCCGCTCGCCAAATGGTCGATGCTGCTCGCCGGCAACTACCGCTGCATCACCAAGGACGGCATGCGCACCGCGCAGGAAGCGGTGCACAGCAACCTCGAAGAGGCGCGCGCGGTCTACAATTTCGTGTTCGACCTGTGCGTCAAGCTCGGCGCCAAGCCCTCCGACCTGGTGCCGTTCGAGAAATACGCCGCCGCCGCGCGAAAGCCTGTCGCGTCCGGCCTCGGCCGCGCGCGCGCTGCAGAACGGCGCGACCAATATCGAGCGCGCCGACAAGCTGGTGCAGCTGATCGCCCGGCAGAAGGGCCTGAGCCTTGCCGGCCATCGATGCGCAGGTGGCGTTGGTCGATGCGCGGCTGGAAGCCAACCGCAAGAAGGCGGCGGCCTGAGTGCTCGCCGGATACACCTGGCCGGATCCGGCGACGATGTGATGTCACGTCGCAACTCCGCGAGGCAACTGGGGCCGCAACGGGGCGCGGAGCTGACCAGCTTACGCTTCGGGGAATTGACGGGCCGGCGCAGCCGCCGGCTCGCACCGACCGCCATCATGAGCCGCTCGAACCGGACGGCCCGTGGCCGGTTCCCGATCCGGGCGTCGATGTGCCGCTCGGCGACGGCGCAGGCGCCGGCCGCGGAGGCACGTGGGGCGCCGGCTGCGAAGCCGCATGCGCGGGCGTGCAGGCGGAGCCGCGGGCCGCGGCGCGGCCGGCGGACCACCGGCCGGGGGCCGCAGGGGCTGAGGCAGGGGCCGAGGAGCAGCGGGCCGGGCGGCCGGGCGCAACGGCGCGCAGGGCCATAGGTGACGGGGCCATAGGCGATCGGGCTCGACGGCGCAACGGGTGCCGAGGCCGGCTTCGGCGCCGGCGGCTACCGGCTTGGGCGACGCCGGCGCCATGTCCGGTTTCGGCGCCGGCGCAGGCGAATGGGCTTAGGCGCGATCGTCGACGGAGCCGGCTTGGAAATCGGCGCAGCAACTTTGGGTGCAGCCGGCTTGGGGGCGGCAGGCTGGGGCGCAGCAGGCTTGGAGTGCGACTGGCTTTGGGCGCGGCGGCAACCGGCGGCTTCGCGCAGGCTTGGACGCCGGGGCGATCACGACCGGCTTTCTTGCCGGAGCCCTCTTCGCGACCACCTTTTTCGCGGGAGGCTTTTTCGCGGCCGTTTTCTTGGCCGGCGCCTTGGCGGCCTTTTTCGCGGAGGCCCGCTTGGCGGCGGCCTTCTTGGACGGCTTCTTGGCTGCCTTCTTCGCCGCCTTCTTGGCCGGCTTCTTCACCGCGGACTTCTTCTTCGAAGCGGCCTTCACCGCGGCCATTTTCTTCGCCTTCTTTTCCTTCTTCGCCTTTCTTCTTCGTTTTCTTTGCCTTCTTCGCCATGATCGTCCTCCCGATCGTTGCGGCTGACCTTCCGATACACACCGGGATAATCAAATCTCGATTAGCTGCGCTGTGTGGAACTCTTAAGTCGACAAACGCGGGCTGCCGATCACATCGGACGGCCCCTACTTTCGAGCGCCCTTGGCGCCGGCCCTCCGGTCGCCCAGTCGATTAATTCGATCGGATGAACAACCGGAATACCAATGCCCGCTGCGATCTGGGTGATGCAGCCGATATTTCCGGCCGCAATCAAATCAGGCGCAATCTCTTGGATATGCGCGATTTTGCGATCACGCAACCGATTTGCCAAATCGGGCTGCAAAAGGTTGTAAGTTCCGGCCGACCCGCAGCAGATGTGGCCCTCGGGAATTTCCTTGACCGCGAAGCCGGCCCTGGCAAGCATCTCGCTTCGGCAGCGACCGTGATCTTCTGGCCGTGCTGCAACGAGCAGGCGGCGTGGTAGGCGACCGCCAGAGGCGGCCGGACGACATAGTTTCAAATGTCTGATTTCGCTTATGAATTCTGATATGTCCCGGACCAGGCTGCTGACCCTTGCGGCGTCGCCGGCGATGTCTGCTCGGTGCGGAACATGAAGCCGTAATCCTTCATGGTCGTGCCGCAGCCCGACAGCCGTCGTCAGTATCGCATCCAATCCTTCGCCGTCGATTTCATTTATCCACGCGGAGATATTGCGCCGCGCCGCGGCATGCGCCTCGGTTTCATGGCCCATGTGGTGGGCGAGTGATCCACAACATCCTTCGCCCGCCGCGATCACGACATCGAAACCGTGGCGATTGAGAACGCGTATGGCGGCGGCGTTGATTTCCGGCGCCAGCGCATTGGCGACGCACCCCGACAGCAGCGCGACCCTGCCCGCGCCGCGGCCATGGCGCAGGAGAACGTCTTCTGCGACCGCGACCTGCGGCGCGGAAACCGTGCCGGCGCCAAGCTCGAGCATCGCGACGACCAGTCGCTTGAGCCCGGCAAGACCCAACAGCGGCCCCAGCGGCTTCGCCAGCAAGGCGGCGAACAGCGCCAGCCGGAACAGCTTCGGATCGGGCAGCACCTTCAGGAGCATGGTACGCAGCAACCGGTCGAAATAGGGCCGGCGGTAGGTCTTCTCCACATGGGCGCGGGCATGATCGACGAGATGCATGTAGTGGACGCCCGATGGGCAGGTCGTCATGCAGGACAGGCAGGACAGGCAGCGATCGATGTGCTTGACGACTTCGCGGCGCGCCGGCTCGCTCTTTTCGAGCATGTCCTTGATGAGATAGATGCGTCCGCGCGGCGAATCGTCTTCGTCCCCGAGCAGCAGATAGGTCGGGCAGGTCGCGGTGCAAAAACCGCAATGCACGCAGGCCCGCAGGATCTTGTCGGCCTCCGCGATGGCGGGATCGGCGAGTTGGGCGAGAGAGAACGACGTCTGCATGTCTATACGCCCGCCCACATCCGCCCGGGGTTGAGCACGCCCTTGGGATCGAAGCTCTCCTTGACGCGCTTGGTCAGCGCCCCGAGCGCGCCCTCGGCCGGCTCGAACACGTCGATGGTGGCCCTGGCGGCAGCCGGCCCGCGCACCAGCGTGGCGTGGCCGCCCATCTCGGCCATGGCGCGGCGGATCGCGGCGGCACCGCAATCCGGCGCTGCCGGCGGCGCGACCCATACCAGTCCTCCGGCCCAGTCGAAGAACAGCTGCGATGCCGGCGAGATCCGCGCCACGATCTCGCCAGCCTGCGCTCGGCGCGGTGGAGATGCGCCACAGCGGCCGCGCGCCGGCCTCGGTATCTGCGGCCAACGGCTTGGCGTCGCGGATCGCGCGCCACAATTGCGCGCGAGGCGCGTTCGTCCAGCTTCGCCATCGCGGGGCCTCGGCCGCAGTTCGCGTTCGAGCCCTTCGATGCGGTGGACCACCGAGGGCTTGATCCCTTCGATCCGCAACAGGGTCGCGGCATCGGAGCGGCCGACGCCGTCCAGACGCGCCGCCAGGTAATCGGGCAGATGCGCGGCGCCGGACACGTCGAAGGACGATCCCATCGCCTTGGTCATGGCCTCGCCGGCCTCCCGCTCGTTGAGGCCGATACAGGACGAGCGTCGCCTCCGTCTCCGGCTGCGGCAGCACCTTGAGCGTGACGTCGGTCATGATCCCCAATGTACCCCAGGAGCCCGCCAGCAGCTTGCACAGATCGTAGCCGGTGACGTTCTTGACCACCCGGCCGCCCGACTTGAACGTCTCGCCGCGCCCGGAAACAGCGGTCACGCCGAGAAAATGGTCGCGCGCCGTACCCACCTTGATGCGCCGCGGCCCCGACAGGTTGGCCGCGATGACGCCGCCGATGGTGCTTCGGCCCTCGGGCTCTCCGAGCACGGGCCCGTAATCCATCGGCTCGAACGCCAGCGCCTGGCCCTGGGCGGCCAGCAGCGCATCGATCTCGGCAAGCGGCGTGCCCGCCTTCGCCGACAGCACCAGCTCCTGAGGCTCGTAGAGCGTCACGCCCGGACAGCGCGGACAGGTCGAGGGTCGCGTCGTGCTGCGCGGGGCGGCCGAGCGCGCGCTTGGAGCCGCGGCCGATGACCTCGAGCGATTTGCCGCCGCCGAGCGCCCATTGCACGGCAGCCTCGATGTCGTTGCGGTCGCGGGGCTTGATCGTATCGTCCATCGCAGGGATCGCGGATCAGAAACGTGGGATATCGGGAAACGGCACGCGTCCGCCGCTCACATGCATGCGGCCGAGCTCGGCGCAGTTATGGAGCGTCGGAAACACCTTGCCGGGATTGAGCAGGCCCTTGCTCGTCGAACGCGCATTTGACGCGCTGCTGGTGATCGAGGTCGATCTCGGAGAACATCACCGGCATCAGGTCCCGCTTCTCGACCCCGACGCCATGCTCGCCGGTGAGCACGCCGCCGACCTCGACGCACAGCTTGAGGATGTCGGCGCCGAACGCCTCCGCGCGCTCCAGCTCCCCCGGCTGATTGGCATCGTAGAGGATCAGCGGATGGAGATTGCCGTCGCCGGCATGGAACACATTGGCGACGCGAAGGCCGTAGTGATGCGACATTTCGCGCATGCGCTGCAGCACTTTCGGCAGCATGGCGCGCGGGATGGTGCCGTCCATGCAGAAATAGTCGGGCGATATGCGGCCCACCGCGGGGAATGCCGCCTTGCGCCCCGCCCAGAACAGCAGCCGCTCCGCTTCCGAGTTGGAGCTACGCAGCGTGGTGGCGCGGCAGCCGAGGGCGAGTTCCGACACCTTGGCGACGAGGTGGTCGACCTCGGCCAGGGGACCGTCGAGCTCGACGATCAGGATCGCCTCCACATTGAGCGGATAGCCGGCATGGACGAATTCCTCCACCGCGTGGATGGCCGGCCGGTCCATCATCTCGATGCCCGCGGGAATGATCCCGGCCGCGATGATGCGGCCGACGCAGGCGCCCGCATCCCCCGCATCGGGAAAGCCGATGAGGATCGCGCGGGCGCTTTCCGGCTTCTGGAGGATGCGCACGGTGACCTCGGTGACGACGCCGAGCAGCCCTTCGGAGCCGATGAACGACGCCGAGCAGGTCATAGCCGCCGGCATCGAGATGCTTGCCGCCCAGCCGGATGATGTCGCCGTTCATCAGCACGATCTCGCAGCCGAGCACGTTGTTCGCGGTCAACCCGTATTTGAGGCAGTGCACGCCGCCGGAATTCTCCGCCACATTGCCGCCGATGGTGCAGGCGATCTGCGAGGAGGGGTCGGGCGCGTAGTAGAAGCCGCGATGCGCAACCGCCTGGGTGATCGCGAGATTGGTCACGCCCGGCTCCACCACGGCGACCCGGTTGGCGAAATCGATCTCGCGGATACGGTTGAACCGCGCCATGCCGAGCAGGACGCCGTCCCCGAGCGGCAAAGCACCGCCGGAGAGCGAGGTGCCGGCCCCGCGGGGAACCACCTTGATCCCGTTGGAATGGCAGTAGCGGAGCACGCCAGCCACCTCCTCGACGGTCCGCGGCAGCACCACCACCATGGGAAGCTGGCGATAGGCGGTAAGGCCGTCGGATTCATAAGGCCGCATCTCGCGTTCGGCGGAAATGACCCCCTCGTTCGGCACGATCGCCCGCAGCGCCCGCACGATTTCGCTGCGGCGCTTGAGCACGGCTTCGTCGCGGGCGGGCATCTGCACCGGCATGGCGAATCTCCTTAACCAGCTTCTTTTAGCGCGAGAAATCGGCCGGGATAAGCTCAATACGGCGCCGCCCGGAGCCGCCATGCTCGATTCGCCGTTGACAGCGGCCATCAAGCACGCCATTCGAACCATCCTTGGGGGCTCGTGAGCCAAAAGAGGAGCGCCCACGAGCGCCATTGCGGACGCTCGTAGCCAGCGCAAGGAGACGTCAAGATGAGACAATTCGTGTTTGTTGCGGTCGGGCTTGTGGTGTCGACCGGGGCGGCGTTCGCCCAGGACGTGGAAGCGGGCGAGAAGTCGTTCCGTAAATGCGCCCCTTGCCACAATATCGGCCCGGACGCCACCAACAAGGTCGGACCGCAGCTCAACGGCCTCAATGGCCGCAAGTCGGGCACCGTCGATGGCTTCAACTACAGCGATGCGAACAAGGCTTCCGGGATCACCTGGAGCGAGGACGTATTCAAGGAATACATCAAGGACCCGCGCGGCAAGGTGCCGGGCACCAAGATGATCTTCGCCGGCATCAAGAACGAGAAGGAACTGGGCGATCTGTGGAGCCTATGTGTCGCAGTTCGACAAGGACGGCAACGTCAAGAAGTAACGCAAGAGTGCGTGGCGGGGCGGGTTCGCCCGCCCCGCGCCGGCTGTTGACACGCGGATCAAGCGGTGACGGCGGGGGATGATCCAGGCTCGATCAGCGCGCGAGCGTCGCAATCCGGGAGATCAGGCCATGATCAAGGACCTCGTCGTGAACCTGACCCTGGAGGCCGCCCGCGATCCGGCCGCCGACTTCGCGATCTCGATCGCGGCGGCGTTCGAGGCGCACATCGCCGCCACCGCCTTTGCCTTCGATCCCGTGGTCACCCCGGCGGTGCTGGACGGCCTGTCTTCGACCTGGGTGGACGTGCAGCGCGACGAATTCCGTGCCGCCGCCGCGGCGGCCATCAATCGTTTCGAGGCCGCCGCCAAGCGCGAGGGACTGTCCGCCGAGCATCGCCTGTTCCAGACGAGCCTCGGCGACGCCATCGCCCTGTTCGGCCGGATTGCCCGCCGCTTCGACCTGTCGGTGGTCAAGCAGCAGGAGCCCGACCGGCCCAACGGCGATGACCTCATGGTCGAAGCCGGCCTGTTCCAATCCGGCCGGCCCGTCGATCGTCGTCCCCTACATCCAGAACACCCCGCTCAAGCTCGATCGCGTTCTGGTGTCCTGGGATTGCAGCCACGGCGCCGCCCGCGCGATCGGCGATGCGATGCCGTTCCTGCGCCGGGCCAAGGCGATCGACATCGTCATGGTCGCCACCGGCCGCACCAAGAAGGACGAGGTCCCCGGTGTCGAGATCGGCCAGCATCTCGCCCGCCACGGCCTCAAGGTCGATGTCCGCCAGATCGTCGCCGAGGACGTCGACGTGGCCAACACCATCCTGTCCTATGCGGCCGACAACGCGGTCGATTTCATCGTGATGGGCGGCTACGGCCATTCGCGGCTGCGCGAATTCGTGCTCGGCGGCACGACGCGAGGAATTCTCCACACGATGACGGTGCCGGCCCTGATGGCCCATTGAAACGACCCGAGTCGGCGCCAGGTGCGCTGATCTATTTGATTTTGCGAATGATCCTGGTTCCGATGCGGTCCGGGACCATGCCTCATCCGGCCTGGACCACGAGGCCGCGCGCCCGGGCGTCGACGACACCCAGCGCCCGCAAGGCGAACAGCGTGAGCGCCTGCGCGGCGCCGTGCCGGGCCTCCGGCGTCTCCGGCGCGCCGGAGAGCGAGCCGACCAGCCCCTCCATCATGGCGCCGATCACAGCCACGGCGGCGAAGGCTTCATCCTGCTCGGGCAGATGGCCGGCGGCGATGGCGGCGCGGATGTGGGTCGCGAACTCCGCCGCCAGCCGGTGCCGGAACGCTGGGCGCTCGGCGGCTGCATCGGCGTCGGCCGCTGCCGCGAGCATGGCCTGGGCCAGCCGGCGCTCCAGCAAGGCGCGCGTCGCAAATGCCATGAGCGCCGCCGAGAGCGCCGACAGCGGCCCCGGTGCCGCCGCCGCGGCGCGGCGGATGGCGGCGATCTCCTGTTCGGAAATGACGGCGACCAGCGCGGCGACCAGATCGTCCTTGGACGGGAAATAGCGGTAGACGGTTCCGGCGGCTATGCCGGCGCGTTCCGCCACCGGGACGATCTGCACGGCGCCCATCCCGCTTTCGCTCGCCAGCGCCCGCGCAGCCGCGACGATGGCCTCGTGGCGGGCGGCGAGGCGCGCGATCACCCGTTCCGTTCGGCGGTAGGCCATGGCGTGTCCCGGCTCGTTCGGCGGCGCGGATTTGCATCCGCGCCAATTCCTGGGCTGGCCGCGCCCGCAGTCCCTCAGCGCTGCGGGGAACCAAGGGTCAATGCTGGCGCGCCAGGGCCGCCTCGCGGATCTTGGTCAGCGTCGTCGCCGGCGTGATCGCTTCGGGGTCGATCTTGAGGTGAATGATCGCGGGAAGGCCGGACTGCTCGGCGGCGCCGAACGCCGCCGCGAAGTCCGCGGTCTTATCGACCGTAACCCCGAAGCCGCCGAACGCCTTCGCATAGGCGGCGAAATCCGGGTTGCGCAGCTCGGTTGCGGAAATGCGGCCGGGATATTCGCGTTCCTGGTGCATGCGGATGGTGCCGTAAAGCCCGTTGTCGGCAATGATGGCGATGACCGGTAAGCCGAACTGGACGGCGGTCGCGAAATCCTGCCCGGTCATGAGGAAATCGCCGTCGCCGCAGATTGCGACGGACGTGCGGTGCGGAAACATCCGCTTCATGCCGACCGCGGCCGGAAAACCATAACCCATCGATCCCGCCATCGGCGCGACCTGGGTGGCAAACTTGCGGAAGCGGTAGAAGCGGTGAATCCAGGCCGAGAAGTTGCCGGCGCCGTTGCACAGGAAGGCGTCGTCGGGGAGGTTGTCGCGCAGCCACACCAGGATTTCGCCGAGATTGACGGCGCCGGGCACCGCGGTGGGCTTGTCGGTGAAGGCGAGATATTCCTCGTGGGCGGCCTTGGTCTCGGCGCGCCAGCGCGGCTCGGCCCGCGGCGCCAGCTCGGCCGCGGCGAGGGCGAAGGCGGCCGGGCTCGCATGGATCGCGAGATGCGGCCGGTACACGCGGCCGAGTTCCTCGGCGCCGGGATGGACGTGCACGAAGGTCGTCTGCGGCGCGGGAATGTCGAACAGGGTGTAACCCTGGCTGGGCATTTCCCCGAGCCGGCCGCCGACCAGGACGACGAGATCGGACGCCTTGACCCGCGCCAGCAGCTTCGGATTGGGCCCGATGCCGAGATCGCCGGCATAGCACGGGTGCAGCGGGTGGAAGAGATGGGCGCGGCGAAAGCTGGTCGCGACCGGCATGGCGAATTTTTCGGCGAAGCGGGCGATGGCCTCGCATCCGGCCTCCGACCACCGGCTGCCGCCGAGAATGAAAATCGGGCGCTCGGCCTTGGCGACGAGGTCCGCCAATTCCGCCATCTCGGCCGCGCCGGGCGAGGTCTCCACCGGCCGGAACGGCAGGCGCGTCCGCAACTGCGACCCGCTCGACCAGCATGTCCTCGGGAAGCGCGATCACCACCGGGCCGGGACGGCCGCTGGTCGCCACATAGAAGGCGCGCGACACGATCTCCGGCACCCGCGCGGGATCGTCGATCTCGGTCGCCCACTTGGTCATGGTGCCGAACACGGCGCGGTAATCGAGTTCCTGGAACGCCTCGCGCTCGCGCATGTCGCGCGCCACCTGGCCGACGAACACGATCATCGGCGAGGAGTTCCTGGTGGGCGATATGGATGCCCGCCGACGCATTGGTGGCGCCGGGACCGCGGGTGACGAAGCAGATGCCGGGCCGACCGGTCACCTTGCCGACCGCCTCGGCCATCATCGCAGCGCCGCTCTCATGGCGGCACACGGTGACGGCGATGTCGCGGTCGTGAAACGCATCGAGCACGGCGAGATAGCTCTCGCCGGGCACGCAGAAGACGTGGCGGACACCGTTGACGATCAACTGGTCGACCAGCACCTCGGCGGCGGTGCGCAGATTGTCCTTGGCTTTCATGTGAGCTTTCCCGGCATGGGCATCGAAGAACGCGCGCTGAAGAATGCGCTCTTATAACCGGTCATGCGCGCGCTTGTCCCGCGCAACTCGTCCGGGAGGCCCGCACCGGCATCATCGAGGTGGCCGGGGCGCCCCGAAGGACGATGCGGACGCCACACAAACCGGTCACCGCCCGATCGGCGCAAACCTGGTCGGCAGCATCAGATTGTTCTGCTGCGACACCACGTATCCGGCTTCGTTGTTGAGGCGCAGGTAGTTCTGCCACTCGGGGTCGGCGGCCATGGCGGCGCGCTTTTTGGCGCGGTCGGCGACATCGTCATAGAGCCACATGTGGACGAGCGTGTTCACGTCTCCCGATTCCGTGAACAGGTAGGCGAACGGCTTTCCGAGATGCCGCGACTGGGCGGCAAAGCCGTGCTTTTCGTAAATGTCGAGATGAGCAGGCACCATTCCCGGCTTGATCCGATAGTAGCGATGGTCGATGAGCACGCAGTCCTCCATGGGTTCGGCGCACCGATGAAACTGCGCGCCACGGGCGGGATCATTCCGGGAGGCGCCACGCGCGGTCAATAGACCAAGTGCGGTCTGCACGCCCCGCTGGGCGACGAGCGGGGACACGCGGCCGACCCACGGCCGCCATGCGGCGGCGGCACTGTAAAGTGCCGGCCGGCCGTGCCACAACCCAATACTGGTGCCCCCACGATTGTCCCGAGCCCATGGCCATCGACTTCCGGCGTTTCGCCATCGCAATCACGGGGTTCTGCACCTTTCTCAATCTCTACGCCCCGCAGGCCCTGCTGCCGGAGTTGTCGCACGAGTTCGGCGTCGGCCCCGCCGAGATCAGCACCATGATCACTGCGGGCACGCTGGCGATCGCCATGACGGCGCCGTTCACCGGTGCCATTGCCGACGTGCTCGGGCGCAAGCGGCTGATCACAGCGGCGATGTTCGCCGCCGCGGTGCCGACCGTCATGGTGGCGCTTGCGGGCAGCGTCCACAGCATCATCGTCTGGCGTTTCATCCAGGGCCTGATGCTGCCGCCGATCTTCACCGTCGCGCTCGCCTATGTCGGCGACGAATGGCCGCCGGCGCAGGTGGCGGGCGTCGCCGGCATCTACGTCGCCGGCTCCAGCATCGGCGGCTTCTGCGGCCGGCTCATCCCGGGCGTACTGTCCGAAGTGATCGGCTGGCGCGAGGCCTTCCTGGTGCTCGCGGCGATTTCACTGGTCGGCGCGGTCGTGGTGGTGATCACGCTGCCGCGCGAGCGGCGCTTCCGGCGCTCCGAGGGATTCATCGCGTCGGGCAGGCAGATGCTGCGTCACCTCGCAAACCCGCAATTGATCGCGATCTACGCGGTCGGATTCGGCGTGCTGTTCAACTTCATCGCGATCTTCACCTATGTGAGCTTCCATCTCGCGGCGCCGCCCTACGACTTCACGCCGGCCAAGCTCGGGCTCTTGTTCGTCACCTATCTCGCCGGCACCTGCTGCGCGCCGATGACCGGGTGGGCGGTGACGCGGTTCGGCCGGCGCGGATTGATCCTCGGGGTCATGGTCATATGGGCGGCGGGCCTCGCCCTTCTCCTTACCGCGCCGGTGACCCTGATCGTGCTCGGCCTGGTGCTGTGCGCGACCTGCGGCATGATCTGCCAGGCGACCTCGACCGGCTACGTCACCGCGACCGCCCATGAGGGCCGCTCATCGGCGGTCGGGCTTTATGTGAGCAGCTTCTACATCGGCGGCAGCGTCGGCGGCTTCGTGCCGGGCCTCGCCTGGAGCTTCGCCGGCTGGCCGGGCGTGGTGGCGCTCGCCGCCGCCGTGCTCGCGATCATCGCCGCCGTCGTCGCGTTGGTATGGCCGCGGCGTGAAACGGCGCCGAGGAGCACGAAAAACGACGCAGGACAGATGATCCTGCGTCGTGCGTTTCTGCGGGAGATGGTCCCGAAGGCTTACGCCTGCGGCTGCGGCTCCATGCCGCCGGTCTCGGGCCGCGGCCGCGGCTTGCCGGCATTGGGCACGGCGGACGAGCGCGGCGTCGACGGCTCGATCACCGAATTCGCGGCGCGGCCGCTTGCCGTTGAGGAGGTCCTTGATCTCGTCGCCGGACAGCGTCTCGAATTCGAGCAGGCCCTTGGCGAGCAGATCCAGCTCGTCGCGCTTGGAGGTGAGGATGTCGTTGGCTTCCTGATAGCCCGCCTCGACCAGCCGGCGGATCTCCGAATCGATTTTCTGCGCCGTCGACTCCGAGATGTTCTGCTGGCGCGCCACCGAATAGCCCAGGAACACCTCCTCCTGGTTCTCGCCATAGGCGACGGTGCCGAGTTCGTTCGACAGGCCCCAGCGGGTCACCATCATGCGGGCGAGCTTGGTCGCCTGCTCGATGTCCGAGGCGGCCCCCGACGTCACCTTGTCGCGGCCGAACACCAGCTCTTCGGCGACCCGGCCGCCCATCATGATGGCGAGCCGCGAGGTCATCTGCTCCAGGCTCATGGAGAGCTTGTCGCGCTCGGGAAGCTGCATGACCATGCCGAGCGCACGGCCGCGCGGAATGATGGTCGCCTTGTGGACCGGATCGGTCGCCTTGACGTTCAGGGCGACGATGGCGTGTCCGCCTTCGTGATAGGCGGTGAGGAGCTTCTCCTCCTCGGTCATGACCAGCGACTTGCGCTCGGCGCCCATCATCACCTTGTCCTTGGCGTCCTCGAACTCGACCTGCGTCACCATGCGCTTGTTGCGGCGCGCCGCCATCAGGGCCGCCTCGTTGACGAGGTTCATGAGATCGGCGCCGGAGAAGCCCGGCGTGCCGCGCGCCACCGTCTTGAGGTTGACGTCGGGCGCGAGCGGGACCTTGCGCACATGCACCTTCAAAATCTGCTCGCGTCCCACCACGTCGGGATTGGGCACCACGACCTGGCGGTCGAAGCGGCCCGGACGCAGCAGCGCCGGATCGAGCACGTCGGGCCGGTTGGTCGCGGCGATGAGGATGATGCCCTCGTTGGCCTCGAAGCCGTCCATCTCGACCAGCAGCTGGTTGAGCGTCTGCTCGCGTTCGTCATTGCCGCCGCCGAGGCCGGCGCCGCGGTGACGGCCGACCGCGTCGATCTCGTCGATGAAGATGATGCAGGGCGCGTTCTTCTTGGCCTGCTCGAACATGTCGCGCACGCGGCTGGCGCCGACGCCGACGAACATCTCGACGAAGTCGGAGCCGGAAATGGTGAAGAACGGCACGTTCGCCTCGCCGGCGATGGCGCGCGCCAGCAGCGTCTTGCCGGTGCCGGGAGGCCCGACCAGGAGCACGCCGCGCGGAATGCGGCCGCCGAGGCGCTGGAACTTGCCGGGATCGCGCAGGAATTCGACGATCTCCTGGAGGTCCTGCTTGGCCTCGTCGACGCCGGCGACGTCCTCGAAGGTGACGCGGCCATGGGCCTCGGTCAGAAGCTTCGCCCGCGACTTGCCGAAGCCGAGCGCCTTGCCGCCGGCGCCTTGCATCTGGCGCGACAGGAAGATCCACACCCCGATCAGCGCGATGAAGGGCAGCCACGAGACCAGGAGGCCGACGAACCACGGCACGTTGTCCTGAAGCGGACGCGCCGTAATGGTCACGCCCTTTCCGTAGAGCCGCTGCACCAGCGTGGGATCGTTGGGCGCGTAGGTATTGAAGCCGCGTCCGTCCGTATAGGTGCCGTGGATCTCCGGGCCCTGGATGACGACGTCGCGAACCTTGCCCTGGTCGACATCGTTGAGCAGTTGCGAGAACGAGATATCCTGGGTCACCGACCGCTGGCCGGGGTTCTGGAATACCGTGAACAGCGCAAGCAACAACAGAACGATGATCACCCAGAGGGCGAAATTGCGCAAATTGGCATTCATCCAACGACCCTCTTGGTGCGAAGCTCACGGCGCCTTCAACGGAATATCTTCCCGACCGCCCCGCCACCCCGTCCGCCTCAATGTAGGTGTGCGTGCCGCCGCTGCCAAGCAGGCCGGGTCCATTTCGGCGAATATAGCGCCCCATTAGTGAACGCCCTTTCCGCAGCGGCGCCACGTCCTGCCGGCGATTGTCCACAGGGTTTCAACTCCGTGAACGCTGCCGGCGCGGCGGCGCCCGCTCCACGATCAAGCGATCTCTTTGCAGCGAGACCATGGCGCCCGCCAGCGTCCGGCGAAACCGCCCGGCCGGGCGATCGAAGGCGTCGGCCAGCGATTCGCACATGGCTTCGAGCTTGCCGAGCTCGACCGGTCCCTCATCGCCGACCTCGCCGGCCGCGCGTCCGATCAGGCGCAGTGCGATCTCAGCGGGTACATCGCACAAACTTCTGGCATCGAATGCAATCGTCCGCGCCGCCGGGCGCGAACCGAGGCGATCGAACGCCGCCGTCACGACGGCTTCGATGGCCGCTTCGTTGCGGCGCACACGGCGCGCCAGCTGGACCAGCCGTTCCGCCGTAAGGCCTTCCGCGGCCAGCGCCGGCGCCAGCTTGCGCCAGCGCACGCGGGCAAAGCGCGGATCGTCGTTGCTGGGATCCTCCGCATGGGCGATGCCGGCGACGCGCAAGGTTGCGATCAGCCGCGCCTTGGCGACATCGAGCAGAGGGCGCACCAGCGCTGGGCTGCCCTTCGCGCCGCGCATGACGCCCGCATGGAAGCCGGCGCTGGACACCCGCGCCATGGCGCCGATTCCGGCGAGGCCGCTGCCGCGGGCAAGGCGGAACAGCACGGTTTCGGCCTGATCGTCGAGGGTATGCGCGGTGACGACGCAGCGCGCGCCGGCTTTGCGGGCGGCTGCGAGCAAGAGGCGGTAGCGCGCGCCCCGCGCCTTCTCCTGCAGGCCGGTGGCTGGCTTTGCGCCGGTCCAGCGCATGGTGCGGTGGCCGACGCCCAACTGCGCGGCAATCCGTTTCACCCCGGCCGCTTCGCGGCGCGCCTGCGGGCGCAGGCCGTGGTCGATGGTCACCGCGTGAAGTTGCGGCGACGGCTCGCAGCGCATGCGCCAGCGCGCGAGCAGATAAAGCAGGGCGGTGGAGTCGGCGCCGCCGGAAACCGCGACGACGAGCGCCGGTTCGTGGATGAGATCGGCAAACAGGCGGTCGGCCTCGGCGTCGCCGATCGGCCGCGCGTCCTCAGCAGTGGACACGCTTCTGCTCCCGCTCGACCACTTGCTTCACGGTGAGCGAGGCGCGGGGATATTTGCGGGTGACTTCGCCGAACGTCGCGCAAGCGAGTTCCTTTTCGTTCAGCGCGGCGAGCGACTGGCCGAGCCGGAGCAGCGAATCCGGCGCCTTGGCGCTGTTCTCGTATTTTTTCGACAGCGCGAGGAAGGCGTCGGCGGCGTCGCGATAATTCTGGCGCTGGAACATGCTTTCGCCGAGCCAGTATTGCGCTTCGGCGGCGAGCCGGTCGCTCGGATAGCGCCTGAGGAAATCGCGGAACGTGTCTTCGGCCAGCGCGTAGTCCTTATGCAGCAGATAGCCGTAGCCGAGGTCATAGCTGTCGCGCGGCGACTGCGAAGGCGGGGCAGTCACGCCGTAGCCGGCCACCGGGGCGCGGGGCGGCTGCCCGAGGCTGCTCACGGCCGCCGCAGGCGCGCGCTGCACCGGCGGCTGGCCCGCGGCGTTCGACATGCTGCCGAGATCGAGCGGAGCGCCGGCCACGCGCCCACTCGGCGCGGGCAAAGGCTCGGCCGGGATCGGCGCTTCTTCCGTCGCCATGATGGAGGGGACCGCACCGAGCGCGCGCGGGACGCCCGGGGCACCGGGGCTTTGCGACGGATCGAACGCATCGGAGCGCCGGCCCGGCGGGGGCGCCACGGGGACGGCCGGCTGGACCGCCGGCCGGGCGGGAATCGCCTGCGCAGAGGCACGCGGTACGCCCCCCGGGCGGGATTCGAAATCGTCCTGCATCCGCTTGAGCGCGGCTTCGAGCTGCTGGTTGCGGTATTGGAGCTGCTCGACCGCCCCGGTCAGCTGGCGCATCTGATTCTCCAGCTGATCCACCTTGACGTAAAGATCGCCCGCAGACGCCTGCGCGGCGGCCTGCGAAACGGCGAGCACGCAACACGCAAAAGCCAAGCCGGCAACGGTGAGACGGACCATCATTGCTCGCTTCATCCGGCATCGAGAAGGGACGCGATCAGATTAGCCGAAGCTGCGTCGAAATTGTGACTGGACGAGGTCGATCGGCCTGGAACTCGTGGTCGCAAAAACACGGCCGGCGCCCCGTCGGGCGCCGGCCGTCCCCCACCCCCGTAACGAAACTCTTAGGAACTCGCGCTGAGCACGGTGACCGCGCGGCGATTCTGCGACCAGCAGGAAATGTCGTTGCAAACGGCGACCGGGCGTTCCTTGCCGTAGGAAATCGTGTGCATGCGGCCCGCATCGATGCCGCGCGACGCCAGATAGTCGCGCACTGCCTGGGCGCGGCGCGCACCGAGCGCGATGTTGTATTCGCGGGTGCCTCGCTCGTCGGCATGACCTTCGATGGTGAAGCTGTTACGGTTATAGGTCTGCAGCCACTGTGCCTGCTTGTCGAGGGTCGCGCGCGACTGCGGTGTCAGGTCGGTCTGGTCGCTCTCGAAGAAAACGCGATCGCCGACATTGACCACGAAATCCTGCTGGCTGCCCGGCACCGCCGAGCCCAGTCCCTGGCCCATGTCGGGCTTGTTGGCGCAAGCCGCCATGGCGAGCGCAGCGAGCAGAACGGCGGCAACCCTTGCCCCATGGATCAGGCGCATGACTTTCGGCATGCGGTACTCCTTCTTGCCTATAACGTGGCTGGTTATCCCCCCAGCCCTGGCATTCCCCCGGTGTAGCAGGCCGTTCGTTAAGCGAAGGTTTTATCAACCTTGATGAGGCCTTGCGCGCCCGTGCCAAAACGCCAATTCATCAGAAACCATTTCGAATGGTTAGTGCGGCGTTAACGCGGCAACAACAGGGCGAGGGCCAATGAATATCGAATCATGGCTCCCGGCGCCAGACCGAGATGATGGTCTGCCCAAAATTTGGTCCTCACGACAACAGCGGTGACCACGCCGGATCGGAAGCGAAGCCCGGCGTCGGCACCCGCAATTCATTGCGGCCGGTGAGATCGATGGTGAAGAGCGCCGGGCCGGCGTTGCCGCCGGGGTCGCGGAAGAACATCACGACCCGCCCATTGGGGGCGAAGGTGGGGCCTTCATTGTGATATCCCTCGGTGAGGATGCGCTCGCCCTGGCCGTCCGGATGCATGATGCCGATGGCGAAGTTGCCCTGGCTCTGCCGGGTGAAGGCGATGGTGTCGCCGCGCGGCGACCACACCGGCGTCGAATAGGAGCCGTCGCCGAAGCTGATCCGCTGGGCCGCCCCGCCGCCGGCCGCCATGACGTAGATCTGCGGCTTGCCGCCGCGATCGGATTCAAAGCAGATCCGGGTGCCGTCCGGCGAATAGGACGGCGCGGTGTCGATCGCAGGCGTGTCGGTGAGCCGGGTCGTCGCCTTGGACCGCAGGTCCATCACGAACAGATTGGAGTTGCCGCCCTGCTGCAGGCTCATGATGACGCGCTGGCCGTCGGGCGAGAAGCGCGGCGCGAAGCTCATGCCGGGGAAGTTGCCGACGATCTCGCGCTGGGCCGTCTCGATATTGAGCAGATAGACCCGCGGATCGCTCTGTCCGAACGACATGTAGGTGATTTCCTGGGTCGACGGCGAGAAGCGCGGCGTCAGCACGAGGTCGTCGCCGCGGGTGAGATAGCGGAGATTGGCGCCGTCCTGGTCCATCAGCGCGAGGCGCTTGACCCGGCGCTCCTTGGGGCCGGTCTCGTCCACGAACACCACGCGGCTGTCGAAATAGCCCTTTTCGCCGGTCAGCCGCTCGTAGATCGCGTCGGAGATGATGTGGGCGATGCGGCGGAAATTGTCCGGAGTGGTGAAATATTGCTGGCCGTTGAGCTGGGCGCCGCCGAGCACGTCCCACAACCGGAATTCGGCCTTGAGGCGGCCGTCGGCCTGCCTGGTGATGCGTCCGGTGACCAGCGCCTGGGCATTGATGGCGCGCCAGTCGGGGAACCGCGGCGCCACGTCGGTGTTGGTGATCTTCTCGATGAAGGCGGCCTGGTCGATCGGCGCGAACAGTCCGCTGCGCTTGAGATTGCCAGTGATGATCTGGGAGATGCCGCGGGCCGCCTCGATGTCCGCCGGGCTGCCGGCGAGGAAATCGGGAATCGCGATCGGCACCGGCTGGACATTGCCCTCGTTGACGTCGACGCGAAGCACCGCTTGCGCCGGACCGCTGGACAACGCGGCGGCGGCGGCGCCGGCGGCGCCCAGCAGCAACGCATGGCGGCGCGTCAAGGCCCAGGGCGATACCAGCGGAATGCGACGTGGATGTTCATGCTTCATGGCCGGACCGTCCAATATCGCTCGGGATTTTCAATCAGCCCCGAAACATTTCCTTCGGATCGAATTTGACTTCGACTTCGCTCCAGGCGTCGTATTTGGAGACCGGCAGCCGGTAGGGCTGACAACGCAGAACCGCCCGGGTCGCGCTCTCCACCGCGACCTGGAACAGCGGGCTCCCGCTGCGATTGGTCACGGACGGCTCGCCCGACACCGAACCGTCCCGGTTGAGCGAGAATTGCAGGACCACGACGAGATCCCTGGCCTCCGCTACGCCGACCGGCGGGCTCCAGCATGCCTGGATCTGGGCCCGGAGCATATCGATCTCATTCTGCGACAATTGCGGCGCATTCGCGGTCGAACTGCCCAGCGAGGGCGTCGGATTGACCAGCGAGCCCATCACAATCTGACGCTGCGGCGCCCGCTTGTCGAGCAGCGCGGTCTCGATCCGGTTGACATCGAACTTGTTCTCCTCGCGCTTCTTGGCCTCTTCGCGCTTCTTGGCTTCCTCGCGTTTCTTGGCCTCCTCGCGCTTCTTGGCTTCCTCACGCTTCTTGGCCTCTTCGCGCTTCTTGGCCTCTTCCTTCTGTTTCGCCTGCTCCAAAGCCAGGGCCTCGGCGACCGGATCGGGCTCGGCCTGCTGCGGCGACGGATCGCTCACGGCCTCCGCCGGCGGTGGCGGCGATTTCTCCGGCGGGGCCGGTTCGGGCTTGGGTTCGGGCTTCGACGCGGCGGGCGGCGGCGTGGCTGCCGCCATCTTGATGTCCGGCTTGTCGACGGCTTTGGCGGTCGGATCGTCCGGCGGCGGCTTGGCATCGCCGATCTTGTCCGCCATTGGCTTGGCCACTTTCGGCGCATTCTTCGAGCCGGCGGTCAACTGGGACAGTTCGCTCGCCGAGATGAGTTCCACGGCGACCGAATTGACCGACGACTTCTCTAGCGGCCTCGCCGCAAACGAAATGAAGCCCGCCCCGAAAACGAGGACGTGCAAAGCCGCCGATATCGCGAAGTCGGTCCGGATCCCCCGAATCACTGCCCTTGCATCCCCCGAATCACTGCCCCTGCTCGACCTCGGTGACGAGGGCGACCCTTCTGAACCCGGCCGAGGACAGCCGCCCCATCACCCGCATCACCGTGCCGTAATCCACCTTGCGGTCACCGCGCACATAGATGCGCTCGTCATAAGCCGCCGCGCGCCGAAGTCACGGCCGTGAGCTTCGCCACGAGGTCTCCGATCGGGATTTCGCTGTTCTGCAGGAACACCTTGCCGTCGAGATTGACCGAAATGGTCAGGGGCTGGCGGTCCTGATCGAGGTTCTTGGCCTGGGTCTGCGGCAGGTCGATCGGCACGCCCACCGTGAGCAGCGGCGCCGAGACCATGAAGATGATCAGCAGAACCAGCATGACGTCGACCATCGGCGTCACGTTGATCTCGCTCATGACGCCGCGGCGGCGATGCCGCCGCCGGCCGACCGCGCCGCCTCCCCTTGCGAGGCCCATTGCCATCCGCTATCCCCTCACCCGCGCTCGTCGATCTGTCGCGACAGAATGGCCGAGAACTCGTCGGCGAACCCCTCCAGGCGCTGTGCCTGCTTGTTCACCTCGGAACTGAATTTATTGTAGAAAATAGTCGCCGGTATGGCAGCCACGAGGCCTATCGCGGTCGCGAACAGCGCCTCGGCGATGCCCGGCGCGACCACCGCGAGCGAGGTGTTCTTCGACGCCGCGATCGACTGGAAACTCGTCATGATGCCCCAGACGGTGCCGAACAGGCCGATGAACGGCCCGGCCGAGCCGACCGTCGCCAACACCAGGAGCCGGTTTTCCAGCCGCTCGACCTCCCGTGTGATGGTTACATCCATCACCTTCTCGATGCGCATCTGCAACCCGGCGAACGAGCGCGCATGCCCCTCCAGGCTGCGCTTCCATTCGCGCATGGCGGCGACGAACAGCGCGGCCATGGAGTGGTTCGGCCGCGACGATATGCTGCGGTAGAGTTCCTCCAGCGACTGCCCCGACCAGAACGCCTGCTCGAACCGGTCCATGGCGCGGGAGGTGCGGGTAAACAGGATGATCTTGTCCACGGCGATCGCCCACACCCATACCGAGCACACCAGCAGCCCTACCATCACACCCTTGACGATCCAGTGGGCCTGCCAAAACAGCGTCAACAATGAAAGATCGGAAGAAGTCAGCGGCAAAGCCGACTGCGCGACCTCATTCATGGAGCATCCTTTCGACAGACACGCGGGAAATACGCGTCGCAGGACTTCCGAACAGATCGGGCCGGACCCCACCTTGTCCGCCGAGGTTCCAGGTGTTGCGCGAAATCGTCCTGCCACAGCCGGCCCAGACGAGTTCATCGCCAAACATGTCCAAACTTGGGCGGTTGCCGCCCAAGCCATAACGCGACACCTGTGGTTAACGTCGGGTTAGCGCACAAGCAAGAAGACTGTGAGACGGCTCGGCGGGACGGAGCGATTGGCGAAAACGCCGAGGCCGCCCGCGGCGAAACGCGGGCGGCCTCGAATTTCAAGTCCGGATAGCCGTGCTTCAGGCTTGCTGCGGCGAGGCCTGCTCCGGCGGCCGGTTGCGCCGGTCCGCCATGAACTGATCGAATTCCGCCTTGTCCTTGGCCTGGCGCAGGCGCACCAGGAAGTCCTGGAACTCGCGCTGCTCGTCCTCGAGGCGCCGCAGCGTCTCGGACCGGTATTCATCGAAAGCACGGTTGCCGCTGGAGCGGCGGCCGCCCCACCAGTCGGTCCGGCCGTCCGCGTGCCCCTGCATGTGCCCGCGCATGCGTTCCATCTTGTCCTGGAGGCGTTCCATTTTGCGTTGCCAGCGATCGCCGTGATACCCGCAGCCCATTCGTCCGCTCCCGATGATGTATGCGAGGACCATGAGGCCGACCGGCCACCACACCATGAAGCCCAGGATCATGAGGAGGATCCAGGCTGGCCTTCCTAACTCGTCGAGCTTTGCTACGATCGGCATGATGCCCTCACGAAGATTGTGAATGTTAATCACATTTACATACGTATGAGAACCCGGCTCCGCTGTCAAGAGGCCCCCCGAGAGGCGACCGCGCCGTCCGGAAATCCGAGCCCGCGCAGATAGACCAGCATCCCGGCCTCCAGGAGATCCTCCGGCGGCATCGGCAGCCGCCGCCGGCCGGCATCGCCGCGGCCGAACAGCGACGCGATGCCGTGGGCGAGCGACCACACATGCAGCGCCACCATGAAAGCCGGCGGCCGTTGCGCGGCGGGGATTTGCGCGACCAGCCGCTCGGCCGCCGACCGGATCACCGCGAAGGCGCGCTCGCCGGCATCGCGCAGCTCCTGGCTCACCTCGAGCGGGATGCCGGCCTCGAACATCGCGGAATAGTAGGCGGGCTCGTTGCGGGCGAAATCGAGATAGGCGCGGCCGAGGCGCTCGAAGGCGGTGAAGGGGTCGGGCAGGCCGTCCTTCCAGGCGGCCTTGAGCGCCGCCTCGAACCGCTCGAAGCCGCGCCCGGCGACATTGGCGACGAGTTCGTCGCGGTCGCGGAAATGCCGGTAGGGCGCCGCCGGGCTGACGCCCGCCGACCGCGCCGCCTCGGCGAAGGTGAACCCGGATGGACCCTTGGCGGCGATCAATTCCAGCGCCGCCCGAATCAGCGCCTCCTTGAGATTGCCGTGGTGATAGCCCCGCGAGGCCTGATCGGATTTCCAAATCATGTAAAGGGCTCTTACATGACTTCGGTCCCGGCGTCGAATGCGCGCGTCGATGTCCGCTCAAATGCCGACAAAAAAGAAGGCCCCGGAATTACCGGGGCCCACTGTCGGATTGAAAATGCCGAAGGATCGGCGATCGATGTCTCGCAACGGCCGGCACGGAACCCGGTCAGAAGTGATAGTTCAAGCCCGCGCGGATGATGTCGCCGTTGAAGCGCGCGTTGGACTCCAGGGAATTGGTCGTGAAAGGCGTGGCAGCGGCCGCATTGGTGACAATCGGGCTCAGGCCATAATTCGCTGCGCCGAGATCGTAATGGAGATATTCGATCTTGGTGCTCCAGCCCCGCCAGAACATCCACTCGACACCGACGCCGCCCGTCCAGCCGATGAGCGTACCCGAATAAGAGCCGGCGGAACCAAATGCCGGAGTGACGGAGCTCGGCCCCAAAAGCACCTGGGAGATGTTGGTGCTGGCACTGACGCCACCATAGGCGAGGCCGCCGGTCGCGTAAAACAGCAGGCTCGGCCAAGCGAGGACGCCCACACGGCCGCGCACCGTGCCGAGATAGTCGAGTTCCCTCGAGACGGTGGCCGTCTGACCCACCTGATTTAAGGGAAAACCCACCACCCCTGAAGAACTTCCAATGGAATGGGACCCTTGGCTGTTCGTCGTGCCCTGGATGTCGGTCTCGAAGCCGAGGAGCCAGATTTTCCCGACCTGCCAATTCCAGCCCAACTGACCGCCGCCGATGAAGCCGTTGCTATTTGCCGTCGCGTTGAAATTCGACAAGGTAGTTATCGCACCGGCCAAATCCGGGCCGCCGGCGCCCGGAAAAGCGAACGTGCTGGTCGACCCCGTGTCGACTTTGGCGTCGCCGTCCGCATAGCCCGCATTCACGCCGACATACCAGCCCGTCCAGGGCGTCGGAGGGGGCGCCGGCGCCTTGAGAGGCATATCGGCACCCAAGGCGGGCGCAATAAGTGCACCGAAGGCAGCACCCGCAAGAAGCAATCTTTTCATGACTTTCCCCACCGATTTCCAAAATAAGCTTATGCAACTCGCCCCACGAAGTCTGTTGTAACTGAGCAACATCCCGGAAAAATGCGGTGCACAATAGCGCATACCCGGCGCCCGCGGCGCTCACTAAACCTCACCCCGCCGCTTCCCCCATCCTGTCCTGGTCCGCCCGCATCGCCAGGCGCAGGGGCTTGGGGATCGGCCTGGCGCGGCCACCGCAGACGAAGGCGACGCGGACGTGGGCCTCGAGCAGGAGATCGTCGCCGCGCGTCACCTTCTGCAGCATGGTCAGGGAGGCGCCTTTGACCACTTCTGGGAACGAAGTGATGACCAGCACGTCGTCCATGCGCGCGGGTTTCAGGAAATCGATCGTCATCGAGCGCACCACGAAGGCGAAGCCCGGCGCTTCCGCGAGCGCCTGCTCGTACAGCGAGCGGTGGTCGGCGCCGATCAGGCGCAGGTAATTGGTCCGCGCCCGCTCCATGAAGCGCAGATAATTGGCGTGATAGACGACGCCGGTGAAATCGGTGTCCTCGTAATAAACACGCACCGCCATGACATGGCGGCCGTCGCGAATTTCGCCGTCGAGGCCGGTCAATGCTCATCCCCCTCACCGAACATGCCGAACTGCGCGGGATCGCGGCGCGGCTCGGCGAGGCCGAGGTGGCGGAACGCGTGGGGGGTCAGCAGCCGGCCGCGCGGGGTGCGCTGGATGAAGCCCTGCTGGATGAGGAACGGCTCGATGATCTCCTCGATGGCGTCGCGCGGCTCCGACAGCGCGGCGGCGATGGTCTCGATGCCGACCGGGCCGCCGCCGTAATTCACCGCGACCGTCGTGAGATAGCGCCGGTCCATGGCGTCGAGCCCGCAGGCGTCGACCTCGAGGGCGAGGAGCGCGCGGTCGGCGACCTTGCGGTCGATCGAGGCCGCGTTGTCGACCAGGGCGAAATCGCGCAGCCGCCGCAGCAGCCGGCCGGCGATGCGCGGGGTGCCGCGGGAGCGGGCCGCGATCTCGTTGGCGCCGTCCGGGGTCATGCCGACGCCGAGCACGCGGGCGCCGCGGTTGACGATCAGCTCCAGTTCCGCCGCGGTGTAGAAATTCAGCCGGACCGGGATGCCGAAGCGGTCGCGCAGCGGATTGGTGAGCAAGCCCGCGCGCGTCGTCGCGCCGACCAGGGTGAACGGCGCGAGGTCGATCTTGACCGAGCGCGCCGCCGGGCCCTCGCCGATGATGAGATCGAGCTGGAAGTCCTCCATGGCGGGATAGAGGATTTCCTCCACCGCCGGATTGAGCCGGTGGATCTCGTCGATGAACAGCACGTCGCGCTCTTCGAGATTGGTGAGCAGCGCGGCGAGATCGCCGGCCTTGGCGATCACCGGGCCGGAGGTCGAGCGGAAATTGACGCCGAGCTCGCGGGCGACGATCTGCGCCAGCGTGGTCTTGCCGAGGCCCGGCGGGCCGACCAGCAGCACATGGTCCAGCGCCTCGCCGCGGCTGCGCGCCGCCGCGATAAAGACCCCGAGATTGGCGCGTGCCTGCTCCTGGCCGATGAACTCGGCGAGCCGCTGCGGTCGCAGCGACGCCTCGGCGGCGTCTTCCTGGCGGTGCTCCGCGGCGACAAGGCGGCGAGGCGGTTCCGCCGGCGACGGATTCATTTTCGGGGCCTTCACCTGGCCAGCTCCTTGAGGCCGAGCCGGATCAGCCGCGCCGCATCGGCGCCGTCACCGGCCTCGCGCACGGCCGCGGCGATCGCCACCGCCGCCTGGGGCTGACCATAGCCGAGATTGACGAGCGCCGAGACCGCGTCGAGGACCGGCTGCGGCGCGCGCCGCTCGTCGAGCGCGCCGGCGAGGCGCGCGAGCGCCGGATCGATGGCGGCAAAGGCCGGCGCCTTGTCCTTGAGCTCGGTGACGATGCGCTCGGCCACCTTGGGGCCGACCCCGGGGGTGCGGGTGATGGTCGCCTTGTCCCGGGTCGCGATGGCGGACGCGAGATCGGCCGGCTTCAACGTCGAGAGAATGGCGAGCGCGACCTTGGTGCCGACGCCCTGCACCGTCTGCAGCAACCGGAACCACTCCCGTTCGATGTTGGAGAGGAACCCGAACAGGCGGATCTGGTCCTCCCGGACATGGGTCTCGATGGCGAGGTCGACCGCTTCGCCCGCCGCCGGCAATGCCTGCAGGGTGCGCGCCGAGCAATGCACGAGATAGCCGACGCCATGGACGTCGAGGATGACGAAATCCTCGCCGTGGCTGTCGATCACGCCCTTGAGCTTGCCGATCATCGTGGTCCCGGTCCGCGAATCGTCGCTTCAATTCGCGTGATCGAAGGGCGTTTCTTGCCCCCTCTCCCGCTTGCGGGGGAGGGGACCACGGCCCTGAGCATGGCGCTGCGCCGGTGATGGGCATGGGTGATGGCGATCGCCAGCGCGTCGGCGGCGTCGTGGGTCTGGGGATCGGCCTTGGGCAGCAGCACGCCGAGCATCATGCGGATCTGGGCCTTGTCGCCATGGCCGGCGCCGACGATGGTCTTCTTGATGAGGTTGGGCGCGTATTCGGCGATCAGCACCCCGGCCCTCGCCGGCACCATGAGGGCGATGCCGCGCGCCTGGCCGAGCTTGAGGGTGGCGGCGGCGTTCTTGTTGACGAAGGTCTGTTCGATCGCCGCTTCGTCGGGCCGGAACGCATCGACCACCTTCACCAGCGCGTCATGGAGCGTCACCAGCCTCACGCGCGAGCGCCGCGGTCTCGTCCGACTGCGGCCGAGCCGCAGGCGATATAGATCAGCCGGTTGCCCTCGACCTCGATCACGCCCCAGCCGGTGCGGCGGAGCCCGGGATCGATGCCAAGGATGCGAATTGGTCGGCCCATCGCCTCCGTGATAACCCCGCGGCCGGCGCGCGCCTAGTGTCCCCGGCTGCGCCGAGGATCGCAATTCAAAGTCAGTGGCGTCGTTTCTGAGACCCGCTTCTGCACTTGTATCCGCGACCAACCAATCTACTTTACCGGCCGGCCGCGCCGCCCGGCGCCCGCGAGGCGTTTGACGAGGCAAGCCCGTGCCGATCGACATCCATGCCCATTACGTGCCGCCGCAGCTCATCGCCGCCGTCAAGGCGCGTGGCGCCGATATCGGGGTCAGGCTCGCCGCCGCGCCCGGAGGCGAAGCCCTGCAGTTCGATTACGGCTTCAAAGTGCGTCCGTTCTTTGCGCGGCTGATCGAGCCGGTCGAGGAGCGCAAGGCCTGGCTTGCCGACAAAGGTATCGATCATCAGGTCGTCGGCACCTGGCCGGATATTTTCGCCTATGGCCTGCCGCCGCAGGCCTGCCAAGCGTGGCACCGTATGCTCAACGATACGCTGGGCGAATGGTGCGCCGGGCATACGGCGCAGTTTTCCTGGATCGCGTCGGTGCCGATGCCGGGCGCCGACGCGGCCGCCGCCGAGCTCGATCGTGCCGTCGGCGCCGGCGCGATCGGCGCCATCGTCGCCGCCAATGTGGAGGGTGCCAATCTCGGCGAGGTCGCCCTCGATGCGTTCTGGGCCAAGGCGCAGGCGCTCGACGTGCCGATCCTCATCCATCCCGTCATGAGCACCCCGGCGCCGCGGGCGGCCCGGTTCGCGCTGGCGCAGGTCGCCCAATACACCTTCGACACCACCCTCGGGGTCGGATCGCTGTTGTCCTCCGGCGTGCTCGACCGGTTTCCCGGGCTGACGCTGGTGCTCTCCCATGGCGGCGGCGCATTTCCCTATCTCATCGGCCGTTTCGACCTCATGCACGAACGCATGGACCGCATCGCCCAAGGCGATGTCGCTGCCAAGCCCCCATCGGCCTATGCAAACCTCATGGTCTATAACTCGATCGTCCATGCGCCCAAGCCGCTGCGCTTCCTCGCCGACACCGTCGGGCTCGACCGGCTGGTACTTGGAACCGACTATTCGTTCCCGCCCGCCGACCTCGATCCGCTGGCGAGCCTCGCGGCCGCCGGTTTTTCCGCCGCCGATATCGCGACGGTGGCCGACGTAAATCCGAGGCGCTTCTTCAAGCGGATGAAGGGGTGAACGATTCACCCAGGTGACGGGGAGCGGGGACTCGTTTTTATGAAAAACAACCCCATGCAAAGTAGAATAGAGGTGCTTGAATACCGCTATTGTGTGAACTGGGACTGTGGTGCCGCGCGAGGAAAAATGAATTTCGTCGCCGCCGTGTCGGCTCCGGTCGATCCCGGTGAAGCCACGCTCGCTTGATTTCTACCGCAAAATATCGATATGCGGTGCAGCAAGAAGCCTTTTTCCGGGGAACTGTTTCATGATGGATACTGCCGCCAACGGCAATAAGGCCGCCGATGCCGAAAATACGACGCCAGCCACCGATCCGGCACAAGAAGCGGAATCGTTGGCCAAGGAAGTCGCCGAATTGAAGGACCGGGTGCTGCGCACCCTGGCCGAGATGGAAAACCTGCGCCGCCGCACCGAGCGCGAGGTGGCCGATTCCCGTACCTATGCGATCACCGGCTTTGCCCGCGATCTCGTCGGCGTCGCCGACAATATCCGCCGGGCCCTCGATGCGGCGAGCGATTCCGGCGTCGTGCTGGAGGGTCCGGCCAAGGCGCTGGTCGACGGCGTGGAGTTGACGGAGCGCGAGCTTCTCAAGGTCCTCGAAAAGAACGGCGTAAAGAAATTCGACCCCCACGGGGCGAAATTCGATCCCAATCTCCACCAGGCCATGTTCGAGGTGCCGGACGCCAGGGTGCCTTCCGGCTCGGTGGTGCAGGTCATCCAGCCCGGCTACATGATTGGGGACCGGATGCTCAGGCCGGCCCTGGTCGGGGTTTCCAAGGGCGGCCCCAGGACCGCACCGACGCCGTCCGCGAGCGGCGCTGCGGCGGGTGGTGGTGGTGGTGGTGGTGGTGGTGGAGAACTCCGGCGGGTAGCACGTAGGGCGCAATAGCGAAGCATATTGCGCCATGGCGCGCGGGACGCGGTTGCGGCCGCCCCTGCGGCCCCAGGTCCTATTCCCGCGGGCTGACGCCGTCGCGCACGGCGCGGAATCGCGGGAATTCCTTCGACCAGAGATCGGCACGGGCGATGCCGACCATGCGCACGAAGGCGCCGGGGCCGAACCGCACCCATTGCACGATCTTCATGGGCGTATCGGTCTTGGCATCCTTCGCCTCGGCCTGAAGCTCATGGGTCGGCATGCTGCCGCCGCCGAGCCGCAGCATGTCCCCGCTCACGATCCGGATGTCTTTGAAGTCCGCGAGCCCGGTGAACATGTTGCGCGCGAAATTGGCGCGCTCCTCGGCCTGCTCGGGGCCACCCTGGCCGATCGACACGATGAACACCGGCTGTTCCGCGACCTCCGGCGCATCCTTGGGACCGTCGGTGAGCAAGACGCCCGCCCCGCCCATCACCCGAACCGGCCGCAACCCGGACATTTCGCTCAATTTGAACGGGATCAGGCTGAGCTGCTCCTCGACCGGCACGGAAGCCCGTGCCGTCATGGTGAGGAGCGATGTCTTGATGACGTCGTCCGGATAGGCCTTCAGCGCGGTATCGGGTATGCGGACCGCGGCGATGGCGATGGCCGCAGGCACCGATCCCAGAAACATCCATTTGCGGAATTTCTGGCCGTTTTCCTGCTCGGAACCGATCACCAGCACGCCCTTGCCGCCCGGAAGCGTCAGGTTCTCCCGCTTTTCCTCGGTGATGCCCTGCGCCTTGAAGGCCTCGGGGGTCATCGACTTCTCGATGTCCGGATAGGCCTGCGACGGCAGGGTCAGCAACACGATCGAGCCGCCATTGTCGGTATTCTCGAAGCCCGGGAAGCGCTTGCTGACCACGAAGCCCGGCGGCGGCACGAAGCCGACCAGCGGACCCGATCGGGAACTCAGGCTCCGCCGCCTGCGCCGGCGCGCTCGCCAGGGCCGCCGGGAATGCTGCCAGCAAAGCGATAAATGCTGAATGTTCTCAAGGTCATGAAGCTCCTCATGAGGGCATCGCCCTGGCCAGACTGTATCACCATTCGGCGGCCCCGTCGCATTTTGGCACTGCGGCGACGGGTGCCCGGTCCAGCCGCCGCTGCCGGCACGCGGATATCGGTTGCTGCCGAATTAAGGGAAACGCAAGCTGCGACCGATATGGCAAGGGCTCGGTTTCCCGTCATTTCGCCTGCAGGTGATCCCTTGCCCCAACGCCCGGCCGTGCCGAACATCGCCCTGCTCCTCGGCGTTGCCTGGCTCGTCATCGTCGCTGCAGCTCCTGGCGGACCACTGGGCGGACACGGCGCGGACCCTGACCGACATGGACGACGCCATGCGGCTCGTCCAGATGCGGGGCCTCATCGACGGCCATGGCTGGTTCAACCTGCATGAAGCAAGGCTGGGCCCGCCCGACGGCTATGACACCCACTGGTCGCGGCTGATCGATGCCGGGCTCGCGGGATTGTTGTGGCTGTTCCGGCAGTTCACCGATGCCGCTTTCGCCGAGCGGCTGATGCGCACGGTGTGGCCGATGCTGTGGCTGCTGCCGACCATGGCCGGCGCGACCGCGATCGCCTGGCGCGTCGCCGGACGGGACGCGGCACCGATCGCGCTCGTGCTGACTGCTGTCGGGCTGCCGGCTTTCCAGCATTTCATTCCCGGGCGGATCGATCATCACAACGTCCAGATCGCGCTTGCGGTGCTGTTGATGGCGGCGGTGGCGTGGAGCGACCGCAAGCCCTGGGCCGCGGCCGCGGCCGGCGTCCTGACCGGCTCGCGCGATGGCGATCGGCTTCGAGGGGCTGCCCTATATCGTGCTCGCCGGCGGCGCCATGGCGCTGCGTTTCATCTTCGCGCCCGATGCCGGCCCTGCGCTCGCGCGTTACGGCGCCTGGGGCGCCGGCGAGCGTCGCGGCGGCATTCCTGGTCAACGTCGGCCCCGCGCAGTGGGGGCGCACCGCCTGCGATGCGATCGCCATCAATTCGACCGTCGCGGTGATCCTGGCGACGCTCGGGCTCGCCCTGACCGGCCGGTTGCTTGGCCGGGGCGCATTGGCAGGTCCGTGCCGCCGGCGTCGCCGTCACCGGCCTCGTCGCCGCCGCGGCCTTCGCCGCCATCGAGCCGCGCTGCCTTGGGGGTCCGTTCGCGATGATGGACCCGACGGTGCGATCGCTGTGGTTCAACCACGTCTCGGAAATGCAACCGCTGTGGACGGTGGCCTGGAAATCGCCGCCGATGGGTGCGGCGGTCGCCGCCTTCCCGGCGGTCGCCCTGGTGTTCATGCTGCTCATTGCGCGCGACCCGGCGACGCGCCGGGATTTCGGCTTCCTGGTGGCTGCCGCCGCGTTGATCGTCTCGGTGGCGGTCATGTGCACGATGGTCCGCGCATTCAGCTACGCCATATGGCTGGCGATCCCGATGGTGGCGGCGGGCGTGGTGCGCATGTTCGCCTCGCTGCGGCTGGGCACCCTCGCGGTTCGCGCGCTGATTGCGCTGTTCCTGGCGCCGGCGGTTACCGCCGCGGTGGCCATGGCGGCGGTGCAGGCCGTGAGCGCCCGGCCCCTCGAGGCGGAAAATTCGCGGGTCACGGCCGGCTGCCTGCTCAGCAAGAGCTACGCCCAGCTCGCCGCCCTGCCGCCCGGCCTGGTCGCGACCGACATCGATTACGGGCCGTTCGTGCTGGCGCTGACGCCGCATTCCGTGATGTCGGCCCCCTATCACCGCCTGGTGGCGCCGATCATCGCAGCCAATGACATCTTCGCCCTGCCGCCGGCGGCAGCCCGCGAGGTCGTGGCCAAGTTCAAGCCGGATTATCTCGCGGTATGCGACCGTCACACCCTGGGCGGCATCGGCGCGGCCGCGCGCGACGCGAGCCTGTGGGGGCGGCTCGCGGCCGGCGAGGTGCCTCCCTGGCTCAAGCTGGTGGAGGCGACCCGGAACGGCCCCTTCGTGGTCTACCGCGTCAAGCTGTGACGCCGCCGCCGCTGCGTTGCCGCAATGGTTTCGAGCTTGTTAGTGCTGCCGATTTCGTCCATTCCCGCCTTGCGGCGCCGTGGTCGTCTCCTATATGACGCTGTGAACCCGCCGGGCTGGCGGGCAAGGACAATTTGAGGGGTCGGACCAGGGGCGATCCTAGGCAGGCGAGGCCGCCTGCCGCGCGCTTCTTCCGGGTGCCGCATGGGCCCGGCCGATCTGCTGACAGAGAAGGATTTTACAATGGGCAAGGTCATCGGCATCGACCTCGGCACGACCAATTCCTGCGTCGCCGTGATGGAAGGCAAGAACCCCAAAGTCATCGAGAATTCGGAAGGCCGCAACACCACGCCTTCCATCGTCGCATTCACCGACGACGGCGAGCGCCTCGTCGGCCAGCCGGCCAAGCGCCAGGCGGTCACCAATCCCGAGCGCACCTTCTTCGCGGTCAAGCGGCTGATGGGCCGGCGCTATGACGACCCGATGGTGGAGAAGGACAAGAAGCTCGTCCCCTACAAGATCGTGCGCGCCGGCAACGGCGACGCCTGGGTCGAGGCCGACGGCAAGACCTATTCGCCCTCCCAGATATCCGCCTTCGTGCTGCAGAAGATGAAGGAGACGGCAGAGGCCAATCTCGGCCAGAAGGTCACCCAGGCCGTCATCACCGTTCCCGCCTATTTCAACGACGCCCAGCGCCAGGCCACCAAGGACGCCGGCAAGATCGCCGGCCTCGAAGTGCTGCGCATCATCAACGAGCCGACCGCGGCCGCGCTCGCCTATGGGCTGGACAAGCAGAAAAGCGGCCTCATCGCGGTCTATGACCTCGGCGGGGGCACCTTCGACGTGTCGATCCTGGAAATCGGCGACGGCGTGTTCGAGGTGAAGTCGACCAATGGCGACACCTTCCTCGGCGGCGAAGACTTCGACATGCGCCTCGTCAACTATCTCTGCGACGAGTTCCAGAAGGAGCAGGGCATCGACCTGCGCCGCGACAAGCTCGCGCTGCAGCGGCTGAAGGAGGCCGCGGAGGCCGCCAAGATCGAATTGTCCTCGACGTCCCAGACCGAGATCAACCTTCCCTACATCACCGCGGACCAGACCGGCCCGAAGCACCTGACGCTCAAGCTCACCCGCGCCAAATTCGAGGCGCTGGTCGACGATCTCATCCAGAAGACCGTCGAGCCGTGCCGGCTCGCCCTCAAGGACGCCGGCCTGACCGCCGGCGAGATCAACGAGGTGGTCCTGGTCGGCGGCATGACCCGCATGCCGAAGGTGCAGGAGGTGGTGAAGCAGTTCTTCGGCAAGGAGCCCCATAAGGGCGTCAATCCCGACGAGGTCGTCGCGGTCGGCGCGGCGATCCAGGCCGGCGTGCTGCAGGGCGACGTCAAGGACGTGCTGCTGCTCGACGTGACGCCGCTGTCGCTCGGCATCGAGACGCTGGGCGGCGTGTTCACCCGCATCATCGATCGCAACACCACGATCCCGACCAAGAAGAGCCAGGTGTTCTCCACCGCCGAGGACAATCAGAACGCGGTGACCATCCGGGTATTCCAGGGCGAGCGCGAGATGGCGGCCGACAACAAGGTTCTCGGCCAGTTCGATCTCGTCGGCATTCCGCCGGCGCCGCGCGGGGTGCCGCAGATCGAGGTGTCCTTCGACATCGACGCCAACGGCATCGTCAACGTCCAGGCCAGGGACAAGGCGACCGGCAAGGAGCAGCAGATCCGCATCCAGGCGTCGGGCGGCCTTTCGGAATCCGAGATCCAGAAAATGGTCAAAGATGCCGAGGCCCATGCCGAGGAGGACAAGCAGCGCAAGGCTGCGGTCGAGGCGAAGAACCACGCCGAGGCCCTGGTGCACTCGACCGAGAAGGCATTGTCCGAGCACGGCTCCAAGGTCGGCGACGTCGAGCGGCGCTCCATCGAGACCGCGCTCGCCGATCTTAAGGAAGCGCTCAAAGGCGACGACACCGCCGCCATCAGCGCCAAGATGAACGTGCTCTCCCAGGCCTCCATGAAGCTCGGCGAAGCGATGTACAAGCAGGCCGAAGGCGGCGGGGGAGCCGGCCCCGGCCCCGGCGGCGGCCCAGATGCCGGTGCCGGCACCAAGAAGGATGACGTGGTGGATGCCGAGTTCACCGAAGTCGACGACGACAAGAAGAACAAGAAGTCCGCTTAAGCCGAACGGCTCTCGCTCCGGGGGAGCGGGAGCCCGTTTTCAAGCAGCAAGGCCCTTCAACAATGAATTGCGCTTGAGCGATGCCGCCGACCGCCCGTCACCCGCTCCGTTCGCCTGCGCTTAGCCGCCCCCCTCTTCCGGATGGGAAGAAGGGTTACTACGTCGGGTTGGGGTGACCTGCCATGGCCAAGCGTTGTTATTATGAGGTTCTGGGAGTCGAGCGCGCGGCGACCGATTCCGATCTCAAGGGTGCCTACCGCAAGCTCGCGATGAAGCTGCATCCGGACAAGAATCCGGGCGACACCGACTGCGAGCATCGTTTCAAGGAGCTCAACGAAGCCTACGAGGTGCTCAAGGACGGCGACAAGCGCGCCGCTTATGACCGCTTCGGCCACGCCGCCTTCGAGCAGGGGGGCGGCGGCGGACACGGCTTCGGCGCCGACTTCGCCACCACCTTCGCCGATATCTTCGACGATTTCTTCGGCATGGGCGGCGCCGGCGGGCGGCGCAGCAGCCGCGGTTCCGGCCGCGAGCGCGGTGCCGACCTGCGCTACAACATGGAGCTCACCCTCGAAGAGGCCCATGGCGGCAAGAACGCCCAGATCAGGATTCCAACCTCGGTCACCTGCGAGCCGTGTACCGGCAGCGGCGCCCAGTCCGGCACCAAGCCCAAGGTGTGCGCCACCTGCGGAGGCCAGGGCAAGATTCGCCATGCCCAGGGCTTCTTCACCCTGGAGCGCACCTGCCCGTCCTGTCATGGCCGCGGCCAGGTGATCGACAATCCCTGCACGTCCTGCGGCGGTCTCGGCCGGGTCACGCGCGAGCGCGCGCTGTCGGTGAATATCCCGCCCGGCGTCGAGGATGGCACCCGCATCCGCCTGGCCGGCGAGGGCGAGGCGGGACTGCGCGGCGGTCCGCCCGGCGATCTCTACATTTTCCTGTCGATCTCGGCGCACGTGTTTTTCCAGCGCGACGGCGCCGACCTGCATTGCCGCGCGCCGATTTCGATGACGACGGCGGCGCTCGGCGGCGAATTCGAGGTGCCGACCATCGACGGCGGCAAGACCCGGGTGAAGATACCCGAAGGCACCCAGTCAGGCCGGCGCTTCCGCCTGCAGGCCAAGGGCATGCCGGTGCTGCGGTCCAAGCAACTCGGCGACATGTACGTTCAGGTCGTGGTCGAGACGCCGCAAAACCTGACCAAGCGGCAGCGGGAATTGCTGGCCGAATTCCAGAAATTGTCCTCCAATGACACGAATCCGGAGTCCGCGGGCTTCTTCGGCCGCGTCAAGGATTTCTTCGGTACTCGCGCCGGGTCGGCTTGATCGGGGCATGCGGTCTTGACCATGGCCGTGCCGCGCTATACTCGTGACCAATATGTGACAAGTACACAAGTACCGAGTGGCGGGCGATCTTGAATCCACACATGTCGTTTCAATCAACGCTGAGTATAGCGAAAAAGAGCCTGCGCCTCGACGACGAGGTGCATTTTCTGCGCTCCTGGATGGAAAAGCCGCTGGCGACCGGGGCGGTGATGCCCTCCGGCAAGCCGCTTGCCCGCGCCATGGCGAAATTCGTCGATCCCGGCCTGGACGGCCACGTCATCGAGCTCGGTCCCGGGACCGGCGCGGTCACCGCGGCGCTGGTCGAGCACGGCGTCGATCCCGCCCGGCTGGTGCTGGTCGAGTTCAACCCGACCTTCTGCCGGCTCTTGCGGGTGCGCTATCCCGAAGCCACGGTGGTGCAAGGCGACGCCTACGCGATCAAGCGGCTGCTCGGCACCCTGCTGCGGCAACCGGCGGCGGCGGTGGTGTCGGGCCTGCCTTTGTTCACCAAGCCGCTGAAGTTCCGGCTGCGGCTCGTCAATGACGCGTTCGCGCTGCTGCATCCCGGCGCGCCTTTCATACAGTTCACCTATGCGGTGGTGCCGCCGATCCCGCGATCGCTCGACGGGGCGAGCACTCAATGCTCCGAGCGCATTTGGCTCAACCTGCCTCCGGCCCGGGTCTGGGTCTACCGCCGGGCCTGAGCCGCCGGTTTGATTTTGCAGCGTTTGAAACCCATTATCCTGGCCGCCCGGCTTGACCGGGCGATCCGGTGACCGCGGCACTTCCACGTGGGTGCTGGATGCCCGCTTTCGCAGGCCTGACACCGCAGATTGGGATCAAAACCCCTGATGCGCCGTCCGAAAATCCTGGTTTTCGCGGGCTCAATCCGCACCGCTTCCTTCAATGCGCGGCTGGCCGGACTCGCGGTGAAGGAACTGGCGCTGCTCAATGCCGATGTGATCCGCATATCGCTCGCCGACTATCCGCTACCGCTCTATCACGGCGACGACGACGCGGAGGCGGGCCCGCCGCAAAACGCCGTCAAGCTCAAGCGGCTGTTCGGCATCCATCACGGCATTTTCATCGCCAGCCCGGAATACAACGCCTCGATCACGCCGCTCCTCAAGAACACGCTCGACTGGATTTCCCGGGTGCGCGAGGCGCCGGAGCCGCCGCTCGCCGCCTACCGGCAGCGCGTCTTCGCACTCGGCGCCGCGTCCAACGGGACCCATGGCGGCTATCGCTCGCTGATCGCCTTGCGCCACGTGCTCGAGCTCGGCTGCGGCGCCATGGTGCTGCCCGACCAGATCGCGGTGCGCGACGCCGCCACCGCCTTCGACGACATGGACAATCTGCGCGATGAGGCGAATGCGAATTGGCTGCGGACCGTGCTAGGGCACTTGGTCGACGCGGCGCACCAGCTGGCGTGACGCACATGATCGAGGGAGTAGCGATGCCTGCGCCGCGCGACCGGCTGATCGTCGCCCTCGATGTGCCCTCGGTCGCGGCGGCCGCCGCCCTGGTCGAGCGGCTCGGCGATGCGGTCTCCTTCTACAAGATCGGGTATCAGCTCGCCTATGCCGGCGGCCTGCCGTTCGCCGATGCCCTGGTCCGGGCGGACAAGCGCGTGTTTCTCGATCTCAAGCTGCACGACATCGGCAACACCGTCGCCAAGGGGGTGGAAAGCGTGGCCCGCCTCGGCGCGACCTTCCTCACCGTCCACGCCTATCCGCAGACCATGAAAGCGGCGGTCGTCGCCCGCGGCGCCGCCGGCCTGCGCATCCTCGCGGTGACCGTCCTCACCTCCTATGACGACGCCGATCTCGCGGCGGCGGGTTACGCGGCGGGCGTGTCCGAGCTGGTCGCGTGGCGGGCGGCGCAGGCCCGCGAACTCGGCATCGACGGCCTCGTCTGCGCCGCCGAGGAAGCCGCCCATCTGCGTTCCGTGGTCGGCCCCGGCATGGCGCTGGTTACCCCCGGCATCCGCCCGGCCGGTGCCGCTGTGGGCGACCAGAAGCGCGTCATGACCCCGGCGCGCGCGATCGCCGCCGGAGCCGATTACCTCGTGGTCGGACGGCCCGTCGTGGAGGCGGCCGATCCCAGGGCGGCGGCCGATGGCATCATTGCTGAGATCGCGGCGGCGGTGCACTGAAGATTCCGAAAGGGCGGATCATGGCGAAGGGATACTGGCTGGCGCTGGTCGACGTGTCCGACCCCGAAGGCTACAAGGCCTATGTCGCGGCCATCCAGGACGTTTTGCGCAAGTTCGGCGGCCGCTACGTCATCCGTGCCGGCCGCAACGAGACGATGGAGGGCAAGCTGCGTTCCCGCCTCGTGACAATCGAGTTCAAGGACTACGAGACCGCGCTCGCCTGCTACCGGTCGCCCGAGTACGGGCAAGTCAAAAAGCTGCGGGAACACCGCGCCCAAGCCGACCTGGTCGTGGTCGAAGGCTATGACGGCGCGCAGCCGTAACCGCGTTGGTCCCGAAAAAACGCTGCGAAAACCGCATGATCCCGAAAAGTTGCAGACTTTTTGAACGAGATCATGTGCATACGGGAGCGCATGATTGCGAAAAACCGCAGACTTCCGGGCAGGATCATGCGCAAGATCAAACGGTTTGGCCCCGCATGTTCGCGATCTGACGGGTCGCGGCTCGCTTTGCAATCGTGCCGCGTCCCGCTATATCCGCGCCTGATCGGGAGGAATTCATGTCCGCGATGCGGCTGATCGTGGCCGGTGCCGGGGGGCGGATGGGCCGCACCCTGATCGAGGCTATTTCCGACAGCGAAGGGGCCGTCCTCGTCGGCGCCGCGGAAGCGGCCGGCTCCGCCGCGATCGGGCGCGACGCCGGCGAATTGGCCGGCCTCGGCGTGAACGGCATCCTGGTGACCGACGAGATCGAGCCGCTGCTCGCCGAGGCCGACGGCATTCTCGACTTCACCGTTCCCTCGGCGACCGTGTTCCTCGCCGCGCAAGCGGCGCGCCGCGGCCTCGTTCACGTCATCGGCACCACCGGCCTTTCGGCGGAGCAGGAGACAATCATCGCCGCCGCCAGCAGCAGTTCCCGGATCGTCAAGTCCGGCAGCATGAGCCTCGGCGTCAATCTTCTGGCGGCGCTGGTCAAGCGCGTCGCCCGTACGCTCGACGCGGAATTCGACATCGAAATCCTCGAAATGCACCATGGCAAGAAGACCGACGCGCCGTCCGGCACCGCGCTTCTGCTCGGCCGCGCCGCGGCGGTGGGCAGGAACATCGACCTCGAAAAGCGCGCGGTGCGCGTGCGCGACGGCCATCCCGGCGAGCGGAAATCCGGCGACATCGGGTTCGCGAGCCTGCGCGGCGGCACGGTGGTGGGCGAGCACAGCGTCATCTTCGCCGGGCCGTACGAGCGCATCGAGCTCGTCCACAAGGCGGAAGACCGCCTGATCTTCGCCCGCGGCGCGGTCAAGGCCGCGCTGTGGGCGAACCGCCGCAAGCCGGGCCTATATTCCATGGCCGACGTGCTCGGCCTGTCGGACATGTGAGGAAGCACAATGGATCGTCTGCTGGTGCTCGCGCGCCACGGCCAGAGCGAGTGGAATCTGAAAAACCTGTTTACCGGGTGGAAGGACGTCGCTCTCACCGAAGTCGGGATCGCCGAGGCGCGCGCGGCCGGACGCAAGCTCAAGGCCCAGGGCATCGGCTTCGACATCGGCTTCACCTCGGCGCTCAAGCGGGCGCAGGATACCATGACCCTCATGCTGGAGGAGATGAGCCTTTCGGCCATTCCGGTCGTCAAGGATGTCGCCCTCAACGAGCGCGACTACGGCGATCTCTCCGGCCTCAACAAGGACGAGGCGCGCAAGCGCTGGAGCGACGAGCAGGTGCATATCTGGCGACGTTCCTATGACGTGGCGCCGCCGGGCGGCGAGAGCCTGCGCGACACCGCGGCGCGGGTGCTGCCCTATTACATCCAGGAAATCCTGCCCCGCGTGCTGCGCGGCCAGCGCGTGCTGGTGACCGCCCACGGCAATTCGCTGCGCGCCCTCGTGATGGTGCTGGACCGGCTGGGGCCCAAGGAGATCGTCGCCCGCGAGCTCGCCACCGGGGTGCCGATGATCTACCGCCTCAACGCCGACGCGACGGTGGCGGAGCGCCAGGACGTGGCGGCGTGAAGCGCGCACTCGGATCGAGTCCGGATCCCCTGCCGTCATTTCGGGGCTGGCCGCGGGCCGGACCCGTTGGCGCGGCCCGGGAATGATGGCTTGCTCACAGCTCCGCCACCGCCGCAAGCAGGCGCTCGATGTCTTCCGGCCGCGACAGGCGGTGGTCGCCGTCCTTGACCAATGTCAGCACCACGTCGTCCTGGGCGAGGCGCGAGACCAGTTCGACGGCATGGTCCCAGGGAACGTCGGGGTCCTGCACCCCCTGCAGGATGCGCACCGGGCAGCCGGTCTCGATCAGCCCGCCGAGCAGCAGGTGCCGGCGGCCGTCCTCGATCAGGCCCTTGGTAATCAGATAGGGCTGGTCGGAATATTGGGAGGGCCGCTCCCATGCCCCCGTGGTCTCGATCTGGTGCCTGATCTCGTCGGGGAACCGCTTCCACATCAGCGCCTCGGTGAAATCCACGGCCGGGGCTATGAGCACCAGCCCGGCAATCGAGGCTTTCCGCCGCGGCGCGCGGCGCAGTTCGCGCGCCAGGAGGAGGGCGAGCCATCCCCCCATGGACGAGCCCACCACGATCTGCGGCCCCTCGCAGCAGGCCTCGAACACGGCAAGGGCCTCCTCGAGCCAGCGCGAAATGGTCCCGTCGGCGAACCGCCCGCCGGATTCGCCATGGCCGGAGTAATCGAAGCGCAGGCAGGCGCGCCCGCGGGCGCCGGCCCATTGGTCCAGCGCCGCCGCCTTGGTGCCGCCCATGTCCGACATGAAACCGCCGAGCCACACGAGGGCGGGAGCGGCGCCCTTGCGCGCCCGCACCGCAATCCGCCGCGACAAGTGGCCCTGTCCGACCTCGAGAAAAGCCGCTGCCGAGGTCATCGGCCAATATCCCGCCGGCTTTCCCCACGGCCTGATTCTGGTTTTTTAATGTACATCGGCGCAAATTCTTATTTTGTCGGAGTGTTGCGCAAAAGCGCCAGACGGCTGTATCATGCATTGTGGGGATGGAAATCGGCATTTGTCGCATGACCGCGGTCGGCAGCTCCGGCGTCATGCGATCCAGTGAGTCACTCATTGCATAGACTCTCGCTGGGCCGATCTTGAAGCGGGGTGGGGGGAGTGGCCGACATATCTACAGCGGCGCGCACGTTGCTCGACGAGCGCGCGGAATTCGCGGGGGCTTCATCGGCCCCCCCTGGGCCGGCATTTGCCCGGCGTCCCTTGACAGTCATGATCGCGGTTCCGACGCTCGAGACCGGCGACGCCGATGAGGGCGCCATCGATCTTGCCCGGACGCTCACTGCGGCAGGGCACCGTGCGCTCGTGGTATCTCGCGGCGGCCGGCTCGAGGACGAACTTGCGGCCTGCGGCGCCCAACTGGTGCGCCTCGACATGGCGAGCATCAATCCCGCGATCATGGCGCGCAATGCATTCGTGCTGGCGCGGCTGATCCGCCAGCGCCATTGCGGGGTGGTTCACGCGCTCGCCCGGGCGCCGGGGTGGAGCGCCTATGCCGCCGCCCGCATGACCGGCGTTCCCTTCGTTACCACCTGGTATGGGGGATTTCGCGATCAGAACCTGTTCAAGCACGCCTACAACAGCGTGATGGCGCGCGGCGAGCAGGTGATCGCCATGAGCGATCAGATCGCAGACATCATCTCCGAGCGCCACCGGGTCGCGGCGGAACGCATCGCCGTCATTCCCTCCCATATCGACATCAGCCGCTTCGATCCCACGAGGATTGCCCCCGAGCGGATAGATGTGACGCGCGCCGGCTGGGGCGTCGGCCCCGGCACCCGCGTCATCATGGTGGTGGGGCGCATCCTGCGCCGAAAGGGGCACCACGTCATCGTCCGGGCGGCGCGCCGGCTCAAAGACATGGGCCTGCGCGATTTCGCCTTCGTGCTGGTCGGCGAAGACAATGGCGGTTCCAGCTACAGCGGCGAGTTGTGGGACATTGTGATGGCGACCAAGACCACCGACGTGATCCGCATTGCGGGGCCGCCGGCGGACGAGCAGGCCGCCTATCTCGCCGCCGTCGCCGTGATTTCCGCCGCGATCCAGCTCGAGAGCCCGCAACGGTCCCTGCTCGAAGCGATGGCGATGGCCCGTCCGGTGATCGTTTCCGACCTCGCCGCCGGGTCGGATACGGTGCTGGCGCCGCCGGCGGTCACGGAGGACCGCATGACCGGCTGGCGGTTCCGCAGCGGCGACGACGCCGAGCTTGCGGCAACCCTGATCCGGCTGCTCTCGGCCTCCGAAAGCACCCGCCTTGCCGTCGGCCGGCGCGGGCGCGAACGGGTGAAGTCGCTGTTCGCGAGCCCGGCCGCGCCGGACCAGATGCTGGCCGTCTATACCGAAATTGCGCGGCCCCCAGCCTGACCCGGGGCGCACGATGCGCTGCGGCCCCGCATTGCCGCAACGCAGCGCAAGCACAACTTCGTTCAAATGTCAGGCAGCACCGTTGACTTGTCGGCCATTTGTGCCGATCTTCATAGACTTCCGAGTAGCATGATCACTCACGCCGAGCTTTTTTCGGCGGTTCGTGCCAAAGGTCACCGCAGCAGCGCACCGTAACAGCAGAAGGAGAAGACAGCCATTCGTCGCCCGATGAGAGCCACTGCGCCCGCCCCGAAGGACGGGCCGCGCATCAATGATGACATCCGCGTCCGCGAGGTTCATCTGATCGACAAGGACGGTGCCAACCGCGGCAACGTCACGATTTCCGAGGCTTTGGCCATCGCCCAGGAGGCTGGCCTGGACCTCGTGGAGATTTCTCCCAACGCCACCCCGCCGGTCTGCAAGCTCCTCGATTTCGGAAAGTACAAATTCCAGGAGCAGAAGAAGCAGGCGGAAGCGCGCAAGAAACAGAAGGTCGTCGAGGTCAAGGAAATCAAGTTCCGGCCGATGATCGACGACCACGATTACGAAGTGAAGATGCGCGCCATGCAGCGCTTCTTCGAGGAAGGCGACAAGGTCAAGGTGACGCTGCGGTTCCGCGGCCGTGAAATGGCCCATCAGGAACTCGGCGCCCGGCTGCTCGAACGCGTCAAAGGCGATACCGAGAAGCTCGCCAAGATCGAGATGGACGCCCGCTTCGAAGGCCGGCAGATGATCATGATCCTGGCGCCGCGCTGACACTCGTAACGCGTAGTAGCGCCGGCCCCCTGCGCCGCCGGTTCAGGGCGGAGCGGCGCCAGCCCGCCGGCTGGCGCAACGCGCTGATCGGGCTATCGACGGTTCGGTCATGGCTCAAGCGGACGTGCTCGCCTCCTGCCAAAAGTATCGCGAGTTGCTTTTTTGCCGCCGCCGCCTCACCGGAAGAGCACGTCTTGGAACGCTCGAGGATGGCTTGGGTCGCCACGATTGTTTCTCCTGACGACGGGTGCGGCGTGTTGGAACAAACAGAGTGCCGAGGCACGCCGCAACAAGGTCTAAATCTGACCCATCGACCTTATTTCCATGATTTCGATGGATGATTGCGGAATCTGCAGGTGCGGGTGATTTTCGAAGGACTTCGCGGCGGTCTCGTGCGATTCCGCCTCCACGAACGAATACAACATGATGTCGTTCTTGGTGTCAGAAACGCCGCTCGCGGTGACACGCTTGGTCTTGCCGCCGGCCTCCGTGAGAGTGATTATTTTCGAATGATCGCTCGTCCATTTTCTCCACTCCGCCTGCATCTTTTGTTCGGCGGCCTTCTTGATTTCCGGGTCGGTCTTTGCCCAATCCGCCAGCACGGACGCCGGCACGAGATACAGGGCGATGAACTTCTTGGTAGTAGAGTCAGTCATGGCTTTTTCCTTTCGTGTGGCGTTGCTTGGCGGTTGAGGAGAAACCCGAGGTATCGCCGCAAATGCGCGAGACTTTCCCGCACGACCCCGGGACCTTGTTTTGCCTTGGCGAAAATAAATGCGCCCTGCAAAACTGATTGGATGAAATAGCCGACGGTCGCCGGGCTCCACGGCGCATCCGGCGCGTAGAGCTGCTTTGCGGCTTCGATGTCGCGCGTCAAAATAGCGACGTGCCTCGACAACACCTTGTCGCAAGCGGCGCGGATGTCGGGATGCGTCGCGTAGGTTTCCTGAACCAGCGTGCCGAGCAAGCACGTGTAGTCGGGCAGATCACCCCGCAAAATCTCGCCGCGAAAGTCGACGTAGCCGAGCAGCCGCTGCAATGGGTCTTTCGACTGGTGATAGGGGGCCGAAGCAAAAAAGCCTTCCGTCATCTCCCCCCAATAAGCAGCGGCGGAAAGCGCAAGATCGTCCTTGCTCTTGAAGTGATGGAAAAAACTGCCCTTGGTCACTCCCGCCGCGTGGCAAATGTCATCGACGGTTGTCGCCGCGTAACCCTTGGCGCGGATCACATTCAATGCCGCGTTCAACAGCTTTGTTTTCGATTCATGCGGTTGAGACGCCATACCGCCGACATACCGACTAGTTGGTATGGTGTCAAGCCCGGATCTTTCGACACTGCGCGTGACGGGTCTCGATGCACACGGTCTGGATCCGCTTTCGACGACTGCGCCATACAGCCATACAGATAAAGGGCAGGCTTCGCTGGCCGAATCAGCCGCCAGGCATGAGTCGCCCGTTTTCCCGTGCCTTATCGGCCGGTTGCCATTTCGCGGGCTCTCTGCCATAAACCCGCCCTCCCCGCTGCCCGGCTAAAGGGCTGCCGTGGCGGCGGCGAAGTGCTCAATCAGCACGCTCAAACCCGAGCATCACCGGTTGACCCCGGTCGGCGGCCTGTGGGCCGCAAAAGGAGAGCCAAATGCCCAAGTTGAAGACCAAGTCGGGCGCCAAGAAGCGCTTCAAGATTACCGGCACCGGAAAGGTGCTGTTTGCCCAGTCGGGCAAACGTCACGGGATGATCAAACGGTCGACCAAGCAGATCCGCGACCATCGCGGCACCAAGGTTCTGTTCAAGACCGACGGCGATCGCATCAAGAAATACTGGCTGCCCAACGGCTGATCGCCCATCCGGCCGCGCAGGCGCGGCCCTGTCGTCCCGTCAGGTAACTGATTTCGCAGGTAGAGATTTCGAAGGAGAGCGGCCATGGCCCGCGTCAAACGGGGTGTCACCGGACACGCCAAGCACAAGAAAGTCCTCAAAGCCGCCAAAGGCTATTACGGCCGGCGCAAGAACACCATCCGGATCGCCAAGCAGGCGGTGGAGAAGGCGAACCAATACGCCTTCCGCGACCGCAAGCGGCGCAAGCGCACCTTCCGCGCCTTGTGGATCCAGCGCCTCAATGCGGCCGTCCGCGGTTTCGGCCTCACCTACAGCCGGTTTATCTCCGGCCTCGGCAAGGCCGGGGTCACGGTGGACCGCAAGGTGCTGTCCGATCTCGCCATCAACGAGCCGGCCGCCTTCGAGGCGATCGTCGACAAGGCGAAGGCCGCATTGGCGGCCTGAACGCACGCTCGATCCTCGGCCGGCTTCGAATCTTCTCCCCTCGAAGAAGGGGCTGGGGGATCGGCTCATTCGCAGCCCAAGACACTTCCGCCCCTGGCGGCTTGCGAGGATTCCATGACCGACATTGCCGCGCTCGAAGGCGAGTTGATGCGCATGGTCGAGACCGCCGCCGACGAAGCGGCGCTCGAAGCCGTGCGGGTGGCCGCGCTGGGCAAGAAGGGCTCGGTCTCGGCGCTGCTGGCGACCCTGGGCAAGATGTCGCCGGAGGAGCGCAAGGAGAACGGCCCGCTGATCAACGGCCTCAAGGACCGCGTCACCGCGGCGGTCGCGGCGCGGCGCGAGGCGCTCAAAAGCGCCGCGCTCGAGCAGCGGCTCGCCACCGAGACGATCGACGTCACCCTGCCGGCGCCCGACAACCCCGCCGATGCCGGCCGCATCCATCCCATCAGCCAGGTGATGGACGAGCTTACCGCCATTTTCGCCGACATGGGCTTTGCCGTCGCCGAAGGGCCGGACATCGAGACCGACGACTACAATTTCACCCGGCTGAATTTCCCCGACGGCCACCCGGCGCGGGAAATGCACGACACCTTCTTCTTCAACCCGAAGCCCGACGGCTCGCGGCTCTTGCTGCGCACCCACACCTCGCCGGTGCAGGTGCGCACCATGCTGTCGCAAAGGCCGCCGATCCGCGTGATCTGCCCGGGGCGGACCTATCGCTGCGACAGCGACCAGACCCACACGCCGATGTTCCATCAGGTCGAAGGCCTCGTCATCGACAAGGGCTCCCATCTCGGCCATCTCAAATGGATACTCGCGGAATTCTGCAAGGCGTTCTTCGAGATCGATCACGTCAAGATGCGGTTCCGGCCGTCGTTCTTCCCGTTCACCGAGCCGTCGCTGGAGGTCGACATCCAGTGCCGCCGCGACAAGGGCGAAATCCGTTTCGGCGAGGGCGACGACTGGCTGGAGATTCTCGGCTGCGGCATGGTGCATCCCAACGTGCTGCGCAATTGCGGGATCGATCCCGATGTCTACCAGGGCTTCGCCTGGGGCATGGGGATCGACCGCATCGCCATGCTCAAATACGGCATGAATGACCTGCGCCCCTTCTTCGAGGCCGATGTGCGCTGGCTCGCCCATTACGGCTTCCGCCCGCTCGATTTCCCCACCCTCGCCGGAGGACTGAGCGGATGATGTCGGGCCACCTTCTTCCTGCCACGAGCGGCGATCTCTCCCCTCCCCGCTGAAAGGGGGAGGGTCGGGGTGGGGGCTCGCGCGCCGCAGACTGCGGCGCTTGTGGCCAGGAACCGCGGCTACCCCCTCCCCACCCCTCCCGCTTTCAGGGGGAGGGAGGTATAAGGGGCGTGCCACATGAAATTCACCCTGTCCTGGCTGAAGCAGCATCTGGACACCGAGGCGACGCTGGCGGCGCTGGTGGACCGGCTCACTATGATCGGCCTCGAGGTCGAGAGCGTCGCCGACAAGGCGGCGGCGCTGGCGCCGTTCACCATCGCGCGGGTGATCTCGGCCGTGCAGCATCCCAATGCCGACCGTCTGCGCGTCTGCATGGTCGACACCGGCGCCGGCGATCCGGTGCAGGTCGTGTGCGGCGCGCCCAATGCGCGCACCGGCATGATGAGCGTGTTCTCCCCGCCCGGCACCTTCATCCCCGGCAAGAACATGACGCTCGGCGTCGGCACCATTCGCGGGGTCGAAAGCCGGGGCATGCTGTGCTCGCCGTTCGAGCTGCAGATTTCGGACGATCACGACGGCATTTTCGATCTGCCCGCCGATGCGCCGCTCGGCGCGCGCTACGCCGAATGGGCCCATCTCGACGATCCCGTCATCGAGATCAACCTGACGCCGAACCGGCCGGACTGCACCGGCGTGCACGGCATCGCCAGGGACCTCGCCGCCGCCGACATGGGCACGTTGAAGGAAGTTCCGATCAAGCCGGTGGCCGCCGCCGGCCCCTGTCCGGTGGCGGTGCGGCTCGATTTCGGCGCGACGCCGTCCCTGTGCCGCGGCTTCGCGCTGCGCCTGGTGCGCGGCGTCAGGAACGGCCCGAGTCCGGAATGGCTGCAGCGGCAGCTCATCGCGATCGGCCTGCGGCCGATCAATGCGCTGGTCGACATCACCAATTTCATCACCTTCGACCGCGGCCGGCCGCTGCATGTGTTCGATGCCGCCAAGGTGCGGGGCGACCTGGTGGTGCGCCGGGCGCGGCCGGGCGAAAACCTGCTGGCGCTCGACGGCAAGACCTATGCGCTGGACGACACCATGTGCGTCATCGCCGACGACGGCGGCGTCGAGTCGCTCGCCGGCATCATGGGCAGGCGAAGCTAGCGGCTGCTCGGATGCGACCACCGACGTGCTGATCGAGTCCGCGCTGTGGGACGAGATCAACATCGCCCACACCGGCCGCAGGCTGAACATCAATTCCGACGCCCGCTACCGTTTCGAGCGCGGGGTCGACCCCGCCCTCATGATCCCCGGCCTCGAACTCGCGACCCGCATGGTGCTCGACCTCTGCGGCGGGACCGCGACGGAGATCACCGTGGCGGGCGCTGACGCCAATCCCTGAGCGGGCGATCGATTTCCCACTCGATGAGGTCGAGCGCCTCGCGGGCCTTTCACTGCCGGCCGCGGAGGTGGAGCGGGTGCTCGGCCGCCTCGGCTTCGCCACCGCCGGCGCCGGCCCGGTGATCCGCGTGAGCGTGCCGACCTGGCGTCCCGACGTGCACGGCAAGGCCGATATCGTCGAGGAGGTCGTGCGCATCGTCGGCGTCGACCGCGTGCCGATGACGCCGTTCGATCGCGGCGATTTAGCGCGCAAGCCCGTGCTCACGCCGCTGCAGGTGCGCACCCGCAAGGCGAGGCGCGCGCTCGGCGTGCGCGGCCTTGTCGAGGCCGTCACCTGGTCGTTCATCTCCCATCCGGCGGCCGCCCTGTTCGGCGGCGGCAAGCCGGAGCTGGTGCTGGCGAACCCGATCGCGGCCGAGCTCTCCGACATGCGGCCGAGCCTCGTTCCCGGCCTCGTCGCCGCCGCGCAGAAGAATGCCGATCGCGGCTATCCCGACGTGGCGCTGTTCGAGGTCGGCCAGATCTTCCTCGGCGACCGGCCGCAGGACCAGGTCACCGCGGCGGGCGCGCGTGCGGCGCCGCCTCGCCAAGGCGTCCGGATCGGGGCGGCACTGGGCGAGCGGCGGCCGCGGCGTCGATGCCTATGACGCCAAGGCCGATGCGCTGGCCGTGCTCGCCGCCGCGGGTGCGCCGATGCAGGCTTTGCAGGTCGTCCCGGGCGGGCCGTCCTGGCTGCATCCCGGCCGCAGCGGCACCATCCAGATCGGACCGCAGAACGTGCTCGGACATTTCGGCGAGCTGCATCCCAAGGCGCTGGAAGCACTCGGCGCCGATGGCCCCCTGGTCGCCTTCGAGGTCGTGCTGGAACGTATTCCCGGAGGCCAAGGCGAAGGCGACCCGCGCCAAGGCGGCGCTGGAACTGTCGGCATTTCAGCCGGTCGAGCGCGACTTCGCCTTCATCGTCGACCGCACCGTGAAGGCCGCCGACATCGTGCGCGCCGCCCAGGGAGTGGACCGCAAGCTGATCACGGTGATTGCCGTGTTCGACGTCTATGAAGGCCCCGGCATCGATGCGGGCAAGAAATCGATCGCGATCGCGGTCGCCCTGCAGCCGCGTGAGAAGACCATGACCGACCAGGAGATCGACGCCGTCGCCGCCAGGATCGTGGCCGAGGTCGGCAAGCGCACCGGCGGCGTGCTGCGGGGGTAGAGCATGATCCCGAAAGGCTGCAAACCTTTCGGGCAAGACGGTGCTTGAATCCAACTCATTGATGACATTTTCAAATTCTGGCTCCAAACGATGGCGCGCCGAGGCCGCGCCAACACTTTTCGGCCTGTGTGAGAACTCATCACAGAGGCTCGGGCCTGGAGCTTCCATAGTGCGGGTGTCGTCGAATTTCAGGAGACACCCATGCACAATTTGGCCCCGGCCTCCGATCGCAAGTCGAGCATCCAGCCGGGTGCGGCTACCTGCGCCACCCATGATGCGGCTCTCATCGAGCGCATCGCCAAGGGTGACCGCGACGCCATGCTGGTGCTGTTCACCGCTCACAATGTCCGCGTCTTCCGGTTCATCCTGCGCTTCATCGGCGACCGCGCGCTGGCGGAGGATCTGACCAGCGAAGTGTTCCTCGACGTGTGGCGGCAGGCCGGCCAGTTCGAAGGCCGCTCGACGGTCTCCACCTGGATGCTCGCTATGGCGCGCTACAAGGCGCTCGCCACGCGGCGGCGCCGCACCGAGGACCAGCTCGACGACGAGGTCGTGGAGGCGATCGAGGACGAAGCCGACAATCCCGAAGCCGCCGTCCAGAAGAAGGACCGCAGCGAAATCCTGCGCCGCTGCCTCGGTGAGCTCTCCCCCCAGCACCGGCAGATCGTCGACCTCGTCTACTACCACGAGAAGTCCGTCGAGGAAGCGGCGCTGATCCTCGCCATCCCGGAGAACACCGTGAAGACCCGCCTGTTCCATGCGCGCAAGCGGCTCTCGGCCCTGGCCAGCGAAGCCGGCCTCGACCGCACCTGCATCTGAAAAACCGGACGGACCCGTCCCCCTGCACCGCCGCCTGGATTCCGGGGTCGCGCGAAGAAAGACGCGCGCCCCGGAACCGCTATGCTGCGCCGATCTTCTACAGCCCGAACACGTAGACCATCGTCGCGTTGCCCTGCAGGCGCAGTTCGGGGTTGCGGGTCACCTGGCTCCTGGTGTTGCGGGGCGGGGCCGCGCCGGGGCCGCCGCAGCACAGGCCCGACGCGATGGCGATGTATTGCTTGCCGTTCACCGCATAGGTCATCGGCGGGGCGTTGAAGCCGGAGCCGACATTGATCCGCCACAGCTCGTCCAGGGTCTGGTCGTCATAGGCGAGGATGGTGCCGTCGATCATGGCGGTTACGACGATGCCGCCGGCGGTGGAGAGCACGCCGGCCGCATTCGGATACGGCAAGTCGACGCGCTTCTTGACCTCGCCGGCTACGGGATCGAACATCACGAGGCCGCCGGTGACGAGGCCGTCGGGGCCGGCGGTGCCGCCCATGAATTTGCCCTTCACATGCGCGCCGACGTCCGGCGCGACACGGCTGCAGCCTTCGAAGGTCGGGATGTACAGGAGGCTGGTCTTGCGGCTGTAGGACGCCGGCCAGAAATTGGTGCCGCCGGCGATGGTCGGGCACACCTTGCGGGCCAGCTTGTCCTGATTGGCATTGGCGGGCTCGGCATAGAGCTGGAGGTCCTTGGCCGGATCATATTCGAGCGGCTTGCCGGTCTTGGGATCGATGCCCTTGGTCCAGTTGGCTTCCTTGACGTGCTGGGCGGCCTTGAGGAACTGCCCGTTGAGCCGGTCGAAGGTGTACTCGAAGCCGTTGCGTCCGGCATGGGACAGGATTTTGCGATCCTCGCCGTTCACCTTGGTATCGATGATGATGTGGCTGCCGGTCTCGTCATAGTCGCGGTTGTCGTTCGGCGTGTATTGGTGGAACCATCTGATCTTGCCGGTCGCCGCGTCGAAAGCGATCGCGCTCGAAGTGTAGAGATTGTCGCCGGGACGATAGGTGGAGTTGTAGGCGGGAACGGCGTTGCCGGAGCCCCAATAGGTGAGATTGGCGGCGGGATCATAAGCACCGGTGACGTAGAAGGCGCCGCCGCCGGTCTGCCATGCCCCGTGATTGTCCTTCCAGGTCTCGCTGCCGGGCTCGCCGGGAGCCGGGATCGAATAGGTCTTCCACTGGATGTTGCCGGTCCTGGGGTCGAGCGCGGCCACCCAGTTGCGCAAGCCGCGGTCGCCGCCGGAGCCGCCGATCACGATGGAATTCTCCAGCGCGAGCGGCGCGGCGGTGAGTTCGAGGTCGGCTTGGTCGAGCAGGCTCTTGTCCCACACGATCGCGCCGGTCTCCTTGTCGGTCGCGATCACCCGCCCGGCATAGCCGGTGACGGAGATCACGAGATTTTGCCACAGCGCGACGCCGCGGTTGCGGTCCTGCTTCTCCAGCTTGGGGTCCATCTTCCACACAAACCTGCCGGCAGCGCCCGAGCGCACGTCGATCTTGGAAACGATGCCCCAGCTGTCGACCACGTACATGAATCCGTCCTCGACCAGCGGGGTCGCTTCGAGGCTTTCATTGGTGGAGGTGCCGCCGAGCCCGACGGCGAACACAAGCCGCAGGTTCTTGACGTTGCCCTTGTTGATGGCGTCGAGTGCGGAGAATCGCTGCGACGTGTAGTCGTGATGGTTCATGAGCCAGTTCTGCGGCTCCGGATTGAGGAGACGCTCATAGGTCAGGTCCGCGGCGGGCGCGGGCGCGGCGCCCGCGGCCACCGCCGCATAGCCGAAAGCGGCCATTGTCAGACGCTTTCCGTACAGACCGGGTCTTCCGAGCGGAGCGGTTTTACGTTTCATGTTTTCCTCCCTGTGGGCTCGCCCCGTGCACCCATCCGCCGCTGTGCGCGCCACGGTCGGGAATGCCGGTCTTCGGCGAAACGGCGAACGCCGGAGCATGCCCCGGACGCGGCTGCGAGGTCGAGTCCCTGTTGTCGGCAGGTTGCCGGAAGCGGGTTCGTCCAGCGCGCACGACGCAGTCGACGCAGGGCGCTCCGCCGGCCGCCGCCAACGCCGAGAAATTACTGAAAATTAATGCTAATCTCGCCCATCGCTTGATTTAAGCGCGCCCCCCTTCATAACCGTGATGCGCGCTGTTCCCGCAAAGATTCGGCTCCGCGGTGGACGGCGGCCTTGATCATGGAGGTTTCCCGTGCGCCAGAGTGTTCGTTGCGTTGCGTTGGGTCTTCTGTCTGCCGTGGCGGTCGCAACCGCGACGCTGCCCGCCTCCGCCGGCCTGCTCGACGGCGGCTGGGGCTGCGGCTGCGGCGGACCGGCCTATTACGTGGTGCCGGATTACATCGCGCCGGCTTACGTCGAGCCCGTGCCCGCCCTGATCTATCCGCAGGTCCAGGTCGTCGTGGGACCGCCCCTCGTCTACGCCCCGCCCTACGCCTACGGGCCGCCCCGGCCCTGGCGCCACTACTACGGGCCGCACCGGTATTACTGAGACCGGACGGCACGCGGCGGGCTGGAGCAAGCCCGCCCTGCGGCTCCACAGTCGGGCGGCGCAATCCGCCCATGCAGGGGGTGATCTGGACGAAACCACCCCCCGTATCCAGATAAGCGGCTCAGAGAAGAGGGCCGCCATGTCCATCCGACCAATCAAGCGCATCGTCAAATCCACGCCCACCATGGAAGGCGCCGGGGTGAAGCTTCACCGCGCCTTCGGCTTCGGCGACACCGGCGATTTCGACCCGTTCCTGCTGCTCGACGACTTCCGCAACGACCGCCCCGAGGACTATCGCGCCGGCTTTCCCTGGCACCCGCACCGCGGCATCGAGACCATCACCTATGTGCTGTCCGGCACGGTCGAGCACGCCGACAGCCTGGGCAACAAGGGCAGGCTCGGCGCCGGCGACGTGCAATGGATGACCGCGGGCAGCGGCATCCTGCACCAGGAAATGCCGCACGGCGACCCGCGCGGACGCATGCACGGCTTTCAACTGTGGGCGAACCTGCCGGCCTCCCTCAAGATGACCGCGCCGCGCTACCAGGACATTCCCGCCATCGAGATTCCCGACGTGGTCGACGACGACGGCACCCGGGTGCGGGTGATCTGCGGCGAGTTCTGGGGCAAGCGCGGCCCGGTGGACGGGACCGCGGCCGAACCGCGCTATCTCGACATCTCCGTTCCGCCCGGCAAGCGCAAGACCTTGCCGGTGGAGATCGGCCGGCACGCCTTCGCCTATGTGTTCGAAGGCTCCGGCAGCTTCTCCGGCGCATCGAAACCGTTCGGCGTGCTGACCGAGAAGGAAACCGCCGCCGGCGATACCTTGGTGCGCGAGCGCACCGGCAACCGCTCCCTGGTGCTGTTCGACAGCGGCGACGAGGTCTCGGTCGAAGCCGGCGACGAAGGCATCCGGTTTCTCCTGGTCTCGGGCAAGCCCATCGAGGAGCCGGTCGCCTGGTATGGCCCGATCGTGATGAACACCAAGGCCGAGCTGCAGCAGGCGGTCGCCGAGCTCAACAACGGCACCTTCATCAAGCACGGGTGAACTTGCGCCAACCCGCCTTCCTGTGACATGCGGGCCCATGTGCGCGAACCGGCCCCGTGGTAGCTTTCCGCGCGGAGCCGGGCGCGAGTGACGCCAGGAACACGGGAGGTTCATGATGCTCATTCGTCTCGCGGCCGCGGCGATCTGCGCCGGGCTGGCGTTCATGGCCGCGGCCTCCCCGTCCGCGGCGCAGACCTGGCCGACGCGAAACGTCCGGTTCATCGTGCCGCTGGGCCCGGGCAGCGGGGTCGACATCGCGGCACGGCTGTTCGCCGAGAGGCTGTCGACGCGCTGGGGCAAGCCGGTGGTGGTGGAGAACCGTCCCGGTGGCGACGGCATCGTCGGGATCAGCGCCTTCGTCGGCGCCCATGACGATCACACCCTGCTGTTCACGCCGTCCTCCACCTTCGTCGCGCATCCCTTCCTCCACGACAAGCTGCCCTATGACGCCGCCGATCTGGCGCCGATCGCGCGGGTTTCGAACACGGTCGTGGCCATCGTGGTGCCGTCCGCCATGAAGGTCGGATCGCTGGCGGAACTGTTCGCCCAAGCCCGCGAGCGCAGCGGCAAGCTCAACTGGGCGACCGCGACCGGCATCAGCGATTTCCTGTTCGAATCGTTCCTCAAGAACGCCAACCTGGACATGTCCAAGGTGCCCTATCGCGACACCGTGCAGGCCTCCACCGACCTCGCCGAGGGACGCATCCAGTTTTATTGGGGCGCGCTCGCCATCGTGCGGCCGCAGATCGAGGCCGGCAAGGCGAAGCTTATTGCCGTCAGCAACAGCGCGCGGGCTCCCGACGAGCCGGACATTCCCACCGTAACCGAGGCCGGCTATCCGGCACTGGCATTCGACGGCCTCGCCGGCCTGTTCGGGCCGCGAGATCTCGCCGCCGATATCCGCGAGCGCATCGCCGCCGACGTCGAGGCGGTCGCCGCCGATCCCTTCATCGTCGCGCGCCTGGTTTCCACCGGCCAGATCGTCAACCCCGGAGGCCCGGCGGAATTCGCCGCCTCGATCGAGCAGCAGCGCGCGCCCGTCGCGGCGATCGCAAAGGAGATGGGGATCAAGCCGGCGACGCGGTCGCAGTAGGCGGGGCGACAGCGCGTCATTCCGGGGCGCGCGCTTGCGCGAACCCGGAATCCAGTCGACGGTGCGGTCGGTGAGGTGGTCTGGATTCCGGGTTCGCCGCTGACGCGGCGCCCCGGAATGACGGTGCAAATGTCCTGAACGAACAACCCTACCGCGTCGGCACCGGCTTCTCGCCGCGATAATCGTAGAAGCCGCGCTTGGTCTTGCGGCCGAGCCAGCCGGCCTCGACGTATTTCACCAGGAGCGGGCACGGGCGGTACTTGGAGTCCGCCAGCCCCTCATGGAGCACCTGCATCACCGAGAGGCAGGTGTCGAGGCCGATGAAGTCGGCGAGCTCGAGCGGGCCCATGGGATGGTGGGCGCCGAGCTTCATGGCAGTATCGATGGCATCGACCGAGCCGACGCCTTCGTAGAGCGTGTAGATCGCCTCGTTGATCATCGGCAGCAGGATGCGGTTGACGATGAAGGCGGGGAAATCCTCGGCCACCGCGATCTTCTTGCCGAGCTTGGTGATGAAGGCCTTGGTGGTCTCGTAGGTGGCGTCGTCGGTGGCGATGCCGCGGATCACCTCGACGAGCTCCATCACCGGCACCGGGTTCATGAAGTGGACGCCGATGAAGCGTTCCGGCCGGTCGGTGGAGGCGGCGAGCCGGGTGATCGAGATCGACGAGGTGTTGGTGCCGATGATCGCGCTCTCCTTGAGCACCGGGCAGAGCGCGGCGAGGATCTTGCGTTTGACCTCTTCCTTCTCGATCGCCGTCTCGACGACGAAATCGCAGTCCGCCAGCCCATCGATGGCCGGCGCCGGCGCGATGCGCCCGAGCGCGGCCTGGCGCTCGCCTTCGCTGATGGCGTTCTTCGACACCTGGCGCGCCATGTTGCCGTTGATGGTGGCGATGCCGGCCTTGACTCGCTCCTCCGACACGTCGTTGAGCGCGACGTGGAAGCCCGCAAGCGCGCACACATGGGCAATGCCGCTGCCCATCTGACCGGCGCCGATGACGCCTACCCGGTGAATGTTCATGTCCGTCCGCTGGCCTTTCGAGCCATCCCGCAAAATGCGCCGAGGCGAAGTTCTACTGCGAAGCGTATCGCGTCACCACCGCCCAGGGCGCCATTTGTCAGAGCCCCATGAAACCGCACGGGCACTCTCGTTTCGATCTAGCGCACGATCTTGTCCGAAAAGACCGCTACCTTTCGCCATTCTGCCGTTAACGTTTACAGCCGTCCCCTTCAGCGGCCGAGCTTGCCGAGTTCGTCGGCGAGTTCCGGGAGTGCCTTGAAGAGATCGGCCACCAGGCCGTAATCGGCGACCTGGAAGATCGGCGCTTCCTCGTCCTTGTTGATCGCCACGATGACCTTGGAATCCTTCATGCCGGCGAGATGCTGGATCGCGCCGGAGATGCCGACCGCGACATAGAGCTCGGGCGCGACCACCTTGCCGGTCTGCCCGACCTGCCAGTCGTTGGGCGCGTAGCCGGCGTCGACGGCGGCGCGCGAGGCGCCGACCGCGGCGCCGAGCTTGTCGGCCACCGGCTCGATGTACTTGGCGAAGTTCTCCCGCGACGCCATGGCGCGGCCGCCGGAGATGATGATGCGCGCCGAGGTCAGCTCGGGCCGGTCGGTCTTCGACAGCTCCTCGCCGACGAAGCTGGAAAGGCCGGGGTCGGCGGCAGGCGTCACCGCCTCGATCGCGGCCGCGCCGCCGTCGCCGGCCGCCTGGAAGGTCGAGGTGCGCACCGTGATCACCTTCTTGGCGTCCTTGGAGCGCACGGTCTGCACCGCATTCCCGGCATAGATCAAGCGCTCGAAGGTGTCGGGCGCGATCACCTTGACGATCTCGGAGACCTGCATCACGTCGAGCAGCGCCGCGACCCGGGGCATGAAGTTCTTCGCGTTGGCGGTGGCCGGCGCCATGATGGTCTCGTAGCCCGGCGCCAGCGCGACGATCAGCGCCGCCATCGGCTCGGCGAGCATGTGCGCGTAGGGCGCGCCGTCGGCGACGAGCACCTTGGCGACCCCGGCGAGCTTGGCTGCGGCCTCGGCGGCGGGACGGCAATCCTTGCCGGCGACGAGCACATGGACCTCGGAGCCGATCGCGGTCGCCGCGGTCAGCGTCTTGGCGGTCGTGTCCTTGAGGCTCTTGTTGTCGTGCTCGGCAACGAGGAGGGTCGCCATCTCACAGGATTCCTGCTTCGTTTTTGAGCTTGCCGACCAACTCGGCCACCGAGCCGACCTTGGCGCCGGCCTTGCGCACCGGCGGCTCGGTGGTCTTGAGCACTTCGAGGCGCGGCGCGGTGTCGACCCCGTAATCGGCCGGCGTCTTGTCCGCGATCGGCTTCTTCTTCGCCTTCATGATGTTTGGCAGCGAGGCGTAGCGCGGCTCGTTGAGCCGCAGGTCGGTGGTGACGATCGCCGGGGTCTTGAGCCTGACGGTCTGCAGGCCGCCATCGACCTCGCGGGTGACCGCGATGGTGTCGCCGTCGATCTCCAGCTTGGACGCGAAGGTGCCCTGCGGCCAGCCGAGCAGGGCCGCCAGCATCTGGCCGGTCTGGTTGCAGTCGTCGTCGATCGCCTGCTTGCCGAGGATGACCAGCCCGGGCTGCTCCGCGTCGACCACGCCCTTGAGGATCTTCGCCACCGCCAGGGGCTCGACGATGCCGTCGGCCTTGACCAGGATGCCGCGATCGGCCCCCATGGCGAGGGCGGTGCGGATCGTCTCGGCGGCTTGGGCGGTACCGATCGAGACCGCCACGATCTCGGTCGCCTTGCCCGCTTCCTTGAGACGGATCGCCTCCTCGACCGCGATTTCGTCGAACGGATTCATCGACATCTTCACATTGGCGAGCTCGACGCCGGAGCCGTCGGTCTTGACCCTGATCTTGACGTTGTAGTCGATCACCCGCTTGACGGGCACCAAAACCTTCATTCTGGTCTCTCCAGGAGGCGGCGCGCAAACTATGACCCGCGCCGGGGCGTGTCAACGAGATTGCCGCATTGCAGCATGAATCACCGGCAGCGTCACCGGTCGCGCCAGGCAAGTTTCGGTGGGCCGGCCAACGGCGGGCTGCACGCGCCTTCCCCGCGGGGCGTCGGAAAACCACGCATCAAGCACCGCTGCAACGGCGCGCAGCGACGTTACGTCACTTTCCTGCAGCTCCTTGAATGGTCGCGGCTAGTGTCCTGTCTCCGACGATTGAATCCCATTGCTGTCATCGCCCGGCTTGACCGGGCGATCCACTAACCACGAGACTGCAATTTGGGCACGGCATGGGTTCCACCGATTCCACAGGGGGGGTACTGGATGCCCCGCTTTCGTGGGGATGACACCGAAACCGTATGAACCGTCAGAGTCAAAACACCAGACGAACTGCCAACTTGTCAGCGCGGGTCGCACGGGACTTCTCGGCCGTCAGCGCGGTGCCACGATTCGAGTCTGAGCTACCTTTGGCGCGCGACGCGAGTACGCCTGCGCAAGATCGATCCAAACGGCCATCGCCGAGTTTTCCGTCGCGTCGAACGACCAGTTGCGTCTGCGCTTTTACAGCAACACAGACCGCTGCCATTCCAATCATCATATGATTGAAACTTCGGCAAGATTTGCCGCTGCCGAGTATCGGCGCCGTGCTCAAGAATTGCGAAATGTTGCAGAAACATCACAGGAAAATGCCTCACGATGATGTATGCATTTTTATGACGACTATTTCTGATGAGGGGGATTCTTTATGAAAAAGCTGATGCTCGCAGGTGCGATGGCCTTCGCGATGGTTGGTATCGCGCAAGCTGCGGATATGCCGCTCAAGGCGCCGCCGCCGGCGCCCGTCTACAGCTGGACGGGATGGTATCTCGGCGTCAACTTCGGAGAACTCCTGGAGTTCCGATAGCTCCACGACCTACTCGGGGAGCCCGGCATTGGCCCCTTTCTTCACTTTCGGCATTTTGCCGACGACGTTGGGCACCAACCCTCATGGCTTGTTCGGAGGCCTCCAGACCGGCTATAATTGGCAGCTCTCGTCGGCCTGGGTAATTGGCGCCGAGACCGACATCCAATTCAGCCGTTATCAGTCGAGCGCGTCTGTGACGCCTGTCACCGGCTTATTTCCGCCGGTCACCTCGCAGGCTATCCAGCAAAGCACTTGGTTCGGCACCCTGCGTGCGCGCCTGGGCTTTCTGGTAACACCGACAGTGCTCCTTTACGGGACTGGCGGCCTCGCCTACGGTCAAGCGGACACGAGCTTCAATTCGGAATTTTCGGGCACGTCATGCGGCCCGTTCACCTGCATCACAGGCGACTCATCTTCCATCAAGACCGGTTGGGCTGGCGGCGGTGGCGTGGAGTGGATGTTGGCCCCACATTGGACTTTGCGAGCGGAGTACCTGTACCTTGATCTCGGCTCGAATACGGTGACTGCCGCGAACCCCTTCGCACCGGCCTTTGCCCTCACCGCCTCTTCCACGTTCAAGGAGAGCATCGCGCGCGCCGCCATCAACTTCGGGTTCTGACCAGCCGACCTTGCAATCCCGAAAATCAGGGAACCGGGTGCAACTCGCCCGGTTCCTTTTTTCATGCCCCGGTCAGCAGTTAATGGCTATAAATTTCAAGATCGCCAAGGCGCTCCGCCTTTCCATCCCGGAGAGCATCTTGGCCGCCGCCGACAAGGTGATCGCATAAGGGTCCCTGACACGCCGCCGGCAGAAACGGGAGTGCTCCTTCATACCTGCACAAATCCAGATTTTCCCAAGTGCTGCGATCCGCAGTAGGCGACCGCAGTGGGTTCAAGACCCGCCCCCAGCGCTCGGGATGTCTCCTTTCGCCGGGTGCGGACATGATCCGCAAGGGGCGTGTCCGTTGGTCAGGCCGTTCCATTCTGCCCAGGGGTTGCGCTACCGATTGCGGCCCGGCACCCACAGCACGTCGCCGCTGCCCTTGGCATTCACGAAGCGGCTGGCCACGAACAGGAAATCCGACAGCCGGTTGACGTACTTGACGGCCGTCGCCGAGACCGCCTCGCTGGGCGTGTCGGCGAGTTCGACCATCATCCGCTCGGCGCGGCGGCAGACGGTGCGGGCGAGGTGGAGATACGCCGCCGCCGCAGTGCCGCCCGGCAGCACGAACGAGCGCAGCGGCGCGAGGTCCGCATTGAGCCGGTCGATCTCGGCCTCGAGCCGGGTGACCTGGGCCTCGGTGACGGTGAGCCGCTCGCCGCCGGGACCGCGGCCCTTGGCGGTTTCCGGCGTGCACAGGTCGGCGCCGAGGTCGAACAGGTCGTTCTGGATGCGGCCGAGCATGGCGTCGATCTCGGCATCGGCGGCGGTCGCGAGCCGCGCCAGGCCGATCGCGGCATTGACCTCGTCGACGGTGCCGTAAGAGGCGATGCGCAGATCGTATTTCTTGCGCCGCTCCCCGGTGCCGAGCGCGGTAGTGCCGTCATCGCCGGTGCGGGTGTAGATGCGATTGAGAACGACCATGCGTACGCGACCTCGATGCGACCTGGGTGGAATGCGCTCCACGGTCTTTGATTCTGAGCATGATCTCGTCCGAAAAGTCTGCAACTCTTCGGGATCAGCTCTACCGGTGCATGGCCCAGACCGTCAGCATGATAATGACGATGGCGATGAATTGCAGCACCACCCGCCACCGCATCAGCGTCTGCGACAGGCTGGGAGAGCCGCCGCGCAGCATGTTGTAGAGGCCGAGGCACAGCACGACGGCCACGGCACCGATCGCCACCGGAACGATGTAGTTTGCAAGCACATTCGCCATTGGAACCCTTTAGCATTCGCAGCATCGGGCCGCCATGGATGTCGAGCCGGGTCGGGCAGCAAAAATGCCCATGGCGGCAATGTTCGGCACACAAGACGATTCGAGACGGAGATCGCATTGCCTGAGGACAGTTTGCCGCAACCCTCCCACGCCGGGCGCATCGTCGTGCTCGGCGCCGCCGGGCAATTGGGCCGCGCCGCCGCCGACGCTTTTCGTGTCGCCGGGTGGCAGGTCGCGAGCCTGGTGCGGGGACGCGCGTCGGCCGATGTGGCGCCGGGCACCGAACTGATCGAGGTCGACGCCCGCGACACCGAAGCGGTGATCGAGGCGGCGCGCGGCGCCGATGTCGTTCTCAACGCGCTCAACGCGCCCTATACGCATTGGTCGGCGGTCGCGCTGCCATTGGCCGATGCGGCGATCGCGGCGGCGCGCGACAACGGCGCGACGCTGGTGTTTCCGGGCAACCTCTACATCTACGGCGCCGGCATTCCGGCCATCGTCGACGAGACGGCGCCGATCCGTCCGACCTCGCGCAAGGGCGGGATCCGCGCCGAAATCGAGGCGCGCATGCGCGCCGCGGCAGACCAGGGCGTGCGCGTCATCATCCTGCGCAGCGGCGACTTTTTCGGCGGCCCCGGCATCGGCTCGTATTTCGACCGCATCCTGGTCCGCGAGGTCGCCGGGGGCCGTCTCACCTATCCGGGGCCGCTCGACGTGGTGCACGAATGGGCCTATGTGCCCGACCTCTGCGACGCGATGCGGCGTCTCGTCGAGGCACGCGCCGTGCTCGCGCCGTTTGCGCAATTCGGGTTTCCCGGCCACGCCGTGACCGGCCGCGCCCTGGCCGGTGCGATCGCGCGGGCATGCGGGCGCGGCTTCAAGGTGAACGGCATGCCGTGGACCCTGTTGCGCATGCTCGGCGTCGTGGTGCCGATCTTCCGCGAGCTTTCCGAGGTTTCCTATCTGTGGTCGACGCCGCACGCCATCGACGGCACCCGGCTGGCGGCGGTGATCGGCGATATCCCGCATACGCCGCTCGAAAGCGCCGTCACGGCGGCGCTGCTGGAACTCGGCATCAGGCGCCGGCCGAGGGGCAAGCGGTGAAATTCCGTCATTCTGGGGCGCGCTTCGCGCGAACCCGAAATCCAAGCGAGCGTGCGCGTGGGTGAGATCGTTCCTGTTTCGGCGCGGAGCCTGTCATCGGGCCGGCCGCAGGCCGGACCGTTGGCACCGCCCCGGAATGACGCAGCAAATGGCTCGCTAACCCGCCAGATGCTTCTCGATTTCGTAGACGGGCTGTTTCGTGAAGTCCTTGTCGACCTCGGCGATGATGCGGGCCTTGACGTCCTTATGGATCGCTTGGCGCAGATCGGCCAGCGTGCGCGGCGGCGCGGCGATCACGACCGCTTTGACGTGACGCTCCCGCACCAGTTTCTCGAGCGCTTCCGCCACCACGCGGGCGAAATGGTGCTGCTCCAGTTCGTGCCAATCGGTCTGCTCGACCGCGCTGCGGCCGTGCCCGACGCTGGAATAGCTGCGGCCCGGCCTGTCGGTGCCCTGCTCACGGGTCGGCGGGTTGTCGTCGACGAAGACGCGTTCGGTCTTGAGATTGGGAAATTTCTCGTCGCCTTCGTTGCGCAGGAACAGCGCCTTGCACCCGTCGCCGACGAACACGATGGCGTCGTGGGGAATATGGATTTTGGTCATGAGCCCTCGGGTTTCGCGATTTTCCAAAAAATCGCAGGATCGACCATACCAAGGCGCCGCCGGAACTCGCCTCCCGGCAGGGCCCCCTGGTTGATCATCAAACCGGAAACGCCGGGGCCGGCCTTGATGTTCCTCAATTATGATGAAGCAAACTCGTTTGTCCTCTGCAATCGCGGCGATAGCGCGCTGCTTATGCATATGTCTGCGATGTAATAGGCCGATCTCATGAAGACAATGTCGGTTCGATTGCCGGAAGCCCTGGTCGCCCAAATCGAAGCCGAGTCGCGCCGGCGTAAGCTGTCGAAATCAGAAGTGGTGCGCGAGCGGCTGACGGGGGGAAAGAGGTCGCGTCGGCGACAGCCGGCATTGCTCGACGCCGTCACCGACATCATCGGCTCGGTTGATCGTCTGCCGCGCGATTTGAGCATGCGGACGAAAAAGTACCTGAATTCGACCGGCTACGGGGACGAGCGCATTCGTTGATGCCGAGCCTTCCCCTATCGCCTTGGAGCAGCCCGCACGCCGCCCGCCGGCTCAGTTGCGCCCGTCGAGCAGGCGGCGCGCGATGACCTGGGCCTGGATTTCGGCCGCGCCCTCGAAGATCGAGAGGATGCGCGCGTCGCACAGGATGCGCGAGATCTTGTATTCCAGCGCGAAGCCGTTGCCGCCGTGGATCTGCAAGGCATTGTCGGCAGCGGCCCAGGCGACCCGGGCGGCCAGGAGCTTCGCCATGCCGGCCTCGAGGTCGCAGCGCCGGCCCTTGTCCTTCTCCCGGGCGGCGTAATAGCTGATCTGGCGCGCGATCATGATCTCCGCCGCCATCATCGCTATCTTGTCGGCGACGCGGGGAAATTCGATCAATTTCTGGCCGAACTGCACGCGCTCGTTGGCATAGGCGATCGCCTGGTCCATCGCCGCCTGGGCGACGCCGACCGCGCGCGCCGCGGTCTGGATGCGGGCGGATTCGAAGGTCTGCATCAGCTGCTTGAAGCCCTGGCCCTCGGCGCCGCCGAGCAGGCCCTCGGCCTTGACCTCGAAGCCGTCGAAGGCGATCTCGTATTCCTTCATGCCGCGATAGCCGAGCACCTCGATCTCGGTGCCGGACATGCCGGGCGCCGGAAACGGTTCTTCGTCGCTGCCGCGCGCCTTTTCCGCCAGCAGCATGGAGAGGCCGCGATAGCCCGGCTCCTTCGGATTGGTGCGCACCAGGAGCGTCATCAGGTCGGCGCGCACCGGATGGGTGATCCAGGTCTTGTTGCCGTTGACCTTGTAGACATCGCCTTCGCGCTGGGCGCGGGTGCGCAGCGAGGCGAGGTCGGAGCCGGTATTGGGCTCGGTGAACACCGCCGTCGGCAGCACCTCGCCGGAGGCGAGCTTGGGCAGCCATCTGCGCTTCTGCTCGTCGGTGCCGCTGCCGAGGATCAGCTCGGCCGCGATCTCGTTGCGGGTGCCGATCGAGCCGACGCCGATATAGCCGCGCGACAGCTCCTCGGAGACGACGCACATGGATTCCTTGCCGAGGCCGAGGCCGCCATATTCCTCGGGGATGGTGAGGCCGAACACCCCGAGCTCGGCCATGTGGCCGATCACTTCGAGGGGAATGTAGCTGTTGGTGCGGTGCCATTCCTGGGCGTGCGGCACCACCTCGCTGACGGCGAATTTGCGCATCTCCTCGCGCATGGTGTCGAGGATGTCGTCGAGCCCGCAATCGCCCACCGTGGCGCCGCTGTGGTTCGCCATCAGCGCGATCAGGCGGGCGCGATTACCCACCGTGTTGCCGTTGGCAATGAGGTCCTCGACCCCACCGGTAAAGCGCGCCGCCACCGCCTTGGCATCGAGGCCGAGATCGGCGGGACGGACCAGCTCGCCCTGGCTCATCAGGATGCCGCCGGCCATCTGGGCCAGGAACTCCCCGGCGCCGATGCGCACCAGAAGCTCCTCGATCTCGCCGAATCGGCCCTGCGCGCTCATCCGCTCCGCATAACTCAGGAGCTGGCGTATCGCCTCGGCATAGGTGGCGAACCAGGCGAGGCCGTGGGTGGCGCGCTGCTCGCGCTCGACCAGCGCCGCGTCGGTGCGGCCGTTGACCGTGACCCGTTCGCGGACTTTATGGGTCGCGTCGCCGAGCAGCGCGTCCGCCGCGGCGCGGGCCTCCTGCAGCGAGCCCAGCAAATCCGATCCGGTCTCCATGACCGGCGCTGCGTGCGACATCGTTTCCTCCGCCCGTGAGGTGAAGCCGGGCGCCCGGATCGCCCATGGTGCAATGCAACATAATACCATTTCCTCCGTCCGCGCCAGCCTTTCCCCAGTCTCGCCGAATATAATTTCGCCACCGGAAGGTTCGCGCGTTATCAAGCGACCGGCCCGTTGCCGAATGAGCCGACCCTGTCCAAGCAAGCAAGGAGTGCCCATTGCGCGTGATCGCCCTGTGGTACCGCATCGCCGGCGATGCCTTCATCGCGCTCGGGCGCGACGATGGCTGGGCGATCGCCAGCCACATCGCGCTGTCGACGCTGATGTCGCTGTTTCCCTTTCTCATCTTCGTGACGGCGCTGACCGGTTTCCTGTTCGGCACCGAGGAACTCGCCGATCAGGTCGCCGGCCTGCTGCTCGAGGCATGGCCCAAGGAGGTGGCGGGGCCGATCGCGAGCCAGATCGCGAACGTGCTCACCACCGCCCATAGCGGGCCGCTGACCTTCGGCGTGGTGCTGGCGATCTATTTCTCCTCCAACGGCATCGAGAGCCTGCGCATCGGTCTCAACCGCGCCTATGACGAGATCGAGATGCGGCCGTGGTGGCTGCTGCGGCTGGAGTCGATCGGCTATGTGCTGGTCGGCGCCGCCGGGCTGATCGCGTTGTCCTTCCTGGTCGTGCTGGCGCCCCTGATCTTTCACACCGCGCTGCGCTACGCACCGTGGCTCGCCGGCTTGGAGGCGGTGTTCACCTTCGCCCGGTTCGGCATCGCGACCGTGGTGCTCGTGATCTCGCTGGTGCTGGTGCACAAATGGCTGCCCTACGGCCGCCGCCGGCTCGCCGACATCGCGCCGGGCATCATCGTGACGCTCGCCGGCTGGATCGTCCTCGGCGTCGCGTTCGGACGCTATCTCGCGCAGTTCTCCAGTTCCTATGTCACGACCTATGCGGGGCTCGCCTCCGCCATGATCGCGCTGGTGTTCCTGTACTGGACCGCGGGGATATTCATCTACGGCGGCGAATTCAACCAAGCCATCCGCAAGGCGCGGGCACGCCGCAAGGAGAAGGCGGCGCCAGGTGCGTAGGGGCGCGCGATGTGATAGGCTGACGCTATGCCAAAGCGGGTGAAGAAAATCGTCAAAGCCAAGAAGGGCACCAAGGCCAAGGGGACCGCCAAAGCGAAGACCTTGACACTGGGCCTGGTCGGTTTTGCCAAGATCAGTGCTGTCGAGGGCATCATGCTCCGCGCCTCGACGAAGAAGATGTTCGCCGACTTCGATCGCCGGGGGTTGAGCCCGGCCGAGCGGCGGCGCGAGATCTTCGAGAAGCACGCCAAGAAGGCTTGACGCGCGGGTGTACGACGCGGTTTCGGACTCGTATTGCTATCCGGGGACGATAGTTCTCAAGAACCGGGCGAACCTGCGCACCCAATCAGACTTGGATTTCTTTGAGGGAGAAGCGACCGCGCAACGCTTCGCCGAGCCCTTGCCATCCGGAAAATTCGACAGCCGTCACCTGCGCGCCATTCACCGGCACCTGTTCCGGGACGTGTACACCTGGGCCGGGGCATTGCGGACGGTGCGGATTTGGAAGGGCGGAAGTTCCTTCTGCTACCCCGAGAATCTCGACCGCGAAATGGGGCGGCTCTTTGCCGATCTGGCGAAGCAACAAAATCTCTCCGGATTGGACGCGGATGCCTTCGCCGACAAGGCGGCACGCTTTCTTGCGGAGTTGAACGCCATACATCCGTTCCGCGAAGGCAACGGCCGGACGCAGCTGTCGTTTATGACGTCGCTCGCCGAACAGGCCGGACATCCGTTCGCGCTGGAGCGAATCGATCCCAAGGCGATGCTCGAAGCGACCATCACCAGCTTTGGTGGGAGCGAAAAGCCGCTGGCCACATTGATCCGCGGGCTGATCCCGTAGCTGGCTGGCGCGTGGGCTGCGCGGGACCGGGCTCTAGCCGTCGCCCCGAGCCGCCATGGCAACTCGCCCCATGCCTCTCACGCCCCGCCCGCCGCCTCCACCACGTCCTCGAAATTGCGCAGGCCGGCGCGCGGCGCGTTGACCAGCACCGCCATGTTGCCGGGCTTGTGCTGGTTCTTCCACATCATCTGGTGGGCGAGCGGGATGTTCTCCCAGGGAAACACCTCGCTGGTGCAGGGATCGATGCGGCGGTCGAGCACGAACTGGTTGGCCTGGCTCGCCTGCTTGAGATGGGCGAAATGAGAGCCCTGGATGCGCTTCTGGCGCATCCATACGTAGCGCGCGTCGAAAGTGAGATTGTAGCCGGTGGTGCCGGCGCAGAACACCACCATGCCGCCGCGCTTGACCACGATACACGACACCGGAAAGGTCTGCTCGCCCGGATGCTCGAACACGATGTCGACGTCGCGCTTGCCGGTGATGTCCCAGATCGCCTTGCCGAATTTGCGCGCCTCCTTCACCCAGGCGTCGTATTCGGGGGTGTTGACCGTCGGCATCTGGCCCCAGCAGGCGAAGTCCTTGCGGTTGACGACGCCTTTGGCACCGTGGTCGAGCACGTATTGCCGCTTGGTCTCGTCGGAAATGACGCCGATGGCGTTGGCGCCGGACGCCGCCGCGAGCTGCACGCCGAACACGCCGAGACCGCCGGAGGCGCCCCATACCAGCACGTAGTCGCCCGGCTTGAGGGTGTGCGGCGGATGGCCGAACAGCATGCGGTAGGCGGTGGCGAGCGTGAGCGTGTAGGACGCCGCCTCCTCCCAGGTGAGATGCTTCGGCTTGGTCATGAGCTGGCGCGACTGCACGCGGCAAAACTGGGCGAACGAGCCGTCCGGCGTCTCGTAGCCCCAGATGCGCTGGGACGGCGACAGCATCGGGTCGCCGCCATTGCAATCCTCGTCGTCGCCGTCGTCCTGGTTGCAATGGACGATGACCTCGTCGCCGACCTTCCAGCGCTTCACCTTGTCGCCGATCGCCCAGACGATGCCGGAGGCATCGGAACCGGCGATGTGGTAGGGATTCTTGTGGCCGTCGAGGGGGGAGATCGGGATGCCGAGGCCGGCCCACACGCCGTTGTAATTGACGCCGCCCGCCATCACGTGGACGAGGACCTCGTCCTCGCCGATGCTCCAGGTCGGCACCACTTCGAGCTGCATCGACGTCAGCGGCGGCCCGTGGCGTTCCTTGCGGATCACCCAGGCATGCATCTTCGCCGGCACATGGCCGAGCGGCGGAATCTCGCCGATCCCATAGAGGTCCTTGAGAATCGGCGCGGATTTCAACTCGACGACTGCCGGCATGCACAACCTCCGGGCCTGGTGGTCTGACCCCAACACTTGGATCCCAAATGTTGGGACAGGCCAGCCCACCAACTTATTGAAGAATTGGGCGACCTATCCAAACAAATTGAAACCAACTTTTTGGGTCGCACCATGGGCGGTCACTTCCAAGCAAGCATTATGCCTCAGTTTATGCTGCACTGCAATAAAGCACGGACGCCTTAAAGGTTCCGAAACGGCGGCGCGGCAATGCGCGCGTGACTGCCGGCGCACCGGCTCGGGATGTCACCGTGGCCGCCCACGTCTCGTTAACGGCTTGCCTGTACTGTGCCGGCGGCATTGGCATCAATCTACAGTGAAGCAATGAGATGAGCGACCCACAGGCTAGCGCGATAGCTTACAGCATTGTCGTACCGATCTATAACGAAGAGGCCGTCGTCCCCCTGCTTTTGCACAAGTTGGACGCACTTCTCGACCGCCTTGACGACACTGCCGAAGTGATCATCGTCGACGACGGCAGCAAAGACACCGGGCCGATAGTGCTCGCTGCCAAATGTCGGAGCGATCCCCGGTATCGTTTGATCCGCTTGTCGCGCAATTTCGGACATCAGATCGCTATTTCGGCCGGCCTCGATGCTGCGCGGGGGCAGGCAGTGGTCGTGATGGATGCCGATCTTCAGGATCCGCCTGAACTCGTGGAAGAGATGATCGCGCGCTGGCGCGACGGGTTCCAAATCGTTTATGCGAAGCGCAGCCGCCGTGACGGCGAGACGGCCTTTAAGCGAATAACCGCAAACCTTTTCTACGGTTTGCTGGCGCGCTTCTCCTCGGTCGCGATCCCCACTGAGGTTGGTGATTTTCGCTTGGTCGACCGGGTGGCGCTCGACGCGTTCCGCGCTATGCCGGAGCAGGATCGCTTTGTGCGCGGCATGTTCGCGTGGCTAGGTTTCCGGCAGACCTTTGTTGAATTCGAGCGGCCATCCCGTGCCGCGGGTGAGACTAAGTATCCGCTCTGGAAGATGGTGCGGCTTGCGGTCGCCGGCCTTATCGGGTTTTCCGACGCACCGCTGTGGCTCGCCATCTGGATGGGAGTGATGGTCTCGAGCCTCGGCTTGGCCTACGGCCTTTATGTCATCGCCGCCTGGGCTGCCGGAACTCATCTCGTTGCGGGTTGGGCGTCTACCATCGTCGTTGTCACGCTGCTCTGCGGCATGAACATGTTGCTGACGGGTATTGTCGGCCTTTATGTAGCGCGGATTTACGCCGAGGTGAAACGCCGGCCCCTTTACGTTGTCGCCGAGCTCATCGGGTTCAACTCGCCGGAACAGCCTGGAACCGATGCCGCTGACGGAAGGTCAGTACTTCCTGCGAAGGAACAGCGAGCCCCGGTTCTGCTCAAGGCGCGGCACTCCACATGACAGCGATCTTCGATAATTGTGCGCCGCGCTATTCCAAAGAGGTGCAATCCTCAATTAATTTTTCCGGACTGCGCCACGATTTTTTCCTTGAGGCGAAGGCTGAACTCCTCGCGCGCACCTTGAGAAACCATTTTGGCGCCAGGAAGCCTTCTGTTGCGCTCGATATCGGGTGTGGCGTCGGCCTGCTGCACTCCCGTCTTGCGCCGCTGTTCGACAGGGTCGTGGCGGTGGATACGTCGTTTGTCAGCATCGAGCAGGCGAAGCGCCTAAACCCAAGCGTAGAATATTCCGTAGTAGATCAATCGCTTCCTTTCGATGCTGGGACGTTTGACGTAACATTGACCGTGTGCGTTTTGCATCATGTTTCGCCCAAACTCTGGCCGGCATTCATGGCGGAAATGCACCGGGTCACCCGTCGAGACGGTTTGATCTGTATCATCGAACACAATCCGCTCAATCCATTGACCCGGTTGGCCGTAAGTCGATGCAGCTTCGATGCGGATGCCGTCCTGCTACGCGCCACCAAGACTACGGCCTTACTCAAAGGCGCCGGCGCATCCGATATAAACACGGAATTCTTCTTGACGCTGCCCACTCGTCGCAGATCTCGCGGTACCTGTTGAAAGGCTTCTCCGACGTTTGCCCCTGGGCGCCCAATATCTCGTCAGCGCGAAGGCGTGACGCGGTGTTCGTTGTCGCTCTCGCGGCGACCCGCACGGCGCTGCATCGCTAGGTTGTGCTTTGGCAGAAAGACATTTCTTCAGATTGAGGCTTGGGCGCATGAACCACATCGAAATCGCGTCTCCGGCTAAGAGGAGCTTTTCGGCCAAAGCCGCGGCGTCGATGACTTGGCTTCTTCCCGCCGCGGTCGTACTTGCCGCAATGGTGTTGCGTCTTAACACCCTGGAGAATGCGGACGTTTCCTGGCTCTTGACGGTGGCCGAAAAGCTCGTCGACGGCCGCCGCGATTTCATCGAAGTCAATCCGCCCGGTGCGATCTTTGCCTACATTCCGGCCGTGTGGCTTGCTCGGATTGTCGGCATCACGCCTGAAGCGGCCTGCAACCTGCTGGTATTTCTCCTCGCAGCCGTTTCACTCGGATTGGTTTCGCTTCTTCTCGATCCAAGATACGTGGCTCTGCGCAAAACGCCCGTCGTAACCACGGGCGTTGTCGCGATCCTTCTCGTCTTGCCGACGTATGCCTTCAGCGAACGAGAGCACCTCTGTGTGTTGCTCATTTTACCCTGGGCCGTCGCCCTCGCCACCCGGCTGGGAGGACGCACGCCCGATCGGCAGCTACTGGTGGCGGCTGGCATCGCTTGTGGCCTATGCGTAATGATCAAGCCGCATTTTATTTTGAACGTTGTCGTCCTGTCGGGCATCCTCGCTTGGCGCACCCGCTCATTTCGAATGCTTTTCACGCTGGAGAATTGCGCGGCGGCCTTATTGCTGGTGCTTTATGCGACGATCCTCTGGACGGAGTTCCGCGAGTTCTTCGTACAAACTCTGCCGTTAGTGGCAAAGGTCTATGTACCCAATCGGCTGGACCTTGCGACGATGCTTTTTGCGCCTGCCAGCATCTTGTGGGCGTCCACCATAGCGATGACGGCGGCAACAAGAGCGCTCCGCCGATGTGACGCCCTCACGGGTGTCCTGCTGACGATGTCCGGCGTGAGCTATTTGTGTTTCCTCCTACAAGGGAAGGGGTGGCCCTATCACAGCTATCCCGCCATCAGTTTTGCCTTGCTCACATTGGTGATTTAACTAGGCCGCGACACTGAAGGCTTCGCGTCCGGTGCCGGACGCGAGCGCGCGTTGAATGTTCTATTCACTCTGGGGATCTTCTACGCTGGTATGGTTTGGTTCAGCGTGCAATATCCCCGTGACACGATCGCGATCGTAGAGACGATCGACAAAATTGCGCCGAGGCCCGGAATTGGAATGATCGGTGGCGACATGTCGGTCGGATTTCCGATCACGCGTCTGGTCCACGGCAATTGGACGCAGAGAGCGGTGACTTGCTGGATGGCCAGTAGCGCGCATCGATTGCGGTCGCAGCCGGGCACGGAGCCGGAAGTTGCCGCCGCCATGGAGCGTTACGAAAACTTGGATCGCTCCATGCTGCGCGACGACATTCGTTCAAACCCGCCACAGATTCTTCTGATAGAGGCTAAGCCCGAGGACCCATTCGATTGGGGCGCTTGGGCGCGCGCCGACCCGCAGCTTGCTTCTGAGCTCAATGCTTATGAGTTCGTCAAGCAGATCGACGATGTCCAGATCTGGCACCGCCGCTGACCTCGTACCCACTTTTCTTGGAACATGAGTTGCGATTTAGTTGCTGCAACACCTGGTTCTTCGAGGGTCGCCGTATCATCAGCTTTGATTCCGGGTACTACGCTCGCCACTGGCGGTTGACGGACCTGTCAGACTGTGCGCGAAGCTGCTTGCGAATTTGCAGCAGCTCGGCATTAGCAGGACGGTGCCACAGTGTTTCGCATGCCGGTGTTGAAGACATGTCGTGTTCGAGGCGGCTGCATCGCCGCCAGTGTCGCCCAGGTGGCTCAGACCATGCTGCGATGCGCAAAACCGCTACGGCGTAGCTGACATTCGCACCAAAATACCTTATCGTTTCGTCGCTGCAGCGCAACATAAGCGGCGGGGCAGCAGCGCCCGGTCCGCCCCGGGGAGGACTTGACCTATGGAATTGCTGGTATTTCTCGTGGTCGGCGCGATCGCCGGCTGGCTCGCCGGGCTGATCGTCAGAGGTTTTGGCTTCGGTCTGATCGGCAACATCGTGGTCGGCATCGTCGGCGCCCTGGTCGCGGGATATCTGTTTCCGCGCCTGGGCATCGGGCTGCCGGCCGGACTGATCGGCGAGATTTTCAGCGCCGCGATCGGCGCCGTGATCGTTCTCGTGATCATCGGATTGATCAGACGGGTATGACTTGAAACGATAGCGTTCTAGCGGCCGGAGAAACGGAACGGAGAGGTATGCGCGACAAGCCCTGGATCATCCGCACCTATGCCGGGCATTCGACGGCGAAAGACTCCAACGAGTTGTACCGGAAAAATCTGGCGAAAGGCCAGACCGGTCTTTCGGTCGCCTTCGACCTCCCGACCCAGACCGGCTACGACGCCGATCATCCCCTCGCCTCGGGCGAAGTGGGCAAGGTCGGCGTCTCGATCGGCCATCTCGGTGACATGCGGGCGCTGTTCGACCAGATCCCGCTCGCCGCCATGAACACCTCGATGACCATCAACGCCACCGCCGCCTGGCTGATGGCGCTCTACATCGCGGTGGCGGACGAGCAGGGCGCGCCGCGCAAGGACCTGCAGGGCACCACCCAGAACGACATCATCAAGGAATATCTCTCTCGCGGCACCTACGTGTTTCCGCCGGGGCCTTCGATGCGGCTGACCAAGGATCTCATCCTGTTCACGACCAGGGAGCTGCCGCACTGGAATCCGATGAACGTGTGCTCCTATCACCTGCAGGAGGCCGGCGCGACGCCGGTGCAGGAACTCGCCTATGCGCTCGCCACCGCGATCGCCGTGCTCGACGCGGTGAAGGAAGCAGGCGACGTCGACGAGAAAAAGTTCGGCGAGGTGGTCGGCCGCATCTCGTTCTTCGTCAATGCGGGGCTGCGCTTCATCACCGAGATGTGCAAGCTGCGCGCCCTCTCCGAGATGTGGGAGGATATCACCGCCAACCGCTACGGGGTTACCGACCCCAAGCAACGCCGGTTCCGCTACGGCGTGCAGGTGAACTCGCTCGGCCTCACCGAGCAGCAGCCGGAGAACAACGTTTACCGCATCCTCATCGAGATGCTGGCGGTGACGCTCGCCAAAGACACCCGCGCCCGCGCGGTGCAGCTTCCGGCCTGGAACGAGGCGCTCGGGCTGCCGCGGCCGTGGGACCAGCAATGGTCGCTCCGCATGCAGCAGATCCTCGCCTTCGAGACCGACCTGCTGGAATACGGCGACATCTTCGCCGGCTCGACCGAGATTGCAAAGAAAGTGGCTGCGCTCAAGCACGAGGCGCGCCAGGAACTCGATGCCATCCTCGGCATGGGCGGCGCCGTCGCCGCGGTCGAGAACAGCTACATGAAGTCCCAGCTGGTCGAGAGCAATGCCCGCCGGGTCGAGGCGATCGAGCGCGGCGAGCAGATCGTGGTCGGCGTCAACCGCTTCACCGAGACCGAGCCGTCTCCGCTCGCCGCCGGCGAAGGCTCGATCCTGACGGTGTCCCCGGAGGTCGAGGCCGAGCAGATCGCCAAGCTTCGCGAGTGGCGCGCCGCCCGCGACGCCAAGGCGGTGGATGCCGCGCTCGCGGAATTGCGGCGCGCGGCGCAGTCGAACCGCAACATCATGCCGGCCTCGATCGCCTGCGCCAAGGCCGGCGTCACCACCGGCGAATGGGGCGAGGTGCTGCGCCAGGGCTTCGGCGAATACCGCGCGCCGACCGGGGTGTCCCACGCCGCGCGCAACGACTGCCAGGGCATCGACGATCTGCGCGCCGAGGTCGACCGCATGACCAAGAAGCTCGGGCGGCGGCCGAAGATCCTGGTCGGCAAGCCCGGCCTCGACGGCCACTCCAACGGCGCCGAGCAGGTCGCGGTGCGGGCGCGCGACGCCGGCATGGACGTCGTCTATGACGGCATCCGCCTCACGCCGGCGGAAATCGTCGACGCCGCTCGCGCGAAGGACGTGCATGTGGTGGGGCTGTCGATCCTGTCGGGCTCGCACATGGGGCTGGTCAAGGACGTGGTGGCGCGCCTGCGCGAGGCCGGCCTCGACGGCGTGCCGGTCGTGGTCGGCGGCATCATCCCGCCCGACGACGCCGCCGAACTCAAGGAATCCGGCGTCGCCGCCGTCTATACGCCGAAGGATTTCGAGCTCAACCAGGTGATGGGCGACGTGCTGCGGATCGTCGAGCGCAGCAAGGAGGCGGGGTGAGCGGTACGTAGCCGGATTCCGCTGGGCTCGACCTGGCTACATTTTCATGCGATCGGCAAGGGCAGTTACTTGGGGGCGCGCTTCGCCAGGATGCGCTGCAGCGTGCGGCGATGCATGTTGAGGCGCCGTGCCGTTTCCGACACGTTGCGGCCGCACAACTCGTAGATGCGCTGGATGTGCTCCCACCGCACGCGGTCGGCCGACATCGGATTGGCGGGCGGCTCCGCCTTGGTGCCGTCGAGGGCCAGCAAAGCGGCGGCGACGTCATCGGCATCGGCGGGCTTGGACATATAGTCGACGGCGCCGAGCTTCACCGCGGTGACGGCGGTGGCGATGTTGCCGTAGCCGGTCAGCACGATGCCGCGGGCGTCGGGCCGGCGCCGCTTGAGCGCGGAGATGACATCGAGCCCGCTGCCGTCGCCCAGGCGCATGTCGACGACGGCGTAGGCCGGCGCCGCCTTCTCCACCTGGTCTAGTCCGTCGGCAACCGATTCGGCGGTGGTGACGTTGAATCCGCGTCCTTCCATGGCGCGTGCCAAGCGCTGCAGGAACGATCGGTCGTCCTCGACAATGAGCAGAGAACGGTCACCGGGAATTGCGGAGGCTAATGCTTCGGACATGATTGACCATTCCTCGTTCAATGATCGACCGATGATCGACCTGAAGACACACCGTCGCTCCCATCAGCTTGATACGTAAGCAATTAGCGGTCTTCGGCAAGAGGCGGCGCCGCAACTTTCTCAACCGTAACATCTTGCTCTGCAACATCGATATGCTTCTGCCAGATGCGCGGGCGTTCGAATTCCTCCCGCTTCCAGTGTATCCTCACGATCGCGCCGCGCTGCGGGAAGGCCCGGTTTTCCAACGAAATTCTGGCGCCGGAGCGCTCCAGCAAGGTCTTGGCGATGAAGAAGCCGAGGCCGAGGCCCGGCATCTCCCGGCCGCGCATCCGCCGGCCCTGCTCGCTGGTGACATAGGGCTCCCCCATGCGGTCGATGATTTCCGGCGGGAAGCCCGAACCGTCGTCCGCCACGACGAGGCTTACCTTGTCGGCGTCCCACGAGGCCGCGACCTGGACCTGGTTGCGGGCGAAGTCGACGGCGTTTTCCAGGATATTGCCGAGACCATAGAGGATGGCGGGATTGCGCGCCCCGACCGGTTCGGCCGGGTCGTCCTTGGGGATTCCGACCTCGATCCCCACGCCCATGTCGCGAAGCGGCGCGATGACCTCCTCGATCAGGGCCGAGAGCTTCATCCGTTCGAACGGCTCCCCCGGCGCGGGCAGTTCGGTGAGCTTGCCGAGGATGACCCGGCAGCGCTGGGCCTGCTCGCGTAACAGGCGGATGTCCTCGGCATGGCGGGAGCCGGGCTCGATCTCGCGCTCCAGTTCGCGCGCGACCACGAGGATGGTCGAGAGCGGCGTGCCGAGCTCATGGGCGGCGGCGGCGGCGAGGCCGTCGAGCTGGGATAGATAGTGCTCGCGGGTCAGCACCAGCTCGGTGGCGACGAGGGCATCGGACAGCTGCCGGGATTCCTCGATGATCTGCCACGCATAGATGCTGATATAGCCGATCGCCAACAGCAGCGAGAGCCAGACTCCGATCATGTAGAGCGGCGGCAGCTCGAGCTGCTCTTCCTCCGGCCACGGCAGGGGGTAGTGGATGAACACGAGAATGGTGGCGCAGGCGATGGCGAGGCCGGCGAGCACCAGCGTCATGCGCGCCGGCAGCGCCGCCGCCGAAATCAGCACCGGACCGGCGAACAGGAACGAAAACGGGTTTTGCAGGCCGCCGGTCAGGAACAGCAGCACCGCGAGCTCGATGATGTCGAGCGCGAGCAGCCACGCCGCATGCTGGGGCTCCAGGCGCTGGTTCCATCGGAACCGCAGCCGCAGCACCACGTTCACGGCGCCGTAGGCCGCGATGACGGCGAGACAGGCCCAGAACGGCACCTCGAAATCGAATCCGTCATGGACCACCAGCACCGCCGCCGACTGTCCCAGCACCGCCAGCCAGCGCAGACGCACCAGCGTGTCGAGCCGCACGCTGCGCATGGAATGATGTTGTTGCTCGATGCTGAGGTCCGACATTCCGGTTGTTTTCCTGTGCGGATCGACAGGCCGCTGCGGAGCCCGATACCGCCGCTAAATCCTTGCTTCCTGGTCCGCTCCACGTACAAGAGCGGCGCTGGATCGTCCATATCGTGATTCATGACCGAAATCGAACCCGCCATCGCCGTCGAGAATCTCGCGAAATTCTATCGGCGCGGGATGGCCGTCGCCGGGATCAGCTTTGCCCTGCCGGCCGGCTCGATCACCGGGCTGCTCGGCGGTAACGGCGCCGGCAAGACCACGACCATCGCCATGATCATGGGGCTGGTGACGCCCACCGCGGGCACGGTGCGGGTGCTGGGGGCCGACATGCCGCGGCAGCGCTATCGCGTTCTTCACCGCATGAATTTCGAAAGCCCCTATGTCGAGATGCCGATGCGGCTCACGGTGCGCCAGAATCTCACCGTGTTCGGCCGGCTCTACGGGGTTCGCGATCTCGCCGGCCGCATCGCCGAGGTGGCGGACGATCTCGATCTCGTCGATCTGCTGGATCGACCGACCGGGAAGCTGTCGTCCGGCCAAAAGACGCGGGCGTCGCTCGCCAAGGCGCTGCTCAACCGGCCCGAGGTTCTGCTGCTGGATGAACCGACGGCGTCGCTCGACCCCGATACCGCCGATTGGGTGCGCGGCACCCTCGAACGCTACCGCTCCGCCAACGGCGCCACCCTTCTGCTCGCTTCCCACAACATGCTCGAGGTCGAGCGCCTGTGCGAGCGCGTCATCATCATGAAGAACGGCAAAATCGAGGACGACGGCACGCCGTCCGCGCTGCTCGCGCGCTACGGACGGCGGACCCTCGAGGAGGTGTTTCTCGATGTGGCGCGCGGCCGGATCGGAGAGGCCGCCCAGTGAGGAACCCGCCGGACCGCAATTACGGCATCTCCGGGCGCCGCATCGGCGCGATGATCGCGCGCTATTGGTACCTGCTGCGCTCGTCCTGGCCGCGGCTCCTGGAACTCGTCTACTGGCCGGCGGTGCAGATGCTGATGTGGGGCTTCCTCCAGCTTTATATCGGCGAGAATTCCGGTTTCTTCGCCCGCGCCGGCGGCGCCTTCATCGGCGCCGTGCTGCTGTGGGACATCCTGTTCCGGGGCCAGCTCGGCTTCTCGATGTCGTTCCTCGAGGAGATGTGGTCGCGCAATCTGCCTAATCTCATGATCAGCCCGCTCAAGCCGATCGAGTTCGTCATCGCGCTGATGGCAATGAGCCTCATTCGGCTCGCCATCGGCATGGTGCCGGTGTCGCTGCTCGCGATCGGCTTCTTCGGCTTCAACCTCTACGCGATGGGACTCGCCTTGGCGGCCTTCTTCGTCAACCTGATCCTGACCAGCTGGGCGGTCGGCATCTTCGTGTCCGGCATCGTCATGCGCAACGGGCTCGGGGCGGAGGGCTTTGCCTGGACCATCATGTTCCTGCTGCTGCCGCTGACCTGCGTCTACTATCCGGTCTCGGTCCTGCCCGGCTGGCTGCAGGTGGTCGCCTTGGCGCTGCCCCCGACTTATGTATTTGAGGGTATGCGCGCCCTGTTGATTGAGCATATATTCAGGGCGGACCTGATGTGGTGGGCGCTAGGACTGAATGCCCTTTGGTTCGGGGCTGGGGTGTTGGGCTTTCTGCTGTTGCTCGACGCGGCACGGCGTCACGGGGCACTGATGCAGACGGGGGAATGACCAAATGGGGAACGGATACCTATATTCATTATAGATTGTCATTCTGTCGGATCACCGGCGCCCTTCCATTGACGAGTTCGCGTCGGCTCCTCACCTTGCTGCGATGCAGCAATAGTCAAGGGATCGTTTGTCATGGCTATCGGCGAATTCGGCGGCGCACCAAAGCTGCCTGGGCTGCCTGGCGATGGCGGAATTTTGTTCGCGGCGCCGATGTACTGGTTCTATGAACTGAACCAGGCCGCACTCAATCCGTCCCGTGCCTTGGCCGACGCCACCAAGCTCCTGTTCAAGAACCCGCTCAATCCGCTGACGCCGACCACGTTCGGCAAGTCGGTGGCGGCGGCGTGCGAACTGTTCGAGCGCTCGACCCGGCGCTACAGCCGCCCCGAATGGAACATCACAAGCACGCTGGTGGGCGGCGAGCGGGTGCCCGTGCATATCGAGGCGGTATGGGAGCGCCCGTTCTGCCGGCTCCTGCATTTCGAACGGGAGTTCATGCACCAGCCGCATCGCCCGCAGCCGCGCCTGCTCGTCATCGCGCCGATGTCGGGGCATTACCCCACCTTGCTGCGCGGGACCGTCGAGGCGTTCCTGCCCAACCACGACGTCTACATCACCGAGTGGCAGGACGCCCGCATGGTGCCGCTCGCCGAAGGGCGGTTCGATCTCGACGACTATATCGACTACGTCATCTCGATCCTGAATTTCCTCGGCGGCGACGTTCACATCGTCGCGGTATGCCAGCCCTCGGTGCCGGTGCTCGCCGCGGTCGCGCGCATGGAAGCGGACGATAGTCCCTCGGTGCCGCGCTCGATGGTGCTGATGGGCGGTCCGATCGACACCCGCGTCAATCCGACCGCCGTGAACCAGCTCGCCAAATACCGCGGCATCGATTGGTTCCGACGCAACGTCATCACCAAGGTGCCGTTTCCCCATCCCGGCGTCATGCGCGACGTCTATCCCGGTTTCCTGCAGCTCAACGGCTTCGTCAGCATGAACATCGACCGCCACATCGATGCGCACCGCAAGCTGTTCCGACACCTCGTCGATGGCGACGGCGATTCCGCGCAGAAGCACCGCGAATTCTACGACGAGTACCTCGCCGTGATGGACTTGGCCGCCGAGTTCTATCTCCAGACCGTCGAGACCGTGTTCATCCGCCATGCCCTGCCGCAGGGGATCATGACTCACCGCGACGAGCCGGTCGATCCCGCGCAGATCCGGCGTGTCGCCTTGTTGACCGTCGAAGGCGAACACGACGACATCTCCGGCGTCGGCCAGACCGAGGCCGCGCATCGTCTGTGCGTCAATATCCCCGACGCGCACAAGGCGCACTGGCTGCAGCCCGGTGTCGGCCATTACGGCGTGTTCAACGGGTCGCGGTTCCGCTCCGAAATCGCACCGCGCATTGCCGACTTCGTGCTGTCCCACGATTTCCGTCATGCCAATGCCGGCAAGGCCCTCAAGGTGGTGAACGGCGATGCGTCCCGAAAAAAGGGCGCCAACGGCGCCGGAGTAAAGCGCATCTCCGAAGCTCCGCTGTCCTCTTGAATGCAGCTTTTGATTGTGCCGGGTCCGTTTGGGCAGCACTGTATAAGCAGTGATTCTCGGTTCATCGCCACAAGCCTAAGGAATTCGAGGCTTCGCGATTTTGCACTCATAAGGTCATGGAATTGCACAGCTATTTCCGATGCCGCGAGCGCGGCCTCCGATTCAATAAATTGAACCAAGATTCATCTCTTTGTGATACTATATATTGTAGCATAATGTTTCATCAGCCATGTATATTGTATCAACTTGGCTTCGCGAGAATGTTCCCTTGATCTTCCCGCGGATATGCCACTATCGAATCCGGTGATTTGCTCCGGATCATTTTCCAATGCCCTCGCGCGCACTGCTTTATCGTCGTCCCACCGAACCGCAAGCGATCGAAGTCGTTTGCGAAGATGCGGTGTTTCTCGTTCGCGTGCGCCGTCATCGCCAGGCGCGCCGCTATACGCTGCGCATCGTCGCGGTGACGCGCGAAGCGGTGCTCACGATGCCGCCGCGCGGCAGCTTGCGCGAGGCGCGCGAATTCGCCGAGAAGCACCGCGCCTGGATCGCCGCGCGCTTCGGCCGACTGCCGAAGGCCGCGCCGTTCACGCACGGATCGGAATTGCCGTTGCGCGGCGTCACCCATGCGATCGTGCACCGCCGCGGTGCGCGCGGCACGGTGTGGACCGAGAGCGGCAACCGCGGCGATCGCCTGCTGTGCGTCGCCGGCGAGACCGAGCACGTTTCGCGCCGCATCACCGATTATCTCAAGCGTCAGGCCAAGCGCGACCTCGAAGTCGCGGTCAAGCATTACGTCGAAAAGCTCGGCGTCACCTTCCGGCGCATCTCGATTCGCGATCAGGCGAGCCGCTGGGGCTCGTGCTCGACCACCGGCGTGCTGTCGTTCTCGTGGCGGCTGGTGCTGGCGCCGCGCTATGTGCTCGACTATCTCGCCGCCCACGAGATCGCCCATCTCGTCGAAATGAACCATTCGCCGCGGTTCTGGCGCGTGCTGCGCCGCATCTGCCCCGACATGGAGCGCGCCAAGGCCTGGCTCGACGTCCATGGCACCGATCTGCATCGCTACGGCCTCGAACCCGACGCTTCCGGCAAGAAAGCCAAGCGCGGTCCGGTGGGCGGCGCCGCCGCGTAATGCCGCCGGGCCTTCGCAGTCCTTCACCCCATCGCCCGTTTCCCGGCCGGCACTCCGCGGCGTCCGCGCCGCCTTCGATCGACTCCTGATGTTGCGTCCCGGCTCGTTCGCCCTGACCGTATTGCTGGCGCTGGTGACGGCCATCGGCCCACTGTCGATCGATCTCTATCTTCCGGCGATGCCGGAGATCGGCAAGTTGCTCGACGCCCCGGCGTCGCAGGTGCAGCTCACGATCTCGGTCTATCTGATCGGATTTGCCGGCGGCCAGATCGTGTACGGGCCGGTGTCGGACCGCTACGGGCGCAAGCCGGTCTTGATGACGGCGCTCGTCGTCTTTTGCCTGGCGACCCTCGCCTGTGCGGTCGCGCCGGGGATCGGGGCGCTGGTCGCCGCGCGGATGATCCAGGGGTTCGGCGCATCGGGTGCCATCGTGCTGGCGCGCGCGATCATCCGCGACCTCTATGAAGGTCCGCGTGCCGGCCGCGAATTGTCGATCATGGCCATGATCATGGGATTGGCGCCGATCATCGGCCCGCTGATCGGCGGCGCCTTGCAGACCGTGTTCGGGTGGCGCGCCGATTTCGTCTTCATTTTTGCGGCCGGCGGGGTGGCCGCCGCGCTGTCGTGGCGGCTGTTGCCGGAAACCCGCAAGGCGCCGGCCGCGCCGCTGTCGTTCGCGAATGTGCTGCTCGGTTACCGCCTGCTGCTCGCGCACGGCGGCTTCCTCGCCAACATCGCGCTGGCGGCGATCAGCTTCTGTGGGCTGTTCGCCTGGATTTCCGCGTCGCCATTCGTGTTGCAGGACCTTTACGGCCTGTCGGCGCTCTCCTTCGGCATGGCGTTCAGCCTCGCGGCGGTCGGATTCATGCTGGGGACGTCGCTTGCGGCGGCTATCGTCGTGCGCCTCGGACTCGATCGCACCATCGGCATCGGCGCAGTCGCGGTGGCCGCCGGCGGCCTCGCTTTGCTCGCAGCGGTGGGGTTCCTGCCGCGGGCGGGCTTGAGCCTCTCGGTGCCGGTCGCGGTCTATCTCGCCGGCATGGGCCTGATCATGCCGCAGGCCTTCGCGGCGGCGCTGCAGCCGTTTCCCCATCATGCCGGCGCGGCCTCCGCGCTCGGCGGCGTGGTCCAGCAATCGGCGGCCGCGATCATGGGCGCCGTGGTCGGGCACGCCTTGGGGACGACGGCGTGGCCGCTCGCGATCGCGGTGGCGGCTGCGGGATGCCTGACGCCGATGGTGTGGTATTTCACCCGCGGCGTCCGCGCGGCGCGCTGACTCAGCGCCCCGGAAACAGCCGGTTCATCAGCCAGCCGTCGATGGTCCCCTCGGCCGGCCGGACCGGCTCACCTGCCCGCCCGGGACCGGTGGCGGCGGCCGGCGGTGGCGCGGCCGAGACCCCAGGCGAGAACCCGGTCGAAGCAATCGCCGCGGGACTTGCAGCGCTCCCGGGAAGATCCGTCACCGAAATCCCCTGGTGCGCCGCCTTCATGAACCGGCTCCAGGCTTCGACCGGCAGGCCGCCGCCGGTCGCTTTCCTGGTCGGTGAGGAATCATCATTGCCGAACCACACGCCGGTGACGAGCTGGCTGGTGTAGCCGACGAACCAGGCGTCGCGGAAATCCTGGCTGGTGCCGGTCTTGCCGGCGGCCGGCCAGCCCGGCAGGTCCGCCTTGCGCGCGGTGCCCGAGGTCAGCGTCTCCCGCATCATCGCGTTCATCATCGCGACATAGTGCGGATCGACAACACGGCCGAGGGCCTGGGTGCTGCGCGCATAAAGCACTTTGCCGTGAGCGGTGCGGATCCGCTCGACGACGTGGGGCATGACGGCGTTCCCTCCATTGGCAAAGGGCGCGTAGGCGGATACCAGTTCGAGCACCGAAACCTCGGAGGTGCCGAGCGCGATCGAGGCATTGGGCTCGAGCTTCGACGCAATGCCGAGCCGGTGGGCGGTGCGCACCACCGCGGCGGGGCCGAATTCCAGCGTGAGCCGCACCGATACCGTGTTGAGCGACTTCGCCAGCGCCTGCGTCAGCGTCACCGGCCCGAAATACTCGTGGCCGTAGTTCTCCGGCCGCCAGCCCTTCAACTCGATCGGCCGGTCCTCGCGAACGGTGTCGGGCGTGAGCCCGTGCTCGAGCGCAGTGAGGTAGACGAACGGCTTGAACGCCGAACCGGGCTGGCGTTTCGCCGCCACCGCGCGGTTGAACTGCGTCTCCGCGTAGTTGCGCCCGCCCACCAGCGCCCGTACCGCGCCGTCCGGCGTCATCGCCACCAGCGCGCCCTGCTGCACGCCGAACTTCTCGCCCTTCTGGGATATCTCCTCGAGCAGCGCCTTTTCGGCCACGGACTGCAGCGACCCGTCGATGGTGGTGTCGACGATGATGTCCTCGTCGACCCGCCCGACCAGCTCGTTGATCACGTCCATGACCCAATCGGCCACATAGTTCGAGGAGCCGCCGGCGCTGGGCTTGACGATCTTCGGCGGGGAAGCCATCGCCGCGGTGGCGACGTCCTCCTTGATGAGCCGGTCGTCGGCCATCGCGGCGAGTACGATCTGGGCGCGCCGCTCGGCGCCGTCGAAATTGCGCGTCGGCGCCAGGCGCGAAGGCGATTTGACGAGGCCGGCGAGCAGCGCCGCCTCGGCCACCGAGACGTTGCGGGCCGATTTGCCGAAATAGCGCTGCGCGGCGGCCTCGACCCCATAGGCGCCGGAGCCGAAATAGACCCGGTTGAGATAGAGCTCCAGAATCTCGTTCTTGGAGAATTTGTGCTCCACCCACAGCGCCAGCACCACCTCCTGCAGCTTGCGCATGAGGTTGCGGTCCTGGGTCAGAAACAGGTTCTTGGCGAGTTGCTGGGTGATGGTCGAGCCGCCCTGGGAGATGCCGCGGTGGAGCAGGTTCGCCACCACGGCGCGGAAGAGGCCGACCGGATCGATGCCGTGATGGAACCGGAAACGCCGGTCCTCGATGGCGATGAAGGCATTGGGCAGGTGCGCCGGCATGTCCTTGAGCGGCAGCGCCGCGCCGCCCATTTCGCCGCGGGTCGCGAACAGGCGGGTGTCGAGGCTGTTGATCTGGACGCTCGGCGGGCGCTTCGGGATCTCCAGGGATTGGATCGGCGGCAGATGCATGCCGACCCACGTGAACACCCCGGCCACGCCGAGCACCGCCCAGATCGCCAGGACCGCGCCCCAATAGAGCAGGCGGGCGAGGCCGAACCGGCGGCGCTTGCCGCTGCGTCCGCCCGCGGCTTTCCTTTGCGGCGCCGGGACCCGCGGAGCCGGGGGAAATTCGAGCTTGGGTTCGACGCGCGCCTTTGCGGCAATCGGTTTGGCGGCGTTCGGTTTCGCGGAGTGTATTTTTGCGGACCGGGGCGCGCGCGCAGCATCGGATGCGGGTGCCGCGGAGCGGTCCTCCGGCGACAGCCGCACGTCCAGCGCCCCCGCGCCGCTCTTGAAAGAGGGCTCGCGACGCTTGCTCGCGCCTCGACCTGGTTTCGCCAATTTCCGCCCCGTCGGCGACCCTCGCGGGGTCATGCCCCCGACCACGCTAGCGGGGCCGGTTTAAGGGTGGGTTACCGGGGGCGGGTCTGGCGAATGGCTAACCGGATACAGCCGGGTCGTCCGACCTCACAGGCTCTTCTTCACCGGCTTGGTGTCGAGCCCGAACAGCCGCGCCGCGTTGGCGCCGAGGATGTTACGCTTGGCTGTTTCCCTGAGGAACGGCAGGTCGTAGATCACGCTCGGCAGGTCGAAGTCCCAATGCGGATAGTCCGACGACCACACCAGCTGGGTCTCGGCATTGATCATCTTGAAGGTCGCCTCCAGGATCGAGAGGTCCTGCGGCACCTCCATCGGCTGGGTCGAGTAATACATCTCGCGCATGTATTCGCTGGGGCGGCGCTTGAGCGAGGGGCAGTCCGAGGTGCGCATCATGTAGGAGTGGTCGAGCCGCTGCATCAGGCTGTAGGCCCAGGTCAGCCCGCTCTCGATCCACATCACCTTGAGCTTGGGGAAGCGCTCCGGCAGCCCGTTCACCACCCAGTTGGTCATGTGGATCATGTTGAACCACATGAAGCCCAGGGCATGCACGGCGATGAAGCGGTTCGCCATCGCCAAGGCCTGGTCGTTCCAGTTGTAGGCGGCGTGGAACGAGATCGGCTTGCCGATCTCTTCGAGCAGCGCATAGGTCTTGATGTAGGCATTGTCGTGCACCGGCTTGTAGCGCGGCGACGTCACCATGAAGCCGACCACACCCTTGCGGTCGCCGAATTCCTTGACGGTACGGTAGGCCGCCTCGGGGTCGTTGAAGGGCAGGTAGAGCATCGAGATGATGCGCGGCTCTTCGGCGAGGATGCGCTCGCACAGCCATCGGTTATAGGCCTGCGCCATCGCCACCTCGATCTCGACCTGGGGATGCAGGCCGAGGAACAGCATCGGGGTCGGGAACAGGCAGGCGTAGTCGACGCCCATGGCGTCCATCCACGCCCTGGTCATGGCGATGTCGCGGTGGGTGTCGGGTGATGTCTTTTCCAGCCTGCGCAGGTCGTGGCGGGTGATGCGGCCGCCGATGTCCTGGTAGCCGACCTGGCTGGACATCATCGAGGAGCGCCCGCCGCGCTTGGTCGATTCCATCGCCGCGCGCCGGATCACCGGGCTGTCGATGTAGGAAAACACCTCCTTGTAGGATTCGTTTTCGTAATGATGCGCGTCGACGTCGACGATGAGGAAGTCGTTGTAATTGCGCCGGCGCGCCTGCTCGGACGCGTGCTCGAGATATTTCGCTGTCGAATACTGATCGAAGCGGGGCGTGCGGACTTCGTTGCGCGGCATGTCCATGGGCGTTCCCCTTTAGAGCGCTATCCATTCAAGCCGAATTGCATGGCGCTCTATTTCTCTTTGATTTTGCGCATGATCTCGTCCGAGAAGTCTGCAACTTTTCGGGTTCATGCGCTAAGCCACGACGAAGATGTCTTCGCCGCGGCGGACCACGTCGTATCTGCGCAGCTTGAGCTTGCGGTCGCCGGCGCATTCGCCGGTCGTGATGTCGTATTCCCAGCCGTGCCAGGGGCACACGAAATGCACCTCGTCGCCGAAGCCCTGGCCGAGATAGGTGCGGTCGGGGCCGATCAGGTCGACCACCCGGTTGATCAGCAGCCCCTCGCAGGCGGGGCCGCCGGCATGCAGGCAATAATTGCTGTAGGCATGGAATGCGCCGTCCTTGAGGAACACGCCGATCTCGTGGCGGCCGGCCGACACGATCCGGCGGTCGCCGTCCGACATTTCCGCCGCCTTGGCGACGAACCATTCGGCCATGAAGGATTCCTTCCCGGTTCCGAGCCTACGGTCAGCCGCGGCGCTTTTCGCCGCTGTTGGAGCGCGCGGATGACGGCCCAGCCCGAGTTTTGCAGAACACCGCGGCCGCCGCAACAAGGGCGCGCCGGACAGATCACTGCGCCGCCACCCTGGAGGTGGGCCGGGCCTCTTGCTGCGGCGTGAACACCTGGATCAGGGCGCGCTTGATCGCGGCATTGCGGGTCGGCGTGGAGATCTTCGCGCCCATGAGGTCGGTGACGTAGAACACGTCGACGGCGCGCTCGCCGAAGGTAGCGACATGGGCCGACGCGATGTTGAGATTGAGCTTCGACAGCGTCGCGGTGAGCTCATAGAGCAGCCCGGGCCGGTCGAGGCCGCTGACCTCGACGACGGTATAGCGGTTCGACCACTGATTGTTGATGGTGACTTCGGGCTCGATCGCGAACGCCTTGATCCGTCCCTTGGGCGCGGCCCGCTTCGCCACCACGTCCGGCAGTCGCAAATCACCGCGCAACGCATTCTCTATCGCCGTGGCGATGCGGTCGGCGCGGCGTCCCTCGTCCTCGTCATGGGGGAACTCGCGGGTGATCGCGATGGTGTCGAGCGCCATCCCGTCGGTCGTGGTGTAGATCTGGGCGTCGACGATGTTGGCCCCCGTCACCGCGCAGGCGCCTGCGATCACCGACAACAGCCGCGGGTGGTCCGGAGTGAGCACCGTCACCACGGTCACCCCGCGCTCGGCGTCGAACCGCACATTGGTGGCGAGCGACTTGCCCTCCTGCTCGGCGGCGCGGACGAAATTCGCATGGGCGACCTTGTGGACGAGGTCGACCTTGAGCCAGTAGGCGGGGTAGTGGCGGGCGATGTAGCGGTCGACCTCCGCCGGCGGCCAGTCCTTCAGCTCGGCGCGGAATTCGGCCTGTGCGATCGCCACGCGCTTGGCGCGGTCCACCTCGGAGAATCCGCCGGTCAGACCGGGCTCGGTCTCGTAATAGAGGGCGCGCAGGAGCTGCGCCTTCCAGCCGTTCCACACCCCCGGCCCCACCGCGCGGATGTCGGCGGTGGTGAGGATGGTGAGGAGCTTCATGCGCTCCAGCGACTGCACGATGGAGCTGAAATTCTCGATGGTCTTGCGGTCGGACAGGTCGCGCGACTGGGCGATCGTCGACATCACCAGGTGGCGCTCGACCAGCCACGCCATGGTCTCGGTCTCCGCCGCCGAAAAGCCGAAGCGGGGCCCGAGATGGCGGGCGACCCGCGCCCCGGCGATCGAGTGGTCCTCGACCCGGCCTTTGGCGATGTCGTGGAGGAACAGCGCGAAATACAGGACTTCGCGGTGACTCGGCTGGATCTTGCGGATCAGGTCGTTGGCGAGCGCGTAGGCCGGATTGGTGCCGTTCTCGATTTCGGCCAGCACGCCGATGCAGCGCAGCAGATGCTCGTCCACGGTGTAGTGATGATACATGTTGAACTGCATCATCGACACGACGTGGCCGAACTCCGGAATGAAGCGGCCGAGCACGCCGGCCTCGTTCATGCGCCGCAGCACGATCTCGGCGTTGGTCTTGGAGGTGAGGATTTCCCGGAACAACAGCGTTGGCCTCGGGATTCTCGCGCAGCGGCTTGTCGATCAGCTTGAGCGAATGGGTCGCCCGGCGCAGCGCCTCGGGGTGGAAGGCGAGGCCGTGACGCTGGGCGAGGCGGAAGATGCGGATGAGATTGACGGGATCGCGGGCGAACGCATCGGGGTCGGCGATGTTGATGCGGCTGTTGTCGACGACGAAATCGTCGCTCTCGCGCAGCACGCGCCGGCCCCGCGGTCGCAGCTTCGCCACCATGCGGTTGAGCATGGGCACGGGCTTGGCCTGCCGGTTCTCCAGCGCGGCGCACAGGATCGCGGTGAGGTCGCCGACGTCCTTGGCGATCAGGAAGTAATGCTTCATGAAGCGCTCGACGTCGCGCAATCCCGGCCGCTGCGAATAGCCGAGCCGCTGGGCGATGCTCCGCTGGATGTCGAACGACAGGCGCTCCTCGGCACGGCCGGCGAGGAAATGCATGTGACAGCGCACCGCCCACAGGAAATCCTCGCAGCGCTGGAACAGCCGGTATTCCGCGCGGTCGAAAACGCCCTGCGCGATCAGTTCCTCCGGCTTGCGCACGCGATAGACGTATTTGGCGATCCAGAACAGGGTGTGAAGATCGCGCAGGCCGCCCTTGCCGTCCTTGACGTTGGGCTCGACGAGATAACGCGACTGGCCGCTGCGGCGATGGCGCTCCTCCCGTTCGGCGAGCTTGGCGGCGACGAACTCGGCCGCGGTGCCCTGCACCACCTGCGTGTCGAAACGCGACAGCAATTCGTCGTAGAGTCCGCGCTCGCCGAGCAGGAAGCGCGCCTCCAGGATCGCGGTGCGGATGGTCATGTCGTCCTTGGCCTGGCGGATACACTCGTCGACCGAACGGGTCGCGTGGCCGACCTTGAGGCCCATGTCCCACAGGCAATAAAGGATCGTCTCGGCGATCGACTCGCCCCAGGCGGTCTGCTTGTAGGGCAGCACGAACAGGAGATCGATGTCCGAGCCCGGCGCCATCAGGCCGCGGCCGTAGCCGCCGGTGGCGACGATCGCCATCCGCTCGGATTCCGACGGGTGCACCGACGGGTAGATGTGTTCGATGGCGAACTCGTAGAGCACGCGGATGATCTCGTCCTGCACCCAGCACAGCCGCGCGGCACAGCGCCCGCCATGGCGGTCCTGGAGCAAAAGGCGCTCGATCTCGGCCCGGCTGGCGGCGAGCGCCGCCTTGAGCCGCAGGGCGACCGCGGTCCGCAGTTCGCGTTCGCGTCCCGGATAGGATGCCGCGAGCTTCGCCAATTCGGCCGCGATCGCTTCGGCGTCGAACAAGGCGGCATCGGTGGGGACGAGCTTGAGGGCTTGAGCCATGCCGCATTCGATAGCCGAGACGGAACGCCGTGTCACGGTCGTCGTGGCGCCGCTTTCGCGGGCGTGGCCTCCGCCGGCCGCGACAGGGGGCGGCGGCCGGTTCGAAAAGTGTGCAATTGTCAGCGATCGTGCGTTAGGATGGGCGGGTCAAATCCTTGGGGGCGCCCACGCGGGCGCAGGGGGAGAATGCGCATGTCGGCCGAGTTGAAGTCCAGCCCATCCATCGTCCGAAGCTCCCGGCGTTTGTTCGCCGTATTTTGTCTCTGGTTCTGCGGCGCCGGCAGTGCGCTGGCGGTGGAGTGCTTTCCGTACTGCGATTACGTCCATAATTACGGGCCCTACGACTTCACCTATGTGCGGCCGGGCCTTTACGGTTATCCGCGCTGCAACGTGCGCGGGGAATGCCTGCCCAATCTCTACTACTCCACTTCGGGGCTGCCGCGGCGCGGCAACGTAGAAGTCCGCTTTATTCACCGGCCGCGGCCGCGCGCGCAGTGAGTCTCTATCTCCCTCCCCGTCTCCGGGGAGGGCCGAGGTGGCGCCTTTCTCACGAGCACGGTGCGTGGTTGAGGCAGACCCCACCCTAATCCTCCCCGAAGACGGGGAGCGAAAGAAAGGGCCGACCGTCGATGCATGTGCGCGCGGACATAGATCGCAGGATGCATCGGTAGTAGAAATCCTTCCTCCCCGGGCGTGCAGCATTCCAGCCAATGTCTCCCGACCTCTGGTTCCTTCTCGTGCTCGCGATCAAGATGGCGGTCGCGGCGGCGTTCGTGGTCACCGCGTCGTTCGTCGCCGAACGCGCCGGCGCGCTGGTCGGCGCCATGGTGGTGACGCTGCCGATCGGGGCCGGGCCGGCCTATATCCTGCTCGCGATCGATCACGGCGCCGCCTTCATCGCCGACAGCACCGTGACCAGCCTCGCGTCCCATGCGGCGTCCGGCATTTTCGGCATGGCCTATGTGGTGGCGGCGCAGCGGCGCTCGTTCGCGGTCACCATCACGGCGGCGGTCGGAACCTGGATCGCCTGCGCGCTCGCCATCCGCGCCGTCACTTGGTCGGTGCCCGGGGCCATCCTTCTCAATGTCGCGACCTATGGCGCCTGCGTACCGCTGGCGCAGCGCTATCTGCATGTGCGGATGCCCGTCATCACCAGGCGGTGGTTCGACATTCCGCTGCGCGCCACGCTGGTGGCCGCGCTGGTCGGCACCGTGGTCACGCTGGGTGACAGCGTCGGCCCGGTGCTCGCCGGCATCTTCGCGGTGTTCCCGATCGTGATGCTGAGCATCATGCTGATCCTGCATCCGCGCATCGGCGGCGCCGCCACCGCGGCCATCATCGCCAACGCCATGTGGGGGCTGGTCGGGTTCGCCCTCGCAATCCTGACGCTTCACCTCGCCGCGGTGCCGTTCGGCGCTCCGCTCGCGCTGGCGAGCGCGCTCGCGGTTTCGATCGTATGCAACATCATCATTTTCATGCTCCGCCGCGCCGGCCACGCGGCGCGCACGGCCGCGCTCAATTCCGCGGCTTCGCCAGGAGCTTGAGGGCGTAGAGCGCCTCCATCGCCTGGCGCGGCGACATCTCGTCGGGATGAAGCGCGGCGAGCGCCTCCATCACCGCCTCGATGGCGGGATCGGCCGACGGCGCAACCGCGCTGCGGGCGGCGGCGCTGAACAGCGGAAGGTCGTCGATGAGATGGCGCGCCGGCGACATCCGGTCCTCGGCTTCCAGCTCCGCCAGCACCAGCTTCGCCCGCTCGATCACCTTGCCCGGCAACCCCGCGAGCTTGGCGACCTGGATGCCGTAGGAGCGGTCGGCCGCACCCGGCACCACCTCGTGCAGGAACACCACGTCGCCCTGCCACTCCTTCACCCGCACCGTGGCATTGAACAGCCGCGGCAGCTTGGCCGCGAGCGCGGTCAATTCGTGGAAATGGGTCGCAAACAGCGCGCGGCAGCGGTTCTGCTCGTGCAGGTGCTCGATCGCCGCCCACGCGATCGACAGGCCGTCGAAGGTCGCGGTGCCGCGCCCGATCTCGTCGAGGATGACGAGCGAGCGCTCGCCGGCCTGGTTGAGGATGGCTGCGGTCTCCACCATCTCCACCATGAAGGTGGAGCGGCCGCGGGCGAGATCGTCGGCCGCGCCGACGCGCGAGAACAGGCGGTCGACGATGCCGATCCGCGCTCGTCTCGCCGGCACGAAGCTGCCGATCTGCGCGAGCACAGCGATCAGCGCGTTCTGGCGCAGATAGGTCGACTTGCCCGCCATGTTGGGCCCGGTGATGAGATAGATGCGCCCGGCGGCGCCCGCCTGCGGCGGCGACAGGTCGCAATCATTGGCGACGAACGGCCCGCTGTCGCGCGCCAGCGCCTGCTCGACCACGGGATGGCGACCGCCCACGATGACGAAATCGCGGCTGGCGTCGACCTCCGGGCGCACATAGGCGCGCTCGACCGCGAGCGTCGCCAGCGCGGACGCGACATCGATCGCGGCGAGCGCCTGGGCGGCGGCCTTGATGCCGTCGGCCGCCGCGACCACGCGGGCGGCGAGGCGCTCGAAAATCTCCAGCTCCAGGCCCAGCGCGCGGTCCGCGGCGTTGGCGATCCTGGCTTCGAGCGCGCCGAGCTCCGTCGAGGTGAAGCGGACCTGTCCCGCCAGCGTCTGGCGGTGGATGAAGGTCGCGTTCCAAGGCGGAGCCAGGAGCTTGTCGCCGTGCTGCGCGGTGACCTCGACGAAGTAGCCGAGCACGTTGTTGTGCCGGATCTTGAGCGACTTGACCTGGGTGTCGTCGGCATAGCGGGCCTGCAGCGCCGCGACGACCCGGCGGGATTCGTCGCGCAGCGCGCGGGTCTCGTCGAGCGCCGCGTCGTATTGCGGCCCGACGAAGCCGCCGTCGCGCTTGAACAGCGGGAGGTCTTCGCCCAGCGCCGCGGCAAGCTCCGCGGCGATGGCGGGGTCCGGCCGCTGCAGCGCGGCCATGGCATCGATGATGTCGGCGACGGCGGGCGTCACCGCGAGCCGCGCGCGCAATTGCGCCGCGGCGTGCAGGCCGTCCCGGATGGCGGCGAGATCGCGCGGGCCGCCGCGCGCGACCACCAGCCGCGCCAGCGCGCGGGCGAGATCGGGAGCGGCGGCGAGCCGCGCGCGGACATCGGCGCGCAGCAGGGCATCGGCCGCGAACAGCTCGACCGCGTCGAGCCGGCGCCCGATCGCGCCTGGGTCGGTGAGCGGGGCGGCGAGGCGCTGCGACAACAGCCGCGCGCCGGCGACCGTGACGGTGCGATCGATGGCACCGATCAGCGAGCCGCGGCGCTCGCCGGTCTGGGTGCGCATCAGCTCCAGGTTGGTCCGGGTCGCCGCGTCGATGGCGAGGGTCGCGCCGGCGGCCTCCCGGCTCGGCGGCGACAGCGGCGGCCGCTTGCCGATCTGGGTGCGCTCCACATAGGTGATGCAGGCGGCGGCCGCGGTCAGCTCCAGCCGCGACAGCGCCCCGAACGCGTCGGTGGTCGCGACCGCGAAATAGTTGGCGAGCCGGCGCTCGGCGCTGGCACCGTCGAACACGTCGCGCCCGAGCGGCGTCACCGGCAGCGCGCGCAGCAGCGGCGCCACTTCGCCGTCGCCGTAGAGCGCGTCGGACACGATGATCTCGCCGGGCTCGAGGCGGGCGAGTTCGGCCGGGAGGCCGGTGCGGTCGCACTCGGTGAGGCGGAACTCGCCGGTGGAGATGTCGAGGAAGGCGAGCGCGAAACGGCTGTCCCCCTCCGCCGACGGCTTGGCGCGCGCGATCGCGACCAGGTAATTGTTGCGCCTGGCGTCGAGGAGGGAATCCTCGGTCAGGGTGCCCGGCGTCACCAGGCGCACGACGTCGCGGCGAACGATGCTCTTGCCGCCGCGCTTCCTCGCCTCGGCGGGATCCTCGGTCTGCTCGCACACCGCGACCCGGTGACCCAGCGCGATGAGCCGATGCAGATATTCGTCGGCGCGCTCGATCGGCACGCCGCACATGGGGATGTCCTGGCCGCGGTGCTTGCCGCGCTTGGTGAGCACGATGCCGAGCGCGCGGCTCGCCACCTCCGCATCGGCGAAGAACAGCTCGTAGAAGTCGCCCATCCGGTAGAACAGCAGGCAGTCCGGATTGGCGGCCTTGATCTCGACGTACTGCTCCATCAGCGGCGTGACGCGATGCTCCTCGCCCGCCGCGGCGGGCGGCGCGTCAGGGGGCAGCGGCGTCGCATCCATGGCGCGACGCTAGAGGAGACGGGGGGTAAGTCAATAACCCCCTCCGCACTCCGTAACCCCTAACCCGTAACCCCCAACCCGTAACCCCCAACCCGTAACCCCCAACCCCCAACCCACTCCGTCATCGCCGGGCTTGTCCCGGCGATCTCGATTACCAGGGCACGGCCGCGCCAGACACCGGTGCACATTGCCCAATCACGGCAGCGCGATGTCATCATACAAGTCGCGCCACGTTGGGTTCGTTTGCCCAATGAGGTTGGTCTTCCATGCCCGCGGCCAGTGTTTGATATTCTTCTCGCGTTGAATTGCGAGCGCGGCAGTGTCGTAGACTTCGAAATAGACGAGGCGTTCGATGTGATAGCGTTTGCTGTGACTTGGTGCCGACTTTTGCCGGTGCTCGTAGACGCGACGGACGAGATCGTTGGTGACGCCGACATAGAGCGCGCCGCCGGGCCGGCTGGCCAGGATGTAGACGTAGAATTGTTTCACGTGGGGAATTGTAGAAAATAAGGACGCTCCGGGACAAGGTGGGCCGTGGCGTTTGGGACGGCCGTGCCCTGTTGATCGAGATCACCGGGACGAGCCCGGTGATGACGGAGTAAATGGATTTCCACCCCTCACTTCACGAACGTCTTCCCCGTAATCCCCTCCAAATTCTTGTAATAAATCTTCTCCTTCACGTCCTTCGCCAGATCGAGCAACTCCAGGATCCGCAGCGTCTCCCGGATATAGCCGGTGCCCTTTTCCGGATCGAACGGGCAGTCCGAGGCGAACACCACCTTTTCGATGGGATAGAAGGCGAGGCCGCAGACGGTGGCGGCGTCGGCGCCGAATACGGCGGTGTCGGCGTAGAAATTCTGCTTGAAGTAGTCGAGCGGGCGCTTCTTCAGGCTCTTGCGCAGGGTGACATAATCCTCGTCGGAGGTCCGCGCGCCGAGCTGGTCCCAGCCCGGGCCGATGCGGCCTTCGAGGATCGGCACGATGCCGCCGAAATGGTGGACGATGAGCTTGAGGTCGGGGTGGCGGTCGATGGTCTTGGAGAACACCAGGCGGGCCATGGCGCTGGCGGTCTCGTAGGACCACCCGAAGGTCCACCAGATTTCGTAGAGCGATTTCTTCTCGTCCACATAGTCGGGGCGCTCTGCCGTTCGCGCCGGGTGGATCCAGACCGGCTTGCCGATCTTTTCCATGGCCGCCCAGAACTCCTCGTATTGCGGGCGGTCGATCGGCGTGCCGTTGACGTTGGTGTAAATCTGCACGCCGCAGGCGCCGAGATCGTTGATGGCGCGCGTCGCTTCCTTCACCGCGCCGGCCGGCGAGGCGAGCGAAACCTGGGCGACGAAGCCGGGAAACTGGTCGCGATGCGCCTCGACGATGTCGGCGAAGCCGTCATTGATCATCTTGCAGAGATCGTCGACCTGATCGGGGCGCCGCAAAGTTTTCCAGCGGCGGCATCGGGTAGGACAGAATCTGCGCATAGTCCGGAAACAAGCCGACGACGCGGCGGCGCTCGTCGAGGTCGTAGACGCAGGGCACGCCGCGCATGCGCTTGCCGATGTCCTTGCCGGCGCCCGGCATCTTGTCCACCGCGTCGAAGAACTTCTTCGGGATGAAATGGGTGTATGCGTCGATGCGCATGAGCGGTTCCTCCGGATCGGGGTGGCAGCCGCGGCGGATTTGAACTGCGGCCGGGTGTTGCGGTGGGAGCAGGCAAGCTTGCGCGGGAAGGGGCATGGCCGGGCCCCCGCTGTCAAGGCGCTCACTCCGCCGCGATGCCGAGGTCCGGGCTGCGCTCGATGTCGGCGAGGCATCGGGCGAGGCTTTCGCCTTCGGGATCGACCAGGGCGGCGGTGCGGGCGCTGGCGATCGCATCGATCCCGCGCGCCGACCGCGATCGTCGCCGGCCAGCACGGGACGGATCACCCGCGCCTCGATGTCGGCATAGTTCGCCGCGCCGCGCTTCCAAGTGTCGCCATAGCCCTTGATCAGCCGCGCGCATTCGGCGATTTCGAGCGCCAGCGCGCGCGGACCTCGCCGCCGCCGCGACGATCAGCCCGAGCCAGGCTTCGATCGCCGCCTGCTCCTGCGCGATAGCGGTAGCTGCGCGGCCGCAACCGGCGCAGCTTGGCGAGCATCAGGAATCGCAGATAGCCGGTGACCGAGGTGGTGTTGATCTCCATGCCCCAATAGAAGCGGCCGGTCCAGCCGCGGCGTTCGGCGAGGCGCAGGATCGCGGTGGCGAGCCGGGGCGGCAGGAGCTGGCAGATCTCCTCGATGCCGGGCTTGAGGAATTCGACGATCGCGACCGGCTCGCCGGGCTTGGCGCCCATCTTCGCGACGATGCGCGCGCATGCGCGCCGGCGCGATCTTGGCCTGCGCGACGCGGACCACATCCTCGTAGGACATGCGCACCGCGAGATGGCGCGCGATCTCGCGCGAGCAGCCGTCCTTCCGCCTGGGCGCGCGGCATCGGCTTGCGCGATCGGCGCAGCCGGTCGAGATAGAGCCGGGCGTAGGCGAGGTCCTGATAGGCCGCGAGCCGGCGCACGCCCTCGACGACGATGTCGGCGGCGCCGGCGCAAGCAGCGACGCCTGGGCTTCGAGATCGAGCGAGGGTCTCCGCGGCGGCGGCAGGGCGTCTTGGCGGCCGCATCGCCGGCCGGCGTGGCCGCGCCCTGCCGGGCGGCGGCGAGCCCCGCGCGCGAAGCCGCGCAAATTTGCCTCGACCGCCTTGCCGTCGGCGCGGATCGCGGCCTCGAACGCCTCGACCGGCACCGGCAGGCGCCCCGAGGCGGCGATGGCGCCCAGCATCACCGCGTTGATCATGGCGCCGGCCCCCTGGCGAGCGGCGTCCATGTCGAACAGCACCGCTCGCGCGCATGCTCCTCGACCGCGCTCGACAAGCTTGTCCGGATCGAAGCGGCCGTCGCCCATGGCGATCTTCTCGGCCATGGCATAGGAGCGGCTGGGTGGAGGCGATCACAGCGTGCGGTCGGGCGTGACGAAGCCGGCCGCCACGGCGCGGCCGGCTTCCAGCAGTTCGCTCGCCACCACGATGTCGACATCGCCGACGCCGGGCGACGAGCGCCAGCACCGGGCGCTTGCCCGCCGAGTTCGCGCGGACGGCACCGGGAACATCTCGATGTAATAGGTGGTGGCGCCGGTGCGCTGGGCGACGCCGGGGATCGAGGTGCTCTGCACCGGCAAGCCGGGCTCGCCGCCGCCGCGATGATCCAGTCGGTCAGCACGCCGCCGCCTTCGCCGCCGAGCGCGGCGATCAGACAGGGTGATCGGGCGCACGCGGCGGGATGCACTGGCCGCTCGCCGGGGCCTTCCGCGCGGTGCCGGCCGAGGAAGACCGATGACGCGCCGGCGCAGCGCCGCCACCATGCGGTCCCACCAGGTGCGGATTGCGGATGAGCTCGGCGCGGTAGAACGACGGGCACAGCACGGCGGCATGCGCGACCTCGCCGCACAGGCCGCAGCCGACGCAGCTGTCGATCACGGTCGCCACCGGATCGCTGCGCAGCGGATCCGGATTGGGCTTCACGGTCAGCGACGGGCAGCCGGACAGGCGGATGCAGGAATGGTCGCCGGTGCAGATCTCCTCGTCGACGCCGTAGCGCGTGCGTACCACGCGCTCGCCGCGCTCGAGCTTGGCCGCGTCCTCGGCGCGCACCCGGCGCTGGCGCGCCAGCTGGCATTCGCCGTCGGCGATGATCACCTTGAGGCCGTGCTCGGCGCTGCGCATCGCGTCCTTCAGCGTCGCGACCATGGTGGCGACGCCGTAGCTGCGCACCGTGCGCAGCCATTTCACGCCCATGGCGCGCAGCGTCGGCTCGATATCCATGCCGGGCGGCGCCGTTGCGCCCGGCCGGGCTCGACGGCATGTATTGCTGGCCGGTGGCCGAGGTGTAGCCGTTCTGCATGACGATCAGCACGCCGTCGCCCTTGTTGAACAGATTGCTGGCGACGCCGGTGATCGAGCCCGTTATGCCAGAAGCCGCCGTCGCCCATCACCGCGATCGGCGCGCTTTGCCATGTTGGGGCCGACCGCGGCGGCGCTGGCGAGCGACATGCCGTAGCCGAGAATGGAATTGCCCAGGCTGAACGGCGGCAAGGTCGCGAACGAATGGCAGCCGATGTCGGCGCTGATATGGGTCGGCCCCAGCTCGCGCTGCATCAGCTTGATGGCGCAGAACACCGGGCGCTCCGGACAGCCGGTGCAGAAGGCGGGCGGCCGCGGCGGCAGTTCGCCCAAGCGCCGCCGCGGCCTTGGGCCGGTGGCCGACGATGTCGCGCACCTTGGCGACGATCGCATCGGCGTCGACGCCGGCCGGCCGCGCCGCGGCGAGGAAGGCCGCGAGGCCGTCGAGCAGCACCTCGGAGGTGTATTCGCCGGCCTTGGGCAGCGGCCCCTTGCCGAGCACGCGGGTCTGGATGTCGGCGCGGCGCAGCTCGACATTGACGGCCTGCTCGATGTATTCGGGATGGCCTTCCTCGACCACCAGCACGGCGCGCTTGCCGGCGCAGAATTCCGCGCATCTCCTCCGGCACCAGCGGATAGACCACGTTGAGCACCAGCAGCGGCACCCGCGAGGCGCCGAAGACATCGGCGAGGCCGAGCCGCTCCAGCGCGCGCAGCAGGCCGTTGGTCAGGCCGCCCATGACGATGATGCCGATGTCGTCGAGATCGCCGGGGATCATCTCGTTGAGCCTGTTGTCGCGGATGAAGGCCTGCGCCGCCGGCAGCCGGCTCTCCACCTTGAGCTTCTCGTGGACGAAGGTCACGGGCGGGTGGGAGAGCCGCGCATAGTCGAAGCGCGGCGGGCCGGGCAGGCGGTTGAGGCGCGGAATAGGTCGCCGGGACGGTTGTCGCTTGGCGGTGAACGCGCCGGTGACGTGGCAGGCGCGGATGCGCAGCTCCAGCATCACCGGCGCGTGGCTCGCCTCCGACAGCTCGAAGCCCTTCTCGACGCAGCGCACGATGGTGGGCAGATCGGGCCGCGGATCGAGCAGCCACATCGAGGATTTCATCGCATAGGCGTAGGAGCGCTCCTGGATGACGCTCGCGCCCTCGCCGTAATCCTCGCCGATGATGATCATGGCGCCGCCGATCACGCCGGGCGACGCGAGGTTCGAGAGCGCGTCGGCCGCCACATTGGTGCCGACGATGGATTTCCAGGTGACCGCGCCGCGCAGCGGATAGTTGATCGAGGCGCCGAGCATCGCCGCGGCGGAGGCCTCGTTGGTGCAGGTCTCCAGATGCACGCCGAGCTCGGCCATGATGTCCTGGGCGTCCACCAGCACGTCGAGCAGATGCGAGACCGGCGCGCCCTGGTAGCCGCCGACATAGCTCACGCCCGATTGCAGCAGCGCCTTGGTGACGGCGAGGATGCCCTCGCCGCGGAACTCGGCGCCGTCGCCGAGCCGCAAAGCCTTCACTTCGGTCTTGAACGAGCGTTCCATAAAAGCCTCACATCCGCGTCGGCAGGTAGAGCGCAATGATCGGAAACGCGATCAGGATCACGAGACGGATGAGATCGGTCACGATGAACGGTAGCACGCCGACGAAAACGGCGCACCTGCGGACCGCGGGCATCTGCGGTTTGGATTTCCCGGCCCCGGTCGAATATATTCGAGCCGCGACGAACAAGAAGCCGGCCGGTGCCGGCCGTGGCGTGCGGAACGAACGCACGCCTCAACCAGAACGTCCAGGGAGGGTTTGATGAGAGCTTATGTGCTTCCATTTCTGCTGCTGCTGGCGGGGCCGGCCCTGGCCCAGCAAAGCGTGCCCGAAATTCGCCTTCGATTCCGTGCCTGACTTCCTCAAGCTGCCGCCGGGGATGAATTTCGGCGAGGTTCCCGGCGTCGCCGTGAATTCCAAGGGCCATGTCTTCGTGTTCACGCGCTCCAACAGCGCCGGCGGTCCGGCCTATGGCGCCCGCGGCGGCGCAGTTGCTCGAGTTCGGCCCCAACGGCGAATATCCTGCGCGAAATCGGCAAGGGCCTCTACGCCTGGTCCGAAGCCCACAGCGTGCGCATCGACAAGGACGACAACATCTGGGCCATCGACAAAGGCTCCGACATGATCATCAAGTTCAACCCGGCGGGCCGCGTCGTCGTGGTCTTCGGCCGCCGCAAGGAATCGGCCGACGAGGACGCCAAACCCTGGGAGCACGTCGACCCGCCGCTTGCCCCTGTGGACGGACTCTTCCGCCAGCCCACCGACGTCGCCTGGGATTCCGAAGGCAACATCTACATCACCGACGGATACATCAATTCCCGCGTCGCCAAATACGACAAGAATGGCGACTGGGTGAAGTCATGGGGCGACAAGGGCACCGGGCCCGGGCAGTTCCGCATCCCGCATGCCATTGTCGATCGACCGCAACAACAACCTCTATGTGGGCGACCGCACCAACCGGCGCATCCAGGTGTTCGATACCGACGGCAAGTTTCTGCGCATGTTCACCATCGACGTGCCGCCGGTGCCCGGCACCCACGCGGTCAATGGCAACACGCCCACCGGCGAGCGCCTGGCCGCAGGTGATCGGGGCTCCCAATTCGATCTGCATCACGCCCGGCCCCAACCAGGTGCTGTTCGTCGGAGAGAGTCACCTTCCCCGGGCCGCATCTTCAAGGTTTCGCTCGACGGCAAGGTGCTGGGCGTGATCGGCCGCTCCGGACGCCAGCTCAAGCAGTTCTCCGGCGCCCACCAGCTTGCCTGCCCTCGGAAAACGAAGTGTACGCCGCGGAAACCTCCAACTGGCGGGTGCAGAAGCTGATCCTTCATTAGCGAGGAAGCCGTGGGCGCAATATGCATCGCTATTGCGCCCTACAGATTTTGCGAAGGTCGACACCGATGCTTGCCCTTCGGCGCCGGGCAAACCTATCATCGCGCTCGAATCCCGGCGCGAGCGGGGCAGGACACTTTACATGAGGCCCTCCAATGTCGAGTTTGCTGATCACCCCATCCGCTTTCCACCGTCATGGGACACGAATTTTTTTTCGCATAGGTGCCCTGCTTATTGTTTTCCTGCTCGGTGCCGGACTTGCTTATTCCCAGACCGCCCCCACCTCGACTTGTGCTCCTCGCGCCAAGATGGATGACGGGGTGCGCGAATTGGGCACCGACTCCCGCCTGAAGGGGATGTCCCAGCAGCAGCAGATGGACATGATCGAGTTCGTGGCCGGCAATATGCTGTTCGTGGGATTCCACGAATTGGGACACGGCATCATCCACGAATTGGGACTGCCGGTGCTCGGACGGGAAGAGGACGCCGCCGATTTTTCGCGACCATCGCCATGATCAATATGAACACCGACTTTTCAAACCGCGTGCTGGTCCAGGCGGCGCGGGGCTGGTTCCTGATGGACCGTCGCGACCGCAAGGAGGGCGAGAAGCTCGCCTTTTACGACGAGCACGGCCTCGACAAGCAGCGCGCTTATCAGATCGTGTGCCTGATGGTCGGCTGGGACGAGGACCGGTTCAAGGAATTGGCCGACTGGGTAAAGATGCCGCAGTCACGGCAGGACAGCTGCGGCGGCGATTACAGCAATGCGCAGTATTCCTGGAACGCCGAACTCAAGCCGTTCCGGCGCGCCCCCGATCAGCCGAAATCGAAGGTCGATATCGAATATGGCCCGGCGACCGGCAAGATGGATGTCTATGCCCGCACATTTCGCGCCATCGGATTTCTGGAAACCATCGCCAACTATGCCGCCGATCTCGTCGTCTGGCCCCGCCCCATCTCGATAGTCATGCAGAGCTGCGGCGAGTCCAACGCCGAATGGACCCCAGGCGGGCATAAGGAGTTGCTGTGCTACGAGATGGCGGAAGAATTCCTCGAACTCTATCGCGGCTACAGCGATGACAAAAGCGTGGCGGGACGAATGACGACGAACGTGCTGCTTGCACGCAATATAAGGCGGCTGCGTTCGTTGCAAAGCATGTCCCAGCAAGGTCTCGCGTCGGATTCCGGAATGGATCAAGCCTGGGTGAACCGGATGGAGCACGGCCAGGAAAATGCATCGGTCGCGCAGCTGGAGCAGCTCGCGCGGGCTTTGAAGGTGGAGACGGCCGAATTGTTCAAACAGGAAGACGCGCGAGCGCAACAAACGACGCCGGCGAAGCGGCGCTCGCAAAAATGAGACGACGCCCGTCGCCCGCCGTTCACGGGGCATTCACAAACAAGTCAATACGATGTCGTTGCGTGGTGTCGGCTGTTTGGACTAGAAGTTGTGCCATGCCGCGCGGGAGGGCAATATCCTGTGCCTTAGGCTGCGTGGCTTAATCGAGTGGAAATGCCCCTCACTGCCAAAAATGAACTCGAAACACTGATAGGTGGACAAATGAAATCAATAGCCATTTCTGCCGCGTTGCTGGCAGGCTTCGGAGCCCTGACGTTCATGGGAACGGTCGCGTCGACGGTCCCGGCCGCTGCCAGATGTATGGTCGACGAAGGGTACGGCCGCTATACGCCCTGCGAGGCGCTCTACAAGAGCAAAAAGTGCATGATCGACGAAGGAAACGGCCGCTATACGCCCTGCGAGGCTTTGTTGAAGCAGAAGAAGCCGATGAAGGCCAAGAAGGGGTAATACAGCGCAGCGATGCAAGCCTTACCAACCCTCGGTATTAGGTTACCGCGGCCCCATTGGTGGCGGCTTCTTTTCCTGTTCGCGCTCCTGTCCGGCGCGGGGCCGGTTCTGTCGCAACCGGCCCCTTCGAAATCATCCGCGCCATCTCCATCAAACCCCGCTCAGTCATCCGCTCCACCCCAGGCGCCGGCTCCGCCCGAGGCGGCGTATAAGGAGGAGTCGGGAAAATTTCAGGCCAGGATCGACGGGGCCGCGCTCGCGCTCCGCGACAGCAATCCGCAAATGAAGAGCCTGTCTCCGAAATATATTCAAGGGCTCGCGGAATTCGTGACCGGCAATATGCTGTTCGTGCTGCTGCACGAAATGGCCCATGCGTCCATCACCCAGATGGGATTGCCCGTGCTCGGCAGGATGGAGGATGCGGCCGATACCTATGCCGCCTTGAGGCTGATCAGGGTAGGGTCCGATTTTTCCCATCGCGTGCTGACCCAGGCGGCGGAGGGCTGGTTCATGGCCGACCGCCGCGATCAAAAAACCGGCGACAAGGTCGAATTCTATGACGAGCACGGCCTCAACCAGCAGCGCGCCTATCAAATCGTGTGCCTGATGGTCGGTTCCGACGATGAGAAATTCAAGGACCTCGCCAAGGAGACCAAACTGCCGGAGGAGCGTCAGGACAGCTGTGCCGGCGATTTCAGCAATGCCGCGTATTCCTGGGATCTGCTGCTCAAGCCGTTTCGGCGTGCTCCCGATCAGCCGAAAACGAAGATCGATGTGGTCTACGGTCCGGCCGAGGGCCGCGCCGCGAACGCCCGGCAAGTGGCTCTCTCCATCCGGCTGTTGGAAACGGTGGCCGAGCATGCGTCGGACGAATACGCGTGGCCGGTGCCCTTCACATTGGAAATGCAAAGCTGCGGCTACCCCAACGCGCGCTGGGACCTTGCGACCCACAAGCTCATCGTGTGTTACGAACTCGCCAACGAATTCGCCGACCTCTATCGCGGATATTCCGGCGCGGGAGCCACGAAAATAGCGGACAGCTCGAAACGAAAAGCCGTCGGTGCGGCGGCATTCAAGCCGAACCGCCAGACGACCCGCCGCAAACGCAAAGTCAGCCCGTAAGCGTCGCGACCACCTCGGCCGGGATCGGCATACCCTTGAGCTTTTCGGGGTTGCCGGGGTCGCGGCCGGCCCAGACGCGGGTCTCGGTCCCTTCCACCGCCAGCGTATCGCCCTTGAGAAGCCGGTGCAGCATGCGGAAGCTGGAGCGACGGACTTCGGCGACGCGCGATTCGATGGTGACGACATCGCCGAAGGTCGACGGCACGATGAAGCGGGCACCGACATCGACCAGCGGAATGCCGACGATGCCGTATCGCTTGAGCATCTCGTATTTGTTGCAGCCGAGCGCGCGCCGGAACAGCGCATTGGTGCTGGCGTCGAAATAGGTGAAGTAGTTGGGGAAATAGACGATCCCGGCGGGATCGCAATGGCCCCATTCCACCGTCACCTGATGGGTATTGGTGAGCATCTTCTATCGCGGCGCCATGCGGATGGCGCCGTCGAGCCTGATCACCTCGCCGTTGAGGTAGCGGTTCTCGATGATGTGGAGCGCGAGGTCGGCATATTGCTCCGGCCGACCCAGCACCTTCGGGAACGGGATCGCGGCGGCGAGGCTCTGCTGCACCTCTTCAGGCATCCCCGTCACCATCGGCGTGCCGAAGATCCCCGGTGCGATGCCGCACACCCGGATGCCGAATTGCGCGAGCTCGCGGGCGACCGGCAGCATCAGCGCGGCGACGCCGCCCTTCGAGGCGGCATAGGCGGCCTGGCCGATCTGGCCTTCATAGGCGGCCACCGACGCCGTCGAGATGATGACGCCGCGTTCGCCGTCCTCGAGCGGTTCGAGGGTCGACATGGCGTGGGCGGCGAGCCGCATCGCGTTGAAGGTGCCGACCAGGTTGACGTTGATGACCCGGATGAAGTCGTCGAGCGGCTGCGGCCCGTCGCGGCCGACGACGCGCTTGGCCGGACCGATGCCGGCGCAATTGATGAGGATGCGCGCCGGCCCCTGGATGTCGCGCGCTTGCGCGATCGCGGCGGCGGTCTGGCCGGCGTCGGCAACGTCGCAGGCGATGGCGATCCCGCCGATCTTTGCCGCCGCCTCCCGTGCGGCGTCGAAGTTGATGTCGAGGATCGCGACCTTCGCACCGGCCGCTGCGAGCTTCGCGGCGGTCGCGCGGCCGAGGCCGGAGCCGCCGCCGGTCACGAGCGCTGCATGTCCTTTGGGATGCATGGGGATAGGTCCGGTTTCCGTGCGGAAGGCGAGACATGGAACCGACGTACTAAGCGGTTCTTGCGCCCGCGCGCAAGCCTCGCCGGGCGCCCGCGCCGGCAGGCCGCCACCTGCGCGCGCGGCCCGCCGGACCGGCATTTGACCCGATCAAGGTTGAACCGTAAATAATCCCCGCAACAGCCAGCCGGTGGAAGCGCGTATGTCCGAATTCATGTCCCTCGCCGCCGCCGTGGAGGCGAACGTTCGCGACGGCGACACGGTTGCGATGGAGGGGTTCACCCATCTCATTCCCCATGCCGCCGGTCACGAGGTGATCCGCCAGCGCCGCAAACGGCTGACCCTGATCCGCATGACCCCCGATCTGATCTACGATCAGCTCATCGGCATGGGATGCGTCGACAAGGTGGTGTTCTCGTGGTGCGGCAACCCCGGGGTCGGCTCGCTCCACCGCATGCGCGACGCCATCGAGAACGCCTGGCCGCAACCGCTCGCCTATGAGGAGCATTCCCACGCCGCCATGGCGAACGCTTATGAGGCCGGCGCCGCCGGGCTGCCGTTTGCGGTTTTTCGCGGCTACATCGGCGTCGACCTGCCGAAGGTGAACCCCACCATCAGCAGCGTCACCTGCCCTTACACCGGCGAGAAGCTCGCGACAGTGCCGGCGATCCGTCCGGATGTCGCAATCATCCATGCGCTGCGCGCCGACCGCGCCGGCAATGTGCTGCTCGAAGGCATTGTCGGGGTGCAGAAGCAGGCGGTGCTGGCCGCCAAGCGCGCGATCGTCACGGTGGAGGAGATCGTCGAGGATTTCGGCCCACGCAGCCCCAATCTCGTGATCCTGCCGTCCTGGACCATCAGCGCGGTGGCCGAAGTGCCGGGCGGCGCCCATCCCTCCTATGCCCACGGCTATTACAAGCGCGACAATGCCTACTACAAAAGGTGGGACGAGATCTCGCGCGACCGCGACGGCTTTCTCGCCTGGATGAAGGCCAATGTGCTGCAGCGCGGCCCGGAAGTGTTCGCCGCCGAGCGCAAGCGACTCGCCACCGCCGGGAGCGCGCCATGAGCGAGAACCATACCTCGACCGAGATGATGACGGTCGCCGCCTCCCGCGCGCTCAAGTCGAGCGATGTCTGCTTCGTCGGCATCGGCATGCCGTCGGCGGCCTGCAACCTCGCCCGGCTGACCCATGCGCCCGAGATCACCCTGATCTACGAGTCCGGCACCATCGGGACCAAGCCGTCGGTCCTGCCGCTTTCGATCGGCGACGGCGAATTGTGCGACACCGCGCTGTGCACGGTCTCGGTGCCGGAGATGTTCCGCTACTGGCTGCAGGGCGGGCGCATCACCGTCGGCTTCCTCGGCGGCGCGCAGATCGACCGGTTTGCCAACCTCAACACCACCGTGGTCGGGTCCTATGACAAGCCGAAGGTGCGGCTGCCGGGCGGCGGCGGCGCGCCGGAAATCGCGATCTCCTGCGGCGAGATCTTCATCATCATGACCCAGACCCGGCGGGGCTTCGTCGACAAGCTCGATTTCATCACCTCGATCGGCCATGGCGAAGGCGGCGACCACCGCGCCCGGCTCGGGGTCACGACCAAGGGGCCGACCCGGCTCATCACCGATCTCTGCGTGTTCGCGCCGGACCCCGAAACCAAGGAAATGACCGTGGTTTCGATCCATCCGGGGGTCACCCGCGACCAGATCGACGGCAATACCGGCTGGAAGGTCAAGTACGCGCGGGACGTTGCGACCACCCCGGTGCCCGATCCGCACGAGCTTGCGGCACTGCGCGAAATTCATGCGCGCACGCGGCGCGCCCATGGCGACCAGGCGTAGGGAGCAGCAAAGATGCGCGACGTCTTCATCTGCGACGCGGTGCGAACGCCGATCGGTCGCTATGGCGGCAGCCTCGCCCGGGTGCGCGCCGACGATCTCGCGGCGCGGCCGATCAAGGCCTTGATGGCGCGCAATCCGAAAGTGGACTGGTCGCGGCTCGACGAGGTGTTTTTCGGCTGCGCCAACCAGGCCGGGGAGGACAACCGCAATGTCGCACGCATGGCGCTGCTGCTCGCCGGATTGCCGGATTCGGTTCCGGGGATCACGGTGAACCGGCTGTGCGCCTCCGGCCTCAACGCGGTCGGCGAGGCGGCGCGCGCGATCCGCTCCGGCGAGATGGATTTCGCCATCGCGGGCGGCGTCGAGTCGATGACGCGGGCTCCGCTGGTGATGGGAAAGGCGGCCGAGGCGTTCCAGCGCGGCGCCGAGGTCCACGACACCACCATCGGCTGGCGCTTCATCAATCCCTTGATGAAGGCGCAATATGGCGTCGATTCCATGGGCGAGACCGGCGAGAACGTCGCCGAGGAGTACCAGGTGTCCCGGCAGGACCAGGATGCGCTGGCGCTGCGCTCGCAGCAGCGCGCCGGCAAGGCGATGGCCGAGGGCTATTTCGCCGAGGAGATCGTCGCGGTGGAGGTCCCCGGCGGCAAGGCCGGCCCGATCCTCGTCGACACCGACGAGCATCCCCGCCCGGACACCACGGCCGAACAGCTCGCCAGGCTGCGCACCGCGTTCCGCAGTCCCGGCACGGTGACGGCCGGCAATGCGTCGGGGGTCAATGACGGTGCGGCGGCGATGATCGTCGCTTCGGCCGATGCGGTAAAGCGCCACGGTCTCAGGCCTCGTGCGCGCGTGCTCGGCATGGCTTCGGCCGGCGTGCCGCCGCGCGTGATGGGCATCGGTCCGGTGCCGTCGACTCGCAAGCTGATGGAGCGCCTCGGGCTCAAGATCGGCGACTTCGATCTGATCGAGATCAACGAGGCCTTCGCCTCCCAGGCGCTGGCCTGCCTGCGCCAGCTCGGCCTGCCCGACGACGCCGCGCAGGTGAACCCCCATGGCGGCGCCATCGCGCTCGGCCATCCGCTGGGAATGTCGGGGGCACGGCTCGCCCTCACCGCGGTCCATGGCCTGGAAAAGAACCAGGGCAAGCTCGCGCTCGCCACCATGTGCGTCGGCGTCGGCCAGGGCGTCTCGCTCGCCCTGGAGCGGGTGTAGCGGTGCGGCGCCGACACTTAAGACGGGTCCGCGAATTATCGCTTCAAAATCGAACCGTTTCTGCTCCCTCTCCCGCTTGCGGGGGAGGGTTGGGGAGGGGGCTCTTGCGCGGGTCTGTGCCGCTGAATTGCCCCCTCCCTAACCTCCCCCCAAAGCGGGGGAGAGGATCAAACTGAATCGAGACAAGAGGAGACGTGTTCGGTGGCAATGAGTCCTGGTTATATTCCGTTTCATCCCAACCCCTTGAAGCCCCGGTACAAACCGCCGGCGGGGGCGGTCGACGCCCATTGCCACGTGTTTGGGCCGGAAGCGAAGTTTCCCTATGCGCCCGAGCGCAAATACACGCCCTGTGACGCGCCCAAGGAGAAGCTGTTCGCGCTGCGCGACTTCCTCGGCTTCGACAAGAACGTGATCGTGCAGGCGAGCTGCCACAGCAAGGACAATCGGGCGATGGTCGATGCGCTCGAAACGTCGGACAACCGCGCCAAGGGCGTCGCCTTCGTCGGCGCCGAGGTCACCGACGCCGAGCTCGAGGCGATGGACCGCGCCGGGGTGCGCGGCGTGCGTTTCAATTTCGTCCGGCGCCTGGTCGATTTCACCCCCCGCGACGTGCTCGAGGGCATCGCCGCCCGTATCGCGCCGCTCGGCTGGCACACGGTGGTCTATTTCGAGATGGGGGACCTGCCCGACCTCGAGGCCTTTTTTACCTCGCTCCCGACCACGGTCGTGGTCGATCACATGGGCGTGCCGTCGGTCGCCAAGGGCGTCGACCACCCGGAGAACCAGCGGTTCCTGCGGATGCTGGAAAAGCACCCGAACATGTGGACCAAGGTGACCTGCCCGGAGCGGATGTCGCTCGCCGGGCCGCCCTATGACGACGTGGTGCCGTTCGGCCGCACCCTGGTGGAGCACTTCCCGGATCGGGTGATCTGGGGCACCGACTGGCCGCATCCCAACCAGAAGAAGGAGGCGCCGGACGACGGCGTCCTGGTCGACTACATCCCGAAGATCGCGCCCACCGCAGCGCAGCAGCAGGCGCTTCTGGTCGACAATCCCATGCGGCTGTATTGGACGGTGTAATACCCATGTTATAGAAGGCGAATTCGCGCAGACCCCGGAGACAGCCCGATGACCGGCGCCAAGCAAAAAGAATATGACGACATCCCCGGCACGTTCGTGTTCGACGCCGACCGCTCGCGCCAGGGCTATCATCTCAACATGTTCTGCATGTCGCTCATGAAGGCGGAGAACCGCAAGGCCTTCAAGGCAAACGAGTCGGAGTACCTCAATCGCTTCGCGCTCACGCCGGAGCAGCGCGAAGCCATCCTCAAGCGCAATTACAACCGGATGCTGGAGCTCGGCGGCAACATCTATTTCACCGCCAAGCTCGGTGCGACCGATGGTCACTCGTTCCAGCACATGGCGGCGGTCATGACCGGCTCGACCCAGGAAGACTATGCCAAGATGATGCTGGCGGGCGGCCGGTCGGTCGAAGGCAACCGCAGCAAGTCGAAGCCGGAGGCCCGCGCCAAGCCGGCCCCCCGCAAGCCGCCGGCCAAGCCGGCATCGAAACGTCCCACCAGCTCAGGATCGAAACGTGGCTAAGATCATCGCAGGCGTATCGTGCTCCCACGTGCCGGCGATCGGCGCGGCGATCGACAACGGCAAGACCGAAGAGCCATATTGGAAGCGCGTCTTCAGCGGCTTCGAGAAATCCAAGGAATGGATGGCGCAGGCCAAGCCCGACGTCGTCATCGCGATCTATAACGACCACGCCTCCGCCTTCTCGGTCGAGTTGATCCCGACCTTCGCGCTCGGCTGCGCCGCCGAATTCCCGCCGGCCGACGAAGGCTGGGGGCCCCGCCCGGTGCCGGTGGTCAAGGGCCATCCGGCGCTCGCGTCCCATATCGCGCAGTCGGTCATTCTCGACGAGTTCGATCTCACCATCGTCAACAAGATGGAGGTCGACCACGGCCTCACCGTGCCGCTCAACCTGATGTTCGGATCGCCGAAGGAGTGGCCCTGCCCGGTGATCCCCGTCGCGGTCAATGTGGTGATGTTTCCGCCGCCCACCGGGCATCGCTGCTTCATGCTGGGACGCGCGATCCGCAAGGCCGTGCAGTCCTTCCCGGAGGATTTGCGGGTGGTGGTGCTGGGCACCGGCGGCATGTCGCACCAGATTTCCGGGCCGCGCGCCGGCCTGATCAACTCCAAGTTCGACACCGCGTTCCTCGACAATCTCACCAAGGATCCGCGGCAAGCTCGCCCGCATGCCGCATCTGGAATACATGCGCGAGGCCGGTGCCGAAGGCATCGAGATGGTGATGTGGCTGGTCATGCGCGGCGCCCTCGACGACAAGGTGAACGAGGTCTACCGCTTCTACACCGTGCCGGCATCCAACACGGCGGTCGGACACATCATCCTGGAGAACAAGGCGCGTGCGCCGCGGACCCGGCGCCCATCTTCGGCGCGGGGCAAGTTGCGTCCCGCCGCAAAGACCCGGCGCAAGCCGGCGGCGAAGCGTCGACGCGCCGCCGCCCAGCAGGGTAAAACGTCGAGACATCGTGAGGAGTAAACGATGAAGATTTGCGTTGCCGGTCAGGGCGCGTTCGGCCAGAAGCATCTCGACGCCCTGAAGCGCATTCCCGACGTGGAGGTGGTATCGCTGATCGGCGGCAATCAGGACGCCACCGCGGAAGTCGCCAAGAAATACGGCATCGCCCATTGGAGCGGCGATCTCGCCGAAGGCATCAAGCGCGCCGATGCGGTGATCCTGACCACCCCGACCCAGATGCATCGCCGCCAGGGCGAGCAGGTTATGCGGGCCGGCAAGCATGTGCTGATCGAGATTCCGATCGCCGACAGCGTCGCCGACTCGCACGCGCTCCTCAAGATCGCCAAGGAGACCGGCGTGATCGCCATGGGCGGCCACGTCCGCCGCTTCAACCCGAGCCACCAATGGGTGCACAAGCGGATCGTGAAGGACGAGCTGAAGGTCCAGCAGATGGACGTGCAGACCTATTTCTTCCGCCGCTCCAACATCAATGCGGCCGGCAAGCCGCGCAGCTGGACCGACCATCTGTTGTGGCATCACGCCGCACACACCGTCGACCTGTTCCAATACCAGACCGGCGAGACCGTCTCCGATCTCTACGCCGTACAGGGGCCGCGGCATCCGCAGCTCAAGATCGCGATGGACATGGGCATCGTCATGAAGGTGCCGTCGGGCGCGATCCTGACCTTGTCGCTGTCGTTCAACAATGACGGCCCGATCGGCTCGTTCTTCCGCTACATCTGCGACAACGGCACCTACAACGCCTATTACGACGACCTGTTCGACGGCAAGAAGAACCAGATCGATCTCTCCAAGGTCGACGTGTCCATGGACGGCATCGAGCTCGAGGATCGCGAGTTCATCGCCGCCATCAAGGAGAAGCGCGAGCCCAATTCGAGCCTTGCCCAGGTGATGCCCTGCATGGAAGCGCTGGGCAAGATCGAAGAGATCATTGACCCGCACCGCGAGGCGCATGCCTAGCGCATGATACCGAAAAGTTGCAGACTTTCCGGACTGGTCAGGCGCCGCATTTACCCATGATCCCGATATGGTTGCAGACCTTTCGGATCTGATTATGTGCAGCGTATCCGAGACCGCGACCAAAAAGCCGGCAAGGCGGCGCGGGAGGGGGAGCACATACGACACCCGGAGGAAAACACCATGCTTCGTAACATCGCGATTGCCGGCCTCGCCGCGGCGGCATTGAGCATTGCTTCGGTCGGCGCCCGGGCGGAGAGCACGGTCAAGATCGGCGCGATCTTGCCGATGACCGGCCCGCAACAATCCACCGGCGTGCAGATCAGCGCGGCCATCCGGCTCTATATGGCCCAGCATGGCGACACCGTGGCCGGCAAGAAGATCGAGGTCATCGTCCGCGACAGCGGCGCGGTGGCCGAGAACGCCAAGCGGCTGGCGCAGGAATTGATCGTCAACGACAAGGTCAACTTCCTCGCCGGATTCGGCGTCACCCCGACGGCGCTCGCCGTCGCGCCGCTCGCCACCGAAGCGAAAATCCCGGAAATCGTGATGGCGGCGGGCACCTCCATCATCACCGAGCGTTCGCCCTATATCGTGCGGACGAGCTTCACCTTGCCGCAGTCGAGCGTCATCATGGCGCAGTGGGCGCTCAAGAACGGGATCAAGAAGGTCGTCAGCATGGTGTCCGATTACGCACCGGGCATCGATTCCGAGAACTCGTTCAAGGCGGCCTTCATCAAGGGCGGCGGCACGATCCCGGAATTCATCCGCGTGCCGCTCGCCAATCCGGACTTCGCGCCGTTCCTGCAGCGCGCCCGCGACGACAAGCCCGACGCGGTGTTCATCTTCGTGCCGGCCGGGCAGGGCGCGATCTTCGTCAAGCAGTTCCTCGAGCGCGGCCTCGACAAGGCCGGCATCAAGATCATCGGTCCCGGCGACGTCACCGACGACGACGTCCTCAACGGCATGGGCGACCAGGTGATCGGTACCGTCACGGCGCACACCTATTCGGCTGCGCACCCCTCGCAGATGAACAAGGACTATGTCGCGGCGATAAAGAAAGCCAACAACGGCATGCGCCCGAACTTCATGTCGGTCGGCGGCTATGACGGCATGCACCTGATCTACGAGGCGCTCAAGAAGACCGGCGGCAACACCAATGGCGACGCCCTTATCGCCGCGATGAAGGGCATGGCGTGGGAGAGCCCGCGCGGTCCCATCTCGATCGATCCGGAGACCCGCGACATCATCCAGAACGTCTATATGCGCAAGGTCGAGAAGGTCGACGGCGAACTCTACAATGTCGAGTTCGAGACCTTCCCGGCCGTCAAGGACCCCGGCAAGATCAAGAAGTAACGCCGTGACGCCTTCTGGCTTCGATCAAAGAACGGTCCCCGCTCTCCGTCCCCCAGAAAGTGCGGGCGATTCGCGGGTTGAGCATCCGCGCGGCCGAGCCGTCCCCTCTCCCGCGTGCGGGGGAGGGTCAGGGAGGGGGCTCTTTGGCGGTCCCAATGTCCCGGCTATGGCATCCGGTGCTCTCGGCTTGTCTTTCATCGGACCTAAAGGTCCGCGCGAGTGGACAGCGCCCCCTCCCCAGCCCTCCCCCGCTAGCGGGAGAGGGAGCGTTGCCATGGCGATCCCAGCATGCTGACCATTCTCTTCGACGGCGTCGCCTATGGCATGCTCCTGTTCGTGCTGGCCTGCGGCCTGTCGGTCACGCTGGGGCTGATGAATTTCGTCAACCTCGCCCATGGCAGTTTCGCCATGGCGGGCGGCTACATCACCGTCATCGTGGTTAACCGACTCGGGGTGCCCTTCGCGCTCGGCCTGGTGCTCGCGTTTCTCCTGACCGCCGTCATCGGCGCGGTCCTGGAGCGTACCCTCTACGTCCATGTCTATGCCAAGAGCCATCTCGACCAGGTGCTGTTCACCATCGGCCTCGTCTTCATGTCGGTCGCGGGGGTAGACTATTTCATGGGTTCCTCGCAGCAGTTCGTGCAGATTCCGGCCGCGCTGCAGGGGCAATTCGACGTGTTCGGGGTCGGCGTCGGGCGCTACCGGCTGCTCATCATCGTGGTGTGCGGGCTTTTGACCGTCGCGCTGCAATTCTGCCTCATGGGGACCCGGTTCGGCAGCCGGTTGCGCGCGGCGGTCGACGACCAGCGGGTGGCGCGCGGGCTCGGCATCAATGTCGGCGCGGTGTTCGGCATCACCTTCGCGGTCGGCTCCGGGCTGGCCGGGCTCGGCGGGGCGCTCGGTGCCGAGATCCTCGGGCTCGATCCGACCTTCCCGCTCAAATACATGATCTACTTCCTGATCGTCGTCACGGTGGGCGGCACCTCCAGCATCACCGGACCGTTCCTCGCCTCGATCCTGCTCGGTCTCGCCGACGTCGCCGGCAAATACTACTTTCCCTCGCTCGGCGCCTTCGTGATCTATACCATCATGATCATTGTGCTGATCTGGCGGCCGCAAGGCCTGTTCTCGCGCGCCACGGCGCGCTAGGAACACCGATGCGACCCGGCCTCGAGACCGAAACGACCCGCTACCTGCGCGCGCGCGCCCGCTTCGGCCCGCTCGAAATCCTGTTCTGGGTCGTCGCCTTCTCGACCATCTGGCTACTGCCGACCCGTCACCTGATCCTGACGGAAACCGTGATCTGGGGCCTGTTCGCGCTCTCGCTCGATCTGATCCTCGGCTATGCCGGCATCATCTCGCTCGGGCACGCGGCCTTTTTCGGGGTCGGCGCCTATGCTGCGGGCCTGCTCGCCAAGTATGAGCTCATCAACGAGCCCTCGCTCGCGCTCCTCGCTTCGGCGCTCGCCGCCGCCGCGCTCGGCTTCGCCACCAGCTTCCTGGTGCTGCGTGGCTCCGACCTGACCCGGCTGATGGTGACGCTCGGCGTCTCCCTGGTGTGCTTCGAACTCGCCAACCGTTACGGCGACATCACCGGTGGCGCGGACGGGCTGCAGGGCGTCACCGTCGCACCCATCTTCGGCCTCTACCGGTTCGATATGTTCGGCCATGTCGCCTATATCTATTGCCTCGTCGTGCTGTTCATCCTGTTCATGCTGGCGCGGCGTATCGTCAATTCGCCGTTCGGATTGTCGCTCAAGGCGATCAAGGGCAATCCGCTGCGCAGCGCGGCGGTCGGCATCGCGGTCAATTGGCGCCTGGTCGCGGTCTATACGCTCTCGGCCGGATATGCCGGTGTCGCCGGCGCCCTGCTGGCGCAGACCCAGGCCTTCGCCTCGCTGTCGATGCTTTCGCTCGAACGCTCCGCCGATGTGCTCCTGATCCTGATCATCGGCGGCACCGGCTATCTCTATGGCGGCATCCTCGGTGCGCTGATCTACCGGCTGCTGCAGGATTACCTGTCCGATCTCACCGCCCGCTACTGGCAGTTCTGGATCGGGCTGCTGCTGGTCGCCATCGTGATCATCGGCCGCGACCGTATCGGCCGCTGGATCGCCCCGGTGGTGAGGTTCGCTTCGCAACTCGGTCGGCGCCCGGCGCCGGCCAAGGTAGCGACCCCGGAGAAGGGCGGCTGACCATGGCGCCGGTGCTGGAAACCCGAAGCCTCGACAAGCGGTTCGGCGGCATCATCGCCGCCAATGCGATTTCGATCGCCATCGAGAAGGGCGCCCGTCACGCCCTGATCGGACCCAACGGCGCCGGCAAAACCACCTTCGTCAACCTGCTCACCGGCATGCTGCGGCCGTCGGGCGGGGAAATCCTTCTCGACGGCGCGCCCATCACCTATCTCGCGCCCTACCGGCGGGTGCAACTCGGCATCGCCCGCACCTTCCAGATCAACCAGCTGTTCGCCGACCTCACGCCGATCGAGACGCTGGGGCTCGCGATTTCCGAGCGCCACGGATCGGGCCGCGACTGGTGGCGCATCGTCGGCACCCGACACGGCGTGACCGAGGAGATCGGCGAATTGCTGGAGCGATTCGGCCTTGCCGACGTCATGACCGAGCGCACCGCGGTGCTGCCGTACGGCAAGCAGCGCCTGCTCGAAATCGCGCTCGCCTTCGCCTGCCGCCCGCGCGTCCTCCTGCTCGACGAGCCGGCCGCCGGCGTGCCGGAGGCCGAGCGCCACGAGATCCTCACCACCATCGCCGCCCTGCCGGCCGACGTGACGGTGCTCCTGATCGAGCACGACATGGACATCGTCTTCGGCTTCGCCGACCGCATCTCGGTGCTCGTCAATGGCGAACTGTTCGTGGAGGGGGCGCCCGACGCAGTGGCGCGCGATCCCCGGGTGAAGGCGGTCTATCTCGGCGAGGCGTTCGATGGCTGACCTCCTCGGCATCGAGCGGCTGCGGGCCGGCTATGGCGAGGCGGTCGTCCTCTCCGACATCTCGCTCGAACTCGCCGAAGGCCAATCGCTGGCGCTGCTCGGCCGCAACGGCATGGGCAAGACGACGCTGATCAACTCCATCGTCGGAGTCACCCGCTACCGCAGCGGCACCATCACGCTGGCGGGACGCGACATCACCAGGCTGCCGCCGGAACAGCGCGCGCTCGCCGGCGTCGGCTGGGTGCCCCAGGAACGCAACATCTTCAAGTCGCTCACGGTGCATGAAAACCTCACCGCCGTCGCGCTGCCGGGCCGGTGGACGCCGGACAAGGTCTACGCCATGTTTCCGCGCCTCGCCGAACGCAAGGCCAATCTGGGCAACCAGCTGTCCGGCGGCGAACAGCAGATGCTGGCGGTCGGCCGCGCCCTCGTGCTCAACCCGAAGATCGTGCTGCTCGACGAACCTCTCGAAGGCCTCGCGCCGATCATCGTCGAAGAATTGCTGGCCGCGCTCCGGCTCTTGATTCGCGACGAAGGCATGTCGGCGATCCTGGTGGAGCAGAGCCCGCAGAAGATCCTCGGCGTCACCGATCACGCCGTCATCCTCGAACGCGGCACCGTCATCTATCAATCCACCAGCGCCGCCCTCAAGGCCGACCGCGGCGTTCTCGAAACCTATCTCGGCGTCACCGACCACGGGCCGCGGCGCGGAGGTCAGGTGCGATAGTCGCATTTGATCGCGTTTGGCTTATATTCCGGATAAGCGCGAATACCGCCGCGCCGATAAAAAGAAATCCGCAGGGAGACGCCCATGACCGCACGCACCAAGCCGCCGTTCCGCGCCGACCATGTGGGATCGCTGCTGCGCCCGGCTTCGCTCAAAGAGGCCCGCGAGAAGGCCGCCCACGGCGCGCTCACGGCCGCGGAACTAAAAGCGGTGGAAGACCGGGAGATTGCGAAGATCATCCGCAAGCAGGAAGAGATCGGCCTCAAGCTCGCCACCGACGGCGAGTTTCGTCGGGCCTGGTGGCATTTCGATTTCTTCGGCATGCTCGACGGCGTCGAGATCTACGAGCTCGACCACGGCATCCAGTTCCAGGGCGTGCAGACCAAGGCCCAGAGCATACGCGTCACCGGCAAGATCGGATTCTCCGAACATCCGATGCTGGAGCATTTCAGGTTCCTCGCGGCGCACGCCAAGGTCATGCCGAAGATGACCATACCGAGCCCGAGCGTGCTGCATTTCCGCCTCGAGCCCGGTGCCGTCGCCGAGGCCGCCTATCCCGATCGCGACGCCATCTTCGATGATCTCGCTGCGACCTACCGCACCGCGGTGCGTGCCTTCTACGATGCCGGTTGCCGCTATCTGCAGTTCGACGACACCGCCTGGGCCTATCTCTGCTCCGAGGTCGAAATGAAAAAAGCCCGCGACCGCGGCATGAACGTCGATCATCTCCAGGCGAGCTATGCCGCCATCATCAACACGGCGCTCGCCGGCAAGCCCGCCGACATGACGATCACCACCCATGTCTGCCGCGGCAATTTCCGCTCGACCTGGATCGCGTCGGGCGGCTACGAGCCGGTGGCGCGGAGCCTGCTCGCGGGTTGCAATTACGACGGCTATTTCCTCGAATACGATACCGAGCGCGCCGGCGGCTTCGAGCCGCTGCGGTTCCTGCCCAAAGGCAACAAGATCGTGGTGCTCGGCCTCATCAGCTCCAAGCTCGGCGCGCTCGAGAAGAAGGACGACATCAAGCGCCGTATCGACGAGGCGGCAAAATTTGCCCCGCTCGGCCAGCTTGCTGTGTCCCCGCAATGCGGCTTTGCTTCGACCGAGGAAGGCAATGTGCTCGCCGAGGACGAGCAGTGGGCGAAACTGCGCATGGCGGTGGAGATCGCCCAGGAGGTGTGGGGTTGAGCAAGCCAACGCAGAAACGCACGAAACCGCCGTTCCGCGCCGATCATGTCGGCAGCCTGTTGCGCACCGGTGCGCTCAAGGCGGCGCGCGGACGCCACGAGCGTGGCGAGATCGGTGCCGACGCGTTGCGCGCCGTCGAGGACGAGGAGATCATCAAGCTGATCGGCCGCCAGGAAGCCGTCGGCCTCCAGTCGATAACCGACGGCGAATACCGCCGCGCCTCCTGGCAGACCGATTTCCTGGTCGGGCTCGACGGGGTCGGGTCCTATTTCGGCGAGCGCAAGTTCAAGTTCCAGGGGCCGCAGCCGCGGCCGATCCTGCTGCGCCTCAAGGGCAAGCTCGGCGGCCTTTCCGGCCACCCGATGATCGAGCATTTCCAATTCCTCGCCGCCCACACTAAGGCCAACGCCAAGGTAGTTCCGAAGATGACGATCCCGTCGCCTTCGACCCTGCATTTCCGCTACGGGCGCGAGGCGGTGCCGGAGGCGCTCTATCCCGACATGGACGGCTTCTATCGCGATCTCGGCGCCACCTATCGCAAGGTGGTGCGCGGCTTCGCCGATGCCGGCTGCCGCTATCTCCAGCTCGACGAGGTCAACCTCGCCTATCTCTGCGATCCCGCGCTGCGCGACCAGGTGCGCGCGCGCGGCGACGATCCCGCGACGCTGCCGCTCGTCTATGCCGGGATGATCAATGCGGCGATCTCGGACATCCCCCAAGACATGACCATCACCATGCATCTCTGTCGCGGCAATTTCCGCTCGACCTTCGTCGCCGCGGGCGGCTATGAGCCGATCGCCGAGATGCTGTTCAACACCATCGGCGTCCACGGCTATTTCATGGAATACGACAGCGCCCGCGCCGGCGGGTTCGAGCCGCTGCGCTTCGTGCCCAAGGGCAAGATGGTGGTGCTCGGCCTCGTCACGTCGAAGACCGGCGTGCTCGAAAGCCGCGACGACCTCAAGCGCCGCATCGAGGAGGCGGCGAAATTCATCGACATCGATCAGCTCTGCCTCTCCCCGCAATGCGGTTTCGCCTCCACCGAGGACGGCAATACGCTGGCCGAGGACGAGCAATGGGCAAAGCTCGCCATGATCGTCGAACTGGCCGATGAAATCTGGGGATGAACCCTTGTCCCTCCCCGTTTTCGGGGAGGGTGGCCTCGCAAACCGAGGTCGGGCCGCGGGCACGCCGATGGACGAAAGTAAGAACCCCACCCTGCCCTCCCCGAAGACGGGGAGGGATGCACTCGAAACATTGCCGCTGGCCGGGCTCCTCGTCATCTCGCTGGAGCAGGCGGTGGCGGCGCCCATGTGTACCACAAGGCTCGCCGATGCGGGCGCCCGCGTCATCAAGATCGAGCGGCCGGAGGGCGACTTCGCGCGCGGCTACGACAATCTCGTCCATGGCGAGAGCGCCTATTTCGTGTGGCTCAACCGCGGCAAGGAATCCGTCGTGCTCGACCTCGTGCAGGCCGCGGACAAGGCCCTGTTCGAGGCGATGCTGTCGAAGGCCGACGTGTTCGTGCAGAATCTCAAGCCCGGCGCGGTGGCGCGGCTCGGCTTCGGCCTCGACCGGCTGCGCCGCGACTATCCGAGGCTCGTCACCTGCTCGGTGTCGGGCTATGGCGAGAGCGGCCCTTATGCGCAGCGCAAGGCCTATGATCTCCTGATCCAGGCGGAATCGGGCCTCGCCTCCATCACCGGCAGCCCGGATGCGCCGGCCCGGGTCGGCGTCTCCGTGGTCGACATCGCCGCCGGCATGAACGCCTATGAGGCGATCCTCGAAGCGCTGCTGGTGCGCGCGCGCAGCGGGCTGGGCGCCGATATTTCGATCTCCATGTTCGATGCCATGGCCGATTGGATGACGGTGCCGCTGCTCCAGCACGAGGCCGGCCGCACGCCGAAGCGGGTCGGCCTCGCCCATCCGACCATCGCGCCCTACGGCGTGTTCAAGACAAGCGACGGTGCCGACGTCCTGATCTCGATCCAGAGCGACCGCGAATGGCGGGTGCTGGCGAGGGACGTGCTGGGGGACGAAGCGCTGGCGGCGGATCCCGCCTTCGCCAGCAATGTCGAGCGGGTCAAGCACCGCACGGCGACCGACGCGCGGGTCGCGGCGGTGTTCGGCGCGACCGACGTCACCGCGCTGACCGCAAAGCTCGCCGCCGCAGAGATCGCCTTCGCCCGCGTGAGCGACTTGGCGGCGCTGGCCGTGCATCCGCACCTGCACCGGATCACGGTGGCGACGCCGTCCGGCCCGGTGTCCTATCCGGCGCCGCCGCACCGCCGCGCAGAGCCCTACGGTGCCGTCCCGGCCGTGGGCGAGCACACGGAACGGGTGCGCGAAGAGTTCGCCGCGGTCGCCGCAGCAAAGGCCAAACAGACGGGGTAAGATCGGCCCATCGCATGCGCCGCGCCGGCGCTTCAACATCGCAGAAGAAGGAAACCCCATGGACAAGGCCAGGTTCGACAAGGGACTCGAGGTCCGCACCGCCGTGCTCGGCAAGGATTACGTCGAGGCGTCGATGAAGAACGCCGACGACTTCAATCGGCCGTTCCAGGAAATCGTCACCGAATACTGCTGGGGCGCCGCCTGGGGCAGCGACGGCCTGTCGCGCAAGACCCGCAGCATGCTCAACATCGCCATGATCAGCATCCTCAACCGGCCCCACGAATTGAAGCTGCACGTCAAGGGCGCGCTCAACAACGGCGTCACCAAGGACGAGATTCGCGAGGTGCTGATCCAGGTCGCGATCTATGCCGGCATCCCCTGCGGCGTCGACGCCTTCCGCATCACCCGCGAGGCGTTCAAGGAGGTGGAGGCCAAGGGGTGAGCGGAGACGCTCCCTCCTGTCAAATGGGAGGGAGCGCGCGCGCTCAGTGCTGCATGCCCCAGCGCTGCACCGTCCGGATTTCGACGACGCGGAAGATCAGGTTCTCGACGATGAGCCCGATCAGGATCACCGTCAGCAGCCCCGCGAACACGTTGGGTATCTCGATCTCGTTCTTGTTCTCGTAAATGTACCAGCCGAGCCCGCCGGAGCCGGAGGTGGTGCCGAACACGAGCTCCGCCGCGATCAGCGTGCGCCAGGCGAACGCCCATCCGATCTTCAAGCCGGCGAGGATGCTCGGAAACGCCGCCGGCAGCAGGATCTTCCACACCAGTGCGATGCCGGACAGCCCGTAATTGCGCCCGACCATGCGCGTCGTCTCCGGCACCGCCTTGAAGCCCGCATGGGTATTGAGCGCGACCGCCCACAGCACCGAATGGATCAGCACGAAGACGAGGCTGCCGATGCCGAGCCCGAACCACAGCAGCGCCAGCGGCAGCAGCGCGATCGCCGGCAGCGGATTGAACATCGCCGTGAGGGTTTCGAGAAAATCATTGCCGAGCCGCGAGGTGATGGCGACGACCGCGAAGATGAAGGCCAGCGCGACCCCGGCGCTGTAGCCGATCAGCAGCACGCTCAGCGACACCCAGCTGCGCTCCACCAGTTCCCCGCTGGCGAGCCCGTTCCACAATGCCGCGAGCGTCGCGCCGAGGGTCGGGAACAGCAGCGCATTGTCGAGCCAGCGCGCATAGGCCTCCCACACGACCGCGAGCACCGCCAATATGAAGAGCTTCCGCGCCACCGGCGAATTGGCGAGCCGCTCCCACAGGGAGAGCGGAATCTCGACCACCGGCGCATCGGTGGAAGCCAAGGTTTCGTGGATGAAGTCCTGGCGGGGCATGGGCATGTTAGAGTCCTGTCTCCAACGCCTTATTTCGATCGTTGTCATCGCCCGGCTTGACCGGGTGATCCAGTAACCACCGGATTCGATTTGGTATGAGTTCTACCAACGGCACAGGGGTTACTGGATGCCCCGCTTTCGCGGGGCATGACACTGAAACTAAATGAAACGCCAAAGCCACGACACTAGCCCCGGACATCGGCGGCTTCCTCGCTCGGGGCGGCTTGCGCGAACAGAAGCCGATGGATGGAGTCCGACAGCCGCGCTCCGGTCAGCGGATGCACGTCGTCGCGGCCGGTGGAGCCGAGCTCGGCCTTGACCTGGCCGGGATGGGGCGACAACAACAGGATACGGCTGGCGACGCGCACGGCCTCGTCGATCGAGTGGGTGACGAACAGCACCGTGAAGCGGGTCTCCTCCCACAGGAGCAGCAGCTCGTCCTGCATCTTGCGCCGGGTCAGCGCGTCGAGCGCCGCGAACGGCTCGTCCATCAGGAGGATGGCGGGCTCCATCGCCATGCCGCGGGCAATGGCGACGCGGGCCTTCATGCCGCCGGACAGCATGTGCGGATAGACGTCGGCGAAGCCGCCCAGCCCGACCTTGTGGATGTAGTGGAGCGCCTTTTCCTCAGCTTCCCGGGCGGCGAGCCCGGCGCCGGTGCGCAACGCGAAGACGACATTCTGCTTGACGGTCTTCCACGCCAGCAGCTGGTCGAACTCCTGGAACACCATCACCCGGTCCGGGCCCGGCCGCACGATCTCGCGGCCGTCGAGGGTGATGCGCCCCTCGGTAGGTTTGATATAGCCGCCGACCGCCTTGAGCAGGGTCGACTTGCCGCAGCCGGACGGCCCGAGCACGACATAGCGGTCGGAGCGAAACACCGAGAAATCGACGCGATAGGTCGCGGTGACGAGGGTGTGAGGGGTTTTGTACTGCAGGGTGACGCCGTCGACCTGCAAGAGAGGCACCGAGGCTTTCGGGTCCGGGCCGCCGCCATCCTCCCGCGGCTCCGGGGCCAAAGTGCTAATCTGAACCTCCTGGATATTGCTTTTACTCGCATGTTAGGAGCGACCGCCGCGATGGTCAATCTACGGACCCAGGGAGGATCTGACGTGCGCGCCACCACACGATTGAAGAACATGGTGAGCGCGAACCGGATCGTGGTCGCACCGGGCGCGTTCGACGGCCTCTCCGCACGCCTCGTCGAGCAGGCCGGCTTTCCGGCGATCTATGCGAGCGGTGGCGCCATCGCGCGCAGCACCGGAGTACCCGACATCGGCCTGATCTCGCCCGACGAGATCGTCCAGCGGCTCGCCGCCATCGTCGAGGTGGTAGGCGTGCCGGTGATCGCCGACGCCGACACCGGATACGGCAATGCGCTCTCCGCCCAGCGCGCGGCGCGCGCGTTCGAACGCGCCGGGGTCGCCGCCTTCCATCTGGAGGACCAGACCTTCCCGAAGAAATGCGGCCATTACGACGATAAGGGCCTGGTTCCGGCCAAGGAGATGGTGCAGAAGCTGCACGCGGTGCGCGACGCCCTGCACGATCCCGATTTCATCGTCATCGCCCGCACCGATGCCATCGCGGTCGAAGGCTACGAGGCGGCGCTCGCGCGCGCCCGCGCCTATCTGGAGGCCGGCGCCGACATGGTGTTCGTGGAGGCGCCGACCACCGAGCAGGAAATCGCCGACATCGCCCGCAGGCTTCCGGGCTACAAGCTCATCAACATGTTCCATGGCGGCAAGACGCCGCTGCTGCCGGTGTCGCGCCTGCAAGAGTTCGGCTACCACGTCGTCATCATTCCGAGCGACACCCAGCGCGCCGCCATCAAGGCGATGCAGCGGGTGCTCGCGGCCATCGCGCGCGATGGCAGCGCGGCGGCGATGATCGACGACATGGCCTCCTTCAAGGAGCGCGAGGCGGTGATCGACACCGCGAGCTTCCTCGCTCTCGACCGGAAGTATTCGTCATGAGCCATGGTCCGGGCGGCGGCAATCCGCAGACGCGCGGCATCGCGGATTTTGTCGCGGGGCTCACCTACGAGCAGATTCCCCCCGAGGTGATCGCACGGATCAAGCTGCTGATCCTGGATTCGCTCGGCTGCGCCATGTTCGGCACCGGCCTGCCATGGAGCCAAATTCTGCTAGCGACGCTCGCCGGGCTCGACACCACCACGGCCTGCGCGGTGTGGGGCACCGGGCGGCGGCTGTCCGCGCCCCATGCGGCGCTGGTCAACGGCACCCTGGTGCAGAGCTTCGAGCTCGACGATGTGCATCGCGCCGGCGTGCTGCATGTGGGCGCGGTGACCTTGCCGCCGCTGTTCGCGATCGCCGAGTTGCGGCCCGGCATGAGCGGCCGCGATTTCCTGCGCGCCGCGGTCGCCGGCTACGAGATCGGGCCGCGCGTCGGGCCTGTGCATGGGGCCGGAGCATATCGGCCAGGGCTGGCACTCCGGCGCGACCATCGGCGTGTTTTCGGCCGCCGCCGGAGCCGCTGCGGCGCTGCGGCTGTCGCCGGACGCGACCGTGCATGCGCTCGGCATCGCGGGCACCCAGGCATCCGGCCTGATGGCGGCGCAGTACGGCGCCATGGTCAAGCGCATGCATGCGGGGCGCGCGGCGCAGAGCGGCCTCTACGGCGCGCTGCTGGCGGAGGCCGGCTTCACCGGCATCACCGACGTGTTCGAGAGCGAATATGGCGGCTTTTGCACCACCTTCTCGCGCTCCCATGACCGCTTCAATCTCGCCGAGCTGACATCGGGCCTGGGCGAGCGGTTCGAGACCATGGGCATTGCGCTGAAATTCTATTCCTGCGTCGGCAGCAACCACACCACCCTCGACGCCATCCGCACCATCGCCGCGCGCCGCCCGTTCAAGCCCGAAGAGATCGCCAAAATCGTGGTCCAGGGCTCGCAGGCGACCGTCGATCATGTCGGCTGGCCGTACCGGCCGCAGAGCCTGACCTCGGCGCAGATGAACCTGCCGTTCTGCATCGCGACGCTCATCGCGGAAGGCGACGTGTTCGTCGACCAGTTCTCCGACGCCGTCGTCGCCGACCCCGGCCGCATGGCGCTCGCCGCCAAGGTCGAGGTGGTTCACGACCCCGCCATCACCGCGCGTGGCGCGAAGCTGCGCCACATGGTACGGGTCGAGGTCCATTTCGCCGACGGCACCAGCGCGGTCGAGACGGTCGAGGCGCCCCGCGGCAGCGAGCAGAAGTTCGCGAGCGAGCACGACGTGGTGGACAAGTTCCGCAAGCTCGCGCGCCGCGTCCGCACCGAGGTCGAAGCCCAACGCATCGCCGAACTGGTGCTCGGCTGCGAGAAGCTCCCGGACATCGCCGTGCTGGCCGCCACCCTGGCCGCGCCGTAAGACCGTCATTCCGAGGCGGTGCGAAGCACCGAACCCGGAATCCAGCTTCGGCGCGGGGAGCCTGGATTCCGGGTTCCGACCTGCCGCTACACTGCGTCAAAAGGGATCGTCAGGTAGCGAGGCCCGGTATTTCCCTCTCCCGCTTGCGGGGGAGGGGGAACGCACTTATGACGCAGTAGTGCTGCGGCCGGCCCCGGAATGACCAACGCCAAGTGTCAGACTGGCTGCACCATGGCCGCGCTTCCTGTAAGATACCAACTCCAGCATAACCGCAGGCGCGAACGCGCGCGGTCACGGGAGGTTATGGCCAATGAAGAGGCATCGGATTGTTGCGCTGTGCGCGCTCGCCGCGGTCATGGCCGGGGCGTCGGGCCGGCAGGCCTTCGCCGAGGCCGGCGAGCTTCGCATCTCCCGGGGCTTCGGCATCCATTACATGCCGCTCTACGTCATGGAAAAGTTCAAGCTGGTGGAAAAGCACGCGGCGGCCGCAGGGCTCGGCAACGTCAAAGTGACCTACCACGCGATCGACGGCGGCAATGTCGTCAACGACGCCATGCTGGCCGGCGCGCTCGACATCGCCGCGCTCGGCGTACCCGGATTCCTGACCTTGTGGGACAAGGCGCGCACCATTCCGCAATACGAGGTCAAGGGACTGGTCGGCATCGGCGCCGGCTCGGTGTGGCTGGTGACGCGCAACCCGAACGTCAAGACGCTCGCCGATTTCACCAATAAGGACCGCATCGCCGTGCCCGGCATCAAGACCTCGTTCGTCGCGGTGGTGCTGGAGATGGCGGTGGCGCAGGCGATGGGCAAGGAGAACTACGCCAAGCTCGATCCCTTGACCGTGAGCCTGCCGCATCCCGATGCGCTCACCGCGATGCTGTCGCGCAAATCGGAGATCGACGCCCATTTCTCCTCGCCGCCGTTCTCCTACATCGAGAACGACCAGCCGGATTTCCATCGCGTGGTCAATTCGGTCGACGTGCTCGGCCCGCTCACCATCATCATGGCCTATACGCGCCGCTCCTTCTACGACACCAACCCAAAGCTCGCCGCGGCCTTCGTCGCCGCCGCCAAGGAAGCCGCGAGCATGATCGCCGCCGACAAGCGCGAAGCAGCGCGCGCGTACCTCTCGCTCGCCAAGCTCAAGACCAGCGAAGACGAGATGATGCGCATGCTCGACGACCCCGAGACGCACTATTCGGTGGCGCCGGAAGGAATCATGAAATACGCGGAATTCATGCACGACATCGGGACGCTCAAGGGGCAGCCGAAGAGCTGGAAGGACTTGTTCTTTCCGCTGATCCACGACGCGCCCGGGAGCTGAGGGGATTTAATCCCACAGCCGTCATCACCGGGCTTGTCCCGGTGATCTCGATCGCGAAGGCACCGCGTCGTCAAACGGCGCAGTCACGCGTTGTGATATCTGGGAGGTACCTTGGGAATCGAGATCACCGGGACGAGCCCGGTGATGACGTGTTGGGTGAGGCTTGAAAGCGACACCCCGGCTACGCGCCGCTTCGTCAAAAATCCGGCTTGTCGGCGCTGGGGACTGGGAACAGGTTCTGATGGAAAAAGTCCTCGTTGTTCTCGGCGCAGACGGTTTCCTCGATCCTGGCGTTCACCTTGAACCAGCGTTGCTTCATCGTGAGGGGTTCGTTGAAGGTGTCGGGGTCCTCGACCGTCGCTATCCCGGTCAGGTTCTTGCCGCCCGGCTCGATCGTGAAGCGCTCGACCACGTGCAGCTTCTCGGTGTGCGGCGTGCGAAAATTGTCGATGTAGCTCTTCTCTGTGGAAAGGCCGATGGTATCGACCACCAGCGTGTCGCCGTTCTCATAATGGCCGATCGACTCGCCGAACCACGACGGCGTCACGTGCTCCGAGTGCTGGTCGGTGAGGAAGATGCGCCGCACCATGTGATCGCGCTGCCATATCATCCAAACCTCCTTTGGGGTCTGGATGAAATAAACCGGTTCGAACGGATACAGCAGCTGGCCGGGCACGCCGCCCGGATAGCACCGCGCCTGGGCGGCGAAGGGAACCGCCCTCTCGCCCTTCAGGGCCTCGTCGTTGGAGGCCTGCATCTGCGCCGCGGCCCACGGCTTCAAGACCGGATCCTTCGTGTCCCCGATCCGATTGGTCGGCTGCGTGCCGGTTCTCGCCGCGTTCACATTGCTGGTGAAGGGGTGTTCGGGGTCGGGCTTGATCGGTCCATGGCCGTGCCCCGGCGGCGGGTCCTGCCAATCCGCGACATTCGACTGCCAGCCGAACTCCGCCGAAGCCAGATTGGGGATGTGGTCGTTCGGTTCCGCCAGCGCCGCGGACGCGAGTGTGGCCGCCACCAGTCCGGTCAAGACGCCTCCCGCCAAGGCGAGCGGCCGCGGCACGGATGACAGGCATTTCGACATTGACCCGGACATCAGGTTCTCCTCATTCCCAGTAAAGCCAACGCTTCTTTCTTGTGACGTTTGCCCGGACTGCGCAAGCCGTTCGAGCGTCGCAGCAGCGCCGGCACGGCGATTTTGCGCAACCCTTACGACACTTTCCGCTGCCCCAGCCCCAGTTCCGCGAAAATCTCCTCATTGTGCTGGCCGAGGGCGGGCGGCGGGGAGTCGACGCGCGGGCCGTCATGAGCGAACGTATAGGCCGCGACCGGCACGCCGAAGCCGCCGTCGATGCCGGGCGCGCCGGAGTAGCGGTGGATGACGCCCCGGCTCGCCGTCTGCGGGTCGGCGACCGCCTCACCCATGGTGCGCACCCGCGCCGCCGGGACGTGGCGGGCCTGGAAGAAGTCCTCCCACTCGCCGGCGGTGCGGCCTTTGAGGATTTCGGTCAGCACCGCGGTCTCGCGGGCATGATCCTGCTCGCGCTGGTCATTGCTGCGCTTGATGAGATCGGGCCGTTCCAGCACCGTCCACAGGCGGCGCTGCTGGCGCAGATTGCTGGCGCCGAGCATCAGGATGCCATCCTTGGTCTCATAGGCGCCGTTGGTTGCATGGGCGTGGCGGTTGCCGTGGGGCTTGGGGTGGGTGCCGTTGCGCAGGTAGCCGGCAAGATGGGAACTCATCAGGATCATGGCGACGTCGAGCATCGCCATGTCGATGCGCTGGCCGCGGCCGCTGCGCTCGCGCTGGAACAGCGCGGCGGAAAGCGCGAAGGCGCCGGTGGTGCCGGTGGCATAATCGATCGCCGGCGCCCCGAACATCACCGGGCTGAACGCCGGGGTCCCGGTCATCGCCATGATGCCGGAGGTCGCCTGGATCACGTGGTCATAGGCGGTGCGCTCGCGGCGCGGGCCGCTGCCGCCGAACGCCGAGAAGGACGCGTAGATCAGCCGCGGATTGATGGCGGCCAGTGCCTCATAGCCGAGGCCGAGCGCTTCCAGCGCACCGGGCCGATAGTTCTCCACGAACACATCAGCCGTCGCCACCAGCTTTTTGAGGATATCCCGGTCGCGCTCGGCCTTGAGATCGAGCGTGATGGCGCGCTTGTTGGACGCCTGCGCCAGGAACGAGGTGCCGAGCTGCGCGCGGTTCAGCGCCTTGTCGGTGCCGACCGAGCGGCTCTGGTCGGGCTCGTCGGGATGCTCGACCTTGATGACATCGGCGCCCAGCAGGGCGAGCTGATAGGTGGCAAAAGGTCCTGCCAGCACGTGGGTGACGTCGATCACCCTGATGCCCTCGAACGGCCGCGCCATCGCGCTCTCCCTGGATGTCCGCCGGTATCGCGCCCGGTCTCGATCTTGACAATTCGCGATGCGACCGCATCTTGCAATAGCGAATTTCGGGGCGGCCGTGTGATCGCTCACGACGAACGCGATGCTTTCGTGAGGCACGGCGTCGAGCTTATTTGAATTGAAGCGGCGGCCGTCCCCGGCGCATGATGGGCGCCGGACGGCGCAAGCGAGCGAACGGTCTGCCGTCGACAACAACGATCGGCCGCGCGCCGATCCTTCCGGGGAGAGGCTCATGTGCGAACTGTGCAGGCGCAGTTTCATTCGCGGTGCGGTCGCGCTCGGTGCGGCCGGCGTGACCGGCTTGGTTTCATCCCCGCTGATGGCGCAGGCGCAGAGCGGCGGCGCGTCGACATTGCCGTCGCGCGGCGAGTTCACCATCGCCAATGCCTATGTGATGACGATGGACAGCGCGCTCGGCGATATCGCGGGCGGCGCGGTGCATGTGCGGAACGGCGAGATCGTCGCGGTCGGAACGGGCGTGACGGGCGGCGGCCAGCTTATCGACGGCACCGGCATGATCGTCATGCCCGGCCTCGTCGACACCCATTGGCACATGTGGAACACGCTGTTCCGCAGCTTTGCCGGCGACAAGCCGGAGGAGGGCTATTTCCCGACCGTCGCGCGCTTCGGCCAGCAGATGACCCCGGACGACGTCTTCCAGAGCACCCGGCTCGCCGCCGCGGAGGCGATCAATTCCGGGATGACCTTCGTGCACTCCTGGTGTCACAACGTGCGCAGCACGGCCCACGCCGAGGCCGATGTCCGCGCCCTCGCCGAAGTCGGCGTCCGCGCCCGCCATTCCTGCGGCTGGCCGCAGGGCCTGCCGGACACCCAATCGGCCGACCAGGCGCCGATCGATAGCCTCGCCAGGGACTGGAAGAGCTGGTCGAACGAGGGCCTCATTACGCTGGGCATGGCATGGCGCGGCCAGTTCCGCGCCGGCCCGATCAAGCCGGAGGTGTACCAGCCGGAATTCGACAATGCCCGCAAGCTCGGGCTGCCGATCACCGTGCATGTCGCCAGCGCCCGCAAGGCCGTGAACCAGATCGAGCCGCTCTACAAGGCAAAGCTCATGGGCAAGGACGTGCAGCTCATCCACACGCTGTCGGCGAGCGCCGCGGAGCTCGACATGATCAAGGAGTTGGGCTCTCCCGTCTCGGTGTCGCCCGGCACCGAGCTGCGCATCGGCTACGGCTATCCGCAGATCAGCGAGATGCTGGCCAAGGGCATCCCGCTCGGCATCTCGGTCGACACCTCGGCGCTGACCGGAAGCTCCAACCTGTTCGGCGTGCTCAAGCTCGCACGCGATTCCGAGAACGCCAAGGCCGAGAGCGAGTTCAAGATGACCGCGCGCGCGGCGCTCGAGCTCGGCACCATCGGGGGTGCGCGCTCGATGGGGATGGACGACAGGATCGGCTCGCTCACGCCCGGCAAGCGCGCGGACCTGATCGCGATCAGCCCCAATGCGCTCAACATGGCGGTGGTGACCGATCCGGCGCATCTCGTGCTGGAAGCCACCGGCCCGGAAAACGTCGACACGGTCGTGGTCGACGGCCGCATCCTCAAGCGCGGCGGCAAGCTCGCGGCGCTCGATACGCCCAAGGTGATTACCGAGGCGCGCGCCGCGCTCGCCGGCGTGCGCGAGCGCACCAAGTGGCGGTGAGCGTATTCCGGCTGCGCGCCTATTCGTAGAAAGCCGGCGCGTATTTGCGCTTCGGCACTTCGGTCGTTTCGTGGCCGATCCAAAGCTCGGCATTGTTCTCCTTGAGGACCGCGGCCATGCGGTCGAGCGAGGCCAGCGACTCCGGCACGCTGAAATTGCGCGCCGGCGCGCGATGGCCGTCCCAATTGGCCTTGGTGTGGACGCTGTCCCCGGACAGCAGGATCGCGCCGGTCTTCGGCAGCCGGACCAGCAGGCATTGGTGACCCGGCGAATGGCCATGGGTCGCGATCAGGACCAGGCTGCCGTCGCCGAACAAGTCCTCGTCGCCGTCGGCGGTGATCGCCTTCTGTTGCGGATTGAAGCGCGGTCCGCCGTCGGGAAGCCGCCAGTCATATTCGGCCTTCTGCACCACCAAGGTGGCCTGCGGGAACAGGCCGAGATTGCCGACGTGATCGCCGTGGGAATGCGATAGCACGACATAACCGATGTCGGCCGGCTTGAGGCCCAGCTCGGCAAGCTGGCTCTGCAGGGTCTTCTTCGATGTCCACACGCCGGCGCCGCTCGGCTGGCCGGCGGGCATCGCGGCGGTCGCATCGGGCAGGCCGGTGTCGAACAGCACCCAGTCGCGGCCGTGCTTGATCAGGTAGCAGGTGACCGAGAGCGCGCCGGGGCCGCTGGCACCGGGCGTGAAGCTCGATGCGTCCGTGAGCGCGATGTCGCCGCAATAGAGCACGTAGAGCTTCTCGACGCCGCCCTGGCCCGGCGCGGTCTGCGAGAAGCCCGGCTGGGCCGCGACGAGCCACGACATGAGTGCCGCAACAATCAGCGAAATTCTCGTCATCGGCTCCTCCCAAGATTGCTTCCGCAGCCCCTAGGGCGGATTAGCGCGGCGTAATCCGCCATTCCCGGAAGACGGCGGTTAAAGCGAACCCGCCCTACGTCATCTCGCGCGCAACACGCAGTGCCCATTCGATCGAGATGCGCGGGACAAGCCCGCGCATGACTGCGGAATCCATTAATTCGTGCCCGGCTTGATCGCGGCGTAAGTCTTGGAGAAGCCGTTGCGCGCATTGGTGACGGTGAAGGTCCCGTCCGGCTGCGCCGACAGCTTGATCCAAAAGGCCGGCCCGTTGTGGGCGGGCGGAGGCGGCGTGTTCGGGCCCGGCACGGGCGCCGCGATCGGCGCCACCGGCATCGCCGCCGAGGGCTCGTCGAGCACGTTGGCGATAAACATGCCCGGCACCGTGTATTCCTGGCCGCTCAATTGCGAGAAATGAATCTGCCAGAGGTCTTCGAGCCCGGGCGAGGAATGCAGCACCTTCATCACGTCGGGTTGGCCGCCTTTGCGGGTGCCGTTGTTCATGATCGCCACGCGCGGATGCAGGGCGTGGACCATGACTTCCGAATTCGAGCTGTCGACGCCGTGATGCAGGCCGAGGAACGCGTCGACGGTGCCGATCCTGTTCACCGGGCACATCAGCTCGAATTCCTTGTTCTTGGTGATGTCCCCGAGATGCATGGTGCGGAATTTGCCGAACGTGATGTAGGTGCCGACCGACATCGGATCCTCGGCATTGTTGGTGCCGGGCTTGAAGCTGGCGCAATAGGGATTGGGCGCGCCGGCGCCCGGCAACGCGGTCTTGAGCGTCTCGCCGGCCGAAGTTACCACCGTCACGTCGAGGCCTGCGACCGCGATCTTGTCGCCCACCTTCGCCACCGTGTGCTTGGCGTTGGCGTAGAGCTTCGGATAGATGTTCTGGACGAAATCGTCGACGGCGGGCGCGGGCTGGACGTTGGGGCCGTGGTCGATGAAATGGCGGATCGGGATGCGCTTGGCGAGTTCGGCCATGCCGCCGAAATGATCGCCGTGCCAGTGCGTGATGATGAGATTATCGATCTGGGTCAGGCGCGCGTCCTTGGCCGCCGCCATGATCCGCTCGGCGTCGCGCACCGAAGCCTCCGGGCCGTAATTGCCGGTGTCGATGAGGAGCGATTGGCCCGACGGCGCTACGAACAGCGTCGCGTTGCCGCCCTCGACGTCGACCACGTAGATGTCTAGCGTCGTCCGACTCTGCGCGCCGGCGCTGCCCGATCCCGCCGCGGCCAACGCCGCGAGGCACGCAACCGTCGTCATCAAGTGATGTGTCCGCATGGCATCCTCCCTGTCGGCTCGTGTCCGACTGGCCGGCATCGTAGCAATCCCGGCGACGTGCCGAAAGCCCCGCGGCTCGTGTTCGAGCGCTGCGGCCTCTCGAGCGCTATCCTCTCGAATTAATTTGGATGGCGCTCAACTCTCCTTCGGTTTGAGCATGATCCGGTCCGAAATGTCTGCAACTTTTCGGGATCATGCTCTCGACCGCATTGTCATGCCGTCACAGCGCGAATACGAACAGCATGGTCTGGTTACGCATCTCGCGCAGTTCCGGGGTCAGGATGAGCCTGCCCTTGGAAATCTGGCTCAGCCCCGACAGGATGGCGACAAATTGCCTGCCGCCGGCCTCGAAGGTCATTGGCGGGGCGTTGAAGCCGCTCCCGACATTGATCTTCCACAGCTGCTTGAGGCTCATGTCGTCATAGGCGACGAACGAGCCGTCGCCCAAGCCCGTGAACACGAGACCGCCGGCGGTGGTCAGTGCGGCACTGAAGTTCGGATAGGGTGCGCGCACCCTGTTCTTGACCTCGCCGGTAAACGGATCGGCGGCGATGATCTCGGATTCGGTCCGCGCGAAGAACCTGATCCCGCCGCCCGGCATGGAGCCGGTGGCGCTCCTGAGCTGGTCCGGGGTCATCGTGACTTCATCGCAGGTCGGCCGCGACGGAATGTAGAGCAGCCGGGTCCTGGGGCTGTATGACGCCGACCAGTAATTGTTGCCGCCCTCATGGGACGGGCACAGCTTCTTGGTGCGGTCCGTCAATGTCTGATTTTGCAGGCCCGAATAGACCTGGATGTCCTTGGAGGGATCGTAATCGATCGGCAGGCCGGTCTTCTGATCGATGCCCTTGGTCCAGTTGATCTCGTCCATATACGGCTTCGCCAGCAGGGTCTGCCCGTTGGTGCGTTCGAAGGCGTAGAGAAAACCGTTGCGCGCCGCATGCGTCACCAGCTTGTGCGGCTGGCCGGAAACCTGGCCGTCGATCAGGATGTGTGTGCCGGCCGCATCGTAGTCCCACATGTCGCCCGGGACGTACTGGTGATACCAGTTCATCTTGCCGGTGTCGGGGTCCCATGAGATCAGGCTGTTGGTGTAGAGGTTGTCGCCGGGACGGTAGTACGCATCGTACATCGGCACTGGATTGCCGGTGCCCCACAGGATCTGGTTGCCGGCGACATCGTAGGTGCCCGTGACCCACATGGCGGCGCCGCCGGTCTGCCAGGCGTTGTTCTTGTCCTTCCAGGTCTCCGAACCGGGTTCGCCGGGGGCCGGGATCGTGTATTTTCGCCACAGCACCTTGCCGGTCGCGCCGTCGAGCGCCGCGATGAAATCCCGAACGCCGCGGTCGCCGCCGGCGGCGCCGATGATGATCTTGTCCTTGATCGCCAACGGGGCCGCCGTGAGCTGCACATCGGGCTGGCCATCGCCCAGGTTGGTTTCCCAGGCGACCTTGCCGGTCTCCTTGTTGGTGGCGATGACGCGCGCCGGATAGCTCGCGACGCTGACCACGAGATTGCCCCACAGCGCCACCCCGCGATTGGCCAGCGGCAGCTTTTCCTGCCCGGGGTCCATGCGCCACACGATCCGGCCCATGTCGCCCGAACGGCCGTCGATCTTGTAGACCACACCCCATTGATCGACGACATAAAGGTAGCCGTCCTCGGCGAGCGGAGTCGATTCCAGGTTTTCGCTGGCCGAAGTGCCGCCGATCGCGACCGCATAGGCGAGCTTGAGAGACTTCACATTGTCCTTGTTGATCTTGTCGAGCGGCGAGTAGCGCTGCGCATCATAGGTGCGGTGGTTCATCAGCCAGTTCTGCGGCTCCTTGTCGGCATTGACGAGCCGGTCCGCGGTCACGTCGGCAGCTGTCGCGGCCCCCGAAACGGCAAGCACGGTGCCAGTCAACAGCGCCGCAGTGGTCATGGTGAGCGCGTTGCAGCACTTCATGGTTTCCTCCCGTTTTCGCACAGCAGCTTGCCAGCCGGATACGCTGACTTTCTTGCTTGGCCGCATCGTAGCAATCCCGGGAGCGTGGCGAAAGCCACAGCGGAATCCGACGCGCTGCTTCACCGCGGCAGGAACAGCACGTTGCGGGTTTCGATGTCGGAGCCCCAGCTCGTGTTCTTACCGAGCGCCGCGATCGCCGGCAGCGCCGGGATCTTCCGACCGCGCTGGACCAGCACGGCGTCGTAGCCGAAGCTCTCGCAGATCGCCGCCGTGCAGGCGCCTGGATCCTCGTAAGTCCCGGACAACAGCTCGAGCAGGATCACCGGACGGTCGCGCGCGATCACCGCGCGGGCGCCATCGAGCACCTCGCGCTCGCTGCCCTCGACATCGGCCTTGATGAAGCGCACGTCGGTCACGCCCAGGCCGTCGAGCGTCCCGATCTCGACCTCATAAGGCTTGGTGGTGGGAAACTGGCCGTGGGTCTGCTTCAGGCTGCCGGCGAAATGGAGCACCATGCCGCGGTCCGAGACCGGCACGAAAAACATGCCGCGCCCCGGCGCGTCCGAAAGTGCGAGCTCATGCACCTCGGCGCGGCCGCGCAGCATCCACCGGGCAAACGCCGCGTAGTCCGGGTTGGGCTCGAACGCGACGACCCGGTCGGCGACCGCGGCGAGGGCATAGGCGAAAAAACCCCGGTTCGCGCCGACGTCGATGGCGGTGCCGCCACGGGGCATGAGCTCAGCGAGGATGGCGAGCTCCGGCTCGCCGGTGCCGCACTCATAGGCGATGCGCCGGCGGTAGAACCACGCCGGCGGCACCAGCATCGTGAGCTTTTCGCGCAGCGGCAGCGGCATCTCTTCTCTGGACCGTTACGGCCCACCGAGCGGCGCCACCGGCGCCGCGCTGCTCGCACTACCCCGGGGCTGTGCGGCTTCAGCCCGGCCTGTGGTTGGGAGCTGGGCGCCCGCCGCCTGCGGGAGCACGCGGAGCGGCGGCCGGCGCGCGCGGCGCCGCGGCCACCGGATGCGGAGCCGCGGCGGTTGCCGCCGGATGCGGCGGTGCGCCCGCCGCCGGAGCGCCGCCAACCGGACCGGGCGGTCTCGCGTTGGCGGCCGGGGCGCCTGTCGCCGGATTGGCAGGCCTGAGTTCGCGATTCGGCGGCGTACTGCCGGTGGCAAGCGTATTGGCCGGCGCTTTCGGCGCGGCGTTTGGTGTGCCGGCAGCTCTGGGTGCCGCAGGGCTGCCCAGCGGATTTGCGCTTCCGGGGCCCCTGGCGAGTCCGCCGCCGGGGGTTGCCGCGGCGGCTCTCGCAGGGGTCGCCGCGCCGTGCGCGCCGACCACGCCTTTGCCGGAGAACTCGCCCGGCCTCGCCGTCGCGGCGACTGCGGGGGCGCCGTGATTCACTGAGGCGAGATTCTCGCGGGTGGTGCTGGCGGTGTGTTCATGCTGGGTCTGCGCCGCCGTGGCGGGAATATGCTGCTCATGCATGGCAGCCTCTTCCTGCGGCGTAGGCCGCGCCGCGATTCCGCCGGCACCGCCGTTGAAGGCGACCCTGCTCGCGCCAGGATTGACGATCACGGTCTTGTTGTAGACATTCGTAATGTTGACGCTGCCGAAATTGGTCACGCTTCTATTGTAGCTGAACACGCCGCCCCGCCAGACGCCGCCCTCGAAGCCGACCCCGCCATAGCCGAAGCCGTAGCTGACGCCGCCGTAGAATCCGATGGTGGGACCCCAATAGCCGGCGTTCCAGGCGTAGACACCGTTATTCCAACCCCAGTAGCCGGGGGTCCACAGCAGGCCGACGGAGGGCGGCTGCACCCAGGTGCCGGGCACCCAGAAATAGCCGTCCGGGCCATAGGCCCAGTAGCCTGGCGTCCACATGTAGCCGGGGGCGGGAATGGCCGGCTGCACGTAGACCGGCAGCACGGGCGGCGCAATCGTGATGGAAATGATCTGAGCGTGAGATGGCGCCGGCGCAATCACCGCCAAGGCGGGAAGAAGCGTAAACAAGGCGTAGAGGCGACGCATGCTGGTCTCCTTGCACAGGCGGCGGGAATCGAGGTGGAACTGTAACGTCCCCACGATCTACACAAATCGCAAAATTTCGGCGCGAATGGGACGGAAAAAGGCGAAACCAAGGCGGATGCCGAAGCATTGCCTCACATGGGCAGACCGCGGAGGTCGGTGGATGCACGCGATTTTTTGGATCGAAAACTTCTACGCCCGACAGATCGCTAAAGATTGATCTGCGTTTGTCGCAGTGGCACTACCCTCCGTTTCCGGGCGGCACTTGCGCGGAACGATTTTTCGCGCGAGGGCTTGATCAGAACGGCGAGTGGACCGACTTGTCCAAGCAGACGGCAACCATCTATTTGGGTCGCACCACCAGGGCAAGGACGCTTCCATGCAGAACAAACCGAAATCCGAGCGCATCGACGATCGCAAGACGGAAGACGAGAATGCCCGGGCCGCTCTCGGCGGAACGCGCGGGTCGCCGGAACTCCCGCCGGCTAAACCGAAGGCGCAACGCAAGGACGAGATGACGCTGGAGCGCGACGACGATCCCGGACACACCGCGTGATCGAAGGGGCCGCCGCTCGACCCGGTTCGAGAAGTGACCCCGACTGCGGCGTGTCCTGGCCGCGCTACGCGGCTTCGCCGGTCCGGCCGCCGGCGAGCGGCAGCGTGAAACGAAACACCGCCCCGCCGCCCTGCCGGTTCTCCGCACAGATGCTTCCGCCGTAGGTTTCCACGATCGACCGCGCAATGGACAGGCCGAGGCCGGTGCCCTGCGTCTTGGTCGTGTAGAACGGCTCGAAAATGGTTTTGAGCTCGTCTGCGCGGATGCCGGTGCCGGTGTCCGATACCGTCACCATGACCTCGGAACTCCCCGTCCGCGCGGCGCGAACCTCCATCGCGCGCCCCTCCGGCGGACAATTCTGCATGGCGTCCATTGCGTTGATCGCGAGATTCAACACGACCTGTTGCAGGTGCACGGGATCGGCGCACACCGGCAGCACTCCGCTTTCCTGGTCGGCGGTCAGAACGACGCGCCTGCTGCGCGCCTCCGGCCCGATCATGCCGAGCGCATCCCGTATGGAATCGTTGAGGTCGAATTGCCGCGACACGATCTCGCTCCGCCGCAACAATCCGCGCATGCTCCTGATGATTTCGGCCGCGCGCTGATCGTCGCGGCGAATATCGGCGAGAATGGCTGCGAACTGCCCGCGGTCGAACCGGTCCGACTTGAGGAGTTCCTCGGCCGCTTCCGCATTGCTCAGGATCGCCCCGAGCGGCTGGTTGATTTCGTGGGCGATGGAGGCCGACATCGCGCTGACGGTGGCGGCGCGGTTCAAATGCGCGACTTCGATCAGCCGCCGGTGCGATTCCGCCTCCGCGAGGCCGCGGCGACGCCGCTCGAACAGCAATACGGAGATCAACAGGGTCTGCAGCACCACGACGGCGGTAATGCTGATGATTTCGCTGCGGTACTGAAGCCACAGGCCGGGCTGGTCGGAGCCCGCGCCGGGTGTTGCTGCGATCGACAGAGCCGCCGCAACGGCGAGACCCAGCCGTGCCGCGACGCGCCCGATCCACCCTTGGCCCAGCAAGCGCATGCCCTCGGGATATCAACCGTCAGCAAACGCGGTCCACCCGCCGCGCCGGCTCACCTGATCCGCGCGAGCCGGTCGCCACCGCCGCGCCGGCCGCACGGCACGGACTTCACGGCCGCACCATCTGCACCTCGCCGCCGCGGACGCGCGCGGCGACCGTCAGCACAGATAGCCGCATCCCCATTCCATCGTCTTGTAGAACCCGAAATACGGGCCGCCGCCACGGTAGCCCGCGAAATACGGCGTGCCGTAATAGCCGCGGTAATAAGGACTCGCATAGGAGGGATATTCGCCGCCATAGAACGCCCAGTTGTTGGCGGCGACACCCAAGCCGGTCGCGCCCACGATCACCGGCCGATTTATGCCGGCCGGGCGAACCCTGGGGCCGTTCACTGTGGCATCGCGATCAGCAGCGTCGGCGAAACCCGGAAGGCCCGCCAATGTTACGGCGGCGAGCAGGCCCAGGACTGCGGCGCGTCTCGGCATGGGAGTTCTCCTCGCTGGCGTCAGATTCGACATGGCTCGTCGACGCGGTTGGCGGACATGGTTAGACATGCCTGTCCGAGTCCGATTCGGACCACAGGCGGTAGATTAAGTCGACCGGAATCCGCCGAATTGTTGACCGCCGTGTCGCCTTTTCGCGGAGGAGTTGCCGTTTTCACTCACCCTTCGGGGGCTTCTCGCCCTATCCGGCCGCGCGCAGGCGCGGCGACGCCGGGGCGCGGTCATGTCGGGGCCGCCGCGCAAATTCCGCACTCGTGACGTGATCCGATTGGAGCGCGCCGGTCCGCAGCGCGTAGGCCGTGAGGTGGGCATTGGTCCTGATGCCGAGCCGCTGCATCATCTTGTACTTGTGGAAGGCGACGGTCCGATAGGTGATCCCGAGCCGGTGGGCGATCACCTTCATGGCGAATCCGCCGGCCAGCAACCCCAGCACCTCGCGTTCGCGGGCGGTCAGCCCGACCGTTGGGGCTGGCGGCGAGGCGGCGATCGCAGATGGCTCGCCCGCATCCGCCGATGAGCACCCCGTGGTCCCGGCCAGACGCAAGGCCTGCGCGAGCGCCCGTTGCGAACCCGCCCGTTCGAATTCGTCGCCTTGCGGGACGTCCTCAGCTCGGGTCGCCAAGGCGGGGGACACATGATGGATGATCTTCGTACGCGGCAATCGGCGCATGATCTCCCTGGTGGTGCGGAATTCATCCCGCAGCGACAGGGCCGCCTCGACCAACACAACGTCGGGCTCGAGGCGAAGCACTTCGCTCAGCAGCGTGTCGGCGTCGCAGACCACGCCGACCACGTCGAACTCCCGTGTCGGCATCGCCTGCACCGCCGCCGCGGCTGCGGCCCGGTCGGTCGCGACGATAACCCTCGCCGGCCCTGAATTTTCCATGACGCCCCACCCGCTACGCCCCATCGAATTAACGGATGATTAACCTAATGGAGCGGCAATAAGCGTCAATTGTCCTAAGGGGCAATCGCCACGGGGTATCGTGCGACCGGGCTGAAATTGAAACCGGCGGTGGCGACGAATTCGGGTAAATCGAAGCAAAACTACTGACCGCATCCTGAGGAGCCGCGCGCAGCACGGCGTCTCGAAGGATGGCCGCCAACACGATCTCGCCTGTGGCCGTCCTTCGAGACGCGCGCAAGAGCGCGCTTCTCAGGACGAGGTCGATCGATGATATCAATACGATTCAAACTACGACGTACTATTATTATGAGCCACTGCGGTCTCGACGGCGTCGATCAGGGAGCGGCCCAGAAACGGCTTGAGCAGATAGGCGATGCAGCCGGCCTGGAGCGCGCTCGCGCGCGTGGCGTCGTCGTCGAGAGCCGTCATGAAGATGGTCGGAACCGCGCGACCGCACGCGGCCAGACGGCGCCGCAACTCGATGCCGGACATGCCGCCGAGATCGATGTCCACCAGCAGGCAGTCGGCGTCCGTCCGCGCCCCGGGGTCGAGAAACGCCTCAGCGGAAGCAAAGACTTTCGTCGCGTAGCCATAGGCGTTGAGCAGTCGCTCGACGCCGGCCAGCATGCTGCGGTCGTCGTCCACGACGGCCACGGTTTTGGTTTGCGTCAACATCGCGTCCCGGAGAACGGCGGCCAGAGGTGCTGGCCAAGCGCCGGTGATCGCTTCGGTATATCACTCCGCAAACGCTCCGCTCATTGCCCCAAGGGGCAATGACGGCGCCGACGCAGACTGTTCGAAATCAGCAGGCGTTCGCTGCCATTTTCTTGGTGCGCGGCGCGTGCTTCTTTGCCGTGACACTGTCCGCGGGCATGATTCCGGTGCGTTCGGCGATCAGGACGAGTTCTGCGACCGAGCGAACCCCGCACTTTTCCATGACCATGTGCCGATGGGCTTTGACGGTGCGTTCGGAGGTCCCCAATTCATGGGCAATCTGCTTGTTGAGCATGCCGCGGACCACCAGGGCGAACACCTGCTTTTCGCGCGGCGTGAGGCTCTGGACGAGCGCCAGCAGGGCATCCGTCTCCTCTGCCCGCGCCCGCAGCTGATCGGCGTGCTCCAGGGCGCGCTTGATGGTGTCGAGCAGCCGCTCCTTGGTGACCGGCTTGGTCAGGAAGTCTTCCGCGCCGGCCTTGATGGTGCGCACGCTGGTGGGTATGTCGCCATGCCCGGTCAGGAACACGATCGGCAACCGGTTTCCCAACAGCGACAAGCGGTCTTGCAGTTGCGGTCCGGACAAGCCCGACATCTGCACGTCGAGAAGAATGCAATCGGACAGGTTCGTCGGCGGCTTCTCCAGCAACTGCTGCGAGGTCTCATAGAGTGCGACTTCGTAGCCGGCCGCGCTCAGCAGCCGTGCGACGGCGGAGCGGAACGACGAATCGTCGTCGACGACATGAATGACGTGTGACGCTTCCTGCATCCGCCGCCTCCTCAAAGGGGTGGAATGCCGCCGCGGCCGGATAGTTCAAGGACGACAGCCCCGCCCTCCACTATATGGCATCGAACAAAACGCGGATGCGATGTGCCGTTTCGATACGGCGCCAACCCCAGTTAAAGATAATATACCTCGATTTTAGATAATATTTGAAGATAAACCTTCACTTGGAATGGCTCGTTGGATCGATACGGGGCACCATTCTTAAGACAAGGTTAATTTCGATCTCCGCGGCGGGCGGGCGCGAAACCCACGCCCTCAGGCGGCGGCGTGCTGGACGGCGCCTGCATATTGCGACGGCGGTATGGCCTCGATCGGGAACGGAGCCGGGCCATATCCGATCCGCGGCGCTGCCGGAACATCACGCTCGAGCGCACGTCGCAACGTCGCCGACGGGCACTCGCCGAACGCGGAACGGTAATCGACGGCAAACCGGCCGAGCTCGAGAAACCCGAACTGCATGGCGACTTCGGTCACGGTTCCGCGCCTGGAAGCGGCCGACAGCAGCGCCTGTCGGGCCTGGGTCATCCGAAATCCGCGCAGATAGCGATAGGGCGAGACGCCGTGAACCTTCCGGAATGCATTGCGAAGGGTGCGTTCGGTCACCGCGGCGGCGCGGCAGAGGTCGTCCACATGCAACTGTTCGCCGCGATCGGTACGAAGAAGCTCTTCGATTCGGCACACGATCTGCCGATACCGCTGCCCGTGCTGCGACCCCATGGGTAACCCCTGCCTGGACCTCACGTCGGCACCCGGCGAGAGCCGATGCTGGTGCGACGTTGCCCAAAGACCTTACGTTACTGGGCACGAAGCAAAATTGTTCTTAGGGGCAAGGCGGCCTTTCCCTAGGTATAATAGGGTTCGCTGCAACGCGACATCGTCGCGTCACACTGCATCCATCGAGGAATGGGAAAAGTCCGACTGCAGCACAGGCGGATGCCGCCCTTGCGCGCATTGATGCGGGGCAACCGGGCGCCGGCTGGCAGTGGGCGAAGCCGTCAGGTCCCCGGGCCCAGCATGCGTTCCATGAGTGCCACGACATCATAGCCGGCGGCATTGGTGCGGCTGACGATCTCCGCCAGCGGGCGCTTGCCGGCTTGCGAGAGCGACCACAGTGCGGCGCAGCGCGTGCCGGAGCGGCAATAGGCGAGCACCGGCTTCGGCAGTTCCGCCAGCAGGGCGCCGAACGCCTCGCCATCCGCCAGGGTGACGCCGCCCGACAGCACCGGCTGGGAGCGCCAGACGAGCCCATTCGCGTTCACCGCGGTTTCGATTTCGCTGCCGCTGGGTTGGTCCGACGATTCCCCGTCGGGGCGGTTGCAGATGACGGCGCGGAATCCCGCCGCGGCGATGGCGGGCACCTCCGCGGCCTGGATCTGCGGCGCGACCGACAATTCATCGGTGATCTTCCTGATGTCCATTCGTCACTCTCCCGAAGGCAACCGGCTCCGGTGCGTTCATTGGATGCCGGCGGCTTTGATCAACTTTCCGTTGGCCGCGATCTCGCGGGCGACGAACGTGTCCATTTCCACCGGCGTGAGCGGCATCGGATCGACCGCAAGCTGCTTGAGCTTCTCCTGCATTTGCGGCGTCGCGAGCAGTCTCATGCCGGCGGCGTGGAATTTCTCGATGATGGCGCGCGGCGTCTTCGCCGGCATGAACACGCCGTACCAGATCGTCGTGTCGGAATCCGGATAGCCGGCCTCCAGCGTGGTCGGTACGTTCGGCAGGTCGGACGCCCGAGCCGGCGTGCTGACGGCCAGCGCCAGCACCCGGCCGTCGCGAATGAACGGCAGCGCGGTCGAGATCGGGCAGAAATAGAAGTCGATGCGGCCGCCCAGCACGTCGGTCAGGGCCTCGGCGCCGCCCTTGTAGGGGATATGCACGGCCTCGATGCCGGCGCTGAGCCGGAATTGCTCCGCGCTCATTTGGGTCGCGGTGCCGACGCCGGCGGAGCCGTAATTGATGGTGCCGCGCTTGGCCTTGGCGAAGGCGACGAGGTCCTGGACGGTGTGCCAACCCTTGGTGGGCGAGACGATCAGGACATTGGCGTTCTGGCCGATCATCAGAACCCCGGCGAGGTCCTTGGCGGTGTCGTAGGGGAGGTTCGGCACGATCCATGGCGCGATGGCGTGGGCGGAGGAATTGGCGAGGATGGTGTAGCCGTCCGGCTCCGCCCGTACCACGGCGCCGACGCCCAGCGTGCCGCCGGCGCCGCCGCGATTCTCGATCACGATGGGCTGCCCCAGTTCCATGGCGAGGAGATCGAACACGGCGCGGGGCACGATGTCGGTCGCGCTACCGGCGCCGAACGGGATGAAGGCCTTGATCGGCTTGGCGGGCCAGGACGGGGCGCCCGCGGTCTGGGCGGCGGCCGTTGTGGCGGCAACGAGGCTCATTGCCACCGCGAGGATCGCAAAACGCAGGCTACGGGTCATGATGTGTTCCCAATTGCGGTCCGCGCGCCGCAGCACTTCTCCCTCTCCCGCCTGCGGGGGAGGGAGAAGGGTAAATCCTACGCCGCGGCCGCCTGCGCTTTCGGCTGCAGCACGAAGTCGTAGGCGATGGTGTAGAACTTGGTGTCGATCTTGTCGCCGTTCGGCGCGATGCCCGGCGGATGCTCGACGAAATCGACGATCAGCGGCGCCTTCACCCCGTAGACCACGTCGGTTTCGATGTAGGGGCAGCCGCGCTGGAACAGGTGGGTGACCACCCGGTGATAGCCCGGCGCCTCGATGCAGAAATGGATATGGGCGGGGCGCATTTCCGAGACCTCGGTGTGCTTCACGAGGTCCCCGATCGGCCCATCCATGGGGATCGAGTAGCCAATTGGCGCGACGGTGCGGACCGAGTAGGACCCGTCCGGCTTGCTGTGGAACAGGCCGCGCATCCACGGCTCGGTGACGTCGCGCTGGGCCTCGTAGAGCCCCTCGCCGTCGGTCTGCCACAGGTCGAGCGAGGCATTGGCGACCGGCCGGCCGTCCAGCCCCCGCACCGTCCCGGTGATGAAGCAGGGAATGCCCGGGCATTTCTCCGCCATGTTGCCGCCGTCGGCGATGGCCGGCGCGTTGGGGACGTGGAACGGGCCTTCGACCGTGGTCGGTGTCGCCCCGCTCTCCAGCCGGTTGTTCAAGGCGTCGATCAGCATGCTGACGCCCATCACGTCGGAGAACAGGATGAACTCCTGGCGCTTGTCGTCGCACTTCTTGCCGATCCGGGTGAGGAAATCGATCGCCGTCGCCCATTCGGCCTGGGTGGGCTGGATTTCGCGCACGAATCCATGGACGTGCTTGATGAAGGACGCCATCACCTCGCGCAGCCGCGGGTCGGGCACCGCCTGCCAGCGCTCGCGGACGACATCGGTCAAATTCTGCTCGGTCACATAGGGCATGGAACTCTCCGTACTGCTTCCGGAACGATCTATCGCTGGACTTCCTGCCGCACGATGCGGGCGCCGTCCACCATGGCCTTCATCTTACCGTATGCGACCGCGCGGGGCAGGTATTTCATGCCGCAGTCCGGCGCGACCACAAGCCGCTCCGGCGGCACATGGGGCAGCGCCGCGCGGATGCGGCCGGCCACGATCTCCGGCGTCTCGACGGTCATGTCGGACAGGTCGATCACGCCCAATATGATGGTCTTGGACGGCAGCTTCCTCAAGATCGCGAGGTCGAGCCGCGGCTGCGCCGCTTCGATCGAGATCTGCTGGGCGGTCGATTTCTCCAGCTCGGCGAGGAAGGAATATCCGGCCGGCTTGTCGTGGACCACGGCCGCATAGCCGAAGCACAGATGCACTGCGACGGTGCCGCCGACCCCCGCGAGCGCCCGGTTGAGCGCGTCGAGCCCGAACGCCCGGGCCTCGACCGGATATTGCTGCATCCAGGGCTCGTCGACCTGGACGATGTCGGCGCCCGCCGCGAACAGGTCCTTGATCTCGGCATTGACGGCGTCGGCGAAGGCCATGGCGACGGCGGCTTCGTCGCCGTAATGGTCGTCCTGGGCCTGGCGGCTCATGGTGAAGGGTCCCGGCACCGTCGCCTTGATCTTGCGGTCGGTGCTGGCGCGCAGCAGCGCCACGTCGCGCACCTCGACCGGGCCACGCCGCCTGATCTTGCCGGTGATGCGCGGCACCGCCATCGGCCGGCCCATGCGGCTCATGGCGCGGCCGGGATTGTCGGTGTCGACCCCTTCCAGCGCGGTGGCGAAGTGGTTGGAATAGCTCTCGCGGCGCTGCTCGCCGTCGCTCACGATGTCGATGCCGGCGCGCTCCTGGTCGCGGATGGCGAGGATCGTGGCGTCGTCCTGGGCCGCTTCCAGATGGTCGGCGCCGATCAGCCAGAGGTCGCGGGCACGCACGCGCGGCACCTGCTTCGACAGCCTGGCCCGGTCGATCAGCCATTCCGGCTGCGGATAGGAACCAACGAGACAGGTCGGCAGCATGGAAACCTCGGATTCTAAGCCGATCGGGCGGCGGCGAGTTCGGCGAACTGTGTCGCAACCACGCGGTCATAAGGCACATCGCCCTTGAGGATGCCGAGGTCGCGGGCGAAGGCGTTCATGCCCGCGACGAACTCCGGGCTGATCCGGCGCGTCGTAATAAGGCAGGTCGCGGCGGATCAGTTCGGCGATCAGCTCGGCCTCCGCGGGCGGGAACAGCTTGCGTCCGATGCCGGTTGCGAGATTCACGTCGGCCTTGAGCGCGGCATGGGTCCTGGCGATGGCGCGCGCCGCCGCCGCGGCAGTCTCGGGCGTGCGCTCGATCAGGCGGTCGGTGGCGGCGATCGATGCCATGGTGTAGTTGAAGCAGGGCTTGGGGCCGTCGCCGCGGCGGACATCGAGCACGATGGTGCCGATGCCGCGGCGCACCGCCACCTCCGCCCCCATCCCGTTCGCCCAGAAGCCGTCGATCTTGCGGTCCTCCAGCGCCTTCGCCGCAGTGACGCCGAAATTCACACCGGCAGCGAGTGCGCCGGGCACCGGCGCGATCTTCACGCCGTCGCGTTCGAGATCGATGCCGGCTTCGGCCAGCAGGCGGCGCAGCCCCATCTCGACCCATGGCGCGGCGCCGATGCTGCGGCCCTTCACCGCGGCGATGTCGCCGCGCGCGACGCCGAGGTCGCGGTGCATCACCAGGAACCAGTACATGCCCTGGGCCTGGGCGCAGACGAGCTTGACGCCCTGCCATTGCGGAAACGCCGCCAGCGCCGAATGAGCGGAGCCGCCGACGAAGTCGACCGCACCGTCGCGCAGCGCCATATAGGCCTTGTCGACCGGAAAGATCAGCTCGACATCGATGTCGAGCCCTTCCGCCTCGAAGAATCCGAGCTCGGCCGCGGCGATCGCCGGGAAGTACGAATTCGAGATCATGTCGGGCACGGCGAGCTTCATCGCGATGACTTACTTGGGTCTTGGGGCACAGGTCCGTCCAGGTGGCAATACACGTGCGGTGCGCGGAATTGCCAGCGTTTTGTGTGCCGGAGCGGTTACGCTGCGCGCAAGCGCAGCGAAAGGCCCGCGGCGAGGAGCGCGGAAAGTCCCACCAGCGCCAGGACGCCGCCGAAGCCGGCAAAGTCGAATACGATCCCGCCGACGGTGACACCGACCGTGCCGCCGAGAAAGCTGCAGGAGTTGAGCACGCCCGAGCCCTTTCCGGCCTGCGTCTGCAGCAGTGCCGCGAGGCCGATCCGCGGCGTCGAAGCGTAGGGCAGCGCGATGCCGGCTCCCGCCGCGAACAGGCCGAGCATCAGCACGGTGAACCCGGCGCTTTCGACAGCCGCCCAGGCAACGGCGCAGCCCACCGCGAGCAGCAGCGACCCGCCCACCATCATCCTCATCGTTCCGGCCTTGACCGCGAGCCAGGGCGCCACCCGGGCAAACCCGAAGAAGGCGGCCGAGAGGGGCATGAGCGAGAGGCCGGCCGCAATGGGAGTCATGGCCAGCCCATCCGGCGCCTGCGCGAACAGGTTGTAGTAGAGAAGGATGTTCATGATGTCGAACATGAGGAGAAACACCAGCGCGCAAGCGAGCGCAAAGTTCCGGTTGCCGAACAGCCCGAAGTCGAGCAGCGGCCGATGATGGCGCGTCTCCGCCCAAACCAGCGCGGCGAAGGCGACCGTTGCCAGTCCGAGCGGACCGATCGCAGCCTTCGGATCGGAACGGACGGCGGGCAATGCGTGCAGCCCGGAGATGAGCGTCACCATGAAAACGGCGAGCAGGCCGAGCCCGAGCCAGTCGATGGGGCGCCTCTGCCCGCCCCCGGTTCCCGGACAGAGCCAGAGCGCCATCGCCGCCGGGAGCATGGCGACAACATTCAGCCAGAAAATGACGCGCCAGCCGGCGTAGTGGGTCACCGCTCCGCCCACCAGCGGCCCGATGCTGAAGCCGAGCATCAGGAAGCCGGTCCAGGCACTGATCGCCCGGGCGCGGTCCGAATCCGGGGCCGCCTCGGTCACGGCGGCGAGCGTGCCCGCAACGGCGAAGGCGGCGCCGAACCCTTGCAGCGCTCGGGCGCCGACCACCGCGGCGGCATTGTCGGCGACGGCGATGATCAGCGAGGCAAGGGCAAACAGTGCGATCCCGGCGGCCGAGGAACGGCGCGCCCCGAACTGGTCCGCCGCTTCGCCGCCCAGGATGATGAACACCGCCGATGCCAGCAGGTAGGCGTTGACGACCCATTCGACCGTCGCTGGCGCCAGGTCGAGGCTGCTCGTCATCGCGGGCAGCGCCGCCATGATCGCCGTGCTGTTCTCGCCGACTGCCAGCATCGCCAGGCAACAGGCAGCCAGAACCAGCCCGGAATCGCGCGACATTGGCCCTCCTGGGAAAGCTCCCGGGGGAGCCGGATTGGATCAGCAATTAAAAATGTAGCTCACGCTTCGAACCATCGGATGGGGCACTGCTACTACCGAAGGACAACTTCTGGACGGGGGGTTCAAATGTCCTTCAAACGCCTCGTATTTCCGGTTTTCGCCGTGGCCGTTGCCGGTACGCTGGTGGCGCTGATCCAACCCGCTTACGTCGCCGAACGCTGGAGCCCTTCCTCCGTGCGGGCACCCATTGCGGACCCGGCTCCGGTGCCGTGCGATAAGCAGGGCTGGTGGAACTCCGATCGCGTTTGCCTGTCATGGACGGCGCCTCGATAGCGACGCGCCAACATTTTCTTGAAAACAACCCCATGCAAAGTAGACTTTCTCCCGGCTGGCCGTACCGTTGGGGGTAGGTTGATACCTCACTTGAGCAAGGCCAGCACGCCGCCGGCGCACGAAAACAGCGCGGCGTCGCGATCGGCGAAACCCATCAGCTGAAGCCCGAGCGGCAGGCCTCCATCGGCGAGCACCGGGAGCGAGATCGCGGGGATGCCGAGCATCGAGGCCGGAACCACGAACACCGGATTGCCGGTGGAATGCAGGCCCACCGGCGCGGCGCCGGTGGCCGCCAGCGTGATGCAGGCATCGAATTCCGGCGCCAGCGCGTCATAGACGCAGCGCCGCCTCTGCCGCTCGGTCAGCATTCCCCGGTAATCCTCGACGGTCATCGCCTCCGCCTGCACCAGGCGGTCGCGCATCGCCTTGCTGAGCTTGGAAGCATCACGCGCACTGTAGGTGTTGATCGGCCAGCGCGATTCCCAGGCGTTGATGTCGAAGGAGAGCTCGCGGGCGCCGTGGATGGCGGTTTCCGCCGCTGCGATATCGGCGTGATCGTAGCGGGTCGCGATGGCGATGCCCGCCTGCGTCAGGCGCGCCAGCGCATCGTCCAGCGCCTTTCGCGCGCCCGGCGAGGCGTCCGCCCAGCCGTCGGTTTCGAGCAAGGCGAGCTGGCGCGGACGCGCCGGCGCCGGCGGGGTCGCCGGGCCATAGAGGCCGGGAAAGCCGGGATCGCCGCCGGTGCGCTTGACGATCTCGTAGGCGACCTGCCAAGCCTCCGGCAGGCTCGCGGCGATCATGCCGGTGGCGCTCTGGCTGAGCCCATCATAGCTGCCGCCGCGGTTGAGCGCGCCGACCGTCGGCTTGAAGCCGTAGCAGCCACAGAAGCTCGCCGGACGCAGCGTCGAGCCGATCACCTGGGTGCCGAGCCCCACCGGGATCACGCCGGCGCCGACCGCCGCCGCCGAGCCGCTGCTGGAGCCGCCGGGGGTGCGGGAGGGATCCCATGGGTTGCGGGTGCCGCGCGGCTCGGTCGCCGCGAACTCGGTGGTCACGGTCTTGCCGACGATCACCCCGCCGGCCTCGCGCAGCGCGGCGACGCTCGCGGCATCGCGCTCGCTGCGAAAGCCGGCAAACAGCGGCGAGCCGTTCTGCGTCGGCATGTCGATGGTTTCGATGATGTCCTTGATGCCGAGCGGCATGCCGTCGATGGGCGAGAGTGGGTTGCCGGCGCGCCAGCGCGCTGTCGACCGGTCCGCGCTGGCACGGGCCTCGGGCAGATTGAGCGTGACGAACGCGCCGATCCGCGGCTCCCAGGCCTCGAGCGCAACGAGGCAGCGCTCGAGGAATTCGCGCGGGGAGTCCTTGCCCGCGGCGAAGCCCGCGGTGGCCGGAAGATAGGGCCGCAGCACCGGGCGCGTCGCGTCGGAGGCATTCATGGCAGGAGACCTCGCAGATTGTTTCGGGGCTTACTTTTCCCTCCCCGTTTTCGGGGAGGGAGAAGAGGCGCCTACTTCTTGCTCTCGTCGTAGTAATGCATTTCGAACAGCATGCAGCCCTGTTCCGACTTGAACGGCCCGTGATGGACGCCGGGCGGGCGGCACGCATAGGTCGGCGCCGCGAACGGCTCGCCGCCCTTGCCTTGCGCATCGTTGCCGACAATGAGGTCGCCGGACATCAGGTAGACCTCCTCCCAGTGGTCATGGACGAACGGCGCGGTGGTGTAGACGCCGGGATCGAACTTGAGCAGACGCGAGCGGCTGCCCATCTTCCGGGTCTCGTCGAGATCGCTCGCCAGGATCTTCTGCTTGATCCCGGCGGGATAGCCGGCCGGCGTATGCCAGCCGTCGCTCATGTCGACGGGATGAAATTCGAGATGCGGCTTGTTCATCGGCATGGATCACCTGAATTCATTGAATTTCTTCGCGAGTGCATTGCCAGTTGCATATATTTGGGCTGGTTTCCATCTTCCAGCATGGTCTTGACTGGCAAGTGCTCGATGACGGGGTCGAATAACGGCTAATCGGCGGAGCGGTCGATGGGGAAACCTGCAAAACCGGGCACTTTTGCGGGGCTCGTCGGCGCGTTTCGACTGTCGGCGGCCCAAAGTCGAGAGCGCCAGTCCCGCGAATGGTATCTGGCAATCTCTAAGCGCCACATTGCAGTTGAACACCTGAACGCTCTGGATTCCGCTTGGCCGTTATACTCAGATCGCGGGTTGAGTATAATTTCGGTTGCGGCCTGCGCGCGTTCTTGTTATACTCACATTGCGAAATGAGTATAATTGGAGAAGCAAGATGCCGGCTCCTCAGCTGGTGATCCAAACGACCTACGCCGAACTCCTGGAGCGTTGCGCAGGAGCAGCGTTCAGCGAAGCATTTCCCGAAGATGGGACCTTCGTACCCAAGACCGTCAAGGGGCGTCGCTACTGGTATTTCCAAGTGCGGGCCGGCGAGGCACGTCAACAGAGGTACGTTGGTCCAGAAACTCCCGAATTGTTGGAGCAGATCGTACACCACCAGCAAGCGAGGAACGACGAACGCGAACGTCGCGCCCTTGTATCCACCCTTGTGCGTTCATTCGGACTTCCGCGCCCCATTCATGAGATAGGCGAAGCCATAGCTGCTCTCGCCAAGGCCGGCGTTTTTCGCCTTCGCAGCGTTCTCGTCGGTACGGTGGCGTATCAAGCCTATCCGGCCATGCTCGGCGTCAGGCTCCCCATCTCAACTCTCCAGACCGGCGATATCGACATCGCACAGTTCAAGAATGTCTCGGTCGCGATCGAGGATCAAACGCCGCCCGTGCTCGACGTTTTGAAGGAGGTCGACAAAACATTCCGTCCCGTTCCTCACATTCGTGATGGCCGGCGAGTGGCCAGCTATGTCGCTAAAGGCGGATTGCGGGTTGACTTTCTTACACCCAATGAGGGACCCGACTCGGACCAACCTCAAGCACTTCCGGCTCTTCGGACGGACGCGCAACCGTTGCGGTTCCTGGATTACCTCATTTACGAACCCGCGCCAGCAGTGATTTTGCACAACGCCGGCATGTACGTTCACGTCCCGGCACCCGAGCGGTACGCTGTCCACAAGTTGATAGTGTCGAGGCGCCGCCCCGAAGGACTTGCCAAGCGGGACAAGGACCTTCGACAGGCCGAAGCGCTGCTGGAGGCCTTGGCACACAGGCGACCGCACGAATTGAAGCTCGCTTGGGAAGAGGCATACAATCGCGGTCAAACGTGGCGTCAATTGCTTGCCGAGGCCGTAACTCAACTCGCGCCGAAGAGTCGCGACTTGCTGATCAAGGTCATAGACGGGCGACGCGCGATGTTCCCGGGGCTCGACCTGACATTCAGCAATCCGCCCGCACACTACGATTTCAAGCGAGATATCGTAATGTTTGCGGGTGAAACGCTCGGTAATCCGGTTACGTGTGCCATCAGCCGCGAAGCGCTTGCCGATCGACTTCGGGGCCAACGGTTCGAGCCAGGACGGGCGCATCCAGAAGTTTCTCGACAACCGGTCTACGATCGAACGCATGGCCCGCACCAAATTCCTGTCTTGGCCGATTGAAGACCTCGATACAGTGCTCATCAAGACCACGGACGTGCCCAAGCTGTTGAAAGAGGCATCTGCCGAAGCGCCGCAGAGACCCTCCTCACCGCCCCCCGTTCGATCACGCGTCGTCCGCACAAAACGCTGATTTGACGATTGCAATGACCGCGTGAAGGCCCCGGCATTTGGATCAGGGCAGATAAGTCTGGGCACCGCCGGTCGAGCCCGATGGTGTTTCAAGAAGGGCAAGAAGGTCGCATGAACCACCTGGAACAGCTTGTTGCGGAGTGGCCTGGAATATAGAGGCTACTTTGTGCGCGTCTCCGTGCAAGTTGGCGCACGAGCCAAGGGAGGATTCGAGGGCGAGCTTGATGTGGTGGCGATCAACTTCCAGCCAATCATCTTTTGCACGTAGAGTGCTCACTGGACGCCTTATCGGCTGAGAAGCGAGAGCCTCATTTTAAGGCGAAGTTCGATCGTGGCCGGCGCTACATCAAGGAGGTGTTTCGCGGCCTTCCCGTTCCAGACAAACTGGAGCAGGTCCTAGTTCTGCAATTTGCAAGTGGAAAGGTGCGGTCGATCGGCGGCGCTCGCCTCGTTACGGTGCGCGAGCTAATCCACGAAATCTACGACGAACTCAAGGATACCTCTCCCCAGAGCGGGGCAGTCCCGTCGAACCTGCCGCTCCTCAGGACCATCCAGCTTACCGCAGACGCGACGAAGGGCTCGCTAAGCGAGCATCGGCTGCTGCGAAGTGAATAGTCCGCTGCTAAGCCGTGTGGTTGTGGGGGTGCATGGAAGACCTAACGGGCGCGCCCAGCGCAGGCATTTTCTGCGATGCTGGTTGCGCCGCCTTTGATGTCACTTGGGTGACCGCGCCCCTCGCGGACGGCACGGTGGTCAATCGAATTGAAAAATGATAAGGGTATCCCCGTGTGTTGAATACAGCCAACGCGTAGCTTGCCGTTCGTCCCTTTTTGCCGATCGGAGAATTGGGTATCGCCATGGGGATGATCAAAAACTTTGGGCACTTTTGGAGCCGAAGTCATATTCAATGGGGCACACCAGGAAAGGGAAATTCAGGGTAATTACTCACCCCTCTGCGGCAGTTTGACTCGGGTATAGCGCGTTGAGATTTTCCGAGCGAGCTGATTCAAGCTCGCATGCCGCCTGAGAAGATTGATTCGCTCGCTGACGATGTGAAGCCGCTGGTGCTGGAGCTGCTGCGGCAGAACGGCGAGCTCACGGTGCGCGTCAACGAGCTGCTCGCGCAGAACAAGGCGCTGCTGGCCCGCATCGCCGAGCTTGAGGCCAAGCACGGCAAGCCGCCGAAGACGCCGGACAACTCTTCGCTGCCGCCGTCGCGCGGTCAGAAGGGGAACGTCGCGGAGCCGACGCGGGTGAAGAAAGCCCGCAAAGGCCATCCGGGCGCGGCGCGAGCGCTCGCAGCGAACCCGGACGCGACACACGACATCTACGCCGAGCGCTGCGCGTGCGGCGCCGCGCTCGAAGAGGCAGGCCAGGAACTCGCGAGGGCCTGGGACCACGTCGATCTGCCGCCGATCAAGCCGATCACAACACGGATCAATCTGTTCCGCGCCACGTGCCCGTGCTGCAAGGCGCGCGTCACCGCCCAGGCACCGGTCGACATGCCCGAGGGCTCGCCGTTCGGACCCGGCATAAAGGCTGCGGTCGCCTATATGCACGGCTGCCAGATGGTCGGCTTCAAGCGTCTGACCGAGCTGTGCGAAGGCCTGTTCGGCCTGACAATCTCCCAGGGTGCGATCTCCAACATGCTGGCACGTATGGGCAAGCCGTTCGGCGCGGCAGCGGAGCAGATCGCCGCCACCGTGCGCGCCAGCGAGGTAATCGCCAGCGACGAGACCAGCGCGCGCGTGAAGGGCAAGACGTACTGGCAATGGACGTTCGGCTGCGCCACCGCCGTCTATCATGTGATCGTGCCGACGCGCGGCAAGTGCGTGCCGACGCACTTTCTCGCCGGCGTACGGCCGAAGGTGTGGCTGTCGGATCGCCTGCCGGCGCAGTGCACACACGCCGAGGCGCACCAGTTCTGCCTCGCCCATCTGATCCGTGATGCGCAGTATGCGATCGATCACGGCGACACGATCTTCGCACCGCAGTTCAAGGCGTTCTTGAAGGATGCCTGCGCGGTCGGGCACCGGCGGCCCGATCTCGCCGACAGCACGATCGCAACGCATCGGCGCCGCCTTGACCGCGAGCTGGATCGCCTGCTGGAGCTCAAGCCGACCGATGTCGAGGGCAGCCACCTGCGTGCCACCATCGCGGTGACGGCGAGCGACAAGCTGCTGGTGTTCCTGACGCGCCGCGACGTCGAGGCGACCAACAACGAGAGCGAGCGGGCGCTGCGGCCTTCGGTGATCTTCCGCAGAGTGACGAACGGGTTCCGCTCAGAATGGGGTGCCAACGTCTACGCCGACCTCTGCTCCGTAGTCGCCACCGGCCGCCTCGCGGGCCGCACCGCACTCGCCGCCATCCGCGACGCTCTCGCAGCCCCCGCGCGCGAGCGAACCGCAGCCTGATCAGGTGGATAGGGGTGAGTAATTACAATTCAGGACATTTAAGTCGATTCAAGCGTGACGAACGAAGCTTTGTTGCAAACTTTCGAACCCAAATTGCTATATATATACTTTATGATCGAAATCGTGAGGTTGTGTATTTAGGTCAAACGGGCGGTCGCGAAAACGACCGTCTATTTGATCGTCTCAAAGCACACACGCGCGACCATCTGCGGGACCGCTGGGAGTATTTCTCCTGGTTCGGGGTGCGTCAGACGACTAACAGTGGAGACCTTCATGAAGGACAATCGCATGAATTGAAGCCGTTCGTAAAGGACAACGCCGTTGCTCTTGATGAATTCGAGTCCGTATTGCTCCAGTTGTTTGAACCGCGTCTGAACAAGCAAGGGCCAGCTTGGAAAGCCCTGGATGTAGAAGAGTACCTTCAATTTGTCGAAGAAGAGGAAGATCAATTGGCGATGATTATAGAGCGCTTGGATGGACTGGAAGGAGCAATTTCCAAGGAATCTCAGGTCGGACTAAAGGCGGGCTGCGAGAGCGGCCATGCGTCTCAATTTGCGGCTAGCTAGCTCAGCCCATGATGGGCAGGATGCGGACCGAATAGGCGTGGGCGATGCTGCGGCCGAGCACGGGGTCCTCGATCTCGTACTCGAACCGCTCCGTCGGCCGCACCCCGCCGCGCGCTGCGAGCGTTCCGCAATACATCAGCGTGTGCTCCGGCAGCCGGGCGCCGCCGCCGAGGCAGCGGCCGATCAGGTCGAGCGGCGCCAGCATCGCGGTGACGCCGCCCTCCTGGTAGAGCTTGCGCTCGCCGTTCTCGATGACATGGGCGCGCAGCTTGAGCTGGTCCCAATGGGGGGCGACCTCGTCGAATGCCCAGAACACCGGCGCCAGGGGCTTGTCGCACATCTGCTTGGATACCGTTACGCAGTAGGTCTCGACCTCGCGGTCGGTGTGATCGGACCCGGTGCCGACCCACATCCGGCCGTCATGCTGCAGCAGCACGAACTCGACCTCACCGCCGGATGTCGCTCCGACCGCCTCGATCTCGGTGCTGGTGGTGAGCCGCGTGGCACCGACGCGATAGAAGATCGGCGTCGAAGCCGGACGCTTCACCCCCAGGGCCTCCAATTCCTTGACGTGCTTTTCGAGCGCGACGGGGTCGCGGCCGGTCCAGCCGGCGATGATGGCATCATCGATGGCGACCTCGGTCAAGCGCGAGGTGGCGCCGCTCAGCAGGGTGAGCGATAGGGTTCGTCGGGGCACGGGCATCCCAGAAGTTACGTTGCGGTTACGCTGACTCTCTTAGTGTCATTGCCCGGCTTGACCGGGCAATCCAGTACTCACGGTCGGTGTTTACTGGATCGCCCGGTCAGGCCGGGCGATGACAGCGAAGTGCACCCAATCAGCACGGTTTCATTGCCACAGGCGAGCCCGCAACAGCAAGCCCACCTATTGATCGCCAGCCCCGTGTGGGGCATGTCTGCATCCCGATTGGAGGGGACCCGATGCGGACGCTGGCGCAGGCGGTGCGCGAATTGGAAGCCGGGGCGTCGAGCCGGTCGCTGGTCGAGGAATGCCTCGCCCGGATCGCCGACCCCGCCGGCGAAGGCCGTCGCGTCTTCCTCAAGGTCCATGCCGAAAACGCGCGCGCGGCGGCCGATTACGTCGACGGCTTGCGCCGCCTCGGCGCCGCGCCGTCGCGTTTCGCCGGCATTCCGGTTTCGGTCAAGGATCTGTTCGATGTCGCCGGCGACGTCACCATGTCGGGCTCGGCGGCGTTGCGCGACGCGCCGCCCGCCGCGGCGGACGCGGTCGTGGTCGCGCGCCTGCGCGCCGCCGGGCTGATCCCGATCGGCCGCACCAACATGACCGAGTTCGCCTTCACCGGGCTGGGCATCAATCCCCATTACGACACGCCGCGCAATCCGTACGACCGCGCCACCGGCCGGCTTCCCGGCGGCTCGTCGTCAGGCGCTGCGGTGTCGGTCTCCGACGGCATGGCGGTGGGCGCGCTCGGCACTGACACCGGCGGCTCCTGCCGCATCCCGGCGGCGCTGTGCGGCATCGTCGGCTATAAGCCGACCGCGAAGCGAGTCCCGCTCGGCGGCGTGCTGCCGCTGTCGTTCTCGCTCGATTCAGTGGGGCCGCTGGCGCCGACGGTCGCCTGCTGCGCCACGCTCGATGCGATCATGGCGGGCGAGGAACCCACCGATATCGCGCCGTTTCCGCTGCGCGGTTTGCGACTCGCGGCGCCCCAGACCATGGTCCTCGAAGACCTCGATGAAACGGTGTCGCGCAGCTACGCCGCGGCGCTGTCGGCGCTGAGCGAGGCGGGCGCCGTCATCACCGACATCGCGTTGCGCGAGTTCGCGGAGATCGCGACGCTCAATGCGCGCGGCGGCTTTGCCGCGTCGGAGGCCTATGCCTGGCACCGCAGGCTGATCGAGGCCAAGGGCGCCCTCTACGATCCCCGCGTGCTCATGCGCATCATGCGCGGCAAGGGCATGGATGCGGCGGAATACATCGAATTGAACCACGGCCGCGCCGACCTGATCCGCCGGGTCGCGGCGATCACGCGCGATTACGACGCGCTGGTGATGCCGACGGTTCCCATCATCGCACCGCCGCTCGCTGAGCTGGCCGTCGAGGAGCGCCTACCGCAAGGTCAACCTGCAGGTGCTGCGCAACCCGACCGTCGCCAACATGCTCGACCGCTGCGCCATTTCGGTGCCTTGCCACCCCCGCGGCGAAGCGCCGGTCGGGCTGATGCTGATCGGCGAGCACGGCGGCGACCGCCGCCTGTTTGCGATCGCCGCCGGGATCGAGGCGATCGTCTCGCCGATCGTGAGGCGCGCGTAATGGCCGACCTGCTGTTCAAGCTGGCGCGGCCGGTGCTCGCCGCCCTCGACCCCGAACGCGCACACGGCCTGACCGTGCAGGCGCTCAAGCTCGGCGCCAATCTCGGCCTCGGCGGGGCGCGCCGCGAGCCCGACGATCCGATCCTGGCGACGTCGGTGTGGAACCTCGCCTTTCCCAATCCGGTCGGCCTCGCCGCCGGCTTCGACAAGCACGCCGAGGTCTGCGACGCCATGCTGGCGCAGGGCTTCGGCTTCGTCGAGGCGGGCACGGTGACGCCGCGGCCGCAGCCCGGCAATTCCGGCCAGCGGCTGTTCCGGCTCGCCGAGGACGAAGCCGTCATCAACCGGTTTGGCTTCAACAGCTGCGGCATCGCGCCGTTCGCGGGGCGGCTGGCGAAGCGCCGCGCCCTCGGGGCCTCGGGCATCGTCGGCGCCAATCTCGGCAAGAACCGCGACACCGCCGACGGCGCCGCCGACTACATCGCCGGCATCGAGGCGGTGTCGGACCTCGCGGACTATCTCGTCGTCAACATCTCCTCGCCGAACACGCCGGGACTGCGGGCGCTGCAGGCGCGCGCCCAGATCGAGGAACTGCTCACCCGCGTGCGCGAAGCCCGGCGCCTGAGCGCGGCCCCGCAGCGGCCGCCGCTGCTGGTGAAGGTCGGCCCCGATCTCGACGAGGACGAGTTGCGCGACATCGCCGAGGTGGCGCTCGCGACCGGCGTCGACGGCCTCATCATCGGCAACACCACGGTGGCACGGCCGCCGACCCTCAAGAGCCCGCACCGCGTCGCGCCGGGCGGGCTGTCCGGCAAGCCCCTGTTCGGCCCGTCGACCGCCTGCCTCGCCGCCATGTACCGGCTGACCGGCGGCAGGATTCCGATCATCGGCTGCGGCGGCATCGCCAGCGGCGCCGACGCCTGCGCCAAGATCCGCGCCGGCGCCTCGCTGGTGGCGCTCTATTCGGCGCTGGTGTTCCACGGGCCGGCGCTGATCGGCCGCATCAAGCGCGAACTCGCGGTGAAACTGCGCGCGGATGGGTTTGCTCGCGTGGGCGACGCGGTGGGGGCGGATCAGCGGTGAGCGGGTCATATCAGAGACGACGTCATCACCGGGCTTGTCCCGGTGATCTCGACTCTCGAGGCACGGCCGCCCCACGTAGTGAAAGCGCTGTGCCCTATCAATCGAGATCACCGGGACAAGCCCGGTGATGACGGCTTGTGGACGCTGAAGCAGGCTCGACTTCACCGCGATGATCACCGCCTCGGTGAGGATGAAATCGACGTCACCCTTGTTCTCCTGGGGCCGCGCGAAGGCGCGGAAGGCGGGCGAGCCGGCGAGCAGCATCGATTTCAGGTCGCGCTTTGATCGCCTCGCCGACGCTCTGCTGGTCGGCCCAGGGGCCCAGCACCATCGGCTTGTCGAGCAGTTCCACGTGGCGTTCCTTCAGGCCGGCGTCGGCGACGAGGCCGCGCCATTCGGCGAGCGTCAGGCAGCGCACATGGCTGGGGTCGCGGTGCTTCTCGAACGCGTTGTATTCGTCCGCGGCGGCAGCGAGCGCATCGGCGTCGTCCGCCATGATGCTGGGATCGGGTGAGACGTTCTCGCACAGGCCGAACAGGCCGCCGGGGCGCAGCACCCGCGCCACCTCGGTCACGAAAGCGCGGACGTCGTCGAAGTGATGGGGCGCGATCCGGCAGGTCACGATGTCGAAGGTGCCGTCGGCGAACGGCAGCGCTTCGGCGCGCAGATCGGCGAAGGCGATGTTGGCGAGGTTGCGCTCGGCGGCGAGGCCGCGCGCCACCGCCAGCATCTGAGGCGTCAGGTCGGAGGCGACCACGTGGCCGGCATGTTTCGCCAGCGCGAGGGCGACATGGCCGGCGCCGGTGGCGATATCGAGCGCGGTCCAGCCCGGCTGCGGCGCCAGCAGCTCGACCAGCCGCGGCAGGCTGCCGCCCTTGGCGTGGGAGCGGCTCGTCGCATAGGTCGCGGCATAGGTGCCGAACCGTTCCTGGGCCAGCGATTTCGATTTCAGTTCCATCGGTGTTTCCCTCGATGCGTGCGGCGTCACATTCGCAACACGCGACACGACAGCGGCCTCTTGCGAGGTTAACCAACCCGTGCTTGGACGGCAATGCCGGGGCATTCGCCTGTTCAATTCCGCCGTTTGCGTTTTATAATCGGAGGCGCGCTCGAGACGCCGGGAGTGAATTTGAACACGTTGCCTTCAGCATCGGGCGATCACGACCCGATCGTCCTCGTCGACGCCGACGATGTCCCCCAGGGCGTCGCGTCGAAGATCGAAGTCCATCGCCGCGGATTGAAGCATCGCGCCATCTCGGCGCTGGTGCGCAATCGCGCCGGCGAGATGCTGCTGCATCAGCGCAATCCGGTGAAATATCACTCCGGCGGATTGTGGACCAATGCCTGCTGCAGCCACCCGCGGCCGGGAGAGTCCACCGTCGACGCCGCGCATCGCCGGCTGGCGGAAGAAATGGGCGTCCGCTGCAACCTCCAGCCGCTGTTCACCGCCCAATACCGCGCCGCGGTCTCCAACGGTTACATCGAGGACGAGGTCGTGCATGTGTTCGGCGGCACCTATGAAGGCGCGGTGACGCCCGATCCCGCCGAGGTCGCGGATTGGAAGTGGATATCGCTCGCGACCCTGATCGACGATCTCGATCGCCATCCCGAGCACTACACCATCTGGTTCCGCCACTATCTGCGCGAACACCTCGCCGAAATCGCGCGATGGATGGAACGAGGCTGAGCGGGAAGCGTGGGAGAAGCGTAGCCCGGATGAAGCGACGGCACTCTCGCCGTCGCGTAATCCGGGGTCGTCCTCTCCGCATTACACCAACGCCGTCCCGGATTTCGCTGGCGCTCCATCCGGGCTACGTCTCCGGGCGCCCGTGCGCGATCAGCTCGACCAGCCGCGCCGGGGTCACCGGACTCTGCGTGATATGCACGCCGAACGGCTGCAAGGCGTCCTCGATCGCACCGATCACCGCGGCGGCCGCCGGGATGGTGCCGACCTCGCCGGCACCCTTGGCGCCGAGCGGATTGAGCGGAGACGGCGTCTGCATGTAGTGGGTCTCGAACATCGGGAAGGCGGGCGCGGTCGGCAAGCAGGTACTCGGCGAAATTCGTCGTCACCGGCTGGCCGGCCTCGTCATAGCCCATCCATTCCAGCAGCGCGTTGCCGATACCATGGGCGATGCCGCCATGGACCTGGCCGTCGACGATCATCGGATTGACGAGGGTGCCGGAATCCTGCAGCGCCACGTAGCGCAGGATGCGCACCTCGCCGGTTTCGCGGTCCACCTCGACCTCGGCGGCATGGCAGGCATTGGCATAGGCCAGGGCGTCGGTGCGGAAGTTCGCGGCCTCCTGCAGCCCCGGCCCCATGCCGGGCGGGAACGGATAGCCCGGCGCGCCCTGCAGGATGCGCGCGAGTTCGCCCAGCGGCACGCCGAGCTGCGGCGCGCCGACGACGTGGAGCCGGCCGTCGACGAGCTCGAGATCGCCCTCGGCGACCTCCAGCACATGGCTCGCGAGCTTTCTCGCCTTCTGCGCGACCGCCCGCGACGCCAGCAGCACCGACGAGCCCGCCGTCACCGTCTGGCGGCTGGCAAAGCCGCCGAGTCCCACCGGCACCGCCGCGGTGTCGCCCGAGATCACCTGCACGTCGGCCGGCGCAACGCCGAGCTCGCTCGCGCAAATCTGCGCCAGCGCGGTCTTGAGGCCCTGCCCCATGGCGGCGGCGCCGGTGAAGACCGAAATCCGCCCGGACGGCGAAACGCGCACCACGCCGGATTCGAATGGCCCGCGGCCGGTCCCCTTCATGGCATGGGCGAGCCCGATGCCGATCAGCCGCCCGGCGGCGCGCGCTTGCGCCTGCCGCACCGGGAAGCCCTCCCAATCGATGGCGGCGAGCACCGCGGCCTGTGCGGCCGGGTAGTCGCCGCTGTCATAGACGATGGTCTCGCCGGCGCGCGTCTTGAGCGGCTTGAGATACGGCATCTTCTCCGGCGCGATCAGGTTGCGCCGCCGCAGCGCGGCGCGCTCGATACCCAATTCGCGCGCCACCCGGTCCATCAGGCGCTCCATGACGAACGAAGCCTGCGGATAGCCCGCGCCGCGCACCGACGACACCGGCACCTTGTTGGTCAGCGTGACCGCGACTTCCATGGCGAAGGCGGGCACGACATAGGGACCGGTCAGGGTCGAGGCGGAATTGTAGGGCAGGTTGACGTCCTGCAGCGCATAGGCGCCGAGGTCGTGCAGCAGCTTCCCGCGCAGCCCGAGAATGCGGCCGTCGCCATCGGCGGCGATCTCGATCGACCAGTGCTGGTCGCGCTCCTGCACCGCATTGAGGAAATGCTCGCGGCGGTCCTCGATCCAGGTGACCGAGCGCCGCAGCAGCTTCGCGGCGGCGGTGACCGCCACATCCTCCGCATAGACGCAGAGCTTCGGACCGAAGCCGCCGCCGACATCGGGCGTCGCCACGCGCAGGCGATTGTCGTCGAGGCCGAGCAGCGCCGCCAACGTATTGCGAAGATCGTGCGCCTTCTGGGTCGAGGCCCAGACGACGAGCGACCCGTCGGACTTGCGGTACTCGGCCAGGATGCCGCGGCCCTCGATGGAATGCGCGCGCGCCGCGGTGGATGAAGAAGGTGTCGTGGAACACATGGGGCGCGCCGCGGAAGGCGGCGTCGGCATCGCCATAGGCGATCCGGTAGGACGAGATGACGTTGGCGGGAATCTCGCGCCGCACCGCCGGCGCGCCGGCGCGCGCGGCGGCCCGGCAATCTGCGGCTGCGGGCAGGACCTCGTAGGTCACGTCGACCAGCGCTACGGCGTCCTCGGCGATGTAGCGGTTCTTGGCGAGCACGAGGGCGACGGGCTCGCCGACATAGGACACTTCCCCGTCGGCGAGCGCGAACGCCCAGCAACGGTCGAGCGGGGCGCCTGAATTCGAGGTCCGCATCATGCGGCGCTTGGCCATCACCGGCGCGATGTCGTCGAGGAAGAGCACGGCGAACACGCCGGGCAGCGCCAACGCCGCCGCGGTGTCGACCGCCGCGATCAGCGCATGGGGATGCGGACTGCGCACGAAAGCCGCATGCAGCGCGTCGGGGGCTGCGATGTCGCCGACATAGCAGCCCGCCCCGGTGAGTAGCGCGCGGTCTTCGAGGCGGGGCAAGCGGGAGCCGATGGCGTGCATGTCGTCAGCCCAATTCGCCGCGGCGCCGGCTCAATTCGCGATCGCCTTCGCGGCTTTGGCGACGATGTCCTTGGGCGTGGCGTAGATCTCGGCCAGCAGCTTTTCGATCTCCGCCGCGGTGACGGGATTGACGTCCGCCTGCATGTTCGCCGCGTCGGCGAGGAATTCCGGGTCCTTCATGGTGGCGTCGAATGCGGCGACCAGCGCCTTGCGGCGATCCTCGGGGATGCCGGGCGGGGCGGCGTAGGGGCGCGCCATCGCCTGCTCCCGCGAGGATGAGCCTTACCATCTTGGTCTGCTCGTCGCTCTTGACGAGGTCGATGACGGCGGGAACGTCGGGAAGGTCGGCCTCCTTCCGCAATCCGAACTGCACGGGGATGTTGACCTTGTGCGCCTTCACCCAGTCCATGTGCCGGGACTTGACCGTGCTCCAGGACAGGCCGCACACGCCGCTGACCTCGCCGCGTTCCATGGCGAGCGTCGCGTCATTGGTGCCGGGATAGCCGCTCACCAGTTTGAGCTTGGCGCCGAACACATTGCGCAGCATCAGCGCGAAGATATCGGGGTCGGCGCCGCCGCCTTCCCCGCCCATGGTGAAGGGGGTGGTGAGCATGTCGTCGAAGGTCTTGATCGGCGAGGTGTGCCAGGTGATGCAGACGCTGACGTCGGTCGAGATGCTGCCGATCCAGGTCAGCTTGGTGGCGTCGAAGCGCGCGCCGGCGATCAGCGGTGCCACCGCCATGCTGCGCGAGAACGCGCCGATGACGGTGCCGTCCCGCGGCGCGGCATTGTAGAGATAGAGCGTCGCGCGCTCGCTGCCGGCGCCTTCGCGGTTCTGCGCGACCACGTTGGGTTGCCCGGGAATATGCTTGCCGAGATGGCGCGCCAGCAGCCTTGCATAGAGATCGTAGCCGCCGCCGACGCTGAAGCCGATCGCGATGGTGACGTTCTTGCCGCGATAGAATTCTTCGACGCTTTGCGCAGCGGCGGGAAGCGGCAGGGCTGCGAGTGTCAACAGAGCGCCGACCAACGCGTAGGGTAGACAAAGGCGGTCGGGGCGCCGCCCCCTCGCCCCTAAAAGGGGGAGGGTCGGGGTGGGGGTCCGCTGACTCGCCGTACGATACTACCCACGCCCCCCTCCCCGACCCTCCCCCGAAAGGGGGAGGGAGCGGAACGCCCGCCTTTGCCCACCCTACGTGTTGCGTCGAACCCATCGCTAATGCCGCGGGAACAGCGCCGGGAACTTGGCGCGCAGTTGCGAACGCAGATCGGCGCTCACGTCGACCACGGTCGGGAAGGTCTTGTTGAGCTTTTTCTCGTAGGGGATGCAGGCGTCGACCAGGATGCGGTTGTTGAAATTGCCGGGCAGGAAGAGCGGGTCGCGCTTGGAGGCCCAGGCCTTCTGGATGAGGTCGATGTCGGTCAAGGGATCGAACCGCGTGCACATCGCCCACAGCACCTGGTCGAGATCGCCGGCATCGACGTCCTCGTCCACCACTACGGTCCATTTGCCGGCATAGGCGCCGCCCTGACAGTTCGACGCGATGTGGAGCGCATTGCGGGCATGGCCGGGGTAGCGCTGCCGGATCTGGATCGCGGTGAAGCGGGTCGCCGGGCCGGCCTCGTGGTTCCACACGCCGAGCACGTCCGGGATGCCGCTGGCGTCGAGCGCGCGCCAGATCTGCGCGGCGCCCGCGATGCCCTTGAGGAGCCCGGTCTCGTCGACGGGCTTGTGCTGCGGCGCGCAGGTGAGGATCGGGTTGTTGCGGTAAAGGATGGTCTTCACGGTGACGTAGGGCCGCGGCACCGTGTCGTCGGAGTAATAGCCCATCCATTCGCCGAACGGCCCTTCCGGCCGCACCTGGCCCGGCACCGTCTCGCCTTCGAGCGCGATTTCGCAGTCGGCGGGAATCGGAAAGCCGGTATAGGGTCCGCGCACCACGTCGATCGGTTCGCCGCGCAGCCCGCCGGCGATGTCCATTTCGCCGATCTCGGGCAGCGGGCTCGACGACAGCATGAACAGCAGCGGGTCCTGCCCGCACAGGATCACCACCTTCATCGGCTCGCCGCGCTCGAAATACTTGTCGCGGTGGATGCGGCCGTGCTTGCCCTCGGTGATCTGGCAGCCGACGGTTCTTGCGTCGTAGACCTGGCTGCGATAGGCGCCGAGATTGAACCAGCCCTGGTCGGGGTCCTTGGTGATCACGCAGTCGGCGGTGCCGATGAAGCGCGCGGTGTCGAGCTCATGATGCCGCGGCACCGGGAATTTGAGCACGTCTACGGCATCGCCGGTGAGAACGTTCTCCAGGATCGGCCCGTCCTTGACCTCGCGCGCCGGCAGCGGCTTTAGCTCCTGCATGCGCTGATGGTAGCGCTGCACGATGTCGACCTTGCGGTCGTGCTCGAGCGGCAGCCCGAGGGTGAGCGCGATGCGGCGGATCGAGGAGAGCTGGCCGTAGAGCGTGCGAAAGCCCTTCGGATAACCCGGCACCTGGTCGAACAGGATGGCCGGCGCATGGCCGCGGCTCTTTTCCGTCAGCATGTGGGTGATGGCGCCCATCTCGACGTCCCAATGGGCGCCGTCGACGTGCTGCAGTTCGCCCATCTTCTCGACCTGTTCCAGCCAGCCGCGCAGGCCGCGATACTGCACCTTGAATTCGGAATTCGCGGCGGCAACGTTCATCGTGGTCTCTCCAAAGGCGGCGCTAACGTACCAGTGTGTCACAAGTGCGGATTTGCGGTCTCCCTCCCCCTTTCAGGAGGAGGGAGAAGGGGCCATGAGTGAAGCTTCACTTCAGGCGCTTGGCGGCTTCTTCCACCAGGCTGAGGTCGGTGTATTTACCCACGTCGATGCTCGACTTGATGAAGCCCATGTCGTGGGTGAGATCGACATTGCGCTGCAATGCCGCGAGGTCGGGCTTCATGTTCGGATCGCGATAATTGTCCTCTTTGGTGAACACCCAGCCGAACCGGTCCGCCGGCTGCTTGACGAGGCGCGCGCAGATTTCCATCACGTCCTTGTGGTTGGCGGGGTCGAGATACCAGTGCACGATGCGCAGCGTGTCCTCCATGAAATCGACCATCGCCGCGCGGTTCTTGTCGATGAAGCCCTTGCGCGCCGTCCACATGGAGAACTGCGACACGCCGATGGCGTCTTCGGTAGTGAACAGCACGCGCGAAATCTTCTTGAGCGCGGGATCGTCCGCGAACGGCAGCACCGCCGCCACCATGTCGACCTTCTTTTCCGCCAGCATGGCGCGCATCGCCGGGAACGGCGCCTCGATGACGGTGTAGTCGCGCTTGTCCTCGAGCCCATGCTTGCGCAGCATGGCGCGCATGGCGATGTCGACGGCGCTGCCGGCCGCGTTCGACGCGATCACCTTGCCCTTGAGGTCCTCGACCTTCTTGACCGGGCCGTCGGCCAGCACCACGAACTGGTTGCTGAAATAGCCGGGATTACCGTCCTGGAATTCGTCGGAGATGACCCGCAGGTCGCTCATGCCGGCGTTCTGGACCGCGATCGGGAAGGTCGGATAGGTGAAATCGGCGATGTCGAGTTCGCCGGCCGCGAGCGCCGTGATGAGCGGCGGCGTGCCGGCAAAGCGGGTGATCTCGAGCTGATAGGTCTTGCCGAGGTTCTTGGCGAGATCCTTCTTCTCCAGCAGCATGGGCGCCCAGTTCGCGATCGGCACGATGTAGGACAGCCGGATCTTCACGGGATCGGCGGCGCCGGCCGAATCGAGGCCCGCCCACAGGACGCCGACCGCGGCGAACATTGCCAGTCCCAGCCTCGCAAGGCGCATGACTTCCTCCCGGATTGCCTTCGATTTGCGGCACGTCCGCTCTTTGTCCCGCGAAAGCCGGAGCTTGGCAAGCAGGCCCAAACGGGCCCATGCGATACACCGCCGCGGGCAGTGTATGGTGCCCCGTCAGGACGGAGAGCGACAATGGGCAAGGGGCGGCTCGAAGCCTTCACCGATGGCGTGTTCGCCATCATCATCACGATCATGGTGCTGGAGCTGAAGGTCCCGGAGGGCTCCGACCTTTCCGCGCTCGCATCGAGCATTCCCGTGCTGCTGGCCTATGTCCTCAGCTTCGTGAATGTCGGCATTTTCTGGGTCAACCATCATCACATGCTCCACGCCACAGATCGCGTCGATGGCAAGGTGCTGTGGGCCAACCTGTTCCTGCTGTTCTGGCTGTCGCTGGTGCCGTTCGTGATCCGCTGGATGGACGAAGCCGGTTTGACCGCGTTGCCGACCGCGGCCTATGGCGCGTGCTCGACATGGCCGGGATCAGCTATACCGTGCTGCAATGGACGATCGTGGCCTGTAATGGCCGCAGCTCCAGGCTCGCCGCTGCGCTCGGAAACGACCTCAAGGGCAAGGCATCGCTCGTCGCCTACGCCGCGGCCGTTCCGCTCGCCTTCGTCAATCCGTGGATCGCCGTCGCCCTCTACGTCGCGATCGCGCTCTTATGGTTGGTGCCCGACCGGCGAATTGAATCGAGGCTGAAGGATTGAGCTTCGGCTTCAGCCCTCGACATCGGTCTCGGGCCGGTCGCTGCCTTTGGACAGTTCGTCGTGCCAGTGGCCTTCCTTGTCCTCGTAGGAGATGCCCGTCGTATCTCCCGGGACGACCTGCTCCTTCGCCGCGCGTTCCGCCGCCCTGCGGGCCGCGTCGTGGGATGGGAAGGGCTCGGAGAACACCCCGTCGACCCGGTAGGCCCAGCCGCCGTCATGCTCGACGATCTCGTAGGTGATCTTGGTCATGTGTCGCTCCCGACGCTGCCGCACGGCCGCATCGTCGGTCAGGCCCGCCTCGGGCGCAAGTCGAATCGCGGCCGCTCCAGAGGCTCCAAGGGTTGTCATGACCGCAAGCTCGCGGCGGCCGGCGGCGGCCAGAAACTCATGCAGCGTCGCCACCACCTGCGCGCCCTCGCCCACCGCCGCGGCGACGCGCTTGACCGAACCGGAGCGGACATCGCCAATGGCAAAGACGCCGCGGCGGCTGGTTTCCAGCAATCGGCGGTCGCCACCGGCCTCGGCGCCGGTCAGCACGAATCCCTTGGCGTCCAGCGCCACGCCGGACCCGGCGAGCCAATCCGTGTTCGGGTCCGCCCCGATGAAGAGGAACAAGTGCCGAATCGGCCGCCGCACCTCCTCCCCCGACCCGCCGCGCCGCCAGCGGACCGCCTCCAGCATTGCGTCGCTGCCTTCCAGGCCGCTCACCTCGGCCTGCGTCACCACCTCCACATTGGGGAGGGCGGCGATACGGTCGACGAGGTAGCTCGACATGCTCGACGCGAGGTCCGGCCCGCGCACCAGCAGCCAGACCTTGGCGACCTTGTTGGCGAGGTAGGCCACCGCCTGGCCCGCCGAGTTGCCGGCGCCGACCAGCACGACCTCCTGCCCGGCGCACAGCTTCCCTTCCAAGGGCGACGCCCAATAGTGAACGCTCGCGGCCTCGAATACGTCCAGGTTATCGACGTCGAGCCGCCGATAGCGGGCGCCGCAGGCGATCACGACCGAACGGGCGCTGACGTGTTCGCCGTCGGACAGCCTGAGGACGACACGGCCGTCGTCGCGATCGCCCGGGTGCTGAAGGCCGGCCACCTGCGCCGGGATGACCGTCTCGACCCCGAACTTGTGCGCCTGGCTGTAGGCGCGCGCCATCAGGGCCATGCCGGTGATCCCGGTCGGAAAGCCCAAATAGTTCTCGATCCGGGCCGAGGCGCCGGCCTGGCCGCCGAACGAACGGCAGTCGAGCACCAGGACCGAAAGTCCTTCGGACGCCGCATAGACGGCGGTGGCGAGGCCCGACGGCCCGGCGCCGACGACGGCCACGTCGAAGATACGATCCGGATCGATCGGCCCCACCATCCCGAGGCAGCGGGCGAGCGCGGTCTCGCTGGGATTGCGCAGCAGCTCGCCGCTCGGGCAGAGCACGATGGGCAACTGGCCGGGGTCGACGTGGAAGCGATCGATCAGCGCCTGCGCCTCCGGATCGGTCTCGGGGTCCATCCATTGATACGGGTGCCCGTTGCGCGACAGAAAACCCTTGAGCCGGAGCACGTCGCCGGTCCCGGGGTGGCCGACGATGACCGGGCCGCCGGTCCCCTTCTCGATGATGCCGACGCGACGCAGGATCAGGGCGCGCATGATCCGCTCGCCGAGTTCCGCCTCGGCCAGCAGCAGCGCCCGCAGCCGGTCCGGCGGGATATGCAGGGCCTTGACCGGCTCCTGCGCAATGCCGTCCACCAGCGCCGGCCGGCCCGCCAGTTGCGCCATTTCGCCTATGATCGCGCCGGGGCCGGTGGTGTGGAAATGCCTGCGGCCGCCGGTTTCGTCGTGCCGGGCGAGGTCGACATGGCCGGCCAGGACCACATACAGGCCATGGCCCGCTTCGCCGATCCGAAACAGCGCTTCACCCGCGCCGTAGCAGCGGGCCTCGCCGAACCGACGAACCCGATCGATCTCCGCCGGCTCCAGCGCGAGGAAGATCTGATCGCGTCGAACATCGGTGATGAGTTGGGTCGTCTCGGATATGCTCATGGGCAGCAGGTAACCAGCTCCGGCCATGAGTTCAAGACGCCCGGGAGCGATCGTTGACGTCGATCAAATGAACGCTATCTGCATCTTTAGACAGAAAGGGTTGCGGCCATGGCAGAGGTGAGAGCCGAGCGATGCACGGCCGAGATCGACGGCGATTTCGTCGTGTTCCTGATCGGTATGCGTATCAACAGGTTCTGGAAGCTGCACAAATGGCTGCCCGTCGCCGCCGCCATGCCGCGCATGCTGGCCGAGCTCGCCCGCGCCCCAGAACTCGGGCTGCTGCACGCGCGCACCCATTTCGGGTTTCCCACCATCACGGTGGTGCAATACTGGCGCAGCTTCGCCCATCTCCATCGCTACGCGACCGACCGGGAACTCACGCACTTGCCGGCCTGGAAGGCGTTCAACCAGGCCATCGCCAGCAATGGCGACGTCGGCATCTGGCACGAGACCTACCTCGTCCGCGCCGGCGACTACGAGAGCGTCTACAACAGCATGCCCCCTTTCGGGCTCGGCCTGGCCGGCCGGCTGGTGCCGGCGCAGGGGCGCAAGACCTCGGCCAAGGGGCGGCTGGGGATGGCGGATAATGATGATCGGCGGCCGGAGTGAGGGGCGGGTCGGTTGCGCGTGCCTTGTCGGATGGGTTGAACGCAGTGAAGCCCACACCGAGCACGCCGCGAGGAAGGGCGTGATGGGTTTCGCAAGGGCTTCAACCCATCCTGCATGCTCGTCTGCAACTCATCGACTTTCGGCTTTTGGGGCCTGTCTTTTCGCCGCCGCCAGTTCGACGACATGCGACGCAAAGGACGTATCCACGCGAACGGGCATCGTGTCTCTCGCGCCGCCTTCGAGGAATGGGATGAAGATGTCCCTTGGCCCGTAAAGCCAAAGCGCCGAGATATAGAGCGAAGGAATTTCCAGAATTCGCGCTTCGAACTTACCTGGGCCAGCATCATAATCACGTGCCGCCAGATCGGCTGCCTGGGTCAACCGCTCGGCAATCGGCCCTCGAATGAGGCTTCCAAAAGTCAGTGGCCCTGATCCGCTCGCCTCCTTTACGTCCGCAACCGCAATCGGTCCCTGCCCGAAAATCAAATAGCGCCAGCCTACAGGGACGGCTTTCTTGACGAAACTTTCGTCCGTAATATCGCTCGACTTCAGCATGAAAAGCTGAATGGGCTGGCTGGTTTGAGGCGCTGCGGCACCCCCGGTCGGCGGCAAAGCTCCCGGTCCCCTGGACAGAAGATGCGGGACCACTCGACCAATGATGGCCGCGCCGCCGGAAGGCCCCGCAGGTCTCGTGATAGACATTCGCAGCTTCCTTCACGTATGCGATGCGCAAAGCACTCTACGCCGATTTCGGCGAATTTGCACTTGGGGCCGCTCCGCCGGCAGCAGCCACCGCAGGCGCTGCAATGACGAAGTAGCTGTGGGTCCAGTCATCTCCAGATGTTCGGTATGATGAAACGAAACTGTTGTATGTCGCCTGCACAAAACCGTAATAAGGATCATAGACATCGACGTACTCGGTTCCGTCGGTCGCCGAGGACCAGCCGCCCAGCGCAACAAAGTGTGCTCCGCCGCCAACCCATTGAATTCGGCAACCAAGCGGACGGCCGCCGTTGATCTCGCCCTGCACGACCGTGAATGGCTCACTCGACGCATCCAATCTGCCGAAATGACCGACACGGGCTAATGCCGTGTCCAAATACCAGGGCACGTTGCAGCCGGTCGATGCGTCAACTCCGCAGCAGTCGAGCGGACTAAGCTCCGCTGCCGCCACGCCGCATTGCGTCCAGGTGGTCGGGCCGAAGAAGACGGCAACGCTGGTGCTCACGGCCGCCCAGCACCACTGGCTTTGAAGCTGCGTCTGAACCGAGAACCCGGCCAGGGATCTCGAAGCCGATGGGACGCCCCCGAGTCGGCGAGGCCGCGATCATCGGGGACGTCAGAAATTGCAGCGGTTGAAGGAATGTGGCGATCGCCATCTCAACTCCTGCCGATGTCGGAACGATCGCTTTTACACGCAAAAAGTGTACAATGCAAATATTCATCCATAGAGAGAATGGTATGCGTACCTCATGCGATTTTCCTGCGGCTACGCCTCCTGCGCCTCCGCATGCTTGCCGGACAGATGGTGCGGGCGCAGGAACTCAGGCCAAGGGGCGCTGGGGATGACGGATAATGATCATCAGCGGGCGAGCGTGACTGCAGCGCGACGGGACCGCATCGCCTCAACTCAACGCCCCACGCACAAATCAGGCCGGAACAAAAAGGTTACCAGCGCAAACTCAGCGTCGCCGCGTTGCCTCGGGAGGACGCACTCCGCCACGTCTTTTAATTCTGGCCGCAACGCGAAATATATCCGGCATATTTATGCGGCTCTCCGTGCGAAACTCGACCACACCAATATTGCTCAATGCGACAAGGAGCGCACCCTCCGAGTTTATTCTACTTCGTTCAAGCTCCAACGGAAGAAGCGTATAAGATTTCTTCGAATTAGCACGAATTTTTTCCACTGTTCCACGCTCACGCCATCGCCTCATAAAGACGTCGGGATCACATGGTACTTCCAACTCCTCCAATGCAATGAGAACGGAGTCGATCCAATCGTAGTCTTCCTTCAACTGAGTAACACGAATTTCAGAAGCATCTTGGACACCGGCTCGAATGCCATAATGGTCAATTGCCGTACCGACAGGAGACGGTCGATGATTTGCGGCCCTCTCTAAGGCCGTCAAGAAGCTGCGTGGGCTCGTCTCTCCAAATGCGTCCGCTAAATGATCGTAAAGCCATGAATATGTTCGACCTCGCTTGGCACCCGCCCCCATGTATTCGCCTGCGATTACATAGAACACTTCTTCTTGGAATTCGGCATCATTCAGGAGTCGATCGGTGAAGTCAAATCGTCCGTTCTGGTTGGCAATCTCCCGAAGAGCTGGATTGGACGACTTATCGGCAAGCAATTGATTATACAATAGACCGAACAATTCCGCTCTCTGCCAAACAAGCTTCACAGAGTCCGATCGAATTTTCGACGCATCAGCAAATCGGAAAAGGCTGTCATCATTTGCTTGATCGGTTCGCATAAATATCTTCGCGCGGATCGCCCTAAAACCACGCACGTCTAGCGCAAACCGAAGCATTCCCTCCGAGAGAGCAGAGATCGAATTCCAATCGCGACCAAGTCGGTCAAGTGCATCAAATACAATCAAAAATGTTTTACCGTTGTCCAAAAAATGCCTATCCGCATTACGAAGCACTGCCTCTACCTGCTCAATATTATTAGCTGCCCAAACGATGGTGTCGCGTAACGAGCTCGGTACATCAATCTTAATTTGTGTTTGCAGAGCCTTAAGTAATACTCCTCGCCAAATCTGTTCCGGCTGCGCGGCCACCTTCATCAGACTTTGAAGCATCAGCGGAGAAGGCGCAGGCCCATCATGCTTCCCGGCATCTTCATAAAATCCCAAAACTGCTTCGAGTCGGTCAAGCCTCAGACGCGGAAATATCTTGGCAACCTTTTGCCTCGTCTCCGTGTGAACGAGCACTGCTGACCAAAAGCTCTTACCAACGCCGCGGTTTCCAATAACGAGAACACGTTCCGGGTCGAGCGCATTTGCGTGCGTTGCCGGAGCAAAAATGATATTTGGATCAGGAGCAACCCCTGCTTGGTGAGCGGCCCCGGGATGTAAGGAAGCAAGCGCCTCACGGATCGATTTTAGGTCTGGGCGATAAGTTTTTTCTTTCATCGCTTTTTACTCAGTTCAAGTCTGTCCAAAACCGCCGATACAAACGGCCCGAAGGTTCGCTCATAGAGCTCCTTTGAGAACTGCTCAGAGTACGCCAGTGGGTTGAACTCAAAATAGTTTGCGTCATTCAAAATTGGCCAAGCGAAGTGTGGGGCGGCCAAGTCTTCGTAATCAAAATTAAAACTAGTTTCCTCTAAGACTTCCTCCAAATCATACAGAGTATCGGCAAATAGTTCGAAGGCTTGCGTTCGAAAATCGGCTTGCCTCTTAGGGTCACCAGATGCTTTGGCATGAACCATTCGTAGTCGCGCGCGCCAGTCGTTATCGCTAGATTCTGCCGGCCGAAAACGTTGAAGATATGAAAGAAAATAGCGATATCCTGCGAAGGTCTGTGGAGCGTCTACGCCAAAAAGCAAAACGTCGCCGCCAAGCCCCAATACGGCCGCAGCCGTTGATTCATTTAGTCCCGCCCGTGCGTCGACAAATATTGCATCATATCGCGACCTCTGCGAAAGCCGCTTAATCAGATTACGCGTTCGGGCCAAAAATGTAACGGGAGCGCCCTCCGCATTAGCGACCTCTAGATACCCCCTGGCTATTTTTCCCAATATGTTTTGTGGATTCCTTTCACCAATCGAGCCCACTGCCGCGGAGACGTGCACACTACCGCGGCCCCTCGTCAACGGACTAACGGAGATCATATTATCGATAAAGCTATCATCTAAATCGTCTAGTGTGCTTTCCACGAAAAAGTCGAGCGTCCCGAATTTCGACAATTGCCTGCTTTCCAGAAAGATGCCAGCGAGGCCTGGAGCTTCCAGATCAAGATCTACCACGAGAACATTATACCCTCTTTCAGCAAGGGCACCAGATGCAACTGCAAGTGCGGTAGATCGTCCAACTCCGCCTTTGTGACTTGCAAACACCAATATCGGAGGCACGCTGTCTATTGGTTCTTGGGGTGCCTCCAGCCAGTCCTGGCCTACAATCCGACGCTCCACGAGTCGTACAAAACCTTGATATTTCGGATGGTCTAACCTCTCGAAAACTCCAATATCTTGCGCTGCAAGTGCAGGATCAAACAAATCATCCGGTCGAACGACCACACCAGGTCCAGCTTCAACATACGGCAGGATGTGCTTTGCCCCGCGAATTAGCATTTTCTTTTTTGACTCTTCAATTTCGCGCGTGAGCACGAAAGTGAGTCTTCCGCCTGCCTCACGGAGAAAGAAGTTTTGAACCGGTGCATCCTCGCCCAAGGTCTTGCGCACAAGGGCGGCGAATTTCGGGAGGGCATCGTCATAGCGGGTGGGAGCCATCACGATGAGGTCCCCTTAAGACCGGCAGCTCCAAGTGCCCGTGTCGCGTCAATGCGCCATGCTTGGTAGCGAACTCCGGTGATGGTTTTGTCATCACTGTAGCGCTGATTGATCGCCCATCCGTCCATGAATGTACGACGTTCGAGAAGGGTGAATATGGAATGCTTTTTGCGTCCTTGAAGAAGCTTCTTTGCCCTTTCTACAAGTTCCGGAAAGTGCAGATGGGGCGCCTGATTTTGCGGTCGGAGCGCCTCCACGCTATGCTTGATCGCGCACTCGGCGGCAAAGCCAATAAGGTACCCGGCCCCATCAAAGCGTGCGAGTGCGGCAAGTTCCTCCGCATCCCGAAAATGTCCGACCGCGGCTTTGGCGAAGTTGTCGACCAAGAATGTTCCTCAGCGAGAATCCAGCAAGTTCACTGGATACAAGAAGGCGCCAACGAGCGAAAGATATGATCTGCAAGATATTTTGGGCGATTCAGGTCCTCAAGGGGCTTCCCCGCACCCAGGAGACGCCACGAATTCGCTGCTCAAGTCGGATGGCTGCTGTACCTTGATGGGGCACTCGACCGCTTTGATAACGACGGTCATTGTTGCGGCCTGGGGGTTTCGTCTTCTAAGGCATTCAAATATCAATTTAATTCATGCCCCCGCCTCCGCATGCCACAGCAGCATGCGTCGCCTCCCCATCGCCATCAGCTTGACCAGCACGTAGCCCACCACCGCGATCTCGACGATGCCGGCGAACACGCCGCGGGAATCGGCGAAGCGGGAGGCCTGCATCATGGCGGCGCCGAGGCCGTAGCCGCCCATCGCCATCTCGACGACGACGGCGACGATGAGCGCGATCGGGAACGCCACCTGCATCCCGGTGAGGATCTGCGGCAGCGCGGCCGGCAGCAGGATCTGCCACAGCAGTTCGCGGTCCTTGGCGCCCATGTTGCGCGCCGACCAGACCAGTTCCTTCTCGACGCCCTGGATGCCGGCGATGACCGCCGTCACCACCGGGAATACCGCGTCGACGGCGATCATGGTGATCTTGGAGACGTCGTAGAGGCCGAGCCACAGGATCACCACCGGGAGGAACGCGATTTTCGGCATCGGAAACCCGACGGATATGATGGGGTCGAAGAACCAGCGCGCCAACGCGTTGCGCGACATCGCCATGCCCAGCGCGAGCCCGGCCGCCACCGCGATGAAAAAGCCCGCCAGCGCGCGGTAGAGCGTGACGCCGGTATTGAGGAAGAGGTCGCCGCCGACGGCGTCGTCATAGATGCGCGCGAGCACGTCGCTCAGCGGCGGCAGCATGAACGGCGTCACCGCGCCGCTGCGCGCGAAGATTTCCCAGGCCGCGCACAGTGCCAGGATCGGCGAAGCCCGCAGAACGATCGGCCCCGCCCGCGCCAGCGCGCGGCCGATGGCGGAGAGGGCCTTCATTGCCGCCACCGCATCGCGCGGGCCACCACCGCCAGATAGACGCGGTCGGCGATGAAGCCGAGCATCGCCACCGTGAGCACCACGGCGAACATCGCCTCATAAGAGCCGTCGGCGCCCAGCGAGCCGATGAGATAGCCAAGCCCCTGCCGCGCCGCGATCAGTTCCGAGCTCACCAGCAGGATGAAGGACAGCGCCAAGGCCGTGCGCACGCCGTTGAGCATCTCCGGCAGCGCGCTCGGCATCACCACGTCCCAGATCATGCGCAGCCGGCTCGCCCCCATGCTGCGCGCCGACCACATCAGCAGGCGGTCGCTGCCGCGCGCGCCGTTATAGGCGCCGATGGTGACCGGCAGCATGCAGCCGAGAAAGATCAGCAGGATTTTCGAGCCGTCGCCGAAGCCGAGCCACAGCACGGTCACCGGGATCAGCGCCGATTTCGGCATCGGATAGAACAGTTCGACCAGCGGCCCCAGCATGAGATTGAGCGGCCGCCAGCTCGCCATGCCGATGCCGAGCGCGCCGCCGACGATGACCGCGAGGGCGAGGCCGGCGCCGCCGCGGTAGAGCGAGGCGGCCGCGGCGCTTTCGAGTTCGCCGGAGCGGGCGAGATCGACCCAGGCGGCCGCGACTTCGCTCAGCGGCGGCAGCGCCAGCGAGGACACCAGGCCGAGCCGCGAGGACGCCTCCCAGGCGAGCGCGAGGATCAAGAGCGGTGCGTAGCGCAGCAGGGGTTTCATCAGCTCGGGGATTTTGCCCGGACTGATGGCCTTCGCGGCTTTCGCGTCGGTGGCTCCCGCGTCCGTCATGGCGACTTCTTCTGCTGCGCCTTGATCGCCTCCTCGCGGACCAGGCTCCAGACCTCCTCGACCTTGTCCACGAACGCCTTGGTGCGATGGACCTCGGGATCGGTCTTGTCGAACCTGGTTTCGACGATGGTCTTGATGCGGCCGGGCCGCGCCGACATGACGGCGACGCGCTCGGCCAGATAGACCGCCTCGTGCACGTCATGGGTGACGAAGATCACCGTCTTGCGGGTCTTCTCCCAGATGCTCAAGAGTTCCGCCTGCATCAGGCTGCGGGTCTGCGCGTCGAGGGCGCCGAACGGCTCGTCCATCAGCAGCGTGCGGGGGTCGAAGGCGAGCGTGCGCGCGATCGCGGTGCGCTGCTTCATGCCGCCGGACAGCTGGGAGGGATAGCTGTCCTCGAAGCCAGTGAGGCCGACGAGATCGATGAAAGCCTGCGCGCGGGCTTCGCGCTCGGCGCGCGGCAGGCTCTGGCGTTCGAGGCCGTAGAGCACGTTCTTGCGCACCGTCTTCCAGGGAAACAGCGCGAAGTGCTGGAACACGATGCCGCGATCGGGGCCGGGCCCGCGCACCGGCTTGCCGTCGACCAGGATCTTCCCCGTCTCGGTCGGCAGGAAACCGCCGATGAGGTAGAGCAAGGTCGACTTGCCGCAGCCGGACGGCCCCAGCAGCGCCAGGAACTCGCGCTCGCGCACTTCGAGCGAGATGTTCTCCAGCGCCAGCACCTCGCGACCCACCGGCGGCCGGTAATAATGGCACACGTCCTCGATGACGATCTGGGCGGGCCCGTTCACGACGCCACCGCCCCCTTCTTCAGGGGGAGGGGTGGGGTGGGGGTCAACTGACTTTCCACGCGCGCTGCGCCGGCGGCCCGCAACCCCCTCCCCGACCCTCCCCCTTTCAGGTGGAGGGAGTCACCTAACTGCGCGCGTGGGCCAATTGCATTTCCGATTTTGGCGCTCATTCAGGTCACCGGGGTCAGCAGCGGGCGGCCCGCGAAATGCGCGGTGAGATTGTCGATCATCAGCTGGCCGATCGCGGTGCGCGTCTCGACCGTGGCGCTGCCCTGGTGCGGCTGCAGCAGCAGGTTGGGCAAAGTGAGGAATTCCGGCGCGATGCGCGGCGAGTTCTCGTAGACGTCGAGGGCGGCAAAGCCGAGCCGGCCGTCGCGCAGACGCTCGATCAGGGCGGGCTCGTCGACCACGCTGCCGCGGGAGATGTTGATCAGCGTGCCCCTGGGGCCGAGCGCATCGATCACCGCGGCCGAGATCAGCCCCCGCGTCGCGGCGCCGCCTCTGCAGGCGACCATGAGGTAATCGCTGCGCCGCGCCAGTTCGACGATATCGGGCACGTATTCGTAGGGCACGTCGGACTTCCGCCGCGGGCCGTGCCAGATGACGTTCATGCGGAACGCCCGGGCGCGGTCGGCGATCGCCCGCCCGATGCCGCCGAGGCCGACCACCCCGAGGGTTTTCAGGCCGACGCTGCGGCCGAGCGGGAGCGGCCCTTTGAGCCAGTCGCCGTTGCGCACGAAGCGGTCGGCGAACACGATCTGGCGGGCGGACGCGAGCATCATGCCGACGGCGAGATCGGCGCATTCGTCGGCGAGGATGCCCGGCGTGTTGGTCACGGGGATGTTGCGCTCGCGCGCGGCGGCGAGGTCGATGGCGTCGACGCCGACGCCGAAGCAGGAAATGATCTCGAGCTTGGGCAGCGACTCGATCAGCGCCCGGGTGGCGCCGCGATTGGCCTCGGTGGCAATGCCGCGAATCCGGCCTTTGAGGTCGGGATCCAGCGCTCCATCCGGCAGCGGGTGGACGGTGAAATGATGATCCTCGAAGCGTTCCGCGAGCGTGCTCACGGTCGCCGCGGGAAATGCGCCGAGGGACAGAACGACGGGCTTCATGGTCTCTATGGTCTCTCCGCGATTATCATTGGTGGAGCCTCCGGCGCTCGATCCGCTTCGGCCGGTCCTCCCCGTCTTCAGCCGAACAAGGGGGACGGAGCAGATATTCGCATCACGACGCTACACTCCTGCGGCGCCGCCGTCGGCGCGGGGGTCGTGGGCGCCCTCCAGCATGCCGTCGGGATGCAGGACCACGGCGCCCGCATGGCCCATCGTATCGGAATAGCGGGCGTCGATCACGTCGACATCGTGGCCGGCCGACAGCAGGCGGTCGACCAGATGGCCGTCGAAGCCCGCCTCCATCCGCAGGTTGGTGACGGTCGAGCCCCAGGTGCGGCCGAGCAGCCAGCGCGGGCGGTCGAGCGTCTGCATCAAGGGTTGGCGGTAGAGCACGTGGCGGGTGAACACTGCGCCTTGCGTCTGCGGCTGGCCGTCGCCGCCCATGGTGCCGTAGGCGATGACCCGGCCGTCGCGGAGCACCGCGAGGGCGGGATTGAGGGTGTGGAACGGCAGCCGTCCCGGCGCCAGCGCGTTGAGCGCGCGGGGATCGAGGGAAAAGCTCGCGCCGCGGTTCTGCATCAGCACGCCGGTGCGCGGCAGCACGCAGCCGGAACCGAATTCCCAATAGATCGACTGGATGTAGGACACCACCAGCCCGCCAGAGTCGGCGGCGCCCATCCAGACGGTGTCGCCGCGGCCCTGCGGCGCCGGCCATTCGGCGGCCTTGCGGCGATCGATCTTCTGCACCTCGATGTCGAGGAATTTGGGCTCGAGGAACGGCGCCAGCGGCTGCGGCAGCCGGTCGGGATCGGTCACGATCCGGTCGCGGACGCGGAACGCCCGCTTGGTCGCCTCCACCAGGCCGTGGATGTGCTCGAAGCTCTCGGCCTCGGCGACGCGCAGCCGCGCGAACAATCCGAGGATCATGAGCGAGGCGAGCCCCTGGGTCGGCGGCGGCACGTTATAGAGGGTGCCGGCATCGATGGTGAGGCTCAGCGGATCGGCCACCACGGCGCGCGCCGCTTCGAGGTCGGCGCGGGTCACCGGGCTGCCGATCCGTTCGAGGTCGGCGGCGATCTCGCGGCCGACATCGCCGCGGTAGAAATCGTCGAGCCCGGCCTTGGCGAGATGATCGAGGGTCGCGGCCAGCGCCGGCTGCTTCAACACGGCCCCCGCCTCGGGGGGCTTGCCGTCGATCAGGAACGTCGCCGCGAAGCCTGGCACCTTTTCGAGCTCTGCGAGCTTCGCGGCGGTCAGTTGCGCCTGGCTCCTGGTGACGACATAGCCGTCGCGGGCGTAGCGGATGGCGGGTTCGAGGAGCGTTGCCAGCGGCATCCGGCCGCCCTGGGCCTTGGCGGCTTCCAGCGCGAGCATCCAGCCCGCCGCCGCGCCCGGTACCGTGAGGGCGGCGAGCGGCCCGCGTTCGGGAATGGCATCGTAGCCTTCGGCGCGATAGAGCTCGATGCGGGCATTGGCGCCGGCGCGGCCCGCTGCCATCAGCGCCCGCACGCGGCCGGAACGCTCGCGCACCAGCAGGAATCCGTCGCCGCCCACATGGTTCATGTGGGGATAGACGGCGGCGATGGTCGCCGCCATCGCCACCATGGCTTCCAGCGCATTGCCGCCCTCGGCGAGGATGGCGCGCCCCGCCTCGGCGGCGGCGTGGTGGGGTGCAGCGGCGACGCCGCGGCGGTGTCCGGCGGTGTGGAGGTCCATCAGGCGCTCGCCGGTCGGGCTTCGGGGGCGGATGCAAGGACAGGTGCGGGAGCAGACATAAATGGTTCCAATCGGCGTGTGATAAAATCTCTTAGCACCGCCGGCGGCGAATCACCCCTGCGTTCCACAACTCGATTTTGGAGCCGACCATGGAATTCTACCTGAGCTTTTCGGAGCTCCTGAGCAAGTTTCCCAACAAGATCGCCCTGGTCTTCCTCCCGATCTTCTTTTTCAGCATCGTGGCCGAGGCCTTGGTGATCCAGGCCCGGCACGAAAGCTATTCGTGGAAGAACACCGGGGTCTCGACCCTGGTCGCGATCGGGCACCTGGTGACCCAGGCGGCCGTGCACGGCTTGATCTTCGGCGTCATCGCCGCGGGCGTGTATGAAGTCCGGCTGACCACCATCCCGGTCTCGTTCCACGACTGGCCGAGCCTGATCGCGCTGTTCCTGCTGGCCGACCTCGCCTTCTATGTGGAGCATCGCTGCTCGCACCGCATCCGGCTGATGTGGGCCTCGCACAGCGTCCATCACTCGACCGAGAGAATGGTGATGTCCGCCGCCTTCCGCCTCGCCTGGACACCGATCCTGTCCGGCGTGTTCCTGTTCTACCTGCCCATCGTCTGGATCGGCTTCGACCCGGTCTGGGTGTTCGGCATGGCGTCGGCCAGCCTGACCTACCAGTTCTTCGTCCACACCGAGCTGGTCAAGCGGATCGGCTGGCTGGACTGGGTGATCAACACGCCGTCCGCCCACCGCGTCCATCATGCGAGCAATCCCGAATACATCGACAAGAATTTCGGCGGCGTCCTGATGATCTGGGACCATCTGTTCGGCACCTATCAGGCGGAGCGTCCGGACATCCAGATCCGCTACGGCCTGTCGCATCCGCGCTCCTCGCCGAGCAACCCGTTCGTCATCGCCTATGAGGAGCTCTGGCGGATGCTGAAAGAGGTATTCCACGCCCGCAGCTGGCGCGAGCGGCTCCGCAGCGTGGCGGGGCCGCCGGCCTGACGCGTCGCGGCAGGCTCTTTCTTCTTGCCCCCTTTGCAGGGCGCGTAATAATAGCAACATATTGATTTTTATACATTAAATCGATATCAAAGATTTCTGTTCGGCGGATGCCTCCATAAAATCTGTACGATTTAATCCTACATGATGATAGGCTGCATCCACTGAGGAGATTCAGCCATGAGAAACACGCACCCGCTCAGCATCACCCTGCCTCATGACATGGCAGCGATGGTCAAAGCGAAGGTCGCTTCCGGCGAATACGCGACCGAAAGCGAAGTGATCCGTGACGGTCTGCGCGCGCTTCAGGCGCGCGATGCCGCCCTCGAAAAATGGCTGCGCGACGAAGTCGCCAAAAGCTACGACGAATATGCGGCCGATCCCAGCATCGGCATTCCGGCCGGTGAGGTGATGGCACGTCTGCGCGCCTCTTATCGGGCCCGCCAGGCGAAATCCGAAGGCTGACGGAGCGTTACACCGTCGTCTTTACGCCGCGCGCGGAACGCCAGCTCAATACGCTCTATGTGCGTATCGCCGAGGATAGCGGCCAAGCGCAGGGGGACCATTACGTCGACCGCATCGTCGCCGACTGCCTGTCGCTCGCAACGTTTCCGGAGCGCGGCACAAAGCGCGACGACATACGTCCGCATATCCGCACCAAGGGTTACGCCAGGCGCGTCACCATTGCCTTCTCAGTCGATGTCTCGACCTCGATCGTCGCGATCCACGGCATATTTTATGGCGGGCAGGATTTCGAGCAGTTGCTCCGTGACGCTGACAGCGACGATTGACGGAGGCCATCTGGGAGGCCGGCGATCGTGCCGCGTCCGGTTGCTGCTGAGCATCCGTCCCGCCGGGCGCGAGGCTCGGCGGCGGAATTTGACCCGAAACGGATATACCGCGTTGTCGCGCCGGATTTTGGAAGCTCAGCGACATCGTCTATTGTTGAGGCGTTCGCAAACCCTTTGCAGGCGCGGTGCGACGAGCCCATCGCGGGAGCCGATCATGTTGAAAGCTACCGAAGAGGAGATCGAGGAAGTCCGAGAATACTTTGAATGGCAGGCGCCCGACCTCGAAGTGACCTTCATGCAGAAGGTCTACTCGGAGGCCGTCCTGAACACCCGCCACGACGTGTGGGACATCCACACCAACAAGGATCGCTGGTGGGTCATCACGGGCGGCACGAATCTCTACTCTCAGGAGCAATTCCCAAGTATGGATCTTGCTCTGACGTTCCATATTGGCCTAATCCTCCGCATCCCGCGCACCGAAGAACAACAGGAAGACGATCTACGCATCCTCCCGTTCGGTCCCGTCTTCGAGAAGATGGAGGAAACCGGCACCGCCGTGGCACAGGCGCAGAGCCTCACCGACTATCAGGCCGTCGGCGTCCGCTGCCGCGAGACGCTACTCGAACTGATCGGCGTCGCGCAGGACGCGGCAATGTGGACCGATAAACCGCCACAGCGTGCGAACTTCCGAGCGTGGATGGAAATCATCTACAACGATCTTCTGCCGGGCGACACCAACAAAGAGCGTCGCGGGGTCCTCAAAGGTGCGCTTGAGTCCGCATGGACGTTTTCCAACTGGCTGACGCATTCAAAGTCGGCCACCTGGATTGATGCCGACATGGCGCACTCGTTGATCCAGCACGCCAGCGGCATGGCGACCCGATTGATCCTTCGCGAGTTGCGCGGTGTGCCCGAGGAATGCCCGAACTGCGGCTCGCCGCATCTCGAACCTGAACAGGGCGAAAATGCCGCCGCACCCGGCGTACTCTGGGAACGACCGCGTTGCGCCGATTGCGGATGGACCGGCAGGCCCGTCCCAATCCTCGACCTCGAGAATGGACAGTCCATCATCACTCGCGAAGGCGACGAATCCGACGGGCACAGCATCATGACAATTCCGCTGCGCACGATCCTTAGGCCGGGCGATCCGCCGATCGAGCCGCTGAAGAAAACGGAAACCGGGCCACCGGAGCCAGTCGTCTGCTTTGCCTATGGGTCCAACATGTCGACCGCCTGGCTGCGCAAGCGCATGCTGAGCTGCAAGCCGCTCGGCATTGCTACCTTGCCGGGTCATGCGCTTCGCTTCCATAAGCGCAGCACGGACAAATCCGGGAAGTGCAACGCATTTGCCAGTGGCAACAACAATCAAAGTGATCGGAGTCCTGTTCAGCTTCGATCCTGCCGAGCGTGCTAAGCTAGATGAGGCCGAAGGCGTTGGCAGCGGCTACGAGCACGCGATGGTCACGGTCATCAACGAGAAAGGTCGCAGGCGGAAGGTCCTTACCTATCTCGCCACCCCCAACTACATCGACGACAGCCTCAAACCCTACGGTTGGTACAAGGACTTTGTCCTTGCCGGTGGCAGGGAGCACGGCCTGCCGCCGGAGTATATCGCAGAATACATCCAGTCGGTTGAGGCGATCGAAGATCCCAACAAGACACGGGACAAGAAGCAGCGGGCCATGCTCGGAAGCCCCGGGCGGTGAGGCTACGGTTTTGGTGCGAGTTGCCGGTCCAGACTGCAGACCCGATATCCGCTCCTGGCCCACAGAAGACGATTCCTGAGGCGCCCGCCAGGTTCGCGTACTGGAGTCTTGCGGCGGCCCTCGGCCATCACCGGTATCGCGGGTTGGAGTTGAACTTCACAGCGTCACCGCTTAGTTGAATGCCCCAAGTCCGCCCGGTGCGGCAGGATTTCGAGCAGTTGCTCCGGGGTCGAATGTTCGAGTTGGACCGCGCGGTTCACCCCGCCGCCGCGGGCTCGGCAAAGCCGCGCTTGCGCAGCAAGGCATCCGGCGTCGGCAGCCGGCCGCGGAACGCCGTATAGGCCTCGCCGGGATCGCTGGGAGCCGCCGGCGGCGAGGATGTTGTCGCGCAGCCGCGACGGCGGTGGCGGGATCGAACACGTCGCCGGTGTCCTCGAAGGCCTCGAAGGCGTCGGCATCGAGCACTTCCGACCACATGTAGCTGTAATAGCCCGAGGCGTAGCCGCCGCCGGAGAACACGTGCATGGAAATGCGGCGAGCGGTGGCGCATGACGATCTCGGCGGGCATGCCGATCTTTGCGAGCACATCCGCCTCGAAGGCGGCGGGATCGAGCCCGTCCGGCGCGTGCCAGCAGGTGGAATTCGAGGTCGACCAGGGCCGAGGCCAGATATTCGACGGTGGCGAAGCCCTGGTTGAAGGTCCGCGCCGCGATCAGGCGCTTCAAGAGCTCCTCCGGCATCGGCTCGCCGGTGCGGTAATGACGGGCGAAGCGGCGCAGCACCTCCGGCTGCTCCAGCCAGTGCTCGTAGAGCTGGGACGGCAGCTCGACGAAATCGGTCGCGACCCTGGTGCAGGAGATCATCGGATAGGTCACGTCCGAGAGCAGGCCGTGCAGCCCGTGGCCGAATTCGTGGAACAGGGTGCGGGCATCGTCGAAGGAGAGCAGCGTCGGCTCGCCGGCGCCGGCCTTGGCGAAGTTCATGACGTTGATGACCAGGGGGCGGATGTCGCCGGCGAGCTTTTCCTGGGTGCGCAGCGTCGTCATCCAGGCGCCGCTGCGCTTGGAGGAGCGGGCGAAATAGTCGCCGAAGAACAGGCCGAGGAACTTGCCCCCGGGGCCGGTGACCTCCCAGACCCGCACGTCGGGGTGCCACACCGGCACGTCGTGGCGCTCGCGGAAGGCGAGGCCGAACAGGCGGCCGGCGGTGTCGAAGGCGGCTTCGATCATCTTGTCGAGGGCGAGGTAGGGCGCGATTTCCGCGGCATCGATGTCGAACCGCGCCTTGCGCAGCTTTTCGGCATAGTAGCGCCAGTCCCAGGGGGCGAGGGCGAAATTGCCGCCCTCGGCCTGCGCGAGGGCCTGGAGCGCGTCGCGGTCGGCCATGGCGCGATCCCGCGCCGGCTTCCACACCCGTTCGAGCAGGCGCCCGCACCGCCTCCGGGGTCTTCGCCATCGCGTCCTCCAGGCGATAGCTGGCGAAGGAGGGATAGCCGAGCAGCCTCGCCCGCTCGGCCCGCAGCCGCACGGTCTCGGCGATGTTCGCCTTGTTGTCGGTCGCGCCCGCCGCCGTCGCCGCGGGCGATCCAGGCGAGGAACGCCTTCTCCCGCAGATCCCGCCGGGTCGAACGACTGCAGGAACGGCTCGATGCTCGAACGCGCCAGCGTGATGGCGTATTTGCCCGGAAGGCCGCGCTCCTGCGCCGCCTCGCGCGCCGCCGTCCGCGCGCGCGGCGCCGAGGCCGGCGAGGTCGTCTTCGGTCTCCAGCACCAGGGCATAGGACTGCTCGTCGGCGAGCACGTTCTGGCTGAACGCGGTGCCCAGCGTCGCGAGCCGCTCCCCGATCTCGGCCACCCGCTGCTTGCCGGCCTCATCGAGGCCGGCGCCGGCGCGGCGGAAGGTCACCTCGTAGCGCTCCAGCACGCGCGCCTGCTTCGCCCGTGAGCCCGAGTTCGCCGCGGCGGTCCCACAGCGCCTTGATGCGGGCATAGAGGCCGCCATGGAGGTGGATGCGGTTGCGGTGCGCGGCGAGCCGCGGCGACATCTCGCGCTCCAGCGCCAGGATGGCATCGTTGGTGTGGGCGCCGGCCAGCGCGTGGAACACCGCCGAGACCTGCGACAGCGCGCGGCCGCTGCGCTCCAGCGCCGCGATGGTGTTGGCGAAGCTCGCCGCCTCGGTATTGCCGGCGATCGCCTCGATTTCCGCCATGTTCTCGTCCATGGCGTGCTCGAAGGCGGGCCGGAAATGTTCCGGGCGGATCGCCGCGAAAGGCGGCGTCTCGCCGGGACCGGTCCAGGCGCCGAGCAGCGGATTGGCAGGGTTTGCGCGTGGACGTGGTCTCGGGGGTCTGATGCGGTCGATGCGGGCGATTTCCGGGACACTTGCGAGGCCGAGCGGCGCGGCCGCGATTTGTCGCAGTTTCCGGCTTGATCCTGCAATGCATTTCATGGAGATTGCCGGCGAAAGCAGGATCGCAGCCATGTCGCAGACCAATTTATCCGGCCGCCCCCGCCGCATCGTGTGGCAAAGCGTCGTCACCGTGCTCAGCGCCGCGGTGCTGATCAGCGCCGAGGTGTTCGGCGCCGCCTTTGCCGGCGGCTGGGCGCTCGCCAGTCTCATGGGGCTCGGCGACTACGGCGTCTATGCGCTGCAGATCCTGTTCTTCGCCGGCGGCGTCGCCGTGATGGTCGCCTTCGTGCGCAACGGCATGCGAGTCGAGCCGTTCACCGCCGCGGAATGACGCGTTGTTAAGCCGCGTTTAAACACGCGGGAACGATTTTCGAATTTTTTTTGTTCTGAACGGCGTGCGAGGGACGCAAATCTCTTGCATGGCCTCGGCAAATAACTTATTTGCAATTTGCCCAATTTCGCACGTGCCTGTGGCCGTGTGTCAATCGGTGGGCATCCGGACAAGAGGCCGGACAGCCGCCCGGAGCGAGATCGCGATGATCGCAAGATCACCGGATCGTCTGAGCTCCGAACACTTGATTGGCAGCCGGAGGCGAAACCGGCGCACCTCGTTCTCCACGAGGGACGCGGCTTAAAGCAACGACGGAGCGGGCTTTTTTGGTCTCTGCCGGTCCTCCACCGACCGGCTCGGGCTACCGAAGAGGCTTGTTTCTCATTGCCGCGCGTGCGGATCGGGGATGTCCCCAATCCAATCCAAGGCAGCTCATCCGGGGTCTTCGGGCCCTCTCGTCGGCGCGTCCCCATCGCGCGTCGCCGGGACCTCGAAGGCCCGCATCATAGCGAGCGGCTTGCCGCTCGCCGAGGCCTATTGGGGAGGGCGCCATGACCGAGCGCATCCACGAGTTCCTGCGCAATCGCTCCGAAGACGGGCCGTGCCTCGTCGTCGATCTCGAAGTCGTGCGCGACAATTACAAGGCGTTCGCCAACGCATTGCCGGACACGCGGGTGTTCTACGCCGTCAAGGCGAACCCGTCGCCGGAGGTGCTGTCGCTGCTCGCCCGGCTCGGCTCGTGCTTCGACACCGCGTCGGTGGCAGAGATCGAGATGGTGCTGGCGGCGGGCGCCGCGCCCGGACCGCATCTCCTACGGCAACACCATCAAGAAGGAGCGCGACATCGCCCGCGCCTTCGCGCTGGGGGTGCGCCTGTTCGCGGTCGACTGCAAGGCCGAGGTCGACAAGATCGCCCGCGCCGCCCCCGGCGCGCGGGTGTTCTGCCGCTTCCTGTTCGACTGCGCCGGCGCCGAATGGCCGCTGTCGCGCAAGTTCGGCTGCGACGCCGCCATGGCCGCCGACGTGCTCGAGCATGCCCACCGGCTCGGGCTCGAAGCCCATGGTGTGTCGTTCCATGTCGGCTCGCAGCAGCGGCGCACCCAGGCCTGGGACCTCGCGCTGAAGTCGGCGGCCGCGATCTTCCGCGCCTGCGCGGACCGCGGCATCGCGCTCAGCATGGTCAATCTCGGCGGCGGCTTCCCGACCAAGTACCTCAAGGAGGTGCCTGCGGTGGAGAGCTATGGCCGGTCGATCTTCCGGGCGCTGCGCAAGCACTTCGGCAACGCCATCCCGGAAACCATCATCGAGCCCGGCCGCGGCATGGTCGGCAATGCCGGGATCATCGAGGCCGAGGTCGTGCTGGTGTCGCGCAAGAGCGAGGCGGACAAGCTGCGCTGGGTCTATCTCGACATCGGCAAGTTCGGCGGCCTCGCCGAGACCATGGACGAGTCGATCCGCTATCCGATCCGCACGCCCCATGACGGCGGCGAGGCCGGCCCCTGCGTGCTGGCCGGACCGACCTGCGACTCCATGGACGTGCTGTACGAGAAGCAACCCTACGATCTGCCGGTCAGCCTGGAGATCGGGGACAAGGTGCTGATCGAAGGCACCGGGGCCTATACGACGACCTACGCCTCGGTCGCGTTCAACGGCTTCGCCCCGCTGAAGGCCTACCATATTTGAGCCAGGGATCAGTCATCAGGGATCAGTGATCGGAATTGGCGAAAGCCGGTTCTGATCGCTGCTCCCCGACGCCTGTCCGTGACCTGATCCCTGGTCCTGTAGGCGCGGCTGTCACACGCCGCTTGATCTCATCTGCTTAGGTTGACACACACCCCGGTGTCATCGCCCGGCTCGACCGGGCGATCCAGTAACCACCGACCGTGAGTACTGGATTTCCCGGTCAAGCCGGGCAATGACGCCATTTGGGTGAGCGATACCGGAAAACGCTCGATCGGAGTTGATTTGAATGACCAATTGGCCCGTGCATGCCGACATCGACGGCCCCATCGTGATGATCGGCTTCGGCTCGATCGGCAAGGGCACGCTGCCCCTGATCGAGCGCCATTTCTCCTATGACAAGACCCGCATGGTCGTGATCGATCCCTATGACGGCGACCGGGAGATACTGGATGCGCGCGGCGTTCGGTTCATCCATCAGGCGGTGACGCGGGACAATTACCGCGATCTCCTGGTGCCGCTGCTGACCGCGGGCGGCGGGCGCGGCTTCTGCGTCAACCTTTCGGTCGACACCTCCTCGGTCGCGATCATGGAACTCGCCCGCGAGATCGGCGTCTTCTACATCGACACCGTGATCGAGCCGTGGCCGGGGTTCTACTTCGATCCCAAGCTCGGGCCGGAGGCGCGCACCAATTACGCGCTGCGCGAATCCATGCTCGCGGCGCGGCGGCGCAACCCCGGCGGCATCACCGCGGTGTCGTGCTGCGGCGCCAATCCGGGCATGGTGTCGTGGTTCGTCAAGCAGGCCCTGCTCGACATCGCCCGCGACCTCGGCGTGACCGCCGCCGAGCCGAACACCCGGGAGCAATGGGGCCGGCTCGCCATGACGCTCGGCGTCAAGGGCATCCATATCGCCGAGCGCGACACCCAGCAGGCGCGCCAGCCCAAGCCGCGCGGACGTGTTCGTCAACACCTGGTCGGTGGAAGGCTTCCTGTCCGAGGGCATGCAGCCGGCCGAACTCGGCTGGGGCACCCACGAAACGTGGATGCCGGACAATGCGCGCACCCATGCCGACGGCTGCGGCGCCGCGATCTACATCCTGCAGCCCGGCGCCAACACGCAGGGTGCGATCGTGGACGCCGACGCCGCGGGCGCAATACGGCTTCCTCGTCACCCACAACGAGGCGATCTCGATTGCGGACTATTTCACCGTGCGCGAGGCGGGCGCAAGGCGATCTATCGGCCGACCTGCCACTATGCCTATCATCCCTGCAACGATGCCGTGCTGTCGCTGCATGAAATGTTCGGCCGCGCCGGGGCGATGCAGGACGAGCACCACATCCTCGACGAGCACGAGATCGTCGACGGGATCGACGAACTCGGCGTCCTCATCTACGGACACGCCAAGAACGCCTATTGGTACGGCTCCCAGCTTTCGGTCGAGGAGACGCGCCGGCTCGCGCCCTACCAGAACGCGACCGGCATGCAGGTCACCTCGGCCGTGCTGGCGGGGATGGTGTGGACGCTGGAAAACCCCAATGCCGGCATCGTCGAGGCCGACGAGATGGACTTCCGGCGCTGCCTCGAAATCCAGCGTCCCTATCTCGGCCCGATGATCGGGACCTATACCGACTGGACCCCGCTCACCGGCCGGCCCGGCCTTTTCCCCGAGAACATCGATCCGTCCGACCCCTGGCAGTTCCGCAACGTGCTGGTGTGAAGGCCTGCTCCCTCGACGGATAAACAGACCTTACAGCGCCTCGCCGCGGAGCAGCTTGGGCACGTCGCCGGATAGGCCCGCAGCCTCGCGCATGAACATGCGCTTGAGCGGCGGCAGGCGGTCGACGACGCCGAGGCCGATGTCGCGGACCAGCCGCAGCACATCAGACCGGTTGGAGAACAGCCGGTTGAGGGTGTCGGTGGAGACGCTCATGGTCATGGTGTCGAAGCGCCGCCAGCGCTGATAGCGCTCGAGCACCGTGACGTCGCCGGGGTCGAGGCCGAGCCGCGCCGCGTCGACCACCGCCTCCGCCAGCGCCGCGATGTCGCGCAGTCCCATGTTCAGGCCCTGCCCCGCGATGGGATGGATGACATGGGCGGCATCGCCCACCAGCGCCATCCGCTCGGCGATGAAGCGCCTGGCCACCCACAGTCCAAGCGGATAGGCGCGGCGCGGACCGGCGAGGGTGAGGTCGCCGAGATGCAGGCCCAAGCGCTTTTCCAGCTCTCCATGAAACGCGGCGTCCGGCAGGGCGACGAAGCGCTCGGCATCGGCGGCGCGCTCGGTCCACACGATCGAGCTGCGGTTATGGCGCAAGGGCAGGATCGCGAACGGGCCGCCAGGCAGGAAATGCTCCTCGGCGCGGCCGTGGTGATCGCGCTCATGGGCGACCGTCGTCACGATGGCCGACTGTCCATAGGACCAGCCGTGGACCGCAATGCCCGCACGTTCGCGCAGCCGCGAACGGCCGCCATCGGCGGCGACGAGGAGCTTCGCCGCCCAGGTCGAGCCGTCGCCGAGCACCACGGTCACGCCGGTACGCCCGGCGGTGAAATCCTCGACCGGCTGGGAGACCAGCGTCACGCCCGCGGCGGCAGCCTTGGCCGCAAGCTCGGCCACCAGCCGCGCGTTCTCGACCATATGGGCGAACGGCTCGCCGGGCTCGATCTCGCCTTCGAAGGTGAGGAACACCGGCCGCACCGCGTCGTCGACGCGGCTGTCGGTGATCGACCATGTCGAGAATGGCCTGGGCCTCCGCGGCGACCGCGGCCCACACCCCGAGCGCCTCGAACATGCGCCGCGGCGCCGCCGCTATCGCCGAGGCGCGCGGGTCTTCGCCTCCGGTCAATCCGGGATCGGCGAGCGTGACCGCAAAGCCCGGCCCCAGCGCCTGGCGCAGCGCCAGTGCCAGCGCGAGGCCGGCGAACCCGCCGCCGGCGATCAGGACGTCGGTGTTGGCAGCCGCGCGCGTCACGTCGTCGCCTCGGGCGTCGACCATCGACATTGTGGAATCCATTACGCGCTGATCCTTCGCCGTGTGTAAACTGGCGCGATATGGTCGATACCGCCGATCGTAGAAATCTTGGAATTGAGGAGGAGACCATGAACCGCTTCATCATCGCAGTGCTCATCATAGCAGTTCCGGCCTCGCTTGCGGCGCAGCCGGCGAAGGAGCCCTACGCGCCGGGCCTCGGCGAGTTCATGACGGCGACGCAGCTGCGGCACGCCAAGCTGTGGTTTGCCGGACAGGCGAAGAACTGGCCGCTCGCGGCCTTTGAGATCGACGAGATCAAGGAAGGGCTCGACGACGCCGTGAAGCTGTTTCCGACCCACGACGGCCTTCCGGTCGCCGACATGATCAAGGCCGCCACCGAGGCGCCGCTGGATGAACTCGACAAGGCAGTCGAGGCCAAAAGCAGCACCAAATTCGCGGCCGCGTTCGACAATCTGACCAAAGCTTGCAATTCCTGCCATGCCGGCGCGAAAAAAGAGTTCATCAAAATCCAGCGTCCGACAGCGCCGCCATTGACCAATCAGGTGTTCCGCCCCTGAGAACCGATCGATTGGCCCGCCCGCATTCCGCCGTACCATTGATCGTCCGGCCATCGCACTATTGACTTTGGCGACGCCCGCAGGCGTGACTGCGGGCGCCTCGGGCATGACGGTCAGCACCTTACGAAGACCTGCCGGACACATTGGCGATGACATCAGCCGTCCAGGATCTCCTCACCATTCTCGATCTGGAGCCGATCGAGGTGAACCTGTTCCGCGGCCGCTCGCCGCAGCAGGGCTGGCAGCGGGTGTTCGGCGGCCAGGTGATCGGGCAGGCGCTGGTCGCCGCTTGCCGCACCGTCGATGACATCGCCGACCGGCCGCCGCATTCGCTCCATGCCTATTTCCTGCTGGCAGGCGATCCCAAGGTGCCCATCGTCTATGAGGTCGACCGCATTCGCGACGGCCGCAGCTTCACCACCCGCCGCGTGGTGGCGATCCAGCACGGCCACGCGATCTTTTCCATGTCGGTTTCGTTCCATGTGCAAGAGCCCGGGCTCGCCCACCAAGCCGTGATGCCGGAGGTGCCGGGCCCGGAGCAATTGCCGAGCGATGCCGACATTCGCGACCGCGTGCTGCCGATGATGCCGGATTCGGTGCGCCGCTATTACGAGCGCGAGCGGCCCATCGAGCTGCGCCCGGTGGAGTTCGAGCGCTACCTCGGCAAGAAATATCCCGACGGAAGATTCCATGTCTGGATCCGCACCACCGCGCCGTTGCCGCCGGCGGCGGCGATCCACCAATGCGCCCTGGCTTACGCGTCCGACCTCATGCTGCTCGACGCCGCGCTGATTCCCCACGGCCGTACCGTGTTCGAAAAGAACATCATGGCCGCGAGCCTCGATCATGCGCTGTGGTTCCACCGGCCGTTTCGCGCGGATGATTGGCTGCTCTACGCCCAGGACAGCCCGAACGCGTCGGGCGGGCGCGGCTTCGCCCGCGGCCTGATCTTCACCCGCGACGGCGTGCTGGTCGCTTCGGTCGCCCAGGAGGGGCTGGTTCGCGAGCGGCTGGAAAGGAGCCCGTAAGACGTGGAAGGCACCCGCGGCGGCGTCACGGGCTCATGACCAAAATAGCCTGCTTGCTTGATATTCAGGCGTTGACACAAATTTTCAACACGGGCACACCGGCACACCCGGTATGCCCACCGACAAGACCGGGAAATTGCGTCGGGACCAAAAAATTCCCGGGCAGGAGGAATCGACCCCCATGAAGCTCATCGTCGCCATCATCAAGCCGTTCAAGCTGGACGATGTCCGGCAGGCGCTGACGTCTATCGGCGTCACCGGAATGACCGTCACCGAGGTCAAAGGCTATGGGCGGCAGAAGGGTCATACCGAGATCTACCGGGGCGCCGAATATGCCGTGAATTTCCTGCCCAAGGTTCGCGTCGAGGTCGCAGTGTCCTCCGACCAGGCCGCCAAGACCATCGATGTGATCGCCGCGGCGGCCCGCACCGGGCAGATCGGCGATGGCAAGATTTTCGTCATGACGCTCGACCATGCCGTGCGAATTCGCACCAGTGAAGTCGACAACGACGCCCTTTGACCCCGCAAACTCGCTCCGCAAGGCTGCGTTTGCCTATTCCTTAGGCATGGTGTCCCGATACGGCGGCGGCGTGGTTGCCGTCGGCATGCATGCACGCATGCTTCGACGGCCTGCGAATCGAAAATCGGCCCTTTCTTCCCGAATTGATGTCCGTTTTCAAAACTGGCACGAGCCTTGATTGCTCCGTCGCGGCGAACGCACCGGCATCCGCCGGTTGCCTGCCTCGCCGCGTGGAAATGGCCCTGTCTGCGGATCAGAAGGCGGCCTAGCTGGGGAAGGGACTAATGAAAATCGTGATGGCCATCATCAAGCCATTCAAGCTCGACGAGGTGCGCGACGCGCTGACTGCGATTGGGGTGCACGGAATGACGGTCACCGAGGTCAAGGGCTACGGCCGGCAAAAGGGCCACACGGAGATCTATCGCGGCACCGAATATGCCGTGAGCTTCCTGCCGAAACTGAAGGTCGAAGTCGCGGTTGCCGCCAGCCAGTTGGACAAGGTGATCGAAGCCATCTCCGCGGCCGCCAAGACCGGCCAGATCGGCGACGGCAAGATATTCGTTTTCGGTCTCGAGCAGGCGGTGCGGATCCGCACCGGCGAGACCGATGCCGCAGCACTGTGAGCAGCCCGCGCTTTCGGACAGGAGCTTTGAAGCAATGAAATCGAGAACTCCCTATCGGATAGGGCTCGCCGTGCTGTTCGCCGGCCTGTTTGCCGCGACCGGGGCATTGGCGGACGCGCCCGTCGTCAACAAGGGCGACAATGCCTGGATGTTGACCTCGACGGTCCTCGTCCTCCTCATGACGATACCGGGACTGGCGCTGTTCTATGGCGGCCTGGTGCGCACCAAGAACATGCTGAGCGTGCTCACCCATGTATTCTACACCGTCTGCATCGTCATCCTGATCTGGTCGTTCTACGGCTACAGCCTCGCCTTCACCGGCGGCTCGCCCTATCTCGGCGGCCTCTCCAAGGCCTTCATGATGGGCATGACGACGGATTCCACGGCATCGACGTTCTCGGTCGGGGCCAACATCTCCGAACTCATCTACTTCTGCTTCCAGATGACCTTCGCGGCGATCACGCCGGCGCTGATCGTCGGCGCCTTCGCCGAACGCATGAAATTCGCCGCGGTCGCTTTGTTCATCCCCTTATGGGTGACCCTGATCTATTTCCCGATCGCTCACATGGTCTGGTATTGGGCGGGCCCCGACGCCATCGCGGACGCCGCCAAGGCGCTCGCCGCGGCGACCGACGAGGCGACCAAGAAGCTGGCTCAGGCCAAGCTCGACGAGGTTCTGGCCGACGGCGGCCAGGTCTATCTCTGGGGCGCGATCGACTTTGCCGGCGGCACCGTCGTGCACATCAATGCCGGCATCGCCGGGTTCGTCGGAGCGCTCATGGTCGGCAAGCGCATCGGCCACGGCAAGGAGATCATGGCGCCCCACTCGATGGTCCAGACCATGATCGGGACCTCGCTGCTGTGGGTCGGCTGGTTCGGCTTCAACGCCGGGTCCAATCTCGAAGCCAATGGCGGCGCCGCGCTCGCCATGGTCAATTCCTTCCTCGCCACCGCGGCCGCAGGGCTGTCCTGGATGTTCGCCGAGTGGATCGTGAAGGGCAAGCCGTCGATGCTCGGCATACTTTCCGGCGCCGTCGCCGGCCTCGTCGCGGTCACGCCGGCGTCCGGCTTTTCCGGCCCGATGGGGGCGATCGTGCTCGGCCTCGTCGTCGGCGTCATCTGCCTGTTCTTCGTCACGGTCGTCAAGCACGCCTTCGACTATGACGACGCGCTCGACGTGTTCGGCGTCCACTGCGTCGGCGGCATCGTCGGCGCCATCGCCACCGGCATCCTGGTCGCTCCCTTCCTCGGCGGCACCGGGATCATGGACTACGCCACCGGCAAGATCGCCGAATACGACATGTGGACGCAGCTGATCTCCCAGGGCAAGGCGGTCGGCACCACGCTGGTGTGGTCCGGCTTCGGCTCCGCGATCCTCTACAAGGTCGTGGACCTGCTGGTCGGATTGCGTCCCTCACCGGAGGCGGAGCGCGAAGGCCTCGACCTCACCGACCACGGCGAGCGCGCCTACGATCTGTGAATGCGGCTCCGGCCTTCGCTTCGCGAAGTCCGGCGCTCAGAAATACGGAGGGGGCAACTACCCGGCACTGCCCTCGCCGTCATGGGGAGGCCCTGGCGCAAGCCAGGGCCTCTTTCTTTTGTGCGTGGCCGGCTTGACCGCTCTCGGTCGACTCCGGGTTCCCTGCAGTGACCGGATGTTCGCCGGCCCGGGCGCGGACATCGTGAACAACAACTGCCTGGCACGCCACTCTGCGGACCACGTACTAAATCAGCCCACGGAGCCCGCGAAGGTTTGAGAGGAGGTTGTTCATCAGACCGTCAAGGCTTACAATGCTCCCATCGCTTCAAAAAGACTTTGCGCCGATCATCGTATCACACGACCGGTGTAGGAAAGGCCAAATTTGCATTTGCTTTAGGAGCAGATGATGTCCGCAAGAGAGTCGCTTCCCTCTCCAAGCGCTGCGGAACCTCGGCCCGGCACGCCCGGGCCGGTTCCGGCAGATGACGAAGGCGCTTCGGTCGACGACGGCGCCAAATCCACGCAGGTCGAACCTGCGAAGGCATCCTCGCCAGGGAGCCATGACTTTTTCCGGCGACGAAGGTTGGTGGTCGGAACACTCGGCGTTTTGGCCCTGACAGCCGTGCTTTGGTTCGGCATTCCCTGGATCCGATTCGCTCTCAGCACGATTTCGACGGATGATGCCTTCGTGAACGGTCACGCGACATTCGTCGCGCCCCGTGTCCACGGTCAGGTTTCCCGCGTTCTGGTGGATGACAACAACCGTGTGAAAAAGGGAGATCTCCTTGTTCAACTGGACAAGGAGCCGTTTCAGGACGCCGTCGCCGTGAAGAAGGCGGCCGTCGATGCTGCAACGGCGGATCTGAGCGCGGCCACGACCACGGTGCGCGGTATCGAAGCACAAGCGATGAGCCTGCGCTGGAAATTGCAATACGCCATGGAGGACGTCGACAACCGCGTAGCCCTGCTGCATGCCCGCGTTGCCGCTCTCGAAAAAAGCAAGGCCACGCTGAAGTTGGCACAAACTGAATTCGCCCGGGCTGAGCAATTGCTGCCGTCGGCGACCATAAGTCGACAGGACTACGATCGACGGCAAGCCGATCTATCGGTTGCGCAGGCGGAAGTTACCCAAGCAATGGCGGATGTACTTCAAATCCGTGTCTCTTTGGGGTTGGCGGCGCAGCCCGAAGGCGGAGATCTCGACGACGTTCCGCCCGATCTCGATCAGACCTTCTCCTCCGTCCGAGAGGCGCAGGCAGCCCTGATTCAGACGGCGGCACAGCTGGACGTTGTCCATTCGTATGAACAGCTACCGAAGCAGATGATCGAGCAGTTCGAGAAACTGAATCAAGGCGATGTCGACCGCACGCTTGCCGGACTGACGGCGAATGCACCGGCCGTCAAGCAGGCGCAAGCGAAACTCGAATTCGCCAACCGCGATCTCATTCAGGCCGAGCTCGACCTTCGCTATTGCGACATCGTCGCGGAGATCAACGGCGTCGTCACGCGCCGAAATGTCAATCCGGGCAATGATGTTCAGGTCGGGCAGAGCTTGATGGCGATCCGTTCGCTCACCGAGATCTGGGTCGATGCCAATTTCAAGGAGACCCAACTGCGCGACTTGCGTATCGGCCAAGCGGTCGATTTGTATGTCGACATGTACGGCGACCGACAGGTGTTCAATGGCCGGATCGCCGGCTTTTCCATGGGGACGGGATCGACACTCGCGTTGCTGCCGCCGGAGAATGCCACCGGCAACTTCGTCAAGATCGTCCAGCGGCTGCCGGTCCGCATCGAGCTTGAAGGATACGACCCCGACAGGAAGCCCCTGTTCCTCGGCACTTCGGTTGTTCCATACGTCTATCTCGATAAGCCGCTCGTCGGACCCGATGCCGGGAAGTTTCTTCAAGGCTACGTGCAGCCATCGCCGGCCATCGGTTCGGCCGCGAGCCCGTCGGGCGTCGGCAGATGACGGAGACGGTACTTTCACCCTCCAAATCCCGGGTGGGGCAAAGCCCCTGGGTGGTGGCCGCCATCGTCGTGGTGCCGACCTTCATGGAGGTGCTCGATACGACCATCGCTCTGGTGGCGCTGCGATACATTGCCGGCGGCCTGTCCGCTACGGTCGACGACGGCGAGTGGGTCATCACCAGCTATCTCGCCGCCAACGCCATCATCCTGCCAATCACCGGCTGGTTGTCGGCCCATCTCGGTCGGCGCAACTACTTCCTGCTGTCGATAGCCGTGTTCACACTTGCCTCGGGGCTGTGTGGAATGGCCACCAGTCTCGGTCAGCTGATCGTGTTCCGCGTGGTGCAGGGCTTGGCGGGGGGCGGTCTTCAGCCTTCCAGCCAGGGCGTGCTGCTGGACGCCTTCCCTCCGGAGAAGCAAGGCATGGCGATGACGCTGTTCGGCTTCGCGGCCCTGCTGGCGCCGATCGTCGGTCCGACCCTCGGCGGCTGGATAACAGACAGTTATTCGTGGCGGTGGGTGTTCTTGATCAACGTCCCGGTCGGTCTTGTCGCATTTGCCGCTTGTTATGCTCTGCTCCGGGACCCGGACTATCTCACGAAGGAGCGTGAGGAGCTGAGGAAGCAGCCGTTCCGCTTCGACTCCGTTGGGCTGTCACTCCTGGTCATCGTCATGGTCTCCTGGGAGGTGATGCTCAGCAAAGGACAAGAGTGGGATTGGTTGAGCGATCCATTCTGGCGTGTGCAGACGCTGGCGACCTTTTTCGCTGTGGGCCTGATCGCGCTGATCTTGTGGGAGCTGCGTCACCCCAGCCCCGTGGTCAATTTCCGACCCATGCGGGAGCGAAACTTCAGTGCGTGCTGCCTCATCATCTTTTGCGCCTATATGGTGCTTTATGCGGCCAGCACCTCGTTGCCTGCGTTGCTTCAAACGCTGTTCGGTTATGATGCGCTGAGCGCGGGATTGGTCATGTCGCCGGGTGGGTTCTTTGCGGTCATCGCGATGCCTGTCGTGGGTTTGATACTTGGCCGGGGGGCGGACGCCCGGTGGGTGATCATGACCGGCTTGCTCGTCATGACCGCCGGCAACTATTGGATGTCGCAGCTCAACCTGGGGATCAGCCCGGACCAGGTCGTGTGGCCCCGGGTGGTGCTGGTCCTTGGCCTTTCGATATGCTTTGCCCCCACGAATGTAGCGGCCTATCTTTATACTCCGCCGCTGCTGCGCGGAGCGGCTGTCGGCTTGTTGAGTCTGCTGCGCAACGAGGGAGGCAGTGTCGGGACGTCGTTGGCGCAAACAATGCAGGAGCGCCGTGACCAATTTCACACCCTGCGGCTTGGCGAGTCCCTTGATGCTTTCAACGCCGCTGTGGTTTCCTTCCTGAACCAGGCTCGGGGAGTGTTCCTGCAGCAGGCCGGCGATCCGGTTGCCGCACAGCAGCTGGCTTGGCAGGCACTCGAGAATCTGCGCCAGCAGCAAGCATCGGCACTGGCTTATTTCGATGTGTACTTGATCTTGGCCGTCATAACGCTGGCACTGGTACCCGCGGTGCTACTGATGAAACGCTCGGTGGCTCCGAAAGGAGCCCACATCGGTGGCGAATGAGCCGCAATGCAGCAGCTGGCTGAGTGTACGTCGGCCCGCGTTTGGTGACAGCGGCGGCAGATTGTTTGATGCGTGGGCTTTAGTGACTGCCTTGAATTTTGGAGGTTCACGTTGAACGAGAGACTTTTCGCGCGACGCGGCGCTCGTGTGGAAACTTCGCCGGAAACCGGGAGCGAGCGGCCGCAGCCCGACGACTTGCCGGCGCGGATACCTGGCAAGTCTCGCCCGTTGCGCAAAACGCACAGACAAGCGAAACGGCCGGGGTTCGATCGCGTTGTCCTACTCCTCCAAGGTGGCGGCGCGCTGGGGGCTTATCAGGCTGGGGTCTATGAGGCGCTGGCGGAGGCAAACCTCCATCCCGATTGGGTCGCTGGCATCTCGATTGGGGCGATCAACGCCACGATCATCGCCGGTAACCCACCGAATCTGCGCGTCGAAAAACTAAGAGAGTTCTGGGAGCGCATCACCAACTCATTGTTCGATATTGGTGCGGGCGAACTGGGCTCAGTGCTGGCGCGCGGAGATTCCCCGCGCGTTTCTATTAATCATATAAGCGCCGCCGTGGCTCTCATGAATGGTGCGCCCGGGTTCTTCCGACCGCGGATCCCGAACCCATGGTTTCATCACCCCGGCACCGTCGAGGCGACGAGTTACTACGATACGGCACCGCTCAAGGCGACGCTCGAGTCGCTCATCGATTTCGACCGGGTGAACGCTGAGCACGCCCAAACCCGCCTCAGTCTCGGCGCCGTCAACGTGCGGAGCGGAAACCTGGTCTATTTCGACTCGCCGAGCCAGGTCATCAAGCCGGAGCATGTGATGGCGAGTGGCGCATTGCCGCCCGGCTTTCCGGCGATCGAGATCGAAGGCGAGCACTACTGGGATGGCGGGCTCGCGTCGAATACGCCCCTTCTGTGGATCGCGATGACGCAGCAGCGGCCACCGGACTCGCTCGTTTTCCAGGTTGATCTCTGGAGCGCGCGAGGCGAGTTCCCGCGCAACCTTGCCGAAGTGGCGACCCGCCAAAAGGAAATCCAGTACTCTAGCCGAACCCGCGCCTTCACCGACTACTTCAAGGAGATGGCAAAGCTGCGACACATGCTCGCCGTGCTCCTCGAGGAACTGCCAGACGAAATGAAGCAGCGCGAAGAAGTGAAATATCTGAGCTCGGCCGCAGACCGGCACGCCGCCAACATCGTGCAGCTGATCTATCGGCCAAAGGGTTACGAAGGCGATTCCAAGGACTATGAGTTCTCACGCCGCTCGATGGAGGAGCACTGGCGGGCAGGCTACTACGACGCTGTGCATGCGCTCCGCCATCCCGAAATTCTCGAGCGATCAAGCAGCCGGTACGAAACGCTCGTCACCTTCGACTTCAGTCGTGATCGCGGCGATTGAGGCAGACGCCGACGATAGGCGGCCCGCCACCCCCCGCGCGGGCGAGGACGCCTCCAACTCGGATAGTGGGTGTGAAGGCCGACGCTTGACGCGGCCATCCGCGCAGATGGCCCGTTCTCCATTCACCTCTTGGGATAAGCGGTGAAAATGTAGTCTTGTGCCGCTACCGTCGTATGGCACGCGTACCCGCATTTGGCGTCGTTCCCTTGAGGCGTAAACGTGTTGGACGCAGCATCATAAAAAAAATTTCCGTATGCCCATCCGTGCGTGTCGGGGAATCTGTTGGTATCTTTTTCGATTACCGCAACCGCTTTCAGGGTGTCGGGCACCATCACGAAATAGGGGGCTACGGTGTTCTTTTTTACGGTCCACTCGATCTTTACGATCTTGGAGCCTTCAGGGAATTTTTTGCCATCGCTGGGAAGGCCTTGCCTATACGCGTTCATCATGACGTCGTTCGCCACGATCACCTTCAACAGAGTTTCGGTCTGGCTGACCGCGACATCCTGCCAGTTTTCGTATCCTCTAAAGTCAGAAAACGCGAGCCCGTCCAATTTCAGCGTGTACCTGTCCTGCTGAGCAAAGGCCATGCTCCCCAAGACAGCGAGCAATCCCACGATGGTCAACGTCACCGGGGTGTATTTACTCTTCAGCAAACGAACTGCCGAAATGCGCGACATGATACCCTCCACGTCTGGGGCCGAGAACCTTCCCGGCGTCGATTTCAGAACCGGCCGAACCGCTTGAAAATCCAGTGTCATTCAAGTCGAGATGAGCTGGGCCTCTTTTTTGGGCATCTTGCCGCTCGCAGCGGTTATCGGAACATTTAGTCCGGGAACGTGACAAAAGGCGGTCGGTTCCCCACCCGAGACATTAATTTCTGAGCGGATTGGAACGGAGAAAGCCGAGGGGCGTTTGAGCGCAGAAGTCCGTTGGACGTTCCCGCGGCATTCGGCCCGACGGTACGCACCAAGGAGGACCGAATCGTTCGAACTCACCAGCCAAGCGAGGCCGTTTTTGGAACGATCCCGCCCGACGACATCGACTGGAAGCCGTTTGCGGCATTCCCGTTTGTGGGCAACTGAGAGTCGCCACGAACGAGCGCAACGCTACGCATAAGCGTCGCGCTTTCCCAGTGGAGGAGTAGTCATGCCGAGACAAGCAAACGTTGCAGTAACATTTGTCCTGGTTGCCTTCTCGCTCATGATGGAGTGCACGCCGGGTGCGACCGCAGGCTCCGCACTACCAGATGCCATCAAGGCCGGCGTCGCCGAAAAACTTTTTCGGTTGGATTGTGGTCGCTCTCTTGAAAATGACGAGTCGGTATGGACGCCGGGCGAGAACGTCGGACGCAGTATCGAATTCTCTTCGACTTGCTGGCTCATAAAGCATGGAAGCGAATGGTTGCTTTGGGATACGGGTGTTCCAGAATCCGCACATAGCGACCCCAGAGGGTGGTCCACTTTACCTAAATTGATCGTCTATCATCTCGACAAGACGCTGACAGATCAACTCGCCGAAATCGGGCTGAAGCCACGCGATATCACTCGTGTTGCAATATCGCACACGCATGGAGACCACATTGGTAACATGGGCTTGTTCCCCAACTCCATAATTCTGATGCAGCGAGCCGAGTATAGCTGGATAAGCTCACCCAAGGGGCCCAACGACAACGTGAATCAATTGATGGCGCTCGCGCGTGAGCTCTTGGGCGCCCCGAAGAACCTTCAGCTCATCGACGGTGATACCGACATATTCGGCGATGGGAGCGTCACTTTGGTTTCCACGCCAGGGCACACCCCTGGCCACCAGTCGCTGCTGGTCCATCTCAAGAATTCCGGCTTCATCATCCTGTCCGGCGACGTCGTTCATCTGGAAGAGAGTTTCGATCAAAACATAGTTCCGTCGCTGAATACCAATAAGCAAGAATCACTCGCGTCGATGGAAAGAATCAGACGGATCATCGCAATGTACAAGGCGACGCTCTTTATCAATCATGACAAGAAACAAGAGGACAAGCTTAGGCTGCTCCCTGCATTCTATGACTGAGGTTTGCCGATTGGTCGTCGGACCCTGGCAAGATTGAGCACGTCTGGAGCGCTACCAACTCGGCCGTCCCGCCTTTCAGCTGCAATCTCCGCTGCTCGGGGTTATGCGGACGTCGGCCTGCGCGGTGCCCAGAGCAGCCCATGGCCCCGACCGGACTCCGACTGTGCGCATCGCAGCACAATTTTGCTGACATAGCCGGAGCGGTCGCGATAAGACGTTGTTTCGGCTTTCCTTTTGCGCGGGCTCTAGCAATTTCAAGTGTTTAACCTTAATCGCGCCTTAACCTCGCCGCCGCTATGTTCCGTGAAAGCGGCCGAGTCAGGCCGGGTGTGCAGATGTCCATGAACAGCGCCGAACGCGGGCTTCCCCTCTCGACCGGTCGGATCGTCGACACGCGTTCCCCGTTCGTGCGCCTCGCCGAGCTCGTCGCCGACGTGAAGCCGGGCCGGCCGGTGATCGATCTCGGCGTCGGCGAGCCCAAGCACCCGGTGCCGGACTTCGTCGGTCCGGTGATCGCCGCGCATATCAAGGATTTCGGGCGCTATCCGCGCAACGAAGGCACGCCGCAATTCCGCCGTGCCGCGGCGGAATGGGCGGCGCGACGCTATCGGCTCGGCCGCGTTCCCGATCCCGACCGCGAGGTCCTGGTGCTCAACGGCTCGCGCGAGGGCCTGTTTCTCGGCGCGCTCGCCGCCAAGCGCCACGTGGCGAACCGCGCCGGGCGGCCGGCGATCCTGGTTCCCAATCCCTTCTATGCGGCCTATTCCGCGGGCGCCGTGGCCGCGGATTGCGAGGTCGTCTACATGCCGACCACGCGCCAGACCGGCTTCCTGCCCGATCTCGACGCCCTCGACGGCGCGCTACTCGCGCGCACCGTCGCGATGTTCCTGGCGACCCCCTCCAATCCACAGGGCGCGGTGGCCGACCTCGCCTATCTCCAGCGTGTCACCGCGCTGGCGCGCCGCTACGGCTTCCTGCTGTTCTGCGACGAGTGCTACTCGGAAATCTACACCCAGGCACCTCCGGCCGGTGCGCTCGAAGCCGCTGGAGACCAGTTCGAGAACGTCGTTCTGTTCCAGTCGCTGTCCAAGCGCTCCAACCTTCCCGGCCTGCGCGTTGGGTTCGCCATGGGAGATCGCCGCTTCATCGCGAAATTCCTGGAGCTGCGGAATGTCGCCGCGCCCCAGGTGCCGATCCCGACCCAGGAGGTCGGGATCGCGGCCTATGGTGACGAAGTCCATGTCGAGGCGAATCGCGATCTCTATCGCGCCAAATTCGACCTGGCCGACCAGATCATCGGCGACCGTTACGGTTATCGCCGTCCAGCCGGCGGCTTTTTCCTGTGGCTCGACGTCGGCGCGCTGGGCGGCAGCGAAGTGGTGGCGGCGCGGCTGTGGCGGGAAGCAGGCGTACGGGTGCTGCCCGGACGCTACATCGCCCGCGACCAGGCCGACGGCCGCAATCCCGGCGCGGATTTCATCCGCGTCGCCATGGTGCATGACAAGGAGACCACGGCGGAGGCGCTGCATCGCATCGTCGCCGTGCTCGGATGAACGGAGCTTGAACCGGTGGCGATGTCGACGGCGGAACGCAGCTATCACGGACCGTTCACGGTGGACGATTTTCGCGCCATCGTACATCGCCGCCTGCGCGAGCTCGCCGGGCTGGCGCTGATCGCCGCGTCGTGCGGCGCCGCCGCGGCGCTCGCCACCTGGTCGGTGAAGGATCCGAGCTTCAGCCACGCGACCAGCGCACCGGTGCGCAATCTCCTGGGCGCGCCGGGCGCGATCGCGGCCGATCTCGCGACCCAGCTGTTCGGCCTCGCCACCATCGCGATCATCCTGCCGGTCGCGGCCTGGGGCTGGCGGCTTGCTCACCCATCGCCCGCTCGACCGGATGCGCTGGCGCGTGCCGGCGTGGCTGGCCGGCCTCGTCGCCGCCGCCGCCTTTGCCTCGTGCCTGACGCGTACGCGCGCAATGGCCGCTGCCGACCGGGATCGGGGGCGTCATCGGCGACGCCGTGATTCGTGCCATCGCCTCCATCGTCGGCGGACCTCTGTTCGGCACCGGCCGCACGGTGGCCGCCGTATCGTTCGGCGTCATCGGTTTCGCCATGCTCGCCGTCGCCTGCCGGATTCGGCTTCCGGCGGCCCGAGGAAGCGAACGACCTGGCGGACGCGGACGAGGCGGAGGAAGACGAGGGCGGCTCGGTATCGATCGGCTGGGTGGTGCACTATTTCCTCAGCCTGAAAGCACGGTTCTTCCGGCCGATCGCGGCGGCTTTCGTCCACACCTTCGGGATGCTGCTGGCGCGCAAATCCGCGGCATCCTCGACGCGGGCGGAGCCGCGTTTCACGGCGCAAGCCGGGTTGGCGGCCGCGCACGAGCCCGGCGACGATCCGGCGCCGGACCAAGACGAGGGCGACGAATCCGCGACGAAGGTGGCGCGTGGCGCGCGAAAGCCGTCGCGGCCGGCGCCCAAAGGCGCTCGCAAGTCGCCCGACGGTTACGAGATGCCGCCGCTCAACCTGCTGGCCGCGCCCAAATCCTCGGACCGCTTCGCGCCGAGCACCGAGACGATCCAGCAGACCGCGGTTTCGCTCGAGCACGTGCTCGGCGACTTCGGCGTACGCGGCGAAATCATCAATGCGCGGCCGGGGCCGGTGGTGACGCTCTACGAGCTCGAACCGGCGCCGGGAATCAAATCGTCGCGGGTGATCGGCCTGGCCGACGACATCGCGCGCTCCATGAGCGCGCTTTCGGCGCGCGTCGCCGTGGTGTCCGGCCGCAACGTGATCGGCATCGAACTGCCCAACGCGACACGCGAGAAGGTCTATCTGCGCGAGCTGCTCGCCGCGGAGGAATACGCCTCGAGCGGCGCCAGGTTGCCGCTGTGCCTCGGCAAGACCATCGGCGGCGAAGCCGTGATCGTCGACCTCGCGCGGATGCCGCATCTCCTGATCGCCGGCACCACCGGCTCGGGCAAGTCGGTCGCCATCAACACCATGATCCTGAGCCTGCTCTACCGGCTGCGGCCGGACCAGTGCCGGCTGATCATGGTCGATCCGAAAATGCTGGAACTGTCGGTCTATGACGGCATCCCGCATCTGCTCACGCCGGTCGTCACCGATCCGAAGAAGGCGGTGGTGGCGCTGAAATGGGCGGTGCGCGAGATGGAGGACCGCTACAAGAAGATGGCCAAGCTCGGCGTGCGCAACATCGACGGCTACAATGCGCGCCTGACCGAGGCGCGCGGCCGCGGCGAGATGCTGTCGCGCACCGTGCACACCGGCTACGACCCCGACAGCGGCGAGGCGGTCTACGAGAAGGAGGAGTTCGATCTCGACCTCCTGCCCTATCTCGTCGTGATCGTCGACGAGATGGCCGACCTGATGATGGTCGCCGGCAAGGACATCGAAGGCGCGATCCAGCGCCTGGCGCAGATGGCGCGGGCGGCGGGCATCCACGTCGTGCTCGCGACCCAGCGGCCCTCGGTCGACGTCATCACCGGCACCATCAAGGCCAATTTCCCGACCCGGATCTCGTTCCAGGTCACCTCGAAGATCGACAGCCGCACCATCCTCGGCGAGCAGGGCGCCGAACAGCTGCTCGGCCAGGGCGACATGCTCTACATGGCGGGCGGCGGGCGCATCAGCCGCGTGCACGGCCCATTCGTCTCCGACGACGAGGTCGAAAAGATCGTCCGCCACCTCAAGACCCAGGGCCAGCCGCAATATCTCGAAGCCGTGACCGCGGAGGACGATGGCGAGGGCGAGGACGGCGCCGTGTTCGACTCCACCGCCATGGGCGAGCCGGACGGCGCCGACCTCTACCAGCAGGCCGTGCAGGTGGTGACGCGCGACCGCAAGGCCTCGACCAGCTACATCCAGCGGCGGCTGCAGATCGGCTACAATCGCGCCGCGTCGCTGATGGAACGGATGGAGAAGGAAGGCGTCGTCGGCCAGCCCAACCATGCCGGAAAACGCGAAATCCTGGTTGGCGGCGAAGAGGACGAGCGCTATTGAGTATCCTGGGGGTGCGGCCCAAACTGGTGATTCCCGTCCGTTCGGACAAGCCACCCTGCTGCTCGGGTGGGTTACGGGGCGGGCTGTGTCGTGAAAAGGCCATAGGGCGGGGCTAGCCCGGTCAAACCTTGGACAGGATCGCGGAGATGGACATGGGATGGGCGGGGGTGGCCGCGTTGGTCGGGGTGTTCTTCCTGGCGGCGCCGATGATCGCGCCGGCACAGACCGTGCCGGTTCCCCAGCCGGCGCCGAAGCGGGCCGGACCGGTGGCCAAGCCGCCGATCTCGATCCTTCCCGATGCGTCCCGGACCCCGGCGCCGACGCAGCAGGCCGAACCGATCACGACGGAGGCCGGCCAACACGCTTTGGTCGATCGCGTCAGCCTCTATCTGTCGACCATCCAGACGCTGGTCGGCAATTTCGTCCAGGTCGGACCGGACGGCCGCAAGACCGAGGGGAAATTCTACATCCAGAAGCCGGGCAAGGTGCGGTTCGAATACGATCCGCCGAGCCCGATCGAGGTCGTCGCCGACGGCTCCTTCGTGCAGGTGCGCGATCGCAACCTCGACACCAAGGACACCTATCCCCTGTCGCAGACCCCACTGCGCTACCTGCTGGCGGACCGGATCGACCTGTGGCGCGAGACCCACCTGGTGTCGGTCGGTGCCGACGACAAATACGTCACCGTCACCATCGAAGAACGCCAGCTGGTGATCGGCACCAACCGGATGATGCTGATGTTCGACGCCAAGGATTTCCAGCTGCTGCAATGGACCGTCACCGACCCGCAGGGCTACGACACCACGGTGGGCGTGTATAATCTCGACACCAACAAGAAGCCCGATCCCAACCTGTTCCGGATCAGCTTCGGGCGCACCGAGCAGAACGTGCAGTAGGCGCCCCGATTCGGCGCAGCCCCCTTCCGATGCGCCTGACCGTCTCGACCTGGAACATCAATTCGGTGCGGCTGCGCATCAACCTCATCGCGCGGTTCCTGCGCGCGGCGCAGCCGGACGTGCTCTGCCTCCAGGAAACCAAATGCCCGGACGACAAGTTTCCGCTCAAGCGCTTCAAGCGCCTGGGCTACACCCATTTCGCGCTCAACGGGCAGAAGGGCTATCACGGCGTCGCCATCGTCTCGCGGCTGCCGTTCGACGCAATCGACATCCGCGGCTTCTGCGGCAAGACCGATTGCCGCCACATCGCCGTGACGATCGGCGCCGAAGCGGGCTTTGCCGCGGCGACGACGCTGCATAATTTCTATGTCCCCGCCGGCGGCGACGAGCCCGACCCCGACATCAACGAGAAATTCGCCCACAAGCTCGCCTTCCTGGACGAGATGCGCGGCGCAGCGGGCATGCACCCGGCCGCCGGCGCGCAGGCGATCCTGGTCGGCGACCTCAACGTCGCGCCGCTCGAGCACGATGTCTGGAGCCACAAGCAGCTCCTCAGGGTGGTCTCCCACACCCCGATCGAGTGCGAGAAGCTCAACGCGGTGCGCGATGCCGGGCGCCTGGGTCGACATCATGCGCGCCTTCGTGCCGGAACCCGCCAAGCTCTACACGTGGTGGAGCTACCGCGCCGCCGACTGGCAGGCCGCCGACCGCGGCCGGCGCCTCGACCACATCTGGGTCTCACCGGCCATCGCGGGCCGGGTCTCGGGCATGGCCATCGCCCGGCAGGCCCGCGGCTGGAGCCAGCCGTCCGACCATGTCCCGGTGACGGCGACGCTGGAGTTGTGAGGACGGTCCCCTATCGCCGCTGACCCGGCGGCAGCAGCATGTCGCGGACCGCGTGGAGTTCGTCGGTCGCCGTATTGGCGCGTTCGGTCAGCTGGTCGCGCATCAGCCGGGCCGCCTCCGGAAAGCCTTCCAGCACCTTGCGGAACAGGCTGCGGGTGATTCGCATCACAGTCGAAGGCTCAAGCGCGGTCGCGGTGACCGGGCGCTTGGTTTCGGTGATCAGGGCAAGCTCACCGAGGAGGACGCCGGGCCCGGCCGTGATGCCGGGGTCCGACGGGTCCGCATTGGGCAAGGCGAGCTTGAGCGAGCCCTCCTGGACGACATAGCCGCCCTCGGCGGTGTCGCCGGCGGTGAACAGCACTTCGCCGCTTTCCAGCTGCCTCGCCTCGGAGCCGATGGCGATGATCTGCAATGCCGAAAATCCGAGCTGGGCGAAAGTCGGCACCCGCTCCAGGAAAAAGATGTCGTCCTCGATTGTCATCGTATTTGCAGCAGCACCCTCACGCACGCACTCGTCCGGCCATGCCGGCATCCCCATGAACGGCTAGAGCATGATCCCGAAAAGTTGCAGACTTTTCGGACAAGATCATGCTCATAATCGAAGACCTTAGAGCGCTATCCAATTCAACCAGAAACGATAGCGCTCTAAGGCACCAGCTTGTAGCCGCCCGCCTCGGTCACCAGGATCTCCGGGGAGGCGGCGTCCTTCTCGATCTTCTGGCGCAGGCGGTAGATATGGGTCTCCAGGGTGTGGGTCGTCACGCCGGAATTGTAGCCCCACACCTCCTGGAGCAGGACTTCGCGGGAGATCGGGCGCAGGCCGGCCCGGTAGAGGAAGCGCAGGATCGCGGTTTCCTTCTCGGTGAGGCGGACCTTGTTGCCCTTGGGGCCCATCAGCAGCTTGGAGCTGGGCTGGAACGTATAGGGGCCGATGGTGAAGATCGCATCCTCGCTCGCCTCGTGCTGGCGCAGTTGCGCCCGGATGCGCGCCAGCAGCACCGCGAAGCGGAACGGCTTGGCCACATAGTCGTTGGCGCCGGATTCGAGGCCGAGGATGGTGTCGGAATCGGTGTCGTGGCCGGTCAGCATGATGATCGGCGCCTTGAAGCCGTTCTTGCGCAGGATCCGCACCGCCTCGCGGCCGTCGATGTCGGGGAGGCCGACATCCATGATGACGAGGTCGACATGGCCGCCCTTGGCCGCCTGCACCCCCTTGGTGCCGGATTCGGCGGAAACCGCTTCGAATTCCTCGTGCAGCGACAACTGCTCGACCAGCGCTTCGCGGAGCTCGGTGTCATCGTCGACGATCAGGATTCTTCGCGCATTTGGCATGTCGAGCCCCTGCCGGCGCGCTGTGCCCCCAGCGCGATAAGTCGTCACCAACACGATACCGAATCATCATGCAGGCGACACAAAGTAGATTGAATCGGTTAAAGTTCCGGGCTCGCAGCCCGATCGAACCATGGCGGATTCGCTCCATCCGCGGCAAGTAGAGCAAGACGGCAGAAAAGAGCAAGCACCGGCGGACCCCCAAACAACTCCGGGGTGGTGGATCGCCCGGATCTGGACACCGCTGGCACCGCAGATGCACCGCATTTCACTCTCCCGAAATCGACGTCCGGCCGCGGCCGGGCGACCGCCGCCGCGGCTGGATCTCCGCGGGACCGCTGCGGATCGCGGTGGCGCTCGGCCGATCCGGCGTCAAGGCCGACAAGCGGGAAGGCGACGGCGCGACCCCCGCGGGCCGCTTCCGGCCGGTCCGGCTGTGGTGGCGCAAGGACCGCGCGGCGCGGCCGCCGGTGCTGCTGCCGGCCCGCCCGATCGACCCGACGGACGGCTGGTGCGAAGACCCCGCCGACCGCCGCTACAACAGGCCGATCCGGCTCGAACCCGGCGCCCCCGGCGACCGCCTGACTCGCCGCGACGGGCTCTACGACCTGGTGATCGAAATCGACCACAACACCCGGCCGCGGATCGCCGGCCGCGGCAGCGCGGTTTTTATCCACGTAGCGAGGCCGGGCCTCGCCCCGACCGCCGGCTGCGTCGCCATGCCCGTGGCCGCCCTGAGGCTCCTGCTGCGGCGGGTCGGGCCAAAGACGAGAATCGTGATTTACGTTTAAGGTCTGATGCCAGAATTATCGCGTCAAATCAAGTAATCGAACGGTTTTTGCTCCCACTCCCGCTTGCGGGGAGGGTTGGGGAGGGGGCTCTCGCAGCGAGTCTGTGCCGTGGAATTGCCCCCTCCCTGACCTCCCTGACCCCCCTGACCCTCCCCGCAAGCGACCCGCAAGCGGGAGAGGGGAGCGTCCTAACCCGGCCGGTGCCCAAAAATGGCGCTTCCGACCCGCACATGGGTGGCGCCGAAGCGGATGGCGAGCGGGAAATCCGCGCTCATGCCCATCGACAGCAACCGCAATCCGTTGCGCGCGGCGATCTTGGCAGTGAGCGCGAAATGGGGCGCCGGCGGTTCGTCGACCGGCGGGATGCACATCAGCCCCGCGATGGTAAGGCCGTAGCCGTCGCGGCAGGCGGCGACGAAGGCATCGGCATCCTGCGGCAGCACGCCCGCCTTTTGCGGCTCGGCGCCGGTGTTGACCTCGACGAACAGGACCGGGCTGCGGCCTTGCCGCTGAATTTCCTTCGCCACCGCGGCGCAGATGCTGGGCCGGTCGATGGAATGGATGGCGTCGAACAGGCCGATCGCCTCGCGGGCCTTGTTGGATTGCAGCGGCCCGATCAGATGAAGCTCGAGGCCGGGGTGCCGGTCCCGCAGCGCCGGCCACTTGGAAAAGGCCTCCTGGACCCGGTTTTCCCCGAAGACGCGCTGGCCGGCGGCGATGACCGGTGCAATCGCCTCGACGCCGAAGGTCTTGGACACCGCCACCAGGGTCACGTCCCCGGTAGGTCGCCGCGCCGCGAGGCAGGCGTCGGCGATCTCGAGGCGCACCGCCGCGAGGCCGGCCGCCGGGTCGTGCAATTGTATCGGCGTGGGAGACGTCATCGCGGCCGATCCGTATCGCCTCCCGGCGACAGCGGCAACCAAAGACAAACGGGGGCGCCGGGTTGATCCGGGCGATCAGTTTGTTTAACAGAAATTCCACGGCAACGTGGTAAGCTCTTTACGGGGGATAGGCCGTCCGGCCGCGGAACCGCCTGGTGCGGTCGACCGTAGCGCCGCAATGACGTCCTAGTCCGGTGGTTTTTCAGCGGCGCAGTGTCATGAGTACCGAGCGATATAACGCCCGCGCCGCGGAATCCCGCTGGCAGCGCGTATGGGACGAGCGGGGCGTGTTCGCGACCCGCAACGACGATCTGCGCCCGAAATACTATGTCCTGGAAATGTTCCCGTACCCGTCCGGGCGCATCCATATGGGCCATGTGCGCAATTACGCCATGGGCGACGTGGTGGCACGCTACAAGCGCGCCCGCGGGTTCAACGTGCTCCACCCCATGGGCTGGGACGCCTTCGGCATGCCGGCCGAAAACGCGGCCATCGCCAACAAGATCCATCCGCGCACCTGGACCTACGAGAACATCGCCACCATGAAGGGGCAGCTCAAGTCGATGGGCCTGTCGCTCGACTGGAGCCGCGAGATCGCGACCTGCGATCCCAGCTATTACAAGCATCAGCAGAAGCTGTTCCTCGACTTCCTCGCCGCCGGCCTGGTCGAGCGCAAGCAATCGAAGGTCAACTGGGACCCGGTCGACCACACCGTGCTCGCCAACGAGCAGGTCATCGACGGGCGCGGCTGGCGGTCCGGCGCCCTGGTCGAGCAGCGCGAGCTGACCCAGTGGTTCTTCAAGATCACCGGACTTTTCCGAGGACCTCCTCGCAGCGCTCGACGGGCTCGATCGCTGGCCGGAGAAGGTGCGCCTGATGCAGCGCAACTGGATCGGGCGCTCGGAAGGCCTCCATATCCGCTTCGCGCTCGATCCCGCCACCACGCCCAACGGCGAAACCGAGCTGGAAATCTTCACCACCCGCCACGACACCATCTTCGGCGCGACCTTCATGGCGGTAGCGCCGGACCATCCGCTCGCCGCGGCGGCGGCAGCGAAGAACCCGGAGCTCGCCGCTTTCATCGCCGAATGCAAGCGCAGCGGCACCGCCCAGGAGCTGATCGACAAGGCGGAGAAGCTCGGCTTCGACACCGGCATCAAGGCGGTGCACCCGTTCGTTCCCGCCCGCAAGATTACCGTCTATGTCGCCAATTTCATCCTCATGGAATACGGCACCGGCGCCATTTACGGCACCCCGGCCCATGACCAGCGCGACCTCGACTTCGCCAACAAATACGGGCTCGCCGTCATCCCGGTGGTGTGTCCGGAGGGCCAGGACCCCACGACCTTCGTCATTACCGACACGGCCTATGACGGCGACGGAAGGATGATCAATTCGCGCTTCCTCGACGGCATGACGACCGCTCAGGCCAAGGAAGAGGTCGCCCGCCGGCTCGAACACGAAACGCGCGGCAATCGCCCGGCCGCGCAGCGCCAGGTGAATTTCCGCCTGCGCGACTGGGGCATCTCGCGGCAGCGCTATTGGGGCTGCCCGATCCCGATCATCCATTGCGAGGCTTGCGGCATCGTGCCGGTGCCGGCCGAGGACTTGCCGGTGCAGTTGCCCGACGATGTCGATTTCGACCGGCCCGGCAATCCGCTCGACCGCCATCCGACCTGGAAGCATGTGGCATGCCCGAGCTGCGGCGGCCCGGCCCGCCGCGAAACCGACACCATGGACACCTTCGTGGATTTGTCGTGGTACTTCGCCCGCTTCACGGACCCCTGGATCGCGACGGCGCCGACGGAGCGCAAAGCGGTCGATTCGTGGCTGCCGGTCGACCAGTATATCGGCGGCATCGAGCATGCGATCCTGCACTTGCTCTACAGCCGCTTCTTCACCCGGGCGATGAAGGCGACCGGCCATGTCGGCATCGAGGAGCCGTTTGCCGGCATGTTCACCCAGGGCATGGTGGTTCACGAGACCTATCGCACCGCCGATGGCGGCTGGGCCGCGCCGGCCGAGGTCAGGATCGAATCGGCCGGGGAGGCCCGCCAGGCGTCGCTGATCGCGACCGGGGCGCCGGTGACCATCGGCGCCATCGAGAAGATGTCGAAATCGAAGCGCAACACCGTCGATCCCGACGACATCATCGGTTCCTTCGGCGCCGATACCGCGCGCTGGTTCATGCTCTCGGATTCGCCGCCCGAGCGCGACGTGATCTGGACCGAGGACGGCATCCAGGGCGCGTGGCGCTTCGTGCAGCGGCTGTGGCGCCTGGTGCATGAGGCAGCCGCCTTCGCGGCGGCAGCGCCGGCAACCCGGCCGGGAACGTTCTCGGACCGTGCGATAGCGCTGCGCAAAGCGTCTCACGGCGCGCTCGCCCGGGTCTCCGAGGACATCGAAAAGCTGCGTTTCAACCGCTGCGTCGCCCATATCTACGAATTCAGCAATGTCCTGCAGGCGGTACTGGCCGATGCCGGGGGGGCCCCAGCTCCGGATCCGGCCCCGGACCTGGCCTGGGCCGTCCACGAAGCGGCCGAAATTCTGGTGCAACTGTTCCAGCCCATGATGCCTCATCTCGCCGAAGAATGCTGGGCGGCACTCGGCCACCGCGGCCTGATCGCGGAGCAGGGCTGGCCCGCGGTCGAACGCGAGCTGTTGCTCGAAAGCACCATTACGCTTCCGGTGCAGGTCAACGGCAAGAAGCGGGCGGACGTGACCGTTGCGCGCGATGCCGGCAACGTCGATATTGAAGCGGCTGTGCTCGCCCTCGACGCGGTCCGCCGCGCGCTCGACGGCAAGGCGCCGAAGAAGGTGATCGTCGTGCCACAAAGGATCGTCAATGTGGTGGCTTGAACCGCGCGCACTTCTCCGCCCGGCGTGGCGCCTCGCCGGCGTATGCGCCGCCGGTGCCATGGTGGCGGGGTGCTTTCAACCGCTCTACGGGAATATGTCCCTCACCGGCACTCCGGCCGTCGCCACCGCGATGGCGTCCGTCGACGTCAACCAGATCGCAGCTCCCAACGGCACGCCGCTGTCGCGGATCGCGGTCGGGGTGCGCAACAAGCTGTTGTTCCATCTCACCGGCGGTAGCGCCGCCGCGCCGCCCGCGTACCGGCTCAACATCACCCTGACCTCGTCGACCCAATCGATGATCGTCGACATCAACAGCGGGCGGCCCGATACCGAGGATTATGCCCTCAACGCCACCTATACGCTTCAGGACATCAAGACCGGCAAGCCCGTCCTCAACAGCCAGACCTTCGCCCGCGTCACCTACGACATTCCGGGCCAGGCCCAGCGCTTCGCCCGCGACCGCGGCCTGCGCGATGCCGAGGACCGCGCCTCCCAGTTGATCGCGGACAATATCAGGTCGCGGCTGGCATCGTTCTTCGTCGCAGGCACCTGAGCGCCCGCCGATGGTGGCGGTCAAGAACGCGGACGTCGACCGATTCGTCGCGAGGCCCGATCCGGCGCGCCCGGTCATCCTGGTGTTCGGACCCGACGCCGGACTGGTGCGCGAACGCGCCGAGGTTCTCATCGCCGCCGCAGTCGAGGATCCCCGCGATCCCTTCGCGCTCGCCCGCATCGATGGCGACGCACTGGCCGATGAACCGGAACGGCTGGTGGAAGAGGCCCATACGGTGCCTCTGTTCGGCGGCCGCCGTGCGGTCTGGGTCAGGGCGGGCGGGCGGAATTTCACCGCGTCGGTCGAGCGCGTGCTGGCCGCTCCGCCCGGCGCCGACTGCCGCATCGTGATCGAGGCCGGCGATCTCAAGCGCACCGCGCCGCTGCGTGCCTTGTGCGAACGCGCCCCCAACGCCGCCGCGCTGCCCTGCTACGCCGACGGCGGCCGCGATCTCAACCGCCTGATCGACGAAGAAATGCGCGACGCCGGCCTGTCGATCGCGCCGGATGCGCGCGCCGCATTGGCCGCGCTGATCGGCGGCGACCGCGGCACGTCGCGGTCGGAATTGCGCAAGCTTGCGCTGTATGCCCATGGCCGGCCCGGCGTCGGGCTCGACGACGTGCTCGCCGTCGTCACCGACGCCTCGGCATTCGCCCTCGATGCCATCGCCGATGCCGCCTTTGCCGGAAAGGCCCAGGACTTCGAGGTCCATTTCGCCAAGGCGCGATCGGAGGGCGTCGCAGCGAGCCCGATAGTCAGCGCGGCGATACGGCAGGCGGCGATGCTGCACCGCCTGCGCCTCACGGTGGAGCAGGGGCGCTCGGCTGGGGATGCCGTGGAGAGCGCCGGGCCGGCCATCCATTTCAGCCGCAAGGCGCTGGTGCAGGCAGCGCTGTCGATCTGGAGCGCGAAGCGGCTGGAGCGCATCATCGGGCAACTCGGCGATACCGCGCTGGAGGTGCGGCAACGTGCCAACCTCGCCTACCCCATCGCGCACCGGGCGCTACTGTCGATCGCGGATACCGCCCGCCGCAAAGGCTGAACGCAAGGCACGCGATATCCGCAACTTGTCGACAGCTTGTCCACACCCGCAATGACGGCTCAATTATTTGAAATATTTACTAAATTTCGATTGTGCACAGATATGAGCACGGCCGCGGCGCACGGTAGCGGGGGCCGCCTGCGGCCGAGGCCGGGTTCGGTGGGCGCGCCAACTCGCGCCTTGCGCCCCCTCCGCATCCGGACGAGAGTGCCTGCAAATGAAGGGCGAGCCCCGATTTTCGTCGCCATGCGGCGATGGCGGGACTTCGCCGATAATCGACGACGGGAGGATCGCATGCACGGCTGGATACGGGGCCTCGTCGCGGCGGCTGCCTGCGCGGCGGCGACCACTGCGCTCGCCCAGGATGCCTATCCGACCAAGCCGGTGCATCTGCTGGTGCCGTTTCCGCCCGGCGGCGCGGTCGACATCGTGGCGCGTACGCTGGGCGACGAGCTCGCCAAGCGCCTCGGGCAGTCGATCATCATCGAGAACCGTCCCGGCGCCGGTGGCACCATCGCGGCGATGGCGGCGGCGAAATCCCCACCCGACGGCTACACCCTGGTTGTCGTCGCGAGCGGGCATGCCATCGTGCCGTTCCTGTTCCCGAAGCTGCAATACGACGTGTTCAACGATTTCACGCCGATTTCGCTGCTCGGCGATTCGCCGAACCTGGTGCTGGTGAAGGCGGATTTGCCGATGAAGACGCTCGGTGACCTGATCGCCCTGGCGCGCCGCAAGCCCGGGCAGCTTTCCTATGGCCATGCCGGCAACGGCACCTCGCCCCATCTCGCCGGCGAACTATTGAAGGTGACCGCCAAGATCGACATCGCCGCGGTTCCCTACAAGGGCGGCGCGCCCGCTCTCAACGATCTCATGGGCGGCCACATCCCGATCAGCTTCAACAACTTGCCCGAGTCGATCGGGCAGATCCAGGCCGGGACGGTTCGCCCGCTCGCCGTGACCACGATCAAGCGTTCGCCGATGCTGCCCGACGTGCCGACTGTCGCCGAATCCGGCCTGACGGAATACGACACCGGCGTGTGGTGGGGCGTGCTCGCGCCCGCCGGCCTGCCCGCCGATATCCAGGCGAGGCTCTCCCGCGAGTGCGCCGAGGCCATGAGGATGCCGGCGGTCAAGGAGCGTTTCCGCACCCTGGGCGCCACGCCGATCGGCAGCACCGCGGCGGAATTCGCCAAGCTGATCCGCTCCGACTACGACAAGTGGGGGCCGATCATCAAGGCGGCCGGCATCGAAGCCGAGTGACGGCACCGCGGTTTATGATTCCCGGATGCCCGCCGCCGCGCGAACCGACGCGGCCCAAAGTTCCGCCGCCGGCCCTGGCCTGCGACACCCATGCCCATGTGTTCGGGCCGGCGGATCGCTTCCCATATGCCGACGACCGCAGCTACACGCCGCCCGATGCGCCACTCGAAAAATATCTGCACATGCTCGATACGGTCGGCTTCGCCCGCGGCGTCCTGGTGCAGGGCAGCGCCCATGGCCGCGACAATGCGGCGATGCTCGATGCGCTCGCGCGCCAGCCCGGCCGGCTGCGCGGCGTCGCCGTGGCCGACGCGGACGTAGCGCCGGCAGAGCTCCGGCGCTGGCACGCGGGCGGCGTGCGCGGATTGCGTTTCAATCATTTTTTCCGCGACGGCAGCCTGCATTACCGCGGCGGCGTCCCGCTCGACGCGGCGAAGGTGCTCGCGCCGGTCATGGCCGAGCTCGGCTGGCACCTGCAGCTGTGGATCGACGTAAAGGATCTGCCGGAGACGATCCCGGTCATCAAGGCGATCGGCCGCCCCGTGGTGATCGATCACATGGGCCGTACCGACGCCGGCGCCGGCACCGCGACGCCCGGCTTTCAAAGCCTGCTGCGCCTCCTCGGCGACGGCGGCTGCTGGGTCAAGGTTTCCGGTGCCCACCGCCTGAGCCGGCGCGCGCCGGACTATCCGGACGCGCGGGCGTTCCACGAGGCGCTGGTGCGCGCCAATCCCCAGCATCTCGTCTGGGGCAGTGACTGGCCGCATCCGCGCATCGAAGGCGAAATGCCCGATGCCGGGCGCCTGTTCGAGCTGTTTCAGGAGTGGACGCCGGACGAAGCCACACGCCGGCGCATCCTGGTCGACAATCCCGGACGGCTTTACGATTTTCCGGATTGAGCGGCATGCCGCCGCGGTATCGCCTGCACCGGAAAATGCGGTAATGTCGGTCTCATGTGAGACGTGCGGCCGAACGCACGCAGGCACCTGCAGGGAGGGTACGTCAATGGATTTCGAAAACGGCATCTCGCGTCGGCGCATGCTGGCGATGTCGGCGGCGGGCGGTCTCGCCCTGGGCGGCAGCCGTGTCGGTTGGGCCCAGACGGCCAAGCGCATCGACCAGTTCGCCCCCGAGCTCGACAAGGTGATCTCCACATCGGAACCGATCCTGGAACTGGCGACCGGCTTCGGCGGCGGCGGCAACACCGAAGGCCCGGTGTGGTGGAAGGAGGGCGGCTATCTCCTGTTCAGCTCGATCGGAGAAAACCGCCGCATCAAATACACGCCGGGTCAGGGCACCACCGTCGCCAAGCAGCCGACCAACGGCGCCAACGGCCTCACCCGCGACCCCCAGGGACGGCTGGTCGCCTGCGAAGGCCTGACCCGCCGGGTCACCCGCGAGGAAGCCGACGGCAGCATCACCGTGATCGCCAACAGCTTCCAGGGCCACCGCCTCAACAAGCCGAACGACGTGGTGGTGAAGTCCGACGGCGCGATCTATTTCACCGATCCCTGGAACATCCCGGCGCTGCCCGAGCAATGGGACCTCAGCTATAACGGCGTGTTCCGGGTGTCGCCGGACCTCGGCACCATCAACCTGCTGGTCGACACTTTCGTGCTGCCCAACGGGCTCGCCTTCTCGCCCGACGAGAGCGTGCTCTACATCAACGATTCGCGCCGCCGGCAAATCCGCGCCTTCGACATGATGCCCAACGGCCTGCTCGCCAGGCAGTCCGAACGGGTGTTCGTCGAGCTCGCGGGGACCGAACCCGGCGGGCCCGACGGCATGAAAGTGGACGTGGCCGGCAACGTCTATTGCGGCGGCCCCGGCGGCATCTACGTGATGGACCCGCAGGGCAAGAAGCTCGGCCGCATCGTCCACGGCAATCCGCAGACCACCAACATGGCATTCGGCGGCGACGACTGGAAAACCCTGTATTTCACCAGCCGGACGGCACTCGGCTCCGTGCGGGTGAAGATTCCCGGCGTACCCGTGCCGGCACCGAAGCGGTCATAGGGGACGGCGCGATACCGGCTCGTCGCCTCGTTGCCGGGCGGGAGCGTGCCCAACACGCCGACAATGACGAGTATGACCGCTGCCACGCTTGCTTCGATCAGGCTGTTGTCGCGAAGCTGCCGCAACGTCTCGCGCCGTACCGAAGCATCGAGGTCGTGAACGAGCCGCGGCGTGAGGCGCAGCCGATTGACCGCGGCGACCGCCACCATGAGGAGGAAGAGCGCGACCTTCGCCAGCAGGAGGCGGCCGTAGGGGGTGCCGAACAATGCCGCCGGGCTGCCGGCGAGTTCCCAGCCGTTGAGGAGGCCGGTCGCGAGCACGGTGGCGACGCTGACGATGCCGAGCGTCGAGAACCGCAGCGTCGCCGTGCGCGCCATGGCGAGCGAGGATTGCCGCGGTCGGCCGCCGCTGCGCCGAGCAGCACCGCGAGCGGCACCAGCGCGCCGACCCATGCCGCCGCGGCGAGGAGATGCAGCATGTCGGCACCCTGCTGGATGAGGCCCTCCCCGCCCGTGCCCGCGGCCGCGTGGCCGGCGAAGGCCAGGGCCGCAACGAGTGCGGCAGCGCATGTCAGCGCCATTCCGCGCCGCCATTGCGCGGTGCGTGTTGCGGTGAAATACGAGGGATACAGGGCCATGGCGAGCAGCGCCGCCAACGCGGATCGGGCGAGCCACACGTGGCCGAAGTCGGTGTCGAACAGCACCGTCCGGACCACGTCTTCGGACCACATCGCCGCCAGCGGGCGCTCGCTCATCTGCGCCGCCAGCAGAACGAGCCAGGCCACGCCGGTGACCACGGCCAAGGCGAGGCTGCACCAGGCAATGCGCGCCAGCCGCCGGCGAACCAGCGCGACCGCGGGTTCTCGGCCGGCGGCGGCACGCAACGCCGGCCCCGCGACGAACGCCAGAAAGAACACGACGCCCGCCATCGACAATGTCGCTGCGAAATGGATGGCGCGCACCCAGATCAGCGGGTCATCCAAGCCCTGCTCCTTCGATCGAGGCTGGCGCGGACTACTCGCCGACTTTGAACGTGAAGTCGCCGTTGACCTTGTGGGTGTCCGCCGACACCGCCCGCCACTCGACTTTGTAGACACCGGGCTCCAAGGGCGGCAGCAACACCCGCATGACCATGCGATCGGCTTTGTCGACGGCCGCATCGCCCTTGTCCACCTGCTTGCCCGCCGAATCCCGTACGACGACGGAACTGAATTTGGGTTCCAGCTTCTCGCTGAAACGCAGCGTGACTTCGGTCGGCGCGGCCTGCACGGTGCCCCCGGCCGCCGGCGTTGCACGGACGAGATGCGCATGCGCGAACGCTGTCGTCACGCCCAGGAGCGATACCGAGGCAGACACGAGAAAAGCGATCATCGGGCGTTGGGTGGACACATGACTCTCCCTGAAGTTTGAGCCGTTTCAGCCGGGCGTCAGGACTACGGTCGCTCCGCTCGCCTCGGGCACATCTACCACGAATTCGGTCCCGGTGAATTGCACCGGCTCCTTCGCGGTCGCGGTCCAGCCGCCGTAATCCTCGAGGGTGGCGCCGCCGAACGTCACGTCGGATCCATCCGCCGCCGGGCCCGCGAGGCGCAGCGCAGAGCCCTGGGCGAAGCGTCGGCCGGTCTCGATCGCGACCTGCGAGGCGCGGCCGAGATCGGCGTTGATGAGGGAAATGCGCAGCACTACATCGCCGGCACGGACGGCGTAAGCCGTGGGCGCCTCGTTGTCGCCGTCGAGCTGAGCCGGAACCAGCGCGCCGTCGCCGCCGAGGGCGAACATCAGCATGCCGTAATAGGGCGGCCGGGGTTCACCAAGCGCCTCCCCGGTCTCCCGTGGGGTCAGCACAAATACTTGCAGACGAAATTCTTGACCGTGGTGATCGGGTTGTCGAGGCTGCTGAAAGTCCCGAAAGTGCTGGGATGTTCGCCGCCCGCCACGGCCTTGTGGCCCTTCTTCTTCGACGCCTTGTCCGCGATCTCCATGGCCCAGAAGGTCTTGTACCGGGTCTGATCGTTGCGGGCGACGGCGAGCCCGATGCTGTCGGCGTCGGTCTGCAAAAGGTTGGCATTGTGGCCCGGCGAGTTCTGCCACATGCGGAACGTCTCGCTCCAGGTCTTGGTGCCGGCCGCGATGTTTTCCGCTGCCATGCCCGTATGCGCGCCGGCGACCCGGGACGCGAACGACCCGGCGACGCTGTGGTCCATTATGCCCGAAGCGGCCATCGCCTTGGCCTGGCGCTCGGCGACCGCGGTGAGTTCCGGATCGATCTTGACCGCCGAGAGGCCGTGTTCGCGCCGGTACTGCGAGATCATCTCCGCCATGTCTTCGGCATATGCCAGCGTGGCCGTCATGGCCAAGAGTGCCATGACCACGGCAAGGCAGACTGACTTCATCATCTCCCCACCCCCATTCCCCTGCATCCCAGCCGAATCCATCGGGGCCGGATGAGGCGGATATGAGGCGTCCGGGGCCGGATTTTGCCCTATTCGACCGCGAGGCCGGTGGCGCGGATCAGATCTCCCCAGGTATCGATCTGGCGCTTGAGGTAGGCCGGGGCGTCGGCGAAGGCGCCCACATACGGCTCATACCCCAGGCTGCGCAGGCGCTTGTCCACGTCGGGCGTGGCGACGATCTTGTTCACCGCCGCATTCAGCCGGGCGCAAATCTCGGTCGGCGTCCGGGCGGGGGCGAGCATTCCGACCCAGCCGTTGATGCCGAGGCCGGGCAGACCGAGCTCGTCCAGCGTCGCGATATCGGGCAGCGCCTCGGATCGCCGCGGGCCCGTGACCGCCAGCACCCGCGCCGCGCCTTGCTCCACCTGGGGATGGATTTCGGCGACCGGCGCCGCGAGAATATCCACGTGATTGCCGAGCAGTGCATTGAGCGCAGGCGCACCGCTCTGGAACGGAACCCCGGTGGCGTTCGCCTTGGCCAGCACCTTGAACACGTATTCCGCGACGATGTGGGCGGACGACCCGCCATAGGCGAAGGTGAACGGCTTTGCTTTCGCGGCCTGGAGGAACTCCGGCAGGGTGCGGGCGGGATTGGCCGTAGTGACGGCGAATCCCTGGCTGTCGATCGCCACGAACGCCACGGGACGCAAGTCCGCGGTGGCGTAGCCGGGATTCTTGTAGAAGGTCTGGTTGATGGCGTAGCTGTTGCCGGTGAACAGGATCGTGTGGCCGTCGGGCGCCGCGGCGGCGACCGCCTTGGCCGCGATGTTGGACGCCGCACCCGGCCGGTTCTCGATCACGACGGAATAGCCGAACTGCTCGCCGAGACCTTGCGCGATCACCCGCGCATAGGTGTCGATGCCGCCGCCTGGCGCGAAACCGACGATGAAGGTGATCTTACCGTTCGGATAATCCGGCGCCTGCGCGCGGGCCGGGTTGGCGCATCCCCATGCGAGCGGCAACAGGCCGATCACGGCGGCAAGCTTGAATCGCGACGTTGTCATCGCCCGGCTCGGCCGGGCGAACCAGCAACCACGGTGCTTCGATATATGCACGGCATGATTCCCATCGTCAGTTCGGGGGTTACCGGGTCCCCGCTTTCGCGGGCATGACACCTCATGGGAACGAATATCCGGAATTAACTTGCCATCAGCGCATCCCTGAACGCCTTGCGGACATGCGGGCCATGCAGGCGCGAATAGTCGCGTTCCTGGGGCCCGCTCGAGGCGATCTTCAGATCGGCGAACACCGGGCCCGTCTCGGCAAGGAGCGCGCCGATCCGCTGCTCGAATATCTTGAGGTCGGAGAAATCGAACACCACGCGATATCCCGCCGCACGGGCAAAGCCCGGGAAGTCGACCTTGTCGCGGCCCGGGATCGGGTGTCCGCCATTGGCTTCATAGGTGCCGTTCTCGCAGACGAAGTGATAGAGGTTCGGCGGCGCGGCGGCGCCGATCGTCACCAGGCTGCCGAGGTTCATGAGCAGGCTGCCGTCGCCGTCGAGCACGATGACGCGCTTGTCGGGCCGGCCCAGCGCCAGCCCAAGCGCGTGCGAGGAGGCGAGCCCCATGGCACCGTGGGAGAGATAGTTGAGCGGACTCGGCCTGATGTCGATCCAGTCGAACGCGGTGCTGTAGACGGGAAGCACGATGTCGGCATCGGTGAGGTGGCGCGCCAGCGCCTTGAGGCAATCGTCGCGCTTCATCATGACGGCCTCCGTCCGATCAGGAGAACGACCGGGCGCATCTGCGCATAGGCCGTCTCGATCGCCGGGCCGATGTGGCCGACATCGGCCTCCCCTTCGACCTCGTGATAGGTGATGCCCATCGCTTCGAGCACCGGCTCGACGATGCGCACCCCGTAACGCTTGGACTGCCGCGGCACGACCCCCGGCTCCTTCTCGAGCAGTCCCACCATCATGCAGATCGGCAGCGCATATTCGACCGCGACGCCGCGGATCGCGTTGATGGAGTTGAGCAGGCCGGTCTGCTGGATCAGGAGCAGCGAGCGGCGCCCGCAATAGGACAGGCCGGCGCAAATGCCGACACCCTCGTCTTCTTTGCAGACGCGGATGAGGCGCGGCTCGGTGTCCTTCCCGGATTCCTGGGAGAGCGGCCGCAGCAGGCCCTCGCTGGTGGTGATGTCCGGCACCGAAACGACGAATTCGATCCCGCTCGCCTTGATCTCGCGGATGATGCTGGAGCCGAGGAGGAAGTCCTCCGGCGCGCGAATTGCGGTGCTCACTGACGGCTGCATGGACGCTCCTCACCTGACCCGACCGGTTGACCGGCTTTGCCGCACACTGCCCGCTTTCCGGCAGCCCGGCAACACCTTGAAACCGGTTCGCCGGTGCCCGTATCGGTTGCCGCCGGGCGCGGCAAAAGGCCGTCGGGGCATCAACTATCTGCAATCGGACACGAGCGCCGCAAATCCCTGCGGCATGCGGCGCGCCTTGGTCGCCTGCTCGAAGGCATAGGCCAGGCGCAGCAGCACCGGCTCGCTCCACGCACGGCCGGTAAAGGTCGCGCCGAACGGGATCGGACGGCCGCCGCCGGCGGCGGTCATGCCGGCCGGCACCTGCACGCTTGGATAGCCCGCCTTGGCCGCGATCCCGGCGCCGCTGCGGCCGGGAAACAGGACCGCGTCGAGCTTGTAACCGTCCAGATAGGCATCGAGGCCGAGCGTGCGGGTGGCGCGGATGTCCATTTGCCGTGCCGCGACGTATTCGATCTCGCTGAGATCGCCCCGCGTCGCTTCCGCGGCCAGGAAGATGTCCTGGCCGTAGCGCAAGGCGAGGCCGGAATTGGCGGCGTTGAAGGCGATGATGTCGGCCATCGTCTGCATCTTCGTGCCCTTGGCCCAATCGCGGAGATAGGCGTTGAGGTCGTGCTTGAGCTCGTAGAGGTAGACGACCGGGCGCCGCTCCGGCTGGTTGAAGGTCGGGCTTTCCGGATTGAGGTTGAGGATGGCGACCTCGGTGCCGGGCCCGCCCATCCAGCCGATGGTGGGAATGCTGGCGCGCACCAGCACGGCGCCCGCCGCTTCCAGCACCGCGATCGTATCGCGCATGACCGCGGCGGCGCGCGGCGGCAGCGGGCCGTAATAGACGTCGTTGACGGGATCGCCGGGATCGCTCGGGATGCCGATGCGGGCACCGCGCAAGCCGTCCTTGTCGAGCAGGGCCGTGTAATCGGCGGGCCGCTGCAGGTCGCGCGTCGCCTCGTCGGCGGCATCCGGGGCCGCCAGGACGTTGAGCAGGATCGCGGCGTCGCGCACCGTGCGGGTGAGGGGACCGGCGGTGTCCTGGCTGTGGGCGATGGGGATGATGCCGGCGCGGCTGATCAGCCCGACCGTCGGCTTCACCGTGACGACGCCGTTCTGGTTGGCCGGCGACAGCAGCGAGCCGGAGGTCTCGGTGCCGATGGCCGCCGCCGCGAGGCCCGCCGCCACCGCGACCGCCGAGCCGGCGCTCGATCCGCCCGGCGTGACGATGGGAACGCCCTTGGCGTCGAGCTCGGGCGCATAGGGATTGCGGACCTGACCGCCGAGCGAGGAATAGCCGGCGGGCATGTCGATGGCGAGAATGTTGGCGAACTCGGTGAGGTTGGCCTTGCCGAGAATGACCGCGCCCGCATCGCGCAGGCGTTGCGCCACCGTCGCGTCGCGCACGGCCTGCGCGTCGGCGAGCGCGAGCGAGCCGGCGGTGGTGTGCAGGGCATCACCGGTGGCGATGTTGTCCTTGAGCAGGACCGGGATGCCTTCGAGCGGGCGTCGCTTCGAGGGCTTTGCGACGTCGAGGCGCGCCGCAATGGCGAGCGCCTCGGGATTGAGCTCGCGCACCGCGTTGAGGCGCGGGCCGTCGCGATCATAGGCCTCGATCCGCGCGGTATAGGCACGCACGAGATCGGCGGCGGTAGTCCTGCCTGTGGCGAGCGCGCTTTGCAGATCTTCGATGGTTGCGTTCTCCACGCACACCGCTCCCTCCGCCGCCATGGCCGGTGCGGCCATTGCCAGCAACAGCATGAGAACCCGCAGCATCGGACCCTCGCTCGTCATGCGCCGCCGGAGTTGGCCTCGCGCAATTTCCGATTCCACATCGGGCGTGCCCGCTTCAGAGCGCTACCGTTTCAGTCTGAATTGGATAGCGGTCTGAAGTCCTTGGTTTTAAGCATGATCTTGTCCGAAAAGTCTGCAACTTTTCGGGATCGTGCTCTATTGTGGGAGAACGCGAGAACGATCGCAATGGCCGGCGGAAGCGCCCGGGCGGCCACTGACGATGCGCCGGGGCGGTGGCTCGATGCCGCGCCGTCAGCCCGAGAGGAACGCCTTGAGCCTTGCCCGCCGACATTTCCTGCAGCTCGCCGGGGCGGCCGCGGTTGCGGCCATGCCCAGACCCGCCGCGGCGCTCGATTATCCGACCCGCCCCGTGCGCATCATCGTCGGCAATGCCGCCGGCAGCACGGTGGATTTCCTGGCGCGGCTGATGGGCCAGTGGCTGGGCGACCGGCTCGGCCAGCTGTTCGTGGTCGAGAACCGGCCGGGGGCCGGCGGCAATATCGGCGCCGAGGCGGTGGTGCGGGCGGCGCCGGACGGCTACACGCTGCTGCTGGTGACCACCAGCAACATGATCAACGCCACGCTTTACCCGAAGCTGAATTACAACTTCATCCGCGACATCGCCCCGGTGGCGAGCATCGGCCGCGGGCCCCTGGTGATGGAGGTCAATCCGGCGTTTCCCGCCCAAACCGTTCCGGAATTCATCGCCTATGCCAAGGCCCATCCCGGCAAGATCAACGTCGGGTCGGGCGGCAACGGGACCTCGCCCCATGTCTCCAGCGAGCTGTTCAAGATGATGGCGGGGCTCGACATGGTGCACGTGCCCTATCGCGGCATCTCGCAGGCGCTCACCGACCTGATCGGCGGCCAGGTGCAACTCATGTTCGACACCACCGCGGGCTCGATCGGCTACATCAGGTCGGGAAAGCTGCGGCCGCTGGCGGTGACGACCGCGACGCGCATAGCGGCTCTTCCGGATGTTCCGCCGTTGAGCGACTTCGTGCCGGGCTACGAGTTCGAGTTCGTTCAACGGCATCGGCGCGCCGCGGGACACGCCCGGCGAGATCATCGACCGGCTCAACCGGGAGATCAACGCCGGTCTCGCCGATCCGCAGATGAAGGCGCGGTTCGACGATCTCGGCATCATCCAGGTCGCCGGCACGCCCGCGGAATTCGGGCAGCACATCGCCGAGGAAACCGAGAAGTGGGCGAAGGTGGTGAAATTCTCCGGCGCCAAATCCGAGTAGTGCGTTATTCGTTTAGGCTGACTTACAGTTCGCTGTCATCGCCCGGCTCGACCGGGCGAGCCAGTAAACACCGACCGTGAGTACTGGATTGCCCGGCTGAGCCGGGCCATGACACCAATAGGTCACTGCAAAAGGGGGGAACGATGATCATCGATTTTCACGTCCACGTGCTGCCGCCGGAAGACATGCCGGCGTTTACCGGGACCGGCTTTCACCGCAACATCCGCGCCACCAAGACCGGCACGGTGCCGACCACCATCGAAAACGCGCTGGAGGCGGCCAAGATCGGCGGCGTCGACATCACCGTCATTTCCAACCCGATCCACAATCTGCGCGACATGGACCGTGCCCAGCAGCTTGAGCGCTGCAAGCGGCAAAATCATTTCAACGCGGCGCAGCAGGCCAAGTATCCCGGCATCGTCGGCATGGCATCGACGGTGCCTTATGGCGGCGACCCGTTCCTGCGCGAGTTCGAGCGCGCGGTGAAGGAGGACGGGCTCAAGGGCGCGTGGATCACGTCGAGCCTGCAGGGCAGCTATCCCGACGACGACGATGCGCTGCCGTTCTTCCAGCTCGCGACCGAGCTCGACGTTCCCGTCGTGGTGCACCCGCCATCGGTCGGCTTCGGCGAGGAACGGATGCACGACTATCGGCTGGCGTCGAGCGTCGGCCGCCCCATGGACGGCGCGCTCGCCATCGCGCGGCTGATCGTGCGCGGCGTGTTCGAGAAATTCCCGACCCTCAAGCTCGTCGGCACCCATCTCGGCGGCGGCATCTGCGAGATGATCGGCCGGATGGATTACGCCTACCGGTTGCAGGACGAGGCCTACTTTCTCGGTTCGTACGAGCCGATGCTGATCAAGCATCCGCCGAGCCATTACCTCAAAATGATGTACCTGGAATCGACCTGCTATCACCCGCCGGCGGCGCGCTGCGCCGTCGACACGGTCGGGGTCGACCATTTCATCTTCGGCACCGACTCGCCGCCGCTGTTCGTCCTCAAGCAGGAGGGCGTCGACCTCATCAACAAGATCGGCCTTAGCGACGAGGAAAAGAACAAGGTCTATTACGAAAATGCCCGGCGGCTCCTGAAACTGTGAGGCCGGGTCGGCAAAGCCGTCACAGCGCCGGCGCCGGCAGGCCGGCCAGCGCGCAGGCGGCCCTGACCGTATTGGCGAGCAGGCACGCGATGGTCATCGGGCCGACGCCGCCGGGCACCGGCGTGATCGCCCCGGCGACCTCGCGCGCTTCCTCGAACGCGACGTCGCCGACGATGCGGTACTTGCCGTCGCGCAGCACCCGGTTGGTGCCCACATCGATCACCGTTGCGCCCGGCTTGATCCAGTCGCCGCGGACGAATTCGGGGCGGCCGATCGCGGCAAACACCAGGTCGGCCCGCCGGCACACGGCGGGCAGGTCCCTGGTTTTGGAATGCGCTACGGTCACCGTCGCGCTCTCGGTAATCAGAAGCTGGGCGAGCGGCTTGCCGACGATGGTCGAGCGGCCGATCACCACTGCATCGAGACCGGCGAGCGACGCCCGCACGGTCTTCGCCAGCACGACGCAGCCCAGCGGCGTGCACGGCGCCAGCGCCGGCAGGCCGATCGCGATACGGCCCACATTGAGCGGGTGGAACCCGTCGACGTCCTTGTCCGGATCGATCGCCGCGATCACCTTGTGGGGATCGATCTGCGGCGGCAGCGGAAGCTGGACCAGAATGCCATGCACCTCGGGATCGCCGTTGAGCGCGGCGATCAGCGCCAGCAGCTCGGCCTGGCTGGTCGCCGCCGGGCAGGCGATGATCGATCGACCTCATGCCGGTTTCGGCCGTCGTCTTCTTCTTGGCGCCGATATAGACCTCGCTCGCGGGATCGTCGCCCACCAGCACCACGGCGAGGCCGGGGACGATGCCGCGGTTTTCCGCGAGGTCCGCGGACCGCCGCCGTCACGCGCGTGCGCAATTCGGCCGCGACCGCCTTGCCGTCGATCAGGGCTGCGGTCATCGCGCGGCCTCCGCGATGCCCGTGAGCGCCGCGGCGATCGCGCGGGGATCGCCGCCGATGTGCACGCGTTTGATACGCGAGGTGGCGCCGCCAACCAGATGGACCGCGCGCGGGGCGACGCCGGCAGTGCTCGCCAGCAGGCGCGTCAGGGCATCGTTCGCCTCGCCCTCGGTCGCAGCGGCGCGGACCCGCGCCTTGAGCACGCAACGCCCGTCGGCGCGCGATTCGATGCCCTCGATCGCGTCGCGGCCGCCGCGCGGCGTGAGACGCACGGTGACAAGAAGGCCATCGGCGCAGACCGCCCACGGCCTGTCGTCGGCTTGCGTCACTAAATGAAAGCCCGCGCCAGGTTGGGGATGATGACCCACTGGATGAAATAGATGATCAGGATGACCACGATGAAGGAAATGTCGATGCCGCCGAAATTCGGCAGCCGCTCGCGTATCGGCCGCAGCACCGGCTCGGTGATCCGGTAGAGAAATTCGCCGATCATCGCCACCGCGGGATTGCGGGTGTTGACCACGTTGAACACGATCAGCCAGCTAAGGACCGCGGCGGCGAACAGCACGAAAATGTAGACGTTGAGCAGGAAATCGATGAACTTCAGCAGCTCGAGCATTACACGCAATCCGTGTTGTTGTGAGCCTAACATGTACCGGTCCCCGGCCCGGACGGCAAGGGAATCCGGCGCCACCTTGCCGGGCGGCAGGCGGTCGACTACCTCTGCGGATCGGCGCGGAGAGCGACGCGATGCTTGCAGCGGTATTCAAGGCACTCGACCAGATGTTCACGCCGCCGTTCCGCGCGGTGTTGCTCAAGTCGGTCGGGCTCGCCATCGCGCTTCTCGTGGTCTTGGTCGTGGTCCTGTTCCGGCTGCTCGGATGGCTGTCGGGCAGCGGGATGAGCTGGCTCGAAGTGACGCTCGGGCCGTGGGCGCATGGCCCGCTCGCGGTGCTCGGCTGGATCATCGCGTTCGCGCTCGGCATCGGGCTCCTGGCCGGCGCGATCCTGCTGATGCCGGCGGTGACCGCGGTGGTGGCGAGCCTGTTCTCCGACGAGATCGCCGAGATCGTCGAGCGCACGCACTATCCGGCCGACCCGCCGGGCCGCGCGCTGCCGCTCATCCGCGCCGGCGTCGAAGGCGCGAGATTCGGATTGCTGGCGGTGGTCATCTATCTCGCCGCCGTGCCGTTCCTGCTGTTCGCCGGAATCGGCGTGGTGCTGTTCTTTCTCGCCACCGCCTGGCTGCAGGGCCTGCAATATTTCGAGCTGGCCGCCATGCGGTTTCATTCGGTGGCGGAAGCCAAGGCGCTGCGGCGCGCCCACCAGACCACGGTGTTCACCGCCGGCCTGTTCATCGCGGCCTTCGTGTCGATCCCGATCCTCAACCTCGCCACGCCCCTGTTCGGCACCGCGCTCATGGTCCACATCCACAAGCGGATCGCCGGAACAAAGCGCGAATTGATCGCAGGGCCGAGCGCGACGGGTGCCGGTAATCCGACCCGTTCGCCTCCCCGTTCGCCTACGGGTTCGCCATGAAGATGGATTTTTCCGGCCAACGGCACAGGTCGTTGATCGGACACTTCTCGCATAGCGGGCGTTGCGCCTTGCAGATGTAGCGGCCGTGCAGGATCAGCCAGTGATGGGCGTGGCGGCGGAACGGCGGCGGCACCAGTTCTTCGAGCTTCAGCTCGACCTCGAGCGGCGTCTTGCCCGGCGCCATCCCGGTGCGGTTGCCGACGCGGAAGACATGGGTGTCGACGGCGAAGGTCTCCTCGCCGAACGCGACATTGAGGACGACGTTGGCGGTCTTGCGGCCGACGCCCGGCAGCGTCTCCAGCACCGCGCGCGAATCGGGCACCGTGCCGCCGTGCTCGGCGATGAGCTTTTGCGACAGTGCGATGACGTTCTTCGCCTTGGTATTGAACAGGCCGATGGTCTTGATGGCATCGCGCAGCTTCGCCTCGCCGAGCGCCACCATCTTTTCCGGCGTATCGACCTCGGCAAACAGCGCCCGGGTCGCCTTGTTGACCCCGGCATCGGTCGCCTGCGCCGACAGCACGACCGCCACCAGCAGCGTATAGGGGTTGACATGTTCGAGCTCGCCGCGCGGTTCCGGATTGGCCTCGCGCAGGCGCCGGAACGCCTCGACGATCTCGGCGGGGGTCCAGGGCTTTGGCTTGGAGGCTTTTTGCTTGGATGCCTTGGGCTTCGACGCACCGGGCTTCGACGCGGCCGGGTTCTGGCGTCTTGGGCGTGGGCGCCGGGGCCGCTTTGCGCTTCGGCTTCGCGGTCTTGTGAATGGCGTTCCGGCTCATCTCGTTCCTATAATCAATCCCGATGACCACAAGCAATGCCAGCGATGAACCCCGTCCCCGCGAACCGGCGCTGTTCGCGGCGCGGCTGACGCCGCACCGTTCGCTCAGCCGGGCCGGGTTCATGCTTGTCATGGCGGTGTTGAGCGTCGTCAGCTTCGCCGCCGGGACCGCGTTCCTCCTGATGGGGGCGTGGCCGGTGTTCGGCTTCTTCGGGCTCGACGTGCTTCTGGTGTACTGGGCGTTCCGCGCCAATTATCGCGCCGCCGCCGCCTATGAGGAGGTGGTGGTGATGCCGTCGGAGCTGCGGGTCCGCAAGGTCAGCCATCGCGGCCGGGTGTCGGAATGGTCGCTCAACCCACTCTGGGCCAAGCTCGACTACGAGATCGACGAGGAATTCGGCCTCCAGCGCCTGTATCTGGTGTCGCGGGGGCGCAAGCTTCCGATCGCGACCTTTCTCCCGCCGCAGGAGAAGGAAAGCTTTGCCGCTGCTCTTTCGGCGGCGATCTGGGAGGCCAAGCGCGGCCCGACCCGGACGGTATTCGAGTGAGCCCCGGCCGCGACCGGCGGCTTCTTTGCGGAAATCGGGTGGCGGTCCAGGGGGGCCGGGGCTAGACCGGGGGCCATGAGCATGACCTTCACCCCCGCGATTTCACCCGCCCCGGCGCCGCCATGCGCGGCCGCCTTCGACGACTACGGCGTCGTCCGCCGCGCCGTCGCCTATATCTCCGAGCAGTGGCGCGCCCAGCCCGAGATCGAGGCGATCGCCCATGCCGCCGGCGTCACGCCCGACGAGCTGCATCACCTGTTCCGCCGCTGGGCCGGCCTCACCCCCAAGGCGTTCCTCCAGGCGCTGACCCTCGACCATGCCCGCCGCCTGCTGCGCGATTCCGCAAGCGTGCTCGACGCCGCCTATGAGGTCGGCCTGTCGGGGCCGGGGCGGCTGCACGACCTCTTCGTCACCCATGAAGCGATGTCGCCGGGGCAATGGAAGGCGGGCGGTGAGGGGCTCACCCTCGCCTACGGGTTCCACCCTTCCCCGTTCGGCACCGCCCTCGTCATCGCGACCGGGCGCGGCCTGGCCGGCCTCGCCTTCGCCGACGCCGGCGAGGACGCCAAGGCGCTCGACGACATGCGCCGGCGCTGGCCACGGGCGGAATTGCGCGAAGACACCGCCGGCACGGCTGCGCTGGCGCGGCGCGTGTTCGAGCCGAAACTGTGGCAGCGCGACCGGCCGCTGCGGGTCGTCATGATCGGCACCGATTTCGAGGTGCGGGTGTGGGAGACGCTGCTGAAAGTGCCGATGGGCCGCGCCACCACCTATTCCGACATCGCCGCCCGTGTCTGCTCGCCCAAGGCGGCGCGGGCGGTCGGCGCCGCCATCGGCAAGAACCCGATCTCCTTCGTGGTGCCGTGCCACCGCGTCATCGGCAAGAACGGCGACCTCACCGGCTATCACTGGGGCCTGACCCGCAAGCGCGCCATGCTGGGCTGGGAAGCCGGGCATGCCGGGGCGGCGTAGGTGAGGACGGCATCGGTACGGCCTGCTGCCGCGTTTGACGAAGGCCTCGGTGCAACAATAGATTCCGCGCGAGGCACTGACGCCGACGAGAACCAATACGAGGAGTCGCGACATGGGCGTTGCACGGCATCCGCTTCCCAAGGAACTGGTGGGCGTTCCCATCGAGACCATCATGGACCGCTATGTGCGCCGATTCCGGGATCGCAAGCCGGACTGGGCGGCCTTCGAGGACGCCAAGATCGAGGGCTTCAAGCGGGCGCAGCACCGTTTCATCGGTGCCGGCGGCTCCGGCAAGCACGGCGACCCCTCCGTCATTCCGGCCGGAAACTTCACACTGTCGATCATGTTCGTCGAGCCCGGCCAGGGCAATGCGGCGCACACCCACGAGGTCGAGGAGGTGTTCTTCGTCCTGCAGGGCTTTCTCGACGTGTTCGTCGAGGACGAAACCGGCAAGCGCATCACCACGCGGCTGGGCCCGTGGGAATGCATCGCCTGCCCCGCCGGCGTGATCCACGGCTATCAGAACGACAGCCTCGAGCCGGTCTATTTCCAAGTCATGCTCGGTCGGGGCAAGCCCGAGACCATGGGCTATGCCGACGAGGAACTGTTCGAGCGCCGCACCGCGCATCTGCAGAGTGGCGCGGCGTAGCAGTCATTCCGGGGCGCGCGCTTTCGCGCGAACCCGGAATCCGGGCGGCTGTGTCAGATTGCGAGGTCGTCTGGATTCCTGGCTCGCCGCATCCGATCTCGGGTTTACCCGAGATCGGCACGATAGGTTGCGCACATCGGCAACAGCCGATGTGCGGTGGCGCCCCGGAATGACTATCAATCCGCCCGCGCGCCGGACTTCCTGATCACTGCGGCCCATTTCGCCGTCTCGGCTTGCATGAAGGTCCCGAAATCCTTGCCGAAAGCGGTGCCCGGCTGGGATCCGAGCGCGGCAATGCGCGCGACGATGTCCGGGGATTGCAGCACCTTGCGCACCTCGGCGATCAGTTTCGCTTGCACCGCCGCCGGCGTCCCGACCGGGGCGACCAGCCCCTCCCAGGAATTGGCGTCGAAGCCGGGCAGGCCCTGCTCGGCCACGGTGGGGAGGTTCGCCAGCACGGCCGGGCGCTGTGCCCCGGCGTTGGCGAGCGCGCGCACCTTGCCGCTCTCGATCTGCTGCAGGCTCGCCGGAAGCAGATCGAAGAACATCTGGATGTGCCCGCCGATCAGGTCGTTCATGGCCGGCCCGGTGCCGCGATAGGGCACGTGTACGATGTCGATGTCGGCCATGGTCTTGAGCAGCTCGCCGCACAGATGCGGGGTCGAGCCGTTGCCGGCAGAGCCGAAATTGATCTCACCGGGGTGCTTCTTGGCATAGGCGATCAGCTCCTGCACGTTGGTCACCGGTAATTGCGGATTGACCATCAGCACGATCGGCGAAATCGCGAACAACGCGATCGGCGCGAAATCCCGCGGGGGATCGAACGGCAGGCCCTTGGTATAGAGCGTCTGGTTGACGACGAGGGGACCGGGCGCTGTGAACAGCAGCGTGTAGCCGTCGGGCTCCGACTTCGCTACGGATTCGGCGCCGACATTGCCGCCCGCCCCGGCACGGGTCTCGACGATGAATTGCTGACCCATGTTTTCGCTGAGCTTCTGCGCCAGCAGGCGCGCCATGACGTCCACCGAGCCGCCCGGCGGAAACGGATTGACGATGCGCACGACCCGGTCGGGGTAGTTTCCCGCGACCGCGGGCGCCAGCAATACGAGCCACGACACCAGCGCAATCGCGAAGCGGCGGAGGGCCTGGGGTGACATTCGCGGGGCTCCACAGATTCTGCCGTGGCGAAAAACTAGGACATCCGGCCGCCGCTGGCCAGTGTTGCATTGTCTCAGTGTTGCATTGCCTCAGGCGCATTCGAGCTCAACATCCAATGGTCATTCCGAGTCCGCGCGAGCGCGCGCCATGGAATGACGATGCGGAGGCGAGCGTGCTAACCTCCCGTTCCCTCGACCGCCATCCGGTTTCAACCAGAGAACGCCCATGAACAAGCTGCGCCTGACCTTCGCGTGCGGGCCCTATGACCGCACCCAGTCGCTACGCGACGGCACGCTGGCGCCGGAAGGCATCGACCTCGTCTATCTGCCGCTGCAGCCCGCCGAAATTTTCTGGCGCATGCTGCAGTACCGGGAATTCGACGCCTCCGAGATGTCGCTCTCGAACTACACGACCCTGGTGAGCCACGGCAATCCGCCCTTCGTCGCGATCCCCGCGTTCCCCTCCCGCGTGTTCCGCCACGGCTATTTCTTCATCAACACCGACGCCGGCATCAAGCATCCCGGCGACCTCAAGGGCAAGCGCGGCGGCGTGCCGGAATACAGCATGACCGCCGCGGTCTACATGCGAGGACTGCTGGAGCACGAATACCGCGTCAAGCCGAGCGACGTGGAATGGGTGCAGGGCCGCGCCGACCGACTCGGCCACACGCTGCCGGAAAGCATCAGCCTGCGTCAGGCACCGCCCAATACCGAGCTCGGCGACCTGCTCGAGCGCGGCGAGATCGATTTCCTGATGACGGCCAACAATCCGCTGTCGTTCCGGCGCGGTGCGCGCAACGTCAAGCGGCTGTTTCCCGACTACGCCGAAGTCGAGAAGGATTATTTCCGCCGCACCCGGATCTATCCGATCATGCACACGGTGGTGATCCGCCGCGACATCTACGAGCGCGACCCCTGGGTGGCGCTCAGCCTCTACAAGGCGCTGTGCACCGCCAAGGACCGTTGCTACCGCTTCCTCGCCGAGGCCGGCTCGCCCAAGGTGTCGTCGGCCTGGCTGCAGCCGCTCCTTGAAGAGGAACGCGCGATCATCGGACCGGACTGGTATCCCTACGGCATCGAGCAGAACCGCCCCAGCATCGAGGCGCTGCTGCAATACGCCCACGAGCACGGCCTGACCAAGCGCCGGGCCAAGCTCGAGGAGCTGTTCGCTCCGAGCACGCTGCGCGACATCCCGCTCGGCGAAGGCCAGCAGATTTAGCGGCGCAAGAGATTGCGGGTGTGGCGCGCCCATGCGGTGACGCGGCGGCGCGCCGTCTCCAGCCGGCGCGCCGCGGAAAACCCCGCGCCCGGCCGCAGCGCGATCATCAGGTCGGCCATGGCGAGGCGCTCGCGCCAGAGATGATCGATCATGGGATGGTCCGGCGTCGCGCAGGAGTCGGCGAACGCCACGGTGTCGTCCGCGAGCAGCGTGTCGGTAAGCTCCATCATCGCCTGCACGCCGGGGGAGAACCGCGCCAGGCTCTCGTCATAGCCGATCTTCCAGGACCACACCCCCTCGCCGCTTTGCAGCGTCACGATGCTGGCGATCGGCTGCGACCCCAACATGAACTGCGCGACCCCGGCCTGCCCCTCCCGGGCGAGCGCATCGACGGCGGTCTCGGCAAAGCGCCGCAGTTCGGCGTCCTGGACCAGCGCGCTGCCCGCAGCACCTTTCCAGCCCTTCGCTTCGAGCGCGAAAAAACCTTGCAGCGCCTCCGCCACCGCCGCTGGGCTGCGCGCCATTTCGAATGCGACCGGCCCAGCTTCGGCGAGCCGGCGGCGCAGGCGCTTGAATTCCTTGTGGCGCTTTTTTCCGATCGCGCATTCGACGTAATCCGCGGCGTCGCCGTCGGGCCGCAAAGCCGCGCGCTGATGCCGGCCGAACGCCGCGTGGGCGCCGCCGCTGCGTTCTGTCGCGCCGCGCAGTGCCTGCGCCACCGGCCCGGATTCGTCGAGCAGCGGCAGCAGGAGAAGCTTCGGCAGTGTCGCATCGCCCGCGATATGGTCGAGGAACGAAGCCGCCACGGCGATGGTGACGTCGCGATCGACCAGCGGCGTTCCCAGCGGCGCGAACGGATGGGTCCAGCCCATGAGCACTGGAAGCTTCACCGCGTAGCGACGCGCCGCCACCCGGAACGGCCACAGGCCGAGGAGCCGCCGCGGCGTGTCGGCGGACCACACCACGATCGCTTCGACATCGCGGCCCAGCACGGGCGCGGCGGCGAGGGCGAAGCCGGGCTCGTAGAACACGTTGGGTTCTGCGGCCTGGGCGGCGAGCCGCCGCCACGGCTCGATGCTGTCGGAGAGCGAAGCGAGCGGGCGCCGCTCGGTGGTGAGAACGGTTTGCAAGGGCGCCAGCATGTCAGCCTCTCGCCGGGCCGCCCCAGATGAAGACATGCAGCCCGAGCCTGCGCTTGGTGACGAAGAACAGCAGCGCGGATTCGGTCGAGGACCGCGGAAGCGGTCGCGATCGCCGCTCCGGTCAGCCCGAAATGCGGGATCAGCACGAAGCACAGGATGAGGTTGACCGCGAAGGCGCAGCCGTAGATCGCCGCGCAGATCTTCTGCTGGCCGATCATGTTGAGGAGCCGCTCGGCAGGCCCGACCGCGGAACGCGCCACCAGCCCGACCGCCATGATGGCGATCAGCGGATACCCGTCCGCGAATCCCGGGCCGAACAGCATGAGGATCGGCTTGCCCAGCGCGAGCATGGCGGCGGCGAGCGCGAGGGAGGGCCAGAACGTCCAGCGGATCGTCTCGGCGAGGAAGGCCGCCAGCTTTTCATGCTCGCCGGCAACGTGATACTCGCTGAAGCGGTGCGCGGAGGCCGCCGACACCGCGAAATAGATGAAGTTGACGAGGGCGAGCGTCTTCGTCGCGGCGTAGTAGACCGCGATGTCGGCGGGCCCGACGAAGACCTGGAGCACCAGCGTGTCCACATAGGTGAGCAGGATGAAGAAGCTGTCGACGAGGGCCAGCGGCGCCGCGGTCTTTATCCAGCGGAGCGGCTCGTAGCGCCGCGGTCCCGGCGCCACCGCATGGGCAAGGCGGCGGTCGAGCAGCACCGTCTGCGTGATGACCACGATCCACAGGGCGGCGCAGGCGGTCCCGAGCGTGGTGTCGGCGCTTACCGCGCCGCCGGCGAGATAGAAGCCGCCGGTGACCGCGATGACCAGCACGGGATGGGCGATGTAGCCCGGCAGCAGCGCGAGATCGATCCAGTTGAACGTCCGCGCGGTGAAATCCTGCACCGCGCTCAGCGTGAAGATCGGCAGCGTCAGGCTCACCAGCAGGAACGGCAGCCAGTAATAGGCGGCGATGCGATTGCCGAGGGCGAGCACCGTACCGGCCACCAAGGCGCCGGCGACGACGCCCAGGCCGACGCAGAGCCAGCGGCTGCCGGACAGGAAGCCGCGCAGGCCGTCGAGATCGCCGAGGGTGCGGTATTGCGGAATGAAGCGCGTTGCCGCGGAGCCGACGCCCAGCGGGCTCAGCATGCCGAGGAAGCCGACCCAGGCCCAGGCGTAGACGTAGATACCGAATTCGAATTGCCCCATCCAGCGCGCCAGCAGCACCTGGCTGATGAAGATGATGCCGGCGCTGACGACGCGGATCAGGAAGGCGCTGCCGGCGAAGCGCTGTGCGGTGGCGTGGTCGCCGCGGTCGGCGCGCCACGCCGCGATGCGGTCGCGAATGCCCGCCAGCGCGCCGCGCGATGAGACTGCTCCGCTCAACGCCACCTGAGCCTCCATGTCTGACCGGCGCAAGATAGGCACGCGGCCTTAACCTTCGGTTGGACATGGGGCCGCACCGCAGGAGGAGCGGGCGGGAGGATTAAGAATCGGTAAATGGGATGGCGCGATCCGTCCTTACTGCACCGTCAGGCCACCGTCGATGGCGAGGACATGGCCGGTGATCGAGGCCGCCTCCGGGGAGGCGAGATAGACCACCGCCGCGGCGACCTCCTCCGGCGTGACGAAGCGGCCGCTCGGAATCCGCGCCAGCATGCGCGCACGGGCTTGCGGATCGCTCAGCATCTCCGCCCGCGACGGCGTCAGCACCGTCGCGGGCGCGATTGCATTGGCGCGGACGTTGTGCGCAGCCCATTCGATCGCGAGCATCCGCGTCATTTGGATGAGGCCCGCCTTGGCGATCCCGTAGACCGAACGTCCGGCGATGCCGGTCATCCCATGGGTCGAGGCGATGGTGACGACGCAGCCGCTGCGGCGCGCGATGGCGTGCCGGCCGAACTGCTGGGTGAGAAAGAACGTGCCGGTGAGGTTGACTGACATCAGCGCGTCCCACTCCGCGCCCGTCACTTCGGCGGCCGGCTTGATCAGCGCGCGGCCGGCATTGTTGACGAGCAGGTCGATGCGCGACAGCGCCGCCACCGCTTGCGCGAACGCAGAGACGATGCTGTCAGGCGAAGCGAGATCGAGCGCCACCGGCACCACCTTGCGTCCCCGCAGGTCGGGATGATCGAGCAGGTCGCGCAGCCGTTCCGTCTCGACCTCGGTGACGGCGAGATCATAGCCGGCGCGCGCCAGCGCGAGCGCAATCACCCGGCCGATGCCGGTCGAGGTTCCCGTGACCAATGCGGTCGGGGCGGAGACCGTAGGCGTGGAAGTCGGGGTGGTCATGGCCATCATCCCAGCACGTCGTCGAGGCCGACCCAGGCGCCGCTCTCACCGCTGCGGTAGCAGGCCTCGGCAAAGGCGACGTCGCGGATGCCGGCCGCGAAATCGGAGCGCAGCGGCGTGCCGGCGACGAGATGGCGCAAGAAATCCTCCCAGCCGACGCGGTAGGGATTGGGATACGGTCCGGCCGCCGGCGCCTCCTGCCAGCGGCTTAGATAGTCGATGCCGAGATCGACCATGGGGTTGAATGCGGCGACCTTCGGTGTGTCGGCGATGGACTGCGCCCGGCAGCGATGGAGCCCGGCGACCGCGGAGCCGTGCGTGCCGTCGACCTGAAAGGTCAGGAGATCATCGCGCCGCACCCGCGTCGCCCACGACGCGATAATGGTTCCGACGGCACCCGACTGCAGCTGGACGAGCGTCATCGCGTGGTCCTCGACATCGACGCGGTAGCGCTCACCGTTTTCATCGACTCGCTCCGGCGCCGTCGTCGCCAGCGCGGCGATGACGCTTCTTATCGGCCCCAGCACTCCCTCGATCACGTAGCGAAAATGCGAATACATATCGAGGATGAGACCGCCGCCGCCGGCTTTTTTGTAGTTCCAGCTCGGGCGCTGGCCGCGTTCCTCGAAGCCGTCGAACACCCACCAGCCGAACTCGAGCTTGAAGCCGGCCACGCGGCCGAAGAATCCGGATTCCCCGAGCGCCGCGAGCTTGCGCAGCCCCGGCAGATATTGCTTGTCCTCGACCGCGGCATGCTTGAGGCCGCGCGCATTCATCGCCGCCAGCAGGGAGCGCGCCTCGGCGACGGTCGCCGCCACCGGCTTTTCCGAATAGATGTGCTTGCCCGCGGCGATCGCCTTTGCGAGCGTCGCCTGGCGCTGATGGGTGACGGCGGCGTCGAACAGCACCTCATAGGCGGGGTCCGACAGGGCGGCATCGAGATCGGTGGAGAAACCTTCGACGCGGTGTTCCCGCGCCAGCGCGGCGAGGCGATCCGCATCCCGTCCCACCAGCAGGACGCGCGGCATCACCCGGTCGGCGCCGACGACGAGCCCGCCCGCGGCGCGGATCGGCGCCAGCGCGTTCTTGAGATGCTGGGTCGAGCCGATGCGGCTGGTCGCACCGTTGAAGATGATGCCGACGGTTCGGGTGGCCATGGAGGATTCCGCGGGTGGGCGGCGACGTGAACGACGATCGGCACCGTTATAGGCGCAATGCTATATTCGCGCCCGTCTTTCATTCCGGGATGGCATCGTGCCACGTCACATCGTCTGCCTCAGCTTCGATTTCGATACCATGTCGGGCTTCATCGCGCGCGGCCTGACCACGCCGACGCCGCTGTCGCGCGGCGAATTCGGTGCGCGCGCCTGCGCCCGCATCCTCGACTTTCTGCGCGGCCGCGGCGTCCGCTCGACCTGGTTCACGCCCGGCTTCACCATCCAGACCTATCCGCGCGAATGCGAGGCGGTGGTGAAGGCGGGCCACGAGATCGCCCATCACAGCTGGGCCCATGTCCCGCCGGTCGAGCAGAGCCGCGAGGCCGAGGAGGCCGATCTCGTGCGCGCCAACGAGGCCATCCTCCGCCTCACGGGGCAGAAGGCGCGCGGCTATCGCTCGCCGTCCTGGGACCTCAGCGCCAACACCATCGACCTCCTGGTCGCGCACGGCTTCGTCTATGATTTCGAGCCTGATGGGTGCGGATTACTGGCCCTACCGGGCGCGGCGCGGCGACGCGGCTACGCTCGGCGAGCCCTACCGGTTCGGCGCGGAGACCGCGCTGATCGAGATGCCGATCAGCTGGTCGCTCGACGACTATCCCCATTTCGAATTCCTGCGCACGCCGCAGACAGTCCTGCAGGGACTGCAGCCGGCCCGCGCGGTGATGGGCAACTGGCTCGACGAATTCCTCTACATGAAGAAGTCGGTCGACTGGGGCATCCTGACCTACACCATGCACCCCTACGTCATCGGCCGCGGCTATCGCATGCTGGCATTGGAGGAGTTGGTCGACCGGCTCGTACGGGAAGGCGCGGTGTTCATGACCATGGAAGCCGCCGCCCGCGAGGCGAGCGCGCGCATGTGGGAGTGATTTACTTCAGCAACCACCGTCATTCCGGGGCGCGCCTTGCGAAAACCCGGAATCCAGGAGTCCCGCAATAAGCCGTCTGGATTCCGGGTTCGGTGCTCCGCACCGCCCCGGAATGACGGAACTGCATCGCGCTGGCATGGGCGGCACTTGGTGTATAAAACACCCGGCCTGCGACATGCACATGTTTCCACCAAAGAGGCTCCCTGATGGATGACCGCACCGCCGCCCGCGAGCATGACGCGGACCACCGGTTCGCGCCGCGCGTCATCGAAGCCTTCATCGCTGACGCGCTCGACGCCGTCGGGCTGCCGGCGGCCGATGCCGCCGAGGTCGCGGCGCTGATGACCGAAGCCGATCTCACCGGCGCCGATGCCCACGGCATCTTTCGCCTGCCGCAATATGTCCGCCGCATCCGTGCCGGCGGGTTCAACACCAAGCCGAGCATCAGGGTCACCAAGACGGCCGCGGGGACGGCGTTGGTCGACGGCGACAACGCCATGGGTCATCTGGTGGTGAGCCGGGCCGCCGACACCGCGATCGCGCTGGCGCAAGATGCCGGCATCGGCTGGGTCGGCGTGCACGGATCTAACCATGCGGGCACCGCCGGGCTCTATGCCGCGATGCCGGTCGAGCACGGCATGATCGGGCTCTACTCCGCGGTCGCCAATGCCAACCACATGGCGGTGTGGGGCGGCTCGGAATTGCTGCTCGGCACCAATCCGCTCGGCATCGCCGTGCCGTCCGGCGCCGGGCCCGTCGTGCTCGACATGGCGACCACTATCGTCTCCTACGGCACCGTCAAGAAATACGCGCTGGCCGGCCGCGACATGCCCGAGGGCTGGCTGATCGACACCCAGACCGGCGGACCCCTCACCGATCCGCGGCGCAGCGCCGAGGGCCTGCTGCTGCCGATCGGCGGCTACAAGGGCAGCGGCCTCGCCATCATGCTGGGCCTCCTGGGCGGCGTGCTCAACGGCGCCGCGTTCGGCCGCGAGGTCGTCGACTTCAACGCCGATGATGCGAGCGCGACCAATACCGGCCATTTCATGGTGGCGATCGACATCAAGCGTTTCGTGCCGCTTGCCACCTTCATGGCGCAGACCGACCGCCATCTGCACGATCTGCGGACCTCCAAGCGCATGCCCGGGGTGGCCGAGATCCGCCTGCCCGGCGACCGCCGCCGCGAATGCCGCACCGAGCGCCAGCGCGACGGCGTGCCGCTGCCTGCCGCGCTGCTCGCGCATCTCGACAGGCTCGCCGGCGACCTCGGCGTGAGGCCGCTGCGAGCGCGGTAGGGCGGATGTTTTTCCTCACCCCTGACCCGTCACCCTGAGGCGCGAACTCTTGCGAGCCTCGAAGGGCGACGGCCGGGCCGTGCCTCAGGCACGCTTGTCGCGAAGCCTCGGCCACATCCTTCGAGGCTCGCGCGAAGAGCGCTCGCGCCTCAGGATGACGAGTCATTAATGGTCGACGAGTCATTGATGAGCGGCTTGGTCATTGAATCGCGAACTCACTTCGACGCTGCCTCCACCACCGGGCGGATGTCCACCCAGGCCTCGATCTCCCACAGCCGCCCGCACAGCTCCGCCGCACGGGCGGGCGATAGCACCGGGCCGGCGAGGTCGAGAAACTTCGCCTCGAGGCCGGTATCGTCGAGCGGGACCAGGCGCGAGCCGAGCGCCTCGTCGGCCGCGCGGGTGAACACGCCGCGCGCGGTCGTCACCTTGACCCGCGCCGGCCGCAATTGCGGATAGAGCCGGTCGACCTCCGGCGTCGCGGCCACACGCAGCTTGCTCGCGATGTCGGCGAAGACGGGCTCGCGCCGTATCTCCTCACCGAAATGCTCGAGCCGGATGGCGCGGAAGCGCAGCGCGAGGCCGATCAAATAGGGAAAGCTCAGTTGCGCGCCGGCGTAATCGTCCCAGCCGGTGTGGGCGTGCTCGGCGGCGATGCGATAGGTGTCGACGTCGATCCCCGTCACCTCTTGCGGGACGATGTCCTCCTCGCTGCACAGCGCGATGAGCGCCTCGACGGCGGGCTGGATGTGCCGGCAGCAGGCATAGGGCTTGATGTAGCAGTCGGTGATGCCGAAGGCGGTCGCCGGTGGCAGCGTGATCGGCCGCGCCCGGTCGATGCGTCCGAACGCGAAGGCCTGCATGAAGCCGTCGCGGGATTCGATCACCTCCGGCGGCCCCTGCACGCCCTGTTCGGCGAGCAGCACCGCCTGCACGCCCTCGCGCGCGGCATGGCCGGCGTGAAGCCGCTTGATGTCGGCGCCGCCATTGACGAAGGCGAACAGGCCGGCCGCGCTGCTTGCGGCGATGCCGAGCGCATCGGCGATCTCGCGCGGCGCGAGGCCATGGAGCCGGGCGACTGCCGCCGCGGCACCGAACACCGCGCAGGCCCCGGTCGGATGGAAGCCGCGCTGGCGCAGGTCGGGATGGCAGGCCCGCGCGATCGCGATCGTGGTCTCGTAGCCGGCGACGATCGCTTCGATCACCGCCGCGCCGCTCGCGCCCATCTCATAGCCGGCCGACAGCACGGCGGGGACGACCGCGCAGCCCGGATGCACGGAGCCTTGGCGGTAGCCGTCATCGAGCTCGATGCCGTGGGCGGCGGTGCCGCCGAGGAAGGCGGCGTCGAGCAGATCGGCGCGCCGCGCGCGGCCCGGCACCGGAATGCGCCCGGCGCCGCGCACCGCGGCCAGCGCCCGCTCCGCGCGGTTCGCCACGTCGCCGGCGGCGCCCGAAATCATCACGCCGACGGTGTCCAGCAGATGCCGCCGCGCGTAGTGGCGGACCTCGGCGTCGAGCGCGCCGTAGCGCAGTGCGCCGACAAACTCCACCAGCGCCGCGGTGGCGCCTGCCGCGGGCTGCAGAGTGTGGACCGCTTCGGCCTGCGACATGGTCGGGGCTCCGGTGACGAATGCTGCCTCTGCCACCGTTGGTATCACACCACCCGCACCACCGCATCGACCGCGACGACGCCCTCGGCGAGCACCATCAGCGGATTGACCTCGGCCTCGAGCACTGTCGGGTCGGCGGCGAGCCCGGACAGCGCCACCACCGCGTGAGCAAGGGCGGCGAGATCGCCCGCCGGCTTGCCGCGATAGCCGGTCAGCGCCTCGAGCCCGCGCACTTGCGCGATCATCTCGCGGGCGGTCGCGAGATCGACCGGTGCCAGGCGCAGGCTGCGGTCGCGGTAGATTTCGGTGTAGATGCCGCCCGCCGCCAGCATGACCAGGGGGCCGGCGTCGGGATCGACGCGGTAGCCGATCAGGACCTCGCCGGCGCCGGTGATCATGGGCTGCACCAGCACGCGCTCGGCGTGCGGCAGCTTTGCACGCATGGCCGCAATCGCGGCGGCGAGCGCAGCCGCATCGGCAATGCCGAGCGCGACACCGCCGACATCCGACTTGTGCGAAATCTCCGCCGACAGCACCTTCACGGCCACGGGATAGCCGAACGGCAGCGACGGCGGCGGCGCGTTGATGTCGAGGGCGAGCGACGGCGCCCGCGGCACACCGAGGCGGTCGAGCACCTCATAGGCTTCGAGCTCGTCGAGCGGCCGGCCGGCGCCGGAGCGAGGCGCATGCACAATCGCCGGAAGCGGCCGCGGCGCCCGCCGCGACAGCGCTGCGACGACGGCGTCGGCACAGGCTTCGGGCGTGTAGAAATTGGCGACGCCGGCCTTGCCCAGCGCGACGCGGGCCTGCGGCGCTTCGGGCACGAGGAACGCCGCGATCGGTTTTGCCGCGCCCGCGCTGTCGATGATCGGGCGCACCGCGAGGTCGGGATAAAACCGCGCGGAGGAACCGACGACGACCACGACCAGGTCGAATTCCGGCGCGGTGGTGAGAATGTCGAGCGCCGCCTTCATCACCTCGTAGCGGGTGCCGACCAGGGTGAGATCGATCAGGCGCGCCCGCGACACCTTGATGCCGGCGGCGGCGAAGCGCGCATAGGTCGCTTCGCTCGGTTGCGCCACCTCGACGCCGCGGCTCGCCAGGGGATCGATGACCATGGCGGCGCCGCCGGCGGTGGTGGTGATCACCGCGACGCGCGGCGTGCGCTTCTCGCGCCGGGGCGCAATCCGCCGCAGCAGAGGCAGCCCTTCCAGCAGCCCGTAGAGGCTTTCCACCCGGGCGATGCCGCAATCGCGCAGGAACGCATCGGCGACATCGTCCTCGCCGGCGAGCGCGCCGGTATGGGTCAGCGCCAGCTCCCGCGCCGCGGCCGAACGGCCGAGCTTGTAGGCGAGCACCGGCTTACCGGCCGCCGCCGCGCGCACGGCGAAGGCACGCAGCGTGTCGGCGTGGCGCAGCGTCTCCAGGAACAGGAGGTAGCCGTCGATCCCGGGGTCTTCGAGGGTGGCGAGGCAGATTTCGCCGAGCGAAAGATCGACCTCGTTGCCGACCGATACCAGGCCGGCGAAGCCGATGCCGCAGGCTCTGCCGCGCGACAGCAGGGTGCCGATCATGCCGCCGCTGTGGGAGGCGCCGAAGATCTTTCCGACCGGCAGGCCGGGCTCGTCGAAGGCGGCATTGGCGGTCAGCAGCGCGCCGTTGCGCAGATTGACGATGCCGAGGCTCGATGGGCCGACGATGCGCAGGCCGGTCGATCGCACGATCTCGGTCAGCCGGCTCTCGCGCGCGATGCCGGCAGCGCCGGCCTCGGCGAACCCGTCGGACAATACCGTCGCCACCGCGACGCCCAGACGCCCGCACGCCTCGATCGCCTCCATCGCGGCCTCGGTCGGGGCGACGATGTAAGCGTGCTCGGGCACCTCCGGCAGCGCTTCGAGGGAGGGCCAGGCGCGTTCGCCGAGCACCTCGTCGCGGCGCGCATTGACGGGGTAGATGCGCCCGGCGAAACCCGCCTGGCGCAGGAACTTGAGCGGCCGCCCCGCAGTCTTGCCGGCGTCGTTCGATTGCCCGACCAGCGCGACCGAGCGCGGCGCGAACAGGGCCTCGCGCAGTGTCCTCGCGCCGCTGCCTTCCTCAGAAGGCCGGGACGAGACGTTCGGATCGACCACGCTATTCCGCTGCATCGGCCTGCCGAGCCCGCTGGTCGAAGTGGCGGTCGAAAATCTCCTCGGCGATGCGATTCTTGAGGATCTCCACCGATCCGCCCGCGATCATCCAGCCGCGGCAGCGGAGCATGCAGTATTCCACCAGGGTGTCGCGGCTGTAGCCGGTCGCACCCATGGCCTGCACCGCCTCGTGGGCGACGTCGAAGCCGGCGAGGTTGCAGGCCGCCTTGGCGATCGAGGTCTCGTAGGCGGACGGCAGGCCGCGGTCGGCATTGGCGGCGGCGCGGTAGAGCAGAAGCTGCGCGCCTTCGAGCTTGAGGGCCATGTCGGCGAATTTCCATTGCAGGCCCTGGAACTCGCACAACGGCCGACCGAACTGCACCCGCGCCGCGACGTGGTCGCGCGCCTTGTTGAAGGCATAGCGGCCGAACGCCAGCGCCCGCGCCGCATTGCCGATGCGCTCCACGTTGAAACCGGCGATCTGCTTCTTGAAGCCGCCGGGGCCGAGCAGCACGTTCTCCGCCGGAATCCCGCAGTCGTCGAAGTGCAGTTCGCACCACTCCTCTCCGCTCATGAAGCTCGACGGCGGCCCGATGTGGAACCCCGGTGTGCCGCGCTCGACGATCACCGAGCCGATGCCGCGGACCCCCGGGCCGAACCGCACATAGATCAGAAAAACCTCGGCGTCGGCGCTGAAGGTCGAAAACACCTTGGTGCCGTTGACGACGGCATGGGCGCCGTCGATCCGCGCGGTGGTCTTGAGATCAGTCGCGGCGGAGCCCGCCTCCGGCTCCGACATGCCGAGGCTCATCACCGTACGTCCCGCGAGAAGCGCCGGCAGGTATTTCGCCTTGAGCGCCGGCGATGCGTATTCGGCAAAGGTGCGAATCGGGCCGAAACTGCCGGATTGCACCACGTCGGCACTGCGCGGGCAGGCGAGCGCCACCTGCTCGATGGCGATGACAGCATCCATCAGCGTGCCGCCCTGGCCGCCGTCGGCCTGCGGGATGGTGATGCCGAGCAGGCCCTGCCGGCTCATGAGCGCCGCGACATCGAACGGAAAGCCGGGATTGTGGGCGCGCGCGAGGCAATCCTTTTCGAGGTGCGCCACCGCGAATTTGCGCACGGCGTCCGCGAACAATTTCTGCTCGTCGGTGAAATCGAAATTCATGAGATCCTCGGTTATTCCGCCTTCGCCCCCGAACGCCGCACGATTTCCGACCATTTGGTCTCCTCGCGGTCGATGTCGGCGGCGTATTGCTCGGACGTGCTGGCATACACCTCGGCGCCGTCGGTATCGATTCGGGCCTGTACCTCCGGCGAGGCGAGCGCCGTGCGCATTGCCGCGTTGAGCTTGTCGATCACCGGGCGCGGCGTACCGGCCGGCGCCACGATACCGTAATGCAGGACCGCCTCGAAGCCCGGCAGCGCCGCTTCCGCCACCGTCGGCAGGTCCGGAAACGCCTTCGAGCGCACCGGCCCGGTGACCGCGAGCGCGCGCACCTTGCCTTCCCGGACGAGGCCGATGGCCGGCGGCAGCGAGCTGAAATAGAGCGCGACATGCCCCCCGATCAGGTCGGTCAGCGCCGGCGCGCTGCCCTTGTAGGGGATGTGGGTGAGCTTGATCCCGGCCATGTAAGCGAGCAGCTCGGTGCCGAGATGGATGCCGCTGCCGCTGCCGGCGGAGGCGAAGTTGATCTCGCCGGGTTTCGCCTTGGCGAGCGCGATGAATTCGCCGAGCGTCTTGGCGGGGACGGACGGGTTGACCAGCACGACCAGCGCGCTGGTCGCGATCAAGCCGACCGGCGCGAAATCCTTGCGCGGATCGTAGCCGACATTGGGATAGAGCGTGGGGTCGATGGCGAGCGTGCCGGTGCCGCCGAGGCCGAGCGTGTATCCGTCGGGTGTCGCGCGCGCGACCTGGCGGGTCGCGATCGAACCGCCGGCGCCGCCGCGGTTCTCGATCACGATCTGCTGTCCCAGCGCCGCGCTCATCTTGTCGGCGACCACCCGCGCCATGGCGTCGTTGCCGCCGCCGGGCGTGTAGGGAACGATCAGGGTGATGGGGCGGGACGGATAGTCCTGCGCGCGTGCTTCTGAGCTGTTGAAGCACAGCAACAGTCCAAAAGCGGCGATGGCCTTCCACGAGTTTAGCAACGAATGGATTCCTTCTGCCGCTGATTTTCGGCTGCGTACAAGGCGACAAAGCATGATTTCCAATTCGACATGGTAATCCCCCGTATATCCCGAACGCCACCATAAGGGAATTTTCCGAGTACGCTGGCCCTTACGCTGTCATTGCCCGGCTTGACCGGGCAATCGAGTACGCCCGGTCGGTGTTCACTGGATCGCCCGGTCAAGCCGGGCGATGACGGCGAGGGTGTCAACCTCAACGAAAACAGCTCTAGCCAGCTCGTCTGAAACCGGCCTCGGACGATTGATAGTGCGGAATCCTGATATATGATCGAACCAACATGATGAGCATTCCTTTCTTTCTTGTCGTGGCTGCTCTGGCTGCGGCATGGTCAGGCTACCGCCAGGTGTCGGTCGCCTTGTGGGCGCTAAGTCTTCTCACTCTATTGGCGCTGTACCGCCTTCACGCGACGGACGTCCTCGGCATTGCCTTGTGAAGGAAGCTCTCATGACACCTGCCCTGTCTCTGCGTCTCAATGCACTCGGGCTATTTGCAATCAGCGCGGTGTTGGTTTTTGCCTTTGCCGACCAGCTCGTCCTGAACGATCTGCCATGCCCTCTGTGTATTCTGCAGCGTGCGGCCTTTGTCGTCTCCGGATTCGGGCTTGCGCTCAATCTGCGGTTCGGGCCGCGGGCGAGTCATTACGCAATCATGATCGTCGGCGCCCTCGCCGGCGCCGCTGTCGCCGGCAGGCAGATACTCCTCCATATCGTTCCCGATACCGGCTCCTACGGCAGCGCATTGTTCGGTCTCCATTTCTACAGCTGGGCGTTCGTCATCTTCGCGCTGATCGTGCTGGGAACCGCGGTCATGCTGTTGTTCGACGGCCAATTCGCCGGCGGCGAATCCTCGGTGAACCGGCTCACCGGGCTTTCACTGATCGCGTTCGCTCTGTTCACACTGCTTGCACTCTGCAATGGCGTTTCGACCGTATTGGAATGTGCGGGCGGGCTGTGTCCCGACAGTCCGACCGATTATCTGCTGCTGCGCTGAGGACGACCACGGCGCGGCCAGCGCTGCCCTATTCCGGCTTGGCGCCGGACGTCTTCACCACGTTCGACCATTGGGCCTCTTCGCGGTCGATGTCGGCGCCGTATTCCTCCGGGGTGCTCGGCAGCGGCTCGGCGCCTTCGATCGCCAGACGGCCGCGCACCTCGTCGGACATCAAGACCTTGCGCAAATCCTTATCGAGGCGATCGATGATCGGGCGCGGCGTTCCCGCCGGCGCGGCGAGGCCATAGCGCAACACCGCCTCGAAGCCCGGTAACGTCTCCGCGATGGTCGGAATCTCCGGAACCAGGGAGGAGCGGGTCAGGCTGGTGACCGCGAGCAGGCGCAGCAACCCGCTCTTGGCGCTCTCATGCACCGCGGGAATGGGGGCGAAGGACATGGGGATGTGGCCGCCGAGCAGGTCGGTCATGGCGGGGCCGGTCCCCTTATAGGGGATGTGGGTGAGCTTGATGCCGGCCATCGTCGCCAGGAGTTCGCCGCCCACATGGCCGACGGTGCCGACCCCGGCCGAGCCGAAATTGACCTTGCCCGGGTTCGCCTTGGCATAATCGATCAGCTCCTTGACCGAATGCACGTCGAAGGAGGGGTGGACCGCGAGCGTGTTTGGCGCGGTGGCGATGCGGCCGATCGGGGCGAAATCCTTGCGCACGTCGTAGCCGACATTGGGAAACAGCGACGGGCCGATGGCGAGCGTGCCGGTATAGCCGAGCACGATGGTGTAACCGTCCGGCGCGCTCTTGGCGACCTGACGGGTGCCGATGGTTCCGCCGGCGCCGGGGCGGTTGTCGACGATGATCTGCTGGCCCAGGGCATCGGCCAGGCGGTCGGCGACGATGCGGGCGACGATGGTCGTGCTGCCGCCCGGTGCGAACGGCACCACGAGCGTGATGGGACGGTTGGGATAATCCTTGGCGGAGTCTTGCGCCGCCGCGGACGCTCCGCCCAGCACTACCGCCGCCATAACCACCGACGCGGCCAATCCCGTTCGCATTTTCCACGTACGTGCGGCGCCCGCCATGTCGCGCTCTCCCATATCGACGTTCTTGTTATCAACCCACTTTTGAATTGCCGGGCCGCCGGGTCAAGCTTCTCGCATCGACTGCTTGAAGTCTGGCACGCCGGCTGATGGCGCAATACGCTACGCTATTCCGCCCTGCCAGTCTTTTCCGCGGTGAAATCGCAGGGCGCAATAGCGTAGCGTATTGCGCCGTGGTGCCTCTCCAGGCAGTTTGCGGCGCCGCACCCCCTTAAGCGAGACTGCACGATGCATCCCGCCCCGTCCGCCCGACACGCCTGCGATATCGCCGCCGACCGGCGCGGGGGCTTGAGCCATGGGCGCGCGGCAATTCGGCGCCCGCGTGCTGCGGGTCGAAGACCCCGCCCTGCTCACCGGGCGCGCGCGCTTCGTCGACGACGTGAAGCTGCCGGGCATGCTTCACGCGGCCTTCGTGCGCAGCCCGCACGCCCATGCCCGCATCGGCGCGATCGACACGGCGGCCGCGCTGGCGATGCCCGGCATTCATGCGGTGCTCACCGCGGACGACATGCCCGGACGGCTCGCGACCGAGCCGTTGCCGATGCCGGTGCCCAATCCCGCCATCACGGCGCTGCGCACCCAGCATGCGCTGGCCCGCAACGAGGTCTGCTACGTGGGCGAAGCCATCGCCGTGGTCATCGCCGACGACCGTTACCTCGCCGAGGACGCCGCCGCGGCGGTCGAAGTCGATTACGAGGTCCTCGCCGCCATCAGCGATTGCCGCGACGCGCTTGCGCCTTCGGCGCCGCGCAGCCACAGCGATCTCACCACCAATGTCGCCGCCTTCGTCCCCATGGCCTATGGCGATGTCGATCGCGCCTTCGCGACGGCGGCCCATGTGTTCGCGCAGGACATCTTCCAGCACCGCGGCGCCGCGATGACGCTGGAGGGCCGCGCCGTGCTGGCGAGCCGGGAGCCGGCGTCCGGCCTGTTGACGGTTTGGTCTGGCACCCAGACGCCGCACATCTGCCGCGCCACCATCGCCGACCTGCTCGACCGCAACCTCGAAGAGGTCCGTGTCATCGCGCCGTTCGTCGGCGGCGGCTTCGGCACCAAGGCGCCGTTCTATGCCGAGGAGATCGTCATCCCGGTCGCCGCGCTCATTCTCGGCCGGCCGGTGAAATGGATCGAGGACCGCCGCGAGCATTTCCTGTCCGCCACCCAGGAACGCGACCAGTATTGGAAGGTCGCCATCGCCGTCGATGCCGCGGGGAAAATCCTCGGCTTGCACGGAGAAATGATCCACGACAACGGCGCCTACCTGCCGTGGGGGATCATCGCGCCCTACATCGCCTCGACCACGTTTCCCGGGCCCTATGTGGTGCCGGCGTTCAAGTTCGAGACGACGGTGGTTCTCACCAACCGCGTGCCGACCACGGTGGTACGCGGCGCCGGCCGGCCCCAGGCGGTGTTCGCCATGGAGCGGCTCATGGACCGCGTGGCGCGCGAGCTCGCCATCGACCGCGCCGAGCTGCGCCGCCGCAACATGATCACGCCGGACCAGATGCCCTACCATGTCGGCCTCGTGTTCCGCGACGGCAAGCCGCTCGTCTATGCGAGCGGCGACTTCCCGCTGAGCCAGACCCGCGCCATGGCGCTGGCGGACTATGACGGCTTTGCCGCCCGCCAGGTCGCCGCGCGCGCCGCCGGACGCTATGTCGGCATCGGCATCGGCAATTACGTGGAAGGCACCGGCCTCGGGCCGTTCGAGGGCGTCACCGTGCGCATTCTGCGCAACGGCAAGGTCGCGGTGGCGACCGGCGCGACCACCCAGGGGCAGGGCACCCATACGACGCTGTCGCAGATCGTGGCCGACCGGCTCGGCTGCCCGATCGAAGACATACTGATGACGGCCGGCGACACCAACGCCATCAGCCAGGGCGTCGGCGCCTTCGCGAGCCGGCAGGCGATCAATGCGGGCTCTTCGGCGATGATCGCCGGCGAGAACGTGAAGCGGCAAGTCATTGCGCTCGCCGCGCGCAGCCTCGGCGTCGCCGAAAGCGAGATCGACGTCGAGGATGGCCGCGCCGTCGCCCGCGGCGGCAACAAGCCGATCCTCACCTTCGGCGAACTCGCCCGGCTCGCCCAGGGGATGCCCGGCTTTTCCATGGCGCCCGGCCAGACGCCGGGCCTCGAGCACACCGCCTGGTTCACGCCGCCCCAGGCGTCCTACTGCAACGGCACCCACATCGTCGAGGTCGAAGTCGATCCCTGGACCGGCGGGGTGCGCATTCTCAAATACGTGGTCGGCCACGACAGCGGCGTCGTCATCAATCCCATGATCGTCGACGGCCAGGTCCAGGGCGGCGTCGCCCATGGCATCGGCAACGCGCTGTTCGAGTTCATGCGCTACGACGCCGGCGGGCAGCCGCTCACGACGAGCTTTGCCGATTACCTCATGCCGATGGCCCTCGACGTGCCGGCCTGCGTGATCGAGCATGTGGAGACGCCGAACCCGCTCAATCCGCTCGGTGTCAAGGGCGCCGGCGAGGGCGGCACCATCCCGGCGCCGGCAGCGATCATCGCGGCGATCGAGGACGCCTTGTCGCCGTTCGGCGTGCACTTCGCCGAAATCCCCCTGACGCCTGCGCGCATCGTCGCCGCGCTCCACCAGGCCGGCGCCTATGCCCGCATCCGTGCCTCGTCGGCGCGCCGGGCCGAGCCCCCTGCCTTAGGCACGAAAATCTGGTAGGATGGGCATAATTCCGGCGAGATGCGGCCGTGCCAGGCCAAGTCCGCACGGACGGCGCGAGCAAAAAAACATCAGGGGGAGATGATGAGGTCGAGCGCGGCGAGATGGATGGCGGCCACGGCAATCGCGGCGATCCTGGGGGCTCAAGGGCTTGGTCGCGAGGCGGCGGCGCAGGAGGCGGCTTCGGCGGGCGCCGGGTCCCAGCCCGGCGCGCCGGCAAAGGACTATTATCAGCGCTCGCTCCAAACCTATGAGTTCAAGAAAGCCGCTGTCAGCGGCCCGGAGCGCGGACGGGAAATCTTCTATTACAAGTGCTGGTTCTGCCACAACGAGTTCACCAAGAACGCTCCCCAGCTCAAGGGCCTGTTTCAGCGCGAAACATTGCTGTCCGGGTTGCCGGTGAACGACGACACCGTGAAGGACCGCATCCGCAACGGCGGCGCCGGAATGGCGGCCTACAAGTACACCTTGAGTGAAGCCGATCTCGACGATCTCGTGAGCTTCGTGCGCGACAAGTGCTGCTGGGATTCCGACGCCCCACCCGCCAATCCGCGCTACCGCGAGCGTTGAACCGACGACGGCACAGGAATTCATGACGACGTTTATCGGGAGATGATCATGGCGCTGATTTCAGGACATGCATCAAGGCTGGTCGCGGCTTTGGCGTTCGGATTTTCAATGGCGGGCGCGCCGGCGGCCCAGGCCGACGGCCGGTTGCAGGGCGGCCCCAAGGGGGTGGTCAAATCCAGCAAGGGCGAATTGCTGGAAGGCATGATGGTGCAGCTGATCGCCCAGAAGAACGCGGTGCGCACCACCGTGTACACCAATGCCGACGGGCGCTACGAATTTCCCACGCTCGAGGCCGGAAACTACACGCTGCGCATCGCCCTGCCGCGCGAATTCAAGCCCTACGTCAAGGAGCAGGTCGAGATCAAAGGTCCGGCCCAGCTCGCCGACATCACGCTGGAACGCGTGACCGACTCCGACCTGCTGCCGCCGCGCCCGGAGATCGCGGCGCAGATGACGGGATCGGAATGGCTTCTGAGCCTGTCCGGCACCGGCGAGGAGAAGAAGCTGCTCACCAACAACTGCAACTGGTGCCACTCCTATCAGCAGATCTTCCGCAACCATTACGACGAGGCGGGCTGGGGCAAGATCGTCTACCGCATGATCCATGGCGCCGGCTCCCCGCTCATCAACATCAATGAGCGCGGCCGCTGGGGCGGCGACGAGGAGGCGCGCCTCGTCAAATGGCTCGCCACCGTGCGCGGCCCGGAATCGAAAGACCCCTCCTTCGTCACCCTGCCGCGGCCGCAGGGACGCCAGACAAGGGTCGTGATCACCGAATACGAATTGCCGCGTTTGGAGACCGCCACCCACGACGTGAGCGGCGATTCCCAGGGCAACCTCTGGTACTCCACCCACCGCAGTTCCTATGTCGGCCGGCTCGATCCGCGCACCGGCGCCGTCAAGGAGTTCCATGTTCCCCCGGTCCAGGCAGGCGCGCTGCCGGGCACCCATTGGATCTATGTGGACAAGAACGACATCGTGTGGGGTTCGGAAAACTGGGCGCACAGCATCTGGCGGCTCGATCCCAAGACCGACCAGTTCACCCGCATCCCCTGGAAGGTGCGCGAGCCCGCGAACACCCCCATGGGCGGCAATTACGCGATCGATCCCGACGGCTTCATCTGGAAGGCGCGGGAACGCAAGGTCACCAAGGTCGCGGCCATGACCGGCGAGCCCGTCATCAGCTACGTCCTCAAGAAGTTCGCGGGAACCTATGGCAGCGCCATGAGTCGCGATGGCCGCTATTTCGGCGGCGGCGCGTGGCCGCGCGACGGCGTCGTGGTCGTGGACACCAAGGAAGCCGAGGTGTTCGAGCCCGATACTTCGCCGCGTTCCGGCCCGGCGCGCGGCGAGTTCGACGCGCAGGACAATTACTGGTCCGGCGGCCGCGGCGGCATGCTGGTGAAGTTCGACATCGCCGAGAAGCGCATCCACGAATACCGGCTGCCGACGCCCTACGCATCCATGTATTCCGCCCAGGTCGACAAGAACGGCGAAGTGTGGGCGGGAGAGATGCATTCCGGCCGCTATCTGCGCTTCGATCCGAAGACCGTCGCCTTCACCGAATACGTGTTGCCGGAGCCCTATGGCATCGACCGCGAAACCTGGATCGACAATTCCACCGATCCGGTGACGGTGTGGTACGTCGACCATGAAGGCTGGCTGGTGCGCATTCAGCCGATGGATTGACGGCGGCGCACACGGGGCGACGCAAAAGACGCCGACCCAACGGCAGGGATGGTCGTCCGAAATGTATGAATACGATCGTCCCCTTCGGGAGGAGAACCGCGATCGCTAGGCGGTGCTGCCGGCATCCACCGTCAGCACGGTGCCGGTGATGGCGGCGGAGCGGTCGCCGAGCAGGAACTCGACCGCTTCCGCCACGTCTTCCACCGCGGGCAGCTTTCGCAATGCGCTGCGGCGCGCGATCTGGGCGCGCTGGGTATCGGCGAGGCCCTGCGTCATCTCGGTGTCGAGAAATCCCGGCGCGACTGCATTGACGTTGACGCCCATGCGACCGACCTCGCGCGCCAGCGAGCGCGTGAATCCGAGCATCGACGCCTTGGTCGCGCCATAGACCGAAAGCCCGCTGTAACCGGTGAATCCGACGATCGAGGCGACATTGACGATGCGACCGCCGCCGTCCGCCATCATGGCGCGCACCACGTATTTGGTGAGCACCATGGGAGACAGGGTATTCAGGCGCACCAGGCGCTCGATCTTGGAAGTGTGCATCAGCGACAGCGCGCCGCCGTCGCCCAGCGCCGCATTGTTGACGAGGCCGTAGATCGGCCCGAAGCTCTTGCGGAGCGCGGCGACGAGGCGCGGCATGGCATCGATGTCTTCGAGATCGAACGGCAGGAACTGCAGGGCGTCGGTCCCGGTCCGCGCGGACGCCGCGATCGCCGAGGCCAACTCGCGGCTCTCCTTGCGCGCGATCGCGATGGCGCGATAGCCGGCGGCCGCGAGCTTTATCGAAATCGCGAGGCCGAGGCCGCGGCTGCCGCCGGTGACGATGACATTACGCATGGACATTACCCATGGCGCAGCAGCTTGCCGGCCGCCGACATCGGCAGCGCCGGCACGAACCTGATCGCTGCCGGCACCTTGTAGGGCGCGAGGTCGCGGCGGCAGATGTCGATGATCTCGCGCTCCATAGCGGCCGTGAGCGGGCCGGCATCGCGGCCGTCGGGGCTCTCCTTCAGCACGACGTCGGCGACCACGATCGCGCCGGTGATGGGGCTCTTGCGCGCTTTCACCAGCGAACCCTGCACGCCGGCGTGCCGGTTGATGACCGCCTCGACTTCCTCGGGGTGCACCTTCAGGCCGCCGACATTGATGATCCCGTCCTTGCGGCCGACGAAGTAATAGCGCGCGCCGCGCCGCTCCACCATGTCGCCGGTATCGACGAATCCGTTCTGGTCCAAGAGGGCGGGCGCGCCGGTTCCGACGTATCCGGATGCGGTCCGCGCCGAGCGCAGCCGCAGCGAACCGTCCTCGACCCTGATGTCGACATCGCCGTCGCCGGCAGCGACGAAATGCGCCGGAAATCCTTCCAGGCCGTCATCCACCTCGAAGCCGACGCCGGCCTCGGTCGAGGCATAGGCGTGGCCGAGACCAGCCCGCGGATACGCCGCACGCAGATTGTCGAGCACGGCCTGGCCCGCGATTTCGCCGGACAGGCGGACATAACGCGGCGCGATCGCCTGCGCCGCCTGACCCATGAGAACGCGCCACCAGTGGGATGGCGTGCCGGAGAGATGCGTCACCCCGCGCGCCGCGAGCCGCGCCAGATGTTCCGCCACCGGTTCGCCGGCGCTCGACAGGATGAGCGAGCCGCCGCCGACCACCGCGCGGAAGAAGATCTGCAGGCCGCCATAGCGGCGGATGTCGTAGAAGGTGCCCCATACCGGAGCTCCCGCGCCGGCCTTGATCGGCGCGGTCAGGCTCGCGACGTCGTGGGCGACGAGCTTGGGAACCCCTGTCGTGCCCGAGGTCAGGAGCACCCATTCGGTCCGCCGGCTGGCCGCGGGAAATTCGTCCTGCGCCGCTCGATCGCCGTGCTGCATCGGATGTGAAGCGGAATCCCGAGGGCCTCGGGGTCGGGGGTGCCGCAATCGGACACGATCGCATCGACCTCGGCGGTCGCGACGATGGCGCGAAGATGGTCCGGCGGTACGTCGGACGGGCAAATGACGAGGCGGCGCGCGATGCCGTCCAGTTCGATCATCGCGAGCGCCGCCGTGAGCTGGTCACGGGGGGCGACGAGAACCGAGCGCCCCTGGAAATCGCCGAGCCGGCGGCCGAAGCTCGACCCCTTCAGAAGGCCGGTAAAGGCCACGCTCTCTCGCGCGCCCCAGAAATACCGCGGTGGTCCGACGCCGCCGTCCAGTCGTCGCCGCAGCGGCCGTGCATCACTTTGCAGCATTTTCGTAGACGCGCACGAAATCGCCGAGAGTGACGGGAAAGCTCACGTCTTCCGAGGTCGAGAACGGATCGACCCCGAGCTGGTCCTCCAGCCGCGCCACCAGCACGGCGAAGCACAAGGAGTCGAGCCCGGAATTCATGAGCACGGTGTCGCCGCTCAGAGGAGCCAGCTTCTTGTGGTGCTGCGCGGCAATCTTTTCGATCTCGGAAAATACCGTTAACTGTATCGACATCGAACCGACACCTCACATCGAGCGTATCTTCACCTAAAAGCGCCTCGATGCGCGCTCAAGGAAAACTGGCGTTTATGGTCAATGCTCAAGCCTCGCCCGTCGCAGGTCGGCGCCCGCCGGATAAGGCCGTCTGACCGGAATAGATCGTGGCGACGGCGGTGACCTCGTGCAGCGACCGTTCGCGGCGCGTGGCGAGGCAGGACAGCCAATTGCGGTAGAGCCGCAGCGCCGAGGCGTGCCAGGAATTCGCGAGCCGCTCCACGATCGCGGCGGCCGGGAATCCTTCCAGCAATTCGGGATTGCGCGCGGACAGCGCGCGGCGGCGAAACGCCTCCAGGCTGCGTTCGCTCGCCGCATCCAGATAGTGACCGCGGCAGCGCCGGATAGCCCTCGCGTTCGCGGCGGAGGAACCGGCCGACATCCCTGCGATACTCCCGCAGCAAGGTCGTCGGGCTCATATTCCGGATGGCCCTGCAGGAAGACGAACAGGCTGCGGTCGTGCTTGGCGAACATGTCCGACGCCCATTTCGGGCGATCTCGTGAGCACATCGTAGCCGGCGCCGATCAAGGCGTCGGCCGGCACGTCGTTCCAGCGCGAATGGGGAACCAGCGAGCGCGCCGGGCCGCCGGCCAGCAGCGGATGATCGGTCTCCTTCATGCACTCGTAGACGCCGAAGCACTTCGCGGCGAGCGGGCGGCGCTCGATGCCGTCGCGGTGCAGCACCACCGCATGGGCGGCGAGGCACGACCAGATCGAAGATGTCGTGTGCCGTTCGGCCCAATCGATCAAGTCGGTGAAGACGCGCCAGTACGGTTCGTCCGGCAACGCGCCGGGGCCCGGCTCCATTCCGGTCACGATGAGGCCGTCGAGCCTCGTGTCCCACAGGCGGCCGATCTCGGCGTAATCGGAGAGCAGGCGCCGGCGCGCGAAATCCCCGCGCGCGATCTGCGGCAGCGCGAACAGCCTGACCCGCACCTGCGTCTTGCCGGACGCCGCAGCGAGCAGTCCGATGAACTGGCGCTCGGTCAACTCGAGGGCTGCATCGGGCATGTTGTTGACGATGCCGATTTCGATCGCCCCGTCGGTTCGCGCGGGATCGGCCGGCGCGCAGCGCACCCCGTCGAGCAGGTTGAAGCTTCGTCCCGACGCACCTTGTTCCAGCACCACCGGCATTGCCGTTACTCCGAACTGTTCCAGGCGGTCATTCCGCCGCGACCATTGCCCGATGCGAGGACTGCGTCGCAGCGAGCGCCTGGTCGAGATCTGCGATGATGTCGTCGATGTGTTCGATGCCGATGCTCAGCCGGATCGTCTCCGGCCTCACCCCCGCCAAGGCCTGCTGCTCCGCCGACATCTGGCGATGGGTCGTGGAGGCCGGATGGCAGGCGAGCGACTTCGCGTCGCCGATATTGACGAGTCGCTTGACGAGCTTGAGCGCGTCGTAGAACCGCGTTCCGGCCTCGTAGCCGCCCTTGACGCCGAACGTGAGCAGCGAACAGGCCCGGCCGCCGAGATATTTCAGCGCCAGCGCGTGATGGGGATGGTCGGCAAACCCGGCATAGTTGACCCAGGCCACGCGTTCGTCGTCGCGCAGGAATTCCGCGACGCGCCTTGCGTTTTCGACGTGCCGCTCGATCCGCAGCGCGACCGTTTCGATGCCCTGGAGAAGCAGAAACGCGCTGAGCGGCGCGAGCACCGATCCGGTGGTGCGCTGATAGACGCTGCGGCACCGCGCGACATAGGCAGCAGGCCCGAACCGGTCGACATAGATGAGCCCGTGATAGGACGCGTCGGGCTCGCAGAACATCGCAAAACGCTCGGCGTGCTCCCGCCACGGAAATCTTCCGCTGTCGACGATCGCTCCTCCCAGCGTGGTGCCGTGCCCGCCCATGAACTTGGTGAGGGAATGCACCACGATGTCGGCACCGTAGTCGATCGGCTTGACCAGGATCGGCGTCGCCACCGTGTTGTCGACGATGAGCGGAACGCCGTGACGGTGCGCGACCCCCGCCAGCGCCTCGATGTCGCAGATGTTTCCCGCCGGATTTCCGACGGTTTCGCAGAACACCGCGCGGGTATCCCGGTCGATCAGCTTCTCGATGTCGGCCGGCTGGTCGCCGTCGGCGAACCGCACCGATACCCCCTGTCGCGGAAATATATGAGCGAACAGCGTATGGGTGGTTCCGTACAGCTGCGGCACCGAGACGATGTTGCAACCCAGCTCGGTGACGTTGAGCAGCGCGTAATTCAGCGCGGCCTGTCCGGTGCTCACGCACAAAGCCTCGACGCCGCCCTCCAGCGCGGCGACGCGGCGCTCCAGCACGTCGGTCGTCGGGTTGCTGATCCGGCCGTAGCGATAGCCCTCGGTTTCGAGATTGAACAGCGCCGCGCCGTGCTCCGCGCTGTCGAACGCGTAGGCGACGGTCTGATAGATCGGGACCGCCACGGCCTTCGTCGTGGGGTCGGGCTCATAGCCGCAATGAATAGCGATGGTCTCGCTTTTCATGATCTCGCCTGGGACTCTCGACGTGCGGCGATGGCGGACATCGGCGCACGCACGCATCGCGCCATTGTCGTGGGTGCCCGGCCATCGCGAACGAATTCGCGGAACCGACGCCGGGCGTCCGCGCAATGTGGGCACCAGACGTAACTAAATGGTACCGGCCGGAACGACAACGCGACGGCCGCGTATCCGAGGGAATAACCTTAACGGTTAAGCCCGTGCGGACGCCGCGCGATACGCCGCTTGCGATAGCCCATTGCGCGGCCGATATGATCGACGGTGCGCGAGGCGATCGCGCGCCGCCGGCGGCCGCGCGCATGCGATCCCGGTTTTTAACAAACATGCGCAATACACGCGGGTGCCGATGAATTCTCGATAACCATGAGGGAAATCATTTCACAGGACGCCGATACCATCGCAGCACGTGGACCCGGCGCCCGCTGCGGCGGCGAAGGCGTGGCTGCGCGCGCTGGAGCTGACCGCGCCGATCGCCCAGCAACCCCACGCGCACCTTCCCGGTCGTGGTCGAGGAATTGGCGAAACGGTTCGGCGACGCGCCGGCGCTGCTGTCCGAAACCGAGACCCTGAGCTTTCGCGCACTGCTGGATCGCTCCAACCGTTATGCCCGCTGGGCCTGGGTGCACGGGGTCGGCAAGGGCGACGCGGTCTGCCTGCTGATGCCCAACCGGCCCGAATACATGGCGATCTGGATCGGCATCGGCCGCGCCGGCGGCGTCGTCGCGTTGCTCAATACCCACCTCGTGGGCTCCGCTCTCGCCCATTGCATCGACGCTGTTGCGCCCCGCCACATCATCGTCGCACGCGAGCTCCTGGAGGCCTTTCGAAGCGCCGCGCCGCATCTTTCGACCGACGCCATCGTATGGTCGCATGGCGACGGCGGTCCTGGCCTGCCCGACATCGCTGCGGAAATCGAAGAGCTTTCCGGCGATACTCTCGCCGCCTCGGAGCGGGCGCCGGTCACCGTCGACGATCGCGCGCTCTACGTCTACACGTCGGGCACCACCGGCCCGCCCAAGGCGGCGATCGTGAGCCATTTCCGGCTGATGAACTGGACCCATTGGTTCGCCGGCATGATGGACACGAGGCCGAACGACCGCATGTACAACTGCCTGCCGATGTACCACAGCGTCGGCGGCGCGGTCGCGACCGGCGCGGTCCTGGTCAATGGCGGCTCGGTCGCCATTCGCGACAAATTCTCCGCCGCCGCGTTCTGGGACGACATCAGGCGCTACGAGTGCACGATGTTCCAGTATATCGGCGAACTGTGCCGGTATCTCCTCAACGCCCCGCGGCCGGCGCGCGAGATGCCTCCCAAGATCAGGCTCTGCTGCGGCAACGGCTTGCGGGCGGACATCTGGGAGCCGTTCAAGAAACGGTTCCGCATCCCCCAGATCCTGGAATTCTACGCCGCCACCGAGGGCAATGTTTCGCTGTTCAACGCCGAGGGCCGGCCGGGCGCGATCGGACGGATACCGCCCTTCATCGCCCACCGTTCGGCGCTGGCGCTGGTGAAGTTCGACGTCGAACGCGGCCTGCCTCTCCGCGACGCCCGCGGGCGCTGCATGCGGTGCACACAGAACGAGACGGGCGAGGCGATCGGCCGCATCTCCCAGGCACAAGACGATCCCGGCGCGCGCTTCGACGGCTACACCGCGGCCGCAGAGACGAAAAACAAGATTCTGCGCGACGTGTTCGAGCCCGGCGACGCCTGGTTCCGCACCGGCGACCTGATGCGCCGCGACGACAGCGGGTTCTATTATTTCATCGACCGCATCGGCGATACCTTTCGCTGGAAGGGCGAGAACGTCGCGACGTCCGAGGTCGCCGCGGCGCTCACGTCGTTTCCCGGCGTCCTCGATGCCAATGTCTACGGCGTGACCATCCCCGGCACGGACGGACGGGCCGGCATGGCGGAAATCGTTTGCGCCGGCACTGTCGACCTTGCGGCGCTGCACGCCCATTTGTCCGAGCGCCTGCCGAGCTATGCGGTGCCGGTGCTGCTGCGGATCCGCCCCGAGATCGACCTGACGCCGACCTTCAAGCAAAGAAAGAACGCGCCGGAGCAAGGCGATTACGATCCCGCCACCTGTCCCGATCCGCTTTATGTCCACGACCCCGGGCGCCGCGCCTTCGTGGCGCTCGACCAGGCGCTCTACCAACGCATCCAGGCCGGACGGATCAGGCTGTAGCACCATCAATCCGATATGTCGCTTGCGCCGGCAATGGCGTAAAGTGGCGCCATCCTATCGCTGCCCCCAACCGACATGGATGAACCACGATGCAAACGCGTTTCGCGCCGCTGTCCCATCAGGACATGACCCCCGAGCAGAAGCGTGTCGCCCAGGCGGTCGCGAGCGGGCCGCGCGGCGGCTTGCGCGGCCCGTTCCATGCGCTGTTGCGCAGCCCGGAGCTTGCCGACCGGGTGCGCCTTCTCGGCGACTTCGTCCGCTTCGAGAGTACTTTCCCGGCGCCGCTGCGCGAACTCGCCATCCTTCTCGTCGCCCGGTTCTGGTCGGCGCATTACGAATGGAACGCGCACCGCAAGCACGCCGTCGCCGCAGGCCTCGATCCCGCGATTCCGGCGGCGATCGAAGTGGGGCGTCGCCCGGCGAAGCTGTCGCCGGACGAGACCCTCGTCTATGACCTCGTCTCCGAACTCCTCACCGACAAGGACATCAGCGACGCTACCTACGAGGCCGCCGAGCGCCGCTTCGGAGAACGCGCCATAGTGGAGTTGATCGGCACCACCGGCTACTACGGATTCGTATCGCTGGTGCTCAATGCCGCCCGCACGCCGGTGCCCGAGGGCGGCACCGGTTTGCCGGCACCGGAGCCGGCCGGGGGGCGGTGACGCGCCGAATGCGAGAGCGTGATCCCGAAAAGTTGCGGACTTTTCGGACAAGATCATGCTCAAACTAGAGGAGATTTGAGCGCCATCCGATTCAATTCGAAAGGATGGCGCTCGAAGGCAGCGGATTCCGCAGCACCAATCCGCCCCGCGTGCTATAAAAGACCGTGCGCAGGATCGGCTGCACTGAGAAATCGGACTTCAAATCTCAACAGGGAGGACTGTCATGCGTCATGCAGATCGCGTGAAATTGTTATGCGGGATCGCCGTCGTCGCGGCGATCGCAATGTCGGCGGTGCCGAGTTTCGCCCAGACCAATCCGGACCCCAATTCCGCCCCCAATCCGTACCGCCTCGACGAAGGCTGGGCCAAGCAGCCGATGGGCCGCGGCTTCGGCTCCACCATCGGGCTCAACGTCGATCGCGACGGCAAGAGCATGTGGATCTACGACCGCTGCGGCGCCAACGCCTGCGAGGGCTCCAAGATCGCGCCGCTCAACAAATATGATGCCTCCGGCCATGTGGTGGCGAGCCTCGCCACCGGTATGACCAACTTCCCCCACGGCCTGTTCGTCGACAAGGATGACAACATCTGGATCACCGACGGGCGCGCCGACAAGAACAAGAAGACCGGCCAGGACGTCCTGAAGCTCTCCCCTGAGGGCAAGGTGCTGATGACGCTCGGCACGCCGGGCGTCGCCGGCGACGACGAGACTCATTTCAACGCGCCGTCCGATGTGATCGTCGCGCCGAACGGCGACATCTTCGTCGCCGATGGTCACGGCGACAAGACCAATGCCCGGATCGTCAAGTTCTCCAAGGACGGCAAGTTCATCAAGGCGTGGGGCAAGGAAGGTTCGGCGCCGGGCGAATTCAACGTGCCGCACGGGCTGGCCTTCGATTCCGCCGGACGGCTGTTCGTCGCCGACCGCGCCAACAACCGCCTCCAGATCTTCGATCAGGACGGAAAATTCCTGGCCGAGTGGAAGCAGTTCGGCCGGCCCAGCGGCGTCTGGATCGACAAGAACGACGTCATCTACGTCGCCAACTCCCAATCCAGCGACAAGCTCAACCCGGGCTTCAAGCAGGGCATCCGAATCGGCGACGCCAAGGACGGCAAGGTCACGGGGTTCATCGAGGAAACCAAATACCTCGGCGCGCTGGAGGGCGTCGGCGTCGATGATTACGGCAACATTTATGCCGGCTACACCAACGCCCAGAACCTGCAGAGGTTCGTGAAGAAAGAGACGCGATAGCGGCCTGACCCCGGCATTTGGTCGCCGAATGCCGGGGAAAGCCACCGCGCTCGCTCACACGGAACCGTCATGGCCGGGCTTGTCCCGGCTTGTCCCGGCCATGACGATCATGCAGGCACCGTGCCGTCCCGATCGGGATCGCCTGATCAAGCCCGGCGACGGCGTTTGTGGGCCGACCTCGTCGGAATACGGTCCGGAGGTACCGCCGCAAGGTCGCGGTCCGCGGCCGTTCATGCGATTTGCGGAATACGTCGCATATTGGTGATGAATACGCGAATAGCTTCTTTCAAGGTTTATGCGTTTTAAAGAGGAGATATTCCGCGTCATATCATCGCCGGAAATCGCCGGCGGCCGTTCAAAATGGCGTCATCCGCGGGACAAAATGGCCCGTATCGTCCGTTGACGGTTGCATAATATTGCCGAGAGGATTCGGATCATGCTGCGAAGCGGGGTTGGCTGAATTACTGATCCGATGCGCAAATATTATGCATTGGCGAATTGGCAATCGCGGTGAACGAAGCGCGATCGAGTCGGCGCATCTACTTGCAAAATAACCAGTTGTTCAGACATTGCAGCCAAAAGTGCCCGGGTCGCAATCGGAGGAGTGCTCCCAGGTGGAGCAATATACCCTATGCGCGTCCGGCAAATCATTTGGAACAATCGATCGGGTTGGACCGCGGCAAAGAACGAATCGGACGATGCTTCGCTCGTGCTCTATTTCGGCACCCGCCAGGCGCTGGCCTGCGGCACGCGATATCGAGAGCTGCGCGCCATGTTTCCGCAGAGCCACATCCTGGGCTCCAGCACCGGCGGGCAGATCAACAACGACGACGTCAACGACGACGAAATCGTCGCCGCGGCCGTCAGCTTCGATGCGACCCCGCTGCGATTGTGCCGACGGGAGATCGGCGGCCCGCACCAGTCCCGCGACTGCGGTGAGGCGATCGGGCGCGCGCTCCATGCCGATGACCTCCAGGGCATGTTCGTGCTGTCCGACGGCTTGAACGTCAATGGCAGCGAACTCGTCGCCGGGATCACCGGGGTCACCGGCTCGAAAATTCCTTTGACCGGCGGGCTAGCCGGCGACGGCGCCGACTTCAAGGAAACGCTGGTCGGTGGCAATTGTGCGCCACGCTCCGGCGTGGTCGCGGCGGTGGGTTTCTATGGCTCCGCCATCCGCGTCGGTCATGGCAGCGCCGGAGGATGGGACCTGTTCGGGCCGTGCCGGGAGGTCACGAAGTCGGTCGGCAACGTCCTGTTCGAGCTCGATGGCGAGCCGGCGCTCGATCTCTACGAGCGCTATCTCGGACCCGAAGAGTCGAAGGGCCTGCCGGGCTCGGCCCTGTTGTTTCCGATCCAGGTTTTCGACGTCGAGCGGCCAGATACGGCGGTCGTGCGCACTGTGCTCGCAGTCGACCGCGACGCCCGTTCGATGACCTTCGCCGGCGACGTTCCGCAAGGCTGGACGGCACAATTGATGCGCGGAACCTTCGACCGGCTGGCGGCCGGGGCTGCGGATGCGGCGCGGCAGGCGCGCACCGGCCTCAAGGCGAAGGATGATGACCAGCGGTTCTCCATTCTGGTCAGCTGCATCGGCCGGCGATTGCTGATGGGACAGCGCACCACCGACGAGACCGAAGCGGCGGGAGCGGAACTCGGGGTGAATACCGTACGGCTCGGGTTCTATTCCTACGGCGAGATTTCGCCTCATGCCACATCCGGCGTTTGCGAATTGCATAATCAGACAATGACGGTCACCACTTTGGCCGAGGTTGCGTGAACCAGCATTGCGCTGGAAAGGGCCCCGCCGTGCACAGGCTGTTTGCCCAGCAGATCGCCAAGGCGTCCGCCGAGACGGGATCGCTCGACATGGAGCGCCTTTCCGAACTCGTCAGCGGCGCGTATGACGAACTCGACCGCGACCGGCGGCGCACCGACCGGTCGATGTCCCTGATGATCGAAGAGATCGATGCGGTCCAGCGCAACCTCGAGCGGCTGGTGATCGAGCGCACCGAGGAACTGCGGGCGCGGGAGGCGGATTTGCAAGCGCAGAACATGCGCTTCAACGCGGCCATCTCCAATATGTCTCAGGGCCTCGTGATGTTCGACGGCGATACCCGCCTCGTCATTTGCAATCCGCGTTACATCGAGATGTATCGCCTCCAGCCCGACGATGTCCGGCCCGGCCATACTTTGCGGCACCTGATCGATCGCCGAACCGCCAACGGGACCTTCTCGGGAGACCCCGCGCAGTATGTCGAGAGTCTGTCCGCGGCGATCAAAGCGGGCCTGACGACCAGCCGGCTGGTCGAGCTGGACGACGGGCGCACCATCGCGTTGGTCAACGTGCCCATGGCGGGCGGCGGCTGGGTGGCGACCCACGAAGACATCACCGAACGGCGGCGGTCGGAAATGAAGATCGCCCACATGGCGCGGCACGACGCGCTGACCGATCTGCCGAACCGCGTGCTGCTGCGCGAACGCCTGTGCGGCGCCCTCACCCATGTGGATCGCGGAAAGCGGCTCGCGGTGCTGTGCCTCGATCTCGATCAGTTCAAGAACGTCAACAATTCGCTCGGACACCAGACCGGCGACGAATTGTTGCGGGCGGTGGCCGGAAGACTGCGCGGCTGCGTCAGGGACACCGACACGATCTCCCGCGTCGGCGGTGACGAATTCTCCATCATCCAAACCGATATCGAAGACGCGACCGATGCGGAGCGGCTGGCGCGGCGCATTTCCGAGGCCGTCAGCGCGCCTTACGATCTCCACGGGCATCTGGTGGTGGTGAACACCAGCATCGGCATCGCGCTGGCGCCCACCGACGGCACCGACGCCAACGAACTCTTGAAGAACGCCGACATGGCGCTCTACGGCGCCAAGGCGGATGGCCGCGGCGTCTATCGGTTCTTCGAACCGAACATGGAAGCCCGCATGAAGGCGCGGCGCGCGCTCGAACTCGCGCTCCGCAAGGCGCTCGTGAACGGCGAATTCGAATTGTATTATCAGCCGGTGGTGAGCCTGGACAACGAGGACGTGCTCTGCTGCGAGGCGCTGCTGCGCTGGAATCGTCCCGAGCACGGCATGGTCGCGCCGGCCGACTTCATTCCGGTCGCCGAGGAGATCGGACTGATCGTCTCCATCGGCGAGTGGGTGATCCGGCGCGCCTGCAAAGAGGCGGCCTCGTGGCCCGACCATATTCGCGTCGCCGTCAATCTCTCACCGACCCAATTGAACAGCAGGACCCTGCTTCCGACGGTGCTCACCGCCCTGGCCGCGGCGCAATTGCCCGCGCATCGGCTGGAGCTGGAGATCACCGAAGCCGTGCTGATGCAGAATACCGAAGTCACGCTGCGGACGCTCCACAGCCTGCGTTCGCTCGGCATCCGCATCTCGATGGACGATTTCGGCACCGGCTACTCGTCCTTGAGCTATTTGCGCAGTTTCCCCTTCGACAAGATCAAGATCGACCGCTGCTTCATCACCGGCCTCGGCGACAGCAACGAGTCCTCGGCCATCGTCCAGGCGGTCGCCGGACTGGCGCAGCGTCTCAGCATGACGACGACCGCCGAAGGCGTCGAGACGCGCGCGCAGCTCGATCGCGTCCGCGAACTCGGATGCACCGACGTGCAGGGTTACTTCTATAGCCCGCCGGTCCCGGCCGGGGAGCTTGCCGCGATGTTCGCCAAGCCGTTCGCAGAAAACATCGCGGCGGCGTGACCGCGAACGACGCAGGCGACGCCGTCACTTCTGCGATTGCTTGAAATATCTCAGATCCGGCGGCGCCTGGTTCTTCTTGGCCGGCATCAGAAGCCCGTCACTGCTCAGGAAATAGTTTTCATCGCCGATGACGACCTGTGCGTTGCCCTCGGTGATGTAATACTCCGGCCAGCCGGGACGCGGATCGGGATTGTGCACGTATTTCTTGTCGACGGTCCATGGATGCGTCAAAGCGTGGTCGATCGTGGTCATCTCGTCATGAAGGATGTTCGGATCGGCCTTGTCGCGATAGATGCGCTCCTTGAAGATGGATTGATTATCGACGTGCAGCGGCAGGCCTGTTTCGTCGTAGGCCCGAGGTCCCTTGAAGCCGCGGGTCTCGACTTCGAGCACGTCGTAGCGGCCGTCGCCGTCCTCGTCGATCCACTTGCCGATCGAGTAGCCCGCAAAGGTCGGCTCGATTTGCTGGGGCCAGTCGCGTCCGTCGGTGAAGATACGACGATAGTGGTCATACATGCCGACCAGAATATAGGTGGTACCCGGCGTGACGACGAATTCCATCGGAATGAAGGCCATCATCATGTGCGGCATGCCGGCGGGGCGACCCGAAGTGGTGGGGAAATTGCCCAGTCCGCCTTTGGCCTGATCCGCGATGCTCGCCTCCAGGATGGCCTGATACTCGGGCGTCAGCGGCGCTTGCTGTCCACGTCCCCATGGCTTGGTCTGATCGTGAGAAGGCTGGCCGGGGAGCCCTGGGACGGCGAAGCGCGCCCACTGGCCCTTCCAATCCGGGTACTTCGCGTCGTCGGCCGCCTGAACCGCCCCAATTGGCAGCGCCATCGCCGCCACCGCGATTGCACCGATCAGTTTTCGGCAAAGCATGATGTCCTCCCGGTCGATCGTTGTTCGGCAGCGCCGCTATAATATGAAAGGACCTCGGCGCGCCCCGTCGGTCAATAAAATTACACCGGTTGCCGTGCGGGCGCAAAGGGGCCCGAAACCCGGGTGGTGTCCCAGGACACTACCGAAACCCGCGGTCGGTCCATCGCCGCCGCCCATGATCACATGGAATCGTCATGGCCGGGCTTGTCCCCGCCATCTCGGTCATGCAGGCACCCTGCCCTACCGATCGAGATCGCCGGGTCGAGCCCGGCGATGACGTTTGTGAACTCTGGCTAGTATTTGTAATCCTCGATCTCGAGCAGCGGAAATGCGCTGAACACATGGGGCGCTGTGGTCGAAGGCGCCGCGTGCAGGTGCGAGCGGTTGAGATCGGCGAACGTGGTCGCTCCGAGCAGGCCGAGGCAACGCTGCACCTCGTCCTCCATGAGTTCGAGCATGCGCACCAGCGCGGCCTCGCCGCCGGCCGCGAGCGCGAAGCATTGCATGCGGCCGAGGCCGACGAGGTCGGCGCCCGCCGCGATCGCCTTGACGATGTCGGTGCCGCGCGCCATGCCGCCGTCGACGATGATCTTCGCCTTGCCGTCCACCGCGTCCACGATCTCGGGCAGCACGTCCATGGAGCCGCGGCCGTGGTCCAATTGCCGGCCGCCGTGATTGGACACGTAGATCCAGGACACGCCGTGATCCAGCGCGATCCTGGCATCCTCGGCGGTGGCGATGCCTTTGAGCATCAGAGGAATGTCGAATTTTTCCCGGACGCGCTTGACGGTGCGCCAGTCCAGCGCCGCCTGGAATTCGCGGCCCGTCGCGCGCCGGCGACCGAGCACGACATGGCGCTTGGCGAGGTCGCGCTCGCGCCGGCTGTAGATCGCGGTATCGACGGTGAGGCAGAACCCGACATAGCCGTTGGCGATGGCGCGGGCGACGTAATCGTCGACCCAGGCGTCGTCGCCGCGCACATAGAGCTGGAAAATCCGCGTGCCGTCGGGCGCCGCCTCGGCGACCTTTTCGAGGCCGGGCTCGCACACCGAGCTGAGCATATGGGCGACGCCGAATGCCTGCGCCGCGCGCACGACGGCGGCGGCGGCGGCGGCGTGGAAGCTTTCCAGCGCCCCCACCGGCGCAAACATCACCGGCAGCCGCAGCCGCCGTCCGAACCGCTGCACGGTGGCGTCGATGCGGCTCACGTCGCGCAGCACCCGCGGGCGGAACGCCAGCTGGTCGAGGGCGAGGCGGTTGCGGCAGAGCGTGGTCTCCGTCTCGGTGGCGCCGACGATGTAGTCCCAGTCGTTCTGGTTCAGGTTCTGGCGCGCCTTGGCGACGATTTCATGCAGGTTCTGGAAATCGAGGCCGGCCGCGGCGAGGCGCATGTCGGCGGCCTCCTCGGGATTTTGATGCATCATGGACGGCACCGGTTGTCGCTATACGCGGCCGGCAGCGCGGCGTGCGGCCGGCGTCATGGCGGCTTTGAACTCGAACAGCGTCGTCGTCTCGATATCGTCATCGAACCAGGCGGTGATGCCGGCGCGCCGCGCCTCGACATAGGCCGGGCGCCCGTTTTCCAGCACCATTGGAACGTCGTGCCCGGGAACCAGAAGCGTTTCCGGGCGCCGGCGCCACAGCTCCCAGATACGTTCGATACTGCTCTTGCTGGCGCCGTCGTCCATGGTCATGTCGGCGATGCCGCCGACCAGTTCAGCGCGGTTCTTGGCGGCGTCGCCGGTGAAGATCACGTCGCGCCGCGGCGTTGCGAGATGGAAGATCAGATGCCCGGGGGTGTGGCCGGGCGCAGCATGGGCGGTCATTCCGGCAAACACCTCCTCGCCGTCGCAAACGACGCGGAGCTGCGGCGACGACGTCAATTCGCGGATGTAGAGTTCGGGGACCAGGTGATGCCCGACCGGCTGCGCCGCCGCCCACTCGAGCTCGGCGGCGCCGATCGTGACGCGGGCGCGCGGAAACATGATCCAGTTGATCGAATGGTCGTAATGGGCATGGGTGAGAACGACGTCGGTGACGTCAGCGGGACCGAGACCCCGCCGTGCCAGTTGATCCCCGATCAACCGGCGCATGTTGAACGAGCCGGTATCGACGATGACGGCCCGGCCGCTGCCGCGCAGCAGCGCCACGGTGCTCCAGCCGAGGCCGCCATGGCAAACCGACTTGCCGGGGAAGCCTTGGACCAGGATGTCGATGTCGTAACCGTCGATCTGCATAGTCCCCGCTCCGAGCCCGGTCATTCGACCTTTATAACCATTTTCAGGCACGCCGCGAGCAGGGTCGTCAACAACAGAATGCCGGCCATGGCCAGCAGGCCGGCGGTGAACGAGCCGGTGAAGTCCTTGAGGAAGCCCATCAGATACGGCCCGGCGAAGCCGCCGATGGTGCCGATCGAATTGATGAAGGCGAGTCCGGCGGCGGCACCTACGCCGCTCAGGAACCGCGTCGGGATCGGCCAAAAAATGGCCCGCGCCGAAGTGATTCCGACCAGCGCCACGGTGAGCGCCGTGAGTGCGACGACGAGATTGCCGGACAGCACCGAGGCGGCGAGCCCGGCCGCGCCGACCCCGCAGGCGATGGTGAGATTGCCGATCTTCTTGCCGGTGCGGTCGACCCGCCAAGCCCACCAGATCATGCCGACCGAGGCGAAGATATAGGGGATCGCGGCGAGAAAGCTCACCACGATATTGGAGAGGCCGCTGGTCTTGATGATCTGCGGCAGGAAGATGCCGACCCCGTAGGAGCCCAGCGTGAAGCCGAACTGCACCACCGCGAGGATGATGACACGGATGTCCGAGAGCGCGCTGACGAGGCTCGACTTCGGCCGCTCGCGGTGCTCCTCGTCCAGCATGCCCTCGAGAATCTCGCGCTCCTTCGGCGACAGCCAGGTGGCGTCTTCCGGCCGGTCCGCCAGCAGCCGCAACACGACGATGCCGAGAATGACCGCCGGCAGGCCCTCGACGATGAAGATCCATTGCCAGCCCTTGAGGCCGAGCGCGCCGTCCAGCCCCAGCAGCATGCCCGAGACCGGCCCGCCGATCACCGAAGACAGGGGGATGGCGACGAGGAACCAGGCGAGCATGCGGGTGCGGTATTGGGTGGGAAACCACGCCGCGAAATAATAGGCGACGCCGGGAAAGAACCCGGCCTCGGCGACCCCCAGCGCAAAGCGGGCGAGGTAATAGGACTTGACCCCGACCACCAGCGCCGTCAGCGCCGACACGATGCCCCAGGTGATCATGATCCGCGCGATCCAGCGCCGCGCGCCGAACCGGTAGAGCGCGAGGTTGCTGGGGATTTCGAAGACGGTGTAGCCGATGAACAATACGCCGGCACCGATGCCGAACTGCGTCGCCGTGAACCCGAGTTCCTTGTTCATCGTCAACGCCGCAAATCCGATATTGGTGCGGTCGAGGTAGTTGACGATGTAAGCGAGGGTGAGGAGCGGAACGATCCGCCACGCGATCTTCTTCAGTACCGCTTCTTGCTGCGGATCCATGCGGTCGTTTCCCCTTGGCGGGTCATTGCCCGCTGCCGATGCGATTTGAGCCCGGAACTGCCGGTGATACAAGCGCGGGTGCGGATGCGCCTGCCATCACGCCGCGGTGAAAGCGCGTCATTCGATCGAATCGGCGCAGGTTTGATTGCCCATTCGCGCATGGTTGCGCGAATTGCCGCACGGGCCGGCCGTGGGACGGCGGCGGCGACAGGGAAAAATGTTTCCTGCCGCTTCGGCGGGAGGCTGACCCCGGCACCGAGCCTGTGTAAACTTGGACGATAGCGGGTTCCGATCGGCCGTTTGCATGCGAGCGAAGCAGCCGGGGAAATACACGCACAACATCATCATGGGAGGGACAACGATGCTCGACCGAAGCTCGTTTGGCGTCATCGTCATCGCAGCCGCGCTTTGGGCCACCGCGGCGCCGGCGCAGATCGTCGACATGGGCAAGTTTCCGGATTGGGCCGGGCAATGGCGCCGGGTGCCGGACGGCGGCCCGCCCCGCTACGACCCGAGCAAGCCCAACGGCCTCGGCCAGCAGGCGCCGCTGACGCCGGAGGCGCAGGCCAAGCTGGAGGCGAGCCTGAAGGACCAGCAGGCCGGCGGACAGGGCAGCGACGTGACCTACAAGTGCATTCCCACCGCCATGCCGCGCATGATGTCCGGCGTGTTCCCGCACGAATTCGTTTTCACGCCGGACACGACCTTCATGCTGTTCGAGTTCATGATCAATGCGCCGCGGCGTATCTATACCGACGGACGCGACTGGCCGAAGGATCCCGACGATCCAACTTTCGTCGGCTATTCCATCGGCAAATGGATCGATACCGACGGCGACGGGCGCTACGACGTGCTCGAGGTCGAGACCCGCAACATCCGTACGCCCCATACCTTCGACCAGGCCGGCATACCCTTTTCCGACGACGGCAACGGCATCGTGAAGGAGCGGATGTATCTGGACAAGACGAATCCGGACATCCTCCACGTGGAGATGACGACCATCGATTCCTCGTTGACCCGCCCGTGGACGGCCACCAAGAATTTCCGCCGCAGCCGCGACGTGCTGTGGACCGAGAACAACTGCACCGAAGGCAACAATCACGTCGTCATCGGCGCCGAAAACTATTACATGAGCGGCGACGGCTATCTGATGCCGGCCCGCAAGAACCAGCCGGCTCCAGACCTGCGCTATTTCAAGACGAAGCAGACTTTGAACTGAGAGCCGGGCGAAAGCGGCAAATAACGCCGTTGGCGAGCCATACGTGGTGCGCGGCCCTACACACCGTCATCGCCGGGCTTGTCCCGGCGATCTCGATGATCAAGGCAATGGCGTCGCCCAAGCGTGTTGAAAGGCCGTGCCCTGCGCGTCGAGATCGCCGGGACAGCCCGGCGATGACGCTGCGCCGCGTGGGTGCGCTCGAGACCCGCCCCCTCACCGCGCGTCGGCGTTGCGCTGCCGCGTCGAGAGGTAGAAATAGCCGAACCGGTTGTTGGGCGGCGAGCCGTACCAGAAGCGCCCGGCCTTATCGAGGAAGAAGTCGCGCATGCCGTTGTCGATATAGGGCATCGGGAATTCCGTAACCTTGCCGGTGACGGGATCGAGCCGGCCGATGACGTCGCGGTGTTCCGCCGAGTACCACACCGTGTGGTCGGGCGCGATCCCCAGCGCATAGGGCGCCGACTGCGCATGCGGCAGCGGGAATTCCTTGAACGTCTCCTTGTCCGGATCGAAGCGGCCGATCTTACTGTCGGTGTATTCGGCAAACCACACGATGCCCTCGGAATCGACCTGGATGCGCCGCGGCCGTTCGCGGGTCGGCGGGATGTACTTCGTCACCTTCAGCGTGACGGGGTCGACCTTGCCGATGGCCCCGGTCTTGGTCATCTCGGTGAACCAGACATTGCCCTTCTGGTCGAGCGCGATGCCGTAGGACGTCGGCACCTCCTTGATGTGGGTATAGATGCCCGTCTTGGGATCGAACCGGGTCAAGCCGCCGGTCGACCAGATCGTTCCATCCGGGTGGATGCGAATGGTGTGCTTGCGCCAGTCATCCTGGTACTCGGTGATCTTCTGGGTCGCGGGGTCCCAATGCCCGAGCTTCTTCGAGCCGGCCTCGGTGATCCAGACCGAGCCGTCCGGTGCCGGCACTGCCGAATGGATCAGCGCCGGGCCGAGGTTCGGCGCCGGAAATTCCTTGATCTCGCCGGTCGTGGGATTGAACCGGCCCACCTTGTTGGCCTGGCCGTATTCCGGGATCCAGAAATTGCCGTCCTTGTCGGGATTCGCGGTCCAGGGGAACCGGTTCGGTCCCGGCATCTCGAAATCGACATAGACGACCTTGAGTGCCTCGTCGCTGAACGTGATCAGCGTGTCCTTGTAGCCGGGCAGGTCGGCCGGCGATTTCGGCAGCGGCGAATTCTCCCCGAACATCGTCGTGAGGTAGGAGACGACGTCCTCGGCCTGCGCGTCGCTGAAGCCCTGGCGGTCCGCGAGCGAAGAGCGCATCGCCTCCCGCATGAAGCTCACGCGGTCGCGCCAGCCGTCCTCGTCGCGCACGGTCGCCGCCATCCGCGACTGGAAGCCATGGCAGCTCATGCAATTGTCGAACAGGGTCTTCTTGCCGCGCGCATCCGGCAGCAGCACCTGGCCCTGATGGATCGAAAGATCGGTCCAGCGGATCGGCGCGGTCTGCAGGGCGAAGTCATAGGCGGCATTCTGGTCGGCATCGAGCTTCACGCCCGCCTTGATGTCCGCCTTGTAGCCGACGGTGCGCACCTGCACGCGGTAGTCGCCGGCGGGCAGGTTCTCCACGACATAGCGGCCCTGATTGTCGGAGAGCACGCTGACCGTCATCTTCAGGCCGGCGTGGCGGGCCTGGACGAAGGCGCCGCGGAACGGCGCGCCGTCCGGCCCGGTCACCGTGCCGGTGATGGTGGCGGCGTCGGCGACCGGCGCGGCCAGGAGCAGACCGAGAATTCCAATGGGACCCAGTGACCGCATGGCGTTTCCTCGCGTTCGGTTCGGCAAGAATTCGTTGGCGCTCCGGACCGACGCCGGGCGCGCGTCATACTATCGCGGCCGGTTCACCAGCACCAGCCCGGCGGGATGCGTTGTGCGCGATCAGTCCGCGCGGCAGTGGAAACAGGTCCCGGTGATCTCGATGACCGACATGCTGGGACGGAAGCCGGCCTTGCCGGCGGCATCGGCGAGGAGGCGCGTCACCGCTGCAGGCGATGCCTCGCCGACCGCACCGCAGGTGTCGCAGATCAGGAACGCGACCAGCGCGCCGATGTCGTGATTGTGCGCGCAGGCCAGAAAGGCGTTGCGGCTTTCGATGCGGTGGGCGAGCCCGTTGCGGATCAGGAATTCGAGGGCGCGATAGACCGTGATCGGCGCCGGGCGCGGCTTCTTGCGGGCGATCAGGTCGATGATCTCATAGGCGCCGAGCGGCTTGTGGCTGGAGGCGAGAACCTCCAGGACCTGGCGCCGCGGCGCGGTGAGGCGCTGGGCGCGTTTCGCGCACAGGGTTTCCGCCTGGGCGATCGCGTCCGCGCGGCAACGGGAATGGTCGTGATCGGGCGCCGGGAAGATCGCGGACATGCTGGTTTTCTACTCCGTTCGCCCGATGATACCAACCTGCGGCTACGGTTCCGATTGGAGGCCCAAAGAGGCGCCGAGCGATGCCGCAACCCCCGGCACCATCTTACCGGCACCGGCATAATAAATGTTGCGATGCAACATAGGGCGAGGCAGGTTACGCCGCTTCAAGAAAATTCAACAAGCGTTGCGCCAGGACAGATCATGCAAAAAGCAAGAATTGCTGCGGCCGCGCCGATCTCCGGCGCCAACCGCTCGATCGAAGTTTGGACGGCCCGATGATGGACGCCAGAACGGATGCAGCGCCGAAGCCGGTGGCGAAGAAGGGCATCAATCTCGCCCTCCAGGGCGGCGGCGCCCACGGCGCCTTTACCTGGGGCGTGCTCGATTATCTGCTCGAAGACGGGCGGCTGAATATCGAGGGCATCTCGGGCGCTTCGGCCGGCGCGATGAACGCGGTGATGGTCGCCGACGGCCTCGCGCGCGGCGGGCCGGAGGCCGCACGCACGCGGTTGGCCGATTTCTGGCGGTCCGTGAGCATCGACGGCGACCTGCCGGTGATCCAGCGCAAGCTGATCGAGCGTCTCTTCACGTTCGTGCCGCTCGAAGGCTCGCCGGTGGCGGCATGGTTCGAGGCGATGTCGCACTATTTCTCGCCTTACGATCTCAACCCGCTCAATTTGAACCCGCTCAAGGACATGATCGAGCGGTTCGTCGATTTCGAGGCCGTGCGCGCCTATTCGCCATTGCAGCTGTTCGTCTCCACCACCAACGTGAAGACCGGGCGCCTGCACATCTTTTCGCGCGACAAGATGACCGCCGACGTGGTGATGGCATCGGCCTGCCTGCCGCTGCTGTTCAAGGCGGTCGAAATCGACGGCGTGCCCTATTGGGACGGCGGATATCTCGCCAACCCCCCGATCTTTCCGCTGTTCCACGCCACCGGGACCGAGGACGTCCTGATCGTCCAGATCAACCCGCTGGAGCGCAACGAGGTGCCGACCTCGACGCGCGACATCGTCAATCGCGTCAACGAGATCAGCTTCAATTCCTCGCTCGCCTCCGAAATCCGCGCGGTGGAATTCGTGGCTCGCCTGATCGATCGCGGCCAGCTCCAGCGCGGCACCGGACCCGGCCAATATCGCCGCATCAATGCCCACCGCATCGTGCTCGGCGACAACCAGAAATCCTACTCGGCCGACACCAAGCTCTCGACCGATTACGACTTCTTTCGCATGCTCCATGCCGGCGGCTACCGTGCCGCGCGCCGCTTCCTCGACGAGCATTTCGACGACATCGGCCAGCGCAGCACGTTCGACCTGCGCGCGGAGGCCCAGGCGGAGTGGGCGTGACGTGACCGCCAAGGCAATCACCACCGTCGCCACGGCGACGACCGGCGCCGCGAGGCTCGAGATCGTCGTCGCCGATATCACCGGCCTCGACCTCGACGCCATCGTCAATGCCGCCAACAGCTCGCTGCTCGGCGGCGGCGGAGTCGACGGCGCAATCCATCGCGCCGCCGGTCCGGACCTGCTCGCGGAATGCCGCGCGCTGCGCGGCTGCGCCACCGGCGCCGCCAAGATCACGCGCGGCTACCGCCTGCCGGCGCGCCACGTGATCCACACGGTCGGGCCGGTCTGGCGTGGCGGCGGCAACGGCGAGGACGAACTGCTCGCCTCGTGTTACCGCGCCTCGCTCGCCCTCGCGGTCGATCACCGACTTGCGTCGATCGCATTCCCGGCGATCTCGACGGGGGTCTACGGCTTCCCCGCCGACCGCGCCGCCGGCATCGCGGTCGCGACCGTGGTTGCGGCGCTGGCGGGTGCGGCGGGACTGCAGCATGCGGTGTTCTGCTGCTTCGATCGCCATGCCGCCGGACATCATGAAGCGGCATTCCGGACGCAGCGATTGGTTTAGTCTAATTCTCGGCGCAAATTGAGCGATCCGGGCTGCGGACTTGAATTGCGTCATTGGCGGAAAGCTGCGAGGTCGCACCAATTTGGATTTGACATGGGCCGGCGGCGTGGATTTATTTCAAAGAATGATTCGCGAACCGATCTTTGGTGCGCGCCGGAAGCTCGCATCGTTCGTCCAGTTCTGCGACACTTGGCGCGCCGCGAATTTTGGCGCGCCGCGAATTTTTGGCGCGCCGCGAATTTTTGGCGCGCTGCGAATCTTTGGCGCGCTGCGAATTTTTCGACCAGGCCGTGACGGGCGCGGCCGGCATGGGCGCCGCAGCTGTGGCCACGAGCGGCGCCCCTTCGGTGTCGCTTGCGGACGTCACCATCGCGTTCCGCCTCGCCGGCGGCGCGGCCTACACCGCCGTGCAGGACGCCTCGCTCGCGGTCGGCGCGGGCGAGTTCGTCGCCATCGTCGGGCCGACCGGGTGCGGGAAATCCACCTTGCTCAATGTCGCGGCCGGGCTGCTGGCGCCGGCGTCGGGGCGGGTCGATATCTTCGGCGCACCGCTCGCGGGCCTCAACCGCGACGCCGGCTATCTGTTCCAGTCCGATGCGCTGTTTCCGTGGAAGACCGCGGTGGAGAATGTCGCCATCGGTCTCGAGATCGCGGGCATGTCGGGCGCGGAGGCGCGCGCCCGCGCGCAGCAGTGGATGGGGCGGGTGGGGCTCGCCGGCTTCGGCGCGCGCTACCCGCACATGCTTTCCGGCGGCCAGCGCAAGCGCGTCGGCCTCGCCCAGGTGCTGATCCGCGACCCCCGCATTCTCCTGATGGACGAGCCGTTCGGCCCGCTCGACGCCCAGACGCGGCAGATCATGGGCAATCTGCTGCTCGACCTGTGGAGCGCCGACCGCAAGGCGGTGCTGTTCGTCACCCACGACCTCGAGGAAGCGATCGCGCTGTCGGATCGCGTGGTGATCATGTCGGCGGGCCCGGCGGCACGCATCATCGGCGACTGGAGGGTTCCCCTGCCGCGCCCGCGCGACATCGCCGACGTGAAGCTCGAAAAGGCGTTCCAGGACCTGCACCGCGAGATCTGGGCCGTCCTCAAGGAGGAGGTGCTCAAGGGCTATGCCCAGACCGAGGCTGCGCTTTCCGGCACGTAGCTAGAAGGATTTGCTAATGTCCCGCGCCACATTGCTCGTGATGCAAGTCCTCGTCGCCGCGGTCGCGATCGGGCTGTGGTATGTGCTCACGACCTACGAGATCTTCGGTGTCACGGTATTGCCGCCGTTCTTCTTCTCGACGCCGGTCGATGTCGCACAGCGCATCGTGCGCCTGTTCGTGGGCGGCACCATCTGGAAGCATCTGTGGGTTACGTTCTCGGAGTTGATGCTCGCCTTCGCGATCGGCTCGATCGCGGGCGTCCTCGCCGGCTTCTGGTTCGCCCGCAAGCCGGCCTTCGCCGCCGTGTTCGACCCCTATGTCAAGATGATCAACGCGCTGCCCCGCGTGGTGCTGGCGCCGATCTTCACGCTGTGGTTCGGCCTCGGCATCTGGTCCAAGGTCGCGCTCGGCGTGACCCTCGTCTTCTTCATCGTGTTCTTCAACGTCTACCAGGGGGTCAAGGAGGTGAGCCCGACCGTGCTCGCCAATGCGCGCATGCTCGGCATGGGCGAGCGCGCTTTGATGCGCCACGTCTATTGGCCCTCGGCGCTGTCCTGGATGTTCTCCTCGCTCCACACCGCGGTCGGCTTTGCCGTGGTGGGCGCCGTGGTCGGCGAATATCTCGGCTCTGCCGCGGGCCTCGGCTATCTCATCCAGCAGGCCGAAGGCGTCTTCGACGTCGCCGGCGTGTTCGCCGGCATGTTCATCCTCGCCGCCTTCGTCATCGTGATCGATGCGGCCGTAAGCTGGGCCGAGAAGCGGCTGCTGGCGTGGCGGCCGGTCGCGGCGGAGGGGCGGGGGTAAGGCCGGCTTGTGATATGATCTCGACCTCAAGGAAATCCGGGAGGACAGCCATGAACCACACCGCCTGCGCCGCAATGGCGGCAAGCCTCGCAGTTCTCGCGGCCGGGCTCGCCGGGCCTGCTGTCGCCCAAGCGCCTCGCGAGGTCCCCGCGCGCAGCGTGCCGGTTCCCGACACCGTCAGCCCCCAGCTGCAGAAGATCATCGGCGCGCCCATCAATCCGAACTGGAACGCCACCGCGAAAACCCCGGCAGAATGGAAGGCGCAAGCCGATGCCGCGGCGGCGGCCGCGGTCAAGGGTCTCCCGGCGCTGCGCGAACAGCTTCACGTCAAGGTCGAGCCGATGACCATCGACGGCGTCAAGGCCTTCATGGTGACGCCCGAGGTGATCCCACCGGACAACCGCAATCGCCTGCTGGTCCATGTCCATGGCGGCTGCTACGTGCTCAATCCCGGCGAAGCCGGGACCGGCGAGGCCATTTTCATGGCCGGGTTCGGCCACTTCAAGGTGATCTCGGTCGATTACCGCATGCCGCCCGACGCGCCCTATCCGGCCGGGCTCGACGATGCCATGACGGTGTGGAAGGCGGCGCTGAAGATGGCGCAGCCGGGCAACATGGCGATCTTCGGCTCCTCCGCCGGCGGCGCGATGACGCTGTCCATGGTGCTGCGGGCGAAGCAGGAGAAGCTGCCGCTGCCGGGCGCGATCGCGCCGGGCACGCCGATGGCCGATCTCACCGAGGACGGCGACAGCTTCCACACCAACGCGATGGTCGACAACGTGCTGGTGGCGCCCGGCGGCGGCTGCGACGCCCGAGCGCGGCTCTACGCCAATGGCCACGATCTCAAGGACCCCCTGTTGTCGCCGATCTATGGCGACATGCACGGCCTGCCGCCGGCGATCCTCACCACCGGCACCCGCGACCTCCTGCTCAGCAACACCGTGCGGGTGCATCGCAAGCTGCGCGAGGCCGGCGTCGAAGCCTCGCTGCAGGTGTTCGAAGGCATGGCGCACGCGCAATACTACCGCGACGCCTCGGCGCCGGAGAGCCGCCAGGCGTTTGAGGAGATCGCGCGGTTCTTCGATGCGCATCTCGGCAAATAGCGCGCAAGGCCGTCGCCTACCCCGCCGCCCCGATCGGATGTAGGTTCGGCTGCCGGGTAGACGCATCGTTTTCGAATGGAGGGCGCAATGAGTCATCACCGCCGGGACTTTCTTGCAAAGGGTCTTGTTCTCGCCGGGGCCGCGGGCGTTGCCGCCTCCGGATTCCGTCCCGGTGCCGCCGGCGCCCAGACGGCGCCGCGACCGATCCGTCGGTCGGAGCGCTACGACGACAGCTTCATCACCGAACGCAAGCCGTTCGCCTGGCCCGGCAACGCCACGCTCGCGGTCTGGTTCGCGCCGAATGTGGAAGTTTGGCAGTACGATTCCGCCTTCGGGGTCGGCATTACGCCCAATCCCACCAATTATGTGCCGGATGTCTTCAATTACGCTTGGCGGGAGTACGGGATGCGCGTCGGCCTGTGGCGCATCGCCGACGTGCTCGACGAGGCCGGCGTGAAGGCGACCGTCGCTTTGAACTCGCAGGTGTGCGACGTTTATCCCAGGGCCGTCGAGGAGATGAAGAAGCGCAGCTGGGAGTTCATGGGCCACGGCACTACCAATTCCAACACGCTCGCCGGCCTCGATCCGGAGGCCGAGCGCAACACCATCCGGAGCATCCTGAAGACGATCGAGCAGGCGGCCGGGAAACGGCCCCGTGGCTGGCTCGGCGCCGGGCTGGTCGAGACCTACAACACGCTCGACATCCTCGCCGAGGAGGGCGTGATCTATTGCGGCGACTGGAACAATGACGACCAGCCCGTTGCGATGAAGGTCAAGTCCGGCAAGATGTTCGGCGTCCCCTATTGCAACGAGATCAACGACATCAAGCTCTACGGCCGCGGCAGTTATACGGGCGAGCAGTATCTGCGGTCCGTCATCGATCAGTTCGACGTGCTCTACGCCGACAGCCGAAAGCAGCCGCGGGTCATGGGCGTTCCGCTGCATCCGATGATTTCGGGCCAGCCCTTGCGCATCAAGTATCTCCAGCGCGCCATCGCCCACATGAAAGAACACCAGGGCGTCTGGTTCACTACCGGCAGCGAAATCGTCGACGCCTATCAGAAGGTGGCGTGAGCGATGTTTCCGTCCCGGCCAGAGCGGGGCGCCGAGACGGACGTCGCGTGCCGCCAGCGCCCAAATGCGCAGTTGAAATATCCGGGCCTATCGGGTGTCATCCCGAAACCTCGACAAATGGCGGCTTGCCCCTGCGCAGCCCGCCCTTGACCGCAAGAAGGAGACCGTGGTGAAGCGAGCCTTGAGCATTGCGCTCCTGTTCGGTTTCGCCTGGGCCATGCCCGCCCAGGCGCAGACCTATCCGGCGCGGCCGATCAGGATGATGATCCCGTTGGCATCGGGGAGCGCGGTCGACGTGGCGGCGCGGATCATCGGCGAGAAGATGGGCGACATCCTCGGCCAGCGCTTCGTCGTCGAGAACGAGCCGGGCGCCTCGGGGCTGATCGGCACCAGGGCGGGGGCGCGCGCGGCGCCGGACGGCTACACCGTGCTCGTCCTCAATGACGGCGTCATCACCATGCTGCCCAACATGCGTACCGACGCGGGCTACGATCCGTTCAAGGACTTCGTGCCGGTGACGCGGCTGGTCGGCATCGAATGGGTGCTCGTCGCCAATCCGTCGTTTCCCGCCAAGACCGTGGGCGAACTCGTCGCGCTGGCGAAGGCGAAGCCCGGCAGCATCAATTTCGGATCGGGCGGCTACGGCAGCCCGCAGCACATCGCGGCCGAGATGTTCATCCGCGCAGCGAACATCCAGATGACGCACGTGCCCTATCGCGGACCTACGCCGGCCATCAACGATCTCGTCGCCGGGCATGTTTCGGTGATGTTCACCGCGCTGTCGACGGTGACGGCGCTGATTCCGGATGGCCGCCTGCGCGTGCTGGCGTCGACGACGCCGGTGCGTCTGCCGCAGCTTCCCGATGTTCCCACGATGGCGGAATCCGGGATGCCCGGCTTCGACTTCGCCACCTGGGCGGCCTTGATGCTGCCCCCGAAAACACCGCCGGAGATCGTCGCCAAGCTCAACGCCGCGGCCCTCGCCACCTTGAAGGACCCCGCCGTTCACGACCGGCTCATCGAACTCGGGTTCGACGTCGGTGGCAGCACGCCGGAGCAACTGACCGCCTTCATGCACCAGGAATACACCCGCACCGGCGACCTCATCCACGCCGCGAACATCCATGCGGAGTGAGCGGGCTCGCACGTTCTCAACTCGCAACCGATTAGCAGGCCTCGTCGGTGTCATTGCCCGGCGATGACCGCTTGTGGGGCCCCGCAGTCGCGCGTCTAAGACGCCGTCGAAATCCGCGACGCTCCGGACTGCAGGGCGCGGATGCGGTCGATCAGATTGCCGGGACGTGGTGCCGTGACCTCGCCGCCGCCGATTCCGTTGGTGGAGTTGGCGAGGATCGCCCCGATCGGCGAACCCGACTTTTCCAGCGTCATCGTCATATGGGCGATCTGGGCGGCGACGTCGCCGATGCGCTCGCGCAGCAAGGCGTTCTCGCTCCGCTCGGCCTTCCAGCTGGTCTCCGCCTCGCGGTTGAGCGCCGCGATCTCCTGGTGCAGGGCTTTCGCCTCCGCCTCGCGCTGAGCCAGCAACTGCTCGGACTCCGCCACTTGCTGGCGGAAGCCTTCGATGCGGGAAGCCTGTTCGGTCGACGTACCGGTGAGGCTCTCGAGCTGGGCCTCGAGCGCGGCCTTGTCGGCGCGCCACTGTTGCGCGGCGGCGGCGGCCTCGCCCTTGAGGGTTGAGATTTCCTGGCCAAGCGCCTGGGCTTCGGCGTCGCGCTGGCTCACCATCCGTTCGAACTCCACGGCCTGCTGCTCGAATGCCCCAATGCGGCCGGCACGCTCTGCCAGGGTGTCGTGTGCCCCCGCGAGCAGTCCCTCGAACGATGTTTTCTGGCCGTGCCACAGCGCCGTGGCGGTCGCCGCCTCTTCCCGCAACGCCGCGATCTCCTGGTTGAGCGATCCGGCCTCGACGGCGCGTTGGCTCAGCAGGCGCTCGAAATCCGCCACCTGCCGCTCGAAATCCGCCACCTGCCGCTCGAACTCCGAGATGCGGCCGGCGCGCGCGGCCAGCGACTGGTCTTTGGCGGCAAGCTGCGCCTCGAACGCGGTATTCTCGCCTGCCCACTGCGCGCGGGCCGCGCCCGCCTCGTCCTTGAGGGTGGCGATTTCCCGGTTCAGCGCCTGCGCCTCGGCGTCGCGTTGGCGCAGCAGCCGGTCGCCGTCGGCGATCCGCCGCTCCATGTCCGCGATGCGGCCCGCACGCTCGGACAGCATGTCGTTCGCGGTCTGGAGCTGGGTTTCTACGGCCGCTTTCGCCGACCGCAGACGCTCGACGGCAGCAGCGGCCTGTTCCGTCGTGATTGCGAGTTCCTGCCGCAGTTCAAGTGCCTCGGCTTCGCGCTGGCGCAGCAGCTGGCCCTGCTCGGCAAGGCGGGCGTCGAACTCGCCGATATGGGCGGCGCGGTCGTCGAGCGCGTTGGCGCGGGCGGCCAGCTCGTGCTCGAGCCGGGCGACTTGTGCGTAGAGCATTTCGATGGTCTGGCGCGCCTGGAACAGGTCCTGGTGGACTCCCTCCGCCGTCGATTGTTCGCTCAGCAGCCGCTGCACCGTGTTGTCGGTGGCGTGCTCCATGTCGCCGATCTGGGATTTGAGGTCCTCGATCTGGGTCCTGAGCACCGCGACTTCGACGCGCTGGGTGTCGGCGGCATGGTGGAGCGCCGAGATCATGTTCGCGGCGTTCGCGATTTCGGCGTCCTTGCCGGCGAGCGCCCGCGCGGTCGCTTCCAGCGCGGTGACCTTTTCCAGGTTTTCCTGTTCCGTCTGGGTGAGCTTGCCGCCGAGGATCTTGGCCTTGCCGGCGAGTTCGTCGGTCACGGCCGTCCTTTCCAGGAGCTCGGCCTTGAGTAGACTGATCGCCTCGGTTTTGCGGGCAAGTTCGGTGAGTTGGGCGGTCGCCTTGGCCTTGAGTTGCTCGACGGCCATTTCGAGCCGGCGCGACGACAGCGCGAATTCGGCTCGCAAATGGTCCTTGTCGGCCTGAATCTCGGCCATCGATACCGGGATGGCGTCCGCGAGGCGCCGCTGGGTGAGGCGGACGGCGCGCTGATGGACGAAGGATATGAGAATGATCGCCAGCAAACTCGCGACCAGGAACCCACCGCCGAAATACATGATCGATTCGATCATGAACGCAACTCCTGCCTTCTGCCCAAATTCCAAGCCGGAGTTCAGAGGCATCTGAAACCGCTCTAAATTCTCACAGACACGCCAATTCCGCGACGCCCGGCCCAGGCCCGGGTGCCGCTCGCAACCCGCCACCGGTCTCGAACCCGTGCCGGCGCGCGGTGGACGACCGCGATCAGAACGGATTCCAGGTCGACTGCGGCGTGAATTTCAAATAGCCGACATTGGCCCCCAATCGCAACCCGACACCCGATCGGATCGGCACCAGGACAATATTATTTGCCGTCAACGCTGTCATCCCGAAGCCGCCGACAAAATAGGCGGATCCGTCGATGCCGGCAAATCGCTGGTAGATGGCCGCGGTCGCCGGCAGGCTGTAGACCAGCATCATGGTCCGCGAACCCTCGCCGCCGAAATCCCAGCCGAGCGTCGGCCCCTGCCAGAACACCTTGAGATCGCCGGCATTCTTGGTATAGAGCATGCCTTCGCCATAGCGCAGGCCGCCGAAAAAGGCGCCCCCGGCCTCCTCGCCCAGCACGTATCCATTGGGCAGGCCCCATTTGCTCACCGCGCTCTCGATCACGGTGGCGAGGCCGCGCGAGACGGTGCCGAAAAACTGGTGGCCGGCATTGACCAGTTCGCCGGGAGTAAAACTCGGTTGCTGCTGCGGGGCGGGAGGCGGGGCTGGCGGCGCCGGCTGGACCGGCTGGGCAGGTTGGGCCAGCACCAGCTGCGGCCATGATGCCAGGGCGAACAAGGCGATCAGAGCAAACACTCGCAAGGCGGTGCGCATCGCGTCCTCCAATGAAGGCGATTGCCGGGCCGGACGGTACGCGGCCGCGGTTCCTCGATCCGTTGCCCCACCGAACAGGACCGTTCCCGGATCGGGATCAACCGAATCAGATCACCGTCCGGCACAACTATGACCGCAGCACGGCAGGCAGGGAAGCCGGCGGTCCGGCGCGCTCCGAAACCTTTGATTTTTCGTATGATCCCACACGAAAAGTCTGCAACTTTTCGGGATCATGCGCTGGGCACCAGCGAGCGGTCGCCCCAGGCGATGAAGGCGGGAATGCGGAAATCGCCGGCGCCATCGCCGTAGCGCAAGGGCGTGCCCCGAGGCGAGGTGACCGCCCCGCCGGCCGCTTCGACCAGCGCGTGGCCGGCCGCCACGTCCCACTCGCAGGTGGTCGCGAGCCGGGGGTAGAGATCGGCGGCGCCTTCGGCGATCCGGCAGAATTTCAGCGCCGAACCGCATGGCAGCCGCGTCTTCACGCCCAGGCGATCGAGCAGCGCGACGGTGGCGGGGTCGAGATGGGAGCGGCTGACGGTACCGGCCAGCCCATCCCTCGGCGCTGCCCGGGTCCGTAGCGACTCCGGATCGCCGAGTCCGCCATCGGCCCGGATATGCAGCCGCTCGGCGCCAAGGCCGGCAATGCCGCGATAGAGCAGCCCGGCGGCAGGCACGGCAATGAAGCCTGCCACCGGGCGGCCGGCCTGCACCACCGCGAGGTTCACGGTGTATTCGCCCGATCCCACGACGTATTCCTTGGTGCCGTCGAGCGGATCGATCAGCACGAAGGGGTCGCCGGGCTCCACCGGCCGGCTCGCCATCTCCTCCGCGACCATGTCGACACCCGGCATGAGCTTCGATGCCGCCTCCAGCAGCAGCGCCTGCGAGCGCTCGTCGGCGGCGGTGACCGGCGTCAAATCGGCTTTGGTGCGGATGTCGCGTGCACCGCCGATTTTGAGGATGGCGAGCGCCGCCGCGGCGACCGCCTTGGTCAGGCCCTGCACCAGGGTACGGTCAAGCATGGTGGCTTCGGCTCCTCGTGCGTTCCCGACTCACTCTCACCTTGGCGGCTGGTCCGGCACGGTGTATCAGACGCGACCCTTGCGGGCCGTATTGCCCGTGAGTCGCAACCCGCAATACACCCGACTGCGGAGAAATAAATGTCCGCCGGCACCACCCTCGAAGCCCTCGACCTCGCCGCCCTGTTGTGCTCGCGGGTCTGCCACGACCTCATCAGCCCTGCCGGGGCGATCGTCAATGGCCTCGAGGTCCTGGAGGAATCCAAGGACGAGGAAACCAAGACCTTCGCCCTCGACCTCATCAAGAAGAGTGCGCGCACCGCCTCGGCCCGCCTGCAATTCTGCCGGCTGGCGTTCGGGGCCGCAGGCTCGGCCGGCGCCCAGATCGACACCGGCGACGCCGAAAGCGTCGCCCGCGGGTTCATCGAGGACGACAAGGTCAAGCTCTCCTGGAACGTGCCCCGAATCCTGCTGGCGAAGAACCGGGTCAAGCTGGCCCTGAACATGCTGGTGGTCGCGGCCCAGGCGATACCGCGCGGCGGGGTTCTCATGGTCGAATTGAGCGGGCCCGACGACGCCATGACGTTCAAGATCACCGCCAAGGGGCTCAACGCCCGCATCGCTCAGGCGGTGCCCGACCTGCTCGCCGGCAGTCCGGCAAGCGGGACGGTGGACGCGCACGCGATCCAGCCGTTCTATGCCGGCCTGCTCGGGCGCCATTGCGGGCTCGTGGTAACGATCGAAGCGGAGGGCGACGCCGTCATCGTCGCCGCGCGCTGAGATCGGTCGGCCTGGTGAGAGATATCTTGTTTGGCCTCGTCCTGCGGTTGTCGCAACCAAACCTAAACTTTTCTCATGCATAGTGCGGCCGTTCCCCCCGCGACGCGTCTTGCGTCTTTTGCGTCGATGGGAACCATGCCGACCTATCTCGGCTCGCCGACCAACGGCCCTGCGATAGTCCTCATGATATTTGATTTTTGCCCTCGCTGTGGCCCGCGCCACGGCTTTCGGGTTGAGTAGAACAGGCGGGAGATCGCGGAAGACGGGCCGCCCGGGAACAGCACGGGGCGGCGCGAGGCTGCCGTGCGACGCCGCAGGAGCGAAGATGGCGATGAAAACCTGTCTCGTGGTCGATGACTCCAGCGTCATTCGCAAGGTCGCGCGCCGTATCCTGGAAGGAATGCAATTCGAGATATCCGAGGCCGAAGACGGCGCGCAAGCCCTCGACATGTGCCGGGACGGCGGCCTTCCCGACGTGGTGCTTCTCGATTGGAACATGCCGAAAATGGACGGCATGGCGTTCCTGAAGGCAATGCGAAATCTGCCTGGCGGGCTGCGCCCCAAGGTGGTGTTCTGCACCACCGAGAACGATTCAGCCCACATCACCCGCGCGCTCAACGCCGGCGCGGACGAATACATCATGAAGCCGTTCGACAAGGAAATCGTCGAGGCGAAGTTCCAGCAGGCCGGGCTGATCTGACCGCGCCCGCGGGAGCGCCCCTCACTCTTCCTTGTAGCCGTACTGCGGCGCATTGCCGGTCGCGCCGTAATATTTGTACGGCAGGAACTTGCCCGACATCGTGATCCTGACCCGGTCGCCGCGGGGATCGGGCTGGCGCTCCATCTGCAGGTCGAGATCGATCGCCGACATGATGCCGTCCCCGAACTCCTCCTCGATCAAGGCCTTCCAGGCCGGACCGTTCACCATCACGAGTTCGTAGAACCGGTAGATCAAAGGATCGGTCGGCGGCATCGGCGTGCCGCGATTAGGCACTTCGTTGAGCATGGCCTGCTCGGCGTTGCCGAGGCCGAACAATTCGGCGGCCTTGGCGGCGAGGGGCTTGGTCAGCTTCATCTGGCCGAGCAGCGCGCCGGTGACCAGGATCGGCGACATGCCGCCGATCTGCCCGCAGATGAATTTCCACGTCCAGCCCTTCTCGCGCTTGATGTCGAGGATCTTTTCGGTGAGATCGGCACGGTTCATGGGAGGCTCCTTGGTGGCCTTTGAGCGAGGCGTTTCGTCTGCCGCGCGCAGGGGAGCAATCGTCGTGCCAGCGACACCCGCACCGATACGCTTCGATCTTTGCGGATGATCTTGTCCAGGAAATCTGCAGCTTTTCCCGGAGGCCGGGTCCGGGGCGGACAAAAAAACCCGCCTTGCGGCGGGGCTGAGGTCCGGAACAATTCTTGATCCGCCCCGATCGGGCGGCGCCGGCTCACGCCGGGATACGGGCGTCGTCTTCGGTCGGTTCGCGCAGCACATAGCCGCGGCCCCACACCGTCTCGATGAAATTCTTGCCGCTCGAGGCGTTGGCGAGCTTCTTGCGAAGCTTGCAGATGAAGACGTCGATGATCTTGAGCTCGGGCTCGTCCATGCCGCCATAGAGATGGTTGAGGAACATTTCCTTGGTCAGCGTCGTGCCCTTGCGCAGCGAGAGGAGTTCCAGCATCTGGTACTCCTTGCCCGTGAGATGGACGCGCTGGGCCTGGACTTCGACCGTCTTCGTGTCGAGATTGACCACGAGTTCCCCGGTCTGGATGACCGACTGGGCATGGCCCTTGGAGCGGCGCACGATGGCGTGGATGCGCGCCACCAGTTCGTCCTTGTGGAACGGCTTGGTCATGTAGTCGTCGGCGCCGAAGCCGAGGCCCTTGACCTTGTCCTCGATGCCGGCGAGCCCGGACAGGATGAGGATCGGCGTCTTGACCTTGGAAACCCGCAGCGACCGAAGCACCTCGAAGCCCGACATGTCCGGCAAGTTCAGGTCGAGCAGGATGATGTCGTAATCATAGAGCTTGCCCAGATCGACGCCCTCTTCGCCGAGGTCGGTCGTATAGACGTTGAAGCTCTCCGATTTGAGCATCAGCTCGATCGATTGCGCGGTCGCGCTATCGTCTTCGATCAGTAGAACGCGCATGCCAGTCCCCTTCCGCGCCGCTTTGGGCTCAGGTCGGCCTGCCGCTCGGGGCGGCCATTGGAAAACGCCTTGGGACAACTGATTCGAAACGTTAACGAGCTATGATTAACAAAACCTAATTCCTCAGTGCAAGGACCGCGTAGCGAGATTTTATCAAATCGGTCCAAAACATTGGAATTGAATGGTTCTCGTAGCATCGTCTGGCTCGAATCTGACTTTAACAACCAAGGTTAACTGGCTCGTGCGACTCGCCCCTTATTGGGCAGGCCGCAGTGGTCCCGTGAACAGTGGAGTAATCATTAACGATGCGGGTAAACACGACGTTAATAGCTTCGCATACGGATCGGGTAGCGGTGATGAAAATGTACGCGGGGGCCGCGCGGGCGGGCCCCCGCGGGTCGCCGCGGCCGGCCCCGCCATAAGGCCATCTCCGCATTCACGAAATCAGGGGGCCGGTGGAAACCGAAAACTAACATTGTCATGCCATCATCCCGGCAGTTGGGGCTTCGAAGGTCGCACCGCCCAAGCCGGCTTCCGGCGCCGCCGACCGTGTGGGAGTTCGAGTCGATGAAGTCGCGTAACACGCTCATTCGTCTGAAGAAATTTCAGGTTGAAGAGAAGCGGCGCAAGGTCGCTCAGATCGAAGCGATGATCGCCGACTTCCAGCGCATGGGGGCTGATCTCGACCGCGAGATCGTGGCCGAGCAGGAACGTGCGGGCATTCATGATCCCGACCCATTTCGCCTATCCGACCTACGCCAAGGCGGCCACGACCAGGCGTGAAAACCTCAAACGCTCCGCCGGGGAACTGGCGGTCCAGCTCGAAGAAGCCAAGATCGCGTTGCATGAATGCTTGGACGATCTCAAGAAGGTCGAGCAGCTGGACGAGCGCGACCAGGGCCGTGACCGAGCCGCCGACGATTCGCACTCCGACATTGATCCGCTCGGCACGCTGCCGGCGCGGGGAGCAGTGGCCTGAGCATTAGCGGCTGATCGTCGCGATTCGCCGGCGAAAATGCGTCCAGCGTGCGAAAAAGCGCGGCCAGGCGCCCCAAGCCTTCGATCAGCGGTGGGCTGATTCGTCCCGACATCTCGCAATCGAAATGTTGGGGTCAGACTGCCGCTCGTCCCGCACCCCGGCGTTTTCCATCTCGACGAGAACGCCCCGCCCCAGCAATAATCGGCTGCGGTCCCGCATCGAGAGCGGGGCGATGGGCCTTCAGGGAATGCTGACCTCGCCGGAACTGGTCTGGCTCCTCGCTGCCGTCGCCAAGGGGGACGAGGCGGCTTTCGAACGCCTCTATCAGGCGACCCGGGCGAAGCTTTACGGGGTGGTGCTGCGCATCTTGCGCCGCGCCGACCTCGCCGACGAGGTTCATGCAGGAAACCTATCTCAAGGTCTGGGGCTCCGCCGGGCAGTTCGATCCGGCCGCGGCATCGCCGATCACCTGGATGCTCGCGATCGCTCGCAATCGCGCGATCGATCTGGTGCGCTGGAAATCGGAGACGTCCGTCGATGAAGAACCGGCGGTCGTGAACGTCGCGACCGACACCTCGGCGCCGCTCGCCAATCGTGAGATGAGCGAGCAGCTCAAGCGCCTGCTGGCCTGCATGGGCCACCTCGACGAAGAGCGCCGGCGCCTGGTATTGCTCGCCTATTACAGCGGCTGGAGCCGCGAGCAGCTCGCCGAGGAATTCGACAAGCCCGTCAATACGATCAAGACGTGGCTGCGGCGGGCCCTATTCGATATCCGGGAGTGTCTGGGATCATGAGTTCCGGACGACCTCCGAAACCCACAAGATACGCCCGACGACATGTCGCTGGCCCTGTCGGAAGACATGCTGGCGGCCGAATATGCGCTCGGGACCCTCGATCCGGCGGAGCGGGACGATGCGCAGGCGCGGATCGCGTCCGATTTCTCCTTCGCCGCGCTGGTCCTTTATTGGGAGCGCCGGCTCGGCGAACTGCACGCGCTGACGGGCGATGCCGAGCCGCCCGCGGCGGTATGGGACGCGATCAAGGCGAAGCTTCCAGGCGTTGCGCCGAGCGAGACCATGCGGCTGCCCGAGGTGGTGCCCCGGACGCCCCCGGCCTCAGCAGCGGCCTCGGCCGGCGAGGCGGCCGAACTTCGTGCGCGGCGCTGGCGCAACCTGTTCGCGTTCACCGGATCGCTCGCCGCGGCGCTCTTGGCGTTCGTCGTGACTTCGGTGGTGGCGCCGGGAATGCTGCCGGGCCGGTTGCGTCCCAAATTCGAGGCGGCCGCCCCCGCGGCCGGGGCCGAGACCGCGTCGCCGTCCCGTTACGTTGCGGTGTTGCAGCGCGATGCCGTGTCGCCGGCGTTCATCCTCACCGTCGATATCGCCAACCGCAGCCTGACGATGCGTCGCGTCGGCGCCCCGCGGGAGCCGGGCAAGACCTACGAATTGTGGCTCATATCCAACAAATTCCCGGCGCCCCGCTCGCTGGGTCTCGTCGGCAGCCGGCGACTTCACCCAATCGAGCGATCCTGCCGCCTACGACCCCGCAACCATCGGCGACGCGACCTTCGCGGTTTCGCTCGAGCCCGAAGGCGGCTCGCCCGACCGGCGCACCTTCGAACGTGACCTTTCTCGGCAAACCCGTGGAATCGACCCCGCTTCCAGCCGCTCCGCCCGAGGCGCATTAGCATGCGCAAAAAAAACGCGCCCTGGGGGAGCGCGTTTTTGGGGGGTAGGTTACTGGGGTACGCGGGCTACTTGAGATTACGCCACTGGATTACGCAGCTACCTGGGTACGCGGTGCCTGGGGTTACCCTACTCGATTACGCTACTGGGTACGCGGCGACTGGGGTACGCGGGACCTGAACTCAGCGAATTACGGTGATATCGCCGTGGGTTATGGCGATCGGCTTGCCGGCCTTGATGGCCGGGCCGGAGGCCTGGATGCGGCTGGTGTCGAACGATGGTACGCGCGGCGATCATGACGACCAGGACCGCGATGGAAGCGACCAGCGACAACGCCACGATCTTGAGGTGCGTGGTTCGGTCGGCGGTGTAGAGCGAAGAATTGTTCATGGGATGTGTCCCCCGGTTCTCTGCTATTTAGTCACTCCGACGCGTTCCGCGGTTCAAATGGCGTTAACGCAACGCTAACTTTTTCTTGATCGCCCGGACCGAATCGAAATATTCACATGTTTTCAATGATCTGTGCAAAAACTACCCTCGGCGCCGACGTATCAACGACCGTCCGGGCCGAAGGTTGCACCTTGCCGATCACGGATCGTTGATTCCGGGGGGAGCCGCGGCCGCACCGGACAAACGATCCCCAGGGCCGCGGCGCTCGTATTGAATGTTTCATCGCCCGATGCGAACACATGTGCGGGCGTGGGGACGCGCCGCCAACGGGGACCTTCATGCTGACCCGGCTCTCGATCCGAGACATCGTCCTGATCGACCGCCTCGATATCGATTTCGCGGCGGGCCTTTCGGTGCTGACGGGGGAGACCGGCGCCGGCAAGTCGATCCTGCTCGATTCCTTCGCCCTGGCGCTCGGGGCCCGTGGCGATGCCGGCCTCGTCCGCCAGGGCGCCGAACAGGGGCAGGTGACGGCGGCCTTCGACGTGCCGATGGATCACCCGGCGCGGGCGATCCTGGCCGCCAACGATATTCCCGCCGAAGACGAGCTGATCCTGCGCCGGGTCCAGCTGGCCGACGGCCGCACCCGCGCCTTCCTCAATGACCAGCCGGTGGCGGTGCAGGTGCTGCGAGCGGTCGGCACTGCGCTGGTCGAGATCCACGGCCAGCACGACGACCGCGCGCTGGTGGACACCGCGACCCACCGCCGGCTGCTCGACGCCTATGGCGGCCTGGAAGCACAGGCCGTCGAGGTGGCGCGGCTATGGTCGCTCCGCCGTGCCGCCGAGCAGGAGGTCGCGCGCCACCGCGCCGAGGTCGAGCGGGCCCAGCGCGAAGCCGATTGGCTGCGCCATGCCTCGCAGGAATTGGCCGAGCTCGCGCCGGAGCCCGGCGAGGAAACCGCGCTCGCCGGCCGTCGCACCGGCATGATGCAGGCGGAAAAGGTCGCCGAGGATCTGCGCGAGGCCGAATTGGTGGTGGCGGGCTCCCAGTCGCCGGTTCCGATGCTGGCGGCGGCGGTGCGGCGGCTGGAACGCCGCCACGCCCAGGCGCCGCTCTATATCGAGCCGGCGGTGAAGGCGCTCGATGCGGCGCTCACCGCGCTCGACGAGGCGCGCGGCCATATCGAGCAGGCGCTGGCCGCCGCGGCGTTCGATCCCGCACGAGCTGGAGCGCATCGAGGAGCGCCTGTTCGCGCTGCGCGCCGCCGGCCGCAAATACATGGCGCCGGTGGATGAGCTCGCCGCGCTGAGCGCGCGTTATGCCGCCGATCTCGCTCTGATCGACGCCGGCGCCGCCCGCCTTGTCGCCCTGGAAACCGAGGCGGCGGCGGCGGCGCAGCGCTACGCCGCGGCGGCCGCGCTACTCTCCGAGCGGCGCCGCCAGGTGGCGGAGACCCTCGACAAGGCGGTAAACGCCGAGCTCAAGCCGCTCAAGCTCGAGCAGGCGCGGTTTTCGACGGCGATCACCACGACGCCCGATGCGCCGGCCGCGGAGGGCATCGACCGCGTGGAGTTCTGGGTCCGCACCAATCCCGGCACGCCGGCGGGGCCGCTGATGAAGGTCGCCTCGGGCGGCGAACTCGCCCGCTTCATGCTGGCGCTCAAGGTCGTGATTGCCGACCGCGGCTCGGCGCCGAGCCTCGTGTTCGACGAGATCGACACCGGCGTCGGCGGCGCCGTCGCCGATGCCATCGGCGTGCGCCTCGCGCGCCTGGCGCGGCGGGTCCAGGTGCTCGCCGTCACCCACGCGCCCCAGGTCGCGGCGCGCGCCGGCCACCACTACCTCATCACCAAGGACGCGCTCGCCAGGGGCAAGCGGATCGCGACCCGGGTGGCGGAGCTCGAGCCCGAGCGCCGCCGCGAGGAGATCGCGCGCATGCTGGCCGGCGCCGAGATCACCGCCGAGGCCCGCGCCGCGGCGGAGCGGCTGATCCGGGCCGCGGCAGGGTGAACCGGCCACGCGAAGCTGGAACCACTATTCGATCACCTCGTCGGCGGCCATCAGGAGCTTGTTCGGCACGGTCAGGCCGATCGCCTTCGCGGTCCTGCGATTGATGACCAGCTCGAACTTGGTCGGTTGCGCGACCGGCAGGTCGGCGGCCTTCTCGCCCGCGAGGATGCGGCCGACATAGACCCCCACCTGCCGCATCGCGTCGAAACGGTTGCTTCCGTAGCTCATGAGCCCGCCCGCCGCCATGAATTCGCGCGCCTCGTAGATGGTGGGCACGGCGTAGCGCGCCGCCAGCGCCACCAGCTGGTCGCGGCGTCCGACGAATACGGCGTTGTTCTGCACCAGGAGCGCCGCCACACGTTCACGCGCGATGGTCGCGAAGACCGCTTCGAATTCTTCGTGGCCGGCCGCCTTCAGCACGCGCAGGTCGAGTCCGAGCGAGCGCGCCGCCGCTTCCAAAGCCGCCGAAAGCGGCCCCGCGTCCGCCGTAGTCGGATTGACGATAAAGCCCACGACCTTTGCGTCCGGCACCAGTTCGCGGATCAGATCGAGCCGTTTGGCAATCAAGAGGTTGCTGAACGCGGTCATCCCGGTGACGTTGCCGCCCGGACGACCGAGGCTCGCGACCAGCCCGTCCTTGACCGGATCGCTGCCGATCGCGAAGACGATCGGTATCGTGGCGGTCGCGGCCATGACGACCTTGGTCGTCGCGGTGCCGGTGGCGACGATCACGGCCACGTGCCGCCGGACCAGTTCGGCCGCGAGCGCGGGCCGCCGGTCGCCGTGTTCCTCGGCCCAGCGGTATTCGATCGCCAGATTGCGGCCCTCGACATGGCCGGTTTCGCTCAGCCCTTGGCGCAAAGCCGCCACGACATCCTCGTTGCCGTCGGGCGAACCGGGGTGCAGGAATCCGACGATCGGGTTGGCCTGCTGTGCGCGCGCAGCCACCGGCCACGCTGCCGCCGCGGCGCCGAGACCCGCGATGAACTCCCGCCGATTCAGCCGCCGGCTGAGGTCCAGCACAGTCGTCTTCACGGATGCCTCCCGGTTGAGCTAAAGTTCCGCTTGTCGACCGGCGACCGAATGTCAACGCTAGACGCGCCGAAATTGCAGTCCCGTGGTTGCTGGATCGACCGGTCAAGCCGGGCGATGACAGCGATGGGATTCAATCGTTGGAGACAGGACACTAGCTGCGAAAGCGCGGCGAGGCGAGACCCTTCACGCGCCGCTGCAAACCGGCACTCGCAATGTGCCGGAGTTCAAACAATCCGCCAACCGACCCGCTGTCGCTTTGCGAAACTCTCCAGGGAGGCTGAAATGACCAAGCATCGTCAATCCGAGCAAATCGAACAAGGCATGAGCCGCCGTGGCCTGGTCCAGGCCTTGGCCGCGGGTGCGGCGGCGGCGAGCGTCGCCACGCCGGTATCGGCGCAGGAGACGGCGGTGCTGAGCGAAGCGACGTCCGCCGATTATGCCCGCGACCCGACCCGCTGGGGCAGCGCGGAAGTCGCCGCCCTGTTCCCGGGATTCAAGCATCTCGACATGCGCACGAAGGGCGCCGTCATTCGGGTGCGCCATGGCGGTTCCGGGCCGCCCTTGCTGCTGCTGCACGGCAACCCCAACAATCACGTGTTGTGGTACGCGGTCGCCGCGCGGCTCGCGGAACGCTATCACGTGGTCCTCGCAGATCTGCGCGGCTACGGCGACAGCTCGCTGCCCGAGCCCGGCCCCAATCTCGTCAATTACAGCTTTCGCGTCATGGCCGAGGACATGATCGAGGTCATGGACAGCCTCGGTTACCCGCGTTTCTACCTTGCCGGCCACGACCGCGGCGCGCGCTTGAGCCATCGCCTGTGCCTCGATCACCCGGACCGGGTCATGAAGCTGTGCCTTCTGGACATGCTGCCCAATTATTACGTGTGGACCAACGCGAACATGAAATGGGGCCTCAACACCTGGCACTGGCTGTTCATGGCGCAGCCGGAGCCGTTTCCCGCGACCCTGATGAGCGCCGTTCCCGCCGAGTGGTTCCTGAAAAGCCGCGGCAGCAACCGGCATCCTCCCAAGATCGTGTTCGACGAATACATCCGCTGCTTCACGACCAAGACGATCACCGGCTCCTGCCGCGACTATCGGGCCGGCGCCACGATCGATTTCGAGATGGACACGGCCGACAAGGATCGCCAGATCGGGATGCCCCTGTTGATCTTGTGGGGAACCCGTGGGGCGCCGCCGACCCAGGAATTTCCCACGGTGTGGCGCAGGTTCGCGAGCAACCTCGTCGATGCGCAGCCGCTTCCGACCGGCCACTACCTGCAGGAGGAAGCGCCAGACCGCGTCTACGATCATTTCGTCAAATTCTTCACGGCATGAATTGTCCGGCCGGCGCGGTATGGATCGGCTTCAAACCCCATCGCGCCCCGCCGCGGCTTCTGCTAAAGTCGGTGGATAATCCTTGGGAGGAACCACAATGCCGGCTCGTATCGCCACCATCACCGCTACCGCAACCGCGGCGGCGCTCCTGCTCGCAAGCGCGTCGCTCGTGTCGCGCGCCGAGACGACGCTCGATTACGATTACTTCAAGGCCAAGGTGCAGCCGATCTTCCTGACCAAGCGGCCGACCCATGCGCGCTGCGTGATGTGCCACGCCGGAGCAAACAACATGCTCCATCTGGAGAACCTCCCCGAGGGCCAGGCGGCTTGGACCGAGGAGCAGACCCGCAAGAACTTCGACACGGTGTCCAAGATCGTGCAGGCCGTCGACGATCCCCTGGAGAGCAAGATCCTGGTCCATCCGCTCGCCCCGGAAGCGGGCGGCGACGTCTATCATTCCGGCGGCCGCCAGTTCGCCGACCGGAACGATCCGTATTGGAAGACGATCTACGCCTGGGCCAAGGGCGCGAAGCTCCCCGACGCGAAGAAATAAAGCTTTCCCTCCCCGTTTTCGGGGAGAGTGGCCGAGCCAACGGGTCCGGCCTCCGGCCGGCCCGACGACAGGCTCCGCGAGGTCGGGTGCGGAACGGCCGTGAAGCAAGAACCCCACCCTGCCCTCCCCGAAGACGGGGAGGGATGTGGATGCGCATCACACCCAATCAAAAAGTTGACGCTCGTGTCCGTCAGGAAGCACGAGCGTCGCTATTTTAATCTCAGACAAAGTGACAGACGCCTGCTTCAGGCTGGAAGCAAGCGCCGTGGGATCAGCTCACGCAGGGCGGCGTGCTTGCTCGGAAGCGGCGGATGCATGCCCCTCGTCCGGGATCACCAGCGTATTGCTGCGCTTCGGCACTTCGCCGACCGGGATGACCTTGACGACCTTCATCGCTGCCGGTATCGACCACCGATACCGACTTCATCGACGAGTTCGACACGTAGAGGTACTTGCCGTCCGGCGTGAACGTGACCCATTCCGGCACCGAAGACACCGGCTCGTCGTGCCCGGCGATCTTCTCGCTGGGGAGGTCGACCTTGCCGATCATTCTTGAGCGTGGCGACGTCATAGACATAGACGGCGTTGTTGGGAATGCTGGTGACCCACAGGGTCTTGTTGTCCGGCGACATGCTGATGCCGTGGGACGGCTCGTTGGTGCGATAGCCGCCGTGATCGTATTGCTGCGGGGGTTCCGGCAGCGGGACCTTGGTCACTTCCTTGCGCGCGGCGAAATCGACCACCGAGAAGCCGTTGAGGGCGGAAAGCTGGGTGAACACCCGCTTGGTCGAGCCGTCCGGATTGGTCTCGATCGCCATGCAGCGCACGCCGAGGTCCATCTTCATGTCCCAGGCGAGTTCTTCCTTGTCGAGGTCGAAGGCGTAGAACATCTTCGACGGGATCGAGCCGCCCACCACGATATTTCTGGTCCGGCGTGATGTAGACGTCGTGGAGGCGCCCGCCATTGGTCGGAATCGTCTTCTTCAGCGTCAGGGTCGCGGTGTCGATGATGTCGAGCCCGCCCTTGCCGCGGGCGATGGCGACCACGGCGCGGTCGCCCTTTTTCGTCACCGCGACGAGGTTGGGATGACCGCTCAGCGCCACCTTCTTGATCAGCTTGCCACTCTTGCGGTCCAGCACGTCGAGGGTGCTCGTCTCCTCATTGGTGACATAGACCCGCGCGCCGTCCGGCGAGAAGTCGAGGGCATGGGCGCCGGGGAAGTTCTTGATCTCCTGCACGACCTTGTTGGTCGCGGGGTCGATCACATCGATGCTGTCGCCGGCGCTGTTGGTGATGTAGACGCGAACCGCGCTCGCCGCCGACACCGGCAGCGGCACGAATGCCAAGGCCAGGAATGGCATCGCGTATTTGAGATGGGATAAGGCCTTCATTGGACCCGCGCTCCTTGGATGCGTGAAAAGCATCTGTAGGTTACGCGCATGGCCGCGAGCTAGACAAGGTAGCTGCGAAGTGTCATTTCCGCTTTGACGGCCGCTTGAGCGACGCATCCGATGCCAGCCAAAGACCACTCCAGCATTGCGCCCGATGCGCTGACCCCCGTGCAGGCCAAGGCCGAGCTCAAGCGGCTGGCCGCCGAGATCGCCGTCCATGACAGGAGCTATTACCAGGACGATGCGCCGTCGGTGTCGGACGCCGCATATGATGCACTGCGGCAGCGCAATACGGCCATCGAGGCGCGCTTTCCCGACCTGATCCGGCCGGACTCGCCGAGCCGCCGGGTCGGCGCCGCCCCCGCCGCCAAATTCGCCAAGGTCCGCCACGCGGTGCCGATGCTCTCGCTCGGCAACGTGTTCGCAGGACGAGGAAGTCGTGGATTTCGCCAACCGGGTCAGGCGCTTCCTCGGGCTTTCCGGCGACGAGGCGCTCGCCTTCACGGCCGAACCGAAGATCGACGGGCTATCCTGTTCGCTGCGCTACGAGGGCGGGCATCTGGTCAACGGCGCGACCCGCGGCGACGGCTTCGAAGGCGAGGACGTCACCGCCAATGTCCGCACCATCGCGGAGATTCCCGAAAAGCTCCACGGCAAAAGAATCCCGGCGGTCTGCGAGGTCCGCGGCGAAATCTATATGAGCCATGCGGACTTTTTCGCACTCAACGAGCGGCAGGCCGCGGCGGGCAAGCCGGTGTTCGCCAACCCGCGCAACTCCGCCGCGGGCTCGCTGCGCCAGCTCGATCCCGCCATCACCGCGCAGCGTCCGCTCAAGTTCTTCGCCTATGCCTGGGGCGAGATGAGCGACATGCCGCAGGACACCCAGTTCGGCATGCTGCAATGGTTCGCGGCCCGCGGCTTCCCGGTCAATCCGCTGACCAGGCTCACCTGGTCGGTGGAGGAGATGCTCGCGGTCTATCGCGACATCGAGATGCGCCGCGCCACGCTCGACTATGACATCGACGGCGTCGTCTACAAGGTCGACCGGCTCGACCTGCAGGAGCGGCTCGGCTTCGTGTCGCGCAGCCCGCGCTGGGCGACCGCACACAAGTTCCCGGCCGAGCAGGCGACCACCATCCTGCGCGGCATCGATATCCAGGTCGGCCGCACCGGGGCGCTGACGCCGGTGGCGCGGCTGGAGCCGGTCACCGTCGGCGGCGTCGTCGTCACCAATGCGACGCTTGCACAACGAGGACGAGATCGCCCGCAAGGACGTGCGGATCGGCGACACCGTGCGCATCCAGCGCGCCGGCGACGTGATCCCGCAGGTGCTCGGTGTGGTGCTGGAGAAACGACCGCAGCCGGAGCCCGAGCCCTACGCGTTCCCCAAGGTCTGCCCGGTCTGCGGCAGCCATGCGGTGCGCGAGGTCAATCCGCGCACCGGGAAGGAGGACGTGGTGCGCCGCTGCACCGGCGGCCTGATCTGCGCGGCGCAGCGGGTGGAGCGCCTCAAGCATTTCGCCTCGCGGCTGGCTTTCGACATCGAGGGCCTCGGCGACAAGCAGATCGAGCTGTTCTACGAACGCGGCTGGATCAAGGAGCCAGCCGACATCTTCACGCTCGAGGCGCGCAACCGCAGCATCAAGCTCGAGGAGGAGGAGGGCTTCGGCGAACTGTCGGTGCGCAACCTGCTCGCCGCCATCGCGGCGCAGCGCCGGGTGCCGCTCAACCGGCTCATCTTCGCGCTCGGCATCCGCCATGTCGGCGAGACCAACGCTAAGCTTTTGGCGCGCCATTACGGATCGATCGAGGCCTTGCGCAACGGCGTCGCCGCGGCGGCGGAAGGGCAGGAGTCCGAGGCCTACCAGGAGCTCAACGCCGTCGAGGGGATCGGCGACGTGGTGGCGGACGCGATCGTGGAGTTCTTCAAGGAGCCGCACAACCGCGAGGCGCTCGACCGGCTGCTCGAGCAGGTCACGGTCGAGCCGATGGAGGAGACCCGGCGCGATTCCCCGGTCGCCGGCAAGACCGTGGTGTTCACCGGGTCGCTTGAACAGATGACGCGCGACGAGGCGAAGGCGATGGCCGAGCGCCTCGGCGCCAAGGTCGCGGCGTCGGTGTCGAAGAAGACCGACTACGTCGTGGCCGGCCCTGGCGCCGGCTCCAAGCTCGACAAGGCCCGCGAGGCCGGCGTCGCCGTCCTCACCGAGGACGAGTGGTTCGCGCTCGTAGGCGAGCGGTGAGGGGCTGCTCCCTCGCCCCTCAGCTGACTCTATTGATGTCATTGCCCGGCTCGACCGGTGTTTACTGGATCGCCCGGTCAAGCCGGGCGATGACAACGAAGTGGGATACGCTGAAATCAAAAACGTGGACGCAAACGGGTATATATTCGGCACCGCGCGGAGCCGCCGACGACGCGGCCCGTTGCCGATCTCGCAGAACAGAAAATCCTCGGCCGTAATGCCGGGGAAAACGGGGAGGAACATCGTGATGAGGAATTCGCAGATATCGCGCGCATTCGCCGTGCCGGGGCTGCGCGCCTGCACGCTTCTGGCATGCACGCTTCTTGCCGTCACCATCCTGGCTTTCGCGCCCGGCACCGGCCGCGGCCAGGACGCCGCGGCGACCGACGAGTGGAAGGTCGACCCGATGCGGGGCCCGGTCGATCTCGGCCTGACCGATCCCTCGCTTATCGGCGCCATCGACATCCATGTGCATCTCGATCCCGATGCGCCCGGGACCGGCGGCGTGATCCGCGCGCTCGACGTGGTCGAAGCCGTCAACATCGCCAAAGCCCGCGGCATGCGCGGCTTCGTGTTCAAGACCCATCAGGATGCGGGCTCGGCCGGCGCCGCCTATCTCATGCGCAAGCACGTCGCGCCGGGCTTCGAGGTCTTCGGCCGGATGGCCTCGAACTACGCCACCGGCGGGATCAACGTCGCCGCGCTGGAGCACTACTCGCAGATCAAGGGCGGGTGGGGACGCATCTTCGAAATGCCGACCCGCGACTCCATCACCGCGACGACCCGCCCGGGCAGCATGGACCCGGCCAACCTGGCGAAGGCCCGGCCGTGGATGCTGATGATGCCGGAGGGGACACCGCCCTACGTCGCGGTGTCCAAGAACGGCGAATTGCTGCCCGAAGTGAAGCATCTGATCGGCGTGCTCGCCAAGATCAGGACGGTGGACAGCAATGGTCATATGGTGCTGGCGACGGGGCACGCCACGCCGGAGGAGCACCTGCTGCTCGCCCGCGAAGGCCGCAAGCAGGGGCTCAATGTTTTGCTGACCCATCCCGGCGACATCCCGCAACTGGCGGAAGCGGCGCAGCTCGGCGCCTTCATCGAGCTGACGGCGTCGACGGTCTACAAGACCGAAGCCGCGCGCGCGGCCGGGGCGGCCTTCGTCAAGAAGGTCGGTGCCGAGCACGTCATCGTGTCGACCGATTGCGGCCAGACCGGCAACGTCTACCCCACCGACTGCCTGGTGCTGGCGGCGCGGGGCCTGCGCGCCCACGGCGTCACCCAGCGCGAGCTCGACCTGATGTACAAGACCAATCCCGCGAAACTGCTGGGGTTGCCGCCGCTGGAGGAAACCGTCACGGCGACCACGCTGGCGCGGCCCTGATCCTGCCAGCTCCCGGGGTCTGTCATTCCGGGGCCGCGCTGTACTTGGCAGGCGGGGCCGCTTTCTCTCTCCCCTTGAAAAGGGGGAGGGTTGGGGAGGGGATCGCGGGCGGCAAGCGCGGCGCCCGCTCGTGGACCGCCCGCAGCCCCCTCCCCGACCCTCCCCCGCAAGCGGGTAGAGGGAGACCGGAGTTCGACGCCCTGCCGTTCAATCCAGCGGTTCGACCCGCACGATCGATGCGCCGTGATTGCTGCCGGCCCAGAACGTCACCGGGGTGGTGGAATTGTCCACATAGACCTTCCGGATATTGGTGAGTTTCGGCAGCGGATATTCGGTGATCTGGCCGGTCCTGGGATCGAGCCGGTTCACGCGGTCGCTGTTCATTCCCGCCGTCCATGCTTCGCCGTTCTTGTCGGCGACGACATCATAGGGCGCGGTCCACGGCGTCGGCGTCGGCCATTCCTTGAAGGTCTCGGTCTTGGTGTCGAACATGCCGATGCGGTCGCCGGTCCATTCGGCGAACCACAGGCGGTCCTGGGAATCCATGGTACCGCGGCGCGGTCGCGAGGCCGCGGTCGGTGCGGCGAACAGGCTGTTCTTGCCGGTCTTGGCGTCGATCTTGCCGATGCCCCGGCCGGCAAAATCCATGAAATAGATGTTGTTCTTGGAGTTGGACGCGATGCCGTAGGTCTGGTGCGCGCCGGCGATGCCCTTGAACGGCTCGAACGCTTCCCAGGTGCGGGTCGCGAGATCGAGGCGCAGCAGCACGCGGGCGCCGGCATTGTTGGTCCAGACCTTGCCGTCCGCTGCCGCATTCGACGGCATCACCATGGATTGCTGCGATACGTCGCTGTTCATTTCGGCCGGGATCGGAATGATCTCGAACTTCTCCTGCTTGGGATCGAACTTGGCGAGTTCGGTCTGATACATCATCCCGATCCAGTAGCTCCCGTCGGGTCCCCGCTTGAGGTCGAGCGTGCCCTCGGCCCAGCCCGGCTTGACCGTCGGCACCGGGAATTCCGTCACCTTGCCGGTCTTCGGATCGAGCTTGCCGAACATCTGTTCGCTGAAATAGGTGAACCACAGCATGCCGTCGGCGTCGGTGAGCACGTCATGGGGCTGGGTCACTTCCCGCGGCATGTCGTATTCGGTGATGATGACGCGGGTCGAGCGGCCGGACACCCGCGGCAGGACCTTGAGCGGATAGGCCCAGGTCTCGTCCTGGCTCAGGTTCGCCGAGGCGAGGAAGTCCGCGGTCTGCTGGGCGACCTCGGGATGGACGAGGTTGATCGGCCGCTTGCGCAGCTGCGGCTTGAGCGAGGTCGAGGAGAACGTGTAGCCGCTCATGCGCTTGAAGAGCTGCAGGAATTCCGCGGGATCGTGCTGCGACATGACGATGCGCTGCAGCGAGTGGCAATTGGTGCATTCGAAGATCGACTTCTTCTGCTCGTCGGTGCCGGGCATGCTGGCCAGCCATTCGGCGTTGTTGAGCTGGGCCGCGAGCCGTTTGGTCTTGCGCAGCTTGAGGTCGACACTGCCCGGCTTGGCCGCGTCGATGTCGGTCGCGGCTGGCGCGCTGAGATCGTAGCCGGTGGCACGGATCGTGAGCTTGTAGTGGCCGGGGCCGAGCCGGCCGGGCGGGAACTGGTAGTGTCCCTGGGCGTCGGTGACGACCGAGACGGTGATGGTCGAGCCGTCGCGCTTGGCGCTGACGAGCACGCCTTCCATCGCGCCTTCCTCGGCCGAGCTGACCTGGCCGGACAAGGGCGCCGGCGCCTGGGCGCGGCCGGGTCCGCCGAGCGACAGCACGGCGATCGCGACGCCCGCCGCAAGCCCCGCCTTGGAAACGCTGATCGACCTCATGAAGTCCTCCCAAGTAATGGTGTTGGCCTTGTTGCCGTCACGATAGCGCAGCCGGTGTGGCTCGGACAGCGGTAATCGGCATGTCGGGAAAGCCGGGCTACACCACGTCGTCGGGGGCGAGCGCGCAGGCGAGATGCTGGTCGACCTCGATCTGCACGGTCGCGTGGTTGATCTTGAACCGGACCGCGAGTTCTTCCGCCAATCCATGGATGAACGCGTCCCCGGGATGGCCTCCCGGCATCACCAGATGGCATGTCAGCGCGATCTCGGTGGTGCTCATCGGCCAAATGTGCAGATCGTGCAGGCTGGCGACATCCGGGCACTTTTCGAGCAGGCTGCGCACCGCGGCGGGGTCGATCTGGGGCGGGACGGCGGCCATCGACATTCCGACGGAATCCCGCAGCAGGCCCCAGGTGCCCCACACGATCACCGCGTTGATCGCGAGGCTGACCAGCGGGTCGAGCCACAGCCACCCGGTGAGCAGGATCACCAGACCCGCAACCACGACCCCGACCGAAACCAACGCGTCGGCCGCCATATGCATGAACGCGCCCCGCACGTTGAGGTCGCCCTTGCGGCCGGAGGCGAACAGCCAGGCGGTGATGCCGTTGACGACGATGCCGACCGCGGCGACGATCATCACCGTGGCGCCCGACACCGGCTCGGGATTGCCCAGCCGCTGGATCGCCTCCCATGAAATCGCGCCCACGGTCAGCAGCAGGAAGACCGCGTTGAACAGCGCCGCCAGGATCGAGGAGCCGCGCAGGCCGTAGGTGAAACGGGCGGAGGGTGCACGCTTGACCAGCACCATGGCGGTCCAGGCAACCAAGAGCCCGAGCACGTCGCCGAGATTGTGGCCGGCGTCCGCGAGCAGGGCGACCGAGTTGCTGAGGAACCCGAAGAGCGCCTCGATGACCACGTAGGCGATGTTGAGGGTGACGCCGATCGCAAACGCCCTGCCGTAGCTGGCGGGCGCATGGACGTGTCCGGTCCCCGCCCCATGGACGTGATGATGGCCATGACCGTCGTCGTGGTCGTGGTCGTCGTCATGGTGGTTGTGACCGTCATGGTGGTCGTGGCCGTGGTCATGCCCATCATGGTCGTGATGGTGGCTCATGAATGCCTCGCCTCCCTCGCCGCCGAAGGTCCGTCGCCAGACGTGCTAAGTTGCCGCGATCCTCGCTGAGGTTTTCGAATAAATCAAACAGGGCCGGATTCCCCATGAGTTCGCGCAAGTGCCGTTCTGCAGCCCGGCGTGCCCGTCACCCTCGCGCCGGCCGGCAATATCAGTTTCGAGATCGATGCCGGGCAGCGGTTGCGGCTGACCCAGCCCGAGGGCGAGCAGGTCGCGGACTTCGTGTCCTTCAATCGCGACGATGTCCGCGAGCTCCTGTCGATGCATTCGAGCCGGGCCGTCAACCTGAATTGGAAGCTCACCGCCCCGCACGTGCTCTACAGCAACCGCACCCGCGAGATGTGGAAGATCGAAGACGATCTCACGGCCGAGAATTACTGCGGCGGCGGCTATTGCAGCGAGCACCTCAACGTCGCGCGCTACGGCGCGGCCGGTGCCGGCGCGCCGAATTGCCAGTCGAATCTCGAGGCCGCCATCCGCGGTTACGGCATGGACCGCTGGAGCTTCAACATCGACGCCTGCTTCAACGTCTTCATGACGGTCGCCTACGACGCCGACGGCAAATGGGAAATCCGGCCGCCCAAAGGCAAGCCCGGCGACTACATGACGTTGCGCGCGCTGATGCCGCAGGTCGTCGCGATTTCCAATTGCCCGATCCTGTTCAACGCCTGCAACAACTTCCGGCTCAAGCCGCTGACGGTGGAGATACTGGCGTAAGCCAAGCGGTCTCGGAGCAAAAACCCGGTTCCGTCACCCTGAGGTGCTCGCGCTTCTTCGCGAGCCTCGAAGGGCGACGGACCCGGCGGTGGCACGAGCACGTTTGCGGCGAGGCTTCGGCCGCATCCTTCGAGGGCCGCGAAGAGCGCGGCCGCCTCAGGATGACGAGGTATGGGATTCAAGGCGATTTCCTCCTTGCCGCGGCCCGGACTATGGGCCAATGCATTTACACTTCACGCATCCGGCTCCAACTTCCGCAGGAAACAACACAATGAAGGCCGTTTACATCAACAAGCATGGCGGGCCCGACGTCCTGACCTATGGCGACGCGCCGGATCCCGTCGCCAAGCCGGACGAAGTCGTCGTCGATATCTTCGCGGCGAGCGTCAACGGCGCCGATTGGAAGGTGCGCGCCGGCAAGTCCTACCGGGCGTCGCATTTTCCATACATTTTGGGGCGGGATTTTTCCGGCGTGGTGAGCACCGTCGGCACGGGCGTCCACGACCTCGCGGTCGGTGATGCCGTGTTCGGCGTCTGCGATGTCGGCCAGGAGGGGGCCTATGCGGAGAAGATCGCGATCAAGGCCGCCATCGTCGCGAAGAAGCCGGACAGCATGTCCCACGCCGAGGCGGCGGCCCTGGCGCTCGCCGGCCTTACGGCCCTGGTCTCGGTGGAGGATACGCTCGAGCTGAAGCGGGGCGAGACGATCCTGATCCAGGGCGGCGCCGGCGGCGTCGCGAGCTTCGCCATCCAGCTCGCCAAGCATATCGGCGCCCGCGTCATCACCACGGCGAGGCCGGAGAACCACGACTACCTCCGCTCGATCGGCGCCGACGAGATCATCGATTATACGACCACCGACTTCACCAAGGTCGTGGCGAACTGCGATGCCGTCCTCGATACCGTCGGCGGCGCGGTGGCGGAAAAATGCTTTGCGGTGGTTCGGCCCGGCGGTCGCGCGGCCTTCATCGGCTCCGGCCCGCAGGCGCCGGCATCGCCGCGCAGCGACGTGCGCTCGCTGCGGCCTGCGGTCGGGCGCGACCGCGCCCATCTCGATCGCATCGTCGAACTGGTGCAGTCGGGCGCCGTCCGCCCGCCCGAGATCACGCTCTATCCCTTGTCCGACGCTGTCGCCGCCCACCGCGTGAGCGAGGCGCGCCATCTGCGCGGCAAGCTGGTGTTCCAGGTGCGGTAGGGGGGACGGTCGGCTCCGCTTCTCGCTCCCCGTCTTCGGGGTGGGGCTCGCCGCCGCACGACGCTTGGTGAAGCAGACACCACCTTCCGCTCCCCGAAGACGGGGAGGGAATTTGTGAGGCCGCGGCGAAGATCATTCGCCGCTCACCCCTTGCGGGCGGGGTTTTGCAGGAACTCCAGCAGCAGCTTGCTCACGTGTTCCGGCTGCTCCTGCTGGACCCAGTGCCCGGCGCCGTCGATGAGATTGAAGCTCTGCATCTGCGTACAGGCCTTGGTGCGCATGACGTCGACGAGCCCCGGGGTCTGGTAGACGCCCCAGTCGCTCTTGCCGGCGATGAAGCACGACGGCACGTCGATGGTGCGGCCGGAGAACGTCTGCAGCTCGGCCATGCTCTTGGGGTTGGAGCCGCGCCGGACCCGATAGCCCTGCAGCGCGCCGTTGAATCCGGTCCGGCGGTATTCGGTGGCGTAGACCTCGACCTCGGCATCGATCAGCCATTTGCAGGCCGCGATCTCGGCCGCGGACGGCATCGCGGAGGCAGCCGTCGCCGCCATCCCCTTGTCGAGCTCCATGACGTAGTAGGTGGGGATCTTCGCCATCTCCTCGGCGGTGCGCGCCTTGAGCGGGACCGGCTTGTTCCCTTTCCAGTCGGCGCTCTTGTAGTGGTAATAGGCGCGAAAGAAATTATGCAGGCCCTGCGGGGCATTCAGCATGTCTTCGTTGGCCCCGGGCTTGCGCTGGTAGTTCTGATAGTACTTGCGCGGCGGATCGAGCTTCGCCAGCTCGGCGTCGAGTTCGTCGTCGGTGGGCGCCGGGCGCGGCAACGGGGCGCCGTTGGCGGTGTTGAACGGCAAGGCAGGCGCGCCGCCGAACGGCGAACTCAGGATCGCGACCGACTGGAAAATGTCGGGCCTGATGAGCGCGGCCCAGGATGCCACCGGCGAGCCGGCGTCGTGCCCGGCGATGGCGGCGACCTGATGGTAGCCGAGCGCATAGACGAGCCCGATGGCGTCCCGCACCATGTTGAGGATGCGGAACTGATCGGGATCGTCGTCGAAGGAATCGTCCCAGCCGGTGGTGCGGCCGTAGCCGCGCTGATCCGGGGCGATCACGTGATACCCCGCCGCCGCCAGCACCGGCATCACCTTGCGCCAGCTATAGGCGAGTTCGGGAAAGCCGTGCAGCAGCAGCACCGCGGGCCGGCCCGGCGTCTCGAAGCCCGCCTCCAATATATGCACCGTGAGGCCGTTGACGTTGCTGATGGCGCGCGAACGCACGCCAGCGGGAAGCGTCCCATTGCCGTAGGGCGGCAGGTTCGAAAAATCGGTGCGCACGATGGCCGCGCGGGCGGCCCCCGGCGCGAGCGCCAAGCCGCCGACCGCGGCCGAAGCGGTCACGAAGAAACGGCGCGACAGGCTGGCGGATTCGGTGTCTTCGATATCGTGGGGCGGCGTGGCCATGTTCGTGTCTCCCTGTGTTCTGATCTCGAAGTCGGACCGTGTCGGCTGGTCTGCGGCGCCTTACAGGCTTGCCTGCAGCGAAAGCCCGCCGAGCAAAAGTGCCAGGTGGTCGGTGCGGTCGAGCTCCCATAGCGATTGCAGGACACGATCCGTGCGCTCGCTCGGCCAGCGCTTGCCGATATTGCCGCGGAATTTCCGTTCGACGTCCGTGCGCCCCATCGGCCGTCCCGCGAAGCCGGGCACGTCGTCGACCTCACGCGTGATGCGCCGCGCGTCGTCGAGGACTGCGGTGACGCGCGTCGGCACCGCGTCTCCTACCCGCGCGGTGAGTGCGGGGTCTTCCTTCACGGAAATCTTGCGCATGAAGGCGAGGATGCCGGGGTCGCGCAGCTTTTCCGGGGCGTAGCTGTCATTGGTGATGTCGCCGTCGAACATCGCCCGCGCGGTGATGTAGGGCAGGCTGTGATCCGCCGTGTCCCGCGTCTGCGGCGCCCATTTCTCGGGATCGCTCGCCGCGGTCTGGAAGCCCCGGCGGGTGGTGGCGATTTCGACAGCCGTGACCCGATCGATCGCGCCAACCTCCTTGGCGACCGCGATCCCCGCGGCGATCGCCGTTTGCGTGTAGACGACGGCGGGATAGGCCTTCATGCCGCAGGTCCCGATCCGGAACGGGACGCCGCGCCGGCCGAATGCATCGACATCGACGGTGGCCGGTCCGGATACCTGCTTGAAGAACCCCGCCCGCCCTTCGAAGATCGGCGCGGGGCCGGTTAGGCCGCCGCGCGCCAGCAACGCCGCGAACACTGCATTGCGCGCGGCCTCCGCATCCGCCAGCCCCTTCCAGTCGGAAAGGACCTGCACCCGGGTCTGGTTCATCGGGATGTGATCGTTGACGGCGAGGTTGACGGCCTCGGTCAGCCGGTCGGGCCCGAGCTTCATCAGCTTGCCGGCGGCCAGCGCCACGGCCGGCAGCGTGAACACCGGCGGGTCCCAGCCCCTGGTCGTGATGTCGAAGGCATCGACCAGCCGGCAGTTGATCTCATAGGCGAGCACGATCGCGGTGATGAGATCGGCCGCGCTTGCGCGCTCGGCCTCCGCGACCGCGAGGCACGCCGCGATGGTGTCGCTGGGATGAGCGGCCTGGCGTCCGACATAGAAATCGTTCAAGTCATAGTAGCGGCCGGCGGCTCCGTTGGCGAAGGCTGCGAGGTCGGGTGTGGTGCGGTGGCTGGTGCCGATGACGGTCGCGACACCGCCGCCGGTGGCGAGCGCGACCTCGCGGCAGATGCGGACCGGCCGCTCGTCGAACGCCGCGATCCCGCAGCCGATGGTGTCGATGAGATGGACCTTGACGGCTTCGATGGCCGGGGCGTCGAGATCCTCGAAGCGCAATCCATCGGCGTAAACGGCGAGCCGCTCGGCCAGCGGGCGGGCGGATGATTGCGCCCGGGCGCGCGGCGCGAGACCGCACAATCCGAGCGCAGCCACGCCGGCGACGACACCACGGCGCCCGAGCGCGCGCGGCTTGATTGCAGGTGGTGCTATCGCGGGCGACATGGCCGATTGCTCACTGATCGACGCGGCGCGAGCGCCGCTGGAACGCGGCGAGGAGGATACGCCACACTCATGCTTTTGCGATAGGGGGCGCAAGCGGGTCAGGATCGCGCGCCGCCCGGGAGAACGTTCTCGCTTCCAACGTCCTTGCGGACGATGCCCAAACGGATCATCCTGACGCTCAGCGCGGCCTGGGATTGCGGGCCGAGATTCTGCGATGATGTCGGCCGAGCATTTCATACAGCCGGCGATCACGCACGTGATGCACTCAAATGATGGAGGACCACATGACCGATCTCATGGACGACGCGGCCGACCTGACACCACGCCGCGGTTTCTTTACTCGCATCGCCGGCGCAATGGCGCTCGGGCTTGCGGGCTTCGTGCCGGCGCCGTCGCGCGCGCAGACGGCGGGTCCGGATTGGCCCGGCACGCTCAAGGGACGCAATCGCCAGGTGGTGGATGCCTATGAGGTCAATTCCGGATTCCCGCTGGCATTCGTCTACACCTTCCTACTGCCGAACGATCCGTCGAACACGACGGCAGTGCTCGTGCTGCGCCACGGGGCGTTCCCGATCGCGCTCGCCGACGACATGTGGAAGAAATACAAGATCGGCGAGTCGTTCAAGATCATCGATCCCGAGACCAAGGCGCCGGCGGTGAAGAATCCTTTCTTCAAGCCGAAGCCCGGCGTGTTGCTCATCGACGACATAGCGCTCGACAGGCTGCTCGCGAAGGGCACGGTGGTCGGCGCCTGCAATGTGGCACTGACGGTCCAGAGCAAGATGCTCGCCGGCAACGCCGGTGTGAGCGCAGAAGAAGCCGCCAGGGAATGGGCCGCCAACATCATTCCGGGGATCACCGTCGTTCCGTCCGGAACATGGGGCGTGAACCGCGCGCAGCAAGCCGGCTGCAGCTATTGTGCCGGCGGCTGATCGGGCGCCTGTACACTCGCGGCGGTGGGACCGATTGCGGTATCGATAGATTCGCCGCCGGATTTCTTTCCTCAGCGGCTCTTTTGCGGCATTTTTGCGGCCGATGTACGTGCGCGCCTTGCATCAAGGCTGGTGTCGACGGGGAGTATTTGTGATAGATTCCATCTAGGGCGTCATACACGGGGGTGCTTCGATGCACGGGGGCATTGGTCGCGTCAAACTGTCCTCATCCGCCATTTCCGGCGGAACGATCAGGATCGCGTCGCGCAACGAGATCGTATCCTTGCCGCGCTGGCAGACCGCGTTCGCCGGCGAGCGCAAGGACCGTCGCTTCTACGAACTCCTGGAAGATACGCTGGACGGATTCGACTACGGCTATCTCGTCGCCGGCAACGGCGACGACATCAGCGCGGTCCAGCCCTACTTCGTCATCGACCAGGATCTCGTCGCCGGCACCGGCGGGCAGGCCAAGACCGTCATCGCCGCCATCAGGCGGCTGTGGCCGCGCTTCATGCGCGCACGCACGCTGATGGTGGGATGCGCGGCGGGCGAGGGGCACCTCGACGGCAGCGAGATGGCGCAGTCCACGACCGCCGAACTGCTGGCGGTTTCGTTGCGCCGCATCGCGCGGGAATTGAATTGCGTCATGGTCGTGCTGAAGGAATTCCCGGCCAAATACCGGGCGCCGCTGGCGGTCCTGCAGCACGCCGGGTTCACCCGCGTGCCCAGCATGCCCATGACCACGCTCGCCATCGACTTCAAGAATTTCGAGGAGTATGTCGACAAGTCGCTGAGCCCGCGCACGCGCGGCAAGGTGCGGCGCAAGCTGCGCGCCGCCGAGCGCGCGCAAGCCGGCGATCACCATGACCCTCGTGGACGACGTGAGCGCGATCATCGACGAAATCTATCCGCTCTATCTCGGGGTCTACGAGCGCTCGCCGCTGCAGTTCGAGAAGCTGACCAAGGAGTTCCTGTGCGAGATCGCCAAGCGGATGCCCGACAAGGCCCGCTTCTTCGTCTGGCGCCAGGACCAAAAGATCATAGCGTTCGGCCTATGCACCGTGCAGGGCGACGCCATCTGCCACGAATATGTCGGCTTCGATTATTCCGTCGCCTTCGAGCTCAACCTGTATTACCGGGTATTCCGCGACATCATCGAATGGGCCATCGCCAACGGCTACAAGCGGTTCTACAGCGGCAGCCTGAACTACGATCCGAAGTGGCACCTGCGCCAGTCGCTCTTCCCCATCGATCTCTATGTCCGGCACACCTCGGGCCCGGTCAACGCGCTGTTCCGGAGGCTGCTGCCGCTGCTGGAGCCGACGCGGTCCGATCCGATCCTGCCGAATTTCCACAATTACCGGGAACTTTGGTAATTGAACGAGCGGCCTTGATCTTTGGGGCGCTTCGCCCAAACGAAGGCCGGACGCGTTGGCACCGCCCCGGAAAGACTGTGTGATATGACGGCTACTGGCTCGCCCACACGATGCGCGCGACCCACAGCACTTCTTCCGAGGTGAGCATGCGGTCGGGATGCTCGGGATTGAGCGACTTCAATTCCAGCGACTTCGTCGTCTTGCGCTTCAATTCCTTCGCCATCACCTCGCCGTCCCTGGTCTTGACGACGACGCGATCGCCGCGGCGGATCGGTGCCGCCGGCGATACGATGATGACGGTGCCGTCGCGGTAGGCCGGGTGCATCGACTCGCCGGAAATCTCCAGCGCATAGACATGCTCGTCGTCGACGGCGGGAAACGGGATCTCGTCCCAGCCCTTGCCGTGGGGAAATCCGCCATCGTCGAAATAGCCGCCGACCCCAGCCTCGGCGAAACCGATCAGCGGCACCGCCTCGGCGGCTGGATGCGTGGATTCGGAAATCAGGGCGACGAACTGGTCGATGGACGCCCCGGTGGCCGCGAGCGACTTCGCCACCGATTCCGTCGACGGCCAGCGCGCCCGCCCGTCGGGCGTGATGCGCTTCGACTTGTTGAACGTAGTCGGGTCCAACCCCGCGCGTTTGGCGAGGCCGGAGGGCGACAATCCCGATCGCTTTGCAAGCCCGTCGATCGCCGACCAAATCTGAGCATGCGTCAGCATCCATGGCCTCCCGCTGGGGACCGTATAGGAATTATAACCTGCCGCGGGCCCCGTCTAGGTGGCCGCGCGCCATTGTGGAAAAAATTATTGTGGAGTGCCGGCCCGGTTCAGGCACGCCCCGCGGTGCCGCGCGCCAAGCGGACCAGTAGCCAGATCGGCACCACCAGCACGGCGCCGAGCAGGAAGTAGCGCCACAGCCAGCGCACCGCGTCGAAGCCCATGTCCCAGACCTCGCGGATCAGCCTTTCGATGCTGTGCATGATGTTCATGGGATCGAGGCCGATCGCGGAGAGAACGACGCCGACGAGGATCGACAACAGCACCAGGCGCGCCAGCACCGACAATGGCGGGCCGCCGAAGAACCGGTTGATCAGATCATTCGTCATGACATCCCTCCAGCTGATTCCGCGTTCATTTTACCACATTGCCGGCCGGCAAAATGAGGGCGGCGCCGGGTCGGCTCGCGCCGGTTGCGGCGTTGCGGTCGAGCAGGGTCTGGAGCGTCTCCAGCCGGTCGGCATCGCGCGGCGGCTTGTCCCAGCGCAGCCGGCTGATGCGCGGGAAACGCATGGCGATGCCGGATTTGTGCCGGGTCGACCGCTGCAGTCCCTCGAACGCGACCTCGAACACCAGGCCTTCATCGCGGCCGTGGGTGACCTCGCGCACCGGCCCGAACCGGTTGACGGTGTTGCGCCGCACGAATTGGTCGATCTCCGCGAGCTCGGCGTCGGTGAAGCCGAAATAGGCCTTGCCCACCGGCACCAATTCGTCTCCGGCCTCGCCCGAGGCCCACACGCCGAACGTATAGTCGGAATAGAACGAGGAACGCTTGCCGTGGCCGCGCTGCGCATACATCAGCACCGCGTCGATCACGAAGGGGTCGCGCTTCCATTTCCACCACAGGCCTCTTGGCCGGCCCGGCAGATAGGGTGCGTCGCGCCGCTTGATCATCACGCCTTCGACCGCTTGCGCATCGCGGCCGGCGCCGGCATTGGCGGGGTCGGCGCGGGCGGCGGCGAGTGCATCCCAGGTCGCGAACGGCACCAGGGGCGACAGGTCGATGCGCGGCGAGGCGAGCCGCGCCACCAAAGCTTCGAGTCGGGCACGCCGCGCTTCGAAGGGCAGATCGCGCAGGTCGGTGTCGCCTTCGACCAGCAGGTCATAGGCGCGCAGATGGGCCGGAAACTCCGCCAGCAGCTTCGGCGCGACGGTCTTGCGGTTGAGCCGCTGCTGCAGCACGTTGAAGGACTGCACTTGGCCGTCTCGCATGATCAGCAGTTCGCCGTCGAGCGCTCCGTCGAACTCGAGCGACGCGGCGAGGTCGGGAAAGCTCGCTGAAATGTCCTCGCCGGTGCGTGAGAACAGCCGCGCGACGCGGCGCCCATCGGCGAGCCGGCCGGCGGCCGCCTGGACGCGGATGCCGTCCCATTTCCATTCGGCGGCGAAGGCGGCGGGATCGAGCGCGGCGAAATCGCCGTCGGCGATGGCGTTGGACAGCATCGGCGGCCGGAACGGTGCGGGATCTCCGCTGGCTGGCCGCGGCGCGCGGCCCTCGACCCAGGCGAACAGGTCGGCATAGGGCGGCGCCAGCGACGGCCACACCAGTTCGACCTCGTCGGCCTCCCGCTCGCCGATGGCCGCGACCGCGGTCTTGGCGAGCCGCGCCGACACGCCGATGCGCAAAGCGCCGGTCACGAGCTTGAGCAGCGCCCACCGTCCGGTTTCGTCGAGCCCGTCGAGCCACGCGGCGAGCCGGCCCGGCAGCTCGGCCTTGCCGAGCGCGGCCAGCGTGGTGACGACCTCGGCGAGCGACGGGATCGGCGCGCCGCCGACGCCCGCCTCCTTGGGCGGCGCCGGCCACATCAGGCTGCCGTTTCCGAGAGGTCGCCCACATAGTCGTAGGACAGCGCGAACAGCACGGGATCGGTGCGCTCGGCGATCAGGGTGCGGATCAGGCCGGGCTTGGCATGGCGGAACGACAGCGCTCCCGTGATCGCCGCCAGCGCATAGCCGCGCTCGGGATCGGGCGTGGTGCGGAAATAGTCGGTGAGCAGCCGCAGCTTGGCATTGCGTCCGGGCTCATAGGCGAGACGGTCGAGCAACGCGGCGAACCTGTTCATGACGCCGCGCCGTCCTCGCCGATAGATGCACCGGCATCGGCGTCCTCCTCCTCGCCATAGCCGATCATATGCAGCGGCCGCGCCCGCAGACCGCGCGTCTCGCACCAATGCACGAGCGCGTCCTCGGCGCCGTGGGTTACCCAGATGTCGGAGGCGCCGGTGGCGGTAATGGTGGCGGTGAGGCCGTCCCAGTCGCAGTGATCGGAAATCACCAGCGGCAACTCGACGCCGCGCTGGCGGGCGCGCGCCCGCACCCGCATCCAGCCCGACGCGAACGCCGCCACCGGATCGGGAAAGCGGCGCGACCAGCGGTCCTGCAACGCCGACGGCGGGCACAGTGCGATGGCGCCGGCGAGATCGGCCTTGCCGGCATCGCGCACCGCCCGCAGCTCGCCGAGATCGATGCGGCTCGCGTAATAGCGGGTGATGGTTTCCATCGCCCCGTGCAGATAGATCGGCTTGTCGTAGCCGGCCGCGCGGATCATCGCCATGACGCGCTGAGCCTTGCCGAGCGAATAGGCGCCGACCAAGTGGGCGCGCTCGGGAAACAGCGCCACCGAGGCCATGAGCTTGGCGATCTCGACGTCGGGGTCGCCGTGGCGGAACACCGGCAACCCGAATGTCGCCTCGGTGATGAAGACGTCGCACGGCACCAGCTCGAAGGGCGTGCAGGTGGGATCGTGGACGTCCTTGTAATCGCCCGATGCGACGATGCGCAGTCCCTCGCTCTCGATCCTGATCTGCGCGGAGCCCAGCACATGGCCGGCGGGATGGAAGCTCACATCGACCCCGCCGAGCCGCAGATGCTCGCCATAGCGCACCGGCTGCACAGTGCCGGCGAAATCCGCGCCGTAACGCAGCCGCATCAGGTCGATGGTCTCCGCCGTCGCCAGCACGGCACCATGGCCGGCCCGGGCATGGTCGGAATGACCATGGGTGATCAGCGCCCGCTCGACCGGGCGCATGGGGTCGATATGGAAGCCGCCGGGCCGGCAACACAGCCCGGCCGGCACGGGGCTCAGAAGTTCCTCGGGGCGCATGGCCCAGAGATATGGCATAGAGGCGCCTTTGCGAGGCCCGGATTGAGCACACGTGGGGACAGCGATCCCGTTGCGGTTTCATCAGGCGATCTGATCGCCGACCGGCGCTATGGTTTCGGCCGCGACCTCGCCTCCCGCGGCGACTTTTCGGCCGCCGCCGACCTGTTCGCCCAGGCGGTCGAAGCGGCGCCGGAGTTCGCGGCCGGATGGTTTGCGCTGGGCGAGACCCGGGCAAAGCTCGGCGACGGCGCGGGCGCCGCGGCGGCGCTGCGCGAGGCGCTGCGGATCGATCCGCGGGACCGCCACGGCGCCGCGCTCCATCTCGCCCGGCTCGGCGCCGCCAATCCTGACGGCGCGATGTCGCCTGCCTATGTGCGGGCACTGTTCGACCAATATGCCCCGCGGTTCGATGGCGCATTGCTGGAGGGCTTGGCCTACCGAGGCCCGCAGCGCCTGCTGGACGCCGTCGAGCGGGCCGGCGCCCCTGCGGGCGGGTTCGAGGCGATGCTCGATCTCGGCTGCGGGACCGGTCTCGCCGGCGCGGCGTTCCGGCCGCGGGTGCGGCACCTGAGCGGCGTCGACCTGTCGCCGGCAATGATCGCCGAGGCCCGCGCCAGGGGCATCTACGACCGGCTGGAGACCGGGGAGCTCGTGGAATTCCTCGGCGCCGAGCGGGCCGCGCGCCGGCGCTACGATCTCGTCATCGCCGCCGACGTCTTCGTCTACCTGTTCGATCTAGCCGCGATCGCGCGTGCCGTGGCCGGCGTTTTGAGCCCCGGCGGGCTATTCGCCTTCACCGTCGAAACCCATGGCGGCGACGGCGTCGAACTCGGCGAGAAGCTGCGCTACCGCCACGGCGCCGCCCATGTGCGCGCCGCGGTGGCAGCCGGCCCGCTGCAGCTTCTGGAACTGGCACCGGTCGCGACGCGGATCGAATCGGGAGGCACCGTGGCTGGCCTGCTCGCGGTTGCCGCGCGTCCCGGTGATGACGGCAGCGCGTAGGCGAAGCCAACGGGTCCCGTCTTCGGCCGGCCCGATGGCCGTCTCAGCGTGGACACGGCGCAACGCGCCATCGCCCACCCTACAATTCGTGGATGACTCCCTTCGCCCGCGAAAAAGTCTGCGCCGGCGTTCCGAAGGCGTCGACCATGCTCCAGTCCATGGCGCCGAGCTCATAGCCCTCCTGCTGTTCGGCGACCACCGCGTCCGCATCGGATGCGTCGCCGGCGCGGTGGCCGACCCGCGCGATCCGAGTCGCGAGATCGGCGGTGAGGTACAGGCCGCGGAACGCCACATTGCCTGCCGATGCAACAGCTGCCATGGCCGCGCGCTCGGCGGGGGCGGCGAACACGGCATCGACAACAGCGGAATGGCCGGCACCCGTCACCCGGCGCGCCTTGTCGGCGAGCGCGGCGTAGGTCCGCGCCGTGATTTCCGCGCTGTAGGCATCGGCGGGCAAGCGTTCGGTTTCGGCGACACCGAACAGGGCCTTGCGCTCGACGTCGGAACGCAGCACCACGGCGCCGGGCGCGGGCATGAGTTCGGGCGCGAGCATACGGGCGAGCACCGATTTGCCGGTGCCGGACAAGCCGCCGGTGGCGACCAGAGCGGGCGGTCGCGGATCGATCAGGGCCGCCGCCAACTCGAAATAAGTCGTCGCCGCCTTTTCGGTCGTGACGCGATCGGTTGGTCGTGCAACCGCAACGCGCGCGGCCGTCACCTTGGCGCGGATCGCCGCGCGCATGGACATCAGGAACGGCAGCGCCGCCAGCGCGTCGAGGTCCTCCAGCCGCCGCGTCTCGGCGAGATAGCGGTTGAGTACGACATTGGCCGCCGGCTGCAGCTTGCGCTCGACGAGATCCATCAACAGGAAGGCGAGGTCGTAGAGCACGTCGCCGGAGGCGACGAGCGGATCGAATTCGAGGGCGTCGAACGGCACCGGCCGGCCGTCAATGAGCGCGATGTTGCCGAGATGAAGGTCGCCGTGCCCGCGCCGCACGAGGCCGCGCATTCCGCGCGCCAGCAAGAACGGGCGAATGCGCGAAAGCACCGCGCGGCTCTGCGTCGCGAGCCGCACGGTCGCGGCGGCGGGAAACAATCCCGGGTGCTCGCGGAACGCGGCATCGTTCTGCGCTACATAGGCGGCGAGCGCATCGACCCACGGCGCGGCATCGACCACCGGCGCCCGGGCGTGGGCCGCCGCGACCACGCGCGCCAAGCTGTCCGCCAGCGCGAGGTCGACGGCGCCGCTGTCGGCGAGACGGTCGAGCGTCTTTGTATCGTCGAAGCGGTGCATCTCGACCGCCCATTCGACGGGCTCGCCCATGCCCGAGAGCGCCAACGCACCGCCCCGTTCGCGCGTGATCGCAACCACGCCGCGGTAGAGTTCGGGCGCAAACGGCCGATTCGCCTCGATTTCGGCGGTGCAGGCTTGCCGGCGTTTTTCCAGCGTCGAGAAATCCAGGAACGGAAAGCGCACCGCACGCTTGACCTTGAAGGCGCGCTCTCCGGCCAGGAATACCACGGCCGCATGGGTATCGATGCGGCGGACGCTGGCGCCGCCATGAGTCAACGGCCGCTCCAGATACGCGAAAACGTCGTCCTGAGATTCGGCCGTATCGGTCATTTCAGCGGGCGGCCGGTTTCCATACGGACAACGATATCACCCGGCCCCGGCTATTTTTCCACCCCCTCGACGGACATCACCACGAAGGTGTAACGCTCGCCGTCAGGCATCGAGACGGATCAGCGCCTTGCGATTGCGCAACAGGATCCGGCGCGAGGACGGCAGCGCGATCGCGCCCTTCGCGTCGAGGTGGGTCAGAGTGCGCGAGACGGTCTCGATGGTCAAGCCGAGGTAGTCTGCGATATCCTGGCGCGACATCGGCAATTCCACCAACTCCGCGGTCGATAGGCGATCGGCCATTTCGAGCAGGAAGCAGGCCACCCGCTCCTCCGCGCTCTTGATGAGCAGCAACATATGCGCGCGAACCCGCTGCAATTCTCCCGCCGTGAACGACCACAACTGCCGCGCAATGTCGCCATCGCGTTCGGCGAGCGCGACGAGGGCGCTCCGTTTGACGACGAGGACGACGCAATTTTCGACCGCCTCCGCCGAAAACTGGTGCGCCTCGCCGACTTCGAGACCGAACATGTCGCCGGGGAAATAGAAGCCGCCGATCTGCCGCCGGCCATCGTCGAAAATCTTGTAAGTACGCACCGAACCACTGATGACCTTGTAAAGATAATCGGCGGGCTCGTTTTCTCCGTAAATCTCGGTATTGCGGGAAAACGACATCGGGGCTCCCATGATTTCCATTTGTCCAACGAGGTCCAAAGAGGAAGCGGAAGGGCGAGACGCTTGCGGGGGACGCGACACGGGGCGCTGGAGGGAGGACCGCTGTAGGGAGGTCTGCATCAGCATGGGTTCAGCTCCACCTTTCGAGTTGGCGTTCACAGCGATACCGGTGGACCTGCGAATCGAAAATTCAGATAATCTCCCTAAGGGGTTCTACGGAGGCGCGGGCGGCGCACGAGAGCGGCTCGGCCGGCGGCCACCGTCCCTGCGAATTGCAATTACGGTTCAAGGATTTGGATGGCTTGAAAGCAATCGAAGGCAGCACGGGACGTCGGTCCATGTTCCGCTCCGGGCTGGGAGCGAGTGCGGTGATCTACGCGGTCTCGCTGGCGCTCGTCGTGATCGCCTTCATCCTGCGGTCGCGGCTGGCCGCCACGCTCGGCGGCCAGCCGCTCTACCTGTTTCTCGTGCCTCCCGTCCTCATCGCCGGCGTGTTCGGAGGGATGGGGCCGGGCCTGCTCGCCACCGCGCTGAGCCTAATTTTCCATCTCTATGTGACCGGAGAGTTTTCGAGCCTGTCCCATATGGATTCGCCGCTCTTTGCGGCTGAGCTCTGGCGCGCCGCGACTTTCGTCGGGCTCGGCGTCGCAATCGCGTGGTTCGGGGAAGTGCTGCAGCAGACCCGCCGCCAGGCGGCGGCCCGCGAGGCGCATCTGCAGTCGATTCTGGATACCGTGCCGGAGGCGATGATCGTCATCGACGAGCGCGGGGTGGTCAACTCCTTCAGCTCCGCCGCCGAGCGCCTGTTCGGCTACGCCGCGGACGAGGCGATCGGAAACAACATCAGGATGTTGATGCCGGCGCCCTATCGCGAGAATCACGACGGCTATCTCGATCGCTATATGCGGACTGGAGAGAAGCGGATCATCGGGACCGGGCGCGTCGTCGTCGGCGCGCGCAAGGACGGCTCGGTGTTTCCGATGGAGCTCGCGGTCGGAGAAATGAAATCCGGCAACGCCCGCTTCTTCACTGGATTCATCCGCGACCTCACCGAACGCCAGGAGGTCGAGGCGCGGCTCCAGGAGCTGCAGTCGGAGCTCGTCCACATCTCGCGGCTGACGGCGCTCGGCGAGATGGCTTCCGCGCTCGCCCACGAGCTCAACCAGCCGCTCTCCGCCATCGCCAATTACATGAAGGGTTCGCGCCGGCTGCTGCAGGACAGGACGGACGAGCAGTCCCGAATGATCCGGGAGGCGATGGACAAGGCCGCCGAGCAATCATTGCGGGCCGGCGACATCATCCGCCGCCTGCGCGACTTCGTCGCCCGCGGCGAGACCGAACGCCGGATCGAAAGTCTCAACAAGCTGCTGGAGGAAGCAAGCGCGCTCGCCCTGGTCGGCACCCGGGACCGCGGCGTGCGGGTCACCTACCTGTTCGATCCCGCGCTCGATCTGGTCCTGGTCGACAAGGTGCAGATCCAGCAGGTGGTGCTGAACCTCGTGCGCAACGCGATCGAATCGATGGAGCATTCGGATCGCCGTGAATTGACTATCGCCACCGAGCGCGACCGTGACGGGATGGCCGCCGTCAAGGTTTCCGACACCGGCGGCGGCATTTCGCCGGATATCGCGTCGCAGCTTTTTCAGCCGTTCATCACGTCGAAGCCCCATGGACTGGGGGTGGGATTGTCGATCTCGCGCACGATCGTGGAATCCCATGGCGGCCTGATATCCGTCGAACCCAATCCGCAGGGGGGCACCACCTTTCGATTTACCGTTCGCGCCGTGAGCCAAGAGGATCTCCGCGATGACCGCTGACACAGATGCCCACGTGATCGACGATGATGCAGCGGTCCGCGATTCCATCGAATTCCTGCTCCGCAGCGCGCGGCTCACGGTGAGAACCTATGATTCCGCCGCGGCGTTCCTCGATGCGCTGCCGGCCATCCGTTCCGGCTGCATCATCACCGACGTGCGGATGCCGGGCATCAGCGGAATCGATTTGCTGCGGCGCCTCAAGGAGATGCGGGTTCAACTGCCCGTCATCGTCATCACCGGGCACGGCGACGTCCCGCTCGCGGTCGAGGCCATGAAGTTCGGCGCAGCCGATTTCCTCGAAAAGCCGTTCGACGACGAGGTTCTGCTGGCATCGGTGCGATCGGCGCTCGACCGCTCGGAGGCGAGCGCCGCGCTCGAGACCGAGCGCGCCGAGATCCGCGCCCGGATCGCCACGCTGACCCATCGCGAGCGCGAAGTCCTCGATGGGCTCATTGCCGGCCATCCCAACAAGATCATCGCATTCGATCTCGAGATCAGCCCGCGGACGGTCGAGATATATCGCGCCAACGTCATGACGAAGATGAAGGCGGGAAGCCTGTCGGAGCTGGTGCGCATGGCACTGGCCGCCGGCGCGATGAAATCGGCGCCCGATCGTTGAACCCGACGTCCGACTCAAAAGCCCGACGGCGGCGTCTGCGGGTGCGTCGATACCGGCTCCCATCTCGCTTTGACCTGGGTCAAGGCGCATCCGGCCCACTTGCGGCCCAATGGCGCTGGCGCAGCCTGGAACCGTGATTAGAAGGCATTGCGAATTGACGCAGGCAACGATCCTGATCATCGATGACGACCCCGCGGTGCGAAATTCGCTGAAGTTCGCATTGGAGGTGGAAGGCTTTGCCGTCCGGGCCTATTCCACCGGTGCCGAGCTGCTGTGCGAGGTCGACATCCCCGATAGCGGATGCCTCGTCGTCGATTATAAGCTGCCGGAGATGAACGGCCTGGACCTGCTCTGCGAGCTGCGAAAGCGGAACATCGATCTGCCGGCCATCCTGATGACCACCCATCCAAATCCCGCGGTGCGCAACCGCGCGGCCCTGGCGGGCGTGCCCCTGATCGAAAAGCCACTGTTGAGCGACACGCTGTTCCAGGGCATTCGCGCGGCCTTCGGGCAATTCGCAGCGCGGCAATGAGCGGCCGAGGATTTCTGGCGAGGTTGGGTTAACCTTGGCGCCGCCGCCGGTGACGCTCCGTAAATCCCCTTACGGACGTTATCTGAATTTTCATCGTCGGACGCGAGGTGTATCCATCAGCCGATATCGAGAGTGGGATACCGTACCTTGATGGCATTTCTCCGCTATTGGCCTGCAGCAAAGACCGGCATCGCCGAGCGCATCGAAACGATGCGCGCGGTATGGCCCGGCAGTGCAGTCCGCGGCCAGGGAGTGTCGCCGAGTTCCGACCCGCGGCGGGGTGGGGTCGATGCCGCCGTTCGGCCCGAGGGAGAGCCGACTTGCGCTGGTAGGGCGCGGGAGCGCAACATCGAGGGTGCCGGACGTGGGGCGGACGGATTCAAATCATAATTTGCCCATGTCTGCCCGCTATCATCGTCGAGGTGTCGGGGATTCCGGGGAGGTGCTGGTGAAGGCGATGTCGCTCGGACTGGTTCTCGTTTTCTCGGCATCGGCTGCAGCCGCGCAGGACGCGGCCGCGCTCAAGCGCGGCGAGGCTCTCGTCACCAGGGATTGCTCTCGTTGCCACGCGACCGCCCGCACCGGCGAGAGCACGCACCCGCAAGCGCCGGCGTTCCGCACCCTCGGGCAACGCTATCCGATCGAGGCGCTCGAAGAGGCCCTGGGCGAGGGCATCATCTCCGGCCATCCGGACATGCCCGAATTCACGTTCGAGAGCACCGAGGTCGGCGCCATCATCGCCTACCTGAAGTCCATTCAGGAACGTTAGGCGGCGCAGCCGGTAAACGGATACTTCCGCGCACTCGTCAGATAATGCCGGATGTCCACGTCACGAGGCCGGTAACGGCTTTTCCGAACGCTTCGTCGAGCGCGGCGGCGGCGCCCGCCGCGCTCACGTCCTTTGCCGGAACCACGGCGCCGAATGTCCGCGAACCGATGATCCGTCCGGATTCGCCCAACACCTTGGCGGCGAATGCGACGTGAGCCGTCGGTCCGGCCGGCGCGCTCGTGATCTGGAAGCTGCGAAGATCGATCAGAAGCTGAAAGTCCGCAGCAAGGCCTTCCATCGGCCGGGCAACGGCGCCGACATAGTTCGACTTTTCGAAGCTTTCGATGATTTTTTCCTGGATCAGCCTTGGAATGGTGTCGCTCCATTGCGCATTTTCCGCAGCTTCGCCGGTGGTGGGATCGACGACGATCCTTTGGGTGTCGAGCGTAACCAAAGCAGTCGGCTCGGGGATCACGAGCTGGGTCTTGGCCGCCTTGAGCGGCGGCGGGAACGTGCCGGGGGCGGTGAGGCCGTATGAGACCGGCGTGGCCTTCGCAGCGCCGCCGCCGGACATGTGCTCCAGGCCCGTGAGGATGCCGTCGACGCGATCGGAGTTACGCGCGAGCGCGGCACTGAACGTATCGAGGTTGGCGATCGCGCTGTGCAGGGAATCGGAATTGTCCGCCAGCAGGGCGTCGAGCTTGCGCAGCGCCTGGCGCGCCGCCTCGGTCATGCTTTGGCCGGCGGCGGGATCGGCGACGAGCACCGCGGGCTGCGTCTTCGACGAGAGGAGCGGCGCCGCCGCCGCGTCGCCCCCCAAGAGCGAGATCACCGGGACCCCCGTCAGGCCCTGGAACTCCAGCCCGGCACGGGTATCCGCCCGCACCGGCGTGCCCGCCACCACCGCGACGGCCGCCGTTACCTCGCGCGGATTGTCGGGACTGAGCTGGAGCTCGGTGACCTCGCCCACGCGAATGCCGTTGAAGAGAACCGCGGCGCCGGTCAGCAGCCCCGCAACATTGTTCTCGAAACGAATGCGGTAGACGGTCCGCTCGCCGAGGCCGCCGGTGTTGTGCAGCCAGTATACGAAGCCGAAAACGGCGCCGACGGCCGCCAGCACGAACAGGCCGATGAGTGCAAAGGGTGCGCGGGTTTCCATCGCTTTTCCGTCAGTTGGGCGCGGGTTGCGCTACGCGTGAGCGTCGGCCGCGGAAGTAGGACTTCACCCACGGATGCTCGCAGGCGAGCATCACGGGGATCGGCCCCTCCGCGACGACCTTGCCCTCGGCCAGGACCGCGACGCGGTCGCACACGGTATGCAGGCTGTCGAGATCGTGGGTGACCATGAAGACCGTGAGGCCGAGGGTCTGCTGCAGGGTGAGGATCAGCGCGTCGAAATCGCCGGCCGAAATGGGGTCGAGCCCCGATGTCGGCTCGTCGAGAAACACGACCTCGGGATCGAGCGCGAGGGCGCGGGCGAGCGCGGCCCGTTTCGTCATCCCGCCGGAGATCTCGGATGGGAACTTGTCGCCGTCACGGTCGCTCAATCCGACCATCTCGAGCTTGGCCGTCGCCATCTCGTCCAGCAATCTATCGGACAGGCTCAGATATTCTCGCAGCGGAAACTGGATGTTCTGGCGAACCGTAAGCGAGGAAAACAGCGCGCCCTGCTGGAACAGGACACCCCAATGCCGCGACATCGCGTGCACGTCCTGAGCCGTCGGGCCGTCGAGGCCGTTCGCGAAGAACGCGACACTGCCGGCGCGTTTGGGAACGAGACCGATGACGGTTCGCAGCAGCACCGATTTGCCGCTGCCGGATGCACCGACGACGCCGAGGATTTCGCCGCGCTTGAGGTCGAAGCAGAGATGGTCGAGCACGGTCTGCTCGCCGAAACCGACCGTGAGGTCGCGGGCCCTTATCACCACTTGGTCGACTGTTGCATCCATCCCCGTCACATTCCGATCGACGCGAAGAAGACGGCGAACAGGCCGTCGAGCACGATGACGAGGAAGATCGATTTTACCACCGACGTCGTCGTCTGGGTTCCCAGCGACTCGGCGCTGCCCCGCACGTTGAGCCCTTCGCTGCATGCGACCACGCCGATCGCCAACGCCATGAACGGCGCCTTGATCATGCCGACCTCGAAATGCATCACCGAGATCGCTTCCTTGAGACGAGCGATGAACACGGCCGGGCTCATGCCGCCGTAGAGCCAGGCCACCAGCCCGCCGCCATAGAGGGCCGCCATCGAGCCGAGGAAGGTCAGGATCGGCAGCGCGCAGACGAGGGCGACGATCCGCGGCAAGATGAGCACTTCGACGGGGTCGAAGCCCATGGTGCGCAGCGCATCGATCTCCTCGCGCATCTTCATGGCGCCTAGCTCGGCCGTGTAGGAGCTGCCGGAGCGGCCGGCGATCATGATCGAAACCAGGAGCACGCCGATCTCGCGCAGAACCAGGATCCCCACCATGTCGACCACATAGGCGTCCGCGCCGAACTTGCGGAAGTGGAATATCCCCTGCTGCGCGATGATGCCGCCGATCAGGAAGGTGATCAGGACCATGATCGGCACCGCTCGCCAGCCGACGCGGTAGAGCTGGTAGACAGTCGAGGTGAGCCGAAAGCGGCGCGGGTGCAGGATGACGCGGCCCAGGGCGAGACTGATATCCCCGAACATCGCAAGAAATGTCAGGACATCCGACATCAATCCGGCTGCGGCGCGGCCGACGCCGTCGAGAGCGGCCAATAACCTGTTCGCAGCCCTCGGGGTCGCCCGCGGCTGCAGATTGACGGCGTGCATTTCTTCCATCAGGCCGCGGTAACGCGGTGACAGCCCCGTGAACTGTGCCTGCTTACCGTCGTGATTCGACCGGCGGATCAGGCGCTCCAGCAACCACGCGCCGATCGTATCGAGGCCCTCCACGCCCGCCATGTCGAGCGAGATGCGCTGAGCGTCGGCGACCCGCGGCGCGGCCGCATCGATCAGGCGTTCGAGCACATCCGCATGCGCCGCCGTCCACGATCCGCCCGCGGCGAGGTCGAGCCGATCGGCCGTCACCGTGCTGTCGAGGATCGGTACTGGAATCATGTGTTCCATGCTGGAAAAATCGGGGCTCCCGGCCCGCGGCACCGTGCCGGAGCCAACTCGGGCAATGCCGGACCGCACGTCCGCGCCCGGACCCGGACTCTATTGAAGGCTCAAGACGTAGGCCACGACGTTTCTGAGATCGTCGTCGGCGATGATGACGTTCGGCATGGTCCGGTGTGGGGTACGCAGCGTCGCGGTCAGGGCGATCGCCGTCATTCCCGGCGTTTTCGCGACGGTCTCGAAGTTCGGGGCCAAGCCGTTCGGCGATGGGCGCTGCCCTTTTTCGACGCTGTGACATTCCGAGCATATCTGCTGCACGAACTGGTGGCCCTTCGCCGGGTCGCCGGCGCCCTGGGCATAAGCGCCGCAAGAGGCGCTTGCGAGCACGAAGAGTGTCATCCCAGCGAGTACTGATTTCATCGGTAGTCCTCCATGTCGCCGGAACCCGATCACGCGGCGAAGCCTTGCCGACCTTAATCACCGGATTGTCGGGCAGCGGGCCTTGATCCAACTCAAAGCACGCCGCCGCAAGCGAGCCTAAATGAGGATCGCAAAATGGAGTGTCGATCATGAAAGCCGCCGATGTCATGGTTTCGAAGGTCATTTCAGTCGGATCGGACGCTTCCGTGCAGGAAGTCGCCGACGTGCTGCTGCGGAACAGGATCAGCGGTGTTCCCGTGACGGGGCCGCAGGGCGAGCTCGTGGGCATCGTCAGCGAAGGCGACCTGATGCGGCGTCCCGAGGCGGGAACGCGGCGCCATTACTCATGGTGGCTCAGCCTGATCGCATCGAAGGAGGAGATGGCCTCCGAATATATCAAGTCGCACTCGCGCAAGGTCGTGGATGTCATGACTCGGAGCGTCGTCACGGCGGCGCCGGATACGCCGGTCTGCGACGTTGCCGATCTACTGGAAAAGCACGGCATCAAGCGGGTTCCGATCGTCAAGGACGGCAAGGTCGTCGGGATCGTCAGCCGAGCCAATCTGCTGCAGGCCTTGGCAAGCCTCAAGAACATACCGCCGGGCATGATCGATGATGCCAGCATCCGCGCCAAGCTGACTTCCAAGCTGGCAAACGAACAGTGGACCAAGCCGTCATTGCTGAACCTCATCGTTCACGACGGAACCGTCGATGTCTGGGGGATCGTCGATTCCCAGACCGAGAAGAAGGCGGTCCGTGTTCTGGTCGAAAGCACCGCGGGCGTACGCGTGGTGAACGACAACCTGATCATCCCGTCGAACATGTCGGGCTGGTACTGACCGGCCCGGCGCCTCGGCGCGACGCATTCACGCACGGCATCAGCAAGCTTTCCGACCGGGAGCAGGCGGTGGGAGGTCGAACATGCGGCAGGAACGCCGTTTGAAGCTTTCAGGGATTTGCACGATGCTCGCCGGAGCCGTAACGGCGAATGCGGCGTGGGCGGCCGACGCCTATAATGGCGGGCAAATCGCGCGCCGCTGGTGCGAGCCCTGTCATGTCGTCGCCGCCGATCAGCGCGGAACCACCGGCGAGGCGCCGCCCTTCGCGTCGATCGCCAGAAGGCCGGGATTCGATGCGGGCCAGGTCGCGATGTTCCTGCTCGACCCACACCCGAAAATGCCGAACATGTCGCTGACGCGCAATGAAGCGGGCGATCTCGCCGCTTATATCGCGACGTTGGGCAAATAGCGCCTCAGCCGGCTTTCACGACCCGGTGAGCGGCAGATCAAGTTCGACCCGATCGTGAACCACCCTCGGAGTGATCCGGCCTCGCTCGCCGCGTTCCAGGTGCACGAGTCCATAACCCGCCATCGTCTTCAATGTCCGCGACAGGTTCGATTTGGCCCGGCCGGTGACCCGCGCCAGTTCGTCGAGCGAACCCGGCGCTTGCTCGGCGATGATCCGCAACAGATCGCGGTTGCCCGCCGACAGCACCTTGGCGAAGGACTCCGTAGAAGTGAACCAGACCTTCGGCTCGTCTGCCGCGATGCGCCGTTGCCCGCGTGCCACCGCCATGGTGCGAGCCTTCATATCCTCGTAGCTGGCGATGCCCACTTTCAGTGTCGTCATGGAATCACTCCTCTCCCGCGCAATACCGAATTGACCGTGTTCCAGAAATCGTCGAGCAGGGTTTGCCGCGTCCCTATAGTTATAGGTTTTGGTCGTCGTAACCGGTTGCGATGGTCCTGTGGATTGCCGCGTTTCTGCTTTTCCGTCGGATGGGCATTGTCGAAGCCGACCAGACGCTCGCCATCCGGCCCGTGCAACGTCAGCGAATAATCCAGGCCGTGGGGCTTCTCAGGCGATACAGGCACACGCGTTACCACGAACTTGGCCCAATGGCGGCCGCTAGGATCGTCGATGAGCACCTGTCCATCGAGGTCGAGGAGCACATCGAGTAGGGTCGCTCGGCTCAGTCACGACATATTTGTTATCATACTGAGATAACCAAATCGACCGGCGCTTCCCGGTATCGCCTAGACTTGCGATTGCCAGCCCGAAACTTTTCCCGAATCGCCCGGGAATAAACCACCGCATCCCCCCGTCTCTTCCTCATTCGGCCCCAAACGACAGAAGGAGAAACAGATGGCGCAGAATGACGAGGACGGCATCGACCGGCGCGGCGCGCTGGAGTGCATGATCTGGGCGGGAACGGGCGTGCTGTGGACGGTGGCGGGCGGAATCCCGCGTTCTTCGGCGTTGCTCGGGATTTCCGAGGCGAAGGCCCAGGCCGCCAACGGATTCAGCTTCCTCCAGATCTCGGACAGCCACATCGGCTTCAAGCAGCCGGCCAATCCGAACCCGCTGGGGACGCTCGACGAGGCGATCGCCAAGATCGGCGCGCTGCCGAACAAGCCCGCCTTCATGATCCACACCGGCGACATCACCCACCTCTCCAGGCCGGAGGAATTCGACAATGCCGACCAGGCGATCGCCAAGGCGAAGCTCGACGCCTATTACGTCCCCGGCGAACACGACATCGTCGACGAGGCGCGCGGCAAGGCCTATCTCGAACGCTACGGCAAGCGGACCCAGGCCAAGGGCACCGGCTGGTATTCCTTCGACCAGAACGGCGTGCATTTCGTCGGCCTCGTCAATGTCGCCGATCTCAAGTCCGGCGGCATGGGGGCGCTGGGCGAGGAGCAACTCGCCTGGCTCGCCGACGACCTGAAGGGCAAGACGGCTTCCACCCCCGTCGTGCTGTTCGCCCACATCCCGCTGTGGACCGTCGATGCCGGATGGGGCTGGGGCACCGACGATGCCGGCCGCGCGCTGGACCTCGTCAAGCGCTTCGGCTCGGTGACCGTTCTCAACGGCCACATCCACCAGATCATGCAGAAGGTGGAAGGCGCCGTGACGTTCCACACCGCACGCTCGACCGCCTTCCCGCAGCCGGCGCCCGGCACCGCGCCGTCGCCCGGCCCGATGAAAGTCCCCGAGGACAGGCTGCGCAGCGTGCTCGGCATCACCCAGGTCATGGTGAAGCGGGGCACCCAGCCGCTCGCCATTACCGACAGCGAACTCGCCAAGGCCTGACCGAGATTTCAGGAATTCTGCGACCTCCTCCCGCCACCCGGGAGGAGGCCCTCGGCGATCGCCGCCGGGGCGGTCCGTTCACTGCCGAACCGAGAAGGTCGTCCCATGTCCCTGCTGACACAAAGCCTCCGCGCATTCGCGGCGGGCGTGGCGGTGTGCTGCGCCGCCTACGCCCTTGCCGCGCCACCGGCCGAAAGCCGCATCACCATCGACAATTTCACGTTCGGGCCGGATGTCATCACGGTCCCGGTCGGGACCAAGATCGTATGGGAGAACGACGACGACATCCCGCACTCGATCGTCGAGACGGGGGGCAAGTTCCACTCCCCCGCCCTCGACACCGAAGACAAATACGCCTTCACCTTCACCACCGCCGGCACTTTCGAATATTTCTGCGGCCTGCATCCCCACATGAAGGGCAAGGTCGTCGTCACCCCGTGACAAACGCCGCGCACGGCTTGGCGCAGCGGCGGCCTCATGATTAACTCGCATGCGGCCCGGGGATCGGCGTCACCCTGTGCGCGCCTCGTGCCTTGGGACGGATATCCCCGACGAATGCGGCTCATCCCGTCAGCTCTTCTCGGCCTCCTGGCCCTCCCCGCCGGCATCGATTGCCGCGGCGGCCGCCGAAACCTGCCCGCAACCGGGCAGCGAGATCGCTACTGACCGGCCCGATACCACCAATTCCAGCGTGGTGGTGCCGCAGGGGAGCTTCCAGCAGGTAAGTGAGTCTACCAGCTGAGTCATTCGAATAAATCTATATTAATCAATTTGTTATCATGAATGATCCGCCCGCTGTTCGGCCCGTAATCCTGCAGGGGTAAGCTTTGGGGTAATCAATTGCTGCCGCCTGGGCCACCACTCGGAGGTGCGGGTCGCGATCCCCGGCCAGACCTCGCCCATCAGAACATTCGATCGAAGCGAAACGAATAGTCGACGCCGAAGATATAGGCCGGCGCGTTGTCGTTGAGGCCGATCGCGACGTGGAAATCGATCTGCTGGGTGTCGGTGATACGATAGCCGCCGCCGGAGTTGAAGAGATAGCTCGGGCCGCCATGCACGTGATAGTCGCCGACGTATTCGACGAACAGGAAGGCCTGCTTGCCGATCTCGCGCTCGATAACGAGGGTCGTTTCGGTCGAGAGCTTGTTGACGGGGTCAGCGGGCACGATGAAATTCGTCAGCATACCAGTCAGCCCCCAGCCCCCGCCTAATTCCCATGACCACGGAAATTGCACGTAGGGCTGAACGCCGGGACCAGTGATGGCCTTGGTGCCGGTCGGCAGCCCAGCGCCGAACGTTGCGGAGAGATCGATCCGCCCGGGGACCGGGCTAATCTGCCATTTGATCGCGGGAGTGACGTTGGTGAACCCGGTATCGGCGTGGCCCGACATCGCATCGAAATAGGTGGGAACGTCTACAAGAACTTCGAGACACTGCGCGATGCCGAAACGCAGCCGGGTGTTGGTCCCGTCGACCACCTGCCCGCCATCCCGTCCGGCGATATTGACGCCGTTCTCCTGCTGAAAGCTTCCCTGCGGCACCACCAAGCTGGAATTGGTGGTATCGGGCCGATCAGTGGCGATCTCGCTGCTCGGCTGCGGGCAGTTGTCGGCAGCCGCCGCAGTTACAACGGGGGGGAGGGCCAAAAAGCCGAGAAACGTTGCCGAACCCAGGAACCGCATGAACGAAAGCCTCCAAATGGGCATTTAATCTATGCCCGGCGTGTCGAGCAATCCGATATCGAACGGCATGGCGTCTGCACACGCGAGCACAGCTTTCCGCTGGACCCGTTATTCGTGAGACACCCCGCCTGCCACAAGGCTGCGCGGCAGGAAAAGCACCCCAGTAGCCGGACCCGTCCAGGGCGGCTTCCCGGTCGTACGTAACCCGAGATCGCGCCGAATATGCTCAAGCAAGGTGACGAGGCCCCCGGCGGCGCTCTGCCGGTCCCTCCACCTTCCCGAAGCAGGTCCGCGCTGCCGCATGGCGGCGCCGCGCCCGGTGTCTATGCGCACGGTGCAAAAGTGACGGGTCCGCAACATAGATGGCGAAGCGGCGGCACGCCTGTCGCGGCGACCAATGACGAGCACGTGCGCGCGAAGCCAATGCCAGGATAGCGCAGTTGAAGTAGCAACGGGTGCGGCCGGGGCACACCGATGTGCATGCGTTGCGCGGGGCGCTCACTCAATACCGCAAGGTCGGCGAACTTGCCGGGCTCAAGCTGTCAAATCGCTTGGAATTGCGACCCCACTTCCGCGTCCAATTCCGACCCCTCTGAACGGACAGACTTATCCACGTAGTGCATAGGAGGGGCCCGCGGCCAGGTAATATGATGTGACATGCGGTGCTGTGTTGGGGTCCAACACTGGCTGCGACCCGCTTTACTCGGGGCGCAATCTCGGTGAGCAATTGCAGCCACTTGCCACCCATACCCGCTTCTACGGTCATGAAGCCGGTGATTTTCCCGCCGGGTCGGGGTAGGCTCGCAACGAAGCGAAAGCCGATCGGGTCGGAGACTGACGCGAATAACGATCGGGATCGTCCGCGCCTCCCGCTGGACTGCAGCAGTCACCGGAGTTGGGTGGCTGCAAGGATCACGTCGGATTGGAGGTCGACCAATTCTTTCGCGAACATGCGCATCTGGTCAAAATTAAGCCGCCCAGCAGAACGAACGTCCATCCGCACATTGCGGCCGATAGGTCCAACCTAACTCGTGCCGGGAACCCGGAGAGTTAAGGGCATTGACCATTGGGATCTCCCTCAACACCCGACATTAAGCACGCCGATGCGCCTCGTTCCGCTCGCCCTGCTGCGCCCGCGCCACCACGGCCAGCCGCCCGCGCCAAGCCCCGCGATGAAATCCCGCCGTCGCATCAATCATCTCCTCACGTAGTCGACAGCTTATCGCTTCGGGGCTGCATGTCTGGCCTTGAGGCGAAGGGCTCTCAATCTTTTTTGCAGCGCGAGAGGCGGGCATTTAGGCCCGAACTCGGCCGTCGCGACTTTTCCTGGGATGTCCGGTAGTTGGGGCGATGCAGACGCCGGCTTGCGCGCTCGGGAGGGCAGCCCATGACCCGGAGCGGCGGTTCGCCACCATCAATTGGTGCGCTGCAAAAGGTTCATTCGCTCTGGATGTTGGCTGTCTCGGACAAAGCGGCGCCGCCCAAACGGGATTCAAGGAATGTCCGGCGTCGGACGGTTCGGCCTTACTCCCGCTTGATGCTGGCGGCCCGGACCACCTTGCTCCACTTCTCGGTTTCACCGGCAATGAATTTCACGTCTGAGTTCTCAGCGCCCCGCTGGGAGGCGACGAGCAACTGGGGCGGCCGTCTCACTGTGCGCCGTGTCGGCCGCGGGGCGCGGACTTGTCAGCCAGGGTGGGATAACCACCGGAAGGAGATTTGGTTCCGCAGCTGTAGTCAACCCAGACGATTTCGAAACATCCACGACGCGGCCAGCAGCGTGACGGCGCTGATTAACGCGAGTGGCCATAGTTCGGCACAAGTGAGCCGAGCCCCGCTGCCTCAAGATAAATTCGATGGATGATGTCGATCGCGTATCGTAATGGGTTGATCAGCGTGAGATATTGCAGCACCGTCGGCATGTTCTCGACCGGCGTCGTCATCCCGGACAGCAGCGCTGAACGGCATCAAGACGACGAACGAGAACAGCATCGCTTGCTGCATGTTTGCGACAATCGATGAGATGAGGAGACCTATTCCGACCGCCGCCAGCACAAACAGAACGAGCGAGGCATAGAGCGTCCCAAAGGACCCCGCGAACGGGATGCGAAACCACAGCTGCGCCACCAGCAGGATCAAGGTCGCCTGCGTGAGACCGATGAGCATCGAAGGGATTGCCTTCCCGGCCATGATCTCCACCGGTCGGAACGGCGTCACCAGCAACTGATCGAAGGTGCCTTCCTCGCGTTCACGTGCCACCGACAAGGCCGTGAGCGGCGAGGTCTGCAACATCGTGAGTGTCCCGATCAGCGCCGGGACCATGAACCAGCGGGTTTCGAGGTTCGGATTGTACCAGGCGCGATTGACGATCTGCAGCGGCGCGACGCCGAGGCCATGATCGGCCCGCCATTGCACATTGAATGCGTCGACGGCCGCCTGAACGTAGCCCATCGCAGTCCCCGCAGTATTGGAATTGCGCCCATCGGCAATCACCTGAACATTAGCCAGCATTCCGGCGAACAGCCGCCGTTCGAATTCCTGGTCGATCTGAACCACCAGAAGGGCCCGCTGATCGTTGATGTACGCTGCGATGTCGCCTGCCCGGCGGAGATCAGCTACGCGAATGAACGCCCCGGATCCGTCGAGCT
>CAWCZY010000009.1:0-232685 GCA_963800215.1 uncultured Alphaproteobacteria bacterium | reverse complement strand
CGCGCATCTATCAGGGCGTGAAGGCGATCTACGGCGTTTCGCTGGTGGTTGATCGCACGGATGGGAGTCGTGTGCGCAGCTCGCTCTATTACAACAAGGGCAGGCTTTATATTGCGGACGCTGTCGTGCTTCCCGCGCGCGGCGACAAGGATATGATCACGCCCTCGCGTTACGACCAGACCATTCGCTTCCCACCGGACGGGCGCTTCGACTGAACGGCACCGCTGTCAGCCGCAACAGCGACCCGAGCAGACCTTCTGCCCATTCCCCTAGAAGGGGGCAAGAACGGCGCCGCTTCCGTCGCCGCAGCCACGGTTGGAGCACAGCTTTTGCCCGCTCGCCAGCGTGGCGCTCATGAGCTGACCGCCGCGCGAACCGTCCTTCATCGGGCGGAAGCCGACCTCGACCTTATCGTCGATTTTGAAGCTGTCCTTCGACCAGCCAAGCGACACCAATTGCTGGACCGAACCGCCCTCAAAGGACCATGTCGACACGTCGCCCTTGTCGTTGACAATGGCAAGATGAAGCCAAGCATGCGGATTGACGAGTTCGAACTGCTTCACCGTGCCCGACACGTAGATCACCTTCGACTGATCGAACATGGCGAAGGAATGATGCGCGAAGGCGGGCGCCGCCAACAGCACGGCGGCTACGCCAGCAAGGCCGAAAACTTTGTTGGTCATGATCCGCTCCATGACATTTGAAGAGCCAACAATACCACGGATGCCGACGCTCAGAAATCCGATTTCTCCGCCGATTGTCGGAAGCGGCTGCGCTGCTATCGTGTTTCGACGGCCCAGCGAACGCTGGCGGGCGTGCCCTTCATTTGGGCTTCCTCTTGGCCCGCTTCGAAACAGCGATCCGTGTCGGGGGTTCTTCTTTGGACCAATCATCGTAGGGATTTCGATCCGCACCAGGTCACCCAACTTGTCCTTGAGCTTCGCCATCACGTGCTGACGGGTCGACCCTTTCGTAATCGGGAGTGATGGGTCCGAAGCGCGGATTTCATCGATGAGCCGTCCAGCTCGATTGGTGCCGGAGCTCAACTTGATCTCACGCCTCCCGCTATCGCCGCCTGGCCTGAACCACAGAAGCACGTGTACGATCGCGTCCATGACGTCGTCGAACTGCCATTGCTCTTTCAGCCAATCGTGTTTCTTCTGGGCCGAGCCCGTCGCGGCGGCGGTGTGAATCGTCGCGCCAATCAGTTTCACCACGGCCGCGGTTTGACCGGTTCCATAGAGCTCGACTGCGTTCTTGTCATCGACGAAAGTTTGGCGCAGCCGATGCTCCAATTCCTGGCTCAGGCTGCGTCCACTGGCTTCCTTCGCCGCCACAAGCAGTGCACGGGTGTCCGGCTGAAGTCTCGTCGACAGCACGGCGGTCCGACCGATCTTGCGGCCATACTCCCCTCTCGGGAGGGGGCCTCGTTTTCCCATACTCTGAATTCTCCCAAATAACATACTTACCAATCGGCAGTTAATTTAGGTCTGGCTCTTGCGCCGGTCAAGGGCGAGGCAGTACATAAAAACCAGAATACGAGCCGGCATCGCCATTTTTGGAGGTGTCGATCGCGCTGCCGGACCACAGATAAATGGCCGAACGGCTCGCCGGCGGAACCAGCAGGACCGAACAGAGCCCGCACCATCCGTGGTTGAGGGGCTCGGCTGCACCGCAAAATGCGGCGATTTGGGTTGACCGGCTCCGGACATTTGGGAGTTTGTCCATGAATGCCATTGATAATACCGAAGTGGAGGTGCGCCGCATTCCGCTGGCTGCGATCATCGTCGATCCGGCGGTCCAGCAGCGAGCCGCCGGAACCTCCCGAGCCGTCGTCGCCGAATACGCGGAGGCGATGCGCGCCGGCGTCACGTTCCCGCCCATCGACGTTTTCGAAGACGAGGGCGGTACCCTTTATCTCTCCAACGGCTTTCACCGCTGGGATGCGCAACGATCAGCGCATCCCGAGATGAACGAAATCGAATGTACCGTTCACCCCGGCAATCGTGACGATGCGCTCCTGTTCGCCTGCCGCGCCAACGCGCAGCACGGACTGCGGCGCCGGCGCTCAGACAAGGTGAAGGCTGTTACGACGCTCCTGGACAGCAAGCGATGGTCGGGGTGGAGTGATCGCGAGATCGCCCGTCAGTGCGGAGTCTCGCATCGGTTCGTCTCTCTGGTCCGTCGTGACCATGTGGAAACGTTTCCAGATGCCGGGCCACAGGAGGAAGCGACCGCAGCAAAGACTTGCCCGGCGCGCGACCAGAGCGCGACCGACGCACCGGCCGTCGCCGCACCGCATCGACGACGAACGGTCATGCGCGGTGGCAAGCCTTACCGCATGGATACGGCGCGCATCGGCAAAGCCCGATCCACGCCGAGCCGGCGTAAAAAAGCCGATCTGGCGCCGACGTTAGATCCGCGAGCCTGGTCAACGTCGACAGCTTCGGAGCGCGAGGCCTTCGTCAGGGCGGTCGGACGGAGCGAAATCGAAGATGCATTGAATTGAACCGAGTTGGGTGGCAAATGGACGCGGGGTTTGAACTCGCTGATCCAATCATGGGGGGCGGCGACAGAACCTGAACTCAAAGCGTTTTGCAGGCACTATTATGAGCAGATGTATCGGCTAGCTAAGATGTAAGCCTTGGTAATAGCCGGTAGCGTTCGTCTATTCGCGCATAATCTTGGCCGGGGAGTGCGCGATGCTTGTCTTCGGGCGCCCGTCCGCGGTGTCCGGTGCCAATGCGCTTCTGGATCAGTGTTGATGAACCTGTGCGCGTTGCGGCGTTCAAAATCATCTGACGGAGCGTCAACCCCATCCTATTCCGAACGCGATGGACCACAATCGGCGATGAGCGGAGAACTCGGTTACCGTCATGTGGAGTTATCGGTTCGTTCGGTCCGGCCGACTTGAAGCAGCTACCTGTGTGAAACTTAACCGAGGTGGATATCATGGCTGATAATGAACCATATGTCTTATCGTTGCTGATCCCCGAGCGCGCCAATTCGGGCAGCAAAACCCAGTTCAGCGCCGACAACCAGCCCGAAAAACGCGGCCGCCCCCGTGGCTCGGGCAACAAGATATCGCCTGCCTTTAAGAAGATGATCGTCGAGGTTGCCGAGGAGTTGGGGCGCCTCGATTGCAAGGATTGGGATAAGTCACTCTGCGACGAGAAGGATGGTGTCAAACGCTTCCTGAAAAACCTGGCCATTCGAGAGATGGCGATTTACGGCATGTTGCTGTGTCGCTGTGTTCCATCGGCCAAACGAGCCTCTGTCCGCCGCAGGCCGACGCGGGAAAAATGAGCCGTGCGTCCCCCGCGGCTCTCACAGGCAGCCCCCGATTGCATCGCCATCATGTTCCTGTGGATGGGTTCATCGACCCCTCCGAGCTGAGTTGCGCGCCAGCAGCCGCGGGCCGAATATCTCAGTCAGCTATGCAAAATTGCAGTGACTCTACAGGCTATGACCGTTTTTTTATTCGTGGCGTCGCGAGGTTGGTAGGAATTGAGGGTGGCGTAGTCTCCGGGGTGATCAACCTCGAATCATCCGGCGTTCAAGCGTCGGACTGGAGACCACGCCATGACGAGCACTACCACGAAGCCTGATTCTTCGCAGCCTGCAGCCGAGATGGCTGTTGATCTTTTCGACAACTGGTTTGATCCGATCGAGACCGAGGTGCGCGCTCGGGCGCGTGAGTTCATCGAAGAGATGATCCGCGGCGAGCTCGACACTGTGCTTGCCCGGCCGCGTTATAGTCGAAGCCAAGTGGCCGGCAATGAAGGAAGAACAGGCATTGCGGGCCACCGCCACGGGAGCCGGACGCGGTCGCTGACCGGCACCTTCGGGCCGATCGAGATCGCGGTGCCGCGCGCCCGACTGAATACCTCGGAGGGCAAGACGACGGAGTGGAAGAGCCAGGCGTTGCGGGCTTACCAGCGCCGCACGCTGGCCGCCGACGCGCTGATCGCGAGCACCTATCTGGCTGGCACCAACACGCGCCGGGTGCGCCGTGCGCTCGCCGCCCTGTTTGGCGGTGCTGTGGGCAAGGACACGGTGAGCCGGACCTGGCGCAAGGTAAAGAACGATTGGGACGCGTGGAACACCCGCTCGTTGACCGAAGAGCCGATCGTGCGGCTGATCCTGGACGGCACCGTGGTGCGCGTGCGGCTCGATCGCAAAGCGACCTCGATCTCGCTCCTCGTCGTCATTGGCGTACGCGAGGACGGCCAAAAGGTGGTGCTCGCGATCAAGAGCATGGGTGGTGAGAGCACCGAGGCCTGGCGTACCGTCCTCGACGATCTCATCAAGCGCGGCTTGCGGCGGCCCGAGTTCCTCATCGTCGATGGCGCGCCTGGGCTCGACAAGGCGATCGCCGCCGTGTGGGACGGCGTGCCGGTCCAGCGTTGCACGGTCCACAAGCACAGGAACCTCTTCGCGCACGCGCCGGAGCGCCTGCATGACGAGATCACCGCGGATTACAACGATATGATCTATGCGGCGACGCGTGAGGAGATCGAGGCGCGCCGCAAGGCCTTCATCCGCAAATGGAGGCTCAAGCACCGCGCCGTCGCCGACAGCCTGGAGGAAGCCGGCGACCGGCTGTTCACCTTCACACGACTGCCGCCGAGCCAATGGCGGAGCGCGCGGACCACAAATGCGATCGAACGACTGCACGAGGAATTCAAACGAAGGATAAAGACGCAGACCGTGCTGCCGTCCGCGGACACAGCGGCCATGCTGTTCTGGGCATTGCTCGCCTCTGGCCAGATCAACATGCGCAAGGTTGATGGCTGGCAGACGCTCTCTACAAAGCTCATCGATCAGCCAATTGACCTCGCAGCCTGAAACGATACTTTCATGTTACCGGAGATCGCGCCACGCCGAATTCCAACCGCTTCCCGGACGCCACGTTTTTATTCGGCACAGAACCCTCTTGCTATGCAAAAATTGCGGGCGACCGACACGGTCTCGGCGGTCAGCCCATGCCGCACCGCGTTCCGCCGTGACGAATGTTTGCCATTGAGGGTCTTGGGGCCGGTGCTCTTGAGGGCATTGCGTCGGTTGGCCTCGATCTGCCGGAACGAGGTCATCGGTCCAAGGGTCCCACGGGCGGCTCGTGTGAATTGGAGTTGGTTCCATCGACAGGTCTGGGACCGGACAGGCGCGAGATGTGTATGATGGGCGTGACGATGCGCTGAGCGAGATGGCGCAGCTGACCGCGGAAATCATCTGCCGCACGGTTTTCGGCCGCCGACTTGGCCGCGACCGTGCCTTGGAGGTGGTCGAGGGTTTCACCGATTACCAACGCCGCATCGGGCAGATCGACATGGTGTCGCTGCTCGGCCTGCCGGAATGGCTGCCGCGCCTGCATCTGCCGGGCGTCTATCGCTCGGTCAGGCGCATCCATAGGGTGCTCGACGAGCTCATCGCCGGCCATCGCATGCGCCGCGACAGCGACGAAGCATCGATCGTCGGCCGGCTGCTGGACGCCCGCGACGAGGAGACCGGGGCGCCACTCGATGCCCGGGCACTGCGCAACGAGGCGGCGGTCCTTCTCATGGCGGGACACGAGACCACCGCCAATACCCTCGCCTGGACCTGGTACATCCTGTCGCAGACGCCACAGATCGAGGCCGCGCTGCACGCGGAGCTCGACCAGGTCCTGGGCGGCCGGTTGCCCACGCTGGCAGACGTCCCGAACCTCATCTACACGCGCGCCATCTTCGAGGAGGTGCTGCGGCTCTACCCACCGGTCCCGCTGCTCACGCGCGAGGCCTTGTGCGACGAGACCTTCCAGGGGTGGCGCATCCCCAAGGGATCGCTGATCGTCGTCTGTCCCTGGCTGCTCCATCGCCACCGCAAGCTTTGGAGCAAGCCCGATCATTTCATTCCCGAGCGCTTCATGCCCGGCGGCGAGCGGCCGGCGTCGAAATTCGCCTACATTCCCTTCAGCGTCGGCCCGCGTATCTGCAGCGGCATGGCGTTCGGACTGACGGAGGCGATCCTGTGCATCGCCACGGTGGCGCAAGCCTTCATGCTGCGCCTCGAGCCCGGCCACCGCGTCGAGGTCGCCTGCCGCCTGACCTTGCGGCCGGGCGAAAAGCTGCCGATGCGGCTCGTCGCCCGCCCGCCGACACGCGCAACCGCGGGCACCGCGCCGGGCGATCACACGCTCTCCTGTCCTGTGCACCGCGGCTGACAGGCCTTAAAGTATCGAGCGCGCCGCGACCGGGCCGGCGTCGGCGCCGCGATAGGGCCGATACGTCCGCATGCGGATGCGGTCGCGGCCCTCGATGTCGTAGGTGATGCCGCGCCAGTCGATCGATCGCGCGAACTGCGCCTTGAACAACCCGAGGGTCGTGTAATGGAGCGCGACCAAGATCGCCAGGACGAGCCTCGGCAGGCCGGCCGGGCGTGGTGGCGCCTTCACGATCCGGCGCACCAGATGGTCGCCCACCGTCAGCGCCCCGATCAGCCCCGCGCAATAGAGCGCCGGTATGATCGCGAAGGCGGTGAGCTTCCACAATTGGGTCGCGGTCCCGAGCATCGATTGCACGGCGCCGACGGCCCCGAGCAGCGCGAGCAGGCAAGCGATCAGGAACGAGACCACCGTGGCCGCATTCGCGCCCAGCAGGCGCAGCCAATAGACGTGATGCAGCCGCACGCATACGAGCTGGCGCAGCATGAAATAGCCGGCGCCGGCGAGTTCGCTGGGCTCGCTGTTGATCTGCGTCGCCGCGGGTACGAATGCGAGCCGCAGCCCGGCGGCCCGCAGCGGGCCGTACGCGCTGGTATCCTCGCAGAAACAGCGGCTCCAGTAATCGATGAGCCCGCTCCGGTGCAGCGCGCTCTTGCGCACCGCGAGCGAACCGCCCCACGGGATGCGATAGAGATAGCGCTGCGGGAAGGTCAGTCCATTGAAGACGTAGCATGCGAGCGTCCCCAACCCGGCGTCCGCCGGAGCGGCCCAGCGGATGCCGGTCGCCGCCCCGACCAGCGGGTCGGCAAACGGCGCGACCATCACGCGCAACCAGTCGGCGGCAGGGACGGAGTTGGCGTCCAGGAACGCCACTACGGCGACCGCCTCGTCGAGCCGGGTGAGCACTTGCCGCTGGGCGCTGAGCTTGAGGCTGCAGTGCTCGCTGCGGTCGCGGCGGATATCGACGTGGACCTCGGCATTGGGCGCATGCCCGCGCGCCAGCACGCTCGCCACGACCGCATGGGCGGGATCCGCCGCGCTGTCGACCACGATGTGGACCTGGTAGGCGGGATAATCCTGCGCCAGCACCCCGGCGAGACACGCCTGGAGCGAAGGGTCTGCGCCGCGCAGCGATAGCACGACCGCGACCACGGGAAGCGGATGCGGTGCCGGGTAGGGGTGCCGGCAGCGCCATGCGAATCCGCCCCATGCCAGCGCCATCGCGGCAAGCGGGAGCAGTGTGAAGAATGCCAGTATCGCCGCTACGATGGTCCAAGCCACGGGCGCGCCCTCAATTCGAAAAGCCGGTTGCCAGGGTTCGCCATTGCAGATTTTTCGGACAAGATGATGCTCGAAATCAGCTCTCGCCGGCCGATCGACGACGCGGCACGTTCTCGTCGGAGTTGAGAATGGCGCTGACGCATCGGGTGGATCATCAGATATGCGAACCGCCGCATAACCCTCCGCCACGTGGTCATCTGAGGCCGGATCATTAGACGCGCGCAGCCGCCAGGGCAATGGCGTCTGCGTGAGCATCGTTGGCAGGGCCGATGGTGCGATGTTAAGCTGGTTGCGTACGTTTGCGTACCGAAAGATCTGCCATCGGGAGGAAACACAGATGAAGAAGATGATAGTTGCATGTCTTATGCTGCCGCTCGCACAGACGGCGTCGGCGCAGGTCGCGGGCGATGCCGCGGCGGGAAAAGCGTATTGGGACAGGGGCGCGCCCCGGGCGACCGACTGCAAGGACTGTCACGGCCTCAACGGTGAAGGCGGGTTCGGGCCCGATCTCGCGGGCCGTGGATTGAACGCCGGCCAGATCGAGATCGCCGTCCGCCAGCCCTGGGGCATCATGCCGGCCTTCGTCGAAAGTCAGGTCAGCGAAAAGGATGCGGCCGATCTCGCTGCCTATTTCGCTTCGTTGCCGAAGCCGGCGGCGCCCGGCAAATGGCGGGTGGAAGTCCCGGCGGGCGCTCCTCCGGGCCAGGTCACCCTGATCAGCATGGGCTGCGGCCAATGTCACGGCGCGACCTTCAACGGCCCGCGCGGGAACACTTTGGGCGCGTACAACATCGAGTTCGATGGCTTCGCCAACATGGTCTACAACCATACGACCGCGATGCCGCAGTATCGGGCCGCAATCGGAAACAACGGTACGAACCTGGACATGGGCAACTATTCGAGGTCGCGCCTCACGGTCGGGCAATTGCGGCAGATCTACTTCTGGGCGCGTGACGAAATCGGGGTGCGCGCACCTATGGGGGGCCAGATCGCCAAAGGCGAGGCCGGCCCCAGCGGCGTCACCTACCCGGTGACCATTACCAACAACGGCATCCCGGGCCGAGGCGTGATCGCCGAGGGCTTGACGGTCAGTCTCACGATTCCGGCCGACACCACCGTGGTGGCGGCGACCGGAGTCGGCTATCAGGGCGTTCGCACCGACGAAAAGTCCAAGTCCAGCGTCGCCACCTGGAAGCTGCCGCGCAGCGCCCCCAAGGACCAGGAGAAGCTCAGCATCACGCTCTCCAAGCCGGTGACCGCCGCCGCCAATTTCAAGGGCGATATCCGCTGGACCAAGCCGTCGCCCAAGAGCGGCCCGAGCGCGGACGCGGTCAATATCCCGCCTGCGCCGCTTTAGACTAGCTCAGGCAGCGGCAGGCGATTGCAGCCTGCCGACTCACGATTGGCTGTCGTCGCCCGGTCGAGCCGGGCGACGACGGCGAATTGTGGTCGACCTAAGCGAAAGCGCGTCAGCGCCCGTTGCGCTTCGATCCGCCGCCCGCGGGGAACTCGTCACGTGAACAGCGACAGGATCACCTGAATTTGATCGGAGGCCGCGTTGACCAATTCAGTATAGCTCGTGTGGCCTTGAGCGGCGGCTTTGAGAATGCACTCGGCGAGATAGGCTTTGGTCGCCGGCGTCGCGTATTCCATAGGTACTCTGGTCATGACATCTTCGAGCACGCTCCTCATGAGACCGATGAGTCGAGGGTCGAACTGCGGCATGGCCTGGCTTCCCGATGACTGCCTGACAGTCTCTGTGTTCCGCATACCCCAGCCCGCAGGCCGAGGATTTAGGCAAATGTGGAGGGATTTTGGCTGGACCAGCCCTCCAACGGGTTCGCAGGATAGAACGGCGGCCAACAGAGCGCGCCGCGGGTCTCGGCCGCACCACATCAAGATTTTTTGATCACGACGAGGCTCGCGCGGGTCTGTGCAACTCAGGGCGGCGTCACCCTCGCCACGCGGGACATTCGCCCGATGCGGGCCCGGTACTTTCAGGCCGCGCTCGGCTGCAAGGCGGCGACGGCCGGCTGAGGCGGCGCTGAGCCCTGCTTGTCGAAAATGCCGAGACATTTTTGCGCGTCCACCGGCATGTCGGGAACGAAAATCGGCCGGCCCATGAACGTCGCCCACGGCTTTTCGGCGACCGGCTGAAGGCCGGCGAGGTTCCAGAACTGCCGCTCGTTCATCGAGATCTCGGTCACCGCATGTTCGAGCACCCAATTGCGAAGCGTGGTCAGCCGGCTTTGCTCGGGACTGGCGAACATCAGCGCCGGAATTGATTTCCTCATGGCGTGGGTCTCCTTGAACGATGAATGCGCTTTCGATTCCTGGAACCGCTTCCAGGTCGGATGGATGCGGAAAGCGCTCCGCTTCCGCCACGTCACGATCGATTGCTGGCAAATCCTTCGCCGATCATGGCGGTGATGCGCCTGGAAGCCCTGGGCCCCGTCGGCAGGCGCCGAGCCTATCACGCCAGTGGTAAACGACTTCTCCGGCCTCGCGCTCCGACATTCCGCCCAATGCGATGAAATGTGTGCCGAACCGGATCAAGTCAGCAGCCTGGATTCCGGCTTCGCGCGAAGATGTGCGCCCCATGATGACGCGTTCTTGGCACAGGGGCGTGTGGCTCGCCGCGGACGTCCATCGATGGACCATCAGCGGCTTCGCGCTTGACCGCGCCGGGGTCCATTGAATAACCCGGGGCGGCAGGTGCGGGACCGAGCCATAAGAGGTTCGGATATCGGCACCGTCAGGGAGCGCCTCATGACCAGCGAGTACAAGTGGCCGAACGGCAAGCGCATCGCGGTGAGCGTCACCGCCATGCTGGAGACCTGGAGCGAGGGCAAGGCGCCACCCTATTCGGTGCAGGCGAGCCCGGTGAAGCAGGGCGTCGTCGATCATGCCGGCATCGCCTGGGGCAGCTATGGCGGCAAGGTCGGCGTCTACCGGCTCATCAACCTGTTTCGGGAAAACGGCATTCGCGCCACCTTCGGGGTCAACGGCAAGTGCGCCGAGCTGTATCCGGAGGCGGTCGCCCAGATCGTCAAGTCCGGTCACGATGTCGCCGGCCATGCCTATTACCAGGATCAGCTGCTGTCTTACATGACACCGGAGGAAGAGCGGGCCACCATCAAGCGCTCGCTCGATATCCTGGAGAAGATCACCGGCCAGCGGCCGGTCGGCTGGATCAGCCCCTCGATGGCGTTCTCCGAGCACACCCGCCGCTTCCTCGCCGAAGAGAAGCTGCTGTGGCACGGCGATGCCCGCGACAGCGACCTGCCGCGTGTCGTCGATACCCCGAGCGGAACGATCGTGCACATCCCCGGCAGCGACTTCACCGACAACCGCGTGCTGCGGTCGAGCTCGATGGACCTGTGGGACGTCCATACCCAGACGTTCGACTATCTCTATCACCGCGAGGCGCCGGCTTTCATGGTGCTCGCCATGCATTGCCATTTCGGCGGCCGTCCCATGATCTCGGCGGTGATGGACAAGGTGTTCAAGCACGTCTTGAAGCACCCCGAGGTCTGGCTCGCGACCTATGCGGAGATTGCCCAATGGGTGGCCGCCAACAAGCTCGTCGCCGACCCGCGCCGCCTGCTGCGGGCGTAGCATGGTGGCTGCACCGGAATAGGCGTTGCTGGCAATGCGGCGGTCCTCTAATACGCTTCACACCCATTTCGAGAGGTGCCTCATGTATCCGAACGTAAACCTCTTCATCGACGGCGCATGGAAGCCGGCGGCGAGCGGCAAGACGCTCGTCGTACTCAACCCCGCCACCGCCGAGCCGATCGGCACCGTCGCCCATGCCGAAAAGGCCGATCTCGACGCCGCCCTCGCCGCCGCCCAGAAGGGCTTCGCCGCCTGGCGCAAGGTTTCGCCCCATGACCGCTACCGGCTGATGCGCAAGGCCGCCGACATCCTGCGCAGCCGCGCCGGCGACATCGCCACGCTGATGACGATGGAGCAAGGCAAGCCGATCGCCGAATCCAAGGGCGAGACGCTGGCCGGCGCCGACGTGATCGACTGGTTCGCCGAGGAGGCCCGCCGCAGCTACGGCCGCACCATTCCGCCGCGCGTCGATGGCGTCTGGCAGTTCGAGGTCAAGGAGCCGGTCGGCCCGGTCGCGGCCTTCACGCCATGGAATTTCCCGATCAACCAGGCGGTGCGCAAGGTCTCCGCCGCGATCGCCGCCGGCTGCTCGATCATCCTCAAGGGCCCCGAGGAGACGCCGGCCTCCTGCGCCGCTCTGGTCGACGCCTATGTCCAGGCCGGCCTCCCGCCCGGCGTGATCAACCTCGTGTTCGGCGTGCCGGCGGAGATTTCGGCCTACCTCATCCCGCACCCGGTCATCCGCAAAATTTCCTTCACCGGATCGACCGCGGTCGGCAAGCAGCTGGCGGCGCTCGCCGGTGCGCACATGAAGCGCGTCACCATGGAGCTCGGCGGCCATGCCCCGGCGATCGTGTTCGACGATGCCGATGTCGACGTCGCCGCGAAGATCCTCAGCGCCAACAAGTTCCGCAATGCCGGCCAAGTCTGCGTGTCGCCGACCCGCTTCCTCGTGCAGGAGCCGGTGTATCAGCAATTCGTCGACAAGTTCGTCACCGCGGCAAAGTCCCTGAAAGTCGGCGACGGATTGAAGGAGGACACCCGTATGGGGCCGCTCGCCCACAGCCGCCGGCTCGATGCCGTCGAGGCGTTCGTCGCCGATGCGGTCGCCAAGGGCGCCAAAGTCGAAACCGGCGGGCGGCGGATCGGCAACAAGGGCTATTTCTTCGAGCCGACCGTGATGACCAACGTGCCGCGCGAAGCCCGCATCATGAACGAGGAGCCGTTCGGGCCGGTGGCGATCGTCAATTCCTTCGACAGCTTCGAGGAAGTGGTGGGCGAGGCCAACCGCCTGCCGTACGGGCTCGCCGCCTACGCCTATACGCGCTCCACCAAGACAGCGGCGGCGATCGGCCATGCCATCGAAAGCGGCATGGTGTCCATCAACCATCACGGCCTGGCGCTGCCCGAAGTGCGGTTCGGCGGCATCAAGGATTCCGGCTACGGCAGCGAGGGCGGCGCCGACGCTCTGGAGGCCTATCTCAACACCAAGTTCATCACCCAATTGAACGGGTGAGGTGGGATCGCGCGTCAGCACGAGCGTCCGCAACACACTCCACGACGTCACCGGGTTTGTCCGGGCAATCCAGTACTCGCGGTCGTCGTCTACTGGATCGCCCGGTCGAGCCGGGCGATGAAAGCGAATTGTGAGTCAATCTAGCGCAAAAGCTCAGGGGGCCACTTCGGCGTAAGCCGCCCGGATCGCGCCGGCGAGGCGGCCACGGTCCGGGTAGTTTGGAAGCGCGGCGGAGACGGCCTCCACCGCCTGGTCGGCGGTGTGCCCGGCATGCTTCTCAGCGGCCGTCCGCGTGCGGATGTCGGTGAGATAGGCTCGATACCCGGAGATGAAGCTCGCGTCGCCGGTCGGACCATGGCTCGGCACGATCAGGACAGGCTTGAGCGCCTCCAGCCGATCGAGGCTTGCGAGCCACTGATGGATGGTGGAGTAGGGACTTGCGAAGGCCGGTTGACCCTTCATCGCCACGTCGCCGGCGAAAAGAACGCGGTCGGGCTCGACCCAGATCGCGGTGTCGCCGCGGGTGTGGTTGGCGCCGAGAGCGATCAGGTGCGCCTGCACCCCGCCGAGGTCGAGATCGTAGCTCTGCGCGAAGGTGATGTCCGGTTTCCGGTAGTCCGCGCCCTTGAGCAACTCCGCAAAGATGGGGCCGCGGGAAGCGAACACCTTGGCGAGTTGCAGGCCGAACTCGGCGATGTCCTTCTGCTGGTCGTCCGAGCGGATCAGCTTCGTCGTGGCCGGGAAGGCTTGCGCGCCGAGATCGTGCTCGGGATGGAAGTGGGTGGGAACCAGATAGACGGCGCGCGTACCGCCGGCAAGTCTCTGGGCCACCTCCGATACCGCCGCTCCGTTGCGCGGCCCCAGGCCGGTGTCGATCACCAGCACGGCTTTGTCGCCGACCACGAAACCGACGTTCGGCACCAGCTGCACGCTGTCGTCCGGAATGATCTGGACGTGATCGGAGACCTTGCGAAGCTCGTCTGGTTTGACGATCGGTGGGGTCGGCGTCTGGGCGGTCAGGTGCTGCGGCGTCAGCGCGGCGACGGCCAAAGCTGCCACGACGGCTCGTAAGGACGTTTGCATAGTGCCATTCCTCCCTGTTGTGCTCATGATGCCGGTCCGCTGCGTTGAAGCAATACGGCCGCTCTTACGATAGTCTTCTAAAGCCACTTCATCCACTTGAAGAAGAAATACGGCACGATGGCCGCGAACAGCATCAGGACGAGCGCCAACGGGTAGGCGTATTCGAAATCCAGCTCGGGCATGTGCTTGAAGTTCATGCCGTAGATCGAGGCGATCAGGGTCGGGGGCATGAACACCACCGCGGCGACCGAGAAGATCTTGATGATGTTGTTCTGTTCCAGGCTGACGACGCCGAGCATGGCGTCGAGCAGGAAGTTGATCTTGCCCGAGAGATAAGTGGCGTGGTCGGAAAGCGACTGCACGTCGCGCTGCATGCCCTTGAGCGTCGCCCGCTGGTCCTTGGCCCATTTCATGGTGTCGGCCTCGGTGGCGAGATAGAGCAGGAGCCGGCCGATCGATACCAGGCTTTCGCGCACCTTGGAGGTCTGGTCGCCCTTGCGCCCGATCGTCTTGAGAATCTCCTTGAAGCTGCGGGTGCGGTCGGCGCCGCCTTCGGGCTCCAGGATGTCATGGGAGGCCGCATCGATCTCGACGCCGATCTTTTCCAGAATGTCGGCGGCGCGGTCGATCACCGCATCGAGGAGATCCATCATGACCGTTTCGCCGGACACAGTGGCCGGGCACTGGCGGGCGAGCTTCGCGCCGACGATGGTGAACGGCTTCGGCTCGTCGTAGCGCACCGTCGTCAGGCGATGACCGGACAGGATGAAGGTCACCGCCGTCGTCCGCGGCACGTCGGTATCGGATTGGCACATCAGGGTCGCGGTCATGTAGCGTGCGCCGTTCTCCACATAGAGCCGGCTGGTGACCTCGATCTCCTGCATTTCCTCCCGGGTGGGCACGTCGATGCCCAGCGTGCGTTCGACCAGCATGTCTTCCTGGTGGGTGGGGCCGTAGAGGTCGAGCCAGACGGCGCCGTCCGGAATCCCGCCACCATTTTCGATGTTGATGCGATCGAGCGTCGTGCCGCGCGGCACATGGACTGAGAGCATCGGCATCCCCCGGGAGGTTCACGCCGCGCCTCCTGGGCGCACTCATATGCTCGCACTCATGCCCGCAACCGATCACGGCGGCAAGCATTTAGTGCGGGCTTGCCGGGCGCCCGGTGGCCGCACCCGGGGGCGGCACCCTGCCCGGGCTGCGGAGGAGTCCGCGTCTTCTCGCCGCCACGCCGAAGCTTAGCCGCTGCGGGCGAATCGAAGGCCGCGCCATGCTGATCGGATTATGGCGGAATCGGGGTTGCCGGCGCCTCAGGTATTCGAAATTTGCGGATCATGTTGTGCTTCTTCATCTTCCCTTAAGCTGCTCCGTTGCGTAATATCGTCATGCCCTCGGGTGGGTGCGGCAATGTTGCAACAGAGTCGGGGATTGAGACGGGGGAACGCCCGCCTCGTGTAGAACAATCGCCGCAATTACGTTATTTCCTGTTGGACGGAATCAGGGGCCGCGGGACGCGGGGGGTGAGGGCACGATGGGGTCTTGGAAGTTCGCTTTTGTCGGGATCGCGCTGCTGCTCGGCGGCTGCATGCAGGCCACGCTGGAGCAGGCGCCGACGACGGCGATGAAGCCCCGCGACAAGGAGCTGCTGGCCAACGCGCCCTATGATACAAACTATCCGATCCCCGAGCCGTATCAGCGTCACATCGTCGATTATCACCGCAAAGAAGCGGCGGGGACCATCGTCATCGATACCGATGCCCGCTTCCTCTATCTGGTCCAGGCGAACCAGAAGGCGATCCGTTACGGCGTGACCGTCGGCGAGGAGGCGCAGGGCTGGTCCGGCGTCGCCAAGATCGGCAACATGACGGAATGGCCGAGCTGGACCCCGACCGCGGGCGAGCATCAGCGCCTCGGTCCGCTGCCGAACTTCGTGACGGGTGGTCCGCAGAACCCGATGGGTGCGCGCGCCATGTACCTCTTTGCCAATGGCAAGGACACGCTGTTTCGCATCCATGGCACCAACCAGCCCGAATATATCGGACAGGCGATTTCCTCCGGCTGCATCCGGCTGACCAATGAGGATGTCATCGACCTCTATAGCCGGGTCAAGCTCGGCAGCCCGGTGGTGGTGCTTGCCCCGGGGCAGGGCGATTCGCCCTTCAGCCCGCAGGTCGCGCTCAATCCCGCCGCCGTCGGCGGCACGACCTCGAACTTCCGATAGGCCGGCTCGAGCGCGCTTGATCCGGGGTTGATGGGCAGTCGGCGCCTCAGACGGCGGCGGTGCCGCCGATTTCCATATGCACGATCTCCGGCGGTATTCCGAGCCGCACCGGCACGAAGCTCGTGCCCAGCCCTCCCGAGACGATCATGTGGCGGCCGGACTCGACGATGTGCCCATAGGCGAATCGCGCGCCGTAGCGGGACGGGACGAAGCTCGGCCACAGCAGCGGAATCCTGATCTGGCCGCCATGGGTGTGGCCTGCGAGCGTCAGGCACACGCGCGGTGGCACGCGGACGAATATGTCCGGCTCGTGCGCCAGCAGGATGACCGGGTGGTCCGTCGTCACCTGGCCGAGCGTGCCCGGCAGGTCGTCTTCGCCGCGAAACGTCCCGCGCCCGAGCCGGTGCGCCAGCTGGTCTCCCAGGCCCGCGATCCAGAATCGCGCCGCACCCTCGCCGACCAGGACGGCCCGGTTTTCGAGGCAGGGTATGCCGACCTTTTCGAGCGCGCCGCGCACCGCACCGACGTCATGCCACCAGTCATGGTTGCCGAGGATCGCCCACACTCCGAGCGGCGCCGTGAGGCGGGCGAATTGGGCTGCCCAGACATCGGGAGGGACGTGCTCGGTCACGAACCTGTGGTTGGCGATGTAGTCGCCGAGCAGCACGATGAGGTCGGGGTGAAGCGCGTTGGTTTGGTCGACCACGCGGCTGATGTGCTCGACCGCCATGTTCGGCCCGCCGGCATGGAGATCGGCGATCGCCGCCACCGAGAGGGGACCAGCGTTCCACCCCGGCGGGTCGAGGCGATAGGAGGTCGTGACCAGCCGCTCCGGTTCGATCGCCGCCGCATAGACCGCGGTGCTCATTCCGGTAAGTCCGGCCGCGCCGATGCCGCGCAGGAGTAATCCGCGGCGGCTGATGGGCCTGCGGCCCAAAGCGTTGGGCGGATCGGCGGCCGCGCTCCCGTCACGCCTGTGTGCGGGATCAAGAGGGCTCATGGCGCCCTTTTAGGTCCCAGGTATGAACGGAGCATTTCACGGAGCGGAGAAACCCCTCGACTCGAGATCAGGCCACGAGCAGCCCCTGACCCTTCGCCCAATCCAGGGTGCGGTCGAGCGCCCGCGTCAGCCGCTCGAACAACTCGTCGATCTGTGGCGGCGATATGACCAGCGGCGGGCACAGCGACAAGGTGTCGCCGGCCAGCGAGCGTACGATCAGGCCTTCCGCCTGGGCAAAAGCGACGCAGCGCGCGCCGACGCCCTGCTTGGGGTCGAACGCCCGCTTGGTGCGCTTGTCCGCAACCATCTCGACGCCGCCGACCAGCCCGAGGCCGCGGGCTTCGCCGACCAGCGGGTGCTCGCCGAGGCGCCGCAGCCATTGCTGGAACTGCGGCGCGATCGCCGCCACCTTGGCGACGATCCCGTCGCGCGCATAGATTTCGAGCGTCTTCACCGCGACCGCCGCCGCGACCGGATGGCCCGAATAGGTGAAACCGTGGCCGAACGTGCCGATCTTGCCGCTTTCGGCGGCCAGTGCCTGGTACATGCGCTCCGGCACCAGCACGGCGGCGATCGGCAGATAGGCCGACGACAGCGCCTTGGCGACCGACACGGTGTCGGGCTGGAACCCGACCACCTCGCTGCCGAACATGCGGCCGAGCCGGCCAAAGCCGCAGATCACCTCGTCGGCGATCATCAGGAGATCGTACTTCGCGCACACCTTCATGATCTTCTCGAAATAGCCGGCCGGCGGCACGATCACGCCGCCGGCGCCCATCACCGGCTCGGCGATGAAGGCCGCGACGGTGTCGGGATCCTCGCGCAGGATCAGCTCTTCGAGCTCGCGGGCGAGACGGGTCGCGAATTCCTCCTCGCTCTCGCCGTCCGCGGCGTAGCGATAATGATGCGGGCAGCCGGTGTGCACTACGCCGGCGATCGGCAGGTCGAAATCGGTGTGGTTGGCGGCAAGGCCGGTGAGCGATGCCGCCGCGATGGTGACGCCGTGATAGGCGCGCTGCCGGCTGACGATCTTCTTCTTCTTCGGCCGGCCGAGACCATTGTTCATGTACCAGACGAGCTTCATCTGGGTGTCGTTGGCTTCCGAGCCGGAATTGCAGAAGAACACCTTGGAGACCGGCACCGGCGCGATCTCCTTGAGCTTTTCGGCGAGCTCGATGGCCGGGTCGTGGCTGCGCCCGTTGAAGAGATGGGCGAAGGAGAGCTTGCGCATCTGCGACGCCGCCGCCTCGACCAGCTCCTCGTTGCCGTAGCCGAGCGAGGTGCACCACAGGCCGGACATGCCTTCGATGTATTCCTTGCCCTCGGTGTCGTAGACATGGATGCCCTTGCCGCGTTCGATGACCAGCGGCCCGGTGTCGCGAAACGCCGCGAGATTGGTGTAGGGATGCACCAGGGTTTCGACGTCGCGGACGGCGAGATTGCTCAACACGTTCATCGGGGGCGGCTTTCGGGTGGACGCGGGATCGACGCGGCGGCATCGAAAGGCCGGGGCCGCGGCAAGGGAACGGCGGCGGTCGCGGCAAGGGCGTAACCGGCCTCGGGCGAAGCCTCGTAAAGCTCCCAGTGGCACGTGCGATAGCCGCCGTGGCGCTCCGCGAGGTCCACATGGATGTGGTCCTCATGATACCCGTCCGAGCCGGGACCGAGCACCGTCGTGAAGCGCGCGCAGGCGGACGTTTTCATCGCGAGGCGGAAATCCTTCGATACGGCGGCTTCGGTGGGATGCACCACCTCGCCATTTTTGAGCCGGAACGAGCGAATGTCGAGCGCATTCGCCCGCCCGTGCTCGCTCAACTTGGCGCCCACCACACGATTTTGGCCACGGCATTCGAAGGAATCGTAATTCTCGATCGCGGCGAGCCCCGAGCCGAGCTTCGCAGCGGCGGCGACGAGATCGTCGCGGACCCAGGTCACGATTGCCTCCGCCGTCTCGCAGCGAAGCGTGGCGGGCGGCGATACCGCGATCGGCACCCGGTTCTTCGCGATGATGCGCTCCAGCGAGACGATGTCCGGGCCGCCGCAGTCGCCCGGTCCGGAGATCTCGCCGAGCGACGTGAAGCCGGCACGGTCGGGCGTGAGACGGAGCTGGCAGGCGGAGGGCGCCATGGCGGGCTTGGGTTCGGGCTCGAGGGGCGCCTCGACGGCATTGAGCTGCACCGGGCGCGGGCGCGGCAAAGGGGTCGCCTGCGCCGCCGCGCATGCGCCGATCACGATACCGATTGCCATCACCGCCGATCCGGGCTTCACATGCCTTGCATCGGCGAATATCGCGGTCTTTTCAAGATGGCCCGTGCGGTGAAACCGGCTGATTATCACTGAGGAGAGACAGTCATGGCTCATGTCGCCAAGCGCAATCCGGATCGCTGCCCGAGCCATCCCGGTGCTTTGCTGAGGGAAGACATGATTCCGGCAACCGGCAAGACCAAGGCCGAGATTGCGCGTCTACTCGGCATTTCCCGGCAGCATCTCCATGATATTTTACGCGAGCGTAAGCCGGTCTCTCCGGCTGTTGCGGTTCGGCTCGGCAAACTGTTTGGAGATGGCGCGGGAGTTTGGGTGCGTATGCAGGCGGCTTACGATACCTGGCACGCGGAGCGCGAAGAGGACGTGAGCGGGATTCCCACGCTCCGCCCGAGAGCCGCGTAGGCCCTGGCCGGAAGCAATGATGACGTTCGACGCGGTGGTCATCGGCCTCGGCGCCATGGGAAGCGCCGCCGTGGCGAGCCTTGCCCGTCGCGGCTGCCGCGTCGTCGGGATCGAACGATATGCGCCGGGCCATGACCGCGGCTCGTCCCACGGCGCCACCCGCATCATCCGCCTCGGCTATTTCGAGCATCCCTCCTACGTCCCATTGCTGCGCGCCGCCTATCCGTTGTGGCATGACCTCGCGGCGAAGTCCGGCCTGCCGCTGATGCACGTCACCGGCATCGTCGAGATCGGCGCGCCCGACAGCGAGCTCGTCGCCGGGACGCTGCGGTCGTCGCGCCTGCACGGGCTTGCCCATGAGGTGCTCGATGCGGCGGACGTGATGCGCCGCTTCCCGGCGTTCCGGGTGCCGGCCGGCTGTGTCGGGGTGTTCCAGCCCGAGGGCGGGTTCCTGCGGGCGGAGCAGGCGATCCATGCCCAGCTGGCGCTCGCCCGCGATGCCGGTGCGCAATTGCGCCTCGGCGAAAACGTCGTCGCCATCGAACCGCGCGGCGCCGGCGTCCGCGTGGTGACGCAAAACGGCGCGATCGATGCCGGCTGCGCCATCGTGGCCGCGGGGCCTTGGGTGAAATCGGTGCTGCCCGGCCTGCCGGCGCCGATCCGGGTGACCCGCCAGGTGCTCGGCTGGTTCGCGCCGCACGACCGGGCGCTGTTTGCGCCCGGCCGCTTCCCGGTGTTCCTGCTGCAGAACCAAGACGGCGTTTTCTACGGCTTTCCCGATGACGGCGAGAGCGGGGTCAAGGTCGCCAAGCACCACCATGCCGACGAGAGCGTCGATCCCGACCGCTGCAGCCGCGACGTCACGGCGGCCGACGAGGCGATGATCCGCGCGGTGCTCGCCGCCCATCTCCCCGCCGCCGACGGCGGGCGCCTCGCCGCCGTCACCTGCCTCTACACCATGACGCCCGACGGCGATTTCATCATCGACCGGCTGCCGGGCCACGACGCCATCATCGTCGCCTCGCCGTGCTCCGGGCACGGCTTCAAGTTCGCCCCGGTGATCGGCGAAATCCTGGCCGATCTCGCGCTGGCTGGGTCCACTTCCCACGACATTTCACGGTTCGCGCTCGGCCGGTTTGCTTGAGACTTCCCTCCGGCTGCCGCGTAGCCATTTTGCAGCCGCTGTGTTTTGACTCTGACGATTTATGCAGTTTCGGTGTCATGCTCCGCGAAAGCGGGGCATCCAGTACCCCCTGCGTCATCGGTGGAACCCATGCCGTTTCGAAATTGTGATCCCGTGGTTACTGGATCGCCCGGTCAAGCCGGGCGATGACGGCAATGGGGTTCGCGGGTTGCCAGGGGACGCGGCCTTGCTACCTTGCGCGCGAGACCCGGTAAACCGGACCGCAGAACCGGTCCGACGCCGGCAAAAGGGGAAGAAATGCTCGGGTTGATGCAGGACTGGCCGCTGCTGTGCCACCGCGTGATCGATCATGCCGGGCGTTACCATGGCGAGCGGCCGGTGATTACGCGCTCCGTCGAGGGGCCGATCCACACCACCAATTACGCCGCCATCCGGGCGCGGGCGCTCAAGGTGGCGCAGCGGCTCGATCGCGACGGCATCAAGCTGGGCGACCGGGTGGCGACGCTGGGCTGGAACACCTGGCGGCACCTGGAGTCGTGGTACGGCATCCTCGGGATCGGCGCCGTCTATCACACCGTCAATCCGCGGCTGTTTCCCGCGCAGATCGCCTGGATCCTCGATCATGCCGAGGACCGGATCGTCTTCACCGACCTGACCTTCGTGCCGCTGCTGGAAAAGCTCGCCGACAAGCTCCCCGCCATCGAGCGCTACATCGTCTTCACCGACGCCGCGCACATGCCGCAGACCAGCCTGCGCAATGCGGTGGCCTATGAGGAATGGCTCGCCGGCGCGGACGGCGACTTCGCCTGGAAATCGTTCGACGAGAACACCGCCGCCGGCATGTGCTACACCTCCGGCACCACCGGAAATCCCAAGGGCGTGGTATATTCCCACCGCTCCAACGTCCTCCACGCCCTGGCTGCGAACCAGCGCGACACGGTCGGCCTGTCCTCGCTGGACACCGTGCTGCCGGTGGTGCCGCTGTTCCACGCCAATGGGTGGTCGCTCGCCTTCTCGGCCCCGATGGCGGGCGCCAGCATGGTCATGCCGGGGGCAAAGCTCGACGGCGCGTCGATCTACGAGATGCTCGATGCGTTCAAGGTCACCTGCACCGCCGCGGTGCCGACGGTGTGGCTGGCGCTGCTCGCCCACCTCGAGGCCAGCGGCGGCGAGCTGCCCCATCTCAAGCGCATCGTGATCGGCGGCTCGGCCTGTCCGCGCGCCATCACCCAGAAATTCCAGGACGTCTACGGGGTGCCGGTGGTCCATGCCTGGGGCATGACCGAAATGAGCCCGCTCGGCAGCGTCTGCTCACTCAAGCCGGAATATGCCGGCCTGACCGGGGAGGCGCGGCTCGACATCCAGCAGAAGCAGGGGCACCCGCCATTCCTGGTCGAGATGACCATCGAAGACGACGCCGGACGCCCGGTACCCTGGGACGGAAAATCTTTCGGGCGCCTCAAGGTGCGCGGGCCGGCCGTCGCGCGGGCCTATTTCAAGGGCGACGGCGGCGACATCCTCGACGACAACGGATATTTCGACACCGGCGACGTCGCCACCATGGACCGCTACGGCTATATGCAGATCACCGACCGCTCCAAGGACGTGATCAAGTCCGGCGGCGAATGGATCTCCTCCATCGCGCTCGAAAACCTCGCCGTCGGCCATCCCAAGGTGGCCGAGGCGGCGGTGATCGGCGTCCCCCATCCCAAATGGGGCGAGCGCCCGCTCCTCGTGGTGGTGATGAAAAAGGGCGAACACGCCGCCAAGGAGGACATACTGGGCTTCATGCGGGGCAAGATCGCCAGCTGGTGGATGCCCGACGACGTGGTCTTCGTCGAAGAAATCCCTCATACCGCCACCGGCAAGATCCATAAAACGACGCTGCGCGAACGCTTTAGGGATTATGAATTGCCGACGTCGGTCCCGGCCTGATCGGGCTGCCTTTGAAACTCGTCGGCGAATTATCGCCTTTTACTCCCTCTCCCGCTTGCGGGGGAGGGTTGGGGAGGGGGCTCTTGCAGCAAGTCCGTGCCGTCGAATTGCCCCCTCCCTGGCCTCCCCCCCAAGCGCCCGCAAGCGGGGGAGGGGGCCGCAGTTGGTTCGGGTGACTGAGTTCTTGGAACGAGCCGCTCCCTGACCCTTCCCTGACCCTCCCCCGCAAACGCCCCGCAAGCGGGAGAGGGAAACCGCGGAGATCAATTCCGCGACTTGTCGACCAGAGCGCGCTGGCGGATCCACGGCATCATCTCGCGCAGCTTGGCACCGACATGCTCGATCGGATGCTCGGCGAGCTTGGCGCGGGTCGCCTTGAACGAGGTCTGGTTGACCTTGTTCTCCAGCATCCAATCCTTGACGAAGCGGCCGGACTGGATGTCGGCGAGGATGTTCTTCATCTCCGCCTTGGTTTGCGGCGTGACCACGCGCGGGCCGGAGACGTATTCGCCGTATTCCGCGGTGTTGGAGATCGAGTAGTTCATGTTGGCGATGCCGCCCTCATAGATGAGGTCGACGATCAGCTTCACCTCGTGGACGCATTCGAAATAGGCCATTTCCGGGGCGTAGCCGGCTTCCACCAGGGTCTCGTAGCCGGCCTTCATCAATTCGACCAGCCCGCCGCACAGCACCGACTGCTCGCCGAACAGGTCGGTCTCGCACTCCTCCTTGAACGTCGTCTCGATGATGCCGGCGCGGCCGCCGCCGATCGCGGAGGCATAGGAGAGGCCGAGATCGTGCGCGTTGCCCGAGGAATCCTGGTGGATGGCGACGAGGCACGGCACGCCGGCGCCGCGCTGGTATTCCGAGCGCACGGTGTGCCCGGGGCCCTTGGGTGCGATCATCAGCACGTCGAGATCGGCGCGCGGCTCGATCAGGTTGAAATGCACGTTGAGGCCGTGGGCGAACATCAGCGCCGCGCCGTCCTTCATGTTGGCATGGAGATGATCGCGGTAGATGTCGCCCTGCAGCTCGTCGGGCGTGAGCATCATGATCACGTCAGCCCATTTGGCGGCCTCGGCGACATCGAGCACCTTGAACTCTTCGCCCGCCGCCTTCTTCGCCGAGCCCGAGCCCTTGCGCAGCGCCACCGCGACTTCCTTGACGCCGGAATCGCGCAGATTGAGGGCATGGGCATGGCCCTGGCTGCCATAGCCGACAATGGCGACCTTCTTGCCCTTGATCAGGTTCAGGTCGGCGTCGCGGTCGTAATATACGCGCATAACTCATCTACCTCTGCTTGGGTCGTTTTGCTTTTACTCACGCGAAACCGTCATGGCCGGGCTTGTCCCGGCCATCTCGATTACCAAGGCACCGAGCCCCATTGATCGAGATCGCCGGGTCAAGCCCGGCGATGACGTCCGTGGGTGCATCCATTTCATCGGCTCATGCTCTAGTTTCATTCGCGCGCCGGGACAAGCCCGGAAGCCTTTACATCCCTTCCGCGCCACGGCTGATGGCGACGATGCCGGTGCGCGACACCTCGATCAGGCCGAGCGGCAGCATCAGCGCGACGAACTGGTCGATCTTGCTGGTGCCGCCGGTGATCTCGAACACGAAGCTTTCGGTGGTGGCGTCGATGACTCGGGCGCGGAACGCGTCCGCCAGCCGCAGCGCCTCGACGCGGTTGTCGCCCTTGCCGCGCACCTTGACCATGGCGAGTTCGCGCTCGACCGCCGGGCCCGCCAGCGCCATGTCGACGACGCGATGGACCGGCACCAGCCGGTCGAGCTGGTTCTTGATCTGCTCGACCACCATCGGCGTGCCGCGGGTCACGATGGTGATGCGCGAGAGGTGGCGCTGGTGCTCGGTCTCCGAGACGGTGAGGCTTTCGATGTTGTAGCCGCGCCCGGAGAACAGCCCGATCACCCGCGCCAGCACGCCCGGCTCGTTGTCGACCAGCACGGCGAGGGTATGGGCTTCGATGGTCTCGGAGGTGTTCATGGAAAACTCGTTTTAGTGCCGACCTGAGCGCGCGCGTTTATTTGGACCGCTGAGTACCCCCTCTCCCGCTCGCGGGGGAGGGTTGGGGAGGGGGAAGCTGACACGCCGCCTGCGCCGCAGCGCCCCCTCCCCGGCCCTCCCCCGCGAGCGGGAGAGGGGGAAGCGCAGGGGAGAGGGAGAAGAAAGAGCAAGGGCTCACACCAGCATCTTGCCCTCTTCGGTCATCGCGTCCTCGAGGGTTTCCGCGGCATCGCCCAAGATCATCTCGTTGTGGGCGCGGCCGGACGGGATCATCGGGAAGCAGTTCTCGTTCTGGTCGACCACGCAATCGAAGATCACGGGCCGATCGACACCGATCATCTCGCGGATCGCGTCGTCGAGCTCGCCCGGCTTTTCGCAGCGGATGCCGACGGCGTGATAGGCCTCGGCGAGCTTGACGAAATCCGGCAGCGCCGCGGTGTAGCTCTCCGAATAGCGGCCGCCGTGGAGCAGTTCCTGCCACTGCCGCACCATCCCCATGTACTGGTTGTTGATGATGAAGATCTTGATCGGCAGCCGGTGCTGCACCGCCGTCGACATCTCCTGCATGTTCATCAGCACCGAGGCTTCGCCGGCGATGTCGATGACCAGCGATCTCGGATGCGCGAGCTGGATGCCGACCGCGGCGGGCAGCCCGTAGCCCATGGTGCCCAGCCCGCCCGATGTCATCCACCGGTTCGGCTCCTGGAAGCCGAAGAACTGCGCCGCCCACATCTGGTGCTGGCCGACCTCGGTCGAGATGTAGACGTCTCGATCCTTGGTGAGCGCATAGAGCCGCTGGATCGCGTATTGCGGCTTGATCACCTCGTTGGAGGGCCGGTAGGCGAGGCTCTTGCGCCCGCGCCAGCGCTCGATCTGGTCCCACCACGCCTTGCGCGCGCCCTGGTCGGGCGCAAAACCGCCGGCGCGCCACAGCCGCACCATGTCCCCGAGCACATGGGCGCAGTCGCCGATGATGGGGATATCGACCTTGACGTTCTTGTTGATCGAGGACGGGTCGATGTCGATGTGGATCTTTTTCGAGCCCGGCGAGAACGCATCGAGCCGGCCGGTGATGCGGTCGTCGAACCGTGCACCGACGCAGATCATGACGTCGCAGCCATGCATGGCGAGGTTCGCCTCGTAGGTGCCGTGCATGCCCAGCATGCCGAGCCACTGCGGATCGGCGGCGGGCATGGCGCCCAGCCCCATCAGCGTCGAGGTGACGGGAAAACCGGTGAGCCCGACCAGTTCGCGCAGCAGCGCCGCCGCCCCCGGCCCGGAATTGATGACGCCGCCGCCGGTGTAGAACACCGCGCGCTTCGCCCCCGCCATCAGTTCGACCGCCGCCTTGATTTTCTCGGCGTCGCCGTCGAGCCGGGGACGGTAGCCCTTGTGCTGGAACTCCGTCGGCCTGGCATAGGCGCCGACTGCGAACTGGATGTCCTTGGGGATGTCGACGACCACCGGCCCGGGCCGCCCGCTCGCCGCCACGTAGAACGCCTCGTGCAGCACCCGCGGCAGGTCGGCCACGTCCTTCACCAGGTAATTGTACTTGGTGCAGGGCCGGGTGATGCCGACGGTGTCGCACTCCTGGAAGGCGTCGTTGCCGATCAGGTGGGTCGGGACCTGACCGGTGATGCAGACCAGCGGGATGGAATCGCACAGCGCATCGGTGAGCCCGGTGACGGCATTGGTGGCGCCGGGCCCCGAGGTGACCAGCACGCAGCCGACCTTGCCGGTGGAGCGGGCATAGCCCTCAGCCGCATGGACGGCGCCCTGCTCATGGCGCACCAGGATGTGGCGCACCCTGTCCTGCTGGAACAGCGCGTCATAGATCGGCAGCACCGCCCCGCCGGGATAGCCGAAGATGTGCTCGACGCCCTGGTCCGCGAGCGCGCGGACCACCATCTCGGCGCCGCTCATCTGGACCCCGGATGGGGCAGCGGGCGTGGCGGCGGTGTCCTTCGGCTTGGCGGCGGCCGGCTTTGCGGGGACCGGCTTTGCACTGGCCGGATTGGGTTCGGCCGGCTTGGCGGGGGCTTGGGTCGTTTGCGTGGCCATGACTGGCTCCGTTGGCTTTCGTGCTGTTTCTGCTGCGGTATGTTGTCGTCCGGGCATTAAAAAAGGGACCCGAAGGCCCCTGGTCGCGCATCGCCACATTCGCGGACGGTTACCCGCCCCCGGCGATGCGCCCTCTAAGTACGATAACAAAATTGCGCATGGATGTGACCGCTCGGTAGATTGTTGCGTGGGACATGAATAGGACGAATTGGGGCGTGGGTCAAGTGCTCAAAAGTCATGCGTGTTCCACAATCCCGGGTGCTGGCCACAGCCAGCACCAATCACGCTTGAGAACATACAGGGAACAATGTATACGGCTGTCCGAGGCAAGTGGAAGATGGGGTTTTGGCCAATGACCGACGATAGCTGGGTTCAACTTACCGCTCGCGAGCATGCGACAGTTCTCAACGCCCTCCTTTCGATGCTCGATGCGGGCCCTGAAAACAACGCTGAGATCGAGAAGTTGGCCTTGAAGCTCGCACTCGGCCATCCGCATCCTGACGTCACCGTCGGCGTCCACGGCGGTTTGGTGCAGTGGATCGTTGGCAATCCCTTCCCAATCCGTGTCTGCGATTACGACGGGTTCGAATTGCCGGATTTGGACGAGCGGGGACGGCCGTGCGATATTTGGTTCGAGCCGCCGAATACGAGCAGCGTACCGGAATAGTCTGCTCTTGAACTGCGATTACATCGGACTTTATGTAGCAGTTATTGAAAAATTAACCGCAGCAACCGAGCCTTCCACCGGGCACGCTACGTGGGGGGCGCGCGTCGATGACGCAATCATTTTTGGATTCCGAAATCGCTGAACAGAAATGCAGCACCAATGCTGAGTGCGACATTCTAAAACTCGTGCGACGCCACCGGTTCGCCACCATCCTGGCTGATCCGCCCTGGCAGTTTACCAACAGCTCCGGCAAGATCGCTCCCCAACACAAGCGGCTGACCCGCTACGGAACGATGGCATTGGACGAAATTATTGGGCTACCCGTCGAAGCTCTCGCCGAGCCTACGGCCCATCTTTACCTTTGGTGCCCCAATGCCATGCTGCCCGAAGGGCTCGAAGTGATGAAAGCATGGGGATTCAACTACAAATCCAACATCGTCTGGCACAAGATCAGAAAGGACGGCGGCTCCGACGGCCGAGGCGTTGGATTCTACTTCCGTAACGTGACCGAGGTCTTGCTGTTCGGCGTGCGCGGAAGGAACGCACGGACGCTTCCTCCCGGACGACGGCAAGTCAATCTCCTTGCCACACGAAAGCGGGAGCACTCGCGTAAGCCAGACGAGCAATACGATCTCATCGAGGCTTGCAGCCGCGGACCTTTCCTGGAACTCTTTGCGCGCGGCAGACGCAACGGATGGACAAACTGGGGCAATGAAGCGGCCGACAACTACCGGCCAACTTGGAACACCTATGCAAATCATTCACGAGCGCATTTGATAAGCACCGAACGTTAGTATCAATTCAATCTAGAATCCCTCACTCTTTCACTCCAGTGCTTTCTAGAAGCGTTCGGTATAGCCTAGTGGAACCGCTGGTTCCAGGTACAAACCTCTCCGCATTAAAGTCTTCGTCATTTAGCCCAACTCTTTCCATGAGCTCGAAAAACCTACCAGTTGCCACTACTTCAGGAGTAGTCGTGAAGTGTAAATATGCCGGTCTGAGAAACCGAATAAATCCATTAAATCCATTCGTCCGATTAATAATATTCCCAGTCCCAGTTCCTCCCCATGCAATGGGCCACCGTTTCTTCACCGCAGTAAAGTAGTTTATAACGTTTTGTAAAATCTTTACATCTTCGCCTCTCCTGAAAAAGTCATAAAAGATGCGCTTCGTGCCGTCTGTCGCAAGCGCCGGCTCCCAAAAGCCAAACCGCTTTCCCGCATCGCGATCCGAAAGAGGGTCTTTTGAAATATACGGCAGGAGACCTTTTACGATCGTAGCTTGCGAAAGTGTTTCGCCAAATCTCCCCTCTGTGGCTACACCAAGCCGCTTTATCTTTCCTTGGAATGGGCTGTCAGACAGCTTATCCAACGCCACAACAATTTCGTGACACGTCTTCTCCGGGCTACGCGTTTTTGCATACGAAAAAAGATCGTATGCAAGACTCTTGTTAACTTTGGTTTGAGCCAAATTTACAATTGAAAATATTGATGCTTCAGTGGCCTCATCTGCTCCAATAAATATTGATATGGATAATTCAAAATCGCTCTTTTGAGCTTCCTCCAATCCCTTCAATCGATGCTGACCATCAATGATTGTAGCAACATAATTAAGGGGTATCGATAGCTGTGGGCTGTCTTCATCTATATATTCAGATATGTGCAACATCATAAATCCTTCTAACCCAACCTCATTTATACTGGCGCATTTAGCATCTACCGATATTACAACCGAGGTTGGGAAGCATGCATCAATAGTATCGACATATTGCTTTATCTCTTTGATGCGTTTTTCATTGAGCTTCCTCTGTATTCCAAGATAATCAGCGTATTCGTTTCTAAATTGCATTCGGCGGTAATCAAATCTGCATATAGACAGCAGGTCATCGGCTCTAATCACGCCCACGTAAAATTGTCCTATCGGTTGCTTGACGGAAAAAACCGGAATTGTAATGCCGGTCATTGCCGATCCTCCGCCCGCTCATATTCGATAATCAAATCTTCGGCCGCCTGTTGGAGACTTTTTTCCACAGGAGGAGGCTCAAGATGATCAAACACGAGGAGTATATAGTACAGCAGTGCATATAGGAGATAAATGTATATGCTGGCATTTACTAACGATGGTAGAAGTGGTTTGCTCATCCCTGGATTCATAGCATATATGATTATTATAACGATGCTCGGTACAAATACAAAGAACATCAACCATCGTCGCGGTTCGAAGCGGTCAAAATTTTCATGCTCTTTTTGAGATAACCAATACAAGGTCCCTAAGAGGGAAAAACTATAAAGGTACAGCTGCCCAGCCGCAATAGCGTCGTTGAAAAGATCACTTACTTGGACTGATGCTAAACGAAATTGATCAATCACGGCCAACGCGAACAAAGGAATCAATGAAATCACACATACGAAAAAGACTTCTTCCCCGGCCAAGCGGTGCGCCTTGGGGCTAGAAAAAAACTGGCCAATCCAAAATTTCATTAGAACTCCAATTAAGCGGTAGCAGTGCACCCCAATAAGTTCATGCAATCCAAGGTTAAATCGCCCTCACAAAAACGCAAGGCTAAGTTGTCCGGACTATGGGTGAGATTAGCCGGCCGCTTCCAGTCTCACATTTGACCCTCTCCTTGCCGCCCCTCACCCCGCCCCCACCTCCCCCGCCCCCACGCACACCACCCCCCGCGCCGCGAAGCTCGCCCGGGTCGCCGCCACCGAGCCGGCGAGGTCGATGCCGCGGCAGGCGTCTTCGATCACGATGACGTCGAGCCCGTGGGCGCGGGCGTCCTCGGCGGAATAGCGCACGCAGAAATCGAAGGCGAGGCCGGCGACGAACGCGCGCGCAAAGCGGCGCTCGCGGAGGTAGCCGCCGAGGCCGGTCGGGGTGGTGCGGTCGTTCTCGAAGAACGCTGAGTAGGAATTGATCGCGGGGCGGAAGCCCTTGCGGATCACGAGCGCCGCGTGGGGAATGTCGAGCGCGGGGTGGAATGCCGCGCCGGCGGTGCCCTGGACGCAATGGTCCGGCCACAGCACCTGCGCGCCATAGGGCAGCGCGATGGTCTCGAACGGCCGGCGTCCCGGATGCGAGGAGGCGAACGACAGGTGGCGCGGCGGATGCCAGTCCTGGGTCAGCACCACATGGTCGAATTTCGCGGCGAGGCGGTTGATCGCCGCGACGATCTCGTCGCCGCGCGGCACCGCGAGGCCGCCGCCGGGGCAGAAATCGTTCTGCACGTCCACCACGATGAGCACGTCGGACCCGCCGACCGCGATCGAGCCTGCCATCGCTGCGGCCTTTCTTTGCTGCGCGCACGGATATGTAGGATGGGTTGAGCCTTCGCAAAACCCATCACGGGCCGCGTGGACAGGCCGATGATGGGTATCGCTTCGCTCCACCCATCCTACGAGTTCACGGACCTTGCGGCCCGGCCCGGCGCCACCACATCCATACAGGCAATGCAGACGACAGCGTTGCACAACGCCGCACAGGAGGCCCAATGACCGTCCGCAAGCTCGACAAGAATGAATGGCCGGCCTATTTCGACCGCATCTCCAAGGGGCTCGAAGCCGAGGAGGCGGAAATCGAGGTGATGGCGCTCGCCCTGGGCGACCAGGTCGAGGCGGAGTGGCTGCCGCTCATCGGCATCACCTACGAGCCCAAGACCGACATGCTCGATGTCGCGCTCGAGGGGCTCGATCACATGATCGCCAAGCCGCGCGAAATCTACGTCGACGAGCAGACCCGGGGCATCGTCAGCATCGAGATCGTCGATGGCGACGGCGTCCGCCAGATCGTGAAGCTCAGGGACAAGCTGCTGCTGCCGGCGAAGTGAGCCGGCGCGCCGCCCGCCGGTCACAGCATCGGCAGCGAGCGCGACGCCCGTCCGAGCGGGAATGCCGCTTCGATGCGCACGATCTCGTCCGGCGCGAGATGCAGATCGCCCGCCGCGGCGTTCTCCTCCACATGGGCGGGGCTCGCGGCCTTGGGGATCGCGAACACCTGCGGCCGGCGGACCAGGAAGGCGAGCGCCACTTGGCGCGGCGTTGCGCCATGGGCGCGCGCGACCTCGGCGAGCACGCGGCCGCCGGCGCTGCGCGGCGCCGGGAAGCGGTCGTGGCCGAACGGGCTGTAGGCCACGACGGCGGCACGGTGGGTCTCGCACCACGGGATCACCGCATGCTCGATGTCGCGTTGGCCGAGATGATAGAGCACCTGGTCGCAGGCGATGCGGCCGCGGCCGGTCCCGGCCTCCTTCTTGGCCGCCCCCTCCACCGCTTCCTGGGCTTCCTGCAGATCGCCGGCGTCGAAATTGCTTACTCCCCACGACGCGATCTTGCCGGCTAGCTTCAGTTCCTCGAACGCCGCGATGGTCTCGGCGAGCGCATGCGCGCCGCGCCAGTGCAGCAGGTAGCAATCGAGCCGGTCGGTGCGCAGGCGGCGCAGCGAGCGCTCGCAGGCGGCGATGGTGCCGGTCCGCGAGGCATTATGCGGCAGCACCTTGGAGACCAGGAACACCTCGCCGCGGCGGCCGGCGATGGCCTCGCCGACCACCTCCTCGGCGACGCCGTCGCCGTACATCTCGGCGGTATCGATGTGGTTCATGCCGAGATCGAGGCCGCGGCGCAGCGCCGCCACGGCGACGCGGCGATAGGCGTGCTCGATGTACCAGGTGCCCTGGCCGATCACCGCCACGTCGCGGCCGGTGGTTCCGAAGCGGTGGTATCTCATCGGTTGCCTCCGCTGCGCGCCGTGCCGGTCAGACGCGAAGCAGGGATTCGATCCAGGCGGCGAAGGCCTGCATGAATTTCTTCAGGAACTCGCCGGTGCCGGGATTGACCAGCTTGCCGTCTTCGTCGAACAGCTTGGCGGCGCCGCCGATATAAGCTTCGGGCTGCTGCAGAGTCGGCATGTTGATAGCGACCAGCGACTGGCGCAGATGATGATTGGCGCCGAACCCGCCGATCGCGCCCGGCGAGACGCTGACGACGGCAGCGGGTTTGCCGTCCCAGCAATTGCTGCCATAGGGGCGCGAGCCCACGTCGATGGCGTTCTTGAGCGCCGCGGGCACCGAGCGGTTGTGCTCCGGGGTGACGAACAGGACCGCATCGGCCGCCTTGATCTTCTGCCGGAACGCGGTCCATTCGGCCGGGGGGCCGGAATCCAGGTCCTGGTTGTCCGGGGGGCTGGAATCCAGGTCCTGGTTGTAGAGCGGCAGCTGGGCGATCTCGACGATCTCCAGTTCGAGCGAGGCGGGGGCGAGGGCCGCCAGCGCATGCGCCATCATGCGATTGAGCGAGCCCTTGCGGATGCTGCCGACGATGACGGCGACTTTGCGCGTGGTCATGGATGTGCTTTCCCGTGCGGATGCGGGTGGCTCGTATTCCAAAAGTATGACAGGTGTTCGGCGCCGTCCATGGCCCGGGCAAGCGCCAGCCATGCGCCCCCGGAGCCGTCGACCGCCCCCGCGGCGTGGCGCGCGCCAGGCCGGCGTGATAACCTCCGTGCATCGCATGTCTTTGCCTTGGAGCGGGCCGCGACATACATTCCGCAAGGCTTCTGCATCCCATCAAGAAACCAACGGGAGGTTCGCCATGAAGTTACTGGCCGCTATCGGCGCCCTTGCGATCATCGTCGCCATCGGCGCGGCCGTGTTCTTCTTCGGTGGGTTCTACAACATCGCCGCGACCGAGCCCGACCTCGGGGTCGTCGCCTGGGCGATCGAGCACGTGCGCGACGCATCCATCGACCGGCATGCGAAAGACAGTCCTTCGGTCTCGCTGGAGGACGCCGCCATCGTGCAGGCGGGCGCCCGCGCCTTCTCCACCCGCGGCTGCGTGAATTGCCACGGCGGCCCCGGCGTCACCTGGGCCAAATACACCGAAGGCCTGCACCCCGATCCGCCCGATCTCAAGGATATCGCCGGCGAGATCACGCCGTCGCAGATGTTCTTCGTCATCAAGAACGGCATCAACATGACCGGCATGCCCAGCTTCGGCGCCATCGAAGTGGGCGACCCGGAAATCTGGTCCATCGTCGCCTTCGTCAAGAAGCTGCCCACCGTGTCGGAGGCGGACTACAAGACCTGGACCGAAGCCCCCGCAAGCCCGCCCGCCGCGGCGAAATAGCGTAGTTGCGTCCTCCGTCATTCCGGGGCGCGCGCCTTCGCGCGAACCCGGAATCCAGGCCGCGGTGCAGGCGGCGAGGTCGTCTGGATTCCGGGTTCGCGCCAGAGCGCGCCCCGGAATGACAGCACCCGTCACACGCCCTGGGCGCCGTCTTCGGCGATCGCGGCGAGGGGATCGGCCGCCAGGATCACCACGGCGTTGCGCTCGAGGCGAACCCAGCGCTTCTGTTCCCACAGGCGCAATTGCTTGTTGGTGCTTTCGCGCGACATCCCGATGATGTTGCCGAGGTCCTTCTGGGTGATCGAAATCTTGCGCTCCCGCATGCCGGCGGTATCGGCATCGAGCAGGCGCATCAGCGCCTTGGCGAGACGGCTGGGCAGGTCGAGGAACATGACCTCCTCCGCCTGTTCGGTGGTGCGGCGCAGGCGAAAACACAGAATTTCGATGATCTTGAGCGCGATATCGGGTTCCTCGCGCATTGCCGGCAGGAAGTCGCGGCGTTCGATGACGAACAGCTCGCAGTCCGTGGTCGCGCTCGCGTCGGCGGTGCGGGGGTGGCCGTCCAAGAGCGCGATCTCGCCGAAGATGGCGCCCTTGCCGAGCACGTTGAACACGGCATCCTTGCCTTCCACCGAGGGTGCACTGATTTTCACCGTTCCCGCTCCGATCGCGAACAGGCTGGTCCCGGGATCGCCCTTGGCGAATATGTTGGTGCCGCGCTTCACCAACTTGGTGACGACGCAGGCGCTCAGGCGATCAATCTGTTGCGGCGTCAGCTTTGCGAACAGGTAATGATCCCGCAGGATGGCGCGCTTGTCGGCGCCACGGTGCGGCGGGTGGTTGTCGCGAAGCACTGGCATATTTGGCATTATAGCCCGGCGGCTTCGGTTTTCCAATCGCGCAAGGGGGGAATGTCGTAACTCATCGGGAAATGCTTTAGCCCGGATGAAGCCCGCAGCCCGGATTGCGCGGCGGCATCTTCGCCGTCGCGTAATCCGGGGGCAGCCTTTTCGCGTCGTCGCAACGCCGTCCCGGATTTCGCTTTTCGCTCGATCCGGGCTACGCCTCGGTGCGTGGAACACTCACCCCCGTCACGCGTGGACCAGCGGCCCCGGCGCTTTCAGATACTGCTCGGTGATGGCCTTCGCCGACCAATAGGTCAGCGCCCCTATGGTCGCGGTCGGATTGTGGCCGGCGTTCTGCGGAAAGGCGGCACCGCCCATGACGAACAGGTTGCTCACGTCCCATGACTGGAGGTAGCGGTTGAGCACGCTGGTCTTGGGGTCGGTGCCCATGATGGCGCCGCCGGTGTGGTGGGACGACCCGCCCACCGTGGCGTCGAAATTATTGCGCAGTTGCGGGTTGCCGATGACCTTGGCGTTGGCGGCGCGGGCGATCTCCAGAGTCTTGCCCATGACGTATTGCGCCATCTTGTGGTCATTCGGCTTGAAATTGTAGGTCATCCGCACCAGCGGCCGCCCGATCGCGTCCTTATAGTTGGGGTCGAGATCGAGATAGTTGGTGCGGTGGGCGTAGTTGGAGCCGTGGAAGTACAGCGGGAACGTGTGGTTGTACCACTGCGCCGTCGCTTCCTTCCATGCCGAGCCCCACCTCGGCGTGCCCGGCGGCACCGCGCGCACCTGGATCGGGCGTCCGCCGCTCACCGTCGGTGCCAGGAAGCCGCCGCCGAAGAAGCCGAGGCCGCTATGGTCGAAATTGTCGCCCTGGAAGTCGTCGATCGCCGCCGGCGTGGCGCCGGTCCCGATGAACGGATTGATCTCGTCCTCGACGAAGATCGGCAGGTTGGAATTGACCTGGAAGCAGTAGTTCTTGCCGACCACACCGGTGCCGGTCGCGGGATCATAGGGCTCGCCGATGCCGGCCCCCAGCATCAGCCCGACATTGTTGAAGGGATAGGCGCATAGCACCACCATGTCGGCGGGCTGCTCGATCTCCTCGCCGGTGTTGCGGTCGATATAGACGACGCCGCGCACCTTCTTGGCCGCCTTGTCGTAGATCAACCGGCTCACATAGGCATGGGTGCGTAATTCGAACTTCGGGTCCGCCATCAGCACCGGGAGCACACAGACATTGGGGCTCGCCTTGGCGTTGGCCTCGCAGCCGAACAGCTCGCAGTGGCCGCAATATTCACATTGGCCGATGGTGAGCCCTTCGGGATTGACATAGGGCGCGCTGGAATTCGACGCCGGGGTCGGGAACGGATGGTAACCCAACTCCTTGGTCGCCTTGGTGAAGATCAGGCCGGCTTGCGACATGATCAGCGGCTTGTTGGGATATTCGTCGGCGCGCCGGCCCTCCCAGACGTTGCCGCCCTCGATGCGGGTTCCGCGCAGATTGCCGGCGCGGCCCGACGTGCCGCACAGCTTTTCGAAGCGGTCGTAATGCGGCTCGAGGTCGTCATAGGTGACGCCCCAGTCCTGGATCGTCATGTCGTCGGGAATGACGTTGCGGCCGTAGCGGCCGGTGAGATGGCTGCGCAGCACGAACTCGCTGGGCGTGAAGCGCCAGGTGACGCCGTTCCAATGGGTGCCGGCGCCGCCGAGGCCGTCGCCCAGCGGGAAAGCGCCCCAGCGGCGCATCGGCAGCGCCGTCTCGGACGGCTGGTGCCGCATGGTGAGCGTCTCGGTCGCGGTATCGAGCATCAACTCGAGCCGCACCCGGTACTTGAGCTCGTCGCGCACGCTCGGAATGGTGAAATCTTCGCCCGGCGTGCGATGGGCGCCGCGTTCCAGCGCGACCACCGAAAGGCCGGCCTTGGTGAGCTCGCGGGCCATGATGCTGCCGCTCCAACCCACGCCGACCAGGACGGCGTCGACCGCTTTCATTGTCTTGGCCATGATGGGTTCCCCCTAGCTGAAGTCCGCGATCGATTGCGGCTCGATATTGAGCTTCTTGCCGCGATAGGCTTCCGCCTTCGCGCCGTAGCTTGCCGGCAAACCCGGATAACCGACCATCCGCCACGACACCTTGTTGCGGTTGCCGCCATAGATCGGATCGGCGAAGAAGCCTTCCATCGCCGACCGATAGAGCGCCTCGAAGAACGGTTTTGAATTGAAATCCGGGAATTCGGCCTTGCCGGCCTCCATGGCTTTCAGCGCGGCGTCGCGCTCCGCCGGCGCGAGGCGATCGAAATCCTTGCCATAGGCCTTGCGGGTCCAGGCATTGGCCGCCTTGATGCCGGCGGCGAAAAATTCGTGCGGCGTCAGCGGCAACTGATAGCCGTGCTCCGGCTTGCCCTGCAGGAACGGGCCATTGCGATAGAACCGCGCGCCATTGCCCCAGGCGCCCGCGAGTTGGCGGTCGATATAGGTGACGAGGCCGCAATCGGTGCCGCAGGGCGACATCGTGTCGGCCGGAATGAAGGTGTCGTAGGCCGCCGACAGGAACGCCGCCTCGGTGGCGGTGAGCGTGAGAAGAGCCTCGCCCGCAGCCGACGGCACGGCGGCCGGTGCCGGCGCCTGGGTCGGCACTTGCGCCTGCGCGGGCTCGGAATGCCCGCCGAGAACCGTCGCCGCCGCGGCACCGGCGGCGCCCGCGCCCTTCAAGAAGCTGCGCCGGGGAATTGAGTCTTCCGCCATGTCATCCTCCCTGGATCGGCGCGGATTCGACGCCGTTTCGCAATCCACGCCGTTTGAAAGTGAGTATCGGGCCTTCCCGGATGAGCCGCAAGCGGCATCGGATGCCGTAAAACCCTTCGCCTATTCACCCAGAACCGGACAGTCCCGCACGGACAACATCCGGGCCGCCCCCTTCCACGCATGCAGCTAAATAGTGTATCCTTAGACTCAGTTGCGCAATAAGAGCCGGTCCCGGAAATCTGCACAGGGCGATAAGTGGAGTTTCTGCCTGACAGCGGGCACGGTGTGCCCAGCGAATCAGGAGAGACGATGACCAGACGAGCCCGACGGAACCACACACCGGCGTTCAAGGCCAAGGTGGCGCTTGCCGCCATCAAGGGCGAGATGACCTTGACCCAGCTTGCGGAGCATTTTGACGTCCACCCGAACCAGATCACGGCGTGGAAGGCCTTGCTTCAGGAAGGTGCCGCCAATTCTACAATCGCCGCCGACCGCACTCGAGCCTTGACGGCACCACCCCCGATCAAGCCTACTTCGCTCCGCTGCCCATCCGCATGGTAGCCTAACCCCGGCAGACGCTCCACTTATCGACGCGGAAAATCTGTCCAGACAACCGGGACCACCTCAAAGAACACGTCCTCCTGTTTTGCGTCCATCGCGCGGTGGCCCAGGCAATTTCGCATGAACTAAACCACTCGATTGGAAGGGGGTCGGTTCGAACTGCCATCGGCGCTATCGATAAGACGGTCGAACAATGGTTCAATGAGATAACGCGCGGAGAAATTCGCGTGCTGGTAGCGACTGATGCATGTTCGGAATTGATTGATCTGCACGAGCGCGCGAACGTCCTTGTGCACTACGAACTGCCATGGTCGCCACTGCGAGTGCTCCAGCGAGTTGGGAGGCTTTGGCGGCTACGTCGCCGGGAGATCGGTGAGGGAGCAAAACCCAAGCGGCCGCGACTACCCGGAGTCGTCCATTTCGCCCACCCCGGCAGTATCGATGAAGAGATTCTGTCACGTCTGCATCGTCGTTGGAGTTACCTGCGTGTTCTCGGACTCGACTATCTGTCGTACGATCAGGCAATGGGAGTCCGCCTTCCAGTTGTGCCTTGGGTGCCTTGGGACTCAGTCGAACGCAAATAGTGCCGCTGGATGTGAACCCCGCGGTGTGCAGTATCCGGCAGCGCGGATCAGTGTGAGCGCAACGAAATGATTTCCTGGCCCTTCGCTTCCCGCCGCACGCCGCTCTCGCTGTTGCTTGCACTGGTCGCGTTTGCCTTCGCCTCGCCGGCTACGGCGGAAAAGGGCAAGCTGCGGGAGCGGCTGACGCCCGAGGTCATGGCGGTGGTCTATCCCGGCGCCGAGCGGCTCGGGCCGGAGGAGGGATCGCCGCCGGCCATCGCCGTCTACAAGGGCGACAAGGTGGTGGCCTACATCTTCTCAACGCTCGACATCATCGCCGCGCCCGCCTACGCGCCCATCCCCTATGACGTGATCGCTGGCGTCGAACCCGACGGCCGCATCACCGGCGCCAAGGTGGTGTTTCATCGCGAGCCCTATGTCTACCACGACGCCGTGCGCCAGCCCCTGCTCGACACCTTCCTGGCGCGCGAGGCGGGGATGCCGCTCGCCGGCGACGCGCCCATGCTGCGGCCGGATTTCGTCGCCGGGGCGACCATCACGGCGCGTCTCATGCGGGCCGGAATCCACGACACCGCGCGGCTGGTGCTGGCGACGCGGGTCGGGCGCCGGGCCGTCGAGGTCCCGACCCTCGATGCCGACGGCTTCACGCTGAAGTCTTGGGACGAGCTCATCGCCGAGGGCGCGGTGGCGCGCCTGCGGGTGACGTCGGGCGAGGTAGCGGCGGCACTCGCCAAGGCGGGTGCGGCGGACGCGGCGCTCGAAGTGCCGCTCGGCAAGCCCGACGATCTCTACAGCGAGATGTTCTTCGGCCTGCTGACGCCGGCCGGGATCGGCGCCAACGTGATGGGCGTGCGCAATTTCGAGGACCTGCGCGGCGGGATCCCGGAAGGCGGCCACATGCTCTTCATGGCGTCCAACGGGCCCCTATGATTTTCACGGCACCAGCTATTTCTGGAAAGCCGACGGCTACCGCTTCAACCGCATCCGCATCGTCCAGGACGGCCGCACCATCGGTTTCGTCCATGACGACTTCCAGAAGCTGCTCACGCCCTCCGCCGTCGGGCCTCCAGGCCCAGCGAGATGCCGGACTGTTCACCGTGCCCGCCGGTGCCGGCCTCGATCCGGTCAAGCCGTGGCGCCTCGAGCTCGTGGTCAATGCCGCCGGGCAGCTTCCCGCCGCGGTGTTCCCGATCGAATACAAGCTGCCGGCCGCGTACATCCTCATGCCGGAGGCGCCGCCGGTCGCGGCCTGGGTCGAAGCTTGGCACGATGCGGAGGGTGAACGTCGCGATCCTCGCCGTGCTGCTTGCGGTGCTCACCGCGATCTTCGCGTTCCAGGCGCAGCTGTCGCGTTCGCGCCGCGCCCACCGTCTGGTCCGCAACGGCTTCCTGCTGGTGGTGCTGGTGTGGCTCGGCTGGACCGCCGGCGCCCAGCTCTCCATCGTCAATGTCATCAACTACATCCAGGCGCCGTTCCGCGGCTTCGGCATCGGGCGTCTACCTGGCCGAGCCGCTGATGGTGATGATCGCCGCCTACACCGCTGGTCTCGCTCGTAGTGATCGGGCGGGGCGTGTTCTGCGGCTGGCTGTGCCCGTTCGGCGCGCTCCAGGAACTGCTCGGGCAGCTCTCCCGCGCGCTCGGCGTGCCGCAATGGAATCCGTCGCCGGCGCTGGAGCAGCGCCTGTGGATGGGCAAGTACATCGCCGCCGCCGCGGTGCTCGCGCTGGCGCTGTTCGCGGGCGACTGGGCGGAATCGGTCACCGAGATCGAGCCGTTCAAGACCGCGATCATCTCGAAATTCACCCGCGCCTGGCCCTATGTCGCCTATGCGGGAATCCTGCTTGGCGATCGGCCTGTTCTCCGAACGCGCCTATTGCCGCTTCCTGTGCCCGCTCGGCGGCGTGCTGGCGTTCCTCGACCGGCTGCACCTCCTCGACCTGCTCAAGCGCCGCCCCGAATGCGGCAACCCCTGCCATCTGTGCGAGCGGTCCTGCCCGGTGCGCGCGATCGAGCCGTCCGGCAAGATCATCACGGCGGAATGCTTCCAGTGCCTGGATTGCCAAGTCGAATACTACGACGACAAGCGCTGCCCGCCGCTGGTGCAAGCGGCCAAGCGCCGTAACGATGCCAAGACCGCCCCCGCCGCGCCTGCCGCCGCGATGGCCGGGAATGCATGAGACGCAGGCCCACCAAAGGCGGCCGCGCTAAAGGCAGCCGCACTAACGGCAGCCGCACTAACGGCAGCCGCACTAACGGACTGTGCAAATGATCGGCTCGTCCATCGCCTTCGTGCTCGGGAACTTCACCCTCACCTTCTTTGTCGTGGGGCTGGTGTTCTCCGCCGTCCCGATCGCCAGCGCGCCGAAACCGGTCGGCCGGGCAGCCGCGATCGAGAAGCTGATGTCGTGGTTCGTGTTCTGGACGATCGGCGTGCTGTATTTCTACAACGCCATTTTTCATGTCTTCTTCGGGAAGCTCGCGGCGTACTACATCGGCTGGGAGGACAGCCCGTTTCAGTTTGAAGTGGGCACGGCCAGCTTCGGCTTCGCCGCGGTCGGCTTCCTCGCCGCATTCGGGAGCTTCGACCTTCGCCTCGCGGCGATCATCGGTCCCGGCATTTTCATGCTCGGCGCCGCGGTCGGCCACGCCTACCAGATGATCACCGCCCACAATTTCGCGCCCGGCAATGCCGGCATCATCTTCTGGAGCGATATCTTCCTGCCGCTGATCGGCTTTGCGCTGTTGTGGGCGCAGCGGCGGGCCGCACGGCCGTGAAACCGGCGAGCCGGCGGGCGCGCTCTCGGGATGAGGTCGGAAAACGATTACAAGCCCTCAGCCGATCGGCTCGCTGGCGGCGATTTCGATGCCGAAGCCGGCGAGGCCGACATAGCGATGCTCGGCGGAGGTCAGCAGCCGGATCGAGGATATGCCGAGGTCCCTGAGGATCTGCGCCCCCAGCCCGATCTCGCGCCATTCCCGTTGCCGCGCCGCCTCGGAGCCGGCGCTGCCGTCCTGCGGCAAGGCCGATACCGGCACGCCGGCCGAGCCGTCGCGCAGGATCACGATCACGCCGCGGCCTTCCTGCTCGAACCGGCGCAGCGCGCCATGGACGGCGGTGGCGCCGCCGAAGATATCGCGCAGGAGATCGGCGCGGTGAAGCCGCGTCGGCACGTCGCGGCCGTCGCCGATGCGGCCGTGCACCAGCGCCATGTGATAGACCTTGTCGAACGGCGTCACATAGGCATAGCCCTTGAGCGTGCCGATCTCGGTCGGCACCGTGAACTCGCTCACCCGTTCGACCAGCTTTTCGCGCACCTGCCGGTAGGCGATGAGATCGGCGATGGTGATGCGCTTGAGGCCATGGGCGGCGGCGAACCGCGCCACGTCGGCCCCGCGCATCACGGTGCCGTCGTCGTTCATGAGCTCGGCGAGGACGCCGACCGGCGGCAGCCCGGCCAGCCGGCACAAATCGATGCAGGCTTCGGTATGGCCCGAGCGCATCAGCACGCCGCCTTCCCGCGCCACCAGCGGAAACACGTGGCCGGGGCGGACGAAATCGGCCGCGCCGTTGTTGCCGTTGGCGAGCGCGCGCACGGTGTTGGAGCGTTCCTCGGCGGAAATCCCGGTGGTGAGCCCATGACGCACGTCCACCGATACGGTGAAGGCGGTGCCGAGCGGCGCGTCGTTCATTGCCACCATGGGGTCGAGATGAAGGCGCTTGGCCTCCTCCACCGACAGCGGCGCACAGACGATGCCGGAGGTGTGGCGGATGATGAAGGCCATCTTCTCCGGCGTGCACATGGCCGCCGCAACGAACAGATCGCCTTCGTTCTCGCGGTCGTCGTCATCGGCGACGACGACGATCTCGCCGCGCGCAAAGGCGGCAGCGGTCGATTCCACGAGCATCTGGGATTCACGCGTGATCATGCAAGGCGTTCCTTGCCCGGGGGCCGTATCACGAGCGGCTGATCGGCCGGGCCTGCGCCGCGGCCATGCCGGCGTCTCGCCGACCTGGCCCCGGTGGCGCAGATAGTGATCGGCGAGCACGCATGCGAGCATCGCCTCGCCGACCGGCACCGCGCGGATGCCGACACAGGGGTCGTGGCGGCCCTTGGTGGCGATCTCGGCCTCGCGGCCATAGCGGTCGACGGTCGCGCGCGGGGTGAGGATCGACGACGTCGGCTTGACGGCGAAGCGCGCGACGATGGGCTGGCCGGTCGAGATGCCGCCGAGAATGCCGCCGGCCTGGTTGGACAGGAAGCGCGGCCGGCCGTCATTGCCCATCCGCATCTCGTCGGCATTGTCCTCGCCCGACAGCGCCGCCGCGGCGAAGCCGGCGCCGATCTCGACGCCCTTGACCGCATTGATGCCCATCAGCGCCGCCGCGATGTCGCTGTCGAGCTTGCCGTAGACCGGCGCGCCGAGCCCGGCCGGCACGCCCTCGGCGATCACCTCGATGACGGCGCCGATGGAAGAGCCCTGCTTGCGGATGCCGTCGAGGTAATCCTCGAAGAACGCGGCCATGGCGGCATCCGGGCAGAAGAACGGATTGCGCGGGACCTCGTCCCAGTCCCATCGGCTCGCGGTCGATCGCGTGCGGCCCCATCTGCACCAGCGCCGCGCGCACCGTCACGCCGGGGATGATCTTGCGCGCCACCGCGCCGGCGGCGACGCGCGCCGCCGTCTCCCGCGCCGAAGCGCGACCGCCGCCGCGGTAATCGCGCAGGCCGTATTTGGCGTCGTAGGTGTAGTCGGCATGGCCGGGGCGGTAGAGGTCGCGGATTTCCGAGTAATCCTTCGAGCGCTGGTCGACATTCTCGATCACCAGCGCGATCGGCGATCCCGTCGTCACCTGTTCCCCGCCGGCGTCGTCGATCATGACGCCGGAGAGGATCTTCACCTCGTCGGGCTCGCGGCGCTGGGTGGTAAAGCGCGACTGGCCGGGACGGCGGCGATCGAGATCGCGCTGGATGTCGGCCGCCGTCAGCGCCAGCCGCGGCGGACAGCCGTCGACCACGCAGCCGATCGCGGCACCATGGCTTTCGCCGAAGGTGGTCACCCGAAACAAATGGCCGAAGCTGTTGTGGGACATGAGATTGAGCCTGCGCTCTGGTAGCCCGCGCCCGGCACAGGGTCAAATGAGGAGACTTGCCGATCTGCGACGATGCCGCGGCGCGTTTCGAGCCCACGTGCCGCGATCGACCGCGCCTGCGTCGCGCATCGATCCCCGGGCTCCTCCACCGCTTTCGAAAGCGCCTTCGAGTGGAGGCCGCCCCACCTTTCTGAACCGCTGTTAATCGATTTATGAATGTTCATTAAGCTTTTGAAAAATAAGTGGTTTTCACAACAAATAGTTGCGGATTCGAAGCCGATCCTGTATGCGTGAAATGTGATCCGTGCGGGGGTTCTCGAACACAGGTTCGGGTGCTTGGTCGGCCGGTCCAACTTTGGAGGATTTCATCATGGCGAAGAAGGCGAAGAAGACGAAGAAAGTGATTTCCGATATCGCCGCCGCTCTTTCAAAACCGGGAGCGAGCGCGATACGGATGCAGACGCGGCTTCGGCTCGACGTTTGCGCACATAAAAAGGGCCGGCCTCGCGCCGGCCCTTTGCTTTGCGGGCCTTTGTTTCGCGGGCCTCCGCTTTCCGGCCTCGTGCTTTGCGGGCCCGCTTTCCGGGCCTCCCGCTTTCAGCCGTACCGGTTCATCGATCCCCGAGCGAACTCGTAGACCACGCCTTGTGCGACATCGCCGAGCGGCGCTTCGGCCGGCGGCTTGACGGCGTACAGCACCAGCAGCGCGCGGGCGACGCCGCCATGGGCGACGACGACGGCATCGCCGGAAACGCCGTCGTGCCACGCGCGCACCCGCACCAGCAGCTGGGCGTAGCTCTCCCCGCCAGGCGGTTGGAAATTCCATTTGTCGCGCTCGCGGGTGGCGAGAACCGAGCGGTCCAGCGCCCTCACGTCCTTGTAGGTCAGGCCCTCCCAGCTCCCGAACGACAGCTCGGCGAGCCGTGCATCGACGGCATAGTCCCCGGGCGGCGACCCCGAGCGCCGTGCGCAGGATTTCCATGGTCTCGCGTGCCCGCGACAACGGGCTCGACGCGAAGGTGAATTGCTGCGGGCCGGCGGCGCTGCCGGCGAGAAGGCCGCCCAGCAGTTCGCCGCAGCGCGCCGCCTGCTTGCGGCCGAGGGCGTTGAGAGGAACGTCGCGCCGCCCCTGCAGGCGGCGCTCGGCATTCCAATCGGTTTCGCCGTGCCTGACGAAATAGAGCTTGCGCCCCGGCGTGTCGCGGCGCGGGCCGGAATCAGTCGCGGCCGACGAAGAGGTCGGGGGCATCGGGATGCTTCATGCCGACGATGTGATAGCCGGCATCGACGTGGTGGATCTCGCCGGTCACCCCGCGCGACAGGTCCGAGAGCAGATAGACGGCGGTGTCGCCGACCTCGTCGGCGGTGACGTTGCGGCGCAGCGGCGCATTGTGCTCGTTCCAATTGAGGATGTAGCGGAAGTCGCCGATCCCGGAGGCGGCGAGCGTCTTGATCGGGCCGGCGGAGATGGCGTTGACCCGGATGTTCTTGGTGCCGAGATCGGCCGCGAGATAGCGCACCGAGGCCTCGAGGCCGGCCTTGGCGACGCCCATCACGTTGTAATGCGGCATCCATTTCTCGGCGCCGTAATAGGTGAGCGTGAGCATCGCGCCGCCGTTGGTCATCAGCTTCTCGGCGCGCTGGGCGACCGCGGTGAGCGAGAAGCAGCTGATCAGCATCGTATTGGTGAAATTGTCCTGGGTGGTGTCGATGTAGCGCCCGTCGAGCTGGTGGCGGTCCGAGAAGGCGATGGCGTGGACCAGGAAATCGATCGTCGGCCAGTGCGCCGCGGTCGCTGCGAACACCGCGTCGATGGACGCCGGATCGGTCACGTCGCAATGGCCGACCACGAGGCCGCCGACCTCCTTGGCCAGCGGCTCGACGCGCTTCTTGCAGCGCATCGCCCTGATAGGTGAAGGCGAGTTCCGCTCCGTGAGCCTGCGCGGATTTGGCGATGCCCCAGGCGATCGATCGATTGTTGGCAACGCCCAATATCAGGCCGCGCTTGCCCAGCAACAGCCCCGCGGATTCCGGCATGTCGTCCTCGTTTTGCCGGTCACGGACCGGACGCCACCTATGGCATAGGGTGCCGGGGCCTTCAATGCAACCCGACGGCCGCGCCGGTTCGTGCGTCAGGAGAGGGCGACGCTTTTCCCTCCCCGTTTTCGGGGAGGGCAGGGTGGGGTTCTTTCTCATTGGCGGTGCGTGCGGCCCCCACCCGACCGAGCGGAGCCTGTCATCGGGCCGGCCAAAGGCCGGACCCGATGGCTCGGCCACCCTCCCCGAAACCGGGGAGGGATTTGCTATTTCGGGTCGCGGCGCGGATCGTAGGGCTTATGCTCGCGCCACTTCTCGCATCAATTCCTCGAGCTCGGGGTCAGCCCGCTCGGGAAGCACGATGCGCACCGTCGCGAACAGGTCGCCGGCGTTGCCCTCCACCGGCAGGCCCTTGCCCTTGAGGCGGAAGGTGCGGCCGCCGCTGGTGCCGGCAGGGATCGCGAGTTCGACCGCGCCGCCCAGCGTCGGCACCCTCACCTTGCCGCCGAGAACCGCATCGTAGAGCGTGATCGGCACATTGGTGCGCAGGTTGGCGCCGTCACGCTCGAACAGCGCATGGGGCGCGATCGTGACGGTGATCAGCGCATCGCCGAGGCCGCCCGGTCCCGGGCACGCCCTGCCCCTTCAGGCGGATCTGCTTGCCGTCCACCATCCCGGCCGGGATCTTGACGTCGACCTCCTTGCCGGTGGGAAGCCGCACGCGCCGGGTACCGCCGGCCGCCGCTTCCTCGAGCGTGATGGTCACGGGAATGGTGACATCGCGGCCCGGCGGGCTCGCCCAGATCCTCCGGCTCGAAGCCGCCGCGGAAGGACCGGGTACGCCCCCGCGACGCCCCGCCGAGGCCACCGAACATCTGGCTGATGACGTCCTCGAAATTTGCCCCGCCGCCGCCGCCGCCGCGCGCCCCGAAGCCTTCGGGGCCGAACGAAAACGTCTCGAAATGGGTGTCGGGTCCGGCCCCGCCCGCGCCGCCGCGGGCGGCCGCCGAAGCCCTGGAAGCGCGGCTTGCCCTCGGCATCGATCTCGCCGGCGTCGAACGCCTTGCGCTTCTTCTCCTCGCCGAGGATTTCGTAGGCCGAATTGATCTCGGCAAACCGCTGGGCGGTCTTGGGATCGCTTTTGTTGGCGTCGGGATGCAGCTTCTTGGCAAGGCGCCGATAGGCGCTCTTGATCGCTGCCGCATCCGCGCTCTTCTTCAACCCCCAGCACTTCATAGGGGTCGCGCATCATCCAACTCCGGTCTTTCCGCCGGTTCCAACCCCGGCCACTCCACTCCCAATGTGGGGGTAAAGGCGGGATTTCGCAACGCGGAAGTAGGGGATGACGGCGGAAGACCAGAAGGCAGACATGCAGCAGGGCGGAAGACGAGGACAGATCGGCAGGAAAGCGTGGCCAGACGTCGTCCGTCCGTCCTCTGTCCTCCTTCCCCCTTGCCATAGGCGCGGTGCGAGCGCTTCGACTATAACCGGTTCGATGAGACGCCAGGGCCCGCAGCGGCCGCTCACGCGAGAATTTCCCACCATGTCCCACACCGCGCCGATACAACGCCGGGATCGTCAACCGGCGATTTCACCGAGGCCGAGGAGCCGTTGCGGCTGTTCGCCGACTGGTTCGAGGACGCCCGCAAGGCCGAGCCCGCCGATCCCGAGGCGATGGCGCTGGCGACCGTCGATGCCGACGGGCTGCCCAATGTCCGGATGGTGCTGCTCAAGGGGTTCGACCAGCGCGGCTTCGTGTTCTACAGCAACGAGGGCAGCCAGAAGGGGCGCGAACTCGCCCTCCACGCCAAGGCGGGCCTTGCCTTCCACTGGAAATCGCTGCGGCGCCAGGTGCGGCTGCGCGGCACCGTCGAGCGGGTCGGCGCCGCGGAGGCCGATGCCTATTTCGCCAGCCGCCCGCGGTCCTCCCAGATCGGCGCCTGGGCCAGCAAGCAATCGAGTCCGCTCGAAAGCCGGCTCGCGTTCGAGAAGGCCATCGCGCTCCATGCCGCCAAATATGCCGTCGGCGCGGTGCCGCGGCCGCCGTTCTGGATCGGTTATCGCGTGGTCCCGAGCGTGATGGAATTCTGGCACGACCGGCCCTACCGGCTCCATGACCGGATCGAATTCCGCCGCGCCGGCCCCGATGACGCCTGGACCAAGACCCGCCTCTATCCCTGACGGAAGCGAGATCCCCAAAGCGCGACCGTTCGGGCCGAAGCGAGCCGTCTCATTCCCGAGTCGAGGATGGCGTGGTCCGAAATTTGCGCATTTCGGGATCATCCGCCAGCATGCCACCCGGCGGCGGGAGGGCGTTGCCCACAGGGCACCGGCAAAACCGCCTCCGCGATATCCTGCAGGTCATGGAAAACGCCTATATAGTCGAATTCCAGATCGATCGGATTTCAGCCCCATGGCGCACCCCTCCTCCAATCTGCCGCGCCGCACGCTGCTCCTCACCGGGGCGAGCCGCGGCATCGGCCACGCGACGGTGAAGCGGTTTCTCCGCCGCCGGCTGGCGCGTGATCACCTGTTCGCGCCATCCGTTTCCGGAAAATTGCCCGTGGGAAGCGGGTCCCGAGGACCACATCCAGGTCGACCTCGCCGATCCCGAGGACACGCTCGCGGCGATCAGCGAGATCAAGCGGCGCATCCATGGCGAGCTCCATGCGCTCGTCAACAATGCCGGAATTTCACCGAAGCTGGCGTCCGGCGTGCGGCTCGGAACCATCAATACGGACTATTCGGTCTGGCAGCAGGTGTTCCAGGTCAACTTCTTCGCGCCGATCATGCTCGCCCGCGGCCTGGTCGAGGAATTGGAGGCGGCCAAGGGATCGGTGGTCAACGTCACCTCGATCGCGGGCTCGCGCGTGCATCCCTTCGCCGGCTCCGCCTATTCCACCTCGAAGGCGGCGCTCGCCTCGCTCACCCGCGAGATGGCCAACGATTTCGGCCCGCGCGGCATCCGCGTCAACGCCATCGCTCCCGGCGAGATCGACACCCCGATCCTGTCGCCCGGCACCGAGAAGATCATCGCGCAGATCCCGCTCGGCCGGCTCGGCACGCCCGACGAGGTCGCGAAGATCATCTACGTGCTGTGCACGGAGACCTCGTCCTATGTGAACGGTGCCGAGATCCACATCAATGGCGGGCAGCACGTGTAGCGAATCTCGAAGTGGATCGTCGCTACAATCCCATGCTATGACCGAAATGCGGCCCTGCGGAAATTCCGATGCCGAACCGCGCGGCCCGCGCCCGGCGCGGCGCGGGCGTCGCCGCAGCGCTCGGCCTGCTGGCGCTCGCGGTGTGGATGCTCGCGACCTTCCTGCCGGCGCTCGCCTGGTCGGTCGTGCTCGCCATCGCCACGTGGCCGCTGTTCGTCACGGTTCGCGAACGGGTCGGGCGCAACTGGGCGGCGGCTGCGATGACCTTGCTCATCCTCGTCGTCGTCCTGGCGCCGCTGGTTTACGCCGTCATCGAGGCGGGGCGGGAATACGGCACGGTGGTGCGATGGATCGCGCAGCTGCGCCGGCATGAAGTCGCGGCGCCGGAGTGGATCGCAAACCTGCCGCTTGATCGGCGCATCAGTGACCGACTGGCTCAATTCGCGGTTGCGCGGCGAGCAAAGCCCGTTCGCCGGCATCGATGCGGGCGCCCTGACCGAATGGGGCAGGATCATCGGCGGCCAGGCGGCACGTCGCATAGCGACGCTGTTCTTCGCGCTCCTGATCGTGTTCTTCGTGTTTCGCGAGAGCGACACGCTGCTGCGGCAGACGCAGGCCGCCGGCCATCGGCTGCTGGGCCCGTCGGCCCAACGGTTCCTGGAGGTCGCCGCCGCAGCGATACGCGGCACGGTCGACGGGCTGCTGCTGGTCGGTATCGGCGAAGCGGTGCTGCTCGGCATTGCCTATAAGCTGACCGGCGTCCCGCATCCGGTGCTGCTCGGGCTCGCGACCGGCATCATGTCGGTGGTGCCGTTCGCATCGCCGCTGGTGTTCATCGCCGCCGGCCTGTGGCTTCTCGCCCAGTCGGCGATCATCGCGGCCATCGTCCTCGTCGCATTCGGGTCGGTCGTCGTGTTCGTGGCGGATCATTTCGTGCGGCCCGCTCTGATCGGCGGATCGACCAGGCTGCCCTTCGTGTGGGTGCTGCTCGGCATCCTCGGCGGCGTCGAGACCTTCGGGCTGCTGGGGCTGCTGCTCGGCCCTGCGCTGCTCGCGGTCCTGATCGCGCTGTGGCGCGAAATCGCCGCGCCCCCGGCGGCGACGCAGGAGAGCACCGGTTCGCAAACGCGACCGTAGTGGCTGCTAGTCCGGATGGTGCCGCGGACGGTGGGCGCGGACGCCCACGCCGAACACGGCCCCGCAGGCCGGGCTGAGGTTCAGCCGGTTGCGCTGCATGCACGCGGTTATTTTTCCAATGTCGGGAATTTCCGGATTGCACAGCCGCATCACGTCGGGGGTGCATGCCTGCTGCATCTCGGGCGTCCCCTTGTATTGCGCGTTCGCGCTGGAGAACGCACCGGCCAGCAGAGAAAGCATGATCGCGGCGGCGAAAACCGCTGCGCCGCGCGCGAGCCTGACGTGACTTTTCTCGACGAATTGCGGCAGTGTTACGCACCGATTCGCTTGTGCCATCTCAGGCCCCCCTTTGCGCGCTTACATGATCGGACGCGCCCACCCCTGGACGCGGCCAAAAACCCGGTCCATAAGCGTTAAAGTGCCGATCCCGCCAGCGCAACTCAAAAATCATTGCGCCGGAGCGGCATTGCGCCAGTTTTCCACGGGCTTGTGCCGGCCGCCAATCCCTGCATAACCTTTTCGGGTCGTCTGCGGCCCGGCGAAGAAGGCTCCAAGACAACCCGGCACGAAGGGAAACGCCATGCGCAAGCCATCCAAGACATTGGGCCTGCTCGGCCTCGTGGTGCTGTCGGCGCTCGCGGTCACCGCCGCACGGTCCGAGGACTATCCGAACAAGCCGGTGAAATGGGTGGTGGCCTATCCACCCGGCGGTACCACCGACATTCTGGCGCGGATCATCGGCCAGTATCTGTCCGAGCATCTGGGCCAGCAATTCGTGATCGATAACCGGCCCGGTGCCGGCAACAACATCGGCACCGAGGTGGTGGCGAACTCCCCGCCCGACGGCTACACGATCCTGCTGGTCAATCCCGCCAACGGCATCAACGCGACGCTGTACAAGAAGCTGCCGTTCAATTTCCTGCGCGACATCGTGCCCGTCGCCGGCATCACGCGGGTGCCGAACGTGATGGAAACCACCGCCAAGTTCCCCGCCAAGACGGTCAGCGAGTTCATCGCCTATGCCAAGGCCAACCCCGGCAAGATCAACATGGCTTCGTCCGGCAACGGTACCTCGGTGCATCTGTCGGGCGAATTGTTCATGGCGATGACCGGCGTCAAGATGACCCACGTGCCCTATCGCGGCGCCGGGCCGGCGCTCACCGACCTCATCGCCGGCACCGTGGACGTGATGTTCGACAACCTGCCGTCGTCGATCGAGTTCATCAAGTCCGGCAAGCTGCGCGCGCTCGGCGTCACCACCGACAAGCGCAACGAAGCGCTGCCCGACGTGCCCACCGTCGCCGAGACGGTGCCGGGCTACGAAGCGAGCGCTTGGTTCGGCATCGGCGCGCCGAAGGGCACGCCGGCCGACATCATCGAGAAGCTCAACAAGACGGTCAACGCCGCTCTCGCCGATCCCAAGATGAAGGCGCGGCTCGCCGACCTCGGCGGCATTCCGATGACCGGCACGCCCGCCGAGTTCGGAAAGGTCATGGCGGCGGAGACGGAGAAATGGGCGAAGGCCGTCAAGTTCTCCGGCGCCTCGATCGAATAGCGTCCTGTCTGCAACGCTTGTATCCAATTGTTGTCATCGCCCGGCTTGAACGCGGGCGATCCAGTAACCACTGGAACTCCGGATTGGGCACGGCTTGAGTTCCGCCGATATCGCAGGGGTTGCTGGATGCCCGGCTTTCGCGGGCATGACACTGAAGTGAATGAACCCTCGGAGCACAACACCAGCATGAGCCGAAAGCGTCCCGAGGAGCTGCGCAGCCACCGCTGGTTCGGGGTCAACGACCTGCGCTCGTTCGGCCACCGCTCGCGGCTGCGCCAGTTCGGCTATGATTCCGCCGACTGGAGCGGCAAGCCGGTCATCGGCATCATCAACACCTGGAGCGACATCAACGCCTGCCACGGCCACCTGCGGGAGCGGGCGGAGGACGTGAAGCGCGGCGTGCTGCAGGCCGGCGGATTGCCCATCGAGCTGCCGGCGATGTCGCTCGCCGAGCCGATGGTGAAGCCCTCGACCATGCTCTATCGCAACTTCCTCGCGATGGAGACCGAGGAATTGCTGCGCAGCCATCCGATCGACGGTGCGGTGCTGATGGGCGGCTGCGACAAGACCACGCCCGGCCTCGTCATGGGCGCGATCAGCATGGGGGTGCCGGCGATCTATGTGCCGGCCGGGCCGTCGCTGCGCGGCAACTGGCGCGGCGAGACGCTCGGCTCCGGCTCCGACGCCTGGAAATACTGGGACGAGAAGCGCGCCGGCAACATCACCGAAAAGGACTGGGAGGAGATCGAGGGCGGCATCTCGCGCTCGTTCGGCACCTGCATGGTGATGGGCACCGCCGCCACCATGATGGCGATCACCGAGGCGCTCGGCCTCGCTCTGCCGGGCGCCTCCTCGATCCCGGCGGTCGATTCCAGCCATACCCGCATGTGCGCCGCATCCGGCCGCCGCATCGTCGACATGGTCTGGGACGACCTCACCCCGGCCCGCATCCTCACCCCCGCCGCCTTCGACAACGCCATCCGCGTCCACATGGCGATGGGCGGCTCCACCAACGCCATCATCCACCTCGTCGCCATGGCGCGCCGCGCCGGCGTCGCCCTCGACATGAAGCGCTTCGACGACATCTCCCGCGAGATTCCGGTGCTCGCCAATGTGCGGCCGTCGGGCCGCTACCTCATGGAGGATTTCTATTATGCCGGCGGCATCCGCGGCCTGATGGCGGAGCTGCGCGACCGGCTCGATCTCGACCTGCATCACCGTGACCGGCAAGCCGCTCGGCGACGGCATCGACGGCGCCAAGGTGCATCTGCGCGACGTCATCCACTCCCTCAACGATCCCGTTTCGACGGCGGGCGCGACCGCCGTCCTCACCGGCAATCTGGCGCCGCGCGGCTGCGTGATGAAGCCGTCCGCCGCCGAGGCGCGGCTGCTGCGCCATCGCGGCCCGGCGCTCGCCTTCGAAGACTACAACCACATGGCGGCGGAGATCGACCGCGACGATCTCGACGTCACGCCGGACCACGTCATCGTTCTCAAGAATGCCGGCCCCAAGGGCGGCCCGGGCATGCCGGAATGGGGCATGCTGCCGATCCCGAAGAAGCTGGTGAAGGCGGGCGTGCGCGACATGCTGCGCCTTTCCGATGCCCGCATGAGCGGCACCAGCTACGGCGCCTGCATCCTCCACGTCGCGCCGGAAAGCTTCGTCGGCGGCCCGCTCGCCTTCGTGCGCACGGGCGACGAGATCGAAGTCGATGCCGACGCCCGCCGCATCCACCTCCACGTCTCCGACGAGGAACTCGCGCGCCGCCGCGCCGCCTGGAAGGCACCGGCGCCGCACTACCCACGCGGCTACGGCGCGATGTACGCCGCCCATATCGGCCAGGCCGACGAGGGCTGCGATTTCGACTTCCTGCTGGCCGGAGGGGCGATTCCGGAGCCGGAGATTCATTGAGGATTTCGCCCCCGGGGTGGGGTTCAGCCTTTTTCCAAAAAACAACCCCATGCAAAGTAGGATTTCCGCCGGCGGGATGCTGCGGCCACACCGAGGCCCCCGCCGGAAGCGCAACCACGATGTCAAGGAGAAGTCAATGAGAGGCAGTTCGAACTTCATCGCCGTGTTCGCGTTGGTCCTTTGTGCAATCGCATCACCGTGCTTGGCCCAACAGACGACCGAAGGCATTGACCGGCTTTACGTGCTCGAGTGCGGTCATGGCACGGCACCCGATCAAGGACGTTTCGCGCCGGGTTACAACGACGGTAAACCATTCGACCTCTCGGATAATTGTTACCTCATCCGGCACGCGCGAGGCGATTTCTTGTGGGGCACAGGCATCGCCGACAAATTCCTGACGCTCCCGGGCGGCGTTCCGAGCTATGGCGGCCGGCCCAATTGGATCGTCACCAAAGGCTTGGCAAAGCAACTGGAACAGCTGGATGTGAAACCGTCCGCAATTCGCTATGTCGGCATCACAAACAGCCATATCGATCATATCGGCAATCTCGGATTGTTTACCGCTGCGACGCTGCTGCTTCAAAGATCGGAATGGGAATTTGCTGCGAACCGTCCGTTTGTGGAAGGGATGCTGGATGACGCCCGCTTGCGGACCGATATGCCCACAATGCAATTGAACGGCGACTACGATGTATTCGGCGATGGAACGGTGATGATCATAGCGACGCCGAGCGTCACGCCCGGCAATCAGTCGCTGCTCGTGAAGTTGCCGAAATCCGGAGCGATTCTGCTCAGCGGCGATGTCGTGCATTTCCAATACGGCTGGGATCATCAGATCGTGCCCGGTAACGTCTGGAACAAGGAGAAGACGGCAGCTTCCTTCAAGCGTCTCTCCGACATCATCGCTCAGAGCGGGGCACAATTGTGGATCGAGCACGACAAGGCTCAGAGCGACACGCGGAAGTTCGCACCCGATTACTATGACTGACGACATCCCCTTCAACAGAACCCTCGACCTCGCCCCCGGCGTGGTCGAGGAGGTCGCGCCCGGCGTGCGGCGCATCCTCGTCGACAATCCGAGCCCGTTCACCTTCAAGGGCACGCTGAGCTACATCGTCGGGCGCGGCAAGGTCGCCATCATCGATCCCGGCCCGCTCGACCGGAAGCACATCGATGCGCTGCTCGCGGCGGTGCGCGGCGAGACGGTGACCCATATCGTCATCACCCACACCCATCGCGACCATTCACCGGCCGCGGCCGGGGTCAAGGCGGCGACCGGGGCGACCACCTATGGCGAGGGGCCGCACCGGCCGGCACGGCCGCTGCATATCGGCGAGACCAAGCGCCTCGACGCCGGCGGCGATACCGACTTCGTGCCGGACCGGCGGATCGCCCATGGCGAGGTCATCGAAGGAGACGGCTGGGCGCTTGAGGCGATCGCCACCCCCGGCCATACCGCAAACCACATGGCATACGCGCTGCGCGGCACCGATGTGCTGTTTTCCGGCGATCACGTCATGGGATGGTCGACCTCGATCGTGGCGCCGCCGGACGGCGCCATGAGCGACTACATGGCCTCGCTGCGCCGGCTCGCGACGCGCCCGGAGACCGTCTACCTGGCGGGCCATGGCGACGTGATCCGCAACGCGCCCGCCTTCGTCGCGCATTACATCGAGCACCGCCTCGGCCGCGAGGCGTCGATTCTACATCGCCTGGACAAGGGCGAGGCCGACATTCCGACATTGGTGCGCGCAATCTATATCGGGCTCGATCCCCGGCTCGCCGGGGCGGCCGGGCTGTCCACCCTCGCCCATCTGGAAGACCTGGTGGCGCGCGGCCTCGTCGCCACCGACGGGGCGCCGTCGATCCTCGGCCGCTACCGCTTGGCGACGGGGCGCTGAGGGGTCTTTTTCGGGTCCGGCTTGACCGGCGGCTTGACCGGTTTCGGGCGCTCGGGGATGCCGGCGAGGTCGTCGATGTCGTCCAGCAGGGCTTCCACCCGGGCGGCATTGGCGCCGAAATCGGTATAACCGTAGCGCGACGCCGAGCGGGCATCGATGCGGGCGCCGTCGCGGGCGGGCCGGATGCGCACCACCACGTCGTCGCGGAAGCCCATGATCGGCGAGCGGGCGATCGCCTCGATATGGCCTTCGCGGCCGGGCTGCGGCGGCCGGGAATCGAAGACGCGCCATTTGCGCTTGGTGATGATCTTCATGGCGTCGTCATAAGCGACGGCCGGGGCCACCTTGACCAGCAGCGGCTCCACGTCGGGATAGGCATCCTTCTGCAGCTCCGCGGTCGCGAGGCCGGGATAGTCGCTGGTGTTGGGCGGCCGCAGCCGTGCCACCACTTCGAAGCGCGGCGGATCGATCGGGTCGGTGGTGATGTCCTTGATGGCGGGCAGCGTATAGGCGCGGTAGCCGAGATAGCCGGGATAGCCGAGGAGCATCAGGCTGATGATCACGCCCGTGACCGCCGCGCCGGCTCCCGGCCCGCCATTGATCCACAGCATGACGAAGGCCGCGACGGCGACCAGGATCGCGAACACCGCCAGCGCCAGCGCGGCGCCGAAGGTGACGAGCACGGGAATGATCTCCAGCGCGCCCCATTGCTCGATGCCGATCGCGAGCACCGCCACCAGCAGCGAAAAGATCGCCAGCCGGCGAGCCCAGATGGCGAGCTGCGAAGGCGGCTCTTCGATCATCCGACGGCGCGTCAAGGCCATCGTCATTGCCGTTACCCCCAACTGTGTCACCGCGTGCGACCAGCCCGCCCATGAATAAAGGGCCTCGGTGGCCGAGGCAATGGCCCCCGGGACGAGCTCTGAGGAATTCAGTTTTGTTCCCCTCTCCCGCTTGCGGGCCCGCAAGCGGGAGAGGGAGGAGCGCGGCTCGAAAAGCCGGCCTATTATTTCTTCACCGTGATCATCTGGTCGAGGAACAGGTCCGCGCCGGCCGTGAACGGCGCGATGCGGGCGCCGTTGTAGCCGCCTTCGCCTTTGGCGCCGGCGAACCGGCCCTTGCCGCCGAGCACGGTGATGGTTCCCCTGAAAATGGTGCGCGTGCCCTGGACGGTGGCCGTGCCGGCGGTCCTGTACCACAGCACGGAGCCATCATCGAAGGTCAGGTTGTTGTAGGTCGAGTTGGTGCCGGCGCCCTTCACATAGTCGACGGTGGCGATGAAATAGGTGGTGGCGGTCGACCCGTCCTGGAACGAGGCGATGCCGGAAAAGCGCGCCACCCCGACGACATGACCGTCGACGTCGCCGACATCCTGCGTCTCCACCGCCGTCGCGTGCATCACCGCGCGCAGCTCCAGGCTTTCATCCGCATACGCCGGGCGCAATGCGCCCAGACCGATCAATGCGAGCGTTGCGAGAATGATGGTGGCTCGTCTCGACATGATGCTTGCTCCCGTGGTTGTCGATGGGTGCTGACATGTGCATGCGCGGCCGATGAATCGTTCGTTCGTCAAATTCGGCGCGGCCATCGGCGCTGCCGGCAGTCGCCACGTCATCGACAAAGTACACCACTGCAGCCGCCGAGCGAAAGGGCCGGGCAAAGCGGCCCGGCACGGCAACGCCGGCAGGCGTCGGGAATTCCCCGTCGCCGCCGGCGTCGATTGCGACATTCTCGATGCCGGTTTATGACCGGCTGAACGAATGGTAGACCTGCTTCACGAAGTTGTCGGCCGCCTGTTGGTTGTCGGCCCAGGTCTTGTCGAGGTCGGCCAGCGGCTTCGCAGCCACGACTTCCGCCTCGGTCTTGCCTTCCTTGACGAGCTTCTCGATCCGCTCGCGCGCGGTCTTCACCATCGCATTGTATTCGGCGATGCTCGCCTTGTTGGCGAGCGGGCCGTGGCCGACCACGACCTTGGTGTTGTCGTTGGCCAAAGCGAGCCATTCGGTGGTTGCCCGGACCATGCCGCGGATGTCGCCGCCATTGGCGAAGTCGACCTGCTGGTAGCGATGGCGGTTGTTCATGACGTCGCCGGTGGCGAGCACGTTGGCGTCATCGAAATACACCCAGGTGTCGCCGTCGGTGTGGGCATTGTTGACATGATGGAGCGTCGCCTTGCGGCCGCCGACCTCGATGACCTTGGTGCCGCCGGTGTAGGTCTCCTTCGGCACGCCGCCGGGAGGTGCGGGTGGTTGCGCGTTGCCGGTGGTGCCGTTCTTGTTGCCGCCGGCGACGAGACGGAGCCTGATGTTGTCCTGCGCGATGACGGTGGCGCCGTCCTTCTGGAAGTTCGCGTTTCCGCCGGTGTGGTCGCCGTGGAAATGGGTGTTGACGATGTACTTGATCGGCAGCGGCGAGATCGCCTTGATGGCCGCCTTGATCTTGTCGGACAGCGGCGCGAACTGCGTGTCCACCATGATGATGCCGTCGGTGCCGACCGCGACGGTGATGTTGCCGCCCTGGCCCTCGAGCATGTAGGTGTTGTGGCCGAGGTCCGTGGTCTTGATCTGGATCTTGTCCCAATCGACCGGTTGCTGCGCGTATGCGGAGCCCGCAAACGCGATGGTCGCGCCCGCGAGCGCAGCCAATGCGATTCTGCTCATGATCTTCCTCCTTGATTGCCGGCCGCTTCACGGCCGCCATCATCATCCCTGTCTTGACCGCGCCCTCTCGGGAGCGGGTGGCGGACAATATCACGTTTGCAGCGGCAGACGAGGGCCCTCTGGGAGCGATCCGGCCGCGACACTTGGTTCCCGGGTGCCGCACGTCGCCGCTCTTTTGCAGGCCCGCGCATCGGTGTATGTTCCTGCGATCTGCTCTGTCGACGGGGGTGCCGGAACTCCGTTCTCTGCAAGCGGCAGGCGCGGTGCCACCGGCGCGCTTTGCCTTCGCAACAGCCGGCGATTTTTTCGGCGGAAAACAGTATCGGCAATGCCACGCCTGCCCTGCGTTTGAGCGGGCAAGGCGGAGGAGGGAGGACGTATGTTCGAGCGGGGTTTTGCGGTCGCGATTGTGCTGACGGCGGCGCTGGGGATCAACAGCGCTGCGGCGTTCGACGACGCGAAATATCCGGACTTCACCGGCCAGTGGGTCGGCGTCCGCATCCCGGGGGTCAAGGGCCAGGCGGCCTATGATCCGACCAAGTCCTGGGGCCTCGGACAGCAGGCCCCGCTGACGCCCGAGTATCAGAAGGTTCTGGAGGCGAGCCTCGCGGACCTCGCAAGGGGCGGGCAGGGCGGTTGGACGACCGGTTGGTGCCTGCCGCCGGGAATGCCGGCGATGATGACGCTTTATCGGCCGATGGAAGTCGTCGTGCTGCCCGAGATCACCTACATCCTGATCGATCACGCCATCGATTCCCACCGGCGCATCTATACCGACGGACGCGACTGGCCCGAAAACGTCGAGCCGACCTTCCTCGGCTATTCCATCGGCAAATGGATCGATGCCGACGGCGATGGCCGTTACAACGTCCTTGAGGTCGAGACCCGATATCTGAAGGGCCCGCGCGTCTTCGACCCGTCCGGGCTGCCCACCGCCAAGGACAACAAGACCGTGGTCAAGGAGCGTATCTTCCTCGACAAGGCCAATCCCGGGTTGATGCACAACGAGATGACGGTGACGGACAATGCATTGACGCGGCCGTGGTCGGTGTCGAAGACCTATCGTCGCGTCGGCGGCGCCCGCCCGAGTTGGCCGGAAGACAATTGCGGCCTCGACAACGAATTGATCCGCATCGGGGCCGAGAGCTATTACAGAAGCGCCGACGGCCGCCTGATGCCCACGCGCAAGGACCAGCCGCCGCCTGATTTGAGGTACTTCAAGTAACCGCGCCGTCAGAAATGATAATTGAGGCCGGTGCGGATCACGTTGTCATGCACGTTCTTGCTGACCGCCAGCGTGCCCCCGGGGACCGCGAGCGAGTCCGAGATCGAGCCGCTGTCGAGGTAGAGGTATTCGAGCCGGCCGGTCCACCTGTCCCAAATCTGGGCTTCGACGCCGGCGCCGACGACCCATAGGGGGAAAGCGTCCGACGTCGAGAACCCGCCGAGAAGGGGCAGGTTGTACGTGGTCTGGTCGCCGCCATAACCGCCGCCTGCGGTCACGTAGAACAGCCAATCGTCCATTGCGTATCCGAACCGACCCCGCAACGTGGAGAAATACGTCATTGCGTTCACGAATTGGATCGCCGAAGCGGTGACCCCGTTCTGCTGGTGGGAATATTGAAGGTCCGCCTCCACCCCGGCGACCCAGGGGCCGAATTGCCAGTTGAATCCGCCCTGGCCGCCGCCGACGAAGCCCCTGATCTCGTCGGACGTGGTCGTCGTCAGGCCCGGGATCGTCGCGGTGAAAGTCTCTCTCCCGACTCCGCCACCGAGATTGCCGCCGGCATAAAAGCCGGTCCAATTATAGTACCCGCCGCCTTGCAGGATCGGCGCCAAATCCGCCGCATGGCCGGAAAAACAGATTGAATTCGATAGACTTGCGACTAACGCCATCGCGATCACGCGCACGCCTCGGCGGCACATTTTCATCTTACCCCCCTGTCCACGACAACTGCCGGACAGCCTACCCCGGCGGGATCGTAGCAGGGCTCGATCCGATTGACAAACCCCTCGCGGCAGGGGAGCGCGGCACGGGCCGGCGACTTCGTCGTCGATTGACTTGCGCGGGACGTTCTCCCATGAACGGGAAGGCATTTCTTGGCAAGAATTGACTGGCAAGAATGAATGGAGCAGCCCGATGTCCAAGTTCTCGTCGACATGCGCGTCCGCCGGACTGCTGTTTTGCTTCATCGCCGTGTCCCCCGCGCTCGCCGCCGAGGGGACGAAGCACGAAGGCGCATCTGTGCCCAATTTCGCCCCCGACAGCACCACTGCCTGGACGTCCGATCGTCCCGCCAGCGACGACTTCCTCCCGCCACCCGGCGGGGCCGGCCCGGTTTTGTCCGACAAGGCCCATCCCTATATTCCCAACGGCCAGGGCCAGCCGACCTATCGGGTCGCGGACCTCACCAATCCGATCCTCAAGCCCTGGGTCGTCGAGCGGATGCGCAAGACCAACGAAGAGGTGCTCGCCGGAAAAGTCCCGTTCATCGCCCGGGAGAGATGCTGGCCGGCCGGCGTTCCCGGCTTGGACATCTATAACCGCGGCCAGCCGGTTCATTTCATCCAGACGCCCCGACAGGTCCTGATCATCAACGAGCTCTACGCCCAGATCCGCCGCGTCTACCTGGACGTGCCCCATTCGGCCCATGTGACGCCGTCGTGGTACGGCGAATCCGTGGGGCATTACGAAGGTGACGAGCTGGTGGTCGACACCATCGGGCTCAATGACCGGACGTTCGTCGACAATTACCGCACGCCCCACACCGACCAGATGCACGTCGTCGAGCGCTTCAAGATGATCGACGGCGGCAAGACGCTGCAGGTATTCGTCACCGTCGACGATCCGGGAGCCTTCAACATGCCGTGGTCGGCGATCCAGCATTGGCGGCGCATAAATCGAGGCCCGCTCATCGAAGACCTCTGCGAGCCGAACAACAATTTCTTCTTCGGCTACGAAGTGGCGCCGCTCCCACACGCGGACAAGGCGGACTTCTGACCTCCCGCCCGGCGCTTCGGGCGGGGAACGGTTCGAGCGTCGCCGGCACTGGGCATCCACGCCGCCATGACCGCGCCGAGGCGTGGATGCAAAGCGGCGTTCAGTGCGCCAGGAGATCCTTGAGGAAGCGCGTCATCGCCACCTTGTATTGGTCGTCGGCGCGCACTTCCGAGGCGTTCTGCGGATGGTTGAAGGCGTGCGTGGTGCCGCTATAGAGGTTGACCTCGAAGTCCACCTTGGCGGCGCGCAGCTGCGAGATCACGGCATTGAGCTCCTCCATCGGTGCCACCGGGTCTTCGGCGCCGTGCAGGATGAGGACGCGGCCCTTGATGTTCTTGGCGGCCTCCGGCGAGAAGTTACGGAACGAGCCGTGCACCGAGGTGAAGCCGAGGAGCGGCACTCCGGTTTCGATGAGCTCGATCCCGACGGTGCCGCCGAAGCAGTAGCCGACCGCGGCGAGCTTGGCCGGATCGACCATCGGCTGGGCCTTGAGAACGTCGAACCCGGCCACGGCGCGCGCGCGCATCAGCGGGCGGTCGTTGTTGTAGATCGTGATCAGCTCCGTCATCTCGGGAACCGACTTGGGCACCACGCCTTTGCCGAAAATGTCCTCGGCGAACACCACATAGCCGAGCTTGGCGATCATCTCGGCATCCGCGATGGTGCCCTCCGAGAAGCCGGACCGGTCATGAATTATCAACACGGCGGGGCGTCGGCCTTGGATGGCGTCGTCATAGACGAGATAGCCCGACAGCGGTGTGTTGCCCTGCTTGTAGTCGATCCACTGGGTTTTCATGGCGGCTTGCGCCGCCCCGGCCTGGACGACCGCGAACGCAGCGGCGGCGAGGACGAGATACGTCAGGCGTGCGATTTTCATTGGCTCCTCCCAAGTGCGTTTGCACAACTATGCATTGTCGCATTTTGGCATCGCCTGGCAAAGGCCGTGCTGCAAAACGGCTGGAATCCGAGTTCGATCCGCCCCCGTCCGTTCGGTCCTGCCTCACGGAGCTTGCGCAGCCGCCGTGCACCCGATGCCGGCGGACGTCAGGATGCCGTCGCGCCTCTGCGTGCCGACACGATGGCGTCACCGGGATCGTCGTGTGCGGCCGGTGCGGTTCGGCCGATTGAAACGACGCAACTTCACGATGTTGTCCGGTGGTGCGGTGGTATTGCCGGAAAATCCACGATCGCAATTCGGATGCCCCCTTTAGAATTGGCCCGACAATGGGATTTTGCCATGATTCAGCCAAAGGTGATTGCTTATATGCGCCAGGGGAGCCACTGCGGGAAGGGGGGCTCAATCGATGCGGGCACGCCGGTTTGCTGCTGCTGCGACAGCATTGCTGCTGAGCGCGGGCACGTCTTTCGTTTTCTTTTTCTCGGTTGCGGACTCACGCGCCGCAGGTCCACTTGGCACCTGCGAAGACGCGGCCGAGGTCGCGATCTTGCCGTCGCCAATCGCGCCGTGGAAGGGCGCGCCTTTGCGTGTCATTTTCTCCTCGGAGAGGCCGCTCGAGGGCGAGCTTTCGCTGATCGCGCCCGACGGGAGCGTCGCCGCCAAATCGCGCGAGCGGCATGGCGGGCCGCCGTATTTCTGGTTCGCCGAGGTCGCCTCGCCGGCCGTGGGCGCATGGCATGTGACGCTCGCGCGCGACGGCGCGCCGGCCGAGTGCAGCACGATCACCAGCGACATCGCCGTGCGGCGCGACGCGCCGCCCGGGCCGCGCGCGGCGTCGGAGGGCGTCTGGCCCTTGCGCAATTCATGGAACCGCGCGACCGAAAACTTGTATTCCGCATGGATCGAGAAGCTCTTCGATGCGCCGATCGACGAAGCGCCGTCGTGGAAGGCTCTGCATGAAGTGCTGCGCGATCGGTCGCGCAATGTCCTGTTCAACTATCTGGGTCTCGGCGAGGACCAGAAGGGGATCATCATTCGCCCCGACTGCGCCGACCTTCCGTACTTCCTGCGCGCCTATTTCGCATTCAAGATGGGTCTGCCGTTCGGGTACTCGAAGTGCTCGCGCGGCGACGGCGGCGAGGCGCCGAAGTGCTTCGAGTGGTGGAACGTCGAGAATCCCGAGCCGCCACGTCTCCCGCCATCCGAGCAGACGGCCGCGTCCCGCTCGCTGTTCGGGGTGGTTCAGCAGCCGGTGGTGCGTCCGGTGAGCGCGCCCGCGCCGGCGCCGAAGCAGCTGGGGCTGGTGCCGTCGTTCAGCCATTATTTGCCGATCCTCGCCGACGGCGTCCATTCCGGCTCCGGGCGAACGGCGCTGGCCGACAACAACACCGATTATTATCCCGTGCCGCTGAAAGAGGAGACGCTGCGCCCGGGGACGGTGTATGCCGATCCGTACGGGCACATTTTGATGATCGCGGGACGCGTGCCGCAGTCGGGCGACGCAGCCGGCGTGCTCCTCGCCGTCGACGCGCAGCCCGACGGGACGGTCGCGCGAAAGCGCTTTTGGCGCGGCAATTTCCTGTTCGCGAAGGATCCCGCGCTCGGGGGCCCCGGGTTCAAGCGCTTCCGGCCGATCGTGCGCGAGAGGAACGGCGCCTTGCGGCGGCTCACCAACGATGAAATCGCGAAAAATCCGCAGTACGCGGACTTTTCGCTCGATCAGGCGCACCTCGGGGTCGAAGACTTCTACGATCGGATGGATGACGTGATCTCGCCGGAGCCGCTCGATCCGTTGCGCGCGATGAAGGAGGTGATCACTTCGCTCGAAGAGCAAGTGAAGGCGCGCGTGACGTCGGTCGAAAACGGGCGAAAGTTCCAGGGCAGCGGGAAGGGCGAGGCGGAGATGCCGGACGGCGCTACGATCTTCGAGACGACCGGCGCGTGGGAAGATTTTGCGACGCCGGCGCGCGACCTGCGCCTGTTGATCGCGATCGATGTGGTGCGCACGTTTCCCGATCGCGTCGCGCGGCGGCCCGAGCGGTACGCGATGCCCAAGGAGAAGAGCGTTGCGGACGTGAAGGCCGAACTGGAGAGCGTGCTCGCCTCGGAGCTGGCGGCGCGCAAATTCTCCTATACGCGCAGCGACGGCTCTCCATGGACGCTCTCGCTCAAAGACGTGGGCGATCGCGCGGGCGATCTCGAGATGGGGTACAACCTGAACGACTGCGTCGAGCTGCGGTGGGGCGCGGCGGACAACAGCGATGAGGCATCGACGTGCAAGCGGCATGCGCCACGGCCGCAGCGCGCGAAGATGACGGAGTACCGCGCGTGGTTCCACGAGCGGCGCCGGCCGCCGCGCGCCTAGAAATCGGTGTCGGTCGTAGCGGAAGTTCGATCCGGTAACCAACCTTAGGGCCGCTGGAGCCGGGCGATCCAGTAAACACTGACCGGGCGTACTGGATTGCCCGGTCAAGCCGGGCAAGGACATCATTTGGGTAAGCCTCCGGCGAGCCGCCCCCGCCCAGTGCTGTTCGGAGCCCGGAAGGGCGCCCGATGTGCTCCGGAACCCCTTGATCGATGAAAACGGAGGCGCCCCGCGAATTTTCGCCGGCGGGCCTCCGCTCCGGGTATTTTCGCTACCAGATGCTCTGAAGCGAAGATCCGGAGACCGGCCGGCTCTGCCGGAGACGGTTCCGACGTGGCAGGAGAATGCGGCAATGAACATCCGACGCGACATCGCAGCCGTGATCGCCGCAGTTGTCGCCATCGCGGGCGCCATCATGGGCGTCTTGGCGGCACGACCGGCGGCGGCGCAGCTGCAGATCGCGGCGGAAGCGCGTGTGACGCTCCTGTCGCGGGCCTACAACGCCACCGGCCAGCAGCTGTTTGGACGTTTCGCCGCCACGCCCGGCAATATCGTGTTCTCGCCCTATTCGATCGGCACGGCCATGTCGATGGCGCTGACGGGCGCGCGCGGCGACACCGCCTCGGAGATGATGCGGGTGCTGATGATGCGCATGTCGGCGGAAGCGGTCGATACGGCGAATGCCGAGATGCTGTCGATCCTCAACGGCTACGACCACAGCGGCGCGGCGCCGGTCTGCCCGCCGGGGGCCGCCGTCAATGGGCGCAATTGCGAGATGCCGCCCGCCGGCGACATGGCGAACCAATGCCGCTACGGCATGCTGCTGCAGGGCGACCGCTGTGTCGGCGCCGGCACCGTGCCGCCATCCGCCAGGCTCCTCGCCGCCAATGCGCTGATGCTGGTCAAGCCCGGCGACGTCATGTCCCCGGATTATATCGCCACGCTCCGGACCAAATACGCCGCCGAAGTGTTCGCGGGCGCGAGCCTCGCCGACATCAACAGCTGGGTTTCCCGCAAGACCGAAGGCCGCATCCCGACGATGCTCGATCGCCTCGATCCCCATTCTTCCGCGGTCCTCCTGGACGCCATCTATTTCAAGGCGCGGTGGGCCTCGGTGTTCGACAAGAAGCTCACCAGGGACGAGACCTTCCATCTCTCGCGGTCGCAACAGGCGGAGGTTGCGCTGATGAACCAGACCGGCAGCTTTTCGCTGGTTTCGCGCGGCGGCTACCGCGCGCTTCGGCTGAACTACCAGATCCCCGAGCTCGGCCTCGTGGTCGTGCTGCCGGACGATGTCGAGGGCGCCGATGCGGTCGCAAGGCGTCTCGGCGCGGACGAGCTCACGGAGCTGTTCGCCGCCTTGCGCGACGGCAAGGCACGCAAACCGGTCGCGCTGGCGCTGCCGCGGTTCAAGGCCGAATACAAGGCCGATCTGGTGGTCCCGTTCCGGCAAGCCGGGATGGAGAAGGCGTTCGATCCCGTCGCCGCGGATTTCTCCGGCATGACCGGCCGTCCGGCTGTGCAGGAGCGCCTTTACATCAGTGGAATCATGCATCGCGCCGTCATCGATGTCTCGGAGGAGAGCACCGAGGCCGCCGCGGCGACCGCGGTCGTCGTGGCGCGCACCGCCGCGGTACCGGTGCGGATGGCGCCCGAGCCGTTCCGGGTCGATCATCCGTTCCTGTTCTACGTGGTCGACGACACCTCCGGCGCGATCCTGTTCGAAGGACGCATCGCCGATCCCCGGTAGCACGCCGCGCGCGGCGGCCGGCCGCCTCACTCCGCCTTGATGTGGGCCTTCGCGATCACGGCCTTCCATTTCGGCACTTCGAAGATGATGCGGTCGTGAAATTCCTGCGGGCCCTTGCCGGTGGCGCGAAAGCCAGCATGCAGCAGCTTGTCGCGAATATCCTGGCGCTGCACGATCTCGATCAGCGTTGCGGCGAGGCGTTCGACCACGTCTTTGGGGGTGCCGGCCGGGGCCATGATGCCCTGCCAGGTGTCGGCGGAAGCGGCGGGAACGCCGGCTTCCGCGATGGTGGGCACCCCGGGCAATTCCGGCCAGCGTTCGCGGCTCGTCACGGCGAGGCCCTCGAGGGCGCCGGCCTCGATGAGCGGCATCGCCACCGCGACCGACATCGCCGCGACCTCGACGGTCCGGGTCAGGATCGCCTGGGCGGCGGGCGCCGCGCCGGGATAGGTGACGTGAACCATGTCGATGCCGGTGTCGAGCTTCATCAGCTCGGTCACCAGATGCGGCACGGTGCCGATGCCCGGTGTGGAGTAGTTGAGCGTGCCGGGATAGTTCCGCGCCCGCGCGATCAATTCCGCCAGCGTGTGCACGCCCATGTTCGGGCGCACCGTGTAGACGATCGGAAACGTGCACAGCTCCGCGACCTGCTCGAAGTCGTGCAGGGGATCGTACGGGACCTTGACATAGAGGCTCGGGTTGACGGCGAATCCCGACGCCGCCATCAGCAGCGTGTAGCCGTCCGGCCGCGCATGGGCGACCTGACCGATGCCGATATTGCCGCCGGCGCCGCCGCGGTTCTCCACGATGATCGGCTGCCCCAGCGCTTCGGCGAGCGGCCCTTGGATCAGCCGCACCACCACGTCGTTGGCGCCTCCGGGCGCGAACGGCACTACGACGGTGACGGGACGTTCGGGATAGCCGGCGAAGGCGCCCGCCGGCAGCAGGCTTACGCAGCCGATCGCCAGCGCGAGTTTCGCGCAAAGCCGGGCGAGGGCGGTCATTGCACCAGACCATAACGGCCGTCCGCGGCATCGCGGCGCAGGCGGCCCTCCCCGTGCAGCGCTTCCAGCGCGAGCACGATGTCGCGGCCGTCGTCGCTGCCGACCGCAGCCATCAGCTCGGCGAAAAACTTCGGTCCGTCGCGCAGTGCCGCTTCGATGGAGGCGAAGCGTGGGCCATCGAACCGCGGCGGCTTCGGGATTTCGCCTTCGAGGCCCTTGGCCGCGCCGGGCATGGTGAGGTCGTAGCCGACCTTGGCGCCGGTGGTCTCGTCGCCGAGCGAAGGATCGAGCGGCAGGGTGCGGAACCCGCTCGCCACCACGACGTCGCGGTCGGGCTGGAACCGCGTCGCCAGCGCCCATTCCATCTGCTCGTCGGAGAAGACGTCGATGTCGGGGTCGACGACGAACACGTTCTTCACGTTGGCCTGGGAGCCGAACACCGCCGCGATCGCGTTGCGCGCCTCGCCGGGCACGCGCTGCCGCATCGCGATGCGCACGTTGTAGACGCCGCCGGTGGCGGGCGGCGCGTAGACCGCGACCGGTTCGCGGATCGCAGTCTCCAACGCGCGCCACACCAGCACTTCGGTGCGCAGCGCCGCGAGCTGCGCCGTATCGGTGCGGCTCAGGTGGCGCCGCCGATGGTCAGCGTCTGGAACAGCGCGTCGGCGCGGCGCGTGATGGCGGTGACGTGGAACACCGGATTGGTCTTGACGCCGCCGTAGTAGCCGAGGAACTCGCCGTAGGGGCCTTCCGGCTCGCGATAGCCTTCCTCGCCGAGATAGCCTTCGAGCACGTATTCGGCGTCGGCCGGAACGCGGATGTCGTTGGTGATGCTCTTCACCACCGCGAGCCGCTCCCCGCGCAGCGAGGCGACGAGCCCGAGCTCGTCGACCGGCAGCCGCATCGTGGCCACGAAATAATCGATCGGGTGGCCGCCGACCACGATGCTCAGCGGCAGCCGCTCGCCGCGCCCGAGGCGGCGAGATAGATCGCGCGCAGGTCGCTGGGCGCCACCAGATCGATGCCGGCCGTCGCACGGCCGCGCAGCATCAGGCGGCGCAGGCCGACGTTGGTCCAGCCGGCGGCGCGGTCGATCGCGAAGTCGATCGCGCCGGAGATGTACGGCCCGCCGTCCTTGCCGTGCTGCAGATGCACCGGCAGTTTCGTGAGGTCCACCTCGGCCCCGGTCGCGACCACGGCCTGCACCGGCGCCTCCTCGCGGGTGACCTCGACCAATTCGGATTTGCCGCGCAGGCGGCGCAGGATTTCCGGCAGCAGCTTGCCCGCCGGCACGCCGAACGCGGCGGCAAACCGCGTGCGGCTCGCCAGCACGTTGCCGGCCAGCGGGAAGCCGCCGGCCGCCTCGAACAGCACCGCCTTGGGGTTCGCCTCCAGCGCCTGCGCGACCTCGGACAGCGGGGTCGTGCCGGCCCGGCGCTCCAGCTCGCCGATGCGGTCGAGGTGCTCGACGAAGCGGCGCAGCCGGAATTTGTCGTAATCGACGGCTGCGCTCGCGGCAGCGGTGACGTTTTCCAGCCCCATCGATGTTGTCCTGGCTTTGTCCGCAGGCTTACCACAGCTTTGGCGGCAATGCGCGCTCGCCGGGCGTCGCGCCGGTGTGGTCTCTGCTATACAACGAAGTCCAGGGAGAACGGAATGCTCGAGACCTTGACGCCGCCCCTACCGGCGTCGACCGGCATGCTGATCGTCGGCGCCGGGCCGGTCGGGCTGGCGCTCGCCGGCGACCTCGGCAGCCGCGGCATAGCCTGCCTGCTGATCGAACAGTCCGACGGCACCATCCTCCAGCCCAAGATGGACATGGTGGGCGCGCGCACCATGGAGTTCTGCCGGCGCTGGGGCCTGCTCGACGCGGTGCGCGACGCGCCCTATCCGCGCGACTTGCGGCAGGACTGCGTCTGGGGCACCAGCGTCACCGGCTATGAATTCGGCCGCGAGCGCTTCGCGTCGCGCGGCGACGAGCAGCCGGCGCCGGGCTCCCCGCAGAAGCGCGAGCGGGTTCCCCAGGACATGTTCGACCCGATCCTGTTCGACTTCGCCCGCCGCCAGCCAACCGTCACCATCCGCCATCTGTGCCGGCTGGTCACGTTCGAGGAGCAGGCGGACCAGGTGCTGGCGACGGTCGAGGATGTCGTGACCGGCGAGCGCCATGTCGTCGCCGCCGCCTATCTCGCCGGCTGCGACGGCGGGGCGAGCACGGTGCGCACCCGGCTCGGCATCACGATGTCGGGCCATCCGGTGCTGACCTATACCACCAACGTCATATTCCGCAGCCCGGCGCTGAAGACGCTGCACGACAAGGGTCAGTTCTACCGATTCATCGCCTTCGACGAGCGCGGCATGTGGGGCACCATGGTCGCCATCGACGGCCGCGAGTGCTACCGCGTCTCCATCGTCGGCAACGACCAGCCGCGGCGCTATTCGCAGAGCGAGATCCGCGACTCCATCAGGAAGATCGTCGGCGTCGATTTCGCCTTCGAGATCGTCTCGGTCCTGCCGTGGATACGCCGCCTGCTGGTGGCCGACAGCTACGGCACCGCGCGCGTCTTCATCGCCGGCGATGCCGCCCACATGTTCTCGCCCACCGGCGGCTTCGGCATGAACACCGGCATCCAGGACGCCGTCGACCTCGCCTGGAAGCTGGAAGCGGTGCTCGCCGGCTGGGGCGGCCGCCACCTGCTGCAATCCTACGACATCGAACGCCGCCCGGTCGGCATCCGCAACATCACCGAGGCCGGCGGCAATCTCGGCCGCATGGTGATGCCCAAGGCCGATCCACTGGTGTTCCAGGCCGGCCCGGCGGGCGACGCCGCCCGTGCCGATTTCGGCCGCCGCTACACCAATGCGATGCGGCGCGAATGGTTCTCGACCGGCATCCACCTGGGCTACCGCTACGAGCATTCGCCCATCGTGGTGCCCGACGGCACGCCGGAGCCGCCCGACGATCCCGCGATCCACATCGCGACCTCGCGGCCTGGCCATCGCGCGCCCCATGTCTGGCTCGCCGCCGACGGCCGCTCCACCCTCGACCTGTTCGGCCGCGGCTTCGTGCTGATGCGGCTCGGCGACGCCGCGCCCGAGCCGGCCGCGTTCCTCGCCGCTGCGGCGGCACGCAAGCTGCCGGTCATGGTGTTCGAGTTCGAGCCAGCCCGACCTGGTCCACGCCTATGAGAAGCCCCTGGTGCTGGTGCGGCCCGACGGCCACGTCGCCTGGCGCGGCGAAGCGTTCCCGCCGGACCTCGGCGGCCTCGTCGACACCGTGCGTGGCGACACGGCGCCGGGCGAGGTGCCACGACCCGAGGTGGGGTTCGGCCAGCGTGGGGTGTTGCTGGCGGCGCCAAGCAAAGCATGACCGGAAAATCGCGGGCGGATCGGGTAAACTCATGTTCAAGATGTTCTCGACACTCACGCGCAGAAGGAGTTCGGTCATGAATCTCGGATGTAAATCGGCAATCGTAGCGATGGGCGTGGCGCTCGGCGGCGCGGCGGCTTCCGCCCAGACGCTGCCAACCCATCGCATTCCGGCTGCGCTCGCGTTGGAGGCGGTCGGCGAAGCGGTCGCGTCGTGCGCCAAGAGCGGCTATCAGGAAACCGCCGTCCTGCTCGACGCGGACGGCGCCACCATCGCGGCGCTGCGCGGCGACGGTGCCGGCATCCATACCCTCGATAGCGCCCACGACAAGGCCTACACCAGCGCATCGTTCAAGAACGACACGATCAAGCTGGAGGAGCTGGCGAAGAATGCGATTGCCGGCCTCGCGAAGCTGCCGCACGTGCTGTTTTTCGGCGGCGGCGTCGTCATCAAGCGCGGCGACGAGGTCATCGGCGCGATCGGAGCGAGCGGCGCGCCGGGCGCCATGCTGGACGACAACTGCGCCCACGCCGGCCTGGAGAAAATCCGGGATCGGCTGAAATAGGGCGGGCCTCAGCCCGGCTCCATGCCGTGCCGGCGCAGGATCGGCGCGGCTTGCGGGGCGGTGAGGAATTTCAGCAGCGCCCGGGCCGCGTCGGGAGCCGGCGCGGCAGCGTGGACACCGGCGGAAAACACCACCAGCTGAATCTCGGCCGGCAGCGGCCCGAGATAATCGATGCCCTCGACCGACATCAATTCGCTCATCTGGGTGAAGCCGATCTCGCCTTCGCCGCGCGCAATCGCGGCGCCGACCCCGAGGCCGGGACCGATCTGGATGATCTTGGCCTTGAGCACTGCGGCAATCCCCAACTTCTGAAACAGGGTCGGCAGGTAGAGGCTGCTCGGCCCCGACGACAGCACGATCGATTTCGCCGCGAGCAGGGTGTCCTTGAGCGCCTGCGCCGACGAGATGTCGGGCCGCGGCGCGCCGGCGCGCACGGCGACGCCGACGCCAGATTTCGCGAGATCGACACGGCCCGCGAGCTTGCCCTGCGCGACGAAGTCGTCGATGCGGGCGGCCGGGATGATGACCACATCGGCCACCTCGCCGCCCGCGACCCGTTTGACGATATCGACGGTGCCGCCCCAGTCGACCGTGACCTTGTGCGCGGTCTCCTTCTCGAAGATCGGCATCAGCTCGCGATAGGGCTCCCTGACGGCGTTCGAGGCGATGACCTTGATCTCGCCGGCGCCGGCGGCCGGCGCCAGGAAGGCGGCGAGGGCGGCGGCGACGCCATAGAGAGCGGTCTTCATGGAGGGCCTCGCGTCCATCGCATTGCCAGAGCGTCGCGCGTCGATGCCTTTAACCGTCTGCGACGGGGGGAGGCGTTCGGACGCGGCTGCAATTTAGCAGATTATGCGGGATCGACGCGGTCGAAAGCCTTGGGCAAATCGCCATCTGCCTGACCGCACCGGGATCTGGCCTTTCTCGCGATATCCATCACCGTGGGTGATGGGCCTCTTCGTCGGACGCATCGCGCCCGGAACTCGAAATTGTCCTGGTCGAATATCACGGCCGGCCGCGGGCCGGCCGGCAAAGCGTCGGCTCAAGCCACCAGCAGAGTCAGCAGGCCCGCCAGTGCGGAGCCGCCGATGAGCATCAGCCAGTCGCCGGCATCGAAACCAAGAACCCGGCCTTCGGCAGTCATGCGCGCGATCATTTTTCCCTCTTGATTCGTCTCGTTTCCGTGAGTTCATGCGTAGCAGGTCAGCCCGGTCATGGCTGTTGCAGGTGTGCAACGAAGGGCGACAATGTGAGATTTTCTGGAAATTCCATATTCGCAATTAATTAACCATATCAGAAAGTTATATGGCATGACGGGGGCCCTGTCGGAGGCCGTGGGAAAGTGTTGCATTTCTACATCGCCTGGCCCTGTTATGGCCGCAATGGCGCCATCTTCCGAATCGGTTCCGGCCGATCCATCATTCCTATACGTCGTGCTTGCGTGGAAACCTGCGCACGAATTTCGGCCGCCGGGCCCGTCCACCCGCATGTCAGAACCGGTAGAACGCCGCCGGTGTGTCGACCATGATCTTGCGGCGCATGCCTTCGTCGGTCACCCAATCGCCGAAGGCGTCCACCAAGTCTCCGTCATTGGGATTGACGATGTACTTGTTGGGGTGCGGCCAGTCGGTGCCCCACATGATCCGGTCCGGGGCCGCCGCGATGAGCGCCTCGGCCATCGGCTTCACGTCGTCATAAGGGGGCAGGTCGGTCGCGCTGACCCGGTTGGCCCCGGAGATCTTGATCCAGGTGTTGCCGCGACGCATGAGCTCCAGCAGCGCCTGGAAACCCGGCGCCTCCACCCCCGCCGTCGCCGGCTGGTAGGCGAAGTGGCCGATCGATATGGGCACCGTGATCTTCGCGAACACCGGCATCAGCTCGATGATGTCCTTGCCGGGAAACAGGAACTCGATGTGCCAGCCGAACGGGGCGATGCGGGCGGCGAGGTCCGGAATGGCGTCGATCTCGACCGGCATGCCACCCTTGTTATCGGTGTTGAGCCGCACTCCGCGCGCGCCGGAGGCATCGAGGGCCTTCAATTCGTTGTCGACGACGTCCGCGGTGATCGCCACCACGGCCCGCGCCCGGTCCGCGGTCTTGGCATTGAGAGCCGCCACGCCGTTCAGGATCGCCGAATTGTCGACGCCGTAGACGGACGGCTGGGTGAACACCACCCGGTCGATGCCGAGGGTGGCGTGCAGGTGTTCGAGATCGGCCAGCGTCGAGTCCGGTGGATTGTAGCCGCGGTCCGGGGACAGCTTGTAGCCGGGCTCGAAGACGTGGACATGGGTGTCGACGGCTCCCTTCGGCAGGACGACGTTGGGCTTGCGGGGATTGCGATCGGGTGGCAGGCAGTCCCTGATTTGTCCGGCCATGGTCGTTCGTCCTCCGATCGTTGCCCGCCAGACCCCTGTGGCTGTAGCGGCCCCGCGGTGGTCTAGTAAGCAACGATCGGGCTTCGCGCAATCCGGCAGATGAAAGTAGACAGCGGGACCCGCATCGCAGCGCTCAAGCGGGCGGAATGATCTCTTCCGCACCGTGAACCTCATCGGCTTCCTGGCGCCGGAACAGCCGCCGTTCCATCACGAAATAGTATGTCGGGATCAGGAACAGGGTGAGAAGCGTCGCCAAGAACAGGCCGCCCGCCACGACGGTCGCGAGGCTTCGCTGCACGTCGCTGCCGACCCCTGTGGCGAGTGCGGCCGGCAGCATGCCGACCGTCGCGACGGTCGCCGTCATCAGCACCGGCCGCAGCCGTTCGCTGGCGCCGGCGATGACCGCATCGATCAGCGGAAGTGCCGGAATCGCGGATCCGATTGAGATTGGCCACCATGATGACGCCGTTCATCACGGCGACGCCGAACAGCGCGATGAAGCCGACCGCGGAAGCGACGTTGACGGTGACGCCGGTGACGTGCAGCGCGATCAGTCCGCCCAGCGTTGCGAGCGGTACCACACCGAGGATCAGGGCCACTTGGCGCAACGCGCCGAATTCGGCAAACAGCAGCACCACCATCAGGCCGAGGATCAGCCCCAGGATCAGGACGAGCCGCGCCTCAGCCCGCTCCTCGCCTTCGAAGTCGCCGCTCCATTGGAGGCGGTAGCGGCTCGGATCGAGCTTGACCTTCTCGGCGATGGCCTTCTGCGCCTGCGCCACCAGCGCCGGCAGGCTGCGGCCGAGGGAATTGAGCTTGACCGAGAGGTAGCGGTGGTTCATGTCGCGGTTGATGGTGCTTTCGCCGGTTTGGAGCTTGATGCTGGCGACCTGCGACAACGGCACCAGCGCCCCCGAGCTCGACGTGAGCAGCAGGTTGCCGATCGCCTCGGGACTGTTGCGCGTATCCTCGCGGAAACGTACCGTCACATCGTAGTGGCGTTCGCCGATGAAGACTTGGCTTACCGCGACTCCGCCGATCCCGGTCTGGATGAGGTCCGCAATGTCGCCGACATTGATGCCGTAGCGCGCCGCCGCTTCGCGGTCGGCGGTGATGACGATCTGCGCCAGCGGCGGGAGCTGATCGACCAGCACGTCGGCGGTGCCCGGTATCGTCTTGAGCACGTCGACGATTTCCTTGGCGATACGGCGCAGTTCGTTGAAATCGTCGCCGAAATCTTCAACGAGAGCTGGCTGTGCGGATCGAATACATAGTCCTTGACGCCGTCGATGATCGGCTGGCTGAAGGCAATCTCGTAGCCCGGCAATTCGGCGAGGCGCGCCGCCATGCGGCGGATGAGGTCCTGCTTGGTGCCGCCCGACGGCCAGGTGTTGTAGGGACGCAGCGTGACGCCGGCCTCGACGTGGGACGGCGTCCACGGATCGGTGCCGTCGTCGTTGCGGCCCACATGGGTCACCACGTTGTCGACCTCGGGAAACTCCATGACGACCTTGCGCAGTCCGGCGTCCATCTCCATCGCCTTGGCGAGCGAGATGCCGCCGGCCATTTCGGCGTGGAGCCAGATCGAGCCTTCGTCGAGCTCCGGCAGAAATTCGCGCGAGACCGTCGTGCCGAGCGCGATCACGGCAACGGCCGCAAGCGCGGTCGTGACGTAGACGAACGCCGGCCGGCGCAGCGAGCGCTGCAACATTCTGCGATATGCCGCCTCCAGCCGCTCGAGCACGCGGTTGCGGAACACGCGCGCCGCGGCTGGCGATAGGCGATGAAGGCAAGGCCCGGAACCAGCAGCAAGGTGAGCAGCAATGCACCGAGCTGCGCAAATCCGACCGCATAGACCATCGGGTAGAACAGCTTCGCCTCGACCCGCTGGAACGCGAACAGCGGCAGATAGGTGGTGATGATGATGAGGGTCGCGAACAGGATCGGACGCGCCACCTGATGGGCGGCGACCGCGGCATCAGCTTCGGTGAGCGGCCGATCGGGGTCCGCTTCGCGCCGCCGCAGGATCGCCTCGGTCATCACGATGGCGCCGTCGACGATGATGCCGAAATCGATGGCGCCGAGCGAGAGCAAGTTGGCGGGGATCTTAAAGAGATTCATCAGGATGAATGCCGTGAACATGGCGAACGGAATGGTGATGCCGATGATCAGGGCGCTGCGCACGCTGCCGAGAAACAGGATGAGGACGACAAGCACGAGGCCGATGCCCTGGAAAATGGTCTCGCCGACTCGGTCGATCGTCGCATCGACGAGGTCGGCGCGGTCGATATAGGGCACGATCTGCACGTCGTCCGCCTTCAGCCTTTCGTTGAGCTCGGCGACCTTGGCGTGGACGCCCTCGATGACCCGCGAGGGATTGTCGCCGCGCAGCAGCAGCACCGTCCCCTCGACGGCATCGTTCTTCTGGTTCTTGCCGAGAATGCCATGGCGCTCCTGGTTGGCGAGCTTCAGCTTGCCGAGGTCGCGCAGGAAGATCGGCGTGCCGTTGCGCTGCGTCACCACGATGGCGCCCATCTCGTCGAGCGTCTGCACGAGGCCGATGCCGCGGATCACGTAGCCGATCTCGCCGCGGGCGACGACGCTGCCGCCGGCGCTCGCGCTGTTGGCGTTGATGGCGGCCTCGACATTGGCAAGGGAGAGGTTGAAGCGGACGAGCTGTTGGGGATCGAGTTCGAGCTGGAATTGCGTCGTGAGGCCGCCGAAGTTGCTGATGTCGGCGATGCCCGGTACCTGCTTGAGCGCCGGAATGACGACCCAGCGCTGTATCTCGGAAAGCTCGCGCAGGCCCTTGGTGTTGGATTCGAGCGTGTAATAATAAATCTGGCCGGTCGGCGACGACAGCGGATCGAGGCCTGGCGTCAGGCCGGGCGGCAGGACGGCGTTCTGGATGCGCTCGTTGATGCGCATGCGCCACCAGTAATCCTCGGTGCCGTCGCGGGATACCATGGTGATCAGCGACAGGCCGAAGGTGCTCTTCGAGCGCATCAGCAGCAGCCTGGGCGTGCCGTTGAGCTCGCGCTCCAGCGGGATGGTGATGCGCTGCTCCACCTCCTCGGCGGCCATGCCGGGAGCCTGTGTGACGACCTGCGCCTGGGTGTCGGCGATGTCCGGATAGGCCTCGATCGGCGAGCTGCGTCCAAGAATAATACCCGTAGATCGCGCCGAATACGGCAGATCATCGCCACGCACCGTGCGCTTCCTCAGGGCGTAGGTGACGAGGGCGTCAATCATTGAGCAGCACTCCGCCCTTGACGACCACGCGGTCACCGGCTTTCAGGCCGCGCGCCACGATCGCCTGATCGCCCTGCTGGAACGCGACATCGACGGTGCGCGGTTCGAACACCCACGGCTCGACCTCGACGAAAACCTGATCGGATCTCGTTGCGCAGAACGAGCGCCGTCGTCGGCACCACCGGAACGCTCTGCAGGCGCGCCAGGAACGTCGCGTTGGCGAACATGTTCGGCTTGAACCGCAAATTCGGGTTGGCGAACTGGATGCGCACCTTGGTGCGGCGGGTGTCGGGATCGAGGACATCGCTGACGAACAGGACCTGGCCCTTGAACACCTCGTCCGGATAGGCCGTGAACACCACATCGACGGACTGCCCCACGGCGACCAGCGCGGTGTCCTTTTCGGTGACGTTACCGGTGACCCAAATGGTCGCTCAGGTCCGCGATCGTCATGTACGGCCGCAGTAACGTCGTTGAGGAACGACCCCTGGCCGATTTGCAGGTCGATGATGCTGCCGGCGACCGGCGCCTTCAGGGGCAGAAGCCGCGTATCCGACTTTCTGGTCCGCCGACACGCCGATGGTATGCAGGCGTGCCTGAGTGCGGACGTATTCGGACTGGGCCTGGGCATAATCGCTCTGCGCCTGCTCGCGATCCTTGACGGCAATGGCTGAAGATTTTTCCAGTACGAGGAGGCGGTCGAGCGCTTGCTTGGTCAGCTTGAGGGCGGCCCGCGCCTTTTCGTCGTCCGAAAGGGCCTGCCCGAGATCGCTGGAATTCGATGATCGCGAGCACGTCGCCTTGCGCGACCCTGCTGCCGAGTTCGACTTTCAGCTCGAGGACGCGGCCGGTCACCGGCGGCAGCACCTTCACGGTGCGGGCCGGATCGGCTTCCACCATGGCCGGCAGGGTCAGGCTGCGCTGAATATCCTGTTCGAGGACCGGCGCAATCTCGAGCATGGTGCGCAGCGGCGAGCCCTCCGGCACCGTGAACCTCGAACCCTGAACATTAAAAAAAGTAGCATTCTCATGGACGCGAAGTTTCCTGAGCCCGCAGCGACCCGGTCGAGCGGGATACGACCCGATAGAGGCCGAAAGCGGCCACCGCGACCAAGAGCAATCCGAGCGTCCACCCGAGGGCGTGCCGGCGGCCCCCTGGGCGCGGGCTGTCGCCGTCATCTGAACTGTGTGTCATGTCGGGTCACGCCATTTATCCGGATAGCGGCGCGCGGCGGCCGATTCCGGCCTGCGGTCGCGCGTGTGTGGGGCGCAATTGAGGGCGTGGCGCGGCGGCGCGGCAAGTGCCGCGGCCGGTAGGGCGCCTGGGCTCAGGCGAGGGGTGGCGCGCGGGCTTGGAAAATCCCAAACGGCATCGCTGCAAGGACGACCGAAAGATCCGTCCGAGGCTGTCCGAGGCCGACGGCGGTCGGCAAATATTGCGTGGATGCCGCAGCCGGCAGCGCGCTTCCGGCCAGATGGATGACGGCGCACAGCAAGCAGTATTCCCCCGCCGCGGGTGTCGCCGGATTTGATTGGGCGGACGCATCGGCCGCGCCGATCGTGCCGATGGCCGGCTGGGACGCCGGCCAAAACGCGCCCTGCGCGTAATGCTCGTGATTGAATAAAACGACCAATTGGATGGCGAGCGCGAACAGCGCGCACCAAGACCCAAATCTAAGGTTCGACCGAACCCATCTCATCCAGGCACCAATCCAAGAGCAATTTCCCGCGAAGCCGGTGATTGTTTCTTGTTCCGAGAACGCGCGTCGGCAAACCAGCAAGCCGCCGTGCCGGCGTCCACTTTGGCTTGATGTTACAACTTTACGCTGCTTCCGGTGAATTTATCGATGTGGCAATGCAACGCGATCAACGGAAGCGTTAACCCGCGCCTTCCGGGCGGGATCCAAAAACCTTCACCGGGCAGGATTCCCGGCGTGGCGCTTCCCGCCGGCCTTGCGTTGCCCGGCCGTCCCGATGATAAGGCGTCGCCGGCAATGACCGGCAGGCTCATTCAAGCCCATTGTCACACAAGGGGAAACGCCATGCAGATCACGCGACGCCACATGCTCGGTGCGGGCGCCGGCGCAGTCACGCTCGCGGCGGCGCCGCGCGCCATTGCCGCCTGGGAGCCCAGCCTGCGGTATCCCGATCCTGCCGTGCAGGTTCTCGATCCGAGCTTTGCGGGCTATCGCGTCGTCCAGGCGACGGTCGAGCAGCTCTTCACCGGCGGGAGGTTCAGCGAAGGTCCGGTGTGGTTCGGCGATGCGCGCTGCGTGCTCTGGAGCGACATCCCGAACAACCGCATCATGCGATGGGACGAGCCGAGCAACCGGACCACCGTCTTCCGGCAGCCCTCGAACTACTCCAACGGTCTCGCCCGCGACCGGCAGGGACGGCTCATCGCCTGCGAGCCGAATGCGCGCCGGGTCACCCGCACCGAGTACGACGGATCGATCACCGTGCTGATCGACAAGTTCGACGGCAAGCCGCTCAATTCGCCCAACGACATCGTGGTCAAATCCGACGACTTCATCTGGTTTTCCGATCCCGCGGCCCCCGGCTTCGACCCCTGGGAAGGGCGCGTCGAGCCGCCGGTCCTGCCCACCAACGTCTACCGGCTCGATCCCAAGACCGGCCGCGCCACGGTGGTCGCCGGAGACCTCAGGCCCAACGGGCTCTGCTTCTCGCCCGACGAGCGCATCTTGTACCTCGCCGACAACGGCCCGACCCCGAAGGTGATCCGTGCCTATGACGTGGTCGACGACGGCACGCGGATCACCAACAGCCGCGTCGTCGTCACCTGCGATCCCGGCGTCATCGCCGACGGCTTCCGTTGCGACATCGACGGCAATCTCTGGTGCGGGTGGGGACCCGGCGAGAATCTCGACGGCGTGATGGTGTTCAACCGCGACGGCAAGCGGATCGGAAGAATTGCGCTGCCGGAACGCGCCGCCAATCTCTGCTTCGGCGGCCGCGACCGCAATCGCCTGTTCATGGCGGCGGGCCACTCGCTCTATTCGCTCTTCGTCAGGACGCAGGGCGTGGCGGGGCGCTGAGGCGGCGGATTAGCATATCGCCGTGCGAGAAGGGCACTATCACCGCCTGCAGGTCGGCGCGCCGTGGCGCGCCGCGCCGTCTAACCTCGTGGATGACGCTTGCTGTGGTTCGAAGCGACGACGGCATCGATCTTCGACGAACCGCTCGCCAGCTTGGCCACGTGAGGCATCGCACCCGCGCTGCTTTTGGCGGCCGCTGTGCGTTTCGCATGATCCGCCAGTCTGCCGGCGGCCTTTATGTCCGCGTCCCGTCCTTGCGCGTAATAGTCGGGGCCAAGATACGGGCCGCCATAATACCCATAGTAATCGGCGTAGTTCGGATAAGTCCAACTCGCCCAAAACATAAGCGGCGCGGGAACGGCCAGGTAGTTGGCGTCGACATATCCGGGGATGCCATTCACGCTGACTTGACACCACCCATCGGCGCAACCACCGGCATCCACGATCCAGCCGGCCGGAATCACCACGGCGATGTCGTAGTCGTAACCCGGCCCGAAGCGCAGATTGAGATAGTCCAGGACGACCGCCGGAGCGGCCGCGGCCCATCCTGACGAAAGCGCCAGGATACTCGCGCTCAACATGGAGCATTTCCAAGGGTTCATGCCTGCCTCCTCGCTGGGCTTCCAGCAACTGCTGGCCTTCGCGGCAGGGGAACGGTAGGCCGCGGGCCTTACCGTTCCATTATACTGATCGAGCGGCATCATCATCCATTGATCCGGTTTGCTAAACCAAAGTATAGCCGCCAGCGGTCTCGTGTCGGGTTCACAGGCCGGGCACCGCGGCTTTGGACGGCGGCGTGCTTGCAGGAGCGGGCGCGGCCGCTCGCTCGAGGCGGCGGTCGTGAGGGCCGCTCTCGCGTGGCGCAAGAAAGCGCGGCGTTCCGGCTGTTTCGGACTGCTCAGCCCATCCTCCGCATCGCCCGCAAGCGCCGCCACGGCACCGGGGCGAGCAGTAGCGCAAACGCGAGCAAGCCTGCGCTCACGACCCATCGCGCCCGCTCGCGCGCCCGCGCGCGCACTTCGTCCATGACGAATTGCTCGCCCTTTCGCATTTCCGCGTAGGATTTCAGGAACGAGGCCATGCGCGCCACGCTGAAGTCGTCGAGCGCGTCGCCTTCGGTGCGGCTGCGTTTCTCCCGGTCGTTGAGCGCCTCCGCCTCGGTGCGATAGCGCTCCGCGTATGCGCCGGCGTCGGCGAAGGTCGCCTCCTCGGCGCGGGTGAGATACAACGTGCGCAACCGGGGAAACGCCTGTTCGGCCATGTCGATGAGCGGCTGGTCCGCGCGCGGCGCAATCGCGAACTGCAATGCGGACGCCGCCAGGATCGCCGCGGCGCTCCAGCGCGCTGTTGCGATCATAATGGCCGTCGCGCTGCGGCGATCGCCGCGCAGGAACGGATAGAGCAATCCCGCCGCGGCCAATGCGGCGCCGAACGCGCACACGATGGTCGCGCCGGTCGGCAGGTCGAAGGCAAACGAGGCGGCAAGCCCGGCGGCACTGGTGACGGTGCCTACGCCCCAGCCGATGGCGAGCTGGCGCACCGGCGACGACGCGAAAATCACGCCGATGGCGGCGGGAATGATGAGGAACGAGAACACCAGCAGCACGCCGGCGATGGCGACCGAGCTGGTGACGACCACGCCGAAGGTCGCGTAGAAGACGAACTCCCAGGCGAGCGACCCCGCTCCGGTGAGCCGGCGACGCAGCAGCCAGTGCAGCGCGCCCACCGCGGCGTAAAGCGGGACGATGACCGCAAGCTCATCGACCCCGCTGGTCAGGATATTTCCGGTCAGGATCTGCTTGAGGTGCTCGGCGCCCTGGGGCGCACGGTCGATCAGCAGGATCGCCGCCGCCGCCGCGACCACATAGACGACGCCGATCAAGGCCTCCTGGGGCACGCGGCCGGCCCATGCCCGCGTGAAGGCCAGCAGCACGGCCGCCAGCAAAGTGAAGGCGAGCGAATAGCCGTAAGTCGCGGCGCCCTGGGCGGGGTGACCGAGCATGAAGGCCGTCGTCGCGCCGAGCGCCGCGACCTGCGCCAATGCCAAGTCGACGAAGATCACCCGGCGCGCAAGGACCTGGATGCCGAAATAGGTGTGGATGCCGACCAGGCACGCCGCCACCAGAAACGCCGGCCACAGAAAGTCGAGCGCCTCGGTCATTTCGCGGCAGCCGCCGCTTTCAGGGCCGCCACGTCGGCATCGAACAGCGCGAAGTAATCGCCGGCCTGCGGCAGTGCGCCGACCGAGGCGGCCAGCGTCACGACCGTCGCCCCGGCCTTGTCCGCCACGAAGGCGACATCGCGGTCCGGCTCGTGCGGCTCGCGCACGACGATGCGGGCACCGCCGGCGCGCATCGCCTGGATGAGCCCGGCGAGGTGCGAGGGGCTCGGCGGCACGCCGGGCTTGATCTCGATGAAACCGAGGAGGTCGAGCCGGAAGCGGCGCGCGAAGTACGGCCAGCTGTCGTGGTAGGCGACCATGGGCAGGGCCTTGAGCGGCGCCAAGGCGTTCTCCCATTCCGCCAGCTTGGCTTGCAGGCGCAGAAGGAACGCCGCGCGCCGGGCCTCGTAGCCGGCGGCGTGCTCGGGATCGATCCGCTCCAAGGCTTCGAGGATCGAGCCGGTGATGAGATCGGCGTTCTGCGGATCGAGCCAATAATGCGGGTTGCCGCTGCCATGGGCATGGCCGTCGCCGGGGCCGACGCTCATGCCGCGAAGTTCGAGCGCCGCGATGTCGCGGGAGGTATCGACGTAAAACGGCCCGCCGCGGCCGATCTCGGGCCGGCCGGCCTGCGCGAGCAGGCGATCGACCCACAGGTCATAGTCGAGCCCGACGCGCACCAGCAGGCGCGCATGCGTCAGGCGCACGACGTCCTGCGGCTTGGGTTGGTAGTCCTCGGCGTTCATGGTCGCGGGCGCGAGGCTCACCACCGCGACGCGCTCGCCGCCCACCGCCTCGGTGAGGCTGCGCAAATCGGTCGTGGTGGTCACGACCTCGATGCGGTCCGGTCGGATGCGATCTGTTTGGACGCGGTCCTGCGCGAGTCCTGGCGACGCGAGGGCGAGACAGAGCGCGACGAGGGCGAGTTGCCGCGCCCTCGGGCGCGGACCGGCGTAGCGCCTCGCCGCCGCTCCCAGCCTCTCGTCAATGCGCGACAAAGATGCTCTTCGGCAGCAGGCAGTGCACATTCTTCTCGGTATCGGAGACGGCGCCCACCCGGCAATCCATCGCGACGCTGGCGAGGCCGTAGGCATCGAGCCGCGCGATCTTCTTCTCCGTTTCGAGGAATTTGATCATGCCCATCGATGCTTGGTCCATCGCCTTGTTGAGGTCGGCATCCCTGACATGGGAGACGTAATAGGCCGCCGTCTCCGCGGCCGGGCGCTCCATGTCTTCCCTGTCGCCCGCATTCTTGGGACTGAGGCAGTGGATGCCCTTCTTGATGTTCACGACCTGGGAGACCCGGCAATCGGAAACGCCCGGCATCAGCGCCTCCGCCTGGGCGGCGGAAATGCCGCGCTGCTCGGTGAGGAACTTGACCGTCTGCGCCTTGGCTTGCGTCCACGCCTTGTTCAGGTCCTGGTCCATTCCCATTGTGATCCAGGATTTCGCCGTTTCGATCCGCGGGAAGTCGAGCGGCATGCCCTTGACGACCTCCACGGTGATGTTGAGCTCCTTGTAGGCGGTCTCCATGGCGGTGAGGTTGATCTCGCCATTGCCCTGGCCGGCGTGGGAGTTCCCGCTCCACAGCAGCGCGCCGGGCACCTGCACCGGCACATAGAGCGTCGAGCCGGGAACGAAGTCACGGATGTCCATATTGCCGGCGTATTCGCCGGGCGGCACGCTCGAATAGCGGCCGGGTTCCTTGCGCGCGACCCCCAGCGTGCCCGGGAACGGATGCAGCGGCAGCACGATGCCGGGCAGGAATTCGGTCGTCATGGTGTCGAGATCGAGATAGAGATATTTGACCTGCCCGTCCTGATAGAGGCTCGGGAACTCGCCGAACATTCCCGGGACATTGAAGTTCGTCGCGTAGGCGCGCGGGACGATCTTGTTCAACGTCACCTTGAGCACGTCGCCGGGCTGGGCCTCCTCGATATAGATCGGTCCCGTCAGCGTGTGCGGCCCGCGGCCGGGAAAATCGGTGCGCAGTTTCTTGATCTGTTCGATGGTGGTGCCGGGGACCACCTGATTGTGGCTGTGCATCATCGTTTCCATCACGATGGTGTCGCCGGAATGGACGCGAAGCACGGGCGGCTGGGCATTGTCGAACCAGCCCCATTGCGTGGTATCGAGCGTCGCCGGCAGCAGGTGCACCTTCTTGCCGTTCGGCAAATCCGTCACGCGGAGCTTGGGGTCGGCAGGCCCGAGGGCGGGATAGCCGGGCGTGGTGATGGTCGCGGTCGGCGGGTACGGCGGAGCGGGAGGCGCCGGCGTTTGCGCGAGCGCCGCGGCGGCGATGATCGATGCGCCGGCGGCGCCAAGAGCGATCCGTGCCGGCAATTTCGCGTGAGCCATGCTTACCTCCACAACCGGCTGATGGTCCCAGCCGTTTCACGCTAACCCATTTGGGCTTGCGTCAGCAATCCACAACGCCGTAACGATGCCCGACCGAATTCACGGACGACAGAGGCAAGAACGATGCCTGCCGAGATCGATGCGCGGACCCTGAAGGCTTGGCTTTCCGACGGCCGCGAAATCGCGCTGCTCGATGTCCGCGAGCACGGCCAGTACGGCACCGGCCACCTGTTCTTCGCCGTCCCGCTGCCCTACAGCCGTTTCGAGATCGCCCTGCCCAAACTTGCGCCAAATACCGCGGTGCGCATGGTCCTCTGCGACGGCGGTGACGGCGTGGCCGGGCGCGCTGCCGCCCGCGCGGCCGCGCACGGCTATCGTAACCTGTTCGTTCTCGCCGGCGGCGTGAAGGCATGGGACGAGGCGGGATACACGCTTTATGCGGGGGTGAACGTTCCCAGCAAGGTGTTCGGCGAACTGGTCGAGCACCAGCGCCATACGCCGCGGATTTCGGCCCATGACCTCGCATCGATGCGCGCCGCCGATGAGGATTTCGTCATCGTCGACGGGCGTCCGTTTGCCGAATTCCGCAACATGAACATTCCCGGCGGCATCTGCTGTCCGAACGGCGAACTGGTCCTGCGCATCGGGGACATCGCACCCGATCCGAAGACGAAGATCGTGGTCAACTGCGCGGGGCGCACGCGCTCGATCATCGGCGCGCAGACCCTGATCGATTTCGGCGTCCCGAATCCGGTATTCGCGCTCGAGAACGGCACGCAGGGCTGGTTCCTGGCGGGGCTCGAGCTGGAACGCGGCGCCAGCCGCCGTTATCCCGACGCGGTCGGCGCCGCCGATCTCGCCGCGCTGCGGTCGCGCGCGCGGCGGGTCGCCGAGGCATGCGGGGCGCCGTTCGTCGCGCCGCGCACGGCCCACGCCTGGCTGGGCGACGAAGCGCGTACGACGTTTCTGTTCGATGTCCGCACGGCGCAGGAGTTTGCCGCCGACGGCCTGGCGGGCTTCGTCCACGCTCCCGGCGGCCAGGTCGTCCAGGCCACCGACCAGTGGGTCGGCGTCAAGGGCGCGCGGATCGTGCTGTTCGACCGCGAGCTGGTGCGCGCGCCGGTGATCGCCGGCTGGCTGCGCCAGCTCGGCCATGAGGCCTGCGTGCTCGATGACGCCGATGCGGCGGCAGCGCTCGATTGGCGCAGAGCCGCCGATACGTTCGAGCCGCCGGCGCCGCGGCCGATAACGGTGCAGGAGACGGCCGCCGGATTGCGCGCGGGCGCGGTCGAGGTCCTCGACCTGCGCCCCAGCATGGCCTACCGCAAGGGCCATATGGCGGGGGCCGCATGGGCGATCAGGCCCGGGATCGCCGGCGCGCGCATCGACGCCGCGCGGAATTCGGCGCGGACAGTCGTCCTCGTCGCCGACGAGCCTGCCGTGGCCGCGCTCGCCGCCATCGATCTCGCCGAGGCCGGATCGAACGACGTTCGCGTGATGACCGGCGGCTATCAGGCGTGGTGCGAGGCCGGCCTGCCGGTCGAGGCCTCGCCCGATCGTCCCGCCGATTCCGACTGTATCGATTTCCTGTTCTTCACCCACGGCCGCCATGACGGCAATGCCGAGGCGGCGCAGGCAATATCTCGCCTGGGAAACCGGCCTGCTCGGTCAGCTCGATGCCCAGGAGCGCGGCGTGTTCCGTGTCGCCAGAGGATGATCCCGAAAAGTTGCAGACTTTTCGGATAAGATCATGCTCAAATCAATGCTCTAACGTGCCGCCTCCTACTTCGCCTTGATCCTGGAACGCTTGACCTTGTCGAGGTTCTTTCCCTCGATGCGGATCAGCTTCACCGGCGCTTCGCGCTTGGGCGAATGGACCATGCCGACGTCGTAGAATTGCACGTCGCCGGGATGCATCAGGTAGGTCCGGACCGGCTCGACCAGCGACGGCGTTTCCGCCGCCCCTTGCTCGACGATCTTCCATTCCGTCATTTCCGTGACCCCGGTGGCCTGTCCGTAGATCGCCCAGCTCGAACCATGATCGTGCGGCGAGCCGATCGCCTTGCCGTCATAGACATGGGCGCAGACGCAGAAGCCGAGCTCGGGATCTTCGTAGAGAATTTCCCGCGGATCGGACCCCGCGGGCCTGTCCTTGAGGTGGGTCGCGACGAATTCGCCGTCGTTCAGCGCGCGCGACACGTGCCGGCACACCGCCTGCTTCGCAGCGACGGAGGGATCGCGCGACAGCTCACGATGGATGTCGGCGGCGAGCGCGTCCAGGGTGTAGCTCATCGTCCTCGTCTCATTCATCGATCTCGTCTCCTTGCCGCAATGAGTACGCGGGGCGATGATCCACTACGGGAGCGCGCTACGCAAGCGCCCCTGCGAGCCGCCCAGATCCGTTGGCGTGTTTTGGAATAGGTTGACTTACAACTCGCTGTCATCGCCCGGCTTGACCGGGCGATCCAGTAAACACCGACCGTGAGTACTGGATTGCCCAGTCAAGCCGGGCAATGACACTAATTGGATCAGCCGAATCGGAAATGATTCTGGACAGATGTCCCAGACAAAGGCCTGCAATGAATCCGAGCCCGCCGACCCAGCCGCCATCATCGTCCCAGTTGGACATCCTGTGCGCCGGCGCCATGCATCCGGTCATGGATGAGCTGATCGGCGCCCTTGAGCGCATCGCCGGCAGACCGGTGATGGTGCAGTTTGCGAGCTCCGGCGGCGTCAGCGCCCGGGTGATGGCAGGCGAGGCGGCCGACGTCGTCATCACCACGGCGGCCGCGATGGACGATCTCGGGCGTCACGACAGGATCCTGCTGATGACCGTGACCGCGGTGGCGCGCTCCGCCATCGGCGTCGCCGTGCGCGCCGGCGCGGCGCGGCCGGACATCGGTTCGGTCGAATCCTTTAAGCGCGCGTTACGCGATGCGCGTTCGATCGCCATCGCGGATCCCGCCACCGGAAGCCCCAGCGGCAATCATATCGTCGCGGTGTTGGAGCGGCTGGAGCTGACGACGGAGCTGGAGGGCAAGATCAGGCGGATCGGGGGCGGCACCGGCGGGGTGGTCGTGGTCGGCGATGCCGTCGCGTCGGGCGAAGTCGAGATCGGGATTCAGCAGGTTGCCGAAATCCTCGCCGTGCCCGGTCTCGATATGGTCGGGGAGCTGCCGGGCGAATTGCAGCACGTCACGGTGTTCTCGGCGGCCGTGGCGGCGACCGCGACGGACCTGCCGCCGGCGCATCGCGTGGTCGCGTTCCTTGCTTCATCGCAAGCCGCAGCGGTCATCAGGGCCAAGGGCATGGAGGCCGCGGAAGCGGAGTGCGGGCAGCTTACCCGCTGACGAGGCCGCCTTCCTCCAGCGGACGGAAGGTTTCCGCGGCCGGGTTGGCGGCGCGCGTCGAGCCAGCGATGATCACCTCGGCGACCCGTCCATGTCGACGATGTCCACGGGCATTGCGGTCGTGCGCCCGTCGCGCTTGACGGTAAGCGCGACAGTCTTGCCGATGCCGACCCGTTCGAGCAGGTTCGTCAGGTCGAACGGACTGCGGATCGGAACGCCGTCGGCGGCGACGATGACATCGCCTTGCGTCCCAGCCTGCGCATTTGCGCCGTGCAGGCCCGCGCGCTCCGCGGGGATCCGGGGCGGACCTGGGCGACGACGACGCCGTCGATTTCCGCCCGCATCGTGTCGGCTTCTTCGGCCGGAACGATACCGATGCCCGCTGTCGGTATCCGTCCCTTGCTGATGAGTTCGGGAATGATCCGGCTCGCGACATCCGACGGAATTGCAAATCCCAGTGCGGTATTCGGTGCGGCGAGCGAGAAGAAGGCGCTGATCACGCCGATGACGCGTCCCGCCGAGTTCGAGCAGCGGACCTCCGGAATTGCCGGGATAGACCGCCGCGTCGGTTTGGATGATGTTCGCGATTTCGCGGCTCCTGGTGGTCGGCAGCTGCCGCCGCAGCCCGCTGATGACGCCGGTGGTCAGGGATTGCTCGAGGCCGAACGGGCTTCCGATGACATAGGCCGACTGCCCGACCTTCAGAGCGGCGGACGAACCGACCGCAATGGCGGGCGGCAGGCTGTGCTTTGCCTTCGGGCGGATGACCGCAAGATCGTAATTCGGCGCGACGCCGACGATTTCGGCCTCGAATTGCTCCCCCGATGGGAGCCATATGGTGATCGTGCCGGCGCCGCGCACGACGTGATTGTTGGTGACGATATGGCCGGCCGCGTCCCAAACGAAGCCGGACCCGGTGCCGATGTGGAACTTCGCGGGATCATCCGCACCGACGATGACGCTGACCGCCACGACCGAGGGCGCCACCCGTTCGAACAGCGCGATGGTGGCGCGCTCGGCTTCGTTGAGCGCGGAACGCGTATCGACCGCGCGCGTTTTCGCAGCCGCCGGCTGCATGCAGGGCAAGGAGGTCAGTGCCAGCAGGAGGGTGAGAACCCCGAACGGCGGGAACGAAGTGGATCGATCTCTCACTGTCCGCTCCGCCTGTCCCGGGTAGATGCCGCGCCGGAAGCTGGCCGGCATGATCCCGACGCAGCCTCGCAATATCATTGCGCAAGATCAACCTCAAACGGCGTCATTCCGGGGCGCGCGGTTTCGCGCGAACCCGGAATCCAGGCTGCGGCGAGGGCGGCGAGGCCGTCTGGATTCCGGGTTCGCCGTTACACGGCGCCCCGGAATGACAGCGCTTCGCCCGCCGCTCAGCCCGGCTCCATGCCGGTCTTCCTGATGACCGGCGCCGCCTCGGGCGCGGTCAGGAATTTGAGCAGCGCCCGGCCCGCATCGGCGGCGCCGGCGGCTTTGTGCACGGCGGCGGAGAATACCGTGGTCTCCTGGATGTCGGGCGGCAGCGGCCCGAGATAGTCGATGCCCTCCACGGGAAGCAGTTCGCTCACCTGCTGGAAGCCGATCTCGGCTTCGCCGGCTGCCACCATCACGCCGATCGGCACGTTGCGGCGCGCCGGCACGATCTTGGATTTGACCTGGTCGGCGATGCCCCATTTCCGGATCAGGTCCGCCATGTAGACGCCGCTCGGCCCCGTCGAGTAGGCGATCGTCTTGGCGGCGAGCAGCGCCTTCTTGAGGCCCTCGGCGGAGCTGATGTCGATCTTCGCGGCGCCGGCGCGGATCGCCACGCCGATGCCGGACTTCGCGACATCGACGCGGCTGTCCGGGATGAGCTTGCCCTGCTTGATGAGGCCGTCGATCTGGGCGGCGGGGAGCATGACCACATCGGCGGTCTCGCCGTCGGCGACGCGCTTGGCGACATCGTTGACGCCGCCCCAGACCGTCACCACCTTGTGCCCGGTCGCCTTCTCGAAGCCCGGCACCAGCCGGGTATAGGGTGCCCTGGTGCCAGGCGAGCCGATCACCCTGATCTCGGCCGCATGGGCGATGCCGGCCAGCATCACCATGCCGGCGGCCCCGAGTGTCGCCAGCGCGGCGGCGGTGGTGTGGGACGTCATGGCTGTCCTCCCGATGTGCCCGCCGGCGTTTCGCGCCGGCGGGGCGATTTCCGGCCAGCATAGGCATCGGCCTGCCCGGCCGCAATGCACCGCAAATCGACGGCGGAAATCGACGGCGGAAATCGACGGATGGACATTCGCGCCGTATGCTCCATGCTGATCGCGGGCGCCGCTGTTGCGGCCCCGGGAGCGTCTAGGGGAACATCCAGGGAGCATCTGGCATGGCGGACCTCGCCCAGTGGTTTACAGGCCTGCCGTTCAGCCTGGCGATGCGGCGGATCGCGTGGCTGTTCCCGCTGCTGCAGACCGTTCATATCCTCGCGATCGGAATGATGCTGTCTTCGGTCATCATGGTCTCGCTGCGGCTGTGGGGCGTGTCGCGGACGCAGACCATCGCCGCGCGGGGGCATCGCTACCTGCCCTGGATCTGGACGTCCCTCGTCGTCCTCACCGTGACCGGTGTCGCGCTGGCGGTCGGCAATCCCAGGACCTTGCGCGATCCCGCCCTGCAAGTGAAACTGTGGATGATGGTGCCCGCGATCGCGGCCACGCTGATTCTCGCGGTCGCGATGCGGGGCGAGGCATTGTGGGAGAAAAACGCTCGTGCGCGCGGGATGGCGGGCCTCGCCGCGACCGCGACGCTCATTCTATGGCTCGGGGTGACGCTGGCCGGGCGTGGGCGGTGGATGGCGAACCTCATCGGCTGAGCGGCGCTCGGCGCAATGAGCCGATCGAGGGAACTGAAACCGGGGAACTGAAACCGAGGGAATTGAAACGTGGAACCCGTCGCGTTCTTGCACTGGCTGGAAACAACGCCGCTGGCGCTGACCGTATCGCAGGGGATCTTCGGGTTCTCCGCCCTGGACATGATCCATATCGCCGCGATCACCGTGGTGTTCGGCATGATCGCGGTGGTCGACCTGCGCCTGCTCGGCATCGCATCCAAGGATTGCGCCGTCACCGACATCTGCCGCCAGGCATTGCCGTGGACCTGGGTCGCCTTCGGCATCGCCGTGCTCACCGGCGTGCTGATGTTCACGGGGCAGGCGGTCAAGTATTACAACAATTACGCCTTCCGCATGAAGCTGCTGCTGCTGCTGCTCGCCGGCATCAACATGCTGGTGTTCCACTACATCACCTATCGCGGGGTCGCGAAGTGGGACCGTGCCGCCACCCCCCTGAGCGCGCGGCTCGCCGGCGCGATTTCGCTCGCCTGCTGGATCGCGGTCGTCGCCTATGGGCGGTGGACGGCGTATTACATGTTCTAAGTGACCGAGCACATGGCCGTAACCGAGCAAAGCCCTGCCGTCCCCGCGATCCCGGCCGTCGCGGCGCCGGCCGTGCGCCGGGGCGAGGTCATGTATCGCCACGGCGCCGTGGTGCGGGTGACCCACTGGATCAATGCGCTCTGCCTCGCCTTGCTGCTGATGAGCGGGCTGCGCATCTTCAATTATCATCCGGCGCTGTACTGGGGAAATTACGGCTATCGCGGCGTGCCCTCCTTCATTTCGATCGGCGCCATCGAGGATTCGGAATCGGACGAGATCACCGGCATCACCCGGATCGGCGGCTGGAGCTTCGTGACCACGGGCCTGCTCGGCGTCTCCGCCGATGCCGATGGCGATCCCGCCGCGATGGCGTTTCCCAACTGGATCACGCTGCCGGGCGGCCCCGGCCTCGCGCTGGCGCGGGACTGGCATTTCGCGCTCGCCTGGCTGTTCGCCGTAAACGGCGTCCTCTATCTGCTGTTCGGCCTGATGTCCGGTCATTTCCGCCGCGACCTCGCGCCGGCCGCGGGCGAGCTTCGGCCGCGCCACATCCTCGCGCAGGTGTGGGACCACATAAGGCTGCGGACGCCGCGGGGCGAGGCCGCGCGCCGCTACAACGTGCTGCAGAAATTTGCTTACATCGCAGTGATCTTCGTGCTGCTGCCGGTGATGGTCCTGACCGGGCTCACCATGTCGCCGGCGGTGACGGCGGCGGCGCCGGTGCTGTTCGACGTGTTCGGCGGCCGCCAGTCGGCGCGCACGATCCATTTCCTGGCGGCGAACCTGCTGGTCCTGTTCGTGCTCGTTCATGTCGTGCAGGTCTTGATCGCGGGAGCCTTCAACGGGATGCGTTCGATGATCACGGGACGTTATGTGGTGCGGCCGGAGCGCGGCGCATGAGGAAGCTCATGACCCGCCGCAGGCTGATCGCGGCCGGCGCGGCGGCGGCCGCGGCGCCGCTGCTCACGGGCTGCGACCAGCAGCTGTCCGACGCCCCGCAATTGCGCTGGTTCCTCGATCTCGGCCAGGCCATGTCGCTGCGCGCGCAGCGCCTGTTGCTCGCCGGCCAGCCCTTGGTGCGCGAATACACCATGGCCGACATCTCGCCGGATTTCCCGCCCAACGGCACCGCCATGCCGCCGGCCCCGCTGTACCGCCAGATGATGATGCGGGGGTTCGATAACTGGAAGCTCACCGTGGACGGCCTCGTCCGCAAGCCGCTGACGCTTTCGCTCGAGGACATAAGGGCGATGCCGGCGCGCACCCAGATCACCATGCACAATTGCGACGAGGGCTGGAGCGCCGTCGGCCAGTGGACCGGCGTCCAGCTCAGCCGCGTGCTGGCGGAGGCGGAGCTTGCGCCCGAGGCCCGCTACGTCGTGTTCTACTGCATCGACGAACTGGTGCGCACGCCCGACCGCAGCGGCTTCTATTACGAGAGCCTCGATCTGTTCGATGCGTTGCACCCGCAGACCATTCTCGCCTACGACATGAACGGCAAATCGCTGCCGGTCCGCCACGGCGCACCGCTGCGCCTGCGGGTCGAGCGCCAGGTCGGCTACAAGCACGCCAAGTACCTCACCCGCATCGAGGCGGTCGAACGGCTCGACCGCATCGGCAAGGGCAAGGGCGGCTTCTGGGAAGACCGCGGCTATCAATGGTATGCGGGGTTGTGACGCGGCGGCGCCTCGGGCCGGTATTGCGGCTTACTTCGCTCTTGCCAGCCTCAGCTCCGCCGCCGACGTGGAGTAGCCGCATAATGCCCGGTAAACGAGAGCGGCGGCGCATGCGCCGATCAGCCAGCCCCAGTCGCCGACATTGATGACGGAACCGTAGGCGCCCAGCAGCGCCAAGCCGATCGACAGGAAGCCGGACGCCGCGAGCGCGATGACGGCGTTTCGGTTCCAGCCGCGGTCATAGAAGTACGAACCGGTCGGCGACATGGAGTACAGGTCGTCCACCTTCACGGCCTGCCGCTTCACCAGGTAGTAGTCGGCCATGATGGTTCCGAACAGCGGCCCCAGCACGGCGCCGAAGATGCTCACGAACAGCGTGATCGCCTGCGGGCTGGAGACGAACAGCCACGGGCAGACCAGCACCGACAGGATCGAGGTGATCAGGCCGCCGAGCCTGAAATTGATCTTCTCGGGGTAGAGATTGGCGATGTCGTAGGCGGGCGAAACGAAGTTCGCCACGATGTTGATCCCCATCGTCGCGACGATGAAGGTGATGGAGCCGATCGCCACGACGACCGGATTGCCGATCTTTTCCACGATCAGGACGGGATCCATGATCGCGGAGCCGAACACCTGCAGCGTTCCGGCGGTGACGATGACGGTGATGATCGAGAACACCAGGAAATTGAGCGGCAGGCCGAGGAAATTGCCGGTCTTCATCGCCTGCTCGCTCTTGGCGAACCGTGCGAAGTCGCCGAAATTCAACAGCAGCGCGCCGAAATAGGCGACGATCAGCATCGCGGCATTGGCCATCAGTCCGGCGGTCGCGATGCCGCTGGCCGGAGCCGCGCTGAGCTGCAGCGACAGGCTGGAGACCCCGGTCTGCGACAGCATCCAGATCGCCAGGGCGAACATCACGACATAAACCACCGGCCCGCAGAAATCGATGAACTTGCGGATCGTCTCCATGCCGCTGAGAAAGATGACGAGCTGAAAGAACCACATGAACAGGAAGCTGAACCAGCCGAGCGGCGACAGCCCCACGAAATTCGCCGTGGGTCAATCCGGCGGCGGACGGCAGCAGCGTCACCACCAGCACCTGGACCGCCTTCGATGCGAAATAGGTCTGCACGCCGTACCAGACGATGCCGACGACCCCGCGCACGACGGCCGCGAGGTTCGCGCCCATGACGCCGAAGCTGATGCGCGCGACGACCGGATAGGGAATGCCGTAGCGCTGCGACGGCCTGCCGATGAGGTTCATCAGGAAATAGACCGCCATGATCCCGACGATCATCGAGATCAGCACCTGCCATCCGGTCAGTCCGAGGAAGAACAGGCTGGCCGCGAACGTGTAGCCGCCGACGGAATGCACATCCGACATCCACATTGCAAACAGGCTGAACACGCCCCAGGTGCGACCTTGCAGCGCGGTCGGCGCCAGATCGTGGTTATACAGCTTGCTGTCGGCGCCTGGAATTGGCACCGGCGAAGCGGATGCACCTGACGACATCGAGCCTCCTGCTCGGGCCTGATGCGGCCTGTCCGGCCTACCCCCACGGTTTGGAGCAATAAGCATGCCACGCACGTCGATTCGCCTCGACGGCGTCTTGACTATCGTCGTCAGCCGCGAATGGTGAAACAATCGACCATCCACAGCGACCTGTGCCCGCCATCCGCGCAATCTGCCGCGAATGACGGCCTCGCCGCGCATTGCCGAGGCGCATTCTAAAATTCGTTTCGATATTTATGCGCGCAATCTGCTTGGTTCATCGTTTCGAGGACCGTCGCGCCCGGGCTGCGGCCAAAAGCGTCGGCGGCCGATACCCCCTTCCCAACTGCGCCGGCATGGTGGAAAGTCTCGCCAACACGGGTCGGTGCCAAGGGAGTGAAACATGAAGGGTCTGAGTCCGGTCCTGGTTGCATTGGCAGCCGCGGGCGCGATGTCCGCCTGCGATGCGAATGCGGAGACGATTGCGCTTTTCACCAAGAACAACACCAATCCGTTCTCTCAGGCGATCCGCATCGGCAGCAACGCGGCGGCGGTGGCGCTGGGGATCATGGTGGTGCACTACGTGCCGACCACCCCGGACAATGTCGTCGAGCAGACCAAGCTGGTGGAGGACGCCATCCGCAACAAGCCGGACGCGATCGTGTTCGATCCCGTCGACAACGAGAAGCTGGTGCCGGCGATCCAGAAGATCAATGCCGCCGCCATTCCCGTGACCGAGGTGACCGACCGCAGCGTCGGCGGAAATTTCGTCTCCCGCGTGCTTCCCGACGACTACCAGCTCGGGCTCGCGGTGGCGCGCCGCCTGTTCAAGGAAATGGGCGGCAAGGGCACCGTCGTCATCCTCGAGGGCATCGCCGGCAACACCACGAACACCGAGCGTCTCAAGGGCTTCAATGATGCGATCAAGGAAGCCGCGGGGGTGAAGCTGCTGGCGTCCAAGTCCGGCAACTACCAGCGCAAGCCGGCTCAGAACGCGATGGAAGGCTGGATCAGCACGTTCCCCCAGATCGACGGCGTGCTGGCGGCCAATGATTCGATGGCGGCGGCGGTGACCGACACCCTGGAGAAGCACGGGCGCAAGTCGCTGGTGGTCGGAATCAATGGCAGCAAGGAGGCGGTCGAGCTGATCAAGGCCGGTAGAATGCTGGCGACCGGCGAGTTCAACGGATTCGTGCTGGGTTGCCTGAGCACGGAACTCGCGGCCCTCAACCTGCGCAAGCAGCCGGTGCCGCAGGATTTGGTGCTCAAGCCCGCCATCTACGACAAGTCCAACTACGAGAAATACGAGGCGCGGATCGAGATGAAGAAGTGCCCGACCGTGGAAGAGGTCTCCGCGGAATAGCGGAACCGGAGAACCCCATGAGCGACCGCACCTCCCGGCTGGTCTCCCGCCGCACCCTGATGGGCGCCGGCGCCGCGGTCGCGGCCGGGGCGCTGTTCGGCCGGCCGGCCGGCGCGCAGCAGTCGATCCTGTGGTACTCGGCGTCCGCCTCCGGGGCGGACGAAGAGTGGTCGAAGATGTTCAAGGCCAAGACCGGCGCCGCGGTCGAGTATTTCCGCATCGGCGGCGTCAAGCTCACCGAGCGCATCGAGCAGGAGGTGCGCGCCAGGCAGGTCCGCTTTGCGGTGATGGACATCTCGATACCCGGGCTGATGAGCCTGTGGTCGCGCACGGGACTGCTGGCGCAATATGACAGCCCGGAAAGCGCGCATTATCCGGCGGCGACGCGGCTCGCCGGCTATTGGACTCCCATCAACGTGCTCACCCTGAGCATGGCCTACAACGCCGACGCCATCCACCCGGAAGATGCGCCCAGGACCTGGGAGGATCTGCTGCTTCCGAAATGGAAGGGCCGCATGACCATGTCGGATGCCCTCTACAGCGGCGCCGCGCTGCACTGGTACGCGGCGCTGCGTTCGACCTATGGCAAGTCGTTCATGGAAAAGCTCGCCAAGCAGGACATCCTGGTGCGCAACGGCTCAGGCGAGACCACCGAAACCATCATCTCCGGCGAGCGCCCCCTAGCCGCCATGCTGCTCGACTATTACGTGGTCGCGGCCATGCAGAAGGGGGCCAATCTCTACCTGGTGCAGCCTCCGGAGGGCATTCCCGCGAGCTACGAGGTGATCGGGCTGCCGGCCGGAGGCCCCGACCCGGATCTCGGCAGGAAATTCCTCGATTTCGCCCTGTCGCGTGAGGCGCAGGAGGTGTGGGAGGCCAAATACGGCACCGTGTCGCTGCGCGACGACATCACGCCCGCCAAGGCCGAGCGCGGCCGCCGCCTCATCAAGGACACCAAGCTGATGGCGAGCACGGTCGCCGACATGGACAAGTTCTTTCCCCAGCAGCGCGAACTGCTCGACGAGTGGATCGACCTGTTCAAGTGAACGGCGCGTATGCACGGCCCGTTCCGAGGGCATGGCACCACCAAACGCCGTTCCGCCATCCCCATACGGGACCCGTCACCCTGAGGTGCGAGCGCTGGTTGCGCGAGCCTCGAAGGGCGACGGCCCAGGCAGTACCGCAAGCACGCTTGTGGCGACGCCTCGGCCCCATCCTTCGAGGCTCGCGCGAAGGGCGACTCAGGATGACGTTTCCCTGGGGACAAAAGCTCTTCGATGCCCGGGGTGAGCCCTTGGCAGACTTCCGAGTGCACCGATGTCGAGCCTGACCGACGCCCCCCGCGCCCCCCGCCGCCTTACCGGCCGCCCCGCCTGGGCGATGCCGCTGTTCGCCGCCCACGTGGCGGTGATCCTTTTCCTGTGCGTGCTGATCGTCTATCCCGCGCTGATCCTGCTCGACCAGTCCGTGCGCGCGGATGACGGCACGCTCTCAGGCGTCTGGTACGTTGCGGCCTACACCAGCCTGCGCAACTACGAGGCCATCCTCAACACCATCGTGATCGCTGCGGGCACCTCGGCGATCGCCGTCCTCGCCGGCACCTTTCTCGCCTGGGCGGTGGTGCGCACCGACATGCCGGGGCGCCGCCTGGTCGAGCTTGCAGCGGTGATCCCCTTCATATCGACGCCGCTGGTCGGCGCGCTCGCCTGGATCCTGCTGGCGAGCCCGCAGACCGGCCTCATCAACCAGGCGTGGCGGTTCTTCGGCGGCGGCGGGCCGCTGCTCAACGCCTATTCGCTGCCGGCGATCATCTTCGTGCAGGCGCTCTACGAGGCGCCGGTGGTGTTCCTGCTCGTCTCCGGCGCGCTGCGCTCGATGAACCCGGCACTGGAGGAGGCCTCGCTCTCCGCCGGCGCCGGCGTGTTCCGGACCGCGCTGCGGGTGACGCTGCCCTTGGCGCTGCCGGCGATCCTCGCCGGCGCGCTGCTCGTCTTCATCCTCGCGGCCGAGCAGTTCGCGGTGCCGGCCGTGCTCGGCACCCCCGCCAAGATCAGGGTGCTGACCACCAGCATCTGGGAAGCCCAATCCGTATACCCGCCCCGGGACGGCCTTGCCGCGGCGCTGAGCGTCACGCTGCTGGCGATCGCGCTCGGCGGCCTATGGCTGCACAAGCGCCTGCTGGGGCTGCGCTCCTACACGACCGTGGGCGGCAAGGGCACACCGCCGCGCCGCATCGGCCTCGGCCGCTGGCGCGGAGCCGTGCTGGCGCTGTGCCTCGTCTATCTCGTGTTCGCGGTGCTGCTGCCGATCGCGACCATCTTCGTCAGCTCGATCCGCACCATCTGGACGGCGGATTTCCGCTGGGAGCAGTTCACCCTCGCCAACTACCACCAGGTGCTGTTCGACTATCCGGCAGCCCAGCGCGCCATCGTCAACAGCCTGTTCATCGCCTCGGTCGGCGCCACCGTCACCATCGTGCTGTGCGCCTTCATCGCGGTCCTGACCCAGCGCGTCCGCCTGCCGGGATCGAAGCTGCTCGATGCCCTCACCATGATCCCCATGGGGTTTCCCGGCATCGTGCTGGCCGTGGGCCTCCTGCATGCCTGGATCACGCCGCCCTTCGTGCTCTACGGCACCATCTGGATCCTGTTCGTCGCCTACATGACGCGCTATCTGCCGGTGGGCGTGCGCTCGGTGTCGGCGACGCTCAAGCAGATCCATCCCGAGCTGGAGGAATCCTCGCTCGCGGCAGGGGCGAGCTGGTTCATGACCTTCCGCCGCGTCACCCTGCCGCTGCTCAAGCCCGGGCTCGCCGCCGGCTGGGCGCTGCTGTTCGTCGCCTTCACCCGCGAGCTGTCGGCGTCGATCCTGCTGTACTCACCCAAGCTCGAAGTGCTCTCCGTCGTCATCTACGACATGTACCAGGAGGGCGGCTTCCGCGCGCTGTCGGCGCTGACCATGCTGCAGATCGTGATCGCGATGCTCGTTCTGGCGCTGGCAAAGTGGCTGGCGGGGATCGACGGCAGCGATGAGGCGCAGGCGTTGCGGTGAGGGGTGGATGTAGAATGTTGCCCGCTCTCTCGGGACTTCCAATTTTTGGAATTTTGTGCCATCCTTTTACATGATCGTCATCGGCACGGAGTTGGTAGAAGGTTATCTTCGCCACCACGCCGGCCATAAAGGGATCAAGGCGGCACGATCGCAATACGAGGCTTGGCTCGACATTGCCGGCCACGCGCAGTGGCGCAACCCCGAGGATGTGAAGGCGTCGTACCGAAGGCGAGCATTCTGAAGGCCAGCCGGGTCGTTTTCAACATCGAGGGGAACCACTATCGGCTGGTTGCGGCGCTCCAATATCGGGCCGGAGTCCTGGCAATCCGGTTCTTCGGCGCCCATGGCGAGTACGACAAGATCGATGCGGAGACCGTGTGATGGACGCAACCCTGATCTTGATCGATAGCGATGCGGAGCTTGCCCGCGCCCGCGCCCTCGTCGATCGGCTCTGGAAATCGGACGAGCCGGCCGACGTAGCCCGGCTGCGGGCGCAAGCGCGTCTGATCGCCGCCCATGAGGAGAGCAAATGGCCTCGCCGGCCGCCGCGTATAGCGGATCTGATCCGTCACCTGATGGATCAGCACGATCTCACCCGTGCTGACATGGTGCCGATCCTGGGAACAGCGAGCCGCGTCAGCGAGGTCCTTCGGGGCAAGAAAGGGCTGAGCATGGCAATGGTGCAGAGGCTGCGCGCTCGCTTCCATGTTTCGGCCGACCTGCTCCTTCCGCCACCGAAGAAACCGCGAGCCTCCCGCTCGGCCGGGCGAACTGCGGCCTGAGACGAGGCTTTTGGCGGCGGAGCCCGACCCCTACCCGGCCGCCCGGTGGTTGGGATGAGCCAAACGTAATCCGGGAGCAACGGCTGGGTTGATGTAGTCTTTCGCCAGATCCCGCATGCCTGCGCTCATGCGGGCTGTCCGCTCGTGCGCCCCCGATGATCGTCGTCCCCCGCCCTTGACCCCGGCCTCCCGCAATTCCATGAATGCGCCCGCATTCGTCCCGGGGCCGCTGCTCACAAGCGCCGCGGCCCCCAAAGGAGCCCCCGATGGCCGGTAAGAACATGCTCGACGGTGCCCAGGTGATCGTCGACTACCTCATCCGCGAGAAGGTGCCCTATGCGTTCGGGCTGTGCGGCCACGGCAACATCCAGTTCATCGATGCGCTCTACGGACGCGCGGAAGAGATCAAGACCATCTCGGTCCATCACGAGACCGTGGCCGGCTTCATGGCGGATGTCTATTACCGCGTGTCCGGCCAGCCGACCGCGACCTTTACCTCATGCGGGCCGGGCTCGGCGAACCTGCCGATCGCGCTCGGCAACTCGTTTCTCGAACTCGGTGCCGTTTCTGGCTGTGACCGGGAATATTCCGACCAGCCAGTTCAACCGCGGCGCGTTCCAGGAGTTGTACCGCCACTACCAGGCGGACTTTCCCTCCACCGTGCGCGCCTATTGCAAGCGGGTGTTCCAGCCGACCCGCGGCGAGATGGTGCCGCTCGCGGTGCGCCAGGCGTGGAAGACCATGGTGACCGGGCGGCCCGGTCCGGTGGTGCTCGACGTGCCGTTCGATGTGTTTCGCGAGGCGGCGGCGGAAGAGACGCCCAAGCCCGAAGAGTGGAGCGCCAACATCTCGTGCCGCTGCGGCGCCGACCCTGAAGGCGTGGAGAAGGCGGTCGACATGCTGCTCGCCGCCGAGCGCCCGGTGATCCTGGTCGGGCAGGGCGTCAAGTATGGCGGCGCCGCCGACGATCTCCTCGCGCTCGCGGAAAAGCTGCAGATTCCGGTGGCTTCGTCGGCGAGCGGTATCGGCGCCATCGATGCCTCCAATCCGCTCGGCCTAGGCCTCGTCGCCCGCAACGGGCCGTATCACGCCAACCACGCCACACGGCAGGCGGACGTGCTGCTTGCGCTCGGCGTGCGGTTCGACGACCGCACCTCCAGCTCCTGGCTGCCCGGCTATTCCTTCACCATCCCGCCCACCAAGCTCATCCATGTGGACATCGACCCCGACGAGATCGCGCGCAATTATCCCGTCGCGCTCGGCCTGATGGCGGATGTGCGTACCTTCCTGCGTCAGGTGCTCGGCGCGCTGGAGCGGCGCAAGAACGTCGGCGAACGCGCAGCGGCGCGGGCGAAATGGCTCGACGCCATCGCCGGCTATCGCCGCGAATGGGAGGCCTTCATCGCCCCGGGCTTTGTCGACGATGCCTCGCCGATCAATCCTCAGCGCGCGGCCTACGAGATCGACAAGGCGCTGCCGGCCGATGCCATCCTCGTCAGCGACATCGGCATCCATCACAACTGGCTGATCCAGTTCTGCAAGCCGCGGCGGCCGGACTCCCTCATCGGTTCCATGGGATTTGGTCCCATGGGCTTCGGCGTCGCCGGTGTGCTCGGGGCGAAGCTCGCCGCGCCCGACCGGCCCTGCGTATCGGTGTGCGGCGACGGCGCCTTCTTCATGCACGCGAGCGTGCTCGGCACCGCGGTGGAATACGATATCCCGGTGGTCTGGGTGGTGTGGAACAACTACGCCTATGCCTCGATCCGCGGGCTGCAGCGCGGCTATCTCGGCGGCCGCGAACTCGCCACCGACTTCAAGCATCCCGACACCGGGCTGCCCTACAATCCCGATTTCGCCGCCATGGCACGGTCGGCCGGCATCGAGGGCGTGCGGATCGACCGCGCCGCCGATCTCGGCGATGCCATACGCAAGGCCATCGCCACCAACCGGCCCTACCTGATCGATGCGCAGATCAGCGCCGACCGCAACCCCGGCGGCGCCGGCGTGTGGGAGCTGCCCGGCCTCGGCCAGAGCCAGCCCGCCTTCGGCAGCCGCTACATTCCGAATTGAGCGATGACGGTTCAATCCGAATTCTATGATGTCATGCTCCGCGAAAGCGGGGCATCCAGTAACCCCTGCGCTGATGGTGTACGGCGTGCGCGGATCCAAGTGCGGTGGTTACCGGATCGCCCGGTCAAGCCGGACGATGACAGCAATTAGCGAAATCGGACGTCGGAAACAGGACACGAGCGGGACAGGCACGAGCCGCCGCACATGGGAGGACTGAGATGACCACGAGCCAACCCGAGGAATCCAAGGGCTTCAAGCTGCTCGGGCATGATCGCTCGGCCGCCTGGGGCGGCGGCAGCATCGTCGAGATACACAAGGGCTATGCCTATGTCGGCGCGGTCGGCGGCGCGAGCTATAACGGGCCGGAAGGCTTTACCGCGCACGACGTGCGCGACCCGCGAAACCCGAAGAAGGTGTACGAGTTCCGTGCGCCGCCCGGCGTGCATTGCCACAAGGTCCGCGTCGTCGGCGACCACCATCTCTACGTCAATTCGGAGCGCCTGGTCGGCGACAAGGGCAAGAACGCCCGCGCCGGGCTTTTCATCTTCGACATCAGCAAGCCGGACCAGCCGCGCGAAGTCGGCTTCTACGACACCCCCGGCAGCGGCCCGCACCGGTTCGGCGTCGACAACAAGCGCAAGCTCGCCTTCCTGCCCAACGACGCGCCGGGCTGGAACAAACGGGTGATCTGGACGCTCGACGTGAGCGACCCGCTCAAGCCCGAGGTGGTCAGCATCTGGGGCCTGCCGTGGATGAAGTCCGAGGGCGACGGCGAGGGCAACGACCCGATGCCGGCGGAGAGCTCGATCACGCTCCACGGCCCACCGATGATCCGCGGCAACCGCATGTATTGCGCCTGGTGGGGCGGCGGCATGTCGATCATCGACTGCACCGATTTGCGCGACATGAAGCTGGTCGGCCACCTGCAATGGTCGCCGCCGTTTCCCGGCTCCAACCACACCTGCTGGCCGATCGGCGACCGGCCCTATCTCGTCGTCACCGACGAGGCGCGGGCGCGGCAGAAATACTGGGACAGCCAGTTCATGTGGATCATCGATGCACGGCTCGAGACCAACCCGATCCCGGTCGCGACGTTCTTCCCGGACCGGGAGAAGTACTTCAACCGTCCCGGCCGGTTCGGCGCCCACAACATCCTGGAGAACATCCCGAGCGAAGGACCGTGGGCCGACATCGTGTTCCTCACCTATTTCAATGCCGGGCTGCGGGCGGTCGACGTCAAGGACCCGCTGCGGCCCCGCGAGATCGGCTGCTACGTGCCCGAATTGCCCGAGGGCCAGGAGGCGATCCAGTCCAACGACATCGGCGCCGACGAGCACGGCCGGCTCTATTTGATCGACCGCGCCGGCGCCGGCATGCACATCCTCGAATACACCGGCTGAGGCGATGGATCTCGGACTTTCCGGGCGCGTCGCCATCGTCACCGGCGCGAGCCGCGGCATCGGCAAGGCGTGCGCCGCCGAACTGGCCGCGGAAGGCGCCGACGTGGTCCTGCTCAGCAAGGACGGCGAGAGGAATGCCGCGGCGTGTGCGGAGCTTGCGCCGCTGGCCCGGGGCCGCGTGGTCGGCGCACCCGCCGATCTCAACGACGAGGACGCGGTGCGCGCGGTGTTTGCGAAGACCATGGCCGATTTCGGCCGGCTCGACATTCTCGTCAATTGCGGCGCGGTGATCGGCCGCGGCGATTTCCTTTCGTTCGACGAGGCGAAGTGGGCGCGGATTTTCGAGGACAAGCTCGACGGCACCGCGCGCTGTCTGCGCCTCGCAGTGCCGCTGATGCGCCGGCGCAAATGGGGCCGGATCGTCAACGTGCTCGGCGGCGCGGCGCGTCAGCCGCAGCCGGCGGCGGTGTCGGTCGGGCTCAACAATGCCGCGATCCTCAACCTCATCAAGGCGGTCGCCGGGGAGCTGGCCAAGGATGGCATCCTCATCAATGCGGTGATACCGAGCGTCATCCATTCCGAGCGGCTCGACGAGACGATCCGCGCCGAGGCCGCGCGCACCGGCAAGCCGGAAGCGGAGATGCGGGCGGTGCGGGTCGCCCGCATTCCGCTGGCCCGCATGGGGGAGGGCCGCGAGGTCGGCGCCGTCGTCGCCTTCCTCGCCTCCGAGCGCGCGAGCTTCGTCACCGGCAGCGCCTGGCCCGTCGACGGCGGCGCCGCCGCGGTGATTTGAGTGTCGGGTCGGTGCGAAGTGCGGTTGCGGAAACGCCGGGGCCGTCGTCCTTCGAGGCTCGCGCGAAGAGCGCGAGTGCCTCAGGATGACGGGTCGAGGTAGGATGAGGCGTCGAGGCGAGGTGTCCTCCCGACACCACATATGATCGTCATCCTGAGGCGCGAGCGCAACGAGCCTCGAAGGACGACGGCCGAGGCCGCGCCACACGCACTCTTGAGCTCGCTTCGCTTCACCTCACCTCACGCCCACAACCGTTCGCCCTTGATGTCCTTGTAGAGGTCGGCGACGAATTCGCCGTAGCCGTTGAACAACAAAGTGGGGCGGCGCTCATTGGTGCCGATCACCTGCTCGGTGGCCTGGCTCCAGCGCGGATGGGACACCTCCGGATTGACGTTGGCCCAGAAGCCATATTCGGAGGCCTGGAGCGCCTCCCAGAAGGTCTTGGGCCGCTTGTCGGTGAAGGTGAACTTGGTGATCGATTTGATCGACTTGAAGCCGTATTTCCACGGCAGCGCCAGGCGCAGCGGCGCGCCCTGCGACTTCGCCACCGGCTTGCCGTAGGCCCCGGTAACGAGGAAGGCCAGGTCGTTGTTGGCCTCCGCCATGGTCACGCCTTCCACATAGGGCCACGGATACCAGCTCGCGCGCTGGCCAGGCGCCATCGCGGGGTCGAGGAAGGTCTGCATCTGCACATATTTCGCCGACGACAACGGATGCGCCATTTCCACCAGCTTGGCGAGCGGGAAGCCGGTCCACGGTATCGCCATGCCCCAGGCCTCGACACAGCGGTGGCGGTACAGCCGCTCTTCCAGCGGCATCTTGCGGATGAGATCGTCGATGGCGATCTCCTGCGGTTTCTCCACCATGCCGTCGATCTTGACCGACCACGGCCGCTCCTTCAGCGCCTGTGCGGCGCGCGAAATCGATTTCGACGAGCCGAACTCGTAGAAGTTGTTGTAGGTGGTATTGATCGCCTCCGGGGTGACGGGGCGGTCGAGCTTGAACTTCTCGTTGCGCTTGGCCGGATAGAGATCCGCGGTCGGATCGGGAACCTCGCTCGCCCGCTGGGCCAGCGCCGCGACCGGCGACAGCGCGAGGGCTGCCGCTCCCGTCGCCGCCAGGAACACGCGGCGATCGAAGAACAGGTGCTCGGGAGTGGCTTGGTGCTCCGGTATCTCCCACCCGTGGCGGCGAATGATGTGCATGGGGTTCTCCTCCGGGGATTCGATTCTCGCCGAATGCCGCTGCAGTTACAGCTACGTGCGAAACGCTTCACCGGCAAGTCACACTTCCGGCAACGGATTTGATCCTATAGTAAGGCCTTTCGGGGGCGTCCCGGGGGCCCTGATCTTTGCTGCGCCAAGCCCCGCGCAGTCCGCCCAACCCCCATCTTCAAGAGGACGTGTTCATGGCCAGAGGCCCTTGGATCGATCATTTCGGCGACAATTTCCTGTGGTCGAACGCGAGCCTGATCATCAAGGGGATGGCGCCCTATGGGGTGGTGGCGCTCGGGGAGATGGATCGCGTCTGCGAGAAGCTGCGGCTGCGCCAGCACGAGCCGCAGGCTTGGCAGGAGGAGTGGGGCGCCATGGCCGCGCTGATCGAGACCCGCGCCGATGCCGCCGCGGCCGAGGAGCGCCGCCACAGCGCCGGAGATTATTACCTGCGCGCCGGGAACTATTTCTACAATGCCGAGCGCTTCATCCTGCCGGGCGAGGAAAAGCGCGCCTGGGGCCGCAAGGCCTATCGCTGCTACCACACCGGCATCAGGCTACGTTATCCCAATATCGAATTCGTCGAGGTGCCCTACCAGGGCACGACCCTGCCGGCGCTGTTCATGAAGGGTGCCGGCGTCACCGGCCCGGCGCCCACCGTGGTGGTCGTCGATGGCATGGACAACGCGAAGGAGATGAGCATCTTCTTCGCCGGCCTCGAATTCGCCCGGCGCGGATTCAACACGCTCGCCATGGACGGGCCGGGCCAGGGCGAGAGCCTGCGCATCCGCGGCATCCATGCCCGCTACGATTACGAGGTGCCCGGCGCCGCGGCTTACGATTACCTCACCACGCGCAGCGAGGTCGATCCGGAGCGGGTCGCCATCATGGGTTACAGCTTCGGCGGCTTTTATTCGAGCCGCATCGCCGCCCGCGAGCACCGTTACGCCGCCGGGATCGCGCTCAGCGCGCTGCACTGGGATCTCGCGGGATGGCAGACGCGGATCAAGGAGAAGAACAAGAGCGCCCCGACCACGGTCGCCCAGTCGAACTTCCAGTTCCAGTGGGTGGTGAACGCCGCGACGCCCGACGAGGCGATCGAGATCGCGCGCGGTTTTTCCATGAAGGACGTGGCCAAGGACATCAGCTGTCCGTTCCTCATCACCCATGGCGGCAACGACCGCGTGGTGCCGGTGGAGAACGCGCCGAAACTGTTCGAGGCGGTCGGCGCCGAGAACAAGACGCTGAAGATCTTCTCCACCGAGGAGGGCGGCGCCGAGCACGCCCATGTCGACAACCGCCAGATCGGCATCGACTACGCCGCCGACTGGCTGGAAGCGGTGCTGTAATCAGGGAACGGCGGTTGATCAGAACAAACAATTGGTCATTCCCGGTTCGCGCGCAGGCGCGCGCCCCGGAATGACGGCGTTGACCGGATGGGGATCACGTGCCGCACTCACCGCGCAGGCTGCAGGTACTGCTTCTCCAGCATCACGTGGATGCCCTTGTACTCGTTGACCACCTGGGTGACGCGCAGGTCGGCGGCGAGGCTGCATAGCATGTAAGCCTCGTGGCGTTTGAGCATAGTGCGGCTCTCGATCAGGTCGAGCATCTGGCGCAGCGCGACGACGACGCAATCGTCGAGGTCGGGATCGAACGCCATGGTGATGACGTGGGTCGGCGTCTCCGCCATCGGCCAGGCGAGGCTCATGTCGTCGCGGATGGTGAGCCGGAAGCGGCCGATCAGGCCGGTCTCGATGGCGTTGACGCAGACTTCGCCGTCGCCCTGGGCGCCATGGCCGTCGCCGACCGAGAACAGCGCATGGTCCGTGAACACCGGCAGGTAGAGCGTGGTGCCGGCGACCAGCTCCTTGTTGTCCATGTTGCCGCCGAACTGGCGCGGCTGGATGCTCGACACCGTGCCCCAGGCGCGCGGCGGTGCGGTCGCCATCACGCCGAAGAACGGCCGCAGCGGAATCTCGGTGCCCCAGGGCAGCCGGCCCACCATCCGATTGCGCTCCAGCGCCACATGGATCATCCGCGGCTCGGGAAAATCATAGGGCAGGGCGCCCTTGAGCGGACGGATCGCGGTGTAGCCCCAGTCGTAATGCAGCGCGATGTCCTCGATGTCGACCTGCAGCACCTGGCCCGGCCTTGCGCCGCGCACCGCCACCGGCCCGGTGCACATGTGGCCCGGCAGCATGCGCCGCGTTTTGGCATTGTGGATGTCGTAGAGCGCTTGCGGAACCGTGGCCGGCGGCGGCGGCAGCGCGTCCGGCGGCCCCGAGACGGTTGAGATCGTCACGGTCTCACCGCTGCCGATCGATGTCACCGGCGCCAAGGTGGCGTCGAGATAGCCCCAGTGCACCGTGCCGGCGCCCGCGTCCAATCGCACCGTCATCTTGGTCTCGCTTTTATCGGTCCGGGATTCCGCACCGACTTACCGTTACGCCATGATGAGAGAGGCAGGTGCCCGGCACAAGTGGGATGACGGACAGAGGGATGACGGGAGTGCGCGATGGTGCAAAAAAAGCCGGGCCAACAAGGCCCGGCGCAGTTTGGCCGATCACGCGATCGGCCATCACCTTCCAGAGGGAACAGCCGGCGGCACGTACTTGAACGCTACGATGTGCCGCCGACAGCCTCGTATATGGCAATTGCGATGCACCGCGGCACCCTGCGAGCCGCATGTCTGCCATGCCAGCGGATGCGCGACGAATCCGCGCGGACAGAGAGCTTTAATAACTCCAGCGCTGCGCCTTGCTGACGAGGAAGTCGCGGAAGGCCTGCACGCGGGCGACCGACTTGAGCTCCTCAGGGTAAACGAAATAGGCGTCGAGCGCGATGGTCTCCTCTTCGTTGAACAATTGCACCAGCCCGCCGTCCTCCTCCACGATGTAATCCGGCAGCATGGCGATGCCGAGCCCGGCCTGGCACGCGCGCAAAATGCCGATGATGTTGTTGATGATGAGATGCGGCGTGCGCGGGCCCTTGCCGTTGCGGCCGACGTCGACCAGCCAGCGGGTATTCTGCAGGAACGAGGGCACGTTGCCGCCGAGCACCAGCAGATGATGCTTGTCGAGCTCGTCGGGGGTGCGCGGCGTGCCGAGGCGCTTGAGATATTCCGGCGAGGCATAAGCGTGAAAGTGCACCGAGAACAGCTTGCGCTGGATCAGGTCGGGCTGCGTCGGCTGGCGCAGGCGGATCGCCACGTCCGCCTCGCGCATGGCGAGATCGAGCTCCTCGTCGGTGGTGATCAGGGTGATGCGGATGTCGGGATAGAGATCGCCGAATTCGCCGAGCCGCGGGGTGAGCCAATGGACGCCGATCCCCACCGTGGTGGTGATTTTGAGATCGCCGTTGGGGCGCTCGCGGCTGTCGGTCAGCTTGGCGCGCGCCGATTCGAGCTTCATGAACACGTCGTGGGCGGTGCGATAGAGCAATTCGCCCTGCTCGGTGAGAATGAGCCCGCGGGCATGGCGATGGAACAGGGACACCGTGAGTTCCTGCTCCAGCGCGCTCACTTGGCGCGAAACCGCCGATTGCGACAGCCCGAGCTGCTCGCCCGCGTGAGTGAAGCTGCCGGCTTCGGCGGCGGCGTGGAAGACCTTGAGTTTGTCCCAGTCCATGATCGATCAAAATCGCGGGTGCGAAATTCCCTGGATGGCTGCTGCGCGGGATTTGGCCGCGAGCCCGGAACATTCCGGTGTTGCAATCCGGTTCCGCTCGTGCGGAACCGGGATTCCGCGCGGCCTATTCGGCGGCGGCGCGGTTGATCGCGTTGTGGGCGAGAAAGCGCTCCGCTTCCAGCGCCGCCATGCACCCCATCCCCGCCGCGGTCACCGCCTGGCGGTAGATCTCGTCGGCGACGTCGCCTGCGGCGAACACGCCGGGCACCGAGGTGGCGGTCGAGGGCGCGGTCTTGATGTAGCCGGACGGCTTCATCTCGATCTGGCCGGCGAACAATTCGGTGGCCGGCGTGTGGCCGATGGCGATGAACACGCCGTCGGTGGAGATCGTGGAATGCGCGCCGGTCCTGACGTTGCGCAGCCTGACCTCCGCGACCTTGCGGGGCTGTTCCGGGCCGCCGATCTCCGCCACCTCGTGGTCCCAGACCACGTCGATCTTGGTATTCCTGAACAGGCGGTCCTGCAGGATGCGCTCGGCGCGGAACGCGTCGCGGCGATGGACCACCGTCACCTTGTCGGCGAAATTGGTGAGGAACAACGCCTCCTCGACGGCGGTGTTGCCGCCGCCGACCACCACGACCTTTTTGCCTTTGTAGAAGAACCCGTCGCAGGTGGCGCAGGCGGAAACGCCGTGGCCGCGGAACGCCTGCTCGGAGGCGAGGTTCAGCCAGCGCGCCTGGGCACCGGTGGCGATGATCAGGGTTTCCGTCACATAGGCGTCGCCGGAATCGCAGGCGATGCGGAATGGCCGCCGGCCGAGATCGACGGCATTGACGTGATCGGCGACCAGCCTGGTGCCGACATGGGCCGCTTGCCTCTCCATCTGCTCCATCAGCCAGGGGCCCTGGATGACGTCGGCAAAGCCCGGATAGTTCTCCACATCGGTGGTGACCGTGAGCTGGCCGCCCGGCTGGATTCCCTGGATCAGGATCGGCTCCAGCATGGCGCGCGCGGCATAGATGGCAGCCGTATAGCCGGCCGGGCCGGAACCGATGATCACGACCTTGGCATGGATGGATGTCGACATGCTTGCTTCTCCGGGCAGGGCCCGCTCTCAGCCGGGACCAAGCCCCCCGGGGCCGGCCCGGTCGGCGCATGGCGCACCGGCGTCGTTTATGTAGGGCTTTGCCAAAGCTATGCAAGAAACGCAACCCTGAATTCGCATTTTTTCCCGGCTTGGGCAATACATGGTAACGCGCCCGTGAAGCGTGCCGGCGCAATAAAGTTTCAAGAAAGGGGCGTGCCGCGCTACGATCAGGCTCTGTTGCTGACATAAGCGGCGGTGTGGCCTATTTTTCAATCAGAATTCCGGCACGGCTTGCCCCTTGCCGGCCCATGGGGAGACGCGACCTGGTGCGACACCTCGATGCCATCGATCGCCATATTTTGCGGGAGCTCCAGGAGGACGGCCGCATGACGAATGTGGAGCTGGCGAGACGGGTCGGCATTTCGGCCCCACCCTGCTTGCGCCGCGTCCGTGCGCTCGAGGAGGCCGGCTACATCCGCGGCTACCGCGCGCTCCTCAACGAGAAGGAACTCGGTTGCGAGGTGATCGCGTTCGCGATGGTGCATCTGTCGAGCCAGGCCGAGGCCGATCTCCAGGCGTTCGAGAGCTTCGTGCGCGGCCAGCCGCTGGTTCGGGAATGCTGGATGTTGTCGGGCGAGATCGATTTCATCCTCAAATGCGTGGCGCCGAACCTGCCCAAGTTCCAGGCGTTCGTGACCGATCTGACCGCGGTGCCCCACGTGCTCAACGTCAAGACCACGCTCACGCTGCGCAGTTCCAAGGATGCGCCGATCGTGCCGATGGAATTGCTGCGCTCGCCGCCGGCGTGAATCCGCCGGCAGGCATCAGGCCGGGATGTCCGGCGCCGGGGCCGGCGCGGCGGGGGCATCCGCAGGGGGCGAGACAGCCGGATCCGCTGGTACAGCCGCGGCGGCGTCCGCAGCCGCAGCTGCATCCGCTGGTGCATCTGCAGGGCGAGCCACGCTCTCGGGCGCAGCCGGAGCAGGCGCCGGCGGGGTGTCCGGTCGGGCTTCGACATCGAAGCCGCGAGGGCTCTCGCCGGCCTGCCGGCGCGCCCACATGACGGTGTAGGCCTCTTCGATGTGGCGGCGCGTGAGATCGGTGTCGAACAGCGGTGAGGTCGACCTGTTTTCGGCAAGGCGCTTTCTTATTTCCGCGAGGATGTCGCGGTCTTGCGCGAGCCATTGCGCGATCGTGGCGTATTCGGTGAGACTCGGCGTCACCAGCTCGTCGAGCCCGAGGCAATGGAGCTGGCTCGTTGCAACCCGTCCTGCGAACGTGTTGCCGCGGCAGGTCAGCACCGGCAGGCCCGCCCACAAGGCGTCGCTGGCGGCGGCTCGCGTGCCGGAAGGCAGCGTATCCAGGAACAAATCGGCGAGGCGATGGCGCGCGAGGTGCTCGGCCTGCGCGATGCGCGGAGCGAAGATCAGGCGGGCGGGGTCGACGCCGCGCGCGGCGGCGTACTGGTGCAGATTGGTCTTGGCGGCGTCGCTCACCTCCGACAGCCAAAGCACGCTGCCTTCGATCCTGGCCAGAAGGTCCATCCAGACCTCGAACACCGGCGCGGCGATGTCGCCGTCGAAGCTGGCGAACACGAAACCGTTCTCGGGCAGTCCGGCCTCCTTGCGGGACGGCGTGTGTTCGGCGATGACCCGATCCGCGTCATTGACCTGGTAGCAATCCGGCAGGCGCACCACCTGCTCGGTGTAGAACGCCTCTTCGCCCGGCGGCACCACGAACGCATCGGCGATGATGTAGTCGATGAAATCCGCGCCCATGGTGCCGGGATAGCCGAGATAGCTCACCTGGATCGGTGCCGGGCGAAACGCGAGGATGCCGGGCCGGGCGGCGGGGCCATGGCCCATGAGGTCGACCGCGATGTCGATCTCGAGGTCACGCAAGCCCTCGGCGATCTCGCGGTCGCTCAGCCCGTGCATATCGTGAAACGCATCGAACGCCGACACCACGCGGGTTCGTGCGGCGGCGTCCTCGCCGGCGCCGAAGGAGACGCCGGCGATCTCGAACTTGGAGCGGTCGTGCCGCTCGAACAGACCGGCGACGAGGGAGGATATGGAAGGCCGGTTGAAGTTCGCCGACAGGTAGGCGATGCGCAGCTTATCGTGGTTGCGCGCCGGCAAGACGCGCGAACGCGCCGAGCCGCGGGCGATGCGCTCGCTGACGTAGTGGCGCGCGCAGGCGAGCTGCTGCGCCGGCGTGCTCTCGTAGTGGAGCAGGGTGAACGGCGAAACGACCGCCGTGCCGTCATGGACATGAATTTCGAGCTGACGCGCGATCTCGGCGGTCCGCGCCCGGTCGCACAGCTTCACCACGCAAACGGCGAGGCGATCGAGTACCGTGGCCAGCGGCGTCCGCAGCACGAGCGTCTTCTCGTAGCTTTCGAGCGCGCCCGCGAAATTGCCGATTCCCATCAGCGCGTCGCCGCGGTGGCAATGCGCGCCGGTATCGTCGGGCGCCAGCGCGAGTGCCGCGTCGCAGCAATCGAGTGCCTCCTTGTACTGCCCGATCGCATTCAACGCGATGGCGCGATTGACGAGCACGCGCGCGCCGGCGGGCGCGAATGCGAGCGCACGGTCATAACTTTCCAGCGCCTCGACGTGACGCCCGAGCGCCAGCAGCGCGTGACCGCGGTTGTCGAGGGCGGCGGGATTGGCGGGCTTTATTGCAATCGCGCGGTCGTGGCAGGCGAGCGCCTCCGCGGGGCGCCCGAGCCCCTGGAGCGCGACGCCGCGGCCGTCGAGCGCCGCCGCGTCGTCGGGGCGCAGTGCGATGGCGCGGGCGAGGTTTTCCTCCGCCTCGCGGTAGCGCTCCATCTCGTTCAGGGCGATGCCGCGCTGGGCGCGCGCGGCGCCATGGTCGGGCTGTTGCGTCAGAACTATGTCGAGTTCGCCGAGCGCTTCGCGATGGCGGCCGAGCCCGTTGAGGGCGACGCCGCGCTCGAACCGGACCTCGACGGCGTCCGGCCGCAGGACGACGGCGCGGGCATAGCTCATGAGCGCCGCCTCGCGTTTCTGCTGCACCAGCAGGGCGCGCCCGCGGCCACGGTGGGCCTCGAAATTGTCCGGCCGGGCCGCGATCAACTGGTCGTAGCTCGCCACCGCTTCGTCGTAGCGGCCGAGTTCGGTCAAGAGTTCCGGCCCGGTTGAAATGGGCCTCCACATAGTCGGGCCGGATGGCGAGGGCGCGATCGAAGCTCATGATCGCGGCGGCCGGCCGGTTGAGCGCGCGCAGCGCCGTGCCGCGGTTGTTCAGCGCTTCGGGGCGGCGCGAATCGATGGCGAGCGCGCGATCATAGATGTCGACCGCCTCGGCATTGCGGCCGAGTTCCTGCAGGACGATGCCGAGATTGCACAGCGCATCCATCGACTTCGGATTGATGGAGATCGCGGACATGATCAACGCGCGCGCCTCCTCGTTGCGCCCCTGCTGATGGCGCAGTACGCCGAGCAGATGCAGCGCATCGAAATGGCCGGGGGCGTCGGCGAGGATTTCCGCGTAGAGCGCCTGAGCGGAGCCTAGGTCGCCCGCCTGATGAAGGTCGACCGCCCTGGTGAGCAGCGGAGCAAGGTCGATGGAATGCCGGATCAGGCGCATCGCGCGATGATAGTTGAACCGGTCGCCGACTCAACAGCGGCGGCTTCTAATGCCGCGCCGCCGTGCTTTCCCCGCAACATGCGCGGCCACCCCGCGAACAGACCAACGCACGATCCGGAAAAGCTCCAGACCTTTTCAAGCGGGTCACGTGTCAATTCAGCACATGAGTCCGATCGGGAAATGTTGCTTACCTTTCGGCGAAGGTCATGCGTCGACTCGAGGAGATCGAAGCACGGGAGACTCACCTGCAGACCAGGGCGCGCCCGTGCGAAAGCCCGGGCTGCGCGCTCACCGCCATTCCACCTTCACCACTTCGTAGGCCTTGGCGCCGCCGGGGGTGACGACCTCGACATTGGCGCCCTTCTTCTTGCCGACAAGCGCCCGCGCCAGGGGCGAGGTGATGGAGATGCGTCCCGCCTTGGCGTCGGCTTCCGGCTCGCCGACGATTTGCCAGACCGCCTTCTTATCGGTGTCCTCGTCGATCAGGGTGACGGTCGCGCCGAATTTCACGGTATCGCCGGACAGCTTGGACACGTCGATCACCTCGGCGCGCGCGAGCTTGTCCTCGAGTTCCGCGATGCGGCCCTCGTTGTGCGACTGCTGCTCCTTGGCGGCGTGATACTCCGCATTCTCCGACAGATCGCCGTGCGAACGTGCATCGGTTATCTGCTGGATGATGCGGGGACGCTCGACCTGCTGGCGGTTCTTGAGTTCGTTTTCGAGAACGGAATATCCCGCCGGGGTCATCGGTATCTTATCCATCGATCCTCGATCCTCGATCCTCCGGCAAAAAAATCGCCGATCGCGGTCCGGATTGGGTTTCCGGAAACGCGATCCGCTCGACTTCTGTGCCTACCTGGGCGCGCTGGCCCCGTTTCCCATCCGGGCTCAGCTCACAAAATAGCTTTGCAGGGCGCGAACCTCGAAGTCACCCCCGAGATAGGCTTTTATGCCTAACGCCGCCGCAATGGCCCCTGAAAGAGTGGTGTAGTACGGGACTTTATGCAAGAGGGCGGCGCGCCTGAGCGCGCGGGAATTGGCAAGAGCCTGGGCGCCCTCGGTGGTGTTGAAGACGAGCTGGACTTCGCCGTTCTTGATGGCATCGACGATGTGGGGGCGGCCTTCGAGCTGCTTGTTGATCTTGGCCGCCTGTACGCCGTGCTCGGAGAGATAGCGCTGGGTGCCCGAGGTCGCCATCACCTTGAAGCCGAGTTCGGCCAACAGCTTGACGGCGGGGAGAATGCGCTCCTTGTCGCCGTCGCGCATCGAGACGAAGACCGTGCCGGCCCGCGGCAGCCGGGCGCCGCCGCCGATCTGGCTCTTGGCGAAGGCGATCTCGAATGTGCGGTCGATGCCCATGACCTCGCCGGTGGAACGCATTTCCGGCCCCAGCACGGTGTCGACGCCGGGGAACCGGGCGAACGGGAACACCGCCTCCTTGACCCCCACATGGGATGGCCGCGGCGGCTCCAGGCGGAAACCGGCGAGCGGTTCGCCCGCCATCACCCGGGCCGCGATCTTGGCGACCGGCAGGCCGATCACCTTGGCGACGAACGGCACCGTGCGCGACGCGCGCGGATTGACCTCGAGCACGTAGATGTGGCCGTCCTTGATGGCATATTGGACGTTCATCAGGCCGACCACGTTGAGCGCCAGCGCCAGGGCCCTCGTCTGGCGTTCGAGTTCCGCGATGGTATCCGGGTCGAGCGAATGCGGCGGCAGGGCGCAGGCGGAGTTGCCGGAATGGACGCCGGCCTCCTCGATGTGTTCCATGATTCCGGCGACGAAGGTGTCGCGGCCGTCGGCGATGCAGTCGACATCGACCTCGATGGCGTCGGAGAGATAGCGGTCGATCAGGAGCGGCCTCTTGTCGGACACCGCGAGTTCCGACGGCCGGTCGAGGGCGGTCGCGAGACGCGCCACATAGCGGTCGAGCTGGGCACCGTCATGGATGATCTCCATGGCCCGCCCGCCGAGCACATAGGACGGCCGGATCATGATGGGGTAGCCGACCTCATCGGCGATCGCGCGGGCGCGCTGCGGGCTCGTCGCGATGCCGCTGCGCGGCTGGCGGATCTTCAAGGTGTCGAGCAGCTTCTTGAAGCGGTCGCGATCCTCGGCGAGATCGATCGCGTCCGGCGACGTGCCCAGGATCGGCACCTCCGCGTCTTCCAGCGCCTGGGCGAGCTTGAGCGGCGTCTGGCCGCCGAACTGCACGATGACGCCGTGCAGGGTGCCGTCGGTGCGCTCGGTCATGATGATCTCGAGCACGTCCTCCTCGGTGAGCGGCTCGAAATACAGCCGGTCCGAGGTGTCGTAGTCGGTCGACACCGTCTCCGGATTGCAATTGACCATGATGGTCTCGTAGCCCGCCTCATGCAGCGCGTAGCAGGCATGGCAGCAGCAATAGTCGAACTCGATGCCCTGGCCGATGCGGTTGGGGCCGCCGCCGAGAATGACGACCTTGTTGCGGTCCGACGGCGCCGCCTCGTCGGCGGGAACGCCGGCGAAGGGCGGCTCGTAGGTCGAATACATGTAGGCGGTCGGCGACGCGAACTCGGCCGCGCAGCTGTCGATGCGCTTGAACACCGGGCGCACGCCGAGGTGGTGGCGCCGTTCGGTGACCTCCGCGGCGGCGAGCCCGGTCAGCTTCGCCAGCCGCGCATCGGAGAAGCCCATGGCTTTGAGCCGGCGCATGGCGCCCGCCGCGTTCGGCAGGCCCTTGACCCCGATCTCCGCTTCCGTGTCGATGATGCCGCGCATCTCGGCGAGGAACCACGGGTCGATCTTGCAGGCGTCGTTGATGGTCTCGTCGGACATGCCGTACCGCATCGCCTGCGCGATGATGAGAATGCGGTCGGGCGTCGGCACCCCGAGCGCGGCGCGGATGGCGTTCTTGTCGTCGCCTTCGCCGAGTCCCCTGATGTTGATCTCGTCGAGCCCGGTCAGGCCGGTTTCCAAGGATCGCAGCGCCTTCTGCAGCGACTCCTGGAACGTGCGCCCGATCGCCATCGCTTCGCCCACCGACTTCATCGACGTGGTGAGGATCGGCTCGGCGCCGGGGAACTTCTCGAAGGCGAAGCGCGGGATCTTGGTGACGACGTAGTCGATGGTGGGCTCGAACGAGGCCGGCGTCGCGCCGCCGGTGATGTCGTTGGCGATCTCGTCGAGGGTGTAGCCGACCGCGAGCTTGGCGGCGACCTTGGCGATCGGGAAGCCGGTCGCCTTGGACGCCAGCGCCGAGGACCGCGACACCCGCGGGTTCATCTCGATGACGACGAGGCGGCCGTCGTCGGGATTGACCGCGAACTGCACGTTGGAGCCGCCGGTTTCGACTCCGATCTCGCGCAGCACCGCGATCGAGGCGTCGCGCATGATCTGGAATTCCTTGTCGGTCAGCGTCAGCGCCGGCGCGACGGTGATGGAGTTGCCGGTATGCACGCCCATCGGATCGAAATTCTCGATCGAGCAGACGATGATGCAATTGTCGGCCTTGTCGCGCACCACCTCCATCTCGAATTCCTTCCAGCCGAGCACGCTTTCTTCGATCAGCACCTCGGTGGTGGGCGAGGCGTCGAGCCCGCGCTCGACGATCTCGAGGAACTCCTCCTTGTTGAAGGCGATGCCGCCGCCGGTGCCGGCGAGAGTGAAGGAGGGGCGGATGATGGCGGGGATGCCGATGTCCTCCAGCGCCTCCAGCGCCTCGATCAGGCCCTTGGCGATATAGCGGCGCTTGCGCTCGGCTTCGCCGGCGGCCCAGCCGCCCTCATAGGCCTCGATGGCGTGGCGCTCGGCCTCGGCGGAAAGACCCGCCGCCGCGATCCGGTCGAGCCCGCTCTGATGCAGGTCGCGATCGGCCTTCTTGAGGTCGGAGGCGTTGGCGAGCGAGGATTTCGGGGTTTCGAGGCCGATCCGCTTCATCGCCTCGCGAAACAATTCGCGGTCCTCGGCCTTGTCGATCGCCTCGGCGGTGGCGCCGATCATGGCGACGCCGTACTTTTCCAGCACCCCCATCCGCCGCAGCGACAACGCGCAGTTGAGCGCGGTCTGGCCGCCCATGGTCGGCAGCAGCGCGTCCGGGCGTTCCTTCTCGATGATCTTGGCGACGATCTCCGGCGTGATCGGCTCGATATAGGTGGCGTCGGCGACATCGGGATCGGTCATGATGGTCGCCGGATTGGAATTGACGAGCACGATCCGGTAGCCCTCTTCCTTGAGGGCCTTGCAGGCCTGGGTGCCGGAATAGTCGAACTCGCAGGCCTGGCCGATGACGATCGGTCCGGCGCCGATGACGAGGATGGTGGTGAGGTCGGTGCGTTTCGGCATGGATTCCCGGCAAAGCCTTGATCGGGCATAAAAAAAGGCGTCGTCTCAAGCGCCGCCCTGTTAGCCCCGCGCGCACGGCACAGAAGCGCCCGCGGCGGCCGGAGCCTTAGCCCATTATCCCCGGCGGGGGAAGAGTGCACTGCGCAATGCGGCCAGGACCGGGGCGCGATGCATGCTAGTCTAAATCGTCTGCTCCCCCTGCTTCAGGGCGAGGGTCGGGGTGGGGTCCGCCGACTCGCGGTAAGCGCTGAGCATGCCGCCCGATCAGAAGTGCCAGATCAGGTCCATCGACGCGATCCAGGCAAAATTTCTGTCTGGAGCGATTGTCGACACCCTGCAGGTTGCGGACGCCGGGCACGCATTGGAATTGCCGTTGAACGCGTCGGCGTCGATGGAGTGATAGTAGACCACCTCCGGACGAATCTCGACCTGCGGCGAGAACCAATGCTGCCAGCCGATGCCGAAGTTGGCATAGCGCGTCTTCACGCCCGTGCGCTGGCCCTGCAAGTCGTCATAGAATTCGGGACGGAACGAGATGTTGTCCAAGGGCGAGACCTTGTAGTTCAGATACGCCAAGGCCGTGACGACGCGCGCAGTACAGCTCACCTGCGCGGCACCGCATTGGGCGAAGTTCGGCGCGTTGAAATTGAAGCCGTTGGTGGAAGTGAATGGATAGCCGCCGTTCGCGATGATGGTTTGGGCTTGCGAATTGTCTTGGTTGAGCACGTTCCTCTGACTAACGTGTAGAACTCGAAGGCAAGGTGCCACTGCTCGTTGAACTTGTGGTAATAAGTCCCGCCGAGCCACTGCAGATTATTGTAGCCCCACTGGCCGCCATTGATGCCGTTGGCGATCAGATAGAGGGCGTCGTAACCCGAGTCGCTCTGCCAGCGGACGGCGGCCGTGAGCGAGGGAACGGCACCGGGGTCCCTGGGCATCGTGTTACCGGGGTACACCGGATTTGGAAACGGATTAGGAACCGTCTCGCCCCAATGCCACGGCGCCGACTCGGTGCCGATCGTCACGCCCAACTGAACAAACCAGTTCTTGGTAGCCGCCAGCGTGCCGATGAGGCCATCGTTGGTATAGTTGTCCAGAGCATAGCTGATCGAGTGAGAGTACATATAGTTGTTCGGCGCGAGCTGCGCTTCGATGTCCGGGATCGCGATGTATCGACCCAATCGCACCAGCAGACCTTCGCCGAACTGGGGGAAGAAAGCCTCTCCATATGACATCGGGAAGTCGTAGCTGTTTACGAGGTTATGACCCAAAAGCTGATAGGTCGCGATGCCGTAGGCCGCCGTGTAACGGTTGGTCTCGCCGTAGTTGCCGGACACCCGGAAGCCCCAGTCGACACGGTCGTTCTGCACCGTGTCGGGCACGCGCTCGATATAGATCACTGCCTGATCGAGCGTCGCCGTGTTGGGCGAGTACATGTAGGCCGCGGGGAAATTGCCGCCCGGCGTCACCGTATTGGTGCTGATGTTGCCGCCGACGTCCACCCAGCCATACATCTGGATGTGGTCCTCGTTCATCGCCTTGCCGATACCGGTATTGGCGAGCGCAACCATCAAGGGACTGTCGACTGCAGACGGCCGGGTGACGCCAAGCAACGTGGCACCGCCATAGGGCCATTCGGTGAAGGGAAACGGCGGTGTCGACTGCGGCGTCGTGGGCCAATGGTCGCGGCGCGCCGGGGGCGCTTTGGGGTCGGACGGCGGCGCCTCGTGCCCCCATTCGAGCCGGTAATAATTGATCATGCGTTCGAAAACGCCGTCGCCCAGATATGTATCGAGGCAGCTGTAGTCTTTGTAAGGGGTTTCGGGAGCCTTGCAGTCGTATGGCTCCTTCGCGTAGAGGTCCGCGGCGCTCGCCGAACCGACCGTGGCAACTCCACCTGGCGTCACCAGTGCCAGGCAGACGAACATGAGTTTTCGCATGCTTCTGCCCCAACAACGTTACAGGGACGATACCGCAGCTCCGCGCCATTTTCATGAGGCGACACCCGCCACGACCGATCCCTTGCTGCCGCTGCCCGGCCTGTCGCCTACGTCATCTTTGGCCGGTATTCCAAAGGAAGAGAACGTAAATTACAACCGCCCCAAGCATCAGGGGCATCCAGTACTGAAATTCAAAACCAAAAAAGGTGAAGTGCCCAACCAGAAACTGGAGAAACTGTTCCATCATCGGGCGTCTGCCGGGTAAGCGGCTTGTTTTCGCGCCTAGTCATGCTAATCGGACAAACGTTCCAATCGTTTCCGCAATTCATCTACTCGCAGCCTGAGTTCGCTGACCTCGTCGCCTGTAGTCCCCGGCGCCTTCGATTCCGTCACATTTCCGCTCGGGCGCGCGACCGGCTTCCGTCGTCCATTATGGCGAGACGGCCATCGCCTGATGCTTCCGCTTCGCTGCGTCTCGTCGCAGCTTGCCAACCTGACTCCCGGCCCGCCGTCGTTTGCGTCGATGAAAATGATGCCGGCGTTTTCTAACGCGCGCTGAATTGTCTCGACGGTGACCACCTTCAGCGCCTCCCCGCGCTCGAACCGTCTCACCGTTGGCGCCGACACAGCGGCCGCGCGGGCGAGGTCGCGCAGGCACCATCCAAGTGCCGTCCGGGCCATCCAACACTGTGCCGGGACAAATGTAGCCATGATGCGAAATAGCGCAATATTTTAAGATTAAAAAGCCTTCAATTGGTGCCTTCTTATGCAAATTTAGAATTTATTTTTGGTGTTGCATCATGATCACACCTGCGCAGGATGTGACCTCTGAAGCTCGCACACCAGTCTGCGATAAAAATGCAACATTTTATGATTTTTCCCTTTTATTGCCTATAAAGTAATCATTTGGTCTTAAATTAATCTTGATGGAAATAGCCTGCATTGCCGAATGTATTAGTCATCTCGGAAGCGGAGAACCGTTCTCGCACGTGGGCGGCCCAGTGAGGCTCACACTCGTGCGATCCGCACCGCAGCGTCGATCACTACCTCTTCCGATGGTGCCTATGAGCGAACGCTTCACCCAGCATTTCACATGGCATGAAATCCACGAACTCTATGGGCTCGTGGGGCGCGCTCGTAACATCGAGCCCCGGGATAACATTGAACCGACTTCAACCGTTCACACCGTGGCGGCGCCGATAGCCGTCGGCAACACGCTCCTCGCTATGCGCTGGGAACTCATTCCGGCGTGGTGGACAAAGACCGCCGAGGAGGTTCCTCCGACGTTCAATGTTCACGCGCGGAGGCTCACCGAACCGATTTTCCTATCGGGGTTCAAACGCAACCGGTGCATCATCCCGACGTCCGGGTACACGGAATGGAAAACGCTGCCCGACTGCAAGCAACCCTATTATTTCAGTGCTGCCGACGGTGGCCTGTTGAGCATTGCCGGCGTGTGGGACGAATGGAACAACGTAACAACCGGCGACATCGTGCGGTCGTGCAGCATGATCATTACGTCCGCCAACGAGTTCACGCGCACCGTTCGCAATCGGATGCCGGCATTGCTCCAAAAGAAGGATTTCGAGCCCTGGCTCAGCGGCGCAGCCGGAGCCGAGGTGCTCAAGCCTGCCGACGAAGATTACCTGCGGATGCGGGCGGTTTCCAGCCACGCAAACCAGAGCGGCGGGGGCGATGATCCGACGCTGATCACGGCGTTTGCCAAATGACTCCGATCGCCAAGGACGAGGAGGCTGCAGCCGCCTTCGAAGTCGGCGGCCGAATGATGCCCGGAGCCGCCGCAGACGTGCCTGCGAATAGATACCATGTGGTCGTGACCCAGCTCGGTCCGTTTTCGTGGGAATGGGAACTCTATCGCGATGGCGAGCCGCTGCCAGTTCGACTGCGGGATGGTTCCTATAAGTCTGCGAGGACGACCGAGGTGGCCGGAAGGGTTGCGCTTCGTGAGTTTTTGGAAGCCCTCGACCGGGAACAAAATGTCTGACCAGGGGTGATGCCGGCCGCAGTCGGACACCCTGCCGCGTCGGCGTGGTCATCAACCTAGCGGCGTGACGCCTCACCCGCTGGACAGCGACTCGATTCCTCTCGCGATTGGCGATAGGCTCCCGCGCAAAAGCAGGGAGGACGATCGGCCATGCGATTCACCGCGCGAGATTGTCGCGCCAAGGCGCTCGAATGTGACAAGCGTGCCAGCAGCGCGAATTTCTACGAAGTGAGGATTTAACGTCACGAGATGGCCCAGCAGTGGCGCTCGATGGCGGAACAATTGGAGCGGATGGCTGCCCGAGAGGCCGGCGAGCCTGAGCGGTACCAGCTCTCTGGCTCCGCCTCGAGCCACAGAGGCCGGGCCGGGCGGTGACGACCGCGGATTCTTCTCCCATCAGCTGATACAAGAAAGCCACATTGGAAATTTTTCCACGCCATGCCTAATAAAGCATCACTTGGGGAGATATTAATCCCGATGGTCTTCGGTTAATTTCGTGTCATGGGGTGCTGTGTGGATGGCGAAGACGGGGCGTCCATGACCTCGCGCGTTCGGCTGAGGATATCGTCATGTGGTTCGAGCGCGGGGAGGCCTGAAGGTGGGCACCATCGAGGTTCTGGGCGTATTCGATGCGGCCGGCGTCATCTTCATCGATGCGGACGGCCGGGCTGGCTGGGGAGTACAGCGACATGCTCGCGAGGCTCAAAAAGCGTGATCACGAAGAATATGTTCTGCGCCGCGCGAAAGAATTGGCGGAGTCCGGCCGGTTTACCGGATGGCTCGGGATCGAATTTTGAATTGCGATACGTAGAGGGGTTTGATCTCGCCCGTGCTTGGCTGAACTACGCCCCCATAAGGGAGGAACTTGATATCATTTGCGGGCAGGCAAAGACGAGAAGTTCGATCGCGTCCGGTGTCGCCTTGCGGACCAAAGTGGGGCCGCCGGGTCAGAATCATCCCAGCGCGCGAACCTGACTGACCCTGCGTTGGCCCCGGCCCCCAGAACCAAACGGCTCGGGCCTTCGGCGTTGTCCCTGCGCTGAAGGGGTATCAGCAGACTTCCGTCGAATGCCGGAGCGACCCGCCGCCGGGTGAACGCGATGGCAGATTGGTATTCCTGCTCTCACTGCAGAAGTATTGTGCGCCTTTCGGGCGTCCAGGAAACACGGTGCCCCACCTGCGGCGCCACGGACGGAGAAGTCGTCTCCCAAGCGAGGATCGAGAAGGGCTTCGAGTCGGGAACCTACTACAACGAAAAGCCCGACCAAACGAGACTCTGGAAGCCTCGCATGCAGTGACAATTCCCTAGGGGAGAATCTGCAAAATCCGGCATGCCTGACGGATCGGCGACACCGGCAAATATGGCCTCCGAAGTTCGAGCTATGGGCGTTTCGCCTGGCCTCCGAAGTCGCGAGGCGCCACGAGACGAAAATGTCAAAAGACCTTCCCGTGGAATACCGCAAATGGGCGGATGAGATGGCGCTTGGGCAGCCGATCTCACATCCGTCCGGCCCCGGCCGGGAGGCCTCTCTTCGGCTGGGATCTATACGCGCCTGCCCTGGGGTAGCCCGTGCCGTTCGGAAATTCGGCCACCGCTTCGCAATTTCTTGATAGAATAGCGCGCCGGGTCGGCTCGTTTGCTCCTGCTGAACGACGTGCGGCCCTGCGTCGGCCCCAGCCCCAGCGTCCCAGCAGATGCCCTAGGCTGGGGCCTTCGTTGAGTCTCCCGGTCTCCTCGAGACGGCGGGCTAGTCTCTGAAGCGAGGCCGCCCTACGCATCGGTGAAGCCTTGCGACTGCGTGCTTCCCGCCGCCGGCCGCGCCAGGAAGGTCATGCGCGAGCCGATATGGCCGATGTTGCGGGGCGCGCGGGTGACGGTGAAGCCGAGCCTGGCGAGCCGCGCGGTCATCTCGGCCTCGCTGTAGCGCGTCAGGCCGAACTCGGACCGCAGTCGCCAATAATCGGAGAAGAAGGTCCGGACCAGACCGGCAAGCGCGGCGAGCAGAAAGCCGTTGGCGTAGGCAAATCGCAGCAGCGCCCAGGCGTCGGAAACCGCGGGCACCTCGTGGGGCACCACGTCGCCGAGGAGGAACAGCCCGTCGGGCTTGAGCAGGCGGCGGAACAGCGCCGCGATGCGGTCGAATTCCTCGCCGGAGAGGTATTGCGAGACCGAATGCAGCACCACGAGATCGAACGAGCGCTCCGGCATGGCGGCGGCGCGTTCGGCGGAGACCACCGTGATTTTCAGATCGTTCCCGAAGCGCTCCACCAGGCGGGCGCGGACACTGGGGGCGGCATCCACAAGCGTCAACCGCCCCGCCGCCGCGGCGATGCGGTCGGCGTGCAGCGCTTCGCCGCAGCCATAGTCGAGCACGGCGGCGGACGGGGAGGGGACATAGCGGGCGATTTCGTCAGCGATGGTAGCGTAATGCACGTCGCGGTGGAGCGCATTCACGTAGATCGAATGTGGCGAATCGTAATAAGCGACCCAGTCTTTCAGCTTCGGCGTCATTTCGGGACTCGCACCGCCGGCTGGGGCGGAACCAGGATGAAGAAGAACCGCCCGGGCTTGCCCGGAGTGCCCTTATAAAGGTTCCTGGTCTGGAAATTGATGAACTGCGTGCCGGTCTCGCCGGCGGCGCGACGCCGCGCCTCGTCGACGCAGGCGGTGTCCTCGGCCCGGCACACCGCCGCGAAGCCGTCGATGTCGAGACGGTCTTCGGTGACCGAAGGGGCCTGCTTGAGCGCAAAGTCCGGCACGGGATCGGGGTGATCGGGGCTGTAGAACGTGATCGCCGCCGTGAGGTGCGGGTCGCCCATGACGATCCGGAGCAGCCGGCCCAGCGAGGTGTGCCAGGCGCGGGTGAGCTCGAAGCTCACCTGCCGGTAGTATTCACGGCCCTCCGCGGTGCCTTCCTTGTGATAGCGCGAGGCGAGCCACGGCGCCGCGACGAGCGCCGCTATCGCCAGCACGATGACGAGCGCGGCGATGCGGATCGTGGCGGTGCGGGCGGGTTGCGCCGCCGCCGGCCGCAACAGCAGGATCGGCAGCAGAAACCACGCCGGCGCCGTTGCGTCCGCCGTCAGCACCGTGCCCGCGAGGAGCGCCAGCAGTGTCCGCAGCACCAGCGGCACGGCGAAGACGACCACCAGCAGGCGGCCGTCGGGATCGGGCGGCCACACCGCTTCGCGCAGCGTCGCGCGATCCGGCCGCACCGCCAGCCAATAGAGGGCGACCGGCACGGCGATGCCCGCCAGTCCGACGCCGGCATAGGTTGCGGCGGCGCTCAGCACCTGCGCCAACGGCGCGCCGGTATGTTGCGCGACCACGCCCGCGAGCGGCGCAAAGCCGTTCCGATAGAGCCAGTAGACGTGCGGTGCGACGACGAGCGCGCCTGCGGCCGCCGAGATCCACGGCGAGTGCGAACGCAGGTAGATCCACCTTCCCGGATGCACCAGCACCCCCGCCGCAAACCCGGCGAGCAGGAAGATTGACTGGTATCCGCCGAGGAGGGCGAGGCCGGCAGCGGCGCCGGCGAATGCGGACCATGCGATGTCCGACCGTGCCGGCCCCTTCGTCTCGAACGCGCGCAGGAAACCCAGGGTCGCGACCGGCCATGCCCACAGCAGCGTGCGATCGGAATCGAAATATTGACTGTAGAAGCAGTAGAACGGCGTCAGCAGCAGGAACAGCAGCACCAGTATCCGCTTGTCGCCGCCGACCTCGCGCCGCGCCACGAGATCGACCGCGAACAGGGCGAACCCCGCATTGACGGCCGCCAGCAGATAGATCGCCCAGTCGACCGCCGGCGCCAGCAGGAACCAGACCGCCGCGATGAGCGGCGCCAACGGTGCTGCTCCGAAATAGCCGGGCGCCGGGTGCAGGGCCCTGGAGTAGGTATCCAGGAGCTCCGAAGGCGGCCCGACCGAGGCGTTGGATATCAGCTGAAAGCTCGTCAAGGCCGCGACGAACACGAACACCAGCAGCCGCGTCGCCCGCCCGCTCGGCTCGCTGTCGAGCCAGGCTTTCAGCACTTTGCCCACCGGTCCGTTTTCCGGCTTCAGATATTGCAGGACGTCCATGGCGGGCGACAGACCTTGTGGTGCGACCCAAACAGATGGTTCCCATCTGTTTGGATAAGTCGCCCCACCACTTCAAAGAGTTGTGGGCTGACTTGTCCCAACATTTGGGAACCAAATGTTGGGGTCAGACCACTGTGCGGCGCCGCGGTCTTCTATCACGCCCGCCGTTTGTCGCGCATCAGGGCGACGAAGCGGTCGAACAGATAATGACTGTCGCGGGGGCCGGGGGAAGCTTCCGGGTGGTACTGCACCGAGAACACCGGCCGGTCCTTGAGGGCGATGCCGCAGTTCGAGCCGTCGAACAGCGAGACGTGGGTCTCCTCCACATGTCCCGGCAGCGTCGCCCGGTCGACCGCGAAGCCGTGGTTCATGGAGGTGATCTCGACCTTGCCGGTGGTGAGGTCCTTCACCGGGTGGTTGGCGCCATGGTGGCCCTGATGCATTTTCGCGGTGGTGCCCCCCAGCGCTATGCCGAGCATCTGGTGGCCGAGGCAGATGCCGAAGGTGGGCAGGCCGGCCTCGATCAGGGTGCGGATCACCGGCACTGCGTAAGCGCCGGTGGCGGCGGGATCGCCGGGGCCGTTGGAGAGGAATATGCCGTCCGGCTCGAGGTCCATGATGTCCTGCGCCGAGGTCGTGGCCGGCACCACCGTGACCGCGCAGCCGGCGCCGGCGAGCAGCCGCAGGATGTTGCGCTTGATGCCGTAGTCGATGGCGACCACGTTGAATTTTGCCCCCTCCTGCCGGCCATGGCCGGTATTCCACCGCCACGGCGTCTCGTTCCAATCGAAGCGCTGGCCGGCGGTGACCATCGGCACCAGGTCCATGCCGACGAGGCCCGGCCATTCCCGCGCCTCCCGGCGCAGCGCACCGACATCGAATTTGCCGTCGCCGGCATGCACGATCACCGCGTTGGGCATGCCCTTGGTGCGGATCAGGCTGGTCAGGGCGCGGGTGTCGATTCCGGCGAGGCCGATGATGCCGCGCGCCTCGAGCCAATGATCGAGATGGCGGCTGGAGCGATAATTCGAGGGATTGGTGATGGCCGAATGCAGGATGACGCCGCGCGCCCCCGGCGTCGCCGCGAGGTTCACGGTTTCGATGTCCTCGTCATTGGCGCCGACATTGCCGATATGGGGAAACGTGAAGGTGATGATCTGTCCGGCATAGGAGGGGTCGGTGAGGATTTCCTGATAGCCGGTCATGGCGGTATTGAAGCAGACCTCGCCAACGGCTTGGCCGGTGGCGCCGAAGCCGAAACCTTCGAGCACGGTGCCGTCGGCGAGCACCAGGAGGGCGGTAACCGGAGGCTCCGACCAGGCGGAATCGTCTTGTTTAGGGGTCATGGGGGGACTACATAGCCATCGCCCGCGCACCCGTCAAAGCAGGCGCGAGAAGCGCGCCTTCGAGGAACCCATGCTTCGCGACGACATCAATTCCGCCCTCAAGGAGGCCATGAAGGCGGGGGACGCGCGGCGGGTTTCGACGCTGCGGCTCGTCAACGCCGCCCTAAAGAACGCCGATATCGATGCACGCGGGCAGGGCAAGGCGCCGCTCGGCGACGACGACATGCTCGGCCTACTCCAGAAGATGATCAAACAGCGCCATGAATCGGTCGAGCTCTACGACAAGGGCGGCCGTGCCGAGCTCGCCCAGCAGGAGCGCGACGAGATCTCGATCATCTCGGCCTATCTGCCCAAACAAATGTCCGAGGACGAGGTCAAGGCGGCGATCTCCGACGCCATCAGCGACACCGGCGCGGCCGGCATGAAGGACATGGGCAAGGTCATCGGAGCGCTGAAGGGAAAATTCGCTGGCAAGATGGATTTCGCCAAGGCGTCGGGGCTGGTGAAAGCCATGCTGACCCGGTAACGCAGCACTTGGTAGCCAGCATCCGGGTTCCCCTATCTCCCTTCCCCGCAAGGAGCCGCCATGGCAACCCCGTCAGCATCCTCCCGTCCCGGCCGCGGGCACATCTACGGCTCCATCACCGAAACCACCGGCGATACGCCGCTGGTGCGCCTCGTCCGCCTGCCGCAGATGCAGGGGATCAAGGCGCAGATCCTGGCCAAGCTCGAATTCTTCAATCCGATATCGAGCGTCAAGGACCGCATCGGCGTCTCGATGATCGAGGCCATGGAGGCCGACGGTCGGGTCGGCCCCGATACCGTCCTGATCGAGCCGACCTCCGGCAACACCGGCATCGCGCTCGCCTTCGTCGCCGCCGCGCGCGGCTACCGGCTCATCCTGACGATGCCGGACTCCATGTCGGTGGAGCGCCGCAAGATGCTGGCCCTGCTCGGGGCCGAGCTGGTCCTCACGCCGGCCGCCCTGGGGATGAACGGCGCGGTCAGCCGCGCCGAGGAACTGGCGCGCGAGATCAAGAATGCCGTCATCCCGCAGCAGTTCAAGAACCCGGCCAATCCTGAAATCCACCGCCGCACCACCGCGGAGGAAATCTGGAACGACACCGATGGCGGCGTCGACGCCTTCGTCTCTGGCATCGGCACTGGCGGCACCATTACCGGGGTCGGCCAGGTGCTCAAGAAGCTCAAGCCTGCGGTCAAGATCATCGCCGTCGAGCCGGAGGACAGCCCGCTACTCTCCCAGGGGCGCGCCGGCCCGCACAAGATCCAGGGCATCGGCGCCAATTTCGTGCCGGAAATCCTCGACCGTTCCGTGATCGACGAAGTGCTGACGGTCAGCAACCAAGCCGCTTTCGACACCGCCCGGGCGCTCGCCCGCTACGAGGGCATTCCCTGCGGCATCTCGTCCGGCGCTGCGGTCGCTGCCGCGCTGCGCCTCGGCGCGCGGCCGGAGATGGACGGTAAGATGATCGTCGCGGTGGTGCCCGATTTCGCCGAACGCTACCTCTCGACGCCGCTGTTCGAGGGACTCTAGCGTTCAACTCGTCGTTCCGGGGCGCGCCTCGCGCGAACCCGGATTCCAGGCTGTGGTGCGGCCGGCGAGGTTGTCTGGATTCCGGGTTCACCGCCGCAGAGGACGCGCCCCCCGGAATGACTGCGTTTGCCGCTTCTGTGCTCGTCACTTCTTGGCTTGGCTCTTGGCTTGGTTGAAATAGCGCAGGTCCGGCGGCGCCTGGCCGGTCTTGGTCGGCATCAGGTAGCCGTCGGCGCTCATCATGTAGGTCTGGCCGCCGATGACCACATGCGGGTTGTTCTCCGCGCAGTCGACGAAATCCCACACCCCGTCGGGGTCGCGCTGGTAGTGCCTGGTCACGGTCCACGGCCGCGTCAAGGCGTGGTCGATGACGGTGACCTCGTCGTGCAGCAGGTTCTTGTCGGCCTTGTCGAGAAAGATGCGCTCCGTGATGACGCTCTCGCCGTCGCGGTGCAGCGGCAGGCCGCTGCCTTCGAAGGTGCGCGGGCTCTTGAAGCCGCGGGTCTCGACTTCGAGCACGTCGTAGCGGCCGTCGCCGTCGGTGTCGACCCATTTGCCGATGGAATAGCCGTTGAAGCTGGGCAGCAGGTCCTTGGGCCAATCGCGGCCGTCGGTGAAGATGCGGCGCGACGTCGTGTAGTCGGTCATGTAGTAGGTGACCTTCGGCGTGACCACGAACTCGACGGGAAAGATCGCGACCATCATCCGCGGCAGGCCGTGCGGCAGGCACAGGCTGGTCGGGTCGCCGGTGAGCCCGCCGACGGCGCGGTCCTTCAGGGTCGCTTCGAAGATGGCCTGGTATTCCGGCGTCAGCGGCGCCTGCTGGCCGAGGCCCGGCGGCTTGGTCGGATCCCAGGAAGGCGCCACATTGGCGGGCCGGCGCCATTGTCCCGACCAGTCCGGATATTTCGACATGTCCTGCGCGTGGGCTGCCGCCATAGTCAGCAACGCCGCCGCAGCGATGGCGGCGACGCGGTTCAGGTCGTGCATGGCGGTCCTCCCGGCGATGGTTCGGCGCAGCGCTTTGCGGTCGTGCGCCGCTGCCGCGACGTTAGCGATGATCGCCGGTCGCGCCAAGCGGGGCGTTCCGGCCTGGCGCAGTGAATGCCGAAACAAAGGGACCGCCCGCGGGCGCTGGCGGCGAGGTCATCGGCCCCGCTCGGCCGGCCCGGCGCACGAGGTAAATTCCTCGCCCTGCATCAACCGATACTTCGAGCGCGGCGCGGCCGGCGTCGCGGGCGCGGCGTGATTGTGCCGGATGATAAGCGCGGCTCACGGCTCCAGGCGCTTGCGGCGCCACAACGTGTGACCGCTGTTGCCGCCGGCCGCCTTCCAGCCCTCGCCCGGCGGTGGAACCGGCTCCTGCCATCCGGGGCGCACCTCCCGGTCGGAGGTCCACATCTCGTCAACACCGTCGGTGACGCGGCGCCACAACGTGTGACCGCTATTGCCGCCGGCCGCCTTCCAGCCCTTGCCGGGCGGCGGAACCGGCTCCTGCCAGTCCGGGCGCACGCCGCGGTCGGAGGTCCACGTCTCTTCGATGCCATCGGCGACGATGATGCGCCGCGCCGGGATCGGCGCAGGATTATGATCGAAACACTCCTCGCGTCCGTCGTCGTGGACGCGAATCCACAGTTCTTTGGCCATGATCCCCTCCGGTTCGGTTTCACGCGCCCGATCTCTTCGCGCTGCGCCTGTTTGGCCATCGGGTCATGCGTAGGAGTCGGGTACCGCCTGGAAAAGCCTCAAGAAGAAATACCGCGGGGAAGGACCGTTTGAGGGCCCGTTCCGAAACGTCACGTGACTTCATCGTCTCCCGCCCCTGATCCTGTAGGGAGGCGACCCGGCGGCGCACCGATTGGAGGCATAAATCGTACCAAATCGGTGGGATTTGGTCCCCAGGCCGCCCGCCGATAGGCCGCTCCAATCGGCATGCCGCACCGGCGCCCTGCGCCCGTTCGCTGCGTCGCCCGCTGAAAATTCCGGATTGCGTTATGGCTTTTCGCTGGCCGTTCGCCCGACGACAGCGACACCTTAAAGTCGTAATCGTCATGCACCGAATCGCGACGAGAGCAGCGGCCCGGACAGTAGCTTCCCAGGCCTTCGCACCGTCTGCTATTCGTTACATCGCTTGAAAGTCCGGGGGCGAATTTCGGTCAAGCGAGAGGAAACAAGCCGATGTCTAGGACGCTCTATTTTTCTGTTGCCTGCGCCGTGCTGGGATCATCCTTGGCGTCGTTTTGCGCCCAGGCGTTCCCGATCTCGCCCCTCGAATTGCGGCTCGGGGCGCCGGACGTGACACTCGTGGCGCAAGGATGCGGGATCGGTTTTCACCGCGATCCGTTTGGGGTCTGCCGGCCGAATGGGGGCGCCATCGTCGTGCCGGGCGCGGCCGTCGTGGTGGCGCCCCCGGTGGTCGTAGCGCCGCCGGTGGTCGTGGCGCCGCCCGTCGTGTGCGGGGTGGGATTCCGCTGGCACCCGCGGTTCCGGCGCTGCGTCGTCCTTTGATCGGTACACCGAGGAAAATTAATCGGAGCTCTTTGAGCGCCATCCGATGCCGATTGGAGCGACAGCGCTCCAATCGGCATTTGGCACGCCGTCGGGATCGGCCCAACGCTCGCGCGGGTTGACGCTCAAGGCAGCGTCACCGGCGTAATCACCCACGGGCCCGGGTCCTTGTTGTTCGGATCGTTGCGCAGCGCAAATCGGGATTCCGCAACCCACGCGATATTGCCGACCACGCCGACCGCCGTGAGCTGCCCGAAGCCGCCCTTGAGCGGGGTCAGCGTCGCCTTGTCGCCTTCGACCTTTGCCTGGGTGAGATTGCCGGCCTTGTTCTCAGCGATCAGCAAAACGTCTCCGGGCCCGACACGCATTCCGTCCGGGCCCGATAGCGGGGCGGAAAGCTGCAGCGTGGTTACCGCGCCGGAGCTGCCGTCCGGCTTGATGTCGATACGCTGCAAAAGGTTCTTGCGCACGTTGTTGAAGTAGAGCTTGCCGCCTGCGAAGGCGATGCCGTCGATGCCCGCCAGATCGGGATCGTTGGTCCAGACATCCGGCTCGGTCGCCCCCGGCTTCAGCCGGATGATGCGCCCCAGTTCGGTATCCGTGGCATAGAGCGTGCCGTCGGCGGCGGTGACGAAATCATTGCAAAGTCCTCCGCCCGGAAACCGATAGGCGGCCTTCTTCGCCCCCGTCTCGAGGTCGAAAGCCGTGAATGCCGCTTGGCGTGGAGGGCCAACGACATCGCTGCACACATAAAAGACGCCGTGCGGCTCGTCGGCGTAAATCCCGAGAAGAAAGCCTTCGAAACCAGCCTGTTCCCTGGAAATCCAAGGCTGGGCGAGCGTCGCGCCGGGCGCTGCTTTATAGACGATGCCCTTCTCGGATCCCGCGATCAGCAGCGTCCCGTCCGAAGTCGCCGTAATACTTTCGGGAAACACGCGGGTATCGGGCACGGTCACAGGCGAAGCCGCTTGCGCGGCGGAGGCGAGTACGATGACTGAAATGGCCAATTGAGCCGCAGTGAAAGCCATTCTACGACCGACGTGACGCGCCATAGGAGCCCTCCGAGTCCGCTTGCGACTTCATGCAACCGCTTCGGGTGCGTTATATCCCATTGGGATCGGCGCGGCTAACGGTGTTGCGAAGGACGGTGTTGCGAAGGACGGTGTTGCGAAGGACAGTGTTGCGAAGGACAGCCCTGCTGCGGCGATGAAGTCGTGCCACCGCGCCCCATGGCTATGTTGTCGCGGCGGCGCCGACGCAACGTCGAACACCATCAGCCGCCGGTCAAAAAAGGTGGAGCGGGTGTCGACGAACCAAATCAACCCATGACGCTGGGCAACGTGCGCGACCAGAACGTGAACTGAACGACGCCGACGCAAGCGCACCGAAGAGTGCCGCCAGTTGGTGGCCACGGTGTCCGATGCCGCTCATAAAGCCTTCCCTGCCCCGCCGTCAGCACACCGTTGAACCCAGGGGCCCCGTCCGCTCGTATTGAAGCAGGTGCGGTACCACGTGATCGGCCCCAACGGTAAGCGCCAGCGGCTTCATGGGCTGAGATTGTATGAAATCGCCGAAGGCCCTAAGCAGCTTCATCGTCGTCGGCATATTCAATTCGTCGCCGCAGTAGCGGCATTCACAGAGCCCCGGCAAGTTCGACGGCAACTCGACGCCCTCTTCCACCAGCAGAACAAAGTTGCGTCCATACAAAGCGATCGCGGCTCCGATCTCGATCAGCACGTCATCGCTGATCCGGCGTTTCCCGTCGGCATCGAGCCGCAATGCGTCGATACCGAGGTGAATGATCGCGGTGTCGCATCTGCGCATTTCGTCCATCAGGATATGGAGGAACGGCCCTCCCGCGGTCTCGCGGTCCCGGGCGACAACCGGCTCAAACTTCCCAAAGGCCACCAGTTCCTTGACCTGTTCCAGGATTTTCTTGTTGCTTCGGTGGGTGATGAAGACGCGGTTGCCTCGCCTCGGCGCTCTGTCGGGCTTACCGCCACTGTCATCCCTCGCCGGGGCTTTCTCACCGCTCGAAATATCGGACTTGCTTTCGCCGCCGATTTGCGAGGCCGTGAGGTTTGCGCTGCGGACGAATGCACGGGCGCTGTATTCGGCCAGCTCGAACCGGGTCTGCTGACCCTTCCGACCGACGACCAGCCGTCCGAGGCCGGCGCCTTCCGCAACTCTGAGAAAGCACACGGTCTGATGATTGAGAATACCGAAGTGCACGTCTGGGCTGAAGTGCCGGTGCCAGTAGGCGGCGACTTCTGTCGACAGAACAATCATCTCGTTTCGGTCAACGGCCCGGGCGATAATGGAACCGTAAGGGGGTATCGCGGCCACCACCTCTTGCAGCGCCCTGGCCCTGTGGGCCCCGTTGTCACGCGCAATGAGCCGTCCGCGCGCGGATAGTCTCAGGTTCGCACCGGCGTCCTCGATCAGCCCCCAGAACTTCAGGGCGGACAATTTGCGCCGATCGAGCACCTTCTCGTTGATCGCCTCTGCCGGGCTGATGCCGGCAGGCTTCGTGATCAAATATCTGCAGATCGCGTCGATGTCTGCGAGTGCTGTTCGGACCGGCAACGGCATGGCGGGGGCCTCCTCGCGGGTCAATGGTAAGCCAGGAATTCCTCACAGCGTTCGGGCGTCAGGTTCTGCCAACCGGAGCCCGACGCGCCGTGGGACGCGGGGCTGCGGCTCTTTCCAGGTATGAAAAAGGCCCCATAGAGACCTACGGGGCCTGAAGCGAGGTCTTGCTCCGAAAAGCCGCTCAGACCCGACGGCGAGTCAGCCGATGGGTCGCGGGGGCGGCGGCCGGCTGCGGGCAATCTACCCAAACGCCCCACATGGCATCCGAATGAGTTCACGTGGTCCTTCCAGCACTTGCCGTTCTGCTTGATCGGCCCCCCCTGGATCCGCTCGGCCGAAGCCGGGGCCGCTGAAATCAGAGCCGCGATTGCGACGGTTGCTGCTGCGATTGTGAACTGACGCATGGTGCCTCTCCTTGGTGGTTCTTGGTGGGCAGGGAAATAAATCTGCGATAGAATGTTTATGCAGAATTAATGTCATACGCAATAAATTTAATGCGCTTCCATTGAGAAGATGCATCAATCTTCGTTACAGATCAAAGCCATGATCAGACAATAATCGTGATATATCAATGTGTTATAATGTTACAATTCAAGGTGACGGCATCGAATTCGCATTGGCGTCGAATAGCCAACAAAACGCAGGATCGCATTAAATATACATAAATGGCTGCGAGATCGGCGTCACTCCGTGGATCGACCGCCGCACCTTCGGTTGGGCGGCAACGCGTGCACACCGTCCGCGGCCCGAACGTCGGCTATTGGGTCGTCAGCCTGTGCGACTAGTTCGCGGCAAGCCAATGACAGGCAAAGCCATTGGTGAAATTCCAAAATGGCGTGCTGAAGTCGGGGAGCGGTCGGCCCGACGCAATGAGGCCGCAGGCCGATAGGGTGGTGCTCACATCGACCATGTTGATTTCAACGCGCGCCGGAGTCGGACCGGAGTGTGTCTCCAGAGCGTTGACGAACTCTACCGTCCCGTAATCGGCGAGGGGAAACGAGCCGCTTCCGGGCCGTTCGACAATCCATTCGGCAGTACCGCGCTTGCAGACGATGTTGGCGTTGCAAGACTGCGTCGTCGAGAAGCTTGCGCCGCTGGTCAAATCCTTCACTTCGAGCAAATAGGAGACGCCGCCGACGTAGCTCGCCGACGCTTGAATGACGTCGCCCGGAGACACGTTAAACGGTTCAGCACCGTGGCTTCCGCCATTCGCGTCGTACATCTCCCAAAACGCCTGGTAGACGGGCGGCTGGTTCGTGGCGCTGCAAGTCACAAGCGTCCCTGCTTGTTCTACCGTCCGGGTTCCGTCGCCATCGATGCCAACCCAGAACGACACCTTGGCGTTGTCCAATGGACAGGTTACGGCCGGCTGCGTCCACATTGCGCTCACGGCGGTGAAGGCTGTCGGCGGCGTGGGGCTTCCAAGGTCTGCACTTTTGATGGCGTAACCCGACCACGAAATTCCCGTCTCGGCTTCGGCGTCAGGAGCGGCGACGAGGCTGCCAAGAGCAATCAGCAAGGCGAGCGATCCACTGCGCATCATGTGATCCCTTCGCGTCGGTTGTTGACGATAGCACTTAATGCCTTTTCGTATAATCCGAGCCGTCGGGTTGCAGCAGTCCCGCTCCGGCGTGATCTTGCGCCGCGACACATCCCGCATCTCGAATGCCGATGCGCCGCGGCCTGCGGCCATGCCTTGACGGCCTTTACGGGGCGGGTCGTCAACTTGACTGCACAGCCGCGTATGAGCAGTCTGTCATCCGCGCAATACGCTCGAACAAGAGCGGGACAATAATCAGGGAGGACGCGGCTTATGGATCCGATCAGACGTAATATCATTGCGACGGGGGCTGCAGCTGCGGCGACCGCCGCGGCACCTCAAGTGTTTGCTCAGCAAGTCGACCAAGGTGGAGCTTTCAAGTTCTACGAAAAAGGCAACGTCCGCATTCGTTACCAAGAGGGCGGTTCCGGCTTTCCACTGCTGGTTACTCCGGGCGGCGGCTTGAATTCGCGCATCAGCAATTGGCAAACGGCGGTCATCAATGCGATGGGGGAGTTCAAGAACGACTTCCGCTGCATCACGATGGACCAGCGCAACGCTTCAGGTGGCGAATCCACGGGTCCGATCCCGGTCGACGACCCTTGGGACGCTTTCGCCGACGATCAATTGGGTCTGATGGACCACCTCGGCATCCGCCAGTTCTTCTTCTTCGGCAACTGTATCGGCGGCTCGTTTGCCCTCAAGCTGATGGAGCGGGCCCCGGAACGCATCGTCGCAGGGGTGCTGAGCCAACCCATCGGGCACCGACCGGAGAACCCGGGCGTGATGTACAAAACAAGTCGCGATGTCTGGGCCAAAGAGTTTCGGGAGAGACGGCCGGAGGTTTCGATGGAAACCATCGAGAAGTACCTGCATAACCTTTACGAGGTTCGGCCCGACTTCGTCTACAGCGTGTCGCGAGAGTTCGCGCGCAATTGCCAGACGCCGATGCTGGTCCTGCCGGACGATACCCCGGCACACGCCTACCAGGCTGCCATCGATGTCGCATCGCTGGCGCCGAATGCCGAGATCACGGTCTATCCCTGGAAGGACCCGCCTGAACTGAAGGCGCGGACAATCGACAGGGTGCGCAAATTCTTGAAGGCGCACTTACCCATGACAGCGGCCCGCTGATCTAAAGGGACCGGCCTTCACGAGCGGGTCATGTCCATGACCTGCTCGCGCCCGCAAAGAAGCAAAACAGCTCATGAATATTCGGGAGGATTCCATGTCGATGCGTATCGTGCCCGCCATCCTGGCGGCGGCTGTGTGCGTGGCCTTCGGTTTCCCGCCGGCCGACGCCCAACAGTCGCAGAAGCCGCAGCCTCCGCAATCGCTGCGTCTCTATGTTCTCGATTGCGGCAAAATCACCCCTGCCAGCGTCGAGCAGTTCGGCCTTAAGCCGAGCGAAATGGCCAACACGGAGATGATCACGCCCTGCTTCCTGATCGTTCACCCGCGCGGATCCATGATTTGGGACACCGGCGAGATTCCCGACAGCGCCTTCAAGGATGGCGTCTCGCCTCAGAAGTTGAATGCCTTCACGGTCGATCGCCCGCTGCTCCCGCAACTCGCCGCGATCGGCTACACCCCGGCCGACGTCACTTACTTGGCGCTCTCCCACTACCATGGCGATCACGTCGCCAACGCCAGCCTGTTCGCCAATTCCACCTGGATCGTGCAGAAGGGCGACCGGGACCCGATCCTCGCCCCGCGGCCGGCCGGACAACCGAGCCGCGTGCCGGACCCGAAATTCTTCGAGGGCCTCGCCAACAGCAAAACGGTTCTGCTGAACGGCGAGGATCATGATGTGTTCGGCGATGGCACCGTGGTCATCAAGTCTACGCCGGGTCACACGCCCGGGCACCAGTCCTTGTTTCTCAAGCTCGCCAACACCGGGAACGTCCTTTTGACGGGCGATCTCTATCACTATCCGGAAGAAATCACGTACAAGAAAATTCCGTCTTTCGACACCAGCAAGGAGCAGACCGCGAAGAGCCGCGAGAAGATCGAGGAATTCGTGAAACAGAACCACGCGCAGCTGTGGATCCAGCACGATTACACGTCCGGGATCAAGCGGAAGGTCGCTCCCGAGTTTTACGACTGAGCAAGTTTGCCGAAATGGGACCGATCTGACGGAACTCACTGCGTCATTCCCGGCCGCGTGTAGCCTTCCGACCTGTCGGATCGGATTATTTAGCGGCCTCGCGGCGTCCATAGGCTTCCTTGATCATGAAGTCCGACAGGACCGTGTAGGCCGCAGTCCAGGCCGCGGCGAGGTCGGGCGTCCACTCCGTCCCGAGTCCGCGTTCCAGCGTCCAGAACAGCGCGAGACCGACCGGCGCGTAGTGCTCCGGCTTTACGCCGTAACTCACATGCTTCTTGGCGAGTGCGCTGGCGGCCGGGAGGACTGCTTCCAGCTTGGTAAGTCCATTGACGACGACCGCGAGCGTCGCCATCAGCTTGCGGCCCTGTTCGTTCATGTCGCTTCGGAACAGCGGCTTGACGTCGGGAGCGATCTCGAACAGGCGGCCGTAGAATAGCGCCGCCGCTTGCTCGGAAATCGGAGCGACTTTGGAAAAGCTGCGCTGAATGAGGCCGATCTGTTCCGGTGTCATGCTGGCTGCCCTTTCGCCGATCTGCATGCTGACGCCATAGCAGCGCGCCGGCGGCAGCCACCCATCGGCCATTCAAGGGACGTGCCAACCTGCCGGCCCCTCTGCGGCCGTTTGTCGAACGGCCGCGCCGCAGCGTCCTGATGGGCCTTGCCGGCGCGGCCGTGCCCAACCGCGCCTGCGCTCGCAAATGCGATGGGCGGACCCGCGGCTAGCGCGGCGGACCCTTCCGAGGCCTATCCCCGGTCAGCATCGAGACCGTGCGCAACGCCGATGCGGCACGATTGGAGGGGCGCCGCAAGATGCGAGCCGAGAACGGAAAGAGGCCAAAAGTGTGAACTGCGCAGTCAAGTTTGCACTCTCGCGATTGATGGGAGAGGCTAAGTGATTGAAACAAATGGAGCGGGTGAAGGGAATCGAACCCTCGTCATCAGCTTGGAAGGCTGTTGCTCTACCATTGAGCTACACCCGCGTCAGGGGACAGGGATCAGATGTCGGCAGTCAGTATACAGGCACTCGACCTCCGATACCCGACCCTGTCCGACGGAACACTCTTGTCCCTTGGAACGCCTGATCCCTGTCCCCTGATGGTGGGGGAGGTAGGACTCGAACCTACGAAGCCATAAGGCGGCTGATTTACAGTCAGCTCCCTTTGCCACTCGGGACACTCCCCCGGCTCACGCCGGCGCCCGCCCGAAACAGTCGCGTTGCAGGCGACGGCACGCGCGCGGCTTTATGGGGAGGGGGTAGCCCCGGTGTCAACCTGAAAAAGGCAAGCCGATAAAGGCCCTGCGCGGCGCCTGAGGTTGCCGTTGCGGCGGCATGACACGACGCCGGCATGGGTGAACGCGGCTGCGAACGCCGCAAGGGCGAGTTCCGCAACGACGACGGCGCCAAGCCGTTCGCCGGCCGGCGCTTCGCGGGCAAGCGGTCCCGCGCGCCGGGCGCGGCCCGCGCGCGCCGATTGCGGGCCGGCCGTCTTGGCAGATATGCTCATAGGCTCGCCGCGGCGCATCCGTGTTTCAAGATGCGGGACGTGAGCCGGCCACAAGTCGATGGACGTGCTGCGGGCCTGCGTGCGCGATGCGGACCTGTTCCGAGATCACGACGGGGGCGCCACATTCGGGTGCTGGCAGGCGGCCAGCACCCAACGGATCAGGGGCGATAATCGATGTCCTCGGTTTTGGATGGGGTAATGCTGCTGTGGTTTCTGTTGACTGCGGCGGCATTGCTGTTCGTGGCGGTCGACATCCGCACCACACCGGAGTCTCCGGTGCTCAAATGGGGATTCGTGTTGCTGACCGCTTATACCGGCGTCGTCGGCGCCTTCCTTTACGTCCTCGGTTGCCGCGAGCCGCTGCCCGGGCTGCACGAACGCTACGTTGCGGCGCGTTGGCGGCAAGCGCTGGGATCGACGATGCATTGCGTCGCCGGCGACGGCGTCGGCATTCTCGCCGGCGCGGTGCTTTCGAGCGTTCTCGGTCTCGCCGGATTGACCGAGGTGATCCTCGAATACGTCCTGGGCTTCGCCTTCGGCTGGACGATTTTCCAGGCGCTGTTCATGCGCGACACGGCCGGAGGTTCTTACCGGCGTGCGCTGGCCGGCACGTTCTTGCCCGAGTTGCTGTCGATGAATCTTCTGATGGCGGGAATGGTGCCGACGGTGATGACGCTCAGGACGCTCATCGCGTCTTCCGCCGGTCCGATGACGCCGAGCTTCTGGTTCGTGATGTCGATGGGGCTCCTCGTCGGATTCATCATAGCCTACCCGATGAACTGGTGGCTGGTGGCGCACCATCTCAAGCATGGCATGATGACGGTACGACGGGCGCCTGCAGCTGATGGTGTGCACGGTCAGGGCGCTCAGGCCGGCATGGGCGGCGCGCCGCATGCAAGCCCCGGTATGCCCATGGGTGGTGGCGAGGCGCCGCGGCCACCGGTGCCGGTGATGGCGTTGCTGTCATTTCTGGCACTGGCGGCGGGGGTGGCAATCGCTTTCCTGTCGCGACCGCTGTGAGCGCGGCGACCTCGCGGGGCGTGACGCCGGCGTTTGATTTCTCAAGATTGAGGCTCGATCAAACGCTCAAGTGTGATCGGGAACTTGCGCACACGCACCCACGCCCTTGATGCCGGGGACATTCACCGTGAGAGTCGCGTTCCTCAACAAGGATGGCTTGCGCGGCCTGATTCGCAGCGCTGTTTCCCTGACCCTCGATCTCCGCGAGCCCGGCGCGGCCGAGGATATCGGAGTGTTGGTGGCGATGAAAACCCGCGCATAGACGGCGTCAAACGCCACGGCGATGCGATATCCACCGCTTTTGGATCGATGCTATTTGCGGGGAGAGAGAAGCGTGGTGGGAAGGACGAGCCTTTACTGCGGCTCTTCGCCCAGCCAAAATGCTTCCGGATATCGATAGGCTAGTGCGGAATTCCGTCCTTGCAGACGCCACTGCCGATCGTAAAGAGATGTACCAGCAGGCGGAGCACTGAGTATTGGCAGAACTGATAAATGCAGAGCGCGGTAATTCGGAGCGCTGGACTTGTGCTGCCGCATGTGTCGATGAAGTTTCTTGCAGAATGTTTCTGTGTGCTCGCTGCCGCTCTCAGGTTTTTGTCTGTCGCCGGTGTGATCGAGGTCATATCTACTGCATCGGAACCTGCGCGCAAGAAGCCCGCCGCAGCAGGCAACGGGAAGCTCGCCGACGTCATCAGGCAACGCCCCGTGGCCGCGTCATGCACGCCGACCGAAATCGCCGTTACCGTGCCCGACGACAACGCGTGACGGATCATGGTCTCGTCAAGAAGCCTGGAGCGGGTCTTTCGCTCGGTTTGGAAGTCGACGCGCCCTTGAGTGAGCCGATGTCAAGCAGAAGGTCACCAGGGTACCGGCTCTGTCATCATTGCGGGCGCTCGGCTTTGGCATTTCTGCGCCTATCAGCCCTTCGTCCTGTATATCACCGAGGCAAGAACGGTCAGATCAGCCGCAGGGCAGTCCCATTGAGGCGTCCGCCCTGACGGCACGCCACAGGGCAAGCCCAGTGACCGGCGACATTCCGGCATTCATCGCATGGTAGAACGTGCTGCTCCCCGCCGTCGGGCTGTCAAGCCCGAAGCCGCCAACGGCGGTGGCCCGAAGGGCCAGGCTTTACAGCCCGATGGTGGGGAGCAGACAATCAAACTTGCGATCAGACAACGCGCACGCAACCGCCGCACCTCCGGTTTCTCACCCATCGGTCTAGCTCTTCGCCATCTTTGCGCGGATTTCCACAGCCGCTAACACGGAGTAGCTCTCGCTGCGGCTCTCGTCGTCGCGACGGAATAAGCGGCCGCTCCGTGCGATCACCCCGACATTTCCAGCGCCGGACAGCACTGAGCGGTCGTCGTTGGTCGCGAGATCGCCGCCCGCCTCGAACGTCATCGGCGGGGCATTGAGTCACTCGCCACATTGCTCTTCCACAACGGCTCAAGGCTTACCGGCCACGCTCGCGAAGTCGACGACTTTCCGACGGATTATCTTCCGATACGTGCGCTGGAGCCTGCGGTCGCTCCGCAGGTCGGCACGAGCGCCGCAAGTTCGCGACCCGTGAGAAAGATCATCTGCGTAGTCAGTCCGCCACGCTGGCGGCACCCGGCGGAGAGCCCTTGTTCGGGCGGAATGCGGCCCGCGCCGCGGTCTATCTGGTGCGCGATCCGCGCGACGTCGCGGTATCGCTGGCCTATCACAACAGTGCGGCCATCGACGACGCGATCAAGTTCATGAGCGCCGCCGAGGGCACATTATGCCACGGCCGCAAGTGGCTCGCGCCTCAGTTGCGGCAGAAGCTCGCGGGCTGGAGCGGGCATGTGACGAGCTGGCTCGATCAGACCGACGTGCCGGTGCACACGGTACGCTACGAAGACATGGTGGCGGCTCCCGCCGAACACTTCGGCGCCGCGCTCGAATTTGCCGGCCGATCCGCCACGCGAGCGGAAATCGAACGCGCCATACGCCATGCCGATTTCGCCGAGTTGCAACGTCAGGAGAGCGAGAAAGGCTTCGCGGAACGCACGTCGCGCGAGGCGCCATTCTTCCGCAGCGGTCGGGTCGGAAGCTGGCGGGAGTCTCTGACGATTGCGCAGGCCGACGCGATCGAGCAATGCCACGGCGCCGTCATGGCGAGATTGGGCTATGAAGTGGAAAAATGCTGATGCGCCGAGGCAGTGGAATGCGCGTCTCATCGTAAGCGCCGCCCCGGCTGGAGTGGCCGGGATAAGCTCAGCGCGCCGCCAGCCTGTTCCAGGTGTTGCGCACACCCAAGGACAAGCTCTGCCATTTCCTGCTGACAACGTCCCAGTTTACCATCGGCCGCTGCTCGACACTGGTTTGGGCCTCAGGAATGGAGGGGCCGGATGTCGACGCGTCGGAAATGTAAGCGACGCCGATCGTCAGAATTACTCCGACAATGATTCCCAGCAAAAAGCGCATGTTTCTACCTTCTCCTATGGCGCGTCCCACGAGCACGCCCAGGAAAACGCACGGATGCGATTATGGTTCGACGACTTTTCAAACAGATTGGACGCGTCTGTTCGTTCGCATCGTCGCCTGGCGAGCCGTCAAAGGAACAATCGGAAGGCGAATGCGTTGGAAGGTGTTGGCGTACGAAATCGCGCGCCCCTCAAGCCGAAACGCCCGCCGGCTGAACCCGCCGGCTGAAACTATCCTCCGAGCGGCTTTGGTCTACCATCAACCGGTTCACCTGAAAGTGACAGCTCATGAGCATCACGGCGATGCCGCGCAAGGCAACCCGCGCCAAGGCCGCAACAACCGGGGCGATGAAAGCTCTCGTTTATCTGGGACCGGGCAAGAAAGCCCTGGAAGATCGTCCAAAGCCGGACTTCATGGCCGCCTCGGACGCGATCGTAAAGATGGTCAAAACCACGATTTGCGGCACCGACCTGCACATCCTCAAAGGCGACGTACCCAGTTGCCAGCCTGGCCGCATTCTGGGTCACGAGGGCGTCGGCATCATCGAGAAGGTCGGGACGGCCGTTACGACGTTCAAGCCGGGAGACCGGGTCTTGATCTCATGCATCAGCGCCTGCGGCAAATGCGCTTATTGCCGGAAGCTCATGTACTCGCATTGCACCACCGGCGGCTGGATCCTCGGCAACACCATCGACGGGACACAGGCCGAGTTCGTTCGAATCCCCTATGCGGAGACAAGCCTCTATCACATTCCGGACGGCGCGGACGAAGAGGCGCTGGTGATGCTCAGCGATATCCTGCCGACCGGCTTCGAATGCGGCGTGCTCAACGGCAAGGTTGCGCCAGGGAGCACCGTGGCGATCGTCGGGTCCGGACCGATCGGGCTCGCCGCACTGCTGACGGCGCAATTCTACTCACCGGCCGAGATCATCATGATCGATCTCGACGACAATCGCCTTGAAATGGCGAAACGCTTCGGCGCTACCGCGGGCATCAACAGTGCCGACGGCAAGGCCGTCGAGACCATCATGAAAATGACGGGCAAGCGCGGCGTAGACACCGCCATCGAGGCGGTGGGCATCCCGGCCACATTCGAGTTGTGCGAGAAAATTATCGCGCCGGGCGGCACCATCGCAAACATCGGGGTGCATGGAACGAAGGTGGCACTGCATCTGGAACGCCTGTGGGACTGTAACGTTACCATCACCACGCGGTTGGTCGACACCGTCAGCACTCCGATGCTGCTCGACATTCTGCAGTCTCACAAGATCGATCCCAAGCTCCTGATCACCCATCACTTCAAGCTCGACCGCATCCTCGATGCCTACGAGACCTTCGGGCACGCGGCCAAGACGAAAGCACTCAAGGTCATCATCGACGCCTGACGAGAGGCGCGATGACATCATCTGGTTTCCGCCCGATGACATTGAAAAAGGAAGAAGTGATGACCTATCAAAGCTTCAACCCCGCCACCGGCAAGCTTCTGAAGAAGTTCGAGGAGCTGACGGACAAACAGCTCGAGACCAAGATCGCCGCCGCCGCAACTTGTTTTGAGACTTGGCGGCACAAGACTTATGCCGAGCGGGCGGTGATCGTGGCGAAGGCTGCAGCGATCATGGCTGCAAAGGCAGACGAATTCGCGCACACGATGACGCTCGAGATGGGCAAGCGGATCAACGAGGCCCGCGGCGAGGTGGAGTTCAGCGCGAGGATTCTCGCCTATTACGCCAAGAACGCCGAGCGCTTCCTCGCTCCCGTGAAGCTCCATCCGACCGACGGAGAAGCCCATATGGAGAGCAGCCCGATCGGCGTGATCTTCGGGGTAGAGCCATGGAACTTTCCCTACTACCAGCTCGCGCGTGTCGCAGGTCCCCACCTGATGGCGGGCAACGTCCTGATGGTGAAGCACGCCGGCTGCGTACCCCAATGCGCGATCGCCTTCGAGAAGCTCTGGATCGAGGCCGGCGCCCCTGCCGGGTTGTACACCAATCTGCTGATCTCGCACGATCAGTCGGACGCCGTCGTCGATGATCCGCGAATCAAAGGCGTGGCGCTGACCGGCAGCGTCGCGGCCGGCAGGAGCATTGCGGCAAGAGCCGGGCAAAACCTCAAAGTGTCGTCGATGGAACTCGGCGGAAGCGACGCCTTTATTGTTCTCGACGATGCGGACCTCGAACATACCGTCAAGTGGGCGGTCTGGGGGAGGATGTACAACACCGGACAAACCTGCTGTGCGGCGAAGCGGTTCATCGTGGTCGAAAAACTGGCCGATAAATTCCTGGAGAAGTTCAAGGCAGCGCTTGCGGCTCTCAAACCAGGGGATCCATTGGATGAGAAGACGACGCTGGGCCCATTGTCCACGGAATCCGCCTTGGTGGACCTTCTGAAACAGGTCGATGGTGCGATCTCCAAGGGGGCGAAGGTGGTAATGGGCGGCAAGCGTATCGATAGGCCGGGTTCCTACATGGAGCCGACGATCCTGACGAACATCGAGCCGGGGAACCCTGCCTTCAGGGACGAATTCTTCGGCCCCGTAGCGCTGTTCTTCCGGGTCAAGGACGAGGACGAAGCCATCGCCCTCGCGAACGATTCCGACTTCGGATTGGGCGGCTCGGTCTTCACCAAGGACATTGCGCGCGGCAAACGCGTAGCGAGCCGCGTCGAAACGGGCATGATGTTCATCAACAACATTTCCTGGTCCGACGCGGAATTGCCGTTCGGCGGCATCAAGAATTCCGGCTACGGACGCGAGCTCGGCGATATGGGCATCCAGGAGTTCGTGAACAAGAAGCTGGTCCGCACCCTGGTTGCCGAGGCTCCGGTCTGAGACGCCAGGCCTGACCAAGCGGATGAGGCGTTTCAGTCGAACGCCACATCCTGTGACCTCGAAGATTGTCTGACCGCCGGTACCGGCCTGCAACGGAGTTTCCATGTACGTCAATGTCGCCGTTCTGAAGGAGACACAGCCGCATGAACGGCGCGTGGCGTTGGTGCCGTCCGTCGTCGGTAAGATGACCAAGCTCGGCGCCAAGCTGCACATGCAATCGGGTGCGGGAGAGGCTGTCAGCCTGGCCGATGCCGCATTCAAGGATGTCTCCTTCACGGCCGACCGCCACGCTCTGGTCGGCGATGCCGACGTGGTCCTCGGCGTGCAGGCTCCCTCGCTGGACCTGATCAACGCGATGAAGGAAGGCGCGATCCTGATCTCCTTCATCTATGCGGACAAGGAGCCCAAGCTGGTGAAACGTCTTCTGGACAAGAAGATCACATGCTTTGCCATGGAGCGGATTCCACGCATCACGCGGGCGCAGGCGATGGATGCCCTCTCCAGCCAATCGGCCTTGGCTGGTTATTATGCCGTGCAACTCGGTGCGACCCATCTGGCCCGCGTGCTGCCGAAGATCACCTCAGCCGCGGGCACCATAGGACCGGCCAAAGTACTGGTGATGGGCCTTGGTGTCGCCGGCCTGGAGGCGGTCGCGACCGCACACCGCCTGGGTGCCGTCGTCGAGGGCTATGATGTGCGCCCGGCGACAGCGGAACAGGTGGCCTCATTGGGTGCCAAGTTCGTGGCGACCGGCGTGGATGCCCGAGGCAAGGGCGGCTATGCACGCGAACTCACGGCAGCCGAGAAAAGTAAGATCGACGCCGTTCTGACCCAGCATATCCAGCAGTCGGACCTGATCATAACCACGGCGGCCATCCCCGGACGGCCGTCGCCAAAGCTCATCAGCAAGTCGCAGGTCGCCGGCATGAAAGCCGGCGCCGTGATCGTCGATCTGTCGGCCGAAGGCGGCGGGAATTGTGAGGATACGCAACCGGGCGAGACGACACGGATCGGCCAAGTGACGATAGTGGCACCGCTAAACGTGCCTTCGCTGCTCGGCGAGGACGCGAGCGAACTCTATGCGAAAAATGTGTCGAACCTGCTCGCCCTGATGATGAAGGACAACATCATCACGCTGGACTGGGACGACGAGGTGCTCGCCGAGACCGTTCTGACCCATGAGGGCAAGATGCACAGCGATAAGAGCGAGCACGAGGCCTATCCCAGCAACGAAGCCGAGAAAACCGCGGCCAAGGCACCCGTGAAAGTGGCTTGAGCCCGACGAGGACAGCATGACGGACTTTTCAATTCATATCACCGGCTTCGTAGCCTTGTACATTTTCATGCTCGCCGGCTTTGCCGGCTGGGTCATCATCGGCAACGTGCCGGCGATCCTGCACACTCCCCTGATGTCGGGCTCCAATTTCGTGCATGGCATCGTCGTGGTCGGCGGAATCTTCGCGTTGCTGAACGCGAGCACGGTGCAGGAGCAAGCCATCGGATTCTTCGCCGTCCTGCTCGGCGCGGGCAATGCCGCCGGCGGCTTCGCGGTGACCGATCGGATGCTTGCGATGTTCCAGACGAGCGGGCACCAGACCGGACACGCGAAACTCCGCCACCCGAAAAAGGCCTCCCACCACGCGACGAAGGTTTGAGGAGCCGTCATGCTCAATATGATTGAACGATTTTCCATCGGCGCAACGGATCTCGCGGGAATTGCGCAACTGACCATCGGCGCGACATATCTCGTAACCGCCTTCCTATTCATGTTCGGCCTCAAGCGCATGTCCTCTCCCGTGACGGCGCCGTCGGGGATTCTCGTCGCCGGCGTGGGCATGCTGGTGGCCGTCTTGGTGAGCTTTCTGTATGTCTTCGATGTCAGCGCGGCTGCCAAGCCGCATCTGATGGTCAATCTCGGCCTGGCAGTCCTTGCGCTGATCCTGGGAGGCGGGGTCGCCTGGTGGGGCGGCAAGAAAGTGGCGATGACCGCGATGCCGCAGATGGTTGCCATCTATAACGGTATGGGCGGCGGTGCCGCCGGCGCGATCGCGGCGGTGGAATTATTCGGCAACAAAGCCGACGGGGTAACCCAACTCGTCGTGACTTTGACAGGTGCGCTGATCGGCGCGGTGTCGCTGTCCGGCTCACTGATCGCCTGGGCGAAGCTCGACGGGGTGATCCACAAGCCGTTGCGGGTGAGAGGGCAGCAACTCTTGAACGGGGCCATCCTGCTCGCGACCCTCGCGCTCGGAGCCTACATCGTCTTCGCCGCGCAAAGCGGTACAGATCCGCTGATTACCATGCCCAGGTTGATCTACCTGTTTTTCGGCTTTGCGCTGCTCTACGGCGTGCTGATGACGCTGCCGATCGGCGGGGCCGATATGCCGGTCGTGATATCCATCTACAATGCTTTCACCGGCCTCGCGGTCGGTCTCGAAGGGTTCGTGCTGCAGAACCCGGCTCTGATGATAGCCGGCATGGTCGTCGGCGCTGCAGGCACTCTCCTGACGCTGCTCATGGCGAGGGCCATGAATTGCTCGGTCGGCAATGTTCTCTTCACGAATTTTGGCGGCGCGTCCAAGCGCAAGCCGAGCCACATCAAAGGCAGCCTGAAGCCGACCGAAGCGGCCGATGCCGGCATTTTCATGCGCTATGCCAAGAACGTCATCATCATTCCCGGTTACGGCCTGGCTGCCGCGCAGGGACAGCAGAAACTCTATGAATTCGTCAAGCTGCTGCAAGCATCAGGTGTCTCGGTCAAATTCGCGATCCATCCTGTCGCCGGTCGCATGCCGGGTCAGATGGACGTCCTGCTCGCCGAAGCCGGCGTGCCCTACGACCTCATCTTCCAGCTCGATGACATCAACGAGGAATTCAAGACCACCGACGTGGCACTCGTCATCGGCGCCAACGATGTGGTGAACCCCGAGGCGCGCACCGACAAGTCCTCGCCTATTTTCGGCATGCCGATCCTCAACGCCGACCAGGCCAAGAAGGTCTACGTCGTCAAGCGCGGTCAGGGCAAAGGCTACGCGGGGATCGTCAATCCGCTTTTCTACGCCGACAACTGCAACATGGTCTACGGCGACGCCGCGGCCGTGCTGGCGAAGATGATCGAGGCGGTGCGTGGGCTGAGTTCGCAAGCCGCTTGATCGGGAGGGAGGCGACCGTGTCGGCGTGTCCCGGCTCCCCGCCTGCGGTCATCGCGAGTATTGCCTGACGGCGTGGGAGACGGCTTTCCCTTGCGGAGTCGGCGCCCGGGGCCTGTCGGCTCAAGGCGGGCAACGCTGCCTCTCCTGTTTCAACTTAGAAATATCAGGAGGGCGACTATTTGAACGCTTCCGCACCAAACGGGGACGGAGCCGAGATTATCCCGGCCCCGTTTGCGTATGAAAACAATACCGATGTTATGCGTCAAGAACCCCCAGGATTTTCATTGACTGCGGATCGACGATTACGATCTGCCCGCCGACCTGGAAGTATTCATTCCCACGCCATGTCGGCTCGATATCGACTATCGTTTGAGGAAGCGCCGCAAGGTGAACCGAATGTGGCACGACCGTGCCAGGCGATAAACTGAAGTCGACCCGGTCGACTTTCGCTTCGGTGGGTACCTTGCCGAAGATTTCGTGAATCCGGGCGTGATCCTTCGGCGACGTATCGAACGTCAGATTCGCTTTGGGACCCTTGGCGAGAGCCTGTGTCTTCGACGTCGACACCTCCAATGCACTCATACCATTCGGGCCTATGGTCATCAGTATCGGATTGCCGTCTTTGGTCTTAGCCTGAACCAAGAAGGCGTCTTGCAGAATCTTGACTTCGGAAAATCCGGCCTTTTGCATGTCTTGCGTCAGTTTGTCGATCGTGAGGGCCGACTGCTCTGCCTTTTGTGTTTTGGCGGCGACCGGTGGAACAGGATTGGCTGCATCAGTTGTCGACTGAGCAAACGCAGTACCTGAAACAGCGAGCGTCAACGTGATAGCGGACACGAACAATGTTTTATTCATGGTGGCTCCTAGGGGTTGCAAAACTGGTCGCTCGAAAATTGTTTTCGGACGAAACCTCGTTCAAAATTCGCTTTTCGGACGATACGAGGTAAAGCTACGCGCTACGTAATCGTTCCGCTTGCCAACTGTGGCCCCACGCCGCATCTGAGGGCGCGCCTGCGGAGACCAGATGACCAATCAAACACCGACACGAGATAGTTGTCTATCGCACGTCGCCGGGGAAACGAAGCGCAATTGGGTCTTGCCCGATCTCTCGCATATCAGGCCGGTCGTTGAGCACCGTCGTCTATAAGGCTCTCAGGCCTGGACATGGATTCCGGCACCTTTGCAAACGTGGCATGGGTGACGCCGTTCCGTCGACTCCGCTCGAAGTGTCGACGTCGGCGTCGAGTGGTTACGCGAGCGCATCGCCGCACAATCTGTCACGAACGGCACTTACGCAAGACTAAAACGACAACCGTGTTGAACGCTTGGGCCGCTTTGCTGCCCCCATCGCATGGCTATGTCATCGAGTACGCGTCCGGTCGACGTTTGAATGCTGCACTTTTTTGGCCATGCCTCGCGGCCGGGAAAAAACTATTCCACCCGCGCCGTTTCCTCATAACCTTATCCTGATCACCTATTCCCGGCTTGCGGCGGTTGGGGATTGTGAGCGGGATTGGTATCGTATCTGAACATCTGCGCCACAATCGGGCCTCCGACCAGCGACTTGAGTGCGGCCTCGAGCGCGTCGGCCTTACCCCTTTCGTAAACCTCGTCGCCGCCGACGTGGAGCGTGAAGGACTTGGTGTATTTCGCTTCCTTCGCCGGGTCATCCACGGTCCTTTTGGTCCAAGCGTAGAGAGGGTACGTTTCCACCCCCTTGGCCTCGGCCTCCTTCACGTAGTCAGCGAAGGCATCGTACTGGCATTTCAAAGCAGCGTCGTGCCGGCACAGCAGTTGCGTGAGGGGAGCAATCGATGGATCGTCCGGGTGATTGCGTGCCACTTTGGCAAACGCATCTCTTAAGGTCAGCCGCAACTGATATTTCAGCTCCTCGCCCATGACGCCGTCTCCTGTTTGCTCGCGCGCGGCCTTGTCATATGGCCACTGCTTTCAGCCTATACCCCTCGCTGCTTTGTCGTACCCGCAGGTCAGCTCTCACATTCTACGCGGTTAAGACGTTCTAGGAAGTCTGTTCGGGGCAAGGCGCGCGCGCCAGCCAATCGGGCCCCACGTCGTTTCAGATCAGGGCAACAGGCAACCGTCTTTGCGCAGGACTGCGTGGTGGGCCCGTCAGGACTCGAACCTGAAACCAAGCGGTTATGAGCCGCTAGCTCTGACCATTGAGCTACGGGCCCCCGGCGCGTTCTTAGCAACCGGGACGCCTCCAGGGCAATCGTTTGCTCCGTTGCCTGCGAAGCGGGGCCCGGCGGCGGCACCATTCCCGACTCATTCCCCAAATCCCGCGACTCTGTTACTCTTTGCGAATCAGCGCCGTGCGTCGGGTCGTCGGCAGTTCCACAACCGGTGTCGCGCACCATGCTACCCAATTTCACCATCGTGGTCTGCGCTGCGGTTCTCACCGTGATCATGCTCGCGGTGACGGGATCCGGCCTCATCACCCCGGAAACCCGCACCCGCATCGGCGCGATGCCGGAGGTCGGCCGGCCGATGATGCAGGGCATGATCACGGAAGAGGCCGGGCGGATGCAGTTCGCGGTTCTGGAGCTGTCGCGCCGGACCGAGGAACTCGGCCGGCTGCGCGACTTGGTGGCGCCCGCGCCCGTCGCAGGCCCCGCGACGGCCTTCCCGGACGGCGAGCCGGGCCGAGAGGCGGCCCGAGAGCCGGTCGCGATCGAGCCTCCGGCCGAACCCGCGGCCGCCGCTCCGGCCGAGCCGGCGGTGGTCCCTGCGCCGATCGCGGTCACGGCCGAGGCTCCCGCCCCCCTGCTTCCTGCGCCGCCGGTACCTGATCCATCGCCTCCTGATCCATTGCCTCCTGCCCTGCAGGCAGGCCCCGGCAATGCGGTCGCGGATCCGCTCACGGCCGATTCGCGGTCCCCTGCCGGGGTTGGCTCCGTCGAGGCAGTGCTCCCAAGCATCGGTGCGACCGGCCCACAATCAGTGGCCGCGCTGCCGGACACCGCGGATGCGGCACCCACCGTTCATCAAGGGGCGCGGCTGAACGTCCGTTTGCCCCGGCGGGCGGAGCCGGCGGCCAAAGTGACCGCCTCGGCGAAGAAATCGGCACAGCATGCGATTCGCCGTCCTCCTCCGCAGCGGCATGTACGCCGCTCATATGTGGTCCAAGGCGCCCCTCCCAACCCGTTCGGACCGCCCGGAACGCCTGGAGTGCCCGGCACCCAGTTCAGGTAGGCCTCGCGGGCTCGCCGCACCTGCTGCATTATATTATTTCGAAATGTCGAGACTGTTTCGAAGGCGCAAAGCGGCCGGGCCCGGCACGAATGCAATCCAGCCCTGCGAGTCCGGCGATTGCAGCACCATCGATTTGGTAGCACATGCCAGGAATAAGGCCCGATTATACGCGAGTCCGCTTGGCTAGGTGATCGGCGGGCGAAACGGTCAGCCGCCGGTGATCCGGCGAGGAGAGCGCAATGGTTCGCCATGCCGGCCATTTCGACGGAATCGATGCCCTCGTCCGCGCGAACCGGACGTTGGTGCTCGGCCTGTTGTGGGGAGCCCTGTTCGCCTGCGTCGCGGTGGCGTCGGTCTACGATGTCGGCCGCTGGTTCAATGCGTGGTGAAAGCAATGCGTGGTGAAAGCGCGGCCGGGGTCGCAGAATTTCTCCCTCACAGGTGAAGCACGCGTTTGGCGTTGCCGCTGAGGATCTTCACCTTGTCCTCGTCGCATAGCGGCACGGTGTCCATCCACGCGGTCGCCGGCCCGTTTTCCACGAACGGCCAGTCGACGGCGAACAGCACGCGGTCGATCCCCATCTCCATCACCGAGCACAGCAGCGCCGGATTGGAAAAATTGCCGCTCGTGGTGATGTAGAAATTGCCGCAGAAGACGTCGCGGAAGCTTAGCGGCTTCTGCCCCGGCCGCGCCAGGGCGTGATCGATGCGCCACACCAGGAACGGCAGCGTTTCGCCGAGGTGGCCGAGAATGACCTTGAGCCGCGGATGGGCGTCGAACACGCCCGAGAGCACCATCCGGATCGCCGTCGTCGCCGTCTCCACCGTGTAGCCCCAGGCCGGCCGCACCACCATGGGGAATTCCTTGATGTAGTCGGCGTAGTAGACCGCCGTCACCGCCGCATCCGGCAACGACGGATGCAGGTAGATCGGCACGTCGAGCTTCTCCGCGCGGGCGTAGATCGGCCAGAACCGCTTGTCGTCGAGGAATTTCCCGTGGGCCATGCCGTGGAGCATGGCGCCCTTGAAGCCGAGCGTGGTGACGCAGCGTTCGAGCTCGTCGGCCGCCGCTATGGGGTCGTCGGTCGGCAGCGACGCGAAGGCGGCCAGACGCGTCGGGTGGGCGGCGACCGCCTGATGCAGGCGGTCGTTGACCCGTCGCGTCAGCGGCACCGCGATGTCGGCCGGAATCTTCTGCGCCGCCGGCGCGCCGTGGGACAGCACCTGGATGTCGATCCCGGCATCGTCCATTTCCTTGATGCGCAATGCGCCGAGGTCGAGGAGGCGCCGGTGCGTCTCGCCCGGCCGGCCCGCTTCGACGCCGGTGAAATGGGCCGCCATTTCCGGGTCCCAATAGTGCTCCTCGATCGCGATGACCGGGCATTTCGGTTTCTTCAACATGCGCGTTTCCGTCTCCCCTGATTGCCCCCCTCCTATCGAGGGCGCGGCGGCTGGCGTCAAGCGCCGCGCGATTTTTGTTATAATCTCCGCGAGGTTCGAGGTGGTGCGGGCGCAGGATCGGAGAGGCGGCATGCACGTGTTCAGCCTGCGGCGGGAGCAGGAATGGAATTCCGCAAAGCATGTCGAGAAGATTCTCGAAACCGTCGGCGGCGGCGACGTGACGGTCGCCTGCTGGGAGCCGGGGCAGATCAGCCCCTTCCACTGCCATCCTGAAGCGACGGAAATCTATTTCTGCTTCACCGGCGGCGGGACAATGCGCACCCCCGCCGCCGAGGTCGAGGTCGCCCCCGGCGTCTTCGTCGTGCATCCGCCGGGCGAGGTGCATGAATACGCCAACGGGCCGCAGCGGACCCTGCTGTTCCGGGTGCGCTACGGCGCCGGCATGCATGCGCGGTTCCTGGAATGGCGCGGGCATGACGGGTGGGCGCAATCGCGCGAGGACGCCGCCTATTTCCGCGATCACCCGCCCAGCCCCGGGGATTTTTTTTGAAAAACAACCCCATGCATAGTAGCTAAATAATTGAATTATATGATATTTTGTGATGGCGTTTTGGCGTGAAATCCGCCCTGCGCCGGACCATCCGGTGCCCGCCGGCCAGGAAGGCACGAGCGACATGACCACGATCTACAAGATCTGCGAGCAAGGGATGTGGCGCGATGCCGAGCGCGACGGTGTGTTCGGCGGCTCCGCGGTCGACTATGCCGACGGCTACATCCACTTCTCCACCGCCGCGCAGGTTGCCGCCACCGCCGGCAAGCATTTCGCCGGCATGACCGGCCTCGTCATCGTCGCCGTCGACGCGGAAGCGCTGGGACCCGCGCTGAAATGGGAGCCCTCCCGCGGCGGCGCGGTGTTCCCCCATCTCTACGGGACGATGCCGCTCACGGCGGTGCGCTGGGTCAAGCCGATCCGGCTCGACGACGACGGCCGGCACATGCTGCCGCCGCTGGAGCGTTGAATTTGGAGCTGGGCTGCGCCCCATCCAAGGCGTCATCGCCGGACTTGTTCCGGCGATCCCGATCGGGAGGGCACGGCATTTCCACACGTGCACTTTGAACAGTGCAGCGGCCCCATAAACGAGATAGCCGGGACAAGCCGGACAAGCCCGGCTATGACGGTGGTGATGTATGACGTGCCATCAGGCGCCGGTGCGTCGAGGGTTGAGCCTGTGCACCCCCTCGTTCTTACTCCGCCGCCACCCGGGTGAGTTCTCCAGACGCTTCCATTTCCCGTCGCAGCCATTCCGGTGCGATATCGAAGCCGTTCGGCCATGTCGGCGCGCCGAATTAGAGAAACACACGCCCGAAATAACCCTCGTCTCGCAATGGCGCGAGTGTGGACCCGGGCTCCTGGACAATGGCGGCGAAATCATGCACACCCTGGCTGCCGTCATTGAACCGGACGCGCAGAGCCTCCGAGCATTTCAAGGTGGGTCACTTTGGTCAGCATCGAAGCCTGCGATCTTCCCCGGTTGCTCGCCCGCGCGGGCAAGACGCCAATTCTCGCGTAACGGTCCCGCCTCGCCAGCGCCCATTCCTTGACGAGCCGGGCGGTCGCCTACTGGGCCGGCGCAGCCTAAATTCCGGGTCAATGCGAAGACCACCAGCGGACGAAATCGGCTTTGGAGAGCGGCGAGCGGCGGCGGCTCGATTTCGACCCCCGGGCTGGTATAATGTGCTGTATTGCCTTGATGCGGAAGGCATGCACGGAATGGATACGCTGACATCGGCCGAGCGCAGCAGGCGCATGGCCAGGATTAGAAGCCGGGATACCGCGCCCGAGTTACGGGTACGTCGTCTTTTGAATGGCCTTGGATACCGATTCCGACTGCATCGGAAGGATCTGCCTGGAAGCCCGGACCTTGTGTTTCCCTCACGTCGCAAAGTCATATTTGTCCACGGCTGCTTTTGGCATGCACACGGCCGATGCAAGACCGCGAACCAGCCAAAGACACGCCGGGCCTATTGGAGCGGCAAATTTGCGCGCAACAAAGCCCGGGATCGATCGAATACCCTCAAGCTAAGGAAACTAGGTTGGGACGTGTTCGTCATTTGGGAGTGCCAGACGCGGGATGCGGCGCAGATGCAGTCCAGGCTAGTCAACTTTCTAGACACGAAAGCTCAATGAATGGCAGATAGCGGAACGCTGGCCAGCCGACAAAGGCAAATTGCAGCGAAAACGCTGCACTTCGATGTCAGCACTGGCCTCAAGCGGGTGCTTGGGCGCGAGCTAATCACCACCGATGAGGTCGCCATCTTCGAGATGGTCAAGAACTCATTCGACGCCAGCGCCAGCGTCGTGCACTTGTACTTTGGTGACGACGAAATAGTGGTTGCTGATGACGGCGACGGGATGTCGTTCGACGACCTACGGGACAAGTGGCTGTTCGTCGCATATTCCGCCAAGAGAGAGCAGGAGGAACAGAAGGACTTTCGCAACATCGCAAGTGATCGCCACCTAGCCGGAAGCAAAGGAATTGGACGCTTTTCGTCGGACCGGTTGGGGGGGGAATTAGTCCTACAAACGCGCCCTAAGGCTGCGAGGCCTGGGCCAATTCACCGGCTTCGGGTTGACTGGAGCCGCTTCGACAAGAACTCAAGACAACACTTCGAGGAGATCAATGTTGATTATTCGGAGACTGACGCCTTTGAGCTACCTAGCGAACTTAAGAAAGTCGGCTCGTCACTAGCACACGGCACCATAGTACGAATTAGCAAGCTACGCGATAAATGGAAGCGGCAGACTATTGCATCCCTCAAAGGCTCGCTGGCCAAGCTGATAAATCCATTCGGGGAGGCCGCGGACCACTTTAGAATTTTGATCCACGCTCCCGATGAGGCCGCAGAGGACAAGCGACTAAGGGCTGCCGCGTCGAAAGTTGGAGAGGAGCCGGCCTCTAACGCGATTATCAACGGCGTGGTGGGCAACAACATCTTCGCCGTACTGCGCGGCAAGACCACGTTCATCGAGGTCGCCATTGAAGGAGACAAGATCGAGACGACCCTCACCGACCGCGGCGAAGTCGTCTACAAAATCCGGGAGCCGAACCCATATTCGCATCTCGCGGAATTCTGGATTTAAGTGCGAGATCTACTACCTCAACCAATCGGCCAGGTTAACGTTCGCACGACGCGTTGGCCTGCCTTCCGTGGAGTTTGGATCGGTGTTCCTGTTCCGGAACAATTTCCGGGTCTATCCCATCGGCGAAGAGGGCAATGACTGGTTTGCATTCGATCGTCGCAAGCAGCAAGGCTACGCGCGCTTCCTCGGCACGCGCGAAATTATCGGGCGGGTGGACGTCTTTGGATCGGACAAGGATTTCCAGGAAGCATCCAGCCGCAATCAGGGGCTAATCGACACCGCGGCTGTCCGGCAGCTCAAGAAGGCCGTAATGGAGCACTGCTTGAAGCGACTGGAGAAATATGTTGTACCGGTTTCGTGGGCGGACAAGGCCGATGCGAACACGGACGACCTATCGAGGTTGCTTACTGATCCCGGCCGCGCCAGGGTATCGAACTCGGTCGCAGGTCTGGTCGACGACAAGCAGGTCGAGCTGCTTGCTTTCAGTAAGCGCCTTATCGGGCTCTTGAACGAACGGTCCAACGAATTTGAGTCATCCGTCGTTGCTTTGAGGTCGATCGCCTCCAAAATAGATGACAAAGGCCTCTTGTCGAAGATCGACAAGGCTGAAGAGCGTTTTGAGCAGCTAAAGAAGGCCGAGCAAGAGGCTTACAGGATTGCCGACAAGGAGCGCAAGACCGCGGAAGCCGCCCTTGAGCGCGCAAGCGCCGCCGAGGAGGAGACTGAACGCGAGAAGCGCCGTTCGCACTTCCTTGAATCGGTGATCAACGTCGACGCGTCGACCATCCTGAACCTGCACCACCAGATTACGATTTATTCCGTGCAGATCGCTCAAAAGATCCAAAACCTCTTGCGGCGAACCGCCGGTCAACAGTCAATTCCGCGCGACTTGTTGCTGCAAGAAATGGAGCAGATCGCTTTCCTGAACGCCAAGGTACAATCAATCACGCGCTTCGCGCCCCTTGCAACATTCAAATTGGACTCGGAGAAAATCGAAGCCGACTTACCTGAGTTCATCGCCGACTACGTTGAGAAGATTGCAAAGACGAGCACGCAACGGGTCCAGATGGAAGTCGAAAACGACCATCCCGGCATGAAAAAGCGCTTCAATCCAATCGACATCGCAGTGGTGATCGAAAACCTTATTAGTAATTCGTGGCGAGCACACGCGCGCAAGATAAGGTTCGAGATGAAGCAGCCCACGAAAAACATTCTTGAGTTGCGCGTTTCGGACAATGGCGACGGGCTAGCGCGCGGCCTCGACAAGGATCGCATTTTTGAGATGGGATATACGTCTACTCGGGCTGGCTCAGGATTAGGCCTCTACCACGTGCGTCAGGTATTGGGTGAAATGGGCGGTAGCATCGAGCTGATGGACACGAAAGGCGTGAAGGGCGTGGCGTTTCTAATAAAGATAGTCGGGGAGAAAAATGCCAAATGAGGCTCGATTTCAATGCCCTCTGGGTGGAAGACCAGCCAAACGCGGTCAAGGACCAGAGCGAGGCAATTGCGGAAGGCATGGTGGAGGATGGCTTTGAATTCCGGCCTACGATGTGCCGCACGCTCGACGCGGTGAAAGCCCTGCTCGCCGACGACATCTTCAACGACGAGGTGGACCTTATCCTTGTGGATTGGGATCTTGGCGGAGGTGTGCAAGGCCAAGACGCCATTGCCGCGATTCGACAGGACATTCTTTACAAGGATGTGGTTTTCTACTCGGCAAACAACAATGTATTGCAACTCCGTAATCTGGCCGTCGCGGCTGGCGTCGAAGGTATCTACTGCGCGACGCGTGCCCAGCTCGTCCAGGAAGTCCTCGGCGTGTTCCAGTCCTTGGTCAAAAAAGTCCTCGACCTCGACCATAGCCGGGGGATAGTCATGGGCGCGACGAGCGACATTGACCGACTTGTGCTTGAGTTTGTCGAGATCATCCATGGGAAAGTCGCAGACAAACACAACGAACAATGACGATTTTTTCGTCGGATTGATCGCCGTCGCGGCGCGACGGTGATTTTGGCTCATAATTTGTCGTGAGTAAGCCGTGTTTTGTGCGCCAGGCGCCCGCTTGGGACGCGCCGGGCACACTACTCCCTTATGCGGCAGCCATCCGTTCCAGCGTCACCAGCCGGCGGATGTTGTAGGCAAGGTTCTGCAGTCCGATTTTGGCCTTCGCCCGCGCGATTCCGATCGTCCGTACGATCCGGCCACCCGGCGAGTTCTGTTGAGCACCGAACACGTGCTCGATGCGGGCCCGAACTTTGCTCTTTTGGCGGTTCGCGTTCTCCTGCGCCTGCGATAGCGGATGATTGCGGTTCGCGCGCTGATGAATCCGGCTGCGCAAGCCGCGCAAGCTGAGCTTCGCCTCGGTCTCCGCCGAGCGATACGCGCTGTCCGCGTACACATCCGCAGACGTGTTGGCTTGGTTCAAAAGTCCATCGAATTTCCGGCTGTCATGCACACTCGCGTCGGTCACGTCGTACTGCCGGATCAGCTTGTGCTTGGCATCCGCATTCACGTGGTTCTTGTAGCCGTAGAAGCTCTTGCCGTGCTTCTTGGTCCAGCGCGCGTCCTTGTCTTTCTGCCGGTTTTTCGCCGGGTTCTTCTCCCACGCCTCAGGCGTCTTGCCGGCCTTCACGTCGTCATTCTCGTCGCGGCTATTGCGTTGTTTGGGAACCGGTACGATCGTGGCATCAACCATCTGGCCGCCACGCGCAATGTAGCCCTTCGCCTCCAAATGTTGGCCAAAGCGCTCGAACAGCTTCTCAATCAGACCGGCCTTCGCAAGCGTCTCCCGGAACAGCCACAACGTCGTGCCGTCCGGAATGCCGTCCTCGATGCCGAGCCGCAGAAACCGCGTGAACGACAGCCGGTCGCGCACTTGATACTCGACCTGTTCGTCCGACAGATTGTAAAGCGATTGCAGCACCAACATCCGAAACATCACCATGACGTCGATCGGCTTGCGGCCGGCGCTGCTCTTCTTCTCGCTCGCCGGCGTCAACACCGCCGCCTCGATCTCCGCGCGGAAGCTCTCAAACGGCACCACGCGATCAATCATTTCCAGCGGATCGCCCTTCGCGGTAATCGCCGCAAGCCGCCTGCTCCGCATCGAAGAACCCGAATTGCCCCATCGTCCCCACACCCGCGAAATCTTGTTGTCACAACTCAGACTCGCACAAATTCGCGGAGGTCGCTATTTTTCGAGGTGCCCACAAAAAGGAGATGGTGGAGAAGGCGTTCGAGACAATCGACGAACGAATGGTGGATCACGCTAAAAAGCTCGAAGAGCTACGCACAGATGGCTCGGTGCCGGCGCTACTGAAAGCCCACATGCTCTTTACCGCCAACGACCGGCTCCGGATGTTGGCTGGCCTGCTGGAGTTGGAGGACTTAAAAGCGCACTCGGCGAGCCGCGCCCCGATCGTGAGATACATGAACGAGGTGGTGCCAAAGCGAAACGACTTCGGCCACAAGGTAATCCTTCCCGACGGTAGGACCTCGGCGATAGCATCAATAGAAGGCGCCAAGTACATGACCGTGGAAGAGGTCCGCGACATCCGAAGGCTAATACTAGACTTGCGTGGCGAGTTCAGGAGCCTTCGTGACGCGCTGGCGACGTGATGCCGTCGAGGATCGCTGGACAGAGGGCTCTAGGATTTCCCTGAGCAGGTCGCCGATCGCACGCGCCACCAGCGGAGGTACGGCATTGGCGACTTGCGTGAAGCGTGGAACTTCCAATCTGCGGAGGTGTCCGCCAGTCGTGTACTTGCCCTTGAAGGCAAACCAATCTGGGAAACTCTGCAGCCGGGCGTTTTCGCGCACCGTTAATGTTCGCGGCTCGGAGTAGTGCAGCAAGTCATCGGGCATGCTCGTGACTGTCGGCGAAGGTCGGTCAGGATCAAGCACGCGCAACGCCTTTTTTTTCAAGCCAAATCGCGCACGGAGCTCCTTGCTTATCGACGTATTTAGGCGGCCCTCGGCGTGGCTAAGCTCAATTATTTGTTCGAACCGATGAACGATTTCTTCGGCGTGCCGCGCAAGCCTGAGGTCACCTGGGTGCGTCGCACCATCCCTCATTAGCCGTTGATATTGGGTGCGCGGACCTCCGTACCCGAGCTCGTCAAATCCAGCCGTATCGACGGATGGACGGCGTTCGTTCATCCCAATTTCAAAGTCAGAAATTGCGGCTCGTGCGGTGACCGGGCATTGCAGACCCAGGGATCGCAGAAACGAAGGTAGCCGTTCGCGAAGCTGGTCAAACGGATTTCCGCTATAAACGCCTCGTGCTAGCGCGATCAGGAAGTAACGCGTCCGAGCCTGGGGCACGCCAAAATCAGAAACGTTTAGCAACTGCTCGTGGACGTCATAATTCTCAGAAAGCAGCTCACGCAGATTCTGAGCGTAATTGTGGACGCGTGAGCCGCTGTCAAAATCAACAGTAAAGCCACGAACATTTTCGATGAGCACTGCGCGCGGCTTCAGCACGTTGACGAGCTGCACGTACGACTTGAACAGCTTATTGCGGGGATCATCTTGCTTGCGTTTGCCCGCGCAAGAAAATCCTTGGCACGGCGGTCCGCCGACGAGCAAGTCTATGGTGCCGGAGAGTGCCTCAAGCCGCTTACCATGCTTAGTAAGCAGCGTTTCGATGGAAATGGGTTCCCGCTTGAACCACTTCGGCCATGCGAATTTGAATTTCGCCTCACGTCTAATGAGGTTTGTCTTTAACGTTTCATACGCAAACTTATCCTTCTCAATTGCGAAAAGGCCGCACCAGCCGGCCTGCATAAGACCCAACGAGAGCCCCCCACAGCCAGCGAAAGCATCTACAAAAACAATTTTCTTACCTCTGCGCACTTCGCCTCAGCCGAGGTATGAACGTCGCGCCCATATCAATTATCCAAAAAGCTCCGCAGCTTCCTCGACCGCGACGGGTGCTTGAGCTTCCGCAGCGCCTTCGCCTCGATCTGGCGGATGCGTTCGCGGGTCACCGAGAACTGCTGGCCGACCTCTTCCAGCGTGTGGTCGGTGTTCATGCCGATGCCGAAGCGCATGCGCAGCACGCGCTCCTCGCGCGGGGTGAGCGAGGCGAGCACCCGGGTCGTGGTCTCGCGCAGGTTCGACTGGATCGCGGCGTCGATCGGCAGGATGGCGTTCTTGTCCTCGATGAAGTCGCCGAGATGGCTGTCCTCCTCGTCGCCGATCGGGGTCTCCAGCGAGATCGGCTCCTTGGCGATCTTGAGGACCTTGCGGACCTTCTCGAGCGGCATGCCGAGCTTCTCGGCGAGTTCCTCGGGCGTCGGCTCGCGGCCGATCTCGTGGAGCATCTGCCGGCTGGTGCGCACGATCTTGTTGATGGTCTCGATCATGTGCACGGGGATGCGGATGGTGCGCGCCTGGTCGGCGATCGAGCGGGTGATCGCCTGCCGGATCCACCACGTCGCATAGGTCGAGAACTTGTAGCCGCGGCGGTACTCGAACTTGTCGACCGCCTTCATCAGGCCGATATTGCCTTCCTGGATCAGGTCGAGGAACTGCAGGCCGCGATTGGTGTATTTCTTGGCGATCGAGATGACGAGGCGCAGGTTCGCCTCCACCATCTCCTTCTTGGCCTGGCGGGCCTCGCGCTCGCCCTTCTGCACCATCTGGACGATCTTGCGGTATTCCTGGATCTCCAGGCCGGTCTCCTCGGCGAGCGAGTGGATCGAGGTGCGCAGGTCTTTGATGCGGTCCTTGTCGCGGGCGACGAGGTTCTTCCAGCCGCGGGCGGAGAGCTTCGAAACCCGGTTGAGCCAGCGCGGATCGAGCTCCGAGCCGATGTAGTTCTTGAGGAAGTCCTCGCGCGAAACGCCGTGGCTTTCGGCGAGCCGCATCATGCGGCCTTCGAAGCCGACCAGGCGCTTGTTGATGTCGTAGAGCTGCTCGACCAGGGAATCGATGCGCGCCTGGTTGAGGCGCAGCGATTTCACCTCGGCGATGATCTCTTCCTTGAGCTTCTTGTATTTGCGCTCCTGGGCCGGCGACAGCGTCGTGCTCTTGAGCTTGAACTGGATGTCCTGGTCCTGCAGGCGGCGCAGGCGCTTGTAGGAGTCTGCGACGTTGTCGAAGGTCTCCAGCACCTTGGGCTTGAGCTCGGCCTCGATGGCGGCGAGCGACATCGAGCCTTCGAGATCGTCCTCGTCGAGATCGCCCTCCGGCGGCTCGCCCGACTCCTCTTCGCCGGGCATGGCGTCGGGCTTGGCCCGGAACGGGGTCGCGGCCGCGGGCGCGGTCGCGGGCGCCACCGTCTGCGGCTGGCCCCCCGGGCCGGCCGCACCGCCGGCACCGGGAGCGCCCGGCGCCCCATCGGCAGGAGCAAGGGTCGGCGACGCCCTTGGCGTCGGGGCCCGCATAGGTCGCCTCGAGATCGATGATGTCGCGCAGGAACACCTTGCCGTCGTTGAGCTCGTCGCGCCAGATGATGATGGCCTGGAAGGTCAGCGGGCTCTCGCACAGGCCAGCGATCATCGCCTCGCGGCCGGCCTCGATGCGCTTGGCGATGGCGATTTCGCCCTCGCGGGAGAGCAGTTCCACCGAGCCCATTTCGCGCAGGTACATGCGCACGGGATCGTCGGTGCGCTCGCCGGGCTCGGACTTCTTGGTCTCGGCCGGCGTGGTGCGCGCGACTTCGACGAGTTCGCCTTCGCTCTCTTCCTCTTCGGGTTCCTCGCGCGCCTCTTCGGTGGCTTCCTCGGTCTCGGCTTCCTCGGTCTCGATGACGTTGATGCCCATCTCGTTGAGCATCGCGAACACGTCCTCGATCTGGTCGGAAGTCACCTCTTCCGACGGCAGCACCGCATTGATCTGCTCATGGGTGACGTAGCCGCGCTTCTTGGCGGCCTTGATCATCTTGCGGACCGCGGCGTCGGAAAGGTCGAGCAACGGCAGCGGCGCGTCGGGCGTGTCCGGGGCGTCCTTCTCCGGCGCCGCGTCGTCCTTCTTTTCCTTCAGCGCTGCCTTGACTCTGCTTGCCATGGATATTCTCCAGCGGGGCCACGCCCCCGCCCTGATGCTGGGTGGAACGGAAGCGGCCGCGGCCGTCCGAATCGCGCCGAAGTGTCGCCGAGACCGCTTAAGTCCCGCTTAACCCTGTCTTTATGCCAAATCCCACGGCCTGTCCCAAACGCTTGAAAAGGCCGGTGTTTCCGCCGCGCGGAAGCATCCGGCCGATTGGCCTCGCCATCCTTATAGCCCGCGTCCCGGCCTTCCGGAAGACGCCCCGAACCCTTCTATCGACGCTTCCGTGCCGTCGACGGCCGAAAGACGCCCCTGGACATCCTGGAGGCGGGCGAAATTCTGCTCGCTCGGCTCGTCTCCCAGTGCCCTCTCGGCTTCTTTCAACTCCTTATTTAGCGTGCGGTTCTTACGATGCAAGGTAAGAACGTGGGTCCACCACTGGCTGATGTCGTCGTTTGCCGCCCCCTCCCGGGCCGGCCAATCGGCCAGATGGGTGAGCGCGCCCTCGATCCGGGCGAGGATCGCACCGCAATCGCGCGCCAGCAGCGCGCGGCGCAGCGCCTCCGGCGTGACAGGGTCGAGCCCAGCCGCCGTTTCCAGCATGGCGCGGCGCAGCAAGTCGGCATCGCCATTGAGGAATTCGAGATCGGCGAGTTCCTCCGCATGGCTTTCGATCAGCCAGGGATGGTTGCAGGCGGCAATGAGGATCAGGGCCTCGCGCGGCGGCAACGCCGTGCGTGAGCCGCGCACGATCGAACTCGCCTGCAGCCGGGCGCTGGCCGGGCCGAGCCCGAGGGGAGGAAACCCTCCCGATGGCGGCCGGCGATTGCCGCCGTCGCGGCGCTCTCCGCGCCCTGGCTGGGTTCCGCGGCGGTCCGGCGGGAACCGCCCCGGCGCCGGCGGCGGCGCCACCAGGTTGCGCAGGCGCTCGCGGAGGTCCTGGCGGTAATAGCGGCGCACCGCCTCGTCGGCGATGCTGTTGGTCAGCTCGTTGATCCGCGCTTCCAGGCCGGCGCGGCGCTCCGGCGTATCGATGCGGGCGCTTTCGGTCTCCCGCGTCCACAGCACCTCCCCCAGCGGCCGGGCGCCGGCCAGCACGTCGGCGATCGCCCCGGCGCCGCCGGAGCGGACGAGATCGTCGGGATCGTGGCCGTCCGGAAGCGCGGCGAACAGCAGGCTCTTGCCCGGCTTGATGTGGGGCAGCGCGAGGTCGATGGCGCGATAGGCGGCGCGGCGGCCGGCGGCATCGCCGTCGAAGCACAGGATCGGCTCGTCCGCCATCTTCCACAGCAGCGCCAGTTGATCCCCGGTCAAGGCGGTGCCCAGCGGCGCGACCGTCGCCGCGTAGCCTGCGGTCACCATGGCGATCACGTCCACATAGCCTTCGACCGCGATCACAGGCGCGCCGCGGTGGGCCGCCTGGCGTGCCGCTGCGCCGTTGTAGAGCGTCGCGCCCTTGTGGAAGAGCGGCGTTTCCGGGGAGTTGAGGTATTTGGCCGGCGCATCCTTGTCGAGGGCACGGCCGCCGAACGCCACGATCCGCCCGGCGAGATCGCTGATCGGAAACATCACGCGGTTGCGGAAGCGGTCATAGGGCACCGGGATGTCGTCGCCGTTCACCAGCAGCCCGGCCTCGATCATGTCTTCGACGGAGATGCCGAGATTGCCGAGATGCTCCTTGAGGGCGAAGCGCTCGGCCGGGGCATAGCCGATGCGGAACTTCACCTGGGTCGGCGGATCGAGCCCGCGGTCGGCGAGATAGCCGCGCGCCTTGGCGCCGGCGCGCGCCGCGAGCGCCGCCTCGAAGAACGCCGCCGCCTGCTCGCACACCTCGTGCAGGGTGTGGCGGCGGCTCTCCTGCGCCTCGGCCTCGCGGCGTGAGCTTGGGGACGGCGACGCCGGCGAGCGAGGCGAGGCGCTCCACCGCCTCGGGGAAGGCGACCCCCTCGGTCTCCATGACGAAGGCGAAGATGTCGCCGTGCTTGCCCGACGAGAAATCGTGGTAGAAGCCCTTCTGGTCGTTGACGAAGAACGACGGCGAGCGCTCCTTGTTGAAGGGCGACAGGCCCTTCCATTCGCGCCCGGCCTTGCGCAGCTTGACCCGCTTGCCGACGACCTCCGACACCGGAAGCCGGGCGCGCAGCTCATCGAGAAATTGCGGCGGAAAGCGCATGGCTGATTCGTCACTATGGCGCGAAGCCCTAAATCTATATAGGGCGCAGGAAGCGGCTGCGCAGGCAATGTGGCTTGTCCCGGCTATTCACAGGACCTGAACCCTTCCCTAAATGGCTTGACGCCTTTCAAGAAAGGCCGATGACGGACACCCCATGCCCCAAGTCCACGTAGACGCGATCCTGGCGCGGCTGCTGGCGCTCCACCCCAAGCGGATCGACCTGTCGCTCGACCGCATGTGGCGGGTGCTCGAGGCGCTCGGCCATCCCGAGCGCAAGTTGCCGCCGGTGATCCATGTCGCCGGCACCAACGGCAAGGGCTCGACCATCGCGTTCATGCGCGCGATGCTCGAGGCAGCGGGCGCGCGCGTGCATGTCTACACCTCGCCCAACCTGGTGCGGCTCAACGAGCGCTTCCGCCTCGGCCAGCCGGGCGGCGGCGTGCTGGTCGGCAGCGATGAACTGGCCGCGGCGCTCGCCGAATGCGAGCGCGCCAATGGCGACGCGCCGATCACCGTGTTCGAAATGGAGACCGCGGCCGGGTTCCTGCTGTTCTCGCGCCATCCCGCCGATGCGCTGCTGCTCGAGGTCGGGCTCGGCGGCCGGCTCGACGCCACCAATGTCGTCGCCGAACCGCTGGCGAGCGTCATCACGCCGGTATCCATCGACCACGTGGAATTCCTCGGCGACAGCCTGGAGAGCATCGCCGGCGAGAAGGCCGCCATCTTCAAGCGCGGCGTCCCCGCGGTGGTCAGCCGCCAGACCGAAGGGCCGCTCTCGGTGATCGTGCAGCGCGCTGGCGAGATCGGCGCGCCGCTCCATGTGGCGGGCCAGGACTGGGTGGCGAGCGAGGAACGCGGCCGCCTCGTCTACCAGGACGAGCAGGGACTGCTCGACCTGCCGAGCCCGCGCCTGTTCGGCCGCCACCAGATCGACAATGCCGGCACCGCGATCGCGGCGCTGCGCGCGGCCGGGTTCAAGCTCCGCCTGCCGCCTATGACAAGGGCCTGGTACGGGCCGAATGGCCGGCGCGGATGCAGCGCCTGACCACCGGCGACTTGCTCGCCCATGCGCCCGCCGGCAGCGAAGTCTGGCTCGACGGCGCCCACAATCCCGACGGCGGCCGCATCGTCGCCGCCGCGCTCGCCGACCTCGAAGAACGGGTGTCGCGCCCGGTCGTGCTGGTGGTCGGCATGCTGGCGAACAAGGACCGCGACGGCTTCCTGCGCAATTTCACCGGGCTGGCGCGGCGGCTCATCGCGGTGCCGATCGCCCAGGACGAGGGCGCGCCGGCCGAGGAGGTGGCGCAGACCGCGCGCGCCATCGGCATTCCCGCCGACGCCTGCGCCGATATCGCCGCGGCGTTGTCCCACATCGTCGCCCTCGACCTCGACCCGCCGCCGCGCATCCTGATCACGGGGTCGCTCTATCTCGCGGGCGAAGTGCTGTCCGCAAACGGCACCCCGCCGACGTGATAGCTCCGATCCCTGACCCGTCATCCTTCGAGGCTCGCTGCGCTCGCGCCTCAGGATGACGGGTCAGGCGACAAACGCAAACGGCCGGCACGAGGCCGGCCGTCGCGACATACGATCTATGCAAACACGCCGTTCAGACCGCCGCCGTGATCCATTGCTCGAGCTTCGCCTTGGGCGCGGCGCCGACTTGGCTGGAAGCGAGTTCGCCCTTCTTGAACAGCATCAGTGTCGGGATCGACATGATGTTGTACTTCTGGGCGGTCTGCGGGTTCTCGTCGACATTGAGCTTGACGATCTTGACCTTGCTGCCGAGCTTGCCGGCGATCTCTTCCAGCGCCGGAGCGATCATGCGGCACGGACCGCACCATTCGGCCCAGAAGTCGACCACCACCGGCTCTGCCGACTTGAGCACCTGGGCTTCGAAATCGGAATCGGAAACCTTAGTTACCCCCATGGGACACCTTCATTGCGCGTCTCAGACTTGGATTGCGCGTGGGACTGGGCGCGGCCGGCGCCCCCGGGTTGTTGGAGTCGAAACGTAGGGAGGCGGCCGGGAAGCGTCAAGGCGGCTCACGCGGAGGTGACGCGGGCCAGAGCCGCATCGAGCGCGGAGGCTGAAAATTCCATTAAATCGGGGCCTTCGGTCCATACCAGGGCGGCCCGAACGGGGCGGCCGGGGTAGATCCTGCCGAGCACGGCGCGGTAGAGGGCAAGTTGCTCCAGGTAGGCCTGGGGCGCGGCTTGCGGAGTGGCCGGCACCACCTGATTCGTCTTGTAGTCGGCGATCAGGACCGCATCCGCGGTGACCACCAGCCGGTCGATCTGGCCGGACACCAGCACATCGGGACGGCCGGGGCGATGCAGCCGGCCGACGATGGGCACCTCGGCCCGGCTGCCCGCGGCGAACAGCGCCGCAAAGCGCGTGTCGGCGAGGAGGCCGAGCACCCCTGCCACCAGGCGGTCCCGCTCGTCCGCGTCGAATGCCGCTCCGGCGCGGTCGATGTAGCGCCGCGCCGCCGCCGCCCGCTCGCCGGCGGGAAGCTCCGGCAGCGATTGCATCATCCGGTGCACCAGCAGGCCGCGCTGCAGGGCGCGCCGGGAATCCTGCCCGCCGGACGCGTATCGCCGCGGTGCGGCGGTCGCTTCATAGGCGGTCGACGGCGTGAGCGTCACAGCGCGGGCGGTCTCGGCTGCGGCCGGCGCCGTCAGCCACGCCGGCTGGTGATGAGAGGGCGCGGGCGCGGCCGGCGGGCCGGCGGGCAAGTCAGCGCCGAATTCCGGCGCAATGCGGTAGCGCCATACCCTGTCATCGCCCTCGCCGATTTCTTCAAAGCCCGGGTCCGCTTTGAGCCCATCCATGACGAGATCGTACCAGCAGCCGGCCGGCCGACGGTTCTTGCCTTGGTTGCCGCACACGATCAGCCGCTCGGCGGCGCGGGTCATGGCGACGTAAAGCAGCCGGCGGTGCTCATGCTCGTCCTCGGCCTTTGCCAAGGCCCGCGCCGCTGCGACGGCGGCGACGTCGGTCCCTCTTGGGCCCGGGCCAGACCAGGCAGGGCGGCGCTCCCGGCGCAGCGCGCGGCATCGGCACCGCCAGCAGGCCCGGCTGATGGGTTCCCGCCGGCGGTGTCGTCGTATCGGCGAGGATCACCACCGGCGCTTCGAGGCCCTTGGCGCCGTGCACCGTCATCACCCGGACCTCGTCGCGGCTGATTTCCATGTCGCGCTTGACGACGGCCTCGGCCGACCGCAGCCACGCCAGGAAGCCCTGCAATGACGGCGGCTCGCGCCGCTCATAGTCGAGCGCGAGTTCGAGAAACTCCTCGAGCGCGTCCGCCGCCTCGACCCCGAGCCGCGCGAACATGTGCCGCCGCCCCAGTTCCGGGCCGAGCAGCCATGCGAAGAAGCGCAAACGGCGTCGCGTGGCGCGCCATTTCCGCGCAGCGCCTGAGCAGCGCATCGGCGGCGGCGAAGACGGCATTCTCCCCCGCGCGCGCGGCGAGGGTCTCGCGCAAGCCGGCGCGGCGGTTCCAGGCCAGATCGAACAGGTGATCGTCGTAAAGCCGAACAGCGGGCTCTTGAGGGCGATAGCGAGCGCGAGATCGTCCTGCGGCAGCAGCAGGGCGTCGGCGAGCGCCATCAGGTCGACGATCGCGATGTGTTCGGTGAGCACGAGGCGGTCGGCGCCGGCGACCGCGACGCCGGCATTCTTCAAGGCGCGGATGATCGCCTCGAACAGCGGGCCGCGCTGGCGCACCAGAACGAGCACGTCGCCGGCGAGTGAGCGGGCGACGCTCGGTCCCCGACGGCGACGCCGCTCGCGATCCAGCCGCGCACGGTGGTCGCGATTTTTTCGGCAAGCATCGCGCGCGGGCTCGATTCCGAGCACCGCGTCGAACGGCGCATCCCAGCCCTCGATCTCGGCCCGCGGCTCCGCCTCGATCAACGGCCAGATCTTCGACCACGCCCGGCACCGCCGCCGGCAGCGCCAGGTGACGGAGCATGCCGGCTTCGTCGGTGGTGATGCTGCGATAGATATCGGCGGCGGCGAACACCGCATCGACCGCGCCGAGCACATTCGGCCCGGAGCGGAACGAGTAGTCGAACCGCACCTGCCGCCAAGTGACCTCGGAAGCGCCGAACAGCGCCGCGAAATATCTCCGCATCTCCTCGTATTTGCGCGGCGCCGCGCCCTGGAACGAAAAGATCGACTGCTTCTCGTCGCCGACCGCGAACAAGGTGCGGGTGAGGAGGCCGCGCGCGCCCGCCCCGGCGGCGAATTCCGCCACCAGATGGCGCACGATCCGCCACTGCTTCTCGCTGGTGTCCTGGGCCTCGTCGATCAGGACATGGTCGAGCCCGAGGTCGAGCTTGTAATGCACCCAGCCCGGATTGACCTGCGCCAGCATGTCGCCGGCCTTGTCGATGAGATCGTCGTAATCGAGCAGCCCGCGGCGGTCCTTCTCGGCGCCGTAGCGTGCGATCACCGCGCGCGCAATGACCACGAGCGCCGCGGTGCGGTCGCGGCAAATGACGGCCTTGCGGCGCTCGACCAAGCCCTTCAGGCGGTCCTGCTCGGCGCCGAGCCGGCGCGCCAGTTCGGGATCATCGTCGGCGAGCGCTCTGGTGATCACCCATTTGCGCGGCTCGATCTTGTCGGTGAAAAAAACACCGAGATATTCGTCCACCCGCAGCGGGCCTGATGCCACAGCGGCCGCCATCAACTGCGCGGCCTGCGCCCGATCGCTTTTGTTGGTGCTCTCGTCGAGCGCAGCGGCGACAGCGGCCCATTGCGAGGGCGGCAGATGGGGTCCGTCGATGATCTCCTTCTCGACCGCGGCGAGATCATCATCGGCGTCGATGCCCAGCGCCGCCGACAATTGCGCCATCGCCCGCTCGACGCTGCCGGCGGCGTCGAGCCACTTTGTCAGCTTGTCGCGCTGCCTGATCGCTTCATGCACCACCGCGAGGAAGATCGTGTCGGCGGCGGCGGCGACGGCGCGCTTCAGGGCGCGGCCGAGCGAGCTCGCCGGCTCGCCCGCCGCCTGGAGCAGCACGGCGAGCGTGGCGCGTTCGAACATCTCGGCCTGGGAGCGGTCGTCCAGCACGGTGAAACGCGCCGCCACGTTCGCCTCGAACGGAAACTGCTGGAGCAGCCGGGTGCAGAAGGCATGGATGGTCTGGACCTTGAGGCCGCCCGGCGTCTCCAGCGCGGCGGCGAACAAGCGCGCGCGCCCGCGCGCGCTTCCTGGCGTCGATGGCGATGACGCCGATCTCGCGCATGGCCGCATCGAGCGCGGCGTCGTCGAGCGCGATCCAGCTCCGCAGCCGGTCGTAGACCCGCGCCGCCATGTTGGCTGCCGCCGCCTTGGTGAAGGTGATGCAGAGGATGCGCGAGGGATCGACGCCGCCGGGGCCGCCGTCGAGCATGAGCCGGATCACCCGCTGCGCCAGCACATGGGTCTTGCCCGAGCCCGCATTGGCCGCGACGAAGACCGAGCATGACGGCTCGGACGCCTCCGCCTGCTTGCGCCGCACGGCCTCGGGAATCTGGTGCGGGCTCATGGCTCGCCCTCCTCGCTGTCGTCGGCGAGCAACCATTCCTTGACGCGGGCGAGGTCGTCATAGGTGCCGTAGCGCTGCGTCCACATCGACAGCACGAGGGATCGGTAGGGCGTGGTTTCGTCCTCGAAGCGGGTCACCAGCGTGGTGAGACGCGCGAGCGCTTCGTTCGCCTTGGCATCGGGATTGCTGCCCTTGAAAGCGACGACGTGTTCCTCGCCGGCGGGCTCGCCGCCCTTGAGCCTGACATAGACGAGCGCGGAGATCGAAGGGCTGGGATCAGTGATGGTGCGGAATCCGCCGCCCCGCAGCATCGCCGCCTCCAGCGTGAGCTGCGGGGCGACGCCGATCTCCACCTGCCGGTCGGACGGTGGGGTGCCGGTCTTGAAGTCGAGGATGGCATAGCTGCCGTCGGTGAGCTTCTCGATGCGGTCGGCGCGGCCGGTGAGGTGGAAGGTGCGGTCGCCGGCGGGGATCGCCAATTCGCCGGGGATCTCGACCCGGGCCGACGCGACCCGGGTGCGGCGCTGCCGCTCGAAATCGGCGAACCAGGCGGCGATGCGCTCGAAACGCGGCCACCAGAACGCCTGCGCCTCCGGGTAATCGTCGAGCGGGGCGAAATGCGCGCGGCCGATGCGCAGCAGCTCCGCATGGGGATCCTCGGGCAGCCGGTCGGCATAAATCTTGGTGAATTCGCCGATGGCGGCGTGAATGGCGCTGCCGCGATCGGCGCCCCCGGGCGCCTGATCGACCTCATCGAGCTGAGCCAGCTTGAGGATGTGCCTGGCGTAGATGGTGTACGGATCGCGCAGCCAGTGCTCGATCTCGGTGACCGAGAGACGGGTCGGGCGCGCCTCGCGCGGCGGCCGCGGCTCCGGGCGCGACACCGGGCGCGGCGGCGCCGTGGGCTGGTCGAGGCTGCGGCCGAGATGGCGGTAGCGCTCGCCGCGCGCGACCGCGGCCAGCCACGGCGCCTCGCCCGCCACCGCGGCGAGCCGCTGCAGGAACCGCGAAGCCACCGTCGGCGCGCCGGCGAGCTTGGCGGAGCGGGTGAGAAAAGCCTCCTCGGCGCCGAGCAGCTGGGCGAAGTCATGGGCGGACAGGCCGATCCGCCGCTCCGGCAGGTCGAGCCCCAGCGCATGGCGCATCGGCCGGTTGAGCCAGGGATCGGTGCGCGGGTCGGGCGGCCATACGCCCTCCACCAGCCCGCCGACGACGACGCGGCCGACGCCGGTGAGGCGCGCTTCCAGCGGGCCATAGATGCGGATGCGGCTGTCCGGCGCGCCGGGCCGGCGCACCACGCGGTCTCCGATGGCGAGGCCGAGCAATTCGGCATAGTCGCCGGGCTCGACCATCAACGGCTCGGCATTCTCGGCGATGTCGGAGAATGCTGTTTCCAGGGCCGCGCCGTCGCTGCCGGCAAACGCCGCCGGCGCGCCGTCGGCGGCGAGGCTCATCTGAGCGACGGCGTCGCGGTGGCGGGCGGCGAGGGCGGCGAAATCCTGCTCGCCCGCGTCCGCCAGGCTCTCCAGCGGAGCCAGCGCCGCGGTGATGCGGACGATGAGCGCGCCCGCCCGTTCGAGGGCGCCGTCGTGGAGCCGCGCGCGCGGCTCGGAGCGGTGTATTTGCGACGGCTCATCGGCACGCAGCTTGGCGAGCTCGGCGCGAAAGGTCGCGAACGCATGAGCGAGCCCGGCCGCGCCGGGACGCGGGCGCGGTCCGCGCAGGATCGCCCGCTCCAGGGTGGCGATGGCGCCGAGATGGGCGCCGGGTGGCGCCCCGAGGCGGGCCAGCGGATGCTTGAGCAGCGCCAGCAGCGCCACCGGGGAGAGCCGGTCCAGCGCCGCGGCGGCGACCAGCCGCGCGAACACCCCGGCCGCGGTTTCCGCCAGCGGATCGCCGCCGGAATTGTCGGCCGCGATGTTCCACCGCCGCAGCGTCACCGCGACCCGGCGTGCCAGCGCCCGGTCGGGCGTCACCAGAGCCGCGGTGCCGGCCGGCGAGGTCAGCGCCTCGCGCAACGCCACCGCGATGGCAAGCGCCTCCTCTTCCACATTGGCGGCCTCGATGACGGTGACGGTTTCCATCGCCCGGTCGAGCCCGCCGCCGGCATTGGCCGCCGCCAGGGTGCCGCGCCAGTGGTCAGTTGATGCGGCCGGGCGCAGCGCCTCGCTGAGCAGGACTTCGCGGCCATGGGGAGCCGGCGGCGCCAGCGCCACGACCTCGCTGCGCTCGATGCCGATGCGCGCTAGTAGCCCATGCATGGCGAATTGCGGGTGGCCGGCGACCGGGGGCGAGTTCTCCGCCGCCGCGCCGCCGATGAGGTTCCACGCGGCATCGTCGAGGGCGGTGTCGAGGCCCGGCAGCACCACCGCCCCGCGGGGAAGGCTCGCGATGGTCGCGAGCAGGCGCGCGGTGGCCGGCATCGAGCCGGTCGAGCCGGCCGCGATGACGGCCGCGTCGGGCGCCGCGGCAAGGCGGCGCGCTTCGGCGGCGATCAGGCGGTCGCGCCGCTCCGCCGGCTCGATGGCGCCGTGCGCGGCGAGGATCGATGGCCACTGCTCGCTGGCGATCCGCAGGAACTTGAGGGTGAGCTGCCAGTATTCGTCGAGATGGTCGGGCACCAGCCCGTCGAGGCGCTGCCACGGCACCTCCCGCGTAATCATGTCGTCCATCAGCCGCGCGAGATCGTCGGCGAGCGCGAGGGCAGCCGCCGGGTGGCGCACGATCAGCGACGGCTCGCCGGGCCGCGGCTCCAGCCGTCCGGCCCATGCATAGACAAGCCGCGCCAGCATGAAGCGGCGCTTGAGCCCGCCCAGCGCCGGCGGCAGGTCGAGGGCATCAACGGCGGCGGCCCCCGTCGCCATGTCGGCGAACACCAGTTCGTCCTCGTCGATGTCGCCGATCGGCACGATGCGCGGCAGCAGCGCCGCCTCGACCCCGAGCACATCGAGAAACGCGTCGCGCGCCAGCCGGCACGCCCGCCGCGTCGGCAGGAAGATGGTGGCGCCGGCGAGCGCGAGCGGATCGGCCGCCGACAGACCCTCGACCAGCCGGCCATCTTTCAACGCGCCGAGCAGCGCCGGCAGGAACGGCACCGACGGCGGAATGGTGAACACGCGCGGGTTCATGGTGCTCTTTCTCCCTCTCCCGCTTGCGGGGGAGGGTTGGGGAGGGGGCCCGCGGACGCACCACAGGCGCGGTCCGTGCGACCCGCGATCCCCTTCCCGATCCTTCCTTTTTCAAGGAGTAGGGAGCGGAGCGGGCGACGATCAGGGTTTCACGCTGATTGCGAATCGCGCGAGTTTATCACGCTGCACTCGCAATGATCGCGGCTTCCGCAGCGGCGATTTAACCTGAATGTTGCAAGCTATTCTGCGCTTGACCTTCGTTCCCCGCTCGAACGGCGCCATCTCGCGCCCGGTCCGGCGGCGCAGCCGGCCGTCCGGGGCCATGGCGAAGTCGCCGCGGCCGGCATAGCCGACGCTGTTGGAGGTCGCCGCCATCAGGAGCAGGGCATCCATCCGGGCGGCGTCGAAGCCTTCGGCGAGGCGGACCAGGTTGTGGCGCTTATCGAGGGCCGTCTGTTGGTGGCTAAGCGCCAGTCTTTGTTGATTTTTCCACCGGCAGCCGCCAGACTCTGTAGCTACAGTGGAAAACCTCGTTCTCACAGGGGGTTGAGGGCGGGAGAAGCCGATGAAGATTATTTATCCCAGCAGTTTGAATTTATTGTCTTTTCCACTACATCGATCGACAGGCAGGTTGAAAGTGGAAAATACATGTCTATCAAGGAACTGAGAGGAGAACAGCGCCGCCAGTTGATTGACACTCAACAGGTGTTCGATACGTGGCGGCAGGCGCACCACGAAGCAAAACATCGCTTCGCCGGAAGCATGAGGTGGGGCGAGCGGAATGGCACGGACTACCTTCTCCGAAAGATCGGGCAAACAGAAAGGTCTCTCGGGCGACGCGACGTCGAGACAGAACGCATCTACCAAGCATTTGGGAGCGGCCGCGCCGAAAATCAGGACCGGCTCGCAGGTCTTGCCAATCGCCTGGACGAGTTAGCCCCGGTCAACCGGGCGCTGGGCCTCGGCCGGGTGCCGGTAATTGCGGCGCGAATACTTAGAGCATGTGATGAGGCGGGGCTGCTCGGGGAACACCTGACGATCGTCGGCACAAGTGCCTTGTATGCCTATGAAGCTCAAGCGGGTGTGCAGACGGAAAGTGAGTTCGTTGCGTCACTTGACATTGATCTTCTCTACGATGTGCGTCGGCGCCTCAGCCTGGCACTTACCGGCGTCCGCACTGCAGGTCTCATCGGCCTGCTTCGTGCTGTGGATACTTCCTTCGCGCCTATACATCCGCGAAGCTTCCGCGCGGCAAATCGCGATGGCTACCTCGTTGATTTAATCCGGCCTGAAGCGAGAGACCCGGCACGTGACAAATCGAAACCGGCACTGACGGACCTCCCTGAAGATTTGGAGGGCGCGGCAATTTTCGGTCTCGGATGGCTGGTCAATTCGCCCAAAATGGAAGTTGTTGCAATCGATGAGCGCGGCTATCCGGTCCGGATGGTGGCGATCGATCCGCGAGCCTTTGCCCTTCACAAGGCCTGGGTGTCCTCGCGCGAGGACCGGGAGCCCGTGAAAGCGAGGCGCGATTTCCAACAAGCCCAAGCCGCCGCACTCATAGCGACCCGATATCTTCGACGAACCTTCGAGAGCACGGAATTAGACGCACTTCCAAAGGAGCTGAGGGAACTCGCTCCGAAGCTTGCACCTGCAAACGGTGATGGCTCGAAGCATCCGACAAAACCGAATTGGTAGGGTCAAGCGCGGTGATTTGATGGGCGCGTGGGCGCTTCGCCTTGTGCACCTTGGTAGTTCCGCTGCGGCTCAATCCCTCACGCCGCACTCGCCAGGATCGCCGCCTCCGCCGCGGCGATCGCGTCCGGCGTGCCGACATGCATCCACACGCCTTCGAGCCGCAGGCCGTAGAACCGGCCGGCCTCGATGGCGCGATCGAACAGGACGTTGAGCGAGAACGCGCCGCCGGGCGCGCTCGGCGAACAGCGCCGGGGAGAGGATCGCGACGCCGGCATAGACGAACGGCGCCACCTCGCGCTCGGTGCGGCGGCGCAGCCGGCCGTCCGGGGCCATGGCGAAATCGCCGCGGCCGGCATAGCCGACGCTGTTGGAGGTCGCAGCCATCAGGAGCAGCGCGTCCATCCGCGCGGCGTCGAAGCCCTCGGCGAGGCGGACCAGATTGGGCTTCACGCCGTCGATCCAGATGGTGTCGGAGTTGAGATGGAAGAACGGCGCCGCGCCGAGGCTGGGCAGCGCCTTGACCACGCCGCCGCCGGTATCGAGCAGGTCGGCGCGCTCGTCGGAAATGACGATGCGCGGCGCCCGCCGGCCGGCGACGTGGCGCTCGATCTGGTCGGCGAGATAATGGACGTTGACGACGGCGGTCTCGACACCGGTCGCGGCCAGGCGATCGAGCACGTTGTCGATCAGCGGCTTGCCGCCGACGGCTGATGAGCGGCTTGGGCGTGCGATCGGTGAGCGGACGCATGCGCATGCCGTTGCCGGCCGCCAGGACCATGGCGGTGCGCGGAACGGCGGATCGGGCAGTGCTCGTCATTGCGACCTCGAACCGAATTCAAACGAGTTTGTTCGGCCAACTCAACAGGAATGTGACGCGGGTTCTGTCGCCGCCGTTACCACTATTACCTTCGCGCAGTCCGGACCGGTCCGCCAGCTAATGCTCCAGATCCGCGTGATCGAGCGCTGTTCTGCCCGCCTCTCCCGCTTGCGGGCGAGGGTTGCGCGGACGGGGGCTCTCGAGCGGCCGGTGCCGTGCCGTTGCGAATTGCCCCGCTCCCTAGCCCTCCCCCAGCATAGCCCGGGAGAGGGTTAACAATTCACTTCATTCCGGCGGCGGGACGTTGCGGCAGGTACCAGCCGTCGAGCGCGTCCAGCGCGGGATGCGCCAGGGCGCGCCGCAGATAATGCCACACCCGCGGCATGTGGCGGAGATATTGCGGCTTGTGGTCGCGGCGGTCGAGCCGGGCGAAAATGCCGAGGATCTTGGTGGCGCGCTGCGCTGCGAGCGTCGCGTAGAGCCGGGCGAAGGCGATGGCGTCGAACCCCGGATCGGCGTGGCGCCGCGCCCCGACGTAGCGGCCGAACAGGGCGATCTCGGCCTCTTCCGGCACGTCGACGCGGGCGTCCTGGAGCAGCGAGGCGAGGTCGTAGGCGCGCCGGCCCCAGCACCGCATCCTGGAAATCGAGCAGGCCGACCTTGGCGATGCCCTCGCGCTCGTCGAGCCACATGCATGTTCGGGGAATGGAAGTCGCGCAGCACCCAGGTCTTGGGCGCGTCGAGCACGGGCCGCAGCGCGTCGCGCCACAGCGATTGGAAATGCGCGCGCGCCTCGGCGGAGGCGGCGCCGCCGCGGTGCGGGAGATACCAGTCGACCAGAAGCTCGGCCTCGATGAGGAAGGCATCGAGGTCGTAGCTCGGCAGCGCATATTCGACCTTCGGGCCGATCGGCAGCACCGCCGGCAGATCGAGCCCGTGCAGCGCCACCAGGAGGTCGGCCGCGCGCGCATAGCGTTCGATGACCGGCCGGGCGGGTCGCCCGCGACCATCAGCTCGGTGCCGAGATCCTCCAGCACGACGAGGCCGGCATCGCAGTCGGCGGCATAGATCTTCGGCGCCGAGAAGCCGCGCTCGCGCAGCCCCTGCGCCATGGCGATGAACGGCCTGACGTTCTCGGCGAGATGGGCGATCGCGCTGTAGGGCAGCCCGCGTTTCACCGGCGGCCCGTCCGGCTTGGCCGGCCAGTTCATCACGATGAAGCTGCGTCCGTCCGCGGTCAGGCGCTCATAGGAGCGGCTCGACGCGTCGCCGGCGATCCGTTTGCGCTCCGCCGCCTCGTAGCCCTCGTCATGGAGAAAGCGGTAGAGCGCGGCGAGATGGGCGACCCGCGCCGCGGCGGCGCCCTGCCCGGCGACGTGGGCGACGCGTCGCTCCAGCTCGTGTTCCGGGCCGAGCGCGAGCGCGACGTCGATGCGGTCGGCGGGCAGCGCATCGCCGGCGCGGTCGGGCCATTCCATCACCACCACCGCGCCGGCAAGGTCGTCGATGCCGAGCTCGGCGAGTTCGCCCGGTCCCGACACCCGGTAGAGGTCGGCATGCACGAGGGCGAATTTCGGCAGCTCATAGGTCTGCACCAGGGTGAAGGTCGGGCTCGGCACCTCGATCTCCGCATCGCCGGCGAGATGGCCGATCATGGCGCGCACCAGCGTGGTCTTGCCGGCCCCGAGGTCGCCCGAGAGCGCGACGAAGTCGCCGGGCGCCAGCAGGTTCGCGAGGTCGACGGCGAGGCGCCGCGTCGCTTCCTCGTTCGCCAGCGCGATCGTGAAGCTCGCCGCGCCGGTTGGGTTCGATTGCATCGATGTCCGCGCCGTCATCCACCTATCCGACGGCGCTGAGGGAAGCCGCGACCGTGACCGGAAAAATGCATACCACCGTCGTACCCTGCCCCGGAACCAGACTCGATGCGCACCTTGCCGCCATGCAGCTCGACGAAGGAGCGCACGATCGAGAGCCCGAGGCCGGCGCCGCGATGGCCGGGTTCCCTGGGTATCGGATTCGAACCAGTCGAATACCTTGTCCTTGATCTCGTTGGAAATGCCGGGGCCGTGGTCACTGACCGCGAAGATCACGGCTTCGGCGGCGCGCAGCGCGGTGAGCGCCACGGTTTCGCCGGGCGGCGAAAACCCGACCGCATTGGCGAGCAGGTTGAACAGGATTTGCCGGATTCGGCTCTCGTCGGCGACGAAGGTCCCGATGTCGGGGGGCGCCTTGATGTCGAGCCGGATGTTGTTCTTGACCAGGCGGTCCTGCACGCCCTCGGCGGCGGCGTGCATGGTGGCGCGGATGTCGACCGGCTCGAGGTCGAGCCGTATCGCGCCGGCGCCGATCGAGGCGAGGTCGAGGATGTTGTTGATGATGGCGAGCAGGGCGTTGCTCGATGCGGTGATGTAGCCGAGATATTCGCGCTGCTTCCCGGTCAGCGGGCCGGTCACGGGATCGTCGAGGAAATGGGTGAAGCCGATGATGTTGGTGAGCGGCGAGCGCAGCTCGTAGGAGACGTGCTGGACGAAATCGATCTTGATGGCGTCCGCCGCCACCAGGGCCTCGTTGCGCTCGGTCAGGACCCGCTCGACGTTGACGGAATCGGTCATGTCGTGGAAGGTGACCAGCGTCGCCCCGTCCGGCAGCGGCACGGTGCGGCAGTCGATCACGGTGCCGTCGGTGCGCTCGATGCGCAGCATCTTCGGGTTGCGGTCCTCCAGCGCGGTGACGGCGGTGCGCAGCGTCTGCCAGGTCGATTCCTCGCCGTGGTAGCGCCCGGCATGACGCGATCACCGCTTCGATATGGGGACGCTGGCCCAGCGCGTCCGGCGCCAGCCCCCACATGTTCGCGAACACCGGGTTGAACAGCCGCACCCTGCCGTCGCTGCCGAACACCGCGACCGCCTCGGAGAGGTTGTCGAGGGTTTCGCGCTGGACCCGGATCAGGGCGTCGAAACGCCGTTCGAGATTGAGCCGCTCGGTGACGTCGTCGAACAGATAGGTGACCCCACCGTCGGGGTTGGGGGTGGTGACGACGCGCAGCGTGCGCAGGTCGGGCAGGTGCCACTCGAACGCCCTGGGCTCGGTGGCGCGGTAGGCCTCGTGCAACTGGGCCTTCCAGACCCGGAAGTCCTGCTGCTCCGGCAGCCGCCGGGCCGCCCGCAGGCGATCGAGCACGGCGGAATTGGTCGGGGTCTCGTCGAGGAAGCCCGGCTCGATGTCCCACAGGGTCCGATAGGCGGAATTGTAGAACGCCAGCTTGTGGTCGGCGCCGAAGATGGCGACCGCGGTGGTGAGCTGGTCGAGGGTGCGGCGGTGCGACACGATGGTGCGCGCGATCTCGCCGCGCAGCGTCTCCACCTCGGTCGCATCGAGACCGATACCGACGCTGCCGCCCGCCACCGCCGCGTCGATGACATCGAAGGTGCGGCGCGCGCCGGCGACGATCACCGCGGCGCGCCGGATGAGGGGCGCGCCCTCGATGCGGCCGCGCTCGAGTTCGGCGCGGGTCGCGGCTGTCGAGAAGCTCGCGGCCGGCGGCGACGGCGCTGCCGGCGTCGGGCGCCTCCACGGCGCGGGCATAGGCTGGAATTGACGAAGGCGATCTGGCCATCGGCGTCGCGTACCCATGCCGGCGCCGGCAGCGCCTCGACGATCGCGCGCAGGGCGGCGGCCTCGGCCTGCAACTGCTGGTGATGATGGGCGAGGTCGGCGAGGTCGCGCTTGACGCCGCTCACGTCCTGCGAGCTTGAGCACCGCGCTGCCGCCGATCGCGCGGCCTTGGCGGTGAGGTAGCGGCCGGAGGCGGAGGTGAGCGAGATGGTGAAGCTCTCGCCGCGCCCCAGCAGCCGGTCGACATGGGATTCCAGGTGCAGCGCCTGTTCGGGACGCAGCCAGGCGGCGAAGGTCAAGACTTGGTCGACCGCGAGATTCGGCGCGATGATCGTGGGGTCGCCGATGATTTCCGGCGCGGCGTTGTGGTTCCAGGCGACCACCACCTGCGGCTCCGACAGGATGAGATCGTAGAGCCGGTCGATCTCGCCGGCGAGCGACGCCACCACGGCGCTGGTGCGGGCGCGTTGCGCGCCCAGGCGGTCATAGGTGCGCACCAGCAGCACGGCGCTGACCACCGCGAAGAACAGCACGCCGATGAACAGCGCGAGCCCCGCCAATTCGTGCTGATCGAGCGACTTGAGCGCGTCCAGATAGGCGAGCCCGAGGGCGACGGGGTCCGCCTGCGCCGCAGCCTCGCCGGTAAAGCCCACGAGAGTGAGGCTCACGAGCACGGCCGACGCGCGGGGCACGCACAAGGCAGCGAGCGTCGCGCATCTGCGCCTGTTCGGTGGCACCCCCGTGCCGCTCGTCCGGATCAGGTCCGGCATCCGCTGCCCCTTACCCCCTGTCCCACCGTCTCGGCAGGACCGCAATCCCCGGCGACGACGCGCTCCTGCTCCTGGCCAGGGGCGAGCGCGCCGCCGAAACGATCAATGACTCGGAAACAAAACTGGGCGCCGGGGCCCCCACCCCTAACCCCGCCCCGGCGTTCGCAGCTGGCCTGCTGGACCAAGCGGCGAATCACATCAATGTAGACTCAAGTGGCGGCGCTCCATAAGAGTCCAGACCGTGAACGGCTAGGAAGAGATGCGCAATCGCGTCGGCGCGAGCGAAAATTCTGTAAAAATTCTGGTAGATTTGGAGTGGCGGTGCGTCGGGCTGCCGACGCATGACGCGGACTAGAGAGCGGACTCGGGAGAGGTGTCGCATGCTCGTTCAATCCCTCGGCTATGTCGGCCTTCGCGCCAAGGACATCGACGATTGGTCGGGCTACGGGACGCGGCTGCTAGGCCTGCAGGCGGTCGACCGCAGCCGTTCCACGCTGGCGTTGCGCATGGACGACCGCAAGCAGCGGCTGATCGTGAACGCCGACGGCGGCGAGGGCATCGGTTTCTTCGGCTGGGAGGTCGCCGACGGCGCCGCGCTCGACCGGCTGGGGGCGCATCTGGACGCCCACGGCATCGAGGCGGCGCGCGGGGTGCGCACGCTGGCCGACGAACGCCGCGTCGCCGATCTCCTGGTGGTACGCGATCCCCTCGGCAACCGGCTCGAGTTCTTCCACGGCGCCGAGGCGGCGGCCGACCCGTTCGTGCCCGGACGCAACATTTCCGGGTTCCGCACCGGCGCGCTGGGGCTCGGCCATGTGGTGCTGCATGTGGAACGCATCGAGGAGATGATGGAATTCTACCGCGACGTCCTCGGGTTCCGCCTCAGCGACTATTTCCTGCGGCCCTACCAGCTCTATTTCTTCCACGTGAACCCGCGCCACCACAGCATCGCCTTTGCCGCCACCGGCAAGAACGCGGTCCACCACATGATGTTGGAGCTGTTCAGCTTCGACGATGTCGGCCAGGGCTACGACCTCGCCGGCGGCGAGGACGGCCGGCTCGCCGTGACGCTCGGACGCCATTGCGGCGATTTCGTCACCTCATTCTACACCTGGAACCCGTCGGGCTTCATGACCGAATCCGGCTGGGGCGCCCGCGACATCGACCCCGCCTCCTGGCAACCCTCCGAGCGCAAGGAAGGCCCGAGCATATGGGGCCACGACCGCGCCTGGCTGACGCCCGAGCAGCGCGCCGAAGCGCGCGCCATGCGGCTCGCCAATGCCGAGCGCGGGCTGCGCCGTCCGGTCCAGGTGCTGCCCGGCAACCACGAGGTGATGGCAGGCATCTGCCCGTGGTTCGACGACATGAAGAAGCAGCAGAAAAGTGCCTAGGCTCCCGGATCGCCGCCGGGTTGCTGCGCTGCGGCAGCGGACGAGATCGCCATCGAGTTTACCGGGCCGGTTTTGGCTGCGCTGCAATAAATCACAGGGGTTTTAGCTGCGCCGCAATAAACATGATATTCGCGCGGTGACGAAGAATTGATCCAGCGCAACGAATCCGGGATTTATTCCAGTAGAATAATAATCATTTGGCCCCATTATCATATAAGCTTCACTCCGCACGCCAAAAAGAAATCAGCAGGAGAACGCCATGCATAAGAACCTTCTGTTAACCGCAGCAACCGTCGCGATCCTGTGCGCGGGTTCGCTCGCCCCCATCAGCGCTCAGGCGGCGCCGGCCAAATCCGGCAAAGTGGCCGTAGTGCACCACCGCGATCGGACGGCGCGAAGCGACATCACCAGCTTCTCCTCGTCGTCGGCGCCGGCGGCCCTCAACGTCGGGGTCAATCACCCGGCGAAGAAATGACACGCAGCGCGCGGGGCCGCCGGTCGCCATTCCGGGGCGCGGCGCAGCGGTGAACCCGGAATCCAGACGACCTCGCCGGCCGCACCGCAGGCTGGGATCGTGCGCCGGGCCTATTTCGGCGAGCCGAGCGCCAGTGTCTTGACCGAGGCTGGCTTGTGCGGGCCTTCCCGGCGCAGCCGGGTCGGCCGCCGGCCGTGCCCGACATAAGGCTGAATGCCGGCGACACAGCTCGAGGCCAGCGCGCTGACCCCCGTGCGCAGCTTGGTGTCGGAGCTATAGGGCCGTGTCCACGCGGACCAGTCTCCAGTGGTGCAGCGCGTAGGGCACCGCGACCGCCGCTACTTGAATTTCACTCCCATACGATCCAGGCGGCGCCACGCCACCTTGCAAGGCCGGGCTTGGCCGTCGATTTGAAGCTCGAAATCCGCCGGGACGGTTGCAGCGTTCGGCAGCGTGATCGAGGCGCCGGTGGCCGAGATGTTGCGGACGGTGCAGTCGATGACCGAGGTGCCGTGATGCAGAATGATCTTGCCGGCCTTCAAGGTCCGGTGCCGTTGAGTGTTCCTGTGTTCGTTTTCGATCATGACGGTTCGCGCCGATCACTGCGACTTGCCGACCCAGTTGTTGTTTTCCAGCACGATCATGCAGCGATCCGGCGGTCTTTGCTTGCCGCAAACGTCCCGGGCGCTCATGTGCGCATCGCCGATCGCCTCGAGCTCCAGCGGCGGTACATATAATTGTCCTGTGACACGCGTGCGAGAGCTTTTTGGAAAGGCGCCGCGAGGACGTCACGCCCCTGCCGGCTCTGCAGATCGTGTAGCCGCAGGAAGCCGTCCATTCGGGAGCGTCGCGCGATGGTGACACCAAAAAAACCATTTTCCTCGAGAAAATCGGCGGACGAAGCGGGGAGGGGGTGCGAGTGCCACAAACAGAACCAAAGCGGCGATGACAGGCCCGTCGTGATCGCGACGCGGGGTCTGCGAGCGGATGCGCGCAGGCGGCGCGCAAGCGCTTTCTTCATCGCCGCGAACCGTTTCGATGCGAACCATTCGTACCGACGCCCGGTGCGGGCTTTGCCGGGAGTGTTCGAATGCCGGCGATCATGCGACCTTCGATGGAGATGCGTGCGGTGAGTAAGTTGAGTTCCGCGGTTTGCATTGCTGCGCTCTTGATCGGTGCGGTGCCGGCGCTCGCTCACCACTCGGCGTCGATGTTCGAGAATGAAAAGACCGTCACCGTCAGGGGCACCGTGAAGGAATTCGAATACGTAAATCCTCATGCTTGGCTCTATGTCGTCGTGACCGATGACGAGGCTGGGGAAACGCTGTGGGGGTTCGAGGCCGAGGGACCGAGCACGCTGATGCGGGCCGGGATCAAGAAAGACGCGCTGCAGCCGGGGGACCTCGTCACGGTGACCGCGCGTCCGATGCGCGACGGCCGTCCGGCCGGCGCGTGGGTCAGCGTCACCAAGGCGGATGGAACGGTGCTGGCGCCACGCCCGCTCACGGTCAAGGTCTCGGTGCCGCCGAACTGAACACGGACCGCGATCGGCGAGGAGGGCTCGATGCACGATCATATGCTCGCCGGCCGTTCGCGACACCCACCATCTGCCAGCCCACGACATGGCGCTGAGCGTCATCCGATGGGCCTGCCGGTTCGCCCGTCCGAATGAGTTCAACCGGGTGGCTGTGGATCGATTCCATGCAACCAGTCAAATCGGACGGGATGGCATTTGGACCCACGAACCTCATCCCCACGAGCCTCATCCCGCGAGACGCGTCCCGCGGGCGCTCCTCACAGGATGAGGTCGATTGATGATATCGAGAGCATCGCGGATGATTCGGGAAAGTCGAACCGGCGCCGGCGCGAGTGAATTGGGCTGGCTGTGGAGGGACGAACCTCGGCAGCCAGCCCGGTCACAGGGCACGGCGGTTACAAGGGGCGCTCGATTTCGCAGGGGTGAAAATTGCAGAACCTCGAACCGCGGTCGAAGCCGTAGCCGTAGCCGTAGCCGAAACCACGATGTTCCCACCCGCCGCGGTAGCCGTCATGAAATCCACCTTCGTGGAAGCCGCCACGTCCCCATGCCGAGGCGGAGGTCGGGGCGAGCGCGGCGGAGCCGAGTGCAGCGGCGGCGATGAGAGCGAAGCTGATCTTGCGGAACATGATAATCTCCTCTGGTTGCGGATGTGCGTTTTGCTCATCCTGTCCCATTCGTCGAGGAGCGCATCGCGATCGTTCACCCGATGCAGGTGTCACAAATCGCACCCGGGTCCATGCGCCGTGCGGCGAGCCTGCCCGCAGCCTGCACGGAGCGCCATCCGGCGGGCTTGCATCGCGGCCCGGCCTCAGGCATGAAAACGCGGCGGCAGACCCTACCGGATCGTCCGTCCGTAGGAGTGTAGCTCAATGGCTAGAGCACCGGTCTCCAAAACCGGGGGCTGGGGGTTCGAAGTCCCTCCACTCCTGCCAGCCTCTCACCAAGAAACAGATAAAGTGGGGCAAAGTCGTCAGGTTCGCGGGTATCGAGGCGGAGTGACGCAAATCCCGGCCGAAATATTCCGTAACGTCCGCGAATGCGGCGTGTCGAAGCCGGGTAAGTCGCCCCGCGATGTGCCATGGGCTGCGAGCGGCCCACGATCGAGCAGACGCACTCCCAGCATCTGCTCCAAATCAGCGACGGCTTTCGAGATGACGGGTTGTGAAACGGCCAGCCGAAGCTGTGAGACTTTCACGCCGTCAAATCCTGCGCGTGGCGGCCGCCGCTGCCGCTTCTCCGGTGACAATGCGCGTTGCGAGGGCGCAAGCCTATCCGACACGGCCTATCACGATGGTGGTGCCGTATCCTGCCGGCGGGGCAACGGACACGCTCGCGCGTATTTTGTCGGAGCGCATGAAGGTATCGCTCGGTCAACCCATCGTCATCGAGGACGTTGGTGGTGCGGGCGGCAGCATTGGCGTTGGACGTGTCGCCCGAACAGGACTGGACGGCTACATGCTCAGCATCGGCAATGTTCAAACACATGTCTTCAATGCTGTGACCCAGAAGCTTCAATACGAAGTTGTGAAAGACTTCGCACCCGTATCGCTGATCGCCGACACGCCCTTCTCGATCGTTGCGAGAAGTACTTTGCCGGCGAAGGACCTGAAGGAGTTCAGAGGCTGGCTAAGCGCCCTATGATATCAAAGATCAGGTGCCGCTTGCGTCATGATACAGCGGCAGCGCACATCGGGCGAGCGCACGACGTTCTCGCGCATGTTGGAAAGCGTCATCGGCTCGATCGGATCGTTGAAGCGGGATCGGGCCATCGGTCACTAAATTTTCGACTGGGGCCGGTAATCAATCTTTAAGTTCAAGTGATCAAGATCGTCCAATGCCGCTCTTTGATCAATCAACCTCGCCCGCCCCAATTGTGGAGCCGCGCCGAAAGCGATCCCGCTGGCGAGTGCTGAAGGGGGCCCAGATCACTTTCGCGCATCGTACCGCGGCGATCGACTGCGTGGTCCGCAACCTCTCGGACGGCGGCGCATGCCTCAAGGTGTTCAGCCCGATCGGCATTCCTGACACATTTGAACTTCGGTTTGATTCGGATTCGGTCCGCCGTTGCCGGGTCGTTTGGCGAAAAGCTTCCCAGATCGGCGTTGAGTTCAGCTGACCGTCTGGCCCCTCATAGGGTGGGCCTCCTATTCGGGTTCGTTGTGTTGAAAACCGGTCCGGCAAACGGCCCACTTTCCTCTAAGTGTTTGAACTCTCGGCTCAAGATAGTCCCTCCACTCCAGCCCCTCACCAAGCATTGAAATGTCATGTTTTTTGTCGCGGTGGGACGGCTTGAAAATGTCCCGGCACCATGAGCCGCGCCGCGCGCGTTCGTTCGCACCTGATCGAGCGTCACGCCCAACAGGCGCGCGATGTGGAACGTGATGTGGTAATTTTCGAACCACCTGACGTCATCGTCACCTGACATCGTCGGCGATGACGCGAGGCGACGGCGCCTGAAATCGAGGCCACGGATTGCGTGCGAACTGAACAACAGCATGCCGGCGGCGCCGGCATGCTGTTCCGGCCTATGCGGAGGTCACTTCGGCGGCAGCGTCACCGGCGGCGGTCCGTAGCCGGGGGGCGGCGGTGCGTATGCGCCGGGCGGGGGCCCGTAAACGACGGGCGGCCCGTAGACCACCGGCGGGCCGTAGACGACCGGGGGACCGGCGATTGCCGCGCCGAGGATCGCGCCGCCGACCAGGCCGGCACCAACGCCCCAGCCCCAGCCCGGGCCGCGCCAGCCGTAGCCGCCACGATAGCCGTAACCGCCGCGATAGCCGTAGCCGCCGCCGCGGTAGCCGCCCCAGCCGCCGACGGTTTCGACGTGGCTCGGCGCGGCGTTGTTGATCGCGAGCGCTCCGGAAAGCGGTCCCGCCGACGCTGCGGTCGTGAATGTCGCAAGGCTTGCGGCCAGCAGCGTCGCGGCAGCAAGGGCAGGTACGTGATTGACCATCAGGTTTTCCCCCGTTGTTTCGCCCCCGAAACGGAATGGCCGGAAGGTTCCAGCCTCGAAACGAACTGCTTCCCAGTGCGCGGAATCCTCGGCAACACTGTGGCGAAATTTGATTGGATTGATGACCTTTGCGCCGGTTGGATAAATCACACCCTCCTGCAATAAGTCGTGGGTCGACTTGCCCAACTGGATTGAGAATGTCGGCGTCAGGCAGCGGGACGCTCGGGCTCGACCAAACCACATGGAGGATGTCATGGGATCGAAAATCACGGCCGCGGCGTTGGCGGCGGCCCTCGCCGGCGCGACGATGCTGGCGACCGGCACCGGCGCGACGGCAGTGCAATTTCGCGACGATGTCTATTACTACAGCAGCGTCACCCCCGCCTATGGCCACACGCCGAGCCGTCATTTCTATCGCTATTTCTATCCCCGGGCGTGGGCGTATGCCGGTCCGGTCGCTTATTGCGCGCGCTCGAGGTCATACGACCCCTGGACCGGGACCTATGTCGACTATCACGGCATCCGCCGCCCGTGCCCGTGATCGCGGCGGCGTCGAAGTCCGGCGTTCGCGTTCAAATACTCAATGGCTTGCAGGTCTCGGCTCACGTTGATGCAGAAGTTGAGCCGCGCCGCCGACGGGCTTCCGAGGGAGCAATGATGATGGCTGATATCTGCAATTGCGCGCGCGGCCCGGCATGCGGCTGCCGCGGTGCGAGCCGGCGCGTGGTGGTGGCGGCGTTCGCCTGCACCGCCGTCTCGCTGGCGACGACACGTTTCGCGGCCGCGGCGCCTGCCGCGGACGCCGACGAACGCTTCATGCGCATCGCCCTCGAAGAGGCCCGGCGGGCCGACTTTCCGTTCGGTGCGGCGATCGTGCGCGACGGCCGCCTGATCGCGCGGGGGCGCAATCTCGGGCGCACCACGGACGATCCGACCGCCCATGGCGAGATGGTCGCGATCCGCCGCGCCCTCGCCACCCGTGGCAGCAAGGCGCTTCGGGGCAGCACGCTCTATACGACCGGTGAACCCTGCGCCATGTGCATGGGGGCGATCCTGTGGTGCCATTTCGGCCGGCTCGTCTTCGCCGCGTCGGTCGAGCAACTCGCGACGCGAATCGACCAGATCATGATCTCGAGTGCCGATCTGGCGAGCAAGGCGACCTTCGCGCCGATCTCGATCACCGCAGGCGTGCTGGCGGATGAGGCGATGGCGCTTTTCCCGGAACGCAAATGACGGCGGTCGCGGCAGGGGTTCGATCCTGCCGGAGGCGCGCCGCAGCCGCCGTGCCCCTGGCAATCCCATGCCGGCCACCCAAATAGCGGCCCAAATGGCCGATGGTCCGAGCGCTGCACGTGCGCCGCTTGCTTTTGCAGGCGTCTGGCGGTAGGAGAGAAATGACGCCTGCGGCCCGATTTCGGACTTCCGCGGCGCAGCTATCCCCAAAAAGGGCCCGGCAAGCCGGCTTGTTCCGCAATGGATCGGGCGCAGAGCGGGCCTGTTCGGATTCATGAAATGGCGAAGACCAGTCCATTCAAGTTCCTCCAGGAGGTGCGCCAGGAGACCGCGAAGGTCACCTGGCCGACCCGGCGCGAGACCGCCATCACCACCGTCATGGTTTTCATCATGGCCACGGCGGCCGGCATCTTCTTCCTGTTCGCTGATCAGGTGATCCGCTTCCTGGTCACCCTGGTGCTGGGGATCGGCAGTTGAGACACATTTCGGGAACGGCCATGACCAAGCGCTGGTACATCGTCCACGCCTACTCGAACTTCGAGAACAAGGTCGCGGAATCGATCCGGGAGCAGGCCAAGCAGCGCGGCCTGTCCGACCTGTTCGAAGAGGTCATGGTGCCCAAGGAAAAGGTCGTCGAGGTGCGCCGCGGCCGTAAGGTCGACGCCGAGCGCAAGTTCTTCCCGGGCTACGTGCTGGTGAAGATGGAACTGACCGACGAGGCCTTCCACCTCATCAAGAACACCCCGAAGGTCACCGGCTTTCTCGGCGCCGACAACAAGCCGATGCCGATCTCGGATTCCGAGGCGGCGCGCATCCTGCATCAGGTCCAGGAAGGTATCGAGCGGCCCAAGCCCTCGGTGTCGTTCGAGGTCGGCGAGCAGGTCCGGGTGTCCGACGGCCCGTTTGCCTCCTTCAACGGCACGGTCGAGGAGGTCGACGAGTCGCGTTCGCGGCTCAAGGTCGCGGTGTCGATCTTCGGCCGCGCGACGCCGGTCGAGTTGGAATTCGCCCAGGTCGAGAAGACCTGACGGCCACCCGCCGCGCTTGAATTCGGCGCAATGCGTCCCTAACTGCGGCGCCTGCGCGCAACGTCCGCAAAAAGGGGTGGCCATCCGCGCCAAATGGTGTATGTGACGGCGCCTGTTTTCGCGCGCTGACGGATTGCACGCAGGCGCGTCGCAGGTGAGACGAGGCAGTCCGGCATTTCCGGCTGCGACCATTGTGGGAGGCCGGCGGCGGCCGCCAACCGTCCGCATCGAGCCGAACCACGAACCCGGCGCCCTCCGGCGCTGCAAGGAGCAAGGCAATGGCGAAGAAAGTCACCGGCTTTTTGAAGCTGCAGGTGCCGGCGGGTGCCGCAAACCCGTCGCCGCCGATCGGCCCCGCGCTCGGCCAGCGCGGCCTCAACATCATGGAGTTCTGCAAGTCGTTCAACGCCCAGACCCAGAAGCTGGAGAAGGGCACGCCGATCCCGGTGGTGATCACCACCTATCAGGACCGTTCCTTCACCTTCGAGATGAAGACGCCGCCGGTGTCCTATTTCCTCAAGAAGGCGGCGAGCATCGAGTCCGGCTCCAAGGCGCCCGGCCGCGACAAGGCCGGCTCAGTGACCAAGGCGCAGGTCAAGGAGATCGCCGAGCAGAAGATGAAGGATCTCAACTGCGACACCATCGAGTCCGCGATGCGGATGATCGAAGGCTCCGCCCGTTCCATGGGTCTCGAGGTGAGGGAGTAACGACGATGGCCAACGGAAAACGCACCGTGAAGGCCCGCGAGGGCATCGATCGCGAGAAGCTCTACCCGCTCGACGAGGCGGTCAAGATGATCAAGGAGCGCGCCAAGGCGAAGTTCGACGAGACCATCGAGATCGCCATGAACCTCGGCGTCGACCCCCGCCATGCCGACCAGATGGTCCGCGGCGTGGTGGCGCTGCCCAACGGCACCGGCCGCACCACGCGGGTGGCGGTGTTCGCGCGCGGCGCCAAGGCCGACGAAGCGCGGGCGGCGGGCGCCGACGTGGTGGGCGCCGAGGACCTGGTCGAGAAGGTCAATGGCGGCACCATCGATTTCGACCGCTGTATCGCGACCCCCGACCTGATGCCGCTGGTCGGCCGCCTCGGCAAGGTGCTGGGCCCCCGCGGCATGATGCCGAACCCCAAGGTCGGCACCGTGACCATGGATGTCGCCAGCGCGGTGAAGGCCTCCAAGGGCGGCTCGGTGGAGTTCCGGGTCGAGAAGGCCGGCATCATCCATGCCGGCGTCGGCAAGGCGTCGTTTTCGGCGGACAAGCTGGTGGAGAACGTCAAGGCGTTCGCCGACGCGGTGCAGAAGGCAAAGCCGCCCGGCGCCAAGGGCCATTTCATCAACCGCATCGCGCTGTCCTCGACCATGGGTCCGGGCGTGAAGATCGAGCCGGCGACGGTGCTCGCGGCCGGCAGCACCGCGCATTGACCTTAATCTCCCTCTCCCGCTCGCGGGGGAGGGTCGGGGAGGGGGCAGGGCGAGGAGGGCATCTCGGGCGTGGACCGCGAGTCAGCGGCCCCCCTAACCCTCTCCCGCAAGCGGGAGAGGCAGTTGACGGACCTGTTAAAAAAAGCTTGCAAATCCGGTGCAACGTCATAAATAGGTTGCAACGGGCGTGCCGACCCAATAACGTCGGCGCGCTTTTGTGCGCTGTCTCACGAAAATGGTGATCAGGAACTTATTCCTTTCAGACGTCCGGTTTGGATTCATCTGAAAGGGAGGGCCGGATTGTCGGATTTAGAGGGGAAGCGCGCATCCATCCGGTTTTCCGGGTGGGTCCTGTCCGAGACTGCAGGCGCCCGAGCATCGCGCGAGGGCTTAATTCTGTGACTTAAGTGCCTGCACAGACGGGTGAAGATCTTTAACGGGGGCAACCCCCGCTACGGTTCGGACCTCGAGACCTCAGGCGGCAGCGTCCGCCGGAGGGGGCAGGGCATGAGGAGCGTCGTTCGCCCTCTGCCGCAGGCTGAGAGCGGGCGGCAAGTCGCAAACCGGCGGCTTGTTCCCGTTGGGGACCCAGGATTGGGACCCACTCCAGGATTGGGCTTGCCCATGATCGGGGTTACCCGGGTAGCAGGCCGTCAACCGGAGAGAGCAAGTGGATCGAGCGGCCAAGAAAGAGATGGTCACGGAGTTGAACGGGGTCTTCAAGGCCTCCAGCGTCGTGGTCGTCGCTCACTATGCCGGCCTCACCGTTGCCGACATGCAGCTTCTGCGCAGGCAGATGAAGCAGGCCGGCGCCTCGGTGAAGGTCGCCAAGAACCGTCTCGCCAAAATCGCTCTTGACGGCACCGACGCAGCCTCGGTCGCGTCCCTTCTCAAGGGACCGACGGTGATCGCCTATTCCGGCGATCCGGTGGCTGCGCCGAAGGTCGCCACCGACTTTGCCAAGGGGCACGAGAAATTCGTGATCCTCGGCGGAGCGATGGGCAGGACCGCCCTGAACCCGGACGGCATCAAGGCGCTCGCCTCGCTGCCGTCGCTCGATGAATTGCGTGCCAAGATCGTCGGCCTCATCCAGGCGCCGGCGACCAAGATCGCGCAGGTCATCGTCGCGCCGGCGGCGAAGGTCGCCCGGGTGGTCCAGGCCTATGCCAGCAAGGATGAAGCGGCGTGATACGCCAATCTCGTTGAAGTTCGAACCTGAAGGACATGCGAACAATGGCTGATTTGTCGAAACTCGTGGATGAGCTGTCGGGCCTGACCGTGCTCGAAGCCGCCGAACTCGCCAAGCTTCTCGAGGAGAAGTGGGGCGTCTCCGCCGCTGCCGCCGTCGCGGTTGCGGCGCCGGGAGCGGCCGCTGCCGCCGTGGTCGAGGAAAAGACCGAGTTCACCGTCGTGCTCGCGGCGATCGGCGAAAAGAAGATCGAGGTCATCAAAGAGGTCCGCGCGCTCACCGGCCTCGGCCTCAAGGAGGCCAAGGACCTCGTCGAGGGTGCGCCCAAGAACGTGAAGGAAGGCGTCACCAAGGAAGAGGCCGAAAAGGTCAAGGCCCAGCTCGAAAAGGCCGGCGCCAAGGTCGAGTTGAAGTAACAGGGCCGCAAAGGCTCGCATGGGAGGCAAGATCCGGACATCACCGGACCAGCACGCGATGCCGGCACCACGGCATCCCCCAGATGGCCGCTTGGCCATCTGCGTATTGTGGTGGGGTGCATGTGGTGAAGGCGCATGTGGTGAAGGGCGTTTCGCGGACTATATGAGTTCGCGGCTCGCCGCTCATTGCAGGCGCCAACTGCCTGCGTTCGGGTTGCCGGGTTCCCGGCCGCGAGTTCCCGGGTTCCGCGGCGCTTGCGTTGGTTGCGAACGGGCGTCCCGACGCGCGGGCCCGGCATGAAATCGGCGGAATAAATTCCGCCGCCCTAATCCTCTTCCGGTCCGGCTTTTGGCCGGCTGGAAGACCCCGCCGCCCATCCGGGGCGGACGGAGGAAGAAAGAGGCCACGATGGCACAAACGTTCACCGGTCGTAAACGGGTCCGCAAGTCCTTTGGAAAAATCGAGGAAGTCGCAGAGATGCCGAACCTCATCGAGGTTCAGAAGGCGTCCTACGATCAATTCCTGCTGGTCAAGGAGCCCCATGGCGGGCGTCCCGACGAAGGTCTGCAGGCGGTGTTCAAGTCGGTGTTCCCGATCTCCGACTTCTCCAACACCGCCCAGCTCGAATTCGTCCATTACGAGTTCGAGCCGCCCGAAATACGACGTGGACGAGTGCCGCCAGCGCGGCATGACCTATGCCGCGCCGCTCAAGGTGACGCTGCGGCTGATCGTGTTCGATATCGACGAGGAGACCGGCGCGCGCTCCGTGAAGGACATCAAGGAGCAGGACGTCTACATGGGCGACATCCCGCTCATGACCAACAACGGCACCTTCGTCGTCAACGGCACCGAGCGCGTCATCGTCTCGCAGATGCACCGCTCGCCCGGCGTGTTCTTCGACCACGACAAGGGCAAGACCCATTCCTCGGGCAAGCTCCTGTTCGCGGCGCGGATCATCCCCTATCGCGGCTCCTGGCTCGACATCGAGTTCGACGCCAAGGACATCGTCCATGCGCGCATCGACCGCCGCCGCAAGATTCCGGTGACGTCGCTCCTGTTCGCGCTCGGCATGGACGGCGAGGAGATCCTCAACACCTTCTACAAGCAGATCATCTACAAGCGCTCCAAGGACGGCTGGCGGGTGCCGTTCGACGCCAACCGCATGCGCGGCTACAAGGCGGTGAACGATCTCGTCGACGCCGACTCCGGCAAGGTCGTGGTCGAGGCCGGCAAGAAGATCACCGTGCGCCAGGCCCGCCAGTTCGCCGAGAAGGGCCTCAAGGCCCTCCGCATGACCGACGATGAACTGATCGGCCACTACATCGCCGAGGACCTGGTCAACGCCAAGACCGGCGAGATCTACGTCGAAGCCGGCGGCGAGATCACCGAGAAGACGCTCAAGACGCTCAACGACGCCGGCTACAAGGAAATCCCGGTGCTCGACATCGACCACGTCAATGTCGGCGCCTACATCCGCAACACGCTCAATGTCGACAAGAACATGACGCGCGAGGACGCGCTGTTCGACATCTATCGCGTGATGCGGCCGGGCGAGCCGCCGACGCTCGACACCGCCCAGGCGATGTTCCACTCGCTGTTCTTCGATTCCGAGCGCTACGACCTCTCCGCGGTCGGCCGCGTCAAGATGAACATGCGGCTCGACCTGCAGGCCGAGGACACCCTGCGCGTGCTGCGCAAGGAGGACATCCTCGGCGTGATCCGCACGCTGGTCGACCTGCGCGACGGCAAGGGCGAGATCGACGACATCGACCATCTCGGCAACCGCCGGGTGCGCTCGGTCGGCGAGCTGATGGAGAACCAGTACCGTATCGGCCTGTTGCGCATGGAGCGCGCCATCAAGGAGCGCATGAGCTCGGTCGACATCGACACCGTGATGCCGCAGGATCTGATCAACGCCAAGCCGGCGGCGGCGGCGGTGCGCGAGTTCTTCGGCTCCTCGCAGCTGTCCCAGTTCATGGACCAGACCAACCCGCTGTCCGAGATCACCCACAAGCGGCGGCTCTCGGCGCTCGGTCCCGGCGGCCTCACCCGCGAGCGCGCCGGCTTCGAGGTGCGCGACGTGCATCCGACCCATTACGGCCGGATCTGCCCGATCGAGACGCCGGAAGGCCCGAACATCGGCCTCATCAATTCGCTCGCCACCTATGCGCGGGTGAACAAATACGGCTTCGTCGAGACGCCCTACCGCAAGGTCAAGGACGGCCGCGTCACCGACGAGGTGGTCTACCTCTCGGCGATGGAGGAGGGGCGCTACTACGTCGCCCAGGCCAACGTGCCGCTCGATGCGCAGCGGCCGTTTCACCGAGGATCTCATCGTCTGCCGGCATGCCGGCGACGTGCTGATGATCGCTCCCGACCGCGTCGACTACATGGACGTGTCGCCCAAGCAGCTGGTTTCGGTCGCCGCGGCGCTGATCCCGTTCCTGGAGAACGACGACGCCAACCGCGCTCTGATGGGCTCCAACATGCAGCGCCAGGCGGTGCCGCTGGTGCGTGCCGAGGCGCCGTTCGTCGGCACCGGCATGGAAGGCGTGGTCGCCCGCGATTCCGGCGCCGCGATCGCCGCGCGGCGGACCGGCATGATCGACCAGGTCGACGCCACCCGCATCGTGGTGCGCGCCACCGAGGACCTCGACCCCACCAAATCGGGCGTCGACATCTACCGGCTGATGAAGTTCCAGCGCTCCAACCAGAACACCTGCATCAACCAGCGTCCGCTGGTGAAGGTGGGCGATGCCGTCAAGAAGGGCGACATCATCGCCGACGGTCCCTCGACCGATCTCGGCGAGCTCGCGCTCGGCCGCAACGTCCTCGTCGCCTTCATGCCGTGGAACGGCTACAACTTCGAGGACTCGATCCTGCTTGTCCGAGCGGATCGTCAAGGACGACGTCTTCACCTCGATCCACATCGAGGAATTCGAGGTGATGGCCCGCGACACCAAGCTCGGCCCCGAGGAAATCACCCGCGACATTCCCAACGTCTCGGAGGAGGCGCTGAAGAATCTCGACGAGGCCGGCATCGTCTATATCGGCGCCGAGGTCCATGCCGGCGACATCCTGGTCGGCAAGATCACGCCGAAGGGCGAGAGCCCGATGACGCCGGAGGAAAAGCTGCTGCGCGCGATCTTCGGCGAAAAGGCCTCCGACGTGCGCGACACCTCGCTGCGGGTGCCGCCGGGCGTCCAGGGCACCGTCGTCGAGGTGCGGGTGTTCAACCGTCACGGCGTCGACAAGGACGAGCGCGCGCTCGCCATCGAGCGGGAGGAGATCGAGCGTCTCGCCAAGGACCGCGACGACGAGCAGGCGATCCTCGACCGCAACGTCTACGGCCGGCTCGCCGAGCTGTTGGAAGGCCGCCAGGGCATCGCCGGGCCGAAGGGCTTCAAGAAGGAATCCAAGATCACCCGCGCGGTGCTCGAGGAATATCCGCGCTCGCAATGGTGGCAGTTCGCCTCGCCAAACGACAAGCTGATGGCGGAGATCGAGGCGATCCGCAAGCAGTACGACGAGTCCAAGAAGGGCCTGGAGCAGCGCTTCCTCGACAAGGTCGAGAAGCTGCAGCGCGGCGACGAACTGCCGCCGGGCGTGATGAAGATGGTCAAGGTCTTCGTCGCGGTGAAGCGCAAGATCCAGCCCGGCGACAAGATGGCCGGCCGCCACGGCAACAAGGGCGTGGTGTCCAAGATCGTGCCGTCCGAGGACATGCCGTTCCTCGCCGACGGCCAGCCGGTCGACATCGTGCTCAATCCGCTCGGCGTGCCGAGCCGCATGAATGTCGGCCAGATCCTCGAGACCCATCTCGGCTGGGCCTGCGCCGGCCTCGGCCACCGCATCGGCCAGGCGGTCGACGCCTATTACGCCCGCAAGGATCTCAAGCCGCTCAAGGAGACCCTGAAGAAGATCTACGGCGACGAGGAGACCATCAAGTCGCTCGACGAAGAAGGCCTGGTCGAACTCGGCGACAATCTGCGGCACGGCGTGCCGATCGCGACGCCGGTGTTCGACGGCGCCAAGGAGGCCGACATCGAGCACATGCTCGATCTCGCCGGGCTCGACCATTCGGGCCAGGTGACGCTGCATGACGGCCGCACCGGCGAGGCGTTCGACCGCAAGGTGACGGTGGGCTACATCTACATGCTCAAGCTCCACCATCTGGTCGACGACAAGATCCACGCCCGCTCGATCGGCCCGTACAGCCTCGTCACCCAGCAGCCGCTGGGCGGCAAGGCCCAGTTCGGCGGCCAGCGGTTCGGCGAAATGGAGGTGTGGGCGCTCGAAGCCTATGGCGCCGCCTACACGCTGCAGGAAATGCTGACGGTGAAGTCGGACGACGTCGCCGGCCGCACCAAGGTGTACGAGGCGATCGTGCGCGGCGACGACACGTTCGAGGCCGGTATCCCGGAATCCTTCAACGTGCTGGTCAAGGAAATGCGCTCGCTCGGCCTCAACGTCGACCTGCACAACTCCAAGCAGCCGCAACGCGGCGAGACGCGGAAGCGGCCGAGTAGAAACCAAGACCGTTACGCGCGGGCGGCTCCCTGACAGGGCGCCGCCCCGCCGCGACGGCGCAATGAATTTCAGGACGGCCGGCATCGCCCGGCGGCTCCAAACGGAGAAGATAATGAACCAAGAGGTCATCAATCTTTTCAGCCCGCAAACCCCGGCTCAGGTGTTCGACCAGATCCGGATTTCGATCGCGAGCCCGGAAAAGATTCTGTCGTGGTCCTACGGCGAGATCAAGAAGCCGGAGACCATCAATTACCGCACCTTCAAGCCCGAGCGCGACGGCCTGTTCTGCGCGCGCATCTTCGGGCCGATCAAGGATTACGAGTGCTTGTGCGGCAAGTACAAGCGCATGAAGTACAAGGGCATCATCTGCGAGAAGTGCGGCGTCGAGGTGACGCTGTCGCGGGTGCGGCGCGAGCGCATGGGCCACATCGAGCTGGCGGCGCCGGTGGCGCACATCTGGTTCCTGAAGTCGCTGCCGAGCCGCATCGGCCTGCTGCTCGACATGACGCTCAAGGACCTCGAGCGCATCCTCTATTTCGAATATTACGTCGTGCTGGAGCCGGGCCTGACCGCGCTGCAGGACCGCCAGCTGCTGTCGGAGGACGAATACCTCAAGGCGCAGGACGAGTTCGGCCCCGACAGCTTCACCGCCGCCATCGGCGCGGAAGCGATCCGCGAGATGCTCAAGGCGCTCGACCTGGAGAAGCTCGCGGCCGACCTGCGGCGCGAGATCGCGGAGGCGACCACCGACCTCAAGCCGAAGAAGCTCGCCAAGCGCCTCAAGCTGATCGAGTCGTTCGTCCAGTCCAGCAACAAGCCGGAATGGATGATCCTGACCGTGGTGCCGGTGATCCCGCCGGACCTGCGGCCGCTGGTGCCGCTCGACGGCGGCCGCTTCGCGACCTCCGACCTCAACGATCTCTACCGCCGCGTCATCAACCGCAACAACCGCCTCAAGCGGCTGATCGAATTGCGCGCGCCGGACATCATCATCCGCAACGAGAAGCGCATGCTGCAGGAGGCGGTCGATGCGCTGTTCGACAACGGGCGCCGCGGCCGCGTCATCACCGGCGCCAACAAGCGCCCGCTCAAGTCGCTCGCCGACATGCTCAAGGGCAAGCAGGGCCGGTTCCGACAGAACCTGCTCGGCAAACGGGTCGACTATTCCGGCCGCTCGGTGATCGTGGTCGGTCCGGAGCTGCGGCTGCACCAGTGCGGGCTGCCGAAGAAGATGGCGCTCGAGCTGTTCAAGCCGTTCATCTATTCGCGTCTCGACGCCAAGGGCCTGTCGACCACGGTCAAGCAGGCCAAGAAGCTGGTCGAGAAGGAGAAGCCCGAGGTCTGGGACATTCTCGACGAGGTCATCCGCGAGCATCCCGTGCTGCTCAATCGCGCGCCGACGCTGCACCGCCTGGGCATCCAGGCGTTCGAGCCGGTGCTGATCGAGGGCAAGGCGATCCAGCTCCATCCGCTGGTGTGCGCGGCCTTCAACGCCGACTTCGACGGCGACCAGATGGCCGTCCACATCCCGCTGTCGCTCGAAGCCCAGCTCGAAGCGCGCGTGCTGATGATGTCGACCAACAACATCCTGCACCCCGCCAACGGCTCGCCGATCATCGTGCCGAGCCAGGACATCGTGCTCGGCCTCTATTACCTGACGCTGGCGCACGACAACGAACCCGGCGAGGGCAAGATATTCGGCGACATGGCCGATATCGAGCACGCGCTGGCGGAGAAGGCGATCACGCTCCACAGCAAGATCAAATACCGCTGGCATGCCACGGACGAAGAGGGCAACACCTACCAGAAATGGTACGACACCACGCCGGGCCGGGTCATCCTCGGCCAGGTGCTGCCGCGCACCCACAAGGTCACGTTCGACGCCGTCAACAAGCTGATGACGAAGCGCGAGATCTCCAACATGATCGACACGGTCTACCGCCACTGCGGGCAGAAGGACACCGTGATCTTCTGCGACCGGATCATGGCGCTCGGCTTCCACCACGCCTTCAAGGCCGGCATCTCGTTCGGCAAGGACGACATGGTGGTGCCGTCGACCAAGTGGAAGATCGTCGACGCCACCCGCACCTTCGCCAAGGAGTTCGAGCAGCAGTTCAACGAAGGCCTGATCACCCAGGGCGAGAAATACAACAAGGTGGTCGATGCCTGGTCGAAATGCACCGAGCAGATCGCCGACGAGATGATGCGCGAGATTTCCGCGGTCAAGAAGGACAAGGAAACCGGCCGCGAGAGTCCGATCAACTCGATCTACATGATGTCGCATTCGGGCGCGCGCGGGTCGCCGGCCCAGATGCGCCAGCTCGCCGGCATGCGCGGCCTGATGGCCAAGCCCTCCGGCGAGATCATCGAGACCCCGATCATCTCCAACTTCAAGGAAGGGCTGTCGGTTCTCGAATACTTCAACTCGACCCATGGCGCCCGCAAGGGACTGGCCGATACCGCGCTCAAGACCGCGAATTCGGGCTATCTCACGCGGCGGCTGGTCGACGTTGCGCAGGATTCCATCATCACCATCCATGACTGCGGTACGGTTTCGGGCATCAAGGTGCGCGCGATCATCGACGCCGGCCAGGTGGTGGCTTCGCTCGCGGTTCGCATCCTCGGCCGCACCACTGCCGAGGACATCCGCGATCCCGCCGGCACCGACGTGATCGTGCCGCGCAGCACGCTGCTCGGGGAGGCCGAGGTCGAGAAGATCGTGACGGCCGGGGTCCAGGAGGTGCGCATCCGTTCGGTGCTCACCTGCGAGGCGCCCGACGGCGTGTGCGCGGCCTGCTACGGCCGCGATCTCGCCCGCGGAACGCCCGTCAACATGGGCGAAGCGGTCGGCGTCATCGCGGCGCAGTCGATCGGCGAGCCGGGCACCCAGCTCACCATGCGTACCTTCCACATCGGCGGGGCGGCGCAGATCTCGGAGCAGTCCTTCATCGAATCCAACTTCGAGGGGACGATCCGGATCAAGAACCGCAACATCTCTCGCAACTCCGATGGCGATCTCATCTGCATGACGCGCAACATGGGCGTCATCGTGGTGGATCAGGACGGCACCGAGCGCGCCGTCCACCGCATCCAGTACGGCGCCCGCATGAAGGTGGACGAGGGCGATCACGTCAAGCGCGGCCAGCGCATCGCCGAGTGGGATCCCTACACCCGCCCGATGCTCACCGAGGTCGAGGGCACGCCGGCGTTCGAGGACCTGGTCGAAGGCCAGTCGATGTCGGAGTCGCTCGACGAGTTGACCGGCATCGCCAAGCGCGTGGTCATCGACTGGCGCACCGGCGCGGCCCGCGGCCAGCAGGACCTGCGTCCGGCCATCGTCATCAAGGGCAAGGACGGCAAGATCCTCAAGCTTCCCCGCGGCGGCGAGGCGCGCTACCTGCTGGCGGTCGACGCCATTCTCTCGGTCGACACCGGCAGCCATGTGAAGGCGGGCGACGTCATCGCGCGCATTCCGACCGAGAGCGCCAAGACCCGCGACATCACCGGCGGCCTGCCGCGGGTGGCGGAGCTGTTCGAGGCGCGGCGGCCCAAGGAGGCGGCGGTGATCGCCGAAGTCTCCGGCACCGTGCGGTTCGGCCGCGACTACAAGAACAAGCGTCGGCTCACCATCGAGCCGACCGTGGAGGGCGAGGAGCCGCGGGAATATCTCATTCCCAAGGGCAAGCACATCCACCTTCAGGACGGCGACGTCATCGAGAAGGGCGACTACATCGTCGAGGGCAATCCGGCGCCCCACGACATCCTGGCGGTCAAAGGCGTCGAGGAGCTCGCCGCCTATCTCGTCAACGAGATCCAGGAGGTCTACCGGCTGCAGGGCGTCGCCATCAACGACAAGCATATCGAGGTGATCGTCCGCCAGATGCTGCAGAAGGTCGAGATCGACGATGCCGGCGAGACCGACCTGATCCATGGCGAGCAGCTCGACCGCACCGAGCTCGACGAGATCAACGTGAAGGCGGTGGAGGAGGGCAAGAAGCCGGCGCACGGCTATCCGGTTCTGCTCGGCATCACCAAGGCCTCGTTGCAGACGCGTTCGTTCATCTCGGCGGCGTCGTTCCAGGAGACGACCCGCGTGCTGACCGAGGCGGCGGTGAACGGCAAGATCGACACCCTCGACGGCCTCAAGGAGAACGTCATCGTCGGCCGCCTGATCCCGGCGGGAACCGGCGCCATGATGAACGAGCTCCGCGAGGTCGCGACCAAGCGCGATCAGCTCATTCTCGACGAGCGCGAGCGGGAGCAGGCGGTCAAGAACGCCGCGCAGCCGGCCCAGTTGCCGGCGGCGGAATGATCCGCCCGCGCCGACGAGGCACGCGAAACATCGAGGGCCGCCTTCGGGCGGCCCTTTTCATTTGGGCGCATCGCGGGGTTGGTGTCCCGGTTGCCGGCTCCAGATCGTACGTGCAATCATCTGCGTCTGTTTGCCCGGCGGGCCCGATGAAGAAGGGACGGAACAGATGAGTTGGGGTTGAGCGCCTTCGGTCGGCCGCGACACTCGCCGCCCCCGGCCCTGAACGAGATTCCAATTGATGGGCGGAGCGCCGATAACAGTGGGTCGTCAGAATTCCCGCCGCCCGCCGACAATGCTGGAGGAATACCATGCAGGGTGGAAATCGGGTTGGTTCTATTGCGCAGGCGGCTGCGTTGGCGGTGGCTCTGTTGACGACGGCGGACCGTGCCGGGGCCGCCGACGACGGCAAGTATCCCGACATGTCGGGCCAGTGGGTCCGGATCGGCTCCGGCCTGTGGGACCCGGACAAGCCGATCGGACGCGGCCAGCAAGCCCCGCTGAATGCCGAGTACGAGGCGATCTTCGAGGCCAACCTCGCCGAGCAGGCCGCCGGCGCGCCGGGCGGTCTGCCGTCCTGGTATTGCCTGCCGCAAGGCATGCCGATGATGATGATGGCGCTCGACCCGATGGAAGTGGTGGTGACGCCCGCCACCACGTACGTCCTGACGAGCCACGTCAACGATACCTACCGCAGGATTTTCACCGACGGACGAAGCTGGCCCGAGAAGGCCGAGGCGACTTACAAGGGCTATTCCATCGGCAAGTGGGTCGATGAGGACGGCGACGGCAAGTACGACGTGCTCGAAGTCGAGACCCGCCACTTGAAGCCGCTTCGCAGCTACGATTTGAGCGGCGTCCCGTTCCACAAGGACGGTCAGACCATCATCAAGGAGCGGCTCTATTTCGACAAGGGCGACGGGAACAAGCTGCACGACGAAGTGACCGTGCTCGATCATTCGCTGACGCGCCCCTGGACGGTGACCAGGAGCTACCGCCGTAATTCCGATCAGCAACCGGTGTGGAACGAAGAAGCCTGCGCGGAGGGCAATCCGCTGGTCCGCATCGGAAGCGACGCGTATTTCATGAGCAGCGACGGCTATCTGATGCCGGTCAAGAGGGCCAGGCGCCGCCGGATTTGAGATATTTCAAGGATACCCGGAAGTAGCGCGCGCGACGTTCGCCGCAGCAAGCGCATCCCGGATGGACATCCCGGATGGAGCGACGGCATCTTCGCCATCGCGTCATCAGTCCCGGATTTCGCCAGCGCTCGATCCGGGCTACGCTTATTGTTCCTTCACGGACCGGCTCAAGACCGGCCACAGGACTAGGGAGGTTTTTGCAATGAGCCGCGTATCGAACTGTCGCACCCTTGGTATCGCTGTCGTGGCCGCCATCGGCCTGCTGGCGACCCCCCTGGCTGGAGCCGCTCAGTCAAGCCGCGAAGCCGACGGCGCTCGCCTGCTCGAGGGAGCGCTCGACCTGCACTTTCACATGGATCCATGGTTGCCCGGTGCGCTCAACGGGCAGGCCGGTATCGCGGAAGTGCGAGTGGCGCGCTCGCGCGGCATGCGCGGACTCGTGATAAAGGACCATAACGAGCCGACGGCGCCGCTGGCGTACCACCTTCGCCCCGAGCTGCCCGGCTTGGAGTTGTACGGCGGTTTTGTCTTGAACCGCTCGAACGGCGGGATCAACCCGGCGGGCGTGGAGTTCATGGCGACGCACATCAGGGGAGAACCGGGACGCATCGTCTGGATGCCGGCCGGCGACAGCGAGAAAGAGGTGCGCGAATCGAAGAATCCGGACGGTCCCTTCGTGGCCGTGTCGCGCAACGGGGACCTGCTTCCCGAGGTGAAGCAGGTCATTTCGATCGTCGCCAAGCACGGATTGGTGATTGCCTCGGGCCACATCGCCCCCGAAGAGGCCTTGATGGTCTTCCGCGAAGCGAAACGTCAGGGCGTGCAGCACATGATCGCCACCCATGCCTTCGACCTCGCCGGAAAGATGACCTTGGAGCAGATGAAGGAAGCCGCGAAGCTCGGGGCATTCATCGAGTTCGACTTCAGGAACACGCTCGAGGACGGGCGCATGGAGGCGATCCGCGCCGTCGGGCCGGAATTCTGCTTCCTTTCGGAATTCTGGACCAAGGTCAGTTCCCCCAAGGAGTACGCCGGACCGGACGGCGTGGGCGCCTTCGCGGAGGTGATGCGCGCCCATGGCTTCACCGACAGGGAACTCGACCTGTTGTTCAAGGAGAACCCGGCAAAGGCGCTGGGGCTGACGGCAGCATCGCTGGCATCAGGGCCCTGACCCACCAGTTCGTTGTCATCGCCCGGCATGACCGGGCGATTCTAATCGGGTTATTTACGGTCGCCCTGCGCCGATCACAGGTTGGATATATACCGCGCGATCGCTTCCCGCTGGGCAGGCGACAGCGCCTCCATGAGCTTCACCATGTCGGGATTGTTGGTCCGTCGGCCGTCGGCGAAGCCGTTCATCGCCTCGACCAGGTATTCGTAGCTCTGCCCGGCCAGCCGCGGCGCCGGCAGTCCGCCGACAAAGCCCTGCTGATGACAAATCTGACATACGGTTATCCCGTCGGGCGGCGTTGCGGCGGCGACGGGAGCGGTCCGCGCCGGCCAAGTCTTGCCCGCGAAGTAGCGCGCTGCGGGGCGCAGGTCCGCCTGCGTGAGGGTTTTGGCGAACGTCGCCATGATCGGGCTTTCGCGATCGCCGATCTTGTAGTCGTGCAATTGCTTTACCAGGAAATATTCCGTCTGACCCCAGATGATCGGAGTGGTCGCATTGATGGGTTGGCCGTTCTCGCCGTGGCAGGCGCCGCAGACCTTCAATTTTGCCTCGATCTCGTCGGCTGCGTTCGCCGGGCCGGCAAGTGCGGCCGCGACGGCCAGAGCGCCGAAAAGAGCCGGAAAGGGATGGTTGAGCATGGTTTGCGCCCGCCTTGTTGGAGTTTCCCGGCTCCGGCGCGCTCGACGCGCCGGAGCCGGGCCAAGACATGCCGCAGTCGGGCGTGCGGCGCAAGATGGTCGGGGCAGCGTAGCCCGGATTGCGGGGTGGCATCTCCGCCGCCGCCCAATCCGCCACGTCTGGCCTGTCGGGCAACCGGCTCGCTTGCAATCGGCCCGTCGGCCCCCATTTATGCGTGGGGAGATTTGCTTCGATGAAGTGACTGTCGGGCTGCGTTTTTATTGCAGCCGGCCTTGACTTCCCCCTGTCACGCCGATAAAACCCGCGCACTTTTTCGGCAGGCGGTGAGCTTCGCCAGTCGGAACGGCCGTCCAGCCGTAGCAGCGTTGAAAACCGCAAGGTTTTCCGAGGCTTGGCTGGGCACTCCGGGCCTCGACGAAGGAAGCTCAAACGCTGCTCTGACATCGACTGTCAGATGTGAAGACATGACCGCGCCGCTTCGGTGACGTGGTCCTCTGTGACGCAGAGCGTCATTTCGCGAGGTTTTCGCGGATGGCGCGATTTCGTTTTGCGCGCACGGTGTTCGTGCGCGGGCAAACCAAGGTGAAGGCGCACGATGCCGACGGTAAACCAGTTGATCCGCAAGCCGCGGGTGGCGCAGAAGGCGCGAAAGAAGGTGCCGGCCCTGCAGCAGTCGCCGCAGAAGCGCGGCGTGTGCACGCGCGTCTATACGACGACGCCCAAGAAGCCGAATTCGGCGCTGCGCAAGGTCGCCAAGGTGCGCCTCACCAACGGGTTCGAGGTGATCGGCTACATCCCCGGCGAAGGGCATAACCTGCAGGAACACTCGGTGGTGATGATCCGCGGCGGCCGCGTCAAGGACCTGCCGGGCGTGCGCTACCACATCCTGCGCGGCGTGCTCGATACCCAGGGCGTCAAGAACCGCAAGCAGCGCCGGTCCAAGTACGGCGCCAAGCGACCGAAATAAGCCACTGAAACGACAGAAGTTCTGGAGCCTGATCGATGTCCCGCCGTCACCGTGCCGAGAAACGCGAAGTGCTCCCCGATCCGAAGTTCGGGGACATGGTGGTTTCGAAGTTCATGAACTCGATCATGTATGCCGGCAAGAAGTCGGTCGCCGAGACGATCGTCTACGGCGCCTTCGAGATGATCGAGGGCAAGACCAAGCAGAGTCCGCTCACGGTGTTCCAGCAGGCGCTGGACAATGTCATGCCGACCATCGAGGTGCGCTCGCGGCGCGTCGGCGGCGCCACCTATCAGGTGCCGGTGGAGGTTCGCAACGAACGCCGTCAGGCGCTCGGCATCCGCTGGCTCATCGTGGCCGCGCGCGAACGCAACGAAAAAACGATGACCGAGCGGCTCTCTGCCGAGCTGCTCGATGCATCCAACAGCAGGGGAAACGCAGTCAAGAAGCGGGAAGACACTCATCGCATGGCGGAGGCCAACCGCGCCTTCGCGCACTACCGCTGGTAAGGAAAGACCCATGCCCCGCCTCCACCCGATCGAAGACTATCGCAATTTCGGCATCATGGCCCACATCGATGCCGGGAAGACGACGACGACCGAGCGGATTCTCTATTACACCGGCAAGAGCCACAAGATCGGCGAGGTTCATGAGGGCGCGGCCACCATGGACTGGATGGAGCAGGAGCAGGAGCGCGGCATCACCATCACCTCGGCCGCGACCACCGCGTTCTGGAACGGCAAGCGGCTGAACATCATCGATACCCCCGGCCACGTCGACTTCACCATCGAGGTCGAGCGCAGCTTGCGCGTGCTGGACGGTGCGGTCGTCGTTCTCGATTCCAACCAGGGCGTCGAGCCGCAGACCGAGACGGTGTGGCGCCAGGGCGACAAGTACAAGGTCCCGCGCATCGTCTTCGCCAACAAGATGGACAAGGTCGGCGCGGATTTCTTCCAGTGCCTGAAGGACATCGTCGACCGCCTCGGCGCCAAGCCGGTCGCGATCCAGCTTCCGATCGGGTCCGAGCAGCAGTTCAAGGGCCTGATCGATCTGGTCCGCATGAAAGGCGTGATCTGGAACGACGAATCGCTCGGCGCCAAATACGACGACATCGACATCCCGGCCGACATGCTCGATCAGGCCAACGAATATCGTGAGAAGTTGATCGAGGCTGCCGTCGAGCTCGACGACGGTGCGATGACGGAATACCTCGACGGCAAGATGCCCGACGAGGCGATGCTGAAGAAGCTGATCCGCAAGGCCGTGATCACCGGCGCGTTCTATCCGGTATTGTGCGGGTCGGCATTCAAGAACAAGGGCGTGCAGCCTCTGCTCGACGCCGTGGTCGACTATCTGCCGTCGCCCCTCGACGTGCCGGCGATCAAGGGCATCGACGAGAAAGGCAATGAGCTCGAGCGTCATCCGGACGACAAGGAGCCGATGTCGCTTCTGGCGTTCAAGATCATGGACGACCCCTATGTCGGCACCATCACGTTCTGCCGCATCTATTCCGGCACGCTGACGAGCGGCACCGGCGTCATCAATTCGACCAAGGAACGCAAGGAGCGCATCGGCCGCATGCTGCTGATGCACGCCAACAACCGCGAAGACATCAAGGAAGCCTATGCCGGCGACATCGTCGCGCTGGCGGGTCTGAAGGACACCCGCACCGGCGACACGCTGTGCGATTCGCAGCATCCGGTGATCCTGGAAAAGATGGAATTTCCCGATCCCGTGATCGAGATCGCGATCGAGCCGAAGTCGAAGGCCGACCAGGAGAAGCTCGGCGTCGCGCTGGCCAAGCTGGTGGCCGAAGACCCCTCGTTCCGCGTCAACACCGATCCGGAGTCCGGCCAGACCATCATCAAAGGCATGGGCGAGCTTCACCTCGACATCAAGGTCGACATCCTCCGGCGTACCTACAAGGTCGATGCCAATATCGGCGCACCGCAGGTCGCCTATCGCGAGAAGATCACCCGCCCGGTCACCGTCGATTATACCCACAAGAAGCAGACCGGCGGTTCGGGCCAGTTCGCCCGCATCAAGATCAACGCCGAGCCGCTGCCGGCGGGAACCGGCTTCGTGTTCGACAGCAAGGTGGTCGGCGGAGCGGTGCCGAAGGAATTCATCCCCGGCGTCGAGAAGGGGCTGGAGTTCGTGCTCGGCTCCGGCGTGCTCGCCGGCTTCCCGGTGGTCGACCTCAAGGTGTCGCTCATCGACGGCGCCTATCACGAAGTCGACTCCTCCGCGCTCGCCTTCGAGATCGCGGGGCGCATGGCGCTGCGCGAAGCGCTGCAGAAGGGCGCCTCGGTGCTGCTCGAGCCGATCATGAAGGTGGAAGTGGTGACGCCGGAGGACTACACCGGCTCGGTGATCGGCGACCTCAACTCGCGGCGCGGCCAGATCCAGGGCCAGGACATGCGCGGCAACGCCAACGTCATCAACGCCATGGTGCCGCTCGCCAACATGTTCAGCTACGTCAACAATCTGCGCTCGATGTCGCAGGGACGCGCGACTTTCACGATGCAGTTCGATCACTACGAACAGGTTCCCAGCAATGTCGCCCAGGAGGTCCAGGCGAAATACGCCTGAGCCGGACGAGATTGAAAGCACAACGCCAAACCGCAAACGGAGACTGCAATGGGTAAGGCAAAATTCGAACGTAACAAGCCGCATTGCAATATCGGCACCATCGGTCACGTCGACCACGGCAAGACGTCGCTGACGGCGGCGATCACCAAGGTGCTGGCCGAGACCGGCCAGGCGCAATACACGGCCTATGACCAGATCGACAAGGCTCCGGAGGAGAAGGCGCGCGGCATCACCATCTCGACCGCCCACGTCGAATACGAGACCGACAAGCGCCACTACGCCCATGTCGATTGCCCCGGCCACGCCGACTATGTGAAGAACATGATCACTGGCGCCGCCCAGATGGACGGCGCGATCCTGGTGGTGAGCGCCGCCGACGGCCCGATGCCGCAGACCCGCGAGCACATCCTGCTGGCGCGCCAGGTCGGTGTTCCCGCCCTCGTGGTCTACCTCAACAAGGTCGACATGGTGGACGATCCCGAGCTGCTCGAGCTGGTCGAGCTCGAGGTCCGCGAGCTGCTGTCGAAGTACAATTTCCCGGGCGACAAGATCCCGGTGATCAAGGGCTCCGCGCTGATGGCGCTGGAAGACAAGGACGCCAAGCTCGGCAAGGATTCGATCCACGAGTTGATGGATGCGGTCGACGCCTACATCCCGCAGCCGGAGCGCCCGAAGGACCAGCCGTTCCTGATGCCGGTGGAAGACGTGTTCTCGATCTCCGGCCGCGGCACCGTGGTGACCGGCCGCATCGAGCGCGGCATCATCAAGGTCGGCGAGGAAGTCGAGATCGTCGGTCTCAAACCGACCCTGAAGACCGTGGTCACCGGCGTCGAGATGTTCCGCAAGCTGCTCGACCAGGGCGAGGCCGGCGACAATGTCGGCTGCCTGCTGCGCGGCACCAAGCGCGAGGAAGTCGAGCGCGGCCAAGTGCTGTGCAAGCCCGGCACCGTCAAGCCGCACACCAAGTTCAAGGCCGAGGCCTACATCCTCACCAAGGAGGAGGGCGGGCGTCACACCCCGTTCTTCACCAACTACCGTCCGCAGTTCTATTTCCGCACCACCGACGTGACCGGCGTGGTGCATCTGCCGGAAGGCACGGAAATGGTGATGCCGGGCGACAATATCGCGATGACGGTCGAGTTGATCGTTCCGATCGCCATGGAGGAGAAGCTGCGCTTCGCCATCCGTGAGGGCGGTCGCACGGTCGGCGCCGGCGTCGTCGCATCCATCATCGAGTAGCGCTTGCATCATCGAGTAACGCTTGCATCATCGAGTAACGCTTGAACGAACGATAGAAAACCAACAAGGGGACGGATTGGGCGCGCGCAGACGAACCGGACGAATTGGTCCTCGCCTGCTGCCGCCCGCCGCGTGAGCAATGAACGGTCAAAACATCAGAATTCGGCTCAAGGCGTTCGACCACCGCATACTCGATGCGTCGACGCGCGAGATCGTGGCGACCGCCAAGCGGACCGGCGCGCAGGTGCGCGGGCCGATACCGCTGCCGACCAAGATCGAGAAATACACCGTGAACCGCTCGCCCCATGTCGACAAGAAAAGTCGCGAGCAATTTGAAATGCGAACCCACAAGCGGCTCCTCGACATCGTGGATCCGACGCCCCAGACGGTGGACGCGCTGATGAAGCTCGACCTCGCCGCCGGCGTCGACGTCGAGATCAAGCTGTAATCTGGAAAGCGCAGCAAAGGACAATGCCTATGCGTTCCGGAGTGATCGCACAGAAAGTCGGGATGACCCGCATCTTCACCGATGCAGGCGAGCACGTGCCGGTGACGGTGCTGCGGCTCGGCAATTGCCAGGTGATCGGGCACCGCACCAAGGACAAGAACGGCTACGTGGCGCTCCAGCTCGGCGCCGGCAGCCGCAAGGCGAAGACGCTCAGCCGCGCCGAGCGCAACAACTTCGCAGTGGCCAAGGTCGAGCCCAAGCGCAAGGTCGTGGAATTCCGCGTCGATGAAAAAGCGCTGATCCCGGTCGGCGCCGAGATCACCGCCGACCATTTCGTGGTCGGGCAGTTCGTCGACGTGATCGGCACCTCGATCGGCAAGGGCTTTGCCGGCGGCATGAAGCGGTGGAATTTCGGCGGCCTGCGCGCCACCCACGGCGTGTCGGTCTCGCACCGCTCGATCGGTTCCACCGGCGGCCGCCAGGACCCCGGCAAGACCTTCAAGAACAAGAAGATGCCGGGCCACATGGGCGCCGACCCGCATCACCACCCTCAACCTGAAGGTGATGCAGACCGACGTCGAGCGCGGCCTCATCCTGGTCGAGGGCGCGGTGCCCGGGGCCAAGGGCGGTTGGATCACGGTGCGCGACGCCGTGAAGAAGACGCTGCCCAAGGAAGTGCCGCAACCCGGCAAGTTCCGCATCACCGGCGAGGCGTCCCAGGGCGCCCGCCGCCGAAGCGCCGGCGCAGGGAGCGTGACCATGGACCTCAAGATCACGACCCTCGACGGCGAGGCCACGGGCTCGGTCAGCCTGTCCGACGACATCTTCGGGCTGGAGCCGCGCCAGGACCTGATCCAGCGCTGCATCGTCTGGCAGCTCGCCAAGCGCCGCGCCGGCACCCATGCGGTGAAGCAGCGCGCCGACATCTGGCGCACCGGCAAGAAGATGTACAAGCAGAAGGGCACCGGCGGCGCCCGCCACGGCTCCCAGCGCGCCAACCTGTTCCGCGGCGGCGGCCGCTCGTTCGGTCCGGTGGTGCGCAGCCACGAGATCGGCCTGCCCAAGAAGGTGCGCGTGCTCGCGCTCAAGCACGCGCTGTCCGCCAAGGCCAAGGACGGCGGCATCGTCATCCTCGAGACGGCGAAGGTCACGCGAGGCCAAGACCAAGGCGCTCAAGAACCGCTTCGCCGAGCTCGGTCTCGCCAATGCGCTGATCATCGACGGCGCCGAGATCGACAACGGCTTCCGCCTCGCCACCCGCAACATCCCCAACATCGACGTGCTGCCGGTCCAGGGCATCAACGTCTACGACATCCTGCGGCGGAACACGCTGGTGCTGACCCGCGCCGCGCTCGATGCGCTGGAGGCGCGACTGAAATGACCACCAAGGATCCGCGCCACTACGACATCATCCTCGCGCCGGTGATCACCGAAAAGGCGACCATGGCGTCCGAGAACAGCCAGGTGATGTTCCGCGTCGCGACGCATGCGACCAAGCCGCAGATCAAGGAAGCGGTGGAGAAGCTGTTCGACGTCAAGGTCAAGCGCGGTCAACACCCTGGTCCGCAAGGGCAAGGTGCGCAATTTCCGCGGCGTGCGCGGCGAATTGTCGGACGTGAAGAAGGCCATCGTGACCCTCGAAGAAGGTCACCCCATCGACGTGACGACAGGGCTCTGAGGCGCGAGACAGGACCATGGCACTCAAGCACTACAAACCGACCACGCCGGGCCAGCGCCAACTCGTGCTGGTCGACCGCTCGGCGCTTTACAAGGGCGATCCCGTCAAGGCGCTCACCACCGGCAAGATTTCCTCCGGCGGCCGCAACAACAACGGGCGCATCACCGTGCGTTTCCGCGGCGGCGGCCACAAGCGGCGCTGCGCCTCGTCGACTTCAAGCGCGGCAGGCACGACCAGCCGGCCCGCGTCGAGCGGATCGAATACGATCCCAACCGCACCGCCTTCATCGCCCTCATCAAATACGCCGACGGCGAGCTGTCCTACATCCTGGCGCCGCAGCGGCTCGGCGAGGGCGACACCGTCGTCTCCGGCGAGCATGTCGACGTGAAGCCCGGCAATGCCATGCCGGCGGGCAACATGCCGATCGGCACCATCGTCCACAATGTGGAGATGAAGATCGGCAAGGGCGGCCAGATCGCGCGTTCGGCCGGCTCCTATGCCCAGATCGTCGGCCGCGACCAGGAATACGTGATCGTGCGCCTCAATTCCGGCGAGCAGCGCCTGGTCCATGGCCGCTGCATGGCGACGGTCGGCGCGGTGTCCAACCCCGACCACATGAACATCTCGATCGGCAAGGCCGGCCGCAAGCGCTGGCTCGGGCGCATGCCGCACAACCGCGGCGTCTCCATGAACCCGGTCGACCATCCGCTCGGCGGCGGCGAAGGCCGCACCTCGGGCGGGCGCCATCCGGTCACCCCGTGGGGCAAGCCCACCAAGGGCAAGAAGACCCGGACCAACAAGAAGACCACCAAATTCATCATTTCGAGCCGCCACGCGCGGAAGAAGAAGTAAGTCGAGGGCAACATGGCGCGTTCGGTGTGGAAAGGTCCGTTCGTCGACGGGTATCTGCTGAAGAAGGCGGAAACCGCGCGGGCATCGGGCCGGCATGACGTGATCAAGACGTGGAGCCGCCGCTCGACGATCCTGCCGCAATTCGTCGGCCTGATCTTCGGCGTCTACAACGGCCACAAGCACGTTCCGGTGATGGTGACCGAGGAAATGGTGGGCCACAAGCTCGGCGAGTTTTCGCCGACGCGGACCTTCCACGGCCATTCGTCGGACAAGAAGGCGAAGCGGTCTTCCGGACCGGGCGCCGGTTAAGCGAGGACAGCGATGAGCAAGACAGCACATCCCCGAGCCCTGCCCGACAACGAGGCCCAGGCGGTCGCGCGCATGCTGCGCGTGAGCCCGCAGAAGCTCAATCTGGTCGCCCAGTTGATCCGCGGCAAGAAGGTGCACATCGCGCTCGCCGATCTCGAATTCTCGCGCAAGCGCATCGCCAAGGAGGTGCGCAAGTGCCTGGAGTTGGCGATCGCGAATGCCGAGAACAACCACGATCTCGACGTCGACGATCTCGTCGTCGCCCGCGCCCATGTCGGCAAGGGTCTCGTGATCAAGCGTTTCCATGCCCGCGGCCGCGGCCGCGCCGGCAAGATTCTCAAGCCGTTCTCGCACCTGACGATCGTCGTTCGTCAGGTCGAGGCGAGCGCTTAGGAGCACCCCGATGGGTCAGAAGGTCAATCCGATCGGCTTGCGTCTGGGCATCAACCGCACCTGGGATTCGCGGTGGTATGCCGGCAAGAACGAGTACGGCAAGCTGCTGCACGAGGACAAGAAGATCCGCGAGGAGCTGCAGAAGCAGCTCAAGCAGGCGGCGGTGTCCAAGATCGTGATCGAGCGGCCGCACAAGAAGTGCCGGGTGACGATCCACTCGGCGCGGCCGGGCGTCGTGATCGGCAAGAAGGGCGCCGACATCGAGAAGCTGCGCAAGGAAGTGGCGAAGCTGACCGACAGCGACGTCGTCATCAACATCATCGAGATCAGGAAGCCCGAGCTCGACGCCAAGCTGGTGGCCGAATTGATCGCCCAGCAGCTCGAGCGCCGGGTCGCGTTCCGCCGCGCCATGAAGCGCGCGGTGCAGTCGGCGATGCGGCTCGGCGCCGAGGGCATCCGCATCAACTGCTCCGGCCGGCTCGGCGGCGCCGAAATCGCCCGCATGGAGTGGTACCGCGAGGGCCGGGTGCCGCTGCATACGCTGCGCGCCGACATCGATTACGGCGACGCCACCGCGTTCACCACCTACGGCACCTGCGGCGTCAAGGTGTGGATCTTCAAGGGCGAGATCCTCGACCACGACCCGATGGCGCAGGACAAGCGGATGGCCGAGAGCGAAGCGGGCCGCCCGCGCCGCGATTCCTGATGCCACGAGCTGACGAAGGCAAGAGAGGCTTAGTGCCATGTTGCAACCGGCGCGCACCAAATTCCGCAAGGCGCACAAGGGCCGGATCAAAGGCGTCGCCACCAGCGGGGCGACGCTGAGCTTCGGCCAGTTCGGCCTCAAGGCGATGGAGCCGGACCGCCTGACCGCGCGCCAGATCGAGGCGGCGCGGCGCGCGATGACGCGCCACATGAAGCGCGCCGGTCGGGTGTGGATCCGCATTTTCCCGGACGTTCCGGTCTCGAAGAAGCCGCTCGAAGTGCGCATGGGCTCGGGCAAGGGCGCGCCGGAATTCTGGGTGGTGCGGGTCAAGCCGGGCCGCATCCTGTTCGAGCTCGACGGCGTCACGTCGGCGCTGGCGCGCGAGGCGCTCGACCTCGCCGCCGCCAAGCTGCCGATCAAGACGCGCTTCGTCGAGCGCATTGCCGAGTAGGGAGCGCGCGAGCCCATGATGAAGACCGAGGATTTGCGGGCGATGAGCCCGGACCAGCTCGAGGACGAACTGCTCAAGCTCAAGAAGGAGCAGTTCAACCTGCGCTTCCAGCGCGCCACCGGGCAGCTCGCGAACACGTCGCGGGTGCGCGAGGTGCGCCGCGACATCGCCCGGATCAAGACGGCCGCGCAGGTGCAAGCGCGCGGCCCAGCCAGTCATTTGAGGAGCGGTTAGATGCCGAAGCGCGTACTGCAGGGCGAGGTGGTGAGCAACAAGCAGACCAAGACGGTGGTCGTGCGGGTCGAGCGCCGCTTCACCCATCCGGTGATGAAGAAGACGGTGCGGAGCTCCAAGAAATACTACGCCCATGACGAGAAGGGCGAATACGGGGTCGGCGATCTCGTGTGGATCGAGGAGCACCGGCCGATTTCGAAGCTCAAGCGCTGGACGGTGGTCCAGGGCCAGAAGAAAGCGACCGTGAGCGCGTAGCGCTCGCGGGCGGACTTACCAGTGAAAGAACGAGGCGTCCTATGATTCAGATGCAGACCAACCTCGACGTGGCGGACAATTCCGGCGCGCGTCGCGTCATGTGCATCAAGGTGCTGGGCGGCTCGAAGCGCAAATACGCCACCATCGGCGACGTCATCGTGGTGTCGGTCAAGGAGGCGATCCCGCGCGGCCGCGTCAAGAAGGGCGACGTGATGAAGGCGGTGGTGGTGCGGGTGGCCAAGGACATCCGCCGGGCCGACGGCTCGGTGATCCGGTTCGACCGCAACGCCGCCGTCCTGATCAATCCGCAGATGGAGCCGGTCGGCACCCGCATCTTCGGACCGGTGCCGCGCGAATTGCGCGCCAAGAACCACATGAAGATCATCTCGCTCGCGCCGGAGGTGCTGTGATGGCTGCGAAGATCCGCAAGGGCGACAAGGTCGTCGTGCTCACCGGCCGCGACAAGGGCCGCACCGGCGAAGTCATCGAGGTGCGCCCGGCCGAGGAACGCGCGCTGGTGCGCGGCGTCAACATCGTCAAGCGCCACCAGCGCCAGACCGGCCAGCAGGAAGGCGGCATCATTTCCAAGGAAGCGCCGCTGCATCTGTCGAACATCGCCGTCGCCGATCCCAGGGACGGCAAGCCGACCCGGGTCGGCTTCAAGACCGGCAATGACGGCCGCAAGGTGCGCTTCGCCAAGCGTTCGGGAGTCGAGATCGATGGCTGAGGAAGACAAGGACAAGAAGGCCGCCGCCAAAAAGGCGGACAAGGCCGACGCCGCGCCCAAGGCCAAGCAGGCCAAGGGTGACGGGCGGCGACAAGGCGCCGAAGGCCGCCAAGACCGGCGCGGGCGATAAGCCGCAGCGCGGCGCCAAGGGCGACAAGGCCGGCAGCCGGCCGGTGCCGAGCGCGGAGCCCGAGCCCAAGGGCCCGCCGCGGCTTCGGGTGCAATTCGACAAAGAGGTGCGCGCCAAGCTCGCCGAGCAGTTCGGCTACAAGAACGGCATGCAGGTGCCGATCATCGACAAGGTGGTGATCAACATGGGCATCGGCGAAGCGGTCGCCGACCGCAAGAAGGTGGAATCCGCCGCCGCCGACCTCGCGCTGATCTCCGGGCCAGAAGGCGATCATCACCAAGTCGCGCAAGGCGATCTCGACCTACAAGCTGCGCGAGAACCAGCCGATCGGCTGCAAGGTGACGCTGCGCAAGGCGCGGATGTACGAGTTCATCGACCGCCTCATCAACATCGCGCTGCCGCGGGTGCGGGATTTCCGCGGCCTCAATCCGAAGAGCTTCGACGGCCGGGGCAATTATTCGCTCGGCGTCAAGGAGCACATCGTTTTCCCCGAGATCGACTACGACAAGACAGCCGAGATCTGGGGCATGGACATCACCGTCTGCACCACCGCGCGTACCGACGACGAAGCGCGCGCCTTGCTGACGGCATTCAACTTCCCGTTCCGGCAGTGAGGCTGGCGACATCCTCAAACGCGGATGCTCAGGAGACCTAGATGGCGAAGACGAGCTCGATCGAAAAGAACAACCGGCGGCGCAGGATGACGAAGAAATTCGCCGGCAAGCGCGCGCGCCTCAAGGCGATCGCCTATGACAAGGGGCGCCCGCTGGAAGAGCGTTTCGAGGCGCAGCTCAAGCTGGCGCAGCTGCCGCGCAACTCGTCGGCGACGCGCATCCGCAACCGTTGCGAGGTGACCGGGCGCGCGCGCGCCTATTACCGCAAGCTCAAGATGAGCCGCATCGCGATGCGGGATCTCGGCTCCAGGGGCCTGATCCCGGGCCTGGTCAAGTCGAGCTGGTGAGGCGATACGATGAACGTCAATGATCCGATCGGCGACATGATCACCCGCATCCGCAACGCCCAGCAGCGCACCAAGTCGAAGGTGTCGACGCCGGGCTCCAAGCTGCGCCGCAGCGTGCTCGAGGTGCTCAAGAGCGAGGGCTACATCCGCGACTATGCCACGGTGGAGCACAGCGACGGCCGCAGCGAGTTCGAGATCGAGCTGAAATATTTCGACGGCGAGCCGGTGATCCGCGAGATCGAGCGGGTGTCGAAGCCGGGCCGGCGCGTCTACGTGTCGGTGAAGAACCTGCCGCGCATCAACAACGGCCTCGGCGTCGCCATCGTGTCGACGCCGCAAGGGCGTGATGGCGGACCACGCCGCCCGCGACGCCAATGTCGGCGGCGAAATCCTTTGTACGGTGTTCTGAGAGGACCGCGATGTCACGTATCGGCAAGAAACCGGTTCCGATCCCGACGGGCGTCACCGCCAATGTCGAGGGCCAGACCGTCAAGATGAAGGGGCCGAAGGGCGCCCTCGCCCTGGTGCTGCCGGACGACGTCGCTGGTGAAGATGGACAATGGCGCCATCAAGGTCGATCCGCGCACCGAGACCAAGCGCGCGCGCTCGATGTGGGGCACCTCGCGCACCCTGGTCGCCAATCTCGTCGCCGGCGTCACCAAGGGCTTCGAGGACAAGCTCGAGATCACCGGCGTCGGCTATCGCGCCTCGGTCCAGGGCAAGAACCTGCAGATCGCGCTCGGCTACAGCCACGACGTGATCTATCCGATTCCGGAAGGCATCGCGATCGTGACGCCGAAGCCGACCGAGATCGTGATCACCGGGCATCGACAAGCAGAAGGTCGGGCAGGTCGCGGCGGAAATCCGCGGCTTCCGGCCGCCGGAGCCCTACAAGGGCAAGGGCGTGAGATACGCCGGGCGAATACATCTTCCGCAAGGAAGGCAAGAAGAAGTAACGGTGTCAGTCGCGGTCCGATCAGGCGCTGGAGCTACAGGAGCCAGCCATAGCAGATCGAACGGCGCAAGGCGCGCATCCGGCGCACCATCAAGGCGGCCGCGGGGCTGCGTCCGCGCCTGTCGGTGTTTCGTTCGTCGAAGCACATCTACGCCCAGGTGATCGACGACAAGGCCGGCGCGACCGTCGCCTCCGCGTCCTCGCTGGAAAAAGACCTGCGCGGCAGCCTCAAGACCGGCGCCGATATCGGCGCCGCCAAGGCGGTCGGCAAGCTGGTCGCCGAACGCGCCGCCGCCAAGGGCGTCAAGGAAGTGGTGTTCGACCGCGGCCACTATCTCTATCACGGCCGCGTCAAGGCGCTGGCCGATGCGGCACGCGAGGGCGGCCTGAGTTTCTAAGGCGCTCTCCGAACGCGGCGTTCGGATAACGCAAATCGGAGAGGGCTGTCGGCCCGAACGGAAATGGACATTGGTCATGGCACGTGAACATCATCGCGATCGGGAAGAGCGGGACAGCGAGTTCACCGACAAGCTCGTCCACATCAACCGCGTCGCCAAGGTGGTGAAGGGCGGCCGGCGCTTCGGGTTCGCGGCGCTGGTGGTGGTCGGCGACCAGAAGGGCCGGGTCGGCTTCGGCCACGGCAAGGCGCGCGAAGTGCCGGAAGCCATCCGCAAGGCGACCGATGCCGCCAAGCGCAGCCTGATCCGGGTGCCGCTGCGCGAGGGCCGCACGCTGCATCACGACGTGATCGGCCACCACGGCGCCGGCAAGGTGTTTCTGCGCGCCGCGCCCACCGGCACCGGCATCATCGCCGGCGGTCCGATGCGCGCGGTGTTCGAGACGCTCGGCATGCAGGACGTGGTGGCGAAGTCGATCGGCTCGTCGAACCCCTACAACATGGTGCGGGCGACCTTCGACGCCTTGAAGCACCAGGATTCGCCGCGCTCGGTCGCGGCGCGGCGCAACGTCAAGGTCTCCGCCCTGCAGGCGCGCCGGCGCGACGGCGACGCCGAACCCGCAGCTACCGAATGATCCGCAGAGTCCGATTCCGCTAGCCCGATATGGCGACAACGAACATGACAGCGAAAAAAACCATCAAGATCGAGCAGACCGGCAGCCCGATTCGCCGCACCCACGATCAGCGCGAGACGCTGATGGGGCTCGGCCTCAATCGCATCGGACGCGTCGCCGAGGTGCCGGACACGCCCTCGACCCGCGGCATGATCGCCAAGGTGGCGCACCTCATCCGCGTGGTCGAGGAGAAGTAGCTAACTTCTCCCTCCCCCGCTTGCGGGGGAGGGTCGGGGAGGGGGCACTTGCCGCAAGCGCTACGCTTGCGCGAGAGTCCGCAGCCCCCTCCCCGACCCTCCCCTGAAGGAGGGGGAGGGAGTGGCCGAGACAAAGAGGACAGAGCCATGAAGCTCAACGAGATTTCCGACAATGCCGGCTCGCGCAAGGGGCGCATGCGGATCGGCCGCGGCATCGGCTCCGGCAAGGGCAAGACCGGCGGCCGCGGCGGCAAGGGCCAGACCGCGCGCACCGGCGTGCGCATCAAGGGCTTCGAAGGCGGCCAGATGCCGCTGCACCGGCGGCTGCCCAAGCGCGGATTCAACAATATATTCGCCCTCAAGCTCAACGAGGTGAACCTCGGCCGGGTCCAGGAGGCGATCGACAAGGGCACGCTCGACGCCAAGGACGTGGTCGACGCCGAGGCTCTGGTGCGGGCAGGCGTGCTGCGGCGCGCAAAGCACGGCGTGCGCCTGCTCGGCAAGGGCGAAATCAAGGTGGCGCTGCAGTTTGCGGTCTACGGCGCCTCCAAGTCGGCGGTCGAGGCGGTTGAAAAGGCGGGCGGATCGGTCAAGATCCTGGCGCCGCGGAAGACCGACGAAGAGGGTGGCGACAAAGCTGCGTGAGCCGGTGGCCTTGCGCCGCCCCTCCACGGCTTCCATTTTGAGGATGCCTGGATGGCCGGCCTGACCGGCAAATGGGTGACGGGGGCGTCAAGGAGCCTGGACCATGGTCTCTGCAGCGGAACAATTGGCGGCCAATCTCAACTTCTCGGCGTTCGCCAAGGCCGACGAGCTGAAGAAGCGAATCTGGTTCACGCTCGGCGCGCTGATCGTCTACCGGCTCGGGACCTATATTCCGCTGCCCGGCATCGATCCGACCGCATGGGAACAGATCTTCCGCACCCAGTCGGGCGGCATCCTCGGCATGTTCAACATGTTCGCCGGCGGCGGCATCCACCGCATGGCGATCTTCGCCCTCAACATCATGCCCTACATCTCGGCCTCGATCATCATCCAGCTGATGACGACGGTGTCGCCCACCCTCGAGCAGCTCAAGAAGGAGGGCGAGTCCGGCCGCAAGATGATCAACCAGTACACCCGCTACCTCACCGTGCTGCTGGCGGCGTTCCAGTCCTACGGCATCAGCATCGGCCTCGAAGGGTCCGGACAGGTGGTCGCCGATCCCGGCCTGTTCTTCCGCATCTCGACGGTGATCACGCTCACCGGCGGCACCATGTTCCTGATGTGGCTCGGCGAGCAGATCACCTCGCGCGGCATCGGCAACGGCATTTCGCTGATCATCCTGTCCGGCATCGTGGCGCGAATTGCCGGCGGCGGTGGCCGGCACCCTCGAACTCGGCCGGCAGGGCGCGCTGTCGACCGGGCTGATCATGGTGGTGCTCGTGATGGGGGTCGCGGTGATCGCATTCATCGTGTTCATGGAGCGCGCCCAGCGCCGGCTGCTGATCCAATATCCCAAACGCCAGGTCGGCAACCGCATGTTCGAGGGGCAATCCTCGCACCTGCCGCTCAAGCTCAACACCTCCGGCGTCATTCCGCCGATCTTCGCCTCTTCGCTGCTGCTGCTGCCGACCACGGTGGCGAACTTCAACGCCGGCCAGGGGCCGGAATGGCTCAACCTGATCACCACCCAGCTCGGCCACGGCCGGCCGCTGTTCCTGGTGCTCTATGTCGGCCTGATCATCTTCTTTGCGTTCTTCTACACCGCGATCGTGTTCAACCCGACCGAGACCGCGGAGAACCTCAAGAAGCATGGCGGCTTCATTCCGGGCATCCGTCCGGGCGAACGCACCGCGGAATACATCGACTATGTGCTGTCCCGCATCACCGTGATCGGCGCCGGCTATCTCGCCATCGTCTGCCTGCTGCCGGAAATCCTGATCTCCTATGCCGCGGTGCCGTTCTATTTCGGCGGCACCTCGCTGCTGATCGTGGTCAGCGTGACCATGGACACGGTGGCGCAGGTGCAGGGCTATCTGCTGGCGCACCAGTATGAAGGGCTGATCAAGAAATCGAAGCTGCGGGGGCGGAAGAGATGAGGCTTGGATTGGGGCGGCGCGTCGTGTTTACGCGCTCCGGTTCCGAGCATTTTATCCGGCCATGCGGGAGAGCTGTTTCGCGAGCAGGGGCGGTTGTGGCAGACGTATCTTTGGATGTATTGAAGTAGTCCGGCGAGGGCGGCGGCGATGAGTCCGGAGTTGAGGCGGCGCATCGCATTTACGGTCGGCGTACTCCCTGTCTATCGTCTCGGCACCTACATTCCGCTTCCCGGCATTGATCTCACCGTCTGGAAGCAGCTGTTTCAGAGGCAGCCCGCCGGCGTTTCATGCGATGGCGATATTTGCCCTCTTCGGCGGCGGCCAAGGGTCCTGGTTGAGGGCGCGTTGCGGCAGAGTTCGAACATGGCCGGCCGGCCTTCTTGATCGCCACCGCGGTCGCGATCATCTTGCTCGCGCTCCTCTACACGGCCTTCGTGCTCGATCCAGACGCCGCGGCCGAGAAGCTGAAGGCCCATGGGGGCGTCGTTCCCGGCGTTGCGCCGGGCGAGGCCACGGCAGCCCACCTCGACTACTATGTGGTGTCGCGAACCGTTGTCCTGGGCGCCGCTTACCTCGCGCTCATTGCCCTCATTCCGGATTTGCTGATTGCTTATGCTCACTTGCCGTTCTATTTCGACGGCATGTCGGCTCTGGTCGTAGTCTGCGTCGTTCTCGATATGAGTGCCCAGGTCCGCGGTGACGGGCTCATGACGGCTCGGGGGATACGCCAATGAGCTCATTCTCCTGGGTCCGCCGGGCGCGGGCAAGGGCACCCAGGCGCAAAGGCTCGTCGACAAATACGGGATCGTCCAGCTTTCCACCGGCGACATGCTGCGTGCGGCGGTTAAGGCGGAGACCCCGACCGGGCTCCAGGTCAAGGACATCATGGCGCGGGGCGATCTCTGTCCCCGACAGCCTGGTGGTGGAGGCCGTCGCCGATCGCATCAGCCAGCCTGATGCGCACAACGGCTTCATCCTCGACGGCTTTCCCCGCACGGTGGCCCAGGCCGAGGCCCTCGACCGCATGCTCAAGGAGAAGGGGCTCGAGCTCGATGCGGTGATCGAGCTCAAGGTCGACGAGGCCATCCTGCTGCAGCGGATCGAAAAGCGGGTCGCGGAGATGGCGGCGCGCGGAGAGCCGCTGCGTGCCGACGACAATGCCGAGGCGCTGAAGAAGCGGCTCGACGCCTATCGCGGCCAGACCGGCGCCGCTGATCGGCTACTACTCCGGCAAGGGTATGCTCAGGACCATCGATGGCATGGCTCCGATCGATGAGGTCTCTGCCGCGCTGGCAGCGCTTGCTCGAAGGTTCCGGCCGGCTGCCGGCCGGCCGCACCGCGGCCGGCCCGGCCGGTTTCGGCAGCGCGGCGCAAGGCGGTCCAAGCGCCCGAGCGGCCGCAAGCCCGCGGGCGGCCGGCTTCGGTGCGCCGCCGCGCCACGATGCCAAGGCTCGGCAAACCTGCGACGCACGGCAAAGCTGGCGAAGCGCCCGTCCGCATCCAAGGCCGGCAAGCGCAAGCCCGCGGCGGCCAAGGAGAAGTCGCCAGGCGACGCAAAACCGCCCGGCGGCAAAGCAGGCGTCCAGGCACACCGCAAAATCGGCGCAAATCCGGCGCGAAGCGCCAAGCGCAAGAGCGCGGTGACCCAACCAAGGCGAAAAAACCCCCAGCTTCCAAGTCGGCAGCGAGCGGGCGGCGTCGAAGAGCCGCCGCGGACCCGCAAAAAACGTGGCAAGAACAGGTGAGTACAGTTGACGAAGCGGCTCGGAAACCGTAAATACCGCGGCAACCAGTCAATGAATTCTTGAACGACGCCGGGCTCCGGATCGCCGGAGAGGCGTCGTGTTCACGTTTATGTGATTGTGGCCAGATCTGGGTTTGGACCTATCCGGTTGTAAACGTGGATAAAACCCGAAGGAGTGGCGGCCTTGGCCCGTATCGCTGGCGTCAATATACCAACCAATAAGCGCGTGCTTATCGGCCTGCAATATATCCACGGGATCGGGCCCGCAAAGGCCCGGAAATCGTGGCGAAGGTCGGGATCCCGACGAGCGCCGGGTCGCCCAGCTGACCGACCAGGAAGTGTTGCAGATCCGCGAAATGATCGACCGCGACTATCATGGTCGAAGGCGACCTGCGGCGCGAGACCGCCATGAACATCAAGCGGCTGATGGATCTCGGCTGCTACCGCGGGTTGCGGCATCGGCGCGGCCTTCCGGTCCGCGGCCAGCGCACCCACACCAATGCGCGCACCCGCAAAGGGCCGGCGAAGCCGATCGCAGGCAAGAAGAAGTAATTCGCGCACGGCTGCGACGATACGACGATGCAGGCCTGCGACCGCGAGCCGCGAAAGGGTCGATTATGGGCAAGGAAGCCACCCGCGTTCGGCGACGCGAACGCAAGAACATCGCCTCCGGCGTCGCCCACGTCGAATGCATCGTTCAACAACACGATGATCACGATCACCGACGCCCAGGGCAATACGATCGCCTGGTCGTCGGCCGGCACCATGGGTTTCAAGGGCTCGCGCAAGTCGACGCCCTATGCCGCCCAGGTCGCCGCCGAAGACGCTGGCGCGCAAGGCGCAGGAACACGGCATGCGCACGCTCGAGGTCGAGGTCGCGGGCCCGGGCTCGGGTCGCGAGTCGGCGCTGCGCTCGCTGCAGGCGGCGGGCTTCACCATCACGTCGATCCGCGACGTGACGCCGATTCCGCATAATGGCTGCCGGCCGCGCAAGCGCCGGCGCGTTTAATGTTCGATTTTGCGCGCGCATGGCGCGCCCGCCTGCCGACTTTTCCCACGAGGCGGCGCGCGCCAGATCGGCGGCGCGCCGCGTTCAACGCGATAGGGTGACGAAGTGACGATCCAGAAGAACTGGCAGGAACTGATCCAGACCGAACAAGCTCCAGGTGATGCCGGGCAGCGATCCGCAAGCGCTCCGCCACCGTCGTCGCGGAGCCGCTGGAGCGCGGCTTCGGCCTCACGCTGGGCAATGCGCTGCGGCGCATCCTGCTGTCGTCGCTGCAGGGCGCGAGCGTGCACGTCCATCCATATCGACGGCGTGCTGCACGAGTTCTCCTCGATCCCCGGCGTGCGCGAGGACGTGACCGACATCATCCTCAACATCAAGGACATCGCCATCAAGATGCAGGGCGAAGGCCCCAAGCGCATGGTGGTGAAGAAGCAGCGGCCCGGCGCTGGTGACCGCCGGCGACATCCAGACCGTCGGCGACATCGTGATCCTCAATCCCGATCTGGTGCTGTGCACTCTCGACGAAGGCGCCGAGATCCGCATGGAATTCACCGTCAACACCGGCAAGGGCTACGTCCCGGCCGACCGCAACCGTCCCGGAAGACGCGCCGATCGGGCTCATCCCGGTCGACAGCCTGTATTCGCCGGTGCAAGAAGGTGTCCTACCGGGTCGAGAACACCCGCGAAGGCCAGATCCTCGACTACGACAAGCTGACCATGCAGATCGAGACCAACGGCTGCGGTCACGCCCGGACGACGCGCTCGCCTATGCGGCGCGCATCCTGCAGGACCAGCTCCACGTCTTCGTCAATTTCGAGGAGCCGCGCAAAGAGGTCGGCGTCGCCGAGGCTATGCCCGATCTCGCCTTCAACCCGGCGCTTCCTCAAGAAGGTCGACGAGCTCGAGCTTTCGGTGCGTTCGGCCAACTGCCTCAAGAACGACAACATCGTCTATATCGGCGACCTCGTGCAGAAGACCGAAGCGCGAGATGCTGCGCACGCCGAATTTCGGCCGCAAGTCGCTCAACGAGATCAAGGAAGTGCTGGCGCAGATGGGCCTGCATCTCGGCATGGAAGTGCCGGGCTGGCCGCCGGAGAATATCGAAGAACTCGCCAAGCGGTTCGAGGATCATTATTAAGCTGGTGCCGCGCCTTCCGGTGGAAGGATGCGAGCACAAGACAGGGGAATGCGATGCGTCACGGCAACGCCCACCGCAAGTTCAACCGCACGGCCGAGCATCGCCGGGCGATGTTCGCCAACATGTGCGCGGCGCTGATCAAGCACGAGCAGATCACGACGACGCTGCCCAAGGCGAAGGACCTGCGCCCGATCGTCGAGAAGCTCGTGACGCTCGGCAAGCGCGGCGGCCTGCATGCGCGCCGCCAGGCGATCGCGCGAGATCCGCGATGTCGCCAGGTCAAGAAGCTGTTCGACGTGCTCGGCCCCCGCTACAAGGAACGCCATGGCGGCTATACCCGCTGATGAAGGCCGGCTTCCGCTACGGCGACAACGCGCCGCTCGGGGTCATCGAGTTCGTCGACCGCGACGTCGATGCCAAGGGTCTGGATTCCGGCCCGGTCGAGGAAAAGAAGGTCGAAGAGGCTGCGGCCGCGCGAGAAGTCCTTGATCTCGAGCGTGATCCGCGGCCCGAGCTGCAACTCTGCGATCATGCTCCACGAGCGGCGCCTGCCCGCCGCTTCGAATGCGGCGCCGCGCTTTATATCTCGGGCGATTAACGCCACGGGGATTCGCGCCATGACCGTGATATCTGCGATTTGCTGCTATGCCTTGCCCTGCTGCTCGGCGCTGGCTGTCGGCCGCGCCGGCCCAGGACGTCCGCGTGCCGTCAGTCGGCCGGCGAGATCAGGCTGACCTTTCGCGCCGGTGGTCAAGCGCGTCGCGCCGGCGGTGGTCAATGTCTACGCCGCCCGGATCGTCGAGAACCGCGGTGCCCGCTGTTCGACGATCCGATCTTCCGCCGTTTTTTGGCGGCGGCGGCTCGGGCGGCCCGCGCGAGCAGGTGCAGCGCTCGCTCGGCTCGGGCGTCATCGTCGACGCCGTCCGGCCTCGTCGTCACCAACAACCACGTCATCGAGAATGCCGACCAGATCAAGGTCTCGCTCGCCGACAAGCGCGAATTCGAGGCCGATGTCGTGCTCAAGGACGCAGCGGTCCGATCTCGCAGTGCTTCGCCTCAAGGACGGCCACGAGCGCTTCGCCGCGGTCGATTTCGGCGATTCCGACGCGCTGCAGGTCGGCGACATGGTGCTCGCCATCGGCAATCCGTTCGGCGTCGGCCAGACCGTCACTCACGGCATCGTCTCGGCGGTGGCGCGCACGCAGGTCGGCATCACCGACTACCAGTTCTTCATCCAGACCGATGCCGCCATCAATCCCGGCAATTCCGGCGGCGCGCTGGTCGACGTCGCCGGCCGGCTCGTCGGCATCAATACCGCGATCTTCTCGCGCTCCGGCGGCTCGCATGGGCATCGGCTTCGCGATCCCGGCCAACATGGTGCGCGGCGGTGGTCGCGTCGGCCAGGGGCGGCGCCACCGTGGTGCGCCGGCCCTGGCTCGGCGCCAAGCTGCAGGCGGTGACGCCCGACATCGCCGACAGCCTCAGCCTGAAGCGGCCGGCCGGCGCGCTGGTCAGCGCCATCACCACCAAGCAGCCCGGCGGCGCGCGCTGGCCTGCGCACCGGCGATCTCATCGTCGACGTCGACGGACAGCCGGTCGATGACCCCAACGCCTTCGACTACCGCTTCGCCACCAAGCCGCTGGGCGGCCAGGCGCAGCTCGGCGTCATGCGAGGCGGCCGCGAGGTCAAGCTCGCGGTCGCGCTGGAGACGGCGCCGGAAACGCCGCGCGAGGAGACCGTCGATCAAGGCGCGCTCGCCGCTGCTCGGCGCCAAGGTCGCCAACCTGTCGCCGGCGCTGGCCGAGGAATTGCGGCTCGACTACACGCTGCCCAGGGCGTTGCGGTCACCGAGGTCGAGGACGGCTCGGTCGCCGCAGACCTTCGGTTTCCAGAAGGGCGACATCGTGGTCAGCGTCAACAACGAGAAGATCGCCACCACGAAGGATCTGCTGCGCGTCACCGAGCCAGCCGGCGCGGCTGTGGCGGCTCACCATCCAGCGCGGCGGCCAACAGATCTCCGCCGTATTCGGCGGATGAGTCGCGCGCCGCAAGCCGCGACACTGCGAGCCTGTTTGCGGCGGCGGGTCTGGAGCGCGATGCGCCGCGCCCGCTCGCCGACCGGCTGCGTCCGCATACGCTCTCCGAGGTGGTCGGCCAGGACCATCTGCTCGGTCCCGACGGCGCGCTCACGCGCATGCTGGAGACGCAAGAGCCTCGGCTCGCTGGTCTTCTGGGGCCCGCCCGGCACCGGCAAGACCACGGTGGCGCGGCTGCTGGCGGACGCGACCGCACTTGCATTTCGAGCAGATTTCGGCGGTGTTCTCCGGCGTCGCCGACCTCAAGAAGGTGTTCGAGGCCGCCCGCGCGCGGCGCGAGACCGGGCACGGCACGCTGCTGTTCGTCGACGAGGTGCACCGCTTCAACCGCGCGCAGCAGGACTCCTTCCTGCCGGTGATGGAAGACGGCACCGTGGTGCTGGTCGGCGCCACCACCGAGAACCCGTCCTTCGAGCTCAATGCGGCGCTGCTGTCGCGGGCGCGGGTGCTGGTGTTCAAGCCGCTCGATGCCGCGGCGATCGAGAAGCTGCTGGCGCGCGCCGAGGAGATCGACAGCCGGCCGCTGCCGCTCGATGACGACGCCCGCGCCTCGCTCGTGCGCATGGCCGACGGCGACGGCCGCGCCGCGCTCACTCTGGCCGAGGAGATGTGGCGCGCCGCCCGCAAGGACGAGGTGTTCGATGCGGCGCAAGCTGCAGGAGATCGTGCAGCGCCGCGCCCCGATCTACGACAAGTCCCAGGACGGCCATTACAACCTGATCTCGGCGCTGCACAAGTCGGTGCGCGGATCGGACCCCGACGCGGCGCTCTATTATCTGTGCCGCATGCTCGATGCCGGCGAGAGCCCGCTGTTCCTGGCGCGGCGGGTGGTGCGGATGGCGATCGAGGATGTCGGCCTCGCCGATCCCGCAGGCGCTGGTCATCGCCAATGCGGCGAAGGATGCCTACGATTTTCTCGGCAGCCCCGAGGGCGAACTCGCCATCGCGCAGGCCGTGATCTATATCGCGACCGCGCCGAAATCGAACGCGGCCTATGCCGCCTATGGCGCCGCGATGCGCGACCGCCAAGGAGGCGGGCTCGCTGCTGCCGCCCAAGCACATCCTCAACGCGCCGACCAAGCTGATGAAGGGCGAGGGCTATGGCGCGGGCTATGAGTATGACCACGACGCGCCCGAGGCGTTTTCCGGCCAGAACTATTTCCCCGACGCGCTCGGCCGCCAGCAGTTCTATGATCCGCCCGAACGCGGTTTCGAGCGCGAGATCAGGAAGCGGCTGGATTACTGGGCGAAGCTGCGCCGGGAGCGGGGCGGGTAGGGTATCCTTTGCGAGGATTCGGGGGATGATGGGTTGGTCGGATTGCGCTACATCATGCTCAACGAGCGCATGAGCGCGCACCAAAGGAACGGATCGTGAAACGCGGCGGTGGACCAAGGCAACCGGGAGGCGGACGGCAAATGGCCGGGCCACGCGGCAGGATCGCAGAGGCAAGGCGTCCGGCAAACCGGCCGGCAATCGGCTGGCAAGCCGCTCGCGGCAGCGGCCCGGGCGGCGCCGCGGCGGCCGGTCCCGGCAAGCGCCGGCGGCCGTTCTCCGACCGGGATGAACGCGCGGCGGCAGTCGCGAAGAAGGCAAGCGGCCGGCCAGCGGAAAGCCCGCGCTCCGCGCCGCCCCGTCGATAGTGCCGAACGCCGGCCGGCGGCTCCCATCAAGCCCGCACGCATGAAGCCGCCCCATCGAGCAGGCGGTCGAGGCCCCGGCGCCGCAACAGGCGACCAAGGTGCAGACCGTGGCCGTGTCGGCGGACGAGGCCGGAATGCGGGTCGACCGCTTTCTCGAAGCGAAATTTCCTGGGCTGTCGTTCTCCCACATCCAGCGCGTGATCCGCAAAGGCGAGCTGCGGGTCAACGGCAAGCGGGTCGACGGCAAGGACCGGCTCGAGGCGGGCCAGGCGGTGCGTATTCCGCCGTTAAAGGTCGATGCGCCGAAACCGCCGGTCTTTCGGAGGCCGACGAGAAGACGCCCGCCTTCCTGAAAGTCGATGACGCTGTACGAGGACGCCGACGTCCTCGTCTTCAACAAGCCGATGGGGCTTGCGGTGCAGGGCGGCTCCGGCACGACGCGCCATCTCGATGGCATGCTCGAAGTCATGCGCGACAAGCGGCGGCCAGCGCCCGCGCCTGGTGCATCGCCTCGACAAGGACACATCGGGTTGCCTGCTCGTCGCCAAGACGCGCTTTGCCGCCTCCGCGCTCGCCAAGGTGTTCCGCTCGCGCGAGGCGCGCAAGATCTACTGGGCGCTGGTGGTGGGCGTGCCGAAGCCGCAGCAGGGCCGCATCAGCACGTTCCTCGCCAAGGAGGAGCGTGAGGACGATCGGTGATGCGGATCGCCAGGCACGGCGAGGAGGGTGCAAGCCACGCGGTGACCTATTACGCCGTGGTCGAGACCTCGGCCCAGCAACTGGCCTGGGTGTCGCTCAAGCCGGTGACGGGGCGCACCCATCAATTTCGCGCCCACATGGCCCATATCGGGCATGCGATCGTCGGCGATCCCAAATACTTCAACAAGGAGAACTGGCCGCTGCCCGGCGGCATCCAGAACCGGCTGCATCTCCTTGCGCGCCGCATCGCGGTACCGCATCCGCGCGGCGGGGTCATCGACGTGACTGCACCGCTGCCGCCGCACATGGTGCAGAGCTTGAACCTGCTCGGCCTCGACCTGAAGCGCTACGATCCGATCGTCGAGGCTCCGGAGGAGTAGAGTGAACGCAATGATAAGTCCAGTCGAATGCGACCGCGAATTCGAGCGCTGGGAAAACCGCTTCGCGGTGCCGGAATATGTATTCGGCACCGAGCCCAATGCGTTCCTTAAGTCCCAGGCGGATCTGCTGCCGAAGTCGGGCAAGGCGCTCGCGGTCGCCGACGGCGAAGGCCGCAACGGTGTCTGGCTCGCAGAGCATGGCCTCGATGTTCTGTCGATCGATTTCTCGCCGACGGCGCAGGCCAAGGCGCAGGCGCTGGCGCGGGAACGTGGCGTGACAGATGCGCACCCTGCATGCCGACCTCATCGCTTGCGCATGGCCGGACGGCCGAATTCGACGTGGTCGTCGGGATTTTCTTCCAGTTTCTCACGCCCGAGGAGCGCGCGAGCGTCTTTGCAGGCATTCGCAAGGCGCTCAAGCCGGGCGGGCTGCTCCTGATCGAGGGCTATGGCCCGAGCAGCTGAAGTACAAGACCGGAGGCCCGTCCGAGCTCGAGAATCTCTACACCGACGATCTTCTCGGAAGGCATTCGCCGGGCTGTCCGAACTGAGCATCAGGTCCTATGACAGCGTGATGAGCGAGGGAACCCGTCACGTCGGGATGTCGGCCTTGGTCGACCTGGTCGGCGCGGAAATAGCGCTAGTCCGCCGGCATTCGTGACGGTGACGTGACGTCGGGGACGGTCTGCTGCGCAATCGGGCGGCTGCAACTTGCGGGACCAATCCAATCGGCTTATCTGTCCCGGCCCAGGGGAATCAACGAGGTGATGCCATGAACAAGCTCGTCGCGTTTTGCGCCGCCGCCGCCTATGCTCGGCCTCGTGTTCTTCGCCGCGCCAGCAAGTGCGCGAGCCCTAAAAAACTGCAACGACGAATGGAATGCGATGAAGGCGGACGGCACCGTCGGCGACAAGAAATACGCCGACTTCCGCAAGGAATGTCTCGCCCGCACCGCCGGCTGCCGGCCGACCCGCAGCACCGCCGCGCCAGCTCCCCGGCCGCGGCCGCCAAGCCGGCTGCGCCCGCAGGCGCAGCGGCACCGCGCCGCCGTGTTCCCGTCCACCGTTGCCCCGAAGTATTCGAGCGAGTCGGCCGGCAGGGCACGCATGCATACCTGCCTCGACCAGTACAAGCGAACAAGGCCGGCAGCGGCAATGGCGGCCTGCATTGGATCCAGAAGGGCGGCGGCTACTACAGCGAGTGCAATGCCAAGCTGAAAGGCTGAGCCGTTGAGGGGATAGCAGTCCAGGTCATTTCTGAGCCACCTCCGCGCAGGCGCGATTCGGTTTTTCCGCATCGCCTGCGCGGAGCCGTTTCGAGGCGCCCCTATTCCCTCATTCCACAACTATCGGGTGGACATATCTTTGCGCGGCACGCTGTACCTCTCCCCGCGTGCGGGGAGAGGTCGGATCGCCAACGGGACCGGCCGTCGGCCGGCCCGATGACAGGCTCCGCGATCCGGGTGAAGGGGCGCTCCCGCGAGTCCGGGCATCAAACCCGCAAGCTCAAAATCGTGGACCCCTCCTCACCCCGACCCTTTCTCCGCACGCGGGGCGAGGGAGAAGAAAGCGTGCCGCCGCTTGTCGCCTGCCGGGGGCTGCCGTACAACGCCGCTCGAAACGATCGGCGCATCCAGTTGCGGGAACGAGAATTATGTCCGGCGGCGCGGCCGGCATCGGGGAGAGGACATGGCCAAAGCAGCGGCGAACAAGCCGGCCGGGAAGGCGAGCCGATCGAACGGGCCGCTCGTACCAGGACATCCTCTACGAGGTGAAGGACCAGGTGGCGTGGGTCACCATCAACCGTCCGCGCGTGCTCAATGCATTCCGCGAGCAGTCGCTCGACGAGATGATCGACGCGCTCAAATCGACCCGCGACGACCCCTCCATCGCCTGCGCCGTCGTCACCGGCGCCGGCGACAAGTCGTTCTCGGCGGGCGGCGATTTCTACGCCATGAAGCGGCTCAACTGGACCAATGCGGCGATGTGGAACGACCGCATGCAGGGCCTCGCCATGACCATCCGCGGCCTGCCGATCCCGGTGATCGCCATGGTCAATGGCTGGTGCATGGGCGGCGGGCACGAACTCGCACTATGGTGCGATCTCGTCATCGCTTCGGACAATGCCGTGCTGGGCCAGACCGGCGCCAAGGTCGGCGCCTGCCCGACCGTCGGCGCCACCCAATATCTGCCGCGCATCATCGGCGAACGCCTCGCCCGCGAGATGATCTTCTGCGCCCGCCGCTTCACCGCCGCGGAAGCGGTGGAGATCGGCCTCATCAACAAATGCGTGGCGCAGAAGGACCTGCTGGCAGAAACGCTTGAAGTGGTGCGAGACCATCAAGGGCCACAGCCCGCAGACGCTGCGCATGACCAAGAAGAGCCTGAACTTCGAATCCGACCTGCTCTACGCGTCCTGGCAGCACGGCATGGAGCTGCTCGCCCATGTCTGGGGCTCGGAGGAAAGCCTCGAAGGCATGAATGCCTTCCTCCAGGGCCGCAAGCCGGACTTCCAGAAGTTCCGCATGCGCAACAAGCAGGAACTCAAGTCCTATCTCGACGGCTGCGCCAACGACCTCAATGCGCCGCCCTCCATGCGCAAGGGCGGCAAAGCCGGCGGCAAGGCCAAGGCCGCGTCATGAGCGACAATGAGCGCTCCGGGCGAAGGCGCGCTGAGCGGCATCCGCGTGCTCGACCTCACCCGCGTTCTCGCCGGCCCGCTGTGCGCCATGATGCTCGGCGACATGGGCGCCGACGTCATCAAGGTCGAGCCGCCCGGCGGGCGACGACACCCGCCGCTGGGGGCCGCCCTTTGCCGGCGGCGAAGTCCGCCTATTTTCTCGGTGCCAACCGCAACAAGCGCTCGATGACCCTCGACTTGGCGGGGCCGGCCGGCCAGAAGGTGCTCGCCGGCCTGATCGAAAAATCCGACGTGGTCATCGACAATTTCAAGCCCGGCACACTGCCGAAATGGGGCTTCACCGGCGCCTGGTTTGCGGCCCATGCGCCGCGGGCGGTGCGCTGCTCCATCACCGGCTACGGCTCGAGCGGCCCCAAGGCGGCGCTGCCCGGCTATGATTTCGTGCTCCAGGCCGAGTCCGGCCTGATGAGCATCTGCGGCGAGCCCGACGGGCACGCCGACCAAATACGGCGTCGCCATCGTCGATGTGTGCACCGGCATGCTGGCCTGCAACGGCATTCTCGCCGCGCTCAATGCGCGCCAGGCGACCGGGCGCGGCCAGAAGGTGGAGCTGTCGCTGTTCGAGACCTCGCTGCTGATGCTGATCAATGTCGCTTCCAACGTGCTGATCGCCGGCCGCGGCGGCGGACGGTTCGGCAACGGCCATCCGAGCCTCGTGCCCTACACCACCTATCATGCACGCGACGCCATGATCGCGCTCGCGGTCGGCAACGAGCCCCAGTTCGCCAAATGCGCCGCGGCGCTCGGCCATCCCGAATGGGCCGCGGATCCGCGCTTTGATACCAATCGCGCCCGGGTGGAGAATCGCGATCTGGTCGACGGCGCCATCGCGGCGGCGCTCGCCGGCGACACCGCCGACGCCTGGATCGCCAAGCTGAAGGCGGTCGGCGTACCGTGCGGCCGGATCAATACCGCGGCGGAGGCGCTCGCCGATCCGCACACGGCGGCGCGGCACATGATCGAGACGGTGCAGCACCCCACCGTCGGCGAATTGAAGCTGGTGGGGATGCCCTATAAGTTCTCGGACACCCCCGCCGCGGTGCGCCGGCCGCCGCCGCTGCTCGGCGAGCACACCGAGGAAATCCTCGCCGAGGAACTCGGCCTCGACGCGGCCGGCATCGCCGCGCTGCGCAGCGCGAAGGTGATCTGATGTTCACGCCCTTGACTCCCTCTCCCGCTTGCGGGGGAGGGTTGGGGAGGGGGCGCGTGCCGCTCGCGCCGCGCCATGGAAAGGGCAAGAAAACGTCCAGAGCCCATGAAGCGGTCGTCGTTGCACTCGGAAGGTCAAGTTGCCTCCTTCATAGCCCCCTTAGCCCCA
>CAWCZY010000008.1:0-341768 GCA_963800215.1 uncultured Alphaproteobacteria bacterium | reverse complement strand
GGCGGCGTACTTAAATGGGTGAAGCTTGGCGTGTTCTTCAATTTGGAAGTCTGGAGCATTTTCCGGTGTGTGTTCCAGTCGAATGACGCTCGGGACATCGATGTGTGTGCTTGAAGTATCGAAATCAAAAAACGTGACACAGTTGCCGAACACGTCATGGATCCACCGAACGCGGCGGGCTCGGCGAGATTGTAATCCGAATGAAAAAGCCGCTGATCGAAACTGTCGCGTGGACGAAACATCAATCGATGCTCTCCGAGGCGAACGGGTCGCTTGTAGCGTTATCTGTGAAGTGTCGAACGACAAAAACAGTTGAATTGGTCAAATTCCACACCTATACGATCTGGGAGGAGGCTGGACGCCGAAAATCGCAATTGAGCATGAGGCACAAAGAGATGGCGCGAAACTCTGCGAAGCAGCGCCGCTACATGCTCCTTTCAGCGGCCATCTCTTCCGTAACCTTGCCCTGCCTTTTCGAACAAAAGGATGATCTACTCCTCCAGTTTTTCAACGGGAACAGCGAACTCCTTGAGCGATGCCTTCTTTATGGCTGCTTTCATGTCCTGCGCTTCACCTCGACATGGAAAACGAACCGGTCCTGGCAGCTTCTCTGTCAACAGCGGTCTGAAATTGGCTTAAAACCAGCGGCTTGAAATTGCAGCGCGGCCACACCTCGCCATCGATCTCTTGGTGGCAAACCTCAGCGGAACGCCATGCCCCGTCAAGGCCGCAGCCGCCGAAGGCGGGGGCCAACGGCCAGCCTTTACGGGGCATGGCGTTCCCGGCCAAAATTGGCCACTGGGATCGATGCCTAAACGCCACACAATGGGGCAATTTCAAACCGCTGGTTTTGGATGAAATTCACGCCGCTGGTAACAGCTCTAGAACTGCATTGATGGTCATTGTTGTTCCCCTGCTTTGTCGGCTATCGATAAACTAAGTGTGCGGTCCGGCGAAGCGATCCTGCTCCGTCATCCCGATAGGTTCGAGCCACAACTTGTCGCCGCGCGCTAGAGGCTATTGGACGCGGGAATTGACGTGAGCATGTTGCCTGATCGTGGGCGCACGCGAAAGGAACTCTGTGACCCTTGGGCGCCGACAGCGGCAAACGGGGCCTCCAGGGGAACCGAGTTTACAGACCGAAAACGAACAGCATTGTTTGATTGCGCATCTCGCGAAATTCCGGTGTCAACGAGTTGATGGCGAGCGCGTTGCGAATGAGTCCCCGATTGAAATCACGAGATACTGTTTGCCGCCCGCCTCGAAGGTCATCGGAGGCGCGTTGATGCCGCTGCCGACGTTGAAGCGCCATAGCTGATCCAGGGTTATGTCATCGTACGCCGCCACGGTCCCATCAGTGAATGCGGTTATGAAAAGGCCGCCAGCCGTGGTCAGAGCCGCACTGTTGTCGGGGAATGGCACATGAAGCTTCTTCTTTGATCTCGCCGGTAAAAGGATCCGCGACGACGATGTCGGTCTCATTGCGGGCGATGTACTTGCGAGCGCCCCCGTTGATGATGCCATTGGCATTCTTGCGGTTGTCCTGCGTCAGGGTGATCTCATCACAGGTCGACCGTGTCGGAATGTAGAGCAGTTTCGTCTTCGGACTATATGATGCCGACCAGAAATTACTGCCGCCGTCATGCGAAGGGCAAAGTTTCTTGGTGCGGTCGGTAAGGGTCTGATTTTGCAAGCCCGAGTACACCTGGATGTCCTTGGTTGGGTCGTAGTCGACCGGCAGACCAGTCTTCTGGTCGATGCCCTTCGTCCAGTTGATCGTGTCCTGGTAGGGCTTCGCCAATAAAATCTGCCCGTTGGTGCGCTCGAAGCTATAGAGAAAGCCATTGCGCTCGGAATGGGTGACGATCTTGTGGGCTGGCCAGCAAATTGGCCGTCGATCAGGATGTGAGTGCCTGCCGCATCATAATCCCACATATCGCCGGGCACGTACTGGTGAAACCAGTTCATTTTGCCGGTATCTGGATTCCAAGAGATCAGGCTGTTGGTGTAGAGATTGTCGCCGGGACGGTAGTAGGGATCGTACATCGGAACCGGGTTGCCCGTACCCCACAGCACCTGTTCAGCAGCGACGTCGTAGGAGCCGGTGACCCACATGGCGCCGCCGCCGGTCTGCCAGGCGTTATTGTGGTCCTTCCAAGTCTCGGAGCCCTGCTCGCCCGGCGCCGGAATCACGTATTTGCGCCAAACCAGCTGGCCGGTTGCGCCATCAAGTGCCACCATGAAATCGCGGACCCCGTGGTCGCCACCAGCCGCCCCAGAGCACGATCTTGTCCTTTACGGCGAGCGGCGCGGCGGTGAGCTGTAGATCGGCTTGCCCGTCGGCGAGATTGCTCTCCCAGGCGACTTTGCCGGTCTCCTTGTCCGTTGCGATCACGCGGGGTGGATAGTTCGCCACTGTGACGACGAAATTGCCCCACAACGCCGCACCGCGATTGGCGAGAGGCAGCTTCTCCTGACCAGGATCCATGCGCCAGAGAATTCGGCCCAGGTCGCCGGAACGTCCGTCGATCTTGTAGAGCACGCCCCATTGATCGACGACATAAAGGAACCCGTCCTCGGCAAGCGGCGTCGATTTAAGGTTCGCGTTAGCCGACGTGCCACCGAGCGCCACGGCGTAGGCGAGTTTGAGGCCCTTGACGTTGCTCTTGTTGATCCGGTCGAGCGGCGAGAAGCGCTGTGCGTCGTAGGTGCGGTGATTTATCAGCCAGTTTTGAGGCTCCTTGTCGGCATTGATAAGCCGATCTGCAGTCACTTCAGCCGACTTCGCTGGACCTGTCATGCCGAGGACAGTCGTAGTCAGAAAAATGGTGGCGAACGAGCGCTTGGCCATGACGTTCCTCCCATTTGATTTTACAGCGGCTGGTCCGCCGAGACGGCCTCCGTCTGTCATTCTTCAACACGAGGCGGATCAAGCCGCCAGCTCTGCCAGCGACATCTTAAGCGATCTTCCAGAATTCGAACAGGGCCGCTTAGCTAACGCGAACCAGCGGCGCGCTGGGTCCGACAAAAGTTTGGAAGGCCGACGCAACCTCGCTTCACCGATTATTTTCCTTGTCACGCCAAAGCCCGCAGAATTCACGATGCGTTAGAGCGTGATCGACACAATCGGGCATAAGCAAAGAACTACAGGGAAGACGCAATGGCAAAGAAACACAGGACGACAGCCAAGTTCGCTCGTTTTTTCCAATCAATCAAATCCGGTCTGCACCGCTACTGGAACGAATGAGGCTGAACATGAACGAGGCTAGGATCGCTCGCTTGGGTCGCTCTGGCTCGTGACGCTCAGTATGAACATGCTGAGCGGAAAGTAAATCACATCGAGATGAACGACTGTTGCGCGTCTGCGGACGAATCGAGATGACGCTTCCACTCTCACATGACAGCCCCGCTACGGCAGGTTTCTCTTGCGTGGCTTGCTCCAATGAACCGATCCGGCTACCCGATGCTTACCCGGCCGCGAGTTTCGTGCCGACCTATATCGAACAATCCTTGATTTCATTGGTGGAGCTGAGGGGATTTGAACCCCTGACCTCCGCAGTGCGATCGTGCGGGCTCCCCGTCTCCGGCTCAGTGCGGTTCGCGGCCCTGAAGGTCGCCGCGACGTTGAGAGATGATTTAGCCGTCAGTCGGACCGTACCCGCGAGCCTGGGCGGCTTCCGCACCGACGATCTGCCGGCGCACGTCCGTTTGGCACTGTTTTTTTCTTCCGTGGCAAGATGGTGTCAAGAATGCTGACAAATCTTGCCACCGATTTTCAGTGGCTTCGCCACAAGTCTTTGTTATTTCTATATAAATTGATGGTGCCGCAAGAGGGATTCGAACCCCCGACCCCATCATTACGAATGATGGCGACTTGTCGGTTCTCACTCCGCGAGGCTGACAGCGTCCAGGTCGTTGATCTCCCGGCGGGCATCCGCGCTAGCTCTTCTGCTGCCCTGATCCACTCACGAATTTCGTCCATACTGCCCGCCTCGGCCGGTCACGAAATTCGCCCACGCCTCCAGGCTCTCCCGGCGCTTGTCCAGGGCCGTGGTGCGCCGATAGGAGCGGGACACCTTGTTGCCGACCGCATGGGCAAGGCCCAGTTGCGCAATGGTATCGTCGCCCGTGGTGTCGGTGACCCAATCTGTGTAGCTCGAACGAAAACCGTGCGAGGTGATGCCCGTGCCCTTTCGCAGCTTATCGAACTTGTGAATATTCTGCTTCGGGGTGCCGGGGAACACCTGCCCAGTGCCCTGACCGGGGTGCCCGTGGGTACCCTGGAGAGGCAGGCAGCCAATGGCCGCATCCGACAACGGGACCACGTGAGCCTTGCCGGCCTTCATGCGTTCCGCCGGGACCGTCCAGATGCGGGCGCTTAGGTCGATTTCCGACCAATCCATCGGTGGCTTGCCGTTCTCATCGCCAATGACCTCGCCACGGCGCGCCGCGGTGAGGATCATGAACCGCATGGCGGAGTCGGTGGTGGCCGCATAGAACGCGGGCACGTCATGCCAGGGCATTGACGCGAGTGGCTTGCCTTGCTTGTTCTCGTTCGAGAGAAAGTGCTCCAGCGCACCATCCCAGGCGGCCGGATTGGCAAAGGCCGGATCGTTCGGCTTGCGACGCTTGATCGCCTCGGCGCTCAGGATGCGCTCGATCATGAGGCGCACCAAATAGCCGGGCTTGCACTGGGGGCCGGTCCAGAATGGACGCAACGCATCGGCGACCAACTCCGTAGACGTGATAGCCGCGCACGGCATATCGAGGAGCCGGCGCATGCTGGGAAAAGTCGGACTGTCGCCGACGCCTAGATAATTTGCCCGGCGCCGCCGCTCGCTGGGGGCCTTCCATTCGCCCGCGTGATCGTCCAGCCAATTGCGGGCGGCTTCGGCGAACAACTCGCCCACAGCCGCGGCGTGGCGGCCATTCCTGGTCACGTTGCCGGACATGATTGCCATCGCTTTCTTGCGGGCGTCCGTTGGCGACAGGTCCGCGATCTTGCCGAGCGACTGACACTTGTAAGCCGGCTTGCCGTTTTTGCTCAGCCGGCCGTTGTCGCGGCGGGTCAAAACCCAGTATCCTTTGCCGTCACGGCAAAGCAGGTACAGGCACGGCATGGCACCGTGAGGGATCATGCGCTGTTTCGCACCCTTCGAAGCGCGCACGTAGTTCTTGGCAACTGTCGGTGTCATCTGGCCCATGGGTTTCGATCCAATAGGACGTCGAAATTATAAACGCCGATTATAAACATGTGGGCGGTCTAAGGCGAACCGCAAGGGTCTGAAAAGGACATTCTAAAAGGCCATAAATGCGGATGCTGCAGTGGTTTTCGGTCTGTTGCGAACCGATACGGTCTAAGACGGTTTAACCTCTCCACGGGAGGGCTCGTCCCGGCCATTTCAATTCTCGCGGGCATCTTGAGCGATCGACGACACACAATTCAGCACCGTCATTCCGGGGCGCGCGTCTTCGCGTGAACCCGGAATCCAGGCTGCGGCGCAGACCGCGAGGCTGTCTCAATTCCGGGTTCGGTGCGGAGCACCGCCCCGGAATGACGCCCGGTCTAATTACGGACTACGGCTTGAACAGGTTGCGCTCGACGATCTCGCAGATCGCATGGGCGGCCGTGATATGGAGCTGCTGGATCAGCGGCGTGTCGTCGCTCGGCGCGGCCAGCAGGTGATCGCACAACGGACGCATCACCGCGGCGCCGGGGGCGGTGCCGGTGAAGCCGACGGTGACGACACCGAGCGCGCGCGCCGCCTCGCAGCGCCGCGATCACGTTGGGCGACTTGCCCGAGGTCGAAATCGCGATGAACACGTCGCCGCGCCGGCCGAGCCCGCGGACCTGGCGCTCGAACACCTGGTCGTAGCCGTAATCATTGCCCACGGCCGTGAGCACCGAAAAGTCGGTGGTCAGCGCCACCGCCGGCAGCGGATTGCGGTCGAACCGCAGCCGCGACAGGAACTCCCCCGCGATGTGCTGGGCGTCGGCGGCGCTGCCGCCATTGCCGGCCAGCAGCAGCTTGCCGCCGTCGCGCAGCGCCCGCTCGCAGGCGGCGGCGATGGCGAGCACCTCGCCCATGAACCCGGCATCGCCGGCAGCGCGCTCGAGCGCCTCGAGCGGAGCGGCGGAAATGGATCGCGGCGACCGTGTTGTCGGGCTTGGTCATGGGCATCTGGTAGCTTTTGGCGGCGGATGAAGCAACTCAGCCAGCCGGCTGCGGCGCCACCGCCGCCAGCACCGCCGCGGCGACCTGCTCCGCCGGGATGTCGCGCATGCAGCGATGATGGCCGAACCGGCAGGTCGGCTTGTGGCAGGGCCGGCACGGCACCTCGGTCTTGGGCTCGATGACGGCGGCCAGCGGATTGAGCGGCGCCCAATGCCACGGGCTGGTCGGGCCGAAAATCCCGATCGAGGGCGTGCCGAGGGCGGCCGCCACGTGGAGCAGGCCGGAATCGTTGGAGATCGCCACATCGGCCGCCGCCAGCGCCAGGATCGCGTTGCGCAGGTCGGGCCCGGTCAGGTCGCGGCAGCGGGACGGGAGGCCGGCGCCGATCTCGCGCGGCCAGCTCCTTCTCCTGGGGACCGCCGATCACCCACAACGAGAACCCCTGTTCGCCGATCTGCCTTGCGAGCGCGGCATAAGCCGCCGCCGGCCATCGTTTCGATGGGCCGACCGCGCCCGGCGCCACCACCGCCACCGGCCGCCCATCGGTCAGTCCCATCCGCTGGCGCCATGCCGACACCGCCTCGTCCGGCACAACGAGCTGCGGATGCGGCCACTCGGCCGGCAGCACGGCGCCTTTCGGCAATGCCAGGGCGGCACAGCGGTCGACCATGCGCGGCAGCGCCTTTTCGCCCCGGCGCAGGTCGTTGATCAGGCCGAACCGCATTTCGCCGATGAAACCGGTGCGGACCGGGATGCCCGCCAGGGCCGGGGCGAGCGCCGCCTTCCAGGTCCGGGGCATGATCAGGGCGTCGCCATAGCGCTCCAGGCGCAGGCGGGCGGCGAGCGCTCGATGGAGCGGACAAGGCGAGGCGCTTGCGCGGCAGGTCGCAGACGATGCCCTTGCGCACGCCCGGCATGTAGTCGAGGAGCGGTGCGTCCATGGTCGTGGTCAGCACGTCGACCGGGCGGCCGGGAAACCGCGCATTGAGGAGGCGGACCACGCTGTGGCAACGCACGAAATCGCCGATCCACATATAGGGCACGATCAGGATCGCCGCGCCGCCGGGCGCCGGCGGACTTTTCCATTGCCGCTGAATCAGCCAGTTCGCTTTCAATGAACTTCAGACCCGCTCGGCCGGAGTTTCCGCCACGGGCCCCTTATAGACCGGGCCGCGGCGCCGGCGTCCACACGCCGGGAAGGTCACGTGCGGGTCCATGCCGAGTTGCGATGGCGGTCGGACTGCTGGCGAGGCGAGGGCAAAGGAGAGCGGCGGCCGCTCGGACCGTTTCGGGGCACGGCATGTTCTTGGTTACCGGCGGGGCTGGCTTCATCGGATCCAACCTGGTGGCACGCCTCAACGAGGCCGGGCACGGCGACGTCACCGTGAGCGATTATCTCGGCTCCGAAGGCAAGTGGCGCAACCTGCAAAAGCGCCGGCTCGCCGATTTCGTCGCGCCGGCCGACTTGGCCGGCTGGCTCGCGGGCCGCAAGCTCGACGCCGTCTTCCATATGGGCGCGATCTCGGAGACCACCGCGACCAACGGCGACCTCGTCATCGACACCAATTTCCGCCTGCCGCTGCGGCTGCTCGACTGGTGCGCGGCGTCGCGCACGCCGTTCATCTACGCCTCCTCGGCGGCGACCTATGGCGATGGCGAGGCGGGGTTTGCCGACGACAATTCGCTCGACGCCCTGACGCGGCTCAAGCCGATGAACCTCTACGGCTGGAGCAAGCACCTGTTCGACCTCGCCGTGATCGAGCGCGCGCGCAACGGCGCGAGCCTGCCGCCGCAATGGGCCGGCTTGAAATTCTTCAACGTGTTCGGGCCCAACGAGTATCACAAGGGCGAGATGATGAGCCTCGTCGCCAAGCGCTTCGAGGACGCCAAGGCGGGCAAGGCGGTGCGCCTGTTCAAGTCCCATCGCGACGGCATCGCCGACGGCGAGCAACGGCGCGATTTCATCTATGTGGAGGACACCGTCGCGGTGATGCTGTGGCTCCTCGACCATCCCCGCGTCAGCGGCATCTTCAACGTCGGGACCGGCGTGGCGTCGAGCTTCAAGGACATGATCACCGCGCTGTTCGCGGCGCTCGGCCGCGGGCCGAACATCGAATATATCGACATGCCGCTCGCCATCCGGGACAGCTACCAGTATTTCACCCGGGCCAGCGTCGATCAGCTGCGCCAGGCCGGCTATTCCACCCCGTTCACACCGATCGGGGTGGCGGTGAAGAGCTACGTGAACTGCGTATCTTGATCGTCCGGACCGGTATCGCTGATGTTCGATTACGAAACCGCATTGGAACAGCTCGCCCATCGCACCGTGCTGTGCGTCGGCGACCTCATGCTCGATGATTTCGTCTATGGCGAGGTGTCGCGGGTGTCGCCGGAAGCGCCGGTGCCGGTGATCGCGGTGCGGCGCGAGGAGAAGGTGATCGGCGGCGCCGGCAACGTGGCGCGCAATCTCGCCGGCCTCGGCGCCCGCTGCCTGTTCGTCGGCGTGATCGGGGCCGACGAGGCGGCGAACCTTCTGGTCAATGCGCTCGCCGGTTTCGACTTGATCGAGCCGTATCTCGTCGTCGATGCGACCCGTCCGACCAGCCGCAAGGTGCGGTTCGTTTCGGAGCACTATTCGGCGCATCTGCTGCGGGCCGACTGGGAGGTGGCGAGGCCGGTCTCAGGCGACATGGAAGCGCGGCTCGTCCGCGAGGTCACCGCCCTGATCCCGCGTGCCGACGCGATCGTGTTGTCCGACTATGCCAAGGGCGTCCTCACGCCGCGCTTGATCCGCACCGTCCTCGATGCGGCGGTGCGATTGGGCAAGCCGGTGGTGGTCGATCCCAAGGGGACGGATTTTTCGGTCTATCGCGGCGCCACCGTGATCACGCCGAACCGCAAGGAGCTCGCGGAATCGACCCGCATGCCGGTGGGGACCGAGCCTGAAATCGTCGCAGCCGCTGCCGCGATCCGCGCCGCCGCCGGGGCGCAGGCGGTGCTGGTGACGCTGAGCGAGGAGGGCATGCTGCTGGAGGCAGCCGGCGCCGAGCCGGTGCATGTGCCGGCCTATCCGGTGCGGGTGCGCGACGTGTCCGGCGCCGGCGATACGGTCGCCGCGGTGCTCGCCGCGCTGCTCGCCACCGGCGCGGATTTCGAATCCGCGACCCGGGCGGCCAACGCGGCGGCCTCGGTAGTGGTCGGCAAGCGCGGCACCGCGACGGTGACGGTGGCGGAGCTGCGCGCGCGCATCCTGCCGGCCGCCGCGCTCGCGGCCGAGGAGAAGATCGCGTTCGATCCCGACGTCGCCGCCGACCGCGTGCGCGAATGGCGCGCCGCGGGGCTGCGCATCGGTTTTACCAATGGCTGCTTCGACATTCTACACCCCGGCCATGTCCATGTGCTGACACGAGCGCGTGCCGCATGCGACCGGCTGGTGGTCGGCCTCAACAGCGATGCCTCGGTCAAGCGGCTCAAGGGTCCCGACCGCCCGATCCAGGACATCCATGCCCGCGCCGGCGTGCTGGCGGCGCTCGAGGCGGTCGACCTCGTCGCGATCTTCGAAGACGACACGCCGCTCGACCTGATCGCTCGGCTGCGGCCCAGCGTGCTGGTCAAGGGCGGCGACTACCGCAAGGAGACGGTGGTGGGCCATGAGCTCGTCGAGGCGGACGGCGGCGAGATCATCCTGGTCGACCTGGTGCCCGGCCATTCCACCACCCGCATCGTCGAGCGCTCCGGCGGCACCGCGCCGGACGGGGCGCGACGCAAGGCGCCGGTCAAGAGCTGAGGCGCAGGAGGCCCTCACGCCGGCCGCGGCAGCCATCCCCTGATGGCCGCCATGCCAAGCATCGCCACATGGGGCGCGTGATCGAACGATCCGTCGAGCGCGGCGGCGAACAGGTCCGCGATGCTGACCATCATGTGCTCGACGCCGGTTTCCGGACGCCAGTCCGGTATCGGCACCGCGTCGCGCGCGAAGAAGGTCCACATCCGGTTGCCCAGGCGTCCGGACTCCGGAATCATCGTCACGAGCGGTTGGACCGACGCCACCGCGAGGCCCGCCTCCTCGGCCAATTCGCGGATCGCGCTCGTCTGCGGCGCCTCGTCGCCATCGCGCATGCCGCCGGGAAATTCCAGGGTGAAGCGGCGCACCGCGGGGCGGAATTGCCTGACCAGGGGGACGCGGCGGTCCGCGGTCACCGCCAGCACGGAGACATAGTCCATGGTGTCGATGGAATGATAGATCGCGCCTTCGTCGCGCGCCGATGCGACGACGCGGTTCTCGACCAGCGTCACCCAGTTCGACAGCCGCGTCGACCGCGTCGACGCGATCCGCGGGAACATCGATTCATCGTCGGCCATCTGCAGCTCCGGTTCGTAGATTTTTCATCGTCATTCCGGGGCCGCCGCAGGCGGAACCCGGAATCCAGACAGCCTCGCCAACATCACCGCAGCCTGGATTCCGGGTTCGCGCGAAGTGAAGACGCGCGCCCCGGAATGACGGCGCTGGTCTACAGCCGGTAATGCGCCTTCCACGCCTGGAACATCAATACGTTCCACAGCACGTTCTCCCGGTTGGCGGCGCCCGTCTGGTGCTGGTCCCACAGGCGGCGCACTTCGGCCGCGGCGAAGATGCCGTCGGCGGCGAGGCGGGCGGGCGCCAGCAGATCGTCGGCCCATGGCCGCAGGTCGCCGCGCAGCCACGACGCCAGCGGGATCGAAAATCCCATCTTCGGGCGCTCGACCAGTTCCGGCGGGACGTAGCGGTGGAGCACCCGACGCAGCAGGCGCTTGGACTGCCCGTCGTCGAACTTGAAGCGCGGCGGCAGCTTCCAGGCGAATTCCACCAGGCGGTGATCGAGCATCGGCTCCCGCGCTTCCAGCGCGACCGCCATGGAGCAGCGGTCGACCTTCGTCATGATGTCGTCGGGCAGATAGGTCAGCGTGTCGTAATACTGCATGCGCGACACCGGATCGGGCACGGTGTCCGCGAGATCGGGCTCCGCGCGCAGGCGGCAGGCGCCCGTCGATGCCGGCACCAGCCGGCGCTCGTCGCCCCAGATCGCCGCCAGTTCGATGTGGAGCGAATCCACCGTGGGCGCCGACAACAGCGGGGAGAGCCGGTGCACCTTGCTTCCGGCATTGAGCGGGCGCAGTTGCGCCGGCGCCAGCGCAAACAGCCGGTCGAGCACGGGCTCGGGAATCTTGCCCAGTGCCGCGCCGAGCGCGCCGCGCAGCCCACGCGGCGCCATGCCGAGGCGGCGCCACACCTTGTCGACGATGCGGTAGCGCGGATAACCCGCGAACAGCTCGTCGCCGCCGTCGCCGGACAGCGCCACGGTGACGTGCTTGCGGGTCATCGCCGACACCAGATAGGTGGGGATCTGCGAGGAATCCGCGAACGGCTCGTCGAACCATTCGGGCAGATGCGGCACCACGTCGATCGCCTCGCGGGCGGTGACGTAGAGCTCGGTGTGATCGGTGCCGAGGTGGGCGGCGACCGCCTTGGCGTGCTGCGCCTCGTCATAGGCGGGCTCGCGGAAACCGATCGAGAAGGTGCGGACCTTGCTGTTCGACTGCGCCTGCATCAGCGCGACGACGGTGGAAGAGTCGATGCCGCCGGACAGGAAGGCCCCGAGCGGCACGTCGGCGATCATGCGGCCGCGCACGCTGTCGCGCAGGATGCGCTCGAGCTCGTCGGCCGCTTCGCGCTCGTCGCCGAAGGGATGGTGGGCGCCGCCGTCGACGGCATCGCGCAGCCGCCAATAAGGCGCGATGCGCGGCGCCTCGCCCGCCCGCACCGTCAGGATGGTGCCGGGCGCGAGTTTGTGCACGTCTCGGAAGATCGTCGCGGGGGTGGGAACGTAGCTGTAGCGGACGAAGGCGGCGGCGGCCTCGATGTCGATCTCGGCACGCCAGGCCGGATGCGCCATCAGCGCCTTGAGCTCCGATCCGAACAGCACCACGCCGCGGTGGCGGCACCAGTACAACGGCTTGACGCCGATGCGGTCGCGGATGAGGTGGAGCGTCCGCGCCTGCCGATCCCACAGCCCGATGGCGAACATGCCGACGAAGCGCGTCACCGCGCGCTCGACCCCCCAGGCGACGAAAGCGGCGAGCATCACCTCGGTATCCGAGCCGCCGCGAAATCGATGGCCGAGCGCGTCCAGTTCCGCGCGCAGCTCGGCGAAATTGTAGACCTCGCCATTGTAGGTGATCACGATAGCGCCCGTCGGCGGAGGTCATCGGCTGGTGGCCGAGCGGCGACAGGTCGATGATCGACAGGCGCCGGTGGCCGAGCGCGATGCCGGCCTCGGCATCGACGAAGGTGCCGCTGTCGTCAGGACCGCGATGGGCGATCGCGCCGGTCATGGCCTCGACGCGCGCCATCGCCTCCGCAGCGGAGGACGCTGCGCTCGCGTCGAGAAAACCGGCAATGCCGCACACCCGTGATCCCCCACCGTGGAAACTGGACCGGAACGGATGGCGTTGCTCCGCTCCGCCTCCCGGCGAATAGCTTATCCCTTGCCGGCGCTGTCAAGCCGGGACGTGAGGGGGAAGTCTGCCCGGCGTGAGTCGGACCGGCGGCGAGCGGAACGCCACGGTGCAGGACGTGTCGGTGGGCCATGGCGGGCAGGGCAGAGGTGGTCCCGATGCCATCGCCTCAAGAGGTTCGGCTTCGGAACCACTCCGACCCTATCGGATTATCCCTGTGATCCCCGCACATACTGGTTGAACCACTCGATGGTGCGCGTCCATGCCTGCTGGGCCGCCGCCTTGTTGTAGCGTTCCGGCGTCGCGTCGTTGAAGAAGCCGTGAACCGAATCCGGATAAATGTGGCCTTCGTACCGGATGTTGTTTTTCTTCAGCTCCGCTTCCTGCGCGGGATAGGCCCCCGACAACCCCTTATCGAGGGCGCCGTGGTGGATGAGGATGGCCGCCTTGATTTTCGGCACGTCTTCCGGCTTGGGCGCGCCACCGTAGAACGGGGCGGCCGCCGCCAGATCCGGGCCCAGCAGAACGGACAAGGTATTGGCCATCGTGCCGCCGAAGCAAAAGCCGGTTGCGCCGATTTTTCCGGTGGAGTCCGGACGCGATTTCAACCACTGCGCGGCGGCGAGGAGATCCTGGGTCCGCTTGGCGCCGTCGATCTTGGCAAATAGCAGGCCGCCTTTGTAGTCGTCACCCGGATAACCGCCGACCGACGTAAGCACATCCGGCGCAAATGCCATGAAATTCTCCAGGGCAAAGCGCCGTGCGACGTCCTCCGTGTGCGGATTCAGTCCGCGATTCTCATGGATGACGATAACTCCAGGCAGTTTCGCCGGCGTCGCGTCGCGTGAATCGGCGCTGAACGGCCGCACCAGATAGCCCCGGATATATCCGTTCCCTTCCGGTGAGGGCAGCGTCTCATAGCTCGCCTTGATGCGCTCGTCGTCCTTGCGAACCTGCTGCCCCAAGGCGTAGTTCGGCATCAACGCTTCGACAATCGCCGTGGCAGTAAGACCGGCGACGGCGAAACGCTGCACCTCGTTGAAAAAGTCACGACGACTGATCTCGCCATGAATAAACCGCGTGTACAGTTCTACCGCTTCCGCGGGAATTTTCCTCGTCTGTGCCATAGAGACCTCTCTCCTGTACGTTGAGGGTACCATTACTCCTCGACTTCTGAAGCCTGCAGTTCGCGATTATCTCGCCAGCGCCGCGAGCTGCGGCACGTCGTCTTCCTTGGGGGCGACGGCCTTGGCGGTGATCAGCGTCATCGCCACCGTGTCGTAGTAGCCCATGGTTGCGACCAGGTCGATGAGGCCCTTCTCGCCGAATTGCTTCTGGGCAGCGGCATAGGTCGCGTCCGACACCGCCTTGTCGCGATACATTTCCGTGGCGTAGTCATAGAGGACCGTCTCATCCTCCTTCATTTTTTCCGGACGCTTGCCGGCGGCGATGTCGGCGCCGACGCTGGGATCGAGACCCCCGCGCACCGCCGCGCGATAGTGGCCGCGCCAGATCCATTGGTTCGACCATTGCCGGGCGGTGACCATGATCGCGAGCTCGGTCAGCCGCGGCGGCAGCCCGGTGCCCCAGCGCACATAGTCCGACACCGCCTCCAGCTTGCCGGCGAGCTCGGGGCTCCGCAGATAGACCTTGAAGGGCGGGTTCTTCAAAGCGGTGGTGTTGTTGCGCGGCGGTTTCTGCAGACTTTCGACATAGGCCTTCTGTTCCGGGCTCAGCTGGCCGGGACTGAGCGTCGGGTAGCGCTCCTGCGCGCCGGCGGCCAGCGGCAGCGCGAACGCGGCGGCAATGAGCGCAGTCGTGAACGGGTGCTTCATTGGTTCCTCCCTTTTTTCTTGCCTATTCTCTTGCCTCTTCTCCAGCCCTTTCTCGCCTTTCCTCGGCATCGCATCGATGGCCTCGTCTAAGCGGAAGCAGGCCGATGCGCCCGCAGGAAGGATCGTATCTGGCGCACCGCCAGGGGAATCCGCTCCTTGGGCTCCTTCCACGGGAACATGCTCACTTCGGCGTTCGGCGCGAGCATCGCGGCCTCCATGGCGATGGCGTAAGGATGGGCCGGGATATCATCCGGCAGGATCAGGACCGGCGTCTGGCAATTGCGCACGAAATCGCGCGTCACGGTAAAGACGAAGTCGGGGTTGGTGCGGTACATCCTGGTCAGGAATTTGTCGACCGTCTCCATCGTGATGTCGGGGCGACGGGCGGCCAGCGCCGGACCCCAATTCTTCATGTTGCCTTCGTAGAAGAGTTCGCGTTTCTCCGGACGCGATCCGCTGGGCTGCGCCAGCACGGCTGCGACGACCCGATCGGGTGCCCGCTTCAAGAGATTCCAGACCAGAGGGCCGCCAATGCAGAAGCCCATCACCATGAACTTGTCGATGCCCAGGTGATCCATCAGGCCGAGGTGGTCGTCGGAATATGAATCCCACGGCCGGTCGATCTCGAGCGGGCCTGAGGACTGGCCGCCTTCGGCGTTGCGCAGGTCCGACGCGATGCAGCGGAACTCCCCCTTGAACTCCGCGATCGGGTTGAAAGGCACGCCGCGGGTGAAGAAGGACATCGTGGAGTTCAATCCCCCGCCGGCGATGAGCAGCAATGGGAAGCCGGAACCAATCTCTTCATAGTGGATGCGAACGGGGCCTTTTTCGTAGAAGGACATGGCGGCTCCTCCTTGCCCGGCCTGCTGAGCAAACACTTGCGGCGCCGCGGCGATCGCCGTCGCTGCGGCGCCCGTCGCCAATATGTTGCGTCTGATCGGATCCATCATCGGCGCCCTCCCTGATCATTATCATGGCGGCACGCGCGGCTTGAAGCGCCGGCGTGCCGTGCGGATGACAGATTGCTCGCGCGCGGCAGCGCAGTCAACTTGGCGAGCTGCCTGGGCAGGAACGGCTCGGCGGGTAGAAGGATTTATCGGGCCGAAACCTCTAAGCGGAAGCAGGCCGATGCGCGCGCAGGAAGGAACGTATCTGGCGCACCGCCAGGGGAATCCGCTCCTTGGGCTCCTTCCAGGGGAACATGCTCACTTCGGCATTCGGCGCGAGCATCGCGGACTCCATGGCCACCGCGTAAGGATGCGCCGGGATGTCGTCCGGCAGGATCAGGACCGGCGTCTGGCAATTGCGCACGAAATCGCGCGTCACGGTAAGGACGAAGTCGGGGTTGGTGCGGTACATTTTGGTCAGATATTTTTCGACCGTCTGCATCGTGATGTCGGGCCTGCGGGCGACCAGCGCCGGACCCCAGCCGGCCATGCTGCCGTCGTAGAGGAGGGTGGGCTTCTCCGGCCGGAAACCGACCGGCTGCGCCAGCACGGCGGCGACGACACGATCCGGCGCCCGCTTCAAGAGATTCCAGATGAAGGGACCGCCGATGCAGAAGCCCAGCACCATGAACTTGTCGATGCCCAGGTGATCCATCACACCGAGTTGGTCGTCGGTGTGGGAATCCCACGGCCGGTCGATCTCCAGCGGGCCGGAGGACTGGCCGCCATTGGCGTTGCGCAGGTCCGCAGCGATGCAACGGAACTCGCCCTTGAACTCATCGATCGGGTTGAAGGGCGCGGTGCTGGTGAGGTTGGAGATCGTCGAGTTCAATCCCCCGCCGGCGATCAGCAGCAACGGGAAGCCGGAACCGGCCTCCTCATAGCGGATGTGAACGGGGCCTTTTTCGTAGAAGGACATGGCAGCTCCTCCCTGCCCGGCCTGCTGGGCAAACACTTGCGGCGCCGCGGCCATCGCCGTCGCCGCGGCGCCGGTTGCCAGAATGTTGCGTCTGATCTGATCCATCATCGGCGCCCTCCTTGATCATTGTCGTGGTCATTGTGATGGCCGCAGCGTGCGGCTCGAAGTGCCGCACGGATCACAGATTGCTCGCGCGAGGCAGCGCAGTCAACTCGGCGCTAGAGCATGATCCGGGCGCGCTCTTCGCGCCGTGCCACGCTGTGAGGCCGTACAAATCGAAGGAAATTCCGCTGCCGGCGCATGCCAACCTCCCTGTCATGGTCTTCCGCGAGATCATGAAGGCGCTCGGACGGATTTGTTCTGAATATCGAAATGCTTGCCCGCCGTGGGCACCCCGCTGCCGTAATTCGGCCGGGCTTCGGCGCGTCCCGTCGGCAGGTCGCCGTTGAAGCTGCACCTCGTTCCCGTGTGTCCGGAAGGGGGTGGGGTTTCTCCGCTTTTGTCCACGACAGAAGCCCCGTGCTTGCGTTTGGAGCATGGCGACATTCCATTCGCGGCGCAAATGGTGTATACTGCGTTCATACTGCTTGAACCGGGATAAACAAACAAACTCCCGGGTTAGAGAATCTGACCATGCGGGAGGATAATCATGTCGTTGCGAAGCTCGCCCTACGCTGCCGCCGCTGCGCTTGCCGCCACGCTGATGATGGCCGGCGCGGTCCATGCGGCCGACGATTCGAAATATCCGGACTGGAAGGGTGCATGGGCGAGGTGGGCTCCGCCGAACGCCGGGCGCGACACCGGTAATGGCGGCACGGGTTTCACGGCCGGCGGCCAGCCTTCGTTCGACCAGACCAAGCCCTGGGGGCTTGGACAGCAGGCCCCGTTCACTCCGGAGTATCAAAAGGTCCTGGCGGACAGCATGGCGGACCAGGCGACCGGCGGGGAGGGCAATTTCTTCGACCACGCCGTCCGGTGCATGCCCGGAGGCATGCCGATCATGACCATCGCATTCACACCGCTGGAATTCGTCGTGACGCCGGAAACCACCTATATCCTGATCGGCGGCGCCGAGCACTATCGTCGAATCTTCACCGACGGGCGCGACTGGCCCAAGGACCTCGAACCGACTTATGCGGGCTACTCGATCGGCCGCTGGACCGATGAGGACGGCGACGGCGTCTATGACGTGCTCAATGTCGAAACACGCGGACCCTTCAAAGGCCCACGCGCCTATGACGCGACCGGCCTACCCCTCCATTTCGACAATCAATCGACCTTCATCGAGCGGATCCATCGCGACAAGGCCGACCCGAACATTCTTCATGACGAAATCACCGTGAACGACCATGCGTTGACGCGGCCCTGGACCGTGGACAAGAAATATGTGCTGGTTCCAAATCCGCGTCCCAACTGGACCGAGGGCTATTGCACCGAGAACCGCTCGATGATCGCCATCGGTACGCAGAGTTACTTCCTGAGCGCCGACGGCCTGCTGATGCCGGTCCGCAAGGGCCAAGCGCCGCCGGACCTGCGATATTTCAAGAAGGCGGGAAATTGAGCGCCAATCGAGAAGGGCATCGTCACTCGAGATTGCCGTAGCGCCGGTCGTCATAGAGGGCGCCCATCATGGGGCCGAGCTTTTCGCGGAACGCCCGGGTGGTGGCCGCGAGGTCGTGGGCTTCGAGCGTCGGCCGGTCCTTCCATGTCTCGGTGACGGTGAAGTGGTTGAGTTGGTTGTTCTGCTGCCACACTTCGTAACGCTCGGAGCCGGGTTCCCGGCGGCTGTCGGCGGCGAGCTTCTTCATCATGGCGATGGCCTCGTCCTTGAACGGACCCGTCACGTCCACATGGGTGATCACGTAGATCGCGTCCTTGCCCGCCGGCTCCGCGGCCGGGCCGAAATCGATGCCGGTGTCGGGCCGCTGGTCGTAAAAGCCGATGCGCAGCGGATCGAGGTGGCCGCGGAACGCCTTCATGCCGGCACCGGCGCCATGGGCTTCCAACGCCTTCGCATCGCTCCAGGCTTCCAGGATGGCGAACTGGTTGCGGCGGTCGATCTGCTGGAGAACGTCATAGCGCAGGTTTCCGGTCTCCTTGCGGCTTGCGGCGGCGACCTGCCGGAGAAGCTTGACCGCGTCCGCCTCGGCGGAGGGCGCGACCTCGATATAGGTGACCACATAGGCGGCCTGATTGCCCGGAGCTTGCGCCAGCGCCCCGGGAGCCGCGACGGCCGCCACGACAGCGGCGGCGATCAGCGCCCCATGAAAGACCTTCATTGAACCTCTCCCAGATGTTGCCGCCCCACCGCGCCGCATTATTTCGATCGGCTCCTCTTGGGGGCCGTTGCGCGCGACGCGGCAAAGCATGCCGGTCTTGGCGAAAATCGTCGAGTCCCTGAAATCCGGAATTCACATCAGCCACGCCGCGTCCGGATTTTCTTCGGGCACCGAAAGAACCTCCACCTCGAGCGATATGTTCCGGTTCAACTCCACGGTCCTGGTGGGAGCCTCGTACCCGATCTTCCAGACGTTGAGATCGTAGACACCTCGGGGCATGTCGACTTGCGCCAGCCCGGACTGGTCGGTCGCGCCTCGAAACACGCCCAGCCGCACCTGCGCATTCGCAATCGGCGCCGCAGTGTCCTTTTCGATCACTTTGATGGTGAGCCGGTGTTCGGGCGGCCTGACGATCGAAACGCTGAAACTGGTCGACGCGTGCTCGTGAGGAAGGTCCAGTTCTCCCGGCGCGAGCTTCACCGACCACGCGTATAGTCCTTCCGCGGCCGGGGCGGGCAACTCGACCTCGGTCCAGTACAGCGCGCTCGTTCCCGGAAACGGCGCCGCTCCGAGACGGCCGCGGGCGACCACGGCGCCCGTCTCGTCGCAGACCTCGATATTCAGGCCGGCGAGGGAGACGGCGGCCGAGGACTTCGCTCCCGCCTTGATCCCGAATTTTTCTCCCATCGCGACCGGCGACGGGATCGCCCACACGGCGAGGCTGGTGGCGTGGGGTATGGTCCTGATCCGGACCGGAAGCGATGTCTCGCCGTGGCGGATGCCCGCGGATGGGTGCGGGCCGCACACCACGTTCCAGATGTGGCTCGCCGGCCTGGCGGGGCGCCTCGAGCGTAATTTCAGCGGTTTCATCGCGCAGGGCGCCGGTTCCGAGCGCGCTCTCGACGGCTGCTTCCGCAGCCGTGACCCTGACCGGCATGCCGTCGAGGTCGCATCCCGCCGCGCACGACACCTTGACCTTCAGGATGATGCCCGCACCCACCGCGACCTCCGGCGGCACCGGCTCGATCATCTCGATGGTCGTCGCATGGCGCGCGCACGTCGGCGGTCATGTTCGCTGTCCGTCAATGGCGCCGGGATCGGCGGCTTTCCATCCGGCCGGTCCGGTCACCCATCAGGCAACGCGCTTGGCGGCATTCCTGCCGGCGACACGGCCGAAAACCATGCATCGCGCCAATCCGTGCTGCGCGAATCCGCCCTGCGATTCGCCCGCGCAATAGAGGCCGGGAATGACCGCGCCGCGAATGTCGATCACTTCGCCGCTGGTATTGCTCCGCAGTCCCGTGAGGGTGTCGTGGAGGATCGGCGTCGCCCACGCCGCGTAGAATGGCGGCTTCTCGATCTTGTACATCGGGGTGGGCTTCTTGAAGTCCGTATCCGTCCCGGCGGTCACGAACGCATTGTACCGGTTTACCGTCTCCTGCAGGACGGCGCCCGATATCGGTTTCTTCTGATGCGGATTCCTGATCATGGGCGCCAGTTCCGCGATCGTGTCGGCGGTGTAGAAATAGCCGTCGGGGTCCACGTAGGGCGGCTTGGGTCCCATCTCTCGCGGGACGCCGCATCGGCGTCGAAGATCGCCCAGATCGGCCCGCCGCCATTGAGCTTAGCCGTATCGCCATTGTAGGCCATGGCGGCGGCGAAGAAGCGATAGGACCCGTCGGCCTCGTTCCAGAACCGCTGGCCGTTCTGGTTGACGAAGATCATGTTCTGCCAGTCGCTGACGGTGAGACCGGTCGCCTTGGCGAGCGGGAACAGCTTGCTTTCGGGCTGAAAGACCAAGGAACTGTAGCCCCACCGGCAGCCGATGTGGCGCGTCTTGGTGATCGCCGCGCCCGACTCGCTGGTCTGGTTGGCGGTCGCCCACAGCGCGGCGCCGATGTCCATGGCGGCGAGCTCGCCCTTGGCGCCCTGGAACACGTAGGGCATGCAAGCCTGCTGGTACTCCTCGGTCAGCCGCGGATCGAACGTCCGCCGGAAGTTCACGTTGCCGGTATGGCCGCCGGTGGCGATGACGACGCCGCGCTTGGCCTCGATATTCAAGCGCGCCGCCGGGTTGGTTCACGGCGATCCCGAGAACCTTTCCCGGACGACCCCTGCTCGCGGATGATGCTCTTCATCTCGTGACGCAGGAGGATCTGCACGCCCTTCTTCCGCGCGCTCTGTTCGAGCCTCCGCACCAGCCCGGAACCGTTGCGGCCGCCGCCCGGGGCGTAGACTTCGCTGGGGACCTGCCATTCGACGGTGACGAAGGTCCGCGGAACCGTCGAGGCGGCTTCGGGGCCGATCGGCCGTTCGCGGAACTGGACGCCGTTTTCGACCAGGAAATCGAAGGTCGCGACGTTCTCGTCGGCGAAGACGCGAACGAGATCGCGGTCGCTGTATCTCGCGACCGCGGAGTCGTGGCGCACCCAATCCGCGAAAACCTGGTCCGCGGAATCCTTGATCCCGGCCTTTTGCTGGAGCGCGTGGCCGCCGCCGAGGTGGACCCTCCCGCCGCTCAGCATGCCGCGGCCGCCGATGTCGAAATTCTCGTCGACGACGATGACCGAGGCGCCGAGGTCGCGCGCCGTGATGGCGGCCGGGAGCCCCGCGACGCCCGCACCGATGACGACCACGTCCGCCGAAAGGTCCCATTTGGCCTGCGCCTGGGCGTCATCCGCATTGACGCCGACCAAAGCGGCGGCGCCGACGCCGGCGGCGCCTTTCGACAGGAAAGCGCGCCTGCTGACCGATTTCGGTATGTTCGCTTCCACCGCGTTTTCGCGGGGACCGCGATCCCTCGAGTTCCTGCCCAATGAAGTTCTCCCGCTATGGCCTTTGCGTGCAATCCTTGACTTTGCGGGCAGCGGGGTCAAGACAGCAATCCGCCGGACCGGCTCAAATCGAATTCTATGGACGACCCTCCGGCGCGCCGGCCGGGGCGTGTATCGCGAGGCAAGGCATGGCCAACAAGCCATCTACACCGGTCGTTCTCGTGATCGTGGCGCTCGTCGCGACGGCAGGGGCCAGCGGACCGGGCGGCGCCCAGGCCAATCACAAATGCGATCCGGTCGATCCGATATCCGATGTCGGCTGGTCGGTGGTGCCGTCGCTCGAAACCGTGGGCACGGCAGACGGCGCGCCGTTTCAGGCCGGGGCGGGCGGCGACTGGTTCATCGAACGCACGACGACCCTGCTGCCGTTCTGCAACTACTATAACGAGATCGGCATTTACAGCATGCGGTCCTACACGCTGGCGCCGCAGGTCTCAAAAGAGCGCATCAGGATCTGCCGCGGTACCGCCGCGGGGGGCAGCGGGCCGGTCGCGCCCTACGCCGGGCCATGCCCTCCGATGTAACCTGCGCACGCCGGCCGGGCCTGACGAGATCGCCGATGCGGCCAGCCTCTCCCGCGCGTCGCTCTAGCGGCTCCTGTCGGCGGAAGGTGGCATTCGCGCCGTGTTGCTGAAGCGTCGGCTCGACGATGCCCTGCGGCTCATGCTGGAAGACAACAAGGACGAGCGGTCGCTGAAGGAAATCGTCAAGCGCTGCGGCTTCGGTGGCACGAGTCAGTTCAGCCGGGCGTTCCGCGCTCGCTTCGGCGTGCCGCCGCGGGAGTACCGCGCGCTCGTCCGCCGGCAGGACCTCGATTGGCATGAAGCGCGGCTCATGTTCGACGGCTTTGACCAGGACACCATCTTATGGCGGCAGCGCGGGCTGAGCGGATCGAAAGAATCCGGCGGCCCGGATTGAGCGCAGCGAAATCCCGAGCCCACGGAACTTGGGCGGCTGGTGTCGCCTTCGGGTCAAGTCAGCCCCGCAGACCACCGGCCGGCGCGGCAGGACTACCCCAGCAGCGGGATGCCGCCGTCGGCGAGGATGGCTTCTGACTTGCGCCATGAGCTGCCTCCCGCGTTGCAAAACTGCAGGGCGGCATTTGATCGGCGTGAGCCGCTCCGATGAAGTTTCCCCCACTTTCCTGCACGCCGCAAATAATGTACGAAGATATCCTAATTTCCAGTCTTGGGCCGATGGTGATTTGGAGGACTTTATGGGTCGACTCGCGACCTCCCAATCCATCTGCCTGGTCTCGGTTGGGCGCCGGCCTAAGACCGTGACTTCGACCGGGCCGCGCGCCAACGCGTCGCGCAATCGTCAAGGGAGCGAGCGCGTTGTGATCGATGGCCAATACAAATTCCGGCAGAATTCGGGCGTGGCGGTTTGCGCGCCAGCGCCATCGCTGGTCGGGCAGGACCGTGCATGAACATATCCGAGCCATTCATTCACCGACCCATCGCGACCGCCCTGCTGATGGCGGCGGTCGGCTTCGTGGGGCTGGTCTCGTATCCGTTCTTGCCTGTTGCACCGCTGCCGCAGGTGGATTTTCCCACCATTCGGGTGGATGCGACGCTACAGGGTGCCAGCGCCGAGACCATGGCGGCATCCGTTGCCGCACCGCTGGAGCGCCAGTTTGGGCAAATTCCAGGGGTCGCGCAGCTGACCTCGATGAGTGCGCTCAACGGAACCACGATTACGATTCAATTCGATCTCGACCGCAACATCAACTCCGCGGCGCAGGACGTTCAGGCCGCCATTACCGCCGCCAGCAGGACGTTGCCGCAGCAAATGTCGACGCCGCCGATCTACAAGAAGGTGAATCCCGCCGATTCGCCGGTCATGGTGATAGCGGCGCGCTCGGACACGTTGCCGCTGTACATCGTCGACGATTATGTCGATAACTTCCTCGCGCAGCAGATTTCCCAGGTCCGCGGTGTCGCGCAGAGCCAGATCAGTGGCGAACAAAAGCCTTCGATCCACATTCAGGTCGATCCCGCAAAGCTCGCCTCGGCCGGGATAACCCTGGAAGACGTCCGCAACACTCTGATGACGTCGACGACGATTGCCGCAAAGGGTACGGTCAACGAGGAAAATACAAGCTTCACCATCGCGGCAAACGATCAGATCATCGACGCCGAGCCTTTCAATGACATCGTGATCGCTTATCGCAACGGCGGCCCTATCCGGGTCAGGGACGTCGGCGAAGCGTTAGCGGCGCAATCCGACATGACCGTCCAGGGCTATCTGAACGGCAAACGCGCCGTTCTGCTGTATATCTACAAGCAGCCGGGCGCCAACGTCATCGACATCGTCGACAAAATCAAGGAAATGTTGCCTCGCCTGAAGGCGAACATTCCACCCTCGATCGACGTCGATATCCTGCTCGATCGCACGACGACGATTCGGGCTTCGATCGAGGACGTGGAATTCACGCTCGCGCTGACGGTCGTTCTGGTCATCCTGGTCGTATTGCTGTTTTTGCGCAACTTCTGGGCCACATTCATTCCGGCCGTGACGGTGCCGCTTGCGATCCTCGGTTCGTTTGCTTCGATGTACCTGCTTAATTTCAGCATCGACAATCTATCCTTGATGGCGCTCACGATCGCGATCGGGTTTGTGGTCGACGACGCTATCGTGGTGGTCGAGAATATCCATCGCCATATCGAAAACGGCGAGGCGCCCTACGAGGCAGCGCTCAAGGGTTCGAGCGAAATCGGCTTCACGGTTTTATCCATCAGCTTCTCGTTGATTGCCGTTTTCATTCCGCTCCTGCTGATGGGGGGCATCATCGGCCGGCTGTTCCGCGAGTTCGCCTTGACGGTCACGGCATCGATTGCCGTGTCGGCGCTGGTGTCGCTGACGCTCGCGCCCATGCTGTGCTCGCGCTTCATGCGGCCCGAGTTGCATCACCATGGGGTCGTCTACCGGTTCATCGAGAGCATCTTCGATGCGATGCTGGCCTTCTACCAACGCACGCTCGACGTGGTACTTCGCCACCAAGCCGTCACGCTCGGCGTCTTTTTCGCTACCATGGCGATCACCGGCTATATGATGGTGACGATCCCCAAGGGATTTTTCCCGATCCAGGATATAGGCCTGATCAATGGGATTTCCGAGGGAGCGCAAGATACCTCGCCACAGCAATTGATGCGGCTGCACCAAGAGCTCGGCGAAGTGCTCTTCGATGGACCCTGCGATCGAAGCATTCGGATCGACGGTCGGGTCGACCACGAGCGCGAAGACCGCGAACAACGGAAATTTCACCATCGTGCTCAAACCGCGCGAGGAGCGTGATGTCACGGCCTCGCAAGTGATCGATCGCTTGCGGCCGCAGCTGGCGAAAATCGTCGGCGTCAATCTGTTCCTTCAACCCGCCCAGGACATCACCGTGGGCGGCCGCATCGCCCGCGCCGCCTTTCAATACACATTGCAGGATCCGAACGTTGCCGAACTGAATGAGTGGTCGAAAAAGCTGTTGGATAAGATGCGGACCTTACCGGAGCTGACCGACGTCGCCAGCGATCTGTTGGCAGAAGCGCCGCAGCTCAAGGTGACGATCAATCGCGATCAGGCCTCGCGGTTCGGCATCTCACCGCAGGCCATCGACGACACGCTCAACGACGCCTATGGACAACGCCAGATCGCCCAATATTTCACGCAGCTCAATACCTACTGGTTGATCCTGGAGATACCTCCGGACCTCCAGCATAATCGAGCGTCGCTCGACCGCATTTATGTGAAATCTCCCCTCACCGGCGCCGCGGTGCCGTTATCCACGCTCGTCGACACGGACTCTCAAAAAATTGGGCCGCTGTCCGTCAATCATCAACTCCAATTTCCCGCCGCGACATTGTCATTCAATTTGCGCGCCGGCGTTGCGCTGGGCGAGGCGGTCGAAGCAATCAGCAAGGCGGTGCAGGAAATCGGCGTGCCCAGCTCCGTGATTGGAACGTTCCAGGGTAATGCCCAGGCATTTCAGTCATCGCTATCGAGCGAGCCGGCGCTGGTCGCCGCCGCGCTCGTGGTCGTCTACATCATTCTTGGAATGCTGTATGAGAGCTTTATCCATCCGCTGACGATTTTGTCGACTCTTCCGTCGGCGGGTATCGGGGCCCTGCTGGCACTGCGGCTCGGGCACATGGATCTTTCGGTCATCGGCATTATCGGCCTGATTCTCCTGATTGGTATCGTGAAGAAGAACGGCATCATGATGGTGGACTTCGCCGTTGTCGCGGAGCGCGAGCGCAACGTGCCGCCGATTGCGGCCATTCGGGAAGCCTGCCTATTGCGATTCCGTCCGATTTTGATGACAACCGCAGCGGCTTTGTTAGCTGGCGTTCCGATGATGTTCGGCGATGGTACCGGCTCGGAACTGCGGAAGCCGCTGGGCTATTCCATGGTGGGCGGATTGGCTCTCAGCCAAATCTTGACGCTGTATACGACCCCGGTGGTCTATCTCTACCTCGCCCGCTTGCAAGTTTGGGTGCAGAGCAAGACAAGCCAGCACATGCTGAAAGCCGAGGAAATCCACACCGTCGCGGCGGAGTGAAGACGTAACAAGGTGGTCCGGCAACCCATGTCGCCTGCGGATCGGTCAGCGAGACTTCTCTCCGAAACGCCACCAACGCTACTCGCACGAGGCAATCGAATAAATATGCGTGCGACGCCCGCTTCGGGGTCACTTTGAGACCTCACGGCGCATCGTCGCCGCGCCAGGAGCTCCTCCGATAGCGGACCTTTGGCCCGGTGGCCGGCGCTTCCGGGCAGGGCCGCTTCCAGACTCATGCAGTGCAGCAAGCACGAAGGGCGACCTCGTTTCCTTGGAACCACGGCTGCGACAGGCTCTCCCGAACTATCCAGGGGATCAAGAGTGCGACGGCGGGAGTTCATCGCGGGGCTTGGTGCGACGGCGTGGCCAATCCCCGCCGCGAACGTCGGCGTTCCCCGCTACCTCAGCAGCTTGAGCCGCGCCACCTGGGCGCATTCGTCGAACACCTTGAAATAGCGCTGCACCGCGTCTTGGCCGACGTCCAGCGGATGCGGCTCGCCGGGACGGCGATCCGCCAGCATCCTGATCTTGGAAGCCGCGCCGTCGAATTCCGATTGGTTCGTCATCAGGATGGTGGCGCCGGCAGCGGCCGCGGCCGCGGCGAATTTGCGGGCGGAATTGATGTAGGTGTCGAAATGCGGCACGTCGTTCACAAAATTGAACTCGGTGCCTCCCGAGAAGGCGACGGTGCGCGGCGTGCCCTGGTCCTTCACCTGGAAGATCATGGAAACCGTCCCGGGCGTATGGCCGGGCATCAGCACCAGCGTCACCGACCGGCCGCCGAGCGTGATGTTCTGGCCGTCCATGGCGACGATGTCGCGCTTGGGCTTGCCGTTCGGAAACGAATTGACGGATTTTTCGATCGTCTCCCAATCGCCCTCGCCGATGACGATGCGGGAACCGAAGCGGTCCTGCATCAGCTTGGCGCCGCCGACCTCGCCGGGATGAGCGTGGGAAATGATGACGTATTTCACGGAGGCGGGATCGAGGCCGAGCTTTTTCAGGCCGCCGACGATCACCTGCTCGGTCTCATATTCGTAGGTCGTGTCGATCAGGATGATTCCGTCGCCGGTGGTCAGCGCCCAGGACGAACGATCCTTGGTGCCGACGAAATACACGTCGTCGAAGACCTTTGCCGGCTCGGTGTACCAGCTCTTCCGATTGGCCGGCGGCGGCGCCGGCGTCACGTCCCGTGTCGGGGCGTTGCGTGGGGCGACGCAGAGTGCGCCGAGCAAGCCGGGGAAATCGAACCCGGCCGCCTTCTTGGCGGCAGCGAGATGAGCGTCGATCGAGTCCGGCGCGGGCTGCGCGCCGGCCGGCGCGACGCCGACTGCGGCCACGACGGCAAGCGCGAAGGCGACATGACGTTTCATCGCAACCTCCCGATATCCGCCGCCGTTATTTGATTCCGCCGGGCGGCTGGCCTGCCTAAGCAGATGCGGCAAACGCTACACCACCTGCCATGCCGGCGAAAGGGCGCGCGGCCCCGTGCGTGCGCTCGCGGCAGGCTGCCGCCCAGCACTCATTCATGTCGTTGCCGTCGACGGGTCCGGCCTGGATCACTCGGCAGCGACCGTCAGCGGCTCGCTGCGGTCTCTTTGCGAATGGAAGGCCGCGTTCGCTCGTCCCGACGTCGCCTCGCGCGTGAATATGATCATGTGGTGGGCGCCGATCGCGACCCGCAGGATGCATTCGATGTCGCCCCGCACCAGCCGCCGCAATGCGAATTTCCAGAACACGCGCTTGTAGTCGCTGCGCACGCCCACGTGCCATACGACCCGCGAAGTGATGATTGCGGCTCGCCTCGCATCGCGCCAATTGAGCCGGTGCGAGTTCAACTTGAACTTGAGCCTGTTGGGATAGGTCGCCTTCACCTGATGTTCGAAGCGCGCGTAGACCTGTGCCGGATCGTAGCATCGCAGCATGACGTCCCGGTACATCGCGATGACCAGGTCATAGGGCATCAGGAAGTCCACGTTGGATTCGCGATCCTCGTCGTCGACGATGCGTCCGGCGCGCGCGAGCCGATCCCATAACGGCGTGACCGGCAGGGCCTGGAGCAGGTTGATGGTGAGAATCGGGATGTTGGACCGCACGACGAATTCCGCCAAATGGTCGCCGCTCTCCGGCGTATCGGTATCGAGCCCCAGGATGATGCCGGCCAGGGCTTCGATGCCGTAGCTGTTGAGGGTGTCGACGGCTTCCAGGATGGGCACCGTCAAATTGTGCTCTTTCCCCATCGCCTTCAGCGCGTCCGGCTCGGGCGTCTCGATGCCGCAGAACATGACGTGGAAATTGGCCTCGCGCATCAGCTCGAGGATTTCGGGCCGCTTCGCGACATTGAGCGTCGCTTCGCAGCTGAACACGAAGGGGTACCCATTGCGCTTCTGCCACGCGATGATATGGGGAAGCAGATCTCGCGCGGCCTTTCGATTTCCGATGAAATTGTCATCGACGAAATAGATCCACCCCGTCGATCCACAATCCAGGAGCTTGTCCAGTTCCGCCGCGATCTGCTCCGGAGCCTTCAAGCGCGGATTGCGGCCATACAGGTTCGGAATGTCGCAAAACTCGCAGACATACGGACAGCCGCTGGAGAATTGTATGCTGCCGAGGAAATAACGCCCGAGTTCCGCGATCTCGTAGCGCGGGACCGGAAATTCGGTGAGGTCGAGGCGCTCCCCGGTCTTGAGCGTCACCTGGCGGTCCGGCCGCAGCGGATCGCGCGCCAGCCGCCCGACCAGTTGGTCGGTGGCGTCGCCGAGTTCCCCGACATGAAGATAATCGAAGCTCGGATAGTAATGCGGGCAGGCGGAGACCGAAGAGCCGCCGAGCACCGCGGTGCGGCCGAACGAATGAGCGCGCCGGCACAGATCGTCGATCTGCCGCCGTTGGATGTGCATCCCGCTGACGAACACGACCTCGGCCCAGAGGAAGTCCTCCGCCGTCGCGCGCCGAATGTTCTCGTCGACGAAGCGTACCTCCCAGGACGGCGGCAGGTAGGCGGCGATGACGAGCAGGCCCTGCGGCGGCATGTTTGCGCAAACGCCGTCGGTCAGGGGGTAGGAATATTCCAAGGTGCCGAAAGACGGGGCATAACGCGGGAAGGCAAGCAAAATGCGGCGCACGCCGAAATCGTCAGCAAGCCTCATGACCAGACCCCAATCGTCGATTGTGGCAAATGGCAGTGGTGCTGGGGCACCACAGTAGGTCCATTCATCTCGTTCGGCAAGAACCCGGCCGCGGCTCGCCGCCAGAATGCAGCTGCCACAAGGACAGCCACATTTTGCAGACCGTTCTGGCCGGCGTGAACTATAGATCGGCTAGACTAGTTTCTGTCGCGAAATCAGTTTCTGTCGCGAAATTGGTGGACTTTGAGCGCGGGCAGGTGAGTTGTGCCTATTTCATCGGCATAACTGTACTAGCACGCGGGTGAATTTGCGAGCGCTTCTCGCGCCACTTTCGGCATGGGCTGGCGTGTGCGAGGAGCAGTTGTGCGGGGCGTCGGGATGAGGGCGGCGGTTTCTTTTTTGCCTCGTCGCCGGTCAGCTAACGAACTGTCGGTTGGTTTTGCGGCAGCGTCTCGAGCGGTTGGTCAACAGTTTTCCGATGATCATGAGATTGTCGGCGAGCACTGCGGCACCGACAAACAGCGCGAAGCGCTCGGCGCCTTCGGCGCGACAGCGCTTCATGCCGCGGCCACGCATCAACACCGAGATGCGCCCCTCGATGCCGGCACGGAAGCGCTGGCCTTGCTTGAACGCCGGCGATCGTTCGTAAGCCCGGCGTTGCGGCGTCTTGCAGCCACCGCGCTGCGGAATGCTCACCGTGGCGACGCCGCCGCCCGCGCAAACGGCGACGTTGTTCTCGCTGAAGAAGCCGCGATCGGCGCCGTAGAGGGCGGGTGGACGGCGGAAGATGCGGCGGTGACGCTTGAGCGACGGAGCCACATGGACTTCGTCCGCCGGATTGCCCGTGAGCACCTCATACTGGGTGATCAATCCTCTGGCGCTTTCGGCGAGAAATACTTTGTGACCGAACTCGACTGGTGCACGCACCTTGCCGCGCTTGATCAGGTCGGTGTGCGGTTCGAAGATCGAATAGATCTTATCAGATGTGGGCACCTGTTCACCATTGAGCACACGGCGGCGCGCCTGGTCGATGACGCGCGTGCCGAGCGCGCAATAATGCGCGATCTCGTCGCGCAGGGCCTTGATGTTCAGGGCGGTGAGCGGGTCCTTGCCTCGCATCCCAGCGGTATCGTCAAGCGCCATCCTGGCGCTCGCCACCACCTCCTCGGCAATCGCGATCAGCGCCCGGTAGGCCGCGGTCTGTTGCGATCCGGCGCCCTGACGTTGCCGCGTCGTCATGCGTTGAATCTCGTACATGCGCCGATGCGCAGCACGCGAGCGATTGCGAAAACCCGCAATGCGCCGCAGTTCCAGCGCCTCGGCGAGCCGGCCGAGGAGCCGCGTGAGGACCCGCACCACGTCCCACAGCAAGGTATTGTCGGTCGGATGATGAATGTCGGTCTCCACCACCGTGGTATCGACCCGCAGCTTGCTGCCGTCCTCCACGCCGAGCTTCACGGCAGCCCCCACGACGAGGTCATTTATGGCCTTGAGTGTCGCCGGCGTCAGCCGGTTGAAGCTGCGGTTGAAGGCGTCGTGCTTGGGCACATCCTCGCAGTAGAAGTCGGTGAACCGGCGCAGCGTTATCCCATCGGCGATGCGTTCGCGCAGCTCGCGATAATCCCAGTTCTTCAGGCGCATCAGAACGAGCGCGCGCAACACCTGCGGCGCGGTGAGGCCGCGGCGACCCTTGTCCGGCTCATTCAGGCCGCGCAAGAGGTCGCAGCGCACCCGCTCGATCAACGCCGGTTGCTTATCGAGAAAATCACAGATCGCCTGCAGCAACGGCTCAAGCCGCACGCCCTGCCGCAGCAGTTCGAGATCGGCAAAGCTCATCTGCCGCGCCGCCGGCCGCGCCACGGCTCAACTCACCCAGCCGAGAACCGCCGGCCGCAGGCGAGCCGCTTCGCTCTCCGACCAGCCCACGATATCGGCAGACTCTTCGATGTGGTGGCGAATCATCCCTCAAATGAAAGACATCGCGCCTCCCACTGGCAAGCAAAACTTGCTGCCGAAAAACGCTGAAAATGCCGATTCTGCCCCGCTATTTTGCCTTTTGCGACAGAAACTAGACTACGCAGGTTTTCGGCGGCGCGGGGCACGGCGCCTGGATTGCCGAACCACCGCGTGATCGACCGCGAGCGCTTTGATCGCCTGCTCGAGAAACGCGTAAACGAGTTGTACGCGAACCGACACCCTGTTCCATACGAGGCCGACGCACCTCGCAAATGGATTTTCGGGTAACGCAAGTTTCGCCAGCGACAGGCCCTCCGGCCACGGTTTTGCCCAGTCCGGCACGAGCGACACGCCCAGTCCGCGATCCACCATGACTGCGATCGGATCAAGCCCGTCCAGTTCAAATCGCTCGTGTGGCCGAATTCGAACCTGGCGCAGATAGCCGTCTGCGAGCCGCCCTGCCCAACTGTTGTGATCGAGGCCGATATACGGCTCTGATGCCAGCAGCGCGTGCGGATCGCGGATGGACGTGGCGGCGGGCGCCAATACGATCAGGGGCTCTTGCCTCAATAATTTCCACGCGAACGATTTCGGGACTGCGAACGGTGGCTGGGCGATGATGGCTGCATCGATCTGGTCGTCCAGCACCTTGGAGTACAGTTCTGCCGATGTGCCGCGGACGATGTGGACCTCGATCTCCGGATACGCCTTCGTCAACAAGGTCAGGATGTCCGGCAGCAGTCCGGACGACGCCGTGTGGAATGCGCCCAGCCGCAAGGCGCCGCTCGGCCTGTCGTCGGCCGCGATCGCTTTGAGGTCGCGCACATCCACGAGGAATTTGCGTGCGCGACCGAGTATCGCCGCTCCCCCCTCGGTCGGTCTCACCGTTCGGCCCGACCGGGACACGAGTGAGGCGCCGATCTCGCGCTCGAGCGCGCGGATTCTCTGCGCGACTCCGGCCGGTGTGAGGTTGAGCCGGCGTGCGGCCGCAGCGATCGATCCGCTGTCGACGACCGCCACGAAGCTTTCGAGGAAGCGCGTGTCCATCGAAACAAATTATATCTTCTGAAAAAACAAATATACATATTTTATTTTGTCTCGTGCTGGGTGACTGTCGATACTGTTGCGGATGCAAGTCCGTCGCGGCGACAGGGGCATGTCATGAACAAAGCGACGGCGAGTATCGGATTCGCAGCGGCTGTCGTTCTCGCGCTATGGGTTGGCGCGGTGCAGGCGCAGAATTTTCCGATCAGAAATATCACCATCATCGTGCCCTATCCGCCGGGCGGCTCGACCGATGTGGCGGCGCGCGTCGTCGGGGAGCACATGGCACGCACGCTGGGCCAGCATGTCATCATCGAGAATGTCAGCGGCGGCGGCAGCACGATCGCGACCGGCCGCGTTGTTCGCGCCGCGCCTGACGGATACACGCTCCTCGTCCATCAGCTCGCCCTTGCCGCCAACGTCGCGCTGTTTCCCAGGCTGTCTTTCGACGCGGAGAAGGACTTGGCCAGTGTCGGCCTCATCGACTACAGCCCGATGATGATCGTCGGCCGCAGTTCGCTGGCGGCAAGTTCGATCACAGACCTCACCGCGTGGATGAAGGGACATCGGGCAAAATTTGCTCATGTGGGCCCGGGCTCCGCGGCGCATCTGTGCGCCGCACTGTTCGCCCAGTCGGTCGGGGCCGAGGTCGACATGATCCCGTATCGCGGCGCCGGGCCGGCGGTCTCCGATATCATTGCCGGTCACGTGGACCTCTACTGCACGCCGCCCGCCGGGGTGGCCGAATACGTGAAGGCCGGCACGACGAAGGGCTATGGCATCGCTTCTAAGGAGAAGCTCGACAGGTTCCCCGATGTGCCGAGCCTGGTGCAACTCGGGTTTGCGACCCTGGACATGCGATTCTGGCAGGGCATGTTCGCACCGGCGGGGACGCCGAAGCCGATACTGGATAAGCTCAATGCCGCGCTGCGGCTCGCGCTTGCCGATCCAAAGGTGATCGAGAGCTTCGAACTGACCGACTTTCGCGTATTCCCGGCGGAAGAGCAAACGAGGGCCGCAGCAGACCGATTTCTGCGGGAGGAGATCGCGCGCTGGGGCGAAATGATCCGCACCAACAATATCGAGGCCGCGCAACAGTGACTTTCAACACATTAGATCGGACTGATCGGTATCAAGGAAATTCCATACCGCGGCCTATTCGCCGGGCTTGATGCCGGCGCCCTTGATCACCGCCGCCCATTGCGGAATTTCCGCCTTGATGACGGCGGCGAATTGAGCCGGCGAATTGCCGATCGCGTCGAGCCCGAGGACCTCGAGGTTCCGGCGCACCTCGGGCAGCGCCAGCACGCGCACGGTCTCGCGGTGGACCTTGTCGATGATGGCGGGCGGTGTGCCGGCCGGCGCCAGCAGGCCGAACCACGGCACCGCCTCGAAGCCGGGATAGCCGGACTCCGCCATGGTCGGCAGGTCGGGCGCCGCGGCCGAACGCTGGCGCGAGCTTACCGCGAAGGCGCGCAACTTGCCCTCGCGCACCAGCGGCAATGCGTTGGAGATGTTGGCGAACGACATGGTGAGCCGGCTGGCGAGCAGATCGGGCAGCACGGCGGTGGTGCCGCGATAGGCGATGGGCTGGATATCGACATGGGCCACGTATTTGAGCAATTCGCCGCCGAGATGCTGGGAGGTGCCAACGCCGGCATGTCCGTAGGTGAGCTTGCCGGGCTGGGCGCGGGCGAGCGCGACGAGCTCGGCCAAGGTCTTGGCGGGGACGTCGGGATGGACGACCAGTAGGTTCGCCGCGACGAAGACCTGGGAGATCGGCGCGAAATCCTTGACGGGATCGTAGGGCAGCTTGTCGTACAGGCTCGGGCTCATGATCAGCGCCGAGTTTCCGCCCATCAGCAGCGTGTAACCATCCGCCGGCGCCTTGGCGGCGCGGTCGGTGGCGATGTTGCTGCCGGCGCCGGTGACGTTCTCTACCACGACCGCCTTGCCCCAGGCCTCGGTGAATTTGTCGGCCAGGAGGCGCGCAGTCACATCCGGCGCGACGCCGGGCGGAAATCCGACCAGGATCCTGACCGGCTGCTCCGGATAGTTCGTCTTCGGTAACTGTTGAAATGTATGGGTTTCTTCCGTGTCGTTTGAAACGGCCCCCGTCTCGCTCCCAGTCGCTGAATGGGTTCCGACCGCCGCCGGCTGCGCGTGCGCCGCCAACTGCCACGCCGCCGCGCTTCCGAGTCCCGCGATGAACTCCCGCCGCCGCATCGGTCATCCTCCCAGCCGGTTTTATCGGCACTCTATTCCCGCTGAGGATGCAGGGGAAGACACAGGCGACAAGGGAAGGGGCAACCAGCGGGTGCGGCTCGGAAACGCGCCGGGCGGCCTACTCCTCTGACCCCGAGCGGACATCGCCAAACTTGCCGTGAACATCCGCTCGCCGCCACTGCCGGGGACCGGGATCCCTCCCCTAACCCAATTCGTCCATAATGGGTGTTGACTTCTTGCCTCGGCATTGGCCGCTTCTGCTACTATTGGTCAGCTGAAAAGGACTGCTTGGAGGAATGGGATATCGTGGCTTCCCAACCACACGACATGAGGATCTACTGTTCGTTGGTATCGGGTGGGCCGACCTTACGATCACCTTAAACCGGATCGCGGTTGGGGCATTCTTTATGCTGTCAGGATATCACAAGCTGTTCAACGCAGAACGCACAGTTCAGTCGCCGATGACCTCAAGGCGCTCGGCGTTCATGCAGTGGGCTTGCGGGGCGAATGGCAAATCCGGGTCGTGACGCATATGCCTGACATCCACCGGCAGCGCCTTCCCGCTGCAGGGAAGTTTGCGGGCCTTCGCGTACGAAGTGTGTCGTCGCGATTGGGATCGCTCTATTCCTCGAGATTTCTTGTGATCGATCTGAATAAAGCAGAAAGTCGGCAGCGAGGGTAGCGTTATGATAAACGGTATCAACGATGAGATCATTCTTGCCGCGCGTATTCTTCTCGCGACACTATTCCTGATTTTCGGCTGGAGAAAGCTGACGGACCTTTCGGGCACGGTTAATCAAATGGTGGATGAGGGCCTTCATATGCCGGTACTGGCTACGGCCGTATCGACCGTCATGGAGCTTCCGGTTGCGTTCGCGGTCGCTGTTGGCGCGTTCACGCGTCCCGCGGCTTTGCTCATGGCTCTATACACGATGGGAACTGCGCTCATTGGGCATCACTATTGGACGGTGAAAGCTGCGGATCGAGTTGATAGCATGGACGGCTTTTACAAGAACCTCAGCATTATGGGAGGCTTCTTGCTGTTGTACATTACTGGCGCGGGAAAATATTCGATCGATGCATTTTACGGCATCGCCACACCATAAGTTGCGGGCTATCGGGGCCGACGATGTAACGTCACGTCACGCATGTCCGGTGCCGGACATGTGATCGACGAGTTGATCGACAGCCCCCCCAACGAAGCGTAGCCTTCCCATCAGCGGTCAACCGGCTTGCTTGACTCGGGTGCCAAAAAAAGCGGCGACGCACCGGACTTGCCGTTGCCTGTCAATTGGCGGCGGCTGCCGTCGGTAGGCAAAAAAATCCAACTCTGAAATCCGGTCTATGGTCCGGACGAGGTAGAGCGCACGGTCTAGCCGCCGTCCTCGCCGTATTTTCAGCATGGAGATGACAAAGGAGAAACTCATGAAAGTGCTGATGGTTATCACATCCCACGACCAACTGGGCAACACCGGGCGAAAGACAGGATTCTGGCTCGAAGAGCTCGCAGCCCCCTACTACGTTTTCAAGGACGCCGGCGTCGAGATCACCCTCGCATCCCCCAAAGGCGGCCGGCCGCCGCTCGATCCCAAGAGTGACGAACCCAAATCCCGTACCGAGCTCACGATCCGGTTCGAGAAGGACGCAGCCGCGGAAGCTCAGCTCGATAAGACCGTTCGCCTCGACAGCGTCAAGCAAGAAGACTTCGACACGGTTTTCTACCCGGGTGGCCACGGCCCGATGTGGGATCTCGCCGAAGACGAGTATTCCATCAAACTGATCGAGTCCTTCATTGCTGCCGGCAAGCCAATCGGCATCGTGTGCCATTCCACAGGGGCGCTGCATCACGTCAAGAGGATGGACGGCAAGTTCCTGGTTCAAGGCAAGGAAGTTACCGGCTTCACCAACGGCGAGGAGGAAGAGATGGGTCTCACTGAAGTTGTGCCCTTCCTTGTCGAAGACGAGATGTTGAAACTGGGCGCCGTCTTCTCGAAGGTAGCCGACTGGGGGGTTCACGTGGTCAGCGACGGCTTGCTGATCACAGGACAGAATCCGGCTTCCTCCGGCCCGGCCGCGAAGACGCTGATGGCGGCGGTAAAGCAAAAGGCCAGACCGGCTGCCACCGCCTGAGTGTTGCAGATCGAATATTCGTCGAGCGACTGCTGATTTTCCACGGGTGCGGCCGTGGCTTGCCGCTGGAGCGGCGCGTTCGATGCGCGCCTCGCCTGCGGCACCGGCCGAACTTCAAGCGGCGGAGCCAAGCGGATGGAGGCGAAGACGACGGTGCTTTACTCGACGTCCGCGACAACGACTTATCACCGCGTGACGGTTGGTGGTGTGGGAGTTTTCTATCGCGAAGCTGGCCCGAAGGACGCGCCGACGATCGTGCTCCTGCACGGGTTCCCCTCGTCCTCGCGCGAATTCGATACGTTCATCCCCTTGCTCGCAACACGCTATCATTTGATAGCACCGGATTTTCCAGGATTTGGTCAGAGTGACGCCCCGCTACCATCGTCGTATGCGTACACCTTCGATAATTTGGCCAAGACGATCGACGATTTTCTCGAGCAACTCGAGATCAACAAATACACCTTCTACCTTCATGACTATGGCGGGCCGGTCGGCTTTCGCCTCATCTCGGCGCATCCCGAGCGGCTGCAAGCGCTTATCATCCAGAATGCCAATGCTTATAAGGAAGGCCTTGGCGCCAAGTGGACCGGCATTGCGCAATATTGGGCCGATCCGAAAGCGCATCCTGAAGTGTTCGATGCGTTCGTGTCACTCACAGCGACCGAACAGCGTCACACCCTCGGCACCTCGCATCCCGAACGCTATAACCCGGACACCTGGACCGACGAGTACGCCCACTTGTCGCGACCCGGCCAACGCGAGATCCAGGCCGATCTGCTTTACGACTACCGGACAAACGTCGCTTCTTACCCGGCGTGGCAAGCGTCGTTGCGCGAGCGCGCGCCGCCGGTTTTGGTGGTCTGGGGGCGGAACGATCCCTCGTTCATCGTACCCGGTGCGGAGGCGTTCAAACGCGATCTGCCGGACTGCGAAATCCACCTGCTCGATGCCGGCCATTTCGCCCTGGACGAGAAGAACGACGACATCGCGAGTCTTGTTCTCGCATTCTTGGCCAAATATTCCGTCTGACCGATTGGGACCTTGTTCCACGTGCGGCGTTGCAATGTTGGGGCAGCTGTAACGACAAGTCGAAAGGCGGCCCTTACCGGCCCCTGAAAAACCGCCTACAATCGCATTGTGGGAGCCGATCAAGCCATGTCCGAATTGGAGTCGCCCATGAGCCAGGTACAAGTCGAGCAGAAAACCTATCAGATGCCGCCCCAGGAGGGGTTTACCGTCGCACATTTTCTCACCGTCGCCGACGTCGAGCGATCGCTTAGATTTTACGAAACGGTCTTCGGAGGTCGCGTTCTGAGCAGAGGCGACAGCAGCGGCGCGCCAGGGTACATCCAGATCGCGAACACGTGGCTGCTTGTCAACCCCGGGGGTGGTCCGACACCCGACAAACCTACGGTAACGCTCAGCGTCCCCGCCGATCCCGATTCCGTCAGCAGCTTTATGAATATCCGCGTTGCAGATATTCAAGCGTGTTATAAACTTTGGCGAAGCCGAGGAGCCGAGTTCATCACGGAGCCGAAGCCCAAGTACGGCGAGACGCGCTGCTACATTCGCGATCCTGATGGCTATATTATAGAAGTTGGGCAAAGCAACCCGGGCGTCGCTTACGGCTAAGCAGCAGGACGCGTGAAAGCATCGGTGTAGCCGCGTACACTGCGGCGACGTGATGTTTCCGGAGGACGGATAGGAGCCTATGACGTCTGAGAGGGACGGTATCAACCCGGCAGTCGAGCCAAGCGGAACGGGTTGCGTCGAATGCTTGGCTTCGGGCCGATGGTGGTTTCATCTTCGCAGATGCGCCGAATGCGGGCACATCGGCTGCTGCGATAGTTCACCAAATCAGCATGCATCGAAACATAACGCGGCTACGGGTCACCCGATAATCATGAGCTTCGAGCCGGGCGAGCGATGGTTTTACGACTATCGTACTGGAGAGTTCTTCGCCGGCCCGAAGCTTCACGCCCCTCACTCGCATCCGTTGGATCAACCGGTGCCCGGACCGGCCGAAGCGGTGCCTTCAAACTGGCGAACGCTGCTTCACGAATAGGGGCGGCTTTCCAATCTCGGCCTCACAAGGCCCTCGTCTGAGAATCCGACCGGTTTTGCTGTCGCAGCTTCGGCCTCGTCGACCGGCGTGCCGCAGCTGTCCGGGGGGCATGTCCGAGTCGGATGCGCGACCGCTGGCGCGCCTTGGGCTCCGCTGGTTCATTTCTCTCATTTGGCGCATTCGCCGCGCCCCGCGAAATCCTGTTGCAGCCAGGGAGTCAGAACCTGCAAGATGGACGATGGAACCGCAGAAAAGCGACCTGGCCAGGAAGCCGATCGATAGGCTCGATGAACCGAAAACTTGATCAGCGAAGTCGATGAACCAGACAGCAATCACACTCGCCGCCGCCGGGCTCATCGTCGCTGCTTGCTCGTTGACAGATTATTATGATCCTCCGAGCGTCGCTGACAAAGAGGCCGCAGAGGCAGCATACAATGATTGCGTTTTGGGTTCTGTCGGCCGCCTGGATGATGGCAAATCCGATCCTGTCGGCATCGCCCAAAAGGTCCAGCCAACCTGCGCAGTCTTGTATCAGAAGCTCACTCAAATCGTCGTCAGCCGGGCCACTACACCGAAAGATCAGGATGAGGCTCGCAGGATATACAAAGATGGCGAAATACGTTCGATCGCCTCTGCCGTCTTGATTTATCGCTCGCAGAAGCGGTAGGGCGCGCGCGCTGTCTCGGCGACGGATGTCGTATTCGTGGAATTGGGAACGGCGCATGCGGCAACAGGAGCACGTCATGAAGCTCGGCATCATCGGAGTGGGTGCAGTCGGCGCGGCAACGGCCATGGCGGTCGCGCTACGTGCCCGCACCCGCGAGGTCGTCCTGATCGACAAGGACCGCGCCCGGGCCAAGGCGGTTGCGACCGACATGCATTACGGCGTGCCGCTGTCGCCGATCGTGACCATCGCCGATGGCGACTACGACGACCTCGCCGGCGCCGGCCTCGTGATCATCACCGCGGGGATCAACGAGAAGGCGGGCGGCGCCACCGACCGCAACGATCCGGCCGGCCGGCTTCGCCTGCTCGACACCAATGTCGGGGTGTTCGAGGACATCGTGCCGCGGCTGGTCGAGGTGGCGCCCGACGCGGTGATCCTGATCGCCACCAATCCGCCGGAGCCGCTGGTGGAGGTCGCGCGCCACCTCGCCGGCCATGACCGCGTGATGAGCACCAGCACCTATCTCGACAGCCTGCGCTTTCGCGTGCATCTCGCCGAGCGGCTCGGAGTGAGCCCGGCCTGCGTCGAGGCGAACGTGGTCGGCGAGCACGGCACCTCGAGCGTGTTTCTGTGGTCCTCGGCGCGGATCGGCGGCATGCCGATCACCGATCTCTTGAAAAAGCACGACATCGCGCTGGAAGAGTTCCGCCGTGCGGTCGAGCAGGATGTCCGTTACGCCAACATCACCATCATCGAGGGAATCGGCGCCAGCCAATACGGTATCGGCATGGTCGCGGGGCGCGTCGCCGAAGTGGTGCTGCGCGACGAACGCGCGGTGTTTCCGGTCGGCTCGCACAACCCGCGCTACGGCGTCACGCTGTCCCTGCCGAGCGTCGTCGGCCGCCAAGGCGTGATCGAGGTGCTGTGGCCGGACATGTCGGACGATGAATTGAAAGGACTGGAGCGAAGCGCCGAGACGCTGAAAAACGCGGTGCGCAAGTTCATCGCGGTGAGCTAGCGGACGTGTCCGCATCAGTTGCCCGTGCCGGGACCTTGTGCGAGAGTCCGCTCCGCCGCCGTTCGACAGGCGGCAAACAACAACAGGGAGGGATCGATGCGCACGAAGGATCTTCATTGGCTGGCCGCATGCGCGGTGCTTGCGTTTCCCGCGATGACCGCGACATCGGCGCTCGCACAGGCGCCGGCCCAGCCGCCGCCCGCGCCGCAGATCGCGCCGTCTCTCGTGCCCGCCTACACGGTCGATCTCATGACCGCGGAAGGATCGGCGGCGTTCGGCGCGCAGTGGAAGACCATGGAAGCCAAGATCGTCGAAAGTGCGCCGATCAAGGACACCATGCCGGCCTACAAGACCGGCTACGACATCAGTCCCCATGCCGGCGAAGCGGGCTATGACGATTCCGCCTGGCCGGTGACCGACGCCAAGGGGCTCGCCGCGCGCCGCGGCGCCGGCAAGGTGTCGTTCATCTGGTACCGCGCGAACCTGACCATCCCGGCAAAGATCGGCGACTTCGAGACGGCGGGCGCCAAGGCGGTGTTCACCGCCTATGTGGACGATTATGCGGAAGTCTGGGTCAACGGGCAGATGCCGCGCCGCAGCGGCTATCCGAGCCCGGCCACGATCCAGGGCCTCAACATGCCCAATCGCGTCGTGCTCGCCGATGCGGTCAAGGCCGGGGACAAATTCCAGGTCGCGGTGTTCGGCATCAACGGGCCGATCTCGGTCGCGCCGACGAATTTCGTCTGGTTCCGCGAGGCGAGGATCGATTTCTACAAGTAGCGCACCCAGCCGCGCCGGCTGACGTGGATTTCCACCCGGAGCGTCCTTGGGCGGCCTTGCCCAAAGACGCTCGCGCGGGCGCGGCTGTGGGAGCGCGAAAGCGCGGGCTGGCCCAAGGAGGAACTCGATGAAACCCGACAGCCCATGCGCCCTCGCGATGGTGCTTCTCGCCCTCTCGGCCGGACCAGGCTCCGCGCAGACCGCACCGGCGCCCGCGGCGGCGCAGACCGCGGCGCGGGTACCGGCCACGCTGTCGCGGCCGACCGGCCGTTTCGGACGCACGCTGGGCCTGCCCAAGGACGGCAAGGACCTCTACATCGCGGACGAGGATTACATCCGTTTCCCGCTGCCGCCGGGGGAGGCGGCCTACGCCGATGTCGACGCGATGAAGATCAAGACGACCATCGGCGAGATCACCGCCATCTCGCGCAAGAGCCGCGATGACGGCAACCAGTATTGGGGCCGCATTCCCGGCACGCCTTACGACCGCATGACGCAGGATTGGGTGATGAGCCGGTTCAAGGCGCTCGGCATGCAGGACGTGCGGCGCCAGCAGATCGCCATCAAGCGGCTGTGGTACCCGACCGCGTGGTCGGCGGAGTTCACGGCCGGCGGCAAGACCATCCCGCTCGAGAGCGCGTTCCCGATCACGGAATCGCCGGGGACCAAGGGCGGCGTGACAGCACCGGTGGTCTGGGTCGGCCTCGGCACCGCCGCCGATTTCCGCGGCCGCGACGTCGCCGGCAAGGCGGTGATGATCTACTCGATCGCGACACCCGGCGGGCGCGATCACTCCGCCGATTGGAGCGGCGCGGTCAAGCGCGCCGACGAAGCCGGCGCCGCCATGATCCTGGTCGAGATGGGTTTTCCCGGCGATTCCCAGTCGGAGCCCGAAGGCGCGGTCGGGGCCCGCGCGCCCACCATCACCATCACCCCCGACGACGCCAATCTGATTCGCGACCGGCTCGACGCCGATGTCGAAGTCGAGGTTCACCTCCGGCTCGATACCGAGGAGCGCGAGGGCGTCACGACCGGCAATGTCTGGGGCGTGCTGCCGGGTGCGAGCGAGGAACAGATTCTGATCATGGCCCACACCGACGCCTTCTTCGAGGGCGCGATGGACAACGCCTCCGGCATCGCCATGATGCTCGACATCGCACGACACTACGGCGCCCTCGCGCCGGCGCAGCGGCCGCGCACGCTGGTGTTCCTGACGACGGCGGATCATCACCACGGCTCGGCAGGCATCCGCTGGGTGCGCGACAATTACGATTGGAGCAAGGTGGCGCTGATCGTCAATTCGGAGCATCCGTCGCAGACGCTGCTCTACAATCTCGATGCCGGCCTTATGACCGCGAACGAAGTGAGCGCGCGGCGCTGGTACGTCGGCGGCAGCGACGCGCTGCGGATGCTGGTGCGGGATTCGTTGCGGGAGTTCGGCGTCGCCACCTATCACAAGTCGGAAGTATCTCCCGGCGGCGAGCTGTCGCAAATCCACATGAAGGCGCCGAGCTTCCACATCATCGATCACGTCATCTATCACACCACGCTCGACACCGCCGAGCTGGTTCCGGCCTGGGGGCTCGAGGACGCCACCCGCGCCTTCCTCAAGATCATCGACGGCGCCAACAAGATGACCAAGCAGGAGATCGCGGCGGCGTCGGGCGGCGGCGCGGATCCGACCCGGCCGGTGCGGTGATGTGCGGTAGGCCGCGGTCGGGTTTCAGGCAAACCGGTCCGGCCCGTGTCCAAAAGCGCACCGGAGGTAGGGATCCATTTTACAACCCCATGCAAAGTAGATTTTTTGGGGCCGCTGGTGCGGAAATAGCCCTCACGGGTTTGGCCGGCCCTGAGCGACGACGGCCGCCGAGGCCGTTGCCGGGAAAGAGCCTGTGGTTCATGGTGCCTTGAGTGGAGTTTTGCGTCATGGCTGTCAGCCTCAAGGTGAACGGCGCGGTGCACAGCGTGGCGGCCGAGCCGGACACGCCGCTGCTCTACGTGCTGCGCAACGATCTCGGCCTCAACGCCGCCAAGTTCGGCTGCGGGCTCAGCCAATGCGGCGCCTGCACGGTGCTCGTCGACGGCGCCCCGGTGCACTCCTGCGTCACGCCGATCGGCACGATCGGGCAATCGGAGATCACCACGCTCGAAGGCCTCGGTACCGTCGAGCGGCCGCACCCGCTGCAGGCCGCTTTCATCGCGGAGCAGGCGGCGCAGTGCGGCTACTGCATCCCCGGCGTGATCATGTTGGCCAAAGCGCTGCTCGACCGCATCCAGCAGCCGAGTGAGGCCGAGGTCCGGCTGGCGCTTGCCGGCAATTTGTGCCGCTGCGGGACCCATAACCGGATCGTCCGCGCGGTCCTCAAGGCGGCGCAAGCGGGCGGGAGGATATGATGAACGCGATCTCACGGTGCGATCTCGTATCAGTACGTCAATTCTCGCCCACGAGAGCCGCCTTCTGGAACGGAATTTCTGAAACGTCGTCACGCGAAGCGTATGACGCGCAAGAACCGTCTGGAATTTCCGCCGCGGTGCACAACCGTCCGAATCCCGCGTCATCTTGCGCCACAGGCCTGACTACGGCATGTTTCAGGCGGCTCCAGCGCATCGTCGCCGCACGGGACCGCGGGCACTCGAACAATGGGAGCGTAAACATGATCAACAATCGCCTTGCGACTGTTTTCGGTGTTCTGGTCGTTCTGGCCGCGCTGGCGGTATCGGCAAAAGCCGCTGAAGTAGTACATGAGGTGCCCGCGGTCGCCTCGCCGGGAAATGCCCCTGAGGCCAAGGCCATCCTCGGCGCCAAGTTGCTGGTTTGCAATACGTGTCACGGCGCGGACGGCGTCCCCAGAAGTGCCGCCGCTCCGGTCATCTGGGGCCAGCAGGAAGCTTTTCTCCTGAAGCAGATGCGTGACTTCCAGAGCGGAGATCGCGCCAGCGAGGTCATGTCGTGGATGGCGACGGCCCTCACGCAGTCGGAACAGGCGGCCGCGGCGGCTTATTTCGCGAAAAAGAACTGGCCGGCGCGAGTCTCCCGGGCCGCCGCCGCGTCGCCGCCCGCCTTGGTGGCCGTTTGCCAGGTTTGTCATCAGCAGAACTTCGTCGGCGGCCCGCAGGCGCCGCGGCTGGCCGGCCAAAGCTACGAATATCTGGTCGAGACGATGCGCCGCTACGCCGAAGGTGAGCGGAAAAACAGTGCAGACATGATGAACATCATGCAGGCGATTTCGTCCACCGAGCGGGAGGGGATAGCGCGTTACATATCCGGCCCGTGATCGGCAGCAGCGTGACTGTGCCGTCGTTTCCGCGGTGGTCCTGGTCGATCTGTTTCAGGTGTTTGACGGAACGTCCTGCGGCAGGCGGGAGCGACGTCCTGCGAGAAGGACGGTCCAATTGACACACTGACGCTTTTGCTGAACATTATAGAGTCAAGGACATGTGGGCCAAGCCAAAGCTCAACTCGAAAATTCGGGAACAAGGGAGGCAATCATGGATTCCAATGGATCTGGCCGGAGGCGGTTCCTGAAGAGCGCTGCAGCGCTGGCTGGTGTGGCCGCAGGCGCAGGTGCAGGCGCAGAATGGGCCGCGAGAGGCCAGTCGGCCCCGCCTGAAGCAGCCAAGCCTGAAGCAGCCAAGCCTGAAGCACTTGTCAAAGATGCCCAAGATCACCGCGAACTGTTGCGTCGCGGGGCGAGAATGAGCGTCGATCACATCACCTACTATACGCCGATTCAGGATTATGGTGGGAATCATCACCCCGGCCTCGCTTCACTTCGTGCAATACCACGCCTCCCATTTCCCCGACATCGATGCAGAGGAGCATCGCCTTACGATCCACGGCATGGTGGACCGTCCGTTGAGTTTCAGCATGGACGATCTGAAGCGCCTGCCTTCCGTATCGCGGGTTCATTTCGTGGAGTGCCATGCCAACAGCTCTCCCATGATCCACAGTCAGGGCAATCAGAACATGGGGCCGCCGGTCCAGTTCATTCACGGGATGGCCAGCAACAGCGAATGGACCGGAGTGCCGCTTTCCGTGTTGTTGAACATGGCCGGCGTGCAAAAAGGGGCGAGCTGGCTGGTTTATGAAGGGGCGGACCCTGGCAAGTTCAGCCACACCGTTCCGCTGGCAAAGGCCATGGACGACTGTCTCGTGGCCTACGGCCAGAATGGCGAGCCGGTGCGTCGTCGAGCAAGGTTACCCGATCCGGATGATAGTCCCCGGCTGGGAAGGGCCCTTCAACGTGAAGTACCTGAGCCATATCAAGGTGGTGGACGAGCCCTACCATACCTGGAACGAAAGCATGAATCACTCCGTCGTGAGAGCCGACATCGGCAACAAATCGCGCTGGTACCATTTCGAGTGGGGGCCGAAATCCGTGATTACGCGGCCTTCGGCAGGGCTGACGATACCGGGCCGGGGATATGTCCAGATTACCGGCTTGGCTTGGTCCGGTGGGGGCAAGGTCAGCAAGGTCGATGTATCCACCGACGGCGGGGCGAGCTGGAAGGAAGCGACGCTCCAGACGCCGGTGCATACGAAGGCACATACCCGGTTCACTTTCGACTGGGCTTGGGACGGACAGGAGGCGACGCTGTTGTCTCGTTGCACGGATGAACGGGGTGAAGTTCAGCCGTCGCGAGCGGAGCTGTATGATCACTGGGGCATCAGTGGCGAGGAAGCGCAAAAACCAAACCGCGCCATTCATTTCAATGCCATGCAGCCCTGGAGCGTGGCTCGCGATGGGAGCGTACACGATGCGATGTTCACTTCTTAGCTTGCTCGTGCCGGCAGTGATCCTGGCGGCCGCTGTGGCGGCGCCGGCGCAGTCGCCCACCTATAACGTGGGCAAGCCCCTGAGCCAGGAAGAAATCAAGAGCTTCGACTTCATGATCGGCCCGCAGGGACAGGGACTTCCCGCCGGGAGCGGAACGGCCAAGGAAGGCGCGGTGATCTTTGCGAACCGGTGCGAGGTCTGCCACGGGCACAATGGGGAAAAGGGGGTGCTCCGGCGTCTGGTGCTGGGCAGTCCCGGCAAGCCTTTTCGCGGCCCTTTCAAGGCTGAGGAAAAGGACAGTGTAGCCTACTACCCCTATGCGACGATCGCGTGGGACTATATCAACCGGGCGATGCCCGTCCCTAAGCCGGGATCGCTCACCCATGACGAAGTCTACTCGCTGGTCGCATTTCTGCTCTATCGGAACGGCATCGTCCAGGAGACCGACGTGATGGACGCCAAGAGTCTGCCGAAGGTCGAAATGCCGAACCGGAATGGCTTCGTCCCGGCAGTGCCGGTGTATCCGCCAGATCCTACGAAACCCAATTGGTTCTGAGCGCGAGCAACCCACAGGCGTCATCGCCGGGCTTGACCCGGCGATCTCGATCAACAGGGTACGGCTTGGTATGCTTTGCGCTCGTGCCTCAACAATCGAGATGGCCGGGACAAGCCCGGCCATGACGATTCCTTGTGAGTGGGACATGCTTTAGGCGCGTTCGACAAGGCCAGCAGCAGCCGGAAGAGCCATCATGAGGAAGCGGACCGTAACCGTCGCCGCAGTTGCGCTCGTCGCCGGAATTGGCGGTTACGCGGCTTTCCTCGCCGCAAAACCGGATACGCACCGCACGTCTTCGCGCGACCGGCCGGTCTGGACCGAAATCTCGTGGCCGTTCCCCATCGACCAGTGGGGAGGAGGATGGGCTTTTCAATGCAAGGCGGCCGATTGCGGGATTGACGTCAATCTCTATCTGCGACCGAAAATCGGCTTCTGCAATTGTCAAACCGGAGTGGCCGACGACGAGGAACTCGATCGCGTCGGCGACGTCGACATCGTCGGCAGCGAAAGATCGGCGCTCGGCCCCGGCCGGCCCATAACGGTGCACTCGATGAAAGGCCGCAGCCGCGGCTATAAGGTCGGCGGCCCATCGGCGAAATCGGTGCTGTCGCTCGCCTTCAATAGCCGTTGCGATGTGACCGTCGCTACAGTCGTCGCCGGCGATGATCCGGTCTCGCAGGAACAGGCCGTGCTTGAATTCCTCAATGGCGATTTGGTGGTGCACCGGGTTCAAGCGGTACTCGGGCTTTAGACCGCTATCCGATTCAATTCGAAGGGATAGCGAATTTAAACTCTAACGGCGGCCGGCCCACCAGCCGACGCCGAACAGAACGAGCGCGGCCACCGCGGAGGCGATCCCGTGCTTGACATGAATCTGCGTCGATCCCGCTTCGAAGCCCGGGAAGAAGCTCGGCAGCGAACCCGCCGGCTGCACCAGGTAGACGACCGCGACGACGGCAAGAATCAGTCCGAGAACGATAGCGGCTGCTTTCATGAGCGATTCCCTTCGAGGATTGGAATGAAGGCTGTGCGGTAGGACGTGCGCGCGCACACAATCCGAACTCGCCCGCGATTGTCAATCCGTCTCGCTCGGCGTGAGCGCGCCACACAGCATCATGTCGTAGCGCCGACGCCGAGATAGATGCGCTGCACCTCCGGATCCCCGGCGATCTGCCGGGCCGGACCCGACAGCACGCTGCTGCCGACCTGGAGCACATAGGCATGGTCCGCCACTTCGAGCGCCATCTCGATCGCCTGCTCGGCGAGAAGGATGGTCAGGCCTTCGCGGTGCAGGCGCGCCAGCGCATCGTACATCGTCTCGATGACGGCCGGAGCGAGGCCGAGGCTCGGCTCGTCCAGCATCAGGAGCTTCGGCTCGCTCATCAGCGCGCGGCCGACCGCAAGCATCTGGCGCTCGCCGCCGGACATGGTGCCGGCGCGCTGGCGGCGCCGCTCCGCGAGCTTCGGAAACAGCGTATAGACGCGTTCCAGCAGCGCCGGGATGCGCGACCGGTCGGCCAGCGGGGTCGCGCCCAGCAGCAGGTTGTTCTCCACGCTCTGCTGCACGAACAGCCGCCAGCCTTCCGGCGACAGCGCGAGCCCCTTGCGCACGATCGCATAGGCCGGCCTGCCGTCGATCCGCTCGGCGCCGAACGCGATCGACCCGCCGGTGGCGGGGATCAGGCCGGCGATGGCGTTGAGCGTCGTCGTCTTTCCCGCGCCGTTGGAGCCGAGCAGCGCGACCACGGCGCCGGCCGGCACGGTGAACGACACGTCGGCGACCCCGATCAGGTCGCCATAGCGCACCTCGAGATGGTCGACCGCGAGCAGCGCGGTCATGGCGAGGCCTCGCGCGCCGCCGTGCTCCGGCCGGCGGCCGCGACGGCGGCGGCGGCGCGCTTGCCGAGATAGGCCTCGATGACGGCCGGATGCCCGGTGACTTCGGCCGGCGTCCCCTGGGCGATCTCGCGGCCCTGGTGCAGCACCACCACCCGGTCGGCGAGGGACAGGATCACCTCCATGATGTGCTCGACGATGACCAGCGTGACGCCGCCGGCATGAATGGCGCGGATCAGCGTAATGGCGCGCTGGACCTCCGCGGGTGTCAGGCCCGCCATCGCCTCGTCGAGGAGCAGCACCTTGGGCCGGGTCGCGAGTGCGCGGGCGATTTCGAGCCGCTTGCGTCCGGGCGTGCCGAGGCTGCGGGCGGGCGCGTCGGCGACGGCACCGAGGCCGACATCCTCGATCACCGCGCGGGCATTCGCGGCCGCTTCCTTCGTCCTTCCGGTGTGCAGGAATGCACCGATCATGACGTTCTCGAGCACCGTCATGTGCGCGAAGGTCTGCGGCACCTGGAAGGTGCGGGCGAGACCGCGCCGCGCCCGCTCCTCGGGGGGCAGCCGCGTCACGTCTTGGCCTTCGATGAGTACCGCGCCCGATGTCGGCGAAATGTCGCCGGTGAGGCAATTGAACAGGGTCGACTTGCCGGCGCCGTTGGGGCCGATCAGCCCGAGGATGGTGCCGGCCTCGACAGCCACGTTCACGCCGTCCACCGCCCTGAAGCTGCCGAAAGCCTTGGTGATGTCGCGGGCTTCGATCAGCACGGCCGCCCCTTCACGCCCCGACGGGCGGGCTTGCGGCGCGCTGCGGAGCCTGGTGCCGGCGCAGCAGGACCGTAATGGGTCCGAGGATGCCGCCCGGCTGAAAGCGGGCGATCACCACGATGATCGCGCCATAAACGACGAAGGTGAGGCCGGCCCCGTTGCCGCCCAGCAGATTGTTGGAGATTTCCTCCAGCGGCACCAGGATCGCGGCGCCGACCAGCGGACCGAACAGCAGCCCGGCGCCACCCAGCGCGGCCATGATCAGCATCTTGACGGAGATGAGGATGCCGAGCCCGGATTCCGGATCGATGAACCCGAACATCACCGCATAGAGCGCGCCAGCGACAGCAGTGAGGGCCGCGCTGAGCATGAAGGCGCAGAGCTTGTAGCGCGGCGCCGCGACCCCGAGCGAGCGCGCCGCGCGCTCGCTGTCGCGGATGGCGCGCAGATAAAAACCGATGCGGCTGCGCTCCATCTGCCAGGTCACCGCGAGCACCGCGGCGAGCACGGCGAGGAACAGGTAGTAGTACGGCACCGCCGAGATGAAGGAGAGGTCGAGCACGGTGCGGGGCACCGGCGGGCCGCTCAGCCCCTGGGCGCCGCCGAGCCACTCGGTGTCCGACACCACGAGCCGCACCAGTTCGGCGACCGCGATGGTCGCCATGCTGAAGTAATGACCGGACAGGCGCAGCGTCGGGACCCCTATGATGGCGGCGATCAGCACGCTCACGGCGACCCCGATCGGCAGGCCGGCGATCGGTGGCAGTCCGAGATGCTGATAAGAGGCGAGGGCGCCATAGGCGCCGCAGCCGAAGAACACGGCATGCCCGACCGAGATTTGGCCGGCATAGCCGCCCACGATGTTCCACGCCGATGCACCGATGGCATAGAGCAACACCAGCGCGCCGAGCCGCTGCTGGAACGGCGTGGTGAGCACGAGCGGATAGGCGAGGGCGACGGCGAGCGCGAGGGCGATAGCGGGCACGACCATGGGCCACACCATGCGTTTCATCAGGCTTTGCCCAGCAATCCCTGCGGCCGCAGCCACAGCGCGAGCACGAAAAGGGCGTAGACGACGATGTCCTTGTAGACGGCGCCGATCGCATACGCCGATACCGACTCGACGACCCCGATCAGCAGGCCCGCCACCAGCGCGCCGGGCACGCTGCCGAAGCCGCCGAGCGCGACGGTGACGAACGCGACGAGGCCGAGCGTCTCTCCCACCGTCGGCGCCACGTAGAAGAAATTCGCGATCAGCGCGCCGGCGATGCCGGTCGCCCCCGCCGCGAGCGCCCAGGCGGTCGCCTGCATGCGGTCGGGCCTGATGCCCATCAACTCCGCCGCGGCGGCGTCTTCCGCCACCGCCAGCATGCGGCTGCCGAGCGCGGTGCGCGTCAGGATGAGATGCAGGCCCGCGGTGACGAGGAGCGCGACGACGCCCGCGAGCAGCCGTGAGGATTCAATGCGGATGGTGCCGAACTGCAGCGTGCCGCCCACCAGGTTCTCCGGTAGGGTGCGGAAATTGGCGCCGAAATACCACAGCGCCGAATAGCGCAGCAGCAGTGCCAGCCCGAAGGTACCGAGAATCTGTGCCAGCATCGGCCCGCGCATGACATGGCGGATGAGGGCGAAGTAGCAGACGATGCCGAGGGTCGCGAGCACCAATGCTGCGATCGGGACCGCGGCGGCGGGGCCAGCGCCCATCAGCGTCCACACCAGGAAGGCGACGTACATGCCGAGCATCACGAAATCGCCATGGGCGAAATTGATGACGTTCATCATGCCCCAGATCAGCGTCAGGCCCGAGGAGAACAGCGCGTAGACCGCGCCCAGGAGCAGCCCGCCGGCAATCACCTGGACGAGGGTAAGGGACATCGCGCCGCGCCTCGGATCGATCGACGATGCGGAAAGGCCAACTCACCAGCCCTTGTAAGGCAGCACAGCCTCCGCTGTTGCTTGATCCTTGGGCCACACCGGCACATAGTTCTTTCCGTCCCGGAGTTGCATGACGAGAGCCGACGCCAGGATGTTCTGGCCCTTCTCGTCGAATTTCACGCCCTTGAAACCGAGGAGCAGCTGGTTCGGCTTCAGATCCGTCGCCCGCAGCGCCGCCTGGATCTTGGCGGGCTCGGTCGATCCCGCGCGATTTATGGCATCGACGAGCACGAGGAAGCCCTGCAGGACGCGCGCCGAGGTGTCATCGAGATCCGCCCCGGACTTCTTCTTGAACATCTCGTTGACGAGATAGGTGCCCGAGCCGGGCGGCCCGATGACCCATGACGCCCGGTTGAATACGCCCTGGACGATTTCGCCCACCGCCGCGATGAAGGCGGGATCGTTGAAACCGGCATCGTCGGCCATCATGATCTGAGGCCTATAGTCCAACGATTTCATGGTCTTGGCATAGAGGATGGCGTCGGACGTATAGCTGACGAAAAGCACCACGTCCGGCTTCTTGTCCTTGAGCTGGAGAACTTGGCTCTGAACGTCCGTGGTGTTGGCGGAATAGGGGATGTCCTGGGCGACGTTGAGTCCGTTCGCCTTGAACGTCGCGGAAACAACGCTCGCGATCGAGGTGCCGAATTCAGTGTTCTCATGGACGATGGCGATCGAATTGACCTTCGCCCCTTTCGCCTTCATGTCCTTGAGAAACCCCATGTAGATGCGCGCGAAGTCGCTCGCGATCGGTGTGGTGCGGAAGAACCATTTGAAGCCGCGTTCGGTGAGACTGGCGGCGACCGACTCGCTGGTGAGGAACGGAATGCCGTAACGCTCGGCGGCGGCGCTGGCGGTCAGGGTGATCCCGGACTGATAGGCGCCGTTGATCGCGACTACCTTTTCCTCGGTGATGAGGCGGATGGCCTGGTTCTGGCCGGCGGCAGGCGAGCCTTGGTTGTCGGCGAAAACGGCTTCGACCTTGGCCCCGCCGAGACCCGGCAAGCCGGTGCCCTTGGCCAGCGTGAGGTCGCCCAGCTCCGGGTGGTCGTTGTTGATGATGTCGAGGGCCACTTCGACGGCGGCTTTGGCGTAGGCGCCGGCCGACGCAGCTACCCCGCTCAGCGGGTAGAGGGCACCGACTTTCACCGTGCTTTGCGCCAGTGCGGCGCCGGTGAGCCCGAAGCTCAGAGCCGCAGCGCCGAAAAGGCGCGTCCATCCGGTCGGTTTCATCCCTGGAGCTCCCATGTTTGCCGCGATGGTCGTAAATGCCCGACAACCCACAGCCGACCGCGTGTCCGCGGTCACTTGCTTGTTGCGCAGGCGCGACCGCCAAGCAAGCGGGCGAAACTCACCTATCCTAGACGATTCGTCGCCTTCTTGCGCGCGCTCGTTCGTGAAGCAGAAACGCCCTCTCGCCCGGCCGGCGCGAACGCAGGGCAGGTCTTCCGGCGCCCGGGCGGCACGCAGCCCGATTGAATCAAGCGCCCATTGTGTGCATGTTCCGCCGCGATGGCGAAACCCTTTCAACAAGCCAAGGAAACGTCCAATGCCGTATTCGATGTCTCAGGCCTCCATTCCGGTGTTCGAGATCGGCCTTGCCGCGCTCTCCAATGTCCTCGACAAGGCCGTGGCCTACGCCGGCGCCAAGAAGTTCGAGCCGGCGGTGTTTCTGCAGTCGCGGCTCGCGCCGGACATGTTCGCTCTCACCCGCCAGGTGCAGATCGCGTGCGACCAGGCCAAGAACGGCTTGTCCCGGCTCGCCGGCGTCGAGCCGCCGCGCTTCGAGGACAACGAGGCGAGCATCGAAGATCTCAAGGCCCGCATCGCCAAGACGCTCGCCTATATCAAGACGCTGGACCCCAAGGCGATCGACGGCGCCGGCGCCCGCGAGATCACTTTCCCGCTCGGTCCGGTCCACAAGGGTCACATGAAGGGCGACGACTACCTCACCCATTTCATGCTGCCGAACTTCTATTTCCACCTCACCGCCGCTTACGCGATCCTGCGCCATTGCGGCGTCGACATCGGCAAGCAGGACTTCCTCGGCGCGATCCCGATAAAGATGACCTGATGCGGTGACGCGACGCCGTGAACTCGCGCGGCGGTGCTGGAGCAGCGTCGTGTCCCCAACGCCAGTCGTTGTCATCGCCCGGTTTGACCGGGCGATCCAGTAACCACAGCGTTGTGATTGCGCACGGCGTGAGTTTCACCGATGGCACAGGGGGTACTGGATGCCCCGCTTTCGCGGGGCATGACACCGGCGGGCGAGGGTCGTAGCGCTAATTCACCGGCACCGTCTTCATGCCCTTGAAGACGAATTTCTGGATGCGTTTGCCGTCCTGGACCTCGGTGACGTAGAGGTTGCCTTTGGTGTCCACGTTCATGTGGTGCATGACGTAGAACTCTCCGGGCGCGACGCCGTTGCGGCCGAACGAATCGAGCGGGTCGAGCGTCTTGCGGTCGAGGATCCACAGCCGCGCCGGGCTGCGGCTCGCGACATAGAGGAACTTTTGCTCGGGGTCGGGGGAGAAGGCGGTGCTCGCCACCGTCTGGCCGTTGCCGCAATGCGGAGCTTCGCAATAGCGGTCGATGAACTTCTGCATCACGAACTTGCCGTCGAGGGTGAACACCTGCACCCGCTTGCCGCCGCGGTCGGACACATAGACGAGCCCGTCGTTCGATACCCGCGCCGCATGCACCGGCCGTTCGAACTGCAATGGCCCCGGGCCGGTTTCCTCCTTGGCGGGGATGCGCTGGTTTTCCGGCACCTTGGGCTTGGCCGGGACGTCGTCGAGCGGCGGGTTGCCGAACGCGCCCCACATCCGCTTGAAGGCGCCGGTGTCGGCGTCGAACACGATCACGCGCCGGTTGCCATAGCCGTCGGCGACGAACAGCTCGTTGGTCGGCGCATAGACGAAGGTGTCCGCCGCCTGGTTCACGTTCTCGGTGTCCTTGTTGCCCTTGCTCTGGCCTTTGTGGCCGATCTGCATGACGAACTTGCCGTCCTTGGTGAACTTGACCAGGAAATCGTCGGTCTTGCCGTTGCCGCCGAGCCAGACGAAACCCTTGGGGTCGACATAGATGCCGTGCTCGGTTTCAGGCCAGTCATAGCCCTCGCCGGGCCCGCCCCAGCCCTGGATGAAATTTCCGGCCTCGTCGAATTCCAGCACCGGTGGTGCGGCAAAAGCCTTCTGGTCGGCGCGCACGGTGCTCGGCCGCTGCAGGATCCAGGCATTGCCGTGGTCGTCGATCGACACGCTGGACACCTGGCCCCACACATATTTGCTCGGCAGCTTGGGCCATGACGGGTCCGGTTCGAACATCGGAACCTCGCGGGTCTGCGCCGCCGGAGTCTGGGCGGCGAGGCGGCCGCTCAAGCCGGTTTGGCCGAACGCGACGACCGCGACGGCAGTGATGACGCAACGCGTGACTGCATCCATGGGACCCCTCCAGACGTGTGATTGCCTTATCGCCGTTGTGGCGCGTGTTTGTCGGAACACCCGACTTTATCGCGAACGCAGCGGCAGCGAAATCCGGCCGGCGACGAGCGGCGATGAATCCGCATGCTCCGACCAGGCATCCGCGGGTACCGCGATATGGACGGTTTCCGGCTCCGAGGAAAGGGTGGAGTAACCATCATTCGCCTGATAATGCCGTCCGCCTGGAATTGGAAGCCGGCTGGCCGTCGAGCGCTTATTTGTACGGCGAGCACAACCGGGAGCGTTTGTCGAGCCTTTGCAGCGTCGCCCCATCTCCGTTTCGCCATTGCGAAAATAGTCGCGGGCCTCCATCTTTGCCGGTCCGACAACGGAAACCGCATGAAGCTGTTCCAGTGCCAGAATTGCGGCCAGCCGCTCTATTTCGAAAACACCCGCTGTGAGAGCTGCGGGTCCGCGCTGGGCTATCTGCCGGCGCGCGAGGCCGTCACGGCGCTGTGGCAGGATGCCGGGCTGTGGACGGCGCTGGCGGCGCCGGGCCGGCGCTACCGCTATTGCGCCAATGCGATGCATGGGGTCTGCAATTGGCTGATCCCGGCCGACAGCGCCGAACAGTTCTGCGCGGCATGCCGGCACAACCGCATGATCCCCGACCTGACGGTGCCGGACAACCTCGCCCATTGGCGCCTCATGGAGACCGCCAAGCACCGGCTGTTCTACACGCTCCTGAAGCTGAAATTGCCGCTCGCGACCCGGGCGGAGGACCCGGACGGCCTCGCCTTCGATTTCCTCGCCAACGGCGCGGCGCAGGTGATCACCGGGCACGACAACGGCGTCATCACCATCAACCTCGCCGAGGCCGACGACGCCGAGCGCGAGCGGCGCCGCCACCAGATGGGCGAGCCCTACCGCACCCTGCTCGGCCATTTCCGTCACGAGATCGCGCACTATTACTGGAACCGGCTGGTCGCAGGTTCACCGAGCCTCGAACAATTCCGCGAGCTGTTCGGCGACGAGCGTCGCGACTATGGCGGGGCGCTGCAGGAGTATTACGCCAGGGGCGCTCCCGCCGACTGGCCGGAGCGGTTCGTCTCGGCCTATGCGAGCGCCCACCCCTGGGAGGATTTCGCCGAGACCTGGGCGCACTATTTCCACATGGTGGACACGCTGGAAACCGCCAATGCCTTCGGCCTCATCGTCAAGCCGAAGCTGGCGCAGAGCCTGGGCGCGAGGATCGACTTCAATCCCCTCGGCAGCGACATGAGCCGCCTGATCGACGCCTGGCTGCCGCTCACCTTCGCCGTCAACTCGATCAACCGCAGCATGGGGCTGCATGATCTCTATCCGTTCGTGCTCAGCCCGCCCGCGATCGCCAAACTCGCCTTCGTGCACGAGCGCGTCCGCGCCCGCGCCGGTCGCAGCACCGCCCCGGACAGCGGCTTCCGTGCGATGATCGCGGGCCTGCGCCAACGGTCGTTGTCGCGGCGTTAGTGCATTTTCCGGCAATCCAGCGCTCGCGGTCTGTGTTCACCGGATCGCCCGCTCGAGCGTCTCGAACGCTTCAATCCGATTATAGTCCGTCGAAGGGCACCGGGATCGGCGCGCAATTGGTCCGGCCGATCAGCACGCAATCCTGGTCCCTCGCCCTTTGCACCATGTTGTCGGCGATCCAGACGCCGCAATAGACGATGAGCGACAGCACCAGGAAGGCGAACAAATTCATCATCATCCGATGCCGGTAATCGTCCGCCTCGGGACCACGTGAATATTTGCTGAGATCGGCGACCGGAGAGCGCGGCTGATCCCGCAGCCGCAGCTTGTCGTTCCAGGAACGCGTCGCGCGGGGCCGGAACGGCAGGACGCGGCCTTTTTCCTCATTTTTCAGCGGCGTTTGCGACTTCATTGGGATTGCCCGCGGTCATGAAGCTCGTCATGAGAATTCGCGATGCGGTGCGCGTTCACTCCGCTGCGATGATCTGGGCGCTTTCCATCTCCGGCGCGCGCTTGGTCCGGTTTGCCTGCATCCAGGCCTGCAGGCGGGCGAGGTAGAGATAGACCACCGGCGTCGTGTAGAGGGTGAGCAACTGGCTCAGCGCGAGGCCGCCCACCATGGAGTAGCCGAGCGGACGGCGCAGCTCGGAGCCGGTGCCGTGACCGAACATCATCGGCAGGCCGGCGAGCAGGGCCGCCGCCGTGGTCATGAGGATCGGCCGGAACCGCAGCAGGCAGGCTTCGCGGATCGCCGCCAGCGGCGGCATGTTGCGTTCGCGTTCCGCCACGACGGCGAAGTCGACCATCATGATGCCGTTCTTCTTGACGATGCCGATCAGCAGGATGATGCCGATGATGCCGATCACCGAGAGATCCATGTGGCCGAGACTGAGGGCGAGCAATGCCCCGATGCCGGCGGACGGCAGCGTCGACAGGATGGTCAGCGGATGGATGAAGCTCTCATAGAGCATGCCCAGGATGATGTAGACGACGACCAGCGCGGCCGCGACCAGCGCCGGCTCGCTCGACAGCGACGATTGGAACGCCTGGGCGTTGCCCTGGAACGTGCCGAGCACCGAATTGGGCATGCCGATCTCACCCGCCGCCTTGGTGATGGCCTCGACCGCTTCGCCGAGCGCGACGCCGGCGGGCAGGTTGAAGGTGAGAGTCGCGGCCGGGAACTGGCCTTGATGGTTGATGGACAGCGGCCCGATCTTGTAGGAATCGACGTCGACCAGCGCGCCGAGCGGCACGGCGGCGCCGGTGAGGGGCGATTTGACGTAGATGTGATCGAGCGACTCCAGGCTGGTCTGCAGATCAGGCAGAATTTCCAGGATGACCCAGTAGGTGTTGAGCTGGGTGAAATACTGGGTGATCTGGCGCTGCCCATAGGCATCGTTGAGCGTATCGTCGATCACCTGCGCGGAAATCCCGAACCGCGAGGCTTGGTCGCGATTGATGGTGACCTTGAGCTGCGGCGAGCTGGACAGGAGGTCGGTCCCGACGTCCACGATCTCCGGCAGGGTCTTCATTTTGGCGAGCATCTTGCCTGACCATTCGGTGAGCTCGGCGATGTTCGGGTCCTGGAGCGTGTACTGGAATGCGGCGCGGGCGATGCGGCCGCCGACGGTGATGTCCTGCGCGGGCTGGAGATACGCCGTCACTCCGGTGACCTTGGCGAGTTGCGGGCGCAGGCGGTCGATGACCTGCGAGGCGTCGAGATCGCGCTCTTCGCGCGGCTTGAGGACGACGTTGAAACGTCCGACGTTCGAAGTTTGACCGTAGCTCGAACCGACCTGCGAGGCCACCCCTTCCACGGCCGGGTCAGCGAGCATGACCTGATCGATCTCGCGCTGCAGGCGCATCATCTCCTGCGGCGAGATATCCTGGGAGCCCTCCGATATGCCGTTGATGAGACCGATGTCCTGGATCGGGAAGAACCCTTTCGGCATGTTGACCATCATGACGCCGGTCAGCGCCATGGTGACGAAAAACACCGCGAGGGTGATCGCCTGATGGCGCAGCACTATGTCGAGCGTGCGCCGATAGAACGACAGCATCGCGTCGAAGACGGCTTCGATGGCCCGGTAGACCGCGCCGTGATGGTGCGATTCGGGCCGCATGAAACGCGCGCACAGCATGGGCGCGAGCGTCAGCGAGACCAGCGCCGAAACCGCGATCGAGGCGGTGACCGTCAGGGCGAATTCGCGGAACAGCCGCCCGATGATGCCTCCCATCAGCAGCAACGGGATGAACACGGCGATCAGCGAGAAGCTGATCGACAATACCGTGAAGCCGATTTCGCTGGAGCCTTTGAGCGCGGCGTCCATCGGGGCCTCGCCTGCCTCAATGTGGCGATGGATGTTCTCCACCACGACGATGGCGTCGTCGACGACGAAGCCGACCGAGATGGTGAGCGCCATCAGCGAGAGGTTGTCGAGACTGAAATTGAGCAGATACATCGCCGCGAACGAGCCGAGCAGCGCCAGCGGCACCGTGATGCCCGGAATGAGCGTCGCCCAGAAGTTGCGCAGGAACAGCAATATGACCAGAACCACCAGCACGATGGTCAGCATCAGGGTGAACTCGACGTCCTCCACCGAAGCGCGGATCGTCTTGGTGCGGTCTTGCAGGATCGAGACGTCGATGGCGGGTGGAATGTTCCTGGTCAGCCGCGGCAGCTGCTCCTTGATCTGATCCACCGTCTCGATGACGTTGGCGCCGGGCTGCTTATATACGACCAGCATGATGCCCTGTTTGCCGTTCTGGTAGGCCGCCAAGGTGCGGTCGGTGGGGCCCGCGACCGCCTGGCCGACGTCGCGAACCCTGATCGGCCCGCCGTTGCGGTAGGCGAGTATGGCATCGTTGAACGGCTCGGCGTCGATGATCTGATCGTTGGCCGCAATCGTGAAGGTCATCTTGTCGGTATTGACGGTGCCCTTCGCCGCAATCGTGGTTGCATTGACGAGCGTGCCGCGCACTTCCTCCAGCGTCAATCCGCTGGAGGCGAGTTTGGCCGGGTCGACCTGAACGCGGATCGCGGGATGCTGCTCGCCGAAGATGATGACTTGGGCGACACCGTGCACCTGGGAGACCTGCTGTGCGATGAAATTGTCGGCATAGTCGTTGACGGTAATGAGCGGCAATGTGTCGGACCGCGCCGCGAGAATCATGATTGGCGAGTCGGCGGGATTGACCTTCTTGTAGCTCGGCGGGACCGACATCTGCTGCGGCAGCGTCCTGCCGGCAACCGTGATCGCCGCCTGGACGTCCTGACCTGCGGAATCGATGTTGCGGTTGAGCTCGAATTGTATCGTGATCGACGTGGAGTTCAGCGCGCTCACCGAAGTCAACTGCGTGACGCCGGGGATCTGCCCGAACTGGCGTTCCAGAGGTGCGGCGACCGAAGCGGCCATCGTCTCGGCGCTGGCGCCCTGCAGCGTCGCATTCACCGAAATCGTCGGGAAGTCGACTTGCGGCAGGGGCGCGACCGGAAGGAACGGGACAGCGACGAGTCCGACGAACCCGATCGCCGCCATCAGCAGCGAAGTCGCGACCGGCCGCTGGATGAAAGGCTCGGAGATATTCATGATGACGGACCCCGGTCGCCAACCAAAGACGCACCGGACCTCGCTCGTTCTGCGCCGACGACATCCAATGGCGTGACAACCCGACCGCCCCGAATGGCCGCCGGTGGTACAGCAATCGCGGTGCAGCTCACGATCCGCATTTCAAACCCGCCACAAGTCGCCCCCACGCTCTAAACTCCGAACGGCCGGCATTCAATCGCCGACGACCTAGGCCCAGGGCTGCCGAGCACCGGCAGCGGAAACCACGACGACGAAGCTTGAGAAATGGCAAGTGCATGCTGTCGGGCGAAATTTATGCCCTGCCCCGAATTCGGAACCGTATCCACTCGCTCCCATCATCAAATTTAGCCGAGCGGCCGGACCGGACAAGTTAAATTTCGAATATTCGTCCAGGACGAACAGGAGTTTATGGAAAATTTATATTGAAGCCTGCCGGCGTTATGGCGCGTTAACGCGGCCTGATCGAATTCTGGGGAGCCCCCATCTCAATGATTATCCCGCGGCACGAATTTCTGCGCGACGCGCTGGTATTTCACCGCCGGCCTGAGGACCATGCCGTCGGCGAGCTGGTCCACCATGCCGCGCTGGATTTCCTGCCACGGCGTCTGGCTGGGCGGATATTTGAAGCCGCCGGCCTTCTCCAGCGCGGCGCGACGCTGCGCCAGCTCTTCGTCCGAAATCAGGATATCGGCGGTGCCGGCCTCGAGGTCGATCCTGATGCGGTCGCCGGTGCGCAACAACGCAAGGCCGCCGCCCGCCGCCGCCTCGGGGGACGCATTGAGGATCGAGGGCGATCCCGACGTGCCGGATTGCCTTCCGTCGCCGATGCAGGGCAGTGCGGTGACGCCGCGCTTGATCAGCGCCGCAGGCGGCTGCATGTTCACGACCTCGGCCGAGCCGGGATAGCCGATCGGGCCGACGCCCCGGATCACCAGGATGGTGCCTTCGTCGATGCCGAGGGAGGCATCGTCGATGCGGTGGTGATAATCCTCCGGTCCCTCGAACACGACGGCGCGGCCTTCGAACGCTTGGGGATCGCCGGGATCGGCGAGGTAGCGGCGGCGGAACTCCTGCGAGATCACGCTCGTCTTCATGATCGCGGAATCGAACAGGTTGCCCCTGAGCACCTTGAAGCCGGCGGCCTGTTTCAGCGGCTCGCCATAGGGCAGGATCACGTCGGTGTTGCATGCCGAAGCTGTCGCGACGTTCTCGCCCATGGTCTTGCCGTTGATCGTGAGGGCGTCGCCGTGGATGCGGCCGGCGCCGGCGAGTTCGCGCATCACCGCCGGCAGCCCGCCGGCGCGGTAGTATTCCTCGCCCAGGTATTTCCCCGCCGGCTGCATGTTGACGAGGAGGGGGACGGCGTAGCCGATCTGCTCCCAGTCGTCGATGGTGAGGCCGACGCCCACATGCCGCGCGATCGCGTTGATGTGGATCGGTGCGTTGGTCGATCCGCCGATGGCGGAGCAGGCGACGATCGCGTTCTCGAACGCCTCGCGGGTCAGGATGTCGGACGGCTTCAAGTCCTCGTGCACGATCTCGACTGCGCGCCGGCCGGTCTCGTAGGCGATCTGGGCGCGCTCGCGGTAGGGCGCCGGTATCGCCGCACAGCCCGGCAGCGACATGCCCAGCGCTTCCGCCAGCGCGTTCATGGTCGATGCCGTGCCCATGGTGTTGCAATGGCCGATCGACGGCGCCGACGCTGCGACGATGTCGAGGAATTCCTTGTAGTCGATGCGGCCTGCCGCCTGTTCCTCCCGCGCCTTCCAGACCACCGTTCCCGAGCCGACCCGCTCGCCATTGCGCCAGCCGTTCAGCATGGGGCCGCCGGACAAGACGATGGCCGGAATGTCGACCGTCGCCGCCGCCATCAGGCAGGCGGGTGTGGTCTTGTCGCAGCCGGTGGTGAGCACGACGCCGTCGATGGGATAGCCGAACAGGAGTTCGACCAGGCCGAGATAGGCGAGGTTGCGGTCGAGCGCCGCGGTCGGCCGCTTGCCGGTCTCCTGGATCGGGTGCACCGGAAATTCGAACGCCACGCCGCCGGCGTCGCGAATGCCCTCGCGCACCCGCTTGGCGAGCTCGATGTGGTGGCGATTGCAGGGCGAGAGGTCGGAGCCGGTCTGCGCAATGGCGATGATCGGCCTTCCCGAGGTGAGTTCCTCCTGGGTCAGGCCGTAATTGAGATAGCGCTCGAGATAGAGCGCGGTCATGCCGGGATTGTCGGGGTTGTCGAACCACAGCCGCGAGCGCAGGCGGGGCTTGGCATTTCGATACTCGGTCATGACGGTTCTTTCGGATGTCCACGCGGCGCATCCGCGCCGGGGCAGGGGTCCGGTGGCGCGCCGGGCCGCATCGGCCTACCGCATTCGGGCCCCCGAGGCTACAGCGCGCCGCCGGTTCAACGCCTGCCGACCGTTCGCGTTGCATAGGTCCCAATCGCGTTGATATGGCCACGCTTGACGGATTTCGAATTCCATAGCTGGTATCGGTATCGATACCTCCGGAACCAGGGTCGCCGGCGCGGCCATTACCAGGACGACGGCAATGAACGACAGACGCCCCGCAGGTCCGGTCGATGGCGCGCTCGAAGGCGCGCTCATGGCCCCACCCGACGCGCTCGCGCTCGCGGAGCGGCGCGACACAGCGGCCCTCATGGCCGAAGCAGCCGGGCTGCGCGATGCGCATCACGGCGCCGTCATGACCTATTCGCGCAAGGTCTTCATTCCCCTGACCCACCTGTGCCGCGATGCCTGCCATTATTGCACCTTCGCCATGCCGCCGCGCCGCGGCGAAGGCGCCTACATGTCGCCCGATGAGGTGCTCGCGGTGGCCCGGGCAGGGGCCGCGGCGGGATGCACGGAGGCGCTGTTCACGCTGGGCGACAAGCCGGAGCTGCGCTATCCGGCGGCACGGGCGGCGCTCGCGGCGCTCGGCCAGGAGACGACGCTCTCCTATCTCGGCGCCATGGCTGCGCTGGTCGTGAAGGAAACCGGGCTGCTGCCCCATCTCAATCCCGGCGTCATGAGCCGCGACGACATGGCGAAACTGCGCCCCGTCGCCGCCTCGATGGGACTGATGCTGGAGACTTCTTCCGACCGGTTGTCGGCGCGGGGCGGCGTGCATTTCGGCTCCCCCGACAAGGATCCCGCCGTCCGGCTCGCCGTGATCGAGCAGGCCGGAGAACTCGGCATCCCCTTCACGACCGGGCTCCTCATCGGCATCGGCGAAACTCGGCGCGAGCGCATCGAGGCGCTGCTGGCGCTGCGCGCACGCAATGGCGGCGGCCACATCCAGGAGGTGATCATCCAGCCGTTCCGCGCCAAGCCCGGCACCCGCATGGCGGACCATCCCGACGCGTCCGACGACGATCTCCTGTGGACGCTCGCCGTCGCGCGCCTGGTGTTGGGCGGCGCCATGAATGTGCAGACGCCGCCCAACCTTGCGCCGCGGCTGCTGTCGGAAGCGATCGACGCCGGCATCAACGACTGGGGCGGCATCTCGCCGGTGACGCCGGATTTCGTCAATCCGGAGGCGCCGTGGCCCCATGTGGACGCGCTGGCCGCAGCGCTCGCGGCGCGCGGGCGCGTGTTGGTGCAGCGGCTTCCACTCTACCCCGCCTATGTCCGCGACCGGACGCGGTGGCTCGATGCCGCCCTCCACACGGCGGTGATACGGGCGAGCGACGCGGAAGGGTTCGCCCGTGCCGACGCGTGGTCGCCGGGGCAGGCGGCGGTGCCGGCCACCGCATTGCCGAAACCTGTGGTGCCGAAACCTGTGGTGCCCAAACCTGTGGTGCCAAAGCCCGCAGTCGGATCGCCGCGCGTTCTTCTCGATCGCATCATCGCGAAAGCGGAGGGCGCGGTGCCGCTCGCGCAGGAGGAGATCGTTGCCCTGTTCGCGGCGCGCGGCGCGGATTACGACCAGGTCTGCGACGCCGCCGACCGCCTGCGCGCTCGCGCGGTGGGCGACACCGTCACCTATGTGGTGAACCGCAACATCAACTACACCAATGTCTGCTCTTACCGCTGCGCCTTCTGCGCCTTCTCCAAGGGCAAGTCGGCCGACCATCTGCGCGGCGCCGCCTACGATCTCGATCACGACGAGATCGCCCGGCGCGTCGCCGAGGCATGGGCGCGCGGCGCGACCGAAGTCTGCCTGCAGGGCGGCATCCATCCCGACTACACCGGCGACACCTATCTCGCGATCCTGCGCACGGTGAAGGCCGCGGTCCCCGCCATGCATGTCCATGCGTTTCTCGCCGCTGGAAGTGCGTCACGGCGCGGCGACGCTCGGCATCCCGGTGCGGCGCTTCCTCGAGCGCCTGCGCGATGCCGGCCTCGGCACGCTGCCGGGCACCGCGGCGGAAATCCTCGACGACGAAGTCCGCGCCGTCATCTGCCCGGACAAGCTGACTACGGCCGAGTGGCTCGACGTGATCGGGACCGCCCACCGAGTCGGCCTGCGCGACCACGGCGACCATCATGTTCGGCCATGTGGAGGGGCCGGCGCACTGGGCGCGCCATCTCGCTGGCGGTGCGCGACGTCCAGGCGACGCACCGGCGGCTTCACCGAATTCGTGCCGCTGCCTTTCGTGCACATGGAGGCGCCGATCTACTACAAAGGCGCCGCGCGGCGGGGACCGACGCTGCGCGAAGCGGTGCTGATGCACGCGGTGGCGCGGCTCGCGCTCCACCCGCTCATTGCGCAACATCCAGGTGTCGTGGGTGAAGATGGGGCTTGACGGCGCCGCGCCTGCCTGCGGGCGGGCGCCGACGATCTCGGCGGCACGCTGATGAACGAAAGTATTTCGCGCGCCGCCGGCGCCGCCCATGGCCAGGAGCTCGATCCCGCCGCCATGGAGGGGCTGATTGCCTCGCTCGGACGCCGGCCGTCCCAGCGCACCACGCTCTATGCCGATGCCCCCGAGGGGCGCCGGCTCGCCGGCCGCGCGGCGGCGACGCTCGCGCCGGTGGTGCAGACGCCCGCCGGCCGCCGCGCCAATGCCGGGCGGCGCCGGGCGGCCGCGGCAGGAACGGCGGCGCTGCCATGACCGGGCAGACCGCGCCGATCAGCATCATCGCGATCCTCGGCGGAACCGGGCAGGAGGGCGGCGGCCTCGCTTTGCGTTTCGCCAAGGCCGGCCATCGCGTCATTCTCGGCTCCCGCAGCGCCGCTCGCGCCGCCCAATTTGCGGCCGAGATGAACGCGCGGCTTGGCGGCCATGCGGTTTCCGGCGCTGACAACAAGGCTGCCGCGGCGGCGGCCGATACCGTCGTGCTCACCGTCCCTTATGCCGCGCAACGCGCCACGGTCGAGGAGGTGCGCGAAGCCCTGTCCGGAAAGATACTCATCGACGCCACGGTTCCCCTGGTGCCGCCCAAGGTGTCACGCGTGCAACTGCCCGCGGGGGGATCGGCGGCGGCCGCGATCCAGGCGCTGCTCGGCGACGTGGTGCGGGTGGTCTCGGCGTTCCAGAACGTGTCGGCACATCGTCTCGACGATCTCGACCACCCCGTCGACTGCGACGTGCTGGTGTGCGGCGACGATCCGTCCGCGCGCGAAATGGTGATCGGGCTCGCCGCCGAAATCGGGCTTACCGCCTGGCATGCTGGCCCGATCGTCAATTCCGCCGCGGCCGAGGCGCTGACCTCGGTCATGATCTTCATCAACCGGCACTACAAGTCGCCCGGCTCCGGCATCCGCATCACCGGCGTGCCGCCGCCGCCGAATGCGACCTGAGCGCGCGGTTTTGGCTCCGCCTCCAAGCCATTCTCCAGGAACGACAATCTCGAACACCCGGAACGCGATTGCCACACTCGGGCAAAGTTTGGCGCGCCATCTCGACGCCCCCATCGCTGCGGTCTAAGCTTTCCTGATTCGCTGCGGGCAACCGTGCTGGCGGCTCCGGTGTCGTTGTAATACTGTCGACAGGCTTTGCGTATATCCATCATGCAGGAAGGACCATCTTCGTTTGTCGGTTGGATTGGCGCGCGACGCTGTGTGCGGAGCCTGAAACCTTCATCACCTGCGGGGAAAGCTGACCTCAATGACAAATTCAACTTGCCGAGCCGGCAGCGCTCCCGACCGCAACGGGGCGATGCACGGGCGTGACTTCCTGCGTTTCGAGCCAGCCATGTCGCTCAAAGTGGCCGCTTTGGCGGTGGCCGTGGGCCTGTTCGCACCGTCAGGCATCGAGACCGGCGCGGCCCAGGGTGCCGGACCATTCGCGGGGATGGCGGGAAACTGGTCCGGCACCGGCGCGATCACGCTGGCGAGCGGATCGCACGAACGCATTCGCTGCCGGGCGGTCTATGAAGCGCCCGGCGGCAAGACCCTGGCGCTTCGCTTGCGTTGCGCGAGCGACAGCTACAATTTCGACCTCGTCTCCAATCTCACCCATCAGGGCGACGCGATCTCCGGCACCTGGAGCGAAGTTTCGCGCAATGTGTCAGGCTCGGTTTCGGGCCGCGCTGCCGGAGGTACGATTCAGGCGGTTGTGACCAGCGCTGTGTTTTCCGCGAATCTCACGATGACCACCCGCGGCACCAAGCAGTCGGTGTCGATACGCTCCCAGGGCACCGAGTTCAGCGAAGCTGCGATCACGCTCAACAAGTCCTGACCTGCTCCAGTCCGATCATTCCGCCGGGCCGGGCGCCGCCGGGCGCCGGCTCATGCGCGTAGCGAGGCTGCGCAGGAACACGATCGTCGGACGCAGGATCAGGAGGTCGGCGACCAGCGCCGCGACGATTGCGAGCGCGCTGACCCAGCCGAACAGGCGCAGCGACGGCAGATTGGAGAGCACCGTCACCGCGAGCCCGCAAGCGAGCACGGCCGAGGTGAGGATCAAGGCCGGCCCGACCAGGACGGTCGCGCGTTCCACGCCGATGGCGGGGTCTTCGCCCGGTTTCTCCTCGAGCCGCATCCGGTTGAGAAAATGGATGGTGGCGCTGAGACCCAGCCCGAACGACACCGTCAACGCCACCACGCTGGCGAATTGAAGGCCGTCTCCCAGCGCCCACAACACGTTGCCGGACACCAGCACCGGGAATATCCCGGGCAGGATCGCGGCGAACATCACGACGACGGAGCGGAACGCGAGCCCGATGAAGGCGGAGACGAAGACGATCTCGACCGTCAACCCGCGATTGAGCTTCTCGATCATGCTGGCGCTGTTGCGCGCCGCGATCACCGCGAGGCCGGTCACCGCGATCTCATAGCCCGGATGTTTCGCGCGCACGGCATCCAGCGTCTGGTTGAGCCGGTTGACGACCGGAAGCAGCGCGCTCGCGTCCACATCGGGAATTCGGCCGGAAACGACGACGGCATCCTGATCGGCCGAAATGAACCGGCGGACCAGATGCGCCGGCAGCAGGTTGACATATTCCATCAAGGTCCCGACGTCGGTGATGCCGGCCTTCTCGGCGAGCCAGCGCCGCAATGTCTCCAGCGACCACACATTGCCGACCCCGGCCTGGTTTTCGACGGCGGCGTGGACCTCGGCGATCGTCGCCAGCGTCTCCGGCGCGTAGAGCGATATGCCCTTGGGGAACTCGATCAGCACGTCGATCGGGTTGGCCCCGGTCAGCTTGGTGTCGAGCCGGTGGCTCGCCTCAACCGCATGCTCCTTGTCGGGCACCTGGTCGGCCAGCCGATAGCGCGGCTGCAGATTGGCGTAATTGGCCGCGAGGGCCCCGACGATCACCACGGCCACCAGGCTGTAGAGGCCCGAGCGGCTCACCATCTTGCGGGCGATCCAGGCGCAGAAGCGGCGCAGCGCGTGGACCGCGGCATCCGCCTGCCTGACCTTGGCGGCGAACGCCGTTTCCTTGCGGATCAGCAGGACGCCGAGCAGCGGCAACAGCGTGAGCACGGTGAGAAGGGCGAGCACGGTCGCGATGATGCCGGCCTCCGCGAAGGTGCGGATCAGGTCGGAATTGGAGAACAGCAGGGCGACGAAGGAGAGGCCCGCGGTCGCATGGGTGAGCACGCAGGCCGGCCCGACCACGAGAATGGCGTTGCGGAACGCGTCGCGCTTGCTTTCGCCTGCGATCAGCCGGTCCCGCGCCGCGAAAGTGAGCTGCATGCTGTCGGAAAAGCTGATCACCATGATCAGCGGCGTCATCACGTTGAGGAACATGTTGAGGCGGAAATCGAGCCAGCCCAGCGTGCCAAGGGTCAGCACGATGGCAGTCAGCGGCGGGGCCGCCGCGACGATCATGAACGAGACACGGCGGAAGAAGATGATGGCGATCAGGCAGCCCGCCAGGAACCCGATGGAGTTGTAGACCAGCCGGTCGCGCTCCACCGCATTGCGGATTTCGAGCTGCATGACCGGCACGCCGGAAAGCTCGACCGAAAGTTCGGTGCCGGAGAGATCCTCGTTCGCGGTCTTGCGGATCTCGCCGACGACCTGGGAAAGGCGGTTGCCCTCGGCGGCCGCCGGATCGAGCGCCAGCACCACCAAGGCGAGTTCGCCGTCGTTCGACAACAGCTTGCCGCGGATGATCTCGTTCGAGGTCACCTTCTGGATCAGCTCGTCATAGGCCGCCCCGGTCGGCAGCGGCTCCGGGAACAGCGCCTCCGGCAGGTGGCCGTTTTGCGGCGGCTGGCGCGCCGAGAACAGCGAGATCAGGCCTTGCGTGCCGTCGATGAGCTGCAGGTCGGTGACGAGGTCGCGCAGCTTTTCGAGTTCGTCGCGATGCAGCAGGTTCTTGCCTTCGACCACTACGAGGACGTCGAACTCGCTCGATGGAAAGCGGCTGGTGACATCCTGGTATTGCTTGTATTCGGCGGTGTCGGAGCGAAACAGCTGGCTCAGCGAATCGTCGACCTTGAGGCGATCGAGCCCGAGCACCGCCGCGACGAGGAGCAGGGCGAAGATGATCGCGCCGGTCACCGGAGCGCGCAGCGACACGAGCCCGATGCGCTCCAGGCCGAAGGCCAGCGGATGCAGCTTGCGCGCTGGCGGGCGTGGTTCGCTCGCGGGCTCCAGCCCGCCGGCGCTGCCTTCCGGCACAAAATGATCCAAGCGTCGGCCTCCTGGCTGCGGTCACGCTCCAACGACGGGCCGAACGTTCGGCCGGTGGCGGAGCGGTTACTTACCACATTTGCTTGAATTGGAAACGATCCAGGATTGGCACGAATTCTCGTGCAATGCGGCGAATTTGGGCATCAATTGCGTGCCGGGGCCGGTCGGCCGCGCCTGCTCAGCCCTGCCGGGATGTGCCAGTTTCCTCCCGCTCCTGGAGAACCGAGGCACGGAGGAAACCCATGAAATCGAAAACAGTCGCGGCCGCGCTGGCGGCCTTTGTGTCCGTCATCGCCGCCGTCACCGTTGCCGATGCGGCCGATCTCGTCATTGCCGGGCCGCCGCAGTCGGGCTTTGTCTTGAAAGCGCTGATACCCCTGTTCGAGGCGGCGAGCGGCGACAAGGTCACCGCCAGCTTCGAGCCGGGCACCGCGACACTCGCCAAGATCAACAGCGGCGCCGGCCTCGATCTCGCCATCATGGGCCCCGACCAGATCGATGGCCTCGCCAAGGAAGGCAAGATCGCCGGCGGCCGCGCGGACGTCTTCATTTCCGGGGTCGGCCTCGCGGTCAAGGCGGGCGAGCCGAAGCCGGACATCAGTACCGTCGAGGCGCTCAAGAAGACGCTGCTGGCGGCCAAGTCGGTCGCCCGCAGCAACGCGCGCAGCGGCCTCTATTTCGCCAGCGTTCTCGAGCGCCTGGGCATCGCCGACCAGATGAAGTCCAAGATCCTGGTGGTCCAAAGCGGCCCGGTCGGCGCCGCCGCGGCGAACGGCGATGCTGAGATCGCCGTGCAGCAGCTCACGGAATTGCTGCCGGTCCCCGGCATCGAAGTGATCGGACCATTGCCGGCGGAGGTGCAGACCAGGATCGTGTATGCGGCCGGCGTGCCCGTCAGCGCCAAGCAACCGGACGCGGCAAAGGCCCTGATCAAATTCTTCGCCTCGCCGGCGGCCGCGCCGGTGATCAAGGCGAAGGGCCTGCAGCCGGGTTGAAAGTGTTGTGCGGCGGTGCCGGGTGAATGGGTTCACGGTTTCGAGCCGTGAATGTGAATAGGCGCCAAAGGGTGACCCCGCCAACGTCCAATGGACCAGCGGCTTAGGGCGCCGATCGGTGTCGGGACCCCACCACGCCGCTTAACAGCTATGATCCGACACAGATAGTGGATGGCACGGCCGCTAATTTTCGGATTTGCGGCACCACGGACACATCTGGCACATGCGCGGAACGTCGAAAATCACCAACTCAGAATTCGAGCGTTCATCGAAGCATTCACGAGAATGTAGACTTGTGCGGCGGGTACGGAGTAATCCTGCTCTCCCGCGACCATCTCGCGGAAATGAAAAAAGGGAGGTCTCGCGTGAAAGCGACGTTCGTCTGGTTTGTTGGTACCGGTCTATTCGGCCTGTCCATTCTAATACCGCCAGCGCAAAGTGCTGAAGATGCGGCTCCCGCACAAAAGAACAAACCGGTGGTGATCAACCGGCTCTATACTGGTCCAGACGGCCAGACGCATGTGGAGGAAATCGAGGCCAAATTTTCACCACGTGGCGAAACTGGCGTCTATAAGATGATGGCGAACGCCGGCGCGCAGCTTTTTCGTGCGCCTCCCGGACGCGTCGCCGACTGGCACACGGCGCCCCGCCGCCAATACGTGATCACACTTAGCGGCCACGGCGAGCTGGAAATTTCGGGCGGCCAAAAGATTTCGGTCGGGCCCGGCAGCATCAATTTGGTCGAAGACGTCACTGGCAAAGGCCACATCACCCGGACGGTGGGCAACGAAGATCGCGTGACCATTCAGGTCCCAGTTACAGAGCCGTAGCACCTGAATGACAATGGCGGCCTGGGCCGAACGATGCGCGAACGCATGGGCATCCTCCCTGCTTTGAACCACGGCCGGCGGCCCACCGCCGACGCTGCGCCGGCCTATCCCTGGCATTTGACGTTGTCGGGACACTGGCCACCGGCCTCAACAAGGCCATCGTCTGCGCGACTGCTCTGACGACCATGGTCGAGCAGCCGGATGCCGCGAAGGAACTGGTGAAATACCTCTCCCTGCCGAGCTCGGTGCCCGTCATCAGGAAGAACGGCATGGACCCAGCGCAGCGCCATCCTTTTGATGCGGCGAACCGGCGCGACGGCCCGTGGGGCGCAGCAGATCGCCATTCATCAGCCTGCGGATATAGTTGACTCCGCCCGACTTATTCCGAGAGCCAGAATCCGATGCAGCAGGTCCGGGTAGGAGAGGCCGTCGTGCCGAGCCGCCGTCGCAAATTCTTGGCTCTCGGCGATCTCAGGATTGGGATTCGCTTCGAGGAAATAGAGAATGCCTTCAGCGGAGAGACGAAAATCAATGCGGGCATAGCCATCGAGCTCCAGTGTCCGGTAGATTCGCTTCGCTGTTCGCTGGATGTGGGTGTATAGTTCGGGCGCGAGGTCCTTGGCAGGCCCGTGCAGGATGCCCCAGCGTTCCTGGTAGTCAGGATCATGCTTGACCTTCTCGGTAGCGATGCGCTTTGCGCCTTCAGCCATATTGCCGAATTGCAGTTCCCACACCGGCAACACCCGCAACCGGTCGTTGCCGAGCACCCCGACATAGAGCTCACGCCCCTCGATGTATTGCTCCGCAATGGCGGCGGTGCCGATCCGTTCGTGAATGAAGGCGACGCGCTCTGCGAGTTTCTCGTCGGTGTCGACGACGGAAGCCTGCGAGATGCCGACGGAGGAGTCCTCGCTCACGCTCTTGACGATCAGCGGCAGGGCCAGGCGCGCTGGCCGCCGGACCTTGCGGCGCATCGGAAAAACGGCGAAAGCCGGTACTGGGATTCGATGATAATGCACCAGCGTTTTGGAGAGGTCCTTGCCGCGCGCCAGCATCAGGCCGCGCGGATTGCAGCCGGTATGCGGGATGCGCATCAGCTCGAGATAGCTCGCGACATTCTGGTCATAGATGACCTCGCCGTGAAACTGCTCGAGCAGGATGAACACCACGTGTGGCTTCCAGCCCTCGATTTCGTCGCGGATCAACTTGAGCTCGTCGTGAACACCCAGCGGGCGAACCTCGTGCCCTGCGGTACGCAGGGTAGTCACGACATCGTACTCGGTTTTCCATTCATTGATCTGCTGTTCGCTGTATCCATCGGCTGAATCCGGAGGTATCAGGAGTGGGTCCATCAGCACGAGGACACGAAGCCGTTTCATAGCGCGATCCACCTACGCCGCGACGGGCCGAAGAGCGCATGCATCGTCTTGGCAGTCAGAAGTACCGTGAACTCGATAATCAGTTCACGCTCAGGACCAACCGCACGCAGATCGAGCTCACGACACCGGGCGACGATATCGTCGAGCACGGCATCGAGCGTGAGCTGGTACTCACCCGTCCACTTCGCCACCAGTTGCCTGATTCTCGTACGATTGCGCCTGATGAACACCGAAGCCGACTTCGACCGGTGGTGGCTCGGGTCGGCGGAGAACAACCGCAGCAGATCGCGGTCGTAGGTTGTGGGGGTATCGAAGGCATAGAGAGCCTGCTTTTTTCTGTAGTGCTCGCCAAGCGTCTCCGTGAGGCTGTTGAGGGGATCGACCTGCTCCCGACCGGTGAGCAGCGGCCGTTGCCCGGCGATTTCCGTCATCAACTCGTCAACGTATTCGAGCTTCTTCAGCGCCGGCCATCCGGCGTAGCGCGATCGCCAGTTCGAGCGGGGCCTGAGCCACACGGCAAACGTCTCGGCGAAATCTTCATCCGGATGGCTCTGCGCGTACCAGAGCCGCAGATGTTGGACGAAATGTCTGCTGGCCGGGTTCGGTCGATAATAGCGCGGATAGCGTTGCGAGGACCGCCCGAACAGCTTCTGCCACCGGCGACGACGCTGCAGTTGGTAGGAGTGCTGCAGCACATGGCCGGCTTCATGGCGGAGAATCCTCATGCATTCAGACCAAGTACCGCCCTCGACGTCGATGATCATCTTCCTCTCGAGCTGCATCAGCCGGCGATGGGTCAGATAGAAAGGGATGGCGATGCCCGGTGTGTTTTCCGGGCTGAACCACTCGCTCGAGATCCAGGCATGGGGCCGGGCGCGGATGCCTCGCTCTTCGAGTTCTTCGTGGAGATTGCCGAGGCAGTCCTCAAGCCAAGTCCCGTCGACCGTGACTTTGAGATCCTTTATACGGAGCCCGAGCAAATGTTCGTCAGGGAGGGCGACCCAGGCAAAATTCCGACGCAGCATGGTGTTCTGTGACCTAAAGTGATTTCGGCAATTCAATGGTGTCACGGGAGGTTGCCGGCGACAACCGCCGCGCTCTGTGGAAGAATTCGTGTGCTTTCAGGTGCTTGGGCCCCAGTGGACCCGAGGCGGGCGCGGTAGCCAGAACCCATTCCGTATCCCATCCCCCCTCATCGAACCAGACGTGCCGATTTCCGCCCTCCCGTCTCAAGACTATGGATGCCATGACGCCTTCACTTTTGATTGCTTCCGAACCGCCTTATCGCGGGTGATCTGCCGAGTTCCCTCCACCGCAAATTTCGGGTTAACGTAGTCACTCACAGGGTGATTCGTGCGGATCGGAACAGGATGGAACATGGCCAAGTTGATGTCGAAGTCGGAGCTCATTCAAAGGATCGCTGATCAGCATCCGAACAATATGACGCGGAAGGACGTCAAGGGTGTCATCGAGTTGCTCGCGGACATAGGCTACAAAGAACTCAAGAAAGCGGGAGCCTTTTTTGTGCCCGGGTTCGCCAAATTCGTTGTCATCAAGAAACCCGCAACGAAGGCGCGGAAAGGCATCAATCCGTTCACGAAGGAGCCGACAGTATTCAAGGCGAAGCCGGCTCGGAAGATCATCAAGGCGCGCCCGGTAAAGGCTGCCAAAGACGCGATATCTTAGGCGTCGAAAACATAGACGGGGTATGGCGGCCAGCGTGGGACGGTGGCCGTCCACCCCGGGGCCGACCGATTCGAGGCGACAACGACCGCCGCCGCACCGCGCTGGCCCCGCCGCGCGAGCCCGAGAGCGACCTGACGACCGGCGTGTTCGCACTCGATCGCATCGATGCGGGCATCGGGTCCAAAGACACCGCAGCGATCTCGACTGGGCCATAAGAGAGTTGTCGCCATCGCGGCACGAAGCGTCTCCGGGCGGCGCCGCTGGTCGAAGCTGCGCGAGTGGAGGACCGGTAATGGCACGTACCCAAGACAGCATTTGTGCCTTCGGCTGGAAGGCGCGCGACTTCGCGCTCAAGGGTACCGACGGAAAATCCTATTCGCTGGACGATGTGCGTGGGCCGAAGGGCGCGCTTGTCGTTTTCATCTGCAATCACTGCCCGTATGTGAAGGCGAGCATTGGCCGGATTGTCTCGGACGCCACGGCGCTAGGCGAGTTAGGTATCGGTACGATCGCCATCATGCCGAATGACACCGTGACCTACCGCGAGGACTCCTTCGACAACATGAAGGCGTTTGCGGCCAGGCATCGCTTCACCTTCCCCTACGTGATCGACGAAACGCAGGAGGTGGCGCGTGCCTACGGCGCACAGTGCACGCCCGATTTCTTTGGCTTCAACGCACAGGACGAGTTGCAATATCGCGGAAGGCTCGATACGTCGCGCACGACGCCGGTCCCGAATGCCCGCCGCGACCTTTTCGAAGCGATGAAGCAGGTAGCGGAAACAGGCCGCGGCCCGGCGGAGCAAGTGGCCTCGATGGGTTGTTCCATCAAGTGGAGGGATTGACGGTTCGGAGGGTCCTTTCGCGCGTCAGCCGGCTTGCGGTGGCGGCATCGGACGAAGCAGTGCGCGTGGCCGGCTGAGAGAAGCGTCCGCGACCCCTAGCCGCTGTTTCTTTTTCCGGATAGGCGGGTTTAGGCCACCTCGGCGACCTCCACGCCGGCGGACCGACCGCGTCGAGCGGGTCACCCGCTCCTGTGATATAGCTGACGCCCATGGAGAGGGCCGCGGCCATGGGTCTGCTGGACAAGGTGAAGTCGTTTTTCGTTCGAGGTGCACCGCCGCCATCGCCGCGCAGGCTCGACGGGAGAAGCAGACTTCTGCTCGCCGCCTCAATGAAGATGCTACCTGACGGGGAACCAGGCTGGATCACGATGCTGGAGGCGAAGACGCTTTTTTCGCCTGCCGAGGTCCCCTATGCCTTCGGCGAAATTGACGAGGTGGGGAAGAGCAATCTTGCAACCTTTGCGTCGGAAACTGCCGGCGGATGCCTCTTCGAGTTCATGCCTGTCGAAGGACGGCTGTATTTCATGCGGAAAGGCTCTGAATAGGCGCCGAAATGCGACCCCTCCAATGTCAATGGATCAGCAGCTTACCGTGCCATCGGCACGCTGAATGCACACATTAACCGACCGGTTGCCTTCGCGGCCGGGCGCGGGGCAGGGAAAGCCGGTACCGAACTCGCAAGCCGCGTGCGCTTGCTTCGCAGCAGCAATTGCAGGCCAACGGATTTGCCGAGCGCACCGCAACGCCTCGTCCGGTTCGAGCCTGAAATCGGCGGGACCCTCCAATCCCAGCTCACTGCGGATCACGGCGCTCCCCTCGTCACCATCCCGGCCATCAATTTTTTTTGCAAAACGAACCCAATTGAGCGCCACTGAAGGCTTCGCAAAATGGGAGGTTCGATCTCATGCCCTTTCCTTTAAGCGAACGAAAAACCTCGGTTGACTCCGGGAAAACGTTCCGCTTTCATTGGTGTAGTGGGGAGCTTTCCGACGAAAGCACGCGACGGAAAGGATTTTTTCCGATTGCAGGTGTCGCGGATCGACGCCATCATCGACGAACTGAAGAAAAATACGCTTCGGACGTGGATGCCGGACCAAGAACGAGGGCAGCCGAACGGTCGATAATGAAGCGGTGCGGCAACGCGGTTGTCAGGGTGCTCTTCCTACTGCTTGTCACGTGCCGGGCGGGATGGACCCAGGATTCGCTCCGAGAGCAAGACCACTGGCGCACGGTCATGGGCCCGTCCGTCCTCAACGTCGAGCAAGAGAAACGCTTGGCGGCGAGCCCCGGGTCGGGCTTCACGGAATGCGTCAGCGGCTGCCCCACGATGGTCGTAGTGCCAGCGGGTAAATTCACAATGGGCTCGCCCTCAAACGAAGCGGGTCGCTCTTCGGGAGAGGGGCCCCAGCACGAGGTGACGATCGCCAGTCCGTTTGCGGTGAGTAAGACCGAGGTGACGTTTGAGCAATGGGATGTGTGCGTCGCAGCTGGAGCCTGTAGGGAAACTCGGGACAATACCTGGGGCCGCGGCGATCGGCCCGCGATCAACGTGAGTTGGGACGACGCCAAGCGATACGCGGCATGGCTTTCCCGGAACACAGGCAGAGAGTACCGACTCCTCTCGGAGGCTGAGTGGGAGTACGCTGCGCGGGCTGGCAGTCAAACGCGTTTCTCGTTCGGGGATGACGATTCACAACTCGGTCTGTATGCGTGGTACTTTGGAAACTCGGATAGAAAGTCACAGCCGGTCGGCAAGAAAACTGCCAACGCCTTCGGCTTGCACGACATGCATGGCAACGTCTTCGAATGGGTCGAGGACCCTTGGCACGACGACTACGAGGGCGCGCCGTCGGACGGGTCGGTATGGCTCAAGAATGGGGTACCAAGCCGCCGTGTCGTCCGCAGTGGCTCATGGTATTACGATTCAAAGAACCTCCGATCGGCGAGCCGCTCCGGGCCCCCGTCCGGTCTGCGGGACGGGAATGTCGGCTTCCGGTTGGCCAGAGTGCTGACAGGCTGCTGAAATTTCATTTTCGTAACTGTCTCGGGCTCTCGAAGCCGAATGAATGCTTGTGAACAAGCGCCGAACAGTGACCCCTCCAATGTCAGATGGAACAGCAGCTTAGCGTGCCGATCGGCGGCGGAACCCACGCCGCTTAACACACGGACGAGCCCGAGGAGAAATGCCGTGTCCGATGTAGCAGAGGTCAGAAAGGCCGCCAGCGAATTCGCCAATGAGGTCAGGCGGCGCGCGGAAACGAAAGAGGCGGCGGACCTCGCATACGAACGTCTCGCCCGTTTCGAGCCTGAAATCGGCGGGACCCTTCAATGTCCCGGTTGCTGGATTCACTACGGATCGCAGGCGCCCCTCGTAGACATCCCGGCGATCAATCCCGCCATGACACCGGGATTCAGATGTGAGGGCTGCGACTTTAGCCTCTCACGTCCGTTCAGCGGTTGATTGTCTTCGTCCGCGATCGGTGAGGATTGCTGTCGAGAACAGGCGTTATCGGCACAATCGCCCCTGCAGCACGGCAAATTTCGCAGGCTCCTTGATGGCGATCAAACCAAGCCAAAGGGGACGGCCCCAAGCAGGGAACTCGAATCTCTATCAGTCCTCGCGGTAGAAGAAATCCTCCGCGGGCGCATGGCTCGCAGGCGCTCACTGCGCGAGCGCCTGCACCGGGCCGAGGGCATCGGCTGGGGACAGGGCCGAAATGCCGAGCGCGGCCGCCGTACCACAGCCGAGATGCAACACGTCGCGACGAGAACTTGTGACCGCCAGGCTTTCCTCCAGCGCCGTTTTTTTGGATCACACCGGCATCACCGGAAAATGGTCCCCGCCGGTCGGTCCATCGTTATCCAGGTGAAAGCCTACGTGGCACCCTTTGCATCTGTCAAACGCGTGACCGACGCGATCGGCGGTCACGCGGGCGTTTCCGCTTTAGCGGCGAGCGCGGCTGAGGTGATGTTCGCTACGAGGATCACATTGACGCGACGCCTCACCAGGCGGCGACGAGCGCCGGCGATTGTCAAATTGGCCTTCGGCACATCGCTACTCGACGCCCATGGTGCCAAAGAACGGGCGGGACAATGGAGTGACGACGCCCGGCGCCAATGCGGCGGTGTGGGGCATTCGCGAACACGATCGGCAGCGTGATGGTTGCCTGTTGCAATGCCGCACCGGACCACGTCCGGTGCGAGTGCGACCAGTTCCGTCGCGTGTTTGCGAAGTCGATCGGAGTCGCCCAAACCAAAGCGGAAGTCGGGGCGCAGATCGTGGCCGGCGGTTCAGTCGCGTTTCATTTTTGTTGTAGGATGCCTTCAGTCCTGGAGCTAAGAGGAGGCTTTCATGAGATACGCCGTTTTTGCGTCCATCGCTGTTTTGGCAGTCGCGCTGGCAAGCCCCGCGAACGCCCAGCTCGAAGACAAACCGGTGCGGATGGAGCAAGCACCGTTCCATATCCCGGTGTTCCAGAACGACTATCTCATTCTTCTCGACGTCAACATCCCGCCCGGGCGCAACACTGGCTACCACATTCATTATGCCGATTCCGTTTCCGTGAACCTGATGCCCGGCTCGCAGACGAACCAGAATTACGGATCGAACGAAGTCAGCGCGCCTGGAACCGGCGGCGTTGGCGTACCTGGCCGGGCGACCTTCACCAATGTCACCAAGGACGGTCCGCGCACGCACAAGGCCTCCAATGTCGGCCCGACGCCGTTCCACAACATCTCGTTCATCTTTAAGAAGGCCGTCCCGGACGGGAACACGGTTTCGGACCGCGCCGGCGTTTCTGGCTTCACCCAGATCATGGATAACGCGCGGGTGCGCGCCTGGCGCGTGATCCTGGAGCCCGGCCAATCGACCGGACAGATCACGCAAAGCGCGCCGGGCTTGCGCGTCTATGTGCATGGAGGCGTGCTGGCGGAAGTAATTCCGGGCAACGCAGATCGCGGGATGGCCCCCTATGACGGCGACTTCATCTGGAAGGACGCGGGCGAAACGCGCAGCATCAAGAACACCGGCACGACGCGCCTCGAATTCATTGAATTCGAGCTGAAGTGACACGCTCTGTCATCCCCGGCGAGCGCGAGCCAAAAGCTCGCGCGAAGGAAGGCGAAAGCACAAACGCCATTCCAAAAACGGTGTCCGTCCTTTCGCGATGCATTCCGCACGCTCAGCCTGGAATGACAGAGCAGAAGAACGGCGATAGGTTGGTACAGCCGAGCGAAAGACTTTCACTCGCCGTATAAGTCAATGAGGCGGCCGGACGAACGAAACGCGGCGCCACAAGGAGGAGGAGTTCATGAAATTTGCTCGGACACTTGCACTTGCCGGCGCCGCCGCGTTCGCGCTCATGGGCACGGCTGCGGTCGCGCAGCAGGCGCCGAAATTCGAGATCGATACGAGCTGGCCGAAGCCACTGCCGAACAATTGGATCTTCGGGCAGATCGGCGGCATCTTTGTGGACAAGGACGACAATGTCTGGATCAGCCAGCGCCCCGGCACGGTGAATGATCGCGACAAGCGCGCCGAGCGTGGCGACAAGGCGATCTGCTGCTACACCGCGCCCTCGGTCGTTGAGTTCAACCAGGCGGGCGACCTGGTCAAGGCGTGGGGCGGACCGAAAACCGCCCAGGGCTACGACTGGCCACAAAACGAGCACGGCATGTTTATCGACTACAAAGGCAATGTCTGGCTCGGGGGCAACGGCGAGAACGACGGCATGGTCTTGAAGTTCAGCAACGACGGCAAATTCCTCATGTCGATCGGTAAGTCTGCCAAGCAGACCAACAGTCTGGATCAAACGCGCGTCGGCCGCGCCGCCGACATGGTGGTCGATCAGGCGACAAACGAGCTCTATGTGGCCGATGGTTACTTCAATCACCGCGTCGTCGTGTTCGACGCCGACACCGGCGCGTTCAAGCGCGCCTGGGGTGCCTATGGCAAGCCGCCCACAGACGAGAAGATCACCTATGATCCGAAGGTTCTGCCGCAGCAGTTCAACAATCCGGTGCACGGCGTCAGGATCACCGCCGACGGGCAGGTGGTGGTTTCCGACCGTGGCAACAACCGCATTCAGGTGTTCCAGAAGGACGGTACCTTTGTGCGCGAAATCCCGGTTCTGCGCGACTCCACGGCACCGGGCGTGACCGGCTCGACCGTGTTCTGGCCGGATAAGGGGCAGACCTATTGGTTCACCTCGGACGATCCCAATGGCCAGATCCATGTGATCCGCCGCAGCGACGGGACAGTGGTCGGCAGCTTCGGCCGCGTCGGACGTGGTCCGGGTGAGTTCGAAAACCTCCACAACATTGCCATCGACAGCAAGGGCAACATCTATACCGCCGAGGTGCAGGGCCAGCGCGTGCAGCGCTTCCTCTACAAGGGCGGCCTGCCTGCAATCGGCCAATAAATAGTGCTTTGCGCCTGAAGCAGTGCGCCGGTTATCCCGGCAACGCTCACGCCCCGGCGCGCGAACGTCCTGTCGAGCCGTATGCGAGATTATTTCCGGCCATTACATATTCAGTTCCGGCGATTCGAACAGCGGGATCATCGCGACCAGCGAGGGAGTGGACGTATTCGATCCCCTGGATTCCGAGGTCGTAGCGCGGGCACGCGATCGCCGGTGAGCATCCGGCCGATCTGAGCGGGCGGCGCCGGCGCGAGCAGAGCCAGGGCCTACTATTTCCTCGGCCTCAGCGGCTCACTTGGCTTACGGCCTTCGAACCAACGTATCAGCTCCGCCGCTTCTGCTCCGGACATCTTCCGACCAATCTGTGATGGCAGGACCGATGCCATCAGCTTGGAGCTGAGCTCGTGACCCTCGGCGAACGGGGCGCCCGCGTCGATGATGCCTTCAATCGCCGCCTTCATCCTCGCCTGGATCAGCGATGGAGCTTCCATGATGACAACACCGACCAGCCGGCCAGCTTTGCCATACGTGAGCCAGAAGTGAGGCATCGCGGAGTCCCGGTTTTGGGCGGTGCCGTCGTTACCTGAGTGCAATGTCCGGTGACACTAGAGAGATCGTATTCCATTCGGTCTGTGTCATGCCGCACTTCTCGCAGCGAAAAACAACTCGCTCCCCAGCCGTGCGGGTCGCCCAGGGCACAGTTTCGATCACGCTCAAATCCATATGATGATCGCACACCGGGCACAGTCGGGTGAATTCAAGCGTGGTCACGTCATGTGCTGTCATCGGGAGTTGTCGCCGCTTTGGTTCGCCCCCCACTTCCGATACTACCAAAGTGCCGTCCGATCCGGCAATCGAAAGGTGCCACATCGGCCGCGCATGATGCTCCCGCCAGGCCACCGGAATGCCCGACGGCCAAGGAGAACGGGGCCAAAAAGTTGGCCTGCGGCGGGCTCCAGGCGTAAAAAAGGGGGGCCGCCAATTCGCGGCGCAGGTCGCCCGTGAGCCGCCACAGTTCGACGCGGCGCTCAAGGCGGCAAACTTGGGGAGCGCTGAGACCGGTCGCGGGTTCGGATACCCTATTCTTCCGGATGCCCGCTTCGACGCCCTCAAGCCTCGTCGATCGGCAGCTTACCTCGCGAGAATGACCTCTCCAATCAGGGATGAAGAATCCCAGGGGACCTGCCGCTCATGGGTGGCGGCGACGACGTCGGCACGGACCCGCCGCATGATCGTGCCGATCTCGACGTTCGGGGTCGCGATGTGCTTCAAGAGCGCGGCGGTAAACGGGCTGTTCCGGCCGGCTCCGTCAAGCGCCACATTGTCGGGCTGCGTGGAGTAAGCGATCATGGTTCCGATCGCGCTCTGGACCGACGCGAGGCCGGTGCCGACGGCGATCCCGCGGGTGCCGAGCGTGGTTGAGAGGCTGCGCGCCAGCGGATTGTCCCGGCAGGCGTCGAGAAAAACCAGGTTCACGCGCTTCGCCCCCTCCATCTGCGCCAGCACGGTGCTGATGTCGACCGCGTCGAGGGCGAGATCGCCGGCCCGTTCGAGTTTGGCGTCCACCGGAACGAGATAGTTCTTGCCGTCAACCTGTAGCCCGTGACCGGCATAGAAGAACAACGCGAGGTCGGCGCCTTCGAGCTTGCGGCCGAATTCGCGGATGGCGTCGTCCATACCGTGGCGATCGAGGTTTGACCCCGCCACCACCTCGAAACCGAGCTGCCGCAGGGTCTTGGCGAAATCGGATTCATCATTGGTCGGATTGGCGAGCTTACCCGCATAGCGGTAGTCGCTGTTGCCGACCACCAGCGCGACGCGGCGCCCCGACGGCGCCACCGCCCCTGCCGGCGCCGCCGCGCCCAAAGGCATCGGAGGCATGGGATTTGCGGCGGTTGCGGGCTCACCTAACAGCGTAAGCTGTTCCTTCGCCTTGTTCACGGCCCAATCAGCGGTGACATAGCTGCCGTGGGGAAGCGATAGCGCAGCGTTGAAGTCGGCGGTAGCACGTGCTTTGTCGCCCAACTGCTCATAGGCGAGACCGCGAAACGTGTAGGCCGGCGTAATTGCCGGTTCGAGCCGGATCGCCTCGCTGAGATCGGCGATCGCGCGGTCCGGATCACCTTTCTGCCGGTAGGCGTCGCCGCGATTGCTGTAGGGGAGAACGAACTTCGGATCGATGCGGATCGCCTCGTCGAGATCTCTGATGGCCCGGTCGAAGTCTCCCTTCTGCTTGTAAGCAAAGCCACGCCCGTTGAGCGCCGCGACGCTTCTGGGTGCGAGCCGAACCGCCTCGTCCAGATCGCGGAGGGCAAGGTCGTAGGTGCCTTTTGCGGTGTAGGCGTGGCCCCGGTTGATGTAGGCGTTCACAGCGGTCGGCATCAAACGGATCGCCTCGTCCGCTTCGCGAATGGCGCGATCGTAGTCGTGCTTCCCGTTATAGGAGGCGCTGCGATTGATGTAGGCGATCGCGTTCTTCGGGTCGACCCGGATCGCCTCGTCGAGATCGATCAGGGCGCGATCGTATTCATGCTTTTTGTTGTAGGTCCAACCTCGGTTGTTGTAGGCGGACGACACTTTCGGATCGAGCCGGATCGCTTCGTCTAGATCCCTGAGTTCCCGGTCGTATTGGCCCGTGGCGGTAAAGGAACGGCCCCGGTTGTTCAGGGCCATCGCATATTTCGGGTTGAGGCGGAGCGCCTCGTCGAAGTCCTGGATGGCGCGATTGTAATCGCCCTTTTTGATGTAGGAATATCCGCGGTTGTTGAAGGCGACGGCCAATTTCGGATTGAGCCTGATCGCCTCGTCGAGGTCCCTTATGGCGCTGTCGGCGTCGCCTTTGTTGGCTAGGGCCCAGCCGCGATTACTGTAAATGCTCGCATTTTGTGGGTCGAGGTGGAGCGCCTCGTCGAAGTCCTGAATGGCGCGGTCGTGCTGCCCTTTGTTTCCAAATGCGATGCCGCGGTTGTTATAGGCATTGGCGCGCTGCTTGATTGGTTCGCGGCCACCCCTTTCCAGGATCCCGGTGCAGACTGTGATTTGGGTATCGTTGTCGGAGTTGTTGCAGCTCTGCCATTCGCGACTGGTTTGCTCGGCCATCGCCGCCGTGGCCGTGGCGAGGCCGAGGCAAGTGGCGATAGCCAGTTTCTTGATGACAGCGCGCATTTCGTAACCTCCGTCTCTCGCCAGTCCAGGGGTGGTGGGATCGGCGAGTTCATCACCGCCAGGGCTTGCAGAGGTTTGGCTTTTCCCGCTCCGAGCTGGAGACCATGCGATCAAGCTCACACGGCGCGGAACGGAATTCTGTGACTATCCTCACACGACACACTGTCGGGTATGGGGCGGCGGAGACCCGCGAGCCCGATTTCGAGAGGCGAGTCCCACCCACTCCGGCCTCGGTGATGACTTTCTCGGTGAGTTTGCCGGGCCACGTTTGGGAAACAATTCCGCGCAAGCCCCTTTCAAGCCGCGAGCCGGCGCGATAATCTTCAACCGAATAAATGCACGCAGATGCATCGTTGGCTGGAAGGGACACACCCATGAGAACATCAATGTTTGTTGCGATTGCGCTGTCCGGAGCGGTTCTCGGATTGACCAGCGGTGCGCAGGCTCAGGTGAGCGGGGCCGCCAAGTTGTTCTTCGAGGGCGACATGGTGCGCGGCGGCCAGCCGGGCGCGCCCGGTCCCGTTTGCGTGCTGGACAACCAGTACAAGCACCTGGAAAAGGTCGTCTGGCGCTTCCGAGTCCTCGACCAGAACGGAAAGTCGCTGGATGGGACTGGGCTGAAAAGCCTGATCGTCGAACTGCCCGATGGCCAGAAGGTGAATGCGCAATACGGCCCACATCCCGGCGCCGCCAATCCCACCGATTTTTTCTGGACCGCGATCTGGATCATCCCGTCAGCCTATCCGAACGGCACGTTCGTCTATAAAGCGATTGCCACGGATGCGCAGGGCCAGACCGCGACCTGGGAGCCATTCAAGCGCGTGACCTCGCAGTTGCAGATCGTCCCCGGCGAGATCGAAATCAAGAAGCCCTGATAACTAGTGCGGAAGGCATTTGTCATGAAGCTTGGCGTCGGATACGGACGACCGGTGGTGGTTGCCTGCGCGCTCGCCGGCCTCGTGCTCGTGTTTCCGCAATACGGTGCCGCTGCGCCGCGGGCTGCAGAACTCGGTCCGCCGGCGCCGCTCGCGGAGCCGTCGGGCGGTTATGTCGGGCAGATCAAGGTCAGCCCTACGCATGGCCCGGCAGGGACGCCGGTGACGATGACCGGCGAAGGCTTCGCGGCCGGGCAGGAATTCGATCTCGTCTGGGGGACCGTGACGGGCAGCTGGAAAGTTTCGAACGCAGAGTATTTCGGCCGCGAATATGTGCCCGCCGCCTACCGGATCGCCACGGTGAAGAGCGACGCGGCCGGCCGCATCGCAGCGACATTCACCGCGCCGGAGGACTTCGGCTTCATGCACGACGTCATCCTGCAGCAAGGCAAACGCCTTCTGACCAAGGACGCCTTCAGCATCGACATGACTGTGAGGCTCCTGGCCGACAATGTGCCGGTCGGAACTCCGATCCCGATCGAGGTGCAGGGCATCGGCTGGCGCGAACTCGAAGGCAGCTGGGTGATGCTGTACGACAACCGTTTCACCGGCTGGATTTCCACCGTCACCACCGGTGGCACCGCGCGCTTCACGCTGCCGGCCGCCGGCCAGCCGGGTCGGCACGTGATCGAGGTGGTGCATTCCGACTTCACCTTCCCCTATCGCAACATGCAGCAGTCGCCGGCGCCGGACCGGCCGCAATTCAAAGTCGGCTTCACCATCACGCCAGGCCCGGCGGCGCTGCCGTCGCCGCCGCCGCAGCAGGCCCAGTCGCAAGTGCGCCGGCTGCCGCCCCAGAGCCAGCTCGTGGCGACTCCGGCCTTCTCGGGCGTCGATCAGCCCGTGGTGGTCAGGGGCTCGGGCTTTGCTCCTGGCAAGACAGTCGCGCTCAACTGGACGACCGTCACCGGTAACCGCATCAGCGGCGGCGCAGCGGTGAGCACGGTTGCTTCGCGGATGACGGCCGGCAACGGCGATCGCTCCGCCTCGACCGGCGGCTGGGAGGAACGTTCGCGCGTCGTCGCAAAAGCCGAGGCCGACGCCGACGGCAATGTGGAATTCCATTTCAAGGCGCCGGACGATCTCGGCGGCTCCCATGGACTGTGGGCCGATGCGGGCACGACGCATAAGACCGGGACCTTCTGGATTGCCCCGACCGCGCTGCCGCTAGACGTCTCCCACGGACCGGTCGAGACCACGTTCAAGATTCATCTCAAAGGCATAGGTTGGAGTGAATCGGCCAATATCTACACAGTGGTCTACGACAACGGCCACAGCGGTTATGCCTGCGGCTTCAACAGCCAGGGCGACGTCGAGATCTTCATGCAGGCTACCGGCGAGCCCGGCTGGCACTTCATCGATCTCTATCCGGCGATCTACAAGGGCAAGGAGACGAGGCCGGTCAATTACCGCCTGCCGCAGTTGACCGCCGAGCAAGACCATCCGGGCGAGGACCTGCCGGTGTTCCACTTCGCCTTCGAAGTAACACCACCCGGCAGGCGCACCGCAGGCTCCGAATAGGACAATGCCGCCACCCGGCCGTGCCAAGGATGTGAACTTGGTCGTCTCCCGGTTTGCGACGAAGCAGGAACGGTTTGGTGTTCGATGGTAGGATGTAGCAAATGCCAATAGGCGAGAGTGCTAGGTCTGCTGCGGCTATTCATCGGAAATTGAAGGCTCTCGCCGCCGTATTCTCGGACCCGTCCGCAACCGAAAACGAGAAAGCCAATGCCGAGCGGCTCAAGGGACGCCTGGAAGCGCAGCTCAGTCAGGAGGCAACACCCGAGGGGATATGGACGGGCATCATGTTTCAGTTGGGCCGGGGTGTTAAGGAGATAACATCTCCGCCCCCTCCAAAGGGCGATTGGACGGATCGCGCGTTCCGGCTTGGCAGAATGTTCCGTGGTTTCAAGAGGTCGCCGCCAACATAAGAGCTGTAGTCAACGTGCTCTGGCCTTCATCTTGACTAAGCCGAGCCGTCCGGCTCCGATGCGGCAGAGAAAGCCTCTCTTCGGGCGCGCCAGCAAGAACAATCAGGCCTGCTAAAGGGACTCAGTCTGATTTGAATTGCCCGGGGGCAATCGTCGACCGCCTTTAAAGTGATCCAGGAGTACGACATGAAATCGAAATTCTTCGTAGCCTTTGCCGTTGGCGCCACGGCCATTGTTTGGAAGGGGGGAGAGGCTTCCGCGCATCGTTGGCACGGTCATCTCGGTTCTGGATGGGGCGCGGCCGGTTACCTATACTCCCACAGCTACTATCCGACCTACGCCTACGGCCCGGGCTTCGTTTACACGCCCGATTATGCCGCTTGGCTCTATAATTACGCGTATTTTTACCAGCGCCGGGTTTGGCAATAGCTGCCGCGCCGAACAGCGTAACGAACTCCGGAAGCGCGGCGGCATTGCCGCAAAAGCCGGCGGAGTTGGCGCGGTCTGTGCGGCTGCAAAGTCGGCGGTCGCCATCATCCCGAGCAGCAGCATTCCGACTGTTCGAAACCGCATGTCAGCCTCCCCGCTTCGACGAATTCTCCGAACCACCACAGACGGGGATAGCGACCCTTGACCTTCGAGATTTGTAGTACAATAATACATAATACAAATCCTTCAAAGTGCCAAATGCTCAACGAACGATCATTCAAGGCTGTCGGGAGAGCGCTTCCGCGCAACGAGGACCAGCGTCTCATCACTGGGCGCGGCCGGTTCTCCGATGATTTCAGTCTGCCCGGTCAGGTCTGGGCCGCGATGGTGCGCTCGCCGCATCCCCACGCGCGGATTGCCGCGATCGACGTGGCCCCGGCGATGGCGATGCCGGGGGTATTGGGGGTCTACACCGGGGCGGATGGTCTCGAGGATCGCTGGCGGCCGATCCCACATAATCCCGTGCCGTCTACAAAATACGACGTGAAGCTGACCGGCCGGAACGGGACCGAGGTCTTCATCGGCCCTCATTATCTGCTGCCGCACGACAAGGCGCGCCATGTCGGCGAGGCGGTTGCGATGGTGGTCGCGCAGACGCTCGAACAGGCGCAAACGGCGGCGGAGCATGTGTCGGTCGATTACGAAGTGCTCGACTGGGTCGCCGATACGGCGCAGGCCGCGAAGGCCGATGCGCCGCGGGTCTGGGACGAACTGCCCGACAATGTCCTGGTCGATTCGACCTTCGGAGACGTCGCGGCTACGGACGCGGCCTTCGCCCGGGCGCGTCACGTCGTTTCGATGAGGTCCCATATCGGCCGCGTGACGGGCGTCCCGCTCGAGCCGCGTGCCGCGCTCGGCAGCTTCGACATTGAGACTGGCCGCTACACTTTGTATGCGGGCAGCGGCGGCGCGGTCCGCCAGAAGCACGAGCTGGCTCACGTCCTGGGCGTGGAGCCGGGGCGCGTGCGCGTCCTGTCTTTCGACGTGGGCGGCAACTTCGGAACCCGCAACCGCGCCTATGTCGAGTTCGGCTTGGTAATGTGGGCCTCGCGCAAGCTCGGACGGCCCGTCAAGTTTCGCGCCGAGCGCTCGGAGTTGTTTCTGACGGACTACCAGGGGCGGGATCTCATCACCGAGGTATCGCTCGCCATCGACGAGAACGGGCGGTTCCTCGCTATGCGCGCCTCCAATCTCAGCAATGTCGGGGCGCGATGCGTCTCGCTGTCGCCGCTCAGCAAAGGGTCCGGCTTGATCACGGGCTCCTACGACATTCCGGTGGCGACGCTGCGGTCGCGCGCCGTATTTTCCAATACCATGCCGACCAACGCTTACCGCAGCTCCGGACGTCCGGAGGTCACCTTTGCGATCGAGCGGCTGGTCGACAAGGCCGCGCGTGAGCTCGGCTTCGACAGGTTCGAGTTGCGTCGCCGCAACCTCGTCCGCCCCGATCAGATGCCCTTCACCAACGCCGTCGGCTCGAGCTACGACAGCGGCGAATACGAAATCAACATGGACCGCGCCATTCGGCTGGCCGACCTCGAGGGATTTCCGAGACGCCGCGCCGAGGCGCGCGGGCGGGGCAAGCTTTTGGGACTGGGCTTTGCAAACTACGTGGAGTTTTCCATCGGCTCGCCCAAGGAACGGGCCGACCTGATCGTTCATCGGGACGGCTTCGAAGTCGTCATCGGCACCCAGCCGGCGGGGCAGGGGCACGAGACCAGCTTTGCCCAGGTTGCCGCGGATATGCTCGGCGTGCCCTTCGAGAGCGTCAAGATCACGTTGGGTGACACCGACGTCGTCAGCGCCGGAGGCGGGACCCATTCCGGGCGTTCGATGAGGCATGCGAGTGCCGTCATCGCGTTGGCCGCCGAGGACTTGATCGCCAAGGGGAGGGCCCTGATGGCGCATCTCGTCGGAGTGTCCTCGGATATGATTTGATTCGAGGACGGGGTCTTCAGCGCGATCGACAGCAATCAGGCGCTGACCTGGTCGGAACTCGCACAGCAGGCCGGTCGGCATGACCTGCCTCCTGAGTTCGCCGGCGGGCTGCGGGTGCGCCGGGACAATGAGATGCACACGCCGGTGTTTCCGAACGGAACCTGCATCTGTGAAATCGAGATCGATCCCGAAACCGGGGCCGTCGATATTAAGCGATATGCGACGGTCGATGACGTCGGCCGCTGTATCAATCCGCTCATCGTACACGGACAGACCCATGGCGGCATCGCCCAGGGTGTCGGGCAAGCGCTCTGGGAGCACTGCACGATCGATCCGTCATCCGGACAGCCCCTGGCCGGATCGCTCATGGATTACGGCATGCCGCGCTTCGACAATCTCCCCTCGTTCAAGACCGAGATCGCCGAAGTTCTATCGCCGACCAATCCCTTCGGCGTGAAGGCCGGGGGGGAGGGCGGAACCACGCCGGCCCCTGCGGTGATCATGAGTGCGATCGACGATGCCTTGTCGGAGTTCGGGCCGCCGGCCATCGACATGCCGGCGACGCCAGGCAAGATCTGGAGTGCGATCCACGAACGTTCGAGAACGGAGCCCCTTGGCGATGCAACGGGTTAATTTGACCGTCAACGGTGTCCCGGTCTCACGCGAGGTGGGCGATGAAACCCTTCTCGCGGTTTTTCTGCGCGAGCATCTCGAACTCACGGGAACGCACGTCGGCTGCGACACCACGCAATGCGGTTGCTGCGTCGTCCACCTGAATGGAACCTCCGTCAAATCCTGCACCGTGTTGGCGGTGCAAGCCGAGGGCGGCCATGTCACCACCATCGAGGGGCTCGCGCGAGACGGGACCCTGCACCCGGTGCAAGAGGCCTTTCATCGCTGCCATGCGCTGCAATGCGGCTTCTGCACGCCCGGGATGATCATGGCGGCTGTCGACCTCATCGAGACCCATCCCGAGCCCCTGACCGAGGCGATTGTGCGCGAAGAGATGGAAGGAAACCTGTGCCGCTGCACCGGCTATCACAACATCGTCAAAGCCATCCTGGCTGCCGCCGAGGCCATGAGACCGGCCAAAGCGGCGGCGGAGTAGCAGGATGGTGATGTATCCGACCCGCTATCACCGCCCTGCCGGCCTCGACGAGGCCATCGGACTCTTCACCGAGTGCGAGGACGCAACCTATCTGGCCGGTGGACACACGCTGCTGCCGACGATGAAGCAGCGGCTCGCCCATCCGTCCGACCTCATCGATCTCTGCGTTCTCCCGGGGCTGCGCGGTATCGGCCTGAAGGACGGGGTCGTTTCGATCGGGGCGACGACCTTGCATGCCGAGGTGGCAGTGTCCCCCATCGCCCGCCAATGGATTCCTGCTCTTTCCGGCCTCGCCGGGTCGATCGGCGATCGCCATGTGCGCCATCGCGGCACCATCGGCGGGTCCGTCGCCAACAACGATCCGGCTGCCGACTATCCCGCGGCCGTGCTCGGCCTGGGCGCGACCGTGGTGACCGACCGGCGCCGAATTGCGGCGGACGCGTATTTCGTGTCGCTGTACGAGACGGCGCTCGAGCCCGGCGAGATTATCACGCGCGTCGAATTTCCCATTCCCGATCAAGCCGGCTATGCGAAATTCCGCAGTCCCGCCTCGCGTTACGCGATCGCCGCCGTCTTCGTCTCGAAATCCGGCGCCGCGGTGCGGGTCGCCGTGACCGGAGCCGGCGCGGCAGGCGTGTTTCGGGCGCACGCCTTGGAGGCGGCATTGGAGCAGGACTTCCGGCCAGGGGCCATCGCGCCGAACCAGGTCGACCCCGCGGTGCTGTTGGGCGATCTCAACGGTTCACCCGAGTATCGCGCCAGCCTTGTCGCGGTACTGGCGCGGCGGGCGCTGGGTCACCTTGGAGAGGCGCGCTCCTACAAGTAGGCCAGAACATGGATTCCGCCGTCAAAGGGCGCTTGGCGTCACTCCAGCAACCATCGACCTCGCTGCGGAGCAGGATCATCCTCTCGCTGCGCAGAGCGATCGAGACCGGCGTTCTGGAGCCCGGAGCGCGGCTCGTCGAACGGGACCTGTGCGAGCAGCTTCAAGTCAGCCGCACATCGCTGCGGGAGGCGCTGGGCGAACTGCAGGCCGAAGGGATATTGGCGTACTCGCCGACGCGACGTCTCTCGGTCAGCGTCATATCGCAGACGGACGCGGAAAACGCCTATCGCATCCGCGCTGCGATGGAAGCGCTCGTCGTCGAGCAGTTCATCGAGAAGGCCGGCGACGCGGAACTCGCCGCTTTGGTTCAAGAAAGCAAGCGACTCAAGAACGCCTATCGTTCGGGCGATGTCGAACAGATGCTGGTGGCAAAGCGCGAATTCTACGACAGCATTTGCTCCGGCGCCCAAAATCCCATGGCCTTCGACATCATCAATCGGCTGGTGTTGCGCACCTCGGGCCTGCGTCGACGCTCGCTGATGCGCAAGCAACGCCAGCAGGAAAGCATCAAGGAGATCGACATCCTGGTCGAGGCCATTCGCAAGCGCGATGTGAAGTCGGCGCGTGAGGCCGCCATGCAGAATGTCGCACATTCCGCAAGTTCGGCCCTGTGGGAGGGCTGAAAACATCTTGTCCGCCGCGGGTGACGGTATCCCGGCAACTTTGGCAAAAGCTACGCTTTGTGGACCATGATGCGATATACTTCCCGATTTGAATCGAGCAGCCACCAGCATTCTTTGCTGTGATCGTAGGCAGCTTCGAAAAATCGGCGATTGATCCAGTTTTGCACGGTCTCCCGTGCCTCGCTTTCGTCACGGAAGCCGGACGCAACGGTCGAATAGCGATTGGTTTCGCCGCTGATGCAGACAATTTGATACATACTTACCCCTAAAACGATTATCAGGGTAGTCCCCCGCGCGTCTGATCGTCAATCCGGCTCGCCCCGTTGGACCCGGTGAAGCGGTTGCTACATCGTCTGCGGGATAACCCAGGGCTCCGTCCGAGACGGATGCCGGCTCTACCTCCGTGCGGAGTGCTGCCGGCCGATCATGTTGAACTGCGCCTTCTGCTCGTCGCTGAGCGAAGTGTAGAAGTCGTCGAGCGCGGCGCGAACGTTCTTGACCGCCTGCAGCATCGCGTCCAGCCGCTTGGAGATCGCGCCCAGGCGGGCCGGCGGGGTGGCCGGCAAGGCGGCGGGACAGGCTATTCGCCAGGTCGGTCGAGGCGTTGGCCATCGCGGTCTTGAGCGCATCGAGCTTTGCCTGCTGCCCCTGATCGGGCCGCACCGCCTTTTCGATCTGGTCGCCCGGCCATCGGGTCGCGTTGCCGACCGCGGCGCAGCTCGCCAGCGATCCGGCGGGGCGCCGGTTGCGTTCTTCATCCGCCGCGTTGAGCCGCGCCTTTTGCTCGTCGGTCAGGGAATTGTAGAAGCGATCGAGCGGCGGAACGACGATATCGACCGCGTGCGCCATTCCCTCGATCCGCTTTTGCATCGCGTCCAGGCGTCCGGCGGGAGCGAAAGCGACGGTGGCCGGACAGGCGTCCTTGATCGTCTGCGCCGCCTGGATCGTGGCGTTGGCGAATTCATCGAGCGCGGCGCGCTGCTCGGGGGTCGGGGAAACGCTCTGCTCGATGCGGTCGATCGGCCAGCCGGCGACCTCCCTGGAATCGTCGCCGCACATCTGGCTCAGCTGGCTCGACAAGTTGGCCTGGCGGCTCTGTGTCCTTCGTGTCGGCGCCGGCGCGCCGCCCTGGTCGCCGCCCGGCAGATAGCCGGCGAGATCGTTGTAGCCATAGGGCGAGAACAGCCCGCCATACAGGTCGCCATAGCCGTAGTCCCAGAACGGACCGCCGAGGCCGAAGCCCCACAGGATATCGTCGAAGATGTCGTCATAGGCATAAGGCCAGAACACCGGGCCGTACCAACCATAGCCGTAACCGTAGCCGCCGCGGATATTGTGGATGTTGTGGGCGAAGTGGTCGTGGGCGAAGTGGTCGTGGCCGAAGTGGCCGGCGCCTAGCGCAGACACCGCGTGCCGCGCCGCCAAAGAATGCCCGGCGAAATGATGGTACCCGAAGCCGCGATGGAAGCTCCGGGCGAAGCGGTGACCGCCAAAATGAAATCCGCGGCCGCCGAAATGGAATCCCCCGAAATGGCCACCGCCAAAATGCCCGCCACCGAAATGGCCGCCGCCGCCGCCGTGTCCTCCGCCGCCGCCGCCGTGTCCTCCGCCCCCTCTCGCTTGCGCATCGGTCCCGCCGGCAAGAGCCAACATCGATGCCATTATGACGGCACCTATTCGAATTCCACGATGTGACATGGCAACCTCCCGCTCATTCTCGACGGCGTCACCCTCGCATGACGACGCGAACTCGTCCCCTGGCGGCCACAGTCCTACCCGCCGTGCCGTGTCGCCGCCGGGTTCATAACGCAAAGAGGGCCGGCCCGGTTCCGAGAAAGGACCCGCACTTGCGGCCGGGGAACCTTCCCCGCGGTAAAGCCGTTCTCCTCTGACATATTGGCGGAATGGAGAAGCGATATGTCAGACCCTCGTTATACCGACCCGCTGAACGATCCTCGCCGGCCCGGCCCGCGCGATCCGGCCGATCCTGCCGCGCCGCAGCATCTCGATCTCGAGAACGACGGCGGCCGCGGCACCATGTGGGCCTGGATCGTCGGCCTCATTGCGGTGATCGTCGTGGCAATGCTGGTGTACGATTACAACAGGCCGCGTTCGACGACGGCCAGCAATCCGCCCATCTTGAACTCGCCGGCCACCACCGGCGCCGCGCCGCCGCTTGTTGCGAAGCCCAATCCCCCGGCGTCCACGCCGATCCCTGCGCCTGCCACGTCTGCCCGCCTGCCACGCCAGCGCCTGCCATGCCAGTGCCGGCGACGCCCGAGCCGGGCGGCACGCCGCATTAGCCGGGGCTGGACAGAATCGCGCGCATGCCGCCCGGCGCCTGCGTCGAGACTCCGGCGGCATTCGCGTGCTCCCTGGGCGATAAGGGCGCTCCCATATCCACATTGGCAGGCTGGCGCGCCGGCCTGCCAATGTGGATATTGGGAGCGCCGGAGCGCCGCCTCGCCCCGGGGAGCGCACCGTGACTGCACTCGAAACCATGGCCGCGTTCGTCGCGCACGGCATTCGCGGCCGGCTTCCGGCGCCGACGCGTGCCGCCGCAAGGCTGCATGTGATCGATGCGGTCGGCGCCTGGATCGCCGGCGCCTACACCGCCGAAGGCCGTGCCCTCATCGCGTTCCGCGGTCCGAGGCCGGACCTCGCCACGGCGTGCGCGCTTGCGCGCGCGAGCGAGATCGACGACATCCATCTCGCATCGTCGACGACGCCCGGAGGCATCGTCATCCCCGCGGCGCTGGTCATCGCGGGGATGCGCGAAGAGGCGGATACGGATGCGGTGTGTGAGGCGATCGTCGCGGGCACGGAGGCCATGGTCCGGCTCGGCGCCGCGATCGGCGGGCCGGGCATCCTTTATCGCGGCATCTGGCCCACCTATTTCGCAGCTCCTTTCGGGGTCGCCGCGGTCGCCGCGCGGCTGTGCGACCTCGACACCGGTCAGACCGCGAATGCGCTGGCGCTGGCGCTCGCTCTCGCATCAGTCGGGGTCGGACGTCACAACGCGGCGACGACGGCGCGCTGGTTCGCGATCGGCAACGCGGCGCGCAACGGCCTTGCCGCTGCGCAGGCCGCCAAGCTTGGCTTCACGTCGGATCTCGGCCTGCTCGATGGCGGATTTCTGCAGGGGGCATACGGCATCACCGCGGATATCGACGCCTTTACCTTGAACCTGGGCGACCGGTTCGCGATCGACGACACGTCGTTCAAGCCGTGGTGCGCCGCGCGGCAGACCATGGCGGCGACCCAGGCGCTACGCGAGGTGATGGCGGCCGGCGTCGCGCCGGAATCGATCGTGTCGATCACGGTCCACGTGCCGCCACCGACCCTCGAGATGATCGACCACGGGGTCAAGCCCGGCGACCGCGCCTCCCACCTGACCAGCGTGCAATACCACCTCGCCCTCGCGGCCTGCGATCCCGAGGCGCTGTGGGACGTCGGACATTCTCCCGCGGCGGTTGCGCCCGATGTCCAGGACTTCATGGGCAGGATTTCCGTCGCGGTCGATGCGGCGTTGCTGGCCCATTACCCGAAGGCCTGGCCGGCCCGGATCGCCGTTCGTACCCCGGAAGGCATACGGGAACAGACCGTCATCCACGTCCCCGGCGATCCGCAGCGGCCGTTCGACGAGCGCGCCGTCTGCGACAAGTTTCGCCGAGTCACCGGCCGGCTCGACGCGAGCGCCAGCGCAAATCTCCTGGAGCGGTGTCGGACGGCCTTTGAGGCACCGCGCTGGGCCGCCGATTTGATTGCAGAGATCTCCCGCGCCGAACAAAATCAGGCCGGCGGCCCACAACAGGGGGCACCGCCGCTCAGAAATCCGGCTTGTCGGCCTGCGGTATCGGAACCACGACGTAGTTGAAATAGTTGAAATTGTTCTCGGCGCAGATCATTTCGGTGAAGGGGCGATCCGAGACGCGCCGCCAGCGCTGGACCCCCGACCACGGCATGTTGAAGGCGCCGGGATCATCGACCGTCACCACCGCCTGCATCGTCTTGCCGTCTTCGATCAGCTTGAAGCGCTCGACGACGTGGATCTTATCGGTGTGGGGGGTGCGGTAATTGTCGACGAAGGTCTTGTCGTTGAGGCCGACGGTGTCGACGACCAATTCGTCGCCCTCGTAGTGACCGACCGATTCGCCGTACCAGGAGGGCTTTGGATTGCTGGAATGCGGCACGTTCAGATAGATATTCCGAGGCTGCTGGTTGAGCTCGCTGATGAGCGTGACCTTGGTAGGGGTCTGCAGGAAATACAAGCCCTGGACGCGTGTGTAGACCGTGAAGCCGGGGACGCCTGCCGGCCAGCACCGCTCTCGGGTGATGTAGGGGACTTTTCCCGCGAGCACCTCGTCGTTGGCCTTTTTCATCCGTTCGATGGCCCAGGGCTGCAGTATCGGGTTGCTGAGGTCCGCAACTCGATAGGTCGGCTGCACGCCCCGGCCGTTGGGAATGTAAGGATGATCCTTTGCCGACATGACGGGCCCAGGCCCGCTGGCGGGCGGGAGGAAGTCATCGCCGGTGGGGCGGTCGGGAATCCAGGCGGTCCGGCTGTCGGGGGCGAAATTGGGTATGGCCGCGGCCTCGGCGGCCGGTTCGGCGGCTAGGGCGGGTGAACAGGCTGCGCCGGCCCCAACAATTCCGGCCAGCATTCCCCAGGCCAGCAAGGATTTCGACGTGGTACCTGCGACTCCGGACATTGTATTCCTTCCGTTCGTTTCCTCGCCGCCCGCGCCGCCGGATCAGAAATCCGGCTTGTCGGCTGTCGGCGTTGGGATGAGCTCATGCTTGAAGTGATCGGTGTTGTTCTCGTTGCACGGCGATTCGGCGATCGGGCCGCGGGCCACGCGCCGCCAGCGCTGCGTCGCCGACCACGGCATGGTGAAAGCACCGGGATCGTCCACGGTCATGGAGATCAACACCGTCTTGCCGCCCTCTACCAGTTTCAGACGTTCGACGACATGAAGCTTCGTGGTATGCGGCGTGCGGTAATTGTCGACGAAGGTCTTGTCGGTGATCCCGATGGTATCGATGACCAGCGTGTCGCCGCCTTCGTAATGGCCGACCGATTCCCCGTACCACGATGGCCTCGGGTCGGCGGAATGCGGCACGTTCAGATAGATGTGGCGCACCTCGGGGCCGCCGGGATTGATGATCGTCACCTTCTCGGGCGTCTGGTAGAAATAGAAAGACTCGATCAGCGAATAGATCACGAAGCCGGGCACGCCGATCGGCCAGCACCTCTCGCGCGCCCGGAACGGGACTTTCCCTGCCAGCACCTCCGCGTTGGATTTTCTCATCTGCTCCCTGGCCCAGGGCTGCAGGATGGGATTGCTGAGATCCGCAACCCGGTAGGTCGGCTGCGCGCCGCGGAAATTGGCGATATAGGGATGGGCCGGATCAAACGTGATGGGGCCGGCGCCCGAGGGCGGCGGCAGCAGGTCGTCCACCGTCTGGTCCAACGCCCAGGAGGTGCCGGTGTCCGGGGCGAAATCGGGAATCGCGCCTCGGCTCGCCGGCGCTTCCGCCGCGGGCGTCGCCCGTTCGGCCGCGGCAAAGGTGGACAAGGACGCGATCAGGACCGCGCGGATCGAAACCGGGATCATGCGCTATGGCCGGTGCACGCCGGCCACCGTCGACAGGTCGCGATGGGGTTCGCCGCACACATAGTCTTCGAGCCGCACGTCATTGCGCAAGGTGTAGACGAAGCGCGCCTGCCAATCCCGGGAGTAATATTCGGGATCGTGAATGGTAATGACGTCTTCGAGCTGCGTGGGACTGATTTTGCGGATCCGCTCGGGGGTGCGCATCTCGTCGGTATGCGGCGCTCCGGTGGCGTCGATGAAGGTTTTTTCATTGAAGCCGGCCGATTCCACCACCAGCGTATCGCCCTCGAAATGACCGACCGAATGACCGTTGTAGAACGGGAAGGGGATCAGCTCCTTCTCGCTGGGCATCGGCTTGTCCATGGCGACCACGCGAATCTGGTGATTGAGCTCATGGACGATCGTGACCTGCCCGGGCGGCGCCTGAATGATGTCGAACGGGTAGGGCGTTGCGAGCACGCGCGGCAGTCCGTCGGGCACGCAGAACTTGCGGGCGGTATCGGTGATCGAACCGTCCTTCAGGCCGGCGATGTTCTTCTCATAGGCGGCTTTGCCGGCTGCCGTCAGCGGAAGGTCGCCGCCGCCGACCAGCTGGATTTTGGGGTGGTATTCGGTGGCCCAATAGACTCCCGAGATGTCCGGCGTCTGGCCGTACGCCAAACCGGAGACAGCCGTTACCCCAAGCAGGAACGCCACAGCCGAGCCGGCACGAGCACAAATTCGAAGATTGTTCATTAAACCCCTCCCAAGGTTGCTTTTTACCAGACGTGCTGCGACCTGCCCGGAATCGAACCGATTGCGCTCATCTTGATGCCGACGTTAGCACCCCGTGGCGGAGGAAAAAAGACCGGCTGACACCACCGTCCGGGCTTCATTGAACCCGGTCTGATCGGGTGCCCGAATGGGGAAAGGCGCTTTGCACGGCTCGAATTAATCCGGGCAAGCGCAGGAAACGGCTGGAACCGGCGGCGGAATCCTCATAAATTAGACGATACCGTAAAAAACCTCGGGGAGACGCTTATGAAGTTCGGAGCACTCGGCCTCGCGGGAATCGCCGTCGCCATGTCTGCGATCCCTGCCTTCGCGCATCATTCCTTTGCCATGTTCGATGCCGAAAAGAAGGTGACCCTGGAAGGCACCGTCAAGGAATTCCAGTGGACCAATCCGCACAGCTGGATCCTGCTGACGGTCTCCAATGCCGAAGGCAAGCCGGAGCAATGGGCGATCGAAATGGGCGGACCCGGCGGCTTGGCGCGGCAGGGCTGGGTTCCCAAGACCCTCACGCCCGGCATGAAAGTCAAGACGATCATCCACCCGCTCCGGGACGGGACCGCCGGCGGACAGTTCATGGCGGTGACGCTTCCCGACGGAACCGAACTGGGTAATCCGAACGGCCGTCCGAACGCCAATGCCGGCGGCGCAACTCCCTGAGCCGGGGGCTTTTTCTGAAGTAGCCAAAGCAGGGTTCGGGTTTGGCGGGATGGTGCCGTTCCGGTCGCGGCGGAGCGGCCGGCGCGGTGGCGATCATGATCGAGTGATCGCAGACCGCGAATAGGCGGCGCCGTCCTGCGGTCCAGCCTGGCTGCCTGCGGGTATGCGGGTGGCAAGGCGAAATTGCGCCACGCGAGCGGAGAAGTACATGCCCACATACACTTCAAGAAGAGTTCTGGCGGGTAGCGTCTTGGCCGGCGTGACTTGGGCCGTACTGGCCGCGGAGGTCGCGGCACATCAGAAGGCGTCTCCCCCGGATTTGTCCTCGAACCAGGTAGGCTGGATCGCGACGAACCCCGACTTTCTAGCGGTTCCCGGCGGCCCCAGTCCCACCCGCAGCGACCCCGCCCATCCCTACGTCCCAAATAACACCGGCGCCCAGCCCACATTCCGGATCGCCGATCTCAGCAATCCCAACCTGAAGCCTTGGGCCAGGGAGGTCATGAAGAGGGAGAACGAGAAAGTACTTGCCGGAAAGATCGCCCTCACGGCGCGCTCGAGCTGCAGGCCGGCGGGCGTTCCCGGCTTCATGATGTTCATTGTCGAGCCGATCTTCTTTGTCCAATCGCCCAAACAGGTCTTGATGATCCATTCGGGCAATGAGGAGGTGCGGCGCATCTATCTCGACGTGCCTCATTCGGCGAATCCGAAGCCGTCCTGGTACGGCGAGTCGGTCGGCCATTACGAAGGTGATACCCTCGTCATCGACACCATCGGGATGAACGACAAGACCTTCGTCGATAATTACCGCACGCCCCACACCGAGAAGCTCCATGTCGTGGAGCGCTGGAAGTTGATCGATGACGGCAAGATGCTGGAAGTGAACATCAAGGTGGAAGATCCGGACACTTTCAACGACCCGTGGTCGGCCATTCAGCGTTACCGGCGCGTACAGCCGCGCCTGTTGGGCGAAGAGGCATGCGCGGAGAACAACACCCAAATGTTCGACTACAATATCCCTGTGGCGGAGAAGCCGGATTTCTGAAAATTGCTGCGTTGCATCAAGGGATCAGCCTCCCGTGTCCCCGGAAAAAAGGCCCATCGTCGTCCGGAGCCGACCGAGAAGATGGCCGAAGACGCTTTGCATGGACTCGAATTAATCCGGGCAAGCGCAGGAAACGGCTGGAACCGGCGGCGGAATTCTTTTAAATTGGGCAATATCGTAAAAACCTCGGGGAGACGCTTATGAATTTCGAAGCACTCGGCCTCGCGGGCATCGCCGTCGCCATGTCTGCGATCCCTGCCTTCGCGCATCATTCCTTTGCCATGTTCGATGCCGAAAAGAAGGTGACCCTGGAAGGCACCGTCAAGGAATTCCAGTGGACCAATCCGCACAGCTGGATCCTGCTGACGGTCTCCGATGCCCAGGGCAAGGCCGGAGCAATGGGCGATCGAGATGGGCGGCCCGGCGGCTTGGCGCGGCAGGGCTGGGTTCCCAAGACCCTCACGCCCGGCATGAAAGTCAAGACCGTCATCCACCCGCTCCGCGACGGGACCGCCGGCGGACAGTTCATGGCGGTCACGCTTCCCGACGGCACCCAACTGGGAAATCCGAACGGCGCGTCCGAACGCCAATGCCGGCGCGGCTCCTTGAGCTGAGCGATCGTCCGACGACCGCGGCAGCCACGATGCAGCGTGATAGCATCGGAAACGCTGTGCGGTCATCGGCAAGGTAAGGCCGGCGCGTTCTAGACGAAAGTGCTCGCGGCCTCGCCGCGGGCGCCGAGCAGGGCCGGGGCGCCGAGCAGGATCGGCCCGCCCTCGGCTTGATGCAGGCTTGCACCGAGACCACGGCGCCGGCGGCGGCGCGCGCGGTTCGGCGACGCGCGAGCCCATTAGCGCCTCGAGCGGCTGCGACAGCCGGCATCCTTCCACCATGAATGACGCGAATTGCGACAGGGCGCGGTCGCTCGGCAGCCGGGCCACCGCTTGGCGAATGCGGCCGCCGCCTTTTCGGTGCGCGCGCCATGCCGTCGCGCTCGATCGTCACCACGCGGCGCACCCAGCTGCCCTTGTAGGCGACGCTCGCGCGCACCGCGAAGCGCGCGCCGAGCGCGGGCTCGTCCGCCGGGCGGCGCTTTCGATGCGCATCAGCCGCCGGTCGCGGGCGAGGTCGGGCGCCGCCGCCACATAAACCTCTTCCGCCCCGAGCCGGCGCGCCTCGCCTTCGACCGCCGCCACGATGGCACCGATGCCGGGCTCGCGCGGGTCGATGCGGGACAAGGCGCTGGCCGCGATCGACGAGGCCCGGGCCGTCAGCATGATCTCGGCGGGGTCGGCGCTGGCGCGCAAGCGCGCGAACAGCTCGCTGGCGTCGGAGAATAGCGAGCCGCGGGCCGGCCTCGCGCAGATCGTCCGCGATGCCGGCCGAGAGATGATCGAAATCGACGACACCGACGGCCGCGTCGGCCTTTTTCGGCGGCGATCAGGCGCGCGGTCTCGATGCCGATGCGCGGGGTGAAGACGACCTCGGCGACGCGGCTGGTCCGCTCGATCCACGGCTTGACCCGGAACGTCAGCGCGACCACGAGCACCGGCGGCCCGGTGCGCGGCAACACCAGCATCGCTTCCGACCAATAGGGGATGAAACCGACGAGCCACGACACCCCGGCCGGCCGGGTATTGTTGGTGTAGACGAGGAGCGCATCGAGCCCCGCCATCGCGGCGCGCAGCCGCTCGAGCCGCGCATCGAACACGGCGTCGGGCAATTCGACCTTGGAGCGGGCGATCAGGCCGCGGCGCATGGTCCCGCTCCGCGTCTCATGCCGGCACCTCGAAAAGCTGGCGCGGCGTGCGGCACAGCACCTCGACGCCGGTCTCGCGTCACCACCACGGCATCGCCTAGCACGAGATAACCGACCTCGGGATGGTAGGTGTTGGGATGCACGATCAGCGCCATGCCGGGGCTGAGCTCGGTGTCGACATCCTCGAGAATATGCGGCTTGGAATCGCAGAACAGCCCGATGCCGTGGCCGCGCACCCGCGTGTATTTGCTGGTGACGTAGTCGCCGAGGCCATAGCGGCGGAACACGTCGTTCTCGGCGCGCGCGACATCGGCGGCGGTCGCGCCCGGGCTTCACCGCCGCGATGCCCGCCTCCAGCGCCTCGCGATAGATCGCAAAGGCGCGCAGCCTGCGCGGGGGTCGCCTGGCCCGCCACCAGCGTGCGGCAAATCTGGACGTAATAGCCTTCGACCGCAGGCGTCAGCTCGGTGGTGACGAGATCGCCCGCCGCGATCCTGCGCTCGGACGGCGGTGTCATGCCGAATACGTCCTTGCCGCCGGAGCCGATGATCATGAAATTGTCCGGGCATCCGCGCCGCCGCAGATAGGCCTCGAGATCGGCCACGATCTCGTATTGCCGGCGGCCGGGCGCGACCGCCTTGATGAATTCCCCATAGGCGTCGTCGGCGATGCGGGCGGCGCGCCGGATCGCGTCGATCTCGGCCGGCAGCTTGTGCATCAGGAGCTTGTCGAGGAGCGCCGTGCCGTCCTCGATGGTGAAGCTGCGTTCGGCGTCGGCCAGCCACTTCGGCAAGAATCGTCGCGGTGCCGCCGCGAGCCGGTGATTGGCGACGCGATCGAGCCGCGCGCCGACCGCGCGGGCGATGTCGCCGGCGAGCCGCACCGTGACGCCGGGCGCCTCCACCTCGGCGCGCTCGGCATCGGTGGCGCTGTCGAGAAAAAGCTCGGTCGCCCCGTCTGCCGCGATCACCGCGATGCCATGGCCTTCCAGAATACCGAAATCCGCGACGTAGCGCAGGTAGTCGCCCTGCCAGGCATTGCCGTACACCACGATCTCGTCGATGCCGGCCGCCTCCATCGCGCCAAGCAGACGTCGGCGGCGCGCATCGCCGAGCGTGGTGTCGTTTGCCGGCATCCGCTACTCCGCCGCGCTGTCCTGGGCGTCGTCGAAGCCGTAGTCGCGCCGTGCCGCCGCGGCGGACACGTAGCCCTCGGCGACATCGTCGGCGACCTCGCGCCGGCTGCGCAGGCGCGGATCGCCCCAGCCGCCGCCGCCGGCGGTGCGGAAGATCGAGGCGGTCGCCGGGCTCCATCGGAACGCTCGTCGCCTTGAGGAGCTTCTGTTCGGTGCCGTCGCGCCGCACCAGCACGGCTTCGTTGACGGCGCCGGGGCCGCCGCCATTGAGCCCCCAGGGCGGGTCCTTGGTGCGTTCGCAATTGACGTTGGTGAGGGTCTTGCCGAGCGCCCGATAGGTCAATTCGACGCCGAGCCCGCCGCGATGGCGGCCGGCGCCGCCGGAGTCCCGGCGCAGCGCGAAGCGCTCGATCAGGAACGGATATTGGATCTCCTGCAGCTCCACCGGCGCATTGCGCACGTCGCCCTGGCAGATCGACACCGAGGCCGATTCGCCATCCTCGCGCGGCCGCCCGCCCCAGCCGCCGCCGAAAATATTCATCAGCAGGAACCGCCTGCCGTCGGGGCGAAAGCCGGAGAACGAGCAGCCGCCCATGTCGCCCTTGTGGGCGGCCGGGATGCGGTCCGGCAGCGCCGGCGCCAGCGCCTTGAGGATGGTGTCGATCACGGTCGGCAGCGGAATGCTCCACAGCCCGAGCGCGGCCGGCGGCCTGGCGTTGAGCAGCTTGCCTTCCGGCAGAATGATTTCGAGCGGCCGGAAGCAGCCTTCGTTCACCGGCGCATGCGGCAGGGTGAGGCACTTGAAGGCGACGCGCGCCGCCGCGAGCCCGCCCGAATAGCCCGAATTGGTCGGCCCCGGCACCTGGTCGTGCATGCCGGAAAAGTCCACCACCATGCGGGATCCGTCGATGACGACCTTCACCTTGATGCGCAGCTTCACGTCGAGGCTGCGGCCGTCATTGTCGAGGAAGCTCTCGGCCTCGTAGGTGCCGTCCGGCACCTTGGCGATGAAGGCGCGCGCCTCGCGCTCGGTATTGTCCCAGATGACGGCGATCGCGGCAGCGACGGCGTCGCGCCCGTAGCGCGCCAGCAGTTCGCCATAGCGGCGGATGCCGAGCTGGCAGGCCGCGATCTGGGCGCGCAGGTCGCCGAGCGCCGCCTCGGCAAAGCGCACATTGTCGTGGATGATCTGCCACAGCGTCTCGTTGCGCTTGCCCGCCTCGTAGATCTTGAGCGAGCGGAATTGCAGGCCTTCCTGATAGATTTCGGTGGTCTCCACCGAGCCGAAGCCGACCCGGCTGCCGCCGATGTCGACCCAATGGGCGCGGCTCGCCGCAAACGCCACCACCTTGCCGTCGTGAAAGCACGGCGCGTAGATCACGACGTTGTTGAGATGCTGGCCGCAGACCTGCCCGTGGTTCATGATGATGACGTCGCCCGGCGCGAAGCCGTCGAGGCCGTAGCGGTCGATGCCGTCCTGCACCGCGATGCCGAGATCGGCCAGGAAGATCGGCAGCCCGCCCTTGTTCTGCGAAATCATGCGCGCCCGGGTGTCGATCAGCCCGCAGCAGAAGTCGCGCACCTCGTAGATCATCATGTTGTAGGCGGACTTGCACAGCGCGGTCGCCATCTCGTCCGCATAGGCGTTGACGGCGTTGCGCACGACTTCGACCGTGATGGGATTGACGGTGATCGGGCTGACGGTGTTGGCTGACATCGCGTCCTCTATTACGTCCGCTCGCCGAGCGTGATCACGATATTGCCCCAGGCGTCGATCACCGCGCGGTCGCCCGGCGGCACGAAGGTGGTCGAGTTGGGCTCCTCGATCACCGCGGGGCCGGCGACATGGGTGCCTGCCGCGAGCCCCGGCCGCCACAGGATGTCCGCTTCCACCGGCTGCGCCCGGTCGTCGTACACGGTGCGTCGTTCGGCCGGCGCCGCAGGTTCCGGCGACCATGGCGCGCTGAGCCAGCGGCCGATGGCGTCGTCCATGCGCGCCAGCGTCACCACCAGGCGCAGATTGACGATCTCGATCGACTGGTCGGGCGCCGCGTGGCCATGGCGGCGCTCGTGCTGCGTGTCGAAGCTGCGCCGCGTCGCTGCCGTGTCGCCGGACGATATCGGCGGGGCCGGACACGGGAATGGCGATGGTGTGCTCCTGGCCGCGATAGCGCAGGTCGGCGGCGAAAGCGAAGGTTCCGCCGGAGAGCCCGTCGCGTGCGAGCGCTGCCTCGCCGGCGCCACGCAGGTCGGCAAAGGCGCGCGCTGCATCCGCCGGCCGCACGCGGTCTAGTTCGCCGATCAGCGTATGAACGAAATCCTGCCGCCACTGCGCCATCAGCATGCCCAGCGCCGAGAAATTTCCCGGCAGCTTCGGGATGATCACCTTCGGAATCGAAATCTCGCGCGCGATGGCGACCGCATGCAGCGGCCCGGCACCGCCGAACGCGATCATGGCGGTGTCGCGGGGGTCGATGCCGCGATTGACCGAAACCGCCCGCACCGCGAGCGACATGGCGCCGTCCGCGATGGTCGAGATCCCGTAGGCGGCCGTCACCGCATCGAGCCCGAGCCGGTCGCCGAGCTTGGCGCGGATCGCCGCTTGCGCGCCGGCGCGGTCGAGCCGCATGCCGCCACCGAGAAAGCGCTCGCCGTTGAGGCGCCCCAGCACCAGGTCGGCATCGGTGACGGTCGGCAGCTCGCCGCCGCGCCCGTAGCAGACCGGGCCGGGATCGGCGCCGGCGCTGACCGGGCCCACATGCAGGCCGCCATTGTCGTCGCACCAGGCGATCGAGCCGCCGCCGGCGCCGACCTCGACGATGTCGACGACGGGAAGTTGCATCGGCTGTCCGGTAAAGGCGTCGCCGATCACATAGCCTTCCTCGATGGTGAGCAGCCCGCCGGCGATCAGCGCGGTCTTCGCCGTGGTGCCACCCATGTCGAAGCCTATCGCCTGCTCGATGCCGAGGAGCCGCGCCAGATGGGCGGCGCCGATCATGCCGGCCACCGGGCCGGATTCCATCATCGCCACCGGCTGGCGCCGCGCCTCGGAGATCGACATGGTGCCGCCGTTCGAGCGCATGATGGCGACCTGGCCGGCGAAGTTCGCCTCGCGGGCGAAGCCCTCGAAGCGCGCGAGATAACGGCTGACGCGCGGCCCGACGAAGGCGTTGAGCGCCGTCGTCGAGGTGCGCTCGTATTCGCGAAACTCGCGCAGGATTTCGTGGCTGGTGGTGACGAAGATGCGCGGGCAGACGCGGCGCAGCACCTCGCCGGCCACGATCTCGTGAGCCGGGTTGGCGTAGGAATGCAGGAAGCAGACCGCCACCGCCTCGATGCCGAGCGTGGTGAGCCGGTGGCCGAGCGCTTCGACGGCGGCCGCGTCGATCGCCACCAGCACGTCGCCGGCCGCATTCATCCGCTCGCGAACCTCGAAGGTGAGGTCGCGCGGCACCAGCGGCCGCGGCCGGTGGAAATCGAGATTGAACGCGTCGGGCCGGTTGCCGCGCCCGAGCGCGTAGATGTCGCGAAAACCTTCGGTGGTGACGAGGGCGGTGGCGGCCCCGCTGCGTTCCAGCACGGTGTTGATGGCGATGGTCGAGCCGTGCAGCAGTTCGCCGACCGTCGCCACGTCGCACCCGGCCTCGCGCAGCGCCGTCGCGGCCCCGACGGTCGGATCGGCCGGGACCGTCAGCGTCTTGGCGGTGACGATGGCGCCGTCGGCAAAGCCGACGAGATCGGTGAAGGTGCCCCCGATATCGATGCCGACCATGCTCATGATGTGGCGGCGCTCATCAGAACCGCACCGGGACGAACTTGTCGTTGTAGAGCATCTTGGCGTCGGGGATCGTGGGCAGGGTGCCCAGTTCCTTCAGCGATGCCCGGATCACATCGATCGCCTCGGGATCCCAGGCGCCGTCCGCGGAGAATCCGCCGATCTGGGCGTCGTAGATCTTCTCGACGATGCTCTGGCGCACCTCGAGCGTGCGCTGCTCCGATTTCACCGTGAACTCCCGGTTCGCCCGCATGAAGGCGACGGTCTTGAACCAGCCGCGCAGGAAGCGCCGCAGCAGCTCCGGCCGCTTGTCGATCATCTCGTCGGTGGCATAGATCACGTGAGTGTAGAAATGCTTGGCGATGTCTCCGAACAGGATGAGGTTGCGGGTGCGGCCGGCCTCCTCGAGCTCGTAGCCGTTCGCCGCCTCCAGCACCATGCCGTCGAGTTCGCCGCGGTCCATTGCGGCGAGGCGCGCCTGCATCTGGCCGAGCGCCGCGATCCCGATGCCGTTCGAGCCCCAGCCCTGTTGCCGCGAGAGTTCGCGGACCAGCCAATCCGTCAGCGAGCCGGCGGTGGTGACGCCGATGCGTTTGCCCTTGAGGTCGGCGACGGTCCTGATCGGCGACTTCGCCGAGACCAGCAGCGCGAGATTGGCCGGCGCCCCGTACATGGCCGCGACCCCGATCGCCGGCGCGCCCTTGACCCGGAAGGCGAGTGCCGGTCCGGAGCCGAGCCCGATATCGAGGCTGCCGGCGGCCATCGCCTGCTGCATCTGCGCATCGCCGCGGAAGCTCGATACCGTGATTTCCAGCCCTTCGCCCGCAAAAATCTTGGCGTCGATCCCGACCTCGGTCGCCGCGAAGGCGAACGAGTTGGGCACGGCCTTGCCGAGGCGGACGGTGTCGAGGGCAAGCGCAGCGGTGGCGCAGACCTGGAATCCGGCGAGCAGCGCGACGAACACGAGTGCTCGTCGTGCATGCGACGGCGCAACAGATCGTTCCATCGCCGTCACTCTTTCCCGCCGTCCGGCACCGGCGGGCGGCCGGCATAGGAGTGGCTGTAGACCGGCACGGTCTTTTCGCGCAGTCCGTGCAGATAATGTAGGATCTGCTCGTTGGTCATGTATTTCGACATGTCGAACTTGTCGTGATGCACCATGTCCTCCAGCGGCCGGCGCACGCCCTCCTTGGGCGGCACCGCCGGATAGCCGATCGGCATGATCAGCGAGAAGGTGAGCAGATCCGGAACGCCGAGAATGCGCTTGAACGGCTCCTGGATGTGGATGGTGACGTGCTGGCTGCCGAGGCCGAGGGCGCCGGCGGCGAGGTGCATCATCATGGCGGTGTTGGCCAGCCCGTCGGTGAGATGCGACTGGTCGCGCCCGAAGGTGTGGGCGCCCTGGACGGTCGACCATTGGCGGCGGCCGTCGCCGAGTATGACGATCAGCACCGGCGCGATCGACCAGCCGACGCTGGTGCGGTGCTTCTGCAGTGCCTGGTCGTGGGTCATCTGGAAGGACGGATGGCGCAGCTTGAAGTCGCGCTGCTGCTCCATCCAGTAGATGAAGTCGTTGTTCTCTTCGATGTAGACGCGGAACAGGTCCTTCTTGATCTCCGGGTCCTTGACGATGATGAAATCCCACGGCTGGCCGTTGGCGCCGGACATCGCCCAGCGCCCGACTTCGAGGATCCGGGTGACGTAGTCGTCGGGGATCGGGTCGGGCTTGAGATTGCGCACGCTGACGCGCGTTTTGACGAGCTCCAGCAGGGTGTCGTAGTCGCCCGTGAAGTTGCGCTGGTCCATCGCCTGCCCCGTCATTTTTTGCGACCCGGTCTGGCCGGGTCCCGGAGGGGGGACGATACACCACCTGCACGTGCATGCGGAAGGGATCAGTCCCTCCGGCCTACTCGGGCAAAGTCTCGCCGCGGGTTTCGCGCGCGAACGGGATGATCAGCAGGCCGATGGCGAAGGCGATCGCGGTGAGGGCGACAGGCGTGCCTAGCGTGCCCATGGCGGCCACGGCGCCGGCGAGGCCGAAATTCACCCCGGCGCCGATGAAGCGGCCGACGGACGTGCAGAAGGCGAACGCGGTCGCGCGCGCCTCGGTGCCGAACAGCTCCGGCAGCCACAGGCTGAAGATCGCGAAGTTGCCGCCGAACATGCCGAGGAAGAACAACACCGCCATGAATGCCGGCAACGCCTTACCCGTCGGCAGATAGAATGCCCAGCCGAACGCCAAGGCGATCGTGACCATCATGCCAAAATAGTAGAGCGCAAGCGTGGGGCGGCGGCCGAAGCGCTCGGCCAGCCAGGGGGCTGCGATGCAGCCCAATATGGTGCCGATGGAGAGCAGGGCGGTACCGTAGGACGCCATCTTCGCCGCTTCCGGCAACGCCATGCCGGCCTGGCGGGAGAGGAAGACGATCGCGGTCGGCTCATAGACCGCGCCCGCCCACAGACCGACGATCGCGACAGTCAGCAGCGCCGACATGGTGATGGTGCGCCCGAGGTAGCGCGGACTGAAGATCACAGCGAGCGGACTGTGCTTCTTTGCATGCGCTGCCTGCACCTCCTGATGCTTGTGCTCCCAGCGCTCCGGTTCCTTGACCCCGAGCAGGGTCGCAATGGACACCACGACCGGAAACAGCCCGCAAAGGAACATGGCGCGCCATCCCAACGAGGCGCCGACCGTGTAGTTCAGGGCCGCCGCGACGAAGAAGCCGAAATAGTAGCCGGTCTGCAGGTAGCCTGCTCCCATCTTGCGGCGGTCCTCCGGCCACGCCTCGGCGACGTAGGTGCCGGCCATGGCCCACTCGCCGCCCACGCCAATCCCTGCGAGGAAGCGGAAGATCGCCAGCATCCAGATGTCGGTCGAGAACGCGGCAGCGCCCGTGAACACCGCGTAGACCAGTATCGTAGCGGCGAGCGACTTGGTGCGCCCGAACCGGTCCGAGATCGGTCCCCAGATGAACGAAAGGCCCCAACCCACCAGGAACAGGCCGAACATGAGAGAACCGACGTATCCGATGTTTGCGGGGGTCGCCTCCATGCCCGAACGCGGCAGCAACTCGGTCAGGGCAGGCCCGAGGACGAGCGCGTAGATGACGGAGTCCATCCCATCCAGCATCCAGCCGAACCAGGCAGCCCAGAAGCCGATGATCTGCTGCCGGTTGAGCGGCGTGTGTTTGCCGATGGGCGCTGCAACGGGCGCAATTGCGCCTGCTGTGCTCTGGGCCATCTCATTTCCTCCCTTTGTCTCGTTATTCGAGAGCTTGCGGTTGGCCTCGATCCGTCCAAGATCGCAACAATAAGACCATAGGAACTCATTGGCTCAGTACGCCGCCACGCAGTCCAGCCGATTCGCAATTCGATCGGAGCGCCATCTTGTATAGCAGCTATCCGCCGTGTCACATGGAATTGCTCGGAGCCATGGGCAAAGTCCGTTGTTTGGAGCTACTCGAACCGGGAAAGGCTGACAATGCGGGAATCGCCGCGTGCGGTTGCTGCAATGCGGGACGAGGCTGCGCTGCTTGTCCGCGCCGGCCTGCCCCCCGATTCCGCATTCGCGTTTCTCGACGCTTCGCCGCCTCTCCAAGGCGATTTTCAGCACGATGTCGCGGCGTTCACGAAATACTGGCAAACCGGCGCCGCGCTGCGCGCCAGGCTTCCGGCCAAGCCGGCCCGCCATGCCGACGAGGCGGCGGCGTGCGACCTGATCCTGCGCGAAGAACGCAAGGCGCGGGAAAGCTTCCTGACCGCGCATGTCGACGGCCTCTATCGAAGGCTCACCAAGGATCGCAGCCGGTTCGTTCGTGCGGAGCAACTGGTCTACGATGCCGCGGCGCTGGTCCCCGGGCTGGTGCCGACCCAAGAGGCCGTCCGGCACGAAGCCGGACAGAAACTCAAGGGGAAGGAAGGTTTCGAGATCGATCAGGGTATCTTTCTCTCCCATGTCTTCGCCCATGCTGCGTCCGGCCGCCATCTCTGCCATGCCATGTTGCTACCGAGACGAGAGTTGGCGGAGCGCCTGGCACACCTGGTCGAGCACGGCTCGATCGATCTCGGAGCGGCGGCAGTCTCGCGCATCGGCCGGGCCTCCGTGGTGGAAATGCGTCACCCCCGGTTCCTGAACGCCCTCGACGATACGACGCTCGATGCCATCGAAACCGCGGTCGATGTCGCGATCCTCGATCCCGCGACCGGGGTCGCGGTTTTGCGCGGCGGCTTGGTCGAACATCCCAAATATGCCGGCCGGCGCGTGTTTTCGGCCGGAATCAACCTGACGCATCTCTATCACGGGCAGATCTCGTACCTGTTCTACATCAAGCATATTCTCGGTTTCGAAAACAAAATCCTGCGCGGTCTCGCGCAACCCGAACTGCCGCCCGACGAGGCCACGAGGTCGACCACCGAGAAGCCCTGGATTGCGGCGGTCGACGCGTTCGCCATCGGCGGCGGCTGCCAGCACCTTCTGGTCATGGATTACGTCCTGGCCGGGTCCGACGCCTATCTGACCTTGCCGGCGCGCAAGGAGGGGATCATCCCCGGCGCGGCCAATATGCGGCTGCCGCGCTTCACCGGCGACCGCATCGCGCGCCAGGCGATCATGTATGGACGGCGGCTCGAATGCGACAGCCCGGAAGGGCGGCTGATCTGCGACGAGGCCGTGCCGCCCGATGACATGGACCTCGCGCTGGTGCGCGTGATCGACGGGCTGACCAACTCCGGCGTGGTGAGTGCGGTCGCCAACCGGCGCGGGTTTCGGGTGGCGCAGGAGCCGATCGACATGTTCCTGAGCTATCTCGCCGTCTACGCGCGCGAGCAGGCCTATTGCCATTTCAGCCCGGCGCTCATCGCCAATCTCGAACGGTATTGGGACGCGCAAAATCGCAGGCTATAGGGCCCGATGATCCCCGGGCGGAGACTGGAGGGCCCCAGAATGACGATCACGACAGTGGACCCGCTCGCGGTTCCGGCCGACCCGAGCCGCAACCTCCATCGCATTGTCGTCGTCGGCGGAGGCGCCGGCGGGCTCGAGCTCGTCACCCGCCTCGGCGATACGCTCGGCCGGAGCGGCCGTGCCCACATTGCGCTGGTCGAGAAGGCGCGCACCCATCTGTGGAAGCCGCTGCTCCACGAAGTCGCAGCCGGCAGCATGGATGTTTCCCGACACGAACTCGACTACCTCGCCCAGGCCTATTGGCATGGCTTCCGGTTTCGCCTCGGCGAGATGATCGGCCTCGACCGGGCGAAGCGCGAGGTGCGCGTCGCCGCCAAATTGGACGAGGATGGCCGCCTCATCACGCCGGTGCGCGCGATCGGGTACGACACGCTGGTGATCGCGATCGGCAGCGTCTCCAATGATTTCGGCACGCCGGGCGTGAAGGAGCATGCGATCTGCCTGGATACGTCCGACGAGGCGCAGCGGTTCAACCGCCGCCTCGTCAACGCCTGCCTGCGCGCCCACACGCAGACGGAGCCGGTAAGGCCGGGCCAGCTTCACGTCGCGATCATCGGCGCCGGAGCGACCGGCACCGAGCTGTCGGCGGAGCTTCACCGCACCGTGCGCGGGGTGGTCGCTTTCGGGCTCGACAAGATCGATCCCGACAAGGACATCAAGATCACCCTGATCGAAGCGGCCGATCGCGTCGTGCCGGCGCTGCCCAAGCGGCTGTCCGACGCGACCATGCGGCTGCTCGGCGAACTCGGCGTGGAAGTCCGGACCGGCGCGCGCGTGACCGAGGTGACTTCGGATGGGGTCCATCTGGCCGGCGGCGACTTCGTTCCCTCTGAGCTCGTGGTGTGGTCGGCCGGCGTCTGCGGTCCCGACGTGTTGAAGAGCCTCGATGGCCTGGAGGCAACCGCGTCCGGCCAGCTCGTGGTCCGCCCGACCCTGCAGACGACGCGCGACGACAATATCTTCGCCATGGGCGATTGCGCCTATCTGGTCCCGGACGGCGAAAAGCGCCCGGTCCCGCCGCGCGCCCAGGCGGCGCATCAGGAAGCCTCTCATCTGTTAAAGCAGATCAAGCGCCGCCTGGACGGCCTGCCCGTCGAGCCGTTCGTCTACCACGATTTCGGCTCACTGGTGTCGCTCGGCGAATTCTCGACGATCGGCAGCCTGATGGGCTTCCTGGCCGGCAAGGGAATGTTGATCGAAGGATACTTCGCCCGCCTGATGTATCGCTCGCTCTACAAGATGCACGAAGCGGCGCTGCACGGCCCGCTGAAGGTCGGCCTCGACACCATCGCGCGATTGCTCACCAGGCGCACCGAGCCGCACGTCAAGCTGCACTGAAAGATCATCTCAGTATGGCGCGGGCGGCCTCTGTGGTCGCGTCCCACCAGGCGTCGCCGTCGAAGGCGGGCATCGCACCGGCCTTGCGGGCGGCGGCCAGCACCAGGTCGGAAACCTGCGCGGCGCCGTCGCCGGGCGCCACGAAGGAAATCGCTTCGCTCGCGATCACGGCGGTCCAGCCGGCATGATGGTCGAATTCGGACGGCGATTGCGGCGCGGTCACGACGACCGGCCGGTTGGATTGCAGGCTGGCGATCACGCTGGAGCGCCGCGCGGTCAAGCCTTCCGGAAACAGGAACAGGAAAACGCCGATGCGTTCGAACAGGGCGAACAGCTCGCCCTCGTCCTCGACATAGCCGGTGACGATGACGTGGTCTTCGATGCCTCTCTGCCTCACGGCGGCGCGGAACTCCGCCTCGTAATCGTCCAGCGAGCGCGTGTGGCTCCCGATGAAGACCAGTAGCGCACGGACGCCTCTGTCGTGCAGATCGGCGCAGACGTCGAGCAGTTCCGCCGAGGCCTTGCCCTTATAGATGGAGCCGAAGGTGCCGATGACGATGTCGTAGCGCTCGGCGGCGCGCGCAACGCTCAGCACGCGTTCGGTGACGCGCGGCGCCTGCGGGCGGCGGACCGTCGGCGGATGCGGCACCAGGCGGCATTTCGCCTGCGCCCAGCCGAACCACCGGTCCTTTGCGAGCTGATCGGCAATGTAGGGGGAAACCACGACGATGGTATCGCTGAGGATGACGAAGGGCGCCAGCACCAGGCGTCGCAGCGGGTGCAATGCCGTCCACTCGTGGAGAAAGACGCTGACGCGGCGGCCGGTGAAGACGGCGGTGAGGAGCAGCAGCAGCGGCTGCAGGATCATTCGTTTCCAGGCATTGAGCGGAAAATTGAAGATGACTTGGCGGGACCGGGCGACCTCGCCGAGAACGGACGGGAACTCGCGCCACCGCCCCGATACGGCCAGCGGCGCATAGTCTCCGGCCGGCTCGCTCAACGCATCCGCCAGTGTGCGCGTGAAGATTTCGACGCCGCAAGGGTGCCTGGTCGGCGTCAGCACGAAACGTGCGGCGCCCCGCCGCGCCTTCGCCCGGTCGTGCCGCGCCGAAAGGCGTGTCGGCGCGACCTCGGCATCGGACATGGAAACTCTCCGTATTGGCGCCCCCGCCGGCACTACTCCGGGAAAATAGCCCACCCTCACGGTCCCGCGGACCGTCAGACGGGACTTTCGATCGGTTTCGTTAACGCGGGCTGCGGCGAGCTTGCCCCCCTCACATCACCCGCGATACGTCGAGCAGGCCCGGCCGCTCCTTGTTCGCGCCCTCGATCGCCTGCTCGGAACCGAGCACGACCACGCGGCCATGGGCGGCCACCTCCGTCATGGCGCCGGCGAAATTCCGCAGGTCGGCAGCGGTGGTCGACAGGATTTCCTCGCGCAGCTGCTGGCGCGCCTCCTCGGTATCGCCGAGCAGATAGCGCTGCATCGAGCCGAACCCCTTGGCGTCCGGGAGCCGGTAGGTATCGATCTCGCCTATGGTGCCGATGACGTTGCGCGTGAGCTCGGCCTCGCCGAGGTCGGCGCCCTCGAGGAAATCCGCGGTGCGGTCATAGGTGTCGAGGGTGGCGAGCAGGTTGGGGTCGCGGTAGGACACGAAGGTAAAGCCGCCGGAATAGCGGTCGAACGTGCACTGCCCGCCGTAAGCGCCGCCCTGCACCCGGATCTTGTCCCACAGCCACGACGTGCGCAGGTAGCGGCGCGCCACGATATGAGTGCCGCTCGGCTTCACGCCGGCCCGGTAGAGGTCGGCACCCTTGCCGACATAATTGACCTTGGCCGGAATGACGAGCCCCTCGGCATGCGGCGTATCGGCGACCCGCCACGGCGCGGTCTTCGCCGGAGCGTGCGGCAGGTCGCCGAGAAAGTCGGCGAACTGCGGCTGGACGCGATTCCAATCGGCGGCCGCGGCGGTGACGTTGCAGATCATGGCGGCGCGGTTGAGCAGCGTGGTGCGGATGCGTTCGAGTTCGGCGAGGACGCCGTCCCAGCCGGTTTCGACCTCCTCGACGAGCTTGCGCAGGAAGAACAGGTAGCTGATGCCGCCCATCTGCTCGCCGGCCCAGTCCGCTTCGAAGAAATTGGCGCGCAGGCGCGCGTCCACATAGCTCGACCCGGCGGGCACCAGCCGCGACTCGATCGAAGCCTTCTCCTCCAGCAGCAGCTGCTGGAACCGTTCGCGATTATCGAGGCGCGCGCGCGCGAGAATGTCGCGCAGGATCGACAGCAGCTCCCCGGTCTGCTCGGGCAGCGCCTTGCCGCGCAGATTGAGCCAGGCCGCGCAGATCCGGGCGGCCGGGAACCGTCGACATCCATCGCTGCGGCCGGATGCCCCCGGTCGATCGGCCGATCCGCTGCGACAGCCGCACGAAGTCGTCGTTGCCGACGCCGGTCTCGAGCAGCGCGCGGCTGAACAGCGGCACGTAGGAGAGCAGGTCCGCCGGCAGCGTGTGCAGGTCGAAGCCGATGTCGAGATAGACGATGCCGTTGGTGAAGAGATCGTGGTAGAGCACCCGCGTGTCGCGCAGCGTCGTCACCTCGATCGGGATCTGCTTGTTGCGCAGCGGCAGGTCGGCGAGCTTGAGGGTGGGGATGGTGGCGAGCGCCTCGGGCGGGTCGGGCCGCTCCTGCGCGAGCTTGAGCGCGTGCGTCGCCTCGACCGCGGCCTCGAGATCGGCCTTGCTCATGCCGGCGCGCACCTTGGCGAGCCGCGCGGACTTCCTCCTTCGCCTCGCGTTCGGCCTGATCCTGGTCCGGCCGCAGGATCAGGACGGTGCGGTGCTGGCTCGAAATGAATTGGCGACGGATGACGTTCTCGAAATAGCGCTCGCCGGCGGCGACATGCGCCTTGATGGCGGCGAACGGCGCCTCGAAGGCGAGCGGCGACAGCGGATCGCGCCCATGCAGCCACGAACGCAGCGAGCGCAGCATGAAGACGATGCCGCGCGGGAAGGCGCCGGTGTTGTTCTCGCGCAGATGAAACTCGACGGTGTTGAGCGCGGCCTCGATCGTGGGCGGATCGATACCTTTGTCGGCCAGGCCGGAGATGGTGTCGATGATCAGGCGCTCCACCTTGTCGGCATCGGCGGCATCGATGCCCTTCAGCCCGATCGAGAACATCGGCTGGCGCAGGCCGTCGTCGAGACCGGTGCCGGCGAGGGCCTCGCCCAGCCCGGAATCGATCAGCGCCTTGTAGAGCGGCGCGGCAGGCGTGCCGATCAGGATGTGCTCCAGGATGTCGAAGGCGAGCGCCGTCTCGATGTCGGCGGGCTCGTCGAACATCCAGTTCACCGTCAGCATGGTCTCCTGGGGCGCTTCCTTGGCCCCCGGTCCCTGCGCATCCTCGGTGCCGGCCGCGTAGGTGCGCGAGAGCCGCTTCGGCGCGTCGAATCGCGGTTGCAGCGGCACCCCGAAATCGACCTCGATGCCGTCGAACTCGGTCAGGCGGGCGCCGAGCAGGCGCAACCGCTCCTCGGGGTCGTCGTCGCCATAGAAGAAGAACTTGGCGTTGGAGGGGTGGTAATGGCGCTGGTGGAACGACTTGAGCTGCTCATAGGTGAGGTCGGGGATGTGCTTGGGGTCGCCGCCGGAATCCAGGCCATAGGTGATGTCGGGATAGAGCGAGCGTTGCGACAGCTCGCGCAGCATGCTGTCGGGGGACGAATAATTCCCCTTCATCTCGTTGAACACCACGCCCTTGTAGATCAGCGGCGCATCGGGCGTGTCGAGTTCGTAATGCCAGCCCTCCTGCTGGAATATCTGCGGCGTCAGGCGCGGAAAGAACACCGCGTCCAGGTAGACGTCGACCAGGTTGTAGAAATCCTGGACGTTCTGGCTCGCGACCGGATAGCAGGTCTTGTCCGGAAAGGTCATCGCGTTGAGAAAGGTGTTGAGCGAGCTCTTCATCAGTTCGACGAACGGCTCCTTGATCGGATATTTGCGCGATCCGCACAGCACCGAGTGCTCGAGGATGTGGGCGACGCCGGTGGAGTCCGCGGGCGGCGTCGCGAAGCTGACGCCGAACACCTTGTTCTCGTCGTTGCTGAGGAGCGAGAGCAGCTCCGCCCCGGTGCCGGCATGGCGGTAGTGGCGCGCCAGGGCGTTGATTTCCGGCACTTTCTGTTCGCGGATGAGCTCAAAGCCGTGGGTCGCGGTCATGAGGGCCTCTTGGGGGTGGAAGGCGGGTGCAATCCGGCCAAGATAGTGCCGCGCGGGCATTTTGGAAGCCCCGAGGCGCGGGTATGTCGTCCGCTTGCCGCTGCCGGCTGTCGCGCCGGGGGAGGCGGTGCCGACCAGGGTACACGGCTTCGAGGGAGGGATCGATCTCTCGGCTCTCTCGCGTTTGGGCGGAACTTTGCCCAGGCAGGCTATCGGCTCACACCTCGCACCCGCATGAGCCGCGGACCCGGGCCGACATTACCTGCAAACGATCACGAGCAGGCCCGGGTACAGCGTACGGTCGTCTTCCCGTCCCTCGACCGCCACGGTCTGGCAGCCACGGCCCGGGTCGCCAAGGCGCGTGCGAATTCGCCTGTGCTCCGCCTCACGCGCCCGCTCGCGCAGGAGATCGTCGAGGTCAAGGCGATTGAGAGGGTACGGGTCTTGGTACTCGGCCGGCGTGATGAAATCGCGAAACGACGCGGTATCGGCTGCACGGCCCGGTGACACCGCCAGGAAAATCGTGGCCGCAATCACCGGAATATAGGCTTTCATGAAAAACCTCTTGGCTTAGCCGGATGACCAACACCAAGGTCACGCGCTTGTTCCTTCTAAACACGAAGGGCTTACCAAAGGCTTGTCCGATTTAATCAAACGGTCTTTTGCGCGCCGACGGAAAGGCGTAAATTGGCGGGTCGGGCCGAGACATTGCAAGACTTTTGAATATTGGGAAACGCGGAGGAAATTGCGATGGTTACGAATTCGATTCCGCATCACCATGCTTTTATGAAGGGGAGCCACAGTTCCGTTAGGTCCGTCTTCAGGGCGGCTCACCCGCTCCGCGCGTTTCTCGCCGACGCCAAAACCCAAAAGCTCACTCCGTCTAATCGGGCCTTGCTGGTGGACCAGGCGATCATGCTTCTCGACGGCTTCTACGTGCATCTTCCCTTGAAGCGCGCGATGTACGCGGTAGACCCCTTGCAACGCCTGAAGCTTCTCCGACGCCGGCTGTCGAAGATCGAAAGCGACCTCGATTTCCATGCGGAAATGATCGACATCTTTGCAGCTCTTCATGATCTTCACACCGGCTATTTATTGCCGAGCCCGTTTCGGAACGCGACGGCTGTTCTTCCTTTCAAGGTGGAAGCCTTTTACGAGGGCGCTACGCGCAAATACCTGGTGTCGAACGTCAGGCTTGGATTTAAGCATCCGACCTTTCGGCCGGGAGTTGAGGTGGTGTCCTGGAACGGCGTGCCGATTGCGCGCGCGATCAAGACGGCGGGCGCGCACAGCCCGGGAAGCAATGCGGACGCGCAGCACGCAAATGGATTGGCGCGGTTGACCATGCGCGTTCTCGTCAACATGCCGCCGCCGGACGAGGAATGGGTGACGATCGGTTACCGGGCTCCCGGCGGCAGGCAATATGAGATTCGGTTTGATTGGATGGTCATAGGTCACGCCGCGGGGCTCACTATAAATTCGCGAAGCATGTCTCTGGAAGGCGATCGTGTTCGCCAGGTTCGCAAGCTCCTGTTCGCGCCTCACGTCGTCGAGAAAAGTGCGAGATTGGCCAAGAAGGCGCCGCGCACCAGGCGCCCACGGCAGATGGACTTGCTGATGCCGGACATTTTCGAAGCGCGGAATGTCGAAACGTCCGACGGCGAGGTAGGGTATATCAGGATTTTCTCGTTCAATGCGGATCGAGATGAGTTCGTCGCCGAATTCGAAAGGCTCCTGACGCTCGTTACCTCGAACGGACTGATCGTCGACGTCCGCGACAACCCGGGCGGACACATCGGAGCCGGTGAGCGGCTGCTGCAACTGCTCGGCGGGACGCGTCCGATCGAGCCGGAACGGCTGTTCCTGATCAATACTCCGCACACGCTTCGCCTTTGCAGGCTGCAGAGATCGAATCGCGATTTTGGTCCCAAAGGATTGGAGCCGTGGCGCAAGTCGCTGGTCCGCTCGGCGGAGACCGGCGCTCAGTTCTCGGCGAGTTTTCCCTATAGCGACCCTGAGCAGTGCAATGCCGTGGGACGCAAATATGACGGCCCGGTGGTAGTCGTCACGAACGCGCGGTCGTACAGCGCGACGGAATTCTTCGCGGCGGGTATTCAGGATCACGGGATCGGGCTCATTCTCGGCATTGCCGACAGCACCGGCGGCGGCGGTGCCAATGTGAGACAGCACGAAGAGCTGTGGGCTTTCTTCAGCAAGGATCCGAAGTCGCCCTTCCGGGCACTCCCGAAGCAATCCGGCTTCACCGTTGCATTTCGCCGATCACAGCGGGTTCGCGCGCAGGCCGGCAATGAGGTCGAAGACTTCGGCGTCGCGTCGGACGAGGTTCATCGCATGACCCGCAAGGATCTACTGCACCACAACATCGATTTGATCTATCACGCGGCGAAGCTGCTGGCGCGTAAGGGTTCGGAGCCGCGGCGAAAGCGATCGCCGGCCCGCAGTTAACACGTTCATTGTGCGACGCAGCGAAGTGACCGCCGGCTCGGGCGTATTACGAAAAATACATGACAAATAGCTTGAACCGCGTGCAGATTGCAGGCGACATGTGTCGGCGTGCGAATCCATTGCCGGTCCAAACCATGCCGTCGGTGAAAAAAATGTCGGCTTTCTCGTCCAAAACCGATCACGGCTCGGTCGTGAGCTTTAGCGCCGCGGGTATGGAAGAGTATTACCGCGAGCGCGCCGCAGAATATGATGCGTTCTATCGGGTGCCCGAACGGTACGACGACCTCGTGCGGCTGAAAGCCTGGCTGGTGGAGCGCGTGCGGGGACGAACGGTGCTCGAAGTAGCGGCCGGCACTGGCCACTGGACCGAGGCGGCGGCCGCCGCCGCCATATCGATCATGGCCACCGACCACGTGTCGGAAACCCTGGCGGTCGCCAAGGGACGCCGTCTCGGCCCGCACGTCGCTTATATCGAGGCCGACGCCTTTTCCATGCCCGATTTCGCGTCGGGGTTTGCGGTCGGGATGGCGCATATGTGGTGGTCTCATATCGAGCGGCAGAACCGGCGCAAATTCCTCACCCATCTGGCTTCGCGGCTGCAGCCCCGGGCGACGCTCCTGATGATCGACCAGGTTCATGTCGAGGGACTCTGCAGTCCGATCACCAGGCTCGACAAAAGGGGCAATCAACTGACGCTTCGCAAGCTGGCGAATGGTGCGGTCTATGAAATCATAAAAAACTTTCCCAGCCCGGACGAACTCCGGGAGTGCCTCGATGGCATTTGCGACGACATCGATATCACCTGCTATCGGCACTTCTGGTCTCTAAGCGCGCGGTTTCGCCAGTAGCACGTCGTGCTCGCACGGATTCGACATGGCCGGGCTCGTCCCGGCCTGCGAAACGCAGAATTTCAGATCAGGACGCCCACGCCACCGCCCCGCGCCAAGTTCACCGCCGGCACGCCGCACAGGGACTGGGTCCGCTGCTGGAGCGTCGGCGTATCGGTGCACGGACCGGTGATCAGGCTTACCGACAGCCCCATGTCCTGGAGCACCTTGGTTCCACCGAGCGCGCCGAGCGCGTCGGCGGCCGCCAGGATGACCTTGGGGTCGGAACGTCTGCGCTTGAGACAGCCGAGAAACACCGGCACGTTGGCGCCGATCATGTCGCCGCCGCACTCCACCACCACGGCGTCGGCAGGAATCGAGAGGCAGGTGTCGAGCGCGCTTTCGAAAACGCGGTCCACCCCCTCGCGATTGGACGGGTAGGTCGTGGGCAGGCCGAAATCGACGCAGTCGAAGACGTGAGCGGCCCAGTAATCCTGATAGGTCGTGAGTTCGGCAAATGACGAGGTGCCGGTGGCTTTCAGGGCGACCAGGTTCCCGTTGCCATGCTGCCGCAGGGCCCGAAGCAGCGCGATCACGGCAGTGGTCTTGCCGACTTCGGCCGAGGTGCCTACCACCAGGAATACCGGCGCGCCGGTATCCCCGGCGCCGGTGTCCGCCGCAGCGGCAAAATCCGCGATCCTCGGCGTCCGGCCGTCATCGCCGCGAACCGTTCCGAGATATTTGACCCGCCCGAGATGGCTCTTCTCGAGCGGCGAATCACCCACCAGCTCGCCGACCACGCCGGACTGGGCCAGCACCCAATAATCATTGCCGGCAACCAGGCCGCCGGGCGGCACGCCGCCGACGACCCAGCGGGTCGATTCCCGATATCCGGGTGTCGCGAGAAAGACGTCGCCCGGCGCCAGGAACATCGAACGGCCGGAAACCGCCTCGACCACGATCGACGATCCGTCCACGGGCATTTCAAAGGCGCAGACGCACCCCTCGTCGCCGCGCGCTGGAACGACATGAATGGTCGCGAACGCGGGGACCCGCCGAAGGACAGACGTCCGCTTCAGATCGGTCCCAAACGTCGCGCCATCCATTATCCGGCGAACGCCCCGCGGCGCGTTACGGCTTCTTGCGGGGGGGCTTCTTCGTAGTTTGAACGAGATGAATCTTACCGCCCTTGAGCAAGGCGGTCTTGTCCTTCTTGGACATTCCGAGCAGATCGGCGACTTGGCTGAGTTTGGTGGTGGGTACCGTACCGGCGTGCACCAATTTGTACTTGCCGGTCATTACATCGGAAAAACCCATGGCGTTTGCCCCTTCGTTTCGGTTGACATAATACAATTCAGGTTGTTCGGCAGATGTACGACATCACATCTTACGATGACAATACCGACCTTAGCCAATCGCAAGTTGCAATCAAGAGGATTCCACCGGTGGAGTTGACAAGCCCCACAATTTCCCTGTAATCGCGAATTAGTGAAAGCTGTGTGAACTACTTCACACAGGCCACGCAAAGAAGGAGGCAGAAGTCGATGAAACGAAAAATGCGTGGGTCCAATACATGTCAAATGCGAACAACGGCGGCACTTGCTATTTTTGTAAAAAGGGCCGCTTCATCGAAAGAAACGAGGAGGTCTCCTTCAAGCAGTGGACAGACAAGGGTTATGTATTCTGTACTGTGAAGCTGTGCGTCGGTGTCTGTGATCATTGCGACTCGAGGGACTGGAATGCAGAGACGGAGGCCGTCATTCGCGAGGTCGTACGCCGGGAGCGCGACAAGCTGAAATGATCCGTGCTCGCCGCGAGTTCATCGGAGGACGAATTGTCACATGAGTCGGTAAACTCCTGCCCGGCACGGCTTCGGAGGCGCCCGCCAATTCGGAGGTGGTCCCTGCATTCGGGTCACGGCTTCCCGGCCGACGTTTTGCGGCGGCTGTTGCCGGCCTCCATCGGAGGGAGGAGCGCATGATTTGCCCACGCTGCCGGGCGAACGTCGCGGGCGGAAAGAAATTCTGCGGCGATTGCGGTTCGCCGATGCCGTGGATGTGCAGCGCCTGCGGCAGTGAAAACCCGTCGGACAAGCGATTCTGTGGCGATTGCGGTGTCGCCTTGTCGGGCGGCCCCGGCGGCGCCCGGGAGGCATTCGCGCCTGTAGCGGGCGCGGCCGAACGCCGCCAGCTCACCGTCCTGTTCGCCGACCTGGTCGGCTCGACGGTGCTCGGCACGCGGCTCGATCCGGAAGACCTTCGCGAGGTCATCAACGCCTATCACGGCTGCGTCACCGGCCTCTCCGTGCGCTACGACGGCTTCGTCGCCCGCTACATGGGAGATGGATTGCTGGTCTATTTCGGCTATCCGCAGGCGCGTGAAGACGATGCCGAACGCGCGGTGCATGCCGGGCTCGCCATGGTCGAGGCGGTGCGCCGGCTCGACACGGTCGCCGGGCCGCCCGGCACGCTCAGTGTCCGCGTCAGCATCGCGACCGGCCTCGTCGTGGTCGGCGATCTCATCGGCTCCGGGTCTTCGCAGGAATCGCCGGTGGTCGGCGACACGCCCAATCTCGGTGCCCGCCTCCAGACCATCGCCGAACCGGGGATGGTCGTCATCGCGGACACGACGCGGCGCCTCACCGGGGGGTTGTTCGAGTACAAGGAACTCGGCCCGCAGCATCTCAAGGGCCGCGACGCCGCCATCGAAGCGTGGGCGGTGCTGGGCGAAAGCGCCATCGACAGCCGGTTCGAGGCGTTGCGCCCCGGCCAGATGGCCCTGGTCGGCCGCTCCGACGAGATCGAGCTCATGCTGCGCCGCTGGGAGCAGGCCAAGGCAGGCGAGGGGCGCGTGTTCCTGTTGTCCGGCCAGCCCGGCATCGGCAAGTCGCGCCTGATTGCGGCGCTGGAACAGGAGATCAGGGACGCACCCCATGTACGGGTCCGCTTCGTCTGCTCGCTGCATTATCAGGACACGCCGCTGCACCCCGTGATCCGGCAACTCGAGCGCGCCGCGAGCTTCCAGCGCGGCGATTCCGCGTCCGTGAAGCTGGAAAAGCTGCGCCGGTCGCTCGCCGTCGCCCGCTTATCCGAGCCCGACGTCGCGCTCCTCGGCGACCTTCTCTCGATTCCGCGCACACCGGGCGACCCGTCCGTGGCGGTCTCGCCGCAGCGCATGCGCGAGATGATCTTTTCCGTGCTGCTTCGCCAATTGGAAAGCCTCGCGCGGCAGGCCCCGGTCCTCGCCGTGGTGGAAGACATTCACTGGGCCGATCCGACCACCCTCGATCTGCTCGATCCCCTGATCGAGATGATCGAAAAATTGCCCATGCTGCTCGTCGTCACCACCCGTCCGGAGCTGCAGCCGATCTGGGCCGATCGCCCGGAAGTCACCGTGCAGGTCCTCAACGGTCTCAGTCGGCGGCAGGCCGCCAGGTTGATCAAAGAGGTTTCCGGCGACCGCAACCTGCCTGAGGAGGTCATCGACCGGATCATCGCGCGCTCCGACGGAATACCGCTCTTCATCGAGGAGCTGACCAAGACCGTCCTGGAACGGAGCCTGTTGCGCGAGAACGAGATCCGCGTCGAGATGGTCTCCGTCGACGCGGTGCCGAGCTCGCTGCAGGACTTCTTGCGGCGCGTCTCGACGGGCTCCTCGGCGGCAAGGAGATCGCGCAGATCGGCGCGGTGATCGGCCGGGAATTCTCTTTCGAGATGCTGCAAGCGCTGTCGAGCCTGACCACCAGGCAATTGGAGCAGGCGGTCGGCGAACTGCTCCAGGCCGGCCTTGCCACCGGCCGCGGACGGCCGCCTGCGGCCACCTACATCTTCAAGCACGCGCTGGTGCAGGACGTCGCCTACGCTTCGATGTTGCGCGATCGCCGCCGTTCGATCCATCTGCGACTTGCCGAGACGCTGGAGAAGGACACGGCCGGTGCCGCGACCGCCGAACCCCAGCTCATCGCCTGGCATTTCAGCGAGGCCGGGGCTCCGAACGAGGCCATCAATCACTACCTCAAGGCCGCGGAGGGGACGACCGGCCGGTTCGCCCTGGCCGAAAAGGTCGGCTATCTCCGCAAGGGTCTCGAGCAGCTCCGAAACCTGCCGTCGTCCGAAGCTGCGTTGCGGCGTGAACTGAGCCTCCAGGTGGCATTGGGGCGCGCGCTGATCGATCATGACGGCTCCGGCCGCGATCCCGTCATCACGGCCTACGACCGCGCCCGGGAAATCTGTCTCTCCCTCGACGCGACGAAGCAGCTTCTTCGCGTCCATGACGGGCTGATGAATTTCCACTTCACCCGCTCCGACGCGAAGACCGTGCTTCATCACGTCGGCGAGATGCTGGAGATCGCCCGCAGAACCGGCGACCCGCAGGCTTTTCTCATGGCGCGCCGGTCGGCGGGCTATGGCAACCTGCTGCTGGGCCGCTTCGACGAAGCACGCGAGGCGATGAAGCTTCTGCTCGACATGTATGATCGCGAGCGCGACGGCCCGCACGCCGCGCTCACGACGCGCGATCCCAAAGTGTCGGTGTGCACGCTGCTCGGTATCTGCATGACGGCGATGGGCTATCCGAACTCGGGCGCCGATATGAGCATGGAAGGCATCCGGCACGCCGAAACCCTCGATCATCCGGTGAGCCTCATTCTCGGCCTGCGACGCGCCTGCGTGCAGCGCATGATGCGGAGGGACGCGAACGGCGTCATGGAGCTGTCGTCGCGTCTCGCCGCCATAAATGCCGAATACGAGACGTTCCTGGGCACCAGGGAAGGGGCGATCTTCGAAGGCTGGGCGCAATTGCATCTGCGCCACGTGCCGGCCCTGCTCGAGCGGATGCAGACCTGCATCGAGGAACTCGACGCCGCCAAGTTCTGGGCCATACTGCCGTTCTTCATGGCTTCGCTGGCCGAGCTGAAGGGCAAGTACGGCGACCCCGGCGGCGCGGCCGCGCTGCTCGATCGCGCCGCCGATCTCGTCGCCGACACCGACGAGCGATGGTGCGAGGCGGAGATCTTCCGCCTGCGGGCGCGCTATTGCGCGCGCAATAACGACGAGGCAGTCGAGCTGTTGCACAGCGCCATCGGTGTCGCGCGGGCGCAACGTGCTGCGCTGTGGGAATTGAGGAGCGCATCGAGCCTCGCCGAGCTCTGGCGCGACAGCGGCAAGCACGCCGACGCCAGCGAGGTGCTGGCCCCGGTGCACGGCTGGTTCACCGAGGGCTTCAAGATGCCCGATGTGGCGGCCGCACGCTCATTGCTGGACGAACTCGCGCACTCCGAAGGCCCTCGCGCCGCCGAGTGAGGGCCCGCCCGCATTTGCGCCGGGCCGGCCGCGTCGGATTGACTGGATCGATCCCATCGGGTTCAAACTCCCCGTGCCGGCACGGCGGTGGCGGGGAGGAGACGACATGACGAGATCGGATATCGATGCACGCGGCGCGCGACCGTGGCCCGCGCCGGGATCGGCCTTGGTTTCGGCGATCGGACGACGCGCGCCCGCCATTGTATGGGTCGCCAGCACCTGCCTCGTGCTGTGCGCCTCCGCACTCGCCCAGGCCGCGACCGGAGTCGCGGCCGGAGAAGATGCGTGGGACAAGGCGGGATGCCTGCAATGCCACGGCGCCTCAGGAGAGGGTGGCGATGGCGGCGAATTCCCCGCCGGTCCGAGCTTGCGCAAGACCCGGCTTGATCGCGCGGCGCTGGTGGAAACGATCAGCTGCGGGCTTCCGGGCACGCAGATGCCGGCTTGGCTCGACGGCGCCTACACGAGGCGTTCATGCTACGGCTTTCCCGCCGGTCCGGCGCCGGCGGAAGTCACCGTGACCCCCGTGCTCAGCGCCGCGGAGATCGAGGCGCTGGTCGATTTTCTCACGGCGAAATTCGTCGGGCGGTAAGGCTCACGCAGTCGTCAAACCTCATACCGTCGTCGCCGGACAAGCCCGGCCATGACTTGGTGGATCGTGTTTGAACGAAACTACTTCCGCACCGCATCGGCCGCCACCATCTGCATGCGTGCCGAACTCTCGAACTGGTTCACCGTCGGCAGGCCGGTGTTGGGATCGAGCATGGCCTGCCCGGGTTTGTAATAGTAGCGGCTCTCCACCATGATCTCCTGGCCGTCCGATACCTTGCGGCAGCGCTCCTTGACGAACAGGTCCGTAATCGGCGTCTCCCCTTCGGCGGGGGCGAGCTCATCGCACGCCCAGCCGTCGTTGCCGAAGCGCGCCTTGAACGCAATGGCCACGGTGTAGGCGTACATCCGCAGCTCTTCGTCGGCATGGGGATCGGTGATGATCCGGTATCCCTGCACCAGGCCGGCGGGGTCGACGAGCAGGGAGAGGATCACCGGCTGGCCCAGCACCACCATCGCATTGTTGCGGGCGATGGCATCGGCATCCCGCGCCGCGCGGGCGATGTATTCAAGCTCGTCGTCATAGCGAAACCAGATCTCGCGCAGCCCGGAGGATTCCGCGCGGCATTTCGCGAAATTATCGAAGCTGCCGAGGGCAAGTCCGGGCGGGCCGCCGTTGGTTCCGCAGGCGGGATCGACGAAGGCGTCGTCCGGCAGGTCGCCGACGGGGGTTCCCGGCTTCACGTCCCAGATTTGCGGCATCGGCGGCTCCGCCCGCGCCGCGTGGCCGCCCGCGCCGGCCAGGATCAGGGCCAGCGCAGTCGCGACCGTGGGGTGGGCAAAGCGAAGCGCGCCCACGCGGGCCGCGGGGTTTAGACAGATGTGGGCACGCTTCGCTTTGCCCACCCTACGGATACTACGGATACGGTCGATCCGCATCAAAGCCCGAACACCATCAGCACCACGTTCTGCCCAAGCGCGGCCGCCTCCGGAAACGAGCCTTCATCGCGGCCGAGCCGGCCGCCGAGCACCAGCGCGATGTACTGCTTGCCGTTCACCGAATACGTCATCGGCGCCCCCGCGAACGCGGTTCCGGTCTCGAAGCTCCACAGCTCCGCCATGGTGTCCTTATCGTAGGCCGATATCTTGCCCATGATGTCGCCCATGAAGAGCAGGTCGCCGGAAGTGCCCAGCACCCCGGAATAGGCGGGGTAGTAGGACTCCAGCTTCTTCACGGTGTTGCCGGTGTGAACGTCGATCCCGCCGAGCAGGCCGTGGCTGACCTTGCAATTGGGGTTGCGGACGCTGCGTTCCACCGGTTCGACGGCATTCTCCTTGGTGTGGGACCCGCAGAAGATCTCGCGGAAGCCGGTGCCGATGAGCTGCTTTTCCGGATCGGCAGGGCGCGAGTTGAAATAATTGGCTTCGCCGATCATCGCGTTGAAGTAGACGATGCCGCGGGACGGATCATAGGTGTTCGGCATCAGCGTCGGCATCCCGTAATGGGCGGGGCGCACGTCGATCGCCTTCTTGCCGTACCGCACGGCGAGGCCGGCGTAGTCCTGGACGGTCTTGGTCGCGTCGTAGTCGAGCGGTTTTCCGGTCTTGGGATCGAGGCCGGCGGTCCAGTTCACGGTGGTGAAGGGCTTGCCCTGGACGAACTGCCCGTTGGTGCGGTCGAGGGTGTAGAAGAAACCATTGCGGTTGGTCTGCGACAGGACCTTCCTCATCTCGCCGCCGATCGTGGTGTCGTAAAGCTGCGTGATCGCGACGGAATCATAGTCCCAGGACTCGTTGGGAACGGTCTGGAAGTACCACTTCAGCTTGCCGGTATCGGCGTCCAGCGCGATGATGCAATTGGTGTAGAGATTGTCGCCGGGGCGGCCCTGCGGGTCGAACATGTGGACCGGGTTGGCCGTGCCGACATAGATGAGATTGGTTTCCGGATCGTAAGACGGCTCGGTCCAGATCGAGCCGCCACCGGTGGGAATGGTCCGCTTGTCGACCCAGGTTTCCGAGCCCGGGTCGCCTGGATTGGGAACCACCAGGAACCGCCAGATCAGCTTGCCGGTGTCGGCGGTGTAGGCTGCGAGATAGCCGCGGCCGTTCTCGCCCCGGTTGCCCTGCCCGATGACGATCATGTTCTTGACCGCGAGCGGCGCTCCCGAGTGCCCCTGGTTGGGCACGACTTCCGGGTCGGTGGTGTTGACGTCGAACACCACCTGGCCGGAATTCTTGTCGAGCGCGACCAAGCGCGGGATCGAGGTGTCGTTGTTGGTGACGAAGTACATGTTGTTGCCGAGCAGCGCGACGCTGTGGCCGCTCCTGCCGCCGCCCTGGACCTTGGCGTCGAACTTCCAGACCACCGTCGGCTTTTCGTTCCTCACGTCGTACTTCCAGAACTGCTGCCACTGGTTGCCCACGTACAAGAAGCCGTCCTCGACCAGCGGCGTGAAGTATTCGGTGGCCTTGTTGGGACGCGAGGGGTCGCCGAGCGAGGCCATGAACTTGACTTTGAGATTGGCGACGTTGCCGCGGTTGATCTGGTTGAGTGTCGAGTAATTCCAGTTGCTGTAATTGCCCATCCGCATCAGCCAGTTCTGCGGCTCGGAGGAGGCGTTCAGGAGACGCTGATAGGTGGTCTCCGCCGCCTGCGCCGAAAAGCAAAACCCGAGCGCGGTGCCCGCGACCAGCCCGGCGAGGCCAAGCCGCTCCGCGCAACGTCCCCGTTTCATCATCTGCATCCTCCCGAGTTTTTTTGTATCTGACGCAGGAAAGATATCATTTCGACTGCGGGGCGTCGATGACGGTCGGGCGCCAAAGAGGCGGCAGCGGCGCCGTCACGGGTGCACGCTGTTGTCCGGCATGATCGTGCCCGAAAACCTGGTGTCGGTCTGGTTCGTGTTGAACAGCTTGGCTGCCAGCAGCCGGGACGCCCCGAGGTCCGCCTTGCTCAGATCGGCCTCGGTGAGGTCGGCCTGGAACAGGTCCGCCCCGTGCAGCACGGCCCCGGTGAGGTTGGCGCTGCGCATGCTCGCTTGCACCAGGTTGGTGCGGTCGCCGGTGACGCCGCTCATGTCGGCGCGCAACAGGGTGGCCGCATGCAGGTTGGCGTCGGTCAGGGTCGCGTTGCGCAGGCTCGCATTGGTGAGCCTCGCCTCCCAGAGGTCGGCGAAGCTGAGATCGACGCCGTCGAGCTTGGCGACGGTGAGCCGCGCGCTCCCCATCAGCGCCGCGGTGAGGTTCGCCTTGGTGAAGTCGGCGCCGTTCGCTTCGGCCTGGAACAGCATGGCTTGAACCATGGTGGCGTGCTCCAGCTTGGCCGAGGTCAGGACGGCCAGGTTGAGGTTCGCGCCGGTGAGGTCGGCATCGGACAGGTTCGCGCCGCGCAGGACGGCGCGGTGAAACGTCGCGTCATGGAGGTCGGCGCCGGACAGGTTGGTGCCGGTGAGGTCGTGCCGCTTGAAGTTGGCCCCGACGAGATCGGCCCCGGACAGGTTCGCTCCGCGAAAAATGGTCCGCGAAAACGTCGCGCCGGCGAGGACGGCGCCGGAGAGGTCCGCACCCGTGAGGTCGCGGCGGTCGAGGCTCGCGCCGCGAAGGTCGCAGCCGGGACAATGGATGGTCGCTCCGGCGAGGAACGCGGCACGGTCCTGTGCCCCCGCGCCACCGCTCGCGCACGCCAGCCCGAGGGCGATGAACAGGATGAGGCAGTGTCCCTTCACGAACGCCTCCGACATGGATCGCATCGTCGGCGATCGTACCGTGCGACTTTACACCATGTGGCCCGGCAAACCCCAGCGTCATGAATGAAGCGGTCCAGTGCGACGAGCCGCCAGGGCTCGGAGGCGAAAGCCGGGTGCGAAACGATGCCTTGACGATCGAGGATGGCTCGCCTTCATTGGGCGTGATTTCGCCCCGTGGACAAGGAGCGGTCATGGCAAATCGTCTCTCGCTGCTGGTGCTTGCGGTCCTGCTCGGGATCGGGATGCAGGTGACGCCTTCGGTAGCGCAACAATCGGCGCGCGAGGCGTTCGACGACCTCAAGAATGGCGGCTACGTCGTCGTCATTCGCCATGGACGGACCAACGAAAGCCCGGAATTTCCCAAAGACGCATCGCCGATCGATCTCGCGAGTTGCACGGGGCAGCTCATGCTCGACGACGCCGGCAAGGAGCAGGCGCGCGTGATCGGCGCCGCCTTCAAGAAGGCCGTCATCCCCGTCGGCAAGGTGGTGGCGAGCGGCTACTGCCGAGCGGTCGAGATGGCCCGTCTCGCATTCGGCCGGACGGAGACGTCCGACGCCCTGCTCCTTCAGGCTTTCGTTCCCGTTGCGGGCGCGCCGGTGCCGCCGCCATGGCCGCAGCGCGTCGAGATGATGAAGGAAATGATCGCGACGGTGCCGGATGCCGGCACCAACACGATCCTGGTCACGCATTTTCCCAACGTAAAGGCCGCGCTGGGCATTCAGATCAATTTTGGCGACGCCGCCATCGTCAAGCCCGACGGCCATGGCGGCGCGGCCGTGGTCGCCCGCGTCCGGTCGAAGGAATGGGCGTCGTTCTGAGAGTTTATCCCTCTCTGTATTCCGGGAGGGCAGGGTGGGTTCTTGCTTCCCGCGGGGTTCTTGTTTCCCGCGAGCGCGGTGCCGGCGTCCCCCACCCCGGCCCTCCCAAAAACGGGGAGGGAGAAGAGGACCTTCCCCTCTATATGCCGCGTTTATGAGAAGTAGCGCCTTTCCTACTCGAATTCATATGCGGTCGCGGTCAGATTTGGGGTAGCGGTCTCGTGCTGTGGTCTGCGCCGCATTTGCTGCCCGCCGCCGACAGGATGCAATTTCGGGAAACCTCCCGCAAAACCAAGAACCAAGGAGAGCCTTCGATGGCTGCCCTGATGCTGCGAGCGACGTCACTGATCGAGACCGTCGTGGCGAAGATGCTGCCCCGATCTGCCGATCACCGGACCATGGCGGGAAGGGGACGTGTCTCGGCCCGATCCGAACCTTCCGCTGCGCGATCCCCTTCACCGTCATGCACGCTCGATCTATCCAAATCGCGGGCCTACGATGCCGCGCTCGAGATTCTCGGGGCGTACAAATTGACCGGCAATTTTCATGTCAACCTCGAGATCGTCCTCAAGGATCTCCGCGCCTTCAAGAGGGTCACTTTCGAGATTGAGCCGACCGCCAGGCTGCCCTATCACCCGGACTGCCGGCATGTGGTGTTTCGGCCTTACGCAAATGTCTCTATGGAGCGATTTAGCGAAGTCCATCCGTTCCATAAGGGAGCGGATCGGGTTCGATGCGGCGCTGCCGTGGTGGGTTTGCAGCCTTGTCGAAGTGCATGTGCCCGCGCCCTGCCTGGTCGACAGCCGTCACACCCAGCCGTCGCGATGCGCAATTTGTGGCAAGAGATTTGCTAACGAGATAGGGTGACTCTCGTGGAATAGATCGGGGTTCGGGTTGGAAGCGAGCATTCCGGCGCCAATCGATCCCGGCGCCATCAGGCAGCAGCGCGCGTTGACGATCGCGGCAGAGCCAGTGGATTTCAAGCAGGACACCCATGGCGGCCTTGCTGCCATGGCGCTGGGGGCGCTCGGCGTCGTCTATGGCGATATCGGCACCAGCCCCCTCTACACGTTCAAGACCGCGCTCGACTGGGCCGGCGGCTCCGCCACGCCCGAGGTGGCGCTCGGCATGCTGTCGCTGATCGTGTGGACGCTGATCATCACCACCTCGATCAAATATGTGGCGATCATCATGCGCGCCGACAATGACGGCGAAGGCGGCATCCTGGCGCTGATGTCGCTCCTGGGAATCAAGCACGGTGAACGTGTCGGCGTCATCTCGATCGGCATATTGGGTGCGGCCCTGCTCTATGGCGACGGCGCCATCACGCCGGCGATTTCGGTATTGAGCGCGCTCGAGGGCATCAAGGGGCCGGTCCCGGAATTCGCGCCCTACGTATTGCCGCTGTCGGTCGTCGTCCTGATCGCGGTGTTCGCCCTGCAGCCCCAGGGCAGTGGCCGGATCGGCAAGCTGTTCGGGCCGGTCATGACCGTATGGTTCGTCACCATCGGCATGCTCGGGCTGTCCGGCATCCTGCGCCATCCCGGTGTGCTGGCGGCGTTCGATCCGCGTTATGGGCTCGCCTACCTGTTCAGTCATGGAATGACCGGTTTCCTGGTGCTGGGCGGCGTATTCCTGTGCGCCACCGGCGCCGAGGCGCTGTACGCCGACATGGGCCATTTCGGTCCCCGGCCGATCCGGTTCGCCTGGTATGGCTTGGTGCTGCCGACGCTGCTCCTGAACTATGCCGGCCAGACCGCAATCGTGGTCGGTGGGCCGATCGAGGCCGGCGCGAATCCGTTCTTCCTGCTGTGCCCGGAATTCCTGCAGGTGCCTCTGGTGGCGCTCGCCACCGCGGCGACCATCATCGCCAGCCAGGCTATCATCAGCGGCACTTTTTCGATGACCCGCCAGGCGATCCAGCTCGGCCTGTGCCCGCGGCTGCATATCACGCAGACCTCGTCGGAGGGCTACGGCCAGATCTATGTCGGCTTCGTCAATTGGGTGTTGATGGCGCTCACCCTCGGCCTGACGCTGGCGTTTCGCTCATCCGACAACCTTGCGGCCGCGTTCGGCATCGCGGTGTCGCTGACGATGTTCCTGACCACGATATTGATTTACCTGACCATGCGCGAGGTCTGGGGGTGGAGCCTGCCGCTGGCGATCGGGGTCGCCGGCGTGTTCGCCGTGGTCGACCTGGCGTTCGTCGCCGCCAACCTGATGAAGGTCGTCGAGGGCGGCTGGGTGCCGCTGGTGGTCGCCGCGCTGCTGTTCTTCGCCATGTCGACCTGGCGGCAGGGCCGCAGCTCGCTCGCTCGCAAGCTCGAGCGCGACACGCTGCCGCTCGCGGAATTCATCGCCCACACACACAACAAGACGCGCGTGCCCGGAACCGCCGTCTACCTGACCAGCCGGGTCGATGTCGTGCCGGTGCCGCTGCTCCACAACCTCAAGCACAACAAGGTGCTGCACCGGCGCATCGTGCTGCTGCATGTCGTGACGAAGAACATCCCGCGCGTTCACCTGGGCCATCGCATCGAGGTCACCCACCTCGGCGACGACTTCCATGCGGTCGTCGCCTATTACGGCTTCATGCAGAGCCCGAACGTTCCCCGCCTGCTTGAGCGGTGCAGCGCATACGGGCTCGACTTCGACATGATGGCGACCTCGTTCTTCGTCGGACGGGTGACGATCGTGCCGGAAAGAAAGTCTCGCCTCGGCAGCGTCCGCTGCAAGCTGTTCGAGGCCATGCATCGCAACGCCCTGGCGGCGACGGAGTTCTTCCGCATCCCGCCCAACCGGGTCATTGAGCTCGGCGGCCAGGTGGAGTTATAGCGGCGTCGCCCTCGCGCCATTTTGGCCGCAAGAAGTGGCGCATCCGTCCAAAGCCGTCATCACCGGGCTTGTCCCGGACAAGCCCGGCCATGATGGAGTGTATGGGGTGGGGCGGCGCAAATAGCGGCTACAGCAGTGCCCCCGGACTTTTCTTGTACCTGTTGGCGATGGCGTCGGCGCTCATGAAGGCGAGTGCCTGGATGGTGAGCGTCGGGTTGAAGCCGCTCATCGACGGGAATGTCGAGCTGCCGATGACGAACAGGTTGGGAATGTCCCAGCTCTGTCCGTATTTGTTCACCACCGACACATTGGGATCGTTGCCCATGCGGGTGCCGCCTTCGTGGTGCGAGCCGGGGGCGCCGGGGCTCGTCGGGCTGCGCCACACCTGGCTCGCGCCCATGGCGTGGGCGATCCCTTCGAGCTTCTTGAACAGAAAATCGATCCGCGCCGTTTCGTTCGGCTTGCGCCAATCGTAGGTGAGCCTTGGCGCCGGCAGGCCGAAGGCATCGCGCACATCCGGGTCGAGGTCGATGGTGTGGTCGGCATAGGCGAGATTCTCGGTCTGGGCGGCGACCCCGACATAGCGCGTGAACGCCTTCGCGAGGAAATCGCGATAGGCCGCGCCCCAGCGCGGCACGCCGGGAGGCGGCGGCATGCTGAGCGCCCCGGCGATCGGGCCGCCCTCGATGTCCGCCTCGGTGACCGAGATCTGGGCGCCGCGGATGAATCCGAGGCCGCCGTGATCGAAATTGTCGCCGTTGAAGTCGTCGAGCGTGTGCTTCTGCGCGCTCGGCCCCATGAAGTTGTTGACGTAGCGGTCGTCGAAGGTGGCGAACACCCGCGCGCCGATATGCGTCATGAAATGCTTGCCGACCTGGCCGCTCGAATTGGCGAGGCCGTTGGGGAACTTCTCCGTCTTCGACAGCAGCAGCAGTCGCGTGTTGTCGTAGACGAAGGTGCCGAGGATGACGATCTCCGCCTCGATGGTGTTGTCGGAGCCGTCGGGGCCGTAATAGGACACGCCCGTCACGCGGCCGCTGTTGTCGCTGTTGACGCGGTGGCACATGGCGCCGGTGATGAGCGTGAAATTGCCGGTCGCATCGGCCTCCGGCAGCTTGGTGACGAGGATGCTCGACTTGGCGCCGACATGGCAGCCGAACCCCTGGCAGAAACCGCAATAGGTGCAACCGGGGCGGCCGTTATAGGGCTGCGAGATGATCGCCCGCGGCGTCGAGAACGGGTGGTAGCCGAGCTTCTTGGCGCCGGCTTCGAACAGCACCGCCGCCTGCTCCATGCGCAGCGGCGGCAACGGATAGTTGCGCTGCCGGGGCGCCTCGAAGGGATTGCCGCCCTCGATTGCTTTGCCCTGCAGGTTACCGGCCTGGCCGGACACGCCGATCTCGTACTCGGCCTTGTCGTAGAACGGCTCGAGATCGGCATAGCCGAGCGGCCAATCGGCGAGCGTCGAATTGGCGGGAATCGCGGACACGCCGTAGCGCTCGACGGTGTGGGAGCGGGCGCGGAAATCGTCCTCGTGGAGGCGCCACGACACCGAGCCGTAATGCACGGTGCCACCGCCGGCCTGGTTGCCGTAGTCGAGCTTGGGCAGCATCCTCGCGCGCGCATCCGCGCTGGTGCGCCAGGTCACCGGCTGCCGTTTCGGATTGGGCCGAAGGTCGAGCCGCTGGAAGTAACGCAGTTCATCATGCCCGGCGAAGTCCGCGGTCTTGAGGCGCGGGCCGCGCTCCAGGCCGATGACCTTCATGCCGGCCTTGCCGAGTTCGGCCGCCATGATGCCGCCGACCGCGCCGGCGCCGACGATGACGACGTCGGTCTTTTGTGTGGCCATGATGTCCTCCCTGTCGGTCACGCCGTGGCTTTGCCTGCGCGCGCCCAATATTCCCCAGTCGTTCCCTCCCCGTCCTCGGGGAGGGCAGGGTGGGGTTCTTGCGCTCCCCACAAGCGCGGTGCCGGCGCCCTACAGCAGGGGCCCGGGATTTTTCTTGTAGCGGGTGGCGATCGCGTCGGCGCTCATGAAGGCGAGCGCCTGGATGGTGAGGGTCGGGTTGAAGCCGCTCATGGACGGGAAGGTCGATGAGCCGACCACGAACAAATTAGGGATGTCCCAGCTCTGGCCGTACTTGTTCACCACCGACAGGTTGGGATCGTTGCCCATGCGGGTGCCGCCCTCGTGGTGGGCGCCCGGTGCGCCCGGGCTCAGGCCGTTGCGCCAGACCTGCGCGCCGCCCATGGCGCGCCCGATCTTCTCCATCTTCTTCATCATGAACTCGACCCGCGCGAGTTCATTGGGCCGCCGCCAGTCATAAGTCATCCGCGGTGCCGGCATACCCCAGGCGTCCCGCACGTTGGGATCGAGGTCGATGGTCTGGTCGCCATAGGCGAGGTTCTCGGTCTGCGCCACCATCACGGCGTGCCGCGCATAGGCCTTGGCGAGATGGTCGCGATACGCCGCGCCCCAACGCGGGACGCCGGGCGGGGTGCCGACCGACATGAAGGCGAGCGGGCCGCCTTCCAGATTTGGGGTGCCGACGGATATCTGCGCGCCGCGGACGAAGCCCGCACCGCCGTGGTCGAAATTGTCGGCATTGAAGTCGTCGATCGTGTGCTTCTGCGCGCTCGGCCCCATGTAGTTGTTGACGTGCCGGTCTTCGAAGCCGACGAACACGTTGGGCATCATATGGGCCATCATGTGCTTGCCCAGTTGGCCGCTCGAATTGGCGAGGCCGTTGGGGAATTTCTCCGTCTTCGACAGCAGCAGCAATCGGGTGTTGTCGTAGATGAAGGTGCCGAGAACGACGATCTCCGCCTCGATGGTATTGTCGGAGCCGTCGGGGCCGTAATAGGACACTCCGGTCACGCGATCGCTGTTGTCGCTGTTGACACGGTGACACATGGCGCCGGTGACGAGTTTGAAATTGCCGGTCGCATCGGCCTCCGGCAGCTTAGTGACGAGGATGCTCGATTTGGCGCCGACATGGCAGCCGAACGCCTGGCAGAAGCCGCAATAGGTGCAGCCCGGCCGGCCGTTATAGGGCTGCGACAGGATTGCCCGTGGGCTCGAGAACGGGTGGAAGCCGAGATTCTTGGCCGCGGCTTCGAATAGAACCCCCGACTGATCCATTTTCAGCGGCGGCAGCGGATAGTCCCGCGCGCGTGGGGCTTCGAATGGATTGCCGCCTTCGACCTTCTTGCCCGCGAGATTGCCGGCCTGGCCGGAGACGCCGAGCTCGTACTCGGCCTTGTCGTAGAACGGCTCGAGTTCGGCGTAGCTCACCGGCCAGTCCGCGATGGTGGAGTCCTGCGGTATGGCGGACAGTCCATAGCGCTCGATCGTGTGGGAGCGGGCGCGGAAGTCGTCTTCGTGCATGCGCCACGACAGCGCGCCGTAATGCACGGTGCCCCCGCCGGCTTGGTTGCCGTAGCTCAGGCTGCCGACCGGCCTCGCGCGAGCTTGCGGGTTCGGCCGCCACGTCACCGGCTGGCGCTTGGTGTCGGGGCGAAGATCCTGGCGCTGAAAGTAGCGCAGCTCGTCATGCGGCTCGAAGTCCGCGGTCTTGAGGCGCGGCCCGCGCTCCAGGCCGATGACTTTCATGCCGGCCTTGCCGAGCTCCGCCGCTATGATGCCGCCGACGGCGCCGGCGCCGACGATGACGACGTCAGTCTTTTCGGTTGCCATGGCTCATGCCTTTCGCGATGCGATTTTGGCCTGGGCCTGGAGGCCGGTGATGGGCGCGCGGTTGAACGCCTGCCTGCTCTGCATGTCCGCGGCGGTGAAGAACGGCTGGGCGCCGGGAAAGCCGACCAGCTTCCAGCCGGCGAAGTCCTTGTTGCCGCCATAGATCGGGTCGGCGAACATGCCCTCCATGGTGTGGGTGCGAACGGCGTTGAAGAACGCCTGCGCGGTGGGATAGGTGAACTCGCTCGCCTTGCCCTGCTCGAGCGCGGTGATCACTTCGTCCTGCTGGGCCGCGCTGAGCTTCACGAACGGCTGGTTGAAGGTCTTGCGGCAATAGGCATCGAGCGCGGCGAGGCCGCGGCGGTAGAAATCCTGCTGGTCGGAATAAGCGCCGGCGAGGGCGAGGTCGATGTAGTTGAGCACGTCGGCGTCGCGCGCGCCCGGCTTGCCCGGCGCACCGGGCATCAGCCGCTCGGCAAAGGCCGCGATGGTCGCCGCATTGTCGTCATTGAGGAACGCGCCGTGGCCCTCGCCGCCGTCGTGGCCGTGGGCGGCCTCCGGCTCCTCCGCGGCCTTGGGGTGCTGACGGTGCTGGGCGAGCGCCCCCGACACCATGCCGGTCCCGGCGACGGCGCCGGCACCGACGGCCGCACCGACCAAAAACGCGCGGCGGGATTCGTCGTGCTTGGCCATAATCGTCTCCTCCCTTTGGTGTTGTTTCGCTTGAGCCGAGCTTATCCTGATTGGAAGGATTCAAAAACAATGAATTTGACCTCGGTCATTCCGGGTTCGGGCCGGCCAAAGGCCGGACCCGGTGGGCTGCCCCGGGATGACGGTCACACCTGCAGGTAGCGCCCGCGCACCTCGCCGTCCGCGGCGAGCGCGGGCGAGTTCCCGGTCCAGACCACGGTGCCTTTCTCGATCACCACATGGCGATCGGCGATCCTGGCCAGCGCCTCGATATGCTTGTCCACCAAGAGGATCGCCTGCCCCTCCTGCTTGAGTCGGGCGAGGCAGGCCCAGATTTCGGCGCGGATCAGCGGCGCCAGCCCCTCGGTCGCCTCGTCGAGGATGAGGAGCTTGGGATTGGTCATCAGCGCGCGGCCGATCGCGAGCATCTGCTGCTCGCCGCCGGAGATTTCGTTGCCCATGTTGGTGCGGCGCTCGGCGAGGGCCGGGAAGAATCCGTAAACCTCACGAAGCTGCCAGCGCGGCGGACCGAACCGCGCCGCCGCCGTCGCGACCAGGTTTTCCTCCACCGTGAGGGTGGGAAAGATCCGCCGCCCTTCGGGAACCAGGCCGAGGCCGAGCCGGGCGATGCGATAGGGCGCAAGGCCGATGAGCGGCACGCCGGCGAAGCGCGCCGTGCCGCTGCTCGCCGGCAACAGCCCCATCAGCACGCGGATGGCGGTCGTCTTGCCCATGCCGTTGCGGCCGAGCAGCGTCACCACCTCGCCCTCGGCGACCGCGAGATTGACGTCGAACAACACCCGGGCAGGGCCGTAGCCGGCGGCGATGTGTTCGAGTTCGAGCATGGCCGGCATCGCCGCTACTCCATATCGTCGCCGAGATAGGCGGCGATGACCGAGGGGTCGCTGCGCACCGCCGCGGGCGGCCCGCTGGCGAGGATGCGCCCGTAGATCATCACCGAGATGCGGTCGGCGAGCGCGAACACCGCGGTCATGTCGTGCTCGACCAGGATCATCGCGAAGCGGCCCTTGAGGCGCGCCAGCAGCGCCACCAGCCGGTCGGATTCCTCGCGGCCGGTGCCGGCCATCGGCTCGTCGAGCAGGATCAGCTTCGGCGCCATGGCGAGTGCGATGGCGAGTTCGAGGGCGCGCTTCTCGCCGTGGGACAGCGCGCCTGCCGGCACATGGATGCGCGCGCCGAGCCCGACTTCTTCGAGCGCCGCGCGGGCCGGCTCGTTCAGCACCGGCTCCGCCGCGGCGCGGCCGAAGAACCGGAAGCTCGATCCGCAGCGCGCCTGGACCGCGAGCGCGACATTTTCCAGTGCCGAGAAGCCCGGCAGGATCGAGGTGATCTGGAATGATCGTGCGAGGCCGAGCCGCGCGCGGGCATGCACCGGCAGCGCGGTGATGTCGCGGCCGTCGAACCGGATGCGGCCGCTCTGCGGTTTGAGGAAACCGGATATCTGGTTGATGAGCGTGGTCTTGCCGGCGCCGTTGGGGCCGATGACGGCGTGCAATTCGCCCGGCGCGACGTCGAGGCTCACGCCGTCGGTGACGGCGAGCGCGCCGAACTGCTTGCGCAGATCCTCGATCTGCAGGACCGGGTCAGCCACGCCGCCAGCTCCACAGTTTCTGCGCGACGCCGACGAGGCCGCCGCGGGCGAACACCACGACGACGACCAGCAGCGGCCCGATGATGACCTTCCACTGTTCGGTATAGTCGGCGAGCCGCTCCTCCAGCAGCAGGTATGCCAAGGCGCCGACCACCGCGCCATAGAGCCGGCCCATGCCGCCGAAGATCACCATGATCAGGAGGTCGCCGGAGCGCTGCCACGACATGTAGGCGGGGCTGACGAAGTCGGTGGCGTTGGCGAGCAGGAAGCCGGACAAGCCGCCGAGCGCGCCGGAGACGACATAGGCGACCAGCTGGAAGCGGGTGGTGTCGAATCCGATCGCCGCCATGCGAGTGGGATTTTCCCGCGCGCCGCGAAACACGCGGCCGAACCGCGAGGCGATCAGCGCCCGGCACAGCCCATAGCTCGCCGCGAGGCAGGCGAGGACGAGGTAATAGAACGCCCGGGCATTCTCCAGCAGGGGATAGCCGAACACCGTGTCGCGCATGTGGATGGTGAGGCCGTCGTCGCCGCCGTAAGGCGCGAGCGAGCCGGCGGTGAAGAACGCCATCTGCCCGAACGCGAGCGTGATCATGATGAAATAGACGCCCTTGGTGCGCAGGCACACGAGGCCGGTGAGGAAGGCGAACAGCATCGCGACCGCGAGCGCCGCGGCGAGCGCGATCGACGCGTCATGGATACCTTGGGCGGCGAGTATGCCGACGGCATAGGCGCCGAGCCCGATGAAGGCGGCATGGCCGAACGAGATCAGTGCGCCATAGCCGAGAATGAGGTCGAGCCCGATGGCGGCGATGGCGAAGATCATGATCCGCATGAACACGCTGACGAGATAGGCCTGCGCGCCGGCAGCGGCGAGCGGCACCGCGGCGAAGAAGGCGAACAGGACGAGCGGCACGATCACATCGGCGGATACACGCGTTCCGGGCTTCGCCTCGCCCCCCGCGCCATCGAGAGCGGCCATTCAGCGGCCCCGCGCCGGGAACAGGCCGCTCGGGCGCACATAGAGCACGACCGCCATCAGGAGATAGATCAGCATCGAGGCGATCGCCGGTCCGACCGTGCGCGCCGGCGACGGCGCCATGAACAGGCGCAGGATGTCGACGGCGAAGGAGCGCCCGAGCGTGTCGACGAGCCCGATCAGCATCGCGCCCAGGAACGCGCCGCGGATCGAGCCGATGCCGCCGATGACGATGACGACGAAGGCGAGGATGAGGATGGTGTCGCCCATGCCCGGCTCGACCGAGAGGATCGGCGCGATCATCACGCCGGCGAATCCCGCCAGCATGGTGCCGAAGCCGAACACGATCATGAACAGCCGCCTGATGTCGACGCCGAGCGCCGACACCATCGCCGCGTCGGTGGCGCCCGCGCGCACCAGCATGCCGACCCGGGTGAAGCGGATCAAGACGTAGAGCAGCGCCGCGGTGGCGAGCCCGCAGGCGATGATGACAAGCCGCCACACCGGATAGACCAGGCCCGGCATCAGCACCACGGTGCCGGACAACAGGTCCGGGATCGGCAGGCTCAGGGGCGCTGCTCCCCACACGATCCTCACGCCCTGGTTCAGGAACAGGATGATGCCGAAGGTCGCGATCACCTGGTCGAGATGGTCGCGGTCATAGAGATGGCGGAACACCGCGAATTCCAGCAGTAGCCCGATGCCGAGCGAGGCGATGAGCGCCAGCCCCAGCGCCGCCAGGAAGCTGCCGGTCAGCCCGTAGAACATGACGGCGAAATAGGCGCCGAGCATGTACTGCACGCCGTGGGCGAGATTGATGAAGTCCATCACCCCGAACACCAGGGTCAGTCCCGCGGCGATGAGGAACAGCAGGACGCCGAGCTGAATCCCGTTGAGGACCTGGACGATGAAGAGCGTGGCGGTCATGGAGTCCTGGTCGCTGGAGCATTCCGATTAGGCTGACCCTATTGGTGTCATTGCCCGGCTTGACCGGGCAATCCAGTACTCACGGTCGGTGTTTACTGGATCGCCCGGTCGAGCCGGGCGATGACAGCCGATTGTGAGTTCAACGTAGACGAAAAACGCTCCAGTAGAGCATGATCCCGAAAAGTCGCAGACTTTTCAAACAAGATTATGCTCGAAATCAAAGACTTGAGAGCGCGATCCGATTCAACTCGGCATCCAGCTCGGGTCAGGCCGCTTTTCCTGCGGCCTTGTTGACCTGCTCCTTGGCGAAGCCCGCGGTCGAGGCGTAGCCGCGCACGATCGCCTGGCGGCGTTCGAAGCTGAGCACGGCGTCGACGTCGGCAAAGCCGTCCGGTGCGATCTCCTCGACGGCGTCGATGACCCCTTCCGGGCCGCCCTTGCGGTTCATGCGAACGATCTGCGCGGTCATGGGCAGGCGCTCCTGCTCGTAGGCCGCGAGCGCCGCGCGGGGATGCTCGGCGGCCTCGAGCCGGTCGGCGAGAACGCGCGCATCGAGGATCGCCTGGGAGGCGCCGTTCGAGCCCACGGGGTACATGGGATGGGCGGCGTCGCCCAACAGCGTCACCCGGCCGTGGGACCAGCGCGGCAGCGGATCTCGGTCGCACATGGGAAATTCCCAGAATTCGCCGGTCGCCTCGACGAGATGCTGGGGATCGATGCCGGGCACCTGGAAGCGCCGCAGATGCGGCATCAGATCCTGCATGCGGCCGGGGTTGGACCAGTCCTCCTTGTTGGGCGGCGGCGTATCGTTGGGGCCGACCTTGGCCGTCACCGCCCAATTGGTGAGCTTGCGGTCCGCCCGCGAGCCTTCGGCGATGGGATAGACGACGAATTTCGCCGCGAGCCCGCCGGCGACGATCATGGAGCGTCCGGTGAGGAAGGCCGGCCAGTTGACGGCGCCGCGCCACAGCATGATGCCGTTCCATCTTGCGGGGCCTTCGTCGGGAAACAGCGTCTCGCGCACCCTGGAATGAATGCCGTCGCAGCCGATCAGCACGTCGCCGCGCGCGGTGGCGCGGTGGCCGCTGCGGTCGAACAGATAGGCGGTGACGCCGCCTTCGTCCTGGGTAAAGGCGCCGAGCCGGTGGCCGGTGTGAATGCGGCCTTCGCCGATGCGCGCGCGTACCGCCTGGTGGATCACGCCGTGCAGGCGGCCGCGGTGGATCGAGAATTGCGGCACGTCGTAGCCGGCCGCGAGGCCGCGCGGCTCGCGCCAGATCTCCTGGCCGAAGCGGTTCATGTAGAACAGCTCGTAGGTGCGGATCGCCACCGCGTCGAGCCGCTCCAACAGGCCGAGCCCGGCCAGTTCCTTGATGGCGTGGGGCAGCGTGTTGATCCCGACGCCGAGCTCGCGCAGCGCATCCGCCTGCTCGAACACCTCGCAGTCGATGCCCCGCGCATGCAACATGAGCGCGGTGGTCAGACCGCCGATGCCGCCGCCGATGATGATCGCCTTCATGTCGTGCCCGTCAATCCACGCCGCGCCATAGTTTGGATCGGCGCTGACGTGAGGGCAACCGCCATCGCGACTTATGGTGACTGAGATACTCGGCCGCAGGCGCGAGTTTCCCAGCACCACGCCGATGAGACAGTCGTCATCCAAGATGTGTGAAGCCGATAGCTTACGGATGCGGAGCGGCGGTCTCGGATGCGGCGCGCGTACCCCGGCCGGCGCGGGCGTGTTCGAGTGCCCGCACCGTATTCTCGCCCTCGCGCCGCGCCGACAGGACGGTGGCGAACGCCACCGAGCTCTCGATCAGGAGGTCGCGCTGCCGGTCCACGGTGACGATGTGGTAGCTGTCGTCGAGGATCAGGGTATCGACGATGCCGCCGAGATGTCGCTGCAGATATTGGGCGTTTTTGATGCTGGACAGATCGTCCTCGCGGGCCTGGATCACCAGCGCCGGCGCCTTGATCGCGGACAGACGCGGCGTCACCTGATCGACCAGGAGGCAAAGCTCGCACAAGGAGGCACCGGGGGTGACCAAGATGCCGGCCTGGGTGGTGTCTCCGGAGTTCATCGCGGCCAGCACTACGGCGCGGATGGCCGGATCCTCGATTCCGTAGGGCGCGGTCTCCACGAAGCTGTACAACCGGCGCACGCACCAGCGCCCGAACCCGGTCAGCATGCCCAGGCGCAGCCCGAACCGGTACCACGGCATCGCCCAGCCGTCGTACCACAGCGTCGGCGCATAGAGCGCAAGGCCGTGGACATCGTCCGGCCGCTGGGCGGCGAGATGCAGGGCCAGCACCGCCCCCATCGACAGGCCGCCCACCACCACGGTGTCGCAGGTCGCGCGCAGCCGCTCGAAGGCGGCAACGACGCTCGCATACCAATCCTGCCATCCGGTCGCCAGGAGATCGGAGGCGTCGCCGCAATGGCCCGCGAGCTGGCAGCAGTGGACGGCGAAGCCGTTGCGGGCGAGGCCCTTCGCGACGAATTTCAGCTCGATCGGCGTGCCGCCGAGCCCGTGGATCAGCAGGAAGCCGGTGCGTCCGCTGCCGACGGAGAAGCTGCGATCGACGATGGTCATCGCGGGCTCCCCGCCATGCCGGCGACGCGGGCGATGAGCTGATCGAGGAGGGCGATGGCGAGATCGATCTCGCCATAGGTGATGTCGAGGGAGGGGGCGAGGGTGACCACGTTCTTGAAATAGCCGCCGATGTCGAGCACCAGCCCGTAGCGCCGGCCATGGTGGACGAGATCGCCCTTGAGGGATTCGTCGACCATGCGATCGACGAACGCCCGGTCCGGCGTGATACCGTCCTCCGCGCAAATCTCCATGCGCAGGGCGAGGCCTAGCCCGTCGACGTTGCCGATCACCTTGTGACGGCGCTCGAGCTCTTCGAGGCCGCGCAGGAAGTAGGCGCCTTTCTTCGGCACCGAGCTCGCGTAGTCCAGCTCGTGCATCATCTTCATCGCTTCGAGCCCGATCGCGGTGCCGAGCGGATTGGCGTTGAAGGTGGAGTGGGTCGACCCGGGCGGGAACACTTTCGGGTTGATCAGTTCCTCGCGCGCCCACAGGCCGGACAGCGGATTGAGGCCGTTGGTGAGCGCCTTGCCGAACACGATGATGTCGGGCTGGACGCCGAAGTGCTCGATCGACCACAGCTTGCCGGTACGGAAGAACCCCATCTGGATTTCGTCGACCACCATCAGGATGCCGTAGCGGTCGAGCACCTTCTTCAACTCGATGAAGAAGTTCTTCGGCGGGATGACGTAGCCGCCGGTGCCCTGCACGGTCTCCACATAGAAGGCGGCGTATTCGGCCTGGCCGGCCTTGGGGTCCCACACGCCGTTGTATTCGGACTCGAAGAGCCGGGCGAACTGGGCGATGCAGTGATGCCCGTATTCCTCCTTGCTCATGCCCTTGGGGGCGCGGAAATGGTAGGGGAACGGCACGAATTGCGCGCGGTCGCCGAAATGGCCGTAGCGGCGGCGGTAGCGGTAGGACGAGGTGATGGCGGAGGCACCCAGCGTGCGCCCGTGATAGCCGCCCTCGAAGGCGAACATCAGGCTCTTGCCGTTGGTCGCGTTGCGCACGAGCTTGAGGGAATCCTCCACCGCCTGCGAGCCGCCGACATTGAAATGGACGCGGCCCTTGCGGCCGAACTTCGCCTCGCAATCGCGCGCGATCATGGCCGCGAGCTCGATCTTCTCGCGGTGCAGGTACTGGCTGGCGAGCTGCGGCAGCCGGTCGAGCTGGTCCTTGGCCGCCTGGTTCAGGCGCGGATTGCGGTAGCCGAAATTGACCGCCGAGTACCACATCTGGAGGTCGAGATATTCCCGCCCCTCGGCGTCGTAGAGGTACGAGCCCTCACAGCTCTCGAACAGTTTCGGCGGCTCGGTGTAATGGACCGTATCGCCATGGGAGCAGTACAGCGCCTCGAGCTCGAGGAGTTCGCGGTCCCGGGCGGCTGCGCCATCGGCGGCGGCTGCCGCTGCGATCTTAAGCGGCCGGCGAGGCATGAGTGGCTTCCGCGATTCGGTTCAATTCCGGCAGTTCGGTGAGCGCGGCGAGCCATTCGGAAAGCATCGTCATGGCGCCGGCGAAATTTCCGAACACGAGGTAGGACAGTCCCTTGCGGTGACAGTGTTCCGCAAGGGCGCCCTTGGCGATCACGAGGTCGGCGGTCTCGGCGGCGCAGAAATCGCTACGGCCGTCGCCGACCAGGATGCGCAACGGCCCCGGTTCGCGGTCGAGCGCGCTGCATTTGCAGTGCCCCGCGGCCGACTGGCAGGCATCGCTGGAAAACGGAAAGGCGAGCCGCCAGCGGTCCTTGCCCCGCCACTCCAACCGGTTGGCCCGGACCGGGACCTCGGCGCCGCCCCGCGCCAGCATCTTCATCACGACGTGGTCGAGCCCGTCCGATACCACCGTCAGCGGAATGCCGTTGTCCCGGCACAGTGCCGAAAAGGCGAGAAAATGGGGATCGAGCGGGATGCCATCGACGAGGTCGTCGATCTCGTGGGGCAGAGCGCGGATGAGGTCCACTTGGCGCGCCAAGCATTCGCGCGAGCCGATGCGGCCGGTAAGCCATTCGGCTTCGATCGCCCGCCACTCCGGTCCCGCAAAACGCTCGAGGATCACGTCGGTCGTGTCTTCAAGGGCGATGGTGCCGTCGAAATCAACGAACATACGGATTTGCGGCGGCACCTTGCGGGCCGTTTTCCGCACGCTGGATTTCATTAACAATTTATTACTCCCCATCCATCTTTAGCCTGCCCAATGGCGGCATTGCAATCAATGGATTTTTTCCGCGCGGGCGGCCAGGAAGTTGTGGACTTGTAAGGGGGTTGTTTCGCCAATCTTACATGGCTTTCGGCTCAGCCAAGGGTCGCAGAACCTTGCTCAAACACCTGCGTCGCTGTCACTTTTTCCGTCTTTACGTCACTCTTTGGCAACAGAGTGGGCGTGATGAAAAAATGAGCGACTGTTTGAAGTCTAGGCGCGCTTCTTCATTTAGCGATCACCCGCATCGGCTTGCCGTCGATGAATCCGCGGATGTCTTCGACGATGTCCGGGAAGTAGTGCTGGTAGTTCTGCAGGCTGACATAGCCGAGATGGGGGGTGATCACGACATTGTCCATGGTTCGGAACGGGTGATCGAGCGGCAGCGGTTCCACATCGAACACGTCGAGCCCGGCGCCGGCGATACGTCGTTCGGTCAGGGCGCCGAGCAGCGCCTTCTCGTCGACGATCGGCCCCCGCGCGGTGTTGACGATGTAGGCGGTCGGCTTCATCAGGCCGATGTCCTTCGCCCCGACCAGCCCGCGCGAGCGGTCGCCGAGCTGGACATGGATGGTGACGATGTCGGCTTGGCGAAAAAGGTCTTCCTTGGAGGCATATTCGACGCCGACTTCCTTGCACTTCTCCGCAGTGAGATTGGGGCTCCAGGCGATCACCTTCATGCCGAAGGCCTTGGCCACGCCGGCGACCCGCACGCCGAGCTTGCCGAGGCCGATGATGCCGAGCGTCATGCCCTCGATGTCGGGCCCTAGCGTGACCTGCCAGGGCTGCCCTGCCTCGAGCCGCGCATGTTCGAATCCGATCCGCCGCGTCAGCTCCAGGATGAGGCCGAAGGTGATGCCGGTGGTCGGATTGCCGAAGCTCGAGGTGCCGCAGACCGTGATTCCCCGCTCGGCCGCCGCCGCCATGTCGATCGAAGCGTTGCGCGCGCCGGTGGTGATCAGGAGCTTGAGGTTGGGCAGCGCCTCGATGGTATTGCGGCGGAACGGCGTGCGTTCGCGCATCATGCAGACGATGTCGAAATCCCTGAGCGCGCGATGGACCTCGTCAGGTCCTCCGATGTGCTGGTTGAACACGGTGACGTCGACATCCCCGGTGATCTTCGACCAGTCGGCCAGCTTCAGGGCGACATTCTGGTAGTCGTCGAGAACCGCACAACGGTATCGCATCCGCTATTTCCTCTCCCCTCTCCGGCGCCTCGCCGCAGCGGGAAAGCTTTGGCACATCACCCCGATAGCGGACAAGCGGGTGCGGCCTCAGCCGGCGTCAAGGCGGGGCGTCGTCGAATCAGGGCTTTCGGAGTCGCGCCGACGCCTGCCGGTGAAGTGACGCTTTGAGAAAAACGCGCCGGCCGGATCAGGTCGGGATGCCGGCAAATCCGCGCTTGGCGCGGTATTTGGGGCCGGGACCGCGCATGTAATGGCGTTCGGGCCGGTAGGTGCCGAACAGGTCCTTGACCAGGGAGCGCCACAGCGCGGCAATGGCGGCGCGCATCGCGGGAGCCTTCTTGTCGTTCGCCATTGCTCGGGTCCTGTGTCTAATTGGTCGCTTCCCTGGGTTGGTCGATCTGCCAGGAAAATGGTTCACCGCCCTGCTATGGCAGTAATTTGTTAAAATCTGGTGGAAAGCGAGATCGATTCGCGCATTGGCGCGGCAGCGGTGCCGCTTTTCCCCGGACCGTGATCGGATCGACACAGGCTGCGGCGCGTTCGCGACACGACGCGGCTGGCGACACTGCACAGTTCGCGGCCTTGCCCTTTCCGGCCGGCATCGTTACATCAGCGCCGACTTCTCCCGAAATATCCAGGCGTCTCCGTCGGGAAACCGCCCTGGTGGGTATCACTCGCATTCTTGGCGGCGAGCCGGCTTTTCTTCGCTGCCAGTGCCGACAAGAGGGGCGCAATGGCCCGGCAATTCATCTATCACATGCAAGGTCTCTCCAAGACTTATCCGGGCAACCGGAAGGTCTTGGAGAACGTCAACCTGTCGTTCTATCCCGACGCCAAGATCGGCGTGCTGGGCGTCAACGGATCCGGCAAGAGCACGCTGCTGCGGATCATGGCGGGCATCGACACCGAGTTCAGCGGCGAGGGCTTCGTCGCCGAAGGCGCCCGGGTCGGCTACCTGCCCCAGGAGCCGCAGCTCGATGCCACGAAAACGGTGCGCGAGAACGTGATGGAAGGCGTCGCGGCGCAGAAGGCCGTGCTCGACCGCTACAACGAACTCGCCATGAACTATTCCGACGAGACCGCGGACGAGATGACGGCGCTCCAGGACGAGATCGAGGCCAAGGGCCTGTGGGATCTCGATTCCAAGATCGACCAAGCCATGGAGGCCCTGGTCTGCCCGCCGGACGGCGCCGAGGTCACCCATTTGTCGGGCGGCGAGAAGCGCCGTGTCGCGCTGTGCAAGCTGCTCCTGGAGCAACCGGAACTGCTGCTGCTGGACGAGCCGACCAACCATCTCGACGCCGAGACCGTGAACTGGCTCGAGGGCCATCTGCGCAAGTATCCCGGCGCCATACTGATCGTCACCCATGATCGCTACTTCCTCGACAATGTGACCGGCTGGATTCTCGAGCTCGATCGCGGCCGCGGGATTCCCTATCAGGGCAATTACACGTCATGGCTCGGGCAGAAGCAGAAGCGGCTCGCCCAGGAGGGCCGCGAGGAGGAATCCCGCCAGAAGACGCTTCTCCGCGAGCAGGAATGGATCGCGGCGAGCCCGCGCGCCCGCCAAGCCAAGTCCAAGGCGCGCTACCAGCGCTATGAGGACCTGTTGGCCAAGGCGGCGGAGAAGGGGCCGACTACCGCCCAGATCGTCATCCCGGTCGCCGAGCGGCTCGGCCAGCACGTCATCGAGTTCGAGAATCTCAGCAAGGGATTCGGCGACAATCTGCTGATCGACGGCCTTACCTTCAAGCTGCCGCCCGGCGGCATCGTCGGCGTGATCGGTCCCAACGGCGCCGGCAAGACCACGCTGTTCCGCATGATCACCAAGCAGGAAGAGCCCGACAGCGGCGAGATCTCGATCGGGGAATCCGTCCATATCGGCTATGTCGACCAGTCGCGCGACAGCCTCGATGCCAAGGCGACCGTGTGGCAGGAGATCTCGGGCGGCCTCGACCAGCTCCAGCTCGGCAAGCGCGAGATCAACTCACGCGCCTATTGCGGCGCCTTCAACTTCAAGGGTGCCGATCAGCAGAAGAAGGTGGGCCTGTTGTCGGGCGGCGAGCGCAACCGCGTGCATCTCGCCAAGATGCTCAAGTCGGGGGCGAACGTGCTGCTGCTCGACGAGCCCACCAACGACCTCGATGTCGACACCCTGCGCGCGCTGGAAGAAGCGCTCGAAGACTTCGCCGGCTGCGCCGTGATCATCAGCCACGACCGCTGGTTCCTCGACCGCATCGCCACCCACATCCTCGCCTTCGAGGGCGACAGCCATGTGGAATGGTTCGAAGGCAACTTCCAGGACTACGAAGCCGATAAGATGCGCCGCCTCGGCACCGATTTCGATCATCCCGCACCGGCTGAAGTACAAGAAGTTCAGCCGGTAGTGAGTGGAGGAACGTAGCCCGGAATGAGCGAAGCGAAATCCGGGAGCGGCGGCTGGTTGGTTTCGCGGCCTTTAATCCCGCATTTCGCTTCGCTCAATGCGGGCTACTTGCTCGAAATGATCGCGCTAATCTAAGCGGTCGGTGCGATCAGTTCCACGTCGGGGAAGTAGGCGCGGTAGCGGCCGACATCGCGGGTCAGCAACGGCCATTGCGCGACCTGCGCATGGGCTCCAATGAAAAAATCCGGCAAAACGCCCGTCCGCGTGCCGCCAAAACGGCGGTACCGTTCGTACGCCCGTCCCGCTAAAAACAGCGCCGGCTTCGGCATTCTCTGCAGAACCACATCGAATCCCGCTATCTCGGCGTCCAGCTGTTCATGTGTGCCAAAGCGCGCTGCCATCTCGGCATAGACGATGTCATTAATCACCAGCGGTCCTTTGCTGGAACGCTCTTCTAGCCGGGTTTGGGACCACGCTCGCCAATTTGGATCATTGGACAGGATGTCGATGAGGATGTTGGTGTCGACAAGCGTCACTTTTCATTCCTAGAGGGAATCTCGCCCCGGCTCGCTGCCATGAACTCGTCAGTGGTGATGTCGCGAATGGGTCGCCGCTTCGCCAACGCGTCCAATCTTTCCCCATAGCTTCGCAATGCACCGGGCTTCTCGATGTAGATGCCTCCGGATGCCGTGGCGCGTATGTCGACCTTGTCGCCCGGCTTGAGGCCGACGGCGTCGCGTATTTTCTTCGGCAGCGTGACTTGGCCTTTCACGGTGATCGTGGTCATGACGGTGATCCAGTATTACATTTTGTAGAAAAGTAATACCCGTCGGCTGCAGCGTCAATGGTGCCGATGCCTGCCACCATTAAGTCCTTGTTTACCGGCCATGGTCCGTTGCCGATTCGTCTGAATTCACGGAACGTTCGCGTCAAAACCGGAGGTGCACATGCACTTGAGATCGGTCCGCAGCTGGGCACCAGGGCTGGTGATCGCAGCGCTCGTTTTGTTCTGCATCTTGTTCTCCTGGACCGCGAATCCCGCGTTCGCCGCCGATGCCGCTTTCCAGCAATGGCTCGCCGCGACGTGGCCTGAGGCGCAGGCTCTCGGGGTCAGCCGGGCGACGTTCGACGCCGCGACCCGCGGCCTGGAACCGGACCTGTCGCTGCCCGATCTCGCCATCCCCGGACGCGCCCAGGCGCCGCAGCGCGGCCAGGCCGAGTTCGTCCAGACCCCCGCCGACTATCTCAAGGAATCCAACATCGCGCGCCTCGCCGCCGAGGGCGCCAAGCTGCGCGCGCAATACGCGGCATCGCTGGAAGGGATCGAGAAGCGGTTCGGCGTGCCCGGCCCGGTGGTGCTCGCGATTTGGGGCCGCGAGACCGATTTCGGCCACTACAAGCTGCCCCATGATGCGATCCGCGTGCTTGCGACCCAGGCCTATGTGGGCAAGCGCAAGGACATGTTCCGCCACGAATTCCTGCTGGCGCTGAAAATGCTGCAGGAAGGGCTTGCGAAACGTACGGAGATGCGCAGTTCCTGGGGCGGGGCGATGGGGCTCACCCAGTTCCTGCCGTCGGAATTCTACCAGCACGGCGTCGATTTCGACGGCGACGGCCACCCCGACATATTCAATTCGGTGCCCGATGCACTCGCTTCGGCGGCCAAGCAGTTGGTCGACAAGGGCTGGCAGCCCGGCCGGCGCTGGGCCTATGAAGTGCACGCGCCGTCGAATTTCGACTGCACGCTCGGCGTGCCGGAAGTGACGAAGCCGATCGGCGAATGGATCAAGGCCGGCTTCGTGCCGGCGTCCGGCCGCAAGCTGCGCTCCGACGAACTCGCCGAACCGGCCTCGGTGCTGCAGCCCGAGGGGATCTACGGGCCGGCCTTCCTCACGCCGAAAAACTACTTCGTGATCAAGGAGTACAATTTCTCCGATCTCTATGTCCTGTTCGTCGGCCAGGTCAGCGACCGCATCGTCGACCCCCACCAGCGTTTCGAGACGCCATGGAGCCAGGGCACGCTGATGCGCACCGCGGATGTCGAGACGATGCAGAACATCCTCACGGCGCGCGGCCTCTACCAGGACAAGGTCGACGGCAAGGCCGGCATGAAGACGCGAGCGGCGTTCGGCGCCTACCAGAAGGCGAACGGTCTCAAGCTGGATTGCTGGCCAGGCACCGCCGTGCTCGACCACATGCGCAGCCACCCGACCGCGGCGCAGGCGCAGTAGTATCCGCTCCCTCCCGGACGATCTTGCCGCTCCCGCCGATTACGCACACCCTCGCAGCATCCAAAGACACGGCGATTTTTCCACCGGCCAAATGCCAACGCCGACCGGCCCGGCCCGTTACCCCATCTACTTGCTGCGACCGAATTTCAAGGTTTCGCGAACCAATCCTTCAAGATCGGCTGGTGCTGCACCGGATTGAATTCCGTTATTCGGCTGAAGCGCATCTTCTTTGCCTTGGTAAAGGGCTCCTCGGCCAACAGCTCTTCCAGCTTCGCCAAGGAGTTTGCGCGGGCTATCAAAAAGCCGCCGCGGGCCGGGATTTGAGGTCCGGAACACAGGAAAAACCCGCCGTCGTAGCCTTTCTGCAAAAACTCCCGATGTTTGGGCACCAGCTCGGAAAGCTCCTCGAACGGAACGAGATACTCTCCCTCCAAAAGAAAATGCTTCATGACGCAGGGACCTCCTCGAGACTGCCGAATCCGGGATTTCGGGACCGATGCCTCGGCGTCGCCTCCTCGCTCTTTTCGAGCGCCGCCAGTCATGTCGCCTCGATGATCAAGCGCGGCATTTCGCCGTCGCGTAATCCGGGGCGATCCTGTCAGCATCACTGCGACGCTCCATCTCCGAGTCGAAGTCTACGACCACGCCGATGTATATGCTATCTTACCGCGAGCCCTGATAACGTTCGGTCATAATCGCGGGAGGAACAATCATGCGTTACCGAATCTCGCTCGGTGCCGCCGCGCTCCTGGCGGCCCTGTGCGTCACGACCGTGGAGTCCCGGGCATGGGACGACTCGAAGTATCCCGATTTGAGCGGGCAGTGGCGCCCGATCGGCGGCCCCGGACGATTCGACATGAGCAAGCCTGCCGGCGAGGGGCAGCAGGCGCCGCTGACCCCCGAGTATCAGGCGATCTTCGAGGCCAACCTCAAGGACCAGGCCGAAGGCGGACAGGGCACGACCGCGACCTACACATGCAACTCGCCCGGCATGCCGCGCGTCACCAACGGGTACGGCGAGATCGAATTCGTCGTGACACCGAAGACGACTTACATTCTCATCCGGCACATCGACGACGACCGGCGCATCTTCACCGATGGGCGCGATTGGCCCGAAGACCTCAATCCGACCTTTCTCGGCTATTCGATCGGTCACTGGATCGATACCGACGGTGATGGCCGCTACGACGTACTCGAGGCCGAGACGCGGGGACCTTTCAAAGGTCCCCGCGCCTTCGACGGCAGCGGCCTCCCGCTGCACGCGGACAATCAGACCATCGTCAAGGAACGCATCTACATCGACAAGGCCGATCGCAACGTGGCCCATGACGAAGTCACCGTGATCGACAGCGCTTTGACGCGGCCCTGGACCGTGATGAAGAACTACCGGCGCAATCCGGATCCGCAGCCGCGATGGACCGAGGAAAATTGCAGCGAGAACAATCACGTCGCCATCGGCAAGGAAGACTACATGCTCAGCTCCGACGGCTTGCTGATGCCTACCAAAAAGGGCCAGGCGCCCCCGGATTTGAAATTTTTCAAGCAAGCCCAAAAACGACAACGCGAGCCTTGAGTGCGCGCGACGCGCCGTTGAGACACGGTCCGCTTTTCGTTCAGGTTGACCAACAATTCGCTGTCATCGCCCGGCTTGACCGGCGATCCAGTAACCATCGACCAGTGAGTACTGGATTGCCCGGTCAAGCCGGGCAATGACCCGATAGGGTCAGCCTGACCGGAATATGCTCTAAAACGAGCGTCGGGACGGATCCCGCGACGCGACGCGCTCGAAATATCCGATGGCCTGGTCCTTCCGCTTTCCCAGCAGCGCGAACATGGCGCCCTGGGGGTCCTTGCACTGGACGATCCAATTGCCGCCCGGCACTTCCATCGGGCTGTCGAGGATCTGGCCGTTACCAGCCTTTACGCGCTTCGCCGCCGCATCGATGTCGCCGATGTTGAAGTAATAGAGCCACAAGGGGGTAGGCACCATCGCAGGCTTGGTGATCATGGCGCCGATCGTCTGTCCTCCGGCGGAGAACAGCTGATACGTGCCCATCGCGCCGATGTCGGCCTCCGCTCTTTGCCAGCCGAAAAGCTCGCCGTAGAAAGCGAGCGCCTTCTCCCGGTCGGCGGCAAGCAGCTCGTGCCAGCCGACGTGGCCCGGCGTTTCGAGGCCGGCGGGCTGTTCTCGGCCCGATATGAGCCACTTGAACACGGCGAACGTCGCCATCTGCGGGTCGGCGCCGATCGAGAAGCGGCTGATGCCGGGGATGTCGACCGGTGGGACGTGCACAGTGCCGCCAAGGCGTTCGATCCGGTCGGCGGTCGCGTTCACGTCGTCGACGCCGACATAACCGATCCAGCACGGCTTCGCGCCCATTTTCCCCGCGTCCTCCGGCAGACCCATCAGCCCGGTGACCGAGGCGTCCGCGACGGTGAACAGGGTGTAGGCCATGCCGGGCGTCGACGCGTCCCGCGTGCCCCAGCCCACGACGTTGGCGTAGAAGGTCTTGGCGGCCTCCATGTCCGTCGTGATCAACTCGTACCAGATGAAACGGCCGTGAGAATTGACCATGCCTGTTTCTGCCGTTCGCGCCTGCAAAGAAGTCGGGGCGCTCACGATTGCTTAACTTTCCTGCGCAAAATCGAGAGGCCGAGTTGTTGCGGCTGAATAATGGCGGGGCGCAGAAAGTGCAAGGATGGGGACGGTGCAACCTTGCATTCCGGCGTCGATCGTTTCATCCCGCGTGCGCCGGGAACACGCGCCGACGTCCGCAGCATGTTGAAGACAAACGGCTTCGCCACGGGAACCGTCGGTCGTCGACCGGGATTGTAGATTAATAGGCAGTGGCGACGAAAAGTGCTACGTGCTAGTGACCATCGTCGAGCATGTTATCGAAGGTATGGGAGGAATTTGTAAATGGCGCGCAGGAAGCACACTTTGAATCGAAGAGGTCTCAAAGAAGCCGCACTGGGAGCAGTCGGCGTGTCTTTGTCGCTCGCGGGCGGTGCGTCCGCGGCGACCACCGGGCCGGCGACCGATACGCCGTCGCTGGACACTGCACAGCCTCCGCAAATCGCCATCTCCGAGGAGGAGATCTCCGACGTCAACTTGGCGACGTTCTACGTCTTCGACAAGGAAAACGCGGGAACTTCCCAGGTCGGCGGCGAAAAAGTCGCTTGGTGGAGAGGCTGCAGAGGCTGCCGTTGCGGCTGCGGTTTTGGCTGCAGGCGCTGCTGGGGTTGCGGTTGCCGATGCTAGACCGGGGCACTTTCCGGTCGTCCTGACCTATCCAGGTTCCCATGGCCGGGCTTGACCCGGCCAAATTCGTCTTGTCTTGTGGCGCTGCGCACGCGGACGGCAACATAACACGCTGGCGCGCGAGCGAGACGACCCTCACGCAACCCGGAGAATACGTGCCTTGCCATCGCGATCAGGACTGGTCGCGATGAGCGTCGAGCGTACGTGCCGACCTCATGACAGGTGATCGCGGGAACAGCATTGCGCTGCGGGACAGCAAGCAGGTTCCGCAGTTCGCGCCCAATTTCAGCGTCTATGTGCTGCCGCCGGATGTCGTGTGTCTCTATTCCGAGCACCGGAAGTTCTTTCTTCACGGCGAGCTCTATTGTGCGCTCGTCCCGGCAATTGGAGCGGGAAAGAGCTTTCGGGAGATCGTTCGCGGGCTGGAGCGGGATTTTCCGGCCGACAAAATCAACGAAGCCCTGAAGCGGCTGGTCGACCGCCGCTTCGTCGTCGTCCCGACGCCACGCGCTTTTGCGGGCACGGCGGCCGCCTATTGGGCGAGCCTCGGCCTGCCGCCGGAAGTCGCGGAAAAAAACCTCCAGAACCTTCGCGTGCGCATTCAATCGATCGACGTGCAGGGCGCGGAGGAACTCGGCGCCGCCCTCGGTGCGCTGGGCGTTCGCGTCGTGAAGCGCTCCGCCGACCTCACCGTCACGCTGGTGAACGATTATCTCGAAGAGCGTCTGGACGAATTGAACCGGCAGCATCTGTCGGACCATACGCCCTGGCTGCTGGTGCAGCCCTCCGGCGTCTTTCCCCTGGTCGGGCCCATATTCAGCCCCGGCGAGAGTGCCTGCTGGACCTGTCTTTCCGAGCGGATGAAACGCAACCGCGAGGTCAAGGCATTCCTCGACCGCACCCAGGCCCGCCGCGTCGTGGCTTCGCCTCTCGCCGCCGACATGCTCGGGCAGAATGCCATCCAGCTCGCGGCCGTCGAGATCGCCAAAGCGATCGCCACCGGCTTTCGCACCGACTTGCGCGATCACCTCATCAGTCTCGACCTCTTGGGCTCGTCCATCGTGAGGCATTACGTGGCGGCCCGCCCGCAATGTCCGGCCTGCGGCCGTGAGGGGCTGCACGACCCCGGCCGTGCGCCGGTGCCGGTCGAGATCGGCGCCGGCAGCAAGCTGGTCATGACGAGCGGGGGGTACCGCGCCGTCTCGCCGGCGGCCACGGTGGCGCGGTTCCGCAAGCATGTGAGTCCCCTCACCGGCGTGGTCTCGCGTCTCGAAAAGATCGAAGTCGACTTGCCCCTGAACACCAACTTTCATGCCGTCCACAACTTTTCGCCGCGCCCCGAGACCGTCGACGCGCTCAGAGCGGGCCTGAGCGGCGGCAGCTACGGCAAGGGCAGCACCGCCGAGCAGGGCGAAGCCAGCGCGCTGATGGAGGCGATCGAGCGCTATTCCGGGATCTATCAGGGCGACGAGATCCGGGTGACACGGCGCTTCACGGATTTTGCGCCGGGCGACGCCGTCCTTCCAAACGACGTCATGCTGTTCAGCGACGCGCAGTTCCAACGAAGCCAGGCAGCGGCGCCCGACCCGGACGAGGGGCCGGGGACGCCGGCCCCGTTCGACCGATCGGCCGAGATCGAATGGTCGCCGGTCTGGTCTCTGCGCGACGAACGCTTCAAATACTTTCCGACCGGCCTGTTGTATTTTTTCTACAAGGGCCATGCCGCCAACCAGATCGCTGCGGATTCCAACGGCTGCGCGGCCGGCAACTCGCTCGAGGAGGCCATCGTCCAAGGGTTCCTCGAGCTGGTGGAACGGGATTCATACGCGATCTGGTGGTACAACCGATTGCAGCGGCCTGAAGTGGACTTGGCTCAGCTCGACGATTCCTACGCCCGCGACCTGCAGGTCCAGCTTGCCGAAACCGGACGCAAGGTGTGGATGCTCGACGTCACCAACGATCTCGGGATTCCGAGCTTCGTGGCGATATCGCACCGGATCGAAGACTCCCATGAACATATCGAGTTCGGTTCCGGCTCGCACTTCGATGCGCGGATCGCCGCGCTGCGCGCGCTGACCGAGCTCAATCAATTTCTGTCCATCGGTCTCATGGCAGGGCAGGGCGCCGAGACATCGAGCCATGACGACGCCGGTGCATTGCGGCTGCGGGATCAACCCTATTTGACGCCGAGCGGCAAGCCGGCGGTCCGGCCGGACTTCGGCTCGAAGTTCGGCCGTCTCGACAAGCGCGAGCAGGTGCTGGCCTGCATGCGCCTCGCCAAGCGGGAGGGCCTCGATTTCCTCGTCCTCGATCAGACCCGCCCCGATATCGAAACCCCGGTCGCCAGGGTGATCGTTCCGGGCTTGCGGCATTTCTATCGCCGCTTCGCACCCGGCCGGCTCTACGACGTCCCGGTGAAGCTCGGATGGCAAGACCGGCCGCTGTCGGAAGCCGAGCTCAATCCGCTTCACCCCCCGACCTGAGGGTCATCCCGGCTTGCGCGCTCCCAAACCAAAGCGAGGGCGGCGGACGGCGCCGGCCACCGTTTCCGCCCGGCTGGCCGGTCACGTCGCGCTCGAAGCGCAGCCGGACGGTAAAATCATCGCTCGCTTCGGCGGCCTTTCGGTCGGCTTGGGGACGTTCAGTGCGGACGCGGCGCGGCGCGCGCAGGACCTGCGCATCGGCCTGCCGCTCGGCTCGTTCGCGTCGGACCGCCGCGGCATCGACAAGGAGGTTCATCTGCTGGTTCGGCGATTGGCCGGGCACGGTCTGTTGGAATACCGCCTCGGGCGGGGGCCGGACGGCGAGGACGAGGTCGTCATCGAACCGCAGGTTCCCGATTACTGGCCGGCGCCGCCGCCGCTCGGCAATGCCGACGTGCTCGTCCTGTCGCGATTCGCGTATCTGCGGCGGCGCGGCGACGCGATGGTGCTGGAATCGCCGCGCGCCGGCGCGTTGTTCAAAATCTGCGATCCGAAGATCGCGGCCACTTTGGCCATGCTGTCGACCCGGCAACCGATCAAACGGCTGCGCCGGCAGGACGGCTTTCCGGGGGTCGAATTGCTCGCCCTGCTGGTGGATTGCCGGATCCTTTTCAAGATCGACCCTGCCCGCGACGGTGGCCTGCGGGCGGCCGAAGGTGACGAAAGCCTCGTTCTCTGGGACTTCCACGATCTCCTGTTCCACGCCCGCAGCACCGAGGGCCGGCACGCCAATCCGCTGGGCGGGCTTTATCCGCATGCGGGCGTCATGGCGCCGCTGCCGGCGGTGCGGCCGCGCTGGCCCGGAAAGAAGATCGATCTGCGCGCGTTTTCGGACGCGGATTCGCAGGCGGTCTCGCCGTTCGCCAGGCTCCTGCGTGAACGCCATTCGGTCCGCAGCTTCGACGACCAGCGGCCGATCACGCTCGCCGAGCTTGCGCGGCTCCTCGACGGCGCCGCGCGCGTCCTGTCGCGATGGAAGAGCAGGGTCGAGGACGGCGGTCCGGTGGTCGCGTACACGGTCCGGCCGTATCCGTCGGGGGGCGGCTGCTACGAGCTCGAGCTCTACCTCGCCGTCGACAGATGCGAAGGGCTGGCGCGCGGGTTCTATCATTACGACGCCGGCGGACACGCGCTGGTGCCGATCGGCGTCACCGGGCATCAGCTCGAAGCGCTGCTGACGGGAGCCGAATATGCGATGGGCGCACCCGGCGCGCCCCAGGTCCTGATCACGATCGCCGCGCGCTTCGGGCGGATCTCATGGAAATACTCCTCGGTCGCCTATGCGCTCATCCTCAAGGACGTCGGCGTGTTGATTTAGACGCTCTACCTGACGGCGACCGACATGGGGCTCGGCGGATGCGCGATCGGGAGCACCAACATCGATCTGTTCGCGAAGATGACGGGGCTCGAATTCCACGTCGAGGGCGCGGTCGGCCAATTCGCGATCGGCCGCGGCGCGAAAGAGCCGGGGGCCTTCGGCCACCCGTTGGAGCAAGCGTAGCCTGGATGAAGCGACGGCATGTTCGCCGTCGCGTAATCCGGGGCGATGCTCAATGAGAGCCGGGGAACGATTTCGCGGCTGCAGGAGTTGCGTGCTTCTGGTGACGCGTTTCGACCGCCTGGCGCGATCCACGCGCGGCCTTCTCGACATCCTGGCGACGATCACCGACAAGAAAGCCGGCTTCCGATCGCTCGGCGACGCATGGGCCGACACCACGACGGCGCACGGCCGCCTCATGCTCGCTGTGCTCGGCGGCCTGGCCGAGTTTGAGCGCGAGCTGATCCGCGCGCGCACGAGCGAAGGCAGGGCGCGCGCCGTGGCGAACGGCGTCAAGCTCGGCCCCGCTCCTCACGACCCATCAACGGCGCGAAGCGATCCATCGCGTCAATGCCGAAAAGGAATTGCTCGGCGAGATTGCGCGCTCCCACAATGTGAGCCGCCGGACGATTTCGAGACTTCTGAATTTTGGGGGTGTCGAGGTAGCGGGCCCCTCGAAATAACGCGCCAGCGGGCTTCCTATGCGATCGTTTTTGTCGATCGACGAGGAATTTTTCCGGGAGCCGGAGTTTTGGTGTCTGCTTACTGGGGAGCACCTGTCGCCGCCGGGCACGAAGCTCGGCGGCAGAAATTGACCCAGGCTGTGTGAAAAGACCTATCGTGCTATGATTTCCTTGCTGAATTGGCGGGGGACGGATGGCGCGGTTCGTTGAAGGGATGGATCGCGGGCAGGCTGGGTGAGCCTCACACGCCGAAGATCTTGCTGTAACGAGCCTTGATCTTCTCGGACTGCGCAAGGACGGCAGCGGGGTCGGCTTTGAGCAGCTTGACGTCGGATAGCGGCGTTCGTCCTGGCTTCTCCTTGACAAGCGCATGAAACGAGCGATGCGCAAAGCCATCGACTAACAGCTGCTGCGCCTCGACGCCGAAGATGAAGCTCTGAAATAGGCGTGCAGCATTCGGATTAGGAGCGCTACGGAACACTCCGTTTTCAACGATGATCAGCGGCGAACCTTCGACCGGATAGATCACCTCGACCGGCTGACCCTGGCTTTTGAGTAGCTCCAGGACATAGTCGTTGCCATCAGCCATGACTGCACGCTCGCCGATTTGAATTTTCCTTGGGGGATCGGCAGCTGACTGCACTTGCATGACTTTTTGCTGTGAAAGTTTTTCGAAATAAGACCAGCCGAGTTCGCGTACCAGGAGGAATGTCGCGGTGAGGATCGCACCGCTGAAACCGGGATGAGCCTTTACGAGCTTGCCTCTCCATTTGGGATCGAGCAGGTCGGTGTAGCTCCCGGGCGCATCCTCGCGCCTGACCAATCCGGTATTGTAGGCGATCACCTCAAGCCAGGCGCAAACGGTCGCGTGCCTTCCGTCGGGATCAATCTGATCGGGCGGGAAATGCTTGGCCACTTCCTCCGGGACGTAGGGCGCGATCCAATCATTGCGCTCCCAGTCGATGAAATGCGCGGGGTCGGTACTGCAAACAACATCGACCGCATGGATGCGGCTCGCCTGTTCCTGACCGATGCGCTGGAAAATCCGTTCGGCACCCGAGCGCTCGACACGGACGGCGATGCCGGGATATTTTGCTTCGAATGCCTTGCCCAGCTTTTCTGCGGGTGGGAGTTCCAGTGCCGTATAGAAACTGACCTTGCCTTCTTTGCGCGCCGCCTCGATCAGAGCTGGTGTGATTGCGCTCGGCGCCGGCGCAGCGGCCTTGAGCGGTTCAGCAAAAATAGCGCCAACCGCAAATCCCGTGGTTGCTTTGAGCATGTCGCGTCTGGAAACTCTCCGACATTGCATTGCATTTCCTCCCCATTTGTTACTTACGGCAACGTCCGTACAATCAGCATCCTGCGCGACTAGGCACCGAGCGGCACACGCAGCGAATACGCTTAATGATATTCTGATATGTTCGCCGGCCGGCATCAGCGCTGCCGTTAAATTGGCGGGACGACGGCCCGTCCGCTGGCAGCTCTCGCAAAACCTACACCGCTTGCCGCTCGGCGCGGAAGGGCGACATAATGTCTCTCACCGGTAAGACGCGAAGAGGGCTCCCCATCTCTATTGCAGTGCGAGAGGCGGCTCCTGGCCCAAGGCGGAAGCCGCGGTCGCCGGCCGGGGCGGCGTTCTGGGCTAGTATTGTCGCGGACCGGCCTTGCCCTGTGGGCCGGGACTGTCGTGGTGGATTTCGGGCGATTCCTTTCCGATGGCTGAATATGTGATAATGGCCCTAACCACATATGGAGACAGCAAGCCTGGATCGCTCTCCGCATCACCGCGACGCCATCCCGGATTACCCTGGCGCTCCATCCGGGCTACATCCCCCGGCGCGAGGAAATTCACTTCGGCAGCGGCGGCAGCGGCACCGCGATGATCGGCGCGCTCGCCGCCGGCAGGTGCAGCGCCTTGCGGGCGCCTTCCAGCGCGGCGTCGGCCATCGCGGCGTGGCCCTGGGCGGTGGGGTGGATGGCGCCGCCATAGACGGCCGACAGCATGCCCCAGGTCGCATCGTGCAGGTTGCTCGGCTGCACCGCCGCGGAGACGCCTTCGGGGAACGTCATGGCGGCGAAGTAGCTGTCGTTGGCGGTCCTGATCCAGCGCGCGCGCGGCGCATAGGCGCGGAATTCGCTGACCGCCACGCCGCAGGCCAGCGGCTGGAGCGCGACCGTCGACCAGGCTTTCGTCGAAGCTCTTGCCGTCCGCCAGGAAGCATTCGCGGTCGAACGGCGGATCGGTGTCGGCCTGGGCGCAGAAGCCGTGCTCGGCAAACGGCGCCTGGTGGGCGTCGACGAAGGTCATGCGCTCGGACGGATCGGTGCAGCCGCCGCCGGCGCCGCAGTTCGCGATCTCCTTGAGCGCCGGCAGGAACTTCTGCTGCACGAACGCCGAGGTCCTGGCCAGCCGGTCCGCGCCCACGTTGAAGGCGGGATTGACGTCGAAGCCCGCGCGTCCGCCCGGGCAGGGCTGGCCGTCCGCGGCGAGCGCGGGATTGCCGTAGGAGACGTAGACGACGCGCTCGAACATGTCGTTGACGAGCGGCCGCAGCGCGGCGCGCAGCTTGGCGAAGTCGCCGGGCAGCTTCCGCTCCAGCGTCGCCTGCGACGCCTCGACGGTCGAGATGATGCCGGCGCTGCGAAAAACCCGGCGTTCGTCTGGCGGATTCGATGATGATATCGGCGACGAGGCCGGGGAAGTTGATGTCGTTGGCGCCGATGGTCAGGAACACGAGATCGAGGCTGCGGCCGGGCTGGGCGCGCTGCGCGCGGGCGAGCAGGTCGCGAAGCTGCGTCACCTGGGCGGGCGTCGTCTTGGGGCAGGCGGTGCCGCTGCCGCAATTGATCTCTCGCGAGCGCTGGCCGTTGAGGAGGCCGATGTCGATGGTCGCGCCGGTGCAGGCCAGCGGCAGGAAGGTCACGGCGATGTGCGGGTTTTCGATCGCGAGCGCGAGCGCCGCCCGCAGCTGGTGGCCGTAGAGCGAGCGGTGGCAGGCCCCGCTCATCCAGCGCGCCGACAACAGCGCCCATTGGTCCCGGTCATTTTCCCCGCTGCCGGAATCGCAGGAGCGGTCGCCTTTGAAGCCGACCCGGCTCGGGCGGAAATACTCGACCTGCGCGGCGGCGTCGATGCGGCGGAAGCAGAAGCCTTCGTCGGCGAGCGCCACCGGGCGGTCCGGATTGCCGTCGCCCGACGCCACGGAATCGCCGAGCCCGGCGATCAGGAGATCGCGCACGGCGATCTCGCCGGTGGCGCGGCGGATCGGTTCGCCGGGCACGGCGATGTCGACGGCGGCCATGGTCGGCCTGCCGTAGCGCGGCCGGAACGACACCGCTTCGCTGCAGTCGGCGCTGACGGTGCGCGTGTTCGCATCGCCGTCACTGAAGGTCCAGGTGCAGGCGGCCCCGGACGGCGATCCCGGTGGCGCGCCGGGCGGCAACTGGCCCACGAGCCTGACCTCGACGCGATGGTCGGCGGGAGCGAGATAGTTTTCCTGCACGCCGTCGCGCACGCACTGGTCCACCACCTGGCCGATGGCGTCGACGCACAGCCGCACCACCATGTCGCGCGCCCAGCCGCGGCCCTCGGTCGCTTCCGCCAGATCCTGCTTCGGCGTCGAGCACGCTGCGCCCGCTCTCGGCGTCGACGTGGCGGCGGAAATCGCGGTCGTCGCGGAACAGGCGGAACCGGTTCATCACCTCCCAGGTGATGACGACGCCGGTCGCCGGCTCGGGCGGCGGCGCGGCGACCTGGGCCAGCGGCGGTTCCGGGGTCTGGGCGCGACCGGCGCCATGGGGGCCGGCAAGGAGAACGAGGATCGCCGCAACGGCGGCGGAAAAGAGACGGACGGCTGACGGGGGAGGGTGCATCGATATGATGTGGTCCAATCGGATGAATTTCGCAACCGGCGTGGTGCGACTGCGGAGTTTCGGGCGCGCGCACGGCAATATCAGGGCAGCCGCGTGACAATCGGATCACGGCAGGGCTTCGCAGCAAGCCGAAGGCTTCACAGCAGGTTCCTGAGGGCAAGATGCAGGCCAATCAGGAGCAGGCCGATACCGAAAATGCGCACGAACATCGCCGCGCTGACCCGGTGCCGGCACCACTGCCCGATGGCGACGCCGAGCCCGGCCGGCGCCAGCGCCAGCACCGAAGCGCCGATCAGCGCGAGCGGCAAGGCGCCCTCGCGCGCGAGTGCCACTCCGAGTGCCAGGGCCGACACCAGGAACGACAGGCCGAGGATCTGGATGAGCTCATCCTTTTCGAGCGCCAGCGCTTGAAGATAAGGCACCAGAGGCAGCACGAACACGCCGGTCAGGATCGCGACGAAACCGGTGATCGCGCCGACCACCGGCGCGAGCCACCACTCGGCCTCTTTGGGCACGCTCAGCCGCGGCGACACCATCGACATCAGCGCGTAGGCGGCGAGCAATACGCCGAGCGCCATGGAGGCGCGCCCCGACGTATCGTTGGCGAGAAAGCCGGCGCCGGGGGTGCTGCCGACGCAGATACCGGCCAGCATCGGCCAGAACCGCCGCAACAAGGCGGGCAGCCTATCGCCGGCGAGCGCCTGCCACACATTGGTGACGAAGTTGGGCACCAGCAGCAATCCGGCCGCCTGGCCCGGCGCCATCACCAGGGTCAAAAGCCCGGTCGCGACCGTCGGCAGCCCCATGCCGATGAGCCCTTTCACGAATCCGGCGAGCAGGAACGATCCGATTGCAACGAGGACAAGGGACAACGGCAGTCCGAACAATGCGGCAATCCTCTCGGGCAGCGGCGGGCGCGTCCGTGTTCGAACCACGAGCAAGCGCTCCGGACAAGCGCGCCGGTGCCCGGACGGTTCGGAAACGGCCGTAGCGTCCGGTTTTCCTTAGGGTCGTGTCGGCGTCGCCGCGCTAATTCTTCAGCCCCGCGGCCCTGGCGGCCTCGTTCCACTTGGCGGTCTCGGTGACGAGGTAACGGGCGAACGCATCGGGTCCGCCGCTGATCCGCTCGAAGCCCTGGCTGCGCAGCGCCGTGACCGCCTCGCTCGAACTCATCGCTTCCGGCACCGCGCGGGCGAGCTTGTCGACGATGTCGCGCGGCGTGCCGGCCGGCGCCATCAGGCCGAACCAGATGCCGGTTTCGAAATCAGGCATTCCGGCTTCCGCCATGGTGGGAAGGTCGGGCGCGATGCTCGGCCGCGTCGCGGCGGCGGAGGCGAGCGCGACCAGCTTGCCCGCCTCGACCTGGGGCATCACGGTGGAGGCCGGCGAGAACATCACCGAAGTGCGGCCCGCGATCAGGTCGGTCACCGCCTGTGGGCTGCCCTGGTAGGGCACCTGCACCATCTTCACCCCGGCGCGGACGTCGAACAGTTCGGCGGCGAGGTGCGGCGCGGTGCCCGGGCCGCTCGAGGCATAGAGCAGGGTGCCTTGCTTCGCCCTGGCGAGCGCGATCAGCTCCTGCACCGATTTCACTCCCGTCGAGGGGTGCACCACCAGGACCACCGGCGCTTCGGAGACGAGCGCGATCGGCACGAAATCCCGGATCATGTCGACGGCCGGATTCGCCGTGATCGCCTGGTTGGTGACGTTGGCCGACGAGCCCAGCAACAGCGTGTAGCCGTCCTTCGGCGCCCGCGCCGCGGCTTCGGCGGCGATGGCCGAGCCCGCGCCCGCCTTGTTCTCGACGATGAATTGCTGGCCGAAAATCCTGCCGAGACTGCTGGCGATGATGCGTCCGGTGAGGTCGGCCGCCGCGCCGGGATTGAAGCCGACCAGGATGCGTACCGGGCGGTTCGGATAATCGTCGCCGCGCGCCGGTGCGGCGGCGGCGAGCAGCGCCGGCACGAGGATTGCCAGGATCGCGCGGCGAGGCAGATGCTTGGTCATGGACGCTTCCCTGTCCGGCCGTCGTGCGGTCGATGCGGCCGCGCTGCCGCGCCTGGTCGATCGCTCGACGTTGCGCAGCCCGCTATTATATCAGACGAACGCGGCTTTCGCTCCGGTGGGTTCGACTCGTCTGGCCCGGAACGTGCAACGCACCCGAGCGGGTCCGGCGAGGAACACCGATGTTCGTCACCTTCTTCCACCAGCTGAAGTCCGCCGGCGTCCCGGTGACGTTGCGCGAATATCTCACATTGATGGAGGCGATGGAGGGTGACCTCGCGTCGCGGCGGGTCGAGGAGTTCTACTACCTCTCCCGGGCCGCGCTGGTGAAGGACGAGCGCAACCTCGACAAGTTCGACCGCGTGTTCGGCCATGTGTTCAAAGGCCTCGAGCTCCTGTCCGATGCGGCGACCGCGGAAATCCCGGCCGAATGGCTCCGCAAGCTCACGGAAAGATATCTCACCGAGGCGGAGAAGAAGGAGATCGAGGCGCTGGGCGGTTTCGACAAGCTCATGGAGACCCTGCGCCAGCGGCTCGCGGAGCAGAAGGGGCGCCACCAGGGCGGCAGCAAATGGATCGGCACCGGCGGCACCTCGCCGTTCGGCGCCTATGGCTACAATCCCGAAGGCATCCGCATCGGCCAGGAGACGAACCGCAACTTCCGCGCCGTGAAGGTGTGGGACAAGCGCGAGTTTCGCGATCTCGACGGCGACGTCGAGCTCGGCACCCGCAACATCAAGGTGGCGCTGCGCCGGCTGCGCAAGTTCGCACGCACCGGCGCGCCCGAGGAACTCGACCTCGACGAGACCATCAAGGACACCGCCCACAAGGGCTATCTCGACATCCACATGCGCGCCGAGCGCCACAATGCGGTGAAGGTGCTGATCTTCTTCGATGTCGGGGGCTCGATGGACTGGCACATCAAGCTCACCGAGGAGCTGTTCTCGGCGGCGCGCACCGAGTTCAAGCACATGGCGCATTTCTACTTCCACAACTGCCTCTACGAGCGGGTATGGAAAGAGAACCGCCGGCGCTTCGACGACCCGACGCCGACCTGGGAGGTGCTGCATACCTATCCCCACGACTACAAGGTGATCTTCGTAGGCGACGCCTCCATGAGCCCCTACGAGATCGTGATGCCCGGCGGCTCGGTGGAGCACGTCAACCCGGAGCCGGGCCAGACCTGGATCGAGCGGGTCACGCGCACCTATCCCTCCTGCGTCTGGCTCAACCCGGTGCCGGAGAACCAGTGGGAGTTCACCCAGTCGGTGCGCATGATGCGGCAGTTGTTCGCCGACCGGATGTATCCGCTGACGCTTGCGGGCCTCGACCAGGCGATGCGCGAACTGGTGCGGTGAGGGCGCGGGGTTTCGCGACCCCGCATTCCGCTTCGCTCCATGCGGGCTACGGTTGCTCGACTTTGAATCGCCCCGGTTTGGCGCCCGGCCCGCCGGGGGGTATCGCGCGGGAAAAGATGGTGTAGTGTCCCCGCCGGTATCGGGCGCTTCCCGAAAACCGCTCGATAGAAAACACGGAGGAACTGATGAAAGCCCTCAAATTTGCCGCCGCAGCTGCCGTGATTGCCCTCACCCCCGCCGTCTTCTCCCCCGCCGCCTTGGCCCAAGGCAAGGGCGTGGAGCGGATGTACATCCTGGAATGCGGGCAGGGCCATACCGGCGACATGTCGCGCTGGACGCCGGGCAAGAATGCCGGCGTGCCCATGGACATCGTCGACAGCTGCTACCTGATCAAGCACGGCCAGGACTATTTCCTGTGGGATACCGGCATCGCCGACGCGATCGCCGCCAAGCCTGAGGGCGAGCCCGCCCCGCCGGCCGGGATCAGCTGGAAGCGGCCGAAGACGCTCGCGGCGCAGCTGGCCGAGCTCGGCGTCAAGCCCGACGACATCAAGTATGTCGGCATCTCCCATACGCATCCCGATCACGCCGGGAACGTGGAGCTGTTTCCCAAGTCGATGCTGATGGTCCAGAAGGCCGAATATGAGTGGCCGGATGCCAAGGGCGGCCCGCGCTTCAATCCGGCGCACCCCGTCACCAAGCTCGAAGGCGACCGCGACGTGTTCGGCGACGGCAGCGTGACCATCATCTCGACGCCCGGCCACACGCCCGGCCATCAGTCGCTGCTCGTCAAGCTGCCGAACACCGGCGCGGTGCTGCTCACGGGCGACGCCGTGCACTTCAAGGCGAACTGGGACGGCAAGGTCGTGCCGGGCGCAAACTTCGACAAGGAAAAGACCGCCGCCTCGATGACGCGCATGGCCGATGTCCTGGCGCAGAACAAGGGCCTGATCTGGATCAACCACGACAAGGTCCAGCGCGACGCGCAGAAGCTGTCGCCGCAGTTCTACGACTGAGAGCACTTCTCCCTCCCCGTTTTCGGGGAGGGCCGGGGTGGGGTCTGTTCTGCGGCACGGCATTTGGCGAGGAAGACCCCACCCTAGCCTTCCCTGGAGACGGGGAGGGAATCTCTTTTCGACGCAATCCAGCGTCGCAATCACAGCACGCGCAGGCCAGACATCAGGATTTTGACTGCTTCGCAACCACGCTGCCGCCATGACGGGCCGGCTCCGCCTCTGCCGCGACAGAGCCGCCTGCGCGCCGATGGTGCGCGCCGGCGCGGGTGGGTGGTTCCATGACCGGTGTCGGGCTCTCGCTCCCGGCCTTGATGCGGCACAATTCGTTCGGCAATTTCTGGTGCGCCCGGGTCGCGACCACGATGGCCTACCAGATGCAGTCGGTGGCGATCGGCTGGCAGATCTACGACATGACCGGCAGCGCGCTCGATCTCGGGCTGGTGGGCCTCGTGCAGTTCTTCCCGACGGTGGCGCTGTCGGTGCTGGTCGGGCAGGCGGTGGATCATTACGACCGCAAGATCATCGCGCGGACCTGCCAGTTCGCAGGCGCGCTCGGCGCCACCATGCTGGCGGTCGGCACCGCTTCGGGATGGCTCACCCGAGATACCATCCTGCTGCTGGTGTTCATGACCGGCACCGCGCGGGCGTTCGAGATGCCGTCCATGCTGGCGCTGGTGCCCGGCATCGTCGCGCCGGCGCTGCTGCCGCGCGCCATCGCCGCCTCGACCTCGGCGAGCCAGACCGCGGTCATCTGCGGCCCGGCGCTGGGCGGATTGCTCTATGCGTTCGGGCCGACCGTGGTTTACGCGATCTGCGCGGTGATCTTCGTCATCGCCACCATCCTGGTCGCCGTGCTCAAGACGGCGCCGCGGCCCACCGAGCGGGCGCCGGTGACGCTCGCCACCATGTTCGCGGGCTTTTCGTATATTCGCGGCCGCCCCTGGCTGCTCGGCGTCATCTCGCTCGACCTGTTCGTGGTGCTGCTCGGCGGCGTCGTCGCGCTGCTGCCGATCTTCGCCCGCGATATCTTGCAGACCGGGCCGTGGGGGCTCGGCCTGCTGCGATCGGCGCCGGCGGTCGGCGCGCTCTCGATGTCGGCATTCCTCGCTCATCGCTCGCTCGGCCACGAGGTCGGAATCAAGCTGTTCGGCTCGGTCGCCGTGTTCGGCGTCGCCATCGTGGTGTTCTCGCTGTCGCGCTCGCTCCCGCTGTCGCTCGCGGCGCTCGTCGTCTACGGCGCCATGGACGCCGTCAGCGTCGTCATCCGGCACTCCCTGGTGCAGACCCGCACGCCCGCCGACATGCTGGGGCGGGTGATCGCGGTCAATGCCATGTTCACCGGCACCACCGGATCGCTCGGACAGTTCCGCGCCGGCCTCCTCGCGGCGTTGCTCGGCGCGGTGCCGTCGGCGCTGATCGGCGGGCTCGGCGCCATCGCCGTGACGGGGCTGTGGATGTGGTGGTTTCCGGAACTCAAACGGATCAGGTTCCTCGAACCCGAGCCGGTGCTGCTGGGGCGTGACGACCCCGCAGAGCCGCGCGAGGCCACGGGCAAGGTCAGGTAGCGCCTCCATTCTCGGTCAGAAATCCGGTTTGTCTGCGGTCGGAATGGCTGCGGCATTTCCGGGAAACATATCTCTGCTTTCGGCGCAGATGAATTCCGGCCATTCGGCCAGCGGGCGCCTATAGGTGACGGTTGCCGACCACGCCATCGTGAAGGCACCTTCGTCTTCGACGGTGAATTGGAGCTGCAACCCTTTGCCCTTGTAATCAGGGTAAGGCAACCAGCCGAAATCCGTTACCGGGATGGTGAAATTGTGTTTGGCAGCGCGTTCTTGTGCTTCTTTTGCCGCTTCGTAATCGATCAGCCGATAGCGTTCCACGACGTGCAGTGCCTGGGTGTACGGCGTGCCGTACATGTCGGCCATGGCAAAGGGTCCGATCTTGATCCCGACGGTGTCGATAACCAGTGTGTCGCCTTCGTAATGACCGACGGAATCCCCATACCAGGACGGCGTTACCTGAGTCGGATGCGACTGGTTCAATCGGATGTGGCGGACTTCATTGTTGTAGGAGTAAAGGATGGTGACTTTGTCCGGCTGCTGAAGCAGCTCAATTCCAATGTTCCAGAAAATAAAAGGTACGCCTCCAGGCCAACACTGATTGGATGGGGTCGGATAGCCCAGGCCGTTCAACTGCATGTCGCCATGCTGCTTTACGATCGCCGCCGCATGGGGGTTCAAGATCGGGTTGCTGTAATCGCCGACGAGCTTGGTGGGATTGCTGACCCCGTTGGGCAGGTGCGCCTTGTTCACCACCGGACCGGGACCCGACGTTGGTGCGTCGACATCGGGCCAGAAAAAGTGGGCCCAAATACCGGAGAAATCAGGGATGGATGCAGCGCTTTGGATACCGTTGCCGGCTGGCCCAGGCGCCACCTCCTGCCCGAAGGCGGGCGTCGCTGCCGCCGCCGCCAAAATCACCAAGGAAAGCAAATCCCGCTGCTTATGCATGCCCAGCTCCGCTTCCTCGTTTGTCGTCGATATTAGCAAGAAAGCGGCGCATACGCCTCTGGTGCTGATAAGGCACCCCGATCGTATCGTGATCTCAAGCGAATCGAGAGCCTCACGCAAGCCGGTGCTGCCGGGGCGTGACGACCCCACGGAACCAAGCGAGGCCGCAGGCAAGGTCCAGTAGCGCCACATGTGTGCCGGCTGACCCGATGCACCCGTCGTCGGCTCTCTCTACCCGAACACGCGGTGATCGCTGCGCGGAAACGCGTTTTCACGCCCAGCCGAGCCGTCGCATGATGGCGCGGCCCATCACCCAGTCCTTGTCCTGCTCGGACAGGAAGGGCAGTTCCTCGGTGAAGTGGGTGATGCGCTGCTGGTAGGTGAAGTTCGGGAAGCGATCGATGCCGGCGGTGAGGTCGGTGCCCCAGAAGCAGCGGCGCGGTCCGAAGGCGTCGAACACGCGGTTGAGGTGACCGGTCATGTCACGGAACGGGTAGGCTTGCGACGACTTGTGCGGTACGGAGGACATCTTCACCTGCGCGTTCGGGTACTTCGCGAACTCGACCACCTCGGCGACGGCTTCCGGGATCTTGCCCTGCTTGGCCGTTTGGTCGGACAGGTTCATGTGGTCGATGATGAAGACGAGGTCCGGATTGCGCTCGACGATGCGCAGGAAGTCGCGCGCGCGGCCTGCGGTCGGCGTCATCACGGGAATGCCGCCCTTGGCGGCGGCGGGCCAGAACCAATCGGCAGTGCCGTCGGTGAGCCAACTGCCCTGCAAACGGTTGAAAGTGTGCCGGACGCCCAGCATGCCGGGCTGATCCTTCCAGGTCGCGAGCAACTCCTTCGATTTCGGATCGTCGAGCCGCAGACGCCCCATCACCGCGAAACGATGCGGCCACTTCTTCGCCGCCTCCATCGCGCAGTCGTTGTGATAGCCTTCCCAGGACGGCGGCACGATGACGACGCGGTCGACACCGGCCTCGTCCATGCGAGCCAGGAGTTCGTAGTACGAGAACGGCCGCGGGATGTGCGCTTGCCCGATGCCGTCGGCGGGCCACGGACGCTCGGGCGTGCTCGCGAGCCAGAGATGGACTTGCGAGTCGACGATAATGCGGCCCGCGGGCATGGACCTGGCGGGTTCGGACGATTGTGATGCCACCGCGACACCTGCTCCGGCGGCGGTCATGAGAACCTCGCGACGTGAAAACATGGTGGGCTCCTCCTTTGCCGGCTTTGCGCGACACCTAGTACTTCGTTTCCGAAGTTTGAATCATATCGATATCACCAATCACCTCGTCCTGAGGAGCGCGCTCTTGCGCGCGTCTCGAAGGACGGTCACGGGCGAGATCGTGCTGACGGCGGATGGTGCCGCGTGGAACATAATTTCGCCGGCCTTGAGCACGTGTGGCGGCTGCCCCTTGACGGTGAAGGTGACTTCGCCCTCCTGGATCGCGAGCGACTCTAGTCAGGACGGCCGGCGGCGTCCAGTTGAGCCGTTCTCCGAAGACATGGTTGCCCCGCTGTTGCGCCAGATCGTGGCGGAATGCGAGGTGATCGTCGCGGGGACCGGACGCGGAGCGGGTGCCCCCGGATTGCGCGGCGCTCTATCCGGGCTACGATCTGATACAGTGGCCCGGCCGGCAAAGGCGTGCCGAAATCAAAAGGGAGAGAGAGCGATGAAATCCGCATGGCTGTTGGTGGGACTGACTTCGGCTGCCTTCGCCACGGGCGCGTGGGCCCAGGAGATGGATTTCAACAAGGTCGAAATCATCACGCAGCAGCTCGCGCCCAACGTCTACATGCTGACCGGCTCGAGCGGTCTCGATCCCTCCCATGAAGACGCGGCCGGCGGCAGGATCGGCGTGCTCGCGGGGCCGGACGGAATCCTGATGATCGATGCGCAATACGCGCAGCTCTCCGACAAGGTTCTGGCGGCGATCCGGCGCATCAGCAGCGGGCCGATTCGCTATTTGGTCAACACCCATATTCATCGCGACCACACGGCGGGCAATGCGTTCTTCGCCAAGCAGGGCGCCGTGATCTTTGCGCGCGAAGAGCTGCGCGAGGGCATGGTCCGGCCTGTCGAAGGCGCCCAATGCGACGCACGAACCCGGTGGCCAATCCCGCCGGCTTCCCCGTCATCACCTACGGGATGGGCGAGCCGGTGAAGATCCACATGAACGACGAAATCGTCGATTTCATTCCGATCAGGGCCGCCCATACTGGCGGCGATACCGTCATCAAGTTCGAGAAGGCGAACGTGCTCTTCATCGGCGATTTCTACCGCAATTACGGTTATCCCTTCATCGACATCGGCAATGGCGGCTCGCTCAAGGGCATGCTGGAGGGGCTCGACGCCACCATGAAGTCCGCCGACGCCAACACGACGCTGGTGCCGGGCCACGGCACCCTCATCAAGCGCGACGACATCATCCCTTATCGCGACATGATTCTCGCGGTGCAGCAAAAAGTGCAGCAGATGATAGCGCAGGGTAAGACTTTGCAGGACGTGCTCGCCGCGAAAGTGACGGGGGCGTACGACGCAAAAGTCTCAGGAGGTACGGAGTCGAGCTCGGACCGCTTCGTCACCGCGGTGTATCAGGAGCTGAAAGGCGGGAAGTAGGTGGGGCAAACGACAATTCCCTCGCTGGGAACGATTCTGCTACCCCGGCGTCGCCGTGTTAATCGGCTCCGCCATGGAACCTGTGCGGAGATCGATATCGGGGCTGTTGGCCGTTTTGCTGCGGCGCGTCATCGTTTGCGCCGGCCTCGCCGCTGCCATCCTCGCAATCCCCACGGCCGCCGCCGCGCAGGACTACCCCTTGCGTTCGGTGCGGATCATCGTGCCGTTTCCCGCCGGCGGGACGGCCGACCTGATGCCGCGCATCGTCGCTGACTGGCTGTCGCGCAAGTGGAAGCAGGCGGTGGTGATCGAGAACAAGCCGGGTGCCGCCGGCAATATCGGTGCGGAGGCGGCGTTTTACGCCGACCCCGACGGGTATACGCTGCTGTCGGCGCCGCCGCCGCCGCTGGTGATCAACCAGAACCTCTATCCCAGGCTCGGCTTCGATCCCACCGCCTTCGTTCCGGTCTCGGTGATGGGCATCGTGCCGAACGCGCTGGTGGTCAACCCGAACAAGGTGGCGGCCAAGACGGTCGCGGAATTGATCGCCTATGCGCGCGCCAATCCCGGCCGGCTCACCTCGGCGACCCAGGGCAACGGCACCACCTCGCATCTCACCTCGGAAATGTTCCAGATGATGGGGAAGGTGCAGTTCATCCACGTGCCCTATCGCGGCTCGGCGCCGGCCTTGCAGGGAATGTTGGCGGGGGATTGCGACGTCATGTTCGACAATCTCGGGGTGTCGCTGCCGCTGGTGAAGAGCGGCCAGCTCCGGCTGATCGCGGTCGGCACCGACAAGCGCATGGCCGCGCTCCCGGACGTGCCGACCATCGCCGAGACGCTGCCGGGCTTTGCCTCCTCGGCCTGGTTCGCGGTGGTCGCGCCGCCGAAGACGCCCCGCGCCATCGTCGAAAGAATCAGCGCCGATATCGCCGAGGCGATCCGGTCGCCCGATGTGGCGAAGCGGCTCGACGAATTGTCGGCCGAACCGGTCGGCAGCAATCCCGATGCGGCCACCCGCTTCATGCGCGAGGAGAGCGAGCGCTGGGGCGGCGTCATCAAGGCGGCCGGGGTCAAACTCGACTAATCGGACAGGAGCGGCGTCATGAACATCCATGCGGGCCGGCGCCCATGGCCGGCGGAAGGCCTCACCCGGGTTCCCTACTGGCTCTATACCGACCGCGACCTCTATGCCCAGGAGCAGGAGCGCATCTTCCGCGGCAACGCCTGGACCTTCCTGTGCCTGGAGGCCGAGCTGCCGAAGCCGAACTCGTTCCGGCTCTCCAATCTCGGCGACATGCCGGTGGTGGTCACCCGCGACAAGGACGGCGTCATCCATGCCTTCGAGAACCGCTGCGCGCATCGCGGCTCGCTGCTGTGCCTCAAGGAGCGCGGCGAGGCGAAGGAGATCACCTGCGTCTATCACAACTGGACCTACGATCTCACCGGCAGGCTGACCGGGGTGGCGTTCCGGCGCGGCATCGCCGGCAAGGGCGGCATGCCCGCCGATTGCAAGCCGGAACAGCACGCGCCGCGCCAGCTCACCACCGAAAGCTTCGCCGGGCTGGTGTTCGGCACGCTCGGCGCGGACACGCCGCCGCTGGAACCATATCTCGGGCCTGAGATCGCGGCGCACATCAGGCGCGTGATGCGCGCGCCGGTGAAGCTCATCGGCGGCTATACCCAGATATTGCCGAGCAACTGGAAGCTCTATGTGGAGAACACCAGGGACAGCTATCACGCCAGCCTGCTGCACATGTTCTTCACCACCTTCCGGCTCAACCGGCTGTCGCAGAAGGGCGGCCTGATCGTGAGCGAGAGCGGCGGCAACCATGTCAGCTACTCCATGCGCCAGGACGTCGCCGGCAAGGAATACGAGCGGGCCGGAATGCGCACCGCCCATGACGGCTACCAGTTGGAGGCGCCCGAGCTCTTGGAAAACATCGACGAGTTCGGCGACGGCATCGGCTTGCAGATCCTCACGGTGTTTCCCGGCTTCCTGCTGCAGCAGATCCGCAATTCGCTGGCGGTGCGCCGGGTGGTGCCGCGCGGCCTCGACCAGACCGAGCTGGCATGGACCTGCTTCGGCTTTGCCTCCGACGACGAGGCCATGACCGAGCGGCGGCTGCGTCAGGCCAATTTGATCGGCCCCGCCGGCTTCATTTCGCTGGAGGACGGCGCCGCCACCGGCTTCGTGCAGCGCGGTACCCGCGGCGCCGACGACGCGGAGTCCCTGGTCGAGATGGGCGGCAGCGGCACCGCCTCGGAAGAGAGCCGGGTCAGCGAGGCGGCGGTGCGCGGCTTCTGGAAGGACTATCGCCGCCACATGGGGCTTTGAAGGCCCGTTCTCCCTCTCCCGCTCGCGGGGGAGGGTCGGGGAGGGGGCGCGGGCGGAGTCAATCGCCCCCGCAAGCCGGGGAGGAAGATCGCAAATCCGCACCCGCCACACAGAAGTGGTTCGGCGCGAAACGAATGCGGGGATCATGAGCATCGAGCAGGTCTACCGGGTCCAGGACATCAATGCCCGCTATGTCGAGGCGATCGACGACGACCGCCTCGAGGCGTGGCCCGACTTCTTCGCCGACGACGGATGCTACCGCATCACCACGGCGGAAAACGTCGCCCAGGGACTGCCGCTGAGCCTCATCTACGCGACCTCGCGCGCCATGCTGCGCGACCGCGTGCGGGCGCTACGGGAGGCCAATGTCTACGAGAGCCAGCACTACCGCCATGTGCTGGGAGCACCCCGCGTCACGGCGGCCGAGGGTTCGAGCCTGCGGGCGCGCACGCCTTTCATGGTGGCGCGCGTCATGCACACCGGCGAGACCATGATCTTCGCCACCGGCTGCTACGAGGACCGCGTGGTGCTGGTGGGGCCGCACCAGGTGCATTTCGCCGAAAAGACCGTCATTCTCGACAGCCGTCAGGTCGATACACTGCTGGCGATTCCGCTGTAGTATGGCCGCGCAAATCCACTCCGGGAGTACGGCATCGTGAGACGCGCCATGACGATCCTCGGCGGACTGGTCCTGGTCCTCGCGCTGCTCGTCGCCGGTTTCTTCTACGCGACATGGGCGCCGGATCGTCCGCTGGCGTCGCTGGTCGGCCGCTGGGCGCCGCCGCCCTCGGTCTTCGTCGACGTCGCCGGCATGAAGGTGCACCTGCGCGACGTGGGGCCGCGGGACGATCCGAGCCCGATCGTGCTGATCCACGGCACCGGTTCGTTCTTGCACGCCTGGGAAGGCTGGGTACCGGCGCTCGAGGAGCAGCGGCGCGTGATCACCTTCGACCTGCCAGGGTTCGGGCTCACCGGTCCGTCGCCGGACGGCGACTATTCGCTCGAGGCGTCGGTGCGCTTCGTGACCGCGCTGCTCGACAAGCTCGGCGTCGCCCATTGCGTGCTCGGCGGCAACTCGCTCGGCGGCGCGATATCGTGGGCGGCGGCGGTGCTCGAACCGTCGCGGGTCGACAAGCTCATCCTGGTCGATGCCGGCGGCTATCCCGCCCACTCGACCTCGATCCCGCTCGGCTTCCGCATCGCGCGGATGCCCGGGCTCAATCAGCTGCTGTCGCACACGCTGCCGCGTTTCCTCATCGCGTCCGGCATGCGCAACGTCTTCGGCGATCCGTCGAAGGTGACCGACCTGATGGTGGACCGCGCCTACGAGATCACGCTGCGCGAGGGCAACCGGCAGGCCATGGTGCAGCGGTTCAACCAGCCGCGCCGCACCGCGCTCGCCTACCGCATCCCCGAGATCAAGGTGCCCACGCTCATCATCTGGGGCAGCCGCGACCGCCTGGTGCCGCCCGACGACGCCGAGCGCTTCCACCGCGACATCGCCGGCAGCACCCTGGTGATGTTCGACGGACTCGGCCACGCGCCGGAGGAAGAGGACCCCGCGCGCACGGTGGTCGCGGTGAAGCAGTTCCTCGGGTTGGAGTGACGGGAGTTCAAGTCCTTGTCATTCCGGGGCGCCGCTCCGCGGCGAACCCGGAATCCAGACGGCGTTGCCGCCTGCACAGCAGCCTGGATTCCGGGTTCGCGCGAAGACGCGCGCCCCGGAATGACGATGCCTCACCCGTCCGTCAAGGCATTGTTGGCCAAGCCGCTGATCTGCACGTCGTAGCCGAACGCATCGGTCATGTGCAGGCTGTAGGCCCCGCCGTTGCGCACGTTCTCGACGCCCATCGCCTTGAGGTCGGCGCTCGCCTTGTCGCGATCGAAATCGGCGATGGTATAGGCGACGTGGTCGATCAGTGCGCTCGACTTCGGCCGCGGCGCGCCGCCGGCGGCCGGCGGGGCATTGAGATCGCGGGTACGGATGATGAGGTGGGTCAGCGGCACGTCCTTCGCCGCTACGTTGTAGGGCTGTTCGCCCTTCTTGCCGAACGGCAGCGCGACGTCGTGGTCGGTGGCGCCGACCTGGTCGAGGCCGAACACCTTCGAGTACCAGTCGGCGGCTTTCTTGTAGTCGGCGCAGGTATAGGAGATGTGATTGACCAGGGCGGCGGTGAGGCCCGGGCTTTCCGCGGCGCCGGCGCCGCCGGCGTAGACGGTGGTGGCGGCGAGCGTGAGCGTTTCGATCAGGCGCCGGCGGCTGATCTTGCCGTTCTCGAAGTCGTGAAGCTTCTGTGCGACGAACCCTTCCATGGCGGTTCTCCCGTTGCATGCTCGCCGGAGGTTGCGGACCATCCGGTCGCGGTCATGCGCAAAGTCAGAGTGGATGATCGAATCCAGACGTCAGCGTCTGAAGGCGTTTTCCTGGGCGGCGGATGAGATCTGCACGTCGTAATTGAAGGGGTCGCGGACGTGGAGGCTGCCGTCGCGCCCGGTCACCTCGAGGCCCTTGGCCTTGAGCGCCCCGCGCACGCGCGCTTCGTCCCAGTTCGCGATGGTATAGGCGATGTGGTCGACGACGGCCTTGGACGGCGGCTTCGCCTCGGTGCCGGCGGTGCGCGCGACGATGAAGGAGCCGCCCTTGCCGGGTTCCGGACCGAACATCAGGTTGGCCCGCTTGCCGTTGTCCTTTCCCGGCGTGCTCACCATGCCGAGCACCGACGTGTAGAAGTCGCGCGCCTTGGCATAGTCCGGGCAGGTGTAGGAGATGTGGTTGATGCCGATCACCTTCAATCCGCGCTCCGGCGCGGCGTTGGCGGCGTCGCCGGCGCCGTAGACCACGGCGGCGAGTGCGACGGTCTGGCAGAATTCGCGGCGGTCGACCTTGCCGCTTTCGAAATCTTTGACGAGACCAGCAATGAAACGTTCCATGCTGCGTTCCTCCCTTGGCGGTGTGCGCCGTTGGCCGGCGACATCGTCGAGACTAGCATTTGGACACGGCGGGCGGAACGCAAATCGCGTGAATGAATCCGCCCGGTGTGAGCCAGTTAACGCGCGGATTTCAAAACAGCGGTTATCAAGGAGACATGCCCGACCCCCCGTCTCATGGAGGTGCGTCATGAAAGTCGTCATTGCCTCGCTGGTGTTGATCCTCATCGTCGCCTCGGCTGCGGTCGCAAGAGATGCGAAAGACCAGCTTCGGGACGATATGACGTTTTGCAGTCAATTCGTGATCCACGACCCCGATCCGGGGATCGTGCTCAACCACATGCGTGACTGCTGCGCGTACAGTCGTAACGTCCGGGATTGTCGTATGTACGAATGGGGTACGACCGAGCGATGACGAGGAGCCCGCACCCGCTAATGCTTCTGGGCCTGCACGAGGTATCCGAGGATCGTTTCCTCGCCCAGCGCCTTGCAGGCTTCCAGCCGGTGCAAACCGTGCACGAGGACGAGGCGGTCGCCGTCGCGGCGCACCAGGATCGGGGTTTCCTGCCCGCTCTCCAGCATGCTGCGGGCGATGTCCTGGACGACCTCCGGCTTGAGCGTGGAACGGCGCTTGACCGGCACATAGATGGTCGCGACTTCGAATTTCTCGCGCTTCATCATGCTGCGGCGCCCATCCTCTAGCTCCCGGCGATCTTGACCTTCTTGGCCTTGGCCGGCTTGTTGGCACGCGCCTCCGCCTCGGCGGCCTCACGGGCCAGCCTCAGCGACCGCAGCTTGGCGGTCTTTTCCACCAGCGCGCGACTCGCGGCTTCGTATTCCGCCATGGCCTTGGAGGCCTCCCGCGCCTGGAGTTCCTTCTTCTTCAGGCTTGCTTCCGTCCGGGCCTGGTCCTTGGTATTGCTCGCCAACGCCGCCTCCTGTTTCTATTCCCGGCACGGCCACGCGTCATGCATGGCTGTCAGCGCGAGCAATCGAAAATCTTCCTGCATCCGCTCGGGGTGGGTTTCAACAAAGTCGATGACCGTGCCCAACATCTGTTCGGGTGAAACGGTGTTGGGATGGCAGAACGTCAATCCTTCGCCGAGAACGCGGCTGACAAAGGACAGCGTGCTCACGATGCCGAGACATCCGCCCCCGATCGCATCTCGGGTACCGGCATCGAGCGCTGCTTTACAGTGCGGCAACATGGAGCCGGCGCTTCTGGGGTCTTCGGCAGCCATGGCCGACGCGTTCCACGTCGTCACCGCCAAAACAGTCCACATCAACATCCGCATGCGCAACACTCCGAATTCATATGTAGTTGCAAGATCGTAGAACGTCCAGCCGCAGCGACGGATTGTCTTGCAAAAACCGCGATTAACCCCTATTTGTAATGAATATCGACGTTTGGCCGGACGATTTGGCCGTATCGCCTTCGCTGCAAAGCGCGGCGCGCGCTCAGAGACCTCTCCAAAATTCGACTAACCAAGGTCCGGATTGCGCTCTGTTGCGTGGTCTCGGGCAACTGCAGCGCTACTTAAGCGAAGGAACTTTGTAATGGATACGGGAACAGTAAAATTCTACAACAGTCAGAAGGGCTTCGGCTTCATTCAGCCGGACAGCGGCGGCAAGGACGTATTCGTCCACGCCACCGCGCTGGAACGGGCCGGCATTCGCGGCCTGGTCGAGGGCCAGAAGGTCTCCTTCGACACCCAGGAAGATCGCCGCACCGGCAAGATCGCCGTCGGCACCATCCAGGCCGCGTGAGCCTAGGGCGTCGAATCCGGAAAGCCGCCCCAGGGCGGCTTTCTCTTTCGGGGATCGCTGCGGCCGCTTTGCCCTTTCCCGGCTGGGGGAGGTGCGGTAGTCAGGACGCCGTCGCCGATCACCGTATGGAACGAAACGAGGACGATGAACGCGTTCAAGAATGACGACGATTTCAGCGAGCGCCTGACCACGGCCGCGAAGGCCAAGCAGGCCCTGCTGGAGAAGTTCCCGCGCCCGGCCGAAGTCGGACGCCCCCGGCGCCGCCGAGCGGCAGGCCGCCCGCCTGGCGGCCAGCCTCGCGCGCGATGCCCGCACGGCCGAGCGCAAGGCGGCCCGCGAAGCCGAGGCTGCGCGCCTGCAGGCGGAAGCGATCCGTGAGGCCGCCGAGCGGGAGGCCAACAAGGCCGCCACCGAGGCCGCCCAGGCGGCTCAGGAACTCGCCCTGGAAGCCGAGCGCAAAGCCGCCCGCGACGCCCGTTATGCCGCGCGCAAGGCGCGGCAGCGGTAATGGCTGCCGGCCCGATTGGAACCACCGCCGATACCGGGCCGGCTTTCGAGCCGGCCTTCGACTGCCAGACCTTCGACTCCCAAGCCTTCGATTGCCGGACCTGCGGCGCGTGCTGCTCATACTCCCGGGAGTGGCCGCGGTTCTCCCTGGAGGACGACGCCGCGCTGGAACGCATCCCGCCCCGGTTCGTCGACGACGAACGCGGCCGCATGCGCTGCGACGGCGACCGCTGCGCGGCGCTGGTGGGAGAGGTCGGCGTCACCACCGCCTGCGCCGTCTATGCGGTGCGGCCGGACGTGTGCAGGGCATGCCTGCCGGGCGACGACGAATGCCGCAAGGCCCGGCGCCGCTTCAATCTGTGATTGCGGCGTAGCGGCGCCTGGCGGCCTTGGCCGGGGGGCTCGGCCCCAATCCCCTTACTTCGGAGCTTCGAAGCCGTTGGCGCGCCAGCGTTCGGCCATCGCCGGTGACGTGAGCGCGGCGATGAAGGCGCGCGCGGCGGTCGGATCGGTGCTGCTCGCGGGGATCGCGGCGGCGTAGGCCGAGTAGTCCTGCTGCGCCGGCGGCAGCAGGCCGGCGAGCTTGATGCCCTTCACCGCCATCGCCTCGCTGATGAACACGATCGCCATGTCGGCGCGGCCCTCCGCCACTTCGATCGCGGCTTCGCGGCCGCCCCTGGTCAGCACCGCCTTCTGCTTGACAGCGTCGCCGATACCGAAGTTCTCGGCCACCTTGGCGAAATGGATTCCGGAGGTGCCGCCCTCGGCCGGGTTGGTGTAGGCGATCGAGTGCGCCGCGACGAGCGCGCTCTTGAGCGCTTCGGATGTCGAGACATCGGGCACCGCCGCGCCGTCGCGGACGGCGACGCCGATGCCGACGCGGCCGAGATCGGCGCGGCTGCCGGGCGTGAGCTTGCCGGTCTTCTCGAGTTCGCCCATCAGCGGCACCGAGACGATGACGAGGTCGGCCGGCTGGCCCGACGCGATGATGTTGCGCAATTGCCCGGTGGTGCCGATTGTGAAGTCGAATTTCTGGCCGGTCTGGCGCGAATAGTCATCGATGATCTGCGCGATCAGGCCGCGCACCGCGCCGGCGGAAATCACCTTGAGATCGGCCGCGCCGGCGGGCGAAGCGGCCAGCAGGGCCAGGACGGCGATCAGGCACGAAAGACGACGGATCATGTTTCCCCCTGTCCGGCCGCGCATGGTGAAGGACGAATGATTGCCGGCGTCAGCCGGAGGCGGCGCACCGGCAGTATAGCCGCTCGGCGCCGCCGTTCCCACCAGCCAGTGTCAGCCAGTGTCAGACGCGAATCTGCGGGATTATCCTCGACCGGAGAGCCGTTCCAATCGATTTCAGCTCATCCGCTTCCCGTTCGTCGCGCCAACTCGACGTTCGTGGGCCGGAAATCGTCGATGCTGTTCGCGAGGCTCCCGGTCGCCTCCGTGGCGGGCGCGTCGGCCGCGCTGGTTGCCAGGCGGTCGCGCACGGCCGCGAGCAGGCCGACGATCGACGGGTCCGACGCGGAACGCGCCGGGTTCGCGCCTTGGGCGGGAAAAGCGACCACCGAAAGTGCATTGCCGTTGCCGTTGCGGAAATCCGGCATCGGCGCGATGGCCGCCCCGGCGGCGGGCGCCGTTTCGAGCACCGCAACGTCGAAGTGATACGCCTTCAACGCCTCGCGTGCCTCCTCCATGGAATGGACCGAAACGACATCGGCGATTTCGCCGAGAGCCCGCGCGACGATGTTGGGGTCATCGACATGAAGGATTCGCGGGCGCCTGCTCGCCTCCCGCATGACGGGCTTGGTGAGCACGCGCCTGAGGTGGTCGAAGTCGACCGGCTTGTTCAGCCAATCCAGAACGTTGAGCCCGGTCGACCTGGAGTTGCCGCGCCCGCGGTCGGCGTTGACGGATGCGACGACGATCGGAGTGTCCCGATATTCCGGCATCTCGCGCAGGCGGACGATCAGGTTTATGCCGTCGCCATCGGGAAGCAGCAGATCTATCAGGAGGGCGCGATATCGGGTTGCGGTCGCGCATGCGATCGCTTCGGCCGCGGTATAGGCGAAATCCGTGGCGAACCCGACTTGCCTGAGCTGCTCGCGCATTACCAGCGCCGTATCCGGATCGTCCTCACAGAGCAGAATGCGCAGGGAACCCGGTCGTGCGTCGGGATCGATGGCCGTGCCGGCCATGCGATCCCAGCAGGGCAACTCGACGTAGAAAATCGTTCCGCCGCCGAGCGCGTCATCGAAGCCCACCTCGCCACCGAGTTGGTCGACGATCTGCTTCACGATGCTGAGGCCGAGGCCGGTGCCGCCCTTCCGCCGCGCGTTGGTGGCGTCCGCCTGCGCGAATCTCTCGAAGATATGGGGCTTGAAATCGACTGAGATGCCGGGGCCGTGGTCGCGCACCGAGATGCGGACGGAGTTGGTTCCTTTCTTGATCGCCACCACCACCTCGTCTCGCGCCGGCGAGAACTTGATCGCGTTCGAAAGCAGGTTGGTTATGACCTGGGCGAGGCGATCGGAATCGGCTCGCACGTCGCCGACGGCACAGGGGTCGACGAGTTGAATTCGCACGCCATAGCCTTCGGCGAGTTCCCGATTGGCCTCGATCGCCTGCTCGACCAGCGCCCGGACCTCGACGCGCCCGAGTTTGAAAACGACCTGTCCGGACTCCATCTTCTCGATATCCAGAATGTCGTTGACGAGCCGTACGAGTTTTTGGCTGTTCGTATGCGCGATCGAAACCAGGCGGGCGACCGTATCGGGCAGGTTGCCTGCCGCGTTGCCGATGAGGAGACCGAGCGATCCGGAGATCGAGGTCAACGGCGTGCGCAACTCGTGGCTCACCGTCGAGACGAATTCGTCCTTCAATCCCTCCAGCCGATTGCGCTCGGCGGCATATCGCATGGCTCGCAGCAGCCCGCGGGTATCGATCTGGCCTTTGATGAGATAGTCTTGCGCGCCTTCTTTCAAGGCTTGTGCAGCCAGCGACTCGTCATCCAAGCCGGTCAGCACCACCAACGGGACGCGGGGCCCCGCTGCGCGCGCCCGTCGCACCGCTTCCAGTCCTTGCGCATCGGGCAACCCGAGGTCGAGCAGGACGATGTCGACCGCATGCGCCGCGAGGTGCTCCTCGGCGTCGCGCATGCTCTCCACATGGATCAATTTGGTGCCGGGCGCAGCCTGTTCGTTGAACATCTCACGGAGCAGACGGGCGTCTCCGCGATTGTCCTCTATCAGCAGGACCGTCTTGTTCGGAGTTCTGATCATTTGTCTTGCACCTGCTGCGGCAACTTGACCTTTGCCAGCCAGAAATCATTGATGCTCCTCACCAGGCGTTCGAACTCGTCCAACTGCACGGGCTTGGTGAGGTAGCAATTCGCCTGGAGCTGATAGCTCTTCACGATGTCCGCTTCCGCATCCGATGTGGTCAGGATGACGGTGGGGATCAATTTCAGGCTTTGATCATCCTTGATGTGAGCCAGAACCTCGCGGCCATCCATTTTGGGGAGGTTCAGATCCAGCAAAATGAGATCCGGGCGAGGGGAATGCGAGTGGTCGCCCTGCTGCCTCAGGAAGGCCATGGCCTCGACGCCGTCGCTGGCCACGTGCATACGGATTTCCCGGTTGGCGTCGCGGAACGCTTCCTGCGTGAGCCGGACATCTCCGGGACTGTCTTCGACCAAAAGAACCTCGATGGGCATGCCATCTCCTCCGATGAGTTTCATGATCTCCTCTCGCCTCCCGCCAAGGCGAAGCGAAAGGTGGAGCCGTGACCGGGCTCTGACTTCGACCGAGATGCTGCCGCCGTGCCGTTCGACGATCTTCTTGCAGATCGCCAGTCCAATGCCGGTGCCGGCGAACTCGTCGCGTTTGTGCAGTCGCTGGAACATGCCGAAGATCCTTTGAAAGTACTGCGAATCAATTCCCAGTCCGTTGTCCTGCACCGAGAACTCCCATTTTTTTCCGCCGTTCTTGGCAGCGGCGATGTGCACCAGGGGCGTTCCGGGCTTTTGGTACTTGATGGCGTTGCCGACCAGGTTCTGAAACAGCTGAACCAGTTGCGTTTCGTCGGCCATGACCGTGGGCAGGGGGTCGTGCGTCACCACCGCCCCGCTTTCTTCGATACTGCCGCGAAGATTTACGAGCGCCTGTTCCAATGCTTCTTCGCTGGAGGTGTCGCGCAGGATCTTTCCTTTCGACCCGACGCGCGAGTAGGCCAGCAGGTCTTGGATCAACCCCTGCATGCGGCTGGCCCCGTCCACCGCGAAGGAAATGAACTCATCGGCGTCGGCGTCGAGCTTTCCCTTGTAGCGTCGCGACAGAAGCTGCGTGTAGCTGGCCACCATGCGCAGAGGCTCCTGCAGATCGTGAGAGGCAATGTAGGCGAATTGCCCCAGCTCCTCGTTCGAGCGGTTCAATTCTTCCACATTCTGCAGAAGGTGCGCTTCGGCCGTTTTGCGCACGGTGATGTCGCGGACCGCTGCCGTCACCAGTATCCCTTCGGCGCTTTCCAGCGGGCTGAGCATGATCTCGATCGGGAAGGCGTTGCCATCCTTGCGCCGTCCGGTGAGCTCGATCCCGGTGCCGATCTGCTGCGCCAGTGCGTCTTCCGCCGAACGAAGGCGGTCCGCGATCAGCCGCTCCGCAAAACCTTCAGGAATGATGTTCGTCACCTTCTGGCCGAGCAGTTCATCGCGGCGATAGCCGAACTCTTTCTCCGCCCGAAGGTTCAGCAGGACGATCTCACCGCCCTGGTTCACCACCACCATCGCATCCGGAGCCGCTTCCAGGAGGCCCCGGTACCTGCTTTCCATCTGGGCCAGATGCTTTTCCGCGGCCTTGCGCACGCTGATGTCGCGGATCGCCGCCGTCACCAGAATCCCTTCGGCGCTTTCCAGCGGGCTGAGCATGATCTCGATCGGGAACGCGCTGCGATCCTTTCGCCGCCCCGTGAGCTCGATGCCGGTACCGATCTGCTGCGCCTGCGCGTCTTCCGCGGATCGCAGATCGTCCGCGACCAACCGCTCCGCGAAGCCCTCCGGAATGATGTTGGTCACCTTCTGCCCGAGCAGCTCGTCGCGGCGGTAGCCGAACCGCTTCTCAGCCTGAACGTTCAACAGGACGATCTCGCCGCCCTGGTTTACCACCACCATCGCATCCGGAGCCGCCTCCAGGAGGCCGCGGTACCTGCCTTCCATCTGCGTCAGACGCTTTTCCGCGGCCTTGCGCACGCTGATGTCGCGGATCGCCGCCGTTACCAGAATCCCTTCGGCGCTTTCCAGCGGGCTGAGCATGATCTCGATCGGGAACGCGCTGCGATCCTTTCGCCGCCCCGTGAGCTCGATGCCGGTACCGATCTGCTGCGCCTGCGCGTCTTCCGCGGATCGCAGATCGTCCGCAACCAACCGCTCCGCGAAGCCCTCCGGAATGATGTTGGTCACCTTCTGCCCGAGCAGCTCGTCGCGGCGGTAGCCGAACCGCTTCTCAGCCTGAACGTTCAACAGGACGATCTCGCCGCCCTGGTTTACCACCACCATCGCATCCGGAGCCGCCTCCAGGAGGCCGCGGTACCTGCCTTCCATCTGCGTCAGACGCTTTTCCGCGGCCTTGCGCACGCTGATGTCGCGGATCGCCGCCGTTACCAGAATCCCTTCGGCGCTTTCCAGCGGGCTGAGCATGATCTCGATCGGGAACGCGCTGCGATCCTTTCGCCGCCCCGTGAGCTCGATGCCGGTACCGATCTGCTGCGCCTGCGCGTCTTCCGCGGATCGCAGATCGTCCGCAACCAACCGCTCCGCGAAGCCCTCCGGAATGATGTTGGTCACCTTCTGCCCGAGCAGCTCGTCGCGGCGGTAGCCGAACCGCTTCTCGGCCTGAACGTTCAACAGGACGATCTCGCCGCCCTGGTTAACCACCACCATCGCGTCCGGTGCCGCCTCCAGGAGGCCGCGGTACTTCGCCTCGGTCTCCCTGCTCCCGCTGAGGTCGCGGCTGATTACGGTAAACCCTCTCAGCTCTCCGGCCGCGTCGCGCGACGCCGTGAAGGTCGTGCGCGCCAGGAAACGCGTGCCGTCTTTCCGCACGCGTATGCCTTGTTCTTCGTGCAAGCCGGTTGCGGCAGCCGTCCGAAGTATCTCCTCCAGCCTGCCCCGCTGGATGTCGTCCGCCGGGAAAAACCGGGAAAAGCTCTGGCCGACCACCTCTTCGAATGTGTAACCCGTCATGTGCTCCGCACCGGGATTCCAACTGGCAATCTCGCCTCGAGGGCCCAACATCAGGATCGCGTGGTCCTGGACCCCCTCGATGAGCCTCCGATACTTCTCTTCGCTGCTTTGGAGCGCCTGCTCCGCAAGCTGGCGTCGGGAGCCGTCGCGCTGGACGCTCCAAGCAGCGGTGCCGGTGATCAACAAACCGAGGACAGTTCCGAAGATCAGAGCGGTTTTGGTCTGGCCCGAGCGCCTTTCAGCCTCCATATTGCGTAGCAGCAACAATCGCTGCTCTTCATCCTGCATTTCACGAATAAGCGCTTGAAACTCATTCGTGATCCGCTGGCCTGGGCCGGTTTGAACGACGTCCGCTGCCGCTTCCAATCCCTGGGCCCGGCGCAGATTGATGGCCGTCTCCGCCTGCTCGTATCTCTCAGAAGCCAACGCTTCGAGGGCAGAAAGCCGGCGCTCCTGTTCGGGGTTGTCTACCGTCAAGCTGCGGACGGTTGCCGCGTGTTGCTCAATTCCTGATACGGCGGCACGGTAGGACTTGAGATAAGACTCCTTCCCGGTCAATACAAACCCGCGGATACTCGATGAGACCGTCTCCATTGCGATGGAGAAGTCCTGAAGCTGCGCCAAAACCTCGTGGGTGTGCCGCACCCATCGCTCGCTTTCGGCGGACACGACCGTGGCGCGATAGGAGAGGGCCGCCACGACGAGCAGTACCGCAAAGGCAGACCCAAATCCGAGCCGCACCGTCCAAGTCGGCAGGGACTTGGTCGTCATGACGTGGCTGGCGCCGGATGCTTTTCGGCCTTGCGCAGGTACGAGTCGCGGCTCGGCGCCGCCGCCGGCAGGCGAGAGCGAACGATCCTCGTATTGCGTCCTTCGTGGAGCCAGATTGGTCCAGCCACCGCGAGGGGGGTCGACGAGTATGCCGGCGGGACTCTCGGCATGGTGATGACGAAAACGGCGGCAATCCCGGTAACGAACGCGGAAGCCTCGACATGGCCGTGAGCTTGAAAACCCGACGCGCTGTCCGTTAAAAGCACGAGAACGATCATTGTCATCGTCAACTGCGTCGATAACGTCATCGTCTCGTCTCCACAGCCGGCGACCGTCGGTCGTCAATATATATTCGTGAGAAGGATAATCGATCCACGGCAACGGAAACTCACTTGGATCAGGCCTAATTATCGATTAACCTCTCGTTGGCCGGATACGCAATTCATCGTCATCAATACCGAATGACCAGCTTGTCTTGCGCGATTTCGCGCATCTATAACCATCTCAATTGATGGCTCATTCTCGGGATTTAGAAGCGTCTGCTCGAGGCTTTGACGCGAATTTACGGCACTCGATTATCGAATCGATTTTGCGAGAATGTCACGCAAACGGGTGCTGTGCTGTGCAAAAGTGTACAATGGACGCCACGAACCCTATCAAGTCATCAGATCGGGCGTGTGCGAAAATGCGACCGGCCGGCCTGGTCGCCTTCCGTTGCCCTCGTCTGGTGCGCCGGTTGCGGTGTCAGGGTTCGTCGGCAGCGGTCCTCGGGATCGCGGCGCCGGCCTGCGCCTCCTGGCCGGCCGCCATGATCCGGAGATAGGACTCTTCGAACCAGCCGATGCGCTCTTCCAGAGCGCCGATCATCGGCGCTGCGTCGATCTGATGGGCGATCTTCTGGATCCGTTCGCACACCTCATGGTCTTCGCGGGCGATCAATCGCACGTAGTGATGCACTAGCAGCCTGCGGACCGAATCGGTGAACGGACGGGTCCATGGCACGAGCCAGTGATGCTCCGCCGGAAACGGCGCCGGATAGAGCCAGCCCCGCAACTCCGAGCGGTCATGGGCGACCGGCACGTATTGCTGGATCAGGCAGTGCCAGTACTGCCGGTCCGACCGGAAATGCGACACGATCAGGTTCGGCATGATCTGGAAGATGCGATAATTCGCCGACCGGAACGAGCCGTCGCGGCAAGCCGCAGCCATGTTTTCCAGCACCTGCGGATCGGGGTTGTTGATGGCCGCGCTGTGCAGCCCGAACCGGGCATAGGTGATGTTCTTTGCGGCGGACATATCCGAGCTTTCCGAACGTGTCGGGATGGACGGCGACGCCGTGATAGTCGTCGAAGGTGATGTGAAGGCAGAGCTTCCAGTTCGCGGCGACGGCGCCCGAGATATATTGCGGCGCGACGCCCATCTGCGATATCGCCTGCAGGATCGCAAAACCCTCGCCCAGGAACTGTTCGAGGCTCTCGCGTGCCTCGGGCGCGGGAAAGCGGCCAAACACGAGCGTCCCGCAGGTTGCGATCTCGATCGGTTCGAGACGCGCGTTCAGGTCCCGTGGAATGACGCCCTACAGCTCGTCGCACAGGGGAATGCCCAGCGCGCGGCCTTCGTGGTCGTAGCGCCAGTGGTGGAAGCCGCAGACGATCGGACCGTTGCCCCGGTCGGCGTCGCGCAGGGGATAGGAGCGGTGGACGCAGCGGTTCTCGAAACCCTTCAACTCAGGCCCGAACCGCTGCACGAACACCGAGCGGGTCGCCAGCGACGCCCGGAACCAGTCGCCGTCGGCGGCCACATCCCTGGTCAAGCCGAAGAACGTCCAGCGAGCAGGCTTTGCTCGCGGCGGAATTCCCGCGGATCGGTCATGGTCCGCGTCCAATCGGAAGGAATGCCGGCGGTGGCGAGGCCAGACGTCATCGATTGCGCTTTCCGCTCCGTTCCTAACCGATTTTTCGAGCGTCGAGGCCCGCCGCTCCCGGGAGGAGAGCTTGCCGGACGAAAGCCGCGGCGGCGGCCAGGAGCCCCAGCGCGAGGACCTGCCACGCCGGCGGGATGCCGAGGTCCAAGGAGAAGTCGTTGCGCAGCGTGCCCAGCGGCTCGTAGCCGTGATAGGCCCAAACCCAGCCGGCTTCCAACAACGCCGTGAACAGGCCCGATGCCACGGCGAGCACCGCCAGCGCCGTCACGTCGGCTCCCCGCCCGCGGGCGTTCAGCACCCGCCAGACCATGAGCCAGAAGAACATCCCGCTCGTCAGGAACTGCTCGGGGTATATGTCCGGCGACAGCAGGTAGTGAAGGAGCGCCAAAGCCGTAACCGCGTAGACCGTGTTGTGCAGCCGTTTCCACCCCTTCGCTCCCATGCGTGCGACGGCTGCATCCAGGGACGTCGCGCCCAGGGCGATCAGGCCGATGGTCGCGACGGTCGCCACGATCAGGCTGAACCTCGTCACCATCTCGTGGGCGATGGACGCGAAGTTCCAGAACCGCAATGCGAAATAGATGACGATGTGCCCGGCCGTATAGGCGAGCGCGGTCACCCCGACCATCCGCCGCACGATGACGAGCCGGCGCCAGCCGAGGATCGTCGAAGCCGGTGTCATCGCCAAAGCCAGCAGCAGCAGCGCGGTGGCCCACAGGCCCGACCAGTAGGTCATGCCGCCGAGCGGAACAGGCCCGAACTGCTCGGTGCCGACCTGATAAACGATCCAGATCGCCGGCACGAACATCAGCGCGAACGTGCCCGCCTTCAGCGGGGAAAATCCGAGTTTTCCGTCCTGCCACGGCCACTTCAAGTGCAACTCCTATTGCCCGAGCATTTTCCAATTAGGCTAACCTTATTGGTGTCATTGCCCGGCTTGACCGGGCAATCCAGTACTCGCGGTCGGTGTTTACCGGATCGTCCGGTCGACGACAGCGAACTGCGAGTCAACCTAAACGAAAAACGCTCCAATTAGTCCGAATGCCGCACCACCAGCACCGAGCATTTCGCAAAGCGCACGACGTGGCCCGCGTTCGACCCGAGGAAATAGGTCCGCATGGCGGGGCGGTGCGAGCTCATGACGATGAGATCGGCATGGTAGGTCTTCGCCTCTTCGAGCACCTCGTGATAGATGCCGCCCTGGCGCACGATGGTGGTGATGTGGCGGGAGTCGGTTCCGCTCTCCTTGGCGATGATCGCGAGCGCCTCCTCGGCGGTCTGGCGCTGCTGCGCGTCGAAGTCGGCCGGCACATATTCGGCCAGCATCACCGGGGTCATCGGCAGTACGTTCAGCAGCCTTACCGATCCTCCCGAGGCCTGCGACAGCGATACGGCGGTCTCGATCGCCGAGTTGGCGAGGTCGGTGTCCGCGAGGTCGACCGGGACCAGGATCCGCTTGAACATGTCGCTATTCCCTTCATTGCCGAATCAGCCGGTCCAACTTAGCGGTTGCGAGCAGCCCGCCTCAATTCGCTGCCGCGGCAATCCAGCGCGGGGTGACGAAACGATCGAGCCGGCCGGACTGGCGATGCACCTTGCCCCAGGCATCGACCGCGAAATCGATCACCGCCAGGGCGGCGGTCGGGAACTTCTCGTGCAGCCGTTCGCGCTGCTCGATGTCGCCGGCCGCGACGAGCATGCGGGCAGCCTCGTGGAGGCCGGGATTGTGGCCGATCACCAGCAGCCCATGGACCTCGGCCGCGACCGCCCGGATGAGCGAAATGATGGTTTCCGGCGTCGCCTCGTAGAGACGGTCGGAATAGATGATTTCGGCCGCTTTCGGCCATCCCCGGACGATCGCCTCGGCGGTCTGCCGGGTCCGCTGCGCCGGCGAACACAGGATCCGGTCGGGGATGAGGGCATGGTGCGCGAGGTACACGCTCATGGTGCGGGCGTCGCCGGCGCCGCGCGCGTTGAGCGGGCGCTCGCGGTCGGGCATTCCCGGCGATGACCAGTCGGATTTGGCGTGGCGGAGCAGCATCAATCGGCGCATGGCGGCAGCATCGATTTTGTCCGGGGGAAAGTCTAGACTGATATCGCGGGCTTGGCCCGGGCACGGAGGCGTGGTACGGCGCGGACGCTGGCACGGGAAAGAGACTTTTGAGGGCGAGCGGCTTGCGGCACCCCCCGGGGGGCGTTTGCGGTGCTTGACCGGAACGGGGTCCGAGGCTTGGTGTGATGGAAGGCGCCGCTCAATCCGAATTCGGACCGACTTGGTTTTCGCGCGTGACGGCACTGCCGCCGGCACGGCCGGCGCTGAGTTACGAAATCGATGTCGACGTCTGCGTCATCGGCGGCGGCCTCGCCGGCCTGACCGTGGCGCGGGAACTCGTGCGGCGCGGCTGGTCGGTGGCCGTGCTCGAAGCCAAGCGCATCGCCTGGAACGCCTCCGGGCGCAACAGCGGCCTCGTGATGCCGGGCTATGCCGCCAATGTCGAAAAGGTCGTGGAGCGCATCGGCCTGCCTGCGGCCAGGGCGCTGTGGGCGCTTTCGGAAGCCGGCGTCCGCTGCGTGCGCGATACCATTGCCGAGCTCGGCATCAACAGTATCGTGCAGGGCTACGGTTGGCTCGACGTCTCCAAGACCGGCGATCGCGGCGCCGCGTTGGCGCGCGCGCGGTTGCTGTCGGAGGAACTCGGGGTCGAGGTCGAGCCGTGGTCGCAGGAGCAGGTCCGCGACGTGCTGCGGTCCAACCGTTATTTCAGCGCCGTCAACCACCCCCACGCGTTCCAGATCAACCCGCTGGCCTATGCGCTGGCCCTCGCCGACGCGGCGGAGCGGGCCGGCGTCCACATCTTCGAGAACAGCCCGGCGACCTCGATTGACCCCGCCGGCGTGCGCAAACGCGTGCCCACCGCCCAGGGACGGGTTCGCGCCGGCCGTGTCGTGCTCGCCGGAAACGTCTATCTCGGCGCCGTCGCCGACCGGATCGCCGGCAGCCTGGTGCCGGTCACCGCCTTTACCGGCGTGACCAAGCCCCTGGGTCCGCGGCTGCAATCGGTCATCTCCTATCGCGGTGCGGTCAGCGACAGCCACTATGGCGACTATTCCTACCGGATTATCGACGGCGACCGCCTGATGTGGACCGGCGGCGTTTCGATCAGGCGGCGCAACGCCCGCCAGATGGAAAGGCGCCTCGCACGGGCGATACGCACCACCTATCCGGAGCTCGGCTCCATCGCGTTCGACAATTTCTGGTCCGGCACCATGGGCTTTGCCGTCCATCGCATGCCGCAGATCGGCGAGCTTTCTCCGGGCATTTGGCTCGCCAGCGGATTCGGCGGGCAGGGTATCAACACCTGCGCCATCGTCGGCCAGCTCGTCGCGCGCGCCATCGCCGAATCCGATGCCACGTGGCAGGCCTTCCTGCCCTATGAGCTGGTGTGGGCGGGCGGTATCGCCGGGCGCATGGTGACCCAGGCGACGTTGTCGTGGTGGCAAACCAGCGAAGCGATCGCGGCGAGCCTGGCGCGCCGGCGCGAGGCGCTCCAGCTGCGCCGGCAACGCGAAGCGGCCGGCGAACCCCTGGAGATCGTGCGGCGGCCGGCCTACCGGGTGGTGAAGGCGTCGCAGCGCATGCCGTCCGAGCGTCTGCCGGCACGTCCCAGTTCGGAGCTGCCGATCGCGGCCCCGGAGGCGGGCGGGCCGGCGGCGGTGCGGGATTCCGAACAGACGGTGTAGGAAGCGCCCGCCGTCACCGTCCGTCGCGCCGCGCCATGAAGGCGAGGCGTTCGAACAGGTGCACGTCCTGCTCGTTCTTGATCAGCGCGCCGTGGAGCGGCGGGATCAGCTTCTTGGGGTCGCGTTCGCGCAGCGTGTCGGGGCCGATGTCCTCGACCATCAGGAGCTTGAGCCAGTCCAGGAGTTCCGAGGTCGACGGCTTCTTCTTCATGCCGGGGACATCGCGGATTTCGTAGAACAGCTTGAGCGCCTCGGCGACCAGGCGCTGCTTGATGCCGGGAAAGTGCACCGCGATGATGGCGCGCATGGTGTCGGCGTCGGGAAACCGGATGTAGTGGAAGAAGCACCGCCGCAGGAAGGCGTCCGGAAGCTCCTTCTCGTTGTTGGAGGTGATCACGACGATCGGGCGCCGCCGCGCCTTGATGGTCTCGCCGGTCTCGTAGACGAAGAACTCCATGCGATCGAGTTCGAGCAGGAGGTCGTTGGGGAACTCGATGTCGGCCTTGTCGATCTCGTCGATCAGGAGCACCGGCCGCTCGTCGGCGGCAAACGCGTCCCACAGCTTGCCGCGCTTGATGTAGTTGCGGATGTCCTTGACCCGGACGTCGCCGAGCTGGCTGTCGCGCAGCCGCGTCACCGCGTCGTATTCGTAGAGGCCCTGCTGTGCCTTGGTGGTCGATTTGACGTGCCATTCGATCAAAGGCGCGCCGATCGCCTTGGCGACCTCGATGGCGAGCACGGTCTTGCCGGTGCCCGGCTCGCCCTTGACCAGCAGCGGCCGCTCCAGCGCGATGGCGGCATTGACGGCGACCTTGAGGTCGTCGGTCGCCACATAGGCTCTGGTTCCTTCAAAACGCATGGCTTCTCCGCAGACGACAAATGTTCTTCTGTCATCGCCCGGCTCGACCGGGCGATCCAGTAACCACCGGACTCTGATTTGCGCTCAGCGCACACCGCCAGCGCCGGGGGTACTGGATACCCCGCTTTCGCGGGGTATGACACCGTGGAACCCTCGGGGTCCATACAGCGGCCCCGGCAATTTCCGCGCCAACTCGCTCGACTATTCAATCGCCGAGCGCGTCCTTCCACGGCGCGATCCAGGATTCGATGCGCCGCATCAGCTCCGTCAGCGTCACGCCGAGCAGCATCAGGGTGAGGATCGGCACGAACATCGCGGCGGTGTCGTATTGATTGCCGTATTTCACGATCAGGGCTCCGAGCCCGGTGATGGCGGTGAAGAATTCGGCGACCACCATGCCGATGATGGCGCGGCCGATGCCGAGCCGCAATCCCGTCATCATGTAGGGTAGCGACGCCGGCAGGATGAATTTGGTGAAGAGCTGCCGCTCGGTGGCATCGAAGGCGAAGCCGACATCGAGCAGCGGCGGCGGCACGTTTCGCACCCCGGCCGCGGTGTTGATCAGGATCGGGAAGATCGCGAGGATCACCACGATGAACAGCTTGGCCGAGAAGCCGAGCCCGAACCACAGCACCACCAGCGGGATGATGGCGACGAGGGGCGTGGCGTAGAGCGCGTTGACCAGCCAGTCGGTCGCCGCTTCCACGGTCTGGTAGCGGCCGATCAGCAGGCCGATGGCGATGCCGAGCACCGAGGCGACGAAGAAACCGAGCAGCAGCGTGCCGAGGCTGTCGAGGAAGGCGGCGGGAAGCTCGCCGCTGCGGATCATCTCGACCGCCGACACCCCGATTGCGGTGGGGTAGGACATGAACAGCGGCTCGATCTGGCGGCCGAACACCTCCCAGGCCACCAGCACGCCGATCACCGAAATGAGCCGGATCACCTTGTTGCGATGGCTGCGCGGCGGCGGCCCGAGTTCCTCGATCTCGGCGACCACTTCCTCCGTGACGCCGTCAGCGGAGAGCGACACGGCTTCCGGCCGGGGGCTGGCGAGATGCTCGCTCATGCGGCGGCCGAGGCGGGTGCGCGGATCAGTTCCCACATCTGCGTGCGCATTTTCTGGAACGCCGGCTCACCGCGCAGCAGCGGCAGTTCCGCGCGCGGGCGGGGAAACGGCACCGGCAGCGTCGCCTTGATGCGGCCGGGCTTGGCGCCCATCACGATGACGCGGTCGCTGAGATAGATCGCCTCGTCGAGATCGTGGGTCACGAACACGATGGTCTTGCCGGTCTCGGCGTGGATGCGCAGCAATTCCCGCTGCAGGATTTCGCGGGTCTGGGCGTCCAGCGCGCTGAACGGCTCGTCCATCAGGAGCACGGCGGGATCGATGGCGAGGGCGCGGGCGAGTCCGATGCGCTGCTGCATGCCGCCGGACAATTGATGGGGAAACTGGCGCGCCGCCACGGAGAGGCCGACCAGTTGGAGCAGGCGCTGCGCCGTCTCCCGGCGCGGGGCCGAAGCGACCCCCTGCAGCTCCAGGCCGAGCTCCACATTGCTGATCGCGGTTCGCCACGGCAGCAGGTTCGGCTGCTGGAACACGAAGCCGCGGTCGCGGCCGGGGCCGCGCACCAGGCGGCCGTCGAGACTGATGGTGCCGTGGTCGAGCCGCACCAGGCCTTGCACGATGCGCAGCAGCGTGGTCTTGCCGCAGCCGCTTTCGCCGACCAGCGAGACGATCTCGTTCTCGCCGACCGTAAAGGAGACATGCCGCAGCACCGGCAGCAGGGCGTCCTTCTCCCCCGCCGCGCCGCGCACGCGGAACGTCTTCGATACGTCCTCGACCGCGAGCTTGATGCGGTCCGGCGCCGGGGGGCTTTCGGTCATCGGGGCGAACGACGCTCAGCCGAGCGCGCGCATGGTGTCGCTGAAGAGATCGTCGACCGGGATGGCGCGCGGGATCAGGCCCTGCTTGACCGCGAAGTCGATGACGATCTCCAGCGAGCGCCGGTTGGCCTCGATGCCGAAGCGCCAGGGGTCGAGCGCCGGTACGCCGTTCTTCGCAAAGGCCGCCTGCTTGGCTTCGAGGAACAGGCGGTAGACCTCGCGCACCACGTCCGGCCGGGTCTTCGCGAGTTCTTCGCGGATGACCAGCATGTGGTTGATGGGAACGCCGCCATGGCTCTCCGACCATTTGCGGTTGGCGGCTTCAGCATCGGGAATGAGCGGCTTGAGCCGCGGATCGGGGAACTTGTCGCCGACGATCGGCGGCATCGAGCTCGCCGTCGAGCAGCATCTGCACGAGCTGCTTGCCTTCCGGGGCGCGCCGCACGTTGGGCGGATCGGCGTACTCGGCGACATGGCCTTCCTCGAAGGTGATCCATTTGAGGCTGCCGAGATCGACGCCGTAGTCCTCGGCGAGGATGCCCCGCACCCACACGCCCGTGGTCTGGGTATAGGCGCGCACGCCCAGCGTCTTGCCGTTGAGGTCGGACGGCTTGAGCTCCCCGCGCTCGGGATTATAGGCGATGGTGTGGAGCTGGCCGCGGCCGACCACCGTCGCCGGGATCAGCACATAGGGCTTGCCGTAGGTCCGCGCCTGCAGGAAGGTGACGATGGCGACTTCGGCGAGATCGAACTTCGCCTCGCGCACCAGTGGCTTGAAGGCTGTGTTGGAGACCTTCACGTCGGCGAAATCGAACTCGACGATCGCCGAAGCGAGCTTACCCTCCTTGAGCGCCATCGCATTGGGGTAGTTCCCCATCAGCGTGAAGAGTTTCACCTTGTCGGGCTTGGTCAGCATCGACGTCTCCTCCGATTTGATTATTTATCGGCTGGCGATTTTATCAGCCAGCGCGGGATAGAGCGATTGAGCGGTCATGGCGAAGATCCAGTCGCGGTCCTCCTGCGGCAAGGATGCCGTCGAGGCGCGCGCCACCGCCAGCAGATTTTTCAGCGGGCCTTCCGAGGACGGATAGTTGGAGCCCCAGGCGATCCGCGATGCACCGAACTCCCCGACCAGCTTGGCGAAGAACGTCTCCGGCGTCGCCTTGCCGTTGCGACATTCGGTGAAGGTGCGCGGCGTCACCTTGAGATAGATGCTGGGATATTGCGCGAGCTCGAACAGGCTCGATGCCGCCGCATAGGGCGGCCCGTCCTCCAGCACCGGCCGTGACAGATGGTCGAGGATGACCCTGACCTGCGGGAAGCGCTTCACTAGGTTGATGAGCTGCGGGAAAGCCGCTTTGGACATCTGCATGCAGATGGGAATGCCGAGTTCGCCGGCGGTTTGCCAGGCCGGGTACACCCTGGGATCATCGATCCAGTCGGCCTGGGTCTTCATGGTGCTGCCGATGGTGAAGAGCCGCATGCCGGTGAGGTTCTTGGCGCGCCAGTGACGCATCTTCTCCGGTGCGTCGGCGGCAAGCACGTCGACCGAGAACACGCCGGTGAAACGGCCGGGGTAGGCGGCGACCGCATCGGCGACGTAGGAGTTGTCGTGGCCGTAGCAGGTCGAGGCCTGCACGATCGCCGATTTGTCGACGCCCGCCTCGTCCATGGCGGCGATCATCTGCTCGGTCGTGACCGGCCGCGTGCGCGACCAGTCCGACTGATGGCCGCCGAGCGGCGCCAGCGGATAGCGCGCCTCGTCATCGGCGATGATGTGCGGATGAATGTCGATCGTCTTGGAAGGCATGGGTACTCCGGCGGGAACTGGGTTTCCCCCTCCCCCGCGTGCGGGGGAGGGTCGGGGAGGGGGCTCGCGGGCCGCTCGCGCAACGCACAACGCGGCCCGTCAGTTGACCCCCTCCCCAACCCTCCCCCGCAAGCGGGAGAGGGAGTTGGCCGCGATGACCACGGCTCTACGCCATGAGTTTTAGCGCGTCTTGCGCCAAAGTCATATCTGCCACCTGGTCATAGGGCAGCATTCTTTTCTGCAGGCCGAGTTCCAGGTTGATCTGCTGCATGTAGTTCACGCGCTCCTCCGACAGCACGAGACCATTGGCATAGGGCTTGTGCTTCTGGACGAATTCCCATTCGGTGGCGCCCTCCGCGCCGCCGGTTGTGCTGTTGGTCACCGCAATGCGGGCGCGCACGAAGGCATCCTTGGAATCCGGCCCCTGGATGAAGCGCCATAGCGTACCGTACGCCGCGAGCGTGCGCGTCAGGAGGTCGCGCTTGCCGGCGATGGCGCGATCGGACGAATAGCTCGCCTGGTAGGTGTATTCGGGCAGCTCGTCATAGACGAGGCCGTCATCCAGCGCATGCACGCCGTAATGGGCCTGCTGCCCATAGACGTCGTTGAGCGCGATCCCGGCGTCGACGGTGCCGGCGACCACGGCGCGGAACACGTCGGTGCTGCTGCCGATATTGACGAAGCGGACCTTGGCGGCGTCGATGCCCTTCTTGCGCATCAGCGCCACCGTCATGTGATGGAGCAGCGCGCCCGGCGAGCCGGTGCCGAAGGTGCGGCCTTCGACATCCTTCAGCCGGCGGATCTCCGGCCGCTTGGAGTAGATCACGTCGTCGACCAGGAATCGCGTCGCCGCGACCAGCTTGATCCTGGCGCCTTTCTCGATCGCCGCCAACACCTGGGAAAAGCCGGAGATCACGACGATGTCGCTGGAGCCGCCGATCACGGCGCCCATCAGCTTGGAGCCGTCGGCGACGCTGATGATGTTGGGCTCGATGCCGAACTTCTTGAAGAATCCCTCGGTCTTCATGATCTCCTGGAGCGCCGCGCCGGAGGCTGCGGCGGCGCCGACGATGTTGACGGTCTGGGCCTGCGCCAGCGCCGCGCCGACGCATGGCGGGAAGGCGAAGCCGCCGAGGCCGGCGGCGCCGAGCTTGAGGAAATCGCGGCGCGCGAGCGCGGCCGGCACGGTGGCGCAGGAAGCACGAAGCTTCGCCGCCGTGTCAGGCCGTGGCGGACGCCGGCACCCGCTTGTTGAGGCGGCTGTAGACCTTGCGCGCATTGCCTTCGAAGATCTTGTGCTTGTCCTCGGCCGAGAGGCCGCTGACCTGGTCGATGTAGCGCTTGGTGTCGTCGTAGTGATGCCCGGTGCGGGGATCGATGCCCTTCACCGCTCCCACCATTTCCGAAGCGAACAGGATGTTGTCGGCCGGAATCACCTTGGTGAGCAGCTCGATGCCCGGCAGATGGTAGACGCAGGTGTCGAAATAGACGTTCTTGAGCAGGTGCTCCTCCAGCGGCGGCCGCTTCATGTCCTGGGCGAGGCCGCGATAGCGGCCCCAATGATAGGGCACCGCGCCACCGCCGTGGGGAATGATGAATTTCAGCGTCGGGAAATCCTTGAACAGGTCCGAGGTGATGAGCTGCATGAAGGCGGTGGTGTCGCCGTTGATGTAATGCGCGCCGGTGGTGTGGAAGGCGGGATTGCAGGAGGCGCTGACATGGATCATGGCGGGAACGTCGAGCTCGACCATCTTCTCGTAGAGCGGATACCACCAGCGGTCGCCGATCGGCGGGGCGTCCCAATGACCGCCGGAGGGATCGGGATTGAGGTTGGCGCCGACGAAGCCGAATTCGTTGACGCAGCGCTCCAACTCGCCGATGCAATTCTTCGGGTTGACGCCGGGCGATTGCGGCAACTGGCAGACGCCGATGAAGTTGTTGGGATAGAGCGAGGTGATGCGGTAGATCAGCTCGTTCGACACCTGCGACCATTCGAGGCTCACGCCCTCGTCGCCGATATGATGCGACATGCCCGAGGCGCGCGGCGAGAAGATGGTGAGGCTGGTGCCGCGCTCGCGCTGGAACTTGAGCTGGGCGCCCTCGACGCTGGCGCGCAGCTCGTCGTCGCTGATCTTGAGTGCGGATGCGGAGGGCTTTTGCGTCGGGATCCTTGATCGCGGCGATCTGGCCCTTGCGGAATTCGTGCAGCTTCTGCGGCTCGGTGGTGTAATGGCCGTGGCAATCGATGATCATGGCGCCTCGCTCAATGCCGGTGTCCGGAGCTTCTGGTACGGCCCGGCGGTCGGTCGCGCGGATCGTAAAGCCGGCCTGCGGCTTGTCAAACGGATTGCTGCGCGGCTTCCTCCCTCCCCGCGAGGGGAGGGCCGGGGTGGGGCGACGCTTCGATAAACGCGCCCGAAGATTCCGATTGCGCGGGCGGCGCGTTGCTCCCTATGTTCTGCGCGCAAAACGCAAAACCCGCGTCCTGGGGGAGAGAAATGGCCGACCTACCGCGTCTGAATGGTGTCATCCGCGCCTGGGAGGAGGGCAAGCCGGCCTTCACCTCGTTCGCGCAGGCCGAGATCGAGACCTCCGTCGCGATGAGCACGTCGAAGTTCGACGGCATCATCTACGAGATGGAGCACAATTTCTGGGACGCGCGGGCGCTGCGCGACAGCATGCAGTACATGCTCAACCGCCGCGCGCTGGTGCAGGGCGCCACGCTCGCCCCCACGGTGACGCCGATGGTGCGCATCCCGCCCAATGGCGGCGAGCACAACCAGTGGCTCGCCAAGCAGGCGCTCGACCTCGGCGTCTACGGCGTGCTGTGGCCGCACATCTCGACCGTCGACCAGGCCCGCAACGCGGTGGCGGCGTGCCGCTATCCGCGCCTCCCCACGGCGCCGCTCTACGAGCCCGCCGGCATCCGCGGCGACGGCCCGACCACCGCGGTGCGCTACTGGGGCCTGACCCAGCAGGAATACTACGGCAAGGCCGATGTCTGGCCGCTCGCCCCCCATGGCGAGATTTTGGTGATGCTGATGATCGAGGACACCCAGGGCATCGCCAATCTCGACGCCATCCTCAAGCAGGTGCCCGGGCATCGGCCTCGTCCTGATCGGCGAGGGCGATCTCTCCCAGGAACTCGGCTACCCCCGCCAATACGAGCACCCCAAGGTGCTCGAGGCCATGGCCTACATCGTCAAGACCTGCAAGGAGAACAAGGTCCATGTCGGCCATCCCCACGTCGACGCGACCAATGTCGAGCGCATCCTCGGCGAGGGCTACACCTTCCTGATGGCCGCCCCGGTGCGCAGCTTCGCCGCGCTCGACAAGGGCCGGCAGCTGGCGGGGAGGAAGTAGGGTATCGTCATTCCGGGGCGCGCTCTTGCGCGAGCCCGGAATCCAGTCTGCGGTGCGGGAGGCGAGGCCGTCTGGATTCCGGGTTCCGCCTGCGGCGGCCCCGGAATGACTGAAAACCTCAACTCATCTTCCGCGTCGTGTCGTCGAACAATTCATCCACCGTGAACCGCCGCGAGATCAGCCGCTGCTCCGCGGCATAGCCGATGATCTTCTCCAATGACGGGCGGCAGGCTTCGACGCCGAACGGCGGCGGGGCGCCGCCTGCGACGACGGCGCGGCGGCGGCTTTCCTTGAGGAGCGCGTAGACCTCCTCGACGATGTCGGGCCGCAATTTCGCGAGCTCCGCGCTCACCACCACGAAATGGTTGAGCGGCACGATACCGTGCTTGGCCACCCAGGCCTTCGCGGCCGCGTCGGGATCGCCGAACAGCGACTTCACGCGGGGATCGTCGGAGCGGTCGCCGAGCACGGCGTCGAGATCGCCCGCGAGCAGCATCGGGATGATCTTCTTGTCCGGCGGCGCGCGCTCGGTGGTGTCGACGTATTCGGCCACATGGGGCTCCTCGAACGTCACCCAGTTCACCCGCTCGAGATCGAGGCCGTAGTCGTTGGCGAACATGCCGCGCAGCCAGGCGCCCGTGGTGGTGGTGAAGGAACGGATGCCGACCCGCTTGCCGGCGAGCTGCGGCGGCGTCAGGGTCCCGTAATCGCCGTTGTAGATCGCGAAGGCGTGCTGGACCCGCGCCGTCATCACGGCCGGCAGCAGCACCATCGGCTTGCCGAACGACTTCGCGATCAGATAGGTGACGATCGCCATCTCCGACACGTCATAGGCCTTTCGCCGCACCATATGCTGGAAGCCGGACCAGACCGGCTTCACGTCGGCGAAGTCGAACGCGACGCGGTCGGAGGCGAGGTCGCCGCGCTTGAGCGCCGCGGTGTGGGGATAGTCGGCGAGCAGCGTGCGCAGCCGCACCGGTTCTGTCTTGGCGTCCATTACAGCCTCTCAGTTTCTATGACGCGCGGGCCTGTTCACAGCGCTTCCGGATCGGCGAAGACCGCGTCCAGCGCCGGCCGCTTCGGGATCAGCTGCTGCTGCACGGCATAGGTCACCAGCGCCTCGATGCTCGCCTTGTTGGCTTTCATGCCGTAGGGCAGGGGATCGCTCATGAGCGGCGCGAAGGAGCGGTAGCGCAGGTCCTCGGGCGCGCTGCCCTGGCCGGCCCTGAGCCGTTCCAGATAAGGCTGCTTGGCGGCGGTGAAGGCATCGAACAGGGATCGCGCCACATAGGGGTGCTTCCTGAGCACCGCTTCCTTGACGACGATGGTGCCGTGGATCGGGTAGATGCCGGTCCGGCGGTACCAGTCCGCCTCCACATTGGCGACGTCCGGAATCAATTCGGGATAGACTTGGCTAGCGGTCTGGCCGCCCTTTTCCCAATTGCCGGTCGGCGGCCCGGCGCGCCCGATGCCGGCCGGGCCGGTGAAGCCCGCCTGCAAGTCGCCGCTCGCCATCATGCTCGCCAGCGATTTGCCCGCCTCGGTGTGGATGACATTGGGCGGCAGCTTCAGCGTCGTGACGTGCTCCTCGTCGTCCACCACCCAGGTCACCTTCGAGGAATTGAGGCCGTATTCGTTGATGAAGATGCCGCGGGTCCACACCCCTGTGGTGACGGAATAGGCGCGCACGCCCACCTTCTTGCCTTCGAGGTCCTTGGGCACCTTGATGCCGGCATCGGGGCGCACCACGAAGCCGCCATGGTGGAACCGGCGCATCACGAAGATCGGCAGCGCGATGTAGGGCGCGCCGCGGGCACGCGCGATCATGTAGGTGGTCGGCGCCATTTCGCAGACGTCGAATTCGAGGTCGCGCACCATGCGCCGGAACGCGCCGACGATCGGCACCACTTCGATGAAATTCGCATCGACGCCCTTGATGGGAACCCTGCCGTCTTTCACCGCGGCGGTATGGCCGTAGCCGGCAATCGCGATATCGAGCTTTACGCCGTCACCCGGCATCCCGTTTCTCCTGTGACCATGATCGTCATTTCCGGCATCGGTCCGTCATTCACCCTTGCCGCCGCGGAGGGCGGCCGCGATGGCGGGGACGGCGCGGGGATCGAGCGTCATCCCGACATGGTCCAGGCCGGGGACGATGGTGACCGGCGTGTTCGGACGGATCGCCTGGATGGTCGGGGCAAAGCGGCTTGCCTCGAACAGCTCGTCGTCTGCGCCGACCAGGACCGCCAGCGGGGCCTTCGCATTGCGCAGGTCGGCGGCGTAGTCGCTGGTGCCGAAGGCTTGGGCGAGCAGGAACGAATAGGTCGGGCTGAGGAACTTCGCCTGCTCCGGCAACACGGCGAAAGCGACGACGGGGAGGTGCTCGAAGGCGTGGATGCCGACGTGCTCGAGCAGGAGGAGCGCGAGGATGCGCGGCACGAATGCCTTCGCCCAGCGGTCGGTGCCCTCCGGCTTGACCGTCGGCGCGCGCGGGCCGAGGTAGGGCGAAATCAGCACGATACGGCTGAAGGCGATCCCGAGCCGCGTGGCGGCCGTATGCAGCGCAAAGCCGCCGCCGGAGGAGAAGCCGAGCAGCGAGAGCCGGGCGTTGGGATGGCGCGCTTTCACCGCGGCGGTCAAATCGTCGAGATCGTCGTCGAGTTGCCCGGCATAATCGATGTCGCCGCGATGGCCGGTGGCACCGTGGCCGCGGATGTCGGGCGCGTAGACGGTGAAGCCTTCCGCCCGCAACGCCTTCGCCAGCGGATGGAGGCTGGTGCTGCTCGCAGATGACCCGTGAATGGCGATCACCACGCGCTCGGGCGTGCCCGGATCGGCGGGATCCCAGTGGCGGAACGCGATCGGGCTGCCGCGGCGCGCGGGCAGCGTCTCTTCGGCGGGCAGATCGCTGAAATCCACGGTCTTGAACGGGTCGCCGATCGATGCGAGCGGCTTCGGGGGATCGCTGGTTCCGAACGCGATCATCCCGCCGAGGGCGGCGGCGATGCCGGCGGCGAGACCACAAACCACGATCAGGGAAACCTGCACGCTACGCCGCATGAGCGAAAGAGCTCCTTCGATTCACTGATTTCGATTTACTGCTTTTCGAGTCCGGCCTTGTCGATGACCACCGCCCATTTCTCGATATCCGCCCTGAGCCGGCGTTGCATCTCCTCGGGCGTCGTGCCGCGTGCCTCCAGGCCGAACAGCTTGGCCTTCTCCTGGACCTCCGGCATCTGCAGCACCTCGTTGATGGCGCGGTTGAGCAGGCGCACCACGTCGGCGGGCATGCCCGCCGGTCCCGACAGCGCGTTCCAGCTCTCGACCACATAGGACGGCAGGCCGCTCTCGCGAACAGTCGGCACGGCGGGCAGGGCCGGCGTGCGGTGTTCCCCGGTGGTGGCGACTGCGGCGAGTTGGCCCTCCCGGACCGCGGCATTGAGGCCGGCGTAATAGTCGAAGCCGACCTGGACATCACCGCGCATCAGGCCGGTGATGAGCTCCGGCGTGGTGCGGTAGGTCACCAGCGTTACGTCGATGCCGGCGATGCTCCTGAACAGTTCCGCCGACAGGTTCTGGGTGCTGCCCGGCGCGATCGATGCGAAATTGAGCTTGCCGGGACTGGCCCTGGCGGCGGCGAGGATGTCGCCCACCGTCTTGAGCGGGCCGCCGGCCTTGGTGGCGATCAGGAGATCGAAGAAGGCGGTGATGGTGATCGGGGTGAAATTGCGCAGCACGTCGAACGGCAATTGCTTGAACAGCGAGGTGCTGATGGCGGTGCCGTTGCCGATGACATGCAGGGTGTAGCCGTCCGGCGCCGCGCCGGCCGCCGCCTTGGCGGCCACGATGCCGCCGGCGCCGGGACGGTTGTCGATGATGAACTGCTGCCCGAGCTTGTAGGAGAGCCGTTCGGCGATGATGCGCACTGTCGTGTCGGCGACGCCGCCGGCCCCGTAGGGAACGATGATTTGCACGGGGCGATTCGGGTAGCCCGGCTCGGCGCGGGCGGGGTCGGCCGGCCCCGCTCCGGCGGCGGCGAGGGTGATCAGCCATGCCGATTTCATCAGCATGGTCCTGCGATCGGTCCGCCAACCGGCGCTCCCATCGGCCTTTGGGCTCATTTCCGACCCTGAAAATCGACTGACTGTCGGGTTTGTCATTTGTGTTGATGCTAATTGAGGCAGCAGCTCAATACCAGCGCCGGCACCGGGCAGGTGGTGTGCGGATGTGCCGGGCGTCGGCCCGTGACCCGTCTGTCAGCGCAAAAACCCCCGATTCGTGCCCAACTTGCGGTACCGCAGGGAGCCGGCAGCGGCTCCCGCCGCCGGTAACCGGGACCAGACCGGGCGCGGCGGGGGCCGCCAGGCAGCTTCCCGCCGCCGCGGAAATGCCCAATCCGCAGCCATTTGTCACATTTCCGTGGTCCGATTCATCTAATGGCTCCTTCGCGGTTGAAGGGCCCGAGGTGGAGATATATAACGCCGCCCGCGGACTCGACCCGCGCTGAATGAAGCGACCATGGGAGTGGGAGTGTGCGTGGATGCGCGCGGATAAGTTAAAGTCTTATCGGCCGACCGATAGAGAGCCCTTCATGAATGAACGCCAGCGCGACTATTTCCGGCAGAAATTGCTCGCCTGGAAAGAGGACATTCTGAAGGAAGCCAAGGAAACCCTGCAGCATCTCCAGGACGAGAATCAGAATCACCCCGATCTCGCGGACCGGGCGTCGTCGGAGACCGACCGCGCCATCGAATTGCGGGCGCGGGACCGCCAGCGCAAGCTGATCGCCAAGATCGATGCGGCGCTGGGGCGCATCGAGGACGGCACTTACGGCTATTGCGAGGAAACCGGGGAGCCGATCTCGATCAAGCGCCTGGAGGCGCGACCGATCGCCACGCTGTCGATCGAGGCGCAGGAACGCCACGAGCGGCGCGAACGGGTCTATCGCGACGAGTGATGCGGCGACGAGTGATGCGGCGACGAGTGATGCGGTCTGCAGGCCGGCGGCTCAGTTCGGCTTGAGATCGAGCGCCTTGGCGAGTTCCGCCGTTGAGGCGACCTCGTCCTTGACGAATCGGTCGAACGCGGCGATATCCATTTCCATGGGGTCGACGCCCTGGATGGCGAGTTTCTCGCGGACCGCGGGAACCTGAAGGGCCTTGCCGATCTCGCGGTTGAGCCTCTCGACGATGGCGCGGGGCGTGCCGGCCGGCGCGAACACACCGATCCAGAAATTGAAGTCCGAATTGGGATAGCCGGCTTCGAGCGAAGTCGGCACGTCCGGCAACGCCGCCGAACGCTGTGCACTGGACACCGAAAGCGCCAGCAGCTTGCCGTCGCGGATGAAACCGAGCGCGGCGGAAACCGGCGCGTAATAGAAGTCGACCCGCCCGGTCATCACTTCGGTGAGGACCTCCGGCGCACCACGGAACGGAATCGGGTCGGCGGGGAATTGGGCGGCGAGACGGAACTTCTCGGTGGTGAGGTAGATCGGCGTCCCGACGCCGACGATGCCGAACGTGACCGGCCGCTTGTGGGCGGCGGCGACGAGTTCCTGCACCGTGTGGATGTTCTTTGCCGGAGCGATCACCAGTACGTTGGGCAGATTGCCGAGCGGGGCCACCGCCACGAAATCCTTCACCGGGTCGTAATGGGCATTGGCGACCGTCAGCGGCGAGATCACCAGGGCTGAGGAATGGGCGAGCAGGGTGTAGCCGTCAGGCGGCGCGGTGGCGACCGCGCGGGTGCCGATGGTGCCGCTCGCCCCCGTGCGGTTGTCGACCACGATGGTCTGGCCGAGCTGCGTCGCCACCTGCTCGAGCACGATGCGCGGGACGATGTCGACCGCGCTGCCCGCGGTGAGCGGCACGACGGCGCGGATCGTCCGGGTCGGCCACTCCTGTGCCGCAGCGGATCCGATCGACAGCACGAAGACGGCGAGGAGACGGAACGCACGAAACATTTGCACCTCTGACCTCGTCACCGCACAGATTTGCGGCGGGCGCCTCCGGCGACGCACAAGGTTCCGCCTGCGACATCTATGCGGCTTTCGCGCCGGCGCAAGCGTCCGCGAGTCGGTTTCACCCAAACAGATGGTTCCCGTCGCCAAACGCCGGGGCCAGACCGCTGGTGCGGCGGCGCAGGCTCAGCGACCCGCCTTCACATCCGCGATCGCCTTCGCGGTCAGCTCTTCCATGGTGCGGCGGATCTGATGGTCGGACTGCGCGACCGCCTTGGCGTCGAAGTCGCTGCGCACCTTGGTAAACACCACGTCGTCGCCGGAGCCCTCGAAATCGGCCATGACGACCTCTTTCGCATAGGCATCCGCCGCCGCGCCGGCGAGGCCGAGCTTTTCGGCTGCCCACGAGCCGAGCAGCTTGTTGCGGCGTGCCCGGGCCTTGAACCGGACTTCCTCGTCGTGCGCGAACTTGAGCTCGAAACCTTCCTCGCGCTTGTCGAACGTGCTCATGTGATGACCCGTTACGGCTTGAGAGAACTCTTCCGTGCGATACCGGTCGCTTGCATAACGAGGCGCCGCCGTCAAGGCAACTCCGCTGCCGGCGAAATCTTACGCGTTGCGGGATGGCCTCGGGGATATTATGTAATTTGTACTCCGCACGAGGTTGGGCTAGCTTGCCGGTATGGAACGTCGGGCGCACAATTCTTGCAGTCGAGTTCTTGCAGTCGAGTCGCGCCGAACATGAATCGCCGCGTCGCTCGAACACATAATGGAGCCACGGCCACACGATGGATTTCCTCAAGCCACGGTACACACCGATGAGCCGCCGCCGCCGCATCTATGAAGGCAAAGCAAAGGTCCTTTACGAAGGACCCGAGCCGGGCACGCTGATTCAACATTTCAAGGACGACGCGACCGCCTTCAACGCGAAGAAGCACGAGATCATCGAAGGCAAGGGCGTGCTGAACAACCGCATCTCCGAATACGTGTTCCAGCACCTCAACGACATCGGCGTGCCGACGCACTTCATCCGCCGGCTCAACATGCGCGAGCAGTTGATCCGCGAGGTCGAGATCGTCCCGCTCGAAGTCGTCGTGCGCAACGTCGCCGCCGGCTCGCTGTCGCAGCGGCTCGGCATCGAGGAGGGCACCCAGCTGCCGCGCTCGATCATCGAGTTCTATTACAAGAACGACGCGCTCGGCGATCCGATGGTGTCGGAGGAGCACATCACCGCGTTCGGCTGGGCGACGCCCCAGGAGATCGACGACATCATGGCGCTGGCGATCCGCGTCAACGATTTCCTGTCCGGCCTGTTCCTCGGCGTCGGCATCCGCCTGGTCGATTTCAAGATGGAATGCGGACGGCTGTGGGAAAACGAGATGATGCGCATCGTCGTCGCCGACGAGATTTCCCCGAACTCGTGCCGCCTGTGGGACATCAAGTCGAACGAAAAGCTCGACAAGGACCGCTTCCGCCGCGATCTCGGCGGCTTGCTCGAAGCCTACACCGAAGTGGCCAAGCGCCTCGGCATCATGAGCGAGGGCGAACGCCCGCAAGGCACCGGGCCGGTGCTGGTGAAGAGCTAGGCGCGGACTGCGCGGTTTTGCGCTCGAACGGGAGCCGGATGGCTCCCGTTTTTATTCCGGGGAGCTGCGGATCATCATCGGCGTACGTTGCGCACAGCCCGGGTTGCGGCGGCACCAATTCGCCGCTATCGACTGAGTTGCGAGGAGCGCGATGAAAGCCCGCGTCACAGTCACACTCAAAACCGGCATTCTCGATCCGCAGGGCAAGGCGATCGAGGGCGCGCTCAAGTCGCTCGGCGTCGCCGGCGTCGCCAGCGTGCGCCAGGGCAAGGTTTTCGACATCGAGATCGCCGACGGCGATCGCGCCGGTGCCGAGACGCGGCTCAAGGACGCCGCGGAGAAGCTGTTGGCGAACACGGTGATCGAGAATTACCGGATCGAGATCAGCGGGTAGCCGCCCATGAACGCCGCCGTCATCGTCTTCCCCGGCATCAACCGCGAGCGCGACATGGCGCGCACCCTCGAGCTCGTGTCCGGCCGCGAGCCGGCGATGGTGTGGCATGCCGAGACGGCGCTGCCGGCGGGGACCGATCTCGTCGTCGTGCCCGGCGGCTTCAGCTATGGCGACTATCTGCGCTGCGGCGCCATTGCGGCGCGCGCCCCGGTGATGGACGCGGTGCGGGCGTTTGCCGGCAACGGCGGCCTCGTGCTCGGCGTCTGCAACGGCTTCCAGATCCTGTGCGAGGCGGGCCTGCTGCCGGGCGTGCTGATGCGCAATGCGCAGCTCAAATTCATCTGCAAGGACGTGTATCTCAAGGTCGAGCGCTCCGGCACCGCCTTCACCCGCGGCTACAATGCCGGTCAGGTGATCCGGGTGCCGGTGGCCCACGGTGAGGGCAATTTCGTCGCCGATGCCGACACCATCGCGCGCATCGAGGGCGAGGGCCGGGTGGTGTTCCGCTATTGTGCGCCCGACGGCGCACTGTCGCCCGCCTGGAACGTCAACGGCTCGACCAATGCCATCGCCGGCATCGTCAGCGAGGCCGGCAACGTGCTCGGGATGATGCCGCACCCGGAAAACCATGTGGAGGCCGCGATGGGCCGCACCGACGGGCGCGGGCTGTTCGCCGGGCTCTTCGAGCATCTGGGCCAGGCGGCGTAATCCGCGATAAGGCAGGGCTTGTCCGGGGTCGTCGGGCGGGAGCCGCAGGAACTGGATCGGCGCTCATTTTTTCCTTTGGAAATCAGGTGCAATTGCGCTCCGGTCCATGGGTTTACATGTGCTAGACCGATGCATTGCGATTTCGAGGCGGAATGAGTTCCCAACCAGCCTGTTTTCAATGAGCCTGAAGTCACCCCCCAGCTCGTCGCCGAACATGGCCTCAAGCCCGACGAGTACGCCCGCGTCCTCGATCTGATCGGCCGCGCGCCGAGCTTCACCGAGCTCGGCATCTTCTCGGCGATGTGGAACGAGCACTGCTCCTACAAATCCTCCAAGGTGCATCTGCGCGGCCTGCCGACCACGGGCGCCTGCGTCATCCAGGGCCCCGGCGAGAACGCCGGCGTGATCGACATCGGCGACGGCCTCGCCTGCGTCTTCAAGATGGAGAGCCACAACCATCCGAGCTACATCGAGCCCTATCAGGGCGCCGCGACCGGCGTCGGCGGCATCCTGCGCGATGTCTTCACCATGGGCGCGCGCCCGATCGCCTGCCTGAATGCGCTCTCGTTCGGCGATCCCGCCCATCCCAAGACCCGCCATCTCGTCTCCGGCGTGGTGGCGGGCATCGGCGGCTACGGCAACTCCTTCGGCGTACCGACGGTCGGCGGCTCGGTGCGCTTCCACCGCCGCTATGACGGCAACTGCCTCGTCAACGCCATGGCGGTCGGCCTCGCCGAGACCGACAAGATCTTCTATGCCGCGGCCTCCGGGCGTCGGCATGCCGATCGTCTATCTCGGCTCCAAGACCGGCCGCGACGGCATCCACGGCGCCACCATGGCGTCCGCCGAGTTCGGCGAGAATTCCGAGGAGAAGCGGCCGACCGTGCAGGTCGGCGATCCCTTCTCGGAAAAGCTCCTGCTGGAAGCCTGCCTGGAGATCATGGCCAAGGGCTGCGTCATCGCGATCCAGGACATGGGCGCGGCCGGCCTCACCTGCTCGGCGGTGGAGATGGGCGCCAAGGGCGATCTCGGCGTCACCCTCGACCTCGACCGGGTGCCGTGCCGGGAAACCGGCATGTCGGCCTACGAGATGATGCTGTCGGAAAGCCAGGAGCGCATGCTCATGGTGCTCGAGCCGGAAAAGGAGGCCGAGGCCGAGGCGATCTTCCGCAAATGGGGCCTCGATTTCGCGGTGGTCGGCGAGACGACGCCGACACGGCGCTTCATCGTCAGGCATGGCGACGTGGTGAAGGTCGACCTGCCGATCAAGGAGCTGGGCGACGAGGCGCCGGTCTATCGCCGGCCCTTCGTCGATGCCGCCCAAGCCGGCGGCGATCGATGCCGCGGCCGTGACGCCGCCGATGCCGATCGCCGACGCGCTCGGAAAAGCTCATCGGCACGCCCGACTTGTGCTCCCGGCGGTGGGTGTGGGAGCAATATGACCACGTCATCCTCGGCAACACCGTGCAGCGGCCGGGCGGAGACGCCGCCGTAGTGCGGGTCAATGACGGCCCGAAGGCGCTGGCGCTCACCACCGACGTGACGCCGCGCTATTGCGAGGCCGATCCGTTCGAAGGCGGCAAGCAGGCGGTGGCGGAAGCCTGGCGCAACCTGACCGCGGTCGGCGCCACGCCGCTCGCCGTCACCGACAACCTCAATTTCGGCAATCCCGAGCGGCCCGAGATCATGGGCCAGCTGGTCGGCTGCATTCGCGGCATCGCTGCGGCCTGCACCGCGCTCGACTTTCCCGTCGTGTCCGGCAACGTGTCGCTCTACAACGAGACCAACGGCAGGGCGATCCTGCCGACGCCGTCGATCGGCGGGGTCGGGCTGCTGGCGGATTTCACCGGTTCGGCGACGCTTGCCTTCAAGGCCGCCGGGGAAGCCGTCCTGCTGGTCGGCGAGACCCGCGGCGCGCTCGGCCAATCGCTTTACCTGCGCGACATCTGCGGGCGGGAGGAGGGCGCCCCGCCCCCGGTCGATCTCGCCGCGGAGAAGCGCAATGGCGATTTCGTGCGCGCCCTGATCGGCGAGAAGACCGCGACCGCCGTCCACGACGTGTCCGATGGCGGCCTCCTGGTGGCGCTCGCCGAAATGGCGATGGCCTCCGGCATCGGCGCGCAGCTCGCGGCCGCGCCCGCCGGGCTGCCGCCCCATGCGTTCTGGTTCGGCGAGGACCAGGCGCGCTACGTCGTCACCGTGCGCGAAGGCGATGCCCAAAAGGTAATCACCGCGCGCCGCCGCGGCCGGCGTCGCGATTTGCCGGCTCGGACATAGCGGCGATACCGCCTTGGCGGTTTCCGGCGAACGGCCAATTCTGCTAAAGACGTTGACGGAGCGCTTCGAAACTTGGCTTCCCGACTACATGTCGGGCGCGAATGCCTGATGCCGGGCCCGCGATCGCGACAGGAGATATGAGGGAGACGGCAAATGGCGATGTTGGCGAGCGATATCGAGCGGCTGATCAAGGCCGAAATCCCGGACGCCGAGGTCACGATCCGCGATCTCGCCGGTGACGGCGACCATTATTCGGCCACGGTGATCTCCGAGGCCTTCCGGGGCAAGTCGCGTGTCCAGCAGCACAAGCTCGTCTACGACGCCTTGAAGGGCGAGATGGGCGGCAAGCTTCACGCGCTTGCCCTGCAGACCGGCCTGCCGGCGCGCTGATTTGCCACCAAAGGCACTTTATCGCGAACACCCTTGCGTTTGTCGTTGAATCGCACGATTTTCAGGGCAGGGCATGCCGGAGCCGGCCGGTGCAGCCGCAGGGGCGGTAGTGCAATGCAGTTCCGGCCATAACCAGCAGAAGGACAGCCATGGGCATCGAGAAATTCATCGACAGTGAAGTGAAGGCCAACGACATCGTGCTGTTCATGAAGGGAACCCCGCAGTTCCCGCAGTGCGGCTTCTCCGGCCAGGTGGTGCAGATCCTCGACCATCTCGGGGTGTCCTACAAAGGGCTGAACGTGCTGGAGTCCGACGACCTGCGCAACGGCATCAAGAGCTACTCCAACTGGCCGACCATTCCCCAGCTCTACGTGAAGGGCGAATTCGTCGGCGGCTGCGACATCATCCGCGAGATGTTCCAGGCCGGCGAACTGCAGACCCTGATGAAGGAAAAGGGCCTCGCGGTGAAAGAGACCCAGGCCTGATTGCGTGCCAATGGCGCGTAGGGTGCAATAACCGATTGCACCGGCCCAAGGCCGGCCGGTGTTTCGGCTGCGAGTCCGCAACCGTGTCGGGACACGGGCCGAGCCAAGCGACCGGCTCCGGGGAGGGTCGTCACTTCCCGGGTTGCGCGGCCCCCGGGTCGCGCCCGAGCCGCATCGGCAAGAGTTCCCGCTGCCACGGCCAGCGGCCCTCGATTTCGAGCACCAGCGTCCAACTCAGGAAAGTGCGGACCACGACCAGTCCGGCAAGGAGGCCGAGGCTGGTAAAGGTAAGCTCGATCGCTATGGTCTTCACGATATCGGCGGCGACCAACACTTCGAGGCCGAGCAGCAGCGACCGGCCGATGCGTATTTTGTATTGATCGTAGTGCCGTTCGTCCACGCGCTGGCGTGCGCTGTGATAGGTCGACCAGACGATGCCGGCGACGATGATGAAGACACCGAAAACCTCGATGCAGGTGCCGACCAGACGGATCGAGTGGCTTACGGCCGCTTCGAAGGCGGACAGGCTTTCGACGTTGATGTCCATCTTTCAGGTCCGCCGCGCCGGAATTCCCGAGATGCTCTTGCGCACCCGGGATTCCACCCTTCGATCGCGACGCCCATAGGCCGGCCGGGACAACAGGTCAGCGCGAGTAATATTCCACCACGAGGTGCGGCTCCATCTGCACGGGATAAGGCACCTCGGTGATCTGGGGAATGCGCGCGAGCTTGGCGGTCAGCTTGCTGTGGTCGACCTCGACGTAATCGGGCACGTCGCGCTCGGCGAGGCCGGTCGCTTCCAGGACCAGCGCCATTTGCTTGGACTTGTCCTTCACCTCGACGACGTCATTGACCTTGAGGCGGAAGCTCGGGATGTTGACTCGGCGGCCGTTCACCTTGACGTGGCCGTGGTTGATGAACTGGCGCGACGCGAACATGGTGGGCACGAACTTGGCGCGGTACACCACCGCGTCGAGCCGGCGCTCGAGCAGGCCGATCAGGTGCTGGCCGGAATCGCCTTTCATGCGGATGGCTTCCGCATAGATGCCGCGAAACTGCTTTTCGGAGATGTTGGCGTAATAGCCCTTGAGCTTCTGCTTGGCGCGCAGCTGCACGCCGAAGTCGGAGAGCTTGCCCTTGCGGCGCTGGCCGTGCTGGCCGGGGCCGTATTCGCGGCGGTTGACGGGGCTCTTGGGGCGGCCCCAGATGTTCTGGCCCATGCGGCGATCGAGCTTGTGCTTCGCCTCTAAACGCTTGGTCATTCGCGTCCTCATGGCGGCCGTGCGCCCCGAAGGCGGCAGGCTCGCGAGTTGGGTTTGAGGATCGCGCCCTCCTCTGTCCCGGCATTGCCGGGGCCGACAGGCCCGCGCCTCAAGCGAAGCGGGGACCACGGGTCGCGAAACGCCGCGCGGGCCCTGGGGCCCGCGGAGCCGGGGGTATTTAGGGGGAAACGGGCGGGGTGTCAAATGGAGGGGCTGAAGCAACAACAGCCCGGCGGACCACCAATGCAGCTGATTTTGCTTGCAACCATGCCTTGTATTTCGCGATTTTCGCCCCTAAATGATCGACTTTCTGGCAGGAGGAGATTTTCATGGAGGTGCTGATCACCGACATTACGGTGATGGACGGTGACAACTATTGCGTTGCGGGATGGAGTGCGGGTGAGGGAAAAATGATCCGACCGCTTCCGTCAGGACATCATTGGAGCGCGGGTCTTCTAGCCAAGCACAGTATCGCCCCCGGATCGCTGATTAATGTGCGGCCTACAGGAAAACCGAATGGCACATTTCCTCATCGGACGGAGGACACACCGATTAATCCCGAAATGATCCAACTCATCACCGCTGGCTTTGCAGATTGGACCGGTCCAACGGCGCCACCGGCAGCGACCACAATCATGGAGGGGTTCTCCGGGAATGTACTTTGGAATAGCGTGTGGCAAAACGTCCGCCAGGGTGTTTACGTATCAGAACGCAAGCAGTGCGCATCACTGGCGGCAATCGTGGTGGATCGTCCCGGGATCACGTTGCGGGAAGATTTTGGAAAACTGAAAGCGGTGGTGAGCGACGGGCAGGATCGGTATAAGCTTGCCGTATCGAGTCGCGTCTTAAGGGAGGCGTGGGAACAGGGTGGACTAGCCGCCGCGGAGGCCGTGCTTCCCGCTCGACAGCAGTTGCACGTTCGCGTTGGCCTTGCTCGCACGTATCAAGGTGAACCAGTCAAATGCTACATGATGCTAAATGGTGTGCTATAGTCTGACGGAGTTGGGCCAATTGGATGCATCCCTCCGAGTTTGGACCGTCGGACACTCCTCTAATTCCTGGGAGCAATTCGTCATGCTCCTGCAGGACGTGGGAATAACGGCCATTGCTGACGTCCGCACTTCGCCCTACTCGCGTTTCTCTCCACATTTCAATCGCGATGAAGTGCGTGATGAATTGCGTCGCGACGGGATTTCGTACGTATTCTTGGGCAAGGAACTCGGCGGGCGCCCCGCTAGTCAGCGCTTCTATTGCGACGGCGTGGCCGACTACGAAAAGATGGCACGCACCGAAGATTTTCAGAAGGGCTTGGAGCGCGTAATCGAGGGCGCAAGGAAATACAAGATCGCACTGATGTGCTCCGAGCAGGATCCACTGGACTGCCATCGCTGTCTTCTCGTTGGCCGTTCTTTGGCTGAACGCGGAGTTCTGGTAGGTCACATTCAAGGTAACGGCGTAATCGCAACGCAGGAGCAGATCGAGAATAGGCTCCTGGAGCTTTCTGGCCGCAGCACCGACGACTTGTTCGCACCGCACGAAGAAAGATTGGCTGCAGCGTACCGAGATCGCGCACGCAAAGTGGCGTTCGCGCAGCAGCCCGACCCGCAGGGTCCCATCGCCGCGGAATAGCCCGATGAGTGGGGTGACGGTTTCGACGATCGGATTCACGAAGACCACCGCAGAGGGTTTTTTTGAGCGGCTCCTGAAATCCGGCGTGAAGAAGGTCATTGATGTCCGCCTCCACAACACCTCTCAGCTTGCAGGCTTCGCGAAAGCCGACGACCTTTCCTATCTCCTAAACAAGATCGGCGGCATCCAATACACGCATCAGCCCCTATTGGCGCCGACCGACGCCATGCTGAAGGCGTATAAGAAGGAGAAGGGCGACTGGAACGTCTATGAAGGTCGTTTCCTCTCCTTGATGGCGGAGCGACATATCGAGGACCGTCTCAAGCCGGAAATGCTGGACGGTGCTTGCCTGCTGTGCTCGGAAGCCACGCCACATCATTGCCATCGGCGGCTTGTGTGCGAATACCTCAACGGCAAATGGCATGGGACGCTGACCGTTCGTCACCTATAGTGCGAAGGTGCCGATCACATTGTCGTTTGCTCCCCCGTCGCATGCCTCATCCCGCCTCCTGCATCACGTCCCTGAGGCCGAACCGCGCCAGCGCCGCGGCCAGCGCGGTCGACGGGCGCGCCCCCGAGGTGAAGACCGCGCGGGCGGTGCCGGTCGCCCCTGCCGCGGGCCCGCCGATGAGGCCGGTGACCCGGCGCGCGATGGCAGGGGCGGGGTCGATCCAATCGACCGGCCACGGCATCAGCCGCTGGAGAGAGCCCAGCAGCAGCGGGTAATGGGTGCAGGCGAGTACGATGGTGTCGGTACGCCGGCCGTCCCGGTCGACGAAGCAGGGCGCGATCTCGCGGGCGATGTCGGCATCAGCCACCGGCTCTTCGTGCAACGCGGCTTCCGCGATCGAAGCGAGATGCGATGAACCGACGAGGGTGACGTCGCAGCCCTGGCCGAAATCCCTGATCAGGGCGCGGGTGTATTCGCGCTTGACGGTCGCCTCGGTACCGAGCATCGACACCCGCTTCGATCGGGACGCGCCGCAGGCCGGCTTGATGGCGGGCACGGTGCCGACGAAGGGCACCGTGAAGCGCGCCCGCAGATGCGGCAGCACCAGCGTCGATGCGGTGTTGCAGGCGATCACCACGATATCGGGGGCGTGGGCGGCGATCAGCTCCGCCATCAGCGGCACCACCCGCCCGACCAGGGCGTCTTCGCCATGGCGCCCATAGGGAAAGAAGGCGTCGTCGGCGACATAGACGTATCGCGCATCCGGCCGCGCCTTCACCACTTCGCGGAACACGGTGAGGCCGCCGAGGCCGGAATCGAACACGAGGATGGTGGTTGCCATGGTGCGGCGCGTTCCACGGGGTCAGTTGAAGCCGAGATCGAGACTGCGGCCAGCATATAGGATTCGCAGGATGATGACGGCCTCGACCCTGCCGATTGTCAGCCGCCAACACGCGACGGATAACGTCAATCTTGATGCCTTGAAAATGGATCTGTCATCTGTCATATAAAAAACGTCAGATGTCGAGGCGCGGTATGGCCGAGGATTACGGATCAAGGTTTGAGATATCCAAAGTCACGGAATTGCTCGGGGGCCGGCAGGTTCTGCGGCGCGAACCGCGGGATTCGCTTCAGGCCCATGAACTGCTTTCCGGCGGTTTGCCCGGTAAGGCATTGACGCATCTCGTCAAAAATCTCGTGATTCTCAGCTGGGATGATGCGTTCGCAAGGGCGATCGGCATGAGCCAGCGCACCTACCAGAGACACGTGTCCGCGGGCACGAAGCTGCTCAGCCATGAACAGAGTGGGCGAACTTGGAAGCTGGCCGAGATTCTGGCCAAGGCGACGGATGTGCTCGGGTCGCGCGAGGAGGCAGAGCAATGGTTGGAGCGTCCTGCGATGGGGTTGAACCAACGGCGTCCGATCGACCTCCTGGCCACGCCTGCAGGCGTCGAGATGGTCGAGACTTTCCTCGAGCGTCTTGATTACGGCGTGTACACTTGACGCCGTTACCGGCGTCGCTCGGCGGCAGCGAGCTTGTCGCGTGGCGGCTGGACAGAGCGACGTTCGCGGGAACCTGGGACAGCGGCGAAGGCGCCTACCAAGCTGGCGGACGGTGGAACAGCAAAGGCGTCCGGGCGGTGTACTGCTCAATCGACCCGGCAACCGCGATTTTCGAGGTTGCGGTTCACACGGGGTTCAAGACGCTCGATACTGTGCCACATGTACTGACCGCGCTAGATATAACCGAGCCCACGAATGTGCAAATTGTCCAACCGGCGGCCATTCCCAACCCAAATTGGCTGAGACCCGGCATTGCGGGCGCAGGTCAACAGGCGTTTGGAGATGAATTGCTGGCCCGGCACAAGTTCCTGCTTATCCCAAGCACAGTATCCACCCACAGTTGGAATCTCATCTTTGTCGCCGCCAAAGCCGACGGAGCTTATTCTCTGAGGTTGCAAGAGGCCTTTGCCCTCGATACGCGGCTTCATCCCGCGCCCTAAGCCTCCCCGAACACCCGCGCGAAGATCGTGTCGACCGCCTTGAGGTGGTAGCCGAGGTCGAAATTCGCGGCGAGTTCGGCCTCGCTGAGATACTTGCGCACCTCCGGGTCGGCTTTGAGCAAGGTGAGGAAATCGCCGCCCTCCTGCCACGCCCTCATGGCGTTGCGCTGGACCATGCGGTAGGCGTCCTCGCGCGGCGAGCCCTTCTGGGTCAATGTCAGCAGCACGCGCTGGGAGTGGACGAGGCCGCCGAGGCGGTCGAGGTTCTTCTGCATGTTCTCGGGGTAGACCACGAGCTTGTCGATCAGGCCGGCGAGGCGGTGCAGGGCGAAATCGAGGGTCACCGTGGCGTCCGGACCGATCATCCGCTCCACCGAGGAGTGGGAGATATCGCGCTCGTGCCACAGCGCCACGTTCTCCAGCGCCGGCGTCACATAGGCGCGCACCATGCGCGAAAGCCCGGTCAGGTTTTCGGCCAGCACCGGATTGCGCTTGTGCGGCATCGACGAGGAACCCTTCTGGCCCGGCGAGAAATACTCTTCCGCCTCCAGTACCTCAGTGCGCTGGAGGTGGCGGACCTCGGTGGCGATGCGCTCGATCGAGGCCGCAACCACCGCGAGCGTCGCAAAATACATGGCGTGGCGGTCGCGCGGGATCACCTGGGTCGAGATCGGCTCGACCGCGAGGCCCATCGCCTTGGCCACATGGGCTTCGACCGCCGGGTCGATCTGGGCAAAGGTGCCGACCGAGCCCGAGATGGCGCAGGTCGCCACCTCCTTGCGCGCCGCCACCAGGCGTTCGCGGGCGCGCGAAAATTCCGCATAGGCAGTGGCGAGCTTGAGGCCGAACGTGGTCGGCTCGGCATGGATGCCGTGGGAGCGGCCCACCACTGGGGTCGTCTTGTATTCGAAAGCGCGGCGCTTGAGCGCGTCGCGCACCTTGTCCACACCGTCGATGAGAAGGTCGGCGGCGCGCACGAGCTGCACATTGAGGCAGGTGTCGAGCACGTCCGAGGAGGTCATGCCCTGGTGCACGAACCGCGCCTGCGGCCCGACGATCTCGGCGAGATGGGTCAGGAAGGCGATGACGTCATGCTTGACCTCGCGTTCGATCTCGTCGATGCGGGCGATGTCGAAGGTGGCGTCCTTGCCCTTGGCCCAGATCGCGCGCGCGGCTTCCTCCGGCACGATGCCGAGCGCGGCGAGCGCGTCGGTGGCGTGGGCTTCGATCTCGAACCAGATCCGGTAGCGCGTCTGCGGGTCCCAGATCGCGGCCATCTCGGGCCGGGAATAGCGGGGGATCATGGCCCGGGCTCTATCAGACCCGGGCCGGCGCAGCAATCGCCGGATGGCGCTGTGCCTCCAAAAGCGATAAGCGATGGTCGCAACCCGGGAGGCATCCATTCACGGCAAGGTCGTCGTCATCACCGGGGCCACTTCGGGCATCGGCCGGATCGCGGCCGAGCAACTGGCGGGGCTCGGCGCCCGCATCGTGATGGTTGCGCGCGATCGGGAGCGGGCCGGGCAGGCGCTCGCGCGGCTGCGCGAGGTCGGCCCGAACGCGGCGCACTGCGCCATTTACGCCGATCTTTCATTGGTTGCCGAGGCGAAACGGGCGGGCGCGGAGATCGCCGCGGCGGAGCCGCGCGTCGACGTGCTGATCAACAATGCCGGCAGCATGTTCGCCGCCCGGAAAATCACCGCGGAAGGGCTCGAGCGGACCTTCGCGCTCAATCACATGAGCTATTTCGTCCTGACCCATTGCCTGCGCGAGAGCCTCCTCGCCGCCGCGCCGGCGCGCGTCGTCAGCACCGCTTCGGCCGCGCACGTGCGCGCGGCGCTCGACTTCGACGACCTGCAGTCCCTCCAAAGCTATAGGGCGACGACCGCCTACGGCCGTTCCAAGCTGTGCAACATCCTGTTCACACGCGAGTTGGCGCGCCGGCTCGAGGGCGCCGGCATCGCCGCGAACTGCCTGCACCCCGGATTCGTCGCCACCAATTTCGGACAGCGCGACGCCGGCCTGTTCGGGCTTCTGGTGCGCGCATCGATGGTGTTCGCCCGTCGGCCGGAGCCGGGCGCGAACACCATCGTCTATCTCGCGAGTTCTCCCGAGGTCGCCGATGTCAGCGGCGGCTATTTCTACGATAGCCGCCGGATCGAGCCGAGCCTCGCGGCGAAGGACGACGCGGCTGCGCAGCGCCTGTGGCGGGAGAGCGAGAAGATCGCCGGCTTCGGGTGAAGGTGCCGCCCACTCACGCGACCTCGCCGCGGGCCTGCGCCGCCGCGCCACGGATCGCCGCGATGTTCGCCCGGTAGGCTCCGGGACCGCCCCTGAACACGGCGGAGCCGGCCACCAGGACATTGGCGCCGGCACGGACGATCTCTGCGGCGTTGTCCGGCGTCACCCCGCCGTCGACCTCGATGTCGATCGGGCGCCCCGCGGCCATGGCGCGCAGCCGGGCGATCTTCTCGATCGCGCCGGGGATGAATTTCTGGCCGCCGAAGCCGGGACTGACCGACATGACGAGGATGAGATCGACGAGATCGATCACCGGCTCGACCATGACTTCCGGCGTGCCCGGATTGAGCGTCACCCCCGCTTTCTTGCCGAGCGCGCGGATCGCCTGCAGCGAACGGTGCACGTGGGGGCCCGCTTCCACATGCACGGTGATGACATCCGCGCCCGCCTTGGCGAAGGCTTCGAGGTAGGGGTCGCAGGGCGCGATCATCAGATGGACGTCGAACGGCTTTTTGGTGTGCGGCCGCAGCGCCTTCACCACGTCCGGGCCGATGGTGATGTTGGGCACGAAATGGCCGTCCATGACGTCGACATGGATCCAGTCGGCGCCGGCCGCATCGATGGCGCGCACTTCCTCGCCGAGCTTGGCGAAGTCGGCCGAAAGGATGGATGGAGCGATGGCGAGCCCGCGATGCATCGGTACCTCCGGTTTGTTGCCCCGCCTAACACGCCTCGGCGGAGCGGGGCAAATTCAGAACGAAGGTTCATGATGGTTTTGGCGCCCGTCGCCCCTATATGCTGGGGGTTCCGCGTATTTTCCCGTAGACAGGCCGTTCCCGGCGCTTTTTCACAGGAATTTTCATGGCTCGCACCGATGCGATCGTGCTCGGCGCCGGTATCGTCGGCGTCTCGGTGGCGCTGCACCTGGCCAAGCGCGGGCTTGCGGTCGCCCTGGTCGATCGCGCCGATCCCGGGCAGGGCACCTCTTACGGCAATGCCGGCATCATCGAGGGCAACACGCTATTCCCGGCGAGCTTCCCGGCGAGCCTCGGCGCGGTCATCCGCATCGCGCTCAAGCGGGCGCCGGAGGCCGATTACCATCTCGCATTCCTCGCCCATGTGGCTCCCTGGCTGGTGGCGTTCCGCCGCAATTCGGCGCCGCAGAAGCTGGTCGAGACCATGCAGGCGATGCGGCCCCTGTTCTCCAGGGCGGTCGGCGAGCACGCGGCGCTGATGGCGGAGGCGGGTGCCGAGCACTACCTGCGCCGCACCGGCTGGCTGAAGCTCTATCGTAGCGATGCCAGGCTCGCCGGCACCGCGCGCGAGCGCGCCATCGCCGCCGAGCTCGGCATGCCCTTGCGCGTGCTCGACGTCGAGGCGGCCCGCGCGCTCGAGCCGTCGCTCGCCCCGGTCTTCCGCCATGCGGTGTTCTGGGAGCAGGCGGCGAGTGTCTCCGATCCCCTGGGGGTGACCCGCGCCTATGTGGCGCGCTTCAAGGCGCTCGGCGGCGTCGTCCTGACCGGGGACGCGATGCGCCTGCACCAGTCCGCGGGCCGGTGGCGGATCGACACCGCGGAAGGGCCGGTCGACGCCGACGCGGCCGTGGTCGCGTTGGGGCCGTGGGCGCCGGATCTGCTGGCGCCGCTGGGGATCAGGCTGCCGCTCGCCGTCAAGCGCGGCTATCACCGCCATTTTCGCCCGCGCGGCAATGCCGGCCTGGCGCGGCCGATCCTCGACGCCGAGAACGGCTATTGCATCGTGCCGATGGCCCAGGGCATCCGCATCACCACCGGCGCCGAATTCGCCGCCCGCGACGCCGCGCCGACGCCGGTGCAGTTCGCCCGGGTGATGCCGGCAGCTTCCGGCCTGTTCCCGCTCGGCGACGCGATCGAGGAACGGCCGTGGATGGGCGCGCGTCCCTGCTTTGCCGATTCCCGTCCGGTGATCGGGCGTGCGCCGGGCCGGCCCGGCCTGTGGCTCGCCTACGGCCACGGCCATTCCGGGCTGACGCTCGGCCCCGTCACCGGGCGGCTCATCGCCGAGATGATGACCGGGGAGACGCCGTTCTGCGATCCCGCGCCCTATCGCGCGGAGCGGTTCGGGTAACGAGGTTTGCAGCGAACCTGGTGTCCTGGTCCTGGCCCGGCTTGGAGGGAGGGTTTCCGGCGGGCCGGGCGTTCGAAGGACCGCGGCGCCCTCGTGTGAACCGGTTCATACCAGAATTGGCGGTCATCTGTAATCGTGAAGTGCATCAATACGGATGGGCGCGGCGCGCCTTTTCCGGCACAACGGGCAGGAGACCGGGGATGAAAGCAGTAGCATTTTCCAACAACGACATCGCCGTGGCGGCATGGACCTTTGGCGGCAGGCTCAAGGACTGCCTGGGCTTCGCGATCTACCGGACCGACGTGAAAGCGGGGACCGAGACCTGTCTCCCGGCGCTCGCCACGTTCCCCGGGCAGGACGCTTCCGCCAATCGGACGACGGCCCAGGATCCCGTCCAGAAATTCTTCTGGAAGGACGTTTATGCCAAGCGTGGCGGCTCCTACCGTTATCGGATCGTGCCGATGGCGGGTGCTCCCGGGGCGCTGGCGCCGATGGCGGTCGGATCGCTCACGACGAACATCGTGCAGTTGACGCCCGACTACGGCCTGCTCTCCGCCTACTTCAACCGCGGCATGCTGGCGACACAAGCGACGGCGCGTGCGCTTCACACAGAGGGCGATTTGTCCGGCATGAAGACCGAACTGCTGCGTCGGATCGCCGATCCGACCGACCAACTGCGCATCGATCTCGCGGGCGACATGATCGAGGCCATGACAATGCTGCCGGATGAGGCGGCAGAGAAGAACTGCAAGGTCTGGTGCGCGCTCTACGAGTTCGAGGACACGCAGCTCATCGGCTCCCTGAAGGCCCTCAAGGGAAACGCCAACGTGATTCTGTCGAACATGCCGGGGAAGGTCGACGGAACGCAGACCGACGACACCTACGAGACCGAGCGCGTCGCGGCTCGGGCAGCCGGCGTAAACGTCATCGACCGAATGATGCCGAGCGGCCATATCGGCCACAACAAGTTCACCATCCTCGACGATGGCGGTCCCAAGGCGGTCCAGTTCGGATCGACAAACTGGACCGATCGCGCACTCTGCGCCCAGTCGAACAACACCGTCATCGCGCGCTCGCCGAAGGTCGCGGCCGCCTACATGGAATACTGGAACGACCTCAAGGCGGATACCGACGCGGCCGGCGGAAAGGGAAAGCAGGCCGCGCCGCTGCGAACCGCCGATGAAGGCGGTCCGGTCAGCGTCGAGCTCGAGGACGGAAGCGGGACGGTCGACCTGTGGTTCTCGCCGAATACGGGGAAGGCGCGCGGGAAATCCCACGCCAACGAGCCGACCCCACCCGACCTGAAAGAGGTTTTCGACCTGATCGCTGGAGCGAAGCAGGCGGTCCTGTTTGTCGCCTTCGAGCCGGGCGAGACCAGCATCATCGACGCCGTCGCCAAGGCCCAGGACGCCAATCCGGCGCTGTTCGTCCGCGGCACCGTCACGGTTGCCAAGGCGGCACAGGACTTCGCGGTCGCGATCAAGAGCAATGCCGACGGGGACGGCGCGGGCGCCAAGTTGCCCGACGGACAGAAGGTGCCCGTCGACTACCGGGTCATTCCCGCCATAGGCATAAAGGATCCCGTGGGCCTGTGGGAGACGGAACTCAACTCGGCCGGTTTCGCCATCACCCACAGCAAGTTCGTCGTCATCGATCCGTTCTCGGACGGCTGCGTCGTGGTCACGGGGAGCCACAATCTCGGCTACCAGGCGTCCTACAACAACGACGAGAACATGGCGATCATCAAGGGCAACCGCGGGCTCGCGGAAGCCTACGCCGCCAATGCGCTGGACATCTATGACCACTATGCCTGGCGCTGGTGGCTGGCCAAGAATCCCGCGACGGCGTGGACGTCCCTGAAAGCCGACGACACGTGGCAGAACTCGTATTTCGACGACCAGAGCCGACCGATCTCGCCGGAGCTCAGCTTCTGGCTGGCGGCCTCGCCGGCGGCGGACTCCCTGCCGACAGCTACGGCCACGTCGCCGGCCGACCGCATGCAGCCGGCTGTCCAGGAACTGATGCAGCGACGCAACGGAAAGCCGCGACCGGCGGTGCCGCCGCCCGTGCCCGGCCGGCCCGCCCGCGTGAAGACCGTGTCCCATGCGACCGGCAAGCCGCACGCGTCACAGCCGGGAGGGCATCGCAATGGCTGATACGATCCTGATCATTCGTCATGCCGAGAAGCCCGAAGAAGGCGGCGACACCGCGGTAGATGGCACCGGCGCTCCCGATCCGAAGTCGCTCACGCCGCGCGGCTGGCAGAGATCGGGCGCATGGGCGGAGCTGTTTGCTCCGTCGCTCGGACAGCAGCGTGTGCTGCCAAAGCCGATGGCCGTGTTCGCGTCCGCCCCGGCGAGCCACAAGGAGATCGCTGCGGGCAACGGGGGCAGCAAGAGCCGTCGCCCGCTCGAGACCGTCACTCCGCTCGCGGCAAAGCTCGGCATCCAGGTCGACCTTCGCTACGGCAAGGGAAATGAAGCCGATCTGGCAACAGCGATTTCGACGACCAAGGGCGTGGCGCTGGTGTGCTGGCAGCATGAGGACATCGTCGCCATCGCGACGGCGATTGCCCCGCTTGATCCGAAGGGGCCGGGCATTCCGGCCAACTGGCCGGGAACCTGCTTCAACGTGATCTTCAGGTTCGACCGCCCCGACAGCGCATCGCCCTGGGTGTTCCAGCAGGTCGTACCGGTCATGCTGAATGGTGACGGTTCCCAGCAACTTTAGTTTCGGCGGAATGTGTTCCGGTCTGGCGAGGCGTGAAGACGCGGTGGCGGTCCCCCATCGAAAATCGCCACCCTTAACCTTTGCAGATCGCACCGGGTGCTCGTCGTCCGGCCGTCGCGGTTCAGTGGTGCCGCACCGTGAAAACGTCGGCCAGCGGTGCCGCGTCGTTCTCGCGCTCGACGCGGCACCAATGACCGAGCCGGCCGTCGCCGTGGCGAACCGGGCGCAGCACGATGGCGACGCGGTCACCGGGTTCGATATTGCCGTGATAGAAAATGTCGCGCCGGCGCGTCGTCGCCCGCGGATTTTGGGCGCAAGAACGCCCACTCGGCGCGGTCCACGAAAGCCTGGAAGCTCGAGAAATACAGGAAGTCCGCGCCGTTGAAGTCCTGTGCCGGGACACGGATCGATCACGAGCCGGTCGAGCGCGGCCCCATTCGCGCGGGCAAAGCCCAAGTGCTCCACCCAATGGCCGCGGCGCAGCGCCGCAACCGTGGCTGCATGATCGGCGAATTCGGGTGCCGGCTCCACCGGCGGCAGGCCCGAGACGTCGACCCGGGCGATCGAGCGGTTGAGCCCCGTCTGGGTTCGCTTGACGAACACGGAGGTCATGACGATCTCGCCGACCGGGCGGCCGCGCACCGCGAGCCGATGAACGCTCATGAACCGGGTGCGCGAAATCCGCGTCAGCCGCGAGCCGAAGCCGAGTTCGTCATGCTCTTGCGCGGCGTCGAACTGCGCGTGGCGCACGGTGACGGCGACGAAGGCCGCGTAGACCGGATCGCCGGCGGCGTCGCGGAAATCCGGCACGGCGCGCCCCGCCGCTTGCGCCAGCAGGAACCAATGGCGATGGCCGCATTCCCTGAGCAGCCAGGTCTCGGACAGGCCGCCGAGGCACAGATGCGGCATGCCGAGCACGATGCGGTCCGGCAGCGCCGGCGCGGCCCCGCCCAGAATGCGGTCGATTTCCAGGAGGCCGAGCGGGCTGTTCATGGCTACGACCCGATTGCGGCTTCGTTGAGGGCGGCTTGCGAGCGTTCCGCACGGGTCAAGCCGACCCGCGCCTCGATGTGCTCGGCGAGATATTCGGCGTCGCGCGCCACGCCGGAAAACCGCCCGGAGCCCCAGGTGTAGAGCCACGGCAGCCCGAGAAAATAGACGCCGGGAAGCGGAGTGACGCCGCGGACATGGGAGGGTTGCCCGCGGCCGTTGAAGACCGGCAGGTCGAGCCAGCTGTAATCGGTGCGGAAGCCGATGCACCAGACGATCGATTGGATGCCGGCCGCCCGATAGTCGAGTTCCACGCGTTCGTGGGACGGCACCCATACCGGCTTGTAGCGGGCCTCCTCGGGCGCCGCGATGTTTCGTTTGGCGATGAAGCCGTCGATGCTGGTCTTGATGCTCTCCGATACCTGGTCGGCCTGGTCGAGGCATTGGGCGAGGTCGTCATCGAGCATCAGCCGGTCGCCGCTGACGTCGAGCAGGCGGCCGTAGAGCTCCATGCCCTCCAGCGCGCGCTGGCGCAGGTCGATGTCGCGGCCGCCGTCGCGGCCGGTGACGTAATGGTTGGTCTTGTCGCGCACGCCCTCGCGCAGCGGATGCTCGTGCACCGGCAGTTCGTAATAGCCCATCAGGTGCAGCCACTCGACCACGTCCTTGCCGCGATAGCGCCGCGCCACCCGCGGCGCATCGCCGATGCACAGATGCACCTTGCGGCCGGCGATATGCAGGTCCTCGGCGATCTGGCAGCCGGATTGCCCGCTGCCCACCACCAGCACGGGGCCGGGCGGGAGCTGATCCGGATTGCGGTATTCGGAGGAATTGATCTGCATGAGGTCCGGATCGAGCCGCTCGGCGCAGCGCGGGATCACCGGAATCTGGTAGCCGCCCGCCGCGATCACCACCTGGTCGGCGATGTAGAGCCCGTCGGTGGTTTCCAGCGTGAAGCCGTGCTGGGGATTGCTGCGCAGGCCCTTCACGGTGACGCCCTCCCGCAGCGGCGGATTGAACGACGCCACATAGGCATCGATGTAGTCGATGATCTCATGGCGCAGCATGAAGCCGTTGGGGTCCGGCCCCTGGTAGGGGAAGCCCGGCAACTGGCATTGCCAGTTCGGCGTCACCAGGCAGAACGTGTCCCAGCGCTCGGCACGCCAGGTGTGGCCGGCGCGCCGCTTCTCGAACACGACGTGATCGATGCCGCTGCGTTTGAGATACCAGCTGATCGAAAGGCCGGCCTGGCCGCCGCCGATGACCGCCACCGAATGGTGCGCGATCGGATTGGGCTGGGGAGCGTTCATGGGGCGTCTCCGTTCATTCGTCGAAACCATCGACGGCGACCCGCGCGTCGGGAACATCGGTGAAGGCACCGGCGGCCGTCTCGATGCGGGCGAGCTGCGCCAGCGCGCGGCGGCAGGGCACGCCGTATTTGGCCTTCACCCGGTCGCTCGCGATGGCGAGCGCGGTGCGGCTGCGCTCGAGAAAATCCGCGAGCGGATAGTCCGCGCCGACCGCGAAATAGTCCTTGATCACCAGCGAGGGCGAATAGCAGCTCTCCGGCGTGCCGTCGGGCCAGCGGATGTGAAAGCGCATTTCAGGCATAGGCGGCCTCGCTGAGCGCTTCGTAGGCCGGAAGATGGGCGTGCGCCGCCGTTGCCCAGTCATGCCGCGCCGCGACCGCAAAGCCGCGCGCCACCACGGCCGCACGCGCCGCGCGGTTCCAGCGCCGCCGCCATGGCGGCCGCGATCGAGCCGGCGTCGTGCGGATCGCACCACAGGACGTCGCCGTCGCCGAGATATTCGGTGAACGGCGCGATGCGCGACGTCACCACCGGCACGCCGCTCGCCATCGCCTCGAGCACGACGAGGCCGAAGCCCTCCTTGATCGAGGGGAACACCAACGCATCCGCGCGCGCGATAGAGCGCCGGCATCAGCGCCTGGGGCAGGGGGCCGGTCCGGATCACGGTGCCGTCCGGCAGGCCGCTTGCCGCCAACGCCTGCTGCGAACTCGGCCTGGTAGGCATCGTGGTCGAGCAGCGAGGCGCCGCCTGCGATCACCAGGCGCGACGACGGATGCCCGGCATGGAGGAGGCGAAACGCTTCGAGGATTCGAACCGTGTTCTTGCGCGCTCTCGACGCCTCCGATGGCGAGAAGCACCTTGACGCCGGCCGGCAGGTTCAAGAACGACCGCAAGTCCGCATCGGTGGCGTCCGCCACCGGCGAGAACCGATCGTTGTCGACGCCATTGCCGATCAGATGCGGAGTGTGGTCGAATTCGCGCGCGAGCCAGTCGCGCCACAGGCGGCTCACGGCAAATAGACGGTCGGCGGACGCGATCGCGCGCGTCTGCAGGGCGCAGAGACGCGGATCGGCGAAGGTATCGACGTGGTGCACGGTGCGGGCAAAGCCGGCGATCAGGCCGCGCTCTTTGAGCGTTGCCAGGGCATTTCCCGATATCCCGTCCTGGGCGTGCCAGATGTCGAAGCCGCGACGGCCGGTCGGCTCGAAATGGCGGACGTAATCGGCGACGCGGGTTTCCACCATGGCGGTCACGTCGTGTCCGGCCGGCGACGCCGCGACCAGTACGGTGCGGCACCGCGTCTCGCGGAAGAAGCCGGCGCCGCTGGCGTCCGGCGCATGCACCGTCGCCTCGTGGCCGAGCCGGCACAGCGCGTCGCCGAGTTCGAGCGCATGCACGACCCCGCCCCGCGGATTGGTGGAATGGGCGAGGATGGCGATGCGCAGGCGCGGTCTCATGCGAGCGCCTCCTTCTTCTCGAACCGGAGCTGGCCGCAGCCGATCAGCGGCTCGCGTGCGAAATCCCAGACGGTTTCGGTCGCGTGTCCGTCGGTGATGTCGACGCGGCGTCCCGCCGCGATTTCGCCGATCTCGGCCGCCGCGATGCCGCGCGCCGCGAAGCGGCCGATCACGGCGCCGACCTTCGCGGGGGCGACGGAAAGGATGTAGCCGTAGCTCGGAAAGGTCTGCAGCCAACGCTCCAGCGGCACGCCGTCCGGGCGCGGAACCGCCGTGACGTCGATGGTTGCCGCGACGCCCGAGCATTCCGCCAGCATCATGGCGGTGCCGATGATGCCGCCCTGGGAAATGTCCTTGGCGGCGAATGCGAGGCCTCGCCTCGGCGATCGCCGGGAGCACGTCGAGATCGCCGCGCAGCCGCGCCGGCGGCGCGTTCGTTGCGGCTTCCCAATTGGAGAACGGCTCGCGATAGCGGCCGCGCAGGTCGATCGCCGCAACCAGGCGGTCGCCCGGCTTGGCGTCGAATGAGGTGAGCAGCCGCTTGGCGCGGCCGAGGATCGCGACCGACAGCTGGCCGCGGTCGGTGCGCGTGTTGGTGTGCCCGCCGACCACCGGCACGCCGAACGCTCGCGACGCCTCCCGCATTCCGGTCAGCACCGGGTCCGCATCGGCCTCGCTCGCGGCCCACACCGCATCGACCACCGCGATCGGCCGTCCGCCCATGGCGGCGACGTCGGAGACGTTGACCATGACGCCGCACCAGCCGGCGAACCAGGGATCGCCGGCCACGAATTCATTCATGAAGCCTTCGATGGCGAGCAGCAGAAATCCGTCGCCGTCCGGGATCGCGGCGCAATCGTCGCCCACCGGAACAGCGAATTCGCCCGACACGCCGAGCCGCGCCACCACCGCCGCGATGTCGCGCTTGGCGGCGACGCCGCGGCTCGCCCGCAGCGTGGCGGCAATACTGTCGAGCGCGACGGAGCCGAGCATGAGCCCTCCTCACGCGGCCCGTTTGGGCAGCGACAGGAAGCCGACCTCCGGGTCGGCGATCGGCGGGTAGTGGGCGAGATCGGCCTGCATGAAATGATGCGGCCGGCCACGCAATTCGGTTTCCTCGATGGTGCGCCAATGCAGGCGGCGGAACAGCAGCGCGTTCCGGCTCTGCACATGGGCGTAGAAGCGCCGGCAGCCGCGGGCATGGGCGGAGCACACCGCAAGGCGGATCAGCGACGATCCGAGCGCGCCGATGCGGCGATAGTCGGCTGCGACGGCGAGGCGCGAACCCCACCACACCCCCGGCTCCGCCTCGTGGATGCGCACCGTGCCGACCACGTCGTGGGGCGCCACGCCGAGCGAGGAGATGACGACCAGCGGGATCGCGATGGCGTCGATGTCGTCGCGATCGTCGCCGACGAAAATGCCCTGCTCCTCGCAGAACACCTGCCGCCGCAACGCCGCGGCTTCCCGGCGCTCCCAGGCTTCGGTGGCAAACTTCACGCGGTATTCGGACGGCAGAAAAACCGGGAACGGATCGAAGATCATGCGACGGCTCCCTGCTCGGCCCTGGCGTTTGCGCCGCGCTCATAGGTCGACAACGCCGAGCACGCGCCGCATTTGCCGCAGCCGGCCTTGATGTCGGTCGCCCGCAGGCCGGCGGCGCGCAACATCGCGGCGAGCGGCCGCAGGATCTCGTGCATGAACGCGGGTTGCGGCGGCGGATGGCTTTCGAGCGGCGTTCCGGAAATCGGCACGAACGGCACCACGAAGGGATAGACGCCGAGCGCGATCAGCTTTTCGCTGGTCGCGAGGATCGCCTCCCTGGTGTCGCCGAGACCGGCGAGGATGTAGGTCGACACCTGCCCGCGCCCGAACACCGGAACGGCGGCGGCAAAGGCCTTGAAATAGCGATCGAGCGAGACCTGCGCCTTGCCGGGCATGATGCGGGCGCGCACCTGCGGCGTCACCGCTTCGAGGTGCATGCCGAGGGCATCGATGCCGGCTTCCTTCATGCGGGCGAACCAGGCGTCGTCGTCGGGCGGCTCGCACTGGCCCTGGATCGGCAGCGCGACGGCGGCCTTCACGGCGGCGGCGCTCTCGGCGAGGATCGCGGCGCCACGGTCGCGTCCGGACGGCGTGCCCGTCGTCATCACCATGTGGGAGACGCCGTCGAGCTCGACTGCGGCCTTGGCGACCTCGGCGAGCTGGGCCGGCGTCTTGCGCTCGATGGTGCGGCCGGCCGCGAGCGACTGCCCGATGGCGCAGAACTGGCAGGTCTTGGTCCGGCTCTGGTAGCGGATGCAGGTCTGCAGCACGGTCGTGGCGAGGACATCGCGACCGTGCAGCACCGCGATCTTCCAATAGGGAATGCCGTCGGCGGTGGCGAGATCGTAGAAACGCGGCCGCACCGGAAAGCTCACCTCGCCGAGCATCGCGCCGTCGCGGCTCACGCGGCTGCGGCCGCGAGCGTCCGGCTTTTCGATGAAATACGGGCTCGCGAAGGCCGGCGCGGTGTGGACCGGCACCATGACGGTCATGCCGTCGATGGTCATGGCCTTGTGGTCGGACGGGCCGGCGCCGCCGCGGCGGCTTTCGTGCCCCGCCTTGGGATCAACGAGCCGGACCCCGTAGGACTGCAACTCGTTGATCAGCTGTTCGGTCGGCATAGCTGTCGGCATGGTCGGCTTCATCGGATGCACTCCCGATCGGGGGCAGGGCGGCGGGCGCCGCGGCGTTCCGGATTTCCATCGGGAGCGCCGGGCGATCGTCGAGAACGAGGTGGAGGAGTTCGGGGCGGGCGTAATGGCCGACCGAGTCCATCATGCGCTTGCGCTTGACGATGAGACCCATGTCGAGATCGGCGAGCAGGATGCCCTCGCCCTGCGTCAGCGGCGGAACCACGTGGGCGCCTTCCGGCGACACGATCGCCGTCATGCAGCCGCCACGCAACGCCTTGCGGAGCTTCTCCTCCGGCGAGATTTTCGCGATCTGCTCCTCGGTGAGCCACCCGGTGGCGTTGACGACGAAGCAGCCGCTTTCGAGCGCGTGGTGGCGGATCGTCACCTCGATCTGGTCGGCGAAGATCGGCCCCACCATGGAGCCCGGGAACTGGGCGACGTGAATTTCCTCGTGCTGCGCCATCAGGGCGTAGCGGGCGAGGGGATTGTAGTGCTCCCAGCAGGCCAGCGCCCCGACGCGCCCGACGGCGGTGTCGACGACGGCGAGGCCGGCGCCGTCGCCCTGGCCCCAGATCATCCGCTCATGGAACGTCGGGGTGATCTTGCGGCGCTTGAGGACCAGCCGGCCGTCCGCATCGAAGACGAGCTGGGCATTGTAGAGCGAGCCGTGGTCGCGCTCATTGACGCCGAGCACGACGACGACGCCGTGCCGTCGTGCGGCGGATGAGACCGCCTCGGTCACCGGCCCCGGAACCACCACCGCATTCTCATAGAGCCTGATGTGCTCGGCGCCGGTGAGAACGGGGGGATACACGAAGGAGAAATAGGGGTACCAGGGCACGAAGGTCTCAGGAAACACGATGAGCCGCGCGCCCTTCTCCGCGGCCTCGGCGATGGCGCCGAGGACCTTGGAGACGGTGCCGCCGGGAGTTTCGAGGTCCGGTGCGATCTGCACCGCTGCGACGCGGATGCTGGCTTTCTCTGCCATCTCCTCCTCCGTTCACTTTCCGCGCGGGCCGGCGCGGTTTTCGCCGCGCCGGCTCAAAGCGTTCCAAATCCTCACAGCGTCCAAGTGTTGAGGATGAAGGCGTTGTCCTTGCGGTGCAGGAGGATCAGGTCCAGCACGTCGAGCGGACTGATCGGCCTTATGCCCGGGATGAGCGACGGCTCGCCGTGTCCATAGAGCGCCTGGAGCGCGAAACGGCAGGCATAGACCTTGCCGCCCTCGGACATGAATTTCGTCAGCTGGTTGTTGAAATTCTGGTGGCCCGGAAACGCTTCGTCGCCGAGTTTCGGAAAGCCACGCTGGACGCCGAGCGTCACACCGGGACCGTAAAGAAGGATCGAGGTGCCAAAGCCCTTGCGCTGAAGACGGAGCGCCTGAAGCATGTTCACCAAGCCGATCGATCCCTCGAAGGCCACGGTGTGGAACGTGATCAGGGCCTTCTCGCCAGGTGCCGCCTTAACGTCCTCGAAAACCTTCTCTTCGTAGTCGACCAGGAAGTCACCCTTCTGATGAGCAGGTGCGGTCACGGCAGGCATGTTGTCCTCCTTGCAAAAAGTGGCACGAGAATTGACTCGATCATTGGATCCCTTGGGGGTCAGCGAGCCCCCGTGGGATTGCAAAGGTTGTGCCAATGGCTGCAATGCATATCCATTCATTAAACCATACATTTTACATTCAATATTGCAGTCAATAGGTCCGAATGCTGCTCATGAAAGGATCGCAGTTGTTTGGATGCAACGACGAAAAAGGCACCATTCTGCTAATGATTTGTGCAATCCGCTGATCGATTTCCCGCACCGCCCTAGCGCTGGAAAATGATTGCCCGCGCCTTGTCAAATTTGCCGCGCTTTCCTTCTTGCAACAATATACAGTCAATTGTAGTCCGGTCGTGGATTGACCGGGTTTCGTGTTCCCCGAGATGCGTGACCAAGCGGCCTGGAGCACAATCGATATGCAGGATTGGACGCCAAATCTCACGACCAGCGACAAGCCGCACTATCTCGCCATTGCCGATGCCATCGCGGAAGATATTCGCAGCGGGCGCCTTTCCGCCTCCGATCGCCTGCCGCCCCAGCGCAAGCTCGCGCGTCGCCTCGACATCGATTTCACCACCGTCGCGCGCGGCTATCTGGAGGCGCAGAAGCGCGGCTTGATCGAGTCTCACGTGGGGCGCGGAACCTTCGTGCGCAAATCGGCGCGGCGGCCCCACAGCCGATGGCGCGCCATCCGGAAATCGTCGATCTGTCCATGAACCTGCCGCCCGAGCCCGACGATCCGGAACTGCTCGACCGCATGCAGGACGGGCTCGAAGCGGTCGGACGCGATCTCGTCTCGCTGCTGCGCTATCAAGGCTTCGGCGGCGTGCAGGCCGACAAGGACGCGGCGTCCAACTGGCTGAGTCGCCGCGCCCTGGTGCCCCCCCAGGATCGCCTGTTCATCGCGCCGGGCGCGCATCCGGCGCTGCTCGGCATCTTCGGCCTCCTCACCAAGCCGGGCGACGTGATCCTGTCGGAAGATCTCACCTATCCCGGCACCCGCTCGATCTCGGCCCAGCTCGGCGTCAAGCTCGTCGGACTGCCGATGGATGACGAAGGCGTCGACGCCATCGCGTTTGCGCAAGCGTGTATGCGCCTCAACCCCAAGGCCCTCTACGTCAATCCGACGCTGCTCAATCCGACGACGCACACGATCTCCGAGCCGCGGCGGATCGCGATCGCCGATGTCGCCCGCCGTTTCGGCGTGGCGATCGTGGAGGATGACCCTTACGGCTTCCTGCCGGTCGGCGGGCCGCCGCCCTTCGCCGCGGTCGCGCCGGAGCTCACCTGGCATATCGCCGGGCTCGCCAAATGCCTCGGCGCCGGCCTGCGGGTCGCCTACGTGGTGGCGCCGGACGTGCGTTCCGGCTGGCTGTTCGCCTCGGCGGTCCGCACCGCGACCGTGATGGCTTCGCCCGTCACCGTCGCGCTGGCGACGCGGTGGATCGCCGACGGCACCGGCGACGCCCTGCTGGGCGCGGTGCGCCGCGAATCGATCGAACGCCAGCGGCTCGCCGCCGCGATCCTGCCCGACAGCGGCATTCGCACCGACCCGATCGGGTTCCATTTGTGGGTGTCGCTGCCGGAGCCGTGGACCCGCTCCGCCTTCGTCGGCCATATGCGCTCGACCGGCATCGGCGTCGTCGCCAGCGACGCTTTCGCCACCGAGGGCTCGCCCCCCGAAGCCGTACGGGTCTGCCTCGGCGGCCCGCCCGACCGCGCCGCCGTGCGCAACGCGCTCGAGTTCATGGCGCATGCCTTGGCGGAATCGCCGACGATGACGTCGACGTTCTTGTGATCGGACGAGCGTACGCATCATTGCGCTTTTCAGCGACGTGCTTTTGGCAGACGCACATCCGGCAACTCGGTAAAACGTCGCGATTGTGGCATGATCGTCAACACGGATCGTGGTGGCTGCCGGGGATGAAATGCATGTAGGGAGCGAACGATGTCCAGAGCGAATGTCAAGGCGCGCGTGGTGATTTCGAAGGACGGCCCATACATGGTCTCGGGCTCCCCGCCGCTTTCCAGGCAGACCATCGTCACGGACTCGGAAGGCGGTTCGGAGCGGTGGCAGGAGGGCGAGGCGTTCGCCGTGCGGGAGAGCTATGCACTGTGCCGATGCGGTCATTCGAGCAACAAGCCGTTCTGCGACGGCAACCACGCCAAGATCGGATTTGACGGCACCGAGACGGCCAGCCGTGAACCTTACGCCAAGCAGGCCAAGGTTCTCGACGGCCCCGGGATGGTGCTTTCGGACGCAGACAGCCTGTGCGCGTTCGGACGCTTCTGCGACACCCACGGAACTGTCTGGAAGCAGGTCGCGCGCACCGATGAGCCGGCCGTACGAGCGACCTTCGTGCGGCAGGCAGGAAACTGCCCCGCCGGCCGCCTAGTGGCGCGGGACAAGGCGACGGGAGAAGTGGTGGAACCCCGGTTGCCGATCTCGATCGGCCTGGTCGAGGACCCGGAGCAGCAATGCAGCGGCCCGATCTGGCTTCGCGGCGGGATCGCCGTCGTCTCCTCCGACGGCTTCGAATATGAAGTGCGCAACCGCGTAACGCTGTGCCGTTGCGGTGAGTCACGCAACAAGCCGTTCTGCGACGGCACTCACGCTTCGACAAAATTCCGCGACCGGTAGAGCGCCTGCTCGACGCGCGGTGGCGCCCGCAGCGGCGGCGAGGCCGAATTCTCGGAATTGACTATCCGGCGATCTTCAGACTGCCCCGCAATCTCGCGCGCCCCAGAAGGACTTGAGGTCAGTGACCGGCAGCCGGCTCGACCATGCGCAATCCGGCGATCACGGCGTCGACAAGAACGAGACCAGCTTCGGAATGACCTGATCCGGGGCCTCATCCATCAGCCAATGGCCGGAACCCTTGATGACGACGCCCTCGACATGGTCGTCGACCAGGCGGCCCTGCGTGATGAGGAATTCGCCGGAGGCCTTTTCGCCCGTCAGCACCAGCATCGGCATCGTCAGCCTGGTCTTCGCGAAGCCGGCAAAGTCTCTGGCGTCCTGCTCGAAGGCGCGAAAAACCTCGAAGCCCGCCCGCATGGCATCGGGCTGCGCATAGGCCGCCGTATAGAACTGGCGATCCGCCTCGGAAACCGAGTGGGCGGGATCGGCGGCGAAGTCGTTCCAGAAGTGCTCGAAGTAGATGCGCTCGCGGCCGTCGACGAGTGCAAGCGGCGTCTTGCCGTAGAAATGGAAATGCCATTTATCCCCGAGCAGAAAGACGTTGGCCCAATCGCCCACGCCGGGCAGAAAGGCGTCCATCAATGCGATCCGGTCCACTTCGGCCGGATATTGGGCGGCATAGGCATACGCAACCATCAGCCCGATGTCATGGCCGACGACCCCGACCCGCCTGTGCCCGAGCGACACCGCCAGTGCGCGGATATCCTGCGCCATCGTCTTCTTGTCGTAGCCGCCCTGCGGCTTGGCCGATTCCCCGAATCCGCGCAGGTCGGGAGCAATGACCGAGTGCGTCTTGGCAAGCTCGGCGATCAGCGGCCGCCACATGTGACTGTTCTGCGCGTAGCCGTGCAGGAGAAGCACCGGCTCGCCTTTGCCGGCAATCAGATAGTGCAGCCTGGTTCCGCCGACTTCGGCGAACCGGCTGTCTATCGCGATTGGCGTTTGTGCCGGCGCCGGCGTAACGGCCGTCACCGCCGCAAGCACGGCCGCCGAGGTATCGATAAGCGTCTGCATGAGGGCGGACATTGAATTCTCCTCCGAGGCCGGGCTCGGAACACGCGGCCGTCGTCGGTGCCGGCGGGGAGGTCGAAGAGCACGAGCACAGCTCCCGGAAAAGTCGTATTGTACGCCGACCATTTCCATCAAGTCCGGAGATCACGCGATGTTTATAGCCATGAACAGGTTCCGCGTCACCAAGGGATCAGAAGCTGCGTTCGAGCATGTCTGGCTGTCGCGCGACAGCCATCTCGACGAGGTGCCGGGCTTCGTCGAGTTCCACCTGCTCAAAGGCCCCGAAGCCGAAGATCACACGCTTTATGCGTCCCACACGATATGGGAGAACCGCGCCGCGTTCGAAGCGTGGACCCGGTCCGAGGCGTTTCGGGCTGCGCATCACCGCGCCGGCGACAACAAGCCGCTCTATCTCGGGCACCCGCAATTCGAGGGGTTCGAGGTGCGCCAGACGGTGGGGCTCGGCAAGGCCCAAGTGGCGTGACGAAAGGAGCTGCACCGGCGACGTGCGCAACCGCAAACGGAGACCGCGATGCCGATCTACGATTTCAGCGCCCGGTTAGGCACGGGCGAGGAGCGCCGTCTCGCCGACTACCGCGGCAAAGCGCTGTTGGTGGTCAACGTCGCCTCCAAATGCGGCTTCACACCGCAGTACAGGGGCCTGCAGGGCCTCTATGAACAGTTCGAGCCGCGCGGCTTCGAGATACTCGCCTTTCCATGCGATCAGTTCGGTCATCAGGAACCGGGGTCGGATGCGGAGATCTCCAAATTCTGCGACCGCACCTACGGCATTACCTTTCCGCTGTTCGCCAAGATCGAGGTCAACGGCAGGAACGCCCACCCGCTCTATCTCTGGCTTGCGCAGCAGAAGGGCGGGCTGCTGGGCAACAGCATAAAATGGAACTTCACGAAGTTCCTGGTCGATAGAGCCGGTGCCGTGCAAGCGCGCTTCGCTCCTACGGCGAAGCCGGAAAGCCTCGCGGGCGACGTCGCCGGGCTGCTTTGAACGCGTGATCGGGCGGGAAGGGCAATAGGAATATCCGCAGGTGTCTTCGGCCAGGAGCACCTTCCCAGAATTGCCGAAAAGTTTTTGAAGCTGGTAACACCGATGATCGGAGTTCTTGCGAACTCACTTGCGGACTGACTTGCGGACTCTACTTGGGAGATTACCGTGCACCGCCTTGCCGCCGCTGCAGCCGCATGCATGTTGGTTGCCGCGTGCGCCGGTACCGTCAAGGAGGGGATGACCAGACTGGAGGGACAGCCCTTGAGTGCGGTTGTTGCCAAGATCGGTTCACCGATTGATGAACGCATGGTTGCGGGGAACAAAGTCTACATTTGGGGTTCGCCCGAGATTGTGACCAAAGGAGCAAAAGACAAGCAATGCCAAATTCGAGCAACAATGAACGGTGACCTCATTGGATCGTTCTACTATGAAGGCGACGAAGCGCTATGCCAGCGATACGCGGCCCGGTTGCGGCAGTAGTTCGAGCCGATTGCAGGCCGGCAGGATAAGGTGTGGGCAGTCTTAAATGAGGTCAGCCATGAAGCCAGCCGCCCCGCCCAACGCCGATCCGTCGCACGCGATGATGAAGACCGGCGGGCTGCCAGCCGCGCTCGCCGTGGCGGCGCAGCTGTTCTGCGCGCCGGGCGTTCAGGCTCAGTCGGCCGGGATACCAGGCCCGACTTACGCCGAGCCGCTCGGGATCGGGCTCGAAGGCTGGCCCTATCCCTATCCGGTCCAATTCATGCCGCTGGAGATCCACGGCCAGCACCTCCGCATGGCCTTCATGGATGTCGCCCCGACGGGTACGCCGAACGGGCGCACCGTCGTGCTCCTGCATGGCAAGAACTTCGACAGTTCCTACTGGAGCGGCCCCATCGGCGCGCTGACGCGAGCCGGATTCCGTGTCATCGTCCCCGATCAAATCGGCTTCAACAAGTCGTCCAAGCCGGATATCGACTACTCGTTCGATCTTCTGGCGGCGAACACGGCCAAGCTCCTCGATACCCTCAATGTCCGCGACGTCGACGTGATCGGCCATTCGACCGGCGGCATGCTGGCGGTGCGCTTCGCCCGCACTTACGCCGAGCGCGTCAAGCGCCTGGTGCTCGAAGACCCGATCGGTCTCGAAGATTACCGGCTTTTCATTCCACCGCAGACCACCGAGACGCTATTCGAGGCGGAACGGCATCAGACGGTCGAGCAGTATCGGGCCTTCATCAAGCGCTACTTTCCGGTTCTTCCGCCGGCCCGATATGAGCCTTTTGTCGAATGGCGCGCGCGGGTCGGCCTGAGCGGCGAGTTCGACCGCTATGCCGTGACGGTGGCGTCGACCTACCAGATGATTTATCGGCAGCCCGTCCGTTACGAATATCGCCTCCTGCAGATGCCGGTTCTGCTGATCGTCGGAGAACGGGATCGGACCACGCCGCTGCGCGCCTACGCCCCGCCCGAGGTCGCGGGCAAAATGGGAAATTACCCGGTGATGGCGAAGCAAGCCTGCGCCGAGGCCGGCGACTGCCGGGTGAAAGTGATGCCCGGGCTGGGTCACGTACCTCACATGGAGGCGCCCGACAGCTTCAACGCGGAGATCCTGGACTTTCTCCGCCCATGACCGTTCGATCGGTGAATCTTGGTTCGAGCGCTGTCCTTTCGTATTGAATAGGACAGCGCTCGAATCTCATTTAGTTTGAACATGCGCTAATTCGAGAAGCCCTCGACGAGGAATTGGCGCGACTTCGTCGCTTTCATGCGAATGGCGTCAACCTCCTTTTGACTCGGCGAAGAGCTCCATGCTTTGGCTTTATCCATGCTGTCGAAAGCGATGACGACGAACCTCTGGGGCGGTGTCCCATCGAGTGCGGTGATATTATCGGTCCGGATGGCGTAATGCCCGCCGGACGCCGCGAGCGCCGCCGGCGTCACCTTGGGCAACAGCTGCTGCTTGAAGAGGTTCGCGTCGATCATCTCGCTGATGTCGACGACGGCGTAGGCGCCCGGTGACTTGCTCTGCGCATGCAATCCATTGACGGCCGCGGCTCCGAGCACGGCGCCCGCCAGCATTGCCAGTCCGAGTGAGATATGTCGATTTATGATATTCTCCTTTGGTCATCTGAACCATTAAGAGGCGTTGAGCCGGCAGCGCCTTGGATCGGCGCCCGGTCAGTTCGATGCGTCTGGAACCGTCTGCTTGTAATATCCGACGGTGGTTCTATTTCGCAGATGTTGCCCGCCGAGGACACAAACGCCGCCTTTCAATTGCAGGACTTCGGCACGTCCCGCTGGCGGCTCAGGGAAAACCTACACTAATTCGCCGTGAATTTATACCCCCGATGGCATGGACTTGGTGGATTGAAGATTAGGCGACAACGGCACCCCGGCGGCGCGCGGCTGCCTCACAGCCCGAACACGAACACCATTGTGGCATTGCCGAGTTGGCGCAGTTCCGGGCTCCGCGAAATCCGCACGCGCGCATTGCGGAACTGCCCCGGCGCCGCGCCGGCGCAGCACAGGCCGGAGGCGATGGCGATGTATTGCTTGCCGCCCACCGCATAGGTCATGGGCGGGGCGTTGAAGCCGGTGCCCACATTGATGCGCCACAGCTCTTCGAGGGTTTCATCGTCGAAGGCGAGGATGGTGCCGTCGATCAGCGCCGTGACCACGATGCCGCCCGCGGTCGTCAGCGCACCGGCATAGTTCGGATAAGGCAGCTCGATGCGTTTCTTCAATTCGCCGGTGCCTGGATCGAGCATGACGAGCGAACTGGTGATGCGGCCATTTTCGCCGGTGACGCCGCCCCAGAAATTGCCCTTCACGTGCATGCTGTGATCCGTGGTGATCGTGGCGCAGCCTTCGTGCTGGGGAATATAGAGGAGACTCGTGCGGCGGCTGTAAGACGCCGGCCAGTAGTTGCTGCCGCCGGAGATCGGCGGGCAGAGGCTGCGCGAGGCGCGGTCCTGGTGCATGTCGGCGGGCTCGGCGTAGACTTGCAGGTCCTTGCCGGCATCGTATTCGAGCGGCTTGCCGGTCTTCGGGTCGATGCCCTTGGTCCACGTCACCTGCTTGACGCTCTGCGTGGCCCGCAAGAACTGGCCGTTGATGCGGTCGAAAACATACTGGAAGCCGTTGCGGCCGGCATGGGAGAGGATCTTGCGATCCACGCCGTTCACCTTGGTGTCGATGATGATGTGGGTGCCGGTCTCGTCGTAGTCGCGGCTGTCGTTCGGCGTGTACTGGTGGTACCACCTGATCTTGCCGGTGGCGGCGTCGAAGGCGAGCGCGCTCGACGTGTAGAGATTGTCGCCGGGCCGGTAGGTCGGATCGTAGGCCGGGGCCGGATTTCCGGAGCCCCAATAGGTGAGATTGGCGGCGGGATCGTAGGAGCCGGTGACGTAGAAGGAACCGCCGCCGGTCTGCCAGGCGTTGTTGCCGCCCTTCCAGGTCTCGCTGCCGGGCTCGCCGGGCGCCGGTACCGAGTGGGTCTTCCACTGGAGCTTGCCGGTCCTGGCATCGAGCGCGACAACCCAGGGCCGGATTCCGCGATCGCCGCCGGAGCCGCCGACCACGATCTGGTCCTTCAGCGCCAGCGGCGCGGCAGTGAGTTCGAGGTCGGGCTGATCGAGCAGGTTGGTTTCCCACACCACCTTGCCGGTGTCCTTGTCGGCCGCGATGACGCGAGCCTCGAAGCCGGTGGTCGAGATCACCAGATTGTTCCACAGCGCGACGCCGCGATTGCGGTCCTGCCGCTCCTGCTTGGGATTCATCTGCCAGACGATGGTCCCCGACGTGCCGGACCGCACGTCGATCTTTGACACGATGCCCCAGCTGTCGACCACGTACATGAAGCCGTCCTCGACCAGCGGCGTCATCTCGAGATATTCGTCCTTGGAGGTGCCGCCGAGCGCGATCGCGAAGGCGAGCTTGAGGCTCTTGACGTTCGACCGGTTGATGGAATCCAGCGCCGAGAAGCGCTGCGCGCCGAAATCATGATGGTTCATGAGCCAGTTTTGCGGCTCGGGATCGAGCAGACGCTCATAGGTGACATCGGCAGCACGCAACGGCGATGCGCCGACCAGCAGCGCGAACGCACACGCCGACAGCGCACCCGCGGCATTCATCATCGCGCCGTTCCCAGATGCAAAATCCATTGTCGCCTCTCACCGAAAGCATGAGAAATTCGCGGGCCGGAGCACTGCGAAACCGATCACGCCGGGAGGCGAGGGGTTTCACGTGCGCCCGGCCGATCCTACGCCCAAAGGTCAGGAAATTGAAACCAAAGGAAAGACGGGGCGATTTATCCCGTCCCGGCATCGCCCGAGGGCGTTTCGTCCGCCGCCACTGAATTTTAAAATGCGTCGCCCCGCTGATTTACACTTGACGGCCGCTTGGCTATTTTATCGCAGCTCCGGACAGGCAGTGTCCCGAGGATCGGACTGGCGACCTCGGGCATTCAGCGGTTCGACTCGCGAGCGTATGGGGCCAATTCCAATGGGAGGACACGATATGAGACACAAACTCAAGATGTTGCTGGCGACATCGGCCGTGTTAGCCGGGCCGGCGGCCGCGCAGGATGCCGGCAGCCTGCTGCAAGCCGCCGACAAAGCGATCGGCGCGAGCGCCGTGAATTCCGTCGTTTATACCGGCACCGGCACCCTTCGCTATCCGGGACAGAGTTTCGACCCGAACGGCGACTGGCCGCGGGTGCCCTTGACCGCCTACAGCGCGACGATCGACTACGGCAGCAAGTCCTCGAAGGAGGAATGGGCGGTCGATCTGAGCAAAAAGGAAGCGCGTGGCGGCGGCCTCCCCGTGCCGCGCTCCACGGACTTTTCCAGCGGCAACTACGCCTGGAACCTGAACGCGCAAGGCCAGCCCAATCCGCAACCGGGCGCCGCCGAACTGCGGCAGTTCATGATCACGGTCAGCCCGTACGGCTTCATCAAGGCGGCCCTGGCGTCGGGCAACGCGACGCTCGAAGACCGGTATTTCAACCGGCTGGACCAGACCGTGAAGGTCATCGGGTTCACCACCGGCAAGTATCGGGTGACGGGCGAGTTCGACAAAGACAACCTGCTCGATCGGGTGGTCACGTGGTTCCCGAATCCGGTGATGGGGGACATGCAGATCGAGATCCGTTACACCGACTGGAAGGACGTGGGCGGCGGCGCGAAGTTCCCGTTTCATATTCACGCCCACCAGGGCGACCATCCCCTGAACACGGGCGGCCGCAACTGGTTCGACGTGCGGGTCAGCGATGCCAAGGTCAACGTCCCGAATGCCGGCGTAGCGGTTCCCGACAACGTGCGCGGTGCGCCGGCCCCGCAAGTCCGCGTCGCGTCGCAGAAGCTCGCGGACGGCGTATGGTTCATCGGCGGCGGCTCGCACAACAGCCTGGCCGTCGAGTTCAAGGATTACGTCACCGTGATCGAGGGTCCGTTGGATGACGCGCGTTCGAACGCCGTGATCGCCGAAACCCATAAGCTGATCCCGAACAAGCCGATCCGCTATCTCGTCAACACCCACCATCACTGGGATCATCTCGGCGGCATCCGCGCCTTTGCGGCTGAAGGCGCGACGATCATCACCGACGATCGGAACAGGGACTTTTATCGCAACGAGGTCCTGGCTCCGCAGCCGCGGACCTTGAGCCCCGATCGGCTGTCGCAGTTCCCGTTTGCCCCCACGGGTCCCGGGACCCTTGCGTTGCAGACATTCACGGACCGCTACACGATCGGCGATGGGACGCGAACCATCGAGCTCTATCACGTCGAAGGTCTCAATCACGCCGACGACATGCTGGTTGCGTATCTCCCGCAGTCGAAGGTTCTCGTCAACGCCGACCTGTATTCGCCGCCGCCGCAGGGCGGCAATCTCCAGAACGTCGGCGAAAACGCCGTCGTGCTGTTCAACAACGTCAAGCGGCTGAAACTCGACGTTGCGCAGCATGTGCCGATCCACGGCAACCCCGGGCCGGAGGCCGATTTCGAGCGGATCGTCGGGCCGGTAGCCGCGAAGGCTCCGAGGACGGGTGACGGGGGCTAGACATCCCGCGCGAGTGACATGATCCGGGTCCGGGCCTCCGCCGCAGGTTGCGGCTAGAGCAGGTCCCCCTCACGAGGAATCGTCGTGGCCGGGCTCGTCCCGGCCATCTCGATTATTGAGGCACGGGCGCAAAGCATACTGGACTAGGCTTGCGGCCTGATTTGTCCATCACAGCTGCATTCGATCAGCTTGAGACATTCGAGATATCCGAAATAGAGGCTGGCCAGTCCGGCCAAGGCGACCGCAACGACGCTGGTCATTGTCGCCGACCCGAAAGCCACCAGCCCGGCGGCGAATGCCGCAATCAAGAAAGCGACGACGAGCCACGAGGTCAGAGCCCGAAAGCTCGCGCTTGCCGCTTGGCGCAAGCATAGTGCCTCGTGCCATGAGAAGGTGTCGCGATCGCGGTCTAAGGTCAGGTTGCCCTGCTGCTTGGCGGCATATTCCATGGAACGCTCCCCTTTGAAAATGGCATCCGTTCCCTTTGGTACCCCGAGGCTCGTTCCAGGTTCATCACGGCGAGACGTTGCAGCCGGCCGGCACCCGGCCGGGCGCTCCTGCCGCTATCCCGGCTCGCGCGCGCCTTGATTTGAACCGGGCGGCGGGCGGCTTCGACCAACGAGCGGTGGTGGAGCGGCAACTCGATCGGAACCTCAGGATTCCGCAGCCCGCTCCATGCACCGGACAAAGCCGCTTCGCTGGCGCGACGGCTGTTGGTGGCGGAAGCGAACATGCCGAGCGCACACACCCATTCGCAAGCACGAGCCACGGCGCAGGGCATCTGGCCCAAGCTCGCCGCGCTGCATAATTCGGGAAATCCGCTCGGATTGCTGCTGCAGATCGCGCGCTATCACGACGGTTGCATACCGCTTCAGATCCAGTCGCAGCGCGTGTTCCTGCTCACCGAGGTCGAGCATTTCAAGCATGTGCTGCAGACCAACGGCCAGAACTACGCCAAGTATCTCGATGGGATGAAGCCGATCTTCGGCGGCTCGATGATCACCATGGATGGCGCGCTGTGGCAGAAGATGCGCGCTGTGCAGCAACCGGCTTTCCATCCCGACATGATGAGCGAATACGTTCCCCATTTTCTCGCCGCCATCGGCAAGGGTGAAGAACAGGCTGACGCAGCTCGCTCGCGCGGACAACCGGTCGACATCTGCGAGGAGACCTGGGCGCTGGCGGCCGACATGACCTGCAAGGCGCTGTTCGACCGCGACACCCCTTCAATCCTTATTTCGTGTTCAAGGCCGTCAAGGCATTCACCGATGTGACCAATCACGATTCCGGTCGCGGGCAAGGCGGCGATGACGACTCCCGCGACGGCAACGACGGCAAGATCGCCCATGCGCTCGGCACCTGGGCGACGCTGCCGGAGATCATTCTCGGTGCGGCTCCGATGCAGGGGCGCGAGCGGACGCTGCTGCGATTCATCGAGGCGGCGGCGGCCGACGCCGCGATCCCCGAATTCGACCGGCACCAGGTGCTCGACGAGATCAAGCAATACATCTGGGCCGGCACCGAGACGACCGCCCTGATGCTCGCCTGGGCGCTCTATCTCACTGCCGCCCACCCCGATGTCGCCGACCGCATCCGTCACGAGACGAGCCATCTTACGGCGACCGCGATCCGAGCCTCGCCGATTATCTAAGCTGCCTACACGCGAAACGTCATCCAGGAGACGATGCGGATGTATCCGCCGATCTGGTCGCTGGCGCGCAAGGCCGAAGCCGCCGATATCATCGGCGGCCACGAGATCGAGCCGGGCGACACCATCGTGATGTGCACCTATATGGCGCACCACGATCCCCGTTATTGGGATCACCCCGACCATTTCGATCCCGACCGATTTACCGCCGAGCGGGCCAAGGCGCCGGCTCCCTACAGCTACCTGCCATTCGGCGGTGGCAAGCGGGCCTGCATCGGCAGCGACCATGAGCCAGATCGAGACGGTCCTGGCGCTGTCGCTCTTCCTGCGCGATTTCGAGCTGGAATATGCCCGCGACGAGGCTCCGCGGATAAGCCTGACGGTGACCCTGTCGCCGAAGGACGGGTTGCCGCTCCGGATCAGGCGGCGGGCGCGGACCACTTGCGCTCCGTCGCCGCGGCTGGCCGCCTGATCACGCCTGTGCGTGAGTTGGCCGGACGCCGGCCATCGCCCCTAGAAGACGGCCCGGGCCGCCGTGTGACTTAGCTCACGAAACACGCGCCCTGATTTGAACCCAGCGGTGCGCCGCCTTTACCAATCAACATTGGTGGAGCGGCAACAGCAGCGGATCCCAGGTCCGCAGCCTGCTTCAAGCACCGGGCGCGGCGACGACGCGGCGCGAGCGCTCAGCCGGAGACCGGAATATGAACATGGCATTCGCGGTCAAGACCTTGGCCTCCATCGCCGCCCTCGTGGTGGCGACATGGCACGCCAAGCCGGTCGAGCCCACGTTCCAGGGCTGGGTCGAAGCCAACTTCGTTTTCATCGGCGCCGATGAAGTCGGACGTGTCGAGAACCTTTTCGTCCGCGAGGGCGACACGGTCACCGCCGCCGCGCCGCTGTTCACGGTCGATGCCGATCTGGAGAAGGCGATCGTCACGCAGGACGAGGCGACGCTCGCTAACGCCCAGCAGACTTTTCACCGCGCGCAGGAACTGTTCAAGACCGGCTCGGGCACCAAGAAGGAATTCGATGATGCACAGTCAGCGCTGTCCGAAGCCGAGGCCAGGCTGAATTCGGCGCGCACGCGGCTTAACGCGCCGCAACGTTTACGCGCCCGCAAGACGGTACCATCCACGAAGTCTATTACCGGCCCGGCGAAGTCGTGCCTGTCGGACGGCCCGTGGTTTCGCTGCTGCCGCCGGGCAACGTCAAGGTGCGCTTCTTCGTGCCGAAGGGCGAGCTGCCCGAGATCAAGAACGGCGATGAGTCAAGTCGCTGCGACGGCTGCGCGCCAAACCTGACCGCTCGCATCAGCTTTATTTCGCGCAAGGCCGAATACACTCCGCCGGTCATCTACAGTCTTGAGGAGCGCTCAAAGCTGGTTTTTCTGATCGAGGCGTGGCCTGACCATCCCGAACTCGTGCGCGTCGGCCAGCCTGTTCGGGTCGTGCTCGCAAACCGGCAGTCGGCGCCGTGACTGCGCCGCCAACCATCGCCGCGGCGGATGTCGCCATCGACGTCGAAGGCCTTTCCAAGTCGTTCGGCGGACGGCAAGTGGTGCGCGAACTCCCATGCAGGTCAAGCGCGGCGCGATCTACGGCTTTCTCGGCCCCAACGGCTCCGGCAAGACCACGACCATCCGCATGCTGTGCGGGCTGCTTACCCCGGATGCGGGCCGCGGCACCTGCCTCGGCTTTGACATCCGTGCCGCCACCGAAGCAGATCAAGCGCAGGGTCGGCTACATGACCCAGCGCTTCAGTCTCTACCACGATCTGTCGGTGCGCGAGAACCTGGAATTCGTCGCGCGCATCCATGGACTTGCCGAACCGGCGGCGCGGCCAGAACCGACGATCGCGCGGCTCGGGCTCGGCACCGCAGCGAGCAGCTCGCGCGGCTCGCTGTCGGGTGGCTGGAAGCAGCGCCTTGCGCTCGGCGCCTGCATGCTGCCGGAACCGCAACTCCTGCTGCTCGACGAGCCGACCGCAGGCGTCGATCCGAACGCACGCCGCGAGTTCTGGAACGAGATCCACGCGCTTGCCGAGGGCGGCCTCACCGTGCTGGTCTCGACCCACTACATGGACGAAGCCGAGCGCTGTCACGAGATCGCCTATATCGCGAATGGCACGCTGCTTGCCCAGGGCACGGTCGAGGCCGTCGTTCAGCCGCTCGACGCTCGCGACCTTCACCGTGACCGGCGACGGGCTTTCCGAGCCTTCAGCCGCCCTCGCGGCCGCGCCCGGCGTCGGCATGGTCGCGCCGTTCGGGGCGAGCCTTCACGTCTGGGGGCGGGACCCCGAAGCGCTGGAGACCGCGATCGGGCCGTTCCGGCGCGATCCCGCAGCTGACGTGGACGAGTTCGTCGCCGTCGCTCGAGGACGTCTTCATCGAACTGATGAACGGCCGAACGGGGCCGCCTGCAATGAGCACGCTTTGCGCCGGGCCGCGGGCGTTGTGCTGCCGCGTATCGGCGCCATGATCATCAAGGAGTTTCTGCAGCTGCGGCGCGACCGCATCACCTTCGCGACCATGATCGCGATCCCGCTGGTGCAGCTCACGCTGTTCGGATACGCGATCAACACCAACCCGAAGCACCTGCCGACCGCCGTCCTGGTGCAGGAAACCAGCGACGTCGGCCGCTCCATTCTCGCCGCGTTGCAGAACACCAGATATTTCAAGATCACCCATCAGGTCGACGACGTCGACGCGCTCGACCGCCTGCTGGCATCGGGCGAGATCCTGTTCGCGATCGAGATTCCGGCCGGCTTCGAGCGCAGCTTGCGGCGCGGCGACCACCCCTCGCTCCTGGTTGCCGCCGATGCGACGGATCCGGTCGCCGTCGCGTCCGCCTTCAGCACGTTACGCGATGTGGTCGAGACGGCGCTGCAGAACGAGCATGCAATCCCGGAAGTGACGCTGGCTTCGTTCGAGATCAGCGAGCATCGCCGCTACAACCCGGCAGGGTCGACCCAGCTCAATATCGTGCCGGGGCTGCTCGGAACCATATTGACCATGACGATGCTGGTCTTCACCGGGCTTTCGCTGACCCGCGAGGTCGAGCAGGGCACGATGGAAAGCCTGCTCGCCATGCCGATCTCGCCGCTCGAGATCATGCTCGGCAAGATCGCGCCTTACGTCCTCGTCGGCTTCATGCAGGGGACCTTGGTGCTGAGCGCGGCGGTCGTGCTGTTCGCCGTCCCGGTCACCGGCAGCCTCGCTTTGCTGGCGATCCTCACCACGCTGTTCATCACGACCAACCTGTCGATCGGTTACACCTTCTCGACCTTCGCGAAGAGCCAGCTGCAATCGGTCCAGATGGTCATGATGTTCTTTCTTCCGAACATCCTGCTGTCCGGCTTCATGTTTCCCTTCGCCGGCATGCCGACCTGGGCGCAGTGGATCAGCCAGGGCCTGCCCCTGACCCATTACCTGCGAATCGTGCGCGCCATCATGCTCAAGGGTTCGACCCTGGCCGACTTGCACGTGGAGGCTTTGTGGCTCGCCGCGCTGATGCTGCTGGCGATGACGATCGCAGTCACCCGCTTCCGCCGAACCCTGGATTGATGTCATGCCCCTGCCGAGCTCAGCCAATCCCACCATGCCATACGCACTCTCCGCGGGCGGCACGCTGGCCGCAAGCCGCCGCGCCCCGGCCCATGACGGCGCCGGGCTCGACTGGCTGGAGCAGGCGTTCCGCAACATGCTGGTGCGTCACCGGAACAACCTGTCGCGAGGGGAGACGCTCGCACGACGTCTGTTGTCGTTCGCGGAATTCGACGAACTCGTGGCGAAGGTCGAGACCGGGGCGCATTCGGGCCGGGTGGCGGCGCTCGCCGAGGCGCTTGACGTCCGATTCACGTTCAACGGTCTTCAAAACCTCGAGATGGTCGGTGACCGCCCCGTCGTCCTGTTCGGAAACCACCCGACCGGCGGCGGCAACGTCCTGGGAATGTCGCTTCTGCTCGAAAATCGGTTTCCCGACCACCGGATCCTGGGAAATCGCCACTTCAAGTCGATGACGTCATTGTCGGAGAAGATGATTCCCGTCGATCCGTTTTGCAGCACGGCGGCGCTGAACCTCGAAGCGCTTCTCAAGTTGCGACGCGAGTTCGGAACGCAGTATCAGGCGTTGGGCGTGTTCCCCGCCGGCATCTCTTCCAAATTGCAGATGAGCGGCACGATTTCCGACCGCCGCTGGTCCGACGCTTTCATCCGCATCGCGCGCCATCACAATGCGCTGCTGGTGCCGGTCTGGTTTTCCGGACGAAACCGGTTGCGCTACTACATTGCGGCGCTGATCCGAAGGGAACTCGGTTTCCTGGCCTTGCCCGCGGAATTCCTGAGGCTTCGGGGCAAGACGATGACGGTCAACATCGGCACGCCGATCTCGCCCGATACGCTGCGCGCGATCCCGGAGCGGCGTGCACAGATGAGCTTTCTGCGCGCCGCTGTCTACGAGCTCGGGCGCGAGCGCGCGGTGCCCTCGATCGGCGGGAGCGAGAGTCCGGCCCGATCCTGCACGATCGGCAGGACGATCGAGCCGCCATGTGGCCGTGATGCGATTCCGGTCGGGAAGAAGTTCGTTGCGAGGGTCGTCGACAGCGCCGCCGCTATGCGCATCGAAGAGATCGCCGTCACCGCACCGGTCGACGGCTTCGACGACGCGACCCATCATGTGATCGTGATGCCGCGCGACGGCGTTGCGCCCTGCGCCCACTGGCAGGTGCTCGACTGGCGGCAGTTCTCCAACGATGAACTCGACCGGCTGTCGCCGCTGCGAAGGGCGTTCCGGCTGCCCAGCGACGTGGCCGGCGGCAATCGCAACTGGCTGGAGATCGTGAGCTTCGGCGGCGGCAAGGAGTTGAGCCATTTCGCGGCCATGCGGCAGGCCATGACGGCGTTGCGCCGGGACGGCGCTCTCTCGAAGACGGCAACCGACCTGGTCGGGCTGGTGATGCCGCGGGAGACCAATTTCGCGCTCGCCAGCCTCCAATTTGCGATTATGCAAAAAATATCCGGCGATTTGGAATTGCTGCGGGCGGAAGCCAACGCCGCCGTCATCGGAGCGGTGCAGCATCATGACTGGCGGCCGCAACGCGATGTCGGCGGAGCTGATCGAGCGGCCCGCCGCAACCAGATGCAGGTGGTCGATCCCTTGCTCAGGCACCTCGCCGGTATCGGCGTCAGGTTCGGTGCGGAGGGGCTCAGCGCCGGCCCCACGCCGCGGCCCTGCATTCTCGGCAGGCTGGATTTGACGGCAAAGCGCTTCGAAGAAAGGCACGTCCGATGACGCAGCAAGGTTTCATGGCACTGCCGACAACGATCGCAAACCCGATCCAGCGCCTGACGTCGGGCAGAAGGCGTCAATCGGGTATCGGGACGCGAGCGCCGGCCTCGCCGATGCCGCTGGCCAAACAGCCGGACTGGACGCCGCGGATGTGGCAGGGGTGCGATTTCTTCGCCTGGCTCACGCTGCTGTTTCGCAATCGCTTCGCGGTCCACCCGCGCCAATTGTACATCGCGGTCATCGTTACCTTCGTCAGTGTCATCAACATGCTTCTGCGGATCCTGCAAGACGCGATGTTCTCCCGCGCCGTCCGCAACACCAGGATCGAACAGCCGCCGATCTTCCTGCTCGGTCATTGGCGGACCGGTACGACGCTGTTGCACGAGCTGATGATCTGCGACCAGCGGTTCGGCTACCCGACCACATACGCGTGCATGGAGCCGAACCACTTCCTGCTGACGGAGCGGCTGTTTTCGCGCTGGCTGTCGTTCCTGATGCCTGCCAGCCGGCCGATGGACAATATGAGAGGAGGTTTCGACCGCCCGCAAGAAGACGAGTTCGCGATGTGCATGCTCGGCGTCGGCTCGCCGTATTCGACGATTGCGTTTCCCAATCGCCGGTCCGATGAGCAGGACTACCTCGATCTCGAGGCCGTGCCGCCCGCGGGCCTGCGCCGATGGAAGCAGGCGTTTGACGGGTTTCTACGAAAGCTCACCTACCAGACCGGAAAACGGCTCGTCCTGAAGTCGCCACCGCACACCGCCCGCATCAAGACCCTCAAGGAGATGTTTCCCGGCGCAATCTTCATCCACATCGTCCGCGATCCCTACGTCGTGTTTCCCTCCACCGTCAACCTGTGGCGCACCCTCTACCGGACCCATGGGCTGCAGACACCGACCTGTGACGGATTGGAAGAGACGGTGCTGAGCACATTCGTTCGTCTTCACGAGAAACTGGAACAGGGCAAGAAGCTGCTCGGCCCCGAACAATTTTATGAATTGCGCTACGAGGACCTGGTCCGGGATCCCGTCGGCGAGATGGGCAGGCTCTACGCCCATTTCGGGTTCGCCGGCTTCGACACGTATCAGCCGCGATTGCAGGAATATCTTGCGAACATCAAGGGCTACGAGACGAACAAGTATCGGCTCAGCGAAGCGCAGCGGGCGCTGGTAAACCGTCGTTGGGGCGACGTCATCCAACGGTACGGCTACGCCTGATCGTCTTCATGCAGTCCATGTCGCCGCTCAGGCGCGGTGGAATAGCAGCGCTCTCACCTCGATGCTTTCGCGTGGCGGCGCGTCCGGCGGTGCGGTGGGATCCGTGAAGGCGGTGTGCGGCGCGAACCGGGCCCGGCCGTCGGTCTTGGAGCTCCTCCGCCTCGTCGGCCAGAAGATCGCGGACACGCTGTGTTGGTATCGGAACGGCAGCGATCCGCGCCTCACTCGGAGGGCGCCGCGCCGCCAAACGCCCCAGCGGCGGGTTTGGGCGATGCCTCCGCAGCGGCAACTTCGTTGCCGGCACTTACTTTTATCGCTGTGACGCTGCCCGACGGCGCGGCCGGATGCGCAAACATGGCGACCAGCGCGACGATACCGAACGCCGCCATGCACATCGCGAAGTTGAAGATCGACGCTCGGGTCCGGGACGCATGTTGCTCCATCCGCTCTGTCGACGTTCAAAAGCATAGCGACGCGATCTCCGCCCTGGAAGGGCCGAAGCTTCGTGTTGCGAAGTTCGCACGCTACATGCTTCGAGCGGCGGAAAACACAGGTCACTTTTTCTTCCGCCGACACTTTCCCCGATGCTGTTATTCCCTTCGTGCGCCGACAAGAGCGTTGCGTCAGATGTGATACATCAGTGCCGACCTGCGCCCGCCATCGAGGGCGAGCATGTCTGCGATGGTCAGTCGGTCCAGGATGTCCGCCACGGCGTCGCGGACCTTCACCATGGTGAGGCGCACCGCGCACGTTTTCACGTCGTCGCAATCCTGGCACGGCTGATAGGCGGTGCGGCTGGCGCAGGCGATGGGAGCGAGTGGGCCGTCGAGCGTGCGGATCACGTGGCCGACCTTGATCTCGCCCGGCGCGCGGGCGAGCATGTAGCCGCCGCCAGGGCCTTTCTTGCTGTGTATGACGCCGGCATTGCGCAGATCACCGAGGATGGCGTCGAGAAATTTCTTCGGAATGCTGTTGGCCCCGGCGATGTCGACCGATTGCGCCGTTTCGCCCTTCGGGAGCGACGACAGGTGAACCAGGGCCTTGAGGCCATATTTTCCTTTTGCAGTGAGCATCTTGTCTCTGTCGGAGCTGGTTGATGGAGATTGGGCGGACGGAACGCGCGATCAGATTATCTATAAATAACATCAATTATACAGTATTTCTAGCACCTTTAGCGAATGAGACGCAGAGAGTTCCTCGGCTTTCACTCATCGCCGCTGCGGCCGGCATTCCGCGCATGTCGGCGGCGCAGTCGCCGCGCGGCGGCGAGTTGCCAGGCAGACCGAAGCCGCGGCGCCCGCTGGTCCTCGCCCGTTACTTCGGCTTTTTGCTTCGCCTCCACTGCCTCCACTGCCGTGATTGCTCGGCGGTGATGTAGAGCAGCGGGATGATGAATATTCCGAACAGGGACGCCGCGATCATGCCGCCGAACACCGGGGTGCCGACCGCGTGCCGCGTGATCGCCCCGGCGCCGCCGGCGATGACGAGGGGCAGCAATCCGAGGATGAAGGCGAAACTGGTCATGATCACCGGGCGGAACCGCAGGCCCGCCGCTTCGATCGGCGGCGGTCTTGACGTCCTTGCCGAGGTGCCTCTGCTCGACCGCGAACGCGACGATCAGGATGCCGTTCTTTGCCGCGAGCGCGATCAGGACGACGATGCCGATCTGGGCGTAGACGTCGAAACTCAGTCCGACCAAGGCCAGCGCGACGATCGAGCCCAGCACGGCGACGCTGACCGACAGCAGGGCGGGAATCGGAATGTTCCAGCTCTCGTAGAGCGCGACGAGAAACAGATAGGCGAACAGGACGGCCAATCCGAGCACGATGCCGGTCTGTCCGCTGGCCGCCTTTTCCTGGAGCGCGGTGCCGGTCCATTCGAAGCTGTAGCCCGCCGGCAAGGTTGCGGCGGAGACGCGCTCCATCGCGGCCAGCGCCACGCCGGAACTGTAACCCGGCTTCGGCGCGCCGTTCACGATCGCCGCGCGGTACCCGTTGTAGCGGACCACCATCTGCGGTCCCTGCACCAGCTTGGCCTGGGCCAGCGCGCCGATCGGGACCATCGCGCCCTGGGCATTGCGCACGTAGATGCGGTCGATGTCGTCGGGCCGGTCGCGGAACGCCGTGTCGGCCTGGATGTTGACCTGCCAGGTGCGGCCGAACACGTTGAAGTCGTTGACGTAGTAGCTACCCAGCGTCGATTGCAGGGCATTGAAGATGTCGGTGATCTTGATGCCCAGCACCTGCGCCTTGTCGCGATCGATGTCGAGATAGATCTGCGGCGTATCGGCGGCGTAGGTGCTGTAGACGCCGGCCAGCTCGGGCTGCTGATTGGCGGCCACGATGAGCCCGCGCAGCATCGCCGCCAACTCGGTCGGCGGTTGGCCCTGCAGCGCTTCGAGCACGTATTGGAAGCCGCCGGTGCTGCCGAGGCCGAGGATGGGCGGCAGGTTGAACGGGAACGCGATGGCACCCTTGATCGCCGCGAGTTGCGGACGCAGGCGCGTAATGATGGCGGTGGCACCCTGCGCCGGGTCGGTGCGCTCGGCATAGGGCTTGAGACGGATGACGAAGAAGGCCTGGTTCGAGGAGGCGATGTAGTCGATGAAATTGAGCCCCACCACCGACAAGATGCCCTCGACGCCGGGAATCGGCCTGACGATGTCTTCGACCTGCTTGACGATCTCCTCGGTGCGGTTGATCGAGGCGCCTTCGGGAAGGCGCATGGCGGTGAAGATCGCGCCCTGATCTTCTTCCGGCAGGAAGCTCTGCGGCAGCCGGTTGAACAGCAGCACCGATGCCGCCGCCACCCCGGCCACCACGACGACGCCGATGAAGGCTACACGAACGAGCCGGCGTACCACCGCCACATAGCCGTCCCGGACCCGGTCGATGGCGCCCAGGACGTAGCGCATCGGGCCGCGGGTGGTCTGGCCGCGTTTCAACAGCACCGCGCACAGCGCAGGACTTAGCGTCAGCGCGTTGAGTGCCGAGATGAGCATGGAAACCGAGACCGCGACGGCGAATTGCCGGAACAGCTGCCCGCTGATGCCTGGGATGAACGCGACCGGAACGAACACCGACAACAGGACCAGCGTGATGGCCAGGATCGGGCCGGTGATCTCGGCCATGGCTTTCTTGCAGGCGTCCGGAATGGACAGCTCGGGCTCTTCCTCGATCACCCGTTCGATGTTCTCCACCACGACGATGGCATCGTCGACGACGATGCCGATGGCGAGGACGAGCGCCAGCATGGAGACCGTATTGGCCGTATAGCCGATCGCCAGCATGACGGCGAACGTGCCGATGATCGACACCGGCACGGCGACCAGCGGGATCAGCGTCGTGCGGATCTTGCCGAGAAACAGGAACACGACCAGGGCGACCAGGATGATGGCCTCCACCAGCGTGTGGATGACCTCGTCGATCGTCGCCGTGACGAACACCGTGGTGTCGAAGAACACCGCGTAGGTGAGGTCGCTGGGAAACCGGGTCGCCAGCACGTTCATGGCATCCCGCACCCGGCGGGTCACGTCGACGGCATTGGAACCGGGAGACTGGTAGATGCCGATCGCGGCGGTGGGGGCGCCGTCGAAGCGGCTGTGGCGATCCTGCGATTTCGCGCCGGTCTCGACACGGGCGATATCCTTGATCCGGACGACAGAACCATCCGGATTGGCGCGCAGCACGATCTGGGAGAACTCGTCCGGCGTCGTCAGCCGGCCCGTGGTCTTGATGGTGAGCTGGACCTGCTGCTCGCTGGGCACCGGCGCGGAGCCGAGCCGGCCCAGTGCCGCCTGCACGTTCTGGCTCTGAACCGCCGCGATGACGTCGTTCGGCGTCAGGTTGAATTCGGCGAGGCGTTCGGTATCGAGCCACACCCGCAGCGAATAATCGAGCGGACCGAACAGGCTGACCTGGCCGACGCCCTTGATGCGCGCCAGCGTGTCGACGATGTTGATGGTCGCGTAATTGCTCAGGTAGACGGAATCATAGGTATTCTTGGGAGAATATATATTTATGATCTGCAGCAGGGCGGCCGATTTCTTGCGGATGGTGAGCCCTGAATGCGACACTTCCGGGGGCAATAGCGCTTGGGCGAGACTGGCGCGGTTCTGCACGTTCACGGTGTCGATGTCCGGGTCGGTGCCCAGCGCAAACGTGACGTTGAGGGTGTAGCTGCCGTCGGCACCGCTGACGGACTGATAATAGAGCGCATTGTCGACGCCGTTGATCTGCTGCTCGATGGGCTGCGCCACCGTGGTCTCGATCAATTCGGCGTCGGCGCCGGGATAGTTCGTGGACAGCTGGACCTGGGGCGGCACGATATCGGGAAACTGGGCGACCGGAATGATCGCGATGGCGATGACGCCGCACAAGGTGATGACGATGGCGATGACCGAGGCGAGCCGCGGCCGGTCGATGAAAATGTCCGAAAACATCTCCGTCAGTTTCCCGACGCGGGAGTGGCCGCCACCACTTGACCGGGACGCACCTTCTGGATTCCTTCGACGATGATCAGCTCCCCCTTCTTGAGGCCTGCGGTGACGACGATGTCGGGTCCCTGCTCGGGGCCGGTCGTCACCCGCCGCAACTCGACCTTCTTGGCGTCATCGACGACCAGCACGTAATGGCCGGCCTGATCGATCTGGACGGCGGACTGAGGAACCACCAGTTGCTGTTTGGGCGCGCCGCGCTCGACGGTGACGCCGACGAACCCGCCGGGCACCAGGAGCCCCTGCGGGTTCGGAAACTGCGCCCGCACCGCCACCGTGTCGGTCGTGGTGCCGACCTGGATGTCGAGGAAATTGCTGAGGCCGGGTAATGGATACATGCTTCCGTCCGGCAATTTGATACGAACGACGACATGACCGTTCTTGTCGCCCTCGGCGGTGATCCGGTGTTTGTACTCGAGTACGTCGCGTTCGCTCGCCTGAAAGATCACGTAGATGGGGTCCTGGCTGACGATCGTCGCGAGGCTGCCGGAGGACGGCCCGACCAGGTTGCCCACGGTGAAATTCGCGAGCCCGATGCGTCCGTCGATCGGCGAATGGATCTCCGTGTAATCGAAATTGATCTTGGCCTGCTCGAGGGCAGCCTGGGCCACCAACACGTCGGCGTGCGCGGTCCCTTCGTCGGCCGCGCGCTGGTCGACCGTGGCTTGCGGGATATTCTGGGAGCGGACGAGCTCCTTGCCGCGTTCCAGCTGCAGCGCCGCATTGGCCTCCGTCGCCTTGGCTTTGGCGACATTGGCCTGCTGCTGCTCGAGCGCCGCCTTGTAGGTCGCCTGTTCGATGCGGAACAGCAGATCGCCGGTCTTCACCTGCTGGCCTTCGGTGAAATAACGCTCCTCGATGAACCCCGGGACCCGGGCCACGATATCGACTTTGTTGATCGCCACGATGCGCCCGACGAAATTGGCGGTATCGGTGATCTCGCGACTCGCCACCGGGATTACCGAAACCGCCGGTGGCGGCGGCGCTGCTTGGGCGAAGGCACTGCCGCAGCAAGACAACAGGCCTAGCCCTGCAATCGCAATCGCCCGAGCCGGGCCGCCGCTCTCAAAGTGCATCGACATTTCGTCCGCTGCCCTTACCCGTGCATCGATATTTTGCCCGGCGTCGCGCGTTCAATTCCGCGAAAGGCCCTTTTCAATCGTAGTTACGTATCCGGCAAACGCAAGTGGACGTAGGTTCCGTGGAAGGCCACTTTACCCCCGTGTGAAGAGGCCTCTGAGTCATTACGCTTGCTTCAGGCTTGCCTCAGCCTTGCGTCCGCGAATGCCGCGCTCGCGAAACCATGCGCCCGACCCGATTGCCAGGAGCACCACGCTGCCGTGGAGAAACAGGCCGAGTGCAATCGCCGCGAACAGCCAGCCGAGCGAGCCGGTCAATCGAAGCGCGAGCCAGCCGCCGCCGACCGCGACCAGCATGCGCAGGAATCCCGCAGACAGAGGCCAGAACAACCGCCCGGCTCCTTGCGAGGCAAAGTACAGTGCGAGGGCGAGGCCGAAAAACCCGTAGAAGGGCCCGGCTATACGCAAGTACGTGCTTCCGGTCTCGATCACGCGCGGATCGGTGCTGAAAAGCGTCAGCCAAGCCCGCGGCCAGACGGCGGTCGCGATGCCGATAGCCTCGGTGATGGCGAAGGCGATTGCCCCACCGATGAGCGCGATGCGCAGCGCCCGCTCGCGCTGGCCGGCGCCGATATTGGTGCCGACCAGCGCCACCAGCGGCCCGCCGAGCCCGAACACCAGCGGCACCAGGAGATATTCGAGGCGCGCGCCGGTGCCGTAGCCCGCCACCGCATCGGGGCCGGCTGCCCCGGCGACCAACGCGGTAGTGAGCGCGATGATGACGTTGGTCTGCACCGACGTCAGCGAGGCGACCGCACCCACGCCGAGGATATTGCGGAACAACGGCCAGCGCAGGCGTGCCGGGCGCAATCGGGCGAGATTGCGTCCCGACAGGACATACCAGGCGAGCACGGCGGCTCCTGCGGCATTGAACAGAACCATCGCCACCCCGCCGCCCACGATCCCGAGCGCGGGGATGGGGCCGAAGCCGAAGATCAGGCATGGCGAGAGCGGCACCAGCACGACGACGCCGATGCAGATCACGAACGCGGGCACCAGCATGTTGCCGGTTCCGCGGATCACGTTCGCGAACCCGTTCATCGCCCAGAGCAGCACGTTTCCCGCGAACACGACGTTGGAGTAGGCGAGCGCCGCCGACAGTTCGCCGCCGTTGCCGCCGAGGGCACGGTAGATCGGCGATCCCCATGCGAGCATGATCACGGAAAATGCCGCGCCGAGCCCAACCTGGATGATCAATGCGTGCAGCACCAGCGCATCCGCGTCGCCGCGCCGGCCGGCGCCGAGCGCACGCGCGATCGCCGACGAGATGCCCCCGCCCATTGCGCCGGCGGAGATCATCTGCATCAGCATCACGAACGGAAACACCAGCGCCATGCCCGCCAATGCGTCGGTGCCGAGGCGCGCGACGAAATAGGTTTCGATCAGCCCGGTCGAGGACTGCGCCACCATCACCAGCACGTTCGGCGATGCCAGGCGCAGCAGGGTAGGAACGATCGGCCCATGCAGCAGCAATCGCGTGCGCGGGCCATGCGCGACCGCTGGAACCGTTTCCTGCACGACTTTGCCGGGATCGCCCGTCATTAATTCGAGAGCGGCGACACTCATGTGGTGCCTCGCTTTCCTGCGGGATGCGTGGCCTTCGACGGTGGCCTTGGTTTTCTTGCGTAGCGCAATTGCGTTCGCGCGGGCGCTGCGGGACCGGTGAACAGCACGTGGTCTGATTCGGTGATCGGGTGTCCGGTGACGCGATCGACGAGGATCGGGTCCGCGACGGCGCCGGTTTTGGCATCGAACAGCAGCACGCTCGCGCCCTCGGGCGCAAAGTGCCGGTTTCCCCAGGCGAGCAGCGAAAGCAGGACCGGTCGGAAATCGTGCCCGCGCGCGGTCGGAATATATTCATCGCGCGGCGGGTGCTTGCTGTAGCGGCGCCGCTCCAGCATCCCCGCTTCGACCAGGGCATTGAGCCGCCGCGTCAGCATATTGGGCGCAATGCCGATGCTGCTCCGGAATTCGTCGAAGCGTTTCAGGCCGTGAAGGGCGTCGCGCATGATAAGCATGCTCCACCATTCGCCCACCCGTTCGAGGCTGCGGGCGATCGGACACGGCATCTGGTCGAAGCTCTTGCGTTGCATTGACGGAGAGTATGACAGTCACTATCATGATGCAAGTGACTAAGCAGTCGCTCTGATAGGAGCAGCCATGCGTATTCTGGTCGTGGGCGCCGGATCGACCGGCGGATACTTCGGAGGGCGTCTTGCGCAGGCGGGCAGGGACGTGACGTTCCTCGTCCGTCCCGCGCGGGCGGAGCAGCTGCGCACCAACGGCCTGCAGATCGTCAGCCCTCACGGCGACGCCACGATCAAGCCGCAGCTCGTCACCGCGGGTAAAATCGGGAGCCCGTTCGACGCGGTGCTGCTGACGGTGAAGGCGTTCGCGCTCGACGCGGCGCTCGACGATATGATCCCGGCGGTCGGACCCGAAACGATGATCCTGCCGGTCCTCAACGGCATGAAGCACGTCGACACGCTGACCGCGCGTTTCGGCGACGGGGCGGTGGTGGGGTGCGTCTGCAAGGTGGCGACCGTCGTCGACCAGGGCCGCATCGTTCAGCTCAGCAAGCTCCAGGACCTCGCCTACGGAGAAATGGACGGCTCCGTGTCTCCCCGCATAAAGCAGCTGGATGCATTCATGCAGGACGCCGGGTTCGACGCCCGGCTGTCCACCGGCATTGCACGCGAGATGTGGGAGAAGTGGGTGCTCCTCGCTGCCCTGGGCGGCATCAATTGTCTGATGCGCGGTAGCGTCGGGGAGATCGTGGGGGCGCCGGGCGGCGTGGACTTCGTGCTTGCGTTCCTCGCGGAGGTCGTCGCCGTGGTCAATGCGGCCGGCCACCCCATGAGCGAGGAGTTCCTCGCCGGCGCAAGGGCGGTGCTGACGGCGAAGGGCTCGGCGCAGACATCATCCATGTACCGGGATTTGCAGCAAGGCAGCCCGATCGAAGCCGATCAGATCGTCGGCGACCTGCTGGCCCGTGGACGACGCGTGGGGATCGCCACGCCGCTGGTGGCCGCCGCATACGCGAATCTCGCGATCTACCAGGCGCGCGTTCGATGAAAACGGAACGCCGCGGCGCTACGCCGCGACACCGGCCTCACGCCAGCGCTGCCCTGGCTGGATGGAATCGCTTCGCCGCGAGATAGCCGACCACGATGAATATCACCATCACGACGACCTGTGCGACGATGAACGGCGGCTCGGACTGGGTCGGCGCCAGCGACTTCACAGCCGGAATCTTCATGAATGATTGAACCACCGCGACGAAGACATTCAAGTAAAGCGCCAGCGCGGCGGTCGCCACGAAGATCCGCCGCCAGGCCCCCGCCAGGTGATAGCCGTAAAGCGCGGCGATCGCGATCGCCAGCGCCACCAGCGATATGATGCCGACCACATGGGACGGTAGAAGTCCCGTGGTGGGAAACAGGAAGCCGGTCGCACTCGTCGCCACTGTCGTCACCAGGAAAACGATGTTCCAGGCATGGAGCCACTTGCCGGCCAGCATGCCGGCGAAGACGATGATGCCGCTGACGATGCCGATCAGGCTCAACGCGACGTGGACCGATGTAAACGTCGATAGCGACAGGCCCAGGATCATGGCACGCGTCCTTTCCGGATGATTCGAGATGTCTCACGTCTGCAGCGTGGCGGCGGTCGTTTGGCTTACGATGTTGCACCCGACAGGCGATCTGGCGCCAGTCCGAGCTTACACCGATTTCAGCAGGGCACGGTCGATCGGCAGCTTGCGCAGGCGCTTTCCGGTCGCAGCGAATACCGCGTTGACGACGGCCGGCGCGATGCAGGCCGTCGCCGGCTCGCCCATGCCTCCCGGTGCTTCGGTGCTGTCGACGAGATGGACTTCGATCGCCGGCGCTTCGTCGATACGGAGCACTTGGTAGGTGTCGAAATTCGCCTGCATCACGCGGCCGTTCTTGAGCGTGATGTCGCCATAGAGCGCGGCGGTGATACCGAAAATCGTGCCGCCTTCCGCCTGGGCCTTCACCGTGTCCGGGTTGACTTTCCTGCCGCAGTCGACCGCGCAGACGACGCGTTCAACCCGCACCTTTCCGTCCGGGCCGACGGCGACCTCGGCAACCTGTGCCACATATGTGCCGAAGCCGAAGATGAGGGAAACGCCGCGGCCCTTTCCGGCCGCCATGGGCCGGCCCCAGCCGGCCTTTTCGGCGGCGAGATCGAGCACCGCCCTGGCCCGCGGCGCCTTGTCGAGCAGGGCACGGCGGTAGGCGACGGGATCCTGCTTGGCGGCGGCTGCGAGCTCATCGATGAAGCCTTCGACCATGAAGGCGTTGTGGGTCATCCCGACGCCGCGCCACCAGCCCGTGGTCAGGCCCGCCGGCGGTTCCTGCCGCACATAATCGATAAGCAGGTTGGCGAAATCATACGGACCGGCGGCGCCTTCCACTGCGTCGCCGTCGATGCCGTTGCGGAAGGCGGCCGGAAGCCACCGCGCGAGGATCGATGAACCGGTCACCCGATGGCTCCACGCGACCGGCTTGCCGGTCTGGTCCAGGCCGGCGGCGAGGCGATCATAATAATACGGCCGGTAGATATCGTGTTGGATGTCTTCCTCGCGGGTCCATACGATCTTCACCGGCCCGTCCACCCGCCGGGCGATCTGCACGGCCTGCGTGATGCTGTCCACGTCGAGGCGGCGGCCGAAACCGCCGCCGAGCAGGTGGTTGTGGACCCGCACTTTCTCCAGCGGCAGGCCGGTCACCTGTGCGGCGGTCGCCTGAGCGCGGGCGGCGACCTGGGTGCCGACCCAGACATCGCAGCCGTCCGGGCGGACATGAACCGTGCAGTTGATCGGCTCCATGGTGGCATGGGCGAGAAGCGGCTGCTGGTAGACCGCCTCGACGGTGCGCGCGGCACCGGCCATGGCCTTTGCAACGTCGCCCGCCTGCTTGGCGACGACACCCGGCCGCTTCGAAGCCTGGTCGAGCGCACTGACCAGGTCCACAGTGGAGAACTGGGCGTTCGCTCCGCCATCCCAGGTGATGTCGAGCGCCGCGAGTCCCTTTTTCGCAGCGCCCATGTGATCGGCGACCACCGCGACCGCATTGTCGAGCCGCACGATCTGGCGCACGCCCTTCACGCTCTTGGCCTTGGAGTTGTCGACGCGCGCGAGCTTGCCGCCGATCACCGGACAGGCGGCCACGGTCGCGATCCTCATGCCGGGAATCTTGACGTCGATGCCGAACTGCGCCTTGCCGTTCACCTTGTCGGGCGTGTCGAGGCGCTTCGCCGGCGTCCCGATCAGCTTGAAATTCCGCGGGTCCTTGAGGACGACCTTGTCGGGTGCCGGCGCCGTGAGCGTCGCCGCCTTGGCGGCGAGCGCACCGTAGGCGAGCTTGCGGCCGGTGGGCGTATGGACCACTTCGCCCTTCTCCGCACGGCAGGAATTGGCATCTGCCTTCCAGGTATCGGCGGCTGCCGCGACCAGCATGGTGCGTGCCGTGGCGCCGGCGCGGCGCAGCGGGTCCCAGAAACCCGGCACCGACGTCGAGCCGCCGGTGGCCTGGAAGCCGAGCAGCGGGTTGGAATAGAGCTTGTCATCCGGCGGGGCATGTTCGACGTGCACCTGGGTGAGGTCCACCTCCAATTCCTCCGCGATCAGCATCGGCATCGACGTATAGGTGCCTTGCCCCATCTCGACCTGGCAGACGATGAGCGTCACCCGGCCGTCGCGATCGATGCGGACGAAAGCGTTGGGTGCAAAGTCGTCCACGTCGGCTGCGGCGGCGTCGGGCGCGCGCAGGGCGATGCTCAGCAACAGGCCACCGCCCGCGGCGGCGCTGGCCTTGATGAATGCCCGGCGGGAGAGCCCGCCCGCGCGCAACGTCGCAGTCGCGGGGTCGGCTTGTGAAGGGCTTCGATCGAGGTACATGTTCAACCCCTCTGTCCGGTGGGTGCGGTCGATTGCGCCGCCTGCTTGATGGCCTGACGGATGCGGACATAGGTGCCGCAACGGCAGATGTTGCCGGACATCGCATCGTCTATGTCGGCGTCGCTCGGGTGCGGCTTGTCCGCCAGGAGGGCGAAAGCCGACATGATCTGGCCGGACTGGCAGTAACCGCATTGCGGGACTTCGAGATCGATCCACGCCTTCTGGATCCTCTGGCCGACCGGCGTGTCGCCGATGGCCTCGATGGTGGTTATCGCCGCGGTGCCGACGCTATCGATGGTGGTGATGCAGGAGCGGATCGGGCTGCCTTCCATGTGGACCGTGCAGGCGCCGCACAGCGCCATGCCGCATCCGAATTTCGTGCCGGTCATCCCCAGCACGTCGCGGATCACCCACAACAGCGGGGTGTCGTCATCGACATCGACGGTATGATCGATTCCATTGATTTTTATGGTGTACGCCATGGGAGTCTCCGGGGGTATCGACTTCGGCATGGACGCGCGGAAGATGGCGCGCGGCCAAATCTGCGCCCGATGCGGAGTTGCGCGAACTGGAAGCCACGCAGTCCCATCGAGCAGAAACCATTTAATCACGCTCGAGCGGATTTGAAGGATTGCCTGCCGATTTGTTCATTCGCATGCGAGCGCGGGCGCTCGCGGCTGTGAAAATACCACCAGTCGAAAAATTCGGCAAAAAAATCGCAGGCACGATCAGGACAATTTTCGTCAAGGGCACATCGAAGCGACCGGATGCTGAAACTTTAATCTGCAGCACCGCAAACGATATGCCCGATTGGAGGATTGCAACATACCGCGTGCGGCTGGTTCGATATGCGCAAGATCGCTCCATTTCGAGCAAGGCCACGGAAGCAAAATGCGGGGACCGGTCCCACTTCGATCGTTGTCAGCCGAGCGGACGTCGTTGGTCCGCTGCATCACCGCAAGGTGATCGATCGAGAGAACACGAGATGCAACGCCGGCTGACCGTCTCGAAACCGGAGAAAATCCATGAAAAAGCTTCTCGCTCTAGTCGCTCTCGGTACTCTCTTGGCGGCGCCGGCTTTCGCCCAGTCGCCTCGGGATGCCTACACGCGCGGTTTGCATCAGCACCGGTCGTCCGCCGTGCATCCCTATGCGGCGGGACGTTACTACTCGGCCCCGGGCTATGAGTACAACAACAACGAAAACCCGGACTTTCAATTGGGCGGTGGCGAACGGTAGGCCCGTCATCGATGCGGCGGGGCGGCGCGTGCCGCCCGGCCGCTTCGGCTGATTTCGCCGAGCGTCAAAATCCCAGTTCGGACAGGCCCGGATGGTCCGCGGGGCGGGGCCCGAGCGGCCAGAAATACTTGCGGTCGGCCTCCTTGATCGGCAAGTCGTTGATGCTGGCCAGTCGCCGCCGCATCAGGCCGTCGTCACCGAATTCCCAGTTCTCGTTGCCGTAGGAACGGAACCAGTTGCCGGCATCGTCGTGCCACTCATAGGCGAACCGGACCGCGATCCGGTCCTCGGTGAAGGTCCAGAGTTCCTTGATCAGCCGGTAGTCGAGTTCCCGGGCCCATTTCCTCGTCAGGAATTCGACGATCGCCGGCCGCCCCTGAATGAACTCGGCGCGGTTTCGCCAATAGCTGTCGATCGAATAGGCGAGCGAGACGCGATTGGGATCGCGGCCGTTCCAGCCGTCTTCGGCGATACGTACTTTCTGAATGGCAGTCGCGCGGGTGAAGGGCGGCAGCGGCGGTCGGGCGTTCGACATGGTGTCCCTCGGTTATCGCGTCAGTCCGTTCGCCTCCGTCTTTACGGATCAGGCGCCGCACAAATGCGGCGCCGCCGAAATTGGGACTTGGAACGCTTCGCGTCGAGTTCTTTTTTCGCCTTTGGTTCCCGTTCAACGCGCAGCCTGGTGACCGTGCGCCCAAATATAGGCCGCCACTGCGCTGACGTCGGAGCCGGAGAGCTGTGCGCCGCCCTTGGGAGGCATCGGGCTTCCGTAGTCCTTGGGGTTTGGCACGCCGCCGACGAGATACCGGGCGTGGCCGATATAGTCCGCGAACACGATTGCACAAAATCCGGGCGGTAGCGCGATCCCGCTGTCGTCGTCGGGGCATGCTTGCGTCCGCGAAGCAGGCGCTCCGCTCAGCGTCCGCGCACCGATCGGCAAACCGGCGGCCGACAAAAGTCCAATGATCGGCAACGCCTACGCAACGACCCGTGCAACTCGTGCAAGGCGGATATGATCATATCTCATGGCGTGTACCCTCGTTTTTGACCGAAGTGGCTATTCATTCCTTGGAATGCGAAGTTCTCGTGACTAACCGGCAAGGCATTTCGGCGGGCCTTGCCGTCGTCACGCTCGGCAACTGGGAAACTCTCATCCCGGTGCCTGCGGAGGGCGCAACCCAGCCCACCTAATTTGTCAAATCGGGTTTTGGCCCGGTGGCCCAAACAATGCATTCAGATCTACGCAATACTCGCCAACACCAGGCAATGCGGAAACAGCGGAAGACGTGTTCAAGCTCCATCTGATCTCTCGACACCATCCTGTGGAGGAGACCAGAACATGTCCACGAAAGTCGGCTTGGCGGATTTGATCGTGCTGGGGGCGGCGTTCGCCGTGCTTATTGGCGTAGTCGTCGTCCCCACGGCGTCTGGCGCAGCCACGGTTGCGGCACATGCTCCGAGTCGCCACCATCGTATGACCGCGCCTGATTATGGCTTTGCTCCGGATCGAGCCCCGAATCCGGATTCCGGTTATGATTGGGGAAATCCCGATCGTGGACCCTATCCGCAGGAATGCGGCGGAGGATCCTGTTAGCCGGATGGTTACAATGATTAAAAAGCACCACGATATTAATACGATGGAGCTCAAAATTAATATGTAAGCGCGCGCGAAATTGTGAACGGAACCGCTGACCGGCCGATCTTGTTTAATCGAGCAGCCGTTCCATCTGCATGCGACCACGAGCGCAAAGCGCAAAGCGTTAAATCCCGGAGGGAATGCTGGAGGAAAGCCGACTGACGGCATAGGAGAACAGTCATCATGAGGAACTCTATCCAACTCCAGCCTGCCCAGCTTCACCCTTCCAAATTCGAGGCCGCCAAGGATGCCGTGGCTGGGGTCAGGTTTTCGCCCGCCGACATGGTCCGGCGACGCATGGCCACATGGGACGGCATCCATGGCGATACGGTTGAAATTACGCGCCTGGACCGATTCGAATATGGCGTGAAGTCGCCGTACCACATTGTGATCGCTTCGGAGCGGGCCGAACGCGACGATGGCGAAACCGTCGTGGAAGGCTTCCAGAAATCGACCCAGCGTGAGTTCAGCCGGAAATTGAGCTTCATCCCTGCGGGACACTGCTTTCATGGCTGGCAAAATCCGCGCGTGCTGGCGCGCTGCACCTATCTGTACATCGATCCGGCCGGGCCCCTGGTCGATCCGGAGTTGCGCTTCTCCGAAATCGACTTCAAGCCCAGGCTGTTCTTTTTCGACCGCGACATCTGGGAAACCGCCCTCAAACTGAAGGCGCAGGTCGAAAATCCGGGATCGTCCGGTTATGCGGAAGCGCTAGGTCTCGTGCTTGCTCATGAGCTCGTCCGAATGCATCGCGGTGGTCCGGCCGCGGCGGCGTTTCGAGGCGGACTTGCCGGGTGGCAAAAAAAGCGGGTCTCCGATTACATTGAGGATCACTTGGACGAGGAAATCACGCTGCAAGAGCTCGCGGACGCCGCGCAGTTGAGCCGCTTCCATTTTGCGCGGGCGTTCAAGCACTCGTTCGGCATGCCGCCGCATCGCTATCATATGAGCCGCCGAATGGAGCGTGCCAAGGCGCTGCTGGAAATCCCGGCACGGTCGGTGACGGAGGTCGGGATGATGCTCGGTTTTGCCGAGACGAGCTCGTTCACGACCTCGTTTCGCCGTTCGGTCGGGGTCACCCCGTCCGACTACCGCCGCGGCGTCGCCTGAGAATCCCATGTGGACCGCAGCTTTACGCAATAGCGAGCGGGGCACCGCAAAGCGCAACAAGCGACGTCGTGCTCCATCGCTATATTGAGTGGCGACAGCTCGCGGTTCTTCGCAGCGGTTCCGGCGGTGCCGCGCCGTCTAACGGTCCTCCGCGGCGATCGGGTTTGCATTCTTCGGGTCTGCTTCGAGCCATGCAACCCAGTACAAAGGAAATCGGATATGACCTCACCAGTTATCGCTACGCAGCCCGGATCGCCCGGCTCGCGCATGGAGACCATCGAAATCACGGGCACATCGCTCGTGGTCTCCCGCATCGGCTTGGGCACTTGGGCGATCGGAGGGTGGATGTGGGGCGGCACCGATGACGTGCAGTCGATCCGTACGATCCACGAGGCGCTCGAGCGGGGCATCACCCTGTTCGACACCGCGCCGGTCTATGGCTTCGGCAGGTCCGAGGAAATTCTCGGCAAGGCCTTGGCGCAGGACGGGCGCCGGAATCGCGCGGTCATCGCGACCAAGGTCGGCCTCGATTGGCGCGACGGCGCGCCCTTCCGCAATGGCAGCCGGACGCGGATCATGAAGGAGGTCGAGGATTCCCTGCGGCGCTTGCAAACCGACGTGATCGACCTCTACCAGGTGCACTGGCCCGATCCGGGAACGCCCATCGCGGAGACCGCGGCGGCCATGGCGGAACTCCATCGCGCGGGAAAAATCCGGGCGATCGGCGTCAGCAATTTCAGTCCGGCCCAGATGGATGAATTTCGCGCCGCGGCGCCGCTGCATGCGGCGCAGCCGCCTTACAACCTGTTCGAGCGCGCCGTCGAACGGGACGTCATTCCCTATTGTCGCGAGCATCGCCTCGTGATGCTCGCCTACGGTTCGCTTTGCCGCGGGCTTCTCTCGGGGAAGATGACCATCAATAGCCGCTTCACCGGCGACGACCTGCGCAAAAACGACCCGAAATTTCAGGCGCCGCGCTTTGCGCAGTATCTCGCCGCGGTCGAAGCGCTCGATCGCTTCGCCCACGACAACTACGGCAAGGGAGTGATCCATCTCGCCGTTCGCTGGGTGCTCGATCGCGGCGACGCGAATGTCGCCCTGTGGGGTGCGCGGCGGCCCGATCAGCTCGCGGCCGTCCGCGAGGCCATGGGCTGGCATATCGACGCCGATGCCATGACGGAGATCGAGCGCATTCTTCACGATACGATCAAGAATCCGGTCGGACCGGAGTTCATGGCGCCGCCCGACCAGCTTGCCGCCTGAGGGTTCGGCACGCCGAAGACCCACAAGCGCACATATTTGATAGCGCTCAATCTCCTTTAGTCTGAGCATGATCCCGAAAAGTCTCCAACTTTTCGGGATCATTCTCTATGCCGCCGGCGCCCGCGGCCGCACCCGGCTGCCATCCATGAGGTCGACCGTCGGATTGAGGACCACTTGGTCTCCGGCTTTCACGCCGTCGCGCACCTCGACCTGCGTTCCGAGGTCGCGCGCGACCGATATCTTCTGCATATGGACGATACCGTTCTGCACCACGGCCACTTGCAGGCCGTCGTGATTGAAAATGATGGCATTCGCCGGGATCAGCAACGAGGGGGTCTTGCGCGGAATCTGGAGCTCCACCGTGCAATAAATTCCGGGCGTCAACGCTCCATCGGGATTGGGAACGTCGATCTCGACCAGCAGGGTCCGTGTCCCCTGTTGCAGGGCATCGGCGATCCGCGTCACCTCGCCGGGGAAAGTCCGGTCGGGCATCTCCGGCACCCGAATGACCGCCTTGACCCCCGGCGCGAGCCCGAATGCCTGGTCCTGGGGCACGAAGACCTGGGTGCGGATGATGTGGCTGTGCATCAGGGTGAACATGAAGGTGCTGCCGGCCTGCACCAGGCTGCCGACGTCGACGGCCCGTTGCGTGATGACACCATCGAACGGAGCGACCACCCGCTGATACGCCTTCTGCTGGGTGAGGACCTTGATCAGGCTCTCCTGAGCGGCGATGTTGGCCTGGGCAACGCCGACCGCGGCGTCCTGGGCCTCGAGGCTGAGGCGGTCGGTGTCACCGAGCTGAGTGGTGGCCCACCCCTGCTTGACCAGGGTGCCGATGCGGTCATTGGTCACTTGGGCGAGCTGCTTGCCGGCCTGGTTCTGCCGCAACGTCGCCTGGGTCTGGACCAGCGTCGCCTGGGCCTGGGAGATCTGGTGATCGAGCTCGGGAGCGGTCAGTTCCGCCAGGAGATCGCCGGCCTTCACGTGATCGCCGATGTCGACGTTTCGCTTCAGGATGTAGCCGTTGGCGCGGGCATAGATGTTCGCCGACTTCGTAAGCGAAGGTCGTGCCGGGCAGCGTCACCTGCATGGTGGCGCCGCTCGGGCGCACCTGTCCCACCTGCACGTCGGGGACGAAGTCGCGCTGCTGCTGTGCCGCCGCCGCGACCTCGCTGGCGCTGCGCGTAGTCCTGCCACCCGCCATAGCCGAGTCCGCCGGCGAGCAAGAGCACCGCGGCGGCTCCGAGCGGCCATCCCCCGCGGCGCCGGCCGGTCTGTCCGGGCGGCAGCGGCGCCGGTTCGGTCCCACGATCGACCGGCGCCGTCAGGTGCGCACGCTCGCGGGCCGGGAATTGTGCGATCTCGTTCATGCGATTTCATGCTCCTCGAACACGCCATGGACCGGCTTGCCGTCATTGCCCTTTCGGAGCATGGCAAACAGGTAGGGAACGACCAGAAGCGTCGTCGGCGTCGCGAACAGAAGGCCGCCGATCACCGCGCGGGCGAGCGCGGCGTTCTGTTCCTCGCCGGCGCCGCCGATCGCCATCGGGATCATGCCGACGATCATGGCGGCCGCGGTCATCAGCACGGGCCGGATCCGGGTGTGCCCCGCCGCGATCGCCGCCTCGAACGCGCTGCGGCCCGCGACCTGCTGCTCGCGTGCAAAGGTGACCAGCAGGATCGAGTTCGCGGAGGCGACGCCGACCGCCATGATCGCGCCCATGAGCGAGGGAACGTTGAGGGTCGTTCCGGTGACGTAGAGCATCACCAGGATGCCGCAGAAGGTGGCGGGCAAGGCCAGGATCACGACGAAGGGATCGCCGAAATTCTGGTAGTTCACCACCATGAGCAGATAGACCAGTACCGCGGCGAACAAGAGCCCGATGCCGAGGTCGCGGAACGAGTCGTTCATGCTCTGGATCTGGCCGATGACCTGGATCGTGTTGCCGGGCTTGAGCTCTTTCTGCAGCTCCGCCACGACCTTGGTCGATATCTGCCGAGATGCTGCCGAGATCGCGGCCCTGGAGTGCTCGCGTACACGTCATAGACCGGCTGGATGTTGGTCTGGTTGGAATTGGTCGGCACGCTGCCGCGTTTGATCGTGGCCACATTGCTCAACAGGCCCGGTACGACCACATTGCCTGCCCCGAGCCTGGCCGCCGAAACCGGCGTGTTGGCGAGGTCGTTGAGCGAGGCCACCTTGGACTCGGGCGTCTGGACGGCGAGGTAATAGGGAATCCCCGACGTCGGATCGGTCCAGAAATTGGGCGTCACCTGCTCGGACGAGCTCAGGCTGACGTTGAGATTGGTCGCGATGGTGCTGGCGTTGAGCCCGAGTTGAACCGCACGGGTACGGTCGATCGTGGTGTAGAATGCCGGGCCGTCGACCTCCTGCTGCAAGTGCGCATCGGCAATCCCCGGTATCGCCGCGATGCGCCGCCTGAGCTCCTTGGCGACCTGCAAGTTGGTCGCCCGGTCATAACCGACGGTGCGGACATCGATCTGCGACGGCAGGCCGAAATTCAGGATTTGCGTGACCATGTCGGCCGGCTGGAAGTAGAAAAGGCTGCCGGGGAAGGCGGCCGGGAGGACCGTTCGCAGCTTGCGGACGTAGTCGGCGGTCGGCGCATGTCCATCCTTCAGCGCCACCAGGATGACGCCGTCATTGACGCCGATGGTCGAGCCGTCCGCGAACGCCAGATTGTAGGCGCGCGCCGGCAGCCCGATATTGTCGACGATCCGCTCGCGCTCGTCCGCGGGGATGACCTCGCGGATCTTGTCCTCGACCGCCTGGAAAACCGCTTCGGTCGCTTCGATCCGCGTTCCCGCGGGAGCGCGGACGTGGAGCTGGATCTGGCCGCCGTCGATGAGCGGGAAGAAGTCGTGCCCGACCAGCATCAGCATGACGCCCCCGAGGCCGAGCACGAGGACCGCCGCGACCGGGACGATCAGCCGCCGGCGCAGCAGCGATGCCAGCAGCCCGGCATAGGCTTCGCGCAACCGCTCGAAGCCGCGTTCGAAGCCCGCATGGATGCGGGCGAACAGGCCGGCCGGCGCAGCGCCCGGCTCGGCATGCCGCTCGCCTTTGAGCAGGAGGCCGATGGTGATCGGCGTCAAGGTGCGCGACAGCCCATAGGACGCCAGCATGGCGAACACCACCGCGAGGCCGAGCGGCGTGAACAGGTATTTCGCGGGCCCATCCAGGAACACCACCGACGTAAACACGCAGCTGATGGCAAGCGTCGACACCAGGGTCGGCACGGCGATCTCCGCGGCGCCGTGGAGCGTCGCATAGGAGAGCGGCCTGTGTTCCTCGGTGAGGATCCGATGGGTGTTCTCGATGGTCACCGTGGAGTCGTCCACGAGGATGCCGACCGCGAGCGCCAGCCCGCCGAGCGTCATCGTGTTGAGCGTGTGGCCCAGGAAGAACAGCACGACGAGGGAAGCCAGGATCGAGAGCGGAATCGAGATCATGACCACCAGGGTCGACCGCCACGATCCCAGGAACAGCAGGATCATCAAGGCCGTCAGGCCGGCCGCGATGGCGCCCTCGCGCACCACGCCCATCGACGGATTGGGTCACGAACACCGATTGATCGAACAATTCCGAGATCTTCATTCCGGCGGGCGCCGCGGCGCGAAGGGCTGTGAGGGCGTTGCGGACCCCGTTGACGACGTTGAGCGTCGAAGCGTTTCCGTTCTTGATGATGCTGAGGAGGACGGAACGGCGGCCGTCTTCGCGAACGATGTTCTGCTGCACCAGCCAGCCGTCGTGCACCTGGCCGACGTCCTTGACGAAAATGGTGGCGCCGTTCACCGTCTTGATGGGAATGTTGTTGAGATCGTCGATGGTCGACGGGGTCGCGTTGGTCAACACCGCGTATTGGGTGTCGCCGATCTTGGCGGTGCCGGACGGCAGCGTCAGGTTCTGCGCATTGACCGCATTGACCACGTCCAAGCGGCGTCAGTCCGCGCGAGACGAGCTTTGCCGGGTCGAGATCGACCATGATCTGCCGGTACTTGCCCCCCGCCGGCGTCGGCAGCGTGACGCCGGGCACCGGGGCCAGTTGCTGGCGCACCCGGTAGATGCCGTAATCATAGAGCTGCTGCTCGCTCAGATTGTCGGAGCTCAGGCTGAGCTGCAGGACCGGCACGCTCGATGCGTTGAACGCCACCACGATCGGGGGCTGGACGCCCGGCGGCATGAGGGCACGGATCGCATTGGTCGCCGAGACGATCTGCGCGATGGCGAGGTCGAGATTGACGTCGGGCTGGAAGTAGATCTTCTGGACCGACAGGCCGTTGAGCGTCTGGGCCTCCATGTTCTTGATGCCGTTGACGTTCGCGCTGATCGAATATTGGCTGTAGGTGCTGACGCGCTGCTCCATCTCCGGCGTGCTGAGCCCGGTGTACTGCCAGATCACGGTGACGACCGGAATGTTGATCTCCGGGAAGATGTCGGCCGGCATGGTGCGGATCGCGATCACGCCGAGAAAGACGATGAGCGCGGCCACCACGTAGAACGTGTGGGGAAATCTCAGCGCAAATCGAACGATGCCCATGTCTCGGCTCCGGGTCTTGCGATCGTGAGGACCTTGCGATCGTGAAGCCTTGGGCATTCGCAGGTGCGGAGCTCCACAACAGCGGCTGCGGCGACACTGGCCACGCAGTAGGGGTCAGGTCGGCCCGCCGCTTTTGCGGTTTTGCTGTGCTTATGGTTCTTTTGCGGCGACCAATTGCCGCCTTGATGTGCGTTCGAAGCTGCGAGCGCGCAAGATGGATCGGGTTGATCACCGCAATCCCGGTGAAAACGGCGCAATTTCGCGAAAGTGCTCCCACCCGGGGCAGCCTATCTCCGCAGCCAGACCCGCGGAGGCGGCCATGATGCGCTTGTGGGTGATTGTCGCTGTGGCGACTTTGTTGGGCGGCGGTGCGGCCGTTGCGCAGGCCAGTTTTCCCGGGCATGAGCGCTTCGGACACGAGCGCCGCGCCGCTCATTCGACGGCATCGGAGCCGTCGCCCACCGTCGCCGATCGGCGCGACGGGCACGCGGCGCCGTCGGAGGCGCTGGAATTCCTCTCGGCACCACCGAACTCTTTGCCGGAGGGCTCAGCCCCGCCCCGAGCGACGTGACCACCCAGTCCGACCTGCCCCGGCTGCCGGCTCGAATCCGGGCGTGGGCGCGCTGGGGACAGGTTCGATCTTCGCCGGCGACTGGAACCATGGCGACCTCGACGAGCGATTTGGCGTCTTCCGGTGATCCCACGGATTCCGGCTGCGGCGCGGCTCCCTCCGCCGGCGCGGGCCGCTCGGGCTGACATCCACGTTGGGAGCCGCACCGGCCTTCGCGGGCGGGAGCGTTCCGCTCGGCGCCACCGCGCTCAGTGCCGCCGGCCTCGCCGGCACGATTGGGGTCCCGGGCAGTTCATCGCCCTGCCCCGGTCCCGGCAGCCTCGGCATGGCCGGACCTGGACCCGCGACCGCGGGCTCGATCCCCCTGCCGGGAATGTGGTGCCGCCGGCCTCGCCGGCACGATTGCGGTCCCGGGCAGTTCATCGCCCTGCCTCGGTCCCGGCAGCCTCGGCATGGCCGGACCTGGACCCGCGACCGCGGGCTCGATCCCCCTGCCGGGAATGACGCCGGCCAACAGCTGCTGAAACCAAGGCGACCGAACGGCGTCCCGCCGTTCGCGGGTGTCGGCAAGATTGCGCCCCTATCTTGGGCGAGTGATCCGGAATTGTTTGCGGAGGCTCCGTCTCGACGTGCCGGCTCGCCGCCGATCACGCCGATGCGCTCGGCGTGATATCCGCGGGCGATGATGTCATGCCACCAGGAGCGGTTGACGAGGTACCATGCGACGGTCTTTTCAAGGCCGGTCTCGAATGTTTCGAGCGCCCGCCAACCGAGTTCGCGCTCGAGCTTGGCCGGCGTCGATCGCATATCTGCGGTCGTGGCCCGGCCGATCATCGACGAAGCCGATCAGATTCCGCCGCGATCCGTTCGACGAGGGCTCCAGGCGATCGAGGAGATCGCAAATGGTTTGCACGACATGGAGGTTGGTGCGCTCGTTGCGGCCACCGACATTGTAGGTTTCGCCGACGCAGCCGCGCTCCAGGACGAGCGCGAGGGCGTTGGCGTGATCCTCGACATAGAGCCAGTCCCGGACGTTCATTCCGTCGCCATAGACCGGCAAAGTCTGCTGCGCCAGGCCCCTGATGATCATGTGAGGGATCAGCTTTTCCGGGAAGTGGTAGGGGCCGTAATTGTTGGAGCAGTTGGTGACGATGGTCGGAAGGCCATAGGTCTCGCACCAGGCGCGCATGAGATGATCGGATGACGCCTTGCTCGCGGAATAGGGCGAATTCGGCGCGTAGGCCGTGGTCTCGGTGAACAGGCCTTCCGGCCCCAGCGTCCCGTAGACTTCATCCGTCGAGACATGCAGCAGGCGGAACGCGGCGCGCCGGCCGGGCTCGAGGCCGCGCCAGTAGCGCAGCGCCTCCTGCAACAGCACGAAGGTGCCCACGATATTGGTCTGAATGAATTCGCCGGGGCCGTCGATCGAGCGGTCGACATGGCTTTCCGCGGCGAGATTCATGACGAAGTGCGGTTGATGCCGGTCGAACAGCGCACGAAGGCCGGCCGCGTCGCAGATATCGACCTTGGCGAACGCATAGCGCGGGTGTCCCGGCGCCTGCGGGATCGAGGCGAGGTTCGCCGCATAGGTGAGCTTGTCGATATTGACGACATAAGCGCCGGTGCGATCGAGCAGGTGCCTGACCACGGCCGACCCGATGAAGCCGGCGCCTCCGGTCACGAAGATGGTCTTGCCTTCGAAGGCCATGTCGATATGCCAACGCCTGCTGCTTCAAGCCGATGCCGAGAACGAGTTGTACACGGAAAGCAGATATTCGCCGTAACTGCTCTTTGCGTTTCTCTGCGCCAGCTTATGGAAGTGCTCCAGGGAAATGTAGCCGAGCCGCAAGGCGATTTCCTCGAGGCACGCGATCCGCAGGCCCTGCCGCTGCTCCAGAATCTGCACGAAATGGCTGGCCTCGACGAGGGAGGCGTGGGTTCCGGTATCCAGCCACGCAAAACCGCGGCCGAGCACTTCCACGAAAAGGTCGCCGCGCTCGAGATAGGCGCGATTGACGTCGGTGATCTCGATCTCGCCCCGGGCCGAGGGCTTGATCGCCGCGGCGATATCGACGACGTCATTGTCGTAAAAATAAAGGCCGGTCACGGCGACGTTCGATTTCGGCCTTTCAGGCTTCTCTTCGATGGAAAGGGCGCGCCCCTGGTGGTCGAGCTCTACCACCCCGTATTGCTGTGGGGCGTTGACGACATAGCCGAATACGGTCGCCCCGCTGTCGCGGTTGCCGGCCCGCAGGAGTTGCTCGGTGAGGCCATGACCGTAGAAAATGTTGTCGCCGAGGATCAAGTGCGACCCGGTCCGAGCCGATGAAGTTCCGCCCGATGACGAAGGCGTCCGCCAGCCCGCGGGGACGATCCTGGGCGGCGAAGGAGAACGCGATACCGAGTTCCGAGCCGTCACCCAGCAGGCGCTGGAACAGCGGCTGATCCTGCGGCGTCGTGATCACCAGAATGTCGCGGATGCCGGCGAACATCAGCACCGACAACGGATAATAAATCATCGGCTTGTCGAAGACCGGCAGCAGCTGCTTGGAGACGACCGTGGTGATCGGATAAAGACGACTGCCGCTGCCGCCCGCCAGGACAATCCCCTTCATCGACTCCGCCTAGCCCTTCTGATTTATAGGCTTTTCATAGCAAAATATGGCCGTTATACAAGCGACGATGCACGATCCCTGAATTCGCCTCCATGGGGTGGCCCGGCATGAACGTCATTCCGACTGCGATCTCCGAGGTTGTGATCATCGAGCCCAAAGTTTTCGGCGATCAACGCGGCTTCTTTCTCGAAACATTCAAGGCGGATCGGTACGCGGCGCAGGGGATTGCGGGCCCGTTCGTTCAAGACAATCTGTCGCGTTCCGCCCGCGGCGTGCTCAGGGGCCTTCACTTGCAGAATCCGAGAACGCAGGGCAAGCTCGTCACTGTTCTGCGCGGCCATGTGCGGGACGTTGCGGTCGATGTTCGCGTCGGCAGCCCGACCTTCGGCCGGCATGTGGCCGTCGACTTGAGCGAGGAGAATCGACGCCAGTTCTGGGTGCCGCGCGGCTTTGCTCACGGGTTCGTGGTGTTGTCGGAGTCGGCCGACTTCTTCTACAAGTGCGACGAGCTTTACAGTCCATCCGACGAAATTATCGTCCGCTGGGACGATCCCGCGCTCGGTATCGGCTGGGGGATCGAATCTCCCACGGTATCGGCGCGTGACGCCGCCGCACCGTTTCTGGCCGATGTCCGCGGCCTTCCCAGCTATGGGCAGACCTGATGCGGATTTTGGTGACCGGCGTGACCGGGCAGGTGGGAGCGGCGCTCCGCACCACGCTCGAAACCGTGGGCTCCGTCGTCGCGGCGGACCGCAACCTGCTCGATCTGTCCCGGCCGGAACAGCTCCCTTCCACCCTCGACCGCATCGCTGCGGACCTGATCGTCAACCCCGCGGCCTATACGGCGGTCGACCGCGCCGAGGATGAAAGGGAACTCGCCTTCCGGGTCAACGCGGAGGCGCCCGGCGTCATCGCGCGCTGGGCGGCGGAGCGCGCGGTGCCGCTCGTCCATTTCTCGACGGATTACGTGTTCGATGGTTCCGGGGAGCGGCCCTGGAGCGAGGACGATCCGACCGGTCCTTTGTCCGCCTATGGCGCGAGCAAGCTCGCGGGCGAGCATGCGATCCGATCGGCGGACGGGCCGCACCTCATCATTCGCACATCGTGGGTCTATGCTGCGGTCGGATCCAATTTCCTGCGCACGATTGCGCGGCTTGCCCGGGAGCGCAAGGAATTGCGCATCGTTGCCGATCAAGCCGGCGCTCCGACCTCGGCCCGGCTGATCGCCGGCGTCGTCGCAGATATTCTGAGCAACAGCCGCCCGCTCCTCGCGGAGCGCTTTGCCGCATCGGGCGGTCTCGTCAACGTGTCGGCATCGGGCGCGACCACCTGGCACGGCTTTGCCACGGCGATCGTCGAGGGCTTGAAGGCGCGTGGCGCCGCGCTCGAGGTGCAGAGCGTCCAGCCGATTCTGACGAAGGACTATCCGACCAAGGCCAGGCGACCGGCCAATTCCCGCTTCGACCTGACACGACTGAGAAAGATTTTCGGCATCGAACCGCCGACGTGGCATGAAGCGCTGGCGGCCGAGCTCGATCAGTTGGCCGTCGACGCTTCCGGCGCGCGGTAGAGGGCTTGGCAGTTCCTGCCATGGAGTATCGGGCTTGGTTGACGCGCGGTTAATCTAAACCCTCTAATTTTACGCCAACGAGAAAACGATTTCCTCAACTCTCTGTGGGACCGTCGAGCGATCCTCGATGACCAGGGAGCTCGTCGCGATGCTCTTTGCAAGGCAAGTGATACATGCCGGCGTGGCGCGGCTCGCCGGCCATCTCGGACGGCGGCGCTTCGCTCGCAACGAGCGCGGGACAGCGGCGGTCGATTTTGCGCTGGTGGCGCTGCCGTTTCTCGTCGTGATGACGGTGCTCATCGAAATCCGCGATCGTTCTGCTGGCCGGCCAGGTGCTGCAAACCTCTGCGACCAGCGCCGCGCGTCTGGTCCTCACCGGGCAGGCGCAGAATGCCGGCTACACCGCCGCCCAGTTCAAGAGCATCGTATGCGCGAACCTGAACGTGATGTTCAACTGCGCGGGCAACCTTTATGTCGATGTGGAGAGCTTCTCGAGCTTTTCCACCATCAGCTTGGCGAACCCGACCAATCCCGACGGCACCCTCAATGCCGCCGGCTTCAGCTATTCGCCCGGCAATCCCGGCGACATCGTCGTGGTTCGGTTGATCTACCAATGGCCGATCATTGCGGCGAACATCGGATTCTGCGTGGCGACGGCATGCGGCCTTATCAACTCGGCCAACAACACCAATACCCTGGTCGCGACCGTCGCGTTCCGCAACGAACCCTACACGCCTAACTCGTGATCGGGCGCATCACTTGCGGCGCACGACTGGAGGGCTGCCGGAATGGCTTACGTTGTCCGGGCCACCCTTCGCGGGTGGGATCGACGCTTTGGGCCGAATTGGAGCCGGCTGCGACGAATGACATCGCGGGCCTTCATCCGATCTCATCCTCTTCGCATCCAGGGCCGAGCATGCGGAGGATGCAACATTGCATAGGGCGGGTTGGCGGTCCCGGCCGATACGGCCGGCCGGCGCATCAGGCGACACATTGCCCGAGAATTCTCTGGCTATTGTGGCCGAAGCGCTTGCGCTTGAGCCCACACTCGTCGTGGTCTATGGCGACGAAGACGCGATTGCGCAAGATGGCACGCTTCATTCTCCGTTGTTCAAGCCGGACTGGAGCCCGATGGATTATCGCTGTTCCAGTTCCAACCGACGTTGGCATAGGTGCAGCAGATCATCACCATTCACCAGCCTGGGGATATAGTTGACGTCGCCCGTCTTATTCCAAGAGCCAGAATCCGACGCAGCAGGTCCGGGTAGCCGTCGTGCCGAGCCGGGGCATGGCGTTCCGCCAAGCTTGGCCACTGGGATCGCACGATCGGGCAATTTCAAGCCGCTGGTTTTGGGTGAAATTCATGCCGCTGGCAACACCGAATTCCTCCACCGCAAATTTCGGGTTAACGTAGTCACTCACAGAGTGAGTCGGACGGATCGGAAACAGGTGGAACATGGCCAAGTTGATGTCGAAGTCGGAGCTCATTCAAAGGATCGTTGATCAGCATCCAAACGATATGACGCGGAAGGACGTCAAAGGTGTCATCGAGTCGCTCGCGGACATAGGCTACAAAGAACTCAAGAAAGCAGGAGCTTTTTTTGTGCCTGGATTCGCCAAACTCGTTGTCATCAAGAAACCCGCAACGAAGGCGCGGAAAGGCATCAATCCGTTCACGAAGGAGCCGACAGTATTCAAGGCGAAGCCGGCCCGGAAGATCGTCAAGGCCCGCCCGGTAAAGGCCGCCAAAGACGCGATAGCTTAAGCGTCGAAAACATGGACCGGGTGTGAGTGGCCGTCGCATTGGCAGCGGCCCGTCCGGGTGCGGCCGCTCATCGGCTCGACAGTTGCATGGTGCTCCACTCTTTCCCTGCGGAAGCCGACTGTAGCCACTCGCGCAGCTTCGACCAGCGGCGGCGCCCGGAGACGCTGCGCACCGCGATGGCGACGGCTTTCTTCTGGCCCACCAGGACGACGAGCCGCTTGCCACGGGTGACGCCGGTATAGAGCAAATTACGCTGCAACATCGCGTAGTGCTGGGTCATGACCGGGATCACCACGGCCGGGTATTCCGAGCCCTGGCTTTTATGGATGGTGGCGGCGTAGGCCAGCACCAACGCGTCGAGTTCGCCAAAGCCGAAGGTGACCGAACGCCCATCGAAATTGGCGGTGAGTTCGCCGTCGTCCGGCTCAACATCTCTCCACGTAGCCGATGTCGCCGTTGTAGACCTCCTTGTCGTAATCGTTCTCGATCTGCATGACCTTGTCGCCGGGCGCGAACGTCCAGCCAAACCTCTCCACCTTGCGCTCGCCGGCCGGATTCAATGCCGCCTGAAGCTCGATATTGAGGGACCGGGCGCCGATACCGCCGCGGTTCATCGGGCACAGCACCTGGATATCGCCGATGGGATCGAGCCCGAAGCGGCGCGGGATGCGGATCTTCACAAGCTCGATGATGCGAGCGACTGCGATCTCGGGATCTTCCGCCTCGACAAAATAGAAGTCGCTTTCGGCGTCGGGTTTGCGGAGATCCGGGATGACACCCTGGTTGATACGGTGCGCATTCACGATAATTCGGCTGGCGGCGGCTTGACGGAACACCTCGGTCAGGCGAACGACCGCGATGGCTCCGCTCGCGATCAGGTCGGCCAGGATCTGGCCGGGTCCGACCGAGGGCAACTGATCGACATCGCCGACGACGAGCAGGGCTGCTTTGTCCGGGATCGCCCTGACCAGCGCGTTCATCAGCAGCACGTCCACCATCGAGGTCTCGTCGACGACCAGCAGATCGCAGTCGAGCGGGTTCTCGTTGTCTCGCCGGAAGCCGCCGCCCTTGGGATCGACTTCGAGGAGGCGGTGGATGGTCTTGGCCTCCAAGCCGGTCGCCTCGTTCATGCGCTTGGCGGCGCGGCCGGTGGGGCGCACAGAGCAAGAGCCTCACACCCTTCGCTGAGAGAATGCGCAGGATGGCGTTGACGATGGTGGTCTTGCCCACCCCTGGGCCACCAGTGATCACGAGCACCTTGGACGCCAGCGCCATCCCGACCGCGGCTCTCTGGCTTTCGGCCAGCGTCAAGCCGGTGCGCTGCTCGACCCATGGGATTGCCTTGTCGGGGTCTATCGAAGGCCAGGGAAGCTTGCCCTTGTTCAGCGTCAAAATCCGTTCGGCAATGGCGCGTTCGGCGCGATAGAGGCCGGCAAGGAACACGCAGGCGGTCTCGCCGAGGCGATCCGCTATCACAGTACCATCGGCCAGTTCGAGATCGAGCGCCGTGCGAATGAGGTCCTGCGGCACGTCGAGAAGTTTTTCGGCCAGTGGCGCCAGTTCAGTGGTGGGCAGGCCGCAATGGCCCTCGTCCATCGCTTCGGTCAGCGCATAGGAGATGCCGGCCCGCACCCGGATCATGGCAGTCTTGTCGATGCCTAGCTTCATGGCAATGTCGTCGGCCGTCTTGAAGCCGATGCCGCGAATGTCGCGGGCCAGGCGGTAGGGGTTTTCCGACATGACCAGGACGGCGTCGGCGCCGTAGGTCTTGTAGATACGCACCGCCCGCGCCGAGCCGACCCCGTGGCTGTGCAGGAAGACCATGATCTCGCGGACGACCTTCTGCTCGGCCCAGGCGACGGCGATGCGGCTCGCCCGCACCGGACCGATGCCGTCCACCTCCCGCAGGCGGTCGGGCTCCGCCTCGATGACGTCGAACACCTTCTCCCCGAAGGCGCGCAGCAGTTTCTTGGCATAGACCGGGCCGATGCCGCGGATCATGCCCGAGGCAAGATACTTCTCGATGCCTTCGATAGAAGTGGGCATGGAGGTCCTGAGGAACCGAGCCTTGAACTGCTGACCGTGGGTGCGGTCGTTCACCCAGTCGCCGGAAGCCGTAATCCACTCGCCGGCGGAAATCACGGCGGTGTGGCCGACCACGGTGACCAGATCACGGTGGCCTCGCGCCTTGACTCGGATTACGCAGAAGCCGTTGTCGGCGTTCTGGTAGGTGACGCGCTCGACCAGCCCGGCGAGCACCTCCCGATCAGATGGCTTTGGCTCCGTCTTCATGATCCCATCGTACCGGCCTCGCAGGCAGGAAGTTAGTGCGTGGCGAAAGAGTTCCCCTGCCATCCTGCCACATCCGCTCGCCGTCACCGGTCCAGTTGCTTCGGGGGAGGGGTGCGAGCCCGAGACCGAACAGGGCACCCGAACAGTGACACGAACCGATCACGAACCGATCCAGTGCGTTGACGTAATCAAAGTGAGTGTGTATAATTACACACCATGCAGAGCCGGGAGGTGATTAGCGCCTTGGAGGCTGACGGCTGGGTTGAGGTGGCCCGTAAGGGAAGCCATGCTCAGTTCAAGCACCCCACCCGGCCGGGTCGCGTGACGGTGCCCCACCCAACCCGCGACATCCCGATCGGCACCCTGCGAAGCCTCGAAAAGCAATCCGGCATCCGCCTGAGGTAAAGGATATGCGTCAGTATATCGGTCTCATCCATAAGGAAGCCACCAGCGACTACGGCGTCTCGTTTCCTGATTTTCCCGGCGTCGTCACCGCAGGAACGACCCTGGATGACGCTCGCGCCATGGCCGAGGAGGCCCTCGCGTTTCATATCGAGGGGCTTGTCGCCGATGGCGAGGCTATTCCCGAACCGTCCCAGCTAGAGGAGATCATGGCCGATCCCGAGAACCGCGACGGTGTGGCAATCCTCGTTGCCGTCAAGACCGAAGCGCGCAAGACTGTTCGCGTCAATGTAACCCTGCCGGAAGACGTGCTCGAACGCATCGACCAGTATGCTGAAGCTCACGGCTTCACCCGTTCTGGCTTTCTGACCCAGGCCGCCAAGCAGGCGATGAAGGACGAGCAGGAGGCTGCCTGATAATTCGCGCCAGCTCCGCTCCCGACACCGCCAAGCCGATGGGCTCCCGCTTCATCCGGGTGCTGGCCGTTCATAGAGGAGATCCCGATCAATGAAGCTCTCGCAGCCAAAGAAACGAGCCGCCACCGCCCACGGCCCGGACGATTCGACCAAATCATTCACCGCCGGGGTGAGGGCTATGGGGAAGCCCAAATTGAAGCGCGACAAAACCGAAAAAAAAGCTCACCAGGGCTTTGCGTAAAGGGAGGCAAATTGCGTGATCGACCTTGTGCAATGGGCGCCGTCCCTCACGGCCTCGTCTGTTCCCTGTCCACAATGCGGGCGCGCATTAAACTGGTGGTGCCACATCCGGTTTTAGGGACGGAAAGACATACCTTTGAGTGCCGGGAGTGCGGGCTGCCGCGAAGTTACGCATAGAAACTGAACTGACGTCACGTGCCCTCCAGCCCAACGGGCAAATGCTATTTTGGGTGAGTGCCATTACCAGTCCTCCACGAATGAGCTTGCATGCCACATTTCTTCTTGCCGGCCTGCGGTCACGCCAACGCTGGCTGGAACGAGAACAGCGATAATCCCGGGTGGAAGTGAGGATCGTCCCGGATGATGTGCTGCCAGCGCCGCGTGAAGTACATGCGTTCCCCTTGGTAGGCTTTGGAGGGGCTCAGTCCAACCAGACGGCTGGCGGATTCGTGGTGATAGAGCACGGAATTCCGGCGTCCGGAGGTTCGACCAGCCGCGCTCCGCAATGCGAAGGCAGAGGTCCAGGTCGTTGAGTTCCACCGGCAGGTTCTCGCGCTGGCCTTGGCGTTGGCCCCGATCCCACTGCTTCCCCGAGGTTGGGGCCTTCGCCACGCGGGTGGGCAATTTGGCTTATGGGGAGCCCCAACCGGAACCGATCCAGTGCACCCGAACAGTGCGGCAGTGGCCTTACCGCGCCTGCAGATGCTAGGCTTCCATCGGACCCAAATGGTCAACGGACATCAGGGAGGACCACATGAAATCCAAGCATCTTCTTGCCGCAGCTCTTGTCCTGTCGGCGTTTGCAACCGATGCCGCGATTGCGCAGCAGCGCGTGAAACTGCCGATCACCAACATGGAATGGGAACAACCGTTCCCCGGCTTCAAGATCGTCGGGAACATGTATTACGTCGGTACCTACGATCTCGGGTGCTATCTGATCGACACCGGCGCAGGGCTGATCCTCGTCAATTCCGGCGCGCCGGGCTCCTATCCGCTCATCAAGGCGAACATCGAATCGCTCGGCTTCAAGTCCAGCGACATCAAGATCATCACCTCGACGCACGGGCATTGGGACCATGTCGGCGATCTCGCCTCATTCCAGAAGGACGCCCCAAGTGCCAAGACCTATATGAGCGAGCGCGACGCGCCGGTATTGGAATTGGGCGGCAATCTCGATTACCGGCGGGCCGAAGGGCGCGGGATCATCTACGACCCCGTCAAGGTCGATGTGCGCACCAAGCCCGGCGACCATATCAAGCTCGGCAACACCGACATGACCGTGCTGCAGGCCTATGGCCATACGCCGGGGGCGACGAGCTTCAGCTTCCAGGTGACGGATGCGGGCAAAACCTACAATGTCCTTATCGTCAACATGGATGGGATCAATGCCGACGTAAAGCTCTTGGGCTCTCCCGGCTATCCATCCATCGTCGAAGATTTCAAGAACACGCTCGCCATGCAAGCGACTTATACCCCCGACATCTGGGTGTCGTCACACGCAGGCCAGTTTAACCTGCATCAGGTCTACAAGCCGGGTGATGCATATGATCCGGCGCGTTTCGGCGATCTCGCCGCCTACAAGGCCAAGATCGCGGGCTATCAGGCGGCCTATGAAAAACAGCTTGCCGAGGAACGCTCGGCCGGGAATTAAATTCGCCCGAACAAATTCGGCAATGGCCCCTTTGGTGGAGACGAACGTTGTCCACCGTAAGGTCGCCAGGTCCGAAATCGATGCCGCCAGGGCGTCTGCCCGGCCTCGAGATCGAAATCGTCCACCGCCGGTCGCCGCGCGGTGACGCCGAGCAGATATCGATCAATCTGCGGGCCTGCTCGTCGGGTTCATCAAGCACAGCATCGACCAGCAAAAGTAGCGCGGCGGCTTTCCGCCAATTTCGATCCGCATCCCAGCGTGCCGGTCGTCGGGCACCAGCGCGCCGCCAGCCGTGGCGTGAACGGCACCCGCTGCTGGTTTCACAGCAAACTGTGTCCGGATCAATCCAAATTTGACCGGGCGTGGCGACTCCTCGCTTCGGCCGTTGATCGGCGGTGCATCCAAAGAAAGGCCCCGCATAAAGCGGGGCCTTGTGTAGCCTGATCTTCGATCGGTGTGAACCACGCGGGCAAACCGTACACGGGTCCGCACCTGCGTTGGTTGCTGCAAGGTCACACCTCGTCGCAAAGATGCGACGGCGTCGAGATGAGCTTGCGGCCTTGGGTCTGGATTTGCCGCGTGCCGACCGGCGACCGCGATGCGCCGGTCGCGATCAGCTTATCGCGCAAAGCAGTAGAACAGTCCGTTGCCGCCGGTAGCGATCAGGCCCTCTTGGCTGCAATCGCGGGATTGATGCGAAGCGTTCCAGGACCGCATCTGATCGGTGTCGGCAGGGCCGCGCCGGTCGATATGCCCCAGCATGGCCTTCCCGAATGAGCTGCTCGTGTAGTTGTTGCAGGTCAGGTTGAGGTTGGATGCAAATGCGTGGCCGTCCGGCGTCGACCCCGTAATGGCGTCATGATAATTGGGCGTCATGCCGAAGCCCGCGATCATGGCGCCGCGCTCGGTGAGCGCGGTCTGCCCGTTGAGCTTGTTGCCGGGGCCGTGGAGGTCATCGACATTCTGCGCGATGACCTCGCCCTTGAAGTTCTGCCATGGGCCTTTGCCGATGCGGTCGCGGGCATTTACTTCGGGACAGTTGGGGTCGGGGTGGTGCTGAGATATGCACGCCAGACCTTGCTCGTGGCGCCGGCGGCCGCCCCGAGGGTCTGGCAGCGTGCGTCCGCGCCGCTTTATGCCGCCGAGATCCCGCCCTTGCCGGACCCTGAGCTGGCGACGAAGAAGCTCATATTGGGCGACTGCGGCGCCGCCTGTTGCGCCCACGTGGTTCCTCCGACCGCGAGCGCCAGCAGTGCCGCCGGCATGGATAGGTGAGTGGTCTTGTGCATGGAGTTTCCCCTGTGTTCCCGTTGTGTGGGGTATGTGCCGTCATTTTCAATGACGGGAGCGACTAGCAGGTTTCCATCATTAGATGCCGACGCGAATAGATACAGACTTCGCGATCGCCAGCCAGGACGTGGCCGCTGAAATGTGGCTCCCCGTGGGGAGCCTGGAACTCCAGGAAGGTGCGCTTCGCCAGTCGCTGCAAATCCTCGTTCGGTCCAGCGATCTCGTCCGACATTGCCGTCACCCGACCGCGCCGGTCACCCATCACAACACGGTACACCATCCCAGCCCCCTTGTGCGCCCCAACTCGATGTAGGGCTGGGCCGGCTTAATGGCCACTTAATGTCGGGATTTGCGCAGACGAAGATGGCGGGATTGTTGTCGGCATGCTTGATAGGCGGAGCCCTCTGCGCACGACCGGGTGGTGGCGATAGGTCTCAATTTTGCGTCGGGAGCGGGTCGGAAATGCGTATCCGGGACATCGCCGCGGACTGCAGCTCACTCGATTTTCAGCCTTCTTTAACCATGCTCAACTAGCGTTGCTAAGAAACTCTGTCCTGAAGTGAATTTCGGACCGCCGCTGCAGTGTGACGCCCGCAGCGAGAAAGCGATCAGGCATGCGCGTTTTATTGATTGAGGACGATCGTTCCATGGCGCAATCGATTGAGCTGATGCTCAAAAGCGAAAGCTTCAATGTCTATACGACGGACCTCGGGGAAGAGGGTGTCGATCTCGGCAAACTTTATGACTACGACATCATCCTCCTCGATCTGAACCTGCCGGACATGTCAGGCTTCGAAGTCCTACGGTCCCTGAGACTATCCAAAGTCGACACGCCGATTCTGATTCTCTCCGGCGCTACCGGTATTGAGGACAAGGTCAAGGGCCTCGGTTATGGCGCCGACGACTACATGACCAAGCCCTTCCACAAAGCCGAATTGATCGCTCGCGTCCACGCCATCGTGCGCCGTTCCCAGGGCCATGCCCAGTCCGTCGTCCAGACCGGTGATCTCATCGTCAATGTCGACGCGAAGACGGTCCACATCAACCAGGTTCGCGTGCACCTGACGCGCAAGGAGTACCAGATGCTGGAACTCCTGTGCCTGCGCAGGGGCACGACGATTACCAAGGATATGTTTCTGAGCCAGCTTTATGGGGGCATGGACGAGCCGGAGATCAAGATCATCGACGTTTTTATGTGCAAGGTGCGCAGGAAGCTCGCCGAAGCGTCGAATGGTAAGGACTACATTGAGACCGTGTGGGGCCGGGGCTACCTGTTGCGTGAGCCAGAGCCGGAGCCGATCAAGGCGAAGATGTCTGCGTAGGTTGAGTTTTGTCGAGACGGCGGCGCGCCGCCCACTCGGTGGTCGATCCCGTCGCCGCAATAAAGAGGTAGGCCGTGAGCATCAACTCGAAGAAACTCGACATCAGCAGATTGAGGCCGCGGATCACCGTCTTCGGTGTAGGTGGCGCGGGCGGTAACGCCGTCAACAACATGATCGATGCCGGGCTCAAGGGCGTCGACTTCGTCGTCGCCAATACCGATGCCCAGGCGCTGGCCACGATGCGGGTCGAACGCATCATCCAGATGGGCTTGACGGCGACCGGAGGTCTCGGCGCGGGTTCTCAGCCCGATGTCGGCCGCGCCGCCGCCGAAGAAGTGTTCGACGAGATCCGCGATCACCTCACCGGCGCCCACATGGTGTTCGTCACCGCCGGCATGGGCGGCGGCACCGGAACCGGCGCCTCGCCCGTGGTGGCGCGCGTCGCTCGTGAGCTCGGTATCCTCACCGTCGGCGTCGTCACCAAGCCGTTCCACTTCGAGGGCCAGCGCCGGATGCGACTCGCCGAAGCCGGCGTCATGGAGCTGCAGAAGAGCGTCGATACGCTGATCATCATCCCGAACCAGAACCTGTTCCGGGTGGCCAACGAGAAGACCACCTTTATCGACGCCTTCGCGATGGCCGACCAGGTGCTCCATTCTGGCGTCGCCTGCATCACCGACCTGATGGTGAAGGAAGGCCTCATCAATCTCGACTTCGCCGATGTCCGCGCCGTCATGCGCGAAATGGGCAGCGCGATGATGGGAACCGGCGAAGCCTCCGGCGACAGGCGCGCGCTGCTCTCCGCCGAGGCGGCCATCGCCAATCCGCTCATCTACGACGTTTCGATGCGCGGCGCCCGTGGAGTGCTGATTTCGATCACCGGCGGCAAGGACCTAACCCTTCACGAGGTCGACGAAGCCGCCACCCGCATCCGCGAGGAGGTCGACGCCGACGCCAACATCATCGTGGGCGCAACCCTAGATGAAAGTCTCGACGGTATAATTCGGGTGTCAGTGGTGGCGACCGGTGTCGACATCGCCTCAGCCGACAGTATCCGCCTGTCGATGCTCTCCCGCGCGCTGGAGTCGCCGGAAATCTTCTCCCGGTCCAACGGGTAGGAACCGCATACAAATCCCGCCGTAGCAGGCAAACGTGCCCATGGCGAGACCCGGCCTCGCGTCAGTGACCACGCGCAAAGATTCCGCATCAATGGAACCGGCAGGAACGGACCGGCTGTCGGACGGTTGGCCAAATGCCGGGAAGGAAAATCTCAAGGAGACGATCATGAATCAGAATCAACCAAGGCGGCCAGCAGGGCGGCCAGGGCGATCGGAGCCGATGACCTCGAAATGGTTTTGAAATCATACTGCTGGGCCTGCTCAGGGGAGAGCCAGGAGCGCAAAAGGGTCAGAGCTTTTTTTTCTCGGCCTCACCCCGCATCCGTTCGCCTGCCATGATCAAAATCATGACCACCGCGTCGGCCGTCAGCGCGTGCAAAGTGCTGCCCAGATCATCCGCCGCCGAGCCGCGGTATGAACAGCGTCTCTTCGGCCGCCGGGTCGAAGCTCTTGACGACCTCGCCCTTGCCCCCGCCCAGCCGCTTCGCGGCGGTGCGCAGTATGCGATCGATCACGGCGACAGATCTTCGCACCGCAGTTCAAGGCGTTCTTGAAGGTTGCCTGCGCGGTCGGGCACCGGCGGCCCGATCTCGCCGACAGCACGATCGCAACGCATCGGCGCCGCCTTGACCGCGAGCTGGATCGCCTGCTGGAGCTCAAGCCGACCGATGCCGAGGGCAGCCACCTGCGTGCCACCATCGCGGTGACGGCGAGCGACAAGCTGCTGGTGTTCCTGACGCGCCGCGACGTCGAGGCGACCAACAACGAGAGCGAGCGGGCGCTGCGGCCTTCGGTGATTTTCCGCAGAGTGACAAACGGGTTCCGCTCAGAATGGGGTGCCAACGTCTACGCCGACCTCTGCCCCGTAGTCGCCACCGGCCGCCTCGCCGGCTGCACCGCACTCGCCGCCATCCGCGACGCTCTCGCAGCCCCCGCGCGCGAGCGAACCGCAGCCCGATCAGGTGGATAGGGGTAATAATATATTACCCGCGGGTGATTATAACCGTAATAATAGGGGCGAGGTCCCCAATAACCGCCCCCGCAGCCGCGCCAGCCGCACCAGCGGACCTGCTCGGGCTCCGCGATATCAACGGTCTCCGCCGCGCTCAGCACGCCCGCCGGGATAGTGAACGTCATCGCACCGGCCCGATTGGGCAAGCCGAATCCCATTGCGAAGATGGCGCTGGCCGATGCCGCCAGCAAAGCATATTTGCGCATGTACTCCTCCTGGATCATCGGATCGTTGAATGATCAGGTTTTCCGACTTAAGCCTTGACTTACCATACTTTCGTCAACAGACTCTAGACTTGCTCGGAGTGAAGGTTGCCATGCCGATGTGTTGGCTTACTTCTAATCTGTAATTGACCAACACTGCCTCGCTTTGCGGGTTCGGTGAGATAGAAAGGCTCGACGGACGGACTTTGGTCTGCGTAGCTTCAGACTCCGAGTTGCCGGAGGCCGACAACATGATTTGAACCGAAGCCGTATCGCACGCGCCCGACGGTAACACCCTTGATGCCCTTCAACCCCTATCCCAGCGCGGTGCCTGCGGTTATCGCGCTGTTGGGGCTGGCCAATAGCCAATGACGCAATCGGCGAGATCGTGAAGCGCTACGCCGCGGCCGCGAGCTTCGATCCGAAGATGTTCGCCGGGCACTCGCTGCGCGCCGGCTTCGTGACCTCCGCCCTCAAGCACGGCGCCGACATCTTCAAGGTCATGTATGTGACGCGGCACCGCGGGGTCGAGACGCTCAAGGGATACGACCGGCGGGCGAAGGCGTTCCGCAATCATGCAGGCGATGGGTTTCTGTGAGCGCGTCGGCGCGCGCGCCGCCGTCGCGTGCCTTTTCACGGCGACATCCCTTGCCATGTTCCGACAGTCCCATTCTGTGAGTTGACGACGCCGTTGGTGCGCTGCACCCTGTTTTCGGGTCGCGGGACGGCAACAGGACCAGACGCTCCGGCGCACGGTGTAACTCCGTTTCCTTATAACCACGATCGCGCTACTCTCCCTCCAAGACCTAAAGCGAGGCAGCGAGGATGCGACGGCGAGAACTCTCAAACGACCAGTGAGATGGAGGTCGGCGTGCGCAGGCAGCGGAATTTCCTTCTATTCATCGCTTTGGCAGCGGCGGTTGCGACGCCTGCCCTCGGGCAGACGGTGACGTCCGGGGTCGGACCGGCCAGTGGCGAAGCGAACGAGGCAACCTCGATTCCGGACTTTACCCGCGTCTGGATACACCCGGGCTTTCCCTGGTTTGAGCCGCCGGCATCTGGTCCCGGCCCAGTGACGAACAAGTCGCGTTGGCCGCAGGATCCCGGCGACCCTGCTACGGGCACGCTGGCCCTTCCCCCCTTCCTCCGGGCGTGGAAGGCGTTAGCGACTACGACCAGCTGGTCGGCGACTATACCAATCCGATCTTGCAGCCCTGGGCAGCGGAGGTCGTGAAGAAGTTCGGCGAAATGTCGCTCGCGGGCATCGTCTACGGGAACCCTTCCAACCAATGTTGGCCTATGCCAATGCTGTTTATCTATAAGCAGGGGACGGTGCGAATCCTTCAGCAGCCGGACAGGGTCCTGCTCATCTACACTGGCCCTAGCACGGACGTGCGCCACGTGCGCCTGAACGAGCCGCATCCCGAGCTGCTCACTCCGTCCTGGTACGGGGATTCGGTCGGTCACTATGAGGGCGACACGCTCGTGATCGACACGGTTGGCGTCAAGACCGATCGGCCCTACGCGATGATCGATCTTTTCGGCACGCCCTACACAAAATCGTTGCACGTCGTCGAACGCTATCGGCTGCGTGAATACGACGACGTGAAGGACGCCATCGAGAGGAACAAGAAAGAGAATTGGCTGCTCCAGGGCGATGTCTTCAGCAACCACCGGGGCAAGTTCCTGCAACTGCATCTGACGATCGAGGACGAGGGCGTCTTCACGACCCCGTGGACCGCGACCCTGACCTATGTGCCGAGACCTGATGTTACGGCGGAAGTCGTCTGTGCTGAAAATCCGCACGAGTACTACAACAACAAGGACTTGGACGTCCCGAAAGCCGAGAAGCCGGACTTCTGAAGGGTGACGAACGGCGTGAAGGCGAACAGTAGTCGCCGAGTGGCTTCGGGCCAAGAGCCGCCGTCCGCCCCTTCCGCGAGTTCGGCATAGTTTTGCACATTGATGCGAGCACTTTCATCAGCAAATTTCACTGAGGGACACATTCATGAAACTTCCGCGCCGCCAATTTCTGCATCTGGCAGCCGGTGCTGCCGCTGTCCCGGCCCGATCGGGCATCGCGAGGGCGCAGGCCTACCCGACGCGGCCGATCCGGCTGGTGGTTCCCTTCGGTCTGTCCGAGATGCGGCCGCAGAACGAACCCGCTACCGCGGGAGAAAGCGGAACGGCCGCTGGGGCAATCCTTGAGGCCGGCAACCAAGTTGATTGAGCGCGGATGACGGCGCGGGCGCTCCGTCTTGAGGATCGAGGGGTCGAGCACTCCAACCTCAAGACAGGAGCCCCCAATGAGCGAGAAGCCCATCAGCCGCTGCGCCGTCGCATGATCGAGGACATGTCGGTCCGCAGGTTCGGCGAGAAGACGCAGCATGATTATATCCGCCACATCGAGAGCTCTGGGGCCGCGCTCTGCCCTAGAAAGCCTACCTGCCGGCTTTCTGCGAAATGCCACATATTGTTGTAGACTGGTTCAAGCCGCTCCGGACCCCGCCGGAGCGCAAAGGAGGAGGACTTCGATGTATAGACACCGAACGCTTGCTGCCCTGCTGCTTTCCGCTGCCACGATCGGCCTCGGAATCGGCGTGGGCACCGTCTCGGCCGCGCCGACTTCGCCGCAAGAGCGGGTCGACGCCGCATATAAGGCGATGGGCCTGACGAACACGGTCAACACCCTTGTCGTGAAGGGCAGAATGCACACCTGGGATCCGGGCGAATCCGAAGACGCCTACAAGCCCGAAACGGGCGATTTTGGCGTCTCGACGTTCACCGAGAGTGCGGACCTTGGGCGCGGACTTTACCGCGTGGACTGGGTGCGCCCGAAGCCGAATGGCGGAATGCGCAACTACACCGAGGTGTTCTCGAACGAGATCGGCGGCAAGATGGGCGGCTATGTCACCGGCGTCGACATCAATAACGGGACGCCGGCCCGCGCCGTCGGCCCGGCCGACAAGCCCCTGCATACGATGTCCGGGGTGAGGCTGACGGCGGAGCTGCGCGAACTGGAGCGCAACAACGTCGTCAGTGAGATGCACGCCAATCCGGGGCGGGTGTCCGACTATCCGGCGCAGACCGTCGACGGCAAGAGCTATCCGGCCGTCGAGTATCGCGGCAATTACGGCACCTTCATCGTGCTGTTCGATCCGGCGACCGGCCTGCCGGCGGTCGTCAGGACGCGCGATTTCGACGTGATCGAAGGCGACTCCAATTACGATCAGACATTGTCCGACTGGCGCGAAGCCGGCCGCGGCGTGAAGGTGCCGTTCCACCAGGTCATCACCATCAATGGACTGAAGATCTTCGACACCACTCTGACGGAAGCTTCCGTGAATTCGGCCCTTCCTGCCGACGCCTTCGCGATTCCGGCGGAGCTGCGCGGCAAGGCGGCGGCGCCGGCTCCGGTCGAGAATGTGCGCTGGCAATGGGTGCTGCGGCGCATGGGCAACGGCTTCTATCTCGACACCGATGCCTACTACACGGCCGACGGCGGCAGCCTGAAGATCCAGGACATCGCCCCGAACATCAGTTTCGTGAACGGCGGGTCGCACAACACCCTGATCGTCGCAACGAACGACGGCTTAATCGCGGTCGAAGCGCCGGGCGACGACGGCCAGTCGAAGATCGTGATGGGTCTCGCGGAGCAGAAATATCCCGGCAAGCCATGGAAATACCTGCTGCTCGACCATCACCACATCGATCACATCGGCGGCTTGCGCGCCTTCGCGGCTGCGGGGGCGACCATCGTCGTCGGCAAGGGCGACGGCGCCTTCTACCGCAAGGTGCTGTCGGCGCCGGAGACGCTCAATCCCTACGGGACCAAGCAGGTGCCGCCGAAGGTCGAGGAAGTCGACGGCAAGTGGAGCGCCACCGAGGGCGGCCGCACCATCGAAGCCTACTCGCTCGATAATCCGCACTCCACCGGCTACATCATCCCCTACATCCCGGACGCGAAGCTCGGCTTCGTGACCGACATCTGGAGCCCGGCACCGCAGATTCCGCCGGCCAATCCCGGCACGACCGCGCTGGTGAAGGGCGTCCAGAAGATGGGCATCCAGATGGACCGCATGGCGGGCGGCCATGGCGGCGTCGGCAATTTCGCCGATCTCGCCAAGACGGTGCAGTAGATCAAGCGAGGCGGGGAACGCTTGGGGGCCGCCCCAGGCGTTCCCTACCCCTGGTGTCGTGCTGTCCGCGGGGCAACGCGCGGCAGGCGTTGAAAAAGCTCCCGATGATGTCGGCGCGGCTCGGTATTTGAGCATTTGCGGGGCTGCATTCAGTTCTGTTGCGGCGCCCAACCGCTACGGAGTGAGGTGGTCCCGGTTGTCTGGACAGATTTTCCGCGTCGATAAGTGGAGCGTGTGCCGGGTTAGGCTGCCATGCGGATGGGCAGCGGAGTGAATTAGGCTTGATCGGGTGTGGTGCCGTCAAGGCACCAACTCCGTCTTTGCAAAACGAACCCCTAGCCCCGCGAACTTATATCGACCGCGTTGGAGTTCGCATTGCGAATGGAGTCTCTCAATGGCGGACGGAGTTAGCAGGTACACGGAGCGATATGCGTTCTCCCTCATTGACAGAGGTAGCCTCCAGTAGCTACCATGCTCCGCATGCGTTCGGTCGGTTTAAAAGTGCTCAAAAACAAGCTCAGCGAATACGTTCGCCTCGCCGCCGCAGGCGAGACGGTGCTTGTGACCGATCGCGACCGTGTCGTGGCGGAAATCGTGCCCCCACAATCGGGCCGCAGCCCCCTTCTCGCCGATGCGATGCTGGCCGAAGCCGTGCGTGAGGGGTGGTTGACGCCGGCCGTGCTTGCCGGAACTGGCCCGCCGCCACGCAAACCGGTCATGGCGTTCCGCGACCTCATGAAGGATCTGCGCCAAGATCGGGACGAGCGGTGATCTATCTCGACAGTTCGGTCGCCCTCGCGCACCTGTTGGCGGAGGATCGGTCACCTCCCGAATCCATCTGGAGAGAAACGCTCGTCGCAAGCCGCCTGCTTGAATATGAGGTCTGGAACCGCATTCACGCCCGGCGGCTCGCGCGCTCACATGGCGAAGCCGTGCGCGCGCTGATCGGCCAGCTGACGCTGATCGAACTCGTTCCGCCGGTCCTGGGGCGTGCCTTAGAGCCGTTTCCGGTCTTGGTGCGCACGCTCGATGCCCTACATCTGGCATCGATCGTATTTTTGCGGGCTCGCGGCCAAACGGTCGAGCTGGCGAGCTTTGACGAGCGACAGCTCGCTGCGGCGCGTGCCCTCGATATTCCGATCTTTGGGCCGTGAGGCGCCATCTTCAAGCGCACCGGCAAGCCGGTGGGGGCGAAGCTGATGTTCCGGTTCCAGCGGACGATCATAGCCGACGTCTCAGCCCTCCGCCCCACCGACGTAGCGTTGCATCCCGAGCGGAACCTTCCACGCAGTGCGATTGGCATCGAGTAGTGGCGCCACGAGGTCAGCATTACGCGCGCTGAGATCAGCGGCGTCTCGACGGAAGACGGGCGCGAGCTCCGCCGCTTGGGCGGCTAATTTCGCCTCGTCGACGGTAACGAGCGTGCCGCCGCGGACCACGGGACGCCCATCGACGAACACGGTCTCGACCGCGCGCCCGGATTCGGCAAAAACGATCTGACGGCCGGCGCTATTGAACGGCACGAAAGCGGGCTCGGTGAGATCAAGGATCGTTAGGTCGGCCGCCATACCTGGCTTGAGCGCGCCAACCTTGCCGCCGAGTCCGACAGCGCGCGCGCCCGACAGCGTCGCGGCCTTCAGTGCGTAGCCGGCGTTGATCGGGCCCGGATCAGGCTCGGTGACCGCCGGCAGCAGACAGAGCATCCGCATTGCCGTGAAGATATTTTGGGTCTCCGCGCAGCTGCAGTTGTCGCAGCCGAGCGCGATGTCGATCCCCGCACGATATAGATCGAGAATCGGAGCAACCCCGCTTTTGAGCTTGAGATTGCTGATCGGGTTATGGACGACGCGTGCGCCGGCCTCCGCGATCTGCGCAATATTGCGCGGAGACAGCCAGACGCCATGCACGACGCCTAACCGGTCGTTCATCAGCCCTGCGCGCGCGAGCACGTCAAAAAGCGAACCGGATGTGTCCATTTGCGCCGCGGCAGCCTGGACGCGGGTTTCGTAGACATGCGTCAGGACGGGCATGCCGTGCTCGCGGGACAGGGCGGCGATCCCCTCGAGCAACTCGGCCGAGCACCGCTGGGGCGCGGAAGGGGCAAGCGCCCATGTCTGAAGCGGGCTTGGGGTCTTTCCCAATCGCCTGATCTGGCTGGACACGAAGTCGAGTTCGTCGCGGGCGCTACGGTCTGACCCCGCGAGGCGATTTCGGATCAACTCCGGAAGATTCGTTGGAATAAACGGCGCAATGTCGAGCGCGCCTCGATCCCGCGCGGCGAGCGCGAAAACGACCCGGATACCGGCCTCCGCGTAGGCCGATAGCACGGTGTCGACATAAGCCTCTTCTTGCGGCTCAACGGTCAAAAAATCCTGGACCGTCGTGATCCCGTTGCGCAGGGACTCCGCGGCACCGATCAGCGTACGTACGCGGACCTCCTCATGCGAACGTCGGCCGAAGCTCCTGGGATTGGAGTGCAGCATCCAGATGTCGAAGGGCATCTCTTCAAACAGACCCTTCGCCATAACGTCATGCGAATGATAGTGCGCGTTTACGAACCCTGGGACCACGAGCTTGCCGACGGCGTCGAGAACTTCGACCTCATCGTCGGACGTAATTTGCGGCGCGATCTGTTCGATGATTCCACCGCGGATCAGAAGGTCAGCGGTCGCCGGCTGATGGATGTCGCCGTCATGGTCATAAATCCGCCCGCCGCGGATCAGGTAGCGAGTGGCGTCGAGTTTCCCCGTCATGAATGGCTCCTGTTGACGGCAACTGCACATCGGCAATCGGTCGTCCCGTAGGAAGCCTTACAAGGAGATACCTCGTGAGCCAAATCCACGCTACGTTGACCCTTCCGCCACTGGCGGCCAGAAGTCAGGAGGACACCGTGCGCCAGCGGATTGCGGCCTTCGTCACCATCATGTTTGTGTGCGCTTTCGCCGCCGCCGCGGCGCTCGGCCAAGCAGCCGACCTCGTCGCGGTCAACGGCAGGGTATTCACCGCCCGCGTCGGCGCACCGTTGACCCAGGCCTTTGCCGTCAAAGAGGGAAGGTTCATCGCCGTCGGGTCATCCGCTGCGATACGCGCCCGCATCGGGCCGGATACCAAAGTCATCGATCTCGGCGGGCGCTTCGTCACGCCGGGCCTCGCCGACGGCCATTTCCATAACGAGGGTGGCGGCCCGGGCGTGGACCTGTCGGCGGCGCGCTCGATCGCGGACCTCGTGGCGGCGGTCGGCGCGGCGGCCGCAGAGGCAAAACCCGGCGATCTGATCGTAAGCAATTCCGACTGGCACGAAGCCCAGCTCCGGGAGCAGCGGCTGCCGCTCGCGACCGATCTCGATCGCGTTTCTGCGGCCAATCCGGTGGTCCTGGTTCGCGGCGGTCATGACTACATCCTCAATTCGGCCGCGCTGCGCCACTGGAAGATCTCAAAGGACACCCCAGTGCCCGACGGCGGCGCCATTTCGCGCGACACCAGCGGCGAGTTGACCGGCGAGCTCGTCGACAATGCCAAACGCCTCGTCTCGCTGCCGCCGCCGAAATCCGTCACCGTCGCAGACGTGCTCACCACCCAGCGCAAGCTCAACGCCTACGGCATCACCAGTGTGCGAATTCCAGGTAGTTACAAGGGCGAGTTTTTCCAGGCGCTCGACACCATTCTGGCAGTGCGACGTGCTGGCGAGCTCAGCCTGCGCTATAACATCTATCTCCCTGGCTTCGGTGTGCGCGACCCCGCACGCATCCGAGAGATCATCGAAAAATCTCCGCTCAAGCAGGACGAAGGCGACGAATGGGTGCGCGTCGGCGGCATAAAGCTGCTGGTCGACGGCGGTTTCGAGGGCGGGCACATGTCCGAGCCGTTTGCCGGCGACTATGGCAAGGGCGGCACGTTCTACGGCCTTACCGTGGTGCCGCCGAAGGACTACAACGCCGTCGTCAAGACCATCAACGATCTCGGCTGGCGCGCCACGACCCATGCGGTCGGCGACGCCGCGATCGACCAGGTGCTCGACGCCTACGAGGCCGCGAACGCCGAGCACGCAATCGGCGGTAAACGCTGGGCGATCGAGCATCTATTCGTATCTCGGCCCGAGCAGCTCGTGCGCATGAAGAAGCTCGGCCTGATCCTCTCGGTGCAGGACCACCTCTATCTGGCGGCGCCGGCGCTGAAGAATTATCTCGGCGCGGCGCGAGCGAGCCAGATCACTCCGGTGAAAACCTTTCTCGACGCCGGCTTTCTGGTGGTGGGCGGGACCGACTCCCCGGTCGTACCGTTCAATCCGTTTTTTGCCTACTACCACTTCCTAACACGCGACACGATCTCGGACGGAGTTTATGGGGCCAACGAACGGGTAACATCTCGTGAGGATCTATTGCGCATGATCACCATCAATTACGCCACGCTCACCGGAGAGTCCGACATCAAGGGCTCGATTGAGCCCGGCAAGCTGGCCGATTTCGCTGTGCTGTCCGAGGATCTGTTGACGGTTGCTGAGGCGAAGATTCCAACCGTGAGGGCGATGCTGACCTACGTGGGCGGCCGCGAGGTCTTTCGCGACGCGGCGATGAAGTAGCGCGGCTGTCTTCGTGGGGTTCACAGGTGGGCCACGAGGACGCCCACACCACGGCGTTCCCGGCTCGCATTGTGTGCCGATTCGCATAATGACAAGGTTATGGAACGTCTTTCCTTGACGGCCAAAATTCTTCATCATGGCGCCGCCCGAATGCCAGTGATTACCGGCGTGCCATCGGTAGACTATCTCGGCAAACTACTGATGCACCCCTGTCGTTCGTCATGAATGAGGCTCGATCAAACGATCAAGTGCAATCGGGAACTTGCGCACACGGATTCCGGTCGCGAGCCAGACTGCATTCGCGACCGCACCCGCGGTACCGGTGATCCCGATTTCACCCACGCTGGCGACCAGCTGCTCATTCCAGCGCTCGATGACGGCCCCTTTCGCCTCGGCGCGCGCGGCGGCGTCGGCGACCTGTCGCTTGGCATTGATGGCGATGTCGAGGCCCCGCGTCCGCACGCCCATGGTCCAAGTACCGCCCAAATCGTGCGGGGCTACCGCTGCCCCTCGCGCGCCCGCCGCATCGCCGGGCTGTCGGGGTTCTTGACCTTGATACCAGTCCCGTGACGGCCCGGACCGGTAGGGCGACATCGCTCTTTCGAAGCCGGCCGCGGTTCGAAGGGATCAGGGCTGCAATTCGTCACCCCAAGGCCACAAAAAGCGCTGGAATGCGCTCTACAAGAGCAGGCAGGCGATGCTGTTCGCCCCGCTCGAAACGAGTGCACGCACGGAGCCGAAGAAAATGAAGAGCGTCAACGCTTGGCTTTCGGAAGTCTTGCATGAAGCGGCGATCGGTAGCGCCACGTGGACCAATGATGGTCTCCAGATTAGTACGGAAGCGGCCTATTGGCACTATGGTGATTGGAGCAAAGAACGCCTCGAGTATAGGACGCACGCCAAGAATTCATGGGTTAGGGAAATCAAGAAGATCTTCGGCCCCCTCGTGGACACCGAACATCGAGAATTATGGAATGTCACCAGATACCTGAGGTTCGCGGCGCCGGAGAAATGCCGTGCGGCCTTTCAAGCCTATGCTGGAATTCCGGACAGGATTGCCGGCGGTGACGCCTCGGCGCAGTCGCGCACGGTCGGGGGCGAGCCGCAGCTAAGAGTCGCTTGCTACGGTGTCATACAGCGGTAGCGCGGGGGCGATTCAATCGCGCCAGAAATCCTTGAACCGGTTCGGCGCCGAGGCTGTGTAGACCGCCGTCCTCGTTGCGGGTGCGCCTTGAGTTCAAGGCCGCCGCCCGCTTAACCATCCGGGGAAAGCCGCGGCCGAAGCGCAGTGTCGCCGAGCCGCGGACGTCCATTATCGACTAATATACTTTTTCTGCTATGCAGGCTGCGGGAGTCGCCGCTCGGCGACTGGGAATGGGGACCGCAATGGACAGCACTGCTTTTCACGCGCTGATCGCGCAAATCCGCGGCACGGCGGCCGAACTCGCGGAAGCCGAGCAAAAGGTCGCAGCGTTCAAGGCTGAACTGGCGCAGCAAGAGCATGGAGCCCAACTTGACTCCGCTCTGCAGAGGGAAATACGGCCCATATCGAAGCGTGCTCAGAGCGGATGGCTGCCGGTAGCGGCCACGCTGAACCGGTGACGAAGAAGTTGCCACCGGCTTGTTAATCAAGCCTTCAAGCCGAACTCGTCCGACGCGTCCCATGACAGCGAGGGCATCGCCAGGGCGAAGGTCGCCGGCACGGCCGGCCCCATCCGACGGGTGTTGGCGCCACTACGGGGGCAGCGCGCGCGTGAGCAGGGAAAGTGCGGTCCGCCGGCTTTGAACTGCCTCACGAAATTATCTGTGGATGGCACCGAGCCCGCCGGCCCTTTGAGTGTGCGAATCGGGCGAGGTGGCTACGGTTCACCTCGCTCATAATTAAGAGCCCGAGGCCTCCGATCTCGCGACCCCACCCCCCCACCCCCCCACCCCACGGATGCGAGATCGGGGGGCCTCCTTAGAGCCCGCCTCGCCCAAGATGACGCTGATCGCCAGCAGGACGCACCGACCGCGAGACTAATCGCGTCACGCGCCCCGTCAATCTGCTTTTCGCCGGATCCGCATACACGATCGAACTGGCTGCGAGCAGCGGACGCTTGAGCGCATCTGCTGAGCTGATGTCAGGCTTCGGCGCGCCGGCTCGCACGGTTACCGCTACGGCAATGCCTGCAACGTCCGCGATTGTGCCCGGTACGAACTTGTCCTGCTTCCGCAGTTCGTCCATCACTGGCCGCGATAGGATAATCACATCGGCTGTCTCGCCCTTGAGCACGCGCTTCCTGATATGGGCGACGAGACTGCAGCCGAGGGCAAGCTTGTTCCCGGTCGTTTGTTCAAACTGCGGAGCAAGTTCAGCGCCGAGGTCAGCGCCACCGAGGCGAGCACCTTGATTTCGGCCGCCTCACCGGCGGAAGCCAACAATCCGCCTATTGCCGCGATGGTGACGACGCAACAACATCGGGCTCAGGGGCGACCTGTTGGACAAGGGCGACGATGGCACGGCGCAGCTTCGCATCACCTATGCGCGTGAACGCTTTGACCAGGGCCACGCCGTCCGAAGTGGAGAGGAAGTCTCTCACGTAGTCTGGCAACTCTGCTTGCGGTTCAGTCGGTTTAGGAAGTCCGATGGCCCGCGGTGCCCCCTCGAAGAAAAACGCAACCGGCACCTGGAGGATTCGGCACAGCTGCTGCAGCCGGCTCGCGCCTATGCGGTTCGTGCCCTTCTCGTATTTCTGCACCTGCTGGAATGTCAGCCCGAGCGCTTCGGCTATGTCGGTTTGGCTCATGTCGAGCATAAGCCGGCGCATCCGAAGGCGGCTGCCGACATGCTTGTCTATGGGATTGATTCGCTTGAGCATTTGCGCCCCCGGCAATTCGGGTGATTCGGGTGCTGCATTTCACAGGATGCAGCTACGCTCATGCATAACGATCGGGGGCCAATGTTGGATCACCTGCGGATATTCAGTTGGCGGCTCGGCGGTATCATCTACGAGTTCCAGCAGTCTCATCCTTAGGCGCTCCGCGAGGGCCCGGCTGGGGCCAGCGCGAGGGGTCGGCGCACGCCGTTCTCGCGCATGTTCTGAAGCGCCATGGGCTCAATAGGGACGCTGAAGCGGACGGCGGCCATCTGGTCTCAAGCCCGCTTGATCTGATACCCGGCGATTTTGAGGGCCTTCACGATTGCTTCCGCCTGTTGCATTGCAAAGAGGGCGTCAAAGCCACGGCCGCCGCCTTCGAGGCCGACCATGAGAGCATTAGCGATTACGGTACGAATTGCGGCTTCTTGAGCATCGATCGACATGGACTTCCCTCTGGCTGCGCCTCGCAGCATACGGCCAAGCGCTTTCCCCGAAAACCGCGCGGGGGGACGCTGGCTACTGCCGCGTCGGGCTTCAATCCAAGCCCGGGCGGACGATTACGTACCAACCTCGATCAAACCAATTCAAGAGACGGCCAGACTAAGGATTAGACGCCCTTGCACGGCGTCGGTTGCGCGGCCGACTGGTCGCCTTTCCCGCCGGATGGCGTTCAGCCAGAGCGCGGTCGGTATGGAGAGCGGCTGTGAGCTTCACCCTTGCTATTCCCGCGCTGGTCACGATCGGTAACATCGGGGCCTGCGTCGCTTGCCTTTGGACTGTGCTCAAAGCGGACGTGCGCAGTTAGTCTGGCGACAGCAGGGCCCTGACGGCGACATGCAATACAGAAGGCGTGGTGACGCAGGACTACGCCTACATCCAGTTCACGGTGACCCTGCCTGTGTGAGCTTCAAAAGTGGTCCGGCCTCCCGAATCCAGCTTGAGCGCCGTGCGCGGGCTGTGCCCCGAAGTCGAGCCGGGCTAGCAGATCGCAAACTTAATCAGCAGCCGCGGTTTGCGATGGCCAAAGCCTTGCTCTCGAACGTCTCCAGCGCAATCTTCTGGGCGAGCATGCAGTCGCCTGCAGCTAAGTTTCCCACCGGGACCAAGCACCACGCACAGACCTTGTTGCCGGCGGAATCGAGTTGGTCGATGTTCATCATATAGCCGTGCCGAATACGGTAGCGCGTGCCGGTGTCGGAACCGATGACCTCGAAATGCTTTCTGGAATCATACTGCTGGGCCTGCTCAGGGGAGAGCCACGGACGCAGAAGGGCCAGAGCTTTTTTGTCCGCCTGCGAAGAGTCGCCCGCGTCGCCTGCCATAATCGCAATCATGACGACCGCACCAGCCATCAGCGCGACGCTCAATTCGATGCATAGTTCCGCCCAGATCATCCGCCCTTGAGCCTCGGAATGAACAGCGTCTCCTCGGCCGTCGGGTCGAAGCTCTTGAGGACCTCGCTCTTGCCCTCGCTGAGCCGCTTCGCCGCGGTAAAGCCGAAGCCAGTCAGCATTTTGAAGCGCTCTTCGGCCTCCGCCACGGCCGCGGCGTCGGCCGGATCGAACTGGTGCCTGGAGTCGCCGGTGTGATCCATGACGACCTGCGTTGCCATCGTGCCCTCCTTGCTCGGTTGAGAAAATCCTACCTCAGCGATTGATCGAAATCCGCTGCCCGCTGTCAGCTCCTCTGGGATGACTGTTCGTTGAGCACTTTCATCGCTTCTTCGAGAGAGCGATGCGCCATCTGTTTCAGGTCAGAATATGCCGCCGGGTCGGAGGCCGATTCGAGACGCTCGAAACAGGCCGTTGCCAAGGCGAAGTAGTCGCGGGCCTTGGCCTCTATGCCGTAGGGAATGAAGGGAAGCCATCGACTATGCAGTTCCATATGTGCCCCACAGTACGTTCGTATTGCGCGCGAAGCATGATTCGTGCCCAGGCGCGGGCTCTGTCGCTCCGAAACGGAATGGCAGGCGCGAGTTCTGCGTGGTGTTGCAGGCGGAACACGTCAGCGCCTGGAAAGCGGTGCGGCCATGTCACATTTTAGATCAGTATTGCTTACCTATCGTGGTGCTTCGGAGCGTAAAAGGACGCGACCAACCAGAACTCCTGGTGCATCCACGGCCTCTGCTCAGGGAATTTTTCTGGGGGCGTGCACACTCTTGAACAGCTCGCGCCCGGCTTGAAAGCCATGGTCGACTAAAAAGTGGATTGGGGGCCGCCCCAGTTGGCGGCCCCGTTTTCGCAATGCTCGATCGTCGGGTCCAGTCCGAGCTAGGAGGTGCTCAGTGAGCACGAAATCGTGCTGGTTTCAAAGAAGGGGCGCGCCGTGATCGGAGTAGCAAAAGACGCGGTGAGCGCGCTTCACTTCATGGACGAAGCGATACGGAAGTTTCCGACCGGTCATATTCGAATCCGGCGCCAGACCGCGATCATCGCCGAGAGAATACCGCCTCGGAGACCAGGGTGACGGCGGCAGATCAGTATAACTGGTCTCCCCGGGGATCGGGATCTGCGCGCCTTCGCCTTCCTGATCGGTCTTGGACCGACGGATATGCACCAGCACACCGTCGGGCCGGCGATCGATGTCGCCGCGCGGACCTCACGGCGAAGGAACGGGAGACGTACCCCTTCTGGAGAGGTCGGCACGGGCAGAACTGAAGCTGCGCATCATGGCGTTGCGGTATTGTCGAGAGCAGCGGCGTGGAAGGCAGCGATGAAGTCGTGTTTGAACGGAGCCGGCTTCGCACGCCGCGGGACCAGCCGCCACTTCGCGTTCCTGAGGCTTGTTCACTTCTCTGACTGGTCGACCGTCTCGCCGTCGGGGCCCGTGATAATTACCCACAACCCATTCTCACGAAGGCTTTTAGCCAACTCTAGAGCCTCGCATTGCGAATTCGTTTTGGCCGTGAACGTTCCTGTTACCCCATCCACGTGGATGGCACGGACAACGTACACCGTTCCCGCAGTCAATTGGTTGTGGTTCCGACGATCCACCGGCTTTGCGCTACGGCGCGGCGGTGGGAACGCATCGTACGGATCAGCGTCGTGCTGCATTGCGCGCAGGTGTGAGTGATGTCTTCAAGATCGCCGCATGCAGCGCCATAGGCGAGCGGCGCGGGTTCGATATTCGTGATCGCCATCCGCTGTCCGCAATGTGGACACGGGAGGATGAGACTCGGCAAGTGCGACGGGGCGACGTCCATGTAACGCACGGAACCCTCACGGTCCCAATCCCTCCCCGCCATTTCGCGACCGATTTATGGAATGAGTTAACGAATACCAAAGTCTATGCCAGTTGCATCGCCGGTGCCGGTGCCGGTGCAGGCCGCTAAGGTGCGGCTTCCTCTTCTCCGATATCGGGAAGCTTGCCTTTATCCATCGCGGCCGCTCGCAGCTGGTATCCTTTCGCCAAATAGGTGAGTTCAGCGCTCGCAAACGGACTTTTTGCGTGGCGCGCTTGGTTGAGGCAAATACGAGCAAGCTCCACCAAGTCTTCGTAGGTCGGCATTGCGCTCCCTATAGCGAGCTTCGAGCAGACTGAACTCTTTCATATAACGGCGAGGGACACGAACTCGGCGCGGAAGGCTCACCGGGTAAAAAAGAGGGTGACGACGCATCAATCGCCATTTGAGGGGCTTGCAGGATCGCTGTCAAACATTCAAATGTGATTTCGGATCGTCTGTTCTTGGCAGACTATGCCGGGATAGCTCAACGAAAGAGCAGCAACCGCGTATGTTGCCGACGAGGGTGCAACCCCTTCACCCGGCTCAAGCCTCACGCCTGTCGAAGATAAAAGCACGGAACCTGACGGACCGGCGGGCCGCGCACGCAATAGTCGTGATATAATCATCAAGCCCGCGGTAGGTGTCCAGGGCCGGTCCCGCTTACGGCCAGGCAGGGGAATTGGGTGAAGGAAATCACGCGGCGACGAGGCTGGCGAGATATTCGTCGTCCCACCCTGCGGTTTTGCGCCGGAGGCGGATGGAATCCTTGCCTGGCGCCTTGCGGGTGAGATTGTAGGCGATATGCCGGCAAGTTGCGAAATTAGCCGGCGCGTTGTCGGTTCTGACGCGGCATTCGTCGTCGCGAAAGACCATGTCCATGACCCAGTGCAAGGAGTTCTCGATGGCCCAGTGCGCGCGGATCATCGGGCCGACAGCGTTGGCCAGGATCACCAGCGAGGTGATGTAGAAGCGCGTCTCGCTAGTGGTCTTGCCGTTGATTTCGCGCAGGCTTTCGACCACCACGACGGCGTTCAGGCCCGGCCATTCGTGGCGCGCCTGCAGCCAGTCGACCTCGTGGATCACGGTATAGTTTCGGGTCTCGATGCGGCCGTGGTCGGCGTCGACTGTTTCGTGCGTGCTGATCGTCGTATCCTTGAATTTCAAGGCTTTCTGTTCGTCGACGAAGACCTCGACATCCTCCCGAAGGGTTCCCTGATTGCCCTTCAGCGCGAGAATGTAATCGGCTTTTTTCTCGATGATTTTCGCGGCGATGTCGCGCTGACAGCCCATCGCATCGATCGTCACGACCGCACCCTCGATCGACATCATGTCGAGCAGCGCCGGGATGGCGACAATCTCGTTCGACTTCTCGTTCACCTTCACCTGGCCCAGCACGATGCGTTGCCGCGCCGCGAAGGCGGAGACGATGTGGATCGCCTCTTTCGAGCCCTTATTCTGATACGAGCGCCGCGACGTCTTGCCATCGACCGCGATAACCTCGGCGGGCGTGTTCGTCAGCGCCGCGACCCAGGCCACGAAGCAAAGCTGGAAGGCACGGGCGTCCAGCGTGGCGAAGATATCACCGAGATGATCATGCGAGGGCGTGCCGTTCACATAGGGCCGAAACCGCCGCAGCAGCTCGATCTTCCGCTCGCCAAATCGCGCTATGTCGGTGAACGTCTCCGCCCCCGCAAGGACCGCAAGAAGTATCAATAAAAGCACTTCCGGCAGCGGATAATCCACCTTGCCGGCCTGACGATGATCCGGCAAGTCCTTGAAATAGTGAAGAAAGCTCGTCGTCTCCGCAATCGCTGCAAACCGTGTCCCGTTGGCATCCATCGCCGTGCTCCACATGCGAATCAGTGGATCACAACAGATTCAGCACTTCAGCCCTTTGTCACGGAACTCTTCACCCGATTACCCTGTACGGCCAGGACATACGTCTTGACATCTCGCAAGCCTCCGGGAGGGGCCGCGGCAGTAGTCATCCGTCGCCCTCATGTTGCCCAGGGTCATCGACTCATTCGGTGCGTTGAAGGGGACTGAAGGCGGAGCGCGCCGCTCCCTGTGGCGCCCTCCTGTCGCCCGCGGGCCGGCACCGAGCCCTGCGCCCGCTGCGGCGACGACCGCGGGTGCCGGCCCGAAAGCCGGGCGACAACGCGGTCCCGGGATCCGCGTCCTGCCGTCGGCACCGTCATCGGGCCACGACCCACGCGACGGAAGCGCGGGATCGAAGAGGAAGCGGATGCCACCGCCTCCCTCCTTGCGATCCGGTGTGGCGCTGCTTGCCTTCGACACCTCCAATGCGTTCATGCCGTTCGGGCTGAAGGTCATCAATATCGGATATCCGTCTTTGGTTTTGGCTTGAACCAAAAAGGCATCTTCCAGAACCGTGACGTCGGAGAATCCTGCTTTTTGCAAATCTTGCGTGAGCTTGTCGATTGTGAGAGCCGACCCATTCGCCTTTTGCGATTTAACAGCAACCGGTGGAGAGGGATTGGCCGCGCCGGTTGTGGACTGGCAAAGGCGGTCCCCGAAACGGCGAGCGCCAACGTGAGAGCGGATAAGTCTTATGCATGGTGGCTCCTATGGGTCGCAAAAATGGTCGCCGAAATTCGTCTTTCGGACGAAATCAAAATCGTTTTCGGACGATACAAATCGTAAGGTGGACGCACCGCGTAATTCATCGATCATCCTCCGGCACAATGCAGCGGCGGGCAGTCATGACCCCAGGTGGCTCGCGCGCCTAATCACAGGCGCTCATCGTCTGCGCGGCAACCAAAGTGTGGACGAAGCCGCGGCGAAGCCGCTGATCATAAGGGTCGGGGGCTGATTTTGACGACAGCGGTCATTGTGGCACTTGGCAAACGCGAGGTGACGGAGCCTCCGCTCCAACCAACTCGTTGCCAATCAAGCGGTCCAGCCAAGTTTCTTATTTCGCCTGCGTGCACTGAAGATCAGCTCCGATTGTAAGCGGACCCGTGTAATTCTTCTTCACGTCCGCCAACGCCGCATCGAGATCGAAATTCCCGATGTGGCTCAATATGAGGCGCTTGGGATTCGCGCTCTGCGCCACGCTTCCCACGACGGCGGGAGGAGCCTGAATGGGATTGGTAGATCCCACCCCGGTGGCCAGATGCATGACGAGAATGTCCGCGCCCCTCGCGAAGTCCGGGAAGCGCGGATTGGTGCCGGTCTGGTCGGAGCTGTAGACGACAGTGACCCCTTGTGTCTCCACGCGGTAGGCGAGCGTGGGAAGATTGCCGTGCGGTATACCCATCGCGGTCACCTTGATGCCATCGCGATCATAGACGGTAGATGGCTCCTGCTTCGTCACGTCCACCACACGCGGGTCGAGCTTCACGCCGGGTCCCGGCCCCACCACCGAACTCAAAATCTCCCAGGAGCCGCTCTTGGGATCGAACAGGCGCATGAGAAAATCGTTGAAGGCGGGTGCCGCTTCGTTCCCCGACGGTCCTACGATGGGCAGCGTGTCATTGCGCGTATTGCGGCCCGACCACAGTACGCCCGGCAAGTCGGAAGAATGGTCGGGGTGCAGATGACTAACGAGGATCATGGAGAGATCGGAAAACTTCGCCTGGGCCTGACCGAAGCGGACATAGGCGCCGCCACCCGCGTCGACGAGAACTTTTGCCTGATTGCCCACCCAGAGCAGATAGCTCGTATTCGCGCGGTCCTTGACGAAGCCCGGCGCGCCCGAGCCCAATACCTGCACAGCCACGGGATTGCCCGCGCAACTTTGCGCCAGTGCCCCCGAAGACGCAATCAGAGTAATGGCCACGGCGGAGATCAACGACCGCAACATAAGTCAGCTCCCTTCACTACCTATCGTGGTTATTGTTTTGTGCGGCGACTGATACGCCTCGACATCCGGCGGAAATATAACTCAGGCCCCTCGAACATGACAGACCGGGCGAGGCCAACGAACAAAGCCCGCCGCGAGGCCGGGCTTCCGCGACCTTTCCAGGTGGGCGGAGAACACGAGCTCACCAGGTCCCCGCCCGCGACCGCAGCCGCATCGCCGGCTGTCCGGCCCTTCGGGGAGTTGGGGACCTTCGCCAGGGAAGTGCCGCCGATGATGCGCGCAACAAATCGAGATTAGACAAGACCACGAAATCGATCAGATGCTGCCTCGGGCGGCTCAGAAATAGGTTGCACAGCCGTCGCCGATCGTTCCTCAGCTTCCGGTAGAGCCAAGCTGTGAACTTTCGCGTTACCCGACCGAGCTTCGTCCACGGCGGCGAGCGTCAGCCACATTTCCGCGATGGCCAGTGCCCGCGCCTGGAATTGGAATTGCGAAGATTCCTCTGATACCGCCATAAGGGCAGCTACGTGCCGCCCACATTCATCCGCAAACCGCATTTTGCAGTAAACCCTACACTGCTCGGGCCCCACGCCCTCGGCTCAAACGCAGGGTCACATCGCGTGCCGGGAATCAAGAGGCGACCCTGTGCCGACACCGCAGGCAACCGTTGTGCCAAGCGGCGGCCGTTTTGATTTTTCCTCCGCACACAGAAAAGTCAGGCGTTTAAACGCACACGCAGCAGTAGGCCGTCCACGCGAACTCTCGCTCCAAACCTGATCGGCAAGGGGGATGTCCAGCACCGAAGCGGAGCAACTGTTGGTCGGGAGGCGCGGCAGGCCCGAGAGGGATCGGCGATGATTGGCGAGGTGAGAGGCGGGCTTCTCGTCGTCACCGGAACGAAACGGGGCATGTTTGAGTTATTCCCTCGCTCTTCTCTAGGAGCAGTCCCGGCCTCTCCCCCCGTGCCCCTCGGCTCGCGAGGTCGGGACTTTAATCGTTTCGGCGCGCTATCATGCGGTGGTTTTGGACAGCTTTGGTGATCGTGGTGCTGTTCGCGATTGACCGTGCCTACATGGACGGCCAGAACGCCGACCATGTGGTGTCCTTTGTGCGCTGGGTCGGCGCACAGGTGACTAATTGGGCAGACGATCTGGTGCGGCCGCTCCGTAAGTAGTCAACAGGGCCTCTCGGGCCGCGCCCCAATCTCGCGCGCGTGACTACGCAGCAACGTCCGCCTCAGGGCGACCTGTTGGACCAGGGCAACGATGGCGCGGCGCAGCTTCGCATCACGAATGCGCGTGAATGCTTTGGCCAGGGCGACGCCGGGACGCCGGCTCTGGGGCGAAAGGTTTCGAACTCCTTAACGAAAAGGCGGACTCTCGTCTTCCCGAAATAATCGTTCCCTAGGGGCGACGCATTACAACTTGGTCTTGATGCTTTTGCCATTGGGCCGGGACGATGAACGCGCGGCGCGGATACAAGATATGGCTGCACGCGCTGGTCCAGCCCGGCTCCCTGTTCGCCCTCGCCATGATCGCCGCAATCTGGATCGGCACGGCACTAATGACTTCGATCGAACGCGATAAGATCCTTGAGGGAGCGATCCAGCAATCCGACAACCTCGTTAGCCTGTTCGAAGGGAACACCGTCCAGACCATTGAGCGCTTCGATCGGACACTCATTTTGCTTCGTAAGAGCATTGAAGATGATCCCGAGCATTTCAACCTGCGCGATTGGGCAGATCGAGCCGCCCTCGTGGGTGACCTGACCGTCCAACTCGCCTTAATCGGCGCCGACGGATACCCGATCGCGACTACCGCGGACTATAATGGTCCACCGCTTTACGTGGGCGATCGGGAGCATTTTCGTGTGCAGGTTGATGCCGTTGATAAATTATTCATTAGCTCTCCGGTCGTGGGGCGTGCGTCGGGCAAATGGACGATCCAATTTACGCGCCCTGTGCGCACACGAGATGGCGGTTTTGGGGGCGTCCTGGTCATCTCGATAGACCCGAGTTTTATCGATACCTTCTACAAGACCATTGATCTGGGCGCACACGGCAGCGTCACCATCCGCAATCTCGACAACGTTATAATGGCAAGGCGCGGAGTCGAAGGGGACACCCCCGGCCGAAAAGCTGCGAGCCCGGCGTTTCGTGACGCTCTCGCCAAGGCGCCAGTAGGGCACTATTGGGGCAACGGGAGCCCTGATGGGGTGAACCGGTTGGTCGCATATCGCGTCTCGAAGAGATTTCCGCTGATCTTCGCCGTCGGCCGCGCAGAAACTGAGATTTTCCAGAGCGCGCAAAGCAATCGGACGGTGTACACCGCCATCGCTGCCGCAATGACATTTCTGGTGATTTTGGCCGCCGCGCTTGGGATTCGCCATCAATTGAGACTCGACCGGGTCCGGGACAACCTTCGTCGGAGTGAAGGACAAGCGCAGGAACGGGCGCGCGAGTTGGAGGTGAAGTCTCAAGAAATCGTGCATCTGGCTCACCACGATCCCCTCACAGGGCTGGCAAACCGTTTATTGCTTCAAGATCGCATCGAACAAGCCTTCGCTCGCTCGCGGCGCCACCAGGAGCGTTTCGCGATCCTCTGTATCGATCTTGATCGGTTCAAGATCGCCAATGACACACTCGGCCACCAAGCCGGCGATGTATTGCTGCGAGAGGTGGCGGAGCGATTGCGACATTGCACCCGGGACATCGATACGATCGCACGAGTCGGTGGTGACGAGTTTGTTGTGCTCGCCCAGTCGCCGGACGTGACGGAACTCGCGAAGCGCATTCTACAAGGACTAAGCGCCCCTTATGATGTGGGCGGCAATCCTGTCGTAATGAGCGCCAGCATCGGCATCGCAGTGGCGCCATCTGACGGGGCCAGCATCGATAGGGTCCTCAGCAATGCCGATCTCGCGCTCTATCGCGCCAAGGCTAACGGTCGCAATGATTTTTGCTTCTTTGACAGCCAGATGGAGCAGATTGCGCTGAAACGCGGAAGACTTGAGTCGGAGCTACGCGATGCTCTGGCCAACGATGAGTTCGAGCTGTGGTATCAGCCATGGTTCAATGTCAGGAGCGGGCGGATCGTCGGCTGCGAGGCACTTGTGCGTTGGCGTCATCCTCAGCGGGGATTGCTTTCACCTGCAGAATTCCTTTCGATCGCCGAAGAGACCGGGCTAATAGGGCAATTGGGCGATTGGGTCTTACGCCGAGGATGCCAAGACGCTGCCCGCTGGCCGCCGGGTGTCAGGGTGGCGATTAACCTGTCGGCGGCGCAGTTCATCGGTGGCAAACTTTACGGGACGGTTATGGAGGCGCTGGCCGAATCCGGGCTCGCAGCGAAGCGGCTTGAATTGGAAATCACCGAGACGCTGATCATCGACGACTTTGAGGGCGCTCGGGAAGCTCTTGGTCAATTGCGGAGCCAGGGCATCAGCATAGCGCTGGATGATTTTGGGACCGGATATTCGTCATTGACCCATCTTCGGCAACTGCTGTTCGATCGGATCAAAATCGATAAATCATTCGTCGCGGAGCTGACTACACGCGCAGAGAGTGCGGCCGTCGTCTCGGCGGTGATCGCCCTCGGTAACAGCCTTGGGGTCGGTGTGACAGCCGAAGGCGTCGAGACACGGGATCAATTGGTGCTCCTGAGAGCCGCGGGCTGCGTCGAGGTACAAGGATACTATTTGGCGCGCCCGATGCCTTTCGCACAGGTAGTGGAGCGGCTGTCGGTAAGGGAGCCCAGAATTCATCGCTGCATGACGACCGGGTGGCCGGCAGGAGTGGGGTCAAAGCGGCCGTAGACCCGGTGGCGCGACGGAGGTTAACCGGTGGTAGCGTCGCCCGGCATCGATCGCCTGCCGCCCGGCGTCGGTGATCCGCATGCGGGTAACCCTGATCGGCCGCTTGTCGGCCCGCACGGTCTCGGGCGTCGCGGTCGCGAACCCGTCGCGCACCAGGACGGTCAGCATGGAGCCGTACGCGAGCAGCATTGCCTCGGCTCTGATCGACCGTCTGCCGACCCATCATGACCGTCTCCGCCGCCGAATGCCTCAACGAGACGGAATCACGTTTCGCCGATAATCACGAACCACTTTTTCAACTCTATCGACCAGCTCCCAACTCGCAGCCCGAAAAGATAATGCAGCGCAGCAGCCGAAACAATGTTGAGTACGGGGGCGAAGGCGGTCGGTCCTACCACGGGAGGTCCGCAGTGTGTTCCAGCAATGCGACTGAGGGCGCCGTAAGGCGCTGCCACGCTTCCGGCCAAGGCGTGCGGCTGAGTGGGCTTCAGAGGGACTGGCGCGTTCGAGCAAGCAGAACAAATTCAATGCGCAAATCATTTCGTTTGAAATGATGGCCGTCCGGCATATACACCGGTGTCGCCACGCGGAGTACCGGGACGCGGGGCGTCTTGGCTTCCGGGTTTCCTCGGGTGAGTTCGATTGGCGAGACATAGACCTCCCCGGCCGGCAAACCGATCGCCTTCTGGAAGTAATCCCGCTCGGCCCGGCGCTGCAATTTTGCATCCGGAACGGAGCGAGACCGGTGCGCCGGAAGCTCCGAGGTTGCTTTGTCGGCGTGGCTCAGCGATTCCGGTGATCAATCATTAGCAATGACGCACATTTGTCGGAACGAAACCAAGACGGATTGGTTTATCTTCGTCTCCCCGAGACCCGTCGGAAAGCAAATCCTGCCTGTCGCAAACGCGTCGTCGAGCAGCAACAACGCTGGCGTTCGAACTGGCGGCGCCCAATCAAGCCCGTGGAGACAAGTCCGGCTGTGCCGCAAGGCCAATCCTTTAGGCCGGGTGGCGGCACGAGATGATCGTGCGGGATGACTTTTTCGGCCGATGTACCCAGCACTGGAGTTTTTGGAACACTTTGTTTGTTCACGGCAACCGGGAAAATGATTATGGCTGACGAAAGAGAGCTGCACATCACCTTGTACCGACGAGGTAAATCAACCGAGGGAATCGATGGCTATTTGAAGGTCGACGTATACAAGCTCTCCGACTTTGGAGGCATTCTTCCGCAAAAGGGCGATGTGATCGTGCCTTGGCAGGATCGCGATCAAACAGAACACACACTCTTTGTTGTGGAAGATCGCCATTTTCGGCCGCCCGGCTCTTCAGCCCATTCCATAGATGTTGGCCTGGTGGTCACTGAGCGACCGGGCCTGAAGGAAGAGGCACACCTAATCGAGGGGGGAGGATGATCCCCGCCGATCGAGCATCTTGAACATGCACACGGCGACCCCTGGTCAGATCTGCGGCATGTAGCGCGTAGCGTAGCCCTCGGCCTCACGGTTTTTTGGGCGCTGCTCGCGTCAGCACCGACGGTGCCGCTTTTTGGCAGTGTTCAGGGCCGCCGCGATAGGACAGCCAACCCGCTCCGGAAGCCGTGCCTCGAATGCAGTCGCTTCAGGCGTGTTGCCGCCGGTGCAAATCCGCACTTTTTTGGCGGCACTGCACGGTGTCGCGATAGCCAGCCCGTTACCTCGGCCGGCCGATTGTGGCTGACCAGCAAGCCCTGTAAAGGCGGCCCATGGCCCCGCCTTCGGCGGCTGACGGCCTTGACAGGGCTTACCGGCCAGCCGTCGTTGGCTACCAAGGGTTCGACGTTGAGGAGCGGCTGAAGCTGCCGCAAATCTTGTGCCACTTTTTTCCATGCCGTCAAAAAAGTGCGGATTTCGATCGGCGTTCACAAGGCGGCCCGCGAGGTCGCCGATCCGGGGAGCCCAGATCCTGTGGAGATGCTGATGCGGCGGGAGGCGGTCGAAACAGCGGTGTCGCGGTTCGTAGAGCTTCCGACCGTGCAGCGCAGCGTGGTGATCCTCAAGGACGTGCTCGACCAGTCCCTGGCTGGGCAACATAGGAACAAAGGCTTAGACCGCTCAAATTTTGTTACGAAGGTGTTCAATATTGAATAGCGACGTGTGTCAAATTGCACATAAACCCGTGGAAATCCGGCGAAGTGTGTTCAATTTTGAACACTCACTTCTATTTGGGGTTGTGTAATATTCGGCAGTAGGCGACCGTCGTCTGGCCTGAGGAGGTCACATGCGTCTTCGCGACCGTTCACTCAAGCCTGAGTCAAGAAACCCGTGCCCGATCTGCGGTGCGCAGACCACTCTCGCAGAGTGCGTGCCCCACCCGCTGCAGATACAATTCCAGATACATGGATATCTCTGTGACCGATGCGGGCCAGTCAAATCCCTGGTCGTAAGAGCTTACCCCCCCGAAGCGCGGCAATGAGAAGTACGGTCTTGGCAACCACGCTGAGAAGCTGCGCCCCGGGATCGGCTTCGCATCATTTCGGGGGAGCCATCATGCTCTGTCGGGCATGATCTTTTTCATATCGGTCCTCGTGCCGCCCCAAACTGCGGAGAGCTCATCGATCCATACCACGGCAGAGGTGTCGTCTTGGTAACTGATAGAAGACCACCGTTCGATGCGAAGGCTTTTCTCTCGAAGGCAAATGGGGAAAAGAGCATTTCCAGATATCGGATCGATCAAATCGTTTTCTCGCAAGGAGAGCCGGCAGATTCTGTTTTTTACATCCACGATGGAAAGGTCAAGGTCGTTGTCCTTTCCGAGCAAGGAAAGGAGGCTGTCGTTGCAATTCTGGGGCCGGATCAATTCTGCGGCGAAGGTTGCCTTGCCGGCCAGCCGCGGCGCATGGCGACGGCCATTGTCATGTCGGAATGCGAGATCACGCGGTTGGAAAAGGCGGCCATTATCCGAGTCCTGCATGAGGAATTGGCTTTTGCCGAGATGTTCGTCTCGCATCTCTTGGCTCGGACCATTCGCGTTGAAGCGGATTTGGTCGATCAGCTGTTCAATTCGAGCGAGAAACGCTTGGCACGGGCTCTTCTCCTATTGGCGAATTTCGGCAAGGAAGGGACGCCCCAGCCGATCCTCGTGAACGTCAACCAGGAGATGCTCGCAGAGATGGTCGGGACCACGCGGTCGCGGGTGAATCATTTCATGAACAAATTCCGGCAATTGGGCTTCATAGAGTATAATGGTACCTTGAAAGTTCACAGCTCTTTGTTGAGTGTCGTTCTGCATGATCAACCGCAGATCAATGCCGGATGAAAGCGAGATCAATGTAGTGGAGCATGACTCAAGTGGCGTGCCCGAACAGCGCCCGACCATCGGAGACGAAATATGCCTGAACAACTTGGCGGCCGAATATCGCAGATCGGCTGACCAATGCTGCCGGAAGGCGGAGGCATCCACAAATGACAGCGACGCGGCTTACTGGCTCAAGATCTCCGAAATATGGCTGAAGCTTGCCCAAGAGACCGAACCGCATTGCACGAGGGGCTCGCCCGTCGTGTGAAATCGGCGTCCAAACTTGGACGTCGTATTGCCTCAACTGACCAGGTTGCGAACAGCGAATTCCCGCTTCAACCACATAAGACTGACAAAAACCGTTTTTGGCATCGATACCGACGTGGGATGAAGCACTTGCCGCGGAACACGATCATCCAGCTGGGCCGCCTCTTTCTGGGCAACCGTGGATCATCCTTTGAAGCGAGCGGATTTTCAACGAGTTGCGGGTTGAACCGTTTGCCCGAGTTACACCCAACTGCAAAAGATGCCGATCGCCTTGCCTATTACTTGACGAGCAGCAATTTGGCCTCCGCCTTGAGCTTGAGTGCTTGCTGCTGTCGAAAATCCGCGAGGATCAAGGCGGCGACGTCGGCCGCGGGGGCCGGTCGACCAAAGAAGAAGCCTTGGACCTGGTCGCCGTCGGCCTTGTCGAGAAAGGCCACGTGCTCGGCGGTCTCGACGCCTTCGACCGTAACCCGCATATGCAACTCGCGTCCGAGCGCGATGATTGTTTTTACGACCGTCTCGGCGTCACGATCAGCGCCGTCGAAGCCCTGCATAAAGCTGCGGTCGATCTTGATCTTGTCGAACGGGAAACGCCACAGATAGCTGAGGCTCGAATAGCCGGTCCCGAAATCGTCCATCACGATTGCGACGCCCATTGCCTTGAGCTTATGCAACTCCGCTAAGATCGTTTCAGTGTTGCCGAGCAGCAAGGTCTCGGTGATCTCCAGCTCCAGCCGGCGCGCCACAAGGCCAGTCTCTTTCAGCACGGCGGCGACAACTGAGCTGACACTGCCTGCCGAGAACTGTGCCGGTGACAGGTTTACCGCAACGGTCAGGTGTTCCGGCCAGGTCGCCGCGGTACCGCACGCCTCCCGCAACACCCATGCGCCGATCTTGTCGATGAGCCGCATGTCCTCGGCAACGGGAACGAAGACCATCGGGGGTATGAGCGCTCCGTCCTCCTTGCGCAGGCGTACCAGCGCCTCGAAGCCGACGAGGCGGCGATCCGACATTTCGAAGAGCGGCTGGTAGTGCAATTCGAAGCGATCATGAAGCACGGCATCGCGGATCATTCTCTCGAGCTCGATTCGCGCTCGCAACTCGGTATCCATCTCCGGCAGGAAGAAGCGGACGCAATTGCGACCGTCCGCTTTGGCCCTGTAGAGCGCCAGATCGGCGCTTTTCAGCAGCCGCGCAGGGGAGGAACCGTCCGCCGGCGCCAACGCGATTCCGACGGTTGCCGTGGTTATGATCTCATGCCCCTTAAACCGCATGGGGACGGCCAAGGCGGTCATGACCCGATGCGCAAACGCCTCAATCTCCTGATGGTTGCTTACGTCAGGCTGAACCACAATGAATTCGTCGCCGCCCAGGCGAGCTATCACATCATCGGGGCGGGTCGCGGCGCGCAATCGCTTGGCGACCGTCGTCAGCAGGTGGTCGCCCGCGTCGTGACCGAACGTGTCGTTGACGTCCTTGAATCGGTCCAAGTCGAGGAAATGCACTGCGAGGCCGCCGCCCCGAGGCAACAAGGCAGCAAGCGTCTTGTCCAAAGTCTCAATCAGGTAGGGGCGGTTCGGCAGGGCGGTGAGGGCGTCATGGTGGGCAAGGAAGCGGACGCGGCGGTCGGCGATCTGCCTCTCTTTGGAACTGGAATACCACGCCATCGCCGGGACGATGAATGCCAGTCCGGTCATCAGACAAAGGCACGCGGACGCCATCACGAACGTACGGTAGAAGTCGTCGTGTTGCTCGGTCTGGTCGACATAAGCCGCCACGATCGCAATAGGTCCGCCGTCGACCAGGACCGGGACATAAGCCTGTGCGAAAAATAAGGGAAAGTTGGGTGATTTGCCTTCTTTCACGTCGACGACGGGCTGGCCAGTCTGAATGGAACGAACCGCCTCGGCGCTGTATTCGGACAAATCGACGAGCGCGATCCTTCCACGCTCCGATACCAGCTGGGAATATCCTTCGCGGTTGAAAATTTCGTAGCGAAACACCTGACCAGCCTTTCGAGCGCCCTCGAAGAACGCCATGCTGGCGGCGGACGGTACTTCTCCACCGGCGATTTGCTCGAGATCGGCGACGTTTTCGGCCAAGTACAGCGCCCAGGAACGAGCATCCGACGTCGCGTCCAGATAAAGCAGATGATTGGTCGTGATCTTCACGGTCCCCCATGTGCCCCCGACCAGAATGCCGAGAACGACGGCAAGGAGACCGACGTTGCGCCAAATCGACCTTTTGGCGGTCAAGAACATCGGCACATTACCGGCTCGACCGCAGATTTGCGATGTCCGATTCCACCAATTCCAGCAGCTCGCGATGGTGCGGGCTCACAGCGGCCCACTCGGCAATGACAGCCTTGAAGGCAGCGTGCGCGATGTCGAGGTCCTGTCGCGACGGGAACGTCAGCTTGCGATTCGGTTCGGATTTCAGCTGCTGCATCACTTGTGAGACGGCAACCTCATAGGTTTCAATGAATCGCTCGGCTACCCATGCTCCGCTGTATTTGCGGATGATCTCCTGTGCAGCGTGCGGCAATGCATCGAACCTCTTTCGGTTCATCAGGAGCACAAGCGGCGCTCCGCTCGTTTCGAGAAAGTAGTGGGATACGGCAACGCGTTTGATGCCATAGTCGGATAGCGGCGATATTGATACCGCAGCCCCGTCGATGCTGCCCTTGCTGATGGCATCGGAAACTTTGGTGATCTGCATCAGCACCGGTATCGCCCCCAGTCTTTCAAGCGCGCTGGCCTCCCCGGCGTTGTTCACACGGATCCTCTTGCCTTTCAGGTCGTCAATGGAAGTGATCGGTACCCGGCTGTGGATGGATTCCGGTTCGGTGACGAAAGCCCCAATCACGAAAAAGTCTTCGTACCCCCTCAGCGCGTTGGCCGCGATGAGTTGGGTATAAACCAGAGTTCCCTCCCTTATGTTGGGCAACAGTCCCGGCAATTCGAGGACGAAATTGTCGGGGAACCTGTCCGGTGTATATCCGGGAACGATGAAAGCGATGTCGGCGGTGCCATCCAATACAACCTGAGGCTGCTGAGCGATGTCCTTTCCGAGGATGCCTCCGGAATATAGATCAATTTTGAGCAGACCTTTGCCTTCGGCGTTCACGGCCTCGATGAACGGCTCGATTGCTCCGCGATAGGTCAGCGACCTGTCGGAACTGAAGAATGCAAGCTTGAGCGTGATCGGCTCGGCGACCGACGACGCCGGAAACAACGCGAAAAAAAACAGCACGAATCTCGCCAGGGTTTTGATCACTGATTTCCCCACGTGACGATGACAATCTCGTCGATCCTGCCGCGAAAGCTGCTGCGAACCTCGGAACCAAGTTGAATGACATGCCTGCGAGCGTACGCGCTGCCCAAAACTGCACAGCGGGCCATGTTTACCTTGCCACTTCGGTCGCCTTCCTTACTAATCTGTTAAATGTGCGCGCCAATTCACTGGTCTGCTTGCTCGAGGGCGCCCAGTCCCTCTGAAGCCCAGTCAGTCGCGCGCCTTGACCGCGGCTCGTGGTCATCCTGCGATACCGATGCCTGCGTGCGACGAGCGCCGCCGAACGGCTTCGCAGCTGGGCGCTGTCGCGGCTGGGCGATTGCCATTTCGGCGTCGACGCCTGAGAATAGGGATCGGGACGTGCCCAACGTGATTTCAATCGACGACCCCCATGCCGCCATGAGGGTCTACCGGCGGCTCGTCTGCGGCAGCCGGGCTTGATTGCCCCTGAGGCCTTCCGCGACGCAGGCGAAGCTCGGCGAGTCGCTCGGCGCGCCGGATCTCGCGCAATGGCGCCGGCAGGGACGGCCGCGTGTGGACTACGCCGAGATCCGGCCCGTGCGGCTGCACTGCGTGAAATGTGACGACGCAACTGAACATCTGGCTCTGGATTGATTCGCCGATGAGCATCGAAATTGCATTACAGGCATTGGAGGAGAAGCTTGAGCCGTTGGAGCGAATTCTCAGGCTATTCGCTGCCTCTTTGGGACGTTCGCGTATTCGTAATATTAAGAGCGATGACGGGCGTGGATTTCGTTGTGCAGCCGCACTTACCAGCATGAGAGTGCAGCCCAAGCGTATGGGCTCCAAAGCGCGGATTATCTCGCTGCTGCTCTCTGTCGCGCTGGGTAGCTGCGCCAACACCAACAATCCCCCCACGGGGTTTACCAACCCAGGGTTCAACACCAATCGCTCAGTCCAATGGAACGAACAAACCTGCATGAAGGCGTTCCAGGCCACGAATCCGCCGCCCGATTTAGTGCCCGATGCCTACGTTGAGAGTTGCATGCGCGGGAGGGGCTACCTGCCCCGCTGAATCTTGACGAACGCGCGGTGTCGCCTACCCAGCGGTGCGCATCGTCTCGTGGAGGCGGTACCAGCAGCGCACACCGAGCGACCGCACGCCGTTTGCCAAAGTCCGCGCGCGAACTCTAGTGGCGCCGGGACCGGCAACAAGCAAGTGAAGACGATGTCCACCAACGTTTGAAGATGGGCGGGTACCCCACTGACCGCGCTGAAATCGCTTATCGTGGGTTCGCGCGAGTTAACGCCGACGCCGGAATTGTCTATTCCAAGGTGCCAAATTCTATCAGCTATTGAGTGTTACAATGGCGACAATCTTTGATGAGTGAATGAGAGCAGCGAAAGGGCGACAGGGGCACCGGGTGACATGCAGCTCCAATCAACACAGCTGTCCGCTTCGGTGCTCGATGCGCTCACATCGCAGATCTGCGTCATCGATAGGGACGGACTGATCGTCGCGGTAAACCGCGCTTGGCAGAAATTCGGCGCCGAGAATGCTTCACAACCGTGCCATTCCGATATTGGAACAAATTACGTGGCGATTTGTAAAAATGCGCGCGGGCTCGGCGCGGTCGAAGCGGACGATTTCGCAAAGGGAGTTCGGGCTGTTCTCGAAGGCGAGACAGACTTGTTCCAAATGGAATATCCCTGCCACTCCCCTGCCAAATCCAGGTGGTTTCTAGGGCGGGTCACGCCCCTGGAAGGAGGCGGCGGCGCGGTGATTTCACACCAGGATATTACAGATCGAAAATTGCTGGAGTTCGAGTTGGCGAGATTGGCCTCGACCGATTCGCTGACCGGCTTGCCAAATCGGCGTTATTTTCTTGATGTCGCAAACCGCGAAGTCGAGCGCATGCGACGGTTCTCAGTCTCGGCATCGGTAATAATGATAGACCTCGACCATTTCAAGGACGTAAACGACACCTACGGACATGCGGCCGGGGACGAGGTGTTGCGGAGCTCCTCGCGTGCTTTGAAACAGCCGTTGCGGGAGATCGACGTCTTGGCCCGCCTCGGCGGAGAAGAGTTCGTGGTCATCCTGCCTGAGACCGATGCCCAGGGTGCGGCGAGCGCCGCTGAAAAGCTTCGCGGCTCATTGTCCAATGCCACCGTCGATAGCGGGCACGATGAAATAAAGATGACAGCGAGCTTCGGTGTGGCGCAGGTCCGCAGTGATGATCAAAGCGTCGATGACGTTCTCGATCGTGCCGACTCGGCACTGTACGAGGCAAAGCATTCCGGCAGGAATTGCGTAAGGGCCTTTGGGGCCAGTCATTGAGCTGGGTGGCCCGCGATCAGCCCAAGAGCTTCAACGGGCGTGGAAGCTTGGCGTGACGCTGGGTGGAGGCCGGAAAAGCAGGGCGTGACACCGAGCGCTTCGGCTGAGCCATCGGGAGATCGGGACATTGCCCTATCGTCGTCGAAAGACGGTCGCTCTCGATGCGGAGCAGATCGAGCAACTCTTGGTCTCCATCGTGAAGCAGCGCCCAACGCAGCTGCTCCTCGACGCTTTCGCGAAGCTGTTCCAATTGTTTCCTTGTCATAGGGCCCTCCTGAAATTGGCTTGCCCATAACACTCGACCGCCGTCCGGATAATTCCCGTGCCGGCCGTCACGACCTCGCTACCAGCGCGTGAACCGGGAATTGGCGGCGCATGCAGCCCAGCTACGGGGTAATGATTTCGGGCGCGATCAGAGCGGATGCAATCGCGAGCGCAGCCAACACCAGCAAAGCGATCAGGCCGAAGTTCCATTCGGACGGCCAGGGCAATGGCCGCTTGGGTTCCATCGATGGGAGAAGACCGTGCATGCAAAATTCCCTCTGTGAGCAGCGAACAGGTTGATCATAACGCCGCCACCTAGCGGCTGATGTGAGGTGGATCACATGGGGGGCCGGAAGATTGAAAGGCCGCGAGCGAACGCGTGGCCGTCGGGCTTCGGCCGCGCCCGGCGCGATCTTTTCGAGGCGATGAAGCAGGTGGCCGAAGCGGGTCACGGTCCGGCCGAGCAGATCCCGTCGATGGGTTGTTCGATCAAGTGGAAGGGGTGACGGACGTCTGCCGGGAGATCCGGGTGTTCGCGGCTCACTCGGCGGCCTGCCGCGACCCTGAGATGTTCCGTTTGTCGGTGACGGCCAACCCGATCCCTACGAGAAGCACCATCACGGCCGGCGGCATGACGATTACTTGCAACATGGCGGCCATACCGCCTGCGGGCGCGCCGTAGGAGAATACAAAAGTCCAAACGGCGCACCATGTCGCAGTCAGACATGCGCAGATTCGCAACATCTTCTTCACGACTTGCCGGTCGGCAATCAAGCGCGAGGAAAGTTCTGACTTCGCAGCCCGTCGCTTAGAGACTGCATCATTGCCGGAATAAACGTAGAGGTCTGGTGCCGATACCATCGCCGCCGTGGCCGAGCCGACAACGGTGGCAACCAGCAAGATCACGCCTATCACCCATTCGACGGCGATTACCGACACGTCGTAGGAAACGCGAAATCCGTCCGCGATGTCCTGCACGATCCGGCCAAAGCGCTCCATTTTGCCCCTCGTTTTTCGGCGGCCGGCCTGGAATCCAAGCCCGGTAGCAACAAGAGGAAGGCTCCGCATTCGCAGGGCCACCTCTTTTCTGGAAACCGTGGATCATCATTTGAAGCGAACGGATTCTAAGCGAGTCGCCGCTTGAACTGGTTGCATAAAAGTCACACCCGATTGCAAAAGCCGCCGTCCGGCTTCACGAGTGGTTTCGCAGGCGAAGACCTTTACAGCCGGGACCCGCGGGGGAGGGCGATGCGGCATCTCCCCTATAAGCGGCGCGGGCGTTCGACGGTGCCGCCCCTTCACTTTAGGCATCAACCCCGGGCCATGCCCCCTCGCGGGTCGGCCCCCGCACAATGTTCTATCCCGCGATCTCGTGCTGCTTCGTCCAGAGTGGGACTATGTCTTCGTGGAATTCGGCGGCCTTCTCGACTTTTGCTGTCGGCAAAGGATATCGAGTTCCTCTCTAATGGGTTCGCTGTCTAGCCAAACGCGAGCCTTCTGTAAGCCTTCGACGAAGCGCAACTCAAACTCAATCCCCAGCCATCCTGAAAATCGACCGGATTCCGCCATTTCCTTTGCACGGCGTCGGACATATTCTTTGCTGTTCTTTCGCAGGGACATTCCGCGAGACCTTCTACTCCGCATATCGGAGCGTTTGCCCGAAGAAGGCTCAACCCCAGGTTCTAAGCGTGGGCCGAGCCGACGAGGCAAGGAGTTCTTCACGCTGACCAGCGAAATTACTCTGAGGGGAACGCGACCTGCAACGCTGCTCAGTTTTGAAGCGGTTCTCGTCGTTTGGAATGTTTGGAAATGTTGCGGAAATGTGACAGCGCCGCATTCGAGAATGAGATATCTCTAGCGCAGAGCGGGGATTGGAACTGGAGTCTCTATATGAAAAAGTTGATGCTTGCGGGCGCGGTATTCCTGACGATCACGGGACTCGCCGAAGCCGCGGATATGCCGGTGAAGGCACTGCCACCACCGGCACCGATCGTCAACTGGTCGGGTTTCTATATTGGGGGGACGGCAGGCGCGTCTTGGACCAATGAAAATCTGAATCTTAACGTCGCCAACGGAGCACCCCCGGCATTCTTCCCGTTCGATCTGCCTTCGCTTAACGCCCTGGGTGCGTCCACCAACGTCGGCACGAATGCGACCTTCGGCGGCAAGATCGGGTACAACTGGCAGTGGAGCGGCCCATGGGTATTGGGAATTGAAGCAGATTATTTCTCGCTGCGGTACAATAACACCTCCTCAGTCACGGGCAATCCGTTTACCGCACCCCCTCCCATTCCGTTTGGCCCTGGGTTTGCGACCCTCAATTCCACCGTCTCGACCTCGTGGGCCTCTACAGTCCGCGGCCGATTTCGGCATTGCTAGTAATGATCATCTCCTCTTTTATGCGACAGCGGGTGTTGCGTTCGCGAATGTCAGCTTCAACAACAGTTATAGAGATTTCTCCCCGCTTGAGCTTGGGTTCGGAAACGAAACCGCTTCAGCGAGCCAGACGAAAACGGGTTGGGCCGCCGGCGGTGGGTTCGATTATCTGCTCACGCAATCGTGGTTTCTGAGCGTTGAATATCTCCACATCGATCTCGGCACGCTCAATGCCGCTGGCTCCGTCCACAGCTTGAACCCGACAACGGCGAGTTTCAATTTTTCGATGAACCCGACGAGCGACTTGGTGCGGGGCGGTATCGCCTACAAGTTCTGATCGGTCAAAAGCTACTCATAGCCCCGGCTCTTTGGCCGGGGCTATGTGCGTTCGTACGCCCGCCAGCCCTTCTGGCGCTTTCCGTACGCGCTGCGACCCGGCTTTTCGCGCCCCCGCGGAGACGGTCAGTAGAGAGCGCCGGGAGAAACCATCGTCTGCATGAGCAAGGCGCCCGAGCCTTTCCGCGGTCATTTGAGGACAACGGAAAACCCCAGCCGGCTGGGATTATCGGCTGGGGTTCCAGTGTAACAGGGCCTTGCGACCGGGAAGGTTGCAACAAGGCTGAGCGGATTGTGACAAGCACATGCTGCGTTGCGAAGTTCAAAGAATCGGCATTCGGTAATTTTGTTGCCAGTGTTGCGTGCCGGTCACATAGGGCACAAAGGCGTTCCCTAAATCCGGGCGAGTACGCAAGTGGCAAGTGCGAAGGCCCCCGCGCCGAAGGCTGCGATGACGGCGGCTTGCAGCAGCAACCGAATAAGTTCGCTCCAGCCCATCGTCTGAACTTATCGCTGTAACGCGACAGATGCAAAACCGCCCGTCCCGGTGCCCGAGGCGCCCGACCGAGGGCCGCCCGGGCCTTCCCGATCGGCACGTCCCTTGCCTAGCCTAATTGGCGATCAGCGAGTCGGTATCCGGGAATGGGAGATGAAGAAGGCCGATCATTCCGAGCGCCTCAGGCGCGCCCTTGCCGAAGCGAAGGCACGCGGCGTGGTGCTCGGCAATCCCGACATTTTGCAAGTCCAGCGGCGGTCCGTCGCGGCGAGGCAGTCGAGGGCCGATGCCTTCGCCCGCGAGATGCGCCCGATCTTCGCGGAGTTGGCGGCGCAGGGCGTCGTCACCTTCTACGCACTGGCTCGGACTCTCAAGGAGCGGAAAATCCCGAGTGCGAGAGGGGGCATTTGGACCGGCGTGCAAGTCAAGTTGCTGCTAAAGCGGATCGCCCGGCTCGAATAGCGGTTGGGGGCAGGGCGCACCTGCTACTTGCCCCGGATCGCGTGTCTTCAAGCGAATCGGGAGGTCAAGCCTTGCCCGTCCCGGTGCCCGAGCCCACCAGTAGACGGCCGCCGGTGCGTCCCGATCGGCACCTGCTACTTGCCCCGGGTCGCGCCGCCCGAACTGCGTCGACCGAGCCGGCGCGGTCGTCACTCCTTCCCGACGTAGGGCGCTGTACCGGGACTCCAGCCGACCTCCCGACGGGCGGCTGAAGTTTCCGCTTGCTCAGTTCCTGATGTTCCGTCGTCTCGGCGGATTTCAGATGTACGCTTTTGTACAGCGCAAATTCGATACCGGCGCATATTGTCCGCGACGCTTGCACGCGAATGATATTATCGAAAGCTGCAGCGAGATTGTGGGCCTCATGCCAATCCTCAGCGGTCGTAAGCGGAGCCCCAGTGGTCCCCGGGGGTCCGCCGGTATGGTGCGCGTCATAGTGAAATTGCGGCCTGAGCAGTACGACGAGCTGTTTCACTATGTGCGACTTGTTGGTTCGACGTTGAGCGAGTTTCTCCGCGAGAGTGGGATGAACGCGATGGATCCCGGCCGAGAGGCAAAGAACTCGGCCCAGGTACTTGCCGAAACGAAAACAGTTTCGACACGCGACCAAGAGCAATCATGGCGATCGGCCTAGCCAAGGGGTTGCTGAATGTCGCGTCCTGGGACAGATCCACTTCCAGATACCCGGATATTGCTGTGACTGTTGCGGGCCACGGTTTTTATTGTCCCGACCGGATGGGACGCGGGAGCGTTTCGGACAAAGCCGCCGTCGGGATGCCTCTACCGCGCCGGGGTTGGCGTAGAGGGCGTCGTCCCAGCGGAAGGTTGCGCAAGCCCAGGTTCAGGAGAGGGGGGTGTTGAACCCGGTGCCTGCGGTGTTGGAAACGGGCCGGCGCCTCGCGCTGGAACCGGAACCGGGCCCGGCGAACCTGACACTGAGGGCATCGGAAAAGGTCCTTCAGCTGGCTTGGTTGTCAGTTCTGGGCCGCCGCCGGAGCCGGCGGCGGGCACGGGTCCTTCGGCGACATCGGCCGCGTGCGATGGAACTGCCGTGCTGGGCGCCTGTCGTTCGGACGTCCTGGATGCGGACGGTGCTGCTGCCACGAGGACGGCTTTTTCCGGTCCGAGCAAGGTGATCTCGAGCCCTGTTTTGCCGGACTTCACAATGAAGTCGTAGCCACTGAGAATGTGGGCGACCACCTGCTGGAGCGATCCTTCATAGGTTCCGGTGAGCCGCTTTTCGAGATTGGCCGACGACCGGAAATGCACATCGAATGCTTTGGTCAGGGCCACCAGGATTTCCTCGACCGAGCCGTCTTTCGCCTCGACGCTGACGGCGTTCGGTCTGCCGCGGACCTGCGCTTCCGCGAGCGCCAGCGTCGGAGCAATCGCCAAAGCGAGGCCCAGCGCGATCGCAGCCGGCGCGCTGGAGGCTGTCGAGGTCGTCATATTGGTCTCCCAAGGTCCCGGCGGCACCGCGTACCTCCATACGAATCCTGCGGGGAAGCTGCGCGGTTTCGTCGGCCAGCAGGAAGTTGAATCAGAATTCAACTGATTTGGGAATCCCCACAAGACGGGGGAAACGGCTCTAGCAATGTGGCCGCGAATCATAAAGGAGTTCCACCGAAGGGACTGTCTGATGGGAATAATTGTCTGATGACCAGAATAGGCGTGGTCGCACTCACGCTGGTCGCAGTCATGACGGCGAATGGCGTGTGTCGCGCGCAATCCCAGAACCCGGTCCCGCCGCGACTCTCGGTTCCCAAGGCATTATTGCTGCAGAGGAATCCAGCGGCTCGGAGCGAATTCCTGTCACGACTGCCGGTGCGGCCGGCGGATGCGCCGCAATCGACGCCACAGATTTCGCCGTCCTATGGGGGAACATGGCAGGTAACGGCGGAGGCGCCGGCGAGCGGGCTGACCAACCCGCTGCTGCTCACCGACGGGACCGTCATCTTTCTCGATTACCTTACCGGCTCATGGTACAAACTGACCCCTGACATCTCCGGCAACTACGTCACCGGCACGTGGTCGCAGATCGCCTCATTACCGAGTGGGTATACACCCCTGTATTTCGCCTCGGCGGTGCTGCCCGATGGTCGCGTCTTAGTCACGGGTGGTGAATACAACGGCAACTTCAGCCCTGGCACCCCGGTGTGGACCAGTTCGGGGGCGATCTACGATCCGGTCGCCAATGCCTGGACCTCGGTGTCACCGCCGAGCGGCACCGGCTGGTCCAATACTGACCCGGCGGGCAGTTGCAACGGCGGCATTGGTGACGCTGCCGGCATCGTGCTGCCCAATGGCACATTCATGCTGGGATCCAGCTGCGCCAACCCGTCGGTCGATGCGCAGTTCAATGCCGCTACTTTGGGCTGGAGCAGCACCGGCGCCCCCAATTCGTATCAAGACGAACAAGGCTATACGCTGCTGCCGACCGGCAACGTGCTGACGATCGATGTCTGGAATCCCCCGGCCGCCCAGCTGTACACGCCTGGAACCGGCGCATGGACCGGCGTCGCCGCTGCGCCGGTGTCGCTCGTCGATCCCACGGTCTGCGGCAATTACGCGATTGGGCCAGCGCTGACGCGTCCCGACGGCACCACGGTCGCGTTCGGCGGCAACACCGGCTGCACCAGCGCTCCCTCCCCAACCGACCCCACCGCGATCTACACCGCGTCCAGCAACTCCTGGATCCAGGGTCCCAACGTTCCGGCGGTCTGTGGGTCAAACGGCACGACGAGCTGTACTCTCGCCGATGCTCCGGCGGCGATGCTCCCCAATGGCAACATATTGTTCGCCGCGAGTGCGGGCTATCTCAGCGCGCCGACCCACTTTTTCGAGTTCACCAGCGCCAACGCCATCAATCAGGTGGCCGACGACATATTCTTCGCGAGTACCTCGGGCGCCTATTACTACAGCTTCCTCGTGCTGCCCAACGGTCAGGTCCTCGCGACCGACACCAGCTCCTTCGTGGAGATTTATACGCCGACCGGGAGCCCCAATTCCGCCTGGGCGCCGACCATCACCGACATCAGGAGCTGCGTCACCCCCGGCAACTCGTATCCCCTCGTCGGCACCCAACTCAACGGGTTGTCGCAAGGAGCGGCGTCCGGCGAGGGCGTGCAGGCAGCGACAAACTATCCGCTGGTGCGAATCGTCAACAACGCCACCGGGAACGTGTCCTATGCACGCACCTCCGGTCACAGCACCATGTCGATCGCGTCCGGCCAAGCCGGCTCGACCAACTTCCAGGTGGCAGCTGCCACCGAGCTTGGCGCCAGCACGCTTTACGTCGTCGCCAACGGGATACCCTCGGCCGGGCAGGCCATTACGGTCGGCAGCCCGTGCAAAGATGCCACCCACGACTTCAACGCCGACGGCAAGAGCGACATTCTCTGGCGCGACACCACCGGCGATGTCGCGATTTGGGAAATGATCGGCACGAGTGTCTTAATCCCAATGCCACGTTTGTGGGAGCTGTATCCACCGCCTGGACGATCGTCGGGACCGGGCGACTTCAACGGGGACGGCCAGAACGACATTCTCTGGCACGACACCAACGGCAGTGTCGCAATTTGGGAAATGAACGGCACGAGTGTGTTAAATCCCAACGCCACGGTTATCGGAGGCGTATCCACCAGTCTGGTCGATCGTCGGGACCGGGGACTTCAACGGCGATGGCACGAGCGACATTTTGTGGCGCGACAGCAGCGGCAATGTGGCGATTTGGGAAATGAACGGCACGAGTATCTTGATCCGAACGCCACGTTTGTTGGAGGTGTATCCACCGTCTGGACGATCGTCGGAACCGGCGACTTCAACGGCGACGGCAAGAGCGACATCCTGTGGCGCGACAGCAGCGGCAATGTCGCGATTTGGGAAATGAACGGCACGAGCGTCTTGAATCCCAACGCCACGGTTATCGGAGGCGTGTCCACCGTCTGGTCGATCGTCGGGACCGGCGACTTCAACGGCGACGGCATGAGCGACATTCTGTGGCACGATACCAGCGGCAATGTTGCGATTTGGGAAATGAACGGCACGAGTGTCTTGAATCCTAACGCCACGTTTGTCGGAGGTGTATCCACCGTCTGGTCGATCGTCGGGTCCGGCGACTTCAACGGCGACGGCAAGAGCGACATTCTGTGGCACGATACCAGCGGCGATGTTGCGATTTGGGAAATGAACGGCACCAGCGTGTTGAATTCCAACGCCACGGTTGTCGGAGGCGTATCCACCGTCTGGACAATTCAAGATCCACTCGGCCAGTGAATTGACTATGTCGACGACCAAAGGCTGGCCGGCGGAGCCGGTTTCCAAGACCAAGCCGTGAGCCGCGTTTTTTGAGATCGACCAAGCAACAGGCTGATGGAGTTCTCAAGTCAAGTTGGCTGCCGGCGAGGTGGAACTCCCGCGTCAATAGACGGGAACCCATGTGAAGCCGCGCATCGGCCAGATGGCGGTTAGAAACATCGCCTTGGATTTGGAGGGTGGCATTTCCGAATTGACACGACACGAATCACTACGAGACGGGTTAGCGCCGATTTCACATGGTTGATGTGCGTCGTCTGCTCACAGGAGAGTCGGAATTGGAAGCTAAAGGGATTGGAATTGGAAGCGATCCGACAAAGCCGTCTGCTTCCACTAATGGTTTGGTCTCCTCAACCTTGGACGACCGGTGTTCGAAGACCCTCAACCGTAATTTGATGCGGCCGGTCGAATCCAATCGATCGATTTTCACCCAGAGTTTTCCGGTCGAGCGGTTCACCACCTTGATTATTTGTGTCTGCCGCCGCGCTCCAACCGGAACACGTTCGGATTGGGACTGGCTGAATTTTCGTTCCTGCTCGGACCAAAATAATTCGAGATGGTCTGCTGACTCGACATGCTCTCGATCCGAACAGAGACCGTGCCGGATGTAACCTCTATCGGGTCGAAGATGATTTGCGGGTCATTGCTAAAACAGACCACGTCAAGCTCGTCGTCGGCCGTCGTAACCCGACAACCGAACGTGTCAGAAATGGCTTTGCTCAGATCGACCTCGAGCAAAGTCGAAGCCCGCTTCTGAAGGAACGCGGTTTCCCGCATATCTTCCCTTACTGCGAGTTCGATCTCACGATCCACAAGACGCACCTCAAGCTCCCGGACCCGCTGCTCCAGGCGATCGACCACCGCCGAGCCAAGCTGATTCTGATAGAGGTCGGCGATCCGATCTGTCACTTCGCAGATGAGATTGGCAATGAACTCATTCGCGAGATGCGCCGGGCGGGCCGTTGCGATCCTAGGGGTGGGGTGAAAAATTTGCAGTTCGATTTGGCGAGCCTGCAACTCGTGCCAGCGCGTCGTTAGCGGCCCGACCGTCCCGTTACCGCTGAGAGCAATTCGATCGAAGGCCTCTTCGATATTCGCCCGCGCCACTTCGCGTTCGCAGGCTCGATCACGACGAAGACAAAAGGGCGCGCTCGGCTCAAGGTGCAGGTGATAACACCCGATGCACGACAGCTGGGCGACAAGCGGCCAACTGGGCGCGTCCGGCCACAGCCGCGATTGTGGGTGCACCGACCCGAAGAATACGACCGACGGGACGCCGAAGGCCTGAGCGATATGGGCGGGGAAAGAATCGATCCCGACGCTCGCAGCGGCATTGCCGATGACTGCGATCAGATCGAATGTAGAGAGCTTGCCACGCAGGTCGACGATGTTGCCCGGTAGATCGCGGGCATCTGCGAAGATCCCTGTTTCACGTCCGAGCACGACAACCTTGTCATAGCGCTGAGAGGCGACAAGCAGAACTTCAAGCCGCAACAGCAGCGACATGGACCGCCCGTCATGCCCCTCGCGCATGAACTCGGAATGGAATACGCAATACCGCCCGTCGACCTCAACGCTCGATTTCGATCGGCCGGCGATCGCCAGCCTGTCGCGAAACAGCGCCATCGCGGACGGGTCCGCAACCGGAAGGCTCAGCGCGCCAGCAAGGAGCGCGTGAATGCTGACTGGCAGCGAGTAGTTGACCCCACGGATCGTGCGGATCGCCGCAAAGCCGAGATCCTTGCGGCTTCGGACGATTTCCTCAGTATTGGAATGGAAGACGATTTCGACCGTCGTCGGCAGCAAAGCCCGCACCAGCTCAACATGATTTGTATTGATGACGAATTGCGCCTGCCGATCGGCGGAGGCGGTTCAGCTCGGCGAAAAGATGCGGCAGGGCACAAACACGTCTCCGATCCCGTCCGACCAGAGATCGATTAAGGTGTAACGCCCCACCGCACCGGTCGACATGCAGTTTCCCCATTTGGCGTAAAGTCGAGCCCGATTGTGCTCCTGAATCGAGGACCTCACCTGGGGTAGCAGCATGTTGAAAGTCGAACTGCGCCAGTGCTCATGGGGTATGGGCAGCCAAGCGATGCGGCAGCCGAGGCTCTGCATCGCCAGCGACAAGTCGGCGTCCTCGCACATTGCCCATGCAAAGGATTTGTCAAACATACCGATCTTCTGAAGGAGGGAGGCGCGCCCAAGAAATACGGAGGCCTCGACGTATTTCAGCGGGTATTGTCGGCTGCGAGTGGAATAAACGCCGTTCCCGAAAGTCGGATTGAGGTACTGAGGATTACCGTCATCGCCAATCAGCGCGAGAAGAGGGTCGTCCTCAAACATCGATAGAGCCGTTGTAAGCCAATCGAGATGCGGCAAAGAGAGGTCGTCATTGAGAATCAGAATGAACTTGAGACGGGTACAACCGCAAATTATCGTTATGGCCGCGGCCGAAGCCAGTATTGGGCTCGCCGGAGATCAGAGTGACCTCGACGCATGTGTCGCCCGTCGAAATCGATCATCGCGATAAGTTCGGAGACATCAATGGTCGGATCGTTGTTGCGAACAACGATCATGACGGCGAATTCCGGATTTCAACGAAAAAGCCTCTAGCATGGGCTGGATGGTGCCCAGTAGCCGAATGACATTCTCCAGTCGACCGAAAGCAAGAGTAGAGACGAGCAATCTTTTTGGGGCGTCCGAAGTCTCCACGGCTTCCTCCTGTCCACCAGTCCCGTCGCTGAGTTGGTGGGAATTGCGGGCAGCGTGGTCTTCTCCAACCCCCAAATCACCAGCGTGTCACCGCCAAGTATACCATGACAAGTGGTGCCACGAAGCCTGACGTTTCGCAGCCGACGACCCAGAGTAACTCCCATCTTTTCGAAGATTGGTTTGCGCGGCGGCTTGACGCGGTTTTGTCTCGGCCAAGCTATGGCCGACAGGCGAAGCACGCGGATGATAGACCCGAACTCCGAGACACGGGCAGTCGAGGTCAAATGGTCGCTTGCCAGATCTTCCGAGCGTGATTCACCATAGAAGGCTTTGTAGCTTCCCGGCGGATGACGAAATTGAAGCACCGCGCTGTGGAGCACCAGACCGGCAACGATCTTCTATAGCTTTCCGCGCTCTTTCCCGTGCCGCAATTGTCACCGGCTTTGTGGTGTGTTTTTTACGCAATACGTTTTACTCAAGGCCGGCTCGAAATACCATGTGCGGAAAGACCTGCTCCGAATGGGTTCATCACGGCGAATAACTAATTCCTCGACAGCTTCGGTGGCGCCGATGCAGCTGGCGGTTAACGCATCGTCGAAAACGGTATATCCACCTCGAACCATCATATGTTTTGTACATTCGTAACTATAGGAAACGCTGGACCGAATATCGCAATCGATATGATTTAGCGCAATGTTCTTTATCTCTGTGGCTGCAGCGGGCCAGGTGTCAGAAAACATCCCCTGAATGAACTCGATATTTTCAAGTCCACTTAAAGACGCGTACGCACGTAGGTTGTCGAGATTGGAGTCGCTAAAATCCCCTTTTCCGTGCATGTCGACAGTACGGTCCGTCTCCTGGCATTCCCTTATAGGTATCTAAGGCAAAAACTTTTACACCAGGCAAAAATGTCGCCGCCGCCGCCCAAAAGAGGGCGGACCCTCCTAAATAAGAACCGAATTCAACAATATGTCCGCAACGGAATCTTGGGAAGAAAAAACCTCACCAAAAGATATAAATTTATTCTACACGGCTCACCCTGGACGGTTCTACCTTTTGCATATTGGAGACAATGCTGGTAGTGGTCATCGAGAAAGTTTTGACGATGAAAATCGCCAAATTGCAAGCCCCATCCTCGCACATAGCCATCATTTACATTGCGACCCTTTGCGATCGTTTTGGGAATGGAGTCAATGGATGGCAAGTTGATCATAGGAATCCCCACTGTCCAATAGCGGAGTTCTGCTATTTATACGCATGGATTACGACCCGGCCCGTCTTCACCTTCCCTTGAAGCGCGGGGCGACCTTCGTGCTGATCTCGCGTGTTTACGTCCCAGAAGTTGATGAACTCGATTGTTTTGAACCCGACTCGGCGAAGCATGATATCAATGGCGTGGAGATTGGGGCCGAACCAGTTGGAGGAATTACTCTTTAATTCATTCAGATCGTAGAGAACGGCACGCGGCCCATCTTCATGAAGGGCGTCGACGAAAGTTTCGAGCACCAAGACATCTGAAGCAACTGTGGACACGGCGTCCAGATATCGAATCATGTCAGGGGCGTGGTAAAGGACACCGAGAAAAAGAACGATATCGAATTTGTCGGTTGTCTTCGAAGGGAGGTCCTCAACGCAGGACGACAGAATCTCAACGTTTGACCCGGTGGCACGGTGCACTGCCATCAAATTCGGAAGAGCAGTAGAGTTTGGCCAATCCCATACGAACCGATCGCAGGCGACAACTCGATCGGCACCGCGATCCTCACAATGAAAACTAAAAAACCCCTCATAAGCTCCAATGTCTATAACTGTCTTACCCTTGAGCGATTGGGGTAGGCAAAGATGATGGAGCTTCTTAAGCGAGGGATCTCTACCCGGTGACGAAAGTCCGTTGTCAAACGTGAACTGGTGAAACCATTCCGGCTGTTCGGCGATATAACGTTTTAGAAAGTCAGATTCCTCAGGCTTGCAGATGAGAGGGTTTACGAAAGAATGTTGCATAAAGAGCGTCCCAGTAGTCAAGGAAGGTTCATTCTTCCGCAGACGCGCCGCGATAACCTAGACCGAGCCGGTACCTATCCCTGGCGGTCGAACTCTTTCATCTCCCGTGGGCCGGGTTCAGACCTTCCACCGACTCCTCCGCCAGAGAATCCATATAGACTTGCGGCATGGGTTCAAACAATAGCACTCGTCGAGGCGGTCGCGAAGCCGCTCGACAAGCCTGTTGGCGAGCGCGATTGCCAGCCCGTTTTGGTGCAGGCGTCTCTTGGCGGATTCGATCCATGGCTTGAGCCCGTGGCGCTTCCACATCGTCGGCTTGACAAGCACGACCTCGGGCCGCCTGCACGAACAAGACGCGCAGATGGCGATTGCCCTGCTTCGAGATCTTGCCGGATCGTGCGATCTCCGGTCGAGATCTGCCTGGGCACTGGCACGAGCCACGCGCCGAGGTCGCGCCCCTTCGAGAATCGCGCCATTGCCGATCGCGGGCACCATCGCGCTCGAGATGATCGGTCCGATGCCAGGCACCGTGATCAACCGCTCGCACGTCGGATCCTGATCGGCCGATGCTTTGATGTCGGTGGATAGCCTTCGAGGCTCTCGTCCAGTCGATGCCAGTCGCCAGCCAGCTCCTCGATGGAACTCGACGGGTTGCCCGTCACCGTGACGATCCGGTTGCCTGAGACCGCCCGCCTAAAGCCCTTGAAAGGCACCATGATAGCCGGCGGTATGGCGATTACCTGCAACATCGCGCCGTATGACCATATGAGAACACGAAAGTCCAGACCGCGCACCACTTCGCGGTCAAGGCTCCACAGATTCGGAATGTCTTGTTCCGGGCCCGTTCGTCGTTCAGAGGAAAATTCTGACTTGGCACTGCTTTGTTTGGCGCGGGCGTCAATGCCGGAACCAATGTCGAGGTCTGGCACCGGCACCGTCGCCGCGGTCGCCGAGCCGACAGGCCGCCAACAAGATCACTCCCATGATCCATTCGACGGCCATTACCGAAACGCGAATCCGCTTGAATGGACGCTCGTTCAAGTCGTCAAATCGCCGACATTCACCTTGGTGACGCCATGCTACAATTCGGTCGGATTCCTGGAAAAACCATCTTGCCGACGCGATTATGACCTCCCATCGAACTCTGGTGTCTCGGCAGCGGCGCCGACCTTGAGCGGATCAGGGATCGAGCCGCCATCGAGGGCCGTAACAACGTCCGCTTCGTCGGATTTCATCGGAATGTCCAAGACTATCTGACGGCGGTGGAATGCGTCGTGTTGCTTTCCAAGTTCAAAGGAGAGACGCTCAATCTCAGTATCACGGAAGCCTTGCCGATGAGGCTTCCGGTCATCGCCACCGATATCGGCGCGCTCAGAAACGGTTGGCACGGGGTCCGAGGCCGCCGGCATATTGATACCATTCTCTCCGGCGACACCGGCCGCCTCGGTCGACCACGCGGTCGACGCGATGCTGCGCATGGTGATCGATCTTCGCATGAGCTTCAGAGCGCGCTGGAACGTGCCCCGACTTTGACATGTGTGGGTTTCCGAAAGCCATGACTGATGGATTGGGCTCTTGCGACCCCGCGTACGACCGGCGGCGCTCCGCAATGACGACCGACGACCGGTCAAAATGCCCCTCGGGTCATCATGTCGGGCACGCCCGAGTCGGGCCGACGTCATCTCGCCCTTGACTTGCGCCTGATGGCGAAGCGGCCGTTCTTCGGTTTCCGGCGGGGTGCGCTGCATTGCGGGAAATGCTGTCGAATGCTCTCGACACGAATCAAAAATCTTTGCAAGGTCGCCAGCCAGGGCGGGTTGATCGCCTTGTCCAGACGATAACTTCGGAGATGTTCGGGCACCAAAGAAGCAAAACCCGCCTTGGAGAACAGGCCGCTGGCGGGGACCTCGTGGGTCTGGCGACTCCGAGCCCCCCAAAATCGGCTCACTTGTCGAGCGGAAACATCCTGTTTCCGCTTGAGATCGTTTGTGCCCGGTTCTGCGGCCCTAGTTTTTCTTCGGCGGGTTATCGAGCCCCAGCCCGATGGTGAAGTTATGTCTTTAGCTTGGAGCATCCCCGTCACGCGACGATTTCCCATGTCGGCCTGATGAAATTCATTCGGTCCATCGGATTTATCAAGCACGGACAAAACTACGACATCATTAAGTCAGCCTTCGACCGGGATTTCTACCTAGCCAGCTATACGACTGCCGTATCCGAATCGCAACTGGATCCGCTCGAGCATTACGTGAAGATCGGGTGCAGACTTGGATTCATGCCGCGACGTGACTTCGATCCCATTTTCTATATTCAGAATTATCCTGACGTAAAAGCTTCGGGTATGGACCCGTTCGTGCATTATCTAAAATACGGCAAATTTGAACGCAGAGCGACATTGCGAGTCTACGACCACAACGAAAAAACGAATGCGAGTTTCGCGGATGACTACGCTGTAATTTATGATGACTTTGATCGCGAATATTATCTGAATTCTTACAAAGATGTAGCAAGAGCAGGCGTCGATCCGCTCGGCCATTATCTCTGCAACGGCTGGGTGGAAGGGCGAAATCCTTGTGACTATTTCGATACGCATTCTACCTGTCGCGCTATACCGATGTCGCCGCATCGGGAATCAACCCGTTCGTCCATTACATTAAACAAGGCCGCGCCGAAAATCGCCTGACATCTCAAGAGCAGTACGAAGCAGCTGCGAGTCAACGATAATGTTCAGAGTGCGTCAGAATTCGCTGTTTTGTTAGACAGCGCGTCGCACAGGCACGCCCACTCTCTGCTTTTTGATTCGGCTTGGTATCTTAGCCGTTATCCCGATGTGAAAGAGATGAAAGCCGACCCGATTCGGCACTACCTTGACCGCGGCGCGCGAGAGGGCCGTGATCCACATCCTCTGTTTCACACGAGATTTTACCTTTCGCAGGTGGGGGACGAGGGGGCGGCGGCCGCCGATCCTCTTTCGCATTACTTGCATAGCGGCGCGGAACTCGGCATTTCGCCGCATCCGCTATTCGATCGTGTCTGGTATCGCTTCGGAAATCCGGACGTCCTCGAAAATGGAATGGAGGAGTTCATTCATTTCTTGCTGGTCGGGGATCGACAAGGGCGCTCCTCGCACCCGCTTTTTGATCCGGTTTTTTACTTGCGGAATAACCCGGATGTGGCGGCTGCCGGGATCGGACCGCTGCGCCATTTCGTCGAGATTGGAGGCCGCGAGAACCGCAATCCGCATCCGATGTTTGACTGCCGGTACTATCAATGGCTACACCCCGAGTTGGCCGGGCAAAGGGTCAATCCGCTGGTCCACTATCTGATGCAGCCGCGCGAGGCGCGGCGGCATCCCCACCCTCTGTTCGACGGAGCCGTGGCGCGGCTTTCGAGCGCGCTCGCTCGCGAGACGGCGATCGATCCCTTGACCGATTACGTGCAGTTCCGCTCGAACATCGATCCCGGCCTTGTGTCCAGACACGCGACCTACATCCCGGCACCGGTCCGCGCGATCCTGCCCCTGCGCGCCGAAAAGCAAAAGCCGCTCGCTGCCACTCCGCTCGTTTCGGTGATCATGCCCGCTTATGATTTCGACGAGCGTTACTTTACGGCGGCCGTCGACAGCGTGCGCGCGCAGACCTACGCGAACTGGGAGCTGATCATCGTCGACGACGGTTCGCCGAGGCAGCACGTAAGCTCGATGATCGATGGCATCGCCCGGCTCGACCGGCGGATTCGGCAGGTGCGTCTCGACCGGAACAGCGGGATCTCGGCGGCCACCAATGCGGGGTTGCGGCTCGCCACCGGCGAGTTCGTCGCGCTCATCGATCATGACGACGTGTTGATGCACGGTGCGATCGAAGAGATGGTCCGCGCGCTAATCGAAATGCGAGCCGACGCTGCCTACAGCGACCAAGCCTACGTATCGGCCTGGAACACGTTCGAGTCCGCATTCTACAAGCCGAACTGGTCGCCCGTCCTGCTTTCGGGCGTGATGTATATCGGCCACCTCCTGGTGGTGCGGCGTGATACCGCGCTCGCGGCAGGAGGTTTCGACCGGCGTTTCGACCGCCTGCAGGATTTCGAATTCATGCTGAGAGTCGGAGAACGTACGAACGCGCATCGTGCACGTGCCGAAGATTCTCTACCACTGGCGAAGTATCCCCGGCAGCATCGCCCATGACGCGAACTCGAAGGGAAAGATCGAGCCCTTGCAAGCCGCGGCGGTGAACGCGCATTTCGCGCGAACCGGCTTTCAGGGCGAAGCTCAGCCCTACGAGTACCTTCCTCACCGTCTTGCGATCAGGCCGAAGCCGCGAACGGCCTATCCATCAGTCGACGTCGTGGTGCGCGGCGACCGGTCGGAGGGGGCGACCGAGCGGTGCCTAGCGCGGCTGAACCAAAGACGGCAGAACTTTGCCTGTGTCACGGTGCTCGCCCCAACAGGTCAGCTGTCGGAAAAACCGGGTGCCGCTCGCGCAGGGCAAGAGCCCCGCTCAATTGGCAGCGATGCGTTCACAGCAATTGTCCCCTCCGCATCCCCGGCTGTAGCCGAGCTCAATCGGGCGCTGGCTGCTTCATCCGGCCGCTACGTGGTCTTCATCGATCCTCTGGTCGAGGTGATGGACGACGCATGGCTCGACCATTTGCTCCTCTATGCCGAACGCGAGGATGTCTGCTTTGTTGCTCCGCACCTCTATCGTCGTGATGGCCGCGTCGTCGCTGCCGGACTGGTAATCGGAAAGCTCGGATTGTCGCCCGCAATGCAGCGCTTCAGGCTGGGCGAAGACGGCTTTGCTGGATCGCTCGCGTGCAATCGCGAAGTTTCCGCCCTGCCTGCCGGAATGATCATGATGGACCGGGCCATCCTCGATGAGCTGGGCGGGTTCGAACCCGATTTTTCAACACCGCATTACATTTTCGGTGACGCTGCCGTGCGGGCCACCGCCATCGGTTACCGAAACATCGCGATCGCGACGCCGATCCTTCGTGTCGATGGCAGTTATGATCTGGCGGAGCCCGACAGCACCTCCGATGCAGTGTTTTTCCAGGATATCCACGCCGATACCATTCAAAAGGGCGATCCCTTCCACAACATCGGCGCTCCTGTGGGGCTGGAGGATTAAATAACCTGAAATGATCTCTCCTTACCACGAACCAGCGCGATGAAGATCGGACTCATTGCTCATTGCAACTTTCGGGGCAACAGTGCGATGCACGTTTTCAGCCTCGCGGTCGAGTTGCAAAAGCTCGGTCATAAATGCTGCATTCTGGTGCCGGATTCCCCCGAGACCGTCCACGATCACGGCAAGCCGTCATTCGGCGTGATAGATTACGCCTCCGCCTCGATTAATGGATTGCCCTTCAGGGACGGCTCACGGCCCGACATCCTCCATGCATGGTCGCCGCGCGAGCACGTGCGAAAGATCACCCAAACGCTGGCGAAAGAGTTCGACTGTCCCTATGCCGTCCATATGGAAGACAATGAGGAACAGATCGTTCAGGACGAGCTGAGCGGACTGGACTATTCCGAGGTGCGACTTTTCCCGGATGGTCTCGTCGACGGGCTGATCTCGCCCTACCGTTCTCATCCAGGCAGATACAGGGATTTCATCGCGCGTGCCGACGGCTTTTCGTGCCTGATCGACCGGCTGATGGAATTCAAGCCCGAGAATGTACCCGGCGTCGTGTTTTGGCCGGGCTTCGACGCTCCGTTCGCCGATATCAGCGACAGCGACCGGATGGCGGGACGAACCCGCTTCGGCTTGGCGCAAGACGATATCGTGTTGCTCTATTCCGGCAACATTCATTTCTCGATCGTGCGCGATCTTCAAAAGCTGTTTGCTGCGACGGGGCTGCTCCGCAAGCGCGGGCTACGGATCAAGCTGGTGCGCACGGGATTGATCCAGGCGGACGTCGGAATCGACCACCGGCACGGCACCGAGGAATATCTGGTCGACCTCGGCTTCGTCCCGCGCAAGGATGTCCCGGTACTGGTCGCGATGTCCGACATTCTGGTGCAGCCCGGCAAGAGCGATGCGTTCAACGACTACCGGTTTCCTTCCAAGCTGCCGGAGTACCTCGTTTCCGGCCGACCGGTCATCTTGCCGGACACCAATATCGGGACGGTGCTGGAGCACGGCAAGCATGTCCTCAAGCTCGAAACCGGTTCAATCAAGGAAATCCTGGCTGCCGTCCAGCTCCTCGTCGGTTCGCCCCAGCTGCGGAAATCGCTCGGCACCAATTCGCGCAAATTCGCCCTCAAAAATCTGACCTGGGCAAGGGGCGCCAAGACCCTCGACGGGCTTTACAACACAATCATTTACAACACGACCATGGCGCGACGAAAGCCGAGACACGGCGCAAGATCGGCTGCTGCCGTCGATCCGATGAAGGAGGATGTTCCACTTGGCGGTACGGCCGGCACGACGACTCCGCCGGCCGCGTTTCCCGTAAAGCTGATCGCCTTCTACCTTCCTCAGTTCCATTCCATTCCGGAAAATGACAAATGGTGGGGCAAGGGTTTCACCGAGTGGACCAGCGTGGTTCGCGGGATCAAAAACTTCCGCTATCACCAGCAGCCGCGGCTCCCGACCGAGTTGGGGTTCTACGATCTTCATGTCGCAGAGACGATGCACAAGCAAGTCGAGCTCGCGGGCTCATACGGTATTCACGGTTTTTGCTTCTATTACTACTGGTTCAACGGGAAGCGTCTTCTCGAACGGCCGCTCGACCTCTGGCTGGGCGAGCGGGCGCCACGCTTTCCGTTCTGCATTTGTTGGGCGAATGAGAATTGGAGCCGCCGCTGGGACGGGTCGGAGAGCGAGATTCTCATGGCGCAGACCTACGACGAGGGAAGCGCGCTGCGGTTCATCGAGGACGTGCTGCCGATACTCAAGGATCCGCGGTATATTCGCGTTGACGGCGCCGCCCTGCTGCCGGTGTACCGGGTGAGCGAATTGAAGGATCCGGTCGGCGTGGCGCAGGTGTGGCGGAACGCCGCCCGGGAAAACGGCATCGAGCGGCTGCATTTATGCGCGGTTCAGTCGTTCGGCATCAGCGATCCCCGTTATTACGGATTCGACTCGGCAATCGAGTTTTCTCCCCCTCATGTCGATCGGATGTTGGTCGATCCGAAGCGAGTGCATGGAGTAAATCCTGACTTCGAAGGATATCTGGAGGACTATATTTCAGTCGCCATGCGCAGCATCAATCATTTGCCGGTCGATTATGTCCGATATCGCGGCCTGTTTCCGCGCTGGGACAATACGGCACGGCGCAAGACAAGAGGACATATTCTCGTCAATGACAGCCCCAAGGCCTATGGTCAGTGGCTGCGGTTTCTCGTGCGCGAAGCCATGCTCCGTCGAAGGCAGCAGGAGCCGTTGATCTTCATCAACGCCTGGAACGAGTGGGGCGAGGGAGCTTATCTGGAACCAGATGAAAGCTACGGCCGGGCCTTTCTGGAGACGACCTACGACGCGCTGTGCGAGGGGATCATAGACCACGTCCACGGTCCGACCCCCGAACGGGAGCGCGAATTCACCCGACGGGTATCCCGGCAGCCCACCGGCTGAACCGGGCCGCACAGTCGAGACGGCGGCATCGAATGCGCGGATAAGCGGAAATCGGCCGAACCCGGCACGCGGTCGCGACCGGCGACGTCGAGCTTTCCCGCGCAGGACGTGCCGGAATGGTCCATATACCGGGGGCCAGGAAGGGAATCTGGAGACAGAGCGGGCGGCTTGATCCATCGGCTCGGCGAGGAACTTGCGCCACATCGGCCTCGAACAGCTACACGTGCAGCAGCAGCGCCCGCAGGAACCGCTCGGGCGGCATTGACGGCCGACCACTATCAGCTAAGCCCGGAACATTCGCCCCCAAGGACAGCCAGAACGTCATTCACGACCCCGCGGACCAAGCGCAACCGACGCTGCCAACG
>CAWCZY010000007.1:0-1120229 GCA_963800215.1 uncultured Alphaproteobacteria bacterium | reverse complement strand
CCTCCACTACACCGAGCCGGGTGACATCGTGCTTGATGGCTTCGCAGGCTCGGGCACTACTGGCGTCGCAGCCCAGTGGGTGCGGTTCTGCGCCGGCGGTGTATCGCAAGCAGGTCGAGACAGAGTGGTCGAAACAGGGGTTGCCGAAGCCGAAATGGGGCGCTCGTCGTGCGGTCCTGGGCGACCTGGCGCCGGCCGCGACGTTCATCGCGGCCAACTACAACACTGCCTTTCGATGTGACAGCCTTCCAGAATGAGCTCAGCGGATCTTGGATGAAGTTCAGGACCGAGATCGGTTGGATGTACGAGACGCTTCACACGGATGGAAAGATGAAGGGCCTCATCAATTACACCGTTTGGAGCGAGATCTTCTCCTGCCCCGAATGCGGCGGCGAAGTAGTTTCGTCGAAGAAGCTCTGGATCCCTCCAGCAGATCGAGTTAGCGATCAATTTCCGTTGTCCCCACTGCTCCGTTCTGAACTCACAAAAGACACGCCTGGATCAGCGTCTATGAGACGATGATCTTGACCCAGCCATTAGAGCCAGACCTTGGAAAAAAGTCCAAGCGCCGATCCAGCCCTGATCAACTACTCACTTTGGCAGCGCTAAGCTACGAAAAGAAGCCTACCACAAGATGACCTAGCGATCCTTGATCAAATCCTGCGTCTTGCCTCTGCCGGGCACGGTGCCGTGAATGAGTTTCCCAATCGAAGCACATGTACTCATGGTTCGCGACTCGCGCCCAAGGGCTTCACACGTGTTCATCATCTCTTCCTTCCTCGTGCGGCGCAAGACCATGGCGGCTACTTTGGGGTAAGGGGCCGCAAGTTTTGAGCGAATCGATCCGCGTACGTCGACATGATTCTCTTTTTTGTAGAACAAGCGATCTGGACCATGTCGCTTCTCAAATCGATTTCGCCCCGACGTAGTTTTCCAGGTCAATCAACATTGGCGGTGTCTACTACGTTGCTTCACAATTCATAAGCGAGCATCCCCGGTATCTCCTAACGGGACAAAGCCAAGAGGATCGACCACCCGTCGTTCAGCAAAGTGCCAACACAGGCATACGCATTGCGAGACGGTACTGCCAGCACTCTCGATCGTTGCAAATAATTTTGTCGACTACATTTTCACCGACCCACCCTTTGGAGAAACATCTTCTACGCGGATCTGAATTACCTTTTGAGTCTTGGCATCGCGTTTTAACGAACGCGAGCCGGAGGCAATCGTAGATCCCAGAAGGAAAGGGCTCCTCGACTACCAAGCTCTGATGCGCGCTTGCTTGAGGAATATGGGCGCGTTCTCAAGCCTGGCCGCTGGATGACTGTTGTCTTCAGCAATTCGGCAAATGCCGTTTGGCGGGCCATACAAGAAGCGCTGGGGACCGCTGGATCGTTGTTGCGGACGTCAGGACGCTCGACAAGCAGCAAGGCTCCTATCGGCAAGTTACGAGCACCGCGGTCAAGCAGGACCTCGTCATCTCTGCCTACAAGCCGACCGAGGCTTTGGCTGAGCGCTTTGCGCTAGGGACGTCGTCGCCAGAGAGCGCCTGGGCGTTCGTGACCGAGCATCTTGGCCACGTTCCCGTTTTCTCCAGTGTTGATGGCGTCGCCGATGTGATCGCCGAACGCACCGCGCAGGTGCTTCACGATCGCATGGTCGCCTTCCATGTCCAGCGCCAACTCTCCGTGCCGCTTTCGACCGGGGAGTTTTTGGTCGGTTTGAACCAGCGCTATCCCGAGCGTGACGGCATGTACTTCCTGCCAGACGCAGGTTGCCGAGTACGACCGCAAACGTAACACGGCTGCCGAGCTTCGTCAGCTGAGCCTCTTCGTGATCGACGAGGCGAGCGCCATTCAGTGGGTGCGCCGCGAGCTTCAGGACAAGCCGCGCAGCTTCCAGGACCTCCAGCCAACGTTCATGCGCGAAATCCAGAACTGGGCAAAGCACGAGCAGACAGTCGAGCTCAAGGAAATCTTGCGACAGAACTGCATCCACTACGACGGCAGCGGACCGGTCCCGAGCCAGATCCATTCGTACCTGTCAACGAACTTCAAAGAGCTTCGCAATCTTGCCAAGGATGATCCGGCACTGACTGCCAAAGCGGCGGATCGCTGGTATGTGCCTGATCCAGGGAAGCAGGGTGATCTCGAAAAGCTGCGCGAGAAGGCCCTGCTGACTGAGTTCGAGACGTACAAGCATGCTAAGGAACGCAAACTGAAGCTGTTCCGCACCGAGGCTGTACGTGCCGGCTTCAAGGCTGCCTATGACGGTCAGGACTACAACACGATTGTCAGCGTTGCCGCCAAGCTGCCGGAAAACGTCCTGCAAGAAGACGAAAAGCTGTTGATGTACTACGACGTCGCAAGCATGCGCCTCGGTGATGAGTGAGGTGATGCATGCAAGCTGGCGAGTGGTGGCACAGCATTGACCACGATGAACCCTGCCGCGTTGTCGACACGGAAACGCTGTGGGGGCAGGCCAGTTGCCTGGTCTGGCTGCCGCGCCGCGACACAGCGGTCAGGGTGCTGCAAAAGCGCCTGATCCCGCTGAAGGCCGGCGAGCCCCATCTCCTCGATCGCCTTTCGTATGTCAGCGCAGCCGCGCGCATCGCCGACGCATTGGAGCGCGACGCCCTGGTCGCGCCGTTGGAAGGCACGGTCATCCCGCTTCCGCATCAGCTTTTGGCTTTGCAGCGGGCGATCTCTGGGGATCGCATTCGCTATCTTCTTGCTGACGAAGTCGGCCTCGGCAAGACGATCGAAGCGGGCCTGATCCTGCGCGAGCTGAAGATACGGGGTCTGGTTCGCAGGATCCTGGTCGTCGCACCCGCCGGTTTGGTGCTGCAGTGGCAGTCGGAAATGAAGGGCCACTTCGGGGAGAATTTCCGCCTGATCCTTCCCAGCAGCCTGACGGCTCTACGTCAGGCCGGCGCCATCGACGAGAATGAGAACCTCTGGCGGATGCACGACCAGGTCATCTGCCCGCTGGACTCAGTGAAGCCGATGGATTCCCGCCGCGGTTGGAGCCAGGAGCAGCTCGCCCGCTACAACCGTGAGCGGTTCGAGGACTTGGTTTCGGCCGGATGGGACCTGATCATCATCGACGAAGCCCACCGCGTCGGCGGCAGTACGGAGCAGGTCGCCCGGTTCAAGTTGGGTGACGCGCTTGCTCAGGCGGCGCCCTACCTGCTTCTGCTGTCGGCGACACCCCATCAAGGCAAGTCGGATGCCTTCCGGCGACTGATCACGTTTCTCGACCCCGACGCGTTGCCGGGTGACGACGCGATTTCGCGCGAGGCGGTCGCACCCTTTGTCATTCGCACTGAGAAGCGACGCGCGATCGACGCTGACGGCAATCCACTGTTCAAGCCGCGCTTTACCCAATTGGTGCCGATCGAATGGGGAAGCGCGCACGCGGAGCAGCGGGCTCTCTATGAGGCCGTCACGGAATACGTTCGCGACGGCTACAACCGTGCCATCAAGGAAAAGCAGACCGCTGTCGGCTTCCTGATGATCCTGATGCAGCGGCTTGATCACCTCCAGCACGGCGGCGATCCGGACCGCCTTGGAACGAAGGCTGGCCGTGCTTGAGCTGCCTCAGGGACAGCTTTCGCTATTCCCTGAAGACATGGCCGAGGACTGGTCCTCGCTGGACGGCCAGCAACAGCTCGACACCATTCTGAAGACGCGCCTGAAAGGCCTGAAGGACGAGCGCAAAGAGGTCGAGCTGCTGCTTTCGGCCGCCCGGCGCTGCGAGGCCAGCGGACCGGACGTGAAGGCGGAGGCGCTGCTCGATCGGATCCAGCAGCAGCAGCGCGAGGAAAACGATCCGGCCCTGAAGGTGCTGATCTTCACCGAGTTCGTGCCGACGCAGGCCATGCTCGCCGATTTTCTGGAACGGCGCGGCTTCACCGTCGTCATCCTCAATGGCGGGATGGATCTGGAAGAACGCCAGCAAGCACAGCGGCGATTTGCAGACGATGCTCAAATTCTCATCTCCACGGACGCCGGCGGCGAGGGCCTGAACCTGCAGTTTTGCCACGTGGTCGTGAACTACGATCTGCCGTGGAACCCCATGAAGATCGAGCAGCGGATCGGCCGCGTCGATCGTATTGGTCAGAAGCACATCGTGCGGGCTCTGAATTTCGCGCTCGCGGATACCGTTGAGCTTCGCGTCCGCGAGGTGCTGGAAGAGAAGCTGGCTCGAATTCTCGACGAGTTCGGGGTCGATAAGCTGGCCGATGTGCTCGATTCCGAAGACGGCGGCGTCCCGTTCGAAGCGTTGTTTGCGCAAGCCATGATCGCTCCTGAGGATGCCGAACAGCGCGCAGCCGGGGTAGCCGACGAGATCCGGCGCCGGGCGGAGGAAGCGCGAGCAGGCTCAAGTCTGCTCAATGCGACCGAAAAATTAGACCCATCCACCGCGCAGCATATCGCCAGCCACCAAATGCCCTATTGGACGGAAAGGTTGACGCTCGGATTCCTTCGCACGCAGGAGCCGGCGGGGGCGTTCGCAAAGCCCGCTGCCATTGGCTTCGATCTGCGCTGGCCGAATGGTGACACCAGCGCGTCCGCCGTCTTCAATCGTGACGATGCCGATCGTCCGGGCGCGACGCTGATTTCGCTGGAAGACGAGCGCGTTCGTGGGCTCACAAACAGTCTGCCGGTCTTTGCACCGGGTCAACCGATACCGTCGGTCGTGGTCCCGGACGTTTCCGACAAAACGACCGGTGTCTGGTCGTTGTGGCGTATAAGCCTGCACACCGCCGGTGGTCGGGAACAGCGGTTCCTTTCGCTGTTCATTAGCGACCACGGCCGGGTGTTTAGTCCGACAGCTCGGACGATCTGGGATCGCTTGATCGACCTTCCAGCCGGATTGAGCCAGGCGCCGGACGATCTCTCCGGCGCGCCCGCATTGCAGGCGTACGAGGCCAGCCGCGCCGCGGCGGAAGCCCAAGGCGCAGCAGTCTTCGAAGAGCTTTTGGCTGATCACCATCTGAGCATCGTTCGTGAGCGCAAGAAAGGTGGGCACGCGTTCACGTCGCGTCGTCGCGCAATCGAGCGTTTGGGGCTGCCCCAGGTCCGGAGTTACCGCCTCCGGATTTTGGCTGACGAAGAGCAAGCCTGGAACCGCGAGCTTGCAGCGCGGGAAACCGCCCTCCCGGACCTAGCGGCCATCTTGATGGCTCGCGTTGCGCCTATGGGAAAGAGCTTATGAGCGCGGATCCGCTTCCCAGCACTTGGCGCGATCCGATCCTTGCCCAGTTCACGCCCGACATTGCTACGGTCGCACGCCTCACGGTCGTCGCCGATCCTGATGAGCTGCTGACTGAGCAGGGCGTTATTGACGGCATTCGCCAGCGCGGATTCGAGATTGTCCCTTTCGAGGATCACGTAGCTTTCCGCTATGCCTATGAGCGGCGCTTTCGGGAGGTTTGGGACAACGGCAGGGACACCAACCTCGTTGTCGTTTTGAGAGCGACGCGGTCCGATGTCAGTGAACTTCCGTTTGACCTCCTCGATCAGGCCAAACGCGACCGTCGTTTGCTTTCGTTCAGTCTGGCGGAGCTGTTCCCGTCCCTCGCTCCGCACGTGCTTTCTGAACTGGATCGTGGCGACCTCGATGCAGTGTCTGCGGCACAGCAACTTTTCAAGCCCGAGCCGCTGGGTGAGAACGCCACGCGAGACTTTCTGCTGCGCCACGTATTTCGTCTCGATCCCGCTCAAATCCAAGACGACGCAGAGCTCCTTCGTGCGCTCTTGCGGCGGCACTACAGTGGGAAGGTCATTCCGAAGTCTTTGGATGATCGTCTTATCCATTTGCTGCGCTCGACGGGCCGATGGCGGGAATGGCCGTTGGATCAGATCGTTCCAAGCCGAACAAACTTTCTGGCATTTCTTCAGGAGAGATGGCCGATATTCGTGCAGCGGCATCTGACGACGCAGGGCGGTGAACTGGCTGAAGATGCCGCGCCCTACGATCTCCAGTTTGCGGGCCCTGAGCACCTCCCATTCGACCACGACGATGTTCGCGTCTATGTAGACAACCTTTTCACTGATGGTCTGCTTGTTCCGACCGGCGTTATCTCCCACGCGCTGGTTGCTGGATCTTGGATGGCGGTCGGGGTGGCCAGCTCTGAAGGCGCAGATCAGGCTGCTCGCTTCCGAAAGCTCCTTAAGCTCTTGCAGTCTGAGCGACCGTCTTCGAGCAGCGATCATCAGGTGTGGATTCAGACCGCGACGCGATGGGCGGAGGTCGTGGCACTGCGTTGGTCGCTACCCATGGAGTTGCCACCTGAGGACGATGACCGTTTCGATGGGGCGCACCAACTGATCGAGCAGAACTTCCAAGATTGGATGGTTGCGCACTACGGCTCGCTGCACAGTTTGTCGTACCTACCACGCCCGGTCATGCTGCATCAGATTCCGAAGTACATGGCGCACCGTCTAGCGGCGAAGGGGCCTGACCGGAAGCTGGCCGTGGTTGTCGTGGACGGCCTTGCCATGGACCAGTGGGCTGTTGTCCGCCAGGAGTTGCCGCACCGAAAATGGATCACTGAGGAATTCGGGCTATTCGCCTGGGTGCCGACGCTGACGTCGGTATCCCGCCAATCGATCTTTGCGGGTGATCCGCCTTTCTTTTTCGGCCAGAGCCTTGATACGACGCGCAAGGAAGAGCAGCACTGGACAAGGTTTTGGGACGACCGCGGCCTCCGCAAAGGCGATGCGGCTTATGCCTGTCAAGGTTCGCTTGAAGACGACGACACGCTTATCAAACGGATAATTGAAATGATCGATCAGCCGCGATGCCGCGTCGCCGGCGTTGTCGTAGGCACGATCGATCAGATGCTGCATGGCATCGTCAACGGCACTGATGGGATGCATGCCGGCGTCAGACATTGGGCAAAGCGCGGATCTCTGGGGCGACTTCTCGATGCGATGCTCGAACGCGGCTTCGAGGTGATCCTGACGGCAGATCACGGCAACGTCGAGGGCGTGGGTATTGGCAGACCCAACGTGGGCGCGACCGCGAACGAACGGGGGGAGCGTGTTCACGTTTTTTCGGACCCACTACTGCGTTCGAATATTGCCGAAAAATATCCAGGCTCGCTGGAATGGCCGTGCATCGGATTACCCGAAGATTACCTTGCTCTAATTGCCCCACCGCTTCGCGCGTTCATCGGTGATGGGAAGCGGACCGTGGCGCACGGCGGGATCTGTATTGAGGAAGTAATTGTCCCCTTTGTCACGATCGCAAAGTCGGAATGAGTATGCCGGACAGACGAAGAATTGGTTTTGACCGAACGATCGCTGCCGAGTGGTTGGACGCCGCTGTCGCTCGCGTGATGACTGGGGAACCCCCGAACGCCACGAGAAAATTCCTCTGGGAGTTTCTCGAAGGAGTCGAGCCTGGCACGACCAATAATAGCAGTCGCGGAAAGACACTAACGGTTCTCACTAGAATCTGGGTGTCCGTTCCGATACAGGCTGAACCATTAAAACAGGCAGCGTTGCAATGCGTCACCAGTGCCTCAGGGGAAAATCGGATTGGTGTGCATTGGGCGATGGTTGCTGCCACCCATCCGTTCTTTTTCGATGTGGCAACCCACGTGGGGAAGCTCATCAAGCTGAATGGTCAAGCTAACCGGTCGCAGATCAAGCGCCGTTTGACTGAAACTTGGGGTGATCGGTCTACTCTTGAGCGCACCATTCAGCATGTTCTTCGCTCGATGGGCCAGTGGGGACTGCTTCGAGCTGGCGAAGAGCACGGGTCAATCGTCGGCCCGGCGCGACGCATCCGCGTTAATGATCAAGTCGCCCAACTACTCTTGCACTCGGTCTTATTGGGCCATGGCAAGGGACTGCCATTCTCCCATCTCATTGATCATCCGGCGTTGTTCGCATTCGCGGTGCACGTAACAGCGCAGGATTTGATGTTGAACTCGATCTTTCGGGTGCAGCGGCAGGGCGATCAATCGGACTTTGTCGAGCTGCCATAGGCGTTAGAATGGTCGTCTATTCCGTTTGCGATTTGCCGCAGTTGTCGTCACCGCAATGTCGGGTGTCATGTTTGTGACCAGATTGAGGCAGGAGGCCAACGGGGCTGACCTTTCCTGCCCGGCAGAGTATTGCTAAAATCCGAGTTCGTCCGAAGGGTGGGGGTCGGAGCGGCCGTGCGGGCCTGGGCAGCACCCGAGACGATGTACGCCCAAACGCAGGCCATCGAGCGGGGCGTGCAACCGCGGGAGCGTTTGTCCGCTGGGTAATCTGCGTGAATGCCTCAAGAGCGAAGCGGCCACGCCTCGGACCTCGATGGAAGCAACCCTCGCGGATCATCGCTTCCCGCCACCGAGCTGACGACGAGTGTTTATGTAAAACAGGCGTAACCGCATGCATCGTGTGTTCCAAGCGTTTATCGACGGCCTTGCCGCCAGCGGCGACACCGAGCGTCTCCGTACCGTGCTCGCCGATGCAGGTGCGGCGCTCGATCTGAGCTGCTTCGCGTATCTTTCCATGCCGTCGAGAAGGGGCGATGCGCCGGAACTCATCTCGAACTACCCGGTCGAGTGGACCGATCATTATCTGCGGGAACATTATGAGCGGGTTGACCCGGTCATTGTCGAGGCGCTGAGCGCCACAGAGCCTTTCGAGTGGGGACAAGAATTCACGGTGAAGCATCTGTCGAAGCCGCAATGCGCGCTGCTCGACGAGGCGGCGCAGTTCGGGATCCGCTGCGGCTTCACAGTGCCCGTTCACGACTTCCGTGGTCCGGTCGCGGCGGTCACGTTTGCCGCGGACGAACGCCGCGCGACATTCCAGCGTTGCGTCGAGCAGAATCGGCGCGTGCTGCAGCTCATGGCGATGTATTTTCATGCTCACGCACGCCGAAGGCTGTCGATCAATCGGGTCATTGACGGTGTCGCGTTGTCGCCGCGAGAGTTCGAATGCCTCGAATGGGCTGCGCAGGGTAAGTCCGCATGGGAAATCGGACGCCTGCTAAATATTTCCCGCCGCACGGTGGCGTTTCATCTCGACAATGCGAAGATGAAGTTTGACGTCAGGACGATATGCCAGGCTGTCGCCAAGTTGGCCGCCTCTAAAGCCGCCACCGAATAGGTTCCATTCTCCATCCCCTGTGCAACTGCACAGGATGTGGGCTGGCCCGCTGATCGCCTTCTATCGCGCAGGACAAAACCTGCCAGGAGGCGAACATGCTCCAACTCATCAGTCCCGATCGCTATGGCGAGTTCGTTGACGACCTCGCTGAAATGCACCGGCTTCGTTACCGGATTTTCAAGGAACGTCTCGGCTGGGACGTCGAGGTCAGCGGCGACATGGAGATCGACGAATTCGATGCCTGCCTGATGAACGAGGACGTTGCGGCTCCAACCGTTTTCGATGGCTTGACGCGCGTACCAGGTCCGCTCCGGCGCCGCCTTTACTGCGTCAAGCAGGCGGACGTTATGGCCCCAGGGCAATAGTGCAACAACCTGTTGCACAAATTCGAGGTCGGGCCACGCCTCTGCGAACGCACGCATATATTTGAGGTTTCGGGCGGACAGCCCGGTCATCTCTGGGAAGGCGCGCCCGAGGTCGACCGCAAGCCGGTCGATGACCTTGGCGCCCCAGCCCTCGCTTTCCTGACGGGAAAGAATGTCTCTGCCGATCCCCCAGTAGAGAAGCACGAGCTCACGGTTGACCGAAAGGGCCGCGCGAAGCCGAGCGTCGGTGATGCGCTGCTTGAGCTCGGCGACCAGCGTGACGTAACCCTGCGCGTCCGGAGAGGGAGCGTCGGCCACCGTCTTCGGCAGACGGGGATCGCCTTTCTTCGCGGGCGCTTGTCGGGAACGTCTGCTGGTCACTATCAGGTCGCTTGCTGAGCCGCTTCTTCAGCGGCGCCATGGGTGATCGGCGCGTGCTTTGCTTTGGCCGCCTTGGGACGCTTCTTGTTCAGCATAGCCTGGACGAAAGCATTCCACTTCTTCATTGCGGCCCGTTTCTCCGGCATGTAGTTCCAGCGATCGTAGCTCTTCGAGCTGACGTCCTGAAGCGTGTGGTTTTGCAGCCGGTCGCGAATTTCCTTCGACAGACCGGCCTGTCCAGCAAGCGTTTTCCAGGTCCTGCGCAGATCGCGGTTGGTCACGACCGGGATCACCTCGCGCTCGCGCTGACGCCACATGAACGAGTAAAGCGTGCCGTGGCTGACGGGTTTGGTCGGGTCGGTCGCGGAGGGGAAAAACCAGCCGTGCGCGTCGGGCTTGATGGACTCGATCAGCTCCGCTGCAACTTCTGGGACGGGAATGGCGTGCGGCTTGCCGTTCTTGGTCTTCGACCAGTCGATGATCCGCTCCTTCGCGTCCCACTGATCGACATGCAGGCGGGCGATCTCCTCGACGCGCTGCCCCGTGAGCATGAGAATGCGGACGGCCCGCGTGAAGGGCGGGTGAACCGGCGTGTCCGGACATTCTAGCCAGCGAAACAGGCGCAGGAACTCTTCTTCATCAAGCCAGCGGGTGCCGACTTTCTTGGGTTCCGTGGGGATGCCGGCTGCGGGATTGTAGGCGAGGCGGAAGCGTCGTTGCGACGCGCTACGATAGTCGTGCTCCGATTTGAGGCCCCAGCTATACGCGGATCGGATGTAGCTGCGGACGTGATCCGCCATCGAGCGCTTGCCGCGGTCATAGATTGGCCGAATTAGATCCGTGATTTCGTCGGGCTCAATGTCCCGAGCGGGCCTATTGCGCCCGAGCGTATCGGCGATCTTGTTGAAGCCTTTCTCCGCTTCCTTCCAGGATGACTTACCCGACACCTTTAGGTGAGCGACGTAGGCCTCGAAGAGATCGGCCACGGTGCCGGGGCGTGTGTCGCCGGCGATCTTGATGCTCCGACCCTTCTGAATCATATCGGCAAAATCGCGGCTGAAAACTTCGCGCGCCTTGCTGAGCGACATCGACGGATACGAGCCGAGCTTCTTTTTGAGGCGCTTCTGATCTCGCCACTGCTGCGCCATCCAGTCCGCCGTGACGCGAGTGGGCATCGGCTTCATGACCAGGACCAGACGGCCGGTGCCGTGCCCCTCGCCATCGATCAGGCTTAGCTGCTTGCCGGTTTGCTCCGCCTGTTTCAGAGCGCGGCGTATCTCTCCATCGGTAAGGCTTGGCACTGGGCTCTCCGATCGGCTCTCAAGTGGGGTCGCCAGACGGGTAGTAGGGGTCGGCGACTGGGGTCAAAAGGGCGACTGATCCCCCTCAAAACCGACCCCAATATGCCACAGTGTCCGGTCCTGAGACAAGCCAAAAAATTCAAGTGATTCAATAGGAAGGAGCGTGATCGAGCGTGATCGAAATAGGTCGAGTGGGATGGTTATGCCGCATCCAACGCCGCACCAGTCCTCTCGGCATCCTTTGCCCTATAAGTCGCCCCATACGCGCTGTCATACGGGCGTCCTTCGATGCCGGGCCGAATGGAGTGTCGTCCTTGAACCGCTCCCGACGCCACCGAATCATGCAGCTGACCCACCCCTGAGACTTGCCGACGGCTGCGGCAATTTCTTGTTGGGTTGCGTAGTATAGATCGTGGGCGTTGTATATGTAATCGGCAGCCTCGCGCCGCTCCCCGTCCTCGATCTTCAGCTTCGCCCAGTTCAATTCTTGGGCGGCGATCTCGCTGGCGGTCTCCAATTCCAATAGCGATAAGTCGAACATCTTCGCCCGGTCAGTTCTGAGCTTGACCGGCTTGGGTTCGACCGGGTTTTGGCGGACTGCGACGGGGCGCGCGACCTTCGGCCGAGCCTTGGGCTCCAACGCCGCTGAAGGAGCCGTCACCCGAGCCATGTCAGTTGCGATCCGGTTAGCAGGGACTTTGATCCCCCTCTCCAATTCCAGTAGCGATGCACCTGAGGTCTTCCCCGGGGCCACTCGGAGCTTGACCGGCTCGAGAACAGGGTTTTGGCGGACCGCGGCGGGGGGCGCCGGGACCTTGCGCGGAGCCTCAGGCTCAACCGATGCTGAGGCAGCCCGCACAGGAGCCGTGTCAGTTGCGATCTTGGCAGCAGGGTCTTTGATCCCCGTCTCCGATGCCAGTGGCGATGCACCGGAGGCCTTCGCCAAGTTCGTTCCGAGCTTGGCCGGCTTGAGCTCGACGGGGATTTGGCGGACCGCGACGTCGAGGGCGACCTTCCGCGGAGCCTCAGGCTCGACCGATGCTGAAGCCCGCTCCGCGCGAGCCGTGTCAGTTGCGATCCAGGCAGCAGGATTTTTGATCCCGGCTTGGGGAACCATCCAGAACACGCGTTCCATAATTCGATCGAGGTCGGCCGGCGGAGGGTTGGCTGAGGCGGTCACGCCAAGGTTATGGAGATGCCTTTCCCAGGTATTGGGATAGGCTGTCTGGAGCATCCGCACCATAGACGCGAATCTGTTTTGATCGGATGTTGTCATTTTACTTCCTCCCGTTCGCGAACGATCGCCTCAGGCTTGGACGCGCCGATCCCGTGCGAACGAAGTAGTTAACCGGCGCCGTAATCCACAGCAGGAGCTCGCTGGAACCGGTGCCCGGCTTGCGTGTATTGGGGACGCGAGTTTGCGGTGGGGTTCATGGCACGGGCTCGCCGGTTGGCCGCTTTGCGTTGGCACCCCCACGAATGAATGCGTCGGCGTCCTCAACGTGACAGCGCTCTGATTTTCCGGTGCCGTAGGTGCGGGGAAGTGGTTCGCCGCGAGATCGCCGCTGATACCAGGTGCCGACCGCCCACCCGAGATAGTGGGAAGCCTGTTCAAGGTTCATCCATGGCGACGGCGGACGCAGCGCGAACCCGCTCTTGGCGATTTCGCGCAACGTCTCTTCGACGGTGCCGCGGACGATAGATTGCAATTGTGAGACGTCTTGATATGCAGACATGATGGCGCCCTTAGCCTTGGGGTTGCCATCACCGCTCGTTTCAGCCCTCACGGGCTGGCGTTGCGCATTTTCACCCTGAGTTGGCCGCACACCTCGACAAAGCGAGAATTTGCATCATGGTGCCAACGGGCTTCTATGGTGATAGGGGTGCACCGCACCCCACCGCTGCTGTTTTCTGGCCCGAGAAAGCGAGTCAAGCAACGGAGTAACAAGGTTTACATAGCATGCCCAGCGCCTGATAGCAATCGGCGATCGCTTGACAGCGTGTGCACGCCGCGGAGATTCGCGCGGATATAGTCGCCGATCGCTTGCATGTCCTCAATCGCCGCAGCGCCGGTCCGCGTCCGCGCCAGATAGCGGTCCGTGATGCCGCCCGCACCGTGGTTATAGAAGCGCGCCAACACTTGCCGGCCTTCCTGCGGTGGATAATGCAACGCATCCTCACCAAGCTGGCCGAACGTGCGCCGCAGATCGTGTGATTTGTGAGTCAAGGTAGCCTTCCCCAGTTCGTGACGGTCGAGATGACCGGATGCGACTGGTTTCGGAAAAGCCCATCGGCGCGCTTGGTCGGCGTGCAACCCGCCACCGACCGCGCGCGACAGATACAGGCACGCCGTCGCCTGCCGCGACAGCGGCAAATAAAAGGCGTGGCCGCCCTTGGTCGATGCGGTGAGCCGCAGCGATCGATGCTCCCAATCGATTTGTGACCACTCGATCTGAATGAGATCGCTCACGCGTAAGCCAGTGAAGAGTTGCAGCGCGTGGGCGTAGCGGTGAATTGGATTTGGGAGCGCGCGCGCCTCGCGCCACCACTCGGCAAGCTCTGCGGCAGACAACGCCCGTTGTGGTCTTGGGGGGTCGGTTGTGGCAATCGTCTCCCATGGATGACCAGCGGGCAACTTCTTGTCGAGCGCTTTCCTGGCCCAGCCGTAGACGGCGCGACCGAACCGGGCGGCCTGTGTTGCCGCTGCAGCGCCATTGTCCTTACGGATACGCGCGTCCTCTTTGGTGACGATCGTCGGATCGTTTGCAAGATCGCGAAGCGGCCTGTTGGCCGTGTCGGCCCTGAAACGTTTGAACGCCGCGGCGTAAGCTTCCAGTGTGTTCTTGGCGCGGGGCTTGCCATTCTTGCGCGGGGAATCCTTGTAGCTTCCCCATGCGGTTGCCAGCGTCGCGGCGCCGCGGCGTGGCCCCTCCAATGGCTCGCCCTTCCGATGGCGTGTTTGTTTATCGAGCGCCCTTGTGCGCGCTTCCTCGGCTGAGACATGCGGCCATAGGCCCAAGTCGATCGTGTGCTGATCGCGGCGGCGTTTCCTGGTTTTGGAGTCAATGTAAGGCTTATCGGAATAGCGCCATTCGAATACCTTGGACCTTACCCCAACGCGCAATGCGAACCCGGGGATCGCTCCGTCCGGGATGCGTCGAAATCCTTTCGTGGTGTGCGGCTGCCTACCGCAGAAGGTATCGTTGAGCTTGCCGGTCATGGTGCCCTCCAGCATAAAGATCTTGCCACCATCTTGCCACCGGAATATAGCCGCAGCCGGATCGGAATGACGGGGTGGAAGTCAGATATCGCTGAGTGTGGTTAAGGTTTGCACATATAATCAATAGCTTGAGGACCGGATGCGCCTCCCCTCTCGAACCATGCTCAACGAAGGCTTTTCATGCTAATGGAACCCCGCTTCATTCGTAATGATGGGGTCGGGGGTTCGAATCCCTCTTGCGGCACCAATGACTTATCAACCGCCGCGGCCCGAACGCCTGACGACCGGGGCGGCGCAAATGGCTGGTTTTCGATTTGCTCAGCCAGGGTCACACGCTGTCCAGGTCAGGACGGTGCTCGGCATCAATCGTGTCACCGTCTATCGCTGGCGCCAGCGCGATCCATCTTTCGCGCAAGCCTATTTCTTTGCCGTCGGCGCAATATCCAAGGACTGATCCGGAACATGTCCAACTTCTTTGCCTCGATGCCGGGTTTTCGCGATTTCGCTGCGCTGACGGATGAAAGTCATTGCGTGGAAGGTTTGCGCCATGAGTTGTGCACCAGCGGGCGAGGTCCCGGGTGAGGGCCGGCGAATGCCGTCCCCTCGCACGCGCTTTCTTCTATGCGGGGGGCGTCATGCGACGAGGCAACGGGCTGATGGGCTTCTCGCTCATTGGGGGCCTTGAGGTTGGAGCGCTTGACCCCTCTCAAGACGGAGCCCCGCCGCGCTCAATCAGCTTGGTTACCGCCCCCTCAAGACATATAGCCAGCGTCCTTGCCGCCTTCTCAGCGGGAGCGGGTTCGTTCTTTGGCCCATGTAGGCCCCCCTCCGACCGGCCTGGAACAGGTCCGCTTACTGCGGTGCAGTCATCACTCATGAACACCGCTCGCCAGACAGGAGTGCAGGAACGAGTTGAAGGGCTGGGACCAGGCGACAAGCCGGGAGGGGCGCTTCGGGGTCAACCAAGTGCATAGCTGAGACCAGGCGGCGCGCCGGCACGAGCGGCCGAGCCGGGATCAGGCTGGCCGGAGCGAGAAGCTGTTCCAATCCGGAGGTCATTCGTCGAACCCATATCGCGCAAACTCTGCGGCAACACCGGGGTCGAGCACCTTCGCCGCCGCGAGATCGACCCGACCGCCTTCAGGGTTACGTTGACCCCGCAGGCGGGCGAGACCACGACCATAGAGCGAGCCGGGGTCCCGCGGGTTGCGGGCCAGCGCCGCATCGTAATCAGCAATCGCCTGCTCGAACCGCCCCAACTTCAGATAGGCAAAGCCGCGGCTGTCGAGGGTGCCGGGATCATCGGGCGTGAGCCGCAAGGCTTCGTTGCAGTCTGCAAGCGCCTCCTCAAGACGGCCCAACAGCGCGCGGTCCCAGCAGCGGTTGTTCCACGCCTTGGCGTTGCCGGGATCGATGGCAATGAGGCGGCTGTAATCCTCGGCAGCGCGATCGTAGAGGCCGGCCCGCTCATGAGCATCGCCGCTCTCCGCCAATGCCTCAGCGTCGCCCGGCACGAGGTGGAGCGCCGCGTCATAGTCCGCGACGGCGGCAGCATAGTCCTTCTTCTGGTAATGGAGACGGCCGCGGCCCACAAGAGGGTCCGCATCCGCGGGATCGAGTTCGATGGCGCGGTCATAATCCGCCATGGCGCGATCGGTTTCGCCGTTCGCGGCCAACGCGCCGGCGCGGTTGAAGAAAGCGACCGCGCGGTTCGGGTCGAGCGTGATCGCGCGATCATAGTCTGCAATAGCACCATTGGCGTCGCCCTGAACCGCATAGAGATTGCCGCGGGCGACATAGGCGGCTGCGCCTTCCGGGCCGGTGATTTCACCGCGCGCCAGGGCGTCGAGAAGGCGGGTGCACGCGGTAATTGCCGCCTCGGGCGAAGTTGCAGTACTTGAATTGATGCAAGCCTCCCGATCGACTGATGTTTGGCCGGTCTGCGCGACCCCTGTTGCCGAAATGCCGGTTAGGACGGCAAGGAGAAGCGCGGCTGCACAGAATCGGAGCGCGTTCATGGTGTCTCGGCCTTCTGGTGTTGTCGCGGCCATCATCCCAATCTATCATGCAAAAGGCAAAGGGCAGCGGATACCAGCGGAGTTGGTCATGCACCCCTGGCAGGCCCCTTGAAAGCATTGCTATGTTGTCCGAACGAGTGAACGACTTGCGGCGAGGGGCAGGATTGATGACGGAGATGGAATTGAGTAACGATCCTGTCGCCGTTTTGGAAAAGGCGCAGGTAGATATCGAGACGGCACGCAGAATTCTACAAGGGCTGTATGAGCAATTGGTCATGACGAATGAAAGTGCCGAGGAAATCGCGCGGAATGAATTGTGCAGAGCGCTAGTGGAGCGACTTCAGATAGCCGAAAGAGAAGCGGTGGAATTAGCTGAGCTGGTCGTCCTGGCGCGGAAGTAAGTTGCCCATCGTGTCGGTGAATCGCGTTCCCGGCGGCGCGCCGGGGCCAAGCCCGACAACCGCGCAGCGCTCGTAATGCCAACCTACGGCGCTCAGGGTTGTCATTCCTCCAGGCCAAATGCACGCAAGACCGCATCGGCTAGAGCACTTTCTGGCGGTGGCGGAACAACGAGTACGTCAATCGGCACGCAAATCAGGATGCGCTCCAGCGGATTGTAAGCATGCCACTGCGAGAACTTGGTGAGGGGATTAAAAGAAGACATCACCATGCTGATAAAAAGCAGCATTGCGTGAACCGGCAGATATGTCGGACCGAGCCAATCGTGCTGACGTGCATGTGAGAGTTCGTGAGCCAGGAGCCATCGACCGTGCTCCGCGAGCAACGCCGGTCCCACGATGATGACGTGTCCAATGGTAACGGCTCTCCAACCGTTGAGACGTCCGGTGGGTAGTCGATAGAGCCACGCGCTTGTCGCCTGGCCCCCGATGCGCTGCGGTTTCCGACAACCCAATACCAGAGCCGTAGCGTGCCCGATCAAGGTGGTGGGTGCGGTCCAGGCCTTGCGAAAGGCCCCAAATGCCTTACTCTTTCGAGCAGTCGGGATCGAAATCCGAGTCATAAATAGCGCCCGTGACGTCCGGCCATGGCGTGAACGTTGCTCGCGCGCGCTTCCGTTCCACGCTTCACGCCAAACCGCGATCATATTCCAGCACCGCGTCGAGCAGGACCTGGGCTCCGGCGGCGCATTGCTCGAAGGTGGTGGATTCCGCCTCGTTGTGGCTGATGCCGCCGAGGCAGGGAACGAAGATCATCGTGGTCGGTGCGACCCGCGCGACGTAGACGGCATCGTGGCCGGCGCCGGACACGATATCTCGCGTCGCGAAGCCGGCCTTCGCGGCGGCCTGACGGACGCACCGGATCAACTCCGGTGCGAACTCAACGGCCGCGGACGTCCAGATCCGCTTCTCGTCGTAGGTCAGCTTCAACGGATCGAGGATCGCGGGCAGGGCAGCCCGCATCCGCGCCTCCATCTTGTCGAGAATCGCTTCGTCGCGATGACGCAAATCGATGGTGAAGAAGACTTCGCCCGGAATGACGTTGCGGCTGTTGGGCCGGTTCTCGATCAGGCCGACGGTGGCGACGGCGTCGGGCGCGAATGCGTGGGCGATGGCGTCGACCGCGCCGATGATCCGGGCCGCTCCGAGCAGAGCGTTCCGGCGCAGATGCATCGGCGTCGCGCCGGTATGGGCGTCCTGGCCGAACACCGTCACCTCGTACCAGCGCATGCCCTGCACGCCGGTGACGACGCCGATCATCTTGCCCTCGTCTTCCAGGATCGGCCCCTGCTCGATATGAAGCTCGAACATGGCGCCGAGCTCGTGGCCGCCGGCCTTCTCGGCGCCGCGATAGCCGATGCGATCGAGCTCGTCGCCGAATTTTTTGCCGTCGCGGTCTTCTCGCTCATGGGCGTAATCCGGCGTGAATACGCCGGCGAACACGCCGGAGGCCAGCATGGCGGGCGCGAAGCGCGACCCTTCTTCGTTGGTCCAGTTGGCGATCTCGATGGGCGCGTTGGTTTCATAGCCGGACTCGTGCAAGGTGCGTATCGCCTCCAGCGCGCCGAGGACGCCGAGCACGCCATCGAACTTGCCGCCGGTCGGCTGGGTATCGAGGTGGCTGCCCATGCACAGCGGCGCCAGGCCTTCGACCCGCCCGGCGCGTCGCGCGAACATGTTGCCGACCTCGTCGACCGTCACGGAGCAGCCGATGGCCTCGGCGGCGGCCTTGAACCAGTCGCGCACGCGCCGGTCGTCGTCGGTGAGAGTCAGGCGCTTGATGCCGCCCTTCGCGGTCGCGCCGATGCGGGCAGTCTCCATCAGCGTGTCCCAAAGACGCTGGGCGTTGATCTGCAGGTTCTGCATCGCAGGTACCCTCGCCGCGCCGCGCCGTCTCAGGGCGTGACGTCCACGCGCTCCACTCCGCGCGGTGCCGTGAGTTCGCGCCACGTCGTGTTCGCCGTGTGGACGGCCGGGAAGGGCGGACGCGGCACATAGTCCCCGCCGCCGGCCTCGGCGCGAAGATCGCCGTCGAGCCAGGCGACTTTCCCCCGCGACAGCGTCGCGCGCGGCAGCCCCCGGCAGGCAAATCCCTCGAACACGTTGTAGTCGATGCGGCTCACCTGCGATTTCGCCGAAACGGTCTTGGTGGCGTCGGGGTCCCAGATCACGAGATCGGCGTCGGAGCCGACCGCGACGGCGCCCTTCCTGGGGAAGACATTGAAATCCGCGCGCTGTTGGCCGACGTCACGGCGACGAATTCCTCCCTCGTGATCCGCCCGGTATTGACGCCCGCCGTCCACAGCACCGCCAGCCGGTCTTCGAGGCCGCCGGTCCCGTTCGGGATTTTCGTGAAATCGCCGCGGCCGAGCCGCTTCTGTGCCGTGGTGAACGCGCAGTGGTCGGTCGCCACCACCTGGAGCGAGCCCGATTGCAGGCCGGCCCACAGGCTCGCCTGGTGGTCGCTCGCCCGGAATGGCGGCGACATCACGCGCCGCGCGGCGTGGTCCCAGTCCTTGTGGCGGTATTCGTCCTCGTCGAGCACGAGGTGCTGGATCAGGGGCTCGCCGTAGACGCGCTTGCCGGCGGCCCGCGCCCGCGCGATCGCCTCGTGGGCATCCCGGCACGACGTATGGACCACATAGAGCGGGCAGCCGGCCATGTCGGCAATCATGATCGCCCGGTTGGTGGCCTCGCCCTCGACCGCCGGCGGCCGCGAAAAAGCATGGCCTTCGGGACCGGTGATGCCGGCCTCCAGGTAGTGCTGCTGGAGGCGGAACACCACGTCGCCGTTTTCGGCGTGCACCAGCGGCATCGCGCCGAGGCCGGCACAGCGGCGGAACGAGTGGTAGAGCTGGTCGTCGTCGACCATCAAGGCGCCCTTGTAGGCCATGAAATGCTTGAAGGTGTTGATGCCGTAGGTTTTGACGCAGGTCTCCATTTCGTCGAAGACTTGCCGGTCCCACCACGTCACCGCCATGTGGAAGCCGTAGTCGCAGGCCGCGCTCTCGGCCTTGCGGCGCCAATCCTGGTAGGCGGCGAGCAGGGACTGGCCCGGATTGGGAATGCAGAAATCGACCACCATGGTGGTGCCGCCCGACAAGGCCGCCTTGGTGCCCCATTCGAAATCGTCGGCCGACACCGTTCCCATGAAGGCGAGTTCGAGATGGGTATGGGGATCAATTCCCCCTGGCAGGACATGACATCCGCCGGCATCGATCACCTCGGTGCCCGCCGGCGAGGCGAGGCCCGTCCCGATGGCCGTGATCGTGCCATCCATGACGAGAACGTCGGCCCGCCGCGAACTGTCGTGATTGACGATCGTGCCGCCGCGAATGAGGACCGTCACTGTCGGTTTTTCTCCCGTGGAATGAGTCGGATTCGATCCTAATCCCGCCCGTCGGACCGGCAACACCAAATAGTGGGCTCGGGGTTCCGCCGAGAGCCGAAAACTCCTAACGTCGGCACAGGGCAGGCAACGCATGCGGAAGGAACCATGAGAGTCAGGCGCGTGGGCCTCACGGTTGCCGTGGCGGCGCTGACGGCGCATTTCGGCGTGGTCGCGGCCGCCGCTCAGGCGGATCGTGCCTCAGCCTTTCCGAGCCGCGCCATCAAGATCATCGTGCCGTTTCCGCCCGGGGGCCCGACCGACGTCGATATCCGCATCATCGCCCAGCGCATGGGCGAGGACTGGAAGCAGGCGGTGGTGATCGAGAACCGCCCCGGCGCCAATACCGCGATCGGGGCGCAGGCGGTCGCGCGCGCGGAGCCCGACGGGTACACGCTGCTGGCCGCGATGAACTCGACGCTGGTGATGAATCCGGCCGGCGCCACGGGGCCGCTCAGCTACGATCCCTTCCACGACTTCGCGGCCATCACCATGACCGCCAAGAACACGTCGCTCCTGACCGTGCGGGCGAGCGACGGCCCGCACAGCGTGAAGGAGCTGATCGCGCGGGCCAAGCCCGGTACGCTCAATTACGGCGCCGGCATCGCCATCACCCGGCTGGCCGGCTACCTGCTGGGCCAGCTCGCCGGCATCGATCTGCAGCTGATTCCCTACAAGGGTTCGTCCGAGGTGGTGCAGGGGCTGTTGTCCGGCAGCGTCGATTTCATCATCGACGGCGCCGCGCCGAGCCTGCCGCTGATCAAGAGCGGGCAGTTCCGCGCGCTCGCCAAGCTCAACAGCCGGCCGCTGTCGCAATTGCCCGGCCTCGCGCCGCTCGCGGTGGCGGCGGGCCTGCCGGGGCTCGACGACATGTCGAGCTGGATCGGGCTGGTCGCGCCGGCTGGTACGCCGAAGCCGGTGATCGACAAGATCCAGCGGGAGGTGGTCGCCATCTATGCGGACCCCGCGGTGGTCGACCGCCTCGACAAGGTCGGCATCAACCCGGTGACCTCGACACCCGAGGAGTTCGACGCCTTCTTCCGCAGCGAAGCGCGGCGCTGGGCCAAGGTCTTGCGCGACAGCGGCGTCAGGCTCGATTGAATCGTGTGCGGGCGGGCGCCAGGCTGCGGTCAAGCGAATTTTCGTTGATGGATTCCGGTCCGGGGAGCATTCATGCGCAACCTTACGTCGAGGGCGCAGTTATGCTAGTCATCCCCGCAGATCATCCGGCAGCGCTCTTTCGCGTAGCTCCAGGCGGAGAATTTAGCCCTGTCGTCCGCACCGTCGACGACTACGATGAAGGGATCATCGCCGAAGCTCGTGTAATCACCGTACAGAGCTTCAGCCGAGGTTCCGGGCTTGTATGCTTTCTCGAGGGATCGATCGACAAGTCCGCGGCACGCCGCGATCGCCTCTTCCACCGTTTCGTAAGTGCCTTGCTCCCATCGCTCGTCTAAATCCTGGTAGTGGAAGTTGTCATCGACCATTACCTTGTAGCGAGGCATGGGGTGCAGACTCCATCGTATGGGAATATACCACAGGACACGTTTGCGCGCGCGATAATGCTTAGGGCCAGCCGTTTCGGCGGGCCAGGAGGGTATGATGTCCGGGACGAGAGTCAGCCGAAGAGGCATGTTGCAGATAAGCGCCGCGCTCGCCGCACTCTCCGGCGGCCTTGCGGGCGCTACTCTCGGCGCGCGCGCGCAAGCGACGCCCGCCGATCCGCTGGTACCGGTCCCGCTGCCGCCGCAGGAGCCGGTGCGGGAAGGCATCGCCGCACTCGCCGATACGCGCCTGTGGTTCCGGGACACCGGCGGCAGCGGCGAGCCCATCGTGCTCCTCCACCCTGCGAGCGGCAGCGCGCTGATCTGGGGCTACCAGCAGCCGGTCTTCGCCAAGGCGGGCTATCGGGTCATCGCCTATTCGCGCCGCGGCTACTACAATTCGCAGCCCATCGAGCGCGGCCGCCCCGGCATCGGTTCGGAGGATTTGCAGCAGCTGATGGAATTCCTCGGCATCGGCAAATTCCATCTCGTCGCCTCCGCGGCGGGCGGCAGCATCGCGGCGGATTATGCGTTCTCCCATCCGGACCGGCTGTCGAGCCTCGCGATTTCGAGCAACCCGTTCGGCATCACCGACGGCGAGATCCTCGCCGCCGCCATGCGCATCAGGCCGCGCATGTGGGACGAAATCCCGGTCGAGTTCCGCGAACTAGGCCCGTCCTACCGCGCCGCCAATCCGGACGGCTTCCGCCTCTGGGTCGAGCTCGAGCGCAAGTCCCAGGTCGGCGACGGCTCGCGCCAGCCGCTGGCAAACCGGATCACCGAGGCGAAACTGGGCGAGCTCGCGGTGCCGACGCTCGTGATCTCGGGCGATGCCGACCTGTCGACGCCGCCGTCGATCGCGCGCATGATCGCCGCCCGGATCGCGAACAGCGAACTGGTGGTCGTGCCGGAATCCGGACACTCGGTCTATTGGGAACAGCCCGAAGCCTTCAATCGCGCCGTGCTGGATTTCATCGCCAGGCACCGGGGATAAGGTATGCGCCGTCATCGCCGGAGCCGAAAAACCGCATGACGGCCGAAATCCGGCTTCTGGCAAAAGTCACAGGATGCTATCTGTCTCACGGATTTCCTTTTCGCAAGAGGAAGCTCGTTTGAAGGGAGGATTGCCATGACTGGGATTCCGGGTCGGTTGTACTTTGGCGCCGCGGCTATCGCGCTTGCCGCGGCCAGTTATGGAGCAGCGCCGGCGCGCGCTGCGGATATCATCGCCGATTGGCCGACGCTCCAGATGCCGCCGCCGCCCACGTTGAAACCGGTGACGCTCGACCCCAAGACCACCGCGCTTCTCCTGTTCGACTTCATGAACACGAACTGCAACGCGCGCCCGCGCTGCGTCGAAGCGGTCCCGAAGCTCAAGGCCCTGATGGACCGGGCGCGCGCGGCCGGCATGCTCGTCGCCTATACCCTGCCAGGCAGCGGCAAGATCGTCGATCCGGGCATCGCACCGCATGACGGCGAAGTGGTCGAGCAGAAACCGGGCGGACCCGACAAGTTCCTGGGCAGCGATCTCGACCAGCGTTTGAAAAGCCACGGCATCAAGACGGTGATCCTGTGCGGCACGTCGGCGCAAGGCGTCGGTATCGGCACCGGCAGCGCCGCGGCGCAACGCGGTTATTTCGTGGCCTATCCGGTGGATTGCCTGCCGTCGGAGAGCGCGTTCCGCGAGGCCTATGCGACCTGGCACATGGGCGGCGGCGGCCCCCCGGTGACGACCAAATGGGTGACGGTGACCCGCAGCGACATGATCAAGTTCGAGGGTGCGAACCAATAAGGCTCTGCAGTAACGGTCAAGGGAGCTTCGTGGCCGGCACGGCGGGACTTGCTTCGATGGCTGCCGTGCTGGGGGCTTGGCGTAGCGCGGGCTATAGGCCAGCAACCCGAACTTGAGAATCCCCGGGATTGCCCCGCGCTCTGTTGAACTTTACGAAGCGAGCGCTGCCGTGAATGACGTTAGGCGGCCTTCGCGGTTTGGGCAACAGAGTGGCTGTTTGTTTCCTTTCCGTAGTGAGCAGCAAGCGCGGCCCGTAAGGCTGGAAGTTGCTTGAAGGCTTTCAGCCGGCGAAAGCCTTTTTTGGCTTCGTGCATCGCCGCGGCAGTCCAGCGCAAGGCCATCGAGGGCGAACTCCAGCGCTTCACGTTGCGGGTGACGCGACGCACGGTGCCCATCATGTTCTCGATGATGTTTGTGCAAGCGAGCGAGCGGCGCAGCTCGGCCGGGAGACCCAGCCTGCTCACCGTGAGGATCTCATCTAATCCCTCGAGGATGCTCTTCGAGACGCCGGGAGCGTCGCGCTTGAGGCGCTGGGCGAGATTGCGGATCAGCTTCTCCGCCTTCTCGGCGTCGTCGAGTTCCGAGGCCTGGCGCAACGCACGCCGGACCGAGGCATGAAGAGCTGGCGATAGACGCTCCATGATATTCCGCGCCTTGTGGATCTGGCAGCGCTGGATTGGCGTGTGGCGCCCGAAGCTGCGCCGGATCGCCTTGGCGAGCGCCTTCGAGCCGTCGATGATGAACAGACGCGGCACCGCTGGATCGAGGCCGCGCTCGATCAGGTCGTCGATCAACGCCTGCACCACGGCGCTGTGCTCGGTTGCCCCTTCCATCAGTCCGAGCGGGTGTTTGAAGCCCTGACTATCGATCCCGAGTGCCGCCACCAGCACGAGATGCTCGCTGATGTGGATGCCGTCGATCTGCACCACCATGATGTCGAGCCCGGACAGATCGGCGCCCATCCATTCCTTCATGCGGGCCGCCGACAATGCCACGAAGTGGCGCGAAGCCGCCGACTTCGACACTCCGGCCCTGCCGGCGCCGGAACATCGCCCTCGGGAAGCCGCACCGCGCGGCGGAATTTGCGCGTCGAGACGTTGATCAGCATCAGGTTCATCGCCCACTTGCCGAGCCAGTCCTCCGCGACCGCACGATCCCAGCTCGGCAGCGCCAGTTCCTGGCCAGCGAGGTCACGGACACGCGGCCGTTCAATTGCCACCTTGCCGGCATGAAAGCCAATCTTGCCTTGGGTACGGCCCCAGCGGTGTCCTCGCCGTCCCTCGCTGCGGGCGTGGCGAGCCCCACAAGCCTCCTCAGCGTCCCTCTCCATCATCGCCCCAAGCGCCTCGACGCCGGCGGCCAAACAGAATCGATCAAAGCTTGCGGACACCTCGTCCCAGGCTTTGCCAACAGCCCCCACCTTCGTCGAAGGCAATACGGTCGGTGTTGTGCTAATTCTCTTCATGGCGTTGCTTTCCTTTCGTGGAATCAGCACCCCGAGCCTACCGGCTCAAGGCGAGCAACGCCGCTTCTCCTATTTCAACATTCAGCGGGGCAATCCCGAATCCCCACGGTAAAACATTTAGTGCTTGCAAGCAGCGTGGACTACATTTCAAGCAACGTGCTACCGAGGCCGGATGATCTACCTTCTGCGGCATGGTGAGACAGCGTGGAATACGGCGGGACGCTATCAAGGCCACAAGGATTCCCCGCTAACCAGGCGTGGGCGCGAGCAAGCCGCATCGCTTGGGCGAATGCTGGCTGGAGTCTCGCAAAACCTCGCCATCCCGCTCAAAACCTACGTCAGTCCACTTGGTCGGGCGCAAGAAACCGCGGAGATTATTGCGCGATACGTTCTTATGGATCGCGTCGAAGAACCGCGTCTAAAAGAAGTTTCCATCGGGTCATGGGATGGTATGAGCCACTATGAAGTCAGCATGGAATATTCGGACGCATTGTCCGGAACTGACGCATTCGACTGGTTCTTTCGCTCCCCAGACGGAGAGAGCTTCGAGGCGGTGAAAGCACGGGTGTCGGCGTGGCTTCATGAGGCGGCCGTTCCGTCAGTCGCAATTTCTCATGGGCTCACCGGTCGGATTGTTCGCGGCGTGTATCTCGGCCTGTCGGACCGCACGATGCTCGAACTGCCTGTGCCGCAAGATGGCCTTTACGTGCTCAGCGATAACGACGTTCGTCTTTTGTGACGGATCAATCACTGGAAGCCCAATCGCCACGTCGGCTTCGAGTCAATCCGAAACCCTTCACAAACTCGGACAACTCAACATGTCGGCGGTGGCGGCAGCTTTTCTCGAAAGCGGCCATGGGTCCGGGCGGTGATTTTTTCCTCAACCACGCGCGGGCGTGAGATGGTTACGGATGCGCCAGCTCTGCGTTGGCAGCTTCACCCCCGACCCATGTTTCGTGGACCCGGATGTCACCGGGATCGAAGGCGACCATGTCGGCGCGATAACCGGGGGCGATCCGGCCGAGCGTTGCGTCGAGACCGAGAAAGCGCGCGGGCTCGGTGGACGCGTAGCGCAGGGCCTGCGTCAAGGGCACTTGGAGGAGCCGTACGCAATTCCGCACCGCCGAGGCCATGTCGAGGGCCGCCCCCGCCAGCGTGCCGTCGTGTCTCGTGCAGCGGCCATCGTGGACACTGATTTTCTGGCCGTAGAGCGCAAATGCCGATGCGCTCCCGCCGACCGGCGGCATCGCGTCCGTCACCAGCATGGGACGAGCCGCGCCCCGCAAAGCGAGGCGGAGCATCGCAGGCGCGACATGCTCGCCATCGACGATCATGCCGAACCACGCGCCGGGGGCTTCGAGAGCCGCGGCAATGGGCCCGGGCTCGCGGCTCTCCAGGGGCCGCATGGCGTTGAAAAGATGCGTGAAGCCAACGAGGCCCTCGGCGAGCGCAGCCTTGGTTTGCGCATAGGTCGCCATCGAGTGTCCGAGGCACACGCGAACGCCGGCGCCGGCCAGTTGCGCCGTGAAACCGGCTGGCACCTGCTCGGGCGCCAAGGTCACCACCGTTCGCCCGACGCGTGCCGTGGCCAGCATCTCGCAGTCCTGCGCGTCGGGCCGGCGGATCATCGCGGGATCGTGCACGCCGGGCTTGGCGGGCGACAGGAACGGCCCTTCGAAGTGAATGCCGAGAACGCCCGGGTTGACGGCAGCGGCGCGGCGCACGGCATCGAGCGCCGCGCGCATCTTGGCGGGCGTATCGGTGATGAGTGTCGGTACCAGCGCCGTCGTCCCGAATCTCCGGTGGGCGGCGGCGATTGCGCCGATACCCTCGGGAGTGGGCTCGTCGTTGAACAGGACGTCACCGCCGCCGTTCACCTGGACGTCGATGAATCCGGGGCGAGCCAGGCGCCTTCGGGCAAGGTCCGTATCGGCATCGCAGCGGGCAAGTCGCGCCTTGCGGCGATCCCGACAATGCAAGCGCCTTCGATCGCCACCGCGCAATCATGGTGCAAGGCAGTGCCGTCGAAGACGGTGCCTGCCAGCACCGCGTGTCGGTTCGATCCACTCATAGGGTCCGCGTGATTTTCTGCAAATGGCGGGGGTTGTCGACATCGGTGCCAAGACGCTTCGCCAAGCGGATGACCATCGCATAGAAGCTTTGGACGAGGCAGACGGCGTCGGTCTCGGCGTGGTCGCCGGCAAGCGCGGGCAGGCGCCCGGCCGCAGCCGCGCCGGGCTCGGCAATGAACAGCGCGGTGCCCTTGTGGCGAAGGTCGGCTGCGAGCTGGTGCATTCCCTGCGCCGCCGCATCGGTCGGCATGAACATCAGGATGGGATATCGCGACGAGACCAGGGCCATCGGGCCGTGCCGGAACTCCGCTCCGCTGAACGCCTCGGCGTGCAGATTGCAGGTCTCCTTGAGCTTGAGGGCGGCCTCGCGCGCGATCGCGAGGGTCGGCCCGCGGCCTATCGCGATCAGGCTGGCGGTGTCGGCGAGCGCGCCGAGCGCGGCGCTCCAATCCAGGGCAGATGCCGCCGCCAACCGGTCCGGCAGCCGCTCGATCGCGCCGTCGAGACTGCCGTCGCCGGTCCAGGATGCGATCAGCCGCAGCAGCGCGGACAACGTGGCGACGAACGTCTTGGTCGCCGCCACGCTGAGCTCCGGTCCGGCGCCGATCGGCAGGAGAATATCGCACGCCGATGCCAGCGGCCCGTCGGTGGCATTGACCATGGCCACGGTGAGCGCGCCCGACGCCTTCGCACTGGTCGTGAGCTCGACGAGATCGTCGCTTCTGCCGGATTGCGAAATGGCGAGAAACAGCTGGTCGCGGAGATGAAGACTTTGGTGATAGACGCTGGCGATGTTCGGTGCGCCCGCTGCCACGGGCAGACCGATATACCGCTCGATCAGATGCTTGCCGAACGTCGCCGCGTGGGCCGAACTGCCGCGCGCGCAGGTGACCACCACCTGCGGCGGCCGGCGCGCGAGGCGCGCGGCGAGTTCCGCCAGTGGCCGCGCCAAGTCGTTCTGCTGCCTCCTGACGGCCTCCGGAACCTCCCGGACCTCGTCAGCCATCCGTACTTCGACTTCGCTCATGCGCCACCCCGGTATGAACGCGCAACTTCGAAATTCATGCGGCAAGAGCCGGTCCACGTGCCGTCATTTCGACTGAGCCACGGTGCGATGCTCGAAGCAAGCCGCCTGTCCCAATCGAATAATTGCCGCGCCGGCCAATCCGTCGCCGGGGAATGTACTCGAAAACCTGCGCAGGCGGCCGCGACATTTTCTGCCCCCGTCGTCAGAGCCGGAAGAAGCAACTGTTCAGAAAGCTTCGATTCCGATACCTGTTTATTCAATCGTCGTCCGGAGGAACCAATATGGAGCCGACGCGTTTTCGTGCGTTATACCGATGTTAACCTTTATGGGCACCGAACGTCCGAGCCCACGGTATTCCGGCATCGACGCCTGGGAGCCCGCAGACGTTCTCGATGCCATGATCGAGGGGCAGTTTTCCGCCGTCGCCGCCGTGCGCACGGCGCGGCCTGAGCTTGCCCGAGCCGCGCTTGCCGTGGAAACCCGCCTGAGGGACGGCGGCCGTCTCGTCTATGCGGGGGCCGGAACCTCCGGACGCCTGGCGGTTCAGGACGGCGCCGAGCTGATGCCGACCTTTGGCTGGCCGTGTGACCGCCTGTTGCTCTTCATCGCCGGCGGCGAAGAAGCCATGGTTCGAGCGAAAGAAGGCGCCGAAGACGAACCCGGACAGGCGATCGATGTCGTCCGGCGCCACGGCATCGCCGCGAAGGACGCGCTGATCGCCGTGGCCGCGAGCGGGACGACTCCGTTTACGTTGGCATGCTTGCGCGAGGCGAGGCAACGCGGTGCCTTGACCGTCGGCATCGCGAACAATCCCGGCACGCCCATTCTTGTGGAGGCCGAGTATCCGGTTTGCCTGGAGACCGGCCCGGAACCGATCGCCGGCTCGACGCGGATGAACGCCGGCACGGCGCAGCGCATCGCACTGAGCCTGTTGTCGTCATTGGTGATGATCCGGCTCGGCAAAGTCTACGCGGGCTTGATGGTGGACGTGCAGGCTTCCAACGCCAAGCTGGTGGAGCGGCGGGAAAACATGCTGCTCCATCTCACCGGCAAGACCCGCGAGGAGGTGCGTGAGGCGCTCAGGCGGGCACGTGGGAGCGTCAAGCTCGCGATGCTCCTGCTCAAGGGGTGCGAGCTGGAAGAAGCCGAGAGGGTGCTCGACAGCGCCGGCGGTCAGCTCCGGGCGGCTCTCGCCCTCCTTGCACAGGGCCGCTCCAACGGAAGCGCTCGCTCGTCGGGAGATCGGCCGCGCGCGCGGGACGCACGCTGAGGCCGGTTCGCGTCTTCGGTCGTGACGGTCCCCGCAAGCCACGCTGCGGGCCGGACGCGGACGGGCGTTGCGGCGGAGCCTTCTACGTCGACTCCCGGTTCGAGGACATCAATCTGAAATAGTGTTCGGCGTGCTGGTAGTAGTTTTCCGCCCCGACGACATTCCCGGATCGCGCTTCTTCCTGGGCCAGTGCGAGATACCGCTCATAGCTTCGTTTCGCGTTTTGAGATCCGTTCGTCTCGGGGCGGGGGGTGCTCGGTGTCCACCGCTTTGATCGGCCGTTGAACTGCCCCGGCGGTTTGGATTGGCGCGTGTTCATGATTGTCCTTGGGCCATTGTGCATGGCTCACTCCTTGATGGCGGCAGATGGAATGCGCTGCGAGCGGAGCACGGAAGGCGAGAATCTACGCTCGGTGGGATGCACCCCGCCGTCGCCCGCGGCCGATCTTGTTCGCAACCCCCCGAAGAAAATGCTCACAATTTTCTGGAACAAGCCGAATTCAATCGCCACGGCAGCACCTGCCGACTTCACGCGATATCACGAACCGGTCATTATCATCTGGGCGCGGCGGGATGAATTGTCAAGCGCGACAGCAGGGTCGGGCCGCCTCGTCAGAGGGCCGGCCGGAAGGCCCCGAGCAAAAGTGCACCTCGTCAGATGCCCCCTTCCGGGTACCAGAAGCATGTGGGCTTCCCCTGATACACGAAGAGTACGCCTTCACGCCGGAGGTCTTCGGGCATGGTCGGGTCGTACTCTTCATGGATGATGTCATCGGGGACTTCCCGCCAGGTGTTCCCGTCGAGCCACCACCATGTATCTTTGTTGGTATCTCGATTGACGCGAAATTGGGTCTTCACCCGGTCTGCATTGTCACAGCAGCTCGACCACGGAAGGTTGGGGTTGCGGCCTATTCGCCGCGCCGCCTCGTTGATCTTTTGCTTGCTCATCCACGCATGGTATGGGCTGCTTGCCCACTTGTTCGCGGGAGCTTCCTCCGCTTGTGCTCCGGTCATGGAGAGCAGCAACACTAACCCGGACAGCTTGAACATGTACATCTCCTCTCGGTTACAGGAGATGAAGCGGGGGCTTGGTTCCAAGAGCGTGTGCGGTCGCTCAAATTCTCGCCGCCCGTTTCCGAAGCGGAGAAGCGCCTGATCCAATCGCAGCACGGGCAGAAGTGTTGCAAACACAGCCCCGACTTCAGCGAATCAACAAGTATGCTAGAGCATTTTCCACCTAGTGTGGTTCGTATCCGGCGTGTCGGAAGTAGTTGGCGCATTCGGAGGGGGCGTGTGATTTGCAATGGGGCCGCGCCGCGTGGTATTGGAATGCGCGTCCCCAGTTGAAATCGGCCGGAAGAGTTGTGCGGGGCTTCACCGATCATGCCGTGAAACATTGTGCGGCGCTCGGCCGAGGCGGCCGCGCGCAAGCTCAAGCTCGCATGAGATCGGCCAGGCCCGCCGCCGTTTCGGTCGACGGCTGCCAGCCGATGCGCCTGAGAGCCGAGGAGTCGACCACGAGCGAGCCCGTCAACCGTTCGTATATTTCCGGTCTCCCGGCCAAGGACAGGAACGCGCGGAGCGCGGGCGCCGGCACTGGAACAAGCCGGGGGCTTCGCCCAAGCCCACGACGCATCGCCGCGACCATTTCCGGTACGCTCACCGGTTCCGGATCGGCGACGATCAGCGGCCGCCGCAGCGGCTCCCGTGTCGTGAGCGCGGCATCGATCGCTCCGACTAGATTGTCGAGCGACAGCAGCGACCGCCGGGCTTTGAGGCCGCGAAGGGGCAATGGATAGGGGGATCGCGCGAGCCGCATCAGCTGCGCCATGTTGCCCTTGACACCTGGGCCGTAGGTCAGAACCAGCCGCAACGCGACCCAGTCGACGTCGATCTGCGCCAATCCCTGCTCTGCCGCCAGCTTGGACTTTCCATACGCATCGGTCGGCCGCGCCTCGGAATCCTCCGTCAGCACCCGGTCGGCCGTGGGCCCGCACTGGGCGCGAATGGAGGAGAGGAAGATGAAGCGTTTTGCGCCCGCTCGGCGCGCCGCGTGGGCGAGGCCGATCGTGGCCTCGGTATTGAGGACACGATAGTCGTCTTCCGGAATGCCCGACATGGTGCCGGGGAGACCGGCCGAGTGGACGACCGCGTCGACGCCCGCGAGCGCCGCCCCCATGTTCTGCGGCCGCGAGAGATCGCCGATCACGGCGCTGGAGCCCTGCACGAGCATGTCGGTTGGCCGGCGCAGCAGCACGCGAAGGCGATGGCCGCGTCGAGGCAATTCCCGCAGCAGGTATTGCCCGATAAAGCCGGTTGCGCCGGTGAGCGCGATCAGCAAGCTCATTGAGCCTTCCCGTCGGCATCGCGCGTGCCGAACGCACTGCTGCCAGATCGACACCGCCGCGTATGCGGCAAAGCATTCGGACCGGAAAACGAGCTGGCCTCGTCCGCCACGTTCCTCGAAGACCTATCGTGAACAAGATATCGGATGACGCCAACCCCCTTTTGACGCCGGCCCTGATTGTGGTAACCGGATTGGCGAAGGCGATCGGCTGGCGCGCACGTCGCAGGTGCTCGAATGAACGATGATAGAAGACGAAGACCAACCGACCCGCGGCAGGCAGCCGAAGCGGCGTTCAAGACGGCAACGTCAAAGCCTGCCGAACCTGCTCCCGCGAGGCCTTCGCCCCCGAACGCCAAGGAGTTGGTTTCTTTGCGCATCGATCGGGATGTGCTCGAGCACTTCCAGGAATCCGGGCCGGGCTGGCAGGACAGGATCAATGAAGCGCTGAGAAGGGTGGCCGGAAAGTAGCCCGGCATCGGCTGGAATGGCCCCAATTCTACGCCTCCGTAACGGTGCGGCGGGGGTTTCCTCTTGCGGGACCCGAACAAATGATTGATGTCAAGGACAATTCTTCTGGTTGGCAATGCGGCCGGTACGCCGCCCGCCGAGCGCAGGGAAGCAAGAGGCCATCATGACCATATCGACATCGCGCCTACGCGCTGTTTTCGCCGCCGTCGTCCTCGGCCTCACCGTCTCGGCCTGCGGCTACAACACCATCCCGACCTATGAGGAGCAAGCCAAGGCGAAATGGGCGGACGTGCAGAACAATTACCAGCGCCGCACCGACCTCATTCCCAATCTCGTCGCCACCGTGCAGGGCTACGCCAAGCAGGAAAAGGACGTGCTCACCGCCGTGGTCGAAGCGCGCGCCAAGGCGACGTCGGTGAAGATCGACGCCTCCCAGCTCACCGATCCCGACAAGCTCAAGCAGTTCCAGGACGCGCAGAGCCAGCTCACCGGCGCGCTCGGCCGGCTGCTCGCGGTGAGCGAAAACTATCCCGACCTCAAGTCGAACCAGAACTTCCTGGCGCTGCAGTCGCAACTCGAGGGCACCGAGAACCGCATCGCGGTGGCGCGGCGCGACTACATCGAGGCGGTGCGGGTCTACAACACCGAGCTCAAGACCTTCCCCGGGCTGCTGTGGGCTTCGACCGTGTTCCGCGGCAACAAGCCGATGGCGGAGTTCGCCGCCAACGATGCCGCGCAGACCCCGCCGCAAGTGAAGTTCTGACGCGCCGCCGTCCGAAGGCGCTGAAATGACCGCAGGCCGCCGCTCTTCCGTCTTCGCGGGGGAAGTTGCGCGCGCATTTTTCACGCTCGCGTTCCTCGCGCTGGTGTGCGCGGCGGTCTGCGCCGCCAATTTCCCGTCGCTTACCGGGCGCGTGGTCGACCAGGCCAACGTGATCCCGGCGGCGACGCGCAGCGCCATCGAGGCCAAGCTCGGCGAACTCGAAACCAAATCCGGCATCCAGCTCGTCGTCGCCACCGTTTCCTCGCTCGACGGCGAGGAGATCGAGCCCTACGCCAACGAGCTGTTCCGCGCCTGGAAGCTCGGCGAGAAGACCAAGAGCAACGGCGTGCTCCTGCTGGTCGCGCCGAACCAGCGCCGCGTACGCATCGAGGTCGGCTATGGCCTGGAGGGCACGCTCACCGACGCGCTGTCGAAGATCATCATCACCAACGCCATCGCGCCGCGCTTCAAGACCGGCGATTTCGGCGACGGGGTGTCGCGCGGCGTCGACGACATCATCACGGTGCTGACCACCGACGCATCGGAATGGCAGCAGCGCCCGTCGCTGCGCCTCGACAATCAGGAGTCCTTCGACCTCGGGGATTGGATCATCATCGCCCTGCTGATCGGCCTGGTGACGGCGCTCATCGTTTCGCCGGGCTTCCGCTGGTTCTTCCTCAACGTGGTCCTCAACATCCTCTTCAATTCCGGCGGCTCGCGCGGCGGCGGATTTTCGGGCGGCGGCTCATCGGGCGGCGGTGGTGGCGGCTTCTCCGGCGGCGGCGGCTCGTCGGGCGGCGGCGGGGCTTCGGGAAGCTGGTGATGGACATTTCGGAACACGACCGCGAACGCATCTCGGCTGCCATTCGCGCCGCCGAAGCCAAGACGTCGGGCGAGATCGTCTGCGTGCTGGCGCAGGCGTCCTCGGATGCCTCCGGGCTGCCGATCCTGCTCGCGGCCCTCGCCGCGCTCGCCCTGCCGTGGCTGCTGGTGGCCTTCACCGCGCTATCGGTTCACCGCATCCTGCTGCTGCAGGCGACGGCGTTTTTCGCGGCTGCCGTGGTACTGTGCCTGCCGCGGGTGCGCGTCGCTCTGCTGCCGCGCGCGGCGCGTCGCGCCGTCGCCCATCGCGTCGCCCTGGAGCAGTTCACCATCCGCGGCATCGCGCGCAAGAAGGAACGCAGCGGCATCCTGATCTTCGTCTCGCTCGCCGAGCATTATGCCCGCATCGTCGCCGACGAAGGCATCGCCGCGCGGGTGCCGCAAGCGGAATGGCAGGGCGCCGTCGATGCGCTGGTCGCCCATTGCGGCAGCGGCCGCATCGCCGACGGCTTCATATCCGCCATCGACACCTGCGCGACGGTGCTCGCGACCCACTTCCCGCGCACCACCGAAAGCCGCGACGAACTGCCGGACCGGATCTATGTCATCTGACGCGATTTAGACCTGTTGGATCGCCGAAAGGATCCATGGGCCGCCGGCACTGCGGCGGAAGGTCCAGAATTCCGTGACCTCCTGGGGCCGTGACGGATCGCCGTCGACGACCTGGCCGTTGGTCCGATCGATCATCCAATCGTGGAGCGAAAACCGCATGGCGACCGTGGCGTAGTCGGTGCCGCCCTCGCGCCAGGCCTCGGACAGGTCGCCATTGAGGAGCTTCACGTCGGAAACCCGGTTGATGACGCCCCGGCTCGCATTCTGCGCGAGGTCCTCGGAGAAATAGGACAGCATCTCCGGCGTCAACTTGGCGCGCAGGGCGCCGATATCCTCGTTGCTGTAGGCGGCCTGGACATCGCCGAGCGTGCGCTCGAAGGCGTCGTAGTCGAGGCCGGTGATGCCGACGGTGTCGCTGCGCTGCGCCGGACCGGCCGGGGCGCGGCTGCCGCCGAGGCCCGAGCCCAAGCCGGAACCCATTCCTGTGCCTCCGGGAGCGTCACGATACATGGGATTGCCGCCGGCATAGGCCGGCTGGTTGCGGCGCTGGAAATAGCGCCACAGGGCCATGGCGATGAAGGCGATCAGCCCGACCTGGAACAGCAGCCCGATGAACGAGAAGATGCCGCCGAGCCCGCCGAACATGCCGTGGCCGAACAGGAGGCCGAACAGGCCGGCGCCCAGGAACCCGGCCGCCAAGCCGCCGAACAGCCCGCCGCCGAAAAATCCGCGCCCGCCGAACAACCCGCCGCCGGACTGGCCAAACCCGGGCTGGCCCGGTTGGGCGGTGGTGCGCTGGAACGGCGATGCCGACGGAGCCGTCGACGTCGATGGCGGCGCGGTGAAGCTGCGGCTGCCGCGGCTGCCCGAGCTGAAGCCGCCGCCGATGCGGGCATCGGCCGGCGCTGCCGCGACGGCCAGCGTCGCCGCCACGGCCAACATCGCGATCATTGCACGCAAACCAAAGCGGAACATGTGGGATCTCCCCGAAACGGCCGGCGGCTGAACCGGGCGGTTAGGCCAAACTCCTACGCTATATTGGGGTGTGACGGGGCTTAAAGAAGGGGTGTCGCACCTTGTCGCAGGCCACCGTAAATATCTACCCGCGAGGCTGGTACGGCGCACAAAGCCGAGAGCGCCGCAAGCAGGGCTGCCGCCGCTGCCGGTGAACGCGAAAGCGAAGCGATCGCTAGGGCTTCCGCGCGGCGATGGAGCCGGTGACCGCCGGGGCACCCGGGCGCCAGCCATAGCGGCCGCCGGCGCGCGCCGCCGCCGCTTCGCCGGGAATGGCGGCGGGCTCGCAGATGATCCGGCCGCTGGCGCGGCGCATCAGGTCCACATGCATGTGATCGTAGTGATATTGGTTGGACCCGGGCGCCAGCACGGTGGTGAACATTTCGCATGCGGCGCCCTGGACGTCGTGCAGGAAGCCCTGCTCCTCCGGCGCCCCGTGCCAGCCGTCCCTGACCGTGATCCGGTGGCCGTCGGCGAGGGTGAAGGCGGCGATGTCGAGGGCATTGCCGAATGCGTGCTCGGAGATGTTGGCACGAGGGTCGCCGTTCATGCCGCGGCAGGAATAGGCGGAGATCTGCTTGATCTCGACCACCGGCTGGCCGAACCAGCGCACCGCCGCCGGCTGCACGTGCTCGCTGATGAAGCGGTCCAGCGTCGCGACCAGGGGACAGGCGAGCGTCGCCGTGGGCGTCAGGGTCGCGGGCGCGGCGGTGAGCGCCGGGCTCGCCGGCCGGCCCAGCGGTACCAACTCGGCCGGCACCGCTGCCCGCGGCTGCGAATAGCCGTCCGGCGCGTAGCCGCCGGCGGCGGCGGACTGCGCGAGGCCGGGCGGGGCGAGCGATATCGGCGCGCCGACGGATGCCGACGGATATGGCGCAGCAGGCGAATACGGCGCGACCGGCGGGTAGTTCGGATAGGACGGAGCCGGCAAAGGCGTGCCTTGGATGGACGCGCCCTGGATCGCCCCGGGCGGCCGCGGCACCTCGTCCGCGAAACCGGGCACCGCAGGCTCGCCGAGCGCCGAGACCCGAAGCGGGTAGTCCGCGCCGCAGACCCCGGGCCCGTCGATCGCCGCGACGACGGTGACGGAAGGACCTTCCTTCACCGCGCCGGATTGCAGGCAAGCGGCCTCGGCTTCGCGTCGCCATGGTTCACGTTCTGCGAACCACATTCGGGCGCAGCCGGACAGCACAGCGAGCATGAAGGAGCAGACGATATACCAGCGGACCCCACGCTTCATGCGGGGATCATGGCGGCGGCGCGTTAACGTGCTCTCAACTTAACCGCTCCTGCGGCAGGCGCTTCGCATATGGTTAAAACTGTTCAGCGCGACATTGGTGTTCGAAGTGCAGGCAAGTAGTGTGCCTGAGAATACTGAACACTCATCTTCGCGGCTTGCTTTGGCAAATAATCCACAAGGTGAGAGCCTTGAGACGAGCGCAATCAAGGCGAGGGACTGCAGCAAATAATGATGTTTTAACAAAGTTTTAGATAAGCAGCTCCTCGGCGCAGCGAAACTTTACTGCATCGCAATACGGTTACCTCTGGCCGAATGGCGTTTTTCTGGTACACTTGGGTTATCGTAAATGGCCATGGAGCCCCTCTCGTGGACATTTCCTTGAAGCTCAACGTCGTTGTGGTTTGCGCGGTCTTCCTGTTTGTCGGCGCAATCCTGATCGGCGCGTTCTGAAAGTCGAAAGTCCTACGAACCCCCAGCCAAGCGCCGTAAACAGCGGCGGACGTCAGTCGAACACCGGAGAGCTCGCTCTCCGGTGTTCGGCGTTTTGGGAAACTCACTCCGCCGCCGCGCGGCTGAGCGGGGCGGGATCGTAGTTGAGGATCGGGGCGAGCCACTTCTCCGCCTCCTCCGCGCTCCAGTCCTTGCGCGCGGCATAATCCTCGACCTGGTCGCGCTCGATCTTGCCGACGCCGAAATAATGGCTCTGCGGGTGGCTGAAATAGAGGCCGCATACGGAGGCGCCGGGCCACATGGCGAAGCTCTCGGTCAGCTTCACTCCCGTCGCGGCCTCGCCGCCGAGCAGGTCGAACAGCGCCGCCTTCTCGGTGTGGTCGGGCTGGGCGGGATAGCCGGGCGCCGGGCGGATGCCGCGGTATTTCTCACCGATGAGTTCGTGGGGCGGCAGGGTCTCGTCGGCCGCATAGGCCCACAGCTCGCGGCGCGCCTTGGCGTGCAGGCATTCGGCAAAGGCCTCGGCCAGGCGGTCCGCCAGCGCCTTCACCATGATCGAGGAGTAGTCGTCATTGGCGCCCTTGAAGCGGTTGGCGATGTCGTCCTCGCCGATCCCGGCGGTGACGACGAAGGCGCCGATATAGTCGGCGATGCCGCTGGCGCGCGGGGCTATGAAATCCGCCAGCGCCACATTGGCACGGCCTTCGCGCCTTGCGAGTTGCTGGCGCAGCGTATGCAACACCGCAATGGGCTTCTCGCGCGCCTCGTCGCCATAGACGAGGATATCGTCGCCCACCGCATTGGCCGGCCAGAAGCCGGCGACGGCACGGGCATCGAACCAGTTCTCGCCGACGATCCTCGCGAGCATCGCCTGCGCATCGGCAAACAGCGAACGCGCCGCGGCGCCGTATTTGTCGTCGTCCAGGATGGCGGGATATTTCCCCGTCAGTTCCCAGGTCGAGAAGAACGGCGACCAGTCGATGAACGCCACCAGCTCGGCCAACGGAAACGCCGGCAGCACGGTGACGCCGCGCGCCCGCGGCGGGGTCGGAACATAGCTCCCGGTCCAATCGAGCTTGAGGGCGTTGGCGCGGGCCGCGGCGAGCTTGACGCGGCGCTTCTGCTCTTCGCCGCGGGCGTGGGTGTCGGCGATGCGCGCATATTCCGACCGCACATTGGCGATGTAGCCGTCGCGCTGCTCGCCGGAGATGAGCGCCGAGGTGACGCCGACCGCACGGCTGGCGTCGTTCACGTAGACCGCCTGGCCGCGCCGGTAGTTCGGGTGAATCTTAACCGCGGTGTGCACCCGGCTGGTGGTGGCGCCGCCGATCAGCAGGGGCGTCGTGAAGCCCTGCCGCTCCATCTCGGCGGCGACGTGGCACATCTCGTCGAGCGAAGGCGTGATCAGGCCGGACAGCCCGATGATGTCGGCGTCCTGCGCCTTCGCGACCTCGAGGATCTTCGCCGCCGGCACCATGACGCCGAGGTCGATCACCTCGTAATTGTTGCATTGGAGCACGACGCCGACGATGTTCTTGCCGATGTCGTGGACGTCGCCCTTGACGGTGGCGAGCACGATCCGGCCGGCGCCGCGCCCGCGGCCGCCGCCGGCCTTCTCCTGCTCCATGTAGGGCATCAGATAGGCGACCGCCTGCTTCATTACCCGCGCCGACTTGACGACCTGGGGCAGGAACATCTTGCCGGAACCGAAGAGGTCGCCGACCACGTTCATGCCTGCCATCAGCGGACCCTCGATCACGTCGAGCGGGCGCTTGGCGTTCTGCCGCGCATTCTCCACGTCGGTTTCGATGAAGTCGGCGATGCCGTGGACCAACGCATGGGCGAGGCGCTTGTCGACCGGCCAGTCGCGCCAGGCGAGGTCGGCGGTTTTCGAGTCGCGGCTCTGGCCGCGATAGCGGCCGGCGATGGTGAGCAGGCGGTCGGCGGCGTCGGCGCGGCGGTCGAGCACCACGTCCTCACAGGCGGCGCGCAGCTCCGGCTCGATATCGTCATAGACGGCCATCTGCCCAGCATTGACGATGCCCATGTCCATCCCGGCCTTGATGGCGTGATAGAGGAACACCGAATGCATGGCCTCGCGGACCTCTTCGTTGCCGCGAAACGCGAACGAAAGATTGGAGACGCCGCCGGAGACATGGGTGCCGGGGAGGTTTTCCCGGATCCACCGCGCCGCCGCGATATAGGCGACGCCGTAGCCGTTGTGCTCCTCGATGCCGGTGGCGATGGCGAAGATGTTGGGATCGAAGATGATGTCGTCGGGTGAGAAGCCGACGGTGTCGACGAGGATGTCGTAGGCGCGCTTGCAGATCGAGGTCTTGCGTGCGAGCGTATCGGCTTGGCCCTGCTCGTCGAACGCCATCACGACGACGGCGGCGCCGTGGCGGCGCACGATCCGTGCCTGGCGGATGAATTCGGCCTCGCCCTCCTTGAGCGAGATCGAATTGACGATCGACTTGCCCTGGATGCATTTCAGCCCGGCCTCGATCACCTTGAACTTGGAGGAATCGACCATCACCGGGACCTTGGCGATGTCCGGCTCGGCGGCGACCAGGTTGAGGAAGGTCGTCATGGCATGCTCGGAATCGAGCAGCCCTTCGTCCATGTTGATGTCGATCACCTGGGCGCCGTTCTCGACCTGATCGCGCGCGACCGACAGCGCGGCCGGATAGTCGCCGGCGGTGATCAGTTTGCGGAACCGGGCCGAGCCGGTGACGTTGGTGCGCTCGCCGACATTGACGAACGGGATGTCCGGCGTGAGCACGAACGGCTCCAGCCCGGAAAGGCGCAGCCCCCGTGGCGGATCGGGCGGGCGTCGCGGCGGCTTGCCGCGCACCGCCTGCGCGATGGCGCGGATATGGTCGGGCGTGGTGCCGCAGCAGCCGCCGACGATGTTGACGAGGCCGGCCTCGGCGAATTCGGCGAGCAGGGCGGCCATGTATTCGGGGCTCTCGTCATAGAGGCCGAACTCGTTGGGGAGGCCGGCATTGGGATAGGCGCAGACCAGGGTGTCGGCGATGCGGGAGAGATCGGCGATATGGGCGCGCATCTCCTTGGCGCCGAGCGCGCAATTGAGCCCGATCGAGAACGGCGCGGCATGCCGCACCGAGATCCAGAACGCCTCCGGCGTCTGGCCCGACAGCATGCGCCCCGACAGGTCGGTGATGGTGCCGGACACCATGACCGGGACCGCGCAACCGCGCGCCTCGAACAGCTCGGCGAACGCATACAGCGCCGCCTTGGCATTGAGGGTGTCGAACACGGTTTCCAGCAGCAGGATGTCGGCGCCACCCTCGAGCAGGCCCTTGGCCTGCTCGCCATAGGCCTCGCGCAATTCGTCGAAGCTGATGGCGCGGAAGCCGGGATTGCTCACGTCGGGCGAGATCGAAGCGGTGCGGTTGGTGGGACCGATGGCGCCGGCGACGAAGCGCGGCCGGCCGTCCTCGCGCGAAGCGATCGCGGCGGCCTCCTTGGCGAGGCGCGCGCCGGTGACGTTGAGCTCCGTGACGAGGGCCTGGGCGCCGTAATCGGCCTGGGCGATCCGGGTCGAGGAAAACGTGTTGGTGGAGACGATGTCGGCACCGGCGCGCAGATAGTTGAGATGCAACTGGCGCACCGCGTCGGGCTGCGACAGGATCAGGATATCGTTGTTGCCGCGCAGGTCGCTCGGCCAGTCGGCAAAGCGGGTCCCGCGATAGCCGGCCTCGCCGAGCTTTAGCTCCTGGATCTCGGTGCCCATGGCGCCGTCGAGCACCAGGATCGCCTCCGCGGCGCGGCGGCGCAGCTCGGTCTCGACGGCGGACGGCTTCGACGCTTTCGTTGCGGTCACATCAGCCCCCGATCAAATCGCGCACGTTTCGTACTTTCGTACATCCATCACGCCGCCTGCTCCGACAGCTGCGCCCGCACGCCGAGCAGGTGACAGATGGCGTAGACGAGGTCGGCGCGGTTCATGGTGTAGAAGTGGAAGTCGGTGACGCCGCGGTCGACGAGGTCGAGCACCTGCTCGGCGGCCACCGCGGCGGCGATGAGCTTGCGCGTCGCCGCGTCGCTTTCGAGGCCGGCGAAGCGGTCCGCGAGCCAGTCCGGGACGCTGGTGCCGCAGCGCTCGGCGAAGGCCCGCATCTGCTTGAAGTTCTGCACCGGCAGGATGCCGGGCACGATTGGGATCGTGATGCCGCGGGCGCGGACGCGGTCGAGGTAGCGGAAATAGTGGTCGCTGTCGAAGAAGAACTGGGTGATGGCGCGGCTCGCGCCGGCATCGACCTTGGCCGCCAGCATGTCGATGTCCGCCGCCACCGACGGGCTGTCCGGATGCTTTTCCGGATAGGCCGATACCGAAACCTCGATGTCGGCGTAGCGCTTGATGCCGGCGACGAGATCGGCGGCATTGCGATAGCCCCGGGGGTGCGGCGCATAGCGCTCGCCGAGGCCGCCGGCGGGATCGCCGCGCAGCGCGACGATGTGGCGGACCCCCGCCGCCGCATAGGATTGGATCACCGCATCGACCTCGGCGCGGTCGGCGGCGACGCAGGTGAGATGCGCGGCGGGCGCCAGCGTGGTTTCGGCGATGATCCGTTTCACCGTGGCATGGGTGCGCTCGCGGGTCGAGCCGCCGGCCCCGTAGGTGACCGATACGAACGACGGCGCCAGCGGCGCCAGCCGCGCGATCGCCTCCCACAGCGACTTCTCCATCTCCTCGGTCTTCGGCGGGAAGAACTCGAAGGAGACGCGGATGCGCCGGTCGGGATGCTGGAAGCGGCTGGCGCGCGGCGGGGAAAGTTCCATCACGCGACCTCGCGCTCGCCGGCCAGGATGAGGCGCGGGTCACGGGCGAGCCACAGCGAGACCGCGATCTTGCCGTCCGAGCCCGGCTCGGGCGCGAGGCTGCGATGCACCACGCCTTCCAGCCCGGCCTGCTCCATCCACTGCGTCACCGTCTCCGGCGCAAAGCCGAGCCGGCGATGAGCATGCTCGTCGCGCAGGAATTCGAGGCCATGCGGGGCGAAGTCCACCACCAGCAGCCTGCCGTTCGGGCGCAGCACCCGAGCTGCCTCGCGGATCGCGCGGCCGCCGTCATCGAGGAAGTGCAGGACCTGGTGGATGATGACCACGTCGAAGGAATCGCGCGGCACCGACAGGTCGAAAATGTCGCCCTGCCGGACGCTGCAATTCTTGATCCCGGCATGGTCGAGCCGGCTGCGGGCGACGGCGAGCATGTCGTGGGACAGATCGATGCCGAGGCCGCGCTCGATCTCGCGCCCGAACAGCTCGAGGATGCGCCCGGTCCCGGTGCCGAGGTCGAGCAGCGACCGGAACGGACGGTCGAGCAGCAAGGCCTTGATTTCGGCTTCGACCGCATCATCGGCCGCATGGAGGCGGCGGATGCGGTCCCATTCGGCGGCATGGCCGCGGAAATAATCCTGCGCGGCGGCGACCCGGGCCGCCCGCACGCCGGCCAGCCGCTCGTGGTCGCGGGCGATGATGGGATCGGCGGGGTCGAGGCGCTCCACCAGCCGGCGCACCAGTTCGGCCTCGGCGCCGTGCTCGACGCCGCGGAAGAACGCCCAGGAGCCCTCGCGGAAGCGTTCGACCAGCCGCGCCTCAGCGAGCAGCTTGAGATGGCGGGAAATCCGCGGCTGCGACTGCCGCAGGATCTCGGTGAGCTCCGATACCGTCAGCTCGGCCCCGGCGAGCAGCGCAAGGATGCGCAGCCGCGTCTCCTCCCCCGCCGCCTTGAGCGTGGTGTTCATGTCGTCGAAGGCGATCCGTGTGGTCATGGTGGGATTGTTCCCAATCAGCAAAGGGTCGGCACAATGAGGGACAAGACATAAAGATATCTTTATGTAATTTCAAGGCCTGTGAGCGACCTTGATTTTGGCGCCGCCGATGGGATTGGGTGACAGTCTCAGCTCATTGATTTTATTTATGTTTCCGCTCCACCCCCAACAAATAGGGCAGGCGGCATCAATGGACTGGAAGATGGGGATGCGAACTCGCCTTCCAAGAAAATGAAGAGTCCGCACGTGAAAACAAGCGCCGGACTCAACGAATGCTGCCCCTGTCCGCGCGCAGGGAGGGATAGCCTGCCTCCCCATGGGCGCGGATCGCGAGCCGATCAGAAATCCGGCTTGTCGGCTTCAGGCAGCGGGAACAGGTTCTGATGGAAATAATCCCCGTTGTTCTCCGCGCACACCGTTTCCAGCAGCGGGTTCTTCACCTTGCGCCAGCGCTGCACCAGGTGAAGCGGCTCGTTGAAGGTATCGGAATCGTCGACGACCACGGATGCTTCCAGCGTCTTGCCGTCGGCCGACACCTTGAAGCGCTCGACGACGTGCTCCTTTTCGGTGTGCGGGGTGCGGAAATTGTCGATGTAGCTGTTCCGGGTGGAGAGGCCGACGGTGTCGACCACCAACTCGCCATTGTCGTAATGGCCGATGGATTCGCCGAACCATGACGGTGTCACGGTTTCGGAATGCTTGTCGGTGAGGTAGATGCGCCGGACCATGTGGTCGCGCTCCCAGATCATCCACACCTGCTTGGGCGTCTGGATGAAATAGAACGGCTCCGCCGGATAGAGCAGTTGGCCGGGAACCCCGCCCGGCCAGCAGCGCGCCTGGGCCGCGAACGGAACCGACCGCTTGCCGCTCAGCGCCTCTTCGTTCGAGGCGAGCATCTGCGCCGCCGCCCAGGGCTTGAGCACGGGGTCCCGATAGTTGCCGATTTGTATGGTCACCTGCCCCTCGCCGGCGACATTGCCGTGGAAGGGATGATCGGGGTCGGGTTTGATCGGGCCATGTCCGGAGCCCGCCGGCGGGTCGCGCCAATCGGCGCCGAGCGCGAGCCAGGCGAAATCCACCGACGCCAGATCGGGAATTCCGCCCTTCGCCGGGGCTTGCGTGGCGGCTTGCGCGAACGCGTGGCCGTTCATGGCCCAAACGGCGATGCCGGCGCAAAACGCGGCGGCCAGCGTGCCTTTGAAAGCGAATTTCGACATCGAAGCCGTTCCTTCTCGCGCGATAAACCGAATCGATCGGGACCCATGCGGGAATCCGTGGCCGTTACGGACGGCGCACGCCTGCCACCGAAGACAGATCGCGGTGCTGCTCGCCGCACACATAGTCTTCGATCCGTACGTCGTTGCGCAGCGTGTAGACGAAACGCGCCTGCCAATCCCGCGTGTAATATTCGGGATCGTGAATGGTGACGACGTCCTCGAGCTGGGTCGGGCTCACCTTGCGGATGCGCTCGAAGGTGCGCAGTTCGTCGGTGTGCGGCGCGCCGGTGGCGTCGAGGAAAGACTTGTCCTTGAAGCCGGCGGTTTCGACCACCAGCGTATCGCCCTCGAAATGACCGGCGGAATGACCGTTGAAGGCCGGGAACGTGATCAGCTCTTTCTCCGACAGCGGCTTGTCCATCGCGATCGCTCGAACCTGGTGGCTGAGCTCGTAGATGATCGTGGTCTGTCCGGGCGGCCCGTCGACGATCTCGAACGGATAGGGATTGGCGAGCACCCGCGGCACCCCGTCGGGGACGCAGAGCTTGCGGGCGTTGTCCGGGATCGAGCCGTCCTTGAGGCCCGCCATGTTGTTCTCATAGGCGGCCTTGCCCGCCGCGGTGAGCGGCAGGTCGCCGCCGTCGACGAGCTGGATTTTCGGGTTGTATTCGGTCGCCCAATAGATCCCGGAAAGGTCCGGAGTATCGGCCGCGCAGGCCGCCCCGGACAGGATCGTTGCCGCGAGCAGTGCCGCCCATTCCAGGCCGCCGCGAGAACGCACGCGAAGGTCTCCCATCAAACTCCTCCCAAAGCTTGTTTTATCGTCGCTGCAGCCGATCCGGATGGAAATGGCTTCGCCCGGCGCGAAGATTAGCACGCCGCGATCCGAAAAAAAATCGGCTGGCTACGCATTGTCGCCGCGGATCGCGGCGATGGTGGCGTCGGTGACCTGCCGCGTCGTCGCGCTGCCGCCGAGATCGGGAGTGTGCAGGGACGGATCGGCGGTGACCTTCTCGATGGCGCGCATCAGCCGGTCCGCCGCCGGCTTCTCGCCGAGGTGCTCCAGCATCATGGTCGCCGACCAGAACGTGCCGATCGGGTTCGCCACGCCCTTTCCGGTGATGTCGAAGGCCGACCCGTGGATCGGCTCGAACATCGACGGGAACCGGCGTTCGGGATTGAGGTTCGCCGTCGGTGCGATGCCGATCGAGCCGGCCAGCGCGGCGGCGAGATCGGACAGGATGTCGGCATGCAGGTTGGTCGCGACGACGGTGTCGATCGATTCCGGCCGCAGCGTCATCCGCATGGTCATGGCGTCGACCAGCATCTTGTCCCAGCCGACGTCGGGAAACTCCTGCGCGACCTCGGCGGCGATCTCGTCCCACATCACCATTGCGTGGCGTTGCGCGTTCGACTTCGTCACCACGGTAAGGAGCTTGCGCGGCCGCGACCCCGCGAGCTTGAACGCGAAGCGCATGATCCGCGTCACCCCGGCGCGGGTCATCATCGACACGTCGGTCGCCACTTCCTCCGGGTGGCCCTGGTGGACCCGGCCGCCGACGCCGGCATATTCGCCCTCGGAGTTCTCGCGCACGATCACCCAGTCGAGCTCGGAGCCGGACACGTGGCGGAGCGGGCTCACGATGCCCGGCAGGATGCGGGTCGGGCGCACATTGGCGTATTGATCGAACGGCTGGCAGATGGCGAGGCGCAACCCCCACAGGGTGACGTGGTCGGGGACATCGGGGGCACCGACCGCGCCGAAATAGATGGCGTCGTGATGCCGGATGAGGTCGCGCCCGTCGGCCGGCATCATCACGCCGTGCCGCTTGTAGTAGTCCGAGCCCCAGTCGAAATGATCGAACCGGAAGCCGAAGCGTCCCGCCCGCGCCGCCAGCGCGTCGAGCACCTCGATCCCCGCCGCGATGACTTCCTTGCCGATCCCATCGCCGGGGATGGCCGCGATCTTGTAGGTCTTCATGGCTGGCTGCCTGGATTGCTAAAGGTCTTCCGATTGTTGTCATTGCCCGGCTTGACCGGGCAATCCGGTACTCACGGTCGGTGTTTACTGGATCGCCCGGTCGAGCCGGGCGATGACAGCGAACTGCGTGTCAACCCAACGAAAAGCGGGCTAATACGCATATTCCGTGAACACCGGGTCGACCGAGCCGCCCCAGGGCCCGTGGAATTTCTCCAGCAGCTCTTCCGCCGGGGTACGGCCGCGCTCGACGAACTCGTCGAGCGGCACCAGGTAGCGGGTCTCATCGGCGCCATAGGGATCGAGCCGGTTGCGCTTTTTCAATCCGGCGCGCGAAAGCGCCAGCGTCTCCCTGGCGAGCGACAGCAGGTCGCGGCCCTGGATCGACGCCTTGAAGCCGAGACGCGGGACCTCGTCGCGCAGCCGCTGGCGTTCCTGCGCGCTCCACGGCTTGATCAGCTCATTGGCGGCGTCGAGGCTGGCGGCGTCGTAGAACAGGCCGACCCAATACGCCGACAGCGACGGCAGCACCCGCCAAGGCCCGCCGTCGGAGCCGCGCATTTCCAGGTAGCGCTTGAGCCGCACCTCCGGAAAGATGGTCGAGAGGTGGTTCGCCCAATCCGACACGGTGGCGCGCACGCCCGGCAGTTCGGGCAGCCGTCCCGCCAGGAGATCGCGGAACGAGCGTCCCGGCGACATCGATATAGTGGTCGCCGCGCTTGACGAAATACATGGGAACGTCGAGGGCGTAATCGGCGTAGCGCTCATATCCCATGCCCGGCTCGAACGCCCAGGGCAGCATGCCGGAGCGGTCGGTGTCGGTATCGCGCCAGATCTCGGAGCGGAACGACAGGAACCCGTTCGGCTTGCCGTCGGTGAACGGCGAATTGGCGAACAGCGCCGTCGCCACCGGCTGCAGGGCGAGCGAAACCCGCAGCTTCTTGACCATGTCGGCCTCGGAGGAGAAATCGAGATTAGCCTGTACGGTGCAGGTCCGATACATCATGTCGAGGCCGAGCTTGCCGACCTTGGGCATGTAGTTCGTCATGATCCGGTAGCGGCCCTTGGGCATCACCGGCATTTCGGCGCGGGTCCAGGTCGGCGTCATGCCGAGGCCGAGGAACCCGATGCCGAGCGGCTCGGCGATCTCGCGCAACTGAGAAAGGTGGGCCATCAGCTCGGAGCAGGTCCGGTGGATGGTGGCGACGGGCGCGCCCGACAGTTCGAATTGGCCGCCGGGCTCGAGTGAGATGGCGCCGCCGCCGGTGACATCGGACAGGCCGATGATGTTGGGCCCCTCCGTGATCGGCTCCCAGCCGAGCAGCGACTGCATGCCTTCGAGCAGGGCGCGGATGCCGCGCGGGCCGTCATAGGGCACCGGCTCGTGGCGGGCGAGCGTGAACGCGAACTTTTCGTGCTCGGTGCCGACCCGGAACTTGTCGGGCGGTTTCTCGCCGGCGGCGAACCACGCGACCAGTTCGTCGCGCGATTCGATCGGGGTCATATCGACTTGGTCACGAGCCATGCAGTGTTACGATCCCCGGCGGAGGCGCGCGACCTTACACGGGCATTGCAAAAGAGCAATTGGAAGGTAACCGGACCGGACCGGTGGTTGCGGCACGGGCATGATTTCGTACGAATTGATGCGTAAACGAGGTTGAAGCCATTGCCGGACTGTGGGAATTGTCCGCACGGGCGGCACAGGATCTCGATGCGGATGCGGATCAGACTTGGCGCAGCGATGCTGCTCGCCGCGGCGCTCGGAGGGTGCGCGGGGGTGATGGAGACCGTCGGCGATCCCTATGTCGCACCGGGCAAGTTCCATTTCCTGAAGCTGCCCCGACCTCGCCACCCGCCTGGACGCCGCGGAAGCCCGCCACAAGGAATTGCTCGCCCTGATGGAACGCTCCGGCAACGGCGTCGGCGGCGGCGCCGTCAACATGTTGGTCTACCAACCCGACGTGAACAATATCGAGGCGGAGCTGCGGGCATTGCAGCAGGCCGCGGCCGAGAAGAACTGCCCGGCCAACGTCACCAAGGCGCCCGCCAAGCCCGAGCCGGGGATGGGGCCGATTCATTGATGGGGGTCACGGCGTATTGCACCGTCAGCCGCCGGGAGAGGGCGAGCTGTTTAGTTTGCCGTCCCGCCGGCTCAGCAGGAACACCGCCTGCTCGCCGAACAGGTTCCAGAACCACCACGGCGCGTTGAGCCGCAGCGGGCGGCCCCAGGCGTCGAGGGCGAGCGCGCGCTCCATCTTGGCGCCGACCGTGAGGCAGAGGTCGCGGAAGTCCTTGATGGTGCAGAAGTGGATGTTCGGCGTGTCGTACCAGGTGTCCGGCAGGTTGTCGGTCTGCGGCATGCGGCCGCTGAACAGCAGCAGCAGCCGGATGCGCCAATGGCCGAAATTGGGAAACGACACCACGGCATGGCGGCCGATCCGCAGCATGTGCTCGATCACCATGCGCGGATGGCGGGTCGCCTGCAGCGTCTGCGACAGGATCACGTAGTCGAAGGCGTCGTCAGGATAGTCGGAGAGGTCGGCGTCGGCGTCGCCCTGGATCACCGCGAGCCCCTTGGCGACGCAGTCGTTGACGCCCTCGCGCGACAGCTCGATGCCGCGCCCGTCGACGCCGCGGCTCTCCAGCAGCTTGAGCAGTTCGCCGTCGCCGCAGCCGACGTCGAGCACGCGGGAGCGCGGCTCGATCATCTCGGCGACCAGCAGATGGTCGAGCCGCGCATTGGAAGGGCCGCGCGCGGCTTCCGCCATGGTCAGATCGCGCCTTGCTCGCGACAGCATTGCAGCTTTACCGCTTGCCGGCGGCGAGGCCGCGCGCGGCCGCCGCGGAATCGAGGAAGCCGCCGACGATCTGGAACAGCTCGGGCTCCTCGAGCAGGAAGGCGTCGTGGCCCTTGTCGGTGGTGATCTCGGCGAACGAGACGCGGGCGCCGGCGGCGTTGAGCGCGTGGACGATCTCGCGCGATTCCGAGGTCGGAAACAGCCAGTCGCTGGTGAAGGAGATGACGCAGAACCGCGTCTTGGTGGCCTTGAAGGCGTTGGCGAGCACGCCGCCATAGTCTGCCGCGAGGTCGAAATAATCCATCGCGCGGGTGAGGTAGAGATAGCTGTTGGCGTCGAACCGCTCGACGAAGGAGGAGCCCTGGTGGCGCAGATAGCTCTCGACCTCGAAATCGGCGTCGAAGGAGAAGGTCGGGTTGGCGCGGTCCTGGAACTTGCGGCCGAACTTGCGATGCAGCGCCGCGTCCGAGAGGTAGGTGATGTGCGCGCCCATGCGGGCGACGGCGAGGCCGCGGCGCGGATTGGCGCCCTCGGCGAAATAGCGCCCGCCGCGCCAATCCGGGTCCGCCATCACCGCCTGGCGGCCGACTTCGTGGAAGGCGATGTTCTGGGCCGAATGGCGGGTGGCGCAGGCGATCGGAAGCGCCGCGAACACCCGCTCCGGATAGCTCGCGGCCCATTGCAGCACCTGCATGCCGCCCATCGATCCGCCGACCACCGCGAACACCATGTCGATGCCGAGATGGTCGAGCAGCATCGCCTGGGCGCGCACCATGTCGCGGATGGTGATGACGGGAAATTCGAGGCCCCAGGGCATCCCGGTCACCGGATGGGTCGAGGCCGGGCCGGTGGTCCCCATGCAGGCGCCGAGCACGTTGGCGCAGACCACGAAATAGCGCTCGGTGTCGATCGGCTTGCCGGGGCCGATCATGGTCTCCCACCAGCCGGGCTTGTCGGTCACGGGGTGGCGGTTGAAGACGTGCTGGTCGCCGGTCAGCGCATGGCAGACCAGCACGGCGTTGCTGCGCGAGGCATTGAGCGTGCCGTAGGTCTGGTAGGCGACCTGGAACGGGCTCAGCGCCACGCCGGCATCGAGCTTGAGCGGCTGGTCCGGCCCGAAGCAAGCAATCAGCGACTGCGGGTGATCGGCCTCCCGCACCCGATCCGGCAATGCTCGGCCGCTGACGGCTTTCAACTCGGCCATTTGCAGTCCCAGCCTCCCGTCCGGAACCCGTTTCGACGCCGGAAGATGTTGCAAAGATTAAAAGATCGGGAATGGCTTAGATAGGGCGCCGCCGCCGCCTGTCAATGTTTTCTTTGCTTTCGGGGCGCCCCGCCCGTATGGATGTCGCGCCCCTGAAAACCACCCAAGCGCCGCTGCCGATTGAGAAAATGAGCCCGAACGAGCGCCCTCGAGACCTCGCCGAACTGCGCGCCGAGATCGACCGGATCGACGAGGCCATGCACCGGCTCTTGATCGAGCGCGGCGAGATCATCGGCCGGCTGATCAAGACCAAGAAAACCGCCGAATCCGGGTCGGCGTTCCGCCCCGCCCGCGAGGCCGACATGATGCGGCGCCTGGTCGAGCGGCACAGCGGAATGCTGCCGCTCGACACCGTCGAGAGCATCTGGCGCGTCATCATCGCCACCTTCACCTATGTGCAGGCGCCGTTCCGCGTCCATGCCGATTTCTCCTGCGGCGAGGCGGCGATGCGCGACAGCGAGCGGTTTCATTTCGGCTTCACCGTGCCGATCGTCGCCCATCTCGGGGCCGCCGGCGTGGTGGCGGCGGTGGCGGCGGCAAAGGGCGATCTCGGCCTCGTGCCCGTGGCCGCGAGCGCGGCGGACGGCGCCTGGTGGACGGCGCTGGAAGGCTCCGACGTGCCCAAGATCATCGCCCGGCTGCCGTTCGTGGAGCGTGAGGATCATCCGGCCGGCCTGCCGGTGTTCGCGATCGCCCGGCCGCATCCCGATGCCGTCGTGACCGATGTGGAGATGTGGAGCATCCGGGTCGCCGGCTGGGGCGCGCGGCCGGCCCAGGCGCTCGCGGGGCTGGTTGAGACCGCAGCGGTCCCCGACCGCGTGTCGGACGGCGCCGCCCTGCTGGCGTCGCTGCCCCGCGGCCGGACGCGCGCGGAGATCACCCGTGCCCTGGTCGATGCCGGCGCCTCCGTGCGCAGCCAGGCCCTCGTCGGCAGCCACGCAACCCGCTATACGGTCACCGCCGACGCCCGGGCGGTCCCGACCGGGCGATAGCTTTCCGCGCGGAACGCGCCTCCAGTGGTCCCGATATGTCGATGCCCAACCCTCAGCGTCCGATCCCGCGTCGCGGCGTGCTCGATATCCACCCCTATGTTCCCGGCAAGAGCAGCGCCCCCGGCGTCGCCAGGATCCACAAGCTGTCGTCCAACGAGACGCCGCTGGGGCCGAGCCCGAAGGCCATCGCGGCCTACAAGAGCGTCGCCGGCCATCTCGAGGCCTATCCCGACGGCGCGGCGACCAGATTGCGCGAGGCGATCGGCCGCGCCTTCGGCCTCGATCCCGCGCGCATCGTGTGCGGCGCCGGTTCCGACGACCTCCTGAACCTCCTGGCGCGCGCCTATCTCGCCGACGGCGACGAGGCGATCCACACCACCCATGGCTTCCTGGTCTATCCGATCGCGACGCTGGGCGCCGGCGCCACGCCGGTGGTGGCGGCCGAGAAGAATTACACCGCCGATGTCGACGCCATTCTCGGCGCGGTGACGGACCGCACCAGGATCGTATTCCTCGCCAATCCCAACAATCCGACCGGCACTTACGTGCCGTTCGATGAGGTCAAGCGCCTGCATCGCGGCCTGCCGCCGCGGGCGCTGCTGGTGCTCGATGCCGCCTATGCCGAATACGTCCGGCGCAACGACTACGAATCCGGCATCGAACTGGTCGCGACTTCGGAAAACGTCGTGATGTGCCGGACCTTTTCGAAGATCCACGGCCTGGCCGCGCTGCGGCTCGGCTGGATGTACGGACCGGCCCATGTGGTCGACGCGGTCAACCGCATCCGCGGGCCGTTCAACGTCAATTCCGCCGCCATCGTGGCGGGCATCGCGGCGATCGAGGATGCCGGCCACGTGGAGCTCTCGGCGGCGCACAACGAGAAATGGCTGGCCTGGCTCACCGAGGAGATCGGCAAGCTCGGGCTCGAGGTGACGCCGAGCGTGGCGAATTTCGTCCTCATCCATTTTCCGCACACCGGCAGGACCGCGGCGGCGGCGGACGAATTTCTCAGCGCCCGCGGCCTGATCCTGCGCCGGGTCAGCTCCTACGGGCTGCCCCATGCGCTGCGGATGAGCGTCGGCACCGAGGAGGCCAACCGCGAGGTCGTCGCCGCGCTGGCCGCGTTCCTGGGACGGCCGGCGACCGCATCCCATGGCTGAGCGGCCGTTCGAACGCCTCGCGCTGATCGGGGTCGGGCTGATCGGCTCCTCGATCGCCCGCGCGGCGCGGGCGCAGGGCGCGGTGCGGAGCATCGTCGCGACCGCGCGCTCGGCCGCGACGCGCCGGCGCGTCATCGAGCTCGGTATCGCCGATCAGGTGGTCGAGACCAACGCGGCTGCGGTCGAGGGCGCCGACCTCGTGATTTTCTGTATTCCGGTCGGCCAATGCGGCGCGGTGGCGCGGGAGGTCGCAAGGCATCTCGAGCCGGGCGCGATCGTTTCCGACGTCGGCTCGGTCAAGGCCCAGGTCGTCCGCGATATGGCTCCGCATCTTCCGCCGGGCGTCCATTTCGTGCCGGCGCATCCGGTGGCGGGCACCGAGCATTCGGGCCCCGACGCCGGCTTCGCCGAATTGTTCATCGACCGCTGGTGCATCCTCACGCCGCCGCCGGCCACCGCCGCCGGCGCAGTCGAACGCCTGGAGCTGTTCTGGCGGGCACTCGGCGCCAAGGTGGCCATCATGTCGGCCGAGCATCATGACCTCGTGCTCGCCATCACCAGCCACGTACCGCATCTCATCGCCTACACCATCGTCGGCACCGCGGACGACCTCTCCGCCGTGACGCGCTCGGAGGTGCTGCAATACTCGGCCGGCGGCTTCCGCGATTTCACCCGCATTGCGGCATCGGACCCGACCATGTGGCGCGACGTCTTCCTCGCCAACAAAAAGGCGGTGATGGAAATGCTCGCGCGCTTCAACGAGGATCTCGCGCGGCTGACCCGGGCCATCGAGGAAGGTGACGGGCCGGCCTTGTACGAACTCTTCACCCGCACGCGGGCGATCCGGCGCGGGATCGTGGACATTGGGCAGGACTCCGCCGCCCCCGATTTCGGGCGTCCCCATCCGGAGCTGCCGCCGGTGCCGCGGCCCTACGTTTCGGAGCCGGAATGAGGTTAACGAAACGTTGAGTTCCGGCGCTGCTTTTTTGCCGCCATCGGGCCGCCGCGAAATCGCCCCGGATCGTGTTACCGGCCGCTTCGGTCACACCGGAAATTCACCATATGTGTCCGTAAACACGAGACTTATTTGAAAAAAGTTTGATGTGTCTTTTTTGCACTAGTTTTATCGGCCAACGTCGCCTTTTATAAGCGTGGTTTTGACCATGCAAGTAGGGATCGTTTCCAAAACAAGGGCGCACTCATGAAACAACTTATCCTAGTAACGGCTTCAACTCTCGCACTCGTGAGCGCTGCTGCCGCCGCAGATCTGCCGACCCGTCAGCCGCCTCCCCCGACCCCCGTGGTCGGCAAGGCCCCGATCGGCAAGGCGCCGATCGGCAAGGCGCCGATCGGCAAGGCCCCGGTCGTCACCAAGGGCTAATTCGAACTCTATCACGGAAAGTCGGCTCGAATCCGCCCGCTTGTTTGTCGTGCGGCGAGCCGATCTTTCCGTTGACGCTTTCTACTGCTGCTTTCCGTGGACTTTCTGAGCTGGCGCAATCAACGCCACTACGCCGGCTGTTCCTGAGCTAGTCAAGGTTAAGGAGCCATCGGTGACCCACATCGAAAAAAATCACGACATCGCAAACAATCGCATCGACGCGGGTTCGAGGCACCGAGGACGCGTGCGCCTTGGCTTGACCCGATTTGGTTTCTCCGTTTTCGCGGCGGGGCTTTGTGCGGCCGCACTGCTGCTCGGACCGGGGCTTCGGGCTGCCAGCGCGGAGGACGCGAGCACGACTGCCAAGTCCGAGGAGCCGGCCGGCACCCCCACGCACGCCGCCAGGGGCAAATATGCCTCCGTAAATCCAAAGGTCGCCCCGGTCAGCGCCAAGTCCGAGGAGTATTCCGGCCTGCCGCCGGTCGCGGCTCCTGACAAACCCAAATATGGCGGTCGCTATTTCGTCGACTTCAGGGCGCGGACCGCGGCCAGCTATGGCCATGCGTTCCTCTGGTATGGACGCCTGAAGGAAGACGGCAGGGTCGGCCTGATCGAGGTCGCTGGGCTTCACCCGGCCACTGACAGCGTCATACCGTACATCATCGGGCACATCCTTCCGGTGCCGGCCGAAACCGGAAAAAGCTATGGGGACCTCGATGAACAGTATTTGACCGCCAGCTATCGCGTCTACCTGTCCGAGGCGCAGGCGAGGACGGTGTTCGCCTACATCAAGCAGAAGCAGGCCAGTTCGCCGCTGTGGCAGGCAGGTACCGTCAATTGCACCGGGTTCATTGCAGACGTGGCCAGTTACATGGGCTTGCGTACGCCGGCCGTGCCGACGCTGATGTATCCGGAAGATCTCGTCAAGGCGATCAAGAAGCTCAACGGCGGACGCCAGGAAATGCCGGCTTTCGCTTCCCGCTGAATCCCTGCGTGGTAGTAACCCCGTCGGTACGGCGGGGCTCGGTCCAAAACCAAGCAAGTCGAAATGGCCGCCCGGTGGGCGGCCATTTCTATTGTGGTGCGCTGTTGTCGTATCTTGCCCGCGCGGCAGCAAATGATTCGCGCAAGGCAGCTGATTTCGCGGAAAGTCTGTGGCCGGAATCGAACGACGCGGCCCCGAATCGAACCTCGCATCGCCGCACGCAGACCGGATTAGCCGATACCCGGCCGTGTCCGCGGGCATCGCCCCGAGGGCGGTGCGGGTTGCGATGCCGGCTCAGTTTCGATTACGGTTCGGTAGCGGGTTTGGCTGGATCGCACCAGAATGCGCATCGCGGGCGTCGCGTATGCGCCAGGGGCCGGGCGGGGATCGAAGCAGCATGGTCGCAGCGCCTGATTCGGAGACCGGCGTGATCCAATTCGAAAATGTCGGATTGCGATACGGGCTCGGCCCGGAAATCCTGCGCGACCTGAGCTTCAAGATCACGCCCCACTCGTTCCAGTTCCTCAGCGGCCCTTCCGGGGCCGGCAAGACCTCGCTGTTGCGCCTGCTGTTCCTTTCGCTGCGGCCGACGCGCGGCCTGATCACTTTGTTCGACCATGACACCGCGACGCTCAGCAAGGACTCGCTCGCGGTGCTGCGGCGCCGGATCGGCATCGTGTTCCAGGATTTCCGCCTGCTCGATCACCTCACCACCTTCGACAATGTCGCCCTGCCGCTGAAGGTGCTCGGCCGCAGGGAGGAGACCTATTATCACGAGGTGACCGAGCTGCTCGGCTGGGTCGGCCTTGGCGACCGCATGTGGTCGCTGCCGCCGGTGCTTTCGGGCGGCGAGAAGCAGCGTGCCGCCATCGCCCGCGCGGTAATTGCGCGGCCGCAGATCCTGCTCGCCGACGAGCCGACCGGAAACGTCGATCCCGGGCTGGCGCAGCGGCTGCTGCGGCTGTTCATCGAGCTCAACAAATCCGGCACCTCGGTCGTCATCGCGACCCATGATATCGCCTTGATGGACCAGTACGATGCCCGTCGTCTGGTGCTCCATGACGGTCGCATCCATGTCTATGATTGAGCCGGCCATCGAGGCCCTGCGCCGGCGCCTGGGCCTGGTGCGCCGGGAATCGAGCCAGCGCGAGCATTCGCGCGGCGAGACGACGATCGTTCCGAAGGATTCGATCGCCGGCAATGCCCTCACCGCGGTCGTCGCGATCATGACGTTTCTCGCTGCGGTGACCAGCGGCGGCGTGGCGATGGTGATCGGCACGGCGTCCGAATGGCAATCCGACATCGCCCGCGAGATCACGATCCAGATCCGCCCGACCGACGGCAACGACATCGATACCCAGGTTCTCAAGGCGGAGAGCCTCGCCCATGCCACACCCGGCGTGGTGGAGGTGCGCACGTACAGCAAGGCCGAGTCGGACCAGCTGCTGGAGCCGTGGCTCGGGGGCCTCTCGCTCGACGAATTGCCGGTGCCGCGCATGATCGCCGTCCGTGTCGCTCCGAGCGCCAAGCTCGACATCGCGGCGCTGCGCCAGGCGCTCACCGCCCAGGTCGCCGGCGCCAGCCTCGACGATCACCGCGGCTGGATCGACCGCATGCGCCGCATGGCCGCCGCCGCGGTCGCTGGCGGCCTCGGAATTTTCGGCCTGGTGCTGGCGGCGACCGTGCTCTCGGTGGCCTTCGCCACCCGCGGTGCGATGGCGAGCAACCGGCCCATCGTCGAGGTGCTGCATTTCGTCGGCGCCAAGGAGGCCTATATCGCGGGCCAGTTCCAGCGGCATTTCCTCGCCCTCGGCCTCAAGGGCGGAGCGATCGGCGGCATCGCCGCCATGGCCTTCCTGGCGCTCGCCGGACCGGTCAGCGACCTGTTCGTAGGCACCGCCGGAGAGGCCCAGGCGACCGCGCTGTTCGGCGCCTTCTCCATCGGGCCGGTCGGCTATGCCATGGTCGCGGCCGAGGTGATCCTGATCGCGGTCATTACCGCGATCACCTCCCGCCAAGTGGTTATTCACACTTTGAGAACCATTTATTGATGGCAACTTGCCATCCAAGCGCCTAATTCCAAGCTAGGGTGGCGCTGGGCTGATGGCTTCTCATGACGGTCGAGCACGATCCGATCTCTGGCGACCGACGCGGGCGTGGTTCCGCGACGTGAGTGCGGCTCGTTTTGGCTGCGCCGGCTGTGCCGGGTCGCGGTCACTGGCGCTGCTGGATGGCGGCGGCGCTGCTCGGCGGCGGCTTTCTCTGGTTCGCCTTTCACATCGCCAGCGAAGAGGTGCACCTCGACCGACCCGCGGACGGGATCGTCGCGCTGACCGGCGGTGCGTCGCGGCTCGACGATGCGGTGGACCTGCTGGCGTCGGGGAGCGGGCGCCGGCTGCTGATCAGCGGGGTCGATCCTCGCACCAACAGCCGCCGACCTGATGCGCCGCGTGCCCGACCACCGCCGCTGGTTCGACTGCTGCATCGATCTCGACTACAGCGCCGTCAATACCATCGGCAATGCGGTCGAAACCCGGCGCTGGGCGCTCGACCACGGCTTCCGCTCGCTGGTCGTGGTCACATCGAGCTATCATATGCCGCGCGCCATGCTCGAACTGTCCCACCAATTGCCGGGCGTGACGCTGATCCCTTACCCGGTGGTGACCCAGCAGCGCCGCGCCGAGCCGTGGTGGACGAATCCGGCGAGCGCGAAAGTCCTTGTCTTGGAGTATTTCAAGTATATCGTGGCGACCGCCCGGATCGGGCTCGATGCATCGCCGGGCGCGACTACGGTGGCGGCATCTCGCGGTCGCGCCAAGATTTGATTCCCTCGATCCAAAATCTGATCCTCTCGGTCAAGGCGACGGACTTCCGACGTGATCCTGCTGCGCTCGATCCTGTTCAATCTTCTGTTCTATCTGAACACCGTCATCCATCTCCTGATTGCGGTGCCGACGCTGGCGATGCCGTATTGGGCCGTCGTTGCGGTGGCCAAGATGTGGGGCCGCACCAATCTGTGGCTGCTGCGGCATGTCTGCGGGCTCGACGTCGAGTGGCGCGGCCGCGAAAAAATCCCGCCGGGCGGCATCATCGTCGCGGCCAAGCATCAATCGGCATGGGAGACGTTTGCGCTGCTCACGCTGTTCGCCGATCCCGTGTTCATCCTCAAGCGCGAGCTGATGTGGATACCGCTGTTCGGCTGGTGCCTGTGGAAAGGCGGGATGATCCCGGTCGATCGCGGCGCCGGCAGAGCGGCGCTGACCGCGATGACGGCGCGGGTGCGCGCGGCAGTCGCGCAAGGCCGGCAGATCATCATCTTTCCCGAGGGCACCCGCCGGCCGGCCGGAGCGGCGCCGAAATACAAGTTCGGGGTCGCCTTCCTCTACGCCGATTGCGGAGCTCCTTGCGTGCCGATCGCGCTCAATTCCGGCCTGTTCTGGCCGCGCCGCCGGCTGCTGCGCTTCCCCGGCAAGGTCCGCGTCGAAGTTCTCGACCCGATCCAGCCCGGCGGCGACCGCAACGCGTTCTTCACCGAGCTCGAGCAGAAGATCGAGGGCGCCACCGCGCGCCTCATCGCAGAAGGACTTCGCGATCTCGGCGAGGCCGGACGCTCCCACTTCGAAGCGGCGCAGAGCCGGGCCTGACCTCAGGGCCGCGTCTGTCGGCGAGTCCGGCTGCGAAAACAGGGCCGCCCCGGGATTGCCCTGATGAGTGGGCGCCATCAAAAATGCACATCACCGCCCCGGACCGATCACGAAATGGGCTCAGCGGCTTGGTCCGTTGCGGCGCCGGAGTCGTGCGCAGACGGTGTTCCCGGCATGCGCGCGGCCGGTCGGGGAGAGTGTCATGTATCGTGCGTCAACCATTCTCGTTCTCGCCAGCCTTGCATTCGCGAGCTTTGCCGTCGGTGGTGCGCTCGGCCGCGCCGGCGTCGGCGGCGCCATTGCGCCCGGGCGAGCTCGCGACCACCGAAGCGGTACTGCGCTGGATCAACGTCTATCGCGCCAAGCGCGATCTCGCCCATGTGCCCGTCGCGATGCACGCGATGAGCCAGCTCGGCGTGCTGAAGGATCCGGAAAATTCGGCGGTCTATGTCGGCTTCATCGCCGGCATCTTCGGGGCGAACCCGAACAAGGCCGACGAGCTGATCGGAAAAATCCTGCCGCTGCCGCCCGAGGATGATTGGGTCCTCATTCGCGGCATCGCCTATTCGGGAGCGCCGGGATGGAAGGATATGCTCAACCGGCTCGCCGACCGTCTGCCTGCCCGCCGTCCCATGATCGAGAAATACGTCAGCGGCAAGCTGCCGACGCTCGACAACGTGGTCTATGGCGCCGGCCCGACCACCATGGACAAGGTCCGGAACTTCATCACCTTCAGCAAGCCGCCGGACGTGGTGAAGCTCGATCCGGGCCCGGAACTGCTGGACACGCTGTGGGGCTATTATTTCGCCACCGGTTCCTATGGGCCGGTCGCCCGTATCCTGCTCATGCTGCCGTGGTCGAAGGACAAGGACGATACCGACCGGCTGACCGTAGGCAACATGGCGAAATACACCCTCGCCAGCAATGCGGCACGCGAAGCCGACCTGCTCGCCATGCTCAAGCACGTGGTGGACCGCCAGCCGGCCGACGTGAAGCCGATCCTCCAGGAGGTCATCGAAGCGGCCGAGACCATGGAGATCGCCCATATCCGCAAGGCCGCGCTCGCCTCGATCGACGACTTGAAGCGCAAGGGTCCGGGCTACAAGCGCGACATCTCGACCTGGGGACAGATCGGGCAGGGCGCCGTGGCGCTCGGCTGCATCGCCGCCGCGGCGGCAGGCCAGGTCGAGATCGGAATCCCCTGCGTGGTCGGCGGGGCGCTCTCCTCGGCGGCGCTGAACTACTGGGGCAAGGATTAGGCGAAGGGGTCATCCGGGGCGGGGAATCCATTTTTCTGCAAAACAACCCCATGCAAAGTAGGATTCCGTCTGCGACCATGCACAATTCGGTATAAATCTACCTACTCGGGGGAGCAAGCGCAGATAACGACTGAGGATTGCCCTCCGCCAAAACGGAAAAATGGGAGGACCGGCTCAGAAGCCCGTGAACAGCAGGTCGAGAGCGGCGATGATGCGGTCGCGCTCGTGAGCGAGCGAGCCGCATGAGCCGCCCAGCACGCTCTTGCGCACGGTGACGATTTCCTGCGCGATCAACGTGAAGGCCGTTTCCTCGATCTTCACGGTGGGATTGAGGCGGTCGGCATACTTGCCGCTGTCCGCCGTCTCGAGCGGCGCCACCACCACGGTATCGAGGCTGCGCGAGAGAATATCGCTCTGCAGGGTGACCAGAAACGGCTGGCGCTCGCGGCTGCGCGGGAACGGATTTGCAAACAGGTCGAACTGCTTCATCGCCGGCTACAGCAGGCCGGCGTCGTCGGACAGCAGGCCGTGTTCGGCGACGCGGCGATTGTACTGCGCAATCGCCTCCTGGTTATCCTGCAGCCACTGCTTTTCGAGTTCCGCCCGCACCAGGCTGCGCAGCCGCCGCTCCAATGTCTCGGAAATATTTATGCGCATGCGGCGTGCATGGTCGAGCAGTTCCGTATCGACGAACAGGTTCACTGCGCGCTTTTTGACTGGCCGGTCGCTCATCATTGCGGTGGCCTCTAGGTTCGTGCGCAAGAGTAATGCGCATGAACGGTATTGACAAGGGTCGTTTATCGATTTCAGTCTCCCCGCGGCTAAAGCGGCGATCAACGGGCGTGCACGAGCCTTGCAGCAGGCAGCCATTGACTCCGTCGATCGATCTCGTTCAAATTTGCGGTGCTGCAGTAGGGCGCATCGGTCGGAGACCGAAGGGGCTATGCCCACCTACGGTGTAGACCCAACCCGCGCCCATGCCGAATTTCGACAATCTCAGAAAGCAGGCGAAGCGATATCTGCGCTGGCATCGCGACAGGTACTACCCCGTTGCGGCCGAAATCCGAGCGGAGCTGCCGCGATTCCAGAACCTGACCGATGCTCAGATTCTCGACGCGCAATTCAAGCTCGGCGACGCGCAGGAGCTTGTCGCGCGACGACTGGGATATGAGAGTTGGCGGGCCCTGAAGTCAGGAGCCTCGGCCATGCGAGTGAACGAAGAACCCGTGCAAGCCAAGCCGGTTTTGACCACGACGGAGGCGGTACTCTATGTCTCGAATCTACCACGCGCGTGCGACTACTTCGTCACGAAGCTCGGATTTGAGATCGAATTTACCTATGGTGAGCCGCCGTTCTACGGGCTCGTGAAGCGGGATCGCGCCCGATTGTGTCTCAGGCTCGTGTGCGAGCCCGTATTCGTAGGCAACATCAGGGAAAGAGAGCAATTGCTGTCGGGCGCCCTCACCGTGGACACCGCTGCCGAGATCAAGGCGCTGTTTCGAGAGTTCCAATCGACGGGGGCCGATTTTTTCCAAAAGCTCAAGACCGAGCCTTGGGGTGCGCGCAATTTCATCGTCAAGGACCCGGACGGCAACCTTCTGCTGTTCGCGGGTCCAGGCGATCAGGAGGCGATTCGAAGAGGCGAGTAGAGCCGCCGAAACGCGCCGATCGCTGCGTCGGCGCGGGCGAGGATGATCGCCGGCACGTCAGGGACGAGTGCCTTCGCGGTCTTGGGATCGAGCACCGTCTCTTACTTGGTCGGTGCCTGCACCGGCAGGTCTCCCCAGACCGGTGATTTTTGCCATCGCTTTCAGGGTCCGCGCCGTTGCTCTCGCTTATCGGCGGCGGCAAGTCTGGAATCACTGCCGGCGCGGGTCCAGATCCGCACCAATTCGCTGCGCCCGCGCAGGGCGTGTTCGCCCCTCTCTTGCAATCGCCGGAGCTGTGCCGCTGCATCGCCCTGGGCCGCAATCGCGCGAACCAATGGATCGCCGACTACAAGCGGAGTCCCCAAGTCCCGAGTCAGCCCCTGGAGGCGGCTCGCGATATTCACCGTGTCGCCGATGAGGGTGAACGACATGCCGTGGGCGCTACCGACGTCGCCGACGACGACCGGACCGTAGTGGAGCCCGATTCCGATCCTGAGCGGCGGCTCTTTGCGCCCCCCGCGCTCGTCGTTCCAGCGATCGAGCGCCTGCAGCATCAGCTCGGCGCATCGGAGCGCATTCTCCGCATCGCGGTCACCCTGCGTCGGCACGCCGAACACTGCGAAAATCTCGTCGCCGATGTATTTCTCCACGGTGCCTTCGCAGGCGACAATCGCCGCCGTCATCTGGGCGTGGTATTGACGTAGCATCGTTACCACCGACTCGGGCGGCATCGTCTCGGACATCGCCGTAAAGCCGACGATATCCACGAACAGCACAGCTACGGTTTGCCGTCCCACTGCGCCCAGCGCCTCGTCGCGACCGGCCAGCATCGCGGCCAGTTTCGGAGCGAAATACCGGGAGAGGTTCTTCTGCGCCCGCTCCGCCGCGGCGCGACGACGGTCGATCTCGCGCAGCTTGGCGAGTTCGTCGAGCAGCGCCTCGTACCGGTCGTCGACGGGAATCCGATAGACGGCGGCGAGCCGGGTCGCCTCGTTGGCCAAGCCGACGACCGCCATCAGTTCGTCCAGCATTTCGGACGACATGCCCTGTGTTTTAGCAGCGGTGCCGTGCAACGCGGTGCAGTAGGCGCAACCGTTGGTCGCACTCACCGCAAGAAAGAGCAGCTCCTTGGTCAACGGGTCGATTGCGCCCGGCGCCATGGTCGAATTGAAGCTATCCCACATGCGGCGTAACGTCGGCGGGTCGTTCGCAAGCGCCCGCCAGAAGTTGCTGATGAGATCGACACCGCGGGTCGCACGGATATCGCCGTAGAGGGCGCAGACCTCGGGGCTCGCCTCGTCATCGCCGATTAAGGGACCGGCCAAAGTCATCCTTGCCCCCTTGCTCCCAGTGCGCCGCAACTCTTAGAGCGCTATCCTTTCGAATTGAATCGGATAGCGCTCAAATCTCCTTTCGTTTGAGCATGATCTTGTCGGAAAAGTCTGCAACTTTTCAGGATCACGCTCTGGGGGAGCCGTCCGGCAACGAATAATGGCAGCATACGCAAATCGCCGTGGAGCGGCCAGGGCTGGCGGATTACAGAAGGTTCGCTGCCCGATGGGCCGAGACGTTCACGGGCAGGCACATTGGAGTGGAATTACAGGAGGTGAGGATCGGCGTCTTCCGCCTCGGGCGCAAGTCGAACAGCGGCGTTGCGGAAGACCGCCGGCTCGCGGCGGCCGGCCGTGGCCAGAAAGGAGTGCAGGGCCGCCACCACCTGCGCGCCCTCGCCCACCGCCGCGGCGACGCGCTTGACCGAACCGGAGCGGACATCGCCGATGGCAAAGACGCCCCGGCGGCTGGTTTCCAGCAGTCGGCGGTCGCCACCGGCATCCGCGCCGGTCAGCACGAACCCCTTGACGTCCAGCGTCACGCCGGACCCGGCGAGCCAATCCGTGTTCGGATCCGCCCCGATAAAGAGGAACAGGTGGCGAATCGGCCGCTGCACCTCCTGACCTGATGCGCCGCACCGCCAGCGGACCGCCTCCAGCATTCCCTCGCTGCCTTCCAGGCCGCTCACCTCGGCCTGCGTCACCACCTCCACATTGGCGAGGGCGCCGATACGGTCGACGAGGTAGCTCGACATGCTCGACGCGAGGTCCGGCCCACGCACCAGCAGCCACACCTTGGCGACCTTGCCGGCGAGGTAGACCACCGCCTGGCCCGCCGAGTTGCCGGCGCCGACCAGCACGACCTCCTGCCCGGCGCACAGCTTCGCTTCCAAGGGCGATGCCCAATAGTGAACGCTCGCGGCCTCGAATGCGTCCAGGTTCTCGACGTCGAGCCGCCGATAGCGGGCGCCGCAGGCGATCACCACCGAACGGGCGCTGACGCGTTCGCCGTCGGACAGCTTCAGGACGACGTGGCCTTCGCCCCGATCGCCCAAGGCCTGAAGGCTGCTCACCTGCGCCGGAATGGCCGTTTCGACCCCGAACTTGTGAGCTTGGCTGTAGGCGCGCGCCATCAGGGCCATGCCGGTGATCCCGGTCGGAAAGCCCAAATAGTTCTCGATCCGGGCCGAGGCGCCCGCCTGGCCGCCGAACGAACGGCAGTCGAGCACCAGGACGGAAAGTCCTTCGGACGCCGCATAGACCGTGGTGGCGAGGCCCGCCGGGCCGGCGCCCACGACGGCGACGTCGAAGACGCGATCCGGATCGATCGGCCCCACCAGCCCGAGGCAGCGGGCGAGCGCGGTCTCGCTGGGATTGAGCAGCAGCTGTCCGCCCGGGCAGAGCACGACGGGCAACTGGCCGGGATCGACATGGAAGCGTTCGATCAGCGCCTTCGCCTCCGGATCGGCTTCGGAGTTGAGCCATTGATACGGATGGCCATTGCGCGACAGAAAGCCCGTGAGCCGAAGCACGTCGCCGGTCTCGGCGCGGCCGACGATGAGCGGCCCGCCGGTCCCCTTCTCAATCATGCCGACGCGACGCAGGATCAGGGCGCGCATGATCCGCTCGCCGAGTTCCGCCTCGGCCACCAGCAGCGCCCGCAGCCGGTCCGGCGGGATGAGCAAGGCCTCCACCGGACCGCGCGCGATGCCGTCCACCAGCACCGGTTGGGCCGCCAGTTGAGCCATCTCCCCGATGACCCCGCCGGGGCCGTAGGTGAGGAATCGCGTGCGGCCGCCCGTTTCGTCGTGCCGGGCGAGGTCGACCTGGCCGGCCAAGATGACGAACAGGCCGTGACCCAATTCGCCGATCTTGAAGAGCGCCTCACCCGCGCTATAGGAACGGACCTCGCCAAACAGACGCACCCGTTCGATCTCCACCGGCTCCAGCGCGAGGAAGAGCTGCGGCAGGGCGACGTCGGCGAGGTGCTCGTTCATCTTTCGCAATCGATCGCACAATATCGCGACGATATGGGACCACGCACTGGGGTGGCGGTCCAGAAACGATAGAATCTCGCTTCGATCCAGTGTCGCCAAGCTGCATTCAGTCACGGCGGTTGCGTCGGCATTGCGTTCCTTGCCGTCAAGCAAAGCGATTTCGCCGAAAATCTCGCCGGGGACCAGAATGGCGAGCACCAACGCCTTTCCGTCGGCAGAAGCGACGCTGATGCGGACAGTGCCGCCCAGCACCGCCATCATATGGTCGCCCGGCGACCCCTTCAGGAAGATGGTTTCGCCGGCCGCGAAGTTGCGAACGCGGACGCTCGCGAAAAGCGCTCTTCTTTCGTCGGGTCCGAAGCCGCGAAACAGCCCGCATTCGCCCAGAAGCCGGCGGGCTTCCTCAACCAAACTGCGATCGGTTTCAAGTTTCAATTGCGCATCTCGTTGCTTCGGCCAGGGCACCGCGTTCGAGCGGAACCCGCGGTTTTGTGCAGTCCCGCCACGTCGCGCGCTACCCTCCGGTGCCGCCGACCGTGATCCGCTCCATCCGCAGGGTCGGCTGGCCGACGCCGACCGGGACGCCCTGGCCGTTCTTGCCGCAGGTGCCGATGCCGTGGTCGAGGGCGAGGTCGTTGCCGATCATGGTGATGCGGTTGAGATCGGTCGGGCCGTTGCCGATCAGCATCGCGCCCTTGACCGGGGCGCCGACCTTGCCGTTCTCGATCCGGTAGGCCTCGGTGCACTGGAACACGTATTTGCCCGACGTGATGTCGACCTGCCCGCCGCCGAAGCTCACGGCATAGATGCCGTTCTTGACCGAGGCGATGATCTCGGCGGGGTCGCGGCCGCCGCCGAGCATGTAGGTGTTGGTCATGCGCGGCATCGGGACGTGGCCGTAGCTTTCGCGGCGGCCGTTGCCGGTCGCGCGCATCTTCATCAGCCGCGCGTTCTGGCGATCCTGCATGTAGCCCACCAGCACGCCGTCCTCGATCAGCACGGTGCGGTTGGTCGGCGTGCCCTCGTCGTCGATGGAGAGCGAGCCGCGGCGCGACGCCATGGTGCCGTCATCGACCACCGTCACGCCCTTGGCCGCCACCTGCCGGCCCATCAGGCCGGCAAAGGCCGAGGTCTTCTTGCGGTTGAAATCGCCTTCGAGGCCATGGCCCACCGCCTCGTGAAGCATGACGCCGGGCCAGCCGGCACCGAGCACCACGTCCATCTCGCCGGCCGGCGCCGGCACCGCCGCGAGGTTGACCAGCGCCTGGCGCACGGCATCGTCGACCGCGCCGCGCCAGGCCTTGGTCTCGACGAAGCGTTGATAGGACTCGCGGCCGCCGTAGCCGTGGCTGCCCGACTCCTGCCGGTCGCCGTCGCCGGCGACGACCGACACGTTGACCCGCACCATCGGGCGCACGTCGCGATAGATCTCGCCGTCCGGGCGCACGATCTCGATCATCTGCCAGGTGGCGGCGAGGCTCGCCGAGACCTGGCGCACCCGCGCGTCCTTGTCGCGCGCATAGGCGTTCATTTCCTCGAGCAGCTTGACCTTGGATTCGAAGCCGAGGCTCGCCAGCGGATTGTCGTCGGCGTAGAGGCGGACATTGGTTCGCGGCGGCCCGTCGGCGATGTGGCCGCTATAGCCGCCCTTCACGGCGCGCACGGAATCGGCGGCGCGCTGGATCGCTTCCTCCGAGACCTCGGAGGCATGGGCATAGCCGACCGCCTCGTCCTTGACCGCGCGCAAGCCGAAGCCCTGGGCGGTGTCGTAGGTCGCCTGCTTGAGGCGGCCATTGTCGAACACCATCACCTCGGACTGCCGGTATTCGAGGAACAATTCGCCGTCGTCGGCGCCCTCCAGCCCATGGCCGAGAATGCGGGAGAGACGGGATTGGTCGAGGCCGGCGCGATCGATGAGGGAAGCGGGCGAGGTGGCGGCGGGTGAAGTCATTGGGGGCGGTTCCGCGGTTGAGTGGGCTACCGTCAACATAGGACCTGTGCCGGCAATGCGCGAGGGTCATCCGTGCGAGAGATCGCTCAATCCAGCCTGCGAGATGTGGTTTCGACCGCCTCTTCTCGCTCCCCGCCTTCGGGGAGCGCCAAGGTGGGGCCGGTTCTAAGGGCGCGACGGCGGTGAAGCAGACCCCACCCTAAGCGAGTTTCGGTGGGTCGACCAACGGATGGGCTGCGGATCCCCCGTCGGCTTTCGCCAGCTGCAGACATGTCGTGGCACACGCCTTGGGCAGCGATGGGCCAGGGCACATAAGCTAGACATGCGCAAACGGGGATCGCCATCCGTCTGATGATGTGCAAATTGCGCTCCCATTTCGTGACCTCGGTGCGCATAGCGCACCCGATGGGCGGCAGGCCTTCACCCGACGCGTTCGGGAAGGTGTTCCACCTGGCCTCGCCGCTGCAGGATTCTGTTGGCGTGATCACGCCGTCGTCGCTCCACTATGTCGCGACGACCCGCGGCTCCTACATTCCGGACATCGACCCCAAGAAGCACACTCTAACAATTCACGGCCTGGTGGATCAGCCCCTGACCCTCACCATGGAGGACTTGAAGCGCCTCCCGTCAGTCACCCGGTTGCAATTCATCGAGTGTGCGGGAAACCGGCACAATGGGCGACAAAAGACCGTGCAGGAATCGCACGGGATGACCAGTTGCGCCGAATGGACCGGCGTGTTGCTTTCTACGCTGCTCAAGGAGTGCGGCCTGAAAAGCAGCGCGACATGGTTCGTCGCTGAAGGTGCCGAGGAAGTGAAGGGCGCCTCGAGCATGCCCATCGCCAAAGCGATGGATGACTGCCTCATCGCCTACGGTATGAACGGCGAGGCCGTGCGGCCTCAGAATGGTTTTCCGCTGCGGTTGCTGGCGCCCGGCTTCGAAGGCATTTTTAATACGAAGTTTTTGCGTCGGATCAAAGTGGTGGACCGGTATTACATGAACTACAACGAGTTCGGGCATCTCGATCGGGATCCGAAAGAGGCTGCGCTCGGCTTCCAGATCGGACCCAAGTCGGTCATCACGTACCCGTCCGGAGGACGGCAACTGCCCGGCCGCGGATTCTACGAGATCCGCGGGCTGGCCTGGTCCGGCGGGGGAGCCGTTCGGACCGTGGAGGTATCCACCGATGGCGGGCGAAAGTGGAACCCCGCCGAGTTCAAGGGCACTCCACAACGCATGGCGCTCACGCGCTTTAGCTATGCGTGGAATTGGGATGGAAACGAGACCGAGATCCTTTCGCGCTGCACCGACGAGATCGGGCAGCATTGGGCCAGGAGCGGCTGTGGAGGCTAGCCAGATCGGGCTTAGCTCACAAAGCCGCCAGGTCCTTGGTGATACGGAACACGCGCAGGTCCTGCCGAACGCCCTTTAGCTTGAAGACGCTTGATACGACTTCCCGGGAAGTAAGCAGCGCGTGCACGCCTTCAGCTGAATAGACATCCTCCGAAACAAAAATCTCTTCCGCATCCGCGAGCTGCTGCACGCGCGCGGCAATGTTGACCGTCTGGCCGAAATAATCGAGCCGTTCGTTCAATGTTACCGCAATCGCCGCGCCCTTATGGATCCCGATCTTGAGAATGAGAGCACGGTCAGCCTGCGTGCCGTTGAAAGCATCGATCTCATTCCGCATCGAAAGAGCCGCAGCGACCGCGTCGGCAGGTTCCAGGAACGTGGCCATGACGGCATCGCCAATGGTCTTGATGATCGCGCCATTGTGGCGAGTCACGACGTCCTGCAGCAGATCGAAATGCCGCTGGACGAGGGCGAAGGCATTGAGGTCGCCGATGCGGTCATAGAGTGCGGTCGACCCTTTGAGATCCGTGAAGAGAAGCGTGATGTCCTTGACCCCAATTCCCTCCCGCGCCTTGATGACCTCGGAGCGGAAGAGATCGCGAAAGGCCTGCGTGGTCAGCAGCCGCTTGCCGTTGAGAAACGGGACAAAATGTACTGGGACGCGGCCCATGTCGAAACCAGGCGGCAGCACGGCGACGGCAAACATGCCGCGCTCCGAGGTCTTGTTCGCGAGCGTAAAAACAATCTTGCCGGGCGCCATCTCGTGGACGTCGTGGACGTGGACTTTATCGCCATAAGCGACAGCCACAACCTGCGGACCTGAAGCCGGCGCTCCGACGATCGAGGCCATAATCGCCGCTCTCCCGAGCGGACAGGAGCCAACGACAGTGCCTTCATTGACCTCGATCTCGATGGAGGTGGTCTCACCCGGCGGCAGATAGGTCACCGACCGCGCAATCGCCGCCTTGGCATTCACCAGCGGCTGACCATCGGGCAACAGGCCTTCGGCCGTGTTCTGTGTCTTGAAAAACTTATCCCAGGCCGAGAGTTGGTCGGGATCATGAAACTGTATCTTGCGGATATTCGGACTGACCGTAAACGCGACCGCGATATATTCATCGAGCGCCGCGTCATACCCAACCTGGCAGAATGGGCAGTGATAGTGATTGTGCAGGCTCTTCAAGCTGCGGAAGCTCTCCACCACGCAGCAACATTGCGGACAGTACAGCGACCAATCCATCGAGAAAAGGCCAAGAGCCGTGGCATGAAGAAACAGGTCGATGATTTCGTTCTCGGGTAGATGGCGCTCCTGGGCAAAGCTGAAGGCGTTGATCCGGAATAAAGCCAGATCGTCTGCGGTGCGAATGTGACTCTCGAGCTTTGATATGAGCCGCGGACGCCACGCCCGGGCTTCTTCAAGCGCGGCCAGACGTTCGTCTAACAATTGCTCATCGACGGCGCTGACCATCTTCCGGTGTCTCCCGTATGACAACGCCGCGCTGCCAGTTCAGGCCACCACGGAATCGCGGGGTGAACATATCCGGATCGACGCAGTGCGGTCACTCTCTTGCGGCTGACGGCTGCAAAGGAGAACGGCAGAGGCGGTATCGTCGGGCATGGCGGGCGCGGTGCTTCCAATTCGTCGTGCCGGTTTCGCCGGAAACACAATACCACGCAAAATCAAATAGTTATGCTTGTTCCGCCATGCCCGGATCCCCCTCGGTCATGAATTGGAGCGGCTAGCTCCGAGATTGCGGTACGCCGTGGCTTTGGAGGGCGAGCCCTATTCGACGGTGAGTTTGACGTCGATGTTGTTGCGAGTCGCGTTGGAATAGGGGCACACCTGATGGGCCTTGGCGACCAGCGCCTCGGCCTCGCCCCGCGGAACGCCCGGCACGGCGATCGACAGCGCGATGGTCAGGCCGAAGCCCCCTTCCTCCCTCGGTCCGATGCCGACCGTGGCGGTCACCGCCGCGTCGCTCGGTACCTTCGGGCCGCCTTGCGAGGCGACGAACTTCATGGCGCCAAGGAAGCAGGCCGCATAGCCGGCGGCAAACAGCTTCTCGGGATTGGCACCGTTGCCGCCGGGGCCGCCCATTCCTTCGGCGTCGTCAGGCTCACTTCAAAAGTACCGTCCAGGGTGGCGGAGCGGCCGTCGCGGCCGCCTGTGGCGCGGGCGGCGGTCTGGTAGAGAACATTCACGGACATGGGGACTCCTTATCAATAGCAATCGTGGTGGATTGAGGGTTACTGGGCAGACGCCTTTGCCGCCCGTTCGATCAAGCGAGCCACGTCATTCGGCTTGGAAATATACACCGCGTGGCTGGCCGGAACCTCGATCGTTTCGCTGCCGGCCCGCTTGGCCATGCTGCGCTCGAGATCGGGATTGATGTTGTGGTCGCGAGTCGCGACCAGCGCCCAGCTCTTCTTCTGGTGCCAGGCGGCCGCCGTCACCGGCGCGCCGCCGGCGGCCTTGGCCAGCATCGGCTGGGAATGTGCCATGAAGTTCGCCTGGGCAGGCGGGACGTCGGCAGCGAAATCGGCGGGGAAGGCGGCCGGCTCAAGGTACAGGAAATCGTCCTTGGTGGCGCGCATGTCCTTGTTGGCGGCGGGGGCCTGCGAGAGCAGGCCGACTGCACTCTCGCCTTGGTCGGGGATGAAAGCGGCGATGTAGACGAGGCCGACGACATTCGGCGCATTGCCCGCTTCGGTGATGACCACCCCGCCATAGCTGTGGCCGACCAGAAGGGTGGGGCCCTGTTGCAGATCCAGCACCCGTTTGGTCGCCGCGACGTCGTCGGCGAGTGATGTCAGCGGCTCCTGCACCACGCTGACCGTATAGCCGTCTTTGCCAAGAATGTCGGCGACGCGCCGCCATCCGGAACCGTCGGCGAAGGCCCCGTGGACGAGGACGACGTTCTTGACCGGCTCGGCCCGCGCCGGGGCGACGGCAGCCGACAGAAGTGCGACCGCTGCGGCCGCAGCGGCAATGGATTTGTTTGGCATCGAGCTCTCCTCTCACTATCAAACCAGTTCAACCGGCAGGTTGAATAAAGCGTCGACTTGACAGATTGTCAACCTTTGGGTAGAATATTTTTAAGATGGAGAATCGAGCGGGCAGGATCGCCATGATTGAGATCGAAGCCCGGAAGGAAGCCGCTTCGCGCACCGCGCGCCTCGACGCGGTATTCGCCGCGTTAGCCGATCCGACGCGGCGGGCGATTATCGAACGGCTCTCGCGCAGCGAGGCGCGCGTGACCGAGGTCGCCGAACCCTTCCATATGTCTTTGAACGCGGTGTCGAAACACATCCGCGTGCTGGAAGCGAGCGGCGTGGTCGAGCGGCACAGGAAAGGGCGCGACCACATTCTCTCCATCAATACCCGTTCGCTGGACGAGGTCGATGGCTGGATCGAGCGGACGCGCCGCTATTGGGAGGAGCGGCTGGACGCCATGGAGCGCCTGCTGCGCGAGCTCAAGAAGGACCACAAGTTGGGGCCAAAGGATCGCAAGCATGGTTCGCGGTGACACGACGGGCCCGATCGTGCAGGTACGCCGGCGCGTGAGGGCCGGGGCGGAGCAGATCTTCGACCTGTGGACCAAACCCGATTTGATGGTTCGGTGGATGAGCCCCTATCCGGGCGCGGTCGATTGCAAGGCGAGCTGTGACCTCCGCCCTGGCGGAGCCTTCAGCCTTGTCATGTCATCGGAGGAATCAAGCCGCGAAGTATCCGGCACCTATGTGGAAGTCGACCGGCCGCGCAAGCTTGTGTTCACGTGGATTGGCCCGCTGACGAACAATGTGAATACGTTGGTAACCGTCGAACTCAATCCGCGCGGCGATGAAACCGACCTCGTGCTGACCCACGAGCGTCTACCGACGCCGGCAATTTGTGAAGGTCATACGAGGGGCTGGGGAAATATCTTGGACCATCTGGCGGACGCGGTTTCAAAAGACTTTTAGTTGTAGGGTGGGCGAAGCGTATGCAGGCGGCGGGGTGCATCGAGCGCATCCCAATCCCGCTGACGAGCGTCAGGTGTTCGAGGATCGGGCCGCCTGCCTGGGCCCCGCGGTTTTCGGTGACATCGGCATTCCGCTCGATCACCCCCAGGTCGCGAAGCTCATGCCGGTTCCGGTGCCGGCCGGGGTGCGATAGCCCGGCACGTATTCGAACCAACCGAGGTCGAGGCCTTCGGCGGCGCCGGCCACCGCCACCCAGTTGAGGATTTCCGAGCTGCCGGCATGGAGCTTGTGGCGGGGAAGGGTGCGCAGGAAGGCGGCGTCCTTGTCGGCCAGCGCCTTGAGGATGGCACGGTCGAAATCCTCGTCGACCAGGAAGTGGCTGAGCCCGCCCGAGGCGAGCACGCCGACCCGGGCGTCGCCGGCAAAGCCCTCGACCGCCTTGCGCACGGCTTGGCCGAGCAGGTGGCAGCGGCGCGGGCTCGGCTGGTTGGGTGGGAAATAGGTGTTCAGGAACACCGGCACCACCGGTACCGGCCGTTGCGCGTCCAGCACGTGGCGGTGGACATAGGCGACGGCGTGGCCTTCGCCCTCTCCGGCACGCAGCGACTTCGAGCTGGCGATGTCGAAATCGGCCGCGGTCAAGGCCTCGATCAGGTGCGAGGCGAGCGCCGCGTGGACGGGATAATCGCGCGGGGCGTCCGCCTCGAAGAACGCCGCCCGGTTCTTGATGTACCAGTCCGGCAGATGCGAATAGGTCCCGTGCTGGACATTGCTGTTGCGGATGGTGTCACCGTAATAGATCGCAAAAGTCGGCCGGCAGTCTTCCAGATAGCTCTCGTTCTGGTCGTCGCCGAACACGATCAGGGCATCGAGCGCGGCCGCGCTCACGGCCTCGCGCAGATGCCCCACCGCCGCGCGCGCGACGTTCTGGCGCGCCACCAGATGCTCCGGCGCGACCATGTGGGCGAGCTTCGGATCGGCCGTTTCGAGCAGGTCGCCATAGGTGACGGGTCGGCCTTCCCGGTCGCGGTGCTTCATCTTCCGGTCGGTTTCGAGGAACCGGGGCAAAGTCTCGTCGGATGCCAGCAGCATCGGCGTGTGGGAAGTTCCGGCAGCGAACACGATCCTGGCCATGCTTGTCTCCGCAGCGCGTCGGTTGGAGCGCCATCCGTTTCAGATTGAAACGGATAGCGCTCCAGAGTGTTTGAGCTGGAGCATGATCCTGTCCGAAAAGTCTGACTTTTGGGGATCATGCTCAGTCGATCCTGATGTTCGCCGCCTTGGCGACGGCGGCCCATTTGCGCTCCTGGGCGGCGATGAAGGCGGCGAATTCGGCGGCCGTGCCCGGCTACCGCGATGGCGCCGAGCTTGGTGATGCTCGCCTGCATTTCGGGCTCGCGCAGGCCTTCATTGATGGCGGCGTTGAGCCGCGCGATGATGGCGTCGGGCGTGCCGGCGGGCGCCGCCACGCCGTTGAAGGTCGTGACCTCGTAGTCCGGCACCCCGGCCTCGATCACGGTAGGTACATCGGGGGCGAGCGGCGTGCGGGTGCGGCTGGTCACGGCGAGGGCGCGCAGCCGGCCCTCGCGGATCAGCGGCAGCAGGATGGTGATGCCTTCGAAGGTCATCTGGACCTGTCCGCCCAGCACGGCGGTGACCGATTCGCCGCCGCTCTTGTAGGGCACGCCGACGATGTCGACGCCGGCGGCGGACTTGAACAGCTCCCCGGTCATGTGCGGCAGCCCGCCCGGCCCGGTATGGGCATAGTTGAGCTCGCCCGGATGGCTTTTCGCATAGGCGACGAGTTCGCGCGCCGTTTTCACCGGGAAGTCCGGACGCACCACCAGGATCTGATAGCTCTCGGAGAACTTGGCGACCGCCGCGAGTTGCTTTGTGGGGTCATAGCCGGCGCTCGCGGAGACCGCAGGAGCGACGGCGAACACGCTGGTGTTGCCGACCAGCAGCGTATAGCCGTCCGGCGCGGCGGCGACCACGGCGCGGGCGCCGATCGCGCCGCCGGCGCCGGCGCGGTTCTCGATCACCGCGGGCTGGCCGAGCTTGGGCAGGATCAGCGACAGCAGCCGCGCCGGAACATCGGTCGGGCCGCCCGGCCCCGCCGGGACGATCAGCCGGATCGGCTTGTCGGGATAGGACTGGGCGAAGCCGGCGGCGGCAAAACGAGCGCCGCGACGGCGAGGGTTCCCGCGAGAACACCGGCCAACGGACGGCACCGCGGCAGCGGCGGCACTGTTTTCCTCATCGGCTCCTCCCTGCGGAACCATTGTTTATTATCGCGAGGCTATCACACCGGCGGGGAAATGCTCACGTCCTGTCCGGACACCTCGCAGCCGGAATCGTCGATCGAGCCCGCGCCGGGCACAGGGTCGCCACGCGGCCGGCCGTCAGGCGATCTCAGGGCAACCTGCTCAGGGCAGCTTGTCGTAGCCTTCGCCGAAGCCCTTCAGGCCCATCGGGAAGCCGATGCCCTCTTCGGGGGTCTGGAAGATGAAGAAGGTCGCGGTCTGGCCGGTCTTCATCTTGCCGATCAGGGTGTCGTCCATCACCACCTCGGCGTAGCAGCCGCGCGGCAAGCAGCGCACATAGCCGGCGCGGCCGACATCGGCCTGATCGATCTTGAGCCCGAGGCCGGCGGGAAGCAGCACCCCGAGCGGGACCTGGACCCGCATCAGCCGCGACTTCTGGTCGGCGGTCTTGAGCACCAGCACGGTGATGCCGACATTGGCGCGGTCCTCGGCGACGACGCTCTGGAACAGGGCGCATTGTTCGGCTTGGGCGCCCGGCGGCGTTTCGCAGCGGATCTGCCAGTCGCCATGCACCGATTTTACCGCGCCCTGGGCGAACGCGATTGTATGGAATCCGACAGCAATCGCCAGCACCGCCACGAACAGGACTGCGCCGGCGCACCGGCCGCCAGTCCAGACGGGCGAGGCGATGGCCGCCCTGACCTGACCTCGAACGATCATGTGCTTTTCCTCGATCTCCGGCGGAGGTCCGACAAACCGATTCGCAGCGGCGCTCCGGTCCGACTTTTGCCTACATTGGTGGGCTGCCATGTCAAGCATGGGAGGATTTTTTGCCTTCTGCAACCGGGGTCCGCGGCCGCCTTCGCAAGGGGGCTGAATTTGTCTCCGGTCCATGCGATCAGGCACATTGCGAGTGGGGCGGAATTGTGGTTCATGTGGCGCGGGTTTTCCGGCTGCAGCACCCCCGAGCAGGAAGGCGCCCTCTGTGGCCCCGGTCGCAGATCGAAGTCGAGATTGCGCCTTATTGCGGCGTCTTTGCCGCGGTCCAAGGTGCAGGTAGGCCCACTGGCGGCCGCCATCCAAGGAGCTGAGACGACAATGCCGGCCCTCTTCCGAACAATCGTCATTGCGGCGCTTGCCGCGGCCTTGCTCACGCCCGGCGGTGCGGCATTTGCCGGCCTCGGGCAGCCGTCAGCCTGGCAGATCGGCTTGCAGCAGTCGGCGACCCCGGTGATGGACGACATCGTGTGGTTTCATGATCTGCTGCTGTGGGTGATTGCGGCAATCGTCGCTTTCGTGCTGGCGCTGCTCATCATCATCATGGTGAAGTTCAATGCGCGGGCCAACCCGACGCCGTCGCGGACGACCCACAATACCGTGCTCGAAGTGTTGTGGACGGTGTTGCCCGTCATCATTCTCGTCTTCATCGCCCTGCCGTCGTTCCGCATCCTGTTCTTCCAGCTCAACACGCCGCCGGCCGACCTCACCATCAAGGCGACCGGCAAGCAGTGGTATTGGAGCTACGCCTATCCGGACAACGGCAATTTCGAGTTCGACTCCCTGATCCTCACGGAGAAGGAGCGCAAACCCGACCAGCCGCGGCTGCTCTCGGTCGATAACGAGATCGTGGTGCCCGTGAACAAGGTCGTGCGCGTGCAGGTCACCGGCGCCGAGGTGATCCATTCCTTCGCGGTGCCCTCGTTCGGCGTCAAGATCGATGCCATTCCCGGCCGGCTCAACGAGACCTGGTTCAAGGTTACGAAGGAGGGCATGTATTACGGCCAGTGCTCGGAATTGTGCGGCAAGGATCACGCCTTCATGCCGATCGCGGTCAGGGCGGTCAGCGAGCAGGCGTTCTCGACATGGGTCGAGGAGGCCAAGAAGAAGTTCGCGAGCGCCGGCGGCTCGACCGCCGTAGCGAAAGCCGACGTTCCCGCCGAGTAGACCGGCGACGCCTACACCCAGCGCCCGATGCCGCCGCAGACGGATGGGCGCAACGAGCCGAAGGAAGCGAGACCATGGATACCCACGCGACCGCTCACGACGGCGCATGAGGCCGAATCACGGCCATCCGAACGGATGGCGCCGCTTCGTCTACTCCACCAATCACAAGGACATCGGCACGATGTACCTCGTGTTCGCCATCATGGCCGGCGTGATCGGCGGGCTGATGTCGATCGCGATGCGGATGGAATTGCAGTATCCCGGCCTCCAGATCTTCCACGAGACCCACACCTTCAACGTCTTCACCACGGCGCACGGCCTGATCATGATCTTCTTCATGGTGATGCCGGCGATGATCGGCGGGTTCGGCAACTGGATGGTGCCGTTGATGATCGGGGCGCCGGACATGGCGTTCCCGCGCATGAACAACATCTCGTTCTGGCTGCTGCCGGCCTCGTTCGCGCTGCTGCTCACCTCCGCCTTCGTCGAAGGCGAGCCCGGCGCCAACGGCGTCGGCGCCGGGTGGACGATCTATGCGCCGCTCTCGACCATCGGGCATCCGGGTCCGGCGGTCGACTTCGCGATCCTGTCGCTGCATCTCGCCGGCGCCTCGTCGATCCTCGGCGCCATCAATTTCATCACCACGATCTTCAACATGCGCGCGCCGGGCATGACGCTCCACAAGATGCCGCTGTTCGTGTGGTCGATCCTGGTGACCGTGTTCCTGCTGCTGCTGGCGCTGCCGGTGCTCGCCGGCGCCATCACCATGCTGCTCACCGACCGCAATTTCGGCACCACCTTCTTCGACCCGACGCGGCGGCGGAGATCCGGTGCTGTTCCAGCATCTGTTCTGGTTCTTCGGCCACCCTGAGGTCTACATCCTGATCCTGCCGGGCTTCGGCATGGTCAGCCAGATCATCGCCACCTTCAGCCGCAAGCCGGTGTTCGGCTATCTCGGCATGGCCTATGCCATGGTGGCGATCGGCGTGATCGGCTTCGTGGTGTGGGCCCACCACATGTACACCGTCGGCATGTCGACCGGCGCCCAGGCCTATTTCGTCGCCGCGACCATGGTCATCGCGGTGCCCACGGGGGTGAAGATCTTCTCCTGGATCGCCACCATGTGGGGCGGTTCGATCGACTTCAAGACGCCGATGCTGTGGGCGATCGGGCTTCATCTTCCTGTTCACCGTCGGCGGCGTCACCGGCGTCGTGCTCGCCAATGCCGCGGTCGACCGCGTTCTGCAGGACACCTATTACGTGGTCGCGCACTTCCACTACGTGCTCTCGCTCGGCGCGGTGTTCACGATCTTCGCCGGCTGGTACTACTGGTTCCCGAAGATGACGGGCTACATGTACGAGGATTGGATCGGCCGGCTGCACTTCTGGGTCACGTTCGTCGGCGTGAACATGATCTTCTTCCCGCAGCACTTCCTCGGCCTCGCCGGAATGCCGCGCCGCATCGCCGATTATCCCGACGCCTTCGCCGGCTGGAACTTCGTCTCCTCGATCGGCTCCTACATCTCCGGCGTCGGCGTGCTGATCTTCTTCGTCGGAATGACCCGCGCCTTCATGCAGAAGGTGAGGGCACCGAACAATCCGTGGGGACCGGGCGCGACCACGCTGGAATGGACGCTGCCTTCGCCGCCGCCGTACCACCAGTTCGAGGTGTTGCCGCGGATCAAGTGATACGACACGGCCGGAGCGGCCACGGCCCGCTCCGGCCGCGTTCGCACGAAGACATTGACACAAGGGATATCCAACGCGCCGGCCATGACCGATTTGTCCGCAGTAGAACAGAACCGCGAAGCGCCGGCATTCGCCATCAGCGAAGCGTCGGTCGGCGATTACGTCGCCCTGATGAAGCCGCGGGTGATGTCGCTCGTGGTGTTCACCGCGCTGGTCGGCCTGATGGTCGCGCCGGGGCATCTGCACCCCGTGCTGGGCTTCGCCGCGCTGCTCTGCATCGCCATCGGCGCCGGCGCGGCGGGCGCGCTGAACATGTGGTTCGACGCCGACGTCGACGCGGTGATGTCGCGCACGGCAGTCGCGGCCGATCCCCGCCGGCCGCGTGCTGCCGCAGGAGGCGCTCGGTTTCGGAATGACGCTGGCGGTCGGCTCGGTCGCCGTGCTCGGGCTGGTCGCCAACTGGCTCGCCGCCGGGCTGCTCGCCTTCACCATCTTCTTCTATGTCGCGATCTACACGGCGTGGCTCAAGCGCTCGACGCCGCAGAACATCGTCATCGGCGGCGCCGCCGGCGCTTTCCCTCCGATGATCGGCTGGGCGGCGGCGACCGGGGCCGTCGGGCTCGAATCGGTTCTGATGTTCCTCATCATCTTCTTCTGGACGCCGCCGCATTTCTGGGCGCTGTCGCTGTGGCGGACCCAGGACTACGCCCGCGCCGGCATTCCGATGCTGCCGGTGGTCGCCGGCCCCGCCGAGACGCGGCGCCAGATCCTGATCTATGCGCTGGTGCTGGCCCCGATCGGCGCCTCGCCCTGGCTGTTCGGCTATGCCGGCCTCGATCTACGGCATCACCGCCGTGGCGGCGGGCGCGATGATGGCGCACCTCGCGCATGCAGCTTCACCGCTTCGGCGACACGCCGGCGGGCGACCGCGCCGCCAAGCGGCTGTTCGGCCTTTCCATTCTTTATCTGTTCCTGCTGTTCGCAGTCCTTTTGATCGACGACCGGCTGGGCGCTCCCGGCCGCGGCCTGTTGTGAGCGGGCGAGATGACGGCATGGACGACAACGACAGCGAAGACGGCATCGTCCTCACCGAGGAGCAGAAACGCCGTCGCCGCCACCGGTCGATCGCCATCGCACTCGCGCTCGGCGTGCTGGTGGCGCTGTTCTACGTCGTCACCATCGTCAAGCTCGGCCCCGGCGTGCTGCGCCGGCCGCTGTGAACGCGAGTGAAGCCATGAACCCGTCCGACCCTCGTCCTCGTCCAAGCCCGGTGGGCAAGCGCGACGTCTTGCTCGCCGCCGCGTGCGGCGTGTTCGTGGCCGTCATGGTCGGCATGTCCTATGCGGCGGTCCCGCTCTACAGCTGGTTCTGCCGCACCACCGGGTTCGGCGGCACCCCGCTGGTCTCCCATGTGGCGCCGACACAAGTCTCCGATCGGAAGGTCACGGTTCGGTTCGATGCCAATGTCGGCGCCGGCCTGCCATGGCGGTTCGAGCCGGAGCGGACCTCGATCGACGTGCGGCTCGGCGAAGTGGTGACGATCTACTACACCGTCACCAACCTGACCGCGCGCGAGACCGCCGGACAGGCGGCCTACAACGTGGCGCCGCCCACGGTCGGCGGCTATTTCGACAAGATCAACTGCTTCTGCTTCACCGAGCAGCGCCTTGCGCCCGGCGAGAAGCGGGAGATGGCGGTCGTCTTCTATGTCGATCCCGAACTCGCGCAAGGATTCCGACCAGGACGACCTCAACACCATCACGCTCTCCTACACGTTCTATCCCGTGCGGGAACCGAAGGCGGGCGTGGCGGACGGTGCCCCGGCCGGGGCGGGGAAGAAAATCTAGGGCATGATCCCGAAAAGTTGCAGACTTTTCGGACCAGATCATGCTCGGCGCTAGGCATGATCCGAAAAGTTGCAGCTTTTCGACCAGATCATGGCTCGAGCAATAGGGGTGGGGCGGCGCGCGCCGCCGTGCCGGAACTGCAGATGGAGAAGACGATGGCCGACGCGCATGTCAAGCATCACGACTACCACCTGGTCGATCCGAGCCCGTGGCCGGCGGTCGGCGCGACCTCGGCCTTCATCATGGCGGTCGGCGCAATCGGGTGGATGCATCACTCGTTCGCGGGCCGCGCCCTACTTGTTCGGGGCCGGCGCCATCGGCGTGCTCTACACCATGCTGTCGTGGTGGCGCGACGTGATCAACGAGGCCGAGCACGGCGGCTTCCACACCCGCGTCGTCCAGATCTCCCATCGCTACGGCATGATCCTCTTCATCGCCTCCGAGGTGATGTTCTTCGTGGCGTGGTTCTGGGCCTATTTCGACGTCGCGCTGTTCCCGACCGACATCCACCAGGTCGAGCGCGCCGAGCTGATCGGCGGGGTGTGGCCGCCCAAGGGGATCGAGACCTTCAATCCCTGGCACCTGCCGCTGCTCAACACGCTGATCCTGCTGACCTCGGGCACCACCGTCACCTGGGCGCACCACGCCCTGCTGCACGGCGATCGCAAGGGCCTCAAGCTCGGCCTGATCCTCACCATCGCGCTCGGCATTTCCTTCACCTGCATCCAGGCCTTCGAGTACAGCCATGCCGAGTTCCACTATGCCGGCAACATCTACGGCGCCACCTTCTTCATGGCGACCGGCTTTCACGGCTTCCACGTCATCATCGGCTCGATCTTCCTGATCGTGTGCCTGATCCGCGCCTATGCCGGGCAATTCACGCCCGACCCAGCATCTCGGCTTCGAATTCGCGGCCTGGTACTGGCACTTCGTCGACGTGGTGTGGCTGTTCCTGTTCGCCTGCATCTACGTCTGGGGCGGTGGCGCGAACCACGCCGCGGTCGTAGGCCCCTGATGCAGGCGCGGGTCGGGGGCGCGGGAGCCCCTTTCGACCGCGTCGACTTGGTATCGGCGGGCGGGGCGCATGAGCATGAGGCTGCAATGTCGGACGAACGCGCCTATCCGCCGGTCTCCCCCCTGGTCGCCGGGCTGATGTGCCGGTGCCCGCGCTGCGGCAAGGGCAAGCTGTTCAACGGGTTTCTCAGCCTGCCGCCGCGTTGCGACGTGTGCGGCCTCGACTATTCCTTCATCGATGCCGGCGACGGGCCGGCGGTGTTCATCATGTTCTTCGCCGGCTTCGTCGTGGTCGGCGCCGCGCTCATCGTCGAGGCGCTCTACCAGCCGCCGTTCTGGGTTCACGCGCTGCTGTGGCTGCCGCTGATCCTCCTCACCACCATCGGGCCGCTGCGGCCGATGAAAGGCCTGATGATCGCGCTGCAATTTCATCATCACGCCGCCGAAGGCCGGCTCGAGCGCAAGCCGGGTTCATGACCATGGACGCCGCCCGGCCTCGTTCGGCGCCCGGGGCGCCGTCGAACCCGGCGGCCGGTCCGGCGGGGCGCGGCGTGCTGGTGGCGAGCCTCATGACCGCGGTCGCGTTGGCGATCCTCGTCGCGCTCGGGCTCTGGCAGCTCGAGCGCAAGAACTGGAAGGAGGCGCTGATCTCGACCCTCGAGCAGCGCCTCGCGGCCAACGCGGTCGCGCTGCCGCCGCCGGCCGAATGGGGCCGGCTCGAGGCCGGCCGCGACGAGTTCCTCCGCGTCGACTTCGCGGCGCAATTCCTCAACGACAAGGAAGCCCTGGTCTACACCACCGGATCGAGCATGCGCGCCGACACCGGCGGCCCCGGCTATTGGGTGTTCACGCCGGCACGCCTCGGCGACGGCCACATCGTCATGGTGAACCGCGGCTTCGTGCCGGAGGGCCGGCAGGATGCGGCGACCCGCCGCGCCGGCGCGGTCTCCGGGCCGATCGAAATCACCGGCGTGCTGCGCTGGCCGGAACCCCCCGGCCTGTTCACGCCGGCCGGCGATCCCGTGCGCAACATCTGGTTCAGCCGCGATTCCGCGGCCATGGCGGCAGCCAAGGACGTCGCCGATGCCGCGCCCTTCTACGTGGAGATGGAAATCCCGGTGCCATCAGGCGGGCTCCCCCACCCCGGCCGCGTGCAGCCGAGCCTGCCCAACAACCATTTGCAATACGCGCTGACCTGGCTCGGCCTCGCCGCGGTGCTGGTCGGGGTCTACACGGCCTGGATGTTCGGGCGCTGGCGGGGGCGGGATTAAGGGAGGGGAGAACGATCACCCCCACGCCAATCTCGCCCGCGGCGCAAAAAACTTGAAAACAACCCCATGCAAAGTAAGAGCCGTTGTTCCGTGGCTGCGGCACCGTCTCGCCGACCGGCTAAGAAAAATATTGTAGATCAATTGCTTGCGGGCAGGCAGGTCGCCCTTATGTGCGAAGCGACATGCGGCTCATGCCCTCCACGCCTCGCATTCCTTGTGCCGGACTGTGCAAGCCACTATTCTACGGCAACGGCGGCGTTCCGCCGGCCGCCTGGGAATTCCGGGAAATCAACGGCTTGTGCGCGAGCCGGGCATGCGACCGCATCCCGGCGGCGCGTATCGAATCCGTTGTTAGGGAAGGTTCGTGCAGTACATCTCGACCCGCGGCGAGGCCCCGGCGCTCGGCTTCATCGACGTGACCCTCGCCGGGCTCGCCCGCGATGGCGGCCTCTACGTGCCGCAGGCGTGGCCGGCGCTCGGCCGCACGCAGATCGCGGGGTTCGCCGGCCGCTCCTATGCCGAGGTGGCCTGCGATGTGATCGCGCCGTTCGTCGCAGGCACCATCGCGGTGGCCGAGCTCGCACGGATGGCGCGGGAAGCCTATGACGCGTTCCGTCATCCGGCGGTGGTTCCCCTGGTCCAGCTCGGGCCGAACAGTTTCGTGCTCGAATTGTTTCACGGGCCGACGCTCGCCTTCAAGGATCTGGCGATGCAGCTCCTCGCCCGCCTGATGGACTACGCGCTGGCGCAGCGCGGGGAGCGCACCACCATCGTGGTCGCCACCTCCGGCGACACCGGCGGCGCGGCGGTCGAGGCCTTTCGCGGCCGTTCCCGGTGCGATGTCGTCGTGCTGTTTCCCAATGGCCGCGTCTCCCCCGTACAGCGGCGCATGATGACCACGGCGGCCGAACCCAACATCCATGCGCTGGCCATCGAAGGCACCTTCGACGACTGCCAGGCGCTGGTGAAGGCGATGTTCAACCATGCCGCCTTCCGCGACCGCGTCGGGCTCACCGGGGTCAACTCGATCAACTTCGCCCGCATCGTCGCCCAAGTGGTCTACTATTTCGTCGCCGCGGTCGCGCTCGGGGCGCCGCACCGCAAGGTCGCCTTCACCGTCCCGACCGGGAATTTCGGCGACGTGTTCTCCGGCTATGTGGCCGCACGCATGGGCCTGCCGGTCGAGCGGCTCACCATCGCCACCAATGTCAACGATATCCTGGCGCGCACGCTGTCGTGCGGCGCCTACGAAGTCCGCGACGTCGTGGCCACGACCTCGCCCTCGATGGATATCCAGGTGTCTTCCAATTTCGAACGGCTCCTGTTCGACGCCTGCCGGCGCGATCCGCAGCCGGTGCGCGGCGCGATGGCGTCGCTGGCGCAGTCGCACCGGTTCACCGTTCCCGAGCACGCGCTGGGCGAGATGCGCGCCCTGTTCACGGCCGATCGCGCGCTGGAAGACGAGACCGCGGCGGCGATCCGCACCACGCTGCGCGAGACCGGCTACCTGATCGACCCCCATACCGCCGTCGCCCTCGCCGTCGCCGAGAAGGAAAGCCGCGAACGCGACCCCGCGATCCCGATGGTGGTGCTGTCGACCGCCCATCCCGCGAAATTTCCCGATGCCGTCGAGGCCGCCTGCGGCGTCCGCCCGGCCTTGCCGGGCTGGCTTGCCGGACTGGAGGGCAAGGCCGAGCGATCGACCGTCCTGCCCGCCGACCAGGCGGCCGTCGAAGCCCATATTCTCGCCCACAGCCGCGCCGCGCGCGAAGGAGTTGCCGCATGAGTGTCGAAGTCACCCGCATCCCGTCCGGATTGGCCGTGATCACCGATGCGATGCCGCATCTGCAGACCGCATCGCTGGGGGTGTGGGTTGGGTGCGGCAGCCGTTACGAGGCGGCCGACGAGCACGGCATCTCGCATTTCCTCGAGCACATGGCCTTCAAGGGTACGGCGCGCCGCACCGCCCGCCAGATCGCCGAGGAGATCGAGGCGGTCGGCGGCGACCTCAACGCCGGCACCGGCGTCGAGATGACGGCGTATTACGCCCGGGTGCTCAGGACCGACATCGCGCTGGGGCTCGACGTGCTTTCCGACATCCTGTCGAATCCGAGCTTCGATCCGGGCGAGATCACCCGTGAAAAGAACGTCATCGTCCAGGAGATCGGTGCGGTGGAAGACACCCCCGACGATCTCGTGTTCGAGCACCTGCAGGCGACCGCGTTCGCCGGCCAGCCGGTCGGCCGCTCGATCCTCGGTACCCCTGCGACGGTGCGCTCGTTCGACGCCAAGCGGCTGCGCGGCTATCTCACCCGCAACTACCGCGCACCCGCCATGGTGGTGGCGGCGGCCGGTGCGGTCGACCACGAAGCCGTCGTCGCCGAGGCCGAGAAGCGGTTTTCCAAGTTCATCGGCCCGGCGGCGGGGGCGCCCACGGCGGCGCGATTCTCCGGCGGGGCCTACATCGAGCAGCGCGATCTCGAGCAGGTCCACATCGCGCTGGGGCTGGAGGGCGTGCCGCAGCGCGATCCCTCGATCTTCAGCCTGCAGGTCTTCACCAACGTGCTGGGCGGCGGAATGTCGTCGCGCCTGTTCCAGGAAGTCCGGGAACAGCGCGGGTTGTGCTATTCGATCTATGCGTTCCACTCGACCTATGCCGATACCGGGATGTTCGGCCTCTATGCCGGCACCGATGCGATCGACGCGCCGGAACTGATGCGCGTGGTCGTGGACGAGATCGCGGCCGCCGCGGAAACCATCAGCGAGGAGGAAGTCGCCCGCGCCAAGGCGCAGATGAAGGTCGGATTGCTGATGGCGCTGGAAAGCTCGGGCGCGCGTGCCGAGCAACTGGCCCGCCAGATCTTCGTCTATGGCCGCCCGATCCCGATCCAGGAGATCGTCGCCAAGGTGGACGCGGTGACCGTCGAAACCACCCGCGCGGCCGGCCGCGCCCTGATCGCCCGCTCCAAGCCGGCGGTGGCCGCCCTCGGCCCGTCCGGGCTTGAAAGCGCCGCCGCAATTGCCGAAAGTCTCACTCAAAAGGCTGCTTGAATCCACCCTCGGCCCTCGGCCGGCCACCTCCCGCGTGTCATGGCTTTCTTCCGCAACACCACATTCCCCGAGACGATGCCCGTGATCGACGGCGATCGCGTGGTACTGCGTCAGCCGCAAATATCCGACTACGCCGAATGGGCCGCGTTGCGCGAGCGCAGCCGCGACTTCCTCAAGCCGTGGGAGCCGATCTGGCCCGCCGACGATCTCACCCGCAGTGCGTTCCGCCGCCGGCTCAAGCGGTATGCCGAGGACCAGCGTGCCGACCAGTCGTATTCGCTTTTCATCGCCCTCAAGCCGGAAGGCGTGCTGGTCGGCGGCATCACGCTCGCCAACATCCGCCGCGGCGTCGCCCAGGCCGGCAGCATCGGCTACTGGGTCGGCGAACCGTATGCCCGCAGCGGGATCATGAGCGCTGCGCTGCGCGCCATCATCCCGTTCAGCTTCATCACGCTTCGCCTGCATCGGCTGGAAGCCGCCTGCATTCCGACCAATGCGGCCTCGATCGGCCTGCTGGAGAAATCGGGCTTCCAGCGCGAGGGCTATGCGCGGCAATACCTCTGCATCAACGGCGTGTGGCAGGACCATCTGCTCTATGCGCGGATCAAGGACGAGCCGCCCCATATCCGGCCCAACCGGCCGGTCGAGGCATGAGGTCGCATCCAAACGCCTTTGGACCGCCACGGTCATACTGCTATAATGATTGGCTTATTCGGGGGCTGGGCTGTTCCGGGGGCGACCGGAAGCCGGACTCGGCAGGGAGTGACGCAGCTTGCGGAGAACCATTGCCGGCCTGATCGCGCTGACGGCATTCGCCGGCTGCTCGTCGTTGACCGGCTTGACCGGTTCGCAATCGCCGCCGCCGCAGGCGCCGGCAGCGGTCGCCGGTACGGCCGCGGCACCCCCGCCGCCGCAACCGTCACAGCCCCCAGCTTCGCCGCCTCCGGCCTCGCCCGCTCCGGCCTCTCCCCCTCCGACGGCGACGGCCAGTGCGGCACCGAGCACCTCGTTCGGCGCCCGGGCCAAGCAATGGTTCATGGGCAACCCGGACGAGACCCTCGCGGCGGCGCCGAGCCCGACCCAGGCATCGGTCGATTTCGATTGCCCGAAGGTCGATTACCGCCAGGGGGCGGCGACCCTCACCGTCAACGATTTCAAGGCCGATAACCCGGCGCTCAGCCTGAAATACCAGGCGAGCTTCGTGAAGACGGCGCGGGAATGCGATGTCCGCGGCGACATGGTGACGATGCGAGTCGGGGTCCAGGGCCGGGTCGTGGTCGGCCCCGCGGGCGGGCCGGGAACACTCACCGTGCCGCTGCGCTATGCGCTGGTGCGCGAGGGCATCGAACCCAAGGTCCTCTGGACCAAGCTGTTCGTCCTCAACGTCGCGGTTCCGAGCACCCAGCTCAACGTCCCCTTCACGCACATCGAAGAGGAAATGACGGTGCCGGTGCCGCCGCAGGAAGAGCTTGACGCCTACGTGATTTATATCGGCTTCGACCCTGACGGCCTCAAGCCGGCGGAGAAGCCGAAACCGGCGCCCAAGCCGAAAGCCGCGCGCGCGAAGTAGGGCGCGTTACCCCGACCTGAGTAGCCGCTGACATGCCGCATGCTTGGAGGAGGGGATGAATCCACCGAGTGCCGACTGGGCAAATTTCTTCGTTGCCGAGGTCGGGGCGGCGGCGGCGCTGACCGGACTTCTGGTCGTCGCGATATCGATCAACCTCGCGCGTATTCTTTCCTTCTCCCAATTGCCGGGGCGCGCCGCCGAAGGCCTCGTCATACTTGTGGCCGCCTTCGTTCTGGCGAGCATCGGACTGGTGCCGAACCAGCCGGCCAAGCTGTTCGGGGCGGAGGTGCTGACGATCGGATTGGCGACGTTCCTGGTGTCGTCGGCCATCCAATTGCGCTCGTGGAACGTCATAGCGGCCGTTTCGAGCGCGAAACAGTATGCGCGCGCGGGCGTCGGCGTGGCTTCGAGCCTTCCGTTCCTGGTCGCCGGCGCGCTGCTTTTGTACGGCTCGGACGCCGGCCTCTATTGGATCGCCGCAGGCATAATCATCTCGCTCGCGGCCGGCGTCTGGCATGCGTGGGTATTGCTGGTCGAGATACTCCGATAGCCAAACCGCATGCGGCATCGCGCGTGATCGACCGGACGACTTTGCCGCCCGCCCGCCTCAGTTCAGCTTCGCCTTCACGTCGCTGATGCCCTTCGCGATCAGGCTTTCGGCCGCGGCGCCATGGGTGGTCTGCACCAGGATCTTCTCGGCGGCGGCCACGGCGGCATCGGCGGCGGCGGCGCGCACGTCGGCGAGCGCCTGGGCCTCGGCCTGGGCGATCTTGGACTCGGCCATCTTGGTGCGGCGGGCAATGAACTCTTCGACCTTACCCTTGGCTTCGCCGGCGACACGTTCCGCCTCGGCCCGCGCGCCTTCGATGATCCCCTGGGCTTCCTTCTCGGCCTCTTCGCGTTTCTTCTGATATTGCACCAGCACCGCCTGCGCCTCGGACCGCAGGCGCTGGGCTTCGTCGAGCGCCTGCCTGATGCGGTCGCTGCGCGCGTCGAGCGCGGAAAACGCCATCTTCGGCACGCCGAACTTGATCAGAATGCCTATGAAGATCGCGAAGGCGAACGCGACCCAGAATTCGGGATCATCGAACATGGCCGTCCCTTCAGCGCTTGATGGCGTCTTCGACCGCGCTCGTGACCGCGTCCGGCGACGGGGTTATGCCGATCAGGCGGGTGACGATGGCGGTCGCGGCCTCGTGGGCGATGCTGCGCACGTTCGTCATGGCGGCGGACTTGGTCGCCGCTATGCTTTTCTCGGCCTCGGCGAGCTTGCCGTGCAGTTTGGATTCGAGGTCCTTGCGGTTCGCCTCGGCTGCGGCGTTGAGCTTGTCGCGGGTCTCCGCCGCGATCGCCTGGGCCCGGGCGCGGGCGTCGGCCAGCGCCTTTTCGTAGGCCGCGACCGCGCTGTCCGCCTGGTCCTTCATCCGCCCGGCCTCGGCGAGATCGCCGGCGATGCGGTCGCGCCGCTCGGCGATGATCGTGCCCATCCGCGGCAGGATGAGCTTGGACACCATGATGTAGAGCGCGACGAAGCAGATCACCAGCCAGAACAGCTGCGAGGTGAAGGTCTCCTTCTGGAACGGCGGGAATCCCCGCCGTGCTCGGAAGAAGGCGTCGCCTCCGTCATTGCCGAATGTTCGTCCGCCATTGCCGGCTCCGGGAGCGCGGGCCGTGTGCCGCGCGAAGCGGCGCGCCGGCCTCGCGGGTTGTCACAGGGCGAACAGCAACAGCAGCGCGATCAGCAGCGAGAAGATGCCGAGCGCTTCGGTCACCGCGAAGCCGAAGATGAGGTTGCCGAACTGGCCTTGCGCGGCGGACGGATTGCGCAGCGCCGCGGCGAGGTAATTGCCGAAGATGGTGCCGACGCCGACGCCTGCGCCACCCATGCCGATGCATGCAATGCCGGCGCCGATATATTTGGCGGCCACGGGATCCATTTTGAAGCTCCTTTGTGCGTGAGGCGGTGAAGGCCGGACCCTAATGGCCGGGGTGAAGCGCATCGTTGAGATAGATGCAGGTGAGGATGGTGAAGACATAGGCCTGCAAGAACGCGACCAGCAGTTCCAGCCCGACCAGCGCCACCGTCAGCGCGAGCGGCAGCGTCGCGCCGAACCAGCCGAGGACGCCGAGCCCGCCGAGCATGGTGACGAAGCTGGCGAACACGAACAGCGTGATATGGCCGGCCAGCATGTTGGCGAACAGGCGCACGCTGTGGGAGATCGGCCGCGACAGGAACGACAGCACTTCGATGAACACGATCAGCGGCAGGATGTAGATCGGGATGCCCTTGGGCACGAACAGGTTGAGGAAGTGCAGCCCGTTCTTCCAGAAGCCGTAGATGATGACGGTGAAGAACACCAGCAGCGCCAGCGCCGCGGTGACGACGATGTGGCTCATCACCGTGAACTGGTAGGGAATGAGCCCGACCACGTTGGATACCAGGATGAACATGAACAGCGAGAACACCAGCGGGAAGAACTTCATCCCGCCCTCGCCGATGGTGTTGCGTATGGTGTCGGCGACGAACTCGTAGGCGAGCTCGGCGATCGATTGGATGCGGCCGGGCACGACGCTGCGCGACGCGGTCGCACCCAGCATCAATGCGGCCGTGATGCCGACGGCCACCACCATGTAGAGGCCGGAATTGGTGAATGCCAGGTCGTGATCGCCGACCTTGCCCAGCGGCAGCAGCGGTACGATCTGGAACTGGTGGATCGGGTCGGCCATGACCGCAACGGTCCTCGTTGTGAAAACGGATGGGGGCCATCCGTTCGGGTCGCACCACTCGTCGTCAGTTGTCGCCGGGTGGAACGCCCGCCGCCCGCACCACATTGAGCACGCCGGCGGCGAAACCGAGCAACAAGAACACTATCAGCCCCCACGGCGAGATGCCGAGCCAGCGGTCGAGCCCCCAGCCGATGCCCGCGCCGACGAGAACGCCGGCCACCAGCTCGGTCGAGAGCCGGATTCCACGCGCCATGCCCGAGCCAACGGACCCCGGCGGTGGTCCCTCCGCCCGCGGCGAGCGGCCCGGCCGGTCATGGCCGAGCTCATCGCCGAGACGCCGCAGTCTCGCGGAAAGAGCAGCCTCTTCGCTGGATTGGTTGCCTGGTTCGTCGTGCGCGTTGTCGGGCATATTCACGCCATCCGCGCGCTTGATCCGGTAACCGCCCCCCTTTAAGGCCGCGCGGACCATACTGACTGGGGGGAGCCGAGTCAACAATCTGTGCGCCTGCAGCAACCGTCTGATACGAAAGGATAATCGAGCTGTTTCGCAGGCCGCGAAGGGACGACGGGACGCCATCGGTGACGGTACCATGATGCGACCCCGAATCGACAATTCGTGGGTTCAGCCACGGCGTTGCCGCAAACGCGATCTTTAGTCGCAGCGTAGCAGACCGAGCAAAGGGGGGCATGATGGGCCGGATGATGGCGTTCATCGTGGTGGTGGTGTGCACTGCCCAGGTCGTGCTGCTGCGCGCCCAGGAACCGTCGCACGATCTTTCCGACGCGCGCTTCACCTTCCACAAAATCGATGACGGATATCTGCGTCTCGACCTGCGCACCGGCGAGGTCGCCACCTGCCGGCAGCGCGAGGCGGGCTGGACCTGCACGCTGGCGCCGGAGGAGCGTGCCGCCCTGGAGAGCGAGATGGGGCGGCTGCAGCGCGAAAGCGCGCTGTTGAAGAATGCGCTGCTCGATCACGGCCTGCCGCTTCCCGCTCCACAAGCCGAACCGCCGGCGCCGGCTGCGCCCGCCGCGCCGGCTCCCACCGTTCCGCCGCAAGCCGCGGCACCGCCGCAATCGAGCCCGCCTGCCGCGCCGGCGATTCCGCCGGTCGCGTCGGCGCCGCCGCAGCCGGGGTCGTCGTCCGAAGCCGCGCCACCGCGTCCGCCCGCCCTGGTTCCGGCGGAGCCGGACGTGCGGCCGCGGGACAAGGCCGAAGTCGATCGCGTCATGGATGTGATGGAGCGGCTGTGGCATCGCCTCGTCGAACTGATGACGACCATCCAGCACGACGTCCAGAGAAGGGGTTGAGGGCGCTCGGCTCGATGCCCCGCCTGTCCGCGATCTCGCGCAGCGGCGCCGAGCTGGTCGCCACCGCGACGCTCGCGGTGGAAACGCCGGGGGAGGGCTTCGTCGATATCACCGGTGACGTGGCTGCGTTCGTGCGCATGGCAGGCGCCGGCGACGGCGTGCTCCTGGCGTACATCCGCCACACCTCCGCGTCGCTGGTGATCCAGGAAAATGCCGACCCCGATGTGCAGACCGACCTGCGCACCGCGCTCCGGGCCGTCGCGCCGGAGGGCGCCGGCTGGGTGCATGACACCGAAGGCCCCGATGATATGCCGGCCCATGTCAGGACCATGCTGACCGGCGTCTCGATCCACGTGCCGGTGATCCGAGGCAAGCTCGCCCTGGGGACGTGGCAGGGTATCTACGTAGCAGAGCACCGCGCCCGACCGCATCGCCGGGACGTCGTGCTTTCATTCGTGGGCAGCCGGCACTCACTGCCGTGACCTCGGGCGCCGGATCACGCCGCCGCCATCAATGGAATGGCGGAGAAGCTTCGCTATCGTGCTGGATTACCGTTCGAGGCGAATGCCCTTGTCAGCAGGTAGACCGCGGCCGCGAATACCAGCGCCGACCCCAGCACCACCAGATAGGCACCCAGCGGAGCCTCGAAATACGGCACCGTGATCGCATTGAGCTGTTGCACGAACAGGTTGATGGCGAAGAAATAGACGAGCCACGCGGACAGCAGCACCGCCATGGTGCGCGGCAGGGCCGCGAGACCGGGCTGGTTCCGGATCACCCTGGCCGTCGCGCGACGAAGATTTCTTGCGTCGTGAAGCATGTTCGGATCCTTTCCAGAGATCCGAGACGACGCTGGGCCGCCCCGGCCGCACCAACATCACGAAGCGCCCACCCCGCGGGCATCCCCCGATGTCTTTCGCTTGCACCAAATGCATTGCATGCGACGTGCCAAAGGTGTGGCCCCGGTAACACGGTAGCGCCGTAAAGCAGCCCACCCCGTCGCGATACCGCCGGAAATGGGGACGGTCTCGACGGGCGGTGAGTGTGTTGAAACGATCGCTCAATCCAAATGCAGGCGGTGCCTCTTGCATCGGCAGACAGGCGGTCAGAATATGGTCATAATCACACGCCCCCGCCCCGAACCAGTCAGGGCTCCCGAATGAGCGCTTCAGCGTGAGTGCATCAGCACCGTACCGGCTTGTGATCGCCGATGACCATCCGTTGTTCCGAGGCGCGCTTCGCGAGGCGGTGACCGGCCTGTTCGGGCGCGAGGACATCGCCGAGGCCGGCTGCTTCGACGACATTTCCAAGCTGCTCGACCGCACCAACGACATCGATCTCGTCCTGCTGGACCTCAGCATGCCGGGGGTTCGCGGATTCTCCGGCCTGATGTTCATGCGTGCGCAATATCCGAGCGTTCCCGTGGTGGTGGTGTCGGCGAACGACGATCCGGCCGTGATCCGCCGCTGCATGGATTTCGGCGCGTCCGGGTTCATCCCCAAGACTTTGGGCATCGACCAGATCCGCAAGGCGATCGAGGTGGTGCTCAAGGGCGGCATCTGGACGCCGCCCGACATCGACCTCGCCGCCAAGGGCGACGACGACAGCTCGGCGATGCTGGCGCGGCTCGCCTCGCTGACGCCGCAGCAGGTGCGCGTCCTCATGATGCTGTCCGAAGGCCTGCTCAACAAGCAGATCGCCTATGAGCTCGGCGTCTCCGAGGCGACCGTCAAGGCGCATGTCTCGGCGATCCTGCAGAAGCTCGGCGTGGAAAGCCGCACCCAGGCGGTGATCGTGGCCTCCAAGATCGAAGTGGGCCAGTGGACGCAGATGCCGCCGATCACGCATTGACCGTTTTGGGTTTTGGTTGACTCACAATTCGACTGTCATCCCCGGCTCGACCGGGCGATCCAGCACCTAGCCCGGATTTCGCTTGCCAACGAAATCCGGGGGCCTCTCCCGCATTTCGCCTTGCTCAATGCGGGCTACTCGATCACTCCGCCGCGGCCAGCCTGCGGGCGGCCCATTGCGACATCACCGCGCGCAGCGCCGCCGGCTTGAGCGGCTTGTTGAGCACGGCGATGCCTGCGGCGTGGGCGGCCTCGCGGACCTCCGGGGAGCGGTCGGCGGTGATCAGCGCAGCCGGCATGTCCGGGTCGAACTGCCGGCGCAGCTCGATGATGGCATCGAGACCGTTGCTGCGATCGAGGTGGTAGTCGACCAGGAGTCCGTTCGGGGTCTTGGAGCCGGCGCGCATCGCCGCGACGGCGCCGGCGAGATCGGCCGCCGCCAGCACCTCGCAGCCCCAGCCCCGCAGCAGCGCCGTCATGCCGTCGAGGATGTTCGGGTCGTTGTCGAGGCAGAGCACGGTTTCCCCGATCCGCCCGCGGTCGAGCCGCGTTTCCGGGGCGAGCGCGCGGTACGGCGTTGCCGGCGCCACCGGCACTTCGACGGAGAAATGCGAGCCGCGGCCGGCCTCGGAGACGAGGCGGAGCGGGTGGTCGAGGACGCGGGCGATGCGCTCGACGATCGACAGGCCGAGGCCCAGGCCGGGGGCCTCCTTCGCCCCCTGCTCGAGCCGGTGAAACTCGAAGAACACCGCGCGCTGCTGGTGCGGCGGGATGCCGATGCCGGTGTCGAGCACGTCGATGCGCAGACTGGCGCCGCAGCGCCGGCACCCCACCAGCACGCGCCCGGTGCGGGTGTATTTGATGGCGTTGGAGACGAGGTTCTGCAGCAGCCGGCGCAGCAGCCGGCGGTCCGACCGCACCGTCAGCGAGCACGCGACGAAGACGAGATCGATGCTCTTGGCATGGGCAAGCGGCGCGAAGTCGAGTTCGAGCGGCGCCAGCACGTCGTCGATCCGGAACGCGGAGATGTCGGCGTTCATGGCGCCCGCGTCGAGCCGCGATATCTCGAGCAGGGCGGCGATGATGTCCTCCACCGCCTCCAGCGAAGCGTCGACATTGCCGATCAGGCGCGCTTCCTCGCCGCTGCCCCGGCGTTCCACCAGGCTGGTCACGTAGAGCCGCGCGGCGTTGAGCGGCTGAAGGATGTCGTGGCTCGCCGCGGCGAGAAACCGCGTCTTCGAGATATTGGCGGTCTCGGCGGCGGATTTCGCATCGGCCAGTTCCGTATTGAGGTGTTCGAGCTCGCGGGTGCGCTCCCGCACGCGCCGTTCGAGGCCCTCATTGGCGCGTTCAAGCGCCTCGGCGGCCGCGACGCTCGACGTGATGTCGGTGAGCGTCGTCACCATGCCGCCGTCCGGCATCGGACCGACCCGGACTTCGATGACGAGGCCGCGGTCGGGAAACCGCTCGCGGAACGGCGGCACGTCGGCGACATAGCGCGGCAGCCGCTCCGCCACCAGCGCGTCGGCGTCGCCGGGGCCGAAGGCGCCGCGCGCTGCATTGAAGCGCAGGATTTCGGCGAGGTCGATTCCGACCCGCATCATCTGGTCGGGCAGATCGAGGATTTCGCCGAACTGCCGATTCCAGCAGATCAGATGGGTGTCCTTGTCGAACACCGCGATGCCCTGGCGCACGTGGTCGAGCGCGGTCTGGAGTATCTCGCGGTTGTAGTGGATGGCGGCGTTGGCGTCGTCGAGGAGCTTGAGGGCGGCCTTGGTCGATACCGTGCGCTTGCGCAGCAGCAGCGACAGCACGAGACGCGACGAGGCGGCGCCGATCGCCGAGGCGAGCAGGCGCTCGGCGTGGCGCAGCAGTTCGAAATCGGCGTGCGCCGACGCTGGCAGGTGCATGTGCCGGGTGACGGCGAACGCCTCGAGCGAGGCCCGGGTGCGCTCCTCGCCGAGATAGCGCGCGACAGTCGCGGTCAATTCCTCCACCGTCACCGCCGACCGCCACAGGCGGAAGCTCGGCACGGGGTCGAGGCCGGGGGGTACGAACAGGTCGGCCTGCATGCGTTCGATCGCGGCGGGCGGCCGGCTCAGCGATACCGCGACATAGGCGAGGAGGTTGATCGAAAGGCTCCACAGCATGCCGTGCACCAGCGGCGGCAGGTCGACGCCGAGCAAGCTCTGGGGTCGCAGCAGCGCGATACCGAACGGCCCGTCGGCGACCAGCGGCAGGCCCCAGCCCCCGGCATCGGCGAGGCTCGGCAGCAGCAGCGCATAGGCCCACACCAGGATGCCGGCGATCATGCCTGCGAGCGCGCCGCGCGAAGTCGCACGACGCCAGATCAGTCCGCCGAAAAACGCCGGCGCGAGCTGGGCGACGGCAGCGAACGCCATCAGCCCGATGGCGGCGAGCTGGGCCTCCCCGGCCAGGCGGTAATAGAGGTAGGCGAACAGCAGCACCGCGAAGATGGCGATGCGGCGCACCGTCAGGAGATGGGTGCCGACATTGGTGGCGTCGCGGCGCCGCAGCGCGAGCGGCACCACGATGTCGTTCGACACCATGATCGCGAGCGCCAAGGACTCGACGATCACCATGGCCGCCGCCGCCGACAGGCCGCCGATGAAGGCGACGAGCGCAAGGATTTCCGAGCCGGCCTTGATCGGCAGCGCCAGCACGTACATGTCGCTGTCCACCGTGCCCGGCGCGAAGGTCAGCATGCCGGCGAGCGCCACCGGCATCACGAACAGGTTGATGATCACGAGATAGAGCGGGAACAGCCAGGCGGCGCGACGGATTTCGGATTCGCTCTTGTTCTCCACCACGGTGACGTAGAACTGGCGGGGCAGCAGGATGACGGCGAAGAACGACAGCAGCGTCATCGCCGCCATCATTCCGAAATTGGTCTGCGAGGTCAGCACCGCGGCGGTGTCGGGCCGCGCCAGCGCCTGTGTGAACAGGGCGACCGGCCCGCCGAACATCCCGAAGGTGACGAAGGCGCCGACGGCCACGAAGGCGACGAGCTTGACCACCAATTCCACCGCGACGGCCAGCATCAGCCCATGCTGGTGCTCGGTGGCATCGATGTGCCGGGTGCCGAACAGGACCGCGAAGGCGGCGAGCGACAGCGCCACGAACAGCGGCGGGTCCCCGAGCATCGGCTGCACCGGCCCCGCGAAGGTCTCGAGCGGCACCACGATGGCGCCGAGCGAGGACGAGATCGCCTTGAGCTGCAGGGCGATGTAGGGGATCGTCGCGACGATGGCGATGACGGCGACCGTCGCCGCGACGCCCTGGTGCTTGCCGTAGCGCGCGGCGATGAAATCGGCGATGGAGACGATGTTCTGCGCCTTCGACAGCCGGGTGATGCGGATGATCAGGGGGAAGGCGAGGCCGATCATCACCACTGGGCCGATATAGATGGCGAGGAAATCGAAGCCGTCGCGGGTCGCCAAACCCACCGACCCGAAGAACGTCCACGACGTGCAATAGATCGCCAGCGACAGCGGATAGATCCACAGGCGCGGCCGTGCCGCATCGCCGATCTTTCGTAGCCGGTCGCCAAAGCTCGCAATGCCGAACAGCAGCCCGATATAGGCGAGCGCGACCGCGATGACGAACCAACCCTGCAGCATGGCGCTTTTCGCTTTCGCCCCGGCGGGCCTCGAAAAACCTCGTGAAATCCAGCCTCTGCCGTGCGGACAAGGTCAACACAAGTCGGCTTTGCTGTCCATCTCCGCCGTACCCGGCGCGCCGAAGCTCCCGGCCGGATTTGACGGCGGGTCTGCGGCGCGGCATTGATCGCCGGGCATGCAGCCTGCCGCCGAGACGCGCCTCAAATTTCGCAACCTCGTTGAATCCCTCCTGATCGGCGGAATCGGCGGTTTTGCGCTCGACGCGGCCAAATTTCCGGCCGGATGGCTCGCGGGCTCGATGCTGTTCACCGCCGTGGCGGCACTGCTGGGCCGTCCCATCTATGTGCCTCTCAAGCTGGCGCGCACGTTCTTCATCATCCTCGGCATCTCGATCGGCGGGGTGGTGACGCCGGAGACGGTGAAGGGCATGGCGACATGGCCATTCAGCCTGTTCATGGTGTGCATCGCCATGGCCGCCGTGACGCTCGGCACCGTCACCTATCTCACCCGGGTGCACGGCTGGAATACCATGACCGCGATCTTTGCCGGCGTGCCGGGCGGGCTGAGCCAGGTCATGGCGCTGGCGGCCGAGCAGGAGAACTGCGACGTGCGCGGCGTCGCCATCGTGCAGACGCTGCGGGTGGTGATCCTCGCCATCGGCGTGCCGGCGGTGTTGTCGGTGTTCGGCATCGCCGGCCCGGCGCGGCTGCCGGCGGGCGCGCTAAGTGTCGCCGACGCACCGCTTCAGTTCGCGCTGCTGGTGGGCGGCTGCTTCGCCGCGGCGCTCGGGCTGCTGCGGCTCGGTTTTCCCGGCGGCTTGATCTTCGGGCCGATGGTGCTGTCCGCCGTGCTCCATGGCGGCGCCTTCGTCAGCGTGACGATGCCGTTCCCGCTGGCCATGGCCTCGATGGTCGGGCTCGGCACGGTGAGCGGGGCGCGCTTCACCGGGACGCCGTTCCGCCTGATGCTGAGCTATCTCGGCGCCGGCTTCGGGGCCTTCGTGGTCGCGCTGGTGATTTCCGGGGCGATCGGCGCGGGCGTGACGGCGGTCGTGAAGCTGCCGCTCGCGGACCTGATCGTCGCCTACGCGCCGGGCTCGGTGGACGCCATGATGATCCTCGCGCTGGCGCTACACCTCGACCCCGTCTTCGTGGGCGCGCATCACCTCACAAGGGTGTTCACGGTCTCGCTCGCGCTGCCGGTGCTCACCCATTATTTCGGCCACGCCCGCAGAAAGCGCGGCGACAACGGCGCCCCGGTGCGGCCGGCGGCCGACGGCCTCGACGATTGAGGTGTTTGCTGTCCCCTCTCCCGCTTGCGGGGGAGGGTCAGGGAGGGGGCTCTTTCGGGTCCCGAACGCCCCCCGGTCCTGGCATCTTCAGAGGTCCGTGCGTGCGGCAAGCACCCCCTCCCCAACCCTCCCCCGCAAGCGGGAGAGGGAGCAGCACCGTCCCGGAATGCGGGAGCAGCGCGCGTCACCCGGCGATGCGGGTGATCTCGGCGCCGCAGGCGTTGAGCTTGTCTTCCAGGCGCTCGAAGCCGCGATCGAGGTGATAGACGCGGTTGACCATGGTCTCGCCTTCCGCCGCCAGCGCGGCGATGACGAGCGACACCGACGCCCGCAGGTCGGTCGCCATCACCGGGGCGCCCTTGAGGTGGCTGCGCCCCTCGATGGTCGCGGTCTCGCCGTCGAGCTGGATGCGGGCGCCGAGCCGCACCAGCTCCTGGACGTGCATGAAACGGTTTTCGAAGATGGTCTCGGTGATGCGGGAGGTGCCGCGGGCGCGCGTCATCAGCGCCATGAACTGCGCCTGCAGGTCGGTGGGAAAGCCCGGGAACGGCGCGGTCGAGACATCGACCGGGGCGATGCCGTGGCCGTTGCGGGCGATCCTGATGCCGGTGTTGGTGGGGGTCACCACGGCGCCGGTCTGGACGAGAATGTCGAGGGCCGATTGCAGCAGTTCCGGCCGCGCGCCTTCCAGCGTGACGTCGCCGCCGGCCATGGCGACCGCCATGGCATAGGTCCCGGTCTCGATGCGGTCGGGCAGCACGCTGTGGCGCGCGCCGGAGAGCCGCGGCACGCCATCGATCACGATCCGCGACGTGCCGGCGCCGGTGATCCGGGCGCCCATCTTGTTGAGGCAATCGGCGACGTCGGCGATCTCGGGCTCGCGGGCGGCGTTCTCGATCACGGTGGTGCCGTGGGCGAGCGATGCCGCCATGATCGCGGTATGGGTGCCGCCGACGGTCACCTTGGGAAACACGATTTCGCCGCCGCGCAGGCCGTGGCGGGCGCGCGCGATCACGTAGCCGCCGTCGATCTCGATCTCGGCGCCGAGGCATTGCAGCGCCATGATGAGGAGGTCGACCGGGCGGGTGCCGATGGCGCAGCCGCCGGGCATCGATACCTTGGCCTCGCCCATGCGCGCGACCAGCGGCCCGATCACCCAGAAGCTCGCCCGCATCTTGGACACGAGCTCATAGGGCGCCGTGGTGTCGACGATGTCGGCCGCCGAGATGTGCAGGGTCTGGCCCTGGTAGGCGGTATCGCCGGGGCGCTTGCCGTTGAGCATGATGTCGATGCCGTGATTGTTGAGGATGCGCTGGAGCAGCGCGACATCGGCAAGGCGCGGCACGTTGTCGAGAATGAGCGTCTCTTTGGTGAGGAGGCTCGCGATCATCAAGGGCAAGGTGGCGTTCTTGGCGCCGGAAATCGGGATGGCGCCGTGAAGCGGCCGGCCGCCGACGATGCTGATGCGATCCATGTGACCCCCACTGTTTGTAAAAGAACCCGGCGATCCCCTCGCCGACCGGCCCCCGCCGGATTCGAAATATTCCCCGACTTTGTAGTCGTTTCCGCCTTTGTAATTCTCTAACGAGTCCGCTTGTCTTCGACAAATCCGGCGGAATCGTGGGTTCCCTGCTCCGGGGCGGCCTCGGCCGGCTTATCCCCGTACCGCTTGCGTTCCCTGGCCTGAGCCTTGCGGCGCGCCAGATTGGCTCGCAGCGCCGCGGACAGCCGCTCCTCACGGGCGCGGCCGGGCTTGGCCGTGGCGTCGCCGGCGGCCGGCGAGGTTGCTTCGCTATCGGAACGGCCCTTGGTCATGTCGTGCTGATAGCGAACCCCGCCGGCCCGGAGCAAGCCCGCGCGCTGCGATCGCGTGCATCCCGGCCGCCGCTTTCGGGCCGGCCGGACCATCCTTGCACCCCGCCATCCCTTATGGCAGTTTCCGCCCGCTTCGGGGGCCCGGCTTCGGATCGCCCCAGGTTCCTGCTGCCGTAGCTCAGTGGTAGAGCACTCCCTTGGTAAGGGAGAGGTCCACAGTTCAATCCTGTGCGGCAGCACCAGGAAATGCCGATAAATCACGGCCGCTTTGCCTAGAGTACATCTTCGCTGCTGACGAATTCGCCCTGAAAATCAGGCGAGGCATCATGCTTGCCGGTCGCTCGGCCCTGGGGCCATCGGCCGCAATGAATGCGGCCAAGAGATACCGGACGTAAATATCGTGGGGGCAGGGGGGCACGCCACCCGGCAGAGGAGTTCGAGCCTCCCATGAGAAATCTGTTCGAAGCGGCGAGGCTGCTACTCCTCGACATGGCGTCGACGTTCATTTTCCTGGTGGTCGTTCTGATGACCGGGAACATCCCCTTGGCGGTCGTGCTCGGCATCGCGCTGGGCGTCGCCCAGATCGGCTGGCAGTTTGCGCGCAAAGAGCCGATCGAGGTGATGCAGTGGATGAGCCTCTTCGTGGTGGTGGCTTCCGGCACCGCGACCCTGATCACGCGCGATCCGCGCTTCGTGATGGTCAAGCCGAGCCTGATCTACATCGTCATCGGCGTGGTGATGCTCAAGCCGGGATGGATGAACCGCTACCTGCCGCCCATCGCCAGGGAGCAGGTGCCGGACATCGCCGTGATCTTCGGCTTCGCCTGGGCCGCCCTGATGTTCGTCTCCGCGGCGGTGAACCTGTTCGTCGCCCTGAATTTCAGCGTCGTGGCCTGGTCGGCCTTCATGTCGGTCTACGCCATCGTCAGCAAGGCCGGTCTGTTCCTCATTCAGTACGCCACCATGCGCTACATCGGCGTCCGCCGCCGCACGCGGGTCGTGCCGGTCCCGCCCTGACACTGAGGGCGATGATCCGCCCCCTGCGCTTCACGAAAAGGCTTCTGCCTTAAACAAGCCGCAACTCGACCTGTTGCGTGCCCCGATACCGTTGCGGTCTTGGACCGATACAGGCGAGGTGAAGATGGCATCGATGAACCGGACGATATTTGATCGCATTTTGGTCATGATGGCGTTCGCGATGGCATTATCTGTGCATCGTCAACGCTGTTGCAGGCGCAGGGATTCCCCGCGCCGCGGGTCACCATGCCGATCGAGGACCAGCCCGGCTACGAGCCGGATCCCTCCGCCGAGCAGCTGCCCGCAGCCTATCGGCGGCAGCTCGTGTTCTACCGCACCTCCGAGGCGCCGGGCACCATCATCGTCGACACCTCCGAGCGCTTTCTGTATCTGGTGCAGGGCAACAGCCGGGCGGTGCGTTACGGCATCGGCGTCGGTCGCGACGGCTTCCAGTGGTCGGGCCTGCTCAAAGTTTCACGCAAGGCGGAATGGCCGGACTGGCGTCCGCCGGCCGAGATGATCGAGCGCCAGCCCTATCTGCCGCGTTTCATGGCAGGAGGCCCCGGCAATCCGCTCGGCGCGCGGGCGCTCTATCTGGGCGAGACCGTGTACCGCATCCACGGCACCAACCAGCCCCAGACCATCGGCCAATCGGTGTCGTCGGGATGCTTCCGCCTCGTCAATCCAGACGTGATCGACCTGTTCGACCGCGTTCCCGTCGGCACCAAGGTCGTGGTGCGCCAGACCCCCGAAATGTAGCGAGACCGAAGATGACCGATTTCCGTTGGCCGGTTCGTTCCCGCCGCGTCGCCTCCCTTGTTGCTCGCCGCGCTCGCGCTCGGCGCCGGTGTCGGTGCCTGTGCCGCCGCGGCGACGCTCGACGCGGTCAAGCAGCGCGGCACCCTCGTCTGCGGCGTCAGCGAGGGCATCCTCGGTTTCTCCGCGCCGACCGACGCCGGGCTGGGCCGGCTTCGATGTCGATCTCTGCCGCGCGCTGGCGGCCGCGGTTTTCGGCGATGCCGGCAAGGTGCGCTACGTCTCGCTCACCGCCGATGGCCGCTTCGCGGCGCTGCAGTCCGGCGGCATCGACGTGCTGTCGCGCAACTCGACCTGGACGATGTCGCGCGAGACCGAACTCAAGCTGGTGTTCCCCGCCATCACCTATTTCGACGGCCAGGGCTTCCTCATCCGCAAGACGATTACGGCCACGCTCGGCGCTCGAACTCGATAATACCAAGGTATGCGTGCAGAGCGGCACCACGACCGAGCTCAATCTCGTCGATTATTTTCGCGCCAACCACATGCGGCTGGAGCCTGTCGCGTTCCGCGACCGCCAGGGAGGCCGTGAGCGCCTATGACGCCGGACGCTGCGATGTCTTCACCAGCGACGTCTCCCAGCTTCATGCCGAGCGGCTCGGTCTCGCCCAGCCGGACGATCACGTCATCCTGCCCGACGTCATCTCCAAGGAGCCGCTCGGCCCGGCGGTGCGCCAGGGCGACGAGCAATGGGCGAACATCGTCAAGTGGACGGTGTTCGCGATGATCGATGCCGAGGAGCTCGGCGTCTCCTCGAGCACGATCGATCAAGCCGCTTCTGTCGGCCAAGCCGGAAATCAAGCGGCTGGTCGGCACCGAAGGAAATTTCGGCGAACAGGCGGGGCTGACGAAGGACTGGGCCGTCCGCATCGTCCGACAGGTCGGAAACTACGGCGAGGTGTTCGAGCGCAACGTCGGAACCGAATCGAAGCTCGGCATTCCGCGCGGGCTCAATCACCTCTGGACGACCGGAGGTATCCTCTACGCCCCACCGATCCGCTGAAAGCGGTTATCGCGTCAAACGCCGCCGCCGGGCACGAAGCAGCGGATGTAAACCGCGTCGGGGCCCTGGCGGACATACCAGACCACCGCCTCACCCACGGGATTACCGGCATTGTTCACGATCGCCTCCGGCGGCACCTGACGCCACTCGCCTTCGATCGGCACCCAGTAATGGTTATCGGCTCGCATGTCGTAGGCAGTGCGGTGGCCGTCGGAGATGTCGCAGCAGGGCACGCCGTGCGGACTGCGCACGCTCTTGAACCAGGAGCGGACGTTGGATCGGCACGCCTCGATATTGGCCGTTGTCGAATGCCTGCGCCGCGATGGGCAGACCGGCCAGTGAAGCAATCAACAACCCCCGCAAAAAGTTTGATGTGTAGCGCATGTTCTTATCCTCGGAGTTTGACCGCAATCATCCGCATCCACGTAGTGCAACGCACGGGATGCGAACGATGTGCGGTATTTCCTGATTTCGCTTTCACAGGTCACGACTCAACGCACGTTCGTCACAGTTTCTTCACACTTCCCATGATCGTTCTTCACACCTTGTTTCAAGCAATAACCGCGCCATCCGAGCGATCGAAAGCGCGAGGAAAAACATGTGTGATATGATTGCGACACTCGGACTAGACAGGAATACCGCAGAGACGGGAGATGCATGCAACCGAAGCCGAGGCGCTCGATTGGGCGAAGCGCATTTTCACCGAATTGCCGGTTGCCGGCCTGCTCTCCGCGCAGCCGATTCGTTGCGATCCGCAACGCGGGCGCATCACGGTCGCGTTCCAGGCCCGCCGCGAATTCTGCAATCTCATCGGTTCGGTCCAGGGCGGAATGCTGACGGCGATGCTCGATCTCGCGATGTCCTTTGCGGTGCTGTGCGCGCTCGACGACGGCCACGTCGTACCGTCGCTGGAGGTAAAGACGAGCTTCATCGCGCCGGCACGGCCCGGGCGAGATCGTCGGCGAGGGGCTGCTGGTCCGCAAGGGGCGCAGCATCGCCTTCATGGAAGGCCGGCTCACCGACCCGCAAGGCAACCTTCTCACCACCGCGAGCGCCACCGGCCAAATCCGCCTGCGCGCGCCGGCCAACCCCGCGATCCGCGCGGAACAGACAGGGGATCACAGCCGATGAAGCTCGCGAGTTACATGGCCGGCGGCACGTCAAGCTTCGGCGTGGTGGCCGGCGACGGCGTCATCGACGTACCGCCTCTCACCGACGGAAAAATCCCGAGCCTGCGCGAGGCGCTCGCGGCGAATGCGCTCGACGACATCAGGCGGCTCACCGCCGGCCGCGCGCCCGACCGGGCGTTGTCCGGGCTGCAATTCCTGCCGGTGGTGCCCGATCCCCAGCGGATCGTCTGTGTCGGCATCAATTACCGCTCCCATGCCGCGGAGACCGGGCGTGACATCTCGCCGGCACCGAGCGTGTTCCTGCGCCTCGCCGATACTTTGCTCGGGCACGGCCAGGCGCTGGTGCGTCCCCGCGTTTCCGACCAGTTCGACTTCGAAGGCGAACTCGCCGTCGTCATCGGACGGCCGGGGCGCCACGTGTCCGAGGCGGACGCGCTCGACCACGTCGCGGGATATGCCTGCTTCGTCGACGGCAGCGTGCGCGACTACCAGAAGTTCTCCGTCACCTCCGGCAAGAATTTTCCCGCAACCGGCCCGCTCGGCCCCGTCATGGTGACGGCGGACGAAATCGGCGATCCCACCCGATTGGCCCTGGTGACGCGTTTGAACGGCCAGGAAATGCAGCGCTCCGGGACCGACCTGCTGATCTATTCGATTCCTCAGATCATCAAATTCGTGTCGGACTTCACCGGCCTCGCGCCGGGCGACATCATCGCCACGGGAACGCCGGCCGGCGTCGGCCACCGACGCACCCCGCCGGTCTGGATGAAGCCCGGCGACGTCCTGGAAGTCGAGATTTCCGGCATCGGCATCCTGCGCAATCCGGTGATCGCGGAGTAGCGGCCCCAGCCGCCGAAAATCGGAAGCAGAAAATCGGAAATAACACCTGATGCATACCGGGCTTCAGGCTGTATGATTGGCGCGACGCCGGATCGGCCCGAACGCCGAACGGCAACGAGGTTCGCCATGTCTGCCCGTGCCACCATGTCTGCCCGTGCCACCATGTCTGCCCGTGCCACCATGTCTGCCCGTGCCACCATGTCTGCCCATTCTCCGCGTCGTCATGTCCGCTCGCGCCGTCAGGACTGCATGCGTCGTCACCGCCCTTTGTGCCATGGGCGCCGCGGCGCAAATCGTGCCGGCTCGCGCCGACAGCCCGCCCACGCTCCAGGTCGATTCCAGTTGCGAGGCCGCCGGGCGGGGCTCCATCGTTCTCGGGCGCAACAAGGAAGCCTGCCTTGCCGACGAGTCCACGGCGCAGGATACTTTGAAGGAAAACTGGTCCCAATACTCGGCCGCCGACAAAAACCAATGCGTCGGCATGGAGAAAACCGGCGGCCCGGCGAGTTATGTCGAGCTGCTGTCCTGCCTGGAGATCATGCGGGACTCGCGCAACATCCAGAATGCCGATCCGCTCGAGAGCGACAACCAGCCCATCGGCACGCCCCGCGGGCGCAAGTAGGCGGCGCCCGGCGCCCAGATTCGCAACCGCCGCCCTTGACACGCGGGGAGGCGTCGCCAAAAGGATAGGTTTCGACGCGGGCGTCATCACGTTCGCGTTCCAGGGAGGCGTGTTCGCAATGGCCGTCGCGGAGACCGACGCACATTTCGTGGTCGGCGTGCGCAACGCCAGCAAGCTGTTTCTCGACGGCGCCGTGATCGCATTCCGCCAGCTCACCCTCGATGTGCGCAACCAGGAAATCCTCTGCATCGTCGGCCCCAGCGGCTGCGGCAAGACCACCTTCCTGCGCTGCATGGCCGGCCTCATCGATCTGAGCGAGGGGGATCTTTCGGATGTTCGGCAAGCCGGTCGCCGGGCCGCCCGAGGGCGTCGCCATGGTGTTCCAGCATTTCGGCCTGCTGCCGTGGAAGACGGTCTATCAGAACGCGGCCTTCGGGCTTTCCATGGCCGGGGCCCCGGCGAGCTACGTGCGCGAGCGGGTGCGGCACTATCTGGACCTGGTCGGCCTCACCGGGTTCGAGCAGCACTATCCGTATCAGCTGTCCGGCGGCATGCAGCAGCGTGTCGGCCTCGTCCGCGCGCTGGCCGTCAATCCGTCGATCCTGCTTGATGGACGAGCCGTTCGCCGCGCTCGATGCCCAGACCCGCGAAATCCTGCAGGACGAGCTGCTGCAATTGATGCAACGCCCCGACGAGCGCAAGACGATGGTGTTCATCACCCATTCCATCGACGAGGCGATCGTGCTGGGCGACCGCATCGCGGTGATGACGGCGCGCCCCGGGCGCATCAAGGAGATCCTGGAGATTCCGTTCGGCCGACCCCGCGACGTCGAGGCGGTGCGGGCCGATCCGCGGTTCGCCGAGCTGCGCGCCCACATCTGGCGCCAGTTGCACACGGCGCGGCCCAACGCAGCCCCGCGCAGACGCCGGCCGATACCGCAGGCGAGGCCGCGCCATGACCGTGGAAGCGCAAACGCCGACGGCTGCGCTGGACGGTATCAGCGAAGATCGCCAACGCGCCCGGAAGGTCGCAACGTGCCGCCGCCGGCGCCGCCAGCTCCAGGAAATCGCGATCCGTCTCGCCTCGCTCACCGTGGTGCTGGGCCTGTGGCAGTACTTCGGCGCCCGGATCGATCCGGTGCTGTTCACGACGCCGTGGGCGATCGCCAAGGCCGCCGTCGTCATGATCGCCAGCGGCGAGCTGTGGAACTATCTGTGGCCGAGCCTCGTCGTGCTCGCGCTCGGGCTCACGGCCGCGGCGGTCATCGGGATCGCCATGGGCCTATTGCTCGCGCGGTTCTGGGTGCTCGACGTCGCGCTCGGCGTCTACATCACCTTCCTGTATTCGACGCCGACCGTCGCGCTGGTGCCCCTGATCGTGCTGTGGGCGGGATTCGAGACCATGGCCAAGGTGATCATCCTGTTCCTGTTCGCGTTCTTTCCCGATGGTCATCAACACCTATCAGGGGGTCAAGAACGTCGATCCCCGCCTGGTCGAGGTCGGGCGCGCATTCCGCTGCAGCGAGCGCCAGCTGTGGACCAACATCGTGCTGCCGGGGGCGCTGCCCTTCATCGTCACCGGCCTGCGCCTCGCGGTCGGCCGCGGCCTGATCGGCATGGTGCTGGCCGATCTCTACACGGCGATATCCGGCATCGGCTATCTGATCGTGCGGACGGCGTCGACCTATCAGGTCGACAAGATGTTCGTGCCGATCGTGACGCTGGGCGTTCTGGGCGTCACCCTGACGGCACTGCTGCGCCTGCTCGAGGTCAAGGTGGCGCCTTGGACCGCCGCCGGCCAGGGGGATTAGGTCGGCGCTTTTTTGACGCGCCGACGGGAATGACGTTCCTGTCCGCGCGGTTCCGCACTATTGTAGCCAACAACGGACCTCGGCAAACAACGAGGCCGATCTGGTGAGGAAACACCCATGCCGAGCCGTCCTGACCGAACCATCTTACCGCTCTTCTCCGCCGCGTTGATCGCAAGCATGCTCGCCGGCGGCGCTGCGGCGCAGACCTGCAGCGGACCGCTGCGCAAGGTCAATGTCGGGGTTTCGGTGTCGCCGCCCAATGTGGTGCACACCACCGCCTATGTGGCCAAGGAGCTCGGCCTGTTCGCCAAGCACTGCATCGATGCCAACATCATCCAGTTCGACGGCGGCACCTCACCGGCGGCCTCCGTCGCGCTCACCCAGGGCAACACGTTCGCGACCGTGAGCGACGTCCAGGTCGGCCGCGGCATGAAGGTCAAGCAGGTCTGGGGCCTCGCCCCGAAGGCGCCGCAGGCCTATGTGGTCGCCGACGGCATCAAGAGCTTCATCGATCTCAAGGGCAAGCGCCTGAGCGCGGCCGGCGGCGGCGTCGGCAGCTTCAATTGGCGCATCGGCCGCGAGGCGCTGGGCAAGGCGGGGCTCACCGTCGACAACGCCCAGTTCATCTCCCAGGGCACCGCCGGCCGGCTGGCCGGGCTGATCGCGGGCCAGATCGACGCCGTCTCCCTGCATCCGGAAGACGCCTTCATGGCCATGAAGCAGAAGCCTGGATTGAGCATCCTCACCCAGGTGGCGGACCTGATGCCGCTCTACAGCTTCAACACCTATGGCGTGTCGACCGACATGATCGCCAAGGACCGGCCCTTCGTGGTCGATTTCGTCGCCGCCATGGTGGAGGCCAACCGCGCGATCTACCAGGACAAGGACAAGGTCATCCCGATCATGGTCGCAGCCACCCAGAAGCCGCGCGAAGCGGTGGAGTATGCGTGGGATTCGCTGACCCGGAACTGCATCTGGTCGGTCAATGAAGGCTTCGATCCCGAGCGCACCCAGTGGACCATCGACCATGACGTGGCGGCCGGCGACATCGACGCGGCCCACAAGCCCGGCGTCGATCAGGTCATCGACGAAAAGATCGGCGCCGACGGTGTCGCCGCCGCGGGCGGCCGGGTGGAGATCCGCGGCTGCAAGCTGTGACATGTTCAATGAACTGGACTCGACCCGTCACCCTGAGGCGCGAACTCTTGCGAGCCTCGAAGGGCGACGGCCCCGGCCGTGCCCAAGCGCGCTTGCGGCGAGAGCTCGTCGGCATCCTTCGAGGGCCGCGCAAGGGTGCGGCCACCTCAGGATGACGGAACCGCGTTATTTTGCGCTGTCCCTATATCGCCCCATTGATCACCGCAAGGAATGCCCGCCATGAACGTCAATGTCCCCCGTCCGCCCGGCGCCGTGCCGTGGGAGGAGGTCCGCAGCCGGCTCGACCAGAACGGGCCGTTCTCCAACATGTTCGACACCCCGCTCTATCGCGACGCCGTATGGGAGCAGTTTTCGCGTGAAGAATATGCGCGGCGCTATGCGGCGCTGCGGGCGAAGATGCGCGAGCACAGGCTCGACGTCGTCATCGTGCCCGGCGGCCCCAGCCATTGGAGCTTCGGCGGCGGCATGACGTGGCTCACCGGGCATTGGGAATGGCACGCGGTGTCGTCCTATGTGGTGGTGCCGCTCAGCGCCGAACCAACCCTCATCTTCTCCATGGGCGGCACCCATGCGGAAGCGGTGCGGCGCCAGGTCGAGCCGGCGCTCTGCGACGTGCGCCAGAGCCGCGGCGGGCGCTATGCCGAGGTGATGGTCGAGCGCATCAAGGAGCTGAGACTCGAAAAGCCGCGGATCGGCCTCGTCGAGATCGATCCCCGCCACAAGGACTACATGCCGGTGAACCAATACAACGACCTGCGTGACGGCCTGCCGGGCGCCGAGATCGTGTTCACCCGCAGCTTCATCCACGAACTGGTCGTCATCAAGGCCGAGGCCGAGCTCGATTGCGTGCGCAAGGCGGGCGTGCTGTGCCGAGCGCGCCATGGAGGCGATGGTGGCGGCCGCAAAGCCCGGCGCGACGGAATCCGACCTGCGCGGGGCCGCCGGCGCGGCGATCATGCAGGGCGGCGGCGACGTCGACTTCCTCATCATCGGCTCGACCCCGATGGCCGACCCGGCGCTGTTCTTCGGCAATCCCCGCCCCTCAGAGCGCAGGCTCGCCACCGGCGACATCATCATCATGGAGCTGGCCGCCGGCTATCGCGGCTATACCGCCCAGATCGGCTCGCCCATCTGCGTCGGCGAGCCAACCGAGATGGTGAAGAAGTTTTGGCATGAGATCACCTTGCCCGGCTACCGGCGGATCGTCGCCGAGATCAGGCCCGGCAACCCCATCGACAATGTGCGCATCGCCGCGAAATTCTTCCGCGACATGGGCGTGCAGTCGCGCCCGACCCAGATCCACGGCATCGACATCGTCACCGCGACCCCCCACGTATTCGCCGAACGCACCGAGGCGCGCGACGCCGACAAGACTTTCAAGCCGGGCATGGTGACGATGGCGGAGCCCAACCCGATCACCGCGGACGGCCTGTTCGGGATCTTCCTCGGCCACACCTTCATCGTCACCACCGACGGCCACGAGGTGGTCGACAACTTCCCGCTGGAGCTCGTCGTGGCGTGATGGCCGGTGTGCCCCTTCGCTGCGTCATTCCGGGGCGCGCGTCTTAGCGCGAACCCGAATCCAGGTTACTCGCGCAGAGCTGGATTTCGGGTTCCGTCCTGCGGACGGCCCCGGAATGACGGCCTTAGACCGTGTCCAATCGTCGTCTTCAATTCGGTCGCGCAATCGTGCCACAGTGACCTGCCGGCCCGAAATGATGACCAGGAATTGGCCAGGGCCAGGCCGGAAAAAGCAGGGAGAACCGCCATGCGGACGCTTCGCTCGAAGGCCGTGACCGGAGCCGCCGCATTCATCCTCGGCACGCTGGTCGCCGCGCCTGCTTTCGCAGAGGGCTGCAGCGGCCCGATGCGCAAGATCAATGTCGGGGTGGCTGTGGCGCCGCCGAACGTGGTGCACACGGCGCCTTATATCGCCAAGGCGCTTGGCTTCTTCGCCAAGCGATGCATCGACGCCAACATCATCCAGTTCGACGGCGGCGCCGCCGGCACTTCGGTCACCGCGGTCGGCCAGGGCTCGGCGATCTCGAACCTGCCCGACACCGCCATCGCCCAGGGCCTCAAGGCCAAGCAGATCTGGGGTCTCGCGCCGCGCCCGCCCCAAGCCTATGTGGTGAGCGCCGACATCAAGACGCCCGCCGACCTCAAGGGCAAACGGCTCTCGGCGGCGGGCGGCATCGGCGGCTTCAACTGGCTGGTGGGCCGCGCCGCGCTGCGCGCGGGCGGGCTCTCCGTCGACGACGCCCAGTTCATTTCCCAAGGCACGGCGGGGCGGCTGCCCGGCTTCGTGGCCGGCCAGATCGACGCCGTCGCGCTGCATCCGGAAGACCTGCACATCGTGCTGCAGCGCAAGCCCGGCGCCCATGTGCTGGCGATGGTGTCGGACCTGTGGCCCAAATACAGCTTCAATGCCTATGGCGCCGCCGATTCCATGATCGCCAGGGATCATGACCTGCTGCGCGATACCATCGCGGCGATGATCGAAGCCAACCGCGCGATCTACCGCGACAGGGAAAAGGTGATCCCCATCATCATGGAGGCCACCCAGAAGCCGCGCGAGGCCGTCGAATTCGCCATCGACATGCTGACCAGGAATTGCATCCTCTCGGTGAATACGGGCTTCGTGCGCGAGCGTACCGAATGGACCCACCAGAACAACATCGACATCGGCGATATTCCGCCGGAGAAAAAGCTGACCTTCGACCAGATCGCCGACCACAAGCTCGCCGAGGACGCCGTCGCCTCCCTCGGCGGCCCCGTCACCATCGGCAATTGCAAGGACTGACCGCGATGAACGAGCTCAAGCCGCGCCGCACGTTTCTGCCCTGGGAAGAGTTGCGCACCCGGCTCGACGAGGGGCCGCATTTCAACAACATGCGCGGCACCCCCTATTACCGCGACGCGGTCTACGAACAGTTCTCCAGGCAGGAATACGGCCGCCGCTACGAAGCGCTGCGCACCAAGATGCGCGAGCACAAGCTCGATTGCGCCATCGTGCCGGGCGGCCCCAGCCACTGGAGCTTCGGCGGCGGCATGCTGTGGCTCACCGGCCACTGGGAGTGGCACGCGCTGTGCTGCTACGTCGTGGTGCCGCTGCAGGGCGAGCCGACCCTCGTCTACTCCATGGGGGGCACCCATGCGGAAGCAGTGCGGCGGGAGACCGCGGCGGCGCTGTCGGACGTGCGCGGCAGCCGCGGCGGCCAATATGCCGAGGTGATGGCAGACTGCATCGTCGAACTCGGCCTCGAACACGGCCGCATCGGGCTCTTGGAGATCGATCCCCGCCACAAGGACTACATGCCGGTCAACCAGTACGAGACGCTGCGGCGGCGGCTGCCGGACGCCGAACTGGTGTTCACCCGCGGCTTCATGCATGAACTCATTTCCGTGCACAGCGAGGAAGAACTCGACTGCGTGCGGGTCGCCGGCACGCTGTGCGAGAACGCGATGAACGCCATGGTGGCGCGCGCGAGGCCGGGCGTCACCGAATACGAGCTGCGTGCCGCGGCCGGGGCCGCCATCCTCGAAGGCGGTGGCGACATCGACTTCCTCATCATCGGCTCCACGCCGATGGCGGACCCGGCGATGGTGTTCGGCAATCCGCGGCCGTCCGGGCGCAAGCTCGCCACCGGCGACATCATCAACATGGAACTCGCCGCCGGCTATCGCGGCTACACCGCCCAGATCGGCTCGCCGATCTGCCTGGGCCCGCCGACCGACATGGTCAAGCGGTTCTGGGAAGACATCACGCTGCCGTCATTCGAAAAGATGGCCGCCGAGATCAAGCCCGGAAATCCCGTCGAGAGCATCCGCGTGGCCGGCGAGTTCTTCCGCGACAACGGCGTGCAGTCGCGGCCGATCCACGCCCACGGCATCGACCTCATCACCGAAGGCCCCCACGTCTTCACCGACGGCGTCCATGCCGAGCCTTTCGAGCAGGTATTCAAGCCCGGCATGGTGTTCATGGCGGAGCCGAACCCGATCACCGCGGACGGCAATTTCGGTATCTTCCTCGGCCACACCTTCATCGTGACGGCCACCGGCAGCGAATGCGTCGACAAATTCCCCTGGAAACTCGTCGTGGTGTGACGACCTGTCCGGCAGCTATGCTGCAGCGCGGTAGGGAGGGTGCGACTCTTCGAAGCGGCAGCGACACAGCAAAGATCGCGACAGGCCCCGCGGTGTCGATTGATGCAGCGCAATTGCAGCGCACCAGTGCAGCGCTATTTACGATTCGACAAAGACCCTGGAAGACCTCTAAGAATACCTAAAAACAACCCACCCTCTGGCCGGGGAGAGCCACAGCAATGGACTATGCAGCGTATTTCACCGAAGCCCTCGCCCAACTGCACAGCGAGCGGCGCTACCGGGTGTTTGCCGATCTCGAGCGCTTGGCCGGCCGGTTTCCCCATGCGGTGTGGCACTCGCCGCAGGGCAGGCGCGACGTCGTGGTGTGGTGCTCCAATGATTACCTCGGCATGGGCCAGCACCCCAAGGTGATCGGCGCCATGGTCGAGACCGCGACCCGGATGGGCACCGGCGCCGGCGGCACCCGCAACATCGCCGGCACCAATCATCCCCTGGTCGAGCTGGAACGCGAGCTCGCCGACCTGCATCGCAAGGACGCGGCCCTCATCTTCACCTCGGGCTATGTCTCCAACGAGACCGGCATCTCCACCTTGGCGAAGCTCATTCCCAACTGCCTCATCATCTCCGACGCCTTCAACCACAATTCCATGATCGAGGGCGTGCGGCAGTCCGGCTGCGAGAAGATCATCTTCCGCCACAACGATCTCGGCCATCTGGAAGAGCTGCTCGAGGCGGCGGGCGACCGGCCCAAGCTCGTGGTGTTCGAGAGCCTTTATTCCATGGACGGCGACGTCGCCCCGGTGGGCGCGATCTGCGATCTCGCCGAACGCTACGGCGCCATGACCTATTGCGACGAGGTGCACGCGGTCGGCATGTACGGGCCGCGCGGCGGCGGGATCTGCGAGCGCGACGGCGTCATGGCGCGGGTCGACGTGATCGAGGGCACGCTGGCGAAGGCGTTCGGCTGCCTCGGCGGCTACATCACCGGCAGCGCGGCGCTGATCGACGCGGTGCGTTCCTATGCGCCGGGCTTCATCTTCACCACCGCCCTGCCGCCGCCGGTGTGCGCGGCGGCGACCGCGGCGATCCGCCATCTCAAGTCCTCGGGCTGGGAGCGTGAGCGCCATCAGGACCGCGCCGCCCGGGTGAAGGCGGTGCTGTCCGCCGCCGGCCTGCCGCTGATGGCGAGCGAAACCCACATCGTGCCGGTGTTCGTCGGCGACCCCGAGAAATGCAAGGCGGCTTGCGATATGCTGCTCGAAGAGCACGGCATCTATATACAGCCGATCAACTATCCGACCGTGCCGAAGGGAAGCGAGCGGCTGCGCATCACGCCGTCGCCGTACCATGCGGACGCCCTGATCGATGGGCTCGCCGAGGCGCTCGTCGACGTGTGGGAACGGCTCGGCCTCCCGCTGACGAAGCGCGCGTTGGCGGCGGAGTAGGTAGTCTCCATCCCTCCCCGTTTTCGGGGAGGGCGGCCGAGCGAAAGCTCGGCCGGGTGGGGGCCGCGGGCACGGCCGACCAAAGAAAGTACCCCACCCTGGCCTCCCCGAAGACGGGGAGGGATGAGAGTGCCGCCGCCGCACCTCGCATCGCGCCCTAATCGCGGCGCGATCCGTCGGCAGTGAATTTCCAGCTCGGTATGCTGTCGGTGATCATCTTGGCCGAGCGCAGCGTCGCCTTGCTCAGCTCGCCATAGCCGGCGATTTCGCGCTGGACGCGTTCGCCCTCGCTCACCAGGTAGTCGCGCAGGTTCTGCAGCTCGACCACCAGATTGTCGATCTCCTGCAGCGAGGTGCCGGCGACGCGCTGGACCAGCGAATTGACGTTGTTCACGGCGAATTCGCTGGCCTCGGCCGGAGCCCGGCGGGTCGGCGCGATGTCCTTGCGAATGAATTCGCGAATCTCGCCTTCGAATGCGGTGCCGTCGACGTCGGCGACTCGTTCCGCTGTGTTGACGCTCATACTCGTTCCCCTTTCACTACGCGCGATTACCGATCTCTACGCCGCGCGTCCCCGGTACCAATGCGCCATGGGAGTTTGACACTTTGACGGCCGCACTGGGGCGGCGCGGCGCTAATTGCAAAGCAAAGCGTGGCAGCGAGTTCCCCGGCCGGCGCAACCGCCGGGCGACATCGAAGGCGGCGTCCTCAATTCCGCCACTTGTGTAAACGCCGGTGAACCGTATTTCTGCGATGCTCTTAGCGGATTCGCGTCGATTGTCTGATCGATTCACGTTTTGCAATCACGGGTCCGGTTCCATGGCGATGTCGTTGGCCTATCTCCGGATGCTGGCGCGCGCACGCGAGCCCAGTCAGCGTCACGAACTGCTGCGCGCGCTGACCGACATGTTCTTCGAATCACCGCGACCGCTGACCGCCAGCGAATGCGATTTGTTCGACGAAGTCGTGGACAAGGTGCTCGACGAAGTCGAGCCCGTGGCGCGGCAGGAACTCGCCGAGCGGCTGGCGCCGTGCCGCGATGCGCCGCGCCGCGTCGTGGTGCGCCTGGCCGGCGACGCGATCGGCATCGCTGCGCCATTGCTCACGCAATCCCAGGTGCTCGACGACGACGACCTGACGGCGCTCACGCTGGCGAAATCGCAAGACCATCTCCTCGCGATCGCGCGGCGCCTGTGCCTGTCCCAACGCATCACCGATATCCTGGTCGGGCGCGGCGACGTCCTGGTGCTCGATGCGGTCGCGGAAAATCCCGGCGCGCTGTTCTCCGAGTCCGGCGCCGAGGCCCTCATCGACAAGGCGAGGGGGCGCGAGCCGCTGTGGCGGCTCGTTTCCCGCCGCGGCGACCTGCCGGTCGCGATCGGCGACCGCCACCGGCAGCCCGCGGATGGGCAAGCGCGATCGTTCGACGCACTCGCGGAACTGGTCGCGCAGGGACACCTGCGGTTCGGCGAGGCCGTGATCGAGCTCGCCGACGCCGACCGCGTCGCCGATCTCGGCGTGCTCGTCTCCGGCCGCCTCGCGGTCGACTTCCACGTCTTCGCCCACGACTTGTTCGCGCCGAACGAAATGCCCCTGATGCGCAGGTGCTGCGAAGCCGGGCTCGATCTGGAATCCTTCTCCGCGGTGCTGCGGTTGCGGCGCCGCCGCCATCGGTTCAGCGCCGGCGCGATCAGCGAGATCCTGCGCACCTATCAGGCGCTGTGCCGCGAGAAATAGGGTGGCTTTCCATTCCCCCTCGCCGTCATCGCCGGGCTTGTCCCGGCGATCTCGACAAAGAAGGCGCGGCGTTTCCACACGCGTGCTTTAGACGAGTTACTGTCGGCATCGTGCCCCGAGAATCGAGATCGCCGGGACAAGCCCGGCGATGACGGCTTGGTGTTTGATGACGGCGCGGTGTTTATGGATGCGTCCTACTCCGGATAAGACAGGATGATCTCCGAGACGGTCGGCTTGGAGGTCCGCATGTTGGGATCGCTGGACAGGAATTCCTTTTCGCCGCTCACCTTGTCGCGGGCGGCGTCGGGCGCGTCCGCCCACGGATTGAAGCCCAAGCGCAGATCGCAGCCGCCGGGAATTTTTGCGAGCGCGCCGCCCTGCCAATTGGACACCCGGCCGCCCAGCTCCCAGTCGAAGCCCATCATTTTGAAGATTTTGCCGTTGATCTTCTCGACCTCGGCCAATTCCGAGCCGATGTGCAGGCCGCGCACCGTATGCCAGTCCGACCGAAAGTCGACTCTGATGCTGGCGGGGCGGCGCCGCAGTTTTTCGTCACGCCACACCACGTCGATCCGGCGCTTGGATTCGTCCGGATAGACGACGCTGGCCTTGACCTTGACGCCCTGATCGCCGTCGATCTCGACGAAGGCGACGTTCGACTTGCCGAACGCCTCCACCAGCCTGGCGTGGGTGGTGTCCTTGGCAAAGGCACCCTCGCAGGCGAGCGTGTCGGGCGTCGCGGCCGCGGCCGATGTCGCGGCAAGCGCGAGCCCGCCGGCTACCGCGGCCATAAATCGTGCATGGAATGGAATCATCGTGACGTCCCCTCCCGGATTTGTAACAGTCGGGCGGCCCGAGGTTCAAATGAGGGTGCGGGGATCGGGCGACACGGTCGCTCAGGGCCGTTTGCCGCGCCATGCCCTTGTGCCCGGGCGGCCCGAGGTCGAACGCGGACCGGTTTTTCCGGCGGCTTTGCCCGGGATGGCTTCGACCCCCGGGCCCATTTCGTCGAGGCCGGGCTTGCGGGGCGCTTGACGCCGCGCGCCGGCGGGGGACACGACGTTGGCGGTGGGATCGTCCACCACCGCGAGTTCGGTGGCGCGCAGCCGCTTGATCTCGTCGCGCATGCGCGCCGCTTCCTCGAAGTTGAGATCGGCGGCGGCCTCGCGCATGCGGGATTCGAGATCGGCGATGACGGCCTCGAAATTATGGCCGATCGAGGCGACGTCGCCGCCGAATCCCGCGTTTCCGCCGGTCGAGACCAGCACGTGGTCGCGCTCATAGACGCTGTCGAGGATATCGGCGATGTGGCTCTTCACGCTTTCCGGCGTGATGCCGTTGGCGGTGTTGTATTCCACCTGCTTCTCGCGGCGGCGATTGGTCTCCGCCATGGCGCGCTCCATCGAGCCCGTCACCGCATCGGCATAGAGGATCACCTTGCCGTCGATGTTGCGCGCGGCGCGGCCGATGGTCTGGATCAGCGAGGTCTCGCTGCGCAGGAAGCCTTCCTTGTCGGCGTCGAGGATCGCCACCAGCGCGCATTCGGGAATGTCGAGGCCCTCGCGCAGCAGGTTGATGCCGACCAGCACATCGAAGGCGCCGAGCCGCAGGTCGCGGATGATCTCGATGCGCTCGATGGTGTCGATGTCGGAATGCATGTAGCGCACCCGGATGCCCTGCTCGTGCAGGTATTCGGTGAGATCCTCGGCCATGCGCTTGGTGAGCACGGTAACCAGCGTCCGGTAGCCCTTGAGCGCAACTTGGCGCAACTCGCCGACGAGATCGTCCACCTGGGTGCGGGCCGGGCGGATGTCGACCGGCGGATCGATCAGGCCGGTGGGGCGGATCACCTGCTCGACGAACACGCCGCCGGACTGTTCGAGCTCCCAGCCGGCGGGAGTCGCCGACACCGCCACCGATTGCGGCCGCATCGCGTCCCATTCCTCGAAGCGGAGCGGCCGGTTGTCCATGCAGGACGGCAGCCGGAAGCCGTATTCGGCGAGCGTCGCCTTGCGGCGGAAGTCGCCGCGATACATGCCGCCGAGCTGCGGCACGGTGACGTGGCTCTCGTCCATGAACACCAGCGCATTGTCCGGCACGTATTCGAACAAGGTCGGCGGCGGCTCGCCGGGGCGGCGGCCGGTGAGATAGCGCGAATAGTTCTCGATGCCGGCGCAGCTTCCGGTCGCCTCCATCATTTCGAGGTCGTAGAGGGTGCGCTGCTCCAGCCGCTGCGCCTCCAGGAGCCGGCCGGCATTGTTGAGCTGGTCGAGCCGCCAGCGCAGCTCCTGCTTGATGCCGGCGATCGCCTGCAGCAGCGTCGGGCGCGGCGTGACGTAGTGCGAATTGGCGTAGATCTTGACGAATTTCAGCTCGTCGGTCTTGTGCCCGGTGAGGGGGTCGAACTCCTCGATGGATTCGACCTCGTCGCCGAACAGGTTGACCCGCCAAGCACGGTCCTCGTAGTGGGCGGGGAAGATGTCGACGATGTCGCCGCGCACCCGGAAGGTGCCGCGCGCGAAATCGCCCAGCGTGCGCTTGTATTGCAGCGCCACCAGGTCGGCGACGAGGCGGCGCTGGTCGATCCGCTCACCCTGCTTGATGGCGAAGGTCATCGCCGTATAGGTCTCCACCGAGCCGATGCCGTAGATGCACGACACCGAGGCGACGATGATCACGTCGTCGCGTTCGAGCAAAGAGCGGGTCGCCGAATGGCGCATCCGGTCGATCTGCTCGTTGATGGAGGATTCCTTCTCGATATAGGTGTCGGTGCGCGGGACATAGGCCTCGGGCTGGTAGTAGTCGTAATACGACACGAAATATTCGACGGCGTTGTCGGGAAAGAAGCTCCGGAACTCGCCATAGAGCTGGGCGGCGAGGGTCTTGTTGGGGGCAAGGATCAGCGCCGGGCGCTGGGTCGCCTCGATCACCTTCGCCATGGTGAAGGTCTTGCCGGAGCCGGTGACGCCCAGCAGCACCTGGGTGCGATCGTGGCGCTTGATGCCTTCGACCAGTTCGGCGATCGCCTGGGGCTGGTCGCCCTTGGGCTCGAAATCGGACTTGATGACGAGGCGCTGGCCGCCCTCGGACTTGTCCGGGCGCGGCGGCCGATGGGGAACCCAGGGCTGCTCGCGAAACTCCGGCCGGCCCTCGCGCAGCAAGGCGTCGAGCGCCTGGGCGGTGGCAGCTACGCCGCTTTCGTCGCCCTCGCCGGGCATGGGGATGACGCGCGGCAGCGCCAGCAGGCGGCGCTTCTCGGCGGCGGCCGCGTCGTCCGGAGCGGCCTCCTCGTCGTCGGTGAGCCCCAGCGCCTTGGCGAGGTCGGGATCGATCTCGCCGGGCTGCGACAGCGCGCGCAGCGGCGATTTCGCCACATAGCCGGATTGCGGCCGCTCCTGGAACCCGCCGGGCGTCGAGGCGCGGGCCTTGTGGGCGTCGGCAAAGTCATTGCGGCGGTCGCGAGAATTGTCCGCCGGCGGCTGCAGGCCGGACTTCGGATCGCGCTGGCCGGTCTGGGAGCCGACCCCGGCCTCGCCGCGATTGATGGCGGGGTTGAGAAGGTCGGCGAGGGCCGGCGCGATCGGCGGCAGTTCCGGGCGCGCCGCCTTGGCGCGGGTGGGCCGTGCGGGGTCCTTGGCCTTTTTCGGCGGCCGATTCGGCTGGTCGGGCGGTGGTGCCATCACGGCACAATATGGGACGGCGCGGGGGAGGGGAAAAGGGTGTAGGGGCCGGCGAAGGGTTCCTCAGAACCCCTTCACGACCTCATGCACATGTTCCACTTCGGGCGGCGACGCGAAGCAGTGGCCGACCAGCTTGCGCCATTCCTGGAAGTCCGGCGAGCCGCGGAAATCGACGGTGTGGTTTTCCACCGTCGCCCATCGCACGAACAGGCGGTAACGGGACGGCTTCTCGACCGAGCGCTGCAGCGCCATGGAGGTGCACCCCTTGGCGCGCCGGAACACCGGCGCCGCCTTGGCCACGCCGACCTCGAACTCCGCCTCCATCCCGGGCTTGACATCGATCTGCGCAATTTCGAGGACCATGACGTGTCCTTTCGTAAGGGGTGCCGAGCGCAAGCATTTAAGCAGTTCGCGGCGGGTCAAGGCGAGCGGGTCCCACACACGGTGTCATTCCGGGGCCGGCCGCAGGCCGGAACCCGGAATCCAGGCTCTCCGCGCCGAACTGGATTCCGGGTTCGGTGCTGCGCACCGCCCCGGAATGACGGCCTCTTGGGCGCTACGGCTCCGCCTCGCCGGCGCGGAAGGCGCGGGCGAAGTCCTCGAGCTCGGGGGCGCTGAGATCGGACACCGCCCAATAGGTGATGCCGCCCTCGGTCCAATCCACGATGTTGTAGCCGTCGATGGCATGCGGCGGCGTCAGCGCCGAGCCTGGCCGGCAGCGCGGTGAGGCTGATGACGTGCAGGCGGTGGCGGTAGACCAGCGTCGGCGCCGGGGTGAGACCGATCACGTCGATGCGGCCGCCGACCAGCGGAAATCCCTGGGTGGTGAGATCGACCACCCGGGGCGATTCCGGCAGCTTGCCGTTGAACCACGGCTTCACCGTGTGGCGATCGGACGAGGCGACATCGATCGGCTGGCTCGCCATCAACGAGCGCATGTGGCTGGCGACCACCAGCGGCGCCACCGGCGTCCCCGACTCTTGGCCGCCGGGGCCGAGCACCACGTAGGTCAGAGCGCTTCCCGCCACGAACGCCACCGCCACCGAGGCTGCCAGCGCACGCCAGCCCGGCGCCGGCTGCGGCCGCGCCAGCGCCGCGACGCGGCGGCGCAGCTGCGGGCTCGCCTGCTCGCGCGGCACGCGTTCGCGGATCGCGCCGCGCAATGCCGCGATGCGGGCATGGGCGGCGGCGAGCGCGGGATCTGCGGCCAGGCGCTGCTCGAATTCCAGCGCATGGGCGGGATCGAGCTCGCCGTCGATATAGGCGTTCAGCCACAGGCGATCGTCTTGCGCGGGGGTCACTGCTCTGCTCCCAATGTCTCGATCAAACGGTCGCGGGCGCGCGCGAGCCGCGACATCACGGTGCCGATCGGCACCCCGGTGATCTCGGCGATCTCGCGATAGCCGAGACCCTGCACGTCGCGCAGCACCAGGGTCTCGCGGAACACCGCCGGCAGTCCCTCGATCGCCGCCTGCAGCCGCAGCTCATCGGCCCGCGCGATCAGCGCCGTCTCCGGATCGTCCTGGGCCGGCGCGACGGCGGCGTTGTCGCGCGACTGCCACGCGCTCGACCTTTTCGAGATCTTCGACCGGGACGATGGCGGCCGGGCGGTTCTTGCGCAGCCAGTCATAAGCGGCGTTGCGGACGATGGCGAGCGTCCATGCCCGCCCGTTGGCGCCCGAAAACCCGGAAATCCCGCGCAGCGCCCGCAGGCAGGCGTCCTGCACCACGTCCTCGGCATCGGCACGGTTTCCCAATACCCAGCGCGCCAGCGCGTAGGCATCGTCGAGGTAAGGCAGCACCACGTTGGCAAACCGCGTGTTGTCTGCCCGGCTCACTGCGCCTCCTGATCCGGTTTCGTTCCTGCCGGGCTGCGGCGCGCGGCGGAAAAGCCATATTCCGCACGCCTGCCGGCCGGCAATGGCGCCGGCCGGATCGGGACCGCTTCCCATGCTCGGCGCTCGGTGCATGCCGATAAGACCGGCGCCGCGGCGGTTTTATTCCCGCGCTACTCCGCCGCCGTCGCCGTGCAGGCTCCGAATCGATGAAGCCGCCGGACTGCCGCCGCCACAGCATCGCGTAATGGCCGCCGGCGCGCAGCAACTCCTCATGGGAGCCCTGCTCGACGATGTGGCCGTGATCGAGAATGACCAGCCGGTCCATCCGCGCGATGGTGGAGAGCCGATGGGCGATGGCGATCACGGTCTTGCCGGCCATCAGGGTGTCGAGGCTCGCCTGGATCGCCCCCTCGACCTCGCTGTCGAGGGCGGAGGTCGCCTCGTCCAGCACCAGGATCGGGGCGTTCTTGAGGATGACCCGGGCGATGGCGACGCGCTGGCGCTGGCCGCCGGACAGCTTGACGCCGCGCTCGCCGACCTGGGCGTCGTAGCCGCGCCGTCCCCGCCAGTCCTCGAGGTCCTCGATGAACTCGTGGGCATGGGCGAGCTTGGCGGCGGCGACGATCTCGGCGTCGGTCGCCTCCGGGCGGCCGTAGCGGATGTTCTCCCGGATCGAGCGGTGCAGCAGCGAGGTGTCCTGGGTCACCACGGAGATCTGCGTGCGCAGGCTTTCCTGGGTCGCCGCGGCGATGTCCTGCCCGTCGATCAGGATGCGGCCGTCCTCGATGTCGAAGAAGCGCAGCAGCAGGTTGACGAGGGTCGACTTGCCCGCGCCGGAACGGCCGACCAGGCCGATCCGCTCGCCGGCGCGCACGGTGAGCGTGAGCCCTTCGATCAGGCCGCTCTCGCGGCCATAGCCGAATCGCACGTCGTCGAACGCGATCTCGCCGCTTGTGACCGTGAGCGGCTCGGCATCGGCGCGGTCGGCGAGGCCGATCGGCTTTGCGATCGTCATCATGCCTTCCTGCACGACGCCGATGTTCTCGAAGATTTCCGTAATCCGCATCGCCACCCAGCCGGCGATGTTGATGATCTGCCACGACAGCGGCAGTGCCATCGCCACCGTGCCGACCCCGACCTTGCCGTGGGTCCACAGCGCGATAGCGATGGCCGCGGTGCCGGTGACCAGCATGGCGTTGAGCGTGGTCAGGCAGAAGCTGAACAAGGTGTTTAGCCGCAGCGAGGTATGGAACAGCGCGGTATGCTCGTCGATGGCGTCGCGCACATAGGCGTCTTCGTTGCGGGCGCGCGCGAACAGCTTCACCGTCAGGATGTTGGTGTAGGTATCGACGACCCGCCCGGTGAGCATCGAGCGCGCCTCCGAGACCACTTTGGAGCGGTCGCGCATGCGCGGCACGAACGCGCGCAGCAGCACCAGATAGCTCGACGAACCAGATGGTGATCGGCAGCGCCAGCCAGCGGTCGGCGGAGGCCAGCAGGAACAGCGCGCTCGAGCCATAGACGAGGATGTACCAGACGCCGGTGATGAGGGCGACGAGCGACTCCCGCACCGACGGCCCGGTCTGCAGCACCCGCGAGGCGATGCGCCCGGCGAAATCGTTCTGGAAGAACGCCCAGGACTGGCGCGCTACATGCCAGTGGGTCTGCCACCGGATCATGTTGGAGACGTTGGCGGAGATCGCCTGGTGGGTGATGAGGTTCTGGCTGGTGAGCGCGAGCGGACGCACGATCAGCAGCACCGCGGCCATGCCGAGCAGGGTGCGCCAGGATTCGTCCCACAGCCGGGCCGGATCGCTCCCGGTCACCAGGGAAACGACCCGCCCCATGAACACGGGAATCATCGAATCGAGGATCGCGACCATGAACCCGGTGGCGAACAGGGCGATGAACAGTCCCTTGGCCTGGCGGGCGAAATGCCAATAGAACGCCGTGAGCCCGCCGGGCGGCTCGGTCCGCGCTGGCTGGTCGGTCGGATTGAGAACCTTTTCGAACAGATGGAACATGTTTCAACGCAATAAGGCGCCGCAGCGTGCCAATGCCGCCGGACGCTGGTCATCTCGGAGGTGATCGTCGCATTTAGATATGCATCGTGACCAGAGCAAGGCGGGTGGTGTGACACACGCGCGACCAACGCACGAGCGCTTCGGCCTTGTGCACCGCGCGAGTATGTCCGAAAATCGCCGGCCCAATGTATTGCGAGGAGGCGTCCATGAAACTCATCAGCCTCGTTGCCGGCCTGCTGATTGCCGGAGGCGCCGCCGCCTCGGCGCAGACGCTCGACGATCTCAAGACCGACGGCAAGAATCCGGACAACATCCTCACCTACGGCATGGGCTACGGCCAGAATCGCTACAGTCCGCTCAAGCAGATCGACAAGACCAATATCAAGCGGCTGGTGCCGGTGTGGAGTCTCAGCCTCGACAATCAATGGGGCGAGCAGGCCCAGCCGTTCATCTATAACGGCGTCATGTACATCGCCGACGCCAAGGCGACCGTGGCGATCGATGTCGGCACCGGGCGACAGCTGTGGAAGACCGCCGTCGACTGGCTGCCGGAGACGCCGCGCGTGGTGTGCTGCGGCGTCTCCACCAAGGGCGTCGCCCTCTATGACGGCAAGGTCTATCGCACCACGCTCGATGCCTTCGTGGTGGCGCTCGACGCCAAGACCGGCAAGGAGATATGGAAGCAGAAGGCGGCCGAGTGGAAGGATGGCTATTCCATGACGGTCGCGCCATTGATCGCCGATGGCGTGCTGCTCACCGGCATTTCCGGCGCCGAGTTCGGCATCCGCGGCTTCATCGACGGCTGGGACCCGCAGACCGGTAGCCATCTGTGGCGGCGCTACACCATTCCCGGCCGCGGCGAGCAGGGCAACGAGACCTGGCCCCAGGACTCCGACGCCTATCTGCACGGCGGCGGCTCCAGCTGGATCACCGGTTCCTACGATCCAGACCTCGATCTCGTCTATTGGGGCACCGGCAATGCCGCCCCGTGGGCATCGGAGAGCCGGCCGGGCGACAATCTCTACACGGCCTCGGTGCTGGCGATGCGGCCCAAGACCGGCGAGATCGTATGGCATTACCAGTTCACGCCGAACGACGCCTATGACTACGACGCGGTGTGGGAGCTGATCCTCGCCGAGCTGCCGGTCGACGGGGTCAAGCGCAAAGTGGTGATGCAGCTCAACCGCAACGGCTTCCTCTATGTGCTCGACCGCGCCACCGGCGCGATCATCGCCGCCAATCCCTATGAGAAGGTGAACTGGGCGAGCCGCATCGACAAGGAGACCGGACGGCCGGTGGAGACCGAGGTCGCCAAGAAGCTGCGCACCGGCCAGCAGGTCGAGCTGTGGCCGTCGACCCGCGGCGGCAAGAACTGGCCGCACGCGGCCTTCAACCCGGAAACCGGGCTCCTTTATGCCAACACCATCCACGAGGGCCGGCTCTACAAGCACCTGACCGTCGAGGAGTTCAAGGCCGGGCAGCGCTACATGTTCGTCGAGAACCTGAACATCCCCTCCAACGGCGAGCCGATCGGCCATGTCGACGCCATCGATCCCCTCACCGGAAAGCAGCGCTGGCGGGTGCCGCTGACCGATCATCAGTACTGGTCGGCGATGCTGGCGACCGGCAGCGGCCTGTTGTTCACCGGCAAGGAGACCGGCGAATTCATCGCGCTCGACGCCGACAACGGCAAGACGCTGTGGCAGTTCCAGACCGGGTCCGGCATCAACGCGATGCCGGTGACCTATACCCATAACGGCCAGCAATACGTCACCGTGCTGTCCGGCGTCGGCGGGCTGTACTGGAACCTCGCCCGCCAGGCACTCAAAAACGTGCCGCCGGGCGGCTCGGTGTGGACCTTCGCGCTGCTGCCGAATTGAGGGGGCCGGCGCCACCGCCACTTCATCGGGCCGGTCGATTGCCGGCCCGAGCTCATCGCCACGACCCGTCATTCTGAGGTGCTCGCGCTCTTCGCGCGAGCCTCGAAGGTGCGGCCGAGGCGCCGCCGCAACCGTGCCTGTGGCAAGGCCGAGCGGCATCCTTCGAGGCTCGCTCCGCTCGCGCCTCAGGATGACGAATCGGGAGTCGGCGGAACCTTGAATCACCGCACCAACCCGTCATCCTGAGGTGCTCGCGCTCTTCGCGCGAGCCTCGAAGGATGCGGCCGAGGCGTCGCCGCAAGCGTGCCTGCGGCATGGCCGAGCGGCGTCCTTCGAGGCTCGCTCCGCTCGCGCCTCAGGATGACGAGTTGGGTGGTTTCGGACGACCCGCGCGACGTTTTGCCAGCTGCTGAATTTTGGTCCAATCGCCGCTGATCAATGCTTCTTTCTTTGCGCGCCTCCAGCCTTTGATTTTGCGCTCGGCCGCAATGGCATCGGTGATGCGGTCGAAATGCTGCGACCAGACCAAACGAACGGGACGACGTGTCGAGGTGTATCCCGAATGGGCACCCGCTTCATGCTCCGCAACGCGGCGGCCGAGATCATCGCCCGTTGCACTACCGACATAAAGCGAGTCGTCGGCACACCGGTGCATGTAGACGTAGGCCCCCACGACTCAGCGTCCGCGCCTCAAAACTTCTCCACCCACGGCCGCACCTCGATTTCCCAGGCCCAGGCGCTGCGATGCTGCTGCACCAGGTGCAGGTAGCTCGCCGCGATGGCGTCGGGGTCGAGCATCGTGTCGGCGCCGGGCGCCTCGGGGCGGCGTGCGCTGCGGATGCCGCCGTCGACCACCACATGGGCGACGTGGATGCCCTGGGGGCCGAGTTCGCGGGCCATGCTCTGGGCGAGCCCGCGCAACGCGAATTTGCCCATGGCGAACGGCGCCGACTGGGCATAGCCCTTCACGCTCGCCGACGCCCCCGTGAACAGGATGGTGCCGCTGCCGCGCGGCAGCATGCGCCGGGTCGCCTCCTGCCCCACCAGGAAGCCGCCGAACGCCGACACCAGGATCGATTTCTCGACCTCGGCGGGATCGAGGTCGATCAGCGGGCCGCGGGTGCGGTAGCTCGCATTGTAGACCACCACTGTGGGCGCTCCGCCGTCGCGGTCGAGGTCCGCGAACAGGCGCTTGACCGCGTCGGGCTTGGCCGCGTCGCAGGCATAGGTCTTGGCGCCGACCTCGGCCGCAAGCGCGCCGAGGTCGTCGATGCCGCGCGCGGCCAGCGCGATCTTCATGCCGGCGCCCGCGAAGATGCGGGCGATCGAGGCGCTCAGGCCCGAGCCGGCGCCGACGATCAATGCGAACTGGTCATCGTTGGCCATGATGCAATTCCCGTCCCATGAACCAGGCACTCCGCGCGTACTGGGCTAAACCCGAGGCGTCAGTCCGTGATCTCGGCGCGGCGCTTCTTCACCGCCGGCGCCACCATCACGATCAATATGCCGATCGTGATGATGATAAAGCCGAGGCTGATCGGCCGGGTTACGAAAACCGAGGGGTCGCCCTTCGCCATCAGCATGGCTCGGCGCAGGTTCTCCTCCATCATCGGGCCCAGCACGAAGCCGAGCAGCAGCGGCGCCGGCGGGAAGCCGAGCTTCGACCACACGAAGCCGGCGACCCCGAACAGTGCGGTCAGATAGATCTCGAAGGAGGAATTGTTGACGCTGTAGATGCCGATGGCGGAGAACGCCATGATCGCCGGAAACAACAGCCGGTACGGCACTTCGAGCAGCTTCACCCACAGCCCGATCAGCGGCAGGTTGAGCACGACCAGCATGAGATTGCCGATCCACATGCTGGCGATGAGGCCCCAGAACAGGTCGGGCCGCTGGGTCATCACCTCCGGCCCGGGCTGGATGCCCTGGATGGTCAAGGCGCCGAGCATCAGCGCCATCACCCCGCTCGCCGGCAGGCCCAGCGTGAGCATGGGGATGAACTTGCACTGGGCATCGGCATTGTTGGCCGATTCCGGGCCGGCCACGCCCTCGATGGCGCCGCGGCCGAAGCGCGAGGGGTCGGCGGCGAGCTTCTTCTCCACCATGTAGGAGGAGAACGAGGCGATCGCCGGCCCGGTGCCGGGCAGCACGCCGAAGAACGAGCCGATCGCGGTGCCGCGCAGGATCGGGCCGATCGACTGCTTCATGTCGTCCCAAGTCGGAAACAGGTGGGTGACCTTGGCGGTGAACACCTTGCGCTCCTCGGGATCGCCGAGATTGCTGATGATCTCGCCCATGGCGAACATGCCGACCGCGACCACGATGAAACCGATGCCGTCGCTCAATTCGGTGATGCCGAAGCTGTAACGCTCGATGCCGGTATTGACGTCGCGGCCGACGATGCCGAGCAGGAGGCCGAGCGCGACCATGGCGATCGATTTCATCATGTCGCCCTGGGCCAGCACCGCGGCGGCGACCAGGCTCATGAGCATCAGCGAGAAATATTCGGGCGCGGCGAATTGCAGCGCGACTTCGGCGAGCGGCGGGCCGAACAGCGCGATCAGCAGAGTGCCCACCGTGCCGGCGAAGAACGAGCCGATGGCGGCAATGGCGAGCGCCGGCCCGGCGCGGCCCTGGCGCGCCATCTGGTAGCCGTCGATGCAGGTGACGACCGAGGAGGTCTCGCCGGGCAGGTTGACCAGGATCGCCGTGGTCGAGCCGCCATACTGGGCACCGTAATAGATGCCCGCCAGCATGATCAGCGCCCCGACCGGCGCGACGTTGAACGTGATCGGCAGCAGGATCGCGATGGTTCCGAGCGGGCCGATGCCCGGCAGCACCCCGATCAGCGTGCCGACGGAGACGCCGATCAGGCAATAGAGCAGGTTCTGCCAGCTGAGCGCGATGCCGAAGCCGAAGATGAGTTGCTGGAACAGCTCCATGATGGCTCAAGACCCCGTAAACAGCGGATAAGGCAGGCCGAGTGCCCAGATGAACAGGGCGACGCACATGGCAGTGAGCAGCACCGCGAGCAGCAGAACCTCGATGAGCTTGAATTCGGTGCCGGCGGACGCCGAGCCGACCACCAGCACGAACAGGGCCGGCACGAAGCCCGCATATTCCATCAATACGCCGAACAAAACGAAGGCGAGCGGCAGGATGACGAGGGCGCGCGGCGACCAATTGCCTTCGATCTTGTCGCTCGAACGCGCCCCGCGGGCAACGAAGTAGACGCCGAACAGCACCAGCACCGCGCCGAGCACCAGCGGGAAGAAGCCGGCGCCCATGCGCAGCGCCGTGCCGAACGGATAGTCGCGGCCGATGAAGAGCGCGGCCCCGCCGATCGCGATCAGCATCACGCCGGACCAGAAGTCCTTGCTGTCGGGAAGCTTCACGGGGGCTACCTGGTCGATACGGCGCGGCCGGGGCCGTCGCCCTTCGAGGCTCGCTGCCCTCGCGCCTCAGGGTGACGGGTCAGGCGTGGCGTCGTGTGCATGGCCCCACCCTGACCAATCATCCGACCCCGAGCAGTCATCCTGAGGTGCTCGCGCTCTTCGCGCGAGCCTCGAAGGATGGACGGCCGAGGCGTTGCCACAAGCGCACCCCGCCGCATCATTCCGCCTTGATGCCGCCCTGCTTGACGACTTTCCCCCATTTGTTCATTTCGCTGACCATGTAGGCGCCGAACGCGGCCGGCGCCATCGGCTCCGGCTCGGCGCCTTCGAGCGCGAACTGCTTTTGGACCTCGGGCGAGTTCTGCACCGCCGCGAGCTCCGTGTTCAGCTTTTCGATGATCGCCTGCGGCGTGCCGGCGGGCGCCACCATGCCCCACCAATTGACGGCTTCGTAGCCGGGGACGCCGGCCTCGGCGATGGTGGGAACGTCGGGCAGCACCGGGCTGCGCTGCAGTCCGCCGGTGCCGAGCGCGCGCAGCTTGCCGCTGCGGATGTGCGGCACGGTCTGCACCATGGAGCTGAACATCACCTTGGTATGGCCGCCGACGACGTCGACGAGGGCAGGGCCGCCGCCCTTGAACGGCACGTGGAGGATATCGACGCCCGCCATCAGCTTGAACAATTCGCCGCCGAGATGCTGGAAGCTGCCGATGCCGGCGGAGGCGTATTGCAGGTCGCCCGGCTCCTTCTTGGCGAGCGCAATCAGTTCGCCGACCGTATGGACCGGCAGGGACGGATGCACCACCAGCACGTTCGCGCCCTTGGCGAGCAGGCCGACCGGGGCGAAATCCTTGATCGGGTCATAGCCGAGCTTGTAGAGCCAGGGATTGACCGCATGGGCCATGGAGATGACGAGCAGGGTATAGCCGTCCGGCGGGGACTTCGCGGCGACCTCGGTACCGATCACGCCGCCGGCGCCGCTGCGGTTGTCGACCACGACCTGCTTGCCGAGCCGTTCGCCGAGCTTGATGGCGATCAGGCGCCCTACCACGTCGTTGCTGCCGCCCGGCGGGAACGGAATGATCAGCCGCACCGGACGGCTGGGATAATCCTGGGCCGTCGCGAGACCGGTTCCGGCCACCACGAGACAGGCGGCTGCTAGCGCGCGCAGGGAATTCATCCGGGGATCCTCCCAACTCGTTCGGCTTAGCCCTAATCCTAGCAACACATTTCGCCGCCCGCCGCCATAGCTAATTTTGCCGCGTGGGAGGGCTGTCTCACAGCACGATGTCTCGGACCTGCTTCGCCCGCTGGCCGCAGGCGCCGAGCAGGAAGGCGAGGTCGGTGCCGGTGGAGACGTAGCGCGCGCCCATCTGCACGAACTCGGCGACGAGCTTCGGCCGGCTGGCGAGGCCGCCGACACCCACATGCTTGCCATGCTTGCGGCAGACGGCGATGGTCTGGGCATAGGCCTCGCGCACCCGGGGATGCTCGTACTGCTCGGGGATACCCCAGTCCGCCAGCAGGTCGTTGGTGCCGATCATCACCATGTCCACGCCGGGGACGGCGACGATCTCCTCGGCGCGGGCGAGGGCGGCGGCGCTCTCGAACTGGACCATGACCATGGTGGCGTCGTTGAGCGCGGCATTGGCCTCGGCCACCGGAAATGCGCGGTACTGCAGATGCGGCCCCGCGCCGGCGGCCGAGCGGCTGCCGAGCGGGGAAACTTCGCGGCATCGACCACCGCGCGCGCCTCCTGGGCGGAGCCGATATGGGGCGCGATGATCCCGAGCGCGCCCCCGTCGAGCACCCGGGAGATGTATTCGGGGGTGTTGGCCGGCACCCGCACGAACGGCGCGATGCCCGCGGCCAGCGCGGCGATGCAGATCTGGCTCGTGGTCTCCAGCGAGACGCTGGCATGCTCAACGTCGATATAGAGGGTATCGAAGCCCGCGGTCGCGGCGATCTGGGCGATCTCGATCTGGCGCACCAGGCGCACCGTCATCGACGCCACCACCTCGTCCCGCGCCAGCTTCTCCTTGACGCTGTTGCGCAATATGTCGCCGATCCCGATACCCATGCTGGGCCTCCCCGGTTGTCCGTCCGTGCGTAGCGTTATTTTGCGGCCGCGGCTATTATGGCAGACGACACAGGGCAGGGACCGAGGGCAGGGGACCGAGGACGGACAGGCATCCCCGTGTCGTCCGTCATCCGGCCCGGCCGTCCGCTCGCAGAGGCAGCATTGCGATGAATTACGCGACCGACTTCAAGACCATCAAGGACGAGGTATCGCACGAGGAGTGGCAGGCCCGCCTCGATCTCGCGGCGTGCTACCGCCTGGTCGACGCCTACGGCATGACCGATCTCATCTACAACCACATCACCGCGCGCATTCCCGGCAGCGACGACCATCTGCTGATCAATCTCTACGGCCTCCTCTACAAGGAGATCACCGCATCGAGCCTGGTCAAGATCGACCTCGAAGGCAACATCATCTGGAAGCCGGATACCGATTACGGGATCAACAAATCCGGCTACGTGATCCATGGCGCGATCCACCAGGCACGCCCGGAGGTCAAGTGCGTCCTGCACACCCACACCCCCGCCGGCATGGCGGTCGCCGCGATGGCCTGCGGCCTCCTGCCGATGTCGCAGACCGCCATCCGTTTCCACGGCCACATCGGCTACCACGACTACGAAGGTCCGGCGATCGACCTCGCCGAGCGCGAGGCGCTGGTCCGCGACCTCGGCCCCCACGACGCCATGGTCATGCGCAACCACGGCCTGTTGACCTGCGGGGCGACGGTCCAGCAGGCGTTCAACACCATGTACCAGCTCGAAATGTCGTGCCGCGCCCAGGTCGACGTGATGGCGGCCCGCGCCGAGCTCACCCTGCCTGGCGAGAACGTGCTCGCCCATACGGCACATCTCTACCAGCCCGGCACCAGGCGCCCCTATGGCGTGCTCGAATGGCCGGCGATGCTGCGGCTGCTCGAGGCGCAGGGAAAGAGTTCGGGCTATCCGCCCTATTGGAACTGAGGGGGCAACAACGGAGCTTGTAGCCCGGATGAGCAAAGCGAAATCCGGGGACTGAGCTGGATTCCGGGTTCGGTGCGGAGCCTGTCATCGGGCCGGCCGTAGGCCGGACCCGTTGGCACCGACCCGGAATGACATCTGACTACTCGTGCGTGCTGCCGTCGGGCATCAGCGCGCCCTTGAGGTTCACGCCGTCGAGATTGGCGTCGGTGAGTATGGCGCGGGACAGCCGCGACTTCGAGAGGTCGGCGCCGGCGAGGTTGGCGCCGGTGAGGTCGGCGCCGAACAGGTCCGCGCCGGAAAGGTTGGCGCCTTTCAGGTTGGCTTCGCGCAGCACCGCGTCGACGAGGCCGGAATCCTCCAGGTTGGCGCCTTCGAGGTTGGCGCCGCGCAGCGACGCCCCGACCAGGTTGGCGCGCGGGAGTTCGGCGCCGCGCAGCGAGGCGTCGTCGAGCCGGGCTCCGGTGAGTATCGCCTCGGTGAGCTTGGCCTTGTCGAGGACGGTGCGCACCAGCCGCGCCTTGCCCATCTTGGCCTCGGCGAGATCGGCCCCGGTGAAATTGGCGACGCTGAGATCGGACTCGTAGAACATCGCGCCCTCGCCCTTGATGTCCACCAGCGAGGCATTCTTGAGGTCGGTCTTGTTGAGGTTGGCCCCGGTGAGGTCGGCGCCCGCGAAGTTGGCGCCGATCAGCCGGCTGCGGTGCAGCACCGCCTTGGCGAGGTCGGCGCCGGCGAGGTCGGCGCCGCCGAGATCGCGCCGCTTCATCGAGACCTTCTCGAGCGCGCATTTGACGCAGGCCTTGCTCTGGCCGGCGAGGAATTCCGCCTCGCCCGCCGCCGCTGCGGCACGCGGCAGCAAAGCGAGACACAGCGCCGATGCGAGCAAGGTCGATCGAAGCATGGATGGCCTGTTGCGCAATTCCCTGGGGTCGCCGAATATCGCACCTTGAGTATCACATGTTGAGCATCACATGTCTCCTGGCGCCGCCAAAGCGCCGCACCGTCTTATCGGGTCGACCCAATGCCTCGCGTCCATCTCACCTCCTGTTTGATCGCCGCCGCGCTCGGAACGGTCTGCGTCGCGCCGGGCAATGCCGCCGGCGCCGACGAGCGCCCGACCCGGCATGAAATCTGGGACATCCGGCTCGGCGCCAACATCGATGCCTTGCCCGAGGATTTCGTCGACTATGCCTGCGGCACCAATGGCGGCCCGCCCGGCCTGCCGCTGTCGGGATGGAAGGATTTCCGCCGCTGCCGTCCGGAGCCGAGCGGGCTGCGCGAGGTCTATTTCCGCTATGACGACGAGCTCGAATACTGGGCCAAGGCCAACAATCTCGAGGGCCAGATGGAACAGTACGTCGGCACCAAGACCTACGGGTTTCCGATCACGGTCTCGGCGCTGATCGACGACGGCGGGGAGGTCCGCGGCATCCGCATCGTCACCGATCCGCGTGATCCCACCGGCGACCGCGACGAGGCCTACCTGTTGCGCAACTTCCTAAATGCGCGTTTCGGCCGCGACGGCTGGAAATGCGACGACCTCGCCGCCGACGAGGGCGAGACCCCGGTGGCCGGCGTCTTCATCAAGCAGCGCTGCACGAAGCAGATCGACGACTCCACCAGCGCGCTGCTGGTCACCCACCACCTGCGCAAGCCCGGCCAGAGCCAATACGATCCCCATTCGGGCAAGGAGACGACCAACCAGTTCGAAAGCAATGTCCGCTTCGAACTGGTTCGCGGCAAGTAGGTCGCTCCACCTGCGGCAATGCCCTCGTTACCCCTGTGGTGTCATGCTCCGCGAAAGCGGGGCATCCAGTAATCCCTGTGCCCGCTGTGACGCCGTGCGCATTCCAAAGCTCGGTGGTTACCGGATCGCCCGGTCAAGCCGGACGATGACATCCTCGGGTAGGAGAACGTTATCCCTGCGCAAGCAGCGGCGGCGGTCGCCGGGCCGCCCAGTTGGTGGCGGTGTCGTAGGCGTGGGCCAGTTGCAGGCAGGCGAGCTCGGCGTGATTGGGGCCGACGATCTGGATTCCGATCGGCAGGCCGCGGTCGCCGAAGCCGGCGGGAACCGCGAGCGCCGGGCAGCCCGCCATGGTGACGGGCAGCACGCCCTTCATCCACTCGTGATAGGTCTCCATCTTGCGGCCCGCGATCTCCTGGGGCCAGTGCATGTCGGCGTCGAACGGGAACAGCTGGGCGGTCGGGACGATGAAATAGTCGTAGCGCTCGAAGAAGCGCCGCACTGCGTGATACCATTCCGTGCGCACCGCCGATGCCGCGGTAATGTCGTAGGCCGTGAGCTTGAGCCCGCTCTCCACCTCGTAGATCGCTTCCGGCTTCATCAGCGCGCGCTTGGCGGGGTCCTTGTAGAGGGCGAGCAAGGTGCCCCCGGTCTGCCAGGCCCGCAGCCGCACGAAGGCGCGCCAGACGGCATCGACCGGGTAGTCGGGCTGCGCCTCCTCGACGACGCAGCCGAGCGTCTCGAAGACTTTCAGCGTGCCCTTGCACACCTCCAGCACGCCGGGCTCGTATGGCACGTATCCCGCGAAGTCGCCCAGCCACGCGATCCGCTTGCCCTCGAGGTCGGTCTCCAGGGGGCCCCGGAAGATCGCGCCGTCGCCGGTCATGGAAAGCGGCGCGCGGGCGTCGTAGCCGGCCTGCACCGCGAGCAGCATCGCGAGGTCCCGGACGTTGCGCGCCATCGGCCCGATCACGCCCATCGACGGCAGCCACGCGTCGCGCCCGTCGGCGGGCACGCGGCCGAAGCTGGTGCGAAAGCCGAACACGTTGTTCCAGCCGGCGGGATTGCGCAGGCTGCCGCCATAGTCGGTGCCGTCTGCCACCGGCAGCATGCGCAGCGCCAGCGCCACCGCGGCGCCGCCGCTGCTGCCGCCAGCCGAGCGCGTGAGGTCGTAGGGGTTGCGGGTGATGCCGTAGACCGGATTGTAGGTGTGCGAACCCAGGCCGAATTCCGGCGTATTGGTCTTGCCGATCATGATGGCGCCGGCCTTGCGCAGCCGCTCCACCATGACGCTGTCGGCGGGCGGCATGAAACCGTTGAGGATCGGCGAGCCCTGGGTCATCGGGATGCCCTTGACCGGTGCCAAGTCCTTCACCGCCTGGGGAAAGCCGTGCAGCGGCCCCACCGCCTCGCCGCGCGCGAGCTGCGCATCGCGCTCGCGCGCCTCAACCAGCAATCCCGCGCGGTCCTGGAGCGCGACGATGGCGTTGACCTCAGGGTTGAGCCTGTCGATGTGGTCGAGATAAGCGGTCATCACCTCCACGCACGAGACCTGCCGCGACGCGATCGCCTCGGCCAGCGGGACGGCGTCCATCATCACGATGTCCGACGTTCCGGTCGCAGCAGGCTTGGAATCGCGGGCGGACGAGATCATGGTTCTTCCTTCTCACGCACGTGGGCTTCGCAACCTATAACGCGTTTCGCTCGTAGTAAATCGTCATGGCCGGGCTTGTCCCGGCCAACTCGTTGCCCTTGGTACGGCCGTGCCCCGCGAATCGAGATCGCCGGGACGAGCCCGGCGATGACGTCAGTGGGTGCGTCGATCCAGAGGAACATGCTCTGGCGCCATTTTAGCTTGATGCTGCTATGCTGGCACCCTGCTTTGTTCCGGGAGACCGACATGATCGTAGCGATCGTCACATTTCATCTCGCGCAGCCGGCCACGCTGGCCGAGATCACCAAGACATTCCAGGCCACCGCGCCCAAATATCAGGGCATGGTCGGATTGCTGCGGAAGAACTACTGGATGAGCGAGGACGGCCGGCGCGCCGGCGGCATCTATGTCTGGGCCTCGCGCGCGGACGCCGAGCGCGTCTACACCGCCGAGTGGAACAAGATGGTCGATAGCCGCTACGGCTCGCCACCCGACATCGAGTACCTCCATTCCCCCGTCATGGTGGACAACCGCGACGGCACGATCAGCGTCGCGGCGTGAGGACGCCTTACTTGCCTACGTAGGTCTTCAACACGAAATCGACCACCGCCTCGATCTCGCGCCGGTTGAGCGGCGTGGAATGCGGGTCGTGGGGGACATCGGCGCCGAGGTCGGCGGCGGTCGCGCCGTAGCAGGTCTCGTCCTCATAGGCATATTTGTCGAAATGCGGCATCTCCGTTCCCGGCCGCCCGCACGCGATCACCTCGATCAACTGATCGCGGGTGAGGATGGTCTTGTGCAGGTTGGCGGCCTGGCCCGGCGAGCGCGGATCGCCACGGCCGTCGCCTTCGATGCCGTGGCAGAACTGGCAGTCGGCCTTTTCGTGGAACAGGCGGTCGCCGAACGAGACGTCCTGGGCATGGGCGGCGAGCGGGAGGAGGCAGGCTGCCGTGGCGGTGAGGAATTTCAAGATCGGCACGCGGGCGTCCCTGTCGGTAAAAATCAAACTGACTCGTCATCCTGAGGTGCTCGCGCCCTTCGCGCGAGCCTCGAAGGATGCGGCCGAGGCCTCGCAACGAGCGTGCTTGGGGCACGGCCGGGGCCGTCGCCCTTCGAGGCTCGCGCAAAGCGGCGCGAGCGCCTCAGGGTGACGGGTCTACTCCACCAGGGTGGCGAGTTCTACTCTATCAGGGTGACGGGTCTGATCCGATATGTGTCGCGCCTTTACAACCCGAACACGAACAGCATGGTCTGGTTGCGCTGGTCCTTGAGCTCGGGAATGAGCTGGTGCTTGCTGCGCGCGATCGCGCTCAGCCCCGCGAGGATCGCGACATACTGCTTGCCGCCGGCCTCGAAGGTCATCGGCGGGGCGTTGAAGCCGGTGCCGACATTGATCTTCCAGAGCTGATCGAGGGTGGTGTCGTCATAGGCGGCGAAAGTGCCGTCGGTGAAGCCGGTGAACACCAAGCCGCCGGCGGTCGAGAGCGTGCCGCTGTAGTTCGGGTACGGGATGCGTACCGACTTCTTGATTTCGCCGGTGAAGGGATCGGCGGCGGTGAGCTCGGATTCGAAGCGCTCCGTCTGCTTGTAGGTGCCGCCCTTCCAGTCGCTCGCCTTGTTGCTCAGCGCGGGGTTCTGGGTGACGACGACGCAGGGCGTCGCCGTCGGGATGTAGATGAGGCGGGTCTTCACGCTGAAGGTCGAGGGCCAGAAATTGTTGCCGCCCGAAGGTCCCGGACACATCTGCTTGGTCGGACTGTCGAGAGTCGGCGCCGCCGCGCCGGAATAGAGCTGGATGTCCTTGCCCGCATCGTAGTCGACCGGCTTGCCGGTCTTCTGGTCGATGCCCTTGGTCCAGTTGATGTTGCTCACATAGGGCCGCGCCAGCAGCGTCTGGCCGTTGTTGCGCTCCATCGTGTAGAGGAAGCCGTTGCGGCCGGAATGGGTGATCATTTTGCGGCTCTGGCCGGCGACCTGGCCGTCCACCAGGATATGGGTGCCGGCCTCGTCATAGTCCCAATGGTCGCCCGGCGTGTACTGGAAGTACCAGTTCATCTTGCCGCTGTCGGGATCCCAGGAGATCACGCTGTTGGTGTAGAGATTGTCGCCGGGCCGGTAAGTCGCGTCATAGCCCGGCACCGGATTGCCGGTGCCCCAGATCACTTGGTTGCCGGCGACATCGTATGAGCCGGTGACCCACATGGCGCCGCCGCCGGTCTGCCAGGCGTTGTTCTTGTCCTTCCAGGTCTCGCTGCCGGGCTCGCCGGGGGCGGGGATCACGTATTTGCGCCACGCCAGCTTGCCGGTGGCGGCGTCGAGGGCGACGATGAAATCCCTGGTGCCGCGGTCGCCGCCGGCGGCGCCGATCACGATCTTGTCCTTTACGGCGAGCGGCGCGGCGGTGAGCTGCACGTCGGGCTGGCCGTCGGCGAGATTGGCCTCCCAGGCGACCCGGCCGGTGTCCTTGTTGGTGGCGATGACGCGCGGCGGATAGTTGGCGGTGGTGACGACGAGATTGCCCCACAGTGCGGCGCCGCGGTTCGCCAGCGCGAGCTTCTCCTGGCCGGGATCCATGCGCCAGACGATGCGGCCCACGTCGCCGGACCGTCCGTCGATCTTGTAGAGCACGCCCCACTGGTCGGTGAGGTAGAGGAAGCCGTCCTCGGCCAGCGGCGTCGCCTCCAGGTTCTCGTTCGCCGCGGTGCCGCCGATCGCCACCGCATAGGCGAGCTTGAGCGACTTGACGTTGGCCTTGTTGATCGTGTCGAGGGGCGAATAGCGCTGCGCATCATAGGTGCGGTGGTTCATCAGCCAGTTCCCCGGCTCCTTGTCGGCATTGGCGAGCCGGTCCGGCGTCACGTCGGCGGCGAAGGCGCCGGTACCGAGTGCCGCGAAGATGACACTGCCACCGAGCAGCAGGCTGCGCAGGGATGCATGTTGCGTTTGCATGAGTCGGTTCCTCTCCAAATTCGCCATCACAGCCCGAACACGAACAGCATGGTCTGGTTGCGCATCTCGCGCAGCTCGGGGGTCAAGGCCAGGCGGCCCTTGGATTGCCGGCTGAGCCCCGACAGGATGGCGACGTATTGCTTGCCGCCGGCCTCGAAGGTGATCGGCGGGGCGTTGAAGCCGGTGCCGACATTGATCTTCCACAGCGTGTCGAGGCTGGCATCGTCATACGCAACCAAGGTTCCGTCGATGTAGCCCGTGAACACGAGGCCGCCGGCGGTGCTCAGCACGCCGCTGACGTTCGGGAACACGGAGTGCACCTTCTTCTTGACTTCGCCGGTCAGCGGGTCGGCCGCCACGATGTCGGATTCGTTGCGCTCGGTGTTCTTGAAGGTCCGGCTGAAATAGATTCCGTTCTTGATCGCCTCCTGGTCCATTGTCACTTCATTGCACATCGACATGGAGGGGATGTAGATCAGGCCCGTCTTCTTGCTGTACGACGGCGGGAAGTAGTTGTTGCCGCCGGACATGGACGGGCACAGGGTCTTGGTCGGTTCCGCGCGCGTGTAATTCTGCTGGCCCGAATAGACCTGCACATCGCGATTGGGATCATATTCCACCGGCTTGCCCGTCTTCTGGTCGATCCCCTTGGTCCAGTTGACCCTGGCCACATAGGGCTTCGCCATCACGGTCTGGCCGTTGGCGCGCTCGAAGCTGTAGAGAAAGCCGTTGCGCGCCGCATGGGTGACGATCCTGCGCGGCTGGCCGTCGACCACGCCGTCGATGAGGATGTGGGAACCCTCCTCGTCATAGTCCCACATGTCGCCGGGAATATACTGGTGATACCAGTTCATCTTGCCGCTGTCGGGATTCCACGAGATCAGGCTGGCGGTGAAAAGGTTGTCGCCGGGGCGGTAGTACGGGTCCGACCACGGAATCGGATTGCCGGTGCCCCACAGCACCTGATTGGTGGCGACGTCGTAGGACCCGGTGACCCACATGGCGCCGCCGCCGGTCTGCCAGGCGTTGTTCTTGTCCTTCCAGGTCTCGCTGCCGGGCTCGCCCGGCGCGGGGATGACGTAGTTGCGCCAGGCGAGCTTGCCGGTCGCCGCGTCGACCGCCGCGATGAAGTCGCGCACGCCCTTGTCGCCGCCGGAGGCGCCGATCACGATCTTGTCCTTGACCGCCAGGGGCGCGGCGGTGAATTCGAGGTTGGCTTGGCCGTCGCCGAGACTGGTCTCCCACGCGACCTTGCCGGTCTCCTTGTCGGTGGCGATCATGCGCGCGGGATAATTCGCCATGGTGATGACGAACTTGCCCCACAGCGCGGCGCCGCGATTGGCGTCGGCGGTCTTCTCCTGGCCGGGGTCCATGCGCCAGACGATACGGCCGGCGTCGCCGGAGCGGGCATCGATCTTGTAGAGCACGCCCCACTGGTCGACGACATAGAGGAACCCGTCCTCGGCCAGCGGCGTCGCCTCCAGGTTCTCGTTGACCGAGGTGCCGCCGATGGCGACGGCATAGGCGAGCTTGAGGCCTTTGATGTTGGCCTTGTTGATCTTGTCGAGCGGCGAATAGCGCTGCGCATCATAGGTGCGGTGGTTCATCAGCCAGTTACCCGGCTCCTTGTCCGCATTGGCGAGCCGGTCGGGCGTCACGTCGGCGGCGAAGGCGCCGGTACCGAATGCCGCGAAGATGAAACCGCCGCCGAGCAACAGGTTTCGCAAGGATACGTGTCGCGTTCGCATGGGTCGTCTCCCTCTCTCTTTTTCGCACAGCAATCGAATTTCACCGCAGCCCGATTCCCTCCCCGTCTTCGGGGAGGGAGCAGAAAATCTACAGCCCGAACACCCACAGCATGGTCTGGTTGCGCATGTCGCGCAGCTCCGGCGTGAACACGTGGCGGCCCAGCGCGATGCGGCTCAGCCCCGACAGGATCGCGACATATTGCTTGCCGCCGATCTCGAAGGTCATCGGCGGCGCATTGAAGCCCGACCCGACATTGATCTTCCAGAGCTGGTCGAGGGTGGTGTCGTCATAGGCGGCGAAAGTGCCGTCGGTAAAGCCGGTGAAGATCACGCCGCCGGCGGTGGAGAGAACGCCGCTATTGTTGGTGTAGGGAATGTGCACCTTTTTCTTGATCTCGCCGGTCAGGGGATCGGCGACGACGATGTCGGACTCGTTGCGCTCGATGTGCTTGAACGAGGCGCCTTTCCAGTCGCCCGCCTTGTTGGACAGGCTGGTGTCGAGCGTGACCTGGTTGCAGCTCGACATCGAGGGTATGTACATCAGCTTGGTCTTGGGGCTGTACGACGACGGGTAGAAATTATTGCCGCCGCCCATCGACGGGCACAGCTTCTTGGTGCGGTCTTCCAAGGTCTGGTTCTGCTTTCCCGAATAGACCTGGATGTCCCGGTTGGGATCGTAGTCGACCGGCTGGCCGGTCTTCTGGTCGATGCCGCGCGTCCAGTTGATGGTGTCGACATAGGGCTTGGCGAGCAGCGTCTGCCCGTTGGCGCGATCGAAGGTGTAGAGGAAGCCGTTGCGCCCGGAATGGGTGATCAGCTTGCGGTTTTGGCCGCCGACCTGGCCGTCGACCAGGATGTGGGTGCCGGCCTCGTCATAGTCCCACATGTCGCCGGGCAGGTACTGATGATACCAGTTCATCTTGCCGGTGTCGGGATTCCACGAGATCAGGCTGTCGGTATAGAGGTTGTTGCCGGGCCGGTAATACGGGTCGAACATCGGCACCGGATTGCCCGTGCCCCACAGCACCTGATCGGTGGCGACGTCGTAGGAGCCGGTGACCCACATGGCGCCGCCGCCGGTCTGCCAGGCGTTGTTCTTGTCCTTCCAGGTCTCGCTGCCGGGCTCGCCGGGCGCGGGCACGACGTATTTGCGCCAGGCGACCTTTCCGGTCGCGGCATCGACCGCCACGATGAAATCGCGGGTGCCGCGGTCGCCGCCGGCGGCGCCGAGCACGATCTTGTCCTTGATCGCCATCGGAGCCGCGGTGAGCTGCAGGTCGGGCTGCCCGTCGGAGAGATTGGCCTCCCAGGCGACCTTGCCGGTCTCCTTGTTGGTGGCGATCATGCGGGCGGGATAGTTCGCGACGGTGACGACGAAATTTCCCCACAGCGCGGCGCCGCGGTTCGCCAGCGGGACCTTTTCCTGGCCGGGGTCCATGCGCCAGACGATGCGGCCCACCTCGCCGGAGCGGCCGTCGATCTTGTAGAGCACGCCCCATTGGTCGACCACGTAGAGGAAGCCGTCCTCGGCGAGCGGCGTCGATTGCAGGTTCTCGTTGGCCGAGGTGCCGCCGATGGCGACGGCGTAGGCGAGTTTGAGGTCCTTGATGTTCGCCTTGTTGATCTTGTCGAGAGGCGAGAACCGCTGCGCATCATAGGTGCGGTGGTTCATCAGCCAGTTGCCCGGCTCCTTGTCGGCATTGACGAGCCGGTCAGGCGTCACGTCGGCGGCCAAGGCGCCGGTGCCGAACGCTGCGAGGACGAATCCGCCACCGAGCAGCAGGTTACGCAAAAATAGGCGGTGGGTTTGCATGGTCGTTTCCTCTCCAATTTTTTGAAATTATTGGCGCTTGATTTGCACAGCGTCGATTTCCTCCCCGTCTTCGGGGAGGACTAGGGTGGGGTCTGCTTCACCATGCGTCGTGCCGTGGAACAGGCCCCACCCCGATCCTCCCTAAAGACGGGGAGGGAGCAGAACGATCAAGGTGTGTAGATCCCGCGGTTGTACCAGTGGAAGGAATCCCAGCTCAGCACCTTCTCGCTGCCGTTGAAAAGCGATCCGAGGGGGCCGCCGCTCACCTTGTAGCTGAACTCCTTCACCTTGTCCTTCACCGGCACCGAGGCGTTCTTCATGATGTCCAGCCCGGAATCGACCTTGAAGATCTGGTAGGAGGTCGGATTCTTCGGATCGAAGAACTTGACCTCCTGGGTCGGGTTCCGGCGGCCCGAGCCGCGCTCATATTTGAGATGCACTTCCATGAGCTCGCCACCGGCGGTGGCGAACACCCAGTTCTCCTCGCCCACCGCGACACCGTTGTCGATCGTCACCGAGCGCTGCACCTTGGCGGTGGTCGCCGGCTGGTAATTGCCGAACGGCCCCGGCGCTTCCTTGGGGTCGGCCACGATCCCCGCGAGGATCATCTGGCCGGCATTGCTGGTCCCGGCCTGCTTGACGGGAGCGGCGAGGTAGACGAGCTGGCTCGACGTCTTCGGGGCATTGTCCGCGCCGGTGACGTCGACGCGATCGATGAAGATCACGCGGATGTTGCAGTCCTTGGCGGGGCCCTGGGTCGCGACCTGCGACTCCCATCCGGCCGGAAGGAATTTCTGCAATGCCGGCTGCGGCACCGCAAAGTCGAGCTGCATGCGGAACTCCGCGCTGTTCTCGACCAGGGACTGCGCGCCGGCATGGCGCGCCGCGCCGAGCACGGCGCCCGCCGCAATCACCGCGCCGCCGGCACAAAAAGCGATACTCCTCCGCATGTCGTTCTCCCGTTCATGGTTTCGTTGTCGAGGTCGGCCATTATCCCGGAAACCGGCCCCCGATGGCTAGTGGTCTCGTCGGGGCCGTGGCCCACCAAAGCTCCGGCACCCATCACCGGCCGGGCGCCGGGCTGAAGCCGCCAGCCTGCTTCGGGGCGAAGGGTCGCACGGGGGTAAACGAAAAAGTAGGCTGTTCCCCGATCGACGCTTGTATAACCTGTCCGCCGAATGTCGAGCCGTAGGCTGGAGGATCCCCGTGAAGAAGCTATACGAAGCCCGCATTGCTGCTGCGCTCGGCTGCGTGATCGTCGCGACGGGTGCGTCCGGCGCCGCGGCGGCGGACGTGACCTATGACCGGCTCGCCAAGCCGGAGCCGCAGAACTGGCTGATGAACCATCACGACTTCGGCTCGCACCGCTATTCCGCACTCGACATCATCAACAAGACCAACGCCAAGAATCTCAAGCTCGCCTTCGCGGTTCCGCTCGGCGGCACCTCGGGCAACGAATACACCGAGGCGACGCCCCTGGTCGAGGACGGCTTCATGTACGTCACCGACGTCTGGAGCGTCGTCTACAAGATCGACGTCCGCTCCGGGACCGCCGGCCGCATCGTCTGGAAGATGGACCCCGGCACCCAGAAGCCCGACCGCAACCGCGGCGTCGCCTTGTGGGGCAATTACGTGATCTCGGTGACGGGTCTCGACGGGCGCGTGATCGCGACCGACAAGGAGACCGGCAAGCCGGTGTGGGACAAGAACCTGCTCGACCAGCCCGACCTCGAGATCACCGCGGCGCCGCTCGCCTTGAAGGACGCCATCATCATCGGCGCCTCCGGCGGCGACAACGGCGTGCGCGACTGGATCGCCTCGCTCGATCCCAAGACCGGCGAGGTGCAGTGGAAGACCTTCGTGATCCCCGCGCCGGGCGAGCCCGGCAGCGAGACCTGGAAGGACAAGAACAACGCCTGGAAGACCGGCGGCGGCGCCATGTACGTGACCGGGTCTTACGACCCCGCCAACAATCTCACCTATTGGGGCACTGGAAATCCGGTGCCGCGCTACGATTCCGGTTCGCGGCCCGGCGACAATCTCTTCACCGATTCGATGGTCGCGTTCGGCGTGGGGGACGGCAAGATCCAGTGGCACTTCCAGCTCACCGCCAACGACATCCACGATTACGACACCAGCGGATCGCAGATCATCATCGACGGCAAGGTCAACGGTGAAGATCGCAAGCTGGTGGTGCATGCCGACCGCAACGGCTTCAACTACACCATGGACCGCCTCAACGGGCAATTCCTCAAGGCAGTGCAATATGCCGAGAAGCTGAACTGGACCAAGGGCATCGATCCCAAGACCGGCAAGCCGGTCGACTACGATCCCGGCAAGGACGTGCAGAGCTATAATCACGACTGGAAGGCGGTCACCGACACCATCAGGAACGCCTGCCCCGACGTCCACGGCGGCACCAATTTCTGGCCGCCGTCCTATTCCGACAAGAGCAAGCTCCTCTACATCGGGGCGAGCGAAGGCTGTGCCGACATCACGCCGGACCCGGCCGCCCATGTGCGCGGCAAGTTCGGCGGCGGCGGCTACGTCAACAGGGATCGCATCGTCGGCAGCCTCACCGTGGTCGATCCCCTGACCGCCGAGGTGAAGATGCGCAAGGAGCTGCCTTATCCCGATCTCTCCGGCGTGCTCACCACCGCGGGCGGCATCGTCGTCACCGCCATGCTCGACGGCACCATCGTCGCCTTCGACGACCAGACCCTCGAGGAGCTCTGGAAGATCAATGTCGGCACCGGCTTCGTCGCGCCGCCCATGACCTATTCGGTCGGCGGCAAGCAATACATCGCCATCGCCTCCGGCATCGGCCCGGTCGGCAGGGCCAAGATCGCGCGCTCGCCGGAGCTCAAGTCCCAGACCAACGCGACCATGCTGTTCGTGTTCGGGCTGTGAGGCCTCTCCCTCTCCCCGCATGCGGGGAGAGGGTCGGGGTGAGGGGGGCCTTTCCACGAATTCTGAGCATAGAATTCTACCGCTCAGACTCTGCGGAAAGGCCCCCTCACCCGGATCGCTACGCGATCCGACCTCTCCCCGCACGCGGGGAGAGGTGAAGGCTGCGGCACAATTCGGATGATGAAAACGAACGGTTCAATAAACGGAGAGAGATCATGCAGCCCCAACGATCCCTGCGCAGCCTGATGCTCGCCGGTGGCGTCTTCGCGGCCCTCGGCAGCATGGCCTCCGCCGCCGAAGTCACTTACGAGCGGCTCGCCAATCCCGACAAGGAACCGCAGAACTGGCTGATGGTCCACCGCAGCTACGATGCCCAGCGGTTCTCCCCGCTCGCCGCCATCAACAAGACCAACGTCAAGAACCTCAAGCTGCTGTTCGCGGTCGCGATCGGCGGCACCACCGGCAACGAGTTGGTGGAGGCGACGCCGCTGGTCGAGGACGGATTCATGTACATCGTCGACCACTGGGGCGTGGTCTACAAGATCGACGTGCATTCCGGGACCTCCGGCCGCATCGTCTGGAAAATGGATCCCGGCCAGGAAAAGGGTGACCGCAATCGCGGCGTGGCGCTGTGGGGCAACCTCGTCGTTTCGGTCGCGCCTCTCGACGGCCGCGTCATCGCCACCGACAAGGAGACCGGCAAGCCGGTGTGGGACAAGAACCTCCACGATCAGCCCGACCTCGAGCTCACCGCGGCGCCGCTGGCGCTCAAGGATTCCATCATCATCGGCGCCTCCGGCGGCGACCGCGGAGTGCGTGACTGGGTCGCCTCGCTCGATGCCAAGACCGGCAATCTGCAGTGGAAGACCTATTCGATCCCGGCTCCCGGCGAGCCCGGTTCGGAGACCTGGAAGGACAAGAACAACGCCTGGCAGACCGGCGGCGGCGCCTTCTACGTCACCGGATCCTACGATCCCGCCACCAACCTCACCTATTGGGGCTCCGGCAACCCGGTGCCCGGCTATGACGCGTCCTACCGCCCCGGCGACAATCTCTACACCGCGAGCGCGCTCGCCTTCGACGCTGCCACCGGCAAGATCGCCTGGCATTTCCAGTACACGCCGAACGACAACCACGACTACGACGAGACCGGCACCCACATCCTCATCGACACCAAGGTAAACGGCGAGGACCGCAAGATCGTTTCCCATGCTGGCCGCAACGGCTTCAACTACGTGTTTGACCGCGGCAGCGGCCAGTTCATCAAGGGCACCCAGTTCGTCGACAAGCTCAACTGGACCAAGGGCCTCGACGCCAAGACCGGCAAACCGGTCGACTATGATCCCAACCGCGACGTCCAGGTCTATGGGGAGGCGAGCAACGTCAATGACGACAAGGTGACGCGCCAAGTCTGCCCGGACCAGGCCGGCGGCACCAATCACTGGCCCCCCACTTACAGCCACAACACTGGGCTCATCTACATCCCGAGCGTCGAGGGCTGCTCCGACATCACCAACGACCACGCGCGCCACGTGAAGGGCAAGTTCGACGGCGGCGGCTTCGTCAACAAGGAGCGCTCGTGGTCGAGCGTCGTCGCGCTCGATCCGACCACCAGCGAGATCAAGTTCCGCAAGGAGCTGCCTTACCCGATCTTCGGCGGCACGCTCTCCACCGCCGGCGGCCTCGTCGCCACCGGCATGATCGACGGCACCCTCGTGGTGATGGACGACCAGAACCTGGACGAGCTGTGGAAATTCAACGCCGGCACCGGCTTCAATGCCCCGCCGATGACCTATGCGGTCGACGGCAAGCAGTACATCGCCATCGCCTCGGGCCTGTTCCGCAATGCCCGCAACAAGCTGGCGCGTTCGGTGGAAATGCGCAACCTGTCGCAGGCCACGATGATCTTCGTGTTCGGGCTGTGAGTTCTTTCTTACCTTCCCGTCTTCGGGCTTGAATAACTCCCACCTCACTTCATCTTGCAGTCCTTGGCGTGGGGATCGGCGTAGTTCTCGAACACCTTCTGCGCGATCTCGGTCTCAAACTTGCCGTCGGGGCGCTTGGCGACCTTGACGAGGTAGAAATCCTGGATCGGGTAATGATTGGTGTTGAACTTGAAGGCGCCCCGCGGCGACTTGAAGTCGGCCTTCATCATCGCGGCGCGCAGCGCGTCCTTGTCGGCGGTCGAGCCCTTGGTCTGTTTCAAAGCGCTGTCGATCAGCTGCGCCGCGTCATAGGCCTGGAAGGCGTAGCTGGCGGGCACCGCGTTGTATTCCTTCTCGTAGGCGGCGACGAACTGCTTGTTCACGGGATTGTCGAGATTGGGCGCCCAATTGGCGCCGCCGAAGAAGCCGAGCGCGGCGTCCTGCTGCGCGGGAAGCGTCGATTCGTCGACCGTGAAGGCGGACAGGAACGTGATTTTGTCGGCGAGGCCGGCCTGGCGGAACTGCTTGACGAAATTCACCCCCATGCCGCCGGGCAGGAACACGAAGACGGCGTCCGGCTGCAACGCGGAGATGCGGGAGAGTTCCGCCGCATAGTCGAGCTGGTTGAGCGGCACATAGACTTCGTCGGCCACCTCGCCCTTGAAATAGCGCTTGAAACCGGCCAGCGCGTCCCTGCCAGCCTGGTAGTTCGGGGCCATGATGAAGACCTTCTTGAGGCCCTTGTCCTGCGCGTATTTTCCGAGCACCTCGTGGTTCTGGTCGTTCTGGTAGGATGTGACGAACAGGTTCGGGTTGCATTCCGGCCCGGCGAAATTGGAGGTCCCGGCATTGGGGCTGATCAAAAACGCGCCGCCCTCAGTTGCCGGCTTGAGGATCGCCTGCAGGATGTTGGAGAATATCGGCCCGACCACGAAGTCGACCTTGTCGCGCTCCACATAGGTCTTGACCTTGGACACGGCGACGTCGGGCTTGAGTTCGTCGTCCTGGACCAAGAGCTCGACCTCGCGGCCGCCGAGCTTGTTGCCGAGCGTCTTGAGGGCGAGGTTGAAGCCGTTGCGCTGCTGCTGACCGAGCACCGCGGCGGGACCCGACAGCGTCGTGATGAGGCCGATCTTGAGCTTCTCCTGCGCCCCCGCGGCCGTGGTCGCGAGCACGATCGCCACCCCTGTGAGCATCGAAATCCTGGTCCTCATCGCATTCTCCTTGGGATCCGAATCGGGATCCGATTGCCGCGAGTTCCATTTTCGCGCCGTCGCTGCGCTTGATCGCCGCGATCTTAACTTTAATACCAAGCTTGTGAAGGTGGCTCGCGCGCCAGCCCCTATGTTCGGCGCTTCGAGGCCGCCCGACGGAGCCATCGGTGCCGCACGGGATCGTATCTGCCGCGCTGAATTCATGGTTGAATGCCGCGGCATCGCGCCGCGGCGGCGCGCCGCCCGACGGCCGCGACAAGACGCGGGGAGAAGGACCTATGCAGGCGATGAGCGCAGGAGTGACGCGGGCCGGCACCGGCATCGACGGGATCGTGTGGAACATACTCGGCCAGACCTATGTGCCCAAGCAGGTGAGCGAGCAGTCGTTCTCCTGGCACGCGACCTTTCCGCCCGGCACCTTCGTGCCGCCGCATATCCATCCGACCCAGGACGAGTTCGTCTACCTGTTCGAGGGACGGCTCGACTGCGTGATCGACGGCCGCGAGTTCTTCGCCACCGCGGGCGACCTGATCCGGCTGCCGATGACGATCGCCCACGGCCTCTTCAACAAGTCGGACCAGGCGGTCAAATGCCTGTTCTGGGTGACGCCGACGCGCCGGCTCTACGACCTGTTCTGGGCGATCCACTCCATGAAGGAGCAGAAGCCCGACGAAGTCGTCGCGCTCGCGGCCAAGCACGAAATCGTGTTCCTGCCGCCGCCGCCGGCTTGATCGGGCGCCGCGCCCCAAGGCATGATATCTGCGTCACCTCGGGTCCATCAGGCGGCACAGAGGGCAGGATGAGCGGCACGCGTCGGGAATTCTTGCGGCAGGTCGGCAGCGTCGGCGGATATCGGGCGACCTATCTCACCATGCAGGCCCTGGGCCTGTTGAACACGGCCGCCATGGCGGAGCCGCTGACCCTGCAGAAGGGCGAGGCGCACGGCACCAAGGTCGTCATTCTCGGCGCCGGGGTCGCGGGCCTGTCGGCCGCCTATGAGCTCGGCAAGGCCGGCTATGATTGCACCGTGCTGGAGGCGCGCGACCGCGTCGGCGGCCGCAACTGGAGCATCAGGCGCGGCACAAGGCTCGACATGAACGACGGCACCCGGCAGCTGTGCGAATTCGATCCCGAGATGTACTGGAATTCCGGCCCGGCGCGGATTCCGAGCGCCCACCAGGCGGTGCTGGGCTATTGCAAGGAGCTCGGCGTTGCGCTCGAGGTCGAGGTCAACACCAGCCGCGGTGCGCGGCTCTACAATCCGGCCGCCAATGGCGGCAAGCCCATCGAGATGCGCCAAGCCCACAACGACGTGCGCGGCGAAATCTCCGAGCTGCTCGGCAAGGCCATCAATCGCGGGGCGCTCGATCAGGAGCTCACCGCCGCCGACAAGGAGCGCATGATTGCGTTCCTGCGCACCTATGGGGACCTGACGCCCGACCTCCTGTTCAAGGGATCGACGCGGTCGGGCTATACCAGCTTGCCGGCGGCCGGCGATCAGGCCGGCGAGCGGCGCGATCCGATGCCGCTCGACACGCTCCTCGACATCGACATGTGGAACCAGGTGCTGTTCGAGGAGTTCTTCGACTTCCAGGCCACCATGTTCCAGCCGGTCGGCGGCATGGACCGCATTCCGGCGGCGTTTGCCAAAAAGCTCGGTCCGGTGGTGCGCTTGACGAGCGAGGTGACCGCCATCAAGCGCCGCAATGACGGCGTCACCATCGCATACACGGACAAGCGCTCCGGCAAGCGCAATGCCGTTGAGGCCGTCTATTGCATCGTGACGATCCCGCTCAAGGTCCTCGAACCGATCGAAAACGACTTCTCCTCCGCCTGCGCCACGGCGATCCGCAACATCGAATACGGCAACGCCATCAAGATCGCCTGGCAGTCGCGTCGGTTCTGGGAGATCGACGACCATATCTATGGCGGGATTTCCTGGGTGAAGGGCCCGACCGCAATGGTGTGGTACCCGAGTGACCGGCTGTTCTCGCCAAAGGGTATCCTGCTCGGCGCCTATGTGGGCCGCGGCGGCGTGGCCGACGAACTCGCCGCCAAGCCGCTGCACGAGCAGTTCGAGCTGAGCCGCGCCGCCGTTGAAGGCCTACATCCCGGCCGCAGCCACGAGCTCGAAAAGCCGATGGCGATCGCGTGGTCGAAGGTGCCCTACACCCTCGGCATCGCAGCGCGCTACCGCAGCGACCACGATCCCGATTATGCGGTGCTCGCCGAGCCGGACGGCCCGTTCTACTTCGCCGGCGAACATCTGAGCCATGTCGGCGCCTGGCAGGAGGGCGCGATGCTCTCCGCACGCCGTGCCATCAACATGATGGACAAGCACCGGCGCGCCCAGCATGCGTGAACCCCGGCGACGCCGGGTTCTCCATTGCCGGGCTCGCTTTTTGGCTTCCGCGGATCATGGCGGAGTGCTAGCGTTTTCACGCTGAGGGTGTCGGTTCCCGATGAGAGGACATCCTGTCATGGGCGTAGCGCGAGAACGCGTGTTTGCCGCAATTCTTCTGCTCGGATTGCTGATCGTCGCAGTCGCATGGTTTGGATCGGGCACCGGCATGGGGCAGCCCGCCGACGCTGCGGCGTCCGCGCCTGGGCGGGTCGAGGGCGGCAGCGACGTGTTGTCGCTCGGCACCTCTGCGACCGGAACGATCGCCGAGCTGCTGGTCAATGCGGGCGCCCATGTTCAGGCCGGCCAACACCTGGTCCGGGTCGAATGCGGCAATGTCGCGCGCGAGCTCGATGCGCGAAAATCCGATCTCGCGGCAGCCGAAGCGGCCTATTCGCGGACCCTGCACGGGCCCCGGCCCGAGGAGATCAGCATCGGGATCGCAAACGTCAATCTCGCGGACGCAAGACTGCAGGAGGCCGAGAAGGCGCTGCAGCGCACCCAGCAGCTGCGCGAGGGCTTCACGGTGACCCGGGTCCAGATCGACCAGGCCCAGCGCGATGCGCGAATGGCCGAAGCGCTGCTGGACGAAGTGCGTGCCAAGCTCGCTTTGCTCCACGCCGGCTCTCGGGAAGAAGACATAACCGAATCGCGTGCGCGGCGTGATGCCGCCAAGGAGCGCGTGGAAGAGGCGGCCGTGCGCCTGGGCTACTGCTCGGTGGATGCCCCGATCGGCGGCATCGTTCTCAGCACCAACGTCAGTCCCGGCCAGCTGGTGAGCACGATGGTGCCCGTCACCTTGCTGACCATGGTCGATGACGCCAGCCGGCGGGTGCGGGCGTTCGTCGACGAACGCGAGGTTTCGAAGCTGTGTCCGCACCAGCATGCCCGGATCACGGCGGACGGAATTCCCGGCATGCAGACCGACGGCGTGGTCGAAAACGTCGGCGTCGCGGTCGGCGAAAATCCGTTCGCCAGTAATGCGTCACGGCAATTCCGTCAGGTGCTGCTGTCGGTGCCGGACAATCAGCAGCAGATGCCGATCGGCCTGCGGGTATCGGTTCAGTTTTCGCCGTGTCCCCCGGCGCAGCGGGGAACGGGAAAGTAGTTCGCCCCATGGATGATCGAATGCGCTAAAGTCTTCGAAACACGCACCGGACGGCCGCGACACACGAACAGGAAAGACGCGCCATGCAAGCCCCCCAGCAGGATCCGCAATCCGCCGGCTCCGCAGCCCCTTTCGTCATCTCGCGAACGTTCGACGCGCCGCGCGATCTCGTATGGAAGGCGTTCATCGAGCCGGAGCGCCTGGATCGGTGGTGGGGACCGAAGGGCTTTCCGGTCGCCACGTCCAAAATGGATCTGCGCCCGGGCGGAACGTATCACTACGCCATGAGCGTGCCCGGCGGCGGCCTGATGTGGGGCAAATTCGTCTACCGCGAGATCGTCGCGCCGGAGCGGATCGTCTTCATCAATGGTTTTTCGGACGAGACGGGAGGCACCACCCGCCACCCCATGATTCCGGAATGGCCGCTGGAAGTGCTGTCCGTATTCACCTTTACCGAACATGGAGGACGCACGACGTTCACCCTGCACTGGACCCCGATCAACGCCACCGCCGAGGAGTGCGCGATGTTCGACAGCGCCCAAGACGGCATGACGGCCGGGTGGTCGGGGACGTTGGAGCAGCTCGAAGCCCATCTCGCCGAGGCGTGAGCACGTAGAGCCTGCATGAGCGAGCGACCATTCACCGTCATCGCCCAGCTCGACCGGGCGATCCAGTAAACGCCGACCGTGAGTACCGGATTGCCCGGTCAAGCCGGGCAATGACACCGATAGGGTCAGCCCATCGGAAAATGCTCTACGCCCGCGGCGGCGCCTTCTTGCCGCCGGCCACGCTCGCGACCGGGAACAGCCGCTGTTTGCCGGTCCGCTTGCCGCCGTAGTTGTCTACGAACTCGAACGTCCCTTCGCGCAGCTCGAGCACGGCGACGTCGGCCGGGGCGCCCACGTTGAGCGTGCCGCGGTCATTGAACGTGGGGAATACGCGGGCCGGGCTGAGGGTCGCGCGCGCGACCACCTGGTCGAGCGGCATGCCGAACATCAGGAACTTCGACATGACATTTGGAAAGTCGACCACCCCGGTGGTGGCCGACATGGCGTTCCAGTCGGTGGAGAAGGTATCGGGCGAAAAGCCCTGCTTCAACCCGCGCTCGACCGTGTCCCAGTTGAAGTGGTCGGCCACGCCGTTACCGAAGTCGAACACGATGCCGCGGCGGCGGGCCGCGAGCACTTCGGGCAGCACGCGGCCCTGGTCGTCGAAAATGCTGTTCGGTGCCGGCGCATACATGTGCGTGACGATATCGCCGCGCTTGAGCAGGGCGAGGATGGCGCGCATCGGCGAGTACGATTGGCCGATGTGGATCATCACCGGAAGACCAAAGGGTGCCGCCGCTTCCTGCGCGCGCCTGAGCCCCTCGAGATCGTTGGCGCCGGCCACGTTGTTCGACAATCGCGCCTTGACGCCGACGATGAAGTCGCGATGGCGCGCGATCGCCCCGCGCGTCAGGCCCACATCGGCGTTATTGATGTCCATCAGTTCGCCGACGGACGCAGTGCCCAATCGGGAGATATTGATCAGGAAACGGCCCCGGTTCGGCGCGCTCCTCGCGTTGGCGATCGCCTGGTCGATGCCATCGATTCCGAACGAGCCCGCATCGATCCACGAGGTCACCCCCTCCGACAGGGCGAGCGGCGCACCTCCGCGGCCGGCGTGGGTATGGATGTCGATCAGGCCCGGGACGACGTACTTGCCGCGGGCGTCGATGGTGTCGGCGGCGTCGCCGGCGATGTTGGCTTCGACCGCCGCGATGCGGCTGCCGGAGATCGCGACGTCGCGGACCTCGTTGATCCGCAGCGAGGGATCGATGACGTGGCCGCCCTTGATGATCAGATCATAGGTCGCCGCGCGCACGCTCGTAACGCGAGAGAGCATCGCAGCGCCCGCCGCGGTCGCGAGAAAGAAATTGCGTCGTGTCATCATGGTCGTTTCCTCCAGCTTTTTTATCGGCGGAGCGTACCAAGATCGTTGGCCGAAGTCTCTACCGTCTCGCGAGGCGGCGTGAATTAGAGCACCTTGCCGGGATTGAGGATGCCGTTGGGATCGAGCGTGCGCTTGAGCGCCCGCATCAGGTCGAGCGCGACCGGGTCCTTCACCTGCGGCAGCAGCTTGCGCTTCATCACGCCGATGCCGTGCTCGGCGGAGATCGAGCCGCCGAATTTCGCCACCACCGCGTGGACCGCGGCGTTCATCTCGTACCAGCGGGCGAGATAGGCCTTGGTGTCGGCACCGACGGGCTGGCTGACGTTGTAGTGGATATTGCCGTCGCCGAGATGGCCGAACGGCACCGGCCGGCTGCCCGGGATCAGTGCCTCGACGGCGGTGTCGGCCTCGCGCAGGAATTCCGGCACCGCGGCGAGCGGGACCGAGATGTCGTGCTTGATCGAGCCGCCTTCGGGCTTCTGCGCCTCCGGCAGCGTGTCGCGCAGGTGCCAGAAGGCGCGGCGGTGCTCGAGGCTGTCGGCGATGGCGGCGTCGTTGACGAGGCCCTGCTCCATGCCCGCTTCCAGCGCCTCTTCCAGCACCAGCCGCAGATCCTGCGGTGCCGCCGATGAGACCTCCACCAGCACGTACCACGGTTGCGGCGAGCCGAGCGGGTCGCGGCAGCCGGGGCCGTGGCGCAGGCCGAATTCCAGGGCGGCGCGGCAGATCAGCTCGAAGCTGGTCGCGGCGCGGTTGGTGCGCTCCTGCACCAGATGGAGGAGCGCGAGCGCGGCCTGCGGCGACGGCACGCCGACGAAGGCGGTCTCCACGGTCTTGGGAGCCGGAAACAGCTTGAGAACCGCGGCAGTGATGATGCCCAGGGTGCCTTCGGCGCCGATGAAGAGGTTCTTGAGGTCGTAGCCGGTGTTGTCCTTCTTGAGCTTGTTGAGGAGGTGCAGCACGCGGCCATCGGCCAGCACGACTTCGACCCCGGTCACGAGGTCGCGGGCGACGCCATAGGCGAGCGCGCCGGTGCCGCCGGCATTGGTGGAGAGATTGCCGCCGATGGTGCAACTGCCCTCGGCGCCCAGCGACAGCGGGAACAGGCGGCCGGCGTCGGCGGCGGCCTGCTGCGCCTTCATCAGCACCACGCCGGCCTCGCAGGTCATGGTGCCCGACGCCGCATCGACCTCGCGGATGCAGTCGAGCCGGGTCAGCGCCAGCACGACCTCGCCGTCCAGCGCGATCTGGCCCCCGACCAGGCCGGTGTTGCCGCCCTGGGGCACGATCGCGGTCGCGGTCTCATTGGCGAGCGCGAGGATCGCCGCGACCTCCTCGACCGATCCCGGCCGCAGCACCAGCGGCGTGCGGCCGTGGTAGAGGCCGCGGCCTTCCACCAGATAGGGCTCCTGGTCGCGCGGATCGGTGATGGCATGGCGCTCGCCGACGATGGCGGCGAAGCGCGCGATCAGTTCGGGCGTCAGGGGAGGGCGCACATGGGTGTTCATGGGGCGAAGATAGTCGATTTCCCGCAAATGGAAATGTTCCCTTTCCCGCTTGCGGGTCGCCTGCGGGGGAGGGTCAGGGATAGGGTCAGGGAGGGGGCAATTTCACGGCACAGCCGCGCCTCGAGAGCCCCCTCCCCAACCCTCCCCCGCAAGCGGGAGAGGGAGCAACTTCGGGGATGGGGATTCGTTTTTGTGCAAAACAACCCCATGCAAAGTAGAAACGCGGTACCGGGGGAGGCGTGTCTGCCTCATGCCGGCCCATGCGGCCGGGCCGGGGCATCGCGGGGCGCCGCCGCATGGCGCAGCCGGTCATTGATGGCCTCGCCGATGCCCCGGTCCGGGATCGGCGCCACGGCGATTGCCGTTGCCCCTTGGACATCGAGGCTGCGCAGGTGCGCGAACAGGTTGGCGGCGGCTTCGACCAGGTCGCCCTGTGCGGACAGGTTGAGCGTCGCCGCCGCGGTGCCGGCGCCGGGCGGCAGGTCGGCACCGAAGGCGAGCAGGGCCTCGCCCGGCGCGACCTCGCTGGCATTCATGCGCAGCGGCGTCCGCGGCGCGTAATGGGAGGCGAGCATGCCCGGCGCCAAGGGCGCGGCCCGGGGCTGGGGAGCATCGCGCGCCGGGGCGAGGGCGGCGCCGAGGACCTTTTCCAGCGCGTCGCGGTCGACGGCGCCGGGCCGCAGCAGCACCGCCCCGGCGAGGCAGGCGACGATGGTGGATTCGATCCCGAGCGGCGCGGGCCCGTCGTTGATGAGGAACTCGATACGGTCGCGCAGGTCGTGGAGCACGTGCTGCGCGGTGGTGGGCGAGACCTTGCCGGAGCGGTTCGCGGACGGCGCCACCACCGGCTTGCCGAATGCGACGAGGATGTCATGGGCGACCGGATGGCTCGGCACCCGCACCGCGATGGTGTCCAGCCCCGCCGTCGCCAGCAGGCCGACCGGGCAGTGGGCGGCCTTGGGCAGGACCAGGGTCAGCGGGCCCGGCCAGAACGCATGGGCGAGACGCAGCGCGGCGTCGTCGAACACGGCGAGCCGCTGCGCGGCGGCGAGATCGGCCACGTGGGCGATCAGCGGATTGAAGGCGGGCCGTTCCTTGACGGCGTAGAGCTTCGCCACCGCCTTGTCGTTGGTGGCGTCGGCACCCAGCCCGTACACGGTCTCGGTCGGAAACCCGACGAGGCCGCCCGCCGTCAGGACGCTCCGTGCGTCCTTGACCGCCCCGACGCTTGCCCGCGCGACGCGGGTGACCAAGCCGTGCATGCGATGTCTCCGCGCTGCGCCACGAGATGTCCCAGCATATGCGACCGCCGCGGCGCGAGCGCAACAGGGCGGGCGCGGACCACGCGTGAGCCGCCCGGTTCGTGCCCCTTCCCGTGCAGGGGACCAGAAAACCGGACAACTCCAGCGCTACCTAACCCGGACAACTCGTGTGCTATCCGTGCTTGCAGCGCGGGGATGCCGCGGCTATAAGACCGCCCACCAGCGAAAATCGGAGTGTAGCGCAGTCTGGTAGCGCACCTCGTTCGGGACGAGGGGGTCGCAGGTTCAAATCCTGCCACTCCGACCACGACTTAGCTGAACCTCACAATATCGCCGCCAATGGGTCCGCCAAATCTTCGCGGGACGAAGGGCGAACGCAGCAGAATCGCGCCGCCGCGGCGGGCGCGTCTAAAGCGTATTAGGTAGCAAACTCACCAGCCCCTGGCGGAGATATAAGCGGGGAGTGTGCAAATCACGCTGACTGCTCCAATCGGTTTATACCCTGGTGGTGTAACGAAAGCATTTGATCCGACAAAAATCCGGCGCTCCCGGCGCTATATACGCCAGTCACGAGCATGGCTGGCCCGTTATCGTTGACGAAACACGTGCTATTGGGGGCCTCGATCATAAAACCATTGGGCGGAACTGCCCCGTTAAACAGCACCGACGATGCCTGGCCGGGGACGTTCGTGCTGCCATCCATGGGCGCGCGCGGGACAGCCGTGGTGGCCGGCGACGTGTAAGTCGGGCAGTTCACCGTTCCCCTCGTGGCAGCCGTGCACACGATACTAGCCGTTTGTGAGACTTGCTGGGCTTGAGCCAATGAAACCGCCAGACCCAAGAAAGTCAAAGCGACAGACGCGATACTGCTGAATGACATTTTGCCCTCCTGAAATTCACCCCCGTCCATGAGGTGCCGAGGCGACCCTAGGCGCGCCTCTTTCGGGAGTGCTGCATGCGCCGTACTGACGGAGCGGGCGGCCTCTTTTCGCCCGGGTTTACCTGCCGGTCGATGAATCGCTTGGTGCCCTCGGTGAGCGTCTCGTCAGCGTCGTAGGCGCGATCAAGCACCTCGCCCGCTATGTCCTCCGACAAGTCACGCGACCAGCCTTCGGCCGTATTGAAGGCGACTACCCTCAAGGCCTTCTCGTATTGGCCCGAGATGAATTTTCGGATGATGGTTTCGCGATCGGCTTCGGCGATGTCGCTCTCGAGGAAGGCTCGGCCGAGCTGGCCGAAGTCTTCAAGGATGAGGTAGACCGTCACATCGTCGGATTGCTCGGGAAGAACCATGGTACGCAGCTCACAAAACGCCTCACAAGCGGCAATTTGACGGTTCTCGCCCGATCGAGCAAGCCGCTAAATTTGACGTATGCCCCTCCCTCAAATGTTCGCCAGCGGGTTCGTTGCACCCTGCATCCGGACCCGTGCCGTCCAACCGCCGTCCGGTCCCGGCTGGGTGCACAAGATCAAGCATGACGGTTACCGGCTGATCGTGCGCCGGGACGGCAAGACCGTGAGGCTGTTCACGCGGGCCGGCCACGACTGGACCGATCGCTATCCCGCGATCTCAGCGGTGGCCGCCAGGCTGCGTTCCACGTCATCCACCCTGGACGGCGAGGCCGCGGTCTCGGGTGCCGATGGCGTCGCCGTGTTCGAGGGCACTCCACCGCCGGCGCGCGGCGCCCGTTACCGTTACCGCAGGAATGGATTAGCAACCACTGCTTCGTCGCGGGAGGCTGCGATCAGCGGTGAAGCGTTGGGAGTGCTTGACAATGTCCGCCAATTTGAAATTCGTCGCCATTCTCGTGACCTTGGTCTCGATAATGTTCGCTCTTGCCTACCTTGTAGCGCCCGGCCGATCGCGCCTTGATCCGCAACACTCGCAACAAAATTACCGGATGCCGATTCTTTGACCTTCGCGGCGCAGCATGCGTTTGTCACAATCCGCTCAGCCTTGCTGCAGCCTTCCCGGTCGCAAGGCTCCTGTTACGACGACGGACCCCAGCCGACAAACCCAGCCGGCTGGGGTTTCCGTTTCCGCTAGGCGGCGCGCGGCTTCGGGTCGCCCCTCGGCGACCGGCTCTAGCGCGAGGCCAAAAAGAAAGCCCCGCGAGGGACGGGGCAAGGGGGTCTTTCAACCATACTCACCCCGATACCTTATCCCGACCGGCGGTCGGCGTCTACAATGCCTCCCGCCCGAAAGAAAAGCCCCGCGCGGAGGCGGGGCAGTGATGGACCACATCCACAGCGGACGCGCTACAAGACCCGCTGGATAGTGGCGGCAAACCGAAGCTCCAGTCTGGGGACAGAACCGGTTTGCACAGCCCCCAAAGGTTTTCCTCAATTTTTGGCGTATTGCTGGCGATTATTCGGCATCAATGCTCGTTTGGTCGCCGCCTCGACCCATAGGGTCCAGGGCGCCGGCGATCGGCCGGGACCGCAGACGGACTCCCGGCTAAAGGAGGCCCTCCGATGGGGGGGATGGGGGGACGCGATCGGAGGGCCTCTAGACGCGGTCGGAAATTTCCAACCACTGTCAACCGGAACGGCTTCGGTGGGGGGGTAAGCCGTCACGCGGCCCGAGGTTGTCCCCGTCTGAAAACGGAGTCCGTGCAAAATTGCACCATGCGCATGGTTGCGATCGACGTTGGATAATTTTCGCCTAAAGGACTTTGAAGGATTGGCTCGAATGGTGACGAAGCGCTTCGATGACCCGATTGAGCCAATGGACCTCGCCAACATGCGCCAGAACGGTGTGCGGTCGCTCGACATCATGTGCCACCAATGCCGGCATGAGACGATTATGAATGTCGACCACCTGCCGGGCGATCTCATGGTGCCGTCCTTCGGGCCGCGGATGGTCTGCACGAAATGCGGCACCATCGGCGCCGACGTGCGGCCGAATTGGCGGGAGAGGCGGCGGTGAGGCCCACTCGCGGCAGGCACGCCGAGCCGGAGGAAATCGTTAACTTAGGGGCGCGATTTGCTGGTTTCTCTTTACGAAAGTGAGCCGTTTCCGGCCTTATGTTGAACACGCTCGAACTAGAGCCCGGTCCCGGCTTCGTTCCCCACCCCCACCCCAAAAGAAGCCGGGACCACTTTATGCAGGTCCGTTAGGGATCATCGGGGCTTCTTTTTCCCGGCGCCGAGGGCCTCTTTGAGCAGCCGGCGGACAGCCTCCGGCCGCGAGGGCTTATCTTCCTGCTCCGACGCCCACTCATCGAGGGCCGTGAGGTCTGGCGGGTGTAGCCGGACGCCAATGAGCGTGCCTACGCCAGTCGCCGGGGGCCCAGGTTTCTTTCGGGATCGTGCTAACATAGATTGACGGGCCATAGGAACCGTGTTATCACAATCATGTCGGGCCATCAAGATGCTGGAAACATCTTGATGGCCCTAACCCAAGCCAAGGATGTGACCCCATGGCCCAGGCTACCGACGCCCTTATCACGAGTTGCGCACAGAGCGCTCTCCACCCGCCGACCTTCTCCACCGTCCAGGCGGACCTTCCCGCCCTCGACCGCAGCGCCTTGATGCGGAACGCGCACCGGATCGCCCGGAAGGCGCGCCCGCACGTGGCGTCGTACCGGGAGGCCCTTGCATACGGCCTGCGGGCCGCCTGGGGGCTGGTCGCGACCTCCCGCGAGTTTGCCGCCGTCCGCGCCCGGGTGGCGCCGGTCGTACACACCGCCGAGCAGATTGCCGCCAGCCGCGCCGCCACTCGGCGCTGCGGCGCCTCCTACATGCCGTTCTGAGGGGGCGACCGTGACCGAACGCCTGAATTTCAAATCCGCCGGGGCCGTACCGCCTCGGCGCCTACCGCTCCCGGCATCCGAACGCACGACCCGGGTCTCGGTGTCATTCACCGAGATCGAGATGGCGAAGCTCTGCGGCACCGCCGCGGCGCTGCAGATGACCCTGCAAGAGGCCATCAAATACAAGCTGTTCGTCGAATGCGAGCGGGGGAGGATGCCATGAACGCCATCCTTCCGATCCAGGCCGCCGCACTCGCCGAAATCACCGCACCTTCGCCGGCCGTGCCGGCGCCAGCGCCCCAAATCGGCCAACTCACCAAGGCGATCGCCAGCGTGATGAAGGAGGTCGACGTTGTCGCCAAGCACGGCGAGAACTCCTTCCACCGGTACCGCTACGCCAAGATGGAGGACATCCTCAAGGAGATCACTCCCCTTCTCGGCCGGCATGGTCTCGTCATTTTCCAGTCCGAAACCGGCCGCGCCATGTTCGACGAGGGCGGCGTGATCGCGATCGAGTATTCGTTCTCTGTCGCCCACGAGAGCGGCGAGACGTGGCCGCACCAGCTGCGCCAGACCGGCGTTTCCCGCTGCCGGGACAGCAAGGGCGGCTGGGACGACAAGAGCCTCAACAAGTGCCACACGGCCGCGCGCAAGTATTTCCTGCTGTCGCTGTTCCAAATCCCCACGGGCGAGGAAAGCGACGCCGACAGGGGCGAGAACGACCGTGCCGCCCCACGCAAGACATTGGCGAAGAAAGACTGCCGCGACATTTACACCAAGTTGCAGGCGGCCCTCGATGCGAACGCCTCGCGCCGCGAGCTCAATGAGTGGGGCGAGGCCAACGCCGAGCGCATCAGGCTGCTGCCCGAGGATTGGCAGGACACGCTGCGCATGCGCTACCAGGAGCACATGCTGGACCTGCAGAACCGGGAACTCAGGCACGACGCCGATGGCGTCGTGTGGGAGGAGGACGGCGAGCGGCCGGCGACCAAGGCCGACAACGCCGACGGCCTCGATATCCCGCCCGCACTCGATCGCCGGCCGAAGCCTGAGCCCACCCTCAAGGAGCGCCTGCTCGCCGACATTCCCGCCCTGGCCTCGCCCCAGGACTGCCTACACTGGTCGCTCGCCATGAATGGCGCGACAGGTTGCCCAAGGCGGACCGGGACGAGATCGCGGGCATCCTCCAGGCCCGGCAGAAGGCGGTGCTCAATGGTGCCGGCGGAGGCGCGCATGGCCATCACTAGCACGCGATCGGCCGGCCCGCTGCGCCCGATCAGCTTCACGGCGAACGAAACCATCGCCCGGCAGATCGTTGACCGCCTGTGCCGACAACCGCCCTACGGGCTGCCCTGGCGCGACTACGCCATTCGGGAGATCGCTCGGGCGCTATCCGCCGCGGCGCAGCGCCAGAAATGAGAAATTCCGGCGGCGACAGCCATCGGGATAGAGCGGCCCGCGCCGGTGGTACCAGCACCGGCGCGGGCCTAACCAACATGATGGAGCAACACCATGTCAGCTGAAAAATCCGTTAGCACGAATTTGTCCTCGCGCCGGGCCATCTTGTTTGGCCTTGCCGCCGCCGGCGTCGCCGCCCCGGCCATTGCGGCGCCCGCTTAACCCCCTCTCAGCGGCCTTGCGCCGGGCGTGGCGAGCCCGCCCGATCCTATCTTCGCCTTGATTGAACAGCATCGGGCAGCTTTGCGGAAGCAGCGACGCAAGTACAAGCTCTTTGAGAAAGTGGCGGATGATATAGAGGATGACAAGAACCGTGGCGTTGTTGTCGGCGAACAACGAGTATGGAATCGCGAGCCACCCGGGGGGCCGACATGTGAGATGAAGCCGATTGTCGTTTGGAACGAGAAGTATCTAAACGGCTACGCCCCAACGGACCTCTCACCCGAGGATCGCGCGGCATGGATCAAGAAAAAGACGAAAGAGCTGCGGCGAAATCGGCGCGCCTATGAACAGCGGAACAAGAACACACCTCGCTCCCGTGCCTACGAAGCATGGAACGAGGCCAACGAGATCACCATCGGCCTCAGCAGGCAGCTGATCGAGACGCGGGCGACGACAATGGCGGGAATTGCCGCTGTGTTGGGGTACTGGTCGCAGGTCATGGATGAGGAAGAACACGACCGGGACCTCATCAGCACCCGCGAGTTCCTGGAGAAGATCGCCGAAGCGGCGCAGGCGATTGGGGTGCGGCCATGAATCAGCGCGCCTCCCGCCGCGGCTTCCTTGCGGTCCTATCCGCCGGTGCGGCCTCTGCCGTCGCCCCGCCCGTCCTCACGGCCACTTTAGAGCCCATCACCGAAGCGGCGCCCAGCGGCTTCGCCGCGGCGCTGGCGACGCCATCCGCCGACGCTTCCCTGCTGCAACTCATCAAGGATTGCTCGGCTGCGTGGGCGGAGGCGGCACCGCTCTGCAAAGCTTTAGGGCACCTTGAGGAAAAGTGGTTCGCCGCTCACAGGCAACTCTTGCAGCGGAAAATCCCCAATGCCCTGCGCAAACGTCCCGAAGATGCGGAGCTTTTGCTTCCAATCCCGGCCAATGCCGAGGGCTTTTACGGGGTGAGCATCGACGACCGCGGCCGTTACCAAGGCTCCCGCCACCTCGGCTCGGTTGAAGGGCTTTGTGGGCCGACTTGGCTGTATGTCGACACCCTCAAGGAGGGCGACAAATTCAGCATGGTAAGCCGAAGGGAGACGCCTTCGGCCGCCGCTCGCGCGCGCGCCGATGAAATAATTGCAGCCCATCGCCGACTTGTCAGGCGCTACAATCGAAAACCGCCTGGATACCGCCTCGCTCGTCGGGCCGCGCACGCGGCGGAGAGTAAAACATGGGGCCTGTTCGACAAAATCCTCGAAACGCGGGCACAGACGCTGGACGGCATTCTAGAGAAAATCCGCCTCAGTCGTGAAATTGGCCTGGAGGATGATGGGCTGGCGGAGACGCTAACCGCAGACCTGCTCGTGATGGCCGAGGCCCGATCATGACAATCGCCGGTCGGGTGGCCAACGCCCGGCCGGCTCTGCGACACAGGTGTCGCATTTGGGTTAACCCGGGCAAGGCTCCGCCATGAGACAGAATTCGCGCTTCGATAGGGTCGCCACCTGAGTTATGAGACGCTCGCGCAAGCGGGCCTAGAACCAAAAGGGACACTTTCCAAATGACCACCATCGGCTACGCCCGCGTCTCCACCACGGATCAGGACCTCTCCATCCAAGAGGCTGCCCTTCAAGCGCGGCTGGCTGCGAGGTGATCCGCGCCGAGAAGCGCAGCGGCACCACGACCGAGGGTCGCGACGAACTGCGCACGGTGCTCGACTTCCTGCGCGCCGGCGACGTGCTCATGGTCACCCGGATCGACCGGCTCGCGCGCAGCATCGGGGATCTTCAGGACATCGTCCGCGCCGTCCGCGCCCGCGGCGCCTCGTTGAAGGCGACCGAGCAGCCGATCGACACCAGCACGGCCGCCGGCAAGTGCTTCCTCGACATGCTCGGCGTGTTCGCCGAGTTCGAGACTAACCTGCGCCGCGAGCGCCAGCTCGAAGGGATCGCGAAGGCCAAGGCCGCCGGCGTCTACAAGGGCCGCCCGGCTTCGATAGACGCCGCCCAGGTGCGCGAATTGAAGGCGCAGGGCAAAGGCGCGTCGGAAATCGCAAAGGCCCTCAAGATCGGCCGGGCGTCGGTCTATCGGGTGCTGGAGGTCCCGACCTGTTCCGATAGCAGACTTGCGGTGAGGCCCACATAAGCGAGGCGAGAAATCGAAGAAAGGCGAAAACGAGGGGAAAGTGGACGCGCAGCCCGGCGATCGGTCACAGTAGCGAGTTGATCCATCGGCTCTGGGCAAACTCGACCCGCTCACGATAAACGGTGATGCGCAAACTGTTTCGCAAAAATTCAGTAGTCGAGGTCTTCGGTGACCTTGTCATAGAAGCCCCACTTGCTCATACAATCATTGATGAACACGCGCGCCGCCGCGGTCGTGTCTGCGGCGTCCGTGTTGTCTGCACCCCGGACCAGATCGTAGTCAGCCGCCATTCTGTCTGTACGCGCTCGGCTGAGCACCATGCCGGACTGGCCGAGGTCACCCGGCTCTGCGGCAACCAATTTGCCATAGTGCTGAATAACGTGCTCATGGCTCTTTGGAACATCCAGGCGTTTTCCGACGCCGCCCGCGGCCAGGATGGCTGCCGACGCGCAATGGTACATCGCATAGTAAGCCGAATGGATGCAGGCGTTCGGTGCTCGCCTCCACTCTGCAAGCCGCTCGGCTTCAATTAGATAGAATCATTGCCCTCTCGAACTCCTGTTGGGCTTTGATCGAACGCTCACCTTCCGACAACGGCTGGATGGGCGCCGGCCGAGGTTTGTTAACGTGCTTCTTTTTGGGTGGATGTTTTTTCGAGCCGCAACTCATTGGACGAGGATCCCATCCTGAGAGATATTCATCGCTAGCCTGTCGCGGGAATGGGATTCCAGGTAGTCGGCCAGAACCGCCACAGGTCGGATGTGAACCCCTGCCAGGATGTGCCGGTATGCCATGTCGGCGAGGGTGTGGTCGATCGAACGCCGGTCATTCAAGTCTCTAACGAAAACGGCTACGTCATAGTCTAAATCTCGGCGGGCGTCGCCACGGGCACGGGACCCGAAAAGGACGACTAAGGCGATCCTGCCGGGCAGTGCGAATTTAACCTCTCGCCGGAAGGCTCGCAGGCGAGCGGTGGCCCGAGTGGGCACCACATTAGACAGCCTGCGTCTGGTTAAGGTTATGGACATTCATTGGTAAATTAGAGAATTGCCTAAAGAACGACAATAGACCGCCCAGCTACCGCTCTGCCTCGGCCATGTAGCGCCTGGACAATGTGTCCGTGCAAAACTCAACCTTAGCGCTATCGGGCGAATATTCCCGGATGCATTCCCGCTCAATTTTTTGAAGCGGATTCAGTTCTTCGGTTCGCGGCCCGCATGGCCAGCGTCACGCCGATGATCAACCCCACCGTACCGCCAAGCATGAGTCCATAACGGATCATGGCAACCTCTCCCCGTGGACAGTGCAACTTCACCGGGCAGGCCGGACCAAGGAAGCTCCCCGACGCAGCTCCACGGCTTTGGTCGGCCGTCGGTCGGGCTACGCCTCTTAAGGACCGACTTCCTTCATCAGGACCACCTTCATTCCGATCGTGGCGATTCCCGCGCGCAAATAGGGCGGCGCGCGTGAATGCCGGTGGATGTTGCGTTTGGGACACTAACGGCGGGTGATGTCCTAAGCGGCCACCCTTCCGCGTCGGTCTTTCACCCACACGAACATAAATGCTCGGGGTCGATCAGTAGCTCCGTTCAGCCTCTCAAATACAGCCTGCACGCACCCGGCCCGCAGCCACTCGTGGAACGGATCGGTTTGCAAACAATTCACATAGCCGATTGTTTCGCCTCCGTTCTTCACCGCAATCGCTTTCGGATCGAATTGATTGGTGGGCTCCGCGACGAGCTCAAGGTCGTCACCAACCGTGGGTCGTTTGGTAAGACCCTCCGCGTAGTGACGATATCCCGCTATCTCCACGACCAATTCGCATGGCGCGCACAGTCCTTCCAGCGTGTTAACGATGGAAAAACCATCGCTGGGTAGCCGAGCTCCCGTGTAGGCCAGCAAGGCAAAATCTGAGAGAACCAAGTCGGGTCCGAGCCGAAACTGAGCCTTGTAGGCCTTGAAGTCAGCGCGCGCCCTGGGTGGCAAACGCCTCAGGAAGGTCGCTAGCACACCGCTCCGATGTTCACGTTGGCTGAGACGAAAAGCCGGGTAGCCGGCAAACCCCAGAGCCTTTGCAAGTTCCAACTGGGGATCGTCAAAATATCTCATTATGCAGTCGTCGCCTTCGCGCGTGAGCTCGCCGACAGCAAATCGCGTCCGGTTCCCTTGTGGGTCCGGTCCTTGCCAGGCCAAAAGAAGTCGGCTTGGCTCGCATCTCTGGCCAATCCAGTGCTCCACCGTTATGCTCCGAGAGATGCGATCAGCGATTCGCGTCGGGCGGCGATAAGTTTCACCAAGTACGCTCCGCGGGCTTCCGTAAGGACCCCTTGGGGAAGCGCAAATCCTGTGCATCGGCCTATCGCTTGTTCCACCCTGTCGATTGGGAAGTCGAGTACGCGCATCATCGCCGGCAGCGCCTGAGGGTACGTCTGAGCGAACAGACGACACAATTCCAAATGGTCGCGTTCAGGTTTTTGCTGAGATCATCAAGCATGATGCCGGCCTCGCTGCAGATGAATCTCGATCCTCGCCGCGCTAAACTCACATACAATGTCGTCGTTTCGGAGCTGATACGCAAGACTGGTGCCATGATCAAAAGAAGGGCCGAGCTGAATCGCGGCTGTTTTGGCAGCATATGAACGAGATTTGCAATTTTCCGGATGACGATCGGTGTTGCCGATCAAGGCGTCAAAGACCAGCAGGGATCCCCATTTTAAGCGATCCTCAATTAGCCATTGAGCGCCAGAATGCTCGCGACCGTGTGATGACGATCTGGATCAGACTCATAGCCCTCGACCAACCGTCTCAATAGGTCGGCGCCGCTGACGAATTGATATTGATGTGGCGCCGCCGGATGCCCGTAGAAAAACTCGACCAGCGCGCCAACCTCATCTGCTCGACTGTCGGTTGCAACAAAGCAGGGAGCCGCCTTAATCCGCACAATTGGGCTAGCCTGTAGGCAATGACCTCAGACCAATGCTGCAGAATGCGCCAGTCCTTCGAGACCTTAAAAAGATACCTGTGGCCTCCGATGAGGAACAACTGGGGCGCCGCCTCCGGACAGAATGCGGCTCGCTTCGGCTTTGACCCAACCGGAAAGATCGCGAATTCCTCGTCTAGAGGCCACTCCGCAATATCGACTAGCTGGTGGGGACATTGAAGGGTCACGTCGCTTCCCATGCGACAAGAGCTACTATTCGAGAAGCATATTCGCTTTAACTACTACGATCGATTTTGTTTACTTTCCACGCGGCAGGCGGCAGGGCATGCAGCCCGAGGATCCTTGGCATTGGCGCCGTTTCCGGACACCACGAGCACCGGAGCCCGAGGACGAGGGTGGCGACCGACGCGAGGGGATGGCGGTCGACCTTTCGCAGATCGATGGCCCGGCTCGTCCCGCAGCCGGGACAGAACACGTCGAGCCATGGCGTTCCCGCGATCAGCGCGGCCCGGATCGTGGGCGACCACAGCATGTCGCGGCTGGCGGCCAGCTGCTCATTCCAGCGCTCGATGACGGCCTTCGCCTCGGCGCGCGCGGCGGCATCGGCAACCTGCCGCTTGGCATTGATGGCAATGTCGAGGCCCCGCGTCCGCACGCCCATGGCGCAGTATTGCCCGAATCGCGCCGGGCTACCATCGCCCCTCGCGCGCCCGCCGCATCGCGGGGCTGTCCGGATTCTTGACCTTGATCCAGTCACGTGACGGCCCCGATCGGTAGGGCGCCGCCAGTCGCTTCGACACGATGCCCTCGAAGCCCAGCTTGCAGGCGTGCCGGAACACCGTGGCGCCGTCCTCCTCGGTGTGCTCGTTGAACACGATGCCGACCGGCTTGCGCGCCAACAGCCTCGCCAGCTTCGCCTTGCGGGCACTGAGGGGCATGGGCCGCAAGTCCTCGCCATTGAGCTCCAGGAGATCGAACGCATACAGGATCGCCTCGCTGGCCTTGTGGCGACGGTGCAGGGCATCGAACACTGCGACACCGTCGACACCGACCACAACGGCCTCGCCGTCGATCGTGAATGACCTCGCGCGCAGCTTGCCGGCCGCCGCGGCGATAGCCGGATAGCGGTCGGTCCAGTCATAGCCGCGACGGGTGAAGAGGCGCACGGCGGCGCCGTCTCGACGCACAATGAGCCTGTAGCCGTCGTGCTTGATCTCGTGCACCCAACCGGGCCCGGCTGGCGGCTTGGCCGCCCGGGTGGGAATGCAGGGATCGATGAAGCCATCGGTGCGAACGCGGCGGGCGAGCATATTAGCTGAAATAGCCGCTCGCCGCCGGCCGGTGGAGTTGTCATGATGCCGCGGAATACCGGCGCCAGCGTCAGCCGGGAAATCCGCAAGGGTCCTTCCATGCTCGGCAAACGCGTCCAATTCGATGACGAGACCTGGAACGCTCTCGACCTGCTGGCGCGGGATCGGATGCAGGATTTTCAGGAGCTCGCCGACGAGGTGTTCCGGGACCTGCTGGAAAAGCATGGTAGGCCAACCGACCTGAAGACCGCCCTCCGCCAAAGCGTCGAGCGCAACCAGAAGCCCAAGCTGATCCAGAAGCAGCTACGGCCGCCATCCACACGTAGCGGAGCGAGAGGGGCTTCGCGAAGCACCGAGCACGAATCCCCCCGAAAGGATTGAGAGCCGCTAAGATTGCTACCGATAAGGGGTCTTCCCGATAGCAATTCGAGAAATTCTCGAATCTGCGCCGCGAGCACCAGCTCGAGGGGATCGCCAAGGCCAAGGCGGCCGGCGTCGCAACCTGCCGCTTCGATAGATGCCGCCCAGGTGCGCGATTTGAAGGCCCAAGGCAAGGGAGCCTCGGAGATCGCGAAGGCCCTCAAGATCGGGCGGGCGTCGGTACATCGGTCCCTGACAGTCGCGATAAGGCGAGGGATTTAGTCCTTTGATTTGAGGCGGCGCGGATCGCGATGATAAGTTGTGGACAAGACTACTGGCTATTACCAGTATGCGCCAACCGCGATACAGTCTCAGGAAGAGAGGGACGCCACGTTCGGCGAAATGCAATGAGCACAAAAGGCGACAAGGATCGGCAAATGGCCTTTGACCATGCCGGCGTCAAACGAGCGCCCGACTATAAGATCGAGAAGCATCCGGGAGTGGCAGCTGCACCTAAGCCCAAACCAGCGCCACCGAAGGCACCCCCGTCCAAAAAGCGCTGATCATTGTGCGCAGAGTTGGGTGAATGCCGGAGCCAATTTTTAGAGACCCGCGGTTCGACGCGCTCCGCAATGCCATCTACCACACTGAAAGACAAAATTTTTTAGACTTAGTGAACAGGTTTTTGAATTTTCTGGTGGTGATTCTAGGTGCTGGAGTGGTCGCCAAAACAGCAACCCACGCGAATTTTGGCGAGTATTGGCTCGAACTTGGAGTTGTCTTCTTTGCCACCGCGCAGCTGGTTTTTGATTTCGGCGGCAGGGCGAGAACACATGAATTTTTGCAGAAGCGCTATTATGAAATGCTCAGTGAAATGGACGCTGGGGACTTCGAGACCGACGAAGCGATCAGAAAATGGAGCCCAAAGCTGCTGACAATCGCCGCTGACGAACCACTTCCAATGCGCGCACTTGATGCGCTCGCTTACAATAAGGCTGTTGATGCGACGATCCCCGATCTCGCGGATGCCCGTCAATATCGGCTATACGTTTCGTGGTGGCAGCGCAGATTGCGCCCACTTTATCGCCTTTCAAGGCGTTCAGTTTTTGCCGATCCACCAGCATCGGGGCTTACTGACGCGATGCGTAGGTTGGCGCAACAAAGGCTGAGAGGGCCCCGTTGTGCCAGGGCGAAGGTCAGTGCCGTTGAGGCTCCAATCCTTTCGCGCCAACCTGAACATAGGAATGTCTCAGCGCGCAGAAGCCTTATTCACCGAGGCACGCGCTTCCGGAAGACATCCCTGATGCGCTCGGGCTGATGTTCCCACTTTGGTGGACCGTTGGGGTGGTTGCTCGGCTCAGCGTCAAATAATGCCTTCGCCGCCTCGTCATCTGGTTCGTTGAGATCAACTTGCACAAGTATAATCTCGGCTTCGTTGTGGACCGCCGTAGGCGATGCATAAAGTGCCGCGAGGTTGTTGATGGCTAGATTAAGGTGCTTTGGAGGGAGGGTTTTTGGGGGCGAATTGTGTTCCAGAAAATTGACGATCTTCTCCGCCAGTTCCGAGGAAATCGGGTCACGAGGATGTGCCGCCTTAAGCTCAAGAGGAGGAAATGTGGTCACTCGCGAGCAATCAAGGTAACAGCTGTGCGACAGGGCTGGATGGTCTGTTGCGGCCAGTTGAGTTTCACCCCACCCCATGGGAGCGCGGATCAGTGTCGATCCAAAAAAACAAGTCCTCACTCGAACAAATGCAAATCGTCAGCTTATCCTTCGGCGGTCTGGATAGCGTCGTTCGGACGACGTAGACGCGCCCGACGTTCGTAAAATGCCGTATGCAGCAAATTCGCGAGCCTCCTCTAGGATCACCTCGCGCAAGGGTTGTCATCGTCGATCATCTCCGCGTAATTCATCGGGCCGTTTGCCGGCGCCTCCACATAAGCGCGCTCCTGATGCGTGAGATTTGACAGGACGGTGAAGGTACGCGCTCGGCAGAATTTGATGGCCTCATCAAGACATTCGATGTCACTTGGAAGACAATGCGTCTGTGTCGGGGCTCCGCCGGGCAGTCACCCGCGGATATTTGTCCCGTTGGACCGAAAGGGCCTCCGTAATCGCCTCTGGGTCGCCGGCATTATCGAGTTCGCCGTTGATGAAGTCCGAACAAGGTGGAAGGAACGGGCCCGTTCGGCATTGCGATGAAGGTGTCTGCAACGATCGGACGGGCGTAACGGTTCAAATGAGATTTCTCAGCAAAAAACAGCACCTTGGCGGCGAAAAACGCCGTGATGCCGGGCCACTTCGAGGCAACATACGTTAGCGCCTCGACCCCTTTTTTTTCATCGAATTGGAAGTGAAGCATGTGAACACTCATAACGCACCAAATCGCACATTTTATTTGCGTTGTCATCCAGTTATATGGCGTCTCTCGTCGCGATTGAAAGACCATCGCCTTACTTTGCATTGGCGTGTCGGGTGCCGCGTGCCGCCCGGGAGCGATATTATCCCGGCGGCGGCCCGTGCTGAAACTGAATTCCACAGTTCTTCATCACCGACGCTTGTTCCAACGCTTCCATTTGACCTTTGAGCTGGGCCAGCTCGGCCGCAGCAGGAAACCATCATGGCAAGCCCAGAAGACGAGACGGTGCAGCACGACATGTCGGAAGTCCCGGCCTGGGCTCGCCCGATGGTCGAGGATTATCTGGCGCGAAAGGCTGCCGCCGAACGGCAAGAAGCCGAAATTGCCAGGTTTGCCGCCGAAGAGGCCAAGCTAGCGGAGCGGCAGGCCGCCAAGGCCGCGCCGATGATGTCCCACATGGAAAACGGTCCGGGCGAAAACTTTCGCCGCGCCGAGCAGCCGCGCGTGACGGCTGCCATTTCGACCAAGGAACAGCGCGATCTCGATGCCGCTCGCCAAAATCGCCTCAAGGACGCGCGGATATCAGAGCGGCGCGGCTGGGGAAGGCCGGGTTGACCTCATTCCGGAAACACGCTGCAGCGCTGATGCTGCGCGCCAAAATAGGAGTTTGTCATGCGAGAGGAAGTCGATCGAAATAAACGCTACGCCAATCCTCCCAGGATGAAGCACGGCAAGTTGCAGAACCAGCAAGAGGCGAAGGCCCAGAAGGACGCAGAAAGAACCACGGCCAAGGGCACCAATGCGCCGAGCGATGCGAGGCCCGGCCCGGTCGGCAAGGTGGGTAACGACCCGGGGCCGTCGGGTGGCCGCGATGTCGGGTGGGGCGTCATCGCAGGTCGCCACAAGTCCGAGCGGGACAGCATGCATGCGCGGCGCGCCACTGAGGACGCGCACACGCACGAGCGCCGCGCCGCCGAGGATGCGGACATGCACGATCGACATGCGACGGAGCTTCAAAACCACATGGAGCAGAGCGCGAAAAACAACATCGCGGCCACCGCCGGCTCGCCGAAGGAGCTCGGCAACGCCAAATTTGAAGGCAGGAAGGGAGCAAACGTGTGACCATGCAGATCGACGTTGCGTCGATGGACGCAGCGCGCGTCGCTGGCTCGCATTTTTTGCCGCAGCCGATCAGATCGGCGGCCGGCTATGCGATCTCAGTCCCCCGCGTAGTAGTCCGCAAGGCCGAACTCCGCGATGTCTACACCCTCGCGCGCGGCCTGCGGGAGAGCGATCGCGCGGAACAGATCGCGTTGGGAAAAGACCCCAAGCGCATCCTGCGGTTCTCTTTCCGCCACAGCTTGAGCGCTCCTGAGGTTTGCGTGATCGATGGTGAAGTAGCGGCCATGTGGGGGCTTGGCGGGGACATCTTGTCGGACGAAGGACAACCCTGGCTGATGACGGGACCCGCCGTTGAGCGCATCCCGGTGTCGTTCGTGAAGATCGCGCAGGATTGGATCGAGCAGGCGCTCGCCCAGGCGCAGACAGCCGGGGATATCGGCGCGCTCGGCACGTTCCTGACCGGGGCGAGTTCGGTCAGCAGCAAGTTCGCCCCCATGCAGGGCAGTCCGAGTTTCAATCCAAATAGTAGCGCGGGCGCAATCTACTGATGCCCGACGCTTTCTATAAGGCCGATTTCAGGAAGTAAAAACGGTGGCGCGAGGTTCGCTCATGGAATTTCCTAACTTGAGATGGAACGCCCTTAGACTTGGGGTCCGCCTTCTATTTGCGGCAGCCAACCCATGGAGCGGCCTAACTTCCCAAGTGTCTCGTAAAGCGCAATGGCAACCCGTGCATCCATTTGGATTGCCAAGGTGGTGGCCGTTGTACCGCGGGTTGGGAACATCGGTATCGCTGGATTGCCTGCAATTGATGCGATCAGTTCTACCAGCGGGGGATGAGACAGGTGAACATAGGTCGCCGTCCAATCCACGGCATGTTCTTCAATGTGATGATCACCGGTAGGTAAGATGATCGGCATTCGCATGGTTTTCGCTCCTGATTTTGTTTGCACCTTCAGGATAGCGAAACGGCGGGGCGGCCGTCATGGCCGCCCCGATCGTGCGCGAGCCGGAGATCGGCCCGCGTGAGCAACCAACCCCGGATGCCGTCTCGCGATGAGATTCGGGAAGATACGCCGTTGCGCCTGGCCGTCGCCGCGGCGCTGGCCTATCCGGACTGCTCCATGACGGCCAGTGGATTGCGCAAAGAAGCGGCCAGAGGCCGGCTTGCCATCGAGCGGACGGCAGGCAAGGATTACACGACGCTCGCGGCGATCGAGGAAATGAGGAAGCTATGCCGGCTCCAGCCAAAGGCCCGCGACTGTGGCTCAGAAAAGCGAGGCGAAGCGGTGGGCGCGTCACCCACGTCGGCGTCTGGATCATCATGGACGGAAAACATCAGGAGAGCACAGAGTGTCGCCCGGACGATCGTAGCGGGGCTGAAAGAGCACTCGAAGCCTATCTCAATCGCAAGCACCTCGCGTCGAGCAAGAAAGGCGCCCGTGATCCCGATCAGATCCCTGTAGCGGATGTCCTGGCGCTCTACGGCGTCGAGGTCGTGCCCGGCCATTCGAGGCCGCGGGAGACTGCCCAGCGGATCGAGCGGCTTCTGGCGTATCTCGGCGACCGGATGTTGTCGGACATCGACGGTGATCTCTGCAGGTCATACGCCAAAAGCCGCCCGACCGAATCCGCCGCGCGGCGCGACCTGGAAGAGCTGCGGGCCGCGATCAATCACCATCGGGAGGAGGGGCGATGCGAGAAGATCGTCAGCGTCGTGCTTCCGGAGAAGCCCCAGGCGCGCCAGCACTGGCTCACTCGCGACCAGGCGGCCCGGTTGATATGGGCGGCTTGGCAATTCCGCGAGCTCCAAAAGGGCAAGCCGACCGATCGGCGGTCGCGGCGTCATGTCGCCCGGTTCATGTTGGTTGCGCTGTACACCGGCACCCGCGCCGGCGCCGTGTGCGCGGCGGCGCTGCAGCCAACCGAGGGAAGGGGCTGGATCGACTTGGAGCGCGGTATCTTCTATCGGCGCCCGGCGGGAGAGCGCGAGACCAAGAAGCGCCGGCCGCCCGTCCCGCTGCCAAATCGCCTGCTTGCCCACCTGCGTCGCTGGAAGCGGGCAGGACAGGCCTACGTGGTCGAATGGAACGGCGAACCGGTAAAGGACGTGGACAAGGCGTTCCGCGCATCAGCGAGGACGGCTGGCCTGCCCTGGGCCACCCCGCATGTATTGCGCCATACCGCGGCGACTTGGCTGATGCAGCTAGGCGTGCCGAAGTGGGAGGCGGCAGAGTACCTCGGAATGACGCCAAAGCAGCTCGACGAGAGCTACGGCCACCATCATCCCGATCACCTCAAAGCGCCGCGCGATGCGTTTGATCGTGCGCCAACGGTTCGCCAAAGGTTGCACGCAACCGAACGCGAACAATCGGCCTCGAACGTGAAGAAAATCGCTGATCATTCAAGGTAGTTAGGGGGTGCCCCGTTGTTCGGGACGAGGGGGTCGCAGGTTCAAATCCTGCCACTCCGACCAGCTTTCTTCAATTTCGATCCGACGTCCCGAATGTTTCACCGAATTTTTGCGCGGGACTCCGATTTCGTGGAAAAACTGCATTCGCTTTTTCCAATACGGGAAGCTATGCCGAAAGGCGCTCCGTTTTCAGGAATTCGAGCTCATCGGCCATGCTCCGCAGCACCACGCCGACCGGCGTGCCGCCTAGCACATCATTGGCCGCCACGCACACGCCGAGCAGCACCGCGCAAAGGATTTCGATCGTGTCGTGCATCTCTTCCGTGCGCGGCTCCGGCGCAACATCGACGCGCAGGTACATCGTATCCCCTTCGAACTCGCGAACGGGGTGGCGGTTGAGCGACGTCGCCGACACGTGCAACGCGTCGCCGGAGAGCATGGTGGACCAGACGTACGCTTGGCGCACTGCGCTCGCTTCGGCCGTCTGCCTGCGCCGGCTCCAGCGGGAGGGCCCGGCGTCGCCCTTCGTCTTCGTGAGCGGGCGCGGATCCCCGTTCACGACCGCCGGCTTTGCCCGGATGATCGAGCGCGCCGCCGCCGGCGCCGGCCTCGAGCTCAAGGTGCACCCGCATATGCTCCGCCACGCCTGCGGCTACGCGCTGGCCAACAAAGGCCACGACACCAGGGCGATCCAGGGTTGGCTCGGACATCGATCGATCACCAGCACCGCGGTCTATACGACCTTGGCGCCGAACCGGTTCAAAGATTTCTGGCGGGAGTGAGTGCCTCACGGTGGCGTTGCACTGAAAACGGCTCCGGACATTTGAGCGATGGGCGATGCGCCTGGCTGTCATCGGCTTCACGGCGCCGAAGGCGCGGAAGCACAGGCCCATCGCCCGACGGAAGCCGTTAGGGCAGATAAACCGCCTTCGGCCGCTCATTCAGTTCGATGCGGGTTCCCCACGGATCGGTGATGAATGCAATCCCGACGCCAACGTCGTTCACACGGTAGGCCCCGTCGGCGTCGAGCTTGACGCCGGCCGCTTCCGTCTTGGCGATGAATGCTTTCAGATCCTTGACATCGAAACCGATGTGATCGAGGACCCGGCCCTTCGTCGGCCCTTCCGCAACATTGACCTTGTTCCAGCGCAGCTGCACACCGGGGAGGTCGGAAACCGGCGCATTGTTGAGCACGCCCGCCTTGGCGCCGAAGACTTTGCCGTACCAGGCCTGGCTCTCGGCGATCGCATTCTCCGGTAGGAAAAAGTGCACGTGCTTGCTGCGGATCAGCTCTTTCTGGTCCTTGTCTTCCTGAATTTCGATTTTCAGTCCGTCGGTTGTTGTCACCCAGCCTTGGTTCAGCCTGCCGGGGGCACCCGGCTCGAAGGGAACACCTGCAGCCTTCCATTTGGCGACGGCCTCCTGGACGTTCGGGACGGTGAACCCGATGTGGTTCACCACCGTTCCGACCGTGCCGCCCGTCGACGGCGGCGTGTTGGGCCCCTGATTGAGAATAACCAGCACACCGGGGAACACGACCCTCTCACCCGGCCCGGTGGCGACACCGCCCATGGCGAGAAGGATATGCTTGTTGGCCGCGACGTCGCGCGAATTGAGATGCCAGTGCCCGTTCGTCACGCCCGCGTCGTTGGGAGCATAGGGCTGTGCCCATGCGGCGCCCGCCGCGAGAGTGGAAATGAGCCACAGAGCCGAAATCAGTTTCTTCATGGCTTCCTCCCAGTTCATCGCGCGCCACGCGCGCGAGACCTCCGGGAACCTAGCACCGGCGGCGCATTTTGCGAAATTCGAATCGCGCGGTCCGGCTATTCACGCGGCGCGGCTACGATTGGAGCGGCCGATATCCGGCGATCGCTGTCGCAGCCCTCAAGATGATCCGGGTGCAGTCCTTCACCCCTCGACGGCTAGGCCGTCGTGTGCGGCGCCGACGGCAATGCCCTGTTCGACGCAACGTCAGGTCGATTGCCATCGGGAAGCCCCCTTATCGCGCGTGAAGGCGGATCAAATTGTTGGCCTGAGCAACGCCGGCCTTGAGATCAAAGCCCACCCGCAGATGCGGCACGCCTGCGGCTATGCGCTCGCCAACAAGGGGCACGATACGCGGGCAATTCAGGGTTGGCTTGGGCATCGGTCGATCACCAGCACCCCGTCTACACGGCGCTGGCGCCGAACCGGTTCAAGGATTTTTGGCGGGATTGACCTTGGATGCCATGGCCGCGCCGCGGCCACTCGATGAAGTGGCCCCGGCAATGCCGTTCTGCTTTCGCTTGCCGGCCGGTTTCGTCGCCGTATCCGTTGGCCGGGAGACGGCGTTCCTGACGGAACCCATCAGCGAATTGGTCACGGAGTCGATCGGCGACGACGGGCGGTCGATGGCGGATGAAAGCGAACCTTGGGCGGTCCCGGTGGCGTTGCCGGTCACGCCGAGGGCGTTGCCCGCCCCTTGATCTAGTAACGGAAAGCTGAGCCCTGGGCTTGATCCGATGCCGGCATCGCCGAGGCCCGGTCCGCCGAGGCTCTCAGTTGCGCTTCCGAAGCCGCCGAGGCCAAGCCCGGACGTGCCAAGGCCCGCGCTTCCCGGTGCTGGTGCGTTCCCGGGGCCGCCGACGTTCACGAAAGCACGAAGCTGCGCGCCGGCTGGCGTGGCGCCGCAGCAAATTGCGACCGCCAGCGAAAGGCCGGCAATCCTCATCCCATTGATGCAACTGGTCAAACGGGCTCCCCTTCGCGAAATCGTGTGACGCGATCCCCCCGCGCCTACCATGAGATTAAAAGTCACGATTTTGATCGATTTATGTCGGAATTGTGGCTGTGACCTACCTCACACTCGCCGGTTTCGCACCGTATTACGATCCTCTGCGTCGCTCACAAGGAAGCTTCGCATGCGCGATCCTTACACATCGACTGAAACGGAACGCCCTCGTCGGTCGCTCAAATGGAATTGGGGTCTGATAGCGCTCGTGCTACTGGCCGCGCTCGCGACGGCAGCGGCTCTGATTTTGCCTGAAATCATTGCCCCGTAGCGGTCCCGCCACAGATCGGCGCCTGCCTTGGCCGCCGCCACATAGGCGGCCACCGCGGCGCCCGTGATGGGCGCTTGCGCACGTAACCGCATGCCAAACAAAATCAGCAGCACTGTCAATTGCGACCGCCATAACGAGCAGGACGGCGGCGGCAAAAGTCGCGGGGTCGGTGCGGATGCGCATCACTTCGCCTCCGGGCTCGGCTCTGCGGGCGAGCGGACGACGATGAAGTGGCGGATCGACACTTCGTGGGCGTCGACCTAAAGGGCAGCCAACTCGCTTCAACGTGCGATGTTCCGCCTAATGATTATGCAGCGCCCATCAAGCCCTACAGCAACCCGGCCCCGGCATGATCCCGGAACAGATCGGCGTCGCGCGACATCTCGCGCATGGCGCGGCGCTTGGTAGCCTGTGCCGTGCTCGCCTGGAACCCGCGGCAGGCCTGAATTGCGCCAGTCGAGCAAGATGCTCAAGCCGCACTGGACTGATCGGGGATCTTGCGACCCGTGGCTCGCCGTTCTCCCGCAGCGGGAGCGAGGGTGGCGAGAAACGCCCAGGCATCCCTCGTCCATCGCGCATCGAGCAGCGCGTGGTGCCTGGCACCCGACTGGTGGGGCAATTCCGGGTCGCCCAATTCGATTGCCCACTGTTTGATGTCCAGGCAAAGCTGAGGATAGTGGAACGGCAGCTCATCCATGCTTCCGAACAACCAAGTAAATGCGACCCAGTCGTAAGCCGGAAAATATCCCCAGAACACGGGGTGCTCGTCGGCGCCGGTAAACCGGCGAACGGCATAGCCGATTTCCTCCCGCCTCATGCCTTTGCCGTCGAGTTGGGGACGCACGTTCGCAAGCGTCCACTGATTGGCCTTCGACCAGTCGACCTCGTTGCTCTCGGCATAGAACTCGCGACCGTCTTCGGCCACTAGGCCGACACTGATCAGATCAATGGTGTACAATCTTTCGATGAATTCGGTGTCGATCCAATATTTCACGCGATGCCACTCCCTTCGCGCAACGGAAACCGTAAGCTGCGCATTCTGCCGCCCGTTCCCCCGGATAATACGGCGGCGAGCGTAAACGAGGTTTGCAGATGACCATAGAGCAATGCGCCCGCGAACTTGCCAATCTCCTGCAATCCGGCCAGCCGCCTTCGCCTCATCAGGTGAGCGCGTTGATCCACGCCTGCATCAGAGGGTCCGGCGCGAGACAGATAGATCTAAAACGGCACCAGCTGGCCGAGGCGTTCAAGGAGCTGGCGCCCGATTCAGAGCAACGTGAGCTTATTTTGAGAAGAATACTGCCGGACGATCATTGACGCCCTCGCGCGGGGACGCACGGAATGCCAATAATTCGTTTCCGAAGTTTGAATTCATATCGATATCACCGATCGACCTCGTCCTGAGGAGCGCGCTCTTGCGCGCGTCTCGAAGGACGGCCACAGGAGAGGTCGTGCTGACGGCCATCTGCAATCAGGCCATATTCGATGGCAGTGGCGCCGGACGCGTCCCGAAGGAATCGCTTGAGGGCGATGCATGTGCATCGCTGATTTAGCCCCCCTTCATGGCGGGCGCCGCGTTTGCTTTTGATATCGCGATAGAGACTCACGTGCCGATGGACTGAAGAATTCATTAAGGGTTTCGGCGGCGTTTTCTTAATTCCGGGCCGACGTCACCACCGCCGCTCGCGCGCCCGCCACTTTGCCCGGCTGTCCGGGTTCTTGACCTTGATCCAGTCCCGCGACGACGGAACAAACCTGCCAACGTGACCGCTGCTCAAAAGGGCCAGCTAGGAGAACCCATGATCCGCACCCCGATCGTATCTTTAGTGCTCGCCGGAAGCCTTGCCGCACTGCCAGCGCCGCGCCCAAATGCCCAGTCTCCAGATCCCGCGCTGCTCGCGCCACTGGCCTCTCAATCGCACGCCAGGAGATAGCCCGAGCGGCGGGTCGCTCGCATTGGCGTTCAGGCTGCCAAGGCGTGCGGCGACAAAAGAGGCGTTGCAGCCAGCGAACTCTGAGGGCGGCAGTGCCGGAGCGGCCTCAGGGTACCGCCGTGGTCTGCGGGGGCCGATGTACACTGGGGATCATGAGACCTTCCAAAAGTGATTCTTTCGCCGCCCGGTTTTGGGGCGTGGCGATATTTATCGCCGTCCCTGTCGCCGGTGTCGTTTCGCTGTTGTGGCTGGCCGGGCTGTGGGGATGATCCAGAAGCGTCGGAGCCCGTCTCGTTTCAGACCTGCCCCCGCGTACTTTGAAGCGGGTGGCCGCGATACACGCCCCGACCACCTCCCGGCTGCTCCGCCAATTCGATCAAAACCTGGCCGCAAATGCGATCGGGATCGACCTCACCGGCATTCGCCAGCTGTGTAATTTTCGTGACGACGAACTCGGTAATCGCGTCATCAGGGCCGCACTTCAGCCAAAGGGCATCACACACTTTTTGAAATGCCGCGCGCATCGCCTCTCCCTGCGCGGGATCCAGGTGTGTCGGCTCGGAAACGCTCGCGGTCGCTGTCATTTTCCTTGGGACGCCAGCCCGGCGAGACTGCCGGCGATCATGAAGGAGTATGGTCGAGAGACCCCTTTGCAAAGGTCGCTTTCATCGAATATGAGAAGTGACGCCGCAATGGCGGCGGCCACGTCGCCGCCGACACGCGTTCTCTTTCCCAATCCGCGGTCCGCCCGCAATCGGTATTCCTCACCGGTGTGCCTATAATAGGCACGAAGGAAGGGGGAGGAAGCGGTTTTGGCAAAGTCGGAATATTCTGCGGCCACTTTCTGATATCGCTCCACTGTGCTCAATGGGCTCTGCATAAGTCGCACTCCTTTTGCCACGGGGCTGGAAACCGTAACCAATCGCAACTGCCCCAACGCGCCGGAACGGTCAGCGCCGACAAACTCTCCTGCATCACAACTCGCCGCGAACGGAGGACGTTCCATCCATCAACCAGACGTGAGGCTCCAGGGGGTGTGTGCAATATTGAACAGCGCGCGCCCGGCCCGAGGACGATGATCAAGCAAAAACTGGATTGGGGTCGCCGCGGTTGGCGGCCCCGTTTTCGCGATGCCCGATCGTCGGAGGAAACGGGCCAGGCCATGCCCCGCCACAAGCAGTCATCGATGCGGCGCCGGGCATGGCGTGGACGATGGTCGCCTACAATGCCTTCGAACGGTGGTGGTGATTGGAGGTGCTGGGCGCCGGGCTCGCGCCGTTCTGGGGCGTGTAGGCGGCACCAGGTCGCAACCGGGTAATGATACGCGCGCCCTGCCAAATCTCGATCTCGTGGCCGTCGACCAGAGATTCGACCTTCCGGATAACGTCCGTGTCTTGTTCGCAGGTGAGGATGAGGGCGGGGCCAGTAACATGTCCCTGTGCATTGAGTTTAAAAATCCGATAGTCTGGCATGACAGGCCACTCCTAATGCTTCACGGACCTAAATGCCGATTTGGTTGAACCCTGTCTGTGCAAAATCGAACACCTGATCGCGGAACAGCGGGCCTTCGCCGATGCCGGCGGCCTGCAGCCACGCTTTGACGGCCTTTGCCAGGCAGGTCGTTAGCCGCGCGCGATGACGATCGTCTCTGCGCACGAGGCGCGGGCATGAGTGCCTCGTGTCCGGCATGTACAAATGACAGTGGCCGTGCGCCATCCGGGTCTCGATATGCAGGGCTGGCCCGAGTGTCCGGATGATGCTGCGTTCGTCGCGGAAGGGTTCGGTTGCACTCCCAAAAGAGGAGGAAGCGATGGCCGACAAAAAAGATCAAAGCACGGAAAAAAGCGAAATGCGGGTGATGTGGATCGGGAGCGCAGCGATTGTGCTTTTGCTCCTTGGAGCGATGGGCATCAATATGCTCGTCACCCACTCCGTAGGCACGGGCTCTGCGGAAACGAGCAGTCAGTCAGGCACGGTGCCGCCGAAGTAGCGCACGTTGGCGGCCATCGGGCGGAGCTGACGCGCGCAACGCAATCGTTCCGCTCGATTTGCTCGTGGTGGGCACCCGATACCCTAGGTGCGGGTTACGGACGGTAGCCGGCTGAAAATATGCAGGCTCTGTACCGCGCCCCACGATTTCTCCTGAACAAGTCGTTCTCGGTCACGGGATATTGCGCCCGGGCCTTTGCACGACAGCCCCGGCGGCCGCCGCCCACCCAGCGCGTTGCGCCGAGGCTCGTGATGTCCACGAAGCGACTGGAAGCGCCAAGAGCGTAATCGAAGCGTGCTTGCGAGTTTCACGATTTAGGCGTGTGTCGGCTCCTGCATTCCGGGCTGCTCAGTCGAGCGAACCTCGCCATCGGCGTGGTCGGTGAACTCGACCCCCAGCGCGTCTTCGGTGCGCCAGATCACCCGGCACGATCGACGGTCGCCAATAGGGGTCCGCAGTCTGAACTCGTCTGGAATTGTGCGGGCTCTGACCCCTGCAATCTTCGCGCCGACGTTCGAGAGGTCGATCAGCACGCACGGACGCTCCAGGTGGCGGTCCACATCGTAGATGGTCGCGGACACATTCCACTCCACCCGGAAATTCTCGCGCCGGTCGCGTCGCCTGTTCGGCCCCGGATGTCTCGACACTGTCAGAAACCTGCATTCTGAAGCGATCCGCGAACAATAGAGGTTGCGAGTTTTTTTTGTGTCGGCGGAGCGGTGCAGTTTCGACTAAAAAGCCGGGGATCATGTCCGGTTTGGCATTTTGAGCAGCAGGGGCAACAGACGCCGCGCCGACCGCTCTGCCTTATTGTTGGAGCATGATTGCTCGAGCATGATCCCGAAAAGTTGCAGACTTTTCGGACAAGGTCATGCTCGAACGAACACAGATTTGAGCGCCATCCGATTCAATTCGAAAGGATAGCGCTCGCTAGTGGGAGATCATCCAGGGCCGGCTCGTCGGAAAGCTCTTGGCGCCTTCTTTGCCGCGCTTGAGGAGCCGCGAGGATCGGCCCGAGCAACATGAGCAGCCGGCGCCGTGGGAATCGCGCATCGACGACAGCGTGTGCGGAGAGTCCGCGCTGCGCTCATTGGTGGCATGTGCGATCCGCGTTTGCGCCGACACGGTCGAGCAATGCGGCGCGGTGAGAATGACGCGCGGCGCGCTCGCCTCGCATTTCGGGCAATCGGACGGCAGCTCGTATTCCGACATCGATCGCATCCGCGTGAAAGGCCCGCAATCCCTGCAGAGATATTCGTAGACCGGCATGACGTCCTCCTCGATGATCCTACAATAGCCGTCGTCCGAGAGCGCGGCGGCGCTCGCTTCGCCGCCGCGCCCCTCGCTGCACCTGCCTACTTGTCCGGCGACGTCGGGATGTCGATCCCGCCCTTGATGTGCTTGATGGGTCCGGACGCGTTGGGCATGACGTCGAAGTCGAAGATCTCGGTCGGCAGCCACAGCGTGGCGCAGGCATTCGGAATATCGACGACGCCCGATATGTGGCCCTGCACCGGCGCGGTGCCGAGGATCGCATAGGCCTGCGCCTTCGAATAGCCGAACTTCGTCAGGTATTCGATCGCGTTGAGGCAGGCCTGGCGATAGGCGATGTGGACGTCGAGATAATATTGCTTGCCCCACTCGTCGACCGAGATGCCCTCGAAGATGAGGTAATCGTTGTAGGTCGGCGTGATCGGCGACGGCTTGAAGATCGGGTTCTTGATCCCGTATTTCGCCATGCCGTCCTTGATGATCTCGACCTTGAGGTGCAGCCAGCCGGCCATCTCGATGGCGCCGCAGAAGGTGATCTCGCCGTCGCCCTGGCTGAAATGCAGGTCGCCCATGGAGAGGCCGGCGCCCTTCACATAGACCGGGAAGTAGATCTTCGAGCCGCGCGACAGATCCTTGATGTCGCAATTGCCGCCGTGCTCGCGCGGCGGCACGGTGCGGGCGCCTTCGGCCGCGACCTTGGCCTTGACGTCGCCTTTGGCGGTGCCGGCATGGGCGGTCGGCGGCGAACGGCGCGGTCGGCGAGCGGCGGCACGCGGTTCGGATTGGTCGCGATGAAATCGATCTCGCGCTTGTTCCAGGTGTCGAGCAGCTTCTGGTCCGGCAGGCAGCCGATCAGGCCGGGATGGATCAGGCCGGCGAACTTCACGCCCGGCACGTGGCGGGAATGGGTGTAGAGGCCGGAAATGTCCCAGATCGATTTCTGCGCCAGCGGAAAATGGTCGGTCAGGAAGCCGCCGCCGTTCTTCTTGGAGAAGAAGCCGTTGAAGCCCCACAGGCTGTCCGGCAGCGCGCCGACATCGAGCAGATCGACCACCAGGAGATCGCCCGGCTCGGCGCCCTCGACGCCGATCGGGCCCGACAGGAAGTGCACGATCGTCAGGTCGATGTCGCGGACGTCGTCGGCCGAATCGTTGTTCTTGATGAAGCCGCCGGTCCAGTCATAGGTCTCGATGATGAATTCGTCGCCCGGCTTGACCCACGCGATCATCGGGATGTCGGGATGCCAGCGATTGTGGATCACTCGGTTCTTGTAGGGCGATTCCTTGAGGTCGACTTTGACCAGCGTCTTAGGCATTGCCAGCTCCTTCTTCGCTCGTGGTCTGAGGTCTCCGGCACTCACGCGGCTTGCGGCGGCCCGCGGGTTCGCGGGCCGTGCGGAAGCAATTTCCTGTTCAAACTGCGAGGAACTGGGCGATCGCCGCCTCGTCGACATGCTCGCGGGTGTCGCTGTGCACGACGCGCCCGTTTTCCATCACCAGGATGCGATCCGCGATCTCGAGGATGAAGCTCAGCACCTGCTCGCAGACCACGATGCAGAGATTGCGCAGCGCCCGGATCTCCTTGAGCAGCTTCGCGATCTCCTTGATGACCGAGGGCTGGATTCCCTCGGTCGGCTCGTCGAGCAGGAGGATTTTCGGATCGCTCGCCAGCGCCCGCGCGATCGCGAGCTGTTGCTGCTGCCCGCCGGAAAGATTGCCGCCGCGGCGCTTGTCGAACTCCCGCAGCACCGGGAACAGCGTGTAGATCTCCTCCGGAATCTTGCTCTTGCCGGTGACGACCAGCCCGGTCTCGATGTTTTCGCGCACCGTCATGGTGCCGAAAATCTGGCGTCCCTGCGGCACATAGGCGAGGCCGCGCGCCACCCGCGAATGGCTCGGCAGGTTCGGTCACGTCGCCACCGTCGATCAGCACCTGTCCCGAGCGGGTCGGCATCACCCCGATCAGCGACTTCATGAGCGTCGACTTGCCCATGCCGTTGCGGCCGATGATGGCGACGATCTCGCCCGGCGTGACGGTGAAGTTGATGCCGTGGAGAACCTGGCTTTGACCATAGGCGACGTTGAGATTGCGCACATCGAGCACGGGCGTGCCTCCTTGACAGCATGATTCCGAAGAGTGGCAGATCGTTCGGATCGACATCATGCGCATGACAAATGGATGAGAGGCGCTATCGGAGTTCTATCGATGACGCGCTCAGTGACCGAGATAGACTTCCTTGACCTGCGGATTGTCCTGGATCGTCGCCATGCTGCCTTCGGCGAGGACCTTGCCCTGGTGCAGCACGGTCACCCGGTCGGCGATGCTTTCGACGAACTTCATGTCGTGCTCGATGACGATGACGGAGCGGCCCTTGGACACGAGCTCGAGCAGTTCCGCGGTGCGGGCGCGCTCCGATACGCTCATTCCGGCCACCGGCTCGTCGAGCATCAGCAGCTCCGGGTCCTGCATCAGCAGCATGCCGATCTCCAGCCACTGCTTCTGGCCGTGGCTGAGCGTTTCGGCGAGGCGGTCGAGGTGCTCTTCGAGGAAGATCATCCTCGCGATTTCGCGCACTCTTTCGATCACGTCCGAAGTGCGCTTCCAGAACAGCGCGCCGACGACGTCGCGGCCGCGCGGCAACGAGATTTCGAGGTTCTCGAACACCGTGAGGTCTTCGTAGATCGACGGCGTCTGGAACTTGCGGCCGATGCCGCGGCGCACGATCTGATGCTCCTTGAGGCCGGTGATCTCCTGGTCCTTGAACTTGATCGACCCCTCCGTCACCTTGGTGCGGCCGCAGATCAGGTCGAGCACGGTGGTCTTGCCGGCGCCGTTGGGGCCGATGATGACGCGCAGCTCGTTCTTGTCGATGTAGAGATTGAGCGCGTTGACGGCCTTGAATCCGTCGAACGACACCGTGACGTTTTCGAGCGCGAGCAGGAAGTCGGTGCTGGAGGACATGACGTTCGTCTCCTATTCGGCGGGCGCGGCGCTGGGCGCGGCGCCCGGATGGGTCGGGCGGGCGCCGCGCAGCCGTTCGATCCAGGGCAGGATCTGGTCGGTCATGAGGCCCGCGAGGCCGCGCGGGAACGCCAGCACGATGGCGATGAACAGGCCGCCCATCGCGAACAGCCAGAGCTCCGGAAAGCTCTCCGAAAAGAGCGTCTTGCCCCAGTTGACGAGGAGCGTTCCGATCACCGCGCCGACCAGCGAATGCCGGCCGCCGACGGCGCAGAAGATCACCATGTCGATCGACGGCACGATGCCGACGAACGAGGGCGACATGAAGCCGACCTGGAGGGTGAACATGGCGCCGCCGATCGCCGCGATGCCGGAGGCGAGGCAGAAGACGAATATCTTGAAGTTGGCCACGTCGTAGCCGGAGAAGCGCACCCGGTCCTCCTTGTCGCGGACCGCGACGAGGATGCGCCCGAGCTTGCTCTTGATCACCGCGCGCGCGAGCAGCATCGATGCGAGCAGCAGGCCGGAGCAGACGAAATAGAGCACGAATTTCGCGTGGTCGGTGCGGATGTCCCAGCCGAGCAGCGTGCGCAGGTCGGTGATGCCGTTGATGCCGCCGGTATAGCCCTGCTGGCCGACGATCAGGATCGTCATGACGGCCGCCAGCGCCTGGGTGATGATGGCGAAGTAGACGCCGCCGACCCGCCGCTTGAACATGGCGACGCTGACGATGAAGGCCATGAGCATCGGCACCGCGACGATGGCGATGAGCGTGAACGGCAGCGACTTGAACGGCACCCAGAAGAACGGCAGCTCGGTGATCTGGTTCCAGTCCATGAAGTCGGGAATGCCCGGCGTCGACTGGATCTTGGTGTTGGCGACGCTCGACGCTTCGAGCTTGAGGAACATCGCCATGCAATAGCCGCCGAGCCCGAAGAAGACGCCCTGGCCGAGGCTCAGGATGCCGGTATAGCCCCAGCACAGCACCAGGCCGACGGCGACGAAGGCATAGGTCAGGTACTTGCCGACGAGGTTGAGGCGGAAGTTGTCGAGCAGCAGCGGCAACACCACCAGGATCAGCACCGCGATCAAGGCGAAGCCGATGAGCTCGAGATTGCGATTGTTCTTGAGTGCGACCGACATATGCGTTGTCACCTTCTGACCTTGAGGACGAACAGCCCCTGCGGACGCAACATCAGGAGCCCGATGACGATGAGCAAGGTGAGGACCTTCGCATTCGACCCCGAGGTGAAGAACTCCAGCGTCGATTGCGACTGCGAGATGGTGAAGGCCGACGCGACGGTGCCGAGCAGGCTCTGGGCGCCGCCGAACACGACCACGAGGAAGGTGTCGACGATGTAGAGCTGGCCGGCGCTCGGACTGGTCGATCCGATCATGGTGAAGGCCGAGCCGGCGATGCCGGCGATGCCGCAGCCGAGACCGAAGGTCAGTCGATCGATGCGCCGGGTGTCGATGCCGACGGCTTCGCTCATGGTGCGGTTCGACACCACGGCGCGCACCTGCAGTCCCCAGCGCGAGCGGTACATCAAAAACGCCACGATCCCAGTGATGACCAGGGTGAGCGCCATCACGAACAGCCCGTTGATCTGGACCTCGATGGTGTCGGTGACGGGAAGCGATCCCATCATCCAGGTCGGCAATTCGACGCCGACCTCGCGCGCCCCGAAGATCGAGCGGAACGCCTGCTGCATGATCGAGGCTGAGACCCCAGGTCGCGAGCAGGGTATCGAGCGGGCGGGCGTAGAGGTGGCGTATCAGCAGCCATTCGACGGCGAGCCCGAGCGCACCGGAGACGATGAACGCCACCACCATCGCGATGAAGAAGTAGCCGACATAGATGCCGGGCACGTAGGTCTGGACCAGGTGGGAGCACAGATAGGTCATGTAGGCGCCGAGGATCATGAACTCGCCATGGGCCATGTTGATGACGCCCATCTGGCCGAAGATGATCGCGAGTCCCAGCGCCATCAGAAGGAACACCGAGAACAGGATCAGCCCGGCGAAGCCTTGCATCGCCAGGATCGAGCCCAGTTCGCCGAACGAATATCCTCCGAGCATTTGCGGCTCCTGCGTGGTTGGTCGGACGTCGCCTCTCCCCGCGTGCTCTGCGGGGAGAGGCAGGCGTCGCGGCCTCGGCCGGAGTTACTGGTAGCCCTTCGGGAACGGATTCGGGCTCCATCAGCTCGGCGGTCTCGTAGACGACGTCGTATTGGCCGTCGGTAGCGGGCGCGGCCGACGCGCGTCTTGCTCCAGAGATGATGGTTTTCGTGGATGCGGACATAGCCTTCCGGCGCGCCCTTGAACTCGACGCCCGGCGAGGCCGCCGACGACCTTGTCGATGTCGAAGCTGCCGGCCTTCTCGACCGTGAGCTTCCACAGCCAGGGCCCGAGATAGGCGGCCTGGGTGACGTCGCCGATCACGGTCTTGTCGCCCCACATCTTCTTGAACGCCGCGACGAAGGCCTTGTTGTTGTCGTTCTCGAGCGATTGGAAGTATTTCATGCAGGCATAGGCGCCGACGATGTTCTCGCCGCCGATGCCGTCGATCTCGTCCTCGGTGACCGAGATGGTCATCAGGGTCTGCTTGTTGAGGTCGATGCCCGCCGCCTTGAGCTGCTTGTAGAAGGCGACGTTGGAGCCGCCGACGATGATGGCGTAGATCACGTCCGGCTTGGTCAGCTTGATCTTGTTGATGACGGAGTTGAACTGGGTGTTGCCGAGCGGGAAGTATTCCTCGCCGATCACCTTGAGCTTGAGCACGTTCTCGATGTGCTTGCGGGCGATCTTGTTCGAGGTGCGCGGCCAGATGTAGTCGGAGCCGAGCAGGTAGAAGGTCTTTGCGTTCTTCTCCTTCTGCGACCCAGTTGAGGCCGGCGAGGATCTGCTGGGTCGCCTCCTGGCCGGTGTAGATGACGTTCTTCGACTGCTCGAGGCCTTCATAGAAGGTCGGGTAGTAGAGCATGCCGTTGTACTGCTCGAACACCGGCAGCACCGCCTTGCGCGAGGCCGAGGTCCAGCAGCCCATCACCGACGCGCATTTGTCGTTGACGAGCAGCTTCTTCGCCTTCTCGGCGAAGGTCGGCCAGTCGCTGGCGCCGTCTTCCTGGATGAACTTGATCTTGCGGCCGAGCACGCCGCCCTGGGCGTTGATCTGCTCGATCGCGAGCTTTTCCGCCTCCACCGAGCCGGTCTCGGAGATGGCCATGGTGCCGGTGACCGAGTGGAGGATGCCGACCGTGACGTCGGTGTCGGTCACTGCGAGCCCGGTCGTGTTCACTTTTGCGGTCGGGAATTGCTGAGCAAGCGCGAAGGGCGGCAACAAGGCTGTCGCCGACATGGCAGCCGTTCCGATGAGCAACTTCCGGCGGAACGGGGATTGCAGATCCGTGGGCCGATTTTCTGAAGACATGCGACGCCTCAATTCAGCTTGTTGTCGTGGGAGTTGGGTCCGGGGAGCCGAGCTGTTCGCGCTCCACTGGGCGGATAGTGAGGCGCTAATGGTGCAATGCAGCATACGTCAATTGACGTATGTCCCTACGCGTTTTTCCCGGTAAAGATGGAGGCGGAAGCTTGCGCCATGGAGGCGTTTCGTGACCAGACCGTGGCTTTAGCAAGTCTATTGCATCATTTTGCATCGCACGTTGCTGGATTTCGTGGCATAATTGCTGGTCGTCCTGAGCGGAGATGCTTTGCTAAAACCATGCGGTGCAAACGGCCGAAAAATAGCGCGAAGGATGATTTTCGCAACGCAGCATGGAACGCTGATGATCGCCGGGGAAGGTCGCGCCGGGCCCGGACGATCGATGGAGGAGGAGCCGTTCAGGCGAACGCAGCGGACAGGAGCGGCACGATGACTGCTCACCAGCGTATCGTTCGGGTTCGGCGAAACTACAACCGGTGGGTCGCCAACCAGACGCTTGAAGACTATGCGCTGCGCTTCACCGCGAAGAGCGCGCGCAAATGGTCGAGCCTGCGGGTCGCCAACACCGCCATCGGGGCGATCTCCTTCCTCGCCCTGGAGGCGATCGGCGGCGCGATCACGGTCAATTACGGGTTCGCCAATGCGACGACCGCCATTCTGGCCGTCGGCGGGCTGATCTTTCTGACCGGGCTTCCGATCGCCTATTACGCCGCGACCTACGGGGTCGACATCGATCTCCTCACGCGCGGAGCCGGCTTCGGCTATATCGGCTCGACCATAACGTCGCTGATCTATGCCTCCTTCACGTTTCTGTTTTTTGCGATCGAGGCGGCGATCATGTCGCTCGCCCTGGAGTTGTGGTTCCACGTTCCGCTCTTCCTCGGCTACATCGTCAGCTCGGTCGTGGTGATTCCGCTCGTCACCCACGGCATCACCTTCATCAGCAGGCTTCAGCTCTGGACCCAGCCGATCTGGCTCGTGCTCCATATCCTGCCCTTCGCGTTCATCGCCATGTCCGACGCCGGCTCGTTCGAAGGGCTGGACGCATTATGGCGGCCGCGCGGGAGCCGACGGCCAGTCGTTCAACCTCCTGCTGTTCGGCGCGGCCTCGACGGTGGTGTTCTCGCTCATCGCGCAGATCGGCGAGCAGGTCGATTTTCTGCGCTTCCTGCCGCCCCGTAGCGCCGGCCGGCCCGCCGCTTGGTGGACCGCCTTTCTCGCGGCCGGGCCGGGATGGATCCTGCCGGGCCTTGCTGAAGCTGCTGGCGGGCTCGTTCCTCGCCTATCTCGCGGTCCGTCATTTCGTTCCGGTCGAGAAGGCCGCGGAACCGACGCAGATGTATCTCGTCGCGTTCCAGTCGGTGTTTTCCTCCCCGCCGCTGGCGCTCGCCTTCACCTGCACCTTCGTCATCATTTCTCAGATCAAGATCAACGTCACCAATGCCTATGCGGGCTCGATCGCGTGGTCGAACTTCTTCTCGCGGCTGACCCACAGCCATCCCGGGCGCGTCGTCTGGCTGGTGTTCAACGTGGCGATCGCGCTGCTGCTGATGGAGCTCGGAATCTTCCAGGTGCTCGAGCACATTCTCGGGTTGTATTCGATCGTCGCGGTGGCCTGGGTCGGGGCCCTCGTCGCCGACCTCGTCGTCAACAAGCCGCTGGGGCTGAGCCCGCCCTTCATCGAGTTCAAGCGCGCCCACCTCTACGATATCAATCCGGTCGGCGTCGGCGCCATGATCCTCGCGACCAGCGCCGGGATACTCGGCTACTCCGGCGTGTTCGGCACCACCCTGCAGGCGCTGGCGAGCTTCCTCGCCCTGGCGACCGCTTTCGTCGCCGCGCCCGCCATCGCCTATGCCACCGGCGGCAAGTTCTACCTGGCGCGCAAGCCGTGGACGTTTGCCGCCGCGTCCACGGTGCGCTGCTGCATCTGCGAGCTTTCCTTCGAGCCCGAGGACATGGCGCAATGCCCCGCCTACTCCGGACCGATCTGCTCGCTGTGCTGCTCGCTCGAAACCCGCTGCCACGATTGCTGCAAGCCGGAGGCGAGGCTCGCGAACCAGATCGGCGGCTGGATCGACCGCACCTTGCCGTCAAGCGTCGTCAAAGCGATGAACACCGACATCAGCCAGTATGTCGGCGTTCTCCTGCTGTTCGCCGCGATCATCGGCGCCGTCCTCACCTTCGTCTATTTCCAGGTCTCGTTCGAATCGAACGTGCAGAAGGGCATCCTCAAGTCGGCGCTGTGGACGGTGTTCTTCATTCTCTCGATCATCGCCGCCATAGCGGCGTGGGTGTTCGTGCTCGTGCATGAAAGCCGCCGCGTCGCCGAGGAGGAAACCGAGCGCCAGACCGAGCTGCTGATGCAGGAGATCGAGGCCCACAAGCGCACCGACGCGAAGCTGCAGCAGGCCAAGGAATCCGCGGAAGCCGCCAGCAAGGCGAAGAGCCGCTATGTGGTCGGGCTGAGCCATGAGCTGCGCACGCCGCTCAATGCGGTGGTCGGCTACGCCCAGATCCTGGAGCGCGATCCCGGCCATTCCGGTGCGCCGCCTCGATGCGATCCGGGTGGTCCGCCGCAATGCGGAATACCTGTCCGGCCTGATCGACGGCCTGCTCGATATCTCCAAGATCGAAGCCGGCCGGTTCCATCTCAACCGCAACGAAGTGCGCCTTCGCGAGTTCCTCGATCAGCTCGTCGACATGTTCCGGCTGCAGGCCGGCACCAAAGGCATCGAATTCGTTTTCCTGGCGTCGGACCGGCTTCCCGTCGCGGTCTATACCGACGAGAACAGGCTGCGGCAGATCCTGATCAACCTCTTGTCCAACGCGATCAAGTTCACCGATTCCGGCCGCGTGATCATGCGCGTGCTCTACCGCAATCAGGTCGCCCGTTTCGAGGTCGAGGACACCGGGATCGGCATCGGCGCGGGCGATCTCGAGCGCATCTTCCAGCCGTTCGAACGCGCCCATCTCGGCCAGGCCAATGCGGCGGGGACCGGATTGGGCCTCACCATCACCAGGATGCTGGCGGAGACGATGGGCGGCGAGATCACCGTGCGCAGCGAGCCCGGCAAAGGCAGCGTGTTCCAGGTCAAGCTGCTGCTCTCCGAGGTGCCGCGTCCGCGCACCGCGCCGCCGATCGAGCATCGCGTGCGCGGCTATGAGGGGCCGCGTCAGACCATCCTCGTCGTCGATGACGATCAGGTCCACCGCGATCTCGTGCGCGAGCTGCTGGAGCCGCTGGGATTCAACGTCTTCGCCGCGGCGAATGGCGCGGCGTGCCTGTCGCTGGTGAACGAATGCAGGCCCAACCTGATCCTGCTGGATGTTTCGATGCCGGACATGGACGGATGGACCGTCGCGCGGCTGCTGCGCCAATCGAAGCGGGAGCGCCCGGCGATCATCATGCTTTCGGCGATCACGATGGAAAAGGAACGCGAATTCGAGCCCGATCGCGTCTATGACGACTACATGATCAAGCCGCTCGATCTGCGGCAGATGCTGGAAAAATTCCAGACCTTGCTCGACATCAAATGGACGACCGGTGTGGGCCCCGACGCGCCGCCGCCGCCGCCCGCCGCGCCGCCGCAAAACGGCAAAGGACCGCCGCTCGGCGAGATCGAAGCGCTCATCCACCTCGGCCAGATCGGCCACGTCCGCGGGATCAATGCCAAGCTGGCCGAGATCGAAACCAACTCCCCGGAGCACGGGGCATTCGTGAAGGACCTGCGCGTCATCGTCAATTCGTTCAATCTGAGCCGGTTCCTGACAGTGCTGGAGGCGCAACGTAGCCATCATGCGCCCTAGGGATGCCAGCGACATCGTATTGGTCGTCGACAACTCGCCGGACACGCTGCGCATGCTGACCGACGCGCTCGAGGACGCCGGGATGACCGTGCTGGTCGCCCTCGAGGGCGCGCAGGCGCTTGCGATCGTGGCCAAGATCACGCCCGACGTCGTCCTGATGGATGCGGTGATGCCGAGCATGGACGGCTTCGAGACCTGCCGCTCGCTCAAGCGCAACAAGATGCTCGCGCACGTGCCCGTCATCTTCATGACCGGGCTCAGCGAGACCCAGGACATCGTCAAGGGGTTAGAGGCCGGCGGCGTCGACTACGTCACCAAGCCGATCGTTCCCGACGAGTTGCTGGCGCGGATTCGCGTGCATCTCGCCAACGCCCGCCTCGCCAACAGCGCGCGTGCCGCGCTCGACGCCTCCGGGCGCTATCTGCTGGCGACCAACACGTCCGGCGGCGTGCTCTGGTGCACGCCGCAGACCGCAAAGCTGCTCGGACTCGCCTTCGTCGACTTCCACGGCGAGGGCTACCTGCTGCCGTCCAATGTGCAGGAATGGCTGCAAATCCGGTCCCGCAGCGACTCCAAGTCGACCTCCGACCTGGTGGCTCTCCAATCCGGCACCAGCGCCATCAAACTGCAGCTGTCCTATGTGGGCCAGGTGGCGCCCGGAGAAATCCTGCTCCGCCTCCTGGAAGGCGAGTTCGAGAACGACAACCTCGTGCTCAAGCGCAAACTGCAGCTGACGCAGCGCGAATCCGAGGTCCTGATGTGGATCGCGCGCGGCAAATCCAACCGCGACATCGCCGAAATCCTGAGCTTCAGTCCGCGCACGGTCAACAAGCACCTGGAGCAGATCTACGCCAAGCTCGGGGTGGAAAACCGCGCATCGGCGGCGGCTCTCGCGGTGCGGATGCTGGGCCGCTGATCGGCGAGACGTATTGTACGCCTGTCCGATAAGCGGCGCGGTCCGATCATGGGGGCTCGCTCCGTCGTCCGCGATGAAGCGCCGGAATTCTCGCACGGCGCTCAGGGATGGAAAATCGCACCAGAAAGCTGATCGATCGGATGAGCCCCGATGCCTGCGGGCCGCCGGACTGGACATTTGCCCGGAGCGCAGGCAACTCGGCGACATCGGCCGGCCATTGCTCGCCGCTCTTGCGTCGGGCGCCGCGTCGGCGCCCGATCGTGGTGTAAAGGGGCCAGGATTGCGGCGACGCACCATGATGGTTTTCAGACGAACTCCGCGCGAGGAAGCGGGGCGAGCTTGCGCCGTTCGAGGCGCATCAATGCCAGCACCGCCAGCACGGCGATGAGAGCCGGCACGGCGCTGGCGATAAAGATGCTCGACCTGCTCCAATGCAAGGCCAGCATGATGCCGCCGACGCCGGGACCGACGACTGCGCCGACGCGGCCGATACCCAATGCCCAGCCCACGCCCGTGGCCCGGATATAGGTCGGATAAAACGCCGCGGCATAGGCGTTTGCGGTGACCTGACCGCCGACGATGCCGCCGCCGGCTGCGCATGCCGCAAGCATGAGCCAACCGACGGCCGTGCCCACGGATCCGAGCGCGGCAATGCCCAACGCAGCCAGTAGATACGCCGGCAACAGAACCGAGAGGGGGCCGCGCCGGTCGAGCTGAGGTGCGGCCACCAGGCAGGCGAACACGCCGCTCAGCTGAGTCATCGCCGTGATGACGACCGAGACCGGCAACGAGAGTCCGGCATCGTGAAGGAGGGTCGGGAGCCAGCTTGCGATCAGGTAGATGTCGAGCAGGCTCATGAAGAAGATGGTCCAGATCAGTGCGGTGCCCAGCGCGCGCCCCTGCCGGAACAGGTGTCCGACCGCGAGCCCGTCCCTTCGCTCCTCCGCGACGAAGAACCGCGTATCCGCGGTGAGTGCCGCGCGCGGATTGATCCGCTCGAGGATCGCCGCCAGCTGCTGCGTCCGCCCCCCGCGAACGACGAGGTGGCGGATCGATTCAGGGAGCCAGATCGCGAGCAATACGGCCAGCACGGCCGGCAGAATGCCGCCACAGATGAAGACGGCTTGCCAGCCGAACCGCGAGATCAGATACGCCGATAGAAATCCCCCGAGTGACGCGCCGAGCGGAAACCCGGTGAACATGATCACGGTCATTGCCGAGCGCTTGCGCTTGGGAAAGAACTCGAAGGTGAGGGCAATGGCATTGGCCATCCCGCCTCCGATCCCGATACCGGTCAGAAAACGAAGGATGCTGAGCGACTTCAAGCGTCGTGGCGGCTGCGCTGAGAAAGGAAAACACGGCGAAGGCGGCGATGCTTCCGACGATCACTTTTTTGCGGCCCAAGCGATCGGCGAGCGGCGCGACCGCGAGACAGCCGATAAGGAGCCCGATAAGCCCGCTCATGAATGCCGGGGTGAAGCTATGCGGGGGAAGCCCCCACTCGCGAATGACGGCGGGCGCCACATACCCGATGTTCTGGGCATCGAAACCTTCGACCAGCGCGCACGCTCCGCACAGGCAGATCACCAGGATTCTGAAGTCCGCTGATCTTTTGCCGGTTGATCCATTCCGAGATGTCGATGCTTTGGTTCATCGTGATCCTCCCCGGCCATCGCCTGTTGCAAGGTCAATCCGCGCTCGCGCTTCGATCGAGATAGGAACGCGCCGCCTGGAGCTGCGCATCCCGCGCCGTTCCGATGAGATCTCGGCTTCATCGGGGGCGAGTACACCGCCTTTCCGGCCGCCGGCTTGGCGGTTTTGGCAGCGCTTGCCCGCTCGAGCGGCCCGGGATTCGAGATTGCGCCATTGAGCGTGCCCTCGCTCAGCCTCGCGGCGCTGGCAACCTGCTCGTCCTTGGGCGCCTCGACGACGACATCAGGCGAAATGCCCTCGCCTTGAATGGATCGTCCACTGGGGGTGTAATAGAGCGCGATGGTGAGCCGCAATGCGCCGTGGCCTTTGAGAGGGATGATGGTCTGGACCGACCCCTTGCCGAAACTCTGGGTGCCCATCACCGTGGCGCGGTGCTGGTCCTGCAGCGCGCCGGCCACGATCTCGGAGGCGGAAGCCGACGCGCCGTTGATGAGGACCACCATGGGTGTGCCCCGCAGCAGATCGCCGTTCGAGTCCGACTTGAACACCTGATCGTCGCCGTGGTGCCGTCCATGGATGGTGACGACGGTGCCGCCGTCGAGAAAATCCCCGGCAACGCCGACCGCCGACGTGAGGAGGCCGCCGGGATCGTTTCGCAGATCGAGAACGAACCCCTTGAGATGTCCGCCCGCCTGTCGCTGGAGGTTTTCGATGGCTTGCCGGAGGTCCTTGGGGGTATCGCCGATGAACTGGCTGATCCGCGCGTAACCGAGACCGTCGGGCTCGAGCCGCGATTTGACGCTTTGCGCGTGGATGATGCTCCGCTTCAACGTCACGTCGAAGGGCGTCTTCTCGCCGCGAGAAAGGGTGAGCGTCACTTCGGTGCCGGGATTGCCGCGGAGGGCGCCGATGATCTTGGCCGGGTCCATGCCAGATGTGCTCAGGCGGCCGATGGAAACGATCAGGTCACCGGGTTCGATGCCCGCTTGGGCGGCCGGCGTGCCGTCGATTGGGGCGATTACCTTGGGTACCCCACCCTGGGTCGAAATTTCGATGCCGATACCGCCGAATTTACCGCCGATATCGGCCTGGGCCTGCCGGTACTCCCCCTCGTCCATGTAGTCGGAGTGCGGATCGAGACGGGTGAGCATCCCCTTCAGCGCATCCTTGGTCAGCAGGTCGGGTCCGACCGGATGGACATAGTCGCGCTCGACGACCTGCATGATCCCCGTAATGAGCTCGAGATCGGTCGGGGCCGACGAACTGGTTGCAGCGACCAGAGGGATTGCGGCAAGACCGGCGGCGGCGATGCCGATGGCGATCAGATGAGAATTTCTCATGAGCTTTCCCTGAGCCTCCGATGATCAACGCGGCAATGCGCCGTTCTGTGCCGCGTCCATGCGCCGCACCGGGATCGACAGGCGCTGCATCGAACGAAGCATGCGACACCCGCTTCACGCTTGCGCGGCAACCCTTGCCGCCAGTTCCTCATCCCACCACCACAGCATCGGAAAGGCCGACAGGCCGTATTTCGGCATCCCACCCGGATGACCGAACCGATCCCAGCGCGCCGTGCGCACCGCGTTGAAATTCCATTGGGGTACGACGTAGTGGTTCCATAGCAATACGCGATCGAGCGCCTTGGTCGCAGCCATGAGGTCCTCCCGGTTTTCGGCGAAGACGATGCGCTCGATGAGCGCGTCTACGGCCGGGTTCTTGATCCCGATCAGATTGCGTGAGCCCGCCGTGTCGGCTGCACGCGAGCCCCAATAGTCGCGCTGCTCGTTGCCGGGCGTCAGCGACTCCCCCCAGTTCGCGATGACGATATCGAAGTCCCGGTCCCGCAGGCGGTTGACGTATTGTACATCGTCGACGCTTCGCACCGTGACCTTGATGCCGAGACGCTGCAGCGGCGGCTGGTAGAACAGAGCGATCCGATCGAGGCTCTGGTTGCCGATCAGGAACTCGACTTCCATCTGTTCGCCGGATTCGGGGTCGACCAGCGCGAGGTCCCTCACCTCGAAACCGGCCTGGGACAGGAGACGCATCGCTTCCAAAAGATTGGCGCGCTCCGCCGCGTCGTCACAGTTGAGCGGGTTCCAGTAGGGGGTGGTGAAGACGTCCGGCGGCACCATGGAGCGGACCGCCTGCAGCAGCTCGAGCTCGCGGCCTGCCGGCAGCCCGGAAGACGCCAATTCGGTGCCGTCGAAATAGCTCGAAATCCGCGTGTATGCCCCGTAGAAAAGCTCCTGGTTTATCTTTTCGAAATCGAACGCGAAGTTGAAAGCCCGCCGCACCCGTGGATCCTCGAACTTGGGCCGCCGAATGTTGAATGCGAACGCCTGCATCGTTCCGATGCTGCGGATGGGGAATTCCTCGCGCACCACCTGCCGTCTCAAGACCGCCGGAAAGCCGTATTCCGTCGCCCAGTTCTTGGCGACGTTCTCGTTGTGCCAGTCGAGTGCGCCGGCCTTGAAGGCCTCGAAGGCCACGCTGGGATCACGAAAGTAGTCGAACCGCAGCTCGCGCAGATTGTCGGCCCCGACATTGATCGGCAGATCTTTGGCCCAATAGTCCGGGACGAGCTGGTAGACGATCGAGCGCCCCGGCTCGAACGCCTTGATCCGATAGGCTCCGGAACCGAGCGGAGGCTCCAGCGTGGTCTGCGAGATATCCCGCCGCTTTCCGGAATTGTCGACCCCCTCCCACCAGTGTTTCGGCAGCACCGTGAGCTCCCCGAGGATCTGAGGCAATTCACGAATGCCCGGGGTGTCGAACACGAATTCGAATCTCGTTCGCTCCGATCTTTTCCGTCTTGACCACGTGCCGGTAATAGGATGCGAGCTGAGGATGCAGCCGCTTGAATACTTCCAGCGAATAGATGACGTCGTCTGGCGATATGGTTATGCCGTCGTGCCATTTCGCGGCAGGGCGCAAACGGAAGCTCACCCAGGAGAAATCGGCGGGATAGCGCACCGCCTCGGCGATGAGTTCGTATTCGCTGGCGACCTCGTCCAGCGAAGGCGCCATGAGGGTGTCGTAGATGGTCTCGATGCCCTGTGCCAGATCACCCTTCACTCCGGCGACAACCATGTTGAAGCTGTCGTAAGTTCCGATCGCCGCGCGCCTCGCCGCTCCGCCCTTGGGCGCATCCGCATTGACGTAGTCAAAATGCGTGAACCCGGCGGGATATTTCAGATTCCCCAGACGGGATATGCCATGCGTCCAGGCGGCTTCACCGTGAGAAGGACTTGCGGGCGAAGGTGCCGCCGAGACCTTCGCGCCGTGCATCAGCGCGGCGAGCGCTATGCCCCGGACCAGATCTCTGCGAGTGAGGGCCAAGGCGTCGAACAAGAGTTATTTCTCCAATCGGCGAACTCCGCCCTCACCGAAGGGGCCGCCTCGTGGGGACACGAGCCGAGGACATACGGCCCCCAACGGACAACCCTGTCGCGATCAGGCGTTACCCACCGAGATAATCATCGAACGTTACCGCAGCCTGTCCTCGTCATTAATTTACCGACCTCTCGTCGCGCGCGGAATCATTTTCAAAAGAAGATCAAATCGCTGCACGCCACCGCAGATACTGCGATGGTTCGCCGCAGGCCAAAGAGCAACTGCGAATGGTCCGCCAGCACACCAGCCGGCGGCGGCTTGGCGGCCACCCTGCGGCCTTTTGTCGAAGCTTGGAACCATGTGCCAGGCCCATCTATGTCCCCACGCAGCGAGTTGGCCGTGTGTCGTTGGGCTGATTTCACGCGTCGGGGTCCCGATAGCATTCCGGTCGGGGCCTTTCCAAGCTGCGACGAATTGGGAGCATGCTATGGATGATCCATTCAGGAGGGTACGGGACCCTTTGGTTAGAGCAGACCGATATCGGAAAATGGCCGCCGAATACTCCGACTTGGCAAGGACCGCCTCGTCGCCTTTCCTTCGCAGCTATTATCGTCGCATCGCCGAGCAGTATTTCTCACAGGCAGATGGCCAATCGAGGGTTGCGGAAAGACAAGACGATGCCGCTGCGAAGCAAAGCGGTTCATCCACTGTCGAGCGCACCGGAACATAGGCTTTGGAGACGGGCTAGGTTTTTTTCCGGGGCGGCCCCATCAAGACGGGCTGAAAAAACACCGCGGCCGCCATGGTGCAGGTCAGGGCGAGCGCCATCAACTTGCCCATGCTCGAAGTGCCGGGATTGTCGGAGAGCCACAGGCTGCCGAATGCCGTCGCGGTCGTCATGGCGCTGAAGACCACGGCGCGGGTCAGGCTCGACTGCAGCAACCCCGTTTTCCCGGCCCTCCATGCCATGATGTAATAGATCTTGAAGGCGACGCCGACGCCCAGCAGCAATGGCATCGCGATGATATTGGCGAAATTGAGCGGTATATCCAATACGACGCACAGTTCCAGAGTGACCACCCCCGCGATGAGAAGCGGTACCAGCGTCAGCAGGACGTCGCCGATCCGACGCAGCGCGACGAACAGCAGCAGCGTGATCGCGGACAGAGCGAAGATCCCCGATACGATGAAGGCATGGACGACGGTTCCCCCGGCCTCGAACAGCATGACGGCGGGGCCGGTGGCATTGGGGTCGACCGCGAGTACCGCGGTGACGAAGCTGCGAAGCGTCGCGGTGTTCTCGGGATCGCCGCTGGGTAGAACTTCGATTCGCTGCCGCCCGTCCGGGGTCGCCCACTGCCTGCCGATATCCTGGGGAATCGTGTTTATGGCGACACGCTCGGGCTTGAGTTCCTGTCTCAACTGATCGAGCGAATAGCGCAGCGGGTCGGCAATCACGGATTGGGCTTGCATGCGCGCCGACGGATCGGCTTGCGCGAGCTTCGACAGCAACCCGGCCAGCCGCCTTGCCGCATCGGCGCCGGGACCTTGGCCGGGTCCGGCGCTCTTCGACAGGCTGCCGGCCGTTGCCGTCAAGTCTTCGACATTTTCCTGGTCGGTGGGCGGCGGCTCGACCTGCTCCGGGTTGATGGAAGGATCGATCTTTTCGGCCGCGCCGCGAATGAGCGCGATCTTCTGGTCCTGGTCTTGGGGGATGAGATTGCTCAGCGTCATCGTCTTCGAGACCTGGGGAAGCGACGCGATTTGTCGTGCCGTGGCATCGGCTGCGGCGAGGTCGGGTGCCTCGAGTTCGATTGCGTTCACTCCGGTTTGCGGATCGTTTTTCAGCTCGAGATAGGTTGCGACCGATTCGACCTTGGGATCCTGCAGATGAAGCGGGTTGAAATCGAACGGCAAGAACAGCAGCAGCGGCGAAGCGAGTACCACGACCAGGAGCGTGATCACGACGATCGGTATGCGGTGCCGGCCCATGAACCGATCCACCGGCGCCAGCGCCGCAAACCCCATCGGGTGTGGCTCGCCGGGAGGGTCGAGCAAAGTCAGCAGGGCCGGCAGGAGCGTGATGCTGGTTGCGAACGCGACGATCATGCCGATCCCGGCGATTTCGCCGAGCTCGGAGAGACCGAGATAGTCGGTCGGCATGAACGAGGCGAAGCCGACGGCGATTGCCACGGCGGCAAGCGCCAGGGGGCCGCCGGCCTTGACGGCGGCGCTTCGCAACGCGGCGTGCAGATCGGGCTGGTCGTGGCGCTCGGCGCGGTATCTCACGCTGAACTGGATCGCGAAGTCGACGCCGAGGCCTACGAAAAGTACAAAAAACGCGATCGAGATCAAATTGAATGCGCCGACCAGGAACAGTCCTGCCGCCGCCGAAACGGCCAAGCCAAAGGCCAGGCTGAGGATGACCGCCGCAACGATCCGCAGAGAGCGCAGCGCAAGCCAAAGGATGACGAACACGAGAACGAACGATATCGTTACGGTGAGACCGGCGTTGTGCGTGATCGTGCCGAACTCGTCGTCGTCCATCGGGATTTGACCGGTTTGGCGCACATGCGCCTGAAAATCGGCATCGAGCTCGAGTTCGGATACGATCCGGGAAATCGCGTCCGTAGCGGCGCGGCCAGGCCGCAGCGCACTGAAATCGAGGACGGGCTGGACCTGAATATATCGCCGCAAGTTCTGCGGGCCGGGCGGCTTGCCGTCGGCGAGAGCGCGCCACGAAAAGCTCGCAGGCCGGCCGGCCAGCACCGCATCGGCCGTATCGGCTGCCATGGTCATGGGGAGGACGAGGTCGTCGAGCTTGATGTCTCCGCGGTCGACCCCGGTCAGCGCGAGCGACAGCGCGTCGAGCGATCCTCTCAAGCTGGGGTCGGCAGCCAGTGTACCGAGTAGATCATCGGCCCGGCCGAGCCCGCCGGCGACACGCGCGACCTCGCTTTCCGGCAGGAACAACAGCCCATTCCGCTCGAAGAAGCTGCCGCTGCCGGGCGCGCTGACCGCCACAAATCGATCGGGGTGCTGGCGCAGAGCCGCGGCGAGCTTGGCACTCGCCTGCTCGGCCAGTTCCGGGGTCGGCGCATCGACCACGACAATAATTTGTCCCTGCGGAAAGTCCTTCAGAAACTGCATGCTCCGTTGGGCCCACGGCAGATCCGGCGAGATCAGATCGTTGACGTCGGTCTTGATCGCAAAATGCTGCACGGCGTAGAAGGCCGATCCGGCAGCCAGCCCCACGGCGAGCACGACGACCCATAAAGGGCGCCTGGCGCAGAACGCGACGAGACCGGCAATGGCTGATGTCATCAAAAGATATTACACCCCTGCTGCCCATCTTCACGCGGCGAGGTCAACGATTGCCGCCCTCGACGACGCGCCGGCATCCGAGATGAAGGCTCGGTGCGTTCGCCCGGAGGCAGTCCGCGATGGCGAGATCGTCACGGATCCCCCGGCAGTGCCGCAGCACGTCGATGCGACACGCTTGCTGTTGTTGCTGCGAACCCATGTGCGGCTGCCCTTGGGCGGATACGTGGGACGGCATGACCGCGAGCGAGAGCGCGGCAAGCTGAAAACATCGGGTCACGGTCATCTGGCGCACGGGTTCCTCCGCCGATTGCGGTCCCCGGAATCACCAACAGATATCGGAGCTTTTGGTTCCCAGCACCCGTTCCATCAATTTCCGCATACGGTTATCGATAACCGGCAGCCTGCAACTCGAACAGCTCGGAATAGCGGCCACGCTGTGCGACGAGCTCTTCATGGGTCCCGGCGGCTTCCACCTTGCCGTCGGCAAGGACCAGAATGCGGTCGGCCATGCGGACACTGGAAAAACGGTGGGAGATCAGAATTGCCGTCTTGCCCTCACTCAATTCCTTGAATCGCCGGAACACTTCGTACTCGGATCGCGCGTCCAGCGCAGCTGTCGGCTCGTCGAGGATCAGCACCTCCGCCTCACGCATATAAGCGCGTGCGATCGCGATCTTCTGCCATTCACCGCCGGAAAGCTCGACGCCATTCTTGAATTGCTTGCCGATCATCTGCTCGTAGCCGGCCGGAAGCTTGGCGATGACCTCGTCGGCCTGGCTGCGCATCGCCGCCCGCTCGATGCGGGCGCGATCATTGCGGGCTGAAATCCTTCCGACCGCGATATTGTCGGCGGCGCTGAGATTATAGCGGACGAAATCCTGGAAGATGACCCCCATGCTCCCGCGCAACGCGTCGAGACCGTATTCACGCAGGTCGTGGCCATCGAGCAGGATACGGCCCTCATCGGGATCGTAGAGGCGGGTGAGGAGCTTCACCAGCGTCGTCTTGCCGGCGCCATTCTCGCCGACCAGCGCGACCACCTCGCCGGCATGCAGCGTGAAGCTGAGATGGCGCACGGCCCATCGTTCGGCGCCGGGATACATGAACCCGACATCCTCGAACACGAAGCCGTAGCGGATCGGCCGCGGGAAAGGCCGCGGATTGTCCGGCGAAAGGATTTCCGGCTCGACCTCGAAGAACGAGAACAGGTCGTCGAGATAGAGCGCCTGGCCGGCCGTGGATGAGAAGCTCGTCAGGAGCCCTTCGAGCAGGGTGCGCAGACGCCGGAACGAGCCGGCGAGGAAGGTGAGATCGCCGACGGTGAACTCGCCCGCCAGGGTGCGCCACGCGACGTAGGCGTAGGCCAGGTAGTAGCCGACGGTGCCGATCGCGGTGAACAGACCGCCCCAGGCCGCCCGCCGCTCCGCGAGCCTGCGATTGGCCGTGTAGAAGTCCGTCGCGAGGCGCACATATCGGTCGATCAGGAAGCCGCTGAGGCTGAAGATCTTCACTTCCTTGGCGGTTTCGACGCTGGCAGCGGTCTGCCGCACATAGTCGAGTTCGCGCCGCTCCGGCGTGCGGCCGTAATCGAGCGAATAGCTTCGCGCGTTGAAATGCGCCTCGCCGACGAAAGCCGGCACCAGCGCCAGCAGCAGCAGGACGATGAGCCAGGGCGCGTAGAAGACCAGTCCGGCGGCAAGGGTCGCCACCGTCACGATGTCCTGGGCCTGACCGAACATCTGCGCCATCAGCGCCATCCGCCCGCTGGTCTGGCGGCGTGCGCGCTCGAGCTGGTCCTGGAACTCGGCGTCCTCGAAATCCTCCAGGTCGAGCGTCGCCGCATGCTCCATCAGGCGGACACTCGATGTGTTGGAGACGCGCTCGGAGAGCAGGCTGTCGACGAGCGAGACGACGCGCCCGAGAACGTCGGTCAGGACGGCCACCGCGAATTCGGCCAGGAGCAGCAGGCCCAGGCGGTTCAAGAGGCCGCTGTGCAGCCATTGCCGGAGCGTCTCGGGCTTATCCGGCACCTCGACCAGCGCCACGACGTCGTCGATGATCAGCTTGCCGATATAGAGGGCTACGACCGGCAGCAGCGCCCGCAGCAGCCGCAGCAGCAGCGACGCCGCGGTCAATTGCGGGCTCGTGCGCCACACCATCGCGAGGAAAGGCCATAGGTTCCTGAGCGCGCCGACCCGTTCCTTGAGGGACCGGGCACGCGGTGGCGGCCCTCCCGGCATCCGCCCCGCCGGCCCACGCGTAACTCGGGCGCCATCGCTGTAGTGCCGCGCCATTCAAGGAGGTCCTGTGCTTGGCGGAGGCGGCATGGTCACGGCTCGCGCCCCGTTCCGGGTGACTTGCACATCCGGATATCCGAGGTCTTTGAGCGTTTCGGCGATCATTTCATCTGTGCCGCTTGCGGCTCCGACAACGAACACGGGGCGAATGACCTGCTTCAATCCCATCATATGGGGCCGTGTCAACAACGCCGCGGCGCACGGACACCGTTCCGGCAGCAATTGCGGCCGTCTTGTGGGCAGCTCCATGCCCAAAATCGAAAGGCGGCCCAGACTTGCGTCTGAACCGCCCCGTCGATCATGGGCCTTTCCATCCGGCGCGCAACAGCGACAAATGAGAAACACGCCTTTCCGTCAGGCTTGGTTTCTCGTCTCCATGACCATCGTTATTGGAAGCTGCCGTCCGTCTGGAAATCCTGGCGCCCCTCCTGATCGGGCGTACGGGCGCCTCTGAACGCTCGTTCGTTTACCTGCCCCGCGGGTGGGGCATAGCCACGGCTGATGTGCGCGCGCCCGTACGGGTTCTGGAGAACCCGCGCGGAGGCACTTGACGGTATTGCGATCATGCCGATTCCAATCGTCGCCGCTGCGGCCAACATTGTGAACGTCTTCATCATCTTCATCTCCTTTGTGTCACGCTTGGATAACGCATGACCCGCAGGCGAGGTTGCCGGCCGGCGCGGTTAACGATTCTTAATGTAGAACAAAGCTCGGTTTGGCCCTGTCTCGCATTCGCGGAAAGGCGAAGCGACGTCGTACAACCCCGCGCGCGTCGCTCCGAGACGGACCCGCGGAATATCCGGCGCGAATTCACGACGCGCGCCGGATAACGTGCTGTTTGTTCAGGCGGACCAATTCGACTTATTTGCCGTTCTGGTTTCCGCCGTTTTGCGCAGGCGCGTTGTGATCCATCTTGCTGCCGCCGCTATTGCTGTGCGGGGCTTGGCCCGTGGTCTCGGAACCGGATTTGGCGAGTTCGAAGTCCGCGGTATTGAGGCCCAACTTGCCGATCGTGCTGGAATCGAGTTCGCCCGTCCCCGGCATGTTCTGAGACTTCTGGAAGTCCTTGAGAGCGGCCTCGGTCTCCGCTCCCCACTTGCCGTCCGCCCTGCCGGACTTGAATCCCTTGTTGTCGAGGGACTGCTGGATTTCACGCACCTGGCTTGCGCTCAGTCGTTGTGGCGAAACCTGCTGGCTGCCGGATTGATTTAGCGTTTGGGACGCGCCGTTTCCCGGCTGGGCCGGCTTTGCGCCTTGCTGCGCAAGAGCCGGAACGCACAAAGCCGCTGTCGCAATGGCGGCCAAGATCACTTTTCTCATGGGCATCTCCTTTTTTTCGGGTTTGTCCGGGTGAAACGCCGTTGGCGGCCGGATGTTTCCCAAATGACGACGGTCGATCCGCGGCAAACGGTCACTTCGCGCCGGCAGCCAACGCCCGGAGACGGACATCAAGATCGGGAAGCGCAAGTACCTGGGAACCTTCGAGGTGGAATTGTGTTGCTCCAATGCGCGGGCCGGCGTCCGGACCCGCCAGGATGATCGAAGTACCGCGGCCGGTGCATTCGACCGGCCCAAGGAGATGGAACATGAGAGCCCTCTCGCTCGCGATCGGTATCGCATTGTGCCTCTCCGGGGTTGCGTCCGCCCAAGTCCCCGGCGGTCAAAGAGCGACGCATCTTCGACAAACTCGAATCGTGTCACGGCCGAGCCCCGCCGAGCTTCGCCGGTGCGCATTGCCGCACAGAAATTCTGAATGCGGTTTCCAGGAGCGCATGCCGGCCGCACCCGCAACGCTCTGGCTGATGAAGCCGATCGCGCTCGAACCCGCCCGATGCGTGCTCGGGCGGCGGCCCCGCTAAATGCCGACCTTGCGGCTGGAGCGCTGTCCGGGCCGGCTTCTCGTGCTCCCGGAGATTATTGGCCGTATGGGAAAGGCCTGGGGAAAGTTACCGACCATTGTACGGTGCGATAGCGCAGGACCGGCCCGTCCTCCATGAGATTGCGTGGCAGCGTCACCAATGCGAGAACATTCAATGTCGGCTGCCGCACGAGCGGACACGACGCGGCAGCCGATTGGCAGCTCTGCCGAGCGCGGCATCATCACGACCGACATCCCGGCTCGTCTTGACCGGCTTCCGTGGTGCCGCTTCCATGTTCTCATCATCTTCGCCCTGGGCGTGACATGGATTCTCGATGGTCTCGAAGTCACGATTGTCGGGTCGATCGGGCCGGTGCTGCAGAATTCGAACACTTTGGCGTTGTCCGCACAGCAGATCGGTACCGCCGCCTCCTCCTACGTGGTCGGGGCCGTATGCGGCGCACTCGTCTTCGGCTGGCTGACCGACCGGTTCGGCCGGCGATTCGTGTTCTATGTCACGCTGATCGTCTATGTGACGGGCGTGTTGCTCACCGCCACGTCCTGGAACTTCTGGAGCTTCGCGGTATTCAGGGCGATCACGGGCATTGGGATCGGCGGCGAATATTCCGCCATCAACTCGGCGATCGACGAGCTTATTCCCGCCCGCTATCGCGGCCGTGTCGACCTCATCGTGAATGGAAGCTTCTGGCTCGGTGCCGCGGCCGGCTCCGGCGCCTCGCTGGTGTTTCTCAACCCGAGCTTCTTGTCTCCAGACCTTGGCTGGCGTTTCGGGTTCGCCATCGGCGGCGTGTTGGGGCTCGGCATTCTTCTGTTGCGCGGTTATGTGCCGGAAAGCCCGCGCTGGCTGGTGATTCATGGCTGGAAGCAGCAGGCCGATGCCGCCATGAACGACATCGAGCAACGCGTGCGAGCCGATACCGGCGTCGACCTTGCGTCGCCGCAAGATCAGCTGAGGGTGCACCCGCGCAAAAGCTTCGGCCTGGGTTTGATCCTCCGGGCCATGCTGCGGAAATACCGCGAGCGCAGCCTGCTCGCGATCGCGCTGTTGACCGCCCAGGCGTTTCTGTTCAATGCGGTCTTCTTTTCATACGGGCTGGTCCTCACCACTTTCCACGGCGTTCCCGCGCAGAAGACCGGTCTTTACCTGCTGCCGCTGGCCGCAAGCAACTTTTTGGGGCCGGTCCTGCTGGCGTCGCTGTTCGACACCCGCGGTCGCCGTGAAATGATCGTGGGGACGTATGCGGTCGCCGGCATGCTTCTGCTGGTGACTGCGATTTTGCTCGGCTTCGACGCTTTCACGGCGTGGACACAGACGATCGCATGGATGGTGATCTTCTTTTTTGCATCGGCGGCGGCAAGTTCGGCCTACCTGACCGCCAGCGAGATTTTTCCGCTGGAGGCCCGCGCCCTTGCGATTGCGATCTTCTATGCGATCGGGACGGCCATCGGGGGCACGACCGGCCCGGCTCTGTTCGGATACCTGATTGGATCCGGCTCCATCGTGGCGGTCGCCGGGGGTTACGCGATCGCGGCCGTCCTGATGCTGATCGCGGCCGCCGCGGAACTCAAATTCGGGATCGATGCGGAAGGGCGCTCCCTCGAAAGCATCGCAGAGCCGCTTTCAAAGATGTGAGCCGGCCGCCATCTATTGGGTCTCGCCGATATCCGCGACGGGAACGCCGACCGTGATTTCTTTCCCGTTGCGACCTGGGCACGTTCGTGTCACGATAGGCGCCCGAAAAGCATGTGCGAGCGGTCCAGTTCTTCAAGCGGGGCGGGTGACGGACCGGATCGGGTTCACGAACTCGTGACCGTTACGCCGGGCGACCTCGCCTGTGGCGCCGGCGGCCGGTTTGTCGTCGTGGGTCGCGGGTCCGAAATCGGCAATTCCCGCCGCATATCGGCCAGCCTTTCCAATCGATCGTGCCATTCGGTCGCATCATAGATAACGCGGTCCGAATGCGGATTGCGTTCCTTCGAGACGGTACGCTGGGCCATTGGAAGATCCTCATTGAACTGGACGTGCTTGTGGAAACGGCACCTGGCGTCGATAGTTCCGTCCCCCCCCGGGACTTTCATGCACTCGAATGAACCGAATAGGCCGGATCCGCGGAAAGCGGGTCACCGGCGGCAGCCTCGCTCGACCACCGACGCGATGACGGCGGCGCCCGGAATTCTTCCAATCGAGGGAACGAACGGCGTAACGCCGCGGACAGGTTCATTGGGAGTCATTAGACCCCCCGCCTTCGCTCTTCGTCTCGGCTTCGGCGTCCGCGTGGTCGAACTTGAGAAGGATTTCGGCGTACCGATCGGGAACGCCCTGCTCGACCAAACTGTCATATATTGCGCGCAGATGCTGCCCAATCTTGATTTTCGTGTCAGGGTCTAACTTTGCCACTTTGCGTGTCCATGGTGCCTTGCGCGTCTACGTTGCGGGTCTCCTATAAACATCGACAACGTCGGCGCCATCAGACGGTTCCCCGCCGCGGAACGTCATTTAGGAGCGTGCGTTATGATGCTGGCCCATGGCGATGTAGGAATGAGGGGAGACAGATGTCCAAAGCGCAAGCCGTAGCCCAACACCTGCCGTATCTGCGCCGCTATGCCCGTGCTCTCACGGGCAGCCAGGCGTCCGGCGACGCCTACGTGGCAGCGACGCTCGAGGCTCTGGTCAAGGAGCCGGAGTTGCTCGAAGCGGCGGACTTGCCGCGCGTCACCCTGTTTCGGCTGTTTTCGACGATCTGGAATTCGCTCGCCGTCAACGGCATCCCCGATCCGGTGGCGAACCTGATGCCGGCCGAGCGCCATCTCGGCCAGATAACCGCCAAACCCCGTCAAGCGTTCCTCCTGGTCTCCGTCGAGGGATTTTCCGAGGAGCATGCGGCGCGGATTCTCGATGTGGATGCGCCGGCGCTGCGCCGGCTGGTCGAGGAATCCGGCCGCGAACTGGCCGCCCAGATCGCCACCGATGTCCTCATCATCGAGGACGAGGCCCTGATCGCCCTCGATCTGGAGGCGCTGGTCGAGAACCTCGGCCACAAGGTCGTCGGTATCGCCCGCACCCGGACCGAGGCGGTTTCCATCGTGCGGACCCGCCCGCCTGGGCTGATCCTCGCCGATATTCAGCTCGCCGACGGCAGTTCCGGCCTCGATGCGGTCAATGACCTCCTCAACACGTTCGAGGTGCCGGTCATCTTCATCACCGCCTATCCCGAGCGCTTCCTGACCGGCGAGCGGCCGGAGCCGGCGTTCCTGGTCTCCAAGCCCTACCAGCCCGCCACCGTTTCGGCCCTGGTCAGCCAAGCCTTGTTTTTCGAGCGCAACGCCGTTCAGCGCAAACGGCGGGCAGGTTAGCTGGCAGAGCAGCAAGCGCCAGCCCGCGTACCCGCTCTCACCGGCGGGCGCGGGAGAAGACGTAGACCGACACCGCCTTGATCTCCTCGGGCTTGAGGCTGCCCTCGAAGGCCGGCATCACGCCGTGACGCCCCTTCGTGATCGACTCGAGGATCGAGGCACGGTCGGCGCCATAGAGATACAGGCGCTTCTCGGTCAGATTGGTCGATCCGATCGGCGGGCTGCCGGTGGCGTCGTCGCCGTGGCAATCATAGCAATTGCCCTTCTCGCCGTCCTGGAAGAGAACCTTGCCGCGGGCGGCCTTGGCCTTGTCCGCCTGTTGCCCGCTGAGCTCCAGGACGTATTCGGCGACGTCCGCGATCTCTCCGGCTGAGAGAAATTCCTTGGCTCCGAACTCCTTGGTATCGTCTTCGGTGCGATATTTCGGATTGAAAGCCAGCATGTCGGCTTCCACGCCGCGGGCGTTCGGATGGCCGGAGCGGATGCCGTAGCGGACCGTCCATTCGACATCGGACGGGAATTTGGTCAATCCGCCCGAATCCAGGTCGTCACCGGAATATTGCCAGTCGGCGTCGGTGAGGTCGGGCGCGTGCATTGCGGGGATGCCCTTGAGGTCGGCCCCGTGACATGCGGCGCAGTTCTTCTCGTAGACACGCTTGCCCTGCAGCATCGCCGTTCCGTTCAAGCGGATGGACTTGACGATGTCGTTGACCGCGACCGATGCCAGCTCTTCGGGTCTGGCGAGGAACTCGCCGTATTCCTCCTCCTCCACGAGCGGCGCCGCCGGCTGCGGCCGGGCGGTGTTCGCCGTCGCGCCGATTCCCAATGCGATCAGGGCGATCGACACGAGGCGGCCGGTACGTCCGGCCGGCCGCGAGGCCAATGAACGGCACGCCACATCCCGTGCGCTGTCAACCATCTGAATCCTCCCAAGTCACGTTTTCAGCGATCGTTGTACCGGTGATCGCGATCTTTCTGCGTCTTGGTCAGCAGACCAGCGCGATTTCAGCCTGCAGGCAACTGCTATTTTTACGAGGAACGCGACGCGAGGCGCGGCGCATATCTAACTGGGGCTAGGTATGTCCAAAAGGCGAGGCGGAACTGGCGGCCGGCCGCCGAACGCGGCAGCACTGTCAGTGCAATTCAGTGCACCGCGGTTTTTTCCGGGTTCGTCTGTTGCCATCTTCTAATGTGATGGGCGTCACATAAGAATCCGCCGAAAGCACCTAACGTCGTAAGGTCGATCCGGTTCACGAAGGAGACTACGATGAAGGGCATCATCACCGCGTTGAGCATCGTCTCTTTCGCCGCGACCATGGCGGTCGCAAAGACCGGCAAATTCCATACCCCGACGGACACCGGCGCGCACCGGGCGTACGCGCAATGGCATCGGCCGTATTCGAATCTGGATCGGGGTTATCAGGGCCCCGATGCCAACGCCGGCGGCTGATCGTCTTCAAGCTCGGCCCACCGGAACGAGTGATCCCGCTGGGCTACTTGCCCTGACCGGCCCGACCGAGTCATGGTCGCATCTTCCCGCCGCATCGACTTTTGCTTTGCGGGGCGAGTTTCGCTCGAACGGCCGGAGGGGGCATGAAGGATGTCGTCGTGATCGGCGCCGGCAAAATCGGCGCCACCGTCGCCCAGCTGCTCGCCTCGACGGGCGATTACCAGGTGACCCTGGCGGATCGCTCGCCCGAAGTGCTCGGCCGGCCGCGACCGCGACGAGCGCATCCGCACCGTGGCCGCGGATGTCGAGGACAGCTCCAAGCTGGTCGATCTGCTCAACGGACAGTTCGCGGTGCTCAATGCCGCGCCCTTCCATCTGACGACGCGCATCGCGGAAGCCGCCCGGGCGGCGCGCACGCATTATCTCGACCTGACCGAGGACGTCGCGAGCACGCGCCGCGTCAAGGAGCTCGCCGCCGATGCCGGCGTCGCCTTCATCCCCCAATGCGGGCTCGCGCCGGGCTTCGTGTCCATCGTCGCCTTCGACATGGCCAAACGCTTCGAGGTGCTCGACAGCGTCAAGCTGCGGGTCGGGGCGCTGCCGCAATATCCCTCCAACGCGCTCAACTACAATCTGACCTGGAGCACCGACGGCGTCATCAACGAATATTGCGAGCCCTGCGAAGCGATCGTGAACGGCGTGCGCCGCGAGGTGCCGCCGCTGGAAGAGCTGGAGGAGTTCTCGCTCGACGGCGTCACCTATGAGGCGTTCAACACCTCGGGCGGGCTCGGGACCCTGTGCGAGACCCTCGAGGGCAAGGTGCGCAATCTCAATTACCGCACCATCCGCTATCCCGGCCATGCCGCGATCATGCGGGCGCTCCTCAACGACCTGCGCCTGCGCGACCGCCGCGACGTGCTCAAGGACATCCTGGAGCATGCGGTGCCGACGACGCTGCAGGACGTGGTGATCATCTTCGTCACCGTCAGCGGCCGCAACGAACGGCCAGCTGGTCCAGGAGACCTACGCCAACAAGATCTACAGCCGCGACGTGGACGGCCGGATCTTGAGCGCCATCCAGATCACCACGGCCGCTGCGATCTGCACCGTGCTCGACCTGCTCGCGGGCGGCCAGCTGCCGCACGAGCGGGTTCATCCGCCAGGAGGACATCGCCGTTGAAGGTCTTCCTGGAGAACCGTTTCGGCCAAGTCTACGCCAAGCCGGAGACGGCGCCCTCAACAGCGTTCGGAGGCTCGGCGCGATGACCGGCGCGTCCCTGGCCGAACGCATATCGGTGCGCGACGAGGCGCTCGCCATCCTGTCCCGGCTCGGCGTGCCGGAGAGCGCATTTGCGCGCGACGGGACTTGCCGCGTCGTCGCCGATCACCGGCGAACGTCATCGCCCATGTCCGCGATCACCGGCCCGCAGGAGGCGAGCGCCGCCATCGGCCGGGCCGCGCAGGCGCTTTCGAGCCTGGCGCACGGTGCCGGCGCCGCGGCGCGGCGAGTTCGTGCGCCTCCTCGCCGAGGAACTGCGCGCCGCCAAGGACGATCTCGGCCGGCTGGTGACCATCGAGGCCGGCAAGATCGTGTCGGAGGGCCTCGGCGAGGTCCAGGAGATGATCGACATCTGCGACTTCGCCGTCGGCCTGTCGCGCCAGCTCTACGGCCGCACCATCGCCACCGAGCGCGCCGACCACCGGATGATGGAGACGTGGCATCCGCTGGGCGTCTGCGGCGTCATCTCGGCGTTCAACTTTCCGGTGGCGGTGTGGTCCTGGAACGCCGCCCTCGCGCTCGTCTGCGGCGACCCCGTGGTGTGGAAGCCGTCCGAGAAGACGCCGCTCACCGCGCTCGCCACCCAGGCCGTGGTCGAGCGCGCGCCATGCGCCGATTCGGCGACGCGCCCGACGGCCTGTCCGAGGTCCTGATCGGCGGCCGCGAGGTCGGCGAGGCGCTGGTCGACGATCGCCCGCGTCGCCGTCGTCTCGGCCACGGGCTCGACCGCCATGGGCCGCGCCGTCGGCCCGCGGCTCGCTGCGCGGTTCGCCCGCGCGATCCTCGAGCTCGGCGGCAACAACGCCGCCATCGTCGCGCCCTCGGCCGATCTCGATCTCGCCGTCCGGGCCATCGCCTTCGCCGCCATGGGCACGGCGGGCCAGCGCTGCACCACGCTGCGCCGGCTGTATCGTGCATGACAGCATCTACGACGACCTGGTGCGGCGGCTCTCGCCGGTCTACGCGTCGGTCAAGGTCGGCGATCCGCGCGACGCCGGAACGCTGGTCGGTCCGCTCATCGACCGCGCGCGCCTTCGAGGGCATGCAGCGCGCGCTCGCCGAGGCGCGCGAGGCCGGCGGCATCGTGCATGGCGGCGAGCGCATCGCGGGCATCGGCGGCGAGGATGCCTGTTACGTGCGGCCGGCGCTGTGCGAGATGCCGGCGCAGGCCGGTCCGGTGCTGCGCGAGACCTTCGCGCCGATCCTCTACGTGATGCGCTATGCGCGCGTTCGACGACGCCATCGCGATGCACAACGCCGTCGGCGCCGGGCTCTGAGCTCCTCCATCTTCACCCTCGACATGCGCGAGGCCGAACGGTTCGTCTCGGCCACCGGCTCGGACTGCGGCATCGCCAACGTGAACATCGGCCCGTCCGGCGCCGAGATCGGCGGCGCCTTCGGCGGCGAAAAGGAGACCGGCGGCGGCCGCGAGGCCGGCTCCGACGCCTGGAAGGCCTACATGCGCCGCGCCACCAACACGATCAATTTCGGCACGCAGCTTCCGCTCGCGCAGGGCGTGAGGTTCGAGATCGGGGAGTGAGGGCGCGGCTGGCCCAGGGACTCCAAGTCCCTGTCCAATCCCAAATTCGTCTCGATCAAGAGCCACTGCCTGGAGGTGTTCAGCTGCGAGGTGGGCGCCGGCGATGGAGTGTCGAATTGCGCAGATGAAATATGACTAAGCGAGGTCATTCCGGGGCAAGCGACTTCGCACGAACCGCGTCTGGATTCGGTTCGCATAGCGGCGAACGGATGACACCATTTACGGCTGCTGGATGACTGCCCGCGCTCAAAGGCTGTTTCGTATGACGGCGCCGCCCTTCATCACGAACCTGACCCGTTCCATTTCGCTGACGTCGGAGAGCGGATTTCCCGCCACCGCGATGATGTCCGCGAACTTTCCTTTTTCGATGCTTCCGATCTGCTTGTCCCAGTTGTAATTGAGCATCCGGGCGGCGGGAAGATAGGCGGTCTGCAGCGCCTGCGCCGGCGTCAGGCCCCATTTCACGTAATAGCCGAACTGGTTCGCCTGCTTGCCGTGGGGAATTTCGGGCGAGGTGGCGCCGCTTCCGAACACGATCGGAACGCCCGCGGCAACCGCCTTCTTGAAGGCCTGTTCCAACAGTTTCAGGCGCGAGTTTCTCGCCGCCGGTGTCGCGCAGATCGGGGGCCTCGAGGGCGATCAGGTCGTCGATGGTGAGCACGAAGGGCAGCTTCTTTTCCAGCAGGATTTTGATGCCGGCGTCATCGAGCATGAGCAGGTGATTGGGAGCGTCCACGCCCGGCCTTGATGCAGCTGTCCATCCCTTCGCCGCCATAAGTGTGGCAAGCGACTTTCAGGCCCAGGCGGTGCGCTTCGTCGACGATCGCGTCGACCTCTTCGAACGTCAGCGAGGGGCTGTTGACGAGGGTCGCGTCCGGCTTCCACATATGGGTGGTGCCGGCGAAATCCTGGGTCGTGTAGATCTTGATGTAGTCGACGCCGTGCAGTTTCGCCTCGCGCACCGCGGCGCGGGCGAGCCAGGGCCCGTTGATGTTCTTGGTTTCGGTAAATCCCTTCGTAGTAACGCACCGACTGGGAGTCGTTGTAATAGTTGGTGGCGCGTGGATTGAGGGACTGGCCGACCACCTGCATGCGCGGCCCCTGCACGAGCCCGGAATTGATGGCATCGCGCAACTCGACGGTATAGAAGGTGCCGCGCGAATCCATGTCGGCACCGTCGTGAAGCCGGCCGCGAGATCGGTCTGGGCGTTGGCGAGCGCGGTGATCGCCCGCATGGCGAGGCTGGCGCCTCCGGTGTTCACGTGGACATGGGCGTCGATCATGCCCGGCATCATGGTCGCCTGGCCGAGGTCGATCACCCTTGCGCCGGCGGGGATCTGCACGGCCGGGCCGACGTCGGTGATGCGGTCGCCGCGGATGAGCACCACCTGGTTCGGCACCATGCTGCCGGATGCGGGAGTCGAACATTTGCCCGGCGCGAATCGGCGACCACCTGATCCGGCGGCGTCACGAATCGTCGCACCTGAGCCTGCGACGGGCTGCTCGCCAGCCCCGCGATCGCCGCGACCAGACCGATCGCCGCTTTGCCGTGCCACTGCATGGAATCCTCCCTTGTCGTGAACCGCTTCTTGGAAGCGTGCGTATTCTGCGCGGCGCATTGTACACGAATATCGCGGTCGGAAACGGCGTGCGCCAGGCGACTTCGCATACGCGCAGCCCGGCATCGGCCGCACGCGAGCGTCCGGCGAGCACCTCAGAAATCCGGGACGATGGCCGGGCGCCGATGTATAACGGTACGCATCCCGGGCCAGTCCACGATCCCGGGTTCAAATTCTTGGGAGAGGATCACGCTATGCGATGCAGAACCGGATTGAAATCGGCGGCGTTGGGATTGCTCGGGGCGTCGGCGCTTGCGACCACGCTGTATGCGCAGGAAGGGGCGGGGGCCGCAAAGCCGTGGCGCGGCGCAGGGCCGACGCCGTGCTACGGGACCGACGGCGGCGCGAATAAATGTCTGCCGGCGCCGCAAGTGGTGGCGGTCCGCGCCGGCCAGCTTGTTCGACAGCAAGACCGGCCAGATGCTGACGAAGCAGGTGGTGCTGCTGCAGGGCGAGCGCATCACCGATGTCGGGCCCGGAAACGCAAGTCAAGATTCCCGCCGGCGCCAAGGTGATCGATCTCAGCCAGGCGACGGTGCTGCCCGGATTGATCGACGCCCACACCCACATGTTCAACCCGCCGCGTCCCGGGCATGTCGCGGGAGACCTCGACGCTGATCGCCGTGCAGAACGTGCAAGCCGACCTGCAGGCGGGCTTCACGACGGCGCGCGACATGAGCTCCCACGGCAACGGCTACGGCGACGTCGATATCCGCAACGCCATCAACGAAGGCCGCATCGACGGTCCGCGGTATCAGGTGTCCGGCCGCGGCATCGTGTGGGGCGCGACGCTCTTGCCACCGGCGCTCCGGAGAACCCGCTGGCGAGCATCGTGGTGCGCTCGGTCGAAGAAGCGCGCGCCGCGGTCCGCGAGCACATCGAGCACGGCGCCGATTGGATCAAGCTGTTCCCGACCGGCGCCTATTCGTTCAGCCCGACCGGCGAGGCCCAATACGTTCTGACCTATCCGATGCCGGTGTTGCAGGCGCTGATCGACGAGACCCATCGCCTCGGCCACAAGACCGGCTGCCACGTCTATGGCGGCGAGGGGCAGAAGAACGCCATCATCGCCGGCTGCGACACCATCGAGCACGCCTTCGGCCTCGACCAGGAGCAGGCCAACATGATGGTCGCGAAGGGGCTCGCACTACGATCCGACCCTCCAGCGCTACACCGAGCCCTACATGGACGACAACGACGCCAAGAACACCGGCGGCAAGTACCGGATGATCCCGATCTTCGAGAAGGCCGTCACCATGGCGGCCGCGACCAAGGGACTCAAGCTGATGGTGGGCAGCGGCGTCGACGGCGCGACCTTCCCGCACGGGACGCAGGCGCTCGAATTCGAGCAGCTGGTCAAGCACGCCGGGGTGAGCCCGGCGCGGGCGATCCAGTCCGGCACCATGGTCAATGCGGAGGTGCTGGGCTGGCAGGATCGGATCGGATCGGTCGAGAAGGGCAAGTTCGCCGATCTCGTCGCCGTTTCCGGCGATCCGCTCGCCGACATCACCGAACTCCAGCGCGTCAAATTCGTGATGAAGGGCGGCAAGATCATCCGCAACGAGCTCACCGCCTACGCGGCAGCCTCGCAATAGCAGGAGCCGACCCGTTACCACATCATTCCGGGGCCCGCCGTAGACGGACCCCGGACGCAAAGCGCGATCACTCCATCTTGATGTTCGCGGCCTTGATGATCGGCCACCACTTCTCGGCATCGGCCTTCTGCAGCGCGGCGAGGGCCTTCGGCGTCTGCTGGTCGCGCGGCGGGATTTCGAGGCCGAGATCGGCGAGGCGCTGGCGCACGGTGGGATCGGCGAGCGCGTCGACCGCGGCGGCATCGAGCTTGGCGACGATCTCGGGCGGCGTGCCCTTGGGAACCCAGAAGCCGTTCCACACCGTTGCATAGAGGCCGGGGACGCCGGCCTCGTCGGCGGTCGGAATGTCCGGCGCGGACGCGAGCCGCGTCTTCGCGGTGACGGCATAGGCGCGGATCGCGCCCGCGCGCACCTGCGGGAGCGAGTTCCCCGCCTGGTCGAACATCATGTCGATCTGGCCGGCGATGAGATCCTGCATCGCCGGCGCGGCGCCGCGATAGGGCACGAATTGCAGGTGCACGCCCGTCAGGTTCTCCAGCAGGATGCCCGCCATCTGCGGGATCGATCCGACCCCGGGGGTTCCCGCCGACAGCGGCTTCGGGCTCGCCTTGGCCCAGGCGAGGAATTCCTGCAGGCTCTTGGCCGGAATGCTGGTGCGCGCGTCCAGCAGGAACGGACTGCTCGGCAGCAGCGCGACGGGCTCGAGGTCGTTGAGCAGGTCGTATTTGAGATTGAACACCGCGCCGTTGATCACGTGGGTCGCGGTGTTGCCGATGCTCACGGTATAGCCGTCCGGCGCCGCCTGGACGACGCGGGCGACCCCGAGGCTCCCCGTGGCGCCGCTGACGTTCTCGATGATCAGCGACTGCCCCAGCGACTTCCGCATCGGCTCGCTCAGCACCCGCATCAGCGAATCCGTCGGACCGCCCGCCGGGAACGGAACGATCACCGTGATCGGCCGTGACGGATAGACCTGTGCCCGCGCGCACGGCAGCGCCGTGCCCAGCAAACCGGCGGCAAGTGCCAGCGTGACCAGTCTTGGCATGGCGGGACCCTCGCTTTTCGTCAACTTACCGGAAATTACGGATCGCGTCGTGTTAATGGACTGTGAATAAGAGCGCATCGATCCTTCCCGTTTGAATCGCGACCGCGCCCGTCTTCACGCCCGCGCCGCACTCCGCGACGCCGGCGTCAACGCGAACTGCGCGGCGCTGCGTCCCGCCAGCCGGCCGAAGGTCGCGCCCGACATCAGGCCGGTGCCGCTGGCATAATTGTGGAAGAACAGCCCGCCGACCATTTCGCCCGCCGCATAGAGACCCGGAATGAGCCGGCCGTAGAGGTCCTCGACCTCGCCTTGCGTCGATATCTTGAGGCCGCCGAAGGTGAAGGTCACGCCGGTGGTCACGTGATAGGCGTGGAATGGCGGTGTATCGAGCGGATTGGCCCAGTTGGTCTTGTCGATGGCGAGGCCTTCGGTCCTGCGGCCATCCAGGACATTGGGATTGAACGGCCTGTCGGTGCGGCAGGCGGCGTTGAATTCGCGCACGGTGCGCAGGAACGCCGCGGCATCGACGCCGTCGAGCTTTCCGGCCAGTTCCTCCAGCGTGCCGGCTTCCGCCTTGGTGACGCGGCGGATGCGATACTCGCCGCGCAGCAGGTGGCTGACCTTGGCGTCGAACACCTGCCAGGCGAACATGCCCGGCAGCTTGACGATCTCGCCGCCGTATTTGGCGTAGGTGTGGCTGTGAAAGTTGGCGCCCTCGTCGACATAGCGCTCGCCCTTGGCGTTGACGAGAATGCCGAACGGGTAATTGTGCTTCTGGAACTGGTCGCCGACGGTGAGGTCGCCATAGGGCGGCGCATTGATGTCCCACGCGACGGAATGGCAGCCGGACCAATTGCCGTAGGGCCGCGCGCCGACGCGCAGCGCCATGTCGAGGCCCGCGCCCATGTTGAATCGCGTGCCGCGGACCTTTGCCAGCTCCCAGCCGGGCCCGAGATAGCTTCGCGCGCATCTCCGGGTTGGACTCGAAGCTGCCGCAGGCGAGCACGACCGCGCCGGCCCGGATTGCGACCGGCGCTCCGCGGTATTCCGCCATCACGCCGGTCAGCCGCCCGCTCTCGCGGATGAGCCCGATGGCGGGCGTCTCGTAGAGAATGGCGGATGCCGCGCCGCTCCACATTGGCATAGAGCGCCTTGAGCAGTTCCGGCCCGCCGCCCCAGATGTGCAGCGCGAGACCGCCCCAGAACTTGAATTTGCCGTCGACCTCATAGGCCTGGCGTCCCAGGCCCGGCTGCAGCTTCACGCCCTGCCGCACCATCCACTTTGCCGTTTCGAGACTGCCGCGCACCAGGATTTCCGCGAGATCGGGATCGGAGCGGTATTGGGTCAGAGCGAACAGGTCGTCGAAAAACTGCTCCTCGCGTGTAGGTTCCGAAGTCGACGTTGACGAGATTTTCCTGCGCCAGCGACGGCAGCACGGCGATGAGATCGTCGACGCCGCCGAACGCGAAGCGGAACGCGCCGCCGGTGAAATGCGAGTTGCCGCCGCGCTCCTCAAAGGGAGCGGCTTCGAGCATCAGCACGCGCGCGCCGTTCTCCTGCGCCGAGATCGCGGCGCACAAGGCGGCATTGCCCGCCCCGACCACGAGCACGTCCGGCGCCTCGCCGGGCCATTCGGCGGAATTCATGGTTTCCCTGCAACGGCTCGATTATACTTCCGCACTGTCTAGCTCATGTTCTAAGGCGTAGGGTGGGCAAAGCCAACGGGTCCGGCCTTCGGCCGGCCCGATGACAGGCTCTGCGTGCCCGCCGGCGACGTTGAACGTGGGCACGGCGCAAGCGCCTTTGCCGATCCTGCGTGTCGAACGCAATGTGCCAACCCGGGAGGCTTCCATGATTGCGCGCATGTTTCGGCAATCGTCACTCTCCCTTGTCGCCCTTCTCATGGCGGCGGCCGTCGTCGCAGGCGCGGCGCGGCCCGCCACCGCGCAAGCCTATCCGACCCATCCGGTCACCATAATCGTGCCGTTTGCGGCGGGCGGCGGCAATGACATCATGGCGCGGCTCATCGCCCAGCACATGGGGCGCGCGCTGGGCGAGCAGTTCGTGATCGAGAATCGCGCCGGCGCCGGCGGCACCATCGGTGCACGGGCGGTCGCCAAGGCCGCGCCCGACGGCTACACCCTGATGGTCGGCCATTCCGGCGTGTTCGGCGTGGCGCCTGCGCTCTATGCCGATCCCGGCTACGAGCCGCGGCGGGACTTCGCGCCGATCGGGCTGATCGCCTCCTACCAGCAGATTCTCGTGGTCCATCCATCGGTGCCGGTGCACAGCGTCGCCGACCTGATTGCGCTCGCGAGGAAGGAGCCCGGCAAGATCACTTACGCGACGGCCGGCATCGGCTCGGGCTCCCATGTCTCCACCGAGCTGTTCGAGGTGATGGCGAACATCAAGCTGACCCACATCCCCTATCGCGGCACCGGCGCGATGCAGGGCGACCTCGCCGGCGGCCATGTCGACATGTCCATCACCACCTTTCCGTCCGTGTTCGGTCAGCTCCGCAGCGGCGGCTTGCGTCCGATCGCGGTGACCGGCGAGACGCGCTCGTCGATTTTCCCGGACCTGCCGACCATCGCGGAATCCGGCGTGCCGGGCTACGCGGCGGTCATTCATTACGGTATGGTGGCGCCGGCCGGGATCAGCCGCGCCATCGCCAACCGGCTCAATACCGAGCTGCGCGCCGCGCTCGGCAGCGAGGAGGTGCGCGCGCGCATCGTCGACGAGGGTGGCGAGCCGCTGCCAGGCACGCCGGACCAGCAAGCGGCCGACATCGCATCCGAAGAGGCGAAGTGGGGCGCGCTGGTGAGGAAGCTCGGCATACGGTCGGAATGACGAAGCTGCCGGTCACCTCGCCGCAGGGCGTGTGCGCCGGTGCTTGGGACGAATGCGCGGCGCTGGGCAGGGATTGCCATAAGGCGAGCATGTCGTGACGGCGCTGTTGGCAGGGGGCCCGCCCGGCTTCAGCGGTGCACTGACCGGTCCCATCGCCATCTTGAATGCACCGCCCGTTTGCGCATCGAGCGCCGACGCGACGATCGGACAGGCGATCATGGCCACCCCGATCCCGACCAGTTGCAGTACGCGACGGCGCATGACGTTCATGACGGGCCTCCAGCGATGACAGCGCCACCCGGCCGATCCGGGCGCGCTCACACCCGAGTGTTCTTCACCTTCGCGGCGGCGTAAAGGCGGTCGCGCGCCTCGTCGCCGAGCCGGGTGAGGCGATCATAGCTGACGCCCAGCATGGCGCCGTTGCGTTTCATCACCTTGCCCGCGATCAGCACGGTATCGACGTTCTGCGGGCCCATGTTCGCCACCACCGCGCCGACCGCATTGTTCAGCGGCATGACGTTGAGGCGGTCGGTGCGCAACAGGATGATGTCGGCCTCCTTGCCGGGCGTGAGCGTGCCGATCTTGCGGTCGAGGCCGTTGGCGCGAGCGCCTTCGATGGTGGCGAATTCGAGCACCTCGCGCACGGTGAGGAATTTCGGCGCATTGGGGTCGCCGGCATGGCGGCGCTCCCACACCTGCCGCTTCTGCAGCGAGAACGCCGTACGCATCTGCCCGAAGAAGTCGTTGGGCACCGACGTCTCGACATCGATCGAGAGGCTCGGCCGGATACCCATGTCGATCGCCTTCTGGATCGGCGGAATGCCGTGGCCCATCAGGCTCTCCACGTAGCTCGCGATCGAGACGGTGCCGCCGGTGTCGCGGATCAGCTTCCATTCGGTGTCGTTGAGCGTGCAGCAGTGCACATAGGTGGTATCGGCGCCGAGCGCCTTCGCGGCGTCGAGCTTTTCCAACAATCCGTTGCGTCCGCCGGGGCCGACACCGGCATGCATGGTGATCCGCGCGCCGACATCGCGGGCCGCCTTGAAGGTGGGCAGCACCTGCTCCGGCGAGCCGGACGGCGCCGCCAGATAGAGAGTCACCAGCTGGTCGTCGCTCGAAAAATACTGCTTGCGCAGGCGCGCGATGTCGCCGGGGTACCTGCTGGTCGCGATTTCCCAGTAGCGGCCGGTTTCGTTCTGCCCGTTGCCATAGGCGAACACGGCGCGCACGCCGGAATCGAACAGCGCCTTGACGGCGGCATCGGAATGGGCCGGGCTGTTGTGGATGTGGGACCAGTCGAGGATGCAGGTCACGCCGCTGTCGACGGCGCCCAATGCGCTGAAGAGGTCGCCGGCATAGACGTCGTCGGGGGTGTATTTCGCGCCGAAGGTGCGCTGCACTACGTCGCGATAGTCCTCCAGCGAGCCGTCCGGCAACACGTTGCGCAGGATGCCCTGCCACATGTGCCGGTGGGTATCGACGAGGCCCGGCATCACGATCATGCGGGCGGCGTCGATCACCTCCGCGTTGGGCGCGCTGATGTTCGGCCGCACTGCCGCGATGGTCTTGCCTTCGATCAAGATGTCGGCCGCCTCGAAATCGCCGAGCGCACGGTCGAGGGTGAGGACGCAGCCGCCCTTGATCAGGATCGCCCGCCCCGGCGCGGCGCCGCCCGCCGGCTGCTGTGCGCTGGCGGTGCCGATGGCCGATGCCGTAACGGCCGCCGCCGCGACCGCGCCTGCGGTGCCGGTACAGAGGAATTCTCGGCGCGACAGCGCGGATGATGGTGCGCAGGCGCCGCACACGCACGTATTGCCGGAACCGGCGTTGCGCAGGTCTGTCATGATATCCTCCCGGGTGTTTTTATTGATGTAATGCTATCGGGGTTGCATTGGGTCAGCCAGGGTTTTCCGGGCGGGCTGCTGCCCAACTTCGTCCCGATTCCGGTCATCGGCATCCGCAGCCCGGATAGAGCGCGGGAGCAGCGGTTTGGACATCTCCATGCCGTGGCCGCGCATTCCGCTTCGCTCCATGCGGGTTACGGGCTTGTGGCGCTCAGGCTAGGCTACTTGCTGTGGCCGCAGCACTCTTGCCCTTGCCAGGCCTCGCGGCCTTCGCGGATGAGGAACCAGACGATCCCGAGGGAAGCCAGCGGGTCCACCCACCACGCGTCGGTGACGAGCTGCACCAAGAGCGCAGCTACGACCACCAAGGCGAGCCAGCTGCAGGTGATGCTCTCGACGGCATCCGCTCGCATTGCGCGGCTGCCGAGCGCGTCAGCCACCTGCAGCTTGCGCCGCGACAGGAAATACATGACGGGAACGGCGAGCACGGTGATGATGAGGCCCGGCAGGGAGAACTCCGCGCCTTGCCGCATCCATAATTTCCATCCGGCGCTTGCGACCACATAGGCGGCGAGTGCGAACAGCAAAGCCCCGCCGATGCGCGAGGCCGTTCTCTCCGCCGCCTCGGCGAAGGCCTGGCCGTGTCGAAGCTCGACATTCAGGCGCCAGACCAGAACCGCGGCTGAAACCAGCTCGATCAGGCTGTCGATCCCGAATGCCGTCAGCGCCAGGCTGCCGGCGGCGACGCCGGAGCCGATCGCCACGACGGCCTCGACCGTCATCCAGGCGAGCGTGATGTATTCGAGCCGGAACGCCCGCCGGATCAACGCCGTTCGGTGGTCGGTCGCTTCCAATGGGCTGGCAACGCTCATGGCCGATTCCGATTGCGCTACGCTACTCCGCCGCGCTGCGGCCGGCGCCGGCGCCGGCGCCGGTGCCGAAGCGGCGCTCGATGTAGTCGATCACGATGTTCTTGAAATCGGTGGTGAGCGTCGGGCCGCGCAGCGTCATCGCCTTCTTGCCGTCGATGAACACCGGGGCGGTCGGTGTCTCGCCGGTGCCGGGCAGCGATATGCCGATGTCGGCGTGCTTGGATTCGCCGGGGCCGTTGACGATGCAGCCCATCACCGCGACGTTGAGGCCTTCGACGCCGGGATAGCGCGTCTTCCATTCCGGCATCGAGACGTGGATGAAATCCTGGATCTCCCGCGCCAGTTCCTGGAACGTGGTCGAGGTGGTGCGGCCGCAGCCCGGGCATGCCGCGACCAGCGGCACGAAGGTGCGAAAGCCCATGGTCTGCAACAGCTCCTGGGCGACCTTGACTTCCACCGTGCGGTCGCCGCCCGGCTCCGGCGTCAGCGAGACGCGCACCGTGTCGCCGATGCCCTGCTGCAGCAGGATGCCCATGGCGGCGGACGAAGCGACGATGCCCTTGGAGCCCATGCCCGCCTCGGTGAGGCCGAGATGGATCGCATAGTCCGAGCGCCGCGCGAGGTCGATATAGACCGCGATCAGGTCCTGCACCGCCGACACTTTGGCGGAGAGGATGATGCGCGAGCGCGGCATGCCCATCTCTTCGGCGCGCCCGGCGGAGAGCAGCGCCGACTGCACCATCGCCTCGCGGGTCACGGCGCGCACGTCGGCGGGCTCCGCCAGCTTGGCGTTCTCGTCCATCAGGTGCGTCAGCAGTTCCTGGTCGAGCGAGCCCCAATTGGCGCCGATGCGCACCGGCTTGCCGTGCTTGAGCGCCATTTCGATGATGGCGCCGAACTGGCGGTCCTTCTTCTCCTTGAAGCCGACATTGCCGGGATTGATGCGGTACTTGTCGAGCGCCTCGGCGCAGGCGGGATGCTCGGCCAGCAGCTTGTGGCCGATATAGTGGAAATCACCGACGATCGGCGCGGTGACGCCCATCTTGAGGAGCCGTTCCTTGATGTGGGGAACCGCCGCCGCAGCCTCGTCGCGGTCGACGGTGATGCGCACGAGCTCCGAGCCCGCCCGCGCCAGCGCCGCCACCTGGCGCACCGTGCCCTCGACATCGGCGGTGTCGGTGTTGGTCATCGACTGCACCACCACCGGGGCGCCGCCGCCGACCGTCACGTCCCCCACCTTGACCGGGGTGGTCTTGTGCCTCGCCAATGGTGCGGCGGCGTCGTTCATTGAGGTCTCCTTGAAATCCCGGTCATTTTCGCGCCGGCTGGATCATGTTCCGAAGCATATCTGGGGTGGATTTCGCCCACATTAACCCCGTAGTAGCCTGACCCCAACATCTGGTTTCCCCTGCCGACGCGGCGGGGAGGCACAGTATTTGCCTCAAAGACGCGGCCGAGGCCAGCCCGGGCCGCCTAGTCACCGAAAAATTGCAGCGCAGCAGTCACAGGTTGCAAGGAGAAGATGCATGCCCAACCGCAGCATGATCGGCGCGGTCACGGCCGCCGCGGTGATGGCCGCGGCCACCGGCGCGCTCGCCTCCGATGACGCGAAATATCCGGACTGGAAGGGCATATGGACCCGCGCGCGGGTGCCCGGCGCGGTGGGCCAGCCGCCCCATGATCCCTCAAAGCCGCCGGGCCGCGGCCAAGGCGCCCCGCTCACCCCCGAATACCAGGCGAAGTTCGAGGCCAACTTGGCGGACCAGGCCAATGGCGGGCAGGGCACCTCGGCCACCTTCACCTGCCTGCCGAACGGGATGCCGCGCATGATGACGGCCTACGAGCCGCTCGAATTCATCATCACGCCGGACATCACCTATGTGCTGATCGACCACATCGAGCACAGCCGCCACATCTATACCGACGGCCGCGACTGGCCCAGGGCGATCGAGCCGAGCTGGGTCGGATACTCCATCGGCAAATGGATCGACGAGGACGGCGACGGCCGCTACGACGCGCTCGAGGTCGAGAGCCGCGGCTTCAAGGGCCCGCGCGCCTACGACGCCAGCGGCCTGCCGCTGCACGAGGACAACGAGAGCATCTTCAAGGAGCGCATCTGGCTCGACGAGGCCGACCGCAACCTCCTGCACGACGAGATCACCACCATCGACCACGCGCTGACGCGGCCGTGGACGGTGACCAAGAGCTACCGCCGCAATTCATATCCGCAGGCGGAATGGCGCGAGTGGATCTGCGGGGAAAACAACCCGCATGTCGTGATCGGCAAGGACAATTATTTCCTCAGCGCCGACGGCCTCCTGATGCCCACCCGCAAGGACCAGGCGCCGCCCGATTTGAGATATTTCAAGCCGGCGCGCAAACCGTGACCGAGCCCCTCGCACGGAATCGTCATGGCGGGCTTGTCACGGCCATCCCGGCGATAAAGGCACGCTGCACCGGCGGTCAGATCGTCGCCTCGATCATGGCGCGCAGTTCCGGCGTTACCTCCGGCATCACGCCGAACCAGTCGCGGAACGCCGGCCGCGCTTGGTTGAGCAGCATGCCGAGCCCGTTGACGGTCCGGTTGCCGCGCGCGCGGGCGGCGGCGAGCAACGGTGTCTCTTTCGGAATGTAGATGATGTCGGAGACCAGCGCGGTCTTGGGCAGCGTGTCGAGGGGGATGTCGAGCGCGGGTTGGCCGGCCATGCCCTGGCTCGTGGTGTTGACCAGCATGGCGGCGCCGTCGAGCGCGTCGGCGCGGCTCGCCCAGTCGACCGCGCGGACCGGCGCGCCGATGTCGCGCTCGAGTTGCCTGGCGCGATCGAGCGTGCGGTTGACGACGCGGATTTCCCTTGCGCCTTGTTCGGCGAGACCGACCACCACGGCGCGCGCGCCGCCGCCGGCGCCCAGGACGACGATCGGTCCCGCATCGGCGCGCCAGCCCGGCGCCGCTTCGGCGATGGATTCGAGGTAACCCCAGCCGTCATGGTTGCGGCCGAACAGGGAGCCGTCCGCACGTACGACGACGCAGTTGATCGCGCCGATGCGCCGCGCCGGCGGATCGACCTCGTCGACGATCTCGAAGGCTTTCTCCTTGTGCGGGATGGTCAGGTTGCAGCCGGAAAAGCCGAGCGCCGGGAGCGCGCGCAGGGCCGCGCGCAGGCCCTCCGCCTTGATCGCGAGCGGAACATAGGCGCCGGCCAGCCCGTATTCGGCGAGCCAGTGATTGTGGATGAGCGGCGAGCGCGAATGCATCACCGGGCAGCCCATCACACCGGCGAGAAGAAAGCGGTCGGGATGAGACATCTCGGCTTTGAACTCCGTGGCTGACGGCTTCTATCACAGGTCCCTGCGACCAGTGCCAGGCGCAACGGGCAGCCTGGGTCCACCGCGGCTCGATTCTCGGAAACGACGGGACCATCGCGGGTGCGGCGCGTAAACCGTCCGCATCCAGTCTGCGGCCTGCCCATGTCGGACATCGGCGTTGCGAGCCTCGCGCAACGCGACGCAGGAAACCCGAGGCGCCGGTCAATCCGCCCTGATGCCCGCGGACTTGATCACCTTGCCCCACTTCTCGGTTTCGTCGGCGACGAATTTTCCGAACGCGGCAGCCGGCGCCGGCGGCATCGTGATCGCGCCCAGGTCGGCCAGTTGCGCCTTGATCTTTTCGTCGACCAGAGCCGCGTTGATCGCCTCGTTCAGCGCTGCGATGACCGCGGGCGGGGTATCCTTCGGCACCCCGACGCCGACCCAGGCGGTCGCCTCGTAGCCCGGCAGGAAATCGCCCACCGTCGGCACGTCCGGCAGCACGTCGAGGCGCTTTGCCGTGGTCACCGCCAGCGCACGCAGCTTGCCGCCCCTGATCTGCGGGACTGCCGTCGGCGTTACGTCGAACATCACCTGCACCTGGCCGGCGAGCAGGTCGGTCACCGCGGGCGTGGTGCCGCGGTAGGGCACGTGAACCATGTCGACGCCGGCCATGAACTTGAACAGTTCGCCGGCGACGTGCTGCGGCCCGCCTACGCCGGCCGACGCCATGTTGATCTTTCCCGGATTGGCCTTGGCGTAGGCGATGAATTCGGGAACCGTCTTGGCCGGGAACGAAGGACTGACCTCCATCACCAGGGGAACCAGGGTAAGGCCCGCCACCGGCGCGATGTCGCGCATGAAATTGAAGCTCAGCTTGTCGTAGAGCGTCGCGTTGATCGCGTTCTGCGAATTGACCAGCAGCACCGTGTAGCCGTCGGCCGGCGCGTGCACGGCCGCCTCGGTGCCGATATTGCCGCCGGCGCCCGGCCGGTCATCGATGATGAATTGCTGACCGAGGCGGTCCGACAGGAATTGTCCGATCAGGCGCGCCGTGATGTCGGACGAGCTGCCGGCGGCCTGCGGGACGATCACGTGGACCGGCCGCGCCGGATAGGCCTGCGCCCACGCGATGCGCGAGGCGGCCGGCAGCGCGGCGGCGCCTGCCGCCAGATGCAGAAATCTACGGCGCGGGAATTTCATCGCGTTCGCCCTCCTGCCGGCGAGTCCGACACGTCTCATGATGGCAGCTGCGAGGCGGACGCTACACCACTCGCCCGCGCTGGAGAAAGGGGGCGGGAAGTCGCACTTTAATTTCGTGTTATCTTTATTGACACCAAATTATATTCATAGTAGTCTAACTAACATGAAAAAGACGAAGCGGCCTTACGTGATGACGGCGCGCGCGGCCAAGGCCGAGGCGACCCGGGCGCGCATCCGGGCGAGCGCCATGCAGCTCTACTGCGACCGGGCGATCGAGAACTTCACGCTCGACGAGGTGGCGCAGCGGGCCGGGACCACGGTGCAGACGGTGCTGCGCGCCTTCGGCAGCAAGGACAGGCTGATCTTCGAGGCGCTCGACGAGCTGGCTGCGACCGGAATGCCGGTAAAGCCGACGCCGCCGGGCGACGTGGCGGCGGCCGTGAAGGCCGTCTTCGACATCTACGAGGCGATGGGCGATCTCGTCATCCAGCGCCTCAATGACGAGCGCCGCCGTCCCGCCCTCGAGCCGCTGCTGGAAAAGGGGCGCGACAACCATCGCGGCCTGGTGAAGACCCTGTTCGCGCCCCAGCTCGAACGCTGCAGCGGCAGCGCCCGTGCGCAGCTCATGCATATCCTGCTGGTGGCGACGGACGTCTATGTCTGGAAGCTGCTGCGCCGCGACCGCGCGCTGAGCCGGCCGGCTGCGGAGGCGATCGTCCGCCGCATGATCGACAGCGTCACGAAAGACTCGAAAGAGGAGACGTCAGATGGCAAAAATCTTATGGCTGAACTGGTCGGGCGGCGGGAACCTGCCTCCTAGCCTCGGCATCGCCCGTGTGTTGACCGAGCGCGGCCACGCGGTCGTGTTCGCGGGACGGCCGGAAATGGTGCCGCGGGTCGAAGCGGCGGGATTCCAGGCGATCGAGATCGCCCAGGCCTATGCCCAGGTCGATCGCTATCCGCAGGGCAGTCCCTTGACCCGCCTCGCCTGCTACCTGACCTCGCCCGCGGTCGAGGCCGAGGTGGCGGCGATCGTGGCGGCGCAAGCCCCCGATCTCATCGTCATCGATGCGATGTTTCCGGCTGCCCTGGTGCAGGCGAAGCGGTTCGGCTGCCCGACCGCGGTGGCCTGCCACACCTTCATTTTCCGCCAGCTCGACATGTGGCGCGAGATGATCGCGCGGCTCGACGGGATGCGCCGGCATGCGGGCTTCGAGAGCCTGCCGAAGCTCGATGAGTTGTGGCGTGGACAGGATCGCATCATCGTGACGGCGCTTGCGGAATTCGACGATGCCGCCGTGCCGGGCTGGGAGCTGGTGCGCCATGCCGGCCCCGTGCTGGAAGACGAAAAGCACGCGATCCCCACCGACCTGCCATGGGGCGCCGACGATCCCGCTCCGCTGGTGCTGGTGAGCTTCAGCACCGGCTTTGAGCAACGCTCGCTGGCGAAGCTGCAGAACAGCCTCGATGCGCTGGCCGAACTTCCGGTGCATGTGGTGGCGACGACCGGCGGGATCGTGGAGCCGGAGGAGCTCACGGCACCCGCCAATGCGATGGTGCTGCGCTACGCGGCCCACGATCCGATCCTGCGGCGGGCCGCGTTGGCCCTGACCCATGGCGGCCACGGCACCGCCATGCGCGCGCTGCGCCACGGAGTGCCGATGGTGGTCATTCCCGGGCTCGCCGCCGATCAGCCGTTCATCGCCGCGACCGTCCAGAAATGGGGCGCGGGGCGGGCGCTGCCGGGCGACGCCGACGCGACCGCCATAAGGGCGGCAGCACAGGATGTGCTGTCGGCGTCATACCGGCACGTTGCAAAGCGCATGTCCGCGTCGCTCGCGGGCGTCGACGGCGCCGCGAACGCCGCGGACGAGATCGAGGCGCTCGTGGTGTCGCAGGGCCGGGATTCGCCGACGGCCGACCGGTGCGGCGGCAGGGGAATCGCAGGTGAGTAGAACTCTATTGCATCGGAAGTAAAAGTTGATTCTGAGGAAGGCTTTCCTGATTCGGGAGAGCTGGGATGGAACCGCTTATCTGGATTTTCCGTGAGGTCCGTGATCCACGTGACTTCAATGCGCGACATGATCTTGCGGCAATGCTGTTCATTGCGTTGGCGGCGACTTTGTGTGGGGCGAAGTCTTGCGTCGATATCGCCGATTTTGCTGCCGCCAACGCGGCGACACTTGCCGAGATCGTCGATCTTGACCACGGGGCGCCGAGCCACGACAGCTTCAGCCGGGTGTTCCGTCTGCTCGATCCCGACGAGATGGCACGGGTTTTCACCCGTTTCGCCGCGGCGCTGCGCGAGGGGCTCGGGCTCGGGCCGCCCAAAGGCGTGGTCGCGGTCGATGGCAAGTCTTTGCGGCGGGGCTATGAACGCGGACGCGGCTTCATGCCCCCGCTCATGGTGAGCGTGTGGGATGCCGAGACGCGGCTGTCGCTGGCGACCCGGCACGCGCCCGGCGGCAATGAGGTTGCGGCCACCCTGGCGGCGCTGAAAAGCCTGGTTTTGAAAGGCTGCATCGTCACCGCCGATGCCTTGCATTGCCACCCGCGCATGGCCGCAGGGGTGCGCGCAACCGGTGCGCACTACGCCCTGAAGCTCAAAGCCAACAACGCGCCGTTGTTCACCTGCGCGCAGGCCGCCTTCGCGGCGGCCGACGCCAAAGGCACGCTTGCCTTCTACGAGCACGGCGACAGCGGTCACGACCGACACGAACGGCGCCGCGCCAGCGTCATTGCCCGACCCGCCGCCGCGCCGGCCTTGCCTGGGCTCGCCGCCATCGGCCGTATCGAAACCGAGCGCCGGCAGGCCAATGGCAAGCCGACCAACACGGTGCTCTACGTGGCGCTCTCCAAACGGCTGACGCCCCAACGCATGCTCGAAGTAACGCGTACGCATTGGAGCGTCGAAAATCAGTGTCACTGGCCCCTCGACGTCGTCTTCAACGAGGACGATGCGCGAACCCGCAAGAATTACGGCCCGCAAAATCTTGCCGCTCTGCGCCGCATGGCCCTCGACATCTTGCGCGCTCATCCCGACAATCGATCCCCCGCCCGCAAAATGAAGCTCGCATCATGGAGCAAGGAATTCTTCTTCGAACTCTTTGCTCATCTGCAATAGCCCTGGGTGCGGCGGGGATCGCGATCGTGTCCAGAGAATCGCATGACCGGAGCAAGCGTCGGGCGGCGCCGATCGACAAATCCCGGGCGACATCCTCATTGATAGGAGAGGATCGTATCCCACAAGTCGCAGTCGTTCGCCTTGCCGTAACCGTCCGCGGTCTTCGGCCCCGGGAGGTCCAGGGACAAGACATCGTCCTTTTCGGCCGAATAACGCGGCCACGGCGGCAGCGCGTGATCGGAGGACTGATCCGGCGTTCCATGCCGCGCGAAGCTCGTCCAGTAGTCGACCATGAGGTCCGACAGACGTTCCTGCGCCTCGCTCAGCGGGTGCGGCGTTCCCTGTCCGCCATGGAACCGCGGAAACAGATATTGCAGTTCGGACGTGTGATAGGCGCGCATGGGATAGCTGACCTCGCCAAAATACGACGGCGCGGTGCGGTCGCCGAATTCGTAGGCGTAGACCGCAACGTATTTCGCCCATTGCCTATCGAGCAGCCGCGCGGTGCAGGCTTTGAAGCCTTGCGCCATGGCGATCTCGGCCAGGCTCGGATTGGGGTAATCCGCCAGCGGATACTTGGCGAGCAGCGTCTGCGTATGCGCGGCCCCGAAGGATGCGGCGTAGCGCTTGAAATCGTCCGCGGTGAGCGGCTTGTGCGTATTCGGCTCCGGGAGGAAGTAGGCCTGTTCGTCGCGCACGAGCCCGGTCATGATCGGCGCCTGATTGAACAGCCCCTTGTTGAAGGCCTCCAATGGGGTGTGCGTGATGATCGTGCCGTCGACCGAGGGGAAGTCCGGCACGGCGCGCAGGATGTCCGCCTGATGGTCGAGAACCTGTTGGACCGTCAGTGAACGCAGGCACTTCGCGCTCTGGTCGGCGCAGCCGGCTGCGGCGGCGAACTCTTCACCGAGTTTGAGCGCGGCCGCCGGCGTCGTCGCGGCGATGCGTGTTCCGCTCTGATTGATCGCCCGATGAAACAATCCCTTCGACAACGGCGAGACCAGATTGGCCATGACGCTGGTGCCGCCGCCCGACTGTCCGAAAATCGTCACGTTCCCCGGATCCCCGCCGAACGCCGCGATGTTGCGTTGCACCCACCTCAGCGCGGACTGCTGGTCCATGATGCCGTAATTCGCGAACGGATGGCCTTCGGCGTTGATCGCGGGGTGCGACATGAAGCCCAGGGCCCCGACCCGATAATTCGTCGTCACGACGACGACGTTGCCCCGGCGGGCGAGCTTGCTGCCGTCGTAATCGTTGCTCTCGCCGCTGAACAGGCCGCCGCCGTGGAACCACACCATGACCGGCCGCCGGGCCGCCGGGTCCGGCGTCGTCTCCGGCGTGAACACGTTCAGGTACAGGCAATCCTCGGTGTTGCTCGGCGCCGCGAAGACGCCGCGCTGCGGCTGAGCACAGGTGTTTGCGAACTTCGTCGCCTGCAACGTCCGCGGCCAGCCCGCCGCGTCATGGGGAGGTTGCCAGCGCAGCGCTCCGACCGGGGGCGACGCATACGGGATGCCGAGAAATTCGCCGCCGCGGTCGGCGGCAAGCCCTCGCAGGTCACCTGCGGGAGAGTGAACGACGCCCGTCATCGCGGGCGTCTGGGCGCGTGCGACGCCGCTCACCATCGCGCACCAGCCGATTGCCACCGTCGCCAACGGCACGACCATGCGCAACGCACATGGAGTCAGGGACCGTATCTTCGCCCGTAGGCTCATGGGTCTCCTCCGCCACTCAGCGCGGTCTACTTCGGCAACGGCCTCAGGATCGGCGCGCCGGTGTCCCTCGGCTCCGCGCGCGCGGGCGCCCCCTCGGCGAGGCCGCGCGAGCGGCGCCGAGGGCGTATCGAACGATGCCGGCGCCCGGTTCTCGTCGTGCCGATGCTGCCCGTTTTCGCCGCCGTTCACAAGCGGACGCGGGACCATGTGCGGTCATCGACGTGAATTGTCGGACTAGGCCGCGCCCAACTGATCTCGACGCTACCCGGCTGGCCCCGCGACCCGCTCCGGTGTCAGCGAGACGGGCCCCTTGCGCGCCCGGCGATCCGTTTTCCCATGCGAACGAGGGGAACGCGAATCCCTGCCCGTGTGTCGGCCTCGAAGCGTTCGATGTCCCGATACCCGCAGGCGCGGTACAGGGGCTCCCCGGCCAGGGTCGCCGCAAGCTCCACCCGCGCAAAGCCCTCGGCCGCCGCCGCCTGTTCGCAAAGGCTCAGCACCAGGCGGCCGAGGCCACGGCGGGCGAATCGCGGGCTCGTATACATGGCGCGCACGCGCGCTGCGTCTTTGCGCGGATCGAGCAATGCCGCATCGCGCCTCGCGGCATGATCGCCGCCGAACAGGGTTGCACGGCGGCTCCATCCGCCACAGCCCGCAATGGCGTCGTCACATTCGACGACGAAATAGGTGCTGTCTTCGATGAGCTGGGTGTCCAGTCCCATGACGTCGAACGAGGCTTCCACGGCTTGCGGCGAAAGAAAATCGCGCAGCAATCCGCGGATCGCTGCCGCCATGAGAACATTCAAGGCCGCAATGTCTTCGTGTCGCGCAAGGCGAGGAGTGAAAGCAGAGTTCATCGGCGTTCCGCCCTCGAAGCAGCCGGCCAATCCCGCGAGGGCCTGTGCGCCTGGGACGCCTTCCGGCATGGCAGCCCATACGGAACACGCCGCGACGAGGCAAGGTCAGGACGCAAGTCAGGATTTCGCCGGCGCACCATTGCGGCTATATTACCGCCATCCGATCCCGCAAAGGGGCCACCAAAGGGAAACGTCATGAGGAACCTCATCCCGGTTTTGTTGCTCGCCTGCCTGCCCGCGTCCGCCGTCGCGGCCGAGCGCCCGGACTGGGCCTATCCGCCCGCGCAAGCCGAAAACGTGCCGGCCGAGCCCGACAGCGGCAAGCCGTTGCAGGCGCCGGGATCGACGCGGACCTACACCAGGAAGCAGATCAACTCGCAGATCGATTCGCCGGACTGGTTTCCCGACGAGCATCCGCCGATGCCCGCCATCGTCGCCCATGGCAACGGCACCACGGTGCGCGCCTGCATCGGCTGTCATCTCCCCCACGGCCATGGCCATCCCGAGAACTCGCGGCTTGCCGGCACCACCGCTTCCTATCTGGCGCGGCAGCTGGCCGACTTCAAAAGCGGCGCCAGGGGCGGCGCCGGCGCGGGCGCCATGACCCGGTTTTCCAAGGACCTGACCCCGGATGAGATCAAGGCGGCGACGGAATATTTCGCCGGCCTGAAATTGATGCGGTGGACGCGGGTGGTCGAGACCGACACGGTGCCGAAGACCTATTTCAAGGGAACGCGGCGGCTGCCGCATCCTTCGGGCGGCACCGAGCCGATCGGCAAGCGCATCGTCGAATTGCCGCAAGACGCGGAGCGCGTCGAGCTGCGCGATCCCCATGCGAGCTTCGTCTCCTATGTGCCGCCCGGCAGCCTGAAGAAGGGCGAGGCCTTGGTCGCTTCCGGCGGCGGCAAGACCATCCCGTGCGCGATCTGCCACGGCCCGGGATTGAAGGGGCTCGGAGACGTGCCCAGCCTCGCCGGCCGCTCTCCCGGCAACATCGCCCGCCAGATTTATTACTTCCAGACCGGCGATCGCGGCGGCACCTCGGCCGCGTTGATGAAGGCGGTCGTCGACAAGCTCACCGCGGACGACGTCATCGCCATCTCCGCCTACGTGGCCTCGCTCGACCCGACGGAATAGTGGCGGAATCTGCGCCGGTAGGAGGCAAACGCCTACGCCGACTTGGTGAACCCGACGTCGTCACCGATCACCGTCGTCGGTCCGATGGGGAGCGGTTCGGGATTGGCGATGTTCAGCTTTGCGAACTGGATCTTGTCCCTCCACACCTTCCTCAGAAAGTCCTCGAAAACCTGGATCGTGAGTTGCTCGCCCGGGCAGCGACGATATCCAAAGCCGAACGGCGCGAAGCCGGCATGGTCGCACACCGGAAGCGGCTTGCCGTCGACGATGCCGTAGACGGTCCCAAATCCGCTGTTGTTCAGCGTCGCCTTGCGGCCGTCCTTGACCTCGAACGCCGTTCTCTCGAAGGGGCATCTGGCGAAGCCGATCTGCTCGCACTTCGCCTCGTCTATCTGGTGGCTGGTCGGGACGATGTTGTAGCGATCGGGGTCGAATTTTTCGGGATTTTTCCACTGCACGGGGTCGAAGCTGGTCGCCTCATGGGGGCTCACCATGTAGCCATGCCTTTGGTACGGCGGCGTTCTGACCTCTTCGAGGGCCGAGATGCTGCCGCCGTTCGGCGTGATGGTGCGGAACAACTCCATCACCAGGCGCTCGAGCGGGGTGAACGGCGCGCCGCCCGCCTGGTCGAAGGTGCCTTCCATGGTGTTCTTGAAAGACGCCCGGGCGTCGGGGTCTCCGGTGTCCACGGCCAACTTCAGCATGATGTTGTAGAGCGTGTTTCCCCACTGGCTGAAGGCGACGAAATTGTGGAAGCACTCGAAGACGACGTCCTTGTGCTGGAAATTCTCTCCGTCTCCGGCGTTCTTGATCCAGTACCAGGCGAAGGTCTTCTCCGGATTCGGCGTTTTCCCGTTCGTCAAATCGGTGAGCCGTTCGTCGATCCACGCTTTCAAGAAGCTCAAGTTCGAGCGCACCACCATGTAGTTGTCGTAGACGATCTTCTGGGTCGGGTCGCGATAAGCGAGGACGGTATTGAAGCTTTCCCCGATCTGGCGGACCCGCATCGGGATGGCATCGCCTTTGACACCGAGATGCAGGTCCCAGTACAGGTCGAAATAGCCTTCCAGGTACGGTCGCATCAGCGGCTTGCCGGCATTTCCGGCAGCCAGCAGCCTGTCGAAGAACTGTGCGACCTTGCCGCCGTACATCGGACGATACAGGTCGGGGGTCACGGCGGACATGTAGATTCGCTTGCGACGATTGTCCGGCCCACGCTTCTCCAGCCCCTGGAGAAAGACGGTGACGCCGTTCTCCGGACTGGGTTTCCAGGTCTCGCTGATCAATCCCCAGAGGTCGTAGGGCAGAGCGTTCTCTTTGGTGAGCTTCACATCGATCATGGGAAGCGACGGCCGCTCCCCCTGATAGGTGCTGACCAGGAAATGCGGGACGATCGCGTTCTCGACGTAAGCGGGATCGAACTCGCTGAGGAATTGCTTGCGCAAACGAGCCACCGCCGATATCAGGTCCGTGGGGGCCAAGGGTTGCCCGGCGGCAGGCGGAGATTGAGAAACCGCAGGCTGAGACGAAGCTCCGAAGACTGCGGCGGCACTGCCGGTCAAAAATGTTCGTCTTTCCATGGTTGCGTCCTTTCTCAAGCTGGGGTCTGCGTCTGTTTCGAGCGCAAGCGTCGATTTTTCAGCGAGCCGGATCGTCGGTGCTTCGTGTCACAACGATAGGCTTGCGTCTTTCACAAAGATTTGCGGTCCGAAAGACGCTTCGAATATCAAATCTCGTTCGCGCCTAGGATTTGCTCATCGCAGTGAGCCTCGACCTCGCGATCGATCGGCGCAGCAGCGCGAACAGGCTGCCGCCGGTCGCCATGCCCAGGATGTAGATGATGGCGACCAGGAGCGCGAGCGGCGCGCGGGCGCTGAAGCCCATGAAGGACAGCGTGACGATCTGAAAGTTCTGGATTGCGAAGAGAATCGTCGCAAGCGCGAACAGTGCGACCACGATTATGTTGAGCCAACGCATGGCAGCGCCTCCTCAGTGAAGACCGGGCCCTCCTCGCGGCGTCGAGCACGATTTCCATTTATGACGATGACGGAGCAATGTCCATCCGGAAGCACGCCCGACCAACCGCCACGGTTGTGTTGGAGAACAAACCTCATGTATCGTCGCGGCTCGCGTTGCGGGACCGTTGATCTCCGGAATAGTGCAACCCCGGGGCTTTTGTTGAGATTTGGCCTTGTTTGAATGAAGCCGATCATCGATCCGCGCGACGGCGACATCGAGGACGACGCGTCCAGCACCAAGCGGCGCTCGTTGTTCTCGCTGGCCGGCAGCTTGCTGGCGGAGATCAGCCTGCCGAAACTGGCGGTCGCGTGGACGCTCCTGATCGGGCTGCCCGGCCTCGTGCTCGGCATGACGCCGCTCATCGTGTCGCTGTGGTTCTCGGCCGCTTCGTCGAAGGTCACGTCCATTCTGACGGGCATTTCGCCGATCCTGCTGCTGACGGTTCTCCTCGGCATCGCCTGGTTCGGCGGGCGTCCGCTGCTGCGGTTGATCGAGAGCAGCTTCTGGTCGCTGAACGCCTTGGGAGTGCAGCCCGCGTACATCATCTTCCGCGAAGGCTTCAGGTTTGCCGCGGAACGTTTGCTTCCGCACGGCGTGAGTGCGGCCGGGCGCGCTTCGGTCCGTGCACTCAGCGCCGCGGCATCGGGCGTGGCGCTCAGCGCGACGTCGTCTGGGAATCGCCGCGCTCGCCTGGCCGGCGACACGGTGGGTCGGCACAGTCTCGCGGACTTCGCTTCCCCGCGGCTGCTCATCACGATCGCGTTGGCGAATGCGATCGTGATCGTCGCCGGCTATTTCGGTGGCGCGGCCTTCGTCTGGGGCATGGCCGACGCGACCATGGCGCAGCCGCGCGACCTGCGGTCCTTCGACGCGCCCCCGCGCGGCGGCCGAACATGGCGGGTCGCCCATCTGTCCGACATCCATACCGTGGGCGAGCGATACGGCTTCCGGGTCGAGAGCGGGAGGTCCGGCCCGCGCGGCAACGAACGATTGCGCCAGGCCCTGGCGCGGCTGGACGAGATTCACGCAGACCCAGCCGCTCGACGCCATCCTGATCTCGGGAGACCTGACCGATGCCGGCGTCTCGGCGGAATGGGCGGAGTTTTTCGACGCCCTGGCGCCATACCCCAAGCTCGCCGAACTGCTGATCGGGCTCCCCGGCAATCACGACGTCAACGTGGTGGACCGCGCGAACCCGGCCCGCATGGACCTGCCGACCAGTCCGACCAAGCGGTTGCGCCAGTTGCGCAGCATCTCCGCGCTCGCTGCGCTGCAAGGGTCACGCGTCAGGGTCATCGATGGAGCCTCCGGCCGCCTCGGCGACACGCTGGCACAGGTCCTGGAGCCGCATCGCGTCGGCATCGAAACCTTCGCCGACGAGGGTTTGTTCCGCCTGTCGCGACGCCTCGCCGACCTGTGGGCGACGGTATTTCCGATGGTGCTGCCGCCCGACACCGAAGACGGGCTCGGGGTGATCGTGCTGAACTCGAACGCCGACACGCACTTCTCCTTCACCAACGCGCTCGGCATGGTGTCGCACGCGCAGGCCAGGGGCATCGACATTGCGGTCGCACAATACCCCCGCGCCTGCTGGATCGTGGCGCTGCACCATCATGTGGTCGAGTATCCCAAGCCCGCCAAGGCGCTGTCGGTGCGGATCGGCACGGCGCTCATCAACGGCACCTGGTTCGTGCGGCGCCTGCAGCGCCTTGCCGACAACGCAGTGGTCATGCACGGCCACCGGCACATCGACTGGATCGGCGAATGCGGGGGGCTGCTGATCGTGTCCGCGCCGTCGCCGGTCATGGAAGCGACCGACGACCGCGACACCTATTTCTACGTCCACAATCTGGCGGCGGACGCCGACGGCAAGCTCAGGCTGCTGGAACCCGACCGCATCGAGTTGCCCGGGCGGCAAGCGATCGATGATTCAGCGGTGGCTCGGGCCGACCCTGACTGAAGTCACGCCGCCTTGCCGCCGGGTCCTCCCAGCAGGTCCGCGAACCATCGGCTGGCCGGGTGCTGCTCGCACAGCGTCAGGGCCGCGATCACGATCGGCACGCCGATGAAGGCGCCGGCGATCCCCCACACGAAGGTCCAGAAGAATACCGCGAACAGCACCAGGAACGGCGAAATGGAAAGCGCGGTGCCGGCGATTCGCGGCTCGAGATAACTCCCGACCAGGAACTGAATGAGATTGAGGCACGCGAACACCAGGACCGCCATCTGCCAGGATTCGAATTGCGCGATGGCGAACAAGGTCGGGAACACCGTCGCGACGAACGGGCCGATGAACGGAACATAGTTGAGCGCGAACGCGATCACGCCCCATTCCGCCGCGAGCGGGAGGCCCACCAGGATGGCGAAGCCCCAGACCAGCAGGCCCGTCATGACGCTCATGAGGGTCCGCACCACCATGTACCTGCGGAGCTTCGCGGCGGTCTCGACCCCGCCCGCCAGCAGGACCCTGCCGAATTCGCCTGCCCCGGCGGCGCGGAGCTTGCTCGCAGCGTCGTCGACTTCGAGCAGGCCGAGCATCACATAGATCAGCATGACGAGAGAGAAACTGAGCATGCTGTTCAGTCTGATCGTCGCCTGCTGGAACAGGCGGACCAGCCAGCCCACGTTGAAATGCTCCGCCCACAGGCCGGCCACCGCGATGCTGTGGCCTTCCAGCCATTCGGCCATCTGTCCGTACAAGAGCTGAAAGCGGGCGGCGTCGGCGACGATGTAACGGCCGACCCGCCCGAAGCCCCAGGCGATCAGCGATACGAAGGCCGCCAGGATCACGACCGTCAAGAGCATGCTCGCGGCCAGCGCAACGAGCTTGGGCAGCCGCATCTGCAGGCGCTTCTGGACCGGCCATATGATCGCGATGATCAGCAGGGCGAATGCCAGCGGGGCGAACACCGTGCCGGAGAAATAGAGGGCGGTGACGACGATGACGGCGGTGCAAAGACCGATCGACGCGCGCTGCCCGCGGCCGCCCGCCCTGTCGGCGTTTTCAAAGGGGTCGCTCATACCAGGGTCGCGGTGCGGTGGCCTTCAAAACACATTCGCATGTGATAGAGGGTGGTCGACTGGAAGGCAACGCGGGCCGCGGGGTGGGGGACAAGCATCTGGAGAAACCGATGTCGACCTCCACCGCACATGCGGCGCAAAAAATAACGGATGACGTCCTGGTCGACCTGGCTTTGCAGGGCGGGGGAGCGCACGGCGCTTTCACCTGGGGTGTGCTCGACCGGCTGCTCGAGGAAAAGCGGCTGCGGATCGACGGCATTTCCGGCACTTCGGCCGGCGCCATGAACGCCGCGGCACTTGCCGACGGCTATACCGACGGGGGCGCCGTCGGCGCCCGCAAGTCGCTCGAATCCTTGTGGAGCAGGCGTCTCGGAATCGGCGCGCTTCAGTCCATTCCAGCGCGGTCCGCTCGATGTCCTGCTCGGCCGCTGGTCGCTCGACCATTCCCCGTTGTTCGTCACCATGGACATGATGTCGAGACTGTTCTCGCCTTACGACCTCAACCCGCTCGGAGACCAATCCGCTCCACGCGGTCTTGGCCGAGACGATCGATTTCGGGCGGCTGGCGCGAAGCCCGATCAAGCTGTTCGTCACCGCGACGAACGTCAGCACCGGCAGAGGACGGGTGTTCCGCAACGGCGAGATCACCCCCGAGGTGCTTCTCGCCTCGGCGTGCCTGCCCACTTTTTTCAAGGCGGTCGAGATCGACGGCGAGCACTACTGGGACGGCGGCTATTCCGGAAACCCCACGATCACGCCGCTGGTGCGCGAATGCAAATCGCGCGACACCATCCTGGTGCAGATCAATCCGGTGGACCGGCCGGGCTATCCGCGCTCGGCCCGCGACATCCTCAACCGCCTCAACGAGGTCTCTTTCAATGCGGTGCTGCTCAAGGAACTCCGCATGATCGCCCTGCTGCGGCAGCTGGCGCAACCCGGCGATTCCGAGGGCGCGCAATGGGCCGGCATGCGCATCCACCGGATCAGCAGCGAGGCGATGGTCGGCCTCGGATATTCCTCGAAGCTCAACGCTGAATGGGAGTTCCTCACCATGCTGCGGGACGAAGGCCGGACCGCTGCGGATGCGTTCCTGACGGCGCATGCCGCCGACCTCGGTCGGCGATCCTCGCTCGACCTCGACATTCTGCTGGAGGGTGTCTGATACGATGGGACTCCTCGGTATTGCGCTCGGCCTGTTGCTGCTCATCGGCCTGGCGTTCCGCAGCTGGAGCGTGCTGCTGCTCGCCCCGGCCGCCGCGCTGATCGCCGCCCTGTTCGCCGGAGAACCGCTGCTCGCCCACTGGACTCAGACATTCATGGGCGGCACTGCGCGCTTCCTCGCCCAGTTCTTCCCGATTTTCCTGCTCGGCGCGCTGTTCGGCAAGCTGATGGACGACAGCGGCTCGGTCTCGGCGATCGCGGATTACATGACGCGGCAGCTTCGGGGAACGCCGCGCCATCTTGGCGGTGGTGCTGGCCGGCGCGCTGGTCACCTATGGCGGGGTCAGCCTGTTCGTCGCGTTCTTCGTGCTCGCACCGATGGCCCAGGCGCTGTTCCGCGCCGCCGCCATCCCGCGCCGGCTGATGCCGGCCGCGATTGCGCTGGGGACGTCCACATTCACGATGTCGGCCCTGCCGGGGACGCCGGCGATCCAGAACGCCATTCCGATGCCGTTCTTCGGCACCACGCCATTCGCCGCACCCGGGCTCGGGATCATCGCCTCCGCGGTGATGCTCGGCTTCGGACTGTGGTGGCTCGGCAGGGCCGAGGCCGCCGCCAGACGCACCGGCGAGCACGTTCGGGGAAGGGGCTCCTGCCGGGATCGACACCCTCGCCGATGACCAGACGCTGCGCGAGCGCGCCACCACCGCACGTGAATTCGATCCGGCCGAAATCAGACATGGGAGTCCACGGCACCACCGCGCCTCCGGTCGGTCTCGCCGTTTTGCCGCTGGTCGTGGTCGTGGGCGTCAATCTCGTGATGTCCCTCGTGGTGCTTCCGCGCCTCGACGTGTCGTATCTGGCGCAGGAGCGCTGGGGCGCGACGTCGCTCTCCGCGGTGGGCGGCGTATGGGCCGTCGTCACGGCGCTGGCCGCGGCGATCCTGACCGTGGTGATCGTCAACCGCTCCCGCTTGCCGGCGCTGCGCGAAACCATGGACGCCGGTGCCAACGCCTCGGTCCTGCCGGCGCTGAGCGTCGCGAGCCTGGTAGGCTTCGGCGCGGTGGTCGCGGCGATGCCGGCCTTCGCCGTCGTTCGCGACTGGGTGCTTGGGCATCGGCGGCGGTCCGCTCGTCTCGCTGGCGGCGGCAACCAACGTGCTCGCTGCGCTCACCGGCTCCGCCTCGGGCGGATTGACCATTGCGCTCGACGCTCTCGGCGACACCTATCTGGCCCTGGCGCGGGAAGGCGGGATCGACCCCTCCTTGCTGCACCGTGTCGCCGTGATCGGATCGGGCACGCTCGACAGCCTTCCCCACAATGGCGCCGTGGTGACGCTCCTCGCGGTGTGCGGGACGACCCATCGCGAGAGCTATTTCGACATCGTGATGGTCGGCATCGTCGGAGCCATCATCGCGCTTGCGGTGGTCATCGGCTTGGGCACGGCATTCGGGTCGTTTTGAGATTTCATCAAATGAGCGCAACTCGATGTTTCTCGTTTATGTTGACGCGCACTCCGCTGTCTTCGCCCGGTCAAGCGGGCGCGGACGCCAAATGGGCTCAGCGTGATCGGCAAACGGCTCTGAGCAACAGGAGACTCCCATGAAGGCCGGCGACATCATGACCCCGCGCGTCGTTTCGATCTCACCCGATGCCGGTGTGCTGGAGGCGGTCAGGCTGATGCTGCAGAATCACATCAGCGGCCTGCCGGTGGTCGATGCCTCGGGCGCCCTGGTCGGCGTGGTGACGGAAGGGGATTTCCTGCGCCGCGCCGAGACCGGCACCGCGCGCAAGCGGCCGCGCTGGCTGGAATTCCTGGTCGGGCCGAGCCGACTCGCCGAGGAATATGTCGAGTCCCACGGGCGCAAGGTCGGCGAAGTGATGACCCGGGAGCCGATCACCATCACCGAGGACGCGCCGCTCGAAGAGGTCGTGCACCTCATGGAGCACAAGCGCATCAAGCGCCTGCCGGTGATGCGCGGCCCGCAAGTCGTCGGCATCGTCAGCCGCGCCAATCTCATGCATGCGCTCGTCACGCTCGGCCGCGCCGCGCCGCCGCCGGCCGCGACCGATGCGGCGATCCGCCAGCAACTGCTCGCCGAATTCCAAAAGCAAGTGTGGGCACCGGCGGCGCTGATCGACGTCGCGGTCAAGGACGGCGTGGTCGAAATCTGGGGCACGATCCTGGAGGGATCGCAGGGCGAGGCGATCCGGGTCTGCGCCGAGAACATCCCGGGCGTGAAATCGGTGGTCAGTCACCTGACCTGGATCGAGCCGATGTCCGGCATGGTGATCAGCGATTTCGACCAGCCGGCGCCCGCCCCGCCTGCGGCAAAGCCGTAGAGCGGTTCTCCCCCGCGCAAGCGGGGAGGGAGTCGCTCAGTCCGCCCGGATGGAGCGGCGGCGAAATCCGGGCTAGACTGCAGTCAACCCGCAGTTCACAACGACACGTTTGGGAGGACTCCATGACAGACCAGCAAGGCTTCGGCCGCCGCACCTTTCTCAAGCAGATGGCGACCGTCGCCGGTTCGGCGCCGTTCGCTCCGGCGCTGATCGGCGGCGCCGCGGCCTCTCTTGATGCAGTCGCCGCAAGCGCCCAGGCGCCGGCGGCTCATGCCCATGAGGAATCCAACCACGAGACCGAGCGGCTCGCCGCCTATGCCGCCGCGGTGCGCTTCGAGGATCTGCCGCCCGCGGTGCTGCAGCGCGCCAAGGACTGCATGACGGATACCGTGGCGGCGATCATCTATGGCGCGGAATTGCCGTGGAGCAAGATGATCATCGCCTACGCCCAGAAGAACAGCGCGCCGGGCAAGAGCTAGATCCTCGGTTCCGGCGGGGCTCCCGTGCATGCGGGCGCCGCGGCGCTCTCCAACGGCGCCATGACCCACGCCTTCGAGCTCGACAGCCTGACCAAACCGGATTCCGGCTCGCATCCCGGCGCGACGGTATTCAGCGCGGCCCTCGCGGTGGCGCAGGAGCGCGGGCTCTCCGGCCGCGAACTCGTCACCGCCTTCGTCGCGGGGACCGAGACCATGGTCCGAGTCGGGCACGCGACCAAGCATACCAATGAGGCCCGCGGCTTCCACGCGCCCGGCACCACCGGGCCGTTCGGGGCGGCTGCCGCCACCGGCCGGCTGTTGAATCTCGACGCCGCCAAGATGACCAACGCGCTCGGCGTCGCCGGCTCCTGCTCCTCGGGCCTGCTGGAGTTCGCCCATGCGGGCAACGGCGCCATGGTCAAGCGCCTGCACATGGGGCGGGCCGCAGAGGGCGGAATTCTCGCCGCCAGCCTCGCCGCCGAGGGTTTCACCGGCCCGACCAGCGTGCTCGAAGGCGAAGCCGGCTTCCTGCGCGTCTTCTGCAACGACTGGGACGTGACGGAGCTGACCCGCGGGCTCGGCACCACCTATTTCACGCTCGACATCATGCTCAAGCGCTATGCCTGCCACATTACCGCGCACAATCCGGTGGAGGCCATCCTCGATCTGCGCAGCGAGCACAAGTTCACCGCCGCCGACGTCGCCTCCATCGACGTCGCCGGTAACGAGCGGATGGCCAAGACCAACAACATCCCCGCGCCCGGCGACATGATGCTGGCGCAGTACAGCATCCCCTTCAGCGTCGCGCTGGCGCTCTACCGCGACCCGGTCGATCCGCGTTCGTTCGACGAAGCGGTGGTGCACGACCGCGACATCCTCGACATGTCGTCGCGGGTCAGGATGCCGATCGTCCCCGGCCAGGACCGCCGCGACCTCGCCACCACCGTCACCGTCCGGCTCAAGGACGGGCGGGAGTTCTCGCGCAAGGTGACGAGCTTCAAGGGCACGCCGGAGCGCCCGCTCGCCCAATCCGAGCTCAAGGAGAAATTCCTGCTGCTCGCCCAGCGGATCGGGCGGGACAAGGCGGAGCCGCTGTTCGACCGGCTGCAGCGCATCGAAAATGAGAAGTCGCTCGACTGGCTCAATGTGTGAGTGGGCGATGCAAACCAACCACCATCCACCAGCGACCGTCACCCTGAGGCGCGAGCTCTTGCGAGCCTCGAAGGGCGACGGCCCCGGCCGTGCCCCAGGCGCGCGTGCGGCCGGGTCTCGGCCGCATCCTTCGAGGCTCGCGCAAAGAGGCGCGAACCCCAGGATGACGGGTCACTGTTGAGGGTGACGGGTTAGTACTCATTCTTCTGTTTCAAACATCGTTCGGGAGAAAGCTCATGACAAGATCACGGAGACAACGCCGGGCGGCAAAGCGTGCAGCCGGCATCGCGGCGGCGGGTCTCGTCGCCATCGTCGCCTCGGGCGCGCAGGCGCGGGTGACCAGGATCGTGGTCGAAAACAAGGTCTCGCCCGCGTTCGACGGCGCGAGCTTCGGCACCGCTGGGCAGTACGAGACGCTGGCCGGCCGCGCCTTCGGCGAGCTCGACCCGAACGATCCCAAGAACGCGGTGATCCAGGACATCAAGCTCGCCCCGCGCAACGCCAAGGGGATGGTGGAGTACACCGCGACCTTCCAGCTGGTGAAGCCGGTCGACATGACCAAGGCGAGCCGGCTGATGTGGCACGACGTGCCGAACCGCGGCGGGCGCCTCACCATCGTGCCGGCCGAACGGGCGACCGGCGACATCGGCCTTTCCAGCGGCTGGCAGGGCGACAGCGCCGGCCGGACCGCGCCCGGAGCGAACAACGACTATGTCGTCGTGCCGGTCGCCAAAAATGCGGACGGCTCCTCCATCACCGGCCGGGTGATGGCGCGCATCACCAACGCCGCCGGCAAGAATTCGCATCCGATGATCGTCTACAGCAATCCGATGCCGTACAAGCCGGCGAGCCTCGACACCAGGGTGGCGAGCCTCACCACCCATGCCTCCGAGACGATCGACGGCGTGATCGGCGCGACCGCCGAGATCGCGCCGGGCGACTGGGCGTTCGCCAAATGCAGCGCCGACAATCCGTTTCCGGGAACGCCCGATCCGACCCAGGTCTGCTTGAAGAACGGCTTCGACCCCAATCTGCTCTACCAGGTGGTGTTCACGGCGAAGGACCCGCCCGTGCTAGGGATCGGCTTTGCCGCCTTCCGCGACGTCGGTTCGTTCTTCAAATATGCCGCGCAGGACGATGCCGGGACGCCCAACCCGGTCGCTGGAGGCGTGTCGTGGGCGATCACCCGCGGCGTCTCGCAATCGGGCAACTACGTCCGCGGATTCATTCATTTCGGCTTCAACCAGGACGAGGCGGGCCGGCAGGTCTATGACGGCGCCTGGCCGATCATCGCCGGCCGGCGCATCGCCCTCAACATCCGCTTCGCCATGCCCGACGGCGTGCTCCGGCTCTACGAGGCCGGGAGCGAAGGCCCGCAATGGTGGGGCGATGCGCCCGATCCGGTCCGCGGCCTGCCCTCCGCCGGCATCCTCGACCGCTGCAATGCGAGTCACACCTGCCCGAAGATCATCGAGCATTTCGGCGCCGCTGAGGTCTGGGGCCTCAAGCTGACGCCGGAATGGGTCGGCTCCGCTGCGGATACAGACCTGCCGCTGCCGGACAATGTGCGGCGCTACTATATTCCCAGCACCCAGCACGGCGGCGGCCGCGGCGGCTTCAGCACCGCTTTGCAGGCGCCTCCGTCCTGCCCGGGCATCGAATGGGGCAAGGGTGCGCTGCCCAATAATCCGGTGCCGCACACCGAGACGGTGAATGCGTTGCGCGTGCATTTCCGCAACTGGGTGATGAAGGACGTGGCGCCGCCGCCGAGCCGCTATCCCACCCTCAAGGCCGGCGACCTCGTCGACGCGACGGCGCAGGCGATGGGTTTCCCGGCGCTGCCGGGCTTGCCGGCGAACGCCCCGACCGGCCTCATCAATCCCGCCATCGACTACGACTTCGGTCCCGATTTCAATGCGGTCGACGGCTCCGGAGTCGAGACCGTGGTGCCGCCACGGATCAAGCACGTGATCCGTCTGAAGGTGCCGCGCGTCGATGCCGACGGCAACGAGATCGGCGGCGTACCGGTGGTGCTGCGCGATGCGCCGCTCGGCACCTATCTCGGCTGGAACATCACCGCGGCCGGCTTCTACAAGGGCAAGGAGTGCAACTTTGCCGGCGGCATGATTCCGTTCGCCAAGACCAAGGCCGAGCGTCTCGCGACGGAAGACCCGCGGCTCTCCCTCGAGGAGCGCTACGGCAGCCACGCCGGCTACGTCGCCGCCGTCCAACTCGCCGCCCGCAAGGCCGCCACCGAGGGCTTCCTGCTGCCGGCCGACGAAAAAGCCCTGGTCGCCGCCGCCGACGCAAGTGACGTGCTGAAGTAGGCACGCCGCCTCTGCCAGCCGTGACCCGTCATCCTGAGGTGCTCGCGCCGCTTCGCGCGAGCCTCGAAGGACGACGGCCGAGGCGGCGCAAGCAAGGGTGTCTGTGGCACGGCCGGGGCCGTCGCCCGAGGCTCGCAAGAGCTCGCGCCTCAGGGTGACGGGTCAGATTTTGTCTTGGATTTCTAAGTGCAGGAGATTGACATGCGCCGCGTTCACTGGAATTCGCTAGCCGCGCTCGTCGCGGCATCGCTGGCGTTGTCGGCCGCCCCTCCTGCGCTGCGCGCCCAGGTCCCCGCGGTCACCATCTTCGAGGGCGCGCGCCTGCTCACCGGCGATGGCGGCGTCATCGAGGACTCCGCCTTCATCGTCGCCAATGACCGGTTCGTCGGAGTGGGCCGGCGCGGCCAGTTGCCGCCTCCGCCGGGTGCCGTGCGCGTCGATCTCGCCGGCAAGACGGTGATGCCGGCGCTGGTCGACGACCACGTGCACATGGGCTATCGCTCCGGCACCAGCTTTTCCGCCGACAACTACACCCGCGAAAACCTGCTGGACATGCTCGACCGCTATGCCTTCTACGGCGTCGCCGCGGTCCTGGAGACCGGCACCGGGCGCGGCGACCTGCCTTATCGCGTGCGCGGCGAAGCGCGCACGGGCGCGCGCTATCTCACCGCCGGCAGCGGCTTCGGCATGCCCAATGCGGGCCCCGGCGGGGTGATGCGCGACAGCGCCTATGGCGTCACCAGCGAGGAGGAAGCGCGCAAGGATGTCCGCGAACTCGCCGCCCACAAGGCCGACATGGTCAAGATCTGGGTCGACGACCGCAACGGCACCGTGGCGAAGCTCACGCCTGCGCTCTACCGGGCAATCATCGACGAGGCGCACAAGAACAATCTGCGGGTGATGGCGCACGTCTTCGCGCTCGACGACGTCAAGGACCTCGTGCGGTCCGGCATCGACGGCTTCGCCCACATGGTGCGCGACAAGGACGTCGACGACGAGCTGATCACGCTCCTCAAGGCGCGCCCCGACGTGTTTTTCGTGGAGACGCTGTGGGGCGAGCGCCGCGCGCTCTATACGGCCAAGCCCGCCTGGGTCGACGATCCCGCGCTGCGCCAGGCGTTCTCGGCGCAAGACATCAGGCAGCTCGGCGAGCAGCTGACGCCCGACCCGAAGGCCGATCCCAAGGCGGTGCAGCGCGCCCGGGAGATGGGCGCGACCAACCTGCGCAACACGGCAAAACTCTACGCCGCCGGCGTGCGTCTCGGTCTCGGCACCGATACCGGCGGCGTCACCGGCGGCCAGTTTTTCGGCCTCGGCTCCCATGTCGAGCTGGAGCTCCTGGTGACCAAGGCCGGGTTGACGCCGATGCAGGCGATCACGCTCGGAACTCATACCGCGGCAGAGATCCTCCACCTCGACGATCTCGGCATGGTGGGGCCGGGAAAGAGCGCCGACTTTTTGGTGCTCGACGCCAATCCGCTCGACGACATCGCCAATACCCGCCGGATCGATAAGGTCTATCTGCGCGGGGAGGAAATTCCCCGCGCCGCGTTGTCGGCCAAATGGCAGCCGAAGGGCGCGCAGCCGGGCAAATGAGTGCCGGCCAAGTGAATGCCGGCCAAGTGAATGCCGGCCAAGTGGATTCCCGTCACTTGAAGTTCGTCGACACGTCCGTGATCGGCTGCTCGGAGCCCATCGGGATGATCCGCATCTTGCCCTGGGCGGCGGCGAGCGCCGCCTTGAGATCGACGCTGCGGATCGACTGATCCGCGAAAGTCCGGAAGTACCAGCGCAGGTTCTTCAGGTCGGAGGCGGCGGTCCAGGTCGTGTATTCCGGGATCATCACGCCCTCGTCGGATTCGCGGACCGCGCCGAGCGGAATGTCGAAGTCGTTGAGGATGTGGAACGCCTGTACGACGGACTGCGTCGCGGTGTCGGATGGGGGCGCCGTCTTCGAGAAGGCCACGGCGCGCACGAAGCGCGACGGCGGCGTGAAGTCGCCGGGCAGGCCGTGCATGCCGGAGCCCGCCCCGAATTGCCCGAGCTTGACCTTGTCGATTTCGATGTGACCCACGTCGTTCGGATTCAGGTTGATGTAGTTGCGCAGATTGGTCATGTGCCAATCGAAGGTCGGCGAGTTGGTCATCACGCCGAGCGGGTTGTCGAACAGCTTGAGCTTCTTGTCGGTCGGTTCGATCGTCACCGCATGGCCGTTGCGGTCGTGCACGACGAAATGGACGCCCGGAACCTGCTTGAGTGCCGCCAGGACGACCGGCGCCAGGACGACCTTGTCGAAGTTGGCCTTGACTTCCTCGACGGTGGCGAAGTTGCCGAGCAGCCAGACGCCGTATTCCCAAGGCGCCATGGCGCGGGGGGCATTCTCCGGCGTCGCGTCTGGATAGCTCGCGGAGCCCGGAAAATAGAACAGGCCGACATAGAGGCCGTGGTCGTTGATGCCGTCGAGAATGGCGGTCAGGCCTTCGCCGTTGGCGCCGGCCATGCCGTATTTCGTGGTGTAGCGGATGCCGGTGGCGCCGTCGGCTCGCGTTCCGGTGATGGCGGTTCCGGCGGGAATGACCAGCACGTTGGAGTGGAGGTCGATGCCGAACTCGAGCGTCCGCGCCGCGACGACGCCGCCGTCCTTGGCGGTGAGCTGAATTCCCGTGCAGGCCTGCGCCACCGGAGCGAACGCGATGGTGCCGGCAAGCGCTGCGATCCACAGAGTACGAAACATGCGACGCTCCTTGTTTGGCGAACGGCGGGCCGAGGCGTCGAAGCCGCGAAAACGCGGGTCTCGCGCCTTTTGGTATTTTCCACTATTCCCAGGAAAGTGTTTAATCTGCGTTGACGCAACTCGACGAGCGGAACGCATCCGGCCCGTTCGATTTACGACCCGCAAACGTGGCAAGCGAGTTTCGCTGAACCGCGGGATAATAAGGCTAAAGATATTCAGTTTAGATAACAAAATAATTAATTGATTTTGCGCCGCTCGTCATGCACGGACGCGCCCTCTCTACCCATCCCGTGCCGGCACCCCGACGGCATGCGCGCCTGGCCCCGGATCGCGCTCGCCGGGTCCTCGGTTTGGCACCGATGATGCCCGTCGGGGCCGTCCACTCCGTCGTTCCTGGGCCGGCCGGAACCCGAAATCCGGGTTCTTTGTAAGTGTAACCTGGGCTCCGGGTTCGGTACGGAGGCTGTCTTCGCACCGGCCAGAGGCCGGACCCGTCGGCGCCGCCCCGGAAACACGGCCCCGGAATCGGCATTGGTTCCTCATCCCGCTGTCATAAAGCCGCAGGTGATTCGGCCTTATTGCGGTCCTATGAATGGCACTCTCGTCGATTCCATCGGCATGGCCGGAGCGGTCCTCACCACGGTGTGCTGGCTGCCGCAGGCAATCAAGATCGTGAGGTCGCGTGACACCGCGGCCATTTCGCTGACCGGCACGGTGGCGTTCACGGTCGGGATCGTGTTCTGGCTGATCTATGGCCTGGCGCTGATGGACTGGCCGCTGATCTCTTCCAACGTGGTCACCCTGGCGCTGATGTTGGTGATCGTGACGCTCAAGCTGCGGCACGGGTGACGCGCCGCGGCCGCTGCTGCTGCACAGCGCCAATGAATTCGGTAACCCGACCGAGCAGTCGATCGCAGTCCGTAGGGTGGGCAAAGCCAAGGGTCCGGCCCTCGGCCGGCCCGATGACAGGCTGCGCGCGCCACGTCTGCCGCACGTGGGCACGGCGCCTTGCGCTCACTTCAGGAACGGGTTGCTCGCCCGCTCGCGGCCGATGGTGCTCGCCGGCCCGTGGCCGCAGATGAAGGCCACGTCGTCGCCGAGCGGGATGAGCTTGTCGTTGATCGACTTGAGCAGCATCGCAGGGTCGCCGCCCGGCAGGTCGCTGCGGCCAATCGAGCCGCAAAACAGCACGTCGCCGACGATGGCGAAGCGTTCCGCCGCGTTGAAGAAGGCGACGCTGCCGGGCGAATGGCCGGGACAGTGCAGCACCTTGAATTTCAAAGCGCCGATCTCGACCTCGTCGCCGTCGTCGAGCCAGCGGTCCGGCACCACGTTGCGGGCGCTGAACATCCCGAATTTCAGCCCGCTCGCCGCGATGTGCCCGAGCAGGAACTCCTCGGCCCGGTGCGGCCCTTCGATGGGTACGCCCAGCTCCTGCCGCAGCTCGGCGGCCGCGCCGGCATGGTCGATGTGCCCATGGGTGAGCCAGATCTTCCCCACGGTCACCTTGGTCTCGGCGATCGCGCGGCGCAGGCGCGGAAGATCCCCGCCGGGATCGACGACGACCGCACGCATGGTTTGCGTGCACCACATGAGCGTGCAGTTCTGCTGAAAATCGGTGACCGGAATGATGGCAGCGCCGATGTTCTCCATGGTCACCTCACCGGACGCCGCCGTCGCATCTGGCAGACGCCACGTTCGGGACGCCGCCGCGTAGGCGAAGTATCGTTCCATCGCGTTGAGCCATCTCACGCTCGCTTTCAGCCCGCCGGCGCCACCGCAAAACTTGCCGGCGGCTCACCGCGTCGATAGCGCTGATGCATGGTCACGTAGGCAGCTTCGATGTGGCGGCAGAACCGGCCGGTGTCGAACAACGAACAGCGGGTACGGTTGACGTCGAGCTTTGCCTTGATGGCCGCAAGTCGATTGCGATCGGTGGCGAGTGTGAACACGAGTTCGAGCATATTCGGCAAGTGACCCGGTCACGAGTTCCGGCAACCCGGCAGTGTTGAGAAGGCTGCCGGCCATTCGCGAGGCGAATGCCTCCCCCGAGCACGTGACCACCGGCAGGCCCATCCACAGCGCATCACTGACCGTCGTGCCGCCGTTGAACGGCAAAGTGTCGAGAAACAGATCGGCGCGACGATAGCGGGCGAGATAGTCCGCGTATCGGACACGCGGGGCAAACACCAGCCGTGTCGGCGAGACCCCGCGAGTTTCCGCCTCGCGCCGGATGTTGCGCTCGGCGGCCGCGCCTTCGGCCAACATCCACAACACGCTGTCGCCGACTTGCCGCATCACCTGCATCCAGATGTCGAATACGGACGGAATTATTTTTGCGACGTTGTTGAAGGAACAGAACACGAAACCGCCCGCCGGCAAACCCATCTGAACGCGGGTCGGCGCGCCGTCCGGGTACGGCCGTTTGAAATCGTTGGCCTGGAACGTATCCGGCAGATATGCGATGTTTTCGCTATAGGCGGAGCGCAGATGGTCGGGCACCAGATACCGATCCGCGATGATGTAGTCGATATAGGCGGCCCCCATCGTTCCCGGATAGCCTATATAGTTCACCTGAATCGGCGAGGGACGGCACGCCAAGACCTCCGGACGGCAATCCGCGGTATGGCCCATTAGATCCACTGCGATATCGATCTCGAGCGCTCGAATCGATCGAGCCAATTCGATATCGCTCTGGCCGCCGACGTCGATGAATCGGTCGAAAGAGTTTTCCAATCTGGTTCGCATTTCATCGGGGTTGTCTGGCCCGAATGAAATGGCGGTCGTTTCAAAGCGAGCGCGGTCATGCTGCTCGAACATGCCCGCCAGCAAATAAGCCACAGGATGGTCGCGAAAGTCCGCTGAAAGATAAGCGACGCGAATGCGACCGTGATCATATCGCTCACCCCGCCAAACCGGCTGATCGGAAGGGCAATGTTTATTCGCTGTCCAGAGCTTGGCGCATTGCAATTGGTCGCGAGGAGAAGAAGGAATGGCGAGGAGCGGATACGGTTCGACGGCTCCGCTCGCAACCGTGGAAATCAGGTGCGCGCACTCGGCGTCAAAATTGCTCCAATCGCAAAGTTGCATCTTTGTATGAAGGCGAGACAATTCCAGGCTTGTCAGGTCCGGTTTGATCGTATGAGCTTTATCGAAAGCAGCAAAAGCTTCGTCGTAGCGCCTAAGTTGAGAAAACATAGCCACGGCCGTACAATGCCTCGGCGAGGTCGGGCTTGAGCGATAGCGCCTTGTCATAAGCAGCAAAGGCGTCGTCGTAGCGCTTGAGGTGACCGAATACATTCCCGCGGCCGAGCCAGGCGTTTTCCAGGTCGGGCTTGAGGGCCAGCGCCTTGTCGTAAGCAACCATGGCGTCGTCGCAGCGCTTGAGCTCGAGGAAAACATTACCACGACCCAGCCAAGCGTTCTCAAGAGCGGGCCTAAGGGCCAGCGCTTTGTCGTAAGCGGCAAAAGCCTCGTCGTAGCGCTTGAGCTGGCCGAATACGTTTCCGCGGCCAAGCCACGCGTATTCCAGGTCGGGCCTGAGGGCCAGCGCCTTGTCATAAGCTGCAAAGGCGTCATGGTAGCGCTTGAGTGCCACGCAGACATTGCCGCGACCCAGCCAAGCGTATTCCAGGTCGGGATTGAGGGCCAGCGCCTTGGCGTAAGCGGCGAAGGCGTCCTCGTGGCGCTTGAGTTCGAGGAAAACATTGCCGCGACCACAATAGGCATCTGCATAATTGGGATGAAGTGCAATCGCTCTATCGTAGTCGCGAAGCGCGGAAACAAAGTTCTTTTGCCTGAACAACGTGTTTGCGCGATTGTAAAATACAATCGGGACATTGGGCGCGAGGGCTGCCGCCGTGTTGTGGCTCGCGAGCGATTCCTCCAGTCGCCCGAGTTCCATCAGGCTAATGCCGCGATCGCAATACACCGGCGCATAGCTATTTGCGAGTCTCAGCGCCTTGTCGAATTGGTCGACGGACTCTTGATATCGCTTCTGCTTGGCAAGAAATAATCCGTAGTTATGAAACAGGGGAGGGTAACAGAAGTCGATCGACAAAGCCCTCAGAAAGAAGTTTTCGGCTTCTGAGCGTTTTCCATTCTCCGAACATACGATTCCGAGCATATGCAGTGCGTCGAAGTTACGTGCATCCTTGGAAATGATATTTCGGAACAAAGTCTCCGCCTCCTTAAATCGCCGATTGTTCAGCGCGCCCAGCGCTTGATTAATTAGCAGCATCGTAGTTCCTTTGAATTCCTCGGAATCCCGTATCGTGCTGTCTGGCGACGTCTTGGTTTGTGGGGTCTCGGCCGGTGCGGCGATGGAGCCGCGGTGCTCCGCGATTTCGTCGACTTTCAGAAGCGCTGCTTTTGCCTGGCCGTGCAGCCCCATCCGCATGATGCTATCTGCGGGGCGGCATAGCGTTCATCACTGGATCCACGGCAATCTTGCGCTAACCTATCTCCAGGATCGAAAAGATCAACACGGCTGCTTGATGCCGACGCGCCGTCAGACCTCGCCCGCACGGCCCTCACTCCACCGTGACGTTCGCCGCCTTGATGATGGGCCACCATTTCGCGGCTTCCGCCCTTTGGTAGGTGCCGAGAGCCTCGGGCGTGTGCTGGTCGGCGGGCGGGCCGTCGAGGCCGAGGCCGGCGAGCTTGTCGCGCACCGCCGGTTCGGCGAGCGCAGCCACCACCGCGGCATTGAGTCTGTCGACGATTGCGCGCGGCGTGCCGTGGGGCACCCACATGCCGCTCCAGATTTCCATCTGGAACGCCGGCAATCCGGCCTCGACCACGGTCGGAATGTCCGGCGCCGAAGGGATGCGCCCGGTCGCGGTCACTGCAAATGCCTTGATCGTGCCTTGACGCACCTGCGGCAGGGAATTCGAGGCCTGGTCGATGATCATGTCGATCTGCCCGGCGACCAGATCCTGCAAGGCGGGGCCGGTGCCGCGATACGGAACGAACGACAGCTGGACGCCGGTCAGGCTCTGCAGCAACAGGCCGGCGATGTGGGAGCCTGAGCCCGCGCCCGCCGTGCCTGCGGAAATCTTGCCGGGGTTCGCCTTGATCCGGTCGATCAGCTCCTTGAGATTGGCTGCGGGGAAATCCTTGCGCGTGACCACGATCATGGGATTGCTGGGCAGCCGGGCGACCGGGTCGAGATCGTTCAGGAGATCATATTTCAAGGAATAGATCGCACCGTTGGCGACGTGGGTGCCGAAATGGCCGACACTTATCGTGTAACCGTCCGGCGCCGCCGAAACGACGCGCCCGACCCCGATAGAGCCGCCCGCTCCGGTGACATTCTCGATCAGCACCGCCTGGCCAAGAGCCGCGCGGATGCGCTCGCCGAGCACGCGCGACAGCACGTCGGTCGGGCCGCCCGCCGTGAATGGAACGACGATGGTGATCGGGCGGTTCGGATAGGGCTGCGCGCCGGCCGGTGCCGCGACCCCCGACGCCGCCAAAGCGATCGCCATGATGGCCGCTGCCGCTGCTCTTGCCTGGGTCATTGGGAACTCCGTTCAATGTCCAATCGTCGGACCGTGCAGCTTAGATCATCCGCGGGCCGGCCGGAATTTACCGCCGGTGTCGCAGTCGTTAACCTTTCGTTGACGAGATGTCACCGGTTTGCCGCATATCTTCAACCCGGCCGCCGCAATCCGGTCGAATGCCGGCCCCGATATCGGCCAATGTTCCCCGACGAGAAAACTGATTCGCACCAGGAGGGCGCCATGTCCGCCCAGTTCAGTGATGTCGGCTTCGCCGTTTCGCGGCAGCGGCGCCGGCAACGAAGTTCGGTCGCGCTCGCCCAGCTCATCGCCACCGTCGCCCTCATCATATCGATTGCGGTGGTGGTGACGGCCGTCTCGATCGGCATCGCGAATGCCAGTGGCCAGAGCCCGGCAATTGGTTCCCGCATGTAGCGACGTACGGGCGCCACTGACCTGTGAACAAGTGGGGCGGCTCATCTGAGCAGATAAGAAACGGTCAGCTTAGATCGCATTATCCGTTGGCGCGTGATGGCCGGAAGGCTTGCAGACTTTTCGAACAATATGATCTTTTAGATCAATGACTTGATGGCGCCGTCCGAACTCGCGGGCCGGTGGTGCATGGTGCCGGAGCCTTGAGCGGGCACGTGAATGAGGATTGCCCGGTCCGGGAGCATCACTTCGGATGTTTATGTGAAATTTATTTCATTGACATCCAAGTTTACGTCGCCGTAACATCATCCGAGTTTCCCGTCTGGCTGCAGGATGGGAAATGGGCCCCCGGAGGGAAAGCTTTCATCATCTTCAATTTCCCCCCGGGGGTTTTCCTGCCCGAATGACCCCGAAAAGCTCCGGCTTTCGCGCATCATGCGCAAAATCAAAGCCTTGTGCTGTACGGTTCAGCCTGAAACAATGGCGCTTGAGCGCGCGCCGTACCGGATTGATCGCAGCGCCACCGTCTACACCAACGATTTCACCTCATTCGGCAGGCGTCGCGCTCGATCGCGCTTACGTGCGCCGCTGCGCACCCCGTCTGGCGCAGTAAAAAAGCCCCGCGGATGCGGGGCTGAGTTGGGGAGGAACGGGTCCAAGGAAAGTAAATCTATGCTGAAAGGTGCCGGTTACTGGCCGGAGGGCTCGTTGCCGGTGCCGTAAGCCCGGTCCGGGTTCTCGTAGGCCTGAAACCCCTGCGCGTGGGACTGGTAGGTGTTGCCGTTGTCGACCTTCACGGTCTTTGCGACGGCCGAAGTGGCGACGAGGGCGGCGAGAGCGAGCACGGTGGCAAAGGTCTTCATGGCTGTTATCCTCTGTTGGGTGACGGCAATGACTTTCGAACAACTCCATCCTAGGCGCCCGCGCCGAAATCATGCGTGAGGTAGATCACAGTCCCTCGAAATCTTATTGTGCCGCTGCTCCTTTCGTGTCCGCCGGAAACGCCGTACGTTGAAAACGTCGACGCGTGGTCGAGCGGATCGCCTCGACCGAGAACTGCCCAATGACCGCGCCTTCCGTTGGTTCTTCCGCGGGGTGCGATTTGCACGTCCGCGAGCCGCCGATAGTGCCCTGACCCGAATGGTTGCTGACTCTTCGGACAAGAATATGATCTCGAAGCGATCGCGCTCTAAACTGTTTCCGGCGGCGACGAGCTTTGTCATGAGTTCGATGCGTTTCGCCTCCGCGGCAGCGTTCCTGTTGTTCGCGACCTTTTCCGCCGGCGCACAAACGGACTATCCGGAGCGGAATATCCGGCTGCTGTTCGGATTTGCGCCCGGGGTCGACGTCGTGGCCCGGCTTTTGGCCGACAGGCTCGGCGAAGCGCTCGGAAAGCCGGTCATCGTCGAGAACGTGACCGGCGCGGGCGGCAACATCGCTGCGGATCGCGTGGCAAAAGCGACTCCCGACGGCTATACCATCGGCGTGCTGGCCGTGCCAACATCGTGGTCAACGGCAGCCTCTACAAGAGGCTGCCGTATGCCCCGATGAGGGATCTGGCTCCGGTGACGCAGGTGTACGCCTATCCCCTCGTGCTCGTCGTCAACAACGACGTACCGGCGAAAAGTGTCGCGGAACTGGTGGCGTTGACGCGCGCCTCGCCCGGCGCGCTGACGTTCGGGCATGCCGGCCTCGGCACCTCGCTTCACCTTTCGGGCGAACTCTTCAATTTCATGGCGCACATCGACGTGCAGCAGGTGCCTTTCCGCGGCTCGTCGCTGGTGGTCACCGACCTCATGGGCGGGCGCATCACCATGAGCTTCATCCCGCCGACGGCCACCCTCCCGCTGATCCGGGAGGGAAAAGTCCGCGCTCTCGCGGTGACGTCCCGCGAGCGCGCCCCGTTCCTGCCCGATGTTCCGACCATGGAGGAGTCCGGTTTCCCCGGCTTCGGCGTGACGGCGTGGTTCGGCATGGTCGCACCCGCCGGAACCTCCGCGGCCGTGATCGACAAGCTCGACCGCGAGACGGTGAAGATCATGGCGTCGGCCGATGTGCGCGACAAGCTCCACGCAATCGGCATCGTGCCGCTCGGCAGCACGCCCGCGCAATTCGCGGATTTGATCAAGGTGGAGGCGCCATATTGGGCGAAGATGATCAAGGACACCGGAATCAAGCCGATCGAATGAGCCGATTGCGTGATCTTGCGACCGCGGGACGTGCGGGTGTACGGTCCGGCGCAACAACAGAATTGAAATTGTTTGCAGGGAGAACCAGGGATGTTGCGCGTGGGTCGAGTGGGATTTACGGCGTTGGCTTGTGCCGTCATCGTCGGCGGGCTCGGGGCGGCGGCCGGCGCTCAGCAAACCCAATACCCCAAGCCCGCCGAGCTTCCCAATCCGTATCGCCTCGAGGCGGGCTGGCCGTCGCTGCCAACGAGCATGAATGGCGGCCGCTGGGGCGAGGTCATCAGGGTGAGCGTCGCGCGCAACGGCAACATCTGGGTGTTCCATCGCTGTTTCAATACCGTTCCTCCCGGCCACGCCACCTGCATCGACCGCGGCGAGGCCAATCCGCCGATCCTGGAATTCGCACCGTCGGGCAAGCTCGTTTCCGAGCTCCGGCGTCGGGACTGTTCGCCTATCCGCACGGGTTCACCATCGACGGCGACGGCAATTTGTGGACGAGCGACGTGAATGACGAGGCAGACGGTGCTCGGCATGTCCACCAAGACCGCGGACGGCGTGGTCAGGGGCGAGGAGGTGCTCAAGCTCAGTCCGTCCGGCAAGATACTGATGGTGCTCGGCAAAGAGGGCGTGGCCGGAAACGGTCCGGATACGTTCGACCGGCCGACCGGGGTGGCCATCGCGCCGAACGGCGACATCTTCGTGTCGGACGGCCATGCGCCGAACAAGTTCGGCACCGGCCGCATCGTGAAATTCTCCAAGGACGGCAAGTTCATCAAGGCCTGGGGACACAAGGGCGCGGCCCCCGGCGATTTCGACGAGCCCCACGATATCTTCATCGGCGGCTCGCAGCAGCGCGTCTACGTCGCCGACCGCAGGAACAGCCGCATCCAGGTGTTCGACCAGGACGGCAATTTCATCGTCGCATGGAAGCAGTTCGGCCAACCCAGCTCGGTGTTCGTCGGCAAGGACGACACCATCTATGTCGGCGCCGCGTTCAAGGATCCGGCCGCCAAGAACAAGTTGGGCGAGCTGAGAGGCATCGTGATCGGCAATGCCAAGGACGGCTCGCTCACAGGCTTCATACCCGACCCTTCCGACCTGAACAAGGTGGAAGTCGGAACCTCGGCCTCGGGCATCGCGGCGGATGACATGGGCAGCATCTACGCCGCCGACGTCGGCACCCACAATTTGCGGAAATACGTCAAAATCAAGTAACAGCTGCCGGAGCCGACGCACCCAATGATGTCATCGCCGGGCTTGACCGGCTTGACCCGGCGATCTCGATTGTGAGGGCACAGTGCCCCGAGAATTGAGATGGCCAGGACAAGCCAGGACAAGCCCGGCCATGACGACTCCGTGTGAGCCTGGCATTGTGTATTTTCAGCCGCGCGGCGGCTTGATGTCGAAGCCCTGATTGATCGCGGCGAACATCTGGTAAAACCCGGACAACACGACGATCTCGACCAGTCCCTCCACGCCCCATTGCGCCGCGGCGTGGGCCTGCAGGTCGTCGGGGACCGGCTGCCACGCCATCGTCTTCGCCAGGATCGCGCGCAGCAGCGCGTAAGGCTGCGGCAGCGCGCTCGGCGCGGCCGGAGCCGATGGCGTCGACGACATCGCTGGGAATCCCGGCGGCCAGCGCGTGCTCGACGTGGTCGTGCCATTCGAACGCCGCGCCGGTCGCGTGCGCGACCGTGAGCACGATGAACTGATAGGCCGGGCGCGGCAGCACGCCCTCGAACTTCAGGAAGAATCCCAGCTCTTCGATGCGCCGCGCGAGTTCGGGATGGTTGAGCAGCGCGATATAGGGTCCGCCGAAACCCTCGCCGCGCGCCTTGCGCTTCGCCGCAATCGCGGCAAACAGTGCGCGTGCCTCCGCCGGCAGCTTCGACGGGATCCATCTGCAGCACGGTCATGGCACAGCCTCTACTCGTGATAAGACCAGGCCCGCGCGCCGGCCTTGAAATCGTAGACCGGCGTCGGACAATCCTTGTCGGTTTTGACGTCGATGAGCACCGTGCCTTTGGCCGCGAGCGCCGGACGAAAGGTTTCCTCGAGCTGGGCGGGATCGGTGACGGTAAAGCCCTTTGCGCCGAGCGCAGCGGGCAAATCCCGCCCAGTCATGATCAGGAATGCTCGTCAGTTCGGCCGGTAGCGGGCCGTACTCATGGGCGCGCAGCCACACGTTTCCGAGCGCGCAATTGTTCAGCACGACGTAGATGATGGGAAGCCCGTAGCGCGCCGCGGTCTGGACTTCCATGCCATGCATCTGCATGCAGCCGTCGCCGGTGATGACGGCGACGCGGCGGTCGGGCCGCGCGCACTGCACCCCGACCGCCGCCGGAATGGCCCAGCCCATCGGCCCGAGATTGGTGGCGGAGATGTAGGTGCGCGGCTCGTAGGAGGACCAATAGTGGCCGGCAAAGGCGCGATGCGCGCCGGAATCGATCAGCACCACGCCGTTGCGCGGATAGACCTTGCGCAACGCCGCAATCGCGGCCGCCGGGTGAATCGGCTTCGCCGGCCTGCTGCAATTCTCGACGTCGTAGAGCCGCGGCCCCTGCTTGATCCCGGCGAGCCACGCCCGCCGCTGCGCCTGCCCCGCGGTGAGCGACGGCGCGATAGTGTCCGCGCGTTCCTGCATCAGGTCGAGGAATGCACGGCAGCTGCCAGGGACGGCATGGGCGGCAACACCATGGGTGGTCAACTCGTCCATGTCGATGTTGACTTGAAGGATGATGGTCTTGCCCTCGGCTCGTCCGCGCAGGGTCCAATGCATGGTGTCGCGCTCGTTGAAGCCGGAGCCGAGCACGATCAGTACGTCGGTCGGATCGCCGAGGATGGCGGCGGTCGCGTGGCGGGTGCCCGCATAGCCGAACACGCCGAGCGACAATTCGTGATCTTCCGGAAAGATGCCCTTGGCGCGCAACGTCGTCGCCACCGGAATCGACCAGCGCTCTGCGATGGCCATCAGCGCGGCGGCCGCATTATCGTGCTCGACACCGGCGCCGGCCAGGAACGTGATTTTTGGACCGGTCGCCGTGCCGAGCAGATCCAGTGCCGCGACGGCCGCTGGTCGGCTCAGTGGCACGACCGCTTCGAAATACCCGGACACCCCCGTGTAATCCGCTGCGCAATCGCCGGTCATGGCATCGTGGGTCACCGACAGGTGGACCGGCCCGCGCGGCTGCGCCCACATGGCCGTCAGCGCATGCCGGAGCCAGTGATTGAGAGCGCGGGGGCTCGCAACGGTCTCCGACATGCGTGTGAGCGGCTTCATGACGGCGGTATCGTCGAGGGTCGCCTGGCTGGCGTCCTGGAATTCGCCGAGCCCTTCCATGTCCAGCGGAATTTCACCGCTCAGCACGAGAACCGGTGAGCCGTCGGTCTTGGCCGCGGCGACGGCGGTAGCCATGTTGCACAGGCCCGGGCCGCCGATCCCCAGCACGGCGCCGAAACGGCCGCTGGCGCGGGCATAGCCGTCGGCCATGTAGGCGGCGCCGCCCTCATGGGTGGCGATGATGGGTTGCAGTTTCGCATGCCGTGCCAGCGCCGGCAGGAACGGGTCGACCAGCCCGCCCGGAACCATGAAAAGATGGGTGAGCCCTTCCTCGACGAGAGCGTTCAAAATGAAATCGGTCCCCACGGTCATCGGCAAATTCTCTCGTCATCGGGCTATCGCACGGCCCGAAAAAGTCTTGGACTTCGCGGACGATATCATGCGCGAGATTAAAAAATTGCTCGGCCGCTCAGGGGCGCCTTCGACCATGTCCGCCGCGAGACGGCTTGGTCCTCATTGAAGCAGGCACAACTTCGACAATGCCTTGTTACATTTTGACGGCAACCCACAGTCCGAGCACGCCTCCGATGCCGCTCAGCAGCAATGATGTGTAAGAGAACATCCCGGCACCCCAGAGTTCGGGAATAGCCCCTCCGATCGTGGAGCCGATAAAGATTGCGATCCAAACAGCACGTGAGCCCATATACACCCCGCCTGATCTTCGGCCTGAATGCCACCGTGTATCGATGTAGCAGATCGGGCCGGATGGTGTGACCGCGGCAATCCCGAACGATGTCGCCAGCGCCAGATTTGTCGGCCATATCGGGAGCGTCACGTTCATGCAATTCAGGCGTCGTAACTACAAATTGCGATGCACTGGTGAACCGCCATATATCTGTTATAATTATTCGGGTTACCTTGACCAACCCCAGTGTGGATTCATGCATGCCAACCTCGAGGATGCTGCTGTCATATATGCTCGCGCTTGCCGGGCCTGGTACGGCAACAGAGCGCCGCGCATTGTGAAAAAGAGGATCGAGGAACTGCGACGAGCCGGTGACGCAGGAGGCGTCGAGGCTTGGACCCAGGTAGCCGACAAGCTGTCGCTGCTGCAGAACCAGAAGCGACCGGCGAGCGTAAATTCGTAGCGTCTCTTTCGTCCTTTCTGATCCCCGGCCCGACCGACTCCAAACGCTCTTTCGCTTCCTTGCGGCGAGCGTCGGCTCGCCGCTATGTTGCTTGCACGAAAGACGAGTACGGGAGAGTCGATTATGACTTTGTATTACGCGGTCATGGCCGCGGCGATCGTCGGGGTGGCCGTGGGCGCCGGCGCCGTCACCGCGCTGACGGCGCAGCCGGTGCCGAAGGCCTACATCGTCACGGAAGTCGATGTGACCGGCAACATGGACGTTTTCCTGAAGGACTATGCGGCCCACGTGCAGGCGACGGTAGACCCGTTCGGCGGACGCTATCTGGTCCGGGGCGGCCGCAACATCGGCATCGAAGGCGATCCGCCGAAGGGGCGGATCGACATCTCCGTATTCGACAGTTTCGAGAAGGCGCGGGCCTGGCGGGATTTGCCCGAATACAAGAAAATCGCGATGGTGCGCGAGCGCGAGGCGACATCGCGCATGTATATCGTCGAAGGGCTGCCGAACCCGTAACGGTGTCTGTGCGCCGCCGCGCATTGAAGCGCGATGGCGCAGGGCAAGCGGCGAGGCTTTGCCTCAACACGAATGTGGAGGGCACCGCTGATCTGCGTCGCCGACCGCACGTGGAAACCGTCGCGTCGCATCTCTGCTGGCGATGAAATCGCCCACGCCGACGCGAAATCGAAGAAGCCGGCGCAACGGCAAAGAAAAGGGCCCCGAATTGCGGGGCCAGGTTGGGAGGAAACCCCTACATGAGCACACTAAGTGTAACTGATTCGGTGACTACAATTGGTTGCAAATGTGTCACATATCGTACAAAAGTGCGGAAATTGAGCAACAGGCAGTCTACCACGTTGCTGCGGTGGACGCCGAGGCCGTTAATTTTCTCTAAATCTTCCAATAGTTTGCATAGCGAGGCATACAATTTCGCGAGGTTTTCATCGCGCCTTAGGCGTGATCGGCACGGAATAAGATTCTTGGGGATTTCCTGGGGATTATGCACAGCCGCTACGCGCCGCCCTGGACCATGGTGAAGCCGGTCATCCGGGCGAAATAGACGACGCCGATCCACAACAGGATCGATACCGCCCCGGCAACCCTCGCGGCAACGGGGGGCGCGCCGCGGTCCCAGCCGGCCAAATTCTTCGAGGTGATGAACTGGAACACCAGCATGTTCAAGCAGGCCAGCGCCATGCACACGAATTTCAGGCGGAAGTCGGCGTTCTCGAAATATCCGGCCGGCCGGCTCATGATCAGGACCGAGCCGCATATCGCGGCGGCGAAGAAGGCGCCCCAGGTCCATGGCAGCAGTTCCCGCGCCATTTCCGAATAGGGGCGCCTGGTGGACGCGAGGCCGAGCAGGCGCAGGTCGATGATGGCAATGGTGCCGAACACCATCGATATCGCAAAGATGTGCACCACCTCGAGCGCCGGAAACGCCCATGTGGATTCGGCGATCCACAGCGACACCGGCGAATCTCCGAGCGAATTCAGGTAATCAATGATCCACTGCACGTTGTCCTCCCCTGCGGCCGGCGTCTTCCCGCCACGCCGTTCAATGCTGAACCGTGTAGGCGATCCATCGTCCCCAGATCACGACCGCGCACCAAGCGCCGAGCGCGACCACGGCGAGCGCGCTGTGCGCGGTCCGGGCGCTGGAATTGTCCTCCCACGCCTGCGCATTCCGGCGCACCGAGCGTGCGAACACGATGGTGAAGGCGAGTGCGACGGCGAGGAACAGCATCTTCATCTGGAATTCGAAGCTCGGCAGCGAACGCGTGGGTTCGCCGATGATGAGGACGCTTCCGGTCACGGCCATCACGGCCACGCAGGTGAAGATCCACGGCACGAAGCGATGCGCCGTCTCCGCCACCGACCCCCATTTGGTGTAGCCGAGGATGCGGAATTCGATCATCACCACCGAGGTGAATACCAGCGCGACGCAGACGATGTGGATGGTCTGCATCAGCGGGATGAGCCACAGGGTCTTCTGGACCACCGCGCTCGCGGACGTGCCCGCGAGCCATTGCGCGAAACCTTCCATGTAAATTCCCCTGTGTAACCGCTTGACGAAGGCCCCGGCTTCCCGAAGGAGCGCCGGGGCCTTGTTCCGGGCGACGGCGGTTACCCCCGTAAGCGCAGCAGTCCAGACGCGAAGCAGAATGGCGATTCAGGCGGCGCCGCCATTGATGCAGATCAATGTCGTCATGACCGGCGGGCAAGGTCGGCATGCGCGCCGCGAAACGGTCGCCGGCGCGGTGTGCTTGGTTAGGGCTCACCGCTTCCGCATGGCGAGCAAGGCGTCGAGGGCCGCCATGGTCGAGGCGTCGACATGCCCGTCGAACCCGGCCGGACGGAAATGGCGCTGGAATGCCGCTACCACGTCCGCGGTCGCCTTGTCATAGACGCCGGTGGCCGCGATCCCGTAGCCGTAGCGCCGCAGCGCGTGCTGCAGGCCGGTGACCGCGTCGCCGCTGTCGCCGGGGCCGAGCGATGGCGCGGATGGCGGTTCCGGGGCCACCCACATGCCGATGCCGGCGCGGTACAGCCGCTCCCACGGGAATTTCTCGCCGGGATCGATCTTGCGGTCCGGGGCGACATCGGAATGGGCGAGCACCCGGTCCGCCCGGATGCGGTGGCGATGAAGGATGTCGCGGGAGAGTTCGATCAGCGCATCGATCTGGATGTCGGGAAAATCGGGATAGCCGAAGTCGTGGCCCGCATTGTCGATCTCGATGCCGATCGAGCGCGAATTGATGTCGGTTTCGCCTTCCCACGACGAGACGCCGGCATGCCAGGCGCGCCGCGCCTCCGGCACCAGCTGGATGATCGCGCCGCTGCGGTCGATGACGTAATGCGAGGACACCTGGGCGGCCGGATCGCACAGCCGCTCCACCGCCGCCGCGGTGTCACTCATGCCGGTGTAATGGAGCAGCAGAATGTCGGTCGCGAGTCGGTGTGCCCGCTCGCCGTGGTTGGGCGAGAGACTGACATGCCGCACAAACCGCGAATCAGTCGAAAACGCGTTCATCGCCTCAGCTTAACGTAACCGTGCACAGCCGCCGCGCGCCGGCGTGAAAAGCGGCACCGTGCCGCGCCCGGCCGTGGATTTTTCAGCAGCAACGATTCCTTAAGTTTAACCGTCGTTAATTGCGATGTTTTCGGCCATGCCGCCGCTTGGCCGGAGCCCCGGTTTCATTGACGCAAACCCATGCAAATGCTAGCCCCAATCGATCAGATTTTCCTTTGGTTACACGGGGTTGGCCATGGCGGACAATGGCGGGGCGACGCTGCGTCCGCGGCGCCCTGGAAGCCCGGCCGCGCCGGGGCCGGGGGCGCGCAGCCCGCTCGGACGTGGTGCTCGCGCGAAAAATTCGCAGGAATTGCGGCAATGACGGGCGGCGACGGCGGGCGAGCGGACGTGGCAGGCGGGCCGGCGCGCCACATCCCCGTGCTCCGCGATGCGGTCATCGCGCAACTCGCTCCCCAAGACGGCGGCGTCTATATCGACGGCACCTTCGGCGCCGGCGGCTATGCGGCGGCGATCCTCGCGGCGGCGGACACCGCGGTCATCGGTATCGACCGCGACCCCACCGCGGTCGCCGCGGCGCAGGCCCAGGTCGAGGCTGCCGCCGGGCGGCTGACATTGGTGCGCGGCGAATTCGCCGGCCTCGATCGCATTGTGCGCGACCTCGGGATCGAATCGGCCGACGGCGTCGTGCTCGACCTCGGCGTTTCCTCCATGCAGCTCGATACGCCCGAACGCGGCTTTTCGTTCCGCTTCGACGGCCCGCTCGACATGCGCATGGGCGCCGCCGGCCCATGCGCCGCCGACGTGATCGCGGAACGCAGCGAGAGCGATCTCGCCGACATCATTTTCCTGCTGGGCGAGGAGCGCCGCTCCCGCGCCGTCGCCCGCGCGATCGTGGCGGCGCGCCGAGAACGGCCGATCGTGACCACCCGGGCGCTCGCCGACATCGTGTCCCGCGTCGTGCACGGACGGCCCGGCGACATTCATCCGGCCACCCGCACGTTCCAGGCGCTGCGCCTGTTCGTCAATGACGAGCTGGCGCAGCTTGCCGACGGCCTCGCCGCGGCGGAGCGGATCCTCGAGCCCGGCGGCAGGCTGGTGGTGGTGTCGTTCCATTCGCTGGAAGACCGCATCGTCAAGACGTTCCTCGCAGCGCGCAGCGGTACCGAGCGCGGCTCGCGCCACCTGCCGCAGACGCGCCGGCCGCCCCCGACTTTCGAACTCGCTCACGCGCCGTCCGGTCGTCGCCGGACGACGCCGAGGTCGACGCCAATCCGCGGGCGCGTTCGGCCAAATTGCGGGCCGCCATCCGCACCGCCGCGCCGGCGCGTGCGACCGCGGATACGCCGCCGCTGGTGGCATCGCTCGACCGGCTGCGGGGAGGTTGATCGTCGTGCGACTGCTTCATCTCATCGTCGTCGCCTCGCTCGTGATCGCGGCGGTCCATGTCTACAAGATCAAGTTCGAATCGACGCTCCAGGCCGAGCGGCTCGCCAAGCTCGGCGTCGAGATCCGCCATGAGCGCGACCGGATCGCGGCGTTGCGGGCCGAGTGGGCGCAGCTCGACAGTCCCGCCCGCATCCAGGCGCTGGCGCAGCGCCACCTTGCGCTCAAGCCGATCGATCCCGCCCAGATCGAACAGCTCGACCACCTGCCGGAGCGGCCCGGCGCCCGCACCCGCGCCGTCCGACCTGATCGCCGCTCGACCGGCCCGGCGGCGTCGCAGCCGATCCACCGACCGGCAGCGTGCCGGCCCCGTGCCGACCGGCGGGGCGAAGCGATGACCGACGCCGACGAACCCGTGGCCGCGGTTCGCCTGCCCGTCGTATTGCCGGCCGCGCCGTGGCATCGCCGCGTGCTCCAGTCGCTGCTCTACGGGCGCAATGTCGATCGTGCCCGCAAGACCAAGGCGCGGCTCGGGCTCGCGATGGTCGGCTTTACTGTCATCTATGGCATCATCGCCGTGCGCCTCGTGCTCTATGCGGTCGCGCCCGATACCCGTCCCGCGCGTCATGGCGTCACGACCGACGCCGTCGCCACCGCCCGCCCGGACCTGCTCGATCGCAATGGCGAGATCCTCGCGACCGATCTCAAGACGCCGTCGCTGTTCGCGGAGCCGCGGCGGATCATCGATCCCGACGAGGCGCTCGAACTGCTGACCGCCGTGATGCCCGATCTCGATACCGCCGAGATGCGCGATCGGCTCGGCTCCAAGCGCGGCTTTGCGTGGCTGCGCCGCGAGATCACGCCGCGGCAGCAGCAGGAGGTGTATCACCTCGGAATTCCCGGGATCGGTTTTCTGACCGAGAACAAGCGCGTCTATCCCAACGGCAACGAGGTCTCGCACCTGATCGGTCATGTGAATATCGACAATCAGGGCATCGCCGGCATGGAGAAATGGGTCGACACCCATGGCCTCGCCGATCTCCACCGCGCCGGTTTCGCCATCGACCACGAGCAGAAGCCGATCGAGCTCGCCGTCGACCTGCGGGTCCAGCACGCGATGCGCGACGAACTCCAGGCCGCGCGGGAGAAGTTCAAGGCCAAGGCCGCCGCCGGCCTGGTGCTCGACGTGCGCAGCGGCGAGATCGTGTCGATGGTGTCCGAGCCGGACTACGATCCCAACAATCCGCGCGAGGCGCTCGACCCCAACCGGATCAATCGCCTGACCACCGGCGTCTATGAAATGGGATCGACCTTCAAGGCGCTGACGGTGGCGATGGCGCTCGATACCGGCAAGATCACGCTCAATTCGAGTTTCGATGCGCGGGGGTCGCTGCGCTACGGCCATTTCAACATCAGCGACTATCACGCCCAGAACCGCGTGCTCACGGTGCCGGAAATCTTCACCTATTCGTCCAACGTCGGCGCCGCCCGCATGGCGCTGTCGGTAGGCGTCGAGGCGCACAAGGCATTCCTGCGCAAGGTCGGCCAGCTCGACCGGCTGCGCACCGAACTGCCGGAGAGCGCCGAGCCGATCGTCCCCAAGCGCTGGGGCGAGCTCAACACCGTCACCATCGCGTTCGGCCACGGGCTCTCGGTGGCGCCGCTGCAGTCGGTGATGGGTGTCGCCGCCATGCTCAATGGCGGCTACCTCATACCGCCGACCTTCCTCAAGCGCAGCGAATCCGATGGGATGGCGCTCGCCAAACGCGTGATCAAGCCGGAAACCAGCGCTGCGATGCGCTATCTCATGCGGCTCAACGCGGAAAAAGGCACCGCCACCAAGGCCGACGTCAAAGGCTTCTATATCGGCGGCAAGACCGGCACCGCGGAGAAGGTGATCAACGGGCGCTATTCCAAGACGCGGCTCATGACCGACTTCATGGCGGTGCTGCCGGCCGACAAGCCGCGCTATCTCCTGCTCATCATGCTGGACGAGCCGCAGGCGATCCCGGAAACCCACGGCTTCGCCACCTCGGGCTGGAACGCGGTGCCGGTGGCGGCCAAGGTGATCGAGCGGATCGCGCCCCTGCTCGGAATCGAGCCTCGTTTTGATCTTCCACCGGCCGACCGCTTGCTCCTCGCTTCCGCCAAAGAGACGCGGTAAACCGAATCAGCCCGGCCGATTCCCGGGCCGGGAGACATTTCGGCACGCCCGATGAAGCTGCGCGATCTCTTGACCGGCGATGAACGCCTCGAACCGCGTTTCGGCGCGCTCGACATCCATGGGATTTCCGCCGACAGCCGCAAGGTGAAGGCCGGATTCCTGTTCGCCGCGGTGCCGGGGACCAAGGCCGACGGGCTCGCCTTCCTGCCCCAGGCGTTGGCGGCCGGTGCCGTCGCCGTGATGGCGGAACGCGCGCCGTCGGGCCCGCTTCCCGGCAATGTCGCATTCGTCGAGGTCGCCAATGTGCGCCGCGCGCTGGCGCTCGCCGCGGCGAAGTTCTTTCCACGCCAGCCCGCGACCATCGCAGCGGTCACCGGCACCAGCGGCAAGACCTCGGTCGCGGCTTTCACGCGCCAGGTCTGGGCGCGGCTCGGTCATGCCGCCGCGAGCATCGGCACGGTCGGCGTGGTGACGCCGACCCGCGAGGTCTACGGCTCGCTGACGACGCCCGATCCGGTCGACCTGCACCGCACCCTCGACGGCCTCGCCGCCGAGGGTGTGACGCATCTCGCGCTCGAAGCCTCTTCCCACGGGCTCGACCAGCACCGGCTCGACGGCGTGCGGGTCGCCATTGCGAGCTTTACCAATATCAGCCGCGATCACCTCGACTACCACGGCACCATCGAAGCCTATTTCGAGGCCAAGATGATCCTGTTCGAGCGCCTCGTGAGCGCCGACGGCACCGCTGTCGTCGCCGCCGACAACGAACTCGCCGCCGAGGTCATCACGCGGGCGCGCCGTCGCGGCCTCAAGGTGATCGAGGTCGGACGCGAGGCGCGCGACGTGCGGCTGGTCGCATGCGAAATCGATGGATTTTCCCAGCACCTCACGATCGCCCATGCCGGCAAGACGCACCGCGTGCGCCTTCCGCTGGTCGGCGCGTTCCAGGTCGAGAATGCGCTGGTCGCCGCCGGGCAGGCGCTCGCCGCGGGCGGCGATCGCGCCACCGTATTCGCCGCCCTCGAAGGGCTCACCGGCGCCAAGGGCCGGCTGGAACTGGTGGGCCGCAAGGCGGGCGCGCCGATTTTCGTCGATTACGCCCACAAGCCCGATGCGCTCGCCAAGGCGCTGGAGGCACTGCGCCCCTATGTCGGCCACCGGCTGGTGGTGGTGTTCGGTGCCGGCGGCGATCGCGATGCCGGCAAGCGGCCGCTGATGGGCGCCATCGCTGCCGAGAAAGCCGATCGGGTGATCGTCACCGACGACAATCCGCGCAGCGAAGACCCCGCCGCGATCCGCGCCGCCATCATGGCCGCGGCGCCCGGCGCCGGCGAGGTCCCCGATCGCAACGAGGCGATCCTCCATGCGGTCGCCGGGCTGGAGCGCGGCGACGTCCTGTTGATCGCCGGCAAGGGCCATGAGACCGGCCAGATCATCGGCCACAAAATCGTGCCGTTCAGCGATCATGAGGCGGTCGTGACGGCGCTTGCGACCGAGGCGCCCCCCGAGGTCAACCCGAAGGCGAACCGATGACCGCGTTATGGACGACGAAGGCGATCGAAGCGGCGACACGGGGCGCCGGCGGCCGGGCGGCTGCCGCAGGCGGTTACCGGCATCTCGATCGACAGCCGCACCATCGCTCCCGGCGAGGTCTATTTCGCCATCAAGGGCGACGTCCATGACGGCCATGATTTCGTCGCCGCCGCGCTCGAGGCCGGTGCCGGCCTCGCGGTGGTCGCCCGCGATCGCGTAGCCGGTCGCAGCGATGCCTTCGGCAACGATGCGCCGCTCATCGTGGTCGACGACGTGCTGGCGGCGCTGCGCGATCTCGGCGCCGCCGCGCGGGCGCGCTCGACGGCCAGGATCGTTGCGGTCACCGGATCGGTCGGCAAGACCTCGACCAAGGAGGCGCTGGCGCTGGCGCTCGGCGCCAATGGCGAGACCCACGCCTCGGCCGCTTCGTTCAACAACCACTGGGGCGTTCCGCTGTCGCTGGCGCGGCTCGCGCAGTCGGCGCGCTACGCGGTGTTCGAGATCGGCATGAACCATGCCGGCGAGATCACCCCGCTGGTCGGCCTGGTGCGCCCGCAAGTCGCGATCATCACCACGGTCGAGCCGGTGCATCTCGAATTCTTTTCCTCCGTCGCCGCCATCGCCGACGCCAAGGCCGAAATCTTCCTCGGCCTGGAACCCGGCGGCGCCGCGCTGCTCAATCGCGACAACCCCCATTACCAGCGCCTCAAGCGCCGCGCCGACGAAGCTGGTGTAACGCGCATTCTTTCGTTCGGCGAGAACGCGCGCGCCGATGCGCGGCTGCTCAAATGCGCCCTGCAGGCGTCCAGTTCGACGGTCGAGGCGAGCATCCTCGGCGTTCCCGTCGCCTACAAGGTGGGCGCGCCGGGCAAGCACCTCGTGATGAATTCGCTCGCCGTGCTGGCCGCTGCAAGCCTGTGCGGCGCCGATCTCGCCCGCGCCGCGCTCGCGCTGGCGCGGCAGGCTCCGGCGGCCGGACGCGGCACCCGCATCACGCTCGAACTGCCGGACGGTCCCGCGCTCGTCATCGATGAGAGCTACAACGCCAACCCGACCTCGATGCGCGCCGCGCTCGCGCTGCTCGGCCAGGCGCCGCTGGGCCCGCGCGGGCGACGCATCGCGGTGCTCGGCGACATGCTGGAACTCGGCCCGGCCGGGGCGGACCTGCATCGCGGCCTGGTCGATCCGATCGGGGAAAACGAGGTCGATCTGGTATTTTGCGCGGGTCCGCTGATGGCTTGCCTGTGGCAGGCTCTTCCATCGCGGTCCCGGGGCGGCTATGCGAATAGTGCGGCCGAACTCGAACCGCAGGTCCTGGCGGCGATCCGCAGCGGCGACGCCTTGATGGTCAAGGCATCCGCCGGCTCGCGCATGGGACCGATCGTGAAGGCGCTGGTGCGCCGTCATTCCACCGACAGCGCCTCCGAACCGGCGCGAGCGCGGGGCTGATTGCATGTTTTATTGGCTGGTCGAGCTTTCCGATACGGTTTCGGTGTTCAACGTCTTTCGCTACATCACCTTCCGTACCGGCGGCGCCGTCGTCACCGCGCTCATTTTCGTATTCCTGTTCGGCCCGAGCATCATCGCCAAGCTGCGCCTGAAGCAGGGCAAGGGCCAGCCGATCCGGGCCGACGGGCCGAAGTCCCACCTCGTCACCAAGGTCGGCACGCCGACCATGGGCGGCCTGATGATCCTGTCGGGCCTCGTGGTTTCGACCCTGCTGTGGGCCAATCCCGCCAATCCCTATGTCTGGGTCGTGCTCGGGGTGACGCTCGGCTTCGGCCTGATCGGCTTCTATGACGACTACCTGAAGGTGACCAAGCAGACCCATGCCGGCTTTTCCGGCCGCACCCGCCTGCTGCTCGAATTCGCCATCGCGGGCAGCGCCTGCCTCCTCATCTCGCATATCGGCCGCGCGCCGATGGCGACCTCGATCGCGTTTCCGTTCCTGAAGGACGTCGTGCTCGATCTCGGCTGGTTCTTCGTGGTGTTCGGCGCCTTCATCGTGGTCGGCGCCGGCAATGCGGTGAACCTCACCGACGGCCTCGACGGCCTCGCCATCGTTCCGGTGATGATCGCGACCGCGAGCTTCGCGGCGATTTCCTGGGCGATCGGCAACGCGGTGTTCGCCGACTATCTGCAGGTCAATTACGTCGCCGGCGCCGGCGAACTCGCGGTCCTGTGCGGCGCGATCCTCGGGGCCGGCCTCGGCTTCCTGTGGTTCAATGCGCCGCCGGCGTCGATCTTCATGGGCGACACCGGCTCGCTCGCGCTGGGCGGCCTGCTCGGCACCGTCGCGGTCGTCACCAAGCACGAGATCGTGCTCGGCATCATCGGCGGCCTGTTCGTGCTCGAAGCGGTCTCGGTGATCGTGCAGGTGGTGTCGTTCAAGATGACGGGAAAGCGCGTGTTCCGGATGGCGCCGATCCACCATCATTTCGAGCAGCTCGGCTGGACCGAGCCGCAGATCGTGATCCGGTTCTGGATCATCGCCGTCGTGCTCGCGCTGGCCGGGCTCTCCACCCTGAAATTGCGGTAACTTCGCGCGCTCTCCGAAATTCGACCACGCGCACGAGCCCATCCCATGATCCCGATCACTTCTCTTCGCGGGGAAAAAAGTCGCCGTGTTCGGCCTCGGCGGCTCCGGCCTGATCGCCGCCAGCGCGCTGTTCGCCGGCGGCGCCGACGTGGTGGGCTGGGACGACAGCGCCGCCCGCATCGCGCACGCGGCCAGCGCCGGAATTCCGACCGCCGACCTGCGCGAACTCGACTGGTCGAAGATCGCGGCGCTGGTGCTCGCCCCCGGCGTTCCGCTCACCCATCCGGCGCCGCACTGGTCGGTCGGCCTCGCCCGCGCCATGGCCGTCGAGGTCATCGGCGACATCGAGCTGTTCTGCCGCGAGCGGCGCCGCCACGCGCCGGATGCCCCGTTCGTCGCCATCACCGGCACCAACGGCAAATCGACCACGACGGCGCTGATCGCCCATCTCGCCGAGAGCGCCGGCTACGACACCCAGCTCGGCGGCAATATCGGCACCGCGATCCTGTCGCTGGAGCCGCCGCGGATGGGCCGCGTCCATGTGATCGAATGCTCCTCGTTCCAGATCGACCTCGCGCCCAGCCTCGATCCTTCGGTCGGCATCCTGATCAACCTCTCCGAGGACCATCTCGACCGCCACGGCACGCTCGCCAACTATGCCGCGGTGAAGGAGCGGCTCATCGCGGGGGTGCAGCCGAACGGCACCGCGGTGGTCGGCGTCGACGACGGCTGGTGCCAGGCGGTAGCCGACCGCGCCGAGCAGGCCGGCCAGCAGGTGGTCCGGGTGTCGGTGCGCCAGCCGCTCGCCTATGGCGTCTATGTGGAGGACGATCGCATCCTGCAGGCCACCGGCGGCACCGCCACCGAGATCGCCCGGCTGGGCGGCGACCGGCGCGCTGCGCGGCCGCCACAATGCGCAGAACGCCGCCTGTGCCGCCGCCGCCGCGCTGGCGCTCGGCCTCGACCCGCGCAGCCATCCAGGCGGGCCTGCAGTCGTTTCCCGGGCTGGCGCACCGCATGGAGGAGGTCGGCCGCAAGGGCCGCGTGCGTGTTCATCAACGACTCCAAGGCGACCAATGCGGATTCCACCGCCCAGGCGCTGGCCTGCTTCGGCGACATCTTCTGGATCGCCGGCGGCAAGCCCAAGAGCGGCGGCATCGTGCCGCTGGCGGGGTTCTTTCCCCGCATCCGCAAGGCCTATCTGGTCGGCGAGGCCGCCGACGAGTTCGCGTCGACGCTCGAAGGCAAGGCGGAGTACGTGTCGCCGGCACGCTCGACCGCGCCGTGGCCGAGGCGGCGCGGGACGCCGAGGCGTCGGGGCTCGAAAATCCGGTGGTGCTGCTGTCGCCGGCCTGCGCGTCCTACGACCAGTTCGCGAATTTCGAGGTGCGCGGCGATGCCTTTCGCGATCTCGTCCGCAAGCTGCCGGGCATCGTCGTTCCCCGCGGGCCCGAACCGTCCAAGCAAAATTGAACGACGAAATTCTTTCTTAACAGGCTGGAAACCATATTTGGGCAGGACTGGGACGGTCAGCCCGGAAGGAGCCCGCCGATGGTTTCGCGCGCCGAACGCACGCCGTTTTCCGCATGGTGGTGGACGGTCGACCGTTTGATGCTGGCGGCGCTGGGCGCCATCATGCTGGGCGGGATCATCCTGTCGCTCGCGGCGAGCCCGCCGGTGGCGGCGCGGATCGGGCTCGACCCCTTCTATTTCGTCAACCGCCACATCCTCTACCTGATCCCGACCGTGATCGTCCTGCTGGCGACCTCGTTCCTGTCGCCCCGCCAGATTCGCCGCCTCGCCCTCATCGTCTTCGTCGTGAGCTTCGTCATGGTGATCGCGACGCTGTTCGTCGGCGCCGAGGTCAAGGGCGCGCGGCGCTGGATCGTGCTGCTCGGCGTCAACATCCAGCCGTCGGAGTTCCTCAAGCCCGCCTTCGTCGTCCTGGTCGCCTGGCTGTTTGCCGAATCCGGCCGCAAGTCCGACGTGCCCGCCACCACCTTCTCGCTGATGCTTGCTGATCGGCGCGGTCGGCGTTCTCGTGCTGCAGCCCGATTTCGGGCAGACCATGCTGGTCGCGCTGGTGTGGGGCGCGCTGTTCTTCATGGCGGGCATGCGGTTCATCTGGGTGATCGGCCTCGGCGGCACCGCCGTGCTCGGCCTTGCCGGGCGCCTATGCGACCATTCCCCATGTGGCGCGCCGCATCAAGCGCTTCCTCGATCCGGCCTCCGGGGATACCTTCCAGGTCGACACCGCCGTCGAATCGTTCATCCGCGGCGGCTGGTTCGGCCAGGGGCCGGGCGAGGGCACGGTCAAGCGCATCCTGCCCGACAGCCATGCCGATTTCGTGTTCGCGGTGGCGGCGGAGGAATTCGGCATCGTGCTCTGCCTCGTGCTGGTCGCTCTGTTCGCCTTCATCGTGCTGCGGGCGCTGTCCAAGGCCATGCGCAACGAAGATCCGTTCGCCCGCTTCGCGACCGCCGGGCTCGCCATCTTGTTCGGCGCCCAATCGGCGATCAATATGTCGGTGAACCTCGCGCTGATTCCCGCCAAGGGGATGACGCTGCCCTTCATCTCGTATGGCGGCTCCTCGATGATCTCGCTCGCGTTCGGCATGGGCATGCTGCTGGCCTCTCACCCGCGAACAGCCGCGCGCCACCCTGATGGCGACCCCGGGCGCCGCACTGGCCGGGAGCCCGGCCTGATGGCGCCGGCACACGGCGCGTCGCCGCGAGGCGCCTCTCCCCAAAGTGCCTCTCCCCAAAGTGCTTCGCCCACTATCGTCGTCGCGGCGGGCGGCACCGGCGGCCACCTGTTTCCCGCGGAGGCGCTGAGCGTCGCGCTCGCCAGGCGCGGCATCACCGTCGATCTCGCCACCGACGAGCGCGCCACCCGCTATGGCGGCGCGTTTCCGGCGCGCGCGCACCCATATCGTGCCGAGCGATACGTTTCGCGGGCGCAATCCGTTCGCGGTCGCGCGCACGGCGCTGGTGCTCGGCGGCGGCGTCGCTCGCCGGGCTCGGCCTGATGCGCGATCTGCGTCCGGCCGCGGTCATCGGCTTCGGCGGCTACCCCACCATTCCGACCGTGCTGGCGGCGTGGCTGCGCGCGCATCCCGACCCTGATCCACGAGCAGAACGCCGTGCTCGGGCGCGCCAACCGACTGCTCGCCCCGCGGGTGCGCGCCATCGCCACCGGCTTTCCGGGTCTGCTCGACCACGATTCGCGGCTCGCCGCCAAGGCCGTGCATACCGGCAACCCGATCCGGCCGGTGGTGGTGGAAGCGGCGGCGACGCCTTACCCCGATGCCGCCGGCCGCGTTTCGCATCCTCGCCTTCGGCGGCAGCCAGGGCGCCCGCATCATGGCGGACATCGTGCCGGCCGCCGTGGAACTGGTGCCGATGGCGGTGCGGGCGCGGCTCCATGTCAGCCAGCAGGCGCGCGAGGAGGATTTGGAGCGGGTCCGCGCCGTTTATGCGCGCATGGGGGTGCCCGCCGAGGTCGAGGCGTTCTTCGCCGACCTGCCGCGCCGCATGGCGGCGAGCCATATCGTGGTGTCGCGCTCGGGCGCGTCGACCGTCGCAGAGCTCGCCGCGATCGGTCGCCCCGCGATCCTGGTGCCGCTGCCCCATGCGCTCGACCAGGACCAGCGCGCCAATGCCGAGATGCTGCAGAAGGCGCGCGGCGCCATCATGTTCGACCAATCCCGGTTCACTCCCGACCGGCTCGCCGCCGAGACTCGCGCGCCTCGCCGCCGAGCCGGAGAAGCTCGCCGCCATGGCCGCCGCCGCGCGCGGACAAGGCATCCTCGACGCCGCCGACCGGCTCGCCGACCTGGTGGTGAAGGTGGCGGGGATCGAAGCGCGGCCCGCCGCTTGAATGCGGGCGCGGCGGCGCGCCCCGCGGTTGACAACCCACCCCGCCATCGGGGTTCTTCGGCCGGAGCGGCCGATTCCGGTCCGGTTCGACACTTGACGGGGGCAACCAGCATGAAATTGCCGCGCGACATCGGTCCGATCCATTTCGTCGGCATCGGCGGCATCGGCATGAGCGGCATCGCCGAGGTGCTCGCCAATCTCGGCTACACCGTGAGGGGATCGGACGTCGCCGACAGCGCGAATGTCAAGCGGCTGCGCGACAAGGGCATCGCGGTGGCGATCGGCCATGCGGCGGGCAATGTGGACGGCGCCGACGTCGTCGTGGTGTCCTCGGCGATCAAGCGCGACAATCCGGAGCTGGTGGCGGCGCGGGCGCTGCGGCTTCCGGTGGTGCGGCGGGCGGAGATGCTGGCCGAGCTGATGCGCCTCAAGAGCTGCGTCGCCATCGCCGGCACCCACGGCAAGACCACCACGACCTCGCTGGTCGCCGCGCTGCTCGATGCCGGGCGCCTCGATCCCACCGTGATCAATGGCGGCATCATCAATGCGTACGGCACCAATGCGCGGCTCGGCGCCGGCGACTGGATGGTGGTCGAGGCCGACGAATCCGACGGCACCTTCCTCAAGCTGCCGGCCGACGTCGCGATCGTGACCAATGTCGATCCGGAGCATCTCGACCATTTCCAGACCTTCGAGGCGGTGCAGGCGGCGTTCCAAGCCTTCGTCGAGAACGTGCCGTTCTACGGCTTCGCGGTGATGTGCACCGACCATCCGGTGGTGCAGATCCTGGTCGGCCGCATCGCCGACCGCCGCATCGTCACCTATGGCGAAAATCCCCAGGCCGACGTGCGGCTCACCGGGCTCGACCATGCCGACGGCCGCTCGCGCTTCTCCATCGTGTTCCGCGACCGCGCCGGCACCGACGTCCACACCATTCCACAATCTCACCCTGCCGATGCCCGGGCGCCACAATGCGCTCAACGCCACCGCGGCGGTCGCGGTCGCCCGCGACCTCGGCATTTCCGACGACCAGATCCGCAGCGCGCTCGAAGGCTTCGGCGGGGTGCGGCGGCGCTTCACCCGGACCGGAAGCTGGAACGGCATCACCGTGATCGACGATTACGGCCACCATCCCGTCGAGATCGCCGCCGTCCTCAAGGCGGCGCGGGAATCGACCGTGGGCCAGGTGATCGCGGTGGTGCAGCCGCACCGCTATACGCGCCTGCAAGCGCTGTTCGAACAGTTCTGCACCTGCTTCAACGACGCCGACAGCGTGATCGTGGCCGACGTCTATCCGGCCGGCGAGGCGCCGATCCCCGGCGCCGACCGCGACAGCCTGGTGGCGGGGATGCGGGCGCGCGGCCACCGCAACGTGATCCCGCTCGGACGGCCCGCAGCAGCTCGCGCCGGTGGTGAAGGGCATCGCCCGGCCCGGCGACTACGTGGTCTGCCTCGGCGCCGGCAACATCACCCAGTGGGCCTATGCGCTGCCGGGAGAGCTGGCGGCGGATGCGGTGGGGTGAAGTTCATCGGCCGCTCGGACCACGGGCGCCTTGACGTGTTGGCGAATGTCTGCAATCTCAACCACGTCCACGCGTAACCCGGTAGCAAGATTTTGTACGGATCATGCGATCGACACACATCAGCCGACGTATCTCAGGGTCGTGCCGTTTGGTAGCCGCTGTGATGGTTGCGTCGGCCGAGTTGTACCACCTGCCGTGCGGATGCTCGCCAAGACGTTGCGAGCGCCGTCCGGGGAGCGTGCGCGCAGGTATTCAAAAATTCTTTCGCGATCCGCGAAGGCTTCCGGCTGGAGAATCGGACCCTCATTGATCGTGGCGTTTGTCCGCTTCCGCCACCAATTCGTCGGGCACGAATTCCCCTCGGTCGGCCTGGGCCAAGCCTCTGCGCACGGCCGCGCGTTCCTCATCCGACATGATGTAGACACCGGTGCGGCGCGCCTCTACTTCGCGCGCATATTCAGCAAGCTCTTCCTGGTCTTCCTGAGGCCATGTTTCCGCCTGCTGGACGGCGTCTCTGAGTATCTTGATCATCATGCGTTTGAGTATACCACAGGACCCGTCACGGGAAACCGCTCCATCCATTACGCATTCGAGTCCGTCCGCATGACCTTTCCCGACCTCGTTCCCGACCTGCGCGCGCGGATGCCCGGGCTGCGCGGGCGTCTCATCGCCAACCAGCCGCTGGCGGAGCTGACCTGGTTCCGGGTCGGCGGGCCGGCGCAGGTGCTGTTCACGCCGCAGGACGCCGAGGACCTCGCCATGCTGCTGGCGCAGCTTCCCGCCGAATTGCCGGTCACCGTCGTCGGCCTCGGCTCCAATCTCATCGTGCGCGACGGCGGCGTCGCCGGCGTGGTGATCCGGCTCGGCCGCGGCTTCGGCGAGATCGCGGTCGAAGCGGATCACCGCGTGCGCGCCGGCACCGCGGTGCCCGACGTGAAGGTGGCGCGCGCCGCCCAGGAGGCCTCGATCGCCGGCCTGTCGTTTCTGCGCGGCATACCCGGTTCGATCGGCGGCGCGCTGCGCATGAATGGCGGCGCCTATGGCGGCGAGACCAAGGACGTGCTGGTGGTGGCGCGCGGCGTCGACCGCGCCGGCCGCATCCTGCGCTTCACCAATGCGGACATGCACTACACCTACCGCCATTGCGGCGCGCCCGACGACATCATCTTCACCGAGGCGGTATTCCAGGGCGCGGCCGGGCGATCCCGCCGTGATCGCCGCCGAGATGGACAAGATCACCGAGAGCCGCGAGGCGACCCAGCCGATCAAGAGCCGCACCGGCGGCTCGACCTTCAAGAACCCGCCCGGCCACAAGGCCTGGAAGCTCATCGACGCCGCCGGTTGCCGCGGCTTGCAGATCGGCGGCGCCCAGGTGAGCACCATGCACTGCAATTTCCTGATCAATCTCGGCGGCGCCACCGCGACCGACATCGAAACCCTCGGCGAGACCGTGCGTGCCCGGGTGAAGGAGACCTCGGGCGTCGTCCTGGATTGGGAAATCAAGCGGATCGGCGTGGCGGCTTAGAGACTGCGTCCGCCAACAATCGATCGAGTTTTGCTTCCCTCCCCCGCTTGCGGGAGAGGGGGCGAAAAAGGCCGGATTGCCGCCCGCGGGACTGCCGCTCGGGAATCGCGTATTGATTCGCGATCAAGTTGGGGGACGCCTGATGACCACCAAGCACGTCGCCGTTCTCATGGGGGGCTGGTCCGCCGAGCGCGAGATATCGCTGCGTTCCGGCAAGGCCTGCGCCGAAGCGCTGGAACGCCGGGGATACCAGGTCACCCGCGTCGATGTCGGGCGCGACATCGCGACGGTGCTGGCGAAGCTCAAGCCCGACGCGGCGCTCAACGTGCTCCATGGCCGGCCCGGCGAGGACGGCACCATCCAGGGCATCCTGGAAATCCTGCAGATACCCTACAGCCATTCCGGCGTGCTGGCCTCGGCGCTCGCCATGCAGAAGGACTTCGCCAAGGTGGCGATGGCCAATGCCGGGGTGCCGGTTCCCGAAGGTATGGTGGTCTCGCGCCAGGACGCAGCGAAATCCCACCCGCTGCCGCGGCCCTATGTGATCAAGCCGATTGCCGAAGGCTCGAGCGTCGGGGTCTTCATCGTCACCGAGGCCCATGAGCATCCGCCCCAGGAGCTCAACCGGCCGGACTGGTCCTATGGCGAGCGCCTGCTATGCGAGCGTTACATTGCCGGCAAGGAGCTGACCTGCGCGGTGATCGGCGACAACCCGCTGGAGGTCATCGAGATCGTTCCGACGGTAAAATTTTACGACTACGAAGCAAAATACGCTCCCGGAGGCTCCAAGCACCTGCTTCCTGCTCCGCTTAAACCAAATGTTTACCAAGAAGTCCGAAGACTGGCAGTCCTGGCGCATAAGGCGCTCGGGTGTCGGGGCGTAAGCCGTGCGGATTTTCGTTACGACGACCGCATGGAGGGAACTCAGGGCCTGGTTTGCCTCGAGGTCAATACGCAACCCGGTATGACCGAGACGTCGCTTGTGCCGGAGCTCGCGGCTTTCGCGGGTATCACTTTCGAAGAGCTGGTCTCATGGATGGTGGAGGACGCCGCACTGGATCGCTGAATGGAACCGAGCCTTCGCAACCGGCCGGGTCCGGACCTGCGATTGCCGTTTCGCGGCGACGCCGTGCCGAACAGGCGCGGCAGCGGCGGGGTGCGCCTGCTGGAGCCGCAGGGCCGGCGGCGCAGCATCAACCGCTGGTTCGACCGCATGGCGGATCGGATTTCGCGGCTGCCGCGGCGTGCCGGGCTCGCCGCGTCCATGGCGATCATCGCGATGAGCGCGGGCTATGGCGCCGTGCGCGGCGGCCATACCGACGTGGTGTTCGAATTTCTCCGCGATATCCGCGACATGGCGGCGAATACCGTCGGCTTCAATATCGCGGCGGTGGCGCTGTCGGGGCAGCACCATCTCAACCGCGAGGAAATTCTCGCGACCGCCGGCGTAACCGGGCGCGCCTCGCTGCTGTTCTTCGATGTCGCCGATGCCCGCGCCCGCCTCAAGACCAATCCCTGGATCGCGGAAGCGACCGTCCAGAAGCTGCTGCCCGATCGCCTGGTGATCTCGATCACCGAGCGGGAACCTTTCGCCTTGTGGCAGAAGGCGGGCCGGGTCGGGGTGATCGCCGGCGACGGCACCGTGCTCGAGCCCTATGTGGCGGCGACCCTATTCGAACCTCCCGCTGGTGGTGGGCAACGGCGCGGAGCTGCGCGCCAAGAAATTCCTCGCCTTGCTCGACCGGTTCCCGGAGCTGCGCGCCAATGTGCGGGCCTCGGTGCTGGTCGCCGACCGGCGCTGGAACCTGTGGCTGCGCAATGGCATCGACGTGCGGCTGCCGGAATTCGATGTCGACAAGGCGCTCGACCAGCTGGCCGCGCTCGAGCGCGACGCCAAGCTGTCGAGCCGCGACATCACCGTCATCGATCTCAGGCTGGCGGATCGCGTGACGGTGCAGCTCTCCGATGCGGCCGCCCAGGCGCGCGACGAAGCCGCGAAAAAGAAACAGAAGCCCAAGGGCGGCAACGCATGAGCCCACTCAATTACGGCCTGACCCCGAAGATGAAGCCGGTGGCGCCCAAGCGCACCGCGCTGATCGCCGCGGTCGATGTCGGGACCGACAAGATCGCGTGCCTGATCGCGAGGCTCAAGCCGCGGCCGCCCCAGGAGGTGCTGCGCCGGCGCAGCCATGCGATCGAGGTGATCGGCTTCAGCCACACCGAATCGCGCGGCATGAAGGCCGGCACCGTGGTCGATCTCACCGAGGCCGAGGAAGCGGTGCGCTATGCGGTCGATCTCGCCGAGCGCAGCGCCAAATGCCAGGTCGAGTCGGTCATCCTCTCGATGTCGGCGGGGCGGATCGCGAGCGAACTGCTGACCGCGGAAATCGCCGCTCCAGGGGGCGAACGTCACCGACAAGGACATTTCCCGGGTGCTGGCCGCCGGCAGCCGGCAGTCGGCCCGCGAGGGCCGCGTGGTGCTGCATTCGCTGCCGATCGGCTACACCCTCGACGACGCCCGCGGCGTCCGCGATCCGCGCGGCATGCTGGCGTCGCGTTTCGGCGTCGACATGCATGTCGTCACCGCCGACATGGCGCCGGCCCGCAACCTGATGCTCGCGGTCGAGCGCTGCCATCTCCTGATCGAAGCCCTGGTCGCCGGCTCCTATGTGGCGAGCCTCGCGACGCTGGCCGACGACGAGGCCGATCTCGGCGCCGCCGTGATCGACATGGGCGCCGGCACCACCTCGCTGGCGGTATTCGCGGACGGCCGTTTCATCCATGCCGACGGATTTGCGCTGGGCGGCCGCCACGTCACCCTTGACATCGCGCGCGGCCTCAACACCAACGTGCACGATTCCGAGCGAATCAAAACGCTCTATGGCAGTGTATTGGCCGGGGGAGCGGATGACCGTGACATGATCAAGGTGACTGCGCTGAGCGGGGATGAGCGCGAACCGTCGCGGTCGGTGTCACGCGCGATGCTGACGCGCATCATCAAGCCGCGGGTCGAGGAAATTCTCGAGATCGTGCGCGACCGGCTCGCCGCCTCTCCGTTCGCCGCCGAGCCGCGCGGCCGCGTGATCCTGACCGGGGGCGCCTGCCAGCTTACCGGATTACCGGATCTCGCGATCCAGATCCTCGGCCGGCCGGTCCGGGTGGGCCGGCCGCTCGGCATCTCGGGTTTGCCGGAAGCCGCCAAGGGGCCGGCCTTCGCCGCCGCGGCGGGGCTTCTCGTGTATCCCCAGGCGGCACATCACGAACACTACGAACCGCGCCATATGCGGCAATCCAACGACAGGGACCGGCGGCTACATCGCTCGGGTCGGACGATGGCTACGCGAGAGCTTCTGACAATGGAACATTCGGCATCACGTACTGGCCGCGGCCCGGCCGGCGACACTCGGCGGTCGATCCCGCCCGCGCACTGAAGAGGCAAGCCATGAGCATCAATTTGAAGATTCCCGACATCCGCGAATTGAAGCCGCGGATTACCGTTTTCGGCGTCGGCGGCGCGGGCGGTAACGCCGTCAACAACATGATCAATGCCGGGCTCCAGGGCGTCGACTTCGTCGTCGCCAACACGGATGCCCAGGCGCTGACCATGTCGCGGGCCGAACGCATCATCCAGATGGGCGTGCACGGCGACCGAAGGTCTCGGCGCCGGCTCGCAGCCCGACGTCGGCCGCGCCGCCGCCGAAGAGGTGATCGACGAGATCCGCGACCACCTGACCGGCGCCCACATGGTGTTCGTCACCGCGGGCATGGGCGGCGGCACCGGAACCGGCGCCTCGCCGGTGGTGGCGCGCGCCGCCCGCGAACTCGGCATCCTCACGGTCGGGGTGGTCACCAAGCCGTTCCACTTCGAGGGCCAGCGCCGCATGCGGCTCGCCGAATCCGGCATCATGGAGCTGCAGAAGAGCGTCGATACGCTGATCATCATCCCGAACCAGAACCTGTTCCGGGTCGCGAACGAGAAGACCACCTTCGCCGACGCCTTCGCGATGGCCGACCAGGTGCTCTATTCCGGCGTCGCCTGCATCACCGACCTGATGGTGAAGGAAGGCCTCATCAATCTCGACTTCGCCGATGTCCGCGCCGTCATGCGCGAGATGGGCAAGGCGATGATGGGAACCGGCGAAGCCTCCGGCGACAAGCGCGCGCTGCGCTCCGCCGAGGCGGCGATCTCCAATCCGCTCATCGACGACGTTTCGATGCGCGGCGCCCGCGGCCTGCTGATCTCGATCACCGGCGGCAAGGACCTCACCCTTTACGAGGTCGACGAAGCCGCCACCCGCATCCGCGAGGAGGTCGATGCCGACGCCAACATCATCGTGGGCGCGACCTTCGACGAAAGCCTCGACGGCATCATCCGGGTGTCGGTGGTGGCGACTGGCGTCGATATCGTCACGGCCAACAACGCCCGCCCAGGGACTGTCCGCGCCGGCGTCGGCGCGCGCCGGTACCCGGCCGCCGACGACCATGCAGGCCCCGCGCACAAATCCCGCCGCGGAAGAGAGAGCGGATCTCCACGAGATCCCGCATCGCCGAATTGGCGCAGCGGCTCAAGGCCGACAATGCCCGCATGGCGGATCGCGCCGGAGCGACGGACCCGGCGGCTGCGCGTTCCGCGCCTGCCGCGCAGTCCGCGGCCACCCACCCGGCGCCGGTCGTCAATGCCGCACCGAAACCGGCTGCCGACCTGGCCGCCGCCGCGGTGGCGGCGGCGTTGACCCCGGCACGGAGCGAGGACGTCACCGTCCGCGCCACCGCGCCCAAGCCCACCCTGTTTACCGAGCCGCCGCGGCCCGCGCCCGCGCCGGCGGAGACCAGCATGCCCAAGGTCTTCATTCCGCCGGCGCCGGAACGGCCGGCCAGCCGCGCGCCGCGTATGCCGAGCTTCGAGGAGTTGCCGATTCCCGGGCAGAACGAGTTCCGGGCCCGGCGCGGTGAGATGCCGGAGGCGGACCACCCGGAGAAGCGACGGCTCACTTTGCTCCAGCGCCTCGCCGCCGTCGGTCTCGGCCGGCGCGAGGAGGAGCCGGAACAGGAGCAGAAGCCGGAAGCCCGTGCGCCCGACCCGGCCAAACGCCAAGTTTCCGAGCGCCAAGTTTCCGAGCGCCAAGTTTCCGAGCGCCAAGTTTCCGAGCGCCAGGCTGCCGAGCGCCCACCCCAGCGCAACCCGCAGCGAGCACCTGAGCCGCGTGGTGGCGACCAGCCTTCCGAGTTTGCCAAGCGGAGTGCTCCGCAGGGCCTGGACCTTCACGGCCGGGCAATGCCGATCCATCATTCCGGCGATGACGACCAACTCGACATCCCGGCCTTCCTGCGCCGGCAGGCGACCTGAAACAGGCTCTCAAAGGCGTGCCGGTGGTTCCCCCGGCGCGCTCTGACAAATTACTGATTTTCAACGCAATTCTGCCAATTTTTGAAGCGGTGGGCGGGCCCCGGCCGAACGGATGGACAGGTCCTTAGATGGTGTGGCAACAACATGGCCGAATGCCGCCGAAAACCGAGTAACAATTGGTAAAAAAGCGTGAATTGGTCTGGATTCAAGGTGCGGTTATGATGCTGCCAGGGGAAATTTTGGGGGATCCCGTTGGGGATTGGGGCGCTTGGCGTATCTTCCGCATACTCATCCAGGAATCTGAGGCCGATCGTGTGCGGTGGGCGTTGTTTTCGCCTGGCCGCTGCATGCGATTGACTGTCGGTGTTTTTTGGCAGCGGAACATGACGTCGAGATCTTCAAGTCGGGCTTTCCACATCTTTCCACGTCGGGACTTGCGCGTCGGAACTTCAACTCGAGTCCGTGGCAACACCGGGATAGGTTGGAAACGGTGAACATGAAAGCCGCCAGGCAGACTACGCTTCGCGATACCGCGACCGTAACCGGCATTGGGGTCCATTCGGGCTTGCCGGTCACCCTCTCGATCCATCCGGCCGATGCGAATTACGGCATCAGCTTCATGCGCACCGGCATCGAGGGGTGCGCCGACCGCGAAGTGCGCGCCTGACGTGCGCGCAGTGACCGCCACCGAATTCGCGACCGTGCTCGGAGACGCCGACGGGCCGCTGTGCTCGACCGCCGAGCATGTGCTCGCCGCCCTTTCCGGCCTCGGCGTCGACAATGCGCTGATCGAAATCGATGGTCCGGAAGTGCCGATCATGGACGGCAGCGCGGCCGCTTTCGTCGCCGCCATCGAACAGGCCGGCATCGTGACGCTGGCGGCGCCGCGCCGCTACATCCAGATCCTCAAGCCGGTGCGGGTCGCCCGCGGCGACTGCTTCGGCGAATTGCGGCCCTATCCGCGCGGCTTCCGCCTCGAAGTCGAGATCGCCTTCGACAACGCCCTGATCGGCCGCCAGAACATCGCCCTGGACGTGACGCCTGAAACGTTCCGCAAGGAAGTGGCGCGCGCCCGCACCTTCGGCTTCATGCGCGATGTCTCCAAGTTGTGGAGCGCGGGCTATGCGCTGGGCGCCACCTTCGAGAACACCCTGGTGGTGTCGGACAACCGGGTGCTCAACGCCGAAGGCCTTCGCTTCGCCGACGAATTCGTGCGCCACAAGGCGCTCGACGCGATCGGCGACCTGGCGCTCGCCGGGGCGCCGCTGCTCGGGGCCTATCGCTCCATCCGCGGCGGCCACAAGCTCAATCATGCCGTGCTGTGCGCCTTGATGGCCGATCCGTCCGCCTGGACTTATGTGGACGGCGGGCAGGTGGCGAGGCGTCATCGCGGCCAAGCCGATGTCGCGACCGGCATGGTGGCGCCGGTGTTCGGGCCGGACGTGTCCTGACCTCCTGACCGGCGCTGCCGCGCCGGTTTTCCACTGCGGCTGCTGCGGCTTTGCCACATTCCCGGCCGATTGTCCCCTTAAGCATTGCTGATGGGATGCCTTTAGGGCCGTTGAGCAATCGCGGCACGGGCCGGCGCGCAGATGAGGTTTCGGCGCCGAAGCGGGGGATAGTCGACGGACCATGCGCAAGCGCTCAGTTACCGTGGCTCGCCCGCACCGCCGCGACCGTGCGGTCGTGCGCCTTGTCCTCCTGCTGCCGTTGCTGGCCTTTGTCGCCGGCTGCGCCAATTTCTTCGGTGAAAAGGACGAAGTGATTCCCGACGTGCCGGCCGACCGCCTCTACAATGAGGGCGTCTATCTCCTCAATGAGAAGAAGGACCCCAAGGAGGCGGCGAAGAAGTTCGAGGAGGTCGACCGCCAGCATCCCTATTCCGAATGGGCGCGCAAAGCGCTGCTGATGTCGGCGTATGCGTACTATGACGGCAGACAATACGAGGAGGCGATCACCGCGGCGAAGCGCTATATTTCGCTTCATCCCGGCACTCCCGACGCCGCCTATGCGATGTATCTCGTCGGGGCGTCCCATTACGACCAGATTCCCGACGTGAGCCGCGACCAGGGGCGGACGGAAAAGGCCATCGCCGCCCTCGAAGAGGTCACCCGCAAATTCCCCAACAGCGAATATGCCGCCGCCGCCCGCAAGAAGATCGAACTCGGGCGCGATCAGCTTGCCGCCAAGGAAATGGACGTCGGCCGATTCAATGAAAACCAGAAGAATTTCATCGGTGCGATCAACCGGTTCAAGGTCGTGGTCACGCAGTACCAGACGACGCGCGAGGTCGAAGAGGCGCTGTTCCGCCTGACCGAATGCTACATGATGCTCGGCATCGTTCCCGAAGCCCAGACGGCGGCTGCTGTTCTCGGGCACAATTTCCCCGACAGCGACTGGTACAAGGACGCCTATAACCTGGTCAAAGGCGGTGGCTTCGAACCCGAAGAAAACAAGGCCTCGTGGATGAGCAAGGCTTTCAAGAAGCTCGGCGTCGGATAGGCATGATCCCGAAAAGTTGGCGGCTTTTCGGACGCCCCTGATTCAGTGCGCGAGCTTGAGTGTCGCCACGCCTGCGATGATGAGGCCGGCGCCGAGCCAGCGGCCGAGGGCGTTGGGATCGCCGAAAAACCACACGCCGATCAGGAACGTGCCGGCCGCGCCGATCCCGGTCCAGACCGCGTAGGAGGTGCCGAGCGCAATCTCGCGCTGTGCCAGATACAACAGCCCTCCGCTGATGCCCATGGAAACGATCGCCACCACGATGCCGATGATCGTGCCGCGCGTCTCGTGCGCCTCCTGGGCCCATTTGAGGCCGATGGGCCAGCCGATCTCGAACAAGCCGGCGGCAACGAGGTAGGTCCATGCCGATGTCACGAGGTCGCTCCCTGTGGTGCGACTTCACCCTAATGCACGGGAGTTGCGGCGACAAACATCGCAACCGTCCGGGTGGAACGAAACCGCCATATCGTTACCGAAATCCTGCCGGCGGGACAGGCTTGGGCCGCGGCAATCCACACCAGCCATAACAATGACCCCGGGTCGAACTTCGTCGTTCGCTTTCAAACGAATTCGCCGGCCCGCCGCACTCGACCTCGGGCGGCTGCCCCCGTCACACCCGACCTTCGGCGGTTTCGCCGATGGCCAGGACGAGGTGGAAGATCGTCCCGCGCGGTTGTGCGGGCGTCGCCCACAGGCGTCCGCCATGGGCCTCGACGATCGATCGGCAGATGAACAGGCCCATCCCCATTCCGCTCGATTTGGTCGAAAAGAAAGCATTGAAGATGCGATCCTTGCCGTCGGGATCGATGCCCGGGCCGGTGTCTTGCACCGTAATCAGCACGCCGTTGGGCTCGTGGCGCCGCGATGCGACGTTCAACTGTCGCGCCCGATCCTGAACCGAACCCATCGCTTCGACAGCGTTCATGACCAGGTTCAGCACCACCTGTTGCAGTTGGACCCGATCGGCCCGCACCTGCGGGAGAAATTGATCGAGGTCCGGTTTGGCCGCGACGTGGTAATTCATCAGCTCGCCGTGAACGAGTGCGAGAACCTCCAGGACGACATCGTTGACGTTGACCGATGCGCCTTGCTGCGGCGCCTTCTTGAAGATCGACCGGACGCTTTGTATCACTTCGCTGGCACGATGGGCGTCGTTGTTGATCCGCTTCAGCGCCGCGTGCACCTCCTCGATATCCGGAGCGGGGCGCGACAGCCAGCGCAGGCCCGCATTCGCATTTGCCGCGATCGCGGCCAGCGGCTGGTTGATCTCGTGAGCGATCGAAGCCGTCATCGCCCCCATCGTGGTCAGCCGCGAGACGCGCGCGAGCTCGAACTGTTCCGAGCTTTCCCGTTCGCGCGCGGCGGAGAGCTCGGAGAGCATTTCATTGAACGCGACCGCCAGCCGCCCGATCTCGTCGTCGCTCTTGTGTTCGACGCGCAGACTGTAATCCTTGGTCTTTCGCACCGTCGAGGCGAATTTTTCGAGCCGTTCCAGTGGTTGTACGATCCAGCGTGCGAGGAACAGGTCGGCAATGAACGCCAGCAACAGGCCCACCAGGATCAGGATGCTGACGCGCAGGATCAGGGAATAGAGCGGCGCATAGGCTTCGTCGACCGGCAACTCGACGAACATCGTCCAATCCAGCGGCGCGATGGACGTATAGGCGGTCAGCACCTCGCGGCCGTAGGTATCCTTGGCGATCTGCGTCGACTCCGGCGACCCCGCCGAATCCGTGCGCGCGGCCTGCACCTGGGCGAGATCGGAGAGGTCCGTGTTGCGCAGCACCAGGCTGATGTCCGGATGCGCGATCAGGCGCCCCCGTCCGTCGACCACATAGGCTTGCCCGTGCTCGCCGACCCTGATCTGCGATACCACGTCCCAGATGAATTTGAGGTTCACCTCGGCCACGCTGACACTGCCATTGCGTGCCCGCAGCGAGATCGTCATGTAAGGTTCCGATCCGCCGCGAAAATAGACCGGGCTGCGATACGGCTTGGCCGCCTCCGTCTCGAGGAATTTGGGATCCTTGGAAAAATCGAGCTGGCTGCCGATCTCGTCCAGGCTCAGCCGTGAAACCCGCAGCTGTTCGTGCCCGGTGCCGTCGAGCAGCGCGAGATCGGTGATGGCGGGAACCTGGCGAAGCATCATGCGCCAGAGATCGAGGCTCTGCCGGTTCGGCGCGGTCGCGGCCCATGGCGCATGGGTGGTCCACGAGAGTTGATCCTCGATGCTCTTCATGAACTCGGCGATCTTGCCCGCCGCGGACTCCGCCTGTTCGTGCTGGATGCGGATCAGCGACGCCTTGCGGTCCTGGTAGGAAAACAAGACCTCGAACGCCGCGGTGGAAATCAACGCGACGCATACCACGATGGTGAGGACCGCGACGAATTTCGGACGCAGCCGCCGCCGGAACCGAAACAATGCCGCCAGGTCCGAGATCAGCGCGGAAGTTTTCGCGCGCTTGATCATTCGATCACCTTGTCGGCGCGGTCGAGGAGAGCGGACGGCAGCTCGAGGCCGAGCGCCTTCGCGGTCCGCAGATTGACGATCATTTCGAACTTGGTCGGCTGCAGCACCGGCAGGTCGGCGGGCTTCGCCTCTTTGAGAATGCGGCCGGTGTAGATGCCGACCTCGCGATAGGCTTCGGGCAGGCTGGCGCCGTAGCTGATCAGTCCGCCTTCGTCGACGTTTTCGCGGTTCGAGTAGATCGCGGGTGTCGCATAGCGCGCGGCCAGCGCGATCAGTTGAGTTCGCCGACTGTTGAAGAACGGATCGCCGATGACCACGACCCCTTTCGCGCCCTGTTGCACGAGCGCCGCGAAGGCCGCGTCGATATCGCGTTCGCTGCCGGCCTTGAGGATCATGAGCGGACGCCGCAGCATACTGGCCGCCGCCTGCACCTCGTTGGCCTGATTCTCTTCTTGCGGGTTGTTCGGGTTCACCAGCACGGCGATCACGGCCGCCGCAGGCATGAGTTCATGCAGCAATTCGAGCTTCTTGACCTCCAGCGTGGACGCGAAAAAGCTGACGCCCGTGGTGTTGCCGCCGGGATGGCCCAGGCTGGCGACGAGGCCGCTCACAACGGGATCGATGCCGCTTTGGAACACGATGGGGATAGTCGCGGTCGCGGCCTTCGCCGCCACCGCCGAGACGCTGTTCGCGGCGATGACGGCGACCTGGCGGCGAACCAGTTCGGCGGCCATGGCCTCAAGGCGATCAGTGTGATCCTCCGCCCAAAGGAATTCGATCTTGAGATTTTTGTTCTCGGTGTAACCGGCCTCTCTCAGGCCCTGCCGAAAGGCTTCGGCGATCCCGGCATTCACTTGCGCCGACCCGCTGTGGAAAAAGGCGACAGCGGGCGCACCCTGTTGTGCCCGCGCCGGCGCCGGCCAGGCGAGCCCGGCGCCGCTCGCGAGGACTCCGCTCAAAAGGGTAACGATATCCCGTCGTCTCATCCGCGTTCCCGGCTCACGATCGCGACGGCCGCCGGCGTTGCAGGGGCGGCCCGGCAGAACGGGCATGATGGTGCACGCCGCCGCGCCCCGCCGCAACACGCCTTTTGCCGCTGCAGCCCGTGCGACATCAGGCAACCGCGGGATCGTCCATCGCGGCGTCGAGCCCCTCGAGCAGGATGTCGAGGTCGGTTGCTGAGAACGTGCGAAATCGAACGGCGTCAATCGCAGATGACGGACATTAGCGGGAACACCGCGGCGGTCTCGGCCCGGTGCCGCGCTTGCGCACCGGGCGGGCGCCGCGTTACCCGTCAGGGACCGACGAGAAAATCAATCGCGGGCCACTCGGCCTCGGGAAGCATGAGCGCGACCGAAATCGCGAGCACGGCGAGCAGCACCAAGCAGATCATGCCGAAATTCAGTTCGGACCTGCGCGCCGGACGCGTCGTTTCGCCTCTCAGTCTGCGGACCTCTTCGGACCATTGCTCGGCCAGGTTGCTCATTGAACCAGCTCCCTCGTTGTCGAATGCCCGCCGATCCTAGGGGCGCCGACGAGATGGGAATGTGATGCCGCTCACACGAGGGTTCAATTAATCCAGAGCATGCTCCGACGAGATCGATGCGACTGCGGGACGCGCTAATGCATCAGCAGCACCGATGTGTCGGCGTTGCGGATGACCGACTGGGTGCAACTGCCGAACAATATCTCGCGCATGCGCGAACGGCCATAAGCACCGAGCACCATGAGATCGGCGCCGCATTCCTGCGCGGCGGACGAGAGCAGAACGGGTATGGCGGCGCCGTCGGGTACGATGGTCCGCAATTCCGGTCGAACGCCGTTCCACGCAAGCTGACGAGCCACGTCGCCCAGCGCCTCGTCGGGATTTTCCTCGTTTTCGGCGATGCTCACGACGACGACGCGCTTGGCATGGACGAGAAACGGCATGGCGGCGGCGACGGCACGGGCCGCCTCGGCGGTCTCCTTCCAGCATACCATGGTGGTGCCGGTCAGCGTCGGCTCCGGTGCAGAGCCCGCGATGAGCACCGGACGCCCGCAACCAACGAGCAGTTGCTCCAGAAAGTCCGCCGGCAATCCGTTGGCGGTCTTGGCCCTGCCGACCACGATGAGATCGTTATGCCTTGCGCGAAACATGATCCGTTTGAGCGCATGGCCGTCTTCTTCATGCCAGCATGCGGTCACTCCTTTGGTCCGATCCGGCGCGTCGCAGATCTCGACCATCGAGCGCGCGCAAAAGTCGCGAAAGTGTTGTGCTGCGACCACCGAACGGTTTTGCGCCTTGGTGTCCAGCTCACGCAACGCATTCGACAGCGCGGGGCCCATGGCGAATGCCGTATGCGGCATATTGACTGCCGCCTGGCCGGGGTCGACATGAACATGAAGGAAATTCAAATGACTCGAAAACGGCCGCGCCGCTGCGAGTGCGGTCTCGAACAGCGGTTCGTCGGTGTCGCTGCCGCCGATCGGGATAAGGTATGATTTCATCCGACACCTCTTAAGTGCCATTCATGCCCGGCCCGGGCCGAGGCACATTGATGTCGATCAAAGGCCGGGACGCGCCCGGCCACGAAGTCTCCGCGTGAGTTATTCGAGATAACTGAGATAGGCCGCGACGGCCGCGATTTGCTTCTCGGTCAAATTGTGCGCGATCGGTTCCATGATCGCCGAGGTGTCCGGATTTTTCGGATCCTGCCCTCGCTCCTTGTCCCAGTTTGTCAATTTCCGCATGATGTAGTCGTGGAGCTGACCCGCCAAACGAGGAAATTCCCCGTCGCCTTTGGCCTCCGGGCCATGGCAGGACGCGCAGGGAGGAACGTCGGACGCCGGGGACCCCTTCTTCATAAATCTTTTTCCGGCGGCCAAGAGTTCCTTCGGGGCCCCCCCGAGGGGCTTCGGGATCGAGATCCCGAAATATGCGGCCAGACCCTTCAGCATTGCTGGATTGAGAACGTGCGCCACGTTGAACATGACCGGGTTCTGCCGCCTGCGCTCGATAAAAGCGTTCAACTGATTCTCGATGTATTCGGTCTGCTGTCCCGCCAGCCGCGGCATCGGATAGAATCCACGATAGCCTTGCCCGGAGAAACCGTGGCAGGTTTTGCAATAGTCGATCTTGGCCTGAAGCTCCGGTTGCGAAACGGCATCCTTGCCCTGGGCGTGGGCCGCAGCGCAGAAGGCGATCAGGATCGCCATGTGCAGCGCCAATCTCGAGCCGACGACCTTCATGATGCGGGCCTCTATTGGATGAAACTGAGGTATGACGCGAGGGCCGCGATTTCGTTGGGGGCCAATCGGCTCGCGATGCGAGGCATCGGGGGTTCTGCGGCCACATGATATCCCTCGCCCCACTGCGCGAGTCTCCTCTTCAAGTAGGAATACGACAGGCCTCCCAGATCGGGGAATTTGTCCGATGCCTTCGGCATTGGGGCCATGACAGGCGGCACAGGAGGCAATGTCGTATTCCGGAATTCCCTCCAAAAATATCTCCCGTCCAATCTCTGCGAGCGCCCGGTCTCCGTCATTGGCGGGCGTGGGAGGTAGAGTTGAAAAATAAGCGGCGAGATCGCGCGCCGTCTGGGGACCGAGATTTGCCGTGGCTCCCCACATGTATTGTTGTGAAAACGGGTTGTCCCGCGCGTGGGTGCGGAAATCATAGAGCTGGTCCATGATGTACTCGTGCCTCTGTCCGGCCAATCGCGGCGCGATCGTATAGCCGTGCCCCAATGTTCCGTGGCACCAGGTGCAATTCCGGCTCGCGCTTTCCACGTCGCCTGCCGACGAGGCGCCGGCACAGGACACGATCGCCAGGACCGCCATTGTCAGACCTGATGAGTCTCATGATCCGAGCTTTCACGACTTCCTGGTCCTTTGGCGAACTCCAACCGGAGGGTTATCTCAAATAGCTGAGGTAGGCCGCGATGGCGTCGATTTGCGGCGCAGTGAGGTTGTGCGAAATCGAAGTCATTACGGCTGTGGTATCGTCTTTCGCCGCAGCCTGACCCCGCTCCTTGGACCAACCCGACAATTGCTTAACGGTGTAGGGATAGAGCTGACCCGCCAAGCGGGGAATTGTGGCCTGACCCTTGGCGTCGGGGCCATGGCAGGCCGAACATGCGGGAACATTGGCCTCCGGGATTCCCTCCTCGAAGATTTTTTGTCCCGTTGCGACGAGGTTCCTCGGGCCGCCTCCGACGGGCGCAGGATCGAGACCCTTGAAATGCGCGGCCACGGCCGATCGCATCTCCGGGCTGAGGCCATGCACCCTGGACATGTTTATGAAGATATCTCTGTCCCGGCTGCGCTCGGCAAAATTCCGCAACTGATTCTCGATGTATTCGGGTTGCTGGCCGGCGAGTCGCGGCATGGTGAGATACCCGCGATAACCTTGTCCTGACAGTCCGTGGCAGTCCTCGCAAAATTCGACCTTTGACCCGCCGCCTCCCCGTGGAGCCGTCGACCGGTTCCCCGCAACCGCGTGACCCGCCGCGACGAAAGCAATTGCCAGCAGCGCCGATTGCAGGCTGATGACTTTCATGATGCGGCCTCCGCGCCTTCCGTTTGGTGTCATGACCTGAGCACGCTGGCGATCTCGCTGCGTCAACCCTGTAAAGAACCCGCCTACTGTCCTGCCCACATGTGAAAACTCACGCCGAGTTTGACGGTCTGAATGCTCTGATTGGCGCTCATCACACCGGAGAACCCGTTGATCGCATCGCTCAGCAGCGCGCTGCGGCGGCCGAGGTCGAGGTAATCGTATTCGAGCCTAGCCGACCAAACTTGTGCAAAGGCCCATTCCACGCCGGCGCCTGCGGTCCAGCCGAAGCGGTTGTCCGCCGCCTCGAAGCCGAAGGCCGTTGCCGTGGGTACGAACGTGCCGGTTATGCTGTATTTGTTGCCGGCCCAGGCGCCGCCGGCCCTGGCATAGAAGAGCCAGTTGCCCAAGGCGTAACCGAAGCGCGCGGTCGCGCTCGGAAGGAAGTCCGTTTTCGTTGTAAGGGTGGCGATATCGCCGGGGCCGCCGAGGGGAAGAACGAAATTCGTATTGCCCCGCAGATTCGCCCCCGAGACTGCCCCCTCGGCACCAAGCACCCAGGGAGAATATCCGAACTGGTAGTCGCAACCCATCTGCCCGCCGATGATGAGCCCGGTCGAACTGACCCCGACGGTGGTGACCCCGGTCGTGACCGTACCCAGGATCGAGTTCTGCACCAGAGCCACGGGGTCGGTGAAGCTATCCTGGGCCCAGGCGCCGCCGATATGCGCGCCCATGAAGCAACTCGTCCAACTGAAAACCGGAACTGGCGCCGCCCAGTATTTGACGGGCATGTCGGCGGCGAAGGTGGGACCCGCGATGCTCAACAACGAGACCGCGGCACCTGCGAGCAGCAGCTTTTTCATGGCGGATCTCTCCGTGTGCATATGCGTCGCCCTACATGGCCAGCCAGAGATGGAGGAACAACGTATTGTTGCCGCTGGCACCCGTCTTGGTGCCGTCGAATTTTTCGTAGACGGTGTATTGGAGACCGATGCGCGCGTTGAGCCATGGCCAGCCCGGCGCCGGACTGACTCCGAACGGGATGTAGGCGAACTCGCCGATCCAGCCGTTGCTGTTCGGGCTGATGCCGCTCGCCAAGCCCGCATAGAGGAGGGGATCCGGGGTGCCCTCGGTGTCGAAGTACTGGCCGGTGAAGACAAATCTGTTGTCGCCGCCGACGGCGAGCGAGGCCTGCAGGCGCAGGGTGCTGAGCTGGTCATTCTGATTGGAGGAGAACCCGTTCGCAAAGCTGGCAGCGAGATTTTGGTACTCGCGAATATAGCTGCCGCGCAGCGTCACCCAATAATTCTCGCCCTGATACTGATATTGCGTATCGAAGCCGGCGTCGGTGTATTTGTCGGTTTGCGGAACTGTCCCGGTCGTTCCCAGTGCGAAGGACGCATCGATCCAGGGATGAACATTGGCCATCATTCCGAACGTGCCGACCATCAGGGAATTGTTGCCCCAATGCGGCTCGAAGGCGGCCCGCCAATAGGGCGCGACGTCCGTCGAACAGGCCGGGTGCGTCGAAGGGGTCGGTCCCCACCGCGTTCTGCTGCCTGAAATCGAGCGTCTTGTAGGCGGTCGCTTCGAGATAAAGCATGTCGTTGATGTAGGTGTAAGCGCCGACGCCGCCGACATGCGCGGCAAACGTGCCGTCGATCAGCGTATGGGTCGCAGGTGTCCCAGCAATGGTTGAGGCGGCATAGGGGAAGACCCAGGCCGGCGTCGTGTTCCAAAGGTCCTGGACTGAGGGATTGTTGTTGGCTGTGATGCCGTAGACGACGCCCACATTGTCGACCATCGTCTCATTGGCATAGCGGATGTCGGTGTTGTCCCAGGTCCAGGTGTGCCCGAACGGATCGCGCGAATCCGCCCGGACCCGGCGCGTTGTAAGTCACCTGGGCAAAGGCGCCGATGTGCTCGGTGACGGCTCCGCCATAGAACCCGCTGAACGGTGAAAGCACCATGTTGTCATTGGCGCTGTAAGGGGCGGTCGGCGGGGGCAGCGGCGCTTGGGTGTGGGTGTAGCCCGCGATAGCCATCATAGAGACGGGCGGGACCCAAACCTTGTCGGCTTCCTCCTGGCCGGAGTCCGGCGCTCTGACCAAGCCCCGCAGCCGGTCTGCCGCGGCCCTGAAATCTTCGGCGCCGAGGAACGGCGTGGTGCGGAATTTGCCGCCGCCGGTCGTGTAGCCGAGCAGCTTGAACCGCCGGCCGAACGGGGTCAGCGCGGGGAAATCGGTGTGGCAGGTACCGCAGGGCTGCCCGGTCTGGCGGGCAAAACTGGGCAGCGCTTGTGCCGGGTGCGTAAGGCCGACCATCGCCAGCGCCGCGAGGACGACCGCCGTCCCGAGACCGGCGAAGGTCCCTAAGCGCCTCAGGTCATAGCTGAAATAGCTGCGCCTCTGCATTCGTTGGCGCCCCCCGGCACCATGGACTGACCAATGCAAGTCTGTTCCGGAAGCGAATTGATCTAGATCAATGACAAATCAGAATTCATTCGTGTGTTGCGCATTCGCACCATTTGCGAGGTGCGCGAGCGTTTCACGTTCCGAATGCCATCACATTGCGCCGCGTTCCAAAACGCACCGGAGACGCGGAGCGGCGAGGCCCGCTCTGCGCCGACCGTCACTCGATCCGGCGCCGACTTGACCGCGATTTGCAACCAGTCCAACCTGCCGCAATAGCGCGCCGCTCGATGCGTGCTGGCCATCATTACAATCATGCGGTGCGGAGTGGGAGGCGGCGATGAAATTCTTTGTTCGCGCGGCGGTCGTCGTGGCCGGACTGGGCGTGACGGGCGCGGTGGCGCAGCCGGACGCGAGCGGGATCGAGGCCCATCTGGCGGCCGCCAAGGCGGCAGCCGGTTTCGATTTCTCCGGCACCTTGGCCCGCGTCTGCGTGGCGCCCCAGACCGGCCCGGGCGCCGACGTGGCGCCGCCTCCGCCGCCCGACCGGGCGACATGGTTCACCGACCCGGCCAAGGTGTTCGATAACCTCTACTTCGTCGGCACCAAGTATCCACTCGTCCTGGGCGCTGACGACAAGCGAGGGCATCATTCTGATCGATACGCTTTACGACTACGCGTCCGAGGAAGCGATCGTCGGCGGCTTGAAGAAGCTCGGTCTCGATCCCGCGGCGGTCAAATATGTCATCATCTCCCATGCCCATGGCGATCATGTCGGCGGCGCCAAGCTGATGCAGGATCGCTTCGGCTCCCGCATCGTCATGGGCGAGCCGGATTGGGATGCGATCGAAAAATCCGTCAACCGGTTCCCGAACGGAAAGCCCAAACGCGACATCGTCGCGGCGGACGGCCAGAAGGTCACGCTCGGGGATACGAGCGTGACACTCGTTCTCACGCCCGGACACACGCCGGGAACGGTTTCGATGCTGTTTCAGGTCAGGGACAACGGGGCGCCGCTGATGGTGGCCTATTCGGGGGGCACCGCCTTCAACTTCCCCAACGACGCGGCGCACTTCGACACCTATATCAATTCGCAGCGCAAGATGGCGGCGCTGGCCGCCGCCGCGAACGCCACCATCCTCATGTCGAACCACTCGGAATTCGACAATGCCGTCACCAAGATCAAGACGCTCGCCGGGCGCAAGCCCGGCGAGCCGCATCCGTTCGACCTCGGACGTGACGCGGTAGCGCGCTATTTCAAGGTATTGGATGAATGCGCCCAAGTGGCGCGGCTCAAGCTCATGTAGCTGTCGGACCGCGGTTCCGGCGACGGCGCTGCGAACGTGGCGCTGGGAACGAAGTCGGCGGTGCGCTTTGAGGAGCGGGCTCGCCACGGCAAGCGGCGGCTTGAGACAGCGGCCCGTTCTGTTTGCTCGATGCCCCCGCAACGCCTCATTTTACTTTGAGGTTTTCCGCCGAGGACTTGCCTCGGTTGCTGACGACCTCGTACTCGACCTGCTGGCCTTCATTGAGTGTGCTGAGCCCTGCGCGCTCTACAGCCGATATGTGGACAAACACGTCCTGGCCGCCACCTTGCGGCTGAATGAAGCCGTAGCCCTTGGTGGCGTTGAACCATTTCACAGTTCCGATAGACATCAAGATTCTCCAAGCCTGTTAAAAACATAGCGCCGACGCAGACTGCCTGTTTCGCGCCGCCACCGCAACACCTTAGCGCGAAAGCCACCACAAGCACATTGAATAACGCGTGATGTTCTGGCAATTCAGCCAAGTTCCGTCACGACCAGCCGATCCGAGACTTTTACGTCATCCGGGTCTCGTTTCGGTTGAGGCCGCCGGACTATTGGCATAGATTTCACCCGACGCCACCGCCAAAAGAGCAAATTCATCACAATTTTTCGGGAGGATTCAATGAAGCGCTGTCTCGCGTCCCTTTCCGCCGCGGCCTTGGTGCTGTGTGCCGCTCCCGCCTTGGCGCAACAAAAGGCCAAGGCCCAGAACGTGCCGGAAATACCGTACACCTCGGTGCCGAATTTCCTCAAGCTTCCGCCCGGCGAATACCTCGGCGAATCCGTTGGCGTCGCAACCAATTCCAAGGGGCACGTCTTCGTCTACCACCGCAGTGCCACGACCCGCCTGTTCGAGTTCGACGAGAACGGCAACTTCCTCAAGGAAATCGGCAAGGGCTACTACGGCTTCGAGTTCGCGCATTCCGTGCGTGTCGATCCCCAGGACAATATCTGGACGGTGGACGAGGGGAGCAACATGGTCACCAAGTTCAGCCCCGAGGGCAAGGTCCTGATGGTGCTCGGCCGCCGGCCGCCCGCCGTCGACGGCGTCGTCGCGACGCCCAGCGGCCCCAACCAGCCCGCACAGAAATATATTTTCTGCCGCCCGACCGATGTCGGCTGGGATCCCCAGGGCAACATCTTCGTGTCGGACGGCTACTGCAACAACCGCGTCGTGAAGTTCGACAAGGACGGCCGCTTCCTCGCCGAGGTCGGCAGCGAAAAGGCCGGCAAGGCGCCCGGCGAGTTCAACTTGCCGCACGGCCTCCAGGTCGACCGGCAGGGCAATGTCTACGTCGCCGATCGCACCAATATCCGCTACCAGGTGCTCGACAACAACCTCAAGCCGAAGGCGATCTACGACCAGGTCGGCGTCGGCTGGACCGCGTGCGTGTCGCAAGGCCCGCATCAGTACCTGTTCGTCTCCAACTCCAATCCGAACGGCAATATGCCGGGGACCTGGGCGATCACCGGCGAAATCTACAAGATGGAACTGGACGGAACGATCATCGGCAAGTTCGGCCATGCCGGCAAGCAACTGGGCGGCTTCCAGGTCGTCCACATGATGGATTGCCGCAACCCCGACGAGATCGTGGTCGGCGAAATCGAATCATGGCGGGTGCAGAAGCTCATCCTGCAGCCGCAGGCCATGAAAAAGGCCTCGACCGCGCAATAAGGCGAACAAGAGACATCCAGGAGGACATTCGACATGAAACGCTTTTTGCCGCTCTTGCTGGCCGCGACCGTTCTGGGCGCGTTGCCGGCTGCCGCCCAGGTACCCGAGATCGCCTTTGATTCCGCCGCCAATCCCCTGACGCTGCCCGACGACATCTATCTCGGTGAGACCGCCGGCGTGGCGACGAATTCCAAGGGCGATATCTTCGTCTATACGCGCACCGGCCATCCGACCTTGTCGCTCGGCACGTCGCGAGGATTCGTGCACGGCGGCTCGCGGCTGCTCCAGTTCGATCGCAACGGCAAGTTCGTCCGCGAGATCGGGAAGGACAGCTACGGCTTCATGTTCGCCCAGCAGGTGCGCATCGATCCGCAGGACAATATCTGGGTCGTCGATCAGCATGACGAACTACGTCCTCAAGTTCGATCCGGACGGCCGGGTCGTGATGATCCTGGGGCGCAAACCGGAATCCGTCCCGGTTCCGGCGCGCCCACCTGCGGCTCCAGCCGCCGGCCAGGTTGCCGGTGCCGGCCGCCCGACCGATGTCTTCGATCGCCCGACCGACGTCGCCTGGGACGGCGCCGGAAACATCTACGTCGCCGACGGCGTCGGCAATCAGCGGGTGGCCAAGTTCGACAAGGACGGTGTGTTCATCAAGTCATGGGGCTCGAAGGGGAGCGAGCCCGGTCAGTTCGGCACCGCCCGCGCGATCGCGGTCGATGCCCAGGCCAATGTCTACGTCGCCGACCCGCGGAACAAGCGTATCGAGGTTTTCGACAGCAATGGAACCTTCAAGACGCAGTTCACCAATGTCGGTTCGCCGCAGGCTCTCTGCATAACGCCGGGCCCGAATCAGGTCCTGTACAGCTCGAACTCGAATCCGCCCGACGACATCGACGTCGCGGGTGAAATCTACAAGCTGAAGCTGGATGGAACGGTGGTCGGCAAGTTCGGCCGCGCCGGCCGGTTGCCGAAGGAATTCAACTTCGTCAACGCCATCGACTGCCGCAGCGAGAACGGGCTCTATGTCGGCGAGATCGGCAATCTGCGGGTGCAGAAACTGGCGCTGCACTGAGGCGTCGTGCCGCCCACCGGATGATCCCGAAGATGCAAATAAGCGGGATCATGCGCGGGAACGCAAAGCGTGCAGCGCTGTCGCGTCGAACGTGAGACGATAGCGCTTCACAGCCGCTGCGCGGTCCAGGTGCCGGAGCACGGGCCGCCATGCCAGGTGCCGGAGCCGGCGGTTGCGGCGAGATGCCCGGAGCCGGTGGCGCTCCTGTAACCGCTGTTCACCATGACGACGATGCCGCCGCTGTCGGCGACCCGGCCGGAGACGCTCACTGCGCCGCCGGATTCGACCCGGCCGTTGCTGATGCGGACCGGAAGGCTCGCCCCGCTCTCGCAGCTTCCGGTCCGGGTGGTGATGCTGACATTCCAGCTGCCGTCGAACGAGGCGGCGGCGGCGGGGGTGCCGGCCATAGCCGCACCGAGGAGCAGGACGCGAACGGCGATGGCGGTCTTGCGAATGTGGGTCATGGCAGATCCTCCTTCAATCTCGTGACGCCAGCCTTCTCGCACACCGGTGCAGGCGTTTACTGTGACGGTCGTCACACGCCTTTTCGCCCGGGCGGCGGCTGGGAGATCCAGGCGCTGCGTGCGTTCAGATCGGGAGGAATCCCTGCGGATTTCGGGAATCGAAAACCCCGGCCTTTCGGCCGGGGCGTTTGGCAATCAGGTGGTCCGAATTGCTTACTTGCCGGCGGTGGCGAGCTGCGTGGAAATGTTGGTGAACGTGGTCTTGAGCTGCGAGCCGAGCGTGTTGACGACGGTGATGATGGCCACCGAAATGCCGGCCGCGATCAGGCCGTATTCGATTGCAGTGGCGCCGGACTCGTCGTTCGCGAAACGCTTCACGAGATTGGTCATCAATTACTCCTCTGATTGACCCAGCCATCGCCGCGAGCGACGGCTCGCCGATTGGTGTGTAAAAAATAGCCGGCTCCTGTTGCCACAACGCTAATTTTTCGCCGAAAATTCTTCATGGTAAGCAGTTGGTTATTCCACCTGGGCGGGCAGGTTCGCGAGGCCGATTGAAACGGCGCTCGAAGCGCCCAGGCCGATCACGTCGGCGCCTCGGCGCCTCCGTCCAGCCGCCGCGGAGAGGCCAAGCATTCCCCCGTATCCGCCGAACAAACAGCTCAACCGCGCAGAAGCGAAGGCGAAGTTCTCCGAGTTGGTGGACGCGGCGGCTCGCGGCGATGGAACCATCATCGCCAAATCCGGCACGCCGGTCGTCATCCTGGTGCCCTTGGACCAGGGGAAGAAGGCGCCGATCAAGTTCGGCACGCTCAAGGGCAAAATCCGGATCGCCGACAACTTCGACGACCCGTTGCCCGATGATGTTCTCGACGAATTCGAACGAGGCGGTGGCCCGCTCTCGTCGGAACCGTCAAAGTGAAGTTGCCGCTGGATACTCAAATTGCGCTGTGGGCCACGATCGGCGCCCTGCCGATCAAAGCCCGGCAGCTGATCAGGGAGGCCGATGCCGTCTATGTCAGTGCCGTATCGCCTCGGGAGATTTCCATCAAGGCTTTGCGCGGCAGGATCAGGATCGAACCTGCGGATTTGTTGAACGGATTTCGGGATGCAAATTTCCTGGAGCTTCCTATCATGTGGCGGCATGCGGTTGCATTACGCAGCGTGGCGCTCGGAGATCATCGTGATCCATTCGACCGGATGCTGGTCGCCCAGGCGATCATCGAACCGCTGCGGCTCCTGACCACCGACCGGGCGCTGGCCGAATATAGTGATGTCGTGATGCTCGTCTGACCTGCGCGCCCCGCCGACCGCTGTTCCTTACCGGTCGCGTGAAAGTGTAGGCCAGGGTCGTTTTCGCCGCCGCCGCGGCGTGCGTTCACGGCTGCGGCCATGGCGGCAGCGGCGGCCGCAACGCCTCGTAAGCGCGGGCCATGCGCAGCACGCCGAGATCGTCGAAGCGTTGTCCGACGATCTGGAGGCCGATCGGCAGGCCGTCAGCATCATAGCCGGCGCACAGCGACGCCGCCGGCTGCTCCGACATGTTGAACGGCACGGTGAAACCGATGTGCTCGAACGGCTTGGCGGGATCGTCGCCGGGCGTCGCCTCGGTTGCCGCATAGGCGGTGATCGGCGAGGTTGGGCTGATCAGGAAATCATAGCCGGCGCTCGCCGCCACCGCCTTCTCGCGGATCAGCATGACGAGTGCGAAGTTTCGCGCGGCGTCGGCGGCGCTCAGTCCCGCGGCCTGCCGGCACCACGCCAGGATGAACGGCAACATCTTGGCTTGCCGGTCCGGGGCGAGCGGCTCGACCTCGGCCCACAGGCGCGCCTGGAAGAAGCGGTCGAGCCCGGCGAGCATGTCCGCAGTCACGAACGGCGCGACCGGCTCGACGATGGCGCCGGCGCGCTCGAAGGCCGCAGCCGCGGCCTCGACGGCCCGGCGCACCGCCGGCTGCGGTTTGGTGCCGGCGCCGATGTCGAGGACAAGGCCGAGCCTCACGCCCCCGACATCTGCGTCCAGGGAGGCCGGCCAGTCGATCTCCTGATGGGGCAAGGCCATGTAGTCGCGCGGATCGGGCCGTGTGAGCACCGTCATCAGCAGGGCCGCGTCCATCACCGTGCGGGTGATCGGGCCGACGACGCGGCCGAGGAACGGGGGATAGATCGGGATCCGGCCGAGGCTGGGCTTGAGCGCGAACACGCCGTTATAAGCCGCCGGCAGTCGTACGGAGCCGCCGATGTCGGTGCCCAGCGCGAGCGGCGCGTAGCCGGCGGCCATGCCCGCTCCGGCCCCGGAGCTCGAGCCGCCCGGATTGCGCGCGAGGTCCCACGGATTGCGGGTGATGCCATGCAGGCTGGAGACGCCGGAAACCAGCATGCCGTAATCCGGCATCGTGGTCTTGCCGATGAGTACGCAACCGGCCTCGCGCACGCGCGCAACCGGCGGCGCGTCGAAGGCGCTCGGGGTCATGTCGCCGGCAGCCGTGCCGAGCGGCGACGGGATGCCCGCGACGGCGATGTTGTCCTTGATCGTGATCGGCACCCCGTCGAGCGCGCTCAGGGGCATGCCCGCGCGCCATCGCGCCTCGGCGGCCGCCGCCTGCGCCAGCGCCTCGCCGGCTGCGACGACGTGCATCGCGTTGATCTTGCCTTCCCAGGCATCGATGCGGGCGAGCGCGGCGCGCGTCACCTCGACCGGGGAGAGCCGCCCGGCGCGATAGGCGTTCGACAGGCTGTCGGCGGACAGATCATGGAGAGCGGTCATGGTGGTCCGAAGTCTCCTCGTGCCCGACGTCTCCGTGGGCGGGCTCGCCGGGCAATACGCCGGCGTCTGCGGCCATCGGGTTTTGCGCCGCCGGCAGGTCGTTGAGGTGACAGGCGGCGAACTGCCCGGGCTCGATCGGCCGCAGCGCCGGCTCCTCGGTCCTGCAGCGGTCGAACACGTAGGGACAGCGGGTGTGAAAGCGGCAGCCGCCGGGCGGATTGCTCGGGCTCGGCACGTCGCCTTTCAAAATGATCCGCCGGCGCGCGGCCCCCGGCATCGGCACCGGAACGGCGGAGAGCAGCGCCCTGGTGTAGGGGTGCTTCGGCGCCGCGAAAATCTGCCGCTTGGGCGCCGTCTCGACGATCTTGCCGAGATACATCACCGCGACGCGGTGGGTCATGTGCTCGACGATGGCGAGGTCGTGGCTGATGAACAGCATCGCGAGGCCGAGCTCGCGTTGCAGGTCCTGGAGCAGATTGACGATCTGCGCCTTGACCGACACATCGAGCGCGGACACCGCTTCGTCGCACACGATCAGGTCGGGCTCCGCCGCGAGCGCGCGCGCGATCCCGATGCGCTGGCGCTGGCCGCCGGAGAATTCGTGGGGCCAGCGCCGCGCCGCCTCCCGCGGCAGCCGCACCGTGTCGAGCAGCGCATCGATGCGGGCGTCGAGGTCGGCCGGCGACGATGCCAGGCCGAAATTCCGGATCGGCTCGGCCAGGATGTCGCGCACCCGCATGCGCGGATTGAGGCTGGAGAACGGGTCCTGGAACACCACCTGCATGCGCCGGCGCAACGGCCGCAGCGTGCCGGCTGGAAGATCGTCGATCCGGCGGCCGTCCAGCACGACCTGTCCGGCGGTGATCTCGAACAGCCGCAGCACCGCGCGGCCGACCGTGGACTTGCCGCAGCCGGACTCGCCGACCAGCGCCAGCGTCTCGCCCTTGTCGATGTGGAACGACACGCCGTCCACCGCATAGACGAACGCCCCACCTGCGCCAAACAGGCCCCGCCGCAGCGGAAAATGCTTCTTGAGATCGTTGACTTCGAGGAGCGCGCTCATGCCGCCGCCGTATCCGCCGCGGCATAATGGCAGGCCGCGAGATGGCTGGGCGCTTTCAACTCCAATGCCGGCGCCACTTGCCGGCACAGCTCTGTGGCGCGCGGGCAGCGCCCGGCGAATACGCAGCCGACGATGCGCCGTTTGAGGCTGGGCACGGTGCCGGGAATCTCGGCGAGCCTGGTCTCGGTGCCGGTGAGGGAGGAGCCGAGCTTCGGCACCGCGCCGAGCAGGCCCTGCGTGTACGGGTGCCGCGGGGCGCGAAACAGCGCGGCGACCGGCGCCTCTTCGACCTTGCGGCCGGCATACATCACCATCACGCGCTCGGCGACTTCCGCCACCACCCCGAGGTCGTGGGTGATGAGGACGATGGCCGCGCCGATGCGGTGCTTGAGCTCCGCCATCAGGTCGAGGATCTGCGCCTGGATCGTCACGTCGAGGGCGGTGGTCGGCTCGTCCGCGATCAGCAGCTTGGGATTGCAGGCGAGCGCCATGGCGATCATCACCCGCTGCCGCATGCCGCCCGACATCTGGTGGGGATATTCGCAGAGCCGCCGCTCCGGCTCCGAAATGCCGACGAGGTTGAGCATGTCCATGGCGCGCGCCCGCGCCGCCTCGCGGTCGAGGCCCTGATGCAGGCGCAGCGTCTCGCCGAGCTGCCAGCCGATGCTCAGCACCGGGTTCAGGCTCGTCATCGGCTCCTGGAAGATCATGCTGATGTCGTTGCCGCGGATGGCGCGCATGGCGCGATCGTCGAGCGTCATGAGATCGCGGCCTTCCAGGCGGATCGTGCCGGCGACCTTGCCCGGCGGCTCCGGGATCAGGCGCAGGATCGACATGGCGGTCACCGATTTCCCGCAGCCGCTTTCGCCGACGATCGCGAGCGTCTCGCCTTCCTCCACATGAAACGAGACGCCGTCGACGGCGCGGTTGACACCGTCGGGGGTGCGGAAATGGGTCTGCAGGTTCTCGACCTCGAGCAGCGCCATGTCACAGCCTCCTGGTCGCGCGCGGATCGAGCGCGTCGCGCAGACCGTCGCCGACCAGGTTCACGGCGAGCACCGTGACCGACAGGAACGCCGCCGGAAAGAACACGATGAAGGGTTTGACCTGCCACAGCGCGCGGCCCTCGGCCATGATGTTGCCCCAGGACGGGATGGTCGGCGGCGTGCCCGCGCCGATGAAGGAGAGGATCGCTTCCACGATCATGGCGCTGCCGCAGATGTAGGTCGCCTGCACCGTCATCGGCGCCATCGTGTTCGGCAGGATGTGGCGCAGGATGATCATCGGCGCGCGGGTGCCGGCGGCGATGGCGGCGTCCACATAGGGCTGCTCGCGCAGCGACAGCACGACGCCGCGCACCAGGCGCGACACCCTGGGGATTTCCGCGATGGTGATGGCGAGGATCACGTTGCCGACGCTGCCGCGGGTCAAGCGCCATCAGCGCGATCGCCAGCAGGATCGGCGGGATCGACATCAGCCCGTCCATCACCCGCATCACGATGCCGTCGGCGCGGCGCACGAAGCCGGACACGAGCCCGATGGCGAGCCCGGCGGCCGAAGCGATGATGGCGACGGAAAAGCCGACGGTCAGCGACACCCGCGCACCATAGACCACGCGGGAATAGATGTCGCGGCCCAGCATGTCGGTGCCGAACCAATGCTCGGGGGAGGGCGCCCGGGTGCGCCGCGCCGGCGCGAGCGCGGTCGGATCGACGGTGGCGAGATAGGGCGCGAGCAGCCCCATGAGCACGATCAGGATCAGCAGCGCGCCGCCGACGGCGATGGTCGGATGGCGCTGCACGAAGCCGACGAGGCCGCGCCGCGGCTTTATATCCGGCAGCAGGTCGGGCAGGTCCGGCGCGACGGCGACGCCCGGCGGCGCCGGATTGACGGTCGGCGCGTTCAATAGCGGATCCTCGGATCGAGAACCGTGTACAGGAGGTCGATCATCAGGTTGACCAGCACGTAGACGAAGCTGAACAGCAGCACGACGCCCTGGATCACCGGATAGTCGCGCCGCAGGATCGCGTCGACGGTCAGGCGTCCGAGGCCGGGAATGGCGAACACGCTCTCGGTGACGACGGCGCCGCCGATCAGGAGCGCGATGCCGATGCCGATCACCGTGACGATCGGCACCGACGCATTCTTCAAGGCATGGACGAACAGGATGCCGTATTGCCCGATGCCCTTGGCGCGGGCGGTGCGGATATAGTCCTGGCTCAGCACTTCGAGCATGGCGGCGCGGGTCATGCGGGCGATCAGCGCGATGTAGACGCAGCCGAGCGCGGTGGCCGGTAGGATCAGGTTCTGGAGCCACGGCCCGACCCCCTCGGCCAGCGGCGTGTAGCCCTGCACCGGCAGCCATTCGAGTTCCAGCGCGAACACATAGGCGAGCAGATAGCCGATCACGAACACCGGCACCGAGAAGCCGAACACCGCGAACGCCATGATGAGGCGGTCGATCCAGGTGCCGGCCTTCCAGGCCGCCACCACCCCGATCGGCACCGCGACCGCCACCGAGAGGGCGAGGGTGACCGCCATCAGCGACACGGTCGGCTCGATGCGCTGCGCAATCATTTTGGAGACCGGCAGGTTGGTGAAGATCGAGGTGCCGAGATCGCCGTGCAGGATCAGCCAGACCCACTCGCCGAACCGGATCAGGAACGGCCGGTCGAGGCCGAGGCTCGCGCGGATGCGCTCGACGTCGGCCGGGGTGGCTTGGTCGCCCGCGATCACCGCGGCGGGATCGCCGGGGGCGATGTAGAGCAGGCTGAACACGAACAGCGCGACCACCGCCATCACCGGGATGGTCGCCAGGATGCGGCGGGCGACGTAGGTCAGCATGGGGGGATCATAGCATCAGGCCGTCTTGCTGACGCCCCAGAAGAAAGGCAACGGTCCTTGCGCAATGCCGGTGACGTTGTTGCGCCAAGCGAAGTGCCTTTTGTACATGCCGAGCGGCGCGTAGATCGCGTTGTCGAGAGCGGCCTTGTTCAGCTGGCGCGCAATCGGCTTTCCCTCGTCGAGTGTCTTCGCCTCGTACCAGGCTGCAATCTCCGCTTCGATCGGGGGAATACTCGGCCAACCGTACGAGGCCTTGAAGCCGCCGGCCGCCGACAGGGTGCCCACGCCGGCTGCGGTCTTCAAAAATGAGCGTCGATCCATAATGTCTGCCCCGCAATTTCGATCGATCGGGCTTCCCTGCAAATTCCGTGCAGCCACGCAAGTACTCACAGGCGAATGGTATCAAAAATCACGCCGTCTTGCTGACGCCCCAGAAGAACGGCAGCGGTCCCTTCACGATGCCGGTGATGTTCTTGCGCCAGGCTTGGTAAATCAGGAAGAAGCCGGTCGGCGCGTAGACCACGTTTTCGAGCGCGGCCTTGTTGAGCCGGCGCGCGGCGGTCTTCTCTTCGGCGAGGGTCTTCGCATCGAACCAGGCGGCGACCTCGGCCTCGACCTCCTGACTGCTGGGCCAGCCGAAGAACGCCTCGTCGCCATTGGCGCGAGCGGCCTTGTTGGTCGCGGGGTTGGTGCAGTCGGCGCCTGGGTGCCAGGTGAAGTATACGTTCCAGCTTCCCGGTCCGGGCGATTTCCGTGTCCGGCGCGCGGTCACCGTGCCCCAGTCGGTCGCCACGAAATCCACGTTCATGCCGAGGCGTTTCAACAGGTCTGCGGTCACATCGCCCCAGGCTTTGAGAAACGGAATGTCTTGCGCCACCAGGCAGGTGACGGGTTCGCCTGCATAACCGCCGTCCGCCAGCAATCGCCTGGCCGCGTCCATATTGCGGGGACCCTTGAGGAACTCGGCGCCTTCCTCATTGTAGAGAGGCGTGCCCGGCGTAAAGTATCCCCGCATGGGTTTCCATGCCTTATCGTCGTCGCCCACCATGGCGCGCATGTAGTCTTCCTGATCCATGGCGGTCAGGATTGCGCGACGCGCCCGCACGTCGTTGAAGGGCGGGATCAGGTGGTTCATCCGGAAGTCGCCGACATTGCCCAGCGGGTCGGCGATATCCACCACGATGTTGCGGTTCTTCCTGAGCAATGGCACGAGGTCGGGGATCGGGTACTCCCACCAGTCCACTTCGCCGTTCTGCAGCGCAGCGGCAGCCGTGGCCGGGTCAGGCATCACGATCCATTCGACGCGATCGACCAGCATCCGCTTGCCGCCGGCGAGCCATGAATTCGGCTCCTGGCGCGGCACGTAGCCGGAAAATTTTTCGAATACGGCTCTCGCGCCAGGTACCCACTCGCTCTTGGCGAAGCTCATCGGGCCGCTGCCGATATAGTCGCCGATCTGCTTGAACGGGTCGGCCGACGCGATCCGTTCCGGCATCATGAAGCAGGCTTGCGTGCTGGTCTTGCCGAGCGCCAGCTTCATTTTGGGGTAGGGTTTTTTGAGAATCCAGCGGAAGGTGCGGTCGTCGACGGCGGTAAGTTCGTTCTGGATGGCCCTGATCATCAGGCCCATCTGCTCGCGCGCTGCCCATCGATTGAGGCTCGCCACTACGTCCTTGGCGAGAACCGGTTCGCCATCGTGGAACTTTAGTCCGGGACGCAGCCGGAACGTCCAGGTGAGGCCGTCCGCGGACACCTGCTCGGAATCCACCATCTGGCGCTGCGGCTGCAGGTTTTCATCGATGCCGTAGAGCGTGTCCCACACCATGGCCGAGGCGTTGCGCACCACCAGCGTGGTGGCCCAGACCGGATCGAAACTGGAGAGATCGGCTTGCGGCACAAAGCGCAGCGTGCGCGCTGCTGCGCGCTGCGAGATGGCCGGGGTCGAAAGGCCGCCGGCCACCGACAGGGTGCCCGCGCCGACCGCGGTCTTCAAAAATGTGCGTCGATCCATGATGTTTGCCCCGCGTATTCGATTGATCGGTTTCGACGCAATTTCGATGCAAACTTCAATTGCGCGCGGCAAAGGCGCCACGCCCATCTTTTCGATGCTAAGGATCATGCAAGACCGAAAAACGCTGTCGGCCATTCGAGCACGTGCCCGCCGAAGGCACTGTCGTTGCTCGTTCACCCTGCGGAGGCATCGGCACGCCCCGCTTCAAGAGCAACTTCCGCCAACGATACGCCAGAAATTTCCGCCCGCCAATCATCCGGGTGCGCGGCAGCGTCTCCATCAGGCGCGCCGCGGCGCTCTCATGCCGTCTTCGCTACCCCCCAGAAGAAGGGCAGGGGCCCCTTCACCACGCCGGACACGTTCTTTCGCCAAGCCTGATAGCCCAGGAAGAAGCCGGTCGGCGCGTAGATCACGTTGTCGAGCGCGGCCTTGTTGAGCCGCCGGATCGCGGCCTTCTCCTCGTCGAGGTTCTTGGCGTCGAACCAGGCGAACACCTCTGTTTCGACCTCTGGCACGTTGGGCCAGCCGAACCAGGCCTTGTCGCCGTTGCCGCGGATCGCGTGATAGGGCGCCGGATTGATGGTGTCGGCGCCGGCGTGCCAGGTGTGGAACATCTGCCAGCCGCCCTGTCCCGGTGGGGACTTCTGGGCGCGGCGGGCGCCGACCGTGCCCCAGTCGATCGCCGCGAAGTCCACGTTCATGCCGAGGCGTTTGAGGAGGTCGGCGGTGACGTCGCCCTGGGCCTTGGTGATCGGTTGGTCCTGGGCCACCAGGCAAGTGACCGGCTGGCCCGCATAGCCCGATTGCGCCAGCAGTTTCTTGGCGCCGTCGAGGTTGCGCGGCCCTTTGAGGATGTCGCCGCCCTCTTCGGTATAAAGCGCGGTGCCGGGCGTGAAGAAGCCCGGCAGCGGCTTCCACAGTTTGTCGTCGTCGCCGACGATGGCGCGCATGTAATCCTCCTGGCTCATCGCCATCAGCACCGCACGCCGCGCCCGCACGTCGTTGAAGGGCGGGTAGAGGTGGTTCATGCGGAAACTGCCGACATTGCCGAGCGGGTCGGCGATGTCCACCACGATGTTGCGGTTCTTGCGCAGCAGCGGCACCAGGTCGGATATCGGGTTCTCCCACCAGTCGATCTCGCCGTTCTGCAGTGCCGCGGAGGCGGTGCCCGGGATCGGGCATCACGATCCATTCGATGCGGTCGACCAGGATGCGCTTGCCGCCGGCGAGCCACGACGCCGGCTCCTGCCGCGGCACATAGCCGGCGAATTTCTCGAACACCGCTTTCGCGCCCGGCACCCATTCGGACTTCGCAAAGCGCATCGGGCCGCTGCCGATATATTCGGCGACCTGTTTGAACGGATCGGTCTTGGCGATCCGCTCCGGCATCACGAAGGCGACCGGCGAGTTATTCTTGCCGAGCGCGAGAAGCATTTTCGGATAGGGCTTCTTGAGCGCCCATTTCACAGTGCGATCGTCCGCAGCGCTGAGTTCCTGCTCGATGGCCTTGAGCATCAGGCCCATCTGGTCGCGCGCCGCCCAGCGATTGAGGCTCGCCACCACGTCCTTGGCGAGCACCTTCTCGCCGTCGTGGAAGGTGAGCCCCGGGCGCAATTTGAAGGTCCAGGTGAGGCCGTCCGCGGACACTTCCTCGGATTCTACCATCTGGCGCTGCGGCTGCAGGTTCTCGTCGACGCCGTAGAGCGTGTCCCACACCATGGCCGCGGCGTTGCGCACCACGTATTGGGTGCCCCAGATCGGATCGAAGTTCGCGAGATCGGATTGCGGAACGAAGCGCAGCGTGCGCGCGGCGGCGCCTTGCGCGAAGGCGGGGGCAGCCAGCTTTTGCGACATCGCCAGAGTTCCGGCGCCGGCGACGGCCTTGAGCAGCGTCCTGCGATCCATGGTCGGTACCTTCTGTTTTGCCGGGGACGACCCTCCGGCGGAAAATGGCGGCCGTTTCCCGGCCGTCGACTATATTCCAGTGACGATATTCCAGAGACGATATCCCAAATAGAGAGCAAATGGCATGCCACTCGCTCAGCGCGGGTGCCACCAGCGGCCCGCGATCACGACGCCGACCGCGGCGATCTTGCGGTCGCCGGCGAGGTGCTCTCCGACCACGTCGACATAATCGAACCGTCCGTTCTCGACGGACAGGACGGTGGCGTCGCCGGCGCAACCGGGCTTCAAGCTGCCGAGTTCGGGCCGCTTCAGCGCGGTGGCCGCGTTGACGGTCGAAGCGGCGATCACGTCGGGGAGCGGCATGCCGAGGCAGAGGAATTTCGACATCGTGGTGACGAGGTCGAATGCCGGGCCGTTGATGCACAGCGCGTGGACGTCGGACGAGATGGTGTCCGGCAGGAACCCGTTGGCGAGCATCGCCCGGGCGGTCTTGAACGCGAACGATCCCTTGCCGTGGCCGATGTCGAACAGCACCCCGCGCGCCCGCGCCTCGATCACCGCGCGCTTCACCGTGCCTTGCGCGGTCGCCGGCGAATTGGGAAACGGCCGGAACGCATGGGTGAGGATGTCGCCTGGCCGCAGCCGCGCGAGCACTTCCTCGTAGCTCGGCGGCGGCTCGTCGATATGGGCCATCAGGGGCACGCCGACCTCGTCGGCGACCTGCAGCGCGATGTCGAGCGGCACCGTCCCCGAGCGTCCCGAGGCGCGGGCGCCGACCCGCACCTTGATACCGACGACGAGGTCGCGATTGGCGTTGGCGACCTCGACCGCGTCGAGCGGCGCCATCAGTCGGATTTCCTCGCTCTCCCCCACCATCACCCGCGGCGAAAACGCGTAGATGCCGGCGAAGGAGATATGCAGGTAGGCGAGTATGCGCACCTCGCTCCTCTCGATCACATGCTTGCGGAACCCGGCGAAATTGCCGGGTCCGGCGCTGCCGGTGTCGACCGCGGTGGTCACCCCGGAGCGGCGGCAGAAATCCTCCGCGTCGATGCCCAGCGAAGTTCCGCCCCAATAGACGTGGGTGTGCAAATCGATCAGACCCGGCGTCACGATCGCACCGGCCATGTCGCGGACTTCGGTTCCGTCGCCGGCTTTCAGTTCCGCCCCGATCCGGGCCACCTTGCCATGCGCAAAGGCGATGTCGGTCACGGCATCGAGTTTCTGCGAGGGATCGATCACACGGGCACCCCGCAGGATAAGGTCGTAGGTCACGGCAACAGCCTCCTTGTGGTCCGGCCCCGATTTGTCGTGGTCGAGGGCTGGCTTGCCCAAATACATGGAAGTCCATCGATTTGGGCCGCAATACGCGATCCCGAAGAGACGCGCTTGCTTAGAGACGCGCTTGCTTATCGAATTATAAAGTATGGCCCCCGTCGATCATTGACGCTTCGGATGCAATCGCCATTTAGTGTAGTGGGCAAGGGTAGCGCATTGTAAGCATAGTGAAGGGTGAGTTGTGTGTCGTGACGCCCGTAGATCGCGAACGCGAGTTCTACGGGTTGTGCGGTTTTGGGGGTGCAAAGTCCCCGCGAGAAGACCGGCCTTATTGGCCCAAACTGCGTCCGCCCGAGCGATTGAATTTGCCGAGGGAGTAAAACCATGTCGACGAACCAGCCCGATTTCAGTTCCGCCCGCCGCGCCGTGGTCGAAACGATGCGTGAACACTGGGTGCTGTTCCTGGTCGAGGGCATCGTCCTCGTCGTGCTCGGCCTGCTGGCGATCGTCATACCGCCGCTGGCGACGCTGGCGGTCACCATCCTGATCGGCTGGCTGTTTCTCATCAGCGGCGTGGTCGGACTGGTCACGACGTTTTGGGCGAAGGGCGCACCGGGGTTCTGCGTGGTCGCTGGTCTCGGCCATCATCGCCATCGTCGCCGGAGTGGTCTTGCTGGTTTGGCCGATCAGCGGAACGGTGTCCCTGACCTTGGTCCTGATCGTGTTCTTCATCATCGAAGGCGTCGCCTCCATCATGTACGGGATCGAGCACCGCCGCGAAGCGACGAGCCGCGCGGGCTGGATCATCGCGAGCGGCGTCATCGACCTGATCCTGGCCGCCATCATCTTCTCCGGGCTTCCGGGCAGCGCGGCCTGGGCCCTAGGGCTTCTGGTCGGCATCAACATGGTGTTCGGCGGAACCTCGCTGGTCGCGATGGCACTGGGTGCGCACAGCCAGGCGGGCAGTTCCCCCACCACCGCGGCCCGCGCCAGTTGATACCGGCGGGCTTCCAGGCACCTCGTGGTGCCGCCCAAACCGATGGTTCGCGTCGGTTTTGGGAACGTCGTGCGACTGCTGAATAAGCCGGTTGCCGCAATATGACGGTGGCGCGCTGAATTGCCCCGGCATTTGGCGGCCAAATAACCGGGTCAGGCGCCCGAGCCAGCCTGCAGGCCATGCGTCGGCCACGATTTCCAGGCACCGCTGCTTGGAATACCATCGCTCGGAACCTATCGCATTAAACTTGACACATTTGCCCCAGATGTCATTCGTCAAGCGGGCTCGGAAGCGGTTTGCCCGCCAACTCCAGTCGAGCGGGCAAAACCCGTCACGGCAACCAAGAGCCCGGGGACAGTGGTGCGATTGTTCTCATCTGTTTGGATAAGGCGCCTCACTACTTCATTGCGTTGGTGGGCTGAATTGTCCCAACATCCGGGAACAAAATGTTGTTGGGGTCGGACTGCCGGGGCGTGGCTGCTGCGCCGTCCGGCTGTGAGGGGAGCAGGATCGTGACCGACGCGCAAAGGCATGCGGCACCGGCCGTGCCGCTGCCAAAGGTGGAACTTCTTCCGATGCCGGGGACCGAAAGTCCAGCGGCGTCCCTCGGCGCTTCATCCGTCGAGGCGGTCGACAGAGGGCCGTCGGCACCGCGGGTGCGAAGCGGCGAAGCGGTGTCGATGCCCACGGCGAGCCAGGGGCCGGCCGCGCTGCCTTGGAAGGCCGACCGCGTTCCCCTGATCATCGGCGCGGCCGGGCATCGCGATTTGCGCGAGGGCGACCTCCCCCGGCTGAAGGCAGCGGTGGCATCGGTCATCTCCTCGCTCAAGCGTCAATATCTCGGCAACGACAAGCAGACACCGATCATCCTGCTTTCCGCGCTGGGGGAGGGGGCGGAGCAACTCGTCGCGGCCGAAGCGCTCAAGCAGGGCTTGACGCTGATCGTTCCGTTGCCGCTGCCGCTCGCAGAATACCGGCGCGATTTCACCCAACGACCGCTGACGTCCGACGCCATCAAGCAATTCGATGAATTGCGTCTAAAGGCGACGGCGACGGTGGAGATTCCGCTCGCCGCGGGCAGCACGGAAAGCGGCATCAAGGCGTTCGGCCCGGAGCGCGACCGGCAGTATCGCGAGGCGAACCTGTTCATCGCCCAGCATTGTCACGTGCTCATCGCGCTCTATGACGGCAACGATGACGACATCACGGTCGGTGGCGCGGCAGAAACCGTCAGGTTCAACCGCGAAGGCATTCCCAGCGCCGTCCGCGCAACGGTGCGCTCCGTCCTCGACGGTTCCGAGATCGGGCCGGTGATCCACATCGTCACTCCCCGCCGGGGCGTGAAGACCACGGCGAGCGAAGTCGGGATCGTTCCTTGGGGATACCGAGTCAAAGGCGGATCGTCGGGCGGCCTCGGCAAGGCCTTGGCCGGCGCCGGGTTGAAAAGGCCCTTGGACCTGAGCATCGGGGAGGTTCGCATCGCGCGCGCGTGGGTCCAGTTTCGGGCGGTCGCGGCGCTCATCACCCGGTTCAATCGCGAGGCCAAGGCCGGGGCGCGCAAGCGCGAGCCGGCGATCGAGAAGAACATCGCGGGTCTGCTCGGCGGCAATTACGAGGCGCTGGCGCGCGCGGAGGCCATGGCGCCGCAGTGGTGCCGGTTGTACGGCTTGGTGGACGCCCTGGCGCGGGAACGCGAAAAGCGTGTCCGTGCCGATTGGCGGGACATGTTCCTGCTCGCCTTCGCGGCGCTCGTATGCTTCGCCGTCTATTCGCATCTGTTTCCGGTGAACCTGCTGCTGTTCGATTACGCCGCGATCTCGGCGGTGGTCTTCATCATCTTTTTGCGCAGCCGCGTCCGTGCGCACCGGGAGCGCTTCTACGACTATCGCGGGCTGGCGGACGCCTTGCGCATCGGCGTCTTCTGGAAGCTGCTGGGGGTCGGGGCGCAACCGAGTTCGCCGGCTCTGGCCCCGCCGCAGCAGAGGTCGGTGGCCGAGGCCTATCCGATCACGCAGCCCAACGAACTCGCCTGGGTGAAGGCCTCGCTGCGCGGGCTCGACCTGTTCGACCGCATAGGTCCGCCGGTCCAGGCGCCGCGGGTGGCGCTCGATGCCTATGGCTGGGCGCGCGAAATCTGGGTCGGGGGGCAACGCGAATTCTACCGCCTGCTCGCGGAGCGGTGCCGCGGGATCGCCGAGCGGCGCCAGCGCTGGTCGATGCGGCTCCTGATCGCGTCCGCGGCGCTGGCCGCCGTCCTCTCCGCAACCGACATCTACGATGAGATGACCGGCCGCGCATCGACCATCATGACCTGGGCCGACAGCGGCGCCGCCTTCATCGTGGACAACGCGACCTTCCTGCCGGCGGGAGTCACCGCCTTCATCAACCAATTCGCTGCCCAGACCTATCCCGTGCTGGTCTTCGTCATCGGCCTGCTTCCCGGTCTCGCGGCCGTGATCTTCGGCTACGCCGTGCAGATGGGATTCAAGGCGCAATCGCGCTACGGGGCGCAGATGGCCTGGCTGTTCGAACGCGCGCTGGCGATGCTGCCGGAACCCGAACGGGTCGGACGCAAGAGCATCATGGCCGGGGTCCTGGAGCCCGAACTGGCCGCCCATTGCCAGGCGGTCTTTTCCGAGCTCGGCACGGCGGCGATGCGCGAGAACGCCAATTGGGTCGCGATCCACCGGGACCATGTGGCCGGCTGAGCCCGGTCGCATCGCGGGACTTACGCTCTCAGCCATCGAGCAGCGCCCGGATCGCCATTTCGTCGCCATGCCCGCCGAAGGGTTGGAAGCAGGGCGCGTTGACCTCCGCGCCGCCGAGCCGAGCGCGGCTACGCCGCAAGCAAGACACGGCCCCGCCTGCTGCAGATCGAGGCACGCATCCCCACAGACAAATCCCCCGTTTTGTGCTGAAGTGAGCCATCGGGCCTTTCGGGCATAGGCGCCGGCAGCCCGGCGGGCGGACGCGCAAAACTTTGGCGGTGGCAACGGCGTGCAGACGACGCTGCTCGGAGCTGCGATTGCAATCATCCTGGTGCTGGTGACGGCACTGGTCGGTCCTTTGTTTGTCGATTGGGGACGCTTCCGCGACGCCTTCGAGGCGAAGGCCGCGCGCCTCACCGGCCTGGAGGTGCGGATCGCCGGCCCGATCGAGGTGCATGTTCTGCCGACGCCCACGATCAAACTGCAGGCCATCGAGATCCGCCGGCCGGGCGAGCCTGTGCGGACGCGGGCGCGCTCCCTGCAGATCGAGTTCGCCCTCGATGCGCTGATGCGCGGCGAGCTTCGCGCCGCCAATGTGACGGTGGAAGGGCCCGAACTCGCCTTCGGTCTCGACAAGTCCGGGCGGTTCGACTGGCTGGCGCCGACGATCGGCTTCGATCCCGAAGCCGTGTCGATCGACCATCTCGTCGTCGCTGACGGCCGCGTCGCCCTTTCCGATGCGGCGAGCGGTGCGCTCGTCACCCTCGAAAAGCTTTCCTTCAGCGGCGACGTGCGCTCCCTGGTCGGCCCCGCCAAGGGCGACGGCTCGTTCGTGATCGCCGGCCAGAGCTATCCGTACCGGATTTCGGCGAGCCGCCCCGCCGCGGACGGCGCCGTCAAGCTGCGCTTGCTCGTCGATTCCGTCGAGCAACCGCGCATGGCCGATGTCGACGGATCGATCTGGCTCGAGCGCGCCATCCCCCATTTCGAGGCGGCTGTGCAGTGGGCGCGCGGGCTCGGCCGCTCCGCCGCCGGCGCCGGCGACCCCTGGCGCGTCAGCGGGCATGTGCGCGGCAGCAGCACGGCGGCGGTGGTGGAGAAGGTCGAGCTCCAATACGGCCCGGAGGAGCGCGCCGTGCGGCTTCACGGCGACGCCAATCTGACGTTGGGCCAGAAGCCCGAGCTGTCGGCGACCCTGTCGGCGACCCAGATCGATCTCGATCGGATCCTCGGCCTGCCTGAAGCGGTCCGGCGCAAGCCGCTGGTCGCGCTGCGCAGCCTCGGCGATCGTTTCTCCGGCCTGCAGCAATTGCCGATCCCGGTGCGGCTCGCGATCAGCGCCGACGGCGTCACGCTCGCCGGTGCGGCGCTGGCGCGGTTGAGCGGCGAGGTACGCGGCGAAGCCGGCACATGGAACCTCGAATCGCTCGATTTCCGCGCCCCGGGCGCGAGCCAGATGCGGCTGCGCGGCCGCTTGAACATCACCCCGCAGGGCGTGGACTTCGCCGGCCCGGCGCGGATCGAGGCGCGGGACCCGCGCGCGCTGGTCTCCTGGCTCACCGATCGCAGCGACGCCCAGGCGATCGCGGGGGCATTCCGCGCCGAGGGTGACGTGCGGCTCGGCACCGAGACCGTCGCCATCGATCATCTCAAAGCGGATCTCGACCGCATGTCGCTCGAAGGCCGCTTCGCCTACACGTGGCCGAGCGCCGACCATCCGGCGCGGATCGAGGCGGCTCTCAGCGCGCCGGAGGTCGATTTCGACCGCGCCTATGGGCTGGTCCAGGACATGTTCGCCGGCACGATTGCCGGCACGGCTCTGGAATGGCCGCGGGAAGGGACGCTGGCGCTCAATGTCGCCCGTTCCTCGGTTGCCGGTGTCGCGGTCCAGCGTGCCGACGTCAATCTGCGCTTCGACGCCAGGGCGCTCGACATCGAACGGCTCGCCATCGCCGACTTCGGCGGAGCGAGCATCGTGGCCACGGGCAGCATCGATATCGGCGCGCAGTCCCCGCGCGGCACGGTCACCGTCGATCTCGATGTCCGCGCCCTCGACGGAGTGATCGCCCTGCTCGACAGGGTGGCCCCGCAGGCGGCCGGAGAGCTTCGCCGCGCCGGCGGGCGGTTCATCCCCGCCAAACTGCGGGGATCGCTCGCCGTCGACGCGCCGGCGGCCCGCGCCGCGCGAACTCCGGCGGGCGCCAAGTTCAAGATCGGCGGCAACGCCGGCACCTTCGCGTTCAACCTCGAGGGCGATGCGGGAACCACCGACGCCACGTTCACCGATCCGGCAAAGCTCGGCACCGCCAAGCTCGATCTCACCGGACGGCTGGAGGCGCAGGACGGCGGCGCATTGATCGATCTCATCGGGCTCGACCGGCTGGTGGTGGTGGACAAGGGCGCCGGCCGGCTCGACTTCAAGGCCGCCGGGACCGCCGACGGCCCGATGACGGTGGAAGCCCGGATCACCGCGGGGGGACTCGATGCCTCCACCAGCGGATCGCTGCGTCTGCCGCTCGGCCACCCGGCCGCCGCCGGTCAAGCCGTCGAGGTCACGAAGGCGGAGCTGCGGGTACCGCACGGTACCGTGCCGGCCTCCGTGAAGGCGCGGCTCGATCTGGCCGACGACACCGTGACAGTCAGCGCGCTGAACGGGCAGATCGCCGGCGCCGATATCACGGGCCGTCTCGCCATCGGCCTGTCACAGCCGACCACCCTCGACGGCGACGTCAGGCTCAGCCAAGCGGACCTGCCGGTCCTGATTGCCGCCGCCGCCGGGATGCCGGGCGGGCGCGGCGACGGCGGCACCTCGGGCGGCACTTGGTCCGCGGAACCGTTCGGACCCGGACTGTTCGCGGGTTCGACCGGCAGGATCGCCGTCACCGCGGCGAATACATCGCTGACCTCGCGGATTTCCGTCCGCGACCTGCGTGGCACATTGCAGATCGGGCCGTCGAAAGTGACCCTGGACGATTTCGACGGCGCCCTGGCCGGCGGAACGGTCTCCGGCCGGCTGGTGCTGCAAAGCGGGCCCGATGGTGTCGTCGCCGACAGCCGCGTGCGGCTCCGCGATGTCGAGATGGCCGCGTTGTTGCCCGGCAACGGCCAGCCGCTGTCGGGACGGCTCACCCTGGATGCCGCGATCGACGGCAGCGGGCGCAGCCCGATCGCGCTGATGGGATCGCTGCGGGGCAGCGGCACCTTCACGGCGGAGAATGCCGGGATCGCCCACCTCGATCCCGGCGCATTCGATGCGGTGATCCGCAGCGCCGAAGGTGGATCGCCGATCGAGCCGACGCAGCTCAGGGAGCGCCTCGACGCGGCGCTGGCCGAAGGCGCGCTCGCAATTCCGCATGCCGAGGGCACGATCACCGTCGCCGGCGGCGCGGCGCGGCTCGACGACACCTTGCGCAGCCGCAGCGCCGACCTCGCGGTCTCCGCCGATGTCGATCTCGGTGCCTATTCGATCGATGCCACGCTGACCCTGCGCGGTCCGACAAGCGCGGGGCTGCCGGACGTCGGCCGTCCCGAGGTCGGGATCGCTCTCCAGGGTCCGGCCGACAGCCCCAAGCGCACGCTCGATGTCGCGGCGCTGGCAAACTGGCTGTCGTTGCGCGCGGTGGCGCTGAATGCCAAGCGGCTCGAAGCGGCCGAGGCCGCGCGCAAATCGGCGAGCCTGCCCCAGCCGGCGAGGCCACAGCCTCAAGTCGGTCCGGACACCCAGGCAAGACTTCGAACCTAAGGCGAAGACCGAGCCTCAACCGAAGGTCGAGCCTCAGCCGAGGGCCGAGCCTCAGCCGAGGGCCGAGCAGCAAGTCAAGGGCGAGCCTCAACCGAAGGTCGAGCCTCAAGTCAAGGCCGAGCCTCAACCGAAGGCCGAACCTCAGCCGAAGGTCGAGCATCAAGCCAAGGTCGAGCCCGCGGCCACGCCCGGGCCGCGGGCCCAGCCTGAGACGGAGCCTGCGGTGCGCCCGCGCCGGGGCGAAGCCGTCGCCACCGCGAATGCCCCCGACGATCCCGCGATCAAGGCCCTGGATCAGGCGATCGCCGCCAATCCCGACGACGCAGCCGCCCTTGCAAGGCGCGGCCAGCTGTTCGTGCTGAGGAACAATTTCCCGTTCGCGATCAGGGATTTCGATGAGGTGCTCCGGTTGAGGCCGAGGGATGCGGTGGCGTTGAACAACCGGTGCTGGGCGCGCGCCGGACTGGGCGATCTCGAGACCGCATTGCGCGATTGCAACGAGGCCCTCGCGATCCAGCCAGGCTATGTGGATGCTTTGGACAGCCGCGGCTTCGTCAACCTGAAGATAGGCCAGCCCAACAGCGCCCTTTCCGATTATGACGCGGCGTTGCGGCTCAATCCCAGGCAGGCTTCCTCGCTCTACGGGCGAGGCTTGGCCAAGCTCAAGACCGGCAAAGCCACCGATGGACTGCGGGACATCACCGCCGCAAAAGCCCTCCAGGCCAATATCGCGGACGAATTCGCGAAGTTGGGAGTTCGCTGAGCCGCTGTGGGAGGGGCCGCTCTCCCGGCCGGCGAATTGCGGCGGGCGGGCTCCCCTCTTGTGTGATCTAAATCACAGTTGTCGGCCATTTCGCGTGCGAAGCTGCGGATACCGGGATTTGGAGCCGCGGAGCTCCCCGACTTGATGGAGGATCACATGACCTATATTCGCGACAGGATGACCCGGGCTTTGCTGACCGGCTCCCTTGTTTGGGTCGCCTTCGGCACGCCGACACTTGCTGGGGATCTTTCACAACAGCAGATTTTCGATGCGCTGATTCCACACGCGCCGCACGCCTTGACACGGAGCCTGACCGTGCCCGCGCCCGACCTCGCATCCGCACAAAACGGTTCGGATCACGAGGCCCTGATCGAAAGCCTGCGTCACCGCGGCACCCGCTCGCTCACGCTGCAAGAGCGCGAAGAGATCGCGGCGATGGCGAAGGAGCGGCCGGCGGTCGATCTGCAAATCTACTTCGATTTCAACTCGGCGGCGATCTCGCCCAAGGCAGTGCCGCAGCTCACCAACCTCGGCAACGCGCTGGTCAAGTCGGAGCTCAAGGATTCGCTCGTCACCATCAATGGCCACACCGACGCCAAGGGGTCCGATTCCTACAATCAACAGCTGTCGGAACGGCGCGCCGAAACCATCAAGCGGTATCTCGTCGACCACTTCCAGCTGACATCGGAAAATCTGGTCACCGTCGGCTACGGCAAGCAGAAGCCGAAGAATCCCGCCCACCCCCTCGCGCCGGAGAATCGGCGGGTCGAGGTCGTCAACTTGGCGACGCAGGTCCAGGCGCAGTACTAGGGCATGATCCCGAAAAGTTGCAGACTTTTCGGACGAGATCATGCTCGGTCCGAAGGGGAATTGAGCGCTATCCGATTCGATTTCGAAAGGATGGCGCTCCAGCGGTCGCGTCAAAAGCCGGCCAGGCGCCCGCGGGTGAAGCCCACGCGGGATCGGGCCCGGGCCAGGTCGTCAACCCGGCGCCGCAGACCAAATCGCAGCGTTAGACGTTTGCCACGATCAAAATAGGGTAAAATACCGTTATGTACGCGATTGCCTGTTTGCGACCGGATGGGTAAAGTGTGCTGGGTTTCTTTCCGGTCGCTTGGAGTCCCGTGGTCGGGCACGGTTCCACAGGACAAACTCAGCGCGTCGGGCTATTGCCGACGGGTTGCAGGATGCTGGTCATGAAGCGCCTTGGTTTCATCGCCGCGGTGTTTATCGGAGGTGGGCTGATGCTCACCGTATCCGGCGTCGCGGCCCTGGCCGACAAGCGCGTGGCGCTGGTGGTGGGAAACTCTTCCTACCAGAACGCTGGCCGGCTGCCCAATCCGGCCAAGGACGCAGAGTCCGTCGCCCAGATGTTCACCACGGCGGGCTATGAGGTCTCCCTGCTGAAGGACGTCGGCAATCTGGAGTTCAAACGGGGGATACGCAGGTTCGAAGACGCCGCGAACGACGCCGACATCGCCGTGGTGTTTTATGCCGGGCACGGCATCGAGATCGGTGGCACCAATTACGTGATTCCGGTCGACGCCAAGCTCGCCAGCGACCGCGACGCCCCGGACGAGGCGATCGAACTCACCCGCGTCATTCAATCGGTCGACGGTGCGAAGCGCCTGCGCCTCGTGATACTCGATGCGTGCCGGGACAATCCGTTTCTGTCGACCATGAAGCGGCAACGCCAGGCGACGCGGCAGGTTTCGGCCGGCCTCGGACCGGTATTGGACGCCAGCTCCGAGACCCTCATCGCCTACGCTGCGAAGCAGGGCCAAACCGCCGAGGACGGCAGAGGCGAACACAGCCCATTCACCACCGCGATCCTGAACAATCTGGGCGAGCCCGGCCTCGACATCCGCCTCGCCTTCGGGCGCGTGCGCGACGAGGTTTTGAAGATTACCAACAATCGGCAGGAGCCGTTCGTCTACGGTTCGCTCGGCGGCGGCAATGTCGCGCTGGTCCCCGCGCCGGAAAGGCCGAAGGTCGTCGATCAGGACAAGGTGCGGGTCGACTACGAATTGGTGATGAGCGTATTCCAGGATGTCGGCACCAAGGCGCCGCTCGAGGTGTTCCTCAAGCAATATCCGGACGGATTTTATTCCGACCTGGTGCGTGCGCGGCTCAATCAATTCGAGGCGAAGGCGGCGAAGGAGAAGCCTCTGCAGCTCCAAGCCCAGCGGGGACCGACGCTGGGCCCCCCGAGTGGAGACCCGGACGGCAAGAACATACAGCTGGCGGCGGTGCCGCCGCCGGCGCCGCCGGCGCCGGCTGGACCGTCTCCGGACAATCAGGCGTGGGACGACATCAAGGATACCAGCGATCCGGACCTGCTGCGGAAGTTCATGCAGCGCTATAAGGATTCGCCCAGATACCTGGAAGCCCAGCACCGCTTGGAAATTCTGGTTCGTGCCACGAAGGAACGCGAGGACGCAGCCCGTGCCGAGGCGGCCGAAGCGAAGCGGCTGAAAGCCGAGGCCGACGCCGAAGTTAAGCGCCAGAAGGCCGCTGCCGAAGCCGAAGCCAAGCGCCAGAAGGCCGAAGCCGATGCCGAAGCCAAGCGCCTGAAAGCCGAGGCCGAGGCGGAAGCCAGGCGGCAGAAGGCCGAAGCCGAACTGGCCAAGGCCTGGGAGCTCGTGCAAGGCGCCGACGATCAGAACCGGCTGCGCGATTTCATCCGGCGCTATCCCGACTCCGAGCATATCGCGGAGGCGAAGCAGCGCCTCGAATCCCTGGTCCGCGCGGCACAGGAACGCGAGGAACAGGAACGGGTGGCTGCCGCCGAGGCCAAGCGCCAACAGGCCGCAGCGGAGATGGCGCGGGCGTTCGATAACGTGAAAGCGACGACCGACCAGGCGGTGGTGCGCGATTTCATCAGGCGTTACCCCGATTCGCCCTATGCCCAGGATGCCAAGCTGCGCCTGGATGCGCTGATTCTCGCTGCGAAGGAGCGCGAGGAACAGGCGCGGCTGGCGGCAGCCGAAGCCAAGCGGCAGAAGATGGAAGCCGAGGCGGCCTCGGCCTGGAACAGCGTCAAGAACAGCAACGATCCCGCCGAGCTGCAGAAATTCATCAAGCGGTTCCCGGAATCGCCACTGGCTCTGAACGAGGCCACCCAGCGGCTGGGCGCGCTCGACCGCGAAGCCAAGGACCGTGTCGCAAAGGCGCAGGCGGAAGCGGCGGCGGCGCGGTCGGCCTGGGACCGGATCAAGGACACCGGCGACATCGCCGCGGTGCAGAATTTCATCAAGCAGTACCCGACTGCGCCGATCGCGCTGACCGAAGCCAAGCAACTCCTTGAGACGCTAGATCATCGCGCCAGGGAGCGTGAGGCGAAGGCGCGGATGGAGACCGAGGCGGCTCAGGCCTGGGATCGGATCAAGACCACCGGCGATCAGGCCGAGCTGCGCGGCTTCATCAAGCGTTTCCCGGACTCGCAATTGGCGCTGACCGATGCCGCGCAGCGGCTCGCCGCACTCGAGCGTGAAGCCGCCGATCGCGCGGAAAAGACGCGCGCCGAGGCCGCAGCGGCGCGCGCGGCCTGGAACAATGTGAAGAGCACGAGCGACCCGGCGGAGCTCCGCGACTTCATCGCGCATTACCCGGATTCGCCGCTCGCAACCCGTGACGCGAAACTGCTCATCGAGCAGTTGGAGCGGCAGGCGAAAGAACGGGAGGCCAAGGCTCAGGCTGAGGCGGCGGCACGCGAGGCCAAGGCCCAGGCTGAGGCGGCCGCACGCGAGGCCAAGGCCCAGGCCGAGGCAGCCGCGCGCGAGGCCAAGGCGCGTGCGGAGGCCGAAATGACACAGGCCTGGAACAACGCCAAGGATTCGCAGGATCCAGCCGACCTCAAGAACTTCATCAAGCGCTACCCCAATTCGGCTTTCACCTCGGACGCGAAGCAACGCCTCACTGCGATCGAGCCGAAGCCGGAAACGAAGCCCCAAGTGACGGCGAGCCCCGAGATCAGGGTAACACCCGAGATCAGGACGGCGCCCGAGATCAGGACCAGGCCCGAAATCGAGAAGCGGCACGACATCGCCAGCCCGCCTCCGGCCAAGGAGAAGCCGGCGGTCGCGAGCCGTCATCGCGAGGAGCCCGCCGAAGCGCCGCGGCGGCAAAAACCGGAACGCGTGGAGCACGCGGAGCGGGCCGCGCCGCGACCGGCTGTCCATTACGAAGCGGTGATGTCGCACCCGGCGTCGTCGTCGCATTCGGGCACCATGAGCGGTGTCGGCTTCTGATTTCGAATGATTGTTTAGTTGCTTTCAAAGATGGCACGGGGATTACTGGACGCCCCACTTTCGCGGGGCATGACACTGACCCCGAATGAACCGTGGTTTGGCTGTCGTTTGGCTGGGGCATTGGCGGTCAGAAACGATCGCTGCCCGAAGACGGTGAGCAAAAATCCGACTAAGTTTATGTATTTACTACGGAAGTTTTATTTCACGGGTGCTTTTTGAGGCCGTTTTCGGATCCCAAATGGCTGTTGCCGAAACAGCACAGATGCGGGAAAAGCCGCTCGCAACCGTGATTGATGGGAGAGACCGCTTCAAACGGAAGGCCGGCCGCCGTAGTGTATGGCCGGGCAGAATCGTGATTGCCTGGGGGATGTGGGGCAATGAATTATCGGGGTGCTGATTGCAGGCGGGGTCGCACCCGCTCTTGGGCATTGGTCGCAGGTGCGGTTGCCGGATCGTTCGGGCTGTTGGACTCGTCAGGTGCAATGGCGCAGAATTGCGCCCCCCTGACGCTGCAGGGCAATTTATTCGGCGGACCTAAAATCGTGCCCGGCACTATTGGGGCTATGGCGTCAGGGCTCTCGGGCGCGAATGCAATAAGCGGCGCCGTCACTGCTGCAAATACCGCCTTCTTGACCCAGAGCACTGCCTTTGTCAGCGCGCCAGGAAATCCCAAGCCGGATTTAGAGGGTGCGGGTATCTGGATCCGAGGGGTCGGTGGCGATCTGACCTTGAAGTCCAGCACGCAAGTCACCGGAACCTTGACTCCCAATCCGACCGCCGTCGGGAATCCCGCGACCGGGGCCACAACTTGCAATTCCCAATTCCACCAGACATTTGCGGGCTTCCAATTGGGGCAGGACGTCGCCGATCTGAATTTTGGCTCGGGTTGGAACCTTCATCTCGGTACCACGGCTGGATATCTGGAGACTTCCGGCAATATCACCGAAGGCAACATTCAGGGAGGTGCGTTCAACTCGACGACCGAGGCTCCCTTCGTGGGAAGTTATGGGGTCTTGACCAAGGACAGCTTTTACGTCGACGGTTTGCTCCGCTACGATTTTTTCGAAACCAACCTCAATAGTCCGAGCGCCAATATCTTCAATCAACAGGTAGACGCCAGCGGTTTTACCGCGGCTTTCTCGACCGGTTATAATTATAAGCTGCCGAATTCAAACTGGTTCGTCGAGCCCAGCCTGGGAATGGTTTGGTCTAGAGAAACGGTGGGTGCCATCAACGTGGCCTCGCCGCTTGCCGCTGTCCCGACAGGGGGCGGCACCGTCGGCTATGGCGCAGGAAATTATTCGGGTTCGACGCAAGTCAATAATATCCAGTCCGAAGTCGGGCGCGTCGGCGTTCGGGTCGGGACGACATTGGAAACGAGCAGTCTCGTGTTGCAGCCGTTCGTCGCGGCGAGCGTTTGGCACGATTTTGCCGGCGACATCACGGCCCACTATTCGAGTTGCCCGAATTGCTTTTTCACCGGCGGCTTGCCTTCAAACCTGTCGGCAAATATGTCCACCAACAACATCGGTACATTCGGGCAATACTCGGTCGGCCTCAGCGGTCAGCTCATCAATACCGGTTGGCTGGGCTTCGTGCGTCTGGATTATCGTGAGGGCCCGCAAATGGTGGGGCTGAGCGGGACCGGCGGCATCCGTTACCAGTTCACCCCCACCGATACGGGGCCGGTGATGCCGGTGAAAGCGCCCGTCTACAAGGCGCCGGTGCAAGCGGTCAACTGGACGGGTTTCTACGCCGGTGCCATCGGCGGCGCGGAGACCGGTAGGGGTTCCATGGATTTCCCGGTGTCCAACAACACATATGTACTTGGTTTGTTCGCGTCGAACACAAGCGTCGGCGGTTCAGCGGCCGATATGCGGCCGGCAGGCCCCCTCGGCGGCGGTACGCTTGGTTATAACTACCAGGTTGGTAAGTGGGTCTATGGCTTCGAGGCGGATGCCGCATGGACAAATACTCAAGGCTCGACGCAATGTGCGCCACTTTCTACGCCGCTTGTTTTTGGCGGGTCGGTCAACAACGCATTGTTCCAAGCGACCTGCCATGACACTATGAATTGGACGGCTACGGCGGAGGGTCGGCTCGGCTATGCCTGGACCCCGCGTACTTTGCTCTATGCCAAGGGCGGTGCAGCTTTTGCGGACGAGAAGTTCTCCGAGACGTGTAATCTGGGGCCGCTGAACGGCACTAACAACGCAGGGGGATCCCAAAATTGCGTCAACGGGAGCCTTGCTTTCGTCAACCAGGCTTCGACAAGCGCTACCGCGGTGGGTTGGACGCTGGGTTACGGCACGGAATTCGCCTTCACGGAGCACTGGACGGCAAAGGCGGAGTTCGACTGGATCGATTTCGGCCACAAGCAACTGACGCTCTCGGACGGCACTACGATCAGCACCTATCAGCGCACCGCGCAGGGGAAGGTGGGAGTGAACTACAAGTTCTAGGCGGGGTCGGATGATCGTGCTCCGGCATTGCCATTGCTCATTGCGGCGATAGGGTCGATCGAATGAGGTTCCCCGCCGGCACATGGAGACCGCGAACTGGCATACCGTCGCGTGACTTACATTCGGCAAAATGCTAGTAGATAGTATTGGTGGAGTGCCGTCAGAGAAGGAAAGACGATGCGCAAGCTCATGCTGGGAGCCGTGGTGTGCGTTGCGTTCGGATTGGCCACGAACGGGGCTGATGCAGCCACCGCGTCGGTCAACCATCCGGCCAAGCGACTCGCCTGCCACTGGGTGACCGCCGACCATACTCTGAGATTGCTCCGCCAGACCCTGGGGCCGGTCGACAGAATCGCCGATGCGCCCGCCAACCGACCGACCCGACATCTGAGCGCCGCCGCGACGCCGGCAAAAAACAGCATCAGGGAGCCGGCGGTGCCGACCAGAGCCGAATTCGCAAGCATCGGGCGGCAGCTGGGTCAACGGATCAGCCTGATGGTTGGGGTTGGATACTAGCGTTGTGACTCTGACGGTTCATTAAGTGTCAGAGTCACGCCCCGCGAAAAGCGGGGCATCCGGTAATCCCTGTGCCATCGGCGGAACTCACGCTGCGCGCAAAAAACGGCGGATTCTTTCGAGCGCGGGATTTCGGCGTCGGACGCCGTGTGCGTGCGGTCGAAAAGTGTGATGTAAGTCACATAAAGTTCCTTCAAAGGCATCTAGGGTATCAAGGTCGATCCCGGATAACGAAGGAAACGTCCATGAAGACTCTCGTCACCACGCTCGTCACCACACTTGCGCTGGCCTCTTTCGCCGCGACCTCCGCCGTCGCCAAGACCGAGACCTCGGCCGTCGTCAAGACCGAGAAGGTCCGTCTCGCCGATTTTGGCCGGCAGCCGAGCCAACGGGTTGCCCTGATTCTCGGGGTTGCATACTGAGGCTGTGGGCGCCGCTGCCGTCTTCTCGATGGCGGTTCGGCCATTCATCATCTTGATCTTGCTCGCGATCGAAAATCCGACATGCGCCGCATGAACGCCGCGCTCAGCGCGGCACGCAGCACGGCTGGCACGGCTTTGTGACTTCCGGCGGCGGTATGGCGCCGCTAACATCGACCACATGACTTGGCCCGGGTCCGGGCCGGTTGCCACCCTGCGCAGCCAGACCGCGCAGGGCATTTCGAGCGAAGTAGAATGTCATCCTTTTAAGCGAAGGAAAATGTCATGAAACCGATTTTCAAGCTCGCCTGTCCTCTGGCACTCGCAATCGCTTTGGCTCTGCCGTCGGCACCCGCCAGTGCCCAATTGGGCGGCGACCAGATGAGACAAATTGCGCCGATGATCGGGATGATGAAGAAGAAGATGGGCAGGAAACGCTACGGTCAGCTGATGCAGACGGTCGGCCCGATGATGTCTCGTATGATGCAGCAGGGGGGCGGTTTCAGCGGCCTGGGCGGTGGTTTCGGCGGCCTCGGGGACCTCAGCGGACTGATCGGCGGTTACGGCTTTGGCGGGTTTGGCGGCGGACGCAATGGTGGCGGCGGCAGCCGTTACTGAAACGCCGGCACGGGCTGCTTCCAAGAGGATGTCCGGGACGGGCCGGACGACCTGGACCTTGAGCAAGCCCGGCGAGCCCCCGGAGGTTTTTGCATGGTGCCCCGCCGCCAGTGTCCACGGGCGGGTGGCGGGCGTTTTTCCATCGGCCGAATCTCGCGTCACGCCCAAAATGCCGCCGTGAACCCGATTGCCTGTTTGTGCCCAAATTGATAAGTGTAAGTGCGCGTCGGGCTGCGGCCGGCGGGTTACAGGATGCTGGTAATGAAGCGCCTTGGTTCCGATGCCAACGTGCTCGCCGGAAGTGGGCCGATTCTTGCACGTTCCGGCGCGATGACCGTGGCCGGTCAGGGCGTGATGGACCGAGTGCCGGACCGCCGGCGTATTGCCCAATCTGGCCAGCGGAGCAGATGCCGCCGCTCAATCGATATGAAACCCGACATCGAGATGAAGCCTGAAGTCGAAAAACGGCGCGAGTTGGCTGGTCGGTCTCTGTCCAGGGCGACGCTGGACGCTGTGAGCCGCGGTGTGAAGGCAGCCAAGTTCGATCCCGCGCCGCTGCGGCAAGTCGAACGAGCAGGATGCAAGGCGCGCCCGTCGAGAGGTGACGGCATCTTATCCGGGCAGCTGACCGCCGAGCGGAGCAGGTTTTTGATATCCGGGTGAGGGTCCCGTGAGCGCGCCGGAACTGCTCGGGGGCCTTCTGCGGCGAATGGTAGCCGGCTTGTTGTTTTCGGCCGGGGGAACACGCAAGCTGCGCTTCCAGGTTAGGCCGCCGGCCGAGTGCCAGCCCCTTGCTGGTCAGGTCGCGCGGCCGGTAATATGCGTTTTGGCCCGCATCGGAGACATTTGAGTATGCGCCTTGTACTCGTTTTCTTTGTGACCTTCATGGTTGCGGCGATGCTCCGGCCTGCGTCCGCTCAGCAGGGCAACGGATCGTGCGCGGCCCTGCTCATCGGAAACGGCGACTACATGTGGGGTGGTGACCCTGCGCTGAAGGAGCCCTTGAACGACGCCCGCTCCCTGGGTGACGAGCTGAAGCGGGCTGGGTTCGATGTGGATGTCAAAGAAAATCTCAGCAAAGACGAGATGCAGCGCGCCATCAATACCTTCTATGGCAAGCTCCGACGGGGGATGACCGGCCTGATCTTTTTCAGCGGCTACGGCGTCCAGGCGAACCGGCAGAGCTATCTCATTCCGGTCGATGTGGATATCTGGAATGAATCCGAGGTGCAGCCCAAAGGCATCAGCCTGGACAACGTGCTTGCCGAGATGAACAAGAGGGGCGTCGCCGTCAAGATCGCGATCATCGACGCCGCCCGCCGCAATCCGTTCGAGCGCCGCTTCCGCAAGGCCGGCGCAGAAGGCCTGCCTCCGGTCAGCGCGCCCTTGGGCACGCTGGTCCTGTACTCGGCGACCGCGGGCACGCCGGGCGGCCTCGTGAAGGACAGCAGTGCCCAGCGGAGTCTGTTCGTCGGCGAGCTGCTCAAGGAAATACGCGGGCAGGGGGTGTCCGCGGAGGAGGTCTTCAACCGGACCCGCATGGGGGTGTCGCGGGCATCCTCCAACGAACAAAATCCGTGGATATCGTCTTCGTTGAGCCAGGAGTTCTCCTTCTCGAGCTGCGGCAAGTCGCTTTCCGCACCGCCGGCTCCTCCCGGACCTTCCGCTCGTGTGAGTACCAGCACCAGCACCAACTCCAACTCCAACTCCAACAACAACTCCAACAACAACTCCAACAACAACTCCAACAACAACTCAAACACCGTGATTGCCGCCATTCCGCCTGCACCTTCGCCTCCGTCTCCACCCCCGCCGCCGGCATGTGTGGTGGCCAACGTGCCGCCGCCGAAGCCGACAGCCAGTCCACCGAGCGATGAGCTCAAAAGCCTCGACGAGCGGGTACGGCGCAATCCTCGCGACGCGGTGGCGTTCTACCGGCGCGGCCAGTTGCATGCGCGATACGGCGAATTCAGCCGTGCCATTGCCGATCTCGACGAGGCGATCCGGCTCAAGCCGGACGACCCGGAGGCGCTCAACAACCGCTGCTGGGCCCGCACCATGCTGGGAGACACGTCGAGGGCATTGCAGGACTGCAACAGCGCGCTGCGACTTCGTCCCGCCTATGGCGACGCACTCGACAGTCGCGGCCTGATCAACCTCAAACTGTGCAATAATGCCGAAGCGCTCTCCGATTACGAATTCGGCGGTGAGGTACAATCCGCGACAGGCATCTTCGCTGTTTGGACGCGGCATTGCGAAACTGCGGGCCGGCGATCCGAACGGAGGCAATGACGACATCGTGGCCGCAAAAGGCATTGCTCCGAGCATTGGCGAGGAATTCAAGGAATACGGCGTCACCGCGGCCGGCAACGAGTTGTCGGCGCGCTAGAGCATGATCCCGAAAAGTCGCAGACTTTTCGAACAAGATCACGCCCAAACCAAAGGAGATTTGAGCGCCGTCCGATTCAACTTGAAAGGATGGCGCTCTAAGCCGCGGTTCGGTCTCGGGAGACCGGGATTCGGGAGACCCCGATCGAGGTTCGCTGCGGGCGGCGGTTTGGCCGCGCCGCCGTCAGTCGAGATGCAGATAGTCGGGATGCAGGTAGTCGAGAGGCAGGTAACGGTCGGACGAGTTGGAAATTGTTTTTCAGAGGGAGAATAGCCATGTCGACAGTTCGAGGAATGCTCAAATACGGCGCAGCCGGAGCCGTGCTCGCGGTGGCTCTGCTGGCCGGCAACACGAACGCGCCCGCGCAGAATGCGGATCTGGAGCAACAGATCCTCAAGTCCTTGTCTCCAGTCGCCAAGCCGACGGAGCCGTCGCGATCCCCGACCCGCAGTCTCACCGCCACGCCGGTCGATACGGTCCCGACCGACGACAACAAATTCCTCGACTCCGTGAAGAACCGGCCGAGCCGCTCGCTCACGGTCGAAGAGCGCGAGCAGATCGCCTCGATCGCCAAAGATCGGCCCAGCGTCGACGTCGAAATCAATTTCGACTACGGATCGGCAAATATCGGACGCGCGGCCGCGCCGTCGGTCACGGCGCTGGGAAGAGCGCTGACGAGCCCCGAGCTCAAGGGCAGCACCTTCGTCCTCGCCGGTCACACCGACGCCAAGGGCAACGATCGCGTCAACCAGGAACTCTCCGAGAAGCGCGCCAACTCGGTCAAGCGCTACCTCGTCGAACGTTTCCGGATTCCCGCCACGACCCTCGTGACCGTGGGGTATGGCAAGGCCAAGCTGAAGAATGAATCGGATCCGATGGGCGCCGAGAACCGCCGGGTCCAGATCGTCAACATGGAAGAAAAAGCCGTCAGCGAAAGGTGACGGCCGGCAGCAGACCACGAAAACACCGCCGCGCGTGATCGGCCGCCGGACGGCGGCCGATTTTCTCGGTTTTCAGCGTCACGGGTTTTGCGTCTCGAGTTCATTGCCTGCCGTCCCTGCGACGGGTTGCGGGAGGCGAGGTTCGGATATGGCAAGGTATTGGAATGGTGGTACGTTGAAACCATGAATTCCCCAGTCCTGCTCCGGACCATCAAGGCCGTCGCCGCATTCCTGATCGGTATCGCCGCCGGCGCGCCGCGTGCAGATGCCGCGCCGCCCGCGGCGCCGCAATCTTCGGGTGCCGAGGTCATGGCGGTGCAGGCGGTCACCTACTGCTTCGCCGACACGATCGGCGTCACCGGATTCCTGGTGCCTCGCGAGGAGGCCATCGTAAATCTCGATGCACGGCTACCGCGTTTCCGAGACGCTGGTGAAGGAAGGCGACACGGTCACCAGCGGTCAGGCTCTGGTCCGGCTGACCCGGCTGGGCGCGGACGGCCAGAACGCCGCGGCGCCCCCGGGGGCGCGGCCCGGTCCCGTGACCTTGACGCTTCGCGCTCCCGCTGCCGGCCTGGTGACGCGAAGCACGGCGATGGTCGGCGCGGTCGCCTCGCCGATCCCAATGCCGCGCGCCGAGCCGCTCTACCGCATCATGATCGATGGTGAAATCGAGCTGGAAGTCGACGTGCCCAGCATTCACGTGCCGAAGCTCAGGGCGGACGGACGGCAGACGGCGCGGGTCGAGGTCGAGAACGGTACCGAGCTGTCCGGGCGCGTCCGTCTGGTACCCGGCGAGGTCGATCAGCATGACCCAGCTCGGCCGGGTGCGTTTGTCGATCGACCATAACCCGTCGCTGCGCGTCGGGATGTTCGCGCGGGCGGCGATCGATGCCAGCCGCAGTTGCGGCGTCGCAGTCCCGCGCTCGGCGGTCAGCTATCGGACCGAGGGAACCAGCGTCCAGGTGATCCGCAACGGCGTGGTCGAAACAAAGCGGATCGTCACCGGGCTCACGTCCGACACCGACATCGAAATCAGCGACGGGCTCAAGGAAGGCGAGATCGTCGTCGCCAGTGCCGGCACCTCCCTGCATGACGGCGACGCAGTGACGCCGGTCTACATCAAGCGGCCGGACGAGTGAGAGAGCGGTAATGGCGGTCAACATTTCGGCCTGGTCGATCCGTCGACCGCTTCCCGCGGTCGTGCTCTCGATCATCCTGCTTCTGCTCGGCTGGGCGAGCTTCATGAAGCTGCCGATCACGCGGCTTCCCGCGGCCGACATTCCCGTCGATCTCAGTGGTCGTGGCCCAGTTCGGCGCGGGACCTTCGGAGCTCGAGGTCCAGGTCACCAAATACATCGAAGACAGCGTGTCCGGCGTCGAAGGCGTCCGCCACATCGCTTCGCAGATCACCGACGGGCTGTCGGTCACGACGATCCAATTCAGGCTGGAGACGAACACCGATCGCGCGCTCAACGACGTCAAGGACGCGGTGACCCGGACGCGGTCCAATCTGCCGCGAAACATCGACGGCGAGCCGCTGGTCCAGCGTGTCGACCTCGTCGACCTTCCCATCGTCACCTATGCCGCGATCTCGCCGGGCAAGACGCCGGAACGGCTGTCGTGGTTCGTGGACGACGTGGTGCAGCGGTCGCTTCAGGGCGTGCGCGGCGTCGCCCAGGTGGAGCGCATCGGCGGCGTCGACCGCGAAATCCTGGTGTCGCTCGACCCCGACCGGCTCCAGGCGGTGGGCCTGACCGCGGCCGACGTCAGCAAGCGGCTGCGTGGTACCAATGTCGACGTCGCCGGCGGCCTCGCCGAGATCGGCGGCCGCGACCAGGCGATCCGGACGCTGGCCGGGGCCAAGACCCTCAACGAGCTTTCCGGATTGATGATCGGCCTGCCGATGGGCGGCGAGATCCGGCTCGAGGATCTCGGCGTCGTGACCGATACCGTCGCCACGCCGCGGACCTTCGCCCGGCTCAACGGCGAGCCCATCGTCGCGTTCGGGATCTGGCGCTCCAAGGGCCAGAGCGACGTCGTCGTCGCCGCCGCGGTGCAGAAGAAAATCGACGAGATCAAGGAGGCTTACCCCGACGTCGAGCTCAAGCCGATCGACACCTCGGTCGATTTCACCCGTCGGCAATTACGACGAGGCCATCCAGACGTTGTTCGAGGGTGCCGCGCTGGCGGTCATCGTCGTGTTCCTGTTCCTGCGCGACATCAGGGCGACCATCATCGCCGCGGTCTCGCTGCCGCTTTCGATCTTCCCGGCCTTCTGGGCGATGGACATTCTCGGCTTCTCGCTCAATCTCGTGAGCTTCCTCGCGATCACGCTCTCGACCGGAATTCTGGTCGACGATGCGATCGTCGAGATCGAGAACATCGTGCGCCATATGCGGATGGGCAAGACGCCCTACCAGGCCGCGATCGACGCCGCCGACGAAATCGGCCTCGCGGTCATCGCCATCAGCCTGACCATCGTCGCGATTTTCACGCCGGCGAGCTTCATGCCGGGCATCGCCGGCCAGTTCTTCAAGCAGTTCGGCATCACGGTGTCGGTGCAGGTCCTGTTCTCGCTGCTGGCGGCGCGGCTCATCACGCCGATGCTGGCGGCCTATTTCCTGCGCCATCACACCATCGAGGAGAAGCCGCCGGGGATGGCTCTGCGCGCCTATACGCGGCTCGTCACCTGGTCGGTCCGGCATTATCTCGTCACCGTCATGATCGGCTTGCTGCTGTTTGCGGCGTCGGTATGGAGCGTCGGCCTGTTGTCCAAGGGGTTCCTGCCGGCCCAGGACAGCGCGCGATCGCGGCTCGCCATCGAGCTGCCGCCGGGCTCGCAGCTTTCCGACACCGAAAAGGCGACCGAGGAAATCGTCAAGCGATTGCGCGGCCGCTCGGAGATCAAGAGCATCTTCGTCGATGGCGGACGGGTGCCGAAGGGGGCGAAGGAGATTCGCCGGGCGTCGATCTACATCAATTACACGCCGAAAAACGAGCGCTCGACCTCCCAGCACGACCTCGAGCTCGCCATCGGCCGCGAGCTGGACGACATTCCGGACCTCCGCTACTGGTTCGTCGACGATAACGGGCTGCGCGCGATTTCTCTGGACGTGACCGGCGCCGATAGTGCCGCCGTCGCGAATGTCGCCGAAGAGCTCGCAACCCAGATGCGAACGCGGATCCCGCAGGTCGCCGACGTCATCTCGGAAACCTCGCTGGAGCGGCCGGAGCTTCGTATCCGCCCGCGTACCGACATGCTGGCGCGCCTCGGCGTTTCCACCGAGGGCCTTTCCGAGACGATCCGGGTGGCGACGATGGGCGACATCGGCCCGGCGCTCGCCAGATTCGACACCGGCGACCGTCTGGTGCCGGTCCGCGTCCAGCTCGACGAGAAGGCACGCACCAACCTGCAGATCATCGAGCAGTTGCGGGTGCCGATGGGGCGCGGCGGCGGCGTTCCGCTCGGCGCGATCGCCGACATTTCGCTCGACCAGGGGCCGACCAACATCGACCGTTTCGATCGCAACCGCCGCGCCGCGGTGGCCGCCGATCTCGTCGGCAAGTCCTCCCTGGACGACGCGATGAACGCGATCTTCGATCTGCCGGTGATGAAGAGCCATCCCAAGGGCGTCAGCGTCGGCAAATCGGGCGATGCGGAAAACCTCGCGGAATTGTCCGGCGGCTTCGCCGACGCCATGCGCAACGGGCTGATCATGGTCTACGCGGTGCTGGTTCTGCTGTTCGGCAGCTTTCTCCAACCGATCACCATCCTGTTCTCGCTGCCGCTCTCGATCGGCGGCGCGATCATCGCGCTTCTGCTCGGCGGCATGCAGCTCACGGTACCGGTGTCGATCGGTATCCTGATGCTGATGGGCATCGTCACCAAGAACGCGATCATGCTGGTCGATTTCGCCATCGAGTTGGTCCACGGCGGCATGGATCGTAACGAAGCGATCATCGACGCCGGCAAGAAGCGCGCGCGGCCGATCGTGATGACGACGATCGCGATGATCGCCGGCATGATCCCGAGCGCGCTCGCCTTCGGCGACGGTGGCGAATTCCGGGCGCCGATGGCGGTCGCGGTCATCGGCGGTCTGATGTGTTCGACCGTGCTGTCGCTGGTCTTCGTGCCGGCGGTGTTTGTTCTGATGGATAACGTGTCGCGATTCTCGTCGTGGCTGGGTGGCCGTTTCGTCGGCAAGCCCGGGCCGCAGGCGAAGCCGGACGCTGCCGGGCAATCGGCCGTTCATTGATGGGGCGCCGTCGGCTCGCGCGGAATTGAATTGAGGCGGCGAAGTCGGCGACGTTCGCGAATCACGGCGCACTGCGCCGTGGTGCCGGCCGTTTGCAACGGCAATCGTTCATAATCACTCCCAACGCGCCTCGACGCTCAATTTGTTCATCTTGAGCAGCGATATGCGGTTGCGCCCCATCTCCAGGATTCCCTGCCGCCGCCATTGCTGCAGCTGGCGATTCACGGTTTCGCGCGCCGCGCCCACATAGATTCCCAGCTGCTCCTGGGAAATGTGGATGTCCGATCCGAAATCGGTCGCCAGCGCACACAGCCGCCGCGCCAGGCGAACCGGAAGCGGCAACAGGACGGCCTCCTCCATCCGGTCGCTGATCCAGCGGACCCGCTGGCACAGCAGCGTGATGAATTTCACCGCGATTGCGGGGCTCGCGCTCGAGGAAGCCGAGGAAATCGTCGCGCCGGATGACGAAAAGCTCGGTCTGTTCCTCGGCCATCGCATCGGCGGTGCGCGGCTGGCCGTCGAGCGCCGCGATCTCGCCGAACAGATCCCCGGATCCGAGAAAATTGAGCGTCAACTGCCCGCCGCCGGCGGTGCCCGTCTCGATGCGAATCTGGCCTCTGCGGATGCCGTAGAGCGCGTCGCCGCTGTCGCCCTTCTGGAACAGAACCTCGCGCGGGGAGAGATGCTGGGTATGGCACAGCGCCGCGATCTTATTGAGTGCTTCGGCGCCCAGATTGGCGAACAGCGGATTCAACCCGAGGATGACGGCAAATTCAGACTGTTTGCTCATGGCGGAGCGGCTACCGAATTCACGGGCACAGGCTGCCAAGGATATCGACAATTTGTGATGCTAGTCACATAATTCGACTATTACAACGTGCCAGTTGGGCGCCGCAATGGCGATCGGCTGCCGCGGTAGCCTGTATCGCCTTTGCGGTCCACGATCGTTTGGTCCCACACCGGCTCGCGAGGATTGACATGAAGGCATTGAAGATTGCGGCCCTCGGATTTGCGGCTTTGCTGGCGGCGGCATCTCTCGTGCTGGCTTTCGGCGTGCCCGCGGCATTCCTGGCGAAGCTCGCGCAAGATCAGGTTGCGAGCCGTACCGGGTACCGGTTGCGTATCGACGGCGATACGAAATTGGCTTTCCGGCCGTCTCCGACCGTGACGCTGGGCAACATCAGCCTGGTCGACGGCGGCGGGAGCAATTCCGCGACCAGCCTCGCGGCGGAAAGCGTACGGGTGTCGCTCTCTCTTGCCAGCCTCGTCTCCGGCCGGCCGGCGATCACCGAGGTGGCGGTCGTAAAGCCGGCGCTGCGCGTTGCGCTGGTGCGCCAGCCCGCGAGCCGCGCGGGGAGCGTTCCCGCGCGCCCGCACAACGCCGGCACTCCTGCGCCGACGCCGGCCTTCACCGTCGACCGCTTGACCGTCGAAGACGGCTCCGTCGTGATGTCGAATGTGCGGGATCGCCTGGAGATGCATATCGACCGCATCGGTCTCACCGGGTCGCTCACAGCAGACGACGGCCGGCTGGATGTTCGCGCCTATGTGGGCGATCAGCCGGTTCGGCTGCAGGCGAACGCCAAGACGCCGCTCGCGGGCTTCGACGGTTTGAGCGTGCCGGTCGAATTGTCGTTCGAAGCGCCGGGCCTGCTGGAGGATGTGCTCACCGGCACGGCCGATGTCCGCGCCGGCGCATCGGTCCTGATGATCAACGGTCTCGCGGGCAAGATCGGTTCGAGCAATTTGAACGGGTGGGCCTCGGTCGATTTTTCGAGCAAGCCCCTGGTCAAGGCGGATTTCGACGTGCAGAGGCTCGATGTCGCGGTGTTGCATCCAGCGCCCGGCGGCGCTGCTTCGGCGCCCGGCGTGGCGCAGCCGCGAGCGGGCGCGCCCTGGAGCAGCCAGGAGGTCCGCCTCGTCGGGCTCAATTACCTCGACGCCGACGTGCAGTTTTCCGCTGCCGAGTTGAATGTCGGCTCCTTCCGCGCTGCGCCGGTCGCACTCCATGCAACGGTCGCGAATGGGGTCCTCAACGCCGCGATGTCGCGTACCGGCCTTTATGGCGGGCAGGCGGAAATCGCGGCGTCCGTCGATGCCTCCGGCGACACTCCAAATCACACCCTCCGCTTCGACCTCACGGGGGCGCGGGCGTTGCAGCTGTTGTCCGATGTCGCGGATTTCGGGGCGTTCGACGGGCGGCTGCAGGCGAAAATCGATGTCCGCGCTTCCGGCGCAAGCGAACGCGCCGTGATGTCGAGCGTTTCCGGATCGGCCGATGTGCGCATCCAGGATGGCCAGATCCTCGGCATCAATGTCCCCAAGATGATCCGCACCCTGACCGCGAAGACGTTGACGGGCTGGCAGGAGAGCCGGACCGAGTCGACCGACCTGAGCGATCTCAGTGCGCGGTTCCAGATCCAGAACGGCCGTGCCGCCACCTCCGATCTTCGCCTGCTCGGACCACTGGTCCGCGTCAACGGCTCGGGCGCCATCGACCTCGGCGCCAAGACGCTGCAGTTCAAGCTCGATCCGAAGTTGGTTGCGAGCCTCGAAGGTCAGGGCGGGGCCGCCGATCCGCATGGGCTTCGGCGTGCCCGTGACCGTCGAAGGAAGCTGGAGCGATCCGCGCATCTATCCCGATGTAGCGGGTATCCTGTCCGATCCCGACGGAGCCTATGCCAAGCTTCATGCGCTGGGACAGGGCCTGTTCGGCAAGGGTCAGGGGCAGGCGGGCGGCGGGCTCGATACGCTGATGCAGGGTCTCGGCACGGTGCTGGGCCCCAGGAATGACGACAGGGACAACAACAACCGCAATCCGCCGGCAGCCGCAAAGCCATCCGATCGGCCGAGTGGCAACGGGTCGGTCGGCGATTTCCTTCGCGACCTGTTCGGCCGGTGACGTCCACGAGGATCGAATGGAGGACACCCGAATAAACTGGCTGCGACGGCGCGGATTGTTCGCCAAATACGTCGTATCCTTCGTCGGGCTGGTGGTGTTCGTCCTCGCCGTGAACGTGGCGCTCGAAACTTGGTCCATGTACCGCGAAACCACTTTCACGGTTGCGAACTCCGAATCCGAGAAGGCGGAAGCGACCGCCCACCGTGTCGATCAGTTCCTGTCGGAGGTCGAGCGGCAGATCAGTTGGGTGACGCGGGCGAGCGTAAACACGCTGGAGCAGAGGCGCGACGACTACATGCAGTTGCTGCAGCGGACGCCTGCCATCGAGGAGCTGTTCCAGCTCGACGGCGACGGCCGTGAGCAGCTCCGCGTGTCGCGTTTCGATGTCGCGATGCGCCGCGGCTCCGATTATTCCCGTGATCCCTTCTTCACCCAGGCGATCGCCCGGGGCAGCTGGTGGTCGCCGGTCAGTTTCCGCGGCGACACGCCGTTCCTGATGTTCGCCATGGCTCATCCCGGCCGCAATGCCGGCGTCACCGTCGCCGAGCTCAACCTGAAATTCCTCTCCGATTTCGTCAACGCGCGAGACGTCGGCAAAATCGGATATGCCTATCTGGTGGGGCCGCAGGGCCGCCTGCTCGCGAGTTCAGACACCAGCCAGCGGGTCGGCGCCGATCTCTCCGGCCTGTCGCAGGTTGCCGCGATGGCAACGGCCGGAACCAAGCCGGCCGCGATCGGCGAGGATCTCGGCGGGCACAAGGTGCTGGTCGGCGCCGCGGCAATTCCCAGCGTCAGCTTGTTCGCGTTCTTCGAGCAGCCGCTGAACCAGGCGATCGCGCCGATCTACGGTTTCCTGGTCCGGATCGGCGGGCTGTTGGCGCTCAGTCTCGCGGTCGCCACCCTCGCCGGGGTGCTGCTGGCGCGCCACATGGTGGTGCCGATCCGCAAGCTGCAGTCCGGCGCGAGGCGGCTTGCCGCGAACGAATTCGATCACCGCATCGAGGTGCACACCGAGGACGAGATCGAGGACTTGGCCGACCAGTTCAACCGCATGGCCGGCGAGCTCCATGAATCCTATTCGCGCCTGGAGCACAAGGTCGAAGAGCGCACCCGCGATCTCGCCCAGTCCGTGCGCGAGCTCGAGGGGCTCGAGGAGATCGGGCGCGCCATCGCTTCCTCGCTCGACCTCAATGCGGTTCTCGCGACCATCGTGACCCGTGCCGTCGAAATCACCGGCGCCGATGCGGGGGCGATCTACGCCTACAATCCCGCCCGTGGAGTGTTCGAACTCGCGGAATCCTCCGGCATCGAGCGCTCCTGTCTCGATGCGATCAAAGCCGTCCACATCGGCGGGGACGACCCTGTATTCGGTCTCGCCGCATCGGGACGCGAAGCCATCTCGATCCCCGATGTGGAGAATGCCGCCGATTATCCGCTGCGCGGCGCGACGCTCGCGGCCGGGTTCAATTCCGTTCTGGTGGTGCCGCTGGTGGGCCAAAAGGAGGTGCTCGGCGCGCTCATCCTGCAGCGCAAGATCCGCGGCGATTTCCCCGCCAGCACGATCGGCCTGATGAACACGCTCGCCCACCAGTCGGTGCTGGCGATGAACAATGCCGGGCTGTTCCGCGAGGTCGACCGCAGGGGCCGCGAGCTCGCGACGGCACATGACACCGTGCAGCGGCAGGCCGCCAAGCTGAAGGAACAGACCGAGCAATTGCTGTCGTGGAACCGTCTGCTGGAGGAGCGGGTCGCGACCCAGCTCACCGAAATCGAGCGGATCAGCCGGCTGCAACGCTTCCTGGCGCCCCAGGTCGCCCAGCTCATCGCGTCCTCGGACGGCCATGAGTCGCTGCTCGCCAGTCACCGCCGCGAGGTGACGGTGGTGTTCTGCGATCTGCGCGGCTTCACCGCCTTCACCGAAAGCGCGGAGCCGGAAGAGGTGATGGCGATCCTGCGCCAATACCATGCCGCGCTGGGCGAACTCGTCTACCGCTACGAAGGCACGCTGGAGCGGTTCGCCGGCGACGGCATATTGATCCTGTTCAACGATCCGATTCCCTATCCCGACCACGCCCAGCGCGCGGTGCGGATGGCGGTGGAGATGCGCGACAGCATCGGCAAGCTGACCGAGAGCTGGCGCAATCGCGGCCATATGCTGGGCTTCGGGATCGGCATTGCGGTCGGCTATGCAACGCTCGGCCAAATCGGCTTCGACCGGCGCCTGGAATACGCCGCGGTCGGCAGTGTGACCAATCTCGCCTCGCGGCTGTGTGACGAGGCGGCGGCCGGTCAGATCGTGATCAGCCAGCGGGTGTTCGGCATGGTCGAGCCCTGGGTCGAAGCGGCCCCGATCGGTGCTCTGACCTTGAAAGGCTTCAACCGGCCCATACCGGCGCTCGAGATCCTGGCGTGGCGGGACAAACCGGAAGACATCATGGTTGCCGCGCCAGTTGCTGCGGCAAGGCAGGCCTGACCATCGGCCATCGGCCGTGCCGCCCGCAAGTGTGCTTCCGACAAGCTTCCGACCCTTGGCCCCGGTGGCGCCATCCAATAAGCTTGGCTGCGAGGCCGCGATACTTGGAACGCGATACTTGGAAGTCGAGCCCACCCGGGTCACGAGCGTCCCGAAAGAACCGCAGATGTCGATGAAATTCCAGATCGCTGGACTTGCCCTGGCCGCCGGACTTGCCCTGGCTGCGGGACTTGCCTCGGGAGCGGGTCTCCTGACCGCCGCGTCCGGCGCCGAACCGCTGATTGCCAATCCCGTCGGCGCAGCGGTGTCGGTGATGAAGGCCAAGCGGGCATGCTTCAAGGATTCGGTCGACGTCACCGGCGTCTTGGTTCCGAGGGAAGAGGTGCTGGTGCGCCCGGACCGGGAAGGCCTGCAGATCGCCAAGGTGTCCGTGGAAGCCGGGGACACCGTGAAATCGGGACAGGTTCTCGCCCACCCGGAGCAGCCGGGCGGCGGGGCGGGCGTCGATGTGCAATCTCCCGTCGCGGGCCTGGTGACCCGGCGGTCGGCCATCGTCGGCGCGATGGCATCGGCGCGGGCCGAGCCCCTGTTCATGATCGTAACCCAGGGTGAGCTGGAACTCGCGGCCGAGATCCCGGCGAAGCGCTTTTCGTCCATCTCGGTCGGGCAGGAGGCGGCCGTCAAGATCGTCGGTGTCCCCGAACTGACGGGGAAGCTCCGGTTTGCCTCCGCCTCCATCGACCCGACCACCCAGCTCGGCCAAATTCGCATCTCCCTCGGCGACAGTCCGCAGCTGCGTGCCGGCACCTTCGCCCGCGCCGTCATCGACGTCATGCAGCGTTGCGGCGTCGGCATTCCGTTCTCGGCAGTGCTTTACGGCTCCGGCGGCGCCATCGTGATGGTGGTGCGCGACGGCCGCGTCGAACCCCACCGCGTCGCCCTCGGCCTGCAGTCTGAGGGAACGATCGAAGTCCGGGAAGGGATCAACGAAGGCGACATGGTGGTGGCGCGGGCCGGCTCGTTCGTTCGCGAGGGTGAACGGGTGAGACCGATAGTGATCGGCGAGGACCCCCCGCCTAAATAAGCCACGACCCAGCCGCGTGCCGGGGGCGACACCAGGGGTTTTGTCATTCGGGGTGCGAACCGAGGGCTTTCGGGTTCGCGCGAGGCGCGCGTCTCCAGAGCGAACTGTGATCTCGGTCACATATCTCCGGGCGCCGACCCGCTAGGTTCATCCCCGCAAGTTTCAGTCCAAACCCTTGAGGAGATGTTCGCCATGAGGACAGTTTGTATCGCCACGGCTCTCGCCCTGCTCGCCGGCTCGGCCGCCCATGCCGGCTCGATCATCGACTCGTTCATCGGCGGCAGCGGATTGAAGCTCGGAGATTGCGGCACCGAGCGTTGCGACATTTCGTTCGGTAAGCAGAAATTCGTCGTGAAAAAATCCGATTTTCCTTCCGCTTTCAAGGATTTGGACCTCGGGGACAAGTTGTCCTCGGTGAAGTCTTCGGTAAAGGCGCGTGACAAGGCCGCGGCGGCGGCTGATCAGGCGAAGCCGGCCGAAAGCGTGCCGGCGATCCACTCCGGTGACCGGCCCGCGGAACGGGTAGCCAGCCGTGCCGACGACCATCCGGTGCCGCCGCCCAGCGAGCGGGCGAGCCCCCCGACCCCGGCAAAAGAAGCCGTCGCGCCTGTCGACCAGAAGGTCGCGGTGGCCGCGCCTGCACCTGCACCTGCGCCCGCCGTTTCGGATCCCAAGAGCCCGATCGGGGAATGGATCACGGAAGACGGCAAAGGACACGTGCGGATCCACTCCTGCGGGGAGGCGCTTTGCGGCGTCATCTCCTCCGCGGACCCCAAAGACACCGACCGGCACAATCCGGACGCCGGCAAGCGCAACCGGCCGCTGCTCGGAACGCCGGTCCTGATCGACATGAAGTCCGTGAACGACAAACGCTGGGAGGGGCAGATCTACAACGCGCAAAACGGCAAGACCTACGCGTCGAAAATTGCACTGAAGGACCCCGACGTGTTGCGGGTCGAAGGCTGTGTCTTCGGCGGGTTCTTCTGCGGCGGTCAGGATTGGACCCGGGCCAAGGACGCCCCGCAGGGATAGCGCCGGCTTTCACCGGAACCGCCATGGTCGAATGCGTGGGGGTGGCCTCGGGCCACGCCCACGCCGCGCGTTTGCGCGGTCATTGCCGGGCTGACGTGAGCGCTGCCGCTATTTCTGCGTCTGCTTGAAGTAGCGCAGGTCGGGCGGCGGCTGGTTCTTCTTGATGGGCATCAGATAGCCGTCGGGGCTCATGAAAAAGGCATCCTCGCCGATGCGCACCAGCGAATTGTCGCCCGCGCACGCCGCGGAGTGCCACACCGGCTCCTTGACCTTGGGATCGCGGCGGAAGGTCTTGGTCACCGTCCATGGCTGGGTCAGCCCGTGGTCGATCGTAGTGATCTCGTCGCGCAGGGTGTTGGAATCGGCCTTGTCGAGGTAGATGCGCTCTTTGATGACCGCTTCGCCGTCCTCGTGGAAGGGCAGGCCGGTGGCGTCATAGGCGTGGGGAAGCTTGATGCTTCGCGTTTCGATCTCCAGCGCATCGAAGCGGCCATCGCCGTTGTCGTCGACCCATTTGCCGATGGAGTAGCCGGCGAAGGTCGGCTCGATCTCCGGCGGGCCAGCTTGCGCCCGTCGGTATAGATCCTGCGATAGGAATCGTTGACGTGGCTGATCAGGATGTAGGTGATGTCCGGCGTGACCACCATTTCCATGGGGTCGTAGCCGTTCATCATCATCGGCATGCCCTGCGGCAGGCAATACCATGACGGCACATTGCCTTGGCCGCCCGCCGCCATCTCCGCGAGGTTCGCGGCGAACACCTTCTGGTATTCCGGCGTAAGGGGGGCCTTCTGGCCGGCCTGCACCCAGCGCGGGATGCCGACCCGAACCCACTGTCCCTTGAAGTCGGGGTATTTGGAGTCCTCCAGGGCCGCCGCGCCGCCGATGGTCGCCAACAGCGCCGCCGCCAATCCGAACGCCCCGATCGAGCCTCTCCTCAACATGTCTGTTCTCCCTTGTCGCCCGGTGCGGCTCAGTTCGCGGGGACACGATCGCTGGCCGTTCCGGAGTTTTACTAATTTTATCACCCCGCTGCGCCGCTTTCCAACGATGGCGCAGCGCTATTTCTTGGTCGCGAGATAGGCGACGATGTCGTCGCGGTCCTTCTCGGCCACCCCTTGAAATATCGCCATCGCGGTGCCCGGTACCATCACGCCGGGAAACATGATCCAGCTTCCGAGCGCGTCCTCACTCCATTCCCATTTCGCGGCGGCCATGAAGGCGCGCGAATAATCGTAACCTGCGACCGATCCAGCCTTCTTGCCGACGATCCCGGACAGGTTCGGTCCGAACCGGTTGGGATCGCCCTTCTCGATGGTGTGGCATAAGGCACATTGCCGGACGAATGCGGCCTTGCCCTTCTCGGCGTCTCCGGCCGCCCGGCCGGCGCCGGCACTAAAGCAAATCGCCGCGGCGGCGGCCGCCGCGAGCGCATTCCTGGTGAACCGGGTTGGCAAATTCATAGGGCTCCCTCCTGCCTTCTCATGATGGAAGGTTATGCGCGTTTGTATCGCTTCTCGTACAGATTGCTAGTGTGGCGGACGCGTCGTAGCATGCCGGAACAAACCAGCGGGCTTGGCACCGCGGAAATTTCGAGGGAGACTTAACTTGCGCGCGAAACAAGCCCTTTATGCAGGCACGGCGCTCGGCATCGTCATGCTGGCTGCGGCGTTGCCGGTACCGGCCGGCGCCCAGCAGAGCGCGGCCCCCCAGCCGGCGGCTGCGTCGGCGAGCGTCGAGATCGACGACAACGACATCGGCGGTGTCGTCACCAGCCGGTTCGGACCGGAAGCCGGCGTATGGGTGATCGCGGAGACCACCGAGCTCGGCACGAGGTTCGCCAAGATGGCGGTGACCGACGAATCCGGGCGCTACGTGGTGCCGGACCTTCCCAAGGCGACCTACCGTGTGTGGGTGCGCGGCTATGGGCTGGTCGATTCCCCGAAGGTCACGACCGCGCCGGGCAAGACGCTGAACCTGACCGCGGTGGTCGCGCCCAATCTCGCCGCCGCTGCGCAATATTATCCGGCGATCTATTGGGCCTCGATGATCCGGATTCCCGACAAGAGCCGGTTCCCCGGCACCGGCGCCGACGGCAACGGCATCAATGTAATCTTCAAGACCCAGGATCAATGGCTCAATTCCGTCAAGACCAACGGCTGCGGCAACTGCCACCAGATCGGCAATTACGCGACGCGGTATATTCCCGCGGCGCTCGGCCATTTCAACTCCTCGATCGCCGCATGGGCGCGCCGCATCCAGTCCGGGCCGGCCGGCCGCGGGATGGTGAGCTTCATGGCCCCGATGCTGACGCCGGATGGCGGCCACCTCGCCGCGCTGGCCGACTGGACCGACCGCATCAAGGCCGGCGAGCTGCCGAGCGCGACCCCGCCGCGGCCGACCGGGTTGGAGCGCAACATCGTCGTCACCGTGCGGGATTGGTCGGACCCCAAGCACTATCTCCATGACCTCACGCTCACCGACAAGCGCAAGCCGACCGTCAACGGCTACGGCCTGATCTATGGCGCGGCGGAGCTCTCCACCGACAACCTTCCGATCCTCGATCCCGTCCACAACACCAAGATGGTCATGAAGGTGCCGGTGAAGGATCCGAAATACGCGCCGAGCTCGGCGCTCGCCAATCCGGTGCTCGCGCCTTCGCCCTATTGGGGGACCGAGCAGATCTGGGACACCCAGGTCAATGCCCACAATCCGATGATGGACCAGGACGGACGGGTCTATTTCACCGCGCAGCAACGCTCGCCCAAGGACCCGCCGGATTATTGCAAGAAGGATTCGCCGCTGCGGTCCGCCCAGCTCTACCCGCTCGCCGGGACCGCCAACGGCTTCGTCCAGAACGCGCGCCAGGTCACCGTCTACGACCCCGCCACCAAGAAGTTCTCGTTCATCGATACCTGCTTCGGCACCCACCATCTCAATTTCGCCGAGGATGCCAACAACACGCTGTGGCTCAGCAACAACAGCCAAGGCAACCTGGCCGTGGTCGGCTGGATCAACACCAAGATGTATTGGGAAACCGGCGACGCCGCGAAATCGCAGGGCTGGACCGCGATGATCGTCGACACCAACGCCAACGGCAAGCGCGACGAAGGCTACAACGAGCCCGGCAAGCCGGCCGATTACACCAAGGACACCCGCATCCCCTATGGCATGTACGGGATCTCCTACAACCCGGTCGACGGCTCGCTGTGGGGCTCGAACCTCGAGCATCCCGGCTACATCCTGCGGATGGCGCCGGGCGCGAATCCGCCGGAAACCTCGCTTGCGGAAATTTACCGGATTCCGCTCCCGGGATTCGGCATCCGCGGCATGGATATCGATCGCAACGGCGTCGTCTGGATGCCGCTCGACAGCGGCCACATCGGCAGCTTCGACCGCCGCCTGTGCAAGGGTCCGCTCAACGGCCCGGGCGCCGAGCAGGGCAACAAATGCCCGGAGGGCTTCGCCTTCTATCCGATCCCGGGGCCGGGCTTCCAGGGCGATTCCGGCGCCGAGGAAAACCCGTATTACACCTGGGTCGACCAGCACGACATCCTGGGCCTCGGCGCCAACACGCCGATCGCCACCGGCAACCAGTCCGATTCGCTCCACGCTCTCGTCGGCGGCCGCGTGATCGAATTGCGGGTGCCCTATCCCATGGGCTTCTTCGCCAAGGGGCTCGACGGCCGCATCGACGATCCCAATGCCGGCTGGAAGGGCCGCGGCCTGTGGGTGACGTCGGGAAACCGCACGCCGGTCCACATCGAAGGCATCGATGCGCCGGCGCCGGGCGCGCCGGGCGCCACCCCGGAAACCGCATCGAGCCCGCTGGTGGTGAACTTCCAGCTGCGGCCGAATCCGCTGGCGCATTGATCAGGCCGCCCCGCGGTGACCAGAGCATGATTGTGTAAAGTTGCACGCTTTTCGGACAAGATCACGCTCAAAATCAAAGACTTTTAGAGCGATATCGGATTCGACCTGAAGCGATAACGCTCTAAGCAAGTTTCGAGGGAGTTGACCAGCGGATGGGCTTCCGATGCTGCGTCGGCTGCAGACGTGTCGCGGCACAAGCCCTGGGCAGCAATGGACCAATTTCTGCCGTTGCGCCATTGCCGGCTCAGCTCGTATGGACGATCACGTTGAAGCCCTCATCGGCAGTTGGAAGAACGAAGTAACTCATGAAGAGATCGTATGTCGCTTCGTCGACCTGGTACTGATGTTCACCTGACGTATTGCGTTGGCGAAGTCTCGCCCTGCATATGGCGTCGGGCAAGTCCAGAACGTGCAGTTCATGCGCGACGTTGGCCGCAGAAATAATTGAGCGCATCCAGGCGCGCCATTTCACGGTATTCGCTGGAAAATCAAGCACAACGGAAATATCCCGAAGCAGAATGTCTACAACATGCGGTCCCATTGTTTCGCGAAGCCGCGCGGACAGGCGTGCGAAATCCTCAATCGTCCTGTTCTCGGTGGGATACAGGATAGACATCCAATCATCCATCGTGATCAGCAGGGTCGCAGGCCGCACAGCAAGTCGGCGCGCAAGCGTCGACTTCCCAGCGGCGATCTTTCCGCAGAGGAGGTACAAGGTGGTTGGGCGAGTGGCTTCCATCCCAGCAGTCTTTAGGGGTATCGGGGTTCAGCGCCAAGTTCTCCCCATCGGCCGCAGGGCAACTCACAGCTGCCTACTGAACCAAGGAACGCGCAAATGTCGGGGCCCTTCCCCCACATTGAACCATACGGGAGCGGTATGCTTGATGGGGGCGACGGGCATCAGGTCTACTGGGAGTGCTGCGGGAATCCCGCTGGCAAACCTGCGCTGTACCTGCACGGTGGTCCCGGTTCAGGCTGCGCGGCAGGTCAGCGGCGGTTCTTTGATCCTCACCTCTACCGTGCCGTGCTGCTGGATCAACGCGGGTCAGGGCGCAGCCGACCGCTGGCGAATGAACCCGACGCCGACCTCAACAGCAACACCACTGCCCACCTGATCGCCGACATCGAGGCATTACGTGAGATGCACGACGTGGATTGCTGGACCATTTTGGGTCTGTCCTGGGGCACTACCCTCGCCTTGGCATATGCCCAGGCTTACTCCCACCGAGTGAACGCTCTGGTGCTAGGCTTCGTAACCACCACCTCCCGCCGCGAGGTGCAATGGATCGCCGAGGATGTCGGACGCATCTTTCCACAGGAGTGGGACCGTTTTGCCAACGCCGTCCCAGACCACCTGCGGTACCTGCGGCTGGTCGATGCCTACGCCACCACGCTCGCCGACCCCGACCCCACCGTCCGCGATTACGCTGCCCGCGAGTGGTGTACTTGGGAGGAGGCCCATGTCTCATTGACGCCGGGGCGCACGCCAAACCCGCGTTACCAGGACCCAGAGTTCCGCCTGCGTTTCGCCCGGCTGGTTACACACTATTGGCGGCATGCGGCCTTCCTTGAGGAGGACCAACTCATCCGCGACGCTGCTAAACTGAACGGTATCCCCGGCGTGCTGATCCACGGACGCCACGATGTCAGCGGACCATTGGTGACCGCTTGGCAACTCTCCCAGCGATGGACGACCAGTCGGCTGCGAATCCTTGACGACGCTGGACACGGCGGTGGCAAAGAGTTCATGCCGTTAGTTCTCGGTGCCTTGAACGAGTTTGCGGGACGGTAGTCACGCACTAAGATTGTGGAGAAGCGACCCCTCCATGCACCACAGAATCCGCCCTGCCCGGCGGCAGGTTAGGGTCCAGCCCGTGTGAAAACTCTACGAGGTATAAACGCACCCTGAATTTTGAGGCTTGTGGTCGCGCGCAGAGCAAAGAAACGCAAAAATTCGTCCTCCGCTCGACCTTACGACCAAATCAGATTTCGTTTTCACACAGCCTGGGTCACTTCCGGAAATCAACTACCGCAAAGTCACGCTGCAGTGGTTCTTCACTTTCGTGGGCGGCTTCGCAACCGTACACACGGTATTAATGAACAGCAGCGCGATCGGGCTGAGCGTCCTATTTTTCAACGAGACGACCGCCATCATGCGCCGCGTCGCCGGAAGACGAACGGGCAAAGCCACGAGTGAGAGGCTTTTTGCCATAACTTGTACCATCGATTTGGGAAGGACGGTGATATACCGTCCGGTTGCAACAAGGTTATGCCGGAGTATGGTGGAGTAGGTGCTGACGATTGTTTCGGGAACGGGTAAGTCGTTTGTCCGAAAAGCATTCCGAACACAGGCGCCCGCTACTGTGTTTGCCGGCGGCAGAGCCCAAGCTTCATTCACCAGCTCGGCAAGTTCAACATTGCGCCGGCGCACCAATCGATGTTGCGTATCCGCCACGACGATCAGGGGGTCGTCGTAAAGAATTTTCGTGTTGAAATCATTGTCGCTAAGAGAATTTTCCAATATTCCAACAAAGAGCTCAATGTTTCGGCCTCTCAGCTCGCGCCGTAGCGTGGGTCCATCGGCTGACATGACATCGAATGCAATGCGAGGGTACTGACCGGACATCCGATCAATCGCCACACCAACCGAGCCCGCCGCAAAATCAGAGCACCCCAATCGCAATTCCCCCGATGTCGGGTCGGCCAGGAACGCGACATCCTTGATCGCATATCTGAGCTCGTCGAACATCGCCGTTCCGCGCTTGATAAGCGCGAGACCGTACGTGGTTGGGTCGACACCCTGAGGGCTGCGATCGAGAAGACGAACGCCGAATGCATGCTCGAGGTCCGCGATCGCTTTGGAGACATTCGGTTGTGAGATGCCGAGTGCCACTGCGCCCTTCGCCATGCTCCCGGCCTTCACCACGGCAAGCAGGATACGCAGCTCGCGCAACTTCAATCGTCGTTCCACCTGATCCGATTGCACGGCAGCCCCTATACCGAAGCACGTATGCCTATATCACATCATTGTATTAGCGATTATACCCGGAAATCAGTAGTTTTTCGCCATCTGCCGAGGGCGATCGCGGCAGCAGCAATCCGACGCAATCGCGGACGCGGGCGAGGAGCCAACATGCAAAATCTGCTTTTCACCATCGTCTACGCCACGGTATTGGGAAACGTCGCGAGTGGGGCGGCGCAGGTCTATCCGTCACACCCGATCACCATGATTGTGCCGTTTGCGGCTGGTGGAGGTACCGACGTAGCTGCCCGCATCGTCGGCGAGCACATGTCACGCACGCTCGGTCAGCAGATCGTCATCGAGAACGCCCCCGGTGCCGGTGGCACCACCGGTTCTGCCCGGGCGATGCGTGCAAGCCCTGATGGATATACGATCGAGATGGGACAAATGGGAACGCACGCCGCCGCAGTCGCTCTCTATCCGAACCTTGCCTATAGACCGGATATCGATTTCGCCCCGATTGGTTTGGTCGGCTGGGTGCCAGTCACGATCGTTGCAAGAAGGGACTTTCCGCCCAAGAATCTCAAGGAATTCATTCCCTATGTGAAGGCAAACGCCCAGACACTAAACGTCGCCCATCCCGGAGTTGGTTCGGTCGGGTTCACCTGCAGTCTGCTGTTCAACTCGATTATCGGCGTTAAGCCGACTTTGGTGCCTTTCAGCGGCGCCGGCCCAGCCATGAACGCTTTGATCGGCGGTCAAGTCGACTACATGTGTGACGCGATCAACGACGCCGCACCGCATGTGCCGAGTGGTACGATTAAGGCATATGCGATCGGATCAGAGCAGCGCAGTGCTGTCCTCCCAGACGTGCCGACGTCAAAGGAAGCGGGGCTTCCCGAGTTCCAAGCAATGTCGTGGCTCGCCCTGTTTGCTCCCAAGGACATGCCAAAACCGCTCCTCGACAAGCTCACCAGCGCGCTCGACAAGGCGCTTGATGACGGCAATTCGCGCAAGCGACTGCTCGACCTCGGCAACGAAATCCCGGACAAGACGAGCCGCGGCCAACATGTGCTGGCTGCCCTGGTGAAAAGTGAGATTGCCCGCTGGACGCCAATCATCAAGGCGGCGAACATCAGGGGGGAGTAGTCGGGTTGCGGTCGCGACATCCTGCAATTCCACTCCTTAATCCTGCTTGCCGCGACGTCTCCTGACGGGTCAAAACCCTCCCCCCTCCAGCGCTCGTATGCCGACGCGGGCGCCGTCCATACATGGCCCATGGGGTTCATTCACACCTCATTCCAAAGCCTCTTGCCCCACATCCAGAGGTGGTGTAATTATACCGATGAGCTGCCCAGCGGGAATATGCCGAAGTCTCCAGGGGTGAACGGGCAGCGCGCATGCCGTCGGCAGGTTCAGCAACCTTGAAAATTCGGGAACGACCATTTCGCGGGGGCAAGCCGTACCCGCGATTCTGAATTGGCTAAGCGTTCTCAGTCTGTCTACTATGATGACCTTGGGACTGGCCTTGTTGCCAGGTAGTACCGTTGCTCAACAAGAGTCGCTCAAACAGCAACAGCCTACAGGAGAACAATCATGGTAACCAGAATCACGCGGAGATCGTTGTCAAAACTAATTGTTTTGCCGATTGCCTCCCTGGTTTTCCCCGCCCTGGCGCAAAACGTGGCGCCGAACATGACCGGAGTTCCGCGGTTGGCGATCGGTGGATACGACACGGTCGCTTATCACACGGTCGGTCGGGCAGTGCCCGGTACGTTGGATAACCAGGTGGTATGGCACGACGCCCGTTGGCAGTTCGCCAGCAAGGAAAATCTTGACCTTTTCACTCACGATCCCGAGAAATACGCAGCGCAATATGACGGACATTGCGCCATGGGCGTCGCGTATGAGAATGGACACAAAGATACTGTTGACCCGGAAGCTTTCACTATAGTGAATGGCAAGCTATATATCAATCATACGAAATACTGGGCGATTGAGTGGCGCAAGAACGCCGCCGCGAATATTAGTCGGGCCGATAAGAACTGGGTTACGGTAAAGGAAACGCCGGAACCCGAAAAATAGCGTCTGGGACAAGCCGGTTGGAATTAGATCGAGAATGGCCGGCGAGCGAGTATGCCGGCCATTCTGCCGCGCCGGCCTTATGCCGGCCCGTGCGATGCAGGTCACTCGCTGGCCTTGATCCCGGCGTCCTTGATGAGCTTCGCCCATTTCACGGCTTCGGCCTTGAGGGCGGCGGAGAACTCCGCGGGCGAGTTGCCGATCACCACCACGCCGATGTCGGCGAAGCGTCGGCGCAGGTCGTCTTGCGCCAGCACCCGCGTGGTGTCGCGGTAAATCTTGTCGATGACCGCGGGCGGGGTGCCGGCCGCGACCATCAGCCCGAACGACGCGGTCACGTCGAAGCCGGGAAAGCCGGATTCGGCGACGGTCGGAAACTCCGGCGTGAGGGCGAAGCGATCGAGCGACGTGACGGCCAATCCGTGCAGCTTGCCCTCGTGGACGAGCGGCAGCAGCGGCGCGATGTTGCCGAAATACATGGTGATGCGGCCGCCCAGCAAATCCGTGATGACCGCGGCCGCGCCGCGATAGGGGACGTGCTGGAGGTCGAGCCGCGCGGTCGCCTTGAACAACTCGCCGGCGAGGTGCTGCGAGGTGCCCACGCCCGCGGAGCCGAAGCTGTATTTTCCCGGCGTCGCGCGCACCAGCGCGACCAGTTCCTGCACGTCATGGACCGGCAGGTCGTTGGGAACGGTCAGCAGGTTGGGAGTGGAGGCGACCTCCGAGATCGGCACCAATTCCTTGAGCGGATCGTAGCTCATCCGCTCGAACAAACTGGGATTGACGACGATCTGCGATGAGTTGGCGAGCAGGAGAGTGTAGCCGTCCGGCGCCGCCTTGGCGACGCGATCGCCGGCGATGTTGGCGCTGGCGCCCGGCACGTTCTCGACCACCACCGACACGCCCCAGGCTTGCGCCAGCTTGTCGCCGATCGCCCGCGCGATGATGTCGTTCGGCCCGCCCGGCACGTAGCCGACGATGATGCGTACCGTGCGGACGGGAAATCCGGTTTGCGCGGCCGCGGGGCGGACCCCCAGCGGGGCGAATAAGATCGCGATCAGGACGACAACCGTTTTCATGATATCTCCTGAAGATCAGCGTTGAAACCGGCGGATGCCCCTTGCTTCGGCATCGCGCCAAAATCGTTCTGCACACGATAGTGCATTTCCCTGCGCAGTGGATACCCGTCCGAATCTGCGTTAGAAGCGCGCGGATGAACGCACCGCCCCCGGACAAGCGCGGCTTCGCCCATGTGGAGACATGGGTGTTCGACCTCGACAACACGCTCTATCCCCATCATCTCAACCTGTGGCAGCAGGTCGACGACCGCATCCGCACCTACATCACGAATTTTCTCGGCGTCCCTCCCGACGACGCCTTCCGCATCCAGAAGGATTTCTACAAGCGCTACGGCACCAGCCTGCGCGGCCTCGTGCTCGAGCACGGGATGGAGCCCGACGCCTATCTCGAATACGTCCATGCCATCGATCATTCCCCGCTCGAGCCCGATCCCGCGCTCGGCGCGGCGCTGGAAAAGCTGCCGGGCCGCAAGCTCATCCTCACCAACGGCACCAAGGCCCATGCCGACGCGGTGATGCGCCGGCTCGCGATCCATCACCATTTCGAGGACGTGTTCGACATCGTCGCCAGCGAGCTGCAGCCCAAACCCTTCCCCGAGAGCTATGACCGCTTCCTCGCCCGCCACGGCGTCGATGCCGCCACGGCCGCGATGTTCGAGGACCTCGCCCGCAACCTCGTCGTCCCCCATGCGCTCGGCATGACCACGGTGCTGGTGGTGCCGGAGAAGAGCTATCAGGTCGTGCGCGAAGGCTGGGAGTTGGAAGGGCGCGAAGCGCCCCATGTGGATCACATCACCGACGATCTCGCCGGCTTTCTGGAAGCGGTGGTCGCGGGGCGGTGATTCCGAAACGCCGTCATTTCGGGGCTGGCCGCAGGCCAGAACCCGGAATTCAGGCTGCCTCACGTCGAAACCTGGATTCCGGGTTCGATGCTTCGCATCGCCCCGGAATGACCCCATGGGGGCCCGTTGACATCGACCGGCCGGTCCGCGACACCAGCCTGGCAAACCGGGGATTTCCATGTCGCACAGCGAACTCGCCAAGATCATCGACGACGCGTTCGAGCGGCGCAACGATGTCAGCCCCGCCACCAAGGGGCCGGTGCGCGAGGCGGTCGACCACGCGCTCGATCTGCTCGACGGCGGCACCGTCCGCGTTGCCGAAAAGCAGGCCGACGGGTCCTGGCACGTCCATCAATGGCTCAAGAAGGCGGTGCTGCTGTCGTTCCGGCTCCAGGACATGGAAGTCATCCCATTCGCTGCGCAAGCCGGTGCCCGCGCCTGGGGCTGGGACAAGGTCCCGCTCAAATACGATCGCTGGGGCCGCGAGCAATTCGGGCAGGCGCAGTTCCGCGCGGTGCCCGGCGCCATCGTGCGCCGCTCCGCCTATATCGCGCCGAACGTGGTGCTGATGCCGTCCTTCGTAAATCTCGGCGCCTACGTGGATTCCGGCACCATGGTCGACACCTGGGCGACGGTCGGCTCCTGCGCCCAGATCGGCAAGAACTGCCACATCTCCGGCGGCGCCGGTATCGGCGGCGTGCTCGAGCCGCTGCAGGCCGGGCCGGTCATCATCGAGGACAATTGCTTCGTCGGCGCGCGCTCGGAAGTGGCGGAAGGCGTGGTGGTGCGCCAGGGCTCGGTGCTGTCCATGGGCGTCTTCATCGGGGCCTCGACGCGGATCGTCGACCGCGACACCGGCGAGGTGTTCCAGGGCGAGGTGCCGGCCTATTCGGTGGTCGTGCCGGGCACCCAGCCCGGCAAGCCGCTCAAGAACGGCGCCCCCGGGCCGGGGCTCTATTGCGCCGTCATCGTCAAGCGCGTTGACGAGAAGACGCGCTCCAAGACCAGCATCAACGAGTTGCTGCGGGAATGAGGCGGGGAGGGAACTGAGCATGTCCGCCGATCCCGTCGCCTTTGCCCGTGACCTCCTGCGCTGTCCGTCGGTGACGCCGGCAGAGGGCGGTGCGCTGACTTTTCTCCAAACCGTGCTGGCGGGCGCCGGCTTTGCCGTCGACCGCGTCACCTTTTCGGAGCCGGGCGCCGACGATGTGGAGAACCTCTATGCCCGAATCGGCACCGGCAAGCCGCATCTCGTGCTGGCCGGCCACACCGACGTGGTGTCGCCGGGCGACGAAGCGCACTGGCAGCACCGGCCGTTCGGCGGCGACATCGCCGACGGAATCCTCTACGGCCGCGGCGCCGTCGACATGAAGGGCGCCATCGCCTGCGGGCTCGCGGCGGTGCTCGACCATATCGCCGCCGCCGGCGGCCAGCCGAAGGGCTCGATCTCCTTCCTGATCACCGGCGACGAGGAAGGCATCGCGGTCAACGGGACCGTCAAGCTGCTGCAATGGGCGGCGGCGCGCGGCGAGGCCTTCGACCATTGCCTCCTCGGCGAACCCACCAATCCCAAAACGCTCGGCGACATGATCAAGATCGGCCGCCGCGGCTCGCTCAGCGGCGCGCTGGTGGTGACGGGCACCCAGGGCCACGTCGCCTATCCCGCGCTCGCCGACAATCCGGTCCGCCGCATCGTGGACATCATGAGCGCCGTGATGGCCGAGCCGCTCGATGCCGGCAGCGATCATTTCGATCCGTCCAACCTCGAATTCACGTCGGTCGATGTGGGCAACAAGACCTTGAACATCATTCCGGCCGAGGCGCGGGCGCGCTTCAACATCCGCTACAATGATCGCCACACCCGCGACTCGCTCAAGGCGCTGGTCGAGGCGCGCGCCCGCGCCGGCGCGCAAGGCGGCCGCTTCCGCATCGACTGGGATCCGTCCAACGCCCATGCCTTCGTGACCACGCCGGGACCCTTCGTCGGCCTCGTGAGCGAGGCGATCGCCGAAGTGACGGGGCGCAAGCCGGTGCTGTCGACCTCGGGGGGCACCTCCGACGCCCGCTTCATCAGGGAATACTGCGAGGTGGTCGAGTTCGGCCTCGTCAACCGGACCATGCACGGCATCGACGAGCGCGTCGCTACCGCCGACCTCGTGGCGCTGACGGCGATCTACCGAAGGATCATCGACCGCTATTTCGGGTAATCCACCCGCACCAGGTACAGCCCGTCCGCCGGGGCCACCGGGCCGCAGGCTTGGCGGTCGCGGGCGGCGAGTACGCGGTCGAGATCGTCGGCGCTCCAGCGGCCGTCGCCGACCTGCACCAGCGAGCCCACCATGGAGCGCACCTGGTGGTGCAGGAACGAGCGCGCGGAAGCATGAATCCGCAGTTCGTCGCCGTGGCGTTCCACGTCGAGCCGGTCGAGCGTCTTCACCGGCGATTTCGCCTGGCATTCGGCGGCGCGGAAGGTGGTGAAGTCGTGCCGGCCGACCAGGCGCTGGGCGGCGTCGTGCATCGCGCCCGCATCGAGCGGCCGCGGCACCCGCAGCGCGCGCCCGACGTCGAGCGCGAGATCGGTGCGGCGGTTGACGATGCGGTAGAGGTAGTGGCGTTGCACCGCCGAGAACCGCGCGTCGAAATCATCCGCCGCCGGCGCGGCGGCGAGCACCGCGACGGGATGCGGCCGCAGATGGGCGTTGAGCGCATCGCGCACGGTGTCGGCGTCCCACGGCCTGGCGAGTTCCACATGGGCGACCTGGCCGAGTGCGTGCACGCCGGCGTCGGTGCGCCCGGCGCCCTGCACATGCACGGCCTCGCCGCAGAACGCGGCCACCGCGGCCGTGAGCACGCCCTGGACCGACACGCCGTTGTCCTGCACCTGCCAGCCCACGAAGGGGCGGCCGTCATATTCGATGGTGAGCTTGAAGCGGGGCATCACGCCAACCGCGTGCCGGAGGCGACCGGCGTGCCGCGCAGAAAATCCTCGGCTTTCATCGGCCGGGCGCCTGCGCGCTGCAGCTCGAGGATACGCACGGCGCCGTCGCCGCAGGCGATGGTGAGGTGCGCATCGAGCACGGTTCCCGGCGCGCCGGAACCTTCGCCTCGCGTGGTGCGCAGCACCTTGATGCGCCCGGCGCCGGGCAGTTCGAACCAGGCGCCCGGGAACGGCGACAGGCCGCGGCAATGGTCATGCACGGCCTTCCCGGGTTTCTCCCAGTCGATCCGCGTCTCGTTCTTGTCGATCTTGGCCGCATAGGTGACGCCCGCGTCCGGTTGCGGCGTCAGTTGCAGGGAGCCGCGCTCCAGAGCGCCGAGGGCGCGGACCATCAGGTCGGCGCCGAGCCGCGACAGCCGGTCGTGCAATTCGCCGGCGGTCATATCGGGACCGATGGCGACGCGTTCGGCCATGGCGATCGGGCCGGTGTCGAGCCCTTCCTCCATCTTCATCGCCATGACCGCGGTCTCGGTGTCGCCGGCCATGATGGCGCGATTGATCGGTGCCGCGCCGCGCCAGCGCGGCAGCGCCGAGGCGTGCAGGTTGAAACATCCGAGCGCCGGGGCGTCGAGCACCGGTTTGGGCAGGATCAGGCCATATGCGACCACCACGGCGGCGTCGGCCTCGTGGGCGCGGAACGTCTCCTGCGCCTGCGCGGTCTTGAGCGTCTGCGGGGTCAGCACCTCGATGCCGAATCGCCGCGCCTCGCGTTCAACCGGGCTCGGCCGCAACTCCATGCCGCGTCCCGCGGGCTGCGGCGCGCGCGTATAGGCGGCCACCACCTCATGGCCGCTGCCGACGATCTCCACCAGCGTCGGCACCGCAAAGTCCGGCGTTCCCATGAAGACGAGGCGAAGGGGCATGGAATCACTTTCCCTCCCCGACTTCGGGGAGGGCCAGGGTGAGGTTCTTGCTTCCTTGCTTTACCTCGCCCGCGGACCCCACCCGACCGAGCTTCGCTCGGCCACCCTCCCCGAAGCCGGGGAGGGAAAGGTGCGGACGACATCCGGAATCGGGTGCGGGAATCACTATGCTCTAACCCTCCTCCACGGCCCGCTTCGCCACCTTGGTGAATTTCTTGACGATGCGGTCGCGCTTGAGCTTGGAGATGTGGTCGATGAACAGCACGCCATTGAGGTGGTCGACCTCGTGCTGGATGCAGGTGGCGAACAGGCCTTCCGCCTCGGCTTCGTGCGGCTTTCCGTCGAGATCGAGATATCTGACCTTCACCCGCGCCGGCCGTTCCACGTCCTCATGGACGTCCGGGATCGACAGGCAGCCCTCCTCGTAGACCGATCTCTCCTCCGAGGAGGAGATGATCTCCGGGTTGATGAACACCTCCGGCTCGGCGTGATCCTCCCTCTTGGACAAGTCCATCGTGACGACCCGCTGCGGCACGCCGACCTGGATGGCGGCGAGCCCGATGCCGGGGGCGTCGTACATGGTCTCGAACATGTCCGCGACCAGGGCGCGGATCTCCTCGTCGATCTTCACGACCGGCTTTGAAACCCTCCGCAGCCGCTTGTCCGGCAGGATTATGATGTCGCGCAATGCCATGGAACCGCGATTTAAGGTGTCGGTCGGGTGCGGTCAATCCGGCGAATGCGCGGGCGGCGCTTCAACGGGTTCATGCTCCGCCGGTCGTCTGGCGTCGGCACTCTCGACGGAACGGAGCAGGCACGCGGCGTTTGCCGGACTCCGCAGCAAGTGCAGAGTTTCCGATATGCCCTCATGTTCTTCTTTCTCGGTTGCCATGGCCACCTTTCCAGGATTCTTCCCAGGATTGATGTGTCCGGCTTGCATCAGTCGTTACAAAAGATCGCCTTGCCAATTGTTTGATCTTCGCAATGCAGCATGTGTTTGTCACATTCAATCCAGCCTTCGTCACGCCTTCCCGACGCAAGGCCCTGAAACGAAGCCCCAGCCGACATACCCAGCCGGCTGGGGTTTCTATTTGTGTTCGCACTTTGTTCGCGCCGGGCACCCCGAATTGGCTACAACTGCGCCGATGAACCAGCCGATCCTCACCCTCAACGGGTTCGACATCACCCTCGGCGCGGCGGGCCTCGCATTTGCGGTGGCGGTGCTGGCGCTGTTGATCGCCACTGCCATGCTGGCGGCACGCGGCTCGCGCCGGCGGCTGGAAGACACCATCCGGCAGCAGCGGCAGGACGAAGCAATGGAGGGCCGCATCGCCGACCTCGCCCGCATCCAGGCGGAGACCGCGGGCCGGCTCCAGGCGCTGGGCGAAGGCCTGGGCGGCCGCCAAGCCGAGCTTGCCCGGGTGGTGGCGGAGCGGCTCGACGCGGTCTCGACCCGGATCGGCCATTCCATGGACGAGACCACGCGGCAGACCGTGCAGCGGCTGCAAAGCCTCAACGAGCGCATCGCGGTGCTCGACCACGCCCAGAAGAGCCTGTCGGAGCTGTCCGGCCAGGTCATCTCGCTGCGCGACGTGCTCGGCAACAAGCAGGCCCGCGGCGCCTTCGGCCAGGCGCGCATGGAGACCATCATCCAGGACGCCCTGCCCAAGTCGCTCTACGCGTTCCAGCACACCCTGCCCAACAACACCCGGCCGGACTGCGTGATCTTCCTCCCCGACCAGCGCCCCCTCGTCATCGATGCCAAGTTTCCGCTCGAAGCGATCACCGCGCTGCGCGAAGCCAAGACCGACGACGACCGCGCCCGGGCCGCCCAGCGCCTGCGCCAGGACGTATGGAAGCACATCTCCGACATCTCCGAGAAATACCTGCTGGCCGGCGAGACCCAGGACATGGCGCTGATGTTCGTGCCGTCCGAATCCGTCTATGCGGAGCTTTATGACGGCTTCGACGACCTCGTGCAGAAGGCCTATCGCGCCAAAGTCGTCATCGTATCGCCGTCGCTCCTGATGCTGGCCATCCAGGTGATGCAGCAGATCCTCAAGGACGCCCGCATGCGCGAGGCCGCCGACCTCATTCGTGCCGAAGTTGGGGCCATGATGGAGGACGTGGGCCGGTTGCAGGATCGGGTGGGTAAGCTGCAGCAGCATCACGGGCAGGCGGCGGAGGACATGCGGCAGATCATCATCTCGACGGAAAAGATCGGCCGCCGCGCCGGCCGCATCGATGCGCTCGATTTCAGCGACAGCGAGGCGGCCAAGCCCGGCCTCGCGGCGGTTCCGCTCGGCCTGCGGCTGGAGGCGGGCGAGTGAGGCGGACCGGCGCCGGGGGGCCATTGCCGTGACCGCGGTTTCCGACACCGCACCGGCCAAGCCGGGCTTTGCCGACACGCTTTCGGTCTATCTGCGCCGGCGCGTCCTCATCGTGATGTTTCTCGGCTTTTCGTCCGGGCTGCCGCTGGCGCTGTCGGGCTCGACGCTCCTGGTGTGGATGCGCGAGGCCGGGGTCGATCTCGGCACCATCGGCCTGTTCGCCCTGGTCGGCACGCCCTATACGGTGAAGTTCCTGTGGGCGCCGCTGGTGGATGCGCTCGACGTTCCCGTGCTGTCGCGCCTGTTGGGGCGCCGGCGCGCCTGGCTGATCCTGTCGCAATTGCTGCTGATCGCGGCGATCGCTTTTCTTGCTTTGACCAATCCGGCCGCGAATCCGTGGCTGGTTGCATTCGGCGCCTTGCTGGTCGCGACCGCCTCGGCGACCCAGGACATCGTCGTCGATGCATTCCGGGTCGAAAGCCTCGAGGAGAACGAGCAGGCCGCCGGCATGGCGTCCTATGTCGCGGCCTACCGCATCGGCATGCTGGCATCGACCGCGGGCGCGCTGTTTCTCGTCAGCGGCTTCGAGGGGCTGGGCCTCGCCAAGCACGACGCCTGGAGCGCGGGCTATATCGCCATCGCGGTGCTGGTCGTGGTCGGCATGATCACGACGCTGATCGCGACCGAGCCGGAGAAATCCGCGCCGGCCGTCGCCGCCCATGCACGGCTCAATGCGCTGCAGCGGGTCATCGAAGCCGCGACCGGGGCATTCCGCGATTTCCTGTTGTTCGACTATGCCGTCGCGATCCTGGCGTTCGTGGTGCTGTTCAAGTTCACCGACGCGTTGTCGGGCACGATGACCGCGCCGTTCGTCATCGATCTCGGATTCACGCGCAACGAATACGCCGCGATCATCAAGGGCGTCGGCCTCGCCGCTCTCCTGCTCGGCGGCTTCGCCGGCGGGTTCGTCGCCCGCGCCTATCCGCTCGCCACCAGCCTGTGGATCGGCGGCCTGCTCCAGGCGTCGGCGAACCTCGCCTTTTCCTGGCAGGCTTTGGTCGGCCACGATATCGCCTGGCTCACCTTCGCGATCATCTGCGAGAATTTCACCAGCGCCATCGGCACCGTGATCTATGTCGCCTATCTCAGCGCGCTGTGCCGCAACCCGCTGCACACCGCCACCCAATACGCCCTGCTGACGGCGCTGGCCGCGGTCGGCCGCACCTATCTTTCGGCCACCGCCGGCTATATCGCGGATTACACGGGCTGGGCGGTCTTCTTCGCCATCTGTGCCGCCGCCGCGATACCGAGCTTCGTGCTGCTCGCGGCGCTCCAGCGCGGCGGGCATTTCAAGACGCTGGCGAAGAAGGAATGATTCAAAACGGCGTGCGGCTGCGCATCGCGGCGGCGAGCGTCCCCTCGTCGAGATAATCGAGCTCGCCGCCTACGGGCACGCCATGAGCGAGCCTCGTCACCTTGACCCCGGCGCCGCCGAGAAGATCGGTGATGTAATGCGCCGTGGTCTGGCCGTCCACGGTGGCATTGACCGCGAGGATGATCTCCTTGACGTCCGGCGCGTGGGCGCGGGTCACCAGCGCATCGATGGAGAGGTCCTGCGGGCCGATGCCGTCGAGCGGCGACAAGGTGCCGCCGAGCACGTGATAGCGCGCGTTCATGGCGTGGGCCCGCTCCAGCGCCCAGAGGTCGGCGACATCTTCGACCACGACAATCACCGAAGCGTCGCGGCGCGCGTCGGTGCACACGATGCAGGGATTTTGGCTGTCGATGTTGCCGCACACCGTGCAGACCGAGATCTTGTCCATCGCGGTCTGCAGCGCGGCGGCGAGGGGGGACATCAGCTGCTCGCGCCGCTTGATGAGCGCCAGCGCCGCGCGGCGTGCCGAGCGCGGCCCGAGGCCGGGCAGACGCGCCAGCAGCTGGATCAGTCGTTCGATTTCAGGACCGGCGATGGCGGGGGGCATCTGGGCTCTCTCCCTCCCCGCCTTCGGGGAGGGCCGGGGTGGGGGACACGTGCACTGCGCTTGTGGGGAAGCAAGAACCCCACCCTGCCCTCCCCGAAGGCGGGGAGGGAGTCTAGGCCGCCTGCGCGGCGACATCAGAACAGCTTCATCCCGGGCGGCAGCGGCAGGCCGCCGGTGAGGCTCTTCATCTTTTCCTGGAGCAGGACCTCGGCCTTGCGCCGCGCCTCGGCGTGGGCGGCGACGATGAGGTCCTCGGCGATTTCCTTCTCCTCCGGCTTCATCAGCGAAGGATCGATGGTGACCGATTTGAGCTCGCCCTTGGCGGTGAGCCTCACGCTTACCATGCCGCCGCCCGACGAACCTTCGACCTCGATCAGGTCGAGCTCGGCCTGCATCGATTCCATCTTGGTCTTGAGTTCGGCCGCTTGCTTCATCAGGCCCAAGAAATCCGCCATGGCTCGCCTTCCATCCGCTCGAGTTCAGGTGCCGTCATTCCGGGGCGCGCTCTCGCGCGAACCCGGAATCCAGCCAGCCTTGCCGCCCGCATCACACCGCTGGATTCCGGGTTCGGTGCTTCGCACCGCCCCGGAATGACGGTGCCGCGCTAAAAATCATCGTCCACGTCGTCCGGGCGACGATGCGCGCCGAACGCCGATTCGTCATCATAGGCCGGCAGGTCCGGCGGCGGCTCGTCGTCCTCGGCCGGCGCGGCCGCGGCGGGTGCAGCCATGCTGCGGTCGGGCTCGCGCACCGCGACGATCTGGGCGCCGGGAAACCGCGCCAGCACATTCTGCACCACCGGGTCGTTCTGCACGCCGGCGATGAACTCGGTCCGCTGCGCTTCCGCCTGCGCCTTGACGGTGGGCTGGCCCGCCTCGGCGGAGACCACCACCATCCAGCGCCGGCCGGTCAATGCCGTGAGCTTGCGGGCGAGATCGCCGATAAGGGCTTTCGATGCCGAGGGCTCCAGCGCGATCTCCAGCTTGCCGTCCTCGAAATGGACGAGGCGCACATCGCGCTCGAGCAAGGTCCGAAGCGGCAGGTCGCGCTTCTCGTTGGCGAATGCGATCAGGTCCGCAAACCGCGAAAACGCCATGGCCGCCGGGGCCGGCGCGGTCTCGGCGGTGCCGCCGACGGGATCGCGCGGCGCAGGCATCGGCGCCGGGGCGAGTGCCGGCCGGGCCGAGGATCGCGCCGGTTCGTTGCGCGCCGGCTCGGCGTAGGACTCCGGCGCCGATGACGGCGCCACCGCGCCGCCGGTACGGGCCGGGGCGGCACGCGGGGCCGCTTCGGTGAGTGTGCGGATCACCTCGTCGGGCGGCGGCAGGTCGGCGGCATAGGCGATCCGCACCAGTACCATTTCCGCGGCGGCGATCGGGCGCGGCGCCTCTTTCACTTCCAGGAGGCCCTTGAACAGCATCTGCCAGGTGCGCGACAGCGCCCGCATCGACAGGCCGGCGGCAAGCTCCCGGCCGCGTTTGCGCTCGACCTCGGCGAGGGAGCGGTCTTCCACCACCGACGGCACCACCTTCACCCGCGTCACGAAGTGGGTGAATTCGGCGAGTTCGGAGAGGACCACGAGCGGGTCGGCGCCGGAATCGATATTGGCTGCGCAGCTCGCCGAGCGCGCGGGCGGCGTCGCCGCGCATCAAGGCGTCGAACAGGTCGATGATCCGGCCGGCATCGGCGAGCCCGAGCATCTGCCGCACGTCTTCCGCGCGCACCGCGCCGGCTGCATGGGAGATCGCCTGGTCGAGCAGCGAGAGCGCGTCGCGCACCGAGCCTTCGGCGGCGCGCGCGATCAGCGCCAGCGCTTCCGGCTCCGCCGTCACCCCTTCCTTGGCGAGAATGCCTTCGAGATGGGCGACCAGCACGCCGGCTTCGACCCGGCGCAGGTCGAACCGCTGGCAGCGCGACAGCACCGTGACCGGGACCTTGCCGATTTCGGTGGTCGCGAACACGAACTTGGCGTGGGGCGGCGGCTCCTCCAGGGTCTTCAACAGCGCGTTGAAGGCCTGGGACGACAGCATGTGCACCTCGTCGAGGATGTAGACCTTGTAGCGGGCGCTCACCGGCGCGTAGCGCACGGCATCATTGATCTGTCGGATGTCGTCGACGCCGTTGTGGGAGGCGGCGTCCATTTCCAGCACGTCCACATGCCGGCTTTCCATGATCGCCCGGCAATTGAGGCCGAGCACCGGCATCTTGACGGTCGGCGCGGTGACCGAGCCGTCCGGCAGCTCGTAATTCAGGCCGCGGGCGAGGATGCGGGCGGTGGTGGTCTTGCCGACGCCGCGCACCCCGGTGAGGATCCAGGCCTGCGGGATGCGCCCGGTCTCGAACGCGTTCGAGATCGTCCGCACCATGGCCTCCTGGCCGATCAGGTCGTCGAAGGTGGCGGGACGGTATTTGCGCGCGAGCACGCGGTAGCCGGCGCCCTGGCGCGGCGCGGTCGCAGGATCGGTTGCCGGACTGTTTGGCGGTCCGTTTGGCGATTCAAGTGCAAGATCGAGACCCGGCTCCGCGAGGCTGCCGGCTGTATCGGCTTCGCTCATGGTATCTCCGGCCGGCGCAGTCGACGCATTCATTGATTTAACGCGAGCGAGCATGCGCTAGGAGGTTGACGAGCGACCCGAACCGGAGCTCGTTAGGGCTGCTTCCTTCCGGACCTGACCCGGTTGGCGAGTGGCCCGTCCACCGCCAACCTCCCGGGCCTTATATCGGCGGAACCGCCGGCGATTGCAAGCGCTCGCGGCAGGTATCCGCGCCGGTGCGGGTCCGGGGAGCCTGCCGCCGCGATAAGTCCCGTGCGGCCCGTGACATCCGGCGACAAACCGCGCTATATACGCAAAGGAATATCGAGGACGCCATGCACCGCAGGAATTTATTGTTTTCAATTCGATCCGCCGTCGCCTTCGCGATCGGCCTCGCACTCCTCGCGCCGCTGCCGGCGCGGGCCCAGGGCAAGCCGGTGGTGTTCGCCGCCGCCAGCCTGAATACGGCGCTCGACGCCATCGCTGCCGCCCGGCAGAAGGAGACCGGCAAGAGTGTCTCCATCTCCTATGCGTCGTCGGCGGCGCTGGCGCGTCAGATCGAACAGGGCGCGCCGGCCGACATCTTCATCTCCGCCGATCTCGACTGGATGGACTGGGCTCAGGAACGCCATCTCATTATGACCGGCACCAGGGAGACCCTGCTCGGGAATGCCCTTGTGCTGGTCGAGGCGGCCGACGCCAACGTGGCGTTCAAGATTGCGCCCGGCGCCGACCTTGCGGCTGTGCTGGGCGACAGTCGTCTCGCGGTCGGCGAAGTGAACTCGGTCCCGGCCGGCAAATACGCCAAGGAAGCGCTCGAGAAGCTCGGAATGTGGGCCGGCGTCCAAAACAAGCTCGCACAGACCGACAATGTCCGCGCCGCGCTCTCATTCGTCGCCCGCGGCGAGGCCCGATTCGGCATCGTCTACGCGACCGATGCCAAGGCGGAGCCGAAAGTGAAGGTCGTCGCCGTTTTCCCGGAGACCTCGCACCCGCCGATCCTCTACCCGGCCGCGCTGACGGCGACGTCGCGCAATGCCGACGCGGCGGCGTTCCTTGCGTTCCTGCGGTCTCCCACGGCGGTACGCCTGTTCGTCGAGCAGGGCTTCGACATGGTCGGCAAGTGACCGGGCCGAAGCCTCCGCGATGTTGCCTTTGCCGGACGGAACGGCGATGTTTCCCTCGCATCCTTTCGTCGGGTCTGGACCATAAGTGTGTTCGAGCTTTCTCCGGATGAATGGACGGCCGTCAAGCTGTCCTTGCGGATCGCGCTGACGGCCACCGCCTTCAGCCTGCCGCTCGGTGTGCTCGCAGCCTATGCGCTGGCGCGCTGGCGCTTTCCCGGCAAGTTTCTGTTCGACGGCTTCATCCATTTGCCGCTGGTGCTGCCGCCGGTGGTGACGGGTTATATCCTGCTGATCCTGCTCGGACGCCGCGCTCCCCTGGGAGCTTTCCTCGCCGATCATTTCGGGATCGTGTTCTCGTTTCGCTGGACCGGGGCGGCGCTCGCTTGCGGCGTCATGGGCTTTCCGCTGATGGTGCGGGCGATGCGCCTTTCCATCGAAGCAATCGACCGCCGCTTGGAGCACGCCGCGGGTACGCTCGGCGCCAACGGCCTGTGGACCTTCGCCCTCATCACCCTGCCGCTTGCGTTGCCCGGTGTGATGGTGGGCGCGATCCTGTGCTTCGCCAAGGCGCTCGGCGAATTCGGCGCCACCATCACCTTCGTGTCCAACATTCCCGGCGAGACCCAGACCATCTCGGCGGCCATCTACACCTACACCCAGGTACCCGGCGGCGACGCCAAAGCCTGGCGCCTGACCGCGATCGCCATCGTGATCGCGCTCGGCGCCCTCATCCTTTCGGAAATCGTCCAGCGTTTCGCCAGTCGCAGGTTGGCGCAATTCGAATGATCCGGTTCGACGCCGCCATCAAGCTCGGCACCTTCGCCTACGAGGTTGCGTTCGAGAGCGCGGCCGGGGTGTCATTGTTCGGCCGTTCCGGCTCCGGCAAGTCGGTCACCATCGCCTTGATCGCCGGCCTGCTGCGGCCGGACCGCGGCGTGATCGTCGTCGACGGCCGCGTGCTGGTCGACACCGAAAAGCATATCTTCGTGCCGAAACACGACCGCCGGGTCGGCGTGGTCTACCAGGACGCCCAGCTGTTCCCGCATCTGACGGTGCGCCAGAACCTGTTGTTCGGCCGCTGGTTCGCGCCGCGCACCGAACGGGCGATCGGCTTCGATGCGGTCATCGAGACCTTGGGCATCGGCCATCTTCTGGCGCGGCGTCCCGGCCGCCTGTCCGGCGGCGAGCGCCAGCGAGTGGCGATTGGGCGCGCGCTACTCTCGTCACCGCGCCTTCTCCTGATGGACGAACCGCTCGCCGCATTGGACGACGAACGCAAGATGGAGGTGCTGACCCTGATCGAGCGCCTGCGCGACGGGTTCAAGGTGCCGATCGTCTATGTTTCCCACTCGATCGACGAGGTCGCCCGTCTCGCCTCGCCCGTGGTCGTGTTCAGCGCCGGCCATGTCGTCGCCGCCGGCGCGGTGGACGAGGTGTTCGGACCGAGCCGGGTCCAAGCGGGGGAAAACCGCTTCGCGCGCTCTTCGATCGTGACCGGCCGGATCGTCGGAATGAATGCCGGATACGGCCTGACCGAGATCGGTCATCCCGGCGGCACCATCTGGCTCGTCGGCGCGGCCGGTGCGCCCGGCAGCGAGGTGCGCGTCGTCATCAAGGCGACCGACGTCACCGTGTCGACCGAACGGCCGCAACATCTCAGCATCCGCACCGTCCTGGCCGGCAGGGTGGCCGCGATCGAGCAGGAAGACGGTCCCCTCGCGGCGGTCACCATCGATCTTCCCGTGCACGGCCACATCGTCGCGATGATGACGCGGATGGCGCTCGACGAACTCGGGCTCGTCGCCGGCCGCGAGATCTTTGCCCTGATCAAGACGGTCGCGCTCGACGAGCGCGGTATCGCATCGGCGGGGAAGTGATGCTGCCCGCGGCGGCGCAACCACTCGCACCCTTGTGCAAAGCGAGCTAATCTGGAACGGTGCAGGTCAACCCGGGGTCAACGCCGGATGATCGAACGAGGGAGGAAGCTTCATGGCCGACGAAACCATTCCGCGGCGCGATTTCCTGAAGGGTGCGGTCGGGACCGCCGCCGCGCTCACCACCGTGCGTTCCGTCCCGGCCGAGGCCCAGGCAGCCTCACAAGCGGCAACAGCCGCCGCGCCGGAGCCCGAGCCTCTTCTGACGCTGACCGCGACCGAGCACGCCTTCATCCTCGCCGCCGTCGACACCATCATCCCGGCCGACGAATTGTCGCCGTCGGGCAGCGACTGCGGCGTCGCCGCCTTCATCGACCGCCAGCTCGCCGGGGCCTACGGCATGGGGGCGCGGCTCTATCGCCAGGGCCCGTTCCCCAAGGCCAAGCCGGAACTCGGCTATCAGCTTTCGCTCAACCCGCGGGAATTCTTCCGTGCCGGAATCGAATCCGCCAATGCGTGGTCGCGTAAGACCTACGGCAAGGAGTTCGACCGCCTTTCCGAGACGGACCGCGAAGCCGCGCTGAAGGCGATGGAGGAGGGCAAGGCGCCGTTCGACGGCTTTGACAGCCGGATGTTCTTCAATGCGCTGCTGCAGATCACCATGGAAGGCTTCTTTGCCGATCCGATCTATGGCGGCAACCGCGACATGGCGGCCTGGAAGATGGTGGGCTATCCCGGGCTGCCCGCGACCTATCGCGAAGAGATCAGGACCTATTTCGGCAAGAAATACGACAAGCCGCCGCGCTCGATCGCGGATTTTTCGTGAGGAGCGCGCCATGACGACGGTTCTGAAGGAAGTCGATGCGGTCTGCATCGGGGTCGGGTTCACCGGCAGCATTCTCGCCCGCGAGCTGACCAAGGCCGGGCTCAAGGTGGTCGGCCTCGAGCGCGGCGCCAACCGTTCCGCCCGCGAGGACTTCGCGCTGCCGAGCGTGCGCGACGATCTCAAATACGCGGTGCGCCAGGAGCTGTTCCAGGACACCCAGCTGGAAACGGTGTCGCTGCGGCACGCGCCGGCGGAGACGGCACTGCCGATCCGGCGGCTCGGGTCGTTCCTGCCCGGCACCGGCGTCGGCGGCGCCGGCGCCCATTGGAACGGCGTCACCTGGCGGCTGACGCCGTCCGACCACGCGCTGCGCAGCCACCTGGAAAGCCGCTACGGCAAGGGCGCTGTCCCCGCCGAGATGACGATCGAGGATTTCCCGGTCTCTTATGACGAGCTCGAGCCCTATTACGACCGCTTCGAGAAGCTGCTCGGCGTTTCCGGCAAGGCCGGCAACCTGCGCGGCCAGAAGATCGACGGCGGCAACGTGTTCGAGGGGCCGCGCCAGAACGATTATCCCAACAAGCCGCTGGCGGTGAGCATGGCCGGCTCGATCATGGAGAAGGCGTCGCGCGAGCTCGGCTATCACCCGTTCCGCGCGCCCGCCGCGAACATGAGCGAGGCCTACACCAATCCGGAAGGGGTGACGCTCGGCGCCTGCGAGTATTGCGGCCATTGCGAGCGGTTCGGCTGCGAGGCCAACGCGAAATCCTCGCCGCAGTCCTGCATCCTGCCGGTGCTGCTCGCCGACGACCGCTTCGAGTTGCGCGCCCACGCCCATGTCAGGGAACTCGTCTACGACAAGGAAGCCCGCAAGGTGAAGGCGGTGCGCTATGTCGATACCCGCACCGGCGAGGAATACGAGCAGCCGGCCGGCATCGTGATCCTCGGCGCCTACGTCTTCAACAACATGCTGCTGATGCGTCTCGCCGGCATCAGCGAGCAATACGATCCCGCCACCGGCAAGGGCGCGCTGGGCCGCAATTATTGCTACCAGGTCAGCGGCAACAACGTGACGGTGTTCTTCGCCGACAAGGAGATCAACCCGTTCATGGCCGCGGGCGCATCGTTCGGCACCAATATCGACGATTTCAACGGCGACAATTTCGACCATGGCGGGCTCGGCTTCTTCGGCGGCGCCTGGATCTCGGCCGGCACCTCCAACGGCCGCCCGATCCTGACCCGGCCGGTTCCCCCGGCACGCCGCGCTGGGGCCGCGATTGGAAAAAGGCGACCGCCAAGTGGTACAACCACGCCTTCAACATCGGCGCCTCCGGCTGCAATTACGCCCACCGCGAGAACTACCTCGACCTCGACCCGACCTACCGGGACGCGCTGGGACGTCCGCTGGTGCGCATGACCTATAATTTCCACGACAACGACTACAAGCTCTCGGAATACATCGGCGCGGCGCTCGGCAAGATCGCGCGCGCGATGAACCCGACGGCGATGAGCTCGCCGGCGGTGCGGCGGGGCAATTACAACGTGGTGCCCTACCAGTCGACCCACAACACCGGCGGCACCATTACCGGCACCGATCCCAAGACCAGCGTGGTGAACCGCTACCTGCAGTCCTGGAATGCGGACAATCTTTTCGTCATGGGTGCCTCGGTATTCCCGCAGAACGCGTCCTACAATCCGACCGGCCTGGTCGGGGCGCTCGCCTATTATTCGGCGGCCGCGATCACCACCCAGTACCTCAAGCGGCCGGGGCCCCTTGTGCAGGGCTGATCGCCTTCCCCCCGCAGCGAGGGAGGGCTGATTGCACATCGCGGCGGGCCATGCGAGTCTTCGCGGGGCCGCCGGAGTGATTCATGCTGTCTCGCCCTGATCTCGGGGTTGCGCCGTATCTCGGCTACACAGCAAGCGCGCTCGATCGCGCCGCCGACCGGCGTCAGGATCCCGCCGCGCTCGCTGCGCTCGAAGCCGACCCGCGCGCCCGCATTTATCTCCTCGGCGGCGAACTCGTGGTGCTGCGCAAGTCTGCGGCAACCTTCGCTGCTTCGTCTCCGAACGCGGCGGAGGACCCGGCATTCACCTTCGCCGAGGCGGCCGCACTGGCACCGTGGCGCGAGCGGGTGTTTCTCGGCGTGCGCGACGGCGCGCCGCGGTTTGCGGCCGGTATCGACAAGGAGGCCGCCGAAGCGCTCAAGAGTCGCAGCGACCTTCTCGTTACCGACTTGCGTACCATCGCGACCGGCGGACTTCTCCCCCCGGAACATCTGCCGCCCCTGGCGGAGGCCAAGGCGGTGCTCGGCTGGCATGCGCGCAACCGCTTCTGTGCCAATTGCGGGACGCCGAGCCATCCGGTCGATGCCGGCTGGCGGCGCGACTGCCCGGCCTGCGGTACCCAACATTTCCCGCGCACCGATCCCGTCGTCATCATGCTGGCGATCGACGGCGAGCGCTGCCTGCTCGGCCGCAGTCCGCGTTTTGCGCCGCGGATGTGGTCGTGCCTCGCCGGATTCGTCGAGCCCGGCGAAACCGTGGAGGAGGCGGTGCGGCGCGAGACCCGCGAAGAGGCCGGGATCGTGTGCGGACGGGTTGCCTATTTCGCGTCGCAGCCGTGGCCGTTCCCGACGTCGCTGATGATCGGCTGCCATGCGGCGGCGGTGTCCACCGAGATCACTGTGGACCGCACCGAGCTCGAGGATGCCCGCTGGTTTTCCCGCGACGAAGCCGTTTCAATGCTGCTGCGCCGGCACCCCGACGGCTTGATGGTGGCCCATCCCATCGCCATCGCCTATCACATCATCCGGGCCTGGGTCGAAGCCGACCGGAGCCTGGTCTGACATGCCCCACATCCTTTGCGCGGGGATCGCGGTCCTCGACGAGGTGTTCCGCGTCCGCGAGTTCCCGCTGCCCGACACCAAGGCGGAGGCGAGCGAGTTCATCTCCGTCGGCGGCGGCAACGCCGCCAATGCGGCCGTCGCCATTGCCCGCCTCGGCGGCAAAGTCACCTTCGCGGCCCCGCTCGGCGGGCCGCCCGGCCTTGACGCGACCGGCGATCGCATCGTCCGAGGTCTCGCGGAGGAGGGCGTCGACTGCGGCGGATGCATGCGCGTCGACGGAGTCCGCTCCCCGGTTTCGGCGATCTTCGTCAATGAGCGAGGCGACCGCACCATCGCGAACTATCGCGACCGGCGCCTCGACACCGTGGTGCATGGGGACCCGGACCGCCTCCTCGCCGGCATCGGCGCGGTGCTGGTGGACAATCGCCTCCCCGAATTCGTGACGCCGATCTGCCGCGCCGCCCGCCGCCGCGGCCTGCCGGTCGTGATCGACGTCGACAAGCCGACGGTCGAAGCCGATCCGCTGCTCGCCATCGGGACCCATGTGATCTTTTCCGGCGACTGCCTGCGCCGGATCGCCGGTACCGACGACCTTGCCGCCGGGCTCGCACGCGTGGCGAAGTTCACCGGTGCATTCATCGCGGCGACCAACGGACCATTGCCGGTGCTGTGGCGTGAGGATCAGGCCGTCCGCGAAATGGCGGTATTTCCGGTCACGGCGGTCGACACGCTCGGCGCCGGCGACGTGTTCCATGGCGCGTTCACCCTGGCGCTCGCCGAAGGAAGCGGGATTGCGGGCGCGATGCGGTTCTCCGCCGCCGCGGCGGAACTCAAATGCACGAGGTTCGGCGGCAGCACCGGCGCGCCGCGCCGCTCCGAGGTCGAGGCGCTGTTGGCTGATTCCGGTCGTGCCAAAGGCGCGAAGCGGTAGGGGCGCACAGGGTTGGAATGAAATTTTATTCTAAAGTTCTCAAAACCTATGGCATCAAACAGAAAAGTAGTCTAATTTATGCGCCAGATTGCATAATCTGATCTCCGCCGGCAAGGATAGCTGCAATGGATGCCATCGACCGCAAGATCCTCGCGGTGCTCCAGGGCGATGCTTCGCTCTCGGTCGCCGAGATCGGCCACCGGGTCGGGCTGTCGTCCACGCCATGCTGGAAGCGCATCCAGAAGCTCGAGGCCGACGGCGTGATCCAGCGGCGGGTCGCGGTGGTCGATCAAAACAAGGTCGGGCTCGGCGTCACGGTGTTCGTCTCGGTCGAAACCGGCGACCATTCGGAGGAATGGCTGCAGCATTTTGCCGAGGTCGTCGGCGCGATGCCGGAGGTGATGGAGTTCTACCGGATGGCGGGCGACGTCGATTACATGCTGCGCGTCGTCGTGCCGGATATCCAGGGCTGGGACCGGCTTTACAAGAAGCTCATCGCCGCGATTCCGCTCAAGAACGTCACGTCGCGCTTCGCGATGGAAAAGATCAAATCGACGACGGCCTTGCCGCTGTCCTGACCGCTGGCCGGCGGAGGCGACGCTGGAGCGCCGTCCTTTCGAATCGAATCGGATAGCGCTCAAATCTACTTTAGCCTGAGCATGATCTTATCCGAAAAGTCTCTTACTTTTTCGGGATCATGCTCCTATCCATTGTTCGGTACGCAATTGGTCAGCGTGGCAGGGCACAATGATCCATTGTACTGGACGCAGGACGAGTTGCGCGGGCGCAGGAAGATTTGATCGTACATGGGCTGCGTTCCCGCGACGCCCGTCCAGATCGCAGTCCCGATCATCGGCGTGTAGTTGTAGGTGGCCTCGCCCCAGATCAGCGACGTACAGGCGACCAACAGCGCCTGCGGTATCGAACTGGTGACGATGCCGGAGCGGGTAGTGCCGTAGAGCGTGGCGCTCCAATCGACGGTCGCAGTGCTGTTCTTGTCGATCACGATGCTCGACAGGGTGACCTTCACGTTCGACGTCGAGAATGGTGCCAGCACCGCGGCCGCGGCCCCTCCAGGCGGCGAAAGCGAAGGGTTGCCCAAAATGTTCTGTACATCCGCCAAGGACAACGGAGGTGATTGAGGTGCTTGCGACGTTAATTCGGCGACCGTGCTGGCGACCAGCGTCACCTGGCGATCGGCGCTGATCGCGTCGGTGATCTCGATGGTGCCGAAATACATGGTCAGCATCAACGGCAGCAGCAATGCGAATTCCACGGCGGAGGTGCCGCGCTGGTCTGCGGCAAACCGCAGACGCCGGAACGGGAGCGAGGAGAAGATTGGATGTGCCATCATCATGTGCTCGGGGTGTAGGGTTCGTTGCGGAAGGCGACCGTCGCGACCAAAGTGTTGGTATTGCCGGCCGAGTTTATAAGGCCGCATGCCGTCGCCACGCAGATGCCGATATTCGCGGCGATGATCGGCCATTGGTAGATCAGCCGGACCACGACGATGTCGCCGGGATTGCCGGGCGAATAGCCGAAGCCGGCGGTGTTCAGGGTGCCGTTGGCGTTGGTCGGGCTGGAGAGGCTGATGGTGGAAAAGCTCGAGAAGCTCTCGACGTCGACGTAGAGGTTGCCGGTGCAGTTGAACATCACCGTCAGATTCGCGCATATGGTGCTCTTGAACTGGGCCGCGGTGTAGCCGGCATTCTGCGCCTGCCCGGTGAGGACGGTGCGCGCGGCGCTCGTCGCAGAGGTCTGCAGCACCTGGCCGGCCAGCAGAACGATCGCGGATTCGATGATCACCGTCAGCACCGCGAGAAACGGCAGCACCACCAGCGCAAAATCGACCGCCGCTGCCCCGCGCTCGTTGCCAGCGAAGCGCCGCCGCCCGAGACGGACGGCGAGCCGAAGCGAGCCGGCACGGATCAATTGCTTGGCAAAGTGCATCGTGGCGAGATCCATCACAATCGAGGTTGACCCGCACCATGCCACAAAGCGATGAGAGGACGGTTAGCCCGGTCCGTAAATCCTGGTGGTTCGGATTAACCGCCTGTCAGCCAAGCCGCCATCGTCCCGCCGGCATCGGATGCGCTCGGATATTTCCCGTAGTGACCGGATCGCCCGGCCGGGCCGGGCGATCCGGTAATGGGATTCATGTGTTGGAGACAGGACACTAGCCAGCTTGCCTCGCGGGCCTGTAGACTGCCCGGGTCCTGACAAACACGTCATTGGCGTCAATTGCTTACCGCGAATGCCTGCGCGAACCTGGGGGAACGACCTGTGGAGATGATTGCATCCGAGATCATGCGGCCGACCTTCTGGCTGGCCGCCGTGCAGATCATGGGCATCAATATTCTGTTGTCCGGAGACAACGCGGTCGTGATCGCGCTCGCGTGTCGGGCGCTTCCGCCGAAGGAGCGATTCTGGGGCATGGTGCTCGGCGCGGGCGTCGCCGCCATTCTGCTGATCCTGTTTACCGGTATCGTCGCAACTTTATTGAAATTGCCGTATCTCAAGCTCGCCGGCGGGATTGCTCTGTTCTGGGTGGCTATCGGGCTGGTGGCGCCGCAACCCCATGATGCCGAAGACACGCCCGAAGCCGTCGAAGATTTGTGGCGCGCGGTGCGCGTCGTCGTCGTCGCCAATATCGTCATGAGTCTCGATAACGTGATCGCAGTCGCCGCGGCGGCGAAAGGAGACTATCTGCTGCTCGGCCTCGGCCTGGCGATCAGCATCCCGATCGTCATCGCGGGAAGCGCGCTTGTTCCTGGCCCTTCTCGAGCGTTTTCCGTGGGTCGTATGGGCCGGCGGGGCGTTGCTGGGGTGGATCGCGGGAGGTCTGTTTCCCAGCGATCCCATCATTGCCCAGTACCTGGCCAAGCTATATGGAATGGATATCGCGCCCAGCTGGTGGCCGTACGCCAATGCGCAAGCCATCGCCGAGTACATCTCCACGACGTCGACGGCCACGTTCGATACGGCCTCGTCCTGGATGGGACACAGTGGTCACCTCGCGTGGGGTTTTGAGGTGGAACCCGTGGAGTTGGTATGTGGGCTGTTGGGCGCCATTCTCGTCGTCCTGACGGGTCTGTATCTGGCGAGAACCGGTCGCGTGCATGAAGCGGAGGCGGTGGCGTCGAGCTGATACCTGCACCTCCCAGAGCTGACACCTGCACCACCAGAAAGGCGATGGCGCATGAACCAAGCATTGCGGGACTTGGGCGCGGCGGTTCGCATCGCACCGTCCGCCTGCCCGCATGACTGCCCGTCCACCTGTGCGCTCGAAGTCGAGATCCTCGGTTCCGGCACCATCGGCCGGATTCGCGGTGCCCCGGACAACGACTACACGGCCGGCGTGATCTGCGCCAAGGTTGCCCGCTATGCGGAGCGGGCGAACCACAAGGATCGCCTGCTGACGCCGCTGCGCCGCAAGGGCGTCAAGGGAAGCGGTGAATTCGTGCCGGTCTCCTGGGACGACGCCCTCGACATTACGGCGGAAGCGATGCTGCGCGCGGAGGCGCGCCATGGCGCGCAGGCGGTGTGGCCGTACTACTATGCCGGCACCATGGGCCTGGTGATGCGCGACGGCATCCACCGGCTGCGCCACGCCAAGAAATATTCCGGCTTCCTTTCGACCATTTGCGTCAATCCCGCTTACAGCGGCTTTGCCGCCGGGGTCGGCAGGATCGCTGGTCCCGACCCGCGCGAGATGGCGAAGTCCGATCTGGTCGTGATCTGGGGCACCAATGCGGTGAGCACCCAGGTCAACGTGATGACCCACGCGACCCGCGCCCGCAAGGAGCGCGGCGCCAAGATCGCGGCCGTCGATGTCTACATGAACGGCACCATGGAGCAGGCCGACCTGCCGGTCCTGATCCGCCCCGGCACCGATGGGGCGCTCGCCTGCGCCGTCATGCATTGCCTGTTCCGCGACGGCCGCGCCGACCGCGACTATCTGGCCCGCTACACCGACGTTCCCCACGAGCTCGAAGCCCATCTGCGCGAGCGCACGCCGGCCTGGGCGTCGCGCATCACCGGCTGCGACGCAGCCACCATCGAGGCCTTCGCGGCGTTGATCGGCGAGCGCAAGCGCGCCTTCTTCCGGCTCGGCTACGGCTTTTCGCGCTCCCGCAACGGCGCCGCCAACATGCATGCGGCGAGCTGCATCGCGGCGGTGACCGGCGCCTGGCTGCTGGAGGGCGGCGGGGCGTTTCACATCAATGCCGATATCTACCACCTCGACAAGACGATGATCGAAGGCCTCGATGTCGTCGATCCCACGGTGCGGATGCTCGACCAGTCGCGCATCGGCGCCGTGCTGGAAGGCGATGCGGACGCCCTCGCCGGCGGCCCGCAAGTCGCGGCCCTGTTCATCCAGAACACCAATCCGCTCTCGGTTGCGCCCGACCAGGAGCGGGTCAAACGCGGATTCGCGCGCGAGGATCTGTTCGTCTGCGTCCACGAGCAGTTCATGACCGAGACCGCCCGCACCGCCGACATCGTGCTGCCGGCGACGATGTTCTTCGAGCATGACGACTTCTATCGCGGCGGCGGCCACCAATACATCATCCTCGGGCCGAAGCTGATCGATCCGCCCGGCGAATGCCGCAACAACCACGAGGTCCATTGCGCGCTCGCGCAGCGCCTCGGCGCCGTGCATCCGGGCTTCGCCATGACGCCCCGGGAGCTGATCGACTGGACCCTGCGCAAATCCGGCTGGGGCACGCTCGCGGAACTCGAGGCGAAGCGGTGGATCGATTGCCAGCCCGATTTCGCCACCTCCCATTATGTCGGCGGTTTCCCGTGGCCCGACGGCAAGTTCCGCTTCAAGCCCGATTGGAGGAACGTGCCGTTCCGCAGTCCGGTGGTGGCGGGCCCGGTCGAAGCCATGCCGGCGCTGCCCGATCACTGGGACGTGATCGAGGAGGCGGATGCCGTCCATCCGTTCCGGCTGGCGACCTCGCCGGCGCGGAATTTCCTCAACTCGACGTTCAATGAAACCCCGACATCGCTCAAGCGGGAGCGCCGGCCGGAAGTCATGATCCATCCGCAAGATGCGACCGCGGCCGGGATCGCGGACGGCGAGGCCGTGGTGCTCGGCAATACGCGCGGCGAGGTGCGCCTGCATGCGCGCATTTACGCCGGCGTGCGGCGCGGCGTCCTGATCGCGGAATTGATCTGGCCCAACGATGCCTATCCGGACGGCCGCGGCATCAACACCTTGACCGGCGCCGACCCGGTCGCACCCTGCGGGGGCGCCGCCTTCCACGACAACAAAGTCTGGATAAAGCGCTGCGCCATAGCGCTTTAGCCCGTAGCCCCCGGTTTCCACCCCGGGGGTTTTTGTTGCCTGCATCCCACCGGACATTTCCCGGTTTGTTTCGCGATCGCATCACGCGATCAGAGCGCTGTCCCTTCGAATTGAATCGGATAAGCTCCAGTCTCCTCGAGTTCTGAGCATGAGAGTCTGCGACTTTTCGGCATCATGCTCTAGCCGCGCACGGTACACGCTGTTGCCCCAGGCTCGCGATCATTCCGAACTGAGCTTTCAGGATTACCGCAACAGCTCCTATCGCCCGGGCTTCGATGGCTTGCGCGGCATCGGCTTCCTCTTGGTCATCACCGCGCATATTCCGGCGGTGGCGTTGTTTTCCTACCTGCAGGGCTGGACGGCGGTCTGGGTGTTCTTCGCCATCAGCGGCTACCTGGTGGCGATGCTGCTGATCCGGGAGGAACGCAAGAGCGGCCGGATCGCTTACGGGGCATTCCTGATCCGGCGCTTCTTCCGCATCGTGCCGAGCTATTGCGTCGCGATCGTGATCTACGGCGTCGCCTGCTACGCGCTGCCGTCGCTCGCCGATGAATACGAAGCATTCATGGTGCGGCTGCCCTGGTATCTCGCCCTGATGCCGGAATACGCCCACACCAGCGTCTACACCATCTTCGTGCATTCCTGGACGGTCGGGATCGAGCTGAAATTCTACCTGTTCTTCCCGCTGGTGTTCCTGCTGATGCGCGACGCGATGCGGCGCTTTGCGGTGACGGCGCTCACCACCGCGCTCCTGATCGCGAACGGATCGTTCACGGCGAACTCCTACTGCGCGCTGCTGTTCGGGGTCATGCTGGCGCAACTCCTGGAATGGCCGCGCGCCTATGCCGCCATCGCGGCGCTGACGCGGGCGCCGGCCGCGGTACCGCTCGGCCTCGTCGTCGCGCTGTTCGCGATGCTGCGCTACACCGAGCAATTGACGGCGGTGGCCGCAGTCGCGACCTATCTCGTCGCTTACGTCATCCTGCAGCGCGGCGCATTGCTGCGCGTTTTCGAGTACCGCCCGCTCGTCTATCTCGGGCAGCGCTCCTACGGCGCCTATCTCCTCCATGTGCTGGCGATCCACATCGGATACATGCTGTTCGGCAGCACCACCACGCTCGCGGGCCTTCTCACCGCCGCCTTCACCCTCGTCGTGACCATCCCTGCGGCGGAGGCGCTGTACCAGCTGGTGGAGCGCCCGGGCATGGATTTCGCCAGGCGGCTGGCGAGCAAGCGCGATGCGAAGGGGCAGGGCGCCGCCATGCCGGGCGGAGATCTGTAGGATGGGTTGAGCTCTTGCGAAGGCGATTATGCTTTTCTTGACAAACGCGCGGGCCGTGCGATTGTAGGCGAGAACCTACAATCGCGGGAGACGGTCAATGGCGCGGACAGAGCAGGATATTGCAAACGAGGAAGCAATTTGGGGCGGCCCAGCATTTTTGGCCAACAAGATTTGGGTTGTTTATACGGGCCAAATGGTACGCATTACTTTCGGCGAACAGGGTGGGCCGGACGAGACTCCAAGGTTTCGTACAGCTGTTGGGCTAACACCAAACGATGCAATTGCATTTGCAAAGCTTCTGAAAGACATCGTGAAGCCCTACGAAGACGCGCAGCAGCAAAAGGCCAAGGAAGAATAATATGCCCGACGCGCTATCCCCCGGACCCGTTGGGGCGTCGGGCGGCCCAACGGGTAGTCCTGGAATCGGAGCGACGGGTGCACCGGGGCCATCTCAGATTGCGTCGACAACACCAGCGGTCACTAACCCCACGGTCGACGCGACACCGACGCCGCCGTCTTTGCGGAGGTCTGGCCGCTTACCGAGAAGCGCGCACGAGACGATTCCGGGAGTGCGTCGCGTGAAGGAATATCCCGTAACCAGAGACGAACTATTCGAACTAGGTGGCATAGGGGTCGCCACAACGATTTGTTTTTCCGTAGGTGGCTCATACATGAGTCGATCTGTCGACATTCAACGCGACTTAGAATTATCGCAGCAGTTGCCGAGCGACGTTGTGGTCAGGTGGCAAACCAAAGAGATCGATTATTGGTATTTCGGCATCGCCATCGTTTTTATTGGAGTGGTGGCACTTGCTCTAGGAGGTGCGAAAATATTCAGCATCATGCGGTCAACCAAGCACAGCTCATGATCTACTATTCTGAGGGCGCTTCCGTTTTCTGCGGCCCTTCATGCGCCTCAGCAACGACCTATGGCCGCACCAAAGATATCCGGATTGTTCCGGTTGTTGTAGCGGAATTCGAATTCCGCGACGTACAGCGGCAGATATTTGCGGCTGACCTTATGGAACGAGCCCATGATGCCGCGCTTCAGCAGCGACCAGAAGCCGTCAATGGTCTGCGTATGGACAACCCCGTCAACGTATTGCTTCGCAGAGTGCCGCACGAACTTATGCGGAAATGTCTTAAGGGCACCTCGAAAAATAGCGACCTCCGCGAATTTGTGCGAGTCTAAGCTATGGCAACAAGATTCGCGGGTGTGGGTACGATGGGGCAATTCGGGTTCTTCGATGCGGAGCGGCGGCTTGCGGCGATTACCGCGAAGGGCGATCCGCTGGAAATGATTGATCGCGTGGTGCCGTTCGAGAACTTCCGCGCGGAGATCGAGGCAGCGGTGTTGACGCCGGCGGGCGAGAAGAAGAGCAGCGCCGGCCGCAAACCGATCGACGTCTTGGTGATGTTTCGGATGCTGGTGCTGCAATCGCTTTACAACCTGTCGGACGAACAGGTCGAGTATCAAGTGCGCGACCGGCTGTCGTTCACTCGGTTTCTGCGGCTCGGCATCGAGGACGGCATTCCGGACGGCACGACGTTGTGGCTGTTCCGGGAGACGCTTGCGAAGGCGGGCCTGGTTGAGAAGTTGTTCGAGCGCTTTGGCCAACATTTGGAGGCGAAGGGCTACATTGCGCGTGGCGGCCAGATGGTTGATGCCACAATCGTACCGGTTCCCAAACAACGCAATAGCCGCGACGAGAATGACGACGTGAAGGCCGGCAAGACGCCTGAGGCGTGGGAGAAGAACCCGGCGAAAAACCGGCAGAAAGACAAGGATGCGCGCTGGACCAAGAAGCATGGCAAGAGTTTCTACGGCTACAAGAACCACGTGAATGCCGATGCCAAGCACAAGCTGATCCGGCAGTACGACGTGACCGACGCGAGTGTGCATGACAGCCGGATATTCGATGGACTTCTGAACCAGGCCAACACATCTGCAGATGTATACGCGGACAGCGCGTATCGCTCGGCGGAGACCGAGGCGAAGCTCAGCTTGCGCGGCTTGCGCAGCCGGATTTATCATCGCGCGAACCGCAGTCATCCGCTATCGCAGGCGCAGGAGAACGCAAATCGGCAAAAGAGCAAAGTTCGAGCCCGGATCGAGCACGTGTTTGGTGCTCAACAGACCTCGCCGGGTGGCCGGATCGTGAAAGCTTACGGAATTCGGGATCAGCGAGGCCGCCACGAACGCGGTGACACATATACCAAGCAGTGCGATACGAACCAAAACCCATCATGCGGTGGATTTGGAGCGCCGAAATACCCTTCTTACTGGTCAGCATGAAGTAGACGACCTTGAACCAAGCCTTCATGCCGATATTGGTGTTCTCGAAGATCGTTCCGACGAGCACAGAGAACCGGTAGCCACGCTTGTCGCACTTGTGGCACTGCCAGTGGAATGGCCGCGTCTTTACGTCGTACACGCTATCGTTGCCGCAGCGTGGGCAGCAGATGCCCTTGGGCCAACGCCGGACAGTCAAATACTGCTTGCAGGCATCGTCAGTCGGAAACAGCTTTTCGAACTGCGGAATAGTCATCTGCGGAGTGAATTTGATCGAGCCCATAGGAGTATCCCCGATGTCTGACAACGAGGTTACTCCCGCTATGGGTTTTTGTCAAGAGAAGCATAATCGCCCTTGCGAAACCCATCCTGGGCCGCATCGATGAGCCGATGATAGGCATCGCTTCGCTCAACCCATCCTACTAACCGTCGGGCACGATCAGCCGCGCTGCCGCCGAAACCGCGGCGTCGCCGATCACGGTGCTCCCGGCGATCCGCACCTTGCCGCCGGCGACCAGGGCGAGGGCCAGTGGATAAAGCCGCAGCTCGACCGCGAGCACGCGGTCGGCCAGCGTGTCCGCGGTGTCGCCGTCGAGAACCGGCACCGCCGCCTGGGCCACGATCGGTCCGCTATCCACCTCCGGCACGACGAAGTGCACGGTGGCGCCGTGGATCTTCACGCCCGCCGCGAGCGCGCGCTCGTGGGTGTGGAGGCCGCGGAAGGCCGGCAGCAGGGCAGGGTGGATATTGAGCATGCGCCCGCTCCAGTGCGACACCAGCGACGGCGTCAGCAGCCGCATGAAGCCGGCCAGGCACACGATCTCGATGCGGTGGGCTTCGAGCACCGCCTGCACCGCGTGTTCGAACGCCTCCCGGTCCTTGCCGTATTCCACATGATCGACGACGAAGGTGGCGATCCCTTCGTCCCGGGCGCGGTCGAGCGCGCCGGCCTGCGGGCGATTGGACAGGACGAGCGCGATATCCGCCGGATAGTCCGGCCGTTTCGCGGCCGCGATCAGTGCCGCCATGTTGGCGCCGCGACCGGAAACCAGAATGGCGGCACGTCTGCGCGGGGTCATGCCGGAACTCTGCCGCCTTTCGGGATCATGCGCCAGCCATGGGTGGTACGGCGGAATCGTTTCCGGCGCAATCGACGCCGACGCGGGCCTTCACGCCCGGTCCCGAAAGCTGCTACCTTCGCTGGTCGCCGGCTCGACCGGCGACATCGATCCGGCGGAACTCTGGTGGGGCGAGAAGGCGCATGATCGCGAGGTCATGCGCAAATCAAGAGACCGAAGCGCCATCCGAGGATGGTGCCGCGGTCCGGAGAGGGGTCAATGACCACCAGCGATCCACGCGCGGGACGGGTGGAGGCGCGCGCCGCCCTTGTTCCCACCCGCCGGCATGTGCTGGGGATGGGCGCCGGTGTTGCGCTGGCGCCCCTCGCGGCCGCCGCGGCGCTCCGAGCGGAGGCGCGTAACGATCCGGCCGGGCTCGAGGCCGCCGTCGACGCTCTCGTGCAGAAGACCGGCGTCAAGCCGACCGATCCCGGTCTCGCCGTGCTGCTGACCAAGCCCGGCCGCGTCCTCCTGATGAAGGGGTATGGCCTCGCCGACCTGCGCACCCGCGCGCCCATCACCCGCTGGACCAGGTTCGAGATCGCCTCGGTGTCGAAGACGTTCACCGCGACCGCGCTTCTCATGCTCGCGCAGCGCGGCCTCGTCTCGGTCGACGACGATATCCGCAAATACATCCCGGAATTGCCGCAATACGCCAAGGAGCCGGTCCGCATCAGCGACATGCTGCATCACATTTCCGGCCTGCCCAGCTATTTCGACCTGAAGAACGTCCCCATGAGCAACAAGACCTATTGGGTCAGCGAGGACTATCCCGCCGAATTCGCGCGTCAGCTGCGGGGGTTTCCGCTGCGCTTTCCGACTGGCCGCAAATACGAATACAACAACACCAATTTCCTGCTGATGGCAGTGGTGATCGAGCGCGTCGCCGGCAAGCCGTTCGCCCGCTTCATGCGGGACGAAATCTTCGCGCCGGCCGGAATGGTCGACACTTTCATCTATGACAGCCCGGCGAGCGTACCGGCGCGCTCCGAGCATCCCTGCAACAACGCGCTCGGCTACGAATTCAAGAACAAGGCGTGGGTGGAAAACTGGGGCACCGCCCCGGAACGCCACGAGCAGCACCTCGAAGTCGGCGACGGCGCGATCTGGAGCAACATCGCCGACATGGCCAATTGGGACACGGCGGTCCGCACCAACCGGTTCCTGACGCCGGAGACGATGCGGCGCGTGCTGACGCCGTCGAAGACCCGCGACGGCAAGACCAATCCCTACGGCCTCGGCTGGGCCTTGTTCATGGACCGGTCCGGTCGCGTCGGAGGATTCGGGCATGCCGGCTACTGGGGCGGATTTCGCACCGACTACCACAACGACTTCGGCGGCAACCACACCGTCGTGGTACTCTCAAACCGCGGCCTCGGCCTCGACCTCGACGCCATGTGGTTCAAGTTCGACGCCCTGATTCAGGCCTATGCCGCGGCTTAGACTAGTTTCTGTCGCGAAATTGGTGGACTTTGAGCGCGGGCAGGTGAGTTGTGCCTATTTCATCGGCATAACTGTACTAGCACGCGGGTGAATTTGCGAGCGCTTCTCGCGCCACTTTCGGCATGGGCTGGCGTGTGCGAGGAGCAGTTGTGCGGGGCGTCGGGATGAGGGCGGCGGTTTCTTTTTTGCCTCGTCGCCGGTCAGCTAACGAACTGTCGGTTGGTTTTGCGGCAGCGTCTCGAGCGGTTGGTCAACAGTTTTCCGATGATCATGAGATTGTCGGCGAGCACTGCGGCACCGACAAACAGCGCGAAGCGCTCGGCGCCTTCGGCGCGACAGCGCTTCATGCCGCGGCCACGCATCAACACCGAGATGCGCCCCTCGATGCCGGCACGGAAGCGCTGGCCTTGCTTGAACGCCGGCGATCGTTCGTAAGCCCGGCGTTGCGGCGTCTTGCAGCCACCGCGCTGCGGAATGCTCACCGTGGCGACGCCGCCGCCCGCGCAAACGGCGACGTTGTTCTCGCTGAAGAAGCCGCGATCGGCGCCGTAGAGGGCGGGTGGACGGCGGAAGATGCGGCGGTGACGCTTGAGCGACGGAGCCACATGGACTTCGTCCGCCGGATTGCCCGTGAGCACCTCATACTGGGTGATCAATCCTCTGGCGCTTTCGGCGAGAAATACTTTGTGACCGAACTCGACTGGTGCACGCACCTTGCCGCGCTTGATCAGGTCGGTGTGCGGTTCGAAGATCGAATAGATCTTATCAGATGTGGGCACCTGTTCACCATTGAGCACACGGCGGCGCGCCTGGTCGATGACGCGCGTGCCGAGCGCGCAATAATGCGCGATCTCGTCGCGCAGGGCCTTGATGTTCAGGGCGGTGAGCGGGTCCTTGCCTCGCATCCCAGCGGTATCGTCAAGCGCCATCCTGGCGCTCGCCACCACCTCCTCGGCAATCGCGATCAGCGCCCGGTAGGCCGCGGTCTGTTGCGATCCGGCGCCCTGACGTTGCCGCGTCGTCATGCGTTGAATCTCGTACATGCGCCGATGCGCAGCACGCGAGCGATTGCGAAAACCCGCAATGCGCCGCAGTTCCAGCGCCTCGGCGAGCCGGCCGAGGAGCCGCGTGAGGACCCGCACCACGTCCCACAGCAAGGTATTGTCGGTCGGATGATGAATGTCGGTCTCCACCACCGTGGTATCGACCCGCAGCTTGCTGCCGTCCTCCACGCCGAGCTTCACGGCAGCCCCCACGACGAGGTCATTTATGGCCTTGAGTGTCGCCGGCGTCAGCCGGTTGAAGCTGCGGTTGAAGGCGTCGTGCTTGGGCACATCCTCGCAGTAGAAGTCGGTGAACCGGCGCAGCGTTATCCCATCGGCGATGCGTTCGCGCAGCTCGCGATAATCCCAGTTCTTCAGGCGCATCAGAACGAGCGCGCGCAACACCTGCGGCGCGGTGAGGCCGCGGCGACCCTTGTCCGGCTCATTCAGGCCGCGCAAGAGGTCGCAGCGCACCCGCTCGATCAACGCCGGTTGCTTATCGAGAAAATCACAGATCGCCTGCAGCAACGGCTCAAGCCGCACGCCCTGCCGCAGCAGTTCGAGATCGGCAAAGCTCATCTGCCGCGCCGCCGGCCGCGCCACGGCTCAACTCACCCAGCCGAGAACCGCCGGCCGCAGGCGAGCCGCTTCGCTCTCCGACCAGCCCACGATATCGGCAGACTCTTCGATGTGGTGGCGAATCATCCCTCAAATGAAAGACATCGCGCCTCCCACTGGCAAGCAAAACTTGCTGCCGAAAAACGCTGAAAATGCCGATTCTGCCCCGCTATTTTGCCTTTTGCGACAGAAACTAGACTAGTATTGATCGGGGTACGGGGCGCAGGCGTGCGGCACCGAGCGGCCATGCCGGCCTTCAGAAATCTGGTTTGTCCGCCTTCGGGACCGCGGTATCCTTTCCGCTGTAGTATTCATGGGGGTTTTCGGCGCAGATCAGGTCGGTCCAGTCGCCTGAGGCGCGCCGATACGTGATCATCGACGACCACGGCATGGTAAAGGCGCCTGGATCCTCGACGGTGAATTGGAGCTGCAGCACCTTGCCCCGGTAATTGGGGTCGAAGCTGTCCTGACCGGCGCGGAAATTCTCTTTTTCGTTGCGCGCGATCGCCTCTTTGGCGGCGTCGTAGTCGATCAGCCGATAGCGTTCCACCACATGCAAAGCCTCGGTGTGCGGCGTGCCGTACATGTCGACCATGGCAAACGGCCCGACCTTGATTCCCACCGTATCGATCACCAGCGTGCCGCCTTCGTAGCGGCCGACGGAATCCCCATACCAGGACGGCGCCGGATGCGCCGGATGCGCCTCGTTCATGCGCACGTGGCGGACTTCGTTGCCGTGGCGGTAGATCATCGTGATCTGGTCCGGCTCCTGGATCATCTGCATCAAGAAATCCCAAAATACGTAGGGCACGCCGCCCGGCCAACACTGATTGCTCGGCGTCGGATAGCCCAGGCCGGTCAACGAGATTTCGCCGTGTTTCTTCACCACTTCCGCCGCCCAGGGCTGCAAGATCGGATTGGTGTAATCGCCGACCAGCATCTGGAAATTGGCCACCCCGTTGGGCGAGCGCGACCTGTTCAACACGGGGCCGGGACCGGAGAACGGTTTCTCGAAGCCGGTGAGATAGGGATGGGACCATATGCCGGAGAAATCCGGGATGGACGCCGCGCTCGGCGTACCGCTATTGGCCGGGCCGGCCGCGGGAGCCGCCGCTTGCCCCAGGGCCGGCGTCGCAGCCGCTGCCGCCAGCGTCACCAACAACAGGAAGCTCCGGGGTACATTCATGATCTCCTCCCTTCAATTGTCCGCCCTCGAAGGGCGTCTTCGTCGTCATTCCCCCTCGTCAACGCCATTGTCGCCGGGGGCCGGAAAGTTGCACAATCGGCCGACAAGGCGGCGTCGCCAAGAGCAAGATCGAAGCCGCAAGAGACTTTCATACGAGGGAGCGCTGCGATGTCGAGGTCAGCTTTCGCGAGAGGTTGGTTTGCCGCGGCGGTCGTCGTGTGGATGGCCGTGCGAAGGAGGCCACGCCCGGGCGCAGGACGTTGCGCCCGTCAACAGCGGCGCCAATCCCTATCGCGTGATCCGCGATTGGGCGCAGCTCACCCTGGAGAAAAGGCCCTGGGGCGGGTCCAACGGCGTCGCCATCGACCGCGATGGCAAGTCCGTGTGGGCGACCGACCGTTGCTCGCCGGGGACCGCCCCGGGCTGCCTCGGCACCAAGGCGAACCCGGTCCACCATTTCGACGAATCGGGCAAAGAGATCAGGAGTTTTGGCGGCGGAATGTTCGTGTGGCCGCACGGCATCCATGTCGATCGAGACGGCAATGTGTGGGTGACCGACGCGCGCGCCGCGAGCGCCGCCGAGCTCAAGAAGTTTCCGGGAGAGGACAACAAGGGCAGCGTCGTCGTCAAATTCAGCCCCGAAGGCAAGGTGCTGATGACGCTGGGCAAGCCGGGCGTGCGGGGAAATCCGCCGGACGCGCTGACCGAGCCGACCGACGTCGTCACCGACCCTGCCAATGGCGACGTTTACGTGGCCGAGAGCCATACCAATGTCGAGGACCCGAATCTCGTCGGGCGCATCTCGGTGTTCGACCGCAACGGCAAGTTCCTGAGGATCATCGGCAAGACCGGAACAGGCCCGGGCGAGTTCCGCACGCCGCATGCGCTCAAGTTCGATTCCCAGGGGCGGCTGATCGTCGCCGACCGCCACAACCATCGCATCCAGATCCTGACCAAGGACGGGAAGTATCTCGGCGAATATCGCGAGTTCAGCCGCGCGAGCGGGCTGGCGATCGACGGCAACGACATGATCTATGCGGCCGACTCCGAATCGACGCCGAAGGTCCACCCGGGCTGGCTCAGGGGCATTCGCATCGGGAGTTTGAAGGACGGCAAGGTGACGATGTTCGTGCCGCCGCACAAGACCGATTCTCCCGACGGCGCCATGGGAGAAGGGATCGCCATCGATGCCGCCGGCAACCTGTACACCGCGGAAGCGACGGTGCGGGGCGTGACGAAATACGTCAAGGATTAGAAGGCGTCGCAAGGCTCGATGAGGCGGGAGACTCCAGATGAAGCAACAGAACCCGAATTGGATACGGCCGGCTCTCGTAATGGCGGCGATTATGCCTTTCCTGATCCAACCGCTCCGGGCGGAAGTGTTCGAGAAGACGATGATGGTGGGCGGTACGACCGTTCATTACAAGACCGTCCTTCCCGATGGTTATGACCCGGCGAAGGCGTATCCGGCCATTGTGGCCCTGGGCGGCGGCCCGCAGAACATGAACACGGTGGACAACATTCTCAATCGCAACTTCCGTGCGGAGGCCGAAAAGCGCGGCTATATCGTGGTCGCGCCCGCGGCGCCGGACGGTGAGTTGTTTTTCGAGGAGGGCGCCGACATCTTTCCTGAATTCCTGAAAATGATCCTGGCCGACTATAAAATTCGGGACGACAAATTTCACATCGCCGGAGTGTCGAACGGGGGGATCGCGGCATTGCATATCGCGGCGGCCAATCCCCAATACTTCCTCTCCGTCACGGCTTTCCCCGGATACATGTGGGAACCCAGCGCGGCGAAGCTCCAGGCGATCTCGAAGATGTGCGTCTTCATGTATGTCGGGGAATTCGACCCGTACATGTGGCACAGCGAAATGAAGAGGGAGGCCGAATTCCTTCGCTCCAAAGGTACGCTCGCACGCTACAGCGTCGAGGCAGGTCAGCCGCACCGGCTGGAGACCCTCGCGGGCGCCGGCGCCGGGCGCTTGTTCGATGGGTTCGAAGAGACCGGGAAGGGCTGCAGCAAATAAGCCCGCTTGAACTGGACGTGACCTGTTTCTCGAGGCGGAATTCAAAACATGGGAGGTTGTCATGCGTGGTCTTGCTCTATTCGCGGCCGGTACTCTGTTCGGACTGGCCGCCACTGCCCTCGCCCAGAACCAGACACCGAACCACGGGATCGTCGGCTTGAATCACGTGGGGATCAACGTGCCCGATATCGACAAAGCGGTTGAGTACTACACCAAGACAATGGGCTTTCCGGAAGCATTCCGGTTGACCAATGCGTCGGGGCAGGTGCAGCTGGTTTATGTCCAGATCAGCCAGAACACGTTCCTGGAGCTGCAGCCCGCGACGGCACAACGGCCACCCGGCATCACGCATTTCGGCGTGCACGTGGACAACATGGCGGCGGCAACGGCGATGTTCAAACAGCGCGGAGCTGCCGTCGGCGACATCGTCGTCAGCGGCACGAAGGCCATCCTGTCCAATATCGTCGACCCGAACGGCATTCGCATGGAGCTGGCCGAACTTCCGCCCGAGTCGCTCCACCGGCAGGCGATGGAGCGCTGGCGATAATTCGCCGGCCCCGCATCGTTCGCGGGGTCCCGGCGGGCGCGTGCCGTGTTGAGCAGACCGCTACTTCTCGATCGCCTCGAATTCGGCGTAGCCTGCGGTGCCGCCGTGGCCGCCGGCGAGGCGGGACGGCTTGATCCCGAGTTGCTCGAGCTTCTCAAAGAGATTGACGGCGCCGGGGGTCTTGCGTTTGTCGCGTGCCGGCGAATACATGTCGGTGATCCACAAGATATCGCCATTCACGATGTGGCCGATGAGCATGCCCTCGACATGGGGATTTGCGACATTGTGAAGGCGGATTTCGTCTCCGCCGTCCTGCAAGGTCATGTGATCGGCGACCTCGATGACGGTCGCAGGCTTCGGATTCTTCTGCAATTCGTCCGGGATCACCGCGTGGGGCGCCTTGAAGACCTGCTCGAAGAACGCCTTGTCGGGAGCTGGGACGATGACGGTCGCGCCTTCAGCGACATACGTCCGCGCGCCGCCGGCGTGGTCGTTATGATGGTGCGTGAGCACGAGGTATTTCACCGGTTTGCCGGGGTATTTCGCCTTGGCGGCATCGATGGTGAAGCGTGACTGCCACTCATTGATGGGCGCATCGAACACGACGAGATAGTCCTTCATCGCGACGATGAGGCCGTTGTGGGACCCGCCGACCACTTGTTGCACGTTGGGCGCCAACTCGACGAGCTTGAGGCCGCCACCGGGCATGAAATTGATCGCGTCACTGTCGGGGAAGCGGTTGAAGTTGAGGCGGCGCAACACCCACTGATATGGCACGTCGCGGGTTGCCGGAGGTTTCGCGGTCGCCATGATCGCCGGGGGAACGGTGAAGATATCCTCGGGGAATACGGGGTTGGCGACGACCTCCGTGTATTCCATCTTCGCGATCCTCATATTGTCCAGCGTGTAGGTCAGCGAGCGGGCGACTTGGACGCCTCCCGCCGGCCGCCAATCCGAGAGGATCAGGTCGTAATTGGAGTCGCCGAGAATGGCATCGTCATCGAGGGTGCGGATCGCCGCCGGCAAGTGGGTCGCGCGGTCGAACAGGATCGTGAACGTCGTTCGGCCGTCGGCAAATGCGACGGCCGGCAAGGATACGGCGGGGAAGACGCCGCCGAAGCCGCCTTGAAACGCTCCGCCGCCGAGCGGCTGGTCCGGCAGGGCGATCAACTTCTGCGGCGCGTCGACCGCCCTGAGCAGCAGGATCGGCGAACTGCGCGCCAACTCACGCAAATGCGCGGCGAGGCGAATTCCCGACATCGCCTGTTTGCCTTTGGGCGGGAGATCGGATTGGTTGATGACCAGTTCGGTGCCGGCGACGTCGGCGTAGCCGCGTTCCGGCGTCACGATTTCGGCGTAGATGTCGTGGGTGACGGCAGGAAATTGGATCGCGCGGTCCCAATCCGTGCGCGCCATCCCATTCTTCAGGTCCCAGGCGAGGGCGAAGGTCGAGCGATCCGTGAAAACCGGCGGACCGCCCGCCGAATACGATTCCTCCGGCTCCCAGTGGCGAACCTCGCCCTTGACGGCGATGCGTCCGAGGCTGCGCAAGGCGTCGACGCCACCCATGGCTTTGATCGCCTGCCCGACAATGTCCAACGGCCGCGAATCCTGTGCGGTTGCGGGCTTGGCCGGGACAATGCCGATAAGCAAGGCGATGGCGATGATGAGCGTCGAAGTGGTTACCCAGCTTGGTTTTGTGACAGAGATCATTTCACACATCCGTTGCGATAATGCCTGACGGCTCGGTCGGAAATCGTTGCGCTTGCATTGGCCGTGTCAGCGGGGAGCGCATGTTCTGCGGCGGTACCCGATCGTCCGGATCAGTCTGCCTTGGCGGCCCGCACCATACAAGGACGGCGCGACGACTGGATCGCGGCGGCCCTTGTCAGCGTCGACCCGAACGGCATTCCCATGGAGCTGGCCGAACTTCCGCCGGAGTCGCTCCACCGGCAGGCGATGGAGCGCCGGCGACAATTCGCCGGCTCGGCGCGCGGCGTCACCGATGACCGACGGCCCGGCGCCGTTTTCAACGGGTTTCGACGAAGGGCCAGAGCGTGAGCCCGAAAAGTTGCAGACTTTTCGGGCAGGATCATGCTGAAACTGAAGGAGATTTGAACGCTATCCGATTCATTCGAAAGATAGCGCTCAAATGTGATCTCCGTCGCATACCTTCCCGCGCCGCCCCCCTAGATCATGCCCTCACGCTTCGATCCGGTTCTCGAGGGAACGTTCGTCATGAAAGCACTGTGTATCGCTACCGCTCTCGCACTGTTCGGCGGTTCGGCCGCCCATGCGGGCTCGATTCTCGACACGCTCATCAGGGGCCGTCAATTGAAGGTCGGGGATTGCGGTAACGGCACCTGCAGCACGATCTCGTGGGGCAAGCAGAAATTCGTCGTGAGGAGATCCGATATTCCCTCGGCGCTCAAAGACTTGGACCTCGGGAACAGGCTTGCCAGGGAGCGCGGCAAGACCCCCGCGCCGTCCGGCTGGGTAACGCCGGTCGGGGCCTCGCCGCCCCTCCACACCGAAGACCAGACCGTGATCTCCAGCCGGAGCAATGAGCCGGCAGCCGCTCGAAACGACGACCGTCCGGCACCGCGCATCGAGGAGAGCCCAAACCCCACGCCCATCACCAAGAACGCCGTCGCTCCTGCGGAGCAGAAGGTCGTGGCCGTGCCCGTGCCTGCAGCCGCGCCGGTCGTCTCGGACGCCGAGAGCCCGATCGGCGAGTGGAACACGGAAGACGGCGAGGGACGCGTGCAAATCCGCCCCTGCGGGCAGGCACTGTGCGGCGTCATCGCCGCCGCCAGCCCCGACGATACCGACCGGCATAATCCGGACGCCGGCAAGCGCGACCGGCCCCTGCTCGGATTGGCGGTCCTGATCGACATGAAGCCGACGAAGAAGGAGCGCTGGGACGGGCAGGTTTACAACCCGAAGAGCGGCAACACCTACGCATCGAACATGACGCTCAAGAGCGCCGACGTCCTGCGGGTCGAGGGCTGCGTTCTCGGTGGATTTTTCTGCGGCGGTCAGACCTGGACCCGCGCGAACAATACCCCGCAAGATAGATCGTGATCCTGAAAGGTCGCGGACTTTTCGGACGAGATCATACTCAAACCAAAACCGATTCGAGCGCTGTCCGATTCGATTCGAAAGGATGGCGCTCCGGCGCCGGGTTTTCGTCGGCGCCGGAACGCTGCGCACCCGCTGATCGCGGCGCCAGTGTCCTCGCATCACCTGTGCCGATGCGGAGTGTCCGCTGGCAAAGCATTTGATGCGCCGCGCCTTCCGCAGTGAGGCACGGATATTCGACAAATCCCGCCGATCTTCATTCAGCAGATCGCGCCCCTCGGCATCGCCGTCCTTCGAGCGGTCGATGAACAATTCATGAACATAGTGATGGCCGTCACACTCCCGGTTTGGCGCGGAAACCGGGATGGGCGACGGCGAACACCAAAGGGACGAGCCCGCGAGGGGCAGCAACGCACAAACCGGCAAGTTGGAGAACTAACATGAAAACGTCACTCAAGCGCACGATCACCGACCAGCGAGACGTGGCGGCGGACTTCGATCTGCCGATCGCCAAGGAGGATCGGCCGAAACTCGCACTGGTGCAGCAGGTAAGTGCACCACGGCGAAAGAAGCTCGAATTCTGGGAGTCCGAGCGGACCCGCCCCGAATACACACGCGCCGGGGACGAATCCCCGGAATACTTCCGGCGCGCCGGGATGGCTTATTTGAAGACCTGCATGGAGCATCCGTTCCTGCCGGTGTCGCAGATCAGGCAGCAGCAGTTCGAGCGCATCTACGGCCTCGTCGAGATGGCCTACTACGACATCCCGGTCTATCGGGATAAATACAAGGCCGCCGGATTCAGCCCGTCCGACCTGCGCGGTTACGACGATATCCAGAAGATCCCGGTCATCACCAAGCCCGAGCTGGTCGCGGCGTTTCCGAACCGCTGCCTGAACCCACGCTTCTATCCGGACGACCTCTTCGCGACGCGGTCTTCGGGGTCTTCCGGCCAGACGCTGCTGATCCGGGTGGACTATGACGCCGTCCTGACCGACACAATCCAGGGCATCAGGCAGTTCGCGCTGCAAAGCGGAAACAAGTACACCCCCGAAGATCTGCTCGCGCACGTCTATACCGTGCCGTGGTGGTACGACTCGGTGAACGGCAAGTATCCGACGGCGTTCATTTCCAACGTCATACCGCCGGCGCGCGTCGCCACGCACCTGCGCGAGCTCGCGCCGCGGATACTGTCCTGCTATCCGTCGAACCTCGAAGCCCTGCTGCCGCATGCGGACGAATTCAGCGCGAATCTCAATCTCGCCGTCACCCATTCGGAATATTCGTCGCGCCATGCGCGCAAGGCGTGGTCGGAGCGATTGGGTTGCCCGGTGCTGGACGAATACAGCTCCGAAGAGGCGACGCGGATCGCGCTCGAAATGCCGTGCGGCCACTATCATGTGTGCGAGGATTCCGTGCACCTCGACGTGCTCGATCCCGTGACGCTGAAGCCGCAGGTTCCCGGCAGTTCCGGCCTCGCCGTCGTAACCAATCTGCTCAACTCCGCGATGCCGTTCATCAGATACGTCCAAGGCGATCTGCTGACGCGGCCGGCCGACCCCGAGCCGTGCGATATCAACTGGTCGCAGATCTCCAGCATCGACGGGCGCATGAACGATGCCTTCATCAACAAGCATGGCCGCAAGGTTCCCGCCGGAAGCCTGCTCGACGTCACTTACCGCTGGATGTTCGACAGCAACCTGCATTTGGCTCAGTTCGAGCTGGTCCAGAAGCGGCCGGATTTCGTCGAGGCGACGTTCGTGCTCGGCGGGGCGACGGTCGAATCGCGTGTGCACGGCTCGGTCGCCCATCTGGAAGACCTCCTGGCGATGTGCCTGGAGCACCCCGTCGACGTGAAGGCCAACGTGGTCACGTCGTTCCCGGCCCGGACCGGCAAGCGCCGGCCGATCCGTTGCGAAGTCAAGGCGTCATAGAGGAGCCGGTCGGCTCCTCGTTTCTTCACTCCGCGGATTGCAGGAACGGATTATCCAAATGAGCGACTCTCTCGGGCGCGTAGCCGCCATGACGCTGCGATACTGGTACCTGCTGCGGGCGTCATGGCCGCGGCTGATCGAGCTCGTCTATTGGCCGACCATGAACATGATCGTCTGGGGGCTGCTCACCTTCTGGTTCACCGACAACAAGCCCACGGCCGTCGCGACCGCCGGCGGTCTGCTGGGGGCGGTGATGTTGTGGGACGTGCTGTTCCGCGGCCAGCTCGGCTTCACCTTCTCGTTCCTCGAGGAGGTCTGGTCGCGCAACGTCGCCAACCTCATGATGAGTCCGCTGCAACCGGCGGAGTTTGCCGCCTCGCTGATGGTGATGAGCCTGATCCGGCTCGTCGTCGGCATGGCGCCGGTGAGCTTGCTGGCGCTGGTCCTGTTCGGCTTCAACGTCTACGGGCTCGGATTTGCCCTCGTCGCGTTTTTCGCCAATCTCGTGTTCACGAGTTGGGCGGTCGGGCTCGTGGTATCCGGATTGATTCTGCGCAACGGTTCCGGCGCGCAGAGTTTCGCCTGGTCCGTCATGATGCTGCTGTTGCCGGTGTCGTGCGTCTATTACCCGGTCTCCATCCTGCCGGTCTGGCTGCGGCCGGTCGCCTGGATGCTGCCGCCGACCTACGTGTTCGAGGGCATGAGAGCGGCGCTGATCGACGGGTTGTTTCGTGCCGACCTGATGCTGGAGGCGCTCGCGTTGAACCTGGCCTGTCTGGGCCTGGGGTTCGGGACATTCATGCTGCTGATGCAGAGCGCACGCCACAAGGGCGCGCTGCTTACGATGGGCGAATGACGCCGAAATGGCGCCGTCGGCGGCGACCGGAGCAACGATCATGAACCGCATGGAAAAATTCTGGCGTGACGGGTCCGAAATCGCAGTGCGTCCCGCCGCCGTTGACGAATGGTTCGACCTGTCGCGGCATGACGTTTCGTACCACGAGGCGCCGCATCAGGGCTCGGCGTATCAAGGTGCGATGCGTCAAGGCCCGACACATCGGGACCCGCCGCGCCCGGCTCCCGCCACGGCCCCGATCGTGCTGGAGAACCTCACCAAGAGGTACAGGTCGTACTTCGCCGTAGACGACGTCAGCTTCATCGTGCCGAAGGGCGCGACCCTCGGTCTCCTCGGCGGCAACGGCGCCGGTAAGACCACGACCATCGCGATGATCATGGGGCTCGTGATTCCGACCCATGGGAGCGTCCGCGTGCTCGGTCACGACATGGCGAGCGCGCGCCACAAAGTGCTCAAGCGCATGAACTTTCAAAGTCCTTACGTGGCGATGCCGTCGCAGCTGACGGTGCGCGAGAATCTCGACGTATTCGGGCGCCTCTACGGCGTGCTGGACCTGAAGGCACGGATCGGCCATCTGGTGGAAGAATTCGGGCTCGGCGAGGTGCTCAACCGTGAGACCGGGCGCCTTTCGGCCGGCCAGAAGACGCGCGTGTCTCTCGCCAAGGCGCTCCTCAACAAGCCCGAAGTCTTGTTGCTCGACGAGCCGACGGCCTCGCTCGATCCCGATCGCGCCGAGTGGATGCGCGACCGGCTGCAGGCTTATCGCAACCAGCACCAAGCCACCATCCTGCTCTCCTCCCACAACATGGTGGAGGTGGAGCGATTGTGCGATTACGTCGTGATCATGAGCCGCGGCCGCGTCGTCGAAATCGGAACCCCTCGAGAACTCATCCGATCCTATGACTGCGGCGGAACTCCAAGAGGTCTTCCTCCAGATTTCCCGCGACGCCGAATCCTGGTCGGAGAAACTCGACCGGCAAACCGGCCTGCACGCGACATCGCTGAAATAGGGGAGGCCCTGCGGCAATGACCAGGATTCGCCATGAACGTCCGGCCGATGCCGCGCCACGCGATGCCCTGCTGGACCTCGTGTTCGGGGCGGCCCGATTTGCGAAGACCTGCGAGCGGCTGCGCGAAGGGCGGTTGCCGGCCGGCGGGCTGTCCTTCGTGGCGTCGCAACGCAACCGCCTGATCGGCACGGTCCGGCTTTGGCACGTGTCGGCCGGACCCGGGCGGCCGGCCTTGCTGCTCGGTCCGCTCGCGGTCGATCCGGATTACCGCAACCGCGGTGTCGGCGCGGCGCTCATGGAGCGGGCGCTTCGCGACGCGCGGCAACTCGGCCACCGGGAGATATTGCTGGTTGGAGACCCGCCATATTACGCCCGCTTCGGCTTTTCCGCGGCGCGTACCGAGGGGCTGTCGCTGCCGGGGCCATGGGAACGGCGCCGCCTGCTCGGTGTGGCCCTGGTTCCGGAGGCGAATGCCGCCGCCACAGGCCTCGTTTGCGCCACCGGCGCGCTGGCGCACACTGCGGCCGATATGTCCGCGGCCGTGCCGGCTTTGCGGCGCAAAGCGGCCGCACTGTCACGCGCCGCCTGATTGCGTGTGTCCGAAGTTTTGGGAAATGTTGGCATCGGACCGCTACCGGATCGTGGCGGCCCTTGTCAGCGTCCGGGCGACGGCGTCCTTCCAGGCGGCGATTTTGCGCACGCGTGTGGCGTCATCCATCGCGGCGGTGAAGCGGCGGTCCAGCGCCCAGCGCGCCGCGAATGCGTCCGGCTCCGGATAGAGGCCCGATTGCAGCCCGGCCAGATAGGCGGCGCCGAGAGCCGTCGTCTCCCCTATGGTCGGGCGGTCGATGGGCGCGCCGAGAATGTCGGCAAGCCGCTGCATGGTCCAATCGGAGGCCACCATGCCGCCGTCGACCCGCAGCACCGTATCGGCCATGTCGCCGCAATCGGATCGCATCGCCTCGACGAGATCGAGGGTTTGGAAACACACGCTTTCGAGCGCGGCGCGCGCGAACTCGTTCGGGCCGGTGGCGCGCGTCAGGCCGAACAGCGCGCCGCGCGCCTCGGCGTCCCAATAGGGTGCGCCGAGGCCGACGAAGGCGGGTACAAGAATGACCTCCTGGCCCGGATCGGCGGCCGCGGCCATCGCCTCGGTCGCGGCGGCGGACGCCACGATGCCCAGCCCGTCGCGCAGCCATTGCACGGCGGCGCCGGCGATGAAGATCGCGCCCTCGAGGCCGTACACGGTCTCGCCGCCGAGCCGGTACGCGATGGTCGAAATGAGCCGGTTGCGCGACGCCACCGTAGTCGTGCCGGTGTTGAGAATGGCGAAGCAGCCGGTGCCGTAGGTCGCCTTCATCATGCCCGGCGTGAAGCAGGCCTGGCCCATCAGCGCCGCCTGCTGGTCGCCGGCGATGCCGCGGATCGGGATCGCGGCGCCGAACAGATCGGGCGTGGTCGCGCCGTATTCGGCGGCGCAGTCGCGCACTTCGGGTAGGATTTCGCGCGGCACCCCGAACAGCGCGCACAGTTCTTTGCTCCAGGCATTGGCGTGGATATCGTAGAGCGCCGTGCGCGACGCATTGGTCGCGTCCGTTGCGTGCACCGCGCCGCCCGTCAGCCGCCACAACAGGAACGAGTCCACGGTCCCGAAGGCGAGCGCGCCGCGCTCGGCCTTGGCCCGCGCGCCCGCGGCATTGTCCAGCAGCCAGGCGATCTTGGAGGCGGAGAAATACGGGTCGAGCAGCAGGCCGGAGCGCCGGGCGACCAATTCCTCGCCGCCGGCGTCCTTCAACTCCCGGCACATGTCGGCGGTGCGCCGATCCTGCCAGACGATCGCATTGTGGATCGGCCGCCCGGTGGCGCGGTCCCAAACGAGGGTCGTCTCGCGCTGATTGGCGATCCCCACCGCCGCGATGTCGCGCGCCGCGAGGCCCGCCTTGGCGATCGCCGCGCGGCAGGCCGCGAGCACGCTGCGCCACAAATCCTCCGGGTCGTGCTCGACCCAGCCGGAGGCCGGATAGTGCTGGGGAAATTCCTGCTGGGCAATGGCCGCGATGGTGCAGTCGGCGCGGAACACGATGGCGCGGGAGGAGGTGGTGCCCTGGTCGATGGCGAGAATGTGGTTCGTCATGGGTTCCGAATGCTGCGCGGTTCTATTGCGCCGTACGTTGTGCCGCCGCGGCGACGCCATCGCCGGAGGCTGCCGCCATGAAGCGGTCGAGCGTGCCCGCCTCGCCATCGGAGAGGGCGAGCCCAAGCTTGGTGCGGCGCCACAACACGTCGTCGGCGGTTTGCGCCCATTCCTGCGCCATCAAGTATCGCACCTCGGCCTCGGTGAGGGTCGCGCCGAATGAGATGCCGAGGTCGGCCCGGGTGCGTGCGCCGGCGAGGATGCTTCGCGCCCGCGTTCCATAGGCCGCGGCGAGACGGCCCGCCAGCGGTGCCGGGAGGAACGCAAACTCCGCCGCAAGGGCATCGGCGAGCGCCGCGAGCCCATCCACGGCGAAGTCCCCGCCCGGCAACGGCGCGTCCCGTGTCCAGCCGGCCGATTGCCGGCTAGCCGACGGCAGATAGGGCGCGAGCCGTTCTAGCGCGGTCTCGGCGAGACGCCGGTAGGTCGTGATCTTGCCGCCGAAGATCGACAGCAGCGGCGCCTCGCCCGGCGCTGAATCGAGCTCCAAGACATAGTCGCGGGTCGCCGCCTTGGGGTCGCTGGCATGGTCGTCATGGAGCGGCCGCACCCCGGAAAAGCTCCACACCACATCGCCGGGCAAGACCGGTACCGCGAAATAGTCGGACGCGGCCCTGCACAGATAGGCGATCTCTTCCGGGCCGGCGACGGCCCGCCCGGGATCGCCCGCGTAATCGACCTCGGTCGTGCCGATCATCGTGTAGGCGCCCTCATAGGGGATGGCGAACACGATGCGCCCGTCCGGGTTCTGGAACACATAGGACCGATCGTGATCGAAAAGCCGCGGCACCACCACATGGGAGCCCTGGACCAGACGAACCTGCTCCCGGGTCCGAAGCCCAAGGCATGAGGACAGCGTCCGGGCGACCCACGGACCGGCGGCGTTCACCAGGGCACGGGCGTGGATCGTCTCGCGTCCCCTGCCGTCCTCGACGGTGACATGCCAGCCGCCGCCGCGGCGTGCCGCCGCGACCGCCTTGGTCCGCGGACGAATGACCGCGCCATGCTCGGCGGCGTCGCGGGCATTGAGCACCACGAGACGCGCATCGTCGACCCGGCAATCGGAATACTCGAAGCCGGTCTTGAACATTCCGGGCTTCAGGGGAGCCCCGGCGGGATCGCTCGCGAGATCGAGCACGCGGGCGGGCGGCAACAGCTTGCGGCCTCCGGAATGGTCGTAGAGGAAGAGGCCGAGCCGCAGCATCCATGCCGGCCGCAGCCCGCGGCGGTACGGCAGCACGATCCGCATCGGCCGGATCACGTGGGGCGCGATGCGCCACAGCACCTCGCGCTCGCGCAGCGCTTCGCGCACCAGCCGGAAATCACCGTATTCCAGGTACCGCAGGCCGCCATGGATCAGCTTGGTCGACCGCGAAGAAGTGCCGCTCGCGAGATCGTCCATCTCGCAGAGATAGACCGCGAGCCCGCGTCCGGCCGCGTCGCGCGCGATGCCGCAGCCATTGATGCCGCCGCCGATGATGGCGAGGTCATAGGTCGCAGCCACGTCGCTTCCTCCTTCGTGCCGTGGGCGCCGCCGATCCGGCACGGACGCGAACCGGATTTGCGGCTGCTGGACCGCATCTGCAACGAGGACCCGTCCTTGCCCTTGTGGCGAGGGTCGACAGGCTGCATTCTACCACGCGTAACCCGGTCCTCCGTAAAATCGCAACTCTAAGAAGCGGCGCTCCGGCACGCGCCGGGCGAGGGGCCGGGAGCGACGAGAAAGAAACTTCCGGAGGACGTCCATGCTGCGTACCGCGATTGCTGGAGCCGTCGCGCTCATCCTTGCGACCGACCCGACCTGGTCGCAGAGCAACCCTCAATTCATCGCGTTCCAGGGCATCAGCAAGGGTGCGCTCTACAAGCCCGATTCCGGTCCGTCGCCCCATGTCGGCATTCTGGTGATGCACCGCACCGCGAACTATCTCAATCATCGCGCCTGCATCGAGCTGTCGCGGCGCGGATTCCTGATGCTGTGCATGAACACGCGCTACGAAAACAACGAAGCGCTGGTGGACTTCGAGAAGCTGCCGCTCGACGTGAAAGCCGGCGTCGATTTTTTGCGCCGGCAACCCGGGATCACCAAGGTCGTCCTGTTCGCCCATAGCGGCGGCGGGCCGCTGATGTCGTTCTATCAGGCGGTCGCGGAGAACGGATCGTCCTACTGCAAGGGCCCGGACAAGCTGACCGAATGCGGCGACGACCTGACCGGCCTCGTCCCCGCCGACGGCATCGTGTTCGCCGACGCTCATCCGGGGAATGCCATCAACACCTTGCGCAGCCTGAATGCGGCGGTGGCCGACGAGAACAATCCCCCCGATGCGCAACCGATTTCCGCGCTGGACATGTTCGATCCGAGCAACGGGTACAATCCGCACGGGCCTTCGCACTATTCCGCGGAATTCCAGGCGCGCTACTTCAAGGCGCAGGCCGATCGCATGAACAGGCTGATCGGCATGGCGCGCGACAAGCTCGATCGCATCAAGCGCGGTGCCTACCCCTATCCCGACGACGACATCATGATCATCCCGCGCGGCGGCAATCCCGGTGCCGGCGCCGGCGCCGACGCCCGCCTGTTCGTGACGCAGCCCGATCTCCCGGCGATCAACAGCACGTCGCGGCCCGTGAAGCTGCTGCGCAACGACGGCAGCATCTCGACGCAAGTCGTCAAAAGCGTCTTCGTCGCCAATCCGGCCGTCGCGCAAACCAATCTGCGGTTTCGCTCGGGCACCAAGGTCTTCACGCTGCGCTCGTTCCTGAGTGCGCAGGCCATTCGCGCCCGCGACGCCGCGGACGACATCGACTATTGTTCGACCAACAACTCCACGATCTGCGCCGTCCAATCCATATCGGTGCCGGTGTTGTTCGTCGCGATGGGCGCGCATTACTTCATCCGCGACAATGAGCGCCAGTACGACATGGCGCGCAGCAAGGACAAGGACTTCGTCGTGGTCGAAGGCGCCAATCACGGCTTCACGCCCTGCAATCCCTGCGAAAGCAGCCCCGGCCAGTATTCCAACACGGTCAAGAATTTCTTCGACTACGCCGCCGGCTGGATCAACGCGCGCTTCTGACCGCGTCCGGCGGCGACCTCAGATTCGGCGCGACAGCCATGCCGGCTCTTGGTATCGTGGCGCGGATTACGGGATGGCCCGGTTTAGCGTCGGCCGGCCACCTTGGGCAGCCGCGGCGCTTCGGACGCACCCCATGATCACCATCACAGTGAACGGGACCTCCCACCAGCTCGAAGTCGAGAGCGAAACGCCGCTGTTGTGGGTCCTGCGCGAAGAGATCGGGCTCACCGGAACGAAATTCGGTTGCGGGATCGCCGCCTGCGGCGCCTGCACGGTCCATGTGAACGGCACACCCATCCGTTCCTGCTCGGTCCCCGTCGGCAGCGTCGACGGCGCGCAGGTGACGACCATCGAGGGCCTGTCGCCGGACAGCAAGCATCCGGTCCAGCAGGCATGGCTCGCCGAGCAAGTGCCGCAATGCGGTTATTGCCAGTCGGGCCAGATCATGGCGGTTGCGGCCTACCTCAAGGAAAATCCCAATCCGACCGACGCCGACATCGACGCCAACCTCACCAACATATGCCGCTGCGGGACCTACGAGCGGCTTCGGCGTGCGGTGCATCGCGCCGCCGCGTCGATGAAGATTTGAGACGGGGAGGACGACCATGACCGCAACCGCTCGCACCGCAGGCTCCCAGGACCTTTCCCGGCGCCAGTTCATCGTTACTGCGCTCACCGCGACCGGCGGCTTTGCGCTGGGCATCGCGGGGGTGCCCGGCCTCGGGCAGGCCGCGACCCTCGACGTGCGGCCGTGGGGGGACGAGGCCGCCCATTCCGGTGAGATCAACGCCTGGATCGTGATCGAGCCCGACGACACCATCATCATCCGCTACAGCCGCGCCGAGATGGGCCAGGGCAGCTTCACGGCGCTGCCGATGATCGTCACCGAGGAGCTCGAATGCGACTGGGCGAAGGTGAAGGCGGAATACGCCTCGGCGAACCGGAATTTCCGGGAGCACAAAGTCTATGGAAACCTCGGCACCGGCGGCAGCCGCGCGGTGCGGGAGAACCGCGTCATGCTGCAGCAGGCCGGCGCGAGCGCGCGCGAACGGCTGATCGCCGCGGCGGCCAGGCGGTGGGGCGTGGCGCCCGGCGAATGCTCGGCGGCGATGAGCAAAGTGACGCACGACGCCTCGGGCCGCACGCTGCGCTATGGCGAACTCGCCACCGAGGCCGCGCAGGTCAAGCTCGACAAGGAACCGGACATCAAGACGCCCGATCAGTACAAATTGATGGGCAAGTCGATGGCGCGTCTCGACATCCCGCTCAAGATCAACGGCACCGCGATTTACGGCATCGACATCGAGGTGCCGGACATGGTGCATGCGGCCATCATGGCCTCTCCGGTGTTCGGCGGCAGGCTCGAGAGCGTCGACGAATCCGCCATCGCCGGTCGGCGCGGCGTCATCCAGGTGGTCAAGCTTCCGGATGCGGTGGCCGTGATCGCGGATCGCTATTGGCGCGCGAAGGGGGCGCTCGAAGCGCTTGCGATCGCGTGGGATGCGGGCGCCGCCGCCACCGCCGACAGCACCCAGTTCCGCAAGACCTACCTGGACGCCCTCGGCAAGCGTGGCGCCGTCGCGCGCCATGACGGCGACGTCGATGCCGCAATGCCGGCCGCTGCCAAGGTGTTCGAGGCCGTTTACGAGGCTCCGATCATCGCGCACGCCACCATGGAGCCGCTCAATTGCACGGCGCAGGTGCGGGACGGCCGTGTCGATGTGTGGGTCGGCACCCAGAACGCGGACGTCGCCCTCCAGTTCGCCGCCCAGGCGGCGGGCGTGAAGCCGGAAAATGTCTACATCCACAACACGTTTTCCGGTGGCGGCTTCGGCCGCCGGCTGCGGCCCGACGAGGTGGCGCAGGCCGTCGCGATCAGCAAGGCGATCGGCAAGCCCGTCAAGCTGGTGTGGTCGCGTGAGGAGGACATGCGCCACGGCCGCTATCGCACCCAGGCCGCGATCCGCTTCCGGGCGGGCTTTGCGGCGGATGGAGCGCCGCTCGCATTCGATTGCCGCACCTCGGCAGGCTCCGCCAATCCGGCCGCCGTCAAGAATGGCCTCGAACCGCAAACGATCCAGGGCTTGGCCACGACGAGCTACAATTTCCCCAACCTCAGGGTCGAATCCGTCCTGACCAACACGTCGGTTCCGCTGGGACCGTGGCGCGCGCCGGGGCACTGCCAGAACGCCTTTTTCATGGAGAGCTTCATCGACGAACTGGCGCACGAGACCGGACAGGATCCCTACGAGTTCCGCCGGGGGCTGCTCGCGCATCGTGCGGATTTCCTGCACGTCCTCGACACGCTCGCGGAAAAGGGCGATTGGGGCAAGCCGATGCCGGCCGGAAAGGGCCGCGGCCTCGCCATCCATGAATGCTACGATTCCATCGTCGGCATGATCGCCGAGATCAGCATAAATGCCAGGGGCGACCTCAAGGTCGATCGGGTGGTCATCGCCGCCGATTGCGGCCACACCGTCAATCCGCGCACGGTGGAGATGCAGCTCGAAGGCGGCATGATCTACGGCCTCAGCGCCGTGCTGTTCGGCGAAATCACGGTCAAGAACGGCAGCGTCGAGCAAGGCAACTTCGATACCTACCCGGTCGTGCGCCTGAAAGATGCGCCGAAGACCGAGGTGCACCTCGCGCTCACGGGCGGCACGAAATGGGGCGGCATCGGCGAACCCGGCGCGGCGATCATTCCGGCCGCGGTCACCAATGCGATCTTCGCGGCGACCGGCAAGCGCATCCGCGGCTTGCCGATCAAGAACCAAAACCTGTCCGGGGCCGCTTAGGACGTATTCTGATTAGGCTGACCCTATAGGTGTCATGGCCCGGCTTGACCCGGGCAATCCAGTACTCACGGTCGGTGTTTACTGGATCGCCCGGTCAAGCCGGGCGATGACAAGGGTTGCCCGGCGCATCGCCGGTCGCAAGACCCGTCGAATGCGCGCGATCGTCACTTCCGCGTTTGCTTGAAATATCTCGTATCGGGCGGCGCCTGATCCTTCCTGGCGGGCATCAGGAACCCGTCGGCACTCAGGAAATAGTTTTCCCTGCCGATGGCGATCTCGTTGTTGCCCTCCGTGCAATAGCTCTCCGGCCAGTTCGGGCGCGAATCCGGGTGGCGCCGGTATCTTCTGTCGACGGTCCAAGGCCGCGTCAACGCGTGGTCGATCACGGTGACTTCGTCATGAAGAATATTCGGGTCGGCCTTGTCGAGGTGGAATCTCTCCAGGAAAACCGACTGATTGTCGAAGTGCAGAGGCAGGCCGGATGCGTCGTAGGCGCGGGGCCCCTTGAAGCCGCGCGTCTCGACCTCGAGCACGTCGTAGCGGCCGTCGCCGTCCTCGTCGACCCATTTGCCGATCGAGTAACCGCCATAGGTCGGTTCGATCTCCTCGGGCCAGCCGCGTCCGTCGGTGAAGATTCGGCGGTCGTGGTCCCACTCGAGCAGGATGTAAGTGGTCTGCGGCGTGATGACGTATTCCTGCGCGCCGAATGTCATCATGCGCGGCATGCCGCTGGGGAGACACCGGGCGGTAGGGTAATTGCCCAGTCCGCCGTTGGCCTGGTCGGCCATGCTCCGCTCCAGGATCTTCTGATACTCCGCCGTCAGCGGCGCCTGCTGCCCGGGTCCAAAGCGCTTGGTCTGATCGAAAGCACCCTGGCCCCCTATCCCCGGCACGATGACCCGGCTCCACTGGCCCTTCCAGTCGGGGTACTTCGCGTCCTCCGACGCTCGAACGGTGCCGAACGTCAGCATCAGCGCCGCGGCCGTTGCGGCCACAACGGCGACGGTCGAACGACGCTCCACCATGATCATCCTCCCTCCCAACGACTTTCCTGGCTGCAACCAGCGTTATGTCGGCACTACCGGTCGCGCCTGCGGGCTTCCGGCGGCGGCGCGGCCCCGGTTGTCGCCTGGATCGGGGGCGGGGAGGCGGCGGTCGCCGTCCGGGCATGATCCGGAGGGGCGCCTGGGCCGGCCGCGGCCAGCGCCTGCGAGGCGACGGCGCGCTCCAGGTCGGCGAGATCGCGGACGGCCGCGGCGCAATCGGTCTGCCTGCTGCTCACGCTAAGCTGGCCTTCGGTGGTGCTCTGATCGTAGGCCTGCTGTATCGAGGAAAACTCTTCGCCGCTGGCGGCCGATGCCTTGACCAGGCCGGAAAACCCGTCGGTCAAGGCTTTGATCCGCGGCCACGACATTTCCCGGCACACCGAGGCCGTGCTGACAATGCGTCCGACGTCGGTCGCGATCTGCCGCAGCGCGTCGATCCTGTCGCTGCGCTGGGCAGCGTCTGCTATCCCATGCGCGGCCATCAGCATGGCGCCGACGCAAACAAATATGAATTGTAAACGCATTCGAACCTCCTCAGGACGGGCGGCGACTGCGTCGTACTGCGGGATCATCATAGCATGGTCGGGCACCCGAATCAGGGCAAATTTGCGCAGGCCCGGGTGCGCTCCCGGCCGTCAAACCCGCCGGCAGGCCATGCGGCGAACGGGCGGGAAGCAGCGGATCAGGCGTCTCGGGGGGAACCTTATCCGCGTCGAATCTGTTCCATTGGACGTGACGCCGAAAAGGAGAAGCGATATGTCGGAAATTAAACACACGGACCCGCTGACCGATCGCCCGCGCGATCCGGACGAGCTCCGGCGTCTCGATCTCGAACAGGGCAGCGGTGGTGGCACCATGTGGCCTTGGATTGCCGCCGTCATCGCAGTGATCTTCGTGGTGACGCTGGTGTACGGTTACAAAGGACCGGTCTCGAATACGGCTAATACAACGTCCCCTCCGAACTCGTCGACAACCACGGGTGCCGCGCCGGCATCGCCCGTCAATCCGCTGGCAGTTACACCGCCTCCGGCGCCTGTGGCACCACCCCCGACGGGTTTGCGCTAGCCGAAGCGTTCATGAGGTAGGGCGGCGACCCCGGAGTCCCTCCTGCCCGCGCCGACAGGCCTCCATGGGACCGGCGCCGGGCAGTAATACCAAAGTAGCCTGTCGGCCAAGCCGGCATCGCCGAGCCCAGCCGGGCGGCTAAACGAGTTATCCAACTTCGTGGAAGCCCGTCGCCTGCCAACCCGATTTCGTCTGCTGACGGGCGGGTGCACGCGATTGGCTGGTGTCCGTTGATCACGTCGCACTTGCCGAGCGCAAGTCCGCGCGGATCGTATTGCTTTGGCCCGGGCCGTAAGCTCTAATGAATGTGTCCACGATCTGCGTCGTGTTGCCGCGCACCAGCGTAGAACCATGACCGAGGGGATCAGCACCAATGTACGGGCATCTGCTCCAGCAGATGGGTTGATTTTGTAACACGCGGCTTATCCGCGTCGACACGGGAAGGCGGCACCTCGCCCAATGTCCACGGGGCGCCGTGACCCCCGTGCTGACGGAGAGATTTCAACGATGAAGAAATTCTTCGCCGATCGGCCGATGCTCGGCTTCTTCTTCGTGGCGGTGGCCGCCGCGGTCGTCAGCACCTGGATCTTGAATCCGCAGTCCGGTCCCTTCGCCCTGTTCGCCGGCGGAATGACCTGGGCGACCGCGGTGAAGCTCATCATCATAGTGCTGATCTTCCTGGTGGGAGCGGGGCTCACCTACATCGCGATGCTGCTCGCGACCGATCCGCAGCGGTTCGGGCTCGTTCCCGCCGGGCAGTCCTACACGCCGGGGCGCCGGCTCAATGTCAGCTCCTCGGTGCCGAATGTGCGGACGGCCGACGACGTGCTCGACGACTTCGACCGGATGATCGGGCTGGGTCCGGTCAAGGAGGAGGTCAACAAGCTGCTGGCGGGGCTCGAAGTGGAGCGCAAGCGGCGCGAGCAGGGGCTGCCGATGCCGTCGGTCAGCCGGCATATGGTGTTCACTGGTCCGCCCGGCGTCGGCAAGACCGAGGTGGCCCGCGCGCTCGGCGAAATCTACCGGTCGCTCAATATCCTGCGCAAGGGCCACGTGGTGGAGACCGACCGCGGAGGCCTGGTCGCCGGCTATATCGGCCAGACCGCCCCGAAGACGCTCGATGTCTGCAAGTCGGCGCTCGACGGCATCCTGTTCATCGACGAGGCCTATGCGCTGGCGGGTCCGCCGGGCTCGACCGGTGACTTCGGCCGCGAGGCGATCGACACGCTGCTCAAGTTCATGGAGGACAACCGCGACCGCCTGATGGTGATCGTGGCCGGCTATCCCAACGAGATGCGGCATTTCATCGAGACCAATCCGGGGCTTGCCAGCCGCTTCAGCAAGACGATCAATTTTCCGAGTTATTCGCCGGCCGAGCTGGCTGCAATCCTGCGGCTGATGGCAAAACGCCAGCAGGACGAACTGCCCGACGAGCTCGAGACGAGCCTCAACCCCTGGCTCGAGTCGCAAGTGCGACGCGATAACTGGGGTAACGCCCGCGAGATGCGCAATCTGCTCGAGAAGGCGCGCGAGGCCCAGGCGATGCGCGTTTCCACCGATCCGTCGGCCGCCGTCAACAAGATCGAGATGGTGGATTTCGAGCGCGCCGGCGTGCCCCTGGTTCGCACCCGTTCGCAAGCCTCGGCGCCGGCGGCCCCGGCCGGCCGAAGGCTCACGGTGGCGCCGTCGGAGCCGCCGCAGCGAACCCTCGATCAGGCGCTCGACGCCCTCGATCACATGATCGGGCTTGCACCGGTCAAGGACGAGGTCAACAAGCTCATGGCCGGGCTCGAAGTGGAGCGCATGCGCCGCGACCAGGGCCTCGCGGTCGCGCCGATCAGCCGGCACATGGTCTTCACCGGGCCGCCCGGCGTCGGCAAGACCGAGGTGGCGCGCGCGCTCGGCGAGATCTACCGTTCGCTCAACGTCCTGCGAAAAGGCCACCTGATCGAAACCGATCGGTCGGGGCTGGTCGCCGGCTATATCGGACAGACCGCCGCGAAGACGCTCGACGTGTGCAAGTCGGCGCTCGACGGCATCCTGTTCATCGACGAGGCCTATGCGCTCGCGGGTACGTCCAACATCGGCGGCGACTTCGGCCGTGAGGCGATCGACACGCTGCTCAAGTTCATGGAGGACAACCGCGACCGGATCGTGGTCATCGTCGCGGGCTATCCCAACGAGATGCGGCGCTTCGTCGACAGCAATCCGGGGCTCGCGAGCCGGTTCACCAAGACGATCGAATTCCCGGCCTACAGCACCGGCGAGCTCGCCGCGATCCTGCGGCTGATGGCGAAGCGGCAGAACTACGTCGTGCCGGATGAGCTGGAGACGAAGCTCAGGCCGTGGATCGAGAGCCGCATGCGCAGCGAGTCCTGGGGCAATGCGCGCGACATGCGCACGCTGCTCGAGCGTGCGCGCGAGGCTCAGGCGGTTCGCATCGCCGCCAATCCATCCTCCGACATCGGCCGGCTCGAGATGACCGATATCCAGGCTGCCATGGGAGATCGCTGATGTCCGCACTCGTCGGCCGGACCGCGGCCTTGCACGTTGCCTTCTGGCAGTTCGACCCCTGGTATCGCCGCGCGTGGTTCGTCTGGCCGCAGGCCTTTGCGGCGCTGCTTGCGGGCTGGCTGTTGGCGGGCCGCCTGCCCCAGATTGTCAGCGGCCCCTGGGCTAAGGCGGCGAACTGCGCCGCCGCTGCGTCCGCTGCGAACTGCGCCGCGACGAAGCGCGCCGCACCCGACTTCCCCAACGAATACGCCAACCCGACGCCTGCCGTCCGCGGCATCGTCACGATCGATCGCAAGGCGTTCGCGACTTCTGCGGCGGCCGATCAGCCGCGGCTGAGGGCGGGGCTTGCGGCCTATTATCGTTCCGAATGGCAGCAGGGGTTCGACGCGCTCAAGCCGGCCAACGCCAACGATCCCAACGTTCAGTTGGTGCTCGCCCTCCTCGATCTCGGCGCCAACACCTATGACAGCGTGCGCGTCGCACAAGACTTGCTGCGAAAGGCGGCCGCCGCCGGACAGCGCCAGGCGAATGTGCTCCTCGGCGGCACGCTCATGGGCTGGGACGGGTTGCCGAAGGACGTGCAGCAGGGACGCACGCTGATCGAGAACGGCGCCGCCGCCGGCGATGCCTACGCGATGCGTCTCGCCGCCACCGGCTATCTCAGCGGCGATTTCGGCACTCGCGATCCCGCCAAGGCGTTTGATCTCATGCGCCGGTCCGCAGACGCCGGGGATCCCGTCGCCATGGCGCATCTCGCCTGGTTCTACGACAGCGGCCTCGGCGGCGCCCCCAGGGACGAGGCGAAAGCCGTCGATTATCTGCACCGCGCGGCGGAAGCGGGCGTGACCAACATACAGCACATGATCGCGGAGTGGGCGTGGAGCCGCTACGAAAACGGGGAGCCGTCGGATCCTTCCGAAGCCTTCAAGTGGTACGAACTGGCCTCCCAGCGGGGTCATTCCGTGGTCGCGCTCGGCTATCTCGCGTACGACTACTGGTTCGTCCGCGCCCCCTGGACCGACACCTCGCGCGCCTTTTCGCTGCTCCAGGTTTGTGCGAGATACGCCTATGGTTACTGCCATTACTGGCTCGCGGCGGCCTATCAGTCCGGTTCCGGCACGCCGGTGGATTTGGTCAAGGCCTATGCCGGCTACACGGTGGCCAACCAGCTCGGGTTTACGGCCGGCGCGCAGATGTTGCAGGGACTCGAACCCACCATGCTTCCCGCTGCGAAGACCGCCGGCGCCGAGATCGCCCGCAAGGTCTCGGCGGGGCTCAGGCCGATGCCGGCGGTGATCGACCTGCAAACCCCCGAGGCGATCGCCGGGCCCCCGTTGTGGAGCCCATCGCAGCGGCCCGCCGATCCGCCACCGGTCCAGCCTTCGACCAATGCGCCGGCGGCCAACACGCCGGCGACCGCGAACACCACCGCGAATTCCGTCGACTGGCCGGTGTGCAAAAAGACCGACGCCTATCCGGATGTGGGCATCGGGGCCTGCGACCGCATCATTCAAAGCGGCGTCACCGGCACGGATCTCGGCTGGGCCCATTATTATGAAGGCTGGTTCTATAGCAACAAAAACCAGCACGATCCGTCCATCCAGCACTACAGCGAAGCCATCCGCCTGCAGACCAACCTCGCCTGGGCAAGAAATAATCGCGGCTTCGAATATCTCACGGTCGGCAATCTCGATGCGGCTCTGCGCGACTTCGACGACGTGATCGCCGCCGATGCTTCATTTCCGCTCGCCTATGCCAACCGCTCCGCCGTCTTCCGCCTTCAGAATCAGCCCGACAAGGCGATTGCCGAGGCGACCCAGGCGCTGCGTCTCAATCCCAAGCTGCATTACGGCTTCCAGGAGCGCGCCATGGCCTACGAGGTGAAGCGGCAGTGGACCGAAGTGGTGGCGGATTCCACGAGCGCGCTGGGGATCGACCCCAAGGACAGCTATTCCCTGAGCCGGCGCGGCAACGCCTATAGCAATATGGGCAAATCCGATCTCGCCCTCGCCGATTTCAACGAATCGCTGCGCCTCGAGCCGCGTTCGCCGTGGACGCTTGTTCGGCGCGGCAATCTGCGCAAGGACAAGGGGCAGCTGGATCTCGCCATCAAGGACTATACGGAGGCGATCAGCCAAGACCCCAACAACGACGATGCCTACGGTTTCCGGGCGGATGCCTTCGTCATGGGCGGGCAGTACGATCGAGCCGTTGCCGACGCGACGAAGACGATCGAGTTGGCCCCGAAATGGTCGCTCGGCTACGCAGTGCGCGGACGCGCGCAAACGGAACTCGGCCGCCCCGAGGAGGGCGTGCGCGACCTCTCGCAGGCCACCTCTCTCGACCCCAAAGACCCGATCCCGCACTATTTCAATTCGATTGCCGAGGCCAAGCTCGAGGAGAAGCGCTATGCAGCCTGCTCGAAAGGGGGCAGCCAGCGGTCGAACATGATTGTCGGCGGCGTCCCGCCTGTCTGCATGATGGGCGTCCAGTACACGGCGGCTATCAACGAATTGGATCAGGCGATCCAGCTCAATCCCGACTATGCCAACGCTTATGCGTATCGTGGCTCCCTCTATCTGTTGTTGCGCCAACGCGACAGGGGAGTGGCGGATTTGCGCAAGGCGCTCGCCGTCGACCCGCAAAACGATTTCGCGCGACGCGAGCTTCGTTCGATCCACGTCTCGCCCTGATACGGGTCCGCGATCACCTCAGTCAACCGGGGACATGCAATCATGCAAGGAGCAGCAGCAGGCGCACCGACGGGCCAGGCGCAGGGCGGCAAGCCCGACGGTCCCGCGCCTGCGAAATCACCGTCGGCATTCGGCGCCCTTGCGATCGTGGTGGCGGGAGCGGCCTTGACGGGGGCAATCGTGGGTGCCGTCGTGGCGCCGGGATCGACGGGATCGGGCTTGCAGGCTTCGCAGGCCGCCGGCGGATCCGAGCCGACGCTCGCAAAGGTGGCGCCGAGCGAGATCGCCAATGCAATAGTCACCCTCGATCCCGCAACCTCGCAGCAGGTGGCCGCAGACGCCAAGGCCTGCAAGGCGCCGATCGCCTGGGTCACGCTGACGAAGCAGCCGGGAAGCGCCGGCGGTTTGGTCCGCATCCGTTCGGGGGCCTATCTGTCGCCGGCGTTTCAGGCGAGCGATGTGCCGCAGCGCATCGCCATGCCATACCCGGCACCCTATGAGACCGGGCGCGGCGTCCTGTGGGTGATCGGCGAGGGCAACGGACTGGAAATCGACCTGTATCCCGGGTGGACCGTCGCGTCGCTGAACGGGACCGCTCCGATCAATGTGATTTGGACCCCCACCGATCCTTGCTAGCTCGCAGTGTTTTCCGGCTCATCGGACGGCAAGGCTTCCCGCGCCCCGCGCGAATTGCTACCATCGGCTTCATTCCGGCGTCATTCGGAGAATGCGGCCGCGGCGGGCGAGCACGCACGTGCAAGTCTCGATCGACCGGCAGGGAGGTTGTCATGCGGAAGAATGTGTTGCTCACCGCGGCCGCCGGTTTGGCGGCCTTGCTGATGCAGGCCGGGCACGACGGCGCCGCGGCGCAGACCCGCACGACCCTGGACATCTATGTGGTCGACGTGGAAGGCGGGAACGCCACGCTGTTCGTCGCGCCCTCGGGTAAATCGCTCCTGATCGACACCGGCAACGTCGCTCCGGACGCGGCGATCCGGGATGCCGGGCGCATCATGGAGGCCGCCCGCGATGCCGGGCTGACCCAGATCGACAATCTGATCATCACCCATTGGCATGGCGACCATTACGGCGGCCTGGCGGAACTCGCCAAGCGCATCGCGATCCGCCATTTCATCGACCATGGGCCGAACGTCCAGCCGTCGCCCGCCGTCGATGAATTCCTGGCCAAGGTCTACCCGCAGCTCTACGCGAACGCGAAGCACACGGTCGCCAAACCGGGCGACAAGATCGCGGTCGCCGGCCTCGACGTGCAGGTCGTGGCATCCGCCGGCGAGACCATCAAGGCGGCGTTGCCGGGCGCCGGCGCACCAAATCCGTATTGCGCGAGCTTCAAGCCCGGACAGACCAACGCCGAGGACCCGATGTCGGTCGGCGTCTACGTCACGTTCGGAAAATTCCGCACCGTCCATCTGGGCGACCTGACCAAAAACAAGGAATTCGAGCTGATGTGCCCGATCAACCGCATCGGCACCGTCGACCTGTTCCTGGGGCTGCATCACGGGCAGAACACCTCGAATTCGGAGGTCATGATCCACGCCACCCACCCCCGCGTGGCCATCATGAACAACGGCACCCGCAAGGGCGGCGAACCCGAACTCGATGCAGGTGCTGCACTCCTCGCCAGGCCTGGAAGACTTGTGGCAGATGCACTTTTCCCAGCTGAGCGGCCAGGAATACACCGTGCCGGGAATGTTCATCGCGAACCTGCTCGACGATCCGTCGGCCGCGATGGCGGTGGCGCCGATCGCGGCGCCACCGCCCGGCCCCAGCGCGCCGCCGCCGCCGGCCCACAATGGACCCGCCCACTGGATCAAGGTGACGGCGCAAGCGGACGGGACATTCACCGTCACCAATACGCGAAACGGTTTTGCCAAGACCTACACGCCGAATGTCGGAACCAACTGACGGCAAATCCTACGCAGTCGTTTGGATGGGGCCTGCGCACGTCGACATTCGGACGAATAGGCGGCGCTCTGCACCTGTCTAATTCGCCGGCCGTACACTTGCCGCGAGGCGGTCGAACCAGCCAGGGACGCGACGCGATGTCCTTGCCCAAGACCTTTCTAGCCGGCGGCAGCATCGCTGCCATGCTGCTTGCCGCGGTCCCGCCGGGCGGCGTCGCCGGTGCGGAGAGCATCGCACCTGGCGCGGTTGTAGCCGGCCACATCGAGTCGGGGCAGGGCGCCTTCCGGCACCTGCAGGCGTTGCAGGACATCGCGTCCGCGAACGGCGGCAACCGCGCCGCCGGCTCGCCCGGTTACGACCGCTCCGCGGAGTACGTGGCGCAGAGATTGAAGGAGGCGGGCTATATCGTTCGCTTCGAAGAATTCGAATTCCCCTTCTTCGAGGATCGCACGCCTCCGGTCCTGGTCACGAGCCGGCCTGAGGGAGCGCCGGAGAATGCCGCCGACGCCGTTCGCACGCTGACCAATTCCGGCTCTGGCGATGTGACGGCGCGGCTGCGCGCGGTTGGTCTCGGGCTGGGCGCGGAACCGCCGGCGGTGTCGCACAGCGGCTGCGAAACCGCCGATTTCAAAGACTTCGAGCGCGGCGCGGTGGCGCTGATCCGCCGCGGCACCTGCCCATTCCAAACCAAGGTCGAGAACGCCGCCGCGGCCGGCGCCGTCGGTGCCGTGATCATGAATGAGGGCACCGCCGGACGGACGGTCGCCTTTTCGGGTCTGTTGAGCAAGCCCGCCGCCATTCCGGTCGTCGGCGTCTCATACGAACACGGCCGCTCCCTGGACATCGCGGCCCGGAGCGACGGCGCCGCCACGGTCCGCCTCGCGGTCGACGCCGTGAGCGGGAAGCGGACGACCCGAAACGTGCTGGCGGAGATGGCCTCCGCTGGCGATGGTCCCCTGATCCTCGTCGGCGCGCATCTCGACAGCGTGCCGGAGGGACCGGGCATCAACGACAATGGCAGCGGCTCGGCCGCCGTTCTCGAAGCGGCGTTGCGGCTGGCCCCGGAGATGGCCCAATTGCCCGATCAGGCCCGCGGCCGCGTGCGTTTCGCGTTCTGGGGCGCGGAGGAGCGCGGCCTCGTCGGCTCGCGCCACCACGTCGGGGCTCTGTCCGAGGAGGAGCGCCGCAACATCGCGCTCTACATCAATCTCGACATGGTCGGCTCGCCCAACTTCGCGCGCTTCGTCCAGGGCTCGGCTGCGGCCGGTGACGGACTGGCGACGGTCGCCCGCTCCGCCCTCGCCGCCGATTTCCGCGAACACGGCTTGCCTTTCGAGGAGCGTAGCGGAGGCCGTTTTGGAACCGACGATGCCTCCTTCTCGGAGAAAGGCATCCCGACGGTCGGTCTTTACACCGGTGCAGGCGGCCCGAAGTCGGAAGCCCAGGCCGGTTTGTTCGGCGGGGCGGCAGGCCGCCCTTACGATCCCTGCTACCACCGCGCCTGCGACACGATCGAGAACATCGACCGTGAGGTTTTGGAGGAGAACACCCGCGCGCTGTTGCGCGCGCTCGATGCCGTGACGATCGCCCCTCGCGGACCTGGCACGCCCTCTCCAAAACCGGGGGAGCTTTCCGAACCCAAACGATGACCGGATCAACCTGAGGAACGCCGGTCGCGGGTCATCTGTCCGCCCTTCATCGAGCGTCACTTTGAGGACTCGTCGCCGACAATTGATTCAGTTTGCTCCCCTCTCCCGCTTGCGGGCAGGGCTATTGCAGATGAGCAAAGAGTTCGAAGAAGAATTCCTTGCTCCATGATGCGAGCTTCATTTTGCGGGCGGGGGATCGATTGTCGGGATGAGCGCGCAAGATGTCGAGGGCCATGCGGCGCAGAGCGGCAAGATTTTGCGGGCCGTAATTCTTGCGGGTTCGCGCATCGTCCTCGTTGAAGACGACGTCGAGGGGCCAGTGACACTGATTTTCGACGCTCCAATGCGTACGCGTTACTTCGAGCATGCGTTGGGGCGTCAGCCGTTTGGAGAGCGCCACGTAGAGCACCGTGTTGGTCGGCTTGCCATTGGCCTGCCGGCGCTCGGTTTCGATACGGCCGATGGCGGCGAGCCCAGGCAAGGCCGGCGCGGCGGCGGGTCGGGCAATGACGCTGGCGCGGCGCCGTTCGTGTCGGTCGTGACCGCTGTCGCCGTGCTCGTAGAAGGCAAGCGTGCCTTTGGCGTCGGCCGCCGCGAAGGCGGCCTGCGCGCAGGTGAACAACGGCGCGTTGTTGGCTTTGAGCTTCAGGGCGTAGTGCGCACCGGTTGCGCGCACCCCTGCGGCCATGCGCGGGTGGCAATGCAAGGCATCGGCGGTGACGATGCAGCCTTTCAAAACCAGGCTTTTCAGCGCCGCCAGGGTGGCCGCAACCTCATTGCCGCCGGGCGCGTGCCGGGTCGCCAGCGACAGCCGCGTCTCGGCATCCCACACGCTCACCATGAGCGGGGGCATGAAGCCGCGTCCGCGTTCATAGCCCCGCCGCAAAGACTTGCCATCGACCGCGACCACGCCTTTGGGCGGCCCGAGCCCGAGCCCCTCGCGCAGCGCCGCGGCGAAACGGGTGAAAACCCGTGCCATCTCGTCGGGATCGAGCAGACGGAACACCCGGCTGAAGCTGTCGTGGCTCGGCGCCCCGTGGTCAAGATCGACGATCTCGGCAAGTGTCGCCGCGTTGGCGGCAGCAAAATCGGCGATATCGACGCAAGACTTCGCCCCACACAAAGTCGCCGCCAACGCAATGAACAGCATTGCCGCAAGATCATGTCGCGCATTGAAGTCACGTGGATCACGGACCTCACGGAAAATCCAGATAAGCGGTTCCATCCCAGCTCTCCCGAATCAGGAAAGCCTTCCTCAGAATCAACTTTTACTTCCGATGCAATAGAGTTCTACTCACCTGCAATTCCCCTGCGCTTGCGGGGGAGGGTCAGGGAGGGGGCAATTCCACGGCACAAACTCGCCTCGAGAGCCCCCTCCCCAACCCTCCCCCGCAAGCGGGAAAGGGGGCAAAAACCGTTCGATCATGCGAAATGAAGCGATAATTCGCGGACGAATCCCAAGTCGGTTCGTCATCCAGCGCTCGCCCTCCTATATGAGCATTGACGGGCAGATCGACCGTTACGGAACGGAGAACCGTTTGATCCACATTGCCGTGCTCGCCTTCGTATTGCTCTTCCTCGCGCCTCTCGCGGCCTCGGCGGTTCGCTACGCCCTTCATGATCGCGTGAAGGAGTGGCGGACTGCGGACCGGTCGAGCGCCGGCCTGCTCCCGCCCGCCCGAGCCGGTCAGGGCGCGGTCGTGCGCGTCTTTTCGGCCCGTACGGTTCGCTGGCGCGGCATCATCGCAACTCACAGCTGGATCGTCGTGAAAGAGGCCGACGCACCGGCATACAGTCGCTTCGATTGTACGGCATGGGGGGAGCCGATCTGGATCGACCGTTTCGTGGCGGATGGACGCTGGTTCGGCCGCGTGCCGGAGGTGATCTTCGCTGCCGACGGGGTGTCGGCCGAGCGGATGATCCCACGGATCCGAGACGCGGTTCGCGATTACGCATTCCGGGAAGTCGGCGACTATCGCGTTTGGCCGGGACCGAATTCCAACACCTTCGTGGCGACGGTGATGAGCGCCGTTCCCGAGATCTGCGCGACGCTGCCGCCGACGGCGATCGGCAAGGATTTCCCGGTCGATGGCCGCTGGATCGGGACGACACCTTCCGGCAGCGGAGTTCGTATCAGTCTCGGCGGATATGCGGGTCTGACGGTGGGATGGGTGGAGGGAATCGAGGTCAACGTTCTCGGTGCCGTCGCCGGCGTCGATTTCAGACGGCCCGCCGTCAAGCTGCCGGGGCTGGGACGGCTCGGTGCGTAATAAGGAACTATCGGGGTCGACGCCGGTCGCAGTCAGGGCCGGGGATCTCGGCCGAGGAGGCGCGGTGATGACCTCCTCTTACATCTTCTCGTGTATGCTTCGACACCTCCGATGAAGCCTGCGAACGAAAGGAATGAACCATGAGCTCCCGACGCGATGTACTCACGGCGCTCGGCCTTGCGAGCGCGGCGGCATTGGCGGCCACATCGACCTCCGCCCAGCCTGGACCGGCCGGAGCCGTGACCCAGCCCGGTTCTGCAGGCGCAACAAATGCATTTTGGCCGAATGGGGCCAGAATCGCGGTCTCCGCCTCGCTGATGCTGGAGGCCGGCGGCCAGAACCTCCACCGTTCGGATGCTCTGTTTGGTCCGATGCCGGACGGGTACCTCGACCTGCCGACCAACAGCTGGTTCGAATACGGCGCCGTCGAGGGCATCCCCCGACTGCTGGACCTGTTCGACAAGCACGGCGTCAAGGCGACCTCGTTCATGGTCGGAACCGCGGTGGAAAAGCACCCCGACGTCGCGCGGGAGATCGTGCGGCGCGGTCATGAAGCCGCTGCCCACGGCAGGACATGGGAGAGCACATTTGCATTGTCGAGAGACGACGAGAAGAAGAACATCTCCGACGGCGCCGAGATCATAGAAAGGGTTACGGGATTCCATCCGATCGGATGGAATGCCAATGCATTGCGGAACAGCCCCAACACGCTCGAAATCCTCCAGGAACTCGGATTTCTTTACCACATCGACGACGTGAGCCGCGACGAGCCGTTCATCAATGTGCTTCCCAAAGGCTCCCTCGTAACGGTCCCTTATTCCGTCAACCTCAACGACTTCCAAAACGCGTTCCCAGGGAGATATTCCCCGCCCTCCTACGAGCAGGTGCTCAAGGACCAGTTCGATCAGCTTTACGAGGAGGGAGAAAAGCGGCGGCGGATGATGCTGATTTGCACGCATGACCGCATGTGCGGCATGCCTGCTGCGGTGAGAATGCTCGACCGCGTTCTGCAGTACATGCGCCAGCGAGAAGGCGTGTGGTTTGCGCGCAAAGACGAAATCGCCCGCTGGGCCATCGTACATCCCGAGTACACGCCCATCGTAAAACGAGGTCCCGTTGCGGAGACGGGGCTTCCCGGTCCCGCCTGACATCGACAGCGTGTTGCCAGACCGATCCGCGTGGGTGCCCGTGCGGCCCAAGGCGCGTTTCGCCACAGTGTTGCCGAGGATTTCGCGCGTATGGGATTCGGCAGGGCTTTATTTCCGTTTTGGGGTCGAAACGACGGGGAAACCAGATGATCGACGAGGTGGGCCCCTGGCCGGCTGGATACCGGCCGCCGGCAGTGTTATCGCCGCAATGACCGCGGTGTTCGACGCGACGGCCGGCGTGTCCGCGCGCTGCTTCGGCGGGTTCGGCGAGCGCGAGGCCGGTCTCGGCAGCACGGTGAGGCTGGGGACGGCGCGCAAGGTGATGATGACGGCATTCGCCGTGTCGATGTTGTCTGCGGTATTATTTTCCGCGGCACTGGCGCAGCAGGCCGCACCGCCGGCGGCCTCCAAGGTGGTAAAGCCGACACGGCGGGTGCCGGCCAAGTCGCCCGCCGCCGAGCCGCCCGCGGCCGCCGCCCCGCAAGCGGCAAATCCACAGCCGGCGCCGCGCATGCCGCAATTCATCTTTTCGCCGTGGGCGAAGTTCTGCGGCAAGGGCCGGGATGCGCAGGCAAATCAGACCTGCTACACGGGCGGCGACGCCCACACCGAGGCCGGGCAGCCGCTTGTCGGGGCCGCTCTGATCGAGCCCGAAGGCGAGGCGAAGAAGCTGTTCCGCATCACGCTGCCGAACCCTTTGCTGCTGGAATACGGCGCCCGCGTCATCGTCGATCAGCAGCCGCCCATGACCGCGCCGTTCTTCACCTGCGTCGCCAAGGGCTGCATGGCCGATTACGAGGCGACCCCCGACCTGATCGGCAAGCTCAAGCACGGCCGTACGCTGACGATACAGGCGATCAATCTGGCCGGCGCTGCCCTGAGCTTCCCACTGCCGCTGGCGGACTTCGCCAAGGCCAATGAAGGTCCGGCCACGGATCCGAAGGTGCTCGAAGAGCAGCAGGCGCAGCAAGGCGAGAAACTGCAGGACGAGAAGATCCAGGACGAGGTGGAGAAGCGCGCCGACGAGGTCCTCAAAAGGCTCGAAGGCCAGGACCACGTCGCGCCCACGCCAAGCCATTGAGCGGGGGCGCTCCGGTGAACGCCGCCTTGTCAATCGAGCCGCGGTGCTTTGATCCCGGCTTGTGCTTTTATCGCAGGGTGAACACGATGAGCTGGTTTGTGGGCTCGCCGACGCCGGGCTTCAGCGATCCGCCCACGAAATAGGCGTCCTGTCCGATGACGCCGCTGCCGAAATTGTGACGCCCCTCCGGCATCGGCGCGAGAGTTCACCCATTTGCCGGATTTGAGATCGTAGCCTTCGTTTTCCACGTAGGTCTTCGGAGCAAGCTCGCCGCCCAGAACCAGGATCAGGCCGTGGTAGAGCACTCCGGCGGGCGCGCTACGCGGCGTCGGCAGCGGCGCCGCCGAGCTCCAGGCATCGGTGACCGGATCGTACACGTCGTGTTGGCCGGTCTTGTCGACAGTCGCGCCGAGCCTGCCTCCGATGGCGTGGATTTTGCCGTCTGCCGCTACCACAGCGAGATGATCCCGGGCGAGCGGCAGCGGTGCCGCCTCGCTCCAAGTGTCGGTCGCCGGATCGAAGACCGCGTGCATGTTCACCGGCTTGCCGTCGGGGCCGCGGCCGGCGATCACGTAAATCTTGCCGTCGATGACGGCCGCACCGACCCCGCCGAGCGGCATCTTGAGCGGCGCGCGCCGGCGCCACGTATCGGCGGCGGGATCGTATTCGAGCACATCGGTGCTGGCGCCCTGGTGAACCGTGTTGGTAAAACCGCCGAAGGTGTAGATCTTGCCATTCACCACCGCTATGCCGATGTGATCGCGCGCGACCGGCATCGGGGTGCGCTAACTCCAGGTGTCGGTTGCGGGGTCGTATTCGGTATTGTGGGGCACTGCGGTGCCGCCGATGTTGCCGCCGATCGCGTAGAGCTTGCCGCCGACCACGGCTGCCGCCATTTCGGCGCGGGCGGTGGGCATCGGCGTCTTCACGGTCCAGGTTCCGAGTGGCAATTCCGCCCTCACGGCGAACGCCGAACCGCCGATCGCGAGCCCGCCGATCGCGAGTGTTGCGGCCAAGCGCACGAATGAAACCGCCATTGCTTCCTCCCCGAAGACGCGTAGCCATTGTGGCATCGGCTCAGCAATGACTGGGCCGCCCGAGCTTCCGCCCGTTAGAACGTCTCGGATATCTTAAAATAAAAAGATCGGCGAAACAAACGGGCCCGCGATGCGACCGGTCGTGTCTCCTGTCGCCGTTCGCTCAGGCCGCGTGCTCCGCCTTCTCCGAAAATCCGCGCGGCGGGCGGCAGATGGGCGAGTTCGTGATCGAGCCATTGGTAGGTCGAGGCGATCCCTTCCTTCAACCCGGTGTGCGCCTGCCAGCCGAGCGCGGTCAGCCGGCTCACGTCGAGCAGCTTGCGCGGGGTGCCGTCGGGGCGCGAGGTGTCGAACCCGATCTGGCCCTTGAACCCGACCACGCCGGCAACGATGCTCGCCAGCTCCGCGATGGTCACGTCGCGGCCGACGCCGACATTGATCGTGCTCGCATCGGAATAATGCCGGAGCAGGAAGACGAGCGCATCGGCGCAATCGTCGACGTGCAGGAATTCCCGGCGCGGCGTGCCGGTCCCCCAGATCGTGACCTTGGCGTCGCCGGCGAGCGCCGCGGCGCGGAACCGGCGCAGCAAGGCCGGCAGGACGTGCGCGCCTTCGAGATCGAAATTGTCGCCGGGCCCGTACAGGTTGGTCGGCATCGCCGAGATGAAATCGCAGCCGTGCTGCTCGCGATAGGCCTGGCACTGCATCAGGCCGGCGATCTTGGCGATGGCGTACCACTGGTTGGTCGGCTCCAGCGGCCCGGTCAGCAGCGCGGCTTCGCTGATCGGCTGCGGCGCGAGGCGCGGATAGATGCAGGACGAGCCCAGGAACAGCAGCTTGCGCACGCCGATTTCAGGCGGCGCAGTGGATGACGTTGGTCTGCATGGCGAGATTGTCGTCGAGGAAATCCGCCGGACGGCTGGCGTTGGCCGAGATGCCGCCGACCCGCGCCGCGGCGAGGATGACGACGTCGGGCTTTGCCTCGTGCATCCACGCCTGCACGTCGGCCTGGCGGCGCAGATCGAGCCGGTCGCGACTCGACGGTGAGGAGTTCGCAGTCCTCGCGCGCCAGCCGGCGCATCAGCGCCGACCCGACCATCCCGCGATGGCCGGCAACCCAGATTCGGCGCCCTTCGATGCGGAACGGCAGTCACTCAGCTCGTGGGCCATAGCGCTGTCTCGCACGCGGCACGCGTTGCAGGTCGGAGTCCATCATCTCCGCGACGAGCTCGGCAAAGCTGACGCGGTGGCTCCAGCCCAGCTTCCGCTTCGCCTTGGCGGGATCGCCGAGCAATTGCTCGACCTCGGTCGGCCGGAAATAGCGCGGATCGATCGACACCAGCGGCTGGTTCGACTTGGCGTCCATCCCGATTTCCTCGACGCCGCTGCCGCGCCACTCGATGTGCCGGCCGATATGGGCGAACGCGCCCTCGACGAACTCGCGCACCGAATGGGATTCGCCGGTGGCGAGCACGTAATCGTCGGGCTCGGCCTGCTGCAGCATCAGCCACATGCCCTCCACATAGTCGCGCGCATGGCCCCAGTCGCGCCTGGCGTCGAGGTTGCCGAGAAAGAGCTGGCTCTGCAGCCCGTGGGCGATCGCCGCGACGCCGCGGGTGATCTTGCGGGTGACGAAGGTTTCGCCGCGGATCGGGCTCTCGTGGTTGAACAGGATGCCGTTCGAGGCGTGAATGCCGTAGGCTTCGCGATAATTCACCGTGATCCAATAGGCGTAGAGCTTGGCGGCGCCGTAGGGCGAGCGCGGATAGAACGGCGTGGTTTCCGTTCTGCGGGATTTCCTGGACCTTGCCGTACATCTCCGAGGTCGAGGCCTGGTAAAACCGCACGCTGTCTCTCGAGGCCCGAGGATGCGGATCGCCTCGAGCAGACGCAAGGTGCCGAGCGCGTCGGCATTGGCGGTGTATTCGGCGGTCTCGAAGCTCACCTGCACGTGGCTCTGGGCGGCCAGATTGTAGATTTCGGTCGGCCGCACCTCCTGGATGATCCGGATCAGGCTGGTGCCGTCGGTGAGGTCGCCGTAATGGAGCTTGAAGCGGACATCGGGCTCGTGCAGGTCGCGGTAGAGATGGTCGACCCGTCCGGTGTTGAAGGTCGAGGAGCGCCGCTTGATGCCGTGGACGTCATAGCCCTTGCCCAGCAGCAATTCGGCGAGATAGGCGCCGTCCTGTCCGGTCACGCCGGTGATCAATGCGACCTTGTTGGCCATGGGCTGTTCGCTACCGGTCCGAGGCCGTTCCGCGGCCGCAGGCGGCCGCCGTGTGATGAGGCTGATCATGCCGGCCCGCTCGTTCGCCCGCCGGGACGTTCCGGCGGGAGGATGACGGCAAACCCGGTTACCCCCGGCCTGTCAAGCCTAAACCACCGCGCGGGCGGTTCTCCCGAAAATTCTCCGGCCGTCGGCCCAAAGGGATACGGGAAGGGACCGCAGGGGGCGCCGGAATTCCCCCGGGAAGACAGGCCCGGGAAGGCGGAGCGTAGGCTCCGGCCGAGCGTTGTGTGCCATCATACAATCGACTTAATCCGCATCGACAAACCGGCTCCTAAATGTGACGCCGAGTCCGATCAAGATGGGTTCATACGTGCCGTTGACCTTGTCCGGTTTTGCTCATCTCTGTATTGCGGGTTCGGTCCTAGGCGCGGTTTGCGCCACTCCGTTGGATTGCGTCGCCCAGGGCAAGCTCGACGCCCGCTACACCGCGAGCCTGGCGGGAGTGCCGATCGGCAAGGGCGCCTGGATCATCGACATCGGCGACGACCAATACACTGCGGCGGCGAGCGGCATGACCGCCGGCATATTGAGCGTGTTCACCAGCGGGCAGGGCAGCGGCGCCTCCCGCGGTCACGTCCACGGCGACGGAATCTCTCCGAACACTTACGCCTCCAGCATCACCACCGACCACAAGCTCGAGGAAATGCGGATCGTGCTGAACAGCGGCATGGTCAAGGAAGTCACCATCAATCCGCCGACCTCGTTCAATCCGGAACGGGTGCCGCTGACCGACGTTCACCGGCGGGGCGTCGTCGATCCCATGTCGGCGGTGCTGTTGGGGGTGCCGGGGAACGGTAATCCCCTCTCCCCCGAGGCCTGCCAGCGCACCATCCCGGTGTTCGACGGCCGCATGCGCTTCGATCTGCAAATGAGCTACAAGCGGATGGACGTGGTGAGGGCCGAGAAAGGCTATCAGGGGCCTGCGGTGGTCTGCGCCATCCAGTTCGTGCCGCTTGCCGGCTATGTGCCGAGCCGTCCGGCGGTAAAATACCTGGTCGCCCAGCACGACGTGGAGGTCTGGCTGGCGCCGATCATGGGAACGCGGGTGGTGGTGCCGTTCCGGGTTTCGATTCCCACCCCGTTGGGACGCGGCGTTGTGGAAGCGACCCAATTCATTACGACCCCGACGCCGCACCGGCTCACTTCGAACAGCCCGACCCATTGAGCCCTTGCTGCGGCGTTGCCGCCCCGCGCTGCCGCGATGTGCCGAAACTTTGTTGTGGCAAACGCGGTCCGTCGCTTGACAAATGCTTTGCGGGGCGATCTGGAACCGGCGCGCGGTGTTGACGCTTCTCCACCTGCTCTTGGCGTGCTTGAGACGAGGATTCATCAGGATTTGGTGGAGGCTTGGACGGACTCTCACTAGATATTGGTGAGAACGAAATCAATAACGGCGGAGTCAGCGATTCGGGCGTGCTTTGTTCGAACTCGTTCCAGGCCTCGAGGATGCAGCGGCCGTTCCCGCTGTTTTCGTCACATTGTGGTACAGATAGCTCGTGTAAGTGACGCGCCGGCCGGTCCGCGCGCCGGCGGAGGCTGGAATGCCCATCTCGTTCAGTTCACCCGGGGAGCGCGACCCGCGCGCCCGCGGCCACGGCGTCACCGCGGTGCTGGGGCCGACCAACACCGGCAAGACCCATCTTGCCATCGAGCGCATGCTCGCGCATTCCTCCGGCATCATCGGGCTGCCGCTGCGGCTGCTTGCCCGCGAGGTCTACAACAAGGCGTGCGAACGGGCGGGCGCGGACGCCGTCGCCCTCATCACCGGCGAGGAGAAGATCAAGCCGGCCAATCCGCGCTTCTGGGTCTCGACCGTCGAGGCGATGCCGCGCGACCTCGATGTCGCTTTCGTCGCCGTCGACGAAGTCCAGCTCGGCGCCGATCTCGAGCGCGGCCACGTTTTCACCGATCGCATGCTCAACCGCAGGGGCCGCGAGGAGACCCTGGTGCTGGGCGCGGCGACCGTACGCCCGATGATCGAGCGGCTGCTTCCCGGCGCCAACATCCTGAGCCGGCCGCGCTTGTCGCAGCTCGCCTTCGCGGGCGAGAAGAAGATCACGCGCCAGCCGCGCCGCACCGCGATCGTCGCCTTTTCGTCCGACGAGGTCTATGCGATCGCCGAATTGATCCGGCGTCAGCGCGGCGGGGCCGCCGTCGTGCTCGGCTCGCTGTCGCCGCGCACCCGCAACGCCCAGGTCGCGCTCTATCAGTCCGGCGACGTCGACTATCTCGTCGCCACCGACGCCATCGGCATGGGATTGAACCTCGACGTCGATCATGTCGCCTTCGCCTCCGACCGCAAATTCGACGGCTATCAGTTCCGCCGCCTCAACCCGGCGGAATTCGCCCAGATCGCCGGCCGTGCCGGCCGCGCCACCCGCGACGGCACTTTCGGCACCACCGGTCGCTGCCCGCCGTTCGACGCCGAACTCGTGCATGCGCTGGAAAGCCATGCCTTCGAAGCGGGTGAAGGTGCTGCAATGGCGCAATAGCGAGCTCGACTTCTCCTCGCTCGGCGCGCTGTCCGCCTCGCTCGCGGCGACGCCGACGCTTTCGGGCCTCACCCGCGCGCCGGTCGCCGAGGACATCCTGGTGCTCGAGCATGCCGCGCGCGACGAGGAGGTCCGTGCGCTCGCGACCGGCCGCGCCGCCATCGAGCGGCTGTGGGAGGTTTGCCAGATTCCCGACTACCGGAAAATTTCTCCGGCCACCCATGCCGAACTCGCAGTGACCCTCTATGGTTTTCTGCTGCGGGAGGGTAGGATTTCCGACGATTGGTTTGCCCGCCAGATCGAGCAGGCAGATCGCACCGATGGCGATATCGACACGCTTTCGACGCGCATCGCACATATCAGGACCTGGACCTTTGCGGCGAACCGTCCGGACTGGCTGTCCGATCCCGATCACTGGCAGGGCGTCACCCGCGCGATCGAGGACAGGCTGTCCGATGCGCTGCACGAGCGGCTGGCCGAACGGTTTGTCGACCGCCGCACCAGCGTGTTGATGCGGCGGTTGCGAGAGAACACGATGCTGGAAACAGAGATCACGAAAACCGGCGAGGTCGTCGTCGAAGGCCATACCATCGGCCGGCTCGACGGCTTCCGTTTCGCGCCCGATACGACGGCGGGAACCTCGGACGCCAAGGCGCTGTCGGCCGCGGCGCAGAAGGCGCTGTCCGGCGAGATCGAAGCGCGCGCCGACAAGCTCGCCCACGCGCCGGACGCGCAGTTCGTGCTGACCTCCGACGCGACGATCCGCTGGATCGGCGAGCCGGTCGCCAAGGTCGTCGCCGGCGACATGGTGCTGCGCCCGCGGGTGCGCATTCTCGCCGACGAGCAGTTGACCGGGGCGGCGCTCGATGCGGTGCAGACGCGTCTCGACCTGTGGCTGCGCACCTATGTGGAGCGACTGCTCGGCCCGCTGTTCCTGCTCTCGGCCGCCGAGGACATCACCGGCCTCGCCCGCGGCATCGCCTATCAGGTCGTGGAAACGCTGGGCGTCCTGGAGCGCAGCAAGGTCGCCGACGACCTCAAGAGCCTCGACCAGGCCTCCCGCGCAGTCCTGCGCAAGCACGGGGTGCGGTTCGGCGCCTATCACGTCTATGTGCCCGCCCTGCTCAAGCCGGCGCCGCGCTCGCTGGCGGCGCAGCTGTGGGCGCTCAAGCATGGCGGCCCGGAGATGAAGGGGCTCGACGATCTGCAGCGGCTCGCCGCCAGCGGACGCACCTCGTTTCCGGCCGACAAGGAGATCCAGCGCACGCTCTACCGCACCATCGGCTACCGGGTGTGCGCCGAGCGTGCGGTGCGGGTCGACATCCTCGAACGGCTCGCCGACCTGATCCGGCCGGCGCTCGCCTGGCGGCCCAATTCGAACGGGTCGAAGCCCAGCGGGGCCTTCGAAGGGATCGGCTTCACCGTGACCCAGGCGATGACCTCGCTCACGGGATCGTCGGGGGAGGATTTCGCCTCGATCCTGCGGGCGCTGGGCTATCGCATGGAGAAGCGGCCGAAGCCGCCGGAGCCGGCGGCCGCCGTGCCGGCGGTGGAGGCACCGGCCGCGGCCGAGGCGCCTTCCGGGGACCCGGCGTCGCCGCCTGATGAGGCCGTCGGGGATACCGGTGCCGCCGCGGAAATCTGTGCTGGCGTGGACGCCGCGGCGCCCGCGCCCGGCGAGCCGGCGCCGGACGGAATCGAGGCCGCGGTCGATTCGCAGCCAGATGTCACGGCCCAGGAGCCGTCCGCGGTAGCGGGACCGGACCCCATGGAGACGCAAGCCGTGATCGAGACCGGCGCGCAGTCGGCCGAATCGGCCATCGATGAGGTCACCCAGGCAGCGGCGGGCGAGGCGACGCCCTCGGAGGCGCCGGGGCAGGCCGCAACGTCCGAATCGCCGGCTGAGCCGGAACTGATCGAGGTGTGGCGGCCCGGCGGCCGGGGTGAGGAGCGCCGCGGCCCACGTCGTCCGGCACGCCGCCCGCACCGCGGGGGCGACCGTCCGGCCCAGGCCGCGGAGGGCGTGGCCGCGCCTGGAGCTACGGCCGAAGCACCCGCCGTCGCCGCGGAAGCGGGAACCGAGCCCGAGAAGCCCCAGCACCGCCGCCATCGGCGCGGGCCGCCGGGGCAATTTCGCAGGGATCGCGGCGATCAGCCCGCAGCGCGCGAATCAGGCGACCGTCCTCCCAATTCGCGTCCCGAATCGCGGGGCGAACGGCGCTCCGGCGAGCGGCCGGCCTTTGCCAAGGATCGCCAAGAGCATCGCAACAAGACCATCGCAACCAAGACCATCGCCAACACGACCACAAGGATCGCCGCGATCCGCCCCAGCGCAGGGAGCGCGAGAAGCAGCCGGATCCCAACTCGCCGTTTGCCAAGCTCGCTGCCCTGAAGGCCCAGCTGGAGGCAAACGCCAAGGAGCGCCATTAGCGTGCCCGTGCGCCAGCACGCCGCCGATGGCCGCCGAGCCTCGGACGCGGGCGTAAGCGCGGAACGCCAGCGAATCGACAAATGGCTCTGGCATGCCCGGGTGGTCCGCACCCGCGAGGCCGCAGCCGCGCTCACCGCCGCCGGCTATGTCCGTGTCAATGGCGCCCGCGTCGAGGCGCCGGCCGCGCCGGTGAGATGCGGGGATGTGGTGACGGTCGCGCTCGACCACGGCGTGCGCGTACTGCGGGTATGCGGCTTTGCGCCGCGCCGCGGCGATGCCGACGGTGCCCAGCGGCTGTTCGAGGACCTCGCATAGGGCGAGGCCGGATCATATATCTCGGGTTGTCAGCGGAAGTGATCGTGTCCTACACCGCTTGGACCGGTGATGGTTGCACGCGCCTCTTTCCTGCGCTAGCACCCCGTGACCGGAAGCGTGGTGCGGGCGGGAGCGTCTAACATGACCTATGTCGTCGTCGAGAGTTGCATTAAGTGCAAGTACATGGACTGCGTCGAGGTGTGCCCGGTCGACTGCTTCTATGAAGGCGAGAACATGCTCGTCATTCACCCCGACGAGTGCATCGATTGCGGCGTCTGCGAGCCCGAATGCCCCGCCGAGGCGATCAAGCCCGACACCGAGCCCGGCCTGGAGAAGTGGCTGGGAATCAACGCGGAATACGCCAAGACTTGGCCGAACATCACCGTCAAGCGCGACGGGCCGCCCGATGGAAAGGATTGGGAGGGGGTCAAGGACAAGTTGCAATATTTTTCGCCGGAGCCGGGGACTGGGGACTAAGCAAGGTCATGGCGGGCATGAGCCCCGAATAAATTCCCGGCCTTGCAGTTTTGAGATTCGGAATCGATTCGAAATAACGGCGCCCCGGCGCGTCCGGTGCGGCTGCACAATGGGACAGACGTTGCTGCGATCTTAACGGTTTTGCCGCTTATTACGTACGGCGCATGACAGAACCGACACAATCGCACTCGGTAAAGCTTTGAATTTCACTGCAAATGTGATATTGATGTCTAAATAAGAACAACAACGCTTCGGCGCTTCCCGTGTGGAGCGTCTATTCTTGTGCAGTGAATCCCGAGGAACCGTCAAACAGGGGCGTGATATCCACGCAGTGAGCAGTGGCAGGCAAAACGCGTCATAGGTCCAGGACGAAAAAGACCGCAAAGCCCTCTTCGGCCAACCGCCGTAGGGCACCGCAAGCTTCACGGGGCGCAGCCCGCCGTGGAGCTCCCGTGGCCAAGCCCGCCAGCCGTAGTCGGCCGGAGGGGAAACCCGTCAGCCGCAGTCGGCTGGAGGGAAAAGGAGTGAACCAGGGAATGACCTCAAAGAAGACAACTCAACGACAAGGGTTCAAGACCGGTGAGTTCATCGTCTATCCTGCGCATGGCGTCGGCCAGATTCTGGCGATCGAGGAGCAGGAGGTTGCGGGCTGCAAGCTCGAGTTGTTCGTGATCACTTTCGTCAAGGACAAGATGACGCTGCGGGTTCCTACCGCCAAGATCACCGCGGTCGGCATGCGCAAGCTCGCCGAACCGCCGATCGTCAAGCGGTCGCTCGACACCCTCAAGGGTCGTGCCCGGGTCAAGCGCACCATGTGGTCGCGCCGCGCCCAGGAATATGAGGCCAAGATCAATTCCGGCAATATCGTGGCGATTGCCGAGGTTGTCCGCGATCTGTTCCGTTCCGACACCCAGCCCGAGCAGTCCTACAGCGAGCGGCAGCTCTACGAGGCCGCGCTCGATCGGCTGTCGCGGGAGATTTCGGCGGTCCAGCGGATTACCGAGACCGAGGCGGTCAAGGAAATCGAAGCCGCGCTCGCCAAAGGGCCGCGCCGCGGCAAGGCCCCGGAAGGCGAAGAGGTGGTCATCGAGGAAGAGGCGGCCTGAATTCCGCCCCAACCTCAAGACGACGAATAGGAGCCCGGCCCAGCGCCGGGCTTTTTCGTTGGCGCAGAGATCTCTGTATTCGGCGGCACCGGCATCGGCGTAGCGATCGGCCGAATCACTCCACGATGACCTTTACGAGATCGCCCGGCTGCACCTGGTCGTTCGGACCGAGGCCGTTCAACACCCGGAAACGGTCGAGCTGGCGGTCGATCAGGGCCATGCGCGAGGCGAGTTGCTCGACGGTGTCGCCGGACCGGACCTTGACGACCTTCAGGCGCAGCGGCTTGGCCGATTGGATCTCCGCGAGGGTGAGGCGGCGGAAGGTGCCGACGGCCTCGCGGAAGGCGCGCTCGGATTCCGGCGTCCGGGTCTTGGCGGCGAAGATGAAGCGGTAGATTTCGCTGCCGAAGCGGATGGCATAGAGGCGGAACGTCCACTGCTCGCCCTTGGCGGTCGCGGTCGCGGCCGGGAAGCCGTTGATGGAGAGTTCCTCCACCGAGCCCGGCTCGATGTTCTCGATCCAGCCGGAGTTGAGATATTCGACCAGCGTCTGCTCCGCCGGCACTTTCACCACGTCGAGCCGCAGCGCGTCGTTGCCGGGGTCCTTGATTCCCAGTACCGCCTGGGCGGTATTGTCGAGCGAGAAACCTTCGGGCGCCGTGAAAGTGAAGCCGAGCTTGGGATGGAGGAACCGGCGGCCCCGCACGATAGCCCTCGATCGGATCCTCGCCGAAGACGAGGCCGTCGATGCCGGCGAGATAGGCGGCCTTGTCGCGTTCGCCGGTTCCCGGCGCGGTCAGTTGGCGGGCGCTGATGCGGGCGCTCTTGACGCGCTCGGGCGTCGCCGGGTGGGAGGCCAGGAAGTCGAGCGGCCGATTGTCCCGGCTGTGCCCGGCCGCGCGGAAGTCGGCGTTGCGGCCCATCGAGGTGAGAAACCGCGCCGCGCCGAACGGGTCGTAGCCGGCGCGCGCGGCGATGCCGACGCCGATGCCGTCGGCTTCGAATTCCTGCGCCCGCGAGAAGCTCAGCCAGCGCGAGCTTGGAGCGCGCCAGCGCCATGGCGCCGTCCTGCGGATCGCTCAGCACGTCGTTGACGACGTTGTTCACCAGTTCCGCCCGGCGCGCCTCCTCTTCGCGCATGTCGGCGTGACGCGCGATCACATGCGCCATCTCATGGGACACCACCGAGGCGAGCTCGGATGAATCATTGGCGAGGCCGAGCAGCCCGCGCGTCACGTAGAGCTGTCCGGTCGGCAGCGCGAAGGCGTTGACCGCGGGCGAGTTGAGGATCGTCACCTTGTAGGTCAGTTCCGGCCGCTCGGATGCCGCCACCAGCCGGTTGACCACCCGCGTCAGGAGCGCCTGCAGCTTGGGATCTTCGTAGGCGCCGCCATAGGCTGCCAGCACCCGCTGGTGCTCGCGCAGCCCCTGGGGCGACGTTTGCGTGAGCTTGGGCGGGTCCGGAAGAAAAATCTGGCGGCTGTCCGGCGTCGTCGCGCACGCGCCCACGCCCAGCGCGATCAGCGCCGCCAGCACGGGTCCGGCGGCGTGCCGACGGACGATTCGATTGCCCCAGCTCATCATCGTTGCCGGCATAACGTTGCGGTTACGCCGTCAGTTCCCCCCGACGATCTCGATCTGATCGGGGCGCGCGGCTTCGATGACCGGCCCCCCACGCTGCTCGACCCAGCCGCGCACCTCAATGTTCCGGCCCGCCAGACTTTTCGGATCGACTCCTGCGGCGATGAACGCACGCTGGTTCCGCTTGGCGATGGTGACGGTGAAGTCTTGCGTCCAGTGCCGCCCGAAGTTGAGGTACACCAAGCCGCCGCTTTCGCGCACCGAGATCACCTTTCCCCCCACCAGCGTGAAGCGTCCCAGCTCCGTCATGACGTCGTCGGGATATTGCGCCTCTTTCATCACGTAATAGGGTTCGCCCCACAGGCCGAGCATGCCGGCCCGCGCCTTGCGTTCGACGCCGCGAAGAAATGACAGGCATGTGCTGATATCCCCACCGGCGCTTACCAAGGCATAACCTTTTGTCAAAATTTCGGACTGCACCCAAATTTCTCGGGTAGGGCCGGTGAAAACCTGGGCAACCAGCCGGCCATAGCGGTCGGCGCCGGTACCGGCCGACTTGAGAACGACGGATTGGCCGATCAGCAGCCCTTCCAGGGCCGTCTTGGCGGCGTGCCCGACGCCGGCGTGCTCCTCGTTGGGATCGGTGGCCGACGCCGGAGGCGCTTCGATGGCGGCCAGTCTCGCCTCGCGGCCGTCGGAAAGGACGAAGCTCTTGCCGTCGATGACGCGGGCGACGTCGCCGGTCGCGATGGTGGCGCCGCCGCATGCGGGCGCGGCCGGCTGGGCGACAGCTTGGCCGGCAGCAAACGCGGACAGGCCCGCCACCGCACGCAACAAAATTGCGGACAGCGGCGAGCGCCGCCGCCGTCCGCGCCATGGCCGGTCAGTTGGCCGCAAAGCAGTAGAACAGGCCATTGCCGCCGGTCGCGCGCAGGTCGTCCTGGCTGCAACTGCGCGACTGGTGCGCCGAGTTCCAGGAGTGCTGGAATTCATTGTCGGCGCCGCCGCGGCGGTCGACATGGCCGAGCATGGCGCTGCCGAACTGGCTGCTCGTCCAGTTGTTGCAGGTCATGTTGAGGTTGCCCGGAAATGCGCGGCCGTCGGCGGTCGAGCCGGTCAGGATGTCGTGCCAGTTGGGGTTGAATCCGAACCCGGCGATCATGGCGCCGCGCTCGGTCAGCGAGGTCGACGCGCCGAGCCGGACGTTTGCGCTGTGCAGGTCGTCGACGCTCTGCGCCACCACCTCGCCCTTGAAATTCTGCCACGGGCCCTTGCCGATGCGGTCGCGGGCATTCACCGGAGTGGAGCCGGGAGCGGCATAGGAGCTGAGATAGGCGCGCCAAGTCTTGTTGCCGGCGCCGACGGTGGCGGCAAGCTGCTGGCAGTGCCGGTCGGCGCCCTCGATGCCGCCGAGATCGGCGCCCTTGCCGGAGCCGGTGCTGGTCACGAAAAACGTCAGGTTGGGCGGCGCCTGCAGCTGCTGCTGCGCCTGGACGGCCCCACTCAATCCGCAGGCGAGCAGCGCTGCGGACGCGAACAGCGACAAACGCGTCGTCTTCGACATCGATTTCTCTCCCATGTACGTTTCTTGTCGAGCCGGATTGCCCCACTCGAACGGATGCCGGCACTATTTAGCATTTTCCGGCGCGGGTGGAACCGCTCGGCGGCAGAAAGTTGGTCGCCATCCGCCGTAGCCTCGACCGCGCATTCCGCCCTCGAACCGGCCCGCAGGGAAAAGTCTACTTCATGAAATGGTAGATGCCGTTGAGCCCGGTCAAGCCGACCACGATGAGGTAGAAGGCGACGATGTAGTTCAAGAGCCTCGGCATGATCAGGGTCAGGATGCCGGCGATGAGGGCGACGATCGGGGCGATGTGAGCGGTGGTGATGACCATTTCAAATCTCCGGGAAGGGCGAGATGCGCGGACGATGGTTCGACACGCCGCATACATGCACGGCGGCCGGGCAACAGCCCCTTGATATCCTGATTCGAGGCCGGAGCGGACAATCCGTGCGGCGCTATCGGATGACCTCGTCGGCGCCGAGGAGAACCTTGTCCGGCACCGTCACGCCGAGCGCCCTCGCCGCCTCGAGGTTGATCACCAGCTCGAGCTTGGTGGGCTGCTCGATGGGCAGTTCATCGGGCCTTGCGCCCGCGAGGATCCTGTCGACGTAAGCGGCGGCGCGCCGGTAGAGATCCGGCAGGCTGACGCCGTAGGACGCCAGGCCGCCCGCGTCCACGAAATCCCTGAACGTGTAGATCGCCGGAAGCCGATGCTCGGCAGCGAGCGCGACCACGAGGCCTTGATTGGTTTGCATGATCGTATCGCTGCCGACCACCAGGGCATCGGCGTGCCAGTTCGTCGCGGCATCGAACGCGCGTTCGATGTCGCCGACCGCCCGGGTGTCGAGGACTTGCGCCGCGATCCCCAGGGACCGCGCGCTCGCCTCGATCTCCCGCCATTCCGACCGGCGCGACGGGTTGGACAGGTTCATGAGGGCCGCGACCCGTTCGACTTTCGCCAGCATGTCGCGCAGGATTTCCACGCGCTTGCCCTCGATGCCGCGGACGTAAGCGCCAAATCCGGTCATGTTGCCGGCCGGCCGCACGGGGTCGCGGGCAATGGCGACGGGTTCGCCGGCTGCCGCCATCACCACGGGGATCGTCGGGGTCGCCGCCCTGGCCGCGAGCGCCGCGGGCGTCCCCCTCGTCACGATCACATCGACGTCGAGGCGCACCAATTCCGCGGCCAGCGCGGCGAAGCTTTCGTTGCGACCATCCGCCGAACGATATTCGAAGGCCACGTTCTGGCCTTCGACATGGCCGCGTTCGCGCAGGCCCTGCCGGAGCGCGTCGAAATTGGCGTTGCGCAGCCGCGGGCTCGTGTCGAGCACCCCGACGAGGGTGCGCTTCGAGGTCGATTGTGCGCGCGCCGGCCATGACCATGCCGCCGCCGCGAGCCCCGCGATAAACTCCCGCCGTCGCATGCGATCACCTCGGCGCCCACCAGGAAGGACGCACACTACCGCGACTCGGTGCGGATGTGAACGCAAGCCGCCGGCACGGAAGCGCTGCGGTTGACTCCACAATTCGTTGTCATCGCCCGGCTCGACCGCAATACACTGTCGACGCCAATGCTCGCGTCCCGTGGAGGTACTTGCCGGCGTGCTTTCGGCCCTGATGGCTCAATTGCAGCGCGGATATCGGCGCAAGATCGGGGAATGTGTCCGTCTGATCGTGACCAGCGTGCGGCTGTGCCGCATGAGCTACGATTGGGCGACGTTTTCGGCAGGGGTCTGCGGTGCCAAAGCCCACATCATCTACGATCCCGATGCCGACCAGCCGCTCTATCTCGTCGTACATCGCCAACGTCAATGACATCACGGCCGCCAAGGAGATGCCGATCGAGGCGGGAGCGACCTACGTTTTCGACCTCGGCTATTACGATTACGGCTGGTGGGCGACGCTCGATCAGGCCGGCTGCCGCATCGTCACCCGCCTCAAAGCCAACACACCTTTCGCGATCGTCGAGGATCGGCCGGTCGCACCGGGGGCGTCGATCCTGAGCGATCGCACCGGGCATCTTCCCGAACGCCTCGCCGCCTGCCGCAAGGCGATCCAGTAAACACCGACAGGGAGTACTGGATTGCCCGGTCAAGCCGGGCAATGACACCAATAGGGTCAGCTTCTGGCGAACCCCGCCGTCTGCTATGATTCATGCCGCAGCGGAATTCATTTCGGGGAAGATCGGTCGAGGTGCTCATGACGACGAAGGATGTCGCGCTCTACTACGACGAGCTTCACTTGTGGACGAAGAAAGACACGGATTTCCAGGTTTTCTCGGGCTTCGAGAACGACACCATCCACCACTTCCTGATCGATACCGCCACCGGCAATTTCTCGCCGGACACCATCTACAAATTCATCGAACCCCACATTCCGCCGCACGGAACGTCCCGCGGCCTCGATGCCGGCTGCGGCTACGGCGGGACCTGCTTCCACTGCCTGCGGGTCTATGGCGGGCGCTGGAGCGGCATCACAATCTCCCGGGAGCAATGGACCTACGCGAACGGCATTGCCAAGGCGCGCGGGTTGGAAGGCGCGATCGACTTCCATCTCCTGTCCTACGACGACGCCATGCCGGGCCGCTACAATGTGATCATTGCCATCGAGAGCCTGATTCACAGCGCCGATCCGTCCTTCACGCTGGGCAACCTGGTGTCGTCCCTCGATCCGGGCGGCCGCCTCATCATCGTCGACGACATGCCGGTCGATCGCGTCGAAGAAGCCGACGCATCCATCCTCGCCGACTTCAAGCGGGCGTGGCGCTGTCCGCTGGCGCTGTCGGCGCAGGCCTGGACGGCGCTCGCCCGATCGTGCGGGCTGCGGCTGGTGGAGGAGCGCGATCTTTCTCAACTGCTCAAGCCGCGCCCCGAAGGCGATCTCGATGCCGCCTTCGACGACCTCTCCTCCCAGCGCGCGGAAAAGACGAGGAACGGCTTTGCCCGCTTGAGCGACGCCGAGATCGGCGGCCTCCATCTGGAGCGGCTGCTCCGGCGCGGCACGGTCCGCTATGTCATGCTGGTGTTCGAGAAGTGACGGCCGCGGCCGCGGCGGCTGCGTCACCGGGAGGATTTCATGACGGCCGGGATTCCGGATGCCGGCGCGGCCCATGACGCGACGGTGCGCGGCGCCGCCGCCGGTTCCGGCATGGACGTGTTGCGCGCCGTCGCGGTCACCGCCGGGATCGGCTGGTCGGTCGCGTTCGTCGTCGTCGGCCTGCGCTACCAGCTCCAGCAATACGCCGACGGTTCGATGTTTTCCTATGCGGTCGCGGTCCAGGACTCCTGGGCGTTCCACTGGCACAACATCTCGGGCCGCCTGCTGGTCTATCTCGTCACCTGCGTTCCCGCCGAAATGTACATCGCGCTGACGAAGGACGCCCGCGGCGGCATCGTCCTCTACGGCTTCCTGTTTTTCGTCATGCCGCTCGCGGGCCTCGCCGCCACATGGGCGGCCGACCGCTCCAAGGGCCGCATCATCTTCGTCTATGCATGTGCGTCGACCGCCTGCCTCTGCCCGCTGGTGTTCGGCTTCCCGACCGAGATGTGGGCGGCGCATGCCCTGTTCTGGCCGGCCCTCGCCGTGTGCCACTGTGCGCGCGGCGGCATCGGCGGGGCGGCGCTGGTCTTCGCGATGCTGCTCGCGCTCGTCTTCACCCACGAAGCCGCGCCGCTTCTCGAAGTCGTCATCCTGACGACCCTCGCGTTGCGGGGGATGCGGGACGCGGCATTCCTGAGGGCGGCCGGCGCCTTCCTCGTCGTCATGGCGGTCTGGATGCTGGTGAAGGCGGCGTTGCCGCCCGACGACTACGATGCCCCCATGATGGCCAGGGCGGCGCTGCTCGTCTTCGAGGTCAAGATCCTCGCCAGTTACATCGTTGTCCTGTTGGCCGCCGCGATCGCGGGCTACGGCATCGCCTTCCCGGTGTTTCGGCGGCTGAGCCCGGCGAAAGCCCACCTCTGCGCCGCCCTGCTCGTCGCCGTCGCGCTGGCAGTGTACTGGCTGTGGTTCGACCGGTCGCTTCATGCGGACCAGCGCTACCCCATGCGGACCGTGCTTCTCGTCGTCATGGCCGCGCTCGGAGGGCTCGCGGCGGCCTACGCGCTCGCGGCGGAAGGGCGGCTGAACCTCCCGGTTCCGCTGCTGCCCCGCCTCATGGCGGCGCTCGCGCGCGACCCGATGGCCCGCGCGGCGGCAGGCGCCATCCTGGTCGTGACGCTGGTGCATGCGGTCGAGCTGGCGAAATTCGTCAGGGCCTGGACCGGCTACGAGGCCGCGGTGCGGACCCTGGCCATGGGTTCGGCGTCCGATCCCGCGCTCGGGGACGCGCAATTCGTGTCGTCGGACCGGATCGATGCCGGTTTGAACCGGCTGTCCTGGTTCTCGACGACCCAGTTCCTGTCCGTGCTGGTGGCGCCGGGCTTCGCGCCCGAGCGGCTCGTGGTGGACCCGACGGCGAATTATTTCTGGCTGTCCTGCGCCACCGCGACGGCGAACGAAGAGGCCGACCGTGCGGTCCCGGTAGAGAGCCGACGGCTGGTGCGGGTGCACGCATGCCTGCACCGTTAGCCCGAAGTTTGCGCCGAGGCGCGCCGCCCGAAGGCGTCGCCGGCGCCCCGGAATTTCCCTCTCCCGCTTGCGGGGGAGGGTCAGGGAGGGGGCGCGGGCGGTATGCGCGAGACGCGTAAGCGGCCCCCTCCCCAACCCTCCCCCGCAAGCGGGAGAGGGGGAACGCACTTGTGATGCAGCAGTGGAAGACGCGCGCCCCGGAATGACCGTTCCGACGGCGAAAGCCAGCGGGGGACAGCCGGGCGGCGCGCCCGCAGTAGCCCGCGCGACGCAATTCTGATATTCAGCGCGCCGGTCGGCTCGCCGCGGGCGCGAGCCGCCTCAACCGCCCATCGCCCGGACTGCGACGAGAACGCTAACGTATTGAAAAAATTTACGGTCCCGTAGCTCAGCCGGATAGAGCAGCGGTTTCCTAAACCGTTGAGGCCCATCCCGACCCGTATCGTCTAATCCTGCTACGTATTGAATAGTCAGTGTTTTCCCCTCGACGCTGTTCACCTGATGCGGTCAATTCCCACCGCGTTATGAGGAGTTCGGTGGGAAATCGGGTGGGAAAAACCGAGGGATTACCCGGACTGATGACGGAGGTGGGCGCCGGCCTTCGTGGAGGCGGAACTTTTGCTGGGCGGCCGGTGTTGTGAGACCACCTCATCCATCGCTCTCGGGAGAAAGAAATGAGCAAGACGTTTGCCTGCGTGGTAACGGCGCTTTCGCTTCTTGCGGTCACAGCCCCCGCCGATGCCAAAGGATGCATCAAGGGCGCCCTGGTAGGCGGCGCTGCAGGTCATTTCGCGGGTCATCATGGCGTTCTCGGTGCGGCCGCGGGTTGCGCGATCGGCCACCACGAGGCAAATAAGCCGCAGAACACTGCTCCCACTACAACGGGGAGCGCACCACCGTCCGCGTCTAAGTGAGGGCGCCGGCGGACGCAGCTGAACATATCATCCGAAGCTACCCAGCCGCGTCACCGTGGGGCCTCCGGCTCGTCTAGCGCGCACGGCGCGTCATAAGGCACCCACGGCACCAAGCCCGCGTCGAGCAGGCGTTGCGAGAACTCCTCCAGTTCGGCGAACGTGGCAAAGTGCTTCCCGCGCATCTTGCCGCGGAATTCCCACACGAGCCGGAACGGCTTGATCGTCATAACGCATCCTCCTCGATGAGGTTCGGGTGCGGCTTGCACCCGATCCGCCTAAACGCGGGCACCTCAAACCCGCATCGGCATGAGCACGTAGGTCTCGTGCCTGTCGCGTGCGATGATATGGGGCGAACCGAGATCGTGGCTGCAGATTGACACCGTCGCAGTCGACCGGCGATCGCCGAAAGTCTTCAACGCCTCCAAGAGATATTCGGCATTGAAGCCGGTTTCGTATTGCTCAGTCGGCTGTGCGAGCTTCACCACGCTTTGCGCCGTCGCCGCCACGTCATAGGGATAGCTCTCTTTGATGGTGGCGCTCAGGGTCAATCTCTCACCAGCTACCGCCAGCTTGACGGCGCGCTGGGCGGTCGGCTTCAAGAAACCGGCGATTGGCTCCAACGCGGCGACCAGTTCGTGCTTGGAAACGATGGCACGGACTGGCGGCTCGTGCGGAACGGCACGAGCATAGTCAGGATACGTGCAATCGACCGGCTCGGTCTCGATGCGCTCGCCCCTCCAGTCAACCAGGCTGACCGCTCGCGGCGATAGCGTGAGCTTGGTCGAAAGCAGATGGTGGGACTTGCGCGAAAGCAATTTAAGCGCGCCGCTCACGAAATCGGCCGCGACAAGCACGGGCGGGATGGCCACAGTTGGCGCTATCGGCACGCGCACATGAGCCAGCCGATGCCCGTCGGTGGCCACGAAATTCAACTCCTTTCCATCCGGCGCGGGATGGATGTATACGCCGGCAAGGTAGTAGCGGGTTTGCTCTTTGCAGATCGCGTGGCGCGTCCGCGAAAAAGCGTCGTGCAGGTCCCCGCCGCGCAGGCTGATTTCAACCGCGGCAGCCGCTTCGTTGGTTCGGTCCAGCATTCTCGCCTCCCCTCACGCTGCCGTTGTTGATTGCTGATTGCGGAGCGCCAAGCCGCGCAGATAGTCCGCGGCTGCTTGCGCCCTGGCACACGCGGTGAAAAACGCTTTGCTATCGGCCTTGAGCAGGCTGATCCACGAGGCGATGTAACCAGCATGTCGAAGATCACCGTCAATCGAAAATTCAGCCGACAAAAAAGCTGAACACAACTCAGCCACCAATTCCTCGGCGGCATACGCGCGCTCGCCGAAGCGACTGCGGAGATCACGATCAAGTCTCGACTTGTGACCGGTGGCATGGCCCAGCTCATGAAACGCCACACCGTAAAAGTGCGCCGCGCTCTTGAAGGCGTCGAACCGCGGCAGTGAGATAAAATCATCGCCGGGCCGGTAGTAAGCTTCGCCGAAGCCCTCCCGGATCGTGACGCCGCTGCATGCCAGAAATTCATCAATGGTCGGGTCGCGCTGGTCCAGATTGCGCGGCTTGATCTCGCCCAATGTGAGCACCCGCTCCGGCAAGCCCTCGCGTCTGATCGACGTTGAAAACGGTGTATGTCTCCATGATCGGAATGATCTTGGTGTCGCCGTCGACGCCGTCCCTGTCGCTGAACCTGCAAGCGCTTCACAAAATAGCACGGTGTGGCCGTGCTCGCCGCGGCGTACCGAGCCTCCCAACTCCAAAGCCTGGTTGTACGTGACGTAGCGCGGTGTGCGATATCCGGCAGCTGGGGCCATCCACAACAGAACGACGTTACAGCCGCTATAAGGGCGGTTCGTGACTGCGTTGCACGGTGTGTTCGCGCCAGGTGTTGCCGACCACGGCTTGATCCAGGGTGCGGCGCCGGCTTCCAGTTCGGCCACGATGCGGGCGGACACGTCTGCATAGAGATTTCGCTTCATGTGATTGGCCCTCGCTGTTGAGCGCGACCGTCTCCCGGCCGCACATTTGCGGGGCTGAATGCGGTAACCGAGGGGTTGACGAAGCGTCGTTTGCGGCGCGGCTCCCGGGTTGCAACCCCCCGGGTACCCTGTCCAAGCCCCCCCGGCCTCGCGCGCGCAGAAAGGGTGGTTTGAAAAGATGCCGGGCTCGGAAACCAAACGTTAACGGATACTTAGGAAGTAGAACGATCAAACCGCCGGTCGCTCTCGCACCGCCGCAGCAGTCAAGCTGAATTTTGTCGGGGTGTACTTGATCGGGCGTCAGCGCCTGGACCCCGTCACCTTTCACCCACTGCGGACACGCTGCGCCCAGCGTCTTAGGCAGCAATGGGCCACCGGTCATCAGGCTGGCGAACGTTCACTCCCCACGGGACGTCGTGTAAGGTCTTCGAGATGAAGCACCGATTGCTCGCCCTCGCTTTGATTTTCGGATTGATGATCCACAGCGCCGCCTTCGCGCAGGAACGCTCGATCATCGTCGCCTCCACCACATCAACCGAACAGTCAGGCCTGTTCAGTTTCCTCCTCCCGCGCTTTTCCGCGAAGGCCGGCATTCAGGTGAAAGTGGTGGCCGTCGGCACCGGACAGGCGCTCGATATCGGCAGGCGCGGAGATGCCGACGTGGTTTTTGTACACGACAGGCCGGCGGAAGACAAATTCATGGCCGAAGGCTTCGGCGTCCGGCGCTTTGACGTGATGTACAACGATTTCGTCGTTATCGGACCGCTGGCCGATCCAGCACATATCGCCGGTGGCAAGGACGTAATCGAGGCATTCCGCAAGATCGCAGCATCCCGCGCACCGTTCATCTCGCGTGGCGACCGGTCGACGAATGAGGCCGAGCTTCGCTACTGGATGGACGCCGGCATCGTAATCAATGCCGCGCAGGAGCGATGGTATCGTGAAATCGGTCAGGGCATGGGGCCGGCGCTAAACATTGCGGCCTCCACGGACGCCTATCTGCTCGCGGACCGTGGCACTTGGCTCTCTTTCCGCAATCGCGGCACCCTTGCGATCCTGGTGGAGGGGGACCGCAGGCTGTTCAACCAATACGGCATCATGCTGGTCAATCCTGCAAAATACCCAAAGGTGAATGTGACCGACGGGCAGGCCTTCGTCGATTGGCTCATCTCGACGAATGGGCAAAGGACGATCGCCGAATACAAGATTGGCGGGCAGCAACTGTTCTTTCCCAATGCCGAGGCCTCAAAGCACTGAGCCGGTCGTTCGGCGTCCGAGCGTCTGTGTGATTGAGCACCCGCGAGCATTCTAGGCAAGATCAGCGCTGCCGGCCGTGCCTGCGTCGCAGCACCGGCAGCGATTTCTCGCTTTCTCAGGTCCCTTTCTCGATCTCAATGTCGCCACCGAGGATCTCGGTCACATCGGCGTCCTCTTTCTCCTCGATGAAGGCGGCATCGTCGAGGTTCTCGTCATCAACCTCGGCCTCATCCTCCGCTTCGGGTGCCTCGCCCGGCTTCTGCTTCCCTCGCGCTTCTGCGTCGGCATCTTCCAGAGAGGCGAATTGGGCATCTTGGGTTTCAGCAAGAACTGGCCCCGCCTTGGGCACCGGTGCGCGTGCGGCCTCGGCGCGCCCACGTGAACTCACGGCCACAAACACCGCGCCACATTTCGGGCAGTTGATCGGGGCGTGATTGAGGTCATAGAACTTCGCGGCACAATGGACGCAAAAACGTTTCGTACCAAGTTCTGGTTTTGTCATAGTTTTGAAATCCTGTGGTGATGCAAGGGGAAGTGGCAATTGGTGCAGGGTCTGTCAATGGACCGGCACAAGAACGGTGCGAAAGTGTGCGGCGGCGATCTATCACTCTCGCGCGGTTGCGGGCGCGGGACGGGATCGGCTGGTGCCGGCCTGCAGCGCCCCTATTGGCTAGGTGAAATCAAGTGACTGTTGGAAGCGCATGGCCTCCGCCTCCGCCTGACCGCCGGCAACAAACGCTTTCCCCTCGATCTGCGCCGAACTGGTACTTGACAAGGACACACTAGTTGAATATTCATACAATGAACATTCAACAATAGAACTTTCAATCATGTTGAAGCGCCTATCCACGGGTCTCCGCCCACCCGTCAGTCCACTATCGACTGACAGACCGCTTCGCGCGGTACATTTTGGTCCCGGTATTCCGCCGGTTCGCCGCTCGCCGACGGCCTTAGCGCGGCGCTTCTACCAGATGTGTATGGGAATGCAGGCGGACGGCCTCGGCGCCGCTGACCTCACGCCGCTGGAATATGGCGTAATGTCTTTTCTCAATCGGCAGGACGGAGAGCCGGGTATCGACCAGAGCAGCCTCGCCGCAAGGCTCGGTGTCGAACGCTCCCACGTAAGCCTGCTGGTGGAAGAGTTGGTGGCTAAAGGCTTTATCGAACAGCGCGTGAATGGCGCCGACCGTCGCGCCCGCCTTCTCTATCACACGCCTAAAGGCGAAAAGCTGTATTGGCGGCTGCGCCCCGGCGTACGCGCCGCCAATGACCGCGTCGTCGAACCGCTGTCGCCGCACGAGCGCGAGATGTTCATGGACATGCTGATCCGCATGATCGGAGCAAACGGTGCTCACGCCCGGCCCGGCGCCGGCCGGCGCAAGCGGCGCGCGCCACTATCGCCCCAGGAACAAAACGGAAAATCACCTTCCCAAAAGACCTAAGGAGGCCGCCATGCAAAGTAGGAAGCTTTGGAATGCCAGTCTTTTCTTTGTCTTTTGCGTTCTCCTCCTTACGTTGCCCGGCCGCGTTGCGTGGTCGCAAAGCGCCAGAACTATCAAGATAGTCGTTCCGTTCCCGGCGGGAGGCAACACCGATACTCTGGCCCGGCTGCTGGCTGAACAAATTGGCCGAGCGCATGGGCCGACGATGGTGATCGAAAACCGCCCAGGGGCAGGCGCAGTGATCGGAACCGAAGCTGCGGCACGTGCCGCACCCGATGGAAACACGGTTTTGATCGCGGCAAATTCCTTCGTACTCAATGCTTACCTACGTAAGGTGAGCTACGACCCGCTGATCAGCTTCGAGCCGATTTGCTACATCGCGAGTGTGCCGTCGGCCATCGTCGTCAACAGTTCATCTCCCTACTACACCCTCGATGATCTGTTCCATGCGGCGCGCGCAAAGCCTGGCGATCTGTCGCTTGCGGGCACGCCGTTTTCTCTTATCGTAGCGGAGACACTCAAACGCGCTGCCAAAGTTGACATGGCTGCCGTCCCGTATTCCGGCAACGCCCCTGCGATTACAGCACTGTTGGGTGAGCATGTGACCTCGGTGCTAACCGACTATGCGGTGGTCGCGGAGCAGTTGAAGGCTGGCAAGCTGCGAGCCCTTGCCGCCGCGTCCCTGACGCGGATCGCGCAGCTGCCGAACGTGCAGACCGTCGCCGAAGCAGGCTATGGAGACTTCGAGACGGACGTCTGGAACGCTCTGTTTGTTCCGGCGAAGACCCCGAAGGAAGCAGTTTCCCAACTTGCCGGTTGGGTGACAGGCGCGATACAGGTACCTGAGTTCAGGGCGAAGCTGATCGTCCAGGGGTTCAATCCGGTGGGGATGTGCGGCGCGGATTTCGCCACCTACCTCCGCAAACAATATGACGCCTACGGTCGAATTGTTCGCGAGGCGAACATAAAGGCGGAGTGAACCCGCGTAAGCTGCCCGCGACGAGCCGATCCGTGTTGGCTGAACGTATTCTGAAAGCTGCTGCGCGGGGCGAGCGTGACGCGGATCGCCTGCTTGCAAGAGCGGCGACGGACGATAGCCACCCGATGAGGCTTGCAAGCTGACCGTCGAGGTACACAGGGCGAGTACCCTGTTCGCATCGCATGCCGCCAGGGCCGGGTTTCGTCGCCAGTATGGGACGAGCGGCTGCCACATATGTCAAAATAAGTCAATGTAGATACGCCGGCGGCGCACCAAAGTCGCCAACTTATCCACACATTTTCGCCCTGGAGTGCTACTACCCGGGGACGGTATCGGGTTGAGGGGGTGAGTGCGATGACGGACGTGATGGACCTTCCAGCGAAGGTAGTGAGTTTCCGAGACGAAGCGAGGGAATGTCTTCGGTTGGCGAAAGGTGAGCCACATGGTGAGCTGCGGATCATCTTGATGGGCATGGCAGTGGGATGGCTCAAATTTGCCGATCACGCGACGCCATCGGAGGCCCCACAACTTGAGCATGCCCATGGCTGATTATTATTCGATAATTGCCAAAGCCGTGAGCGCGCTCGATCTCAATACAGCGAAGGCGCGCCAACGGCTTTACGAGCGTGCGCGAACCGCACTCCGTTCGGAGATGCATAGCGCGTATCCGCGATTTCACCGGTCTGAAATTGCAGCTGCAGAATTGTCTCTGGAGATGGCCATTGAAGCGGTCGAAGCGGAGGTGGCGCATCGACAGAATGCCAAGTTGGCAAGTCCCGCCGCTTCTCCTCGCCGTGACAACGTTTCGGTCATGCCGAACCCACCGGCGAACCAAAACGGCAAAGCACGTCGTTCTCTCGCGACACTTTTGGCGGGTATCTTCTGCCGAGCCGCTGACGGCCCCCAAGGCCGCGTCGAAGCGCTGTCCACCCATTCCGAAGACGATACCGATTATGGGGAACCTCGTGACACCTGGCTGACCGAACTCCTAGCCCGCGCCTCGCATGGGGTCGATAACGACGAACGGGATTTCGCACCGAAATGGGTACCGACGCAAAACGGGGGGACCAACCAGCAGCGCCGGTGACGCGGTCGAACGGTGCGCCGCCGTGAAGCATACAATCGGCGCGCACGAAGCGCCGATGATCGGGCTGAGCGTCAGCGACGATCGCCAAACAGCCGCAGCAACATCATGAACATGTTGATGAAGTCGAGATAGAGCGACAGTGCGCCCATGACTGCCTTGCGGCCGGCGATGGTGCCATCGTCCTGAGGATCGTAATATTCCTTAATCTTCTGAGTGTCCCAGGCGGTCAGGCCGGCGAAGATCAGAACGCCGATCACTGACAGCGCCCAATCGAGGCCGCTCGACTTGAGGAAGATATTTACAAGGCTCGCAATGATGAGCCCGAACAAGCCCATGATCAGGAACGAGCCCATCGCGTTGAGACTGCGCGACGTGGTGTAGCCATAGAGGCTCAGTGCACCGAACGCGGCGGCCGAGATAAAGAACACCCGCGTGATCGAGGCATGAGTGTAGACCATGAAGATCGTCGCAAGCGACACGCCGAGCAACCCGGCATAGACGAAGAACAACAGCCGCGCCGTCGACGCTTGCATGCGCCCGATGCGGAAGCTTAGGAAGAACACCAGGCCGAGCGGAGCGAGGACAAGGACCCACTTCAGTGGGCTGCCGAACAGCGTCTGCCCAAACGGTGTCAATCCGGTGATCGCCCCGGATGCGTTGGTCACCACAGCCATCTGGTAGGTGAGCCAGGCCACGACGCCAGTCAGCGCGACGCCGCTCGCCATGTAATTGTAGACGCGGATCATATGGGCGCGCAGACCCATATCGTAGGCGACCGCACGATCAGTCCCTACCCCGCGCAGGCTGGCATAGTTCCGGTTGAAATCCGACATCAGATGATCCTTTCGTTCGCCCGAGGTGACCGAGGGCGTTAGGTGTTTGCTGCGGACGGCCGCGTCATTCGATACGGCGACTTTAGTGGTTGTCCGGCTCCTCGGGAAGTGGTTGCTGGGGGTCGGTAACCGCGTCGACGGTGAGAAGGTCAAACCGTATTACCGGGCGCATTGCCACGATCGGGCCGACCACGGGATGCGAGAGAGGAACCTATGCCGGACACCGATGCGGAGAAGAAATTTGATGTGGAAAAGTTCAACGCTTTGATGAAGCTCGCTGATTTCAGATATCAGCGTTGGCGCGAACGCCGATCCACGGACTGGAAGCTATCATTGGCGCTCTGGACGTTGCTTGTGGGCGCGGCCTCGTACTTAATCGCGAATAAGATCAGCTTCGAATGGTACGTGGCGCTGCCAGTCTTAGTCATCCTCGTCGTTTTGCATGCTTTATTCTGGGTAAGGACCAACTGGATCAGCAATGAAATGGACATTCTGACGGCGTTTCATTTTGCTGAACATGCGGAAAAGATAGTCCAGCCGCACTTCATCGGCCCTATAGAGCCGCGTCGCCACCCCAAAGAATTTGAGGAATGCCGCCAAGGACTGAGGTTTCTGCGTGCGGGGTTTTGTCAAGCCCAGGTATTGGCGACCTTTTTCTTTTCCCTTGTTATCTTCATCCTGCTCGTCCGTCGTTGAGGCTCGCTTGGCGCGCGGGCAACCTCCGCGCTTCGGCAATCTCAGTCCATTGACCAACGTCCTGATGGGCTATGAAGGCGCCAATGCAGATGATCGAGTGGAAGATGTGCTTCGGAAAACTTGTCGCCCATCGCGGCGCGAATTTCGTCATCGCCGCTGCCATCATGACCGTTGGCAGCGGCGAAGCCCTTGAGATCGGGGACTGTCTCGATATCCCAGACGATGATGCTGGCCATGTCGCCATCAAACAGGTTGGCCCTCTGAAAGTCCATTGCTAGCGGTACCCCGCCAACTCGCGGGGTGCAGCTTGCTTGCATCTATCGGCGTATGGGTGAGGTGGTCATGGTGTGATATGGTCGCCTTCGCATCCTGACAATTGTTTGCGGGGACGGCCGGTGGTCCCCGATGACCGATAGCGACCGGGATACCATGATGCGCATCGCGGCTTTCGAGCACGTGAGGAGGCTCGCCGAGGCGCGTGATCTCCTGACCGCCACTGAGTTGAAGCCGGGCTGCGTGTTTGAAGGCCAGCGCATCCCTTTATTTATCGGAGCATCCCTTTGATGCACGCTTATGCATACCTCAGGAGCGGGGCGGCCTATAGCGTTACGGACATGATTACTTTCGCGCGCTCGCAAAGGCTCTTTTTTTCCTGCAGAGGCACCGGCTCGTAAAAAGCTGGCAATCTCTCCTGGACGCGGTCTACAAAATCCTCCAGGTCTTGAGATTTTTTCAATTTGATCAAATCGTCATCGCTGAGAAGAATTTGCAATACACCTACTTTGTATCGCTCGGCATAATACTCCATACCCTTTGGTAAGGGCGTGTCAAAATCAGATATACGGTAGGCAAACCAAGAGCGATTACAAAATCTCTTGTGAGATATAGCCTCGAATATGACCTGCTCCCAATTGTCGTCCCTTAACTTTACTTCGCACGATGCAAGTTCGATTTCCACGGAACCAAATAGCTCGACCAACTTATACCGGCTCCATAGCGGATTAAATCGATGAGTTTTGCGGTAACGGGATGCCAAGCGTTCGGGAGCCCGATGTGATTCGCTTTGACCACTGATTCGGGGGAACCGATGGTCAAATGCAGCAAAAGCCAAATACGGAAATTGAAGACGGCGCTGCGGTGGAAAATCCCAGCGGCACAGCGTCAGCGCATCCAGATGGTATTGCTGCGCGAGAGCGGGATGACGCAGCCGGCGATCGCGGCGGCGATGGGAGTTTCGTTGAGCACCGTGAACCGCGCCCACATGGACTTTGACCACGGCGGGATCAAGGCGCTCAAGCCGAAGCCGATCGGCGGCCGCCAGCGCGAGAACATGACGCTTGCCGGGGAGAAGGCTTTGTTGGCGTGTTTTGCCAAGGCCGCCGGGGCGGGCGAGATGCTGAATATCCACGATCTCAAGGCGGCCTATGAACAGGCGATCGGGCATCCGACCAGCAACAGCACGATCTACAATCTTCTGGCTCGGCACGGCTGGCGCAAGCTGATGCCGCGTCCATTTCATCCCAAGCGCGACATCGCGGCTCAAGAAGCTTTTAAAAAAACGGCTTTCCAAATGCTGTGAAGCAAGCCCGGCGGGTTGCTGCCAGACGGGGTTGCGGCTTGCGCATCATGTTCGCCGACGAAGCGCGCTTTGGCCGCATGAACCGCCCGCGACCGTGCTGGGCTCCCGATGGGACGAGGCCGCAGGTCGCCTGCCAGCTCGTTCGCGAATACGTCTATTTGTATGGCGCCGTCAGCCCGAAGGATGGCACCTGTGTCTATCTGATCATGCCGGCGCCCGACACGCAGTGCTTCCAGATTTTCCTGGAGACATTGGCCAAGAAGTATCCCCGCCAGCTCATCCTGCTGTTCGTAGACGGTGCCGGCAATCATCAGAGCGATGACCTTGAAGTTCCCGGCAACATCATGCTGCATGTTCTCCCGCCCTATTCTCCCGAGCTAAACCCTCAGGAAAATCTGTGGGACGAGATTCGGGAGAAAATCTTCAAGAACTACGCCCTCAAATCCATGGATGAGGTCTACTCAAAGCTTGAGGACGCTGCACTCTACATCGAACGCAATCCGGCACTCGTCAGATCCATCACATCGTTCCCATACATTGCAAAGTCAATCTGATATGGAAACGGTATTAACCCCGAGAATATCAGGATTTCCCCATTTGCCGCCGCCCTTCAGACTAGAAATGTCTTTTGCCTTGTATTCTTTGGTCTCCAGCCAAAATTTCACAAGGGGATAGAGGTCTTTCTCCAAAAAGGAGACTGTAAGTCCCTGGTTGCTTTCGATTTTCGTTTCTTCAACCGGCTTCGGCGCGGCTTGGATCACGCTGGCGTCGTACCAGTAACCACCGCGAGGCCCACCACTGACAATCGCAGATGCATCATCCGTGTTTGCCGCTTTGCTTATATAGACAAGAATTGTACCTCGCCCTACGTCAATATCCAAGTCTCCGGCCGTAACCATTTGCTCAATGGCGGAGACCAAATCTTTGCTGGATATGGCGTTGCTTGGGGTCGTGTGACCTTTATCTTTAAGATAGTTCTCGGCCGCGGAAATTATCGAGGTGTAGGTCGGATTGCTCATTGATTTTGTCTCGGCATATGGCGGGAAACCATTGTACCGTATTTTCGAGCAAGCCATGCAGAGGTGTCAACAGCCGCGTCGCAGTCCTTGATGAGGCGCCCCACTCCGTGGCCCCCCTGGAGCGGCAACTTCGCCTTCGCGGGGGGCGCCACCGGTGCGGAACGCCCTCAGGCGGCAGCCGCTGTTAGTTCCAATTCGGTTTCGGGCTTGTTGACCCTCGTCGATATCGGCCACACGCATCAAGCCAGCGGAAAAGGGCCGCATCAGGTCGGCGGGATCGGGCTCATCACCAAGCCAGCGGCTGTAGTTCTCCGGTGCCAGGATCAGCGGCATCCGATCGTGAACGCCGGCCGCCAATTCGTTTGCGTTGGTCGTGATCCCGTGAAGGCTCTTGACCGCATGCAGCCGATCGCTACGATTCAGCCGCGGCCGCGGCGAGTAAGCACGACCACGGTGTCTGATGGGGAAATCCGCGATTGTTCCTGTTTTTTGTGCCAGGGAAATTGATGGCGACCCTCCCGTATCGTGATGACAAAATCTTGGCACGAAACCTGCTTTCGCGCCCATTCTTTTGTTTGACCCCGGCGGAGCTATTCTTCCGCCCCGACCGCAGTTCGACTGCGCCATCGTGTCGAGTGGCGGTCAAGGATGGCCGCACTTTTCGCGGCCACCCGAAGGGCTTGTCCTTGACGGCCGCGAGCACGATGGCACGCTGGCGGTATCGGAGCGGAAGACGACCATGCGTGGCAGCGGAGCACGTCTCGTCACCACGACGATCCTCGCGGCTTTCCGGTTCCCGTTCCCGCAGTCTCTACAGAAGTCCGGGAACCTCCAATCGGGAAGCCCATCGATTATCTCGATTTCGCGACCATCAAACTGCCTGCTCCTGCTTAGCGAGAACCGCCTGGTAGCAATCGGCCTAGACGTGAGAGTACCCCCTCGATCCGTTTGGCCCTCGACAATCGTCGACGATTTGCCCGAACCGCTCGCTTTACCGGAGCAAGGGCGACCGTTGCTGCGGCCTCAATGCCTTTGCCGCTGACCAGGGCAGCAGTGGCTGCGGCCTGCGCAGTGGCTGCGGCCTGCGCAGCGGCAGCAGCAGCGACTTTTTCCGACACCATGCGTCGGCACTCTGCGTCGGCCGCGGCGCCGCCGGCGGATATGCGGGCCAAGCGCATCGCGATCACGCGCTGAGCATCAGACCCGAGCTGCCACGCATCATTCCAAAGTCTCCACGAGGCATGCATGTTGCTTCACCGAAAGTCCGTCCGAGTGCTCAATGAACCGCGGCGACCCCGGTTTGGTTCCGGGTTCGGCTCGCGCCGTGTGCTAGACCTGCCGCGCCATCTCGCGTTCGGCCTTGGCCAACAGGGTCTCCTCGTGTTTCTTGTAATAGCGCCACAAGACGAAGGCGATGACGACGGCCAGGGCCAACATCGCCCAGCCGACGGGTCCGGCGATGCGCCGGATGCCCTCGCCGAGTAGGTAACCGGCCGCCCCGAATAGCGTCACCCAGGTAATTCCGCCGGCTGCATTGAAGACGAAGAACCGCCATGGCGATAGCCCGTTCGCTCCCGCGAGCAGCGCGGCGAAGGCACGCAGCAGCGCAACGAAGCGTCCGAAGAACACGATCGATCCGCCATAGCGGGCGAACAGGAACCGGCCCAGCATTCTCTTTCGGGCATCGAGCCCGATGAGATGACCCCATTTTTCGAGCAGTGGTTCACCGAATTCCCGGCCTACCCAGAAGCTGATATTGTCGCCGACGATCGCACCTCCCGCGGCGGCAGCGATGACGTAGCGGATGTCGAGCGCATGGCGGGTGTACGGCAGCACTGACCAGGATGGTTTCGCCGGGCAGCGGGACGCCCGCGCTCTCCATCATCAGGAGCAGAAAAATCGCGCCATACCCGTAATGCACGAGATGCTGGGCGAAAGCGCCATCGAGGAAGTCCACGCCTAATCCCTCCCTGCCCGCTGCCGGGCGGTGCCCTATGTCGTACCCAGGGAACGCTTTGGAAAGGCCCACTAAGCGGAAAGGTTCCTCCGATAGGGCGCCCGGAGACCGGAGAAATCCAACATCGCCGCTGCCGGCTCACAGAATAGGTGGGGTGCTCAGAGCGTGTGAACGATTTATCGCTTCAAACCCCCGTCCGCGAGGCTGCAGCGGTGCGTGCTGGGTCACAGGAATAGTAGCCACACGCAGGCCCCGAGCAGTGGCGTAGGCTGAGCTTATCGGCCTGCCGATTTCAAGTTATCTCGCTGGCTAAGGCGGACCGGCCACGATCTGTGGCGATTGATGATGGCAAAGATTGACGCAAGTCGGGCATTCATGTTGCATGCTGGGCGCCCTCCGATGGCGAGGGCCTTGCCGATTGAGATTGCCATGGAAATCATCAAGGCCAGAATTAAGCAGAAGAAAAATATCTACGTTCACAATGACCTTTCGAATGCGGCGTCCTATTTCAAAGGGATAATAGAGCGCAAGCTCGATGCGAACGAGCGCGACGGTCTCGCCTTCGACCGCATGGCTTGCGCGGTCATGCTTGCCTTCACCTTTGAAGCCAAGATCAATTTTCTCGGACACAAGCTGCTAAGAAATTGGAGAGAGCGTCAGAACTTTGATGAAAAGGTCGCTCAGGTTTTCAAACATCTTGGTGTTGCAGCGGATTGGAAAGTGAGGCCGTACAGTTCAATTGAGGGATTGCGGCTGTTCAGAAATTCAATCGCGCACGGTAAGCCTGTTGAGATCAAACATGAAGAAACAATCGAGGTACCTGCGGCCGAACTGGACAGGCGTATTGATCTGAGCGGCAAATGGGAGCAGGCATGCACCCCAGAAAAGTTATCCGATGCCAGCGACGACCTAGAGGAGATTTGGCGAGACCTACTAAAGCTATCCGGCCTGACCATTTGGGATACAATGACTACGGGGGAGGGTGGCATCACATTTATTGAAAAGGTCGTCGTGGCCGATCCGGTTTGATACTCCTCACGAACGGAACGATGTGGCCATGCCGCTCGCCTTTCCTATGTCGGCTCGTCTGCCTGAGTGCTTGATCCCAAGCGCGTGTACCCAGCTAAGGAATACGGCTACTGCAGTGGGAGAGCAGGAACCAGTTGAAGCGCTGGGACCGGTCGACGAAGCCGGGAGCGGCGGATTGGAGGGAACCGACGAGACGACGCGCCAGCACGAGCGGACGAGCGGGGATCAGGTCGGCTGGAACAGCGGCCATTACCAACCGTGCCTCCCTCGCCCGCTGGATCGCTGGGCGGGCGGGGTTCCAGCAAAATTGGGTGCCCAGCCGAGGCTAGGCACCCATCGCGAGGGATTTACACGGGTCACGCAGCCTTATCGAGCGCACGTTCCTCCATGGTGTCGGCAACCGTGATTAAGAAGTTGCCGACTGTTCTGATGTCGCCGGCCGACGTTGCCGGCGCATAGGGGGCGCCCACGAAATCGACGGCTGGCATCGCGGCGTATGTCAACATAAGGCACATGGCCGCGTCGAAATGATCAAGCAGAGTGGCAGCACCGTGCGAGGTGTCCGCATCCGGGTCGTTGTTATCGTTCTCCGGTTCCGCTGCGATACCGATAATTTCAGTCTCGGCGCTCGCGTGCAGATCGTTGGGCTCCGGGTCCTGGTTGTCATTATCTTCCGATACCGCCGGGACACTGTTGAAATCCTTCGCCTCAATCCACCGGTCTTTGGCGATGTCAAGCAGGGCGTTTATTTGATCCGGGGTTAAGCGGCAGTCCTTCGACGCCAACCAGTAGAGCCTGCCAGGGCCGATCTTCAAATCCCCAACGGTTGGGTATTTCTGGGCGAGCAGACAATCAAACTTGCGATCAGACAACGCGCACGCAACCGCCGCACCTCCGGTTTCTCACCCATCGGTCTAGCTCTTCGCCATCTTTGCGCGGATTTCCACAGCCGCTAACAAACATCCTACGGGTCTTCCCGGAATGCTCCGAAATTCCCAACGGTTGGGTTTTTCAGATCGTGCAGGTCGGTGAAGACCCCGACCCCGGGAAAGTGGTGGCAGGGACCGAAGCCCAACCGTGGGCCGGCGGGTGGTCTGGGATGAAGTGTTTGCGGGTTATCGCTCGCAGGTGGACTGGGCCAGGCGCGCATCCTTGGCGCGAACTCGCCAACGCCTATCCCCAGTCCAAGGTGATCCTGTCCGTGCGGCCGGAGGCGGGTTGGTGGACCAGTTTTTCGGCTACGATCGGCGCCCTGTTCGACGCCCCCGATGAGGTGCCGCTGCCCCCGCACCTTCGGACCATGCGGGATGTCGTGATTGAAATGGTCCAAGTCCAGACCTTCGGCTGCCCGTCGACCGACCGCGAGGGTGTGCTGGCCGCCTACCGCCGCCGCACCGAGGAAGTCTGTGCGGCAATCCCGGCGGAGCGGCTGTTGGTGTTCGACGTTGCCGAAGGCTGGGCGCCGCTATGCCGCTTCCTCGACGTGCCGGTGCCGGACGTTCCGTTCCCACGTCTGAACAGCACGGAGCAGTTTTGGAAAATGGTGCGCGGAGGACCACGGTGAACCGGGCCGCTCTACTCCACCGCCTATCACGAACGGTGCGCGAAACCGGGTAACCATTTTAGCCGGCGTCGATTGGCTACCGCCGGCCATTCGGCGCGGCCCGCTATCGGCTGCCGGTTCCAGAAAATTGACCAGACACTCGGTCTCAAACGCTCTTGCTGACGCCCCAGAAAAACGGCAGCGGGCCCTTGACCACGCCGGTGATGTTCTTGCGCCACGCCTGATAGCTCAGGAAGAAGCCGGTGGGCGCGTAGACGACGTTGTCGAGTGCAATCTTGTTGAGCCGCCGCGCGGCAGCCTTCTCCTCGTCCAGGGTCTTGGCGTCATACCACGACGCAATCTGGGCTTCGACCTCGGGCACGTCCGGCCAGCCGAACCAAGCCTTTTCGCCGTTGGCGTGGATCAGAGTGTTAACCGCCGGATTGATGCCGTCCGCCCCAGTCTGCCAAGTGTGGAACATCTGCCAGCCGCCCTGGCCCGGCGGCGTCTTCTGGGCGCGGCGGGCGCCGACCGTACCCCAATCGATCGCGGCGAAATCGACGTTCATGCCGAGCCGCTTAAGGAGATCGGCGGTGATGTCGCCTTGAGCCTTGGTGATCGGCTGGTCCTGAGCGACGAGGCAGGTGACGGGCTCGTTTGCGTAACGCGATTGCGCCAGCACCTTCTTGGCGCCGGCGAGGTCACGCGGCCCTTTGAGGATGTCACCGCCTTCCTCGGTGTAAAGCGGTGTGCCGGGGGTGAAGAACCCCGGCAACGGCTTCCACAGCTTGTCGTCGTCACCGACGATGGCGCGCATGTAATCCTCCTGGCTCATGGCCATCAGCACGGCGCGGCGCGCCCGCACATCGTTGAAGGGCGGGTGGAGATGGTTCATGCGGAAAATGCCGATATTGCCAAGCGGATCGGCGATATCGACGGCGATGTTGCGGTTCTTTCGGAGCAGCGACACCAAGTCGGAGATCGGGTTCTCCCACCAGTCAATCTCTCCGTTCTGGAGCGCCGCGGCGGCGGTCGCGGCATCCGGCATCACCTTCCATTCAATACGATCGACCAACATGCGCTTGCCGCCCGCAAGCCACGAGGCCGGTTCCTGCCGCGGCACGTAGTCGGCGAATTTCTCGAACACCGCCTTGTCGCCCGCCACCCATTCGTTGCGCATAAAGCGCATCGGCCCGCTGCCGACATATTCGGTGATCTGCTTGAACGGATCGGTCTTGGCGATCCGTTCCGGCATCATGAAGGCGATCGGCGTACTGATCTTGCCAAGCGCCAACAGCATCTTGGGGAAAGGCTTCTTGAGTACCCACCTCACGGTGCTGTCATCGTCCGCCGTGAGGTCCTGCTGGATGGCCCTGATCAATAGCCCCGTCGGGTCTCGCGCCGTCCACCGGTTGAGGCTTGCCACCACGTCCTTGGCGAGCACCTTCTCGCCGTCATGGAATTTGAGCCCCGGCCGCAGCCGGAATGTCCAGGTTAGGCCGTCCGCCGACACCTCTTCGGCTTCCACCATCTGGCGCTGCGGTTGCAGGTTCTCGTCGACGCCGTAGAGCATATCCCACACCAGGGCGGAGGCGTTGCGCACTACATACTGGGTGCCCCAAATCGGGTCGAAATTCGCGAGATCAGACTGCGGCACGAAGCGCAGTGCGCGGGCAGCAGCACGCTGCGAGATCGCCGGCGTGGAGAACCCACCTGCTGCTGTCATCGCCCCCACGGCGGCAACCGATCTCAAGAACTCTCTTCGCTCCATGGAAGCATTCCTTTTATCGGGTTAGTCGTGAAAACGCGCTGAATTGGGGGGCGAGCACCAGGACACGAAACAAGTAATTATCAGGCTTGCTTTCGTAAGGCCGCCCTCGGGGGCGCCGGATTACGGCGCCCCACTAAGATCACTACTTGTAATAGCCGACACCGCAACCTAGATCGCCCACCCTGGTAACGAAAGCAACCTTAGGGACTGCCGGCGTGGTCGTGCCCGGCTTCGGAAACATGTAGCTGATCTCGGTGATTTGACCTTCCGGCTTCTGATAAGCGGCATATTGTTCCATACCAAACTCCTTGCCGGTTGGGTCCTTTAGGGTTCTGACGTCGGTGCCGACGGGGACAGCAACCGGACCGGCAAGGGTTTTCGCGTCGCTCATTCTGATACAAAATACATAAAGATCGCGGTCCTTAAACCCGCCCTCCCCCTTTTGGAACATGATGAGTGCCACGTCCCTGTCCGCCTTTACAGCGGCGACTGCTTTCAACAGCATGGCCTTGGCTTCGTCGGCGCTGCCGAGCTGTCCCTGTGCGAAAGCCGTCGGCGAAGAGGTAAGTACTGCAGCCGACGCCGCAGCGATCATGAATGCCCGAAACATGAAGGTTCTCCCTGTTAGGATGGCAAGCAATGGAGTGCGCGCGAACGGAGACGCTGATCGCCGTCCGCGAACGTTGGTGCTGCAATTTTTGGATCGTCTCGCCCGCCGTAGGCACTAACGCCGCCGTGAAATAACGAGACTTCGGCACGTCCCGCTGGCGGCTCTCAGATCAGAGTATACTGATTGCGATCCGCCTGAAAAGGGGCCTGCGGCGGGTTATTGCAAACGTCCGACCCTCAGCGGGCTGGCCGGCCGCGACCCAATCCCGGAGCAACCGGCACGGCCAATTTTTTCAAGGGGTTGTGACCGAGCGGGCGAGCGCATGGGGCGTCAGAGCGTTTCGCGTTGTCCCGCGGCCAGTGCCGTCTCTGGTGGGGCCGCCGGGGCTTGGTGCTGAAAACATGGACCCTTGCTACGAAATCGTGGATATTCAGCGCAGAGAGGGCTGAGCAGGTCATGGCATCGGACACCGAACAATGGGAGCAGCACGACGCCGCGCTCGAAGAATTCAAAACAGAGATTAGCGGGCTGACCAGCGACGATCTTGCCACCGCGGATCAAACTTCGTCCAAGGCCCAAACGATCTATCACTACACAGATGTTAGGAGCGCATTAGCTATTATCGAGAGCGGTCATTTTTGGTTCACTGAGCGTACTCATCTCAACGACACGCTCGAACTGCAATATGGATTACGCATCGGGCACCAGATGTTCGAGGAAGCAGCGAAAGTGGCCGGCCCGACCGTACCGCAGCAGACAGCCGAGCATCTGATTGGAGAAGTCGCACTTGGCTTGGTCGAGTATGGCTTCTGGGTCGCAAGCTTCAGCTATGTCGATGATGACATGTCCCAGTGGCGAAGCTATGCGGATGATGGGCGAGGTGTCTGCCTGGGCTTTTCCGTGCAGGCGTTGGACATGGCCAACTTCGCCTCAAATATTTCAGCTGTTTCCAATTTCCTTCGCTTTCCGGTGCGGTACGACGAGCCCGAGCTTCGAAGACTGCTCCAGCGGTATGTTGACGCGACTATCAAACTGCTCCTTCGTGTGAACCTTCCAAGCTGGAAATCATATTCGCAACGGCAGGGGCGCGCGTTGCTTTACGAACGCGACGTTCTTTTGGCGATGATGAACGGGGTGTATCTCAATGCGATGATGCACAAACACTATGCGTATCAGCACGAACGGGAGTACCGGCTTATCTTGAACGCGTATCGGCCGAAGGTCGAACCCGCCCCGCAACACAAGGTACGAACGCGGAACGGGGAGATAGTTGGCTATCTCGACTTGCCCATTCCGAACTGGACAGCATCACCGGTGCTGACCAGCGTAAACGTCGGGCCGGCGGCGCCTCTCAAGCTTGATGAGCAACTGGTGACTGCATTCAGGTCATTTCAGCTTCCGGTCCCAAGGATAGGGCGATCCAAACTTCCGTTCAGGACAACGCGATGATATTCTTCATCGCTGCAACCCCGGCCCCGTCGCTGCCTCGCGGCGGCCACCTGCCGACGTGCCGGGCGGTCTGGGTTTGGCCCGATCCGGACATTGACCGGCCGCGCAATGGGGCTAGGCTTCATTACAGTCATGCGCAGGGAACAGTACCATGAAAAGAGCAATCGTCGTGCCCTCAAGCGCCACGGTCCCTGTCACTGTCGATAATTTCGAGCGCGCTGAGACTGACAATTATCTGGCGATCAATGCAAAGGAAGCCGGCATTGGCAAGCTTGGTCATCGCCGTGAGCCGGCCTCGATTGACCATCAAACAGTTATTCGCCTCAACCGCGACACTCTTTATTCCTTCGGCGCGTTCGATCTCGCGGCCGCGCCGGTCACGATCACGCTGCCAGACGCTGGCAAGCGCTTCATGTCGCTGCAGATCATCAACGAAGACCATTACGTTCCATTTGTAGCCTACGACCACAAGCCGCACACGCTCACTGAAAAGGATGTAGACACCCGTTACGTAATGGTCGTGATCCGCACCCTGGTCGATCCTAACGACCCTAAAGACCTTGACGAGGTTCACAAGCTTCAGGACGCCATCAGGGTCAGCCAGAAGGATCCCGGCAAGCTCGAACTGCCGAACTGGGATCAGTCAAGCCTGAAGAAAATCCGCGACGCCTTATTGGCGCTCGCCAAACACACAGACGGCTTCCAACACGCCTTCGGCACCAAGAACCACGTCGATCCGGTCAAGCATCTGATCGGCACGGCGGCCGGCTGGGGCGGCAATCCGGACAAGGATGCGACCTATATCGGTGCGGCGGTGCCGAAGAACGACGGAACGACCGTCTACAAGCTCCATGTAAAAGAAGTCCCCGTGGACGCCTTCTGGTCGGTCAGCGTCTACAACGCCGCAGGCTATTTTGAAAAGAACCCCTACGACGCCTATTCGCTGAATAGCATTACGGCGAAGAAAGACCCGGACGGCGCCGTCACCATCCAATTCGGGGGCTGCGACGGAAAAATTCCCAACTGCCTGCCGATCATGCCTGGCTGGAACTATACCGTGCGGCTTTATCGGCCGCGTCCCGAAATACTGAACGGCAAGTGGAAGTTTCCCGATCCCGAACCGGCAGGCTGAGGACGGACTTTCTTGGGGTGAACCTTCGCGCCAGTAACTGACTACGCCGCAACCCCGGCCCCGTCGCTGCCTCGCGGCGGCCACCGATCGCGCGCTGCGCTCCCTCGCGCGTGAAGAAGATCGCGTACGCCATACCTCATACCTAACGCTCGATCAGTGAGCGAGTGCATAAGGGCATCAGAGCGTTTCACCTTGTCTTCGGGATTTGGCCCGACCCGGTTGCGATGGCTACCGATGGCTGGTTTTTGGAAAAAGCTGCCACCGCTGCCGACATGCCGGGTGGTCCGGGTTTGACCCCAACCGGACATCGAACATCCGGCGTTCGCGGAATGCACGTTATGGAATGTGCGACCCGATAGATCACTCGCCCTTGATGTTGGCGGCCTTTATAATGGGCCACCACTTCTCGATCTCTGACTTTTGGAAGGTAGCAAGTGCGGCCGGTACCGGCCGCCGGCCGAGTGGTCAGCTTATTGGGATAGTCCTGCCGCACAGGTCCCCGCTCCCCGTCCGCCAATCGCGGAAGGGTACTGGGACCGGCACGCCGCTGCCGGCACCCCATCACCACCGGTTAGGGCGGGAGGGTGCCGTTTCCGTTGATGCACACACCGCGGACGCCGTCGAGCCGAGCACCCTGTCCGACCTTGCCCAGTCATGTCTGGCACCGGTGGCGCCGCACGATTACTGCCCGGCGGGAGCACCAGAGCGCACGTTCGAGATTTCGACGGTTATACCGTGCCGGAGCCGACGTGGTGGTGGGCTGCGGATCGACAGGCAGCGATCCGGTCCTCGGGGTCGGGTCGGAGCCAGAGGCAAGATCGGTTGGTCAAATTCCCAACGTTGGGGATTGCCCGCGGGCTTTTTAGGAAGCCGCGCATCTGCTACGGTACCGGAGTTGCCAGCGGCTTATCTTTCTCCACAACTTGGTTGCTGATTATCTTGAGCGTTTGGCCTAGCGCCGCACAGACATCGTGCGGTGTCCCCGCTGGATTTTGCACGCTGTCCCCGGCTTTGAACGTCTGGTCTGGTTTGCCCGCGACCTTGACGAGCATCGTTCCTTCGATCACATAGCTCGTTTCGATGCTCGGATGGGTGTGGCGGCCGGAGCAGCTACCCGGCGCGACTTCGGCTAGGTAGGTCACTGTGGTTAAGCCCGGCGGGAAATCGACGGTTTGGAGGATTGTGCGCTTGACTGGGGGTTGTTGTGCGCTCGCCGTTGCAGCAACCAGCGGTGCAACGACGGCCGAGATGAGGACCCAACTTTTCGATGCTTTCCTTTTCATCACTTGGAAATCCTCCTCTCGCCCGCCATAGACCGCCGCGTTTCATTTGAAGGACTTCGGCACGACCCTTTTCCCGGTTCAGGATTGAGGAATACCGCAACTTTCCGCGCGTGTAAAAGGGGGGCGCGCCTGATGGCTGATTGCGTCCTGGGAACGACCCGCTGACGGAAAATCCCAACCGTTGGGAATTTGTCCAGGCCAGCTTCGTAGGAGTACAAGATCACGTGCGGATCGAGCCGTTGCTCACCTACGCGGGCACCGCGCGAACCCCCGGACCTGCTCCAGGTATCCCCCGCGCGTCAGCCCCCGAACTCGCACCGCGCTCCAGCCGAGTTCGGCCATAAGCTTGGCCAGCCGGCGATAGGTGCCAGACCGCCGGGCACGTTGCGGAACCTCCAGTACGTCAAGCACGGCCTGCGTCGTCACCCGCTCGACGCCGTCGTCGCCGACCTGACCACGCAACCGTTCCAAAGGTTGGCGCCATGGGTCACCGTCACTGGCGCGAGCGCCCACCTCCGCCCGCTTCAAGCTTTCGAGGAACGACATGATGATCGGCCTCTGTCGCCCGCAGCTCACGCCGAAGTCGAGGCTTCATGAGCACGAGCCCAGCGAGCCTCGCTCTTTCGGTAGCCCTCCATCGTGCGGGCATACTGCTCAGGCGGTTGCCACGTAAGATAGGGTGTAAACCCCTGCAGTCGGTGAGGTGGGTAGCGTCGGAGCATCCCTTCGTCTTTGATGACGAAGTCAGGCGCATTCTTCGCGGTCATAAGGCCCCGAGCGAAGTCGTCGAAACCAGGATGGAGATTGAAATCCCAGTTTTGGCCTCCCAGCGACACCGCGTAGCGGGCGACAATGTGATTGAGGGCGGTGTTGGGGGCAGGCCGATATTTCATGTCACAAATCTCACGGGATCCCAGAGGGAGTGGCGGGGCGTCGGACGGACCGTGGTCGATGAACCAGTCGCGAGCCCGTAGCGCCCGAGCGATGTACCGCCGCATTTGCGTTGTATCGTCTTCACCCTTCACGAAACCTCCCCCGATTACCGGCCAGTCGCAGAGAGTGCCTGGGGGGTCCCGCAGTTCGCGAAAAAGGCGATCAACCTCCTGTTCGTAAAACGTCATACTTTGCATTTTCGCCCCCCGCTGGGAGTGCTGTGAGGCACCGTTGCCTCGCTTGCGAAGAAGATCCAGCTGTTGTTCGTAAAATTCCATAGTTATCATTTCCGCCTCCAGTGCTGCGCGGCACGATGCCCCGCTTCATGTGTGAGGAGATTTATACGATGAGGGGTTTAACCAAGGTTTAACCAATTCGTGCCTCTCGCGATTTGGCTGGCGGATGGCTCGCGAACGAGATCACGTACCCCTCATTTCGTCGCTGTCGCGCCGCCGCCGAGCCTCCTCGCCTTGGGCCGGATAGTTCGTAGCTGACGGGGTCAGCCTTGTAGGGAGGCCGCACATGCGTTTTTCGGCGAGACGTGGCCTTGCGGCCAACGGACTGGGAAGGGCTACAACGGTGGAAAACGTGTCTGCGAGACCGCTTGAGAGTTGTCACCGTTTTACATGGCCTGAGCCGGATTGCTTGTGCGGCAGCGGTAGGCGCCCCGTAGAGCATCGGTGACGCCCCCTGCGCGGAACGCGATCTGTCTCGGCGCGTTTTGACTATTCATTTGATTACACCGCGTTAATAAACGGCGGGTGGGCAGGAGGGCGGCTGAAAAACTGCGGAATATGGAAGGTCGACCCCGTCGGACCCGTCTCCCGCAGGGCTCCGGTCACGGTCGAACGGAATGTTCTTCGGGGATACCGATGGTGCGGTCGTGTGATGGTTAACGAGCCGCGCGTGCCTTCCCGGCCGAACGGATGCCTTCGCCCCTGCGACCTTTTGACCGTTTACGAGCCGTGCCCAGGGGGAAAGTGGGGAAAGTTGGGAAAGTTTCCGCCATGAAGTCCTGAGTTAACTTAATTTCCATCAGCGAAAATACTTACAGCGTCAGGGCGAGAGGCCCAAAACATTCCCCGCATTCCCCACTTTCCCCTACTGTGAGGTCTTGGCCACACGATAACGGTTCCCAGCTTTGCTGTCGGAGACCCGGTGCAGGACAATAATGTCGGCTCCAATCTGAACGGGCCGTCCGACTACGATTTGGAGTTTCTTGCCAACTGTTCGGGCCTCGAACGAACCAGCAAATGGCTTCCCGGTTGCTTCCTCAAGTGCCGCCTGAACAGGCAAGATCCATTCGCTTGCGTGTTCCGACGAGGGAAGGTTGTGTGCTAGATGCAAAAGTTGTGCCGCGGTGAAGTCGCCCGTGCCAAACGTGCCCAAGAGCCCGGACAAGAGGGCAGCCATACCGGTCACCTCAGCATCCTCGCTCTCGCGCGCGCTGAGGATTTCATCGAGCTTGACCGCCGACAAGCAAACGACCGGATAAGCGCATAAGGTCCACCAGCGCCGAAATCGGGTACGTATTGGTCGAACGTCAGGGGCCATATGCAGCATCGGGTTCCACACCAAAATAGTGTAGAGCGCACGTAAGATCTCCGCGCGATGCTCCTGGGTCCATTCAATCGGATTGGAGTGCTTGAAAACGCGGTTCTCGGGATCAGGTCGATCAACCTCAATACGGATCACGAAGGAGCGAGAGGACATATCGCCACTAGGGAGAATGTTGTTTCCTGTAAGAAAGTGGACCGTGGTGCTCGACGCCGTGATCTGTTCTGATACTCCGAGCAAACGATCTGTGATGGTTGGCGAGGTAAGAGCTCGCTCTAATACCGGACAAGATATATTAGCTCCGCGGGTCAAGTTATCCCACGCGATCATGGCCGGGCCATCGCGCAGGTAGGAGAGTATTGACTTTCGGCGTTCCTCGACGTTGTCCGACCAGGATGCAGCCGATGCCCGCCGCCCGAACACGGCAGTACTAATCATATTAATCGAGGTCGTTTTGCCGCCCCCGCGTTGCCCCGCCGTCACAAAGAAAGCTGGTCGTTCCGGAAGCAAAACACGCTCTATCAGCGTGAGTGCCGAGACAATAATTATGGCCTTGCCCTCCTCGCTTGTCTGAACGTCACACAGCCACTCGTCTGCAAGGAACCGGTAAGCGTACTGTGCTTGTATGTCCGATACCTCCGTGACGTTGGGAACCAATTCGCGGATTTCTTGGGGGATGCGAAATACCATTTCCAGCTTTCGATCTAAACCGTTCGTTGCGAGCAGCCCGTGCTCATTGACAAGCGGAGAAGTCACCACACCGGCGACCCGCGGAAGTGCGCTTCCCGCATACGAGTGAAATGCGTGAACAAAAGGCGTAGGAAGCCGGACGGCTCGGGGGTGAGGTTTTTCTCGCGTATAACGTATAAATTTCTCGATAGTCATAGTCGTCTGGTCTAGATCAAGCTCGGAAATAAGCGGCTCTGCGGGAGCCGGCAGAAGCTGATCAGGCGGAATGGGTTGGTCGCCTTCCGGCATAAGTAGATGAAGGCCGAGAGCGGGCCGTTCCCGCACTTCGCACAAAGTCCCAGATGCGGTGCGCATCGGCGGCTCGGGATCGTTCACTTGTGAGAGGATTTCATCAATTTTGGAAACGACGGGGGTCAATTCCGCGTCTTCTGCGGGAGCAGGAAACGTGATGCGCGGGTCGATTGGCATCGCAGCCGCAGCACGTTCCGCGTTTGCTTGCGTCCGTTCCTGGTCTTCGCTCTTTATGCGGCTGTTGACGGCCCGCAACCCGACGTTCGCGCGGTGAGCAACATGCTGACGAAGTCGGTCAACCTCGTCGGGCGCCAACTCAGCGCGATGCAGGTTTGCTGTCAAAACATCCACGGCGGACTGTTCCGGTGAAGAGTTAATGAGTTCCTCCAGAGATGGCGCATCCAGCAGCAGGCGATAAACCGCTCCGCCATGCGCAAACGAGTGGATAATCAATTGGCCATCATCTCCTTGCATGACTTTTGCTTTGCAGCGACCATATGAGACCCCTTCGAGTGGGTCCGCCAGGGTCTCCCCGAGAAAGCGGTCCGGATCGGCAAGCAGCTGACCTACCGTTACCTGACCAATTGAGCTGTCGTCGAACTCCAGTACGATAGGTGGGAGAAGAACCCCTTTGTGACGGGCGCGGATACGCCGAAGTGCGGTGTCAAAGTGAATGCCGTCCCGCGCAGACATCTCGTTGGCCAGCGCACGGTCAGCATTGTCACGGACCCGCGTAGCTTCCGGACGCAAGTGGTCTTTGGCTGCGGCCTTTAATGCATTTACGGTAGAGCGTTCCGCCTCGGTCAGCAGCGGGATCACAGTATCCGTGTCAATTGCAATGCCATCGCTGACCAGGGGCACTCGTTTGGACATATCTTGTAGAAGTGGAGGTACGGTAATGGGGTTCCCCTCGAAAACAAGCCGTTCGGGCGAGCCGACGGTCTTATCTACGATTGATCGTTCGAGCAGCTGCCCGGCCGCGCCGACCATGTACCAACCTAAGCCGGCAAGCCATGCACGATCATGTAGGTCTTGCAGGGCGCGAGGTATGTCACTCCCATCTGCTACCAGAATGTAATGGTGTTCCCCGCCTGAGCCAGGATAGGTTTGCCCAGTCTGCGAGTTATAGATACCCGCGCTGGTGGAAGCTCGGCTCACGCGCGCCGCATGTGCAAGCTCGGGCACAGCACCAACTAGCGCGTTCCAGGCGCCACCAGCGGCATCCACGCGAGCGGCTATATCTTGCGGCATGCCTTTTCGATCAAAGTCGATCAGCATAAAAGCCGGCTCACCTTCAACAAAACGTAAGTATTCTTGCGTCCGCGATATCGCATCTTTCTTCGCACTTTGGCGGCGCCGTTTTTCGGTCACCAAAGGTACCTTGTCAGCCACCTCGGAGATCAGGCGGCCGAGGCAAATCGCCTTATCTTCCCCGACGCGGGTTAGGATCGAGGCAAAAATTTTAGTGGCCGATTGTCCCTGAAAAGGCTTGATCGGCAGCCGCTTTGCAGTTCCATCCCAGATGGCGCAAGCGGACCCATCGGAAACGACTTTACCTCCCTCCAGAGAAATCCGCTTCGTGCAAGGGCCGTCCGTTTTCTTGACGAGAGTGAGCTCTACCGGTGAGCAACCGGGGCCTCGCTCGGCGCTCTGAGCTGGCGTCTGTTCGCCTGTTGGCCAATTTGTAGGGTCCGCCTGGGGCCTTTTCGCATCAAGCGCAGCATCAAGGCTTGTTTCGATGCGGGTAGCGTTGGCCGACAACGCCGAAGTCGTTTGGATCATACTCATAGCGGCACACTCTTCACATGGGGTCGTGTTCGCGAGCGAGGCTCGCCCGAAACCGTCGCGCGGTGGGCGCTCCGACGATCTGCTGGTTGGGCTCGCTCAGGCTCATGGTTGCCCGAAAGCATCTTTTCGAGCGCTTCTGAGGGCACAAGCAGGCGACGGCCAATCCGAATGGTGGGGATTTCCCCCCGGCGCGCCGCCTCATAGGCCGACCCTCGTGAAATCCGGAGGATGGATGCTGTCTCGTTCAGGGTCCGGACGCGGTCCGTGAGCCCTATCGCTGTAGATGTCCGATGCATTGTTGTGACCTCTTTTGTCCGTTGCGGTTGTGCCCTATGTGGGGCGTGCTCAAGTGGTTTCAAGCGTACATGAAGCGTACGTTTTCGTATGGTTAAAGCGCAAAATAACGTGTGCTATAACAGTATGTTGAGAGGTCGTTGATATTTCTATTGGGAGTTGACATTTGGGATAGAATGGGCAATTGTACGCGATGGATGCACGCTGCGCTGATGAGACCAACATGCGAAAACCAAAATCCGGCCGCGAAACCAAGGACATGATCCAGACCGCGCTGTGGCTGCCGCGCGACATGCATCGACGATTAAAAGACGCTGCTCCGGACGGGAAAATGAGTGAAGAAATCCGTCGGCGGCTCGAGTTCTCCCTGCGCGAGCCAATGGACGAACACACGGGCGTGCTGCTCGATCTGGTCAGAAAGATCGCGCAAAGTCTTTCAACTGACGCACAGTGGTGGGCCGATCCGTTTGCCTTCGCCGTGTTCAAGACTGCGATAAACGAGCTGCTCTCGCATATCCCGCGCGTCGACCCAGAGCCAGGAACCTCATCCAATCTCAAAAGTCGGTATGGCGAGGATGCGGCCCCCGAGACTATCGGCAAAGCACTTGCGCAGGGCGTTCTTGCATCCAACACCAACGAACTCATTCAGCTTCGATCGAAAGGCTAGGTCGCCATGTCACAAGGGCACATCCGCCCGCAGGGCGAAGGTTCATGGGAGATCAAATTCGACTTTGGCCGCGATCCCCTCACCGGGCGGCGGGTCACCAAGTACGTCACGTTCCGCGGCACCAAACGGCAAGCCCAGCAGGAACTGACACGCCTGCTCGCGCAGCGGAACGACGGCAGCTATGTCGATCCGACCAAGATGACGGTGGCGCAGTATCTGCGGCACTGGCTCGAAGCGGATGCTGAGCGCCGGGTCGGGAGCAAAACCGCGGCGCGGTATCGCGGGATTGTCGAGAAGAACATCATTCCGAGGCTCGGCCATGTGCCGATGCGCAAGCTGACCCCGGTTCATATCGAGGCGTTTGAGGCCGACCTTCTACGTGAGGGGTGGGTCAAACCACGAGCCGGTCGAAAGGTGGAACGCGAAGACGGGGCGTCGGTCGACGAGAAGCGCGGGCTTTCGCCACAGACTGTGTTGCATGTCCATCGCGTGCTTTCCGAGGCGCTCACCCATGCCGTCCGCCTTGGCGTTCTGTCAAGAAATCCAGCCAAGCCGGTAAAGCCGCCGCGCCCACCGTCCCGCGAGATCAAAATCCTCGACAAGAATGAGATCAAGGCTCTGATCCGGGCCGCGAACGGAACCGACCTCTATGTCCCGGTCCTCGTGGCGGCGACAACCGGCGTCCGACGCGGCGAACTCCTGGCGCTGCGCTGGTCTGATATCGACCTCAAGGCGGCGACACTGACGGTCAACCAGTCGCTTGAACGGATCAAGGGCGAGTTCCGGTTCAAGTCGCCCAAGACACGGACGAGCCGACGAACGATCAGCCTGCCGGCGATGACGGTCGACGCTGTGCGCGAGCATCTGACGGCCCAACTTGAAGAACGGTTCCGGCTTGGCCTTGGTCGCGACCGCAACGGGCTCGTGTTCGCGCGGCCCGACGGGCAACCGATTGACGCTGACAGCCTCACCAAGGCGTTCGGCCGGCTGGTTGCGGCTGTCAAGGTGAAGCCGATCACCCTACATGGGCTGCGGCACACCCACATCAGCCACCTGCTGATGGATGGCGTGCACGTCAAGGTCGTCAGCGAGCGCGCGGGGCATGCCAACGTGACCACCACGCTCGGCGTTTACGCGGCCTACATCCCCAACATGCAATCCGATGCGGCTCTCCGGGTGGACGCTTGGCTGCGGTAAGGGCTAAAAAAGGGCACTTGCCGGAACATCCGGTGGGAATTGGGTGGGAAATGGCAAAAGTCCGGAGGCTGGTCAACCTCTAAGTTATTGAAATGTCTACACGGTCCCGTAGCTCAGCCGGATAGAGCAGCGATTTCCTAAACCGAAGGTCGCCTGTTCGAGTCAGGCCGGGACCGCCAACAGATCCGACAGCTCTCTCGCTGGCGCGAGTTTGCCTCTACTCGCCGAATAGTGTTGTTCGATAGTAGCGCGATGGCGCGCTTGACGCTTCGTAGGACCTCTATTGCGGGCAGCCCTGCTTGATCCAGCAACCGAACGTGTTGATCCAATCCGGCGGCCAGGCTTGTTCCCCCGAACCCGGCGGCGGCATGTAGCCGTTCGACACCTGGGTGTAGATCGGTACCGCATTGATCATCACGCTCTGATAGTTGCTGAGATCGATGCCCTTGGTCTTCATGTGGGCGATGTCGAGGGCGGTGAACATCTTCTGGATGTCGTTGGTCCAGGTCACATTGGTGGGGCAGTTCATCGCGGCAAAGAAGGCGTGATTGTGGGTCATGATTCCACCTTTCCCAATCGCTTCAGCCTCGGCTATTTGCTCAGGCTTCGGTTGCGCAGCACTTCGGTCAGTCCTTTGGATGTCCCCAGGGCCGGCACTTCCGGATGTGCGACCGTGCCCCGTGCCATGATCACGCTGAAATCGCCGGCACCGTAGGGCACCAGTGGATTCTGGCCCTGACTGCCGTGGCAGCCCATGCAGCCGCCCATGTTGAAAGAATGACCGCCGTAGAAGGTGTTCTTGTGCGGGGTGCCGTCGGCGTTCCAATCGGTGCTGATGTTCGGCGAAAGCCCGCCGCTGAACAACTGGAGCGAGCGGTTGGTCTCGACGACGATGTTTGCCTGGTAATAGCTCGACGGCGCCGGGTGGGTCGCGGAGTATGGCGGGTTTGCGGTGTAGAGTGAGCCGTTCGGCGTGGCCGTGCCGATCACCTTGTCGTACGGGTAGTACTGCACGTTGACGAGCTTGTAATAGAGCCATGGAGCGGAGGTGATGTTGTTCTCCCGGAGATAGGCCGCGATCGCGGCGTGGGCCTGGGTGTTGGCCCTTACCACGTAGTCCGGGATCGCGTTCTCGCGCTTGTTGATGCAGATGTTTCCGGCGCTCGGCTCGCTGTTTGCACCGTTGGGCGGCGGCACCGCCACGTTGCGCAGATACAATTGGCTGCCCGGCGCGCCGCAGTAGTTTGCCGTCGGCATGGGCGTGCAGGCGACCGGGTCCCCGGTCAAGATGACGGAGCCGAGCGTGCTGGTCACTTCCTGCGCGGGCGGAGGCGCGTTCGGGGGTTTCGGGTCGACCAGGCAGACCTGCGGCCTCGTTGCCGCTGCCGGCGCCGGCGCGATGACGTTGCCGCTGGCATCCTCGAACGGCTGGCCGGCGGCGGTGAGGATGTTGTCGGTCTGCTCGAAGGTCGCGTACACGAAGAACGGCGCGGAAGGCGTTTTCTGGATGACGTGCAGCGCCACGAGTCCCCACACAGCATCCCGATAGCAGTAGGGGAAGGGATTGGTGCTGGTTTCATAAAAGCGCACCGTCTGCGTATGGAATCGCCCGGACGACAGCTCGGAGGGATTGAGCGGGCGCCACGCCGCTTTGGCCTCGGTGGTCCCGTAAGGCAGGCTCACCATCGCCGAGTTGTTGGCGGGCGGGCTCGCCATGTTGGCCGCCAAGTAATTCTTGGTGGCGTCGACCACGGACTTGGGGATGGACGCCCACCATAGCTGCGTCGGATCGGTCTTGGAGCTGTTCCCCACCACATAGACGTATTGCGACCGGTTGGCCTTGGCGAGAAAGCGGATGAGCTGCGGCGAGCTGTTTCCGAGAGAGCTGTTGGGGTCGACCACGCCCGCATACATGTTGTCCAGCGTGATCTGATCGGTCTCGTCGAGGTTGATCCACGGCGTGGTATCGTTCGCCTGGCTCGGATTGCAGGGAAGCACCGGTTTGCTGTAATTGTAGACCGGTGGCGCGGCGTCGTATCCGAACGAAGTGTCGCCGGGTGCTCCGGGATACCCCGGCGGCCCGACGACGTTGGAAAGGCTCACATTGCCGGGAAAGATTTCGACCTTGCCGCGGAATGTCTCCCACACGAGCGGACCGGAATAGGTCGGATCGCCGAACTTATAGATGGTCGACGGCTTGTCGCGCTGGCCCGGTTGGCTCTGCTGCGGACCGGCCGGCCAATTCACTGCGATGAATTCCTGCCACGCAAACGCGGCCGCCTGGTCCGGCGTCGCCGCCAGCGCGCCGCCGGTCGAGGGCGGTCCGACGTTGAAGGGCGGATTGAGTTCGCTCGGAAACGACGAATTGACCGTAATGGCCGGGCTCGGTTGTGCGTGCGTCCGCTGGACCGAAGCATCGATTCCCGCCGCAACGAGAACCAAGAGACCCGATTGCAGCCAACACGACAAATGGCGATTCTGGCCCATCGGCTTCCTCCGTGTGGAGTCGATGTTTAGTATACGTTTGCAAGAGAAATAATAATATGTAAACTTAAGGTTGTAAAGCCAAATTCGGTTTCCGCCCCTCCGGCCTGGGTTCCGATCCAACGGAGACAGACGTTGCAAACCAATGGTCGTTTGCGCGACGAGTGCGATCGACTGCCATCCCGGCGCTGGCCCACCGCCCCGAGTCCGCATAAGCTTCCGCCGACCCGGCAGCAGGCCACACCACACGCGCTGCCGAAAAGAAGCAGCGGGAGGAAGCCATGGCAGGGCACGGGAAATTCGCCGCCACATGCGTTCTGGGAGCCGTCATCCTCGCAACCCCGGGCGTGTTCCGGCCCCAGGCCGCGCAGGCGGCCGAGCTCGTCATCCTGACCAACCAGGGCGCGACGCCGGGGGTGCGCGAGCTTGCCGCGGCGTTCGAGCGCGCCAGCGGGCACAAGGTCACCGTCATCCAGGAGGCGGGCGCCGCCCTGGAGAAGAGGCTCGCCTCCGGCGGGCCGGCGGACCTGATCGCCAGCAATCCGGGGACGCTCGAGCCTCTCGTCAAGAAGGGCTGGGTCGTGGCCGACACCGCGACGCCGTTCGTGCTCGCCGGGCTCGGCCTCTCGGTGCGCGCCGGCGTGCCGAAGCCGGACATCGGCACGGTGGAGGCTTACAAGGCGGCATTGCTGGCCGCGAAGTCGATCGGCTATTCGCGCGGCTGCAGCGGCACCCATGCCGCGGAGGGGATCGCGAAGCTCGGCCTCGCCGAACAGCTCAAGCCCAAGACGGTGTACACGACCGAGGGCCCGGTGGTGGAGGCGCTCGCCAAGGGCGAGTTCGATGTCGGCATTCAGCAGACCAACATCATGGTCGGCGCGCCCGGCACCGAATATGTCGGGGCGCTGCCGGGCTTCCTGAACACGCCGTGCCCGTCGAGCGTCGTCCTGGTGGCGGGCTCGAAGGCGCCCGACGCTGCGCGCGCGATGATCAAGTTCATGATCTCGCCGGAGGCGGCGCCGCTGCTGCGCAAGACCCATGTAGAACCAGCAAAGGCTTTGGAGCCCGCAAAGGCTTTGGACCCTGCCAAGCTTTGAGCGCGGCTTTCCGCGGGCCGCGTGCACGACATGAAAAAATTCGAGAGGACATCATGACGAAATGGAAGAACGTGGCGGCGACGCTCTGCCTCGCCGTGCTGCCCGTACTGGGCCAGGGCGCGGCGCAGGCGGCCGAAATCACGGTCGTGGGCGGCATGGGGGTCATCTCCGGCCTGCGCGACCTCGCGGCCGGTTTCGAACTGGTGACCGGAAACAAGGTCAACGCGGTGTTCGCGCCGAATGTGATGGCGTTCGTCAACTCCGGCGCGCCGGCCGACATCGTGGCGTTGAACCCGTCCGTGATCGACGACCTCATCAAGAGCGGCAAGGTCGTGGGCCCGCGGGTCGATTTCGCCCGCGCCGGCATCGGCGTCGCGATCAAGAAGGGCGCGCCGAAGCTCGATCTGAGCTCGGTCGAGGCCTTCAAGCGCGCGATGCTCGCCGCCAAGTCGATCGGCTATTCTACCGCCGGCAGCGGCCTGATGGTCGCCAAGATCATGCAGGATCTCGGCCTCACCGAGACGTTGAAGGCGCGCACCAAGTTCCTCGATGGCTTCCCGGCGGCCGAGGCGGTGGCGCGCGGCGACGTCGAGATCGCGCTGCAGCAGATCAATGTCATTCTCCCCGTCGCCGGGGCCGAACTGGGCGGGGTGCTGCCGCGCGAGCTGCAGCAATACAATTCATTCGCCGCGGGCGTGCTCGCGACCTCGAAGGAAAAAGGGGTCGCCGCGGCCATGGTCCAGTTCATGGGCGCCGCCGAGAACGCGGCGCTGGTGCGCAAGAGCGGGATGGAGCCGCCGGCGCGGTAGTACGGTCATGAGGTTTTATCGAAACACGCCAAACAGCTGGAGGATGCCTTGAGACACTCGATCAAACTCGCCACGTTCAGCCTTGTTGCCGCGCTCGGCATCTGGGGTGCGGGCCCCGCCCGGTCGGCGGAGATCACCATTTTCCTCAATCAGGCCACCGCGACGGGCGTGCGTCAGCTCGCAGCCGGCTTCGAACAGGCGACCGGAAACAAGGTCAATATCGATTTCGAGGTCGGGCAGGCGCTGTACCAGAAAATCCGCACCGGCGCGCCCGGTGACCTGACCTCGCTGGGCCTCGGCCAGTTCGACGATTTCATCAAGCAGGGAAGCATCGTCCCCGGCAGTGTCGTCGAATACGCCCGTGTCGGCAACGGGGTCGCCGTGAAGGCCGGCGCGCCGAAGCCCGACATCAGCACGCCGGAAGCCTTCAAGCGCGCGATGCTCGACGCCAAGTCGATCGGCCACTCCAGGCTCGGCACCGGCCCGTTCAACACCAGGATGTTCCAGAAGCTCGGCATCTACGATCAGATCAAGGACAAGATCACGATCGTCGAGGGCAAGCTGGTGGCCCAGGCCGTGGCCGATGGCGACGTCGAGATCGGCATTCAGCAGACCAACGTCATCCAGCCCGTCGCCGGGAGCGACTATGTCGGCCCGCTGCCGCCCGAGCTGATGGAATACGGCAGCGTCGGCGTCGGCCTGCTGACGGTCTCCAAGCAGCCGGAGGTCGCGACCGCCTTCATCAAGTACATGGCCGATCCCGCCAACGCGGCGCTGCTGCGCAAGGGCGACATGGAGCCGCCGCTGCGGTAGCGCGCTGTCGTTTCAGGTTGAACCGCATCGCGCACGCTCCCGCCGCGGACACCAACGCTGCCTTCTGAAATTGCGGGCTTCGGCACCGGCGCATCCGCCATGAGATCGTTGAGCCCCCTGCGCCGCGGGGTTAGGCTGCCGGGAATCACACCGGGCGCCGAGCATGCGCATCGTCATTGGAGAAACAGCCATGAAAGCTTCGTCATTGAGCTTCCAAGCCGCCGTGGTGCTGGTCGTGGCCGGCATGATCTGGGGCATCGTGATGGCGGCTTCCGGGGATCACGCGGCGATGCCCGCGCACGCCCACCTCAACCTGTTGGGCTGGGTGTCTCTCTTTCTGTTCGGCATCTACTATCACCTGCATCCGGCCGTCGACCGCAGCCGAACGGCATTGGTGCAGGTCTGGGTCTGGATCGTCGCCACGGTGATCCTCACCATCGGCGTGGGTCTCGTGCACACCGGACACGAGATCGGCGACCCCATCGCGGCGGTGTCTTCGCTGATCGTCCTCGCCGACATGCTGCTGTTCGGCTGGCTCGTGTTCCGGCGCCAGCCTGCGGAACAGACGGCACGTGGATTGGCAAGTCCCGCCGAGTGAGCGTTCGCTCGGGCGGCATCATCGTCGCAAACATCGCGGGGGCGTCATGGTGGTAAACATTCGAACCGCGGCCGCATCCGACGCGAGCGCGTGCGGCCCCATCATTTACGAAGCATTCAAGGGCATAAATGAAGCGCACGGGTTCCCGAAGGACTTTCCATCGGTGGAAATTGCCACCCACCTGGCCGGGGCGTTCATCGCCGATCCGTCGATATTCGGCGTGATCGCCGAGGTCGACGGAAAGGTCGCGGGTTCCAACTTCCTGTGGGAGGGAGATCCCATCCGCGCGGTCGGACCGATTTCCGTCGATCCTGCCGTGCAAGGTGCCGGCATCGGGAGGCGGCTGATGCAAGCCGTGATCGAACGCGGCAAGGACGCCGCGGGCATCCGTCTCGTCCAGGACGCCTTCAATACGCGGTCCATTTCTCTATACGCCTCACTCGGCTTCCAGGCGAAAGAACCGCTGATGCTCATGAGCGGCCGCCCTGTCAGCAGGCCCGGACCCGAATTCGAGGTTCGGCCGCTGACCCTCGAGGACGCGGCTGCATGCGGCGAGCTCTGCCGGCGGGTCCATGGATTTCCCCGCGACAGCGACGTCGCGGGCGCATTGAAAATGTTCCAACCCTTTGTCGTCAGGCGCGGCGGTCGCGTGACGGGATACCTCACCGCGGCGGCGTTCTGGATCCCAAATCACGGGGTTGCCGAGACCGAGGAGGATATGAAAGCCCTGATCGGCGGCGCCGCGGGGGCCGTATCCGATCCGATCTCGTTACTCATTCCAGTTCGTCAGGCGAGTCTGTTCCGCTGGTGCCTCGGCGAAGGGATGAGGGTCGTGAAGCCGATGACGCTCATGGCGATCGGAGCGTATCAGGAGCCGAAGGGGTCTTTTTTCCCATCCGTTCTGTACTGATCCGAGGGGACGCTTGCGGCATATCGCGGCGCCGGCGAACGGCATCGGCCGAATGGACACGCGGCTCCCGCCTTGCTCCTTGCCGGCGGCGCGCGGATGAAGGCGTGATCGACGTCATCTTCGCGACAATTCCCGGCTCTGCTTGTCGCGCCGCCGCGGCCCCGATTTTCGTAGTTCGGTCGCGGCGCGCAGATGCGTCAGCGGCAGGCGGGCGGTCTTCTTGAGACGATCGAGCACGATCGCCGAGTGGACATGGGCGACGCTCCCGTGCGCCAGGAGCACATCACTGAGAATGCGCGACAGCGCCTTGAGGTCGACGACCGCGATCTTGACCAGGTAGTCGGCCTCCCCGGTCAGGGAATAGGCCTCCTGCACTTCCTCGGTCCGCGCGATGAGCTCGTGGAAGCGCTTGGCGTTGTCGGGCGAATGCGCCGCCAGGGTGACGTGGACGAAGGCGAGCACCGCAAGCCCGAGCGCTTCTGACGACAGCGCCGCATGATAGCCCTCGATGACGCCGGCATCTTCCAGTGCCGACCGGCGGCGCGAGCATTGCGATGCCGACAGGCCGACCCGGTCGCCGAGATCGTTGTTGGTCAGCCGGCCGTCTTCCTGAAGCGCCTGGAGCAGCTTCACGTCGAAATCATCCATGCGTCATGCCCACGTTAATCAGCATATTAATGCATATATCGTGCATCAGATGCCGTAACAATACGTACTATTCACGAAAATTGCGCCCCGGATGCGATATCGTGTTGGCTCAAACTGCTCCGGAGGCAACCAATGGGTCCGTTCCCGCATGGCGCACCGCCCGCCACCATCAGCGCCGAAAATCCGGCCGGGACCGACGGTTTCGAATTCGTCGAATTCGCACACCCCCAGCCGGAAGCTCTGGCGACGCTGTTGTGGCGGATGGGCTATCAGCCGGTCGCGAGGCACAAGACCAAGAACATCACAGTCTGGCGGCAAGGCGACATCAATTACATCGTCAATGCCGAGCCGGGCGCGTTCGCCACGCGCTTTGCGGAGGCCCATGGGCCCTGCGCGGCGTCGATGGCGTGGCGCGTCGTCGATGCCCGGCACGCCTTCGAACATGCCGTGGCGCTAGGCGCCGAGCCTTACACCGGCGCGGACCGGACGCTGCAGGTTCCCGCCATCAAGGGCATCGGCGGGTCGCTCATCTATTTCGTCGATCGGTACGGTGCCAAGGGCTCACCCTATGCGGACGAATTCGAATGGTTCGGCGAGGTCGATCCGCGGCCGCAGGGCGTCGGCTTCTACTACCTTGACCATCTCACCCACAACGTGAATCGCGGCAACATGGACAAGTGGTTCGGCTTCTATGCCGGCCTGTTCAATTTCCGCCAGATCCGTTTCTTCGACATCGAGGGCAAGCGGACCGGCCTGTTCTCCCGTGCGCTCACCAGCCCGTGCGGGAGGATTCGCATTCCCATCAATGAGTTCGCCGACGCGCATTCGCAGATCGAGGAATATCTGCGCGCCTACAAGGGCGAAGGCATCCAGCACATCGCGGTGGGCACCGACGCCATCTATGACGCGACCGATGCGCTGGCGGCGAACGGCCTGGAGTTCATGCCGGGGCCGCCCGACGCCTATTACAGGAACAGCTTCCATCGGGTGACCGGCCATGACGAGCCCATCGGCCGAATGAAGAAGAACGGCATTCTCATCGACGGCGAAGGCGTGGTCGAAGGCGCCGCGACCAAAATCCTGCTGCAGGTCTTCTCCAAGACCGTGATCGGCCCGATCTTCTTCGAATTCATTCAGCGCAAGGGCGACGACGGCTTCGGCGAAGGCAACTTCAAGGCGCTGTTCGAGTTCGATCGAAGCCGACCAGATCGCGCGGGGCGTGCTGACGGCTTAATCCTGTGGACGCATTGGTTCAGCTCACCACCCGAATGCGGTGTCCCTCGCTGTCCGCCACGTAGAGAACACCGTCGGCATCGGCGAAAACGGCATGCGGTCGCGTCAGCGCGCATTGAAGCGGATCGGGCTCGGGACCATCTCCTTTGCGGCCGGTGCCGAGGAGGGTGGTGATGATGCCGCTGCCGAGCTCAATGCTGCGAACGACGTGGTTCTCGGTGTCGGCGACATAAAGCCGGCCGCCCCGATGGCAAAGCCCCTTGGGGCCCGCGAGCTTGGCGACGCGCGCCGGTCCGCCGTCGCCCGCATAGCCCTGCTCGCCGGTGCCGGCCAGATGATGAATCGTCCCCGCTTTCGACGCGATGCGGTAGATCGCGTTGCCTTCGCGAAGCGCGAGATAAAGATCGCCGTCGCGATCGAACGCCATGGTTCGGGGCCCGTTCAGCGGCGCGGCTTTCACCGGCGCGCCGTCGGGCGTGGGTTGCCGCTCGCCGGTGCCGCCATAGGTCTCGATCATGCCGGTGGAAAAATCCACTTGTCGAATGCGGTGGTTCCCGATGTCGCAGATCAGCAGCTTGCCCCTGGGATCCACGGCAATGCTGTGAGGCTGGCGGAGCTGGGCGCGTGCCGCCGGCCCGCCGTCTCCGGAAAATCCGGGAATGCCGGTTCCCGCGAATGTCGAGGCGATGCCGCTCCTGGCGTCGACTCTGCGGACCACATGATTATCGCGCTCCGCGATGTAAATGTTGCCTGCGGAATTGAATTGCAGTTCGTGCGGCATGTTTAGTGCGGCGGCGGTCGCCGGTCCGCCGTCGCCGCTATAGGTCTTCTGGCCGTCGCCGGCAATGGTGCTGGTTCGAAGCGTTTTCAGGTCGAGCCGGCGGATCCGCTGATTGCCCAGGTCGCAAAAGTACAGCGCTCGATCGGGCCCGATCACCAGCCCGTACGGATTGTTCACTTCACGGTCCGAATAGCCCGGCGATCCCGTGCCGACGAGCGTGGACACGGATGGCTTCGCCGCTATGACCGATGACGGGGCCAGCGCAACCAACAATGCCCCGAGTGCTTCGCGCCAATTCATGAGCGATACCTCGCTTGCCGACAGCGGTATTCGGTTTTGAGCATGATCTTGTTCCGAAAAGTCTGCAACTTTTCGAGATCATGCTCCCACGAATAGTCGGCCGCAGCCAGGAGCGCAATGCGCGAGAGGAGGCCGTCAGTCCGGAACCGCCGGCGGAAGTACCGTCGCCGCTCGGGCTTGGGATCAGCGACGGAGATGGCCGCAGGTGCGAGCGTCGCTCACGGCGGGGGCGTTCCTCCACAACACTCGTCATTGGGCGGCCATCTCCGTCCGCGCCAGGATGGAGCCTCATTCCGCTTCTTGGGTGACGGGATGGTGGCGCCAATTTGGATGCGCCGCAGTAAGCCGATGGCGCGCATTCGAGGGGACCGAGGCTCATCGCTTTTGCGGCGGAGTGTGGCTTCTCCGCAACCAATTCGGCCGCCGACTGATGTAGAAATTCGCCGTTGATGGTACACCCTGGCCCCGCGCAAGCGGGGCCTTTTTCTGTGTGCCGCGCCCGGCTCGCCCGGCGGGGACGCCGGGGAACAAAAAGCTCGTCGCGTCCATTCCCATTGCGTTCACGTCGCTTTTTCCCAACCGGGGAGAAAGGCGGTAGGATCGACCGTCTTTCCCTGACTGCGGCCGTTCGATATGCGGTCGCGCAGCCGGGTCGCGGCGCACATCGTCGGGCCGCTCGGGCTTGTCGTCCGGTACGGCCGCCGTCATGGAGAACCGAAATGTGGCCGGGCGCGTCACCGTCAACCCTCGTCAACGGCGCCGCCGGTATGATCATTGCCGCGCTGCTGGTCGCGGCGCTTTATGCGGGACGCGAGCTGCTCATGCCGCTTGCCGCCGCCGGGATATTGAGCTTCGTGCTCGCCCCGCTGGTGCGCAGGCTGATCGGCTGGGGATTGCCGGATGGAGCCTCGGTCGCGGTCGTGGTCGTGGTGCTGCTCGCGGTTCTCTTTGCGGGCGCGACGGTTACCGGCCGCCAGGTGACGCAACTGCTCGAAGAGCTGCCGAAACATGAGGCCAACCTGCGCGACAAGGCGCGGTTCGTGCACCTCGAATTGGGCAGCTCGGGCATATGGCAGCGGGCCGCCGCCACGATCCGCAACATCGAGCTGGAAGTGCGCGATCCGCAGACCGAAAGCAAGCCGATCACGATCGAAGTCGCACCGGGCTCCAACTGGTCGACATTCTTCGAATATATGCGGTCGTCGGCTCCCTCGCTCGCGACCGCCGGCCTGACACTGCTGCTGACGATATTCATACTGCTCCAGTACCGCGACCTGCGCGACCGCGCGGTGCGGCTGATGGGAACCTCCGAAATCGGCCGCTCCACCCAGGCCTTCAACGAAGCCGGCGACGATCTTGCCCATTTCTTCCTCCTGCAGTCGGGCTTGAACGCCGGGTTCGGCACCGTCGTCGGTGTCGCACTATGGGCGATCGGCATTCCCAGCCCCGCGCTGTGGGGAGTGATCGCCGCGGTCATGCGATTCGTGCCCTATGTCGGCGTCTTCGTGGCCGCCGTCTTCCCGATGGCGCTCGCAGCCATGGTCGATCCGGGCTGGGGGATGTTCCTGGAGACAGCCGCAATCTTTCTCATCGGCGAGCCGCTGGTCGGCCAGATCGTCGAACCGCTGCTGTTTGGATCGCAAACCCGCCTGTCGCCTTTGGCGGTTTTGATCGGGATAATGTTTTGGACCCTGGTCTGGGGACCGGTCGGCCTTATTTTGGCTGTGCCGCTGACTTTGGCTGTCGCGGTGATGGGCCAACATTTGCCCCATCTCGAATTCCTGCGCGTCCTGCTCGGCAACGAACCGGCGCTCAAGCCGCAGGAGCAGCTCTATCATCAGTGGCTTTCCGGTGAGGCAATTCAGGCCGCAAAGCAAGCCGACCGTTGGATCGGTGAGCAGACCTTCGAGAATTATCTCGACGAGGTCGCGATTCCTTCGCTTCGCGTCGCGTCGGATGACCAGAAACGCGGTGTGCTCGGCCGCGATCAGATCAATGAGCTCAAGGATACGATCGCCGAATATATCCAACTCGTGAAGGAGAGCCTGGATTTCAAGCGCGAGCAGCACGCGGCGACAACCGCCGCCAAGCCGGATGCGGTTCACCGCTCGGCGGCGGTGCTCGTCCTTGCCGGACGGGGAAACCTCGACCAGGCCGCATCGGAACTGGTTGCGGACGCCATTCGGCTCGATCTCGGTATCGCTGCCCTTTGTCCTTCGCTCGGTGGCCTGACGGGGATCAGCGCCGCCGCGGAAGCGGCCCCTGACGACCATCCGGACATCGTCGCGCTCGTCTCCGTTGGCGGCGTTACGCCGGCGCAACTGGAGCTTCTGCTGCACCGCATCAGGCGGACTTTTCCGCGGTCCGAGATCGTCGTCGGGTATTGGGCCGATGGGGACGGGCGACCACAGCGAGACGGTCCGGACGCCGAAGCCGTCCGCTACGCTGATTCGGCAGCTTCGCTTATCGACCTCGTCAGCAGGACTTTGGGCGAGCAACTGCAGGCGGCCCAATCGGCACTACGCCTGGAGGCCGCCGCCCGCGCTTGAGTGCACCCGGTCACGCCTTTCCTCGTTTGACAAGAACCAGTTGCGCTGTTGCGGCGAAGCAGAAAAAGTGAATACGTTTGACCCCGCACAAGCGGTGCCCTTTTTCTGAGTGCGGCATCGAGGCCGCCCGACGTCCGCCGGATCGCCGCGCGCGACGGCGGCCGGCGCCGGGATCAGTTCAGCTTCATCGTGTAAGTCCGCGGCAGGCCACATTCCCGGCACTCAAACGTGTGGCTTTCCTTCTCCGACACCGGATGAGGCTCGACCGATTTGATGCGCGTCACTTGCCCACATTGTGGACAGGGTACGGATGCGGCCGTGATCGACGGCGGCACAGGCATGTAATTCGCTCCCCGTTCGAACAAGGCGCGCTGATAGTGGTCGCGAAGGAAGGTCGAGGAGGCGTTCTCGGCCAACTCGGAGAGTTCGGCTGCCTCTTTCCGATAGCGGTCGGCTCTCCTCAATGGGTCTTGCATGACACGCTTCCCATTTTCGCCCGTGAACATTGTGAAGCGAGAGCGAGCGCGCGGCAAATTAATATTTGAATATGCGGTTGAGGCAAAGCTTCCCTGGGCCGGGGCATCGGCCGCCAACCTCCTGGGATCAAGAAGAAAAAGTGAATGGGGGTCCAATTCGAGCCATTGAATTTGCGGCACCCGATGCTCAAATCTTGGTTCATTGAAAGGCGCCAGGATGCAAACGAATTTCCCCCCTCATTGGATGTGGTCGGAGGCCTGCGAGATGCTTGCCCGCGCCGAGCGGCTGCATCGCGAGTTCTTTCGGCCGGCAGGCTCGGCCGCGCGGCTTCCGGCGTGGGAGCCGCCGGTTGACGTCCTTGAGACCGAACGTGCGGTGCTGGTGCTGGTGGCCCTGCCCGGGGTCGATCCCGCCCGCGTCGAAGCATCCATCGACGGTAGCGATCTGGTGTTTTCGGGAAATCGCGTGCTTCCGGCGGAGATGAGGACCGCCATCATCCATCGCCTCGAACTCCCGCAGGGCCGGTTCGAGCGCCGGGTGCGGCTGCCCGCCGGGCGCTACAGCGCGGTCCAGCGGTCCGCCTCCGACGGCTGCCTCGTGATCACGCTGCAAAAATCGGGAGGCGTCCGTGGTTGAAAATCAGCTCCGGGGCTCGTCCCCAGAGAACACCGGCACTGCCCCGGCGACGCCCACACCCACGCCGTCGCTACCGCCGTTGCCGCCGGATGCGCTCATCATCGTTCCCGTGCGCAACACCGTGCTGTTTCCCGGCGTCGTGCTGCCGATCACGATCGGGCGCCCGCGATCGATCGCGGCCGCGCAGCAGGCGATGCGGGAACAGCGGCCGGTCGGCATCCTGATGCAGCGCAATGCCGAAGCCGCCGACCCACTTCCCATCGACATGCACCGGATGGGCACGGTCGCCAATATCGGGCGCTACATCACGGCGCCGGACGGCACGCATCATCTCATCTGCCAGGGCGAGCAGCGCTTCCAGATCGTCGAATTCCTCAACGGCTGGCCGTTCTTTGTCGCGCGGGTGCTGCGGATTCCCGAGCCGGCGCCGGTGTCGGACGACATCGAGGCGCGTTTCGTTCACCTCAAGGGACAGGCGGTGGAGGCCGTGCAGCTCTTGCCGCAGGCGCCGCCCGAACTCTTGGCAGCAATCCAGGGCGTCGATACGCCGGCCGCGCTCGCCGACATGGTGGCGACCTATATGGACGCGACCCCCGACGAGAAGCAGGAGATCCTGGAGACGGTCGACGTCAAGGCCCGCATGGACCGGGTGTCTCGCATCCTGGCGCACCGGATCGAGGTGCTGCGGCTGTCCCAGGAGATCGGCCGCGAGACCAAGGCGGCGCTCGACGCGCGCAACCGCGAAGTGCTGTTGCGCGAGCAGATGGCCGCGATCCAGCGCCAGTTGGGCGAGGGCGACGAAGGCAAGTCGTCGGAGATCGCCGAACTGGGCGAGGCCATCACCAAGGCCAAGATGCCCAAGGAGGTCGAGGATCAGGCGCGCAAGGAGCTGCGGCGCCTGCAGCGGATGCCGGAAGCGGCCGGCGAATACGGCATGGTGCGCACCTATCTCGATTGGCTGGTCGAGCTGCCGTGGAGCCTGCCCGAGGAGACCCCGATCGACATCGTGGCGGCGCGGCGCATCCTCGACGAGGACCATTTCGGGCTCGAGAAGATCAAGCGGCGGATCGTCGAATACCTCGCCGTCCGCAAGCTCGCCCCCAACGGCAAGGCACCGATCCTGTGCTTCGTCGGACCGCCCGGCGTCGGCAAGACCTCGCTAGGCCAGTCGATCGCGCGCGCCATGAACCGCAAATTCGTGCGGGTCAGCCTCGGCGGCGTCCACGACGAGGCGGAGATTCGCGGCCATCGGCGCACATATATCGGCGCGCTGCCCGGCAACATCATCCAGGCGATCCGCAAGGCGGGCACACGCAACTGCGTCATGATGCTCGACGAGATCGACAAGCTCGGCACCGGCATTCACGGCGATCCCGGCGCGGCGCTGCTCGAAGTGCTCGATCCCGAGCAGAACAACTCCTTCCGCGACAATTATCTCGCGGTTCCGTTCGACCTCAGCCGGGTCGTGTTCATCACCACCGCGAACATGCTCGATACGATTCCCGGGCCGCTGCGCGACCGCATGGAAATCATCAGCCTTTCCGGTTACACCGCCAACGAGAAGCTGGAGATTGCGCGGCGCTACCTGGTGGCGCGGCAGATGGAGGCGAACGGCCTGCAGCCGGGCCAGGTCGAGATCGCCGACGAGGCGCTGCGCGAGATCATCCAGCACTACACGCGGGAGGCCGGCGTGCGGAGCCTCGAACGCGAGATCGGAAAGGTTTTGCGCCATGCTGCCGTCCGCATTGCCGAAGGGCATGGCGGCCCGATCCGCATCGCCACCGACGATCTTGCGGCCATCCTCGGCGCACCGGTGTTCGAAAACGAGGTGGCGATGCGGACCAGCGTGCCGGGCGTCGCGACCGGCCTCGCATGGACCCCGGTCGGCGGCGACATCCTCTTCATCGAGGCGACCGCCAATCCCGGGCACGGCAAACTGATCCTCACCGGCCAGCTCGGCGAGGTGATGCGGGAAAGCGCCCAGGCGGCGCTGAGCATCGTCAAGAACCGCGCGATCTCGCTCGGGATCGACGCGGGCCGCTTCGACAAGACCGATATCCACATTCACGTTCCGGCGGGCGCGACGCCGAAGGACGGACCAAGTGCGGGCGTTGCGATGTTCATGGCTCTGGTCTCGCTGTTGACCGACCGCACCATTCGCAGCGACACCGCCATGACCGGCGAGATCAGTTTGCGCGGGCTCGTGCTCCCGGTCGGCGGCATCAAGGAGAAGGTCGTGGCGGCGCAGCGCGCCGGCCTCACGCGCGTCATGCTGCCGGCGCGAAACCGCAAGGACTTCGAGGACATTCCCGAAGAGGCCCGCCAGCAGCTGGAATTCGTCTGGCTCGAGCACGTCGAAGAGGCGGTGTCGGCGGCGCTGGAGCCGGCCACCGCGTCGAGCCAGCAGTCGACGGAGAGGCCGGCTCGCCGCCTCGCCGAGGCGGGCTCGTAGCTCTCGAACGGGCCGCAGCCGACGTCATTCCGTCTTGATGTTCGCGGCCTTGATGACGTCGCGGTAATCGTCGTATTGGCTGCGGATGTAGGCCGCGTAATCGGCGCCGCAGGTGCCGACCGGATAGAGCCCGAGGCCGATGAGCTTCGGTTTGACCTCGGGCGCCTGCATCGCCGCGGTGAACCAGTCGGCGAGTTGCGCGACCTGTTCCTTCGGCGTCTTCGCCGGTGCGAGCAGGCCGAACCAGACCTCGACATCGTAGCCCTTGTAGCCGGACTCGGCGACCGTCGGCACGTCAGGCAGCGGCTCGAGCCTGCGCGAAGTGGTAACGGCGAGCGCACGCAGCATGCCGGAACCGACCTGCTCGACCACTTCCGAGAAATTGGCGAACACGGCCGTCACGTGATCGCCCAGCAGCGCATTGATCGCCGGCGCGTTGCCGGCATAGGGGATGTGGGTCATGTTGACGTTGGCCGCGTGCTTGATCTGCTCGATTCCGATGTGCTGAGTCGTGGCGGGGCCGACGCTCGCGAAGGTGAGTTCGCCGGGCTTTGCGCGCGCCGCATCGATGAGATCGGCCAGAGTGCGGTAGGGCGCGGCACTGTTGACGACGATCACCTGCGGCGAGCTCACGAGATAGCAGACCGGCTCGAAGCTCGTGAGCGGGTCATAGCCCACCTTTCGCATGATCGGATTGATGACGAGAGAGTTGGCACCCAGCACCAAGGTATTTCCGTCCGGCGCCGCGCGCGCCGCCGCTTCGTATCCGATTGTTGCACCCGCTCCGGGGCGGTTCTCGATCAGCACCGTTACCCCGTGAGCCTTGCCCACCTGTTCGCCCAGGAGCCGGGCGAGAGTGTCGGAACTGCCGCCGGGCGGGAACGGGACGATGATCTTGATGGTTCGCGATTGTGACAACGCATCGCCGCCGCTCAGGGCAAGGACGATGCAGACCGCCGCGAACAGCGCCGCAAAGACCAGGCGTCGAAAATGTTTTCGCATGGCTTTTCTCCCGACGATCGGCGTGGAATGGGAACACTCCTCCGCAGCGGGCGGTCGCAGTGCCGCGCCACAGTGAATCATCAATGTGATTTTCACGGGATTTCTGCAATGAAAAAGGCCCCTCAGGCCGGCGTGAGCGGCTGCGGCGAAAGGACCATCCACATGGAAATTCCGGGACGGATCGTTGCGCCGTCCACCCTATGGCGGGCTCACCGCGGACGAGATCGACGCGTCGGGGGGCTCCTCGCGTGCGACCGCGCTCGCCCGCAGGTTTTGCCGCGGCCGCGGCGGCATGAGCTCCGTCTTGCGGCAACAATCCTGTGGTGGCAGCATGCCGCGAATGCCGGGATCAAATCCGAACCGGCGGGAGCAGATCATGAAATCGATCTCTTGCTGCTGCCTCGCGCTGGCCGTCGCGGCGGCGCCTGTTGCGGCGCAGACGCCGGCCGCCGGCGACGATCACACCGTGCAGGTCGCTCCCGGCATCTACAATGTGACGTGGGAAAACAGCTGGGGGAATATGGGGCTCAATGTCGGTGTCTCGGTCGGCGAGGACGGCTTGCTTCTCGTCGACGCCCAGGAAGAAGCCGCCGTGCCGCGGCTGGTCGCCCGCATCGCCGAGATCACCGACAGGCCGGTACGCTACGTCGTCGATACCCACTGGCATTTCGATCATGTCGGCGGCAATGCCACCTTCGCCAAGCAGGGCGCCGCCATCATCGCCCAGGAAAACACCCGCACGCGCCTGATGACGGAGCAGCCCAATCCGCTCGGCCGCGCGGCGCAGCACGCCTTTCCCGCGGCGTTCTGGCCCAGGATCACCTTCAAGGATTCACTCACCCTGCATGTCAATGGCGATGACGTCGAAGTGCTCCATTTCCCCAACGGGCACACCGACGGCGACGCCATCGTGCTCTTCCGCAAGGCCGATGTGCTGTTCGCCGCCGACCTCTTCAACAACACCGATTACACCCGCGTCGATCTGCGCGGCGGCAGTCTCGACGGCATGATCGCAGCCTATGACGAGCTGCTGCCGATGCTCGACGACGCCGTGAAGGTGGTTCCGGGGCGCGGTCCGGTCGGGACCAAAAAGGACCTTGTCGCGTATCGCGAAGTGATGGTGACGCTGCGGGAGCGGATCACCAGGCTCATCAAGGACGGCAAGACGCTCCAGGAAGCCATCGCGGCAAAACCCAGCAAGGATTTCGATACGCGGTGGGGGAATGGCCCGATCCGTCCCGACCAGGTGGTCGAGGAAATCTATGCCGACCTCGAGCGGACGGTGCGGTAGCTGCGGGCTCCGGGCTGGTCAGGCTGCCTGGATTAAAGATGAGGAGTCACCCCCGCCAATTCGCCGTCTCGTACACGATCCGACCGCCCACCATGGTCATGTCGGCGGCGATGTCGCGGATCGCGGGTTCCGCGACGGTGAGCGGATCGGCGCTGAGCACCGCGAGGTCGGCGAGCTTGCCGGGCTCGAGCGAGCCTTTCTTGTCCTCGTCGAAGGTGAGATAGGCGCCGCCCCCGGTCGCGCAGCGTAGCGCCTCCTGGCGGGTGATCGCCTGCGCGGGCGCGATGGGCCCGTTGGTGACCCGGGAGATGCGCGCGACCGATTCCCAGATCGGCCAGAACAGCGACACCGGCACGTTGTCGGTGACGAGCCCGACCTCGACCCCGGCGTCGAGGAGGTCGCGCAGCGGCGTGTTCCAGGCCTGCCGCTCCGGCGGGAGCTTCGCCTGCCAAGTGTGACCCTCCTTGTAGATGTTGGAGTTGGTATGCGGCGTGATGACGAGGCCCATGCGGACGATGCGCTCGATATCCCGTGGCGAGAGCACGTTGATGTGGCCGACCACCCAGCGCCGCCCCTTCAGCGGTACCTCGCGGTCGACCTCTTCCAAGAGGTCCATGAGGCCGGGCGAGACGTTGATGTTGGAGACCGCGCGGATGTCGTTTTGCGCGCAATGCAGCATCACCTCCTTGACCCTTTCGCGCGGCTGGCCGGTGTCGTAGTTGAAGCCGGCCCAGCCGGTGTAGGGGGAGGCCGCGGCGCGCACGTCGTCGCTCGCCCGCCGCCCGATGTTGATGTGGAGGCCGGTGATCTTGAGCCAGTCGTCGCCGAATGCCGGTTCGCCGAGCCATCCGGCCCAGGCCTCCATGAAGGGCCCGAGCGGCGCGTCGCCGACGGCCTTCCAGTTCGGGCTGAACACCAGCGCCGAGCGCATGGTCAGCGTGCCGTCGCGATAGGCGTCCTTGTAGGCGCGGATCACCTCGTTGGCGATGCCGTGCTCCTCGAAAACGCCGGTGGTGCCGAAGGCGTGATAGGCCTGCGCCGAGAGCGGCAGCGCGCGGGCGCGGTCGGCGCGGGAAAACTCAGCCGCCTTGCGGAACCAGATCAGCTCCGCGGTCGGCTGCATCCCATCCTCGATGAACACGCCGGTGGGGTCGCCATTGGCGTCCTTCACGATGGTGAGCGCGGCGACCGGCGAGATGGTGTCGCGGGTGATGCCGGCACGTCTCAGCGCTTCGGTGTTGGCGCAGGCGACCAGCGGCGGCGCGCTGCGCCAGAAACCCCAGATCGACCGGATGAACACGGGGTTGTTCGGGGCTGCGGCGTCGAGGTCCTGCCGTGTCGGCCAGCGCTTCTCGGCGAGGATGCCGGGCACGTCGAAATAGAACGGCGGGTCGCCGATCGGCATGGTCACGATCCATTCGCCCGGTGCGCGCCCGCGGGCGAGTTCGGCGATACGGTCCTGGATGTCGCGGATCGAGCGCACCGGTCCCAGCGCCGGAAAGACGTGCTTGAGCCCTTCCCGGTCCATATGCGCATGGCCGTCGATGAGGCCGGGAATGACCGTCTTGCCCCGCAGGTCGATGATACGCGTCGCCGGAGCGGTGACTGCCGCGATCGCCGCCTGGGCCCCGACCGCGACGATGCGGTCGCCCGCGATGGCGATGGAATCGGCGATGGTAAAGGCGCGATCGACGGTGATGATCTTGCCGTTCCTGAGCACGAGGTCCGCGGGCCGCACCATCGGGCTTGCCGGGACCGCGGCTTGCACTTGGACCTGGGCCTGCGCGTCGGCGCGGCCCGCGCCGAGAGTCGTGGCCATAGCGGTGCCGGCGGCCCCGGTCAGGACATCGCGGCGTCGCAGCGTCTTGTCCGCCATGGTCGTATTGCTCCGCAATTCCGAGCTCATTGCCCTCAGGTGGATACTATGATCTTGATCCGGCTGTGACAAACCGCCAACTCCCGGATCACGCCGACTCTCGGATCACGCGTAATCTCGGATCATGCGGATAGTCCTCGTCACGGAGCGCTTCGGTCCGCGTTGATCCGGCGACCAGCAGCCGATACCGACACTCGCCGAACACAATCAGAGACAGCGGAGTAACCCATGCTTTATGTCGACATCCCGAGCCTCGCCGATCTCAAGTCGCTCGCGATCCATCGCGGCGACATCTGTGTCTCGATCTTTCTGCCGACCACGCCGGTCAGCCAGGAAACGGCGGGGGAGCGGATCGAATTGAAGAACCTGACCAAGCAAGCCGCGCACCAGCTCGAGGCCGCCAAGGCCGACAAGCGCCGCGTCACCGCGCTCGTGGAGCATCTCGACGACCTTCTCGACGACGAGGAATTCTGGCGCTTCCAGGCACGCAGCCTCGCGGTGCTGGCGACCCCGGACGGCGTGCGGACCTTCCGCGTTCCCAATGCGCTGACAGCGATGGTCGAGGTATCCGACCGGTTTCATCTCAAGCCGCTGTTCCGCGCCGTCACGTTCCCGAATACCTGCTTCGTGCTGGCGCTGGCGGAAGGCTCGGTGCGTGTCGTTCAGGTTTCCGCCGATCTGCCGCCCGCGGTCATCAAGGTCGACGGCATGCCGAAGGATGCCGCAAGTGCGGTCGATCGCTCTACGGTCAAGGATCGCTCGCCCAGCGGCCGCCTTCAGGGATCGGAGGGGCAGAAGGTCCTGCTGCGCCAATTCGCCCGCAAGGTCGATCATGAACTGCGCGGACTGGTGACCGGCAGCGATATCCCGCTGGTGCTGGCCTCGAGCGAGCCGCTCGCCTCCATCTACCGGTCGGTCAACACCTATGCCCATCTCGCGGCGGCCGCGATCGAGGGCAGCCCTGGGCACACCGACAGACGCCGAGCTTGCGGAACGGGCGCGCGCCATACTCGACGGACTCTACCGCAAAGACATTGAGCAATGGAAGGCGACGTTCGCTGCGCGCGAGAAGGAAGACCGCGCGACCACCGATATCGCGCACGCCGCCCGCGCGGCGACCTTTGGCGCGGTCGACTCGATGCTGGTCGACATCGACGAGGTGATTCCCGGCACGGTCGACGAGACCACCGGTGCCGTCACTTATGCCGCGTCGGCCGATGCCGGGGGTTACGGCGTGGTCGATGAAATCGCGACCCGGGTCATCCGTTCCGGCGGCCGGATTCTCGCCGTGCGAAAGGCCGATATTCCCGGCGGCAAATCGCTCGCGGCGATCCTGCGCTACGCCCTGTGAGCCGGAGCCCCCGCCGCCGCCCGCCTGCGCGGCCGCAGGTTCCGCGCTTTAGCGCGTCTGCAGACATTCGGATATGCTATGGGGCAATTGGCCCTATTGAGGGGCGCATGTCCGGGATCGACATATGAATCTCCGGCATCAAAGTAGCGCCAACGGCATTTCCTAGGAGGAGCGCGTGCTCGAGAGAATGATCGTGATCGGCGTCGCGGCGGGCCTGTTCGCCGGCGTCCTCGCAGGCGGGGCCTGCGCGCAAGAGGTCATCAAGGTCGGGGCCGTGCTGTCGATGACCGGGCCGTTCAACACCAACGGCAGGGACGTGATGGCGGGCGCGGAACTCTATTTGCAGCAGCATGGCGATACCGTCGCCGGCAAGCAGATCAAGATCATCCTCAAGGACGATGCCAGCAAGCCGGACGTGGCCCGGCGGGCCGCCCAGGAACTCATCGTCAACGAGAAGGTCGGCGTGCTCATCGCCGGCATTTCGCCGGCGGCGCTGTCGATCGCGTCGCTGTCGACCGAAGCCAAGATCGCGACGGTGGTGGCCATATCCGGCACGTCGGCGGTCGTCGAGCGCTCGCCCTATATGGTACGCACCAGCTTCACGCTCGGCCAGTCCTCCGCCGTCATCGCCGACTGGGCGACCAAGAACGGCGCCAAGAAGATCGTCACTCTCGTCGCCGACTTCGCTCCCGGCCAGGAAGCGGAGAGGGCGTTCAAGGATGTCGCCGTCAAGAACGGCGCCCAGGTCGTCGCCGTCGCTGCGCGTGCCGTTGGACAACGCCGACTTCGCGCCGTTCCTGCAGCGGGCGCGCGATCTCGCGCCGGACACCCTGTTCGCCTTCGTGCCGAACCACCAGGCGAGCCCGCTGGTCAAACAGTTCCTCGAGCGCGGGATGGACAAGTCCGGCATCCGCTTCGTCGCCACCGGCGACCTCACCCCCGATGACGACCTTCCCAACATGACCGACGCGATGCTCGGCGTGGTGACCGCCCATCATTATTCGGCGCTCCACGACTCCGCGCTCAACAAGGCGTTCGTCGCCGCCTACGAGAAGGCGAACAACCGGCGCCCGACCTTCCATTCGGTCAGCGGCTACGATGCCATGTATCTGATCATGCAGGCGCTGAAGAAGACCGGCGGCAATACCGACGGCGACGCCCTGATCGCGGCGATGAAAGGCATGAAGTGGGAGAGCCCGCGCGGCCCCATCTCGATCGATCCGGAGACCCGCGACATCGTCCAGAACGAGTATGTTCGCAAGGTCGAGAACGTGAACGGCGAAAAGTACAATGTCGAATTCACCACGATCGAGGCGGTGAAGGACCCCCTGCACGGCGCCAAGAAATAGCGCGACTGCTTGAATTCGCTCGATCGAGTGGCTTTTTTGCTCCCTCTCCCGCTTGCGGGGGAGGGTTGGGGAGGGGGCTCTCGCGGCGAGTCTTTGCCGTGGATTTGCCCCCTCCCTGACCCTCCCCCGCAAGCGGGAGAGGGGACCAGACTGAAATGCAGCGGCCGTATACAGAGCCGCGATGATGGGAGATCACATGACCAAGGGAGCATTCACGGGCGGACTTCTCGCCGTCGCTTTGGGCCTTGTCGCCGGCACTGCGATGCCGGGCGATGCCGCCGCGCAAACGGGCACCTGGTCGACCAAAGCGCCGATGCCGACGGCGCGCGTCGACACCGCCGCCGCCGTGGTCGACGGCAAGATGTACGTGATCGGCGGCACGCTGGGCAAGGAGCCCTTCACCGCCAACGAGCAATACGACCCGGCGACCGACCGCTGGCGGGCGCGCGCGCCGATGCCGCGCGGTATTCACCATCAGGGCCTCGCGGTGGTCGACGGAAAGATCTACGCGTTTGGCGGCTTCACCCTTCCCGCCCATGGCGGGCCGGTGGATGTCGCCCTCGTGTACGATCCCAAGGCCGATAGCTGGCGGACGCTCCCGAACCTGTCGAGCCCGCGGGCGTCGCCGTCGGCGGTGGCGCTCGACGGCAAGATCCATGTCATCGGGGGGCGCGGGCCCGACGCCGTCACGGTCCCGACCCATGAGGTGTTCGACCCCGCGACCGAGCAATGGAGTTGGCTTGCGCCGCTGCCGAAGGGGCGCGACCACGCCGGCCTGATCGTCGTCGACGGCAAGATCCACGCCATCGGCGGCCGCCTGCTGGGCCCCGACACCAACCAGAGCTTCCACGACGTCTACGATCCCGCGACCGACACCTGGACGCCGGCGGCGCCGCTGCCGACCGCGCGGTCGAGCTTCGGCCTCGCCGAATACCACGGCATGCTGCTGGTGGTCGGCGGCGAGAACCAGATCATGGGCCCGGCCGGCGCCTACAAGGAAAACGAAGGATACGACATCAAGACCGGCCGATGGGTGAAGCTCGCGCCCCTCCCCGGGGGACGCCACGCGATGGGAGCCGCCGCGATCGGAACCGCGGCCTATTTCGCCGGCGGCGGCACCACGCGCGGTCCGCTGGCGGGGACGAATGAATTGCTGGTGTTCACGCTGCCGTAGGACGCCAAGCCCTGGCGTAGCCCGTAGTCCGGACGGAGCGGAAAGCGAAATCCGGGAGCAGCGGCATCTTGTCTGCACCACCCATCCCGCATGTCGCTCCGCTCATGCGGGCTATCGGCGTCCGCTGAGCTTCTGCTGCACCGGCAAGTATCCAAAGTGTCTCAAAGTGACCCACAGCGGAAGCCGACCGTACATCGCTGCAGCGGATAGAATGCTGATTTGTGCCGTTATGAGTTCCCACCTCGACCCTGTCAGGGACCGCATCCGTGGTCCCACGATTGCACTCAAAGCGGCTCTCCACCCGGCGCGCGCACTAGACCGGAGAGCGCGGCTGCCAGTTCCGACTGGCGAAATGGTTTGGCAAGCCGCGGAATGTCGAGTGCTACACCATCTGCTCCGGAGGAACCGGAAACGATGAGCACTGGAATTCCCGGGTGCCTTGCGCGAAATGAACGAGCAAGGTCGGTTCCGGCCATTCCAGGCATCAATTGGTCAGTGACGAGAAAATCAAGATGCAATTCGCGGTCTAAAAGGCTCAAAGCTTCCTCAGCTGAAGCAGCCTCGACCACCTGATAGCCGCACTCGGTGAGCATATCGGCCGTGTTCATTCGAACCAGATACTCATCTTCGACAAGGAGCACCCTGCCCATTGCGTTGACCCGCGGCGCGGTAATGGAAATTTGCTGCCGTACTAGAGGCTCCGTGCTCACCGGCAGCCATAGCTCCGCCTTCGTTCCGTGTCCGAGCTTGCTTGTGAGCTTGAGCTTGCCGCCGAGTTGGGCCGCGAGGCCGTCAACAATCGAAAGACCCAGCCCTGTTCCTCGACCGATGCCCTTGGTCGAGAAGAATGGCTCAACCGCTCGGGCCGCAGTCGCGTCGTCCATACCCCGGCCTGTGTCGGAGATTGTCAGACGGACATAGCGCCCAGTCTCAAGATTCGACGGATGTCCTGCTCCGACCGCCTCGCTGACCACCGAGATCGTTAGCGTGCCGCCGGCGGGCATCGCATCCCGAGCATTTAAGCTGAGGTTTAGGATCGCCATTTCCAATTGGTTGGCGTCTGCTTTAGCCAACGGCAGGCTCGATGCAACGTCGACACTCACCCTAATCTGCGGCCCAGCCGTGGTGGTGATTAGATCGGTCATTTCGGTCACCAAATTTCCGATGTTGACCGCGTGAGCCTGCAGCGGCTGGCGGCGCGCGAACGCCAGCAGACGCTTGACCAGCGTAGTGGCCCTTTCGGCAGACTGGGACGCCCTGTCAATCCAGCGTTGCTCGCGCTCATCGCGGGGGCCGCGGCAACGCAGAAGGTCAAGGCTGCCAATGATGGGCGTCAGAAGATTGTTGAAGTCATGGGCTACGCTCCCAATAAGGTGGCCGATCGCCTCCAGCTTTTGCGACTGGCGTAACTCTTCGCTCAGCAGCGCTCGCTCCTTCTCGGATTGTTTTTGAGCGGTCAAATCCTGAAAGCAGTTCACGGCGCCTATCTGCACACCGCTTCCGTCAAATAGGGGTGCGATATTGACCAGAACTGTCACCCGTGAACCATCGGGCCGCTCTATGATTGCTTCGAGATTGGGCGCGGGCAAGCCCGTTCGCAGCACATGCGCCATCGGGGTTTCTGGATGGGGCATGTAGGTTCCATCGGCACGAAATAGTTTATGCGATCCACAGAATTTCTCGTCCGTGTCGCCGACCCTGGGACATCGCCCCCACAGTTCGGTGGCGCGAAAGTTGAAGGCGACAATTACCGCGTCTGCATCGCAGACATAGACGGCCGCTGGAAGCACATCGAGCAAATCCTTCGAAAACCAGTTCAATCCAAGCGGCGGATTTGGCATGGCAGACGCAGATAAAACAATCTCCATAGCGGACCTATCTGCAAGCGACGAAATTATAGGGCCTGCTCGGGGGCTACGTCGCGTGCCGCCCCGCGATGGCAACTCGGCGCCGAACGCTAGGTTCCAGAGTCTTCCCAGTCCGCCTCGAATTTGGTCATGCCTGACGGGGCCGAGCTAGGCGGCTCGCGGCAGGCCCCGACCCATGGCAGAAGCCACGTGGCCGGCCGGTCGGCCCGGTTGCTGGGGTAGTGCGGCCGCCCCCTGCACCGGCCACGGCCGGCGAATCCTTTCAGACGATGAGGTGATCTCGCACCGGATTTCTGCGCCAAAAGTGCTCAATTCGAAGCCCGGAGTTGGAGGAACGGGCGCGTGCAGTTCACACGATCCCGAGATCGCGCGGCGCGGCGCCCGGGAAGATCTTCTCCAGGTTCGCCCGGTCGAGCCCGTAGGCGCGCTGGAACAGGCCGCCGAACAGGGCGCGGTAGTCGGTCAGCACCGGATAGTCGCGGTTCTGGAACAGCGTGCCTGGTCGACCGCGACCTGCTCGCCGGCGATGCGGCCGCCTTTGACCGCGCCGCCCATCACCCAATAGACGCTGCCGTGGCCGTGGTCGGTGCCGCTGGTCGCCGTTCTCGCGGAAGGTGCGGCCGAACTCGGAGACCACGACCACGACGGTGTCGTTCCAGGCCTGCGGGCCCGATCTCCTGCGACGTAGCCGGCGAGGCCGCGGCCCAGTTCGCCGAGGCGGCCGGCGAGATAGCCGGTGGCGCCGCCCTGGTTGACATGGGTGTCCCAGCCGCCGACATCGACGAAGCCGAGATTGAACTGGTCGCGCATCAGCCGGCCGATGCGCCGCGCCGACAGCTCGAACCCTTTGGCCGAGACGGCGCCGCGGTTGGCGGCCACCATCTCCTGGGACATCGAGCGGTAGACCTCGTCGCGCACCTTGAAGCCCTCGGCGACCGCGCCGGCGAGCGGGTCCTGGCGCTGTACATGCTCTCGATCAGCTTGGCCTGGCGGTCGTCGACGCCGGGCTTGCCGACCGAGCTTATGCCGATGTTGGGGATCGGCTCGCCGCCGCGGAAGATCAGCGGCAACTGGTCGGTGAAGGCGATCGGCCGGCGCCTGGTGAGCACCGCGACCAGCCGGCCATGAAGCCGGAACTGTAGTTGCGCGGTCGCCTGCACGGGCTGGCCGAGCTCGATGGTGTCCTGGGTCTCGAAATGGCTGCGGGTGAGATCGTCGGTGCCGGCGAACGGCACGAAGGCGACCTGCTTCTTCTGCCACAGCGGATAGAGCGAGTCCTTCAGCGCCGGATGCAGGCCCCAGTCGGCGTCGAGCGGCGAGCGCGGCGTCGGCTGTGCCCGGGCGCGGACGCGGGATCGCGAGGGTCGGGCGCGACTGCGTAGTAGAAGTCGCTCGATACCGGGATCACCACATTGGCGGCGTCATAGGCGCCGCGCAGGAACACCACCAGCAGCCGCACGTCGGCCTGCGGCGCGGCCCACACCCGCCCGGCGACGGTCGAGCGGAACGGCGGCCGGCCATGGCCTTGAGAAGATCACGACGATGCATGGTTCGCACCTCACGGCGCATGAATTCGGGGGACGACAGGAACAAGGTGTTCCAGTCCTGCGGCGACATCGGCCTGGTCGAGCGCGGCGCGTGTCGGCGCGGCTCAAGGTCGTGCTGCAGGCTCGCTGAAATAGAGCGCGTTCTGGATCTGCGGAAAGGCGGGATGATCGACCGCGTCGGGCCCCGGCGGCTTGAACAGGCCGGCCGAGCTCGAGCCGATCTGCCGCGCGATCTCGAAGCGCATCGCCATCTGCCCGGGGCCGCTCCAGGCGCCGCGGTCATGGGATAGCCGTCCGGGCGTCTCGTGATCGTAGAGCCCCTCGCGCCAGCCGGTTCAGCCAGCCCAGGATCGGGCCGGTATTGAGGATCGACCTTGTCGTCATAGGCGAGCCGCACCGCGGACAAGCACGAACTGCATCGGGTCCTTGAATTTCGGCTCCGAGCGCGGCGTTGAACTCCGGCGAGCGGAACATCGTCGCGAGCACGCTGGCGATGTCGCCGTCGGTCCGCTGGAAGGTCTGGGCCATGCGCTGCACCAGCGCCGGCGGCGGGTTGTCGGCGACGAAATAGGTGGCGATTTCGCGGCAGACATGGTGCGCGGTGGCGGGCTGGCGGGCGAGGATGTCGAGCGCCTGCTCGACCTCGGCGAAGCCGCCGCCTTCGATGGCGTGACCGAGGAAGAGCTTGTCGCCGTAGTCGTGGCGATTGGGATTGAACTCGAACAGCCCGGCGCGGATAGTAGCCCGCGGGCGCGGGCGCAGACCGGCTGGTTTCGGTCCGTCGGGCTGGAAATTGATGCCGACGCCGGTGAGGATGCGCGCCAGTTCCTGCACGTCCTCCTGGGTGTAGCCGGAGCCGACGCCCATGGTGTGCAGCTCCATGATCTCGCGGGCGTAGTTCTCGTTGATGTGGCCGCGCGGCATTCTCGGCATTGTCGAGGTAGCGCAGCATGGCCGGATGCCGCACGGTGGCTTCGAGCAGGTCGCGGAACCGGCCGAGCGCGTGGGGCGCAGCGCGCGGTCCTCGTAGTCGCCGATGGTGGCGCGGATATCGGCCTTGTCCTGCAGCACGTTGAAATGGTTGAACCAGAACCACGTCATCTGCTCGCGCAACTGGTCGGGCGAATAGAGGTCGCGCAGCAGGCTGCGGGTGGCGGCCTGCCGTGCGGTGTCGTTCATCGCCTGCTGGTAGGCCTGCTGCGCCGCTTTCTTTTGCTCGATGTCCTCGACCTGGTTGGCGGCCCGCGTTTGCGCCGCCAGCGCCATGGCGGTCTCGGCCACCGGTTTGGCCGCGATCGGCATCGCATTGATCATTGCTTGCGCGGCGGCCGGAAGCCGGTCCTTCGGCGGCGGATGGAGCTGGTCGTCGAGCCAGCGGTCGCGTCCGAGCGCGAGGTATTGGGCGGCGAGCGACGTGTTCACGCCCCATGTCATCCGGTCGATCAGGGCGAGATCGCCGGGGCTCAACGTCCCGGACAGGGCGCCCGCGCCGCCCATACGGGGCGCGAATGCCAGGAGGAGGGCCACGAGAACAGCGAAGGACCGAAGGCGGAGCATCTGGACGACCATTGCAGAGGCGACCGTCGGATTATGCCTCGCTCATTGGTGAATACCCGGTGAATCCGGCGTTCATTTGAATGTTTATGGCTGCGCGGCGACATTACGCCGTGTTCGGTGCGCTCCACCTATCCGCGCCGGCTCATCTGCGCTGGTTGCGGAAGGCCTTTTTCCAGAGGATCGTGTCGATCAGCGATTTCTCGCTGTCGCTGGTGCGGATCACGCTGCCGTCATCGGCAAGCGTGAAGCGTATCGCCGTCTTCTCTTCGTCGGTGTGGTCGAGCACAATGGTCTGGTAATAAACCACCTGGATGTGCGGGTTGAGCTTTTCCACCTTGACGGAGACCGGCACCGGCTCCGGCGCGAGGTGGTGGTAGAGATGGACATTGACCGTGTATTCTCCCGCCACGGTTCCGCGGATGCTGACGAGCTCCTCGCGGATCGGGAGCCGGATCTTCTTGCGCTCGACCATGGCGAAGTCGTTGGTGTCGCCGCGGTCGTCGCGCTCCAGCGTCATCAGGCCGACCTCTTTCTGGTTATACCAGACGAGTTTGCCGGTCGGGTCCTGCACATAGAGATCGACGTCGTCGGGATGCTCGTCCGGCCACGTCATGGTGATGAGGAACTCGGCCTTCTTGACGATCTTGCCTTCGTCGACCTTGGGTCTCATGGCGATGAGGGCGAGGAAAAACAGGAAGGCGACGACCTGCAGTGCCTTGAACAGGACCACCGTGAAGGGGTCGAACCGGTCGTTGCGGGCGTAGATTCCAAAGCCATCCATTCCGGCTATCCAAAGTGAGGCATGTGCCGGGCCGGCGGCAACCCGTCGCGGTCGAGGCCGCGCGTCCATAATAGCCGCGGCGCGACCTGTGGCCACAACTTCCCGTCATCATACCGCTGAAATCCGCACGTTCGAACACCCTTTGTCCTGGCAGCTTGTCCTGGCAGCGGCCGAGCGCCGGCGACGACTTTTTGTTTCGGGTTCATTGTGGGGTCGGGGGCGCATCATGTGCAAGGGCGGGCGCATCTGTGGCGGTCATGTGGTCGACGCGTGAATGCCGGATAAACCGCGCGGTCAGGCTCGGTTCGGCTTCGCCGCGCTAACCTGATCGCGATGGGGTGTTGAGTTCCCTTCACATTCACAACGGAGAATTCGTCATGATGAAATCGTCTCGTCATTTGGCACGCGCGGCTTGTGCTGCGGCTCTGCTGGTCGGCCTCGGCGCCGGCATGGCTTCCGCCCAGACGGTCGTCGTCGAGAAGGCGATGCCGGCGCCGATCGTCGAGGTCGTTCCGGCCGCACCCGGCCCGGGTTACAACTGGGTGCCCGGTCACTGGGCCTGGCGCGGCGGCGGTTGGTTCTGGGTCAAAGGCCACCACATCCACGGCGTCGTCGCGGCGATGCCGGAGCCGATCGTCGAGGTCGTGCCGGCCCGTCCGTCCCCCGCCCATGTTTGGATCAAAGGGCACCATGTCTTCGAGGGCGGGCGCTGGGTCTGGCATCCCGGCATCTGGTTTCGTGGCTGACGCTGGCACCGATAAGGGCCGTGCCGGGACTGGATCGTCCCGCACGGCCCTCTGTCGATAATATTACGGCTCGCCCGGCTTGAAAGGCGGTTCTTCGCCGGGCGGCACGTTTTCCTCCGCCATGGCGAGAAGCATGGCGATCGTTACGTAGGTTCCGGCGACCGCGGTGAGGTCGACCACCTGCTGCTCGCCCAGCAGCTTCTTCGCCCGCGCGAAGGTCTCGTCGGACACTTCGTGCTTCGTCGTCAACTCCGTGACGAAGTCGTAGACCGCGGCCTCGTCGGGCGCCATGTTCGCCGGCCGCCGGTCGGCCTTGAGCTCGGCGATGACCTGCGGCGACAGACCGGCTTTCTCGGCGAGCGGCGCATGGGCGAACCACTCGACCTGGGAGCGCCATTGCCGCCCGATGATGAGGATCGCGAACTCATTGAGCCGCAGCGGCAGCGAGGTATCCCATCGCAGATAGGCCAGCAGGTCGAACATGCGCTGGCCGAACACAGGGCTGCGCAGCATCGGATTGTAGGGGCCGGCAATTCCCACCCTCGATATCTTCATGATCGCCTCGCCGAGCGGACGCTGCTGATCGTCGAGCTGCGGCATAGACAGTTGAGGGAACCTCGGCTCCCTGCCGGAGGCGTTCATGTCATTCCTCCCGATGCGAAATGCTCCGGAAGGAGTTCTACACCAGAGCTTCGACGGTTTACGACCCCAGGCACCTGCCCATGAAGTCGCGGCGGTCCGGTCCGCGCACCTTCTGCGCCACCGCCTGCTTGAGACAGGCGAGCCGCGCCTCAGCGACGCAGACCACCGTGTAGTCCCGCAACTCGGCACCGCGGATACCCTTGACGGTGCCTTCCTGAAGGCAGGCAGACATGCGTTTCTTCTCGGCGGTGGGGACGAGATCCGTATTGGGAGACGCTACCCCATTCGTTGCCCCCGGCCCCGGGGCGAGCGGCACCTGATTTGTCGGCACCTGATTCGTCGGCGTTTGACTCACCGACACTTGGCTCACCCTCATCTTTTCCGGTGTCGCCGAGACCGGAAGCGGCCGCGGCAGCGGCGGCGGCGTGGGCGCGGGCGTCGCGTTGTTCATCGCCACCTTGACATCGAGTGAATTGAGCGCGTGGAAGGGATCCACCAGGCCGTATCCGAATTGGCTGTCGCGGCCCTTCGGGCCCAGATTCCGCGCGGTCGAATACAGCAGCTCCTCGAGCGCCGCGACGTCGATTGCCGGATCGCGCTCGATGATCAGGGCGGCGACGCCGCTGACATGGGCGGTCGCCACCGACGTGCCGGTGGTGAACCGATAGGAAGCGTTGGGCGCGGTCTCCAGGATGTTGACGCCGGGAGCGGACAGCGCGATGTGGGGGCCCTGATTGGCCTGCGGCAGCAGCTTGTCGTTTTCGTCCACGGCCGTCACGGCGATGACGTTCTCGTCCGCCGCCGGATAGAGCGGCGGGGATTGCGGCCCGGCATTGCCGGCCGCCGCGATCAGCACGATCCCCTTTTCGTGTGCCTTTTTGAGCGCCTGCGACAGCAGCGGGTCATAGGGTCCGGCGAAACTCATGTTGATGATACGGGCGCCCTTCAGGATCGCCCAGTCGATGCCGGCGAGGATGTGCTCCGTCGTGGTCTGCGCCGCCGTCTCCGCCTCCGGGCTGAACGCATGGATCGCAAGGATGCGGGCGCGCGGCGCGACGCCGAGAAGCTTGCGGTGGGCGACGATGGCGCCGGTCATCTCGGTGCCGTGCTCGTCCGCCTTTTCGTGGTTCCCGACCGCATCGAACTGCGCGGCGATGGCGCCGCTGAGATCGGGGTGAGCGGTGTCGATCTGGGAATCGATCATGGCGACCAGCACGCCGGCGCCGGTCGCGATCTTGTGAACCTCGGGCAGCCGCAGCTTGGTTACCACGTATTGCGCGGGATCGCCGCGCGGCATTGACGGCGGCGCCGGGACGTGGGTGTCCTGCTGCAGGCGGTAGACGTAATTCGGCTGGGCGATGCCGATATTCTCGGCCTCGAGTTCGCGTACGACGTCGGAGACCTGCCGCCCGTTGTCGATGCGGAAGTGGAACAGGGTTCCGCCCGAAAGCGTCAGGTTCTGCGAGCCGACCGCGACGAGGCCGAGCCGGCGCGCCGCCGCGTCGACGGCCTGCGGCGGAACGTTGGACGGGACGTGGAACACCATTTCGTTGGAGATGAACCGGGTCTCGCCGCGCGGCGGAACGCCGGTGAATCCCGCCTCGCCGGGAAATGGCCGATGCGGAAGCCCATTGCGCCCCATGCCGCCGGGCAGCCCGCCATTGCGAAAGCCGCCATTCGGGCCAAAGCCGCCGTTGCGAAAGCCGCCATTCGCGGGCTGGCCACGCATGCCGCCGCGATCCAGCGTAGCTTCACCGTGCGCCGCCTCGTTCGGGCGGCCCTGGTTTGCGCGCTCCTCATTCCCTCGGCTCGGTGCCGCAGCCGGCTCGCCCTGCGGCCCGCGTCCGAGCGGTTGTTCCGCCGGACGGTCGAACGGTCGTTGCGCCGGTCCTGCGAAACCACGCGGACCCGGGCTCGGGTTCCGCCCGAAACTCGGCACGGCCGGCCTTGCCCCGACCGGCCTTGCAGCGGCGGGCCGTGCGGGAGCCGCGGCTCCGCGGCGGTCGAACGCCAAGCCGTCGCCGGCAATGCTCAGGCAAACGACAGCAGCGAATGCAAGCAGACCAAGCGTTGCGGCCGGCCGCTTCCAAACGCCCAACCGACCGGCGCGCTGCGAATGGATGCGCTGTGAACTTGTGTGATGTGAACTTGTGTGATGTGACATGGAGCCCCTGTTCTCCATGTCCAGCGAGTAAGCCGGGATTGCGTCGACTTTGCGTCAGGCGAACGCGGAACCGGCAAAGGCGCCGCTATTTCCCTACTGCGGCTGCCTCTGCTTTTTGCGCATAGGCTTGTGCGTCCTCTTCCAGCAGCAAGCGGGCGCGCACGAGGCCGTTCGCCGCGGCCGTCACCGCGTTCACGTAGTCGGCATGGCTCGGATAGCGCTCCTCGAGGGAAGGGCGGGGATCGCCCCGCGCAATACGTTCGGCCTTCGTCTTGGCGAAGCCGATCTGCTGGCCGGCGGCATCGCAGCCGTCGTCACCTCCGGCGGGAACGGCGCGCAGTGCCCAGCCGGTATAGGTGGCGAGCGGCACCGCGATCTCCGGGAGCCGGATACCGGCGAGGTCGTTACCGTCGGCGTCGGTTTTGGGCACCAGGGCCGGATATGGCGTGCCGACGAGGCGTGGCGGCAGGACGGTGAGGATGCCCTCCGCGAATTTCGGCCCATAGTCGAACAGGTCGCCGGTATGCATGCGGCCGTTATAGGTCACGCCTTGGATGGCGGGGAAGCCGACGCGCTCGCGCGGCAGCGGCGCCACCAGGGTGCCGTCGGCGACCCGCGGCACCCGGCTCGGCGGAGGCTCCGTGCCGACGCTGACCCATTGGTCCATGGCGACCAGCAGCGCCCGGAGCACGCCGTTGGACACCAGCGGATTGCGGGCCTGCTGGCAGATGCCGCGGCCGGTGGGGCCGAAGGCTCCCGAATGGGGAAGGCTCGACACCAGGTAGGAGCGCACATTGTCGGGTTCGGTGCCGCGATCCTTGCCGGCCGTGTCGACCAGGCCCACCGCCATGTTCTTCGACCAGTATTCGTTCTCCGAATTCACCTCGAAGATCTTCGGGCAGGTATTGCTGGCGGTGCAGCGGCCTAGCCGCCCGTCGGTCTTGCCGGTGATGGTATCGAGTGCGACCTCGTTGGTGAACGGCCCCTGGAATTCCGGGAACCAGCGGGCGATGTGCTGGCGGTGGGTCCGCGCCGGTTGGGCGAAGCGGTAATTCATGAAGATGCCGGTGGAGCCCCCGATCCAGTTTTCGATGCCGTCGATCACCCGCTTGCCGGCCTCGTCCTCGTTGAAGCCGAGCGACAGGAAGTCGTGCATGGTCCGGCACGGCTGTGAGCGGCAGGAGGTATAGATGTGGCTAACGTCGCCGGCGAGCGGATTGGCGGTTCCGGCATCGTCGCGGGCCGCGTAGCGCAGAAACGAATTGAAATCGCGCAGCGCCGCGAAGCCGAGGCCGGCCACTACCGGGTTCTTCGCCTGGTAGGTGAAGGTGTAGAGCGTGCCCTGGGCGAACGGCGTCTTCTCCGGCACCAGGCGGATGCCTTTGCCGGTGGCATCGGTGAATTCCCACTGGTCGGCGGGGACGACCGCGGGCTCGTCCTCGTAGCGGGTGCGCACGGTCAAGCTCGCCTTCGACTTGTCGAGTGTCGCGGCGGGGTAATTGAGACGGCCTGCCAGAGTGTGGTCATCGTCGACGACGAACTCTTCCATCGCCGGTCCCGTGATCGGCGAACCGTCGGCATTGGCCGCGACTGGAACATGGATGGTGAAGCGGCCGTCGCGGGGCGGGGCCGAAATGTCCCAGCCGGCGGTGGCGATGGAAAAGCCCTGGCGCATGATAAAGCCGGAGCCGGCATCCTCTGCCGTGGTCGGATCGTTGCCGCCGCGCGCATCGTCGTACTGTTGAAAGGCTCCGAGGTTGCCGCGGTTGTTGACTTCGAACCACAGGCGATGATTGCCCTTCGCGAGGTCGACCGGCTTGAGGATCATGAAGTCGGTATCATACTCGACCATGCCGCGCGCGTTCTTCGGCGCGTTGGCAATGTCGACGACCACGGCATTGCGAGGGTCCTTGGGATCGACTTCACCGAAGGCGCGGCCGACCAGCTTTTCATAAGCGCCGACCGCACCGAACGTGCGGCCCTGGAAGGTCGGTTGCTCCACCCGCTTGATCTCGATCCGCGTGATCCGGGCTTGCGCTTCTGTCGGACCGAAAGCGGCGAGGCCGGCGATGCCCATGAGCCCGGCAGCCAGAGAAAGCTTCTTAGCTGCCGTGCGTGCATGCGTTGCCGATCCAATCGAATGTGTCATCGGAAGACTCCTAGAAAGGGCGTCATAATTCGTGCTGGCGGTTGCACCGACCAATCGATCCACGCCGGTCATGTCATTCCTGAAGCTTTGATACCCAAGCAGGTCCTGCCTCGTACAAGACGTCGCCGATATCTTGTTGATGGCAACCCTGGGCCCGCAGTTCATCAATTAAGGCCCGAAGAGGCAACGGGGCGGTCGTTGACCAACGCCCCCTCGAGTGCGGTGGCGTCGCACTTGCCTCATAAAGGCCTCCATGTGCCTTTTTCACCGTCAGCGCCGTCGACCCACGAGCCTTGCAGTCGATCGCACTATGGGCCGCGCTGTGCGCGGCCCATTTTGCTGATGCGATCGATGCCGATGCTTACGGCTTGACTTCGTCGCGGCCGACGTTGATGCGGGCGGCTTCGAACGTGCCGTCCGGCAACTTCTTCGCGGCGACGACGTTGATCGCGGAGCCCGACTTGATCTCGCTCTTGTTGCCGATCTCGTACTTCACGATCGGCACGTTCGGGCCGACGACGATTTTCTTCTCACCGTCCTTGTACTTTATCATGATGGCCTGGCCGTCGACGCTGGAAACGGTATTGCCGACCGCGCCGTTGGTCATGGTGCCGTTGGGTGCGCCGTCCCAGTTGGCACGATGGCCGTCGCCGGTGCCGCGCTGGGACTCCGCGAAGATGTGCACTTCGACCGCCTTCTGGCTGCCGTCCGGCTGCGGCAACGCCCCGCTGCCGATGTAGGAGCCTTCCTTGATGTCGGCGAGCGTCGCCTTCTCCACGCCCACCACGAGGGCATTGTCGGTGAGCTTCAACGTGATCGGGGCGCCGTCAGGCCCCTTCACGTACAGCGTATTGCCGTCGACCTTGTCCACGGTCCCCTTCACGCGTTGCGTCTGCTGCGCCAAAGCGGACGATGCCAGCACGGTCGCCAACGCGGCAGCCGTCAGGAATTTCATGCTCTTCATTTTTGATCCTCCCATTGGTATTCGAATTTGCAAGGATACAACGGCCGCAAGCGAATGCGAAGGCCCGCCGGGGTGTGTTTCGCCGCAAATTTTATGAGCTTTTGCGTGCCGGCTGAGGCATCGAAGCGCCTAAGAGGTGTGGTCCAGACGCGCCTGAGCGTGCCCCCTCCCCAACCCTCCCCCGCAAGCGGGAGAGGGAGCGAGGCGCCGGGTCGCGCACGGAAAATACCCTCTCCCGCTTGCGGGGGAGGGTAGCGAGGGGGCGCTTTCTGACGCTCTACATCGAAGGCCAGCGAAAGTAGATACTGGTCATGACCGCGTGCGCAGGGCGGGTTTGGCCTGGTTGCCGTCGATATAAGGACGGAAGGTCGTCTTCTCGGTGCCGCAGTCCGGGCAGCGCCAAGCCGACGGGATGTCGGCGAAGCTGGTGCCGGCCGGGATGCTCTGCTGGGGCAGGCCGTCGGCCTCTTCATAGATGTAGTAGCAGCCCCGGCACATGAAGCGGCGGTAGCCGTTGGCCGGCGCCCGCGCGGCGACGGCGAGATCGGCACCGCCATTGATGCGCGGCGTCTCGACGACATCGCCGGCTTCCACTGCGCCGCCTTCGCGGGTGACGAGGTAGACGCCGAGATCCTTGTGGCCGAAGGCCGCCCGCAGTGATCCCGGTATGTCGAGATCGCGGCGGCCAGTATCGGGATTGACGTTGGTCGCGCCGCACCGGCCGTTGCGCCGGTCGACCCGGAATGTCGCGCCGCCGATGCGCAGGTCGCTGCCGATCCATTCGAATTCTTCCCACGGCCGCGCGCCGTCGATATAGAGATTCGCCCGGAACCGCAGCGGATTGATCTCGAAGCCCCATTGCTCGCTGAGGCTCTTCACGGTCGCGAGATTGATGAGCGACAGGACGTTGTCGGGCTTGTCCATGAAATGGCCGCCGGGCGAGCGCACCAGCCGCGGCGCCGCGCGCAGCGTCGGAACCAGCCGATGGAAATACTCCTCGACCTTGGCGCAATCGTCTTCGTCGTCGAGATCGGCCGTGAGAATCTCCCGATTGCCCTGGGTGATGGTGAACTGCATGGTCTCGACGTCGAGATGGGTCTTCACCTGGGCCAGCACCTCGTCGAGCATGAGCATCACGAACATGCCCTTCTTGGCCCATTTCGGCGCGCGCGCGTCGATCGGCGTATTGGGCCGCGCCAAGGCGAGCATCCGGTCCGCGGGAAACGGCCGGCCGGCCTCGAGCACGACGCGCGACAGCGGCTGCGCGCTCAATCCCTTGATCGGATATCGGTAGATGCTGCTGACGACGGGCATGTCGGTCGCGCTCTGCGGGCTGAATTGCCGGCGCGAGCTTGCCCGAGTTTGCGGCCTTCCGAGTAGAGCCGGCGGCTGACGATTGTTGGGAGCCAGATCGCCGGTACTCCGCGGGGCCGGCGCGGCGGCCGTGCCGCCGTTGGCAAAACGCCGCAGCAACGCCCCGGCGCTGATCTTTCGAGGGATGGCATCCTCGATGACCTTGGCGAGCCGCGCGACGCCTTCCTCGATCTGCTTTTGTGCCAGCGCCGCGTATCCGAGGATCAGTCCGCGCCGGGAGAGGATGGTGTCATGGCCGTCATGAGCGCCGCCGGACGCCATCGCATAGACCCCGACCCGCACCCGGCGGGCCGCAACCTCCACCGCCGCGGCGTCGGGGAAGTCGGGCGGCAGCTGCCAGAAGATGTGGAGGCCGCCCTCTTCGCCGCTCACTGCGGCGAGGCCGAAATAGCGGTGCAGCGCGGCGAGCAGGGTGTCGCGCCGGGCACGGTATTGCGGCCTGATGCGGGAGAGGTGCGCGTCGTAGCTCCCGCTGCGCATCATTTCCGCGAGCACCGCCTGGTCGAGCCAGGGGTTTCCGCTGTTGAGCAGCGTCTTCATGGTGCGCACGGCATCGGCGAGCTGCGTCGGCACGACCATGTAGCCGAGCCGCAATCCGGCGCCGAGCGATTTCGAGAAGGTCCCGAGATAGATGGTGCAATCGGGTGCCATGGCGGCGACGGCCTGGAGCGGCGAGCCCTCGTAGCGGAATTCGCAATCGTAATCGTCTTCCAGGATGTAGCAGCCGTTGCGCCGCGCCCAGGCGATCAGCTGGCGGCGGCGCGTCACCGCGAGGGTGCGGCCGGTGGGATATTGATGGGACGGCGTCACATAGGCGAGCGCGACGTGCCGATGCGGCAGCGCCTCGACCATCAGTCCGCCGGCATCGACATCGACGCACACGACCTCGGCGCCGGCGGCTTCGAAGGCGAATACCGCGCCTTGATAGCCGGGGTTCTCCACCGCGGCGGCGGCGCCGGGAGCGAGGAACAGCCGTGCCGCGATGTTGATGCCTTCCTGTATCCCGCTGACGATGACGATGCGGCTGGCGTCGGCGACGATGCCGCGGGTCATGGCGAGATGGCCGGCGATGGCGGTGCGCAGCACGATCGAGCCGGCGGGGTCGGCATACTGGGACAGCCCGACGGCGCCGCCGTGAGACAGGCAGTTCTGCATCAGCCGGCGCCACGTCTTGACCGGAAACAGGCCGGCGTTCGGGCGTCCGGGGAAGAAGTCGAACGACAGGCGGTTGCGGTTGCGGTTGACGAGGTCCTGCGAACGCAGTTTCAGCGCCGGCATCGGCATCGGCGCGGGATCGTCGCCCTCGCCGCGATGAAGACCGGGGGCGGCGTCGGGCGGCAAGCAGAGGCTGTCGGGCAGGTCGACGGCGACGGCGACGCAGGAAGCCGGCCTCGCTTCGACATATCCTTCGCTGGAGAGCTCCTCATAGGCACGGACCACCGTGTTGCGGGACACGCCGAGCTGTTCGGAAAGCCGCCGCGACGAAGGCAGTTTGGTCCCGCGCGCGATCCGGCCGCGCCTGATGGCGTCGCGCAATTGCCCGACGAGCTGTGCCGTCAGGGACTGGCCCGAGGACTGGTCGAGTATCAACGGTATCTGCATGTTTTGCCCTGGCGCCCGCGGCGGTCCTGCCTTGCGCCGCGGTGCTGCTCATTGTGCAAGCAAGCTCCGCGCCGGGTGTTTAGCCCAACTTTCCCAACTGGCGCTCTGATTTTGGAATTTTGTCGGCGAAAGCTGAAATCTCTTCAAGGGGCGAAGAGGCGGAAACGCGTGTAGTGAAGACCTACCCTCTTTTCGGCTTTTGGCTTGTGCATAGAATCGCGGGCCATGTACTTGCAATTCGCACGGCGACGGAAGGACGGCAAGGAGCACCGTTACTGGAGCATTGTCGAAAGCAGACGCTGTGCAGGTGGTCGTGTGGTGCAGCGTCCGATTCTGTATCTGGGCGAGATGAATGATGGCCAGCGCGAAGCGTGGTGTCATCAGATCGAAGCGTTCGACGAAGCGAGCGGGCGACATCGGCAGCTTGCCCTGTTTCCAGCCGAGCAGGCGGTGCCGAACCACGCCAAGGGCTTTGGCGTGCAGGTGCGGCTCGATGGGATGAAGTTGCATCGCCCGCGCCAATGGGGCGCGTGCTGGCTCGCCTGTCATCTCTATGAGCAACTGCAGCTGGATCGGTTCTTTGCGCCGCTGCTGCCAAACTCGCGCGAGGGCACCAGTTGGCAGCACATCCTGCAGACGCTGGTGTGCTATCGGCTGATCGATCCCGGCAGCGAATGGCGCCTGCATCGGCAGTGGTTCGAGCAGAGCGCGATGGCGGATTTGCTGGGCGAAGATTATGCGCTGGTCGCCAAGAATGCACTGTATCGCTGTCTCGATAAATTGCTGCCTCACAAGGCGGCATTGTTCTCGCATCTGCGGGCGCGCTGGCAGGACCTGTTTGCCGCGAAGTTCGACGTGCTGCTGTACGACCTCACCAGCACCTATTTCGAGTCGCCGCCGCCGGACGATGAAACGGACAAGCGCCGCCATGGCTACAGCCGCGACAAACGCAGCGACTGCGTGCAGGTGGTGATCGCGCTGATCGTGACGCCCGAGGGCTTTCCGCTCGGCTACGAGGTGCTGCCGGGCAATACTTCCGATAAAATGACCTTGCGCGACATGCTGCAAAAGATCGAGGCGCAGTATGGCAAGGCCAACCGCGTCTGGGTGATGGACCGCGGCATTCCAACCGAGGAGGTGCTGGCCGAGATGCGCGCGGCCGATCCGCCGGTTTCCTATCTGGTCGGCACCCCCAAGGGGCGGCTGTCCAAGCTGGAGAAGCACCTCGTCACGCTGCCCTGGCAGGCGGTGCGCGAGGGCGTGGACGTGAAGCTCTTGCCGCAGGATCAGGAGCTCTACGTGCTGGCGCAAAGCCATGCGCGCATCCACAAGGAACGCGCCATGCGCAAGCGCAAGCTCAAATGGCTATGGGCGCGGCTCAAGGAGATCGCCGCCATGGAGCTCGATCGCGAGGAACTGCTCATGAAGCTCGGCGCCGCGCGCGCCAGAGCATGGGCGGCATGGCGTCTGGTCAATGTTGACGTCGCTCCCGAGGGCGCCAGTTTCAGCTTCACGCTCGATCGCGACAAGCTGCGCCAGATGCGGCGGCGCGAAGGCCGCTATCTGCTGCGCACCAATCTCACCGGGCGGGAGCCGGCGGAGCTGTGGCGGTTCTATATCCAGCTCGTCGAGATCGAGGCCGCCTTCAAGACCATGAAGGACGATCTGCACCTGCGCCCGATCCATCATCAGCTCGAGCACCGCATCGAGGCGCATATCTTCGTCGCCTTCCTGGCCTACTGCCTGCACGTCACGCTGCGTGCACGGCTCAAGCCGCTGGCGCCTGGCCTCACGCCGAGAGCTGTGCTCGACAAGTTTGCAGCGATCCAAATGCTCGACGTCCATTTCCCGACCAGCGACGGCCGCACCTTGATCCTCAGCCGTTACACCGAACTCACCGCCGACCAGAAACTTCTCACCCGCCAACTCAAGCTCGATCTTCCGCCACAGAAGCCGCCACGTATCACCGCGCCAGAAAACATCGCTCGTCTCCCAACCAACGCTATGTAGTGGAAACTTCCGCTATGCCTGCGTTGATATTGTTCGCTTTTTCTCCCAGTTGGGAAAGTTGGGTTAGGCGGCACCGGCTGCGCCGCGCCGACGTGTCGTTCCAACCCTGTTTTTGCAGTGTTTTTCCGCTCGTCCGCCAACTGGCTGCGGGTTGGAGCCGGCAACTGGCTCCCTCAAAACGGAACCATCTGGACCCATCGCCCGCAGGATCGGCCGGCCGGTGCTTAGACTTGATGCAGGGCGCGCTCAAAGCCGTGCGAATAGGTTCATCTTCTAGGCAACCGGTCCCGAAGGCCTCTCGAAGCCCTCCCGGTATCTGCGCCAAGTCTGGCTCCTCGCACTTTTTTCGCGGCGGCTCTCGGATCGGGAGCGATTGCCGGGCAGGCTGCGCAGCATCGCGGGCATCATCAGCGCCGGACCCCTCGGCGGGCGGAATGCACCGCAACGCATGGATGAGGATGTCACATGAAAATCGCACGACGATCCTGGCTTGGTATCCTGGCGGCGCCGCTTCTGCTGTTTGGGACCGCTTCCCAGCAAGCCTCGGCGCAAGACACCATCAAGGTGGGAATCCTGCACTCGCTGTCGGGAACGATGGCGATCAGCGAGACCATTCTTAAGGACCTGATGCTGATGCAGATCGCCGAGCAGAACGCCAAGGGCGGCCTGCTCGGCAAGAAGATCGAACCGGTGGTGGTCGACCCCGCCTCGAACTGGCCGCTGTTCGCCGAGAAGGCGCGCGAGCTGATCAGCCGCGATAAGGTCGCCGCGGTGTTCGGCTGCTGGACTTCGGTGTCGCGCAAATCGGTGCTGCCGGTGTTCGAGGAGCTCAACGGCCTGTTGTTCTATCCGCTCGAATACGAAGGCGAGGAGTCTTCCTACAACATCTTCTACGGCAGCTCGGTTCCCGACAACAAGGCGATCCCCGCGGTCGAATACCTCATGAGCAAGGACGGCGGCTCGGTGAAGCGCTGGGTGCTGGAAGGGACCGATTACGTCTATCCCCGCACCAGCAACAAGATCATCCGCGCCTTCCTCAAATCGAAGGGAATCGCCGATGAGGACATCATGGAGAACTACACCCCGTTCGGGTTCGCCGACTGGCAGACCGAGGTCGCCGCGATCAAGAAGTTCGGCTCGTCGGGCAAGAAGACGGCGGTGATCTCCACCATCAACGGCGACGCCAACGTGCCGTTCTACAAGGAACTCGGCAATCAGGGCGTCAAGGCCAAGGACCTGCCGGTGATCGCGTTCTCGGTCGGCGAGGAAGAGCTTGCCGGCATCGACACCAAGCCGCTGATCGGGCATCTCGCGGGCTGGAGCTATTTCCAGTCGATCAACACGCCCGAGAACAAGGAGTTCATCGCCAAGTGGCGCGCCTTCACCAAGAACCCCAAGCGGGTCACCAATGACCCGATGGAATTGGCCTACATCCTGTTCCACATGTGGGTGCAGGCGGTCGAGCAGGCCGGCACCGCGGACGTCGATGCGGTCAGGCAGGCGATGATCGGGCAGAAGGTCAAATCGCCGTCAGGCGTCGAAGTCGTGATGTTGAGCAATCACCACATGGCAAAGCCGGTGATGATCGGCGAAGTCCAGGGCGACGGCCAGTTCAGCATCGTCTACCAGAGCAAGCCGCTGCCGCCGAAGGCATGGAGCCCCTACGTCGAGGCCAACAAGGGCAAGGTCGCGGACTGGTCCTACCCGTGGGTCTGCGGCGGCTGCAACGCCCCGAAATACGCGAACTGATCGAGACCGGCGGGGGCGGGCCCGGAGCGCGCGGCGGCGCGTTCCGGGCCCTTGTCGTCTGCTAGTGCTTGTTCGGATAGGCGCTGACGAAGCCGTCGCGGTTCGGCATCTTCACCTTCGGCAGGCTCTCAGCGTTCATCACGTCGTTATCGCCGACGATCCCGTTGAGTTTGAGGATGTAGGCCGTCAGCGCATAGGTCTCATCGGCGGTGAGGGACTTCGGCTGCGTATACGGCATGGCCCGCCGCGTGAAGTCGAACACCGTCGTCGCATAGGGCCAGTAGCTGCCCACCGTCTTGACTGCCTGGCCGGGGCCGGCGAGCGTACCGATGCCGCCGACGAGCTTGGCGGCGACACCGCCGCCGCCTTCCTTGCCGTGACAGAGTTCGCACTTCTGCGCGTAGATGGCGGCGCCCTGGGCGGCGGTGCCGCTGCCCGGCGGCAAGCCGACGCCGTCGGGGCCGATGCTGAGGTCCCACTTGGCGAGATCGGCCTCGGTTACCGGCTGGCCCAGCCCGGGAGTATCGGCGGCGAGCACCGCGCCCGCGCTCGACGTGAGCGCGAACAGGACGGCGGGGAGGAAGTTACGCATAGACATGCCTGGCCTCCCCATTGCTGTCGATCCCCCAGCTGGTGATGGAGTTCATGTGCCCCATCGGGAAGGCGGTGACGGGGGGCGAGGACTTGGGCTCGCCGCGTTGGGCGAGCAGCTCGGCGCGGGTCGGCTGCACGTTGCCGGCCTCGTCCCAGGCGCGGCTCTGCAGCACCACCGGCTGGCCGTCCCAGCGCCACGGCATGCGGAAGCGCGTCAAGGCTTTGCTCAGCACCGGGCCTTGCAGTGCCGCCTCCGCCCAGCTCTTGCCGCCGTCGGCCGAGACCGCGACCTTGGAGATGCGGCCGTTGCCGGAATAGGCGAGGCCGGAAATCTCGTAATAGCCGGGGCCCTTCAGGGTCAGGCCCGGCGACGGGCTGGTGACGAAGGACTTCACCTCCATCGGGAAATAGAACTGCCACGCCTTTCCGTCCGGCCGCAGCAGCGTGTATTGCATGGTCTCGTTGATCGCCATCACCGGCGCTTCGACGAGCTTGATCCGGTGCAGCCATTTGACGTTCATGTTGCCTTCATAGCCCGGCACCAGCAGGCGCATCGGATACCCGTTCGAAGGCGCGATGCGCTCGCCGTTCTGATAGAGCGCGATCATCGCGTCATCCAGCGCCTTGGCGAGCGGGATGCTGCGATTCATGCTCGGCCCGTCCGCACCTTCCGCCAGGAACCATTTGGCCTTGGGATCGATGCCGGTCTCCTCCAGCAGCGTGGAGAGCTTCACGCCGGTCCATTCCGAGCACGACAGCAGGCCGTGGATCGCCTGGACATTGGCCTGGACCGGATTCTTGGAGAACAGCGGCGCGCTGTTGCCGCCGCATTCGACGAAGGCGATGCGCGAGACTTTGGGATAGCGCGCGAGCGCATCGAGGGTGAACACCGTCGGCTGCTTGACGAGGCCGTGAATGGCGAGCCGGTGCTTGGCCGGATCGATGTCGGGGATGCCGGTGCGCGACACCACGAAGTGCAACCCGGCCGGCGTGATGGTGCCGTCGAGGAGATGGTGCGGCGTGCGCGCATTGGCGGTGCGCGGTTCGCCCTTGGGATTGGTGAGCGTGCGCACCACCTTGCCTTCGTATTTCGACGGCGTGCCATAAGCGGGGATTACCGCGCCGGGCTCGAGGCTCCAGGGATCGACGGCGAGCGGCTCGGCGGCCGCGCTGGTGAGTGCCGTGCCGACGCCGGCGCTCGCGGCGCCGGCAAAGACGATGCCGCGTCCGAGCAATGTGCGGCGGTCGAGCAGGCCGTTGTCGGCCACGGTTTGGGGTTCGTGCGATCTGCGTTTTCTTTTCTTGTCTGTCATGCGTTCCTCCATCGAGGCGGTGGCGGCCGGCGGAACATCTTCGCGACGGCGCAAGGCCAGAGCGAGCATACAATCATCGATGGCCCGTTCCAACGGCCCGGAGGCCCGCGCTTCGCGTGCCGGTGTGCGGTCAGCGGCGTGCCTTGGCAGCCGGCTTGGTCCGGCGCGGCGGTTTGGGGACAGCCGATTTGGCTTTGCCAGGCGATGGGTTTGCGCGACGGGCTTGAACGTCGGCGATGACCCTGGCGACGGAGTCCCGCACTTTCGCGCGGCCGCGCGCGACGGGCACATGCCCCTTTTCGACGCCGCGCATCATCCGGCGCAGCAGGTCGAGATCGTGCTCGTCGCGGTAGGGCCTGGTGTCGAGATCGGCCGGCACCTTGATCAAGCGCTCGTCGCCGAAGCGCTTGACGTATTTCTGCATGAACCCGTCATAGGCGCGCCAGGAAACGCCGGCGGCGCGCACGGCGGCCTGCTCGGCCCGCGCGGCGATCTGATGGGCATGCAGATAGTGCAGTCCCATCTGGTCGATCAGCGACTTTTCGACCTCCTCGTGGAGCACCAGAAACCGGTCGGTCTCGATGGTCCGGCCGCGAAACGTGAACGAGCGCGGCATGTGGCGGTCGATGTAGATCGTCTTGCCGTCCCGGCTGTAGCCGGCGAGATAGGGAATGTCATGCTTGCGGTCGAACGTCTTCACCCGGCGCATCACCGCGTCGAGCGCACGGTCCATCATCAGGTTCGACACATACCATTCGGGCATTCGCAGCTTCTTGTGCGGCGCGACGGGATCGCAGAAATGGAGCGGCATGGCGAGAATTCTCCCGGTCAGACCCTATCGCTTATTGCAATGAAAGGCATAGGTGCTTGCCTTATTTACAAGCAGGTCGCGATGAGGCTACATCACCGAGTATCGTTTCATGCCCAGCAGCGGGCATTTGTGGAGGAACACCATGGCTTGGACCACCCCGACTCTCGTCGAAATCTGCATCGGCCTCGAGATCAACGGCTACCTGCCGGCCGAGTTCTGATCGCATACTTCGTTCGGACGGAACGTCTGATGATTGTTTGGATAGACGCCTCATGAGGCGTCTATCTGCATTTGTGCTCGGCGCTGCGGCCGGGGGCGGCTTCCCCCAGTGGAATTGCGGCTGCGCCGTTTGCCGGCTCGCCTGGGCCGGCGACGCCAGAGTCAAGCCGCGCACCCAGGCCAGTCTCGCCGTAACCGCGGATCGGCCCGGCGATCCCGATGCGGCCTTCGTCCTCATCAACGCCTCGCCCGACCTGCGCCAGCAAATCCTCGGCACGCCGGCGCTGCAGCCGAGCGGCTTGCGCGACAGCCCGATTGCCGCGGTGGTGCTGACCGGCGCCGAAGTCGACCAGACCGCGGGGCTGCTGACCTTGCGCGAGCGCGGGCCGTTCGCCCTCTACGGCACCGATGCGACGCTGGCCACGCTCGCGGCCAACTCGATCTTCAGCGTGCTCGCTCCGGACGTGGTGTCGCGGCGCGCGATCCGCGCCGGCGAATGTTTTGCGTTACCCGGCGCCCTGCAGGCCGAACTGTTCCTGGTGCCCGGCAAGGCGCCGCTCTATCTCGAAGGCGACAACCCCGCGCTCGCGGCCGAGACCGAAGCCAATGTGGGCATTGAGATCGCCTGCGCGGGAAAGCGCCTGGTCTTCATTCCCGGTGCGGCGAAGCTCACCCCGGCCATCGCCGAGCGGCTGCGCGAAGCCGACGTCGTGCTGTTCGACGGCACGCTCTTCACCGATGACGAGATGATCGCGGCCGGCGCCGGGGTGAAGACCGGGCGGCGCATGGGGCATATGCCGGTCGGCGGCCCCGATGGTACATTGGCGGCGCTGGCGGGGCTCGCGCGCCGGCGTATCTTGATCCACATCAACAATACCAATCCGATCCTGATCGAGGACTCCCCGCAGCGCCGCGTCGTCGAAGCCGCAGGCTTCGAGGTCGCCGAAGACGGAATGAGGATCGAGCTATGACCGCACTGCTCACGCCTGACGAACTCGAAGCGAAACTGCGCGACATCGGCGCGCGGCGCTATCACCGCCTGCATCCGTTCCACTACCTTCTCCATGGCGGCAAATGCACCAAGGGGCAGGTCCAGGCGTGGGCGCTCAATCGCTATTACTACCAGGCGATGATCCCGGTGAAGGATGCGAGCCTGATCGCGCGCTGCGCCGACAGCGAGATTCGCCGCGAATGGCGCAGCCGCCTGGTCGATCACGACGGCACCGCGCCGGGGGAGGGCGGCATCGCGCGCTGGCTCAAGCTCACCGACGGCCTCGGCCTCGACCGCGACTACGTCACCTCGCTCGCCGGGCTGCTGCCGGGCACTCGCTTCGCCGTCGAGGCCTACGTGCATTTCGTTGCCGAGAAGAGCCTGCTCGAGGCGATCGCCTCTTCGCTCACCGAATTGTTCTCCCCGGCCATCATCGGCGAGCGGCTCGAAGGGATGCTGGCGAATTACGACTTCGTCACCGCCGATACGCTCGCCTATTTCTCCGCGCGGCCGCCCCAGGCGCGGCGCGATTTGGAATTCGCGCTCGACTATGTCAGGCGCCACGCCAGGACGCCGGAGCAGCAGAGCCAGGCGATGGCGGCGCTGGAATTCAAGTGCGACGTGCTGTGGGCCATGCTCGACGCGCTCCACCACGCCTATGTCGCGCCCAGGCACGTCTCGCCCGGCGCCTTCGTGCCGAACGATTGAACGGCGCTGCTGGCCCGAACGCGGCCGGTGCATCAGCCGAAGGTGAAAGCGAAAGCCTCGGCGCCGGGATCCAGAAACTCGATCTCGAACGTCCGATCCTTGGCGCTTTGGCTCTGGCGGACCAGCTGATAGAGCCGTTGCTCGCTGACCACCCCGTGACCTTCGCTGTCGGTGTCGGAACCATGATCGGCGCCCGGCGGCGCGCCGTCGATCAGCACGCGGAACCGCACCGGCTTGTCGTCCTTGGCGGGGCCGAGCACGAGATGCAGATCGCGGGCGTGGAAGCGATAGACGATCCGCCCGCTGGGGCCGTCGAGCACGGCCTTTTCGTTTTCGACCGTCCAGTCGCCCCCCAACGCCCATTGATTTCTCTGCAGCGACGACGGTGTGGCATAGTCGTGGGGCGTGTCGCGAACGACGCCGCCCGGCGAGATGAAGTTCTCGCCGCGCTCATAGCCGACATAGGTTTCCGGCGATTCGACGCCGATGGGATTGGCGGGGGCCTCGACGCCGCTGGCAGCCACCGACACCAGCCCGCCGGCCACGTCGCTATTGCCGGCTTCCGCCAGCAGTTGCTGGATCACCTCTTCGGAATGATCGTATTCGCCTTCCCCGAAATGGTGGTAGCGGATGCGTCCCTGCGCATCGATGAAATAGTGCGCCGGCCAGTACTGGTTGTTGAAGGCGCGCCAGATCGCATATTCATTGTCGATCGCGACGGGGTAATCGATCTTCAAGTCGCGCGTGGCGCGGCGGACATTGTCGATGTTCTTCTCGAAGGCGAATTCGGGTGCGTGGACGCCGATGACCACGAGGCCCTGCGTTTTGTACTTTTCCGCCCAGGCGCGCACGTACGGGATGGAGCGCAGGCAGTTGATGCAGGAATAGGTCCAGAAATCGATCAGCACGACCTTGCCGCGCAGCCCTTCGGCTGTCAGCGGGGGCGAATTCAGCCACGCGGTCGCTCCCGCCAGCGACGGCAGCTGTCCTTCGATCGGCAGGGTGTCCGCCCCCGGGATCGCAGACTTGTTCGACATCATCGTGCCGGGGCCCGCGGCCATGACATTGGACCCGCTCATCATCATGCCGGGGCTGCCCTGCATGATGACCGACGGCTGCGCCTGGTCTGTCTCCGGGTGCACCAGGTCGACCAGCGTCTGTTCGTAGTCCGACGTGGAGGCGATCGACATTCGCGTAAGGAGACCGGTGTCGAGCCCCAGAGCGATCGCGGCGACCCCGCCGAGAATCGCTACTCCCAATCCGCGCCGGATCCACTGGCCGGCGCCGAGGGAGCGCTTCATCGCGTCGAAAACGCGACCCCCGACGAGGAGGGCGACGGCGAGCGACGTCGCCGCGCCGGCCGCATAGGCGAGGAGCAGCAGCGATGTCTGCGCATTTGCGCCCTCCAGCACCGCGCCGGTAAGCACGAGACCGAGGATCGGTCCGGCACAGGGGGCCCACAGAAAACCCGTCGCGACGCCGAGCAGGAAGGACGGCAACATGGGTGAGCCGGAACGGCCTTCCGCGTGTGCCCGCTGCGACAGCCACGCACCGGCGGATACCAGCGGTCGCGTCAGCCGATCGGCGATCTCCGGAAACAGGAGCGTGATGCCGAACCCGGCCAGAAGCACGATGGCTGCGGTTCGCCCGTACTGGTTGGCCTGGACCGCCCACCCGCCGCTGACCACCGCGAGGGTCGCCACGGCCGCAAACGTCACGGCCATGCCGACCAGCAACGGCAGCCCGCTCTTGACGAAAGGCTGGTCGGCTCTCGCAAAGACGAAGGGGAGCACCGGCAGGATGCACGGGCTCACGATGGTCAACACGCCGCCGAGGTAGGCCAGGATGAAAAGGGTCATCGGATTGCCTTGTGCCGCAGGTGTCAGGCCGAATCGGCCTTGAAGGTCATCGCCAAGCCGTTCATGCAGTAGCGAAGGCCGGTCGGCGGCGGTCCATCCTTGAATAAGTGCCCGAGATGACCGCCACAGCGACGGCAATGGACGGCCGTGCGGATCATGCCGAACGATTTGTCGTCAGTGGTGCCGATGGCGTTGTCGAGCGGCGCCCAGAAGCTCGGCCAGCCGGTGCCGCTGTCGAACTTCTTGGTCGAGGAAAACAGCGGCAAGTCGCATCCGGCGCACGCGAAGACGCCCGCCCTCTTTTCGTGATCGAGCGGGCTCGAGAACGGACGCTCGGTGGCCGCTTGCCTCAGCACGGCAAACTGGTTCGGGTTGAGCAGCTTCTTCCATTCCGCATCGGAATGGGTGACCTCGAAGTCCCCGGCCGCCTTCGCGCCGGACGCGAGCCCGAATTGCGCCATGCCGATGAAGGCAAATCCACCGGCCCCTGCGAGAAAACTTTGTCGCCGTGTCAGCAAGACGAGTCCTCCTTGTCGTTCCGAGGTGACGATCTGTGCCGTCCCTTCCGTGGTCTGTGGCGGCTGATGGGGTCAGGCCGCTAGGAAGGCCCGCAGGAAGCGCGCGCGCTCAGGGCCAGCAGAGTTTGTCCGACCTCTTCCAGCTCTGCCGACGGCAGGCCGAAGGTCAGCGAGGTTATTCCGACGTCGAGCATCAGGAAGTTCTGGTCATCGTCGGTTTGGCCGATGGTGATGGCGGTGATCGGCAGCGGAATGGCCGTGCTCGGCGCTACGTCGAATTCGGGCCCCGGCCGCAAGCGCTTCGCCTCGTGACTCAGCGCCAGAATGAGACCGATGAAGTATTGGACATCGTCGCTGCGCAGGCACAGGTCGACTGGCCCCTGCTCGCTGCATTGGATGCGAACGCCGATCGCCCTGCCGTTGGGCGCGACCTCGCCGAATACCTCGACGACGACCGGCCGATGGCTCCTCGGCTCGGTCTCGCGATCGACCGCTGCGGGATCGCTTTGGGACACAAACGTCACGGTTCCAATTCCCTGGATATCGATATATCCGATTGAATATATCGCATTGCGCGAGCCGGCAAGACACAACGCGGTGACCGGCAGGCGGGGCCGGTCGCGCGCCGGGACGCGTCAGGCGGTCTTGATCCAGACCGCCTTGACGTTCAGGTATTCGTCGAGGTGCTGCAACCCGGACTCGCGTCCATAGCCGCTCATCTTGTAGCCGCCGAACGGAACCGCCGGGTCCATGGCCTGATAGCAGTTGACCCACACCGAACCGGCGCGGATCGCCTTCGCCAGGCGGTGGGCCTTGCTGACGTCGCGCGTCCATACGCCGCTGCCGAGACCGAACGAGGTCGCGTTGGAGCGGGCGATCACTTCGTCGATGTCTTCGAACGGAATCGCGGACAGGACCGGACCGAAGATCTCGTCTTGAGCAATTCGCATGTCGTCGCGCACGTCCGCGAACACGGTCGGCGGCACGAAATACCCCTTGGCAAGCGATCCCTCCGTCAGCCGATCACCACCCGAGAGGGCGCGGGCGCCTTCCTGCTTGCCGAGGCGGAGATAGCTCGTGACCCGTTCGAGCTGTTGCGCCGATACCAGCGGCCCGATCTGGGTCGCCGGATCCAAGCCGTTTCCGACCCGCAGCCCGTCGCCGAATTCCGCGACCCGGCCGACGAACTCGTCATAGATCCGCCGCTCCACGAAGAGACGCGTACCGGCGCTGCAGATCTGCCCGGAATTTGCGAACACCGCCATCCCGGCGCCGGGCACGGCGTTCTCGAGATTGGCATCGGCAAACACGATGTCGGGCGACTTGCCGCCGAGTTCGAGCGACACCCGCTTGAGGTTTCCGGTCGAGGCCGCGACGATCTTCTGGCCGGTCAGGTGCGAGCCCGTGAACGCGATCTTGTCGACACCGGCATGCGCGGCGAGCGCCGCTCCCGCCGTCTCGCCATATCCCGTGACGATATTGACCACGCCGGGCGGCACGCCGGCTTCCAGGATCAGTTCGCCGAGACGCAACGGCGTCAACGGCGCTTCCTCGGCCGGCTTGAGGATGACGGTGCAGCCCGTGGCGAGCGCCGGACCGATCTTCCAGACCGAGGCGCCCAAGGGGCCGTTCCAGGGAATGATCGCTCCCACCACTCCGACCGGCTCCTTCAGGGTGTAGGAAAAGATATCGCCCGGAAGCGAATTCTCGATGGTCTCCCCGTGCAGCGATGTCGCCATCCCGGCATAGTATCGCAGCATCCCCAGGACGCGGCGGCGCGTGCCCGATGTGCGGCTGATCGGAGCGCCCATGTCGAGCGTGTCGAGCATGCTCAACTCGTCGAAATGCCGCTCGACCAGGTCGGCGAGCCTGAGCAGCAGCTGCTGGCGTTCGTAAGGCTTTACCTTCCCCCACGGGCCCTCGAAAGCCCGCCGCGCCGCGGTCACCGCGCGGTCGATGTCTTGCGCGTCGCCCTCGGCCACCGTCGCCAGGACTTCGCCGGTCGCCGGATTCATGCTCTCGAACGTCTTGCCGGACGCCGCCCCGACCCACTTGCCGTCGATCAGCAAAAGCTTGGTCTTGCCGTCCAGGAACGGATGGCGGGTGCGCTCGATGGGTTGAATGACATTCATGTTCGCGACTTCCTGTGTTGGTTCTCGTGGTGGCGTTTGCTTTGGCAGGCCCGAGGCCGCCGGGCGAACTGGTGCCGCCGATAAGCCGGAATACGCCCGCCGTCGAGTTCGATTTCCCTGCGTCAGAGCAGGTATGCCGACGGGTGCGATGACAGGAATCCGCTTCTCAGCGGCTCACGACATCGCTATATATATAAGAATATAACGCTCTTGGAAAGTGCGCTTGTTCGTCCTTGTCGCCCGTTCGTCCTCCCTCGACAGCGAAATGAGCCATGGAGAGCGGCCGATCTGATGGAAATAGCAAGCGCCAAGCTCACCACCTGCGACGTGACGCGTGACGGAGAAGCGATCAGGCTCAATCTCGTCGACGTCGCCGGCAACCCCGTATCGTTGCGGCTGCCGTTCGAGCAGGCGAGCGCGCTGGCGTGACGTTGCCGGGTTTGCTGACCAGGGCGCTCGCGGCGCGCCACGGCAAAAGTTCTCGCTGGGTCTTCCCCTCGGCGAATGGCTCCTGGAAGGGGCCGCCGACGGCCGTACCCTCATCGTCACGCTCAAGACCACGGACGGGTTCGAAGCGTCATTCGCCGCCCCTCTCGACATGTGCCGATCCCTCGCTTCGGAACTCAAGCGCGAGACGGCAGTCGTCGCCGCAGTGGCGGCGAGGACGAATTAGTCATTCACCATGCCCTGTTGTATATGACGTAGGACGGATGCACCGATCCTCAAAAAATGCTCCGGACGGGAAGGAAATGCCATCATGCAATGCAATACGGCTCGCCGCAGTGCGCTCAAAGGACTTGGGGCGGGACTGATGGCCGCAGGACTGATCGCGGGCCGCTCGGCGCGAGCCGCCGGCGATGCGACCCTCGCGCTCCCTTCCGCCCATAGCCTGCGGGAATTCACGGTTGCGCTCGAGGCTTTGCCGCGGCGCCGCGACTTCAAGACCGTGCCGATGATCCTCGACAAGGCGGAATTGTGGGATGCGGCCGCACTCGACGCGGTGCTGGGCTACAAGGGCGGACCCAAGCAGAGCTGGGACCACACCGATCTCGGCGGTCCCTGGCTGAACGTCATGCGCAATTCGATGAACGCCCAAGTCTGGTCTTTCCGCCATCCGGACTTCTTGTGCGTCTCCGCGACCCACGGCTCTGCCCATCTCGCACTGTACGACCAAGCCACGTGGGACAAGTATCAGCTTGCGAAGATCGCAGGCGGCAATATCGCGAGCAACACCTTCATCGCATTGCCGCCGGCCTCCGCCCACGATGCCGCCGATTTCCAGGCCGCCGACGGCGCGTTCTCTCCGAAGGACAACAGCATCGCCGTGCTGCAGCGCCGCGGCGCGGTGTTTCTCGCCTGCCACAACGCGATCTGGGAACTGGCGGAGCGGCTGATGTCGGCAGGTCCGAATCCCGACCATCTCGGCACCGATGCGATCGCCGCCGAGTTGACCAATCACCTCATCCCCGGCATCGTGCTCACTCCCGGCGCGGTGGCCACTTTGGTGGAGCTGCAGCGCGCGGGCTTCGCCTATACCCGCTGAGAGCTGCCTATGCCACACCGGATTACGCTGGCGTCCGCGCTGCTGGCCGCCACGCTCACATGCCCCGCATCGGCCCAGCCGGCGCCGGGCCCATCGTCGCCGAGCGGCCGCCTCCGGGCGGCGGAGGCGCTCTATCCGCCGTGGCAGCACGGGGCGAACAACGATGCCGCCGACCGCGGCTTGGAATTCACGGTGCCGCCGGTCGATGTGCTGGCCGATTTCCACGGCAGCATCGATCACCCCGATCTCGTGCTCTACGTGTCCGGCAACTATTTCTTCGCCGTGCGCGGCGTGGTCGACGCCTTCGGCGAGGCATATCCGCAATATCGCGGCCACGTCTATTACGAGACGCTGCCGCCGGGCCTTCTGCTCAAGCAGATGGACGCGGGCGGCACCGTGACCTCGGGCAACATGACGTGGACCGCGAAACCCGACGTCTTCATGGCCGAGCTCACCGCCAGCAACGAGTTGGTCCGGCGCGGCAAGCTGGCCGGGCCGGTGGTCGCCTTCGTGACCAACGATCTCACGATCATGGTGCCGGCGGGCAATCCCGCCCACGTGACGGGACTTGCCGATCTCGGCCGGCCGGGCCTCGCGCTCGCCATGCCCAATCCGCAATTCGAGGGCGTCGCGATGCAAATCCGCGCCTCGCTCGTCAAGGCCGGCGGCGAGGCGCTCGCGGAAGCCGTCTACGGCGCCAAGGTGAAAAGCGGCGAGACCATCCTCACCCGCATCCATCACCGCCAGACACCGCTGTTCCTGATGCAGCATCTCGCCGAAACGGGCGTCACCTGGAAGTCGGAGGCGATCTTCCAGGAGGAAATCGGCAACCCCATCGGTCACGTCGACATACCCCTCGCGCAAAACACCCTCGCGGTCTACAGCGCCGCCGTGGTGCCGGGCGCGCCGCATCCCGAGGCGGCGCGTGCCTGGCTGGACTTCATCCGCTCCGATGCGGCCTTCAAGGTGTTCGAGCGTTACGGCTTCAAGCGCTACGAGGCGAAGCCTTGATGGTGCAGTGCGAGCAGGTAAAGAGGAGCGCCCGGCGGTCGGTTCGATCGCGACGGGAGCCCCAAGGGTGCGATATATCCGGTAGGATATAGCAGGTGGGATATCGCCCGCCCGCGCCATTCCGTCGCTTGCGGGGCTGAGGCGCTTTACTGCATTGGAAGTCGCCCGGCCGATTGTCTATAGTCCCGCCGCGAAAATGCAGCGAGGCGTTTGAAATATGGCTGCTTATGGGTTCTTGGGAGCTAAGGATGTTGCGGGCAATGCACATGCTCAATCAACGGGAGGACTTTAATGCCAAAGCGTAACTGGAAATCCACGGTTCTGAGCCTGCCGATCCTGGCGCTGGCGGGGGCCGCATTCGCACAGCAGCCGCAGGCCACGGACCTCATCAAAAACTTGACGCCCGTCACCGACGCCATGCTGCACAATCCGCCCGCGGCGGACTGGCTGATGTGGCGGCGGACCTATACCGGCTGGGGCTACAGCCCGCTCGACCAGATCAACAAGGACAACGTCAAGAATCTTCAGCCGGCCTGGTCGTGGTCGATGAGCAATGGCGCGACCGAGTCGACGCCCATCGTCCACGACGGCGTGCTCTATATCTTCAATTGGGCCGACAAGATCCAGGCGCTCAACGGCGCGACCGGCGACCTCATTTGGGAATACAAGCGCGACCTGCCGGCCAAGCTGCTCAGCGACAACAGCCAGAACCTGGCGAAGCGCAACATGGCGATCTACGACGACAAGCTGATCGTCGCTACGTCCGACGCCCATATCATCGCGCTCGATGCCAAGACCGGCAAGGTCGTCTGGGATCACGAGACCGCCGATTGGGCCAAGGGCTGGCGCTATACGGGCGGACCGTTCGTCGTCAACGGCAAGGTGATCCAGGGCATGACCGGTTGCGGCAATGCCGAGCCCGGCGGCTGCTTCATCACCGGCAACGACGTCAAGACCGGGGCCGAGCTGTGGCGGGTCAATACCATCGCCCATCCCGGCGATCCCAATTACGACACCTGGAACGGGCTGCCGATGGAAAGCCGCTTCGGCGCCTCGGCCTGGATTTCCGGCAGCTACGACCCCGACCAGAACCTCGTCTTCTACGGCACCGGCCAGCCTTATCCCTGGATCGCCGAGATGCGCGGCACGCTGCCGGCAAAGCCCGGCGCCAAGCATAACGCGATGTATTCGGACTCGACGCTCGCCATCAATCCCGACACCGGGCAATTGAAGTGGTACCACCAGCATCTCGAGGACGACACCTGGGATCTCGACTACGTCTACGAGCGGCTTCTGGTCGATCTGCCCGTCAACGGCGAAACCCGCAAGGCGGTGGTCACGACCGGCAAGCTCGGGATCATCGAGGCGCTCGATCGCACCAACGGCCAGTGGCTGTGGCACAAAGAGACGGTCCCCCAGAACGTGGTGGCGTCGATCGATCCCAAGACCGGCGAGAAGACCATCAACCCGGCGGCGATCCCCCATATCGGTTCGACCACGGTGAATTGCCCCGCCGACCCGGGTGGCCGCACCTGGGCGGCGACCGCCTACAGCCCCAAGACCGGCATCCTGTACATGCCGCTCAACGAGTATTGCTCGAACACGACGCCGACCCCGCTCAATCCGGGTGAGGCCTACTCCGGCGGCGGCCGCGCCATCTACGCCCGTGTGCCCGTGCCCAACAGCGACGGCAATATCGGCCGGATCGACGCCATCAAGCTGTCGGACCGTTCGACCGCATGGTCGTATCGGCAGCGTGCGCCGGAGACCTCCGCGGTGCTTCCGACCGGAGGCGGCCTCGTGTTCAGCGGCTCGTTGGACCGCTGGTTCCGCGCCCTCGACGACACCACCGGCAAGGTGTTGTGGCAGACCCGCCTCAACAACGTGATCAGTGCGTTTCCGATCACCTACACCGTGAATGGCAAGCAATACGTCGCGGTGGCGGTCGGCGGCGGGTCGAGCATGTCCAGGTCGCTCGCGACGCTGACCACCGAAATCCAAAATCCGGACAGCGGGTCGGTGCTGTGGGTGTTCGCATTGCCGAACTGACCCGGCAGTGAGTGACAGGCATCCTTGGCGGGCCGCTGCCCGCCAAGGTCCGTTTGCAACCTACGGCGCGCGCATGTTGGCAATGGTGACAGGCTCTATCAGGTTTAATTTGAGCCGCAACCATGCGCGCAGGCGGCCAGACCAGCGTCTCGCCGCGGCCGCGGCCGTGTTCGCCTGGTGCCTCGGCCAATCGGCCGCCCTCGCCCAGACCCCGTTCGTTCCCGACGAGTCGAAATACGGCAAGCGGCAGGACGGCGCGGCGCTCAATTACTGCGTCGACGAGCGCGATCCCGATTTTCCCGTCGCCAAGGAGATCGGCCGCGCGGTGGCCCAGGCGCTGCTGCTCCAGCCCAAGGAGCACCCTATCGGCCAGAACACGGTGGGCGAGGACATCGACAACCTCTACCGGGTGTTTCTCGAGACCTGCGACGTCTTTCTCGGCTTCAAGCTGATCCCCGACGCCTATCCGCAATGGCTCGCGATCACGCGGCCCTATTACCGGACCTCATACGTCCTGGCGACGACCGATCCCGGCTGGAAATCGCTCGCCGACATGCCGAAGTCCGCGGCCATCGGCGCCACCATCGGCACCAGCGCCGACCTCCGCCTCATCCAGTACCTGCAGGCGCTCCCGGCGGACCAGCGCTGGAACCGCTTTCCCATGGGTTCCGACGAATTTGCGCTTCAGGCGCTGACGCGGGGCACCGTCAGCGTGGCGCTGGTGTGGGGGCCGTCGTTCTGGGCGCTGCAAAAATCCGATCCCGCCTTGGCCGGCCTGCGGCTGATTTCGCTCAAGCCGCTGCCGGACTCCGCCGTCGGCGTCGGCGCCACCCTGCTCGCCAACGAGACTTTCCTGCGCAGCAACATCGACGACGCCATCGCTTCCCTGGTCGCCGACGGCTCGATTCAGGCTATCCTGGATCGCAACAAGTTTCCGGCGACGGCGGCAAAATGATCATGCGCGCATGCGTCGCGCAGACGGGAAGGGGCGGGCGGTGACGGACGGTGCCGTGCCGGAGGTCGTGATCGACGGCGTGACCAAGCGTTACGGCCGCACGCTGGCGCTGGACGATGTCAGCCTCGCGGTACGGCCCAACGAATTGTTCGCGCTGCTCGGGCCGAACGGTGCCGGCAAGACCACGCTGCTCCACATCCTCTGCACCATCCTCAAGCCCGACACCGGGACCGCGCGGATCGGCGGCGTCGATGTCGTGGCCCATCCGCTGCAGGCGCGACGCAGCCTCGGCGTGGTGTTCCAGGAGCCCTCGCTCGACGATCGCCTCACCGTGTTCGAGAACCTCAACTTTCACGGCCTCGTCTATGGCGTGCCGGCGGCGCGGCGCAAGAGCCGGATCGACGAGATGCTGCATCTCGTCGAGCTGGCCGAATGGCGCGAGAGCTTGGTGCGGACGCTTTCGGCCGGCATGAAGCGGCGGCTCGAGATCGCACGCGCCCTCGTCCACGATGCCCGCGTGCTGTTCCTGGACGAGCCGACGGTCGGCCTCGATGCGCAATCGCGGTCGCGGCTGTGGCAGCACGTGCAGGCGCTGCGCAAGAAGCGCGACCTCACCGTCATCGTCACCACCCATTACATCGAGGAGATGGAGAGCTGCGACCGCGTCTGCATCATCGACCACGGCCGCATCCTCACCAACGACACCCCGGCGGCGCTGAAAGCCGCCCACGGCCAGCAGTTCATCCGCGTCGTCGCCAATGACGAGCCGACTGCTCTCGAGATCGTCGCGGCCTATCCCGGTCTCGCCCATCGCAAGGACACCGAGATCGTGATCAAATCGAGCGGCGAGGCGTTCGCGGAGGCGCTGCTGTCGCGTTTCGGCGGCCGCATCCGCAGGTTCATCGTAGAGGATCCGACGCTGGAGAGCGTGTTCCTGTCGCTCACCGGCCGCGAATTGCGCGATGCGCCCGCGAGCGCGCGCGAGCGCACCTTCCAGTTCGGCAAACGCGGAGGCGAGCACACGAAATGACGACGATGGTGACGCAACCCGCCGGCGCCGGGCTGACGACCCAGCTCAGCGGCCTCTACGCGATCTGGCTGCGCGAGGTGAAACGCGCCATCCGCGACCGTGGCCAGTTCGTCGGCGGCGTGAGCCGGCCGATCCTGTGGGTGCTGATCATGGGGATCGGCCTCAATCCCTATTTCCGCGGCGAGATCTACGGCGAGGTGCGGTTCGTCGTTCCCTACACCTATCTGCAGTACATCTTCCCCGCGGTGATCGCGCTCAACATCATGTACACCTCGGTGCAGTCGGCGGTGTCGACCATCTGGGACCGCGAGTTCGGCTTCCTGCGCGAAATCCTGGTGTCGCCGCTGCCGCGCTTCACCATCCTGCTGGGCAAGATCCTGGGCGGCACCACGGTCGCCATGTTCCATGGCTGCCTGGTGCTGGCGCTGGCGCGCTTCGCCGACATTACGTTCGTGCCGTCGGATCTCCTGCTCGGCCTGTCGCTCATGTTCCTCCTGGCGTTCGGGCTGACCTCGCTCGGAGTCGTGATCGCCAACCGCGTCCGCAGCTTCGAGGGCTTCGGCGTGTTTTCGAACGCGGTGATCCTGCCGCTGTATTTCACCTCCAGCTCGATCTTTCCGCTCGAACCCTCGCTGACCACGGCGCAGACCAAGGTGGTCTATCCGGAATGGCTGGTGGTCCTCGTCCAGATCAATCCGCTCACCTATGCGGTCGATGCGCTGCGCGGCGCCTTCATCCATTTCCACCAGTTCGACCCGCGGATCGGGCCGATCGTGCTGGTGGTCATGGCGGTGGGGTTCTTCCTGATCGCATTGCGCGATTTCTCAGAAATTCTGACCCCGGCGATGGCTTTCCTCTCGGGCAAATGGCGCAATGTCTCGTCCTATGTCCTTATTTTTGGGCTGCTCGCGGCCGTCAATTTGTTGCCGCCCGATACCTCGCTGAGCGAAGTGCGTGCCGCCGGCGTGCTGCGGGCCTGCCTGCCGCCCGACTATCCGCCGCTGGTGACGGGTGACCCGGCCGCGCCGGGGATCGACATCGAGCTGCTGCGGCAGCCTTGCCAAGACCATGGACCTGCGGCTGGCCGTGAGCACCAACGCCGCGATGGGGCGCGACTTCAATCCGCGCAACTGGCACATCACGCGGGCGCAATGCGACGTGCTCGCGGGCGGTGTCGTCGCCTCGCCGCAGACGCGATCGTTCCTTGAGACCAGCCCCTCCTATGCGCAGACCGGCTGGGCGTTCGTGCTGCCCAAGCCGATCGGGGAACTCGCCGGCCGGCGCGCCGGCGTGCTGGTCGGCATTTCCGGGCTCGACCGCCTGGCGCTGTCGCGGTTTCTGCGCGAGCAGAAGGTCGAGGTGACGGTCGTCTCCAATGCCGGCGAACTCGTGCAGGGCCTGCGCGACGGCAAGTTCGATTTCGGGGTGACGGAATTCCTGCTGGCAGGACAGATCGCCTCCCGCAACGGCTGGAAGGCCGACTGGGCGCCACCGCCGCTCGGGCGTTATCCGCTGGTGCTCGGTCTGTGGAAGGGCGACCTCACCCTCAAGCGTGCCATCGACTCGAGCCTGGAAAAGCTCGAGCGGGACGGCGACGTCGCGGCGATCATGTCGCGCTATCTCGGCGGCAGCCGCACCGCCGCCACGGCGGGCGCGATTTGAATATTCCGACCTCATCCGAGGATGAGGTCGGGCGAAGCTCACACCCCCAGTACCGGTCCCGCCAGGGCCGCGTAGACGGGGCCGAGCAGGCGCGTGAAGACGCCTGCCACCGCGAGGACCGCGAGCAGCACCGCCGCATAGGGCTGCGAGCGCCGCAGCCGGTCGCGCCACTGCGGGGCGACCGCGACCAGCAGGTGACAGCCGGTCAGCGGCGGCAGCGGCAGCACGTTGACAAGGGCGAACCACAGGCTCAGTTCCCCAATCGTCTCGATGAACGCAAAAACGAGGGCGGACGTCGTGTCCGGGAGCAAGGGCAGCAGGTAGGGACGCGCGAGCCGCAGCGCGACGACGCTCGCGAGCGTCGCCGCCGCGCCGGCCAGGACGACGAGCGGCAGCCCGAGGCGGCCGGTGCGCAACTCGGCCGGATCGATGGCGATCGGCCTGATCCATCCTGCCGAAAATACGCCCGCCAGCGTCCCCAGCACGTCGAGGTGGCTCAACGGATTGGGCGTCAGGCGCCCGTCATAGCGCGGCCCGGGGTCTCCCAAGGCGCACGCCGCGCCGGCGACGGCGGTGCCGTGCACGGCGGCGATGAACACCATGGCGAGAAGACGCAGCACCACTTGCTGCAGCGAATAATCGGTCAAGCCGGCACCGTGTGTCTGGCCGTGCGCACCGCTATTTCTTCATGCTCATTTTCTGCTGGGCCGCGGCGTCGGAAGGCAATTCGCGGCCGTTGGGCGCATAGCCGTTGTTGCTCAGCAAGAAAGCGACGAGATCGGTATAGGTCTGGTCGGACAGCCGGCCCGGACGATCCGGCGGCATCAGTGCCTTGGCGTAGCCGGCCAAATCCGCGACGCTGCCGGTTCCCCAGTGGTTGCTGAAATAGCCGCCCTTGAGCGGCGGACCGCCGAATTCGCCATTGTCGAGCGTCGAACCGTGGCAATCCTGGCAGTTCTGCGTGTACGCGGCGCGTCCCCGCTCCACCTGTTCGGCCGTGAAGGAGGGGCCTTCCGCCGCCTGGGCGAACGCCGTCGAGGCCGCCCCCGCAAGCACGAAGACGGCCGCAGCGACCGCCAGAGCGGCACTGGGGATGACGCGGTGGGGCAGGGGATGCGGGGGCATATGAGGGGTCTTTCACTGGCAAACGGACTGCGCAACACGTCCCTTACCGTAAACCCGGCGCGGTCGGCCAGAGCCTTTTCGGTCTGGCGGCTGGCAGTGCTGGGAATGCCCGGTCCAGACCCCATATGCTAGCATGGCGGTCGCCGGAAAATGGCTTGAATTCACCGCCGGAAGTCTCGAAGGTCCGGCCGAGCGCGCAAGGGAGAACGCCCAGGTGAACGAAACCGCCGCAACGCCGCCGATTGCGCCGGACGCTCGGCCCCGATTGCCGCGCGGCGTGCGTCTGGTGCACAACGAGGCCCAGGGCGGCTGGGTGCTGCTGGCGCCGGAACGGGTGTTCAAGGCCGACCCGATCGCCGCCGAGATCGTGAAGCGCTGCACCGGCGATGCGACGTTCGACGCCATCGTGGAGGATCTCGCCACCACGTTCAATGCGCCGCCCGAGCGGGTGCGGACCGACGCCGCGGCGCTGCTGCGCGGGCTCGCCGACAAGAAGCTGCTGGACCTGTGATGCAAACCCAGACCGATCCACGCCCCGCCCCCGCCGGCGCGCTGCACAATCCGCTCGGTCTTCTGGCCGAACTCACCCATCGCTGCCCGCTCGGCTGCCCCTATTGCTCGAACCCGCTGGAGCTCGATCGCCGCACCGACGAACTCGACACTGCGACCTGGGCGCGGGTTTTTCGCGAAGCTGCGGGGCTCGGCGTCCTGCAGGTGCATCTGTCCGGGGGCGAGCCGGCGTCGCGGCGCGATCTCGTCGACATCACCGCCGCGGCGCGCGACGCGGGCCTCTACACCAACCTCATCACCTCCGGCGTCGGCGTCACGCCGAAATTGCTCGCCGCGCTCGCCGATGCCGGCCTCGACCATGTGCAGATATCGATCCAGGACAGCGAAGCGAAGTCCGCCGATCGCATCGCGGGCTACGAGGGCGCCTACGTCCGCAAGCGGGCGCTGGCCGCCGAGGTGACCGCGCTCAGGCTGCCGTTGACCGCCAACATCGTCATCCACCGTGCCAATATCGAGCGCATCGACGAGCTCGTCGCCATGGCGCTCGCCATGGGGGCGGCACGGGTCGAAATCGCGCACGTGCAGTATTACGGCTGGGCGCTCAGGAACCGGGCCGCATTGATGCCGACGCGCGAGCAGGTCGAGCGCGCTGCCGGCCGGGTTCAGGCGCTGCGCGAAGAGCATCACGGCCGCATCGTGATCGACGCGGTGGTGCCCGACTACTATGCGCGTTTTCCCAAGCCCTGCATGGGCGGGTGGGGCCGCCGTTCCCTGAACGTGACGCCGTCGGGCCGGGTGCTGCCGTGCCATGCCGCGGAGTCGATCCCGGAGCTCGAATTCTGGTCGGTCAAGGACCATTCGCTGCGCGACATCTGGGAATCCTCGCCGTCCTTCAACGCCTTCCGCGGCACCGGCTTCTTGCCCGAGCCGTGCCGAAGCTGCGAGCGGCGCGAGCTCGACTTCGGCGGCTGCCGCTGCCAGGCATACGCCATCGCCGGAGACGCCAAGGCGACCGATCCGGTCTGCCATCTCTCGCCGCACCACCATCTGGTCGAGCAGCAGGCCGCGATGCGCGAGGATGTTCCCTACATCTACCGTCGCGGATGAAAGTTCGGCGCACCCGCCGCCGGGGGGCCGCGTGGATCAATGATTTGTTAACCTTAACAAACGGTGAATATTGGGTTAACTCCAATAACGGTTGACCCTTCAGCTCCTAGATTATTATTAACAACTCGTAAATACCGATGCGGGGGTTGTAATGAGTGACAGGGAAATGACGGCTGAAATAGCCGTCGCACCATCGCCGCTTTCGCGCGAGCCGGTGACCGATGGCGGGGTCATGCACTGCGGCACCGTGGATCGTTCCGGGCAGTACCGGACCAAGGCAGGCAACGAATTTCCGCCCAAGGAAGCGCTGCATCGTAATCCATCCAAAAACGAGGCCAACCCGGGAAAAATCCTTACGTCGTTCAATGCCCGCAAGTTCAGACGCGAGCAGCCCGGCGATCCGCATCTGATGCTTCAATTCATATCCCGGGCGATCGCGTTCGACGAGCCCGTTCCTTTCATAATGTATTGGGGCAAGGGTCCTCGCGCAACGCTCGCGGATCCGGATATCGAATGTATCGAGTTCCTGAACGCGATGACCCGGCAGGTCCGTGACGCCTACCCTCCCGGTGCCAGGTTGAAGTTGATCTTCACCGACACCCATGCGGCGTTGAATGGTCATTCCCAGGCGGACATACGCAGCTATTTCGGCGAGATCGACGTTTGCGCGCGCGGGCGCGGCTTCGACACGTGCTGGCTGGGCGATCTCGTGCGCGCCGCAGGGAGCGAACTCGGGCCTATCGATCACGACATGCCGCAGGACATGGCGTCACGCCTCACGGCGAGCGCGAGGAAATGGTATCGCGGCGAAGGAACGATCGAGCGGGGCGCATTGAAATATTATCAGGCGAACATGCTCGAAAAGCGTGTGGTCGAACGCGCATTTCCCGATTCGATCATGATCACGTTCAACAGCAGCGCGCTTCGCAGCCTGCTCCCGCCGCATCTTCCGGTCTTCTACATGTACTCGATGCGACGCGGGTTCAGTGTAAAGCCATGGTTTATCTCACCGGACTCCCCGCCCTAGGTCGGCGCTGCCAAAATCGGGCGGGCCGAGGCGGTGCATGATCCGTTCACGGCGCCCGTCCGCCCCGAGGACTCACCTCAAGTGCATGATTTATCTTGGTTTATTTAAAAACATTTTGTTGGTCTTCAACCATTATTAGCCAAAAGTTCCTCGGACGCGCCCGAGATTAAGGCGGTCGAAACTCCGGAGCGCATAAAAGTGCTTCTATGTCCCGATGCGCCCCCGAACTCCCATGAACTTGCGTCTGGCGAAGCTACCGCGGCTGATCGTCGAGCGCCGAAGCTCCGTCATATTGGGTATGGTGATCATCGCCATGCTGTGGACGGGCATTGGCCTCAAATATCTCGAAGACGCCGGCAGCGACCTGCGGTCCGCGGAGCGTGCCAACAAGAACTTCGCGATGGTGTTCGAGGAGAACGTGCTGCGCTCGATCGGCGAGGTCGACAAGGCCTTGCTGTATCTGCGGCGCAGCGTCGAGACCCGCAAGGACACCACCGACGTCGCTACCATCGTCAATACGACGGATGTTTTGAGCGAGATCATCGTCCAGGTCGCGATCATCGACGCCAACGGCATCTCACAGGCTTCCAACGCCAGCCCGCAGTCCGCGCAGCCGATCGATGTGAGCGATCGCGATCATTACAGGTTCCACCTCACCCATCCGGAGGATGTGCTTTACATCAGCAGGCCCGTCATCGGCCGCGCCAGCGGCAAGTGGTCGATCCAGATCACGCGACGCCTTTCGAACGCCGACAAGAGCTTCGGCGGCATCGTGGTCGCCTCGCTCAACCCCGACCATTTCACCCAATTCTACGACCGCATCGATTTCGGATCGTCGGCATCCATCTCGCTGATCGGCACCGACGGCGTCGTGCGTTCCAGCGGCGGCAGCGCCGACGGCTTCGCGCTCGGACAGGACCTCAGCGGCACCAAGCTGTTCTCCGAGATGCACAACGGCGCGAACAGCACGTTCGAGACCGCCGATCCGTCCACTGGTCAAATGCGGCTCGTCACGCTGCGAAAGATTACGGGTCACCCGCTGTGGGTGAGCGTCAGCACCGACATGAACGAGATCTACAAGAGCTCGTGGTCCACCTTTGAGCTGAATGCGATTGCCGGAGTGTTGCTCACCGTCATCATGCTCATGGCGGTTGAACGCGTTCTCCAGACCGAGGACGGGGCGAGGCAGAAGGCGGACCAGCTCCGGCTTACGCTCGAGAACATGAGCCAGGGCATCATGCTGGTCACCAAGGAACTGAAAATTCCCATCATCAACGGGCGATGCGGCGAGTTGCTCGACCTTCCCGACGAGTTCATCAAGAACCCGCCGCGGTTTGACGAGCTCGTCGAATATCAGACGCGAAACAGCAAATTGCGCAGCAACGTGAACGCGCAAGGCGCGCAGCCGCCGCAGCGCCCGGCGACTCCCGATTACGAGAAATTCGCGGTCTGCGAGCGCTCGATGCCGAACGGAACCGTGATCGAGGTTCGCAGCGCGCATCTGCCCGACGGCAGCTTCGTTCAGACGTTCACCGACATCACCAAACGGGCGGAGGCGGAAGCGCATGTGGCGCGGCTCGCATCCGAGGACCCGCTGACCGGGCTGCCGAACCGGCGGATCTTCCGCACCGCGCTCGAGCAGATCTGCCGGCAGCGGGACGCTGGCGACCCGTTCAGGAAACACGAATTTGCTGTGCTGTTCCTCGATCTCGACCGCTTCAAGGTCGTCAACGACACGCTCGGCCACCGCATCGGCGACATGCTGCTCCAGGAGGTCGCCAGACGGCTGAAAGGCGTATTGCGAACGGATGATGTTCTCGCCAGGCTGGGCGGCGACGAATTCGCCATCGTGGTGCGCAGCTTCGAATCCCGCGCGGGGCTGGAAGCCCTGGCCAATCGTCTGGTCAATTCCGTCGTCCAGCCTTATGAGATCAACGATTACCGCATCCGCTCCAGTGTCAGCGTCGGCATCGCCGTCGGGCCCGGCGACGGCGGGAATGCCGACGACCTCCTGATGGCCGCCGATCTCGCGCTCTACGCGGTCAAGGGCACCAACCGGGGCACCTTCCAGTTCTATCACAGCGCCATGAACAAGGATCTCAACGACCGGCGCCAGATCGAATTGGATCTGCGCGAGGCGATCGAGCGTAAGGAACTCGAACTGCATTACCAGCCGATCGTGAACGTGCGGGGCAACGTCGTGTCGGGCTTCGAGGCACTGGCCCGGTGGCGCCATCCGGTCAAGGGAATGGTTCCGCCGGCGGTGTTCATCCCGGTGGCCGAGGACAGCGGGCTCATCGTGCCGCTCGGCGAATGGGCACTGATGGAGGCCTGCCGCAACGCCGCGCAATGGCCGGGCGATCTGAAGGTCGCAGTCAACCTTTCTCCGGTGCAGTTCACGGCGCCCAATCTGTTCGAAATGATCGAACAGACGCTCGCCGAGACCGGCCTGGCGCCGCATCGCCTCGAGCTCGAGATCACCGAGCGGATCTTCATGGAAAACAGCGAGAACACCCTAGCCACCCTGCGCCGGATCAAGCAGCTCGGGGTGCGCATCGCCATGGACGATTTCGGCACCGGCTATTCCTCGCTGAGCTATCTCAGGAGCTTCCCGTTCGACAAGATCAAGGTCGACCGCGCCTTCGTGTCGGATCTCTCCGAGCGCAACGAGCATGTCGTCATCGTGCAGGCAGTGGTCAGCATTGCCCGCGCCCTGGGCATGACGACGACGGCGGAAGGGGTCGAGACCGAGGCCCAGCACCAATTCCTCGCCGCGCTCGGCTGCGACGAGGTGCAGGGGTACCTGTTCAGTGCGGCGGTCCCGGTCGAGAGGTTCCCGCGTTCTTCACCGGCTGGGAGCCGGGGAAGACCCTGGCGGCCTGAAGTTCTTGCGCGGCGAAGCCGGTTTCCACTCACATAAATCGATCAGGCGGACGGGACGAAGGCCGGCCATGGGTCAGCCAGTGCTCAAGCCCTTGACAATCAACTGCATGGAAAGTGATGTTGACCGGCTGCACCGCCACGCAGATCGGATGATCGGGGGGACACAGGGCGCGAGCATTTTGCCGAGATAGCTCAATGGCAGAGCAGCAACTTCGTATGTTGAAGACGGAGGTTCAATTCCTTCACTCGGCTCAAATCGACCTTGATGTCAGGTATCGAATTCGTTCGGAAAATCCACAACTTCTCGGATCATTTTGTAATTTTTGCGTGCGATCTCGACTGGAGATATGCAATTTCGCGGGGGGCGTCTTCCTACCGGAAGCGTACCTGCATCTCGGCCTCGCCGGCCGGCGTGGACGCAAGGCGTTGGGAGCGGCGGCGCTGCGTCTCGTGCCAGAGGAGGAACAGCCCCGACGCGACCACGATGGCGGACCCGACGAGCAGCCCGATGGTCGGCACGTCGCCCCACACGACGTAACCGATCACCAGCGCCCACACCAGCATGAGATAGAAGAACGGCGATACTGCCGTTGCCGGCGCAAGGTGCAGCGCGCGGGTCCATAAAAACTGCCCGATCGCATTGGCGACGCCGCTGAATACGAGCATTGCGGCGTCGAGCGGCGCCGGCCACCGGAAACCGAACAGGAGCAGGAAGGAGTGGAACACCGCGATAGTGACCATTTGCCACATCAGCAGCGTATTGGCCAACTCCGTGGCCGTCATCCCGCGCACCGCGACGGTGACGCTGCCGTACATCACGGCGTTGCCGAGCGCGAACAGCGCGCCGACCTGCAGCGAATCCGCGCCGGGATTGGTGACGATGAGGACGCCGAAGAACCCCACCAGCAGCACCGCCCAGCGAACCGGGCCGGCACGTTCCTTGAGCCATAAGACCGAGACCAACGCGGACCACAGCGGGGCGGAGAAATTGATGGCGACGGCGCCGGCGAGCGGCATCATGCTGAAGGCGATGACGCTGAAGGTCTGCGAGATCGATTGCGACAGGCCACGCGCGATATGGTCGCGCGGCCGGCGCGTGGCGAACACTGAAAACCCCGTGAACGGCAGGATGAACGCCGCGCAAATGGCGAGCGAGGAGAACGAGCGGAAGAACATCACCTCGCCGACCGGATAGAGCGCAACCTGCCATTTCGCAAACGCGCTCGACACCGAGAACAGCACGGTGGCGCCGATCATGAACCCGATGCCGCGGGGGATGTCGTCGTCTTGTCTTGTCGGGGCGACCACTTCGGTGATCGGTTGCGCGGCCGCTTCCGGGATGAGGCCGACCTCGGCGCTCCCGTTCCGGCCGGCTTGCGACGTCATGCCCGCTCCACCCATGCGCGCCTGCTAAATGGCCCAATCGCCGGCACCGACGACACCGCTGATGAGGTTGTGGCCGGACAGGTTGGGCGCGACGTCGTCGGTGCCGGCGCGGCCGATCGGCACGATCTTGTCGTTGATTCGCTCGATCTCGGCGAGCAGAAAGCGGCGCATCTCCTGCGCCTCTTCGATCGTCACCGACTCGAACCTGATTTTCGCCCCGATCGGCAGCCGTCCGAGCGCCGGCAGGTCGGCCGAGATGACGGTCGCGATCTTCGGGTATCCGCCGGTGGTCTGGCGATCGGCCAGAAGCACGATCGGCAGTCCGTTGCCGGGAACCTGAATGGAGCCCGGTGCAATGGCGTCGGAGGTTATGTTGTGGCCGCGCGCATGCGCAATGGGACGGCCTTCGAGCCGCAGTCCCATCCGGTTGGCGCCGGCTCCCACTGTATATTCGCTCGCGAAAAAGGCCGCGATCTCCGATTCCGCAAAATAGTCGCTCTGCGGGCCCGCGACGGCGCGAACCGCCGCCGGCGTCGCGAGATCGAGCCCTTCGATCCGGCATTCGTCCCGGTCGGTCACGCCGATCAGGTGCAGCGGCAGGCGGTCGCCCGCGATCAGTGCGCGGCCCTGCCAGCCGCCGATGCCGCCGCGGATATCGGTCGAAACGCTGCCGAGCATGGGCTCGATGTCGAATCCGCCCTCCACGGCGACGTAGAGAACGGCGCCGCCGGACAGCGAGCCGATGCGAACGACCTCTCCGCGCCGCAACCTGATGCTGCGCTGGGTTTCGACGCGCCTGCCGCGGACCGCCGTGACATCGGGAAAGACTTCGATCGCGGCGTTCGCGCCCGCGAAGGACATCCGGACGTCGTCGGCCTCGATGGCGATCGTCGGACCGAGATAGAGCACCTCCAGCGCGCCGGCGCCGGGTGCATTTCCGGCCAGCGCGTTGGCGGCCCGCAAGCCGACTGCGTCGAGGGCGCCGCCGACCGCGATGCCGAGTCTTTGATAGCCGGTGCGTCCGAGATCCTGGACCGTGGTCAGCAATCCCGGGCGAATGATGTGCAGGGCAGGGGTCATGCCGCTGCGTCCCTCGCGGCGTCGACCGGCGTGATCGTGAGGTTCCCGGCGGCGGCCTTGGCGTGCATCTCGTCGTATTCGCGAAGCGATATCGGAGCGAAGATCACCCGGTCTCCCGGTGCCAGCAGCGCGGCGAATTCGGCGCCCAACCCCGTCTGCTGGCGCCACAGCGCGACCGGCGAACGCCCGACGAGATGCAGTCCGCTCGGGGTTTCGCGCGGGAAGATGCAGCTCATCGACATGCCGATGGCGACCGAGCCCGCCGGTATGCGGATTCGCGGTATGTCGCGCCGCGGCAATGCGAGCTCTGCCGGGACATCGCCGAGATAGGCGAGCCCCGGCAGGAAGCCGAGCATATAGACATGGTAGGTCACGGCGGCGTGCCGTTCGATCACCCCGGCGCGCGTCAGTCCGGTACGTGCGGCAATATCGTCGAGATCGGGGGCAAGATCGCGATCGTAGCAGACCGGAAGGTGCCACAGGCGGCCCGCCGCCTCGGTCGTCCTGACGCCTTCCATCAACGCCTCGATCCGCGCGACCAGCGCGGCGATCGGGAGCACGATCGGATCGTAATACACCATCAGGGAGCGGAATGTCGGCACCGTCTCGATTACCCCCTCGAGCCGGACCTCGTTCAGGCGCCGCGCCAGCGCCAGGACCCACGCGCTGAGCTGACGGTCCACGCCATCGCCGAATTCGATAGCGAGCGCGGTATCGCCGGCAATCAACACCTTGTATGGAGGCATGGGCTCACTCGGCCAATTTACACTTTGTTAATATTAGTTAATTCTCCGTTTAGGTCAATATTTACCGGGGATTTACAGACGTCAGCAAAGGTTAAGGTTAATAAACCGTTGACGCGAAAAATGATTAGTTTCGTAAGCGGCCGCGGTTCTCGGCGCGGTGCGGACTAGAATTTTCGCATCGCTCCAGGCGCTTGCGCTGAGCGCTCCGTCACGCCTGCAGTCGCGCGAGGTTCGACATGGCGTCGAAGTGCCTCGATATCGCGCATTGCAGCCATGCGGGCGGGTGTGACGCGTAATGCCTTGCCGGCCGCTCGGGGGGAGGGGCAGACTATACGAGGCTCGCTTCGGCAGGGGTCGTGACGGGCGGGCGCCGCTCGCCGAACCGGGTCGCGTCGCAATAGGCCTGCGCGATGCGATAGACCATCGGCTCGGCGAAGTCTCGGCCGGCGATCTGCATCGCCAGCGGCAGGCCGGCGGCGGTGAAACCGGTCGGAACCGAGATGGCCGGAGTGCCCGTCACGTTGAAGGGCACGCGGCACTGGCGCTCGTAGGTGCTGGCGAGGGCCTCGGCGTCGTCGATCCCGCAGGGGATATCGAGGCTCGACAATGTAATCACCGCATCGAACGCCTTCATCACTTCGGCAAATTCCCGGCACAGCACGGCGCGCAATTGTTGCGCCTTGACGTAGTCGCCGGCCGCGATGAAGGCGCCGGGCAGCAGCTTGCGGCGGGTCACGTCGGCGTAATCCTCCGGCCGCTGCTGGAGGTCGCGCTCGTGCACGGCATAGGCCTCGGCGAACAGGATGGTGCGCCCGCAGCCGGCCCAGCGCGCCAGCGGCGACAGGCGGACCGGCCGCACTTCGGCGCCGAGCCGGCGCAGCACCTCGGCAGCTTCGGTTATGGCGGCGACCTGCTCCGGGGATCCGATCATATCTTCCGTGTAGAAATGAGCGATAACGCCGATCCGCAATCCCTTCACCCCCGCGTTGAGATCGGCCAGGCAATCCCCGAGCGCGCGTGTCGCATCCGGCCGGTCGGCCGGATCGGCGCCGGCGATCGCGCTGAGCAGGATCGCGTTGTCCTCGACTGTGCGGGTCAGCGGCCCGACGTGATCGAGCGAGAAGCTGAGCGGAAACACGCCGGTGCGGCTCACCACGCCGTAGGTCGGCTTCATCCCGATGACGCCGCAGCAGGTTGCGGGATTGCGCACGGACCCGCCGGTGTCGGTGCCGAGCGCGCCGGGTGCGAGGCCGGCCGCGACCGCGACGGCGGAGCCGCTCGAGGAGCCGCCGGGATGGAGGTCGAGGTTCCACGGGTTGAGCGCCGGCGGCCACGGCAATTCCCGGGTCGGGCCGCCGGTGGCGAACTCGTGCAGGGCGAGCTTGCCGAGCAGTACCGCGCCGGCCTCGCGCAGCCGCGCGACGACGGGGGCATCCGCCGCGGCGCGGTGATCGATGTGCAGCTTGGAGTGGCAGGTGGTCGCCATTCCCGCGACATCGAAGATGTCCTTCAGCGCATAGGGCACCCCGTGCAGCGGCCCCCGCCAGGCGCCGGCCGCGACCTCGGCCTCGGCCGCCTTCGCCTGGGCGAGGGCGGCTTGCGCCGTGACCGCGATATAGGCGTGGTAGATGCCGTCGAGCGCGGCGATGCGGGCGAGCAGGGCGGCCGTGAGTTCGACCGGCGAGAGCTTGCGCGCGCGGATCAGCCGCGAAGCCTCCGCCATGGTCATGAAAGCGAGATCGGTCATTCCGCCACCGTGAAAGCGGTCGGATCGAAGGTGACGGCCGGTTCGGTGAGCGCGGGGAATATCGCCGGCAGCGTGCTCAGGGATTGGCTGCCGCGCGCGAAGGCTGCGGCGACGGCATCGGGAAACAGCGCTTGGGCGCGCCCGAGGCCGCGCGCGGCGGCCAGGCGTTGCATCCATTCGGCGTCGGGGCTTTCGATTTTCGCGGTATCGGCCATCTCGTCCTCCCGTCGTCGATCCAATCCGGGCGCCATCCGATCAGGGGCATCCGGTCAGGGGATGGCGACGCCGGTCTCGCGCACCAGCCGCCTCCGGCCGGGGAGCATAACATGGGCGGCGCGAAACGAAGCCGGTTGCGCCGCGACCCGGAATCGGGAGGATGGCGGCGACACGGTCAACCGGAGAGCATCGATGAGCGAGTCTATTCTGAGCGAGCAGGATGGCGGCATCTTGCGGGTCACCATCAATCGGCCCGACGCCGGCAATGCGATGACCGACGCCATGGCGCTCGAATTGACCGCGATCGTCGCCGCGGCGCCGAAAACCTCGCGCCTGGTGCTGCTGCGCGGCGCCGGCAAGGACTTCTGCATCGGCCGGCAGGCGCCGCCGCCCCCCGCCACCGTGCCCGAGGCCATGGAACGGCGGCGCTTCTCCGATATCGTGTTCGACACCTACGGAACGATCCGCAATTCGCCGATCCCGGTGGTGTGCGTCGTGCAGGGGCGCGCGCTCGGCTTCGGCTGCGCGGTCGCGGCGGTCGCCGACATCACCATCGCGAGCGACGCCGCCACTTTCCAGGTGCCGGAAATGCTGCACAACATCCTGCCGACCATGGTGATGTCGGCGCTGGCCGATCGCGCCTCCCGCAAGGCACTCGCCTATCTCGTCTTCTCGACCAAGGAAGTGAGCGCCGAGCGGGCGCTTTCCTACGGCATCGTCAGCGACGTGGTGCCGCGTGATGCGCTCGAAGCGGAGGTCGAGACGTTGTGCGCGAACATTCTCCAAGCGCCCGCGATCGCGACCGAGGGCGTCAAGGATTACCTGCGCCATGCCCTGACCATGGACGTGCCGGCGGCGGTCGACTATGCGCGCAACCTTCACGCCGTGGTCAATTCATCGCGCGAAATCCGCAGGAAGCCCTGACGGCGGCGCCACCCGTCCAGCCGCCGACGCCACTCCGACCTTCGGATCGCCTACGGGAGCATCCACGTGGCGTTTCGTGCGGGCGCGTACCCGACCGGGATGAGCGCGACTTCCTTCAGGGACTTGATATCGACGACCGAGACGTCATTGGTATGTTCATTGGCCACGTAGGCCGTCTTGTCGTCGGGCGAGATCGTCAGCCAGCCGGCACCCTTGCCGCCGAGAGCGACGCCTCCCAGCAGTTTCAGGTCCGGCAGCGAATACGCGTAGAGGGTGCTGTTCAACCGGCTGTTGACCAACAGCGTCTTTTGATCCGCCGTCACGGCGATGCCGTGGGATGCGGCGGGCGGTCCGAACGGGACTTGTTTTTCGGGGGCTACGTCGGGAAGCTTGATTTGGTTGGTTCTCACATGGGTCGCAAAATCCACGACCGCAAATCCGTTAAAGCCACCCAACTGCGCGTATATCTTGTCGGTGGAGCCGTCGGGATGCTTCGATATGGCCATCGGAGAGGGGGACGGACTCATCGGCAGCGTCCATGCGAGCTCGTTGGTCCGCGTGTCGATCACGAACATCGAGTTCGCCGCAGGTTTGGCGCCTCTGGCTGGCCCCGGCGACCACGTACTTGCCGTCCGGGGTGACGTTCAGGTCGTGGATGCCACCCTTGAGCGGGATGGTCTTGACGTTCTGCAGCGAGGCGGTGTCGATCACGTCGACGCCGCCGCTCGGTGCGGCCTTGATCTGCGGAAAATCGGATAAATCGTCCCATGTTTGGGCGATCGCTACATAAATCCACCGCCCATCGGGAGTGAGATCAATGAGGTTTGGGTTCCCGCTCAGAGGAATCCGCTTGGTCACCTGGAGGGTCTTGCCGTCGACGACGAGGAGAGACTTCCCAGCTTCTTCGCTGACGTAGATCCGGTTGCCGTCCGGGGACACCGCAAGCCCATGGGGCGCTTCGATCCCCTTGATCTCGCCCACCACCTTGTTGGTGACGGGATCGATGATGTGGATATTATCCCCGGCGGAGTTCGATTGAACGATCCGCAGCTTGGATTGCTGCGCGCTCAGCGAGGAGAAGGGCACCGTGCAAAGAAGGATCCCGGCCAAGGCGGCGAGACCTCCACGAAACATTTGCTTGTTCGTCATCTTCGTCCTCCCACTTTTCAACGACAAGTTATTCTCCTGAGGTATTTTTATCAGGAGACACGTCCGTCATCAGGAGACACGTCCGTTGTCGGCGTTATTTCGCCTTTGCGCCGAGCACGAATGCTTTCAACGTCAACCACTCCGGGTCGTCCTGCGAACCGAATTGCTGGCCGCCGCCGTGATGGGGATCACCACCAGCCTGTTCGGCGAGCGGATGGGTGAGCAGCTTGCTCCCCTCGTAGCCGGGCACAACCACCTTCTGGACCAACAGGAAATTCCGGCGCGACTGCTCTTCGTTCCAACTCGTGCTTCCGGGTGTGAGCGGCACCAAGTGTAACGGCGCGTTGTTGATCGTATGGCAAACGACGCATCGCGTGTGTCCGGGACGCTTGGCGAGGAAGACGGGCTCTACCTTGTCCTTGAAAAATTCGTAATCCAGCGACGGCGATGCGGTGGAGGGAGAAGCTGGTTGGCTGTTCGCCTGCCTCAACGCCCCGGCCGCCGCCAACAACAGGCAAGCCATGACGACCAGATAAGACGAGGCTCTCTTACTTGGGTTCATAGAAGCCTCCCGATAAAAATTATTCTGATTAGTGGGGCTGCATTGTATGCTCAAGTGAAGGTTGGTCAAGCTGCCGCTGCAGTGTGAGACGAGAGTCTTTGTTTGGCCCATCGCGCTGGTTGCTGCGGTGCAACGGAGATTCGCGGTCAAGCGTCATGACGCGGTTGATCGGCCGTTTTAGCCGCAGCAAAAAAGGCGAGCCGAGATATGACCCGAAGTAAACCGGGTTCGCCGGCCCGCCATCGCGGCGGCGAGTCCGGTCCGGCGCGTCACCGCGGCGCAGCCGGTTTCGGCTTCGCCGCCTCCGGGCGTTTCGGCAGGTATTTGGCGACGACGGTCGGGTCGAGCTCGCGCAGGCTCGCGTCCGGCAGGCGATGCCAGATTTCGTCCATGCCGAGCAGCGGGATGCCGAGATAACCGCGCACCGTCAGCGTCTGGCCGTCGGGGCTGAGCGTCATGATGGCGTTGTAGATCTTGCCGTCGCGCGGATCGATGATCTGGCCGTTCTCGTATTTCATTCCCTGCCGTTCCATGCCGCGAATGAAGGAGAGGCCGAGGATCGGCGCGTTCCTGCGGTCGTCGGGACATTGGGTGCAGAGCGGATTGGCCGCCTCGCCGGGCTTCGGGAACACCTTGGCGATCGCGCCCTCGAAGACGCCGTCATGGTCGACGAACAGGAACCAGCCGATCGGCTTGCCGCTGCTGTCGTCGGTTTTTTGCCAAAGGCCGGCTACAGTCCGGTCCGCGGCCCCGGCCGGGCCCACGGCGAAGCTGAGCGCCGCGACGGCGGCCATGATCGGTAAGGTCAGGTGGTTTCTCGATCCGAAAATCCGCATATCAATCACCCGGCTGTTGGTCCAAGGGGCTCGATCATTCCGAATTCTTCGCGTTCGGCGGAGCTGGCCCGCCGGACGCACGACAACGCAAGCTCTGTCCGCGGCGCGTCATCGACCGCCCGCAACGTCAGATGGCTGACACCCGCCGGCGCGATCAAACAGCAATTTAACCAAGGAGTTCAATTGTCTACAATGGAGCACGCGGGGGCCTGCCTGATTGCTGCGGAAAACCACTAGAATTGATTTGCTGTTAGTGCAAGAGCACTTTCCATACGCGGTGCCGGCTCGGTCGCTGGGCCATCGAACGACCTCGATTGTCTGAGCTTTCTCACCTGGGTTCCCGTTCACCCCGACTCGTCCCTCGTAGACAGCGGCCGCACAATGTCTGGATCCAGTCTGGCACTCCGTAACCTGCGCGCGTTCGTCATCCTGATCGTGCTGGCCTTCCACTCCGTCCTGGCCTACTTGGGCTCGCTGCCCGACACGGCATTTCCCTTCGACATTGCGCCATTTCGATGGAACGCGTTCCCCATCGTCGATAGCCAGCGATGGTTCGGGTTCGACATCTTCTGCGCGTTCCAGGATGTGTATCTGATGTCGTTCATGTTTTTCATGTCGGGCCTGTTCGTGTGGCCGAGCCTCAAGCGCAAGGGAAGCCCGGTATTCCTGTACGATCGCTTCCTGCGGATCGGCCTGCCTTTCGTCCTGGTGGTGTACCTGCTGATGCCGATCGCGCTCTATCCGACCTATTTGCAGACCGCGGTCGACCCGAGCGTGGGCGCGTACTGGCAGCATTGGCGCGCGTTGCCGTTCTGGCCGAGCGGGCCGCCGTGGTTCTTGTGGCAGCTTCTGGTCCTCAATATCGCCGCCGCCGCGGTGTTTCGAATTCGCGCCGGCATGGGGCGACCATCTCGGCCGGCTGTCCGCCGTCGCGGCGAACGATCCGCTGCGGTATTTCGCCGGCCTCGTCGCGGTCTCCGCCGTCGCCTATGTCCCGCTGGCTCTCGTATTCACGCCTTGGACGTGGAAGACCCTCGGCCCGTTCGCCCTCCAGCTGTGCCGTCCGCTGCATTATGCGGTCTATTTTTTCGCCGGCGCCGGAATCGGCATCTACGGGCTGGAGCGCGGGCTCCTGAGCGTGGACGGAGTGCTGGCCCGGCATTGGCGGGCCTGGCTCGGTGCATTCCTCGCGGCGTTCGTGGTGTGGTCGGCGCCGATCGCGTTGATGATGCCCGACCGCGACAATGGTCCGATCGGGCTGCAGACCGTCTCCGACTTCGGCTTCGTCCTGGCCTGCGCCTGCGGCTGCTTTTTCGTGGCAGGGGTCTCCCTGCGCTTCGCCCGGCGCCGCTGGGCTTGGCTCGACAACCTGTCGGACAACGCCTATGGCATGTTTCTGATCCATTATGTCTTCGTCGTCTGGCTGCAATATGCGTTGCTGGACGTCGAGCTGTTCGCCGTCGCCAAGGCGGCGATCGTGTTCGGCGGGACGCTGATCGCGAGCTGGGGTGCGATGATCGCCATGCGCCGCGGTGGCCGCCGTTTCGGCGCGACGGGGCCAGCGGGGGCCTTGCAAGGGCGCACGCGCCGCGTGGAAACGATGGCAGCCGCAAGCGGGGAGGCAGGGACCGCGCCGACCAGGATTATCGATTAAATCTCAACCTCGTACCGACCCCGGGCGATCGAACGTATTATGTCTCTGGTCTTCAGGCTCGCGCGCAGAAACCTGTTTCACGACCGGCTTCGATTTGTCGCGACGGTGGTCGGCATCGTGTTCTCCATCGTCCTCGTCACCGTGCAGATGGGACTGTTTCTGAGCTTCGATCGCATGGTGACGACGATGATCGACCATGCCGACGCCGATCTGTGGATCGTGCCGCGCGGCACCAAGTGCTTCGAGGATCCCTCGCTGATCGACGAGCGCGAACGCTTCAGGGCACTGTCGGTCGAAGGGGTTGTGGATGCGACGCCGGTGGTGATCGGCTTTGCGCAGTGGCGCATGCGCGACGGCGGCACCACGCCGGTCTTCGTGGTCGCGTCCGACATGCGGGGGAGCGGGCTGCACCCCTGGAATCTGGTCGGCGGCAGTGTCGACGCCCTTTCAATCCCGGGCGCGGTGGCGATCGACCGTTCCTATTTCGAGCGGCTCGGCTCCAACGGCCTCGGCGACAGCGCCGAGATCCGCGACCAGAAGGTCGAGGTCACCGCGGTGACCAGCGGTATCCGCTCGTTCACCACGACCCCCTATGTCTTCACCACGCTCGACCGCGGGCGCAGCTATGTGGGCACGTCGTCCAGCAAGGCGTCCTATTTCCTGGTCCGCCTCGCGCCCGGGGCGGACGCGGGAGCCGTCCGCGGCAAGCTCGACGCCACCCTCGTCGACGCCGTGGTGCTGACACCGCAGGAGTTTCGCAGCCGCAGCCGCTCGTTCTGGCTGTTCGGCACCGGGGCCGGCGCCGCCCTGTTCGCGGGGGCCTTGCTCGGCATGATCGTCGGCACCGTCATCGTCGCGCAGACGCTCTATTCCAGCACCAAGGACCACATCAACGAGTTCGCGACGCTGCGCGCGATCGGGTCGTCGGGCAGGTATATCCACAAGGTCATCATCTTCCAGGCGCTGCTGAGCGCGGTCATCGGCTTCGGCATCGCCGCCGCGATCGGCTGGATCATCGTCAGAGCGACCGCGAACTCGGCGCTGCCGGTGGTGATGACGCCGATGCTCCTCGCCGGCCTGTTCCTGCTCACGGTCGGCATGTGCGTGCTGTCGGCCATCGCGGCCATCGTCCAGGTGATGCGGATCGATCCCGCGATGGTCTTCACCAGATGACCGAGCCGGTCCTCGAGGCGGTCGACGTCGTGAAGGTCCTCGGCAATGGCGCCGGCCGGGTGGAGGCGCTCAGAGGCGTCAGCCTCCAGGTTGCGGGCGGCGAATTGACCCTCCTGATGGGGCCGTCGGGCAGCGGCAAGACCACGCTGCTTTCCATCCTCGGATGCATTCTGACCCCGACCAGGGGAACCGTCCGCATCGGCGGCCGATCCACGGCCGGCGCCGGTCCGGAGGATCTCGCCAGGCTGAGGCGCGAGCACATCGGATTCGTCTTCCAGTCCTACCATCTGTTTCCCACGCTTTCGGCGCTGGACAATGTCCGGCTGCCGCTGGACGTGCGCGGGGAGGGCGCCCGGATGGCCCGAGCCAAGGCCAAGGAAGCGATGGCGACGGTCGGTCTCTCCCACAAGGTCCGGTCCTACCCCCAGGCGCTCAGCGGTGGCGAACAGCAGCGGGTCGCGATCGCACGCGCCATCGTGGCGAATCCCTCGGCCGTCCTCGCCGACGAGCCGACGGCGGCCCTGGACAGCGCCAACGGACAGGCCATCATGACGGTGCTGGCGCGGATCGCCAGGAATCCGTCGCGCGGCGTGCTGGTGGTGGCGCACGATCCGCGTATAATTCCTTTCGCCAATCGCATCATTCACATCGAGGACGGGCGCATCGTCGGCGTGGAGCCGGGCGGGGCCGGGCTGAAGTCAAGATAGCGGGGCAGTCGTGGGCTTCTTGTTCACATCGAAAAAAACGAAGGCGGGCCTCCGGGTCACGATGCTCGGCGCCATCGCGGCGGCCGCGGTCGCCGCCCAGATGGGCGTGGAGGAAGCGTCGCGTGCAGCCGATGCGCCGGATGACAAGGGCTGGCAAGCGGTTGCTCCCGGCCGGGTCGAGCCCTGGTCGGGCGAAATCAGGATCGCCGCGCCGGTCGTCGGCCGGATCGGGGAAGTGCTGGTCGGCGTCAACGACAAGGTGTTCGCCGGCGAACCCCTGATTCGCCTCGAAGACGGCGAAGCCCGGGCGCGGATGGCCGCCGCCGAAGCGCAGATCGCGCTGCGCAAGCGCGCCCGCAACGACCAGTCCACGGCGAACCGGGCGGCGGAGCGGCGCCGGGCCGAGGACTGGGTGGCCGACGCCGAACGCGGCGTGTTCGACGCGCAGGCCGCGGTCGACCAGATGGCAGTCGCGAAGCGGTCGGGGCACGCCTCGGATGCCGACCTCGCGGCGGCGCGTGCGGCGATGTCGCGCGAGGAAGAACGGCTCCGGCAGCGCAAGTCCGAACTGCAGATCCTGGAGGACGACAAGAACACGCCGTTGCCGACCCAGAACGAAGGCCAGCTCAACGTCGCGCGCGCCGAGCTTCTGGTCGAGCAGGCCGGTTTCGAGAAACTGACGATCCGGGCGCCGGTGGCCGGGACCGTGCTGCAGGTCAATGCCAAGCCGGGCGAATTGGCGACACCCTCCGCGGCCCAGCCGCTGCTGTTGGTCGGCGACATTTCGGCACTGCGCGTGCGCGCCGAAATGGACGAGCGCGACTTCGGGGAAGTCAAGGTCGGGCAACCCGTCATGGTGCGGGCTCCCGCATTTCGCGGACGAGAATTCGCAGGAAAGGTGTCTTCGATCGCCCCGATCGTCGATGCCGGGCGCATCAATGCGCGCGACCAGCGCGGCCTCAGCGATGTCCGCGTGGTGGAGGTGCTGGTCGATTTGGCCGCGGGCGGCCCGCTCGTGGTCGGGATGAAGGTCGATGTGTATTTCCGTCATGACGGTGCCGCGCGCCTGTAGGGGCAGACGCACGGATGTCTGCGGTCCCCGGCGCCGAGACGGCATCGCCGCGGGCGCTTCCGCCTTGAAGGCTCGGTTCGATTGTGAAAAGAGTCCACCGCGATCGCTTTGGAGCACGGCGTGCCTGACGCAGACCACGAAACCGATCATCTCCGGCGGCTTTTCGATCAACTCCGCACGAAGCTGCTCGATCTCTCGCGCAGGAATCCGATGCTCGACTACCGGCATCGGGCCGGTTCGCGGCGGCAGCTCCGAATCGTCGATTGCAACCTCGAAACGGTACTGGCCGAACTCGCCGGCAGGCAAAGCGGGCTTCCCGTCGAGGCCCTGCCGGAGCCCGGCGACATCCCGGACGACGAACGCACCGCCGGCTTCCTCGCCGCGCTGGGGCAGGCCAAGGCGATGGACCTCGAATACCTCGCCCGGCTCCGCGCGCCCGACACGGTGGCGCGGCAGGACGCCGCCATCCTGGCCGATCTCGACCGCTGGCTGCGCGATCAGGTGCGCCAGCGGCTCGGCCTGCCGCCGCGGCCCGACCGGGACGCATTCGACGTCATGGAGCATGCGCGCAGACACGGCATCGCGCCCGGCTATGAGCTAGCGCTGACGCCGGGCGAGGCTGCACGTCCGCTTGCCGGCCTGCAAACCCTGTATGCCGCCGACGAGCTCGATTTGCGATTGGCGCGGATCGCCGCCGACGCCCGGTTGGCGGAACAGGAGACCGGATTATCTACCCTGTTCCTGGCATTCGGATTTCTGCGCTGGTATGGGCGTGACGACAGCGATGTCGCCAATCTCGCGCCGCTCCTCCTGCTGCCGGTCGAGCTCGAGAGGCGGATGGAGGGTTCTCGGGCGATCTATACCGTCCGCGCGATGGCGGAGTTCCCCGAAATCAATCTCAGCCTGGGTGAGCGGCTGGCGCGTGCCTCTCCGAGCCGCAAGCTGCCGGATTTCGACGACGAGAGCGACGGCATCGCGAGCTATTTCAAGGGCGTAGAGGAGGCCATCGCCGGCCTCGACCGCTGGCGGATTGAGCGCAATCTGACACTCGGCCATTTCGCGTTCGGGCGTCTCAACATGTATGCGGATCTCGCCGCGGAAAACTGGCCGACCCATCCGGCCGGCCATGCGCTGGTGCAAACGCTGCTTCGCGGCTCGCAGACCGCCCCCGGCGGCGAGGTGTCCTTCGCCCCGGACTACGATCTCGACGACGACGGGATCGAAGACATCGCCCCCATGCTCATCGATGATGCCGATGCTTCGCAGCACAGCGCCATCGTCGATGTCATGAAGGGCGAGAACCTCGTGATCGAAGGGCCGCCGGGGACCGGAAAGTCCCAGACCATCGCCAATATGCTGGCGAACGCCCTTTATGCCGGCAAGACCGTGCTCTTCATCGCCAACAAGCTCGCGGCCCTCGATGCCGTCAAGGGGCGGATGGATGCCGCCGGCCTCGGCGATTTCTGCCTCGATCTGCATTCCGGCGAGGCGCAGCCCAAATCGATCATCCTCAGCCTGCAGCAGCGCTACGAAATGGGCCGGGACCGCGGCTATGAACCGGCCTGGTCGATCGACCTGAGAAAGCTGCGAACGGCGCGAAGCCGCGTGCGCGAATATCTCTCGGCGCTCCACGCCAGGGACGAGACGGGCCGGACGCCGTTTGGGTTGTATTGGTCGGCGATCGCCGGCCGCCGCGAGTTCGGTCGCGAGTTCGAGGCGGTCCGCCGCATCGATCTGTCGCAAATCTTCGCCGGCGGCCCGGACAGGATCGGACAAGATGCCGGCGTATTGAAGCGCTTCGTTTCGGCGGTAGGGAGCTACGAACAGCGCTACGGCAGGTTTGCCGATTCGCCATGGACCAAAGCGAATTGCGCGCCGGCCGCCGACTGCGAACCGCGCGCGATCGCGGATCTCGTACGCGAAGCCCACGATGCGGCGCTTCGGCTGCTCGAGGTGGTGGCGGCGAGATCGGCGAAACTGCAGATCGTGCTCCCCGGGCTTGCCTCCAAGCTCACCGAATGGATGGAGGCGGCGGCCCGGCTTCCGGCCATCCCCGAGGACACGCTGCTCGCCCGGGTATGGTCATTTGCGCCGGGCGAAATCCTGGCGGCCGCCGACCTCGCCCAGATGCGCCTCGCCCTCGAGGACGGCAGCGCACACCCCATTGTGCAGGCCGATCCGGTCGCGGTGGAATACCTCGCCAAGGAGGCGGACGCGTGCGGGGTCGTTGCGGCGACGCCGGCCGAGGTCGTCGCCCGGGCCGCCAAGATGATGAAGCTCGATGCCTCCCTGCGCGAAGGGCTCAGGAAGATGTCGTCCCTGGTGGCCGCATTCGAGCCGGAGACCGAGCCCGATGTCGCGGCCGGGAAAGCGATGGCCGAGACCGTGCAACTCGCGGCGGCGATACCGCCGCACCTCGATGAATTTCTCCGGTTCGAGGGTACGAGCCATGACGATGTCCTGTCGGACGGGGCGCAGCGGGTTCGCTTGCTGACGGAAGCCGAACGTGGGCTCGATGAGAAATTCCGGCGCGACGAACGCGGCGAATGGCCGCCGGTCGAAGAGCTGCGGATCGCCGCAGGCGTCGCTTCGGCGACCGGCCTGCGGCCGTTCGCCACTCTGGTCACCGGGCAGCGGACGCGGGCGAACCACGTGTTGCGGACGCTCGGCGTCGGGTTCGACACTCCCGACCTTGCGTCCGACCTCGAGACGCTGATCTTCCACATCGAGGCGCGCGCGAGATTCCTCGCAGACGAACGGCTGGCCGCGGCGGCCGGATCGTTCTGGGCTGGATTTGCGACGCCGTTCGAGCAACTCGCCGCCGTCACGCGCTTGCGCGCCGCCTTCGAGGCGCGCACGGCCGGCCTCGGGGAGATCGGCCCGGCCCTGAAATCGCATCTGTTTTCGGCGAACACCGGGATCATCGAGAAGCTGCGGTCCTATAAGCCGTGGGTGGCAAGGCTGCGATCGGACCTGGACGAGTGGCCGGAACCTTTCGGCGAGATGGCACTGCGGCAGGCAGCGCCATGGGTCGCGGACCGGGCAGCCAAGCTCGGCCGGCTGGCGGACGGGGTCCGGGAATTGGGGCTCGCGGAGGTCGTTGCGCCGTTCGAGCTCTTGCGTCGAAACGCCGAACGCCGGCTCCAGCTCCGGGAGTTCGAAGCGAAGAGCGCTGCCGATCCCGTCCTTGCGGCGGTGGGGGAAGCGATCTGGCGCTCGCCCCGCGGGCACGAGGCGCTGCGCGCCACGGTCGGCCTGTCCCAGGCGATTGCGGCGGCCGATCCGCCCGTCGGAATCCGCGCCCGCCTGAATTCGCCCGAAGGGCCGTCCTTCGCCCGGCTTCTGGAGGGCTCGGTGGTATCGATCGGGCTCGCGGCCGAACGGTATCGCCGTGACGTCGCGCGGCTCACGGCGGTGACCGGCATTCGTTTGAACTCCGATGCCGACGATCCGGCGGAGGCGGCCGGTTCGCTGGCGCCGCTGCTGGCGGAGTTGCCCTCCCTCGGCGAATGGCTCGATGCCGCACGGCGGCGCGCTCATGTCGGCGCGATCGGGCTCGAACCGCTGGTCGCGGCGTTCGAAGAGTCCGGACTTTCATTCCAGCGGCTGACCGGCACCTTCGAGGCGATCGAGGCGTTCTACCGCGTGGTGCTGGCGCGGCGGCGCCATGCGCCGCTGCGGAACATGAAGGGTCCCGACATCGAAAACGAGCGTCGACGTTTTGCGGCGATCGACCAGACGTTCAAGCAGCACCAGCGCGAGGCAGTCCGCATCAAGCTGCTCGGCAATGCCATTCCGACCGGAACATGCGCCGGGCGAAAGAAGGATTGGACAGAGCTTCATTGCATTCGCAACGAACTGACCAAGCCGACGCGGCACATTCCGCTCCGCAGCCTGCTGTCGCGGTCGCGGCGCGCGATCCAGGCGATGAAGCCTTGCTTCATGATGTCGCCGCTGTCGCTCGCGAAATATCTGCCGTCCCAGCTGAATTTCGATCTTCTGGTCGTCGACGAAGCATCGCAGATGAAGCCGCAAGACGCCCTCGGCGGGTTGTTGCGCGCCAAGCAGGTCGTCGTAGTCGGCGATCGCAGCCAGTTGCCGCCGACGGATTTTTTCACCCGCATCGCGCCGGCCGAGGAGTTCGGCGCCGACGCCGACGAAGACGCCGGCGACATCGATGCCGAATTGATCCTCGATTGGGCCTTCGGGACGTTCCAGGCGCCGCGCCGGCTCAAATCGCATTATCGCAGCCGATGCGAGAGCCTGATCGCGTTCTCCAATCGCGAATTCTATGGCTCCGAACCCGGCTCCGGCGGGGATCTCATCACCTTTCCGAATGCCCGGCCGGGGGCCTTTTCGATCGATCTCGTGCGGGTCGACGGCGGCTGCAAGGCCGGCCGCAATGCCGCCGAGGCCGGTCGCGTCGTCGAAGCGGCGATCGCGTTCATGATCGCCAATTCCGGCCTCCCGCCCGGGGAGATACCCACGCTCGGAATTGCAGCAGTGAATCCCGACCAGCGCGAGGCGATCCGCGAGGAGTTCAACCGGGTTGCGCGGGACGAGGCGGTCGAGCGGTACCTTTCCGCCTGCGATACCGCCACCGGCACCCGCAACCGCGAACCGTTCTTCGTCAAGGACCTGGAGAACCTGCAGGGTGACGAGCGCGACGTGATCATGATTTCGCTCACCTATGGCCGTGAACCCGGACAGAACCGCGTGGCGCAGTGGTTCGGCCCGATCATGGGCAACTGCGGGCATCGCCTTTTGAACGTCTTGTTCACGCGGGCGAGGCAGCGCGTCGTGCTGTTCTCATCGGTGGGATCGAACGACATTCTCGCCAACGCCGGGAGCGGGCGCGGCGTGCGGGTGCTCCGCGACTATCTGCGCTACGTCGAGGGCGGGCGGCTGGAGGCGGACAACGCGGCCGGGGCCGGCAGCGATTTCGAGCGGGAGGTTCGCTCGCGGCTGGAAGCGCATGGATTTTCGGTCGATCCGCAGGTGGGTGTGTCCGCCCATCGTATCGACCTTGCGGTGCGACATCCGGGCGATCCTTCCGTCTATCTCGCGGGGATCGCATGCGACGGCGCCGCATTCAACAGTGCCAAGAGCGCGCGGGAACGCGACCGCCTGCGCGAAGCGGTGCTGCAGGGATTGGGGTGGAACATCCTGCGGGTGTGGTCGATCGATTGGTTTGCCGACCCGGACGGCCAGACCGCCAAGCTGGTCGACGAACTTTTTCGCTTGGCGCAACAGCCGGCCGCTGCCGACGCGCCGTTTGTGCCGGATGAAAGCGCCCGCGTCGATGCAGCCGTGGCGGAGCCGTCGGCGCCGGCGGACGCGGCAGGTGCCGGCAGCGATGTCGCCGCGGAACTGCCGCGCGCCGAGGAGCCGCCCGCAGGTGAGCCCGTCGCCGAGGCGGCCCCGCCAGACGTTCGCGCGGCCTCGGCTTAGTTGTTTAAGTGTACTGTGAATTGAGATTGCCGGGACAAGCCCGGCAATGATGCTTTGAAGAGAACTACATCCGCAACGCCTGCTCGGCGGGGACGTAGGGGAGCTTCAGCGCCTCGGCGACCGCCTTGTAGGTGATGCGGCCTTCGTAGACGTTGAGGCCGGCGCGCAAATGCGGGTCCTGGCCGAGCGCCACCCGGCAGCCCTTGTCGGCGAGCGCGAGGACGAACGGCAGGGTCATGTTGTTGAGGGCGAAGGTCGAGGTGCGCGCGACCGCGCCCGGCATGTTGGCGACGCAGTAATGCACGACCTCGTCGACGACGTAGGTCGGATGCGAATGCGTGGTCGGCCGTGACGTCTCCGCGCAGCCGCCCTGGTCTATGGAGACGTCGACGATGACCGAGCCGGGCTTCATCGCCCGCACGGTTTGCGCGGTGATCAGCTTGGGCGCCTTGGCGCCGGGAATGAGCACGGTGCCGATGACGAGATCGGCGCGCCGGCACAGGGTCTCGACCGCGTCGCGGGTGGAGAACACCGTGCGCACGCCGCCGCCGAAGCCGTTGTCGATGCGCCGCAGCGCATCGGGATTGCGGTCGACCACGGTCACGTCGGCGCCCATCCCGGCGGCGATCCGCGCCGCGTTGATGCCCACCGTGCCGCCGCCGAGCACCAGCACGTCTGCGGCCGGCACGCCGGGGACCCCGCCCAGCAGCACGCCGCGGCCGCCATTCCCCTTTTCGAGGCAATGGGCGCCGGCCTGGGGCGCCATGCGCCCCGCCACCTCCGACATCGGCACCAGCAGCGGCAGGCCGCCCTGCGGGCTCGTCACCGTCTCATAGGCGATGGCGACCGCGCCCGAGGCCAAGAGGTCCTCGGCCTGCCCGAGATCGGCCGCGAGGTGCAGATAGGTGAACAGCACCTGTCCGGGCCGCAGCTTCTTGCGTTCCGCGGCGAGCGGCTCCTTGACCTTCACGATCAACTCCGCCTCCGCGAACACGCGATCGGCGTCGGCGGCGATCTCCGCGCCGGCCGCCGCATAGGCGTCGTCGGAAAGGCCCGCCCCGAGCCCTGCGTCCTTCTGCACCAGGACCCGATGCCCGCGCAGCGTCAGCTCGCGCACCGTGGAAGGCACCAGACCGACCCGATATTCGCTGTCCTTGATCTCCTTCGGTATGCCGACCAGCATGTTTCGCCTCCCGTTCGGGCAGCTCCTGCGCCATAGGAAAATCCAATAGCGCGAAAAGGAAAAACCTCGGAAGCCAAGGTCGATCAAGCATGTATGCTGCGCAACCCTGGCGGCCAGTTGAACTTGCGCCCTGCCACGCCGGGCGATTGGGATACGCGCAAACGAAACGCAAATGCGACGGAGGAAAACGATGATGGGGGGCGTAGCGGCATCGCTGCAAGAGCGAGCCGGTCGCAGTTTACGCGAGATCTGGCACGGAGCGCGAGGGCTTTTGCCGCTCTGGGCGTCCCTGTGCGTAGGGCTCTCGCTCGCCACGTCCGCCCCGGCCGCCGATCGCATTCGCATTGCGGCGCAGAAGACCGGCACCCTCGCATGGGAGCTGGAAATCATCCGCGCCCACGGCCTCGACAAGGCGGCCGATCTCGACATCCAGGTGGTGGAGCTCGCCTCGACCGAGGCCGGCCGGATCGCTCTCGCCAGCGGCTCGGCCGACATGATCGTATCGGACTGGCTGTGGGTCGCGCGCGAGCGCTCGCTCGGCGCCAAGCTGGTGTACTACCCCTATTCGAGCACGCTCGGCGCGGTCATGGCTCCCGCCGCATCGGAGATCGCCGGCGTCGCCGATCTCAAGGGCAAGAAGCTGGCGATCGCCGGCGGACCGCTCGACAAGAGCTGGCTGATGCTCCAGGCGGCGGCGCGCCGCGGCGGCCTCGATCTCAAGAACGAGGCCAAGATCGTGTTCGGCGCCCCGCCTTTGTTGACGCAAAAGGCGTTGCAGGGCGAGAACGAGGCGACGCTGACATTCTGGAATTTCTGCGCCGAGCTCGAGGGAAAGGGCTTCAAGCGCGCCATCGACATGGAGGCGGTCGAGAAGCAGCTCGGCGCCGGCGGCCCGGTCGCCTTGATCGGCTATGCGTTCGACGCCGACTGGGCGGCCAAGAACAAATCGGCTGTCGACCGCTTTCTCGAAGCCGCCGCCAAAGCGAAGAACATCCTGGCGACCTCGCAGGCGGAATGGCAGCGGCTCGCCCCGCGCATCGGCGTCACCGACAAGGCGGCGCTCGAAATCTATCGCAAGCGCTACAGCGAGGGCATTCCCCGCCGCCCCGTCGCGGACGAGGAACGCGACTCCCGCGCGCTGTATCAGGTGCTCGCTGAAATCGGCGGCACCAACCTCGTCGGCACGGCCCGGGAGATGGACAAGGGCACGTTCTACGATCCTGGGAAGAGCGATTGAACCTCGTTCCGAGACTGGCGTCTTTGGGGCTCCTGGTTGCGGCCTGGTATGTGGGCTCGCGGATCGCCGGTCCGCGGATGCTGCCGGACCCGCAGGCGGTCGGGCTCGCCATGTGGACCGAGGCGAAGTCGGGCGACCTCGCCTTCGCGCTCGGTGTCACCCTGGCGCGGGTCGCGGTCTCCTTCACCATCGCCATGGCGCTCGGCACAGTGCTCGGCGTGATGATGGGCCGCTGGCGCCTCGCCGACCGGCTCGCCGACCCCTGGCTGGTGGTGCTGCTCAACCTGCCGGCGCTGGTCATCATCGTGCTCGCCTATGTGTGGGCGGGCCTGACCGAGACGGCGGCGATCGCGGCGGTCGCGCTCAACAAGCTCCCCAACGCGACGGTGACCGTGCGTGAGGGCGCCCGCTCGTTCGACCGCCAGCTCGACGAGATGGCGGACGTGTTCCGCATGGGAAGCTGGACGCGGCTGCGCCACGTGCTCATTCCGCAGCTCGCGCCCTACCTCGCCGCGGCGGCGCGCTCGGGGCTGTCGCTGGTGTGGAAGATCGTCCTCATCGTCGAGCTGCTGGGACGGCCGAACGGCGTGGGCTTCGAGATCGGGATCGCGTTCCAGCTGTTCGACGTCACCCGCATCCTCGCCTATGCTATCGCCTTCGTCGTCGTCATGCTGGCGATCGAAACATTCCTGGTGCAGCCGATTGAACGACATGTCTCCCGCTGGCGTCCCCGCCCAGCTTGATGTCAGCATCGAAAGCAAATCCTACCGGGCGGCGTCGGGCGGCCGGCTCGACGTGCTGCGGGGGCTGAAATTCGCCCTTCCCGGCCGGGGCGGTGGCCGCGCTGGTGGGCCCGTCCGGCTGCGGCAAGACGACGCTGCTGCGCATCATCACCGGCCTCGACCGCGACTTTTCCGGGGTGGTGAACCTGCCCGAGCACGGCAAGCTCGGCATGGTGTTCCAGGAACCGCGTCTGCTGCCCTGGCGCACGGTGGAGCAGAACGTGCGGCTCGGCGCGCCGGAGGCGACAGACGCCGATCTCGACATGCTGTTCGCAGCGCTCGGGCTCGATTACGCATCGCGAGCATTTTCCCGGCGAGCTGTCGCTCGGCCAGGCGCGCCGCGTCGCGCTTGCTCGCGCCTTCGCGGTCAAGCCCGACCTGCTGGTGCTCGACGAACCCTTCGTGTCGCTCGACGACGCCCTGGCGGAACGGCTGCGCGACGAACTGGCCGCCCTGGTGACGAGCCGGCGGGTCACCACCCTTCTCGTCACCCACAATATCGACGAGGCGATCGGGCTCGCCGACCGCCTGTTCCTGTTGTCGTCGAGCCCGACCCGGGTGGTCGCCGAAGTCCCGATCGCGCGCCCGCGCGGACTGCACTCGGTGAACGAGCGCGCCGAGATCCGCGCCGAGATCGCGCAAAGGCTCGGCAAGGCGGTGTAGTTCCTCTGACCCCGTCATCCTGAGGTGCTCGCGCTCTTCGCGAGCCTCGAAGGATGCTGCTGCAGCCGTGCCACGGGCACGCTTGCTTCACCGCCTCGCCGCATCCTTCGAGGCTCGCGCGAAGAGCGCTCGCGCCTCAGGATGACGGGTTGAGGTCGAAGAGCAGGGCAAAAGTCGGTCAGCGAAATCCGCCGAGTCACGCCGGCTGCGGGGCGCGGCGGATCATGCCGCGCTGCGGATTGTAGCCGATCACCGCCAGCATGAAGAAGATCACCGTGCAACCGACGACGACGGCGGCGGAGATCGGCTCGAACTCGTCGTAGAGCGCGAAGCGGATCAGTTCGACCGCATGGGTGAACGGATTGGCCAGAGAGATGTAGTAGAGCGCCTCCGAGCCGCCCTCGCGCAGCTTCCACAGCGGATAGAGCGCGGAGGAAAAGAAGAACATCGGAAACATCACGAAGTTCATGGCGCCGGCGAAATTCTCGAGCTGCTTGATATGCACCGACAGGAACAGCCACAGCGACCCCAGCATCATGCCGGAAATGATCAACGCCGGCAGCACGCTGAGCCAGCCGCTCGGCTCGAAGGTCACGTCGAACAGGATGCAGATGGCGAGAAAGACGTAGCAGGTGAGTACCGACAGCACCGTTCCCGCCATCAGCTTGCACACCAGCAGCACCCAGCGCGGCAACGGTGCGGTGAGCAGCAGCCGCATCACCCCCATCTCGCGGTCATAGACCATCGACAGCGAGGACTGCATGCCGTGGAACAGCAGGATGATGCCGAGCAGGCCCGGCACGATATAGACTTGGTAGGTGATGTAGGTCTTGTAGGGCGGGATGATCGAGACGCCGAACACGTTGTAGAAGCCGGCCGCGAACACCGCGAGCCACATCAGCGGCCGCACCAGCGCCGACAGCAGCCGCCCACGCTGCTGGGTGAACTTGCTGATTTCGCGCATGGTGACGGCGGAGAGCGCGCGACCGGCGTGAGCGAGTTGCATGGCGCCTACTTGTTCAGATGGCAGGGGGTTTCGGGCTCGTCGTCGCCGAGCGTGTCGAGATCGTTGATGCGGTGGAGAAAGCCTTCCACCGGGGCGCTCGCGACCACCATATAGGGCGCGGCGAGAAGCACCGCCTGGCGCAACTGGTGGTCCCACGGCCGCACCCCTACGGGCAAGCCCTTGTCGCCGTCGAAGCCGTTATCGCCGAGAATGAAATCGCGCTGCTTGGCGAAATCGACCGAGCGTGTCCGCAGCGCCGACTGCACGATCATCTTCACCGCGATCCAGGCGGCCCAGTCGGGGCCTTCCATGCGACGGCCGCCGGACTTCTTGTCGAAGCGCGAATTGACCTGCGGCGCGCCGTTGTGCTCCCAGGTCCAGTGCCAGGCGACGGGCTCCAAATCGATGCTGCCGACCACCGGGCGCGGTCGCACGGTGTGGTAGGGCACCTCGCGCACGAAGTCGAAGGCGTCGTCGGCGACGAACACCACGTCGTAGTCGCGATTGACGGCGCTGAGCAGGGCGGGATTGTTCTGCTCGCGGTCGCGCGGATCGGTGCCGGGCTTGAAGTGCTGGCGGGCGACGATGCGGGCGCCGAACTTCTGCGCCGAATGGACGAAGGCGTCGGCGCGCTGGGCATCGGCCGGCAACGGTCCCTCGAACACCAGCATGTCCCGCCACTTGTGCGACACCAGGAACTGCATCAGGGCGTCCATGCCCATGGCGAGGCTCGGGATGGTATGCACCATCTCGCGCGCGCACACCTCGCGGCGCAGCGAATCGTCGGGCGCCGACACGTTGAACAGCAGCACGTCGCGGCCCTTGACCGCCGCCGCCAGCGGCTTGAACGCCTCGGCCGGCGCATCGATGAGGAAGAACTTGATGCCGCGATCGGCCATCGCCTTGGTGACGGCGTCCGCCACCTCGCCGGGCGCCTTCACGGTGATGCGCTCGAGGGCGAAATCGGTGTTGAGCACCCGCACCAGCGCCAGGGCTTCGTCGACGCCGATCTGGGCGCCGGGGAAGGGATGATCGCGCGTCTTCAATATCAGCCGCTCATAGGCACGCACCGGCTCGTAGCGCGGGTCGCCCTCGATATCGATGATAGCCGATCACGATGTGCTGGCGGGGCGCCGCCGGCGCGGCCGCCGGAGGCGGCGCGGGCGCGGGCTGGGGAGGGGCGGGCTGGGCCGATGCGGTCGCCGTCAGACAGTCAGCGCGAATAGCAGCGCGGCGACGTTCGTAGGGTGGGCAAAGGCGCGCTCTTTACGCCGTGCCCACGCTATGAGGCCGCACGTGGGCACGCGGAGCCTGTCATCGGGCCGGCCGAAGGCGGGACCCGTTGGCTTTGCCCACCCCACAAGTGATTTCCGGCGATCAAAATCGGCGCTAGTCATCGATCACCACGCCCCAGGGAATGCGGCCGACCGGGATCGATATGACGGCCTTGCGCGTATTCAGGTCGATGATGGTGACGTCGTCGCCGAAACCGTTGGCGACGTACAGCGTCTTTTCGTCGCGCGACATACCCAGGCCCCAGGACCGCTTGCCGACCAGGATGTAGCTCAGGACCTTGCGGGTGGCGACGTCGACCACCGCGACATGGGCGGCGTGGCCGAGGGTGACGTAGGCGGTCTTGCCGTCCTTGGTGATCTTGCAGATCGACCGGGGTCACGTCGGTCTTGCGCATGCCCGGCGGCAGGAACTCGATCTTGCCTTCGACGGTGAAGCTCTTGCGGTCGATGATGTAGACCTCGCCGGACAATTCGGTCGACACCCACAGCTCCTTGCCGTCGGGCGTCGCGGCGAACCGGCGCGGGCGGGTGCCCACCACCACGTCCTGCACCACGTTGCCGCTGTCGGCATCGATGAGATGGACGAGGTCGCCCACCTCGGAGGTCACATAGACGAAATGGCCGTCCTCGCTGATGAACACCCCTTCGGGCTCGGCGCCGGTGGGGATTTCCTGGATGATGATGTTCTGGTCCATGTCGATGACCGACAGGGAAGAGCCTTCCTCGTTGGAGACGTAGATGCGTCGCCGCTTCTCGTCGATGCCGAAGGTCTCGGGGCTCGATCCGGTCGTGAGCTTGCCGATCACCTCGAGCTTGGCGACATCGATGATGTCGATCACGTCGTCGTCACCGCAGGCGACGTAGAGCTTGGTATGATCGGCGCTGAAATGCATGTCGCGCGGCCGCCTCGACGTTCTCAGATCCTTCACCACCTTATTGGTCTTGGGATCGATGACGATGATGTTGTTGGTCTTCTCGTTGCTGACGAAAATCAGGCCGGTGCCCTTGGCGGATGCACCGGAGCACGGGGCGGCCAGGAACGTCGCGACGAGGCCGAGGGCCAACAGGGTGCGCAGCAGGGGACGCAACAGGGGACGCAACAGGGGACTGAGGGGCACGACGGGTTCTCTTTACTTGCGCTTGCGGAGATGGTTGCCGCCAGCGTACGACTTATCGAAGCGCCGGGGCAAGACGTGAGCCGAACGGCTTCGCCGGGCCGCCGATACGAACCTGCCGCGCGCGGGAGGGAACATTGCTGATGGACGAACGCTCGCGCGGGGCAAACACCGCGCCTGCCCTGCTGTTGGACAAGGTCGTCAAGACATATGGACCGGTGCGCGCGGTCGACGGCGTCAGCTTTACGGCGCATCCCGGCGAGTTCATCGCGCTGCTCGGTCCTAACGGCGCCGGCAAGTCGACCTTGTTTCAGCTTCTTTCCGGGCTGTTCGTGCCGGATTCCGGGCGCATCGAGGTCATGGGCCACGACATGACACGCAAGCCGGTGCCGGCGCTGGCGCGGCTCGGCATCGTGTTCCAGCAGCCGACCCTCGACCTCGAACTGTCGGTCACATCCAACCTGCTGTTCCATGCCGGCCTGCACGGCATTCCCCGCGCCGATCGCCAAGGCGCGGATCGAGAAGGAGCTCGTGCGTCTCGGGCTCGCCGACCGCGCCCATGACAAAGCCGCAACGTTGAGCGGCGGAAATCGACGCCGCGTCGAGCTCGCCCGGGCGCTGCTTCACGAGCCGCGCGTGCTGCTGATGGACGAGGCGACGGTCGGGCTCGACCCCGCGAGCCGCAGCGAATTGCTCAGGTTTCTGCTGACGATGCGCCGCGAACGCGCGGTCGCCGTGCTGTGGGCGACGCATCTGTGCGACGAGGTCGCCGACGCGGACCGCGTCATAGTGATGCACAAAGGCAAGGTGCTGACCGACACGACGCCGGCCGCGCTCCTGACGGCGACGGGGACCGCGACCATCGAGCAGGCGTTTCTGGCGATGACGGAAACGCAGCCCGAGCGGGTGTGAGCAAGGGTCCGAGCAGGTTTCTGCTGTTGCCGGGCGCGTCTATTTCGCGGGTAATACCGGCCCGGACAGCGGCTTGAACTCGACCTGTTGCGCCTGCTTGATCAGCATATCCAGGTCGATGTTCGCGCTTCCCAGCTCATTGCGGTTCGGACCGTTGAGCTGCTCGGCGTGCTCCTGGGTGTTGGCCTTGGCTTCGTCGCTTTCCATGTCGTTGGCGGTGCCCTCCTGGGGATTGCCGGCCATGATCTCGTCGCGCGCCTTGAGCGACCGGTCCGCGAGCGGCGGCGTGTAGCGCAGCCGAAACGAGCGCGGCGTGCCGCTGGGCACGTTGTTGTCGTCGAGTTCCTCGACCCAGAGGAAGATCGCGCCGGGATCGCTGATTTTCGGGTCGGGCTCGACCACCCGGGTCCACAGCAATTGGAAGCGGGGCGGCAGCTGTCCGGCCCCGGGCCAGCCGAGCAGGCTCTTGGTCGAAAAGAACGCCTCGATGAAGAAGCCGCAGGTCACCACGATGACCGTCGCCTTGATCCACCACGCGTAGCGGGAGGCGAGGCCCATGTTCAGCAGCAGCACGCCGATGACGACGTAGGCAGCCGATATAGCGAGCACGATCCCGGTCATCACCCTGCCTTCCGCCCTACTCCTCGCTCGTCACTTGGCCGAAGAAGAGCGGCGGACGCTGCGGGTCAATTGAATGAGAGACTTGTCGCGATGATTGACGTCGAGCACATCGCCGTTGGCGGCGATCTTGAATCGCGCCGCCGTCTTCTCCTGTCCCATGTGATCCAGGGTGACGGTGTCGTAGGCGACCACCTCGACATGGGGGTTCACCTTCTCGATCTTCACCGTCACCGGCACCGGGGCCGGCTGGGTGGCGAGGTAGTAATTCACGTTCACCGTGTATTCGCCGGCGATGATGCCGCGAATGCTGATGGTTTCCTGGCGGATCGGGTTCGCCACCTTGCGGCCGTTCACGGTGATCGAATTGTTGAGGCCGCCGCGGTCGTCGCGGTCGAGCACCATGAAACCGGCCTCGCGCTCATGATACCAGACGATATTGCCGAGCGGATCCTCGGCATAGAGGTCGATGTCGTCGGGATGGCTGTCCGGCCAGCTCAGCGTGATGATGTATTCCGCCTTGGTGTCGATCTTGCCCTCTTTGGTCTCCGGGTTCATCGCGATCAGGGCGATGAAGAACAAAAAGGCAACGACCTGCAGCGCCTTGAAAAGCATGACGCTGAAGGGATCGAACGGTCTTTCGGCGGGATAGTTACCGAACGTTTCCATCCGGACCTCGCTCGAGGACGGAGACCACGAACACCTCGGTCAGGTTGGTGGCGAGCGCGAACAGCTTCGCGGTCGCCTTGTCGAGCATGTAGTACTGGGTCTGCACCAGAATCGAGCCGATCAGGCCGGTCAGGGTCGTGTACATCGCGACCGCCATGCCGTCGCTCATCAGGCCCATGGAGCTCTTGACCGAGGCGTGATCGGCCGCATCGAGGCCGGCGATGGGCGCCAGCATCATGATGAAGCCGATGATGGTGCCGAGCAGGCCGAGCTTGATCAAGGCATCGCCGGCGATACGCGCCGAGCTGGTTGGGCCCGCGCAATGCGTCGGCCAGTCCGCGCAGCAGCAACGTCTGGTCGATCCGATGCTCATCGCCCTGCAATCCGGCCTTGAGGATGAGATTGCGGATGTGGGTGGTGACTTCCCCGCGCGGCAGCTTGGCCCCGGTTCCCGTCACCACATCCTCTCCCTCGACGCTCAAACGATGCGTCCCGCTGCTCACCAATGTGAGCACACGGTGAGCCCTGTCGAGTTCCCGGGAGATCGCCACGGTGCGCACCATGCAGTGCAGCGAAGCGGCGACATAGAGGACCAGGATGATCACCGAGATGTAGGTCTTGTCGCTGTTGAGCATCATGCGGACGAGGCCGAAATGCCATGCCAGGACGAATCCGAACAGGCAGACGCCGGTGAAAATCATCCAGCGCAGCAGCGGCAGGTGATCGGTAGGCAGGTGGATGTCGGCACGGAAGTCGCTTGGGACTGCAGTTATGGCCATTGGGATCATCTTCTCAAATGGACGATACGGGATAGTGCCGTTGGCGCGCTCGCTGTCAAGTTGTCCGGCCGCTTTCCGGCCGGCGGCGTGAGGGCTATCGCAGTGCGGGCGCGGTGGTGGAGCGGTCGAACGCGGCGGAGCGCCATTCATAGCATCGCTCGCTTTCGCTGTCCTGTCGACCCGGCTAGTCTGTGCGCAAAATAGGAGGAAACATGAAAACGCCCATCCGCATTCTGTTGGCGCTCGTCGCGACGGCTGCAACCGCGCTCGCCGCCGACCGTCCGGTCCGGTTCTGGAACCTGACGCGCCACACCATCTCGGAATTCCGCCTGGCGCCCGCCGGCACCAACAAATGGGGCGACAACCAGTGCAAGAACGACAAGGACGGCACCGTGGATTCCGACGAGCGGTTGCGCATTACGGCGACCGAACCGGGCCTCTACGACGCCAGTCTCAAGGACACCTCCGGCCGGGTCTGCCTGGTCCGCAACATCAAGGTCGAGGCAGGGGAAATCTTCTCCATCGAGGAGAAGGATCTGACCTCCTGCCAGCCATGAGCGGTGCACCGCCGAGCGCTTGCGAATCCTACGCAATGGGGGAGCCGGAATGCTGCCCACAATTGCCCACCTGTGTGCAACGGCAGCGGTGTTGGGCGGGTGCCGACGACGGCGCATAGCAGCCCGCCCGCATGCGGCTTGGAGATATATTGACCCCCCCACAGGCCCCGCCTAGGGTGCGGCGAACGTGCCGATTTGACGACGCGGGTAAAGCTTTCGAGCACGATGTCCATGCCGGCAAATTCGTTCGGCACCAAGGGGAGAAAAGCCATGAGGACAGTATCCATCGCCGGCGCATTGGCCAGCTCATTGCTGGTAGCGACCGCGCTGTCGCCGGTTCGCGCCGCCGACATGACCAACGAGCGCGAACTCAATCCGCAGCGGGAGCCGCAGAACTGGATTCTGCATCACGGCAACTACCAGGGCCACCGATTCTCCGCGCTCAAGGAGATCAACACCGACACCGTCAAGAACCTCAAGCCGGTATTCACGGTGGCGTTGAGCGGGTTCCAGAGCGGCGGCCGCTACGCCTTCGGCAATCTCGAAGCGACGCCCATCGTCGAGGACGGCATCATCTATGTGCCGGACGGCTGGGGCTCGGTCTATGCCATCGATGTCACCGCCGGCAAGAAGGGCGTCATCAAGTGGAAGATGGATCCCGGCACCGACCGCGCCTGGGCCGGTGATGTCGCCTGCTGCGGGGTCAACAACCGCGGCGTCGCGCTGTGGAAGGACAAGGTGATCTCGATCGCCCTCGACGGCCGCATGTTCGCCATCAACAAGGCGACCGGAGAAGTCGTGTGGGAGCGCAAGATCGCCGACCCCGCAAACGCCGAGGTTCTCACCATCGCGCCGCTGGTCATTCGCGACCTCGCCATCGTCGGCATCGCCGGCGGTGAATTCGGTATCCGCGGCTTCATCGAGGCGACCGACCTCAACACCGGCAAGGCCGCCTGGCGCACCTACACCATTCCCGGCACCGGCGAGCCCGGCAACGAGACCTGGAAGGACGGCAAGGACCACTGGAAGCACGGCGGCGGTTCGGTGTGGGAGACCGCGACCTATGATCCCGAGAGCGACACCTTCTACCAGGGCATCGGCAATGCCGGCCCGGACTGGGATGCCGAATACCGGCCCGGCGACAACAAATGGGCGGCGAGCGTCCTCGCCATCAATCCGAACGACGGCAAGATCAAGTGGGGTTATCAGTACACCCCCAACGACCCCTATGATTTCGACGAGATTTCCGAGCACCCCATCATCAACGCCAAGGTCAACGGCGAAGACCGCAAGCTCGTGGTTCACGCGGCCCGCAACGGCTTCTTCTACGCGCTCGACCGCACCAACGGCTCGTTCGTCGCCGGCAAGCAGTATGTCGACCAGTTGAACTGGACGCCCGGCCTCGATCCCAAGACCGGCCGGCCGCTCAACTACAACCCGGACGGCGGCTTCCAGGTTTACAACGTCGGCAGCCACGGCACCCGCGCCGAGCCGAAGGGTCGCCAGCTTTGCCCGGCGCATTTCGGCGGCAAGAATTGGGAGCCCTCCGCCTACAATCCGGAACTCGGCCTGCTCTACATCCCCTCGATCGAAGGCTGCAACTACATCGAGACCGTCGAGCAGAAGGACATGCAGGACCAGGGCGGGCCGGCAAAGGTGCGCGAAAGATTCACTGGGGGAGGAATCAAGACCCCCGACCGTCTGTACGGCAGCCTGAAGGCGGTCGATCCCACGACAGGCGACATCAAGGCCGCGCTGAGGCTCGATTACCCCAACTACAGCGGCGCAATGGCGACCGCCGGCAATCTGGTGTTCTTAGGCCATATGGACGGCTCCTTCACCGCCCATGACGCCAAGACCCTCAAGGAGCTCTGGAGCTTCAACGTCGGCACCGGCATCAATGCGCCGGCGGTCACCTATTCGGTGAACGGCAAACAGTACGTTGCGGTGCTGGTAGGTTCGAAACAGCCGGCCAACGTCATCCCGTTGTCGCCGGAGCTCAAGAACACCTCGACGGCCTCGATGCTGTTCGTGTTCGCGCTGTAACGCCCGTCGCGTGGACGCGCCGACCGGTCCCGGCAACGCGACGACAGGAAAGCGCGCGGCTTGCATCCGCAGGCCCCGCAACCCTCGGTACCACGATGGCGGGCCGTCCGGCCCGGGCATAAAAGGAGACGTTTCATGACCACCAAATCCCTCGTCGGTGCGTGTGCGGGCTCGCTGCTCCTGGCGACGGCGCTGACGCCGGTGCGTGCCGCCGACATGACCAATGAGCGCCTGCTCAATCCGCAGCGGGAGCCGCAGAACTGGATTCTCAATCACGGCAATTACCAGGGCTACCGCTTCTCCGCCCTCAAGGAGATCGACACCGACTCCGTGAAGAACCTCAAGCCGGTGTTCACGGTGGCATTGGGCGGATTCCAGAGCGGCGGACGCTATGCGTCCGGAGCACTCGAGGCGACGCCGCTGGTCGAAGACGGCATCATGTACGTGCCGGACGGCTGGGGCTCGGTCTACGCGATCGACGTCACCGCCGGCAAGAAGGGCGTCATCAAGTGGAAGATGGACCCCGGCACCGACCGTGCCTGGGCGGGCGATGTCGCCTGCTGCGGCGTCAACAACCGCGGCGTCGCGCTGTGGAAGGACAAGGTGATCTCGATCGCCCTCGACGGCCGCATGTTCGCCATCAACAAGGCGACCGGCGAAGTCGTGTGGGAGCGCAAGATCGCCGACCCCGCATTGGGCGAAACCCTCACGGTCGCGCCCCTGATCATCCGCGACCTCGCGATCGTCGGCCCGGCCGGCGGCGAATTCGGCATCCGCGGTTACATCGAGGCGACCGACCTCAACACCGGCAAGGCCGCGTGGCGCACCTACACCATTCCGGGCGCCGGCGAGCCCGGCAACGAGACCTGGAAGGACGGCAAGGACCGCTGGAAGCACGGCGGGGGTTCGGTCTGGGAGACCGCGACCTACGACGCCGAGAGCGATACGTTCTACCAGGGCGTCGGCAATGCCGGACCGGACTACGACATCCAGTATCGTCCGGGCGACAACAAATGGGCGGCGAGCGTTCTCGCCCTCAGCCCGAACGACGGCAAGATCAAGTGGGGCTTCCAGTACACCCCGCAGGATCCCTATGACTACGACGAGATTTCCGAGCACCCCATCATCAACGCCAAGGTCAATGGCGAAGACCGCAAGCTGCTTGTCCACGCGGCCCGCAACGGCTTCTTCTACGCGCTCGATCGCACCAACGGCTCGTTCGTCGCCGGCAAGCAGTATGTCGACGAGTTGAACTGGACGCCCGGCCTCGATCCCAAGACCGGGCGGCCGCTCAACTACAATCCAAACACCGATATCCAGATGTATGGCGCCGGCTCGCACGGCATGCGGGGAATGCCGTCGACACGGACCTGTCCGTCCAATGTCGGCGGCAAGAACTGGGAGCCGTCCGCCTACAATCCCGAGCTCAGGCTGCTTTTCATTCCCTCGATCGAAGGCTGCAATACCATCGAGACCCTCGAGCAGAAGGACATGGAGGACCAGGGCGGCACCGCCAAGGTCCGCGAACGCTTCACCGGCGGCAGCGCCAAGACGGTCCAGCGGCTCTACGGCAGCCTCAAGGCCGTCGATCCCGTGACCGGCGAGACCAAGGCCGCGCTGAAGATGACCTACCCGAACTACGGCGGCGCGCTCGCGACCGCCGGGAATCTCGTGTTCCTCGGCGAGTCCGACGGCACCTTCGGGGCTTACGATGCAAAGTCCCTGAAGCAACTGTGGAGCTTCAACATCGGCACCGGCATCAACGCGCCGCCCATCACCTATGCGGTGAACGGCAAGCAGTATGTGGCGGTGCTGGCGGGCTCCCGGCAGAACGTCAACATCTATGGACTGGCGCCGGAGTTGAAGAACATGTCGACGGCATCGATGCTGTACGTGTTCGCACTCTAGCCGCGACGCGACGAAGCCGCGCCGTTCAAATCCGCGGCGCGGAAATACCTTCCGGTCGGGCCGGGCGCCCGATCCGGCAGTGCCAAGGAGAATTCGATGACGACCAAGTGTTTCGCCGGCGCGTTCCTCGCCACCGGGTGTGTCGCCGGTGCATTCGCGGGTTCGCTGCTGCTGGCGACCGCGCTGACGCCGGCCGGCGCCGCCGACATGACCAATGAGCGCCTGCTCAATCCGCAGCGGGAACCGCAGAACTGGATCCTCCATCACGGCAATTACCAGGGTCACCGCTTCTCGCTCCTCAAGGAGATCAATACCGACACCGTCAAGAACATGAGGCTCGCCTACACGGTGGGGCTCGGCGGGTTCCAGAGCGGCGGGCGCTACGCGTTCGGCAATCTCGAAGCGACGCCCATCGTCGAGGACGGCATGATGTACGTGCCGGACGGCTGGGGCTCGGTCTATGCCATCGATGTCACCGCCGGCAAGAAGGGCGTCATCAAGTGGAAGATGGATCCCGGCACCGACCGCGCCTGGGCCGGTGACGTCGCCTGCTGTGGGGTCAACAACCGCGGCGTCGCGCTGTGGAAGGACAAGGTGATCTCGATCGCCCTCGACGGCCGCATGTTCGCCATCAACAAGGCGACCGGAGAAGTCGTGTGGGAGCGCAAGATCGCCGAGCCTGCCCTCGGCGAAACGCTCACCGTCGCGCCGCTGGTCATCCGCGACCTCGCCATCGTCGGCATCGCCGGCGGTGAATTCGGCATCCGCGGCTTCATCGAGGCGACCGATCTCAACACCGGCAAGGCGGCCTGGCGCACCTACACCATTCCCGGCACCGGCGAGCCCGGCAACGAGAGCTGGAAGGACGGCAAGGACCGCTGGAAGCATGGCGGCGGCTCGGTGTGGGAGACCGCGACCTACGATCCCGACACCGATACGTTCTACCAGGGCATCGGCAATGCCGGGCCGGACTACGACATCGCGTACCGGCCGGGCGACAACAAGTGGGCGGCGAGCGTTCTGGCCATCAGCCCGAACGACGGCAAGATCAAGTGGGGCTTCCAGTACACCCCGCAGGACCCCTATGACTTCGACGAGATTTCCGAACACCCCATCATAAACGGCAAGGTGAACGGGGAGGACCGCAAGCTCGTGGTGCACGCCGCGCGCAACGGCTTCTTCTATGCCCTCGACCGCACCAACGGCTCGTTCGTCGCCGGCAAGCAGTATGTCGACCAATTGACCTGGACGACCGGCCTCGATCCCAAGACCGGCCGGCCGCTCAATTACGATCCGAACTCGGACATTCAGATCTACAGCCCGGGCAGCCACGGCATGCGCGGCCAGGGACCGGGACGCACCTGTCCGACCAACCAAGGCGGCAAGAACTGGGAACCTTCCGCCTACAATCCCCAGCTCAACCTGATCTACCTCCCGACCATCGAAGGCTGCAACGTCATCGAGACGGTCGAGCAGAAGGACTTCGCCGACCAGGGCGGCACCATCAAGCCGCGCGAGCGCTTTACCGGTGGCAGCACCAAGAATCCCGAGCGCCGCTACGGCAGCCTCAAGGCCATCGATCCGATCACCGGCGAGACCAAGGTCAATGTGAGGCTCACCTACGCCAACTATGCGGGCGCGTTGGCCACGGCCGGGGACCTGGTTTTCCTCGGTCACTACGATGGCACGTTCTCGGCGTATGACGGCAAGACGCTGCAGGAGCTGTGGAGCTTCAATATCGGCACCGGCATCAACGCGCCGGCCGTCAGCTTTGCGGTCAACGGCAAGCAGTACGTCGCGGTCCTCGCGGGGTCTGCCATGCGCGACCAGGTGCTGGGCACCGCGCCGGAGTTGCGGAATAATGCAACGGCGTCGATGCTGTTCGTGTTCACGCTGTAGGGAGAACCCGTCCACCGGAACCCGACCGGGCGCGACATGCCCGTCGCGGCGGTTGCGTTCCCCTTTCAACACGCGTCATCCGGTCCGTGGAAATGAAGATGAAAGCTGCTCGCGACAACGCCCTTCGCTTCAAGTTTCTTGCTCTTGCCATGCTGTCGGTTGCGGCGCTGGTGCCGACTCCAGGCCGTGCCCAGGCCCCGCCCAGTGCCCAGGCTCCCAGTACCGCGGCCCCGCTCAGTGCCCAGGCCCCCGCTGCGAAGGCCCCGCTCAGCGCCGAAGAGGCGCGCTTCATCGAATTCGGCAAGGAGATCTTCAAGAGCAAGGCCGTCTGCCAGTATTGCCATAAGTGGGACGCCTCGGGCGACCAGGGCTATGGCGGCAACGCCTTGTCGCTGCGCGCCACCCAGCTCACGCCCGAACAGATGACGGAAGTCGTCAAATGCGGCCGGCCCGGCACCGGCATGCCCTATCACGACCGCTTCGCCTATACGGACAAGCGGTGCTACGGTTATACCCGTGAGCAGATGGGCAACGACATGCCGCCCGCCGGGAACGACTTCCTGGCAAATCGCGAGGTCGACGCGGTGGTGAAGTATCTGTTCGCGAAGGATGTCGGGCGCGGGCCCGCAACGTATCAGGATTGCGTCGACTTCTGGGGTGTCGATACCAAGCAATGCGAACCGATGAAGAAATGACCCCGGCCCCCCGCGCACGAAACTGCGCCGCGACGGCATTGACGGCGCTCTGCTTGCTGTCCGGCGCCGCCGCGGCACAGGAGCAGAAGCGGCCCGATCCCGGCGAGATCCACGGTCTCAAGCTCGGCCTGAAGGCGGCGGAGATGTCCACCGACACCTTCGGCGACCTCGCCTGCGGCAGCAATGGCGGCCCGCCGCGGCAGACGATCGACGCGTGGACTGACTTTGGCAAATGCCGGCCAGAGGCGAGCGGTCTCTACGAGATCTATGCCCCGTTCGACGACGAGCAGGACTATGTCGGCCGTGCCATCGACGATCCGCTGTACGCCCAGGGCCAAGTCGGCACCCGGGTGGCCGGGCATCCCGTGATCCTCTCGGTGCTGTTCGACAAGGACGGCGTGCTGCGCGGCATCCGCATGATCAGCGACCCCCGCGCCTCGCCGCTGGAGCGGCGGATGGCCCACATGCTGCGGCTCGCCATCATCAACCGCTACGAGCCCGACGGCTGGAATTGCACGGACATGCCTCCGGCACCGGGAGAAACGCCGGTCGGCGGCGGCGTGTTCATCAAGCAGCGCTGCGAGAAGGCCTTGCCCGGGAAGAACCTCATGGTCGAGACCCACTTCCTGCGCAAGCCCGGCCAGAGCGAAGTCAACCCCGCGACGGGCGAAGCCACGTCGGGCCAATTCGAGAGCTGGACCCGTTTCGAGATCATGGACCCGAACTACCGCAAGCCGTGACGGCGGGTGGTGCGATCGTTCTCCGCTCAATACGGCCCGGCGGAACGCAGGATTTCTTTTGTGGGGGTAAGCTCATTTCCGGCTTGAGGGACAGCGACGACTCGCTGATATGCTTGCGGCAGCAATCGTGCGAACAGGTCCGCCCACCGGCGCTGGCCTGCTTCGTCCGTAATGAGGTCCTGGCGAATTTCGATGGCGACATGATGCAGATGGCGCTGCTCGCCATGAACGGGGATCGTGTAATCCGTCGCGTCGGTCACACTGTAGGGTTCGTTGTCGCCGACCGTGAGGCCGTGCTCGCCCTTTGGCTCGCCCCGCAGGAGATCCATCAGGGCATGAGCAAAACGGGGATCACGGTTGTAGAGCAGCCCGACATGCCACGGCCGCGCGACGCCCATGAACAACGGGGTGAAGCTGTGCATGGCGATCAGTGCCGTCGGCCGGCCAGCCTGCCGCCGCCGGTCCAGTTCGCCCGTGATCGCGTCGTGATAGGGCTGAAATATCTCGCGAATCCGGGCCTCCATTTGAGCTTTGCTCAGCCCGATGTTTCCGGGAACGGTGGTGCGTTCGCTCAATGCGGCGATCGAGGTCTCCGAGCCCGGCATCCGGTTGCAGTCGATGGCGAGGCGGGAATAGTTCTGCGAGATGACGACCGCATCGAGTACGTCCCCGATCAGGCGGCAGACCGCGCCGATACCGATATCCCAGGCAATGTGGCGCTCGAGTTCCGCCGGCCCGAGGCCGAGCTTCTGCAGGCGCCGAGGCAAAGTATTGCCGGCGTGATCGGCAACGATGACGAGCGGCGATCGGCCACCCTCGTTGGCCACCGTGACGGGCTGCGGTTCGTCCGGGGCGAGAAGCCTCATCGGCACGTCATCCATGGGGGCTCGCTGGTTCGCCGAAGCCGTCGGCAGCGGTTGGGGGACGTTCATTGGCGCAAAAGTTGCATAAAATTTTCGGACTTCGATCGGGGGTTGGAATGCCCACGCTGACCATCAAGCACATCACGACCTACCAGTACAGGCAGCCGGTCGTCTTCGGCGAGCACCGGATGATGCTGCGTCCGCGCGACGGCCATGACCAAAGCCTGATCGACGCAAAGCTCGTGATCGCCCCGACCCCGATTCGGATTCGCCGGACCAAGGATGCTTTCGGCAACCATGTGGACATCGCGCACTTTGCCGGGCGGGCCAGGGAGCTTCGGTTCGAGAGCACCATTCGTCTCGACCACTCTCATGGGGACCTTCGCGACCTCGATATCGCCGAGTCCGCTCGCACCTATCCGTTCGTCTATGGCGCGGAAGAGCTGCCGGAACTGGCCCATCTGATCAAACGACGATCGGTCGACCCGGAACGCCGGGTCGAGCGGTGGGCTCGAACGTTCCTGCGAAACGACCGGCCGATCGATACCAGCGAGCTTCTGGTCGACCTCACCCACGGCATCAACCAAACCTTCAAGTATACCCGCAGGCTCGAAAAGGGCATTCAGGCTCCGATGGAGACGCTCACGCTCGGAAGCGGGAGCTGTCGTGACCTTGCCATGCTGATGATCGATGCTGCCCGCTCGCTCGGAATGGCGGCACGCTTCGTTTCCGGATATCTCTACGTTCCCGATGACGACGATATCGATGGCGGCGACATGCAAGGCGGCAACACGCATGCCTGGGCCCAAGTCTATCTGCCCGGGGCCGGCTGGGTCGATTTCGATCCGTCCAGCGGCGTGGTCGGCAACCGCGACCTTGTTCGCGTCGCGGTGGTGCGCGATCCGCGCCAAGCCATACCGCTCCAAGGTACCTGGATGGGCCGTCCGTCCGACTACCTCGGAATGAACGTCGCGGTCGCCGTCAGCCGGGCACCGCCAAAATGGGATGAGCAAGCGCCGATGGAGCGCTACGCGTGAAGCTGGCACACCACGGCTGATCGCCGCGGTCGTCGTCCCGGCGACAAAAAAAGGAACTTGCGCCCGGCACGGCGGTTATTCCCCGGGCCTTGAGGGTATCTCGGCGAATATTCGCACGGGTTACGAGATTTCCGCGATCGCGGCCGAAGCGCGTGATTTCGGCGTTGCACTTCAGACAAACCTCGGAATTCCCTGTCCCGGAGGAATTCTTCGTCCTGGCGGCGCTCGAGGCGATGGAGGACGGGTCACTCACGTCCCGAGGAGACATGTCTTGGAAATCAGGGTGGGCTACGAGCTGATCTACGATTGTCCGCAGCCGACACCGATGATGCTGGTGCTGCACATCCACTATTCGCGGGCATCCGACGTCATCGTCCCGGATCATGTGACGACCACCCCGTCGATTCCACTGTCGGCCTATCGCGACGGCTTCGGCAACTGGTGCACGCGCCTCGTCGCACCCGCCGGGCGGTTGCGGATCGCCAGTGCGGCCCTGGTCAGGGATTCCGGCGAGCCCGATATCATCGCACCTTACGCGCAACAACATTCGATCCAGGAACTGCCCGAAGACGCGCTGGTTTTTCTGCTGGGCAGCCGATACTGCGACACCGAGAAATTCTCCGAGGTGGCCTGGAGCCTGTTCGGTCACACTCCCATGGGCTGGGCCCGGGTCCAGGCCATCTGCGATTTCGTGCACAACCATATCTCGTTCGGCTATGAGCATGCCCGCGCCACCAGGACGGCCTGGGAGGCGTTCAACGAGCGCAGAGGCGTGTGCCGCGACTTCGCGCATCTCGCCGTCTCCTTGTGCCGGTGCATGAACATTCCGGCACGCTACTGCACTGGTTATCTCGGCGATATCGGGATGCTGCCGCCCTACGGTCCGATGGACTTCGCCGCGTGGTTCGAAGCCTATCTCGGCGGCCGCTGGTACACCTTCGATCCCCGCAACAACATACCGCGGATCGGACGGGTGCTGATGGCAAGGGGCCGCGACGCCATCGACGTCGCCATCGCCACCACGTTCGGACCCAACACGCTCACCGGCTTTCAGGTCTGGACCGACGAGATGGTCAATTGAGCAACGTAGCCCGGATGGAGCGACGGCATCTTCGCCGTCGCGTAATCCGGGGACAGCCTCTCCGCATCGCTGCAACTGGAACGCCGTCCCGGATTTCGCTGCCGCTCAATCCGGGCTACATCTCTACGCCGCGGCGGCACCCACGGTCGCTTTCGTCCCGTCGGGCCGGGTGAGGATCGCGCGGTAGCCCGGCGAGGCCGCGATGAGCGCGGCGGCGCTCGCCTCGCCGGCGACGCAGAGCGCGGTGGAAAGCCCGTTGGCGGCCGTCGCCCGGGGGCCGATCACGGCGGCATCGAGCAGCCCGTGGGCGCTGTCCCCGGTATGCGGATCGAAGATGTGATGGAACCGGCCGGACGGCTCGAAGGTGGTGCCGTAACCGCCGGACACCGCCATGGCGGTGTCCGCGAGCTCGACGGTTTCCGCCAAGGCTGATTGCGCCACCCCCGCTTGCACCAAACCCGCCTGCGCATTGCGGATGCCGACCCGCCAGGCCCGCCCGTCGGGATGGCGGCCGAGCGCCCGGACCTCGCCGAGATCGACGAAGGCGGTTGCAAAGCCCTCGTTGCGCAGGAGGTCGGCGCATGCATCGGTGACAAATCCCTGCGCCAGGCTGTTCAGCGTCACCGCCATGCCTTCGCGCGCGAAGGCGATGCGGGCGGAGCCGATGTCGATGGCGCGGAAATCGACGAGGTCGCGCGCGACATCGCGGGCGCGGGCGAGAACGTCGTCCTGGACCGCGGTGCGCGACCAGAAATGCGCTTCGTAGAGACGCCACAGCGGCTGCACCGAGATATCGAACGCGCCTGCGCTCAGGACGGAGAACCGCCGGCTCTCCTCCATCAGCCCGCGCAGCTCCGGCGAAGGCCTGGTCAATGCGCCCGCGGCGTTGAGCCTGGAAATCTCGCTGTCCGCGCAGGCGAGACTGAAAATGCGCTCATAGCGTGCGATCTCGCCCTCGACCTTGCGGATGGCGCGTCGCGCGGCCGCTTCGTCGGTGTGCCAGAGCGAGAGTTCGGCCAGCGCGCCGAGCACCTCGCCCTGCCAGTCGTACAACCGGCCCGCGGGGACGGTGGCGCGGACCGCCGCGATCATCAGCGGCAGCCCGGCGGCGGCCGCGACGATCCGCACCGCGCGGCGGCGCGTCATCCCGCGCACAGCGGGGTGTCACCGTCGGATTGTCGCTGTGTATCAGACATGATTTCGCCATTGCTGCCACCGGAACCGTCGTGTCCGCATCCGCGCCGCCGCGGCGCTTGGCTGCCTGCACCAGCGGCGGGCAGCGCTTGTCGTCATAATATTCGACTTGGCAATCCAGGCACTGGAAGCATTCCGCGGTGATGATCTTACCCGACTTCTCGATCGCCCGCACCGGGCACGAACGCTCGCACAGCCGGCACGGGCTTCCGCATTCGGGACGGCGCTTGAGCAGGTCGATCAGATGCAGCCGGTCGAGCGCCGCGAGCACGCCGCCGAGCGGACACAGGAAGCGGCAATAGGCCCGCTCGGAGAACAGCCCGATGGCGAGCAGCGCCCCGGCATAGAAGACGTAGGGCCAGGCGCGGGTGAACTTGGAGGTGATCGCGGTCTTGAAGGGCTCGATCTCGGTGGTCGCGCCGGACCCGTCGATCGAGGTCAACACCAGCACCAGCACGACGGCCGCAGCGATATATTTGCCCAGCCACAGGCGCTTCTCCAGCGCCTCCGGCGGGTTCCATTGCGGCAGCCCGGCCGCCCGCGAAAGCTGGGCCAGCAGTTCCTGCAGCGCGCCGAACGGGCACAGCCAGCCGCAGAACACGCCGCGCCCGATCAGCACCATCGACACCAGCGTGTAGGCGGCGATGATCGCCATCAGCGGCTCGGCGAGATAGAAGCCGATGTCGAGGCCGCGGAACGGGGCTTCGATGTAGTTGATGACGTTGACGATGGAGAGCTGCACTTCGGCGGTCCAGCCGAGCCAGACCAGCACGATCAGCAGAAACCCGTTGCGCACCAGACGGTGGGCGCGGCGCGACCGCGACAGCTGCGCCTGGAACACGAAGATCAGGGTGAGCGCGGTCAGCAGCGCCGCGAGGATCGCGATGTTGCCCCGGGCGTCGCGCCACGCCTCGACCCAGGCCGCGACCGGCGGCTCGTCCGGCATGAGGACGAACGCGCCCGGAAGCCGGTATTCGACCGGAAACGCGATGCTCACCGGTTGCGCACCGGCGCCGTTCACCACGAGTTCCAGCCGCCACGGCGCGAGCGGATCGAATTTCGCGTTGGCCGGCAGCGCGAACAACCCGGCGTTCTGCTGCGCCCTGATGCCGTCGGCAGCGCCGGTGCCGAGCCGCTGATAGTTGTCGTTGACGAAGGAGAACGTCTCGCCGCCCTGCACCACGCGGATGCGGTCGAACTCGAAGCCTTCGGACTGGCGATAATGCTTGGTGCCGAGGAAATCATAGGGCCCGTTGGACGCAACGAAGATCGCCGGGGCGCCGCGCGGCAGCCGGGCCCTGTAGTCGTCGAAATTGCGCAGGCCGAGCAGGTTGCCGCCGACCGCGGCCGGCGTCAGCAGGCCGGTGAACACCTCGATGTAGAGATCGTCGGGCTTGCCGGGCGGCACGTCGAGGGTGGCGTCCGCGGCGCCGGCCGCCTTGAGTGCCGCCGCCACCTCTCCCGAAGTGATGCGGTGGCGCACGACCGCGCCCTCGGCGACGAGTTCCTGCCACGACATCAGACGAAAGCCGTCGACATCGAGCGTCGGCGCGGTGACCACCGGGCGCGAAATCCGCGCCCGTGCGATGAGCCGCGCCGAATCGAGGATTGCGCCGCGCATGGCCCGCGCGCTGATGGAGGCGCCCTTGACGAAATCCGGCGGCAGCATCGCCGCAAAGCCGCCCTGCAGCGGCATCCCCGCCTGCCGGGCAAGGAAGGTATCGAGCAGCGGCTGACGCACTGCGTCGTGATAAATGTAGGGCTCGACGTGGAAGACCACCTTGGCGCCGGTGATGTGGCCGCTCAAATCGACCCCGGCAATGACGTCGAACGGGACCACCGAATACCCGGGCGTGGCGACGATATCGAGGGTCGAGAAGATGTAGGCGGCGACCTTGCCGTCCTTGTAGGCGGCGATCGCCGGCGGCGAACCCTCTTCCGGCCCCAGCCGCTCGGCGCCGGGAAACACCACCGCCATCACCTCGGGCGTCAACCGCTCGCGCAGCTTGCCCTTTTCGGCGGCGGCCGGCGTCGCCACCGCGAGCGCGACGAGCGCCAGCGAGAATGCTTCGCGCAGGAAGGAAACCGGCCCCGGGCTCATTCGTTGCGCTTTCCGTCCGGCATGATGGCGGCGTCGAAATTAGCGCCCTCGGTCTGTGCGTCGGTCATGATCGCGTTCTTCAGGTTGGCACCCTCGAAGCTCACGCCGCGCAGGTCGGCACCGTGGAAATCGGCGCCGAACAGATCGACGCCGGCGAGGGTCGAGCCGCGCAGGTCGGCGCCGTAGAAGTCCGCTTCGGGCATGTCGGAAAGGGTGAAATCGACGCCGCGGAGATCCATCTCGCGCATCTTCTGGCCGTCGAGGTGGGCGCTTCGCAGGTTCGCCCCGGCGAGCTTGGCACCCGCGAGCCGGGCCCCGCGCAGGTCGGTGCCGGCAAGGATCGCGCCTTCGAGATTGGCCTGGTTGAGGCGCGCCTGGCCGAGACGGGCGTTGATGAGGTTGGCGCCGGCGAGGTTGGCGCTCGACAGGTCGGCTTCGTAGAGCAGCGCCTTGGACATGTCGGCGCCGCGAAAATCCGCCCATTTGGCGTCGATCCGGTTGAGATCGGCCTCGACCAGCTTGGCGCCGGAAAGATCGGCGTGCTGCAGCGAGCTGCGAAACAGGGACGCCGCAGAGAGGTCGGCATTCTTCAGAATGGCGCGATCGAGCTTGGAGCGCTTGAGATCGCGGTCCTGGAAGTTCTGTCCGGACAGATCGCATGCGATGCAGGATTTCGCGGTACCGGCAAGAAACGCAGCGACATCGTCGGGCGCGGCGGCGGCGAGCGTCGCGAACGCGACCACCCCCGCGGCAATCAAGCCCGTCCTCCCGTCCATCGCGCGCTCCCTGCTCGTTACCCCGTTGGGGGGTTCCCGAACGGCGCAAGTCCGCGATCTTGTTCTGATGCGGTGATCGGCGCAAGGCCCGCAACGCTTGGGACGATTCGGGGCTTGTGCGAACGACCGCCGCACCCCGCCGGGTGGGCGGCGTCCAACTCCGGCAAGCGCACGGCGCATGGGACGCGTGCCCCGGAATGACGAGCCTGCGAGATGTTCGAGGGGCCTATTTCGGGAACTCGCTGCAGGGCTCGGCCTCCTCGCCCCAGAACTCGACGCACTTGGCGTGGTCCATCGGGCCCTTGCCGATGACCTTGGCGAACATGAAATCGGCGATGAACTCGATTTCCCGGTTCTGCAGCGTCGCCGGCGGATCGCTCATGCGGTGGCCGGCTTTGGCGAGGTCGGCCTGCTTGAGGCCATAGCAACGGCCGTCGCTGTAAGCGAACTTGTCGAACGGCGGCATTCCCGTGCCGGGCAGGCCGCATTTGATGGTCATGACCAGGGCGGCGCGGTCGAGCCGGGTTTCGCGCAAATTGGCGCCGTCCGGCATCTGGCTGTCCATCTTGCGGCCGTCGCCGGCCCAGCCGTGGCAGGACTGGCAATTGCCCTTCTGCCGGAACAGCCGCGCGCCTTCGGCGATATCGCTGGCATCGGGGGTCTGTGCGGCGAGGGGCAGGGTCGAGACCAGCACCGCCGCCGTGACGGCGGCCACTGCCGCCGCGTTCCGCAAGGCGCGCCATATGCCAATGGCCGTTCGATTTGCGTTATGAGGCATTTTCGATAGCGCCACGTGTCGCTCCGTTTCCTTGCCGACTGTTTCTTCCCCGATGCAGCGATGGTCACTAAACGTCTAGCGTCTTGATGTCACGCGATCAACGGCAAGATTGGCGCACGCGGCCATGCGCGCTACGATGAGCGCCGAAAAAGGATGTGTCCATGCGCCTTGCGGCAGTGCTGATGCTGGGGATGCTGGGGTCGACCGCGGCGGCCGCCGCCGCGGAGGAGGAGCTGCATCGTTCCACCATCTGGGACCTCGTGCTCGGCGCGCCGGTATCGGCGCAGCCGCGCGCCGCAGGAATTCCAGGCCTTCGCCTGCGGCTCCAATGGCGGCTCGCCGCGCGCGCCGCTCACCGGCTGGGCCGATTTCAAGCGCTGTCCGGCCGAGGCCGACGGCCTGCATGAGGTCTATTTCGAGTACGACGACGAAATCGAATACATCGCCCGTGCCCACGACAATGACCGCGAGATCTCGCGCTGGGCCGGCACCCATGAGGTGACGTTTCCGGTGATCGCCAGCGCCTTGTTCGACGACGCCGGCATCCTCCAGGGCATCCGCCTGGTGACCGATCCGCGCCCCGACCACCGCAACGACATCACCGAGGCCGACCGCAAGAAGCGCGAGGAGTCCTACGCTGTTCGGCGGCGTCATGGCGTCCCGCTTCGGGATCGAAGCCGGAACGCGACTGCAAGTCGGTGCCGCCGGGCGAGGGCGAGAGCGCGGTCGGCTCGCTCTTCATCAAGCAGGTCTGCGAGCGCAACGACCCCGCCGCCGGCCGCCGCATCGTCATCCGTGCCAATCTCTTCCGCAAGCCCGGCCAGAGCGGCGTCAATCCGCAATTGCCGACCCAGCTGACCCAGGGCCAGTTCGAGAGCTCGGCCCGCCTCGAGATCTACGCACTCGGCGCGCGCTGACGCATTTCCGATTTCGTCGAGCTCTCGATTGTTGTCATTGCCCGGCTCGACCGGGCAATCCAGTACTCCCGGTCGGCGTCTACTGGATCGCCCGGTCGAGCCGGGCGATGACAGCGTACGTTGGAACGTCCTGAACATCACGGCTGGGTGGTACCGTCGGGCATGATCGTCGCGCGCAGGATCGCGTCGTCGAGCTTGGCTTCGTAGAGGTTCGCCATCCGCAGATTGGCGTCGGCGAGATTTGCGCGGGTGAGGTCGGCGCCGCGCAGATTGGCATGCAGCGCATTGGCCTCGTGCAGGTCGGCACCGACGAGGCTCGCCTCGACCAGTTCGGCGCCCATCAGCCGGGTGCCGGACAGCGTCGCGCCGTCGAGCCGGGCACCGCGGGCGAATGCCTCGTCGAGCGCGGCGTCGGTGAGGTCCGCGCCGGTGAGCACCGCGTCGGTGAGGCGGGTCTTGCGCATGTCGGCATTGCGCAGGATCGCCTTGGCGAGATTGCTGCGCAGCAGGCGCGCGGTCCCCATCATCGCGTCGGTGAAATCGGCGCCGTCGAGCGCCGCGCCGTCGAGAACGGCGCCGTACAGCATCGCCTCGTGCAGCACCGCGCCGGTGAGCTGGGCGCGGCTCAGATTGGCCTTGTTGAGGTTCGCGCCGGAGAGGTCGGCGCCCGTCGAGCCGCGCGCCGGCGAGCTTGGCGTCGTGGAAATTCGCATCCTTGAGCTTGGCCCCGGTCAGGTCGGCGCCGGTGAGGTCGCGGCGCTTGAAATTGGCGCCGGTCAGGTCGCAGCCGGCACACGCCTTGGTGCGGCCGGCGAGGAAATCGTCGCGCGGTTCGGCGCGCGCGCTTGCCGCCGCCAGCATCGACGCCAGCGCCGCCGCCAGCAGCGGGGCCGACACGTATGTCTCGGAATTTTGCTGAAATCATGCGTTCGCCGCTTATCGACAGGCCCCCGGCCGGACGACTACCATAGCATCCAATGCCGCGCCATATCGCCGCAAACACATCGGAGTGCCCGATGCGTACCAAACCGTGCCTGACTTCGGCCGACGTGAAGAAGATGATGGCGGCCTGTGCCGCCGAGGCCGAGAAGAACAAGTGGAAGGTCGCCATCGCCATCGTCGACGACGGCGGCTTCCTGCTTCATCTCGACCGCATGGACGGCGCCGCCGTGACCACCGCGGAGGTCGCGACCGGCAAGGCGCGCACATCCGCACTGACGCGGCGGCCCAGCAAGGATTTCGAGGAGCGCGTCAAGGAACGCCCGTCCTTCATTTCCTTTCCGGCCGGGCTGTTCATTCAGGGCGCGGTCCCGATCATGCACGACAATGAATGCGTCGGCGCCATCGGCGTATCGGGCGTGCAGTCGTTCGAGGACGAGCAGATCGCGCGCGCCGGCATCGCGGCCCTTAAATAGCGCGAGCCGGCCGATCCGGGATAACGGCAGCACCCGCGGGACATGGCGATGGTCATGTCAGCACCGACATAGCAAAGCGCGTCTACGATCACACCTTCAAGCTCGACCCGATCGTGCGCAGCCTGCTCGACACCGACTTCTACAAGCTGATGATGCTCCAGATGATCTGGGGCCTCTATCGCGACGTGCAGGTGACGTTTTCGCTGCTCAACCGGACCACGCGGGTGCGCGTCGCCGACGAGATCGACGAAGGCGAGCTGCGCACCCAGCTCGATCACGCCCGCACGCTGCGCTTCACCAAGAAGGAGATGATCTGGCTAGGCGGCAACAATTTCTACGGCCGCGCCCATATTTTCGATCCGAAATTCCTCGCCTGGCTCGCCGACTTCTCGCTGCCCGAATACGAGCTGCGCCGGGAAGACGGCCAGTATGTCCTCCAGTTCGCGGGACCGTGGACCCACACCACGATGTGGGAAATCCCCGCGCTCGCAATCATCAACGAGCTGCGCTCGCGCGCCGCGCTGCGCCATTACGGGCGCTTCACCCTCGACGTCGTCTATGCGCGGGCGAAGGCCAAGCTGTGGTCCAAGGTCGAGCGGCTGCGCCTGTTGCCGGACCTGCGCATCTCCGATTTCGGGACCAGGCGGCGCCACGGTTTCCTATGGCAGCGCTGGTGCGTCGAGGCGCTCAAGGAAGGATTGGGCGACGCCCTGATCGGCACCAGCAACGTGCTGATGGCGATGGACAACGACCTCGAGGCGATCGGCACCAATGCCCACGAGCTGCCCATGGTGCTGGCGGCCATGGCGGAAAACGACGAGGAGTTGCGCCGCGCGCCCTATCAGGTGCTGTGCGACTGGCAGCGCTATTACGCCGGCAACCTGCTGATCGTGCTGCCCGAACTCCTTCGGCACCACGGCGTTCCTGCGCGACGCGCCGGACTGGGTCGCCGATTGGACCGGGTTCCGGCCGGATTCCGCCCCGCCGGTGCCCGGCGGCGAACAGATCATGGCGTGGTGGAAATCGAAGCGACGCGACCCCGCCGACAAGCTCCTCGTATTCTCGGACGCGCTCGACATCGACACCATCGAGGCGACCTACAAGCACTTCGCCGGCAGGGTGCGCATGAGCTTCGGCTGGGGCACCAACCTCACCAATGATTTCAAGGGCTGCGCCCCGGAGCCCAATGACGGCCTCGCCGCCATCTCGCTGGTCTGCAAGGTGACAGAGGCGAACGGCCGGCCGGCGGTGAAGCTCTCCGACAATCCGCGCAAGGCGACCGGGACGCCGGCCGAGATCGCCCGCTACCTGCGGGTGTTCGGCGGCGAAGGGCGGGTGGAGAAGCCGGTGGTCATTTGAATTGCTTCGGAGATGCAGCCTGTAGGGTGGGCAAAGCGAAGCGTGCCCACGTGCGGTCTCACAGCGTGGGCACGGCGCGAAGAACGCGCCTTTGCCACCCTACGAGCTCCAGCTTTTGTTTTTGCATGTGCTTGTGGCATCAATCCAGTGCCCGAACGAGAGGCCGGAATTTATGGATGATGATGATGATGACGATGATGAATTGCCGCCCGATATCCGGCCTCCCGAGACATTGGCGGACGCACTGGGTTTTGCGATTTCGGATGGCGGCCGAAATATTATTTTTATAGGCGCGCAAATCGCGGGAATGCGAAAAGCGGGGAATATGCGCGCACGCGATTTGTTCGTGGCCGCGCTGGTCATCGGTCAACAACCGCCGAAGGACGATGACACAGCAGACACTTGGCTCTATGACTGGTTGACGAGCCGGGTCGGTCGAAACAAGGTTGACGATTTCATTACGGAGCAAGCTCCCAACATCCAACGGCCGCGTTCCAGTGCGCTCCGCGGCTTGCCGCCGGGTATGGGTCTAACGTCTCACGCGCGAGCCCTCCTCGGGCGCGCCCGCGCGATGGCGCAGATAACGATCGGCGAGAATCGATATGGTGTCCGGCACATCCTCGCGGCCATGATCCTGCCCGACCCGCACATGTGCAACGTGAATATCCACACAGTTGCTCGAGAAAGCTTCGAACTCGATCTGATCGATGCGAAAGAGATGATCCTCTCGCGAGTCGCGGTTGGCGGGGAACCTGTCGAGTTCGTAGAAGCGTGGAGGCGGATGAGCGCCAATCCGCCATCCTCTCCCAGCGTTACGGAGGGAGACAGTACCGGCGATCAACCAAGCAACACTTCGCCCGGCTTCACGCCGGACAATCTTGCGACGGGCGACACCGATCCACTCGGTATCAACGCCGATGTCAGGGCGTTCGCGCGTTTGATTTGCCTCGAGGAGGCGACGCCACCGCTTTCAATTTGCCTGTTCGGCGAATGGGGTTCAGGCAAATCGACGTTTATGGAAAGGCTCCAGCATGAGGTCACGAGGCTATGTCGGCCGGATCCGGATCGGACGGCGGACAGCGGTAAGGCGGAAGGTGCCAAGCCGCTTCAGTTCGTCGAGAACATCGTGCAAATTCGCTTTAACGCTTGGCATTTCGCCGATGCGAATTTATGGGCAAGTCTGACCGCGGTCTTTTTCGATCAACTCAGGCGCGGTGGCTATGACGGCGGCCGGGCCGCCGATTACAAAGCTTTGATCGGCAAGGTCGCTGATCGGGTGCGCAGCCTCGAAGCCGGAGCGCTACAGGCCGAGAAACAGGTCGAAGATGCGAAACGAAAGTCGGATGCTGCGCAGAAAGCACTCGATTCCGCAGAGACGCGGCTCACGGCCAGCGACTTTGCGCTCGCGTCAAAGCAGTTGAACCAAGATTTGGAGGCCATTCGCAGTCAGAATGCCGATAAACTGAAGGAGGTCGGGCGCCGCCTATACCGAGACGACCTTGCGGAGGACGTGAAGGGGTTCACCGCCGCGGTCGTCGAAGCCGCATCCGTTCCCGGAAAGCTCGCGTTAATTGCACGTATCCTGATTAGTGGCGGGTGGCCGACCGGCCTTTGTATCGCTGCGGTCATGATCCTCGCCGGGCTGGGTATGGGCCTGAAGGCGGCTGATCCTACCGATCTTGCGACATGGTTTCAAAGGTTGGCAGCCTGGGGTGTGGGCACGTTTGCCGCGTTCGGGGCGCTGTGGCAGGCGTTTAGGTCAGCCAAGCCGATTTTAGACGGGGCCTGGAAATATGCCCGGGCGGTCGAGGAAGCGCGCGAGAAATTGGCGTCCGAAATTCAGTCCAAACGACAGGAAGCCGAAGACGCGGCGAACAAGCTCGCGAAGGCTGAAAAGGATTTGGCTGAGGCGCGTAAGCCTCTGCTTGACTATGGGCCCGGTTTTCACACTCACGCGCCAGCGACAATTCTCCGCTACTTCCTGTTCGAGGACGGAGACGTCCGCGAATACGACAAGCAGGTCGGGATCGTCAGCCGTGCCCGCCGCTCCTTCGAACAGCTCAACTCCATAGTGACCACGACACGCTTAGGCCGCAGAGCGGACGAGAAGGAGAAGCGGGGAGAGGCGTTGAGCGCCGAGGAGCGCCAAGCTCTCAAGCAGTGGCGCAATACGTCGGACCAGAACGCGCTGCAGGTGCCAGACCGCATTGCATTATACATAGACGATCTGGATCGTTGCACGCACGATCAAGTGTATGCGGTATTGCAGGCCATTCATCTGCTGCTCGCGTTCGAACTGTTCGTCGTGGTCGTGGGCGTCGACGTGCGATGGATCGAAGGCGCGGTCGCCAAGCATTTTGAGGCCGACGTCGTTAGGGACGATGGGCAGGCGGCTCGTCGCAAGCGAGCCATCGACTATCTGGAAAAGATATTCCAGATCCCGTTTTGGCTTGACCGCTTGAGGACAGACGACGCCACCGGCAAGGGAGGCACTTACGCCGCATATGTGCGTGAGCTGTTAAAAAAGAACGAAAAGAGCGAAGGCGGTGAAAACATCTTCAAGGGATTAGTGGCGCCGGCCGCCGGGTCGCGCGAATCCGACTTCGTCCGCGGCGAACCGGAGCCGGAAGCGGACACGAACGAGACCAAGGCATTCGCCGATCGAGACGAATTTGAGGCCGTCGACGCGGCGCTTGCCTCCATGCGATTGGAAAAAGTCGAGATTGACTTTCTTGCCAGCCCTGAGATCGGAGTAATTGCGAGCAAGAGCCCGCGCGCCGTCAAGCGCTTGGTCAATATCTACCGCATTGTCCGCGCCCGGCTTTCTGACGCTCAATTGGATGAATTTCTCGGTCGCGACGGCAAAAAGCCTCTCTATCCTGTCGTGGCCTTGCTTGCCGCAGTTGAGACCGGACAATCAGTCGATGTCGCCGATGCGTTCTATGCCGCTCTGCATTCGCTGGATGCCCAGGAGCGCCTCGAGTCCGCGTGGACAAAATTGGAACGACCGATTGACGGGGGACCGGACAAACACTGGGAAGCGCTGAAGCGAGTCAAGAATGATGCACCGGGCCTTGGTTTGGCAATTCGTTCGATCGACAGATTGTCTCCGCCGGAAGGAGCAACAGTCGAAAAATATCTGAAGCTCGCCCGCGTAGTCCGCCGCTATTCATTCAACAGGTATAGATGAGCCGGGCTTCAGTCACGATCCGAATCGGACGGGTCGATCCTCCTTCTGGTCGCGCCGGCGGCCTGTTGCAATTCACGAGGCCCAATTTCGACTATGGAGCCTTGCGGAGCGCCGCAACGGCCGACAACGGCTCTACGCTGGCTTTGGGGATTTCATGCCGATTCATCGAGGATTCCTTCACGATTTGCATGCACCCTAGTTCGCCGCGCGGACCGTGCTGACGCGGTGCGCGGGTGCTGGAATGGCCTCAACGATCACTGGCGGCGGCAGAGACGGCGTCGCCCGCGGAATTCACGTTTTCGTGATGGCGTCGATCGACGGGTCGCCCTGTCGCCGGCGCAGGACGATGGGCCGCAGGCGACCGTCGCTTCCGCCGGGAGTGTCATCCGGTTGGGTGCGGCAAACGGCGGCTGGTCGAAAAAGATTGCTCCGGTCCGACTTCCCCGGGCGGGCGCCCCGCATTAGAGTCCGCGCCATAAAAGCCAATGGGAGGAGACCAATGAAATATCTGTTCGGACTATCGGCGGCGTTGCTGGTGGGCACCGCGCCGATTCAATACGCGGCGGCCAAGGACAGCCCCGCCGATCTCGTGAAAGCGGCCGTCACCGCCGAGGGCGGCGCCGACGCGCTCAAGGCGCTGAAGGGCCTCACCGTCAAGGGCGAGGCAAAGCACTGGGAGCCGGGCCAGTCCTACAAGGCTGGCGGCGAGCCCCGCTTCCTCGGCGACACCGCCTTCACCGCGACGGTCGATCTTTCCTCCGGCGCGGCGCGCCTGAACGTCGACCGTGCGATGAAATACCCGGCGACGGAGCAGATCAAATACACCGAGGTCATCACGCCCACGCTCGGCTTCGTCAGCAACGACAAAGGCAGCACGGCCGCCTCGGGTGTCCGGCTCGCGGCGCAATTGCGCGAGTTGGAGCGGATGTCGCCGACACTGCTGCTCAAGGCGATGGACGATGCCAAGAACCTCTCCGCCGCCGGCAACCAGAAGCTCGGCAAGGCGTCGCTGCCGGCCGTCAATTACACCGACGGCGCCACCAGGTTCACCATCCTGTTCGATCCCAAGACGCATCTGCCGGCGGCGATCCGCACCCGGGACGACGACAACATCTCGGGCGATTCCAATTACGATCTCGTGCTGAGCGACTGGAAAGCGGTCGGCGGCGTGCAGATGGCGCATAAGCTGACCTACAATCTCAACGACGTGGCGGTGGGCAAGGTCGACTACACCGATGTCTCCGCCAACCCGTCGATCCCCGCCGACGCCTTCACGCCGGCCGACACGGTCAAGTCGGCCGCCAAGGGGCCGGCCACCGGCAACGTGCCGTACCAGTGGGTGCTTCGCCGCATTGCGCTCGGCCGCTATCTCGATGCCGATACGTTGTTCTATCCGCCGAACGCCCCGCCGAAGGTGGTCGATCTCGGGCCGAACGTGGCGCAGGTCGTGACCGGCACGGCCAACAGCCTGATCGTCAACATGAAGGACGGTCTTGCGGTGTTCGACGCGCCGATGGGCGAGGTGCAGTCGAAATGGACGATCGACGCGGCCAAGCAGAAGTTCCCGGGCAAGCCGATCAAGTACCTGATCCTCACCCATCATCACATGGACCACACCGGCGGCATGCGCACTTACGCGGCGGAAGGCGCGACCATCGTGGTGCCGGCGCCCGACAAGGCCTATTTCGAGAAGGATCTCAAGACGACCCATACCGTGGTGCCGGACGCCTATCAGAAGAGCCCGAAGAAGGTCCAGGTCGTCGAGGTCAAGGACCAGATGAGCCTCAAGGACGCCGACGGCAACGAGATCAAGCTGACCCGCATCGACAATCCTCACGTCGACGGCATGCTGCTCGGCCACGTGGTGAAGGACAATGTGGTGTGGGTGACCGACCTCTACTCGCCCGGCCGCGACACCACCAAGAATGCCGGTTCCGAAATCGGTCGAGGCGGCCGTGAAGAAGCTCGGCATCTCCGGCGCGACCTTCGCCGGCGGCCATGGCAGCAACGGCCCGCAGTCCGGCCTCGAAGCCATCATGGCGCAGAAGTAAAGCCGGCGCGGTCCTGCATGGCGGCATCCGGCGCGAGCCGGGTGCCGTTTTCTTCTGTGGGGGCGTATGATCGGCGTCGATCGTATCGCTGGCCGCAGCGAGGCCAACAATGTCAAAGAATTGCGTGAGGCGCGCATGAATCCCTTCGACCGCCGCGAGTTTCTGCGCGGCTCGACCGCGGCGGCACTCGGGCTTGCCGCGCCGCCCGATCTTTTTGCCGCTTCGGCCAAACCGGATCCCGCGGGACAGACCTGGGACGCCGGCCGGGTGCAGCATTTGCTGCCGGCGGTCAGCGACAGCCGCGTGTTGATCAAGGCATCGTTTCGCGAGCCGCTGTTCGATGCCCCGACGTTGCGCGTCGGCGGCACGTCGGTGCAGGGACGCATGAGCGATACGCGCGGCGAATTCTGGCAGTTCCAGGTTACCGACCTCGCGCCGGGACGTCCCTATACGCTCTCACTTGCCGGCAGCCGCGGCGCGGCACTGTGCGAGCCGTGGACGCTCTCGACATTTCCGGGGCCGGACGCGCGGCCGGCATCGTTCCGGGTGCTGATCTACACCTGCGCCGGCGGCCATGACGCCTTCGACTTCCTGCCCACCGCGGTGCGCAAGCGGCTGCTGCTGCGCGGCCTCGCATTCGAACCGGATGCCCTCGTCGCCAATGGCGACCAGGTCTATTGGGACCTGCTGGCGCCGCAGTTCGCGCGGATCACCGGCGGCGCCTCGCCGCTCGGCGAACGCATTGCCGGGAAATTCGACCGCTCCGCCCTGGTGCTCGGCAGCGACAACGAGACCGTGCTCAAGCGCGCCGCCGGTCCGCAGATTCTGCCGATCTACGGGACCGACTTCCGCTCGATCCCGACCTTTTTCCTCCAGGACGATCACGACTATTTCGACAATGACGAGGCGACCGACGAGATCGTGACGTTTCCGCCGCCGTATTTCTCGCTTCAACTCGCGCGCACCACGAGGAGCATGTTCTATCCGGAGTTCCTTCCCGACCCGGCGCGGCCGCTCGGGCTGCCCTGGACCTCGGTCGACGACCGATCAGGACTGTCGGAGTGCTTCGGCACGGTGCGCTACGGCCGGCTCGCGGAAATCCTGCTCTACGACATCAGGCGCACCCAGACGCTGGCCGGAGAGAGCGCGGTCTATGTCGACCTCGAAGCCGAGAAATGGCTCAAGGCGCGCAGCGCCGCGCGCGACGTGACCCATCTCGTGCATGTGCCCTCGAACCCGCCCGGCTGGACCGCCGGCAAATGGGGCGAGTGGTACCCGGACGTGCTCGCGGCGGACGGCAAGCTGACCACGGCGAAGCGCAAGCCCTACTGGCAGCCGGGCTGGCTCAAGCAGCACGACCGGCTGATGGAGGCGATCCACGCCATGCCCGGCCGCATTCCGCTGGTGATGAGCGGCGACCTCCATGCCATTGCGATCGGCCGCATGCTGCGCAGCGGCACGCTCGACATGCACGCCAATCCCATCAACGCGGTGCTGACCGGACCGATCAGCACCGGCCCGAGCAAATGGCCCTCGGCGCGCCGCGGCACCGGCGCAATGCCGCCGGCGCATCTCGACATGGATGAAGAGGTCAAGCCGATCGAGCAGCACGGCTTCACCATCGCCGATTTCTCGCCCGACAAGATCGTGCTGCGGATGTTCAAATGGGACGTGAAGACGCAAAGCCCCGATGCGATCGATACGCTGGAGCCGTTCCACACCGTGGAGCTGGCGAAGCCGGTGTGACAAGTGAACAAATGCGATCCGGCTTGGTTGCAGGCCACCTATCCCCGCGTGCGGGAGAGGGAGAAGAGTCTTCCGCCTACACCCCGAACTGCTCGCGCAGGATGCGTTCGTCGAGCGCGTGGCCGGGGTCGAACAGCATGTGCATGGCGATGCTGCGTTCCAGGCGCGTCTCGACGGTGTGCACGAAACGCACCTCGGCGTGGTCGGCGACGGCGGCGACTGGGCGCTTGTCGGCTTCGAGCACCTCGATGGTGACGACCGCGCGGTCGGGCAGCAGCGCGCCGTGCCAGCGGCGCGGCCGGAACGGGCTGATCGGCGTCAACGCCAGCAGCGGCGTTCCGATCGGGATGATCGGTCCCTGGACCGAGAGGTTGTAGGCGGTCGAGCCGGCCGGCGTCGCCACCATGATGCCGTCGGCCACGAGTTCCGACAGCCGCTCCTTGCCGTCGACCAGCACCCGCAGGCGCGCCGCCTGGTAGGTCTGGCGGAACAGCGCCACCTCGTTGATGGCGCGCGCCTTGTGCACTTGGCCTTCGGCATCGACCACGCGCATCATCAGGGGATGGATCACCAACTCCGTGGCCGCGGCGAGGCGCTCCTTGAGGTGATCCTCGCGGTATTCGTTCATGAGGAAGCCGACGGTGCCGCGGTGCATGCCGTAGATCGGCTTGCCTGTGTCCATGAAGTTGTGCAGGGTTTGCAGCATCAGGCCGTCGCCGCCGAGCGCGACGATGACGTCGGCCTCCTGCGGCGTCGCATTGCCGTAGCGGCGGACGAGGGCGTCGCGCGCCGTTTCGGCCTCGGGCGTCGTGGCCGTCACGAAGGCGATGCGGTCGCGGGTGGTCATGATGCCGTCTCGGTCAAGGCGGCTGCGCGGCGGCCGCAGGATCAGAGGCAGATATGGACCGCGCGGTGTTCGTCTATACGACCTTCCCTTCGGTTGTCGAGGCTGAGAAGGCCGGCAAGGCGCTGGTGGACGGCCGGCTCGCGGCCTGCGTCAACATCCTGCCCGGCATGATTTCCCATTACCGCTGGCAGGGTGCGGTCGAGCGCAGCGAGGAAGCGGTGATGATCGTCAAGACGCGGGCGTCGCTCGCCGAGCCGGTACGGGCGGCGGTCAAAGCGTCGCACCCCTACGACACGCCGGCAATTCTCGTGCTGCCGATCGAGAGCGTGGACGAAACCTATTTCGCCTGGATCATGGCCTCCACCCAGCCTTGCGACGCGGTTTGACCCCGCGCATGTGAACGCCCGGCAACGGCGCCGTTCGCTCGGCTTCATCTACATGAACGGCGTACGCCGCCGCGCTTCAGACCCGGTTCAGCGCCGCACCGGCATGGTGGCGTCAGGATCGGTCTTGAGCCGGTCGAACAGGTCAACCGGTTCGCCGCAGGCGAACCCCCGAAAGGCAATTCCCATGTTCCGTAAAGTCGCCATCGCGCTCATCGCGGCCTCCATGCTCACGGCGCCGGTGATGGCAAAGGCTCCCACGCCCACCGCCAAGCCCGCGGCCGCCGCGTCTTCGACCACCGTCAAGACGGTCAAGGCCAGCAAGACGGTGAATTACCACAAGCATGCGCGCGTCCATCGCGGCACCCGCATGGCCAGCCACAAGCATATGAATGGCGTGAAGCATGCGCGCCATCTCGACGCCGGCAAGGGCCACAAGGTCGCCGGCACCGCCAACAAGGTCGTTTCCACGAAGCCGGCGACGCGGTCGGGCACCAACTGAGCTCCCTGCCACCACCGAACGCGTAACCGAGCGGAGGCCGGCGTGAATGCCGGCCTCTTGTTGTTTGGAATGTGGATGCGACCACCGACATCTCGCGCTTCGAGATCATCCTTACCCCGCGGCTGGCGCTGTCCGGTTCGTCACGCGATCATTCCGGGGCGGTGCGAAGCACCGAACCCGAAATCCAGACGGCATCGCGGTCTGCGCCGCAGCCTGGATTCCGGGTTCACGCGAAGCACTACTGCGTCAAAAAGGGATCGTCAGGTAGCGAGGCCCGGTATTTCCCTCCCCCGCGAGCGGGAGAGGGGGAACGCACTTATGACGCAGTAGTGGAAGGCGCGTGCCCCGGAATGACGTTGCCGAGTCGAGCGCCGTCATCTGATCTTCATATTGTTCCACACCTGTGTAACGCGTCGCCGCACGCGTCGTGAGAAAAGGCAGGGGCATGGATTTCTTCAGGCGGTTCACGTTTCTCGTCTGCGCGCCGGCGTTCGACGCCGAGGACCTCGAAGGGCTGCGGCTCGCCCAGATCACGGTCGCGATCGAGAAGCTCGGCTTCCAGGTGGTGCGCGCGCGGCGGATCGAGGATGCCGAGATCGCCGTGCAGACCGATGCCGCCATCGGCTGCATGGTGGTGGACTGGGGCAAGAAGGGCCTCGAAGGCAAGACCGCCGCGCTGATCAACCTGATGCGCCGGCGTGGGCTCGAAATGCCGATCGTGATGCTGGTGCGGCGCAAGCGGTTCGAGGACATCCCGGTCGAGGTGCTCGACTACATCGACGGCTACATCTTCCTCGCCGAGGAGACGCCGGAATTCATCGCCACCAACCTGGTGAGCCGGCTCAAGCAATATGCCGAGAACTTGAAGACGCCGTTCTTCGGCGCCCTGGTCGACTACGGCGAGCGCGGCAACCAGCTGTGGACCTGCCCCGGCCATAACGGCGGCGTCTTCTACAACCGCAGCCCGATCGGCCGCATCTTCGTGGAGCATCTCGGCCAGGCGGTGTTCCGCGACGACCTCGACAATTCCGTGCTGGAACTGGGCGACCTCCTCGTCCACGAAGGCCCGGCGCTCAAGGCGCAGCAGGAGGCCGCCGCGATCTTCGGCGCCGAGAAGACCTATTTCGTCCTCAACGGCACCTCGTCATCGAACAAGATCGTGCTGTCCGCGCTGGTCACCGAGGGCGACCTCGTATTGTTCGACCGCAACAACCACAAGGCGGCGCATCACGGCGCGCTCTTCATCGGCGGCGGCATCCCGATCTTTCTGGAGACCGACCGCAATGCCTATGGGTTGATCGGGCCCATCTACAGCGAGGCGTTCGACGAGGATCGCATCCGCGAAAAAATCCGCAATCATCCGCTGGTCGCCGACAAGGAGGCATGGCGGCGCGAACGGCCGTTCCGCGCCGCCGTGATCGAGCAATGCACCTATGACGGCACCATCTACGACGCCAATGCGATCGTCAGCAAAATCGGACATCTGTGCGACTACATCCTGTTCGACGAGGCCTGGGCCGGCTTCATGAAATTCCACCCGCTCTATGCCGGGCGGTTCGCCATGGGGCTCGATCATCTCGGCGCCGACCAACCCGGTATCATCGCCACCCAATCGACCCACAAGCAGCTGGCGAGCTTCTCCCAGGCGTCCCAGATCCACGTCAAGGACCGCCACATCAAAGGGCAGCGCCGGCGCATCGAGCATCGCCGCTTCAACGAGTTCTTCATGCTGCACGCCTCGACGTCGCCGTTCTATCCGCTGTTCGCCTCCCTCGATGTGGGTGCGCAGATGATGAAAGGGCGCTCCGGCGAGGTGCTGTGGGACGACACCATCCGGCTCGGCATCGAACTGCGCAAGAAGGTGCGCGCGATCCGGCGCGAGTTCGAGGACAAGGAACACGACCCGGCGCGGCGCTGGTTCTTCGAGGCCTTCGTGCCCGACCGCGTCACCGTCACCGACGGCGACGGCGCCTCGCGCGAAATCGCCTGGGAGAGCGTGTCGACCGACGATCTCGCCACCAATGCCCGCTACTGGGAGCTGGCGCCGGGCGCGAGCTGGCACGGCTTCACCCATGTGGCGCCGGGCTACGCCATCACCGACCCCAACAAGCTCACCTTGTTGACGCCGGGGTTCGACCGCGCCACCGGCACCTATGCGGACTACGGCATTCCGGCGCCGGTGGTCGCGCAATATCTGCGCGAGAACCGCGTGGTGGCGGAGAAGAACGACCTCAACTCGCTGCTGTTCCTGCTCACGCCGGGCGTCGAATTGAGCAAGGCCGGCACGCTTTTGAGCGCGCTCGTGGCCTTCAAGAAGCTGCACGACGACAACGCCCGTCTCGACGACGCCATCGGGGAATTCGTGCGGCGGCGGCCGGCGCGCTATGCGGGCGTGCGGCTGCGCGACCTCTGTGCGCAGATGCACGGGTTTTTCCGCGACAGCGCGACCAGCACCTTGCAGCGTGCCCAGTTCGCGCCGCAACACCTGCCGACCCTCGTCATGCCGCCCAACCAAGCGGTGCGCCAGATGGTGCGCAACAACGTCGACTACGTGCCGGTCGACCAGGCGTTCGGCCGGATCGCCACCACGATGTTCGTGGTCTACCCACCCGGCATCGCCACCATCGTGCCGGGTGAGCGCCTCGACGAGCGGGCGCGGCCGATGCTCGACTATCTCGAGATGTTCCAGCGCAGCGCCAACCTGTTCCCAGGCTTCGAAGCCGAGGTCCAGGGGGTCTACCGGGAGACCGAGAAGGACGGCACGGTGCGGTTCTATACCTACGTGGTGCGGGAATAACGCTTCTCGCCAATCGTATTCACAGAACGCGGCCGAGCATTTGTCATTTTGGCGGGGCGCTTGCGCCCCCTCTCCCGCTTGCGGGGGAGGGTCGGGGAGGGGGCCTGCGGAGGATGTGCGATCGCGTCGAGGTGTTGACGAAATGACCGATGCTGAGCGCGCCGTCCGGTGCGAGTTGTGGCCGCTTTGGACACAAAACGCGGCGACGCGGCCGTCTTGCGGCCCAAGCCCCCTCCCTATCCCTCCCCCGCGAGCGGGAGAGGGGACGCGATCCGCGGCGCCCTGGAATGACCGGGTAAATGAATCGCCGACCTAATCCTGCGGGATCGGCTTGCCGTCGCCGGCACCGGGCGGGGCGGTGTCGCCCGGCCCCAGCGCGCGCTGCATCAGGATGCTGTCGGTCCAGCGGCCATATTTGAAGCCGACGCCTTTGAGCAAGCCGGCGCGCTCGAACCCGAACGCCTCGTGCAGGCGCGTTGATGGCTCATTGGCGGCATCGATATAGGCGATCATCTGGCGATAGCCGGCAGCGGCGCAGGCGTCGATGAGCGCCGGCATGAGACGGCTGCCGATACCGGAATGCAGGTGGTCGGGGTGCACGTAGATCGAATGCTTTACGGCGTAACGGTACGCCGGACGCTTGCGGAACGGCACCGCGTAGGCGTAACCGACCACCAGGCCGGCCTGCTCTGCAGCCAGGTGCGGCAGCCGGCGCTTGAGCATGTTCTTGCGCCGGCGCTTGATGTCGTCGACATGCAGCGGCTCGAGGTCGAATGCGCCGAGGCCGCGCCGGATGTGGTGGGCATAGATCGCGAGCATGGCGGCGACATCGTCCTCGGTGGAGGGACGCACGATGATTTCGCCGGTTTTGTCGCGCGTGGTTGCGCCGGTCGACACTGAATCCAAAACATCCATCCCTTCGGCATCGCGAGCCCAGCCGTGGTGCTGGGTCGATCACGCCGTCATGACAGTTTCATGTCAAAGCGCGCCGGCCCCGAAGGTTTGCGGGCGCAGCATCATGCCGATCCCATGAGCTTCGCAAGCGCCGGACTGAGGCCGATGCTGTCCGCGGCGGGGGCGGATGTGGCGCATCGACCGCCATTGGCCGCGGCTACGGCGGCGCGGGCGCCGGCATCGACGGAGCAGAGCACCGGGACCGGAACCGCCGGCTGGATGCGAGCGGCGAGGCCGGCCAGTGCCGCGCCGCCGAGGATCACGACATCGGCGCCATCCTGCGTGGCGCACGCGGTGCAGGCCGCGGCGAGGTGGGCGAGCGCCGCCTCGGGGTCGCGCGCGATCTCGTCGCCGGCCGGCGCGATGGTGCGGACGGCTGCGAGCCGTTCCGACAAGCCGAGCCCGGCCACGAATTCGCGCAGCATCGGCTGCCACGACGCACCGCCGGTGACGATGGCGAAGCGCCCGCCGCGGCTGCACGCCGCCCGGCACGAGGCTTCGGCCATGCCCACCACCGGCACCGGGGAAATCTCTTTCAGCGCCGAGAGCCCGGGGTCGCCGAAGCAGGCGAGGTAGACCGCATCGCAGCCCGCGACATGTTCCGCCAGCGCTTCAAGCGCGGCATGGCCGGCGATCGCGGCGGCGGCGCGGCTGGCGATGTAGCGGGCTCCGAAACCGCCGGTGACGGCGACGACGGCCGCGCGCTCTCCCGCTATGGCGCGGGTCCGCGCCGCGACCAGATCGGTCACTGCCGCCGACGTGTTGGGATTGATCACCAGGATGCGCAAGCGGCTTCGCCTTCGGGTCCCTGCGCCAAGCCGTTAGGCGACGCGCCATTCCCCTACACCGGTGATGGCGGCAAGGAAATGCCGGGGGTGGACGACGATACGCCGGATTTATGGATGTCATTGCCCGGTCAAGCCGGACAACGACAGCAAAATACGTGTCCACTCAAATGAAAAACACCTCTTGTCCCTCAGCGCCGCAGCGCCTGGATCAGCCCGAGGGCCGCGAAAATGACGACGAACGAGACCCCGGTCGTCACCGTGCCCAGCGCGTAGATCTGCGGATTGGTCACGGTGGTCGTCAGCCCCTCGAGCTCGAGCGGCAGCGTGTTGAGATCGCCCATCGCCTGGCTGGAGCGCGCGACCTCGTCCCAAGACAGCGTAAATCCGAACAGCCCGATCCCGATCACGCTCGGCGCGATGATTGGCAGCACCACATGGGCGAAGCTCTGCCATGGCGTCGCTCCGAGGTCGCGCGCCGCCTCCTCGTAACGGCGATCGAACCGGTTGAAGATGGCGAAGGTGATCAGCAGCCCGAACGGCAGCGTCCAGGTGAGCTGGGCGCCGAGGCCGGAGGTGTAGATATCCATCGCGGTCGTGTAGTTCTCGGTGACCCAGGTCCAGCCGAACGCCTCCGCCACCGCCTTGACGGCATCGTCGAGCAGCCGGAATTCCAGCCCGATGCCGAGCGAGACCACGATCGAGGGCACGATGAGGCTCGCGATCACGACGTAGAACAGGACGTTCGACGCCGCGGAAGCGCTTGCGATAGGCGAGCCCGGCCAGCAGCGACAGCACCACCGTCAGCACCATCACCACGACGCCGAGCCGGAACGAGCGGCGGAACGCCGCCCAGATGTCGACGACGCCGAGTCCTTCCCACAACTTGGCGAACCAGTGCAGCGACACCCCGTTCATGGGAAATGTCAGCCCGCCCTCGGGGCCCTGGAAGGACAGGATCAGGATGGTGATCATCGGCCCGTAGAGGAACAGCACGAAAAGGGCGAACAGGGCCGCGAGCCAATAGAACGACGCCGGACGCTTTTCCACGGCTCACAGCTCCTTGCGGATGTCGACCAGCCGGCTCAGCCCCCAGATCACGAACAGGACCACGACCAGCAGGATCACGGAATTGGCAGCCGCGGGTGGAAACTGCAGCGCCGTCATTTGCGTATTGATGATCTTGCCGATCGAGGCGATCTGCTGGCCGCCCATCACGCCGACGGTGACGAAATCACCCATCACGATGGTGATGACGAAGATCGACCCGATGACGATGCCCGGCTTCGACAGCGGGATCACGACGTTCCACATGGTCTGCCAGCCGGACGCGCCGGCGTCGCGGGAGGCCTCGAGCAGGGCGCGGTCGATGCGCATCATCGAGTTGAAGATCGGCACGATCATGAACAGGGCATAGAGGTGGACCAGCGACAGGATCACGGAAAAATCCGAATAGATCAGCCACTCGATCGGCTCGCGGATGATGCCGAGCCGGACCAGGGTCGAGTTGATGAGGCCGTTGCGGCCGAGCAGCGGTATCCAGGAAATCATCCGGATCACGTTCGAGGTCCAGAACGGGATCGTGCACACCAGGAACAGCGCGATCTGCATGGTCGCGGAGCGGACATGGAAGGCGAGGAAATAGGCGACGAAGAAGCCGATGACGAGGGTGACGAGCCAGACCACGAGGCAGAACTTCAGCGTCGACAGATAGGTCTTGAAGGTGACGCAGAGGTCGGGAAGCTTGTCGTAGCAGCCCTCGAAGATTTCCACATAGCTGCGCGCCGTGAACGCCGGCAGGATCTGGTATTCGTTGTAGTCCCAAAAGCTCACCATCACGGTGAGGCCGAGCGGAATGAGGAAGAACACCATGAAGACGGCGGCGAACGGCGTGACCTGCAGCCACGCCGGAATCGCGCCGGACCACCGGCGCGGCTCGGCGGCGGCGGGCGCAGTGCGTTCGATGGGAGCCGCCTTGGCCAGTTCCCCGGGCGCGACGTGTTCTCCCACCGGTACGGACATTGTGCTCTGGCCTCAGGTTGCGGCCATCCCGATTATCGCGGCGACGAAGAGGGGTTGTGAGGTGGCAGGCGCCCTCCCCCTGAAAGGGGGAGGGTCGGGGAGGGGGTCGCACGCGGTGTGCGGCGACGAGTTAGCGGACCCCCGCCCCAACCCTCCCCCTTTCAGGGGGAGGGGGAGCCGCACACCGCGAACTTGACGGAAGTCGCCGTCACGCCGCGATGAACTCGTTCCATTTCTTGATGAGGTAGTCGTTCTCGTCCATCACCGCGTTCCAGCATGCGACCGCACCCATGCGCTGCTCATAGGACGCCGCCGTCGCGCGAGACGCCGGCCTTTTCCAGCAGCGTGCCGTCCGGCGCCTTGATATCTTTCTCGGCCGGCTTGCCTTCCATCCAGTAGGCCCATTCGTAGGGCTCCATCTGCGACTTTGCGGTCTCGAGCACGGCGGAGTAATAGCCCTGGCGGTTGAGGTAGGCACCGGCCCAGCCGTCCAGGAACCAGTTGATGAACTCGTAGGCGAGATCGGCCTTGCGGCCGTTCAGCGTCCGCGGCACGCCGAAACCCGCCGCCCAGGCGCGATAGCCCTCCTTGAGGGGCTGATAGGTGCACGCGATCCCCTTCGAGCGCACGGCGGTCACCGCCGGCGACCACATCGACTGGATCACCACTTCGCCCGAGGCCATCAGGTTGACGCTCTCGTTGAAGTCCTTCCAGAACGCGCGGAACTGGCCGGCCTTCTTGGCCTCGGTCATGACCTTCATGGTGAGGTCGATCTCGGGCTTGGTCATGTTGCCCTTGTCGCCGTATTTGTGCTCGCCGAGCGCCTCCACCACCATGGCGGCGTCCATGATCCCGATCGAGGGAATGTTCAGGAGCGACGTCTTGCCCTTGAATTCCGGATTGAGCAGCTCTTTCCAGCTTTCGATCGGCCGCTTGATCAGGTCGGGCCGGATGCCCAGCGTGTCGGCGTTGTAGACGGTGGGGATCAGCGTGATCCACTGGGTCGGCGACGACGAGAAGGTCTTGGCGTTCTGCGCTTCCAGGTAGAACACCTTCTTCGGCGCGGTGCCCTGGTCGCCGATCTTCTTGCCGTTCGGCAATTCGCCCTTGGTGAAGATCGGCGTGATCTTGTCGGCATATTTGATGCGCTTCGCATCCATCCCGAGCAGGTTGCCCGACGGGATGACCTTCTTGAGCGAGAAATATTCCTCGTCGACGATGTCGAACGAGTTCGGCTGGGTGATGACGCGCTTGGTCACGTCGTCGGTGCTCACCGGAATGTATTCGATGGTGATGCCGGTATCCTCCTTCACCTTCTTGGCGATGTCGGAGGATTGGTTCACCGCGGTTCCGAGATAACGCAGCACCTTCGGTTCTTGGGCGTGGACCGCCGGAAATCCGGTGATGGCGCGCGAGCCGGCCGCGAGGCCGGCTATGGAGGCCGCCGTCCTGAGCACCGACCGCCGCGAGAAGCCGCGCCGGCCCGCCGTCGTGAATGTCTTCGCCATGTCGCTCTCCTGTTCTGTTGCACCGCTCCCGCCGATGATGTGGCCGCTCACGCGGAGTTGTCGTCTGGCCGCTTACGCCGCGTCGGACAGACGATGAACGTCGATATTGCTCCAGTCGATCGCGACCTGCTGGCCCGGATGCACCGTGAAGGCGTCGAATTCGGCCTCGTTCAAGGTCGCGGTCAGCTCGCCGGCGTCCGGCGCGGCGAGCGTCACCTGGATGTGCGTGCCCTGGTATTCGATGCCGCGCACGACCCCCGACAGCCGCGCCCGCGCCTCGCCGCTCGGATACAATTTCAGCCGGTCGGCGCGCACGGCGATCTTGCCGCGATCGGTCGGTATCACATTGTGTCCACCCATGAACTGCGCGACGAAAGCGGTTCGCGGGGCGTTGAATACCTCGCGCGGCGTGCCGGACTGCTCGATGCGGCCGCCGTTCATGACCACGATGAGGTCGGCGAGCGCCATCGCCTCGTCCTGGCTGTGGGTGACATGGAGGAAGGAGATGCCGAGCTCCTTCTGCAGGCGTTTGAGCTCGGTCCGCACCCTGATGCGCAGGAACGGATCGAGCGCCGACAGCGGTTCGTCGAGCAGCAGGATCTGCGGCTCGGTGATGAGCGCGCGGGCCAGCGCGACGCGCTGCTGCTGCCCACCGGAGAGCTGCCCCGGCAGGCGCTCGGCGTATTGCGTCATGTCCACCAGCGCCAGCATCTCCATCGCCTTGGCGCGCCGCGCGGCCTTGGGGATGCCGCGCATCTTCAGCGAGAAGGCGACGTTGTCGGCGGCGTTGAGATGAGGAAACAGCGCGTAGCTCTGGAACATCATCGCGGTGCCGCGGGCGGCCGGCGGCATCTCCGTGACGTTCTTGGTTCCGATGATGATGTCGCCCGACGACGCCGTCTCATGTCCCGCCACCAGCCTCAGCGTCGACGTCTTGCCGCAGCCGGAGGGTCCGAGCAGGCAGCAGTAGCTGTCGGCGGGAACCACGAGGTCGATGGCGTCGACCGCCACGGTCGATCCGTAAAACTTGGTCAAGGCGGCAAGTTCGAGGTTCGATCCGGACATGTCTTCATCCGCCGTCGCGGCTCCTTACGAGCATGTTCCCGAAAAATCGCCGACTGCTGGGACGAGATCATGCTCAAAATCAAAGACTTGGGTGCACTATCCGATTCAATTCGAAAACGGTGGCACTCGAACGGTCTTTAGCAAGCGATGTGCCAGCCGGATGGCTTGGCGAAATCGCTCGGTTCATTGGGATAAATCGGTGGTTTCGCGGAATCCGCGGCGCGCGGCGGCCAGCCCGAAGGCGGGCGAGGCTCGCTGCATATAATTTCATCAGGGCAATGCCCGCTCCGCATCAACACGCCGCCGCAACGGCCGGCGGCGACGCGGTGTCAGCGCGTTCCGCCGAACTTGCGCTCGGCATCGAGTGCGAGGCCCGCGGCGACGCTGCCGAAGGCATCGCCCTCGACCATGCGGGCATCGGGCAGGGCGGCGGCGAGCGCTGCCTTGAAGCTTGGGATGCCACTGGAGCCTCCGGTCAGGAATACCGTATCGATGTCGCCGGCCGCGAGGCCCGCGAGCTGCACCGCCTCGCGCGCCTTGGAAACAACCTTGCCCAGCGCCGGCCCGATGGCCTGCTCGAATTGCACGGCGGCGATGTCGAGCGACAGGCCTGGCGAGAGTTCCGCGAGCGCGATCTCGGCATGGTCGCGGGCGGAAAGCGCGATCTTGGCGTCCTCGATGCGGCCCAGCAATTCATGGCCCTTGCGTAACTTGACCACTTCGAGCAGGCGATCGAGTTTGTCCGGCTCCACCGCTTCGCGCCGCACCCGGCGCATGTCGGGCAGGACCTTGTGGTCGTAGAGCGCGTTCACGCGGTGCCAGGTCGAGAGATCATGGTAGTACCAGGACGGCACTTCCATGTTCTTGGTTTTCATCCTGGTGCGGAAGCCGAGCAGGGGCATCAGCCTCGCGAGACTGAGCAGGCGATCGAAATCGGTGCCGCCGATGTGGATGCCGCTGCATGAGAGGATATCCGCCTTGCGGTCGGTGGCCACGCTGCGCTGCGGCGACACCCGCACCACCGAAAAGTCCGACGTGCCGCCGCCGATGTCGGCCACCAGCGCGATCTCTTCGCGCCCGACGCTGGTCTCGTAATGCAGCGCCGCCGCGATCGGCTCGAACTGGAACGCGATCTCCGTGAAGCCCGCGCTCGCGGCCGCGGATTCCAATTGCCGCTGCGCCCGCATGTCGGCTTCGGGGTCGTCGTCGACGAAGAAGGCCGGCCGGCCCAGCACCACGCGGCGCGGCTCGCCGGCCATGCCGGGCGCGCAGGCTTGCCGCACGAAGCGCAGGAATCCCGTGACGATCTCGGCGAAAGGGTAACGCCGCAGGCGGATTTGGGTTTTTTCCTCGAACAGCGAGGTGCCGAGGATGCTCTTGAGCGACCTCATCAGGCGGCCCGGATCATGGGCGAGATGGCGCCGCATCGCCTCGCGCCCATAGGCGACGCTGTCGTCCTCGAAGCTGAAGAACACCGCCGTCGGGATCGACTGCCGTCCGTCCTGCAAGGCAAGGACGTGCGAGCGGTCGCGGTCGACGATCGCCGCCGCCGAGTTGGAGGTGCCGAAATCGATCCCGCACGCGCCCACCGGCCGCCGCTCCGGGGACGGGCGGCCGGCCGCGGCAGCGGAGGTGGCGCCGACGTTGGATTCCAAATTCATTGCGCCGGCGCCATAGCACGGAACGGCATGGAATAGGAGCGCTTCCCCCGCAAGCGCGAGAGGGAGTGGCGCCTACCGCGCCTATTTCGGCTGCTGGTTCGCCAGTGATATCTTCTTCATGATGTCGGCGATGCGGGCGTATTCGGTGTCGAGAAAGCCGCGCGCGCTCCCTGGAATCGAGATAGTGCTGCTCGAGCTCGTTGCGTTCGAGTTCCTGCTTCCATTCCGCGGTCGCCACCGTCTTGGCGAACACGTCGTTCCAGTAGGCGATCTGGGCCTGCGTCATGTCCTTGGGGCCGACGATGCCCCGCCAGTTGGACACCACGGCATCGACGCCCTGCTCGCGCCAGGTCGGCACGTCGGCGAGCGGGCCGGGCATGCGGTGCTCGGAAGCGACCCCGAGGGCGCGCAGCCGCCCGGTGGCGACCTGGGCGCCGATCAGCGAAGCCGGCGCCGCGGTCCCCTCGACGTGGCCGCCGATCACCGCGGTGATGCTGTCGGCCGAGCCGGCAAAGCCGATCATCTTCAGCCTCGCCACGTCGACGCCGGCGCGGGCGGCGACGAGGCCCAATGCAATGTGGTTCTGGCCGCCGATGCCGGACACGGCGAACGACACCGAAGTGGGATCCTGCTTGAGCTTTGCGAGCAATTCCCTGCCGGTCTTGATCGATGAACCCGCATAGACCCCGATCGCGATCTCCTCGTTGAGGAGGACCGCAAGCGGCGTGAAATCGCGATAGCTCAGCGGGCTGTTCCCGGAAATCTCATTGGTGAGCATCAGCGTCGACATCGCCGCGAGATAGGTGCCGCTACGCGGATGGGTGTTGAGATAGCTCCAGGCGACCGCGCCGAAGCCGCCGGGGCGGTTGACCACGGTGACGGCGACATCGACCAGCTTGTTGGTTTTCCAGATCTTCTGCAGCGTCCTGGCACTGCGGTCATTGCCGCTGCCGGGGTCGGTGCCGACGATGATCTCGACCGGACGGTCCGGCTTCCAGACCGCCTGTGCGACGGCCGGCGGCGCCGGTCCGAGCGATGCGAGGCCGATCGCCAAAACGGCCGTGCCGAACGCGCTACGCCATGCTGCAGACATCCATGTTCCTCCACCTGAAGTTTCCTTGTTCTTGCCGGAACACTAGCCGGTTTGGTGCTATGTGTCGTGTCCACTGTGACGAACGGCCAGGGAGGAGACGGGTGGGCGACGTGGTGTTGGGCGTCGGCGTCATCATGGGCGCTGCGGTCTATCTTTATGCCGATGCCAATCTTCCGGCGCTGCAAAACGGCGGCCCGATGGGACCCCAGGCCTTTCCGGCACTGATCGGGATCGGGCTCCTCGTCTCGGGCCTGCTGCTGTTCGGCGAAACCTGGCGCCGCCGCCGCGCCGCTGCCGTGGCGGTCCCGGCCGACCCGATCGAACGGCAGAGCCGGCGCATCCTCGCGGCCATGACGGCATGGACCGCGCTCTATTACTTCGCCTTCGAGCGCGCCGGCTACGTGGTCGCGACCGTCGTCTACATGTTCGCACTGCTGGCCTTCTTCAACCGCGGACGCTGGTGGGTGAACGCGGCCTGCGCCGCCGGCTTCACCCTTGCCGCCTACCTGCTGTTCACCGCGTTCCTCCAGGTCGCGCTGCCGCGCGGCATCCTGGATTTCTGACGGGGCGGCGGAACATGCTCGCAAGCTGGCAAGGCATCCTGCACGGGCTCGGCATCGCGTTGCTGCCGGCGAGCCTCCTCTACACCCTCGCCGGCGTGTTCATCGGCACCATGATCAGCCACCTGCCGGGGATCGGGCCGTCGGCCGGCATCGCGCTGCTGCTGCCGGTCACTTTCGGGATGGACCCGGCCCCCGCCCTGATGATGCTGGCCGGCATCTATTACGGCTGCATGTATGGCGGCGCCGTCACGGCGATCCTGATCAATACGCCGGGCGATGCCGCCGCCGTCATGACGGTGCTCGACGGCTATCCCCTGGCGCGCAAGGGCCGCGCCGGCGCGGCGCTCGCCATCGCGGCGGTGAGTTCCTTCATCGCCGGCACGCTCGGCGTCACCGCGCTCACCTTCGTCGCCATGCCGCTCGCCGAATTCGCATTGAAATTCGGCCCGCCCGAATATTTCGCCCTGATGCTGTTCGCACTGACGACCGTGAGCACGCTCACGGGCGATTCCCTCGCCAAGGGCATGATCTCGGTCTTCCTCGGCCTCGCGATCTCCACCATCGGCATCGACCTGCAGAGCGGGCGGCCGCGCTTCACCATGGGCGTGCCGGAACTGCAGCAGGGCGTGACGTTCCTCGTCGTCGTGGTCGGGCTGTTCGCGCTCTCCGAGGTCGGCCGCATGGTCGAGGACACCTTGCGCGGCACCCTGCAGATCGTGCGGGTCCGGGGCCGCGTCTGGTTCACCCGCGAGGAGTGGCGGCGCGCTTTCCCGGCGATCCTGCGCGGCACCGGCGTCGGCTTCTTCTGCGGCGCCGCACCCGGCCTCGGCGGCACCATCTCGGCGATGCTCGCCTACGTCGCCGAGAAGCGGGTGTCGCGCCACCCGGAAGAGTTCGGCCAGGGCGCGATCGAGGGCGTCGCCGCGCCGGAGGCGGCCGTCAATGCCGATACCTGCGGTGCCTTCGTCCATCTGCTCGCGCTCGGCATCCCGGCCTCGGGTTCGACCGCCGTGATCATGGGCGCCTTCATCATGTACGGCATCCAGCCCGGCCCGATGCTGTTCCAGACCCATCCCGACCTGGTCTGGGGACTGATCGCCAGCATGTATGTGGGCAACCTGATGCTGCTGGTGCTCAACCTGCCGCTGGTCGGCTTGTTCGCGCGCATCCTCTATGTGCCGCCCGGCATCCTGCTGGTGATCATCCTCGGCATCGCCTCGGTCGGCGTCTATTCGTTCGAAGGCAGCGTGTTCAATCTCTACATCGCCCTGCTGTTCGGGGTGGTGGGCTATGTCTTTCGCAAGCTCGATATCCCCAAGGCGCCGCTCATCTTCGGCGTCATCCTGGGCGGCCGGATCGAGCAGTCGTTCCGGCAGTCGCTCACCCTTTCGGGCGGTGATCCGCGCATCCTGGTGGGCAGCCCGCTGGCGGCCGGCCTGCTGGCGCTCGCGGCGGTCATGGTCGTTTTATCGTTCTGGGCCAAGCGCAAAGCCGCGGCGACCCTCGCCCGCGGCGAGGCGGGCGCCGATCGCACCGCTTGACAGCGGCGAGGGCCCGCGTTCACTACAACCAAACCCCTGAGGAGACCCCCAATGGCCCGCATCGTGCACATCGCGCTCAAGGTCGAAGACCTGGAAAAGGCGACGAAATTCTACGAGGACGTGTTCGGCATCTACCAGACCAAGACCGGCCACGCCCGCGGCCACACCTCGCGGCATATGACCGACGGCAACATCGATCTCGCCCTCATGGTCTATGACAGCGAGCAGGAGCCCGAGGCGCAGCTTTCCGGCCCGGGCCCGTGTATCCATCACATCGGGATCGAGGTCGAGGACCGCGAAGCCACGATGAGGAAGATCACCGAAAATGGCGGTGATATCTTCTCGGACCGGGAGGAGGGCGCGCTCAAGTTCCGCTCCCCCGACGGCACCATGGCGGAGATCGTCGGACTGGGCCGTTACAAGAAGAAGCAGAAGAGCGAAAAGTCGCGGATCGCCCATGTCGCCATCAAGGTGATGGACCTGGAAAAGGCGACCAGGTTCTACGAGAACGTGTTCGGCTTCCGCCAGGTCGGCACGGCGCGCAACCATCAGCATATTTCCCGGCACATGACCGACGGCGAGACCGATCTCGCGCTCATGATCTATGACGGCGAGGATGCCGCCGAAGCCCAGCTCGCCGGCCCCGGCCCGTGCATCCACCATTGGGGCCTCGAGGTCGACGATCGCGCCGTCTTCGCCGAATCCATCGAAAAGCATGGCGGCAAGGTGCTGTCGAAGCCGCAAGCCAATGCGCTGAAATTCCGTGCTCCGGACGGCACGCTCGCCGAGATCGTCACGCGCGGCGCCTTCCACAAGGCGGAGCGGAAGACGGCGTGAGGCCGGCTCCGAAGCGGCCGATAGGTTCACCCGTGCTCGGCTCGGCGAACCAGATCGACCTCCGAACCTTGATTGAGTTGTAAAACGCCGTAAGATCGCGGATTATCCAGGCAAGACCGGGAGCCATCCGGAGCATCCCGGTCAAGGGAGGGCGCGATGACCCAAATCAAGCAAACTACGACTTCATGACGCCGCGCCGCGGTTTCTTCACCCGTGCGGCCGGCGTGCTGGTGCTCGGCGTCTCGGCGTTCGTTCCGACCGCTCCGCGTGCCGAGACCGAAGCGGACGATGGGCCGGACTGGCCGGGCAAGATGACCGGCCGCCATAAGCAGGTGGTCGATGCGTACGCCGTCAACGACGGCTTCCCGCTCGGCTTCGTGCTCAACTTCCTCACCCCGAACAAGTCGGCGACCGGGGTCATCATTCTACGCCACGAAGCCTTCCCGCTCGCGCTCAACCACGCGATGTGGGCGAAATACAAGATCGGTGAGACCGAAAAGATCGACGACCCCGAAACCAAGGCGGCGGCAGTGAAGAACCCCTATTTCGAGCCGAAGCCGGGCGTGTTGCGCAACGACAATTCCTCGATCGACAAGCTGCTCGCGCGCGGTACGGTGTTCGGTGCCTGCAACCTGGCGCTTCGCGGCCACGCGAGGCGGCTGGCCAAGAACGCCGGCGTGACCGCGGAAGAGGCGACAAAGGAATTCGTCGCCAATGTGATCCCGGGCATCACCGTGATCCCGTCGGGCGTATGGGGCGTCAACCGCGCCCAGGAAGCGGGCTGTACCTACTGCACGGGCGGATGAGGCGAGGCGTGTCGCAAGGCGGAGCAGATGACGGCGTAGCCGTTTTCGTTTGACGCACGCACTTCGCTGTCATCGCCCGGCTTGACCGGGCGATCCAGTAACCACCGACCGTGAGTACTGGATTGCCAGGCCAAGCCGGGCAATGACAGGTCGGCTTGATCGTTAGTGGACCGCTTCGACTTCGACCGCGAGGGATTGCCGTTGCCGCCTTGACGGCACCGGCTGAAAAATCGAGACTCGACGCCGGCAGGCAGTCCAACGTGCCACTGGAAGCGCTCCATGGTCATCACCGATTCCGGCGTACACATCTGGCGTGCCGCCGGACCGGATCGGCCATGGCAGCCGGGACGCAAGGCGCATCTGGAGACGCCGATCGGATACCAGGATCTGAGCGCCATGATGGCGGAGGCGGGAGTTGATCGCGCAATCCTGGTCCCGCCGTCCTGGGAGGGTGACCGCATCGACTACTCCCTGGAGGCGGTTGCCAAATTCCCGCGGCGCTTCGCCATCATGGGGCGCATCCCGATCCATAAGCCGGAGGCGCGCGGGATGCTCGAGACCTGGAAAGACCAGCCGGGCATGCTGGGGGTGCGGCTGACCTTCCATCACGACTGGGACCGGCCGTGGATGACCGACGGCACCGCGGACTGGTTCTGGCCGGCGGCGGAGCGGCTCGGAATTCCCGTCATGCTCAACGCTCCGTCGCTGCAGGCCGAGATCGCCGCGATCGCGTCGCGACACCGCGGCCTGCGTATCATCCTCGACCACATGGGCCGCGTGCGCGGCATGCTGGACGAGACGCTCGCGGCCGCCGTCGATGCGACGATCGAGCTCGCCGAACATCCCAACGTCTACGTCAAGCTCACGCAGATCCCGGAATGCTCGTCGCCGCCCTATCCCTACAAGACCACCCAGCCTTATGTCCGCCGCCTCATCGAGGCGTTCGGGCCGCCGCGCACGTTCTGGGGCACCGACCTGTCGGCGATGCTGTCGCGCACCACCTGCACCTATCGGCAGGCGGTCACGCTGTTCACCGAGGAAATGAAATTCCTGTCGCAGGACGACATCGACTGGATCATGGGACGGGGCATCGCCGAATGCCTGCCCTGGCCTGTACAATGAACGTGTGAGGGCCAGGGCAAACCGGGAAATAAACCCCGGCGCTCCGGCCGTCCCGGGAAGACATAGAGGAGGAACCGCCATGCCGAAGAAGGACGTTCCCAATGAAAAGCGCCGCCGGTTTCTGAAGGGCGCGACCTTCGCCGGCGCCGCGGCTCTTGCGGTTCCGCGCGGTGCCGCCGCGCAGGCGCCGGCGCGAAATCCGGTGCCGCTGCCCAACCGCGTGGCCGAGACCGCCCCGCCCGCCGCGCTCGAGCCGCTCACCCTCGGCAAGAGCGGCAGCGACTTCATGGTCGACGTCATCAAGTCGCTCGGCTTCGAATATATGGCGGCCAATCCGGCATCGAGCTTTCGCGGCCTGCACGAGTCGCTGATCAATTACGGCGGCAACAAGAGCCCGGAATTCCTCACCTGCTCCCACGAGGAGATTTCGGTTGCGATGGGCCACGGCTATTTCAAGATCGAGGGCAAGCCGCTCTGCGTGTTCGCCCACGGTGCCGTCGGGCTGCAGCACGCCACCATGGCGCTCTACAACGCCTGGTGCGACCGCGTTCCCGTCTACATGGTGATTGGCAACATCCTCGACGCCACCATGCGGCGCCCGGGCGTGGAATGGAACCACACCGTGCAGGATGCCGCCGCGATCGTGCGCGATTACACGAAATGGGACGACTATCCGGCCTCGCTCCAGCATTTCGCCGAATCGAGCGTGCGCGCCTACAAGATCATGATGACGCCGCCGCACGGCTCGGTGGTGATCGTCGCCGACGCGACGATGCAGGAAGACCCGATACCGGAGAACGCCAAGCTGCGGATTCCGAAGCTTCCCGCAGGTCGCCCTCCCGCAGGGCGATTCCGCCGCGGTGGCGGAGACGGCGCGGCTGTTGGTGAACGCCGAAAGCCCGGTCATCATCGCCGACCGCTATGCGCGCACGCCGACCGCCTCCAAGCACCTGGTCGCGCTCGCCGAGGTGCTGCAATGCGCCATCGTCGATACCAGCGGGCGCCTCAACATGCCGTCGCGCCATCCGCTTAACCAGAGCAGCCGCGCCCGCGGCCAGGTCGCCCAGGCCGACCTCATCCTCGGCCTCGAGATGAGCGACTTCTGGAATTCGCTGAACTCGTTCAAGGACGGCATCCACCGCACCTCCCGGCACATCGCCAAGGCCGATGCCAGGACCATCAGCATCGGCTGCGGCGATCTCTACACCAAGTCGAACTACCAGGATTTCCAGCGCTACGCGGATATCGATCTCGCCATTGCGGCCGATGCCGAGGCGACCATGCCGGCGCTGATCGAGGCGGTGAAGAAGCTCGTCAACGGCGAGCAGAAGGCCGCCTACGAGGCGCGGGGCAAGAAGCTCGCGGCCAGCCACCATGCCGATTTCGAGCGCTCGCGCTTCGACGCGACCTTCGGCTGGGACGACAGCCCGATCACCACCGCGCGCCTGTGCGCGGAGCTGTGGGCGCAGATCAGGAACGAGGACTGGTCGCTGGCATCGCCGACCTCCCAGGTGAGCTATTGGCCGCAGCGGCTGTGGACCATGGACAAACCCTACCAGTTCATCGGCGACGGCGGCGGCATGGGCATCGGCTATGCCGCGTCCGCCTCGGTCGGCGCGGCGCTCGCCAACCGCAGCCATGGCCGCCTCACCGTCGCGCTGCAGCCCGACGGCGACCTCCTGATGACCATCGGCGTGCTGTGGACCGCCGCGCACCACAAGATCCCCATCCTGAGCGTGATGCACAACAATCGCGGCTATCATCAGGAACTCATGCACGTGCAGCGCATGGCCGACCGCCACATGCGCGGCATCGACCGCGCCCATATCGGCACCACGCTGCGTGATCCTCCCATCGACTACGCCAAGATCGCGCAGGGCATGGGCATCGTGGGGATCGGGCCGATCACCGATCCCAAGGACCTCGCGCCGGCGCTCAAGCAGGGCATCGCCCTGGTCAAGACCGGCGAGCCGGTGCTGGTCGATGTGGTGACGCAGGGACGCTGATGTCATGGCTCACATGGTTCATTCATTCGGTGTCATGCCCTGCGAAAGCGGGGCATCCAGTAACCCCTGTGCCATCGGTGGAACTCATGCCGTGCCCCCATCGCATTCCTTTGGTTACTGGATCGCCCGGTCGAGCCGGCGATGACGGCAACGGGACTTAGGCGTGGCGGGCAGGATTGGAGGCGATGATGAAGACGATCACCCATGCCGCCTTTGTGGTTGCCCTCGCGTCTTTCCTGGAGCCTGCGCCCAGGCGCAGGACGCCCCCAAGGGCGATGCCGCCAAGGGCAAACAGCTTTTCCTCGCCGACGGCTGCTCCTATTGCCACGGCACGGTCGGGCAGGGCGGCGGCGGCCGCGCCGCCGGGCTGCGGATCGCGCAGCAGCCGATCCCGTTCGCGGCCTTCATCAATCAGTTGCGCCGGCCGGCGAACGAGATGCCCCCTTATGTGGAGGCGGTGCTGTCCGAGCAGGACGTGGCCGACATCTTCGCCTACATCCAGGCCTTGCCGCCGCCGCCGGACCTCAAGTCGATCGGCATCCTGGCGAATTGATCGGCCGGCACGGGGACAATGGAGGACGTCGTGTCGAGGTCGACAATGAGCGCGAGATATCGCACGCTCGCCGCGGCATCGCGGCGGGAGCGGTGATTGCGCTTTTCGCCATGGCTCGCGGCCTCGCCGGCGTCGGCGCAGACTTCCGTCGAAGACTTCTATCGCGGCAAGACCGTCACTATCCTGATCGGCCATCCCGCCGGCGGCTCCTATGATCTCTATGCCCGGCTCGCGGCGGCACATTTGGGCAAATACATCCCCGGCCATCCCGCAAGTCCTGGTGCAGACCAAGCAGGGTGGCGCCGGCGCCGGCGCGCTGCAATTCCTCTACGGCTACGGCCCGAAAGACGGCACATTGCTCGGCCTTTTCCCCGAGACCATCGCGCTGACCCAGTTGACCCAGCCGGAGATCGGCAAATGGAAGATGCAGGAGCTCGCCTATCTCGGATCGTTCACCAACGTGAATGCCGTCTTCATGATGCGCAAGGATTCGCCCGGCGAAGACCATCGACGAGCTGCGCCATATCGAGACCAAGGTCGGGTGCAGCAGCCGGATTCGCAGAGCTATTCGAATCCCTCGATCCTCAAGGCCTATGGCGGGTTCAAGTTCCGCATCGTCTGCGGCTATCCCGGCTCGATGGAATTCCCGATGGTTCTGGCGCGCGGCGAAGTCGACCTGATCTCGAGCTCCTGGAATGCATGGCGGCTGCGATCGGACGTGGCCGACGGCACGCTGCGGCCTGTCATCCAGTCCGGCCTCGTGCGGCACAAGGAGCTGCCGAACGTTCCCTTGATGCAGGAACTGCTGGACTGATCCCAAGCAGAAGCAGGTGGTGGAGTTCCTCTCCAGCGGCTCCGCGGTCGGACGCGCGCTCCTCGTGCACGGCGCCGTGCCGCGCGAGCGCATCGCGGCGCTGCGCGAGGCGTTCGACCGGATGGTGAAGGACCCCGAATTCATCGCCCAGGCGGAACGCACGGGCCTCGAGCTCGACCCGACGCCGGGCATCGAGATCCAGAAGATCAGCGCCGCCATCGTCGCCACGCCGAAGGACATCATCGCCATGGCGGCGGCGGCGGAGAAGTAGAAAACGCCGTACCCGGCCTCAGCAGCCGCGGCAAATCGTGGCACGCTGACGATTTCGTTGCCGTTTGACGAAATTACGCCGATTGGCGGCAGGTGTGCCCGGACGGGGACCGACCCACGTCATCGCCGTGTCAAGTTGGGGCGCCACAGTCGCCAAGCGAGCCTTAAGGTGACCCCCGGCGCCTTGCATGCGGGTGAGTTCGGTGCGTCCCGCCGACTGAGCCGCGCGCGTCTTTTGCGTCGAGTCACGCCAGTTCTCTGCCAGAGCGCCTCGGGAAGGGACCCATACCGTGAACGACATCGCAGCACCCGCCATAGCCGGCCAAACCAACGCAAAGTCGGTTCAAGACCACATCGACGAACTGCCCATGTGGTCTGACGGAACCCGTCTTCTGTCGACGCCGATGACCGGCATGCAGTGGCTCATCTGGTCGCTCGCCGCCGCAGGGAAGTTCTTCGAAGGCTTCGTCGTCTTCATGACCGGTGTTGCGCTCCCCCTGCTGTCGAACGAGTTCGAAATCGGCGCCGCCGAGCACGGCATCATCAGCGCCGCAAGCCTGTTCGGCATTCTCGTCGGCGCAGTCGCCCTCGGAGGGCTCTCGGACCGGTTCGGCCGCAAGCCCATGTTCCTCGCGGAGATGGTCATATTCGTTGGGTTCCTGGTCGCGGTGATCTTCTCCCCCAACTTTTATTTCCTCGTGCTCTGCCTGTTCGGCATCGGGCTCGCGCTCGGTTGCGACTACCCGACGGCGCATATGATCATTTCCGAAAACATCCCCAGCACCAGCCGTGGGCGGCTGGTGCTGGGCGCTTTTGCTTTCCAGGCGGTGGGCGCCCTGGGCGGTACGGCGGTCGGATACTTTGTCCTCTCGACACTGCCGGAAATCAGTGCTTGGCGCTGGATGTTCGCTTCGGCGATCATCCCGGCACTTCTCGTCACGATCGGTCGCCTCTACATCGTCGAGAGCGCCAACTGGCTGTCCGCACGGGGACAAGTCGACAAGGCCGAGGAGGCGGTGAAAAGACTGCTGGTGCGCAAGCCGCAATATCCCAGCGAGGTCAAGCTCGCGGCACGCCAAACGGCGGCGGACGCTCAATCCAAACAGACCTATGCTTCGCTATTCAACAAGACCAACCGGCGCGCGACGATCCTTGCGTCGGTTCCCTGGTTCCTGCAGGACCTCGGCACCTATGGCATCGGCATCTTCACTCCGACGATCCTCGCCGCGGCGGTGGGTGCGAATTCAGATCACGCCCGCAGCGTCGCCGACCTGATCGCCAACGACATCACGGCTGCCAAGGGGGCGGCGCTGATCACCTCGCTCTTGATCCTCGGCATCCTCTTCGCGGTTCTGCTGGCCGATATCGTGGGTAGAATTTCTCTGCAAATCCTCGGCTTTTTCGGATGTGCGGTGGGCCTCGTGTTGGCAGCCCTGTCTTCGAACTTCACCGACGGGACTCAGATGCTGTTGATTTTTTCCGGCTTCATGCTGTTCAACTTCATGACCAATTTGGGTCCGAACGCGCAGACCTACCTGTTGGCCGGCGAGGTCTTCCCCACCGCGATCCGTGGCAAGGGCGCCGGCTTTGCGGCAGCTTTCGCCAAGATCGGGGCGGTTGCGACTGCGTTCCTGTTCCCCATTCTCCTCGAGACGATCGGGACGTCGGCTCTGCTTTACGGGCTCGTCGTGGTCTCCATCCTCGGTGCGGCGGTCACATGGATGTTCAGGATCGAGACGACGGGCCTGAATCTCGACCGGCTTGAAGAGCCGGCTTCCGAGTTCTGACAGCTGGCGGGTTGGAGTGACGATCCGAACTGACACGAAGCCAGACCGAAAAGTGCTCTTGGACGAGAGTGCGGCGATCACGAAGAACTCAAATGGACCGTATGCGCCCCGGGGCGCTCACCACACGGAGTAGGTACGCATGACCGACTGCACGAATTCGGCGCGCTGTTCCGGGCGCGCCAGCATCCTTGCGGCTGCGCTGGCGCTCGGCTTGCTCGCGCTCCCGGCGGCGTCGGCACGTGCCGACGACGTCAACTTGGTCGAGACGGGGTCGACCCTGGTTTATCCGCTGTTTAACGTCTGGGTGTCGGAATACACCAAGACGCATCCCGGCGTGCATATCACCACCAGCGGCACCGGCTCGGGCGCAGGCATCGAGCAGGCGATTTCGGGGGCGGCCCACATCGGCACCTCGGACGCCTACATGACGGACGCGCAGGCCAGGCGCAGCCCGCAGATCGTCAACGTGCCGATGGCGATTTCCGCGCAGACGGTCAACTACAATCTTCCCGGCCTCAACACGACCAAACTGAAGCTGGACGGTCCGGTGCTCGTGGGCATCTATACGGGCAAGATCCGCAGCTGGGACGACAAGCCGATCGCCGCCCTCAACCCGGACGTGAAGCTGCCGCATCACGACATCATCCCGATCCGCCGCGCCGACGGGTCGGGCGACACCTTCGTCTTCACTCAGTACCTGACATTCACCACGCCCTCCTGGGAGAACACCATCGGCTACGGCACGTCGGTCGCCTGGCCCGCCGTGCCGGGCAGCCTGAGTGCAGACGGCAACCTCGGTGTGCTGAAAGCGACCCAGGAGACCCCGTACTCCATCAGCTATGTCGGCATCAGCTTCCACACCGAGATCGCCGAGGACGCGCTCGGCACCGCCCTGCTGAAGAGCTATTCCGGCGAGTTCCTGGCGCCGACGCCGGAGACGATAGCGGCGGCGGCGGCTTCGCTCAGCCCGCGAACGCCACCAGACGAGCGCCTCACCCTGGTCAACGCACCGGGCGCGAACGCCTATCCCCTCGTCAACTACGAGTATGCGATCGTCTCGACCAAGCAGGCAAACCCGGAGACCGCCAAAGCGATCAGGAAATTCCTGCTCTGGGCCATCGCGCCCGACGAAACCAATGAGAAGTATCTCGACGATGCCCACTTCATCGCCCTGCCGGCCCACATCTGGGTGTTGAGCCACGATCAGATCGAGATGATAAAGTAAACAAACGTGAACTTTTTCTGGCGGCCTTTCGCGCAGCGTCCTTGATGGTTTTCCAAGGTTACGAAAACCAGCAGGCAGGCCGCGTCCGAAATTGGGACATTCATTTGCGCAGCAAACGTTTGCGCTTCGATGTGGGATCGGCAACAATCTACGATTGGGGTGGGCTTTCGTGACAGGAGGCTCATCATGAGATACGGATTGCTGATGCTTGCGGCTGCGGTTCTCTCGTCGTCGCAAGTTTCGGCGGGCGAGCTGCAATCGGTTTACGTGGCGCCCGGAGGAGTTTACATCGCGTCCGCCCGGGTCTATGTGGCACCGGGTGCCGGGAACGGCGAGCCTCCTTATGTGGCGCCGGGTCCGGCATACGGGCCACAGGGTTACGTGACGCCGGGGCCCGCCTACGGAGCACCGCCCTACGCGCCGCCGCCGCCCGCATACAGGGCCCCAGCAATCTACGGAACCACCGGCCCGGTGTACGCCGCACCGCCGGCCTATGCCGAACGAGAGCCGGGCTACCCATCCGCATATGCGGCCGAGTATGTGCCGAGGCCACCCGCCGCGATACCTTACGGCGGCGGCGGCCGGTGCATCGTCAACCTCGGCTACGGCCGGTGGGCATACTGCCATTGAGGCGCCGCTGCGCGACGGCAAGGGGCGGCTCGAACATGAGCCGTCCGAGCCTCCGACGGCTGGGATCGCGCCCATCCCGACCTGCGATGCCGCGGCGATACCACGCCGAGCGGCCCACGACGGATGGCTCCGGCTCCGCGGCGGCTGATCGCTTGCAGAAATCGTGCTCTATTCCGCCTTGAGGTTTGCCGCTTTCATGATCGGCGTCCAGCGCGCAATGTCGCTCTTCACCAGCATGGCGAGCGCCCGCTGGCCCCGCTTGTCCTTGGCCCGCCGGCGGCGAACGGCACGATCATGGTGACCGGCCGCGTGGGGTAGGCTTGTTGCGCCCTCGCGATGCATGAGAGGGACGGGAGCGCGGCGGCACAAGCGGCCAGATGCAAAAAATGACGGCGCCGAAGCTTCATGGTGTGCCCCTCGATGATCATGACGCAATCTCCCGGCTCAGTCCGCCTTGATGCCCGCAAACTTGACCACCTTGGCCCATTTCTCGGTTTCTTCCGCGACGAGCTTGCCGAAGTCGGCGGGCGAGCCCGTAAGCAACATGCCGCCCAGGTCCGCAAGGCGTCCCTTCAGCGTGGCATCGGCGAGCGCGGCGTTGATTTCGGCATTGAGCTTGTCGATTATTTCAACGGGCGTGTTCTTCGGGGCGCCGACGCCGTACCACGCACTGGATTTCGAAACCGGGCACGAAGTCGGCCACGGACGGGATATCGGGCAGCGCCTGCGAGCGCGCGGCGGTGGTGACCGCCAGCGGACGCAGATTGCCGGACCGAACATAGGCGATCGACGAGGGGAGGGGGTCGAACATCCCCTGCACCTGGGCACCGATCAGGTCGGTGAGCGCGGGCCCCGACCCGCGATACTGGACCTGCAGCATGTCGACGCCGGCCATCATCTTGAACAGCTCTCCAGTCATGTGCGTCGGGCTGCCGTTGCCGGCGGATGCCATGCTGATCTTGCCCGGATTGGCCTTGGCATAGGCGATGAGCTCGAGAACCGTCTGGATCGGAAATGAGGGAGTCAATTCCAGGACCAGCGGCACCCGGATGATGCCCGCGACCGGGGCGATGTCGCGGATGAAATTGAAGTTGAGCCGTGCGTAGACCGAAGCATTGGCCGCGTTCGAGAGACCGGCCAGCAGGAGCGTGTAGCCGTCCGCCGGCGCACGCACGACCGCGTCGGCCGCGATGTTGCCGGCGGCGCCGGTTTTGTTCTCGACGATGAATTGCTGGCCGGTCCGTTCCGACAGCCATTGGCCGATCAGCCGCGCGGCGATGTCCTGCGTGCCGCCGGCGGCAAAGCCGACGACGATGCGCACGGGCTTGTTCGGATAGGCCTGCGCCAATGCCATGCGCGACATCGCCGGCATCGCGGCGGCGCCTGCGGCCAGATGGAGAAATCTTCTTCGGTGGGGAGGTTTCATGATGTTCCTTCGCCAGATCGGTGATTGAAATCTCGGAGACCGACGACTTATTCCCCTTTGATGTTCGCCGCCCTGATGATCGGCCACCATTTCTCGATTTCGGCCCGTTGCAGAGCCGCGAGAGCTTCAGGCGTCTGCCGGTCCCGCGAAGGAATCTCAAGCCCCAGATCGGCGAGCCGCTTTCGGACCGCCGGATCAGCCAAGGCATCGGTGACCGCGGCATTGAGCCTGTCGATGACGGGCTTCGGCGTGCCCTTGGGCGCCCAAATTCCATACCAGAGCGACGAGTGGAAGCCGGGCAATCCGGCCTCGTCGACCGTCGGAATGTCGGGTGCCATGGCAAAACGAGTCTTCGACGTCACGGCGAAGGCCTTGATGCTTCCCGCCCGCACCAACGACTGGAAATTGGATGACGGCTCGATCATCAGATCGATCTGCCCGGCCACCAGATCCTGTGTCGCCGGACCATTGCCGCGATAGGGCACGAATCGAAAGTGCGTGCCGGTTTCCCGTTGAAACGCAATCCCGGTGAGATGCCCGGCGGCGCCGACACCGGCAATCCCGACCGACGCCGTGTCTGGTTTCGCTTTCAAATAGGCGATCAATTCCTTCAGGCTGTTCGCAGGCAGGCTCTTCCTGCCGACGATCAGCAGCGGCTCCGCCGCCAGTTGCGCAATCGGTTCGAAGTCGGTCAACAGATCGAACGGCAATGCGTAAAGACCGCCGATCAGGACGTGCGTCGTCAAGGTGCCGATGCTCAGCGTGTAGCCGTCGCCAGCTGCCCGTACGGCCCGGCCGACACCGATGCTGCCGGCCGCACCGGCGACGTTTTCGATGACGATGGGCTGACCGAGGCTGGCGCGCAGCCGCTCGCTCAAGAGGCGCCCGAGTGTATCCGTGGCGCCGCCGGCGGGAAACGGCACGATCATGGTAATCGGACGCGCCGGATAGGCCTGCGCCAGCGCAACGCGCGAAACGGCCGGGAGAGCGACGGTACCCGCTGCCAGTTGCAGGAACCGACGGCGCGCAAGTTTCATGGTGTGGCCCTCGATGCAGCGGTTCGCGGAACGGACACTATGGAATATTTCGCGGCGGCTTAGCCCGGCTTGATGCCCGCGAACCGGACCACCTTGCCCCATTTCTCGGTCTCTTCGGCGATCAGCTTTCCGAAGTCGGCAGGTAATCCAGCGATCAGCATGCCGCCCAGGTCCGAGAGCCGTGCCTTGAGCGTCGGGTCGGCAAGGCCGGCATTGATTTCGCGATTGAGCTTGTCGATTATCTCGGGACGCGTGCTTCTGGGAGCACCAACGCCATACCACGCACTCGCTTCGAACCCAGGCACGAAATCGGCGACGGATGGAACCCCGGGCAGCGCCTCCGAGCGCATCGCCGTGGTCACGGCCAGTGGGCGCAATGTACCGGACCTGACGTACTCGATTGACGACGGGAGGGGGTCGAACATCCCCTGCACTTGGCCTCCTATCACATCGGTGAGCGCGGGCCCGGACCCGCGATACTGAACTTGCAGCATGTCAACGCCAGCCATCATCTTGAACAACTCTCCGGTGATGTACGAGGGGCCGCCGTTGCCGCCAGCGGACGCCATGCTTATCTTGCCGGAATTGGCTTTGGCGTAGGCGATGAACTCTGGAACCGTCTCGACCGAAAACGATGGATGTACTTCCAGGATCAGCGGCACGCGAATGATGCCCGCGATCGGCGCAATATCACGGATAAAATTGAAATTGAGCCTGTCATAGAGGGACGCATTGGCCGCATTCGAGAGACCGACCAAGAGGAGCGTATAGCCGTCACCAGGGGCGCGCACGACTGCGTCGGCCGCGAGGTTGCCCGCCGCGCCCGACCGGTTCTCAACGATGAATTGTTGACCTGTTCGTTCTGACAGCCATTGACCGATCAACCGCGCGGCGATGTCCTGTGTGCCTCCAGCGGCAAAGCCGACGACGATGCGCACCGGCCGCGTCGGATAGGCTTGTGCCATTGCGACGCGCGAGATGGCTGGTAGAGCGGCAGCGCCCGCTGCCAGATGCAGAAATTGTCGGCGGGGAAGTTTCATGATTTTTCTCTCAAAGAACTTTTTAATTATGAAATGGGCGCGCGCCGGCGCCGGTCGTCCGTTAAATTATACCCATTGCAGGCATGCCGGTAAGGGGCATGCCGCCAGTCACCGGCCGGCCTCACCCCGCCAGCCTCACCCCGCCGCGGCGGCGCTCAAGGCCGGGGCCTCGACCTTGTAGCGCTCGCGCACGAAATTCGTCAGCGCGACATTGTCGATCTTGCCGGAACCCAGCAGGGGGAGCTTTTCGAGGATCAGCACCTCGGTCGGCACCATCATCTCGGACGCCCCGCGGGCGCGCGCGAAGGCGAGGAAGTCCGAACGCTTCGGATCGTTCTTGGTGGTGACGAGGATGAGCCGCTCGCCCTTGCGCGGGTCCGGCACCGTGGTGGCGCCGGACATGGCGTCGGGCCACAGCTCCGCCGCCAGCGCCTCGACCGCGGACAGCGAGATCATCTCGCCGCCGATCTTGGCGAAGCGCTTGGCGCGGCCCTTGATGGTGATGTAGCCGTCGGCGTCCACTGAGACGATGTCGCCGGTGTCGTGCCAGCCGTCCTCGGGGGGTTCCAGCACGCCGGGGTTTTCGGTGCGCAGATAGCCGAGCATCACATTGGGGCCGCGCACGAACAGGCGCCCGCCCTCGGCGACGCCCGGAACCGGGTCGAGCCGCGCCTCCATGCCCGGCAGCAGCCGTCCGACCGTGCCGAACCTGTTGAACATCGGCGTGTTGAGCGCCAGCGCCGGCGCGGTCTCGGTGACGCCGTAGCCTTCCAGGATGCGCAGACCGAACTTTTCCATATAGGCGCGGCGCGTCGTCTCCTTCACCGGCTCGGCGCCGGCCAGGATGTAGCGCAGCGAGCGGAAATCGTAGGAATGCGCCGTGCGGGCATACCCGGCCAGGAACGTATCGGTGCCGAACAGGATGGTGGCATTGGTGCCATAGATCATCTCCGGGATGATCCGGTAATGCAGCGGGGAGGGGTAGAGGTAGACGCCGACGCCCGAGACCAGCGGCAGCACCAGCCCGACCGTCAAGCCGAACGAATGGAACAGCGGCAGGACGTTGAACACCTTGTCGGCACGGCCGAAGTCGATGCGCGCCTCGGCCTGCGCCGCATTGGCGAGCATGTTGCGGTTGGACAGGACGACGCCCTTCGGGGTGCCTTCCGAGCCGGAGGTGAACAGGATGGCGGCGGGATCGTCGGGCAGACGGGGCACCAGCGGCCGTTTCGCCTCCCGCAGCCCGCGCAGCTTGTCGGCGAAACCCACCTGTGCCCGCACGTCCTCGAGATAGGTGAAGACGACTTCGGGCGTGAGCCCCTCGATCAGCTTTTCGAGATGCGCCTTCTCCACGAAGGTGCGCGAGGTCACGATCGACCGGATATTGGCGGCCTTGCAGGCGGCGCGCAGGTTCATCAGTCCGGAGGTGAAGTTGATCATGGCGGGCACCCGGCCCGCCGACATCAGCGCGAGGATCGCCACCACCGCGCCATTGGCGTTCGGCATCATCACGCCGACCGCTTCGCCGACGCCGGCGAGCGGCATCAGCTTGCGGCCGAGGATCGCGGCGCCGAGCAGCAGGCGCTTATAGGTGAGCGAGCCGCCGATCGGATCCTCGACCGCGACATGCTTCTTGCCGTGGACCGCCGATGCCGCGATCACCGCTTCGATGATGCTGCGGTCGGTCGAGGTGGTGCGGAAGATCAGGTCCGACATCACGGTGTAGAGCAGGGCGCCCGCCGCGATGCGCCGCCGCTTGCCCCGCAGCGCCGGGTCGACGCTGAGGCGGAGCGGTTCGAGGATGGTGACGGTGACCTTGGGAAACAGGCTGCGCCGCACCTGGGTGCGGCCGAGCCGGGAGAAATGGGTCTTCTCCAGGCCCTTGATGCGGACCGGAACCAGCATCGCCTCGGACTTGTCGGCGATCATGGCGGCGCCGTCATAGACCTTCATCAGGCTGCCGGTCACGGTGATCCGGCCTTCCGGAAAGATGATCAGCGGGTTTCCCGCCCGGACGGAATTGATGAGGGTGCGGGTCGCCAGCGGCTTGGTCGGATCGAGCGGCATGGCGCGGGTGAAGCGCAGGAACGGCTTCACCCACCAGCGCTTGGCGATGCCGCTGTCGATGGCGAACGCCGGCTCGCGATCGAGGAACGACAGCGCCACCGCGGCGTCGAGGAAGCTCACGTGATTGAGGGCGATGATGGCGTTGGGGCCGGCCTTGGCCACATTTTCGAGGCCGGTGACCTCGAGCCGGTAGAAGGCGCGGAAGATCACCGAGAGCAGGTCGCGCATCGGGCTGGTCGGCATGGTGCGCAGGATCACGACCGCGACGACGAGATTGGCAAGACCGATCGCGACGAACAGCCCGCTCAAGGTGGCGCCGTATTTCTGCAGCACCGCCGCACCGATCGCGCCCACCGTCATGAAGGCGGCGTTGAGCACGTTCACCGCGGCGACCACCCGGGCGCGGCGGTCCGAGCCGGCCCAGGCCTGCACCGCCGAAAACGACGGCACGATGAACAGGCCGCCCGCGACGGCGAGGCCGGCGAGGTCGATCCCCACAGCGAGGCCGGGCCCGGTGCCCAGCACCTCGAGCACGCCACGCCCTTGCCCGGTTGCCGTCAACCCATGGGCGACCCAGCCGAGATGCAGCGCGAACAGGCCGAGCAGGACGCCGCCGAAAACCGTGGGGATGAGGACGATGCGTCCGCTGGCGAGCCAGGAGGCGAGGCCCGACCCGAGCGCGATCGCAATCGAGAACACGGCAAGATACGCGGTGACGACCTCCTCCGATCCGCCCAGCGCATCCTTCACCAAAGCCGGCAGCAGATTGAGCACGACGAAGCCGATCAGCCAGAACCAGCTCACGACCAGCCCGCCCCACCACAGCCGCTTCTGGGCGTAGAGGTCGCGCAGCAGGACGACGGTCGAGCGCGCGATATTGAAGTCGATGACGAGGTTGGGCGCCCCCTCTCCGGTGGCCGGGATGAACAGCGCGGCGATCCAGCACATCAGCGCGAACGCCATCATCATGCCGGCGAACGAGGCGGGGTCGCCGGCACCCTTGGAAGCGAGACCGGCGACGATGGCGCCGCTGAGAATGGCGATGAAGGTGGCGCCCTCGACCAGTGCGTTGCCGGCCGGCAGCTCGCGTTCGGCGAGGTGGTCGGGAAGGATGCCGTATTTGATTGGCCCGAACAGCGCCGAAATCACGCCGAACAGGAACAGCGCCGCGAACAGGAGCGGCACCGAATGCAGCCAGAAACCGCCGACCGCGATCGCCGCCACCGCGATTTCAACGAGTTTCAGCCGCTGCGCCACGAGTGCCTTGTCGTAGCGGTCGGCAATCTCACCGCCGATCGCCGACAGGATGAAGAACGGAAAGATGAAGATCGCGCCGGCAAGCTGGATCAGCGCCGCGGAATCCTGCCCCGCCATCTTGAAAAGGATCAGGAAAGCCAGCGAATTCTTCAGGAAATTGTCGTTGAAGGCACTGAAGAACTGGCACCAGAACAAAGGTGCGAAGCGTCTTGTGGTCAACAGGCTGGAAGACATCAGTATTTCCGCATCATGGTGCCGGGGCTAAACCCCCAAACCCTAAGCATTCCCCGCCGGTTTGTCGCCCATATCCTGGCCGGCCGGGGCGGTTCCTCACCAATTCCGCGGAGCGGTTGCGGATTGCCAATGACGGAGCCTGGTCTATTCTCCGCACCCGCAGAGCGGCGGCATTGTGGCTGCCGGGCGGGATGGAAGGCGCGGGGGAGGGCAGGAATGGCTTGGATACGGGCGGCCGCGGTGGCCGAGGTCAAGGAGCGTGGCGTGATGGACGCCGAGATCGGCGGTGAGGACATCGCGCTCTATTGGGTCGATGATGCCGTCTACGCCACCCACAATATCTGCACCCATGCCTTCGCCCGCCTGTCGGAGGGCTTCCTGGAGGGTGATTGCATCGAATGTCCGATCCACCAGGCGCTGTTCAACGTGAAGACCGGTGAGGTCGTTGCGCCGCCGGCCTATGACCCGGTCAAGACCTTCCCGTGCCGGATCGAGGGCGACGACGTGTTCGTCGACATGTGACGCAATCGTCAGGCCATCGCCTGCTGATGCGTCTCGGCGGCCAGCGGCAGCCGGACCGTGGTGCGGAACTCGTGGCCACATGTTTCGCAGCTCCACCAGTGGCGGACCACGTCGTGATTGACATGCTGCGAGCGCGCCGGCGCGACCATCAAATCGTTGCACCGCGGGCAATACGAGCGGACGAAATTTTCCGCCCGAGGAGAGAGCGTCGATGTCACAGGGAACTTCAACTTCATGTCGCCGTACTCCCTGGCTGTCCCCATCCTCCACGGTTCCAAAGCTACCGCCCTTATTAGGCGCGAACAAGGCCGCGCAATGAAGGTTGAGTGAAAGTTTTCGCGCCGCAACGCAGCAAAAAATCAGCCGATCCGGTTGCCGGCGATGGAAAGATGGGCGCGTGGCTGCGCGCCGTCGCGTGCGAGTTCCCCGGTGACCGGACGCGCATGATCCATCCCCATGACCGCCCCGCGCCGGAAGCCCGTCACCACATTGCCCGAGATCAGCGCCGATCCGGCACCGGGCACGTCCGACACGGCGATGCCGATAGAGGCTTGGCGCACCACGTTTCCGGTCACCGCCACGTCGCGCAGGAAGCTGCCCCAGCCGACCGCGATGCCGGCATCGCGGGCGTTCTCGACCACGTTGGCGCTCACCACGGTGTCCGCTTCCACGTAGATTCCGATGCCCCAGAGATCTCCGGGCGGCGGGTTCGGGTCGTTCGGCTTGAGATTGCGCAGGATGTTGCCCTGCACCACGGCGAGGCGGCCGCCCTCGTTGAAATTCGCGACGGAGATGCCGGTCTCGGCGCCGTCGACCATGTTCTGGGCGATGATCGCGCCCTCGAAACCGAACTCCGAATAGAGCGCGACCTCGCCGGCCTGATGCACGGTGTTGCCGGTGATCTGGATGTTCGACGCCGAATTTCCCCGGACGGCGGAGAACGCGCATTGGCGGATGATGTTGCCGCGCACGATCACGTCGCCGGCACGGTGCGCATTGATGGCGTTGCCGTACTGCCCGGAGCCGCCGAGGCGGTTGTTGGTGTTGTCGATCCGGTTGTCGAGCACGAGGGTGCCGTCATGTCCCTGTGCCCCACGGAGAATCTGGATGCCGTTGTTTCCCGCATTGGCGATGGCGTTGCCGGAAATGCGCAGGCCCGCGGCGTCGTAGGAGTAGAGGGCGATGTCGGCCGCGTCGGTGATGGCGGACCCGGTCACTTCCCCCTCGACGCCGACGAACAGGATGCCGGTGCCGCCGGCGCCGAGGATCGCGCAATCGGCGATCCGCACGCCGCGGCACGCTTCGATGTGCAGGAGGCCCTCGTGGGGCGGCAGTTGCCGTTTCATGCCGTCGAGGGTCAGGCCGGTGAGCGAAATCTGGTCGGCATGCTCGGCGCCGAACAGCGACGGCCCGCCAGTGTATACCAAATGAGTCGCCCCGCGCATGCCGACGAGCTGGGCGCCCTGGGGCAACTTCAATGCGCCCGCGCGATAGACGCCGGGCGGCAGCACCAGCGGCACGCGGGCCGCGGCGGCGCGGTCGATGGCGCGCTGCAGGACCGCGCTCTGGTCGTCGGCGCTGCCGGGCCGCACGCCCATCTGCGTGGCATCGAGGCCGAACGCCGATGCCGGCGCTTGAGCCGGCGCCGCGGCGGCGCGCTCCGGCAACGCGGCGGCACCGAGCGCCGACGCGGCGCCGGACCATTGCAGGAGCTTGCGTCTGTCCATGATCGGCTTCGGATCCGTTCGGGTCGGGCCGCGCGGCAATGGGCGCAGCCGGCCCGATCATGGCGCAAAGCGCTCAACGAAGCCGGAGCAGCGATCCGCGATGGCCGCAAAGCTTGCGCGCAGGCTTAACGCATCGTTACTTCGATCGTGAAAATTCGACCGCCCGCTTCCATCTTACCCGCTCCTCCGCGATGAACGCGGCGAGCTCCTGGGCCGAGCCACCGGCCGGCTCGGAACCGAACGAGCGCAGCTTTTCCCGCACGTCCGGATTCTCCAGGACACGGTTGATCTCGGTATTGAGCTTCTCGATCACGTCCGGCGGCGTTCCTGCCGGTGCCATGATCGCGTTCCACGAGCTCGCCTCGTAGCCAGGAACGACTTCGCCGATGGGTGGAATGCCCGGCAGCAACGACACCGGCTTGCGGGTCGTCACCCCGAGCGCGATCAATTGCCCGGATTGGATGAACGGCAGGATCGGGCCGAGATTGTCGATGGTCATGGCGATCCGCCCGGCAATGACGTCCTGCAGGCTCTGGCCGGTTCCCTTGTAGGGCACGTGGTTGACGTCGAGCTTGGCCATGGCCAGGAACAGCACCGACGACAATTGCCCGCTGGAACCGACACCCCCCGAGGCGTAGTCGAGGCCGCCGGGATTGGCGCGCGCCTTTTCGATCAGCCCGCGGATCGATGTCACGCCGAGGGAAGGGGGCACGACCAGCACGTTGGGAAACGACGCCACCAGCACCACGGGGGCGAACGACTTCACGGGATCGAAGGCCAGTGACGGATAGAGATACTCGTTGATGGCGAGCGGACCCGGCGGCGTGATCAGCAGGGTATATCCGTCGGGATCGCTGGCGGCGACGAAGGCGGCGCCGATGTTCGCCCCGGCGCCCGGCTTGGTCACGATGGTGACGGCCTGACCCAGGGCGGGGGCGAGCCGGTCGGCGAGGACGCGGGTGATCAGGTCGGTGTTGCCGCCGGCGACGAACGGCACCACGATCTGCACCGGCTTGGCCGGATAGTTGCTCTCGGCGGCTGCCGCCCCGGCGAGACCGAGCAATGCGGCAAGGGCTACGAAGATCGTTAGTCGCATGATCGGACCCGGGCGCTCGTCGACATCGCGCGTGTCCGCCGACCATGCAACGGCCGGGCCAGGATGTCGGAACATTCCTCGAATGCTCCGGCGCGCGTCGGTATTATTTCGCTGCCGTGTTTTCCGTCGCCGGGTTCGCGGTCTTCTGCGTTTGCTTGAAATATCTCGCATCCGGCGGCGCCTGACCCTTCTTGGTCGGCATCAAGTATCCGTCCCCGCTCATGAAATAGACGTCGTTTCCGATGACCACGTAGTTGGTGCCCTCGGCGCAGGAAACGCGAGTCCAGTTCGGATACGGGTTCGGGTCGCGCCGATAGGTCTTGTCGACGCTCCACGGCCGCGTCAAGGCGTGGTCGAACACGGTGATTTCCTCATGGAGGAGATTCGGATCGTTCTTGTCGAGATGGAACCGCTCCTTGAAGGTCGACTTGTTGTCGAAGTGCAGGGGCAGCCCGGTCGCGTCGTAGGCGCGAGGTCCCTTGAAGGGCCCGCGCGTTTCCGCTTCGAGCACGTCGTAGACGCCGTCGCCGTCCTCGTCGATCCACTTGCCGATCGAATACCCCTGATAGGTCGGGTCGAGGTTCGTGGGCCACGGGCGGCCGTCGGTGAAAATGCGACGCAGGTCGGTGTTGACTGAAATATAGGTGGTTTCCGGCGTGATGATATATTCCTGGTTTGGCGCCGACATCATGCTCGGCATGCCGCCGGGGTAGCACTTGGCATGGTCGATGAAATTGCCTTGCCCGCCCAGGGCCTGGTCGGCCATGCTTTCCTCGTGGACCTTCTGATATTCCGGCGTCAGCGGCGCTTGCTGCGCCGGCCCGAAGGCCTTGTTCGGATCGAACTTGACGCCCTGGCCGCCCAGGCGCGGGTTGATCGAGTCCCACTGGCCTTTCCAGTTGGGGTATTTCGCGTCGGCCGCCTGCGCGCTGCCCACCGTCACGCCGCCCAATGTCACCATCAGGGCGGCGGCCAGCGCAAACGCCCCAGTCGAGCTTCGATACGACATGATTTTCCTCCCTGCATGGCCGGATAGCCGGCTTGATTGCTATGGATGCGACTTATCCCGCAGCTCCCGGCAGGATACACTGTCAGCGCCGCCCATGGAACGGAATTACCCTCCGCGCAGACCTGGATTCCGACGGTACTCCGAAGCAAAATTCGACTTTCGTCCGCCCCGCGACCCGTCCTAACTCCCGCCGCTTCCAGGCAAGGACGGCTAGGGCCGGGCGATGCGCGCTCGAACCGAACCGTCCCGCTCCGACTGCCGCGTTTCCATCGGCGACATCCCATCGTCATCCCGCTACCATGTACCTGCGATGCTTCGTCATTCCGGTTCGGGCTGCGAGCCGTGTTTGTGCGTCTGTTGCTGAGCGGGGAGGACAAAGTCGTGCGAGGTTCTGATGCCAAGCTCCCCAGCGCCTCCGGGGGGATAACTCGGCTAGCCTATGCGCACGCGAAAGAGGCCGGCCTCCAGATCGAACCGCTCTTGAGGAAAGCCGGCCTGACCGAGCTCGAAATCGATGACCCCGGGGTTCGTCTCAGGGTTCGCGATCAAATCAGCTTTCTCAATCTCGTTGCCGACGCGCTACCGGACGATCTCCTCGGATTTCATCTTGCTCAGGTGCTTGATCCCCGAGAGATCGGGCTGGTCTATTATGTCTTGGCTTCGTCCGAAGTGCTGAGTGAGGCCCTGCAGCGTGCGGCGCGATACAGCTCGATTGTGAACGAGGGTATCGCCCTGAAATATGTCGAGGGGCGAGATATCTGTATCACGTTCGAATATGTCGGCGTCAGCCGGCACGTGGATCGGCACCAGATCGAATTTTGGGTGACGGCACTGATCCGCGCGTGCCGGAACCTGGCGGGCGTTCATTTGCTGCCGGTCCGCGTGAGGTTCATCCATCGCCGGGAAAGCGGCCGTTCTGAAATTGCCAAGTTCTTCGGCACCGTCGTCGAATATGGCGGGGCGCTGGATGAAGTCGCATTCGCTACGACGGTGAAGCAAATGCCGGTCGTGAGCGCGGACCCCTACCTGAACAAATTTCTGATCGCCTATTGTGACGAAGCACATTCTTCTCGACCGGCGAACCGTGGCGCTTTCCGAACAGGCGTCGAAAACAAGATCGTCCCGCTGCTGCCGCATGGAAAAGCCAAGGCCGGCGAAGTCGCGCGCCGAATGGGAGTGAGCCAGCGATCCTTGGCGCGGCGGCTGACGTCGGAGGGTCTGACTTTTTCGGATGTTCTGGACAGCCTGAGATTCGATCTCGCAGAGCGCTATCTGGCCGATGAGGCGTTGTCGATCTCCCAAATCGCGTGGCTGCTCGGCTACCACGAAGTCAGCGGATTTACCCACGCGTTCAAGCGTTGGACCGGTAAAACGCCCCGAGAGGCGCGTCATCGGACGAACCCTTGAAGCTTGGCAAGCACATCGATACCGCATGTGCACGCGGCCGTGAGAGCCGACTACGAGGTCGGACCGGCGTCCAGCTTTTCTACCAATTCGGCGAGCCGCAACCAGCTGGTGGCCATGTCAGTGTTGATGGCCTTCACTCTTTCGTCCGTCGTTTGTTCCGCCCGCGCGATACACTCAGCTGCCTGAGCGCGATACCAGTCTGCCGGCAATTGTGCCATGAGGCCTCGAGAAATAATCTGGTCACCAGCCGGCGACCAGCCCAACGTCCGCCCCCGCGGGTCCGGCGCACCGTATCGATCTGTTCAAGAGCGTCTTGCGACGCGGCGCCAAAAATTTGATTGCTTTTCCCCGAGGCCATCCGCCACGGAGGGCTGGCTGGGGGACCGGGACTGATCGCGGAAGAGCAATCGCGTTGACGCACCTGTGAAGGAAAGTGGTGGCGCGGAGCTGTAACGTGCTAATTCCCGCGCAACGACAGGAGACAGAATGAACGAACCGAACCTGGTCGGCGGCACCGCCGCTGATCGCACGGAAATCCTCGAGCGCCATGCCGACTACATCGACGTCAATGCGCGGTTCGACTGGGAGAACCTGCAGCCGCTGTTCAGCCCGGCGCCGGAAGCGACCTTCTTCAATCTCAACGGCCACACCTACCGGGGCCGCGAACAGTGGACCCGGCTGTGGAAATTCTACGTCAAGCAGGTGCAGTCGAGCTATTGGACGCCTTATGACATCGGCGGCGTGGTGACCGGCGATCTGGCCGTGGTGTGGTGCCACCGCAAGACCCGGCGCCAATGGGTCGGCACCGAGCCGCCGCCGCGCGACATCCATTACGACAACAGCGAATTCGTATCCCGCTCGACCACGGTGTTCCGCAAGGAGGACGGCGCGTGGCGGGTGGTGCACGCGCATTTCTCGCCGGCGGACCAGGGTCCGCGGCCCGGCGGCGTGTGAGCGCGCAGTGCCGGCATTTCCCAAGCTGAGCGTGCGGCTGCATGGGGGCATGCCGCCGCAGCAATGCGTCGCCCAGGCCCAGGCCGCAGAGGCCGCGGGCTTTGCCGCCGTGTGGTTTGCCGAGAACCCTTTCGGGCGCGGCATCCTGCCGGCCGCTGCCGCCTGCGCGGTGGCGACGCGAAGCCTCGGGATCGGCGCCGGGGTGTTCAATCCGTTCAACCGCCATCCCACGCTGATCGCCATGGAGATCGGGGCGCTGGACGAACTCGCGGGCGCCCGGGTGCGGCTCGGTGTCGGCTCCGGCATCGGCAGCGCCGTCGAGCGCATGGGGCTGAGCCATGCGCGCCCGCTCACCGCGCTCGGCGAGGCGATCGCCATCGTGCGGGCGCTGCTGCGCGGCGAGGAGGTGACGTATGCCGGCGAGGTGTTCTCGGTCGACCGGGTGCGGCTCGACTACGTGCCGCGCGGCGATATCGCGATCTACATGGCCGGGCGCGGCGACCGTAGCCTCGCTCTGTGCGGGGAGCGCGCCGACGGCCTCCTGGTGTCCAACATGTGCACGGCGCCCTTCGTCGCCCGCTCCGTGGCGCTGATGCAGGACGCCGCCCGAGCGGCCGGCCGCACCGAGCCGCTCGGCGTGGTGCGCTACATGCCCTGCCGCGTGGGCACCGATCGCGCCGCGGCCGTGGCCGCCGCCAAGCATGCGGTAGCGGAGATGCTTCCGGCCTATTGGAGCCTCGGCCAAAGGCTGGACGGAGCAAAGACCGCGCTCACCATGGGAAGCGGGATCGCCGAGCCGGAATTCGCCGCCGCCTCCCGGCGCCTGCGCGCCGGCGAGGATGCCGCCGCCGTCCTCGATGAGCGCTTCGTGCACGCCTTCGCCATCGCGGGCACGCCGGCGGATTGTATCGCCCAGGTCGCCGCCTGCGGCGCGGCCGGCGTCACCGAACTGGCGCTGACGTTTTCCGGTCCGCAGGCCGCGGCGGAGATGAAGTATTTGAGCGCGGCGCGGAAGTGACTGTGCCGCAGAAGTTTATTGAATCGGCAACCAAAAATCGGTTGATTGGTTGCCGGACTTACTGCCCCGTGAAGATCGCCTTCGGGATCATGCCGTGAACACCCTTGGTGCCGTCCACCACCTGGGTGACGTGATAATCCACCGCGAGGCTCGCGATCATATAGGCTTCCTGGCGCGAGAGCTTCGGGAAGCGTTCGGTGATGAAGCCGATGGTCTCGCGCACCGCGATCTTCATCGCCTCCTCGAGGCTGGGGTTCAGTCCCATCACGATCCAATGGGTCGCGGTTTCCGCCCGCGGCCATGTGAGCTTCAAATCCTTGCGCACGATGAACTGGAATTTTCCCCGCAGCCCGGTCTCGACGGCGGACAGGTCGACCTCGCCCTGGCCCTGGGCGCCGTGGCCGTCGCCGACCGAAAACAGTGCGCCGGCCGCGTAGATCGGCATGTAGAGTATCGAACCGGCCGCCACGTCCTTGTTGTCGATATTGCCGGTGTGCACGCCGGGCGGGCCGCTGCTGATGCGGCCCATGGCGGGCAGCGGCGCGACCCCCAGGGTGCCGAAGAACGGCCGGTCCAGCGGAATCACGACGCCGGGCGCGACCGCGGCGGTCTTGGCGTCGCGGTCGATCCTGATGATGCGCTGGAACACGCCGGGGAATTCTTCCGGCAGCGCGCCGAGGTAGGGCCGCTGGACGTTGTAGCCATAGTCGACCGCGAGGTCGATTTCCTGGATACGCACCTCCAAGACGTCGCCCGGCAGTGCGCCGTTGACGAAAATGGGGCCGGTGAGAATGTGTGCGCCGGGGCCGCGATCCCTGACCTCGCGATAGATCGCGCGGGTATAGTCCGGCACCGCGGCCGGCGGCACCACGCCGGATTTGTCGACCTCGGCGGGATCGATTTGGGTGGCGGTTTCGATGGTGACGATATCACCCGAATTGATCGTGAGCACCGGTTTAAGCCGGGCATCGAAATGTCCGATGTGCACGGTCTGCGGACTCGGCGTCAGCGTGTATTCGGCGGCGTTTGCGCTCCGGAGCGCAAATCCGATCGACACGGCCGGGATCGCGGCTGCGATCAGCACACCATGAAAGAGCTTCATCGAACCTGCCCTCGATTATCGTGCCGTCTACATATACGGCTCCATGCCGTTGGCCCTGATGACGGGCGCGACCGAAGGGGACGACAGGAACTTGGCAAATGCCAACGCGCCATCCGGTTCGCGGGCGCCCGCGACGACTCCGGCCACCATCAGGAATTTGATGCCGGGAAGGTCCGGCAACGGTTCCAGCAACTGGACACCGTTCAATGAAATGAAGTTGCGACGCTGCGCCACGCCGATCTGAGCGCGGCCGGACGCGACGGCCTGGCCTGCCGCGTCGCCTCCTTTCGTCAGCTCGATCTTCGGCTTGAGCTGATCGGCGATCCCGAGCCGCCGCATCAGGTAGACGAAATAGGTGCCGTCCTGTGCACCACCGCTCGGATCGGGATACGCGATGCTTTCGGCTGCCAACAACGTGCGTTTGAGGCCGTCGACCGAGCTGACGTCGGGCTTGGGAGCGCCGGCGCGAATCCCGATGCCCAGCGGCGAACGTGCGATATCAACCATCGTGCCGGTCTCGATGCGGGCCTGTCTCAGGAGATCCTCGAGCACGAATTTCTCGTTGATCGTCAGATCCGCCGGCTCGTCGGCCTCGACGCGGCTTTTCATCCGCGTCGTCGAGCCGTATTGGATCACCAGCTTGTGGCCGGTGGTGCGCTCGAACTCGCCGCTGACCGCGGCCAGGATCGTGGCCATGTTGCCCGTGCTGAGCACCTTGATCTCCGCGGCGCCCGCAGCCGACAGGGATCCCAGAAACAGCATCACGCCCGCAAAAACTCTTCTCATCGTGCTTCCCGAAGTCGAATCTTGCCGATCGCCGAAACAGAACTTATACGCCCTGTCGTCGCCGGAAAAGCGCGATGGTGAGGCGCGATCACGGGCACGCCTTCTATCACGTGCTCCGGTCATAGTGTCCAGCCCCGTGACGTCAACGGGCGTATCAGATAAAGGGACCGCCCCATGAACTCGTCTTCGTCCCGACTCCTTTCGTCCCGACCTGCCGGCGCTGGCGCGGATCGACACCCCCGCGCTGGTCATCGACGAGCCCGCACTCCAATCGAACATCGAGCGCATGGCGGCGACCGCAGCCGCCAACAAGGTCGCGCTGCGCCCCCATGCGAAGACCCACAAGTCGGCCGCGATCGCGCGCCAGCAGCTCGAGGCGGGCGCGGCCGGCATCGCCTGCGCGACCCTCCTGGAGGCGGAGGCGCTGGCACGGGAAGGCGTCACCGGCCTGCTGGTGACTTCGCCGGTGGTGGGGACGGACAAGGCGGCGCGGCTGGCGCGGCTCAACCGGGTCTCGCCGCTCATGGTGGTGGTCGATCACCGCGACCAGATCGAGGGGCTGCGCGCCGCGCTGGCGGACGGCGACCCGCCGCTCGGCGTGCTGGTCGACGTCGATGTCGGGCAGGCCCGTACCGGCGTGACCACCCTTCAGGACGGCCATGGCCTCGCGCGCATGACCGCCGCCGACCGGCGGTTCGAATTCCGCGGCCTGCAGGGCTATGCCGGCCACATCCAGCATATCTTCGACCCGGCGGAGCGACGCGCGGCCGCGGCGAAATCGGGGGAACCGCTGCGCGCTCTGGCGGCGGTGCTCGCGGCCGAAGGCATCGCTTGCCCGATCATTTCCGGCAGCGGCACCGGCGCCCATGCCTATGATCTGGCCGGGCCCTATACCGAGCTTCAGGTCGGCTCCTACGTCTTCATGGATGCCGATTATGCCCGGGTGCGCCGGGACGACGGCTCGCCGCTCGCCTTCGCGCCCGCGCTGTACGTGCTGGCGACGGTGGTCTCGGCCAATCGCGACGACCAGGTGACGGTCGATGCCGGCACCAAGGCGCTCGCCGTCAACGGGCCGGCGCCGGCGTGGTTCATCGGCCTGCCGGCGGGAGCGAGCTACAGCTTTTCCGGCGACGAGCATGGCGCCATCACGCTGCCGCCGGGGACGCCGCGTCCGGCCATCGGCACGCGCGTCCTGATCGGCGCGACCCATTGCGACCCGACCGTCAATCTCCACGCGAACTATTACGCCGTCGATGCCGGCGGCGCCGTCTCGGTGCTGCCGATCCTCGGCCGCTATGGCGCGATGGGGGCGGTGGCGCCCTGAGCGGCGTGCGGTCCGTCGCCGGCCATGGCGGGGCCGAATTTTTCCCACAAGGCCGGGAAGATGCGGTCGGCTTTCAACGGCAAAACGGCAAACCGGAGTCCGGTCGCGTCCGCCACCGCGTTGGCGAGTGCGGCGGCGACCGGATTGTAAGGGCTCTCGCTCATCGATTTGGCGCCGTAAGGGCCCAGCCGGTCCGAGGTCTTGGCGAAAATGACTTCGGTGCGCGGCACGTCCGCAAAGGCGGGAATGTGATAGGCGCGGAACGACGGATTGACGACCCGCCCGTCGGGTCCGATCACGGCTTCCTCGTAAAGCGTTGCGCCGAGCGACTGGGCGACGCCGCCTTCGATCTGGCCGCGGCATTGCATGGGATTGATGACGAAGCCGGCGTCGGCCGCATGCACGCTGCGCAATATCCGGATCTCCCCGGTATGCGGGTTCACTGCGACGCGGAAGGCCTGCACGTTGAATGCCACCGAACGCGGAGTGCCGCCGCTGGCGCCGGCCGCGGTTAGTTCGCGCCCGGCCGCCTTGGCGGCGCTCGCGAGCGCGGCAAGGCCGATGCGGCGCCCGCCGCCGACGACCGCGTCGGCCGCGAGGCTCCACATCGCCGCGGTGCCGCCGGCCTGCTCGGCGGCAAAGGCTGCGATCTCCTCGCGCAGCAGGTCGGCCGCCCGCATGGTCGCGAGCCCGGCCACCACCGTGCCGGTGCTGCCGAACGCGCCGGTGTCGTGGCCGACATGATCGGTGTCGGATTGCCGGATGCGCACGCGGGCCGCGGTGGTTCCGAGCGCCTCGGCCGCGATCTGGGCGTGGACGGTGGTGGTGCCGTTGCCGAACTCGGCGGTGCCGACGGCGAGCTCGTATTTGCCGTCGTCGCGCAGCGTCACCCGGGCGTCCGCCAGATGGCCGTGGGGCGGCACGGTGTCGATCATGCCGAGGGCGATGCCCTCGCCGACCAGCCAGGACGGGCCGGGCGACGCGGCGCCGCCGCCGCGCGCCATCGCCTCCTCGACCAGCGTCAGGCACTGGTCGAGCCCGTAGCTGCCGTATTCGACATCGGCTTCGGGGGGGCCGGTCGAGATCATGGGGTCGCCGAGCCGCACCATATTGCGGCGGCGCACGGCGAACGGGTCCATGCCGATGCCGCGGGCGAGCTCGTCCATGGTCGATTCGACGGCGAAAATGGTCTGGCTCAGGCCGTAGCCGCGGAAGGCGCCGCTGGGCACGATGTTGGTATAGACCGCATAGCCGTCGACCTTCTTGTTGGCGCAGCGGTAGACGCCGATCGACTCGCCGCAGCCGTGATACATCACGCTGGCGCCGTGATTGCCGTAAGCCCCGGTGTTCGAGACCACCCGCATGGCGATGGCGGTGAGGGTGCCGTCGCGCCGGATTCCGGCCTTCACGTGGACCCGCATCGGGTGCCGGTAGGTGGCGCCGATGAACTGCTCCTCGCGGGTGAACTCGAGCTTGACCGGCCGCCCGGTCCGCAGCGTCGCCAGCGCGACGATGTCCTCGACCAGCATTTCCTGCTTGCCGCCAAAGCCGCCGCCGACGCGGTCGCAGTAGACCCGCACCTTGGCGGGATCGAGGTCGAACACGGTGCACAAGGCGCGGCGGGTCAGGAACGGGGTCTGCGTGCTCGAGCGCAAATTGAGGCGCCCGTCGCCGTCGACCCAGCCGACCGCGCCGTGGGTTTCGAGATGGGCGTGCTGGACGCGCTGGGTGACGTAGGTCCCCTCATGGACGAAGTCGGCTTCCGCGAAACCCTTTTCGACATCGCCGATATGGCTGTGGAGCTCGGCGACGATATTGTGCGCGGGGTCGAGGATGCGCGCTTCCGGTCCTTTGTCGTGGATGACCGGCGCGCCGGGCGCCATCGCCTGCTCGGCATCGAACACCGCGGGCAGGACCTCGTAATCGACGGCGAGCCGCCCGCAGCCTTCCTCCGCGGCGCCCTCGCTGTCGGCGACGACGGCGGCGACGCGCTGGCCGGCAAAGCGCACGATGTTGTCCAGGACCACGGTGTCGGCGGGGTTGTCGCCGTCGCGTTCGTGGCGCGCGGTCGAGAACAGCCGGGCCGGCGCATCTTCCCAGGTGAGCACCGAAACCACCCCGGGAACCGCGAGCGCCTCCTCCTTGCGGATCGACAGGATGCGGGCGTGGGCGTGGGGCGAGCGCAGCAGCTTGAGATGGAGCAGGCCCTCGACGGCGATATCGAACGTGTAGCGCGCCTTCCCGGTCACGACGGCGGGTCCGGCGGGCGCAGGGACATTGTGGCCCAAGGGCGCTCCCGGATCGGTTTCGTCGACATGACGCACCCCAAGGATCGCGTCCTCGATGGCGCGATAGCCGGTGCAACGGCACAGATTGCCCTTGAGCGCGGCGGCGAGATCGTTGCGCTGGGCCTGGTTGAGGCTCGAAGCGGTGACGATCATGCCGGGGGTGCAGAAGCCGCACTGGAAGCCCTGTGCCTGCAGGAAGGCGCGCTGCATCGGGTGGAGGGCGCCCCCCGTCGCCAGGCCTTCGATGGTCGTGACCTCGCAGCCGTCGGCGCGGAAGGCCGGAACCAGGCAGCTGTGCACGGGTTCGCCGTTCAAGAGGATGCTGCATGCTCCGCAATCGCCGGCGTCGCAGCCCTTCTTCACCCCGAGCAGCCCCAGTTGCCGCAGGAAAGTGCGCAGGCATTGGCCGGGGCGCGGCGTCGCCGAATAAGGGGTGCCGTTGACGACGTAGGTCATGGCGCCGCCCCTGGAGACAGTTCGCGGCGGATCTCCTCGGCGAACTGCAAGGTCATGTGCTTGCGCCAGGCCGGCACACCGTGCAGGTCGTCGAAGTACTGGGCGTCGGGAATGCTCGCATGGATGCGTTCGCGCAGCGCCGCCGCCGATGGCGGGGCTTGGAAGCTCAGCCGGATCGGGCGCCGCGTCGCCGCGGTGATGGTCAGGGTGAAGCTGCCGTCGCGGGGGAGCGTTCCGATCAGGAGGGCCGACGAGCGGCCGAGCGGGGAGAGCGCAATCTTGCGGAACGCGGTGCGCCGCACCAGCGCCGTGGCCGGCAGCCAGATGGAACGCAGCAATTCGCCCGGCCGCAGCGCGTTGCGCTGGGGACCCATGACGAATTCGGTGACGGCGATACGGCGTTGGGCGCCATCCGGCGTCCAGATGGTGCAGACGCCTTCGAGCGCGGAGGTGAGCGCGATCATCGGGCCCGCCGGCAGTGCCATGCAGATGTTGCCGCCGACCGTGGCCATGTTCCAGATCTTGAACGAGGCGAGAAAAGCGCGGCAGCATTGATTGAAAAGCGGCGCCGCCGCCCATTCCGGCGGCAACGTCAGCGCATCGAGGGCAGCGACCGTGCAGGTCGCCGCAATCTGCAACCCGTCCGGCGACGCGACCGCCGGCGGCCAGCCGAAACCGGCCAGATCGATCAGCCGCGACAGGGCAGGCTGCGGCTCGGAAAACAGCCAAGTGCCGCCGGCGAGCCACGCATCACCCGATCTCCAGGCCGTCATCTCGTTTCGATGTTGCGGCCTCGCGACATGTGTGATGGTGTTCAGATCCATGCGAAAGGTCTGATCCGCCGTCCAATTCCGGTCCCGGCGCCAACGATTGGCGCCGCACTACGGTATCCCATCAAGCAAAAGAAATGCCAAGGGTGCCGATTTCCGCGCCATCAAGCCGGGCCGCCAGCGAATTCCGTCTCTCGACGGTCAAGGCCGCAGGATACATAATCCGTTTCGACCGGAATTGAGCTTGAAAGGCCTGCCATGAAGATCGAGTGCCGCAGCCGGCTTGTCGCCGTCCTCGCCGTCGCGGTTTTGGCGCCGTTTGCGATCGGGGGCGCACAAGCCAGGGTGCTGTCGCAATGGGTCGAACTGGGCCCCGACGGCTCGTCGAGCGTCCGGGCGATCGCCGACGATGCGTGTCCGTCCGTGCTGTTCGACGGCGCGCCGACGCCCATGGCGATCCGGTCGGAGCCGGACCGGAAGTTCGACAACGTCAAGGATGCGGTCTTTACGGTGCGGGGCTGCGAGGTCGCGGTGCCGCCGGGTGCGGTGGCCGGCGTCCTGGACGGCAAACCGCTGCCGCTGGCGCGGCCGAACCCGCAGCGCATCCTGATGTTCGGCGACACCGGGTGCCGGCTCGAGACCGGCAATGCATTCCAGGACTGCAACGATCCGGCCGCATGGCCGTTTCCCAAGATCATCGAGATGGCGGCGACCGCCCGTCCCGACCTCGTGATCCATGTGGGCGACTATCTTTATCGCGAGTCGGCGTGCCCGACCGGCAACCGGGGATGCACCGGAAGCCCCTGGGGCTATGGCTGGGATTCGTGGAACGCGGACTTCTTTGCGCCAGCTGCGCCGCTGCTGGCGGCGGCGCCTTGGGTCATGGTCCGCGGCAATCACGAAGACTGCAGCCGCGCCGGCGAGGGCTGGTTCCGCTTCATGGACCGTCAGCCGATGGAGCGCACCTGCCACGATTTGACCGGGGTCTTCGTGGCGCGCCTCGGCGATTTCGGCGTGGTCGTGGTCGACGACGCAAAGGCCGCCGATCCCAAGGGCGATCCGTCCGCCCTGGTGGGACTGCTGCGCGGCCAATTCACCGAAGTGTTGGCGAAGGTGCCGGCGGAAGCGTGGATGGTCAGCCACCGGCCCTCCAATTCCATGCGCAGCGCCGACCGCGGCATCGAGCAGGACGAGGTCGAAAATCACGTCCAGGAGCTCGCGTTCGGCGCGCTGATGCCGAGCGGCGTCCGCATGGAGGCCGCTGGGCACATCCATTTCTTCCAGGCAGTGGACTTCGGCGGCGCCCGTCCGCCGCAGCTCGTCGTCGGCACCGGCGGCGACAAGTTGTCGATACTGCCGCCGGTCAGCATGATCGGCGCCGACGTCAACGGTCTCAAGGTCGTCAACTCCGTCACCTATTCGGGCTTTGCCTATATGGTGTGGGACCGCCTCGGCGCGTTGTGGGTCGGCACGCTATTCGATGCCGGCGGCCGGCCGATCAATCATTGCCGGCTGCTCGACCGCTCGCTCACCTGCGGGTCGTGATATCTATGGCGCGAGGGAAGCCCGCGAACTGCCCGGCGTCACCTCGAAGGCGAAGTGGAACGCCGGCAAATCCTCGCCGGGATGGTCCTTGTCATAGGTGAGCTGGGGGATGCGGAAGTTGTTCGGCCGCGTCTCCGCGCCCTTGTAGATGCCGGGATAGAGATCGACGTAATGCCAGCCCGGCGTGCCGGTGGCCTTGATGAAGATCTCGACGTCGCCCTGGCTGTTGAATGCGCAGACATAGCCGGTGTAATTGTTGTCGTACACCATGTGATAGATGTTTGAGGTTTCGGTCCAGCCGACGCCCTTGAGGTGAATCGTGAAGGTCGTGCCCGCCGGGCCGCGCTTCACATCCATCGGCAGCGCGGTGGACTTGAGCCAAAACGCCCCGATCTTCTTTGCCGGCCCGGCCTGGACCCGCAATCCGTGGGTGCCGCCGAGATCGTCGGGCGTGCTGAAGCGGAACTCGGCGCGGCCGGCGGCGTCGGCCTTGGCTTCGGCGATCACCTTGGAGGCCTGCTCCCAACCCTGTCCGGTCATGCGGTTGCCGACGACACGGGTCCAGTTGAGCTGATAGCTCTTGCCCGGCTCCAGGCCTTCGCCGCGCACCACTGCCGGTTCGCCGACTCCGGCGAATTGCGGTGTCGCGACCAACTCGCCCGGCGGCGGCAGCCCGCGCACATTGGTCTGCGCCTGCTGCTCCGGTGCCGGCGGCAGCACCGGCGCACCATCGGTGATCGTGAACGCCAACTCGAAGCGCGGCCGTCCCGGCGCGGGATTCTGCTCCGGGTTGCGGTACGGGAAGGTCAGTTCCCCATGCATCACTTCGAGAATGTGCACGCCCGGACCGCCGGTCGCGGGAATCGTGAAGCTCGCCGCGCCGCGCGTGGTGACGGAAGATATCCAGCCGGTGAAATTGTTGTCGTAGATGAGATCCCAGGAATTATAGAGCGACCGGAAGCCGATGCCCTTGACTTCGACATGGATGGGCGTGCCCACCGGCCCGCTCTTCGGCGAAATTTCCACCGTCATGTCGAGGGAATAGCCGACCTGGGTGAAGAGGCGGTCGCCCTGCTGCAGCACGATGTCGTGGAGGAAGCCGTAATCGTCCGGCGCGACGAACTTCGCGCTCAGCCGTCCGGACTGATCGGCCCTCACCTTGGCGATCTCATAGGCGACCTGGTTGAATTCGCGGCCGTGATATTCGGCGTCCGCGACCTTCCAGACGCCGTCCACCGTGACCCACACGACCTGGAATTCCTGCCCGGGGGGCAGTCCCTCGGCCGTCACCGTCACCGGCTGTTCCCGCCGGGCCATGTTCCGGCGAGACGTCCATGCGGCCGACATAGCCGTCGCGGGGTTTGCTGACCCCGACTTCGGGCCCGAGCGCCGAGGCAGCGGGGGCGGCGACCGACCGCGCCGGGGACATCAGCGACAGCGCCAATAGCGCACACGCCAGACCGGCCAGCCGGCCGCTGCATTTCCGCATCTACAACCCCTTCGGTAAACTTATGGCTTCGCCTTCATCACCGGGTCGCCGGCGACGACCATCAGCTGGGTCGTCGGCCGGGTGAAGGGCACCCACTCCACCGTGGAGCCGTCGTTCATGGTGGCGACGACCTTGTAGCCGAGCGATCCCGTCGGGAAGTCGGCCGGGATGGTCCAGAACAGCGACCAGAAATGGTCGGTGGGCGGAGTGCCGTGCGGCTTGAAGGCGGCCGGTAGTTTCTGGCCGTTGCCCAATTCGACGACGACGCTCTTGAGCACCTTGTTGTCGGCCACTTCGCCGTTCGGCTGCAGCACGCGGATGCGCCACGCCACCGCTTCATTGCGCTTATACAGGTTGGATAGCACGCAGAACGGCCCGGCCTGGTCGGCGAGCGCATGACGAACGATGTCGCCTTCGAAAAACAGCTTTTTTGCCTGCTGCGCCTGCGCGCCGCCAGCAAAGCCGACGGCAGCAATCGAAACCGCGAGTGCACAAAGAGTGGTATTTTTCATGGGGGCGCCTTTCCAGCCGAGGGTGAATTCTTATTTTCACGGATGATATCCCGACACCAGCCGGTTTGAAAAGGGCTTTGTTCGGGTCTTCGTTCGGGGTCGAGATGCGGATTTCCCACAACCGGATGGACCTTGGCGCCGGACCAGTGACAGAGCATCCGACCACGCTTGCCGGCCTGCGCGTCGTACCGGGCTATCTCGGACGCGAGGCCCAGGAAGCCCTCCTGGCCGCCGTCAGGAAGGTCATCGTGCGCGCCCCGCTCTATACCCCGCGGATGCCCAGGAGCGGCAAGCCGATGTCGGTGCGCATGACCAATTGCGGCCCGCTCGGCTGGATGACCGACGAAGGCGGCTACCGCTACCAGCCGGCCCATCCTGCGACCGGCGTGCCGTGGCCGCCGATCCCGGACATCCTGCTGCGGGCATGGTCGGAACTGTCGGACTATAGCCTGCTGCCGCAGGCCTGTCTCGTCAACGTCTACGACTCCGATGCCCGCATGGGCCTGCATCAGGACCGCGACGAAGAGGATTTCGATGCCCCGGTGGTCTCGCTGTCGCTCGGCGACGCCTGCCTGTTCCGGATCGGCGGGACGGTGCGCCAGGGGCCGACCAGGTCGTTCCGGCTCGCCTCGGGCGACGCGCTGGTGCTGGGCGGCGCCCGGCTCGCCTTTCACGGCGTCGACCGCATCATCCCGCGGACCTCGACCCTCATCGCGGAGGGCGGCCGGATCAACCTGACGCTGCGCCGGGTGACCGGGGCGGCGTGAGGGGAGGGGGCGCGGCAACCGACGCTCAGGCCGGCGCGTTCACGGTGATTTCCACAGTCCGGCGGACTTCAGCGCCTTCGTGATGACGGCTTGGACGTCGATCGCGCGTGGGCCGGTCGGCGGGGGTGCGCCGGCCGCAGGCGCTCGGGCAGGGGTCGCAGAGGTCGGCGCGGCGGTGGCACCCTGACGCTGGCTGCGAGGCAGCTTGGGAGGTGCCTGGGCGGGCTTGCTCCGTTCGGTTCCACGACGCGGACGTCCGGTCAGGCCCCAGAATTTGGCGATATGATAGGACGACGAAATTCCCACTTCGAGCAGGAAGGCGCCGGGGACCCCGCATTTATCGTGGGAGTTGCCCGCCGCGAGCGGCGTCCCATGCGCCATCTTCGGGATGGTGTAGGATTCGATGACGTCGCGGCCGCTGCGGTCGCGCCATACTTGGCGCGGATATCCGTCGACCGTTTCGGTCAGCGTCGGTTCGGCGTCGAGGCCATGCACATCGGTCCATTGCTTCACGATCTGGTCGGCATTCTCGCGCTTCACCAGCGGGTCGGCAGCGCCGTGCCACACCGATATGCGCGGCCACGGCCCGCAATGCGCGGAAGCGTCGCGCACGCAGTCGCCCCATTCACGCGCCGTGCGCGGGCGCACCTTGAACATGCTCTCGAACGCCTCGTTGACGTTGGTCGCCGTGCGGTAGGGCAGGCCGGCGATAACCGCGCCGGCGGCGAACGTATCGGGATAGGTGGCGAGCATGACGGAAGTCATGGCTCCCCCGGCCGAGAGGCCGGTCACGAACACGCGGCCGGGATCGATGCGGTGATCGCGGACCATCGTCTCGACCATCTGGCGGATCGACAGCGCCTCGCCCTTGCCGCGCTCGAAGTCGTCGGAGAGGAACCAGTTGAAGCACTTGTTCGGATTGTTCGTGGGCTGCTGCTGCGGCAGCAGGAGCACGAAACCGTAGCGATCCGCGAGCGTCGACCAGCCCGCACCCAAGTCATAGCCCGTCGCCGTTTGCGTGCAGCCGTGCAGCACGACGACCAGCGCCGGCTCCGGCTGCGCCGGGCAGTACTTGAACATGCGCAGCGCGCCCGGATTCGAACCGAATCCGTGCACTTCGGTGAGATGGCCGAGGGCGGGATCGAGGTCCAGTTCCGGCGCACGGGCGGCGCGCCCCGCCTGCACGATGGTCTCCCACTGGCGGCGGTACTTGGCCAGGTTGGCAAGCGTGTTTCCCAGGCTTGGCAAGTTGCCGGTCCTTTCCCAGTCTTCGCAACCCCGAGCGGTCTAATATGACGACTTATTGTTGCGTCGCACAATAGCGATTGCGGCCGAAATCCACTTTGCCATGCGCTCGGTGAAGCAAGTCCTCGAAGTTGTGCGATCTACGCTGCACAAGCTGTACACATTGCTGCCCGCGCCGGGGCTCCGCCTGGGCGGCGACACCTTAGTGCAACCCGGTCGCGTGGCGAAGGTTGCAGACCCCTTCGACGTCGACGGGCGCCGTCCTTGCGGCGGAGGCCGAAACCTGCTTCTGAGATTCGCCGGCGACGTCCGGTCGGCCTTCTGCGGCGGTTCATATGAGACGACCACTCCTGACCGGATTGATGGCACTTTTGGTACAGGCTGGCATGGAACCTGCGCGGGCCGAGGACAGCGGCGCCGTCACGACCAGCCTGTGCCCGAACATCGACTTTAACGGTTTTTCGGTCGGCTCCGACAAAGTTCATGTTCCAGAACGAATCTGGTGGGACGCGCAAAAGCGATCCTATTTCATCCAAGGCCCGGAATTGGCGTTGCGGTTTCTTCACCCGGACACAAAGCGGCCGTTCGAGGAAATGAAATCGGATTTGGCTTATGTCTATCAAATTCCGGTCGACAAGAAGTTCACCCTGGTAGATCAGGACTATTGCCGTCCGAAGGTCGAGATATCGTCGGCGTGCCAAATGGCCGTGGTTCCGGGCGCGCTGAGCCAGCCCGCGCTCGTCTTCACGGCCGAGTATTATGATGAATGCACCCAGAAACCGGTGCAGGTGGTCATTCGGGTCGAAAAGCTGAGCATCGGCGCGCGGACCGGGATACAGTTCTCATTTTATAATTCGTTTCGAAAAGTATATGATTTCGGGGATGGATATCTTCGAGGGCGAAGACGTCTTCAATATGGGCTACCGACTGAAATAAATGGATAATTATGTTTCAGTGTCATGCCCGGTGAAAGCGGGGCATCCAGTAAGCCCTGTGGCATCGATGAAACTCATGCCGTGCCCAGGTCGCCGTCTCGTGATTACTGGATCGCCCGGTCGGGCCGGGCGATGACAGCGATGAGATCGGCTCCCCCACAGACGTCATCGCCGGGCTTGACCCGGCGATCTCGATTGACGGGCACGGCGCTCCAAAACTCGCGCATCCGATCGCGTCCGTGCCTCGATCATCGAGATGGCCGAGACAAGCCCGGCCGTGACCATGCCGGGTAGCGAGCATTGCGGCGGTACCGGACCTCGGCCGTGTCTGGCATGCTTCATGCTGACAGCGAAGCTTCATGCTGATACCGGAGCCTGATGCCGATGACGAAGCTCGGCGGGACGCCCAAGAGGAGAGACCGGACCGGATGACGCAGGCACGAAACTCCCGTTTTCGCATCGGCATCGACACCGGCGGGACCTTCACCGACATCGTCGCCGTCGACACCGGCTCCGGCGCGATGCGGGTCACCAAGGTCGCGAGCACGCCGTCGAATCCCGCCGTCGGCCTGGTGCGCGGCGTCGCCGCGATCCTTGCAGCGGCGGGCGCGAGTGCCAACGAGGTCGCGAGCCTCGCCCACGGCACCACTGTCGCCACCAATGCGCTGCTGCAGGGCCAGATCGATTCGCTGGGGTTGATCGTGACGGAGGGCTTCCGGCACATTCTCGAGATTGCCCGGCAATCGGTGCCCGAGGGCTACGGCAATTCCTATTTCTGGGTGAAGCCCGAGCGCATCGTGCCGCTGCGCTTCGTATGCGAGGCCGGCGGCCGGCTGAACTACCGGGGCGAGGAACTGCGGCCGCTCGACGAGGAAAGCGTGCGCGCCGCCGCGCGGTTCTTCCGCCGCCACGGCGTGCGCGCCATCGGCATTTCGCTGATCCACTCCTATGCCAATCCCACCCACGAGCGGCGCGCCGCCGAGATCGTCGCGCAGGAGTATCCGCAGGCGACACTCTCTTTGTCCTGCACCGTGCTGCCCGAATATCGCGAATACGAACGCACCGTGACCACCCTGGTCGACGCCTTCGTCAAGCCGCACATGGAACGCTATCTCAAGCGCGTGCAGGACGAGCTCGGACCTGACCTCGAGCGGGTGCCTTTCCTGGTGATGCAATCGAGCGGCGGCGTTGCCAGTGCCGGCGAAGTCGTGCGCAAGCCCATCACCACGGCCTTGTCGGGGCCGGCCGCCGGCGCGCTAGGCAGTGCCGTCATCGCCGGCATCGCCGGTTTTCCCGACATCGTGACGCTCGATGCCGGCGGGACCTCGACCGATCTCTGCCTCATCGAGGGCGGCAAGCCGCATGTGACCAATGCGGGCTCGGTCGGGCCGTTTCCGATCCGGATTCCGATGATCGACATCGAGACGATCGGAACCGGCGGCGGCTCGATCGCCTGGATCAGCCGCGAGGGCCATCTCAAGGTCGGGCCGCGCAGCGCCGGCGCCGAGCCGGGGCCCATGTGTTATCCGCACGGCGGCAGCGAGCCCACCATCACCGACGCCAATCTCGTGCTCGGGCGCCTGCCGCCGGCTCTGATCGGTGGCGGCATCGCCCTCGATGTCGCCCGCGCCAGAGATGGCCTCGCGGCGTTGGCACGGCGGCTTCCCGGCGCCATGAGCGCGGAAGCGCTCGCCCACGGCATCATCGAGATCGCCAACTGGAGCCAGGCCAATGCCATCCGCCAGATGACGATCCAGCGCGGCATCGACCCGCGCGCCTTCGCGCTGCTCTCGTTCGGCGGCGCCGGGCCGGCGCAATCGCCCGCGGTGATGGAACTGCTGGGCATGAAAGCCTGCATCGTGCCGCTCGATCCCGGCAACCTCTCGGCGTTCGGGCTGCTGGCGGTCGATTGGCGCACCGATCACATCCGCACCAAGGTGATGCATGAGGACTCAGCCGACCTCGACGCCATCGCCGGCCATTATGCGCAGATGGAGCGGGAAGCGGCCGCCGCGCTCGCGCGCGACGGCATCGCGCCGCAACGCATCCGCATGGTGCGCGAAGCCGACCTGCGTTATGCCGGCCAGTCCATGGAGGTGCGGGTGCCGGCATCAGCGGGCCTGGTGGACGCTGCGTTCCTGGCGGGGCTGATCGATGCCTTCCATGCCATGCATCGGCGCACCTTCGGGTATAATTACGCGGGGCGGCAGAAGGTGGAACTGGTGAATTTCTGCGTGTCCGGCTTCGGGTTGATCGAGCGGCCGAGCCTGCCCAAGCTCGCGGCGCGGCCCGGCGGCGCGCCCGCGCCGAAATCCCACCGCGAGGTCTACTTCGATGGAAGTTTCCGCGATACGCCGATCTACGACCGCGCAGCCCTTCCTGCCGGCCACCGACTCGACGGTCCCGCCGTGATCGAGGAATTCGGCTCGACCACCGTGGTGTTTCCGGGCCAGCGCGTGGACGTCGATCCGCATGGCATCCTGGTCGTGCGGTCTGCCGCAGCAACGGGAGGACGGCCATGAACGTGCTGCCGAGACCGGCCGCCGCGAAGCCGTGGCCGACGCCGGGCGCGCGCAGCGACACCCCGGTCGACCCGATCGTCCTGCAGATCGTCGAAGGCACGCTCAATTCGATCGAGGCGGAGATCGAATATGCCATCGAGCGCACCGCGCGCAGCCCGATGATCCGCGAAGCCCATGATTATCGCGTCGGCCTGTTCGACCGCTATTGCCGCAAGCTCACCGGGCGGTCCTATTCGGCGATGCCGAACGCCGTGGTGCGCGATTTTCCGCCCGAGACCATGCGGCCCGGCGACGTCTTTCTGATGAACGACACCTATCTCACCGAAGGCAGCATCGGCCACCTGCCGGACCTCTGCAGCACGGTGCCGGTGTTCCACGGCGGCGAGGTGGTCGCCTATATCCAGGCGTTCGGGCATCATGACGACATCGGCGGCCGGGTGCCGGGGTCGATGCCGGGAACCGCAGTCACCGTGTTCGAGGAAGGCCTCGCCATCCCGCCGGTCAAGCTCTACACCGAGGGCGTGCGCAACGAGGCGGTCTTCACCATCGTCAAGCGCAACACCCGCGTCCCCGACATGCTCGCCGCCGATCTCGACAGCGAGGTGCAGGCCTGCCTGATGGGCGCGCAGCGCATGGCCGGCCTGTTCGAGCGCTTCGGCCGCGCCCAGGTCGAGGCGTGCTTCCAGGCCATCCTCGACAAATGCACCAATATCTTCCGCGACGAACTGCTGCCGCGGATCGCCGACGGCGAATACCGCTGGGAAGACTATGTGGAGCACGACGGCGTCACCGATCCCAAGCTCCATAAGATCGTGCTCGCCATGACCAAGGCCGGCGGCCGCATCACGCTCGACTTCACCGGCACCGATCCGCAGTCGACCGGGCCGATCAACTGGCCGGCCGACTATGCCGACGGCGCCTTCCTCATCAAATGGATCGCGCCGATCCTGCGCAATCTCGCCGATACGCCGGAGCGTGCCGCCGAAATCCACGTCAACGAGGGCGTCTGCGAAGTCTTCTCCGTCAAGTTTCCGCCCAAGGGCACGCTGATCACGCCCGAATGGCCGGCGGCGACCAACGCGCGCTCGTTCGTGCTGCTGCGCTGTCTCGGCCTGCTGGCGGGCGTCGTCGCCCAGGCGGTGGACGGCCGCATGCCGGCGGACCAGGAGACCATCCGCTACACCGGCTTTTTCGGCACCGACCAAGCGGGCAAGCCGTTCCTGTCGCGCGAGGTGCTCGGCGGCGGTTCCGGTGGGCGCTATTACGCCGATGGCAACGACGCCATCCACATCGTTCCGGATTCCCGCAACCAACCGGCGGAATTCACCGAGACGAGGTTCCCCCTGCTGGTGGAGAAGCTCGCCCTGCGCACGGATTCCGGCGGCGCCGGCAAGCGCCGCGGCGGTCTCGGCTACGAGAAGCATTACCGGGCGCTGGTCGATTGCCGCACCATCGTCACCGCCGACCGGGTGCGGCTCGGCTGCTATGGGCTCAATGGCGGCAAGGCAGGCGAGCCGTTCTGCGTCACCGTCGATCTCGACGGCGCCGCGCGCGAGCTCGGCGGCCTCGTCGACGGCGAGCCGGTGCTCGCGGGCCAGATCGTGCGGGTGGTCACCACCGGCGGCGGCGGCTGGGGCGATCCGCTCGAGCGCGAAGCGGCGCTGGTGCTCTCCGACGTGGTCGAAGGCCGGGTCTCCGCCGCGCGCGCACGCGACGATTACGGCGTGGTACTGGCGGGGAATGCCGACGGCCTCGCGGTGGAAGAGCAGGCCACGGCGGAACGGCGCGTGACGTTGCGCGCCAAGCGCGCGGCGTCATCGCCTATGATCGACCGCGGCGAGGGCTTCGAGAAAATGCTGCGCGGCGAATTTCGATCGCGCATGCGTTGAGTGGTTTTCGATGATATGAACTCACCAATCGCCGTGCGGCACCCTGCGGCGCTCCCGGTGCTTCGCCCCCGACCCGTCATCCTGAGGTGCGAGCGCTCTTCGCGCGAGCCTCGAAGGACGACGGCCCCGGCGTCGCCGCGCGGCGCGTCACAGCGGTAGCCCGGCCGTGCGTCCTTCGAGGCTCGCTGCGCTCGCGCCTCAGGATGACGAGTTTGATTCCATTGCTGTCTTAGGAGAAACACGGAATGGCGATCGAAGTCGCGAAGGTCGAGTTGAAGAACGTCCAGGACGCGAGCGGGCTCGCGGAACGGATCGCGGCCGGGCAGTTCACCGCCGACGAGGTCATCGCCGTCATCGGCAAGACCGAAGGCAATGGCGGGGTCAACGACTTCACCCGCATTCTCGCCGACCAGGTGTTCCGGCGCGTGCTGCTCCAGCTCGGCACCCGCGGCGAGGCCGATATCGCCCAGATCCCGATGGTGTGGTCAGGCGGCTGCGACGGTATCATCACGCCCCATGCGACGGTGTTCGCGCGCAACGCCGAGGCCGGGCCCGCGTCCAAGTCGAGGCTCGCCATCGGGACCGCCTTGAGCGAGGAGCTGCTGCCGGAGGACATCGGCCGCCCCGCCATGGTCGAAAAGGTCGCCGCCGCCGTGAAGGCGGCGATGCTCGACGCCGGCATTTCCGATCCCGAGGACGTGCACTACGTCCAGACCAAGACGCCGCTGCTGACCATCGATTCCGTGCGCGACGCCGAAAGCCGCGGCGAGCATGTGGCCTGCGAGGTCCACGATTCCATGGGCGTTTCCAACGGCACCACGGCGCTGGGCATCGGCGTCGCGCTCGGCGAGGTCGCGATGCCGCGCGCCGAGCAGATATGCAAGGACCTCGATCTCTTCTCCTCGGTGGCGTCGTGCTCTTCGGGCGTCGAACTGGTCCAGGCGCAGATCGTGCTGCTCGGCAACAAGGCCGGCGCCGGCGGACGCTACCGGATCGGCCACGCCGTCATGCGCGATGCCCTCGATATCGACGGCATCTATGACGCGATCCGCAATGCCGGCCTGGAACTCCCCGATCGACCTCGCGCCGCGGACCTCGGCGGCCGCGTCGTCAACTGCTTCATGAAATGCGAGGCCGACCGCCACGGCACCCTGCGGGGGCGCCGCCAGATCATGCTCGACGATTCCGATGTCCATCATCATCGCCATGCCAAGGCCGCGGTGGGTGGCGTGGCGGCGGCGGCGATCGGCGACCCCGCCGTGTTCGTGTCGGTCGATGCCATGCATCAGGGCCCGCAAGGCGGCGGTCCCGTCATCGCCATCATCGACGCCGGGGAATGATTATTACCTGTCCTGCGGGCTGCTGCACGGCCCAACGGAGACCCGATGAACCGTCAGCCCCGTGACCGGACCCATGCTCGCGTATTTTACTGCCGGGCGCCCTCGGCGCTGTCATCGCTGAGCGCCGTGTCGAGGCATGTGATCAAGCTTTCTTCGGTGAAAGGCTTGCTCAGATAGCCGATCGCTCCGGCCGTCAGCACGCGTGCCCGAATCTTTTCATCGGGGAACGCGGTGACGAAAATGGTGGGCATGCAGCGTCCTTGCGAGATCAGCCGATGCTGCAGGTCGGCGCCGCTGAGGCCCGGCATCTGCATGTCCGTAATCAGGCATGACGTGCGGTGCACGAGGTCCGAATTGAGGAATTCTTCCGCGGATGAAAACGTGGCCGCGTGATAACCGAGTGATCTCACAAGTCCCTTGGTTGCCTCTCGCATCGATTCATCGTCGTCTACGATCGAAATCAGGAGAGTTCTGCGCAAGACAGCGCTCCTTGGTCGTTTCTATTTCGGACGACTTGAGGCCGGTGCCCCCACCGGCGCCCCTGGTTGCGGCGCGAGAATCCAACATCCGGGATGGTCAGGGATACTATACATTGGTTTAGGACTACTTATGGTTGGGTCCGGCGTATGCCCAGCACATCCGCCATCCTCACGAGATCGGCCAAGGATCGCGCGCCCATCTTACGCATGACGTTGCCGCGATGGACCTTCACGGTGATTTCGCTGACCCCGAGCTTGGCCGCGATTTGCTTGTTCATCAGGCCCGCGGTGACGAATCCCATGACCTCCTGTTCGCGCGGCGTGAGCGATTCAAAATGGACCTTGACGTCGTGGACGGTGCTGTCCTGCTCGCGCCGCGCGCGGTCGCGCTCGAGCGCGATGCCGACCGAGTCGAGCAACTCCTGGTCGCGAAACGGCTTGGTGAGAAACTCCACTGCACCGGCCTTCATCGCCCGCACGGTCATGGGGATGTCGCCGTGCCCGGTGATGAAGATGATGGGAATGTGGACGTTGGCCCTGGCGAGCTCGGTCTGAAAATCGAGCCCGCTCAGGCCCGGCAACCTGACGTCGAGCACGAGACAGCTTGGGGCGTCGGGAAGCTTGCTCTTCAGGAACTCCGCCGCCGCGCCGAACAGTTCGACTCGCAGCCCGACCGATCGCAGCAGGCTCTTGAGCGCCTCGCGCATCGGCTCGTCGTCGTCGATGACGAAGACGATCGGCTGCGATTCGGATGGACCCTTCATTTTGTCAGTCCCCAACCCGATTGAAAAATCTAGCAAATCTACAAAAGAGCCGACGTTGTGGCGAGCCTGAAAGAAGCGGCTGCAGCGCCCGCAGTCGGCCATGAAATGGCCGCGGTGGCGCCCCGTATGCGGCGAGAATCGGGCGCCCGGCCGTCGGGCAAGCGCGGCCGGGCTTCGCCGTATTGAACCTAAGGATAATGGCTCGCCACCAAAGCACAATGAGTCTGTACTTAGGGACAATTATGCATGGGGGACTTCGGTGACAAGATCACTGTCATAGGCAGTCGCCAAGTGACCTCTGGATCTGGTGGCGGCCGAGTTAAGTTGCGTTTGCGTGATGAAACGTGTTTGCCGCCGGCGCAGCCGACGGTGCGAGGCATGAGCGTTCCATGCATGTCTCGCAAGCACCGTGCTAATTCCATCGGCTGAGGATACCCCCCACCCCCCACCCCAACCTCGTCGATGGTCGCGCGCGCCCCAGAGGCGCGCGCCCTTTTTTCAGGTCCCCGCAGGGCCGAGCCGCGTCAGAGCGCGATCCGTGCAATCGGATCGCGCTCTTTGATTTTGCGCCTGGGCTCGCCTGGTGGTTGGAACTTTTCTAGGCAAAGCGCCCCGGTATCGCCGTCGAGAGCCTCAGATCAGGGCGGCGGCGCGCCAGCGGCCAGCGCAGCCGACATCAACGCCTGGCCATCTCCACCGGCCGGTAACTGCCGGCGGCGGGCGGTCCAGCGCGGTCGGCGCCGGGCTCCTGGACAGGCAGGATCATCTGAAAGACCGTGCCATAGGGATGATCGTGGGACGCCATCAGCCGTCCGCCATGAGCCTCGACGATCGATCGGCAGATCGGCAGCCCCATCCCCATTCCGTGCGGCTTGGTGGTGAAGAACGGCTCGAAAATGCGATCCATGTCCTTCTTGTCGATTCCCGTTCCGGAGTCCTGCACCGTCACCATGACTCCGCCGGGCTCGTGCCGCTCCGATCTCAGCCGCAGCACGCGGGCGCGGCCGTTCACCGACGCCATGGCGTCGAGGGCATTCATGATCAGGTTCAAGATGACCTGCTGGAGCTGGACGCGATCCGCCAGCACCTGCGGGAGCGGCTGCAGTTCGGTCCGAACCGAAACCCCGCGGCTGTCGGGTTCGCCGCGGACCAGCGTCAGGACGTCCCGGACGAGATCGTTGACGTCGACCATGGTCTTCGCCTGGCCGCCCTTCCTGCACATCGTCCGCACGCCGCTGATCACCCGGCCGGCCCGGTGACCGTCGTTGACGATGCGCTTCAACGTGGCGCGCACTTCGTCGATGTCGGGCGTCGTATTGGCGAGCCACCGCAGCCCGGCATTTCCGTTCGCGACGATGGCCGCCAAAGGCTGATTGATCTCATGGGCGATCGATGCGGTCATCTCGCCCATGGTCGTCAGCCGGGCGACCTGCGCGAACTCGGACTGGGCGGCCCGCATGGCGTCCTCGGCGAGCTTGCGGGCCGTGATATCCATCGTGGTTGCGATGAAGAGCCGTGGCTTGGCATCGTCGCCCGGGATCGTCGACAAATAGATGTGGCCCCAGGCCGTAGTGCCGTTCTTGCGCCGGAACCGATTCACCGCGTCGTAATTGCGTCGCTTGCCCCGCTGGAGTTCCTCCAGCAGCTGCCGCGACGATTCGCGGTCGTCCTCGATGCCGATGTCGCCGAGCGAGAGGCGGCACAATTCCTCGCCGGTATAACCGAGCATCGTCTGGAAGGCGGTGTTCGTCGTCATGAAGCCGGCATCGGCGTCCATCACGGCCACGCCGGCCGCCGACGTCTCGAACACGGAACGCCACCGCTCCTCGCTCTCCTTCAAGTCGCCTTCAGCCCGCCTGCGCCTGCGGAACTGGATCAGCAGCGCCGCGATCAATACGGATTCCAAGGCGATGACACCGACCGTCGAGAGGACCAGCACCCGGTGCTGTTCCCACAATGCCGGTTCCTTGAAGGAGAGTATGCCGTCCGGCGGAAGATCGAGCGCGCGCGATTCTTGCGTGCGCGCCTCCAGGCATCCGAACCACATTACGAGCGCCGTCACGACACAAACGAGCGGCCTCGGACGAAGGGGCTGCGGCGCGGAAAGTGATGCCCGGACCTGAGCCAAGGTGCGCCTCCTCCATCCTCGGGCGCGCAGCCTATCCGATGATCACCGGGCTTCCAATGCGCGTGCCGGTCCGGATGCATCACAGAGAATTTCAAACCGTTGCGCGTGCGATGCGAGTGTGGCTCGGTGTGATGTCGGGCCACTCGATTTCAGTGTGGTGCGCGTGCGCGAGGGCGGGATTACTCGGCTGCGCGAGCCGACGCCGAAACAACTCGCCTCAACGAATGGCGTCGTCGTTGCGGGTCGAATAAACCGCGGGTTTGCCGGCCTTCACGGCCGGGCCGCCGGCTCTCGCGCTCGCGGTCATGTTGCCTGCGCCCGAATCGTCCAGCCGTGCTTTGAATCCAACGATGGCCACGAGCATCACGGCGAACAGTGCGACCGCCACGATCTTGAGGTGAGTGGTCCAGCCGCAGGTCAACATCGAATGATTCATTGCGTGTCCCCAGGCTGCTCCGGAGCGCATGCGATGGCGTCAGTGGAGCGAAGGAACGGACGTGCGATTCGCGGCGAGCGACACGGCGGGCAACACCACCACCTTCGCGCCGACGTTGACGCGGCCATAGAGATCGATGACATCGTCGTTCACCAGGCGGATGCAGCCGCTCGAAACCTGCCCGCCGATGGTCGATGGCTGATTGGTGCCGTGGATGCGATAGATGGTGCCGCCGAGATACATGGCGCGGGCACCGAGCGGATTGCCGGGGCCGCCGGCCATGAACCGCGGCAGATAGGGCTGGCGCGCGATCATTTCGGCGGGCGGGATCCAGTCCGGCCACTCGGCCTTGCGGGCCACCGTCTGCACGCCCGACCAGGTGAATCCTTCGCGGCCCACGCCGATGCCGTAGCGGATCGCCTTGCCGCCGCCCAGCACGTAGTAGAGATAGGTGTTCGGCGTATCGACGATGACCGTGCCGGCCGGCTCGCTGGTCCGGTAGTCGACCACCTGGCGCCGCAGATTTGCCGGCAGATCGACGCCGTCCTGGCGCTGCGTTCGCTCGGTCACCGGCTCACGCAGCACGCGATCGAAGATGGAAAACTGACCCTGACCGGACGCGGCCAGCGCCAGCGGTTCGGCCCGCGCCGGGTTTGCCAGCGCCGCGCAGGCGATGGCGGCGACCGCGGCGACGCAGCCGAGCGCCACGTTCAGCTTGGCGATCCTTATTTTGAATTTCGCCATGACGATGCTTTCCCCCACGCTTTTCACAGACGAATCATTCGAACGCCGCCGGCTTGTCGGCCGCGGCGAATTCCACCTGGTCCAGCGCGCCGGAAGGCCGCACGCCGTCGTCGAGGCAGGCGCTGTAGGAATTGGGCCAAGCGAACACCGGGCAGGTCACGTTCGGCGAGTGAATGTCGAGGCGCTCCCCGGTCGCTCCCGAGAACAGCAGCATCGCGCCGAAGAGGGCGCCCACAGCCATGATCGATTTGATTGTCGTGGACATTTCTTACCCCCCGTCTCGTCGTGCAACAAGCACGATGGGGCGACCATAAATTGGTTAATAAAGTCTCTAAATTGTACGTTCGTAAATCGGAGATGATCCAACAGGTCGGTGGGCTATACCTTGGTTTAGGATGGTTGGGTTTACGATGGTTGGGTTTAGGATGGCCGCCCGCGGATCATCGACTTTATCGGTTGGCCAAAGGTTGGTGATTCGTCGCGGGGGCGCACTCTGAGCGCTTACAATTCGCTGTCATTGCCCGGCTTGACCGGACGATCCGGTAAACACCGACCGTGAGTAACTGGATCGTCCGGTCAAGCCGGGCAATGACACCAATAGGTCAGCCTGATCGGACCATGCTTCCACCGGGTCAAGAGCCGGCGTTGCTGCGCGACGCCTCTGCGCTGGAGATCACGCCCAGGCGTGTTGGACCCCGGCCCGGGAAAGCATCTCCGCCAAGCGGTTTCGCGCATAGAACATGCGCGTCTTGACGGTGCTCGATTGAACACCGACGATCTTGGCCACCTCTTCGACCGACTTGTGGTGGTAATAGACGAGGTCGATCACTTTGCGCTGGGCGGCCGGGAGCTTGGTCAGGCACGCCTGCAAAAGCTCGCCGCGCTCCTTTTTGCTGAAGCTGGCTTCCGGATCGTCCGCGGGATCCTCGATGGCGGCCGCGTCGTCGTCGCTCAGATATTCATGCCGGCGGCGCTGCAGCGAGTCCTTCGCCTTGTTGTGAGCAATCGCCAGCAGCCAAGTCGAGACTTTGGATTTGGACTGGAAGTTCTTTGCGCCGCGCCAAGCGTGAAGGAACACTTCGCTTACGACATCCTCGGCCAGCGTCTCATCGCGGGTCAGGCGCAATGCGAAACGGAAAACCCGCATATTGTGCCGCGCATAGAGAACTTTGAGGGCGGGCCTGTCACCCTTGGCGACGGCCGACATCAGCGCATCGTCCGACCGTTCCGCGACGCCGGGCCCGTAATGACTGCCCCCGACGTCTGCCAGCGCACATCCGATTTCCATGAAAATCCCCCGGTATCCACTCAAGCCCCTGCATGTGGTTAACAATAAGTTAAGAAATTCCCGGGTCTATTAAACGCAGGTCCCTTGCGGCTATCTCATGGGATCGGCGAACCTACACTTAGGTTTAGGTGCGCTGCCGCGCCGGACGCGGACGGTCGGCGTGGGACGCGGGATCGAAGCGGGGTGGCGGGGAGCGCAAAAAGCCCGTGCGCCAAAGGCCGATGGGCCGATGGGCCGACGGGACGCGGGAGCGCCGCCGGTGCCGGTCGGAGGATCAGCGCTCGCAGTGCTTGCGATTGAGTGCCGTGTCGAGGTGACTGATCAGCCATTCTTCCCGGAACGGCTTGCTCAGGAATCCCACCGCTCCCGCCTTGAGCGCCTTGGCGCGGGTGGCCTCCTCGAGAACGGCTGTGATGAAGATGATCGGCATGCGGTTGCCCTGCGCGATCAGATGGTTTTGCAGCTCGATGCCGCTCAACCCCGGCATATTCACGTCAAGGATGAGACAGGACGTATCGTTGACGCGGTCGGATTGCAGGAATTCCTCGGCCGATGCGAACGCGTCCGCCCCGTAGCCGAACGATCTCACCAGTCCTTTGGTCGCCTCGCGCAAGGATCGATCATCATCGACAATCGATATCATCGGGACCTTCGACAAAGCAGCGCTTCCTTCCGCGAGACCGATATCTCTGACGGATTCATGACTCGTGCGCCACTGTCCACAAATATCATGCGGGCATCTGAAGAAATAACGTGACTATACCTACGTATAGGGGTCGGATTCGAACGAATCACTTCGCTGCATTCGGCCGCGCGGTCGGCCGACATTTTTGCGCGCGGCATTTTCGAGAGATCGCCGCGATGAAAGCCGGGGCGCATCCTTTGATCCATCTCAAGGACGAAGCTGGCCGCCGGTTTATCGATTGAGACGTTGCGTAATCAGGTACCCCTCCCACCCGAAACAAGCAGCATCAGGTCCCGTCCCGGATATTCCAGGTCGGGGCCTTTTTTTCCCGGCGCGCTGGTCCTGCCGAGGGACGACGCTCGCTCGCAAGGCATGTCCGTCAATCGCGCTGCGGTGGCGTCGCCAATGCCGCGCGGGCGCGAAGCACAACTCGTTCGGGCTGCCACGCGGCGGCAGACAGCGCCTGGCCCGCATGGTATCAGGGGACCAGGGGCGGCCGCGTTTCCAATCGAGAACCGGTGCCACGGATGGGGTCCAGTTCGGACCAGGGCTATTTGCACCGGCTTTGAAGGGGAGCGGCGGTATGAGCAGCGTGAGAGTAATGATCGGCGTCCTCGGCGCCTGTGTTTTGATGCTGGGCGCGGCTTCGGCGCAGGGGATCGAGTTGCCGGCCGGGCCCAACCGGGAGGTCGTCTCCCACGAGTGCCAGGCCTGTCACGACCTCAGCATGGTGGTCGCCTCGGCCGGACTGACTCGGGACGGCTGGAACAGCATTATTGAAGAGATGACCAGCTACGGGCTGAGCGTCTCCGCGGACCAGCGGACCCAGAATTCTCGAATACCTTTCGACCTATCTCGGATCTGCGTCCGCATCCAGCAACGCATCGCGGTGACCGGATGGCCCTCAATGGCCCGGCCATAAACCCGGTGTCGCCAATTCGAGCAGGTGCCCGTCCGGGTCGCGGAAATAGATGCTGATCCCGCCACGCGGCCACCGGGTGCGGCCTTCGATTTCGATTCCGAACGCGCCCAGGCGCGCCTCCCAGTCCGCAAGCTCGCCTGCCGCGATCGAGAACGCGATGTGGTGCGGCCCCCGCCCGTCATGAGGCGGGATGACGCCGCCGGGCAGCTTGATGGTGTGCAGCGATTCACCCCTGCGGAACAGGAGCAGGACGCTGCGCCCGCCCACGTCGTAGGCGCACATGCGTTGATCGGAATACAGGCTCGCGAGCCCGAACAGCCCTTCGTAGAAGGCGCGGGCGCGTTCGAAGTCGTCGACATAGAGGACGGTCTCCAGCACCCCTTCCAGCGCCGGCATGGCATGCTCCCGAAGTTCGGGCGAGACCCCAATTCATTTCGAGACCGCCGTCAATCTCCCGCGGCTCGTTCAGACGTCGGAGCTCGAGGGCGCCTCGATCGTCGGCCGGGGAGGGGAGTTCACTCGCCGAGTCCGCTGGCCATCGCCGGTTCAGGCGGAGGCTTTGCCGGCGCCCGCGACACCACGTCGTCCAGCGTGACCACCGACCCGGCGACGGATGCCTCATAGCCGGGGAAGGCGGCGACGATGTTTCGAAACGCCTCGGTCTTCAATACCGCGATGATGTTCTGGACGTCCTCGCGTTCGATCGTTTCGCGCTTGGCGAGCAGGTAATAGTCCTCGCAGAACAGCGGGATGAAATCCATTTTCAGCCGGCGCGCGGCCGCCTCGATGCCGAGACCGACGTCGGCGACGCCGCCGGCGATGGCGGCCGCTACCGCCAGATGGGTGAACTCCTCGGTGTAGTAGCCGCTGATATCGCCCCTATCGATGCCGCCGTCAGCCAGCATCTTGTCCAATGCGAGATGGGTGCCGGACCCGCGCTGCCGGTTGATGAACCTCGCCTTGGTCCGGGCGATGTCGGAGAGGCTTCGGATGTCCCAGCGGATTTCCCGGCGCGACGATCAGCCCCTGTGCTCGGCGGACGAAGCGGATCAGGCGCTGAACCCGCGGTTTGAGCCATGGCTCGTATTTCGGGAAGACTTCGCGCCCGAGCGCGCCTTCCGGGAGGTGGAAGCCGGCGACCTCGCACTGCGACTTGCACAGCGCGATGACGCTCTCGAGGCTCCCCACGAACCGCACGTCGAGCTTGGGGCCGGGCCCGGTGCGGAGCAGGTCCCTCAATTCGGCGAGCACCAGATCGTGGCTGGCATAAACGCACAACGCCGGGTGCGGCTCGTTGAGGACTTCACCGAGCTGTTGTTCGACCTCGGACGCGGCGCTCTCCAGGTGCGGCGCCAGCCGGGCATTGATCCGTTCGCGGATCCACAGCAGCCGTTCGCCCAGTGCCGTGAGCTTGGTGCCCCGGCCCTGTTCCTTGGCGACCAGCGGTTGCCCCATCCGCTCCGACCATGTGGTGATCAGTCCCCATGCCTGGCGGTAGGGCAGGCCGACCTCCGCGGTCGCAATCGTCAGCTTTCCCGAGTGCTTGATCGCTTCCAGCAGCCGGAACAGGTCGGCGTCGATGGGCTTTCGCGGCTGGTGCCCGGCGGTCCAGACGAGGTCGAGGTCGAGCGTCGGACGTATCTCTGACATATGCGTTTCTTATCATATTGAGCCCTGGAGGGAAACATATAACTGTAGTTGAAACAATGTTCGGCCAAGATATGAGTGTCTCATCATATGCTGAAACCGGGCGGAGGCAGTAACGTGGTTGGACCAACGCCCTGGAATGCCGAGCTGGCGCAGCAACGTATCCGGGAACGGCTGAATATGGACGGCCCGCTGCTGCCTATCCTGCAGGCGCTGCAGGACGAATTCGGCTACATCGACGAGGCGGCGGAGCCGCTCATTGCCGCCGCGCTGAACCGGTCGCGGGCCGAAATCCACGGCGTCGTCACCTTCTACCACGACTTCCGCCATGGGCCGGCGGGGCGGCACGTGCTCAAGCTGTGCCGGGCCGAAGCGTGCCAGGCGGCCGGTGGGGATCGGCTGGCCGCGCGCGCCGAGGCGCGGCTCGGTGTCGCGATGGGTGGGACGGCGCCGGACGGCAGCGTCACCCTGGAGTCGGTCTACTGCCTCGGGCTGTGTGCGACCGCGCCTTCCGCCATTATCGACGGCAAGGTGGTGGGGCGGCTCGACGAGCGGCGCCTCGATGCCATGCTGGCGCAGGTGCAGCGATGACGCCCGGCTTTTTCATACCCGGCGATGCCGGCGCGCTCGCGGTAGGGGCGGACGAGGTCGCCGCCGCGCTGCGCCAGGCCGCGGCCGAGCGCCATCTCGACATCGAGATCGTGCGCACCGGTTCGCGCGGGCTCTACTGGCTGGAACCGCTGGTCGAGGTCGCGTCGCCGGCGGGGCGCCTGGCCTATGGCCCGGTCACGCCGGCCGATGCCGCCGGCATGCTCGACGCGGCGCTCGCCGGTGACCGCTCGCATCCGCTGGCCCAAGGGCTCGTCGACGATATCCCTTGGCTGAAGCGCCAGACCCGGCTGACCTTCGCGCGCTGCGGCGTGGTCGATCCGCTCTCGATTGCCGACTATCGCGCCCATGGCGGCCTGTCCGGACTGGAGCGCGCGCTGTCGCTCGGGGCCGCGGCCGTCATCGAGGAGGTCGTGCAATCGGGGCTGCGCGGACGCGGCGGCGCGGGGTTTCCGACCGGCATCAAGTGGCGGACCGTTGCGCAGGCGGTCGCGCCGCAGAAATACATCGTCTGCAATGCCGACGAGGGCGACAGCGGCACCTTCGCCGACCGCATGATCATGGAAGGCGATCCCTTCGTGCTGATCGAAGGCATGATCATCGCGGGCATCGCCGTCGGCGCGACCAAGGGCTACGTCTATATCCGTTCGGAATATCCCCATGCGGTCGCGGCGATGAACGCGGCGATCGCCGTTGCGCGCCGGGAGCGCGTGCTCGGCGCCGGCGTCGCCGGCTCGCCCTATGCGTTCGACATCGAGGTGCGCGCCGGCGCCGGCGCCTATGTCTGCGGCGAAGAGACCTCGCTGCTCGAAAGCCTCGAAGGCAAGCGCGGCATCGTGCGGGCGAAGCCGCCGCTGCCGGCCCATGCCGGCCTGTTCGGGCGGCCGACCGTCATCAACAACGTGCTGTCGCTCGCTTCGGTGCCGATCGTGCTGGCGCAGGGCGCGGCGCATTATCGCGATTTCGGCATCGGCCGCTCGCGCGGAACCATGCCGATCCAGCTCGCCGGCAATGTCAGGCATGGCGGACTTTTCGAGACCGCCTTCGGCATCACGCTGGGAGAGTTGGTCGACGACATCGGCGGCGGCACCGCGAGCGGGCGGCCGGTGCGCGCGGTCCAGGTCGGCGGACCGCTCGGGGCCTATTTCCCCCGCGCCCTGTTCGACACGCCGTTCGACTACGAGGCCTTCGCCGCTCGCGACGGCCTGATCGGCCATGGCGGCATCGTCGTGTTCGACGACACCGTCGACATGGCGAAGCAGGCGCGTTTCGCCATGGAATTCTGCGCGATCGAATCCTGCGGCAAGTGCACGCCGTGCCGGATCGGCTCGACCCGCGGCGTCGAGACCATCGACCGCATCATCCGCGGCGAAGACCGTGCCGGCAAACCTCGGCGTGCTCGAAGACCTCTGCCACACCATGAAATTCGGTTCGCTGTGCGCGCTGGGCGGCTTCACGCCCTATCCGGTCATGAGCGCGCTCACCCATTTCCCCGAGGATTTCGGCGCCCGGCCGCCGCGCCTCGAAGCTGCGGAATGAAGGAGACCACCATGTCGCTCGTCCATGAGACCGACTACGGCACGCCCCGCGCGAAGGTCGGGCAAGACGGTGACGCTGACCATCGACGGCCAGGCGGTGACGGTGCCCGAAGGGACCTCGATCATGCGGGCGGCCATGGAGATGGGCACCCAGATCCCGAAGCTCTGCGCCACCGACATGCTCGATGCGTTCGGCTCCTGCCGGCTGTGCCTCGTCGAGATCGAGGGCCGCGCCGGCACGCCGGCCTCCTGCACCACGCCGGTCGCCGCCGGCATGGCGGTGCGCACCCAGACCGACCGGTTGAAGCGCCTGCGCAAGGGGGTGATGGAGCTCTACATCTCCGATCATCCGCTGGACTGCCTGACCTGCGCCGCCAACGGCGACTGCGAGCTGCAGGACATGGCCGGCGCCGTCGGCCTGCGCGACGTGCGCTACGGCTATGCCGGCGACAAGCATCCCAATCCCGGCAAGGACGAGTCCAATCCCTATTTCACCTACGACCCCGTCCAAATGCATCGTCTGCTCGCGCTGCGTGCGCGCCTGCGAAGAGGTGCAGGGCACCTTCGCGCTGACCATCGCCGGGCGCGGATTTTCCTCGGTGGTGTCGCCCGGCATGGAGGAATCCTTCCTCGCCTCGGAATGCGTGTCGTGCGGCGCCTGCGTGCAGGCCTGCCCGACCGCGACGCTGACCGAAAAGTCGGTCATCGAGATCGGCCAGCCCGAGCATTCGGTGGTGACGACCTGCGCCTATTGCGGCGTCGGCTGCGCCTTCAAGGCGGAGATGCGCGGCGACGAGGTCGTGCGCATGGTGCCCTACAAGGACGGCAAGGCCAATCGCGGGCATTCCTGCGTGAAGGGCCGCTTCGCCTGGGGCTATGCCACCCACCGCGAACGCATCCTCAAGCCGATGATCCGCGAAAACATCAGCGATCCCTGGCGCGAGGTGTCCTGGGAGGAGGCGATCGCCCGCACCGCGTCGGAATTCAAGCGCATCCAGGACAAATACGGCCGCCGTTCCATCGGCGGCATCACCTCGTCGCGCTGCACCAACGAGGAGACCTTCCTGGTCCAGAAGCTGATCCGCGGCGGCTTCGGCAACAACAATGTCGATACCTGCGCCCGGGTCTGCCATTCGCCGACCGGCTACGGGCTCAGCACGGCGTTCGGGACCTCGGCCGGCACCCAGGACTTCGATTCCGTCGAGCAGGCCGACGTCGTGGTCCTGATCGGCGCCAATCCGACCGACGCCCATCCGGTGTTCGCCTCGCGGATGAAGAAGCGCCTGCGCCAGGGCGCCAAGCTCATCGTGATCGATCCGCGCCGCATCGATCTCGTGCGCACGCCCCATGTGGAGGCCGCGCATCACCTGCCGCTGCTGCCCGGCACCAACGTCGCGGTGCTCACCGCGCTCGCCCATGTCATCGTGACCGAAGGCCTGGTCAACGAGGCCTTCGTGCGCGAGCGCTGCGACTGGGACGAGTTCCAGGACTGGGCGGCCTTCGTCTCCGAACCGCGCAACAGCCCGGAGGCGGTGGCGAAGGTTTCCGGCGTTCCCGCGGCGACGATCCGCGCCGCCGCCCGCCTCTACGCCACCGGCGGCAACGCGGCGATCTATTACGGCCTCGGCGTCACCGAGCACAGCCAGGGCTCGACCACGGTGATCGCCATCGCCAATCTCGCCATGGCGACCGGCAATATCGGGCGCCCCGGCGTCGGGGTGAATCCGCTGCGCGGACAGAACAACGTGCAGGGCGCCTGCGACATGGGCTCGTTCCCGCATGAGCTCAGTCCGGCTACCGCCACATCTCCGGCGATGCGACCCGCGCCATGTTCGAGGCGCTGTGGGGCGTCGCTCTCGACAACGAGCCGGGCCTGCGCATCCCGAACATGCTCGACGCCGCGGTCGACGGCTCGTTCAAGGGCCTCTACGTCCAGGGCGAGGACATCCTGCAATCCGACCCCGACACCAAGCACGTGGCGGCGGGCCTCGCCGCGATGGAATGCGTCGTGGTGCAGGACCTGTTCCTGAACGAGACCGCCAACTACGCCCACGTCTTCCTGCCGGGGTCGACGTTCCTCGAAAAGGACGGCACCTTCACCAATGCGGAGCGGCGCATCCAGCGCGTGCGCAAGGTGATGACGTCGAAGTCCGGCATGGCCGATTGGGAGATCACGCTCGCCATTGCCAAGGCGATGGGCTTTCCCGATGCATTACGACCATCCCTCGCGAGATCATGGACGAGATCGCGCGGCTGACGCCGACATTCGCCGGCGTCTCCTATGACAAGCTCGATGCGCTCGGCTCGGTCCAGTGGCCGTGCAACGAGAAGGCGCCGGCCGGCACGCCGGTCATGCACATCAACGGCTTCGTGCGCGGCAAGGGCAAGTTCGTCATCACCGAATACGTCGCCACCGACGAGCGCACCGGCCCGCGCTTCCCGCTCCTGCTCACCACCGGCCGCATCCTCAGCCAGTACAATGTCGGCGCCCAGACGAGGCGCACCGCGAACGTGGTCTGGCACGAGGAGGACCGCCTCGAGATCCATCCCCACGACGCCGAGCAGCGCGGCATCCGCGACGGCGACTGGGTCAAGCTCGCCAGCCGCTCCGGCGAGACCACGCTGCGCGCGCTGATCACCGAGCGGGTGGCGCCGGGCGTGGTCTACACCACGTTCCATCACCCGGAGACCCAGGCCAACGTCATCACCACCGATTATTCGGACTGGGCGACCAACTGCCCGGAATACAAGGTGACCGCGGTGCAGGTGACGCCGTCGAACGGCCCGAGCGAGTGGCAGGAGCGCTACGACGACCTCGCGCGCAACAGCCGCCGCATCGCCCATGCGGTGGAACCCGCGGAGTAGAGCCTCGTGGCCCCGCCGATCAATCGCGTTGCCCGCACAGCCTGGCGCGCCGACGGCTTCGCCGACGGCGAGCGCGCGATCCCGGAGGAGACCGCGATCGCCTTCACCTATAACGGCACCTCCTATGCGGTGATGATGGCGACGCCGCAGGATCTTGCGGATTTCGCCCTCGGCTTCAGCCTGACCGAGGGGATCGTGGCTTGCCTCGACGAGATCGAGCGCCTGGACATCATCGAGGAGGAGGTCGGGATCGAGTTGCGGATGTGGCTCGCCGAGCCGCGCGCCGCCGGGCTGCGGACGCGCCGCCGGCATCTCGCGGGGCCGACGGGATGCGGGCTTTGCGGCATCGAGACGCTGGCCGAGGCGATGCGGGCGCCGCCGCTCGTGCGCGACGGTCGATCGCTCACGCCTTGCGACATCGCGCGGGCGATCGATTCCGTCGCGCCGTTGCAAGCGATCAATCACGAGACCCGCGCGGTGCATGCCGCGGCGTTCTGGGAGCCGTGCGCGGGGCTCGTCGCGCTGCGCGAGGATGTCGGACGCCACAACGCGCTGGACAAGCTCGGCGGCGCGCTCGCGCGCGAGGCGTGTGCCGGTTCACGGCGGCGCGATCCTGCTCACCAGCCGGGTTTCGGTGGAGATGGTCCAGAAGACCGCGTTCCTCGGCGTTCCCTTCATCGTCGCGGTCTCGGCGCCCACCGCGCTCGCCGTCCGCACCGCCGAGGCGGCCGGCATCACCCTGGTGGCGATCGCCCGCGGCGACGGCTTCGAGATTTTCACCCATCCCCATCGCATCGCGAAGGAGCGGGTCGCCTGTGTCGCCTGACAAGCTCGTCTACATGGCCAACCAGATCGGCACGTTCTTCGCGAGCCAGGGCCCCGACAAGGCGAGCGGCCGGCATCGCCGAGCACATCGCGAAATTCTGGGACCCGCGCATGCGTGCCGCGATCATCGCGCATCTGAATGCAGGCGGAGCGGGCCTCGATCCGGCCGTGCGCGACGCGATCGGCAAGCTGCCGCAGCCCGGTTCGTAGTTCGGGGCGTGGCAGCGCCTTGGATCAAAGCCCCGGCGGAGATGGCCGTGGTGGCGCCGGAGCAGCCGCCGGCGGTTGTTGGCGCTGCCGCCTTTTGGCGGGTGGCGGTTCCGGCGGTGGCACCGGCCTGAGTTCGGCCCAAACCGGGTTGGGTTCGAGCCGGGGAGGGGTCCGGTCGATGAATGCGCTTTTCTCGGCCGGTATGGACCGGACCGAGATGGTCTCCGGCAAATATCCGTCGAGCGCATACGTCACGGTGAACCCCTCGTTGAGGGGCACCGACAGCGCGCATGGCGTGCGGCAGACGCCTCCGTTCGAGGCGTGGGCCTCCGCGCCCGGCGGGTTGGAGTGGATCATCACGGTCGCGGTCGAGGGCGGATCGAGCAGATCGAAGCTCGGCAGGCTCGAAGTCACGGCCGAGCAGCTTGCGAGCGCAAGGCCGCATGCCGCGGCGGCTATTGTCCGGGTGGCGCAGCCGAATGCCATTGATCGGTACCGGGTTTTCCGCATCCTGCCGTTTGCAACTGGCCTCGCGATGAACGGGACTAATGCGCTCGTCGCGATGGGCAAAAAGCCGCAGCCGCGCATCGGCGGCCGGTTGCGGCCACCCTATCACGTCGCGACGCGATGACAAATCCGCCGCCGGTCGGCATCCGCGGCACGCGACCCCCGACAACGGTTCCGCCCGGGATCAATCGGCGTCGATTTCATCGATCGAGCGGGCGCCGAATTTGCGCTGGCCTCACGCCTTCTCGCGCGCCCCGGGTCGTCCGCGCAGGAGTGGCCACAACAGGTGATCGAGCGAGAGCTTTCCGGCGCCGCGGCAGAGCAGCACCAGCAGGATCGCGGCCCATTGGATGTGGGTCGGCCATGCCTGGGGATAGACGAAAACCTCGATCACCGTCGTCATGCCGAGCAGCACCAACGCGACCGCGCGGGTCAATAGGCCGAGCACGAGCAGCACCGGGGTAGCCAACTCGATGCCCAGCGCCATGTTGGCGGCGAGCTCCGGCGGCAGCAGCGGCACTTTGTATTCCTCGGTGAAGAGCTCGATGGTCGTATCCCAATTCGCGAGCTTCGCCATGGCGGAATTCCAGAACACCGTGGCCGCCGCCGCCCGCAGCGGCAGCGCGAGCAGGGTGTAGGGGACGCCATCGAGCAGTCCGATCGTGCGTTCCACCAGAGCGAGCCGCGTCGACGGCTTGGAAGCGCAGATCTCGGTCATGGCCCCGGCTCGCGCGTCATGGCTTCGCGCTGCGCCAGGTGAAAATCGATGAACCGTCCGGCGGCGAGGTGCTCGGTCAACAGCGGCGCAACGGAAGCACCGGCCGCTCCGGCCAACGCCTCCTCGACCGACCAGCCGTCGCACAGCGCCACCGTGAAGCACCAGGCGGCTTCGTCGAGGCGCGAGACTTCGACCCCGGTGGCGCGGCGCTCCACCAGCAGGCGGACCGGTCCGGCGCCGAGATCGACGCCGGCCAGCGCCGCATCGTCGCCGTTCAACACGCCGCGCCAGATCGTGTCGGCCGGATGGTCCGCGCACAGCAGGCCGTTCGCGGGATGCGGCACGAAGCAAACGCGGGCCTGGTCCTGCGGCGAAAGCGCCGCGAGCCGCGCCAGGTCGAGCGGCTCGGCATCGGCGGCATGGATGGCGCGGCTGACGGCCCATTCGAGGCGCGCGACATCGGCGAGATACGCCAGCGACGCGGCGGGCTGAAAGTTTCGCAGGAAGTCCGGGAAATCCGCGCCGTATTGATCGAGGTAGGCCGTGCGGGGCGGATGCCGCGCGATGAACCGGGCGGCGGCGGCCTCGAAGAAATCGGCGCCGACCAGCCGGTGAATGGCCGGATAGGTCAGCCGCAGGGCCTTGGTGACGCCGGTGACGAAGGTGTTGCGGTAGATGTTCAGCCGGGCGGCGCCCACGTCATCCGCGAGCAGGGCGGCGGCCTTGCGGTCGTCGCCGTCGACCAGGCTCGCGCGCATGGCGCGCTGCGTCTCAAGCAGCGTCGGCACCGCGCGCCTCCTGTTCGGCGCGCACCAGCAGCGCGCCGGCAAACTCCGCCTCGCCGAGCAGCACCTCGAGGGGCGGCACGTCGGTGTCCCATTCGATCAGGGTGGGGAGCGGGCCGAACCGCGCGAGCGCCTCGCGGTAGAGCGCCCATACCTCGCCGATGACCTTCGAGCCGTGATCGTCGATGCGCACCGTGCCGCCATCGGGCAGCGGTCGCACGCTGTGGCCGGCCAGGTGGATCTCCCCGATGGCGGCCGGCGGCAATCCGGCGAGATAGGCCGATGCGTCCCAGCCGTGATTGTGGGCGCTGACATAGATGTTGTTCACGTCGCACAGGATTCCGCAGCCGGTGCGCTAGCGCGACCGCAGCCATGAACTCCCATTCCGGAATGGTCGAATGGCGGAAGCGCAGATAGGTGGAGGGATTTTCCACCAGTATCCGGCGCTTCATACAGGTCTGCACCTGGTCGACATGCCGGCACACCACCGCGAGGGATTCCTCGGTCATCGGCAGCGGCAGAAGGTCGGCGAGGTAGGTGCCGCCCACGACGCTCCAGGCGATATGCTCGGACATCAGGCCGGGCTCGACCCGCTCCGCCACGACGCGAATGCGTTCGAGATGGGCCGGATCGAGCCCTTGGGCGCTGCCCAGCGAAAGTCCGACGCCGTGCAGCGAGATCGGATGATCGCGGCGGATGGCATCGAGATAGCGCAGCGGCGTGCCGCCGCCCATGTAGTTCTCGGTATGCACCTCCATCCATGCCACGTCGGGGCGCATGTCCAACACCGCCTGATGATGCTGGAAACGCAACCCTATTCCGGCTTTCGCCGGAATAGGGCGGGGATGGGCGACGGTGTGGGGGGACATCAGTCCGCCGTTACGTCGATGTCGTCTTGCCGCCTTGAATCTTGGAGCAATCGCCGGCCGGCAGCAGCACGAACGACTTGGGATCGCGCGCCTGGGTCGACTGTCCGGCGCAGGAATGGGCGCCCTCGGCGCAATCGTTCTTGGCGGCGGCGTTGATGCCGTAGCACTTCTCCAGCTTGTTGGCGGCGGCGCGCGCCATGTTGTCCTTGACGACTTGCGGCGGATTGGGCCCTGGGCGCGCACCGATGGCGCCTGCGTGGCCAGCGCCAGCCCGACGGCGGTTGAGAGAACGGAAGCGGCAAGCAGACGATTGCTCATGATCAAGACCTCTCCTTGAATCTCTTGACGAGATTTCGAATCTCTTGGCGAGACTTCGGGAGGTTCGCCGCGGGGAACGAAAGGTTACACGCCGTTCGCAGAAATACATTTCCACCGCGTGGCGCCCGCTGGTGTATGGAACAAGCACGCGGCGTGCAGCCGTCACTCGAATTCGATGCCAAGATGGCCAATCCAGGAGAGGGCCATATGTCCCCCGGGCGGCGCAGTCGCACACCGCCATTGAAGCTGGTGACATCGTCCGGCGCGCCGGGAACTGGGCCCGGACGCGGCGGCGACGCGAGGGCTGCCGGCGAGCGCGACTGGTCTCATCTCATGGCCAGCGCGCAGGACGGCGACCGCCGCGCCTACCGCACGCTGCTCGAAGACATCGCCCCCTATCTGCGCGCGCTGGCGGCGCGATGCTTCCGCGACACCGGCGACGTCGAAGACGCCGTGCAGGACGTGCTGCTGACGGTCCACGCGGTCCGCCATGCCTATGATCCCAACCGTCCGTTCGGGCCGTGGCTGGTCGCCATCGCCAACCGGCGCATCATCGACCGGCTGCGGCGCCAGATGCGCGCCCGCTCCCGCGAAATCGAATTGACGGCCGAGCATGAAACCTTTTCGGCCCATCCAGCGAACCTCCAGTCGAACCTCGGAGAAACCTCCGCGGACGAGGCGGTTCTGCATGAAGCGATCGAGCATCTTCCGCCCGACCAGCGCCAGGCGATCAGGCTCCTCAAGCTCAAGGAGATGTCCTTGAACGAGGCGGCGCTGGCGAGCGGCAAGTCGGTGTCAGCCCTCAAGGTGGCGACCCATCGCGCCATCAAGTCCCTGCGAAAACTGTTGCGACAGCCGAGCGACACGCCGTGACGAACACGCCCCAACTCATCGATGCCTTGGTGGAGTGCGCGACGCCGGTGCGCCGGCTGCGCCCGCCGTTGGTGCGCGCCGGGCTGTGGCTCGGCTTCGCGGTCCTCGTCCTCGCGTTGCTCGCGATCGGGCATGGGGCGCGGGCCGATCTTGCGGAACGTCTCCATCAGCCCGTCTTCGCCATGGGCGTCGCCGCCGCGCTCGCCACGGGCATCCTGGCGGCGGTGGCGGCGTTCGTCGTCAGCCTCCCCGACCGCTCGCAATGGTGGCTGCTGCTGCCCGCGCCGGCGCTCGCGGTGTGGGTCGGCACCATCGGCTATGGCTGCCTCACCGACTGGGTCAGCATCGGGCCCGATGGCTTTCACACGGGCGAGACGCTGCGATGCTTCGCAACCCTCGTGCTGACCAGCGTGCCGCTGGCGATCGCACTCGCGGTGATGCTGCGTTACGCCGCGCGGCTGCGCCCCGGCGCGGTCTGCCTGGCCGGGGCGCTCGCGGTCGCCGCCATCACGGCGAGCGCGCTGTCGCTGTTGCACGGCCTCGACGCGACCGTGATGATCCTGGTGTGGAATCTCGGCGTCGCCGCGCTGATCACCGGGCTCGGCAGCGTGTTCGGGCGGCGCGTCCTGCGCCGCACCGAATCGCATCTAATGGTGTCTTAGCCGGTCGATGCGGGTGCAACTGGAACGATAGGCCTTATCGATGATGGTGTACCGCCTCGTCGCAATCGGTGTCGCCGCGGCGAGTGCCGCCGCCATGCTCTACGTCGGCCTCTATCAGAGCCGGTTTGTAGGGCGCTTATTGTGCCCCATCTTCGCCGAGGGTTGCCAAGGAGTTGCCGACGCTCCGTTCGCCCGGCCGTTCGGCATTCCTGACGGTTACATCGGCGCCGTTGTTTACGTCGTCATCCTGCTGCTGCTGCTCGCTCCGGCCGAGCGATGGGTTTGGATTGCGCTGCTGGCCTTGTCTATCTTGGCGACGCTCGCGAACATTCTCGGCGTGCGTGACATGGTCAGTCTCGGCAGCTTCTGTTTCTATTGCCTCATGACGACATTCCTGTCCCCGGTCCTGCTGTGGGCGGTATGGCAGCTGCGGTAGGCGATCCGACGATGGGTGGTTAGACCGCCTGGAGGCAAGACATTCATGACCGATGTTGACATTACCTCGGACAAGCGTGTGTTCATCGATCGCCCCCGCGAAGATTCCGATTATGTATTTCATGAGCTTACGCGCAGCATCTGTCCCGGTTGCCGAAGGGTAATCGACGCCAAGATTCTCCTGCGCGACAACAAGGTCTATATGAGCAAGCGCTGTCCCGACTGCGGGCCGTTCATGGCGCTCGTCTACGCCGATGCGGAGGCATACACATCGTTCGCGCCATTCAACAAGCCAGGCACGATTCCGCTGGCATATGGCACGGCGATCGAGCGCGGTTGTCCGCATGATTGCGGTTTGTGCCCGGACCATGAGCAGCATGCATGCCTCGGGATCATCGAGGTCAACAGCGCCTGCAACATGGATTGTCCGCTGTGTTTTGCCGACGCGGCGCCCGGATTCAGCTTGACGCTCGAAGAAGTCGAGCAGGTCCTCGACGATTACGTCCGCACCGAAGGCAATCCCGAGGTGGTCCAGTTTTCCGGCGGCGAGCCGACCATCCATCCGCGGATCATCGATTTCGTTCGCGCCGCCCAGGTCCGCAATATTCGGTTCGTGATGCTCAACACCAACGGTAAGCGAATTGCCCGAGACGATCGCTTTCTGGAGCAACTCAACGAGGTGAGACCCGCATTCTACTTTCAATTCGACGGCTTCGAATCGGAGACCTATCGAATAATCCGCGGCGAGCCGGACATTCTTGAGGAGAAGTTGCGGGCGCTCGACCGGTTGGCGGAGATCGGACTGGACGTCACGATCGTTCCAGCCATCGAGCGCGGGGTCAACGAGCACGAAATCGGCAAGATCATCGAATTCGCGATCGCGCATCCGGCGATCCGGGGGGTGACCTTTCAACCGGCGTTTCATGCCGGCCGTCACATGCCGCACGATCCCATGCGCCGGATGACGATCCCCGATATCGTCGGGCTGGTCGAGGCGCAAACCGGCGGCAAATTCGTCGCCAGCGACTTCGTTCCGGTGCCCTGCTGCTTTCCCACATGCAATTCGGTCACTTATGCCTTCGTCGAAGGGGACCAGGTGACGCCGCTGCCCCGCATCGTCGACGTCAACCACTATCTCGACTACATCACCAATCGCGTCGTTCCGGATTTCAGCCGGGAGATCAAGACGGCATTGGAGGACCTATGGTCGTCTTCGTCGGTCGCCGGATCGGCGAAGTCGTTTCAGCAACTCGCGCTTTCGTGCCAGGCGTGCGGGCTTCCCGACAGCCTGACGGTCCGTGACATTGCCAAGAGCATGATCATGATCATGCTCCAGGATTTCATGGATCCCTGGACCTTCAACCAGAAGAATCTCATGAAATGCTGCAAGGAGTTTCTGTTGCCGGGCGGCAAGCAGATTCCGTTCTGCGCCTACAATACGATCGGGTATCGCGAGCAGGCGAGAACCCAACTCGTCGCCATGGAGCCGGAGCGGCGCCGTGCGATGCGCGAAGGCCGCGCCTACCAGCCGAGGCCGGTCGTGTTCGAGTTTGACGGCCGGAGGCGCGGTTGACCGGTGAACCGAGCAGCGGGACGAAATCGGAGATCGCGGCGGGAGGCGATTTGCCAGCGGGCGTGAAGGAATGCTGCGCCGCCATATACGAGAGTGACGCGGCCAAATTGATCTTGGGTCAATCGTTTCATCCGGGCGGCGTCAGGCTCACGGAGCGGCTCGGTCAGATCTTGAACCTCACGCCGCGGACGCGCGTATTGGACGTCGCGGCAGGGAAAGGAACAAGCGCGATTTTTCTGGCCGAGCGGTTCGGATGTGAGGTGGTGGGCATCGATTACGGTCGCCGAAATGTGGAAGAGGCCGATCGGACGGCGGACGACAGGGGCCTGCGTGAAAAGGTTTCCTTTCAACGGGCGGATGCCGAGCGTCTCCCGTTTGACGACGGGTCATTCGACGCGATCGTCTGCGAGTGCGCCTTTTGCACGTTCCCGAACAAACAGGTTGCGGCCGATGAGTTCGCCCGGATCCTGCGGGTCGGTGGTCAGGTCGGGACTCAGTGATTTGACGCGAGATGGAGCACTGGCCCCCGAACTTGACGGCCTGCTGTCCTGGATCGCCTGCATTGCCGATGCACAACCGCTCACGAGCTACGCGGCGCTACTCTCCACTGCCGGCCTGAAAGTGCACGTGACCGAGGAGCACAATGCGGCGCTCACCGAGTTCGTCGACCAGATACGGTTACGGCTTCTCGCCGCCGATGTCATGGTCGGGTTGAAAAAGCTTGTTCTGCCCGGCTTTAATTTCGAAGCCGCGAGAAATATCGCAAAGCATGCGCAGCAGGCCATCACCATGGGCAAGCTGGGTTATGCAATCGTCACGGCATCGAAGACGATGGAGGGCGCGCCCGATAAGGCCGTCTGACACAACCATTCCCGCGAATATCGCGGCGGCGACACCGCCGCGCCGAGGCGCTGTTTTCGCCAGGAGATGACCAATGCCGTCCGTCGCGGCCAAGCCTTTTCGCAGCTATCCCTGGTTCGTCCGACTGCTGTTTTGGAAACAGCGACGGATCTTTGGACGCGTCCTCGACCCGAGCCTCTATTGGGCGCGTTCGCCGTGGGTATTTGCTGCTTTTGCGCTGCTTTACGGTGCGCTCGAACGGCGGTCATCGCCGCTGTCGCCGGCGCTGAGGTCGCTCGTCATGGTGCGGATTTCGCAGATCAACCATTGCGCCTTCTGCGTCGACATCAATTCTGCCATGCTGGAGAAGCGCGGAGTATCCGAGCAGAAGATCTCGAGGCTCGCAGAATGGCGCCAGACGGATCTCTTTGCGCCGGACGAGTGCCTCGCCCTCGAATACGCCGAAGCGACGTCGCTCAACCAAGTGGACGAGGACCTCCGCGCGCGGTTGAAGGAGCGCTGGGACGACGACGCAATCGTGGAGCTTACCGGGCTGATCGCATTCCAAAATCTCTCCGCCAAATTCAATTCCGCGCTCGATGTGCCCGCCCAGGGTTTCTGCCGGTTGCCGCGGTAACTCGCATTCGCACGACCTCGATGCGACCGTGATGATGCTGGTATCCGGTCATGCCGCTCCGATCACCACCGGGCAGCGCCGGATGTTCCGCTGTGGCCACGAGCCTCGTGGAGCACCGCCGCAGCCATGACCCGCTCAGGTCACCCGTGGGGCGGCGCTGCGGTCGTCGACGCTGCCGCCGTCATCAGCGCGATCAGCCCCTTGAGCAGCGCGGTCGGAGTCGGCGGGCACCCGGGGATGTGCAGGTCGACGGGGATCACCGCGGACACGCCGCCGACGCAGGCGTAGCTGCCCGCGAATATGCCGCCGTCGCGCGCGCAGCCGCCGGCAGCGACGACCCATTTGGGGGCGGGGGTCGCGCGCCAGGTGCGCTCCAGCGCCTCGCGCATGTTCTTGGTCACCGGGCCGGTGACCAGCAGCACGTCGGCGTGGCGCGGCGAGGCGACGAAGCGCAGCCCGAAGCGTTCCAGATCGTAGAAGGCATTGGCGAGGGCGTGGATCTCCAATTCGCAGGCATTGCAGGAGCCGGCGTCGATCTGGCGGATCGAGAGGCTGCGGCCCAGCGTGGCGCGCGCGGCGCGGTCGACCGTGCCGGCGAGCTCGGCCAAGGCGGCGGCGTCGCGGTCCGGCGCCGGTTCGGTGACGGGGACCTTGAGCAGGCTTTCGAGCAGCAGCTTGCGCATGGAATGCCTAGAGATCTTGCCCCGAATAGGAGCAGTTGAAGGATTTGTTGCAGAGCGGGAAGTCGGCGACGATGTTGCCTTCGATCGCGGCCTCCAGCACCGGCCATTGGAACCAGGAGGGATCACGCAGGTGGCAGCGTGTTACGCGCGCCTCGCCGTCGAGCCTGATCCAGGCCAGCACATCGCCGCGGAATCCTTCGACGACGGCCATGCCCTCGGCCTCGGCGCCGATTCCGGCCACGGGTACCCGTACGGCGGGGCCCCGGGGCAGGCGTTCCAGAATCTGGTCCACCAGGCCGAGGCTCTGCTCGACCTCGCGAATGCGAATCCACACCCGTGCGTTGACGTCGCCATCGTGCAGCACCGGGATGTCGAAACGCAGCCCGTCATAAGGCGGGTAGGCGAGATTGCGGCGGGCGTCGAAGGCGCGGCCGGAGGCGCGGCCGACATAGCCGCCGCAGCCGAAGCGGCGGGCGAGGGCAGGGTCGAGAAACCCGGTGCCGACGGTGCGGTCCTGCAGCGAGGCGGTCTTGTCGTAAAGCTCGATCAGGGCCGGGAAAGCCGCGCGGATGGTCGCGAGAAGGCCGCGGATGCGCGCGGCGCCGTCAGGGGCGAGGTCGGCGCCGACGCCGCCGGCTACGATGGCGTCCATCATCAGCCGGTGGCCGAACGCAGCCGCGGCCGTGCGCAGGACATGCTCGCGCAGCATCGCGCAATGGGCGTGCATGAGCGCAAACGCGGCGTCGTTGCAGACCGCGCCGATGTCGGCGAGATGATTGGCGAGCCGTTCGAGCTCGGCCATCAAAGCGCGCAGCCAGACCGCCCGCGGCGGCACCTCGACGCCCAGCGCCGCCTCGGCGGCGCGCGCGAAGGCATAGGCATAGGCGACCGTGCTGTCGCCCGAGGTGCGGCCGGCGAGGCGCCCCGCATCTTCGAGCGATTTGCCCGCCATCAGGGATTCGATCCCCTTGTGGACATAGCCCAGCCGCTCCTCGAGGCGCACGATGGTTTCGCCGTTGGCGGTGAACCGGAAATGGCCGGGCTCGATGATGCCGGCATGCACCGGGCCGACCGCGATCTGGTGCAGGCCTTCTCCCTCCGCGGGGAGGAAGACGTAGGGGCCGGTCTCCACGGCGGCCTCGCCGTCGCCTCCAAGCGGGTGGCGTACGCCCCAGCTTCCATGGTCGAGCCACGGCCGCGGGTCGGGCAAGCCGTCGGCCGCGAGCCCGAACAGGTCCTGGATCGCGCGCTCCAAGCGGATCGCCGGCGCATGGACCTGTCCCACCGAGTGAAACATCCCGTCAGGGCACGGGCAGGTCGCGACCGCGACCCCGCTTGCGTCCTCGTCGAGAAGCGCCATGTTGACCGCCGCGCGCTCGCCCCACAGCGCGAGCAGCGTGCATTGCCCCGCGGCCAATTGCGCCGAAAGCGCCTGCCAGGCCTCGCGGCCGACGACGGTGCGCGGCCACGGCCGGTGGTGCTCCACGCCGAGACCGCCGGCCAGCGCATCGCTGAGTTTCGAACTGAGGCTCGGCATGGTCCCTCCCGGTCCTATCCCAGCAATCCCGCCACGTGCTGGAACCAGGTCACCAGCGGCGGCGGCAGGTAGACGCCGGCCATCAGCACCAGCCCGAGATGCATTCCCGTCGGCACATAGGACGCCTCGACCGGTGCGGTGCTTCCTACCGGCTCGCCGAAGGCGACGCCCTGCAGGCGCAGGAACAGCGCGCCGAATCCGACCAGCAGCCCGCCGACCAGCACCAGCGCCAGCAGCGGGTTGCGCGCGAAGGTCGAGCTCACGACCAGGAACTCGCTCATGAAGATGCCGAGCGGCGGCATGCCGGCGATCGCGACCACGCCGACCACGAGCCCCCAGCCGAGCATGGGATGGGTCACGGTCAGGCCCCTTATGTCGGCGATGCGCTGGGTGCCCTTGACCTGGGCGATGTGGCCGACGGTGAAGAAGATCGCGGATTTGGTCAGGCTGTGCATGGTCATGTGGAGGAGGCCGGCAAAATTGGCGAGCGGACCTCCCATGCCGAAGGCGAACACGATGATGCCCATGTGCTCGATGGACGAGTAGCCGAACATCCGCTTGATGTCGCGGCGCCGGTACAGCATGAAACCGGCGAAGACCAGCGAGGTGAGCCCCATGGTCACCATCAGGGGCCCCGGCGCGAGCGCGCCGGGATTGGCCGCGAGCAGCATCTTGAAGCGCAGCACGGCATAGAGCGCGACATTGAGCAGGAGGCCGGAGAGCACCGCGGAGATCGGCGTCGGGCCTTCCGCATGGGCATCCGGCAGCCAGGCGTGCAGCGGCGCGAGGCCTACCTTGGTGCCGTAGCCCAGCAGCAGGAAGACGAAGGCGACGTTGAGAAAGGCCGGATCGAAATCCACCACGCGCTGGATCAGGACCGTCCAGACCATGCCGTCGAGCCCCTCGCCGACGACGGGGCGGGCGGCCATGTAGACGAGAATGGTGCCGAACAGCGCCAGCGCGATGCCGACGCTGCCGAGAATGAAATATTTCCAGGCCGCCTCCAGCGCCTCGTGGGTGCGGTAGATGCCGACCATCAGCACCGTGGTCAGCGTCGCCAGTTCGATCGCCACCCACATCAGGCCGATATTGTTCGCCACCAAGGCGAGGTTCATGGCGAACAGCAGCACCTGGTACATCGCGTGGTAGAAGCGCAGATGCACCGCCTTGAGCCGGCCGGTCTCCAATTCGTGGGCGATATAGCTGGCGCTGAACACGCTGGTGGTGAAGCCGACGAAGGAACTCAGCACGATGAACACGATGTTGAGGTCGTCGACCAGGATATAGGGGCCGGGCTCGGGCTTGTAGGCGAACAGCGACAGCGCCGCGACGAGCGTCACGAACGCGGAGAGCATGTTGAGCCGCGCGGAAAGGCGGTAGCCCGGCAGAAAAGCGAGCAGTGCCGCCGTGGCGGCCGGGACCGCAAGGATCAGCGTGACGCCGTTGATGGGGGTCATTGCTGTCCCCCCCGGAAGCGGTCGAGCGCCTGGACGTCGACGGTGTCGAAGCGTTCACGGATGCGGAACAGGAATATCCCTATCACGATGAAGGCGACGAGGACCGAAAAGGCGACGCTGATCTCCACCACCAGGGGCATGCCCTTGGCGCCGGTGCCGGCCAGGATCAGGCCGTTCTCGATCGACATGAAACCGACGACCTGGCTCACGGCGTTGTGTCGCGTCACCATCATGAGGAGACCGAGCAGCAGCACGGAGAGGGCGAAGGCGAGGTCCTCGCGCGCCAGCGGATCGGCCTCCGGGGTGACCCGGAGCATCACCACCATGGAGAGCGCGACGAGCGCGATGCCGGCCATCATGGTGGGCCCGACGCCGACGACGGTCTCGATCTGCCGCTGGATGCCGAGGCGGGCGATGATGCGGTGCAGGGCCACGGGAATGGCGATCGCCTTGAGAACGAGGGCGATCGCGGCCGTGATGTAGAGATGGGGCGCGTCTTGCGCCCATGCCTGCCAGGCGACCGACAGGGAAAGCACGACGGCCTGAAGCGCGAACACGTTGAGGAGCGCGTAGAGGCGATCCTGGTACAGCATCATGAAGCTCACGAGCACCAGTCCGCCCGCGAGCAGATGCGCAACATCGAAGGCGAGACCGTTCATCTCAGAAGCTCCGCGAAACAAAGCGCAGCAGCGTCGCCAGCAGCCCGAGCATCAGGGCCGCCCCGAGGAAGTCGGGGACCCGGAACACCCGCATCTTGGCGATCGCGGTCTCGAACGTCGCCAGCAGGAAACCGCCGACCGCCAGCTTGGCGGCGTAGGCGACCATCCCGACCAGCAGCGCCGTGACCCCGGTACCCGGCACCGCCAGCCCCCAGGGCAGGAATACGCAGGCGATCAGCGACATGTAGAGCAGGAGCTTGAGCGATGCCGCGAGCTCGATCACGGCGAGGTGCCGCCCCGAATATTCCAGGACCATGGCCTCGTGGACCATGGTGAGCTCGAGATGCGTCGCCGGGTTGTCGACGGGCACGCGGGCGTTCTCCGCGAGCGCGACCATGATCAGCGCGATCAATGCCAATCCGAGCGAGACGCGCAGGCCGACGCCCGACGACAGCATGAGACCCGCGATCGACGAGAGCTGGGTCGATCCGGCGATCAGCGCCAGCGTGAACACGATCATGATCATCGCCGGCTCGGCGAGGGTGGCGAACATCACCTCCCGGCTCGACCCGATGCCGCCGAAGCTGGTACCGACATCCATGCCCGCGAGCGCCAGAAAGAAGCGCGCGGCGCCGAGCAGCGCGATGATGGCGATGAGATCCGCGGTCCAGCTGAACAACAGGCCGATCGCGAAGGTCGGCACCAGCGCCGCGGCGACCCAGGTGGTGGCGAAGATGAGGTAGGGGATGACGCGAAACAGCCAGGACGCGTTCTCGGCGAGGACCGCCTCTTTGCGCAACAGCCGCAGCAGATCGAGATAGGGCTGCAGCACCGGCGGGCCCAGGCGCCGCACCAGGCGTGCCTTCACCTTGCGCACGAAGCCGGTCAGCAGCGGCGCCAGCAAAAGCACCAGGAGCATTTGCGTGCCCTGGACGACGAGGGCGGGGATCACGGCCATAGCGCGAGCACCAGCAACAAGGACACCAGGGCGAGAAAGACGAGGCTGAGATACTGGCGGATGGTCAGGAACTGCATCCGGTTCAGCCGGTCGGCGGCGAGGGAAACCCCGGCCGCGATGGGCCCGTAGATGAACTCCCAGGCGAGATCGTGCCGTTCCACAGTGAGTTTCGCAGGACGCACGTCGCCGGGCGGCGGCATGTCGACGTGCTCGCGGGCGCGGAACACGTAGGCTCCGAACACACGGCGGATCGGCTCGGCGAAGCTGTCCGCGGTGTATTGCGTGGCCAGTCCCGCATTGGGGAAGCCGCAGTCCCAGGCAGGCGCGCGGCGCACCGCATGTGAGGCCAAATGATGGATGGCGTAGGCCGCGAGCGACGCGGATGCCGTGACGAACAGGAACACCAGGAGACCGTTGTAGGAGCTGCGGCTCTCGGCGATCGGGATGGTCGAAAGCCAGGGAATGCCGAGCTGTACCGGCATGCGGTCGTGGACGAGGCTCTGCACCACCGGCGCGAGGCCGTCGATCACCGCGCCCGGGAGGATTCCCGCAATCAGGCACATCGCGGCCACGATGATCATCGCGGACTGCGACCACCGGTCGACCTCGCGGGCCTGCGCGGCTGCCGGCGTTCGCGGCCGTCCGAGGAACACGATACCGAACATTCGCACGAAGCAGGCGGCCGCCAGCGCCGCCGCCAGCGCCAGCAGCGCTCCGACCGCCGGCACCAGCAGCTTCAAGCCCCATTGCGGGAGTTGCGGGCTGAGCAGGATCGCCTGAAAGGCGAGCCACTCCGAGGCGAAGCCGTTGAGCGGCGGCAACGCCGAGATCGCGACGCAGCCGACGAGGACGACCACGCTGGTGACCGGCATCGCGTGAATGAGGCCGCCGAGCCGTTCCATGTTCCGCTCGCCGGTCGCCGTCAGCACGGCGCCGGCGCCGAAGAACAGCAGGCTCTTGAACAGCGCATGGTTGAATACGTGGAAAAGCGCCGCGGTCAGCGCCAGCGCGGCGGCCGCCGGAAAGCCGCTGGCCGCGAAGGCGAGCGCGAGGCCGAGGCCGACGAAGACGAGGCCGATGTTCTCGATGGTGCTGTAGGCGAGTACGCGCTTGAGATCGTTCTGCATCAGGGCGTAGAGCACCCCGAGCACGGTCGTCACGCCGCCGACCGCGAGCACCGGCACCGCCCACCACCACTCCGGCGGTCCGAGGAGATCGAACACGATGCGCAGAAAGGCGTAGACGGCGACCTTGGTCATCAAGCCGCTCATCAACGCCGACACGTGGCTCGGCGCCGCCGGGTGGGCGAGCGGCAGCCAGACATGGAGCGGCACCAGCCCGGCCTTGGATCCCGCACCGAACAGCGCGAGGCCAAGGACGAGGCCCGCCGACATCGGCGTCGCGGCATTCGCGCGCATTTCGGCGAATCCATAGAAGCCGTACGGACCTGCGAGCAGGCCGAAGCCCAGCAGCAGCGCCAGCGTGCCGACGCTGGCCATGATGATATAGACGTAGCCGGCGTAAGCGTTGCCGGGCTCACGGTGATGCGACATCACCAGCGCCCATGACGACAGCGACATGAACTCCCACGACACCAGGAAGGTGAAGGCGTCGTCGGCCAGCAGCACCAGGTTCATGCCGGCGAGGAATGCCGGGAAGAACGGCAGGACGCGTTTCGGCTCGTGCTCGTGCCGGCCGTAACCGAAGCCATAGAGGCAGGCGGCGGCGGCGCCGAGATTGACGACGATGAGGAAGAAGGCGCTCAGCATGTCGACGCGGAACCGCGCCCCGATCCATGGCAGCCCGAGCGGGAGGGTCACGGCGGTGGTCCCGGCCACGGCGGTGGAGAACGCCGCCGCGAAGCCGATCAGGGTCGCGGCCAGCGTCACGCCGTAGACGGCGCGGGACGCCGCCGGCGCCCGTACGATTACCGCCAGCACGGCGGTGCCGAGAAGCAGCGCCACGCACCAGAGTTCGGCGATGACGGCCATCCCGCTCACTCCGCGACCGGCTGCGGCTTCGCCGCCGGCTTGCCGGCGGACGCCGGGGCCGCCGCCCTGAGCCGCACACCCCGGCCGCCGGATGCACTGACGCCCCCTTCGCCGATCAGCTCGATGCCGGCACTGTCGAGGGCGGCCACGAGCTTCATCAGGGAGTCCACATTGCCGCGGATGACGCCGTCGCGGCCTTCCATGCGCTGGATGGTGGGGACCGAAAGGCCGCACTGGGCGGCGAGCTCGCGCTGGTCGATCCCAAGAAGCGCGCGGGCGGCGCGCAGCTGCGCGGCGGTGATCATGGTGCCTGAAGTTTCCAAATCTTGAATGCCAGGGTCACCTTTAGCGGCGATATTTTCTCGTTTCAAGCATGCAATATCATGTTTGATACATCATTTTTGCAATGCAGGGTCACTTTGGCGAGGGACTGTCGGAACAGGTGAAGGGGGTGCCCCAATTTGCCGCCAAGGACACCATGACCCAGCGCGGATCGATCTGGGCAACAGGCCGGAAGTGAAGGCGGTAGCTGCCATCACGAGTTCAGGGATCGATTTCGGGCGCTTCCGGCGTCGCGTCGTTCCGGCTTCACGGGCTGTACAACGCAGAACCCCGACAGGATCGCGCAGCGGCCGCGGTTCATTCCTTGGCGGCTGCGTCTTCGGCCGCCGCCGCGCCCTGCCGGAAATACGGCTCGACCTCGCCCTTGAGCTTGATGGTCATGGGATTGCCGTTGCGGTCCTTTGCCGTACCCGCGGCGACGCGAATCCATCCTTCGCTGACGCAGTATTCCTCGACATTATTCTTCTCGACGCCCTTGAAGCGGATGCCGACGCCCCGTTCGAGCATCTCGGCATTGTAGAACGGGCTGTCGGTGTCGGTGGAAAGGCGGTCCGGCGGAGTTTCGTTCATCGGCATCACACACGAATTCGAGATGGAGCCAATGGAGAACTACAGATCGCTGCTCAATGCAAGAAGGGCACGGGCGCAGCGATGCAAGTCCACGGGATGAGAAGAACCGGTTGCTATTTCGGCTGGATGCCCGAGGCGCCGGTTGCTTGGACGGCCGGCAATGGCGGCGTGCCCGCATCCCGATCCTGGGCGGCCTGCAGTTCGCGCGGGTCGATTGCCACCATCTCGATGGCGGAAGCCTGAGAGGGCGCCGGCACGAAGATGATCGTGGAGACGCGGCGATAGACCGGAAACGAGAGCCCTTCGATCAATTCCTCGTCCGACATCACGTCATACTTTCCAGCGGGCAAAATCCTGTCGACCCCCTTGAGCATGAATGCGCGGCGAAATTCGACGGTCCTGCGCTGGGTTCGCGTCGTCACTGCGGCGACCCCGCGTCGCGGCGGGTAAGCGGGTAGGCCGCCGCGTCGTACAGGCGGCGAATTCCGTTGCCGTCGAACCTGCGACTCCTCGACCTGAAGATGGGCGCGCAGCAGCTGATCCGGCGGCAGGTCCTCGATCGCAAAGCGGATCGCGTCAGCGGCGCGATCGAACCGCCTGTATCCGGAGGCTTGACGGCTGGATTTCCGACTTCGCGCGGAGAACAGCTCGGCTTCCGCTTCGTAGTCGAACACCTCGTCCGTCGCCCCGACTTGATCGAGCGGGTCCATCATGGCCTCCTTGCATGGCCTCGCTGGCGGCGCGATGCCGCCGGGTGTCGAACTCATGTTCAGATCGCGAGCAGCTCGCATTTAAACATCTCCAAAATATCGATGAATATCCTCCGCATCGCGACCATTCAAACGGCCACATGGGAGGTAAGATCAAAGCGCGGAAAAGCTAGGCAAGCGGCTATAAATATTCCCGAATATGGGAAACCCGCATCGCTATTGTGTGGACGAACGCAGCGCGGTCGCATAAGGTAGGTCGGCTTCGTTACATCGGCAAGGCTTTGTGGTGACCCTGGGGAGGGTTGTCGCCCGACCTTCAAAGCCGCGCATTGCTTCCCGGTTCGTGCCGCCGATTGCAGTTCCGATCAATGCACGCGATGTCGTGCCGCGGGGTGGGTGCTGTTTGTGCGGGCCGGAAAGCTTCGTTCTGGCAGCCGGTTGCGTCCTCATGCGCTGCATTTCCGACCCTCGGGCCGGCAATGGTCCGAGGCCTCGCACGTGCCGGAGTGAAGCGCCAACAACCGGAGCAGACATGACACCTCAATTTCGATCAGGACAGACGGTGCGTCTTTCCCGCGGCCTTCCCTATAAATCGGCGGCCGACGGCGACTACAAGATCGTGCGGCAGCTTCCCGACAATGGCGGCGAGCAGCAGTATCGCATCAAGAGCGTGCGCGAGCCGCACGAACGCGTCGTCAAGGAAAGCGATCTGGAAAAAGTGTGAATTTCGCCAGCGCCGGTCTGGGACGCCACGCGGGTGGCGCGACGCAGCGGCGCCTCGGAAACCAAACGCGCGGCGCGGCGGCATCCGGAGTGACAGACGACGGCGCTTTCGAAGGGCGCTTTCCCGGTCCCGGCGCCGCATCGGTTGTTTTTTAAGAGTCGGGCGGTTCATTGAGGTGGACTCGGAGTCTGCTCTCAGCCGGAAGACCTCATGCAGGTGGCGGGATGGATCAGGAAACGGAACTCACTCTGAAAATTCGCATCGATCGCAAGAAATATGCATGGAGCCTGTATCGAAACGGCATCAGCGAGCCGATCAAGTACTCGGTGCCGATATTTTCGACGGAGGCCGCCGCGACCGCCGCAGGTCTGCAGGTTCTCGCCCGCGTAAATCTGCGCAAGAAATAATTCTGCGAATAATTCGGGCCGTCGCGGTCACGCTATTCGCGACTTGAAACACCCAGCGACGAAACTGCAGCGTCGGCGGCCTCGGCTGTAATCGCGCCTGCGCGCGCCCGGACTCCCTCACGAAGGGGGTTGATATCGCGTCTTTCTCGGCCCATATAAGCGTTCGTTCGAGATTTTGCCTGTTCTTGTTTTTGCCCGACCAGGGCTCTTCCCAAGACAACGTCGAATTCGGACGTAAGGCTGCGAATGGCGAACATCGTGCAGCACGCGGACGCCGATCGGCGTTTTCAATGGAGGCCGTCATGGCAACAGGTACAGTCAAGTTTTTCAATTCCCAAAAGGGCTTCGGCTTCATCCAGCCGGCCAGACGGCGGAAAGGACGTGTTCGTCCACATTTCCGCAGTCGAACGTGCCGGCATGAGCACCCTCAATGAAGGTCAGAAGGTGAGCTACGACGTCGTGAGCGAGCGCGGCAAGCTGGCGGCGGCGAATCTGCAGGCCGTCTGAATCTCTTCTTTGGAGGAAAAACTGTCGGGCCCGGCGGCGACACGCCGGGCCTTTTTGCACGACTGCGCGCGATGATGTCGCGAAAGATCGCATGCTTTCGGACAAGATCACAATCTGCCAGTGAGCAGGAGAAGGATCATGGCAAGGAAACCGGCCACGCGCGCCGAATTCGATCTGTTCGACGTGTTCTATGCCGACGGCACGCAGCGGTCCAACCGCAGGGTTCCGCGCGAAATCCTCGGCGGCCTCGACGGCGACGCTCCCGCACGCGCCGTGATCGAAGAGCAGGACCGGCTCATCGCCGAAAAGTCCGGCCAGCCGGCCTTGGCCGTCAAGAGCATCCGCCGCGTCCGGCGCGAAATAGGCGCTGTGCGATCCCTGCCGCGTGGCTGAAAGCACTCCGGCTCGCAGAGGCGCGCCTTCCGGGCGCGCATCGTGAGAACCCGGCCCCCCGGCAGGACAGACCGGTGGGAGATCAGGCCTTCGCCAGCTCGATGATCTTGTTCACGCAAGTGACGGCGTCGTAAATCGCCACCCGGACTACGGGGAAGCTCTTCTTGATCACGAGGCCCGCCGCTTCGGCGGCTTCGTAGGTCGCGAACGATGCCTTGGTCTGGCGATCCACCTGGAGGAGGAATTGCCCGGTTTCCGGCCTCCTGCGCTGGGAGAACAGTTCCTGCGCCGGCTCTTCCGGATCGGGACCCTTGGTCATGGTCTTACTTCGCAAAGCCATTTCTAGATTTTCCTTCGATGAATGCGAGCGATGAGCATCGCCGCCGGAACAATGTATCACTTTGTATCGGGCATCCGCATAGCAAAGCATGCGGGCGCGGCGTCGTGTCCGAAAGGAGAGGCGGCGGACCGAGGCGCGCCGCAGAGAGTTGCGATCATGCCACCAGAATTCACACGACCTGGAAAAGATTTCCGGCCTCACGCTGGACTATTACAACCGCCGCGCCGAACAGTTCTGGGACGGCACGCGCGAGCCATGACGTGAGCCAGAACATCGCCGCGCTGCTGCAATACATCGAGGGCGCGCCGCCCTTCACGCTGCTCGATTTCGGCTGCGGGCCGGGCCGCGACCTCAAGGCGCTGGCCGCGCGCGGTCATATGGCGGTCGGTGTCGAGGGCGCGGCGCAGTTCGCCACGATGGCGCGCGCCTACAGCGGTTGCGAGGTGTGGCAGCAGGATTTCCTCGCGCTCGACCTGCCCCCCGGCCGGTTCGACGGCGTGTTTGCCAATGCGTCGCTGTTTCACGTCCCCAGCCGTGCGCTGCCGGAGGTTCTGCTGCGGCTTCATGGATGCCTGAAACCGGGCGGCGTGCTGTTTGCCTCGAACCCGCACGGCCGCAACGAGGAAGGATGGAACGGCGGGCGCTATGGCGTGTACCACGATCTCGAAAGCTGGCGCCGCTACGTCACCGCCGCGGGATTCGTCGAACTCACCCACTTATTACCGCCCCGCCGGCCTGCCGCGCGAGCAACAGCCCTGGCTGGCGAGCGTCTGGCGCAAACCCGCCGGTCCCAAACCGGAATAGGGCGGATCCGGCGATCGCGGCGCAGGGCCGCCCGGTTTTAAGTCGACCGGAATGGTGCCCGGCACGCATGAAAGACGACGCGCGCGGGCGGTCGCGACGGTATTTCTCAGTTGCAATCCAAAGTATAAACAACCTAAGGTAGTGCTTGTGTCGACTTACTCGCGTTATGGAGATCGTCATGCCTGCACTCATTCGCCAACTCGCGCTCGTTTCGGAATCGAAGGTGATACCCTACGGCGACGTATTGAAAGTATCGGCCGCAATCCAGAAGCAGGCCACCCGGGACTTGGGGCCAATTTGGGAAGTGGCGGCAACCGTCGACGCTTTCGAAACTTTGGATGACGTCCCCGTCGGCTATTGGCCGATGCGAGTGATGGACGACATCCAAACGGCCGGGGCATCCGGAGTTCACGAAGACGAAAACGGTCAGCCGTTTGCGCTCATCACCGCTTCGTCGGATCTCAATACGTGGTCACTGACCGCAAGTCATGAAGCATTCGAAATGCTCGTCGATCCATTCGGGAACCGCGTTGTCGCGAGCGATTCGCCGAAGTCGGGTCAAGGTCGCGCCAGTATTCTCGTCGAGGTCTGCGACCCCTCCGAAGCGGCTGATTACGCCTACAGCGTCAACGGCATTCTGGTGTCGGACTTCTATACGCCCAACTATTTTGATCCCGTAAAGGCAGCGGGTGTGCGCTACTCATATACCGGTGCCCTCACCGAACCGCGGCAGGTCCTGCCCGGCGGGTACCTGTCTTGGCAGGATGCCGCCTCGGGCCATTGGTGGCAGGAGATATGGTTCGGCACCAGCCAGTCGACCTTTCGAGATTTGGGGGCGATCGACCAAAAGGCGAATGGAAACGTTCGGGCGGTCATCGACCGGCAGACCATGGGCGATACGATGCAAGCGATTGCTCGCGGAAGAAAGGAAGCTGCTGCCGCCGGTCTCACCGTGGCGGCGATTTCGCCGGGTACCACCACCCGTGCAGCCATGTGGCGCGAGCAAACCAGCCAGATCCTCGGAGGCGGGCGGAAGGGCGCCGGTCCCCAAGCCGCGTCCGGGCGGCGCGCCGCCCGCCAGGTCAGACCACAACCCGAATAGCGCTCCGTTCGGGGCCGGCAGTGTTGTTTTGGAACTTGCGGCCCGCGGGATGTATTGTGGTCTTGCGGGGCGCGGGATTGATCGGAGGTGCGCCGATGGCCAAGAACCCGGAAACGAACACTCCGCCGGCCGAACGATCGACCGGAGAAGAGCCCGGCGCTCCTGCACCTCCCGGCGCGCCGGTATCACCTGATGCCGCTGCATCCAAACGACCAAAGAGCCCTCGCGAATTCATCCAGGAGCGCATGCGCGAACTCGACAAGAAGGGGTCTTGATTCGGCACTGCCGTGCCCCGCTCGGGTATCTGAAATGCCGCCCTCTGTTCCCGTTCTCCCGCATGGGAGTGTGGGCCGAATAATTCAATGCCGCGTCGCCGATGCGTCGTGCACCAGGCGAATATCGAGCCGGCCGATCAGCGCGGCGCGTAGCGCCTCGGCGTTTTTCATGGTTTCCGCAAGCTGGTTCGACGTCGAAGAATTCGACCCGAAAACGACGACGCCGCCCAGCAGGGCGGCGAGGCCCGCGACCATCGCCATCGGATTGAACGTGACGATGCCGAGGATCGTCGCCGCCAGCAGGATCGCGCCGAACGCCATGGCCGTCTTCGCAGCCAGGGCGGTCTTGCGGCACCGCTCCAGCGCGTCTGCGAGTTCTTCGATCTGCACTTCGAGCTCGGAAATCTGCTCGCGCGGATCGTCACTCATGCCGATATCCACTGGGGACGTCAATGGAAGGCAAGCTCGCTTCAGGCCGTTCGGCGAACGGCGATCGCCTGACAACTCGGCGGGTTCAATTCTGGTTCTGCGCGGCCAGGCATAGCCGGGCACCGATCGTATCGAGAATGAGCATGTGCGCCATGTCCACGATGTCGTCCATCGAAGACGTCTTCGCGAACATCCCCATGGCGCGACCGCAGATCTCGTTGCGGGTGGGCAGGTGCGGCAAATGGAGGTTGGCGAGCACGTTGGCCGCGCGCTGCTGGGTCGCGGCCATCTTCTCGCGCAGCGCCGCGAGCGTCGCCCCGTCGAGCGCCGCGCCGACGGCGACGGCGAGGCCTTCGGGGTGGAAGCTCGCGGCGAGCTGCGCGGCGGCGCGGCTGACGATGCGCGAGCCGAGACGGTGCTCGTTGCGCACCACCGCCTTGGGCGGCAATTTCAGGTCCCAGACGATGCCGACGAGGGAGAGCGCCTTCAAGACATAGAAGGTGGGATCGATTTCCCACCATTTGAACCCCTGCCGCACGCTGCTCTGGTAGGCATGATGGTTGTTGTGCCAGCCTTCGCCCATGGTGAACAGCGCCAGCAGCCAATTATTGCGCGAATTGTCGCCGGTCAGATACCGCTTCCTTCCCATCACATGCGCGAGCGAGTTGATGCTGAAAGTGCCGTGATAGACGAGAACGGTGCTCCAGAAGAATCCGACGAACAAGCCCGGCCAGCCCGCGATGAGAAGGCAGGTGATCGCCAGGGCGAACGCGGGCGCGAGCTCGTAGCGGTGCAGCCACATCAGTTCGGGATAGCGGGCGAAGTCGGCTATCTTCACGAGGTCGGTGGCGTCGTGCCGGCGCGAGAAAATCCACCCGACATGGCTGTACAGGAAGCCCTTCTGGCGCGGCGAGTGCACGTCGTACTCGGTGTCGGAATACAGATGGTGGTGGCGGTGCTTCGACGCCCACCACAGCACGCTTTTCTGCGCCGTGCTCTGAGACATCACCGCGAGCACGAATTGGAACGCCCGGCTGGTCGAATAGGCGCGATGCGAGAAGTAGCGGTGGTATCCGGCGCCGATGGCGAAGATGCGGGCCCAATAGAGGACGACGCAGATCACGATCGCCTGCCAGGTGATGCCGGACCAGATCGCCCCGAAACAGGCGAGATGCACCAGGATGAAGGCAATCGATGACGGATACATGATGTCTTCATGGCCGTCGTCGTTCACGTCCGGAACCGCTTTGTCCGGATGGGTATCTGCAAGGATTTTCGGATCGTTCATGGGAGCAGGCATTCTTTGTGGGGTCGGGAAGTTGCCGTTTGATGGCACCATCGGCCAAGGCTCGCAAGTCCGCCTCCGACCCGGCAGGCGTCACGCGCGCTTTTAGCTTATATCACAGCCTGGGAGCTGATCCTCACAGGAGTTCTTGCAGGGATGGCAATCTTTGCCGGCCCCCAGCACCGCAAGGATCATATTCAACGGGCAATCCCGGTCAAAATGCGGCGCGCCGACCGTGCGCAAGCACCCTCGGCAGGATTTCATCCCCAGGCGAATCACGGGTCTTGGCGGGCAAATTGGCTGTTACGGCCCGTCCCGAGTGTGTTAATTTCCCTCCAGGGACGATGCGGTCCCAGGGGGGCTTTTCGCAATAATCCAATGCGCCATTGGCCGGCATGCGCTCGGCGCGCCGACTGCGATTATTGCTGCGCAGCGCAAAATCCCCCGCTTGATCGCTCGACAGCCGCGACGCCGTGGAGTGTCTGGAGATGCTTATGGCCGTGACGCGGCGCTTTCAATTGCTCCTGGTCAAGCCGTCCCACTACGACGACGACGGGTACGTCATCCGCTGGTGGCGCGCGATGATTCCCTCCAATTCGCTCGCCGCGGTCTATGGCATCGCCGCCGATTGCGCCGAGCGGCAGGTGCTCGGACCCGATGTGGGCATCGACATCGAAGCGATCGATGAGACAAATACGCGCGTCGACGTGCCGGCGCTGATTGCCCGGCTCGAGCGCAACGGCAATTTCGGCCTTCTCGCCCTGGTCGGCGTGCAGTCGAATCAGTATCCTCGCGCCCTCGACATCGCCCGTGAGTTCCGCCAGGCCGGCGTCGCCGTCGCCATCGGCGGCTTCCACGTCTCCGGATGCCTGTCGATGCTGGACGGCCGCGCGGTCGAGCTCGACGCCTGCCGCGACCTCGGCATCTCCATTTTCGCCGGCGAGGCCGAAGGGCGCCTCGACGCGGTGCTGCGGGACGCGGCGGCGGGCCGGCTTGCTCCGGTCTATAATTTCATGGACGACCTGCCGGGAATGGAAGGCACCGTGGTGCCGTTCCTGCCGAAGCGGTACGTGGCGCGTACGCTCGGGCTCAGCACCAGTTTCGATGCCGGCCGCGGCTGCCCCTACCAGTGCTCGTTCTGCACCATCATCAACGTGCAGGGGCGCAAGTCGCGCTACCGGTCGGCCGACGATGTCGAGCACCTGGTGCGCCTCAACTGGGCGCAGGGCATCCACAAGTTCTTCATCACCGACGACAATTTCGCCCGCAACAAGGAATGGGAATCGATCTTCGACCGCCTGATCGAGCTGCGCGAAAGGGACGGCATCCCGCTGGGATTGATGATCCAGGTCGACACCCTCTGCCACAAGATCACGAACTTCGTCGAGAAGGCGAAACGCGCCGGAGTCACGCGGGTCTTCATCGGCCTGGAGAACATCAACCCGGAAAACCTGGCGGCGGCGAAGAAGCGCCAGAACAAGATCACCGAATACCGGGCAATGCTGCTGGCCTGGAAGGCGCAGGGCATCATCACCCTCGCGGGCTACATCCTCGGCTTTCCCGCGGACACCCCACAGACGATCCGGCGCGACATCGAGATCATCAAGCGGGAGCTGCCGCTCGACGGCCTCGAATTCTTCTGCCTCACGCCGTTGCCCGGCTCGGAAGACCACAAGGTGCTGTGGACCAAGGGCGTCGCCATGGACGCCGACCTCAACAAATACGACGTGGAGCACGTCTGCACCGCCCATCCCAAGATGAGCAAGGCGGAATGGGAGGCGATCTACCAGGAAGCCTGGTCGCTCTATTACACGCCGGAGCACATGAAGACGCTGCTGCGCCGCGCCGCGGCGACCGGCGTGCCCATGGCGAGCCTGGTGAAGGTGCTGGTGACGTTCGCGATGACGGTCCGTCTGGAGAAGGTGCACCCGCTCCAGGCCGGCATCTTCCGCCTCAAGCGTCCGTCCGAGCGCCGGCCCGGCCTGCCGCGCGAGAGCGCCTTGACGTTCTGGCCGCGTTATGCCTTCGACATGCTGTACAAGCACGCCGTCCTGGCCGGCACGATCGCCCGGCTGGTCTGGATGAAGCTCGCCATCGACCGTGATCCCCGCGCGCAGGTTCTACATGGACCAGGCGCTCACTCCGGTCCACGACGACGGCGACGTGACCCTCGATCTCCTGACCAAGACCACCGGTGCGACGGCGGCGCTCGCCCACATCAAGAAGGTCGCCATGCTGACCGCGGCCGGCACGTCGGCCTGACGGCCACGCGATTGCCACGGGCGGGGCGGAATCCCCGTGGGCAAAAAGTCGCGTGGTGTCGTGCTCACGCGGGATGTATGCGTGCGCACCGCGCTACGGCGTCTTCGTTGATGCGGCAGTGCACAACAACCGAGGCTTGCCATTTACGCGATGGCGGCAATAGTCTCCGGCCCGCCCGCAGCATAACGATTCCCGGCAACAAAGGTCGCCTGCAATAAAGTAATTGGCGATCCTGACGTTGCCGACAAAAGAAAAATCTATACCAATCGGGGAAGGACCGTCCGGATGTTCACGCAAATTCTCGATCCCACCGGGAATCTGTTCGTCACTTGGCTGGTAGCGCTTATTCCGGTCGTTGCGTTGCTGTTCATGCTCGCCGTGCTGCGCTGGTCGGCCTGGGTGGCTACACTCGTCGGCTCGATCTTCACCCTCGCGCTGGCGCTTTGGGTGTGGCATATGCCGCTGGAGCAGGGCCTCCAGGCCTATGTCTACGGGTCGGCCACCGGCGTATGGAATGTCGACTGGATCACGTTCTGGGGCGTGATGCTGTTCAACACGCTCGTCGTCACCGGTACCTTCGACAAGCTGCGGCGCTGGTTGATCTCGCAAGGGACGCAGGATGTCCGCGTCCAGACCATCCTCTTCGCCTGGGCGTTCGGCGCGCTGTTGGAGGGCCTCGTAGGCTTCGGCTATCCTTGGGCCTTCGTGGCGCCCATCCTGATCGCGCTCGGCATTCCCGATCTCGACGCCATCCGCGTCGCAGCGATCGCCAACAATGCGCCGGTGTCCTACGGCGCGCTCGGCGCACCGATCATCGCGCTCGCCGCGGTCACGGGCTATCCGCTGCTGGCGCTGTCCGGTTCGATCAGCAAGCTCGTTGCCATCCTGGCGCTGCTGCCGCCCTGGATCCTGCTTTATCTGGTGTCGGGCAGGAAGGGCATGTGGGGGGCTTGGCCCCTGGCGATCGTCGGCTCGCTCGGGTACATCGCGGGCCAGCTACCGGTGGGCATCTATCTCGGTCCCTATCTGCCGGACGTGGCGGGCTCGATCGTGTGCTTCATCTGCATACTGATCTTGCTCAAAGTCTGGCGGCCGGCGGAGGTCCTGGCCTATGGTGGCGCACCGGTAGCCGGCGCCACTTCTACGGCAGCGCAGCACGGGCTCTCCGGTGGCGACATCTTCCAGGCCTGGTTGCCGATCGGCGTGCTGGTAGCCGTCGTCGTCGCATGGACCGGGCCGTGGTCCACGCTTCCGGGCATCGTGTTGTTCCACGCACAGGTGACCGCGGCATCCTCGATCGTCGAGGGAGCGACGATTGCGGCGATCTTCAACTGGACGCCATTCGTCGGTGGTTCGGCCATTCTCGCATCGTGGATCATCGTCGCATTGCTGCTGCGCGTGAACGGCAAGCAGCTCGGCGAGATCTGGTCCAAGACCTGGTCGCAGATGTGGGGCGCTTTGCTCGTGGGCGTGTTCATCTTCGGCCTCGCCTATGTCTACAATTTCTCGGGCATGGCGGCGTCGCTGGCGAAGGCCTTCGCCTCCCTCGGTACCCTCTTTATCGTGGTGGCGCCGATCCTCGGCTTCATCGGCGTGGCGCTGTCGGGCAGCAATACCTCGACCAACGCCATGTTCGGCAAGTTCCAGGCGCTGGTCGGGCAAATCCTCGGCTTTCCCGCTGCTCCTGCTGCCGACCGTGAATTCGATCGGCGCCGAGATCGGCAAGCCGGTGGCGCCGCAGACCGCCAGCGTCGGCGTCTCGACCACGCGCTTCGTGCGCAACGAAGGCGAAGTCATTCGTCACAATTTCGGTTGGTGCCTGGTCGTCTTGGTCTATCTCATCCTGATCAGCGTGGCTTGCTACCTGTTCTTCCCCGGGATCATGAAGTTCTGATCCCGCTCACGAGGCCGCGCCGGCGGACGCTTCAGCGGGCATGGCCGGCGCGCCAATGGCATGTCCGCAATGCGGGCAGACCGGTTGAGGCAAGACCGCAGACGGCTGATCGGGGCCGCCGTCCGCCGCCGATCGGATCAGCTTGAGCGGACGGCGTTCGCCGCCGGCTGCCTCAACTTGGGCGGTCCATGCGACCTCCGGAACGTCGTCAATGCTGCTGGCGGGATGTTCTTCATGCAGCGCTCTGAGACGTTCGAGGTAGCCGACCGTGACGAGGCCCGAGAACAGCGCCAGCGTCGCGATGCCGATGATCGATATGATGCCACCGAGAATCCGGCCTGCAGTGGTCATCGGCACCATGTCGCCATAGCCGACGGTGGTGAGTGTTTCGATCGACCACCACATGGCCGCCGGAATCGAGCTGAAGGCGGCCGGCTGCTCTTCGGCCTCGAACATGTACATCAGCGCGGCGCTCATGGTCAGCGTCAGGAACAGGATGAAAAGCAGCCCCGCAAAGGCCGTCGCTTCCTCGCGGAACACCGCCGCCAGCAGCCGAAACACCGTCGAATGCCGCGTCAGCTTGATCATGCGCAGCAAGCGAAGCAGGCGCAGGATGCGCAGGTCGCCGGCGCCCAGTAAGCCGAGCAATGCGGGCAGCACGGAGACGAGGTCGACCAGCGCATAGAAGCTTCGCAGATAGCGCAGCCGGCCCCAGATCGGGTGGCTGAACGCCTTGTTGCGGTAATCGACGCAGGTCCAGGCCCGCAGCACGTATTCGACCGCGAAAATCGCGGTGGCGACATGCTCGGACCAGAAAAATCCGGCTGCATAGCGGATGCGGAGAGGTTCGACGGATTCCAGGATGATGACGATCACATTGGTAATGATGAGCGCAGCCAGAGCGGTATTGAAGACATGCGCCGCGGCGCTCGGCGGCGCGTCGTCGTCGAACAGCAGGCTCAGACGCCGGCGCAGCGATGTTTCGCGGTTCTGCAGCACGTGGCGTCCTCTTCGGGGAAGCAGCCACACACTTTATTTCGGTTTCGTGACGCGATTGTAATGCCTGCCGGCCGTCCGGCGGCGCGCCGCGTCAGGGCCGCGCCGGCGCGACGTCGAGCCCGATCAGCCCGGAGTGCGCGATCGCCTCGGCGATGAGGCCGCTGCGGCGCGCCTCGTCGAGCACCGTGTCGACCTCGTCGAGCAGGGCCTTGTTGCCCTTGGGCACGATCACCGACTGGGCGACGCCGTAGAAATTGTCGGGCAGCAGGCGGTAGCCGGGATTGCGCGCGGCGATTTCGGTCAGGCGCTGGCGGTTGGTCCCGTAGGCATCGACCTCGTGGCCGGCGAGCCACTTGGTGACGACGTCGAGGCTGCCGGTGGTGTTGCGCTTGATCTCGGCCGCCTTGAGGACGCGGCTGAGATAGAGTTCGCCGGCGTCGCGTTCGGTGACGCCGACGCGGATGCCCGGCTTGTCGATGTCGGCCACCGATTTGATCGGCGAGTCGACGGGCACGAGATAAGTGTTCTGGGCCAGCGCATAGGGCGCGGAGAAATCCACCTCCTTGGCGCGGACGGGGTCGAAGGCGAGGAGGCCGATGTCGGCCTCGCCCTTCTTGAGGCTGCCGAGCACGCCGGCGGGACCGGCCACGCCGGTGATCTTGACCGGCACGCCGAGATGCTTGGCGATCGCACGGGCGACCTCCGCGCCGGGGCCGCGGGTCTCGCCGGTCTTGGGATCGATCGAGGCCTGGACCGGATTGGTGGCGATGTAGGTCACCCGCAACGTGCCGGTCGGCACCTTGTCGTCAGCCTGCGCGGCGGCGCAGGCGGCGAATGCGACGACGGCTGCGGCGAAAAAACGTACCATGTGCGTCTCCTGGTCACGTGGGTCCGATCTCGTCCGGTAGATATCATGACTCGATCGCAAATTTGAGAGAGGAGCAGCTGTTTCGAAGAAGGAGGACAGTGCGTCCCGTTGCCTCGCTCGACCGGAGCCAAATGCGTCGTCCCCAATGCGTCTTTCTTGCGCGATGATCTGAAACGCTGGGACTGCACCCAAACGCGTACTGTCCGTACGTCCGCAAAGGGTCAAAGGGACACGCTTGTGCGAACCTGATATATTGCGAGCCGCTTGAGCAAGTGAACTTTGACAGGGGTTTCTGATGGACCGTCGAACGCTTGTAAGCACGATGGCTGCCGCGGTGGCCGGTCCGCTTCTCCAACGCGCCGCTGCCGCGCAGCCCGCGCCGAAAGCCCGCAACATCGTCCTTGTGCACGGACTATTTGCCGACGGCTCGTGCTGGTCCGAAGTCATCGCCAGACTCCAGCCGAAGGGTCTCAGGGTCACCTCGGTGCAGAACCCGCTGACGACGCTGCCGGAAGCAATTGAGGCGGCGCAGCGCGCGCTCGCTGCACAGGAGGGTCCGACCGTATTGGTCGGTCACTCCTTCTCCGGCATGATCGTCACCGAAGCCGGCATTGATCCCAAGGTTTCGGCAGTTGTTTACGTTGCCGCGCGGGCGCCCGATGCCGGCGAGGATTACACGGCGCTGGCCAATGGGTTTCCGACGCCGCCGGCTTCTGCCGGCATTGTCTGGTCCGACGATTGGGGACAGCTGAGCGAGGAAGCCTTCCTGCGCGACTTCGCCGGCGACCTTCCAGCGGACAAGGCGCGCGTCCTCTACGCGGTTCAGGCGCCTTTCAAACGGACGTTGCTTGCCGGCAAGACGACCCATGCTGCATGGCGATCGAAGCCGAGCTGGTATGCCGCGTCCACCCAAGACCGGACCATCAATCCTGATCTCGAACGTTTCATGGCCAAGCGCATGGGCGCGAAGACGATCGAGGTGAGAGCGAGCCATGTTTCCCTTATCTCGCAACCCGACATCATCGCGAACTTGATCCTTGAGGCGGCCGGACAGGCGTAGGGCCACCGAAGGCCTATCTTGAAAGTGGCGGCCCCGTTTCGGATTGTCGCCTTTGGTCATGAGGAAAAAACGGTGTTCAAATCTTACGGGAAGCGGCAGGCGCTCGCGCTGGGGCTGCTGGCAAGCCTCGCCGGGACGGCGGCAGCACAACAGGCTAAGACGGAGCGCGCGCCGCCCGTTTTCTCTCCCACCGCCCAGACGGCCTGGGTCGGTATCGGCATCGGCGCACTCCTCCCGGTTCCGGGCTCGCCAAAGCCGATCGGTCAGGACCCGGCCCATCGCTACATTTCGAACGACGAATCGGGCGTCACCGGACAACAGCCGACCCAACGCATCAGCGACATCGGCAACCCCAATCTGAAGCAATGGGCGAAAGACGTGATGAAGAAGGACAACGACGACGTGCTGGCGGGCAAGTTCGCCTTCACGGCGCGTTCCTCATGCAAGCCTGCCGGCGTCCCGGGTTTCGATGTACTGCTCGGGGGTGCTCTGTTCATCCTGCAATCGCCTACGGAAGTCACGATGATCTTCTCCGGGAACGCCGAAACGCGGCATATCCGGCTGAATGCTGCTCATTCCGCCGATCCGAAACTCTCCTGGTACGGAGAATCGGTCGGCCATTACGAGGGTGATACGCTCGTCGTCGACACCATCGGCCTCAACGACAAGACCTTCCTCGACAATTATCGCACGCCGCATACCGATAAGCTGCACGTCACGGAACGCTGGCGGATGATCGAGGACGGCAAGAAGCTGGAAATCCTCATGACCATCGATGACCCCGACACGTTCAACCAGCCCTGGCAGGCGCTGCGGCAGTATAATCGTGTGAACCGGGCCTTGTCGGAAGACATCTGCTCCGAGAACAATGTCAACCCGTTCGGCATCGACTTCGGCACGCCGATGGCGAAGAAGCCGGATTTTTGAGCCAGGCGACGTTAAGAACGCTCTGGAAACAACGCGGCACGCTCAGTGCGGGCTGCAATCAGGAGGAAGCGAGACATGAGGACAATCGGCCGGGGACGATTTGCAAGCATTTGGTTCATGGGCTTGATGGCATTTGTTGCGGCCCCCTTCGTCACCGTTCCGGTGCACGCGCAGGATTATCGTGCGCTTGTGGCCGCGCCGGATCGCAGCGCCGCCGACCGCGAGAATGACAAGCGGCGCGATCCGATCGACATGCTGAATTTCATTCAGCCCCGCGCCGGCATGAAGATTCTCGACATGGGCGCCGGCGCTGGCTACAGCACCGAACTGATGGCCCGCGCCGCGGGGCCGACCGGCATGGTCTATGGTCAGAACCCCCCCGACCAATTCGAGAAAGCGCGGCAGGCCTTCGATGAGCGGGCCAAGAGTCCCGGCATGAAGAATGCCGTACAGGACGTGCGGCCATTCGACGATCCGGTGCCACCCGGCGTCCGCGATCTCGACATGGTCACGTTCCTGTTCTTCTATCACGACACGACATACTTGCCGGTTGATCGGGCGCTCATGAACAAGCGCCTGTTCGACGCCCTCAAGCCCGGCGGCATTCTTGCCATTGCGGACTACTCGGCGCGTCCGGGGGATGACGTGTCGTCAGGCAAGAGCCTGCATCGAATTGATGAGAACATCGTCAAGCGCGAAGTGGAGGCGGCGGGTTTCAAGCTCGTGGCCGAAGGCGATTTTTTGCGCCACCCGGAGGACAAGCGCGACACCCCGTCCTCGCGCGCCCCGATGCCGGTCGACGAGTTCATCCTCAAGTTCGAGAAGCCGCGCTGAATTGCGCGGGTGCCACGGCTTCGTCGAAACGGGAGGCGAGCATGAAAATTCCCCGGCGTAGGTTTCTGGAACTTGCGGCGGGAGCTGCGGCTCTCCCGACCCTCTCGCGCACTGCCAGGGCGCAGACCTATCCGACGCGGCCGGTGCGCATCGTTGCCGGCTTTCCGCCGGGCGGCATCAACGACACATATGCGCGCCTGATCGGCCAATGGCTGTCGGAGCGGCTTGGCCAGTCGTTCATCGTCGAGAACCGTCCCGGGGCCGGCGGCAACATTGCCACGGAATCGGTCATCCGGGCGGCGCCGGACGGCTACACGTTGCTGCTGGCCACGTCGAGCGACGCCTGGAATGCGACGCTCTATGACAATCTCAAATACAATTTCGTCCGCGACGCCGCGCCGGTCGCAACCATCGCCCGCGGAACCGGCGTGCTCGTCGTCAATCCCTCATTTCCGGTGAGGTCCGTTGTCGAGCTGATCGCCTACGCCAAAAGCAATCCGGGCAAGGCGACGGTGGGATCGGCCGGTATCGGCAGCGCGCCGCATGTATACTGGGAACTGTTCAGGACCTTGACCGGCGTCGAATTGCTGCACGTGCCTTATCGCGGCGGCGGCCCGGCGGTCATCGACCTGCTCGGCGGCCAAGTTGAGGTGTATTTCGGCACCACGGCAGCCACCCTGGAATACGTTCGGGCCGGCAGGCTGCGGCCGTTGGGCGTCACCGGCGCGACGCGCATGGCGGTGCTGCCGGATATTCCGGCGATAGCCGAATTCGTGCCGGGCTACGAGGCGAGCATCGTCGTCGGGATCGCGGCGCCGCTCGGCACGCCCGCCGGCATAATCGACAGACTGAACCGTGAAATCAAACTCGGGCTCGCCGATCCCGGCGTGACGCAACGAATCGCCGCGCTCGGCGACGCAACCCTTCCGCTGTCGCCCGCGGAGTACGGCCGGCTCATCGCCGACGAAACGGCTAAATGGGCCAAGGTCATCAGGACCGCCAACATCAGGGCAGAGTGAAACTCAAGCGCAGCCTGGATCAAGCGGGCGTCTGCTCGGGGTCAAACTGTGTCATCGGGCTTCGCGACCGGCATGGAAGAACTTGCTTCCACATCCAAACTCATGCAGTGCGCGCGACCACAGGTGCCGCTTCAAATGGTCGCTTCGAGCTATCCGTCAAAGACGAGGCGGCTTTGGGAGACCTTTTGAAAACCAAAGCAAGCCACTGAAGCCCCGTAATCGTCTGGGTCAATGCGGTGAGCCACAAATGCAGCGATGCGAATACAAATCCGCCGGCAACGAGCGCTAGTCCCGTCGGTATGCATGTGAGCAGAGGCGGCCTCTCGGGCTGACGGAGCATTGGTATGAACGTGATGCAGAAAAAGATGTTTCCGACAGAAAGCGTCACATCCTGCCAAGTACCGTCGCCGATCTGCAAAAGCAAAAGTTGAACTGTGTGCATCGCCTTCCCCCCGTTGAGAGACATGCAGCGGAAGCTCTAAACCCGCTTTGTGGCCAAATCTCATCACCTGTTTGATTTTTGCACGAGCAAGGTATGACCCGGTATGACGTCACGGCCTTCATAGGATCACCATGTCGCCCGATTTCGATGACGTCGCGGACGGATGCACAGGCAAGGCCGCGCCGTCCCCGCGGAACATCTGGACAATTCCGAAGGGAAAGATCGCCGTCCACAACAACGTCCCGCGCCACCGAGACGACGAGCCCGCCAGCGAGAGAGCCCCGACTGCCGCAACTGCAGCGAGCCGTCCCGGACGTGATCCACTGCCCATGTCCCTTATCGGACTGCCACACGCCCGCTTTCACGTTCTCTCATCTTTTCCGGCACACGGTCGTGAATTCCTCACGGATGACCACCTACCCGAACCGCTCCCGCGCAAGCCGCGCTCCGGCGCCCAGCGCCGCCAGTTTGGCCGCGGCGATGTCGCGGCGCATCGGCGCCATACCGCAATTGGTGCAGGGGATGATCCGCTCCCGCGGGACGTAGCGCAGGGCGGCGCCGATCACGGCGGCGACATCCTCGGGGGTCTCGACCGCGTCGGAGGCGACATCGATGGCGCCGAGGATCACGTCCTTACCGAACAAGAGCGCCAGCAGCTCCAGCGGCACCTTGGAGTTGCGGCATTCGAGCGACACCTGGTCGATCCGGCTGGCCGCCAGTGCCGGGAAGATCGCCTCGTATTGACGCCAGGCGCCGCCCAAAGTCGCCTTCCAGTCGACATTCGCGGGGATGCCGTAGCCGTAGCAGATGTGGACCGCGGTGGTGCAGGCGAGCCCGGCGCTCGCGCGGTGCAGGGCCTCGATGCCCCAGTCCTTCACCTCGTCCATGTAGACATTGAACGCCGGCTCGTCGAACTGGATGACGTCGACGCCGTCGGCCGCCAAGGCGCGCGCCTCCTCGTTGAGGAGGCCGGCGAAGGCGAACGCCATCTTCACGCGGTCGCCGTAATGGGCGTCCGCGATGGTGTCGATGATGGTCATCGGCCCCGGCAGGGTGATCTTGAGCTTGCGCCGCGTATGGGCGCGGGCGAACCGCGCCTCGCTGGCATGGACCCGGCCTCGCAGCGACAGCGGCCCGGTCACGGTCGGCACCATCGCCTTGTAGCGCTCCTTGCGGATGCCCATTTCCACCCGCTTGGCGAAGTCGATGCCGTCGACGAATTCGAGAAAGCCGTGGACGAAATGCTGGCGCGACTGCTCGCCGTCGGTGACGATGTCGATGCCGGCATCCTCCTGCAGCTTAAGGGCGATGAGGGTTGCATCGCGCTTGCCGGCTTCGAGGTCTTCGCCGGCGAGCCGCCACGGCGCCCACAGTTTGGTGGGCTCGGCGAGCCAGGACGGCTTCGGCAGGCTCCCGGCGATGCTGGTCTCGAACATTTCTTCCTCATCACCCGTTTTACTTTTCACCGCGGGTTTTGCGCGGGTGCGCTCCACCGGTAGATCCAATCATATTGCGCGAGGAGACGCCGGCCGCCAAGGGCGGCCAGCGCGGCGTCACGGAGGAGGGCGGCGGGCTGACCGAGATGATAGACGAGGTCGTTGCGGCGCGCCGCGCGCTGCACCCGCGCGGTGCGCGGCTGGCGCTGCCTCTCGTAATCGCGCAGCGCCTCGGCAGGATCGTCCGGCCGGCGCGCCAGCGCGCCCGCGAGCACCGCGGCGTCCTCGATCGCCATGGCGGCGCCTTGGGCGAGGAACGGCAGCATCGGATGGGCCGCATCGCCCAGGAGGGTGACCGGGCCATGGCCCCAGCCGGTGGACGGCGCGCGGTCGTAGAGCGCCCATTTCTGCCAGCGCTCCGGCGCCGCCAGCAGTTCCCGCGCCGGGCTCGCCCAAAGCTGCGGCGGAAACCGCGCCAGCACTTCGGAGCGATCGGCCGCGGTGCTCCATAGCGAGCTCTTCCAGCCGTCGCTGGTGACCGTGACGATGTTCACGAAAGCGCCGGCCCGGATCGGATAATGCACGAGGTGGCCGCCCGGGCCGATCCATAGATTGACCTCCGGCGCGTGGAACGCCGGAGGGACGTCGGCCGCCGGCACCACCGCCCGCCATGCGGTCCGCCCGGCGAGCCTCGCGGGCGTGGACGGGCCGAGCGTCTCCCGCAGGCGCGACCACAACCCGTCGGCGCCGATCAGCGCCCTTGCGTCGACTTCGCCGGCTCCGTCACGGCGCGAGATCTTCGCCGTAACCCCTTGCCGCCCGAGGACGAAACCATCGACCCTCGCACCGAGCTTCAACGTGATGCCGGCCTCGCTTTCGATCGCCGCGAGCAGCGCGCCCTGGAGGTCGGCCCGGTGCATCACCCAATAGGGCGCACCCCAAGGCGCATTTTGGCGCGCCGCTTCGCCCAGCGGCATGATCGCGATGTCGCGGCCGGAGCCGCCGGCGCGCAGACGCACCGCCACCGGGACGACGATCGCCGGCGCGATGCGGTCGGCGAGGCCGAGCGCGATCAGGATGCGGGTGGCATTGGCGGAAAGCTGGATGCCGGCGCCGGCCTCCTCGAGCCGCTCCGCCTGGTCGAACACGGCGACCGGGATGCCCTGCCGGGCGATCGCCAGCGCCGCCGTCAGCCCGCCGATGCCGGCTCCGGCGATCAGCACGCCCGCGGCGCGGTCACGACTCAACGCCCTGGTTCAGGCCGTCTCCAGGTCGGCAAGGGCGCATTCCGGCGGACGTGCCTGCCGGGGGGAGAGCGTCGGATCGAAGCGGTAGAGGGTCGAGCAATACGGGCAGATCATCTCGGTGTCGCCACCCATGTCGAGGAAGACATGGGGGTGGTCGAGCGGCGGAGTCGCGCCGACGCACATGAATTCCCGGGCGCCGATCTCGATCACCGACACGCCGGGGTCATTGTGGAAATGGGGAACGATCATCTCGGTCATTGGCCTGCCTCGAGGTGCGCCGCGACGGCGCGACCATAGCCACTACCGGGTCGGAAAGAAATGCTTGCTTGCGGCAGGTACCTTCCATTTCCGAACCGTCCGGCAGCGGGATTTCTACTTTGCATGGGTTGTTTTGCATAAAAATGAAATCACCACCCCCATGGCCCTCCCATGGCCCCCAGGGAGAGGGACTGTGGGAGACGTGCGCCCCACCCGCCGGCCTTCACACCGCGAACCGCTCGCATTCGATGACGGCGCCCGCCGCATTCAGGCCGCGGCGTTACACCTCGCAGGTCCAGCCGCCGGGCCGTCTGTCGATCCGGTAGAGATTGTAGCCGGCGGCATCATGGTCCGCCGCCGAACGCCGCCGATGCCGACGGTACGCCGATCACCGGCACGCGGCCGCGCGGGCCGTCGATCCAGGCCAGCGACCGCACGTGATCGTGGCCGTGGATGACGAGTTCGGCGCCGGCCGCCGCGATCGCCTGCCGAAACGCGTCGGCATCGACGAGACGCTTGAAGTGCGACTTCGGCACCACATGCGGGGGATGATGAATGAGGACGGCGCGGAACTGCCCGGCGGCGCCGGCAAGCAGCGCCGCCATGCGCGCGATCTGGGGCGCGCCGAGCCTGCCCGTCGCCATGAACGGCGGCGTCGGCACCGCCGTCGAGACGCCGACCAGCGCCACCGGCCCCCGGATACGCAGGAACGGGAAGACGTTCCTCCAGCGCTGTCGCCCCCGTGGAGGGAGCGCGCGGAGTGGCGGCGCCTCTCGCGCGTCGTGGGGAGGCCGCGGCGCCAAGCGCCGCTCGCCCGCCATGTAGGGCGCCCAATGGCGCGCGCCCAGCGCAGCGGCGGCCGCCACATAGGCATCGTGATTGCCGGGCACGAGGCTCACCTCCGCGGCGGCCCCAGCGCGTCGAGCCAGCGGCGCGCGTTTTCGAATTCGGCCGGCAGCGCGATGTTGACGAGGTCGCCGGTCACCGCGATGTGGTCCGCGCGCGCACGCGCGAGGTCGCGCGACGATCGCCGCCAGCACGTCGCTGCGATGGATGGCGCGGCGCTTGCGCAGCCAGTTGAGATATCCGGTGAGGCGCTTCGATGCGAGTTCGGCGATCCGTGGCCGGGGCAGCGGGCGCGAGATGCGGATCGGACAGATGCGCCAGCACGAACACTTGTTCAGCCTTGGTTCACGACCACTTGGTTCACGTCAATCGGTTACGACATTTCGTCCGACCTCACGAACTCCCGATCAGGATGCCCGCCAGGAACACCAGCACGCCGCCGATGATGACCTGGAACGCGGCCATGAGGAACGGCGTGTCCATGTAGCGGAAGCGGATATAGGAAATCGCGACGAGCTCGATCGCGACCACGGCGAAGGACACGGCGGTCGCGATCGCGAACGCCGGGATCAGGTAGGGCAGCGTGTGCCCGATGCCGCCGAGGAAGGTCATCGCGCCGCAGGTGATGCCGCGCAGCACCGGCGCGCCGCGGCCGGTCAGCGAGCCGTCGTCGGACAGCGCCTCGGCAAAGCCCATGGAAATCCCGGCGCCGACCGAGGCCGCGAGCCCGACCAGGAACGTCTCCCAGGTGCTGTGGGTCGCAAACGCCGCCGCGAACAGCGGCGCCAGCGTCGACACCGAGCCGTCCATCAGGCCGGCGAGGCCGGGCTGCACGTATTGCAGCACGAACATCCGCCGCGCGGTCTCGTCCTCGCGGGCGCGGACATCCTTGGGGAGGAGGCGCTTGCCGAGCCGTTCGGCGAGGTCCTGTGAATGTCCTCCGCCTCGGAGAGCCGGACCAGAAGCTCGCGCACCGAGGCGTCGCTGCGCGCTTTCGGCCGCCTTGCGATAGAAACGGGCGGTCTCGTATTCCATGGTGGCGGCGTATTTGCGCACCTCGTCGAGGCCGAGCGGGCGCACCAGCCACACCGGCTTGTGGCGGATGAAGCCGCGCACGTCCTGCCGCCGCACCAGCGGCAGGTGTTCGCCGAACCTGGCGCGGTAGAGATCGTAGAGCATGCCGCGATGGCCCACTTCCTCGGCGGCCATGGCGTCGAACATTTTCGCCGAATCCGGGAAGCTCGCCCGCAGCCCCTCGGCGAAATCGCGATAAATACGGGCGTCTTCCTCCTCGTTGCTGATGGCGAGGGCGAGGACTTCCTGCTCGGATAGGTCGGCGAACCGCTTCATCGAAGTTCCTCCGGGCAGTCATCATCCAGATAGGAGGCATCAACGCAAAAACTCCATCATTCATATCACAACCCCGTCCCGCCAAAGCCGGCGTCGCCCGTATCAGCCGCTGCGATGGGGAAAAACGAGGAGAATTGCGGTGAATTGCCTTAGCATGATCCACCCGGCCGAATCCAAATCCGACAGGCAGCCATGCGACCGCCGCCGATCTGGCAACTGCGTCTTGTCTTGAGGCACCGCCTGCGCAAGCTCGCCCGTGCCATGCGCAGCGCCGTCGAGCCGGCGATCCGGCGCTGTTTTCATCTCTATTGGCGCATGTCGCGCGGATTGACGCTCGGCGTGCGCGGGCTCGTGCGCGACGAGGCCGGCCGCATCTTCCTGGTCAAGCACACCTATGTGCGCGGCTGGCATCTGCCCGGCGGCGGCGTCGAGCCCGGCGAAACCCTGCTCGACGCCTTGGCGCGCGAACTCAAGGAAGAGGGCAATATCGATCTGCTCGATACGCCCGCGCTCCACGCGGTCTATTTCAACACCGCGGTGTCGCGGCGCGATCACGTGGCGCTGTTCGTCATCGGCGCCTTCCGCCAGCCCGCCCCGCCGGTCCCGGATCACGAGATCATGGCCCACGGCTTCTTCGCGCCCGACGCATTGCCGGAAGACACCGTCGCGAGCGTGCGTGCGCGCGTCGCCGAAGTGCTGATGGGCGCGCCGTTGTCGCCGCGCTGGTAAGGGCCGAGGAGAACGATGGCGCCCTACCCGAACCGCCCGCGGTCATGGGGCGCGCCGAGGTCGAGCTTGGGGCCGAGCGGCACGATCCCGGTCGGATTGATCTTGCGGTGGCTGCCGTAATAGTGGCGCTTGATGTGATCGAAATCGACCGTCGCGGCGATGCCGGGGGTCTGGAACAGGTCGCGCAGATAGTTCGACAGATTGGGGTAGTCGACGATGCGGCGCAAGTTGCATTTGAAATGGCCGAAATAGACCGCGTCGAACCGCACCAGCGTCGTGAACAGCCGCCAGTCGGCCTCGGTCTGGCGGTCGCCGACGAGCCAGCGCTGGCGTCCGAGACGCTCCTCCAGCGCATCGAGCCGTGCGAACAGCGCGCGGAACGCCTCCTCATAGGCTGCCTGCGTGGTGGCGAAGCCGGCGCGGTAGACGCCGTTGTTCACGTCGTCATAGACCGCGCGGTTGATGTCGTCGATCGCGGCAGCCAACGGCACTGGGTAGTAATCGGTGCGGACATCGGTGAAGCGGTCGAATGCCGTGTTGAGCATGCGGATGATCTCCGCGGACTCGTTGTTGACGATGGTCCGCCGCTCCTTGTCCCACAGCACCGGGACCGTGACCCGTCCGGTGAATTTGGGATCGGCGATGAGATAGATGTCGGAGAGCCTCGCGGTGCCGTTGACGGTGTCGGCGGTGGCGCTGCCGGGCGGCCCGAACACCCAGCCGTAATCGAGGTTGAGGGGCTCGACCACCGACACCGAGATCACGTCTTCCAGCTTCTTGAGCTTGCGGAAGACGAGGGTGCGATGCGCCCACGGGCAGGCCAGCGCGACATAGAGATGATAGCGCCCGGCCGCGGCGGGAAAGCCGCCTTCGCCGGCGGGCCCGGCGGCGCCGTCGGCCGTGACCCAGTTGCGGAACCGTGTCGGCGCGCGCACGAACCGGCCGCCGGCGGCGCTCGTATCGTAGTCCTGATCCTTCCAAACTCCGTCGACCAGCAGTCCCATGATGGCTCCATCGACAAATATCGCCGACGATCATCTAAGGCTTCCGGTTTGGATTGACATACACTTTGGCGTCATTGCCCGGTCGAGCCCCCTCCCCAACCCTCCCCCGCAAGCGGGAGAGGGAGCCCGGCAGCGCATACGGCAAATCCCTCTCCCGCTTGCGGGGGAGGGTTAGGGAGGGGGCTCTAATTCAATCCGAATTGATCGCACTCTAATAACTCATCTGCGGATTTCCCGCATGAGGTGGACGTTGCCGGCATAGGGTGATATCCGGCGGGATCGGAAGCGCCATGAACGACCTTTCCCTCACCATCCTGCCGGAAACGCCCGACGACGCGCTCGCCATCGAGCGGCTGCATGAGCGCACCTTCGGCCCCGGCCGCTACGCCCGCACCGCATTCCGGATTCGCGAGGGGGCCGCACACCGGCTCGACCTCTCCTACACCGCGCGGATCGGCACCTTGCTGGTCGGCTCGGTGCGCCTGACGCCGGTGCGGATCGGCGAGACGCCGGCGCTGCTGCTGGGGCCGCTCACCATCGAGCCGCCGTTCCGCCGGCGCGGTATCGGGCTCGCGCTCATGCAGCACGCGCTCGCCGACGCCAAGGCGGGCGGCCAGCGCCTGGTCGTGCTGGTCGGCGACGAGCCCTATTACGCCAAGGCGGGCTTCAAGCGCATCCCCAAGGGGCGCGCGCGCATGCCGGGCCCGGTCGATCCGAGGCGGCTGCTGGTGGCCGAACTCGCCGAGGGCGCCTTCGAAGGCGTCTGCGGTCCGATCCGGCCGGACTGGGACGCGGCCTGACGCCTATCCTTCCACCGGGATCACGTCGACCGCCGTCGCCAGTCGTTGCTCACCGGAGCCGAGCACGACGCCGCCGATGGGGGCGGCGTCGGCATAGTCGCGTCCGATCGCGAGCACCACGTGGTCGTCGCTGGCGATCAGCGCATTGGTGGGATCGAGCCCCCACCAGCCGGCGCTGCCGCACCACACCATCACCCAGGCATGCATGGCATCGGCGCCTTCCAGCCGCGCCGAGCCCGGGCGCGGCACGGTGCGCAGGTAGCCGCTGACATAGGCGGCCGGAATGCCGAGCCCGCGCAGGCCGGAGATCATGATATGGGCGAAGTCCTGGCACACCCCGCGCCGCAGCGCGAACGACATCGTCGGCGTCGTCGTGACCGTGGTGGCGCCGACCTCGTAGGTGAAGTCGTTCCTGATGCGCCGCATCACCTCCGCGGCACCGGCGAGGATCGGCCGTCCGGGCGGAAAGCTAACCTCGACATAGTCGCGGATTTCCGGATCGAGCGACACCAGACGGCTCGGATAGATGAAATGCACCGGGGAATGCGGACCGAGGTCGAGGCTCGCCAGCGTCTGCGCGCGCACGCTCTCCCATGGCTGGGTGGCGTCGAAGTCGGCCGCGGCGACCGCGTCCACCGCGATGCGCGCGGCGAGCTTCACCGTGAGCGTGTTGTGGGGGGCGTCGATCTCGATCACGGTGGTGCGGTTCTCGAAGAAGTCGCGCCCTTCGCGGCGGCGCACCGGCGCGGGATCGATATCGAGCACGGCCGCCGTAACCCGCTGGCGCTCCCGCGCGATCGGGACCAGCCGCAGCACGTGCTGGGCATAGGCCGCCGGAGACGCATAGGCATAGGTGGTGGTCTGGCGCACGTCGTAGATCATGCCGGGGCGTCCCCCTGGGTCTCGACCATTTCGGCCTGGCGGAAATACGCCTCCGAGATCGCTTCGGACAGTTTCATCAGGGCGGCTTCGGTGGCGATGACGAGATCGGTCACGTCGGCGGTGGCGTCCGCGGTGCGCAGCGCGGTTCCCGCCGCCATTGCGATCTGGCGCGGCGGCGACAGGCGGCCGTCGGCGCGCAGATGCGGCAGCACCTCGAGATGGGCTTCGATCTGGTCGAGCTGGAAGCCGACCGAGCGCGGATTGCGAGGGATCGAGCAGAGTGAGATCGATCACCGGCGCGCGCGCCGCGACCATCACATAGCGCTGGCGATAAGTGATCCGGCTGTCGCAGAGCTCGAGCAGGGTGTCGAGCCCACGGTCGAGCTTGCCGCCGAACTGGCGGATGAACCGGCAGGTCGTGATGGCGCGCTCGATCCGGCGGCCCAGCTCGAGGAAAGCGCCAGCCGCCGAGCCGCGTCATGTTCTCCTGCTCGAGGCCGGAGAACGAGGCGATGATGCGCAGCGCCGCCTCGACCCGTTCCGCCATGGCGGCTTCGGAATCGCCGTCGCCCAACGCCGCCTCGCAGGTGGCGACCAGCCGCGTCAGCGTCTGCCAGGCGTCCGGCGACAGGCGGTCGCGGATCACCGATCCGGTGCTGCGCGCGGCGTTCGCGAGCGCAGGCAGCGAACCCGGGCTCTCGCCGTTCGCGAGCGCGGCGCGGGCGATCAGGACGGGACGCGTCGTCGGAAAGTCCTCGGGCACCGCATTCCAGGCGATGATGAGCGAGGTGATGGGATAGGATGACCTGTGCGGCAGGATCGCTTTCCGCCATCCGGTTGAGGAGGGCGCGAACCACCCGCAGTGTCGCCTCGGTGCGTTCGACATAGCGGCCGAGCCAGAACAGGTTGTCGGCGGCGCGGCTCGGCAGGATGCCGGTGGCGCGCTTGATCGTGATCCGGTCCGGGCTCGGCAGCAGCGTCGTATCGGCGGCCGGGCCGGTGGACGAAATCCAGGCGTCCGCGGTGAGCGCGCCGCGCTGCAGGCTGATCGCATAGGCGTCCTCGTGCGCGCCGATGCGCACGAAGCCGCCGGGCATCACGGTCCAGCCGTCGCCGTGCCGCGTCAGGAACACCCGCAGGATGAACGGCCGCGGCGTCAGCTGGCCGTCGTGCCACACCGGCATGGTGGAGAGCCGCACCGCTTCCTGCAGCACGATGTCGACGCCGCGATGCCCGATCGATTGCTCGATCCGCCGGCGCAACCGCGGATCGAGATCGCGGCCGCGCACGCCCTCGCCGAGGGTCTCGCTCGGCAGATCGCCGGTGAAGGCGGATGCGAGCACCATGTCGTCGAGCCGATCCCGCATGCCCGCGCGCAGCGCGGGATCGCCGAGCCACCAGGTCGCGACGTTGGGCATCGCAAGCTCGCGTCCCTCCAGCGTGCGGGAGAGCGCCGGCAGGAAGGCGAGCATCCCGCGCGCCTCGGCCACCCCGGCGCCGAGGCCGTTGGCGAGCACGATCTTGCCCTCGCGTACCGCTTGCACCAGCCCGGGCACGCCGAGCCGCGAACGGGAATTGAGCTCCAGCGGATCGCAGAAATCGGCATCGAGGCGGCGCAGCAGCACCTCGGTGCGCTTGAGGCCGGACACCGTGCGGATGAAGACGCCGTTGTCGCGCGCGGTCAGATCGTCGCCCTCGACCAGCAGGAAGCCGAGATAGCGGGCGAGATAGGCGTGCTCGAAATAGGTCTCGTTCATCGGCCCGGGGGTAAGCACGCAGACCCGGAAATCGTCCTGGCGGTTGAGAGACGTCAGCTCGTTCTGCAGCGCCTGGAAGAAGGGCGCGTGGCGGCGCACCCGCAGATTGCGATAGATTTCCGGAATCCCATGAGAAAGCGCGAGCCGGTTTTCGAGCGCATAGCCGGCGCCCGACGGCGCCTGGGTGCGGTCGCGCAGCACCCACCAGTGGCCATCGGGGCCGCGCGCGATGTCGACGGCACAGAGGCGCAGATGCGCGCCGCCGGGCGGCGGTACATTCACGAGCGGCCGCATGAAGTCCGGGCTGCCGGCCACGAACGCGGCCGGCAACCGCCCGGTACGGATCAGCTCGGCCGGCCCGTAGATGTCGCCGAGGACCGCCTCGACCAGGTGTGCCCGCTCGATCAGCGCGGTCTGCAAGTGTTCCCACTCGCCGGCCTCGATGACCAGCGGGACATGGGACAGCGGCCACGCCCGGTCGACGCTCTCCTTGTCCTCGTAAACGCGATAGAACACGCCGGATTCGCGCAGGTAGCGGTCGCTTGCAGCAAACCGGCGCGACAATTCCTCGCGCCCGAGGCCGGCGAGGCCGGTGAGGAGCTCGATCCAGTGCTCCCGCACCGCGCCGTCATCGGCCATCATCTCGTCATAGACGCCGGGCAACGGACGGTAATCCCACAACAATTGTGCGATCGGATCGGGTTGCTCGCGGCTTTGTTCGAATCGGGCGGGCATGGCCTTGAGACTATTCGGTTCGGTTGGACGTATCTATACGGTGAAGACCGGGGAGCACGCCCTGTGGAAGCCTTCCGATGCGGTTGGGCGGAGACCATCGAAGTTTCGGGCCGCCGCCGCTCGCCGGCCGGAACGAATGGCGGACCCACATGCCTAGCGGAATGTGGGCTTTCTCCGCAAATCCAGCGTCGCGGGATACTCGGTGGCATGTTCCTGCGCCGGAATATCCGCGACGAATCCCGGCGTATGGCCATGCTCCTCGAAGCGGGCGCGGCGGCGCGCTTCCGCCTCGTAGGAGTTGACCGGGAAGGTTTCGTAATTGCGGCCGCCGGGGTGGGCGACGTGATAGACGCAGCCCCCCAGCGAGCGATGGCTCCAGCGGTCGAGAATGTCGAAGGTGAGCGGCGCATGGACGCCGACCATGGGATGCAGCGCCGACGGCAGCGCCCATGCCTTGAAGCGCACGCCGGCGACGAACTCGCCGGGGCTGCCGGTGGCGGTTAGCGGCAGGCGCGCGGCCGTTGCAGGTGACGACGTGGCGGGTCGGATTGAGCCCTTCCAGCTTGACCTGAAGCCGCTCCACCGAGGAATCGACGAAGCGGACGGTGCCGCCCGGCGTTCCCTCCTCGCCCATCACGTACCATGGCTCCAGAGCGTGGCGCAGCTCCAGCCGCACGCCGCCGTGATTGACTTCGCCATACAGCGGGAAGCGGAATTGCCGCTGGGCGTCGAACCACTGCGGATCGAAGCGGTAGCCTTCGCGCGCGAGCTCGTCGAGCACTTCGAGGAAGTCCTGCCAGACGAAATGCTCGAGCATGAAGCGGTCATGCAGCGCGGTGCCCCACCGCACCATCCGGCCGTCGAGCGGCGCGCGCCAGAACCGGGCGACGAGGGCGCGCAGCAGCAATTGCTGGGCGAGGCTCATGCGGGCATCGGGCGGCATCTCGAACGAACGGAATTCGACCAGGCCGAGCCGGCCGGTCGGCCCGTCCGGCGAGTACAGCTTGTCGATGCAGATCTCGGCGCGATGGGTGTTGCCGGTGACGTCGACCAGGAGATTGCGGAACAGCCGGTCGACCAGCCAGGGCAGCGGCGTCGCCGATCCGCGGGCTTCGGCACCAGGCGCGAGCGCGATCTCGAATTCGTGCAGCAGGTCCTGCCGCGCCTCGTCGATGCGCGGCGCCTGGCTGGTCGGGCCGACGAACAGCCCGGAGAACAGGTACGACAGCGACGGGCGGCGCTGCCAGTACAGCACGATGCTCTTCAGGAGATCGGGCCGGCGCAGGAACGGGCTGTCCGCGGCGGTGGCGCCGCCGAGCACGACATGGTTGCCGCCGCCGGTCCCGGTGTGGCGGCCGTCGATCATGAACTTGTCGGTGCCGAGCCGGGTGAGGCGGGCCTCCTCGTAGAGCCCGCGGGTGACGTCGACCGCTTCGCCCCAGTGCGCCGACGGGTGGATGTTGACCTCGATCACGCCGGGGTCGGGGGTGACCTTGATGACGTTGATGCGCGGATCGTAGGGCGGTCCATATCCTTCGATCTGGATCGGCGTTCGCGAGATCGGCCGCGGTCGCTTCGATCGCGGCGACGAGCTCGAGATAATCCTCGAGCCGCTCGACCGGAGGGAGCGAACACGCACAGATGCCCGTCGCGCGCCTCGACGGCGAGCGCGGTGCGGACCGGCGTGTCGCCGGCGCGGTCCTTGCGCCGTTTGGCCTGCGCGCTCCTCGGACTTGTCTTCCACCGCGGCGGCGGTGTCGGCAAACCGGTCATTGGCGCGCTGGAACAGGATGTCCGGATGCGGGCAGGTCGCTGCGCGGCGCGAACGGATCGACGCGGGCCGGTGACCGGCCGCTCCGACGGCGGCAGGTAGGGCAGCGAATCCAGCGGCAGGCGGAAACCGATCGGGGAATCGCCGGGGATGAGGAACAGCCGGCCGCGCCGCAGCGGCCAGATTTCGCTGAGCCAGCCCGCCCGCGCCGGCGCATTCGCCGGCTGGACCGGCAGCACGTAGCCGGTCGGCACCGACACCCGCCGCTCGAACTCGCGCATGATCCGCGCGCGCTCGAGGGGATCGTCGATCTTGGGGTTGCCGGGGTCGATGTTGTCGGGCCACTCGCCCTCCTTCAGCATCCGCTTGATCGGATCCTCGAAGGCGGGGATGAGATAGTCGCGATCGATGCCGAGCCGCGCCGCCACGTCCTTGGTGAACCGCTTCGGCGAGATCGATCGGCGGGCGCATAGTCCTTGCCTTCGCGCGCGATCAGACCGTCGTCGCGCCACAGCGGGAAGCCGTCCTTGCGCCAGAACAGGGCGAAGGCCCAGCGCGGCAACGGTTCGCCCGGATACCATTTGCCCTGGCTGTAATGCAGAAAGCCGCCCGGCGCGAAGCGCGTGGCGCAGCCGCCGGATCAGTTCGTCGGCACGGCCGCGCTTGGTGGGGCCGAGCGCGTCGGTGTTCCATTCGGCCGACTGGTAGTCGTCGATCGAAACGAAGGTCGGCTCGCCGCCCATGGTGAGGCGGACGTCCTGGGCCTTGAGGTCGGCATCGACCTTGTGGCCGAGCTCATCGAGCGCCATGCCACGCCGAGTCGGAAAACGGAAACGTGACGCGCGGCTTCTCGGCGATGCGGCTGATCCGCATCTCGAAGGAAAAGTCGATCCGCCGGGCCGTCGACGGCGCCGGAGATCGGGGCCGCCGAACCGTGATGCGGCGTCGCGGCGACCGGCAGATGGCCCTCGCCGCACAACAGGCCGGACGTCGGATCGAAGCCGATCCATCCGGCGCCGGGCAAGTAGACCTCGGTCCAGGCGTGCAGGTCGGTGAAGTCCTCGGTAGCGCCGGCGGGCCCGTCCAGCGGCTTGAGGTCGGGCTTGAGCTGGATGAGATAGCCCGACACGAAGCGCGCCGGCATTCCCAGTTGCCGCATGATCTGCACCAGCAGCCAGGCGCTGTCACGGCAGGAGCCCGAGCCCGCCTGCAAGGTTTCTTCGGGCGTCTGCACGCCCGGCTCCATGCGGGTGACGTAGCGGACCGTGGTCTGGAGCTTCTGGTTGAGCACGACGAGGTAATCCACCGTGTTCATCGGCCCGCGCGACAGCGTGCGCATGAATTCCTGGAGCAGCGGCCCGGCCGGCTCCGGCTCGAGGAAAGCGGCGAGGTCGGTGCGCAGCGCTTCCGGGTATTCGAACGGAAAGACGTCGGCATAGGGCTCGACGAAGAAGTCGAACGGATTGATCACCTGCATGTCGGCGATGAAGTCGACCGCGAACGAGAACTCCGTCGTCTTTTCCGGAAAGACGTAGCGGGCGATCCAGTTGCCGTGGGGGTCCTGCTGCCAATTGACGAAATGATTGGTGGGCAGCACCTTGAGCGAATAGCTCTTGATGGCGGTGCGGGTGTGCGGCGCCGGGCGCAGCCGGATGATCTGCGGGCCGAGGCTGACCGGCCGGTCGTAACGATAGCTGGTGACGTGATGGAGGCCGACGAGGAACGACATTGAATGTCCTGGGGCCGTCGGTGCCGCCTCGGGTAGGTCGGCGTCGCGGCGTTAGGTTGTTGCGGGGCCATGCAAGTCATGGGCCCCGGGAAGCAAAGGCGGCGTGCGCGTGGTTTGTCGTGGCTGCACAAATATTGTGCAACCGGAAGCCGTTTCGCATGGATCGATATCACCGCAGCAGCAGCCGCACCATGGGCGATTGGTCGTAGCCGTTTTCCATCGACGAACCGCAGTTGGTTCAAGCACAAGGTCGGGCAGGGCGATGGGCACAGGGATTGCAACAAAACGCCGCCACCGAGGGCGGACCGCTTGCATTCCCCGACATTCGCCGCAACCTGGCCGCACGACAAGGGAGACCGTCATGACCTGCTTTCCGGCCCGTACCGCCGTCCGCCGCGCCGCTCTCGCTCTCGGGGCCGCCCTGGTGCTCGCCGCCGGCTTTTCCGGTGCAGCCTGCGCGCAGACCAAGCTCAGGATGGTGCTGAACTGGAAATATCAGGGGCCGCAGGGCTTTTTCTTCGTCGCCCAGGACAAGGGCTATTTCAAAGCCGAAGGCCTCGACGTCACCATCGACCAGGGCGACGGCTCGGCGACGCCGATCCCCAAGGTCGCGAGCGGCACCTACGATATCGGTTTCGGCGACATCAACGCGCTGATCGACTTCGCCTCCAAGCGCCCGGAGGAAGCGCCGATCGCGGTCTATGTGATGTTCAACCGGCCGCCCTTCACGGTGGCGGTGAAGGCCGACAGCCCGATCAAGACGCCGAAGGATTTCGAGGGCCGCACGCTCGGCGGTGCCGCCAATGACGGCGCCCTGAAGCTGTTCCCGGCGCTGTGCAAGAGCGCCAAGATCGACTGCAGCAAGGTCAAGATCACCAACATGCAGCCCAATCTACGCGAGCAGATGCTGATGCAGGGCCAAGTGGACGGCGTGTTCGGCTACGTCAACACCATCCGCTTCAGCGCCAAGCTGATCGGCATCGACCCCGACAAGCAAATCCGCTTCATCAATTACGGCGACTACGGCATGGACCTCTATTCCAACGCCATCATCGTCTCCAAGAAGCTCGTCAAGGAGAAGCCGGAGGTTGTGCGCGGCTTCGTGCGCGCGCTCAACAAGGCGGTAATCGATTCTCTCAAGGACCCGAAAATGGCGGTCAATGCGGTGCTCAAGCGCGAACCACTGATCAAGTTCGATGTCGAGCTGGAGCGGATGGAAGCCACCCTCAAGGACGAGATGAACCATCCCGAGATTGCGAAAATCGGACTCGGCAACGTGGATGACGCGAGGCTCCAGCGCTCGATCGACATCCTGGTCGAGGCGAGCGCGCTGCCGCGCGCGCCCAAGGTCGACGAGATCTTCACGCGCGCGTTCCTGCCGCCGGCGGCGGAGTTGCCGAAGACGCTGTTCTGAGCGGCGATGGACTTGTCTCTGCGCGGCCGCGTCGCGTTGATCACCGGGCCGGCCAAGGGGATGGGCGCTGCGATCTCCAAGGCGTTTGCGGCCGAGGGATGCCTGATGGCGCTCGCCGGCCGTGACACCGCCGCGATCGAGCCGGTGGCGCAGGACATCCGTGCCGGCGGCGCCAAGGCGATCGTGCTCGCCTGCGACGTGACCGATGCGGGCCGGTGCGAGGCCGCGGTCGCGGCGGCGACGGCGGCCTTTGGGCGCCTCGATATCCTCGTCAATGTCGCCGGCGGCTCCGGCCCGATCGGCAAGACCGGGGTCGAGACGACGCCGGCCGAGTTTCGCGATATCGTGGACCTCAACATGACCGGATGCTTCAACACCATGCGGGCGGCGCTGCCGGCGATGATGGGGCAGCGCTACGGCAAGATCGTCAATGTCGGCGGTACCTTTGGCATGCGCGGCAGGGCGGGGCGGCTCGGCTATTCGGCCTCGAAATGGGGCCTGCGCGGCATCACCAAGAGCTTCGCCCTGGAAGCCGGTCCCCACAACATCAACGTGAACTACGTCGCGCCGGGCATGGTCGACGGGCCGCGATTCCGCGACAAGGTCTGTGCCGAGATGGCGCGCCGCCTCGGCATCAGCGTCGAAGAGGCCGCCACGCGGCACGCCGCCGACTACGCGCTCAAGCGCGTCTCCACCGACGACGATGTCGCCAATGCCTGCCTGTTCCTGGCGAGCGACGTCTCGCGCCAGATCACCGGCGTCGATCTTCCCGTCGATGGCGGCTGGGCCATGCTATGAGGCTGTCATGAGCGTCACCGCCGATCTCGTCATCCGCAACGGCACGGTGGTGTCCCCCGATGCCGCGATTACGGCGAGCATCGCCGTCAAGGACGGCGTGGTGCTGGCGGTGGGCGCCGCCGAGGCGATGCCGGAGGCCAAGGAAACGCTCGACGCCACCGGCCTTCACGTGCTGCCCGGCGCGATCGACGTGCACGTCCATTTCCGCGATCCCGGCTATCCCCACAAGGAGGATTTCGGCAGCGGCACCGCGGGCGCCGCGTTCGGCGGCGTCACCACCGTGTTCGACATGCCCAACACCGTTCCGCCGACCGGCACCGGCAAGATCCTGGCCGAGAAGCACGCCATCGCCGCGGCGGCGGCGCATGTGGATTTCGGCCTCTATGGCCTGCTCGGCGAGGACACCATCGCTCATGTGCCGGACCTCGTCGCCGGCGGGGTGATCGGCTTCAAGCTCTACATGGGCAATACCTTCGGCAACATTCCTTCGCCGTCGACCGGGGCGATGCTGGAAGCCTTCGAGGTCGTCGCCGCGACCGGCAAGCGCATCTCGCTCCACGCCGAGACCGCCTCGATCATGGCACGGCGCGAGGCGCGCATGGCGGCGGCGGGGCGGCGCGACCCGCTCGCTCATCTCGCCGCGCGGCCGGCGGTGGTCGCCGTCGAGGCGGTGAGCCGCGCCGCCATTCTCTCGGAATGGACCGGCGCCCGCATCCACATCCTGCACATCTCCTCCGCCGACGAACTGCGCCCGCTCGCCGAGGCCAAGGCCCGCGGCGTCGACATCACCGGCGAGACCTGCCCGCACTATCTCATGCTTTCGAGCGACGACTATGCGCGCTGGGCCGGTGTGATCCGGGTCAATCCTCCCGTGCGCGAGGTGCACCACCAGGGGCCGCTGTGGCGCGCGCTCGCCGACGGTACCATCGACATCATCGCCACCGACCATGCGCCCCATTCGCCCGAGGAGAAGACCCGCGACGACATCTGGTCGGTCGACTGCGGCTTTCCCGGTGTCGAGACGCAGATGCCGCTGATGCTCACCGAGGCCGCGAACGCGCGCTTCTCGATCTGCGACTATGTGCGCTGGAGCGCCGCCAATCCCGCCAAGGTGTGGGGACTCTATCCGCGCAAGGGCGTCATCGCCCCCGGTTCGGACGCCGATATCGCCATCGTCGATCTCGGCCGCGCCTGGACCATCGACGACGCCAACATCCAGTCGCGGGCGAAAATCTCGCCATGGCACGGCCGCGCGGTGAAGGGGCTGCCGCTCCACACCATCGTGCGCGGCCGTTTCGTCATGCGCAACCGCACCCTGGCGCCCGATGCGCGCGGCTGGGGCCGCTCGGTCCACGCGATCCAGCACATGAAGGCGCCGGCAGTGCGCCACGGCGACGAGACGATGGCGGCGATCGTACCGGCGGCGCGGGAGAGCGCGGCGTGACCACGCTCACGGGCGAAGCGACCGGTGCCCAAAACTCCGGTGAACAAGACGCCGGTACCCGGAACTCCGGCTTTGACGACGCCTTCGTTGAATTGCAGCAGGCGACCGTCACCTATGGCGGCGGTGAGCGTGCGGTCCATGCCCTCGCGGAGACCAGCCTGCGCATGGGGACCGGCGATTTCGTCGCCCTGGTGGGCCCGTCCGGTTGCGGCAAGTCGACCATCCTCAAGCTCGTCAGCGGGCTGATCCGCGCTTCCACCGGGCTCGTCTTCGTCGCCGGACGCGAGGTCGGGGCGACGCCGGTGCGGGTCGGCATGGCATTCCAGAATCCGACCCTGCTGCCGTGGATGACGATCCGCGACAACGTGATGCTGCCGCTCAAGATCGTGCCGCCGTTCCGGGCGCAATACCGCAGCAAGCGCAAGACCGAGTTCCGCGACCGCGCCGATGCGCTGCTGGCGCAGGTCGGCCTCGCCGGCTTCGGCGACAAGCATCCCTGGCAATTGTCGGGCGGCATGATGCAGCGGGCGTCGCTGTGCCGTGCCCTCATCCACGATCCCCAGTTGCTCATGCTCGACGAGCCGTTCGGCGCGCTCGACCAGTTCACCCGCGAAGAATTGTGGTCGGTGATGCAGAACCTGTGGATGACGCGGCGTCCGACGGTCATCCTGGTCACCCATGACCTCAAGGAGTCCGCCTATCTCGCCAACCGCATCTGCGTGATGCGGGCGCGGCCGGGGCGGATCATCGAGGACCGCGCGGTGCCGTTCGCGCGTCCGCGCACCATCGAGATGACCTACCAGCCGGACTTCGTGGCGATGACGCAGCATTTGCGCGACGCCATCTTCGCCAAGACCGTGCAGGAAGCAGCATAACATGCTGGGCGCAGAGTGATGTCGACCGAGCTCAAGCACCGCATCGCCTCGGCCGCGCTGATCATCGGCTTCTTCCTGCTGTGGGAGTTCCTGTGCTTTGCCTTCAAGATCAGCAGCATCGTGCTGCCGCGGCCGAGCGAGATCCTGGTGACGCTGGTGGAGCGGATGCCGGCGATCTGGCCCCATGCGGCGCAGACGCTCTACGAGACGATGATCGGCTTTGCGCTGGGGGTGGCGATCGGGGTGGTGATCGGCGTCGTGGTCGGGTCCTCGAAGCTCGCCTATGACGTCGCCTATCCGCTGCTGATCGGGTTTTCGAGCATCCCCAAGATCGCGGTGGTGCCGATCTTCGTTCTGTGGTTCGGCGCGGGTACGGTGCCGGCGGTGCTGACCGCGATCATCCTGTGCATATTCCCGGTGGTGGTGAACGTCGCGACCGGCCTTGCCACCACCGAGCCCGAGCTTGAGGACGTCATGCGGTCGCTGCGCGCGACCAAGCTCGACATTCTCACCAATGTCGGGCTGCCCCGCACCATGCCGTATTTCTTCGCTTCGCTGAAGATCGCGATCACCCAGGCCTTCGTCGGCACGGTGCTCGCCGAAACCGTCGCGGGCAATCTCGGCATCGGCAATTTCATGCTGATCGCCTCATCCAATTTCGACGTGCCGCTGGTATTCGCCGGGCTCTTGATCCTCGCGGTGATGGGCGTTGGCCTCTATGTCGTGTTTTCGCTGATCGAGATGCGGGTCACCGGCTGGGCCCGGCGCAAGGAGCTGACGGTGGCGTGAACCGGCCCGACAAGGAGCATTCCATGCCGACCATGCACAGATATTCCGCGGCGGCGCTCGCGCTTGCCGCAGTGCTGTTCTCGCTCACCGGCGCCGCGGCGCAGACGACCAAAATCCGCTTCACCCTGGATTGGAAACTGCAGGGCATCCACGCCTGGTATTTCTGGGCGCGGGACAAGGGCTATTTCGCCGCCGAGAAGCTCGACGTCGTCATCGACCAGGGCGAGGGCTCGGCGGCGACCGTGACCCGCATCATGTCGGGTGCCTATGATGCCGGCTTCGGCGACATCAACGCGGCGATCCAGGCCGCGGCGGAGCGGCCCGACGAGGCGCCGGTCACCGTCTACATGATCTACAGCAAGGCGCCGTTCGCGCTCCTGGTGAAGGCGGACAGCCCGATCCGCACCATCAACGACCTCGCCGGCAGGAAGCTCGGCGGGCCCGCCGGCGGCGCAACGCTGAAGCTGATTCCGGCGCTCGCCGGGCTGAACGGCCTCGATGTCGGCAAGATCGAGGTCGTGAACATGTCGCCGAACCTGCAGGAGCAGATGCTGATCCGCGGCCAGGTCGATGCGTCCGCGATCTTCACCGCGACCAGCTATATGAACCTCGTCGCTCTCAAGCTCGATCCCGACAAGGATTTCCGCTGGATCAGCTATGCCGACTTCGGCCTCGACCTCTATTCCAACGGCGTGATGGTGTCGGCGAAATTCGCGCGGGAAAAACCCGACGCGGTCAAGGGGCTCGTCCGCGCCATCAACCGTGCCTTGAAGGAGAGTGTCGCGAGCCCGGATGCGGCGATCGCGATCCTCGCCAAGGCCGAGCCGCTCCTCAACAAGGACATCGAGAAACGCCGGCTCACTTACGTCTACGAGACCCTGATGGCGACCCCGGAGGCGGACAGGCTCGGCATCGGCGACGTCGACGACGCCCGCCTCGCGCGTTCGATCGCCATCATCGCGGAGTCCTACAGCCTCGCGAAGCCCCCGACACCGGCGCGAGTGTTCGACCGCGGCTTCCTACCGCCGATCGCGGAGCGGAAGCTTGCGCGGTGATTCTTCTCCCTCCCCCGCAAGCGGGAGAGGGGGAACTCTACCCCTTCATCAATACATCGCGAACGGCGAGGGCGACGATCTTCGTGGCGGCCTTGAGGTCGTTGAGGCGCAAATTCTCGTTGGCATTGTGGGCGTTCGCTTCGAGGATGGTGCGGGGGCCGGCGCCGTAGAGCACGATCGGGATTTTCTTCGCGGCGTAGTGCCGGGCGTCGGTGTAGAGCGGCACGCCCTTGACCGGAATCCGCGTGCCGAGAATCCGGCTCGCATGGCGGCGCAGCGCGTCGCCGAGGCGCTCCCAGCCGGGCTGTGGCGTCAGCGGCTCGGCATACAGCACGGTGGTGGTCTCGACCTTGATGCCGCGGAACGGCTTTGCCGCCTTGGCGATCAGCGCGCGCAGTTCCGTCTCCACCTCGGCACGGGTCTCTTCGGGAATGACGCGCCGGTCGATGCGCAGCGTCACGCGGTCCGGCACCACATTGGTGGCGAAGCCGCCGGCGATGGTGCCGACATTCAAGGTCGGCGACGTGATGCCGGTGCTCCTCGATTTGCGCCGCGCGAGGCGGGGGCGATGCTTGTAGAGGGCGGCGAGGATCGCGGTCGCGGCTTCGAGTGCGTCGCGCCCGGAGTCCGGCTGGGCGGCATGGGCCTGCTTGCCGGTGACGACGGTTTCCAGATGCAGGCAGCCGTTATGGGCATTCACCACCGCATAGGAAAAGCCGGCGGCGAGGGCGTAGTCGGGCCGGCTCAGGCCGGTGTCGAGCAGCCACTTGGGCCCGAGCTGGCCGCTGACCTCCTCGTCATAGGTGAGGTGCAGCTCCACAGTGCCCGGCAGCGCCTCGCGCGCGGCGAGGTCGCGCAGCGCCAGCAACGCGAAGGCATAGGTGGCGAAATCCGATTTGGAGACGGCCACGCCGCGGCCGTACATGACCGGCCCGAACTTGCTGTCTTCGACGGCGGCGCCATAGGGATCTCGGGTCCAGCCGAGCCCCGGCGGCACCACGTCGCCATGGGCATTGAGCGCGATCACGGGACCGTCGCCGAAGCGGTGGCGGACGATGAGGTTGGTCACGCTCTTCATGCCGGCAGCCGCGACCAGCGCGGCCGGCACCGGATGAACCTCGACCTCGAACCCGAGCCCGGTGAGCAACTCCTTCGCGCGCGCGGCGTGCGCGGCGCAATCGCCGGGCGGATTGTCGGTGGCGACCTTGACGAGCTCGGCGAGAAACGCCGTCTCGCGGGCGAAATTCTTGTCGACGAAGGTTTCTATCGAATGTTCGGGGGCCGGTTTTTGCGAGGTCATGGTCCGTCCGGAGGGAATGCTGTCCCTCCCCGACTTCGGGGAGGGTGGCCGAGCCAACGGGTCCGGCCTTTGGCCGACCCGATGACAGGCTCTGCGAGGTCGGGTGGGGCGCCCCGGAGAACGAACGGGGCACGGCGGATCGAAGCAAGGAAGAAACCCCACCCTATCCTCCCCGAAGTCCGGGAGGGAACAGAAACGTTCGCCGCGTGGCGGGGGCACCCCTGCGTAATCACTTCCGCGATGACTTGAAATATCTCAAATCCGGCGGCGGCTGGTCCTTCCTGGCGGGCATCAGAAAACCGTCCCCGCTCATGAAATAGTTCTCCTTGCCGATGAAGACCTGGGCGTTGCCCTCGGTGCAATAGAATTCATCCCAGTCCGCCCGGGCATCGGATTTGCGAAGGTATTTCTTGTCGACGATCCAGGGCTGCGTCAGGGCATGGTCGATCACCGTGAACTCGTCGTGAAGGGTGTTCGGATCGGCCTTGTCGAGGTATATCCTCTCCTTGAAGATGGACTGGTTGTCGTAGTGCAGCGGCAGGCCGGTCGCGTCGTAGACGCGCGGGCCCTTGAATCCGCGGCTCTCGGCCTCGAGCACGTCGTAGCGGCCGTCACCGTCCTCGTCGATCCATCTGCCGATCGAATAACCCTGGTAGGTCGGCTCGAATTCCTTGGGAAAGTCGCGGCCATCGGTGAAGATACGGCGATAGTGGTCCTGGTCGCCGATCAGGATGTAGGTCGTGTCCGGCTTCACCACGAATTCCAGCGGCCGAAAAGCGATCATCATGTTAGGCATGCCGGCCGGAAGGCACTGCGCCCGGGTGGAATTGTTGCCGTGTCCACCCTTGGCCTGGTCGGCCACGCTCGCCTCGAAAATGGCCCGATACTCCGGCGTGAGCGGGGCCTGCTGCCCGAGCCCCCACGGCTTGGTCTGGTCGAAAGAAGCCTGGCCGCCGAGCCCGCGGACGACGAACCGCTCCCAATGGCCCTTCAGGTCGGGGTACTTGGCGTCGTCGAGCGCCCAGGCACCACCGATCGTCGTCAGCAGCGCCACGGACAATGCGAATGCACCGATCGCGCTTCGGCGAAGCATGGCTGTCCTCCCTGTGATCTTGTTCTGCGAAGCGTTTGGCCGCGATTGGCGGCGCTCCTGCAGGAATAGAATATCACCATGCGTCGGGTCGGAGCCACTTCGCGTTGGTCGCGTCCAAAATTCCCTGCCTATTTCTTGCGCATGACCCGCCGGATCGGAGGCAGGGGCCCTTGCGGGGCTTCGTACAGCTCTCGCAATCCGTGCCAATTCACGCGCAAATCCAACCCCTTACCCCTGCGCCGCCGCGCCGCGCCAGCGCTGGCACGACCCTTGCGGAACACGGGCAAAACCACAAAACCCAGAGTGGGAGACTCCGATGAAGCGTCGCGACTTTCTCAAATCGGTGACGGCGGTGGCGGCTGGCAGCGTGTTGCCCGCGGCACCCGCGGTGTGGTCGCCGGCCAAGGCGCAGTCGCGCCAGGAGACCCTGCTCATCGTTTCCGAGAGCGGTCCGAACAACATCGACATCCACGGCGTCGGCACCACCGTGCCGGGCTACGAGGTGTCGTGGAATTGCTACGACCGGCTGATCAGCCACGAGATGAAGACCGGCGAGAACGGCGCGCCCTATTACGACCGCGACAAGTTCAAGCCCGAGCTCGCCGAGGACATGAATGTCGGCGACATGTCGGTGACCTTCAAGCTCAAGAAGAACGCGACCTTCCACGACGGCACGCCGGTCACCGCCAAGGACGTGAAGTGGTCGTTCGATCGCGCGGTCACGGTCGGCGGCTTCCCGACCTTCCAGATGAAGGCGGGCTCGCTGGAGAAGCCCGAGCAGTTCGTGGTGGTCGACGACCATACCGTGCGGGTCGATTTCCTGCGCAAGGACCGGCTCACCATCCCGGACCTCGCGGTGATCGTGCCCTGCGTGATGAATTCCGAGCTCGTCAAGAAGCACGCCGACGAGAAGGACCCCTGGGGCCTCGAATACACCAAACAGAACACCGCCGGCAGCGGCGCCTATCGTGTGGCGAGCTGGAAAGCCGGCACCGAGGTGATCTACGAGCGTAACGACAAATGGACGGGCGGCCCGCTGCCCAAGGTGCGGCGCGTGATATGGCGCATGGTTCCGTCCTCCGGCAACCGCCGCGCGCTGCTCGAGCGCGGCGACGCCGACATTTCATACGATCTGCCGAACAAGGATTTCGCCGAGCTCAAGAACGTCGGCAAGCTCTCGATCATTTCGACGCCGTACAGCAACGGCATCCAATACATCGGCATGAACGTGAAGAATCCGCCGTTCGACAATCTCAAGGTGCGCCAGGCGGTCGCCTACGCCATACCGTACCAGAAGATCATGGACGCGGTGCTGTTCGGCTTGGCGAAGCCCACCTTCGGCGCGCCGCCGGATGCGGCCACCCAGGTCGCCTGGCCCCAGCCCGACAAATATTTCACCGATATCGCCAAGGCCAGGCAGCTGCTCGCCGAGGCCGGCTATCCCAATGGCTTCGAGACCACGCTGTCGTTCGATCTCGGCTTCGCCGGCGTCAACGAGCCGCTCTGCGTGCTCACCCAGGAGAGCCTGGCGCAGATCGGCATCAAGACCACGATCAACAAGATACCGGGGTCGAACTGGCGCACCGAGCTCAACAAGAAGGTGATGCCGCTCTTTACCAACGTGTTCTCCGGCTGGCTCGATTACCCCGAATATTTCTTCTACTGGTGCTATCACGGCCAGAATGCCGTCTTCAACACCATGAGCTACCAGTCCAAGGAGATGGACGCGCTCATCGACGGTGCGCGCGCCGCCGCCGCGGTCGGCAATACCAAGGACTACGACAAGGACGTGAAGGGCTTCGTGGACCTCGCCTACAGCGACATTCCGCGCATTCCGCTGTTCCAGCCCTATGTCAACGTCGCCATGCAGAAGAACGTCACCGGCTACCAATATTGGTTCCACCGCCGGCTCGACTACCGCTCCCTCGTCAAGGGATGACGCACATCGGCCCCTGATCCCAGTGGCCTGACCCCCCGGTTTTCGCTGCCGAATGCCGGGACAAGCGAGCCCTCCAACTCATCGAAGCAGTGACGGCGATGCTGAGGCAAATCGGAAAGCGGCTGTTGACGGTGATACCGAGCCTGATCGGCGTCGTCATCGTCACGTTCCTCCTCACCCGCGTGCTGCCCGGCGACACCGCGGCCTATTTCGCGGGGCCGGCGGCGAGCGCGCAGGCGATCGAGGAGGTCCGCAAGCAGCTCGGGCTCGACAAGCCGCTGCCGGAGCAGTTCCTGCGCTACGTCGTCGACCTCGCCCATGGCGATTTCGGCAAGTCGCTGACAACCGGCCAGCCCGTCATCGACGACATTGCCTCGCGCCTGCCCGCATCCGGCGAACTCACTTTGATGGGGCTCGTCGTGGCGATACTGATCGCGGTGCCGCTCGGCATTCTCGCCGCGGTCAAGCAGGGGTCCCTGATCGATCACGCCTGCCGCATGATCGCGACCGCGGGCGTGTCCCTGCCGGTGTTCTTCACCGGCCTTCTGCTGATCTATGTCTTCTATTTCAAGCTCGGCTGGTCGCCACCGCCGCTGGGACGCCTCGACGTCTTCTATTCGCCGCCGCCGACAGTCACCGGATTCTACCTGATCGACAGCTTGCTGGCGGGCGACCTCGAGACGTTCCGCGCCGCGCTTGCGCAGTTGATCCTGCCGACCGCGACGCTGGCGATCTTCTCGCTGGCGCCGATCGCGCGCATGACGCGCGCTTCGATGCTCGCGGTGCTGGCCTCGGATTTCGTCCGCACCGCCCGCGCCGGCGGCCTGTCGTCGCGCACCGTGATCCTCACCTATGCGTTCCGCAATGCCATGCTGCCGGTCGTCACCACGCTCGGCATGGTGTTCTCGTTCCTGCTCGGCGCCAATGTCCTGGTGGAGAAAGTGTTCGCCTGGCCGGGCATCGGCTCCTATGCGGTCGAGGCGCTGATCACCTCCGACTTCGCGCCGGTGCAGGGCTTCGTGCTCACCATGGCGGTGCTCTACGTCATGCTCAATCTCGGGATCGACATGCTCTACGGCGTCATCGATCCCCGCATGAGGGTCGAGGGATGAACGAGGCCGCCCGCGTCGAAGCCGCTGCGGCTGCCCCTGCCGGCGCCGCGATCACGTCGCCTCCAGCCCCCGCCGCGCCGGCGCCCGCGCGGAAGCAGTCGTCGGTGCTCCAGCACGCCGTTTACGTGATCGGCGAAAATCCGGTCACCGGCCTGTCGTTCGGCCTGTTCGTCATCATCGTGCTGTGCGCGATCTTCGGCCCGGTGCTGGCTCCCTACGATCCGCTGGCGAGCGACACCGCCGCGTCGCTGCAGGCGCCCTCCGGCGCGCACTGGTTCGGCACCGACCAACTGGGCCGCGATATCCTGAGCCGCGTGATCGCCGCGACCAGGCTCGATCTCGGCATCGCGGTATTTTCGGTGGCGCTGGTGTTCCTGCTCGGTGGGCTGTCCGGCGTCGCCGCCGGTTTCTACGGTGGCTGGACCGACCGCATCGTCGGCCGCATCGCCGACACCATCATGGCGTTTCCGCTGTTCGTGCTCGCCATGGGCATCGTCGCCGCGCTCGGCAATACCGTCACCAACATCGTGATCGCCACCGCCATCATCAACTATCCCCTTTACGTGCGCGTCGCGCGGGCGGAGGCGAACGTGCGGCGCGACGCCGGCTTCGTCCAGGCGGCGCGGCTGTGCGGCAACAGCGAATCCCGCATCGTGCTCACCCAGATCCTGCCCAATGTCATGCCGATCATGGTGGTGCAGATGTCGCTCACCATGGGCTACGCCATCCTCAACGCGGCGGGCCTGTCCTTCATCGGGCTCGGCGTGCGCCCGCCGATGGCGGAGTGGGGCATCATGGTAGCCGAAGGCTCCACCTTCATGGTGTCCGGCGAATGGTGGATCGCGTTCTTCCCGGGCGCCGCGCTGATGGTGGCGGTGTTCTGCTTCAACCTGCTCGGCGACGGCTTGCGCGACATCGTCGATCCCCAGCGCCGGACATGAGTGCAGGCATGACGACAGCGGGCAAGACGGCTGCGAACGGGACGGCTGCGAGCGGCACGGCGCAAGCGATCCCTCTCCTCGATGTCGAGGACCTCACCGTCGAGTTCGCCACGAGGCGCGGCACCGTGCGTGCCGTGCAGCACGTCACCGTCAAGGTGGCGAAGGGCGAGACGGTCGGCATCGTCGGGGAATCCGGCTCGGGGAAATCCGTCACCTCCTACGCGGTGATGCGCATTCTCGATCGCGCCGGGCGGATCGCCGACGGCTCCATCATGTTCGGCGGCGTCGACGTGCGCAATGCCCCGGAGTCCGAGGTCCGCGAGCTGCGCGGGCGGGAAATCTCGATGATCTTCCAAAACCCGCGGGCGGCGCTCAATCCGATCCGCAAGGTCGGCAAGCAGATCGAGGACGTATTGCTCGAGCACGTGCAGGCCGTGCCGTCCGACGTCAAGCAGAAGGCGATCGAGGCACTGCAGCGCGTTCGCATTTCCCAGCCCGAGGAGCGCTACCACGCCTATCCGTTCGAGCTGTCGGGCGGCATGTGCCAGCGCGTGGTGATCGCGCTCGCGCTCGCCTGCCAGCCGCAGCTCCTGATCGCCGACGAGCCGACCACCGGCCTCGACGTCACGACCCAGAAGGCGGTGATGGACCTCGTGGTCGAACTGACCCGCGAGCGCGGCATGTCGACCATCCTCATCACCCACGATCTCGGGCTCGCCGCCGCCTATTGCGACCGCGTCGTGGTGATGGAAAAGGGCAAGGTGGTCGAGACCGCTCCGTCGCGCCAGATCTTCTCGGCGCCCGAGCATGCCTATACCCGCAAGCTGATGCAGGCGACGCCGCGGCTCGGCATCGGCCTGCGCGACCTGTTGCCGCCGGACGCCGACCACACACCGATCCCGCAAAGCGCCACCGTCGAGAGCGGCGCGCCGCTGCTGACGGTCAAGGACCTCGTCAAGGAATACAAGCGCAACGCGGTGCCGACCTCGCTGCCGAAATTGTTCGGCCGCAAGGACGCCGAGGAGGCAAAGCCGTTCCGCGCCGTCGGCGGCATCAGCTTCGAGGTCAAGCGCGGCGAAAGCGTGGGCCTCGTCGGCGAATCCGGCTGCGGCAAGTCGACCACGTCGATGATGGTGATGCGGCTGATCGACAAGACCAGCGGCACCATCCAGTTCGGCGGCGAGGACATCGGCGCCATCCCGGCCAAGCAGTTCGCGGTGCTGCCGGCGCGCAAGCGGATTCAGATGGTGTTTCAGGACCCGACCGACAGCCTCAACCCGCGCTTCACCGCCGTGCGCGCCATCGCCGATCCGCTGATGCGGCTCGGCGACGTGCACGGCAGCGACGCGTTGCGGGCCAAGTGCGAAGACCTCGCCACGCCAGGTCGGCCTGCCGCTGGAATTGCTCGACCGCTTTCCCGCACCAGCTGTCCGGCGGCCAGAAGGCGAGGGTGGGCATCGCCCGCGCGATTGCGTTGAGGCCGGAACTCGTTATCCTGGACGAGCCGACCGCCGCGCTCGACGTTTCGGTGCAGGCGGTGGTGCTCAATCTTCTCGCCGATTTGAAGGCTTTGCTGGGCATGAGCTATCTGTTCGTCTCCCACGATCTCAACGTGGTGCGCCTGTTGTGCGACCGGGTTATCGTCATGCGCGCGGGTGAGATCGTGGAGCAGGGCACCTCGGAGGAGGTTCTCGGCGCGCCCAAGACCGACTATACGCGCGAATTGCTCTCGGCCATTCCGCACCCGCCGATGTGAGCCGCAAGAGAACACCCCATGGCTTCCGAGGACGAATGGAACGAGTTCATCGCGGCCTCCGCGCGCGCGCTGGCGCTGCCGGTCGATCCCGCCTGGTATCCGGCGGTGCGTTCCAACCTCGCGGTTACGTGGAGGCTCGCCGATCTGGTGGCCGAATTCGAGCTGCCCGACGACGCCGAGCCGGCGCCGGTATTCCGGGCCTAGCGTCATGATTCTGACAGTTCATCCAGTTTCATTGTCATGCCCCGCGAAAGCGGGGCATCCAGTAACCCCTGTGTCGTCGGTTGAACTCATGCTGTGCCCCAATCGCAGTCCCGTGGTTACTGGATCGCCCGGTCAAGCCGGGCGATGACAACAATGGGATTTGAGCGTTGGAGCCGGGACACTCGCGCGATATGATCGATCCTGAGACGTCGGCGCTCGACATTGCGCGCGCCGTGGCGGGCGGCGAGGTGTCCGCCGTCGCCGTCACCGAGGCGGCGCTGGCGCGCATCGAAAAGCTCAATCCTCTGCTCAACGCCTTCACCGACGTCACCGCCGCGCGCGCAAGAAAGCGCGCCGCGGCCCTCGACGCGCGACGCGCGGCCGGTGACACGCTCGGCCCGCTGGCCGGCGTCCCCTTCGCCGTGAAGAACTTGTTCGACGTCGCCGGCCTGCCGACCCGCGCCGGCTCCAAGATCAATCGCGAACTGCCGCCGGCGCAGCGGGATTTGCCCCTGATCGAGCGGCTGGAAGCCGCCAGCGCCGTGCTCGTCGGCGCGCTCAACATGGGCGAATATGCCTACGACTTCACCGGCGAGAACGTCCATGACGGCCCCTCGCGCAATCCCGCACGATACGACGCGGATGACCGGCGGCTCGTCCGGCGGCTCGGGCGGCGCGGTGGCGGGGCGGCTGGTGCCGCTCGCGCTCGGCTCCGACACCAACGGCTCGATCCGGGTGCCGTCCTCGCTGTGCGGCGTGTTCGGATTGAAGCCGACCTATGGCCGGCTGTCCCGGGCGCGCAGCTTTCCGTTCGTGACGAGCCTCGATCATCTCGGCCCGTTCGCGCGGCACGTCGCCGACCTCGCGGCGAGCTACGACGCCATGCAGGGCCCCGATCCCGCCGATCCCGTATGCGCCCAGCGGCCGGCGGAGCCGACGCTGCCGCTCATCGAACGCAAGAACGACGGGCTGCGCATCGCGGTCGCCGGCGGCTATTTCCGCGCCGGCGTGCCGGTAGAAGCGGCCGCGGCGGTGGCGAAAGTCGCGGCGGCGCTCGGCGTGTCGCGAGAAATCGAGCTGCCGGAAGCCGCGCGGGCGAGGGCCGCCGCCTATGTCATCACCGCCGCCGAGGGCGCCGGCCTCCATCTCGACCGGCTGCGCCGCCGGGCCGGGGACTACGACCCCGCCGTCCGCGACCGGCTGATTGCCGGCGCGATGATCCCCGCCGCCATGGTCGCGGATGCCCAGAAATTCCGCCGCTGGTATCGCGACCGCGTGCTCGCGCTGTTCGAGGAGGTCGATGCGATCCTGGCGCCGGCGACACCGTGCACGGCGCCGCTGCTGGGACAGGAGACTTTCGTCGTGAATGGGACGGTGATGCCGGTGCGCGCCAATCTCGGCCTCTACACCCAGCCGATCTCCTTCATCGGGCTGCCGGTCGTGGTCGTGCCGGTGCCGTTGCCGCCGCTGCCGATCGGGGTCCAGATCATCGCCGCGCCGTGGCGCGAGGACGTGGCATTGCGTATCGCCCATGCCCTCCAGGCGGCCGGCGCGGTCGCCGCGCCACGCCCCGCGATGTAGGCCGGATTCGAGTCTCCCTCTCCCGTTTGCGGGGGAGGGTCGGGGAGGGGGCGCGGCGCGCTTGGTTGCCCGGAGCCTTGGGGCGAGAACAAACGCGACAGGGAATTCTGGAGGCACCCCCATGGAAATCGATCTGCCGGATGTCGTCGCCGAAGTGCGGGGCGCGTTCGACCGCTACGAGCGGGCGCTGGTGGCGAACGATGTCGAGACGCTCGATGCGCTGTTTCGCGACGATCCCCGCACCGTTCGGTTCGGCGGCACCGAGACCCTGTTCGGGTATGACCAGATCAAGGCGTTCCGCGCCGCGCGTTCCCCGGCCGGCCTGGCGCGGACGCTCGCGAACACCGTCATCACCACCTACGGCCGCGATTTCGCGATTGCCTCGACCCTGTTCCACCGCGCCACCATGCCGGGTAAGGTCGGCCGGCAAATGCAGACCTGGGTCCGCTTTCCCGACGGCTGGTTCGTCGTCGCCGCCCATGTGAGCGTGATCAGCGAGGGATAGCGGGAGACCGTTTCCACGGCTGTCTTCGTGTCGTCGTGGTCATGCCTGTCTGGGAGGAGATCATGTCCGATCCGGAGATCGACGCCATTCGCGCGATCCTGGCCGCAAGGCCGCGTCCGTCCGGGCTCGCGGAGCGCCGCGAGCGGCTCGACAGCCTGGGCCGGCATTATGCGATCCCGTCGGAATTCCGGCTTGAGCAGGTCGACGCCAACGGGGTCCCGGCGGAATGGTCGACCTCACCGGCGGCGGATCAGACACGCGCGATCCTGTTCCTGCACGGGGGCGGATACATATCGGGCTCGATCGACAGTCATCGGCCGCTGGCGACCGCGATCGGACGCGCGGCGGGCGCCCGCACGCTCGCGCTCGGCTATCGCCGCGCGCCGGAACATCAATTCCCTGCCGCGGTGGAAGACGTGATTTGCGGCTATCGTTTTCTGCTGGAACAGGGGCTCGCCCCCGGGCGCATCGCGGTCGCGGGGGACAGCGCGGGCGGCGGCCTCACGATCGCATTGATGGTGGCGGCCCGCGACCGAGGGCTGCCGCTGCCGTCATGCGGCTGGTGCATTTCGCCCTGGGTCGATCTCGAAAACACCGGCGCCACCATGTCGACCAAGGCGGCGGTCGATCCGCTGATCCAGAAGTCGTACCTCATGGAACTCGCGCGCAGCTATCTCGGGGCCACTTCACCGCGGACGCCGCTCGCATCTCCGCTTTTCGCGGACCTCAAGGGATTGCCGCCGGTGCTGATTCAGGTGGGCTCCGCCGAGACCCTGCTCGATGATTCCGTCCGCCTCGCCGGCGCGCTGGGGGCCGCCGATGACGTGGTCACGTTGGAGGTGTGGCCATATATGATCCACGCCTTCCCGCTGTTTCATCAGCAGGTCGCGGCGGCGCGCCGTGCCATCGAGCGGGCGGGCCATTTCATCAGGTCGGTGCAGGCCGCGGCCGGTTCGGCCTGATGGATGACCTTGCGGCGACGGCCGCGCGCGACGCTCACTTCGGTTGCGCGACGAAGCTCCGCCAGCCCCCGAACTGCGAAATATCCCGCGCGCCGTTGACCGCTTCGGCCTCGACCAAAAAGCCCTTCACCATCCGCCCGTCGGCGAGCTTGATCGAGCCGATCGACAATGGCGGCGGCACCGCGGCGACGAAGCGGCCGAACGGCTCGGCCGCCATCGCCCACACCTCGACCTCTATTGCCGCGCCGCGGTCGGGCGCCACCCGCAGCAGGCCCGGCTTGGGTGGGTTGGTGCCGGCGAGCGCATAGAGCCGATAGTCGGGCGCGGTCGGGATCGTCTCGACGAACTGCGCCTGGAGGCTGCGCAGCTCGTGATTGAGCGGCATGCCGGAGAGATGCGCGCCGACCACCGCGAGCGCGACGGCGCCGTTGACGGGCGCCTCGGCGAGCGGCGCCAGCGCCGGCTGCGGGCAGCCCAGCGCGCCGAGCGGCAGGGCGGTATCGGCATGGAAGCGCCGGCCGATGGTGGCGAGCAGCCCGTCCTGGCCGCCGGGCGCGAGCAGGGTGATGCCGAACGGCGTGCCGCCGTCATGCAGGGCAGCCGGCAGCGCCAATCCGCAGAGATCGAGCAGGTTGACGAAGTTGGTGTAGGTGCCGAGGCGGCTGTTGAGCTGGATCGGATCGGCGAGCACCTGCGCGACGGTGTAGACGGTCGGCGCCGTCGGCAGCGCCAGCACGTCGACCAGCTCGAAGGTCTCGTCCGCGATGCGGCGCAAGCTCTCGAGCTGATAGAATGCGGCGAAAGCGTCGACCGCCATGGTGCGCGCACCGCCCATGATGATCTCGCGCGTCACCGGATGCATGGATTCCGGCGACGAGGCGATCAGCGATCGCGTCACGGCGTAGCGCTCCGCCACCCAGGGGCCTTCGTAGAGCAACCGCGCCGCCTCGTAGAACGGTTCGATATCGATCTCCTCGATGGCGGCGCCGAGCCGCGCCAGCCGGTAGAGCGCATCGGAATAGTCGTCGGCCGAACGCTTGTCGCCGTAAAACACCCGCTGGCCCGGGCGCGGCACGCCGACGCGGACATGCGCAGGCAGCGCGCCCGGATTGGACAATGGCCGCTGCCGGGAGAACGGGTCCTTGGGATCGTATCCGGCGATGACGGAGAGCACCGCCGAGGCGTCGTCGGTGGTGAGCGCGAACACCGAAATGCAGTCGAGCGTGCGGCAGGCCGGCACCAGGCCGGCATTGGAGACGAGCCCGAGGCTGGGCTTGAGGCCGACGATGTTGTTGAGCAGCGCCGGCATGCGGCCCGATCCCGCGGTGTCGGTGCCGAGCGACACCGGGACGATGCCGGTGGCGACCGCGACCGCCGAGCCCGAGCTCGATCCGCCGGGGATCAGCGCGGGGTCGAGGGGATTGCGCGGCACTCCGTAGGGGGAGCGCGTGCCGACGAGGCCGGTGGCGAACTGGTCGAGATTGGTCTTGCCGATGATGATGGCGCCGGCCCGGCGCAGTCGCGCCACGACGGTCGCATCCTTGCCCGGACGATAGGAAAACGCCGGGCAGGCGGCGGTGGTGGGCAGGCCCACGGTGTCGATATTGTCCTTCACCGCGACCGGTATGCCGTAGAGCGGCAGTCCGGTGCGGCCCTGTTCGGCCAATTGGTGGGCCTCCGCCAGCGCGTCGCTCTCGTCGCGCAGCGAGATGAAGACCGCGGGATCGTTCAACGCCCGGATCCGCGCATAGCTGCGCGCGACGATCTGCGCCGGGTCGGCCGCGCCGGAGCGGTAGGCGGTCAATATTTCTGGGATGGTCTCGGGCAATACTCGCTCTAGGTCGCCGGTTGGAGCGTGATCCCGAACAACCGCGGACTTGCGGGCAAGATCACGCTGGAGATCAAAGACTAGCGCATATTTCCGATTACACTGGCCCTCATGATGTCATTGCCCGGCTTGATCGGGCAATCCAGTACGCCCCGGTCGGTGTTTACTGGATCGCCCGGTCAAGCCGGGCGATGACAGCGAAGTGGAGGGTCAATCTAAACGAAAAGCGCTCCAGCCGTCATCGCTACACCGGGACGCCTGCGGGCTCAATCATTAGATCGTCCAAAAATGCCGACGCCGGCCGCATTGCTGCGGCCGGCGTCGGCGAAGGCTCGCTGCGATCAATCCTGCGGCTCGAGCTTCACGATCGAGGCGCCGTGATTGCTGCCGGTCCACAACGTGACCGGGGTCGTCGTGTTGTCCACGAACACGCGACGGATGTTGGTGTCCTTGGGCAGCATGTATTCGACGGTCTTGTTGGTCTTGGGGTCGAGACGGACGACGCGGTCGGTGGTCATGCCGCCCGTCCAGATTTCGCCGTTGCGGTCGACGACCGGGTAGTAGGGACCGCTCCACGGCGTTGGCAGCTTCCACTCCTTGAAGGTCTGCTCGTTGGTGTCGAACATGCCGATCTTGTTGCCGCGGTATTCCGCGAACCACAGCCGGTCTTGCTCGTCCATGACGCCGCGGCGATTACGGCCGCGCTCGGTGGGCGCCCGGAACAGGCTCAGCGCGCCGGTCTTGGCGTCGACGCGGCCGATATAGTTGTCCTGGAATTCCATGAACCAGAGATTGTTCTTGGAGTCCGATGCGATGCCGTAGATCGAGTGGCGGCCGCCCGATGTAATCTGCTTCATCGGGTCCCAGGTCTCGTATTTCCCGGACGCGAGGTCGATGCGATAGAGCTCCTGATTGCCGGCATTGTTGGTCCAGACCTTGCCGTCGACCTCATGCGACAAGCCCACCATGTTGAGCTGGGTGACGTTGTTGTTCTGGTCCTTCGGCATCGGATAATAGCTGAATTGCTTGGTCTTGGGGTCGAACTTGGCGATTGCGCCCTGGAACATCATGCCGATCCAGAAGTCGCCGCCCTTGTCGATCCCGATATCGAGCGTGCCGACCGGATAGCCGGGCTTGAACTCCTTCATGGGGTATTCCGAGGTCGCGCCGGTCTTCGGGTCGAGCTTGCCGAGGAACAATTCGCCGAAGTTCGTGTACCAGACTTGACCCTTGCCATCGAGGATCACGTCGTGGGGCTCGATGGTCGGGCGCGGCAGGTCGTATTCGGTGATCAGCATCTTGGTCGAGCGGCCGGTCGGCCGGTCAAACGTCTTGAGCGGATACTCCCACTTCGAGACTTCGCTCAGATTGATGGAAGCCAGGAATTCGGCCGGTTTGCGGAACGACTCCGGCTTGGGCGCCCATTCCGGATCCATCCGCTTCTGCGGCTTGATCGGCTGGCTCACCTGGGCGTAGTTCATCATGCGGGTGATGACCTGCATCCACTCGTTGACATCGTGGGTGGACCGGACGATGCGCTCGACGGTGTGGCAGCCGTTGCAGTTGAGCAGGAACGCCTTCTGCTCATCGGTGCCGGGCATGCTCGACATCCACTCGGCATTGGTGAGCTGGCCCGCCAAGTTGTGGGTCGCCTTCAGCTTGAGATCGGCAGTCGTGCCCTTTTGGGCGTCGACGGTGGCCGTGCCGGCGCCGTCGAGATCGTAGCCGGCGGCGCGGATGCGCAGCGTGTATTCACCCGGCTCGATCTTGGCCGAGGGGAAGCTGTAATGGCCCTTGTCGTCGGTGGCGACGGTATAGGCGATGGTCGAGCCGGCCTTCTTGGCGGTGACGAGGACGCCTTCCAGCGGGCCTTGCGGAGAGGTGACCTGCCCGGACAGTGCTTCGGCTTTCGCCCGGACCGCGCCGGGGACTGCCGTCAACAGCGCGACCGCGAGACCCATGGCGGTCGATAGCAACAGGTGTTCCTTACGCATTTCATTTTCTCCCACAGCAACCGTTACCGGCTCCAGGCGCGGCGGGCTGCCGTTCGCGTTCACGCCTGGTCCGGAAGAGATTTTCGGCCGCCCCAGTTTGCTCTATTTCGCGTCGCCGATCCATAGGGTCGAGACGCGATTTGCGGTAAAAACATGGGGTTGTCGAGGGTCCCGGACGAAAGCTTCGACCGGACGGCCGCAACGCGCAGGGCGGAACAGCGCAGCCTATTCCGCCGTCACCACACGCAAACGGTGCAATACGCCACGCTCGACCTGCAATCGAGCGTAGCCCTCACTTCTCGAAATATTTGAGACTGGGGGCCGCCTGGCCCTTCTTCGCCGGCATCAGGAAGCCGTCGGCGCTGCGCATGTAGACGTCGTTGCCGAGCTTGAGGTGGTCGTTGTTTTCCGAGCAGATCGATTTCGACCCAGATTTCGTTGCGCACGCGATTGTAGTTCTTGACCACGGTCCACGGCCGCGTCAGCGCGTGATCCATGGTGGTGATCTCGTCGTGGAGCACGTCGGGATTGGCCTTGTCGGCGTAGATCTTCTCTTTGATGACGGTCTCGGCATCCTCATGCAGGGGAATGCCGCTGGAATCGAAGGCGCGGGGGTTTTTCAGGTTCCGGGTTTCGATCTCGAGCTGGTCGTAGTGGCCGTCGCCGTCGGTGTCGACCCAATGGCCGATCGAGTAGCCCATGAAGGAGGACGGGAATTCCTTGGGAAAGTCGCGGCCGTCGGTAAAAATCCGGCGCAGCATGGTGAGGTATTCGATCAGGATGTAGGTGGTCTTGGGCATGATGATGATCTCCATGGGGAAGATCACGTTCATCGCCCGGGGCATGCCGTCGGGAATGCAGGTGTAGGTCGGGTCGGTGCCCATGCCGCCCGCTTCCTGGTCCTTGATGTTGGCCTCGTAGATCGCCTGATACTCCGGCGTCAGCGGCGCCCCTTCCTTGTAGCGCGGCTTGCTCGGGTCCCATTGGTTGTTGACCCCGGGCGGCCTGCGCCACTGGCCGTTCCAGTCGGGGTATTTGGAGTTGTCGAACGCTTGGGCGACGCCCATCGCCATCAACAGTGCCGAAGCCAGCGCGAACGCGCCGACGGTATTGCGGTAGAGCATGAATTTCCTCCGTATTTTTCTTTTTGCCAGCCGGTTCATTCGGCCGGTTGCTTGTTCCGTGTCTTGAAATAGGTCAAGTCCGGCGGCTTCTGGCCCTTCTTGGAGGGCATCAGATAGCCGTCCGAGCTCAGCATATAGGGCTCGTCTTCGATGACGACGTGCTGGTTGCCCTCGGCGCACACCGACTCGCCCCAGACCGGCTTGCGGTTGGGGCCGCGGACGTATTTCTTGGTCGTCGTCCACGGCCGGGTCAGGGCGTTGTCGATCACGGTGATCTCGTCATAGAGCGTGTTGCTGTTGGCCTTGTCGAGCCAGAGGCGCTCCTTGATGATCGTCTGGTTGTCCTTGTGGAAAGGGATGCCGGTGCTGTCGTAGGAGCGCGGCCCCCGCAAGGCACGGGTCTCGACCACGAGCACGTCGTAACGGCCGTCGCCGTCCTCGTCGAGCCATTTGCCGATGGAGTAGCCGGCAAAGCTCGGGTCGATATCCTCGGGCCAGTCGCGGCCATCAGTCAGGATGCGGCGCGAATCGTGGATGTGGTCCATCAGGATGTGGGTCGACTGCGGCGTCACCACGATCTCGAACGGCTCGTAGGCGTTCATCACCCGCGGCATTCCCGGTGACAGGCACGTGAAGGTCGGCGTTTCGCCCTGGCCGCCCTCGGCCTGGTCCTTGACGTTCGCCTCGAAGATGGCGCGGTATTCCGGCGTCAGCGGCGCGTTTTTTGCGCTCTCCCAGCGGGGCGCGGTGGTCCAATTCCACTGGCCCTTGAGATCGGGATATTTGGACTCATCGAACGCATGGGCGACGCCGAGCGTGCCGACAAGCGCCATGAGCGCACAGATCCGATCGAGCCTCGCAGCATGTCCCTCTCCCGATGTTCCAGGCGCCGTTGGGTCCGGCCGCCGCCGATTGCTAGATTCCTGCCCCTACACTCCTCCGGGATCGCCGCGCTGGCAAGCCTCGGTGAGCGTCGCGCCGGGCACCGGCCGCGCCGGCTGGTGGTGACACGCGCCCGGCAAGATAACACAGGCGCGCCGCCGCGATAGTGGTCCGGCGGCAATTGTTTTCGTCACCGGTATCGACCGCCGGTGGTGCCAACAGGGTGACCAGGGCCTCCTGGGCACCGACCCGTTCGATTGCTCAGGCTGCCGACTGACGTCGCTCTCGCCCAAATATGCGCCAGTGTCCGGATGACTGCCTCTGCCGGTGCCGGTGTGCCGATCATTCACGCGTGGCTCACGCTGGCGTCATCTGGAAGCACGGATTTCCGTGGAAGAAGTGAACGCCCGCATGCGTTTCCAGCGTGGCGTTATTCCGAGGAGTGACCCTATGGTGGAATGATCGATGGGACCGGGCGGGACGGGCGAGGTTATCGGGGCAATGATCGAGGCGCCATCTCACCCACATGACGTCGCGTCAGCGTCGTGCGGCATCGCCGTGATGGCAAAGGCCTCGATGCCCGGCCGCACCAAGACGCGGCTGGTTCCACCGCTCACTTATGAAGAAGCCGCCGCCTTCAACACCGCGTTCCTGAAGGACGTCGCCGCCAACATCATCGCGGCGGCGCGCGAGGCGGAGATCGCCGGCTACATGGCCTTCGGTCCGCCCGGTTCGGAGCCGTTCTTCCGGGACAACCTGCCGCCGTCGCATCGGATTGATCGAAGCCTGGCGTCCGGATTTCGGCGATTGCCTGTTCACGCGCGATCGACCGGATGCTCCGATATCCACGGCGCTGCCGTCGTGCTCAATTCCGACAGTCCGACGTTGCCGACCTCGCTCCTCGTCGAGACCGCGCGGATGCTGGCCCGGCCCGGCGACCGCGCCGTGATCGGACCGTCCACCGACGGCGGATACTACCTGCTCGGCATCAAGGCCCGGCATCGCGGCATTTGTTCCAACGCGTCTCCTGGAGCACCGAGCACGTGATGAGGCAGACGCTGGAACGCGCCGCCGAAATCGGCGTTCCCGTGCATGTGCTCCCCGCCTGGTACGACGTCGACGACAGCGATTCCCTGAAGCTGCTGCGTTCCGAGCTTTTCGACGGATGGTCGTTCGCAGCGCCCCTGCGCCGCCATCATGCCTGGCATTCCCAACGACTGCTCGGCCGCCTGCTCGCCACAACCGATCTCGTCGCGTCGCCTCGATGGCGTCGATCCCATCATGCAGAGGGCCGCGGAATGAGCCGATCAGAGAGCGCCGAACGCCATATCCGAACCCGGAATATCCGAAGCGGGCAGGTTGTCCCGGCCGCACCAACCATCGATCCCCGCCGCTATTTCGAAAGCCGGCAGCGGCGCGGCCCGGCCGCAGAAAGCCCGCCGGTCTGCCTCTATCTCGAGACCACCAACCGCTGCAATCTGCTGTGCACGACCTGCCCGCGCACCTATGAGGAGCTCGAGCCGCCGGCCGACATGAGCTGGGACCTGTTCACGCGGATCGTCGATCAGCTTCCCGACATCGAGCGCGCGGTCCTGCACGGCGTCGGCGAGCCGATGCTGGTGAAGAACCTGCCCAGGATGGTGCGCCACCTCAAGGACCGCGGCACCTATGTCCTGTTCAACACCAACGGCACCGTGCTCAACGAGAAGAACGGGCGCGCGCTGATCGCGGCCGGATTGGACGAATTGCGGGTGTCGCTCGACGCCTCGACCGCGAAATCCTACCGCGCCATCCGCGGCAAGGATTACTTCGGCCGCATCCTCAAGAACGTCCGCGCATTCCGCGCGCTGCAGGAGCGCGAGGGCCACGACCGCCCGCGCGTCTCGGCCTGGCTCACCGGGCTGAAGGAGACCATCGCGGAACTGCCGGCCTTCGTGAAGGTGGCGGCCGACATCGGCGTCAAGGAGGTCTATCTCCAGCGGCTCGTGTTCTTCGAGGAAGAAGCCGTCGGCCATGCGCGGCCGGACCAGGCGCTGTACGAGCGGATGAACCGCGAGGAGGCGGCCTATCTGGAAGAGGCGACCGCCTTCGCGCAGTCGCACGGCATGATCTTCAGCGCCTCCGGCGCGGTGTCCGAGCCCGGCATGAGCCTCAAGCGCCGGGACGACGGCACGCCGTGGTCGATGTGCCGGCGGCCATGGACGGTGATGTATTTCACCGCCAATGGCCGCGCATTGCCCTGTTGCATCGCGCCGTTCTCCCAGCGCGGCTACGAGAACTACACCCTCGGCGACGCCACCCAGGAGTCGCTGCGCGAAATCTGGAACGGCCCGGCCTATCGGTCGTTTCGCGACGGCCTGCTGTCGGACCAGCCGCCGACCGCATGCGCGAGCTGCGGGCTGCGGTGGAGCCTGTAAGCGATGATCGCCGTCATCATCCCGACGCTCGACGAGGAGGCATCGATCGGCGCGGTCGTGCGCGCCGTGCCGCGCGACCTCGTCGGCCGCATCATCGTCGCCGACAGCGGCAGCACCGATGCGACCGCCGCGCGGCGCTGCAGCGCCGGCGCCGACGTGATCGATGTCGGGCGCGGCTATGGCCGCGCATGTCTTGCCGCCGCGCAGGCGGCGCGGGACGCCGAGATCCTCGTCTACATGGACGGTGACGGCGCCGACGACCCCGGCAGCATCGCAGCGCTCGTCGCGCCGATCCGTTCCGGCGAGTTCGACTTCGTGATCGGCTCGCGGCTGCGCGGCGAGCGCGAGCCCGGCAGCATGTCCTGGCATCAGGTCGCGGCGGGCCTGATGGCGGGCTTCGGCATGCGGATGCTCTACGGCGTGCGCTACACCGACATGTGCGCGTTCCGGGCGATCCGGCGCGACGCGCTGCTCGGCCTCGGCATGGGCGAGATGACCTACGGCTGGAACATCGAGATGCAGATGCGCGCGGCGCGGGCCGGCCTGCGCATCCTGGAGATTCCGGTTCCCTATCGCTGCCGCAGCGGCGGCGCCTCCAAGGTCGCCGGAAGCCTGTGCCGGCAGCGTCAAGGCGGCGGTCCGCATCGTCGCGACCTTCGTGCGCGTGTCGACCCAGCCGCGGGCCGCGCCCGCACCGGCGATGCGGGATGGTCCATGCGGGAGAGCCCAATGCGGGAAGCTATGAACGATTTCGGCAGCAACGGACGCGTCTTCGGACCGCTGGTGAGTGCTCCCCTCATCGCCCGCACCGATCACGGCGCGCCCTCGGTGTTCCGGGTCGAGAACATGCTGCGCGAAGCCCGCCGCCAGAAGGAGCTGGCGTCGGGCAGCGTGCCGGAGGTCTGCGTCATCGACCCCGACGGCGACATCGTCGATTACGTGCGGCGGCAATTCTCCGCCACGCGGTGCCCGCACTGGGCGTGCTACCACACCAGGATGTGGGAGTGGACGGCGGGCGGCGTCCGCTGCGGGATCATCGGCCATGTGGTCGGCGGCTCGTTTTCCGTGCTGGTGGCCGAGCAGCTTTTCGCCTCGGGATGCCGCCTGCTGGTCAATGTCGCGTCCGCCGGCCAGATCGCCGATGTCGGACCGCCGCCCTATTACATCCTGGTCGAGCGCGCGCTGCGGGACGAGGGCACGAGCTATCACTATCTGCCGCCTCCGCCTATGTGGCGGCCGACCCCGCATTGATCGCGCTGGCGCGCCAGGCGATCGCGGGCACCGGTCATACCCTCCATGTCGGCGCGACCTGGACCACCGATGCGCCGTTTCGCGAAACCGCGGAGACCATCGCGACGCGTCGCGAGGAAGGCATCCTCGCCGTCGAGATGGAGGCGGCAGCGCTTTATGCCTTTGCCGCGGCGTGCGAGCGCCCGGTGATCTGCCTCGCCCACGTGTCGAACCAGCTCGGCTGCGTCGAAGGCGACTTCGAGAAGGGCGAGGGCAACGGCGCCGGCACCTCGCTCGATCTCGTGACGGCGCTCGCCTCCGCGTGGTCCACCCAGGCGGCGGAGAGCGTGTGAACTCATGACCCGTCACTCTGCTTCAACCCGTCATCCTGAGGTGCTCGCGCCCTTCGCGCGAGCCTCGAAGGACGACGGCCCCGGCCGTGCCTCACGCACGCTTGCGGCGACGCCTCGTCAGCATCCTTCGAGGGCCGCGCAAGGGCGCGGCCGCTTCAGGATGACGGATCTTATTTCGCGCAGCGGGGCGTGATCGGCTCGAATCCGATGGCATCGATCACCGACGCCGTTCTCTGTGCCGCGGTCGCGGTGCTGTTCTGGACCGGCCTCGGTCTCGTGATCGCGCGGCGACTCGTGCCTCGCGCGCTCGCCCTGCCGCTGGCGCCCGCCACGGGCTGGGCGGTGCACAGCGCCATCGCATTGCCGGTGTTCTTCCTGGTCCCGTTTTCGGCCCCGGCCATCGCGACCGTCGCAGCCACTGTCCTGACGGGCGGCATCTTCGCGTCGCGGGCCGGCGCCCGCCTCGATGAACCGGCGCCGCAGGCGCGCGTTCCTGCCTGGGCCTATGCTGCCGCGGCGCTGCTCGCCATGGCGCCGGCGGCGGCGATCCTCCCCAAGACCGCCGGCGACGCGGTCCTTCTCGCCGATCCCATCTTCGACCACGCCAAGGTCGCGCTCATCGACGACATGAGGCGGCTCGGGTTGCCGCCCGGCAATCCCTTCTTCGCCGACGGTGCGGGCCGGTTCGCCTATTACTATTTGTTGCACTTCAGCGCGGCCGAGCTGTCGCGGCTGCTCGATGTCGGCGGCTGGGATGCCGACGTTGCCATGACCTGGTTTTCGGCCTTCGCATCGCTCGCCGCGATGATGGGCTTTGCGGTGTGGCTCAGCCGCCGCGCCTGGGCGGCGCTGCCGGTGGTCATACTCGCCGCGACCGCATCGGGGCGCTTTCTGCTGTGGGATATTTTCGGTGCGCAGAACGTCGATGCGGTGCTGTCGCGCCCCGCCGGGTTTGCCGGCTGGCTGTTCCAGTCGGCCTGGGTGCCGCAGCACATCATGTCGGCCACCTGTGTCGTGGTCGCGATCTATCTGATGGCGCAGCTTGCGCAGCGGCGCAATGCCCTGAGCATCGCCGCGCTCGGCCTGCTCACCGCCGCCGGCTTCGAGAGCTCGACCTGGATCGGCGGCTTCACCTTCGCGGCCGCCGCGCTCGTCGCGGTGCCGGCTCTGCTCGTCCACTGCCGGGCGCAAGCAGGCGTGGCCTTTCCTCGGCGCACTCGTTGTGGCCGGGATGATCGCGCTGGGCTTCGCCGCGCCGTTCGCTCCATGACCAGATCGCCGCGGCGGCGTCGCGCAGCGCCGGCTCGCCGATCACGATCGTGCCTCATGACGTGCTCGGCGAATATTTCTCCGTCGAGATGCGTCGCATTGTCGATCTGCCGGGGTTCTGGCTGATCTTCCTGACAGTCGAATTGCCGGCGATCTATATTCCCGGAGTCATCGCGCTCGGTACTTTCGTCGTCTCTCGCGATCTCGACCCCGATCGCAAGCGCGCCGTTTGGGCCTTTGCGGCACTCGCCGCGGTGAGCCTGACGATCTCATGGCTGCTGGTGAGCACGCTCGCCGACAACAACGATCTCGGCTGGCGTGCGGTGCTGCCCGGCGTGATGGTGCTCACGGTATTCGCCGCCGTCGGGCTGGTGCGGTGGACCGCGGCGCGGGCGTATGTCGCGGCAGGCGCGGCGATCGCTGCGATCCTGGTCGGACTGCCCGGCGGCATCGAAATCATCCACAACGACGTGGCGGCACGCCCCGAGCCCGGCGGCAAGCTGTTTGCGCAGACTCCGGACATGTGGGCCGCGGTGCGCCGGCACGCCGGCGCCGACGAGCGGATTGCCAACAACCCGCTGTTCCTCCAGGGCATGACCTTGTGGCCGGTCGACATATCCTGGGCGCTCCTCGCGGACCGGCGCTCCTGCTACGCGGGGCGGGAACTCACCCTGGTCTATACGTCGCTGCCGCGCCCGCGCCGGGAAGAGATTGACGCGCAGTTCATCCGCGTGTTCGAAGGGAGGGGAACGCCGGGCGACATTGAAGACCTCGCGACCAGGTATGATTGCCGTCTCGTAGTGCTGACGTCGGCCGACGGGGCCTGGTCGAACGACCCCTTCGCCGCGAGCCCGCGCTACCGGCTGGTCGATGAAAAGCCGGGCCAGTGGCGGATTTATCGGGTGACATCGCCGCGGGACGGAGGGCAGTGAGGATCAGAATCGTCATTCCGGGGCACGCGTCTTCGCGTGAACCCGGAATCCAGGCTGCGGCGCGGACCGCGAGGCCGTCTGGATTCCGGGTTCGGTGCTTCGCACCGCCCCGGAATGACCGCGTAAAATGTTTTGCGCGACGAATTGGACAGCCGAGGGACAAGCCCCGCAATGACGGGTTAAAGGGTCAAATCCCGGCGAACCAGTTGAAGCCTTCCTTGGTGTAATAGGTCTGCGGGAATGTGTTGGTGACCTCCATCGCGGTAATCCATTTGGCGTTCTTGAAGCCGAGCTTGGTGGAGGTCCGCAGGCGCAGCGGAAACCCGAACGGATCGGTGATCGGCTCCCTGGCATATTTGGTGGCGAGGATGGTTTGCGGATGCAGCGCGGTCGGCATGTCCAGGCTTTCGGTGTAGCCGTCGGCGCACTGGAACGCGATGTATTTGGCGCTGAGGTCGGCGCCGATCCGCTCCAGGAACATGCGCAAATTCGGGCCGGACCATTGGCCGATATAGTCCCAGCCCTCGACGCAGATGTGGCGGATGATCAACTCCTGCTCGGGCAGGCGATAGATGTCCTCGACGCGCCACGGCTTCTTGTCGGAGATGAGGCCGCCAAGCTCGAGCTTCCAGCCGGCGACGTCCACAGGCATTACATCTTCGATGTCGTAATGGGCGTTGAAGCGGGGCGGTTTGACCACCTGCGCCTCGCTGAAGGTGGGCGCCATGTGGTTCGGCCTGAAAATGAACGCCTGCACGCGGTCGTTCCAGCTCGATACCGCGCGCAGCACCGTCTGGACATTGTCGTTTTCGCTGACGTCGCAGCCGGTAAGCAGGCTCAGCGCGCCGAGGCTCAGCGCGCCGCGCAGCACGTTGCGGCGATCGATCTTCTCGACGAGGCGCCGGTTCTCCGCGAGCACGCTCTGGTCGACGCCATGCTTCGGCCTGAAGATCGACCGCGACGGGGTCCGGATGGTCATGTCCCTGGTGCTCCCTCTCTCGCGCTATATCGTCGGCTCGAGTTGCGGCTGCGGCCGCACCTGCGGTTCTGCCGCGATTTCCGGACCGCCGGTGACCATGGCGACCAGCGTATGCGGCACCAGGAGCGCCAAAGTGACGTGCACGACCACGAACGCCACGATCGCAGTCATGCAGAGGAAATGCACGAGCCGCGCGTTCTGGAAGCTGCCGAACAGCGCCAGCAATTCCGAGAACTGGACCGGCTTCCAGATCGCCAGCCCCGATATGACGATCATGATGCCGGCCGCCAGCACCCCCACATAGAGCAGCTTTTGCACCGTGTTGTATTTGGTGGGATCATCGTGGGCGAGATGCAGTCTCAGCGCGCCCTTGATGGTGGCGATGAGCTCGCTCCAGCGGATCGGCAGGAGCATGCGCCTGAAGCGGCCGGTGGCTATGCAGTAAGCGAAATAGGCGAGCCCATTGATGGCCAGGATCCACATTCCGAAGAAATGCCATTGCAGGCCGTGCTGGGCCCAGCGGCCGATGGTGACGGCCTCCGGAAAGTGGAGCCAGCCGAAAAGCACCTCGTCATTGTAGATTTTCCAGCCGCTGCCGATCATCACGATCATGGTCACCGCATTGATCCAATGCATGACCCGGATCGGCAGAGGATGAAGCTTCTGCGCATGAGGCGCTAAGGGAACGGCACGGGGCGCCTGCATTTTGAGATACTCCGGTCGCGCACACCGCGCGGCGTTTCGCCGACGAAAAGCCGGAAACTATGCCGCGGCGACGGTACGGAGAGTATGGCGGCGAATCAACCAACCTGCCGTAAACTTCTCGTGGTCAATTCGCAACTCGGCGTCAAATTCTCGTGTAGCGATTTGAAAACCGGGGTTACCGTGTCATGGTGATTTTGCTCCCGCGGCGATGAGGGTCGAGCGATGGACGCAAGATCAGGTATCGGTGTTGTCGGACTTGCGATGGTGCTCGGCGCGATGGTGCTTGGCCTGCCGTCGCCGTCGCTTCATGCCGAACCCGCCGGCGGCGCGATGGTGCTCGTCCAAGGCGCTCAAGCGCCTCTCGTGCCGCCCAAGCCCGTCGCCGCTGCCGCGGAGAAGGCTCAAGACAACGTGCCAGAAAAGGTGCAAGACAAATCGCAGGACAAAATCGTCGATAATTCGCCCGAGGCGATCATGAATCGTCGCTTTCCGCAGAAGGTGAAGGTCGGCGATCTCATCGGCCTGCCGATGCTGGACGACGATGACGTGACGCTCGGCCGTGTTCAGCGCGTGGTGCGCACGCCTGAGGGCAAGATCAAGCTGATCGTTGGCTACAGCAAATGGTTCGGCTGGTTCGGCCGTCCGGTCGCGGTGCCGATCGAGGCCGTCGCCATCCTCGCCCGCCAGATCGCCTCCCTCGACATGCCGCCGGCAGAATACGCGGCGGCGCCGACCTGGACGCAAGGCAAGGATGTTCCGATCCCGGACAACGAGATCATCCGCATCGCCGTGACGCGGCGCTGAGGTCTCTTCCGCGCCGCGCGGCTCGCGGTGGCGAACGGCCGTTGCAAATACGATGCCGGATCGGTGGCCCCTTACGGCGGCGGCAGGTTCAGCTTCCCGGCGAGGAACTGCACGGCTTCCCTGAGCGACGCCTTGTCGGTGTCGCGGTCGAGCATGAAATTGGCTTGCCGCATGGTTTCGACGGAGATGGCGCCGATAAGGGGTGCCAGTGCGCGGCGCAGGACCTCGTCGTTGGCGCGTTTCGGCGCCAGCAGGATCACCGCGTCATAGGAGGGAATGGCGTGCTTTACGTCCTCCAGCACCACCAGCGCGCCCCCCGCCAACCGGCCGTCGCTCGAAAATGCGGAGATCACGTCCACCTGTCCATCTTCGATCGCGCGGTACATGAAGGTCGGATTGAACGACTTCTCCTGGCCGAACGCCAGTCCATAAGCCTGCTTCAATGCGGTCCATTCTGGGCGGCTCAGGAACTCGAGGTCGCTGCCCAACGTCAGGCGCGGCGCCAGGGGGGTGAGGTCGGCAATCGTGCGCACGCCGAGTTCGGCGGCACGCCCGCTGCGCATGGCGAGCGCATAGGCATTCTCGAAGCCGAGAGCGCCGAGGACGGTCACGCCGTAGCGTTCCCGCATGAAGCGCGTCAGTTCCGCGAGCATGACGTCGCGCGGCGGCACGTCGCGGCGTTCCATCACATTGGTCCACAGCGTTCCGGAATAGTCGACATAGGCGTCGATGTCGTTGCCGGCGAGCGCGCGGAAGATGACGGCGGAGCCGAGCCCTTCCTTGGACGTGGCGGTGTGGCCGCCCCGCTCGATGCGCTCGGCCATCAGCCCCGCGAGAATATATTGCTCGGAGAAGTTCTTCGCGCCGATCACGTAGTCGGCGCCTCCCCCGCGCAGCAGCGCCGCCGCTGCCACCGCGGTGCCCAGCAGCAGCGCGGCAAACCCGATGGCGATGCGGCGGCCGTCGCGCCGGACCGCGCCGGCTTCGATCAGGCCGAGCACCTGGTCGACGAACAACGCCAGGATCACCACCGCAATGCAGCCGGTCAGCACGTAGATCCAGTTCTCGGTCTGCAAGCCGGAAAAGATGAAATTGCCGAGGCTGGTCTGGCCGACGGCGGTGCTCAGGGTCGCCATGCCGATGGTCCACACCGCCGCGGTGCGGATGCCGGCCATGATCACCGGTGCGGCCAACGGCAACTCGACCCTGAACAGGCGCTGCCGCGGCGTCATGCCGACGCCGTCGGCCGCCTCGATATAGGCGGGGTCGACGCCGAGGAGGGCAGTGACGCCGTTGCGCAGGATCGGCAGCATCGAATAGATCGTCAGCGCCAGCAGCGACGGCAGGAATCCGAGGGCGGGCACGCCGAAGCCGAACGCCCTGGTGGTCAGCGCCGAGAGCGCCAGCAGCAGCGGATAGAACAGGGCGAGCAAAGCAAGGCCCGGGATCGTCTGCACCAGGCTCGCGACCGCGAGCGCGGCGAAGCGCAGCCGCGGACGCCGCGACGCCACGACCGCGAGCGGCAGGCTGATCGCGACCCCGAGCGCCAGCGCCGACATGCTCAGCACCACGTGCTGGGCGGCATACCCCGGCAGCAGGTCGAGCGCACCGGCCACGCGGTCATCCATGCGCGGCCTTCGCGGTCAGGGCGCTGATGCGCTCGGCTTGGCGCCGCGGCATCGCCATCAGCGCCGCGACTTCGGGTGCCCCATGGCCGGTGAGCAGCGCTCCCGGGGCGCCGTCGGCAAGGATGCGGCCGCCGCCCATCACCACGATCCGGTCGGCGAGCAGCACCGCTTCCTGCACGTCATGGGTCACCATGATCGTGGTCACGTCGAGCCGGTCGTGGATCGCGCGGTACGCCGTTCCCAGCGCATCGCGGGTGATCGGGTCGAGCGCGCCGAATGGCTCGTCCATCAGCACCAGGCGCGGCCGGGCCGCGATGGCGCGGGCGACCCCGGCGCGCTGGCGCTGCCCGCCCGACAGCGCGTGGGGCAGGCGGCCCGCATAGTCGCGCGGCAATTCGACGAGATCGAGGAGTTCCGCCACCCGGGCATCGATCTCCGGGCGCGGCCATCCCAGCAGTTGCGGCGTGATCCCGATATTCTCCGCGATCGTCATGTGCGGGAACAGGCCGACCCCCTGGAACACGTAGCCGATGCGCCGGCGCAGCAGCGGCGCCTCGAGGCTGCGCACCGGCGTGCCTTCGAGGCGCACCTCGCCGGCGTCCGGCTCCAGCAGCCGGTTGATCAGTTTCATCGCCGTGGTCTTGCCGGAGCCCGACGCCCCCACCAGCGCGATGAACGTGCCGGCGTCGACCGCGAGCGACACATCGTGCAGCGCGAAGCTGCTGCCGCCATCGAACGACTTGCTGACCCCTTCCAGTTCGATGAGCGGTCCGGTGGGCAACGAGGTAATCACTCCCGTGTCGCTGGCCGTGATATTATCGCCCCACGGCCGTGATCGAAAATTCACGCGGTCATTCCGGGGCGCCGCGCAGCGGCGAACCTGGAATCCAGACAGCCTCGCCTTCCGCACCGCCGCCTGGATTCCGGGTTCGCGCGAAGACGCGCGCCCCGGAATGACGTTCCGGGCCGGCAATGACGGTGGAGTATTTATCTCACGCCGGATCAAGGCCCATTTTCTTGGCGATCGGCGCGACCGATTTCGACGCCAGGAACTTCGCAAACGCCGCCGCGGCGTCTTTCTCCCTGGCATTCACCGGGCTCGCGGTCGCGTAGACGATGGTGGTCTGCAGTGCCGGCGGCAGCGGACCGACGAAATCGATCCCGGGCATGGCCAGAAGCTCGGTGATCTGCTGCACGCCGATCTCCGCCTTCCCGCTCGCGATGACGAGGCCGACCCGCTGGCCGGGCTCGGTGAACACCGCCTTGGCCTTGACCGCGTCGGCGATGCCGAGCCGGTCGAGCAGGCTGAGCATGTAAACGCCGCTCGGTCCCTTGCTGATGCCGACCGATTTCGCGGCGAGCAACGCAGCCTTGAACGCTTCGGGCGTGCCGATGTCCGGCTTGGGCGCGCCGGCGCGCACGGCGACCCCGGCGCTGGACTTGATGAAGGGGGCGCCGCTCCCGGGCACGAGCTTGCCCGCCTTGACGAGGTCGTCGACGGTATCGGGCGTGGTCACGATCAGGTCGGCCGGCACGCCTTCCCGGACCTTGACCGGCAGCACCGAGCCCGACATGAAGCTCGCCTTCACCTTGGTCCCGGTGTCGCGCTCGAACAGGGGAATTGCGGCCTGGATGAATTCCGTCATCGCGGTCGAGCCGATCACGGTGATCTCGGCCGCGCGGGCGGTTTGGGACATCAACGCAGCGCCGAAAAGCGCCGCCATTCCGATTTTGAAAAATCCAGTCATTGCCTCACCATTTGCGTTCAAGGACCCTGAACTTGACCGGAAGCATATCGAATTTGCACGCCAGTGTCGTGGTGCTCGCTACGTCGGCGGCGTGCTATAAGCGTCGCCCCACGTGGGACACACACTTTCGCTGTCATCGCCCGGCTTGACCGGGCGATCCAGTAAACACCGACCGTGAGTACTGGATTGCCCGGTCAAGCCGGGCAAGCCGGGCAATGATACCAATAGGATCGAACGGAGGATGGATGGTCGACATACCCATTACGATGGCCTGCGGCAATTACGACCGTACCCGGCCGATCATGGATGGCCGGGTACGGGTCGAGGGCTGTGCGGTCACCTACCTGCCGCTCTATCCCGAGGAAATCTTCTTCCGCGCCTTCCGCTACCACGAATTCGACGTGTGCGAGCTGTCGTTCAGCAGCTACATCCGGACGGTGGCGAACGGCACCTCGGCCTACACGGGGATTCCCGCCTTCGTGTCCCGCATCTTCCGGCATTCCGGCATCTACATCCGTCGCGACGCCGGCATCCGCACGCCGGCCGATCTTCGCGGCAAGCGCATCGGCCTGCCGGAATATCAGATCACCGCGGTGGTGTGGATGCGCGGCATGATGCAGCACGAATACGGCGTCAGCCCCGCGGAGATCCATTGGCGCAGCGGCGGCCAGGAGGAGCCGGGACGCGGCGAGCGCACGCCGCTCGCGCCGATCGCCGGCCTCGACCTGCAGCCGATCGATGAATCCAAGACGCTGGTCGGTATGCTGCGCGACGGTGAACTCGACGCGCTCTTCACGGCGCGGGCGCCGTCGTCGTTCCTGCGCGGCGAGCCGCACATCGCCCGGCTGTTCCCCGACACCCGCCAGGCGGAACTCGCCTATTTCAAGAAGACCGGCCTGTTTCCGATCATGCATCTCATCGGCATCCGCAACACGCTGCTGACGCAATATCCGTGGCTCGCAACCAGCGTCTACAAGGCGTTCTGCGAAGCGAAGGCCCTCGCCATGACCGATCTCTCCGACGTCAACGCGCTGATGGTCACCCTGCCGTTCCTCATAGCCGAGACGAGGGAAACCATGGCCGCCATGGGCGCTGATTTCTGGCGCTACGGCGTTCATGAGAACAAGGCGGAGATCGAGGCGCTGACCGGCTACGCCCACGAGCAGGGACTGGTCGACCGCAAGCTCTCCGCCGCCGACCTGTTCGCGCCATCCGCGTTCGAACTGTCCAAGGTGTGACGCGTCCGGCACGCCATTGCGCCGTCCGGCGCGATGCGGGAGGATCGGCCCACCTTACGCGATGCGGATTGCGACACAGGATCGAGGAGCAAGGCAATGGTTTCCACGGTCATCGGCGGCGCCATGCTGCCCCATGCGCCGCAATTCTTCACCATGCCGGAGACCGAGGACAAGGCGAATGTCGAGCGGGTGCGCGCGGTCGCCCGCGACATCGGCGACAAGCTCAAGGCGATGAAGCCCGATCTCTGGATCATTTTTTCCAACGATCATGCCGAGCAGTTCTTTCACAACGTGGCGCCGCCTTTCACCGTTCATGTGGGGGGCGAGGCGACCGGCGAGTTTGCCGGGCGCAAGTTCCACTGGAAGATCCCGAGCGAGATCGGCTTCGAGCTGGTCCGCGAACTCTACCGGCAGAACTTCGATCCCGCCTTCACCAGCACCGCGCGGATCGACTACGCCATCGGGATCCCGCTGACCCATCTCGGCCTCACCGACCCGGTGCTGCCGATCTTCGTCAACGCCTACCTGCCGCCGCAGCCGACCCCGGAGCGCTGCTACGCGTTCGGACAGGCGGTCGCGCGCAGCGTCAGCGTGCTCGGGCTCAAGACCGTGGTCCTGGCGAGCGGCGGGATGTCCCATTTCCCCGGCACCAACCGCTACGGCAATCCGGAGCTCGACTGGGACAACCGGCTGCTGGAGAAGCTCGCGGCCGGCAAGCTGAAATCGCTGATCGGTTTCGACGAGACCGAGCTTGACGACACCGGCAATATCGAGCTGCGGTGCTGGGCCTGCGCGGCCGGCGCGCTCGGCGAGCGTAAGCCCGACATCGTGTCGATGGATCCGAGCTGGCACCACAATTATGCTTCGCTCGGCTGGACCGGCGCGGGCCCCGGTCGCCATGACGCACATTATCCCGCGATCAGGCCGGAGCTGGTCGAGCTGACCGCGGCGCTGCACGGCCTCGCCCACGAGCAGGACAAGCGCGAGCGCTACGTCGCCGACGCCGCCGCCTATGCCAAGGGCTTCAAGCTGACGGCGGAGCAGGACCAGGCGCTGCGCGATCTCGACCTCGAAAAGATCGTCGCCATGGGCGCGCATCCCCTGGTGCCGTTCCTCGCCCGCATGCAGATCCAGCGCATGCGCCGCGGGTGAGGGAAGCTTGTAGCCCGCATGGAGCGCAGCGCAATGCGGGATCGCGCCGTCCCGGATTACGCTTTTCGCTCCATCCGGGCTACGTGCTTCATTCCTTCGAACGCTCAGATCGGAACCGCCATGGCTTCGAATGCCGAGTCGCAATTGACGAGATCGACGCGCTTTTGCACGATACAGAAGCCGTCGCCGCTTCGGCGCAGCGTGTGGATTTGGCGGCCTGCGAAAATGCGCTGCTGGTCGTCGCGATACTCGACCATGATCACGGTCGAGCTCACGACATAGCGCCCGTTCGCATCGTCGGCTTCGTCGACGATCACGTTGCCGACGAGATGCGCGGTGCGCGACGGCGGCGTCTGGATGTGGATGCGCGGATGTTCCAGCCGGTCGACCCTCGTCTTCATGAGGGCGCGGTCGTCGTAGAACAACGACACTTGGTCGAACGGGCTCCGCTGATCTGCGGTCGCGGGGACCCAATAGGTTCCGTCCTCGGCGAACAGCGCCATCCAATCGCGAAAACGCCTGGTGTCGAGCAGCCGCGCCTCCTCGAACAGGAAGGCCTCGAACACGGCGCGATCGATGGTTGACACCGCCGGCTTCGGCTCGGCCATGGCGGCGGCTTCCATCAGGCGACCTCGCGCATGTAGCCGACCCAGGCCTTGTACTGGGCCCGCACCACCATCTCGTGCATGGCCGAGCCGCGCGTCGCGTTCAGCTCGCGGTCGGGTTCCTCCGCGCCGAGGCCGCGCGAAATATCGACCCATTCGGGGGCGAGGCAGCGCAGGCCCTTCTGGGTGCGCACGAACGCCTCGATGTCATCGGTCTGCACGAACGACGCCGCCGAGTGGGTCACGTTGAGCAGGCGCAAATTGCCGAAATTCATCTCGTCGGGCGCCCCGACCAGGCGCACCGGATAGACGTTGATCTCGGTGCGGTCGACGGCCAGCGGCTTGATCACGCGGACATGGATGTTGAGCCCCATGATCGAGACGTTCGGGTAGATGAGCGTGTTGTGCAGGCGCGGCGTCAGGATGTGCTCGGCGCGCGCAGCGCCCACTTTTTCCACCAGCGCCCGCTTATAGGCGTCGAAGGCCGGGCTCGACCGCTTGCCGTCGTCCAGCGCGGTGTTGCTGGTCCACCCGTGGCCATTGCCGACGATGTAGCTGCGCCGGCCTTTCCAGGATTGCGCGGTCTTGGCCTGGCCGGCCTCGACGACCTTGGCGCCGGACGTGTCGCCTTCGCGCCGCGCGAACTGGACGCCTTCCTTGTTGACCGTCGAGGCGTGGCCGAACGGCACGTGATAGGAATCCAGCACGTTCTCGACCTGCAGCTTCCAATTGCCGTTGAAGACGTAGCGGTGCACGCCGAGGTCGAAGGCGAGGGTTCCGTCCGGCGCACGGTCGACGAGGTCGTCGATGTTCGACTTGATCGGGCCGATATGGTCCTCGAAGCTCGCGCCACCGGGAGCGAGGCTCGCGAACACGAAGCCGCGGTATTCGCCGATGCGCGGCACGCGGGCGAGGCCGAATGCCTCCTTCCTGAAATCTTCGGCGCATCCCTCCGGCATCGGGACGCCCACCAGCGTGCCGTCGGTGTCGTAGCTCCAGCCGTGATAGAGGCAGGTCATCCGCGCGGCATGGCCGCACCGCTCGTTGACGACCTTGGCGCCGCGATGGGTGCAGCGGTTGAAGAGGACGTGCACGTTGCCGTCGCGGTGACGGGTCATGACCACCGGCTGCCGCCCGAGCTCGGTGGTGAAATACTCCCCCGGATTCGGGACCTGGCTGGCGTGGCCGACGAATAGCCACGCGCGCCCGAAAATCCGTTCCATCTCCAGTTCGAAGACATCCGGATCGGCATAGACGCGGCGGTGAACGCGGCCGGGCTCGACCAGATCGGCGACCGTCTCGGCACCTCCGTTGCGCATGGGTCTCACCTCCGGCCCGGCCGGAATTCGCTCTCGGTCGCGGCCGGCGTCAAGCTCTCGCGCCCGCATCAAGCCTTATCGAGCCCGTAACGCCGCTCCTCGCTTGCGTCAGGCAACGTACAACGATGTCAGGTAGGCGGTCAGCCGCCCCGCGATGTTGACCGCGGTCCACAACAGCACCGTCGCTGCGACGAATTTGACGCCACGCGAGGACACGGTGCCCGCCTTTTCCCAGGCGGGGGCCTCTCGCCTGATGGTGCCTTGGAAAAACGCGGTCACGATGATGCCGATGATGACGAGCGTGATCTTCACATCGAACATGCCCGCGCCCAGATATTGCACCGGCTTGGACATCCACAGCGTGAAACCGCTCATGACCTGGAGCGCGATGGCGATCCAGATGAAGGGGAACAGGCTGTTCAACGAGGTGTAGGGAATCGTCCGGAACAACCCGAGCAGACGCAGGCCGATGATGAAAATGAAACCTACGACCGTCGCCGTCCCGAACGCATGGACCGTCAGCGCAAGCGGCCAACCCCACGATTCCCGGACCCAATCCGCGTACGGCGTAGACGTCAGCCATTCGAGCACTGTCCAACCCTCCCTAGATAGTCATGTCCGCCATTGCGGATCAGGGCTAGAGCATGATGCCGAAAAGCCGCAGACTTTTCGGACGAGATCATGCTCGAGATCAAAGACTCCAGAGCGCTGTCCGATTCGACCTGAAACGATAGTGCTCTAGTGGCCATTCTGGTCCACAGTCTTGTTCAAGCAGTATATTCCAGCGGCACCGAGGCCGAGGACGCATACCACGACGGCGATGACCATGAGAAGGATCATCAGGTTGTCGTTCGACATGGGCTATCCTTCCGTATCACACATAGGGCAGTAGCCGGCCGCCGATGATCACCCCGCACCACGACAGCAGGACCAGGACGGCGACCGCCTTGGAACTCGCCGGCGCATCCTCTCCTGCCTTGACCGTCCACAGCCGTTCGGACAGGGAGAAATACAGGACCGCTATCACCCCGATCGCAATGAAGGCGATCTTCGGCGCGAAAGTGGTCTCGTTCAGATAGCGGAACGAATTGGCGAGCAACATCAGCATTCCGCTGAAAACATTCATCAGCACCCCGAGCAACCCCAAGGGGAGTATCCGGTGAACGGCGGAGAACGGTATCGATTTCGCGAAACCCAGCACGCGCAGCACGACGACCAGCACCGTGCCGAATATCATCGAGAAGCCGAAGAAATGCACGGTCTGCCAGGGCACGAACCAGATGACATTGTTGATCAGCAGTTCGATGGCGGGTGTCCAGCCGGCTTTCGGATCGGTCGGCAGTGCGTCCGTCGCCAAACGGATCTCCGGGTGATTGATCTGCCCGCCGCGGTGCCCGGTCTCGGCCATCACGGCGAAAGTGATGATCGCGAACGCCAGGATCACGTACAGCGATCGGTTGGAAAAGCGTCCGAGGTGGCGATACCGCCACAGCTCGATCCAGGCAGCGCCGCCGGTGAACGCGAGGCCGAATAGCGTCAACAACGCCATATCGCGGTGTTCGTTGATGAGGGCCTTGGAAATCTGAGGAATTGGCGGGTCGGTCAAAGCCCACATCGAAGCGGCGCCGGTGACGTAAGTCGGGACTCCCAGTACAGCGGATATGACGAAGACGACGAGGCTGCTTCGCTTCATCACGTCATTATTCATGGCGAGTGCGATCAGATAGAAAACCAGCGCGAACGTGAACCCGACCGTCGGGAAGTGATTCAAGATCATGTGTACATGTGACCAGGTCTCCGGAGTCGTTCCCGGAGCCATGTAGGGGCCTTCCTTCGGCGGCAGATGGAGTTCGAAGTGATGGACTTCCCAGCCGAGTTCGTCGACCACGACCATCAGGGCCAGGGTGACAATTGCGAGACCGAGGACGACTTTCAGTGCCTGGTCGGACAGTTGCTTGGCGCCGAGAGACCGCCACAGTGCAATCCAGGCCGCGGCGCCGACGATGACGAGGGCGGCGAGCCCGAACAGTCCCACATAGTAGTGGTAGTTCAGCATGTCCTGGTCGACGTCGGGCTTGCCGTCCAATGCCGCCATCGAGCCGGCGCCGCTGAAATAGGTCGGGATGGCCAATAGGCCGAGGACGCCGAAGAGGGCGAGGCAGGTTTGTTTCATGCCCTCGTTTTTCGTGACGAAACCGGCGATGTAGAATCCGAGCACGAACATCAGCCCACACGAGGGGAACACACTCACGAGAATGTGCAGATGCGACCAAGAATGCGGGATCAGGTGCATTTAACCCCCCTCACCAAGAACAAGAATGCCGAGGCTGGACGCCCCGCGTGCGGCCTGAGCTCGGCCCGCACGCGTCGTGCCTGGTCCAGTGCTGGTCGAACATGGCTTCGAAATGATGCGCGATCACGGGTTCGCTCGCGATCCGCAAGCCGCCGCAAAGGAACAGACCAACGTGCCATCTCATCGATGCCACCTCCCGCACAGCTGTTCGAATTTTTTGAGTGGCGGACCGCTGCAAATCCGCTGCCCGAGGGCGGGGGAGGTTTATCACCATTACGTGATTGGTGCCAAGGGGCGGACGCAAACTTTGCCGTCGCTTTCGCGGAAATTTCGATACCCATCGGGAGTAAGGTGTCGCGGTGCTGCATCGGCCGCTGGCCACAACCCGACCACGTCCGCGTGCGATCGAGGTTGATAATCCCGGGGAGGCTGCTATGAGCCCGAAGACATCAAGCGCATCGATGGCGGCCGTCGCTCTCGCGATGATTTTTTCGTGGGGTTCCCACGGGCCGGCGGTGGGACAGACGACAATGCAGCGCAATAAGCAGCCGCCCGGGTTCCATCATATCCATCTCAACTCAGTCGATCCGGAGGCGGCGCTCGCCTTCTATGCCGAGCAGTTTCCGAGCACGGCCAAGGCGAGTTGGGGCGGCTTCCCCGCGCTGAAATCGCCCAACAATGTCCTGGTGCTGTTCAACAAGGTGGCGACCCCTCCGACCATCGAGCCGCAGTCGGCGCTGTGGCATTTCGGCTGGCATGTCACCGACGTGCGCAAGAGTCTCGCAACCTACCAGGGCCGTCCCGGTGTCAAGCTGCTGCCGCTCTATACGACGCAGGACGGCGGCTTCGTTTTCGTGTCCAGCGACACTTGGCCCGGCACCGGCGGCGTGCTCGGCCTCACCGCCGCGCAGATCGCCGCCGCCAAGGCCAGCGGCGTCAAGCCGCAGGGCGGCGCCGGGTTCGCCTATATGCAGGGTCCCGACAACGCCATCGTGGAATATCAGGGGAACATGCCGGTCGAGCGCTTCAACCATGTGCACCTCTACCAGGAAGACCCGTTCTGCGCGCAGATCTGGTACCAGAAGCACCTCGGCGGAACCGCGGTGGCGAGCCGTGTCCCCGGCCCGGCGCGCACCGAGGCCGATTGCAAGGTGGCGCGCAGCACCGATCGCACCTGGCCGGCGCTCGAACGACAAGGGATGTTCCGGGTGCCCTCGGCCGCGGTCACCTTCGGCGATGTCGCGCTCACCTGGTATGCGAACCAGGGCGACAAGCCGCTCGCGAGCAGCCGCGGGCAGCTCTACGATCACATCGCGCTCAGCGTCGGAAATCTCGACGCCTGGGTCGCCAAGCTCGCGGGCGAAGGCGTCAAGTTCCTCGAACAGCCCTACGAGATCGGCGACACCCGCGCCGTGATGATCGAGGGGCCGAGCCGCGAGGCGATCGAACTGGTCGAGGTCAAATGATTTTGCCGTCCGCGCCGCCCCTCACTGATGCAGCGGCCGACACCGCCGCCGACTGTCCGCAGTGTCACAAGCCGATGGCGCTGTGCGTGTGCGACACCGTCGTGCCGATCGAGAGCAAGGTGTCGGTCCTGATCCTCCAGCATCCGCAGGAGCAGGACCGCGCGCTCGGCACCGCGCGGCTGACGTCCCTGCATTTCCGCGACGCCGTGATGAAGATCGGCCTGTCGTGGCCGAGCCTGAGCAAGATCCTCGGCCGCACCGCCGACCCGCACCGCTGGGTGATCCTCTATCTCGGCTCGGCCAAGGCGGCGAGCCTCGCTCCCGACCGCGAGATCGTCTTTGTCAACCGCAAGGGCGAGCTTGAGCGCGACCAGGATGGCTTGATGCGCGACATCGAGGGCATCGTGCTGCTGGACGGCACCTGGAGCCAGGCCAAGGCCCTGTGGTGGCGCAATGCGTGGATGCTCAAATGCCGGCGGATCGTGCTCGGCCCGCGGCGGCCGTCGCGCTACGGCAAGCTGAGGCGCGAGCCGCGCCGCGATGGATTATCGACCATCGAGGCGGCCGGGATGCTGTTGAGCCGGCTGGAGCGCCGGCCCGATATCGAGGAGAAACTGACCGCGAGCTTCGAGCGGATGCTCGCGCGCGTGCGCGAACACGGGGCGGCGCCGGGCGCGCCACGGCGCTGACCTCCGTCCCGTCCCGCGGATCCAATCGGTGTCATTGCCCGGCTTGACCGGGCAATCCAGTACTCACGGAAGGTGTTTACTGGATCGCCCGGTCAAGCCGGGCGATGACAGCGAAGTGTGAGTCAAATAAACGAAAAACGCTCTGGCTCAGCGCCGGCGGAACTGCTGGCGCACCGGCGGACGCGGGCTGGTCGAAGCCCGCTCGTCCTTGTGGCGAAAGATGATCCGGCCTTTTTCGAGGTCGTAGGGCGACATCTCGACGATGACGCGGTCTCCCGCCAAAGTCTTGATGCGGTTCTTCTTCATCTTGCCGGCCGTGTAGGCGATGATCTCGTGCCCGGTATCGAGTTTGACCCGATAGCGGGTGTCCGGCAGGATTTCGGTGACGAGACCCTCGAATTCGATCAGTTCCTCTTTCGCCATGCATTGTGCTCCGGTCAACGCTGCGGACGATTTTGCGAATTTCGACGCGGCTCCGAGCCGCGGTGCAGGAAAGCGACGCCGCTCAGTTCCTTGGGCTCATGTTGTATATGAGCCGGCTTCGAATTTGCAGGCCCTTCGTGAGCGCCCTGGTGGGTGGGCCTCCCCTGTGCCGGCTTGGGATGGGCCGGCTTGGTGTGTGCAGGCTTGGTGTGTGCGGGCTTGGGATGGGCCGGCCTCGCCGGTGCGGCGTGGCCGTTCGCGGCGTGCGAATATTGCGGTGCACCGCGGCGGCCGCGCTGATTGCGGTCGCGGCGCGGACCTTCGTGCCGCCGCTCCGCCGCCGGCGCATTGAGATCGCGGCCCGGATTGGTGCGCCGGTCGGTCGCCGGCACGCCCATTCGGATGAGCTTCTCGATCGAGCGCAGATACGGCACTTCGTCCTGGTCGCACAGCGAGATGGCGAAGCCCGTCGCGCCGGCCCGCGCGGTGCGGCCGATGCGATGGACGTAGCTTTCCGGCTCGTTGGGCAGATCGTAGTTCACCACATGGGAAATGCCGTCGACATCAATGCCGCGGGCGGCGATGTCGGTGGCGACCAGGATGCGTATCTGGCCCTGGCGGAAAGCCGCGAGCACGCGCTCGCGCTGCGGCTGGGACTTGTTGCCGTGGATCGCCTCCGCCGTGATCCGCGCCTTGGCGAGGGTGCGCACCAGTTTGTCGGCCCCGTGCTTGGTGCGGGTGAAGACGAGCGCGCGTTCCATCCCTTCCTCGCGCAGGATCTCGGCGAGGATCAAGGCCTTGCTGGCGCGGTCGACATGGACGACGCGCTGGTTGACGCGCTCCTGGGTCGAAGCCACCGGCGTCACGGCCACCTTGGCCGGATTCCGGAGCATCTGACCCGCCAATTCGGCGATCGCCTGGGGCATGGTGGCGGAGAACAGCAGCGTCTGCCGCTGCGCCGGCATCTTGGCGACGATCCGGCGGATGTCATGGATGAAGCCCATGTCGAGCATGCGGTCGGCCTCGTCCAGGACGAAGACTTCGACCCGGTTGAGCCGCAGCCCGTTGCTGTTGACGAGGTCGAGCAGGCGGCCGGGCGTGGCGACCAGCACGTCGACGCCGTTCATCAGCGCGCGCACCTGCTTGCCCATCGGCACGCCGCCGATGGCGAGCGTGGTGCTGAGGCCGAGATGGCGGCCATAGGTGTCGAAGCTGTCCAGGATCTGGCTGGAGAGTTCCCGGGTCGGGCTCAGGACCAAAACCCGGCAGGTCTTGCGTTCGAGCGGGGCCCGGCTGTTGGCGAGCCGATGCAGGATCGGCAGGGCGAAGGCGGCGGTCTTGCCGGTTCCGGTCTGGGCGATGCCGACGACATCGCGGCCTTCGAGGACGAGCGGCACCGTCTGTGCCTGGATCGGGGTGGGGGTGACGTAGTTCTCTTGGACAAGAGCGCGAGTAATCGGTTCGGCGAGGCCGAAACCATCAAAAGAGTTCAATGTGAGACTTTCCAATTGGCGAGTGAGCCGCCAGACGTTCACGACCGGCGCGCAAATCGCGGTGATAAGGACATCCCGCGTGTTCTGGGCTGCCGTCGAGTGAGCGGATATGGCCGAAACCGTCTGCAGGAATCGTGCACGCGGCCATGGGGACCGACTCTCAGTCGATCGTCCGAACACGCCCTATATGGCGTAATCCGGCGCGATTTACAAGCATAGATCGAGGCATCGAACGGCTTTTCTGGCTCGCCGGAGGCCGAATGACGCGGTTTGTGGTGCCGAAGCCGCACTTTTCACTCCGATTAACCGTGCGCTAACCTCTGGGGCACGGCGAGCATTTTCCGATTAGGCTGACCCTGTTGGTGCCCGGCCTGACCTGGCTTGACCGGGCAATCCAGGACTCACGGTCGGCGTTTACTGGATAGCCCGGTCGAGCCGGGCGATGAGTGCGTCCGTGAGTCTGCATTGTCGGCGCGGTGAGAGTCCATGCCATAGGAGGTCACATCGTATGTAGCTGAAGGCAACTGCGTCGCCGCGAGGCGGGGTGGGGAGTGGCAAGTCCGCGGCTTCATCGCGGATTTGATCCATATCAATGGCAACGCGAGATCACTCCCTGAGAATTCATTTTTGAATTCCGGGGAGAAGATGAATGACGACGTCCGAGCTTTCTGAATCGCCACTCTCAGGACCCGTGTTCGTAACATTGGTTTGTGCCGGTTACGTATCCGTCGTGTTCGGTTTCCTGTTCATGTTTAACGTGTTCCACCTGTGACGACGCATCGCTCGTAGCTGAAATTCCGCCGATGCTGGTCTGCGGCCCCCATGACGGGTCGCAGTGTCGGTTTGTGCCCGAGCGACTTCGCGACCGACATGGCTTCCGCACCGGCAGCCCTGCGGCCGTACAGGAGTTGATGACCGGACGTCCGAGCAAGACGGTCGAACTGTATCCCGGCAAGACATTTCCTGCGACCGTCACCACGACGTCCAATTCAGTGGCGACGGAGTCGCGCTCGGCTCTCGTCGAACTCCAAGCCGCCAATCCGGACGGCGAGCTTCGGCCCGGATCCTTCGCAGAAGTGCATTTCCATCTCGAGCCGAAAGCCAATGTCATGCACATTCCGGCGACGGCACTGTTTTTCGGGCCGCGCGGCATCGAAGTGGCTGTGCTGACGCCCGATGGAAGGGTCAGCTTTTCCAGAGTTCGAGCTCGGCCGCAATCTCGGCAATGAGGCGGAAATCTTGTCGGGCATTTCGCCGGACGACACTGTCATCGACAGCCCGCCAATCCCTGACGCCGGTCCAATTCGTCAGTATTGCGGGGCGAAACCAAGAGGAAGCATTTTCCAAGCGCGCCGTATCCGGAAGGAAAACCCCGACGCCGAATTGACGCCGCGCGTGGTGCTCTAGCGCGCCCCGGTGGCGGGGGCCTGGCCCATCAGCGCGCGGTTGTTGCGGACCGCCGTTTGGGTCAGTGTCGTGTCGAAAAAGTCCGGCGTGTCGCCGAGCGTGATCCGCCGCTCGCAGTTCGGCGCGCAACTGTAGGATTCCCGCATCATGCCGCGATACACGACGAGGTCTTCGGCGGGTCCCTTGACCCGCACCAGTTCGTTGGCGAGTACCCTGCCGGCGCGATCGAGGGCGATCACATTGGTGACGCCATATCCCTTTCCCGTCACCACCATGACCCCGCCGGCCTGCACCGCGACGTCGGCGATCAGCGGATTGCCGATCACAAGAGTGGCGGTGTGATCGGGCACCCGCGCGATCTTGGCCTGGTCCATGACCACGTTGAGCGCCTCTGCGGCATGGGCCGATGAGATCAAAGCCGCCAGCATGACGGATGCGGCGACGGATGCGGCGATCTGCGCCGGTGGACGGACCCGAGCCGCGAACGTGGTGACGGCACGCATGACACTACCTCGAAAACCACTGGCGGCCTCGACGCGGAGACCCCGAGGCAAACTCCGGGGAAGGCGGCTCGAACTTACCGGCCAATTGATGAATCAATTCGAAATGGCCGCGGCCGCGGGGACGCGTGGAATAGCAGCATGACCGCCGTACCGGAGGCTTTCCGCGCTGTCCGCCTTGCCGCCGGCCGCGGCGACGGCGCGGATAACCGCAAACCGACACAGTATTAAGTGATTTTACGTACGAGCTTGACATATACGATTGAAGTAAATCAGCCGGTGGGCCGTTAACCAAGTCTCGATTTTGCCTGCACAAGGTGCTTTTGGCTTTTCAAATTAACTCCAGCGCAACTGCCCGGGGTCACGGTGACGGGAGGTCCGGATCGGCCGGGGCGGTCCATGGCGCCTGAAGGGTCTGAGCTCAGACCGCCGGCTTAAATCTCGGGAGCTTCGAATGAAAGACGTCGTTGCGCGCTTTGTCGGGGACCAATCCGGCGCCACCGCCATTGAATACGGTCTGATCGCTGCCGGAATCTCCGTTGCGATCATCGCGGTCGTCAATACCCTCGGCAGCCAGCTGAAGACGACCTTTTCCAACATCAGTTCGCAACTCGCCACCGCCGGCAAGTAACAGGCGTATGGCCGCGGCGGAAAGCCTCGGCGGATGCGGGCCCCACGGCTTTCGGCGTTCGGGTTTTGTGCGGCCGACGGCGGAGAGCCGGCGGTCCAACGTTGCGATGCTAACCGTTCCTAAAGCGACCGACTTTAATGGTCGTGTGCGAAGGGCGGTGAGACCGCCGCCAGGAGAGAACCGTCATGCTCATCGATGCCGCCCGGCTACTGCTGTTTCCCGCGATGATGGCGTTCGCAGCTTCGACCGATCTCTTCACGATGACGATCTCCAACCGGGTGTCCCTTATTCTGGTGGCCGGATTTCTGGCGCTTGCAGCGCTCGGCGGAATGCCGGTGGTGGAGATCGGCAGTCACCTCGCCGCCGGGTTCGTCGTGCTCGCGGTCTGCTTCGTATTCTTTTACCGCGGCTGGATCGGCGGCGGCGACGCCAAGCTCGCAGCCGCGACGGCGCTGTGGCTGGGCTGGGGCCACCTTTACGAATATGTTCTCTACGCCTCGCTGCTGGGAGGCGCCCTGACCCTGCTGATCCTGGAGTTCCGCAAGCGGTCGTTGCCGCCGGCGCTCGCCAGCCAGCCATGGGTAGCGCGGCTCCACGAGCCAGCCGGCGGCGTGCCCTACGGCATTGCGCTCGCCGCCGCCGCTCTCCTGGTCTACCCCTCGACGGTGTGGATGCATGCGGCCGGCTAGAGCGCGATCGGCTCAGGTTGATGGAAAAGCGATCGGAAGCCTTTGATTTTGATCATAATTGTGCCCGAGCCGCCGGCAGCTTTTCGCGGTCATGCCCAGGTGGCCCGACGCGACGACCGGTCGCCGGCCGGTTCCCGATCGCCTCCTGCGCCGAACAGCGGGGGCCGGGATGGGGATCGCGGACTTCTTGCGGAGTCCCGCCGCCGCATCCTGTGAAGTGAATGGTGTAGCCCTCCTGAAAAAGGGCCAAGCGCGCCTGACCGAAGCGATCGGGGCGTCGGCACGGCCGGCCGGGATTGAGTAAACGTTTAATTAACTCGATTTCGATACGTCACGTTAACCATGAATTGACGTTTGGCTGATGGAATTGCCCCGATGATGTTCCGGCCCTCACGTCGTAGAAGGCGAAGCTTATGAAAGTCGCGCGATTTGCCGTGCTCGGTATCGCAATCGTGGCCGGTGGCATTGCAGCATTTCTGGCCAGCAGATCCGGTGCGCCTCCTCCGGCGGCCCCGGCGGCGCCGGTGGCGGCAATCAATACCGTCCAGATCCTGGTCGCGAAGAAGGACATCAATGTCGGTCAGACGATTTCGGCCCAGGACATGGAATGGGCCGCGTGGCCCGTGACGGCGGCAAACCCGCTCTACTTGCGCCGCGCCGACCGCCCTGACGCCATCGAGCAACTCGCCGGCTCGATCGCGCGCGTGCTGATTGCGAGTGGCGAGCCGCTGCGGGAAGGCAAGCTGATCAACGCAAAGGGATCCGGCTACATGGCGGCCATCCTGCCGTCGGGTATGCGGGCGGTATCGACCGAGATTTCGGCCGAGACCGGCGCCGGAGGGTTTATTCTCCCGAACGACCGGGTTGACGTGATCCTGTCGCGCCGCGACCGCGAAGCCGAGCGCCTTACCGGCATCGAATCGCAGATCGCGGAGACCCTGCTGAGCGACGTGCGGGTCCTCGCCATCGATCAGACCGTCGAGGAAAAGAACGGCCAGAAGGTGGTGGTCGGGCGGACCGCGACCCTCGAGCTGACCCCCCGTCAGGTCGAGACCCTGGCGATGGGGCGGCTGATGGGGTCGCTTTCGCTCTCCCTGCGCAGCCTCGCCGACTCCGATCCGTCAAAACGCGGGAATACGCCCCCGCCGCAGGACAATTCGGGGCCTTCCAATCGCTTCAACATGGTCCGGTTCGGCGTGACGACGACGACGATACCGAAATGAGGAAGAAGGCGCTTCCAATGTCCATAAGGACGCTTCCCCGCGCCGTCGACGCTGCCAGCGTGCCTCGCCGCGATCGTCGTCGCGACCCTCGGCCTTGCATGGGCGGGCCAGCCGCCCGCAAATCCGCCGCCCGCAAATCCGCCGGCCGCCGAGGCGCCGACGCGCGTGATCAAACTCGTCAGCCTCGATGCCAGCTCGCTCTTCGTCCCGCTCGGAATCGGCAAGTCCGTGGTCGTCGACCTGCCGCGCGACATCAAGGACGTGCTGGTCGCCGACCCCAAGATCGCCAATGCCGTCATCCGCACCTCGCGCCGCGCCTATCGTCATCGGCGTCGCCGTCGGACAGACCAACGTCTTCTTCTTCGATGCCGAGGGCCGCAGCTCGGCGGGCTTCGACATCGCGGTAACCCGCGACCTCAACGGCGTTGCGCGCGGCGCTGAGACGAGCATGTTCCCAACAGGAATGTCCAGGTCGAGGGCATCGGAGACGGCGTCGATGCTCTCCGGCGCATGTCGCGATCCCCGGTGGAAGCCCAACAGGCCTTCGATATCGTTGCCACGCCTCGTCGGCGACGCCGCCAAGGTGGTCAATGACATCGCGATCCGCGGCCGGCGATCAAGTCATGATCCACGTCGCGTTCGCGGAAATGGACCGCGAGGTCGTCAAGCAGTTCGGCATCAATCTCAGCGGCCAGCTTACCACCGCCAGCGGGGCCGCGGTGCTCAATTTCAATACCGTCAATAACTTTTCGGTCAACGGTGGGCCGCTCAACGCCCTACCAACGCTACCGGCAAATTCGGGTCGGTGACGGCGCACCTTGCAGGCCATGGAGCGGGCCGGCGTGACCCGCATATTGGCCGAGCCGACCCTCACCGCGATCTCCGGCGAAAGCGCCCATTTCCTCGCCGGCGGCAGCTTCCCGTACCCGGTACCGTCCACATATCGTGGGCGCCGCGCCCGGAATCGCCTTTCAGAATTTCGGCGTCAGTCTGACGTTCTACCCTGTGGTGCTGTCGGAAGGTCGCATCAGCCTTAAAGTGCTGACGGAAGTTTCGGATCTTGCCCCGGAATTTGCCGTGACGGTAGCGGGGACCACCGTTCCCGGCTTGACGGTGCGGCGCGCGGATACGGTCGTCGAAATTCCGTCGGGCGGTTCGCTTGCCATGGCGGGCATGATCCAAGATGAGACCAAACATGCGATCAACGGCATTCCCCAGTTGATGCAGATACCTATTCTCGGCACGCTGTTCCGGAGCAGCGATTACATCAACAACCAGACCGAGCTCATGGTGATCATAACGCCGCATATCGTGCAGGCGGTGCCGCGGAGTAAATTATCGCTTCCCGATGATGGCTTCGCCGACTCGCCGGATCCGTCGACCGTTCTGCTCGGCCGCCTCAACCGGCTCTATGGCGGGCCGCGGCGCCACCGATCCGCCAGGTCCCTATCGCGGCAATTTCGGCTTCATAATCGACTGAGATGCGCTGCGAGGAGAAGGCGATGAAACCGTTTGGACCTCCGAGACGAGCGGCGCGCAATCGCCGGCGAGCCGGCACTGACGGCCGCGGTCATGCTGGCCGGCGCCGCGCTGGCGGCATGCCAGACGACGGAACCCGGCCCGGTCGCCGTGGCGCCCGCGGTGCCGACGCGCGTCGCGGTGGAGGCGCCGGCCGACTACCGGCTGCGGCATCCGATCGCGCTCCGCGAAGGCACCCGCGCCGTCGAACTCTTCATCGGCAGTCACCGCACCGACCTCACGCCGGTGCAGCGGGCCGAGGTTGCTTCCTTCGCGCAGGGCTGGCATCGCAATGCGACCGGCGGTGTCGCCATTCGCGTTCCCACCGGTACCCCCAACGAAGAGGCGGCCCGCAAATCCGTGCCGGAAATCCGGTCGATTCTCATCGCCGCCGGCGTCCCTGCCGGCGGCATCGTGGTGACGGAACTGCCGCCGTTCAACCCGAACCAGCTCGTTCCCGTCGTGCTCGAATATCCCAAGATCGTCGCCAGTGCCGGGCCGTGCGGCCGCTGGCCCAACGATCTCGGCCCGGGCGGGGGCCTCGACTACATGACCAACGAGCAGTACTGGAATTTCGGTTGCTCGATGCAGCACAATCTGGCGGCGATGGTGGCAGAGCCCGTCGATATCGTGGAGCCGCGCGCCGAAACCCCGCCCTATACGGCGCGGCGCGACGTGGTTCTCGACAAGTACCGGAAGGGCGAGAGCCCGGCGACGGTATATCCCGACCTCGACAAGGCCAAGATCAGCGACGTTGGCCAATGATCAGATATCACGACAAGGCCGGACACATCGAATCGCCCGGCATCGCCGAGGCGGAAGAATTCATCGCGCCGGCGCCGCGGGTGTCGGTGCAGGCGTTCTGCGAGACCGCCGAAACCGCATCGACCGTCCAGGCCGCGGCGGAGGATCGCCGGCTGGCGAAGGTCCATTTGCGCATGCAGATGGGCGGCATCGCGGCGGCGCTCGAAGCCTACAAGACCTCGCCGACCCCGAACGTGGTGATCCTCGAATCGGAGGATCGCGGCAACGGCATTCTGACCGGCCTCGACGAGCTGGCGGATGTCTGCGACGCCGGCACCCGCGTCATCGTGATCGGCCGCCACAACGACGTGGTGTTCTATCGCGAGCTGATCAGGCGCGGCATCAGCGACTATCATGATCGCGCCGGTCACCACCATCGACGTGGTGCGCACGGTCTGCTCGCTTTTCAACGCGCCGGACGCCAAGCCGGTCGGCAAGATACTGGCCGTGGTCGGCGCCAAGGGCGGCGTCGGCGCCTCCGTCGTCGCCCACAACATCGCCTGGGCGGTCGCCCGCGACATGCACCTGGATTCCGTGATCGCCGACCTCGATCTGCCGTTCGGCACCGCCGGCCTCGACTACAACCAGGATCCCCCGCAGGGGATTGCCGACGCGGTGTTCGCGCCCGATCGCGTCGATACCGCCTTCGTCGACCGGCTGCTGTCGAAATGCACCGACCACCTGAGCCTGCTGGCCGCGCCGGCGACGCTCGACCGGGTCTATGATTTCGGCGCCGAGGCGTTCGATCCGATTCTGGACGTCCTGCGCGGGTCGGTCCCCTACATCGTCCTCGACGTGCCGCATCAGTGGAGCGCCTGGACCAGGCGGGTTCTCATCGGCGCCGACGACATTCTGGTCGTGGCGGCGCCCGATCTCGCCAATCTGCGCAACGCCAAGAGCCTCATCGACCTGATTGCGCGGCTCGCGCCCGAACGACCGCCGCCCGCTCTATTGCCTCAACATGGTCGGCGTACCCAAACGCCCGGAGATCAAGCCGGCCGATTTTGCCAAGGCGATCGAGGACGAGCCGCTGGCCATCATCCCGTTCGAGCCGCAGATGTTCGGCACCGCCGGCAACAACGGCCAGATGATCGCGGAGATCGCGTCCGGCCATCGGATTCCGAGACGTTCAGGTCGCTGGCGAAGACCCTCACCGGGCGCGCGAATTCAAGCTGCCGCGCGCCGGGATATTCGCGCCGTTCACCAAGCTGCTGGCGCGTCGGCCGCGCGCTGACGGAGGCTCCATTGTTCGGAAAGCGCTCCGGCTCGACAACCGACCCGCGCGGTGCTCCGCCGTCGCCGAGCGTCGTGCCGGCGCAGGCCGCGGCTACGCCCGCCGCCGCCGTCACCCGCTTCCGCCGGCAGGAACGCGCCGGCGCGGCGCCGCCGCAGCCCGCTCCGGCGCTGCCGCCGCCAACAATTCGAGCCGTCGCTCGACACCCGTCATTCCGAGATTTTCTACGAGGTCAAGACCAGCATCTTCACCGCGCTGATCGAGGCCATCGATCTCTCGCAGCTCGCCAAGCTCGATCCGGACTCCTCGCGGGAGGAAATCCGCGACATCGTCAACGAGATCATCGCGATCAAGAACATCGTGATGTCGATTTCCGAGCAGGAGGAACTGCTCGACGACATCTGCAACGACGTTCTCGGATACGGTCCGCTGGAGCCGGTGCTCGCGCGCGACGACATTTCCGACGTGATGGTCAACGGCGCCACCACGGTCTATGTGGAAATTGCCGGCAAGATCCAGCGCACCGGCATTCGGTTCCGCGACAACCAGCAGCTTCTCAACATCTGCCAGCGCATCGTCAGCCAGGTCGGCCGGCGCGTCGACGAATCCTCGCCGATCTGCGACGCGCGCCTGCCGGACGGCTCGCGCGTCAACGTCATCGCTCCGCCGCTGTCGATCGACGGCCCGACCCTCACCATCCGCAAATTCAAGAAGGACAAGCTCACGCTCGAGCAATTGGTGCGGTTCGGCTCGATTTCCCCGGAAGGCGCCGACGTGCTCAAGATCATCGGCCGCTGCCGGGTCAATACCATCGTTTCGGGCGGCACCGGCTCCGGCAAGACCACGCTGCTCAATTGCCTGACCCGCTACATCGATACCGACGAGCGCGTCATCACCTGCGAGGACGCCGCCGAGCTGCAGCTCCAGCAGCCCCATGTGGTCCGCCTGGAGACCCGCCCGCCCAACCTCGAAGGCGGCGGCGAAGTCACCATGCGCGAGCTCGTGAAGAACTGCCTGCGCATGCGCCCGGAACGCATCATCGTCGGCGAAGTCCGCGGTCCCGAGGCATTCGACCTGCTGCAGGCGATGAACACCGGCCATGACGGTTCGATGGGGACCCTGCACGCCAACAACCCGCGCGAAGCGCTGTCCCGGCTCGAATCGATGATCACCATGGGCGGCTTCACGCTGCCGTCCCGCACCATACGCGAGATGATCTGCGCGTCGGTGGACGTCGTCGTCCAGGCGGCCCGGTTGCGCGACGGCAGCCGGCGCATCACCCACATCACCGAGGTGCTCGGGCTGGAGGGCGACGTCATCATCACCCAGGACCTGTTCGTCTACGACCTCCTGGGCGAGGACGCCAACGGCAAGCTGATCGGCCGCCACCGCTCCACCGGAATCGGCCGGCCGCGGTTCTGGGACCGGGCCCGCTACTTCAACGAAGAAAAGCGGCTCGCCGCCGCGCTCGATGCCGCCCTTGCGGATGCCGCCACCTGACGCGAGGCCACGACGGACATGCAAACGCTCGCGATCTTCCTGCTGGTGACCTTCTGCGCCGGCGCGGTGGCCTGGGTTCTGGTCTACCCTTATCTGTCCGGCGAAAAGGAAGCCGAAAAGCGGATGTTGAGCGTCGCCAAGACCCGGCGCGCCCACGTCCAAGGTGAACTGCGCGCGCATTGAAATCCGCCGCGAGCAGGTCGAAAGCAGCCTCAAGGACCTCGAGGAGCGGGCCGAGAAATCGAATTCGCCGCCGCTGTCGATCCGCCTCACCCAGGCCGGCCTCATCATGGACGAAGCAGCAATTCATCATCGTCAGCGGGGCGCTCGGCGCCATCGTGTTCGCGGCGGTGTACGTCCTCGACGCCGGCTTGATCCCCGCGGTGCTGCTCGCCTTCGCCGCCGGCTTCGGCCTGCCGCGCTGGACCCTGTCGTATCTCAAGAAGCGGCGCGAGACGAAATTTCTCGACCGGTTCCCCGACGCGATCGACGTCATCGTCCGCGGCATCAAATCCGGCCTGCCGCTCGGCGATTCGCTGCGCGTGCTCGCCGCCGAGGCGCCGGAACCGATCCTGACCGAATTCCGGCGTCATCCTGGAGACCCAGGCCGTCGGCGTGCCGCTCGGCGAAGCCTGCGCCAAGCTGTTCGAGCGCATGCCGCTGCCGGAATCCAATTTCTTCGCCATCGTCATCGCGATCCAGCAGAAGAGCGGCGGCAATCTTTCCGAGGCGCTCGGCAACCTCTCCAAGGTGCTGCGCGACCGCAAGAAGATGAAGGGCAAGATCAAGGCGATGTCGACCGAGGCCAAGGCCTCGGCGGCCATCATCGGCTCGCTTCCGGTCGCGGTCATGTCGATCGTCTACATCACCAGCCCCGACTACATCACGCTGCTGTGGACGGAGCGGCTCGGGCAGATGATGCTGGCCGGATCGGCGGTGTGGATGAGCATCGGGATCATGGTCATGAAGAAGATGATCAATTTCGACTTCTGAGGGCGGCATGCTCGATTTTCTGTTCGCCGTTTTCGAAAACAAGCGCCTCATGGCGATGATCTTCGCCGCGGTCGCCGCCGGCGCGACGGTCATCACCCTCGCCATGCCGCTGCTGGGCGGCGACGCGCTCGAAAAACGCATGGCCGCGGTGGCGACGGAACGCGAAAAGATCCGCCAGCGCGAGCGCGAGCGCCTCGCACGCGGCGAAAAGGCGAGCCTTGCGGACGTCGCCGAAGCAATACATGCAGACGGTGGTGGAGAAATTCAAGCTGTCCGACTGGGTCGGACAGGAAGCGGCGCGCACCAAGCTCGTCGAGGCCGGATTCCGCGGACACGGACCCTACGTCGTCTTCCTGTTCTTTCGCATGGTCGCGCCGGTGGCGATGCTGTGCGTCTCGCTCGCCTATGTGTTCCTGATCGTCCAGCTCGATATCGCCTGGACGCTGAAGCTCGGCATCTGCATCGGCGCCACCTATCTCGGCATGAACATTCCCAATTTCTTCATCAACAACCGGATCCAGCGCCGGCAGGCCTCGATCAATCGCGCTTTTCCCGATGCGCTCGACCTGCTGCTGATCTGCGTGGAGTCCGGGATGTCGCTCGAAATGTCGTTCAAGCGCGTCAGCGAGGAGATCGGGGCGCAATCGATCGAGCTCGCGGAGGAACTGACGCTGGCGACGGCGGAATTGTCCTACCTGCCGGACCGCCGCCAGACCTTCGAGAACCTCGCCAAGCGGGTGCCGCTGGAAGGCGTGAAGTCGCTCTGCATGGCCTTGCAGCAGAGCGAGCGCTTCGGAACGCCGATGGCGACGACGCTGCGCGTGATCGCGCAGGAAAATCGCGATCAGCGCATGACCGCGGCGGAAAAGAAGGCCGCGGCCCTGCCGCCGCAGCTCACCGTGCCGATGATCCTGTTCTTCCTGCCGGTGCTGTTCGTCGTGATTCTCGGGCCCGCCGTCATCAAGGTGATGCAGCAATTCAAGTGAGCGGCCGCATTCGGAGAACGCCTCCATCCACGTCATCGCCGGACTTGTTCCGGCGATCTCGACCTGGAGTGCACGATGCTTTCAAGCGCGTGCGTCGGCGGATTGCATCCGCTCCGTGCCTCCATATTCGAGATGGCCGGGACGAGCCTGGAGGAGCCGGCTAGCTAGACGCCAAGCCCGACCCAGCGCTTCATTCCGGCATCGCCCTTATAGCGGCAGCGGCTGAGCCCGTGTCGCCGTTTGATCACGCTGATGCGTCCCTCGCATCCGGTCCGCCATTTCTGGCCGTTGCGGAACCAGCGCTTCTTCTGTTCGCGTTTGCGCTCGGGGCTTTTGGTGGAGCGATTGGGAATGCAGACGCGCTTGACGCCCTTTGCTTTCGCCTCCGCCTCGTTCTTGGCGGAATAGAATGCGGCATCTGCCGCCACCAGGCGCGGAGTGCGACCGAGCCTTGCTTGATGGGTTTCGATGGCTCCGATCAGCAGGTCCACGTCGTTGGGTCGCTGAGCATCCACTTCATAGCCGGTCACAATCTGGTTTTCGGCCTCCTGCAGTTTCACCATCTTGCCGAATTCGTTCGGCTTGCCGGCTTTTCCTTTGCGGATGACTTCCGTCGCGGGCTCGAACAGGCTGGAGTCTTGCCGTCGGCGCGCGTGTCGCCGCGCAAGATGCGCGCTCTGGTCTGCTTCATCACTTGCCGGATGAGCGGCACCATCGCATCGATCTGGCAGCGCAGGTTCTCCAACGCCAGTTGTTGCAGGACGTCGGTCGATCGTTTCACGCCCATGGCGACCTCGGTGGAAAAACGCTTTGCCTGCCCCACCACCCGACTGGTTGAATTTAGCAATTGGCTATAGGCCCGCTTGAGTTTCTCCTGGCTCTGCTTGGCCTTGGAGCGCGCTGCCCGCGCAATGTCCAGCACCCTCAGCTTCACGCCGCGGCTGCGGTCGCGCAATTTGGCACCAGCCTTGCCGGCGATCTTGGTGATCTTCTTCATGGTGCGGGTCAGCACTCGCACGCCATCGCCCAACAAGCTGCAGTCGGTCGGATAATGGATGTTGGTCTCCACCACCGTGGTATCCACGCGCATTCTACGCCCGTCCGTCTACTCCCTTGTCCCGTGCGATTTTCACTATTCTCTCGTGAATCTGCTCGATCACCTGCGGCGCCGAGCAGCCACGCCCCAGACGACCCATGGTTTTGGCGTCCGGCATCTTGGCGCCCCCCACGCGGGTGAAGTTACGGTACACCAGATTGGCGCGCACCTCGCGCTCCAGCACCTCATAGCTCCAGTTGCGGATGTGCTTGAGGATCAGCAGGCGCAAAACCACCTCCGCCGGAGTTCCCTGCCGGCCACGGCTGCGGCTCTTCGGACGCCGCTTCCCCAAAGCCTCGTACACGGCCGCCACCAGCAGTTCATCCGCCAAAACCTGGTCGGCGTACCTCATCCAATCTTCGCAAAGATCGTCCACCTCCGCGGCGATCAATCCGTCGCCAAAGCTCAGTTGCGCGCGCCGCATCTTAATCACGGCGCTTGCTCCGGCGCTTCGACGGGCCTGTTCCGGACGCAGCACCTCGTGGTTGAGCTCGCAAATAACCTCGATCGCCGCCTTCAGCTTCTGATAGTTGCGCAGCCAGCGGCACACCTCGGCCACCCGTTCGCCGCGCAGGCTGAACTGGCGCGTGCGTCCACCAGGGTAGCTCACAGTGAGAACCGAAAGCGGGTGACCTTCGCCGCTCGCGCATTTCGCGCATCCGGTCGCTGGTTGCGATGGCCGGCCGAAGCCGCAAATGCGCCGGCTCAGGTGCCGTCGGCGGAGGCGAGCGTCCGCGGACGCGGAACCGTCTTGAAGTCGGCTTGCTTGCGCCAGCATCCGGCGGAGATAGGCGACGTTGGCGGCCGCCTGGTCCGGCGGCAGGTCGGCGCGCGCGATGCTTTCGGCTTCGCCGAAGCGGCCCTGCAGGCCGACCACGAGAGCGAGATTTTGCCGCACCCGCGGGTCGGTGCCGCCGGCTGCCGCGGCTCGCCGCAGCGTCGCCTCGGCGTTCTTGAGGTCCTTGGCAAGTGCGTAGGACAGGCCGAGATTGGAGAGCACGCCGGGGTCGTCGGGCTTGATCTTGAGAGCGCTGGAATAATAGCTCTGCGCCTCGTCGTGACGGCCGAGTTGGTCGAGCACCGCGCCCTGCGCGGAAAGGATGCGCCAGTCCGGCTGGTCGGGCGTGTGAGCGCGGTTGAGGATCTCGAGCGCCTGCTCGTAATTGCCGACATCCGACAAAGCGCGGCCGTAGGCGCCGAGCAGGGCGCTATCATGCGGATGCTGGAAGATGCCTGCTGCAGCACCGACACGGCCTGGGTGCGCTGGCCGGCTGGCGCGTAGCGCCTGGGCATAGGCGAGCGCCGTCGCGGGATCATCCGGCTTGGCGCGGTAGCGGCCGGCTAGTGTCTCGGCTTCGGCCCGCCACTCGGCTTCGGATTTGGGCGCCCGGCCTGCGGCTGCGGGGACCACCGCCGCATGCGGAGGCAGCGGCGAGATGTTCTGGCAGCCGCCGGCAAACAGCGCGAGCCCGAGCGCCGCGACGGCCATGCTCCATTGGGTCCGGCGATGCCGAGCAGCGAACGGATGACGTGTCGGGATCACGGTGCGCCAACCCACTTTCATGCTTGCCGATGATCCATCAATAGAACGTTAACCCTAATGATCGGTTAATATCGCGGCCGCCGCCCCCGCGCCGCCTGCGCGGAACAGGCGGACCGCAATGGCCGGCCGAACTTCCTTCAACTCGGTGGGGCGGCGTGGTAGCAGGGGCCGAATCGTCTCCGGAACCCATCCATGCACCCGGCATTCGTGACCCGCGGCGGCGCCGCATCCATTCCGATCTGGTTCGTGACCGCCGCGACCTGGCGCGACATCCGCGCAGGTCTCGACGCGAGGGCCTGCGCGTTCGCCGAGGCCGCCGGGTTCGAGCCGTCGCCGGGGCGTCATGCCTTGCTTCCCGGGCCCGACGGGACGCTCGCCGCGGTGCTGTTCGGATTGGAAGACGACGGGAAACCGTTCAATCCCTTCCTTCCCGGCACGCTCGCGGGCTGTTGCCCCGCGGCGTCTACCGCTTCGCCAATGCGGCCCATGACCAGCGGCTCGCCGCCATCGCGGTCGCGCTCGGGGCCTATCGATTCGTCCGCTACGGCAAACCCGCCAACGAAGTGCGCCTGGAGGTGCCGGAGCAGGCGGACGGCGCCGAACTGTCGCGCATCGTCGAGGCCGTCTATCTCGCCCGCGACCTCATCAACACGCCCGCGAACGACATGGGCCCCGGCGAACTCGCCGACGCCGCGACCGCACTCGCGGCGCGCCACGGCGCCGGCATCAGCGTGACCGTCGGCGACGATCTGCTGGCGCGCAATTTTCCCCTGATCCATGCGGTCGGCCGCGCCGCCGCCCGCCCGCCTCGCCTGATCGACATGAGCTGGGGCGATCCGGCCGCGCCCAAGGTGACGCTGGTCGGCAAGGGCGTATGCTTCGACTCCGGCGGGCTCGACATCAAGCCCGACAGCGCCATGCTGCTGATGAAGAAGGACATGGGGGGCGCGGCGAGCGTGCTCGCGCTCGCCCATATGATCATGGACCGCAAGCTCGCCGTGCGGCTGCGCGTGCTCATTCCCGCCGTCGAGAATTCGATATCCGGCGGGGCCTTCCGTCCGCTCGACGTCTACAGATCGCGCAAGGGCCTTGCGGTCGAGGTCGGCAATACCGATGCGGAAGGCCGCCTCGTCCTTGCCGATGCGCTGGCGCTGGCGGACGAGGAGCGCCCCGAGCTGCTGGTCGACATGGGCACGCTCACCGGCGCCGCCCGGGTCGCGCTCGGGCCCGATCTGCCGCCCTTCTATACCGACGACGAGGCGCTCGCCGGCGATGTCGCCCGCCATGCCCGTGCCGCCCATGACCCGCTGTGGCGCCTGCCGCTGTGGCGGCCCTACGACGCGATGCTCGATTCCAAGGTGGCGGACATGAACAACATCGCCACCGGCGGCTTCGCCGGCTCGATCATCTGCGCGCTGTTCCTCAACCGCTTCGTCGGCGCGGCGAAGGCCTGGCTGCATCTCGACATCTACGCCTGGACGCCGTCGCCGAAGCCCGGACGTCCCGAGGGCGGCGAATGCCAGGCGGCGCGCGCACTCTATGCACTCCTGGCGGAGCGCTATGGCGGCTAGTTTCGCCCATTGAGTTTCGATCCCCGCGTCACGCCCGCCCGGCCCGACCTTGCGGCCGCGCATCTGCGCGGCCAGGTGGAGGCGGCGCGCTTCGTCGACGGCACCGAATTCGAAGTGTTCGATCCGGTGGCGCCGGTGCGGCGGTCGCCGGTGCCCGATGCCTTGCTCGAGACCGAGGCGCTCAAAGGCGAGCGCGTCACCATCTACGACCAGGACGGCGAGGGCTGGGGCTGGGGCCAACTCCATTCCGACCGCTATGTCGGCTGGCTGCCGATGAACGCGCTGCGCGCGCCCGGACCCGAGCCGACCCACAAGGTCGTCGGCGCTGCGGACGATCCTGTTTCCCGGACGCTCCATCAAGGCCCAGCCGGTCGAGGGGCTGCCGCTGGGCTGCCGCCTCGCCATCACCGGCGATGACGGCGAACTGGCGCGGCTGGCATCCGGCGGCTTCGTGCCGGCGCGCCATCTCGCGCCGCTCGATGCCGCCGCGCCGGATTTCGTCGCCGTCGCCGAGCGCTTCATCGGCGTGCCCTATCTGTGGGGCGGCAAGACCAGCCTCGGCATCGACTGCTCGGGCCTGGTGCAGGTCGCGCTCACTGCCTGGCGGCATCGCCTGCCCGCGCGACAGCGACATGCAGCGCGCGCATTGGAACCGCGGTGGCGATCGGGCGATCTTGCCGGCCTGCGGCGCGGCGATCTCGTGTTCTGGAAGGGACATGTGGCGGTCATGCGCGACGCCGCCACGTTGCTGCACGCCAATGCGTTCCATATGGCGGTCGCGGCCGAGCCGCTGCGCGGAGCGGTCGAACGGATCAGCGCGGCGGGCAGTGAAGTCATCGCAATCAGGCGGCTCCAGGCCCTGAACACTCGCAGATATTGAACGACGGTGGCGTCTCCCACACATACACACGACACGGCAATCGCGGAGGTCACGAAATGGCGGGCCAGGATGCTTTGCATCGAAACGGGAGGGCGCATGGCGGCCCGTGGCCCGGCCGCGTCGAGGACGATGCGCTGCTGCGCGGCCACGGGTGCTACGGCGACGATCTCCGCCCGGACCGGGTGGCTTTCGGCGTGTTCGTACGCTCGTCCCACGCCCATGCCATCATCCGCGGCATCGATGTTGCCGTGGCGGCAAAGCTGCCGGACGTGCTTGCGGTGGTGACGGCCGCCGACCTCGCCGCCGCCAATCTTGCGACCGTGACCGGGGCGGTCCCGCTGCCGGGACGCAACGGATCAAAGCCGATCACGCCGTTCCGCCCCGCGCTCGCCGCGGACCGCGTCATGCATGTCGGCCAGCCGGTGGCCCTGGTGGTTGCAGCGACCGCGGCGGCGGCGCAGGACGCCGCCGATCAGGTCGTCGTCGATTATGAGCCTTTGCCTGCGATAGTCGACGCCCACCAGGCCGTCTCGGGCCCGCAGATCTGGCCGGAAGCGCCCGGCAATCTCGCCTTCGACTGGACCGCGCCGGCTGATCCCGACGGTGCCAACCGGCGCGGAATCGATGAGATCTTCGCAAGCGCGGCCCATGTCGCGCGGGTCCAGCTCTTCAACCAGCGCATCGCCGTCGCCTCCATGGAACCGCGCACCGCGACTGCGAGCTTCGATCCCGCATCCGGCCGCTTCACCCTGCGCTGCGGGACCCAGGGCGTTGCCGGCGTTCGCGGCCAGCTATGCGGGGCGATGCGGCTCACCCCCGACCGGCTTCGCGTGCTGACCGACGATGTCGGCGGCGGCTTCGGGATGAAGGCGTCGAGCTATCCCGAATATGTCGCGCTGTTGTGCGCGGCCAAGCAGGTCGGGCGCGCGATCCATTGGGTGTCGACCCGCTCGGAAGCGTTCATCAGCGACAACCAGGCGCGCGAATTCCTATTGGGACGTCGAGCTCGCCCTCGACAAGCGCGGCAAGTTCCTCGCCATCCGCGTGAACGGGCTGGCCGGCATGGGCGGTTTCCTCACCGGCGTCGCGCTGTTCTGCCCGACCATCCACATCTCCGGCTGCCTGCCCGGCATGTACGACATTCCGCGCATGGTGATCGACACCCGTGCCATGTTCACCAACACGGTGCCGACCGGGCCTTATCGCGGGGCGGGGCGGCCGGAGGCCAACTATCTCCTCGAGCGCACGGTCGACGAGGCCGCGCGGGTCAGCGGCATCGACCCGGCCGAGCTGCGGCGCCGCAACCTGATCCGTCCCAAGGCGATACCCTACAAGACCGCGACCGGCGGCACCTATGACAGCGGGGATTTCCCCGCGCTGTTCGAAACGGCGCTCGCCGCCGCCGATTACAAGGGCTTTGCGGCGCGCCGTAAGCTGTCGCGCAAGCGCGGCAAGCTGCGCGGCATCGGCATCGGCTGCTACCTCGAGTTATCGGGCGGTGTTCTCGAGGAGGCCGCGACCATCGCGTTTCCCGGCGGCGGCGCCGTCCATGTCGGCATCGGCTCGTCGTCCAGCGGCCAGGGCCATGCAACGGTGTTCGGACGGCTGGTCGCGGAGAGGCTCGGCGTTCCCGAACAGTCCGTCACCATCCTGTGCGGGGATTCCGCGCGCGACGTCCCCGGGTTCGGCGCGGTCGCGTCGCGCTCTACGATGCTGGTCGGCGGCGCGATTTCCAATGGGATCGACGCCATGCTCGCCAAGGCGCGCAAGGCCGCGGCCCTGCTGCTGCAGGCCAAAGAGGCCGAACTCGCCTTTCACGACGGCCATTTCGAGAATTTCCCGGCAGCGCGCAGCGTATCTCGCTGTTCGACGTCGCCGCGCGGGTGAGCGAGCTGGTGCGGCAGGGCGTGCTCGGCGAGGGCCTCGACACCAAGGGCGAGGTCAAGACCGGACCGTCGTTTCCGAACGGCTGCCATGTCGCCGAGGTCGAGATCGACCCCGATACCGGGGCGACTGAAATCGTATCCTATGTCGCCGTCGACGATTGCGGCCGCGTGCTGGACCCCGTCCTCGTCGCCGGCCAGATCCATGGCGGCGTTGCCCAGGGACTGGGACAAGCCGTGTGCGAGGCCACCGTCTACGATGCCGACAGCGGCCAGGCCCTGGCCGGCTCGTTCATGGATTACGCGATCCCGCGCGCCGGGGACGTGCCTGCGATGACGGTTCTCCACCACGAGGTGGTCTGCACCACCAACCCGCTCGGCGTCAAAGGGACCGGCGAGGCCGGCACCACCGCCGCGCCCTGCGCCATCGTGAATGCGATCGCGAACGCGCTGCCGGCGCAGGCCGCGGCAGCGATCCAGATGCCGGTCACGGCGCAGGCGATATGGCGCGCGCTGCATGCGCCGCGCGCGGCCGTGTGACGTCCAGTCGGAGTCCGCGATGCCGCGGCGCTCGTCTCACAACGAGAACACGTACACCATCGAGCACGCGTTGGCGTATTTCAGTTCCGCCGGCTTGACGCCGAGCCAATGCGGCCCGACCGCGACCGCGATATATTGCTTGCCATTGACCGCATAACTGATCGGCGGCGCCATCACGCCGCAGCCGGTGTCGAAACGCCACAACTCCTTCATGGACCTGCCATCATAGGCGACGAGGGCACCCTCCCAGAGGCCGGTGAATACGAGGTTGCCGGCGGTGGCGAGCACGCCCGCCCAGTTCGGGAGGTCGGTGCGGGCGACGGCCTTGATCTCGCCGGTCGCCGGGTCGAGTGCCTTGACGCTGCCGGTGGTCTGCTTGAGCACCGCGTTGCCGCCGCCAGTGAAGCGGTCGCGCGGCTTCACGGTGCCGCCCTGGTCCGCGAAGTCGGCCTGGACGACGCCTTCGATCTGGTTGCAGCCCTCCGATGTCGGAACGTAGATCAGGCCAAGCTGCGGATTGTATGCCGCGGGCTCCCAGTTCTTGCCGCCCGACACCGCCGGGCAGCGCTTGCCGACCGGCATGGCCCGTGTCGCGGTGGTGCCCGCGACATAGGTCTGCACGTCCTTGCTGGGATCGTAGTCGAGCGGACGGCCGGTCTTTGGATCCAGACCCTTGGTCCAGGTCAGCTGGTCGACATATTGCTTGCCGGCGATGAAAGCGCCGTTGGTGCGGTCGAGCACGTAGTAGAAGCCGTTGCGGGCGCCGTGCACCACCATCTTCCGCATTTCGCCGTCGACCTTGGCGTCGATGATCTGGTGCTCGGAGATCTCGTCATAGTCGTAGGGATCGTTGGGCGTGTACTGGAAGCCCCACTTGATCCTGCCGTTGTTGGGATCGAGTGCCAGCACGCTGGCGGCCCATTTGTTGTCGCCGGGCCGATACTCGGCGTCGTAGTCGGGGCCGGCATTGCCGATGCCCTGGTAGATGGAGTCGGTGTCCTTGTCGTAGGTCGCCGTCACCCACACCGACGCACCGCCATGCATCCAACGGTCCTTGCCGTCCTTCCAGGTCTCGTTGCCGGGCTCCCCCTTGCCTGGAATGGTGTAGGTTCGCCAAGCCTGCTTTCCGGTATTGAGGTCGGTGGCGTCGATCCAGCCACGAATGCCGTATTCGCCGCCAGCCGAACCCACGATGGCGAGATCGCGGATGACGAGTGGCGCGGCCGTCACCGTCTCGCCGAGGCCGGCATCGGCGACCTTGCGCTCCCATAGCTGCTCGCCGGTGGCGCGGTTGAGCGCCATGATGCGGCCGTCAAGGGCAACCGAAATCACCTGGTCCCTCCACAGCGCGACGCCGCGGTTGTTGACGCCACAGCAGGCGACGTCGCCCGCCCAGACGCGGTCAACGCCGGGATCAAACTTCCACTTGATCTCGCCCTTGCGGCCGCTGCGGACGTCGATGGCGTAGACCGATCCCCAGCCATCGCTCACATACATGATGCCGTCGTCGACGAGGGGCGTGGCTTCGAGATTGCCCTGGGCGTGGCGGCCCCCGGCCTGCAGCCCGCCGAGCCCGACCATGAAGGCGGGCCGCAGGTTTGCGACCGTATCGGTGTTGATCTCTTTGAGCCCCGAGAACCGGTGGCCCTGGTAGTTTTGGTGATGAAGCAGCCAGTTCTGCGGTTCCTGGTCGACCTTCAAGGCGCGCTCGAAAGACATATCGGCGGCGCGCGCCCCCGCAAACGCTCCGGCCGACAGGAGCAATGCCGTCACAGCTGCGAACCCGGACCTCGACATCATGATGCACCTCATTGCGGTCGCTTCCCTGCGCCCAATCCGGCGCCCGTCAAGGCTAGCCCATGTTTGATCGGGCCCGAAGCGGGATCAACGCCGGTGTCGGCAAAAATCGCACGAAATGTCGAAAGCCCCGCGCCGGCGAGGCCGGCACTACCGCCGCGCCCTGCGCCATCGTGAACGCGATCGCCAACGCGCTGCCGGCGCAGGTCGCGGCAGCGATCCAGATGCCGGTCACGGCGCAGGCGGTGTGGCGCGCGCTGCATGGGAAAAGTTGATCCGATCGGACGAAACTGGCCGGCCTGCACGTCCGCTCGACCTTCGACACCTTCATGGATCGCAACAAGATCGGCGGCGCTTCCGGTCGGTTGCGCGTTGTGGCAGGATGCATGCGTCGAGATTTTCTGCTCGGGGCCCGTGGACGCGGCTTCGGCTGTGCGCGGCGACGGGATGCCGTGCAAGCTCCCGCCATGACTGCGAAGCCTGTCGTCTGATCGAGAGGTGCTGCTGTGACGACGCACCGGCTGCGGCGATTTTCAGGACTTGTTTTCTCGCTCGCGCTGGTGCTGTGCGCCATGCCGGGGCCGGTGTGGGCGCAGCGGGCCGATATCGATACGATCAACAAGGCTTTCCGGGAAAATCTCGCGAGCGGCAACTACCCTGCCGCGCTGGTCCAAGCCCAAAAGCTCGAACAAGCGGTCAAGGCGCGGTTCGGCACGAATCATGCGAATTACGGCAACGCCCTCAATAACTTGGCCGTCGTTTATCGGCTCCAGGGCAAATACGCCGAGGCGGAGGCGCTGTCCAAGCGCGCGCTGGCGATCCGGGAGCGGGCGCTGGGCGCCAACCATCTCGACGTGGCCCAAAGCCTCAACAACCTAGCCAACTTGTACGACGACCAGGGCAGGTATGCCGCGGCGGAGGAACTCCTCCAACGCGCGCTGGCGATCCGCGAGCGGGGCCTGGGCCCCAATCATCCCGACGTGGCCACGACGTTGAGCAGCTTGGCCATCGCGTATTACCACGAGGGCAAGTACGCCGAAGTGGAGGAGGTAGACAGGCGCGTGTTGACGATCCGGGAGCATGCGCTGGGCGCCAGCCATCCCGACGTGGCCAAGGCCCTGGACAATCTCGCGATCCTGTATCAGACGCAAGGCAGGTACGCCGATGCGGAAGTGCTCTTCACGCGCTCGCTGACGATCGAAGAGCAGGCCCTGGGCGCCAATCATCCCGACGTGGCTGCGACCCTCGGCAACCTCGCCATCGTATATCGACACCAGGGCAGGTACGCCGATGCGGAGGGGCTTTACAAGCGCGCGCTGGCGATCGAAGAGCAGGCGCTAGGCGCCAATCATCCTGCCATGGCAGGAACCCTGGTCAACCTGGCCACCCTTTATCTGGACCAGGGCAGGTACGCCGAGGCCGAGGGACGCTACAAGCGCGCGCTGGCGATCGAAGAGGAGGCACTCGGCGCCAACCATCTCGATGTAGCTGGCACCCTCGACGGCCTCGCCATCGTGTATTGGAGGCAGGGCAAGTATGCCGATGCGGAGGGGCTCTACAAGCGCGCGCTGGCGATCAAGGAGCAGGCGCTGGGCGCCAACCATGTCGACGTGGCTCAAACCCTGGGCAACCTCGCCATCGTCTATGCGGACCAGGGCAAGTATGCCGAGGCGGAAGGGCTCGACCAACGCGCGCTGGCGATCACGCAGCAGGTGCTTGGCGCCAATCATCCCGACGTGGCTTCCATCATGGACAATTTGGCCATCGTCTATCAAGGCGAGCGCAAGTACGCCGAGGCGGAGAGTCTTTGCAAACGCGCGCTGGCGATCAAGGAGCAGTTCCTCGGCGCCGGCCATCCCGACGTCGCGCAAAACCTCAATAACCTCGCAAGCTTGTATGAGGCGCAGGGCAAGCACACGGAGGCGGAGGAGCTCTATCGGCGCGCGCTGGCGATCAAGGAACAGGCGCTCGGCGTCAACCACCCCGCGATCGCCGTGACCCTCGACAACCTGGCCATCCACTTCAGTCTCGCCGGCGACCCCGCCCAGGCGCTCGCCTACTCCCGCAAGGCGACCGCCGCGGTCATCGCGCATGGATCGGTGGACGCAGGGGCGGCTGGACAAGCCGGCGGCCTGGTCGAACAGCGCGCGGATTATTTCGTGCGCGACGTCGCCAACATTGCGGCCGCCGCGAATCAGGGGCTGGAACCGGCGCCGGCACTCGGCACCGAGGCATTCGAGATCGCCCAATGGGCAGGCCAGTCGTCCGCCGCCGCGGCCGTCCAGCAGATGGGCGTGCGATTTGGATCGGGCGGCGGAGCGCTGGCGGCTCTGGTGCGCGAAAGCCAGGATCTGTCCGCGGCGTGGCGCGACAAGAACACGAGCCTGATCGCGGCGCTGTCCAAACCCGAGCGCCAGCAGGACCGGGCGGCGATCGACGTGCTGCGAAAGCAGGTGACGGACATCGAAGGCCGCATCGCCGCCGTCGCCACGCGGCTGGAAAAGGAATTTCCGGACTATGCCGCGCTGGCGAGCCCGAAGCCGCTCGGTACCGCAGAAGTCCAAAAGCTGCTCCGCGCCGACGAGGCGCTGGTGTACTTCCTCAGCGGCGACAAGGAAAGCTACGTCTTCGCGTTGACGCGGGAGGGCTTCGACTGGCGGACGATTTCGATCGGCGCAAGCGACCTGTCGGACCAGGTTGTCGCTTTCCGCCACGGCCTCGATGTCGACAAGCTCAGGACATCGATAGATGCGGGCAAGCCGGAACTGTTCGATCTCGCCCGCGCGCACGAGCTTTACGCCGCGCTGATCGGGCCGGTGGAGGCCCTGGTCAAGAACAAGCGGCATCTGCTGGTCGTCCCGAGCGGCGCGCTCACCTCGCTGCCGTTCCACCTGCTGGTGACGGAACAGCCGAAGACCGCGGTGCCGCTGCTCGAGGATATCCCCGCCTACCGCGACGCCGCCTGGCTGATCAAGCGGCAGGCCGTCAGCGTGCTGCCGTCGGTCGCGAGCCTCAGGGCGCTGCGTGGCTTTGCCCGCGCGAGCAGCGCCGCCAAGCCCATGGTGGGCTTCGGCGATCCGGTTTTCGACCCGGAGGAGCGTGGCAGGGCCCTGCGCGCGGGTGCGCGCCGCGCCGCCGCCAACACGCGCGGCTACAGCGAGTTCTGGCAGGGCATCGGTGTCGACCGTGCGCGCTTGGCCCAGGCGCTGCCGTCCCTGCTCGACACCGCCGGCGAACTCAAGGCCGTGGCGGCCAGGCTCGGCGCGCCCCCCGACGACATCCATCTCGAAAAGGATGCGACCGAGGCGATGGTCAAGCGCACGCCGCTGGCAGGCTACCGGGTGGTCTATTTCGCCACCCACGGGCTCGTGGCCGGGGACGTAAAGGGGCTGGGCGAGCCCGCGCTCGCGCTCACCTTGCCGGCGAAGCCGAGCGAGATCGACGACGGCTTGCTCACGGCGAGCGAAGTGGCGCAGCTCAAGCTCAATGCCGACTGGGTGGTGCTCTCCGCCTGCAATACCGCGGCCGGCGACAAGCCCGGCGCGGAAGCGCTTTCCGGCCTTGCCCGCGCCTTCTTCTATGCCGGCGCACGGGCCCTCCTGGTGTCGCACTGGTCGGTCTCGTCGGATGCGGCGGCCAAGCTCATCACCTCGACCTTCGACGCCATGAAATCCGACGGCAAAGCCGGCCGCGCCGAGGCGCTCCGCCGCGCCATGCTGGCCTACATGAACGACAAAGGCGACCCGCTCAACGCCTATCCCGCCTTCTGGGGCCCGTTCTCAGTGATCGGCGAAGGCGCGGCCAGCAGTCAGTAATCAGTAATCAAGTAATCAGTGATCAGTAATCAGTAATCAGAAAAGACACCTTTTTGATTCTGATCACTGATTACTGATCACTGATCCCTGCTATTTCTGGCATACCGGGCAAAAGAAGGTCGAGCGTCCGTTCTGCACGACGCGTTTGATCGTGCCCTTGCAGCCCGGGGTGGCGCAGGCTTTTCCTTCGCGGTCATAGACGCGGAAATGGTGCTGGAAATAGCCGAGCTCCCCGTCGGTCTGCCGGTGATCGCGCAGCGACGAACCGCCGGCCTTGATCGCCGCATTGAGCACCGCCTTGATGGCGTCGACGAGCGCCGCGGCCCGCGCATTCGGCGCGCCGCGGGTCGCGATGGTGGAGGCGCGGCGCCGGGGCGACAGGCCCGCCCGGTGCAGTGCCTCGCAGACATAGATGTTGCCCAGCCCGGCGACGACGGTCTGGTCGAGCAGCGCCGCCTTGAGGCTCGTCTTCTTGCCCGCGCAAGCCGTCGCGAGGAGGTTTGCGTCGAAAGCATTGCCGAGCGGCTCGGGCCCGACGTCGCGCATCAGCGGATGGCCCGCCAGTTCGGCCCGCGGCACCAGCAGCATGAGGCCGAACCGGCGCGGATCGTTGAAGGTCACGGTGGCGCCCGACGACATGTGGAACACGACGTGGTCGTGGGCCGCAGCCGCCGATCGCGGGTGATGGAATGCGCCGGGCGACGCATCCTTGGCGTCATGGCCGACGCGGAACGAGCCGGACATGCCGAGATGCATCAGCAGCACGTCGCCTGAGGACAAGTCGACGGTGAGGTACTTGGCGCGGCGGCCGATCCCGGTCACGGTCTTGCCCTCGACCCGCCTGGCGAAGTCGGTCGGCAGCGGCCGGCGCAAATCCGGCCGGCGCGCCTCCACCTTGACGATGCGGGCGCCCTCCATCACCGGCTGCAGTCCGCGCCGTACGGTCTCGACCTCGGGAAGTTCGGGCACGCAGGCTTCCTGTTCACCACCGACCGGGGATGTGATAGCGCCTCGGCCCCTCCCGGGCTATGGTCCCGGCGAACAGAGGACTGCCATGCCGGAAACCGGCGAAACCCATTTCGGCTTCCAGACCATCGATCTCGACCACAAGCAGGCGATGGTGGACGAGGTCTTTCACCGGGTCGCGCGCCGCTACGACCTGATGAACGACCTCATGTCCGGCGGGCTGCATCGCGCCTGGAAGGACGCGATGGTGACCATGCTCAACCCGCCCCGCGACGGCCGCTACGCCGTGGTCGATGTCGCCGGCGGCACCGGGGACGTGGCGTTCCGGATCGCCGAGGCCGGCGGCCCCGGCACCGCCGTGACCGTCTGCGACATCAATCCCGACATGCTCGCGGTCGGGCGGGCGCGGGCGCACACACGCGGGCTCGACGGTATCGTCTCGTTCACGGCCGGCAACGCGGAAGCGCTGCCGTTCCCGGACCGCAGCCAGGATGCCTGCACCATCGCGTTCGGCATCCGCAACGTGCCGCGGATCGACGTGGCGCTGCGCGAGTTCTATCGCGTGCTGCGGCCCGGCGGCCGGTTTGTCTGCCTCGAATTCTCGACCGTCGACGTTCCCGGCCTCGATGCGCTTTATGACTTCTATTCCTTCAACGTCATCCCGGCGCTCGGCCGGGCGGTGGCGGGAGATGCCGATTCCTATCGTTATCTCGTCGAGTCCATCCGCAGGTTCCCGCGCCCGCAGGCCTTCGCCGCCATGATCGCGGCGGCGGGCTTTCGCCGCGTCAGCCACCGCGTGCTGACCGGCGGCGTGGTGGCGCTGCATTCCGCCTGGCGGCTGTGAACCGGCCCTGCGTGCAATCGTGATCTCCGCGCTCGCCCATCTCGTCCGCCTCGGCCGCGCCGGCTTCGTGTTCGCCCGCGAAGGCGTGTTCGGCCTCGTCGATCCGGCGCCGCTGCCGCTGCCCGCGCGCCTCGGCGTGCGGACGGCCCGGCTGATCGAGCGGCGCGATGGCGGCTCCGATGCCCATCGGCTTTCGGCGGCGCTCACCGCGCTCGGCCCTTCCTATGTGAAGCTCGGCCAGTTCCTGGCGACGCGGCCCGACGTGGTCGGTCCGGTGCTCGCCCGCGATCTCGAAAGCCTGCAGGACAAGATGGCGCCGTTTCCGCAGGCGGAGGCCGAAGCCGCCGTCGCCGCGGCGTTCGACCGCAAGCTGTCCGACCTGTTCGTCGGTTTTGGACCGCCGGTCGCCGCTGCCTCGATCGCGCAGGTGCATCGTGCCGAGATCGCGACCGCGGACGGCCACCGCGCCGTTGCCGTCAAGGTGTTGCGGCCCGGCGTCGAGCGGCGCTTCCAGGCCGATCTCGCAGCGTTTCGTTTCGTCGCCCGCAACGCCGAGGCGCTCTCGGCGGAGGCGCGCCGGCTGCGGCTGACCGAGGTGGTCGACACGTTCGCCCGCTCGGTGGCGATCGAGATGGATTTTCGCCTGGAGGCGGCCGCACTTTCGGAGATGGCGGAGAACACCAGGGAAGATCCGCGATTTCCGCGTGCCCGCCGTCGATTGGACGCTGACCGCGCGCAACGTGCTGACGCTGGAATGGATCGACGGCACGCCGCTCAACGATCGCGCCGCGCTCCTCGCCAAGGGCTTCGATCTGGCCAAGCTCGGCCGCGCGGTGATCCAGAACTTTCTGCGCCACGCGCTGCGCGACGGCTTCTTTCACGCCGACATGCACCCCGGCAATCTCTTCATCGACGCCGACGGCAGGCTGGTGGCGGTCGACTTCGGCATCATGGGACGGCTGGGCCCCAAGGAACGGCGCTTCCTCGCGGAAATCCTGCTCGGCTTCATCACCCGCGACTATCGCCGCACCGCCGAGGTGCATTTCGAGGCCGGCTACGTGCCGTCGCATCACGCCGTCGAAAGCTTCGCCCAGGCGATCCGCGCCATCGGCGAGCCGATCCACAACCGCACCGCCGAAGACATCTCGATGGCGAAGCTGCTGACGCTGCTGTTCGAGGTCACGGGATTGTTCGACATGCGGACCCGCCCGGAACTGCTGCTGCTGCAGAAGACCATGGTGGTCGTGGAGGGCGTGGCGCGCACCCTCGACAGCCGGCTCGACATGTGGACCACCGCCGAACCGGTGGTGCGGGAATGGATCGCGCGCAATCTCGGGCCGATCGGCCGCCTGGAGGGTGCGGCGCAGGGCGTGGGCGAAATCGGCCATTTCCTGTCCGCCGTGCCGGGTCTCCTGACCCGCGCCGCGCGGGTCGCCGGGCAACTCGACGATGCCACGAGGGAGGGCATCGCCCTTTCGGCGGAAACCGTGGCCGCGATCGGCGCCGCCGAGGCGCGCCGGTCGCGCTGGACCACCCTCGCGCTTTGGGTGATCGCGGCGTTGCTGGCGTGGGGAGTTTTTCTGCGGTGAGGCACAGGGAAACGCCGGGCGTACCGACGCGATCCGACGAAGCCAACTGGGTCTTGGTCCAAATGTTTGATAGAGTTACGTTTTTCTAACGCACTTCTGGCAGCATCGTTGATGTAGATGACCGCAACCGAACCAAACTCGATCCGGGGCCGGCGCATCCTCCTCATCATCGGGGGAGGCATCGCCGCCTACAAATCGCTCGACCTGATCCGGCGGCTGCGCGAGCGCGGCGGCGTGGTGCGGGTGGTGATGACCAAGGCGGCGCAGGAGTTCATCACGCCGCTGTCGGCCGGCGCCATCGCCGGGGAGCGCGCCCATCTCGACCTGTTCGACGCCCGCACCGAATTCGACATCGGCCATATCAGGCTCGCCCGCGACACCGACGTCCTCGTGGTCGCGCCTGCGACCGCCGATCTCATCGCCAAGATGGCGGGCGGGCGTGCCGACGACCTCGCGACGACGGTGCTGCTGGCGACCGACAAGCCCGTACTGATCGCGCCGGCGATGAATCCGCATATGTGGATGCACGCCGCCACCAGGCGCAATTTCGCCCGGCTTGCAGCCGATGGGATTGTCGCCGTCGGCCCCAACAGCGGCGAGATGGCGGAGCGGGGCGAGGCCGGCGCCGGCCGCATGGCGGAGCCGCTCGAGATCGTCGCCGCCGTGGAGGCGCTGCTCGGCCGGCGCCATGCGGGCCCGCTCGCAGGCAAGCACGTGCTGGTGACGGCGGGGCCGACCCATGAGCCGATCGACCCCGTGCGCTACATCGCCAACCGGTCCTCGGGCAAGCAGGGCTATGCCATCGCCCGCGCGGCGGCGGCGGCCGGCGCGGCGGTGACCCTCGTCGCCGGCCCGGTGGCGATCCCCGATCCGCCCGGCGTGAAGGTGATCAAGGTCGAGAGCGCCCGCGACATGCTGGCGGCGGCGGAGGCGGCGCTGCCGGCCGATGCCGCGGTGTTCGCCGCGGCGGTCGCGGATTGGCGGGTCGCGGAGGCGGGCACCCAGAAGATCAAGAAGACCGCGGCCGGCGCGCCGAAGCTCGCGCTGGTCGAGAACCCCGACATCCTCGCGACCATTGCCCAGCGCAAATCGCAGCGGCCGCGGCTCGTCATCGGCTTTGCGGCCGAGACCGAGCAGGTGATCGCCAATGCCCGCGCCAAGCGCGAGCGCAAGGGTTGCGACTGGATCGTCGCCAATGACGTGACGCCGGCGACCGGCATCATGGGTGGCGACCGCAACACCGTGCACCTCGTCACCGCCGACGGCGTCGAGTCCTGGCCGGACGAGGCGAAGGACGACGTGGCCGTGCAGTTGGTCGCGCGCATCGCCACCGCGCTCGCGGAACCATGACCGCGGCGCAAGTCCGCCTCCGCCGTCTGCCTCATGGCGCCGGCCTGCCGCTGCCGGCCTATCAGAGCGCGCACGCCGCCGGCCTCGACCTTGCGGCCGCGGTGGCGCAGGACGCGCCGGTGACGCTCGCGCCCGGCGGGCGCGGCTTGATCGCGACCGGCTTTGCGATCGCGCTGCCGGACGGTTTCGAGGCCCAGGTGCGGCCCCGCTCCGGGCTCGCTGCGCGCCACGGCGTCACGGTGCTCAACACGCCCGGCACCATCGATGCCGATTATCGCGGCGAGATCCAGGTGATCCTGATCAATCTCGGCAGCGAGCCATTCATCATCACCCGCGGCATGCGCATCGCCCAGTTCGTCGTCGCGCCGGTGGTGCGCGCCGAGATTGCCGAGGTGGTCGTGCTCGAAGACACTGCGCGCGGCGCCGGCGGGTTCGGCTCGACCGGGGGGTGATTTGCGTGCCCCAATTCGGTCATTCCGGGGAAAATCGAAAAGCCCCGGCCTTTCGACCGGAGCTTTGCAACCGCAATCCGAAGTGGTTACTTGCCGGCGGTAGCAAGCTGAGTTGAGATGTTGGAGAAGGTGGTCTTCAGCTGCGAACCGAGCGTGTTGACGACCGTGATGATGACGACGGAAATCCCCGCCGCGATCAGGCCGTATTCGATTGCAGTCGCGCCGGAATCGTCGTTCAAGAAACGCTTCAACAGATTTGTCATGTTTGCTCCTGTAGCTCACGCCGTGGAGCCCGGTTCCCCGCCGGTGCGTGTTGCCCCGGTCTACCGAACCTGACCCGACCTTATAAGGAGCCGCCATTTACGCTACGTTAATTCCTTTGCGAAAAACTTTCGATAAATTTGGCGTGTTTTACGGATCAATATTGTCTGCCAAAGCCGACGTCGTCGATTGCCTGACCAGCGACCGGCCTCGCGGCTCACGAGCGACGGTCACCCGGATTGCGCGACGGCGAAGACGCCATCGCGCAATCCGGCTTTTCGTGAGGCGGTGTCCGTGGCAAGAGTTGACCGGTCGCCGCCGCTGGATCGTGCCGCAAGTCTGTATGCTTCACGCTTTCTTTGCGACCGGCACCGGCACGCCGGCAATCTTCACCTTGAACGAGCCGAGGCTCGCACGCGTGCAGAAGTAGACGGTCTTCCAGTCGTCGCCGCCGAACGCGACATTGGAGGTGTTCGCGAAGCCATGCACGATGCGTCCGAGTTTCTTGCCCGTCGGGTCGACGATGTAGAGTCCGCCCGAGCCGCCGCAATACACGTTTCCGGCGGTATCGACCTTCATGCCGTCGGGGCCGCCGGGCTCGGGTCCACCCAGGTCGACAAAAACGCGGTCGGTCTGGCGGGCGAGCGTGCCATTCGGCAGGAGATTGAAAGCGCGGATATGGCGGCGCGCCGAGTCGTTGATGTAGAGCACGCTCTCATCGGGCGAGAACGCGATCCCATTGGGCGTCAGAAAGTCATTGGCCAGGAGCGTGAGCGTGCCGCGGTCGGGAGAAATACGAAAGACGCCGGCAAAGCCCAGGTCGGTTTCCCCGGGGGGCACCTGTGCACGCGGGCCAGCCCAAGGATCGGTAAAATAGATCGCGCCATCGGATTTCACCACGACATCGTTCGGAAAGTTGAGAGGGCGACCTTGAAAGCTGCTCGCCAGCACGGTGATGCTGCCGTCGTGCTCCTCCCGCACGACCCGGCGCGTCGCGGCTTCGCAGGCCACCAGCCGGCCCTGCATGTCGCGCGTAATCCCGTTGGCGCCGTTGGTATTTTCCTTGAAGACCGACAATGCCTGCCCGGGCGCGTATTTCCATCGCTTGAGGTCCGTGCCGCGAAATAAAAGATAGCCACCCTCCTTCCACCACAGCGGTCCTTCGACGTTGGCGGTGCCGCCGAGGTTGGTGGCGATATCCACGATCGGCTCCGAGGTGGAGACGATCAGGTCCAGTGCCGGATCGAGCCGCTCGATCCGCTTTGCCGCCTGTGCGGCGGCGCGGCGATAGCCCGCGGCAAAACTTCCTGCGCCCGCAGACATCGCGAGCACGTGCCGCCGCGAAAAGCCTTGTTGCCTGCCCATGGATTTCCTCCTCAGTTGGTTTCTTGTTGGCGAACTATAGCGAAAGGAAGCGGCGAGGTGGATGGGCCGAAGGACGATCGGGCCGGTGAAGTGGTCCGGCTTGGCACCGGAGAAAGTTGACCACCCGGGCTCACTTTCCGGTTTCGCCCGACGGCGCTTGTTGCCCACGCCAAGGGAGCAATTGAACGGCTCATGGCCCACAGCAGTCCGGATTCCGCCGCTGCCGGCGCGGCGCCCCGAACGACGCGGTCTATCCCGCCGCGTCCGGCATCGGCCCGTTCACCCGCGCCGGCTCGGCCGGCGGGGGCACGCGCGGTTGTGTCTTGGTGAGGATGTGGCAGAGCCGGGACAGGGTGGCGCGCAGATCGTGGCGGTGCACCACCATGTCCACCATGCCGTGCTCCTTGAGATATTCCGCCTTCTGGAATCCCTCCGGCAGCTTCTCGCGGATGGTCTGCTCGATCACCCGCGGCCCGGCAAAGCCGATCAGCGCGCCTGGCTCGGCGATGTGGACGTCGCCGAGCATGGCATAGGACGCCGTCACGCCGCCGGTGGTGGGATTGGTCAGCACGACGATATAGGGCTTTTTCGCCGCGCGCAGGTTCTGCACGCCGACGGTGGTGCGGGGCATCTGCATCAGCGACAGGATGCCTTCCTGCATCCGCGCGCCGCCCGATGCGGCGAACAGGATGAAGGGGGTGCTCTTCTGCGCCGCGGTATCGAGCCCCCTGATGATCGCTTCGCCGGTCGCCATGCCGAGCGAGCCGCCCATGAATTCGAAATCCTGCACGCCGATCACCACCGCCAGCCCGTCGAGCTTGCCGAGCCCGATCTTGATCGCGTCGTTGAGCCCGGTCTTCACGCGCGCATCCTTGAGGCGGTCGGTGTAGCGGCGCTCGTCGCGGAACTTGAGGGGATCGTGCGACATCTCGTTGACGCTGATATCGAGCCAGGTGCCGCCGTCGAACATCGACTTGAGGCGTGCCACCGCGCCCATGCGCATGTGGTAGTTCGAGCCGGGAATGACGAAGCCGTTCGCCTCCACGTCCTTGTAGAAGACGAGCTGCCCGGTGTCGGGGCACTTGATCCACAGATTGTCCGGCACGTCCCGCCGGTTCAGGATGCTGCGGATCTTCGGACGGACGACGTTTGAGATCCAGTTCAAGCCGTTACTCCGCCGCCTGCTGGCGCCCGCTGCGCACGCCCGCCGCGAGCTCGGCGACGAGGCCCGTAACGGAGGGCACCGTTTCGGGCGTCGCCTTGCCGGCGGCATCGAGGCTCGGCGCACGCGTTCGACCAGCGCGGAGCCCACCACCACGGCCTCGGCGCCGCGCCCGATGGCCGCGGCGCTCGCCGCATCCCTGACCCCGAAGCCGACCGCGACGGGAAGGCTGGTGTGGCGCTTGATCCGCGCCACTGCCAGGGCGACCCGGCCCGCGTCCGGCGCCGCGGCGCCGGTGATCCCGGTGATCGAGACGTAATAGACGAATCCGGACGTGTTCGCGAGCACGGCGGGCAGCCGCTTGTCGTCGGTGGTCGGCGTCGCAAGGCGGATGAAGTTCAGGCCCGCCGCGAGCGCCGGCAGGCACAGCTCGGTGTCTTCTTCCGGCGGCAGGTCGACCACGATGAGGCCATCGACGCCCGCCGCGATGGCATCGGCGAGGAAGCGCTCGACGCCGTAAATATAGATCGGATTGTAATAGCCCATCAGCACGATCGGCGTCACATCGTCGCCGCGGCGGAACCGGCGTACCAGGTCGAGCGTCTTGACCATGTTCTGGCCGGCATGGAGCGCGCGCAGGCCTGCGGCCTGGATCGCCGGGCCGTCGGCCATGGGATCGGTGAAGGGCATGCCGATCTCGATCACGTCGGCGCCGGCCCGCGGCAGCGCCTGGATGATCGCGAGCGAGGTCTCCGGATCGGGATCGCCGGCCATCAGGAAGGTGACGAGCCCGCAGCGGCCCGCGGCGGCGAGCGCGGCGAACCTGGTGTCGATGCGCGTCGTCATCCGATCCGGCTCCCGAGATGCTCGGCGACGGTGAAGATGTCCTTGTCGCCGCGGCCGCACAAGTTCATCACCATCAGGTGGTCGCGTCGGCTTGGTCGGGGCGAGCTTGATCACCTGCGCCAGGGCGTGGGCTGGCTCGAGCGCGGGGATGATCCCCTCGAGCTTGCAGCAGAGCTGGAACGCATCGAGCGCCTCCTGGTCGGTCGCCGAGAGATAGGTCACGCGCCCCATGTCATGGAGCCAGGAATGCTCCGGGCCGATGCCGGGATAGTCGAGGCCGGCCGAGATCGAATGGGCTTCGATGATCTGGCCGTCCTCGTCCATCAGGAGATAGGTGCGGTTGCCGTGCAGGACGCCCGGCCGTCCGCCGGTGATCGAGGCCGCGTGCTGGCCGGTGCCGAGTCCGTGGCCGAGTCCGTGGCCTGCCGCTTCGACGCCGTAGATCTCGATGCCCTCGTCGTCGAGGAAAGGATGGAACAGGCCCATCGCATTGGAGCCGCCGCCGATGCAGGCGACGAGGCTGTCCGGCAGCCGGCCTTCGGCCGCGTGCATCTGCTCGCGGGTCTCGCGGCCGATCACCGACTGGAAATCGCGCACCATCATCGGATAGGGATGCGGGCCGGCGACGGTGCCGATGCAGTAGAAGGTGTCGTCGACATTGGTCACCCAGTCGCGCAACGCCTCGTTCATGGCATCCTTGAGGGTCTTCGACCCCGACTGCACCGGCCGCACCTCGGCGCCCAGCATCTTCATGCGGAACACGTTGGGCTCCTGCCGCGCGACGTCGACGGCGCCCATGTAGACGACGCATTTCAGGCCGAAGCGCGCGCACAGCGTCGCGGTCGCGACGCCGTGCTGGCCGGCGCCGGTTTCCGCGATCACCCGCGGCTTGCCCATGCGCTTGGCCACCATGATCTGGCCGAGCACGTTGTTCACCTTGTGCGCGCCGGTGTGGTTGAGCTCGTCGCGCTTGAAGTAGATCTTGGCGCCGCCGGCACCGCCGGTCGCGGCGGAGACCTCGCGCAGATGGTCGGTGAACCGTTCGGCGAAATAGAGCGGCGAGGGGCGGCCGACATAATGAGCGAGATAGTAGTCCATCTCGCGCTTGAATTCGGGATCGGCCTTGGCCTGGGCGTAAGCCTTCTCCAATTCCAGGATCAGCGGCATCAGCGTTTCGGCGACGAACCGCCCGCCGAACAAGCCGAAATGGCCGCGCTCGTCCGGTCCGTTGCGGAAGGAATTGGGTTGCGCGAGGCTCATGCCTGATTTGCCATTCGTTTGCCGCCCCCGGCCGCGGCGGCGCGCGCCGCACGGATGAAGGCGCGTATCTTTTCGGGGTCCTTGTCGCCGGGCGCCCGCTCGACCCCTGACGACACGTCGACCCCGCCCGCCCGGGTGATCCTGATCGCCTCGGCCACATTGCCGGGGTCGAGACCGCCTGAAAGCATGAACGGAACACGCGGGTCAAGGTTTTGCAGGAGCCGCCAGTCGAACGGCTTGCCGAGGCCGCCCGGGCGGGTGGCGTCCCGAGGGGCCCTGGCATCGAAGATAAGGCGGTCGGCGACCTCGGCATATTCCGGCACCGCCGCGAGATCATCCCGGGTTTCCACCGCGATTGCCTTGATGACGGGCAGCTTGAAGCGGGCCTTTACCTCGAGCACCCGCTTGGGCGATTCCCTGCCGTGGAGTTGGAGCAGGTCCGGCTCCAGCGCTTCGATGTTCGCCGCCAGTTCCGCGTCGCCGGCATCGACCGACAGCGCCACCTTGCGGGCGCGGCCGCGGACCCGCGCGCCCAGGGCATGGGCGGCGGAGGCATCGATGTGGCGCGGGGAGGGCGGAAAGAACACGAAGCCGACCATGTCGGCGCCTGCGTGCAGGGCCACGTCGAGTGCTTCGGGCGTCCGCAGGCCGCAGATCTTGATGACGAAGGACATGCTGAAATGAAGCCTTTCGCGCAATTTTACCTTGGCGAGCCGCCGGATTCCAACCCTCGATGGCAGATGATCGTGGCGCTCCGGCGACACCGGACGTGATGGAATGAACCCGGGGAGTGCTCAGGGTCAGTTTGCCGGCAATCGCGCCACCGGCACCGATGTCTGCGGTGCCCCGCGCATGTCGCGCACTGCCGAATCGCGGGAAAAATCCCGCTTGGCGCTGGCGAGTTCGCCCCGCACCCGCGCCAACTCCGCCTCGAGCCGGCGGCGATGCCGGCGCCGTTTACCCTGATTGAGCCAAGCCGCGGTGCCGCCGAGTGCCACGCCGAGGATCAGAATGGCGAAACTCAGGAGATAGAGCGGCAGGGTCACCACATAGGCCGGCGCGGTGGGATCGAACGGGTCGAAGGATACGGTGACCGGCGCCCGGTTGGCGATCGCGAAAGCCACCAAGGCGGCGGCGGCCAGGATCATGAGAATTGCGAGCAGCAGTCTGGTCATATCAGGGCAACCGATGCGCCGGCGATGGTCACGGCGTGACCGGCCGGTTGAGGCGTTCGCGCATCTCCTTACCGGTCTTGAAGAACGGCACGCTCTTGCGGTCGACCGCCACGTGCTCCCCGGTCCGCGGGTTGCGTCCGGCGCGCGCCGGGCGGTTCTTGACGGAAAACGCCCCAAATCCGCGCAATTCCACCCGGTCGCCGCGGGCCAGCGCGGTCACGATCTCGCCGAGGATCGCATTGACGATGTTCTCGACATCGCGCTGGTAGAGATGCGGGTTCTGCGAGGCGATGCGCTGAACGAGCTCTGACTTGATCATGTGGTGATGCCCGCCCTTGGATGAAAACGTCGAACCAGCGCACCATCCATCGTTAATTCTCCGGCGAAGGGTGCCAAACCGCCAACATCCCGTCAAGATTGAGCTTTTCCGCCGCCTGCAGCAGGCCGAGGGATTCCAGCCGGTGCGCCACCGCGCCGAGGCCGACGGTTTCGAGCAGAGCGGCCGAGCCGAGGTGCAGGAACGACAGCTCGCTGAAGCGGGGGTTCAGGCGCCAGTCGCGGACCGGCAATTTCGGATCGATGTTGCTGGTCTTGGCGAGCCATTGGATCGCATCGCGTTCGCGGCCGATCTCGTCGGCGAGCTTGAGATCGATCGCCTGGTGGCCGGTGAAGACCCGGCCGTCGGAGACGCGGTCGAGCGCTTCGCCGTCGAGCTTGCGGCGGTCCTTCACCATGTCCTTGAACCAGGCATAGGAGTCGAGAACCAACGACTCGATGGCCGCACGGGCCTCCGGGCTCGTCGGCTCGAGGCCGTTCGGTGCGGCCTTGAGCGGGGATGACTTGATCTCCTCGATTTTGACGCCGACGGTGTCCAGGAGGTGGCTGACATTGGGGTACTGGAACAAGACGCCGATCGAGCCCACCAGCGAGGTGTTCAGGGCGATGATGTGGTCGGCCGCCATCGCCGCGATGTAGCCGCCGGAGGCGGCCATGCCGTCCACCACCACCACCATCGGCTTCCGCGCCGCGACCCGGCGCAGCGCGTCGTGGAGTTCCTCAGAGCCCGCCGTGGTGCCGCCGGGGCTGTCGATGTGGACGATGACGGCGCGGGTCGCCCGCGAATTGGCGAGGTTGTCGAGCGCCTGGGTGCGTTCCTGATCGCCGCGGATGATGCCCTGGATGGTGACGCGCGAAATCTGGGCGGTGATCGGCTGCACGAAGGTGCGGCCCGGTCCCCGCAATACGCCGGCGAGCCCGACCACGGCGATGATCGCGATCAGTACGGCGACGACGCGCCAGAAGGTGAGCTTACGCCGCATGCGGCGGCGATCGACGATGTGGTCGGTGTCGAGCGACATGAGTGCTGATCTCCGTAATCTCGCCGGAAGCAAGGTGCAACCGCGTTCGGTCGCGGTCAATGGCGATCAAGAACCGGCCGCAATTGTGGCAAAATGATTCGAAAGACCCCGGGAAGCTTCCCGGGGTCCTATTTCAACGCCCGTCTCAACGAGACGGACGGCTAACCTGGAAATCTCACACTACTCTTGCATGATCGGGTGGATTTGAGAGAAGGCTTATTTGCATTTTTTGAGGCGCAGCCTGCCGTGGCGTCTGGAGACGCGATGTCGGCTGGGACATTTCCGGGCTGCGGGGGCAGCGAAGAGTTGATCTCGGTGAGCCTTGGGATGGTGCCGCGTCGGTTACGCGTCGCGGCGGCGCGTGTCATGCCGGCGAGGCGCGCGCCAAGGCGGCAATCGCGAGCCGGATAGCGGCGCGGGCCCAGTCTTGGGCGGCCGGACAGGCGGACGCCATGGCAATCTTTATGCGGCGAACGCTCAAGCGCACGATCGCACCGATCTTGAGCAGCTTGAGACGAATGGTGCCGCAAGTCGCTTTGGCGAAGTCGGTGTCATGCAGGCCAATACGGCGCAAGGCACAGAGCAGCACGTAGGCCATCGAGGCAAACCACAGGCGCAGTTGATTGGCCCGCATGGTGGCGGTCGAGGTGCGGTCGGCATAGAGGTCGAGCTGGCATTCCTTGATCCGGTTCTCGTGCAGCGAGGATAGCTGCCATTCCTGCGGGTGCAAATCCCGCCAACGGAGGAGTCCAGTCACCGTTGTAGTCATATCCAGCAGCGGGAAGGGTGACCGACCCGTTGGAAGCCTGGAAGTAAAAGCTCCCGATGGCTTGGCAATGCCCGGTCAGATCCGTACAGGGGGGCGAGCAACCTGACAGGCCGTAGCAAAGTGCAAACCGCTGAAGCCTCGAAATTCAAGGCCCGCGCGAAACGGATTGCGGGGTCTCGGGAGTGCCGAGCCGCTGAGAACTCGGCGAAGGCCATGCCGACATCGCTGCTCTGGAACTGTCGATGTTCGGATTCCCCGGGGTCGTAGAGGACGGCATGCCAGGAGGGAATGTGCAGTGAAAGCCCGGAACCGCTCGCGGGTCGCCTCGGCGCTCCCGCACAGCGAAGGCATCGCGTATAAGCCGCTGTGCGGCGAAATCGCGATGTGCCTGCGAGCGGGGCGGATGGGGCCGCTTAAGTGATGACGGACCGGGACATGATAACCCGGACCCGAGCGAGGGCCCCTGGGGTGGTGGAGACCCCACCTAATGGCGGTGCGTGATCGAGCCCACAGGCCCGACTCAGAGCGGTGCCATTGCTGAGGTGACGAGACGCACGAAGGACGGACGCAAACCAGGCCCGACCAGCGCATGCCGGGAGCAGGCTTAAGCTGGATGACGCCTGGGAAGGCCCCGCCTGAAAGGCCAACCTTCCAGCCGTACCGGGGAAAACCCGCCGTACGGAATGATAGGGGGGATCGAGGAAACGTCGGCATCATTCGAAGCCCGGTCCGCGCCTCGATCCTACCCGACCATGTCGCCGCGCGCGCAGTAGACCTTCTCGTACAGATACTTGGCCTTGCATTCGCCGCGTCCGAGCGAGGTAACCACGAAACGGGGATTGGCCTCTCCTTGCGTCCACTCGGCCTTGGCCACGATCCGCCGCGGCCGGCTCCAGGTCCGGCGCGTCGTCCACATGAAGCTTTTGAAGCGGCGCTCCATCCGGCCGGTACGGCGGCTCTTGGCGGCGACAAAATCAAGCTCGGTCTGGATCTCGGCGATGAGCCGCTCGTTCTTCGCCAGTCCGAACAGGAAGTCGACGCCGTTGGCCTCGCACCAGGCCATCAGGTCCTCGCGTGCGAAGCCTGAAGTCGGCGCGCAACAGAATACGCACACGTGGCCACCGGCGACGGATTTGCGCCACGACGCGCGCGACCTCCTCGACCGAGCCGGCGGCCGCGTCCATGGCCGCGCTCCGCAGCTTGGCCACCAGCAGATGGCGGCCGCAGAACACGTAGAGCGGCAGGTAGCAGTAGCAGTCGTAGTAACCGTGGAAGAACCGCCCCTCCTGCTCGCCGTGCAGCGGATCATCGGTCGCATCGAGGTCGAGAATGATCTGCCTCGGTGCGCGCTCATGCGCCTCCACAAACAGGTCGACCAGAAGATTCTTGATGGCCATCGGATTGTGGCTGATCTTGTGGTAGCGCGTCGGCTCCAGCTTGCTCAGCTCCAACCGGTTCAACGTCGACTTGCCGGCAACCGGCGCGCAATCCTCACGCCGCGCTACGAGCTTGCCCGCCAGTATCGCCATCATCGGATCGTGCCGCAGTTCGTCGTGGTCGTTGAGATCCTCGTAGCCGAGCGCGATCCCGAACACGCGTTGACCCACCAGGGTCGCGACTTCGTGCTCGATCCATTCATGACGCCGCTCGTCGTGAAAGCACGACGCAAACCGGTCCATCATTCCGATCGCTCGATCGGTCGCTCCCAGCAGCAGTGCTCCTGCGTCGGAGGTGACCAACCCGCCATCGAATGCCGCTTCCACACAGCGACCTTCCACGGTTCCAAAATCAAATGATTCCGCGTTACACTCTGTCGGCATCGGGGAGTTCCTCGAATCTGCGCAATGTCGTTGCGGCACAACAACTTTCGCTGATTCGGAGCCCCGATGCGCATTTTTTTATGAGAAATGCGGGCTAATCCTTCTTCTAGTCCTTCTTCTCGGTGGCGCGCTTGAGCGCCGTGCCGAGGATGTCGCCCAGCGTCGCGCCCGAATCCGACGACCCGTATTGAGCGATCGCCTCTTTCTCCTCGGCGACTTCGAGCGCCTTGATCGAGACCGTCACCTTGTGGGCGCGGCGATCGAACTGAGTCACCCGGGCGTCGACCTTCTCGCCGACCGCGAAGCGTTCGGTACGCTGCTCGGAGCGGTCGCGGGCGAGTTCGGCGCGCTTGACGAAGGCGGTGAGGTCGGTCCCGACCAGCTTCACCTCGAGGCCGGATTCCTTGACCTCGATGATCTCGCAGGTCACCACCGCGCCCTTCTTGATGTCGCCGGCTTCCGCGAACGGATCGCCTTCGAGCTGCTTGATGCCGAGCGAGATGCGTTCCTTCTCGACATCGACGTCCAGGACCTGGGCGCGCACCTTGTCGCCCTTCTTGAAGTCGTCGATGACCTGCTCGCCGGGCCGCTTCCAGTCCAAGTCGGAGAGATGGACCATGCCGTCGACGTCGCCGTCGAGCCCGAGGAACAGCCCGAACTCGGTCTTGTTCTTGACCTCGCCCTCGACCACGCTGCCCGGCGGATATTTTTCGACGAACACCTCCCAGGGATTACGCATGGTCTGCTTGAGGCCGAGCGAAATGCGGCGCTTGACCGGGTCGACCTCGAGCACCTGTACCTCGACCTCCTGGGAGGTGGAGACGATCTTGCCGGGATGGACGTTCTTCTTGGTCCACGACATTTCGGAGACGTGGATCAGCCCCTCGATGCCGGGCTCCAGCTCGACGAAGGCGCCGTAGTCGGTGATGTTGGTGACGCGGCCCTTGAAGCGGGCGCCGACCGGGAACTTCGCTTCGATGCCCTGCCACGGGATCGGCCTGGAGCTGCTTCATGCCGAGCGAGATGCGGTGGGTCTCGTGATTGATCTTGACGATCTTGACCTTCACCTGCTGGCCGATATTGAGCACCTCGGAGGGATGATTGACGCGCCGCCATGCGATGTCGGTGACATGCAGCAGGCCGTCGATGCCGCCGAGATCGACGAAGGCGCCGTAATCGGTGATGTTCTTGACCACCCCGTCGATGACCTGGCCTTCTTCGAGGTTCTGCACCAGTTCCTGGCGCTGCTCGGCCCGGGTTTCCTCGAGCACGGTGCGGCGCGACACCACGATGTTGCCGCGGCGGCGATCCATCTTCAGGATCTGGAACGGCTGGGAGACGTTCATCAGCGGCGTCACGTCGCGGATCGGCCGGATGTCGACCTGGGACCGCGGCAAGAACGCCACCGCGCCGTCGAGATCGACCGTGAAGCCGCCCTTGACCTGGTTGAAGATCACGCCGGTGACCTTCTCGTTGCCCTGGAAGGCCTTTTCGAGCTTGCCCCAGCTCTCCTCGCGGCGCGCCTTGTCGCGCGACAGCACGGCCTCGCCGAGCGCGTTCTCGACCCGCTCCAGATACACCTCGACGGTGTCGCCGATCTTGATGTCGTTCTGCCGGCCCGGCCCGTTGAACTCGCGCAGCGGCACCCGGCCTTCGGTCTTGAGGCCCACATCGATGACCGCGAGATCCTTCTCGATCGCGACCACGGTGCCCTTGATGACGGCGCCTTCCTGCAGATTGCCGGATGTGAACGAATCCTCCAGCAACGCAGCAAAATCTTCGCGCGACGGCGCGGCAGCAGCTAAAGCCATGAAATCTCCTGTGCGGTGCCCGCCGGCGGTTGGATCAAAGGGCGCACCAATAGCTCCGGGCCGGAGGCTCCGCAGACCTTCGGCCGCTGCCGGACTAGTCCGGCAGGCCGGCGTTGAACCGAGCATCTTGGTACGGGTGACTGTTTCGCCGGGCGCCGCGAAGAAGCAGACGAGCGGGCTATCCTCCAGATGCGAAGGCGGTGTTGATCACCCCTCCGGCCCGCTCGGGCGGCTTCGACCTGTCAGCGGTTGCCCGGGCCGCGGCGGATATAGCGGAGCGCCTCGGCCCCGGCAAGGGATGCCGGGCCACGGCGGGCAGAAAAATTGCGGGTCCTGCCCCGTCCTCGGCGGTCTGCCGCCGCGCGGAAATTTTGACGCTGTCCGCTGTTCCGGCGCTTGCGCTCGCCGGATCATGCCCGCCCGCCCGCCCGGGCCGCTTCGACGATCGCGATCGCCTTGCCCGACCACCTCCTCGATGGCGAGGGCCGAAGTATCGAGAATATGGGCGTCGGGCGCCGGCTTGAGCGGGGCCACCGCGCGGCCGGTGTCGCGCTGGTCGCGGCGGCGAATGTCGGCCAGGATGGCCGCCTCGTCGGCCGTCCTGGCCCTGGCTGCGCATTTCCAGCATCCGCCGTCTGGCCCGCACTTCGGGCGTGGCGGTGACATAAATCTTCACGTCGGCGTCCGGGCAGATCACGGTTCCGATGTCGCGGCCGTCGAGCACGGCGCCGGGCGGCGTCGCCGCGAAGCCGCGCTGCAGCGCGAGCAGTGCTGCCCGCACCTCGGGGATCGCAGAAACGATGGAGGCGGCCTCGCCCGCCTCATGGCTCTTGAGCGCCGCCTCGTCGAAGGCGGCGGGGTCGAGGGCGTGGGCCGCCGCGGCCGCCTGGACGGGGTCGTCGAGCCGGTGGCCGGCGGCGCGCACCGCCTGCGCCACCGCGCGGTATAACAGCCCGGTATCCAGGTGCCGCAGCCCGTAATGGGCCGCGAGCCGTTTGCCGAGCGTGCCCTTTCCCGGAAGCTGCGGGTCCGTCGATGGCGATGATCATGGTCTGAGCAACGGCATCTTGGGCCTCGATCCGACCTCCGCCACCGCCTTGCGGATTTCGGGTAGGGCGGCGGGGTCGAGTTCGATTTTTCCGTCGATCTTCGTTCCGATCAGGCGAGGCTTGCTGCCAGAATTGTCGAATATCCACGCGCCGTCGGCGTGCTCAATAAACCAAGGAAGCTGTTGCAACGACCTCTCCCGGCGCTCGATGATTTTCCGCTTCGCCACATTATGTCCGCCGTCGGCGACGCGCATCCTCACCCGTTCCACGTTCAAGTCGGCGGAATTCAAGATCACGTAGATAAGGCGGACCTCGAATTGCCTGGCTTTCGCGGCGAGCACTAGTTTGCGGTACTTGTCGGTAGAAAGAACGGTTTCGACGCCGACAGTTTGATGTGCCGCGATGGAAGCCTCCAGCCAAGCGTATATACGCCGCACCGCTTCGAGATTCGCCTTTCGCAAGCCAGCGAATTCCACGGCCCGGATACGGGCGGTCAAGAGGTCGGGATTGATAATCCAGACCGAGCCGTTGAAATCCTTGATGTTGGAGCCCGTGTAAATTGTACTCTTCCGGGACCCGTTCGGACCGGCGACGATCCAAAACTTCGGACGATCAAGCTCCTTGACCGGCACGCGTGAACCCGATTTCTTCTTGTGTTCGCGCCGTACCCTCTGCGACGTTCTTCTCGAACATCAATGTCAGATCGCTTGTGAAGGTCGCGCTGTTCGCATCCAAGGTGAGAACGCGCCCGAGGTGACCGTCCCGTCGAAACAGCCGCTCCTCGGAGACGGTGCCTTGAACATCCTTCGCCCGCAATTTCTTGAACGCGGTCTTTGCGGCCCGGCGTGCCTTGGAGCTTTTCTCTTTGAGCTTTCTTTGCCCGGATTTCTTGGAGACGGCCTGTGGCACGTGTTTCTCCCTACTGGAGGAATATACATTCATATAATCACGATCATGGCGTCTGACCAACGCCGATTTGTCCTCTTCGTCTACGAAACCTCGCCGCCGAGCCGCCGCATCATGTCGGCGAAGCCCGGGAAGCTCGTCGCGATGAAGGCGCCGTCGTCGACCCCTACCGGCCGGTCCGACGCAAGCCCCATCACCAGAGCCGACATGGCGATGCGATGATCCATGTGGGTGGCGACGAGGCCGCCGCCGGCGGCACGTCCGCGGCCGCATACGATCAGGTCGTCGCCCGAAATCTCGACCTCGACGCCGTTCGCCCGCAGCATCGCCGCCGTCGCGGCGAGGCGGTCGGATTCCTTCACCCGCAGTTCCTTGAGCCCGCGCATCACGGTGGTGCCTTCGGCGAAGGCGGCCGCCACCGCGAGCACCGGATATTCGTCGATCATCGACGGCGCGCGCGCCGCCGGCACCTCGACGCCCCGCAGCGGCGCCGATCGCACCCGAAATCCCGCCATCGCCTCGCCGCCATCGCTGCTCGTCTCTTCGGGCGATATCACGGCGCCCATCTCGCGCAGCGTCGTCATAAGCCCGGTGCGCAACGGATTGGTCATGACGTCGGCGAGAAAAACGTCGGATCCCGGCACGATCAGCGCCGCCACCATGGGAAACGCGGCCGATGACGGGTCGGCGGGCACCGCGACGGAGGCCGGGCTGAGTTCCGGCTGGCCGCGAAGCGTGATCTTGCGGCCATGGATGCCGTCCGGCTCGGAGATGATCTCGGCGCCGAAATGCCTCAGCATCAGCTCGGTATGGTCGCGGCTCGCCTCGGATTCGATGACGATGGTGGTTCCCGGCGCCGCGAGCCCGGCCAGCAGCACCGCCGATTTGATCTGCGCGGACGCCACCGGCGTGCGGTAGACGATCGGCATCGGGTCTCGCGCGCCGGCGAGCGTGATCGGCAGCCGCCCGCCCTCCGCGGCGGCGATCACGGTGGCGCCCATGAGCACGGCCGGATCGAGGATCCGACGCATCGGCCGGCTGCGCAACGAGGCGTCGCCGTCGAACGTCGCGGCGATCGGGCAGCCCGCGACCGCGCCCATCACCAGCCGGCAGCCGGTCCCGGAATTGCCGAAATCGAGCGGCTCCGCCGGCGCGGCGAAGCCGGCGACGCCGACCCCGTCTACCCGCCAGGCGCCCACCGCGGTCCGCTCGACCCGGGCGCCCAACGCCCGCATCGCTTGGGCGGTATTGAACACGTCCTCGCCCTCGAGCAGGCCGGAAATCCGGGTGGTGCCGACCGCCAGTGCGCCCAGGATCAGCGCCCGGTGGGAAATCGATTTGTCGCCGGGGACGCGCACGCGCCCCCTGAGCGGTGCGCCGCGCCGGGCCGTCAGTGGGGTGGTTTGCGGCGTTGACATCACGAGGAAATCCGATCGAGGCGCGGCTCCTAGCACGCGGCGTCGGCGCGGTCACGCCGCCGTGAGGCGCGCCGGCCGGGCCCGACCGGGTGCAAAGCGGGTGCACAGGTCTATTGACAGAGCCGCCGCGAAACGCCAAGGGGAGAACCGCTTTCAACTGGGTACCCGAGGATTGCGAAGCCGTGGCAAAGCCTGAGCTTGGTACGAAGCGTTTATGCGCCCATTGCGGCGCGAAGTTTTATGACCTCAATCACGCCCCGATCGCCTGCCCGAAATGCGGCGCGGTGTTCGAGGCCGTGGAGGTGAGTTCCCGCGGGCGCGCCGAGGCCGCGCGCGCGCCGGTGCGCGAGGTCGAACCGGTCGTGCCGGAAACCCAGGAGGCCGAATTCGTCTCGCTGGAAGATGCCGATGCCGAAGCCCAGGGCAAGAAGAAGCCGGGCGAGGCGGCGGAGGCGGAGGACGAGGTCGAACTCGACGACGAGAGCCTCGACGACGCCGCCTTCATCGAAGAGAGCGAGGAAGAAGACACCGATGTCACCGAGATCATCGGCGGCGACATCGAGAACGAGGAAGAGACTTGAGGTGACGGGCGATATGTGATTTCAGGTGCGGCGGATGCCGGAACGCCCGGCCGCTGCCGGTTGCGACGACATGCGGGTCCCGACACCGCGTGCCGAGATGGGGCCATAGCTCAGTTGGGAGAGCGCTTGAATGGCATTCAAGAGGTCGGCGGTTCGACTCCGCCTGGCTCCACCAAACGGGTTGCATCGCCAGGCGCCGAATGTGGTCATGGCGTGCTCCATCGGGCGGCTGCTGCGGCGGATCGGCGTTGTGGGCGAACGGAAGCGGTAAGCATTGCAGGTGGGCAATGAATCGATCCTCCGAAGTCAAGTCCGTGATCGACACGGTGGTCGCCAACGTCGGGGCCGCGCGTGTGGTCGACAAGCCCTTCCATCATCTCGAGTTCGACCGGGTGTTTCCCGACGACATCTATGCGAGGATGGTCGTGGCGATGCCGAGCGCGTCCGACTATCGCCCGCTGCCGGGGCGAAACCGCAGCAATATCCGCGAGGACGGCACCTCGACACGGGTGAAGATCGACCTGTTTCCCGAGTACACTCGCCACCTGACCGACGAAAAGCGCGCGATCTGGGATGTCGTCGGCCGCGCCCTGTGCTCGAGCGAGGTGCAGGATGCGTTCATGCGCGGCCTCGCACCGGGGCTCAAGCGGCGGTTCGGCAGCGACTTCGCCAAGGTCGGGATGTATCCGATCCCGGTTCTCACCCGCGACATCCCCGGCTATCGCATCACCCCCCATACCGACACCCACTGGAAGGGCATCACGGTCCAGCTCTATCTGCCGCGCGACGCCGCGGCGACCCATATCGGCACCATCTTCCACGACCGGCTGCCGGACGGATCGCTTCCCAAGGCGATGCAGATGCGATTCGCCCCCAATACCGGCTATGCCTTCGCGGTCGGCGACGACACGTGGCACTCGGCAGATCCGGTCGGGACCGAGGTTGAGACGCGGGACAGCATCCTGCTCACTTATTTCGTCGATGCCGGCGTTTTCAGGCTCCTGCGCAACCGGGGCAAACGGATCGGGAATTTCCTCCTCAGCGAGGCCAAATACGCGGTGCGAAAGTAACTCGCCGCGGGCCTTGGCCCCCTTCTTGAACACTCGACCCGGTTTGCCCATATTACCGGCAAGCCCGACGGGGGAGTCCGTGCAACGGACCTCCGCAGGGCAGGGGCGCCGCAAGGGCCCCGCAAAGTCGCTACCACAGGACTTTGAGGATCATGTCACGAGTCCCATTGCTATCGAGCCCCTTCCTTCTCGGCTTCGACGAGATCGAGCGGGCGCTCGACCGGGTAGCCAAGGCCGCCGACGGTTATCCGCCCTACAATATCGAGCGGATCGCCCGAGAAAACGGCCGGCCGGAGCGGCTGCGGATCACGCTGGCGGTTGCGGGGTTCACCCGCGACGAACTCGACATCACCGTCGAGGAAAATCAGCTCGCGATACGCGGGCGTCAGCGCGACGAGCAGACCCGGCAATACCTCCACCGCGGCATCGCGGCGCGCCAATTCCAGCGCACATTCGTGCTGGCGGACGGTATCGAGGTGTTGGGCGCGGATCTGAAGAACGGATTGCTGTCCATCGACCTCGCGCGTCCGGAGCCGGAGCGTGTGGTTAAGAACATCGCAATCACTGATCACGAATAATGGGAACCGAGCAGGAACTCGACAAAGTTGGTCAAGTCAGGAGTCGAGGGCCATGAACAGCACGATGATATCGCGTCTACCCCAAATCTCGCCCGAAGCGCTCGCGCAGCTCGGCGACGGACAGATCGCTTACGTGAAGCCGATTCGGTCGGAGGATGTGCCGGCGATGTTTCCGCAGGCTCCCGAGATCGCGCCGGGGCTGAAACTGTATGCGCTCCACGCCGCCGACGGCACACCGATCATGGTCACCGACTCCCGCGAAGCCGCGGTCGCCAATGCCTGGTCGCATGAGCTGCAAACCGTGAGCGTGCACTGAGGTCTCCCCAGTGGTGTCGTTGCCCGGCTTGACCGGGCAATCCAGTAGTTGTTGGTTCGTCCGGTCGAGCCGATGACAGCGAATTGTGAGCCAACCCCAAACGACCGCGCTCTCGCCCCTTACTTGCCGGTCGAGGACGTCAGCACCGCATAAAGCGCTTCGGCGTCGCGCGACTCACGTAGCTTGCGTGCGACTTCGGAGTCGCGCAGCAGGCGCGCGACGCGGGCCAGCGCCTTGAGGTGGTCGGCACCGGCGGCTTCCGGTGCGAGCAGCAGGAACAACAGATCGACCGGCTGGCCGTCCAGCGCCTCGAAATCGACCGGCCGTTCCAGGCGCGCGAAGACGCCAAACAACCGTTCGAGCTTGGGGAGCTTGCCGTGGGGGATGGCGATGCCGCCGCCGATTCCGGTCGAGCCCAGCCGCTCGCGCTGCGCCAGGACGTCGAGCACCTCGCGCTCGCCGCGGCCACAAATTGCGGCAGCGCGCGCAGCAAGTTCGTGCAGCGCCTGCTTCTTGCTGTTGACCTTGAGCGCAGGAACGACCGCCTGCGGCGTCAAGAGGTCGTTAAGCGGCATGAAGTTCGTCCGAAATCGGGGGCGCTCTATGCAGTTCGATCGGGCGGCGGACCATAGGGACGGGCCTATAAGCCGTCAATAGGCGGATATTCTCTGATGCAATTCATGAGCCGTCGCTCGACAAGTGCCGGCGCCGGATACCGCCCGCTCTGGATGCGGGGTGAGCGGCGCGCTATTTTGGCCGCCCCGCCCATGAGGTTGCCATGCCGATGATTCCCCGCGAGCGCTGCGACTTTTCCGCGATCGTCGACCGGCCGCCCTTGAAGCTGCCCGGTGGCGCGCGCCTCGTGGTGTGGCCGATCGTCAATCTCGAGGTCTGGGACATCGGCAGGCCGATGGCGCGTCAGGTGCTGCCGGCGCCGACAGGGGTGCCGCTGCTGCCGGACGTGCCCCATTGGACCTGGCACGAATACGGCATGCGGGTGGGAGTCTGGCGCTTTTTTGATCTGTTCAAGAAGCACGCGATCAAGCCGACGCTCGCGATCAACGCGCGGGTCTGCGAGGACTATGCCCGCGTCGCGGAGGAAGCCAGGCGCGAAGGCTGGGAATTCATGGGCCACGCCTATGACCAGATGCCCATGCACAAGCACGAAAACCAGCAGCAGATGATCCTCCGCACCATGGACATCATCGAGCGCTTCACCGGCAAGCGTCCGGTCGGCTGGCTCGGCCCCGGCCTGACCGAAACCTTCGAGACGCCGGAACTGCTCGCCGGCGCCGGCGTGAAATATATCGGCGACTGGGTGTTCGACGACGAGCCTGTCACCATCCGCACCGCCAACGGCCCGCTGGTCGCGCTGCCCTACACGGTGGAGCTCAACGACATCACCATCATGGTGGTGCAGCAGCACGAGAGCGACTACCTGCTCAAGCGCGCCATCGACATGTTCGACCGGCTCTATGCCGAGGGCGAAGCCCGCGCCAAGATCATGGCGCTGGCGATCCACCCCTACATCAGCGGCCAGCCGCACCGGATCAAATACCTCGAAGACATCTATGCCTACGCCAACCGCTTCGCCGGCGTGCTGCACTGGAACGGCGAGCAGATTTTCGACTGGTACATGAACAGGCCGAAGTGATGCGGAGGGTGTCATTCCGGGGCGCCGTGCAACGGCGAACCCGGAATCCAGACGGCCTCGCCTGTTGCACCGCCGCCTGGATTCCGGGTTCGCGCGAAGACGCGCGCCCCGGAATGACCGTCCTGGGTTGAGCCCAAATATGCCGCGCCCCGCTTAGATCGACGCAAACCCCTTGCCCTCGGCGGCAAGCCTAGCAAGCGGCGGCGCCGGGCGCAGGCTCTCATCGCCGGTCCGGTCCGCGAAAGCCGCGAGGCGGTCGCGGATGCGGGCGAGACCGATGCTGTCGGCGTAATACATGGGACCGCCGCGATGGGCGGGAAAGCCGTAGCCATAGACCCAGATCACGTCGATATCGCCGGGGCGCCTCGCGATGCCCTCGCTGAGAATGCGCGCGCCTTCATTGATCATCGCAAACAGCAGCCGCTCGACGATCTCGTCCGAGCCGATCGTGCCGGGCGCCACGCCGCGCCGCGCCCTCTCCGCCGCGATCAGCCGGGCGACCTCGGGATCGGGTTGCGGCGTGCGCGAGCCCGCCGTGTAGAGGTAGAAGCCGCGGCCGGTCTTCTGGCCGAAGCGGCCGCTCTCGCACAAGAGATCGGCGATCGGGGCGCTCACCCCTTGCGCCTTGCGCATGCGCCAGCCGACGTCGAGGCCGGCAAGGTCGGCGGTCGCGAACGGCCCCATGGGAAAGCCGAAGTCGGTCATCGCCGCGTCGACATCCCGCGGCAACGCGCCTTCGAGCAGCAGGCGCTCCGCCTCCACCGACCGCACCCTGTGCATGCGATTGCCGACGAAGCCGTGGCACACGCCGACCACCACCGGGATCTTGCCGATCTTGCGGCCGACGGCGATCGCGGTGGCGAGCGTCGCAGGCGCGGTCGCGGCGCCGCGCACCACTTCGAGCAGGCGCATCACATGCGCCGGGCTGAAGAAGTGCATGCCCACCACGGCGTCGGGCCGCCTGATGCCGCGCGCCAGAGCATCGACGTCGAGGTAAGACGTGTTGGTCGCGAGCACGGCGCCGGGCTTGGCGATGCGGTCGAGGGCGCCGAACACCTGCTGCTTGAGCGCCATGTCCTCGAACACCGCTTCGATCACGATGTCGGCGTCGGCGATCCCGGCGAGATCGGTGGTACCGGCGATGCGGGCGAGCCGTGCGTCGGCTTCGTCCGCGGCGAGGCTGCCGCGCGCCGCTGCGCTGTGGTAATGCTTGGCCACCGCGTCGAGGCCGCGCGCGAGCGCTTCGCCATTGGCCTCGACGACGGTCACGGGCACGCCGGCATTGGCGAAGCACACGGCGATGCCGCCGCCCATGGTGCCGGCGCCGATCACCGCTGCCCGCGCGATGTCGCGCGCCTTCGCATCGGCGAGTTCGGGGAGCTTGGCCGCCTCGCGCTCGGCAAAGAAGATGTGGCGCTGGGCCTTCGATTGCTCGCCGGCGACGAGGTCCAGGAACAGCGCGCGCTCGCGTTCGAGCGCCTGCTCGACGGGCAGCGTGATCGCCCCGCGCAGCGCTTCGATCGCGGCGGCCGGCGCATCGCGGCCTCGCGCCCGCCTGAGGTAGCCGGCCGCGGCGGCGTCGAATTTTTGGATGTCGCCGCGCCATGGCGCGAGCCTGTCGTCGCGGTTCTTCGCCAGCACCGGCATCCGCCCTTGCGCCACGATGCCGCGCGCGAACGCCACCGCCGCCGCGGCGAGATCGCCCTCGACGATGGCGTCGATCAGGCCGGCCTCGAGCGCCTCTGCGACCGGCATCGGATCGCCCGTGAGTATCATCGCCATCGCCTTGTCGAGGCCGATGAGGCGCGGCAGCCGTTGGGTGCCGCCGGCGCCCGGGATCAGGCCGAGCTTGATCTCGGGCAGCCCCAGCCGCGTGCCCGGCGCCGCCACCCGGAAATGGCAGCCGAGCGCGACTTCGAGGCCGCCGCCGAGCGGCGTGCCGTGCAGGGCGGCGATCACCGGCTTGGCGCTCGCCTCGATCGCTTCGATCACGTCGATGGTGGTGGGCTCTCGTGCCGGCTTGCCGAATTCGCCGATGTCGGCGCCGGCAATGAAGGTGCGCCCGGCGCAGACGATCACGATCGCGGTAATACCGGCGTCCGCCTGTGCCCGCGCCACCAGGTCGACAAGACCGGCCCGCAGCGCGAAATTCAGCGCATTGACGGGCGGATTGTCGATGGTGATGACCGCGACGTCGCCGTCATTGCGTAGAGAAACGAGCTCGGACACCACATCCTCCCGATCGATTTTCGTCATCGGGCGAAAACCTAGCGGTTCGCCGCGGAAAATGCGATCACACCCCGGAATTGCGCAGGAGGAGTGGCATGAGGGGACGCCGGACTAGCGGCATCGGGCTCGCGATCGTGGGGGCCGGCCGCGTCGGGCTGTTTCGCGGCGAGGTGGCGGCGCGCCACCCGGCGGTGGAGTGGATCGGCATCGCCGAGCTCAACGACAATCGCGGCAAATCGGTCGCCGCCAAGATCGGCGCCGACTTCGTCACCACCGATCACCGCGAACTCCTGGCCCGCCCGGAGGCGACCTGCGCCATCATCGCGTCCGACGAGCACCTGCATGTCGATCCCGTCATGTGCGCGGTCGAGCACGGCCTGCCCATGCTGATCGAAAAGCCGCTGGCGACGACGCTCAAGGATTCCGCCCGCGTGCTCGCGGCGATCGAGGCCTCGGGCCTCGACGCCGTGGTCGGCTACACCCAGCGGTTCCGCCGCCGCTGGCTCGCCGCCAAGGAGAAATGCCGCACCGGTGCGCTCGGCGACGTCACTCTCGTCACCTCGCGCGCCTTCATGAACCGGCTGGTCGCCATCGACAATTACAAGCGCACCGACAGGCCCGAGACGATCTCGCCGATGGTGATCTCCGGCACCCACGCGCTCGACATCTGCATGTGGTGCCTCGAAGGCAAGACCCAGGCCGAGGTCTATGCCCGCTCCATCGACAAGGTGCTGGGCCCGCTCTATCACGGCATCGACGCCACCGCCGGCATGATCAGCTTTTCCGACGGCACCGTGCACCACCTCGCAATCTCCTGGGCCTTGCCGGTGACGTGGCCCGCGGCGGTCTACAGCCTGGAGGTCGGCATCGTCGGCACCACCGGCGTGCTCACCATCGACGATACCCATCGCGACATCGTGCTGGCGGTGTCGAAGCCGCAGGCGGAAGGCTATGCGCCCGACGAGAGCCGGCTGGTCGATTTCATGGGGAGCTATCCCCCCGGCGACATGGCGCTCGGCGAATTGCGCGGACCGATGCGCGACGAGACCGAGTCCTGGCTCAACCGCATGGCGCTGGGTGTGCCGACCCAGGCCGCCACCGCCGCCGAGGCGCATAACCGCCTGATGCTCACCAAGGCGCTCGACCTGTCGGCGAAGCTCAAGCAGCCGGTGTCGCTGCCGCTCGATCCCGACGACGACCGGGTGGGGTGAGACGGGTCAATTCAGGCAGTCATTCCGGGGCTGGCCGAAGGCCAGAACCCGGAATCCAGGCAGCGGTGAAGGCGGCGAGGCCGTCTGGATTCCGGGTTCGCCGCTGGTGCGGCGCCCCGGAATGACCAACAAAAATGGCGCTCGTGCGGCCGCACCGCTCACTTCGGCGCGAGCAGTTTCGCGGCCTGCTTGGCGACCTCCGGCGGAGTTTTATAGATATCGGCGACGAGCTTCTGCAACTCCTCGCCGTCGACCGGATTGACCTCGAGTTGCGCCTTCTCCGCGTCGGCGAGGAAATCGGGGTCCTTCATGGTGTCCATGAAGGCGGTGCGCAGCGCCGCGGCGCGCTCGGGCGGAATGCCGGGCGGGGCGAGGAACGGCCGCCCCATCACTTGGCGGGCGAAGATCAGCTTGAGGATCTGGCGCTGCTCGTCGGTGGTGGCGAGGTCGGTGACGAGCGGAACATCGGGCAAATCCGGGTGTTTTTGCAACGAGAGCTGCACCAGGATGTTGAGCTTCTTTTCCGCGATCCACGAGCCGTGGGTCGCCTTCACGCTCGACCACGACCAGCCGCAACGGCCCTGCAATTCGCCGCGTTCCATCGCGAGCACGATGTCGTTGCCGCCGGGATAGCCGCTCACGATTTTCATTTTGGTGCCGAGCACGCCATTCACGACCCTGGGAAACTGGTCGGTGTCGGCGCTGGCGCCGGTGCCCCCGACCGTCATTTCCTTGGTCTTGAGGTCGGCGAATTTGGTGATGCCGGTGCGGTCACCGTATGAGACGCACACGCTGACTTCGTGGTTGCCGCTGCCGATCCAGGTGAATTTGGGGCCGTCGAACTGCGCCGCCTGCTGTCCCAGCAGCGGGTCGAAGCCGGTGCCGCGGCCGATGATGGCGAACACCGAGCCGTCCTTGGGGGCGACGCGGTAGAGCCAGTTGGCGAGCCGCAGGCTGCCGGCACCCTCCATGTTCTTGACGATGATGGTGGGGTTGCCGGGAATGTGCCGGCCGATGTGCCGGGCGAGCACCCGGGCATAGAGATCATAGCCGCCGCCGACGCTGTAGCCGATATAAAGTTCGACGTTCCTGCCCTTGTAGAATTCGGCCGGGCTCTGCGCGCAGGCGAAGGACGCCGCGCCCGCCACCCACCCCGCCGCTACGGCGGCCGCGACGCGGGCCAACACGCGATCGGTCATCTTGCTCTCCTCCCAGACCACCGGTTGCACGGCGGCATTTGCCGGCAGGGTAGACCATTTCCTGTCGCAATGGCATCGGTCATTGCGCTGCGCGGTGGCCTTCGGCGATTGTGCTATGGTAGGCTGGAGCCGTTCCTGACGACAGACAGGCCATGATGCTCGAATCCATCTCTAAATTGCTCGCGGCAGGATGTTTCGCCCTCCTTCTCGTCTTCGTTCCCGCATCCATTACGCCGGCCGCGGCGGCTGGCCCCAAGGTTGCGGTCGTGGCCTTCGGGCTGTTCGGCGACCAGAGCGTCTTCGAGAGCGAGGCGAAGGGCGCGGCGGGGATCGTGGCGAGCCGCTTCCGCGGCGCCTCGGTCGTCGTGCGCGCCAACACCAAGAGCCGCAGCGATGCGACTGCAGAGACGCTCGCAGCCACCTTGGACTCGGTCGCCAAGAAATTGGATACCGAGAACGACATCCTGGTGTTGATCCTGACGTCGCATGGTTCCCGCGCCGGCCTCGTGGTGAAGGCCGGCACCACCGAGGAGACGCTGTCGCCCTGGCTGCTCTCCGCGACGCTGCGCTACACCGGCATGCGCCATCGCGTCGTGATCATTTCCGCCTGCTATTCGGGAATCTTCCTGCCGCTCGCCAGTGCCGACACGCTTGTGATCACCGCGGCCGATGCCGATCACCCATCGTTCGGGTGCAGAGACGGGGCGCAATGGACTTATTTCGGCGATGCCTTCTTCAACACCGCGATGCGCCGCGCTCCGAATCTGAGGGGTGCATTCGACCTCGCGCGCGAACTCGTCCGCAAGCGCGAGCTGGGAGACGGATTCGACCCTTCCAATCCCCAGATGGCCGGGGGCGAGAACATCGAGCCTCTCCTGGAGGCCGCAGCCGCGTCTCCACTGCCGCCCGCCGCGGGCAAGCGCTCCGGCTTGATCCGAGAGTTTTCGACGGCCGGGCAGTGAGCCGCGTGGGGGCGCCAGTGCCATGATTCTGACGGTCCAATCACTCTCACGTCATGCCCCGCGAAAGCGGGGCATCCAGTAACCCTGTGCCATCGGTGAAACTAATGCTGTATGCCCAAATCGCAGTCCGGTGGTTACTGGATCGCCCGGTCAAGCCGGGCGATGACAACTGTGGGATTCAAACATTGGAGCCAAACTTGGCGCGCAGTGTATGCGTTGCGGGGGTGACGGCGCTCGCGCTGTGCACTGGGATTGCATCCGCGGCGGCGCAGGCTGCCTCCGCGCGGCCGACCATCGCCGTGCTTCCGCTCGAGAACAACTCCGGCGACGCGTCGCAGGATTTCTTCGCCGGGGGTATGACGGACGAGATCGCCGTCGCGCTGACCGGCGTGCGGGGGCTCGGCGTGGTGGCGCGCTCGTCCTCGTTCCTGCTCAAGCCGGCGGATCGCGACACCAAGACGATCGGCGAGAAGCTGAACGCGAATTATCTCGTGCAGGGCGCGGCGCGCATCGTCGCCGACCGCGTGCGCCTGAATATCCGGCTGGTGCAGGCCGGCGACGGCGTGCAGCTGTGGTCGCAGGAATACGACGCGGAACGTGGCGACATTTTCGACATCGAGGAGGATATCGCGGGAACGATCGCCGCGACCCTGAAGGTGCCCACGAGTCCCAGCGAAGTGCTGGTGCGCAGCCGTACCGGCGATTTCGACGCCTATCTGGATTTCCTGCGCGCCAAGGTCGCGGCGCGCCCGCGCGGGGCCAAGCCGTTGGCCGCTGCCGCCGTGATCCTGGAGCGCGTGGTGGCGCGCGATCCGAATTTTGCGCCCGCGGCCGCGCTGCTCGCCTATGGTTATGCGCTCACCCCGCTGTTTGCGCCCTCGCTGCGCGCAGGCATGCCCCAGGAGGAGCACAAGATCGTCGAGCGCACGATCCCCCGCAGCGACGCCCTGGCGCGGCGCGCCGCCGCGCTCGATCCGAACAGCGCCGAGGCGTTCGTGGCGCTCGGCTACGCCAATATGGTGCAGCGCCGGATGGCGGCGGCCGAGGACGCCTTCAAGCAGGCGCTCGCGCTCAATCCGAACCAGGCCGACGGGCTGCACGGCTATAGCCAGCTTCTGGCTGCGCTGGGACGCATCAAGGAGTCGCTGGCGATGCGCGACCATTTGCAGGCCGGCGAGCAGTTCATCACCAATTACACGGCCGACACCGCCGAGATCTATTGGCTCGACGGCGATACCGAGAAGGCCGTCGCCATGCTGCAGCCGTTCCGCCCGGGACGCACCCTCGAGCTCGCGCTGGTGCAGGCTTCGGCTGGGCGCTACCGCGAAGCCGCGGCGGCGATCCGCGAAATGCCGGCCTCGAACTATCCCCCGGGGATGACCGAGGCCGCGGCGCAAATCCTGGAATTCGGCGCCGGCCAAAGCGGCCGCCCCTGCGGCTCTGCCGCGGATCGGGAACCTGAGCTTTGCCTACATGCATGTGGGTGCGCCGGAGCGCGTGCTGGAATTCTACCAGGACGAGATCAGCGGCGACTATTTCCAGCCGATCTCCGCCACCTGGTTCTGGCATCCGACCTACGCCGTGGTGCGCAAGACCGAGCGATTCAAGAAGGTCGCGCGCGATCTCGGCCTGGTCGAATATTGGCGCGCGCGCGGCTGGCCCGCGCAGTGCCGCCCGGAGGGTACGGACGATTTCGCCTGCGAATGATTGTGGCGAAGCGTCACCAAGTCGTCATCGTGGGCGCGGGGCCGGTGGGCGCGGCGCTCGCCGTCGATCTCGCGCTGAGAGGCGTGTCCTGTGCGCTGGTGGAGAGCCGCACTGGCCTGCTGAATATTCCCAAAGGGCAGAACCTCACCCAGCGTACCCTCGAACATTTCTATTTCTGGGGCATCGCCGAAGAGTTGCGCGCCGCCCGCATCATGCCACATGGCTACCCGATCGGCGAGGTCACCGCCTATGGCAACTTGATGAGCCAATACTGGCAGGCGCCGGCCGGCCGGGAGCTGGTTCGCCCCTATTACTTCCAGGCCAATGAGAGGCTGCCCCAGTACCGGATGGAAAGCGTGTTGCGGAAGAGGCTTGCGCAGCTTCCCAACGTCGACATCCGTTACGGCTGGTCCGCCACGACGGTCGCGCAGGACGACGATGGGGTGCGCGTCTCGATCGTCCGGGAAGACGGATCGGCGACCGATGTCCTGGAGGCCGACTATGTCGTGGGCTGCGACGGCGCCCGCTCCGTCGTGCGCGACCAGGTGGGCATCGAACGCGGCGGGACTGACTTCGACCAGCTCATGGTGCTGGTCGTGTTTCGCTCGCGCGAGCTTCACGAGCGCCTCCAACGCTTCCCCCCGCGTAGCACCTATCGCGTAATGCATCCGGACCTGAACGGCTATTGGCAGTTCTTCGGCCGCATCGACGTGGGGGAGGGGTGGTTCTTCCACGCGCCGGTCCCCTCCGACACCACCAGGGACAATTTCGATTTCCATGGCCTGATCCGGAAAGTCGCGGGGTGCGATTTCGCCTGCGAATTCGACCATGTCGGGTTCTGGGACCTGCGCGTCGCCGTCGCCGACACCTACCAGGTGGGGCGGGTGTTCATCGCCGGGGATGCCGCGCACAGCCACCCGCCTTACGGTGCCTTCGGCCTCAACAACGGGCTGGAGGATGTGGCCAATCTCGGATGGAAACTGGCCGCCAGGCTGCAGGGTTGGGGCGGCGATGCCTTGCTGCGGTCCTACAGCGAGGAGCGGCGCCCGATCTTCGAGGAGACCGCGGAAGATTTCATCGCCGCGCGCATCAAGAAGGATGGCGCCTTCCTCGCCCGCTACAGTCCCGACCGCGACCGCGAGGAATTCGAGCGGGCATGGCAGGCACGGGAATCCGACGTCGGGTCGCGGGTGCAGAGCTACGAGCCCAATTATGAGGGCTCATCGGTGGTGATGGGTGTCCCGGACGGCGTGTGCAGCGCCCACGGCGCCCATGCCTTCAAGGCCAGGGCCGGCCATCATCTGGCGCCGCAGCCGCTGTCATCGGGCCGCAACGTCTTCGAGGAACTCGAGCCGAATTTCACGCTGCTCGCATTCGACGCCGCCGACCGGGCGGTCGAGGCGTTCGAAGGCGCGGCACGGTCGCTGAAGGTCCCCCTGAAAGTCATACGGGACACGTATCGAGACGGGCGCGATGCGTACGAGCAGCGTCTCGTGCTGGTGCGGCCGGACCAGTACGTCGTCTGGACCGGCGACCGCGAGCCCGATGACGCCAGTGCATTGTTCGGCAAGGTCATCGGCTGCCCATAGGGCCGTGATTTTTCCAGTCTCCGGACGCAGCCGGTCATCTGATTTACATTCGCTGAACCGGCATGCGAGCACCGCTCCCCCCAACGCGGGGAGAGGGAGATGAGGCGCCGCGTTCGATGACATGATCGTGATCTACGCCTTCTCGTCCTCGATGGGATTGCGCAGGATGCCGATCCCCTCGATCTCGATCTCGCAGACGTCGCCGTGGCGCATCCACGCCGGAGGCTTGCGGGCATGGGCGACGCCGGACGGCGTTCCCGTGACGAGGAGGTCGCCGGGTTCCAGCGTGATGCCCTGGGTCGCATAGACGATGGTCTCCGCGACCGGGAACATCATGTTGGACGTATTGTCCGACTGCATCACCTTGCCGTTGACCCGGCTTTCGATCTTGAGGCCCTTGCCGCCGGCGGGCAGTTCGTCGGCGCTCACGAACCACGGGCCGAGGGCGCCGCTGCGGTCGAAATTCTTGCCCATGTGCCACTGCGTGGTGTGGCGCTGGAATTCCCGGATCGAGCCTTCATTGCAGCAGGTCCATCCGGCGACGCAGGAGACCGCGTTTTCAAGCGTCATGTGCTTGGCGCGCTTGCCGATGACGGCGACCAGCTCGGCCTCGTAATCGAAGGTCTCCGAGATCTTGGGGCGGATCAGCGGCTGCAGATGCGGCGCGAAGGAATTGAGCCCGCGCATGAACAGGGTCGGAAATTTCGGCACGTTTGCGGCGTTGGGCCCTTCCTTGACGTGCTCGAGGTAGTTGAGGCCGAGGCAGATGATCTTGCCGGGCCGCGCCACCGGCAGCGCGTATTTCAAGCCGGCGAGCGGCCGTCTGGCGGTCGCCGGCGCACGCTTGGCAATTTCGGCGAGCGGCGCGAGGTCGCCATTGCTGCGCGCCAGCACGGCGGCGAGATCATTGGGAACGGCCGGATCGACCGCCTGGAGATCGATGACCTGGTCGCCCTCGATGACGCCGAGCCGCAGCCCCGCGTCCGTTTCAAACCCGACGATTTTCATAGGGGTGTCCTGTGAGCGTTCACGCGTTCCTGAATGCGGGCCTTACTCGACTATTTTGCCGAACCGAGCAAGACCGCGCGGAGCGAATTTGCCCGCAACGAATTCCACCCTTACCCGATCGCCTTGAGCACGTGGGCGGCGATCTCGCCGCGCGTGGCGATCCAGACGTCGTCGCGCCACATCACCTTGCGCGCGGCCGCCTCATAGGCCCAGGCGCCGGAGGGCCGGCCGTAGACATGGGCGTGGGCGGTGACGTCGATCATCAGTGCGTCGGTCTCCGCGCTCATGACATGGACGAGTTGCTCGTCGAAGCCTTCCACGAACTGCCGCGGCGAGCGGCCGAACCGCATGGCGTGGGGGAGGTCGTTGACCTCCATGGTCAGAGGTATCGCCACGATCCGGCCGGCCTCGAAGGACTGGAGATAGGGCCGATCGTCATCGAACACGTCACCCTGCCATTCGTAGCCGGCCTCGGCCAGATGGCGCGCGCTGTCGCGCCCCGGGGTGCCGCGCGGGCTGATCCAGCCCTTCGGCCGCACGCCGGCGGCGGCCTCCAGGAGCTGCGTCGTCCTGGCGATGTCGGCGCGGTCCTCGTCGAGCGTGAGCGCGGCCGGCACGATGTCCTGGGCATAGGCATGGGCGACGATCTCATGGCCCGCCGAAACGATCGCCTTGACGGTCTGCGGCGCGCGCTCGGCGAGCACGCCGCTCACCATCACGCTGCCGCGCAGCTTGACGCGGTCGAGCGCGCGCAGCAGCCGCTCGATGCCGCGCACCGCGCCGTAATGCCCCCACGAAAGCGCATTGGTATCGAAGGTGCCGCCGGGCAGCGGATTGCCCATGGGACCGACGCCCGGCGCCTTGCCGTCCGACCACGCCTCGAAGGCGACGTTGAAGACGACGGCGACGTGCCGCCCGCCGGGCCACCGGAAATCCGATCCAAGCCGTATGATGCGCGCGCCGCGCGCCACGGCGTCGGGGCGGTCGGTCATCTGGGCACCTGGGGCGACAGAACCTGGGGCAAAATCCGAACGCGGACTATTTCAGTGCGCCGCGGCGGACGTCAAACGCCCGCGCCGCCATCGCTTCGCACCGCTGTGACCGGCGCCGCGGCGATGAGCGCGTGAACCGAAAAATATTTCTGCTCGTCGAGCCAGAACGCGGCGGGCGTCCAGCCGGCGCTCCTCGCATGGCCACGAAACAGGTCCACGGAGTATTTGTAGCTGTTCTCGGTATGGATGGTCTCGCCGCGGCGGAACTCGATGAGCTTGCCCATGACCCGGACTTTCTGGCGTGCGAGGCTGACCAGATGCATCTCCACCCGCTGCTTCTCGCGGTTGTAGAAGGCGCGGTGGCAGAACTTCTCCAGCTTGAACTCGCCGCCGAGTTCGCGATTGATGCGCTCCAGCAGGTTGAGGTTGAACGCCGCCGTGACTCCGGCGGCGTCGTTGTAGGCGGCATTGAGGATCGCGGGATCCTTGACGAGATCGACGCCGATGATCAGCAGCGCACCGCGCCCGAGCAGTGTCGCCGCATGCCGCAGGAAGCCGTGCGCCTCGTGGGGTTCGAAATTGCCGATGGTGGAGCCGGGGAAAAAACCGACCCGGGGCTTCGCGCCGAGGCTCGCGGGTAGCTCGAACGGCTTGGTGAAATCCGCCGCCACCGGGTACACGGAGAGCTGCGGCAGGTCCTCATGCAGCCGCACCGCCTCGTTCGACAGGAACTCGGCGGAAATGTCGACGGGGACATAGGCGGACACCTGGTTCGCGGCGCGCAACAGAATGCGCGTCTTGGCGGAGGAGCCGGCGCCGAACTCCACCATCGCCGCATCGGCGGGAATGAGCTTGGCGATTTCCGGCGCATTGGCCTGGAGAATGGCGGTCTCGGTGCGGGTCGGATAATACTCGGCAAGCTGGGTGATCTCCTCGAACAGGCGCGATCCCCGCTGGTCGTAGAAATATTTCGGCGGCAGGCGCTTCGGTTCGGCCAGGAGTCCGGCCATCACGTCATCGGCAAACGTCCTGGTGGCGTCGCCTGTGGGGAGCAGGCGCGGCTTCAATGCGACGTTCATGATCTCTGTCTCTCTCCGAACGGGTGGATACGACGGCGGCGCTCAGGCCGCGAAATCGGCGAGCCGCAAGCCGCTGAACTGCCAGCGCGCCGCGGGCGGAAAGAAGTTGCGATAGCTGACCCGGGCATGCCCGGCGGGCGTCGCGAGCGAGGAGCCGCGCAGCACCATCTGGTTCACCATGAATTTGCCGTTGTACTCGCCGAGCGCACCCGCGACCGGCCGGTACCCGGGATAGGGAGAATAGGCGCTGCGCGTCCATTGCCAGACGACGCCGAAGGCGTCTTCGAGTTCGCCGGCCCGTGCCGCGACTTCCCATTCGGCCTCGCTCGGCAGGTGCTTGCCGGACCAGCGGGCGAAGGCGTCGGCCTCGTAATAGCTGACATGGCAGACCGGCAGGTCTTCCTCGATCCGTGCGCAGGCCGCCCAGCGTGAAGCCGTGCCAGGCGCCGTCGATCTCGCGCCAGTGGAGCGGCGCAATCCAGCCTTCGGCGCACACCGTGGCCCAGCCGTCCGACAGCCACAGTTCCGGCCGCGCATAGCCGCCGTCGGCCATGAAGGCGAGCCACTCGCCGTTGCGCACGAGGGCGCGCGCGAGACGCACCGGCCCGACCAGCGTACGGTGCGCAGGCGTCTCGTTGTCGAAGCAGAACTCGTGCCCGTGGTGCCCGATGGTGTGGATGCCTTCGGCCAGTTCGCAAAAGCCGTCCCGGCCGGCCGCGCGCGGCGGCCATTCGAACGAGGGGTCATAGGCCGGCGCGGCCGGATTTTCCGAAAACGCGTGGAGAATATCGGTCAGCATCAGTTCCTGGTGCTGCTGTTCGTGATGAAGCCCGATCTCGAGCAGAGCGATCACGCGGCCGTAGCGCGTCACCGGACGACGAGTGGACGAGATTTTGCATGGCCGCATCCACATGGGCGCGATAGAGCGCCACCTCTTCACAATCCGGTCGCGTCAGCAATCCGCGTTTCGGCCGGGCATGACGAGGGCCGGCAGCGACATAATAGGAATTGAACAGATAGGCAAATCGTTCGTCGAAGCTGCGATAGTCCGCCGCGTACGGCGCCAGCACGAACTGCTCGAAGAACCACGTGGTGTGGGCGCGATGCCATTTGATGGGGCTCGCATCAGGCATCGACTGGACGACCTGATCCTCCGCCGAAAGGCCGGCGGCGCGCCGCTCGGTCTCCTCGCGCACGCTGCGATAGGCGTGCATCCAGGCATCGGCCTCATGGCCGCCGCGGCGGTCGGGCCATAAGCCCAGCGGGCCGGTACAGGCATCGCCGGCATTCGAAGCGATCGGCTGCGCGCGTGTCATGGCGAATCCGTTGGCGGATGTCGAGGGGCGGTGCGACCCTGTCGCCCCTGCACGTACATGTGGCTGAAAACACCAAATCGCGGTTCGGGTTCCACGCCGCGGACGGGCGCGGCGACGCTGGGCAATAATATCGTGTTCGGTCCATCGATCCAATCCGCTCGTGCGACGTAGTGAATGGGCCCCCGAACCGACCCGGCCGGGCGCAAATTCCGCAAGAGAACCATCGGATTGGCGTCGACGAGACGCCGCCGAATGGATCGGCCTGCGCGGTGCTGCTATGTACCTGCCCCACCCCGTCGCCGAAAAGGCTCGAATCGCTCGCATGCCTGAGGGCGGTGGGGAGATAGGTACGGCCTGCCGGTTTTTCCAGTCCCGGTCCGGCCGGTCCGGCCGTGCCCCCAGCCGCAACAAGTAGCCCGCATGAGCGCAGCGACATGCGGGATCGTCGGCAGCGAAGGGCGATATCAACCGTTGCGCCCGGATTTCGCTTCGCTCATCCGGGCTACACCCCGAGGAGATTTTGCGACGAGGGCCAGGGTGAAATCCGCTGCGGGATCGGTTATTCCCATAGCCGCTGCGCCGACCGCCAACCAGGACCTCGCCATGCCCCATCTCACCACCGACGACGGCGTGAAGCTCTACTATCACGAGGTGGGCGCCGGAATTCCGATCGTGTTCGTGCACGAATTCGCCGGCGATGTCCGCTCCTGGGAGGCGCAGCTTCGCCATTTCGGCCGGCGCTACCGCTGCATCGCCTACAATGCCCGCGGCTACCCGCCTTCCGACGTGCCGGCGGAGGTCGAGCGCTACTCGCAGGCGCGCGCCCGCGACGACATCCGTGCCGTGCTCGACGCCTTGAAGATCGACAAGGCCCACATCGTCGGCCTTTCCATGGGCGGCTTCGCGACCACCCATTTCGGGTTCACCTATCCCGACCGCGCCCGCTCCCTCGTCATCGCCGGCTGCGGCTATGGCGCGAGCCCGGATACGCGGGCGCAATTCATGGCGGAAGCGGAGGCGAGCGCCGCCCGGTTCGAACAGCAGGGCATGGCCAAGGCGGCCGAAGCCTATGCGCTGGGGCCGTCGCGGGTGCAGCAGCAGAACAAGGACCCGCGCGGCTGGCGCGAATTCGCCGACCAACTCGCGGAGCATTCGACCACCGGTTCGGCGATGACGCTGCGCGGCGTGCAAAGCCGCCGGCCCTCGCTCTACGATCTCACCGAGGAGTTGAAGAAGATCACGGCGCCGACCCTGATCATGACCGGCGACGAGGACTGGGCCTGCCTGGGGCCGGGCATCCTCATGAAGAAGACGATCCCGACCGCGGCGCTGGTGGTGCTGCCGAACGCCGGCCACGCGATCAACCTGGAGGAGCCGGACGCATTCAATCGCCATATCGACGAGTTCTTCCAGGCCGTCGAGCTCGGCAAATGGCCGGTGCGCGACCCCCGCGCCATGGTGTCGTCGATACTGGGGCGGTGATCGCAAGCACAACCGTCATTCCGGGGCGGTGCGAAGCACCGAACCCGGAATCCAGATGCAGCGCGGAAAGCCTGGATTCCGGGTTCCGGCCTGTGGCCGGCCCCGGAATGACGGCATGGAGCCATGGCATGCTTCTTGCGACCGGCGGGGCCACCCGATTACGCTCCGCCTTGGACCGGAGGCGCCCGATGCCCTCGCCGACCAAGCTTCGGATCGATGACCTCAGCATGCGGTTCGACACGCCGTCCGGCGCCTTCCATGCGCTCGACCGTGTCAGCCTCGCGGTGCCGCAGGGCTCCTTCGTCAGCCTGATCGGCCCGTCCGGCTGCGGCAAGAGCACCATCTTCAACATCGTCGCGGGGTTGCAGGAGCCGAGCCGGGGCCGGGTCCTGATCGACGGCATCGATGCCACCGGCACCATCGGCCGGGTCGGCTACATGCTGCAGAAGGACCTGCTGCTGCCGTGGCGGACGCTGACCGACAACATCATCCTCGGCATGGAGATCCAGGGCGTGCCGCTGCGCGAGGCGCGCGCGCGGGCGCTGCCGCTGCTGCGGCGCTACGGCCTTGCCGGATTCGAGCACGCCTATCCCAATGCGCTGTCCGGCGGCATGCGCCAGCGCGCGGCGCTGCTGCGGACCCTGCTGTTCGATACCGACGTGATCCTGCTCGACGAGCCGTTCGGCGCGCTCGATGCCCAGACCAAGCTGCGCATGCAGGAGTGGCTGCTGGCGCTGTGGAGCGATTTCGGCAAGACCGTGGTGTTCGTCACCCATGACGTCGAGGAGGCGATCTTCCTGTCCGACGAGGTTCACGTGATGGGAACGCGGCCGGGCCGCATCATCGAAACGATCCCGGTCGCGCTGCCGCGCCCGCGCCTGCGCGCCTGCACCACCGCGCCGGATTTCATCGCGGTGAAGGAGCGCTGCCTCGACCTGCTTGCACAGCCAGCCGGCCTCCCTCGATGACGCGGCCTGAGCGGCGCGGACGCCATGGCGATCGAACAGACCTCACCCGTCAAGGAACTGCCCTGGAGCGTGGCCGACGCCCACCGCGCCCGGGACGCGGCCGCGCCGCCGTGCGGGCGAAGCCGGCGCGCAAGCTGCCGGTGCAGAAGGACTGGCCGGCCTGGATCATCGTCGGCGTGCAGCTCGGCATCCTCGTCGGCATCGTCGCGCTGTGGGAAGTCGGCGCCTCCGCCGGCTTCATCGACGCGTTCTTCTGGTCGCAGCCGAGCGCGATCTTCAAGACGCTGCAGATCTTCTTCACCACCGGCGATGCCTGGACCGACATCGGCTTCACCTTCCGCTCGACCATCATCGGCTTTCTCATCGGCACCATCGCCGGCTCGGCGCTCGGCCTGTCGTTCTGGTGGTCGCGCAATTATGCGGCGATCGTGCAGCCCTACATCATCTGCTTCGAGTCGCTGCCCAAGCTCGCGCTGGCGCCGCTCATCGTGCTGGTGTTCGGCATCGGCCTCGCCTCCAAGGTGGCGATCGCGACCGCGCTCACCCTGGTGGTGTCGACGCTCACCACCTATGCCGGCGTCAAGGCCGTCGATCCCGACGGCGAGAAGCTGTTCTATTCGCTCGGCGCGACGCCGCCTGCAGGTGTTCCGCAAGCTCGTCATCCCGTCCTGCCTGCCGTGGATCATCTCGGTGCTGCGGGTGAATATCGGCCTCGCGCTCACCGGCGCCGTGGTCGGCGAGTTCATCGCCTCCCAGCATGGCCTCGGCCGCGCCATCCTCTATGCCGGCCAGACCTACGACATCGCGCTGGTATGGGTCGCGGTCGCGGTGCTCTCGACGCTCGCCGTCATCATGTACGTCACCGTGTCCTGGATCGAGCGCGTGCTGCGCAAGGGCGTGAAGAGCTGATGCAAAGACGATACCTTGGGAGACCGTCATGAACCGACGCAAATTTCTGGGGACCGCGGCGGCCGCTGGCGCCGCCGTCGCCGGCCGCATCGTCCCGGCCCGCGCCGCGCGCGAGCTCCTGGTCGCGGAGCCGGTCCACAGCACCGGCTACCTGCCGCTCTACATCGCCATGGCCAAGGGCTATTTCGATGACGTGACGGTGAAGATCGTCACCATCGAGAGCGGCAGCGGCCACACCAATGCGGTGCTGTCGGGCCAGGCCTTCGCCTTCATCGGCGGCCCCGAGCACAACGCCTTCGCCAAGGCCAAGGGCGCCGAGCTGCGCGCGGTGGTCAATTGCGTCGACCGCGGCAACGTCTATTTCTGCGCCGCCAAGGGACAGGAGCCGACCGGCACCGACTGGCCCGCCTATTTCAAGGGCAAGACCATCGCCGTCGGCCCGTTCGGCGGCACGCCCAACTCGATCACCCGCTATCTGCTGGCGAAATGGAAGCTCGACGCCAAGAAGGACGTGACGCTGATCGAAACCGCGAATTCCGCGACCATCGCCGTGGTGCGCGGCAGGCAGGCCCAGATCGGCGAAGCCACCGAGCCCTTCGTCACCCAGGGCGTGCGCAACAATGTCTGGGGCGAGCCGTTCTTCAACGTGCCGAAAGAGCTCGGCCCCTATGCCTATTCCACCCTCAATGTCCGGCTCGATACCATCCAGAAGGAGCCCGAATTGGTCCGCACCTTCGTGCGCGGCATGATCAAGGGCCTCAAGCTGCTCTATGCCGACCCCGGCGAAGCCAGCGAAATCGCCAAGGCGCAGTTTCCGACCATGCCGCTCGACGACATGCGCTCGACCCTCGACCGCTCGTTCAAGGACGAGATGTGGAGCCGCGACGGCATGGTGAGCCGGCCCGCCTGGGCGACCGCGAGCGCCGTGGTGCGCGAGGCCGGCATTCTCAAGAGCGACATCAAATACGACGAGATCATCGACATGAGCTTCGTCGAAGCGGTGCGCGCGACGCTGTAAGACAGGATTGGACGAATTGGGAGAGAATAAATGTCCGAACCGATCTGGAACAAGTTTCTCACCGAACGCGACAAGGCGGTGTTCGCGACGTCCGGCTATGGCGCGCGCCAGGGCTTCGGAAAGCGGCCGGCCCTGCTCGTCATCGATGTCAATTACGCGTTCTGCGGCGACGAGCCGGAGCCGATCCTGGAATCGATCAAGAAGTGGCGCAATTCCTGCGGCGAGGACGCGTGGGCCGCGCTCGATTACATCCGCGCCCTGATCGACAAGGCACGCGCAAAAGGACTGCCGGTGATCTACACCACCGGCATGCGCCGGGGCGACCTCTGGGATTCCGGAAGCTGGGCCTGGAAGAACAACCGCTCCGCCGAAGACGTCGGCAACAAGACCGTGATCTCCAATTTCGACGGCAACGAAATCATGGCCGAGCTCGCGCCGGGCCCGCACGACATCGTGGTCTACAAGCAGAAGCCGTCCGGCTTCTTCGGCACCAACATGGCGAGCTATCTCACGCTGCTCGGGGCCGACAGCGTCATCGTCACCGGCACCACGACCTCGGGCTGCGTGCGCGCCACCGTGCTCGATGCCTTCAGCCTCAACTACCGCATCACCATTGCCGAGGAGGGCTGCTTCGACCGCTCCCAGGCGAGCCACGCCATCAATCTCTGCGACATGAACGCCAAATATGCCGACGTGATCAAGACCTCGGAGGTGCTCGCCTTCTTCGATACGCTCCCGGGCGGGATGTTCGATCTGCCCAAGGGCGTCGCCGATCCGCAGACGAACCCGATGCGCAAGGCAGCGAATTTTTAGCGCACTTTTCGATCACGCTGACCTTTGTCATTGCCCGGTCAAGCCAGTCAAGGCCGGGCAATGACCCCAACGGGGTCAGGCTGATCGGAGTATCCCCTACCCCCCGCCCGACAGCCGCTTGACCAGCCGGTAGAGATATTCCTGGCCATCGAAGAATGACTTCACCAGCACGCGTTCGTCCTTGCCGTGGGCGCGCGAATTGTCGACATCGCCGGCGAGGCCGGAATGGCCGTAGGTCGGGATTCCCGCATTGCGCAGGAAGCTGCCGTCGGTCGCGCCGGCGCTCATGACGGGGACGACGGGCACGCCGGGCCAGAACTCGGCCGAGGTCTTGTCGATGGCACTCAGCAGCGTCTCGTCGAGCGCCGACGGCGCGCTCAGCACCGGCTGCCCGATCGGTGTCACGGAGATCTTGTCGTCGGCGAGCACGCGCACCAGGGTCGCCGTCACGTCATCGACCTTCTCGCCCGGCATGATGCGGCAGTTGACGGTGGCGCGGGCGGACTGGGGCAGGGCGTTGTAGGCGTGGCCGCCCTCCAGCATGGTGGCGACGCAGGTGGTGCGCAGTTGGGCGTTGTAGCCGGGGTTGGCCGAGAGGCGCGCCACCGCGGCCGGGTCGGGGTCCGCGGAGAGCGCCGAGCGGATGTCGGCGGCCATCTGAGGTGCCTCGAGCTCGGCGGCGCGTTCGAGCGATTGTCGCGTCGTCGCGTTCAAGTTCACCGGAAAGCTGAATTTGCCGAGCCGTGCGAGGCCCTCGGCGAGGTGATAGATGGCGTTGTCGGGGGACGGCACCGACGAATGGCCGCCTTTGTTGGTGACTCCCAGGCGGTAGGAAAAGCTGACCTTCTCGCTGGTCTGGATGCTGTTGCGGATCGGCTTGCCGCGCTTGACGCCGACGCCGCCGCCCTCGTTGAGGGCGAATTCGGCATCGATCAGGTCGCGGTGGTTCTTGATGAGCCATTGAATGCCCAGCGCATCGGCGTCGATGATTTCCTCGTCGGTCTCCAGCGCCAGGATGATGTCGCGGTCGGGCCGGTAGCCCTCCTGCTTGTAGCGGATGAGGTTCGCCACGAAGCTCGCCGCCATGTACTTGTCGTCGCCGGAGCCGCGGCCGTAGAAATAGCCGTCCTTCTCCACCAGCTTGAACGGGTCGGTCGACCAGTCCTCCGGCTTCGCCTCGACCACATCGAGATGCGCGAGCAGGAGTATCGGCCGGCGTGCGCCGGTGCCGCGCAGGCGCGCCACCAGATTGCCCTTGCGCGGCGCCGGCTTGAACACCTGCACATCGGCGCCCTCGAACCCGGCGGCACGCAACCGTGCCGCCATGGCGTCGGCGGCGCGGCCGGTGTCGCCGGTCTCGGTGACGGTGTTGATCTCGACCAGCTCCTTGTAGATGTCGACGGCGAGCTGCTGCCGCGCGGACAGAGGGTCGGCGCGCACGGACGTGCCGGGGCAAGCCAGGGACACCAACGCGATTGTGGTTACGCTGAGCGCGATCGATCGATACATCGTGATTTTTCCTTCCGGTCTGCAAGCCGGGACGGCAATCTCTGGAAAAATCATATATCACACGGACGGCTCGGTCACTCGGCAACGTCACCGTGCCGTCTGCGGCGTCAGGCCCGTCCGTAACGCATCCGACCGCTCCGCGTCACGGCGTCGATGCCAGGAAGCCCCGGATCAGCTCCAAAGTCTTCGCCGGCCTCTCGACCATCGGCGAGTGGCCGGCGCCTTCGATGATCGCGATCTTGGCGCCGGGCACGTGCTCGTAGAACTTCGTATGTTCCGGCGGAACGATCGCATCGAGGCTGCCGGAGAGGGCGAGCAGCGGCGGCACCGGCTGCAGCGCCGCGATCCGCTCATAGGGCGGCTTGGCCGTGCGATAGGCGATGCTGTCGTCGTGGGCGGTTCGGAAGGCCGTATAGGTGAGCCGCCGGACGTCGGCCACGAATTTTTCCGGGACGGCGAAACCGGGAGCGAAACCTTGCGCGAGGCCGCGGCGAAGGCCTTCGTCGGTCTGGAAATGCGACAGCAGCTGCCCGACCACCGGCGTCAGATAGGCTTCGGTCAGGATCGTGAAGGTGGTGCCGGCGGTCGCCGGGGCGTCGATGAGGATCATGCGCGCGATCCGCGCCGGCCTGATCCCGGCGAACGCGGTCGCGACCTCGCCGCCCATGGAATGGCCGATGACGGTGACGCGATCGACACCGAGCCGGTCGAGGACCGCCGCCACCAGCGCGCCCTGGCGCTCGATCGAATAGCCGGAGGCGGGCGCCGCGGTGCCGCCGTGGCCGATCAGGTCGATGCGGATGACGCGATGGTCGGCGGCGAGCGCCGGCGCGATCTCGTCCCACCAGTCGATCGCGGCCCCGAACCCGTGAATGAGGACGATCGCCGGGCCGCTGCCTTGGACCCTGACGTTCGCCGGCACCACCGGGGTGTCGATGACCGCGCCACCGTCGCGCGCCGCCGCCTGTCGCGTCTGGGCGTCGACCAAGTACGTGTTGACGGCGAGGGCGACGGCACCCAGCGCGAAGGCGGCAATGGTCGCAATGAGAGGCGCCCTCATGGACGGATGTCTCCTGATATCCGCTTGCAACGTCGTCCACCCCGCCACCGCGTGCGATCGCCTCGTGGTCGTCCATCGACTGACGCGTCACCATCTCCATCGCTGCAGCGACGTCGCTGCAGTGACGTAGGACGACTCGTATCCCCATGCTATATGATGTGGCGGGCAAATACGGTCCCCCAGATCAACGACCACACCCCGAACCCCCCGCCGTCTCGCTGACCGCGATTCCCCATGCCGCAGGAGAACATCATGTGCCAATGGTGCAGCGACCCCACAGCCACTCATGCGACTGTCCCACGGCGCGGCTTCCTTACGCTCGCCGGGGCCGTGATGGCCGGCCTTGCGGTGCCCCGCAGCGGATTTGCCGAGGCGCCAAAGGCGCCGCCGAAGAAGGAAAACATCCTTTCGCCCGAGGCTGCGCTCAAGCGCCTGATGAAGGGCAATAAGCGCTATGTGGAGGGCGTTTCCAAGCGGCACGATTTCAAGCATGAGCGCAAAGCACTGACCAAGGGCCAGAACCCGTTCGCGGGCATTCTCAGCTGCGCCGACTCACGCATCGCGCCGGAATATGCTTTCGATACCGGCCGCGGCGATCTGTTCGTGTGCCGCGTGGCCGGCAACTTCCTCAACACCGACGTCGTAGCGAGCTTCGAATACGCGGTTTCCGTGCTCGATACGCCGCTCCTGATGGTGCTCGGTCACCGCTCCTGCGGCGCGGTCGAAGCCACGATCAAATCGATCCGCGACGGTACCACGCTGCCGGGCCATCTTCCCGCCCTGGTCGAAGCGATCGGCCCCGCCGTCAAGGACACGCAGGGCAAGCCGGGTGACGCCCTCGACAACGCCATCAAGCAGAACGTCGTTCTCAACGTCGAAGTGCTGAAGGCCGCGACGCCCATCATCGCGGCGCTCGTGTCCGACAAGAAAGTCCGGGTGGTCGGCGCGATCTACAATCTCGAGGATGGCGAGGTCGATCTGCTGAGCTGAACCAGCGGGCCGGCCGCGGTCCCACCGAAGCGCGGGGATTGCCGATGAATATCACGCCCGCGCAGCCGTCCTGGACGCTGCATCCGCAGCTCGCAAGCGACACCGTTAGCGTCGGAGACCTGCCGCTGTCGCGGCTGCTGCTCGCAAACGATGCCAATTACCCCTGGCTGCTGATGGTGCCGCGGCGGGCCGGCGCGAGCGAGATCATCGACCTGTCGGATGCCGATCAAATCCACCTCGCCACCGAGATTGCGGGTGTCTCCCGCGCCTTGAAGGCGGTGACGCGATGCGACAAGCTCAACGTCGCCGCGCTCGGCAACGTGGTGCCGCAGCTTCACGTCCATGTCATCGCGCGCCGCCTCGGCGATCCGTCCTGGCCGAAGCCGGTATGGGGCGCGGTGCCCGCGCGCGACTATGTTCCCCCCGCGCGCGAGCGCCTGGTCGAAGCCTTGCGCGGCATGCTCTGGCCGGAGAAATGAATGGGAAGTAGCCCGCATGAGCGGAGCGAAATGCGGGATCACACGCGGTGGAACAACCCGGATGTCGCTGCGCTCATCCGGGCTACGCTTCCTGCGAATACGCGCGATACGTCTTACCGCCGATCAGTTGATCTTCACGCCGGCGACCTGGGCGACCTTCGCCCACTTCTCGATCTCGGCCTTGATGAACGCACCGAATTCGGCGGAGGTCATGAACATCGAATTGACCCCCTGCATGGCCCAGATTTCCCTTACCTCGGGCGAGGCGAGGATCTTGTTGATCTCGCGGTTCAGCAGTTCGACGATCGGCTTGGGCGTCGCGGCCGGCGCAACGATCCCGACCCATCCGGACGCGACAAAGCCGGGCACGCCGGCCTCCGCGATGGTCGGCACGTCGGGAAGAATTGGCGAACGGGTGGCCCCCGACGTGCCCAGCACCCGCACGAGGCCGGCCTCGACGTTCGGCTTCATCGTCGCGATGTTGTCGAACATCATCTGTACCTGGCCGCCGATGACGTCGTTGCGGGCGCCGGAGCTGCTCTTGTAAGGCACATGGACGATGTCGGTGCCGGTCATGGTCTTGAACAGCTCGCCGTCCATATGATACTGCGAGCCGGTGCCGGACGAGGCATAGTTGAGCATGCCGGGCTTGGATTTGGCTAGCGCGATGAATTCCTTGAGCGTCTTCACCGGCACCGATTTGTGCACCACCAGCATCACGTCGCCGGAATAGATCGGCGCCACCGGCACGAAGTCGCGCAACAGCTGGAACGGCTTGTTGGCGACGAGCGACTCGTTGGTGGCGTGGGTCTGCGAGATGATCAGCAGCGTGTAGCCGTCCGGCGGTGCCTTGGCCACCACATCGGTACCGATCATGGTGCTGGCGCCGGGCCGATTCTCCACCACGAAGGATTGCTTGAGCGCCTCCGACAGTTTCTGCGCGACGATGCGGGAGAAGACATCGGAGGGGCCGCCGGGGCCGAAGGGCGCGATGATGTGGACCAGCCTGGTCGGGTAGTTCTGGGCCGAGGCCGGCCCCGACGCCGTCGCGAACAGGGCCAACGCAGCTACTCGCAGCAAGACGCTCATGAACAATCCTCGCATTTGATCACGGGCACGTGCGCCGCAGCGCGATGGCGGCGCCGCACCCGTATTGTCAGAATCATTATACCATGCTTGCCTTCCCGCGCGCCTGGTTTGGGGAGGGCTCGATCCTCATGCGCGTACGGGCGGAGACGGTGCGGGATTCCGGCCGGATCAGGCTGCCTCGGTTGCCCACGGGTCCCCCCAAGGCCTTGCCGCGGAGACGTTCGGTGGAAACTTCGCTTTACCCGCCCGTCAAGCGCTACCTCGAAAATCTCGGTTTCGCGGTCAAGGGCGAGGTCTGCGGCTGCGACGTCGTGGGCCTGCGCGGCGACGGCATCGTCGTGATCTGCGAGCTGAAGCTCAGGTTCAATCTCGAGCTCGTCCTCCAGGGCGTCGATCGCAGTGCGGCGTCCGAGGAGGTCTGGCTGGCGGTGCGGACCACGTCGCGCGCCTCGAGCCGGGAACGAGACCCGCGGGTCCGCAAATTATGCCGGCTGCTCGGATTCGGCCTGCTCGGGATTTCCGCCTCGGGGCATGTGGAGGCCGTCGTGGAGCCCAGCGCCTGGCGGCCGCGCCGCGACTTGAAACAGCGCAGCAAACTGGTCACCGAGCACCAGCGCCGCCACGGCGATCCCGCCGTCGGCGGCAGCACGAGGTCGCCGATCATGACCGCTTACCGCCAGCAGGCGCTCGCCTGTGCGGCCATGCTCAGGGCCGGCCCGCGGCCGACGAGAGACTTGCGGCCGGCCATTCCCGACGCGCCCAAGATTTTGCTGCACAATGTCTACGGCTGGTTCGTGCGGACCGGGCGCGGCATCTATGATCTGACCGACGCGGGCAGGGCGGCGCTCGCGCGATGGCCGCAGCCGGCTGGGCTGCAAAGCCGAGCCGCTGCGCAACCCTGATACCGCGATCCTGGTACCGCGCTTGCGGGATTTGAATCTCGAGCGCAGGCGCGTGTACGACGGGTATCGCTTCGCTCAACCCATCCTGCCGGCAACCGATGCGGCCGGCGGTGTGCGCCGCCCCGCCGCATGATTGCAGATTAGCGTTCGCCGCCGCCCAATTGGAAATCGGGATTGGCGTTGTTGTTGTACTCATAGCGAGGCGGCGAATAATGGTCCGGAGCGTATGAGTGGACCCGGGACGACCATTCGCTGCCCGACCTTTGAGCATCCTGGCGCGCGTTCGGGGCCTGCTGGGCGAAAGCCGGCGCCGCGAGGACGGTGCCGAGAGCGATGATGGCAAGAAACTTTTTCATGGGACATTCTCCGTTTTGTCCTCACCGATTTAGTACGGAGTTTGTGCGGTGCAAGTGAATCAATGTCCATGATCTCGCGTGGAAAAATATCGAGTTTATAGAGATTTAACAGAGTTTCGGCGGTCAGAAACATATCTCATTCGCGCCCGGCGCGTTTGTTGTTGCCGCGGTGCGTCAAACGGCGATACCTGGCAAAAAGAGCAGCCGTTTGCGCGCGTATATTTGCGGGCCGGCGCAGCGGACGCCTGCAAATCGGTCAATACTCATATGCACTGACGGTAGGCTTCGTGCCCGGCTATCCTATGGCCCGCAGCCGAAACAGCGCGGGATGGTCGGGCTGCGTCGTGATCACCGTGATCGGCAGCACCGGCGCATCGTCGGCAAGGGTAAATTCGAACCGCTGCGCCAGCATGGCCAGCACCAAGCCGGCCTCGGCCAGGGCAAACTGTGCCCCGACGCAAATTCTCGGGCCCGCGCCGAACGGCAGATAGGCGAAGCGGTGCGCCGGGGGCTTGTCGGCGAGGAAGCGCGTGGGATCGAAGGCATCGGGCTCGTTCCACAGGCGGACGTGCCGGTGCAGCACCCACGGCGATATCATCACCAGCGATCCGCCCGGCATGGTGACGCCGCTCACCTCGTCCGCCGCGATCGAGACGCGTGCGATCGCAGCCGCCGGCGGATAGAGGCGCAGCGCCTCGTTCACGACGGCGCGCGTATAGGGCAGCTTCGGCAACGCCGCCCCGGCGGCTTCGATCGAAACATCGACCGCGCCCGCCTCTTGGGCCACCCGGTCCTGTTCCGCCGGCACCGACGCCAGAAGATAGAGCGACCAGAACAGCGTGAGCGCGGTCGTCTCATGGCCGGCGACGATCATGGTCGCCATCTGATCGCGCAATTGCGCCCGCGAAAACGCCGCCCCGGTTTCGGGGTCGCGCGCCGCCAGCAGCACGTCGAACAAGTCGCGCGGCTGGTCGCTCGGCGGCTCGCGCAGCCGCGCCGCGACGATCTCGTCCATCAGCGCGATCCACTGCGCCCGGAACCTCATCCGGGCGAAGTCGCGCCACGAGGGAACGCCGATCGGCAGCACCAGATCGAGAAAATACGGCCGCCCGAGGCTTGTGGCAAAACCCTTGATCATCCGTCGCAGCGAGGGGCCGTAGCGGTGCATCTCGAGGGAGAACATCGAGCGCGCCGCGATCTCGAGGGCGAGGAACTGCATCGCGGCCAGGAGATCCACGGGCTGCGAGGCCGCGGCGGCGAGGCGCGGATGGCCGCCTGCTGCGGCGGCCGGCGACATGCCGCGCCAGCATCGGGATGACGCGCGGCGTCAAGGTCGGTGCGATGGTCCGGCGCTGATGCCGCCACTCCTCGCCTTCGCTCAGGATCAGCCCTTCGCCGACGATCGGGCGCAGGATGCGAATGGTCGCCGTCGTCCGCCGGTAGTTCGCGATATTGTCGACCAGAACATGATGGATGGCGTCGGGAGCATTGAGCAGGAAACGCTTGCGGCCGAGAAAGGACTGCTCCACCACGTCCTCGGTATAGGCGTCCCGCGGCCAAATCTGCAGCGCATTGGTGCGAAGCGCGACAAGAAACCGATACCAGCCTAGACTGTGCTCGGGAATGTCCGGGCACGGCGGAACGAAATGCCGGGATGCGTGTACGTTCATCATGGCCGGGAGATGTCGTCCCATCCCGTGGCAATCTGATGACGCCCGCGCAGATGCCTCGAAACGGCAGGACATGCGTCAATGAAACAGGAAACACGTCCATGAAGAGAGTGTGCTTCCTCATCGCCGCCATTGTCGTCGCCGCGCTGCCCGCGCACGGCGAGACACGCTCGGTCTGGATCGACGACCTGACTTGGCCCGAGGTGCGCGATGCCATCGCCGCGGGAAAGCGCACCGCGATCGTCTACACCGGCAGCAGCGAGCAGAACGGCCCTCACATGGTGATCGGCAAGCATAACTTCGTGGCGCACTATGCCGCCCAGCGGATCGCCGAGGAACTGGGCGATGCGCTGGTGTATCCGACATTGCCGTTCGCGGTCACGAGAAATGCCGCCGGACGCACCGGTCACATGCGTTTCCCCGGATCGGTCACGCTGCCGCCGGAGGTTTTTTTCGGCGTGGTGCGCGCGGTGGCCCAGAGCGCGTTGGCGGCGGGGTTCAAGGTGGTGGCCATCATGGGCGACCATGGCGGCGGCCAGAACGAACTCGCCCGGGCGGCCAAGGAACTCGACGCGCAGCATCGCGCGGACGGCGCGCGCGTTCTCTACATAGGCGATCTCTACACCAAGACCGATGCGCAGTTCACCGAAATCCTGGCAAAGCGCGGACTGCCGCACACCGATGCCCATGCCGGCATCAGGGACACGTCCGAACTGCTCTACCTGGAGACGCCGGGCCAGTGGGTCCACAAGGACGAACTCGCCGCGGCCAACGAATCGACCGGCGTCCGCGGTGATCCCACCCTCGCGACGCCGGAACTCGGCAAGCTCTATCTCGACCTGAAGGTTGAAAACGCGGTCAAGCAGATTCGCGCCCTGGCGGGCGGCGCCAAGGCGGAGCCGTAGCCGTAGCCCTTCGGCGGTTACTTCTGCACTTGCTTGAAATATCTCAGGTCGGGCGGCGGCTGGTCCTTCCTGGTGGGCATGAGCCGGCCCTCGCTGCTCTTGTAATAGGTTTCATTGCCGATCTTGATGAGGACGTTGTCGCCGATGCAGTCGTATTCCAGCCAGTTCGGATACGCCGCCGGATTGCGGCTGTAGGTCTTGACCACCTTCCAGGGGCGCGTGAACGCGTGGTCGATCAAGGTGATCTCGTTGGTCAGCAGTTTCGGATTGCTCTTGTCGAAGAAGATGCGCTCCTTGACGATGGACTGATTGTCGGCGTGGGTCGGCATGCCCGACGGGTCCAGGGTGCGCGGACCCTTGAAGTAGCGGGTTTCGACTTCGAGCACGTCGAAGCGGCCGTCGCCGTCCTCGTCGACCCATTTGCCGATGGAATAGCCCAAAAAGCTCGGCTCGACCTCCTGCGGCCAGTCGCGCCCGTCGGTATAAATCCGGCGATGGGAATCATGGACGTGGTCGATCAGGATATAGGTGATCTCCGGCAGCACGACGATTTGCATGGCCTGGTAGAGATTCATCATTCCGGGCATGCCGGGCGGCAGGCAGCTGGAGCCGGTGTGCCAATTGCCCTGGCCTCCGGCGGCCTGATCGGCGAGGCTCGCCGCCAGGACCGCCTGATACTCCGGCGTCAATGGAGCCTGTTGGCCGAGACCCCAGGGCTTGGACGGGTCGAAAGCCGGCTGGCCTCCGACCCCGGGAATGCGGACACCGAGCCACTGCCCGGAGAGATCGGGATATTTCGAATCATCGAACGCCCGGGCGGCGGTCAAGCCGGCCACCAGCGCTCCCGCAACTGCAATGATAGAGATTGCGTTCCGGCACAGCATGTTTTCCCCCTTGAGATCGATCCCTTGCCCGCCGCGCGCGATGCACGAGGCGTGTGGGATACGGTTGTGTCGTGGTGCCGAAAAAAGGAAATCGGCGCGGGAGGGCGCAGCCTGCCGACGGCATCCTCGCTGTCCGATTATTCCAAGGGGGAGCTCGGCACATCCCGTTCACGGCAGCTGGCGAGGACGATACAGCAATTGCCTGATGTGCGAAAGCATGCAGGCCCGCCCGGAACGATCGGCCCGGGCCCTGACCGGAATTGAGTCCGCGCCGGGACGTCTACCGCTTTCCAAATCGGCCATGCCAACCAAACCCGAAGCGGACAAATGATGTGCTACCAGGACAACTTGATTAGCTACCGACATCCGGGACGGCCGTGCCACCGCAGGATCGCACTTCCATGATCGATATCGCGAGCGGCCATCCCGCCGTCGACCGCTACCTCGCGGAGAGCTACGAGCAGGTGCGCGGCATGTCCTCACGCTTTGCCGCCGCCATTTGCGGACACCTGATCCGGCGCCAGTCGGCGCTCGGCGTCGGCGGGGCGCTGGTGGAGATCGGCACCTTCGAGGGCCGCTTCTTCATCGCCATGGCGCTCGGCCTGGCGCCGGGCGAGAAGGCGATCGGTATCGACCGTTTCGATTGGCCCGACGCCGGCATCGAAGGCCGGTTCCTCGCCAATTGCGCCGCCCACGGCCTCTCGCCCGATCGCTATTCGTGCTGGAAGGCCGACAGCCGCGAGATCGTACCAGCCCGGTTGCGCGAAAGGCTCGGCGCTCATTCCGTGCGCTTCGTCCACATCGACAGCCACCACTCCCGCGAATGCCTGGTCAATGATCTCGAACTCGTCCACGCGGTGCTGCACCACGACGGCATCATCTGCCTCGACGACATGCTGCACCCCGGCTATCCGATGATGGTCACGGCCGCGCTCGACTATCTCGCCCGCCATCCGGAGATGCGCCTGCTGTGCGTCATCGACCGCGAAGACGTCGTGGCCGCCGCGAAATTCCTGATCTGCCGCGGCGACGCGCTCGCGCTCTACGAGCAAGACCTGATGAGCACTTTCTCGCGCTTCCACCTGGTCCTCGCCGCGGACATGGAGACCTACTTCGCCCTGGTGCTGACGCCACGGCCGCGCCTGGCGGACGTCGGGTGAACCGCGCGATGGAGATGGGGTAACGGCTGCGGGGACGACGAGACTGGGCGCCCTTCCGCAGGCGCGCCCGAACGGTGTATCCTGACGCGGACACGTGCGCGCAAGATGCACGCCAGGCACGGAGGATCCCCATGCTTTCCCGAAGCTCGATCGGTGCAATCGCGCTGGTGACGGCGCTGTCGGCGGTGCTGATGACCATCGACGGCGCGCGGGCGTTCGATGACGCGCTCTATCCCAATCTCAAGGGACAGTGGCTCCGAGCCCGCCCTCCCGCGGGCGTCAGGGGCCAAGGCCCGTTCGACCCGGACAAATCCGGGGGCAGGGCGCAGCAAGCCCCGCTGACGCCGGGGTATCAGGCGCGCTTCGAGGCGAGCCTCGCCGACCAGGCGGTCGGCGGGCCCGGCCTGTGGACCGGTGCGAGGTGCCTCCCGGTCGGCATGCCGGCGATGATGACGCTGTTCCGTCCTATGGAAATCATCGTCCTGCCGGAGACCACCTATATCCGCATCGACCACATCCGCGAGTCGCGGCGGCGCATCTACACCGACGGCCGCGACTGGCCCGAGGACCCGCAGCCGAGTTTCGACGGCTATTCCATCGGCAAATGGCTCGACACCGACGGGGATGGCCGGTTCGACACCCTCGAGGTCGAGACGCGCAACTTGAAAGGGCCGCGCACGTTCGAGCCGAGCGGCATTCCTTTGCACGAGGATAACCAGACGATCGTCCGGGAACGCATCTATCTCGACAAGGCCGATCCCGATCTGCTTCACGACGACATGACCGTCATCGACCACGCATTGACGCGGCCGTGGACGGTGGCGAAGAAATTCCGGCGCGACAAGGTCGAGCACGCAATCTGGCCGGAAGACATCTGCCCCGACCACAACGGGCTCGTCTTCATCGGAAACGATATGTACTACGAGAGCGCGGACGGCTTGCTGATGCCCTCGAAGAAGGGCCAGGAGCCGCCGGACCTGCGTTATTTCAGCCAGCCGAAGAAGTGACAATACTCGGGACGGAACAGGTTCTCAGGGAGAGTTCGCAATGATGTTTCGCAGCTTGATCGGCACCTGCATGCTGGCGGCCGCGCTGTTCACGATGCTGTCCGAGGCGCGGGCCTTCGATGAATCGAAGTATCCGAACCTGAAGGGACAGTGGGTCAGGGCGCGCGTCCCCGGGGTCACCGGCCAGCCATCCTACGATCCGACGAGGCGCCAGGGGCTGGAGCAGCACGCGCCGCTCAAGCCCGAATTCCAGGCCGTCCTCGAAGCCAACATCAGGGACCAGGCGGTCGGCGGGCAGGGCGGCGACCCGACCTTCATGTGCATTTCCCCCGGCATGCCGCGCATCATGAACCCTTACGGCGCCATGGAAATCCTGGTCACGCCGGAGACCACCCATATCCTGATCGAGCACATCCACGACTCCCGGCGCATCTTCACCGACGGGCGCACCTGGCCGGAGGAGCCGGTCGATCCCACCTTCCAGGGCTATTCGCTCGGCACCTGGATCGATACCGACGGCGACGGCCGCTACGACACCCTCGAGGTCGAGACCCGATACTTGCGAGGCCCGCGTGCCTTCGACGCCGCCGGCATTCCCCTGCATCCCGACAATGAGAGCGTGATCAGGGAACGGATACATTGGAACAAGGACGACCCTGACAAGCTGACCAACGAGATCACCACCATCGACAACGCGCTGACGCACCCGTGGACGGTCACCAAGACCTATGTCCGCGAGGCCGTCGAGCGGCCGGAGTGGTACGAAGAAGTCTGCACCGAGGGCAACGGTCATGTCGGCATCGCCGGGCAGAACTATTTCCTCAGCGGCGACGGCCTGCTGATGCCCGCGAAGAAAGGCCAGGCGCCGCCGGACCTGCGCTACTTCAAGCAGACGCAGAAGTGACCAGGAATGCGTGCAGGAGCCGCGCTTGACATCACCGACCACCAAAGGTGCCTGGCCGGAACTCAACTGGCCGGATTGGCAAGACACCGGCGAGACCCTGCACCGATGGACCCAGATCGTGGGCAAGGTCCGGATGGCGCTGAGCCCGATGATGAATCATTGGTGGCAGGTCGTCCTCTACGTCAATGCGCGCGGCCTGACCACTTCGGCGATTCCCTATGGCGGGCTTACGTTCGATATCGCCTTCGACTTCATCGATCATGTCCTGGTGATCGAGACGAGCGACGGCGCGCGCGAGCACTTCGCGCTGAAGCCGATGTCGGTCGCCGCGTTCTATTCGAAGTTCTTCGCGTGTCTGGACCGCCTCGGCATACGAGCCCACATCTGGACGATGCCGTGCGAGATTTCCGATGCCGTCCCATTCCAGGAGGACCAGTCCCACGCCGCATATGATCCGGAGCACGCGAGGCGGTTCTGGCGGGTGCTGTTGCAAAGCCGGCGCGCGTTCCAGGCGTTCCGCTCCCGCTTCGTCGGAAAATCGAGCCCGGTGCATTTCTTCTGGGGCAGCTTCGATTTCGCGGTCACACGTTTTTCCGGGCGCGGCGCGCCGCCTTTTCCCGGGATCGCGCCGAATGTCGCCAATTGGGTGATGCGCGAAGCCTATTCTCAGGAGGTCAGCAGTTGCGGCTTCTGGCCCGGCAACGGCGGCTACGGCCGCCCCGCATTCTATTCGTACGCCTATCCCGAGCCGCCGGGTTTCGCCAAGGCACGGATCGAGACGAGCGGAGGCTATTACGATCCGCAATTGAAGGAGTTCCTGCTGCCTTACGACGTGGTCCGGCAGGCGGTGGACCCCGACCGAACCTTGATGGGATTTTTGCAGGAAACCTACGATGCGGCTGCCGACGGCGCTGCCTGGGACCGGGCAGCGCTGGAGCGCGCGCCGCTACGTGCGGCGCCCGGGCCGCCGTCCGACAAGGCCTGACGACGCCTGCGCGCTGCCGGTCCTCTGCAGATGCCGCCGCCTCTCACCCCATCGTCTCCCCGGGAAACGGGAACCTCGCCCACTCCGGTTTGACGAGGCGCAGCGTGACGGCGCCGGCGACGAGTTCGTGGCCGGCGGCAAGCGCGTCGGCGGCGCGATCGAGCCGCAGCAAAGCGAGCGCGCGGCCCCCGGCGGAGGAGCCGAAGGTGCCGACCGGCTTCTCAGCGGCGGTCACTTCGGCGCCGGCATCGGGTGCAAAGCCGTCGAACGCGACCGGCACGATGCGGGTGCGGGCCTTGCCGCGATGCTCCATGCGCGCCACCACCTCCTGGCCGACATAGCAGCCCTTGGCGAAATCGACGCCGTGAAGCTGGTCCATGTCGGCCTCGTGGGGAAACGCGTCGCCATAGGTAAAATCGAGGCCGCCGCGCGGCACGCCGAGCGCGATCCGGTGGGCCTCGAATTCCGCCGCAGGCACCAGCGCCGCGCCGAGATCGGCGGCGGCCGCGGCGGCTAGATCGGGTGGCAGCATCACCCGAGAGCCCAGCGCCGGCAGGCGCGGGTCGGGGTAGCACAGGCCGAATTCCGTCGTCGCCCCGCCGTCCCAAACTGCCATCACACCCAGCGTTTCCGAGAGGTCCTCGACATCCACCCTGGCGCGCAGCTTGTAGAAGTTGAACCGGTCGACACAGGTCTTCGCCAGCGCGCGGGGCACGTCGAGATAGAAGCCGCCGCCGTCCCACGGAGCGGCCTGGACGACGATCGCATCGACGATGATCTTGCCCTGCGGCGTCAACAGCGCGGCAAAGCGCGGCCCACCCGGCGTCACCTGGCCGATGTCGGCGGTGAACAGCCCGTTGAGGAAACTCCGCGCGCCGTCGCCGGTCACCTTGACGACGCCACGATCCGGCAGCAATGCGGCTTTCATCTACAATTCCTATCCCTGTGCGAACGTAGGATGCCGCCGCGCGGCCCTCAAGGGCGGCCGGCGGGCGCAAGGACAGGAACTGTTCTAAACGGGCGCGGCTTCCTCGCGCTATTGCCGCGGCAGCTCGACCGAGAATTCGCCGTTGCTGATGCGACGCGACAGGCCTTCCGCATAACGGGCGGCGGCTTCCTCGCCATAGGTGGAAACCAGCTCGCTGAAGGCGGTGAACAGGCAGATCTGGGCCATGCAGTCGTCGTCGACGCCGGACAGCCGTGCTTCGGTCCAGGCCTCGTTCAGGAAATCGAGCGCCGCCTGTTTCTGTTCGTGATCCGGCAAAGGACCACGCACCGCCAGATTCGAACTTGTCATATTGCCGTGCTGCCCTTGCGTCGCGCGTGCGACGCGTCCCCGAATAAACATAAATTAACACGTGCATGACGGCAGGCCAGCGCGACCTTTCGGAAGGGTTAACGGGGTCGCATAAAGTCGAGGCCAATTCGCCGCTAGTCTTTGATTCTAAGGGTGATCTTGACGCTCGGAATGTTGTGGCCGGGCTTGTCCCACAGCTGTCTGGAATTTCGAACACACTCAACTCAGAATGGTCATTCCGGGGCACGCGCCTTCGCGTGAACCCGGAATCCAGGCTGCAACGCAGACCGCGAGGCCGTCTGGATTCCCGGTTCGGTGCGGAGCCTGTCGTCGGGCCGGCCGTAGGTCGGACCCGTTGGCACCGCCCCGGAATGACCGCGTTCTGGGCGACGAACCGGACAGGCTCGGCAATGACGTCAGCGGGCGCCTCAATCTGAGCGGACCATATCCTAATTGCTGTAGCGCGCGGTGACCTCGCGGGCGATCTTGGAGCCTTCTTCCAGGTAACGGCGGATGGCGAGATCGGCCGACGGCGTGCAGGTACGGTACGACTGCTGGTAGATGCGGTAGCCCCGGTTGAAATGGGCGATCATATTGGAGCGCCGCTGGCCGGAGGGCGTTTCGGCGTCGATCAGCGCCTGCATCTCGTTGCGCCATTTGTTGCCTTCATTGGCACCGCACACGCCGCGCAGGTACTGCAGGCTGCCGAGGATCTCGGCGAGCCGCTCCAGGACCGGATCGAACGGCGCCACGTCGACCGCACGGGCTGGCCCCCAGGGCAGGCCCAGGACCATCAGGATGAGGAGGAGACGTGCGCGTTTGTGCATGGTTTTCCGCCGGCCGAGGTATGCCCCCGCAGCGCGGCGAGTTCAAGGCCGGCTTGACATCCCGGCCGGCGCCTCGAGCTTCCCCTGGGGCCTCACCCGGCCTTGCCGATCAGGGCGAAGGCGGCCTCGATGATCTCGGCGAGGCCCTGGGTGGTGGCCAACCCCGCCAGTCCCGAGGGATGAAGCCACATGGCCTCGGACAATTCGTCGTTGAGGACGGGTTCGCCTGCGACCCAGCGGGCGGCGAACGGCAAGATCACGAAATGCCGCTCGACCCGGCCCTCCCCGTCGCGCGCGATCGCCTCGCGATAGCCCGCGAGCACGACCGGCGCGACCGCGAGGCCGGTTTCTTCGCGCACCTCGCGCACCACCGCCTGGTGCAGGCTCTCGCCGACTTCGACCCCGCCGCCCGGCAGGGTGTAGAGCCCCCGCGCCGGCGCTCGGGCGCGGCGCACGATCAGTACCTTGCCGTCGCGGATGATGGCGGCGCTGACCGCCAGGATGGGTCGCGGCGGATAGGTGCGGCCGTCCGCCATGGCGTCAGCGGCCGTCCGCAGCGCCGCCCGGCGGCAGCAGTGCAACCTCGACGCGGCGATTTTCTTCGGCAAGGGGATCGGCGGCGTTCTTCGGCTGCGTCTTGCCGTGGCCGACGGCGACGACGGTGTCGTCGGGCAGCTTGAACTTTGCGACCAGAAAGCGCTTCACCGCCCCGGCGCGGCGTTCCGAAAGGCGCTGATTATACGCTGCGCCGCCGCTCGCATCGGTGTGCCCGGCGACCAGTAACACCATGCCTTTGCGCTCCGGCTTGCCGAGCTCGGCGCCGAGCGTTTCGAGCTGCGATACCGCTGCCGCGTCGAGGCCGGTGGAGCCGAGGCCGAAATGGATTTCGACATCGATGTCCCCCGCCGTCTGCGCCGCGCCGCATCCGGCCGTCGCGTCGAGGCGGGGGCAGCGGGTGAGCCGCTTTGCCCGCAAGGATTCGATGATCTCCTCGCGCGTCGGCTGCTGGGCGGCCGCGAAGCCGGCGCCCGCCAGCAGCGCGGCAGCGCCGAGGATCGCCGCGAGGGCTGCCCCTCGCCACCGATTGGCCGGATGATCTGGCATCGCCTGTCCTCCTCGGTCAGTAGGATGGGTTGAGCGAACCGAAACCCATCATCGGCCCATCGACGCTCCCCATGATGGGTTTCGCAAGAGCTCAACCCATCCTACACCTGCCCCCACGTTCACACCTGACGCAGCTCGGGGAAGTCTTCCTCGCGGAATTCGGCCGCTTCGCGGGTGCCGGCGGCGGCGCGGACCTGCTCTTCGCGGCGCAGTTCGACGCGGCGGATCTTGCCGGAAATGGTTTTCGGGAGACTGCCGAATTCCAGCCGGCGCACGCGTTTGAACGGGGCGAGGCGGTCGCGGATGTGCTGGAAGATCGATAGCGCGGTGGCGCGGTCGGCGGTCGCGCCGGCGACCAGGGAGACATAGGCCTTGGCGACCGCGAGCCGCATCGGATCGGGCGCCGGCACCACCGCGGCCTCGGCGACGGCGGGATGCTCGATCAGGACGCTTTCCAGCTCGAACGGGCTGATCCGGTAGTCGGACGCTTTGAAGATGTCGTCGGCGCGGCCGACATAGGTGAGGTAGCCGTCGGCGTCGCGGGTGGCGACGTCGCCGGTGCGATAGACCGCACCGGTCAGGCCGGCGATCGCTGCCATCCTCCTGCTGATAGCCGCGCATCAGGCCGGCGGGTCGCGGGTTCGAGGGCGATGGCGATCTGGCCTTCCGTCGGCGTCCTTGTCCTCCAGTATCGACCAGACGAATGCGGTAGCCGGGCAGCGGGCGGCCCATGGAGCCGGGCTTGACCGGCTGGCCCGGCGAGTTGCCGATCTGGGCGGTGGTCTCGGTCTGGCCGTAGAAGTCGCGGATGGTCAGGCCCCAGGCGGCGTGGACCTGTCTCGATGACCTCGGGGTTGAGCGGTTCGCCGGCGGCGATCAGCTTCGCGCAGGCAGTGCCGCACCGATTTCGAGGTCTTCCTGGACCAGCATGCGCCACACCGTCGGCGGCGCGCAAAGCGACGTGACCCGATTGGCGGATGATCGCCTCCAGCAGGGCCTTGGCGTCGAAGCGCGGCTGGTTGTAGGCGCACACCGTCGCGCCGGCGTTCCACGGCGCGAAGAAACAGCTCCAGGCGTGCTTGGCCCAGCCCGGGGAGGCGACATTGAGGTGGACATCGCCGGGCAGGAGGCCGATGCGCGTACATCGTGGTGAGGTGCCCGATCGGATAGGATCGGTGCGAGTGCAGCACCAGCTTGGGCTTCGCCGTCGTGCCGGACGTGAAGTAGAGCAGCAGCGGATCGTCGGCATTGGTCGCCGCGTCGGGCGTGAACGCGGCGGGCGCGTTCAACAGATCGTCGTAGCGATGCCAACCCGGCGGCGCGTCGCCGACCGCGATCCGCGTCAGCTCCTGCGTCGAAGCCGTCGAACTTCGCGGTGTCGGCGGTCGCGGCGACGACATGCCTCGCCCGCCCGCGCTCGAAACGGTCGGCGAGATCGTCCGGCGTCAGCAATGTCGCGGCCGGAATGACCACGGCGCCGAGCTTCATCGCCGCCAGCATCGTCTCCCACAGCGGCACGACGTTGCCGAGCATCAGCAGCACGCGGTCGCCGCGCTTCACGCCGAGTGCGCGCAGCGCGTTGGCGAGGCGGCTGGAGCGTTCGGAGAGTTCGGCGAAGGTCAGCGAGGCGGCGCCGTCGCCGACGATCGTCAGCGCGGGGCGGGCGGCGCCGTCGCCGCGGGCGAGTTCGGCGTCGAACCAGTCGAGCGCCCAGTTGAAATGGGTCGGCTCCGGCCAGCGGAAGTCGCGGCAGGCGGTGGCATAGTCGGTGCGATGCGCCAGCAGGAAGTCACGTGCCGCCTTGAACGTGTCTGCCGCCATGGTTGGTTCCGTCCACTCTTTTCTTTTCTTTATTCTCATTCGCGTTTCTGTCCGGCGAGCCAGCGGAACACGACCGAGAAGTCCTTGGCCGCGTCGCCGGCCGCCGCCGCCTTTTCGTAGAACGACAGCGCCATCGCCGCGAGCGGCGTGGGCGAGCCCGTCGCCTCGGCCGCCGCCTGGGAGAGCCTCACGTCTTTTACCATGAGCCGGGTCATGAAACCGGGCGCGTAGTCGCGGTTGGAAGGCGCCGCGGGCACCGGTCCGGGGGCAGGGCAGTAGCTCGACAACGCCCAGGAATTGGCGCTGGCGGTGGAGCAGATCTGGTGCAGCTTGTTCCAGTCGAGGCCGAGCTTCTGCGCCAGCAGGAAGCCTTCGGCAGACGCCGACCATGTTGATGGCCAGCATCATGTTGTTGCAGATCTTCACCGCTTGGCCGGCGCCCGGGCCGCCGGCATGGAAGATGTTCTTGCCCATCGCCGCCAGGATCGGCTGGCCGCGGGCGAAGGCCTCCTCGGTGCCGCCGACCATGAAAGTCAGCGTGCGCGTTCCGGGCGCCGATGGTGCCGCCGGAGACCGGGGCGTCGAGCATGGCGAGGCCCGCGGCCGCGGCCGCCGCGGTGACGGCGCGGGCGCTGTCCACGTCGATGGTGGAGCAATCGATCAGCAGCGGCTTGGCCTTCCTGGCGTCCCCCACCGCCTCGATCAGGCCGCCCTGGTGCAGCCAGACCTCGCGCACATGCTCGCCGGCCGGCAGCATGGTGATGACGACATCGGCGCCCTTCGCCGCCTCCGACGCGCTGGCAGCCGCTTTGCCGCCGGCGGCGGTCAGGGCCTGGAGCGCGGCGGGATCGATGTCATATCCGGTGACGCCGTGGCCCGCCTTGACGAGGTTCGCCGCCATGGGCGCGCCCATGTTGCCGAGCCCGATGAAACCGATGGTCGCCATGTCGCAGCACCTCGAAGGATTCGCAGCCAAAGCATAGCTGAAACCGATCCTGGGCGCCGCCGCATCGAGGACAGGCGATGGGTTTCGCTGCGCTCAACCCATCCTACGGATCGAGGTGCGGGGCGGACGCGCTTGCATTGGTCATCGCGGGGATGTCGAATGGGAATAAGATGACGCCATGTGCGGCCGCTACCTCATAACCTCCGCGCCGGAAGCGATCCGCGCGCTGTTCCGCTATGCGGAGGAGCCGGATTTTCCGCCGCGCTACAACGTCGCGCCGACCCAGCCGGTGCCGATCGTGCGGCTCGACAATGGCGTGCGCTCGTTCGCCCTGGTGCGCTGGGGCCTGATCCCCGCCTGGGTCAAGGAGCCCCACGCGTTCTCGCTGCTGATCAATGCACGCGGCGAGACCATCGGCGATAAGCCCGCCTTCCGCAATGCCATGCGGCGGCGGCGCTGCCTGTTTCCGGCGGACGGGTTCTACGAGTGGAAGGCCGAGGTGGGGCGCAAGCGTCCGTTCTGCATCCGCCCGCGCAACGGCTTGCCGGTGGCATTCGCCGGCCTGTGGGAAACCTGGAGCGGACCCAACGGCGAGGAGATGGACACCGCCTGCATCGTCACCACGGCGGCAAACCGCCTGTTGGCGCCGATCCATGACCGGATGCCGGCCGTGATCGCGCCGGAGGCGTTCGACCTTTGGCTCGACTGCGCCAAAGTCGAACCCGAAACCGCCGCCGCCCTGATCGCCCCGGCGCCGGAAAACCTGTTCGAAGCCTACGAAGTCTCGACCGCGGTCAACCGCGCCGCCAACGATTCCGCCGCGCTGATCGCGCCGCTCGGATCGCAGCCGCCGCCGGCTCCCACGGCGGCGAAGCCGAAGAAGAAGGACGACGGCCAGGCGTCGTTGTTTTGAGGGTGGGCAAAGGCGCTCTCCGCGCCGTGCCCACGTTGCCGTGCCGCCGCCGGGAATCAGCCCTTCACGCCGAGCAATTCGACATCGAAGATCAGCGTGGCGTTTGGCGGGATGACGCCGCCGGCGCCGCGGGCGCCGTAGCCGAGCGCAGGCGGGATGACGAGGGTGCGCTTGCCGCCGACTTTCATGGTCGAGACGCCCTCATCCCAGCCGGCGATGACCCGCCCCTGGCCGATGGGAAACTCGAACGGCTGGCCGCGGTCGACCGAAGAGTCGAATTTCTTGCCCTTGGTGCCGTTTTCGTAGAGCCAGCCGGTGTAGTGCATGACGCAGATCTGGCCGGGTTTCGGCGTTGCGCCGGTGCCGACCTTGGTGTCCGTGATCTGCAAGCCCGATGGTGTGGTCATGGGTTTTCCGGCCGCCTGAGCCATTGCTGGAGTGGGGGAACCGGCGGCGAAGACGCCGGCCGTCGCGGTAACGAGGGCGAGTGCCAGGGCACTTGCACGCGGGAAAGCCCTTGCACGCGGGAAAGCACTTGGACGTGGGAAAGCACTTGGACGTGGGAAAGCACTTGGACGTGGGAGAGCTCGCATCCTCCTCTTCCTCCTTGGGGTGGTGTGAGAGCGGGCCGCCTGTTTAGCCCAATCGCGGGCGCGCTCCCATCGTTTTTTGCCTGGCGTGGATCGAACACGGTTCACACCGGCCGATCCGGAGGACAGGGCACGGCAGCCGTTGGAAGCCGATCGATCATAAGCTAGACTGCCCGATCGACGATGGTAGAGGTCGTGCCGCAGCCTGTTCGTTTGACGCCTTTGACGATCCCGGCGATTGCGCTGGCGCTTGGTGTCGGATGCTCGGCGAGCCGCGCCCAGGAACGCCCGGCCGCCGATCTGGCGTTGCAGTTTCTCGCGGAGGCGACGGCGTTGTGGGAGCAGCACCAGGCGCTGATCCTGGCGACGATCGCCGTGATCGCCTTTCAGTCCGCATTGATCTCGGCATTCCTGATCCAGTTCGTCAGACGCAAACGGGCCGAAGGATCCCTCAAGAAGAGCGAGGACCGCTGGCGGTCGGTGGTCGAGAATCCGATCTTCGGCATCTCCTTCATCGATCAGCAGCACCGCTTCGTAGCCACCAATCCCGCGTATCAGCGGATGGTCGGCTACACCAATGAGGAGCTGCGCCAACTCACGCCTCTGGACATCAGCGTGCCCGGCGAGCGCGAGGTGAACGAAATGCTTTTCAAGGAGCTGCGGGAGGGCAAACGGCAGCATTTCGAGATGATCAAGCAATTGCGCCGCAAGGACGGGAAGCTGATCTGGATACAGCTTTACGTCTTTTCCATTCCGGATATCGAAACCAAGGCGCAGCTCATGTTCGGAATGATGCAGGACATCACCGAGAGCAAGCGCTCCCAGGATGCCCTCGATGCGACCCGGGCGGAGCTTGCCCGGGTGGCGCGCATAAACCGCTTCGGTGCCATGACCGCGTCGATCGCCCACGAAATCAACCAGCCCTTGGCCGCCATGGTGGCGAACGCCAATGCGGCGCAACGCTGGCTGGCGAACGCCACGCCCGATCTCGGCGAAGTGCGCGCGGCCCTCAAGCGGATCGGCGACGACGGCCATCGCGCGGCGGACCTGGTCCAGGGCATCCGTGCCATGTTCAAGAACGACGGCCAAAAACGCGTCCTGGTCGACGTGAACCAGCTCATTCGCGAGGTGCTCGCACTCGTGCAAGGCAGGTTCGTCGAACGGCGGGTATCCGTTTTCACCGAACTGTCCGCAGATCTTCCCCAGGTGATGGCCGAACGGGTCCAGCTGCAGCAGGTCATCATGAACCTCGTCACCAATGCCATCGATGCCATGGAGCCGATAACCGATCGGCCGCAAATCCTGCGCGTGAAATCCGAAATCCGGGACGGCGATCGCGTCGTCGTGGCGATCGAGGATTCCGGCACCGGCATCGATCCGGAGAAGCTCGACCGTCTGTTCGATACGTTCTTCACCACCAAGCCCCATGGCATGGGGATGGGCCTGTCGATCTGCCGATCGATCATCGAAGCCCATAACGGCCGCTTGTGGGCGTCCGCGGGCGCGCGATACGGATCGGTGTTTTCGTTCGAACTGCCGACCAGGCAAGAGCCGCTGGAAGGGCGATTGCCGGGGCTCGACTGATCTTCAGGCCGCAAGGTCGGGACGTTTCCCTTGCATGTGGCTTTCGTTATACTTCCAGCCGCTTGCGTGGGTGAAACCCATCCAAGCGGGCAGCAAAAATGGATGCGCGCGTCTTGCACCGGCGAGCCTTTCCGATGACCGCGGCCGGCAGGAGGGATCATGGGTTTGGCAGATAAAGTTCTGGTTGTTGTGACGTTGACGGTTTGTCCGGCATCGACCGCGTTCGCGGCGACGCTCACCGGCAACGTCCAAGGACCCGACGGCAAGCCCTTCATGGGGGCTTTCGTGGTCGCCGAGAATACGCAGAACAAGATGACCGTGAGCGTGCTGTCGGACGCCGAAGGCCGTTATCACATCGCCAACCTGCCGGCGGCCACATATCGGGTGCAGATCAACGCCATCGGATTCAAGAGCGATCCCCGCACCGACGTGCGGCTGACCAGCGACCAAAAAGCCTCGTTCGACTTTGCGCTGCAAAAAAAGCCGGTGCGCTGGAGCGATCTGAACACCTATCAAGGCCGGCAGCTCCTGCCCAAGACCAAGAGCCACGACCTCAGCTACCAGGATGTTTTCTTCACGACCTGTCTCCAATCCTGCCACTCGTTTCAAAAGCGTATGGCGTCTGCCGAGTGGGATGAGAACGGCTGGCGCGACCGGGTCAAATACATGCGCGACACGATGATGGCCGGCGAGGGCCGCCCGCTGAGCGACAAGAACTTCGAAGAGATCGTTTCCTACCTCACGACCGCTTTCGGGCCCGACTCGCCGAAGCCGGAATCGCCGGAGGAACTGCCGCAGTACAAATCCCTCGTGCGGCCCTTCAGCCCCGGCGCCATGAATATCGCGTATGTGGAGTACGACTTCCCGGCTCCCGGCGGCCTGGGGCCCTGGAGCGCCGTCGAGGACAAGGACGGGATGATGTGGATTCCGTATTACGGGCGCGGCAACGAAGTGGTGCGGCTGGACCCCAAGACCGCCGAGCTGACGCGATTCCCGCTGCCGTTTGCGAAAACGGCCGGCATCCATTCGGTGATCCCTGCCCCCGACGGCACCGTCTGGTTCACGGAAGTGGCGATGGGCAGGATCGCGCATCTGGATCCACGCACCAAGGAGATCGCGGAATATCAGAATTCGCCGTTGCCCGACGGCAGGCACACCGGCGCCCACACCATTCGCGTGGATGACAGCGGACGCGTGTGGACCAGCGGCGGTCCCGCCATCTCGATGTTCGACCCTTCGACCAACGCCTTCAAGCATTTCGATCTCGGCGCGACCTATGGCAACGAGGTCGGCATCAACGGCGACCAGTGGTTCACCTCGTTCCGCGACGATGGCCCGATCGGCAGAGTCACGAAGGACGGAGTGCTGTCCAAATTCTATCCGCCCACCAAGGGAAAACCGCAGCGCCTCCAGGTGGATTCCGATGGAATCGTGTGGTTCAGCGAGCGAAGAGGCGGCAAGATCGGCCGTTTCGATCCCAACACGGAAACGTTCAAGGAATTCCCTTTGCCGGGGCCCGAGCCCAGTCCCTACGCGATCGGCATCGATCGCAATCACATGATCTGGTATTCCTCGCACGAACAGGACACGTTGAATCGCCTGGACCCCGGGAATGGTGAGGTGATCGAATATCCGTACCCGCATTCGGAAATTTCGATGCGGGAGTTCTTCGTCGATTCCCAGGGACGCATGTGGTACGCGAGCTCGGTCAACAACAAGGTCGGCTACTTCTATTTCAATGACGGTCCCGACGCGGCCTCCGGGAAATAGACCGGAAGTCCTCGCCGGCTCGCCGAGGCATTTTACGACGACGCCGACGAATTGATGTCATTGCCCGGCTTGACCGGGCAATCCAGTACTCCCGGCCGGTGTTTACTGGATCGCCCGGTCAAGCCGGGCGATGACAGCGAATTGTGAGTCGAGCGCACCCGGATCGGGTGCTCAAAACCCCGGGGCGTTCTCGATCTGGTCGAACCAGTCGAAACCCATTTCCTTGACCATGCGGTTGGAGATCACGATCAGCCGCGCCTCGGATGTGGCATGGGCGTTGAAGTGCTGGTGGATGGTGAAGGGCGGCACGTAGATGAAGTCGCCGCGCTGCCATTCGAATTTCTTCGGTTCCGGCGCCCACTCCCATTCGAACGCGTCGATGCAATCGAATTTGAGATCCCAGTGCAGGTCGTAGCCTTCGCCTTCGACCACGAACAGCACCTCCTCCCACATGTGGCGATGCTTGCCGGAGCGCTCTCCCGGCTCGAGGAACTGCATATAGGCTTCCACGCAGCGCTCGCGGGTGTTCATCTTGTGATGGACGAGATGCTTGATCAGTCCGTCGGCGGAGCGTTCGAACGGCATTTCCTCCGCGGTCACCACATTGGGCAGCGTCTCGTAGAACTTTCGGAACTCCTGGGACGCCAGGACGTCTTCGGCGCGCAGGGTCCCGGTCTTGTCGCCGACATGGGCAAAGTCGCGTTCGTCGAGGATGGTCATTTGCAAATCTCCTGTTCCTGAAACTGTTCCGCCGCGCGCTCACAGGTCCTTGGGCGGGCGGAAATCCTCGTGCCCCGGGGTCGCCTCGTTGGGCGGATAGGACACGATCTTCTGGAACAGCAGGTGCATGAAAAGGAACAGGGGCTTTGCCTTGAACACCAGGAGGATCGCCTCGTTGTCGGGATCGTCGTTGAAATGCTGGTGCACGCAGCCGCATTCGACGATCATGATGTCGCCCGCCTTCCACTCGATGTGGCGGCCGTCATGGATGTCGTGGCCGCGGCCCTTGAGCACGTAGAACACGGCGCTGTTGAGATGGCCGTGCTTCTGGCCATAGGCGCCGGGGGCGTAGCATTCGATATGGGTCTCGATCGACTGCACCACGTTGGCCGCCTGCGGGCTCACCACGTGCTTGCCGTAGAGCGCGGGACCGCCCTTCCAGGGATGATTGCGCGAGGAGTAGACCCGCGGCTCCTCGAGCAGCGACCTGAAGACGTCGCTGTAGGTGCCGACGAGCTCGCGCACGAACACGCGTTTCTTCGACCAGCGCTCCCACTTGCCTTCCTTGTCCTCGACCGGCGGGCGGTTATGCCCCGGTCCCGGTGTCTGCTCATAAAGCCCGGTCATGTGTTGCTCCCGTCAGATGAAACCAAGGCTGGCGCGCAACGCCGGAAAGGCATCGCCGAGAAGCGATTGCGGCCACGCCACCGCCAGCAGCTTGTGGAACAGGCCCCAGCACAGCAGCGCCGTCGCCAACGCATAGACGGCCGAGTTGCCGGCGGGCTCCTTGAAGCCGATAATGCATGTACACGAAGATGAATACGACGATCGCGGGGATGAAGCCGATCACCGCGATGAGCCCCATGAGGCCGCCGAGCCAGAGGAAATAGATCACGGCGCCGCGCCGCACCGCGGAGTCCGGCATGCCGAGATCGGTTCCGGCATGGCCGCCGGTCGCGACCCCGCCGTCGACGCCGGCGAGGACGGTGGTGGCCTGCTCGCTGCCGAACAATTCGTTGACGAGGTTGAGGGTCGCCGCGGTCAGCGCCATGTAGCAGGCGGTGAGCGGCACCGGCTTCGCCGCCGCCGGCCAATCCGACGACAGCAGGATCGCCACGACGATGAAGGCGATGATCCCGATCGTGAACACCGCCGAGGCGGAGATGCGCAGCTTGTGGGTGCCGACCTGGCGCAGCTCGGCGGCGACGCTGCGCATGATTTCGGCGAACGGGCGGAACAGCGCCCAGGCGACCAGGACCAGAATGCACAGGACCACCGGCCGCAACAGCCATGCGGCGCCGTAGAGCGACGTCGAGATGTAGAGGTAGCGCTCGAAGATGCCGCCGATGACGATGCCGAGCACCATGGGCGGGCGCGGCCAGCCGAGCCGCTTCATGAGCCAGCCGACCACCCCGAAGATCATCAGCGTGAACAGGTCGCCCCAATCATGGGTGCCTTCGAAGGCGGCGACGAACACCAGCGACAACACGATCGGCAGCAGGATTTCCGGCCGCACCGTGGAGATGCGGGCAAGCCATTTGCTGCCGGACAGGCAGATCAGCGCGCCGATGACATGGGCGAGCGTCAGGCTCCATACGATCGTATAGGTGACTTCGAGATTCTTCGTCAGCATTTCCGGACCGGGCGTCAGTCCGTGCATCAGGAAGGCGCCCAGCAGGATCGCCATCGACGCGCCGGAAGGGACGCCGAACGCGATGGTCGGCACCAGATGCCCGCCCTCCTTGGCGTTGTTGGAGCTCTCCGGGGCGATCACGCCGCGCACGTCGCCGGTGCCGAAGGTCTCGGGGTTCTTCTCGGTGCGCTGGGCATAGCCATAGGCGATCCAGTCGATCACCGAGGAGCCGATACCTGGAATGGCGCCGAGGCCGGTGCCGAGGATGCTGCAGCGCAGGACCAGCCACCAATGCCGGCCGACGTCGCGCACGCCCTCCCACTGGCTCGACAGATCGATGTTGCCGGCGTGATCTCCGGCGATCTTCTTGCGCGCCACCGCGAGCTCGCACAGCTCCGGCATCGCGAACAGGCCGAGCGTCGCCGGCACCAGCGGCACCCCGTCGTAGAGATAGAGCGTGTCGAAGGTCCAGCGCAGGGTGCCGCTCTCGGAGCGCGAGCCGATCATGGACACCATCAGGCCGAGTCCGGCGGCGGTGAGTCCCTTGAGCGGCGCGCGCCCCGACAAGGTCGCCACCATGGACAGGCCGAACAGCGTGAATGCCAGAAGTTCCGGCGAGCCGATCGAGAGCAGCACCGGCCGCAGCACCGGGATGCTCAGCGCCAGCACGACCGCGCCGACCAGGCCGCCCGCCAGCGAAGCGGCAAAGCCCGCACCGAAGGCGCGGCCCGCTTCGCCCTTGCGCGCCATGGCGTGGCCGTCGATGACGGTCGCGGCGGCGCCGACATGGCCGGGCACCCCGAACAGCACCGCGCTGATGAAGTCGGATGATGTGATCACCGCGGCCATCCCGAGCAGCAGGGCCATCGCGGTATGAGCGTCCATGCCATAGGTGAACGGGATCAGCATCGCCATGCCGACGATGCCGTTGAGCCCCGGCAGCACGCCGATGGCGAGCCCGATCACCACGCCGACGACGAGGATCATCAGGCGTGCCGGCTCGACCAGGAGCCAAAAGGCGTGCGCTGCCGCCAATGCCATGTCAGCCGGCATTCCGGTGTTTCCTCGCCGTTGTGGAACTCTCGGACTGCACCGAAGGCCGCGGCCATCGGCTTGAATCTTCGCGTTTTTTGAGCACCGGCTCGCCGCCGCCCTGAGGAATTTACAGCGCAATGGGGCGGCAGCGTCAAGCTTCGTCGATCGGGGCGGGGGCTGGCCCGATTCCCCGGGCGCCCGGCGCGCGACCCGCATTGTGCCGGCTCCCGGCGCGGGAATATGCTGTGGCTGCACGCGGCCGTGCTCAAGACAGAGAGGTCACGCTCCGATGCAGCCTCATTTCGCGGAATACGTCGGCATGGCGGCGGCGGCCGCGAGTCTCTATGCGGCCCAGTCGAAGACGATCATTCCGCTCCGGGCGGCCGCCATCGTGGCGAATGTGCTCGCCATGATCTACAGCCTGATGCACGGAACCTATCCTACCTTCATGCTCAACGCGGTCATGCTGCCGCTCAATGCGTGGCGGCTGCGCTCGATGATCAGCCTGATCCGCGAGACCGGGGCCGCCATCAAGGGCGACATGAACGTCGAGTGGCTGCTGCCTTACACCCGTCCGAAGACCTTCAAAGCGGGTGCCATCCTCATGGAGCGCGGGGAATATGCCACCGCGGCATATTACATCGTCTCCGGCGAGGTCGAGGTCGTTGGAATCGACAAGTCCATCGGGAAGGGGACCCTGCTCGGTGAAATCGGCCTGTTCACCCCGGACGGCAAGCGCACCAGGACGGTGCGCTGCAAGACCGACGTCCAGACCGCGGTGATCGACTATGACCGGTTCAAGGAGCTGTACTTCCAGAACCCCCAGTTCGGATTCCGCCTGCTCCACCTGGTGGTCGCGCGGCTGCACGCCGAGCTTCCCCAGCCCGCCGCGGCTTCATAAAGGGTTCAGAAATTCAGGTACGTCCTCGCGCCGGCGACGAACGCATTCGGGATCGGCGAGACGCCGCTGGGATCGAGCGGATTGGACACGTTGCCGCCGGGGTGGATGATGTATTGGAGATCCGGCTGCAGCCACCAGTCCTTCGTGAGCTGAACCTGGTAGGTCAGCTCGATGGCCGCCTCGTAGTCGCGGATCGGCATGGGTGTGCCGGTGAACGCCACCGCGTCGAGATCGTAACCCGCCGCCTGACGTGAAACGCGGCCGAAAGCCAAGCCGAGACCCACAAAATCGTTCGGCCGCGACGCGATCGGACCCTCGAAGGTGAGGCCGGTGTCGAAATAGGAACCGATCAGGTTGCGGTCGCTCGGCGACGCCGTTGCGCGCAGGAAAAAGCTCAAGCCGCGATCGCCGCCGACCCGCCACAGCATCTGGTCGATCACCCCATACACCGCGAAGTCGCCTCTATGCTGGAGCGGCACGCCGCCGAAAACGGCCAGCGGATACCCTTGCATGTTGAACCGTTCATCGGCGAACTGGCCGGCATGGAACCAAGCGCCGAGTTTCACCGTGCCGGGCAGGCCCGACCCCGATGACGCTGCCGGGGGCGGTCGCGCCGAGGTCTGCCCATGGGTGTCTTCCTGATTCGCACCTTCCTCCGTGGGGGCGGGCTCGCCCTGATTGTACGCGTAGACCATTTCAGCCATGTACAACGGAGGATCGTTCACCCGGAATGCGACCCCGTAGGGATCCCGCAACACCGGATCGCCGACCCCGGGACCGGCCGGGTTGCCGTCGAAGATCGCCGCCATCACGGTAAGCTGGTCGTTCGGCGTGACTTTCAGCCGGATCCCGGTCGTTCCTTCCGGGTAGTTGGGACCGCCGCTCGGAAGATTCTCCGACGACAGAAAAGGCCAGCCGAATGCCGAGTTGACGAACAGATTGGCGTCCTCGCTGATCGCGAACTCCTGCGACGCTGCAAACTGACCGACACGAACGTTCGCGTCGCTGCCGAGCTTCTGTTCGATCCAGAGATTGAACAGGCGGGTGGCGGACGACGCTTCGACGCTGCTCACCGTCATCAGATTGCCGACGTCATTGGCGCTGAGGCCGGGACCGTGGATCTGATGCATGCTGGCGTGAAAGGTCGCGCCGGACCACCCCGCCAGCTTTTCGAGATCGGCGTCGACGATGGCGCTGAAGCGTCCCGAGTAACCCAATCCTTGCCGAACTCCGCCCCAAGGGTTCCCCAGCGTCGCCATAATACCTGAAGGTGAACTTCAGGCCGGCCTGCTCCAGCCGCGAACGCTGGCCGCCCGGATCGGTGATCTCGTTCCAGATGTCGAAGAACGAAGGCTGAGCCGAGGTCGATGCAGCCGCTTCCGGGTTCGAGCCGTTGGCCGCCCAGGCCGCCGAATGCCAGACGAGCGCGCCGGCGGAACATGTGAAGATCCGCCGGACGACCCCTCTACCGCAAACGGCGCCCCACCGTCGCATGTCGCTTCTTTCGACCGGTAACCGAATTGTCGATGAATCATAAGGGACTTAAGTGGCCGCACGATGAAACGCCGGGCACCGATACGCAGGCCGAACCGCAACGGGCCTCGCCGCGCTTCACGACAGATATTTTGTCGCATAAATCGTGCCCGGTTAAACTCATTTCTGCCCGTCATTTCTGCGCTAAATTTCGCCAAATGATGCAATCCGGGCCATCCCGGATCACGGGAGGACACCAATGGCCGCCATGAGCTATGTCACCGGGGCGAGCGCCGTTCCGTTGCTCGGTGAAACCATCGGCGGGCAGCTCGACCGCACCTCCGCCCGCTTCCCCGACCACATCGCGCTGGTGGTGCGCCAGCAGGGCGTGCGGCTCACGTGGCGCGAGCTCGCCGCCGAAGTCGACAAGCTGGCCGCCGGTCTCCTGAGCCTCGGGTTGGAGCCGGGCGACCGCGTCGGCATCTGGTCGCCCAACAACGCCGAATGGGTGCTGACGCAACTCGCCACCGCCCGCGCCGGCCTGGTGCTGGTGTGCATCAACCCGGCCTACCGGCGCCACGAACTGGACTATGCGCTCAACAAGGCGCAATGCCGCGCGCTGGTCACGGCGACGGCCTTCAAGAGCAGCGATTATGCCGGGATGCTCATGGAGTTGCTGCCGGAACTGACGCACTGCGCGGCGGGCGCGCTGCACGCGGCGCGCGTCCCCGCGCTGCGCAGCATCGTCCGGATCGGCGCCCACAGCCTGCCAGGCAGCTTCGCGTTCGACGACCTGATGGCCCGCGGCGGCGCGGAGGAGCGCGCGCGGCTGACCCGGCTGGCGGGCCTCCTGCAGTTCGACGACCCCGTGAACATCCAGTTCACCTCCGGCACCACGGGATCCCCCAAGGGGGCGACGCTGACGCATCATAACCTGCTCAACAACGGGTTCTTCTGCGGCGAGACCATGCGCTACACCGAGGAGGATCGGCTGTGCATCCCGGTGCCGCTGTATCACTGCTTCGGCAACTCCATCGGCGTGATGGCGTGCCTGACCCACGGCACCGCCATGGTGTTCCCCGGCGAGGGCTTCGATCCGCTCGCGGTGCTGCAGACCGTGCAGGAGGAACGCTGCACGTCGCTCTACGGCGTGCCGACCATGTTCATCGCCGAGATGGCCCACCCGGAGTTCGACAAATACGACCTGAGGTCCCTGCGCACCGGCATGATGGCCGGCTCGCCCTGCCCGATCGAGGTGATGCGGCGCGCCATCGAGTCGATGCATCTGCGCGAGATCACCATCGGCTACGGCATGACCGAGACCAGCCCGGTCAGCTTCCAGACCGTCATCGCGGCGCCGGTCGAGCGCCGTGTCTCTACGGTGGGCACCATTCACCCGCTCATGGAAGCCAAGGTGATCGATGCCGAGGGCCGCATCGTCCCGGTGGGCACGCCGGGTGAATTGTGCACGCGCGGCTACGCGGTGATGCTCGGCTATTGGGACGACGCCGAGCGCACCGCGCAGGCGATCGACCAGGCCGGATGGATGCACACCGGCGATCTCGCCACCATCGATGCCGAAGGCTATTGCGCCATCGTCGGCCGCATCAAGGACATGGTGATCCGCGGCGGCGAGAACGTCTATCCGCGCGAGGTGGAGGAGTTCCTCTACAAGCATCCCAAGATCATGGACGTGCAGGTGTTCGGAGTGCCCGACGCGATGTACGGCGAGGAGGTCTGCGCCTGGATCAAGCTGCGCGACGGCGCGACCATGACCCAGGAAGAGCTATGCGCCTTCTGCCGCGACCAGATCGCCCACTACAAGGTGCCGCGCCACGTCCGCTTCGTCCGGGAATTCCCGATGACGGTGACCGGCAAGATGCAGAAGTACCTGATGCGCGAGGCGATGGCGCGGGAACTGGCCGGCGAGGCGAGCGCGGTGGAGTAGAGGCGCCTGCCGGGTCGGGTAAGATATCGTGAAGATCGACAGTCCGCCAAAACCGGATATTGTGCGGAAACGGGAAAAGCGAACGCCAATCACAAAAGATTGCCGGCCATTGCGAATGGCCAGGCAAGGGAGGGAGACCCATGAAACATGCTTACACGACTGCCGCTGTCACCGCTCTGGCGCTGGCCGTCTGCGGCCCCGCGCTGGCCCAATCGAAACAGCCCGGTGCAGCGCCCGGGAACCTGAACATTACGTGGATCGACACCGAGGGCGGGGCGGCCACGCTGCTGGTGTCGCCGACCGGAGAATCGCTGCTGATCGATACCGGCTATCCGGACGGCGACCGCGACGCCAAGCGCGTCTTCGCGGCGGCCCAGCGGGCCGGGCTGAAGCAGATCGATTACCTCGTGATCAGCCACTGGCACCAGGATCACGTCGGCGGCCTCGCCGCGCTCGCCAAGATGATCCCGATCGGCCGGTTCTTCGATCACGGCGACGGGGTCGAGCCGGAAAATCAGAAACGGCTGGACGGTTACAAGGCCGTGGCGGGCGACAGGCGCACCATCGTGAAGCCTGGAGACAGGATCCCGGTGAAGGGCTTCGACGCCCTGGTCGTGTCGTCGGACCGCAAATTGCTGGCCGAGCCCGTCAATGGCGGCGGGCCCAACCCGCTCTGCGTCAACGCGGCGCGCATGGAGCCGGCCGCACCGGAGAACCTGCGCACCGTCGGGCTGCTCGTGACCTACGGCAAGTTCACCTATCTCAATCCGGTCGATCTCGACTGGTACACGGACATGGAACTCGCATGCCCGATCAACAAGGTCGGCCAGGTCACGCTCTATCAGACAAGCCGGCACGGCGGACTGGACGACGCGGGATCGCCGCCATTCCTCGGCGCCATCAAGCCGCAAGTCATCATCGTCAACAATGGGCCCCGCAAGGGCCTGGGTCAGGCCGACACGCGCGTGAAGCCGGTCGTCGATGCGCAGGCGGCTCCTTACGAAAAGAATTCGTATCTGCGGCTCGCCGGAATACCGGGAGTCGAGGGCATCTGGCAGGAGCACCTGTCGCTGGCGGACAAGGACCCCCGCCATAACACCTCGGAAGACATGATCGCCAACTTCGAGGACACCGCGGACTGCAAGGGCAACGAGATCACCGCGTCAGTCGGCCCGGACGGCAAGTTCACCGTCACCAACGGCCGCAACGGCTTCAGCAAGTCCTACGTGGCGCGGGGAATGAAATAATCGGCATAGAAATCGCCCGTGCGGCCTGGCATTTTCCGACGAGGCGACCTGTGCTGGAAAACCGCCCGTACGGTTCGGAGGGCGGCGAGGGCCAAAACCCTTCCCGATCCCTATCAGCTGGCGCCATTTGCATTTTGTGGCGCTCCGATGATCGCGGCAACGAGGCGGGCCGCGCCGCGCTCTATATCATCGATATTCTCGATCACGTGGTCCGGTGAAAGCTCGGCTTCCGGCGGCGCCGCGCGGGCGATGCGTCGGCCGATATCGCCGTCGCTCGCGCGGCTGCGCCCGGCGAGGCGCGTCGCTAGGACTTCGGCCGGCGCGGTGACGAGCACGACGCCCAGGCAGGCATAGCGGCGGCGCAACGCGGCGACGATGCCGCGCGACACGTTGCAGACCACCGTCCGGCCGGCACGGATGTCCTCATCGATGGCGGCGGGGAGGGCGTATTTCAAGCCGTGCGCCTCCCACCAGAAGGCAAGGGCGCCTTCCTCCGCCGCGGTCGCGAAGTCGAGGCCGGAAATCGTGTGGTGGTCTTCCGCAGCCGATGTCGCCCGCGTCACGATGCGGCGGGGAAACACGATCATGGGGTCGCCGCCGAGCCGCGCCCGGGCGCCGGCGAGCAGCGTGTCCTTGCCTGCGCCGCTGGGCCCGACCACGACGACCAACCGGCCCGGCCCGATCAAACCAATGCCGGCGACGGCCGTCATCAGGCGACGCGCCGCCCGGCGCGCCAGACCGTGCGGACCACCGGAATTTCCTTCGCGACATGGACGCGGACGAGGTCGGCGCGTTTGCCCGCCGCGATCTCGCCGCGGTCGCAAAGACCGACCGCCTCGGCCGCTGTCTTGGTGACCGTGCGCATCGCCGCCGGCAGCGAGATCGCGGGCACCGCCTGCGGCAGGTGGAGCGCCGCCATCAAGAGGCTCGCCGGCACATAGTCCGACGACAGCACGTCGAGCACGCCGGCGCGGGCAAGCTCCGCGGTCGCCACGTTGCCGGAATGGGAGCCGCCGCGAACGAGATTGGGCGCACCCATCAGCACGCGCACGCCGCCGGAATGGAGCGCCCGCGCCGCTTCCGCGGTGGTCGGGAACTCGGCGATGGCGACGCGGTCTTCGATCGATTGGGCGACGTGGTCCGCGGTGGTGTCGTCATGGCTCGCGAGTGGGATGCCGCGCGCGCGGGTCATCTCGACCAGCGCACGATAGTTCGGCGCGGCGTGGCGCCGGGCGTGCTCACGGCGCTTCTCGAACATGACATCGAGCTCGGCGTCGGTGAGCCGGCCGGACTTGCCACGATAATAATCGCGCAATTTCTGCTCGTCGCGGAACTGGCGCTGGCCCGGAGTGTGATCCATCAGCGAGACCAGGCGCACGTCGTCGCGGCCGATCAGCAGGCTCGCCTCCTCGACCACCTGCGGCATCGGCACCTCGCAGCGCAGATGCAGGTAGTGGGTGATCCGCAGCATATCGGCATCGCGCGCGGTGGTGATCGCCGCGGCGAGCAGCGCCGCTTCGCCGCTGACATCCTCGGCGCCCTCTTCACGCCACACGCGGAGCGAGTCGAGCACCGTGGTGATGCCGCAGGTCGCGAGCTGCGCGTCATAGGAGACGACCGCCGATACCGGGCCCCAGTGCACCTTGGGCCGCGGCATGTAATGGGCCTCGATGTGGTCGGTGTGCAGTTCGACGAGGCCGGGAATGACGAGGTCGCCGCCCATGTCTTCGGCCCCGGCCGGGGCGGTGCCGCGGCCGAAGCCGGAAATCACCCCGTTCTCGGCGACGATCCAGCCGGCCTCGATCACCTCGTCGGCGAGGACCAGACGGGCATTGGCGAGGGCGAGGGCAGGGGGCTGACCGCGTTTTTCCATGGTCACGCGGCCGCGGCAAACTGTGAGATATCGACGAGGCGGTCGGCCACGGCGTCGCGGACCTCTTCGTCATGGACGATCGCCACGATGGCGACGCCCCGGCGTTTCTTCTCGGCGATGAGGGCGATCACGGCGGCGCGGTTGGCGGCATCGAGCGATGCGGTGGGTTCGTCGAGCAAGAGGAGCGGCATGTCGGCCAAAAACCCGCGCGCGATGTTGACCCGCTGCTGCTCGCCGCCGGAAAAGGTCGCCGGCGGCAGCGGCCACAGCCGTTCCGGAATAGCGAGACGGCGCAGCAGGACGCCAGCGCGGGCGCGCGCCTCCTCGCGGGCGACGCCTGCGAGCACCAGCGGCTCGGCGACGACATCGAGCGTTGTGACCCGCGGCACCGCCCGCAGGAACTGGCTGACATAGCCCATGGCATGCCGGCGCAGCGCAATGATCGCGCGCGGCGGCGCGGTCGCGATGTCGGTCACCGTATCGTTGTCGTGAAGCAAGATCCGGCCGCCATCGCAGCGGTAATTGCCGAAGATCATCTTGAGGATCGACGATTTGCCGACGCCCGAGGGCCCGGCCAGGGCGACGCACTCGCCGGCGCGCGCCGAAAAGCTCACGCCCGCGACCACGGGAAGGTGCACTCCGCCCTGCAGGTGCATCGTGAAGGATTTCCTGACTTCGACGAGGTCGATGACGGACATCTGGCGCCTCATGCCGGCAGAATGGAGGACACGAGCAACTGCGTATAGGGCTCGCGGGGATCGTCCAGCACCTGGTCGGTGAGGCCGGATTCGATCACCTCGCCGTCCTTCATCACCATGACGCGGTGGGACAACAGCCTTGCGACAGCGAGATCGTGGGTGACGACGACCGCGGCGAGCCCGAGTTCGGCGACCAGGCCGGAAATGAGGTCGAGCAGGCGCGCCTGCACCGAGACATCGAGGCCGCCGGTCGGCTCGTCCATGAATACGAGACGCGGATTGGTGACGAGATTGCGGGCGATCTGCAGGCGCTGGCGCATGCCGCCGGAATAGGTGGAGGGCGGGTCGTCGACCCGGCCGCGGGCGATCTCGACCCGATCGAGCCATTCTTCCGCGGCGCTGCGGATGCGCCCGTAGTGCCGCCAGCCCACCGCCATCAGCCGCTCGCCCACATTGGCGCCGGCGGAGACCGCCATGCGCAGGCCGAGCGCCGGATCCTGGTGCACATATCCCCAGTCGGTACGGAACAGGAAGCGGCGCTGCGCTTGCCCGAGCGTGGCGAGGTCGTGGACCGCGCCGTCGCGCAGGCGGTAGCACACCCGCCCGGCCGAGGGGACGAGTTGCGCCGAGAGCAGCTGCAGTAGGGTGGTCTTGCCGGAGCCGAACTCGCCGACCACCGCCATCACCTCGCCGGGATAGAGATCGAATGAGACGTCGCGGCAGCCGAGCTGGCGCCCGTACCATTTGGAAAGCCCCTCGGCCTGCAGCAGCGGTCGATCGTTTTCGAGATTGCTCATCGCCGCCCCGTCATTCCGGGGCCGGCCGCAGGCCGGAACCCGGAATCCACTCCACTGGTGGATGCTTCACTTCCTCCCCCTGAAAGGGGGAGGGTCGGGGAGGGGGTCGCGGGCGGAACAGGTGGCGAGTCAGTAGACCCCCGCCCCAACCCTCCCCCTTCCAGGGGGAGGGAGTTTGATGCTTCGCTCCCCCCCGGAGTGACGGTCTCGGGCACATGCGGCGCCGCAGCGCGCCGGATCTCGCAATGGTCGGTATCGGAGCATACGAACATCCGCCCGCCGCGGTCGTCGGTGATGATCTCGTCGAGGAAGCTGTCGGTCGCCGCGCACAGCGCGCAAGTGCCGGAAGACCATCTGGGTTCGAACGGGTGATCCTCGAAATCGAGTGACACCACCCTCGTGTAGGGTGGGATCGCATAGATGCGCTTTTCGCGCCCGGCGCCGAACAGTTGCAGCGCCGCGCAATCGTTCATTTTCGGATTGTCGAACTTCGGCGTCGGCGACGGGTCCATCACGTAGCGGCCGTCGACCTTCACGGGATAGGCGTAGCTGGTCGAGATCTGGCCGTGGCGGCTGATGTCCTCGTAGAGCTTCACATGCATGAGCCCGTATTCCTCCAGCGCATGCATCTGGCGGGTTTCGGTTTCCCGCGGCTCGAGGAACCGCAGCGGCTCGGGGATCGGCACCTGGAACACCAGCACCTGCTGCTCGGTGAGCGGCAGTTCGGGGATGCGGTGGCGGGTCTGCATGATGGTCGCATCGGCGGTCGAGGTCGTGATCTTCACGCCCGCGGTCTTGACGAAGAACTTGCGAATCGACACCGCATTGGTGGTGTCGTCGGAGCCCTGGTCGATCACCTTGAGCACGTCGTTTGGCCCGAGAATGGCGGCGGTGACCTGCACCCCACCGGTGCCCCAGCCCTAGGGCATCGGCATTTCGCGGCTGGCGAACGGCACCTGGTAGCCGGGAATGGCGATCGCCTTGAGGATGGCGCGGCGGATCATCCGCTTGGTCTGCTCGTCGAGATAGGCGAAGTTGTAGGCGGGCGCATTCATTCGGCGGCCTCCGCCACATCGGTGTCGCCCGGCGGCGCCGCCGTGAAATCCGCGCGCAGCCTCCGCACCAGCCCGAGCTCCGCTTGGAAGTCCACGTAATGCGGCAGCTTGAGATGCTCGACGAAGCCGGTCGACTGCAAATTGTCGGAGTGCGACAGCACGAACTCCTCGTCCTGGGCCGGCGCCTTGATCTCCTCGCCGAGCTCTCGCGCGCGCAAAGCGCGGTCGACCAGCGCCATGGCGATCGCCTTGCGCTCGCCATGGCCGAAGGCGAGGCCATAGCCGCGGGTGAACCGCGGCGCTTCGCTCGCGGTGCCCTTGAACTGGTTGATGGACTGGCACTCGGTGACGGCGATGCGGCCGAGCGGGACGGCGAAGCCGACCTCCTCCGCGAACAGCTCGACCTCGACCTCGCCGAACCTGATTTCGCCGGCAAACGGGTGAGTGCGGCCGTAGCCGCGTTGGGTCGAATAGCCGAGCGCGAGCAGGAAACCCTCGTCGCCGCGGGCGAGGTTCTGCAAGCGCAGATCGCGATCGGCTGGAAACGTCAGGGGATCGCGGGTGAGGTCGCCGGCCGGCTCGCCGGTGTCCGGTGGCGCCGGCTCGATCAGGCCGTCGGCGGCGAGGATTTCGGTGAGGCGCGGGAAGGCGGCGTCCGCCGGCGCGGTTTCCAGCGGCGCGAGTTCCGCGGGGCCGGCGAGACTGTGGTCGAGCAGCCGGTGGGTGTAGTCGAAGGTGGGGCCGAGTACCTGGCCGCCCGGCAGGTCCTTGAACGTCGCGGAAATACGGCGCTGTATATCCATGGCGGCGGTGTCGATCGCCTCCGACGCGCCGAAGCGGGGCAGGGTGGTGCGATAGGCCCGCACCAGGAAGATCGCTTCGATCATGTCGCCACGGGCCTGCTTGATGGCGAGCGCCGCCAGTTCGCGGTCGTAGAGCGAGCCTTCGCTCATCACGCGGTCGACCGCGAGCGCCAACTGCTCCGAGATCTGGTCGAGGCCGAGTTCGGGCACCGCGGGGTCCCCGCGGCGGGCGGCGGCGAGGAGCGCGTGAGCGTTCTCGATGGCGCGTTCTCCGCCCTTGACGGCGACGTACATCAGGCGTGCTCCTTCGCCAGGCGAACCAACTCCGCGAGGTGAACCGACCGCGGCAGCGCCGCCAGCCTCCGGCCGCAGGTCAGGATGATGTCGAGGCCGCGAGGAAACAGCGCGCGGTTTGCCGCCATGCGATCGGTGAAGCCGGGCGGCAAGGGCGCAGCCGAAAGCGTCCGCGTCCCCTTTATCCCGGGGCCGGAAAGCTTGAACCCGTCGCCTTCCGATAAATGTTCGACCTGCAGCACCAGCGTCGTCGAGCGATCCGGATATTCCAAGCTGCCGCGGCAAAAGTCCTCGAAATCCGGCATCCGGGCCGGTTCCGCGATGAACGCGAACGCTGCGGCGCCGGGATCCGTGGTGAGCGGCGCCCCGGTGTGGAACTTGAACCAGCCGCCGATTTCAGACGCTCCGGCCAGCGCGGGATCGAGCCACACCGGCGTGTCGAAATCGAGCAGCGTCAGGGCGAGCGCCCCCGCCGCGGCGCCGAGCGGCGCCGGTGCCGCGACCGCGGCGTCGACGACCGCGACGCTGCCGGGACGCGCTAATGCCTCCATGACGGTGCGGAACACCGCCTGGCTGGCCAGCACCGGATCGCAAAAGCCGGGTGCGAGCATGTCCTGGCCCATGTTCAGGCTCATATTCAGTCCTCGCCGCGTACGAGCGTGAAGAAATCGACCCGGCTCGCCGCGGTCTCCCGGCGCCTTCGCGTGCGCTCGTCGTCGAGCCGGGCGCGGATCGGCGCCAGCACGTCGCGTTCCAGGCGCTCGCGCGCCGCCTCGTTCTGCCACAGCGCGTCGCACAGCGCGGCGAGCCGCGCCTTGTCGCGATCGCGCCCCAGCACATAGGCAAAGCCCACCTCGCCGGAGGCGATCCGCACCGCCGCGCGCGTCACCGTCGCCTCGCCGAAATTGAACGGCGCGCCGTCGCCGCCGATGCGTCCCTGCAGCATGACGAGCCCGGTCTCGACCGGGCGCAGCTCGACATGGGCGGGCGCGCCGAACGCCCCGAGCAGGCCGGCGATCTCGTCGGTGCGCGCGTCGGCCAGCGTCGCCATCGCGGCGCGCCGCCCGGGCGCGGCGTCCCGACTCGTGTCTTGCCTCGGCACTCCGGTCACGGGTGAAAAATCCTCTTGCAAAGTTGTCTAATGTAATAGACAACTCCTGCCATGCCGTCAATGACGGCGTGATGACGGTTTGCTTGTGATGCGCGCACCCAATGATGCCGGCCTGCAAGGCGTGACGCTGTGGCGCCGGATCGCCGACGACATCGAGCAGGAGATCATCGCCGGCGCCTATGCGTCCGGCGACCGGCTGCCCGGCGAGATGGACATCGCGGGCCGTTTCGACGTCAACCGGCACACCGTGCGCCGCGCGCTCGCCGAACTCGCGCAGCGCGGCCTCGTTCGCGCCGAGCGCGGCAGCGGCACCTTCGTCGCGCCGCGCCGGCTCGCCTATCCGATCGGGGTGCGGACGCGGTTCTCCGAGATCGTCGGCACCGCCGGCCGCGAGGTGGGTGGCCGCCTCATCGCCGATGCGCGGGAGCCGGCGACCCGCGCGGTGGCGCAGCGGCTCGGCCTCGCGGTGGGCGAGCCCGTCGTGCGCCTGGAAATCCTGCGCAGCGCCGACCGGGTGCCGATCTGCATCGCGACGACCTGGCTGCCGGCGCGCCGCATGGCTGACGCCGCAAAGGTATTTCGCACCAAGCGCGGGCTGACCGCGACCTTCGCCCATTACGGCTTCCGCGACTACCGCCGCCACAGCACCCATATATCCGCGGCCATGGCCGATGCGATGGATGCGCAGCGGCTGAGGATCGCCCCCGGCCGCCCGGTGCTCCTGGTCGAGAGCACCGATGTGGCTCCGTCCGGCGAGCCGTTGTCGACCAAGCGTACCCGGTTCGCGGCGGATCGCGTCGAACTGGTGGTGGAGAGCTGAAACGATGGCGTCGATGATCGATTGGAAAACCCGCGACAGCTCCCCGCTCGTGGCTGCGGCGCCGCCGGGCCTTCGCATCGATGGCGGCCGTGTTCTCGTCGGCGACCGGTTCGAGACGACCGGCGTCGGCCTGCACGATGGCATGATCCGCGACATCGGCCGCGACTTCGGCCGGAATGGTGCCGCTGCGCGCGCGCTCGATGCCGACGGGCTGCTGGTGCTGCCCGGCATCGTCGACATTCATGGCGATGCCTTCGAGCGGCAGATGATGCCGCGGCCCGGCGTGCATTTCGCCCTCGACATCGCGCTCATGGACACCGATCGCCAGGTGGTGGCAAACGGCATCACCACGGTGTTCCACGGCGTGACGTGGTCATGGGAGCCCGGCCTGCGCAGCGCCGAAAATGCCCGCGCGCTGCTCGCCGCGATGGAGGCGCTGCGTCCGCGGCTCGGCGCCGACACCAGGTTCCACCTGCGCCACGAGACCTACAATCTCGACGCCGAACCCGAAATCGCCGATTGGATCGGTGCGCGCCGCATCGGCCTGCTGGCATTCAACAACCATGTGCCGGAGGAAAAATCGCGTCCGGAAAAGATTGCGCAGATGGCCGAGCGTTCCGGCCTGCCGCTCGATCAATTCATGGCGCTGGTCGCGCGCGTCAACGAACGTGCCGGCGAAGTGCCGGGTTCGATCGAGCGGCTCGCCGCGTGCGCGCGCGCCAGCGGGGTGCCGCTGCTCTCCCACGACGATGCGAGCCCGGAGCAGCGCCGCGGGTTCCGTGCGCTCGGATGCCGTCTCGCCGAATTTCCGATCACCATCGAGACGGCGCAAGAGGCCGCGGCGGCCGGCGACGACATCGTGCTCGGCGCCCCCAATGTGGTGCGCGGCGGCAGCCATATCGGATGGGTCAACGCCAAGGACATGATCGCGCGCGGACTGTGCTCGATCCTGGCCTCGGACTATTACTACCCGGCGCAGCTCATCGCGGCGTTCCGGCTCGCGGCCGACCAGGTTACGCCGCTGGAACGGGCGTGGGCGCTGATCTCCGAAACCCCGGCGGCGGCGGTCGGCCTCGCCGATCGCGGCGTCATCGCGGCCGGCCGCCGCGCCGACGTGATCCTGGTCGATTCTGGCGCCGGCAGTCGCCCGCAAGTGGTGGCGGCGATCTCCGCCGGCCGTATCGTTTACCTGACCGACGCATCGCGGCTGTCGTGAGGCGGCTGCCGGAGCGGCGCCGGTGAATCCGAGATATGCGATCTATTTCGTGCCCGCCGCGGACGGCGCGCTCTACCGGTTCGGCGCCGGCGCGCTCGGCTATGATTGCTACACCGGCGCCGACGTCGCTTTTCCCGATCCGTTGCCGGTGGAGCGATGCGCTTGGCGCGACTTGACCGGCGAGCCGCGCCGCTACGGCTTCCATGCCACGCTCAAGGCGCCGTTTCACCTCGCCGAGCAGGCCGCGGAATCCGAACTGGTCGACGCGTTCCACGCGTTTTCGCGCTCGATCGAATCCGCGCCCGTTTTCGAGCCGATGGTCGCCTCGTTGCAGGGCTTCATTGCGATCATCCCGACTGCGGCGGAGCCCGCGATCGACCGGCTTGCGGCGGACTGCGTCGCCGCCTTCGATCGCTTTCGCGCGCCGTCGAGCGAACATGATCGCAACCGGCGCCTCGACGGCCTGAGCGAGCGACAGATCGGCAATCTCGACCGTTGGGGCTACCCTTACGTGTTCGACGATTTCCGCCTGCACCTGACGCTGACCGGCCGGCTCGATGCCGACCGGCATGCCGTCGTCCTGCCCTATCTCCGAGACAGGTTCGCCGCGGCATGTGGCACAGGACCGCTGCCGATCGACCGCATCGCGTTGTTGCGCCAGGATAGGCCCGACGCCCGTTTCCTCGTCATCCGCCATGCGGCGATCGGTCCGGCCGCAGGCGAACCCAAAATCTCCACGATGCTGGTTTAGATCAACGCGGTAAACTCGCCGGTTGCCGGTAGTTATCCACGGCGGCGGGATTTTGGGAGGAGCAGGCATGGACGCAAGCGTGCAGGCAATTGAAGTGCGAGTCTGGGACCCCCTGATCCGGGTGGTTCACTGGCTGGTCGCGGCGATCTTTCTCGTCGACTGGCTTACCGACGAACCGCGCTGGATGCATTCGTGGCTCGGCTATCTGGCAGGTGCGCTCGTCGTCCTGCGCGTGGTATGGGGCTTTGCCGGGCCCGAGAATGCCCGGTTCGTGGGCTTCGTGCGCGGCCCGCGCATGGTGTTCGACTATCTCGCGGGGCTGATCCGGTTCTCGTCGAAACGCTACCTCGGACACAGCCCGGCGGGAGGAGCGATGATCGTCGCGCTGCTGATCATGATCGTCGCGACGGTGGGAACCGGGATGGCGAACTTGGCGGCGGAGCGAGGCGAGGGCCCCCTTTCGGGAGTCGTCGCCAAGGTCGAGCGCCCGGCGCGCGTGCCGGGTCAGCGTCGTCCGCCGCTCTTCATGAAGCAGGTGCATGAAACGGTGGCCAACATCACGCTGGTGCTGGTGGTGCTGCACGTCTTCGGTGTCGCGCTCGCGAGCTTCGCCCATCGTGAAAACCTGGTGCGCGCGATGATCACGGGGCGAAAGCGGGCGGAACAGGACTGACAGTTTCGCGCCGTGCGCTCGGGGATTTTGGGCCAGACATTTTCAAGCGCACCGAACGGCGGCGTGCTAGAGGATTTTCCGGCGAGTTGAATGCCGGTTCTCCAAGGCTCCATCGACATCGACCGGCGGTCACTCGGCCTGAAAACGCCGCACAAGCGGTTTGCAATCAAGAGCAAGGGAGAAATCCATGTCACGTCTAGCCACTGCAGTGCTCGCCGGCGTTCTGATCGCCGCGGCTCTGCCGGCCTTCGCGCAAGCCCCGACGACGCCGCCGGCGCCACCGCTGTTCTCGACCACCAAGGTCGAGGGTACCGATGGCGTCTACATCTTCCGCTATCAGGGCCATCAGGCCATGTTCATCGTCACGCCGGAGGGGGTGATAGCCACCGACCCGATCGGGGAACGCCGTCCGGCGGCGGCGGCCTACATCGCCGAGATACGCAAGATCACCCAGGCGCCGATCAAGTACGTCGTCTACAGCCATAGCCACCTCGACCATATCGCGGGCGGCAAGCCGTTCAAGGATCTCGGCGCCGTATTCGTTTCCCACTGGAGGACCAAGGCGATCCTGGAACAGCGCAACAGGCCGGACGTCGTCATTCCCGATCTCGTCGTCACCGACAGCGGCGGCAAGCTCGAACTCGGGGGCACGACGCTCGAGCTTCTCTATGTCGGCAAGAACCATGGCGACAATTCGCTGATCATGCGCCTGCCGAAGGAGAAGATCATCTTCGTGGTCGACTTCCTTCCGTTGTCCGGCACCCAGTTCCGCATCATGGCGGACACCTATTTGCCCGACCAGGAAGAATCCATGAAGAAGATCCTCGCGATGGATTGGGACCGCCTGATCCCCGGCCATCCCGGCGCCGGCGGCCGTCAGATCGGAAACAAGGAGGACGCCAAGGTCGACCTCGATTACATGCTCGACCTCTCGGCTGCGGTGAAGAAGGCGACCGAGGAGAACAAGTGCTACGCTGGCGCGATCGCCGAGATCAAACTGCCGAAGTACGAGAAGCTCGCGGGTTACGCCCAAAACCTCGCCGGCAATATCGAGCGCTATTGCGACTACTGGAACCGCGGCATCTGATTGTTTCCGCAACCGGCCGCAGCCGGAGTCACCCGGCTGCGGTCAGTTTCCGCTGTTCCAGCCGCCAAACAGTCCGAACAGTCCGCCGCTGGGCTGCCGGGCCACGGGTTGCCGCGCAGGCTGCCTCGCAGCAGACCGTCCGGCGACAGGCTGCCCGGCGACAGGCTGCGGGGCGTACTGTGCGCCACCGAACTGTCCGCCACCGAAGAAGCCCCATTGTTGCTGGGGCGCCGCCTGCCCGGGATCGGCATAGCCGCGCTGCGGAGCGGGAACCTTGCGCCGGGCCGTATCTTCGACGACCTGCCGGTTCTCGCCGGTCTCCAATTTAAACCGTGTATCGACGATCTGGCCCTTGCGGTCCACGCGGAAGCACTCGGTGATCATTTTCGCCCCGCGCTCTTGGAACTCGCCCGACTCCAGATCGACCGTCTTGCACGAGAGCTGCCGCTTGGCCTCCGCCGAAGGCGGCGCGAGCGCCGTCCTGGGGGTGACATTGGCCCATACCGCCCGGATCACCGGCTCGAAAATCGGCACCGCCACGCCGCCGCCGGTCGCGCCGCCGCCCAACGTGCGGCGCTTGTTGCCGGCATTGTCGTAGCCGATCCAGACCGCGACCGTCACCTCATTGGTGAACCCGACGAACCAGGCATCGTTTTCATCGTCCGAGGTGCCGGTCTTGCCGGCCACATAGGGGGAAAGGTCCGATATCGCCCGCGCGGTACCGCGCGCCAACACGCCCTGCATCATGGTCTTGAGCTGGTAGAACGCCGCTCCGTCCACCGACGCGATCCTCGTCATCGCCGCCGCCGGGTCGTGTCGATAGACGACGGTGCCGTTGCGCTCGACGGAGTCGATCACATAGGGGGCCGGCCGCAGCCCTTCGTTGGCGATCGCCGCATAAAAGGCGGCGAGATCGACCGGACGCACCGGCTCGGCACCGAGCACGAACGGATAATAACGCAGGCATTCGCGATAGATTTGGGCTTCCAGCGCGAGCTGGCACAGGCGGTCGAGGCTCGCTTCGGGCTTCGCTTCGATGCCGCCCTGGAGCAGGTGCGCGGTGGCGAGGTTGCGCGAATTCTCCAGCGCCCGGCGCAGGGTCAGGATGCCGCCCTCGGTCCCGTCATAATTCTTCGGCGACCAATAATCCCGCTCGCGGGTGCGGCCTGCGTTGATTGGCGCAAAGGTGATCGCGGTGTCGCTGATCAGCGTGTTGGGCTGGAGCCCCTTGCCCAGGGCCGCGAGATAGCTCAACGGCTTGATGGCCGAGCCCGGTTGGCGCACGGCCTGGGTCGCGCGGTTGAGCTGGCTGAGCGGATAGGAGAATCCGCCTGCCATCGCCAGGATGCGCCCGGTCTTGTTCTCCAGGACGACCACCGTGCCCTGGACCATGGGGCGCACCCGCAGCTCCGCCCGGGCCGCGGCCTTGCCCTTCCCCTCGACCAGGTGGACCAGGACGACATCGGACAGCGCGAGCTTGCGCAGCGCGGCCGCGTTGTCTACCGAGAGCGGGACGATGCGGCCGTCCGCGAGGCCGACACGCCAGCCGCCGTCGCCCTTCTTGCCGGCCGCCTTCTCCACCAGGACCGCCGGCGTCCAGTGGACGTCGTAGAGCGGCAGGCGTGCGTTCACCAGCGCCTGCTGCCAAAACGGTCGCTTGTCGGTGGATTTGCGGTCGCCCTCGATCCGTTGAATGGCGGGAGCGAGATTTGCCTCCGGGCCGAGGAATTGGACGCGGCCGTTGCTGCGTTCGTACCGCGACAGTCCTTCCTGCAGCGACTCCTCGACCGAGCGCTGCAATTGCGGATCGATGGTAGAGCGCACCGTGTTGGAAGCATTTGTGATCCGGTCGATGCCGGCGAGTGTTCTGGCTTCGCGGGCGACCTGATCGACGAAGTGGAATCCGGTGTCGCGGCGCGGCCGGTCGCCGGCCACGATGGCCGGCAGCGAGGGCAATCCCCGCGCGGGTTCCTCGTCGCGCTGCCCGTCGCCGAGCGTGCCGTCTTCGCGCATCCGGTCGAGCACATAGCCGAGCCGTTCGCGTGCGCGCGCCGGCTGGCGATCCGGGTCGAAATATTTCGGCCCCTTGGTCAGGCCGGCGAGCAGCGCGCCTTCCTCGAGGGTGAGTTCCTTTGCCGACTTGCCGAAATAGCTGCGTGCAGCCACTTCGACGCCCCAGGAGCTGCGGCCGAGATAGACGTAGTTGAGGTAGAGCTCGAGGATCTCATCCTTGGTGAGGGCGGACTCGAGGCGCGCGGCAACGATCATTTCGCGGATCTTGCGCTCGTAGGTGAGGTCTTCGCCCACCAGCAGGTTCTTGACGACCTGCTGGGTGATGGTCGAACCTCCCTGCGGGCGGCGCGACCCGGCGAGGTTGCCGATGAACGCTCGGATCAGGCCGTGTTCATCGATGCCATGGTGCTGGTAGAAGCGCTTGTCCTCGGCGGCGATGAAGGCATTGCGCACATGCCGCGGGATATCCGCGAGCCGCACCCATACCCGGCGCTGGTTCTCCTCGAACACCTCGGCGAACGGCTTGCCTTTGCGGTCCAGCACGATGCTGGCGCCGGGAAGTTCGAGGTTCTTGAGCTTGTTGTGGTCCGGCAGGTTCGCGGCCGCCTTGTTGTAGAAATCGATGACTTCGCCGAGGTCGACGGCGGGGTGCTCGACCGGCTCGTTCTTGCAGAACTGCCGGTAGGTCGCCTGAAGGTCGGCAAAGTCGATGCCGCGCAACGCCTTGCTCCCGGCGATCGCCTGGGGATCGTCCATGGCGGTCGTGATCAGGTCGTCGATATTGATGTCTTCGAGCTCGAACACCTTGAGCATATGGGTGCAGCCCGCGTGCAGGATCTGCGTGACCTCGGCCTGATCCCGGTCGCGGTCGAATTGGGTCTTCACGGCGCCCGGCGTCGTCGTCACCTGGCTCAGTGCGAGGGCGGTGGCGAATATCTTGAACAGGAGCGCTTCCATCAAACCTTGCCCCGGTTAGCGGTGCCAGCCCACTAACTTATTGAAGTCGTGTGGCGATTTGACCAAACCGAGGGAACCATCGGTTTGGGTCGCACCACCGGGTGAGACGCAGCCCCAACATGTAAACCGCGATCCGCTCATTCTTCTTTGGAACAGTCCGACAGTTCTCTTAAAACAGTGTGATCTTCTCGAAGGCTGACTGCAATCGCCCGTTATGGCCGGCAGGGAATCTAAAGTCGTAGTCTTTAAGTTTTGCGACACCGACCCACCGGACTGCGCCGGTAACGAGCGCAATTCGGTTGCGCGGTCGGTCGCATCTGGGTTTTGTCCCGACGTGAATGTATGATGTCATGTGCGGCGAGACCGAGCCGCCGCGCAAACTTCGGGAGAAATACCATGGCCCACGACTGGAGCCTCGACGTCAAAAAATATGTGACCAGCCCCGACGAGGGCGCAGTCAAAGGCATCATCAAGCACTGCGGTATCGCCCTTCACAGCAGGGATGCGTCGTTCGTGGCGTGCGGCGACAAATCGGAGCGCGATCGCGTGCGCGACAGCTTCCTGAAGAGGAAGCTCGGCCTGACCGCAGCCGACGCCGAATTGGACAAGGCCGTCATGGAGGTGTGCCAGACGATGAAGGCGGACCACGACAAATCGCGCGTCGCCTTCTACTATCTCCTCGCCGAGAAGTTCGGAAAGCTCCCCGATTTCCACTGAGCGCGGTTCGGCGCGAGCGCCGGCCGGGAAGTCCGCGCCTCGGTTGCCGATGGTTGCGCGGTGCCGCGTCCGCATGCGGGCCGTCAGCCGGCGTCTCAGGTTCCAGTAAGCGCAGAACAAGCAGACGGGGCTCCACGCAGTCCCGGCTTTCATCCCTCTGTCACACGCCGCTGCTAGCGGAAGCTGTTGGCGAGGAGGCGCGCCGTGGAGGCGGTTCTCGAGGTCCGGCGGGTTTCAAAGGCATTCGACCGGCGAAGCGCGATCCTCAAGGGCATCTCGTTTTCCCTGGCGGGCGGCGAAATGGTGGCCCTGATCGGCGCCTCCGGCAGCGGCAAGTCCACCCTGATCCGCGCCATCGCCGGTCTCGTCCCCATCGACAAAGGCGGTCCCGGCGGTGCGCCGGGCGAGATCATCCTGTTCGGCCAGCCCATCCAGCGCGACGGCCGCATCACCGTTTCGGCGAAGCAATTGCGCGTCCGGGTCGGCGTCATCTTCCAGCAGTTCAATCTCGTGCCCCGGTTGTCGGTTCTCACCAATGTGTGTCTCGGGTTGCTCGGCCGCGTGCCGTTCTTCCAAGGCACGATCGGGCGCTTCAGCGTGGCCGACAAGCGCCGCGCCATGCAGGCGCTCGACCGCGTCGGGATTGCCGGGCATGCGCTCAAGCGTGGCTGCGAGCTCTCGGGCGGCCAGCAGCAGCGCGCGGCCATCGCGCGCACCCTGGTGCAGGGTGCCGAACTCGTCATCGCCGACGAGCCGATCGCGTCGCTTGATCCCACGTCCGCCCGCCGCGTCATGGACATCCTGGCCGACATGAACCGCCGAGACCGCATCACCGTGCTGGTGTCGCTGCATCAGGTCGAATTCGCCTTGCGCTATTGCCCGCGTACTATCGCGCTCAAATCCGGGGAGATCGTGTTCGACGGGCCGTCGTGCGAGCTGACGCCGGCTTTGCTGAACGCAATCTACGGCGCCCAATCCGAGGATTTTTTCGAGGATGCCGCCGAGCCTGCGGACGCGGCGAAGGAAGCCACGGCGCCGATTGCAGTTGGTTCCCGGGTGGCCGCGCCAGCCTTCGACGTGGAGCGGCTGCGGGCCTAACGAAATGACTTTGATTCTTCTCCCTCCCCTCGAAAAGGGGAGGGTTGGGGAGGGGATCGCAGACCGCCAGCGCGGCGTGTGTGGTGCGTCCGCGGACCCCCGCCCCAACGCTCCTCCTGAAGAAGGGGGAGGGAGTCGTCTTTTCCAACCAAGAGGAGCGATCAAATGTTGCGAACCTTTTTGACCGGCGCCGCAGTGGCCGTGGCGGTGGCGGCGTCGGCGTTGGAAGCCGGCGCGCAGGCGCCAGTCGAGATCAATTTCGGCGTGATCTCGACCGAGGCCTCGACCAACCAGAAGAAGAACTGGGAGCCGTTCCTGCAGGCGATTTCCAAGGGCACCGGCTTCAAGGTCAACGGCTTCTACGCGACCGACTATGCCGGCGTGATCGAGGCCATGCGTTTCAACAAGATCCAGGTGGCGTGGTACGGCAACAAGTCGGCCATGGAGGCGGTCGACCGCGCCAATGGCGAGGTATTCGCCCAGATCGTATCGCGCGACGGCAGTGTCGGCTACTACTCTCACATCATCGTCCATCGCGACAGCCCCTACACCAAGCTCGCCGACATCCTGCATTGCGACAAGTCGGTGGATTTCGGCATCGGTGATCCCAACTCGACATCGGGCTTCCTGGTGCCGATGTCCTATATTTTCGCGGCCGACAACATCGACCCGAAGACCTGCTTCAGGACCGTGCGCAATGCCAGCCATCAGGCCAATGCCATGGCGGTCGCCAACAAGCAGGTCGGCGCCGCCACCAACAACAGCGAGGATCTGCAGCGGGTCGCCGCGACCGCGCCGGCGGCGCGCGAGCAGATCAGGATCATCTGGACCTCGCCGCTGATCCCGCTCGATCCGCTGGTGTGGCGCAAGGACCTCGACCCCGCCGTCAAGGCCAGGCTCTACACCTTCCTGCTGAGCTACGGCCATGTCGGGTCCGACGACGAGATCAAGGCAGCGCGCGAAATCCTCGCCAACCTCGTATGGTCGCCGTTTCATCCCTCCTCCGACAACCAGCTTCTCACCATCCGCAAGCTCGAAGCGAACAAGGATCTGCTCAAGGTCAACGGCGATGCCAAGCTCTCCGGTGAGGAGAAGGCGAAGCAGGCGGCGGCGATCAATGCCCAGATCGCCAAGCTCGACGAGCTCGAGAAAAAGGCCGCGGCCGACGGCTTCCAGGCCCGCGTCGCGGCCTTCATGAAGGCGGAAAAGGCCGGGCACCAGGACGAGCTCAAGAAGATGATCGCCGAATTCGCGGCGATGTCGGCACACACGAACTGACGCCTTGGCGGAGATCGCGCGCACGACCGACACCGGAACAGCGACCCCCATCGCCGTGCCGCGGCAGCCACTGTCGCGCCGGCTGTGGGGCTACGCGCTGTGGATCGGGCTGTTCGCCCTTCTGGCATGGGCCTGGGCGCCGGCGGAGATGTACCGCGCCGGCGCGCTCATCCACGACTGGCGCAACATGGCGGAATTCGGCCGTGCGTTCCTGCAGCCGAACTTCCATGACTGGGACATGTATCTCGCCGACATGGTGGTGACGGTCCAGATCGCGATCTGGGGGACGACGCTCGCGGTGGTGCTGGGCATTCCGTTCTCCATTCTCGCCTCCGCCAATATCTGCCCGCAATGGATCGTGCAGCCGGTGCGCCGCCTGATGGATGCCTGCCGCGCCATCAACGAGATCGTGTTTGCGCTGATGTTCGTGGTCGCGGTCGGGCTCGGCCCGTTTGCCGGCGTCATGGCGCTCGCCGTCCACAATATCGGCGTGTTCGCCAAGCTGTTTTCCGAAGCCGTCGAGGCGATCGACCCGCGCCCCATCGAGGGCATAAGGGCGACCGGGGCGGGGCGTATCCAGGAGGTGATCTTCGGCGTGATCCCTCAAGTGCTGCCGCTGTGGAGCTCGCTGACGCTCTACCGGCTGGAGACCAACGTGCGCTCCGCCACCACGCTCGGAATCGTCGGCGCCGGCGGTATCGGCCAGACGCTCTATGAGAGCATCCGCAGCTTCCAATACGCCGAGACCGCGGCCCAGGTGATCATCGTCGTCGTCACCGTAATGGCGATCGATCTCGTGAGTGCACGGCTGCGCAGGGTGTTGGTGTAACGGGGGAATAATCCCGTCCACGTCCCGCCTCGACCACGCTTCGACCAGACCGGGATCGGAATCCGACGAGCCTATTTCGTTAAAAATACGTCCTTGCGCGGAAACGTTTCGAAGACCGAGGCATCTCGAGAAAAGTTGGTGGCGAGGATATCGACCGGGTTCCCGGCGATCCACTGGGACAGGTCGATGGTCTGGTAGTGGCCGGTGTTGAAGACGACGAGGATGCGCGCCTTCTCGCTTCCGACGTTTTCAATGGAGTGACCGAAGCCCTGCGGGATGTAGCCGACATCGCCTTTGCCGAGGGTTTCTTCGCGCCAGCGTCCCCCCGAACCGAACATGGTCACGTTGAAGTTGCCGCTCAGCACATATTGCCACTCGCAGGCATTAGGGTGCCAATGCAGTTCGCGTAGCGCGCCCGGCTCCATCTCGAGCACGACGCCCGTCATGGTCGTCGAAATGGGGAACTGAGAGCCGTCCACACGCCATTCGACGCCACCCCTGAATGTTTCGTACGGCTTCTGGGAGAGGAGGCTGTATTTGTGGGTGAGCGGCGGGGTCTTCCAACCCTGCAGAGGAGCGGAGGAGACGGCGGGCGGGATTTTGCCCTTGGCGAAATAGACCTCGGTCTTCGGAAAATTGTCGAATGTGGAGGCTGGAAGGCCGAAGTTCTTGGCGAGCAGTTCCTTCGGGGCGTGCCCCAGCCAGTCGGTGATGCTGAAGGTCCCGAATTCGGAAAAGTATCCGTTGTCGAAGACGAGGATGAAGTGGCAGGGCTCGTCGCCCAAGGTCTCGATGACATGGCCGTGGCCGCGCGGGAAATACCAGATGTCGCCCGGACCGAAATCGTTGGTCTCGGAGCGGCCCTGCGGGTCGATGACCGTGGTTCGCACGAGGCCCTCGGTGACGAAAGCCCACTCCGCTGCCGTCGCGTGCCAGTGAAGCTCCCGCATCACACCCGGCTCCAGGCGCATCGAGACACCTGCGATGGCCTTGGATATCGGCAGCTGGGCCGCGGTGGCCTCTTTGCCGAAGCTGCCGCCCATCACGCGTCCCGCGGATTTTTCCAACTCGAACTTGAAGGTTGGAAGCTCCTTCCCCGAGGTCACGGGATCTGGAAGGTTGTTCTGGAAGCTGTCGTCGCCGCCCTCGGAACTGATGGGGATCGTGAGAGAGAACACGAAAGTCTCCTGTCGGCACTGCTGTGGGCGCAACCGCCAAAATCGCGACCAGCGCTCGTCGGCGATACAGCAATTCATGGCTACCACAGAGAAGCGCGTCAAAGAAGCACCCGGCGCAGCCCCTTCTTCCATGGCTTGCGCGGGGTTTACGCCGCGAGCCGCAGCACCGCGTATTGGGCGTAGTCGCGGTAGGGGCGCTCGAAGACGAGGCTTGCCCCGGTGCCCTGCGCGCGCGCCCGCAAGGCCTGTTCCAGGTCATCGCGCGGGGTGACATGAAACAGCGCCAGCCAGCGCCGCAGCAGGGTGCGGAACAGGCCCGGCAACCGCCGCTGGCCGCCGAAGTCGACGATGTGCAGTTCGCCGCCGGGGGCGAGGATCGCGATCGAGCCGTCGATCACGGCCTGCCAGTCCGGGATCATCGACAGGCTGTAGGAGATGAAGATACGCTCGAACCGCGCGATCCCGAACAGAAGCTGCGGATCGAGGCGGGTGGCATCGGCGTGGGCGACGCGGATTTGCGGTGCGAGGCCCGCGCGGGCGATGGTCGCGATCGCCGAGGTCAGCATTTCCGTCGAGACGTCGACGCCGAACAGGCGGACGCCGGGATAGCGGGCGGCGGCGGCGGTGAGATTGCGTCCGGTGCCGCAGCCGATCTCGAGAACCGCGTCGCCGTCGTGCGGCGCGAGTTCCGCAATCAGCCGGTCGCGGCCGAGCAGATAGTATTTCCGGGTGAAATCGTAGAAGTGACGCTGATGCCGGTAGGTCCGGTTCATCAGGTCGGTCGACGAGACCGCCGTCATGTCACCCCCGCAGGACATAGAGGTGGAACCCGCCATAGATGGCGGAACGGTCGCGCCGCGTGAGGTCGCGCGACACCTCCGCTTCATAGTTCCACTGCCCGAGCACCGGCTCGTCGACCCGCCCCGGCAGCAGGCTCGGCTCCGCGGCGGTGCGGAAGATCACCCGCGCGCCGGGCCGCGCGGTGCGGGTGATCTCGCGCCACAGGTCGTTCAATTGCAGGTCCGACATCCAGTCCTGGGCGTCGAGCAGCACATAGCGGTCGAGCGACTGCGGCGGGCGGCTCTTGAGGTATTCAGTGAAGGAGCGGTTGAGCACTTCGACCCGGCCGGCGCGGTCGCGAATGGTGTCGAAATGGGCGCGCTCGAGATAGGGTGGTACCGGGCCAGAGCCGCCGTCGGAATAGGAACGCCCGAACGCCTGCCATGCGAAATAATTGTCGTCGATGCTGAACTCGCAGGACAGTTTCTCGACCCGGTCGCGCAGCACCGCCGCCATGTTCGGCGCGCCCGATCCCAGCGCCGCATATTGCGCCGGCGGAATGCCGAGGCCGTACAGTGACAATTGCCGCGCGGTGGCCCAGCGCACGAACGGCTTGTCGAACAGCGGCGCCAGCGAGGTCTCGAAAAACGCCCGCTGCTCTTCCAGCGAGCGGGCGAGCAGGATCTTGCTCAGCTCGACGCCGTAGGCGCGCGCGACGAGATGGCCGAGGCCGATGGAGTAGCCGAGCAATCCGTAGCGGTAGAGATTGCGCGAGAACATCGAAATGCGGCGGCGGCCGAAGGCGGAGATGGCGCGCCCCTCCCAATAGGCCCGCGTCTCGTCGTCCAGGTGGTCTTTGAGGAAGCGCCAATAGGCGTTGACGTTGGCTTCCTCGTCGGCCTCGCCGAAAAAACGGTAGAAGGATTGCCAGGACGGCAGGTGGCGCGCCGCGGCGAGCTTCAACCGGTTGAGCGCCACATGGGCGCGGCTGAGATCGACCGCCGTGATCCGTCCGGGGTCGGCGATGAGGTAGGAGAGCACGTTGCACCCGCCCGAAGCGATTGCCACCACGTGGCACTGGGGCGTCAGCGCCAGCGCCTCCAGGTCGACTTCGGGATCCTCCCAGATCTGCGGATAGACCAAGCCCTTGAAGGCCCATGTGAACATGATTTCGAGCAGGCCTTCGCTCGAAAAGGCGCGATTGCGGCGCACCGCCTGGTTCAGGCGATGGCTCGCCGCAGCTTTGGATGCGGACTTCAAGCCGAGCTCCACGTGGGTCGAATCGACGGGGGATTAGGCACCGGCTCGGATGTAAGTTTGATGACGGTGCCGCGGGAAAGGCCATCTTCTCCCCTCCCCTCGAAGTTGCCTGAAGCAGGGGGAGGGAGTTTCGTTACACACAGCGTCGGCTTATGCGATCATCGAAACGTCATCCCGCTGTGGTTGTTTGCCGGAGACTCGGCCAACCCGTCACACTGGAGGGGCTCATGACCATTCGCATCCGCAGGCCTTTGACCCGGCGCCGGTTTCTTACCGCCACCGCGGCCGCCGTCGCCGCCGGCGAGGTCGCCCGGCCGTTCGTCAGCCGCGCCGCGGATCGCCCCAGCATCAGCCACGGCGTGCAGTCTGGCGATGTCTCCACCGATTCCGGCGTCGTATGGGCGCGGACGGACCGGCCGTCCCGCCTGCTGGTCGACTGGGCGACCACGGACAGCTTCAAGGACAGCCACCGCGCCGCCTATCTCGACGTCCTCCCGGAAACCGACTTCACCGCCAACGTACTGATCGAGGGCCTGCCGGCCGCCCAGGACATATTCTACCGCGTGCAGCTCGAGGACCTGGCGTCGCCGGCCATCGCCGGCGAGCCCGTCATCGGGCGCTTCCGCACCGCGCCGTCGGACCGGCGGTCCATCACCTTCGCATGGTCGGGCGACACCGCCGGACAGGGCTGGGGCATCGACGAGTCGCGCGGCGGCATGCGGCTGTACTCGACGGTCCTGCGCAACCGCCCGGATTTCTTCATCCACAGCGGCGACAACATCTATGCCGACGGCCCGATCGCCGCGGAAGTGAAGCTGCCCAACGGGGAGGTGTGGAAAAACATCGTCACCGAGGAAAAGTCGAAACCCGCGGAGACGCTCGCCGAATTCCGCGGCGCCTACAAATACAATCTGATGGACCGCAACGTGCTCGCCTTCAACCGCGAGATCCCGATCTTCTCCCAATGGGACGATCATGAAGTCACCAACAATTGGTGGCCCGGGGAGCCGCTGACCCGCGCCGAGCATCTGCGCAAGAAATACGTCGACAAGAACGCGTTGCTGCTGGCGGCGCGGGCGAGCCGGGCGTTCCACGAATACATGCCGATGCGCGTGACCCAGTCCGAGGCCGGCCGGGTCTATCGCAAGATCTCATACGGCCCGATGCTCGATGTCTTCATGCTCGACATGCGCAGCTATCGCGGTCCCAATGGCGAGGGGCGCCAGGAAAGCTACGGCCCGGACGCCTATTTCCTCGGTCCCGCCCAGGTCGCCTGGCTCAAGCGCGAGCTCATGGCTTCGCGCGCGACCTGGAAGGTGATCGCGGCCGATATGCCGATCAGCCTCATCGTCGTCTACGACATCGACCGCGATTGGGGCGTCGAGGCGATCGCCCAGGGTGACGGGCCGCCGCGCGGCCGCGAGCTGGAAATCGCCGATCTCCTCTCCTTCATGAAGCATGCCGGCATCCGCAACACGGTGTGGCTGACCGCCGACGTGCATTACACCGCGGCGCATTACTACGACCCGAACAAGGCGGTGTTCCAGGACTTCGAACCGTTCTGGGAGTTTGTGTCGGGCCCGATCCACGCCGGCACCTTCGGTCCCAACGCGCTCGACAACACGTTCGGGCCGCAGCTCGCCTATATCAAGGCGCCGACCAAGGAGCAGGGACAGAACCTGTCGCCGGCGCTCGGGCTGCAATTCTTCGGCCTCGTCGCCATCGACGGGGCGACCGAGGGCATGACGGTGACGCTCAAGGACGCCGACGATCACGCCCTGTGGTCGACCCGGCTGGAGCCGAGGTTAGGCTGACAGCGGAGGGTACGGAGCATGCGTCCTTGCGTTTCTGGGCCGCTCTTCTCCCTCTCCCGCTTGCGGGGGAGGGTCGGGGAGGGGGCGCGGACGGATGTGCACAAACGAGTCAGCAGGCCCCCTCCCTAACCCTCCCCCGCAAACGGGGGAGGGGACCAAGGGAGCGGAAGACGGGACTGCAACGAGCCTACTCCCCGGGCCACGCCGCAGGCTCGAGCAGGCGCGGCGCGGACTTGCTCGCAGCTTCCGCGGCCACATTAGGCATGCGCACGAGATTGCCGATGAAGCAGCGCGCGCTCTCCTCCCACGTCATCGCTTCCGCATAACGGCGGCAGGCGGCGCGGGGGATCGTCAGCGCCTTCAGGCAGGCGGAGCGCAGGTCCTCGTCGAGCGCGGCGACGGGTGCGGTGCCGACCACGTCGCGGGTCGCGGCGACGGGGAATCCGGCGACCGGCAGCCCGCTCGCCAGCGCTTCCAGCAGCACGAGGCCGAAGGTGTCGGTGCGGCTCGGAAACACGAAGACGTCCGCGGCCGCATAGATCGAGGCGAGCTCGGCGCCGCGCCGGGTTCCGAGGAAGGTCGCGCCGGGAAACCGCCGCGCCAGCGTTTCGCGGGCCGGCCCGTCGCCGACCACGACCTTGCTGCCGGGCAGGTCGAGCGCGAGGAACGCCTCGACGTTCTTTTCGACCGCGAGGCGGCCCACCGCGAGAAAGACCGGGCGCGGCAGGCCGAGGTCGCCGGCGCGATCGGGGTGGAACAGGCGGGAATCGACGCCGCGCGGCCATCGCAAGACGGTCCGGAAGCCCTGGTTGCGCAGCTCTTCGGCAAGCGAGGGGGTGGAGACCATGGTGCCGCGCCCGGCATTGTGGAACCAGCGCAGCCAGGCCCAGGTCCAGCCCTGCGGCACCGGAAAGCGCGCCGACGCATAGTCGGTGAAACGGGTATGAAAGCTCGTCGTGAACGGGCGCCGGTTGGTCGTGCAGTACCAGCGCGCGAAATGGCCGATCGGCCCCTCGGTCGCGATGTGGATCGCGTCCGGACGGATGCCGGCGATGCGGCGGAATATTTCGTCGCCGGCGCGGCAGGGCGAGGCGGATGCCGGGATAGCTCGGCATGGCGAAGCTCGGAAACCCTTCCGGATTGAGGAAAGCGACTTCGGCGCCGAGTGCCTTCGCCGCCTGCGCATTCGCCTCCAGCGTATGGACCACTCCGTTGACTTGGGGCCGCCATGCATCGGTGGCGATGAGGATCCGCATCAGGCCGCTCGCGCCCTCTGAGTGACGGGGGCGAGGTCCTGCGACGGCAGTGGTCCACAGGATCTCGATCTCGCCGTCCTGTCTTTCGACCACGACGGTGCAGTTTTCGACCCAGTCGCCGCAATTGACGTAGCGCACGCCGCCGATGTCGCGGGTGGCGGGATGGTGGATGTGGCCGCAAATGACGCCGTCGCAGCGGTGGCGGCGCGCCTCCGCCGCGAGCGCCTGCTCGAAATCGCCGATGTAGTTGACGGCCCTCTTGAGCTTGAGCTTGGCCCAGCCCGACAGCGACCAGTAGCCGAGGCCGAACCGGCGGCGAAACCAGTTGGTCACCTTGTTGATCGTCATGGCGAGCACGTTGGCATGGTCGCCGAACAGCGACAGCCAGCGGGCGTGTTTGACCACGAGGTCGAAACGGTCGCCATGAGTAACGAGGTAGCGCTTGCCGTCGGCCGCGACATGAACGGCATCGGCCACTACCTCGATGCCGCCGAAATGGGTGCCGAAATAATTCCGCAGGAACTCGTCATGGTTGCCGGGAACGTAGACGAGCCGTGTGCCCTTGCGCGCCTTGCGCAGCAGTTTCTGGACCACGTCGTTATGGGGCTGCGGCCAGTACCAGCCGGTCTTCAATTGCCAGCCGTCGACGATGTCGCCGACGAGATAGATGGCATCGGCCTCCAGGTCGCGCAGGAAGGCGAGAAGCCGCTCTGCCTGGCACGTCTTGGCCCCCAGATGTACGTCCGAAATGAAAACGGTGCGATATGGAGCGGGCTCTGTCTGCTGCACGTCGTGACCATCGCTTGCAGTCAAAAATATAAGCTCGGCGGCACCTTGTCCGATTCTTGCGTCATCTCCATGACGCCTCTGTCGCAATCCTGTCGTTTCCCGGGGGGCAAGATCGCCGGTCAATTCGCAGCGCGCGGCTCGAGCGCGAAAGCAGTGCGGATGCCGTCCCGTCGGATCGGGCGTTGGCGCCTGTCGCAAGGAGGGGGCGATTGCTTAAGCGGTTGCGGAGCCTGGCGGCGGCGTTCGGCGCCCGTTTCGGGTGGAATTGGATCGGGTTTGCCCTCGGCCTTACGATCGTCGGCATATCGCTCTATGTATTGAGCCATCTCCTGCGGGACGTCGAACCATCGCAGGTATTGGCGGCGGCCCGCGCGACGCCGCGGCGCAGCATCGCCTCCGCCATTTTCTTCATCGCCTGCGCCTATGCCACCCTGACCTTCTACGACCTGTTCGCGCTGCGGGTGATCGGCGCCGATCACGTGCCCTACCGGATTGCCGCGCTGGCGAGTTTCACCAGCTATGCCATCGGGCACAATATCGGCGCCACCGCGTTCTCCGGCGGCGCGGTCCGCTTGCGGATCTATTCGTATTACGGCCTGGGCGTCATCGATGTCGCGAAAATCTGCTTTCTGACCGGGCTGACTTTCTGGATCGGCAATCTCGCCGTGCTCGGGTCGGGGATGGCATACCGCCCGGAAGTGTCGAGCCTCATCCTCCAGCTGTCTCCCGGCGCGGTTCGCGCCATCGGGATACTGGCGCTGCTGGTGCTGGCTGCCTACCTCGCCTGGGTGTGGCGCAAGCGGCGTTCGTTCGGCCGCGACGGCTGGCACGTAAAACTGCCCGGCGGCCTTTCGACCCTCGTCCAGATCGGGCATCGGGCTCGCCGATCTCACCTTCTCCTCGCTCGCGATGTACAGCCTGGTGCCGTCGGTTCCCCAGGACGATTTCATCACCGTGGCGATCGCCTGCGTCTCCGCGACGCTGTTGGGTTTCGCGAGCCATGCGCCGGGCTCGCTCGGCGTGTTCGACGCGGCCATGCTGGTCGCGCTCCCCGATGTGGGCAAGGACGGTCTGGTCGCCGCCCTCATCATCTACCGCGTGATCTATTTCATGATCCCGTTCGTCATTGCCCTCGTGATCATGGCCTATTGGGAGGCGACCTTGTTCCTGGGCAGCGCGAAGCGGCACGGCCACAAACCGGGGCTCGCGCCGCGGGAAGCGGCCGCGCCGGCCGCGCACGGGGATCACGTCGATTGACGTCCCCGCCGTTGACTTCCCCGCCGTCCTGGGCTGTTTCATAGGCGGCGGCTCCCACGGCGATGGGCCGATGATGGGTATCGCTTCGCTCCACCCGTCCTACGTGCGGACCAGCTTCCCTCCATGGAAATTTCTGCTCGGCAAAGCTCGGTCATCGCGCTCCTGGTCGCCGGAGCGCTGTTCATGGAACAGCTCGACGGCACCGTGATCGCGACGGCTCTGCCGCAGATGGCGGGCACGTTCGGGGTCGCTCCGGTCGACCTCAACATCGGCATTTCGGCCTATCTCCTGACCGTCGCCGTCTTCATTCCCGCGAGCGGCTGGCTCACCGACCGGTTCGGCGCCCGCGTGGTGTTCGCTTCGGCGATCGCTATCTTCACCATCTCCTCGATCGTTTGCGCCGCCAGCGGCACGCTCCCCGCGTTCACGGCGGCACGAATCCTTCAGGGCGTCGGCGGCGCGATGATGGTTCCGGTCGGCCGCCTCATCGTGTTGCGCAATACCGAAAAGCATGACCTGATCCGGGCCATCGCCTTTCTGACCTGGCCGGCGTTGACCGCGCCCGTGATCGGTCCCCCGCTCGGCGGCCTGATCACGACCTACAGCTCGTGGCCGTGGATTTTCCTGCTCAACGTGCCGCTCGGGATCATCGCCCTGGCGCTCGCGCTGGTCCTGATTCCGAACGCACGCGGCGCGGCCACGGGAATGTTCGACTGGAAGGGATTTCTGATCACCGGCTTTGCGAGCTTCGGCCTGATGTACAGTCTCGAATCCATCGCGCGCAACCGGATCGACTGGCGCATCACCGCTCCGCTGCTGGCCGCGAGCGTCTGCGCCGGCATCTACGGCATACGCCATGCGCGGCGTGCGGCCCATCCGCTGCTCGATCTCTCCCCGTTCGCTCTGCCGACCTTCGCGATCACGGTGCGTGCCGGCCTGCTGATCCGTACCGCCATCAGCGCCGCGCCGTTCCTGTTGCCGCTGATGTTCCAGCTCGCATTCGGGCTCGATCCGCTCGCCTCCGGATTGCTGCTGCTCGCGGTGTTCGCCGGAAACCTCGGAATGAAGCCGGCGACCAGCGGCGTCTTGAAGGCGTTCGGATTCCGCCGGACCGTGCTGGTCAACGGCAGCCTGGCGATGGCCACCATCATGGCATGCGGATTGATGACGCCGGACACGCCGAAGGCGCTCATCGTGGCCGTGCTGTTCGTGAGCGGACTGTCGCGCTCGATGCAGTTCACCACCATCAATGCGCTGAGCTTTTCGGAGCTGTCTCACGAGCGCATGAGCGGCGCCAACACGCTGTTCAGCATGATGCAGCAGGTCGGAAACGCGCTGGGGGTCGCGATCGGCGCCATCGCGCTACGCGCCGCCGGTTTCGCGCATCCGGATACGACGGGGGTCACGGTCGGCGATTTCCACTTCGCGTTCTTCGCGGTCGGCCTGATCGGCCTCGTCGGCGTCGCCGAGTTCCGGAGCCTGCCGGCCCACGCCGGCGAGGTCTTGCGCGAACGGCCGGCGCCGGGGAAGCAGCGTTAGGCCGGGCCAAGCCCGCGCATCACGGCTTGGCCGCCGCGTCCGGCTTGGGATCACCGTCGCCTTGCTTGGCGTCGCCGTCGGCCGGCTTCGAGATCAAGGTCACCTTGCTTGGCGTCGCCGTCACCCGCCTTGGGATCGGCGCCGGCTTGCTTCTCGGTCGTCACATCATTGACGGTCCAGCCGAGAATCTCGGCCTGCTGGCTGGGAAGGCGAAACTCGAAGTTCGCGGTTTTGGCGGTGATCGCGCTTCGCCTTGCTCGGGCTTTGCGGCGTCGGTCGGTTCCGCCGTAACCTGAACCCAGCCGTCGGACAGATCGCCGACGCTCGTCAGCGTCAGCCGCAACGCCGTCGCCGGTCTCCGCGACGATGTGGCGCGCGTCGGCCGGCGCGGGTCCGCCGCGCTTGCGCACGTCCTGGAAGCTGAAGGTGTCGATGAGGGAGGCGAGCCGCGAAACCTTGAAAGATTCCGGCGAACGCTTTTCCGGCACGTTCTCCAGGTTGAATTCGCCGGGCTGCTCCGCATTGGCGATCGCGGTCACCGCTTCGCGGCCGCCGCCGCGCGAGTTCGATCTTCTTGATCTCGCTGCGCTTGATGTCGAAATCGACGGGGACGAACCAATCCGTCCGGTTCGACGGCAATCGCACAGATCCCCGCGCCAGCCAAGTCTGCGGCTGGCCCTTGATGCGGACGTACTGGCCGCCGCCGGCGCTGCCCGCGGTGGTATCGCGGTTGCCGAGGATGATGTCGGCGATGTCGCCGTTGCCGGCACGGAAGACGATTTCCTTTCCGGCGGTTTCGCCGCCGGAATCGGCGAGCCCGAGATCGGCGTAACGCGTGGGATCGGTGGTCCGCGCCTCATCGAAGGCGAGCTCCGCGCTGGAGGTCACGACCTCGCGCACGGTGTCGAGCCTGACGGGAAAGCCGGAGTCGGTGGCGACGAAACCGTTGTCGCGCCGTTCGATCGACAGGGTGTTGGCGCCGTCGCGCACCGTCAGGCCGGTGATCTCGTCGGCCCTTGCGCGCAGGGCCGGCATCACCGCCTCGCCGCGGCGGTCCGATGCGACGGTGGTGGCGGTGGTTTGCATCACCGCCGCCGTGGCGATGACGCTGACGACCGCAAGCCCCGCAAGAACGATGAGTTGCCTCGCGTTCATGATTGGCGTCCTTCCTTGACCGGCACCGGCCGTCGCGGCCGGCGCATTGCGAATAACAATGCGATGATCGCCACGACCAGCGGCACCACTCCTACGTTCACCGCCGTGACCCAGTTCTTGAGATCGTCGACGTTGCGGCGCAAGGCGAACTGCACGTCGCGCAACTCGGAGCGGATCGTGAGCAGCTGGGCGCGGAACCCGTCGATCGCCTGCATCTGGTCCGCGGTCAGCACGTCGACGGAGCCCTCGGCCGCGCGCGGCATCTGGGCGAGCTTCTGCTCGGTGTCCTTGAGCTCCTGGGTCAGCTGCTGCTCCTTGGCGCGGTAGCGCTGGTCGGCCTCCGCCTCCATCTGTTGAATCAGCTCGAACGGACGCCACGAGACGCCGCGTCCGCGCAGATCCGACAACGCCGCGCCGCCGGACATTTGCTCGAGCGCATTGATGACGAAGTCGCCGTTGTTGGCGAAGGCCTGTGCGACCTGCTGGCCGAGCAGGGAATGCTGCTGGATCCAGTTGCGGTCCATCAGCATGTCGGCATCGCCCACCAGGATGACGTTGATCGGCTTGACCGAGCGCTTGAGCGTTTCGCCCGTGGCGGCCGCATTGGCTCGCAGGCGCATCGGGAGCCGCGGCGGCGGGATCCTTGGCGGCCGCGCCCGGAGGCCCATTGGGAAACGCGCTGTCGAGGGTTCCGGATCAATCGCGCCGCCAGCACCGGCGGCTTGTCGACCCGCTTCAGGCCCGAAAGCAGGCGGCGCGGATCGGCGGCGCGATCGGAGACGGTCGCGGTATCGATCAGTACGGCGTTGCCGGAGCCGGTCAGCAGCGGCCGCAGGCGTGACACCGTCCTTGGTGGTCTCGAAGGAGCCGGAACTCGTCAGACACGATGGCCGAGAGCTGCGCCAGGATCGCCTCGTCGCGCGCCAATGCGCGCCGCGCGCAGCGCCATCCAGGGCAGGTTCTGCGTCACCACCGCGCGGCCGCCGATATTGCGCTGCGTCTGCAGCGAATAGGTCGAATCTCCCACCACCTTGCGCGGTGTCGAATTTCACGCCCCACGCTTTGAACAGCGGCTCGAGCGTCGAGCTGGATTTGCGGCGCGCGGCATGCCGGGCATGCCGCGCGTCGCCATCTGGTTTTCCGCGAAGCGGATCGACGAAGATCATCGCCGGCTTGCCCGCCAGCACCCATTGGTCGATGTTGTAGAGCATGGCTCAGCGAGGCGCCGTCGGATGCACCACCATCAGCACCCGGGCCTCGTCCGGCAGCTTGTCGGCGTTCGGTGCGACCATTTTCGACGTCGAAGAACTGCCGCATCTGGTCGAGCGTCTGCTGCTCCGGAATCCGCATCGGCGGATTTCCGGTGAGGCCGAGGCCGTCGATGAGCGCGACCACCGGCTTGCCGCGGTTTCCGAGCTGGGAAACCATGCGCGTGAGGTCGTATTCCAGGAAGGTCTCGCGGTCCGGCGAGAACACGCTGATGGTGGACGCGGCCGGTGGTCGAGTTGGTCGCGGCGAGGCCGAAGAACAGCTGCTCCCCGCCGGTGCCCTGGAACGATTGGATGCCGTATGCGACCGCGCGGTCCTCATCCTCGGAGAACGGCCGCGGATCGATGACCTCGAGGATGATGTGCCCGTTGGAAGCGGCGACATAGGCGTCGAGCAAGGCGCGCACCCGCGCCGCGAAGGCCGCGAGCTGCGGCGCCTGCTTGGTCAGCGCGCTGGACATGGAACAGGCGGAAGCGCAGCGGCTCCTTGATTTCGCCGAGCAGCGTTCGCGTGCCCTGGCTCAGCGAATAGAGATGCTGCTGGGTGAGGTCGATGCGCGTGCTGCGCAGGACCTGCGAGCTGATGATGTTGACGCAAACGAAGATGACGGCCCCGAGCAGCGCGGCGATCGCCGCGATGCGCCCGGCGGAGAAATCCGGACGGCTCGGATTTCGGCGGCCGGACTTCGGTCGTTCGGATCTGGGCTGCCCGGACTTGGGCTGCCCGGACGGCGGTTGCTCGGACTTCATCTGATCTGACATGGCGATCCCTCACGCCGCTTTCTTGACTTCGATGGCGCGCACATTGAGCCACAGGCAGAACGCGATCAGCGACACGAAGAAGATGATGGAAGGCAGCTCCAGCACGCCTTCGGTGATGCGCTGGAAATGCCCGAGAAACGACATCGACCGCACCGCGTCGACGATCACCGCCGGCGCCCATGACCGCACCGCCGAGAGGACGAGATCGAAGCCCGCCATCACGAACAGGAAGCTCACCGCGGTGGCGCCGATGAAGGCGAGCACCTGGCTCTTCGACAGCGCGGAAATGGCCGCCGCCAGCGCGAGGAACGAGCCGGCCATGAGCCATGAGCCGATATAGGAGGCGAAGATCACGCCGTTGTCGGGCGAGCCGAGAACGTTGACGGTGATCCACAGCGGCGTCGTCAGCGCCAGGGCGAGCGCGGCGAACGCCCAGGCGGCGAGCCATTTGCCGAGCACGATCTGCCAGGGCTGCACCGGGAGCGTCATCAACAGCTCGATGGTGCCGCTGCGGCGTTCCTCCGCCCACAGCCGCATGGCGATGGCCGGCATCAGCACCAGGAAGAGCCACGGATGCCAGAAGAAGAAGCCTGACAGATCCGCCTGGCCGCGATCGAAGAAGCCGCTCATGAAGAAGGTGAGGCCGGCGGCGCAGCGCGAGAAAGACGATCAGGAACACCGCCGCGACCGGCGTCGCGAAATAGGCGGCGAACTCCCGCCGGAAGACGAGCAAGGTCGGGCGCATGGTCAGTTCTCCGCTCCGTTCGTGATCTGGCGGAACACGTCGTCGAGGCTCGACGCGCTTGCACGAACATTTCGGCGACGGCGATGTCCGAGCGGCCGAGGATGCCGGCGAGCTCGGCCGCCGTCGGCCGGCTCTGCGGCGCGTGGACGAGGAGCCGGGTGACGCCGTTGACGCGCTCGGCGACGTAGACTTTCGAGATGCCCGGCTGGGTGGAGATGATCTCGATCGCCCGCCGCGGGTCGGCGGTGGCGATCGTTATGGCGAGGGCGCTCGCGCCCTGGGGACGCGCCAGCAGCTCGGCCGGCGTCGCATCGGCCAGCATCCGTCCCTTGGCGATGATGATGGCGCGGGTGCAGACGGCTTCCACCTCTTCCAGGATGTGGGTCGATATGACGATCGCCTTTTGCGGCGCGATGGATCGGATCAGCTCCCGCATGTCGTGCTTCTGGTTGGGATCGAGGCCGTCGGTGGGCTCGTCGAGGATCAGCACGTCGGGATCGTGCACCAGCGCCTGGGCGATGCCGACGCGCCGCTTGAAACCCTTGGAGAGGGCGTCGATGCGCTGGTTCCAGACCTCTGCGAGACCGATGCGCTCGACCAGCTCGGCGAGCCGGTCATTGGCCTGCCGCTTCGACATGCCCGTGCATGCCGGCGATGAAGCCGAGAAAGTCGGCGACGCTCATGTCGGCATAGGCCGGCGCGCCTTCCGGCAGATAGCCGAGCCGGCGCCGCGCCTCGATCGGCTGGGTGTGGCTGTTGTATCCCTCGATATAAGCCTGCCCGGATGTCGGCTCCAGGAAGCCGCTGATGATCTTCATCGCGGTCGATTTGCCGGCTCCGTTCGGGCCGAGAAAGCCGACCACCTCCGCGCGATCGACGGCAAACGAAATGCCATCGACCGCGGTCAAGGACCCAAATCGTTTGACCAGGTCCCGTGCTTCGACGAGCGCCATCTGTTCTGCTCCCTGGCATTTGGGCCGGACCGGTCGGAGGCGACCAGGCCCGGCGTCCTTCGTGTGACGGACGATAACCCGCCTCGCGGTGCGTCGGATTAACGTGATCGCAGCAAATTTCAAGGGGGATTCACGACGCACGCCGTTCATCGACCGGGCGGTGAAACTATTCGCTGGGCCCGCGAATGCACAATGGGCAATTGCACGGACTTCTTGGCGATATCGTGAACATCGCCGGTGCCGGCCGGCTCGGGCATGCGACGTTTCGACCTATCCGGCGGCGTGCGCGCGGGGTGTTCGAGACGCCGCGCGCGTAAAGTACGCCGTTTGCGGCCTCGTCTGCGCCGACGCGGCGCGCGCCTGGTCGGACGCGTGCCCGGCCCCGACTTGCACCCGATTTTGCGGCGGACCCCGATGCGGGTTTGCGCGGATCGCGAAATGGGAGGCATGTGGGCGCCATGCGAAGCGGACCGGGGTATGCTCTCCCATTCCCGCACCCGGCGATTTCGTTTCTTCGCATCGGCAAACCAATGCTGGACGCGCCCGCGCGCGTAGGCCGAGTTTCGAGCGTCTGGCAGAGGTTGCGCGCCCGGTAGAGCGATATGAGGCAAACGCCACCGACGGCGTCCATTTTGCGCCCGGCCGGCCGTCGCTCGCCGTGTACTTTGCGCACCAGGATTTTTCGGCGAATTCGTTCCTATTCGAAACGGCGCGGTTGCAATTGAATTCATTTCGCCAACTGTCGCAAAAGGTGCTTAACGGGGAAACGAACAAGTGCCGCGCATTGCCGCCGCAGCGGCGCGCAAACCATATCTTTACCGTGATCCGAATAGAGGCTCTAAACATCCTGTGATAAAATCGTCTGGTGGTAGCCATGCTTCTGACGCAATCCTATGCTTGCATTTGTCATCCGTTCGATATAATGCGGGCTTGTCTAAAGGAGCGAAGATGAAAATGAATTTGAAATCTATGAAGATCGACGCGCTCGTCGGGCTGAAAAGCCGCATCGATGCGGTGCTCGCGTCGAAAGTGTCCGATGAGCGCCGCGCGCTCGAATCCGAGCTCGCCAAGCTGACCCGTTTCGATACGGGAGGCACGCGTTCGAAGTCCGTCGGACGTGGAGTAAGGGGAAAAGTGGCGCCGAAGTACCGCAATCCGGAAAATCCTTCGGAAACCTGGGCCGGGCGCGGGCTGAAACCCCGGTGGCTCGCCGCCGCGATCAAGTCCGGAAAGAAGCTCGATGACTTCAGCATTTCCGGCAACCGCGAACGGCGCCAAGAAGCCGCGGAAGAAGCGCGTCGCGAAGAAGTGACGGCATAATGGCGGCGATGTTATCGGCATTTCCGGTTAAGCAACTCATCGGACGCCGCCAGCCGTGGCCGCGTGTGTTTCCGGACCTGAGTCGACTTGCGCGCTATTGCACGCCACGCGTGCGATTGAGATCGTTTCGCGTTCGTATCTGAATTGGGCCGGTCGGATTGGGCGGCCGGAATGGCCGAATAATCGACCGCATGATTGAGCGAAATGCACCTATGAATTAGGTACTTGGGTGCTTCGCCGTCGCGGTTCAGAGGTCATAATCCCCAGCCATATGGAGATTGGAGCGGGTTCCAATCCGGGAGCGCCGCTGACGGCGTTTGCAGGAAACGACGCCGCCGGTCGACTGTGTTATAGTTACCGCCGAGCCTCAGCATCAAGCGTCGGACACGGAGTGCAACCATGATGGCAATTCCAGACAAATACCTCGATCTGCTTGAGCAAAAGAAAGCCTTCGCCCATATCGCGACCGTGATGCCGGACGGTTCTCCGCAGGTGACGCCGGTTTGGTTCGACTACCAGGGCGGGATTGTTCGCGTGAATACCGCCAAAGGCAGAGCCAAGGCGCGCAACCTGAAACCGGGCGCCCCGGTGGCGCTCGCCATCATGGATCCGGACAATCCCTACCGCTATGTCCAAGTCCGCGGCCGGGTTCGCAGCGTCACCGAGGAGGGCGCGGACGCCCACATCGACCTGCTCGCCAAGAAATATCTCGGGAAGGACAAATACCCCGGCCCGCCCGGCGAGGTGCGGTTGCTGGCCGAGATCGAGCCGGCTTCGGTCTCGGGAATGGGATGAACCGCGATCGGGTGAGGCCGCGCCCGCTCATAATATGCGGGGTGGCCTATTTCCACCCGTAGAGCGCCGCCGGATTGTCGGCGAGGACCCGGTTGCGCAGCGCGGCGTCGGGAATCCAATCGAGCAGCAGGTCGGCCAGCGCGCCGTCGTTGGGCATCGGGATCGTCCACCGCGTCATGACGTGCGGCCAATCGGTTCCCCAGACGATGCGATCCGGTGCCGTCGCCACGAGCATGTGGGCGAACGCGTTGGTGTCGGCATGCGGCAGGCTCTGTGACGAAATCCGGTACGGGCCGGTGAACTTGACCCAGGCGCGGCCGCCGCGCAGCAGGCGCAACAACGCCTGGAATCCCGGCGCCGCCGTTCCCTTTTCGCTGCTGACATAGCCGAGGTGTCCGAACACGACGTCGACGGGCAGCCGTTCGAGCATGCGGTCGAGGTCGGGAAATTCGTCCACATGCATCAAGAATTCGATATGCCAGCCGAACGGCTCGATGCGGCCGGCGAGCCGCTCGATGCGCTCGATGGGCAATTGGCCCTTGCCTTCGCGCAGATCGACGATGTTCAGCCGTGCGCCTCGAATGCCCGCCGCGTGCATCTCCTCGAGGTCGCGTGCGCTCGCGTCGTCGGCGATCACGGCGACGCCGCGGAAGGCGGTGCCCGCCGCCTTCATCGCCGCCAGCAGGGCGGAATTGTCGGTGCCGTAGAAGCTCGGCTGCACCAGCACGGCGCGCTCGCAGCCGAGCATACCCAGCAGCCGGCGATAATCCGCGAGCACCGCGTCGGGCGGAGAATAGATCCGCTCCGGAATATATTTATAGACCGCCTGGGGTCCGCAGACATGGGCATGGCAGTCGCATGCGAGCGGCGGAAACGCGAACTTCGGCGCCCGCGTCGCCGGATCGGGCGGCGCGCAAACCGGGATGTCCTTGTCGGCGGTTGCCGTCATTGCCAACTCCTTCCGGCCGTTGCCTCATGTCCGCTCATCGCGGCCGGCATTTCGCGGCCGGGATGGCGGGCGCGCCGAATGTGATGGAAAATAGCGCGCGACGGAACAGGAGACAAATTCATGAGCCGGCCACTGCCGATCGAGTATGCCGACGCGTCCGCGCGGGTGCGCGCGGTTTTCGACGATATCAAGCGCAGCCGCAATGTCGAGGACGTCAACAATTTCTGGAAATATCTGGCACATGATCCGGCGGGCCTGGAGCGCACCTGGGCCAGCGTCAAGGAGGTGATGTCCGCGGGCGCGCTGAGCGCGCTGGTCAAGGAAATGCTCTACGTCGCCGTGAGCGTCACCAACGGCTGCGGCTACTGCATCGCGAGCCACACCGCCTCCGCGCGCAAGGCCGGCATGACCGAGGACATGTTCGGGGAGCTGATGGCGGTGGTCGGAATGGCGAACGAGACCAACCGCCTCGCCAACGGCTATCGCGTGCCCATCGACGCCGCGTTCGAAAATTAGTGCCGCTGGGTTTCGTAGAGAATCGTAGGGTGGGCAGAGCCAACGGGTCCGGCCTTCGGCCGGCCGATGACAGGCTCCGCGTGCCCACGTACGGCCTCACAGCGTGGGCACGCTTGGCTTTGCCCACCCTACATTTCGCCTCGATCTCAAGCCTCACAGATGCGCGATGCGCGGCATCACCTCGCTGCTGAACAATTGCAGCGAGCGCAGCGCCTGCGGCAGCGTCATGTTGCCGAAGAACAGATAGGCGAGGAGATAGTTGATGCCGAGCGCGGCCGTCTGCCGTTCGATCGCTTCGACGACGGTGTCAGGGCTTCCCGCGATTACCGAACCCTCCTTGATGCCGTCTTCGAGGGTCGCCGGGCGCGGCACGTTGATACGCGCGGTGGCGTCGTTTGCGCCGTGCAGGTCGCGCAGCCAGTTCAGGCAGGCGAGATGGTGCGCCATGGCGGGTGCGGCGATCCGCCGGGCCTCCGCATCGGTGTCGGCGACGACGATGTTGCGCAGCACGCCGATCGCGGCGCCGCCGCGGAACTCGGCCTTGGGCTGGGCGGCGCCGCCGCGCCTGGCGAGCGCCGCGCGGAAGGCGTCGATGTTGCCCTTGGCGAAGGCGGTCGGGCCCAGGCTCAGGAAATGCATGCCGCGCTCGCCGGCGAAGGTCGAGCCGACGGCGTTGGAAGAGCCGTACCAGAACGCCGGATGCGGATGCTGCGCCGGCCGCAGCGGCATCGGCACATCGGCGTATTTGTAATACGGGCCCGAGTAGCTGAAGGGGTCTGCCGTCAGGCCGGCTCTGATGCAGTCGAAGGCGTCGATGAAGATGTCGCGCGACTTGTCGTGATCGACCTGGTGGTAGTTGAGCTCGAACGGCGACACCCCGCGGCCGACGCCGACCTCGTAACGGCCATGGCTCAGCTGGTCGAGCATGCAGATTTCCTCGATCAGCCGCAGCGGCGAATAGAGCGGCAGCAGGTAGACCAGCGGTCCCAGCCGCATCCGTTTGGTGGCGCGCGCCACCGCGGCGAGATAGACGCCGGGCACCGGCACCATGTTTAGCGGCGTGCAATGATGCTCGGCGACATGCAGGCAATAGATGCCGGCCTCGTCGGCGGCGGCCGCGAATATCAGCCGCTCGTCGAGCAGGGTGGCGAATGAGCGGTCCGCGCGCTCGACGTGATCGAACAGTCCAACCTTCATGGTCGTATGGTGTCCAGAGCATGATCCCGAAAAGTTGCAGACTTTTCCGACAAGATCATGCTCAAACTAATGGAAGTTTGAGCGCTATCCGATTCAATTCGAAAGGATAGCGCTCTAACCGGTGCTGCGGCGCATAGCGCCCGAGAATCGCCTCCGAGCGCTTTTCCATTGTCATCCGGGATGTGGGGGACAACGAAGCCGGCACGCGGAGAACGTGATAGGATCATTGCACTGGACTTGCCCGGCTTCTGCGAGGGAGCAATCATGTTCCTGAGAAACTTCTGGTACGTCGCCGCCTATGACCACGAGATCGGGCGTGAGCCGCTGGGGCGCATGATTCTCGGCGAGCCCGTGGTATTGTTCCGCAAGGAAGACGGCGCGCCGGTGGCGTTCGAGGACCGCTGCGCCCATCGCCATCTGCCGTTGTCCATGGGCAGGCTCGTCGGCGATACCTTGCAGTGCCACTATCACGGGTTGCGCTACGATGCGACCGGCGCCTGCGTGAAGGTACCGGGGCAGGACACCATCCCGCCCGCGGCCCGCGTCAAGATCTATCCGGTGGCCGAGCGCTATCACTGGCTGTGGATCTGGATGGGCGATCCCGCGCTGGCCGATCCCGCTGATATCACCGACTTTCACTGGTTCGACGATCCCGGCTGGGGAGCCAAGGGGCAATACCTGCATGCCAAGGCGAACTGGCAGCTGATCGTCGACAATCTGCTGGACCTGACGCACCTCGCCTTCGTGCATGAGACCACCATCGGCAATGCCGCCCTGGTGGAGAATGCGACGGTCAAAGTCGAGCGTGCCCGCAACAACGTGGTCGTGACGCGCTGGATCATCGACGCGCCGGCGCCGCCGACCTTCGTCAAGGCCGGCGGCTTCACGTCCAATGTCGACCGCTGGCAGATCATCGACTTCGTTCCGCCGGCGTTCCTGCGTCTCGACGTTGGCTGCACGCCGACCGGCACCGGGGCGCCGCAAGGCCGCCGCGCCGGCGGCATCAACATGCGCAACCTCAACGCCGTCACGCCGGAGACCGAGACCACCAGTCACTATTTCTGGGGCCAGGCCCACGACTGGGACATCCACAACCGCGCCACCACCGACATGCTGGTCGAGCAGATCACGACGGCCTTCCTCGAGGATGTCACCGTGTTCGAGGCGCAGCAGCGCAACATGACGCTGCTGCCCGGCGCGCCGCAGATCGAGATCAATGCCGACAACGGCCTCATCCAGGCCCGCCGCATCCTCGACCGCATCCACCGCGAAGAGCAGGCCGGCGTCGCGGCCGCCGCCGAATAGTTTAGCTGGTGCGGGGGAATAGCGAAGACACGGCCGGATTCAAAAAGGCCCCGGCAGATCCGGGGCCTCAATGAAGACATTCGAGGTGAATCTCACCAGATGTTCGGTGCGATGTGCCAGTTCAGGCCTGCTTTGACCTCGTTGATGTGGTTGGTGTCCGAAACGCCATACGAGACAGGAAGATTGATCACAGTGGGCGCCACCGCGCCGTTCATGGTGACGGTACGGCTGCCGAAGTCCAGATAGTCATATTCGACCTTGAGCGACCAGTTGTTCCAGAACGCCCATTCGACTCCCGTTCCCACGGTCCAACCGACCCGGTTGTCGCTGCCGGCGCCGGTCAAAGCGGCGATTCCGGTACCGACGACATTTGCGGTCCAATTGTCACTGTAGTTGGTGTGCGCCCAAGCGACACCGGCCTTGCCGTAGATCAGCCAGTTGTTGTGCGCGATGCCGACGCTGCTGGTCGCCGTCCCGGTCCAATTGGTGTCGGCAGTCATCGACCGTGTCAGGCTGAAAATACCCGGCGGAATGAACGAGGGACCAAAGGTCGTCGTGCTGGTGCCGTTGATGCCACCCCACAACATATCCGCTTCCCAGCCGACCACCAGCTTGCCGAGCTGGTAGCGGTCGCCACCTTCGATACCACCGATAAAGCCGCTGTTGCTCGTGGTCTGAGTCACGGGCACGCCGGCGAGCGTGCCGATGATGCCGAGGCCCGGAATGGACGAGTCGCTGTCACCCCAGCCGCCGCCAATCACGCCTCCGATATAGAAGCCACTCCAATCATAAGCGGCAGGCGGCGGCGCCTTGAGCGGCATGTCCGCGGCGCTCGCGACACCGGCCATGCCGATAACGGCAATGCCGGAAAGAAGCAATTTACGAAGCATCCTGAACCCCCATGTGATTTGCGATGGGCAAGCTGCGGCACCATCGTGCCTAGTTTCGTAGCAAGCCCGCCGGGGAATTGATGTATCAAAACGGCAACACTCCCAATTTTTCAATCAGGACGGCGAGGAATGATGCAAATCTCTGCTGTTGTACAAAAACGAGGCGCTTAACCGTGGTGGATGTCGAACCCGGCAGAGCTCATCAGCCCGAGAATGTAGGCGTGAGAGTCCTGCACCAGCCGTCGCACCCTTGCAAGGTCGACACCGAGTAGATTGCCGTCCCGCTTGCGGACCTGGCCGTCCACCAGCACCCAGCGCACATTGGCCGGTTGCGCCCGCAGCACCACGGTCGCGATCGGATCGGTCGCGGGAATGAGGCTGATGTCGTCGAGATCGACGAGGATGATGTCGGCGCGCTTGCCCACCGACAGGGTGCCGGTCTTGCGGTCGAGTCCGACCGCGCGGGCGCCCTCGACGGTCGCGAATTCCAGCACGTCGCGGACCGGAATAAGGTTGGGGCGTCCGCCTTCCCGGCGCGCCCGGTCGGCTTCGAGCTGATGGTCGGCGATGATCAGTGCGCGCATCTGCGCAAACAGGTCGGACGGCATCCGGGTTTCGTTGTCGACGCTGAACGACGGCCGCAAGCCGTGGCGCAGCCAGCGCTGGGCGCTGGGAAAGCCGTGCCCGGACATCATCTCGGTCCCCGAGGACGTGGAAATCGTGCCGCCGTGATCGGCGATCATCTGGAGCTCGTCGTCGGTGGCCTCGAGTCCGACGGTGTGCACACAGGTGATGTCGGGCCCGAGCATCCCGGCCTCGTCGAGGGCGGCGACGACGCCCGCCTTGGTCGCATGCATGGTGATGCGCACCCCGATCTCGCGCGCGAGGCGGATGTCGGCGATGGTGGGCTCGACGCTGGTGGGCGAGGAGCGCGCGGCGATGGCGAGGGTAAGGAGCTGATTTTCGGATGCGAAATACTGCTTCTGCACTCGCTTGATGTCGGCGGCGCGTTGCGCGACCGCATCGCTGGCATCGGCGCCCGGCACCGCCGACGCCCCATAGGCGAACACGGCGCGCATTCCGGAGTCCGCGAGCCCGCGGATGGCGGCATCGGCATGGGCCGGCGAGTTCATGACATGGGACCAGTCCAGCATCGTGGTGATGCCGGAATGGAGTGCGCCCACCGCGCCCAGCAGGTTGCCGATATAGACGTCCTGCGGGCGGTAATGCAGGCCGAGGGTCCCGAACATCAGCTTGATGTAGACGGCGAGGTCGCCTTCCGAGATCAGCGAGCGGGTGAGGGTTTCCCAGGTGTGGCGGTGGGTGTCGATCAAGCCCGGCATCACCAGCATGTGCGCGGCGTCGATGACCTCCCCGTCCGCCGCGGACAAGTCTTTTCCGATTGCGGCGATCTCGGTGCCGGCGATCAGCACGTCGGCGGCGGGCAGTTCGCCCAGGTCCTTGTCGAGGGTCGCGACATAGCCGCCCTTGATCAGGATACTGTCGCCGGCAGGACGCGTCTGCGCCGCGACGGACCGAGCAAGGGATGGCACGGCCGCGGCGGCCGCCAGACCAGTCAATACGGAGCGTCTTCCAACCGGCATAGGTGCCTCCCTTCGGGATTGTCGCCTCGCGAGGAACGCCCGCCCGCGGACGAGGTCCGGGGCGGCGTGCCTCGCCTCTGCTGGCGGCTGTTTTTGCGGCCAGGGGCGAGGCCGCTGCCGACCTTCTATCACAAGGCCCGGCGCGACGCGTAGCCTCCCGGACGAGGGTTGAGCGGACGGGAGAGTCCACCCTGTACACAAGCTTCGAACGGCTTTACGTCTCATCGCGTGAAGGAAACGGCAGATGTCCGACGGCGTCCGCAACAACACCTCGCTCAACCGCTTCGAGCTCGATATCGACGGGCAGCAAGCCGTTGCATATTATCGCACGACGCCGGGCGTGATCACCTTCGTGCACACCGAGGTGCCGCAGGCGCTGTCTGGCCAGGGTGTCGCAACCAGGCTGATCCGCGGCGCCCTCGAGATGGTGCGCGCGCAAGGTCTCAAGGTCGTGCCGCAATGCCCGTTCGTCTCGGCCTTCATGGGCAAGCATCCCGAGTACAACGACCTGCTGCGATAGCGCAGTGTCATGACTTTGACGGTCTTGGAGCGCTTTTCGTTCGGGTATCCCCGCACTTCGCTGTCATCGCCCCGGTGGCATCGTCCTTGACCAGGTGCCATGTGTGGCGCGCGATCATCAGGTCTTCGTTGGTCGGGATGACCCACGCGGAAGGTGAGCTGTCGCTTGCCGTGATTCTGGGGCCGCCGGCGACGTTCGCCGCTTCATCCAGGTGCACGCCGAGCCATGTGGCCTGCTCGCAGACCCGGCGTCGGATTTCGGGGGCGTGCTCGCCGATGCCCGCGGTGAAGACGAGCGCATCCAGCCCGTCAAGGGCGGCGGCAAGCGACCCAAGCTCCCGGCCGATCCGATAGACAAACAGGTCGACGGCCTCGGCCGCATGCGGCTTGTCGCTTGCCAAGAGTGTTCTCATGTCATCGCAGAGGCCGGAAACTCCGAGCAACCCCGATGAATTGTAGAGAAGGTCGCTTATTGCGCTGGCCGTCATGCCTTTCTCCTGCATCAGGTAGAGGACGACGCCGGGGTCGAGACTGCCGCACCGGCGGCCCATCATCAGCCCATCGAGCGCCGTGAATCCCATCGTGGTCGCAACGCTCCTGCATTGTTTCATGGCACACATGCTCGCGCCGCTCCCGAGGTGAGCAACCACCACGCGACCCTGGGCGTCCCGCGCACCGATGACGTCCGGCAGGACGCTGGCGATGTATTCGTAAGACAGGCCGTGGAACCCGTAGCGCCTGATCCCCTCGTCGGTAAGCCTTCGCGGCAAGGCAAACGCGGTGGCGACCGGGGGCTGCGTGTGATGGAAGGAGGTGTCGAAGCACGCGAACTGAGGCAGCGAAGGATGAAGCTTCGACAAAGCGGCAATGGCGGCGAGGTGATGCGGCTGATGGAGCGGTGCGAGCGGAATCAGCCGCGTCAATTCGGCGATCACCGTGGCATCGATGCGGACGGGCTTGGTGAAGCGCGATCCGCCATGCACGATCCGGTGTCCCGCCGCGATCAGCTCCTCTTGGGGGAAGCGTTCACCGAGCCAGCGAAGAAGTACGGCAAGCGCGTCCTCGTGGGTGGTGCCTTCCGGTAAATGCTGATCGGTCAACAGGCGTCCCGCCCCGTCTTTGGCCGAGAAATGCACCCGACGTCCGATGCCTTCGAATTGGCCTTCGCAGACGAGATCATCCGGCATCGGCCGCGAACCGCCCGGAAAGAGCGAGAACTTGATGCTCGACGAGCCGGCGTTCAGGACGAGGATTGCGTCGCTCACGATTTAACCCCGGGCTCGTGGCTCGCCAGCAGCAGCGCGATCGCGCAGGAGCCGCGCCGCGCCAGCGTCTTGTCCGCGCGGCTCGTCAGGATGATCGGCACCCGCGTGCCCAGGACGATGCCGGCGACCTGTGCCTCCGCGAGGTATTCGAGCTGATTCGCCAGCATGTTCCCCTCCTCCGTGCCGGTCGCGAAGCTCGTAGCGTCCACCCGGATAATGGGCGGCGCAACCGGTTTGGCGGTAGGGAGGTCGGAGCGCCTATTCCGCCGCTTCCCGGCCGTGGCCGAGCCTTCGGGTGAGCGCCTTGAGGAGTTCGTCGGCGGCCTCCGCGATGACCGTTCCCGGCGGAAAGATCGCCTCGGCCCCGGCCTTCTTGAGCGCGTCGTAGTCCTGCGGCGGGACCACGCCGCCGACCACGATCATGATGTCGTCGCGGCCCTCGCGCACGAGCGCGGCTTTGAGCTCGGGCACCAGCGTCAGGTGCCCGGCGGCGAGCGACGACACGCCCACGATGTGCACGTCGTTCTCCACCGCCTGGCGCGCGGCTTCCGCGGGGGTCGCGAACAGCGGCCCGATGTCGACATCGAAGCCGAGATCGGCGAACGCGGAGGCGATCACCTTCTGGCCGCGGTCATGGCCGTCCTGGCCGATCTTGGCGACCAGGATGCGCGGCCGGCGGCCCTCGTCGGCCTCGAACGCGGCGACTTGCTCGAGCACCCGATCGACCGCCTCGCTCATGGTGCCGACCTCCTTGCGATAGACCCCCGCGATCGATTTGATCTCGGCGCGATGGCGGCCATAGACCTTCTCCAGCGCCATGGAAATCTCGCCGACCGTGGCCTTGGCGCGGGCGGCATCGACGGCGAGCGCCAGCAGGTTGCCGTTGCCGCCGTCGGCCGCGCGGGTGAGCGCATCGAGCGCCTGTTCCACCGCTACGGGGTCGCGGTCATGCTTGAGGCGGGAGAGCTTGTCGATCTGGAGCTCGCGCACCGCGGAATTGTCGACCCTGAGCACGTCGATCGCGTTCTCGCTGGTCGGCCGGTATTTGTTGACGCCGATCACCGATTGCCGGCCGGCATCGATGCGGGCCTGGGTCTTGGCGGCGGCCTCCTCGATGCGCAGCTTGGGGATTCCGGCCTCGATCGCCTTCGCCATGCCGCCGAGTTCCTCGACCTCGCTGATATGGCCCCAGGCCTTGGCGGCGAGCGCGGCCGTGAGCCGCTCCACATAGAACGAGCCGCCCCACGGGTCGACGATGCGGGTGGTGCCGCTCTCCTGCTGGAGGAACAGCTGTGTGTTGCGGGCGATGCGGGCGGAAAAATCGGTCGGCAGCGCCAGCGCCTCGTCGAGCGCATTGGTGTGCAGCGACTGGGTGTGCCCCTGCGTCGCCGCCATGGCTTCGATCGCGGTGCGCACCACGTTGTTGAACACGTCCTGGGCGGTCAGCGACCAGCCCGAGGTCTGGCAATGGGTGCGCAGCGACAGCGAACGCGGGTCCTTCGGGTCGAACGGCTTCATCAGCTTCGCCCACAGCAGCCGCGCCGCCCGCAGCTTGGCGATCTCCATGAAGTAGTTCATGCCGATCGCCCAGAAGAACGAGAGCCGCGGCGCGAACCGGTCGATGGTGAGGCCGGCGCCCAGCCCCGCCCGCACATATTCGGCGCCGTCGGCGAGCGTATAGGCGAGTTCGAGGTCCTGCGTCGCCCCCGCCTCCTGCATGTGATAGCCGGAGATCGAGATCGAGTTGAACCGCGGCATCCGTTCCGAGGTGTAGGAGAAAATGTCCGAGATGATCCGGATCGAGGGCGTCGGCGGGTAGATGTAGGTATTGCGGACCATGAACTCCTTGAGGATGTCGTTCTGGATGGTGCCGGAGAGCTTTTCCGGAGGCACCCCCTGCTCCTCGGCCGCGACGATGTAGAGCGCCAGCACCGGCAGCACGGCGCCGTTCATGGTCATCGACACCGACATCCGGTCGAGCGGGATGCCGGAGAACAGCGTGCGCATGTCGTAGATCGAATCGATGGCGACGCCGGCCATGCCGACATCGCCGCCGACGCGGGGATGATCGCTGTCATAGCCGCGATGGGTGGCGAGATCGAACGCGACCGAAAGCCCCTTCTGCCCGGCGGCGAGATTGCGCCGGTAGAACGCGTTGGAATCCTCCGCCGTGGAGAAGCCGGCATACTGGCGTACCGTCCAGGGCTGGGTGACGTACATGGTGGGGTAGGGGCCGCGCAGATAGGGCGGGATGCCGGGATAGGTATCGAGGAAGTCGAGTCCGGCGACGTCCTCGGGCCCATAGACCGGCTTTACCGCAATCCCTTCCGGGGTGAGCCACGGCTCGGCGGCCGTCGGGGCTGGGCGCATGCCGGGATCGGCGAAGGCGATGGACGCGAAATCAGGGATCCGTGACATGCACGCTCGATCGCTCAAAAATGAACCGGTAAGCCCCATTATAGGTTGCGGCGCATAAAACGCCATCCGCCGTTAGACGGGATGCCGTCGGACGGGGTTCGTCACGGGGCGCCTACCGGCCGCTACGCGCCAGGGATTTCACCCAGCCGACCATGCGCGACTTGGCGTTTTCGATGTCCTTCTTGGTGAAGAAATCCTCCGGCTTGACCTTGTCGACGGGATAGACCGGGCGCAGGAAGTCGTTCTCGTAGCCGAACGGCACGGTGGCATCGATGCCCATGCCGCCTTCGAAGCGCGTGTTCGACGCCGTCCACTGGGCGCCGCCGGCGGTCATGCGCTCGGCCGGCATGAAGGTCTGGCCGCGGCCGCCAGGGATCGGGTTGAGGATGTCGGTCTGCGGATTGACGCGGGTGGTGAGGCACCACATCACGTCGTCCATGGAATAGGGATCGACGTCCTCGGAGACCGCGATGGCGAGCCGCATGCCCTGGGAGCAGGACAGCACCGCGCCCATGAAGTTGCGCTGCCAGCCCTCGTCGATCTGGTTGCGCTTCTTGACCTGGATGATGCAGCCGCCCCAGTCGGTCATGGAATAGGGGATCACCACGTCCTGCACGATGCCGGGCTGCAGGCGCTCGCACAATTCGAAGATCGCGGCCTCGCGCACGGTGGTGTCGATGTTGTGGTCGTCGAGCATGTGGACGCCGAGCGCGAAGATGGTCGGCTTCTGCTCCGGCTTGCGCATGGTCACGGCGGTGACGTGGAAGGTCGGCGCCTTGTAGGCCTTGCCCATATAGCCCGCCCATTCCGGGTGGAAATGGAAGCGGCCCTGGATGCCGGCGTCTTCGGACTCCTTGGTCTCGTAGCGGCGGTCGCGCGGATGGATATGGCCCTCGAGCACGATCTCGGCGTCGGCGAGGGTGTAGGCGTCGACGGTGCGGCACTTGACCATGCGGATCGGCGAACCCTGCACCGCGCCGGCGATGCCGATCTCGTCGCAGCCCATGGGTAGGATCGCGTAGTCGAAACCGGCGCCGGCAAGCAGGGTGCAGGCCGGCGGGACACCGAAGCACATGGAGATCGGGATCGGCTGGTCGTCCTTGTAGTACTTGTTCGCCACCTGCCACATGTGGGAGCCGGGCGAAATCTGGAACGTGCCGACATTGCCCCAGCGGAAATTCATGCGGTTGTAGCCGAGGTCGGTGCCGCCGTCGAACTGGTCGAAGCTGACGCAGCGGATGCCGGAGCCCACGGTCAGCTCGGACTCGTAGGTGGTGTGCCGGATCGCCACCATGTACTCGTTGACGTCCTTGGGATCGAGCACCACATGCTCCTGCACCGGGGCGTCCTTCTGGGAAATGATTTCCGGCTTGAGCGGCTTGCGGAACGCCCGCGCGATGGCGCGGGTGCGCTCGACGTCGTCCTTCCAGCCGAACATCTTGTTGATGACGTTGATGTCGCTGAACAGGTTGGTGACGACGCGGTGGTTCGGCTTGCCCTTGACGTTGTGGAACAGCACCGGGCAGCCGCCGTCCATGTGCTTTTGCAGTCCGGTCACCTCGAGGTCGGGATCGACCTCTTTTTCGGTTTCGATGAGGTCGCCCTGGGCGCGCAGCCATTCCAGCGTCGCGCGCAGGTCGCGGGTGCCGAGATTGGCGGCCGCGGCGTGCTGCGTCGCGGCCTTGGGCGTCGCCGCCTTCAATTTCGCGGGCTTTTCCTTGTGCGCCGGGTGCTGCATCTTCTCGAGCTCCTAGGGTCTGATTTGGCGGCAATATGACCGGTCTCGGTCCCGCTTGGAAGGTGCTAGAAAGCGGGCACTGCTCTGCACCGGCGGGGTTTTCATAGTGAACCGGCCGCAGCCGCGATAAAGTTGAGGGAAACACCGGAGCGCCTGATGCGGATGCTGCGCCAATTCGGCGTTGTGCTGGCCGGGCTTTGCCTTACTTGGCTTTGTCTGGCATGGCCGGCGCTCGCCGACGACACGCTGCGGATCGCCGTCGGCCAGCGTGGCCTGTGGGACACCTCGGTGGCCGAGCTCGGCCAGCGCGCCGGCATCTTCAAGAAGCATGGGATCGCGCTGGAAATCCTCTACACCCAGGGCGGCGGCGAGACCCAGCAGGCGGTGATCTCCGGTAGCGTCGATCTCGGTGCGTCCGCGGGGGTATTGGGCGTGTTCGGCGCCTTTGCGAAGGGCGCGCCACTGCGCATCATCGGCGCCGAGATCACCGGGGCCGCCGACCTGTTCTGGTACGTGCAGTCGAATTCGCCCATTCATTCGTTGGCCGATACCGACGGCAGGACCATCGCCTATTCCACCAACGGCGCATCGACCCACGCCATCGTCACCGCCTTCATCCGCCAATACGACCTCAAGGCGAAGCCGGTCGCGACCGGCAGTCCGGCTTCGACCTTGACGCAAGTGATGTCCGGCCAGGTCGATGTCGGCTGGGCCGGCCCGCCGTTCGGCTTCGACCTGATCGACCAGGGCAAAATCCGCATCATCGCGTCCGGCAATGACGCGAGCGCGTTCAAGAACCAGACGGTGCGGCTCCTCATCGCCAATGCCGCGACCCTCCAAGCGCGGCGCCCCGCGATCGTGCGCTTCATGGCGGCCTACCGCGAGACGGTCGACTGGATGTATTCCGACCCCGCGGTTTTCAAGCACTATTCTGATTTCCTCGGGGTCAGCGAGGCCATCGGACGGCGCGGCCGCGACGGCTTCTATCCCAAGGCCGCGCTCGACCCCGACACCATCGTCGGCGTCGACGCCATCAACGCCGACGCGGTCGCGTTCAAATACATGGCCGCGCCGCTCAGCAAGGAGCAGCTCGCCGAATTGATCCAGATTCCGCCGCGGTGAGTGTCTTCTCCCTCCCCCTGAAAGGGGGAGGGTCGGGGAGGGGGTCGCGGGCGGCAGTGCCGAGGAGTCAGAGGACCCCCACCCCAACCCTCTCCCTTTCAGGGGGAGGGAGTTTACGAATCCGCACTCGCGTGTCTTCACGGCGCCCCGGAATGACCCGCGCGTAACATTTGCCCGCCTATCGCCCCGCCGCCAGCCCGCCCTTTTCCTCGATGAATTCGACGACGGCGTCGACGCCTTCGCCGGAACGCACATTGGTGAACACGAACGGGCGGGCGCCGCGCATGCGCTTGGCGTCGCGCTCCATCACCGCGAGGGAGGCGCCGACATGGGGGGCGAGGTCGATCTTGTTGATGACGAGGAGATCGGAGCGCGTGATGCCGGGGCCGCCCTTGGAGGGAATCTTGTCGCCGGCGGCGACGTCGATCACGTAGATGGTGAGATCGGCGAGCTCCGGCGAAAAGGTCGCGGCGAGATTGTCGCCGCCGGATTCGATCAGGATCAGGTCGAGCGCGGGAAACTTCGCGCGCATCTCGGCGACCGCGGCGAGGTTCATCGAGGCGTCCTCGCGGATGGCGGTGTGCGGGCAGCCGCCGGTCTCGACGCCGGCGATGCGCTCCGGCGGCAGCGCGCCCGAGCGCACCAGGTATTCCGCGTCCCACTTGGTGTAGATGTCGTTGGTGATCGCGGCGATGTCGTAGCGCGCGCGCAGCCGCTTGCACAGCGTGTCCATCAGCGAGGTCTTGCCGGAGCCGACCGGGCCGCCGACGCCGACCCGCAGCGGGCCATGGGAGCTGGCATTCATGTGTCCACGTCACGACCGGAACAGCCGCGTATACTGGGTCTCGTGGCGCATCCCCGCAATGTCGGCGCGCAGCGTCGCGGTGCCGATATCGTCGATCGTCGTGACGAGCGCGCGCTCGGCCGTCTGCGCGATCGGCGCTTCGAGGGCCGCCAGCACGCGCTGGCCGTCGGTCTGGCCGAGCGGGATGAGCCGCACGCCGGCGGAAACCAGGTTGGACGCGACGCCGTGCAGGAACGCGTGCAGCGCGGGGATGAGCGCGATGCCGTGCCCGGCGCAGGCCACGGCCACCGCGACCGGGTAGGCGAGGGGGCCGTCCCAGGCGGCGGTGAGCCGGTCGAGCGCCGGGCGTCGGCCACGCCGCGCGGGTGATCTGCAGGAAGGCCTGGCCCTGCGCGGTGGTTTCCAGGAAGCGCTCCTTGGAGCCGATGAACGCCGCGGCGAGTTCGGCGACGGCTGCGAGCGCCTTGTCGTCGCCTCGGCGGCGGCGCGGTGGGCATGGGCGAAGATCGCGGCGTCGCAGAACACGCTGCCGTGGCCGATCATGGTCGCGAGCCAGGCGCACAGCGTCTCGGCGCAGCTGATGTCGCCGGCCTCGACCGCCCATTCGATGCCGCCGGAATAGGAGAACGCACCGACCGGATAGGCCGGCGACATCCAGGTCATCAGGCGATAGAGCGCGGGGGTGGAGAGTTCGTGGCCTTCACCTCTCCCCGCTTGCGGAGAGAGGTCGACGCGCCCTGGCGCGCCGGGTGAGGTGGCCTTGCCGCGAGTCTGAACGTCTGAATAAGCCCCCTCACCCCGACCCTCTCCCCGCACGCGGGGAGAGGGGGAAGTGCGCATGCCGGGGGAGGGGGAGAAGATCCCACCCCGGCCCTCCCCGGAGACGGAGAAGGACGGCGCTCGCTTAGACATCGTCGCCGCGATCGGTGTCATGGCCGTGCTCGTAGGCGCCGCGCTCGGGCTCGAACGGGGCTTCGATCGGCGCGAGATGCGCGCCCAGCCCCGCCAGCATGTCTTCCAGCACGCGGTCGCGCCGCATCCGCAGCCTGTCGCCCGCGACCTGCAATTCGGTGTGGCGGTTGCCGAGATGCCAGGCGAGCCGCGCCAGCGCGGCGGCGTCCGGCGCCGCGATCTCGACCAGCGGCTCCGGCTTGGCGATCACGGCAACGATCGCGCCGTCGTCGAGCACCAGCCCGTCGCCGTCGTGGAGCGCCGTGACCTCGGCGAGGTCCAGCAGGAACTTCGTGCCGCTCTCGCCGGTGAGCACGATGCGCCGGCGGTGGCGCTCGTCGGCATCGAGCACCACGCGGTCGATGGCGTCCGCCGCGCGCCACGCGCCGGCGCGGGCGACCTGCGATGCCCGTTTCATCGCGCGAATCCGTTCGAGGACCTCGGGCCTCATCAAAACAGGAAATACCTCTGTGCCATCGGCAGCACCTCGGCGGGTGCGCAGGTCAGGAGCTCGCCGTCGGCGCGTCACCTCGTAGGTCTCGGGGTCGACGGTGATCTCGGGCGTCGCGCCGTTGTGCACCATGCTCTTCTTGGTGATGTCGCGGGTATGCTCGACCGCGACGAACTGCTTCTCGACGCCGAGCCGCTCGCGCAGCTTTCCCTTGGCCGCGGCCTTCGACACGAATACCACCGAGCTCGCCGTGACCGCCTTGCCGAAGGCGCCGAACATCGGGCGGTAATGCACCGGCTGCGGCGTCGGGATCGAGGCGTTGGGATCGCCCATGGGCGCCGCCGCGATCGAGCCGCCCTTGATGACGAGCTCGGGCTTGACGCCGAAGAAGGCCGGCGACCACAGCACGAGATCGGCGAGCTTGCCCTTCTCCACCGAGCCGATGTGCTTGGAGACGCCGTGGGCGATGGCGGGGTTGATGGTGTATTTCGCGATGTAGCGCTTGGCGCGGGCATTGTCGTTGCCGCCCTCCCCGGGGAGCGGGCCGCGCTGCTTCTTCATCTTGTCCGCGGTCTGCCAGGTGCGGATGATGACCTCGCCGATGCGGCCCATGGCCTGGCTGTCCGACGACATCATCGAGAGAGCGCCGAGATCGTGCAGGATGTCCTCGGCGGCGATGGTCTCCTTGCGGATGCGGCTTTCGGCAAAAGCCAGATCTTCGGCGATGGCGGGATCGAGATGGTGGCACACCATCAGCATGTCGAGATGCTCGTCGATGGTGTTGCGGGTGAACGGCCGGGTCGGGTTGGTGGAGGACGGCAGCACGTTCGCGAGGCCGGCGACCTTGATGATGTCGGGCGCATGGCCGCCGCCGGCGCCTTCGGTATGGAAGGCATGGATGGTGCGGCCCTTGAACGCCTTGATGGTGTCCTCGACGAAGCCGAACTCGTTGAGGGTGTCGGTGTGGATCATCACCTGGACGTCGTGATCCTCCGCCACCGACAGGCAGCAGTCGATGGCGCCGGCGTCGTGCCCCAGTCCTCGTGCAGCTTGAGGGCGCAGGCGCCGGCCTTGACCTGTTCCTCCAGCGCGTCGGGCAGCGAGGCATTGCCCTTGCCGGCGAAGCCGAGGTTCATCGGAAACGCGTCGGCCGCCTGGATCATGCGGCCGATGTGCCACGGCCCCGGCGTGCAGGTGGTGGCGTTGGTGCCGGCGGCGGGGCCGGTGCCGCCGCCCAGCATCGAGGTGATGCCGGACATCAGCGCCTCTTCGATCTGCTGCGGGCAGATGAAATGGATGTGGGTGTCGAAGCCGCCGGCGGTGAGGATCTTGCCCTCCCCGGCGATGACCTCGGTGCCGGGGCCGATGACGATGGTCACGTCGGGCTGGATATCGGGATTGCCGGCCTTGCCGATGGCGGCGATGCGGCCGTCCCTGATGCCGACATCGGCCTTGACGATGCCCCAGTGGTCGAGGATCAGCGCGTTGGTGATGACGGTGTCGACGGCGCCGCGCCGGTTGGTGACCTGGCTCTGGCCCATGCCGTCGCGGATCACCTTGCCGCCGCCGAACTTCACCTCCTCGCCATAGGTGGTGAAATCCTTCTCCACCTCGATGATGAGATCGGTGTCGGCGAGCCGGACGCGGTCGCCCGTGGTCGGCCCGAACATCTCGGCGTAGACCCGCCGCGGCATCATCACCGGCATGTCAGTATTCCCTCACAGCTTGCCCATCACGTCCTGGCGGAAGCCGTAGACCTCGCGCGCGCCGGCGAGCGCGACGAGCGTCACCTCGCGGGTCTGCCCGGGCTCGAACCGCACCGCGGTTCCGGCGGCGATGTCGAGCCGCATCCCGCGCGCCTTCTTGCGCTCGAATTTCAGCGCCGGGTTGGTCTCGAAGAAATGATAGTGGCTGCCGACCTGGATCGGGCGGTCGCCGGTGTTGGCGACCGTGAGCGTCACCGTCTTGCGGCCCTTGTTGAGCTCGATGTCGCCGTCCGCCGTGATGATTTCGCCGGGGATCATGGGGTGGGGCCTTTCCGACATCTCCCTCCCCCTTGTTCAGGGGGAGGGTTGGGGAGGGGGTCCGCGGAACTCGCCGCATGCGCAGCCCGTGCGGCTCGCGAACCCCCACCCGGACCCTCCCCCTTCAGGGGGAGGGAAAAGGAAGCGCGCTCTGTTCATCTGATCGGCTCGTGCACGGTGACGAGCTTGGTGCCGTCGGGGAACGTCGCCTCGATCTGGATTTCCGGGATCATCTCGGCGATGCCGTCCATCACCTGCTGGCGCGACAGCACATGGGCGCCGGCCTGCATCAGGTCGGCGACGGTCCTGCCGTCGCGCGCGCCCTCCATGATGAAGTCGCTGATCAGCGCGACCGCCTCGGGATGGTTGAGCTTGACCCCGCGCTCCAGCCGGCGGCGCGCCACCATGGCGGCCGTGGCGATCATCAGCTTGTCCTTTTCGCGCGGCGTCAGGTGCATGGTGGCGACATCTGTATCATGGCGGCGGCAGAGGATGATCAGTCAATATCAGTTGAGCCAGAGCCGGGGCAGGGGGGCACGGCCGAGCGCGGACAACAGTATAACGAGGTCGTGCCGCAACGCCGCCCCGCCGGGCGCCGCCAGCCGCGCCAGCGCGATGCCGCCCGAAGGACCGTTCCAACACGAGACGCCTACCTCGCCGCGGAACTGCCCCGTGACGGCGCGCACGGCGGCGACGCCGGCGTCGTCGCCCGGCACCATCAGCACGGTGCCCAGCGCGACGTGGCCGGCGGTGACGGCGGCCTCGCCGAGCCGTTCGGCGATAGCGCCGTCGAGCCGGAAATTCTCCGCAAACACCAGCCTGCCGTCGCGCCGCACCCGCCAGCGGTCGGCGAAATGGCCGTCGCGGACCGTCTCTCCCATGGCGGAGCGGCCGAAGATGACGGTCTCGGCGAACAACAGGCGCGCAGTCGGCGCCATCGCGATGTCGACGGTGCGCACGAGCCGGGCGCGGTCGAACAGGATCGTCTCCTGGGGCAGCCAGGTCAGCTCCGCCCCGGCGGCGAGCGCCGCCGTGACCGCGATCGAAGCCTGCGGCCCGTCGGTGCGGTAGATCTTCTCGGCCGCCGCGGTGGTGACCACGAGCCGGGCGTCTTGTTCGAGCGTGACGTCGATGTCCAGGCGGTCGCCGCCTGCGATGCCGCCGGCGGTATTGACCAGCACCGCCTCCTGGGCGCCGGCGCAGGCCCCGGGAAAGCGCACCCGCAGCGAGCCCGCCTCGGCGACGCGGCTGCGCCGGGTGGCGCCGCGCCGTGCCACCATGGTCAGGCAAACCTGCCCGTGGGCGCGATTGGCGGCGAACACTTCGGTTCGATCGGTTCCCGCCACCGTCACCACGGCCCCCTGCGTCCGGTCAGATCGCGAGCGCGCGTTTGAGGGCGGCTTCGTCCATCTCGGCGCGGGTCGAGGAATAGACGACCTGGCCGCGGTCCATCACCATGAAAAAATCGCCGAGCTCCTGGGCGAAGTCGAGATACTGCTCGACCAGCACGATGGCGATGTCCCCGAGCCCTCGCAGGTAGGAGATGGCGCGGCCGATGTCCTTGATGATCGAGGGCTGGATGCCTTCGGTCGGCTCGTCGAGCAGCAACAGGCGCGGGCGCATCACCAGGGCGCGGCCGATCGCGAGCTGCTGTTGCTGGCCGCCGGACAGATCGCCGCCGCGCCGCCCCAGCATGCTGCGCAGCACCGGAAACAGCGAGAACACCGTGTCGGGCACGGTGTGGTCCTTCCGCTTGAGCGGGGCAAAGCCGGTCTCCAGGTTCTCCTCGACGGAGAGCAGCGGAAAGATGTCGCGGCCCTGCGGCACATAGGCGATGCCGCGGCGGGCGCGCTCATAGGGGCGCAGCGCCGTGATGTCCTTCTCCTCCCAGTCGATGGTGCCGCGGCTGACGGGATGCTCGCCGATCAGCGCGCGCAGCAGGCTGGTCTTGCCGACGCCGTTGCGGCCGAGCACGCAGGTCACCGTGCCCGGCACCGCCTTCATGGAGATGCCGCGCAACGCCTGCGCCGCGCCGTAATGTAGGTCGATGGCCTTCACATCGAGCATTCTTCACCTGCCCAGATAGACATCGATCACCTTCTCGTTTTCGGAGACCTGATCGATGGTGCCTTCGGCGAGCACCGTGCCTTCATGCAGCACCGTCACCTTGACGCCGAGGTCGCGCACGAAGGTCATGTCGTGCTCGACGACGATCACCGTCCGGGTGCGGTTGATCTCCTTGAGCAGTTCCGCGGTCTGCCGCGTCTCGGCGTCGGTCATGCCGGCCACGGGCTCGTCGACCAGCATGAGCTTGGGCTCCTGCGCCAGCAGCATGCCGATCTCGAGCCACTGCTTCTGGCCGTGGGACAGGCTGCCGCCGAGGCGCCCGCGCAAGGCCGTGAGCCGGATGGTTTGGAGAATTTCATCGATCCGCGCGGTCTCCGCCGGGCTGCCGCGCCAGAACAGCGTGGCGCGGGCGCGCCGGTCGGCCTTGAGCGCCAGGCGAAGATTGTCCTCCACCGTATGGCTCTCGAACACCGTCGGCTTCTGGAACTTGCGGCCGATGCCGAGCTCGGCGATCGAGCTCTCGTCGAGGCGCGTCAGGTCGACTTCGCCGCAATTGAAATAGACGTCGCCCTCCTGCGGCCGCGTCTTGCCGGTCACCACGTCCATCATGGTGGTCTTGCCGGCGCCGTTCGGCCCGATGATGGCGCGCATCTCGCCGGGTTCGACGGCGAACGAGAGGTTGTTGAGGGCCTTGAAGCCGTCGAAGGAAACGTTGACGCCGTTGAGATAGAGCAGCGCGCTGGTGGTCTTCATGTCCATCCGGCTACTCCGCAGGCATCGGTTCGCCGACCGGCTGCGGGTCGGGGTCGGTAGAGTCCGGCTTGCGACGCTCGGCCCAGTAATGCTGGATGGTGCCGATGATGCCCCGCGGCAGCAGCAGGGTGACGCCGACGAACACGCCGCCGAGCACGAACAGCCAATAGGGCGCGAGCGCGCCGCTGGTGAAGTAGGTCTTGCCGTAATTGACGACCACGGCGCCGAGGATGGCCCCGATCAAGGTGCCGCGGCCGCCGACCGCGACCCAGATGACCTCCTCGATGGAATTCGCCGGCGCGAACTCGCCGGGATTGATGATGCCGACCTGGAGCACGTAGAGCGAACCGGCGACGCCGGCGATGCAGGCCGACAGTGTGAACACCAGGACCTTGTAGGACTCCACCTTGTAGCCGAGGAATCGGGTGCGCGATTCGGCGTCGCGGATCGCGATCAGCACCTTGCCGAACTTGGAGGTGACGATGTAGCGGCACATCAGGAGCGCGAGGGCGAGCAGCACGCAGGAAATCGCGAACAGGGCGGCGCGGGTGCCGCCGGCCTGCACGTTGAAGCCGAGCACGTCCTTGAAATCGGTGAGGCCGTTATTGCCTCCGAAGCCGAAATTGTTGCGGAAGAAGCCGAGCATCAGGGCGAAGGTCAGGGCCTGGGTGATGATGGAGAAATAGACCCCGGTGACCCGGCTGCGGAACGCGAACCAGCCGAACACGAAGGCCAGCGCTCCCGGCGCCAGCACCACCATCAGCACCGCATAGGGGAACCAGTTGAAGCCGTACCAGTAGACCGGCAGCTCCTGCCAGTTCAGGAACACCATGAAGTCGGGCAGGTCCGGATTGGCATAGACGCCGCGGTCGCCGATCTGGCGCATGAGATACATGCCCATCGCATAGCCCCCGAGCGCGAAGAATGCGCCGTGGCCGAGCGAGAGGATGCCGCAATAGCCCCAGATCAGGTCGATCGACAGCGCCAGCATGGCGTAGCAGGCATATTTGCCGAACAGCGACATCAGGTAGGTCGGCACCTGGAACGGCGATTGCGGCGGCAGCGCCAGGTTGAGCAAGGGCACCACGATCGCGAGCGCGACGAGGATCACGACGAACAGCACGGTGCCGCTGTCGAGGCGGCGTGCGGGGGCGGGGCTCACGCTTCCACCGCCCGGCCCTTGAGCGCAAACAGGCCGCGCGGGCGCTTCTGGATGAAGAGGATGAGGAGGATCAGGATGGCGATCTTGGCGAGCACCGCGCCGGCGATCGGCTCCAGGAACTTGTTGGCGATGCCGAGCGTCATGGCGGCGACCAGCGTGCCCCACAAATTGCCGACGCCGCCGAACACCACGACCATGAAGGAGTTGATGATGTAGCCCTGGCCGAGATTGGGGCTCACATTGTCGATCTGGGACAGCGCAACGCCGGCGATGCCGGCGATGCCGGAACCGAGCCCGAAGGTCAGCGCATCGATCCGTCCGGTGCGGATTCCCATGGCGGAGGCCATGGCGCGGTTCTGGGTCACGGCGCGTACCTCGAGCCCGAGCCGGGTGAAGCGCAGCATCGCCTGCAGCGCGAAGAACACCGCAAGGGAGAAGCAGATGATCCACAGCCGGTTGTAGGTGATGGTGAGATGCCCGACCTCGAAGGCACCGCTCATCCAGGACGGCGCCGAGACCTCTTGGTTGGTAGGACCGAAGATGGTGCGCACCGCCTGCTGGAGGATGAGCGAGATGCCCCAGGTGGCGAGCAGGGTTTCGAGCGGGCGGCCGTAGAGGAAGCGGATGACGGTGCGCTCGATGAGAATGCCGATCAGGCCGGTGAATATGAAGGCGAGCGGCACGGCGATGACGAGGGACCATTCCAGCAAGGCCGGGATCCGTTGCGCATCACCTCCTGGACGACGAATGTCACGTAAGCGCCGAGCATCACCATTTCGCCATGGGCCATGTTGATGACGCCCATGACGCCGAAGGTGATGGCGAGCCCGATGGCGGCGAGCAGCAGCACCGAGCCGAGCGAGATGCCGTACCAGGCGTTCTGCGCTGTGGTCCACAAGGCGAGCTCGCTCGAGATCGAGCCGGCCGCGGTGGCGGCGAGGCTGGTGACCGAGGCCGGCGTGTCGGCCGGGAGCGCGGACAACAGCGCCACCGCGTCCTGATCACCGCGCCCGCGGATCACCGTGACGGCGTCGATCTTGTCGGTCTCGCTGGCGTCGGAATTGAGGATGATGGCGGCGCGCGCTTCCAGGAGCGCCTTTTTGATGCGGGGGTCGGTTTCCTTGGCGATCGCGGTTTCGAGCGCCGGCAGGGCGCTCTCCTCGCGCGATTTGAACACTGCCTGGGCGGCATCGTAGCGCTTGTCCGGATCGGGCGACAGCAGGGTCAGGCTGCCGATCGCCGCGTCGATCGAGCGCCGCAGCCGGTTGTTGATGCGCACGGCGTCGAGATCGGCCGGCGGTGTGCCGTCGGCTGCCGTGCCGGTGACCGCATCGAACAGCTTGCCGGCAGCGTCCTTGTAGAAGACCTTCTTCTGCTCGGCGCTGAACAACAGCCGGCCGTCCTGGAGCGCCTCGATGATGGTCGCTGCCCGCGGATCGCCGCTTGCCGCCACCGCGCTGATGCCGGCATCGGTCTCGCTGTAATCGTCTGCGGTGAAATGGGCGATCGCCTCTTCGAGGGTTGCGCGCGTGCACCGGCGGCGCCGCGAGCAGGAATACGAACGCCAGCAAGACAACGGCGAGGCCATCCCTCAGGCGGTGCATTGCGAAATGTTCCCCGCATCGAACTGGGAAGGCGGCGCAGGCCGCCCTCCCGTTTTGGCTGCATCTAGCGGCCTGACCCCGGCATTTGGGAACCAAATGCCTAGACAAGTCAGCCCACTGATTTATTGAAGTCGTAGAGCGACTTACCCAAACAGATGGGAACCATCTGTTTGGGCCGCACCACCGCTGCGAAGGCTATGACGAGCCGCCGCACTTCTTCGTGACCTTGTTGTAGTTGCCGCATTTGAGCGTGACCCAATCGGCTTCCAGGTCCTTCGATCCCGGCAGGAAGTCCGACCAGGCGTCGCCGGGGACCAGGCCGGGGGTCTTCCACACCACGTCGAACTGGCCGTCGCCCTTGATCTCGCCGATGAACACCGGCTTGGTGATGTGGTGGTTCGGCAGCATCTTCGAGGTGCCGCCGGTCAGGTTCGGCGCTTCGATGCCGGGCAGCGCGGCGATGACCTTGTCGGGATCGGTGGACTTCGCCTTCTCGACCGCCTTCACCCACATGTTGAAGCCGATGTAGTGGGCCTCCATCGGGTCGTTGGTGACGCGCTTCGGATTCTTGGTGAACTCGTGCCACTCTGGATGAACTCGTCATTGCCCTTGGTCTTGATCGACTCGAAGTAGTTCCAGGCCGCGAGATGGCCGAGCAGCGGCTTGGTGTCGATGCCGGCAAGCTCTTCCTCGCCGACCGAGAAGGCGACGACGGGGATGTCCGTGGCCTTGACGCCCTGGTTGCCGAGTTCCTTGTAGAAGGGAACGTTGGCGTCGCCGTTGATGGTGGAAACCACCGCGGTCTTCTTGCCCGCGGAGCCGAACTTCTTGATGTCGGCCACGATGGTCTGCCAGTCGGAATGTCCGAACGGCGTGTAGTTGATCATGATGTCCTCGTCCTTCACCCCCTTCTGCTTGAGGTAGGCTTCGAGGATCTTGTTGGTGGTGCGCGGATAGACGTAATCGGTGCCGGCGAGCACCCAGCGCTTCACCTTCTCGTCCTTCATCAGGTAGTCGACGGCGGGGATCGCCTGCTGGTTCGGCGCGGCGCCGGTGTAGAACACGTTGCGCTCGCTCTCCTCGCCTTCATATTGGACGGGGTAGAACAGGATGCTGTCGAGTTCCTTGAACACCGGCAGAACCGACTTGCGCGACACCGAGGTCCAGCAGCCGAACACGACCGCGACCTTGTCCTTGCTGATCAGTTCGCGGGCCTTCTCCGCGAACAGCGGCCAGTTCGAAGCCGGGTCCACTACGACCGCCTCGAGTTTCTTGCCGAGCACGCCGCCTTTCTTGTTCTGCTCGTCGATCAGCATCAGCATGACGTCCTTCAAGGTCGTCTCGCTGATCGCCATGGTGCCGGAGAGCGAATGAAGGATACCGACTTTGATGGTGTCTTGGGCTTTGGCAGGCAGAGTCGCCGCCAGGCCCATGGCGAGCCCAGCCGCGGCCGCGAGCCAGCAGCGGTAGTTCGGTCGATCCGCGACCGCACGGATAGGGTTGAGCATCGCAATGTCCTCTGTTGACGTCAGCGAGCGGAACACCGATCGCGCCGTGGCCAATCGCAAGGAGCGTGCCAAGCAATGAGCGAATGTCGACGGGCTGAATATCCGGCCGGATTCGCGATTAAGGCCGCGCCAGCCGCCATTCCTGACTCGTGGGCGACCAGGGCTTGATCATTTGCATAAATTTTGTGCAATCTGGCGCCATGCCGTCGCCACCCCTAGGGCGCAGACCAAGCCCTTATGCGGCACGCGACGCCCGCCGATCGAGCAGCCCGGCCTCGATGAGTGCGAGCCGTATGCGCTCGATCTCGGCGGCGCCGAGCTTGACCAGCGGCGGACGCACCGCGGCACGCGGCAGGCGGCCCAGCAGCACCAGGGCCTCCTTCATCCGGTTGTGCATGTCCACGAACGGGTCGGCATAGAAGGCTCGGGCGAGCGGATAGATGCGGTCGTTGACGGCGCGCGCCGCGGCGAGATCGTTGTTTTCCACGGCGCGGAACAGGGCCGCCTGCAGGTCCGCGATGACGCTGCCGCTGCCCGACAGCAGGCCCTTGCAGCCCAGCACCAGCGAGCTCATCAGCCAGGACGAATGGGTGGACAGCACGTTCACCGGCCGCGGCAGGCTCTGCAGCGTGCGCACCTGCCACTCATGGAGTTGCACGTTGTTGGTCCAGTCCTTGATCGCGCGGATCTGGGGAACCGCGTCGACGAGTTCGAGGAGCGTCTGCGGCGGGTAGCCCTGGCCGGTCGCGAGCGGATATTGGAATGCGATGACGGGTAACTCGGGCGCCGCCTCGGCGATGCGCTTGAAGTGTACGATCGCCATCGCGGCATTTTGTCCGAGCGTGAACGGCCCTGGCGGGAACACCAGCAGCGCCGAGGCGCCGCCCGCGGCGGCGGCCCGCGCGATGCGCGCCGCCTCCAGGCTGCCATCGGCCCAGATGCCGTGCACGATGGGCAAACGATCGCCTACTTCATCGGCAGCGATGTCCATCACCCGGCGCTGCTCCTCGAAGGTGCAGGACGCGACCTCGGTCGAATGCGCGTTCACGGTGATCGCCGACAGTCCTTCGGTCGCGCCGACCTGGCGCAGATGGGCGCGCAAGCTCTTCTCGTCGATGGCGAGGTCGTCCTCGAACGGCAGTAGCACCGCCGGAATGACCCCGGCGGGGATGAAGGCGGGATGGCGCGGCATCGGTGGTCTCCTGCGCCGGCCAAGAGCTGGCCAAGCAATGGCGCCGCCGGGCAGGCGGCGCTTTCGGCCCCATTCATAGCCGATGCGGCCGCGCCGGGCAAAACCGGACGCACAGGATGTAGCCCGGATGGAGCGGCAGCGAAATCCGGGACGACGTCGCAGTGATGCGGAGAGGATCGCCCCGGATTACGCGCCAGCGAAGATGCCGTCACTCCATCCGGGCTGCGCTTGCCATCGAATGACATCTCGCGGCATGGTCCCGAGCTGCGATGCGGGTGGTCGGGCTTTGCAGGCGACGCCTGCCGGTGATTTCACACCCGTGGCGCGCAAGATCGCCACGGCAGCGTGAACGGAGCGAGCGGATGCTGTCTCCCTATCTCGTCGAAAACCGACACGTGGCGGTCAAGCGCTGCAGACATGGCCTGTTCATGTACAATCGCAACGACACCTTCATCGGACGCGGCCTCGACCTCTACGGCGAGTGGTGCGACTTCGAAATCCAGCTGCTGAGGCGGTTCATCAAGCCGGGAGATACGGTCGTCGATGTCGGGGCCAATATCGGCACCCACACCATCGCGTTCGCGAATCTGGTCGGGCCCGCCGGCCTCGTCCACGCCTTCGAACCGCAGCGCCGCAATTTTCTCATGCTCGCCGGCAACGTCGCCCTCAATGCGCTCGAAAACGTCGTCTGCCATCACAAGGCGGTCGGAGATTCCAGCGGCGAGATCAGGCTGCCGCCACTGCCGCCGCCGGATACGAGCTTCAATTTCGGCGCAGTGCCGATTTCGCAGCATTCCGGGACCGGTGAAAAAATGCCGATCATGGCGCTCAATTCGCTCGATCTGGCCGAGTGCCGGGTCATCAAGATCGACGCTGAGGGCATGGATTCCGAGGTCATCGGCGGTGGGCGGGCTCTGATCGGGCGCTGCGGGTCGCTGCTGTACGTGGAGAACAACGATCAGGAATCGTCAAAAAAGCTGAGCAAGGTTCTCGACGAGCTGGGCTATGCCGCCTGGTGGTCGATCTTCCCGTATTTCGATCCGCGCAATTTCTATTCCAACACGGTAAACGTCTGGCAGGAATTCGTGCCGTCGTGCAATCTGCTGTGCGCGCCGAAGCAGGCGAAACTCGATTTGTCCGACCACGAGCCGTTCCTGGGCGCGCACGACGATTGGAAGGCCTGCGTGCAACGCATCCGCAACCGCGCGAAGCGATGACGCCGGGTCCGCCCGCCGCCGTCAATGCTGGTTCCGGGCGCGGCCATTGTGCTCACAGGCGGGACAGGAGCTCGGCCTTCTTGGCGGCGAACTCCTCCGGCGAGAGAATGCCTTTCTGCTGCAAGTCGGCCAGCCGCTCGATCTTGGCGAAAATGTCGGTGTCCTGCGCAGTCTCTCCACGGTAGGGCTCGGGGTTCGGCGCAGCGGCGGGAGCCGCGCGTGGGTCCGGCACGCCGATCGGCACGCCGTCCACCGACACGATGGGCAATTTCGAAACGCTCACGGTTCCGTATTGGCTGGTAAAGGTGAGCGAGCCGCCGCTGCCCTGCTGTTGCGAGACCCCGCCGATCTGGTGGTCGAGCGAGTTGTAGACGGTCACGTGTCCGTTCAACTCCACGGCCAGCCGGTGCGCGGAATTGAAATAGGCGTAGCGGACCTGGTTCTGCGCGCCGCTGCCGTTCGGAAATCCCAATTCTGCCGGCCACCATTGACCCGAAGCACGGCCGGGCGCCTCCGGTACGAACAGGCTGACCGAATCGGCACCCACGTAGCCGCCCTGCTGCTGACCGCCCCCTTGCGACTGCGACTGGAAGCTCGCCGGCGGGAATGCCACGAACGGTTGCTGGGCCAGGAGCTGCGACAGCTCGGAACAGAGGCCGTCGACCTTCGACTTGAGACCGTAATTGAACATGTCGCCGACCATGGTCATGCCGCCCCGCATCCACTGGCCGCCACCACCCAATTCCCAGTGGTTGAACTGCGCCATCGTGCCGTTGCTGTTCACCAGTGCCTGCAACAACGTCATCACCGCGTCGGTGCTGACTGCGTAGCGCCGAGCCAGATCGTCGATTCTCTGCCGGCCTTGTTCGGTCAGCTGTTGCAATGGAGTTGCTCCCGAGCTGCCGGCAGTTGTGGCACGAGGTCATGGCAGTTCCACCATCACGCTATCATTTTCGCCGGTCGCTCGGAAGCCGACCGGCGTGGCGCGCGTGGAGCGCGGCGGAATGCGGGCCGTTCGAAGATGTCACCCGGCGGCTTGTCCGCGACCGGCGAAAGTCGACGGCGCATCCGCTCGTCGGGCGATGTTGCTCACCCCTGCGCGCGCCGCTCCGTATTGGCGATCCGCTCCGGCACGCCGAATTCGCGGCGGCAGACGTCGGCGAGCGCCGCGACGCCGTCGCGGATGGCCTGGTGCGACGGGTTGCCGAAGCACAGCCGCATGCGCGGGCGGCCGTAGGCCTTGTCGGGCGACCATTCGTGGCCGGGATTGATGGCGATGCCGGCCGCCGCCGCGGCCTGGGCGAGCTTGAGGGTGTCGACCTCGTCGGGCAGCTTGACCCACAGGAAGATGCCGCCCTTGGGGTCCTCGAATTCGGCCGCGGTGCCGAACTGCTCGGCAAAGGCTTCCATCATCGTCACCAGCTTGGCGCGCAGCGCGCGCGCGAGTTCCGGCACGTGCGCGGCGAAATGCGCGCTGCAGTATTCGGCGAGCACCATCTGCTCCAGCGCGCCCGAGCCGGCATCGGTCTTGAGCGGCAGCATCCGCGATAAAAGCTCCCAGGGCGCGACGATGAAGCCGACCCGCAGCGCCGGCGCGATCGACTTGGAGAACGAGCCGATATGGATGACGCCGCCGCCCTTGCTCATGGCATAGATCGCCGGCGGGCGGCGGCCGTCCCAGATGAGGTCGGCGTAGCAGTCGTCCTCGAAGATCGGCACGTCGTAGCGTTCCGACAGCGCGAGCAGCTCGCGGCGCCGCGCTTCGCCCATGATGGTGCCGGTCGGGTTCTGCACGGTCGGGATGGTGTAGATGTATTTGGGCCGGATGCCGCGCCGCTCGTGGTCTTCGAGCGCGGCGGCGAGCGCATCCATGCGCAGGCCTTCCCCGTCGAGCGGAATGGGGACCGCCTTGACGCCGAGCCGGTTGAGCCGGTTGAGCGAGCCGAAATAGGTGACCTGCTCGACCAGCACGGTGTCGCCGCGCGAGAGCAGGAGGCCGTTGATCAGCTCGATGCCCTGCAGCGAGCCTGACGTGATCAGGATCTCGTCGGCGGCGCAGGAAATTCCGGCGTCGCGCGCGAGCTTGGCCACCAGGAATTCGCGCAGCGGCCGATAACCGAGCGGGCCGCTGTCGAGGCCGTAGGTCGCGAGCGTCCTGCCCTCGCGCGCCAGCACCGCCGTCGCCGCGGCGACGAGGTCGTCGACGGGAACCTGCTCGGAATCGTTGTGGCCGCCGACGAAATTGTATTTCGGAAATCCGGCGTACTTCATCGCCGGAGCCGGCAGTCCCGGCGCCAGCAACGAGGCGTAGTCGAACGATCCGGAGGTCATGAATGCTTCCTTCCCTGCTTTTCGTTACCAGGGACATACAATGACCGGGGAATCAAGCTCGGGCGCGCAAGTCGTCGCTAAGCAGAATGGAATGGCCTGACCAAGGGACACTGCCTCTCGCGGACCATGTCCGCACCCGGCCTCATGGGTGTTCGCATCAGCCTACGCGGTGGTCGATCAGGTTCAAGATCGCTGCATCGAGGCTGTACGGTCCCGCACCGGCCGAGATGACCATGATCAACATGAACGCATATAAGGTTTCCGGCAGATAGAGCCAATCATCGATCCGGTCTGCTTCATCGATCGGCTTGAATGCTTTGATTCGCTCTCGCCCCGATGTCGCGCTGGCGACGAGGATGATGACAAGAAGCCCAAGCGCAGCGAGCGGTGCGACGAGCCCGATGACAACGGCGCCGCCGGCGGAGAACTCGACGAGCGGCACCCGCCATTGGTTGATCCCGACTGCAGGAACGTGCAGGGACCTTAGCTCGTCCGCAAACACACGGCGTCGCTCCGCGTTGAATAGCTTGTGGTACCCGGAGAACATGAAGAACATCCCAACCGCGACACGGTTGAGAGTGAGCGCGATGTCGGTCCACCCGACGCCGTTGAATAAGATATGGATCATTGCAATTCACCATGTGTCTCGAACACCGCTTGCTCGCACGCGACGGCCACGCCTCGGCTCGGTCGGAGGCTGGGGTGTCGATGCCGGCTCTTTAGACCCTTAAGAGTCCTGCCGAGTCCGGCGCACCATTTTAATTCACCTTCCCCGCCCTGTCAGGTTGGTTGCTCCGGTGACGACGGGGGCGGTGCGCGGCAGTCCGCTCGAGAAGAGTCGACCGAGCCCGCCGCGGAGCGGCCAAGTCGAGGCGAGAAGTTCCTCGCGCCCCTGGCCGAGGAAATCCGCACATTGCCGGCGTGTGCCACAACATGTCCGCAGCTGGCGAAAGCTGACGGAGCATCCGCAGCCCATCCGATCAGGAACTGCACAGGCCGCATTTCGCCACCTGGTCGTTCGCCGCCCTCACCTTCTGCTGCTCGAACATCGCGAGCGACAAAATCTTCGCAAACGCCTCGCAATGCGTCCCCGTCGATGACGCGGTCATGCGGCCGCGATCGATCGCGCTCCTAATCGATGTTCCGGCGCACGGCTGGGTTTACTCGCGACCAAAAACAGCGGCGGCCCGAAGGCCGCCGCGCCGGATCGCAAACCGTGAGAATGCCTGCCGGTCAGGCCGTCCGGATGCCCTGATGCATCAGCGGGATCGAGCGGATGCGCTTGCCGGTGGCCGCGAAGATCGCGTTGAGCACGGCGGGCGCCGCCACCGAGATGGTGGGCTCGCCGACGCCGCCCCAGAAGCCGCCGGACGGCATGATGATGCTCTCGACCTTGGGCATCTCGTGCAGGCGCAGCATCTGGTAGGTGTCGAAATTGGTCTGCTCGATGGCGCCGTCCTTGACGGTGCATTCGCCGTAGAGCAGCGCGGTCAGGCCATAGACGAACGACCCCGACATCTGCCGCTCGATCTGCGCCGGGTTGACGGCGACGCCGGGATCGATCGCGGCGACGATGCGGTGCATGGTCAGGGCGCCCTGCGCGGTCACCGAGACTTCGGCGCAGGCGGCGACGTAGCTGCCGTGGCCCATGTACTGGGCGAGCCCGCGATAGACGCCCTGCGGCGCCGGCGTGCCCCAGCCGACCCTGTCGCCCACCGCCTTGAGCACGGCGGCGTGCTTGGGCTTGAGCATCTTGAGCCGGAACGCGAGCGGGTCCTGGCCGAGCTCATGGGCGACCTCGTCGATGAAGCACTCGGTGTAGATCGCGTTGTGGTTGACGTTCACCCCGCGCCAGAAGCCGGCCACGATGTGCGGGTTGCGCATGGCGTGGTCGATCAGGAGGTTCGGGATCTGATAGCCGAAATTGCCTTCCGGCGAGTTCGGCGTCAGGCCCTGGAACACGATGGGGTCCATGCCGGACTTGTCCATGCGCTCCGGCGCCAGCGAGGCGGCGATCGACTGGCCGGAGATGCGCATGTGGAAGCCGGTGACGTGGCCGTCGGCGTCGACGCCGGCGGTGAGCTTGCACTGCGTCACCGGGTGATAGGCGCAATGGGTCATGTCCTCCTCGCGCGACCACATCAGCTTGACCGGGGTGCCCGGCATCTGCTTGGCGATCAGCACCGCCTGGCGCACATAGTCGACCCGGCCGCGGCGGCCGAACCCGCCGCCGCACAGCACCTTGTGCACGTCGCACTTGCCGACCGGAAGGCCGGACTCCTCGGCCACCGCGGCGAGCGCGGCCTCGGCGTTCTGGGTCGGGCCCCACACCTCGCACTTGTCGGCGGTATAGAGCGCGGTGGCGTTCATCGGCTCCATGGTGGCGTGGTTCTGGTAGGGGAAGCTGTAGACCGCCTCGATCTTGCGCGTGGCCGCGCCGAGATCGGCCTTGGCGTCGCCCGCCTTGTTGCCGACGAAAGCCTGCTCGGCGTCAAGCCCGCCTTCGAGGAACTGGGCTATGGTGGCGCTCGACACCTTGCCGGCCGCGCCGGGATCCCACACGATCGGCAGTGCTTCGATCGCCTTGTGGGCATGCCAGTAGCTGTCGGCGATGACGGCGACGCCGGAATTGCCGACCTGCACCACCTTCTTCACGCCGGGCATGCCGGCGACCTTGGCGGCATCGAAGCTCTTCACCGTGCCGGTGGGGACCGGACAATCCTTGATGGTCGCGATGAGCATGCCGGGCATCTTGAGGTCGATGCCATAGACCTGCTTGCCGGTCAGCTTGTCGAGGGTGTCGAGGCGCTTGACGCCCTTGCCCGCGATCTTCCAGTCCTTCGGGTCCTTGAGCTTGATGTCCTTGGGCGGCTCGAGCTTGGCGGCGGCTTCCGCGACCCTGCCGAAGGTGGTGGTGCGGCCCGACGGCTTATGGGTGATCACGCTGTTGGCCGCGCTGCATTCGGAGGCCGGCACTTTCCATTCATTGGCCGCGGCCTGGATCAGCATCTCGCGGGCCGCCGCGCCGCCCTCGCGGACATATTGCTGCGAGGTGCGGATGCCGCGGCTGCCGCCGGTGGACATGTCGCCCCATACCCGCTTGCGGGCGAGGTTCTGGCCGGGGGTCGGGTATTCGGTGGTCACCTTCGACCAGTCGCATTCGAGTTCCTCGGCGACCAGCTGGGCGAGCCCGGTGAGCGAGCCCTGGCCCATCTCGGAGCGCGCTATGCGCACCACCACAGTATCGTCGGGGCGGATGACGACCCAGGCATTGACTTCGGGCGAGCCGTCGGCGGCACGCACGATGTCGGGCCCGAACGGAATGCGCAGGCCGAGCGCGAGGCCGCCGCCGAGGGTGGCGGTACCGACCACGAAGGAACGTCGATCGATGTTCTGAACAAGATTCTTGGGAACATAATTCATGGCGGACCTCCTCACGCGTTGGCTGCGGCGTGAATGGCCGTGCGCACCTGCTGGTAGGTGCCGCAGCGGCAAATGTTGGTGATGGCCGAATCGATGTCGGCGTCGGTCGGCTTCGGCGTGGTCTTGAGCAGCTCCGCGACCGCCATGATCATGCCGGACTGGCAGTAGCCGCATTGCGGCACGTCGTTGTCGAGCCAGGCCTTCTGGACCTTGTGCAGCACGCCGTTGGCGGCGAGGCCCTCGATGGTGGTGATCTGCGCGCCGGCGACCGCGCTCAGGGGCACCGAGCAGGACCGCGTCGCGACCCCGTTCACATGCACGGTGCAGGCGCCGCATTGCGCGATGCCGCAGCCGTATTTGGTGCCGGTCATGCCGAGCGTGTCCCGCAGCACCCAGAGCAGGGGCGTATCGGGCTCGACCTCGACGTTGTGGGATTGGCCATTGATGATGAGCGTTGGCATCGTCGTGCTCCCGTTGCGTCGCCCGCAAGATCGGGCGAATTGGCTGGCGCGCATGCGGTGGCGGTGGATTGACGGCGGTCTGCGCGCGGGCCGCGACTATAGATTGTTCCTATTCCAATGAAAATTCGCAAATGCGGGTATGCCGGAGATTTGAGGCCCGCAGCGGCGAGGCCTCACGGCACGTCCCTGAAATCCCGCTGGCGCATGGACAAAATATTGTGGGCCGCACGGCTCCCGACGCCTCGCGCCGCCGATCCGGATATATTAGATTGCCAGCCGCCTCGGCCCATAAAGATTTTTGCGAACAACAGGATCGGCCAGGCCGGGAACGCATTCCGAATTCGGCAGCCAGACGGAGGAATCCACATGACACTCAAGAACATCGCGCGAGGTCTCGCGCTCGGCGTCGCAGCGGGAGCCGTGCTCGCCGCCGGAGCCGCCCGGGCGGCGGACGACAGGGGTTCGGTGCAGGGCGTGGTCAACGATGCCGCCGGCAAGCCGGTCGCAGGTGCGATGGTGAAATTGAAGAATGCCGATCGCCGCCTGACCTTCATGGTGGTGAGCCAGGACCAGGGCCGCTTCGAGGCGGGCGACCTGCCGGCCGGCCAATACACGGTACAGGGCATCGGCGCCGGATTCGAGAGCAACGTGTCGCCGCCGGTGAGCGTCGCCTCTGGCCAGAGCGCCAAGATCGATCTTGCGCTCGCCAACAAGCAGGGTCCGACGCTGGCTGCCGGCGTGGCCGCACCGAATCCCCGAAGAGCAGATTGGCGGTGTGTCGCTCGACCTGCCGGCCGGCACGGGCCAGGCGCTGGTCGAGGCGCGCTGCACCACCTGCCACGATGTGCAGCGCATCGTGGTCAAGCGCACGGTCCACGACGAATGGCAGCACATCATCGAGCGTATGCGCGGCGCCATGGCGATCGCGCAAATCCCGGACATCTCCAACGAAGACGCCGCGACGATCGCGAACTATCTGACCGCGAACTTCAAGCCGGAACATCCCTACTGACCCCAACGGCCGTCTGCCGCGGGAACTGCTTACCGGCAAGGCCACGAAATACCGCGCGGTGACTTATGATCTCGCCGATCATTTCGCCGAACCGCACGACACCGCGGCGGATCCGACGGGCAACGCCTGGGTGGCGGAACGGGCCGGCAAGCTCGGCCGTTTCAACCCCAAGACCTATGAATTCGTCGAAATCGCCCCGCCGCCGGGACCGGCATCCGCGAACCGCCAACGGCTCGGCAATCCGCAGATCGACAAAAACGGCATCTTGTGGGTGGCCGATGGGCCCAACGGCCGCTGGCTGAGCTACGATACCAAATACGACAAGTTCGCGAGCTTCCAGTGGCCGAAGGGCCACGGCAATGCCGGCGGCAACAGCATGGCCGTTTCGCCCGACGGCAAGATCTACGCGACCGGCCTCGGCAAAGAGGTTCGCGTGCTCGACCCCGCCACCGCAGAATACAAGTTCTATGAATCTCCGAGCGCAAAGGGCAAGAAGGAGCCCGGCGCCTACGGCCTGACCGTCGCCGGCGACGGCTCGGTGTGGTGGGCCGAGGACAACATCGACATGATGGGGCGAATCGATCCCGCCACCGGCAAGATCGACGAGTACAAGATTCCGTACAGCGAGGGACATGCCTTCCCGCGCCGCATGGGCGCCGACGCCAATGGCGATGTGTGGGTGGCCTTGTGGCAGGCCGGCAAGCTGATGAAGATCGATTACAAGACCAAGGAGATGAAGATCTTCTCGCCGCCGACCGCCAATGCCGGCGTCTATTCGGTGGTGGTGGACAAGAAGAACGATCTCGTCTGGATGAGCGAGCATAAGGTCGACAAGATCGCCCGGTTCAATCCCAAGACCGAGGAGTGGGTCGAGTTCCCGCTGCCGGAGGCCCAATCCGATCCCCGGCGGATCGATATCGATCCCACCAACCCGAATCGGATCTTCTTCAGCGGCGATACCGCCGGCCGCATGGGCTTCGTCGAAATTCTTCCGTAACGGCGTGCCGGCGCGCTTTCGGCGCAATCGAAATGGTCATGCGCGGGCTCGTCCCGCGCATTCCGCTCGCGGCGAGGCACTGTGCCCATAGACCGTGGCGTCGCAAAGTCTTAGCCGCAATCGAAACGCCGACGTGGCTGCCGTTAACAATCCGGCAATCACTTCGCTCGATATTTACAAAGCTTTCAACAAATTTCTGCCAAATTGAGCGGCTCGATTGTAACCGTGAGAAGAATTTGCCGGCCGCTGCCGGCCGCTGCCGGCCACGGGGCTGCAATTACGCGCAGGAGATCTGGGCAGACGAAACTGCCGGGGGAACCGTCGAAAATTTCGGCAGAACACAATCGTTCAATCATGCAATCGGACGGTCGCGGCGCGATCGTCTTATGACGAGGTATGAACATGAGGACAGTGACCGCTATCGCCGCAGCAGGCGTGTTCGCACTCGCCGCGGTCTCGATCCCGAATGACGCGCAGGCGCAGTGCCGCGGTTGCGGCCTCGGGCTGGGGATTTTCGGTGGGCTCGTGGCCGGCGCCGTGATCGGGGGCGCGATCGCCCGCTCGGCCTATCCGGCCTACGCGGTGGCTCCGGGCTATGTACCTTATGCCGCCTACGCGGCGCCCGTTCCCGTCGCCTGCCCGGGCGGCTACTGGGCGCGCCGTCCGCTGCTCGACCAGTGGGGCAACGTGGTCAGCTATACGCCGCCCCGGTTCTTCTGCCCGTAACGCAGGGCTGACGCCGGACACCCGCAGTCCGTCGGATCAAATCTGCTCGTCGCCTTCGCCGGCGCCGGGCCGGTCGAGCGTGCGGAAACTGCCGCCCGGCCGGCCGCGTTCCGGGCCTATGTCCGGGTGCCACCATGGCAGGCGGCCGCGGCCGTAGTCGTCGCCAAACCTGCGGCCGAACTCGCGGCGAAAGCGGCGGCCGAAATCACGCTCACCGAAGCCACGCTCACCGAAGTCGCGTTCACCGAAGCCCCGCCGTCCGCCATAGCCGTCATCGCCGTCGCGGCCGTAGCCCCGGGGGCCGAAGCCCCGCCGCCCCTCGAACCCGTAACGGTCGCCGTCGCGGCCACGATCCTCCGGCCCAAAACTCCGCGGCCCGCGACCGTAATCGCCGTCGCGGCCGGGACCGTCGTAGCCCCGCCGGCCAAAACCCCGTTCTCCTCCAAACCCATAGCGCTCGCGGTCACCGTCGCGGCCCTCCGGTCCAAAACCTCGCGGTCCGCGGCCATAATCGTCGCCGCGGCCGAAGCGCCCGAAACCGCGTCGCTCGCCATAGCCGTAATCGCCGTCGCGGCCGGGACCATCGAAGCCTCGCCGGTCAAATCCCCGGTCTTGCCCAAAACCATTATGGTCGCCGTCGCGGCCGCGGCCCTCGGGTTCGAAACCCCGTGGCCCGCGGCCGTAATCACCGTCGCGGCCCGTGCCCCCGAACCTGCGCGGCTCCCCGTCACGGCCGCGTCCGTCCGGTCCGAAATCCCGCGGCCGGCCGGCGAAACCGTCCCGGTCGCGTTCGCCGCCGAAATCGACCAGGCTCGCCGCGGCCGTTGGACGGCCGCACCAGCGCCGCGAAACGGCTCTTCTGGCCGTCATCCAAGCTCTGCCACAGCGGCGCTGCCGCATCCGCAAGCGTTTTGACGGCGGCGCCACGGCGCGTCAAGGCGTCGGCGCGGCGCTGCATTCGCGCCACCGGGTCGTCGGCAGCCGACGGCTCGCCGCCGCGCTGCGGGCGCAGCTTCGCCAAGTCGCGATAGGCTTTCTCGAATGCCGGCCACTGGGATTCCTGCTCCGGCTTGAGCTGCAGCCTGGAATGCAGCGCCGAAATGCGCGCATCGAGGTAGGGGTCGGTATCCGTGCGCGCGGGCGCCGCGGGTGGCGCCGACGCCGCGGGCGGTGTGGACGCCGCGGGCGGCGCGCTGTTTCCGGGGTCCGGCGCCGGTTGAGCACAGACGCTCGATGCGCCGAGGACCGCAAGCGCCGCGGTTGCGATTGCAAGCCTGTTCAACATTGGGAGCTCCTGAGTTTTGTGCCACCCAGGGTTATGGACCGCCGGCGCCATGCCGCAAGTTAATCCTTTTTAACCATTGCCCCTCGACCCAGCGCACAGTCCATTTCAGCCGCGGTGCACCATTCGGCAGCGATCGAAGCTCGAAGCGGACACCTGCGCCGAGCGACGGCTTTGCAACTTTGGCGTTCACTTCCGCGGCTTGAAATAGCGCAGGTCCGGCGGCGGCTGATCCTTTCGCGACGGCATCAGGTAGCCGTCCCCGCCAACGAAATAGTCTTCCTTGCCGACGATGACATGGTGATTGTCCTCGGTGCAGTTGTCTTCGTACCACAGCACGTCATGGAGGCGGCTGTAGCGCTTGTCGACCGTCCACGGACGGGTCAGCGCATGATCTTCGACGGTGATCTCGTTGTGCAGGATTTCCGCGATCCGCCTTGTCGAGATAGATGCGCTCCTTGATGACGGACTGGTTGTCCTGGTGCAGCGGGATGCCGCTGGGCTCGTAGGTGCGCGGACCCTTGAAGTTGCGGGTCTCGACTTCGAGGGTGTCGAAGCGGCCGTCGCCGTCGGTGTCGAGCCATTTGCCGATGGAATAGCCCATGTAGCCGGGCTCGCCCTCCCTGGGGAAGTCACGCCCGTCCGTATAGATGCGGCGTGGCATGAAGACTTCGAAATGCACATAGGTGACGTTGGGCAGGATGACGAATTCGATCGGCCAGGCGACCGACATCATCCGCGGCATGCCGTTGGTGCGGCAGGTCACGAGGTTGTCGCCGCCCTGTCCGCCGGCCGCCTGTTCGGCGAGGCTCGCTTCGAGAACGGCCTGATATTCCGGTGTCAGCGGCGCCTGCTGGCCGAGACCGGGCGGCTTGGTCTGGTCCCATTGGAACCCGACCCCGTGCGGCCGCCACCACTGTCCCGACCAGTCGGGATATTTGGTCTCGTCGAAGGCTGCGGCGCCCACAATCGTCGTCGCCAGCGCTGCCAAGAACGCTGCATATCGGGTGAGATGCCTGGCGAGCATGATCGGCGCTCCTGTAATCGCGAGGTCGACGCCATCCCAGGATAGATCGTCGTGCCTCGATAGGGTAGCCCGCATGCGAGCAACCGCCGGCATCATCGATTGGATGATTCCGACGAGACGCCCCATTCTTCTTCGACAGTGTGAGCGGCATCACACCGACACTCGGTGGGGAACGGTAGTCCTTCGATTGTGGATCGCGATGTCGCTTGGAGATACCCGGCGAAATCGAGTCGAGGAGGCCGCCATGAAGCAACTGCTGAATTACGCGCTTCGTATAAGACGTTCCGCGAACACGTCTTACGACCCGACGCTGGTTCCAACCTTGATCTTGATCGCCATCGGAATCATCATCGCAATCTATGCGATCGCGTTAAACCCGAACGACGCCGCCACGCCGATCCCATATCCTCCCTGACCGCGCCGGCAAGTCCCGTCTTTTCCTGTGCCGCCATCGTTACCCTTCAGTTCGCCGGAAAACGGCTGCCCGCAAGGGTCTGGGCTTGATCGGCGATACCCGATCGCGCAGGAATACTCCCATGCCGATCAAGCTCGCCGAAAACTTTCGCGCGGTGTTCTATGCGCCGTTCTATGCCACCGGCACGCTCGGATTTTTCGCGCGCGAGGGCGTCGATGTCGAGCTGATGGAGTTGGCCAATCCCGGCGGTGCGGTGTCGGCCGTGCTCGACGGCAGCATCGACGTCACCTGGGGCGGACCGATGCGGGTGATGCAGGCGCGCGAGCGCGATCTCCGCTCCCCGCTGGTGTGCTTGTGCGAAGTGGTCGCCCGCGATCCCTTCTTTCTGATCGGCCGGGCTCCGACGGCGCCTTTCAAGCTGACCGACCTGCCGCGGCTGCGCTTCGCCGCTGTCAGCGAAGTGCCGACCCCCTGGATGTGCCTCCAGCACGACCTGCGCGAGCAGGGCATCGATCCGGCGCGGCTCGACCGCATGCCGGATCGGCCGATGGCGGAGAATGTCGCGGCGCTGCGGCGCGGTGAGCTCGACGTCGTGCAGGTGTTCGAGCCCTACGTCACGGTGGCCGTGCAGGAGGGCGTCGGCGATGTCCTCTATGCCGCGAGCACGCGGGGCCCGACGGTGTACACGACCTTGATCGCGACGCGCGACGGCCTCGCCCGCAACCGCGCCGGTTTCGCCGCGATGACGCGCGCGATCGGCCATATGCAGGACTGGCTGGCCGAACACGAGGCCGCCGAGCTCGCGGAGGCCGTGGCGCCGTTCTATCCCGACATCGCCGGTGATGTCCTGGCGCGCGCGCTCGCGCGTTACCGCGAGGCCGGCCTGTGGGCGCGCACGCCCGCCGTGTCCCGCCAGGGCTTTGCAAGGCTCGCCGACAGCCTGCTGTCGGGCGGATTCATCGCGCAAACGCCCGTCTACGAGAACTGCGTGGCGATGCCGGGCCTCGACTGATAGTGCGGGCCGGGCATGGGGTCAGGCAAGCCTCTCCCCAATCCGCGGCATTGATGCTAGGTTCGCCGCATGTCGCAGAGCAAGGGAGGGATTCAATGGATCGCAGATGGATACTGAGGGTGCTGGGCGCCGCCGCGGTGATAGTGCCCGTGGCGAACCGCAAAGCCGACGCCTATGAGAAGTCGAGCGAGAGGCACCACAGGCTCGCCATCCATGTCGACGTGAACGATCCGGAGGTGATGAAGCTCGCCCTCAACAATGCGCGCAACTGCAACGAATTATATACCGCAGCGGGCGAGCAGGTCGCGATCGAGATCGTCGCCTACAGCCAGGGTCTCCATATGCTGCGCGACGATACTTCGCCGGTGAAGGAAGAGATCAGGGCATTGCGCGAGAAGGTGCCGCAAGTCGCGTTCGGGGCCTGCAACAATACCAAGAAGGGTATGGAAAAGCGCGAGGGCAAGACCATCACGCTGATTCCCGAAGCGACCCTGGTTCCCGCCGGTATCGTGCGGCTCGTCGAATTGCAGGAGCTCGGTTACAAATACATCAAGCCGTGAGCCGGCTCTTCTCCTCCCCCGCCTGCGGGGGAGGGATACCACACGCACCCCGCGTGAAACCTACTTCGGCGCCGCCGCCGCCGCCGCGATCAGCTCCCTGACCTTGGCGCGGATCGGGCCGAACGGGCCGAATTTGTGCTGCTGCCGGTCGAAGCCGTCCGCATAGGGTCCGTAGGGCGTGTCGATCGGCTTCTGCAGGCGCTTCGGAAAATCCTTGTCGAGGCCGGCCTTCGCCGGCCGCTCCTTGCTGTTGATGTAGCCGGCGACGTCATAGGCGTCCGCGTCGGTGAGCACGGGCGCGGCGAAGCTGGTGCCGAGCGGCATGTTGTGCATCACGAAGGCGGCCGCGTTGAGCACACGAGCCATGCCGGCGCCGTCGTTGTAGCTGTCCGGTCCCCACAGCGGCGGGAATTGATATCCATTCCCCGTTGCGGCGCGCTGGCCGAGGCCATCCTTGCCGTGGCAGACGGCACAGGTCTGCGCATAGACCTGCTCGCCATGGCCGAGGTCGACCGCGCGGTCCGGCGCCTTCACGGCCATGGTGCCCGCGCCGGTGAGCTTGGCCCCGTCAGGGATCCCGGTGGAGAGCCATTTCATGTAGGCGAGGTAGGCCTTCATCTCGAGGCTATCGAGCGGCAAGGCGCGGCCACTCATGCTGCGTTCCATGCAGCCGTTGATCCGCTCCTCCAGGGTGCCGACTTCGCCCTCGCGGCCGCGGTACTGCGGAAACTGGCCCCACACGCCGGTGACCGGCATGGAATAGGGCTGGGTGCCGGCCTGGAGATGGCAGCTCTGGCAGGAGAGATTGTTGCCGGAATAGCGCTTCGCCGGATCGGCGGCGGCCGGACCGATCTGGTTCGCGGTGTCGACCATAAGCGTGCGGCCGTACTTGACGAGCTTGCCGAACGGGTCGTCTGCGAGGGTGCGGATGCCGGGCGGCGCCCAGTCGGTGAGGTCGACCTGCGCACGCTCGGCGGCCTGTGCGGTGCCCATCAGCGCCCGGCCGGCGCCGAGCGCCAGCACAACCCACAGGCTTATCGTACGTCTCAGATGAATCGGTCTCTTCATCGGAAAATCCTATCGAATCGAGCGCCCGACCATCGGATGCTCCGTCGGATGCTTCGGCGGCCCCACCGGCAATATTGTACTGCCTTATACCAGCGACCCCTTCTCGCAAAAAACGAAATGTTGTAGGTTCTGCGGCAACTGTCCCGCAAATGGGACGTTGGCGTCGGCCGCGGCGCGAACATCCGCGGCAATGTCATCGGCTATCGGATAATGGGGAAACGCATGAAATCGCATTTGATTATGCTGCTCGCAAGCGGCGCGCTGGTCCTTTCCAGCGGCGCGGTTATGGCGCATCACTCCTTCGCCATGTTCGACCAGGAACATCCGGTCGAGGTCAACGGGGTCGTGAAGGACTACAAATACACCAGTCCGCACACCTTCATCATCCTCGACATCAAGGATAAGGACGGCAGCGTCGAGAGCTGGAACCTCGAAGGTGGCAGCCCGAGCGCGCTGGCGCGGGACGGCTGGACCAACAAGTCGCTCAAGCCCGGCGACGAGCTGCAGCTCACCATCACCCCGCTGCGCAGCGGCGCGCCCGGCGGCGCTTGGAACGTGAACAAGATCAAGTTCAAGGACGGTTCGCCGATCGCGGCTCCGACCCACTGAACGCGACAGGCGCAATCCCGGCCGCTGCCTGACCTGCGCTGTTTTTCACGAATGGCGCAGGCGGGGTTTAGTTGCGCATAAGCAATCGCACCATGAGCAGGCAAGGCGCGATTGCGCGCGCGCAGCGCTATTTCGACAGCGGGGCCTTCAAGGCCGATCTTGCGCGCCGGGTGGCGATCCCGTCGGAAAGCCAGGACTCCGCGCGTGCCCCGGAGTTGCGTCGCTACATAGAAGCCGAGATGACGCCGGCGCTGGAAGCGCTGGGCTTTGCCTGCCGCATCCTCGCCCATCCCAAGGCGCGGGGCCCGTTCCTGTTCGCCGAACGGATCGAGGATCCCGCGCACCCCACCGTGCTCGGATACGGCCATGGCGACGTGATCCGCGGCTTCGAAGGCCGCTGGAAGCCGGGCATCGCACCGTGGGAGCTGGTCGAATCCGAAGGGCGCTATTGGGGCCGCGGCACCGCCGACAACAAGGGCCAGCACACCATCAATCTCGCCGCGCTCGGCGCCGTGCTGGAGGAGCGCGGTGCGCTCGGATTCAATTCCAAATGGCTGATCGAGATGGGCGAGGAGACCGGCTCGGCCGGCCTGCGCGAGCTGTGCGCGGAGAACCGCGAGGCGTTCCGCGCCGACGTGCTGATCGCCTCCGACGGGCCGCGGCTGTCGGAGCAGCGCCCGACCATCTATCTCGGTTGCCGCGGCGCCTACCCGATCGATCTCTGGATCGACGCCCGCGAGGGCGGCCAGCATTCCGGCAACTGGGGCGGCCTGCTCTCCAATCCCGCGGTGCAGCTCGTGCATGCGCTCGCGGCGGTCGTCGGGCCGACCGGGCAGATACGCGTTGCGGAGTTCGTCCCCGACCATATCCCCGCCGCGGTCGAGCATGCGCTCGCCGACTGCGAAGTCAGTTCGGGCCCGGGTGAGCCCGCGATCGATCCCGCCTGGGGCGAGCCGGGCCTGACCCTCGCCGAAAAGGTGTTCGCCTGGTGCAGCTTCGAGATTCTCGCCATGAGCGCCGGCAATCCCGACAATCCCGTCAACGCGATCCCACCGCGGGCCTGGGCACGCGCCCAGATCCGCTTCGTGACCGGCGTCGACCCCGCGGAATTCCTCCCGGCGCTGCGCCGGCATCTCGATCGCCACGGTTTCTCCATGGTGAAGATCGCCCAGGCGCGCGACGAAATCTTCCACGCCACGCGCCTCGATCCCGAGCACCCCTGGGCGCTGTGGACCGCAGCCTCCATGACGGCGACCTGCGGACGCCGGCCGGCGGTGCTGCCGAGCACCGGCGGATCGCTGCCCAACGACGTTTTCTCCGACCTCCTGGGGTTGCCGACCGTGTGGGTGCCCCATTCCTATCGCGGCTGCTCCCAGCACGCCCCCGACGAGCACCTCCCCACCGCGCTCGCCCGCGAGGCGCTCGCCCTGATGGCCGGCATCTACTGGGACCTCGGCGAGCCGGGGACGCCGGGGCGGGCCATAGGGAGTGGTACAACAGCCGCTGTTCCCGGATTGCGCCGCGCTCCATCCGGGCTACGAGCCGCGCGCTTCCGTAGCCCGCATGGAGCGAAGCGGAATGCGGGGTCTCGTGAGAGATTCACGTCTTCGATGTTACCCCGGATTCGCTTCGCTGATCCGGGCTACGGGCCGCGCCCTTTTACTCCAGCAGCGCCGCCTCGAAGGCGCTGGCGATCGCCGGCCGGCTCTTGCCGGCGCGGACGGCGTCGCCGATCACGACGACTTTCTGGCCCGGCCTGGCGAAGCGGCGGAAGTCGTCGCCGGTGGCCTTCCGCGCGCGGTCGTAGAACCAGTTGCGGAACGCCGGCATCTTGAAGATGCGTTCCAGGCCGGCCCAATGGCCGGCGCCGCGGTCGAGCAGCATGGCGGGGAGGGGGCCGAGGCCGAAGCGATAGCGCGCCCCGGTCGCGATCACGATGCGATCGAAGTTGGCGAGCTCGCGGGGCGAGCGGGCGATGTCGATGCGGTAACGGAAGGTCACGCCCTTGTGGACGCAGGCGGAGACCATGCGCTCGATGTAGCGGTCGAACGAGGCCTGGTTCGCCACCACGTCCTGGAAGAGCGGCGCCTTGCCGGCATGGCGGAATGCGCCGCCCGGCACCGCCTCGCGCTCGAACACGGTGACCGCGTTGCCGTCCGCGACCAGCGCGGCGTAGGTGAGGCCGGCCGGCCCGGCGCCGATGACCGCGATGCGCTCGCCCCACGGCGGCGCCGCCGCGAGGAAGCGGGTCTCATGGCCGGCGGCGCCGTTGACGACGCAGCGCAACTGCGCGCCGCCGCGCATCTCGTTGACGCAGGTATTGCAGGCGAGGCAGCGCCGCGCCGGCTCACCGCGGGCGAGCTTCGCCACCCAGTCCGGCTCCGCGATCAGGGTGCGCCCGAGCGCGACGAAATCCGCCTTGCCGGACGCGACCGCATCGATGGCGACCGCGGGATCGCCGAGCCGGCCGACGGCGATGACGGGAACGGCGACGTCCTTCTTGATGTCCGCTGCATAGGCGAGGAACGTCGCGTCGGGATAGATCATCGGCGGGATCATGCGGGCGGCCGAAGGCAGCGAGCGGTAATGCCCGGCGGCGATGTGGAGCGCGTCGGCGCCCGCCTGCGCCGCCCACAGCGCGACCTGCCGCCCCTCCGCAAACGGCGACCCTTCCGGGAAATAATCCTCCACCGACACCCGGTAGATCACGGGAATGCGCACCGCGGCCTTCACCGCGCGCAGCACCTCGAGCCCGAACCGCGCCCGGTTCTCCAGGCCGCCGCCATAGGCATCGGTGCGCCGGTTCTCGAACGGGGTGACGAATTGGGAGATCAGGTAGCCGTGGGCGCCGTGGATCTCGACGCAATCGAAGCCGGCCTGTTCCGCGCGCACTGCCGCCGCCGCGAAGCCGGCGATGGTGAAGGCGATGTCCTCGCCCGTCATCTCCTTGGGGATGATGGTCTCGTTGGTGATCTCGAACACCGGATGGGGGATCGCCGACGGCGCCAGCGGCGTCTCGCCGCAGATGTCGAGGCGGGTGTGGCCGCCGCCGTGGCCGAGCTGGATCGACGCCTTGGCCCCGCCGGCCCTGATCGCCGCGGTGAGCCGCGCGAGGCCCGGCAGGAAGCGGTCGTCGTAAATGCCGAGCTCGCGCCGGCGGTGGCGGCCCGCCTTGGTGGGCGAGGCCATCTCCACGGTGACGAGGCCGACGCCGCCCTGCACCCGGGCCATGTAGTAGTTCACGGTATCGTCGGTGACGTGGCCGTCCTCATCCGACAGCCGCGTCGTCATCGGCGGCATGACGATGCGGTTGCGGATTTCGACCGTGCCGATGCGCGCCGGCGTCAGCAGCACGTTCATGCTACACCGTCGGCACTTCGCCGCCGTCCATGTCGATGGTGGCGCCGTGCAGCCAGCGCCCGCGCGGCGACACCATGAAGGCGATCATGGCTGCCGATGTCCTCGGGCGTGCCGAACCGGGTGATGTTGATGTCCTGGCGGTGCCATTCGCGCACTTCGGCCTCGCTCTTGCCGGTGCGCTCCATGTCGGCCTTGATGCGCCGCCAGAACCGTTCGGTCTCCACATAGCTCGGATGGATGGTGTTGACCTGCACGCCGTCGGTCTTGCCGAGATCGGCGAGCGCCTTGGCGAAGGCGGCGCAGGCGGCGTTCACCGAACTGCCGATGGTGAAGGCGGCGATCGGGATGCGGCCGCTGGTGCCGCCGATGGTGACCATCGCGCCGTCGGCGTCCTTGAGCAGCGGCCAGGCGGCGCGCGACAGCCGCACATGGGCGAAGAATTTCAGGGCATAGCCGTCCTGCCAGTCGGCGTCGGTGAGCGCGAGGAAGTCGCCGCGCTTGGTGGTGCCGGCATTGTTGACGAGAATGTCGAGCCGCCCGTAACGGCGCTTGACGGCATCGACCAGCGCCGCCGCGGCGCCGTCGGCGCGCAGGTCGGTGATCTCGAAGGCGGCTTTGCGGCCGCGCTTTTCGACCTCGCCGGCCACCTCGCGCAGCGCCGCCTCGTCGCGCCCGGTCAGCATCAAATCGCAGCCCTCTTCGGCGAGCGTGAGCGCGACGCCGCGGCCGATGCCGCGGCTCGATCCCGTCACCAGCGCGACCTTTCCGGTCAATCCCAGGTCCATGTGAGCCTTTCCATGTGAGCCTCTCCGTGTGAACTTTTTGATTCGAGCATTTCAGTTCCGCCGGCGATGCCGGGAACCTCATCCGCGATCGGCGCCGGCTTTGCAAGGGGCGGCGGACCGCCCCGTCCGATACGTCACAAAAGCTGTATCAGCCGCATTCGCGAATTGATAATCCCTTGGAAACCTTTCCATAATGGCGCCGCCGGGTGGTTTGCGCCCGCCGGGGAGACGACATGAACTCCAAGCGAAAATCCGTCGCTCGTGTCGGCGCGGGCAAGCCCGGCCCGCCGCGGCGCAAGCGCAGCATCAGGCTCGCGGCGCCGGCGGCGCCCGACCCGGCGCGCGACACCCTGCAGCAGCGCGTCTATCACGCGCTCGCCCGCGGCCTGATGGGCGGCATGTTCACGCCCGGCGAAGCGGTGTCGCTGCGCACCCTCGCGGCCCGGCTCGGCACCAGCGCCATGCCGGTGCGCGAGGCGGTGAGCCGCCTCATCGCCGAACGCGTGCTGGTGATGCTGCCGAACCGCTCGGTGATCATTCCGCGCATGAGCCGCGAACGCTTCATCGAGCTGTCGCGGATCCGCCAGAAGCTCGAGGGCATGCTGGCGGAGATGGCATGCATCAATGCGCGCAAGCCCGACATCGAGGCGCTGGCGCGGATCAATGACGGCCTGCGGCAGTCGGTCAACGACGAGGATCCCCGCGGCGCCATGACCGGCAACATGGTGTTCCATTTCGCGCTCTACGAGTTCGCGGGCTCCCAGGTGGCGCTGCCGCTGATCGAAACGCTGTGGCTGCAGGCCGGCCCGTTCGTCGCGCTGTCGGCGAAGCTGCCCAATCTGCGCTGGACGCTGCGTCATCACGTCCGCCTGCTCGCGGCGCTGCGCGCCGGCGACGCCAGGGCCGCGCGCCAGGCGATCGAGGACGACATCGAGGAGACGCTGCAGCAGCTCCTGAAGAAGGCGAATTTCGAGGATACGAAGCCGGTGCGGTCGTGAGCATCGCTGGGGCGCGGGTGCCCTGCGGCCGTCACCACCTACCGCGGTCATCACCGGGCTCGTCCCGGTGATCTCGATTGGCAGGGCACTGCGTTTCCACACTGAGGCATCCGGTCGCTTCGGCTGACATGGTGCCTTGACAATCGAGATGACCGGGACAAGCCCGGTCATGACTTTTGTGGGAAAACGGTCGAACTGTGATCACAGGTTGACGCTGCGAGCCGCCGTCCCTATCGTTTTTCACGCGCATCATTCAGCGAGCCGACATGGATGCCAATGAACAGATACACGCCCAGCTGGTCAAAGCCGGCGTGACGCTCGCGGCGAGCCTGCCGGACGACTGGGTCAACGGCCTGATCCGCCGCGTCACCGCGGGCAACCAGATCAAGCACATCCCGGTCGGGCGCGAGGCCGAGACCATCGCGATCTGCGCCGGCGCGTTCTTCGGCGGCGTGCGTTCGGTCGCCATCATGGGCAACACCGGGCTGTTCACCTGCACCGGCGAGATGGCGACGCTGTGCCTGCGCCACATGATCCCGGTGTTCTGCATCGTCAGCGCCCGCGGCTCGATCGACGACCACAAGGTCTATCAGGAGGTGCAGGGGCGGCGCACCGTGCCGCTGCTGCAGGCCTATGATTTCCCCTACCAGGTGATCGACAAGCCGGAGGAGATCGAGCGCATTCCCGACGCCTATGAATGGCACCGCCTGCAGAAGCGGCCGTTCGTCCTGTTCCTGACCAAGCGGCTGCTCGGAGTGAAGAACGCATGAAGACGCGCGAGGCCCTCACGGTGCTCGCCCGGCACCGCGGCGACGCGATCGTCGTCTGCGCGCTCGGCATGGCGGCGAACGAGTGGTGGGCGGTCACCAAGAGCGAGGACAGCTTCTACATGCATGGCGGCATGGGCTTCGCCGCGAGCTTCGCGCTGGGGCTCGCGACCGCGCTGCCGCGCGTGCCGGTATGGGTGCTCAACAGCGACGGCTCGCTGTCGATGAATCTCGGCTGCCTGCTCACCGAGGCCGGCCAGCAGCCGGCAAACCTCAAGCATTTCGTGGTCGACAACCAGAGCTACCAGACCGTCGACACCATGCCGATGGTCAACCAGGACAATGCCGACTATGCCGCGATCGCCAAGGGCGCCGGCATCCGCCAGGTCGCGACCATCGACAATCTCGCCGACCTCGAGAAGGACATGCCGGCGATCGCCGCCGCGCCGGGCCCGTATTTCATCCGCCTGCGCGTCGAATCCGAGCCCGACTACCAGCGCGCCCCGCCCGCGACCTATGAAGGCCCGGAAATGAAATACCGCTTCGGCCGCGCGCTGGAGAAGAAGCTCGGCATCAAGGTGTTCGGGCCGCGGGGGTTTTAGCCATCGCGGCCGATCAGCGCGGCAGCCTGCCCGCGGTCGTCAGCAACTGACGCAGTCCGGCGAAGTGCGAATCGTGGATGGCCGGATTGAATAAGGACCAGCGCTCGGCGATTTTGAGTACGGTCGGCAGCGGCGGAGCGGCCAGCTTGCGGTAGTTCTGATATTCGGCGGCAGCCTCGTCGAAATTGCCCGCCGAAGCGGCGACCCCGATTCGGCGCACGACGAGCACCAGGTCCTTGAGCGCCTTGCGCGCACCGAGGCGTTCCTCGCTGCCGCCCTGTACCGTGGTGTCCTTGCGGTCGGGAAACTGCTCGACCAATTCCCGCAGCTCATGGCCGACGGTTTGCACGGCCAGCGCGATGACGGCGGCGTCATGGCCGGGAATTGCGATCGCGAAGACGCTGGCGAAATCGTTGATCTCCTTGAGTTGGACCGTCACCCCGTCGCGCTCATAAGGCTGCAGGCCGCCGCCCACGGCGCCGAGATAGGCAACGAGATCGGAGCGATCCTGCGCAGAAAGACCGAGTTCGAACACGCGATCGAAATGCGCGACGACCTGATCATAGGTGTCGTACCGTCCGTCGTGGAAATAAGGCGCATTGAAATTTGCGTTGATCAGAGTGGGCGTCTTGAACAGCCCGCCGGAGCCGACGGTATGCTGCTTATGATCCACGAAAGCCGCGGTCGGGATATGGCAGGCGGCGCAGCTGAGCTGCGGGTCATGCGGAAACGGCTTGAAGAAAAGCGCCTCGCCCCGGCGCTCGGCGGCGCTCGATCGCGCCGTCAGATGGCCGCCGGAAGCGAGGTTCAGATTGGGCAGGAAATCGATGTCTTCGATGTAGGCGACCAATGCATCGAGGATCGCCGGCGACGGCTCCGGCCCGGCGAACTCGTTGACGATGACATTGCGCACGAAATCGCGCAGCGACGCTATCCGCCCGTCATTGCCATAAGGCGCGAGGTAGACGCGCGCCGCGCAGGCTCGGTATCCTGACGGGATCGCGCGCACCATTATGCGCCTTGGGATTGAACAGCGGGCCGGTGGTGTCGAAATTACCCGGACGGGTCGACATGCCGCGGGACGTAGAGCTTGCCGTTGCCGGCGCCGTTGACATGGCAGGTGCCGCAGCTCATCCCGGCCCGGCGCGCAGGATCGCCGAGGATGGCGGGCGGAATTGAATGCCATGTCGCCGAGATTGACCAGGTAGGACTTGACGCCGCCGATCGCCTCCGACCGGAAGACCTCGCGTGGCCGATCGAGCGATTCTTCGTTCGAACTCGGTGCCGGGCGGCAATACGGTCTGGTCGCCGCTCAGCGGAAACGAGCCCGCATTGTGCAGCGGCAGGGCGAGTAGCAGACAGAGCGCTGCCGTCCACAGATCTCGTCGAATATTGCACCGTTCGGTCCCTGAATAGCGCTTTCAGCCAACCACGTTCGCTGCGCAGCGCCGCCGCGCGGCGGTGACGGCGCAGCGTCATTGAGATGCTTTCTTCGAGCGTAGGCCGCTCGAGCCCGATCTTCGGGCGCCGCATTTTGCAGCGTCAACACCAGCTCCTCGCTGATTGCGGAGCAGCTTTTCCGGGTCGAGCCGCCGCAATATCCCGGGACCCCAGCATCGCCTTCAATTCATCGATCCATGCGCAGCACCTGCGCGCGCGAGCTGCGGATCGGCGGCCTCGATCGCGGACGCGAAAATGGTGCGGTAGGCGAGCTCGATTCCGTCGACATTGTTGCGCATGTCGTCGATGGAGGTGCCGCTCACGCGCGACTCACCGCCGTCCACCTTGCTTTCGCCGACCTCATAGGCGAGCCGGGCTATGCCGTTGAGCAGGCCCTGCGGCGTCAATCGGATGTCGCGAACGGTCATGCTCAGCGCCGAGAGGCTCAGCAGCAATCCATCGACCTCGCTCGCGACGCCGGTCCCGTCGGCGCCGAACAGCTTGGCCTCGATGGCATGGAACCCCATGAGGCCGTCCGGCCAGGCGTCGATGTCCTTGTCGAGGTCGGGAACGAATTCGCTGGTGAAAACCTCGGAACGCTCCCAGCCGATCCGGGCATCGATCCACGCCTGCTTTGCCCCGGCCAGATCGTTGGCGGCCACGCTGACGCGCAGCTTCCGGACACTCGTCACTGTGCGGTCGACATCCCGGATGAGGTATGAGCGGTACTGTTCAGCCGCTTCGTCCAGGGTTGCCGCATGTCCCGGATCGGCCATGGGGGCGACAAGCCCGATCACGACGACCACCACGCTGAGAAAGGATACGCCTCGAGCGGCCGGCGGCGCATCCGCTCTCGGGAGTTTACCGCAACACATGAAATCCATTTAGTGCTCCGGTATTCGGCTCGCGTGTCCCACCGTGCCATTGCTGACCTGTTGGCGTCATTGCCCGGCTTGACCGGGCAATCCAGTACTCACGGCCGGTGTTTGCTGGATCGCCTGGTCGAGCCGGGCGATGACAGCGATTTGTGAGTCTAGTGACCGCCGAACATGACGTTCATGATCTTCGAGGTGTTGTCGCAAGAATGGTTGAGGCAGGGCAGGCCGAAGCCCGCTTGCAGCGATCGCAGCAGGGAGAAGTGGTCATAAATGTTGGCATCCACCTTGCCGCTCTTCGCGTAATTGGGCTCGACCAGCAGCACGATACGATTGGCCGTGTTCGAGTAATCGTTCTCGTCCCAGACCAGGACGATGACGTTGCGCCCTTCCTTCCACGCCTTCGAAGCGTGGATTCCATTGACGAGCTTGGCGACTTCCGCGTCGCCCTGGGCCAGGAGAAGCTGCTCCTCGGCATCGGTCGCCGTGGAGCAAATCGGCGTGCCGCCCGATACGATAGCCGTGCTGGTCATGGCACTGGTTGGGCACGATGAAAGCCAGGTTCGAAACGTTCCCGGTTTCCAGGTCGGCCCATAGACCGGTCGTGCCATCGAAATCCTTGACCCGTGCGAGGCTCAATTCCGGATTGATGCCCGCCTCGACATCGTAGAAGTAGACGAACGGATTGTGCTTCACCGCATAGAGCTTCTGGATCGGGCCCGGCACGAAGTCCGCGGCGGGGCTCAGATTGGAAAGCTCGCCGTCCGAGTAATTGATGCCCGCGACGCCGGGTATGACGGCCGGCAGGTTTTCCTGATAGCTCGTCCAGGTCTTGTGTTTGGCGACGAGCTGATCGGCGATCATTTGCGGGGTGAATGTCGTCGCCGCGTAGCCGTAATATGTGCAGTTATACAGGGCCGGCGGATTCCCATCCACGGTGATTTGACCATTGCACTGGGACGATCCCGGAGTGGCCGTCGAGACGACGGCGTTATCGGTGCCGGGGGATTGGATCGGTGTGAACGCACCACCGCAGCCGCTCGAGGGGGCATTATCGATGCATCCGCCATCCACCCAGTTCGGCCAATAATCACCCGTAAGGCCGAAATTGGAGCCTCCGACGATCTCGAGGTAGTTCGGGGCGCTGGGATGCCCGACCGCATAGTAGTTGGTCGCGTGATTGGCGATCGAGGCATATTCGTTGATGAACGGCGCGTTCGGATTTCCAATAATGTCGGTGCTGGTCTGATTTTCCATCATGATGAGAAACACATGGTCAAGTGTTCCAAAATTGCCTTTCGGCGCTTGTACCTCGACCGCGGGAGCCGCGCCGGTCCCGAGTGCTGCCGCCCCAAGTACTGCCGCGCCGGTAACCGCAATCAACGTCCGTCTCATATCAGTCCCCCTGCCCATCTGTTCGAAGGAACCCGATACCGCGCGGGCATGACCGTTGGATTACGGCTGTGTGTCATTTCATTCGTGACGGACAGATTACGGCTGCGTGTCACTACATCTCCACGTCCGTCTCGGGCGCGATGCCCTCATGCAGGCGCGGAAGAATTCACGTCGCGCCATCGGAGGCCGGGCGGCGACGGCGCTCGCCTCGGGTGCGCCCGCTCTCGACGTGGGACGTCTGGTGCTGCGATCCATCGCCGCACGCCCTTAGTCCCCGCCACCAATCCGGCCTCATTGCGTTGAGATGACGTACGCGCACCGCGCATTTCGTCTGCGACGGCGCGGCCAGACCGCGGCGAGGGCCGCAATGCGAGCAGAACTCCGACGAAGGAGGGCGTCATGAACACGCCTGCCCAATCGCCTGACAAGGTTTCGGATCGTCTTCATCCGCTGGTCCACAAGGCCGCGGCGGGCTTGCTGATCTGGTTCGTGGTCGCGGCGTGGCTGCTGTTCGGCAGCCCGGGCTACATCGACTTGGTCCTCGCCATGATCAGCGTGCTCGTGTTCATGGCCCTTGCCATACCGGCCACGTTATGGCGCGCCGGCGTCGCGGCAAAGCGAAGGGGCGCCGCGGATGCAAGCGAGCCGGCCGACACGGCCGAGGAGCCTGCCGAAGCCTTCGACACCTGGTTACGGGGCCGGTTCGCCACCTGGACGGACCAGGAAAGGCCTTCGACGGCCGCCGTCGAGGTCCTGTTGCCGCTCGCCGCCGTCGCATTCGGCCTCACGGCCTTGGGCATCGTGCTCCAACTGACCCGTGCGGGCGTCGTCTAGCGACCGTCGTCCAGTTCCATGGCCCGCGAGGCATTCATGGCAAAGCGCAGACCCGAAGCGATCCTCGACGTCTATACCCTCGTGCTCGGAACGGCGCTGTTCGTGTCGCCGTGGCTGTTCGCGTTCGCGCATGGCACGGCCGCCGTGGATGCGCGCGCCGGCGGTGCGGCGATCGCGGCGGCCTCCATCGCCGCTCTGCTGGTTTTCTCCGAATGGGAGGAGTGGGTCACCCTCCTTGCCGGACTTTGGATGGCGGCGTCCCCCTTCGCCCTCGGATTCGAGCACACGACCGCGATGCACCTCTGCATCGGGATCGGCCTTGCCGTTTCGTTCATCGCCGCTCTCGATATCTGGCTCATCCACTATCGGCCGAGATCGATGGAGCGCGGAGGAGGGCGATCTTGACCCGCGGGAATCCCGCGGGAGACATTTTCGTACCGAAAAACGCGAGGTCGGAGCCACGAATCCTACTTTGCATGGGGTTGTTTTTCAAAAAAATGAATCGCCCCGCCCCCGGCGCCTGTTCTCACCCCATTTGTTCTCACCCCATCTTCGCGTCCGCCTCGTACAGCTCGATCATGTTGCCGTCGGGGTCGGCGATGTAGATCGTCAGCCCGTAGATGCCGTCATGCAGGTCGCGGAAGAATTTCACGTCGGCCTGTTTGAGGCGGGCGGCGATGGCGCGCACGTCCGATGCGGTGAATGCCATGTGATCGATCTGGGCCGGCTCGCGCGGGCCGCCCGAGGTGAGCGCGAGTCCCTGGTGGAACGGCACGAAGGGCCGCCCGTCCGGCAGGGGCTTGGCCGGCCGCACGGTGAAGCCGAGGAGATCGACATAGAAGCGCTCGGAGCGCGCGATGTCGGCGACCTTGAGCAGCATGTGGGCGAAGCCGGTGGGGCGGCCGCCGGCGGGATGGCTTTGTGCATCCGCCATGGTCAGACGTCCTTGCGCTCGTCGCCGAGCACGCCGGCGAGCGCCCAGTCCTCCTTCGGCACCTCCTGCAGGATGACGTGGAGATTGGCGGGCTTGGCGCCGGCATGCTCCACCATGGCGTCGGTGATGGCGCGCACCAAAGCGCGCTTCTGCTCGCGCGAGCGTCCGGTCCACATCTGCACGGTTACCACGGGCATGTTCGTTCTCCCTCGCTGGATCGTGCGCAAACTAATGGAGATTTGAGCGCTATCCGATTCAATTCGAATGGATGGCGCTCTCGCCCAGGCCCCCCAAAGCGAAACGGCGCCCCGGTCTGAACAGGACGCCGTGGAACATTCGTTGCGAAGTGCCGAAAAGCGCGAACTCCTCGATTGCTGCTGCGGCGGACGGGTGATCTTTGCAAGAGCCCTGTCGGCTTCCTCCGCGGTGATCAGCGGGATCAACGTGACGCGGGCAAATCCCGCGGCATTTGTCGTCATTTGTGCAGCCGTGGCAGCGATTTCGTCGGGGTAGTCGATGATCGCCCAGCCGGTGGATGCGGCAAAATCGAAATACCAGGATTCCATCTTGCCGCCGACGGATTTGGTGAATTTGGCGATGCCCGCCTTCAAGGCCGTGGGCGGTTGCTTCTGGAGGTTTTTTATCCCTTCGGGGGTGAGAACCGCGCGGCTCAGGTATTTGTGCATTGTGGGCCCGGTCTGCTGAGCCATGGCGCTGCTTGGCAGACAGGCAAGTCCAAGTGCAGTCAATGCAGCGATCGTAAGAATGCTATGTCGGTTCATGTCGTTCCTCGCTCCGATGTTTGAGATGTTCAACGCGTATGCGCAAAGCGGGTGCTGAAAGCATCCGCGACAAAAATCTCCAAACTTTTAGAAGGTTCGCCCGCCGACGGCACCAACGCTGCCTTTGAAATTACGGGACCACGGCAAGCCCCGCCGGCAGCTCTGCAATCAGTTTTACACGATAGCCGAGGCACTTGACAGGTGCATGATGGCTGCTCACGGCCCCTGGCCGTCGAGCCGTCTTGGTTCAAGACGAGGCGGTCGGTTCAGTCCTGAAACGGAACGGCATCTTGCGCCGGCGCCGTGATCCTTACTGCGGAGGCAGTGAGCCGAGATATGAGGCAATCGCGATGATGTCGTCATCCGACAGCTTGGCGACAACAGGCTTCATCAACTCCGCGGCTTTCCCCGCGCTCGAGCCATAGCGCATATCGAAGAGCTGTCGTGCGATAAACAGCGGTTGCAGTCCGGCGAGCCGCGGGACTTCGCCCAGGCCTTTCAGCGCCTCGCCGTGACAGGTCGCGCATTGCATGGTCTTCTCGGACGCTGCGCCTTTGACCAGTGCTTCGCCTCTGGCGATGCTGCCGGGCGGCACGTAGGCGATGAAACCGGAATGCGGGTCCCGGATTTCCGTGCGGAACGGATCCGCGGGGATTTCAAGGATACGATGCCCAATCGGCTCGGTGCCTCCGTCGGGATGGAGCTGACGATGGCGGCCCGCGGTGGCGATGAACGTCTTCGGCGGCGTGGCGGTCTCGATGACCTTCACCCATGGGGCGGGCTTCAGAGCGGCGAAGTATTCGGCGGCCTCGCGAATGTCCTCGTCCGACGTGGTCTTGGCGATCGGACCCATGCGCGCGTCGTCCTTGCGCGTGCCCGCCTTGTAGTACGCCATCTGCCGGATCAGGTACTCGGCGGGCATGCCGGCGATGTCGGCGGCTTCCGGATGGCCCTGGCCGGACATCAGATGGCACGAGCCGCACGCAAATTTGGCTCCCGGGCCGCCTGCTACCGATCGCGGCGCGGCTGGGTGTTCATTGGGAAACCAGTCCGGCGGACTCGCGTTCCCGGCGATCTTGGCGGCGTCGTACTCCTTCGCGCTGCCGGGCGCTTTCACGACGCCTTCCGGCCGCACCGCGGTCGGCTGGATCTTGTCGGGGATGTTGAATGCCCAGTCGGGAAGCCCCGCCGGGACCGTGAGACCTTGCTGCGCGTTGAGCGCCCGCACGGTCAGGAGCGGAGCGAGCGCACACGCGAGGACGGCGATGCCGACGGACGTGCGCACGGAGGTGTTCGTTCGGAGGATTCGGCGGATCACGGCGGGTCTCCTCTCCCATTCTCGACGAGGTCTCCCATTCTCGACGAAGGGACGAACGTCGGTGTTATCGCGCCGAGGGTAACGACGTCTGCCGAGAGCCGCAAGGCCAGGACGATCCGGATCTAGCGCGGCGAACGCAGGATGGCCTCGATGCGTTCGCGGATGCCGCCCCACTGGCTGGCGCCGACGGTCACGGGGGCGCGGCTGCCGAGGCCGCGGCCCCAGATCGCCTTGAGGCCGAGCCGTTGCGCGGCGTCGAAATCGATGCCCCCGGGCGGTGCGGCGAGATCGACCAGGAGCGCCGATTTCCGCAGCCGTTCGAGAATGTCGATGCCGACCACCCGCGACGGCACCGTGGAGAACACCATGTCGAGACGGTGCGCCAGCGCCGGCAGTTCGTCGAGCAGATGCGGCGTCGCGCCGGCCACATAGGCCGCGGCCCGCTGCTCGGGATTGCGTGCCGCCACATGGGTATGCGCGCCGAGCGCGACCAGGTAGCGCGCCAGCACGGCGCCGATGGTGCCCTGGCCGATCACGCAGACGGTGGCGTCGTGGATGGTGATGGCGGTGTTCTCGATCACGATCCGCAGCAGGCCCTCGATGATCGCGGGGGTGCGGCGAAGCATCAGGGCGCGGTCCCACTCGTATTCGTGGATGGCGATGCCGAGCGCGTCCGCATGGGCTTTGAGGTTCTTGTCCGCCCAGCCCAGGATGATGTGGGCCGGTGCCGCCATGCCGGCGAGCATCGCGCGGGTCGGCATGATCGGCGCCGGCGCCGCGGGCGCGAACAGCGCGCCGCTCGCGGCGATGCCGGGAATCGGGAACAACGCAAATTGCGCGCCTGCGAGCACGGCGCTGGAATCGTCGAGATGCCGGACCCCCGCGATGCCGCCCTCCGGCCAGGGAAAGCCGTGCGCGCGCACCTGCGCGCCGGTTGCCGCCGCGAGCCGGGCGATCTCCTGCTCGCGGCGGTCGCCGCCGAGCATGCCGATGACGAGCTTGGTCCAATCGATGTCCGTCATGTCAGCCGCACGCCGTATCACTCCGATCGCGATGGCAGGGGCCATGTCGATGTTTGGGGGATCAACCTGCTTTAGCCCGCCGCCGTCGGCCTTGGCAATCGGCGCGGCTCATGGTCGGTGACGGCCGACGTCGATTCGCGGTAATGTCCGCCGCAGACGACGCGCGAGCGCCGCGGGCCGGCAATCCGGTTCCCGCAGCCGAAGGCAGCCGACTAAACGTTCAAGGGAGGAATGTGATAATGGCGATCAGGACCACCGTTTCCGCAATCATGATGGCAGGCGCCATGTGCTGCTCGGCGAATGCGCAGTCTCCGAAGTCGGACCCGCTGCCGCGCGCCAAGCCGGAGGAGGTGGGACTGTCGTCGGAGCGCCTCGCCGACATTGCCAAGACCCTCGATGCCGACATCGCGCGCGGACAGATTCCGGGCGCCGTGCTCGCCGTCGCCCGCCACGGCAAGCTCGCCTATTTCGAGGCGTTCGGCTTCCGCGACAAGGCGGCCGGCGCGCCGATGACGACCGACGCCATCTTCAACATCGCCTCCATGACCAAACCGATGACGGCGGTCGCCGCCTTGCAGCTCTACGAGCAAGGCAAGCTCCTGATGGACGAGCCGCTGGCGAAATATTTCCCGAAATTCGCGGACATGCGGGTGGCGGTGCTCAACGCCGACAAGGACGCCATCATCGACAAGGTGCCGGCGGCGCGCAAGATCACGATCCAGGACCTGTTCCGCCACACCAACGGCATGAGCTACGGCGGACGCGGGACCACCGCGGTCCACAAGCTCTATCCGGAAGGCAGCGGACAGGCGGCGGCGGCCTATACGGGAACCGAGTTCGTCGACCACCTTGCCACCCTGCCGCTGTATTTCCAGCCGGGCTCGACTTGGGACTACGGATTCGGCATCGATGTCCTCGGGCAAGTCGTCGAGCAGCTCTCGGAGCAGACGCTGGGCGGCTATCTCCAGGACAACGTGTTCAAGCCGCTCGGCATGGTCGACACCTCGTTCCTGATCCCGGCCGACAAGGCGGCCCGCTACGCCAAGGCGTTGCCGGTCGATCCGGTGACCGGGCGGCCCCAGGCGCTGACGCCGCTGACCCGGCCGGCGAAGTTCGAATGCGGCGGCGGCTGCGCGGCCTCGACCGCGGGCGACTACATGCGCTTCGCCCAGATGCTGCTCGACAAGGGCAAGCTCGGCGACACCCGCATCCTCGCCCGCAAGACGGTGGAATACATGCTGTCGAACCAGCTCGGCCCCGATGTCAAGAACCTGATCGGGGTCGCCGACCCGACCCGCGCCGATTTCGGCTTCGGCCTCGGCCTTGCGGTGCAGACCACGCCGGGGATCGTGCGGATGGCGGGCGATGTCGGCAACTTCTCCTGGCCCGGCGCGAGCGGCACCAACTGGTGGGCCGATCCGAAGGAGGATCTCGTCGTGGTGTTCATGGCGGCCTCGCCGGGCCCGATCCGCTGGCACTACCGTCAGGTCATCGACGCGATGGTCAATCGCGCAATCGTGGATTAGTCGTTTGGGTTGAAGCCCACCTGTCATCGCCCGGCCCCGACCGGGCGATCCAGTAAACACCGACCGGGCGTACTGGATTGCCCGGTCAAGCCGGGCAATGACACCAATAGGGTCAAGGGGATTGTGGTCATGAACATCACGCTGGCCGGAGCAGTGCCGTCGCGCCGCATGTCGCCCGATTACTTCACCGGGACCGTATGGCAGGACCCGATCATCGAGGCGCCGGCGCCGGCGCGCATCCGTGCGGCCCTGGTGACCTTCGAGCCCGGCGCCCGCACCGCCTGGCACACCCACCCGCTCGGCCAGACCCTGCACGTGACCCGGGGCAGCGGCCGGGTGCAGATCTGGGGCGGCCCGATCCGCGACATCCGCGCCGGTGACACCATATGGTTCGCGCCGGGCGAGAAGCACTGGCACGGCGCGAGCCCGACCTCGGCGATGGCGCACATCGCCATGCAGGAGGGCCTCGACGGCGTGGCCGTGGAGTGGCTCGAGCACGTCACCGACGCGCAATACGAGGGCAAGGGCGGGTGAGGGGCGGAACGGCGCCTCGGCGCGAGTTCGGCGCTATAAAACCGCAATGCCCTGGATTTCGATCATCATGTTCGGGTCCGCAAAGCCCGCGACCGTGATCGCGGCGCTTGCGGCAAAATCGTTTCCGAAAATCCCGCGCCGGATCTCGGTCATCACTGTGGTGTATCGCGCGTCGATCAGGAACACTGTCATCGTCACCAGGTCGGACAGCTTCGCGCCGGTCTCGGCCAGCGTCTTCTCGATGTTGTGAAAGGTCTGGCGGCACTGAGCTTCGAAGTCGCCAGCAAGCGACCTGCCGTCGTCGTCGACAAGCCCGTGATGGCCGGCGAGCCAGATGATCTTGTCGGCGCCCTTTGTGATGACGGCGGGCGAGTAGGCACGCTGCTGGGGCCGCGTGCCGCGAACAAACGACTTTTGCATAGTGTCCCTGCCTGTTGCGTCGGGGTTCGCTATATCCCCGGCGTCAGCACCCTCACCTTGTAGATGCCGGTGCGCGCGGCGATGTAGAGCGTCTTCTTGTCGGCGTCGCCGAAGCCCACATTGGTCGCCTGTTCCGGCGCGCGGATGGTGCCGAGGTGCTTGCCTTCGGGCGAGATGATCCAGACGCCGCCGGGGCCGGTCTCGTAGAGATTGCCCTTGGTGTCGACCCGCAGCCCGTCGGTGATGCCGCGCTCGGTCTCCTTGCTGAGGTCGATGAGCAGCTTGCCGTTGGCGAGGGTGCCGTCGGGGAGTACCTCGTAGCGGTTGACGTAGTTGTCGCGGCTGCCGTTGACGTAGAGATATTTCTCATCAGGCGAGAAGGCGAGGCCGTTGACCATCGGCATGTCCTTGACCAGCAGCGCGAGCTTGCCGTCCTTCCACATGAACACCCCGGTGAAGTCGAGCTCCTTGCGGGGGTCCTTATCGCGGAGGCGGAACGAGCCATAGGTGTCGGTGAAATAGATGGCGCCGTCGCTCTTGACCACGACGTCGTTGGGACCGCCGAAGCGGTGGCCCTGGTAGCTGTCGGCGAGCACGGTGCGCTTGCCGTCCTTCTCGACGCGCATCAGCGAGCGGCCGGCGAAGGTGGCGAGGATCAGGCGGCCCTGGCGGTCGAGGGTGAGGCCGTCCGCCCCGATCATGGCGAATTCCTCGAAGCGCGGATCGTTGCGATCGAAGCCGTTGGTCTGGACGCCGCCCCAGCGCCACACCTCCGGGCCCTGATAACCGGTGTGTTCGAGATAGACCGACGCCTTGCCGTCCGGCGTAAGCTTCCAGACCACGGCGCCGGGGATGTCGGTGAACAGGAGATAGCCGCTATTACCCTCCTGAACCCATACCGGGCCTTCGGTGAAGCCGAACCCGCCCTTGACGAGCTCGACCTTGGCATCGGACGAGACCAGCGCATCGAGCGCGGGGTCGAGCCGCACCACCGCCTTGTCGCTCGCGGTTTGGGCGCCGGCAATTCCGGTCGAGAGCAGGCACGCGAACGCGGCCAGCGAAAGCTTGGTCATGGCGTCTTCTCCCTGCAGCCCGATCCCTGAAAATCGCAGGCTTTGCGGCCGGGATCATGCTCGAAATCGGATCGGTCCGATAGGGGCCGCCGTTATTTTCGTCGCGGCCTCATGTTCGTCCCGACGGTCGCATCGGCGTCGGCGGTCCCGACGAGATTCGGCGCAATGCGATGCGCGCCTCTTCGCTGCCGGGCCTGATGCTCAGTGCGGCCTGGAGGTCGGCGATCGCCTGCTCGCGCTGGCCGGTCGCCTCGTTGAGCCGGGCGCGGTCGACCAGCGCGGAGAACCCGCGGTCGGCGGAGAGCGGCACCGCGGCGGTGAGATCGGCGCGTGCCGCGTCGGGGTTCGACTGGCGGATATAGGCGTTGGCGCGCTGTCGATAGATCGTCGCGATCAGGTTGGCCGCGCCATCCGCCTGATAGACGCCCACCAGCGCGGTGTTGAGCGTCTTGTCGTGCTTGTAGGCATCGAGGATCGCGGTGCACTCGGCGATCTCGTTGTCGGGTTGCATCTTGGTTTCGTAGATGTTGGCTCGGCTGCGCCGGGCGTAGAACAGCTCCAGCGTCGACAGCCGGTTCGGATCGATCTCCGCGAGCTGGATCGCCTTCGTGAGGTCGGTGAGGGCGAGCTCGGTGGCGCCCCGGTAGAGGTTGGCCATGGCGCGGCCGCGCAGCGCCGGGCCGAAATTGGGGTCGCGCTTGATCGCAGCCGAATAATCGGCGATGGCGCGGTCGGTCTCGCCGAGCTTGAACAGGGCATTGCCGCGTTCGGTGTAGCCGCCGGGATAGGTGGGATCGATGCGGACCGCCTCGGTGAAATCCTGCACCGCTTTTTCGAGGTCGTCGGCGTTTGCGGCCTTCTTGCCGGTTTCAATCAGTGCGGCGACTTTCGGCGCAGGAGTGCGCAGCGGAGGAAGTGTGATCTGCGGCCGGTCATCCGACAGCGCCGCCATTGAATTGGCGGTGGCCAAGGTGGTTGGCGCGACGACGTTGGGTTCGGCGGGTGCGGCCACGGGCGGGGTTGCGGCCGGGGTATCGGGCGCGCCATTGCCCGTCGCCGGCGGTGTCGGGGCGCCTTTCAGCAGGTCCGCATAGCCCGCGACCCATTTGGGTATTCCGTTCAATGTGCTCGTCGTGGCGGCGTCGACAGCGGTCGCGACCGCGGGCGCAGCCGGCCGGGCCGGCCCGCCGGCCGCATTGGCCTTGGCGGGCGGTGCGCTTGCCAGGCTACGGCCATGGGACGACGCGGTGACGCGCGCCCGCGCCGGGACGGCGTGGGCCGGCGCGGCTCCCGACGCCGCCGGCGGTCCGGCGAGGCCGGCGACACGATCCTCGTCCTTGCCCGCAGCCGGCGGGGCACGCCCGTTCAGCCAGGAGTCGACGTGCTCCAGGAATTGCGCCGCCCGCACGCTCGCGGCGCTCTGGAAGCCGGTGTCGGTATCGAGCAGGAAAATCGTGGTGACCAGCATCGCCGTGATCGGCACTCCGGCGGCGAGCCCGACCGGGGAAAAGATGGTCCGGGCAATGAACCGCAGCGGTGCGGCGGCCATCCATACGGCATAGAAGACCGGCCGCAAGCCGAGCACGATCATCAGCGAGGTGAAGGCCTGCGACACCTCGGCGAGCGCCGAGCCGAACGAACGCACGGCATCGCTGACCGTCGGCTCGGCCGCTTCTTCGTCGGGTTCTGCTTCCCGAACGGCCTGCTCGGCGCGGGTCTGCCGCTCGATCTTCCTGATCGTCAGGTCGAGGGCGAGCTTTTCCACCTCGATGATGGGCTCTGGCAGCCGCATGAGCTGGAGATGCCGATGCACCACCGCGCGCGCCTGGGCATAGACGTCGCGGCGGGCGTCGGGGGTGTTGTTCGCGAGCCCCGCGACCGCGTTCGCGACAATGGAGCGATAGTCGATCGAAACCCACCGCGCCGCAGGGACGATCCTGCTCTTGCGCGGCTCCGGGCCGTTAGACAGATCAACCATCGTCGTATTGAGGGCGTCCATTGCCCCACCATTTGCGCCCGGCGGTTGCGTTCGCGTCCACCGGCCCACATCCCTTAGTGAAAGCTTACCCCAACAATTGGGGGAAATCACGTCCCTTGACGATCGTCCGGCGCCCGAAAGCAGGCCAGCAAAGGCCGCAAAAACGTCCAGATTACAGCAGGGTAGGGAGGGTCATACATGCGTCGCTCCAGACGCATCATGCGCCGGAAACGGCGTCGCCCGGCGGGCCGTTACGGGCTATTGATGGTCGTCCCGGGGCTTTCCGTCGCATTTTCTTCAGCGAATCGGTGTCCTCTTCCGCAGGACATCGAACCGGCGGAACACCAGGAAAGAACGTGCCAATGCTGATCGACGGAAAACCCAGGCACAGCATCTGGCTGGAGGCCGACGGGCGGTCGGTCGGGATCATCGACCAGACCCGGCTGCCCCACGTCTTCGCGACGCTGCGCCTCGCCACGCTCGCCGATGCCGCCCATGCCATTTCGTCCATGCAGACGCGCGGTGCGCCGCTCATCGGCGCGGTCGCGGCCTACGGAATGTGCCTTGCCCTGCAGGAAGATACGTCCGACGAGGGGGTGGAAACCGCGTACCGCCGCCTGGTCGCGACACGGCCGACCGCGGTCAATCTCAAATGGGCGCTCGACGAGATCGTGGCGGTGGTGCGCAACCGGCCGCGCAGCGAGCGCACCGCCGCGGCCTACGCCCGCGCCGCCCAGATCTGCGAGGAGGACATCGCCATCAATCGCGGCATCGGCCGCCACGGCCTCGCTTTGATCGAGGACATCGCCGCCCGCAAGCCGCCCGGCGCCCCCGTCAACGTGCTCACCCATTGCAATGCCGGCTGGCTCGCCGCCGTCGACCTTGGGCCGGCCACCGCGCCGATCTACCTCGCCCACGAGAAGGGCGTGCCGCTCCACGTGTGGGTCGACGAGACCCGGCCGCGCAACCAAGGGGCATCGCTCACCGCCTTCGAGTTCGTCCACCAGGGCGTTCCCCATGCGGTCATCCCCGACAACACCGGCGGCCACCTGATGCAGCACGGGCTGGTCGATCTCGTCATCACCGGCGCCGACCGCGTCACCGCCCAGGGCGATGTCTGCAACAAGATCGGCACCTACCTCAAGGCTCTCGCGGCCGGCGACACCGGGGTGCCGTTCTACGTCGCGGCGCCGTCGCCGACCATCGACTTCGCGCTCATCGACGGGCGCGACATTCCGATCGAGCAGCGCAGCGGCGACGAGGTGGCGACGGTGACCGGACGCACCACAGATGGCCGCATCGAGACCGTGACCGTCGTGCCCGACGGCTCGCCGGTGGCGAACTATGCGTTCGACGTCACCCCGGCGCGCCTGGTGCGCGGGCTGATCACCGAACGCGGCGTGCTCGCCGCCACGCGCGAGGCGCTCGCCGCGGCGTTCCCGGAACGGGCGGGGTGGCTCGGCCGATAAGGGGGCGGGCTACCGGCGCGCGCGGCTACCGCCAGCACCGCTCATCCCGGTTCATTTCTTGACGTACCGCTCTACGGTCCCGGTATCGTACTTTCCGACAAAGACATTGCCCGCGTCATCTGCGGCCACGCTTTCTCCCCAGGTGTTGCTGGCGGCACCGGTACCCTCCTTGGCCGGAGCTGGATCCGGAATGAAGGCAGTGACTTTGCCATCCTTCACGCTTCCAATCCTGACGCCGCGTTTGAAGCCTGGATTCTGCGCCATGTTGGACTCCGAATCGGTAACGTAGAGAATGTCGTTCTTGTCGATGAAAAGGCCGCTTGGGCGGCCGAACTGCTTCCATTCTGCGAGGAACGCACCGTCCGGGTCGAAGATCTCGATACGGCTATAGCCTCTGTCGGCGACGAATATGCGGCCCGTCGAATCGATCGCCAGCGAATGGTTGACCCCGAACTCGCCGGGGCCGGAGCCCCGCTTGCCCCATGCTGAGATGAACTTGCCGCCGCTGGTGAACTTGACGATCCGCGCATTGGTCTTGCCGCCATGCCCGTCACTGACGATGATGTCGCCATTGGCGGCGACCGCGACATCCGTCGGAGCGTTGAACATGTCGGGACCTTCGCCTGGGACACCGGGTTTGCCCAGCGTCAGCAGTACCTTGCCCTGCGGACTGAACTTGATGACCTGGTGGCCCTTGCCGTTGCCGCCAGTGTTGTCGGTCGTCCACACGTTGCCCTGGTGATCCACATAAAAGCCATGTGGGTGGTTGAAGAGACCCTGGCCGAAACCCACCACGAAATTTCCGGAGGCATCGAATTTTTCGATAGGATTAAGTGGAGAGTTGACACAGTCTTTTACTCCGCACCGATCGAGGACCCAGATGCTCTTGCCGTCGGGATCGATATCGACGCCCGGCACCTGCCCGATCTTGCGGCCATCGGGTATCTTCAGCCAATTCGCGTCGAGACGGTACGGATTGGGGGCTCCATTCGGGTCGGCCGGCGCTTGCGCGAACGATTGGGCGACAGGCCCGGTGCTCGCAGCCGCGATGATCCCGAACAGCAACGTCATTGTACTTGCGCGGAACATGGATAGTCCTCCCTGAAAAGGCGCCTGGCGGTGGTCCCGTCAATATTGCCGCATTGTATCCGGAGTGACCTTCGATAGAAGCCCCCTGGCGAGCCTCATCGGCCAGCAAGAGCGGGGTACAGCGCTTGCGCGGTCTTGCCGAAGATCCATTCTCTATCCAAATCCTTGGCGAACGAAAACGCCCTTCTTGCCGCTTCAAGGATCTCCGACAGGGTGCCCACCGAATTGGGAAAGTTCGAGCCCCATGCGATCCGTGGGGCGCCGAACGTATCGATCATTTTCCCGAAGAAAGTTTCCGGCGTGCCTTTGCCCCAGGTTTTTGGCGTCACGTTGATCGGCGTGATCTTCAGGTAGACCTGCTTGTACTTGGCGAGCGCGAGGAAATCGGCCGCCTGGCCATAGGGCGGCCCGTCTTCGAACGGCGTGCGCGACAGGTGGTCGAGGATAATGATCACGTTCGGAAACTTGTCCATGACCTGACGCAGCAGGGGAATTCCCTCCTGTTTCATCTGCACGCAGACCGGGATGTTCTTCGCTGCCGCATGTTCCCAGAACGGATAGGTCTTCGGATCGGCAAACCATGTGGCCTGATCCGGCAACGTGCTTCCCGTGGTGAACAGGCGCATCCCGGTGCAGCCGCGGTCGAGCCAGTCATCGAACGTCTGCACCGTATCGGGGGCCATTACATCGATCGAATACACGCCGGTGAAACGCGACGGCACCGCCGCCACGGCATCGGCGACGTAACTGTTGTCATATCCGTACGCCGTCGAGGAATGCACGATCGCGGCTTTGGCGACACCGGCCTCGTCCATCGCCTGCAGCAGCGTCTGATATGTCGTCGGGCGCTCGTTCGACCACGCGGACTGTGTTCCGCCAAGGGGCGCGAGCGGATATCGTTTCGTATCGGGGGAGACGATATGGGGATGGATGTCGATGATGTCTGACATGCTTCTTCCTCGAACGGGGGCGCTCAGGGATCGATCGGGACGAAGACCTGACCGAGCTGAGGCCGTGACGGGATCAGCTCCTGCTGCAAAGCGTAGGTGACCAACGCCTCGATGCTCGCCCGGTTCGCTGAGAATCCATAAGGCAACGGGTCGCTCATCAGCGACAAGAACTTGCGGTAGCGCTTGTCCTCGACGCTGTGGCCTTTGCCGAGAGCGAGCTGTTCGAGATAGGGCTTTTTCGACGCGACGAAGGCATCCATCAGGGCCCGCGCGAGCCAGGGATAGTTCTTGAGATGCTCGTCCTTCACGACGACCAGCCCGTGAATCGGGTAAATCCGCGTTCGCCGGAACCAATCGACCTCGACCTGTTCGACGTCGGCGATCAACTCCGGATAGGTGTCGGCGGTCGCCTTGGCCTGGCTCGCCTGATCCCAGCCGCTGATCGGCGGTCCGGACCGGCCCACGCCGGCGGGGCCGGAGAAGCCGGCCTGTATCTCGCCCGACGCCATCATGCTCTGCAGCGATTTGCCCGGCTCGGTATGGATGACGTTGGGCGGCAGTTTCAGCGTGGCGACGTGCTCCTCGTCGTCGACCACCCAGGTCACCTTGGAGGAATCGAGGCCGTACTCGTTGATGAAGATGCCGCGGGTCCAGACGCCGGTGGTGACCGAATAGGCGCGCACGCCCACCTTCTTGCCTTCGAGATCCTTGGGTACCCGAATTTTGGCGTCCGGCCGGACCACGAAACCGCCGTGATGGAAACGCCGCATCAGGAAGATCGGCAGCGCGGTATAGGGAGCGCCGCGGGTGCGCGCGATCATGTAGGTCGTCGGCGCCATTTCGCAGACGTCGAATTCGAGGTCGCGGACCATGCGCCGGAACGCGGCGATGATCGGAACCACTTGAACGAAATCGGCGTCGACGCCCTTGATCTGGACTTCTCCGGATTTCACGGCGCGCGTATGCCCATAATCTGCGATCGCAAATTTCAAGCGCGGCTGATCTGCCATTTCCTGCTCCGGCACTTTTTCGAAAGTTAGGCCTCGCCCTGCAACGGCTTGATGCCGTGCTGTCGCGGGCCGTTCAATGCTTGGGAATTCCAGCCTTCTCGATGACCGCGCGCCACTTTGCCGCGTCCGAGGCCATTCGATCGTGCATCTCTTCGGGCGTGCTCCCCCCGGCATCGAGTCCGAGGCGCAGCATCCGGTCTTTGAGGTCCGGAGAGGCCAAGGCCCGCCTGATCTCGGCACTGAGCGCGGTGATGATTTGGGCTGGAACGCCGGCGGGCGCTCCAACTCCGTTCCAGCTGGTCACCACATAATCCGGCAGGCCGCTCTCCTTTGCCGTCGGCACGTCTTTCAGCACGGGATCGCGCTTCTCTCCGGACGTGGCGATGATGCGAAGCTTGTCCGGACCGATCGTGCTCTCGAAACCGGCAAAATAGTCGAAGCCGAGATCGACATCACCGCGCAGCAACGCCGTTACCAGGTCCGGCGTGGTGCGGTAGGTGACGATGGTGAATTGCGCGCCGCTGACCTGCTCGAACAAGTGCGCCGAAAGGTTCTGCGTGCTGCCGGGGTTGATCGCCCCGAGGTTGAACTTGCCGGGTGCCTTGCGCGCCGCCTCGACCAGGTCCTTCACCGATTTGTAGGGCGAGGTGGGCGGAACCGCCAACAGCATCGCGAAGCTCGCCGCAACGGAGATTTGCGTAAAATCATTCAGCACGTCGTAAGGAAGTTTCTCGAACAAGCTCATGCTGATCGTCTGCCCGTTTCCGATTTCGCCGAGCGTGTAGCCGTCGGCGGGAGCGCTCAGCACCGCCCGCATCGCCGCGATGCCGCCGGCACCGGGCCGGTTTTCGATGATGAACGTCTGCTTCAAATTCTGGCTGAGCTTGTTCGCGAGCAGCCGGATGGTCATGTCGCCGGCGCCGCCCGCCCCGTAAGGCACGAGGATCTTGACCGGCCGGCGCGGATAATCCTCGTCGGCCGCCCGGGCGTGATCGCCCAGAACCGCTGCGCACAAGAGCACGATGACGGCCGCGGCGCAGCGAAGCCGACCGGTGACGTTCAGCATTGCCCGCTGGGGAAAAATCTGCGCCTCCCTGAACGTTCTTATTGTTGCGCGAGAGCATCGTATCCCGCCGGCCAGCTCGCCGCTCACCGGAATCGTACCAGCCGTTTGCCACGGGTATGGCGTGAAGGCCAATCGAAATTGCGCGCGGGGTCATAAGTTTTTGCTATAAACGGCTCAGCCAGGCATTGCCTGAGAGCCCTGTAAAACCATGCCGCCGGACGACATCCCTTCGCTTCGCCAGCTCCGTATTTTCGCGGCGGTCGCGGCGGCGCAAAGCGTCAGCGGGGCCGCCAAGGCGGTCAATCTGTCGCAGCCGGGCGTGACGCAGTCGGTTCGCGCTCTGGAACAATGCGTGGGCGCCGAGCTGTTCGAGCGCCGCGGCTCGGGATGCTACCTGACCGCGGGCGGCGCGATCCTGCTGCCCCGCATTCAGCAATTCATCGACCAGCTTCGCCTCGCGCTCGGCGACGCCGGAGCCGGTGCGCCGGACCCCGACGTCGCTGTCCACCGGATCACCGGACCTCATATCCGAAGCCTGATCGCCGTTTCTGAAAACAATTCATTCGGCGCGGCGGCGCGGTCGCTCGAGATCTCCCAACCTTCGCTGCACCGCGCAGCAAAGGGTCTCGAGGGTGAGCTGCGCCGGCGGCTGTTCCAGCGCACCAGCCAGGGAATGACCACGAACGTGCAAGGCGCCGAGATCGCACGGCGCTTTCAGATCGCGCTACGGGAAATCGCGTATGGGATCGAGGAGTTGCAGGCGGCGCGGGGTCATGTCGTCTCTCGCATCGTCGTCGGCAACATTCCCCATTCGGGAGGTCAAATCCTTTCGTCGGCCATCAACGAATTCTTCGTGGCTTACCCCACCGCCAGCGTGCGGGTCATCGACGGCCATTACGAGGCGCTGCTGGACGACCTGCGCGCGGGAAAGCTCGACTTTCTGTTCGGCGTGCTGCGCCGGCCGGCTTGGGCGCAGGACGTCTCCGAGGAAGCACTGTTCAAGAACCCCTATGTCGTCGTCGCTCGCACCGGGCACCCTTTGAGCCGGTCGAAAACAGTCGGCCTGCGCGAGCTCAGCCGTTACGACTGGATCATGCCCGGCCCGATGACACCACGGCAGCAAGCCTTTCGGCACATATTCGCGGGCCTGCCTTCCCCGCCCAAGATCAGCGTGGAAACGACCTCCCTGCAGATCCATCGCGACCTTCTCGCGACGACGGACCGGCTGACCCTGATGTCCACGCTCGAAGCGCAGCTGAATGACTGCAAGCTCGCCGTGTTACCGTTCCGATCGCCCGGATTGCGCCGCACGGACGGGCTCGCCACCCGGACCGACTGGCAACCCACCCCCATTCACCGCCACTTCCTGGAAGTGTTGCGCACCCATGCCCGCCGCCTGACCGCCGGCGTCAATTGCGAGCCGGCCGCGCGCGAACGACCGGCCAGCCGCCAAAGTGAGCACGTGTATTAGCCTTCGCAATGCATCGCGGGATGGACAAGACTTGCGCCCAAGCGTAACTGCCGCCGTCGAAACGCGATGGCGACGGCCCTCGGGAGTGCGACAATCGTCGATGCATTCGTGACTGGAGAAGCAGAATGGGCAAGGCCACTCGTTCCGGACCGGGCATCGCACGGATCCTTGCCGCGCTCTCCCTGGTATGGGCGGCGCTGTCGGCGCCGCTTCTCCATGACGCGGCGAGCGCCGCCGACGCCTATCCTTCGCAAGCCATCCGGATCGTGACGCCGCTCGCCGCGGGAGCGGCGTCCGATGTGGCGCTGCGGATTCTGGCCGAGAAGCTGTCGGAGCGCTTCGGCGTGCCGGTGATCGTGCAAAATCAGCCGGGTGCCGGCGGCGTGACCGCCGGCCGGATGGTGACGAATGCCCCGCCGAACGGCTACAACATCGCCTGGGCCGGGAACAACAACGCCATCGGCGTCGGTCTGTTTCGCGACGCGCCGGATCCACGACAGGAGATGAGGCCGATCGTCGGCGTCAGTGAATTCGCTTACGTCCTGGTCGACGCCGCAACGTCCCAATACAAGACGCTGAAACAATGGATGGACGCGGCCAGGGAGAAGCCCGGCATGTTGAGCGTCGGTACGTCGAGCGCCGGCACCAGCAATCATCTGGCTGCGCTGTTGTTCAAATCTTCGCAGAAGCTGGATTTTACCGTCGTGCCCTATCGCGGTCCCAGCGAGTTGGCGGTGGCTCTGTTGCGCAACGACGTCGATCTCGTCATCAACGCCTATGGCGGCCTGCGATCGGCAATCGAGGCCAAGCAAATTCGTTCGCTCGCGGTAACCTCGGGCGCGCGGGTCGCGGAGCTGCCGGACGTGCCGACCATGGCGGAGGCCGGCGTTCCCGATTTCGAGGTGACATCGTGGAATGCGCTCTACGGCCCGAAAGACATGCCGCAACAGGCCGTCGACACGCTGGCCCGGGCGGCGACCGAAATCCTGCAACGGCCGGACATCATCGCTCAATACAAGGCGATTGGATTCGATGCCCGGCCGATCGCAGCCGATTTGCTGGACCGGCGCATGCGGTTCGAGATCGATCGATGGGCGCGCGTGATCGCGGATGCGGGCATCGGCAAACAATAAAATCAGCGCTTACTGGCGACCGGAAATAGATCGGGAGAGAAAAAGGGCACGCTCGGCATCCGGCGGACGCTTCGTCAGGCTGCAATGCCGTCCCGAATTGCGCTTCGAGCGAAATCCGGGCGCAAGAGGCTGGACACCGACACTCCGCATTACGCTCCGTTCCAGGCGGGCTACGGGTCCCTGCCGGCCCCTGCCGCCTGCGCGCGGGCCAACAGGCGCAGCGCCTTGGTCAAATGCGGGCGGTCGTACATCACGCCGGCGATGCCGACCACGCCGACGCCGGGCTGGCCGGCGAAGGCGGCGACGATCGCCTTCGCCGCGGCGATGGCCTGGGGCGTGGGCGTGAACACGTCGTTGATGGTCGCGACCTGGGCGGGGTGGATAGCCATCTTGCCCTGGAAACCATCGCGGCGGGCCTCCTCGCATTCGCGGCGCAATCCCGCCTCGTTGCGGAAATCCAGGTAGACGGTGTCGACCGCGGAGACCTCCGCGGCGGCGGCGGCGGCGAGGCAGAGCGAGCGCGCCAGGCGATAGGGGTCGAGGAAATGGCCCTGGGCGTCCCGGTTCGCCTCGGCGCCGAGGTCGGCGGAAAGATCCTCCGCGCCCCAGGTCAACGCGGTGAGCCGGGCGCTGGCGGCGCGATAGGTGCCGGCGAGGAACAGCGATTGCGCGGTCTCGGTGGCGATGGCGACGATCTTGATGTGCCCGTCGGGCAGGCCGTGCAGCGCCTCGCGGGCGGCGAGCTTGGCGTCGGCATGCATGATGCTGGCTCCGCCTTCCGCCTTCGGCAGCATGATGGCGTCGGGCCGCGCCGCCACGACCGCGTCCAGGTCGGCATCGGTGAGGCCGGTGGCCAGCCCGTTGACCCGGACCAGGAGGCGGGGCCGGGAAGGGCGCCCGGCGTTGGTGGCGAGAAAAGCGGCCGCCGCGTCGCGTGCCGCCGCCTTGCGCTCCGGCGCGATCGAATCCTCGAGGTCGACGATGATCGCATCGGCCCCGCAGCCCAGCGCCTTGTCGAGCTTGGCCGGGGCGTCGGCGGGCACGAACAGCAGCGACCGCATGTCAGGCCGGCCGCATGCGGATGAAGACGCTGCGGCGGCATTCCGCCACCAGCTTGTCGTCCTGGTTGAAGCAGCGGTGCAGCAATTCGACGATGCCGGCGCCCGGCCGCGACTTCGAGGCGCGCTTGCCGACGACTTCGGTGGTGGCGTGGAGGGTATCGCCCTCGAACACCGGATGGGGGAACTTCACCTCGCTCATGCCGAGATTGGCGATGGTGGTGCCGGTGGTGATGTCGGACACCGACATGCCGATCATCAGGCCGAGGGTGAACAGGGAGTTCATCAGCGGCTGGCCCCATTCGGTCTCCTGCTCGCAGAAATGCCGGTCGATGTGGAGCGGCTGCGGGTTGAGCGTCATGTTGGAGAACAGCATGTTGTCCATCTGCGTCACGGTGCGGTAGTAGCGGTGCTCGAACACCTCGCCGGCCACGAAGTCGTCGAAATAGATGCCGCCGCGCTTGTGACGTTGGGCCGTCGTCGTCTCGGGCATGGTTTTCTCCTTCCACCGGGGGCGATCGGCCCCGCGCGTTAACGTTTCGTTTAGCCTAGAACAGTCGATCACGTTGAATTTGTTGGGGGCGTGCGCACGAGGTGCGACTCGGTGCCGACCGGCATTCTACCTTTCTGTGGGCGGCGGAGGCTGGAGCTTGGATAGTTCCAAGATCAGGGCCGATAGGGGCCTGGCGTCGTGCTGCCCGCTCGCCGCCTCGAGTGCCTTCATGTATTCATCTCGGCGGCCTACCGGAATGACCGTCCACGGAAATCCGGACGAAGCGAGCATGCAGTTCATGATGAATCTGCCGCAGCGGCCATTGCCATCCGGCATCGGGTGGATCCACGTGAAGACGAAATGCCCGAGGACGGCTCGAACGCGGGCATCGTTCTCCTCCCGCAAGCAGTCGAAATATCCCTCCATAGCGTCTGGCAGAGCCTCCCAGGAAACCGGCACGTGCGTGGAGTTTTTGAGGTAGACGGGGTGCTGGCGCCATCCCGCGAGGCGTTCCGGCGGTATGATGCCGTCGGCGGCAGAGGGCGCGAAGAGTTCGCGATACCAGCCCTGGACGTTCATTTCGACGATATGCGCGGCGTTGCCTCCTGATATGATTTCTTCGACGGCATTCCGGACCTTCCGGAATGCCTGCCAGTATCCGCGGGCCGCGAGCGCGTTGCGGTGGTTCCGATCGCTTGCATCACGGTCCGGATTCCAGTTGCCGCTCCGGACACGTTCGATCAGTTCTTCGGTGACGTGGTAGCCTTCGATCGACAGCGAATGGTACGCGTCGGAAGTGTAGATCTCGTCGATCGACGCCATGTAGCCCGCCCGATCGTTGATGATGCCGACGGGATCGGTGAGTTTCTCCAGGACGCCTTCCCGCAGGTCGGCCCAGAGCAGCTTTGTCCGCGTTACGACGGGAAGCGCCGGGCGTTTGATCTGCATCGGCACCGGCTTCGCGAATGGGTTGGTCGGGCGGACCTGATGCCCGGCGGCGCTCATTGTTTTTGCGATCTCGTCGGCGTCCTTCTGGCGTCCGATCGTAATCAGCGCTCCAGCAATTCTTCCCGCGGCGTTAGTATTGCCGTCGCGCAGGAGCGGAGTGAGCAACTGGCCCATGTTTCTCATCGAGCCGAGAACGGCGACAGTCTCCATGGGAGATGCGGTCCATAGCTGCGGTGAGGCGGCTGCGAGCGCCTCCGCCGCCGGATAGAGGCGGAGGCCGAGTTTGTCGGCGGCCTCGAATTCGGGGAGGTTGGTCCGATACGCGAAAATCGACTTGTTCAGAAGAAGCTCCACCGTGCGGTTTGATCCGGCCGGCGACTGGACGACGATCTGCGACGGGACGTTCAGATTTTCAGCGAGCAGCGGGATCGACGTCTCTGACGAGAGAATCCACCGCTTGCCGAAACGGTCGTTGAGGTACTCGCGAATGAATTCCCAATAGGACGAATACCAGGAGACGGTATCTCCCGGACGTGCGTCGGGCGCAGTCACCATCAGCCAGCCATTCATGACTTCCTGGAGGTAGCCGGCTTCGACCAGGCGTTCTCTGACGACCCGGTCGAAATCTCCGGACTTGAAGATCCGTTTTTTGGTTTCGCCTTGCCGCTCCCGGAACTGAGCGAGGGCCTGGGTTAATTTCTCGTTCAAAGGGGCCATGGGTTCGTTTTTCCAGCGTGTGTTTACAATCGCTTTGCGTCGTTCATCTGCAATCACTTTTTGCTGTACGTTTACAATCACTTTATGATGTTCATTTGCAATCACTTTCCGCGAAAAAGCTCCGCTTATTCCGCCCCATCGCTCCGGGCGGCTGACTCGGCGCTGCGGCCCGCCAGCAATGAATTCTTCCTGAAGAAACATGGTGAACGAATTTTTAATGCTCTCCGCCTAGACTGCCACTGGGTAGGGCGGCAACAACATGGTTCATCGATGATCGTCCGTCAGTTCCTCCATTGGATTCGCACCGCTCCGGCCGGCGAGCGCGCCGAGGCGACCGGCGCCCTGGCGCGGGCCTATCTCTATTCCGATCTGTCGAACGAGGATCGCGCCGCCGCGGAGGGCGCGATGATCATGCTGCTCGACGACGCCTCGCCGCTGGTGCGCCAGGCGCTCGCCGAGGCGCTGGCGGGGAGCGCGGACGCGCCCTATGCCGTCATTCACGCGCTGGCCTCCGACCATGCCGGCATCGCCGCGCTGGTGCTGGCGCGCTCGCCGCTGCTCATCGACGCCGAGCTGGTCGACCTGGTGGCGACCAGCGGGGGCGACCTCCAGGCGGCGATCGCCGCCCGCGCGCCGCTGCAGTGCGCGGTGGCCGCCGCGATCGCCGAGGTCGGCTCCGCCGAGGCGTGCCTCATCGCGGTCGAAAATCCTCATTCCGAGATTGCGCCGTCCTCGTTCGATCGCATCGTCACGCGCTTCGGACGCCTCGGCGCGATCCGCGAAGCCCTGTTCGCGCGGCCCGACCTGCCGCTGGCGGCGCGTCATGTGCTGATGGGGCAGTTGTCGTCCCTGCTCGCCGATTTCGTGGTCGACCGCGAGTGGCTCAGCCGCGGCCGCGCCGACCTGGTGGTGCGCGAAGCCTGCGAGAAGGGCACCGTGGCGATTGCCGCGCTGGCGCCCGACGCCGACACCAGGCCCCTGATCCGGCACCTGCGCGACAGCGGCCAGCTCACCGCCGGCCTGGTGCTGCGCGCACTGCTGTCCGGCAATGTGGCGATGTTCGAGGATGTGCTGGCCGAGCTGTCCGGGCTGCCGCTGGGCCGGGTCCAGGCCCTCGTGCACGACCGCGGCACTTCGGGATTTCGCGCGATCTACGAAAAGGCGGGCATGCCGGCCTCCACCTATGTGGCGTTCCGCGAGGCCGTCGCCGCGATCCGCGACGGCGAGGAGGACGGCGAGTACGCGACCTCGAGCCGGCTCAAGCGGCGGGTGATCGAGCGTGTCCTGACGAGCTGCGAAGGCACCGATGTCGACGATATCGAATCGCTGCTCATCCTGCTGCGGCGCTATGCGGCCGAGGCCGCGCGCGATGACGCCCGCCTCTATTGCGAAGAACTCGTCGCCGACGACCGCCGCCGCGACGCGGATCGCGCGGCGGCGTAGTCACTGCCGCCGCTCAGAAATCCGGCCTGTCCGCGGTCGGGACCTCGGAGTCCTTGTGGAAATAGTATTGATGGATGTTTTCGGCGCAGACGGTTTCCGGCCATTCGTTGGAGCCGCGGCCGAAAGTGATGGTCGCCGTCCATGGGGTAGTGAAGACGCCTTCATCCTCGACCGTGAATAGAAGCTGCAAATACTTGCCCCGGTAGCTGCGGTCGATGCCCACCGGGGGGCGGAAATTTTCTTTTGCGTCCCGTTCCAGCCCATCTTTGGCGACTTCGTAATCGAGCAGCCGATAGCGTTCCACCACGTGCAGGGACTTGGTGTAGGGCGTGCCGTACAGGTCGATCATGGCAAACGGCCGGTCGGTCCTCGTCCCCACGGTGTCGATCACCAGCGTATCGCCTTCGTAATGGCCCACGGAATCCCCATACCAGGACGGCTTCACATGGGCGGGATGGGGCTGGTTCATGCGAACGTAGCGGACTTCATGATCCTGCTCGTAAAGCATCGTGATCCGGTCCGGCTGCTGCAGCATCTGCAGTCCGAAATTCTTGTAGATGAACGGCACCGGTTCGGGCCAACACTGGTTGGCCGGATTCGGGTAGGTCACGCCGGCCAACGACAGTTCGCCTTTCTTCTTCACGACTTCCGCCGCCCAGGGCTGCAAGATCGGGTTGGTGTAGTCGCCGACGAGCTGGCCGTAGTCGCTCACGCCGTCGTGGCGCGACCGGTTCGTCACCGGGCCGGGCCCCGAAGCCGGCGGCTCGAAGCCGGGGAGCGAGGGGTGCCACCATATGCCGGAGAAATCCGGGATGGATGCGGGGCCGTGCGTGCCGCTGCTCGCCGCCCCGGCCGTGGGCGCCGCCGTCTGCCCCAGGGCGGGCGTCGCCGCCGCTGCCGCCACGGTCACCAAAAGAAGGAATTTCCGCCGCGCATTCATGAGCGCCTCCCGTTCATGATTTGCCCGTTCTCATCAAGGTGCGGGCGCGGTGGATGTTATCCCAAAGCGGGACCGGTGCACGTCCAAACTGCGGCGCTCGGCGCGCCTTGAATACCGAACCGGCCGATCGGGGCGCAGGGCAAGAAGACGAACGCGGGGGGTCAAATGGCAGTTCCTGCTGCCGAATTGCGTTTCCGCACTCTGTTCGATACCCGGATCGCCACCGGACTGGTGCGCGGCGGCGGAAACGAGAAACCGTGCAGTCTCCCCTTCCGCGCGGCCGGGCGGCTGATGTAGCCTGAGGGCGGGTGCGGTGCCGTCCGCAAGCATCGCGTCGTCGGCGGTTATCTTGTTGTGCCGATCTTTTGCGCCGATCGGCGCCGACGGTATTCGCATTCAAAAAAGGGCCCGTGCGTCTGCGGCGCGCGACGCCAGCGACCACAGGGAGGACACCATGCACTTTCGTGACAGGATCGGTGCGGCTGCGCTTGCGGCGGTGCTGACGATGATGATTTGCGGCGCCGCCGTGGCGGCCGACGAAGCCAAATATCCCGACCTGAAGGGCCAATGGCGGCGCGCCGGCACCGGGGGCCTCCTCGCCGGCGGCGCCGGAGGGCTTCGCTACGACGAAAGCAAGCCCCCCAAACCCATTCCCTCCCTCGGTCAGGAACCGCCGCTGACGCCGGAGTATCAGGCCATCTACGACGCGAACCTCGCCGACATGGAGAAGGGCGGCCAGGGCATCGACCCGACCTATTCTTGCATTTCACCGGGCATGCCGCGCGTCATGATCGGCTATTCGCCGTTGGAATTCGTGGTCACTCCGGAAATCACTTACATCCTGATGGAGCGTGACCACGACTTCCATCGCCACATCTACACCGATGGGCGCGACTTTCCCGCCAACATGGCGGCGGAACCGCGGTTTTTGGGTTATTCCATCGGCAAATGGTTCGATGAGGACGGCGACGGCCGCTACGACACGCTCGCGGTCGAGACCCGCGGCCTGAAGGGTCCCCGCGTCTATGACGCCACCGGCATCCCGTTGCATGCCGACAACGAGACCATCATCAGGGAGCGCATCTATCTCGACAAAGCCGATCGGAACCTGCTGCACGAGGACATCACCACCATCGACCATGCACTGACCCGGCCGTGGACGGTCAACAAGACCTTCCGGCGCGTCGTGACCGACAAGCCGATCTGGTTCGGCCACTCGGTGTGCGGCGAAGGCAACGCCCATGTCGGCATCGGCAAGGAGGTCTATTACCTCAGCGGCGACGGCCTCCTGATGCCCGCCGTCAAGGACCAGCCACCGCCGGATCTGCGCTATTTCAAGCGATACGACCGGTAGGATCGGTCCGTTTCGAGGCCGACGCCGTGCTCGCCGCGTGCGAGCACGCCCATCCGGCGCGAGTCACTGGCTCCGCTGAACGTCGGGCAGCAGCGGAGACTGCGGGCCCATGACCTTGGTCAGTGCCCGCCAGGCGCAGATTTCGTCGCTCCATGCCGGCAGTTTAGGTGCCGAGCCGCCGACGCCGATGGCGCCGATGAACTGCTTGCCGTCGATGACGATGGGCAGGCCGCCGGAATTGGCGAAATTGCCGAACGAGTATTGACGAAGCTCCGACGCGCGCCCCGACAGCACCTGGTTCATCACCGCCTTGCTCGGCTGACGGGTGTTGAGCACGGTGCGGGCCTTCATCATCGCGGTCTCGATGGCGATCTTCGGCTGGCCGTCCATGCGGTACATGTAGACCGGCTCGCCGAATTGGTCGAAGATGGCGATGCTGACCCTGACGCCCTGGTTGGCGGCTTCTTCGACGCACGCCTTGCCGATGGCTTCGGCTGTCGCGATGTTGATCTGGTTTTCCTCCATGATGATCTTGGCCGCGTCACCGCGAACGAGGAACTTGTCGTTCTCGGCCGCCGCACTCGCGCCGACGAACGCCGTGACGGCCGCCGCCGCAAGCAATCCGACATAGAGATTCATGGCTGGTTCCCTCCTGAAGCGATGCTTGCTCGAGCATCCGCGCCTAATTTGCCCAATCGCATGGGCGGGTACAACTTCGATCAAGCCGAGACGCAGAGACGCAGAGACGCAGAAGCCCGCACCGAGCGGAGCGCAATGCAGGGTGCCCTCCAGAGCCGCACGTCGCGCGGCGCGACTTGGGCGGGAGATGCTCACACGGGTTGCAGCCCCGGCGAACGCTGTTACACTCCGGTGATCTTGGTGGAACATGCCGCTTGCCGTGGAGTCGCAGCAGACTTCGGCGCGGTGGAAAGGTACACGATGGATAACGAGGGCCGGGCAACCGGTGACCTCGACCCCGGGCCTGATCGGCCGCGGGCCGATGGCCGCATGCATCGGGGTCGCGGCGGGCATTACCGCCAGCGCCGGTCCGGGCCCATTGCCGAGGGCAGACGCCGAGACCTACGCCGCCCTCGACCTCGGTACCAACAATTGCCGCCTTCTGATCGCGCGGCCGTCCGGGGACAGTTTTCGCGTCATCGACGCCTTCTCCCGCATTATCCGCCTCGGCGAAGGGGTTTCCGCCACCGGGCGGCTGTCGGACGCCGCGATCGCCCGCGCGGTGACGGCACTCAGCATCTGCCGCGACAAGATGCACAACCGGGCGGTCACCCGCGCCCGCCTGATCGCGACCGAGGCATGCCGGGCCGCGGCCAATGGGACGGAATTCCTCCAGCTCATCCGCGACCAGGTCGGCATCGATCTCGAGATCGTCGACCGCGAGACCGAGGCCGATCTCGCCGCCACCGGCTGCACCCCACTGATCGATCCCCAGGCGCGCGGGGTCGTGCTGTTCGATATCGGCGGCGGCTCCTCGGAACTCGTCCTGATGGACCAGTCGGAGCCGGCGCGGCGCGGACCGCCCGAGCCAGTGGTGCGGAGCTGGGTATCGCTGCCGGTGGGCGTCGTCACCCTGGCCGAGCGCCATGGCGGCACCCGCGTCGACCGCGGCCTGTTCGAACTCATGGTGGAGGAGGTCGCCGTCCATGCCGCGCCGTTCACCGCGTTGTACGGCAGCGCCATCGACGGGGTACACATGCTGGGCACGTCGGGGACCGTCACCACCATCGCCGGCATCCATCTCGACCTGCCGCGCTACGACCGCCGCCGGGTCGACGGCTGCTGGCTGAGCGAGGCCGAGGTCACGGGAGTGATCGACCGGCTGCTCGACATGACCTACGAAGAACGCGTCGCCAATGCCTGCATCGGCTCCGAGCGCGCCGACCTCGTGCTGGCCGGCTGCGCCATTCTCGAAGCGATCCGCCGCGCCTTTCCGTGTCCGCGGCTGCGGGTCGCCGATCGAGGCCTGCGTGAGGGCATTCTCGTCAAGCTGATGCGCGAGGACGGCGTCTGGGCGCACCCTTCGGGCGAAGCATGACCGCCAAAAGGGGCGCCGGGGCCAGCGGCCGCGGCAGCCGCGAGCTCAAGGTGCGGGTGCGCAGCGGCAAGGGCCGCACGCTGGCACAGAAGCTATGGCTGGAGCGCCAGCTCAACGATCCCTATGTGGCGAGGGCGAAGCGCGAGGGCATGCGCTCCCGCGCCGCCTTCAAGCTCGCCGAGATCGACGACCGGTTCCACCTGTTCAAGCCCGGCACCAGGGTGGTGGACCTCGGCGCCGCGCCGGGCGGCTGGAGCCAGGTCGCCGCCGAACGCAGCTTCGCGGCGGACGGCCGGGGCAGGGTGGTCGCCATCGACCTGCTCGACATGCCCCCGCTCCCCGGCGTCGCTTTCCTCAATCTCGACTTTCTCGATGCCGCCGCGCCCGGGCAGCTGACGGCGCTGCTCGCAGGCCCCGCCGACGTGGTGATGTCGGACATGGCCGCCAACGCCACCGGGCACCGCAAGACCGACCATCTCAAGATCATGGCGCTCGCCGAGACCGCGGCGATGTTCGCCCGCGAGGTACTCAAGCCGGGCGGTGCGTTCCTCTGCAAGGTGCTGCAAGGCGGCACCGAAGGCACGCTGCTCGCCGACCTCAAGCGCGACTTCGGCACGGTCAAGCACGTCAAGCCGGCCGCGAGCCGCCCGGATTCGGCGGAGCTCTACGTGCTCGCGACGGGGTTCCGCGGTGCGGCGACGCAGCACCCGTAGATGACGCGAACCGGCGGAACGCATACACCGGGCCGACTCCGAACACGCCACCGAAATGCACGGACGATGGAAGCAGCCGTGCGCTCCGGCGCGCGCGCGGCGGACGAGATCATTAACCCTGCGGCGTGATAACGTGAAAAACCAATTCCATCGCCTGCCCAATTCTCCGATCGCGTGCTTCGCACAGGAACAACTCGCCGACCGCCGAGTTTGCCCTCATGGAGCAATTTGTGAAAACTGACCGTTATGACATGCAGGTTCCGAAGACGGACCATTTTGCCATGCAGACGAACCTCGGCAAAGAACTGAGGACGCGGCATGAGCTGGCGCTGCCGTTGCCGCCCTTGTTGCTCACGCTGCTGATGCAGCTCGACGAACGACAACCGGAGCATCGTGCGCCCGATACGGTTTAGGCCAAGCCCGACTTGGTTGGGATGCCGAGCAGAATTGCACATCGCAAGACGCTCGTAAATCGCGGCCGTGCCGGATCGATGTATCGGAACAATCCGACCCCGCGCGCGTTGAATATGATCTGGCACACATCGGAAAGTTGGTTCTGCGCTGGTCGAACAGATGTTCGACCGAGTGAACGGCACGACTGCGAGCCGGCGCGGCCGCGCATCGCCATCATACGGAGGCTTCCATGGAATTAATTCTGATTATCGTCGTAGTCATGCTGTTGTTCGGCGGCGGCGGATACTGGGGTCGCGGTCGAGGTTATTGGTGAACGAACGCGTAACGTGTCCGGACACCCAGCCCCAATTCCGCCGCGGGGTCGGGGCCCGGCGGCTGCGATTGCGGCCGGGTTTCCAATGGACGGTTCGACGGGCCGCAAGCGCTGCAAAATCGTCGCAGGAATCCGTCGCCCTGCCGATAGCTCGGCAATAAACCGCCGGGGGCGATTGGCGTTGCGGCGGGGCGCGGCCGACGAGGATGGTGCATGCCCAAGGTCTTGATTGCCGAAGACGAACTCATGATCGCCGATATGGTCGAAGAGACCCTCGTCGAGCACGGGTACGAGGTGTGCGGCATCGCCCGCACCGTCGCCGAGGCGGTCGCGCTCGGCCGGCAACATAAGCCCGGCCTTGCCGTCATCGACGTGCGGCTCGCCGACGGCGGGCTCGGCACCGAGATCGCCGCTCGATTGAGTGCTTTCGGCAGGCTCGGTGTCCTCTATGCCACCGGCAACATCTCGCAGGTCATGCTGACCGCTGCCGACGGCGACGCCTGTCTCGCCAAGCCCTACCGCACCGCCGACCTCCTGCGCGGTCTGGAATTGGTCGCCGAGATCGTCGCCACCGGCACGGCGTCGCCACCGTTTCCTCGCGGGTTCCAGGTGCTGCGCCCGGCGGCCAACCCGCTACCGGAGTCCGCCAATGCGTGACGCCGCCGCAAAAGTCCGCAAGCTGCTTCGCCAGCAGGCGGCGGTCGCCGGCTTCGGCAGCTTCGCCCTTCGCCAGAGCGATCTGCTCACGGTCTTGACCGAAGCGGCGCGGGTCTGCGCCGAAGGCCTCGACGTGCCGTTCTCCAAAGTGTGCCGATACCGCGCCGCGGAGAACGATCTTCTCATCGAGGCCGGTTACGGCTGGCAGGTCGGCGTCGTCGGGCATGTCGTCTCGCGCGCCGACGCGAGCTCGCCGCAAGGGCGCGCTTTCGTCACCGGGGAGCCGTCGATCTGCAACGATCTGCGCAGGGACAATAATTTCGAGCTGCCACCCTTCTACGCCGCGCACGGCATCGTCTCGACCATCGATGTCATCATCAAAGGCGACGACCAACCCTATGGCGTGCTCGAGATCGACAACGACAAGCAGCACGATTACGACCAGCACGACATCGATTTCCTCACCGGGTTCGCAAATGTCCTGGCCGAAGCCGTGGCGACGTCCGCGCGCACGGCCATCCTGCAGGCGACCATCGATCGGATGAAGATCCTGGTCGAAGAGAAGGACCGGCTGCTGGAGCAGAAGAAGGTGCTGGCCGAAGAGCTGCAGCACCGGGTGCGCAATAATCTTCAGCTCGTTTACGGAATGCTGAGCAAACAGCTGAACGACACCGCGGACAAGGCCGGCAGACGGGGCATCAAGGCGATCGCGCGCCGTGTTTCCACCCTGGCGCAGGTCTACGACCATTTGCTCGGCGCCGAGATGACGCGGACGACAAATTTCGGCAGCTACGTGAAAGCGCTATGCCTCAATCTCGCGGAAATTCAGGCGGCGCCGGACGATACCGTCACCCTGACTTGCGACAGCGAGTCGCTCGTCCTCGATCTCGATGTGGTGACGGCGTTGGGCATCGTCGTCGCGGAGCTGGTCACCAACAGCTACGACCATGCCTTCCCCGCCGGCAGGGGGTCGACCACCGTGTCGGTGCGCCGCGCCGCCGGGGATGTCGACATGGCGACCATGACCATCAGCGACGACGGCGAAGGCTTCAAGCCCAAGACCGAAAGCAAGCGGCACGGGCTCGGCCTGGTGCGGCGCCTCATCGAACAGGTCAACGGAACCGCGATGGTCGATTCCGATCACGGCACGGTCTGGACCATCAGATTTCCGACGATGATCGCGCCGGCCCTATAGGCTGCGGCCAGCGTCACGGCCATTTCGCCACCGGCGGCATCGAGGAGAGGATCGATTCCACGTTGCCGCCGGTCTTCAATCCGAACACGGTGCCGCGGTCGTACAGCAGGTTGAACTCGACATAGCGGCCGCGGCGCACCAGTTGCTCCTCGCGGTCGGCGGCGGTCCAGGGCGATTCGAAGTTCGCCCGCACCAGTGCCGGATAGACCTTGTGGAAGGCGCGGCCGACGTCCCTGGTGAAGGCGAAGGCGGCGTCCCAGTCGGCCTCGAGATAATCGTAGAAGATGCCGCCGATGCCGCGCATCTCGTCGCGGTGCTTGAGATAAAAATACTCGTCGCACCATTTCTTGTATTTCTCGTAAGGCGCGACTGCGGAATTGGCGTCGCAGGCCGCTTTCATGGCGGCGTGGAAGGCGATGGTGTCGGCATCCTCCTGGGTGCGGCGGCGGTCGAGCACGGGGGTGAGGTCGGCGCCGCCGCCGAACCACGCCTTGGTGGTGACGACGAAGCGCGTGTTCATGTGCACCGCCGGTACGTTCGGGTTGGTGAAGTGCGCGATCAGCGAGATGCCGGAGGCCCAGAAGCGCGGATCGGTCTCGGCGCCGGGGATCTGGTTGCGGAACTCCGGGGCGAACTCGCCGTGGACCGTGGAGACGTGCACGCCGACCTTCTCGAACAGGCGGCCCTTGAGCATCGACATGACGCCGCCGCCGCCGGGCGCACCGCTGTGGTCGGTGCGCGTCCACGGTTTGCGTACGAAGCGGGCGGCGTCGTCGCCATAGAGCGAGGCCGGTGCCTCGGCTTCGAGTGCCTCGAATGCCGCGCAGATGTCGTCGCGCAGGGTTTCGAACCATTGCCTGGCGCGCGTCTTGCGCGCTTCGAGTTGACTTGCGTCCATTTCACCCATCGCGAAGCTCTGCGCGCAGTGGCGGAGCCGAAAGCGGATTCTAAAGCAGGAAACGCAAGAATACGAGGAAGGCGATGAACATCACCCGCCGTGTTCAGGGTCCACCGCCACCGACATCCTCGAGACCTGCCGCCGGTCACGAAATAAGTGCTGCCGAAGGAACTGGGGGAAATTTTAAGTGACGCGCCCGCTGAATGGTTCCGTCTGGCCTCGCCACCGAAAGGATGTGAAATGCGGACGAGACGAGTGCGGTGTGGGTCAAAGGCCGCCGAGGTGCCCCTGAGCCGTAGGATTCCTTGCTATAGCTCAAATCTAAACGTATTGTGAGCTATAGAGAGGCCTTCTATAGCTCATGACCTGGAACTGGCAACGACCGGATTGGCCGAATTTCTCTTATGATTCCAATGTATTAGTTCCTCTGGAACGGCGTTTCCTGCTGCAATCCGGCCAATTCGTCGGCGTATGCAAGCATATCGGGTCGGACGATCAGGACACGCTCAAGATCGAGCTTATCAGCGATGAAGCCGTGAAGACCTCCGAGATCGAGGGGGAAATTCTCGATCGCGCGAGCGTCCAGTCTTCGTTGCGTCAGCAGTTCGGACTCGGAATCGAACAGCCGGGCGTAAAGGCGGCCGAGCGCGGCATCTCCAAGATGATGGTGGATTTGTATCGCGGCTACGCGAAACCGCTCACCGACAAGATGATGTGCGACTGGCACGCCATGCTGTTGAGCGGAAATCCCTCGATCGAGATGATAGGCGGCTACCGGGCGCACGCCGAGTCCATGCAAGTTGTTTCCGGCCCCGACTATGAGCGCACGCTGCATTTCGAGGCGCCGCCGTCCAATCGTCTGCCTTCGGAAATGAAGCGGTTCATCGCATGGTTCAACGACACGGCTCCGGGCGCGAAGAACCCGCTGCCCGCGCTCACGCGCGCCGGTATCGCGCATCTCTATTTTGTATGCATTCATCCGTTCGAGGACGGCAATGGTCGAATTGGCCGCGCGCTCGCCGAAAAATCGCTGGCGCAAAACCTCGGGCAGCCCAGCCTGATTGCGCTCGCCTACACCATCGAGCGCAGACGCAATGACTATTATGCAGCGCTGGAACGCAACAACAAAGAAAACGAGATCACCGACTGGCTGACGTACTTTGCCGACACGGTCCTCGAAGCGCAGAGCAACACGCTAAAGCGCGCGGATTTCTACGTCGCGAAGGCCCGATTCTACGAAAAGCTGCGCGGCAAGCTGAACGAACGGCAGGAGAAGGTCGTCGCCCGCATGTTCCAAGAGGGAATCGACGGCTTCAAGGGCGGGCTCAGCGCGGAGAACTATATCAGCATCAGCAAGACTTCGCGTGCGACCGCGACACGGGATTTACAGGACCTCGTCGAGAAAGGCGCACTCGTTAAAACCGGCGAGCTGCGGCACACGCGGTACTACTTGGTTCTCTCCGGGCGGAACTAAGTCGATTGTGGCACGACCAATCTGGTCTAAATGGAATGACTGAAGAGCGGGCTCGATGAGCCGTCGGCACCGTCGTGCGCGGTGCAGCAATGGAAGTCTCGGGGCCGCCTTTGACCACCTGTCGACGCGCCCGTCAACTCTTGAGCCGGTACCCCGTCCGGAACATCCACCACACGATGGCGAGGCACAGCACCAGGAACAGCACGGTCATGGCGAGGCTGACGCCCACGTTCACATCGGCGATGTCGACGAAGGCCCAGCGGAAGCCGCTGATCAGGTAGAGCACGGGATTGAACAAAGTGACCTTCTGCCAGAACGGCGGCAGCACGCTGATGGAATAGAAGCAGCCGCCGAGGAAGGTCAGCGGCGTGATCACCAGCAGCGGCACGATCTGCAGCTTCTCGAAACCGTCCGCCCAGATGCCGATGATGAAGCCGAACAGGCTGAACGTCACCGAAGTGAGCACCAGAAATCCGACCATCCACACGGGATGCTCGACATGCAGCGGCACGAACAGGCCGGCGGTGGCGAGGATGATCAGCCCCAGCACGATCGACTTGGTGGCGGCGGCGCCGACGAAGCCGAGCACGATCTCGAAATAGGAGATCGGCGCCGACAGCAGCTCGTAGATGGTGCCGGTGAAACGCGGAAAATAGATGCCGAACGAGGCGTTGGCGATGCTCTGCCCGAGCAGCGTCAGCATGATCAGGCCCGGCACGATGAAGACGCCGTAGCGGACCCCTTCGATCTCGGTGATGCGCGAGCCGATGGCGGCGCCGAACACGACAAAATAGAGCGACGTCGAGATGACCGGGGACACGATGCTCTGGAACAGCGTGCGCATGGTGCGCGCCATCTCGAACATGTAGATTGCGCGGACCGCGCGAAAATTCGTGTTCATTATTTCACCAAGTCGACGAAAATATCTTCCAGCGAGCTTTGCGTCGTGTTCAGGTCCTTGAACGAGATCCCGGCACGGGCGAGGCTTTCCAGGAGACCGGTGATGCCGGTGCGATCGCCCTGGGTGTCATAGGTGTAGATGAGCTCGCCGCCGTCGGCGCTCAGGGTCAGGCCGTCCTTGGCGAGCGCGGGCGGAATTGCATCAAGCTTGCGGGTGAGCTGGAGCTTCAACTGCTTGCGGCCGAGTTTTTGCATCAGCGCGGCCTTGTCCTCGACCAGGGTTATTTCACCGCGGTTGATCACGCCGATGCGGTCGGCCATCTCTTCGGCCTCGTCGAGGTAGTGGGTGGTGAGGATGATGGTCACGCCGGAGGCGCGCAGCGCGCGGACCACCTGCCACATGTCCTTGCGCCGCTCGACGTCGACGCCGGCGGTCGGCTCGTCGAGGAACAGGATCTGGGGTTCGTGCGCCAGCGCCTTGGCGATCAGCACGCGGCGCTTCATGCCGCCCGACAGCGTCATGATCTTGTTGTCCTTCTTGTCCCACAGGGACAGCTCCTTGAGCACCTTTTCGACGTAGCGGGGGTTTTTGCGCTTGCCGAACAGGCCGCGGCTGAAGTTCACCGTCGCCCATACCGTCTCGAAGGCGTCGGTCGTCAGTTCCTGTGGGACAAGACCGATCATCGCCCGGGTGATCCGGTAGTCCCTGATGATGTCATGACCGTCCACGGTCACGGTGCCTTCGGACGGATTGACGATTCCGCAGATGATGCTGATCAGCGTCGTCTTGCCGGCGCCGTTGGGGCCCAGCAGGCCGAAAATCTCGCCGCGGCGAATCTCCAGGTTGATGCCCATGAGAGCCTGGAAGCCCGAGGCATAGCTCTTGGAGAGATTGGCGACGGAGATGATCGGCGGCATTGTGTTCCACGGATTGGCTGAGACGGCGCACTGACTACCACACCTGGTGCAGGCAGGGCGAAAGGCAATTTGGTGGCCGAGCTTGCATGCACCCTGATTTGGCCAAGCGTCGTGCCCTTCCCGAAAGCCCGAATTTGTCACACAAATGGGCTAGCATTTCGACTGGTGTTCAGCGCCGATGTCTTCCGTCAAGGAGGGGCTGCCATGTCTTCCCATGCGTCGTCTTCCCGTACATCGTCTTCCGGTTCGCCGTCTTCCCGTGGTGGCACGCGAATCGACCGCCGCCGTTTCATCGGCGCGGGACCGGTGCGGGCCTGATCGCCGCGCCCGCGCTGCTTTCCGGCGCCTTCGCCCAGGAGCGGCGCTGGAGCGGCGGCGATCCGTTCTCGCTGGGCGTCGCCTCCGGCGCGCCGCGGCCGGACGGCTTCGTGCTGTGGACGCGGCTCGCCCCCGATCCGCTGTCGCCCGATCCGGCGGCGCCGGGCGGCATGAGCGGCGGCGACGTGCCGGTGACCTATGAGATCGCGTCCGACCCTGCCATGCGCGACATCGTGCGCCGCGGCACGGCGACCGCCGAGCGTGCCTACGGCTATTCCGTGCATGCCGATGTGCGCGGGCTACCGCCGGGGCGCTCGTATTGGTACCGCTTCATCAGCGGCGATGCCGCGAGCCCGGTCGGCCGCGCCATGACGCCGGTGGCGGCCGGTACGCCGCTGGAGCGCATGCGGTTCGGCTTCGTCTCCTGCTCCAATTACGAGCAAGGCTATTTCTCCGCCTATCGCCATCTCGCCGACGAGAATCCCGATGTCGTGATGTTTCTCGGCGACTACATCTACGAATATGTCGAGCAGGTCCGCCCGACCGTGCGCACCCACAGCGACGGCATCGAAGCCGCGACGCTGCCGACCTACCGCAACCGCTATGCGCAGTACCGGCTCGACGCCGACCTGCAGCGCCTCCATGCGGCGGCGCCGGCGCTGGTGACCTGGGACGACCACGAGGTGGCGAACGATTACGCCGGCAAGTATTCGCAATTCTTCGACGAGCCGGAGCTGTTCCTGCAGTCGCCGCGCCGCCGCCTATCGGGCGTTCTACGAGCACATGCCGGTGCGGCCGATCCTGTCGCGGCCGGACGGCCCGGTGATGCGGGTCTACGACCGCTTCAGCTTCGGCGACCTGCTCGACGTCTCCATGATCGACGGCCGCCAATACCGTTCCCGCGAGGCCTGCTACGCGCCGCCCGACAAGGGCCGCGGCCATCTGGAGACCGACGCCTCCTGCCCGGAGCGGCGCGAGGAGGGCCGCACCATGATGGGCTTCGCTCAGGAAGCCTGGCTCGCCACCGGCCTGGCCCGCTCCAAGGCGCAATGGAACCTGATCGCGCAGGACGTGCTGATGGCGCAGTTGCGCCAGAAGAACCAGAACGGCAACTTCGCCTATTGGACCGACGACTGGGACGGCTATCCGGCCGGCCGCCGCCGGCTGCTGGCGCGCATCGCGCAGACCAAGGTGTCCAATCCGGTGGTGATCGGCGGCGACATCCACGCCTTCTTCGCCAACGACCTCCGAGTCGATTTCGACGATCCCGAATTCGCCGGTGGTCGCCACCGAATTCGTCGGCACCTCCATCACCTCGGCGGGGCCGCCCTACGACCTGTTCACGGCGGCGCTGCCCGACAATCCTCATGTCCGCTTCTTCGAGAGCCGCAAGCGCGGCTATGTCAGCGTCGATCTCGACGCCAAGCTGATGACGACCCGGATGCGCGTCGTCTCCGACGTGACGGACCCACAGGCCAGCGTCTCGACCTTGAAGACCTTCGCGGTGGAAAGCGGCAAGCCGGGGGTGGCGGAGGCGTGAGGGGGGGACCGATTCCGCCGAACTGCGACGTTTTCACGGTCACTTTGATTTGCGCGTGATGCGATCATTCTGCGCGGCCATGAAGGTGTATTCGCACCCGGCCTGGCTCGACAATCCACAAAGTGCCGGCCACGGGAGTTTCCACGGTCACAGCGATGAAATCCTTCAGCCGGTCGACGATGCCTTGAACCGTCGCCCCTGGCCCTGCGTCCAGAATGATTATTCCAGCGCTCTTTTCTGGCGGGAACCGCAGCACTTGCCCAAAATCGCGATCAAGAGTGACGAGCGCTCGTCCTTCCGCCACACAAACTTCGAACAGGGCCTGGTCGGTAACGCCGTGAAGATTTTGGTCCCAAACCGTCATTACGTCGTGGCCCGAAGCTTTGAGAAACTCCAGGCCGCGGCGCCCGATGTTTTCGTCGAGCTTGAGCTTCACGCCACACGGCCGACAGGCACCGGCAAGATGCGTTCCCGCGCGACCTCCGCCCCATAGGCAATTGCTGCCAGCACGTCGTCGTGGACGAGTTGCGGATATTCGGCCAACAACTCGGTCTCGGGCATTCCGTCGGCAAGAAAATCCAATACCAGCGAGACCCAGATGCGGGTGCCCTTGATGCAGGGCCTCCCTCCGCAAACCTCAGGGTCGATGGCAATACGCTCGAGCAGCGGGTTCATGTCAGATTCCTTTCGAATTCATACCACGAACTGCGAACGAAGTCGCTTACCTGAAGGCGTGCCTGCTTCGACCGCGGCTGGGAGAACCGTCAAATCGCCCCTCCGCGAGAAAGGCGGTGTAACGCAGCGCCTCGTCGATATCAGCGGGCTCGAGGTAGGGATACGCCTTGAGGATCGTATCGCGCGTCTCGCCGGCTGCCATGAGCCCGAGCAGGCGAGCCACCGGAAACCGCAGCCCGCAGATGCAGGGCTTGCCGGTGCAGACCGCCGGATCAATGGTGATACGCGTGAACGTCATTGTGTCAGGATATGTCACCGCCGCGCGAGTTGCCAGCCGTGCTCGGCCTGGCCTACTCACCCCCGCCCGAACCCGCCGTCTGCCGCAGCGCCTCGCCGACCGCCATGGCGCAGGTCATGGCCACGTTGAGCGAGCGCAGGCCGGCCTGCATGGGGATGCGCAGCCGCACCTCCGCGGCGGCATGGACGTGCGCGGGCACCCCCGCGGATTCGCGGCCGAACAGCAGGATGTCGCGCGGCTCGTAGCGGTGGTCGAGATAGGAGGCTCGTCGCGCCGGTGGTGAACAGCACGAGGCGCATGCCCTCGGCAGCACGCCACTGCGCGAAGCTCTCCCATGACGCGTGCCGCACCAGCTTCACCGCGTCGAGATAGTCCATGCCGGCGCGGCGGAAGGCGCGGTCGCTGGTCGGAAACCCCGCCGGCTCGATCAGATGGGCCTCGATGCCGAGACAGGCGGCCAGCCGGAGGATGGTGCCGGTGTTCTGGGGGATATCGGGCTCGAAAAGGGCAATCGGCATGGTGGCGGCGCGGCCGGGCGGCAGGGGAATTGGTCGGGAACTGGTCGGGAATTGGTCGGGCGGCCTCCGGGTGTTCGCTGCAGGGCGGAACCCGTCATCCCTTTGTATAAGCCTTTGGAGATGGCGTCGTTAGCGGGCTTGCACTCCGGCGGCAAGGGTGCCAATAAACCTCGACGATTGCGCCGCACCATCCTGGCCCTGGTGGCGGCGCATGGTTTTCCGGCTGCCCGAGCATTGTTCGCGGGCCGCCTCGAAGGTCCGCCGCGCGGGCGGGCCCTGTGCGAGACGGAAAGGACGGAAACCTGTGACAAGCACGACTTCGGCGGAGCCGACCCGCCGCGATTTTCTCTACATCGCGACCGCAGCGGTCGGCGCCGTGGGCGTCGGCGCGCTGCTCGTGCCGCTTGATCGCGCAGATGAATCCGGACGCCTCGACCATCGCCGCCGGCGCCCCCATCGAGGTCGATCTCGCCCCGATCGCGGAGGGCCAGATCATCAAGGTGTTCTGGCGCGGCAAGCCGATCTTCATCAGCCACCGCACGCCCAAGGAAATCGAGGAGGCCCGGACGGTTGCCGCTGTCGAGCCTGCCCGATCCGCAATCGGACCAGGACCGGGTCAAGGCGGGCCACGACCAGTGGCTGGTGGTGATCGGCATCTGCACCCATCTCGGCTGCATTCCGCTCGCCCACCAGGGCAATTATGACGGCTGGTTCTGCCCCTGCCACGGCTCGCAATACGACACCTCCGGCCGCATCCGCCAGGGACCGGCGCCGGCCAATCTCTATCTGCCTCCCTATGCCTTCCTCTCCGATTCCAAGATCCGGATCGGCTGACGAGCGAGCTTCGAGAGACATCATGAGCGGACCCAGCAGCACCAAGTCGTCCACCCCGCCCGCCTGGCCGTATTCGTCTGCGGCGCGCCGACGGCAGCGCCTACGAGCATGCCGGTCTTCGAGCCGAAGAACCCGGTGCTGCAATGGCTGGAGGCGCGGCTCCCGATCCTCGGTCTGGGCTACAGTGCCGCGGTCTCCTATCCGACCCCGCGCAACCTGAACTACTGGTGGACCTTCGGCGCCATCCTCACCTTCATGCTGATGGCGCAGATCGTGACCGGGGTCATCCTGGCCATGCACTACACGCCCAATGTCGACCTGGCCTTCAATTCCGTCGAGCATATCATGCGCGACGTGAATTACGGCTGGCTGCTGCGCTACCTGCACTCCAACGGCGCCTCGATGTTCTTCCTCGCCGTCTATATCCACATCTTCCGCGGCATGTATTACGGCTCCTACAAGTCGCCGCGCGAGGTGCTGTGGATCCTCGGCGTGATCATCTATCTCGTGATGATGGCGACCGGCTTCATGGGCTATGTGCTGCCCTGGGGCCAGATGAGCTACTGGGCGGCGACCGTCATCACCAACCTGTTCTCGGCCATCCCGGTGGTCGGCGATCCCATCGTGACCTGGCTGTGGGGCGGCTTCTCGGTCGGCAATCCGACCCTGAACCGGTTCTACTCGCTGCACTACCTGCTGCCGTTCGTCATCCTCGGCGTCGTGGTGCTCCACATCTGGGCGCTTCACGTGGTCGGGCAGAACAATCCCGCCGGCATCGACCCCAAGGAGGAGAAGGACACCGTCGCCTTCACGCCCTATGCCACCGCCAAGGACGTCTTCGCCATTTCGGTATTCTGCATCGTCTATGCGTGGTTCGTGTTCTACATCCCGAACTATCTCGGCCACGCCGACAACTACATCCCGGCCAATCCGGCGGTGACGCCGTCGCACATCGTGCCCGAATGGTATTACCTGCCGTTCTACGCGATCCTGCGCTCGATCCCGAACAAGCTGCTCGGCGTGATGGCCCTGTTCGGCTCGATCGCCATTCTCGCCTTCCTGCCCTGGCTCGACACCTCGCGGGTGCGCTCGGCGACCTATCGGCCGCTGTACCGGCAGTTCTTCTGGATCTTCGTCATCGTGTGCATCGGCCTCGGCTGGCTCGGGTCGAAGCCCGCCGGAGGGCGGCTACGTGCTCGCGTCGCGCGTGCTGACGGCGTGGTACTTCCTCCACTTCCTCGTCGTGCTGCCGCTGCTCGGCCTGTTCGAAAAGCCGAAGCCGCTGCCGACTTCGATCTCGCAGGCGGTGCTCGGGAAGCAAGAAGGCGGTCGCCTCGGCCTCGCCGTGCTCCTCGCCGGCGCCGCGCTGTTCCTCGGGACGCCGGCGCCGGCCTCGGCGCAGGAGCACGAACAGCCGCAGCCGCCGCGCAATTCCTGGTCGTTCGACGGCATGTTCGGCCGCTACGATACCGGCCAGCTGCAGCGCGGCTTCAAGATCTATCAGCGAGGTTTGCCAAGTCTGCCATGGCCTCAAACTGGTGGCGTTCCGCACCCTGGGCGAAGAGGGCGGACCGGACTTCACCGAGGCCGAGGTCGAGGCGATCGCGGCCCAATACAAGATCAAGGACGGCCCAACGACCAGGGCGAAATGTTCGAGCGCCCCGGCCGGCCGGCCGATCACTTCCCGCCGCCGTTCCCCAACGACCAGACGGCGCGCCTCGCCAACAACGGCGCCCTGCCGCCCGACATGTCGGTGCTCGCCAAGGCGCGCCAGTACGAGCGCGGCTTTCCCTGGTTCCTCTTCGACATCTTCCTTCCAGTACCAGGAGCTCGGCGTCGACTACATCGTCGCCATCGTCAAGGGATACGCCCCCAAGCCCGCCGACATGACGATGCCGGCCGGGCATGCAGTACAACGTCTATTTCCCGGGCCACGCCATCGGCATGCCGCCGCCGCTCAGCGACGGCCGGGTGAGACTATACCGACGGCGCGCCGGAGACGATGGAGCAGTATGCCAAGGACATCGCCGCCTTCCTGATGTGGGCGGCCGAGCCGACGCTCGACGCGCGCAAGCGTATCGGCTTCCAGGTGCTGATCTATCTGCTGATCCTGTCGGGCTTGCTCTACTTCACCAAGAAGAAGATCTGGCACGACGTCCACGAGCCCGGCGACGCCGCGCACGGCGCCGACCCCAAAGCCGACTTCATCCTAGGCGACATGCGAGCACGCCGATGACCGCGTCCGTGCTCGGCATTATCGGCGGCTCCGGCATCTACGATCTGCCCGGCCTCGCCAACGTCGTCGAGCGGCGCATCGACGAGCCCGTGGGGAGAGCCGTCGGCGCCGCTGCGCATCGGCGATATCGCCGGCCTGCCGGTGGTGTTCCTGCCGCGCCACGGCAAGGGCCATCGCCTGTCGCCCTCCGACATCGACTACCGCGCCAATATCGACGTGCTCAAGCGCGCCGGCGTCACCGATCTCGTCTCGCTCTCCGCCTGCGGGTCGTTCAAGGAGGAACTGCCGCCGGGCACCTTCGTGCTGGTCGACCAGTTCGTCGACCGCACCTACGGCCGCGCCGCGCTCGTTCTTCGGCAAGGGCTGCGTCGCCCATGTCTCGATGGCCCATCCGGTGTCGCCGCGCCTGCGCATCCACCTCGTCGCCGCGGCGGAGGCCGAAGGGCATCGCGATCGCCCGCGGCGGCACCTATGTGTGCATGGAAGGGCCGCAATTCTCGACGCTCGCCGAAAGCCTCACCTACAAGCAGCTCGGCTATTCCGTGATCGGCATGACCAACATGCCGGAGGCCAAGCTCGCCCGCGAGGCCGAGATTTGCTATGCCACGGTGGCCATGGTCACCGATTTCGACTGCTGGCATCCCGACCACGACGCCGTCACCGTGCAGGACATCATCAAGGTGCTGACACGCGAATGCCGACAAGGCGAAGCGCCTGGTGGCGCGGCTGGCGCGGGATTTTCCCCGCCAGCACGAGCCATGCCCGATCGGCTCCGACCGCGCCCTCGACAATGCCATCATCACCGCGCCGGAGGCGCGCGATCCCGCCCTCATGAGCAAGCTCGACGCCGTGGCGGGACGCCTGCTCGGGTCCCCTCGATGAGGTTGCCAAGATGAGGTCGCCATGACGCCGCCCGAGCTCGAATTCGACCTGCGCGACGCGATCCGGACGATCCCGGATTATCCCTCGCCCGGCATCATGTTCCGCGACATCACCACCTTGCTCGGCAATGCGCGGGCGTTCCGCCGCACCGTCGACGAGCTGGTGCAGCCCTGGGCCGGCTTCAAGATCGACAAGGTGGCCGGCATCGAGGCGCGCGGGTTCATCCTGGGCGGCGCCGTCGCGCACCAGATTTCCGCCGGCTTCGTGCCGATCCGCAAGAAGGGCAAGCTGCCCTACAAGCGCGTCACCATCGGCTATTCGCTCGAATACGGCAGCGACGAGATGGAAATGCACGAGGACGGGGTGGCGGCCGGCGAGCGGGTGATCCTGGTCGACGATCTCGTCGCCACCGGCGGCACCGCGCAGGCGGCGGTCAAGCTGCTGCGCCAGATGGGCGCCGACGTGCTCGCCGCCTGCTTCATCATCGACCTGCCGGAACTCGGCGGCGCCGCCAAGCTGCGCGCGCTCGACGTGCCGGTGCGCACGCTGATCTCGTTCGAGGGGCATTGAGACCGGCCGCCGCGATCCCGAAAAGTTGATGGCTTCGAATAAAAAGCCGCGTGGAATCAACGGGATTTCAGCGTCCACAGCGCCGGGTTCCATAGCCGGTGAGGGCTGCGGCCCTGTTGTTGCCGCGATCAGGCTTCACACAAGCCGCGGTGGGGCGGCTATTGGGTCGCCCGTTGCATTTTGCAGGGCTGGGCGTGATCAATTCTCATGTGCCGCTGGTCGCGGCTGCCGCTTCGCGGCGTGCCGTGCTGCGCGGGCTGACATCGGCAGCCTCCACGCTCGCGCTCTGCGGGTGCGCCGGCATGGCCTCGAATGCCCCGCGCTTCGACGCGTCCGCGCTCGTGCTCAACCCGACGCTCCTGGTCGCCACCACGCGCAAGCCGGTCAAAGATGCCCGCGCCAAGCCGTGGTACGGGACGGAGCGCGCGCCGGCGCTGACGGTCGCGCGCGCCAAGCTGATACCACCCGACGACGGCCGGTTCTCGCTGGCATCGGTCGGGCTGGTCGATTGGCAGATCGACAAGATCGAGCCGGTTGCCCAGCTCAGCGATCTGATCTCGCCGGAGGCCGGCGGGCACGACGTGCTCATCTATGTCCACGGCTACAACACGACCTTCGAGACAGCGGCGCTCGACGCCGCGCGGCTGTCGGACGGCATCAAATTCGTCGGCGATACCATGGTGTTCTCGTGGCCGTCGCGGGCGAGCCTGCTCGACTACGGCTACGATCGCGAAAGCGCGATGTGGTCCCGCGACGCCCTGCAGCAGGTCCTCGACGGCCTGATCGCGACCCCGGTGGTCGGCCACGTCCACATCGTCGCCCACAGCATCGGCACCATGCTGACCATGGAAGCGCTGCGCCAGCTCTACGCCCAGCTCGGCGAGGAGGCCGCCAACCGCATCGGTTCGGTCGTGTTCGCTTCGCCGGACATCGACATGGACAGCTTCGCCTCATCGGTAAAGCACATCGGCCCGCTGGCGCCCAAGATCACCGTGGTCGCGGCGACCAACGACCGCGCGCTCGCGGTGTCGCGCTGGATCGCCGGCGGAATCACGCGGGTCGGCGCCGCCGAGAAGGCGCAGCTCGAGCGTCTCGGCATCCGCGTCATCGACGCATCGCAGCAGGGATGGGGCATCATCAACCACGACCTGTTCCTGTCCAACGCCCAGATTCGCAAGGTCATCCGCGCCGCCGTCGACGGCCACCCGGGGACGGGGGCCTGACGGCTCGGCGGCGTCGCTCCGGGGCGTGCGTCTTCCCTTCGCGCGACGCCGCCATGACCGCGTGGTGACCCGATGAAACGCCTCGACCCGTTCCTGCCGCTGGTCGGCATCGCCGGCCCGGTCGCGCTGTGGTACGTTAAGGTATGGAGCAAGGTGGTCGACCTCTTCGCCGCCGGCGCGCTCGGTTACAGCCTCGATCTCATGTTCCTCTTGATCGAGCGGCGCTTCGTCCACTGGTCCGGAAAGTAAGGCGGCCGTGGCTGCCGCGCCCGACGCCCTGACGCGGAAATCGGCCGTCGAACTGGCCGCGATGATGGCTGCCCGCGTCGTCAGCCCGGTCGAGGTGCTCGACGCTCATCTCGCCGCGATCGCGCGGATCAACCCGGTGCTCAACGCGATCGTGACCCTTGCGGCGGACGAGGCGCGTGCCGCGGCGCGGCAGGCCGAGGCCGCGATCATGGCCGGCGCGCCGCTGGGAACGCTCCACGGGCTTCCCTTCGGGGTCAAGGATGTCACCCACACCGCGGGCATCCGCACCACCTTCGGCTCGCCGCTGTTTGCGGACTTCGTGCCCGGTGAGGACGCCGAAGTCGTGCGCCGCCTCAAGGCGGCCGGCGCCATCGTGCTCGCCAAGACCAACACCCCGGAGTTTGCCACCGGCGCCAACACCGTCAATCCCGTGTTCGGCGCCACCCGCAATCCCTGGAACCCCGCGCTCAGCCCGGCGGGCTCGTCGGGTGGCTCGGCGGTCGCGGTGGCGACCGGCATGCTGCCGTTGGCCCAGGGCACCGATTTCGGCTGCTCGATCCGCATCCCTGCCGCGTTCTGCGGGATCGTCGGGATACGTCCGACGCCGGGGCTGACGCCGAACCATCCAATGCCGCTCGCCTGGGACCCCGGCCAGGTCCACGGCCCGCTCGCGCGCAGCGCCGAGGACGCCGCGCTGATGCTCGACGCCATGGTCGGGTTCAGCCGGCTGTCGCCCATCTCGGTGGCGCCGCCATGGAAAAGCGCACGCGAGGCCGTCGCCCGCGCCACGGATGCGCGCGGGTTGCGGGTCGCCTATGCGTCCGACATCGCCGGCATTGGCGTCGACGGCGAGATCGACGCTATCTGCCGCGACGCGGCGCGACGGCTGCGGGACGCCGGCGCCACCGTCGAGGAGATCGCCTTCGACGTTTCCGACGGCCGCGATCCCTATCAGGCCTGGCGCGGCGCCTGGATGGTCGGCCAGCAATTCGCCAACCTCGCGCGGCTCGCGGAGTTCGGCGAAAACCTCCGTGGCGACGTCGAGCGCGGCCTCGCCGTCACCGCCCGCGATCTCGCAGCGGCGGAGGCGACCCGGATCGAGGTGTTCCACCGCTTCCGCACGCTGTTCGAGCGCTTCGACCTGCTGCTGACGCCGGCGGCGCCGGTCAAGCCCTATCCGGTCGAGCTGAACTTTCCGGCCGAGATCGACGGCAGCCGCTTCGAGCACTATGTCGACTGGATCGCGCCGGCTTTCCTCGTCACCCTGGTCAGCCTGCCTGCCGCCAGCGTTCCCGCCGGCAAGACCGCCGACGGCCTGCCGGTCGGCCTGCAGATCGTGGCGCCGCGCTTCGAGGAACCGCTGATCCTCTCGGTGGCGAAGCTGGTGCAGGAGGCGAACCCGATCGGCTGGCCGCCGTTGGGGTGAGCGGTCGCAGCGTTGTTGTCTCCACGCCCTACGGTTTTGGTGAAACTCGAAGATTTGTCGCGGGCCTCGGTATATCGCCGTCGCGAACCGTCGGCGCGGTGCGCCATTTCGCTCCGATTTCCGCCAATTCCTTCCCGCGCGCCAACATCGATGCCAGTATCGCTGGATTCTGTCTGTAATGACTTGTCAGCTGCGGAAAGCGAGCAAGAAAGTCAGCAAAGTTCTCAGGTCCGCCAGAAACCCCCTCGTACGCCGACGCGACCTCGTCGAGAGTTTCCTCCATCCTGGCCATTGCGACCAGAAAACGCCGCCACCTGTGCGCATCGAGATCAAACTGCGTGCAAAGCGTCTCGCCGACCTGCTTGCCGTAACCCACCAGCTTGTCGATGGTTGTCTCGTTCATCGCCAGATTGAGTTCCGCCTTCGTCCGGTTTGAGGACAACATGCGCAATCCGCTCACAGTATCCGGGAAGCACGCTTTGCAGATTGTCTTGCCAATTCTTGGCCGAATCGATGAGCCGCATTAAAAATGCGCCCAGTCCTTCGAACGACTGAACGGGTATTTCGCTTCCGCTGCCGGCGGCCGACGGCGATGGCAGCCAGACGCGTCCATTGTGATTTCTCTTTTTGTCATATTCATCGAGCGAAATTCCAAATGTCGGGCTGTTCGGCATAAGGTGATCGAAGAAATGAATTGGAAAATTGCTCGATAGGCCTCCATCGCTGAAGAGGCAGCGTCTCAGTTTATCTCGTTCCGCCTTGTCCGCGAGCGTAAAGTCACGTCGCCAAAGCGGTACTGCAGAGATAAGTCCCGGAAAGCTAAGGCTCATCCGGGCACCCACGACAAGCGGCAATCGGGCCTGATCCGGAAAATAGAAATATTCTCCGCTTTCTCCGGCCAGCGGCGCGAACCGGTCGCATTGCTGGGTGAGAAACGCCATGACGCGGTCCGGAAAGAGCTTGTCCCATTCGTCCGTTTTGAACACGAAGCGGCGATCATCCATCGGCAAAGTGTACGGACGCTGTTCCATGAGGCTCGTCGTCATCATTGCCAGTTGAATAGGGGCCCGGCCATCTGGGGGCGTCGCCAGATCTCCAAATGTGAGTGGGCGATCCGTGCCTTTCCCTCGTCCGGCTGCCTCATCGATCAGCCGTGCGAGCCAATCCGTGAATCCTTCCGATTGAGAGTGCGGTTGGCCAATCCCTGGACAAAGGCCATAGTCGTTCTTCACCAGATCCGTGTTCGCCGCCTTCCACAGACGCCAGATGATCGCGGCAACCAGCCCTACCAGCGCCCCCAGCACGCCAACGACAATCCATCCGACACCGCCGCCGAACGCCGCGGCCGCCGCAACAATAATAAGTCCGAACGCGACGCCGACCAGCGCGCTGGCCCAATAGCCCTTGATCGCCGCCCATGCGATTGCGCAAAACAGTCCAAACGATGTCTTTGCCTTCAGAGCAGCGATAAAAATATCATAGACCGGTTTCAAAACGGGTGTCGGCTGGAACATGGAGAGGAGATTTGACCCGACCTCCTTGGGAATCTCCTCCAGCCGCTTGAACCCCGCGCCTTCGGCTTGGCGCCCATATTCGGCAGCCGCTGCGGCTGCAGCCGCGATGGCGCCGGCGGACGTTCCACCGATGTTCGAAAATCGATATTTTTCGGAAAGCGAGACGAGCGCCAGGGGGTAAACCACCCCGCTGGTGATCCCGCCCTTCATCACGATGTCGCAGATTTCCTCAGGCCCGTTATCTTTATAAGGAGTCATTTTTTCCCCCTAAATCGCTATCTGGGTTGAACCACCAAATTGGTCATATTGAGCGTCAAGCGCCAGGTCGCTTTCGACGGGTGCAAACGCTACCATAATGCGCCATCGAGGGTATAATGAGTTCGCTTTTAATCTGATGGAGAAGTGCAGGCAACGTTTTTAGCGATGACTTGAGCGTGTGTTTTCGTCGAACCGACATTTGGCATCTCGGCCGGTTCATTGATTCTGCCTCCCATTGACAAACGCGCCAGCGACTATCCCGCCCGACGCCCTCGCATCGATCAGGCAGGACTGCGACTCCACGAGTTGATGTCCTCAATTCGGCGTATCGGCTCCACGAACCGCGTCCGCCGCGAATTCCTGAAGTGTGCCCGGCCGCCGGCCGAGCAGCCACCCCAGCGCGTTGGAATTGCCGACGAGCCCGCTCTCCGCGTAGCTGCGGAACATCGCCGCCAGCGTGTCGCGCTGGTAGTCGCCCATGCTGGCGGCCCTGGCGCTGGCCTCCCAGGCTTCGACGGGTTCGGCGACCGCGCGCACCGGACGGCGGAGCGCCGCGCTCAAAGCCTCGGCCACCTCGGTCTGGGTCAAGGGTGCGGTGCCGACCAGTTCGTAGGTGGCGCCGCCGTGGCCGGGTTCGGTGAGCACCAGCGCTGCGGCCTGCGCGACATCGCCCAGATCGACGAGGCTGATCCGGGTTTCGACGGGGTAGGGCACCCGGTAGACGCCGTCTTCGACGATCGAACGCCATCCCGCCAGGATGTTCTGCATGTAGGCGGTGGGCTGCAGGGTCGTCACGTCGAGGCCGGAGGCCAGCAGCATCTCCTCGACCCGCAGCTTGGCCCAGTGATGCGGCATGGCCTCGATCTGCGGATGCAGCACCGAATGATAGACGAGGCGCCGCACGCCGGCGGCTTTGGCGGCAGCGACCACGGCCTTGGCGTAGGCCATCTCATGCGGGCTCACATTCGGGCAGATGTGATAGATCGCGGTCACGCCGCTCACGGCGCGCGCAAGCGCCTCGGCATCGTCGAACCTGCCGACCGTGACATCATGGGCACCCAGTGCGGCCACCTCGGCCGCTTGTTTGGCGCGGTGGACCAGCGGGCGCACCTCGGTGCAGCCCACTTGGCCACCCCGCGCCACGGCTTCGATGACGGCCTTGCCGGTCTTGCCGGCGGCGCCGGTGACGAGGATCATCGCGGCTTCGTCACCAGCTGCCAGAGCCTGGCCGGGCTCAGCGGTATCTCGAGGATTTCGAAGCCGGTGCCGGCGAGGCCGAGCGCGTCCTCGATCGCCTGGGCGAACAGCGGGCCCACCGGGATCGCGCCTGCTTCCCCGGCGCCCTTGATGCCGAGGGGATTGAGCGGCGATTTCGTCACGGTGTGGGCGAGGTCTATGTGCGGCACGTCGGTGGAGGAGGGCAGCAGATAGTCGGCGAACGACGCGTTGAGCAATTGACCCTCGTCGTCGAACACGAGCTTCTCGAAGAACGCGTTGCCGATGCCCTGTGCCACCCCGCCATGGATCTGGCCGGCGAGGATCAGCGGATTGATCACGGTGCCGCAGTCGTGCACCACCACGTATTTGCGGATTTCGATCGCCAGGGTCTCCGGATCGACCTCGATGATCATGGCGTGGACCCCGCTCGCCGTCGCGCCGGAAGGCGGCCCAAAATACCTGGTCGATTCCAGCCCCGGCTCGACGCCGGGGCGCACCGCGCCGCGCATCGGATTGGCCTTGATGGCGAGCTCGCCGAGGCGGACCGACTTGCCGGGCACGCCGACGATGGACACCCCGCCATCGGCGATCTCGAGGTCCTCCTCCGCGCACTCGAAATGCTCCGCCGCGAGCCGCAGGATTTTTTCGCGCACGGCGCGGCCGGCTTCATACACGGCAGTCCCGGCGACCACGGCACCGCGGCTCGCGAAGGTGCCGGCCCCCCAATAGAACTGGTCGGTATCGCCGGTGACGACGTCGACATCGCGGACATCGACGCCGACCTGGTCGGCTGCGATCTGGGCGAAGACGGTGAAATGCCCCTGGCCCTGGGTGCCGATGCCGGTCGCGACGCTGACCTTGCCGCTCGCCTGCACCTGGACCTTGGCGCCCTCATAAGGGCCGATCCCGGTGCCCTCGACATAGCAGGCGATGCCGATGCCGGCGCGGCGCCCCTGCGCCTTCAGCCGCGGCTGCTCGTCCTTGACGAAGCGGTCGTAGCCGACGAGTTCCAGCGCGCGCTCCAGGATCGGGGTGTAATTGCCGCTGTCATAGGAGAGCCGGGTGAAGTCCTGGTAGATGATCTCGTTGTCGTAGGGGAACGCGTCCGGCGGAATGAAATTGCGGCGGCGGATCTCGGCGCGGTCGAGGCCGAGATCGCGGGCGGCGAGGTCGAGCAGCCGCTCGATGACGAACACGCCGTGCTGGCGCCCGGCGCCGCGATAGGGCGTCACGATCGGCTTGTTGGTGAACACCGCCGTGAAGGTACTGTCGTAGTGTGGCACCACATAGGGCCCGAGCAGGGTGCACTGGCTGTTGATCGGCACCGTGAGCCCGTAGGGGTCGTAGGCGCCGCCGTCGTGCAGGAAGACGTCCTTGACGCCGATGACGCGGCCGTCGCGATCGAGCGCGATCTCGGCATCGTGGATCTGCCCGCGCTCATGGGTGGTGGCGAAGAAATGCTCGCGGCGGTCCTCGATCCATTTGATCGGACGTCCGAGCTGCATCGTGGCCCAGGGCAGCAGAACCTCTTCCGGATAAAACAACATGATCTTGGGACCGAAGCCGCCGCCCACGAACGGGGCGATCACCCGCACCTGGCGCTCGCTCAGGCCGAGCATGGCGGCGAGGCCGCCGCGCAGGAACACCGGCGCCTGGGTGGTGTCCCACACCGTGAGCTGGTCGGCGCGGCCGTCCCAGTTCGCGACCACGCCGCGGGTCTCGATGGGCGAGGAGGCGCCGCGGTCGTAGAGGAACCGCCGCCGGATCACGTGGGCGGCCGCCGCCGCCGCCGCGGCGTAGTTGCCCTTGGTCTGGCGCACATGGGCGGAGATGTTGGTGCCGAGGTCGTCATGGATCAGAGGCGATGACGCCGCGAGCGCCTTTTCGAGATCGACCACCGCCGGCAGTGGATCGATGTCGACGATGATGTCGGCCAGCGCATCCTCGGCGAGATGGCGGCTTTCGGCCACCACCATCGCCAAGGGTTCGCCGACATGGCGCACCTTGTCCTTGGCGAGGGGAACCTGGGTGCGCAGATTGAAGGTGATGCCCGGGATCGGCGGCGGCGGCACCAGCAGCGGCCCGGGCTTCCAATAGGCGCCGAGATCGCCGGCGGTGTAGACGGCGACCACGCCCGCGCGGTTGCGCGCCGCGGTGGCGTCGATGCCGCGGATGCGTCCATGGGCCACCGCGCTGCGCAGGAACGCCACATGTACCATGTTCGGGAGCGCGACGTCGTCGACGAACAGCGCCCGGCCGCGCAGCAGCCGCGGATCCTCGTTGCGCTTGATCGGAGCGCCGAAATATCGCGTCGTCATCGGGAAACGGCACCGGAGCTTTTCACGGGACGCGAGTATGGGAACGAATGTGCGCCGAAGTCAAAAAAGGCTTTTGCTCCTCTCCCGCTCGCGGGGGAGGGCTGGGGACGGGGCCCTCGAGGCGAGTCCGTGCCGTGGGAACTCCCCCTCCCTGACCCTCCCCCGCAAGCGGGAGAGGGAAGCAATACTGAATGGATTGTTCGAAGACAGTCCTAACCCGCGCCGGCGGCAGACCCCAAAACAGCTCCAGAGTGCATGCTCAAATTCGTCTCCGCTTGAACAAACATTGGGCGCGAACTCGGGGAGGCGGTCTGCCAATATTTCGCAATGGCTCGTCATATGCCAAGATGGAGCGCCCAGAAGACTTACACCGCGCCGCGGTCGGCGCCCGAGGGACTTGTCCACGCGACCAAGTCGATGCACACACCGATAGCTTCCGGCCCAGAAACAAGGCAGCCGGCCGAGCGCAGGCCGCTCGCCGTCGATGCCAAGGGTGTGTCGCTCACCTTCGAGACATCGGACGGCCAGGTCGAGGCGCTCTCCAAGGTCGACCTGCAGATCGCCGCCGGCGACTTCGTCTCTTTCATCGGCCCCTCCGGCTGCGGCAAGACGACACTGCTGCGGGTCATCGCCGATCTCGAGCAGCCGAGCGCCGGCACCATCGCGGTCAACGGGGTGACCCCCGACGAAGCCCGCCTCAAGCGGCACTACGGCTATATCTTCCAGGCGCCGGCGCTCTACCCATGGCGGACCATCGAGCGCAACGTCATGCTGCCGCTGGAGATCATGGGCATTCCTGCCGAGGAGCGGAAGGCGCGGGCGGCGCGCTATCTCGCCCTCGTCAACCTGTCGGGCTTCGAGCGCAAGTTTCCCTGGCAATTGTCCGGCGGCATGCAGCAGCGCGCCTCGATCGCCCGCGCGCTTTCGTTCGAGCCGGCGCTGCTGCTGATGGACGAGCCGTTCGGCGCGCTCGACGAGATCGTGCGCGACCACCTCAACGAGCAATTGCTGCGGCTGTGGAACCAGACCGGCAAGACCGTGGTGTTCGTCACCCATTCGATCCCCGAGGCGGTGTTCCTGTCCACCAAGATCGTGGTGATGTCGCCGCGGCCGGGCCGCATCATCGATGTCATCGCCTGCGATTTCCCGCGCGAGCGCACCCTGGAGATCCGCGAGACGCCGGAATTCCTCAAGATCGCCCAGCGCGTGCGCATGGGCCTGCGCTCGGGGCATTCCTATGACGAGTAGCGCCTACCTGACGGGCAGGGCCTTGCACGCGCCGGCGCCGCGCCGGTTCCGGTGGCCGCGCTGGATCGCCGACCGTGCCCCCGTTCTGACCATCGTGCTGGTCCTGATCGTCGTCTGGTACGTCGCGGCGATCCTGATGAACATGACGCTGGTGCGCGGTGCCTTCGAGCGCAACGACACCGCCTACAGCCTTATGGACCTCATCGCCGGCACCCTCGATGCCGAACGGCCCCTGGTGGCGGCGCCGCACCAGGTCGTGCTGACGTTCATCGATCTCGTGTTCGACTATCCCCCGGACTCCCCGCGCAGCCTCCTCTATCACAGCTGGGTCACGCTCTCCGCCACCTTCGTCGGCTTCGTGCTGGGCACCGCGTTCGGCATCCTGCTTGCAGTGCTGATCGTGCATGTGAGGGTGCTGGAGAAGAGCCTGCTGCCGTGGATCATCTGTTCCCAGATGGTGCCGATCCTCGCCGTCGCGCCGATCATCATCGTCGTGCTCGGCGCCATCGGCCTGCGCGGACTGCTGCCGAAATCGCTCATCTCGGCCTATCTGTGCTTCTTTCCCGTCGCCATCGGCATGGTGAAGGGCCTGAGTTCGCCGGACCCGATCCAGCTCGACCTCATGCGGACATGGTCGGCGACGCCGCTGCAGGTGCTGTGGAAGCTGCGCCTGCCCGCTTCGGTGCCGTACCTGTTCGCGAGCCTCAAGGTCGCCATCACCATCTCGCTGGTGGGCGCCATCGTCGCGGAGCTGCCGACCGGCGCCCAGGCCGGCCTCGGCGCGCGCTTGCTCGCCGGCTCCTATTACGGCCAGACCCTGCAGATCTGGGCGGCGCTCCTCGCCGCCGCCTTGCTGGCCGCGATCCTGGTCGGCATCACCGGCTGGGCCGAGCGGTGGGCGGTGCGGCGCATGGGGATGAAGCCGTGAGTATGCGGCGGCCATTCGGGTTCCTCGGCGCCGCGGTTCTGGTGCTGGCGGCGCTGCGCCTTCCGCTCGGCGGCGAGGCCGCGACCGGCTTTGCCAGTCATCCCGTGCTGCTGGCCGCGACGCTTGCGGCCCTCGCGCTGTTCGCGCTGGCGCCGTTCGCCCCGCTTCGGCATTCCCTCGGGCTCCCGGTGGGATTTGCCGGGGTGATCCTGACCTGCGCGGTCACGCTCCGGCTGCTCGTCGATCCCGGCGTTGCCGGCACCGCGGGCACCGGCTTCTGGGCGCTGGTGCTGGCGGGCTGGCTCGCCGCCGCCCTGGTGGTGACCGGCATGGCCGCGCTCAAGCTGCGCAACGAGACCCTGCGCCGGGCCAACGACCTCGCGATACCCCTGCTGTTCGGGGGCTTCCTGTTCTATCTCTGGGAGGTCACGGTGCGCGGTTTCGGCGTGCCGTCGGTCCTGGTGCCGTCACCGAGCGCGACCGCGGTCCGCTTTGCCGCCTCGCTGCCGACGCTCGGCGAGGATTTCGTACAGACCTTCGTGCGCGGCGTGCTCATCGGCTATGCCATCGGCTGCGGCGCCGGATTCGTGGTGGCGATCGTCGCCCACCGCTTCACCTTCCTCGGCCGCGGCCTGCTTCCGATCGGAAATTTCGTCTCGGCGCTGCCGATCGTCGGCATCGCGCCGATCATGGTCATGTGGTTCGGCTTCGACTGGCCCTCGAAGGTCGCGGTGGTCGCCATCATTACCTTCTTCCCGATGCTGGTGAACACGCTGGCCGGCCTCGCCGCCGCCGGCCCGATTGAGCGCGACCTCATGCGCTCCTATGGCGCGTCGCCGGCCCAGACCCTGGTGAAGCTCAACCTGCCGGCGGCGATGCCGTTCATCTTCAATGCGCTCAAGATCAACTCGACCCTGGCGCTGATCGGTGCCATCGTCGCCGAGTTCTTCGGCACCCCGACCCGGGGAATAGGCTTTCGCATCTCCATCGAAGTGGCGAGAATGTCGCTCGACATGGTGTGGGCCGAGATCGCGCTGGCCGCGATCGCCGGAATGGCGTTCTACGGGATTGTCGCGCTCGCCGAGCGTGCGACGACCTTCTGGCACCCATCCTATCGGACCTGACTCGGCGGTTCGCAGCTTGGAGAGATGACATGAAAAAAACATTCGCAATCGCCGCCGGCCTGCTGCTCGGCGCTTGTCTCGCCAACCCGGCGGCGGCAGCCGACAAGGTCACGCTGCAGCTCAAATGGGTCACCCAGGCGCAATTCGCCGGCTATTACGTCGCCGCCGCCAAGGGCTACTACAAGGACGCCGGCCTCGACGTCACCATCAATCCCGGCGGGCCCGACACCGCGCCGGCCCAGGTGATCGCCGGCGGCGGCGCCGACGTCATCATCGACTGGATGCCCTCGGCGCTGGCGTCGCGCGAAAAGGGCGTGCCGCTGGTGAACATTTCGCAGCCGTTCAAGCGCTCCGGGCTCGAGATCACCTGCCGCGCCGACACCGGCATCAAGAAGCCGTCCGACCTCAAGGGCAAGACCATCGGCGTGTGGTTCTTCGGCAACGAGTACCCGTTCCTGTCGTGGATGTCGAAGCTCAACATCAAGACCGACGGCTCGCCCGGCGGCGTCAAGATGCTCAAGCAGGGCTTCAATGTGGACCCGCTGCTGCAGAAGCAGGCCGATTGCATCTCCACCATGACCTACAATGAGTATTGGCAGGTCATCGACGGCGGCTACAAGCCGAGCCAGCTCGTCGTCTTCAAATACGAGGACGAAGGCGTCGCCACGCTGGAGGACGGCCTCTACGTCATGGAACCCAAGCTCGCCGACCCCGCCTTCGTCGCCAAGATGGCGAAGTTCGTGAAGGCATCGATGAAGGGCTGGGACTACGCGCGCAAGAACCCCGACGAAGCCGCCAAGATCGTGCTCGCCGCCGACACCACCGGCGCCCAGACCGAGAAGCACCAGAAGCGCATGATGGGCGAGATCGCCAAGCTCCTCACCACCGGCGACGGCAAGCTCGATCCGGCCGATTACGACCGCACGGTCGCGACGCTCATGACCGGGGGCTCCGACCCCGTCATCACCAAGAAGCCCACGGGCGCCTGGACCAATAAGATCTACGATGCGATGAAATAAGCCCTTGCTCACTCCCCCCACAAACGTCATCGCCGGGCTCGACCCGGCGATCTCGATGCGCGTGGCAGGGCCGAGCCCCGTGAATCGAGATGGCCGGGACAAGCCCGGCCAAGACGATTCCTTGTGTGCGGAACGTACTGTAGGCAATCTCGGGCGAAGGCGCCGGCCGCTCCGGAAAACAAAAAAGGCCACCTACCCGGCGGCCTCGTCAGTATCGCGCTCCCCAACCCCTCGGTCCTCGCCCGGCGTGATCGGGACCATCCGATTTCAAAGGCCAATCATGGCTATTCCATGAGACAATTATGACCGAGGCAGGAGTTGATCGTCTGGTCCCGGCGCCTCGCCGGCCGCCGCGGAGACGGCGAGCCGGCACGGCCAGCCTGGAAGGAGATCGCATTTTCCGACATGCAAAAAGCCGAATCGCGACCAAATATTGTAGCGTCCGGGAGGGACGGCCACAGTGATCTGAGGAGCGACCAGACATTGGATTGCATTCAGGGTCCATGACGGCGCCGGGCAAAGCAGCCGCGAGCCGGGTTCAATACGCCGCCCTGCCTTACCGGGTGAGCGCGCGTGCGCGAACCGAGATCATGCTCATCACGTCGCGGGAAACGCGGCGCTGGATCATCCCGAAAGGCTGGCCTCAAAAGGGCCGCTCGCCGCATCGCTCCGCCGCGCGCGAGGCGTTCGAAGAGGCTGGAGTGGTCGGAAAGGTCGCCAGGCGCTCGGTCGGAACATTCTCGTATGAAAAGCGGCTCAAGAACGGAGGCGTTACTCTGTGCAAAGTGCGCGTCTTCGCCCTGCAGGTGCAGCACCAAAGCCTGATGTGGCCTGAAAAGAAGCAGCGCCGGATCAAATGGCTCTCCGCGCGTAGGGCGGCGAAGACCGTGAAGGACCCGAGTTTGAGCGAGATCATATTGCGGGTCGCGGGGGTGAAATAACCGGTCGGGCGCGGCCCGTCATTTCGGCCTTTTTTTATAAAAATTTTCGAGAAGCCCTCGGTCCACTGTCGCGTGGTTCCGTATCGTCTCTCCATTTCGCGCTCGCAACTGTGATTCCGGTCACAGTCCGATCGGCAACCATTTGTAAGCGTGGGGAGGCGAGGGACAGCCGGAGGTCGTGGTTGAAAAAACGTGCTGTCGAAATCTGTTTGGACAGGGAGCACCGATATGACGATCAAATCCATTTCTTTCCAAACCAATTCCGTCGGCACCGCGAATGCAAAGATGTCGCTTCTCGATTGGCTCCGCCCGCGCCGCGTGCTGCGAGCGCTCGCCGGCCGGTTTCGCGAGAAAAAGTCCGCCGCGACGCTGGTCCGGCTGACGCGGTCCAAGCATGTCGCGGACCTGCGGTTCATCGCTCGCATGACCGTCTGGGGCGCCTTGCTTTTCGTGATCGTCGTGGCGCTCCTTGGAGCTGTCGGTGCCTGTGCGATCCCGGTGATCGGTCTTTTGGGGACGGCGGCCACGATCCTGGCCTGGTGCTATCGATCCGGCAGCGCGCGGCTCGGCATCGTCGACCTGATCGCCTGCGAGATGACGACGCTGTGCCGGGTCTGCTCGGTCGTCGAGCTGACGCAGAATTGCATCACTGCATTCAACACCAGCGGCTCCGACACGGCCGACCAGCTGAGAGAACGCTTCAGCCACTTCGATTCCGAGGAGGCCTATACCCCGGTGTTCGACGCCAACGTCAAGGAATTGCAGGTGCTGGATGTCAGGGTCATCACCAATATCACGGCGTTTTACACATACTGGAAGGCCATGCGCGATACATTTCGCCGCCTCGCCAAGACCGATGCAAAAGGGTGGCAGTCCTGCATGCGCAACGTCGTTTACATGCAATTCCTCGCCTTCGAGAGCGCCCGCAACGCGATCGTCGATCTCATCGAGTTTGAGCCGAGCTGCGCCGAGAACAAAGTGACCGTTCTGCTGAGCGAACTGCCCGCGTTTCGGTTCCTGCTGGACCAGTTCAAAGACGGTTCGGACGTCCGGCATAAGCGCTTGGCGCTGCGGCGCGACGAGTATCCCGGCATCGTCGAGGATGTTACGAACGTGATCTACGAGAACGCGGCAAAGTACCCGAAAAAGGAAGAACGGAGCAATCTCTCCAAATTCGAACGGGACCGCGCGGCGGGCTGGGACCAGGCAATAGAGATGTTGGGGCCGCTCGAAGCCTACCTCCACGACAGGTCACAAGACGACACGCCGCGGCTTGCCGCTTGAGAACGTAGGCGGACGATTGCCGCGGGATGATCGGCCGAGCCAATTCCACCGATACTGCGGTCCTCGAGCGCGGCCATCCCCTGTTCACGGATATGCCGCGCGTCAGAACGCCATAAGTCGTAGTCAGTTCCACGGAAGAGTCGGAAAACGCCCCCATGTGTCGGGTGTCCGACAGAACAACCCGCGTGACGGCGGCGACGCCGCGCCGGTAGTTCAGGCCGGTGGTACGACCCGCACGGCAAGGCCGGCACCGACCAGCAGGCCGAGAGAGAACACGGCCGCGCAGACAATCACCCTGGCAAAGACAATTCATCGTCGGAACTTTGTTTCGACATGGTCATTTTTTTCGGGCGCGCCCCTCGATCGAATGCGTAAAGTGGTATTTTGTTCAGACCCCCGAATGGGGCACGGCAGGGGACCGGCGATGCCATTCGCAAAGTACGACGTGGACCCCGCGCACATCGAGGCGATGCGGTCGGCGTTTCAGAAAGTGTGTGATCTGCTCCAACTCAACTGCAACGCGGACGACCCGGCGACCGATTCCATCGTCATGAAGATCGTCCAACACGCGAAGGCGGGCGAACTCGATCCCGACCGGCTGTGCAGGCGAGTGTTGCTGGACATCGCTACGCGGGAGTGAACTGGACGCGTGCGCCTATCCGCCCAACCACTGCCACGGCTTCAACGTGGTGCCGACCAGCCAGCCGGCGGCGAACGCGACGACCGCAATCCCCACGAAGCCGAACGCGAGCATCATGCGCGCCAACCAAGGGTTCTCCGGATCGAGCAAACTCATACCGGCCAGAATATCACGAGCGTCGGCCCTTGGGGTGCCGCATCACTTGGTAAGTCGCCGGGGGGCTGATAATAGTCCATTCGATTTCCTTTCGACGACGGCAGGCGGCAAGTGCCGACTGTTATTTGGACATGAGATTCGGCCCGTGCCCCTCGCGCACTGGCCCCTGTTCAACCTTCCAATTGCTCCGCTCAAGGTGCTCCATGATGGCGCCGGCGATCCTGTGCTGTTCGTCCTCGGTGAGCGACCGAGGCATCCCGCGGACAAGCGATAGACCCTTCCGGAGCCTCATTAGACTACCACCGACAGGCGCAGTTCGTCGGTCTTGGACCGCCCCCCATCGCAGAGCCAGACCCGTCCTGATCATGCCGGCAATCGCTTGAGCCGCGGCGGCGCGACCGTTGCCAGGATGTCCACAACGGGTGAGCACGGACCTCGACACGGACGCCGGCCTCGAAAGACCTGCATCGAACTTACCGCAGTCGCGTAAGTCTCGAAGGTGTCGCGTGACGTGTCAGGTTAAAAGGACAAAGGCAACTCTTGTCGTGGTCGTGGGCGCGCCGCGCGCAGCGAAACCCCGGCCGGGCGCGAGTCACCCGGCCGGGTCAGCACCGTGTCGAATAGCACGACCCGGAACTATCGCCGTCTATCATGGCCACGAAAGCCGTAGCTGTCGTAGCTGTCGTAGCTGTTGTAGCTGTTGGAGTCGTAGCTGTTGTAGCTGTTGCCATGCCAGCCGCCGTGGAATCCACCGCCCCGAGCCGAAGCCGAAGTCGGTGCGAGCGCAGCGGTGCCGAGAGCGGCGGCTGTGGCGAGAGCGAGACCAATTTTGCGTACCATGATGAGTTCTCCTCTATGTGGATGTGCGTTTTGCTCATCCTGTTCCGTTCGTGGAGAAGCTCGCCTGCGCCGTTCACTTCAGCGCTCTGTTACAAATCCCATTCCAGGGAAACCCGCGGTCAGGCTTTCTCACGTCCGCTGCCGCGGAACCTCGCTACTCGAGATGATGGAAGTGAGCCGCCGGAAGTCGGTCTACGCGCTGCGCGGCGAGCCGATCACGCAGCAATTCCTTGTATCTTTGGCGATTCCCGAGGACACACCAAAGCAAATCGACAGCAGCGATAGAATTAGGAGTTTCATCAGGTATCTCCGTTGCTGATGTGGCGTCGGGCAGCGGCTGCGATACGCCAAAGGCGGAAGGGTCAATCGTTGCGAGACCGTGCCCATCAGCGAAGATGGCCTTCGGATTGACGTTTCTCTTTTCACCGCGCAAATCGCCGAACGGAACGATAATGGGCTGGCCAACCCCTGTTAGGCCCCACATTTACAACGCGTTTTTGTTCACAGCGCCGTCCAGCGTCGCCACGCCGGCGGTACGCATTGCGTTTTTGGTTCGTAATAACCTTACTGACAACCCGCAGCAGAGAGCCAACCTGATAAAGCGCCTTAACTCGTAGCCTGGCCATCAGCCCCGAGAATGTATACATTGTTGGCCTCCGTAGTGGGCGAAGCCGAACTACCGGAGGAAATTCCAATGTACGTCTGAGTATTGGGGCCATTGCGATAGGTATAAGGCCAGCTATATTTCGTAGTCTGTGAGACACTCGGCGGGGATCCAAAACTCGTCTGAGCCCAACTAAAAAAGCACTGAAAAACGCCTTGAACCGCCAAACCAGAAGGTGTGCTAGCGGCATATTGAGCCGGCGTGATACCGGTGGTTTTCAAGCCGATGAAACCATTAGCCGCATCGTAAATGTATTCAAACGCCTGCAAGAACCGGACGCTAGTGTTCAAAAAAGGCGCGCTATTCTGCTCGACCGAGACGGCAATCGGAGAAACCGGATTTCCGCTTTGAGGCCCATTATTGGCGCCTACGGTATAGTTCAACGACGCAACTGGAGCAGTTTGATTTGGAAAAGAAACCCGAACCGTGGTTCCAGTTACAGCGCAGCTCGGCGGGTTCGATCCGTTGCACTCAGCCTTGATAGGATTGATAGGCCCCATTCCGGTCTTCGGTGTCACCCCTGTGGGCGGTGTTAAAAAACTCGTGTTCACTCCGGTATCGAACAATATGATGCCGCTTCCCGATCTTCCATTCACCGTGATCGTTCCCCGCGCATGCTGCCAATCGGTCAGCACATTTGGGGATGCGGGGGGAGTTTGCCATTGGGTCAAACTCGGCGCCAACAGCGGCTCCAGTTTGATCATGGCAAAACCTTGAGTATTGCTCGATGTCAAACCAATCTGTACACCTTGCGTCGATAAAATATAGCCTGGCGAAGGCAGTAAGCCGCTCCCCCCTCGTACGTCCGTGATGTTCAAAAAAGCGTTTTTATCCGGCGTTCCCTGAGGCAGGCCCGCCCCCCCTGCGAAACCAATACCGAAATAACTCGTATCAGCGACAGGTGCTGGGTTGCAATCTCTGGCGCCCGGTATGCAAGTAACCGTTGTAAACAGCCATAACAGGCACTGTCGAACTCGCAACCCAGGTAGCGTCGTTGAACAAATACACGGTGGTTGTATACCAATCGCCCTCGTACATAATACCGCTGCTGGTAAGCGTTTCGCTTCCTGGACCGACAAAACTCGGGTCCGATGGCCCCGGCGGGCTGAAATAAGAACTGCCTACGATAATTCCTACTGAACCGGTGTCCATAGTGACATTGAAGTAAGTAGTGGGAGCAAACCCGACGCTGATTTGAGGGCTGATATATTGAGACGGATCACCAACCAGGGTTGCGTTGACAAACGGAACAAAAACACTCGGGCCGCTACCATAAGGCGGACCCCCGTCGCCTTTTGCAGTCAATGAATAAGCCGAGATAACCAACAAAACAGCGGCATAAACAACGCAGCGTAACGTAATAGTCATTTCATCATCCCTGATTCTCTCGGATCGCATGCAAGGCTGCTCTACTTTGGCGTTTCTCACAAGGCCAAATCTTCGCGGCTCCTCAAGATCATGAAGTGGCCATCGCTTTTGATCGCGACGACGCCGGCGACCCGATGACCGTCGCCAGCATGCGCGAGAACGGCGTGCGCTCGCTCGCGATCTACTGCCGTCAGGGCCACCACGAGACCGTGATGAACGTCGACCATCTCCCGGGGGATTTGCCAGTGGCCTCGTTTGGGCCACGCATGGTGAGCACGAAATGCGGGACCATCGGAGCCGATGCACGGCCGAACTGGAAGGAGAAAGCCTGACCGGCGTCACGCGCGCGTCCTTCGCGCCATCCGGTTCACGCTGCACCGGCGACGCCGGCGGCCGCTCTCCGCTGGCCGTCACATGCAGGTCGATGAACAGCTCGGAGTTTATCGTCCGCGTGGCAGGCCCGCGCGAGCACCTCGCCGGAAGCTGCACTCTCGGACGCGACCGGCATCGCGTATTCGAAGCGCTCCACCATGAGCCGAGTGGTAGCAAATCGCGGCCACCGCGCACGTTCGAGCGGAGACTCTTTTTCGGGTCATCAAAATATCCGCAGTTAGATCAAGCCGTTGCTTTGGTGCCGGCTACAGGATTCGAACCTGTGACCCCGTGATTACAAATCACGTGCTCTACCAGCTGAGCTAAGCCGGCGGCGCCAGTGCCTTCAGGGACGAGGCGAGCTCGTGCCTGCCGCGACAGCGATCGTCTCGCACGAGCGGTTCATAGTCGCTTCCGGCACGCTTTCCAACGGGTTTTTGGGTGCTTTCGCAGCGCCGTCGAGAGCCCCCACGCGAGTGGGTTCTATACGCAACTGCCCGCACGGCGGCTTGGGAGGATCGACAGGCCATTTGCGGCCTCTACGATGACGGGCGCGCGAAGACGGGGCGGCTCCGGGGCTCCCGTATCAGTCGTCGGTCGCGTTGCAGGCCCCGCATTGCGTACAGTGGATGAAGAGACCGTGCACCTGATCGTCTTCGGCGTGCATCAAGACCGTCCCGCAATTGCCGCACAGAAAATCGATGGTGTGCGAGCTGGCGACGAGAACGGGTGGCGCATCCACCGTGTGTTCGATGCCGGTGGCTTCCACGACCTTCAGGTTTCGTGTTGGATTTTTCATCGTCTCCCCATCTACCGGATGTGGGGAACCGGAGCCCGAATACAAGGGAGTGACGCAAGGTGCCGGGAAGAGGGGGATCCGGCCGGCCCGCGTTTCGTCGGTCAATGCAGGACACGGGGGCGGCCCGCCAGTTCCGTCCATATGCCGGCCATGTGGAGGAAGTGCGCCCTCAGCTCGGGCTCGGGAACGTCCGCCGCCAAGCCTCTGCACTCTTGCGCCAGGCGCAGGCACATCAGCGCGAAGTCGTGGGCATGGCTCGATTCGGACACGGCGCTCCTCCTTGGGCGGGAGCGCTTGCCTCTCTCAGTCGTCGGCTGGCCAACAGAGGGTGCCGGCGATGGAGCTGAGATGGGGACGAGTGGGTCGTTTTGCGAGTGTTGTTTTCCCGGTTTGCGAGCATATTCACGACATCGCCGATCTCGCAGCCTCCTGTGATGAGCGGGGGATAACTCACCAAGTGAGCAACCTTGCACAGACGCCCGGGCCGTTTTGGGTATCGATTGCCCGGAGGGGAAGGCGAAGGCGACCAGGGAGAGCCACGATGTTCATTCAATACGGCTCGGTTCTGTGCATTTCGTGCGCGTCCTCGATGCGGCTTGCCACCATCGAGCCGGACGCAGCCCACACCAGCACGGTCACGTTCGAATGCCGCTATCTGCCCTGCGCGCGATCCCGCGTCATGGTGCTCGGCAGATCGCCGCTCGAGCAAGACGTGCGGTCGTCAAGGCGTCGGTCGATCAAGCGTCGGACGCGGAATCAAAGGCGCCGGGTTCGATGAGGCGACATCGCGGATGAAGTTGAGTTTGTCGTAAGGCGTCGCATTGATCGCGCTTGACGTATCCGGCGGTGCGCGCTCCCGCCACTTCTCGACGCAAAGTGTTGTGACTCCGACGGTTCATTCAGTGTCATGCCCCGCGAAAGCGGGACATCCAGTAATCCCTGCGCCATCGGTGGAACGCACGCTGTGCCCGAAATCGCAGTTTGGTGGTTACTGGATCGCCCGGTCAAGCCGGGCGACGACAACATTGGGATTTAAGGGTTGCAGACAGGAAGCTAGCCGCCACCCGCAGCGGGCTTCGCGGCCTCCTCGACCTCCTTGCGTATCTGCGTCGCACGTTCGAGGTATCTCGCGGCCTGGCCGAGCCACGATTCCAATTCGGCAGGGGTCCGCGTACGCCCCATGACGATCGGGTCCAGGAAGCCCATCAGGGCGAAGGCCAGCGTGTTGGATGCGGATTGGAGCAGCAGATTCAAGGGCTCGTCGCCGACCTTGTCCCTCAACTGGGAAATCACCGCTCTCTCGTTCTCGATTGCGGATCTCAGTGTCGCTTCGCTGACCATGGAGTGGAATCCTGTGCGCCGGCCCATGAAGACCGCCGGACTTTCGGCGATGTTCCGGGCAGCCGGCCGCCGCCACCGGCAGCATGGCCCGGCCGGCGAGAAGGTGATGCTCCATCGTCGCAGGCACGAGGTGCCGGCGAGAGAACGCGCCGGCCCGTAGCGCCGGAGGGACCGCAATGGCGATATTGGAGCAGCACCGGAACGCAGCGCGCTCACCACCATTTCGCTCCCTTACGGCGAACGATCTCAGAACGTCTTGTCACGTCATAGCGCTAAATGTCGCACACCCCGTTGCCGAAACGGCATCAGTTCAGGCTTCCGCTTTCAGCCCGCTCGAGCTTGCGGATTTCCGCCTTGAGGGCTTGCACGAAGTGGTCCGTCACCGTCGGCAGCAGCCGGCCGGTCCGCGTGTAGATGCCGAGGTCGCTCCACAACGGCCCTTTGGCGTCGATCGGAACGAAAACGAGAGAGCCGGCGGCGATCTTGCGGTCGAGGCCGACCCGGGTCTGGAAGGCGATGCCGTGACCGCGGATGACCAGTTCCTGCATCAGTTCGATCGAGCCGCAAGTAATGACCGGGGACAGGAAGGACGGGCCCTGTGAAAGGACCGGCTCGAGCAGGTTGGTGATCGACATGTCCGGCGTCGCCAGTATCATCGGAAAGCCCAGACAGGCGGACAGAGTCACGGTTTTGTTGCGTGCCAGCGGGTGGTCCGGCCGCACCACCGCGCCCAGCCTGAATTGCGACAGGAAGAGCTGTTGCAGCTCGGAAGACTTCCGGAGTGCGAAGGCCACCCCGACATCCGCCTCGCCGCTGGAAACCGTGCTGGGGATGTCGAAGGACCCCACCACCGAGATGGTGAAGGTGACGCGCGGCGCCACGGCGCGGATGTGGTCGATCGCCTGGGGAAGGATCGACGAAGCGACGCTCTCCACCGACGCGACCGTGATGTGGCCGATCCGGGCGCCGTGGATGTCGTCGATGTCCGAGCCGGTCCGCTCCAAATCCTGGAACACGGTGATGACATGACGGGCCAGCGCCTCGCCGACCGCCGTCAGTACCAGGCCGGTGGGCAGGCGGTCGAACAGGGGCTCCCCGATTTCCTGTTCCAGCTTGATGATCTGGCGGTTGACCGCCGAAGAGGCGACGTTGAGCTGCCGCGCCGCCTCCCGGATCGATTTCGCGCGGCGGACCGCATCGAAATAGCGGATGGCCGAGGAATGGATGCGCAGAGGCACAAATCGATCCAGCGGTGAGCGAACTTCTTCGCGGGCGGATTGTATACCACCGAGAGAATGGTGTGCAGCGATTTCCGGGGCGCGCTGCGCCCACCCGTCTCACTGCCCGGTCGAGCCGATCAAGGTATCTAAATACCGTTGAGCTACTTTGCATGGGGTTGTTTTGCAGAAAAAATAAATCCCAACCCCCGCTGGCAGCCCGGATCGAACGCAAAGCGAAATCCGGGTGCGAGAGCTGGGACATCCCGCATTTCGCCCCGCTCAATGCGGGCTACAAAGCGGGCTCGAGGGCACGGCGTTCCTCGGAATCGAAATGGCCGGGACGAAGCCCGGCCATCGCGAATGGGCGGGGTCCACCCGCCGGCGCTACGCGTTGATGTCGACGTCCTTGGTTTCGGGCAGGAAGATCACCGCCACCACGAAGCTCATCGCGGCGATGGCGATCGGGTACCACAGGCCCGAATAGATGTTTCCCGTCGCCGCCACGATGGCGAAGGCGGTGGCCGGCAGGAAGCCGCCGAACCAGCCATTGCCGATGTGATAAGGCAGCGACATGCCGCTGTAGCGGATGCGGGTCGGGAACATCTCGACCAGCCAGGCCGCGATCGGGCCGTAGACCAGGGTGACGTAGATCACCAGGATGGTGAGCAGCAGCACCGTCATGGGGTAGTTGATCTGGCTCGGGTCGGCGGCGGCGGGATAGCCGTGCTTGGTGATCGCGTCGCCGAGCGTCTTGTTGAAGGCGGCGGACTTCGCCGCGAAGTCGGCGGCCGTCATGCCGACGCCGTTGAAGGACGGGATGGTCTGGTCGCCGACCTTGACCACCGTCACCGTGCCGGGGGGAGCCTCTTCGTTCGAATAGTTGACCGAACGCGACACCAGCGACGATTTGGCGATATCGCAAGAGGTGCGGAATTGCGAGATGCCGACCGGATTGAACTGGAACGAGCACTCGCTTCTGTCGGCGATCACCGTGACCGGCGCGTTCGCCAGCGCCTTCTCCAGCGCCGGATTGGCGTAGTGGGTGAGGCCCTGGAAGATCATGAAATAGGTCGCGGCGCCGAGCGCGAAGCCGGCGAGCATGATCGGCTTGCGGCCGATCTTGTCGGACAGCCAGCCGAACAGAATGAAGCCGGGGGTGCCGATGAGGAGCGAAATCGCGATCAGGATGTTGGCCGTGGCCCCGTTCACCTTGAGCGTCTGGGTGAGGAAGAACAGCGCATAGAACTGCCCGCCATACCAGATCACCGCTTCGCCCGCGGTCGCGCCGAACAGCGCGAGGATCGCGATCTTGGCATGCGCCCAATTGCCGAACGCGTCGGTGAGCGGCGCCTTGGAACCCTTGCCCTCCGCCTTCATCTTCTTGAATACCGGCGATTCTTCGAGCTGCATGCGAATCCAGATCGACACCACGAGCAGGATCGCCGAAAGCAGGAACGGAATGCGCCAGCCCCAGTCGGCGAACACCGCTTCGCCCTGCCAGGTGCGCACGCCCAGGATGAGGAGCAGCGCCATGAACAGGCCGACCGTGGCGGTCGTCTGAATCCACGACGTGTAGAAGCCGCGCCGGCCTTGGGGCGCATGCTCGGCCACATATGTCGCGGCACCGCCATATTCCCCGCCCAGCGCCAGGCCCTGCACCAGGCGGAGCGCGATGAGGAGGATCGGCGCGGTCATGCCGACGCTCGCATAGGACGGCAATACGCCGATCAGGAAGGTGCCGATGCCCATCAGCGTCATGGTGATGAGGAAGGTGTATTTGCGGCCGACGAGATCGCCGATGCGGCCGAACAACAGCGCGCCGAACGGGCGCACCGCAAAGCCTGCGGCGAAGGCGAGCAGGGTGAAGATGAAAGCGGCCGTCGCGTTGACGCCGGAGAAGAACTGCTTGGCCAGAATGGCCGCGAGCGTGCCGTAAATATAGAAATCGTACCACTCGAAGACGGTGCCGAGCGAGGACGCGAAGATGACGAGACGTTCTTCGCTGGTCATCCCGCGCGTGCGGTCGGGATTCATGGTGATGGTCGTCATGAGCGTTCGTCCCTGATTGTTGCTTTTGTCAGCTTCCGGTGCGCTGCATGCACGGGCCCACCAGCGGTAAGCTATTCCGCGAGCACGCTGATGTCTTTGCCACACTGGTCTTAGAACTAAAGTATTTGAACGCGGCGCAATACGCGTTGTGCGCCGCGACAAAGCGCGCGGGACTCCCCCGCCGTCGCGGTAGCGCTGCACCGCAACCGCGATGCGCCGTTGCCCCGGGGTGCTTCATTTCACGGAGTCCCGCATTCCCGGAGTCCCGCATTCCCGGAGTCCTGCATTTAATGAAATCTTAACTAAAAGCATTGTCGCCGCACCGTGCCCCATGCAAGAATTCACCGCCCCGAGGAGGCCCAACCGCGAGGCAGTCATGCGTATGCAATTCGTGTTGGCGCAATTCGTGTTGGCCGCGGCCGTCATGGCGATGAGCGTCGGCGCCGCCGCGGCGGGGTCCGACGAGTGCTGCGGCAAGGCGCCGCCGTTTCCCAAGGTGGTCTACGCCCTTCCGCCCACGCCCTTCGCCGTTCCTCCGACCGGCTACGTGCTCGATCCCTCGGATGCGAGAAGGCCGTTCTACCCGGTCGCCACGAGCCCCTATGCCGCGGGGTTCGGCGCCGTGCCTTACGCGCGGCCGACCTATTCGGAGGGCGGCTACGCCTATGCCGATTCGTATCCCTACACCGACGATCCCTACGGCTACGGTTCGGCTGGATACGGGGCGCCGGGTTACGGGGCGTCCGCTTATGCGGCTCCCGGTTACGACCCTCCCGGCCCCGGCTATTACCAGGCCCTCAATCTGCGGCCCGCCGGCGCGCCGCCCTACACGGCCTATCGCTACCGCACCGCCCCGAGCGCGAAGATCATTCACCTGGTGCCCGCGGACTGACATCCGCGCTGCGCAGCGATCGTCGCCTCTCCCGCTTGCGGGGGAGGGCTAGGGAGGGGGCAAGTCCCGCGGCACAGGCTAGCCTCCAGAGCCCCCTCCCCAACCCTCCCCCGCAAGCGGGAGAGGGAGGCGTTCGATTGCACGGCTTGCCTACTTCCTCAACTTGGCGTCTCGGAGCGCAATCAGTTTGGCGAGTTCCTGCTCTTGCTGGGCGATCCGATCCGCCGTCCTGGTTTCATCTCCGGCGCCGGAGTAGGCGGCGGCCTGCTCGACCAACTCAGCGATGTTTTGCCGTATCACGGCGATGCGCTCTTCAAGCTCTTTGATCGTAGGCTCGTCGTTCATCGCTGCGACCTCCGGGTTGGCCAGCTATCTTGTCTCATTGTGCCAGCTGCGTCATCAGCCCGCTCAGGCGCGTCACGCCTGCGCCGCGAGCCGCGTGGTCGCGACATAGAGCGCGAGCGCGGTCGCGTTCGACACGTTGAGGCTCTTGATCCGCCCGGGCAGGACGAGCCGGGCGACGATGTCGCAATTGGTGCGGGTGAGCTGGCGCAGGCCCTTGCCCTCGGCGCCGAGCACGAGCGCCACGGGATCGGCGAAGGCGATGGTGGCGAGGTCGGCTTCCCCGGAGCTGTCGAGCCCCACCGCCATGGTGCCGAGGTCCTTGAGGGTGCGCAACGCCTGGGACAGGTTGCCGATGGTGACGATCGGCACATATTCGAGCGCGCCCGAGGCGGCCTTGGCGAGCACCCCGGTCGCCTCCGGGGTGTGGCGGGCGGTGGTCACCACGGCCTTGACCGCGAACGCCGCCGCCGAGCGCAGGATCGCGCCGACATTGTGCGGATCGGTGATCTGGTCGAGCACCAGGAGCACCCCGGACGCCACGTCCTCGAGCGCGGGGGAGGGCAGGGGATCGGCCTCGGCATAGAGGCCCTGGTGCACCGCCTCCGGCCCCACCAGGGCTTCGATCGCATCCGGCCGCACCATGTCGAGCTTGACGGCGAGCGCGACGTTTTCTTCCGTGAGCCGCCGCGCCGCGTTCTCGGTGGCGAGCAGGCGGTGAAAATTGCGCTGCGGGTTCTCCAGCGCCGCCTTGACGCTGTGCCAGCCGTACAGCACCACCGGGCGGTCGCGGGGCGGGCCGCGCCACGGCCCGGCGCGCGGCTTGCCGGACCGCTTGCCGGCGGACCGCTTGCCCGCGAACGGCTTGTTGGCGGACGGCTTGTTGGCGGACGGCTTGTTGGCGGACGGCTTGGCGGCGAACGGCTTGGCGCCGTCGTCGCGGCGGAACTTGCCCTTGCGGTGGTCGGAGTCGCGTTCGCCCATGCCGGCGTTGTGTCACGCCGCCGCCGCCGCCGCAACGGCCGCTCCAGGCGCCGCGCGCATTATCTCAGGAATTCGGGGCGGCGACGTGTCGAGGCCTTCTTCCACGAGGGCGCGGACGCCGCGCCGCTATTCCTCCGGTTCGGTCGTAAAGGTGAGAGGGTAGCCCTTGCTGCGGCCCGCTTCCGTTGCACGAGTGGCCTTGGTCTCTGCAATATCCTTGGCGTAGACCGCAACGACGCAGGCGCTTCGCCGATGTGCGGTCATCATCACCCGATAGGCCTGTTCCCGGCTCATTCGGAATTCGGCCTCGAGCACCGTGACGACGAACTCCCGCGGCGTGTAGTCATCGTTGACCAGGATGACCTTGTGAAGGCGCGGTCGTTCCGTTTTGGATCGGGTTTTGATGCGCGGCTTGGTGGTGGTGTTACTCATCGGGGCAGCTTGTTGATGGTATATGCAGGTCCAATACCGTTTCGGGCGCGTCTTCCCATGAGCATATCTGCCGAGGTGGCCGGCCCGCAATCGGGGCGCTGCCGCGCCAACGGTGGACGGGGAAACCGGCGAACGGGTCGGGGCCTGCCCGCGAGGCCGTCGGCGGAACGATCGAGGTGTGACGGAGTTACACCCAGTACGATCTATTTTGCAGCAAGCCGGTCTATTTCGCAGCAAGCCGGTGACTTCGCATCTGAGGGCGGCAAGCAAAAGGAACTCGAATTGAAACATCACCGTGGATCACGTGGCCGACGCGCCCTCCGCAACGTACTCGCGGCAAGCGCTATGGCCGTCGTGCTGGCGGCAGGGGGAAACAGCCGCCCTGCTTTGGCGCACGCTCACCATGAGCCGACAATGGCCAAGGGAAACCAGCACTCGGCGGGGACCGGCGGAACAGGCTCTTGGAGGCACAAATGGCACGGGCGGCGCGGTGTGCGTGAAAAGCTATTGGCCTTGCCGAGCCGGTCCAAACCGTCCCCCGAGCACGCGGCGGAAAACGGCAGCTCGTTCGAGGGTTCGGGTATTGCCTCGGTGTACAGCGACCAGTACACCTCGGACGGGGAGCGGATAAATCCTGAAGACATGACGGCCGCCCATCGCACCCTGCCGTTCGGTACGCAAGTGACCGTGGTCAATCGCGACAACGGCCGCTCGGTGGTGGTGCGAATCAATGATCGTGGTCCATTCGTCGATGGGCGGATAATCGATCTCAGCCCGGCCGCGGCGCTAGTGCTGGGGATCGACGGGTTGGCACCGGTGTCACTGACGGTCGGGGGCATCGGCGGTGAGCCGCCGCAAAATGGAAAGTTTCCCGACGACGCAGATTCGCTGCCGCCGCCTCAGTTGGCCGCCGCGCCACTTACGACAGTTAGCGATCCGATCCTGAAAGCAGTTCAATAATCCGCTTTTCGTCATCGTACGGTCCCCTGCCTGATTGCCGTCATGGGCTGTCACGCAGGTTTGTACGGTTCGTGATTGAAAAAATCGGAACTCACATTCATTAAATCCGTTTTCCATGAAACCACCGCGAACCGACCTAAATTCGGCGCAATGCAGCGCAGAGGAGCCGTCATGTCTGTTCTTCTTTGGTATTTTCCTTTCACAATGTTTTCCGGCGCTTGCGACCTTGCGCTCTCGATGCGTGAAACGCAATCGGTCGGCAGGCAGCCCGCGGACGCCGCGGAACGAGTGCATGAATCCGACGATCCCACGCGTGATCGCTTCGGGTTGGGTGGTTGATTGGTCCTGCTGCCCATCAGGCAGACCGTCTCCGCAAACTGACGTCTCGGTTGTGCCGACTTCGTCACGCTCGCGCCGTCCTGAAATAGACGCGAGCGTCCTAGCGGTTCCATAAACAAACAGGGTGAGATTGTACTCATGTCGAAAGTCAAATTCATTTCGTCGTCTACCGAGATCCCTGGCGGGCAAAAGTACGTGCTTGTCAAGTATGGTGAGGAATATCGGCAAGCGAGACATCCGCTTGGGCTTACAATCACGGTTGCCCGCAACCGGTCAAAGACCATTAACGACCTTTCATTTCTGACGGCCGTTCATTCGGCCAAGGGGATCGCGAAGCAAGAGGGTATTTCGACAGTTTTTGCCTGCAAATAACCTCGTGTACGAGGATCGGCGGCAGTCCTTCGGCCGATCAAAGAAGCTCGTGGGCGGCTTTTGCCGCTGTCGCGCCGTGCATGTGGAACCCTTGGCGCGGCAGCGAGTTGAGGAGCCAGGGCGCTTCTTCCGTCGGATGAATTGCGTATCCATCTGCAAAGTGCGTATCCATCTGCAAAGATTGCGAGACGCCTCCAAATGCCAGCCAAAACCAAATCGGTCGCCGTCAGAGCCATTGAAGCAACGAGCAGGGGGCCCGAACTAGGCCGGGTCACCGATCAACTTTGCATAAATACCATTCGCACACTCGCGATGGACGCCGTGCAACAGGCCAATTCCGGCCATCCCGGCACGCCGATGGCATTGGCACCGGTGGCTTACACGCTGTGGCAGCATTTCCTGCGCTTCGACCCGGAGGATCCGATCTGGCCCAATCGCGATCGCTTCGTGCTTTCGAACGGCCACGCCTCGATGCTGCTCTATGCATTGCTCCATCTCACCGGGGTGAAGGCGGTCAATGCCGAGTATGAGCGCCTCGGCGAGCCCTCCGTTACCCTCGATGACATCAAGCGGTTCCGGGAGATCGGCAGCAAGTGTCCGGGTCACCCCGAATACCATCTCACCTCGGGTGTCGAAACGACGACCGGCCCGCTCGGCCAGGGTTGCGCCAACAGCGTCGGCATGGCGCTCGCCGCGCGCTGGCTCGCCCAGCGCTTCAACCGGCCGGACTTCAAGATATTCGACTACGACGTTTATGCCATGTGCGGCGACGGCGACATGATGGAAGGCGTATCGAGCGAAGCGGCCTCGTTCGCGGGTCACCAGATGCTCGGCAACCTGTGCTGGCTCTACGACAGCAACCGGGTGACGATCGAGGGGCACACGGATCTCGCCTTCAGCGACAATGTCGGCGCGCGCTTCCTGGCCTATGGCTGGAACGTGCTGGAGGTCGGCGACGCCAACGATACGAAGCGGCTGGCGCAGGCGATCGAGGCCTTCCGGCGTACGCCGGAGGTGCCGACCCTCATCATCGTCGACAGTCATATCGGCTACGGTGCCCCGCACAAGCACGACACCAGCTCTGCCCATGGCGAGCCGCTCGGCGAGGAGGAGGTTCGCCTCGCCAAACGCAGCTACGGCTGGCCGGAAGACGCCAAATTCCTGGTGCCGGAGGGCGTGCGCAAACATTTCCGGGATGGCATCGGTCAGCGCGGCCGCAGCCTTCGTGAAGCCTGGACCACGCTGTTCGAATCCTACCGGAGGAAATATCCCGACCTCGCCGATCAGATCGAGCGCATGCAGCGGCGCGAGCTTCCAGAGGGCTGGGACGCGGACTTGCCGGTCTTTCCTGCCGACGCGAAGGGCCTCGCCAGCCGCGACTCCTCCGGCAAGGTGCTCAACGCCATCGCCGCGCATTACCCCTGGCTCATCGGTGGCGCAGCCGACCTCGCGCCCTCCACCAAGACGCGCCTCACCTTCGAAGGGGCCGGCGATCTGGAGGCCGGCACTCCGGGCGGGCGCAACCTGCATTTCGGGATTCGCGAGCATGCCATGGGAGCGATCCTGAACGGGCTGGCGCTGTCCAAGATCCGGCCCTTCGGCGCGGGCTTCCTGATCTTTTCCGATTACATGAAGCCGCCGATCCGCCTGGCCGCGCTGATGGAGCTTCCGGTCATCTATGTCTTCACGCATGACTCGATCGGCGTGGGCCAGGACGGACCGACGCATCAACCGATCGAGCAGCTCATCGCCTTGCGCAGCATTCCCGGGCTGATCACGCTGCGCCCTGCCGACGCCAACGAAGTCGTCGAAGCTTGGCGCGTCGTCATCGCACTGGCGCACCAGCCGGCCTGCCTCGTGTTGAGCCGCCAACCGCTCCCGACGTTCGACCGCAACGCGCTATGCGCCGGCTGCCGGGTTGAGGCGTGGCGCCTATGTCCTCGCGGACGCTCCGGCCGGCAAGCCGGCCGTCATCTTGATCGGCACCGGCAGCGAGGTGGCTCTCTGCATCGACGCCTATGAGGAACTCGAGCGGGACGGTATTCCCGCACGTGTCGTCAGCATGCCGTCCTGGGAGCTGTTCGAGCAGCAGGATCAGTCGTACCGCGATGGCGTTCTTCCGCCCGATGTCACGGCGCGTGTATCGGTCGAGATGGGTTCGGTGATCGGCTGGGACCGCTACGTCGGCACGACGGGCGTCACGGTCGGTATGAACACATTCGGCTCCTCGGCGCCGCTCAAGGACCTGCTGACGAAGTTCGGCTTCACGCCGGCCAAGGTGCTGGCCGCCGCGAAGCAGCAAATCGAGAAATCCAAAGGGCTGTCGAGATCATGAATGTTCAACACCAGACGAAGACGGATGTGAACCCGCTGGAGCGCTTGCATGATTTCGGCCAGGCCGTCTGGCTCGACTTCCTGTCGCGGCGTTTCATCGCCGAAGGCGGCCTCAGGAAGCTCATCGAGAGCTGACGGGCTCACGGGAGTCACCTCCAATCCCTCGATCTTCGAAAAGGCCATCGGCGGCAGCACCGATTACGATTCCGCCCTGAAGGCGGCCGAAAGTGAGGGCGACCGCGATGTGATGTCGCTCTATGAGCGGCTTGCGATCGCGGACATCCAGCACGCGGCGGACGCGCTGCGCCCCGTCTACGAGGCGACGAAACGCCGGGACGGATATGTCAGCCTGGAAGTGTCGCCCTATCTCGCGATGAGCACCGACGCGACCGTCGCCGAGGCGCGGCGGCTGTGGCGCGCGGTCGGCCGGGATAACCTGATGATCAAGGTGCCGGCGACGCAGGCCGGCTTGCCGGCGATCCGCCAGCTCATCGGCGAGGGCATCAACGTCAATATCACGCTGCTGTTCTCCCAGCAGGTCTACGAAGAGGTCGTGGAAGCCTATCTGGCCGGCCTCGAACATTTGGCCGCGCAAGGCGGCGACCCCGGCACGATCGCGAGCGTCGCCAGTTTCTTCGTGAGCCGTATCGACGTGGCAGTGGACGCGCTGATCGAGGAGCAACTGCGTCAGACCAACGAGGCGGACCAGCGCGCGGCGCTGACCGGACTGCGCGGCAAGATCGCCATCGCGAACGCGAAACTCGCCTACCAACGCTACAAGCGGCTGTTCGCCGGCGCCCGTTGGGAGAAGCTGAGCGCCAAGGGCGCGCGCGTGCAGCGGCTGCTTTGGGCGAGCACGGGAACCAAAAACCCCGCGTACAGCGACGTGCTCTACGTGGAGGAACTGGTCGGCGCCGACACCGTGAATACCATGCCGCCGGCGACGATGGACGCGTTCCGCGGCCATGGGAAAGCGCGGGCTTCGCTGACGGAGAACATCGGTGAAGCCGAGCGACTGATGGCGACGTTGGCTCGGTGCGGTATCTCCATCGACGCGGTGACGGCAAAATTGGTCGAGGAAGGCGTCCAGCTCTTCGCCGATGCCTTCGACAAGCTGCTCGGGGCGGTCTCGCGCAAGCGCACCGTCGCTCTCGGCGATAGGCTCGACAGCCAGTCCATCGCGCTTCCCGCCGAGCTCGAGAAGGCGGTGGCGGTCTCGCTCGAAGTCGTGGCGGCATGATGGGAACTTGCGCCGCCTCTGGGCAGGCGACGCAAGCCTGTGGACCCGCTCCGACGAGGCGAAATGGCTCGGCTGGCTCGACATCGTCGAGGAGCAGCGCAAGCGGATCGACTCCCCTTGCAGTCTTGGCCGACGATGTCGCGGCGGCAGGGCTTCTCTCACGCTCTTCTGCTCGGCATGGGTGGCTCGAGCCTGGGGCCGGAGGTGTTCGCCGAAACGTTCCGGACATCAGAAAGGGCGATCCCGAGCTGTTGGTGCTCGACTCCACCGACCCCGCGCAGATCCGGACCATCGAAAGCAAGATCGATCCGGCGCGAACCCTCTTCATCGTGTCGAGCAAATCCGGCAGCACGCTCGAACCGAACATCTTGAAGCAGTATTTCTTCGAGTGCGCGAAGCGAGCGGTCGGCGCCGACGAAGCGGGATCGCGGTTCATCGCCATCACCGATCCCGGGTCGAAATTGCAGACGATCGCCGAACACGATCGATTCCGCCACATCGCGTTTGGGCTTCCGAGCATCGGCGGCCGCTATTCCGTGCTGTCGGATTTCGGCCTGGTGCCCGCGGCCGTGATGGGTCTGGACATCGGCAGGCTGCTCGGCGCGGCGCAGGAGATGGTGCGCTCGTGCGGCGCCGACGTGCCGCCGGCCGATAATCCGGGCGTCGTGCTCGGCACCGTCTTGGGTGTGCTGGGAAAGACGGGCAGCGACAAGGTCACCATCGTCGCCTCGCCCGGCATTGCCGATTTCGGGGCATGGCTCGAACAACTGTTGGCGGAATCGACGGGCAAACAGGGCAAGGGGCTTATTCCCGTCGATGCCGAGCCGCTGGGGCCGCCCGACGTCTACGGAAAAGATCGGCTGTTCGTCTATTTGCGATTGTCGGGCGAAGCGGACGTGAAGCAGGATGAAGCCGTCGCCGCGCTCGAACGCGCGGGCCACCCGGTCGTGCACATCGGCGTCACCGATCGCTATCACATCGGCCAGGAATTCTTCCGCTGGGAGCTTGCCACCGCGGTGGCGGGTGCGATCCTCGCCATCAATCCGTTCGATCAGCCCGATGTCGAAGCCAGCAAGGACAAGACGCGAGAGCTGACCGCGGCCTACGAGAAGAGCGGCGCGCTGCCGGCGGAAACGGTGCTTCTCGAGGAGGCCGGCCTGACGCTCTTTGCCGACGACAGGAACCGCAAGGCGTTCGGAAAGGCCGGCACGCTGGTCGAATACCTCGGCGCGCATTTCGGGCACATTCGGGAGGGCGACTATTGCGCGCTCCTCGCCTATGTCGAACGCAACAAGCTCCATCGCGACGCGCTGCAGGAAATCCGCGTCCTGATCCGCGACCGCAAGCGCGTCGCCACCTGCCTCGGCTTCGGACCGCGATTCCTGCATTCGACCGGGCAGGCCTACAAGGGCGGCCCGAACACCGGCGTGTTCCTTCAGATCACCTGCGACGACTCCGCCGATCTCCAGGTGCCGGGCCAGAAATACACCTTCGGTGTCGTCAAGGCGGCGGAGGCGCGCGGCGATTTCGAGGTACTGGCCGAGCGTGATCGACGGATGCTGCGCGTGCATCTCGGCGTGCATGTCGCGGCGGGGCTGACGACCCTCATGGATGCGGTCCGACAAGCGCTCGCATGAGCCAATAACAGGAGAAGACCAATGCAGATCGGCATGATCGGACTCGGCAAGATGGGCGGCAACATGTCTCGCCGGTTGATGAAGGCGGGACACCGACTGCGTGGTATACGCGCGAACCGCAAAGACGCGCGAAGCGCTCGCAAAGGACGGTGCCAAGGCGGCAGCGTCGATTACGGATTTGGTAAAGACGCTCGGCGGAAAGCCGCGCGCCGTCTGGCTGATGTTGCCTGCGGGCGTGGTCACCGAAGAGATGGTCGAGCATCTCGGCGGCATGCTGGACCGGGACGACATCATCATCGACGGCGGCAATTCCTTTTACAAGGACGACATCCGTCGCGCCAAAAAACTCGCGGAGAAGGGCATTCGCTACGTCGATTGCGGCACGTCCGGCGGCGTCTGGGGTATCGAGCGCGGCTATTGCATGATGATCGGCGGCTCGAAGGGAGCTGTGGATCACCTCGATCCGATCTTTTCGGCGCTCGCTCCCGGCGCCGGCGATATCCCGCGGACGCCGGGCCGCGCGAAAGGCGATTCCCGCGCCGAGCGCGGCTACATTCACGCCGGCCCCTCCGGCGCCGGGCACTTCGTCAAGATGGTGCATAACGGCATCGAGTACGGATTGATGCAGGCCTATGCCGAGGGCTTCGACATCCTGCGCAACAAGGACTCGAAGGATCTGCCCGAGGACGAACGGTTCACGCTGAACCTGCCGGATGTCGCGGAGGTCTGGCGGCGCGGCAGCGTCATCTCATCCTGGCTGCTCGATCTCGGCGCCGCCGCGCTGGCGAAGGATCCACAGCTGAAGGATTTCTCCGGCTTCGTTCAGGATTCGGGCGAAGGCCGATGGACGGTCGAGGCCGCGGTCGAGGAAGCGGTCCCGGCGGATGTGATCACGTCGGCGCTGTTCGCCCGGTTCCGCTCGCGGCAGGAGCACACCTTCGGCGAAAAGATGCTCTCGGCCATGCGCTTCGGCTTCGGCGGGCACGTCGAGGGTCAAGAGCCGATCGACCCCGAACCAAAGCCGAAAGATTCGCAGGGCCACGCGGCCGCACAGCACGCCGCAGAGTAGCGCCATGCTCGACGCTCCCGCGAACCGGATGCCGAAGATCGCACAGGTTATTGCGTGCCCACCGCGGCGCCGGGCCAAGCCGGCCGACCCCTGCGCCATGGTGATATTCGGCGCCACCGGCGACCTGACCAAGCGCCTGGTGATGCCGGCGCTCTACAACCTCGCGCGCACCAAAGTGCTACCGGAGCAATTCGCCCTGATCGGAGTGGCGCGGGCGGAGGGTACCGCGGAAAGCTGGCGCGACGAGCTTTACGGCTCGCTGAAAAGCTTCGTCGGCAACGCTGCCACGGAGTTCAATATCGACCACATCGACGAGGCTGTGTGGAAGCGGCTCGCGGAGAAGATGGTGTATGTGCGGGGCGACCTGACGAAGCCCGAGCTGTACGACAAGCTTCGCAGCGCGCTTGAAGAGGCTGCAAAGAGCTCACGGCACCCTGGGAAATGCCATCTTCTATCTCGCCGTCGCGGATCGGCTTTTCGGCTCCGTGGTGGAGCAGCTCGGCAACGCGAAGCTCACCGAGCAGCTCGAGGATCGGAACGGGAAGCGTCGATTCTGGCGACGCGTGGTGATCGAAAAGCCGTTCGGCCACAGCCTCGACTCGGCGCGCGAACTGAACGCTCGCGTCCAGCGCACGCTGCATGAAGACCAGATCTTCCGGATCGACCACTTTCTCGGAAAGGAAACGGTCCAGAGCATCATGGCATTCCGCTTCGCCAATGGACTGTTCGAACCGATCTGGAACCGCGACCGGATCGATCACGTGCAGATCACCGCGGCGGAGACGGTCGGCGTGGAGGAGCGCGGCAGTTTCTACGAGGCGACAGGCGCGCTGCGCGACATGGTTCCGAATCACCTGTTTACATTGCTTTCGATGGTCGCCATGGAACCGCCCATCGGCTTCGATGCCGCCGCGATCCGCTCCAAGAAAGCCGAAGTGCTGGCCGCGATGCCCGCCGTCAAGCCGGCAGCGGCGGTGCGTGGCCAGTACGGCGCCGGCACGGTGCTGGGCAAGAAAGTGAAGGCTTATCGGCAGGAGCCCAACGTGGCGCCGGATTCGAGCATCGAGACCTATGTCGCGATGCAGATCGAGATCGACAACTGGCGTTGGGCCGGCGTGCCCTTCTACCTCCGTACCGGCAAGCACATGTCGCAACGGAATACGGAGATCGCAGTCTGCTTCAAGAAGGCGCCCTACGCGGCGTTCCAGGACACGCCCGTCGACGCTCTGCCGCCCAACTGGCTGGTGCTGCGCATCTCGCCCGACGAGGGAATTTCCCTGCAGTTCGAGGTCAAGCGCCCAGGACCCGTGGTGGACCTCGCCGCCGTCAAGATGGATTTCCGCTATGACGACTGGTTCCCTCAGGAGCCGAACGTCGGATACGAGACGTTGATCTATGACGTCATGATCGGCGACCCGACCTTGTTCATGCGCGCCGACATGGTGGAGCAGACTTGGCGCATCGTGCAACCGGTGCTCGACGCCTGGGCCGATGATGGTGCGGCAGATCTGCCGATTTATCCAGCAGGAAGCTCGGGACCGAGCGAAGCAGACGCGCTTTTGGCTCGCGGTGGACGGCGCTGGCGGACCATCCAGGACGACGACGATGGGAAATCGTCATGATCCGCACACGGCCTTTGCCATTCAAATGCTCGGCCGTCGTGTCGGATGTCGATGGCACATTGGTGACCGATGACAAACGTCTGACCGAGCGCACCCGGGCGGCGGCGGCGGAGCTGCGCGCAAGCGGGATTATTTTTTCCATTATCAGCGCCCGGCCGCCGCGCGGCTTGCGCATGCTGCTCGATCCCTTGGGAATTACGACGCCCCTGAGTGGCTTCAATGGCGGGGTGATAACGACGCCCGAACTTTCACTGATCACCGAGCATCTGCTGTCGCCTGGGACCGCGCAGCGTGCCGCCGACATGCTCGACGCGCAACAGGCGCAGGTCTGGGTTTTCAGCGGGCAGGACTGGCTGGTGTGCGACCCTCGCGGGCCTTATGTCGGGCTCGAGGAACGCACGGTGGGATTTCGACCGACCGTGGTCGAGAATTTCGGACGCGCCCTCGACTCCGCTGCAAAGATCGTCGGCGTCAGCGAGGACTTCGAGCTTCTTGCGCGGTGTGAGCGAGATTTGCGAGCCACGCTGGCTGATCGAGCCACCGTCGTTCGATCTCAGCCTTACTACCTCGACATCACCCATTCGCTCGCCAACAAGGGTGTCGCATTGTCGGAGCTCGCGAGGCTGCTGGCTGTTCCGCCGGCGGAGATCGCCGTCATCGGCGACGGCGGCAATGATGTCGCGATGTTCGAGCGGAGTGGTCTTTGCATTGCGATGGGCAATGCCAGTGCGGAGGTACAGCAGGCTGCGGATTTCGTGACGGACAGCAATCGCGAGGACGGCTTCGCCGACGCGATCGAACGGTTCATCCTCGGCCGGCACCGTTCGAACATAGGCGTCGAGATGGCGCGAGCGGGAGATCGCGCATGGTAGGGCAAGATCACGCCGCTGCGAAAATCTCGCTTGTGCTGGCCGATGTGGACGGCACTCTCGTGACTGCCGACAAAGTGCTGACTCCGCGTGCGCGGGCGGCCGTGAAGGCGCTGCACGCCGCAGGCATCGCATTTGCCATCACCAGCGGCCGGCCGCCGCGCGGCATGGCGATGCTGATCGATCCGTTGGCGCTGCAGACGCCCATTGCCGGCTTCAACGGCGGGATTTTCGTCGAGCCCGACATGACCATCATGGAAGAGCACGTGCTCGCCCCCGACGTGGCACGGCGCGCTTTGGAGCTCATCCTCCGTAACGGCTTGGACGTCTGGGTCTACAGCGGCAGGGACTGGCTTGTTCGAGACCGCAACGCGCCCCATGTGGCGCGGGAGCAGTGGACCGTCAAGTTCGCGCCGACCATCACCGATAACTTCAACGCGGTGCTCGGCGGCGCGGTGAAGATCGTCGGCGTGAGCGACGATCTCGACTTGGTCGCCCGCTGCGAAAAGGATGCCCAGGACGCGCTCGGCACCGGAGCGTCGGCGGCGCGCTCGCAGCCCTACTATCTCGATGTCACCCATCCGGACGCGAACAAAGGCACCGTCGTCACGACGCTGTCGAAGCTCCTGTCGGTGCCCGCCGGCGAGATCGTCACGATCGGCGACATGCCGAACGATGTGCTGATGTTCCGCAACAGCGGCCTCAGCATCGCGATGGGCAACGCCAGCCGGGACGTGCAATCTAAGGCCGATCTGGTGACGGCGTCCTATGAAGACGAAGGCTTTGCCAAAGCGATGGAACGGTTCGTCCTGCACCGCGCGCCGTCATCCCTGTCGGAGGCACGATGAAAAAGATCGTCGTCGCGCCCTCCATCCTGTCCGCCGATTTGCGCCGGCTCGGCGAAGAAGTCCACGCGGTCGACGAGGCCGGCGCCGATTGGATCCATATCGACGTGATGGACGGCAGGTTCGTGCCGAATATCTCGTTCGGCCCCGCGATCGTGAATGCGGTGCGCCGCTCCACGGCCAAGCCGCTCAATGTCCACCTGATGATCGTCGAGCCCGAACGCTATCTCGAGGATTTCGCCGACGCCGGCGCTGATCACCTTCTGGTCCAGGTCGAGCCGTCTTCGACGATTCACCTCCATCGCGTGCTGTCGCGCATTCGCGAGCTCGGCAAGAAAGCGGGCGCCGTGCTCGATCCGGCCAGCCCGATCGCCTTCGTCGAGCAGGTGCTGCATCTGTGCGATGTCGTTCTGGTGATGACGGTCAATCCTGGATTTAGCGGCCAGAAATTCCTGCCGGAGATGCTGCCGAAAATCCGAACTCTGCGTCGGCTCTGTGCGTCGAGGGGGCTCGACCCGTGGATCGAGGTCGACGGTGGACAGAATGGCGATAATGCCGCACTGGCCGTCGATGCCGGCGCCGACGCGATCGTCGCGGGATCGGCGATATTCGGTTCGGGCGACTATGCGGCCGCTATCTCGCGAATTCGAAACAGCGCCATACATACGATGGCGGTGGCACAATGATCGTCGCCGCATCGACGCAGAGCCGGACTTTTGAGAGCGCCGAAGCGCTCGCGCGAGGGGTCGCCGAATGGCTTTGCGCACTCGCGCAGGCGACCGACCGCGATTTCGCGGTATGCCTGTCGGGCGGATCGACGCCGCGGCGGCTTTATGAAAGGCTCGCTTCGCCTGCCATTGCGTCGCGCTTCCCGTGGACCCGCTCCCATTGGTTCTGGGGCGACGAGCGCTTCGTGCCGCACGACCATCCCGACAGCAATTACGGGATGGTCCGCGAAGCGCTGCTTTCGCGTGTCCCGATCCCCGACGCCAATATCCACGCGATCCCGACCGAAGGCTTGTCGCCGGAGCAGGCCGCCGCCGCCTATGAAACGACATTGAAGCGCTTCCACGGCACCGACATGCTTTCTTCCGGCCGGCCGCTGTTCGACGTGACGCTGCTCGGAATTGGAGAGGACGGACATACGGCCTCGCTGTTTCCCGGTAAGCCGGCATTGCAGGAGAACCGCCGGTGGGCGGTCGCGGTCATCGGCGCGAAATCGGAGGCGCGCATCACGCTGACCTATCCCGCGCTCGATAGCAGCCGCGACGTCGCATTCCTCGCGACGGGAGAAGGCAAAAGGGGAGCCGTGGCAGGCGCAAAGGCCGGAGATTGCGAGTTGCCCGCGGCCATGGTGCGCCCGGTCGGGCGCCTCCACTGGTTCATGGACCGCGGCGCCAACCCAGGAGGAGAGGACTGATGGCCACGGAAATCCGGACGACGAACGGCGCGTCACCCGCCGCTCCCGCGGTGGTGATCGTCATGGGGGTTTCCGGATGCGGGAAGTCGACGGTCGGAGGGCTCCTCGCGTCGCGCCTGCGATGGGAATTCGAGGATGCCGATTGGTTCCACCCGGCTTCCAACGTCGAGAAGATGCATAACGGCGTTCCGCTCACCGACGAGGATCGCTGGCCGTGGCTGGGCGCGGTCGCCGCCTGGATCGACGAGACGCGTCGGTCCGGAGGACATGGCGTCGTCGCGTGCTCCGCGCTGAAGCGCCGCTACCGCGACGTTCTGATCGGCGATCGTGCGGACGTCCGCCTGGTCTACCTCAAGGGCGACGAAGCACTGATCGCGCGCCGCATCGCCACCCGCCACGAGCATTTCATGCCGCGGAGCCTGCTGCACAGCCAATTCGAGGCGCTCGAAGAGCCGGGACCGGACGAAAATCCCGTCGTCGTCTCGATCGAGCCGGTGCCGCGCGAGATCGTGGCGCAGGTTTTATCCGCGTTGGGCATGGCCGAGGTCGCTCTGCCGCCGGGGCAAGCCGCTCCGAGACCGTCGCAGGCGCACGCATGAACGAGTCCCTGAGGAACCCCCGGAACCCGGCGCCGCTGGCGCCCGACCTGCTGGAAAAGATGGACGCGTATTGGCGCGCCGCAAACTATCTCACGGTCGGGCAAATCTATCTGCAGGACAATCCGCTGCTCGAAACCCCTCTCACGCTGGCGCACATCAAGCCCCGTCTGCTCGGACATTGGGGCACCACCACCGGGCTCAATTTCATTTATGTGCACCTGAACCGGCTGATCAAAGAACACGATCTGAACATGATTTATGTCATCGGCCCCGGTCATGGCGGTCCGGGGCTGGTGGCGCATAGCTATCTGGAAGGGTCCTACACCGAACGCTATCCGAACATCGAGCGCAGCCGAAACGGACTGCAACGGCTGTTTCGGCAGTTCTCCTGGCCGTACGGCATCCCAAGCCACGTCGCACCGGAAACGCCGGGGTCGATCCATGAAGGGGGTGAGCTCGGCTATTCCCTCGTCCACGCCTATGGCGCGGCTTTCGACAATCCGGATCTGATCGTGACCTGCATCATCGGCGACGGGGAGGCGGAAACGGGCGCACTTGCCACGAGCTGGCACTCCGACAAGTTTCTCAATCCGGCACGCGACGGTGCGGTTCTTCCGATCCTTCATCTCAACGGGTTCAAGATCGCCAATCCGACCGTGCTCGCCCGTATCAGCCGCCGGGAATTGACCGACCTGATCCGCGGTTACGGCTACGAACCGCATTTCGTGGAAGGCCACGTTCCGGCCGTCGTGCATCAAAGCCTCGCCGGCACGCTCGACAGGGTCATAGCGGAAATTCACGAGATCCAGCGTGCGGCGCGTTCTTCTCCCGAGACAGTGCAGCGGCCGCGCTGGCCGATGATCGTCTTCCGCACGCCTAAAGGCTGGACCGGGCCGAAGTTCGTGGACGGCAAGCCGGTGGAGGGAACTTGGCGCGCGCATCAAGTTCCAATCGCGGACATGAAGAATCCCGAACACCTGAAGCAGCTTGAAGATTGGATGAAGAGCTACCGGCCGCACGAATTGTTCGACGAACGAGGTAAGTTCCGCGACGACCTCGCGGCACTTGCGCCGACGGGCCATCGCCGCATGAGCTTCAATCCGCACGCCAATGGCGGCGAGCTTTTGCAGCCCTTGTCGATGCCTCATTTCCAGGACTACGCCGTGCCCGTGCTCCAGCCGGGCGGCGTCGAGGCCGAATTCGACCCGGGTTCTCGGAAACTTTCTGCGCGACGTGATGAAGCTCAACCTCGAAAAGAAGAATTTCCGGCTGTTCGGTCCGGACGAGACCGCCTCGAACAGATTAGAGGCCGTCTATGAGGTCTCCGGCAAGGAATGGATGGCTGATATCGAAGCCGTCGACATCGATCTCGGCGTCGACGGCCGCGTCATGGAGGTGCTGAGCGAGCATCTGTGCGAGGGCTGGCTCGAAGGGTACCTGCTCACCGGGCGCCACGGATTTTTCTCTTGTTACGAGGCCTTCATCCACGTCATCGATTCGATGTTCAATCAGCATGCAAAATGGCTCAAGGTCAGCAAGAAGATCCCCTGGCGCAGGCCTATCGCGTCGCTGAATTATCTCCTGACCTCGCACGTCTGGCGCCAGGACCACAACGGCTTTTCCCACCAGGATCCCGGTTTCATCGATCATGTCGCCAACAAGAAATCCGATATCGTGCGCATCTATCTGCCGCCGGATGCGAACTGCCTTCTGTCGGTGGCGGATCACTGCCTGCGCAGCCGGAACTACATCAACTTGATAATCGCGGGCAAGCAGCCGGAGTGGCAGTGGCTCGACATCGATTCCGCCGTACGGCACTGCACCGTAGGTGCGGGCATTTGGCAATGGGCCAGCAACGATGGCGGCGATCCCGACGTGGTCATGGCCTGTGCCGGCGATGTGCCGACCCTCGAGACCCTCGCTGCGGTGACGCTGTTGCGCGCGTATGTCCCCGATATCCGCATCCGCGTCGTCAACGTGGTGGATTTGATGGTGCTGCAGCCTCAGTCCGAGCATCCCCACGGCCTGGAAGGTCAGGATTTCGACGAGCTATTCACGACGGACAAGCCCGTGATCTTCGCCTTCCACGGCTATCCCGCGATGATTTACAAGCTGACCTACCGCCGGCGCAATCACGACAACATTCATGTGCGCGGCTACAAGGAGGAGGGCACCACCACGACCCCCTTCGACATGGTCGTGCTGAACAACCTCGACCGCTATCAACTCGCGCTGGACGCCATCCGGCGAATTCCGCGGCTCGGCGATCAAGTGGAGAAGGCGAGGGCGCGTTACTGGACCACCATGGAGCGTCACAAGCTCTATATCAGCGAGCATGGCGACGACATGCCGGAGGTCCGCAACTGGCGCTGGAGCTCGTAAGCGCGATGTTCCGCCGGGGTACGGCATGAGAGGCGGCATTATTCCCCAGAGTCGTCCCTATGGGTCTTTCCTGATAGCGATCTGCAAAGGCTGATGAAACCTCTCACGACCCCGCCCAAGGCTCGACGCGAGCCGATGCAGTGAACAAGTCCCGTAGATCGTCACGCAACTCATCGATGGACGAGCACCGGGATCTTTGAGTGAGTGAGCACCTTGACCGTCTCGCTGCCGAGGACGATCGCGGAGATGCCGTGGCGGCCATGCGAGGCCATGACGATAAGGTCACAGCCTTTCGACATCGCGGTATCGATGATCGCCCGGTAGGGATGCTCCTGCTCGACATGGACCGTCTCGCACGCGACGCCTGCTGCCTGCGCTGCGCCGGCGACGGTGCCGAGAATTTCTCGGCGCGTTCCTGCATCCGTGCCTTGTACTGAGCCGGCGTGTCCTCGATCATCTGGGCGTCGGTCGTGAAGGTATGAAAAGGCGGCAAGACTGTCAGCACGGTGACTTTGGCGCCGATCCGCTTGGCCAGGGCGATGCCGTGCTGGACCGCCTTCCCGGCGAGTTCCGACCCGTCCGTCGGTATCAGGATGTTGGTATACATCGTCCTCTCCTTGGTTGCGACCTTCCTCCGCTCCGTCAACGGCTACGCTCGCAATCGCTCGTACGCAACCCACGTCGGTAACGCGTCATCGCGCTGCCTCGGCGAGCGATTTGTTGCCGGAACGCTGCTCGCATGGTTTCTCCGGCCGCTCGATATTGTGCGCGGTGTTGACCAAAGCGATATGGGAGAAAGCCTGAGGAAAATTGCCGAGCAGCCGCTTCGCAACGGGATCATACTCTTCCGACAACAGGCCGAGATCGTTGCGTAGCGAAAGAAGCCGCTCGAACAGCTTGCGGGCGTCATCACGCTGGCCGAGAAGAACATAAGCGTCGGCAAGCCAGAAGCTGCACGCCAGGAAAGCGCCCTCTCCCCCGGGAAGACCGTCGGTTGAGACCGCCGTGTCGTACCGCATCACGAGCCCATTTGACATGAGCCTGCGCTCGACCGCCTCGATCGTGCTCCTCACGCGCGCGTCGACCGGCGGCAAAAAGCCGACCGCGGGGATCAGGAGAGCACTTGCGTCCACCTGGTCTGATCCGTAAGCCTGAACGAAGGCGCCGATGCTGCGATTGAACGCCTTTTTGCACACCTCCTCGTGGATCTCGGCGCGGAGCTTGCGCCAATGATCGACAGGCCCCTCGAGGCGGAAGGCCTCCACGCTCTTGATCGCCCGGTCGAATGCGACCCATGCCATCACCTTCGAATGGGTGAAGCTCCGACTTCCGCCACGGACTTCCCAGATGCCGTCGTCTGCAAACGACCAGACCTTTTCGAGGTGGCAAAGAAGGGCACGCTGGAAATCCCATCCTTCCGCGAGATTTTGAAGATCGCCGACACGTGCCTGGTGCAGCGCGTCCATGACCTCGCCGAATACGTCGATCTGCAATTGGACCGAGGCGGCGTTGCCGATCCGTACCGGCTTCGAGCCCTCGTAGCCCGAAAGCCAGGGCACCTCCCATTCCGGCAGCCGTTTCTCACCGGCAAGTCCGTACATGGTCTGAATCTGGGACGGGCTTCCGGCAGCGGTGCGCAACAGCCAATCACGCCAACACCGCGCTTCGTCGTAGTATCCGGCGTTCATGAACGCGAGCAGCGTGAGCGTGGCGTCGCGCAGCCAGCAAAAGCGATAGTCCCAATTGCGAGAACCGCCGATCTTTTCCGGCAGCGATGTAGTCGGCGCCGCGACAATGCCGCCGGTCGGCGCATATGTCAGGGCCTTCAATGTAATGAGGGAGCGCGAGACCGAATCCGCGTACATGCCGGTGCTGTGGTGGGTGTTCGCCCACTGCTCCCAAAATTCCTGCGTTCCCCGCAATGCGTCTTGCGCTTCCACCGGTTTCGGAGTTGGAAGATGGGACGGCGTGTGCGTGAGCACGAAAGGAATGGTCTGCCCGGCGGAGACCGTAAATTGGCCCACGGTCGTCAGCCGCTCGCCTCGAAGCTCGACGGGGGTGTGCAGCACAAGCATGTCGGGACCGGAAATCGCGAGAAGAGCCCCATCATCCGTCTGTCTCACCCACGGGACGGAGAAACCATAATCGAAACGGATGATCAACTCGGTACTCATCGGGACGGCGCCCCGCTTGCCGACAACCAGGCGCACGAGGTGCGGAGCTCGAGCGCGCAAGGCCAAGAAGTCTATCAACGTGACTTCGCCGTCGACCGTGACGAAACTGGTTTCCAGGATCAGCGTGTTGGGCCTGTAGCGGCGCGTAATCCGAACGTTGCCGTCAGCCGGCGCGATGCGCCACCGTCCGTTGCCGGTATCCCCGAGAAGTGCGGCAAAACACGCGCCGGAGTTGAAACGCGGCCAACACAGCCAGTCGATCGAGCCGTCCTTGGACACGAGTGCCGCCGTCGCGCAATCGCCGATCAGTCCGTAATCCTCAATGCTGGCGGCCATGAGCATTGTCCTTCTCGAGGAATGCGGCGGGTGTGGCTGCCGCCCGGGGCCGCCGTTCTCAACGTTTCGGGAGAGCCTCGATCTGGCGTCGGGCCGCCGCGAATGCGTCCTTGATCGCGCCCGACGCGTCCTCGTGGCCCCGATCATCGGAGGGTTGGTGGCTGACGACGATGTTCTCGTGGGGCGGAATCGTCACCCAAATGTTGATGCGATAGACGCCACCATGGTGGTGCTTCGTGCTCGGCGCGACGACGGCGACGCGGCACCCGGTGATGTGGTGCTCGCATTTCTCCAGGCGCTCCACCTCGTGTTCGATTGCCGCGCGAGCGGCCTGTGACAGGTCCGTGTGTTCGCAATTGATTTGCAGTGGGATTTGCATAGGTTGCCTTTCAGGTGGATGGACAAAGCTATAGCACAAGGCCTTGTTCCGCTGCACGAGCCGCAAGGGTAGACGGCGAGAGTCCCCATGCTTGCAGGTGCCGCCGTGCCCGCAACACAGTACCCGGATTGAACTGAAAAGCCCCGGCCTGTGGCTGGGGCTGACGCATTCTCCGCTGCCGGTGCGATTGGCAAATTGTACACGGTCCGCATCGAGTGCGGTCGGGCTGTGAGCGATTTCTGAACAGGCGCAAGGCGGCCGTTCCGATGCCAAAATAGAAGTCCCGCGGATGGCGGGCAATCCTTTCTCCAGTGGCTGAGCAGCCTATCTCAACCGGCTTCCGTCATCTATGAGGCTCTCCGGTTTGGAATTCGCTTCCGGCATCTTTGCAAAAGTGGCGTGGGTGACGGACACCACTGTCCCCTGGGTGCCGCTCAAAACGTCGACTCGGGCTTCGAGTTGTTGTGCGAGCGCGGTGATGATGCTGGTGCCGAGGCCGGTTTTTGCCTGCGCAAACACGCCGACCGGCGCGCCAATCCCGTTGTCCGCAACAGAAAGCTTCCAATTGGTTCCAGCGACGTCGAACCGGACCGCTATCTGACGATCAGTCTTGTTGGTGTCGGGGAAGGCGTGCTTCAGCGCGTTCATTATGAGTTCCGTGACGATCAGGCCGAGGCTCACCGCCTCACGGGAGGTGACGCTGCCTCCATCGCTGGTCACTTTCAGGGTGGTTGGGCGGTCGTCGCCGATCATCGCGGTTTTGAGGCTCTCGCACAGCTGAGAGAGGTAAGGCGCCATTTCGATGACTGCGACGCCCCCGGAAACATGAAGGTATTGCTGGACGGCCGCCACCGACATGACCCGGTTGTGTGCGTCCTGCAGCTGCAGACGCGTCTCCTCGGACGTCACCATCCGCGATTTCATGAGAATTATGGCCGCGATGATCTGCAGGCTGTTGCCGACCCGATGTTCCATTTCCTGAAGCAGCACATCCTTCTCTCGTACCAGCGCTTCCTGCTTGCGGAGCAGATCTTCCCTGTCGCACTCCAAGGCACGCCGCGCGGTGACGTCCTCGATGCCGAGCAGGAGCGTCGTGTGGGAGTTGCCTTCATAGAAAACCTTTCGGGCATTCAGCAGCATCGTGCGTCTTCCGATGTCGGGAAACTGATGCTCGACCTCGTAATCGTCCATGACTGCATGCTCCGGCACGATATGTTCCAGGAGCAATCGAAGTCTCGGGATGTCCCACTGGCCGTCGCCCAGCATGTAGAGCGGTCTGCCCAGCGTATCGGTCCGGGCGACCTTGAATGTCTCGTAGAATGAACGGCTCGCCGCGAGCACGCACAGGTCCTTGTCCAGCACGAGAAGAGGCTCGCGGACGGTATCCACGACCGCCTGCGCGAACGCAGCGGTCTGTTTGACCTCGATGAACGGCTGATCGCCCAGCATCACGCACCTTTCACAGAAGTCTTTTGCCGCGATCCGACGCCACGGGGTCGCTGAGGCTCGTCGAACCCGCGCTATGGCGAAGCCAGCTGCCATAACCGCAGCGGAAGTGCTCCAGGCGTTGGGAATTCTTGAGGCGCCAAGCGCCCGCTTGAAATCAGGTTACGCTGCGGGCCGAAGCCAAGTCTGTCCAATATTGATCATACGAGGGTCATCGGCCGGATTGTTTCGTTCAAGCGTCGTCTTCTGCTTGGCGTCCGCGCTCACGGTTAGCAAAGCGTTCACGACGTTACTTGCATTATTCGCACTTCCACAAACCATGCCCTGCGCGGCCCACACCCGCGTGCCCGGGGCTAAAGCACGTCCCGCTCACGAGGAATCGTCATGGCCGGACTTGTCCCGGCCATCTCGATTATTGTGGCACGGGCGCAAAGCATACTAGGGAATAAGCTGTGCCCCGTTGATCGAGATCGCCGGGTCAAGCCCGGCGACGACGCATGTGGGTGTGTCAATCTCATCGGAACAGCGCGCGCTGTTGGGATGCTCTACTTGCGCCTGCCGCGGCGCGAACTGAGGGGTGCGTTGTCGCTCTCCAGCGGATCGGCATTCTGGATGTTGCGGGCGTCCCGCATGACCTCCAGGCAGGACGCCAGCTCGACATAGCTCGCCGGGCCGCCGGTTCTCTCCATGCCGACGCATTGGCTCTTGTCGGCGGCGGAGTATTTGGACCAGTTCTGCTTCAGCGTATCCTGCGCCGTGGTCTCGTCGGCGAGGCAGGATTCCTTGTTGCGCCCGAGAACGACGGAGCCGCGCCCGGCCGCGTCGCAGCTCGTCCCGACCTCGAGCTTGGGCGGCCCGCAGCCACGGCAGGAGTTGCGCCTCGAATCGACGTTGCCTTTCCGGCTCTCTTGCGCCGGCGGATTCAAGGGCTCGACCTCTTTGTGCGCGACATCGGGGGGAAGGTCATTCATGGTCGGCTGCCGGTGTCCGACCGGCGCCTGCCCCGTCGTCAGCGGGAGACGGGACCCCGAGGACGGGCTTTCCTGCGCCAAAGCGCCTCCGGCCGCCAGCGCCAGGATCGCAGCGTAAATGATCGTCAGCCGCATGACATTGCCTCCGATGCCTTTGCTTGGAACGCCGCGATCCAAAGAGAGTTCCGATGCTGCGCGTGGGCGGGCGCGTAGCGGTGCGGGTGACTGTTGGCGCGGGTGACCGTCGGTGTGACTTGGGGTCTCATGCGCGCAGAATATCAGGTCTCAGGGAGGGGTGTCATCGTCTGCGCGGTTCCCGGCCTGGGCCACGCAAAAGAAAGGCCCCGCGCGAGGGGGGCGGCCCTGTGCTGGATACATCGGGTGGCGCTCCGGACAAATCGTGGCCGGCGGGCCACACGCACATACAAAATTAATTAACATGCCCGCTGCGTCGAGGATTAACGCGCACGCGGCACGCGGCTTGCTTGGCCGCAGCCGACCGGTTTGGCGCTACGCCGGCCGGGGACCGAGCTGCGACCATGATGGATCTGAACCCGAATCCGCACCCTTTGAAGCTGGCCGCGATCGTCTATCGGCCGGCCGACGACGTCGATGGCCTGCTCGCCGCCTTTGCGAGCGATCTGATCTGCCAGGGCAACCGTGTCGGCGGAATCGTGCGGAGGAACGCCAGGGGTGCGGGCGGAACGCCCGAATCGATTGAACTGATCGACCTGATGACCGGGGCGGCCATCAGGGTCTGCCAGCCGGCCGGCAGCGCCGCCGGTGCCTGCAAGCTCGATCCGGCCGGCCTCGCGGAAGCCGCCGCCGCCGTCAGCCGCGCCGTCGCGGCCAATGTAGACCTCGTCATCGTCAATAAATTCTCCAAGCAGGATGCCGCCGGAGGCCGGCTGCGCGCGGAAATCGCCGACGCGGTCGCGGCCGGCCGGCCCCTTCTCACGGCGGTGCCGGACGAGAGCTATGACGCCTGGGCATTCTTCACCGGCAACTTCGGCACCACGCTCCTGTGCGAGCGCCGCATCGTCGAGGATTGGTGGCGCGAGATGTCGCTGCGGGAAAAGCGCGCCCGTGTCTCGGCCCATTTCGCGCGCACGAGCCCCGCCGCCCCCGGCAGGACATTGCCGTTCCGCTCGCGCTCACTTGCCGGTCGTCACGTCGGACCGCTCGACCGCGGCTGACGCGCTTTGCGCCTCTGCCGGGAAAGGTCTGAGTCGGCGATTGACGAGAGCGGAATTGGCGCTCACGGCGCCGCCCGAACTTTCGGCACTGCCGCCCCAACCTTGGTTTGCCTGCTAGATCGCTGCCTCTAATAAGAGACCCCGGTCAAGCGTCAGAGCGAGATGCGGCGCAATCTCCGAGATTGGTCCCTCCTGTCTTAGGTACAACCCCCCAATCTGTGAATCTGCCACGAACCCGCAACGGAGGTAAATATCGCGGCAAACCATGTTTGCGTCGGTTTCGATCACGCGTGCCGACAGCGCCGTAACCCGTTCTGATTCGGAGTGTACAATCGCATTGATTACAGATGTCTCGACTTCCAATCCAAGAACTCGACAGCTCATCGCGAATTGTTGGAAACAGCCCTTCTTATAGAGAATTACCCCGACCAAGCCATATTTGGTAAATCTATCCTCAACGTCAAACGCGAAAACGTGGCCGCCATCGTCGAAAAACCCAGCGATCCGGGCGCTGCTCCACCGCTCGCCCGTCGTATTGAATTGGTTGGTCTTGTTCAGAAGCTCGAAGCTTCGTGGGAACAATTCAGAATCCATCGTGTTGAAGGTTCTGACCTTAACAGAGCACTCAAGCTGTCGCAGAAAATCTTCACGCGAGAGCGAGGCTCGCTCTGTCTCCCGCTGTATCTGACGGCGCATCATGATTTCGCGACTTGCAAATTCCTCAGTCAGCTTGGCAACTTGCGTTTCTGCCGACCAAAGCAGTACACGGCGAATGATATAAGGGTTTGCACCGAGCGTCCGAATTCCAGGGAGCGCCAATCGCACGGATTCACGCTCGACCGGGTTATCGTCAATGAACAGCACGCTTTTCGGGGTCAAGCTTGCCTGCTTGATGATCCGCGCCACGTTCTCGGCCTTTGGGTTCCAGTTGATCTCCTTAAAGAGGAAATCATCAAGTGAGATAAAGTGCTCTATGACTGCCCTATCCCATCTCGCCCGTACCAGCAACTCTTCATTTTTTGAGCAGATCGCAGTCATGATGCCACGGGCACGAAGATGCTGGATCGCCTCCCAAAGTCCGGTTGGCCATCCGTGCGGAACCGGCCGGTCGCCGGTATCGCCATAATGCTCGGCGATCTGCCCGCGCCACATGGTATCGTCGAGATCGAAGATTACCAGTTTGACGGCATCAATCTGATTTACCGTACGGTACATGCTTTCCCATTGGCGCCAGACAGCCTCCAACATCTGCGCAAATTGCGACGGGTACATGCTGTCAATATGCGGAAGTTCTTCGATGCGCCCTGGTATCGGAGCGTTGTGCTCCGCACCAACATCATAGTCCCGTTGGTCCGGGTGCCAGAACCCGGCATGAGAATAAAAATTCATTAGGTCGCCGTGGAAGTAGCGCTTCCCCATCGAATTGCTGAGCGCATCGTAATCAGCAATATAAACGTTCGTGTATTTAGATACGAGGTTCGCCAGGTGCTCGTTAAGCCTGGTAACTAAGCTCGAAAGGTCAAACTCAGTTCCGATGTGACCAAGAGCGGCAGAGGCTGAGCGTTGCGGCACAGGAAAGTTTGAAACGAATGTGAGAAGTCCGTGCTCTGTATTATATTTTAGACATGCGTCCAAGAATAATTGTATAGACTGCATAGCGGTTTCAATGATGGACGATCTGTATTCTGCAGATAGATATTTATCGAACTTGACTACACGATCGGTTACCAGGTGCCTGAGCGAGATCTGAACAAATTGAAAATCGTAGTCTTCGATCGGAGATGGCGGAAGGTCAGGTAGGACATCGACGTTATTCATGACCAGATAGTCGAAATGTACCTGTTTAGCATACGTTTTTAGGGCCCACACACCGGCCGCACAACTTCCAATTATTAAAACATTCTTAATATTTGAATCAGAGACTTGAAGTTCCCGCGGAAACATGAAGTCTGCAGCCGTCATAGTCATTGAAGTGTCCCTCCAGCCGCTTTGGGTATTTACAGCTACCTCCGCCATCAAGCCTTGCGAAGAACTGCGAGCGCCTGTGGAAGATCTTTGGGCTCAGAAAAATGCAATAGTTCAAACCCAAGTGTCCGCACCTTACGCTTGAGGTATTCCTCAGTGAGGATGGTTTCGCCGTAGTAATCTGCCGTCAAGATATCGCTGCCACCGCCGATCGGGACAAACAAAGCCCGGTCGCCGCGCTCGCCCGCTGTTCGCCATGCCGCCTTGTCAAATCCGACCGTATTGAGAGCGGGTCCATAGAAGCGATCATTGGTTTGCCGCGCCCATACATTTACGTGAGCCAGGAGTAGGGTCGTAAATGCGATGCAGCCATTGACAGCCAGCCGGTCCCGCAAGGCTTCGACGATCGTCGTGAAGCGATTCTCGCTTAGGTGCGAGAAGATCGAATAGAGGTAGATTAGATCAAAATTGCGGTACTTCGGAGGGTAGGGCGGTGTCGGCCCGATGAGCTGGAAGTCTCCGAATGGCATCGCCTCCCGGCACAGGCTGATCGCCTCGGGCGCCACATCAAAACCAACAATGTTCTTTGGACTTACATCGCGGAACAGGTACTTGTACAGGCGGCCCCATCCAACGCCGAAATCGAGAAGCCTGCTGTCGGACGTAATGGGGTGCCCGGCCGCGGCGAGGATCGATTTGACATGCGCCCAGAAAGCCGCCGCCTCCAGATAGGCCGCGGTTCCGCTGGACCCGACATAACGTTCTTGGACTGAGGCAGGGGGATTTGCAGGCAGATGCCTGTCGCTGTAAACACCGGTTCCAAGGGCCTTGCGCCATTCGTCATCGGACAAAGCCCGCGCCCATCCAAAATCCGGCGCTATCATGGAAGGTGGTGACATCACGGCTCCCCCAGCGCTTGCGCGACACTTGGATCATAAGCTTTGCAAGGCCGCCCGAGCAAGGCCCGGTTGTGGTGCCTCGCTGAGCCCATGGTTGATCACATAAAATCAATACGTTATGTCGGCATCCATTCGAGTGGATATCCGCCTGCAGCCATTTGGCGAATTGAGACTCCGCCGCGCGGAAGGCCGGGCTCGACCCGTCGCTGAGCGGATTGGCGCAGGCGACCACAAGTCAACACCATAATTTCGACGCTGGCTGCGGCCATACGGATCGTATCCTGAGTTCGCTTGGTCCCGCGGTTCACCTCGGCGGTTCCTGTACGCTTTCAAACCTCGGCGGCGCCATGACTTCGAAATGATGGGAATCTGATCGATGGCGGCGGAGATTGCTGCACGCCCGTTCCAGGTCTGGCTGAACGTCGTCAACGCCCTCCTGCTGCGGGACATCCGGGTACGGGCCGGGTGGTTTTATACCGGCTACATGGCGGTGTTCCTGATGCCGTTTGCGCATCTGGGTGTCGTGCTTACTTTCTTCGTCCTGACGGACAGGGTCCCGTTTATCGGGACGCAGCCGACCCTTTTCTTCGGCCTGTCGATCCTGCCGTTCGTCATCTTCGTGTATCCGTCGCGCCAGATCGTGGTCGCGTTGGCCGCAAACCGCCCGCTGCTCTACTTTCCGCGCGTAAAAATCACGGATATCGTCGTTGCCCGCGGCCTGCTGGAGAGCGCCAACGGCATGGCCGTGTCGGCTGTGGTCTTTATCGTGCTGTTCATCGCGGTGGGCGAGTTCTCTCCGCGCGATCCGTTCGGGATCGTCTGCGCGCTGCTTCTGACGCTGTACCTGGGCTGTGCATGGGGGTTCGCCAATGCGCTGATCTCGCATTTATATCCGTTTTGGGCCATTGCGTTCAGCCTCTTGTTTCCGCTGCTTTGGATCAGCTCCGGCATTATCATAAATGTGCACGCCTTCCCGTCTCCATACCCGCAGCTTTTTGCCTACAATCCGCTGCTCCAGTGCATCGAGTACATGAGATATTCCTATTTCGAGGGCTATCCCGACGATATTCTCGACGTCTGGTATGTGTTCTGGTTCGCGACCTGCTTGATTGCGATGTGTCTTTTCTTCGAACGAACGTTTCGGCGCGTCTTCCTCGGCGCTTGAGAGCTCGAAGGCCTCCAAGACGCACCGCCGTCAGCGCTGCATCTGCATGATCTGATCCATGGGCATCATGTTCTGGTTCAGGTGCGCCATGATCCACAGCGAACCGGTCATGAGCACGAGGACGATCAGCACGCCGAAGGCGAGCGCCATGACGTTGTTGACGTTGTCCGGGCCGGTGGTGATGTGCAGGAAGAATACGAGGTGGACGCCCATCTGTGCGATCGCGAGAACGGCCAGCGCGACGGGAATGCTCGGCTGCCAGACCAGCGTGGTCTGCGCGATGAAGAACGAGACGACGGTGAGCAGGGTCGCCAGCGCAAGTCCGACGAGGTAGCTGCCGACGTCGCCGGCCATCTCGTGTCCGTCGAGGTCCTCGTCGCCGGGCGCGGTGTCCCAATTGCGCGGGTCGCCCGTCTGCTCGGAATCGCTCATTGTCCGGCTCCCATCAGATACACCACGGTGAACAAGGCAACCCAGATGATATCCAGGGTATGCCAGAACAGGCCGAAGCAGAGGATGCGCCGCAGGATGTCGGCGCGGTAGCCCTTGGCGAACACCTGCGCCATCATCGTCAGCAGCCACAGCAGGCCGGCGGTCACATGCAGGCCGTGGCAGCCGACCAGCGTGAAGAACGCCGAGAGGAACGCGCTTCGGGTCGGACCGGCGCCGCGCGCGACCAGGCCCGCGAACTCGCGAACCTCGAGGAAGAGAAACCCGGCTCCGAGGATGAGGGTCGCGGCCATGGCGCCGTAGAACCACGACCCGCGGCGCGCCCGGGCGCCGATGCTCGCGATCCCGCAAGTGAAGCTGGAGAGGAGAAGGCAGGCCGTCTCGATCGCGACGTTGTGCAGGTCGAACAGCTCCCGCCCGCCCGGGCCGCCCGCCGTCGCGCCCGCCAGCACCGCGTAGGTCGCGAAGAAGGCGGAGAACATGATGATGTCGCTGAGCAGGAAGATCCAGAAGCCGTAGCCGACGATGATGCGCTTCGACACCAGCCCGCCGGCCGCGTGCCCGGCCGTGGGCTGGCGATCCCACGACGGGCCGGCACCGGCGGCCGCATCGAAGGCGCTCATGACGCCACCTGCATGCGGGCGAGCGCCTCGCTGCGCGCGCTTCGGTTGGCCCGGTCGATGCGCGCGACGACATCGGCCGGAATCATGTACTCGACCCGGTCCCGCCAGGCGAACACGACGAACGTCGCGTAGGCGCCCAATGCTGCCACGGCCACCATCCACCAGATGTGCCAGATCAGCGCGAACCCCATGAAGGTGGCGAAGAAGGCGCAGATGAAGCCGGTCGGGCTGTTCCGCGGCATCTCGATTGCCGTATAAGCGGGCTCCTCGGCGAGCCCCGCCCGCTGGCGCGCACGCTGCTTGATGCGCCAGTAGGCGTCCTCACCCTCGACGCGCGGCAGCACTGCGAAGTTGAACGCCGGTGGAGGGGAGGCGGTCGCCCATTCGAGGGAACGCCCGTCCCAGGGATCGCCGGTGGTGTCGCGCAGCGCCTCGCGGTGGCGGATGCTGACGGCGAGCTGCGCGATCTGCAGGATGATTCCGAGAAGGATGATGGCCGCGCCGCCGGCCGCGATCAGCAGCCACGGGTGCCAGGCCGCGACATCATAGTGCTGCATGCGCCGCGTCATTCCCATGAGGCCGAGGACATAGAGCGGCATGAAGGCGACGTAGAAGCCGATGATCCAGCACCAGAACGAGGCTTTGCCCAGTCCTTCGTGCAGCCGGAAGCCGAACGCTTTCGGGAACCAGTAATTGTAGCCGGCGAACGCGCCGAACAGCACCCCGGCGATGATGACGTTGTGGAAATGGGCGACGAGGAAAAGGCTGTTGTGAAGCAGGAAGTCCGCCGGCGGCACCGCGAGCAGGACACCGGTCATGCCGCCGATGACGAACGTGACCATGAACCCCATCGACCACAATATCGCGGTGGAATAGACGATCCGGCCGCCATACATGGTGAACAGCCAGTTGAAGACCTTCACGCCTGTGGGCACGGCGATGATCATCGATGCGATGCCGAAGATGGCATTGACGTCGGCGCCGGCGCCCATGGTGAAGAAGTGGTGCAGCCACACCGTGAAGGCGAGCAGGCAGATGGCCATCGTCGCCATGACCATCGACCGATAGCCGAACAGGGGTTTCCTGGAAAACGTCGAGATCACTTCGGAGAATATGCCGAAGGCGGGCAGGATCAGGATGTAGACCTCCGGATGCCCCCATGCCCAGATCAGGTTCATGAACATCATCACGTTGCCGCCGGCTTCGTTGCTGAAGAAGTGAAAGCCGAGGTAGCGGTCCAGCAGCAGCATCGCCAATGTCGCCGTGAGGATCGGGAAGGCGGCGACGATCAGCAGGTTGGAGGCGAGCGTCGTCCAGCAGAACATCGGCATGCGCATATAGGTCATGCCGGGCGCGTGAATCTTGAGGACCGTGGTGACGAAGTTGATGCCGGTCAGCAAGGTCCCGACGCCGGAGATCTGGAGCGCCCACAGATAATAGTCGACGCCGACGCCGGGCGAGTAGGTCAGCTCCGACAGCGGCGGATACGGCAGCCAGCCGGTGCGCGCGAATTCGCCCACAACCAGCGAGATGTTGACCAGCAGCGCACCGGTGGCGGTGAGCCAGAAGCTGACCGAGTTCAGCGTCGGGAAAGCGACGTCGCGGATGCCGAGCTGCAGCGGCATGACGAAGTTCATCAGCCCGATCACGAAGGGCATGGCGACGAAGAAGATCATCAGCGTGCCGTGGGCCGAGAAGATCTGGTCGTAGTGGTCGGGCGGCAGGTAGCCCTCGGACCGGAACGCGAGCGCCTGTTGCGACCGCATCATGATGGCGTCGGTGAATCCGCGCAGCAGCATCACCATGGCGAGCAGGACATACATGATCCCGATCCGCTTGTGGTCGACGCTGGTGATCCACTCCCGCCAAAGGTAGGGAAGCCATCCCATCAGGGTGACCCAGGCGAGGACGGCGAACAGCGCCGCTCCGACCAGGGCGGCCGCGAACAGCGGGATCGGCTGGTCGAGGGGAATGGCGGCCCACGAAAGCTTGCCCAGCATGTCAGTGCTCCGTGCGCGGGGAAACGGTGCGATCCGGCCGGCCGCTCTGCGGGCCGGGTCCCGGCGGCAGCTTCTGTGTCACGATGTCGTGGAACAGCCCGGGATCGACCGCACCGAAGGTGAAGGGCGCGGTGTTCATGCTCTGCTTGGCCAAAGCCGCGTAGCTCGCGGCGTCGAGGGTCGGGCCGGTGTTGCGGGTGGCCGCGATCCAGGCGGTGAACTCATCCGCCGGCACCGCACGCACGTCGAAATGCATGCCCGAAAAGCCGTCGCCGCTGTAGTGGCTCGAAATGCCGTGAAAGGTGCCGGGCGCGTCCGCCTGCAGGTTCAGCCGCGTCGTCATGCCGTTCATCGTGTAGATCATGCTGCCGAGCTGCGCCACGAAGAACGCATTCATGACGCTCGCCGACGACAGCGAGAAGTGAATGGGCACACCAGCGGGAACCACGAGCTGGTTCACGCTCGCGACGCCCTGGCTCGGGTAGACGAAGAGCCATTTCCAATCCAGCGAGACGCCCTGGATCTCGAGCGGCGGCGTATCCGATGCCAATGGCTTGGCGGGGTCGAGGTCATGGGATCCGATCCAGGCCACGCCGCCCAGGAGCATGATGACGAGGAGGGGGATGCCCCAGACGATGAGCTCGATGCGGCCGGAATAGTTCCAATCCGGCAGGTGCGTGGCCCTCGCATTGGACGCTCGGAACCACCAGCCGAAGGCGAAGGTCGCGGCGATCGTCGGGACGACGATGGCGAGCATGATGGCGAGCGAGTTGATCAGGATCGTCTTCTCCGCGATCCCGACGACCCCTTGCGGGTCGAGCACGGCCGGCTCGCACGCCGTCAGGATGAGCGGCGCCAGGACGAGCAGTGCTACGACGACCGCGCGGCGGGCGGCCCGGGCGCTCAACCGGCGAAGGCGCTGCGAAGGTCCCGTTCTCTCCGGCAGTCCGTCTGGATTACACACGGCGACCTCCGATTCCACTTAGGCCACACAGGTGCAGGCTCTCAACGAGAAATTCAGCGGCTGTCTTGCTCACCTTGGAAACCCATCGGATATATCCATCTCGGGACGAGACCAGGTCGCCATGCTTTGGCGGCGCTTTTCGTCAAGACAGCTAAACGGCATATTCTTCAGGGATGCGACAACGCGCTCTGCACGCGCACAATGCGATCAGGGAACGTTCTCTACAATCATTTCCCAGACGTCGCGGCCCTTGCCCTCCAGCACTGCTTTGGCGGTATAGATTCCCATCCCGATCACGGCCTCCGGCGCCATGAAGGGCGATGGCGGCATCACGAGCTGCATCGGATTCACTTTCACATCCAGAAGCGCCGGGCCGGGCTGCGCGAGCCAGGTCTTGATCGACTCCTCGAGATCGCCTGCCTTCGCCACGCTGTGCCCCCAAAGCCCCACCGCCTTCGCGACCTCGCCGAAGTCGGGGTTCTTCAGGTCCGTGTACATCGGTATCAAGCCGGCCGATTTCTGCTCGATATCGATAAATCCAAGCTTGCCGTTGTTAAAAACGACGATCTTTATCGGCACCTTTTCCTGCACGACGGTCAACAGATCGCCGAGCAACATGGCGAACCCGCCATCGCCTGCCAGACAGAGCACCTGCCGGCCCGGCTGACATTTTTGGAGCCCGATTGCCGATGGCATCGCGCTCGCCATCGTGCCGTGCAGCAGGCTGGCGAAGGTCCGCCGTTTGCCGAAGGTTTCGATGTGGCGCAACGTCCAAACCAACGCCGTGCCGTCGTCCGCTGTAAACAACGCGTCCTTGGCGGCGTACTTGTTGATGACCTTGGTCAGGTAGCTGCCGGAAATGGTGGAGTCGGGACCCGCAGTTTCCGCGTTCGCCGATTCCTGGTCCTTCTGATGGCGCCTCACATGAGACGCCAGGAAGCGATCATCCTCGTGCTGCCGCAGACGCGGCAGCAATGCTTCCAAGGTCGCCTCGATGTCGCCGACGGCGCCGAACGTGACCGGATGGCGGTGTCCGATATGCGTGGGATCGAGGTCGATCTGAATGATCTTCGCCCGGTCGGGATAGAATTGGGGCCAGGCAAAATCTGCGCCGAGTTGGAGCAGCACGTCGCAGTCAAGGACCGCACGATAGCCGGCGGCTTCGCCGATCATGCCGGTCATACCGACATTGTAGGGATTGTCGTGTGCCACAAAGTCCTTGCCCCGGGAGGTGTGGGCCATTGGCGCCTTCAGCCGCTCGGCGATGGCGACCACCTCGTCGTGCGCCCCGGCACAGCCGGCACCGGCGTAGATCGTGATCGCGTCGCTGTCGTTGAGAATGGATGCGATCTCGTCGAGGTCGGCGTCACTCGGGCGAATGATCGGCTGCCGGGCATGGACGGCATACGGCCGTTCCTCGTGCGCGGCTGCATTGGAGATATCCGCCGGCACAACTAGCACCGCGACGCCGCGCTTGGTCAGCGCCGCCTGACAGGCGGCGACGGTTTTGCGCCGGGCCTGCTCCGGCGTCAGGATCATCTCGCAAAAAACGCTGCAATCCTTGTACACCCCAGCGAAATCGACCTCCTGGATTGAATTGAAGCCAATGTCCTGGCGCATCACCTGGGTCGCGATCAGGATGACCGGCGCACGATTGCGATTGGCTTCATAGAGGCCATTGATGAAATGGAGGCTGCCGGGGCCGCAGGAACCGGCGCAGGCCACGAGTTCCCCAGTGAACTGCGCTTCCGCGCTCGCCGCGAAGGCGCCGGCCTCCTCGTGGCGCATATGGACCCACTCGATCTTGCTCTGTTGGATGGCGTGGGCGATGCGGTTAAGCGTATCGCCGACGATCCCGTAGCACCTCTTTACGCCGGCGGCCTGCAGTGTTTCGATCAATACGTCGGCCACTCGTTTACTCATAGCGGAATCTCCTGCGTTACCTGGCTGTGTCCGCCAAGGGTCCGGACGCGGAAAGATGCCATTTGCCGCGTACGCCGCCCAAATCCTGGTGAGTGTATTTTGAGGGGGCCTGCGCAATCGCACAAGCAGGACCGATATGCGGATTTAGAAGGTTACAGCTCCTCCGGGCCGAATTTGAGCTTGTCGGCCATACGTGTCAATCGGCACCCGATCGGGCCCCGGATCGGCGTCCAAGAGGGACCCTACCCTTCTACGCTTTAAGCGCGGGTTTGCGCATGATCGCCGTCGCGGCGAAGGCAATGGCAAAATGGGTCCTGCCAGTACCGGTGCCGCCGACCAGCACGGCGTTGCGCTGGTGTGCGATGAATCCGCCGCCGGCGAGATCGCGCACGAGCGTCTCGTTGATGGGCGTGCCTGGCGTTGCGGCTGACTGCAGTCGGCGATGCTTAACGCATTCGATAAAACGATTGCAGGTCGGTTTGCAATTCGAAAATCATTTCGGTGCCGGAGGCCGCCACTTGCGCTCGAATCACGAGCGAATTTCGGCCGCGAGGGTCGCGCCGACCTCTCGGCGATGCCTGCGGCACGCGACTTTATCGTCCGTTTACCACCTTCCTTAAGCGTTGTTTCAACAACGGGGCTTAACAAACGGTTGAGTAGCGGAACCTTCCACGTCGATCGCTCCGGAAGCCTTCAACGACGGGATTCCATGATGTTGTCGTTTGTACACGCGTTGCGCCCGGCCGGCACCGCAGCGACCGGACGTGATCTGTCTCGCGGCGCTGCTTGTCTGCTGGGGCTTTTCTATTGCAGCTCGGCGCTCGCGGACCAATGGTATACTGGGGCGACCAACGTCGTCCCCCCAAACCAGTGGATCGTCGCAATCGATGCATCCGCGACAGCTACCTCCAACCAAACTCCTTTCGGCTATGCCGCCGCCACCATTGCCGTCGGTGGAGGTACGCTCCAGCAGAGCGGGTTTCGATTGAAGCTGGAGGGCTTGGCCGGAACCTACGGCTACCAGCAGGCGGACATCGATGCCTCCGAGCGAGGCAAGCAGTACGAGGGCGGCGCTCTCGCAGGCTACCAGGCGGTTTGGAACAACGCGACGCTGGCGGCCTATCTCGGTGTAGACGTGCGCGAGAATACAATTCCGGCGACCGATCCGGTGAACACCGCGCTCGGCACCAGGGTCGGATTCAAAGCAGCCATCGATGCGTACCTGCGTCCGACCGATCAAACCATGCTGTCCACCTACGCGTCGTATTCCACCGCTTACGACGCCTATTACGCGCGCTTTCGAGCCGGCTACTCCGTCTTCGGTCTCGGATATCTGGGCCCCGAATTGACGTTTCTCGGCGACGATTACTACGGCCAAACCCGCCTCGGCGCGCATTTCTCCGGCGTCCAGGTCGGCGCGCTCCAAGTGGGTGTCGCGGGCGGTTACGTGTGGGATCGTGGGTACAAGGATGGATATTTCGGAACGCTCGAACTCCGGGCGGGCTTCTGACGGGAAAATGCGATGAGCCAGATCGATCCTACGACGCTCGCGTTCGAAGCCGCCCGAACCTTTCCGGCCGGCGTCGCGGCGCCATGGTCGCGCGCGAAATCCGCTCGAACGTCCAACCTCGCCTCGGGCGCGCGCTGGGCCGCCTGGATCATTTGCGGCGCGATTGCATTCGCGTTTCTCTGGCAGCCGGTGGGGGTCGGCGCCCAACTCGGGCTCGCCACAGCCGTGATCCTCGCGATGGTCCTGGTACGCAGGTTCGGGAGCGGGCCCTACATGCGATGGACCTTCTTGGCGTTGGGCTCCTTCATCGTCCTGCGTTACGTGTACTGGCGGGCGACCCAGTCGCTCCCGGACGCCGACGATATCGTGGACTTCACCTTCGGCACATTGCTGGCTTTGGCGGAGCTTTACTGTGCATTCGTGCTCGCCGTCAGCCTGATCATCAACGCCGATCCGCTCGAGCGCGGCGATGCTCCCTGCGTGCCGGATGCGCAGCTGCCGGACGTCGACGTCTTCATTCCGAGCTATGACGAAGATCCCACCATTCTCGCGATGACCATCGCCGCCGCGCGTTCGATGGACTACCCGCCCGATAAATTGAAGGTCTGGCTCCTCGACGACGGAGGAACCGACCAGAAATGCGCCGATCCCGATCCGGCCAAGGCCGGGCGAGCACGATCCCGAAGGTCGGCGCTGCAGAAATTATGCGCGGAGCTGGGAGCGGACTACCTCACCCGGCCGCGCAACGAGCATGCCAAAGCCGGAAACCTGAACAACGGGCTGGCGCACTCGGTGGCCCCGATCGTGGTGGTGTTCGACGCCGATCATGTGCCGTTCCGATCGTTCCTGCGCGAAACGATCGGGCATTTTTCGGGCGATCCGAAGCTTTTCCTCGTGCAGACCCCGCACGTGTTCTTGAACCGTGATCCGATCGAGCGGAATCTGCGCACCTTCGACCGCATGCCGTCCGAGAACGAGATGTTCTATTCGGTCACCCAGCGCGGCCTGGACAAATGGAACGGCTCGTTCTTTTGCGGCTCGGCGGCGCTGCTGCGCAGATCGGCGCTTGAGACGACGAACGGCTTCTCCGGCATCACCGTCACCGAGGATTGCGAGACGGCGTTCGAATTGCATCGCGCCGGCTGGACCAGCATCTATGTGGATAAGCCGCTGACCGCCGGCTTGCAGCCCGAGACGTTCGAGGCCTTCATCGGCCAGCGATCGCGCTGGTGCCAGGGAATGTTCCAGCTCTTCCTGCTGAAGAACCCCGCGTTCAAGCCCGGCCTCAAGGTGATCCAGCGGTTCGCCTACCTTTCGAGCATGACTTTCTGGTTCTTTCCGATGCCGCGCATGATTTTCATGTTCGCCCCGCTGCTTCATATTTTCTTCGACGTGAAGCTCTTCGTTTCGACGGTGGAGGAATTGGTCGCCTATGCTGCGACCTATGTCGTCGCGAACACGTTGATCCAAAATCATCTTTACGGACACGTTCGCTGGCCCTGGATGTCCGAGCTCTATGAATACGTGCAGGGCGTTTACCTGGTCAAAGCCATCGTCGCGGTGGTCGCGTCGCCCGGCAAGCCGACCTTCAACGTGACTGCAAAAGGGCTCTCGCTCGAGAACGACCATCTGTCGGGAATGGCTTGGCCGTTCATTGCCGGGTTCGTCGTCCTTCTGCTCGGAGTCGTCACCGCCGCGTGGCGATACGCATTCGAACCCGGCGTGACGAATGTCATGCTGGTCGTGGGGCTATGGGCGCTCTTCAATCTGTGCATCGCCGCGGCGTCTCTCGGCGTGGTCGCCGAGAGACGTGAGCTTCGCCGGCATCCCCGCCTCGCCGTGGCGCGGCGCGGCAGGGTTTGCTTCGACGGCTACATCGCGGAAGCCGCGATCGACAACGTGTCTGCGGGCGGGTGCGCAATTCGAGTCCCCGCGGCCGGGTTCATCGGGAGCTCATTGCATGCCGGAAACGCCCGCGGTCGATTGACGATCCGCCGCGCCGACGGCCACACCGAAATGCAAACGCTCGACGTCATTCGGACGCGCGCGGAACGGGACGGCAATGCCGTAATCATCGGCCTGAAATTCGCCGCTCTCTCGCCCGTCGCCTACCTGGTGCTCGCCGATCTCATATATGGCGATGCCCAAGCGCTGGCGAAGTTTCTGACCGGGCGCCGGAAGCATATGGGCATCCTTCGCGGGACGATGGTGTTCCTGCGATGGAGTGCATGCGAGCCGGTCAGGGCCTTCTATTATTTGTTCGCACGCAAGCGTCTGCCTGATGCCGCTCACCTTACAAAGGCTATCCCGCCGATGAGAGCTGCAATCCGGACGGGCGCCAATCCGGTCGGTTCGCGGGCCGAACCTGGTGTCGGGGGTTTCGCGCCGCTGCCGGTGGAATCACCATCCATTTCTCCCGAAGCGTCGGGGGACGACGCCGATGCGACGGTCGATACCCTCGGGGGTCTCATGAGGCCGTCGATCCCAGGCTTTGGATACGCGGATCCCTTGCTGTTTCCGAGGGCATGATGACCCGAGGTCATCCCGATGCGCGTAGCAGGCAATGGCAGGACTACGGACGTACTGCGGGGAATTGAAATGCACCATGTCTTGATCGCTTTGTTGTTTGCGGCGGTCGTTTCGGCGATGGGCGCCGGCGTCGGGCCGGCCGGGAGCGCTGAGGTGCAACGAGCGGCAGACCGCCCCTCGACACCGACGGCGGCCGCAGCCGCCATGCCCCAGCAATCGAAAGCATCGCTGCGTCGGCGCCTGCCGCCCTTATCCGACGGTACGCGCCTTTGGGGCGAGGAGGCGAGCGTCGCGGCTCCGGTCTACGTGACGCGCAAGCAGGCGGAAGCCCAGGCGCGCTTTCGCCTCGGTACGCTGTCCTCGGTTTCGGTCTTGCCGGAGAGCGGGACGGTTGCGGTGTCCGTGAACGGCGTAAGCGTCAAGACCGCACCCGTGGGGGCCGCGTACAGCTTGCGGGTCACCGAATTCGACATTCCCGCAGGCATGCTCCATGAGGGGTGGAATTCCGTCGGGATCGCCGCGCATCACCGGCACCGGGTCGATTGCTCGGTAGACGCAGCGGAGGAATTATGGACCCGCGTCGATCCCGCCGAGACGGGTTTCATGTTCGCGGATGATGCAAGCGGCCTTCCCGACCTCGCTGACATCGCCGCGATCGGACCTCGCCCCGATGGTGCCGTGCCGATCGGCATCGTGCTCGACGGCAAACGCCTGCTGACCGCCGAGGCCGTGGAACGGCTCGGCCGCGCCGTTCAGGGGATCGCGCTGGCGGGGCGGTTCGCCCAGCCGGTGGTGGAGTTCGAGAGTTCCGGCGAGGACGGCCTCGATCTCGTTCTCGGCACGGTCACGGACATTGCTGGAAGGATCGATCGCGCGACTTTGGACAAGATCACCGGGCCGACCGTCGCCATCATTCCCGGCGTCGACAATCGTCGGCCTATGATCGTGGTCACGGGCCGATCGGACGCCGAACTCGACATCGCGATCGCGAAGCTGGGAATCGTCTCTCCCGCCGGCAGCGCCGAGGGATTGAAGACCCTCGAGGGTGCGAGCGGTCATCAGATCGGCGCCTATGGCCAAACCCTCACCTTCGGCGACCTCGGCATCGAAAATCAGGAACTCATCGGCCGCACCTTGCGCCTGGGCTTTCGTGCCGCATTGCCGACCGATTTCTTGGCTGCGGACTACGACAGGGCCTCGCTGGATTTATCCGGCGGATATGCCGCCGGTTTGGGCGCTGACGCACAAATCATCGTCGAGGTGAACGGGCACAATGAGGGCAGCGTCCAGCTCAGTTCCGCAAGAGGCGAGAGTTTTCGCCACAAGCGGCACTTCCTGCCGCTGAGCGCGTTCCGCCCCGGGGAAAACCGGATCGAAATGCGAGTGAACGCCCCCGACCTTTCAGGCGTCGATTGCGATAGCGCGGCGAATGCAGCCCGCCGCGCGCGGGTGTGGTTGAACGCCGCGAGCAAGGTCACGTTTCCCTCTCTGGCACGCGTCGGCCGCCTTCCCGATCTGGCAATGACGGCGAGCGGCGGTTTCCCGTTCGCCGTCTCCGATGGAAAAATGACGCTGGCCGTTCCGACACCGGATCGGGCGACGCTGGGTGCGGCACTGACGGTCATGGCGCGCCTCGGCCTGGCGGCGGGCCGGCAGATTTCGTTTTCGTTCACCACGAAACAGCCAGCCGGTAAATCGGGCGATCTTCTCGTCGTTGCGCCGGCGCGCGCGCTCGATCCGGCGAGCATGCGGGAGGCACAACTCGACCCCGATGTGGTCCGGCAGGCCTGGTCCGCGTCGGCCGAGCGGCCGCCGGCTGCCCGGTCACCGATCTCGCTCGGTGCCTTGCGAAGGCGCGCATACGAAGGCGATTGGCCCGATGCGTGCGTAGCAGACCGGCGGAACACCCAGGATGCGGATCCGCCGCGAGAGCAAACCAACGAGAATCTCACGGAAGTAACCAGCGCAATTCCAACCGATTACGGGAGCGCCAATGTCAGGCGCCTGATCGCGACTGTACGCAGGCTGATCGGTTGGGACGCCGATCCGGCCACGGGAGCCGCCTCGTTGGATCTTCTCTCCGGCGCCTCGCTGCTGGTCGCGCAGGGGCCCCGCCAGGGCGATCCCAACTCCGTCGTTACGATCATATCGAGCCCGACGCCGGCCACGCTCAACAGCTCCGTGACGTGCCTGGTCGAGCCGAGCGTCTGGTCGCGCCTGTCGGGACGATTGTCGGTCCTGGACGAATCGACCGGCGCGGTGTCAGGGCGCGAACCGGAGTCCAGACGATACGTCGCGACGCAGGAGTTATCGATACACAACGAGCGTCTGATGATGGCCGGGTGGCTGTCCCTCAATCCCCGGATATTCATCCTTATCGCGTTTCTCCTGGCTTTGCCGCTGGCCGTGACGACGCACTTCCTCGTTCGTAATGTGGGACGCAAGAACCAATGAAGCGCATTCTCACGGGACTATGCATCGCCTGCCTGACGGCGGCGCCGGCCCCTGCGCAAGACGCGCCGCCATCGATGCCGCACGCGGTCGCGTCTCCCGGGACGGAGACGCCGTCGCCTCCTCTCGCCGGGACCCTGCCGGACGAGGAAATCTGGCGGGCCTACAAGGCGAAATTCGTGACCGAGGCGGGGCGCGTGGTGGACACCGCCAACGGCCAAGTAAGCCACAGCGAAGGGCAGGGCTACGGTCTTCTGCTCGCGGTCGCTGCGCGGGATCGATCCACCTTCGACCGGATCTGGGGCTGGACGCGCGCCAATCTCGCGGTGCGCAACGACGAGCTGCTGGCGTGGCGATGGGAACCGGATCATCGCCCCGCGGTGGCCGATCTCAACGATGCGGCGGACGGCGACATCCTGATCGCCTGGGCTTTGGCAGAGGCGGCCGAGGCGTGGTCGGAGGATGCCTATCGGGTCGCGAGCCGCCGCCTCGCAGTGGAAGTCGGGCGCCGGCTGGTCCTGTGGAAATCGGCGAACGGGGCCGTCCTGTTGCCGGCGGTGGCCGGATTTGCGGCAGAGGACAGGCCGGACGGGCCCGTCGTCAGCCTGTCCTATTATATTTTTCCGGCCTTCGCCCGCCTCGGCCTGGTGGCGCCCGAGTTCGACTGGGAGGGATTGAGCCGAAGCGGTCTGCACCTGATCGAGGCCAGCCGGTTCGGCGAGCAAAATCTTCCCGTCGACTGGATTTCGCTCAACGGCGGCACACCCCACGCCGCCGACGGATTTCCTGCGAGTTTCGCGTTCAATTCCATCAGGATTCCGCTTGTATCTCGCGTGGAGCGGTATCGGCGGCCGCGAGATTTACGAGCCCTTTCTCGCAACGTGGTCGAAACAAGGAATGGCGACACTCGACGTGAATACGGGCCGTGCCGTCGACAAGCTCGACGAACCGGGCTACCGCGCAATTCCCAGCGCTCGCGGCCTGTGTGACGTCCGGCACGCCGTGGCCGGCCGATTTGAAATCGCTGCAGCCGGGGGGCAACTACTATTCCACCACGCTGCAGTTGCTGTCGCTCGTCGCGGTTCGCATGAGGGCTCCGTCATGTCTTCACGAATGAGCGTAATCGGCGTCACGGTGTGGGTCGCGCTGCTGGCGACCATCAGCGTCGCATCGGCCGGCCTGGTCGACGAGACCGCGCTGCGCGAATACGCGCGGCAGAAGCGCAGCGATCGCGTCGCGGCGGAAACGCGCCGGCTCGAACGCCTCCATCCGGAATGGAGGCCACCGGCGGATCTTTGGACCGCGAGGCCGAGCGGGCCCGACGAAGCGCCGTTGTGGGATCTCTATGAGGCGGGCAATCTGGACTTGTTGCGAAAGGCGATCGCCGAGCGGCAGTCGGCCCAGCCCGGTTGGCAGCCTTCGGACGATCTCGTCGCCAAGATCAAGGCCAGGGACATCCGCACGGCGATATTGGACCGCGCAGCGAATGGGCGATGGACCGATGTCGCCCAACTCGCCGGTGACAATGGTTTGATCGGCGGGACCCAGGATGTCGAGCTGCTCTGGGTCGTCGCCGAAGCGCTGGTCCACACGGAGCGCGCCTCGGAAGCCGCCGCTCTCTACAGGTTCGTGCTCGAGAATCGCACCGACCCCGCCGAACGGGTGGCGACGGTGCAAAAGGCGCTCGCGACTCTGCGCATGGCCGAAGCCGAAAAGCTGATCGCGATGGGAGGGACCGGGACAGACGGCAAGAGCGAGTTCGACGTCATACGCCTGGACATCGCGCGCGCGCGCATAAGTGCTTTCTTGCGCAGTGATCCCTCGAATGCGGTCGAGGCGTCCGACCTGGCGGCGCTGGAGGAGCTTGCGCGTCAATCGTCCGATCCGGGGCAATCGGGACTTCTCGCGTGGTATGCCTACCGGGGCGGTCAATTCGATGCGGCCCTCGATTGGTTCAAGCTGTCGCTCGCGCACGGCGGCGACGCGATGACTGCCCATGGCTTGGCGCTCACGTTGCTCAAGCTCGGCCTTCGCCGCGACGCCGAAGAGGTCGCGTATGCGTGGCGCGAGCCGCTCACCAACAACATGATCTTGTTCATCGATATCCTGGAGACCGACCTTACCCGGGAGGTGCCGCCGTTCGTCGAACCCGCGCGCCTCGCGCGCTACGCGCAGGTCACGACGAAAACGCAATCCGGCGAGGGAGCGCAGGCATTGGCATGGTACGCCTACAACACCTGCCAGTTCGAGACCGCCCACGAGTGGTTCCAGCGCGCCGTCGCCTGGTTTCCGAAGGAGGCGACGGTCTATGGTTATGAGCTCACGTTGCAGCGCCTGAAGAAACATCACGAGTTCGTCGAGATCGCCAACCGCTATGACGGGCTGTTTCCCAGGGTGGTCGGACTCTTGTTCAAGGACGATTTCCTTCATCCGCCGACGCCTTGCGAAACCCACTCTCAGGTCGCCTCGTTCCGCTCCCAGGCGCGGTCCGAGTCCGATGCCTACCGAACCACGTCCAGCATCGCGCAAGATGCCGGCCACAGCCCGGCTTCGGGAGCCGTTTCGCGCCCGGCCAAGACCGGCGACGCCTACGCGGGGCGCAGGATCGTCCGATCCGACTTTCCGCTGCCGGTCTTGCCGGAAAACCCGCTGCGCTTCGCGCTGCGCGGGGGCATGCCGCTCGATCGGGCGAACAAATTCGGGCAGTCGTTTCGAGCCGAAGGCGCCTTGAATCCGCCGCGTATCGCCCGCCGCGTGCCCGGCACCGAGGCGATGCCCTACGAGCGGTTCGGCGTCGCACTCCTGCCGGCCTATGACGGCACGACGGCGTTGAGCTTTCGTGCGATGTCGTACCGCTCCGCCGCGATCGGCACCATCTGGGCGGAAGAAAACGTGACCGCCGGGCGCGAGGCATCGATGGCGCCGCAGCCGACGCAACGGCCGCTACCCCAGCGATAGCGGCTTGGTGACGAAAGTGCGCGGGCCCGCGGCCGTGGCACCGATCACCGCTTGAGCGCTTCCAGCTCCGGAAAGCGCTTGTAATCGGCGTTGGCGCACTGGTTGACCACCTCTTTGCCGAACTGATCGACCATGTGGTCGAAGCGCCCGTCATCGAACAGCGCCATGCCGTCCTTGCTTCCCATGTAGCGGCCGTCGGTGTCCTTGGCGTTGTAGCGCACGCACACGACATACTGGTTGTGCGAGCCGATCGGCTTCATCGTCGGTTCGGCGATGTAGGCGTCACGCACGTTGGTGGGATTGTTCAGGTAGGTCTTCATGAAGGCGATGATTTCGGCCTTGTAATTTTGCGGCAAGACGCCGGCGCGTTCTTCGCGCATTTCGCGCGCGTGATCGGTCCCGCACCCACTCAACGCCGCGGCCGCGACCACCGCAAGCCACATCAGTATCCACCGGCAATGGGTGTGGCGCATTCGCAATTCCACGGTGCAGAACTCGTTCCGGCTCTTATAGCAGTCGCGACGGACCTTGAAGATCCTGCGCAGGCTCATAGCCGTCGATTGGCCCCGCGGCAACTGCCGGTCCGGCGGGCGGGACGGCGCGGTGCGACAAGGTCCTGACGTAGGGCATGACGATCGCGGGCGGGACGGGTCTCACCCCGGCTTGCCGCCCTGCAGCCAGCGCTCGCCGCGGCGATAGAGGGCTTCGACCTCCGGGCCGTCGAGGCCGGGCATGTCCGGCTTGACCTTGTAGCCGATCCGGGTCTGCAGATAGGCGAGGTGGCGGTAGCCCTCGGGAAACTGCGCCAGCAGGCCCGGCTCCAGCGCGAGCCGGGCGGCGGGGTCGACCGGGTCGAGGCGATCCTTCTCGTAGATCGGCTGGCGCAGCACCAGCCCCCAGCGACCGTCGCGCTTCTCGAAGAAGTCGTAGAACCGGCCGGTGCAGACCACGTCGCACAGGACGTCCTCGACACGGGCGCGCTGGGAGATCGTCATCTTGGTCTGGGCGACCGCGCGCGCGGCGGCGAGGTCGATGGAAGAGCCGCCGAGGAAATGCAGGATGCGGACGCCGCGCTCATAGCCCTCCTGGCTCACCTTGATGAACTCGTCGGCGGTGCCCTGGAACCAAGTCGCCATCATCCGTCCGTCGTCATGCCACACCGTGCGGAAGCGGTCCCACATCATGGCGTCGCGCCACACCGCCCAGTTCTCCACCAGTTCGCGGATGATCCGCTTGTCCTCGATCTCGGCTGCGGTCGGCATGGATGTGGTCCTCTGGGACGGCGCGTAGGCGGAATAGCGTAGCGTGCCCTACATGTCGGATTTAGCCTCTCCTGCCAAGCGCGGGGGAGGGGGCAGCTGTGCGGCCATGCGCTATTTCCGCCCCCGAACCGAGCGGCTATATAAGGCCGACACAACGGAAATTCGGGCGAACCAGCCCCGGAGGAACTCCATGGCGCAAGCCGCACAAACCGTCGCACCGGTGGCCGATCCCAAGCACAATCTCGTGGGCGCGCGGCAGGCCTATTACGACAGGATTTCGAAATTCAACATGGCGCCGCTGTGGGAAAAGCTGCGCGAGCTGGTCGGCAACGAGCCCAAGACGCAATGCGCGCCGGCGATCTGGCGCTTTGCGGACGTCAAGGCCATGGTGATGGAGTCGGGCGACCTCATCTCCGCCAAGGAAGCCGAGCGTCGCGTCCTGGTGCTTGAAAATCCCGCGCTGCGCGGCCAGTCGCGGATCACCCATTCGCTCTATGCCGGACTGCAGCTGATCATGCCCGGCGAGGTCGCCCCGGCCCATCGCCACACCGCATCCGCCATCCGCTTCATCCTCGACGGCGCCGGCGCCTATACCGCGGTCGAGGGCGAGCGCACCTACATGTCGCCCGGCGATTTCGTGCTGACGCCCAACTGGGCCTATCACGACCACGGCAACACCTCGGACAAGCCGATGATCTGGCTCGACGTGCTCGACCTGCCCACCATCAATTTCTACGAGACGATGTTCTCCGAGCATCTCGACGAGGAAACCCAGCCGGTCGGCCACGCCGACGGCGATTCGCTGGCGTTCTTCGGCTCCGGAGTGTTGCCGGACGGCGCGCCGGTGACGCTCAATCGCAGCCCGGTGATCAACTACACCTACGCGCGCACGCGGCCGATCCTGGAGCGATTGGCGAAGGCGGGCCGGGTCGACAAACGCCACGGCGCCCGGGTGCGCTATGCCAATCCGATGACCGGCGGATGGGTGATGCCCACCATGGGCGCGCATCTCGCCCTGCTGCCGGCCGGCTTCAAAGGGGAGGGCTACCGCGCCACCGACGGCACCATCTTTGTGTGCGTCGAGGGCGAGGGCGCGACCATCATCGGCGACCAGCAGCTCGCCTGGAGCGCCGGCGACGTGTTCGTCGCGCCGCCCTGGCTGCGCTACGCCCACGACGCCGCGGCCGAATCGGTGCTGTTCTCGATCTCCGACCGCCCGGCCCAGGAGGCGCTCGGAATCTGGCGCGAGATCGACTGAGCGGCGCCGCCGCCACTCGGGGACTGTCATCGCCCGGCTTGACCGGGCGATCCAGTAACCACCGGCCGGCAGTACCGGATTGCCCGGTCAAGCCGGGCAATGACACCGCAGGGTCGGCGTATTCGGAAAACGCTCACCGCTTCTTGTTGTAGTAGTGCACATCCACCGCCTGCCACACGCCGTTGACCTGGTAGGGATCGCTCGCGGTGAAGGCATCGACGGCGGCGCGGGTCGCCGCTTCCAGGATGAACAGGCTGCCCACCGGCGTCTCTCCGTCCGCCGCCACCAGTGTCCCCGCCGTCATCACGTGGATGCCATGGTCGCTCGCCTGATCGAGATGGATGCGGTGGGCGCGGTAGAACTTCGCGCGCGTTGGCAAGGCGTCCGTCCTGTCGACCGCATGGATGACGAAATGCAAGGCGCTCCTCCTGTCCGGCGGCTCGCCGGCCGCTTGGGTCGCGCAGCTTAGCCTTTTGGCCGCGGCCCTGCACGACCGGCCGCGAATGACCCCTTTGGGGGCCTCCCCAGCCCTGGGCTTTGTGGTAAGAATCGGCTGTACACCCTGCAGAATTTGCAGCGCCAGGGCGTAGGGAGGTTCTTACATGAAGCGACGACCATTGGGTTGGCCGGCGGTGACGTTCGGGTTGGCGGTCGCGACCTTGCTGGCAGCGCCGGTATCGGCGCAGGAACAGAAGGTCGGCGATCAGCCCGAGGCGATGAACATGCGCCTGGTCGGCTACAACGACCTCCAGGCCCGCGGCGCCTATCAGCCCACCATCCGCAAGCAGGGCGATCGCTACATCGCCTATATCGGCCATCACGGCGGCAGCAACGACGTGCCCAAGCCGATGAACAAGATGACCGGCCAGCCCGAGTTCAACGGCACGTCCATCGTCGACGTGACCGACCCCGCCCATCCAAGATACCTCAAGCATATTCCGGGAACGGCGGGAAACTACGAACAGGGTGGCGCCCAGATGGTGCGGGTTTGCGCCGGCAGCGAGCTGCCCAAGGGCGATCCCCCAAGGAGGTGGCGATGATCGCCTATTTCAACGCCGGCGTCCGCGCCATCGACGTGCGCAATCCCTGGCAGCCCAAGGAGATCGCCTACTACATTCCCGCCATCACCGAGGCGACCGACAAGCGCTGCATCAAGGTCGACGGCAAGGACCGCTGCAAGACCGCGATCCAGACCAACAATGTCGAGACCGACGACCGCGGCTATATCTACATCGTCGACCGCGCCAACACCGGCATGCACATCCTCGAGCTGACCGGCGACGCCCGCAAAGCGGCCGGGCTGCCGTAGGTGGTAGAGCCGGCTCAGCAGCCCTCTTCTCCCTCTCCCGCAAGCGGGAGAGGGAGCTGCCGGCGTGCTTAAATATGGGCTTCGAGACGTTCCGAGCGTCGCAGAGAATATCGATACTTTGAGCAAGCTCCACTTCACGCACTACACGCGGTATCCCCAGGAGGCGGCAGGCCCGGTTCCCGAACTATCGGACATTGCTGACTCTACCGTCGATCACCTGATATCCGCCTTCACTCGGTCGATCAATCCGCGTTGAGAGGGCCCCCCAAGCGACACGGGACACGCGACCGGGGTAGCGTCGCGAGGGCCGGTTTCGATCCATGAGGGGACGCCATTCGCGGAGGTCTGTGTACCCGCTGTCCAAGGGAACATCGGCGCGATTGGCGCACTGGAGATGCCAAAGGTGCTCACCTCCGCCGACCACGTTTCGGCCACAAACTAGCTGCAAACAGCCGACGGTGCCATAGCACCACCGCTAACGGTTATTGGCCCGAAATAGGGGAGAAACTCCATGCAACGTGCATTGATGATTGCGCTGTTGGTTGCCGGCATGATTCCGGGGACATGTGCATTTGCCCAGCCGTTCGGCCCACCGTGGCGACAGCAACCCGGCCCGCAACCGCCCGGTCCGCCGCAGCCGGGCCTGCAAGGGGTCTACGGTTTCACCGGAACCGCAGCCTGCCTTGTCGCACCGGGTTCAAGTAATCCTGTAGAGCCATCGGGCTTCGACGGCGCGCTGCAGCCCATTTATCCGACCAGTTCCTTCTCTAATTCGTTCGCAGTCGAGGGCATCCGGATCTTCCACGGCGACGGAACCGGAGTAGTGAACGGCACCTCGGTCGCCATCACCGTTCGTCCCACCCCCGGACCGCCACCGCTAGTTCCAAGTTTCCCACCGTCCGCTGGTTCCTCGAATTTCAGTTACAATTTCACATACACCGTCGATGGCAATGGAAACTGGACCGCCACAATGGTACCCGGCAGCTATAGTGAAACGTTCGTGACCGGACCGCGCAGCACGGAAAATTCGGCCAACACATCGAACCAGACCGCGACTATCGACGCCATTCCCCCGCTGAGTGGTTTCATCTCTCAGGATGGGCAGACGTTGACTGGGGCACACCTCGCGCCAATTGTCGAAACAATAACCTTTTCCAATGGCGACGTGTGGCCGAGAATCTGCCATCGCTCAAGGGTTTATATCAACCTATGGAATGGCTACCAACATCAACAACAACAACAACAACAACAACAACAACAACAACAACAACAACAACACTAACTGCTATGCGCTGGCCGCGCATTCGGATGCTTACGGCGCGGCCAGCGCGCGGTTGTAAGTCAGTTCATAGCTCCCCGCATAGCGGCGCGGCGGTGCTGGAGGAACCTCCGCACCGCCGGGTCGCGCTCCAGGCCGATCGCCTGCTCGTAGGCCGCGTCGGCCGCGTCGATGTCGCCGGCGGATGCGAGGAGCGCCGCGCGGGCCGCCCAATAGGGCTGGTACTCTGCAAGCCGCCCGTCGCCTTCCAAAGCGGCAAGTGCCGCGAGGCCGGCGGCCGGGCCGTCGGTCTCGGCGATCGCGACGGCGCGGTTGATGGCGACCACCGGCGACCCCGTGATCTCTTCCAGCGCATCATAGAGCCGCTTGATGGCCGCCCAGTCGGCGCGGCCGGTGGCGCGGCGCACCGCGTGGGCGGACTGCACCGCCGCCTCCAGCTGGTAGCGGTCGACCGTGCCCATCCGGCTCGCGGCCAGCAGCAGCGTTTCGGCCTCCGCGATCAGGCCGGCGTCCCACAAGGCCGGGTCCTGCTCGGCGAGCGGCACGTAGTCGCCATCGGCGTTGCGCCTGGCGCCGCGGCGCGCCTCGGCGTGCAGCATCAGCGCCAGCAGGCCGATCGCCTCGGGCTCGTCCGGCAGCAGCGAGACCACGAGACGGCCGAGCCAGATCGCCTCCTCGGCGAGGTCGCGGCGGCGGATCTCGGTGCCGTCCGGATCGGACCAGCCCTCGGCGAAGGCGGCATAGATCGCCTCCAGCACGGCGGCGAGGCGCTCGCGCAGGTCGGCGCGCTCGGGCACCCGGAACGGAATGCCGGCCTGCCTGATCTTGCTCTTGGCGCGCGCCAGGCGCTGGCCCATGGCGGCCGGCGAGACCAGGAACGCCGAGCCGATGGTCGCGGCATCGAAGCCGAGGACGGTCTGCAGGATCAGCGGCGCCCTTATGCCGGGATCGATGGCGGGATGGGCGCAGGCGAACATCAGGGCGAGGCGGTGGTCGGGCATCGAGGCGTTGTCCTCGGTCGAGGCCAGTTCCTCGGCCATGAGCTGGAGATGGGGCACCGCGGCCTCGCCGCTGCGCCGCCGCCGGACCGCATCTACCGCGCGGCGGCGCGCCACCGTCACCAGCCATGCCTCGGGATTGTCGGGAATGCCGCCGGCCTCCCAATCGGTGAGGGCGGCGGCGAAGGCTTCCGACAACGCGTCCTCGGCGGCCTCCACATCGCCGATGCGTGCGGCGAGAAAGGCGACCAGCTTGCCGTAGCTGCGGCGTGCAACGGCCTCCGTCGTCGCGCGCGCCTCTCTCGCCATTGCGGACGCCGGCCTACATCGCCCAGATCGGGCGGACCTCGATGGCGCCGTAATTCGCGCCGGGGCAGCGCGCCGCCCACGACAGTGCGGCGTCGAGATCGGGCACCTCGATGAGGTAGTAGCCGGCGAGCTGCTCCTTGGTCTCGGCGTAGGGGCCGTCGAGCACCTTGGTCTTGCCGTCGGCGACCCGCACCGTGCTCGCCGATGTGGAAGGCTTCAGGCGATCCGCGGCGACCAGGACGCCGGCACCCTTGATCGCCTGGGTATAGGCGCCATAGGCGGCCATCATCTGCTCCACGTCCGCCTTGGTGGCCGACTGCATGCCCGCTTCGTTTCCATAGATCAGCAACAGGTATTGCATGGTGGTCTCCTTACACCCTCTCGGCCGGCATCATGCCCGGCCTGCACAATGACGTTTTTGGCGGGCGGATTTCGACAGGGTGGCAGGAATTTTATGAGCGGTCTTGCCCTCTACTCTGTCATTCCGGGGCGTCGCGTAGCGACGAACCCGGAATCCAGGCTGCGGTGCAGGCGGTGACGCCGTCTGGATTCCGGGTTCACCGCTGCGCGGTGCCCCGGAATGACGGAGTTGTGTTGCGGTCAAGGCGGCTCGACCGAGAAGCCCTCGGTGTGGAGGCTGATATGGCCGGCGGCGGCCGCCGCGGCCCAGCGCGCCGCCGCGGCGAGGCCGCCGAACGAGAAGATGTGCGGCGCGACGTCGCCGAGCCCGGAGGCTTCGGCGAGCGGCCGCAGCACCAGGTCGGGGGTGATCATCCCGAACAGCTGCTTGGCGAGGCCGGCGTCGCGGGCGAGGCCCTGCACCGAGGCCGATACGCCGCAGATGCGGGCGTAGCGCGCGAGCCCTGTGAGCGTCACCGGGCCGGCGAGGCCGATGCGCACGGGATGATCGATGCCCTGATCGCGCAGCCGGCTGATCCAGGCGACGATCGACGCTGCCGAAAAGCCCCACTGGGTCACGAGATGGACTCGGAGCCCGGTCTGCTCCGCCGCTTCGAGCTTGGCCGCCAGCGCGCGGTCGAGGTCGTCGGTGGTGAGCCGAGGATGGCCGTCGGGATAGCCGGCGATGCCGATCTCGACGATGCCGCGGGCCTGCAGCAGGCCGCTCTCGATCACCTCGATCGCGGCGTGGAACGGACCGGCCGGGGTCGCGAGGTCGCCGCCGATGATGAGGACGCGCCGCACCTTGGCGCCTTCGGCCAGCCGGGCGAGATGGGAGTCCAGCGCGGCGTTGGTGGCGAAGCTGCGCACGGCGAGGTGGGGGACCGGCTCGAAGCCGGCCGCGGCAAGCTTGCAGGCGACGTCGATCTGGGCTTGTGGCGGCCGCGCCGGGACCGCACTGACATAGACGCGCCGGCACGATGGAAATCCGCGCAGGGCTTCGAGATCGCCGCGGGCGAGGCGTGTCACCTCGAACGATGTCTGCGCCGTGAAGGCGGCGATCTGCTGCCGCGGCTGCGGGGTGGCTTCGAGCGTGGGTGCGGGTGCGGCGGTCATGTGTTTTGCTAGGCCCTTCGTCGCGAGATCACGTAGGATTCGTCGTAGAACCACAGCCCGCCGTGCTGGCGCAGCACGTCGCGGGTGGCGTCGAGATAGCGGCTGTCGCCGACCACGGTGGCGAGCCGGTCGTCCTCGACCTGCGCCACATAGATCGCCGCGTTCCACGCCGCGAACAGCGTCGAGGTGCCGATCGAGTCGGAGATTTCCGACGGCAAGGTGTGCATGTCGTAGCGGAACAGCGCGCGGTTGTCGGCATAGACGTTGAAATTGAGCTCGCGCCCAGCCGGTCCGAGCTCGTGCTTGACCGCCTTCATGATCTGGTGGCGGTCGTGGATGAAGGGGTTGTCGCCCGGCCACAGCCGCTGGACGATCTCAAGGCCGGGATCGGCGCCGTGGGAATGGATCGCGATCAGGCGGCCGCCGGGGCCGAGCGCGCGCGCCAGCGGCGCAATCACGCGCTTCGATTTGAACTCCAGCGACGCCCGCGCGCGGTAGGGCTGCGACGCGATGACGAGGTCATAGCTCGCCATGGTGCCGCCGGGCCGCGGCAGGATCTGGTCGAGCAGGAACTTGTGGTCGTCGCGATAGATCACCATCACCACCGGGCGCTCGTAGACGGGATTGCCGGTCTTGGGGCTGAGCCCGGCCTTCCAGTTCTCCGCCATGAACGGTTCGAGATCGGTGATCTGGGATTCGAACTTGTGAGCGGTGGTGCCGGCGAGCGGCACTTCGTGCCAGACCAGGCTCGAGGCGGCGCTGACCGATTTCACCGCCAGCCAGGGCGCATCGGCATAGGCGAGATTGGTGAGCACCAGCACGGTTGCGGGATGCTCGACGAAGCGGTCGGCCACCTTCTGCAGGGTCAGGCGGACATCTTCGAGGCTGATTTCCTTGCCGACCACGTAGAACGGCATCGCCGGGAAACGGTCGTGCATGGAGCGCATCACCCGCGCCAGCACGGTGCCGTCGCCGACCCCGGCATCGAACAGCCGCACCGCGGGTGGGCGGGGATGGATGTTGGCGAGCTCCAGCCCAACCCGGTGGGCTACGACCCACTTTTCGCTGCAGGTCGTCACGAACAGCAGGTATTTCTGCCGGTTATCGAAGAAACGGAAATTGCGCTGCGGCTGGGAGGCGACCACGGCCGGCGGCACCCCGCGCGGGTCGCCGATGGCCGGCCGCGGGCCGCGAAACGCCAGGATAGGGCGCGCCGCGGTCTCGGCGTCCCGATTGGCGGTCATGAAAGCCACGATGCGATCGACGGTCTCGGTGGTGATGCGGCCGCCATTGCGCAGGCGGTTGGCGAGCTTGCCGTCGTTCACGGCGCGGCGCCCGAAGGTCGATTCGGCCAATCCGGCATGCCGGCAGAAATCGGAAATCTGCTGAAGCAGCTCTTGCGCAGTCATGGTCCCGGCTCGTTTCCCGGGCCCGGCGGAACGGCTTGTTGTTCTCGTTGAGGCGCCGCAGGGCTCCGCGAAGCGAAGCAACGGAATCGGAAATCGTCAACCACAAACTGTCCCACTGGCATAGTGGGACGGTATAGTGGGCAATATTGACTGACTAAGCCATTGGTAAGGCGCAACTATCTTTTGCGGCGATCCCAAATGCGCCGGGAATCCGGCATTCGGCGCTGTGGGCGATATCCCGTCACGTCGCGGATTCCCGTTTGCCGACCGAATCCTCTAAGAGAGAGGGAATGCCCCGCTTTGCTGCCAATCTCGCCTATCTCTTTACCGACCGGCCGTTGCTCCAGCGGTTTGCCGCCGCGGCGGCCGCGGGTTTCAAGGCGGTCGAGCTGCAGGCGCCTTACGACCACCAACCGGCCGACATCCGCCGCGAGATCGAGCGGCATGGCCTGACCCTTCTCGGCATCAACACGCCGCCCGCGCCCGGCGCCGGAACCGGCCTCGCCGCGGTGCCCGGGCGCGAGCAGGAGTTCGCCGCCCTGTTTCGCCAGGCGCTCGACTATGCCGTGGCGATCGGCGGCAGAACCGTTCACTGCATGTCCGGCACGGTGCCGCCGGACCAGCGGCGGGAGGGCGAATACGTCCTCATCGCCAATCTCACGCGCGCCGCCGACCTCGCTGGGGAGCGCGGGATCGGCCTCTTGATCGAGCCGCTCAACCGCCGCGACCGGCCGGACTATCTGCTCCATCGCCCGGAGCAGGCGGCCGCCATCATCGAAAAGGTGGGTCGGGCGAATGTGCGCATGCAGTTCGATTTCTATCACGTGCAGATCGAGGCCGGCGACCTGATCACGCGCTTCGAGCGGAATTTCGCGGCCATCGGGCACGTCCAGGTCGCGGCGGTACCGTCGCGGGCCGAGCCCGACGAGGGCGAAGTGAACTATCCCGCCCTGTTTCAGGTGATCGACCGCAGCGGTTATGCCGGCTGGATCGGCTGCGAATACAAGCCGCGGGGACGCACCGAGGACGGGCTCGGCTGGCTGCGGGCCTGCGGCATCGGCGCCGGCGGGTGAACCCGGAACCTGTTCCACAGCACAGGTGGTCAGACGGGCGTTCCAATGGTTAATATCCGATGACCGATTTTTGACGGTCGGTTTGTAACGAGGGCAAAACCGGCTCGGGCGCGCCGCGCCGGTTTGACTTCGGTAGATCGGGATGCGTGCTGCCATGCGGGGACAAGGGAACGACAGGGACGGACCGCGGCGCGAGGAGCCGCGTCTGCTGCGCGAGGCGTTGCGCGAGGCGCGCATCGAGGCGGCGGAGCGCACCGGCGTCGTGGTCGATCTGCGCGATGCCGAGATCGCCCGGCTCGAGCTTCTCCATGACGAACTCGATCCCGTATTCACCGAGATCCCGTCCGATGTCGAACTGTTCGATCGTGGCATTTCGCGCGGCGATACTCCACGGCTGTGGATCGATGCAATCGCCCATGTGGAGATGGGCCGCGACAAGCGGATGTACCGGTTCGTCCAGGACGCGCGGTTCGGACGCCTGGTGCTGGCGGAATCGACCGCGAGCCGGGAGATCGCCGACGCCGTCACCAAATATGTCGCGCGCCGCATGATCGACCGCGAGCGCATGCTGGCCGGCGAGGAGCTGTCGCCGGTTCGTTACAAGGTGCCCCAGCGCGGCCGCCTGGGGCTCGCATTTCTCGGCGGCTTCGTATGCGGAATCGTGCTGCTGCTCGCCGCGGTCTGGCTCACGGCCCCGCAATAGCGTCATGTTCTTGAGTGACGCCTGAGCAAGCTTCGGCGGCCCGGCCAAGGTCGGCAATGGGCCCATTTCCAGTCGGCCCCGCTCGCTCCTATCGTAGCCAAGCGATACCATCAGGAACTGAGAAAACCTTCGCCTGGGCACGACCGCAACTCCAATCACGAAAAGGCCAGCTGACACACGACGCCAGATGCCCGTATCAAACTAAGGCACTTGTCCGATTGTATCAGGCGTTGGACTATCGCGCGCTTGGGAAGACGCACTCGTGAAGTTGGAGGAACTATGATTCGACGCATTGCCGCCGTTCTCGTCGCGTCGTCTTTGGCGCTTGCGCTCGCCTACGCGGCCGACAACGAAACCGGCATTCCGCAGCTCGAATCCTCGACTGCCGGCTGGTCGAAGGTCGCCGACGACTTCCAGCCGCCTGCATCGGGTCCGGGGCCGGTGACCTATGAGAAGGATCACCCCTACGTGCCCAACAACGACGAGGGCAGACAGGTGACGTTTCGGATTGCCGATCTCACCAATCCGATCCTCAAGCCGTGGGCCATCGAAAAGATGCGGGAGCAGAACGAGCTCGCGGCGGCGGGCAAGCGCGCCTATGAGGCCCGCGCAAGCTGCCGCCCCGGAGGGGTCCCCGGATTCCTCGTCATGGGCCGCGTCAACCCGCTTTATTTCGTGCAGGCGAAGAATGAGGTTCTCCTGATCAACGAAGGCGGGCCGGAGGTGCGGCGCGTCTTCCTCGACGTTCCGCATTCGGCGCATCCGAAGATAAGCCCCTACGGCGAATCGGTCGGGCACTACGAAGGCGGCGATACGCTGGTCGTCGACACGATCGGTCTTTCGCAAGACACCTACATCGACAATTACCGCACGCCGCATACGACGCAGCTTCACGTCGTCGAGCGCTTCCAGGTGACTGAGGGCGCGAAGACATTGCAAGTTTCGATCCGCGTCGAGGACCCGGGTGCGTTCAACATGCCGTGGTCCGCGCGGCAGACCTATCGCCGCACGCGCATTGGAGCGATGCAAGAGGCCATCTGTGCCGAAAACAACATCGCGTTTGACGGATCGGTCTCCGAAATTCCAAAAGCGGATAAGCCGGACTTTTGAGCCTAAAGCGGGCCGGATCGATCGAGACGCCGGCTTCGCCCTGACGAGGCGGTCGAAGAGCCGGCACTTCAAGACCCGCCGCTCTCTGCAGCGCTCGGATGTCTCCTTTCGCCGGGCGCGGACACGGTCCGCGAGAGGAGTGACCGTTGGTCAGGCCATTCCATCCTGCTTAACGTAGGGACAGCCCCAAAGCCTGTATCGGTGTACCGCACCCTGGCGGCTGGTTAATCGAATGCCCACATTTCTAACCAACGTGCCGCGCAAACGCGATATCACCTCGATTGAACCTCGGTTCGGCTTCGGCTCGAAGGGTTCCGCCGGGACGGCCCGCAAGAGAACGAGATTTCGATGCGTTTGGTGGCCCATATCGTCGCTCCCGTCGTGCTTCCCGCGGCGCTGGTCCTGGGCGCGGCGGCGTGCGTGACGGTGCCCCACGGCGTCGATTCGGCGAAGCTGCTCTATGCCCAGGACGATCCGGCCCAGCTTGCCGATTACGCCGTCGCAAAATTCTTGTCGCCGGAGGTCGCCCGCGCCGAGATCGAGAACGCGCTCGCGGCGGACGATGCGGACCTCGCTTCGAGCTTCCTCGCCTTGGCGCGCGACCGCGGCATTGCGGTCGACCCCGCGCTTGCGGCCCGGGCCGAAGCCGCCGGCGCGCCGGCCGCCCAGGCGGCCCATGACGCCAAGAGCTTCGCCCATGGCCTCGTCACCGGTGCGCCGGATGATCTCGCCGGTCTCGCCGGGACGGCTTTCGGCGATCTCTTCGTGTTCGGCGACATCCGCGACGCCGTGCGCGAGGGCGTGCATATCGTCCGCGGCGAGCCGGCGGACCAATTGATCCTCGGCCTCGCCGGCGCCGGAATCGCAGTGACCGCCGCGACCTATGCGACGCTGGGCGGCGGCACGCCGGCACGTCTCGGCCTCTCCCTCGTGAAGGCGGCCCGCAAGACCGGGCGGCTCGCCGCGCCGATGGCCGAATGGATGACGCGCTCGGTCCGCGACGCCGTCGATGCCACGGCGCTCGGGGCGGCCCTGACCAAGGCCTCTTTCACCGCGCCGGAGCTCGCGCTTCGCGCCGCGCGCGACGCCGTCAAGCTCGATCGTGCCGACGGCGTCATGACCGCGGTCCGCGACGTCGGGCGGGTGCAGGGCGCGGCCGGCACAAGGGCGGCGCTCGAGGGCCTCAAAGTCGCGGAAGGGCCGCAGGATGTCGCGCGGCTGGCGCGCCTCGCCGAGACCAAGGGCGGCAAGACCCGCGCCATCCTCAAGCTCGCGGGCCGCGGCGCCTTCGCGCTCACCGCATTGGCGTTCGATCTCTTCAGCTGGGTGTTTGCGGCTGTATGGGCCGTGTTCGGCTTCGCCGCGGCGGTGAAGCGGATCACCGAACGCACCACCGAGCGCTATTTGCGCTGGCGCAAGGCGCGGCGCGCCCGGGCGGTGGTTCTCGCTGTCAGCCCATCCCATTGAGCAGAGCAGCACCCGGCCCGCGGGCGAGCCGGGTCGCGCCCTCAGGTGTCCTCACGCGGTCGGTTGAACGCACTGGAAGGACCCGATCCGCTTGGACCACTCCGGCGGCAGGTTCGGGTAGGTGCCGGGATCCAGGCGCATCGAGACGCCGCCGAAATTCTCGTCGGCATAGAACTCCCAGGTGCCGGACTGCACCTGGACCGACGAGATTTCATTGAGCCAGCCGGCCTGACCGAGATCGGGCTGGTTTTCCGATGTCGGCGCCGCGGTGCCGGCGAAATTGGGATCCGCGTAGATCGTCATCTCGCAGGAGCCGTTGGCCGGCGCCGGAGGCGGGGGCGGCGGCAACTCGGCGACCTGTGCCGGGGGCGGCCCGACCTGCGGGCAATATTGCACGCATTGCGGCGCGCCGCCGCCATCCTCGAAATCGACCATGCGCCAAGTCAACTGGCAGCCGTCGGGTGTAAGTCCGCTGCAGTAGGGCTGGGCGACCGAGACGTAGCCGTCGGGATACCAGTAGGAACCGCCGATCAGCGCCACGCCGAGAATGCCGAGGGGAACGAAGGCGCGCCGGTAGCCGCCCCACCATACGAAGCGCTGGCCGCGGACGATCGGGAAGAATCGGTTGTTGACCGCGATGACCGGGAAATTCGGCCGGACCTGCGGGAACCCGCCCGGCCCCGGCGCGAGGCGTGCGTTCGCGGGGATGTTCGGCCGGCCAGGCCCCATCCGCAGGCCGTTGACCGGGCCACCCACGACATTGTGCGGCATCCCGCCGGGTCCCGGCGGCATCAACCTCTGCTGGATGTTCAATTGCTGGTTATTGAGCTGCTGTACATTGCCCCGGTTCGGGTTCAACCCGACATTGGGATTGATATTCGGGTTCGGGCGAACGACGTTGACCGGGGGCCGCCGGACCGCGTTGGGCTCCACGACATTGTGCTGCACGATCGTGCGCTGGACGTTGACGTTGGGGCGCTGAATGGCCGGACGCGCCACCGGCGCCGGGCGAGGGGCGGCATGCTGGACCGCCGCGGGCCGTGGCGGTGCTACCACCACGGCGGCGGACGCATCATCGGGGGGCGCCAGCGCCGCTCCGGCCGCGATCACTCCCACCGCTAAAAACGGTGCCGAAAAAACCTTCGCTCCGAGGCGCATTCAAATCTCCCTCTGCATGCCAGCCGCCGAAATAGCCGTTCATCGTCAATCAAACCCGGCATATGCAGCCTACACCTTGGTCTTGTGTCTTGAAACCGTGGCTGGAGTGTGTGCAAGCCAGAGGGCTATTTCCCCGGACCGGGAGGTTTGCACCGGCCTTGAAGAGACCCCCGCCATGGTTGCGGTCCCGACCTCGCAAAAATTCCATTCCGGCCCGGTCGAGATCGCCTTTCTGGACGAGGGCGCCGGCGATCCGATCGTGCTCATCCACGGCTTTGCCTCCAACAAGGAGACCAACTGGGTACATCCCGGCTGGGTTTCGACGCTCACCCGCGCCGGCCGCCGGGTGATCGCGCCCGACAACCGCGGACACGGTGCCTCCGCCAAGCTCTACGATCCCGCCGCCTATCACAGCGAACGGATGGCGGGCGACGTGGTAGCGCTGCTCGACCACCTCGGCATCGCCGCCGCCGACCTCATGGGCTATTCGATGGGTGCCCGCATCGCCGCATTCTGTGCGGTGCTGCATCCGCAGCGGGTCCGCTCGGTCATTCTCGGCGGGCTCGGGATTCACCTGGTCGAGGGGGTCGGCTTGCCGGAATCGATCGCCTACGCGCTCGAAGCCGGTTCGCTCGACGAAGTGACCGATCCCACCGGGCGGGTTTTTCGCCAATTTGCCGAACAGACCCGGTCCGACCTCGCGGCGCTGGCCGCCTGCATTCGCGGCAGCCGCCAGACCCTCGCGCCGCGACGAGGTCGCGCGGATCGCGGTGCCGGTGCTGGTCGCGGTCGGCACCCGTGACCCGGTGGCCGGCTCCGCCCACGCGCTCGCCGCCCTGATCCCCGGCGCGCGGGTGCTCGATATTCCCGGCCGCGATCACATGCTGGCGGTCGGGGACCGGGTGTTCAAGGCGGCGGTGCTGGAGTTCCTGGCGGCGCGGCGGTAGCGTGCTGGCGGAGGGGGTGACCGCGCCCCATTTGATGCTGATGCTAAGCGCTCGCCGTCGGAGGACAGAATGGCCCAGCCGCAAAGGATCAACGCAAAGCCACAGCTCCAGGCCGACCCGGTCTGGGCGCGGGTGCGCAGCGAAGCCGAGGCGGTGGTGCGGCAGGAGCCGCAGATCGCTGCCTTCATCACGTCGGCGGTGCTCGACCGGGACACGCTGGAAGCCGCGATCGTGCATCGGATCAGCCGCCGGCTCGATCATCCCGGAGGTCCCCGGCGCCGTCATCGCCCAGGCGTTCATGGACGCGTTGCGCGATTCGCCCGAGATCGGCGAAGCGTTCCGCGCCGATATCATCGCCACCTATGACCGCGATCCCGCCACCACGCGCTTCATCGAGCCGGTGCTGTATTTCAAGGGCTTCCACGCCATCCAGACCCATCGCCTCGCCCATTGGCTGTGGCACAAGCACCGCAAGGACTTCGCGCTCTACCTGCAGAGCCGCTCCTCGGCGGCGTTCCAGACCGACATCCATCCGGCGGCGAAGATCGGACGCGGCATCTTCCTCGACCATGCCACCGGGCTGGTGGTGGGCGAGACGGCGGTGATCGCCGACGATGTCTCCTTGCTGCACGCGGTGACGCTGGGCGGCACCGGCAGCGAGAACGGCGACCGCCACCCCAAGATCGGCAAGGGCGTCATGATCGGCGCCGGCGCCAAGATCCTCGGCAACATCGAGATCGGCCACTGCGCGCGCATCGCGGCGGGTTCGGTGGTGCTCAAGCCGGTGCCCAACAACGTCACCGTCGCCGGGGTCCCGGCCCGGGTGATCGGCGAGGCCGGCTGTGCGGAGCCCTCGCGCACCATGGACCAGATGCTCTATAACCTCGGCGCCTGACCCCCGCGGGAGTCGCGGGGGTGCTCGTGAGACGCAAAAAGGAGCCGCCGTGGACGTCCAGGAAATCCGCAAGCTGGAAGCTTACATCAAGCGTCTGTTCGGCAATGCCAAGCTGCGGGTGGTGCCGCGCCCGAAGAAGGACGATTCCGCCGAGGTCTATATCGGCGAGGAGTTCATCGGCGTGCTGTTCGTGGACGACGAGGACGACGAGCGCTCCTACAATTTCCAGATGGCGATCCTCGCCACCGATTTGGAATAGCGGCATCTGCCGGCTGTTGCCCGGTCCTCTGAAGGCTCCGCGAAAAACCGCCTCTCTCATCCTCCCCCCGGCTGCCACCCCGCGATCAGCCGGTCGGTGGCGCCGAGCACGGACGGCCAGTCGTCCAGCCAGTCCCGCGGGAAGCGGAAGGTGAGGGCGGCGCCGTCGGGCGCGTGGCCGCGGTCAACTCGATCGCCGAGGAGCCGCATAGCCTTAGGCCGTGTTCGATAAGAAAATACTGATTATCTTTCCAATTAATCATAAGAAATTTCTTATTGACAGTGATTATAATGATAAGATATATCTTATCAATGGTCGCTGCATACCAACAGCTGGATAAGCGCTTCGCTAGGCTCAAGCCCCTCACCAGTCGAGGCGGCACGGCCCCCGCGTGGATGGATACGCGCCATCCGCGAAGCGATAGGCATGACCACGGGCCAGCTGGCAAAACGCCTCGGGGTACACCAGCCCAGGGTCATCGAGCTTGAGCATGGCGAAGCCGCCGGAAACATCACCGTGAAGAGCCTCGAGCGCGCGGCGCAAGCATTGGGCTGCCGCCTCGTATACACCTTCGTGCCCGAGGAGCCCCTGGCCGACACGATCCGCAAACGGGCATCGGCCATTGCGGAACAGCAACTTGCCTCCGTCGAGCAGTCGATGCGGCTTGAAGCGCAGGGCGTCGACGATAATGCACTACGCCATGAGGCGCATCGGCAGCTCGTCGAGAAGCTTCTCCGCCGGCCGGCCCGGCTGTGGGATGGGCAATGAGCGGCCCTCTTGATGCGGCGATGGACGCGACACCGCTCACGGCCGAGGAACGCGAGGGTCTCATCCCGTCCCATGTAACGCTGCGCGGCGAGTTGAATGAGTTGGAGCAGCAGAACATCCTTGAAGCTGATGCATGGGCGTCCTCGCGTCGGCGCGACCCCGTCAGCGAGCCTTTCGGGCGCGGCCTTCACCGCCGGATGTTCCGCGATGTCTGGCGCTGGGCAGGAACCTACCGCACGTCCGATAAAAATCTCGGCGTCCGATGGCAATTGATTCTGCCCAGCCTATACGAGGCGTTGGAGCAGACGCGCTACTGGATCGACAACAAGACATTTCAGCCGGATGAGATCGCCGCGAGTTTTCACCACGCGCTGGTCCTCGTACACCCGTTCCCGAACGGAAATGGCCGATGGTCGCGTTTGATGGGGGACATCCTTGTCGTGAAATTGGCGCAGCAGCGCTTCACCTGGGGCGGCCGTGCTTTGCGAGCGGCCGGCGAAACCCGGCGCGCTTATATCGCCGCGCTGAAAGCGGCAGACAACCACGACCTCGCCGCACTGCTCGGCTTTGTACGATCCTGAGCGTTGCCGAATAATGTCTATCCTCCCCCCGGCTGCCACCCCGCGATCAGCCGGTCGGTGGCGCCGAGCACGGACGGCCAGTCGTCCAGCCAGTCCCGCGGGAAGCGGAAGGTGAGGGCGGCGGCGCCGTCGGGGCGCTCGTAGAGGCACGTCGCCAGGGTCAACTCGCCGCGGCTGCGGTTGCACCGCACGAAGAACCGGTCCGGCGCGGACGGGTCGTAAAGCAGGTCCTCGCCCTGGTACGGCGTGCCGTCGCGGAACGGCGCGATGGCGAGGCCGCCCGGGCCGGACGCGGAGGCCTCCTCGGTATAACGCGGATAGATCGTCTTGAGCCGCTCCGACGGCAGCAAGCCCGCCGGGGCCGCCTCGACGGTGACGAACATGCGCGCGGTCGAACCGGCGGCGTGGGAATCCGGCGGCGTCAGGTCGGGCCAGACGTAGGCGAGGTCGACGCGGTCCTGCGGCCCGGCGCGGCGCTGCAGCGGTATCCGGATCGCCGCCGGCGCGATATTGAAGACGACGCCGGCGACGACGATGGGAAGCCGCGGCGCGTCGATCGGCGCCGGCGCCTCGTCCCAGCGCGGCGCCAGGAGATAGACGATCGAAACGATCCCGATCGCCGCCAGGCCGGCGAAGCTGAGGGCGTGCAGGATCGGGCCGCGGCCGCGCCGCGCCCGGTTTCGTCCGCCGGCAAGAAGGGTCATGGCGGGAGTCCGTTGTTGGTCACGCGATGGCGCTGCGAATCATTTGCCGACTATCCCACATCGCGTCGCCCAGGTGGACAGGACCGGGATGGGGCCGGGACCGGGGGCCGCAGTGATCCGCCTGGCCGCGACCCGGCCGTTAACCCTTTTTTAAGGATTGCGTGGCGCCGGGCCCGGCGCTTCGGCACACCGGGACCTCACTCAGGCCGAGGTCCCATGGCGCCGGAAACCATCGAGTTGCTGCTCGCCTTCGCGATCGGCTTTGCCGTCGCCGGCATGGTCTCGACGGGCTACCAGTTCGTGACCCGCCGGCCCCCTTCGTTCCGCCTGCTCCGGCGCGGCCCGGCGCCGGCTACTTTCGCTGCGGTGCCGATGCTCGCCTTCGCCGCCCCCTTCATCATCATGCGCGATACGCTGCGCCGCCGGCGCGGCAGGCGAGGGCGGATCGAAGCCGTGCTGCTCCCGGCGATTGCGGCGAGTTTCTGGAGCATGATGTCGGGCACGCTGGTCGTCATGGCGCTGGAAGCGCTGGAGCGGCTCGTCGCCTGACGCGTCTCGCCATTCCCGGCGCGGCATGCCAAGTTCACGCCTTTCAGGAGTGCAGGCATGGCGATCTTCGAACTGGATGGCGTAGGGCCGGAATTTCCCGCGGACGGGCTCTACTGGATCGCCGAGACGGCTGTCGTGATCGGGCGGGTGCGCCTGAAATCGGAGGCGAGCGTGTGGTGGGGGGCGGTGCTGCGCGGCGACAATGAGTGGATCGAGATCGGCGAGCGCTCCCAGATCCAGGACAATTCCACCCTCCACACCGATCCCGGCTTTCCCCTCACCATCGGGCGCGAATGCGTCATTGGGCACAATGTGGTGCTGCACGGCTGCACCGTCGGCGACCACAGCCTGATCGGCATGGGGGCGATCATGCTCAACGGGGCGCGGATCGGCAGCCATTCGATCGTCGGCGCCGGCGCGCTGGTCACCGAAGGCAAGTCGTTTCCCGACCATTCCCTGATCGTCGGCGCGCCGGCGAAGGCGGTCCGCACCCTCGACGAGAAGGCCGCGGCGCAGATAGCGGCGGGAGCCGGCATCTACGTGAAGCGGTGGAAGCGATACGCGAAGGGATTGAAGCGGCTCGCCTGATTACGGTGCGGCCGAGTGCCCTGGCGCTTTCCGCTTACACCCCGGTTCGATAATTGCTAACATGGCCGCGATCCAGGGATCATCCGGACCAGAAAATCGGAACGTCTCGATCGCAAGATCCGGGCTTCGATCAGCCCAGCCCGGGCATTGGCAGGAATCCCAGCAAGGTCAAAGGAAACGCCGGTTCAGCGAGTCGTTTTTTCGGGCGCGATCGGTCACCGTACCGACCCGCGGCTTTGATCCCGACGCCTGACGTCGCCTCGCCGGCACATCACAAGGAGCACGACATGAAGATGAAGCAAGCGCTGTATCTGGGCGCAGCGACAGCCGCCCTCGCGCTCGCCGCGATCGCGCCCACCGAGTTGCGCGCGCAGCAGAGCGCGGCGGTGACGATCGACGGCGACGATATCGGCGGCGTCGTCACCAGTCCGAGCGGGCCGGAAGCCGGCGTATGGGTCATCGCCGAGACCACCGACCTGCCTACCAGGTTCGCCAAGATGGTGGTCACCGACGACAAGGGCCGCTACGTCATCCCGGACCTCCCCAAGGCCAGCTACACCGTATGGGTGCGCGGCTATGGGCTGGTGGATTCGCCCAAGGTCGCGGGCACGCCCGGCAAGCTCCTCAACCTGACCGCGACGCTGGCGCCGACGCCGGCCGCCGCCGCGGAATATTACCCGGGCATGTACTGGTATTCGATGCTCAAGATTCCGGCCGAAAGCGAATTCCCCGGCACCGGCCCGAAAGGCAACGGCATTCCGCCCTTCCTGAAAAATCAGCACGCCTGGATCGACACCATCAAGAACTCCTGCCAATCGTGCCATGCGCTCGGCTCCAAGGGCGTCCGCACGCTGTCGCCCAAGCTCGGCAGTTTCAAGAACTCCCATGAGGCCTGGGAGCGCCGCCTGCAGTCCGGCCAGGCGATGGCGAACATGGCGATCACGCTCGGGCGGCTCGGCCCGGATAAGGCGATCGACCTGTTCTCGGACTGGACCGACCGCATCGCCGCCGGAGAACTCCCCTCCGAAAAACCGGCGCGGCCTCAAGGTATCGAGCGCAACGTCGTCTACTCCATGTGGGATTGGGGACTGCAAGGGAGAGTACCTCCACGACGCGATCGCAAGCGAAAAATACACTCAGACGATCAATGCCAACGGTCCGATCTACGGCTCGCCGGAAGAGAGCTCCGACATGGTGCCGGTTCTCGATCCGGTCAAGAATACGTTTACGACCATCAAGCATCCCTATCTCGACCCGCAGACGCCCTCGACCAAGACCAACACGGCAGGGCCTTCGGTGTACTGGGGTGACGACCCGATCTGGGACAGCCACACCAGCATCCACAACCCGATGATCGACGACAAGGGTCGCATCTGGTTCACGGCGAAGCTGCGGCCCGAGGATGACAACCCGGCGTTCTGCAAGAAGGGATCGGATCATCCCTCGGCAAAGCTGGTGCCGCTGAATACATCCGCGCGCCAACTTTCGATGTACGATCCGAAGACCCAAAAATGGTCGCTGATCGACACGTGCTTCAATACCCAGCACCTGAACTTTTCCCATGACGGCAACTACACGTTATGGACGAGTGCAGGCGGCCCGCAAAGCGGCGTGGTCGGCTGGCTGAACACCAAGATGTACTTGGCGACCGGCAGCGCCGAGAAGTCGCAAGGTTGGACACCGCTCATCGTCGACACCAACGGCAACGGTAAGCGGGATGCCTATGTGGAGGCCAACGAGCCGCTGGACCCCACCAAGGACAAGCGGGTGATGGCGGCCTTCTACGGCGTGCAGCCGAGCCCGGTCGACGATACCGTGTGGGGCCAGGTGATGGACGTCGGGTTCTCCCGCATGGATCAGCCCGGCTACATCGTCCATCTCATTCCGGGATCGAACCCGACTGAAACCGCGCTCGCCGAGTTGTTCGTGCCGCCGGACGAAGGATATGGATCGCGCGGACTCGATCTCACCACGGACGGTGTCCTGTGGACGGTGTTGTCGAGCGGGCACATGGCGAGCTTCGATCGCAGGAAATGCAAGGCCGAGATCAAGGGACCGGAAGCGCTCACCGGCAAGATGTGCCCGGAAGGCTGGACGCTCTACAAGTTCCCGGGACCGCAGTTCAAAGGTGTGACCGACAAGGGGAGCGCCCAGCACGCCTATTACATCTGGGTCGACCGGCTCAACACGCTCGGGCTCGGGGCAAACGTGCCGATCGCTTCCACCAACGGCGGCGAGGCACTCACCGCACTCGTAGACGGCAAGTTCGTGACCCTTCGGGTTCCCTATCCGCTCGGCTTCTTCTCCAAGAACGTCGACGGCCGCATCGACGATCCCAAGGCCGGCTGGAAGGGCAAGGGCATCTGGACCACGTTCGGCAGCCGGGCGCCGTTCCACAACGAAGGCGGCATCGAGAACTCGCCGAAGCTCTACAAGGTGCAGATGCGCCCCGATCCGCTGGCGGACTGAGCCGGGGTAGTCATACGCGATGAAAAATACGGCCCGCGGCGGAGATTTCCGCCGCGGGCTTTTTTGTCGACGACCGCCGGCCTCGTCGGAAAGGCTCGGGCAGTAATTCATCATTGAGAATTGGGTTGCCTAGCAGACCCAGCCAAAGCAGAGTGGGTCGCAATGGCGTCTTTCTGACGATGCCGATTTAGGGGAATGTTCCGATGCGCTCGTTGCAGAAGAATGCTTTTTGTCTCGGTCTCGTTGCTTCATTGTGCATGGCTTCAAAGCATTCATCGGCAGCGGACGTTCCTGTTCCCGATACAAGCGTTTCCTCGTTTCGCTTTTCAGCGATGGTGCTTAACACCATGGTGCCAGCGCTATCTTGCATCGTTACCGGACCTGCCGATATGGCGGCGACAATCGCTGTGCTCGTTTTGCTCTTCGAAAAATCGGATTCTCCAGACCCCTATGCGCAAGTAGCTGGTAGCGCGACTATCTCGCCGGCAAATCCTCGGGGAAGCTGCGATATCAACAATGGACAGCAGACGGTACCGCCGATAACGCCCGCAAAAATCGAAATTCAGGTGTCCTCGACGATTGCAACTATCGCGGCCAACGTTGCGGTCGTGCTGCTGAAACGGCCTTAGTGGGAGACCGCGCCGCGCATATTCCTCCTGCTTGCCCGACAGGTCCGGTCGCAGCCGCGCCAGTTCGTTTTCCTCATCCGCCGCCTCGTCCCACCGCCGTCCCCATAGCCTCCTGCCGGCCACTTCCTACCGCGCCATTACGAGCATGACCCGCCGCACTTCCGCCACGTTATCGTTGGCACGTCCAGCTCCGTGGGGACCTACACCGTTGTAGGTATTGATCGGGGGATCAACCATGTGGGTAATGCTGACTTTTGCGACCATGGTTTCGCTTAGCGGCTTTGGGCTATTGATGGCCTGTAGAGACGAATAACAAAATCGCACACCTGCCGCCAGGAGCCCCTACAAGGCCCACCCCGGTGCGTTAACCACCCCCTCGACGTCGTGCCGTCTCCAAGGGCCGCGCTGGCGATCCTTCCGGCAACCGCGCCGCATCTCGTGCCGGCGACTTATGGTGGCAGCCCCGCTGGCTCGTTTTCTCCCGTTCGCCGCATCCGAGGCGCCTCGATCCCGCTGGCGATCGTATAGGCAATACGCGCCTATCTCGTCCCGCCACCGTCTCCACGGGCGCGTGCCTCACGCGCGCCTCACCGCCTTTTGATGCTTCTTGATGATCTTGCCTGGTATCTTGTGAACGGAAATTATCTTCGCCTTTGGGCAGGTAAATGAAACTCCGGAACTGCAGTCAGGGTCAGGCGCGAGCTCCCCTTGCGGTTCTACCTCGTATACAATGGGCTTTTGACTACCGGATGCAAAAAACTGAGCATCACTCAGCCTTATACTGACATAGACTCGATTTTTCCGATGAACAACTTGAGCGCCAAAATCGGATGCCGAGTTACGGCCGGTCTCTGATGGCGGCAAGATATAATCGCCGACCTTCATACCACGGTTGCCACCGTGAAAATAGCGAGCGACAGGCTTCGCATTTCCCTGTATCGGAGCGTTTGTCATGGAACGGCGACCGTGTCCCTCCTCGTTGCGAAGTAATCTCGTGGCGCACTCACCCTGGGCAGCACTGAGGCTATGCCGGGCTTGTGATCTTCACCTCAATATCAAAGAGCTTTGCCAGCCGAGCTAACTCGTTCGGAAGCTTGCGCTCTGACACCAGACAGGCGCGAACAGTTGACTTTATCTTCCCTGCTTTATTCTCGGCTTCCAGCACGGCTCGATACTTGACGCACTGAAAAATGCCGCGTTTAAGATCGAGGTCATTGGAGCGGCGCGATTTGACCTCGACTGCCAATTGCTCGCCAGGACTTAAACCACACGTCGATTTCATCAAGGCTTGGCAACTGCTTCTCCGTTACGCCTTCTCTGCAGCCCTTGGGCGCGCCGAATTGGCGAGGATGGCTTTTGACGCATTCCTTCAGGCGAAGATGTTCATCACTCTCGGCAGGGCCGCCATAGCCGAGCCCGAGCGCTGAGCTTTGCCTTCCGTTTCGCCTTTCCGTTGCCGAGCGGAATGTTCTGGTACATTGATATCGAAAGCCTTTTCAGCGAGCGCCGGCCATTTTTTGAACTTGAAAACATCTTCATACACCGGCAGTAGTACCTCTCGTTTCTTTGGCTTGCTCAGGTGTTTATAGTCGATTTTTTGATTGTACGATTTAATCCATTCATGCGCGCCATCCCCTGGCAGCTTGGTCGTGCCATTCACGCACAGAGCATTGAGCGGCGGTGCTGTTTGATCGATGTCATGGATTTTATCCATCATGCGTCCGACCACCCATCCAACATGTTCACCAGCAATAGGGCTGCGGAGCTTGGGTTCAATGCGCTCAGCTATATCCTTGTAGGTGATTGTCTCCCGCCGATTTGCAGCTTCAACCAGCGCAGCCATCGCAATCGGCATCCCGAGTTCGCAGAGACTTTCAATTGTGTATGACATTTCGCCCCTCCCGACGATCGCTTCCCGGTCGGGAAGCCTCTGGCGCGATGCACGGCTGCGGTGAGGTTACTCGAGATTGGGTATCGTGCGGAAGGTGTTCCGGGACGGTCTCGAACAAGCAGTCAACAGAATGAACTCCGGGCCATGAACGATCCCATGCCGGCGTCCGCGTCGGGGTCCGCTCTCGTCATTGCCGATATTACTGGCCCCGGTCGCGCCGTGCCGCCGTAGCTCAATCAGGCGCCGGCAGGATCAGGACGGGTTTGGCTCGGCGAATCCGTGGGCGCGAATTTGGGTCTGCCGGAGGCATTGAGCTATGGGGGCGGCGCTCGTTCAATCAGCCGACCGTTTTCCCCTCCCTGCCGGTCTTTCGCCAATGGCGCGGAAAAAACTCACGGTCCGCGAGATATGGCGTGCCGGAGACCTGATCGACACCGCAGCCGCAACCGATGTTCGGCTGGCGCCGCGACGGGATCGACGGCAACTGATTCGGATTGGTGCGAGCGAGGGGCCGGCAAGGCCGCATGGAGCGATCACGGCGGGCCGTTCGTCGTGGTCATTTCGCCCGGGCTAAGCCGCGGGATACGGAGCAGCCATGGGATAGGTCTCGGCGCTTTAATGGATTCGGCGGAAGACTGAGGCTGGCAAGGATACACCAGCCCATCCGAGCAGGGCCGACTTGCGGCGACCAACGCCATAGGTCGTCCACGGGCGGGGTCGGCCGGCACATCGAACGTCTAGCGAACAGATTCCACGGATTTTCCACGCCTCTGCACGTCGTTTTTGCACTTTGTTCGTGTTCCGTAGGTCGCGAGAAATCGCGAGCGTCGTCGAAAACCCCATATTTTCCGCGCTTTTCGCGGATTCAAAAAAGTGCGGGCGGCCCTGGGGGAGGGCCGCCCGCGCGCGTACCGGTCTGGGGACGGGGTGGGTGGGGACGTGACCGGTCGCGTGGCTCCAAAACTCTGTTCTAGCGGTGCTGGCGGGCGACGGTGGCCGGCGCCGGCCGGGGATCGCCGAGCGACACCCACACGTTGGGGTCCTTCTGCGATTGGCGTTTGACGAAGCGGTAGCCGGTCTCGAACCACGGCAGGATGTCCTCGGCCTGGTTGTCGAGGATGTACTCGCCGCGGTCGGTCTTGACCGTGAGCACCGCGTGGCCCTCGTCCTTGCGGTCGCGCACGACGGTGATCAGCAGCGCCTCGCGGGGCCAGCCGGCCTGGAGCAGCAGGCGCCGCTTCTGCAGCACATAGTCCTCGCAATCGCCGTAGCCGTCGTCGGGGTAGGACCATTTCTCGATGGTGCCCCAATGCTCCAGGTCGGTCATCGGCTTGACGGTTTCGTTCACGTAGCGATTGACGCTGGCGAGATCCTTGAAGGCTCTCGGCGTCAGCACGACATCGCGCGGCGTCGAAGGGACCGTGGCGCATTCGCCGGGATTGGATGCGCAGAACTCGACCCATCCGATCGGCGCCCGCGCCACCTCGGAAACCTCGACGTAAAGCGGCGGATCGTCCGTGGCGGCGATGGCCGTGCCGGCCCCGGCGAATGTTGCCGCCGCCATCAGGACGGCGGCCGCGAAGCGCCGTCTCCCTCGTTTGTCGGTATTCATGCGAAGCCCCTCCCGTGTCGTCGAGGGCATATGTCGCATAAATACTTTGAGTTGCTGCTAAATCCGGCACGAAAGCTTAATTAGAGTACAAGTAAAACAAGAATAGAATGAAAGTTATACTTTAGGAAAATTTGAGTAAAATGCCGCGGATCAAAGTCGGCAATTTTTAACGTCCGCCGCGCAAATCCCTGCCGGCCCCGGCACGGCGGCTAACGACGCCGCGCAAATGAAAAACGGGCCACCCGGCCCGCATGATCGATCGAACGGTCAGGAAATCGTTTACGCTTGGGAGATCGTCGCCTTGAGCAGCTCGGGATTCTGGACCCGCGAGAATTCGACGGCGAAGCCGTTGTCGAGATGGCGCACGACGCGCCCCGGCGCTTTGCCCACCCGCACCGTCGACCCCATCGCGGGCCGGTTGCGGCTCACCACGGCGACGCCGGAGACCGACAGGTCGACGATGGCGCACTGCTCCTGGGCGCCGTCCGCCAATACCAGCGTGACCATCTGGTCGCCATCGTTGACGCGCTGGTGGCGGCGGTCCTCGGGCATATCGAGGATGTGGCGGTTGGCGAGCCAGGTCAGTTGCGCCGCGAGCTTGTCGCGCTTGCGCTGGGAGGCCGCGATGGTCATCGAGAACCCGCTCGGGAAGATCCGGGCGATCAGTCCCTCGAGCCGGCCGACATGATCGACATAGGCGACCACGCGTTCGCCCACGCGGCCGCATGCGGGGGCGATCAGGGCGAGGCCTCCGGGCGACATGTTGATGACTTGGCAGGGAAATTCGCGGCGATCCTCAAGCATGTAGCGGCCGAGGAGATCGACCTTTACCCGCTGGTATCGGCGGTTTTCGCTGGTCAGCGGCGCCGATGCCGGATCTGTATCGAGTAACGCCATAGCGCTCGATCGCCCTTTCGAACCTTTTGGCCCGCGAAGACCCTATGCCTCATAGGTTAACGCTACGTTAGGGATGATTTGAAATGTCGGGGCAAAGCCTAAGTTTTGCCGCCATCGATCACGGTGAGAGTGCCGCGGAGTCGAAGGCTGATGCGGGACGCGTCCGCCCCGGCTTGCGGGGCGAATAGATGTCCGCGCCCACGAACTGCACCACGCCGAGGGTCAGGCGTCGGGCCGGCCAGATGCCGAGCCAATAAGGCCGCTCCATCGCCACCAGCGAACCCAGCATGCGCCGCCCGCTCTTGCCCAGATGCGACAGCGGCAGCACCAGCATCTCGAAATCGCACCGCAGTTCCTCGCTCGCCTCGGTGCGGGCGCCGGCCAGGACGCCGATCTTCTCCTCGGCCACCAGTGCGACGAGCTCGCGGACCTGCCGCGCATGCTCGTCCCGCCAAATCCCCGTGAACCCCTCGCCCCGCAGCTCACGGCCGAACAGCGCGCAAATCCGGGTGCCGGCGACGCGAAACAGGGGATCTTCGCCCGGTTCGACCGACAACACGAAGCTGTCGCCGAGAATCCTCTTGATCGCAGCCGGGATCGATATCGCCCCGTTCCGGCGCCGCGCGTGCGCCGCGGCGCTCATTCCAATAATCGTACAGCTCCTCGGGACAGCGGATGTTTCATGGTTTCTTGCTTGGGCAGCGGGCAGAACCCACCCGCACCCGATTGTCTCAAAGCGGTACGGCCGTCCGCGCCGGCGGCGCGACCTCGGACTACCAGCAGAGAGCATGCCCGCCCCGCGCAGGCCCGCCGCGCGATGCGGGAAACCTTGCGTTAGGGTTGACGGGTGCGACGGTCGACGGGGCCATGACGCTCTTTTCCCTCCCCGTTTTCGGGGAGGGCCAGGGTGGGGTCTTCCTCACCGAGGGCTGTGTCGCGGAAAAGGCCGCACCCCGGCCCTCCCCGAAAACGGGGAGGGAGAATGGGCCGGCTTGCTAGCCGCGGCGCGACGGCCTATTGCTGCGCCCCGTCTCTGAAAGCCCCGATAAAGCCCCGAGAAAGTCCAACTTGGCCAGATCCTCCGAGCCGATATTCAATGTGCCCGCCGTGGTCCTGTCGACCATCGCGCTGCTGGTGCTCATCGAGGCCGGCCGGGAATGGCTGCTGACGGACGAGGAGAACAACGACTTTCCTGTTGTATTTCGCCTTCATTCCGGCGCGCTACACCGAGCTTTATCCCGGCGGTCTCGGCGCCCAGATCTGGACCTTTCTCACCTATGCGCTGCTTCATGCCGGCTTCGTCCATGTCGGCGTGAATTCGATCTGGTTCCTGCCGTTCGGCAGCGCGATGGCGCGCCGGTTCGGCACCTGGCGGTTTCTCGGCTTCTGCGCCATCACCGCGATCGCCGGCGCCGCCCTGCATCTACTCACCCATCTCTACGATCCGCTGCCGATGATCGGCGCCTCGGCGGCGGTCTCCGGCGTGATGGCGGGATCGCTTCGGTTCGTGTTCCAGAGCGGCGGACCGCTCGCCATGTTTCGCCACAATGACGACGCCGCCTACAGGGTGCCGGCCGCCTCGCTCGCGGTGGCGCTCAGGGATCCCCGCATCATCATTTTCCTGGTGGCGTGGTTCGGGCTCAATCTGCTGTTCGGGATCGGGGCCCCCAGCCTTCCCGGCATCGAGCAGAGCGTCGCATGGCAGGCCCATATCGGCGGTTTCATCGCCGGGCTGATCCTGTTCGCGCTGTTCGACCCGGTGCCCCCGCACGCGGAGACCGATCCCGCCGGGCCCGCCTGATCGCGTCGCCCGCACGCGATTCGGTGCGGCGCACATGCTGCGCCGCACTCCCGGTTCACATCTTCGATATTGCTGTTGCCGCCGGGCCGAAGCGGGCGGATGATGACGCCATGGGGGGCGTCACCTTGCGGGCGTCGCCGTCGCGTGTGGTCGCCGGCGCAAGGATGACGCCGCCGCAATGGTGGTCCGGAGACAGACGCGCCGCATCGCGATGCGCCGCGGCTCCCGGACGCAACAGGGAGGCCGCCATGAACGTCAAGGACATCCTTTCCCAAAAGGGCGACGACGTGCTCACCCTCGAGCCGGCTGCGACGCTGGAAACGGCGATGGGCATTCTGGCGCAACGACGCATCGGCGCGATCGTCATCACCGGCGCCGACCGCCGGATCGTCGGCATCCTCTCCGAACGCGACATCGTGCGCGTGCTGGTCGAGCGCGGCACCGGCATCCTGCAGTCGCCGGTCGCCGAAACGATGACGCGCAAGGTCGTGACCTGCGGGCAGAACGAAACCATCGCGGAAATCATGGGGCGGATGACCGCCGGCAAGTTCCGTCACGTTCCGGTGGTCGAGCAGGGCCGCCTGATCGGCATCGTCTCGATCGGCGACATCGTCAAGGCGCGGCTGCTGGAGCTCGAAACGGAGCAGGACGCGCTGCGCGACTACATCCGGACGGCGTAGTTCTGCCACGTGCAGTCATTCCGGGTTCGGTGCTTTGCACCGCCCGAGAATGACCACACGAGAAATATTCGGCTGACCCAATTTGTGTCATTGCCCGGCTTGACCGGGCAATCCAGTACTCACGGTCGGTGCTTACTGGACCGCCCGGTCAAGCCGGGCGATGACGGCAAATTATGGGTGAACTAAACAAACTAACCTGGCTCTCGTGACGGTGCTCCGCCCCTCACGTCAGCGCGGCGATCAATTCCCTGGATCGCATCGATCGACTTTTCCGCCGCCTCGGCGCCCAGCGCGATGATGTCCGCGGCGCGATGAAACTCGAACAGGTTGACGCGTCCGACCCGCGGGCTGACCATCACGTCGGGAGGGTCGCCGGCGAGCCGCGACCGGGTGATGCGATCCTGCATGACCTGGAACGCCTCGATCATGACGGTGGAAAGCCCGGGCCGGCGGCTCACGCCGAAGAATTGCCGGTGGATCAATCGTTCGGCTCCGAACAGGCCGCGCCGGCTGCGGGCCAGCATCCGCTGCGCCCGCATGGCGTCGTCCTCGGCGTCCGGACCGTGGTCCTGGATGATGGTGCCGCGGCCGAAATTGTCGGCGTTGAGATTGACCGCGATGACGAGGCGGGCGCCGAGCGCACGCGCCGCCGAGATCGGCAGCGGGTTGACCAGCGCGCCGTCCATCAGCCAGCGGCCGCCGATCCGCTTGGGCGGAAAGATTCCCGGCAGCGCATAGGACGCCGCCATCGCCTCGCCCAGGCGGCCGCGGGTCAGCCAGATTTCGTGGCCGGTGCCGACTTCGGTGGCGATCGCGGCGAGCCGCAGCGGCAGGTCGGCGAAGGTCGCGTCGCCGAGCGTGTCGTCGAGCCGATCGGTGAGCCGCTCGCCGCCGATCAATCCGGAGCCGCCGAATTTGAAATCGAGATAGCCGAGCATGCGTCGGCGCGTCAGCTGCCGGCACCAGTTCTCGAACACGTCGAGCTGTCCCGCCGCATAGTAGCCGCCGACCACGGCGCCGATCGAGGTGCCGGCGATCACATCCGGCCTGATGCCATGGGCGGCGAGGGTGCGCAGGACGCCGATATGGGCGAACCCGCGCGCGGCGCCGCCCCCCAATGCCAGCCCGATCGAAAGATGCTCCTCGGGCCGCTGACCCACGGCTGGATCATCGGTGTGGTCGTTGCCGAATGGCCGTCGCCAGATGTCCAAGTGCGCGCCTCTGTTATGCAAGAACCGATTCGCATGGCCGCGCCGGGCGACGCGAATCCGTTCTGGAATTACCGTTAATTACGCATCTAGCTGCCGCCGCCGCCCGGCGGGCGCTTCATCGAGAACCGCGTCTCCGGCGTCACGGTATAATAGTCGTGGTAGCCGGCGCGCTGGATCGGCCGCATCGCGCCGGTGTCGAGCAGGCCGTTCTTGATGAAACGCTCGTCGATATAGATGCCGATCACCTGCCCGAACACCACGTGGCGGTCGGTCGGCCGGCCGTCGCAATCGTCGAGCGAAACCGTCTTCACCCACAGGCATTCCAGCGCGCAGGGCGACGCCGCGACCCGCGGCGGCCGCACCAGACGGGAGGGCGCCGGTTCGAGGCCGGCGCTCGCCATCTCGTTGACGCCGCGCGCGAGCGGCGCCGAGGTCTGGTTGACCTGCTCGCGCAATTCGCAAGTGGTGAAGTTGCAGACGAACTCCCTGGTCTCCTCGATGAAGGCGAGCGAATCCTTGCGGGTTTCGCTCGCGAACATCACCATCGGGGGACGGCTGGACACCCCGTTGAACCACGAATAGGGGGCGAGATTGATCTCGCCCGCCGCGCTCATGGAGGTGATCCACCCGATCGGCCGCGGCGCCACGATCGCCTTGAAGGGATCGTGCGGCAGGCCGTGGTCGTTCTTGCGGACGTCGTAGAACATTGCGGCTCATCCGGGAAAGCGGGTGACGATTTCTGCCAGCGGCGGGCGCGGGCGGTCTTCCGGCGCCTCGGCGGGACGCCCGATATGGACGAAGCCGGCGATCTTCTCGTGCGGCGGCGAGCCCGAACGCGTCGAGGACGCCGCGGTCATAGGAATACCATTCGGTGATCCAGGTCGCCGCGAAGCCGAGCGCCTGGGCGGCGACGAGGAGGTTCATCGCGGCGGCGCCCGAGGACAGCACCTGCTCCCATTCCGGGATCTTGACGTGAGGCGCGGCACGGCTGACGACGGCGATCACCAGCGGCGCGCGGGCGAGCCGCAAGCGCTCGTACGCGATATGTTCCGGCTTGGCATCGGGATATTTGGCGACGAACGCCGCGGCGATCGCCTCGCCCGCCTTTTGCCGGGCGTCACCCTCGAAGACGACGAAACGCCACGGCGTCAGCTTGCCGTGATCGGGTACCCGGGAGGCGATGGTCAGCAGCGTCTCGAGTTCGGCCGGCGAGGGGCCGGGGGGCATCAGCTCGTTCGGCTTTACCGAGCGGCGACGCCGCAGAAGATCAATGGGATCGGGCATGAAGGCCTCCAAGCCCCGCTCGCTAGCACACTGCACGGGGTGGAAACAAAGGGGGCCGAAATGCTCCTTGCGCGGTGAACAATACCTCCGCGAAGGCTTGAATTTGCCGCGATTTCGGTCGAAAGCTACAGGCTATGAGTGGGATGGGGTGGCGCTGCGGGGCGGGCGGCATGCTCGCGGCCCTGGTATTGGGGGCGATCGGGTGGCCGGGAACGGCCGCCGCGCAATTTTCTTTGCCGTCGACATATGAGCCGCAAATGCGCTCGCTGGCGCCCAGCGCCGGCGTTCTGGGGCCCCCGCCGGTCACGGCGCCGCCTGCCGCGGGCTCGGCCATGCTGCCGCCGGCCGCCGGCCGGGAAGCGGGGTGTTGCGTTCGCCGCCGCCGATGCCGGGGCCGGGGAGCGCCGCCGCCCAGGTTTCGCTCTCGCTCATGGCCCGTTTCGGGCACGACAGCACGCAGATCACCAATGGCCTGGTCTGGCGGGTGTTTCCCGCGCGGCCCGACATTGGCGGGGTGTTCCGCGTTCTCAAGGAAGACCGCAGCGCGAGCCCGGTGGTCGCGCTGCCGCCCGGCGACTATGTGGTGCATGTCAGCTTCGGCCTGGCGAGTGCGGTCAGGGAGGTCCACCTGCACGAGGCGGCGCGGGAGACGTTCGAGCTTCCCGCCGGCGGCATCAAGCTCGAAGGCAGGGTCGGCGACGTGCCGATCCGCGGCGGCCAGGTCACATTCGACATCTACAAGGGCAGCCAGTTCGAGCCGGGCGACAAGTCGCCGCTGGTGCAGGGGGTGACCACCGGAAACGTGGTGATCGTACCCGAGGGCGCCTATTACATCGTCTCCAACTACGGCGACACCAACGCGGTGGTGCGCTCCGACATCCGCGTGCAGGCGGGCAAGCTCACCGACGTGACGGTGAACCACCGCGCCGCCGTCATCATGTTCAAGCTGGTGAGCGAGGCCGGCGGCGAAGCCCGCGCCAATACCAGCTGGTCGGTCATCACCCCCGGCGGCGACGTCATCAAGGAATCCACCGGGGCGTTCCCCCGGGTGGTGCTCGCCGAGGGCGACTACCGCGCCATCGCGCGCAGCGACGGCCGTACCTATGAGCGCAATTTCAAGGTCATCACCGGCGTCGACGGCGAGGTCGAGGTGCTGGCGCGGTAGGGGGTGACTGCCCGGCCGGCCGTCTCGGGCGAAGCGATCACCGGCGCCCGCTGAGCGGCGCCGACAGTCCCCGGCGATGATGGGATCCCACGCGCCGCGGGGGCCGGTTTCGAGGATGGCGCGGCCACGCCGGCCGCCGTCCGGCGTGCTCAGACAAGCCTCCGCGTTTAGGAGATTAATAACGCATCCTGTGCCAATAATCCCTCCAGGCTGAGTTTCCCGCCGACTAAATTCGAAGGAGTATTTGGTAATGGAGCTACGTGGTCGAAACCTCGAAAGTGTGCTTCTATTTTCAATAACAATCACCACAGCAATAACGGCCCTGCTCGGTCTAGCTCAGTTATACTTAATGATTTGCTGAGCTGCGCAGGAGACCCGAGGAGACATTCCAAGGGCCACCGCTGCACCACCCCGAGACCGGCGGCGAAGCGCGCGCCCGCCAACACCAGTTGGTCGGTCATCACCCCCGGCGGCGACGTCATCAAGGAATCCACCGGGGCGTTCCCCCGGGTGGCGCTCGCCGAGGGCGACTATCGCGCCATCGCGCGCAGTGACGGCCGCACCTATGAGCGCAATTTCAAGGTCATCACCGGCGTCGACGGCGAAGTCGAGGTGCTGGCGCGGTAGGGATGGTTGCCTCGCTGGGTCGTGGAAAGCTGAGAAGCCGGCGAGGAAGAATGCACCCGCTGGGCTAATGCACGCTCACGGTTTGCAGTTCTTGCGAGCGGGCATTGGCGACGGCGGCCTCGCGCGTGTCGGCGACCATGATCGGCGTGCCGTCGGCGGCGTGGAGCGCAAACAGTTTCGACCCAGGGGCAAACTCGGTCACCTGCGGAAATATCGCCGGCACATCCTCCGACCGAATTGGTTTGACATAGGCGATCTGGCCGTCGCCGAGATGCGCGAGCACCTCGGGAGAGATTTGGGGAAGTCTTCGAGATCGTCTTGTTGTGCATGGCCTCGACCCTGACACGACCGGCTGTTTCGAGTTGCATTGCGATGCCGCAGTGGAGGTATCGTTTTGAAATCTTGGCACGACGCGCCAGACCATTCGTTGATGCAGGTCAAAAGACATTGCGCTTCCCGGCGACGGCGTTGGAATTAATCGCCACCCCCGGCGGCGACGTCATCAAGGAATTGACCGGGGCGTTCCCCCGCGTGGTGCTGGCCGAGGGCGACTACCGCGCCATCGTGCGCAGCGACGGCCGCACCTACGAGCGCAATTTCAAGGTCATTACCGGCGTCGGCGGCGAGGTCGAGCTGCTGGCGCGGTAGGGGTGGTGGCGCGGTCGCCAACAGCGGCGTCGGCGATCATGCGCCCATCGGGTCGACTTGAACCTATTTGCTTTTAGATGCGGCAACCAGTTCGGCGGAATTCATCCGTTTTCCCCGAGGTCCGGCGCAGTCGGCGGAAACAAGCACAACGGTTGCCGTGTAGTTTCTCAATCACGGATTTCTGGCTGACACAGGTCAAACTACCGCACCCGGCGCAAACGACCAACGTGCCTCAGAGCGACCGGTAGGCCGATGCCCGGTAGGTGCACGGGGCTGCCATAAGGAATCGGTTAATGAATGCTCACACATCGGTTCGAAAGTTCGTCCAATTCCCGGCGCGGGTAACCCTTAATTTGAGTGGGCTCGCTTGCGGACTGGGATTGTTCCTGGCGGCAGTGGCCTTCGCGCCGATCGCGCACGCACAGGTCCCGGCGACCTCGGCACCGAGCCGCCCGCTGAACGTCATTCTGGTACTGCGGGATCAGACACGTTACGAGTTGCCGGCCGCCGCGGGCTACCACATGCCGGCCCTCGACAGGCTCGCACAACAAGGGATCACCTTTCGCAATCACTATATCGCCTCGGCGATGTGTACGCCCTCGCGTGCGGCGCTCTATAGCGGGCAGCCGCCGCAGGTCAACGGGGTCTTCGACCAGATGGAGGCGGGCTATGTGCCGAGCTTGCCAAAAGACCGGCCCAATATGGGTTCCATGATGAAGAAGCTCGGCTACCGGACGGCATTTTACGGAAAATGGGAAATGGATTTCGGCATCCTCCCTCCCAAGGAGACCGTCAATTCCACCGACGCGCTCCAGCCCTATGGTTTCGATATCTACCAGCCGGACGGTGACAAAACCGGCACGCCTGACCAGGGCTACAAGACCGACGTTTACACCGCGGCTGAAAGCGTCCGCTGGCTGCGGGGCAATGTGCCGGAACTGCGTCAATCGGGGCAGCCATTCTTCATGGTCGTGAGTTTCGTCAACCCTCACGACATCATGTATGCGGATGCCAATGTGCCGGGGGCGCCCCAAGTACAAAAGGCGGTCGTGAACGACGTGCTCACCGCGCCGCCGAACAATTCGCTGTACAGCAAGCGTTGGAACACCGTTCCTTCGCCGACGATGCAAGAAGCGCTGTCGGCCCCGGGAATGCCCGCGGCGCTGACGGACTACCACCTCGGCTGGTCGGGGGCGCTGGGGTCCATTCCGGTAAACCGCCCCGACATGTGGCGGGTGTTCAATGACTACTACCTGAACATGATTCGCGACACGGATTCGGCTCTGCAGCAATTGTTGGAAGGACTGGACGAGTTGAACCTCTGGGACAACACGGTCGTGATCTTCACGGCAGACCACGGCGAGATGGCGGGCGACCACGGTGGCCTCCGGGGCAAGGGCCCCTTCGCCTATGAAGGAAACGCCCATGTGCCGCTGATCGTCGTCCACCCCGATTATCCTCGTGGCCAATCGTCCGCTGTTCTGACAAGCCACTTGGATCTGATGCCGAGCCTGCCGGGGCTGGCGCGCGTGCCCGAGGCGCAGCGGCGCGAGGCGGTGAAGGACCTGCCCGGCCGAGACTTCTCCGGCGTCCTGGCAAATGCCGAAACCGCCGCGCCGCAAGCCGTGCGCCCCGGCGTGCTGTTCAACTATGTCGCCCCCCTGACCATCGATTTCGGACTATTGCCTCGCCGGGATGACACAGCTCCTCCAGGGGAAAGTCACGCCACCCCTGACGGAACTGCAACCCAAACTCGGCAAGCGGGGATTTCTCAGCTTTGCTTTTGACGGGCGATATAAGTTCGCGCGCTACTATTCCCCCGCCAATTTCAATACGCCGGAAACGCTCGAGCAAATTCTGCGCAACAACGACCTCCAGCTCTTTGACCTGATGAACGACCCGCTCGAGGTGCACAATCTCGCCGTCGATCCGGAGAAAAACAAGGATGTCATCCTGCGAATGAACGCTTTGCTGAATGAACTCATGGCCAAGGAAGTGGGAAAGAACGACGGTAGCTTTCTGCCAGCCGCGATCCGCCCCAAGCCGCAGTGACCGTCACGCCAGTGAGGGAGCGCTTTCGACCCTGCTCAAACGAAACTACGATTTGCAGGGCGCATGTGTCCGCCGCTGGCCCATCTCGGCCGCCAAGGCCGCCAGCCGGCGGGTCCGGTTACTGGGGTGAACCCGCGGCGCGACCCAAACAGCCGCATCGGCGACCATCAGCCGCGGCGGCCGGTTTTGAGGATGGTGCGACCACGGCGGCTGCCGTCCGGTATGGCTCAGTCCGACCCGATTTCGGACTCCGCTCGGTCTCGGCGCCTGCGTGCGCCGAGACCGAGGCACAAACGGCGTTCATTTCCCGCAGAATTTACTTTGCGCGCAGCAAGCGCGACAGCTACGCTCATCAAATGTTCGATCAACCTCTCGAACCCCTCACCATCGCTTTCGCAATTGCGACAATGGCAATTGGTTCTGCCATTCAAGCATCTGTTGGGATCGGGTTGGCGTTGTTCGTGGTTCCGCTTCTCGCCCTGGTAGACCAGAGCTTCATTCCCGGCCCTATGCTGCTCGCCGGCGTGTTGCTCGCGTTGATGACAGCCTATCGCGAACGTGCTGCTATCGACGTGCCGGCATTGGGTAGTTCGCTCGCGGAACTCGCCATTGGAACCGTTGCCGGGGCCTTTGCCCTCAGGTTCGCGTCTGGCCCCCATCTCGGTAAGACGTTTGGGGCGTTGGTTCTGCTGGCGGTTCTTCTGAGCGTTGCAGGTTGCAGATTCACTGCAACTCGTCGTTCCCTGATGATTGCCGGAGGTGCGGCAGGCGTCATGGGAGCGATGGCCGGCATTCACGGACCGCCGATTTCTCTCGTCTTCCAAAATGCCGAGCCGAGGGTTGCTCGCGGAATGTTGAGCGCCTTCTTTTCGATGGCTTACCTGGCGGCCGTCGCCGCCCTCGCGGCTTTCGGATTGTTCGGAATGCCACAGCTTGTTCGAGCCGGGATCCTGGTCCCCGGCGTCGTTATCGGGCTCGTGATCGCCCCGCATATCGCGCAGCACATCGACGGCCCGAGGCTTCGTCTCATCATTCTCGGGATCGCAGCAACAAGCGCCCTCGTGCTTCTCGTGCGTTAGACGGCAATCGACCTGCGCGCCTATTTCTTATATTCCACATCGCCGGGTATCACCGCGGGCAACGACCTCAGGTCCTTCATCGGCACCCAGTCCTGCGTGTTTCCCTGCATGTCGGTGGCCACCACCCGGTAGCTCAAGGAGCCGGTCGGGTAGTCTTGCGGGATCAACCAGGCCGCCGACCAGAAATAATCGATGGGCCCCGTCAGGCCGAGCCTGGGCCGCACCGCCTCCGGCGGGCGGGCGCGATATTCCGCCGGATATGTCTTGCCGTCCGACAACTCGACGACGATGCTCTTGATGCTCTTGTCGTCCAGCGCCTGCCCGGCGATGTCGCGCACGCGGACACGGAAGACCACGTTCTCCTTGCGCTTGAACTGGTTGGCGAGCACGCATACCGGGCCGGTAATCCCGCTCGGCGTATTGCCGCGCACGATGTCGCCCTCGATGAACATTTTCCGCGCTTCCTGCGCCGCCGCCACCTGGGCAAAACCGAGCACCGCCACGGACAGCGCGGCAATGCGCAAGGCCCCGGCGTTCAATTTCATGACATCCGATATCCTGGCGTCCGGATTCCTGGCGTTCATGAGCGTCCTCTCCTTGATTTCAATTGCCGACTTACGACCATGGATGTGGCCGCCGAATTCTTGCACGGTCACGCGAGGATATCGCGGTCGGGCCCGGATGTCCTCCCTCCCCGTGAAGGTCATCGGGGCGATCCCCCCCGCGTCGGAGCCGGCCGGGTGGCGGCCGCGGCGTGATGCCCTTGCCGGGGGTCAGTTGGCCGGCACCCATTTCTGCAGCCGTTTGCCGGTATCGACCTCACCCGTATAGAAATTTCCCCGCGAGTTGAACGTACCGGCATGCACCCAATGGAATTCACCGGCCTCGCGACCCGGCCGCCCGGCGGTGCCGACGACCGCGCCGTCATCGGCACGAACCATTTTCATCTCGTTGTTGGTGCCATCGAGCAGGACGAAATGGTTCTGCTCCTTGTCGAGCGGCGAAAACGCGACGCCCCAGGCCGAGCCCGAGCCGAGCGTCTTGGCGTCGAACACGAACTGGCGCACGAAGCTGCCGTCTTTGTGAAAGACCTGGACGCGATTGTTCCTGCGGTCGCAGACATATACGAGGCCGTTCTTGGCCAGCGCGACGCAATGCACCGGATTGGCGAACTGCGCCGACTCCGGATTGAAGTCCGCCACCTTCTCGTCGGTCGGCGGCTTGCCGTAGGCGCCCCAAATGCGCTTGATTGCTCCGCTATCCGCGTCGATGACCGCGACGCGGTGATTGCCGTAACCGTCGGCGACGTAGATTTCATTGGCCGCGGCGTCGAGTTCGAGCGCTGCCGCTTGGCCGAATTGGCTCAAATCCGTGCTGCTCGTCAACGGGCCGCGTTTGCCGAGTTGCTTGACGAATTTGCCGTCGGTGGTGAATTTCAACACCATGCCGTCGCCCTTGCCGCTTCCGGTCAGCCAGACAAATCCCTTGTTGTCGACCAGGATGCCGTGCTCCAGCAGCGGCCAATCGTAGCCGAGATTGTCGCCCGGCCCGCCCCACGATTTGACGAGGTCGCCGGCCGGATTGAAGACCAGCACCGACGGCGCCGGCACGCAGCATTTCGAGCGCGGCGGCGTGAGGGCAGCGCCTTTCTCGTCGTCGGTCAACGAGCGTGGACGCTGAAACACCCAGATGTTGTCCTGTGCGTCGGTCGCCATCCCGCCGACCTGGCCCAAGATCCAATTGTTGGGAAGCGGCTTAGGCCAGCGCGCATCGATCTTGAAACCCGGGCTCTCGGCGGTCGCCGGCGCCGACGCGGCGAGCAGCACACCGCATGCCACGACGAGCCCCATCCACACGCGCTTGATTTCCATTTGAAGCCTCCGGTTTGCGTCGCAACGCTGTCTGGGATGGGGTCGAGCCCACCCCATGGTATCGATTTTCGCGGCAGCCCGAAAGCGTGGGGCCATGGTCCCAGTATGGGGGCGATCTGTGATCTGGCAAGACGGAATCGCGACGCGGGGATTTCAAACCGAGGCAATGCCGGTCGAACTCGCCAAGCAACGCGAGAAGCCTGGACGACCGGATCACGTCGGCGCGGTCTGCCGAGAGCAAGGTCTACTTTGCATGGGGTTGTTTTCAAGAAAATAAGATCATTGGCCGCCCGAAGGAGACCCCGCAGGCGCTCGCCTCCGTTACTCCCTGTTGCTTGCCGCCCGGACGATCGGTGTCCAGCGCGCAATCTCGTTCTTCACCAGAGCGGCGAGCGCTCTCTGCCCCCGCTTCACCTTGGCGGGAATGTCGCAACCGAGGCCGGAGAGGCGTTTGCTCACCATGTCGTCATCGAGCGCCTCGTCGAGGGCGTCACTGAGAGCGTCGAGAACGGCCTTCGGGGTTGCCTTCGGCGCAAACATCGCATACCAGGCCGATATGGCGAATTCCGGCAGTCCGGCCTCCTTTGTGGTCGGGACCTGCGGCAGGGCCGGGTTGCGCTCCGGCATTCCGGTTGCGTAGATCTTTATCGTTCCGGCCTGTACCTGTTGCACGATGTCCGATATCGGCTCGCACATGTAGTCGACCTGGCCGCCGATCAGTGCGTTGACGGCCGGAGCGCCGCCGCTGAACGGGACCAGGGTGGGTTTCGCGCCGATGACTTTGTTGAGCAACAGGCCGCTGAAGTGCGAGATCGAGCCGATGCCGGAATGAGCCATGTTCAGCTTGTCGGCATTGGCCTTGAGATAGGCGGCGAATTCGTTCAGGTCGTTCGGCGGAAAATCCTTTCGGGCCACGATCACGACGGCCTGATCGACGACGAGCCCGATGGGCGCGAAATCGACATCCGGCTTGTATGCGAGGTTGGGGTAAAGGGCGACAGCGACGGCGTGGGTCCCGATCTGCCCCAACTCGATCGTATATCCGTCCGGGTTTGCCCGCATCGCCCGCGTCGAGCCGGTGGTGCCGCCGGCACCGACCACGTTTTCTATGACGATCTGCTGGCCGAGCGTACGCGACATGTGTTCGCCGACGACGCGCGCGACGATGTCGGTCGGCCCGCCCGCGTTGAACGGCACGATCATCGTGATCGGCCGCGTCGGATAGGCCTGCGCCCGCGCGGCGCGCGACAGGGCCGGGAGCGAAACCGCACCCGCTGCCAGACGCAGAAATCGACGGCGTGGAAGTGTCATCGGTCCGCTCCTCCCGTGACGAAGCTATATCACCTGCACCGGAGCGAGGAAGGGGTGCCCCGGCACCCCGGGCTGCTTTTGGCCGGTTCGATCGCCCGCCGCGATGGCACCAACCCGGCCGCTGGTGTACTTTGCATGGGGTTGTTTTCAAGAAAAAATCATTCACCGCCCCGAGTGCCTCAGGCGAGCCGGAAGCGCAGTGGGCAACGGCTTCCCCGTCAGCCCGCCTGCTCCCGCCGCACGTCCGGCGGCACCGCCTCCGCGGCGAGCTCCGCCAGCGCCTGGTCCAGCGGCACCACCTTCTGGTCCTGGGCGCCGAGCCGGCGGATCGAGACGGTGCGGGTCTCCGCCTCCTTCTTGCCGATCACCAGCAGCACCGGCACCTTGGCGAGCGAATGCTCGCGCACCTTGTAGTTGATCTTCTCGTTGCGCAGGTCGAGGTCGACCCGCAGCCCGGCGCGGCGGGCGAGGTCGGCCGCTTCGCGGGCATAGCCGTCGGCGTCGGAGACGATGGTCGCGATCACCGCCTGGGTCGGCGACAGCCACAGCGGGAAGTGGCCGGCATAGTGCTCGATGAGAATGCCGGTGAAGCGCTCCAGCGAGCCGAACATGGCGCGGTGGAGCATCACCGGCGTCACCTTGTCGGAGTGCTCGTCGATATAGAACGCGCCGAGCCGGCCCGGCATGTTGAGATCGACCTGGATGGTGCCGCACTGCCAGTCGCGGCCGATGGCGTCGCGCAGGACGTATTCGAGCTTGGGGCCATAGAACGCGCCCTCGCCCTTGTTGAGCGTCCAGGGACGGCCGGACGCCTTCAGGGTGGCCATCAGCGCGGCCTCCGCCTTGTCCCACACTGCGTCCTCGCCGATGCGCTTGTCCGGCCGGTCGGAGAATTTGATCACCACGTCGGAGAAGCCGAAATCCTCGTAGATCGAGAGGATGAGATCGTTGATCGCGAGCGCTTCCTCCGCGATCTGATTTTCGGTGATGAACACATGCGCGTCGTCCTGGGTGAATGCGCGCACGCGCATCAGGCCATGCAGCGCGCCCGACGGCTCGAACCGATGGACCTTGCCGAATTCGCCGAGCTTGTAGGGCAGGTCGCGGTACGATTTCAGCCCGTTCTTGAAGATCTGGATGTGGCCCGGGCAGTTCATCGGCTTGACCACGAAGACGCGCTCCTCGTCCTCGCGCGGCTGGGTCAGGAACATGCTTTCGCGGAACGTCGCCATGTGGCCGGAGGCGACCCAGAGCGAGGAATCCATGAGCTGCGGTGCGTTGACCTCCGCATAGCCCGCCGCGCTCTGGCGGCGGCGGATGTAGCTCTCCAGCGCCTGGAACACGGTCCAGCCCTTGGGGTGCCAAAAGACCGAGCCCGGCGCCTCCTCCTGGAAATGGAACAGGTCCATCTCGCGGCCGAGCCGGCGGTGGTCGCGCTTCTCGGCCTCCTCGATCTGCTTGAGATAGGCGTCGAGGTCTTCCCGGTTGCGCCAGGCGGTGCCGTAGATGCGGGTCAGCATGGGGTTGCGCGAATCCCCGCGCCAATAGGCGCCGGCCACCTTCATCAGCTTGAAGGCATCGCCGATCTTGGCGGTCGAGGTCATGTGCGGGCCGCGGCACAGGTCGAACCAGTCGCCCTGCTTGTAGATGTTGATCTGCTGGTCGGCCGGAATGGCGTCGACCAGCTCGACCTTGAACATCTCGCCCTTGTCGCGGAACACGCGCTTGGCCTCGTCGCGCGACCACACCTGCTTGGTGAAGGGTTTGTCGCGGGCGATGATCTCGCGCATCTTCTTTTCGATGGCGGGAAAGTCCTCCGGGGTGAACGGCTCGTTGCGGAAGAAGTCGTAATAGAAGCCGTTCTCGATCACCGGGCCGATGGTGACCTGGGTCCCCGGCCACAGCGCCTGCACCGCCTCGGCGAGCACATGGGCGGCGTCGTGGCGGATCAGCTCCAGCGCGCGGGGATCGTCGCGGTTGACGAACTCGATCTTGGCGTCGCGATCGATGGGATCGGCGAGATCGGCGAGCCTGCCGTCGAGCGCCATGGCGACGGTGCGCTTGGCGAGGGAAGGCGAAATCGCCTTGGCCACTTCGAGGCCGGTGACGCCGTCGGGGTAGTCCCGACGCACCCCGTCGGGAAAGGTCAACGCGACCATATCGTGCTCCTGGTTGCTCACTCGCTGCCAACGGACGCAGGTAAGCGCGCGCACGACATATACCAGCGGAGCCTGTCAGGCAACGCGTGCGGCGCACGCGCGCGAATGCGGCGGAAGTGGCCAAACGAATCCGACAAAAGATCACATTCCGGTCAAACGTTCGCACGACCCATTGCGGAATTATTAATCCCAGCGCACCGGGAAAGAACAATAAGAAGTGCGCGCAGGCTAAACGGCGGGGCGACCATCACAAAACCAAATGTGTGTGCGGACTGCCGCGCCTTAAGGCACGGGGGGTTCCTCATGGCTGTATGCCTGCGGCGGGCCACGTCGGCCGCGTGTGTGTACTTGCGTCGCGTCGGCAGCGTCGCTCGCCGCGGCATGCTCCATGGCCCCCCGGCCCATTTTGGTTGCGGCGGTACCGGCCGGTCGCGAAGGGAACGCGTCCGGCCGGTGCCGATGTCTCGATTGTCAGGGGGTGAGCGGCTGCGGCGAAGGCGGCCGGTTCGCGTTTCGAGTGGATGTGAAGCGCAAGTGGAAGTGAAGCGTAAGCGTAAAGCGTAGCGTTGGAGGGGCAAGATGAGTACGCGGGACCGCGAGCCCGAATCACCGGGTCCATTGAGATATGCGCCGAAATGGGCGCGGATGGCTGCGCCGGAGCCGGAGCCCCAGGGCGATCGGCCCGGCGGCCAGCCGCGGCCGGCGAATGGCCGCCCGCCCGAGCGCAGGCTGGCGCAGCCGCCGCGCGAACCGGCGCCGTGGAAACCGACCAGGCAGAAAGGCAGCTTCGAAGGCGACGTGGCGATCAAGCAGTTGCGCGAGCGCATGGCGCTGGCGCCCGATCTGCCGCCCGAACCTCCGATGCGCGATGAGGGCAGGTCGGTGTTCGGCATGGTCGGGCGGCTCGCCGGTCTCGTCATCATGGCGGCGATCGGTGCGTATGGATTCGTCTGGATCTCGACGCCGCGCGGCCAGCCCGACGAGCACGGCTTCGCGGCCGCCGGTTACGAAAAGCCGGCGGGCGGCGAGCAGCCGGACGCGGCGCCGGCCGTCGACAGTACCGGCGTCGATCCTTCAGGTTCGAGCAATGGCGGTTATAGGCAAGCGGTATTCCAGCCGCCGCCGGTTCCAGGGGCGGGTCTCAAGGCCGACACGCTACGGTCTCGGGACGAGGCGCCCCCAAACGAGCGGCCGCAACTGCTGGCGCCGGTGGCGGTGCCGGCACCTTGGTCGGCGCCTGCCGCCGGCCGCGATCTCGCCGACAAGCCCCGTGAAGTCCCGACCACCGGCGTCGCGGCGTATTCGGCGGCGCCCGCCCCGGTCGGCACGGCGTCGCCGCGCCGGGCACCGCCCGCCGGGGCCGAGAACCCGGCCGCTCCACCGCCATCGGCGGTGCCGGGGCTCGACCGCGAGGACATCGCGACCTTTCTCGCGCGTGGGCGCACCTATCTCGCCAACGGCGATGTCTCCGCCGCGCGCCTCGCCTTCCGGCGTGCGGCCGAGAATGGCGATGCGCAGGCTGCGCTTGCACTCGGCGGAACCTTCGATCCGCTGGTCCTCAAGAGCCTCGGCGCCATCGGGGTCGCGGCCGATCCGATCCAGGCGCGCGGCTGGTATCAAAGAGCGGCGGAACTCGGATCGCGCGATGCGCCGCAGCGGCTCGAGCAGCTCGCGCAATCCGCCCGGTAACAATTGACTTGCTCCCTCTCCCGCAAGCGGGAGAGGGAGCGAAAACCGTTCAATTCGCGGTTCCAATCCTCACATCCGCGGCGGCACCGTATTGGTGCCGCGCCAGCGTGCATAGCGCCACGGCAGGTACCATCGCGCCTGGGGCGGTGGCGTGTCGGGAACGAAGTCGAGGCCGGAGGTTCCGAACGGCTGGCAGCGCAGCACGCGTGCGAGCGTCATCCATCCGCCGGCCCAGAAGCCGTGGCGCGCGAAGGCCTCGTCGGCATATTGCGAGCAGGTCGGCAAATGCCGGCAATTCATCCCGATCAGCGGCGACAAGGTCAGGCGATAGGCCTTCACCGCCGCGCGGGCGAGGATTTGCGCAAGGCTCGCCGGCGATTTCGGAAGGGGTGGAACTTGCGCTGGCACTTTCATTGCATCGCGTGCGGGGCGCGTCGCCGGGTTGCGAAGCTCCGGATCGATATCCTCCCGGGAGTGCGGGATATGACGCCGGTGTGCTTCCTTTACACTAGCAATCAGTGGCGTTCCTGGGTAGTCATTTATCGGTCAGGGAGTCTGGCGATGCCCTGTACCAAAAGTTCCGCGGGGGCGGCGCGGGTAGGGGTCGTAATGTTGCGCTCGTTGCTGGGGGGCTCGCCCTCGCCGGATGCACCTTCTCCGGTTTCGCCGAAACGGTGGATGCGCCCAACAGCGCGCAAGTCCTCCCGATGACCTTCGTGTTGCTCAACGAAGGTCCGGCGAATTCATGCGGCTTGAAGTGCCGTCAGCTCATAGCCGCCTCAGGGATGATAACGGCCGATACCCCGAGCCAGTTTCTGGCGTTCATGCGCGACAATCCGACGCAGGATGCCACCGTGGTCCTGGAATCCGATGGCGGTTCCGTCCTCGGCGCGCTGGAGTTCGGCCGTGCCATCCGCCGCCTCGGGCTTTCGACCACGGTCGGCCGTGTGGTCGAGCGGCGGTCCAAGGCGGGCGCCAAGTTCGGGGAACTCAATCCCCGGGTCGACTGCCAGTCGATGTGTACATTCGTGCTGCTCGCCGGCGTCAAGCGTTCGGTCCCGCCGGAAGCGCAGGTGCTGGTGCATCAGATCTGGCTCGGCGACCGCCGCGAAGACGCGGTCGCGGCGAACTACAGTGCCGAGGATCTGGTGGTGGTTCAGCGCGATATCGGCAGCATCGTGCAATACACCGCGGAAATGGGTGGCGACGTCGAGCTGGTGCAGCTTTCGCTCAAGGTGCCGCCATGGGAACCGATGCGCGTGCTGACCCGCGACGAGCTGCGGCGCACCCGTCTCGATCTCGGCGGGCAGGTTTCCGAAAAGCCGTCCGCCGCCAAGACCGCGGCGGGTCCTGCGGTGGTGACCCCGGACCTGCGAAGCGCGCCCAACGAGCGGGGCTGGATGTTCGAAAGCGGGTCCGGCCGGCCGGTGCTTTCGCGCACGCATCCCCTCACCGTCGAGGGCGAACGGATCGGCAGTTTCGACCTTGCCTTGACCTGCGCGGAGACCCCTGGAACCTACAATCTGACCTACAAGGAGGTCCGCTACGGGCCGGCCGGCCGCGAGCTGCCGCGCAGCCTTGCGCAGATCGATGTGGTCATCGAGGATCAGGTTCAGGAGCTCAAGATCGGTTCCTCCGGGCGCCGGCTGCAGCGCGGCGAACTCGAATTGGTGGCCGGCACGGTGGTCTCGGCGCAGACGATCCGCGCGTTCGCCGGCGAGGGTCCGGCATCGATGACGCTGGCGACCGAAAGCGCCGGCAATCCTCACACCACCATCCGGGTCGGCAATGCGGGCTTCGCCGGCAATTTCCTCAGGCTCCAATCGGGCTGCCAGCAGAGCCAGTGGACGCGCACCGATCATGCGCAGCTGCAGCCGCCGCGGACGGCCCGACTGAGCGTATCAGGTGGGCAGTGCGGTGGCGCGTGCTTCGCGTTTGGCCGCGATCTGGTCGATGGCGGAGACCACGGCATCGAAGGTCAGCATGGTCGAGGCATGACGGGCCTTGTAGTCGCGCACTGGCTCCAGCAGGGCAATGTCGGCCCAGCGCCCGGCCGCGGGCGGAGGACCGTTTTCCTTCAGCATGCGCCGCACGTCTTCGCGCAGCTGGCGCAGCTCCTGGGCATTGGCGCCGACGATATGCCTCGCCATGATCGAGGAGGAGGCTTGACCGAGTGCGCAGGCCTTCACGTCATGGGCGAAATCGGTGACGGTATCGCCCTCCATCTTGAGATCGATCGTGACCGTCGAGCCGCAGAGCTTGGAATGCGCGGTCGCGGTCGCATCCGGCTGCGGCAACCGGCCGATCCGGGGGATGTTGCCCGCCAGCTCGAGAATCCTGCGGTTGTAGACGTCGTTGAGCATGACTGCCGGGCTTTCTCCATGGCCGAGGGCGCTTCGATTGTCGTCCGGCCCCCAGGTTATTATATAGGGGGTGCGGCGACGGGGTGGAATCCCCACCTGTTCGTCGGGGCCGGCTTTCCCGATTTGCAGGGAGTGCCTTTCGTTTATTGGAATGCGGCGTCCCGTATGTCCGGAGCCCTCGGCGAAGGCGTGCGGACGACGCGTCCGGATGACACATCCGGGGTCCGGCATCGCCGAGGCTCCGGTCGAACGGAGCGATCGTCATGGACACCGCCATCAAGAAGCCTGCCGTCCCTTCCTTGCCCGCCGACCTCCGCGCCGGAGCCGAAATGGTGGTGCCGCGCCCCTCGCGCAGCGAAGCCGAGCAGGCGGTGCGGACCCTGCTCGCCTATGTCGGGGACAACCCGGACCGGGAAGGGCTGATCGATACGCCCAAGCGCGTCATCTCCGCATATGAGGAGCTCTACAGCGGCTATTGCGAGGACCCGGTGGAAGTGCTCGACCGCACCTTCGCGGAGATGGGCACCTATGACGACCTCGTGCTGGTGCGCAACATTCCGTTCCATTCCCATTGCGAGCACCACATGATGCCGTTCTACGGCCGCGCCCATGTGGCCTACATGCCCGATCGAGCGCGTGGTCGGCCTGTCGAAGCTCGCCCGCCTGATCGACGTCTATGCGCGCCGCCTGCAGACCCAGGAGCATCTCACCTCCCAGGTGGTGACCGCCATAGACGAGGTCCTCAAGCCGCGCGGCGTCGCCGTGATGGTGGAGGCCGAGCACACCTGCATGTCGCTGCGCGGCGTCGAGAAGCACGGCTCCTCCACGGTGACGACGCAATTCACCGGCCTGTTCCGCGACGATCCGACCCGGCAGGTGCGTTTCATCACGCTGGTCAAGCAATAAGATCAGGGATCAGTGATCAGGGATCAGTGATCAGAGAGCAATTCCAGCGTCACGTCGATTACTGATCCCTGATCACTGATCCCTGATTACTGATCCCTGGAGACCGTCATGCCGTTCGCGCCGCGCGGCTCCGCCGCGGAGATCGAGGAGGGCCGCGCCTTCGCGCCGAAATTCGACGCCGCCGGCCTCATCGCCTGCGTCGTCACGGCCGCGGATTTGGGCGAGGTCCTGATGGTCGCCCACATGGACGCGCAGGCGCTGACGCGGACGCTGGAGAGCGGCGAAGCGTGGTTCTACAGCCGTTCGCGCCAGGCGCTGTGGAAGAAAGGCGAAACCTCCGGCCACGTCCAGCGCGTCGTCGAGATGCGCGTCGACTGCGACCAGGACGTGCTGCTCATCAAGGTCGAACAGGCCGGCCCCGGCGCCTGCCACACCGGCCGGCGCTCCTGCTTCTACCGCGCCGTCGTCCCCGGCGCGCCCGGCACCGCGGCGTCGCTGGAATTTCGCGACGGCGAACGCACCTTCGATCCGGCGCGGGTCTATGGGCCGCAAGGAAACTGAGCCGGCCAGCTGAAGATATTCCGATGAGGTCGACGCACCCACGGACGTCATCGCCGGGTTCGTCCCGGCGATCTCGATGCTCGTGGCAGGGCCGTGCCTGATGAATCGAGATGGCCGGGACAAGCCCGGCCAGAACCGATCCGAGTGAGCGGCGCGTCCGCTAAAGCGTCTTCCTGATCTTCGGCTCCAGATTGAAGATGCGCGCGGCATTGAGGCCGAGGATGTTGCGCTTGGTCTGCTCCGAGAGGAATGGCAGGTCGATGATCTCGCCGGGCAGGTCGAAATCGAAATGCGGCCAGTCCGACGCGAACAGCAGTTGCGAGTGCGCATTGATCATGTCGAGGGTGACCTCGAGCGCCTTGCGGTTGGTGGTCTCCATCGGCTGCGTCGTGTACCAGAAATTCTCGCGCATATATTCGCTCGGCAGCTTTCGCAGCTGCGGCGCCTCGGACGGGCGCATCATGTATTGGTCGTCGAGCCGCTGCATCAGGAACGGCACCCAGGCGAGCCCGCTCTCCACCCAGATCGGCTTGAGCTTGGGAAACCGCTCGGGAAGGCCGTTGAGGATCCAGTTGGTGGCGTGGATCATGTTCGACCACACGAAACCCAGCGCGTGCATGCCGAGGAAGCGGTTGATGGTGGCGAGGGAAGGGTCCTGCCAATGGTATCCGGCGTGGAAAGCCAGCGGCTTGCCGCGCTCCTCGATCATCGCATAGAGCCGCATGTAGTGATTGTGGTGCACCGGCTTGTAGCGGGTGCTGGTGATGCAATAGCCGATCACGCCGGGCACGCCGTCGAACTCCTCGACCGTGCGCTCGGCCTCCTCGGGAGTGTTGAACGGCAGGTAGATAAGCGATTTGATGCGGTCGTCCGCGGCCAGGATCTTGTCCGCCAGCCAGCGGTTATAGGCGCGGCCGAGCCACACCTCCATTTCCGGCTGGGGATGCATGCCGAGAAAAAGCATCGGGGTCGGAAACACCACCATGTAGTCGATGGCGAGCGCCTCCATCGCGCGGCGGGTCAGCACGACGTCGCGATGGACGTCGCTTTCCGCAACCGTCTCCCGCTGCCCGTCCTGGTGCGGAATCCGGCCGCCGACGCTCTGATAGCGCAGGCCGAGATCGCCGTTGAGGCCGTAGGGCGGGGCGTTGATGCGCTCGGCCTGGAAATGGATCGCCTGCTCGCGCACGACGGGGTCTTCGATGTACCCGATGATCTCCTTCCACGACACCGTCTCGACGTGATGGGCGTCGATGTCGCAGATGAACCAGTCGCGGTATTTGCGCTTGATCGAATCCTGTCTGGCATGGGCGAGAAGGTCGCGCGTGTCGGTGAAGACGTCGACCTGCTGCGGGGTGATCAGCTGGGGAACGGACGTGGTGGGCGCATTCATCGGTTCACCTCAGGGCTCGTCGGGCCGGCGTCGATACCACAGGGCCAGTTCCATCGGGCCGAGCCGCAATGCCCGCAGCAACTCGGACACCGCCGACAGCAGTTCGGTCGCGGTCAGGGGCTCGGTCTCCTCGCGTACGATCGGTCGGAAGGTACGCTCTTCGCCATCGGATTTCGCCACATAAAGGCGGATCGCCGCGGTCAGGATCTGGGCGACCGCCTCGTCGGAAACCCGGCCGGCCTCGTTGGTGCGCACGAGATCGCGCGCCGCCACATGCAGGTCCGCGGCAAAGCGGTCGATCCAGGCGTAGGGATCGTTGGCGAGGGGATCGTTTGGCACAGCGGGTTCAAACAACGACATAGACGTGCCCGTCGGCGACCTCCAGCTTGGCCTTGCGCAACGCGAATCTCTCGCCGGCGGGGTGGCGGCCGGTACGCAGGTCGAACTCCCAGCCATGCCACGGGCAGACGATGTTCTTGCGCACGGGATCGTGCTGGAGCATGCGGGTCTTGCCGTCCTCATCGAGAGGCTCGACGACGTGGCGGTAGATGCGGCCCTGGCATACCGGCCCGCCCCGATGCGCGCACTGGTTATACCAAGCGACCAGTTCGCCATCGACCATGAAGACACCGATTTCCGTGCCGTCGCACGAAATCACTTTGCGTTCGCCATCCCCGAGTTCGCCGACGTGCCCCACCATATAGGATTTCATTCCCTCACCTGTGCATACAAGGCGTATCTCGGCTGCCGGCTTCGGACGGTCCGCCACAATGATGCGACAGGCTTGCCCCGGCGGTGGAAATCGTCAAGGGCTGCCGCCCCGGGAACGGACTTGCAGGCCGCCTGTTTTTTTGAACCGGACTGCGCATCCGCCAGACAAAGAAGTCATGACCACGATGCTCAAACAGCACAGCCCGGCGTCTTTTCGCAGCTCGCGACCGCAGGCGTCGGTTTTTGCATAGACCCATGGGAGGCCTGATCTTAACTATTGATTGTCCCAAATCGGCTAAGTGAATCGTTTGAGAGTTCGGTTGTTTTTGGGACCTGGAATTAGGCTGAAAGTCAAAGTTTCGTGTCACAAGGGGTTTCGTCCTTGCGCGCTCGCGCAGGAGACGGGCGGCAATCGGAAAATGGGGCCGAAGACGATGGCGACGTGTAGCAAGGATGCGTGTTCTTCTTCTCGTGCAAGACCGGCCGGTGGTCTCGCCGGCAAAAGCGGATGGCTGGCGGCGACCGCCATCGGTCTTGTCTGCCTCGGCGGCACGACCAAGCCGGCCGATGCATTTTCCAACTATTTCTTCGACGGCGGCAACACGTACGCGCGCCGGCAGTTCGGTGACGGCGCTGCGATCGCACCCTCGTACCGCGTGCGCAGGCATACCAATTCCGATAAGAGCAGCGCCGGCAAGGACACCGCGAAAAAGGAGCCGCCGAAGCCTCCGACGGGTCCGCTGATCATCGTCGTCGCGATCGGCAGCCAGCACGTGACCGTTTACGACGATGGAACGCCCATCGCCTCGGCCCCGATCTCGACCGGCATGCCCGGCCACCCGACGCCGATGGGGATTTTCAGCGTCATCCAGAAAGACCGGTATCACCACTCCAACATCTACAGCGGCGCGCCGATGCCCTATATGCAGCGCATCACGTGGTCGGGCGTCGCGATGCACGAGGGCGTGCTGCCGGGCTACGCGGCCTCCCATGGCTGCATCCGCCTGCCGCACGATTTCGCGTCGCGGCTTTGGACCATGACCAAGATGGGCGTGCGCGTGGTGGTGACGCCGCGCAATGAGATGACGCCGGTCGAGTTCGAGCACCCGCGCCTGGTCGCGCTGGCGACCAAGCCGCCGGTTCCCGACCAGGCGGCCGCGCCCGCGCAGGCACCCGCCGCGGGCTCGTCCGCAATCGCTTTGCCGGCCTTCACCTCGCTGGCGCCGCCTTCGCTCGCTTCCCAGAAATCCGACACGCCGGCCGCTCCGCTCGGCCAGGGTATCGACGCCTCCGGCGATTCGCCGCTGCCGGCGCCCGAGGCCTTGGCCCTCGACCAGCGGCCCGGCGATCTGCGCCCCGGGCTCATTACCGTGGCCGCCGATCCGCTGCCGAGCGCCCCGGCCGCAACCCCGGTTCCGTCGCCGGCCGCGGCGGCCCCGGAACGGCCGCTCAAGCCCGGTCCGGTGTCGGTGTTCGTCAGCCGGAAGCTGGGCAAGCTGTACGTCCGCAAAGGCAATGAGCCGATCTTCGACATGCCGATCACGATTTCGCATCCGGAGATGCCGCTCGGCACCTATCTCTTCACCGCCGGCCAGCCGACCGGCGACGGCGGCAAGCTGCGCTGGTTCGCCCAGGCGGTCGCAAGCGGCAAGGCAACCGTCGAACCGCAGAGAAAGTCGGAGACACGGGGAAGGTCCTATGGCCGTGATGCCAAGGCGGCACCGGCGCCCGCGCCGGTGGCGTCGTCGACCACTCCCGCCGAGGCCCTCGACCGCATCGAGATTCCGCAGGAAGCGCTCGACGTGATTTCGCCCCTGGTGACTCCGGGCGCGTCGCTGATCATCTCCGACCTGGGGATCAGCGGCGAAACCGGCAAGGACACGGACTTCATCATCCTCGCCCGCTGAAGGCGCGGCAAATCGTGCGGGGCGCAACAGGGAAGCCTGTTGCGCCCTTCGCTATTTCGTTTTGCTTCCCTCCCCCGCAAGCGGGAGAGGGAGCGACGCCGGACCGGCGCTTACTTCTCCGCCTTGCGGTACACCGCGAGCGCCGCATCGACCCCGGCTCCGGCGTTGGCCTTGTATCCGCAATTGCGCAGCGCGGTTTCGAGCGCCGCCAGGCAATGCAGCACGTTCTCCTTGCGGCACACATAGCCCATGGTCCCGATCCGCCAGATGCGGCCGTGGAGCGGACCGAACGAGGTGCCGATCTCGATGCCGAAATCGTTGAGCATGATCGCACGCACGGCCTCGCCGGCGACGCCTGCGGGGATCATCACCCCGGTGACGTTGGGCATCTTGTGGCGCTGGTCGCCGAACAGAGCGAGGCCCATTCCGGTCAGTCCGGCCGAGAGCGCGTCGCTCGCCAGCCGGTGGCGCGCAAAGCAGGCCCCCAGCCCCTCGGCGAGGATGATGCGCACGCATTCGCGCGCCGCGTAGAGCATCGAGGTCGCCTCGGTGTGGTGGTTGAGGCGGCTCTCGCCCCAATAATCCATCAGCATGGCGAGGTCGAAATAGTTCGAGGCGATGCGCGGGCCGTTGCCCTCGGAAATGCCCGCCGCACGGATGCCGGCCTCGACGTGCTTGCGGCTGTTGACGATGTCGGCGACGCGCTGGTTGAAGGTGATCGGCGCCGAGCCGGGGGGGCCGGACAGGCACTTCTGCAGCCCCGCCGAGGCGGCGTCGACCTGCCAGTCGTCGATGGCGATGTCGGTGCCGCCGAGGGAGGCGGTCATGTCGGCATAGAGGATGACGTCGTTGGCGCGGCAGATCGGGCCGATCTCCGCGAGCGGCTGGGCCATCGTGGTGGAGGTGTCGCCATGGACGATCGCCAGCACGCGCGGCCGGTGGCGGCGGATTGCGCTCTCCAATTCCTCGGTGGTAAACACGCTGCCCCATTCGCGCTCGATCGTCACGACGTCGCCGCCGCAGCGCGATGCGATCTCCGCCAGGAGATGACCGAAGCGGCCGAACACCGGCACCAGCACCTTGTCGCCGGGCGCGATCAGCGACACCAGGATCGCCTCGACGCCGGCCCGCGCGGTGCCGTCGACCAGGAACGACCAGCGATTGCGGGTCTGGTAGAGCTGCCGCAGCAACTCCATGGTCTCATTCATGTAGACCGTGAAGGCCGGATCGAACTGACCGAGCATCGGCATCGACATGGCGCGCAGCACGCGCGGATCGACCCCGACCGGCCCCGGCCCCATCAGAATGCGCGGCGGCGGGTTTAGTTCAGCGAACAGCTCGGTCACTTGCGGGGCTCCTGGTTCAAACCGTCGGCACTTGCCCGCGCGGCACCGCGAGCGGCGATTTATCCCGGGCGACATAGACGCCGGCTTTCGACCCGACCAGCGCGCCGTCGCGGACCACGAACCTGCCGCGCACCATGGTGGAGACCGGCCAACCCGTGACTTCCATGCCCTCATAAGGGGTGTAGTCGGTGCCGTGATGCATCAGCTTCTGCGAGATCGTGGTGCGGCGCTCGACGTCCCAGATCGCGATGTCGGCGTCGCTGCCCACCGCGATCGTCCCCTTGCGGGGATAGAGGCCGTAGGTCTTGGCATGGTTGGTCGCGGTAAGGGCGACGAACTCGTTGAGGCTGATGCGCCCGGTCTTGACGCCTTGCGAGAACAGGATCGGCAGCCGCGTCTCGACGCCGGGAATTCCGTTCGGCACCCAGCGGAAGCTGGTCTTTCCCTTCGGGGTCAGCTTGCCATGGGTGTCGGCGTAGCGGAACGGGCAGTGGTCCGAAGAGAACAGCGAAAACACCTTCTGCTCCAGCCCCTCCCAGCACGCCTCCTGGCTCGCGGTATCGCGCGGCGGCGGCGAGCACACATATTTCGCGCCTTCCATGTTGAGGCCGTCGAGGTCCAGCGCCGTCAGCACCAGATATTGCGGACAGGTTTCGCCGTAGACCTTGAGGCCTTTCTGCTGGGCCCGGCGGATCTCCTCCATGGCTTCGCGGCTCGATACATGGACGATCACCACCGGCACGTCGACCAGCTCGGCCAGCGAGATCGCCCGGTGGGTCGCCTCGCGCTCCACCGGGATCGGGCGCGACATCGCGTGAAAACGCGGGGCGGTCTTGCCGGCGCGTTCCAGCCGGTTGGTCAGGAAGCGGATGGCATCGTAGTTTTCCGCATGGACCATGACGAGCGCGCCGGTATCGCGCGCGACCGCCATCACGTTGAGCATTTCGAGATCGGACAGCGCGAGCCCCTCATAGGTCATGAAGACCTTGAAGGAGGTGTAGCCGTCATGCACCAGGGCAGGAAGCTCCTGGCCGAGCACGGCCTCGGAGGCGTCGGCGATGATGAGGTGGAAGGAAACGTCCACGTAACAGCGGCCGTCCGCCTTGGCGTGATAGTCCCGCACCACCTGGCGCAGCGACTCGCCACGCTGCTGCATGGCGAAGGGCAGGATCATGGTGTTGCCGCCGAACGCCGCCGCCCTCGTGCCGCTCTCGAAATCGTCCGCCATGACGATGCCGGGCGCCGAGGGCTGGGCTACGTGCACGTGGCTGTCGATGCCGCCCGGCAGTACCAGGAGGCCGGTCGCATCGACGACCTCGCCGGCCTCGCCGAGGTCGTCGCCGAGCGCCGCGATCTTTTCGCCGCGAATGCCGATGTCGCAGGCGAAGGTGTCCGCCTCCGTCGCGATCGTGCCGCCGCGGATGATGGTGTCGAACTGCATTACGGTGCTCAACTTCCTCGGTAGGTCGAATAGCTCCACGGCGTGACCAGCAGGGGCACGTGATAGTGGCCCTCGGGTTCGGCGATGGAGAACCGGATCGGCACCACGTCGAGGAACGGCGGCTCGGCCGTTCCCGGCCCGCGGAAGTAATCGCCGACGGTGAATTGCAGCTCGTAGGTGCCGATCCGCAACGGTCCGCCGCCGAGCAGGGGCGCGTCGGTGCGGCCGTCGGCGTTGGTGACGGCCGCGACGATGAGGGCGCGGGCGCTGGCGCCGACCTCATAGAGCGCGACCTCGATGCCGGCCGCCGGCCCGCCGCGGACATTGTCGAGCACGTGGGTGGAAAGATGCCCATGGGTCCGCGGCTTGCCCGGGCCGTCGACCGCGGCCACCAGGCGCAGCCGCGTGATCAAACCGATCTCGCCGACGGCATCGGCGAATTCGACGTCCCGCGGCTGCTCGGCGCGGCGCTCGAACTGGCGCAGGATCGAGTTGCGGGTGTGGCGCCGCACGCAGATGATGAAGGGAAACCCGAACCGCTCCCGGTACAGGGCATTGAGGCGGTTGAACCGCTCGAACTCCTGGTCCGACAACCGGTCGAGGCCGAGGCCCCCCTGTTCGTCCCGGGATGCCTCGGTCAGGACGGGGGCCCGCCCGACCTTGCTGCCTAATTCCGGGTGCGCCTGTAGAAAGGCGAGCTGGCGGTCGGCGGGGGCCGCCCGGACCACCGCCATCATGGCGTCATGCAAAGCGGCGACGGTCGGGAATGGCCGCTTGGCCGTGGCTCCCTGGGCAACCCACGGCGAATGCTCGAAGATTTCGCCCAGCGCCGCGGCGAAGGCGTCCGCCGTACAGGTATTCAGGTAGTTCAATTGGAACATTGCGGCAACCGATCACGGTGAGGGGGAGGATAACGGCCGTCGTCTCGCATAGACTAAGCCCGGCGAAATTCCCACCCCGGCGTCCGATCCGGCGGAAAATTCGGGTGGGCGGCGGGTTTTCTTGCCGAGCGAAGGCTTTAAGGGCATTTTACGGTATCCTGGGCGGCTCGTGAGGTTGTCCGCCGGCACGGAAGAGGGGGCGACATTGCCGGGTGCAAAATTGCATTTTTTGTGCCTGGAAATTCCCGCCACCCGTTTTGAACCGATTGTGGCTTCGTTGCGACAAACCCTACGAGTCGATCGTTGAGCGCGAACCCTGCAGCCTCGGACGAAGTTCTGATCGGCAGGATCGCACAAGGTGACCGGCTCGCGATGCAGGTCCTGTTCGCGCGCCACCATGTGCGGGTGTACCGTTTCGTACTTCGCCTCGTCCGCAACGAGGCGAGTGCCGAAGACCTGATCAGCGAGGTGTTTCTGGACGTGTGGCGTCAGGCGGATCGGTTCGAGGGGCGAAGTGCGGTTTCTACCTGGCTCCTGGCCATCGCGAGGTTCAAGGCTCTATCCTCGATGCGGCGCAAGCCGGACGAGGAACTGGATGACGAAGCGGCCGGGGCGATCGAGGACAGTGCGGACACTCCCGAAGTCTCGTTGCAGAAAAAGGACAAGAGTGAGCTGTTGCGGGACTGCCTGGAGCAGCTTTCGCAGGAGCATCGGGAAGTGATCGATCTCGTCTACTACCACGAGAAATCCGTCGAGGAAGTCGCCGAAATCGTCGGTATCCCGGAAGCGACCGTCAAAACGCGCATGTTCTACGCGCGCAAGAAACTCTCAGAGCTGCTCAAGGCAGCGGGATTGGATAGAGGTTGGCCATGAATTCGAACCACAGGCTTTCAGCGGGCGATCTCGAAGAGCTGCTGCCGTGGCATGCCGCCGGCACCCTCGACGCTCACGAAGCCGCCGAAGTCGAGCGCGCGCTCGCCGCCGACCCCGAGCTGGCCCGCCGCTTCGCCCTGGTGCGCGAGGAGCTGACCGAAACCATCCTTCTAAACGAGTCTCTCGGCGCGCCGTCGGCGCGGGCGATGGAGACGCTGTTTCGCGCCATCGACCAGGACCGCAAGGTCGTACGCCGCGCGGCGGCCTCGCCGAGCCTCGGCGCCCGGATCGCGGAATTCTTCTCCCCGCGCACGCTCGCGTGGGCCGCATCGGCCGCGGCGGTGATCGTCATGCTGCAGGCCGGCGTGATCGCGCGGCTGGCGCTGCAGGAGCATGACGACGCCGCCCAGACCGCCGCCGCGTCGTTCGAAACGGCGTCCGCCCCCGTCACGCGCGGACTGGAAATCGGGTCCTATGCGCTGGTCCGGTTCGCGCCGCAGGCCTCCATGACCGACGTCAACAAGTTCCTCGATAGCCGCGATGCGGCGATCGTCGATGGTCCCAAGCCCGGCGGCATTTATCGCGTGCGGGTCGCTCATGGCGCCCTGTCGCGGCAAGAGCTCGGCCGTCTCGTCAAGGAGATCGAAGCCGCCAAAAACATCGTGAGCTTCGCCGCGCCGACGGAATAATATTCCGGCGCGGGACGTGCCAACGACGTATTTCCACTGGACCTTTCACTGTCATTGCCCGGCTTGACCGGGCAATCCAGTACTCGCGGTCGGTGTTTACTGGATCGCCCGGTCAAGCCGGGCGATGACAGTGAAATGTGCATCAACGACCGCCGTGTGTTCGCCGTGTGTCGAGCGGCCTTGTGAGCCTTGCCGGCCGATGCTACGCGTGGACCGTCGCGCTGCATCACTGCAAATCCGAACCGGCGACAAAAACAATATGCCGGGCCTTAGGGAAACTGACGGCATGAGTGAGGAGATCATCCTCGAAACCGAGGAACTCACCAAGGAGTTCGCCGGCTTCGTGGCGGTGAGCGGGGTCAACCTGCGCGTCGGGCGCGGTACCATTCACGCGCTGATCGGGCCGAACGGCGCCGGCAAGACCACCTGCTTCAATCTCCTGACCAAGTTTCTCAAGCCGACCAGCGGCCGGATCGTCTATAACGGCGCCGACATCACCGGCTGGCGCCGGCCGACGTGGCGCGGCGGGGCCTGGTGCGTCGTTCCAGATCTCGGCGGTGTTCCCGCATCTGAGCGTGCTCGAAAACGTCCGCATCGCCCTGCAGAGGAAGCGCGGCGGATCGTTCGACTTCTGGCGCTCGAGCCGCGTGCTCGACGCGCTTCGACGGCCGCGCGCTCGCGCTGATCGCCGATGTCGGCCTCGCCGCCTTCGCCGCCACCACGGCGGCCGAATTGCCGTACGGCCGCAAGCGCGCGCTCGAACTCGCCACCACCCTGGCGCTCGACCCGGAAATGCTGCTGCTCGACGAGCCGACCGCCGGCATGGGCCACGAGGACATCGATCGCATCGCCGCGCTCATCAAGGCGCGTTCGCGCCAACCGCACCATCCTGATGGTCGAGCACAATCTGTGCGTCGTCGCCGATCTGTCCGACCGCATCACCGTGCTGACGCGCGGCCGCATCCTCGCCGAAGGCGACTACGAGACCGTGTCGGCGAACCCCGAGGTGCGCGAGGCCTATCTCGGGAATGCCGATGCCGATGGCGTGCCGGCGCCCTGCTCGCCGTCGAGGGCCTGCAGGCTGGTACGGCGAATCCCACGTGCTTCACGGCGTGGACTTCGAGGTCGGCGGGGCGAGGTGGTGACGCTGTTGGGCCGCAACGGCGCCGGCAAGACCACCACCTTGAAGTCGATCATGGGCATGGTCGGCAAGCGCACCGGCTCGGTGAAGCTTCGAGGGCCGCGAGCTGATCGGCCTGCCCTCCGAACCGGATCGCGCGGCCGGCATCGCGATCTGCCCGGAGGAGCGCGGCATCTTCGCGAGCCTCAATGTCGAGGAGAACCTGCAGCTGCCGCCGAGTCGTCAGGCCGGGCGGGCTCGCCCGTCGCGAGATCTTCGAGCTGTTTCCCAACCTCGGAGCGGCGGCCAGCCAGGGCACCAAGCTGTCCGGCGGCGAGCAGCAGATGCTGGCGATCGGCCGCATCCTGCGCACCGGCGCGCGCTCCTCCTGCTCGACGAGCCGACCGAGGGGCTGGCGCCGGTGATCATCCAGCAGATCGGCCGCACCATCCGCACGCTCAAGGAACGGGGCTCCACCATCGTGCTGGTGGAGCAGAATTTCCGTTTCGCCGCGACCGTTGCGCGGCCCGCTACTATGTGATGGAGCATGGCCGCGTGGTGGAGGGCTTCGCCCAGGCGGAGCTCGACGACAACCGGGACAAATTGCAGCACTATCTCGGCGTTTGAACAAACGGATCGCAGCGGGCCGCGGACCGGCACCGAACGGAGGGATGTATGAAAACGATGCGCAGTCTGATCGTGGCCGCGGCCGCTCTCGCGAGCAG
>CAWCZY010000006.1:0-642542 GCA_963800215.1 uncultured Alphaproteobacteria bacterium | reverse complement strand
GCCCCGGCCGCGGCGAGGCTTTCCAGCACCCGCTTGTTGACCGCGCGCGGATTGACCCGGCGCGCGAAGTCCGAGAAATCGGCGAAGGCGCGGTCGCCGCGCGCCGACACGATGATCTCCACCGCCGCGCGTCCGACGCCCTTGAGCGCCGCGAGCGCGTAATGGATGGTGTCGCCGGCGACGTCGAAATCGACGCCGGAGCGGTTGACCGAGGGCGGCTGGACCTTGATCCCCAGGCGCTGCGCCTCGCTGCGGAATTCGGAGAGCTTGTCGGTGTTGCCCATGTCGAGCGTCATCGACGACGCCAGGAATTCCACGGGGTAGTTCGCCTTCATGTAGGCGGTCTGGTAGGTGATGAAGGCGTAGGGCGCCGAGTGCGACTTGTTGAAGCCGTATTCGGCGAACTTGGCGCAGGCTTCGAAGATGGTGTCGGCGGTCGCCTTGTCGACGCCGCGCTCGACCGCGCCGGCCAGGAACCGGCCGCGCTGGGCCGCCATCTCGGCCCTGATCTTCTTGCCCATGGCGCGGCGGAGCAGGTCGGCCTCGGCGAGGCTGTAGCCGGCGAGATCCCGGGCGATCTGCTGCACCTGCTCCTGATAGGTGATGATGCCGTAGGTGGGCGCGAGGATCGGCTGCAGCGTCGGGTGCAGGTATTCGATCGCCTCACGGCCGAGCTTGCGCGCGCAATAGGTGGGGATGTTGGCCATCGGGCCCGGGCGGTAGAGCGCCACCAGCGCGATCAGGTCCTCGAAGCGGTCCGGCCGCATGTCGACCAGGGCGCGGCGCATGCCCTGGCTTTCCACCTGGAACACCCCGACGGTCTCGCCGCGCGCCAGGCTCTCATAGGTCTTGGCGTCGTCGAGCGGAATGCGGGTGAGATTGATCTCGATGCCGCGGGCGGCGACGAGCTTCACCGCGGTCTCCAGCACGGTCAGCGTCTTGAGGCCGAGGAAATCGAATTTGACGAGGCCGGCCTGCTCGACCCATTTCATGTTGAACTGGGTCACCGGCATGTTGGATTTGGGATCGCGATAGAGCGGCACCAGTTCCCGCAGCGGCCGGTCACCGATGACGATGCCGGCGGCGTGGGTCGAGGCGTGGCGGTAGAGGCCCTCGAGCTTCTGCGCGATGGCGAAGGCGCGCGCCACGATCGGCTGGCTGTCGCGCTCCGCCTGCAGCCGCGGTTCGTCGGCGATGGCGCGCGGCGAGCGTCACCGGCGCCGCCGGATTCTGCGGCACCAGCTTGCACAGCTTGTCGACCTGCCCATAGGGCATTTCGAGCACGCGGCCGACGTCGCGCAGCACGCCGCGCGCCTGCAGGCTGCCGAAGGTGATGATCTGCGCCACCTGGTCGCGGCCGTAGCGGCTCTGCACGTAGTCGGATCACCTCGTCGCGGCGGTTCTGGCAGAAATCGATGTCGAAGTCCGGCATCGACACCCGGTCGGGGTTGAGGAACCGCTCGAAGATCAGGCCGAAGCGGATCGGGTCGAGGTCGGTGATGGTGAGCGAGAACGCGACCAGCGAGCCCGCGCCGGAGCCGCGACCGGGGCCGACCGGAATGCCCTTCGACTTCGCCCACTGGATGAAATCGGCGACGATGAGGAAGTAGCCGGAATAATTCATCCGCTCGATGACGCCGAGTTCGAAGGCGAGCCGCTCGGCGTACTGCTCGGGAATGGTGCCTTCGGCCACACCGTGATCGGCGATCCGCCGCGCGAGACCGGCTTCGGCGCGCTTGCGCAATTCGCTGGCTTCGTCGACCGCTTCCTGGCCGGCGCAGCGAAAACCGCGGCAGGATCGGCTTGCGCGCCACCGGTCGGAACGAGCACCGCTCGGCGATCTCGACCGTGGAGGCCAATGCCTCCGGCAGATCGGCGAATTGCGCCATCATCTCCGCGCGGGTCTTGAAGCGGTGCTCGATGGTGAGGTGGCGGCGGTCCGCCTCCCCGAGCACACGCCCCTCGGCGATGCACAAGAGCGCGTCGTGGGCCTCGTAGTCCTCGACGGTCGCGAAGCACGGCTCGTTGGCGGCGACGAGCGGAATGCCCTTGGCGTAGGCGAGATCGATGAGCGCGGGCTCGACGGTGCGCTCGTGGGCGAGGCCGTGGCGCTGCAACTCGACATAGAGGCGGTCGCCGAAAGCGGCGAGCAGCGCATCCATGCGCGAGGCGGCGAGATGCGGCTGGCCCGACGCGATGATGCGGTCGATCGGGCCGTCAGGGCCGCCGGTCAGCGCGATCAGCCCGTCGGCATGGCCGTCGAGCCAGGCGAGCTTGATGTGCGGCGGTTCGTTGCCGGGATGGTCGAGGAAGGCGCGGGAATTGAGGTGCAGCAGGTTGCGGTAGCCGGCCTCGGTGGCGGCGAGCAGCACCAGCCGCGGCAGCGACTGGGCGCTGGCCGACAGGCCGCCGCCGCCGGGACGCATCTGGTTGTCCTGGTCGCCGCAATCGATGGACAGCGCGCAGCCGACGATCGGCTGGATGCCCGACCCCGCCATCTTTTCCGAGAATTCGAGCGCGCCGAACATGTTGTTGGTGTCGGTGAGCGCCAGCGCCGGCTGATGGTCGGCCTTGGCGAGCTCGGCGAGCCGCGCGATCGGCAGCGCGCCTTCGAGCAGCGAATAGGCCGAGTGAAGGTGGAGATGGACGAATCCGACCATGTTCGCCTGTTCTGACCACTGCAGCGCGCTCGGAACGAGCGGCGCGCGGAGCGGCCGATTCGACCAGCAGCCGATCCTGCGAACCCGGGCGTGGCCTTGTCCAGCGTCACGGCCGCGCCGGCGGCGCCGTGCACAGGATACGCGGGGTCCCGGTTACAGCACCGCAGGATTACAGCACCGCCAAGACTACAGCACCGCCAGGACCTGAGCCCAGACCACGATCATCCCCACGAACAAGGTGATCGATGCGAGTGCGGCGGCTTCCTCGACGACGGCGCGGATCATGATGCGTCCCCCGTTTCTTCGAACATAAAGGGAACATAGTTCATGATATGTTCTATGTCAACGTGCGGAGATGTGGCACGGAGATTCGGTGCCGCCTTCGCCGTGAGTTAATCACTACGCTCGCGCAGGCGCGTAAGACACTCGGTCAAAGCCGAGTCGCTGGCGAAGCCTCGAACCGGCTAGCGATCGACGGCACCGTCTCGACGTCGAAGGCCTGCACGGCGCCGCGTTGAGCCGCAGGAGGACTACGGCCATGGCACGAACATTGCTGCTCACGAGCATCCTCGTCGGCGCGTGGGCAGCGACGGCAACCATCAAGCGGCGACCACGAGTCCATTGTAGCGGCCATGATGGCCCGATCTCCAGATCGACATCCAGAGCTACGTGGAACAGTTCGCGCTTGTTCGAGCCAGTTGCGCAGGGCATGGCCACCCTTGGCGGCGTTCCGCGGCAGATGCTCAGGAAAGGCTCCCGGCCAGATATTCAGACGCCAGCAGTACTCTGGCTGCAGGACCCGCACGTGGAAGCCGCCGTCAATTCCCCGGAGCTCGGGTCGGCGCGCGGGTAGCGCCTACTCCACCTCCACCAGCTTGCCGTCGCGCAGCGTCACCCGGCGGTCCATGCGCGCCGCGAGGTCCATGTTGTGGGTGGCGATGATGGCGGCGAGGCCGGAGGCGCGCACCAGCTGGGTCAGCGCCGAGAACACCCGCTCCGAGGTGCGGGGGTCGAGGTTGCCGGTCGGCTCGTCGGCGAGCAGGATGCGCGGCGCATTGGCGACCGCGCGGGCGATCGCGACCCGCTGCTGCTCGCCGCCGGAGAGTTCGCTCGGCCGGTGCTCGACGCGCTCCTTGAGGCCGAGATAGCCGAGCAGTTCGCGGGCGCGGCGGTCGGCGTCGCGCTTGCGCAGGCCGCGCACCATCTGCGGCAGCATCACGTTTTCCAGCGCGGTGAATTCCGGCAGCAGATGATGGGCCTGGTAGACGAAGCCGATATCGGTGCGCCGCAGCTTGGTGCGGGCGGCATCGTTCAAGGACGAGGTCGGCGCATCGTTGATGAAGACCTCGCCGGCGTCCTGGTGCTCGAGCAGGCCGGCGATGTGCAGCAGCGTCGACTTGCCGGCGCCGGACGGCGCGATCAGCGCCACCGATTGCCCGGCCCACACCGCGAGCTCGACCCCGCACAGGATATCGAGCGTCGCGTCGCCCTGCTTGTAGTGGCGCTCGATGCCGTTCAGGTAGATCACCGGTGTTTCGTCGGCCATCTCGTCACTCGTAGCGCAGCGCCTCGACCGGATCGAGCCGGGCGGCGCGCCAGGAAGGATAAAGTGTCGCCAGGAAGGACAGCGTCATCGCCATGATGACGACCGCCGTGGTTTCGCCGACGTCCATGTCGGCCGGCAGCCGGGACAGGAAATAGAGTTCGGGCGAGAACAGCTCGGTGCTGGTCACCCAGGACAGGAACTGCCGGATCGATTCGACGTTGAGGCAGACCAGCGTGCCGACCAGGAAGCCGGTCAGCGTGCCGACCACGCCGATCGAGGCGCCGGTGATGAGGAAGATGCGCATGATCGCGCCCTGGGTCGCGCCCATGGTGCGCATGATGCGCGATGTCCTGGCCCTTGTCCTTCACCAGCATGATGAGGCCCGACACGATGTTGAGCGCCGCCACCAGCACGATCAGCGTCAGGATCAGGAACATGACGTTGCGTTCGACCTGCAGCGCATTGAAGAAGGTGGCGTTGCGCTGGCGCCAGTCGATCATGTAGATCGGCCGCTGCGCCGCTTCCGAGATCGCCTTGCGGAAGCGGTCGATGCGGTCGGGATCGTCCACATAGACCTCGATCGCGGTGACGTCGCCGGTGCGGTTGAAATAGGCCTGCGCCTCCGGCAGCGGCATGTAGACGAAGGCGGCGTCGTATTCGGACATGCCGATCTTGAAGACGGCCGCCACCTTGTAGGGCTTGATGCGCGGCGTCGTGCCCATGGGCGTCACCGCGCCGCGCGGCGCCACCAGCGTGATGTTGTCGCCGGCATGCACCGACAACTGCTCCGCCAGCCGGCGCCGATGGCGATGCCCTGCCCTTCGTCGAAGCCCTCCAGCGTGCCCTGCTGGATGTTGTTGGCGATCGAGCCGAGCCGCGCGAGGTCGGGCCCGCGAATGCCGCGCACCAGCACGCCGTTGGCATTGAACGGCGAGGAGGCCAGCGCCTGGCCCTCGACCACCGGCGCGGCGAGTCGCACGCCCGGCACCATGATGATGCGGCCGGCGACCGCTTCCCAATCGGTCAGCGGCGAATCCAGCGGCTGGATCAGCAGATGGCCGTTGAGCCCGAGAATCTTGTCGAGCAGTTCCTTGCGAAAGCCGTTCATGACGGCCATCACGATGATGAGGGTGGCGACGCCCAGCATGATGCCGAGGAAGGAGAACCCGGCGATGACCGAGATGAAGCCCTCGCGCCGCCGCGCCCGCAGATAGCGCAGCGACAGCATCCATTCGAAGGGGCAAAGGGCGGCGTCGCGTTGGGTTCGCTCATGGACTTCCGTTCCCTGCCCCCGGTTTCAGATTCCAGTTCCCCGCGCTCGATTTCATCAGATTCTGGCGCTCATGCGCCACTGCCTTTATGGTCGCGCCGGCAGTCGCGCACAGTTTCATCGTGCCAGGCGCTCGATCGCGTCGGCCGGCGCCAGCAGCTGGCGGCTGCCGTCGGCGCGGCATTTCAGCTCGATCTTGCCCTCGGCCAGCCCCTTCGGCCCGACCAGGATCTGCCAGGGAATGCCGATCAGGTCGGTCGACGGCGAATTTCGAGCCGGGACGTTCGTCGAGGTCGTTGTAGAGCACCTCGACCCCCCTGGCGGAGAGCTGACGGTAGAGGTTCTCGCTCGCCGCATCGGTTGCCGAGTCGCCCTGCTTGAGATTGAGGATGGCGACCTTGAAGGGCGCCACCGCCTCCGGCCATTTGATGCCGGCATCGTCGTGGAAGGCCTCGATGATGGCGGCGACCAGCCGGCTCGGGCCGATGCCGTAGGATCCCATGTGGACGGGATGCTCGCCGCCATCGGGTCCGGCGACCACCGCCTTCATCGGCGCGGAATATTTGGTGCCGAAATAGAAGATGTGGCCGACCTCGATGCCGCGCGCGGACATCTTGGCGTCGGCGGGCAGCGCATCGAACACGGCGGCCTCGTGCTTCTCGGAGGTCGCCGCGTAGCGCGAGGTCCAGGTGTCGACGAGGCGCTGCATCGCCTCGACGTCGTCGAAATTCACGTCCGCCTCGGGGATGGCGAAGTCGAGATAGTCCCGGTGGCAGTAGACTTCGCTCTCCCCGGTCGAGGCGAGGATGATGAATTCATGGCTGAGATTGCCGCCGATCGGCCCGGTGTCGGCGACCATCGGGATGGCGCGCAATCCCATCCGCGCGAAGGTCCGCAGATAGGCGACGAACATGCGGTTGTAGGAGTGCCGGGCGCCGGCGAAATCCAGGTCGAAGGAATAGGCGTCCTTCATCAGGAATTCGCGCGAGCGCATGACGCCGAAGCGCGGGCGCACCTCGTCGCGGAATTTCCATTGGAGGTGATAGAGATTGAGCGGCAGGTCCTTGTAGGAACGCACATAGGCGCGGAAGATCTCGGTGATCATTTCCTCGTTGGTCGGCCCGTACAGCATGTCGCGCTCGTGGCGGTCCTTGATCCGCAGCATCTCCTTGCCGTAGTCGTCATAGCGCCCGCTCTCGCGCCACAGATCGGCCGACTGGATCGTCGGCATCAGCATCTCGATCGCGCCGGCGCGGTCCTGCTCTTCGCGCACGATCCGGCACACCTTCTCCAGCACCCGCAAGCCGAGCGGCAGGAACGCGTAGATGCCGGCCGCCTCCTGGCGAATCATCCCGGCACGCAGCATCAGCCGGTGCGAGACGATCTCCGCCTCCTTCGGGGTTTCGCGCAGGATCGGCAGAAAAAAACGAGAAAGTCGCATGGGCTCCGCGCATGATTCGGGGAAGCGAGTGTCGGACGCAGTCAAACCGGATCACTCCGCCAATTACAAGCACGGCAATCAATTCAATGGGTTCTCCCCTCCAAATCGCCAAAACCGGCGCCCGGCAGGGCTTTGATGATTTATGGTGCAGTGCACGACAACCATGGTGACAAATTGGACCGCAATAAGGTAAGAGTAACTTATCCGCTGAATGGAGCGCGTCTGCGCAATAATCTTGCGCTCCGGAAGGTTGCGGTCCAAGTCTGTGGGAGGAAAACCGGCGGCGCGATAAATCGCGGCCACTCCAAATAATAACAAATCGGGAGTTGACCGGCACTTTGTGAGCGCATTGAAGCAGGGCTTTGGCCCTGCTTTCTTTTTTCGGGACGCTGCGGCGGCGGGCGAACGGGCGCGACGCCCCGCTCGCAAAGATGCGGCAGGCATAAATACAATCATGAATTGTGTTCGGGGCGCCCGATTTTACCGCGCAGCGGAATTGTCCCGGTACATCTCCGGCGATTCGCCCGCTAAGGCGCAACAAAATTATGCGTATTGGACCACGCGGCCATTAAGGCAGCGTGAGGTCGGCTAGGAAGCCTCCGCGGCGAGTAGTCTGGATGAGCGCAGCGACATCAGAGTGCGGCGATCGTTTTGATGCAGCACTTCAGCGTGATCCCGCATGTCATGCGGGCTACCTCTTCCCGCGTGCGGGGAGAGGGAGAAGCGGCGCTACGGACGCGACCCCGGCTTGAGCAGCCCCCACAGCGTGACGAGATCCTCGAACGCGATCGCCCTGGTCACGAACGCCCAGTAGAACGCCCCGAACACGGCGGTCGCCACCACAGTGGTCCAGACCACCTTCTTCTTCAGGCCGTGGATCGACGGCGCGCCGGGATCGGTGCCGGGCGGGATATCGCCGTGCTCGTGCTGGGAACGCACGCCCCACGGCAGCACCGTGAACAGCACGAGCCACCAGATGATGAAGTAGATCGCGGCGATCGTGGTCCATGCCACGGGACTCAGGCCTCTTCGAGCTCGACCAGCGTGCCGAGGAAGTTCCTCGGGGTGGAGGAACAGGTCGTCAGACCGTTTGATAATGATCGGGTCGTGTGATGTCGATCTCCGTCAGAGAAGATTAGAAACAAAAAAGGCGATTGAAGAAACAATGGCGAAATCTGCAAGCCCACATTCGCCGGAAACTTCACCTACGACCGCCCGAAGTAAATTGGGGTTGGCGTCGCTACGTGGGACGAGACAGCAAGATCGTCGATGCGCGTCGATCGCTTCGCGGCGGAGCGGTGGCGCTGCTATGGGCATTGACGCTCGCATTGGTGGGCTCGTGCACCAACCTGCCGGTGGCCACCGAGGACGGCAAAACCCCAGACGTGTTCGATCGCATCCGCGCGCTGGACATTCTTCCACGCTCGCCGCAACCGGTCGATCAGGGCGCCCAGAACGGCGGCCCCCGCAGCAAGCCCGTGGTCTATACCGGGGTCGTCGTTCCCGCCAACGATGCGGCGGGGCGGGCGCAGCAGGCCGGCGGGAGCGGAACCGGGGAAGGCTATGAGCTCAATTTCGAAAACACCCCGATCGCGATGGTCGCCAAGGCCGTGCTCGGCGACATCCTGGGCGTCGGATATTCGGTGGATCCGCGCGTCCAGGGATCGATAAGCCTGTCATCCGGCAAGCCGGTGCCGAAATCCGATCTGGTGTACGTGCTCGAAAGCGTCCTGCGCATGAGCAACGTGGTGCTGATCCGGGACGCCGTGGGCTATCGCATCATACCGCTGGGCGATGCAGTAGGCGGCGGCAACGCCGATACAGTGGCCGGCCACCCCGAACCCGGCTACGGCGTTTCCGTCGTTCCGCTGCAATATGTCTCCGCCGCCGCGCTGGTGAAACTACTCGACAGCTTTGCCACCAGGCCGGGCACGGTGCGGGCCGATCCCGGACGCAACATCCTGCTGATCCAGGGCACCGGCCCGGAACGCCGCAGCGCCATAGATACCGCGCTCAGCTTCGACGTGGACTGGATGCGCGGGCAGTCGGTCGGCATTTTTCCGGTTCAGTACAGCAACCCGGAGCCGATCATCGCCGAGCTCGAGAAGATCCTCGATGCCGGCGAGGGCGGCATGAGCCAGGGCAACGTCAAGTTCCAGCCGATGGCACGCATGAACGGCATCCTCGTCGTCACCAAGAAGCCCGACCTGCTGCGGGCAGCGGAGACCTGGATCAAGCGCCTCGACACCACGGACGTCAACCGCACCGGCGTGCATGTCTACCGGGTCAATTACGGCGAGGCCAAGCAGGTCGCCAAGGTGCTCAATGATATCTTCGGCGTCGGCGGTTCGGGCGGTTCTTTCGACACGCCGAGTTCGACCGCGCCGCGGTCCTCCACCGACCGCTTGTCGCTGGGCGGCAGCAGCGGCCAGTCGGGCGCCGGCGGCGGCTCGTCATCGGGCCTCGGCGGTGGCGCGCAGACGTCCGGCGGCAGCCGCAGCGGCAATTCGGCCGGATTTCAGAGCACGATCGGAGCGGCGAACGGCGCCAACGCGAATGCGCTCGAAGCGCGCGGCGCCGGTTCGGCCAGTTTGGGCGCCGGGGGCGGCAATGGCGCGCCTCTCCTCGAAGGGGTCCGGATCACCTCCGACGCCTCGAGCAACTCGCTGCTGATCTATGCCAGCAACGAAAACTACCAGCTCATCCTGCGCACGCTCGCTCAACTCGACCGGCCGCAATTGCAGGTCGCCATCGACGCCACCGTCGCCGAGGTCACGCTCAACGACACGCTGTCCTACGGCGTTCAGTTCTACCTGCAGAAAGGTAGGCTGGGGGCGGTCAACACTACCTCCTCATCATCGAGTACAACGCTCAGCCAAACCTTGCCGGGGTTCAACTTCCTTTACGGGTCGTCGAGCTCGCCGAGCGTCGTTATCGACGCGCTCCATTCCATCACCGACGTCAGGGTGCTGTCCAACCCCTCGCTCGTCGTCACCGACAATCAGATCGCGACGCTGATGGTCGGCGACGATGTGCCGATCTCGACCGGCAGCGCGACCGTACTCTCATCGTCGAACACGGTGGTCAACACGGTCGATTATCGCAGCACCGGCATCATCCTCCGGGTGATGCCGCGCGTCAGCGCCAACGGCAATGTACGGCTCGATATCGAACAGGAGATCAGCCAAGTCTCCAATTCCAGCTCTAGCTCTAGCTCCAGCTCCAGCTCATCGTCGAGCAGTCTGACGCCGACGATTTCGCAGCGCAAGGTCAAGAGCTCGATCTCCGTTGCCGGCGGCCAGACCGTGCTGTTGGCCGGATTGATCAAGGAGCAGAAGGAAGTCGATCACAGCGGCATCCCGTTGCTCGATCAGATTCCGGCCTGGGGCAATGCGGTTGGGAACACCGGCCACAACATCACCCGCACCGAGCTTATCATCTTCATCCGACCCCAGGTCATCCGCGACAGCGTCGATGCTTCTGACGTTGCCGAGGAGTTGCGGACGAAGTTGAAGGGCACGCTGGCGCCAGCGCCGCCTTATGTCGGCTCCGCGCCGCGAGCCCGATAAGTTCCGGGGGCGCCGCAAATGTTGGTGTGGCCACCTGTTTGGATTGGTCCGCCCTACAGGTCTCGCGCACAGGAGAGCCGGCATGGACAAGTTTTTAAGGTCGATTTCCAGCGTTCTCATTCTCGGATTGAACGCCACGTCCGCCGTGATAGCCGCGGACGCCGTCGTCGACATGGGATTGATTGCCAACTATGGCAGTCCCGCCAATGCGCTGAAAAGAATTGGACCTCAAGCTCAGCGCGGCAACGCGGGGGCGGAAGCGCTGCTGGGCTATATGTATGAGCATGGGCTCGGCGTACCTCAATCGTGGCCCGCGGCGGTGGATTATTATCTTCTTGCGGCCGAACAGGGTGACGCCACCGGACAGTACCTGCTCGGCCTGACGTACGATAAGGGGTTCGGCATCTCCCGCGACGTGGTGCAGGCCTACAAGTGGCTGGATCTGGCGGCAGCGCACACTCCGACGAAGAACCGCGAGTATTTCTTGCGGCTTCGCGACGCCGTCGCCGCCAAGATGACGAGGGCCCAACTCGACCTTGGCCAGCAATTGGCGCTCGAGTGGTCGATGACGCGGACGAGACGGCAAACGTCAAAGCAATATTGACCCGCTGCGGATATTGCGATTTCGAGAGCCGGCTGTTCCGATTGGCGTTGGCTAAGGAACAATCGTCTCCCACCGCATTCCCGCTCAAGCGAAATCAGGCCGCGGCCGTCCACCGTTCACGATACCGGCGCACTGATCCTCACACCCGGCGATCTCCTCGACAAGTTTGACGATGGCTCGCCGAACCCTTGAATCGGGAATCCGCACGAAGGCTTTGGTCAGATGGAGCCCGTCAGATGTAGCAAGATAGTCCGACACATACTGCAGAGACGCTGCATCGGCCTGTGCATGATGCAGCCCCTGCGCGTTTGGTGCTCCCTCGAAGAAGAACTCGACCGGCACCCGTAGCAGTTCGGAAAGACGTTGCAGGCGGCTGGCGCAGACGCGGTTCATGCCCTTCTCATATTTCTGCACCTGCTGGGAAGCTACTCCCATCGCCGCGCCGAGTTCTGCCTGGGACATCCCGAGCATCAGGCGGCGCGCGCGCAGGCGCTGTCCCACATGCCTGTCGGTCGGGTGTATTCCATTCTTTGGCATGGTGTTTCTTCGGCATGGTGTCCGTGGATTGAAGCTGCAGGCATGCGTCAAGCAGCCGCGGCGCAAACTGAGCGCCGCAGCTGCTTGCACCAGCGGTCGGGGGCGTGACCGCCAAACTCGATGATCACAGCCCGTGCTCCGGGGAAGGAGGCATGGGAAGTCCCGGCGGCGTCGGGTGAAGCGCAGGGGGTATGATCACCAGGAGGGCCCGCTGATCCGGCAATAGCGTGTCGTACAGCGCCTGCAACGGTTCATGAACCGCGCGCAGCAATTCCACGCGCGCCGTCATTTGCATTTCGGCGAAGTCGATGCGGTCCAGAAGGTTGGGCGGCGGTGCCGGCTGAGACGGCAACCGCCCGCACAGCTCCCGTACCTTCTCGACGCCCGGCGTCGCGGCCTGCTCGACCTTCTGCCACGCGGCCTTCTGGTCACCTTGCAGCTGCATCTTGCTTTTCAGGTACCCCGTCAGCCCCATGAGGCGATCGATATCTTCCTCACAGCCGACCCGCGGCGACGGCGGCGGTCCGGCCGGCCGTGCAAATCCAAACGCGCCGGGCGGATCGGGAGGCCCCGGTAGATGCGGAACCGGCGGCAGCCCGAATTGGGTAGGAAATCCGCCGGGAGCACCGGCTCCCGGACAATTCAATAGCCGGTCCATCGCTTGCGCGAACTGGACCGGTGCATCAGAATTGTTGCGGCTGTCGTCGGCGGCCGCGGCGATGACGCGCGCGTCATGGAACGACATGTCAATCCGCTTCGCTTTCGGCACCCACGACGAGGTAAATGACACTGAGCCTAGAATCGCAGCCGCAGCCGGCACGGTCGCAAGGCCCGCTGCCGTGAGTACGATCCTGATCGCCAGTTGCATGGTCTTTCTCCGTTTCTACGGCACCATGAATGACCGGTCGGCGTTGCTGGCGAATGTCGGATTCATTGAATGTTGTTTCTGAAATGCGGCAGGGCTTGGTAGCTAGCGGACGCGTGGTAGCATGCCCTCAACATTCCTGGCGGTCCAGACCGCGAGGGGCAACGGAAACATCGGGAAATAAAAAGTACCGCCGAAAGGCGATCGTCGCCAAGCCTGTCCATTTCAGAAACAACACGCAACATTTCGGCCATCGTTTTAACAATTGCCGCCGGCACTTTCTTGCCGTGCCGTGGGGATGTCGCGATGCCGAGAGCAGCGGCTCTCAGACGGGTGAATGTGTTGCCGCCGATCGTACGACGCCGCCGTAGCGCGTCCGATATTGGATGAGCGGCTCATTCACCGCTTCACGTCGGCCGTGCCGTGCGCGCCGTACCGCCGGTCGCCGGGCAGTTCTGACTGCGCTGGGCGCCACAGCTGCGATCGTCGCGTTGCTGGGAGCGGGATGCTCGACCATCCGCCGGCCCTATGGCCAAGCCGATCAATCGGGGGCCCGGATTGCCGGTATGCCCGACGTGCGTGCCTGGGCCGACAGTCCGCGCAAACCATGGTTCGGCCTTGGCACTTCCGCCGCGCCGTTGACCATGCTCACGCTGTCCGGCGGCGGCGCCGAGGGCGCCTATGGCGCTGGATTCCTGGGCGGTTGGTCCGATAGCGGGAGCCGGCCGCGTTTCGGAATCGTCACCGGTACAAGTGTCGGTGCGCTGATGGCGCCATTTGCGTTCTTGGGGCCCGAATACGATCCGGCACTGAAGGATATCTTTACCGGCGGGCAGATGGACAGCCTGCTGCAATTCGACGGCATCAATGGCCTCGTCGGGTCCGGCGTGTTCAAGACTGCACCGCTGAAACAACTGATCGAGCGCCATACCGACGACGCGCTGCTCGACGCTATCGCCGCCGAACGACGCAAGGGCCGCCTGTTGTTGGTTGTCACCACCAATATCGACGCACAGCGCGCCGTGATCTGGGACATGACGGCGATCGCCGCAAGCGACCATCCCGGACGGCTGGAACTGTTCCGCCGAGTTTTGATTGCCTCGGTTTCGATCCCCGGGGTATTTGCGCCAACTTTCATCGACGTTGAAACCGACGGCAAGCGGTTCGCCGAAATGCACGTCGACGGCGGCGTGACCTCCAACGTCCTGGCGGTGCCGGAGGCCTTGCTTCTCGCCAAGCTGCCGAAACGGACCACGGAACACCCGAAGCTCTACATCATCGTCAACGGGAAGCTGGCGCCGGATTTCGACGTCGTCGGTGACGGCACGCTTTCGATCGTCGCCCGTTCATTCTGGACCGCGGTCAAGGCCAACACCCGGAGCACGATGATCGCGACTTACGAATTCGCGCGGCGCAACTCCTGGGAGTACCGCGCCACCGCGATCGAGGGCGAGCACGCGATTGCCACCTCCAGTTTCAATTTCGATACCGTCTATCTGCGCGACCTGTTCGCCTATGGCTACGCGCGCGGCCGCTCAGGCCGGGCTTGGCAGACCGCGCCGCCGCCGTACTAAATGGAGCAAGGATTGGCTGAAACAATTGATGCATCAGACCAGATAAAACCCGATCGCCATGGCCGCTCGCGCGGGGCGTGAGCGCCAGTCACGATAATGTTCGCCGCCGTGAGGTTGCCGACGAATGTCGGGCTCATTGAATGTTGTATCGAAAATGCGACAGTGCTTGGATAGCGGCTGCGCAGCAGCATGCGGTCATTGTCCCCTTTGGTCTAGGCCGCGAGCGCCGATGGAAACATTGGGAAACCAAAAGCTCACTGATCGGTGGTTCGAAAATGAGTAAGTAAGCCGGCATGACGCAGTCACCGCATGTGTTGCTGGTTGAGGATGACCGCGAGATCAGGAAGCTCGTGTCCGGCTTTCTGCGCGCCAACGACATCCGCGTCGCGGCCGCCGCCGACGGCCGCGAGATGGACGGTGCGCTCAAGGAGAACCGCATCGATCTCATCGTGCTGGACATCATGCTCCCGGGTGAGGACGGCCTGAGCATTTGCCGGCGGCTGCGCGCATCGTCCAACATTCCAGTGATCATGCTGACCGCCAAGGGCGAGGACATTGATCGCATCGTCGGCCTCGAGTTCGGTGCCGACGACTACCTGACCAAGCCGTTCAGTCCGCGCGAGTTGCTCTCACGCATCCGCGCCGTGTTGCGCAGAAGCGCCAACAATACGATTGAGGGGATGCGGAGTGGCGCCGTCCTAACCTTCGACGGATGGCGCCTGGATCCCAACATCCGGCAGCTTCACGATCCCGGTGGCGTGCGCGTCGCGTTGACCGGCGCGGAGCTTGATCTGCTGCTCGTGTTCTGCGAGCGGCCGCGACGCGTTCTCTCCAGGGACCAACTCATAGACCTCACGCAGGGCCGCGCTGCTGCACCGTTCGAACGCAGCATCGACGTGCTGGTCAGCCGGCTCCGGCAGAAGATGGAGAAGGAGCCTAAGGAGCCGAGACTTATCCAGACGATTCGCGCGGGCGGATACATGTTCTCGCCCGCGGTGGAGATGGCGTGAGCGGCGCCTTCGAAAAGCTGCGGTCGCAACGCATCACCACGCAGATCGCCGTGCTCGTGGTTACCGCACTCGTGATCGCGCATGTCGTGATCGGGATCGCCGTGTTCGCTCTCTATCCGCGTCCCGATCCCATGTCATGGCCGGGGGCGGCCATGGTCAGGCTCGGCATCGTTGCAAGACTTCTCGATGCTGCGCTGAGCCCGGATCAACGCGCCGAGATCCTGCGCATCGGGCGGGCCGAGATCCCCGAACTGGAGTTCGGCGAGCTTCCGCAAAACGCCAGGCAAGCAATGCGTGGATCACAGGCCGAGGATATCCGGTCACGGCTCGGCGGCCGGTTCGGGGTCTTCGAGGTCGTGCCCGATCGGCCCGACCGCCCGCCGCGGATCGCGATCCGGTTCCCCGACGGCAGCGCGCTCATGGCACCGCTCGCGCCCCCGCCCGGATTCGCCGGTCCGAGTCCTGTGCCGATCGTGGCCATCGTGTTCCTCGCCTGCGCGGTGGCCTTGTTGTCAATCTGGGCGACACGCACGCTGACGGCTCCCCTTACGCGGTTTGCAGATGCCGCGGAACGGTTCACGCTCGGACGTACCGATACCCCGCTCCCGGAGCGAGGGCCGAGGGAGATCGTCCGCGCGGCCCGGGCGTTTAATGAGATGCGCGAGCGCATCCAGCGGTTGGTCGAGGATCGCGCGCGGATGCTCGCCGCGATCAGCCATGATCTCAGGACGCCGATCACGCGGCTGCGCCTGCGAGCGGAGGAAATCGAGCCGGGGCCGCTCAGAAAGCAGGTCATCCGCGACCTCGACACCATGCAGGCCATCGCTAACGCGGCGCTGTCATTTCTCCGGGATCAGGCGACCAGGGGGACCCAATGCAAAATCGATCTGCCGAGCCTGATACAGACGGTGTGCGACGGTTTCAGCGATATCGGCCGCGAGATTGTGTTCGACGGGTCTGGGCACCTCAACGTGAATGGGGACCCCGATCAGCTCACGCGGGCGATCACAAATTTGATTGAGAACGGGCTCAAGTTCGGTAAATCGGTCACGATCACTCTGCGCGCGAGGCAGGATCGCGCCGTCGATATCGACGTGCGGGACGACGGTCCCGGTATTCCCGACGCGGAAAAACTCCTGGTGCTGGAGCCCTTCTACCGCGGCGATCATGCCCGCAGCCTCAATGGCCAGGACAGTTTCGGCCTCGGGCTCTCCATCTCCCGGGTGATCGCGGAGGCGCATAGCGGGTCGCTCTCGCTGCACGATGCCGAGCCGACCGGGCTCATCGCCCGCCTCACGCTGCCGACGATCAAAGCGACCGATGCTTCAATTCAGCGACAGCGCCCGTAAAGGCTGCGCGATCTGCTGAGCTACGGACTCGACCCCGGCTTGAGCAGCCCCCACAGCGTGACGAGATCCTCGAACGCGATCGCCCTGGTCACGAACGCCCAATAGAATGCCCCGAACACGGCAGTCGCCACCACCGTGGTCCAGATCACCTTCTTCTTCAGGCCGTGAATCGCCGGCGCGCCGGGATCGGTGCCGGGCACGACATCGCCATGCTCGTGCTGGGAGCGCACGCCCCACGGCAACACCGTGAACAGCACGAGCCACCAGATGATGAAGTAGATCGCGGCGATCGTGGTCCAGGCCACCGGACTCAGGCCTCTTCGAGCTCGACCAGCGTGCCGAGGAAGTCCTTGGGGTGGAGGAACAGGACGCGCTTGCCGTGGGCGCCGACCTTGGGCTCGCCGTCGCCGAGCACGCGTGCGCCATCCGCCTTGAGGCGGTCGCGCACCGCGACGATATCGTCGACCTCGTAGCAGACGTGGTGGATGCCGCCGTCGGGATTGCGGTCGAGGAACTTCGCGATCGGCGAGCCCGCGCCCAGCGGCTCCAGCAGCTCGATCTTGGTGTTGGGCAGGGTGATGAACACCGTCGTCACCCCGTGCTCGGCCTGCTGCACCGCCGCCGAGACCTCGGCGCCGAGGGTGTCGCGATAGAGCTTGCTCGCCGAAGTGATGTCGCGCACCGCGATGGCGACATGGTTGAGCCTTCCGATCATCGTCGTGTTCCGTCTGCTTTCATTTCACCAGAGCGTTATCCATTCGGGTTGAATCGGATCACGCTAGTCCTTGATGTTGAGCATCGTCTTGTCCGAAAAGTCTGCAACTTTTCGGGATCATCCTCTATATCGTCAATATGTGCACGTGGCACAGCGGCTTCTTGCCCCAATTCGAGGCGACCGCGGAACGCACCGCCCGCTTGACCGCCTCTTCCACGGCATCCGGATCGCGGCGCCGTGCCCGCGGCAGTTGCTTGATGGTATCGACCACGGCATCGAAGGCAATGTCGAGGAACGACGCGCCGTCGGCGGCGGTCTCGGGGATGCCGATCAATTCCACGGCCGGGTCGCCGATGAGCGCGCCGCCGTCGTCGAGCGCGACCGCCACCGAAACGATGCCGACGAAGCTCAGCCGCCTGCGGTCGGCGACGGTGCGCGCTTCGCCGTCGACGATGAGCCGGCCGTCCTTGTAGAGCCGGCCCTGCGGCACCTCGTCGACGACGCTCGCCGGTCCCGGCGCCAGCCGCACCACATCGCCATTGCTGCACACGATCGCGTGCGGCACCCCCGCCTTGAGCGCGAGCGCGGCGTGCTCGGCGAGGTGCAGCGCCTCGCCATGGACGGGAACGGCGATACGCGGTCGCACCCAGCTGTAGAGGTCCGCCAGTTCGGCGCGGCGCGGATGGCCCGACACGTGGACGAGATGGGTGCGGTCGGTGATGATCTCGATGCCCTGCCGCACCAGTCCGTTGATCACGCGCCCGACCGCCTTCTCGTTGCCGGGAATGGTGCGCGAGGAAAAGATCACCCGGTCGCCCTTGGCGAGGGTGACGTCGGGATGCTCGTCGAGGGCAATGCGCGACAGCGCCGCACGCGGCTCGCCCTGGCTTCCGGTGCACAGCGCCACCACCTTGTCCCGGGGCAGGTAGCCGTAGGTATCGGTGCCGCGGAACTCCGCCACCCCTTCGAGATAGCCGGTCTCCCGCGCGACCTGGGCGATGCGGTCCATGGCGCGGCCGACCACCACGACCTCGCGGCCGCAGGCGCGGGCGGCGTCGGCGACGGCTCGCAGCCGCGCCACGTTGGAGGCGAAGGTGGTGACCGCGACCCGCCCGGGCGCATTGGCGATCAGCTCCGCGAGCGATTTCGCCACGTCGGTTTCGGAGGGCGAGCGCCCTTCCCGCACGGCATTGGTCGAATCTCCGATCAAGGCGAGGCAGCCGGCATCGCCGAGCGCGCGCAGCTTGGCCTCGTCGGTCGGCGGTCCGATCAGGGGGGTCGGATCGAGCTTCCAGTCGCCGGTGTGGAGCACCGTACCAAGGCTGGTGCGGATGATCAGCGCATTCGATTCCGGGATCGAATGGGAGACCGAGACGAATTCGATGTCGAACGGACCCAGCGTGAAGCGGCTGCCGAGCGGCACCACCTTCACCGCTATCTCCGGCGCGCCGGGCTCCGACTGGCGCTTGGCTTCGAGCAGCGCCGCCGTGAACGGCGTCGCATAGACCGGCACTTTCAGCCGCGGCCACAGGTCGAGAAGCGCGCCGAAATGGTCCTCATGGGCATGGGTGAGCACCAGCCCGACGAGATTGCGCCGCTCCTCCACGAGAAAGCGGACGTCGGGCATGATGAGATCGATGCCGGGCAGGTCGTCGCCGGCAAAGGCGACGCCGAGGTCGATGGCGAGCCAGGCCTTGGTCTGCTCGGAGCCGAGACCATAGAGCGACAAATTCATGCCGATCTCGCCGACCCCGCCGAGCGGGGCGAAGACGAGTTCTTCTTTTTTAGAGATCATCGCCGCAATGGTGCATCCGGGCCGGCCGCGGTCAAGCCCGGCGCAGCGGGCGGCGTTCCTTCCAGGGCAGGAAACACCTCGCCGGCCGTAATAATCTCGCACCGGCCGTCGCCGCGCCGCAGAATCAGCCGGCCGGTCTCGTCGATCGCCTCGAAACGGCCGCTGGCCTCACGTTCGGCCAACCGCACGCGAATCGGACGGCCGATGCCGCCGGCCCGCGCCAGCCAGCCGGCGCGGATTGCCGCGAACCCGGCGCCGCGGTCCCATTGGAACAGCCGTTCCGCCATGGCGCGGCGCAGCGCCGCGAGCAGCGCGCCGACGGCGACCGCCGCTCCCTGTTCGGCAAAATCCGTCGCGGGATGTTCGGCCGCAGCGGGATGATGCCGGCAATTCACGCCGATGCCGATGGCGACTGTCACCGGCTCCCCCTCCCCTTCGATGAGAATGCCGGCGATCTTGGCGCCGCGGCACAGCACGTCGTTCGGCCATTTGAGCGCGAGGCCGGCCGCGAGACCGGGCGCCAGCGCGACGCAGGCGTCGTGGACAGCCAGCCCGGCGACGAACGCGAGCTGCGGCGCCGCGGCCGCCGGCGCCGGATCGGTGAGCAGCAGGCTCGCATGGAGGTTGCCCGGCGGCGAGACCCAGGACCGGCCGCGCCGGCCGCGCCCCGCGGTCTGCTCGGCGGCGGCGATCCACAGCGGGCCGCGGTCGCCGGCGCGCGCCCGCCGCAGCGCTTCGGCATTGGTGGAGTCGACGCTGTCCAGGAAGGCGACCGGCGCCTCCCCTGGCTCGCCCGGCATCCTAGAACAGCGATTTCGCGGCAACGCCAGCGGCGTCGACGAGCGGGCCGGGATAGATGAAGAACAAGAGCACGGCGAGGCCGCTCAAGCCCAGCACGGCGCCCAGTTCGCCGGACATCGGGTCGAAAGCCTCCTTGGGCTCGTCGAAATACATGATCTTGACGATCAGCAGATAGTAATAGGCGCCCACCACGCTGCTGATCACGCCCAGCACGGCGAGCGTGAACAGCCCGGCCTGGATCGCCGCGAGAAACACGTAGAACTTGGCGAAGAAGCCGGCGAGCGGAGGCACGCCCGCCATCGAGAACATCAGCATGGCGAAGAAGAACGCCATCGTCGGCTTGGTGCGGGCGAGCCCGGCGAGATCGGAGATGTCCTCGAGCGGCTTGCCCTGGCGGCGCATGGAAATGATGCAGGCGAAGGTGCCGAGCGTCATCGCTACATAGATCGCCATGTAGACGAGCACGCCCTGGATGCCCTCGCTGGTGCCGGCGGCGAGCCCGACCAGCGCGAAACCCATGTGGCCGATGGAGGAATACGCCATCAGCCGCTTGATGTTGCGTTGCCCGATCGCAGCGAAGGAACCGAGCGCCATCGAGGCGATCGACACGAAAACGATGATCTGCTGCCATTGCGAGGCGATGGCGGGAAACGCCGAGATCGACACCCGCATGAAGATCGCGATCGCCGCGACCTTGGGAGCGGCGGCGAAGAACGCAGTCACCGGGGTCGGCGCGCCCTGGTAGACGTCGGGGGTCCACATGTGGAACGGCACCGCCGATACCTTGAAGCACAGCCCCGCGAACAGGAACACGAGCCCGAAGGTGAGCCCGAGCCCGCCGTCGCCCGCCGCCTGGGCGATCCCGGCGAAGTTCACCGTGCCGGTGAAACCGTAGATCAGGGAGGCGCCGTAGAGCAGCATGCCCGAGGAGAGCGCGCCGAGGACGAAGTATTTAAGGCCGGCTTCGGTCGAGCGCGCATTGTCGCGGTCGATCGCCGCCAGCACATAAAGCGCGAGGCTCATCAGCTCGAAGCCGAGATAGAGCGCGATCAGGTCGGCCGCCGAGATCAGCATCAGCATGCCGGTGGTCGAAAGCAGGATCAGGATCGGGTATTCGAATTTCCTGCGCTCCAGGTCGCGCAGGAATTCGACCGACAGCAGGATGGCGCCGATCGAGCCGACCAGCACCAGCAGCTTGAGGAACCTGGAAAACGGGTCCACCACGAAACTGCCGCCGAAGGCGACGGTCCGCTCGCCCGGCATCAACAGGACCAGCACGCCGGCGAGGATGAGCAGCATCACGGCAAAACCGCTCAATGCCGGCGTGGCGCCGTCGCCGCGCCAGGCGCCCACCATCAGCAGCGCCATGGCGCCGACCGCGAGCACGAGCTCCGGCAGCGCGGGATAGACGGCGGCGAAATCGAGGCCTTCGGTCATCGCGGAATTACCCTATTGCGCCAGCGCGGCCGCCTTCGCGGCGCCGAGCGCCTGATGAAAATTCTCGAGCAGCGCCGTGACGGAGGCCGCCGACATATCGATGACGGGCTTCGGATAGATGCCGATCAGAATGGTGAGCACGACCAGCGGGGCGAGGGTGACGATCTCGCGCCCGTCCAGATCGGTGATGGCGGCAAGCGATGGCCGCAGCGTGCCGTAGATCACCTTGCGATAGAGCCACAGCGCATAGGCGGCGGAGAGGATCACGCCCAGGCTCGCGAAGAACGCCACCGAGGTGTTGACGCGGAACGTCCCGATCAGGGTGAGGAACTCGCCGATGAATCCGGACGTGCCGGGCAGCCCGACATTGGCGAGGGTGAACACCATGAACGCGGCGGCATAGAACGGCATCCGGTTCACGAGGCCGCCATAGGCGGCGATCTCGCGGGTATGCATGCGGTCATAGACGACGCCGACGCACAGGAACAGCGCGCCCGACACGATGCCGTGGGAGATCATCTGGAAGATGCCGCCGGCGACGCCCTGGGTGGTGGCGGCGAAAATACCCATGGTGACGAAGCCCATATGCGCCACCGAGGAATAGGCGATCAGCTTCTTCATGTCCTCCTGCACCAACGCCACCAGCGAGGTGTAGATGATGGCGACCACCGACAGGGTGAACACCAGCGGCGCGAATTCCACCGAGGCGGACGGAAACATCGGCAGCGAGAAGCGCAGGAAGCCGTAGCCGCCCATCTTCAGAAGTATGGCGGCCAGGATCACCGAGCCGGCCGTCGGCGCCTCCACATGCGCGTCGGGCAGCCAGGTATGGACCGGCCACATCGGCATCTTCACGGCGAAGGAGGCAAAGAAGGCGAGCCAGGCCCAGGTCTGCAGCGACGGCGGGAAGCCGTGGCGGAGCAGGGCCGGGATGTCGGTGGTGCCGGCATCCCAGTACATCGCCATGATGGCGAGCAGCATGAGCACCGACCCGAGGAACGTGTAGAGGAAGAACTTGAAGCTCGCATAGACCCGGCGCGGGCCGCCCCAGACCCCGATGATGAGGAACATCGGGATCAAGCCGCCCTCGAAGAACAGGTAGAACAGGGTGAGGTCGAGCGCGCAGAAGGTGCCGACCATCAGTGTCTCCAGCACCAGGAAGGCGATCATGTATTCCTTCACCCGGCGCTGGATCGGCAGCCAGCTCGCGATGATGCAGATCGGCATCAGCGCCGTGGTCAGGATGACGAACGGCAGCGAGATGCCGTCGACGCCCATGTGGTAGCTGATGTTGCTCGGCAAGCCAGGGCTTCTTCTCGACGAACTGGAATTCCGCCGAGCCCGGATCGAAGCGCCACACCAGGATCAGCGAAATGGCGAAGGTGATCAGCGTCGTCCACAATGCGATCCAGCGGGCGTTGCGGTTCACCGACGGATCTTCGGTGCGCATAAACACGATGATGAGCGCGCCGAGCAGCGGCAGGAAGGTGGTGACGGACAGGATCGGCCAACTCGCCATCAGTGGACTCCCGCCGCGAACATGAACCACGTGATGAAGGCGGCGACGCCGATCAGCATGGCGAAGGCATAATGATACATGTAGCCGGTCTGCAGCCGCACGACGTTGCGGGTCACGTCGATCACCCAGGCGGAAACGCCGTCCGGGCCGAACCCGTCGATCAGCCAGCCGTCGCCGCCCTTCCACAACAGCCGCCCCAACCAGAGCGTGGGACGCACGATGAGGAAGTCGTAGACCTCGTCGAAGTACCACTTGTTGAGCAGGAACTTGTAGAGCAGCTCCTGCTGGCGGGCGAGCTCGACCGGCAGGTCCGGGCGCCTGATGTAGAACAGCCACGCCACCCCGAAGCCGACCACCATCATGACCGTCGGCAGCAGCGCGATCGCGGTATCGGTGTGGTGCATCTCCTCGAGGATCTCCGGGTTGAGCTTGAGCAATTCCCGGAAGAAATCCTCCACGCCCGCTCCGACGAAGATCTGGTAGAATGGATATCCCGCCAGGATCGATCCGACCGCCAGCACGAACAGCGGAATCAGCATGGAGCGCGGGCTCTCATGGGCCGCCTCCAAATGCGCGGCGTCGTGCGGGCGGCCGTGGAAGGTCTTGAACACCAGCCGCCATGAATAGAACGCGGTGAGCCCCGCCGCGATCAGCGTCATCAGGTAGGCATACAGCGCCGCCGAATTGTGGCTGGCATAGGCGGCCTCGATGATCGCGTCCTTGGAGAAATATCCGGCGGTGAGCGGGAAGCCCGTCAGCGCGAGGGTGCCGACCACCATCATCGCATAGGTGAAGGGAATCTTGGTGCGCAGCCCGCCCATCATGCGGATGTCCTGCTCGTGGTGCATCGCGGTGATCACCGAGCCGGAGCCGAGGAACAGCAGCGCCTTGAAGAAGGCGTGGGTGAAGAGGTGGTACATGCCGACCGAATAGGCGCCGACGCCCATGGCGACGAACATGTAGCCGAGCTGCGAGCAGGTCGAATAGGCGATGATCCGTTTGATGTCGTTCTGCACCAGGGCGACGGTGGCGGCGAACATGGCGGTGGTGGCGCCGATGATGGTGACGAACACCCGCGCGCCGTCGGAAAGCTCGAACAATGGCGACAACCGCGCCACCATGAAGACGCCCGCCGTGACCATGGTGGCGGCGTGGATCAGCGCCGAGACCGGGGTCGGGCCTTCCATCGCGTCCGGCAGCCAGGTGTGCAGCAGGAACTGCGCCGACTTGCCCATCGCGCCCATGAACAGCAGCAGGCAGATCAGGGTGAGCGCATCGAAGTCCCAATACAGAAGGTGGATGGTCTTACCGGTCAACGCCGGCGCCTGGGCGAAGATGGTGTCGAAGTCGACCGCGCCGGTCATCATGAAGACGGCGAAAATGCCGAGCGCGAAGCCGAAATCGCCGATGCGGTTGACGACGAAGGCCTTGATCGCCGCGGCGTTCGCCTCCGGCTTGTGGTACCAGAAGCCGATCAGGAGATAGCTCGCGAGCCCGACGCCTTCCCAGCCGAAGAACATCTGCACGAGATTGTCGGCGGTCACCAGCATCAGCATCGCGAAGGTGAACATGGAGAGATAGGCGAAGAACCGCGGCTGGTACGGATCCTCCTCCATGTATCCGATCGAGTAGAGGTGGACCAAAGCGGATACCGTCGTCACCACGACGAGCATCACCGCGGTCAGGGCGTCGACGCGCACGGCCCACTCGACCTTGAGGTCGCCGGAAACGATGAACGGCATCACGGCGTCACGGGCATCCTGATGGCCGAAGCCGACCCGCCACAGGGCGATCCAGGACAGCACCATGGCGATGAACAGCAGGGTCGTGGTGATCAATTCCGCCGAGCGCGATCCCGCCGCGGGCGGCTCGCGCTCCTCGTGGCCATGGGCCGCGGGCGCAAGGGCATGCGCCGGCGCCGCGGCGTGGCCATGACCGTCGGTTGCCGGCGCCGGCGGGCCGCCGGGAAAGCGCGCATGGGCGCCGGCCAGCGCAATGATCCCGGCCAGGATCGCGCCCAGCAGAGGGAGAAACACGATGGCTTGGTACATCGCTCGATTCAGCCCTTCATCAGATTGATGTCTTCGACGGCGATGGAGCCGCGATTACGATAGAACACCACGAGGATGGCGAGCCCGATGGCGGCCTCGGCGGCGGCAACGGTGAGCACGAACAGCGCATAGACTTGGCCGACGAGATCGCCGAGATGGGTCGAGAACGCCACCAGGTTGATGTTCACCGCGAGCAGGATCAGCTCGATCGACATCAGGATGACGATGACGTTCTTGCGGTTGATGAAGATGCCGAAGATGCCGAGCGTAAACAGGATCGCGGCAACGACGAGATAGTGACCCAGCCCGATGATCATTGCCGCCCCCTCAGATCCCCTGCCCCGGCCGCACCTGGCGGATGTCGATCGCGGTCGCCTTGGTGCGGGCGACCTGATCGGCGACGTTCTGGCGCCTGACGTTGGGCTTGTGACGCAGCGTCAGGACGATGGCGCCGATCATGGCGACCAGCAGCACCAGGCCCGCCGCCTGGAAGTAATAGACGTAGCGGGTGTAGAGCACGTGACCCAGCGCGGCGGTGTTCGACAGCGTGTCGATGTTCGGGATCGGCGACGTCCTCGCGACCCCGGGGCCGATCGCCCAGGTGCCCAGCACCAGCAGCAGCTCGAACAGGAATATGAAGGCGATCACGGCGCCGACCGGGAGATAATTGAGAAAGCCCTGGCGCAGCTCGGCGAAATCGACGTCCAGCATCATCACCACGAACAGGAACAGCACCGCCACCGCGCCGACATAGACGACGATCAGGATCATCGCCAGGAACTCGGCGCCCATGAGCACGAACAGGCCAGCCGCGTTGACGAAGGCGAGGATCAGGAACAGCACCGAATGCACCGGGTTCTTCGACGCGATCACCATGACCGCCGAGGCCACGCAGATGCCGGCGAACAGGTAGAAGAACAGCGTGGCGATGATCATGGCTTCACGTCACCGGTAGGGCGCGTCGAGCGCGATGTTCTGCGCGATCTCGCGTTCCCAGCGGTCGCCGTTCGCCAGCAGGCGCTCCTTGTCGTAGTAGAGTTCCTCGCGGGTCTCGGTGGCGAACTCGAAATTCGGTCCCTCGACGATGGCGTCGACCGGGCAGGCCTCCTGGCACAGCCCGCAATAGATGCATTTCACCATGTCGATGTCGTAACGCGTGGTGCGGCGGGTGCCGTCGTTGCGGCGCGGACCGGCTTCGATGGTGATGGCCTGGGCCGGGCAGATCGCCTCGCACAGCTTGCAGGCGATGCAGCGTTCCTCGCCGTTGGGATAACGGCGCAGCGCGTGCTCGCCGCGAAACCGCGGCGAGATCGGCCCCTTTTCGAACGGATAGTTCAAGGTCGCCTTGGGCTTGAAGAAATAGCGCATCGACAGCACGATGGCGCCGACGAACTCCGCCAGGAACAGTGATTTGGCCGCCTGATCGAGCCTCATCGGATGATCCTCATTGTGGCGCCAGCCCGGTGAACTGCAGGAAGGCGGCGACGATCGCGACCATGGCGAGCGACAGCGGCAGGAACACCTTCCAGCCGAGCCGCATCAACTGGTCGTAGCGATAGCGCGGAACGAACGCTTTCACCAAGGCGAACATGAAGAACACGAACCCCACCTTGAGCACGAACCAGACGATGCCGGGCACCCAGGTGAACGGCGCGACCGCGAACGGCGGCAGCCAGCCCCCCAGGAACAGGATCGTGGTCATGGCGCACATGGTGGTGATGGCGACGTATTCGCCGAGCATGAACAGCATATACGGCGTCGAGCCGTACTCGACCATGAACCCCGCGACCAGCTCGGATTCCGCTTCGACGAGGTCGAACGGCGGCCGGTTGGTCTCGGCGAGCGCCGAGATGAAGAACACGATGAACATCGGAAACAGCGGCAGCCAGAACCAGTTCAGCATGGTGAACCAGGGCACGCCGAGGAGGCTCGCCAGGCCGCGGGATTCCTGGGCGGCGACGATCGCGCTCAGGTTGAGCGAGCCGACGCACAGCAGCACGGTGATGATCACGAAGCCGATCGAGACCTCGTAGGACACCATCTGCGCCGCCGAGCGCAGCGCCGACAGGAACGGATATTTCGAGTTCGACGCCCAGCCGCCCATGATGATGCCGTAGACGCCGAGCGAGGAGATCGCGAAGATATAAAGCACGCCCACATTGATGTCGGCGATCAGCCAGCCGGCGCTGACCGGGATCACCGCCCAGGCGGCGAGCGCCAGCACGCAGGTGACCAGCGGCGCCAGCAGGAACACGCCCTTGTTGGCGCCGGCCGGAATGATCGGCTCCTTGAGCACGAACTTGAGGAGATCGGCGAAGCTCTGCAGCAGCCCCCATGGCCCCACCACGTTGGGACCGCGCCTGATCTGCACCGCCGCCCAGATCTTGCGGTCGGCGAGGAGCACGTAGGCGACTGCGATCAGCAGCACCACCAGCATCAGCACGCTCTCGGCGAGCATGATGATCAGCGGCCAGACGTAATCGGTCCAAAACTCGGCCATGCCTGCGTTTCCTACTCGGCCGCCGCTGCCGCGTTTTCGGCCAGCGCCGAGCACTCGGCCATCACCGCGGAAGCCCGCGCGATCGGATTGGTGAGATAGAAGTCCTCCACCGGCGAGCGGAACGGCGCCTTGTCGAGGTTGCCGCCCATGGCCGCGAGCGCCCTGATGTCGTCGGCGCTGCCGGGCGTGATGGTGTCGGTCGCCGCGAGATGCGGATGGGCCTGGAACAGGGCGGCGCGCAGCTGCGCCAATGAATCGTAGGGCAGCTTGATGCCGAGCACGTCGGACAGCGCGCGCAGGATCGACCAATCCTCGCGCGCGTCGCCGGGCGGGAACGCGGCGCGTCCCGCCATCTGCACGCGGCCCTCGGTGTTGACGTAGATGCCGGACTTCTCGGTATAGGCTGCGCCCGGCAGGATGACGTCGGCGCGCTGGGCGCCACGGTCGCCATGGGTGCCGATATAGATCACGAACGCGCCCGGGCTCGACCTCGATCTCGTCGGCGCCGAGCAGGAACAGGAGATCGACGCCGCCCTGCGCCATCGTTTCGGCGCTGAGGCCGTCCTCGCCGGGAACGAAGCCGATGTCGAGGCCTCCGACCCGGGACGCCGCGGTGTGAAGCACGCAAAAGCCGTTCCAGCCGTCGGCGAGCGCACCGGTCGAGACGGCGGCCTTGGCGGCCGCCGCGAGCACGGCGGCGCCGTCGGGCCGCGCCAGCGCGCCCTGCCCGATCAGCCAGATCTGCCGCTTCAGCGCGGCCGGCCGGTGATCGAGGAAAGACGCGAGCGTTTCCGTGCCGGCGCCGAGATAGGCGTAATCATAGGTGAGATCGGCATGCTCACCGATGACACCGATCTTGAGACCGCCGGTGCGCCAGCGCTTGCGGATGCGGGCATTGAGCACCGGCGCTTCCTTGCGCGGATTGGAGCCGATGATCATGAGACCATCGGCTTCGTCGATCCCCGCGATGGTCGGCATTGAAGAGGTAGCTGGCGCGGCCCCATCCGGGGTCGAGCGCGGTGCCGTCCTGGCGGCAGTCGAGATGGGTCGAGCCTAGCCGCCCGATCAGCTGCTTGAGGGCGAACATCTCCTCGACGGCGCAGAGATCGCCGGCGATGGCGCCGATGCCGCCGCGGCGGGTCGTCTTCATCTTGGCGGCAATGGCCCGGAACGCCTCCGACCACGACGCCGGCTGCAGGCGTCCGCCGACCCGCACATAGGGCTGGTCGAGCCGCTGCACCCGCAGGCCGTCGACCACGTGGCGGGTCTTGTCGGAAATCCATTCCTCGTTCACGTCCTCGTTGACGCGCGGCAGGATGCGCATCACCTCGCGGCCGCGGGTGTCGACCCGGATCGCGGAACCGACGGCGTCCTGGACGTCGAACGACTCGGTCTTGACCAGTTCCCAGGGCCGGGCGACGAAGGCATAGGGCTTTGCCGTCAGCGCTCCCACCGGGCAGAGATCGACCACATTGCCCTGCAGCTCCGACGTCATCGCCTGGGACAGATAGGTCGTGATCTCCATGTCCTCGCCGCGGCCGGTGGCGCCGAGTTCGGGCACGCCGGCGACCTCGGTGGCGAATCGCACGCAGCGCGTGCACTGGATGCAGCGGTTCATCGAGGTCTTGCACCAGGGCGCCGAGATATTTGTCCTCGACCGCGCGCTTGTTCTCCTTGAAGCGCGAGGAGTCGACGCCATAGGCCATGGCCTGGTCCTGCAGATCGCATTCCCCGCCCTGGTCGCAGATCGGGCAATCCAGCGGGTGGTTGATGAGCAGGAACTCCATCACCCCTTCGCGCGCCTTCCTGACCATGGGCGAGCGGGTCTTGACCTCGGGCGGCTCGCCCTTGGGGCCGGGACGGCAGTCGCGCACGCCCCAGGCGCAGCTCGCGACCGGCTTCGGCGAGCCCGACCAGCTCGACCAGGCACATGCGGCAATTGCCGGCGATCGACAGCCGCTCATGAAAGCAGAACCGCGGAATCTCGGCGCCGCCGGCCTCGCAGGCCTGCAGCAGCGTGTATTCCGGCGGAACATCGATCTCGTTGCCGTCGATGATGATCTTGCTCATCGGCGCGCTCCCCGCTTGGTGCCGCGCTTGAGAAATTGGCCCGCGATGAAGGTCGCGGTGCCGATCCACATGACGAGCGGCTGATAAACCGGCCCGGAGGCATGAAAGGACGAAAGATTCGACCGGAAGAAGCTGCACTCGTCGATGGTGTGCACCAGGCAGGGAACCTTGAGGTCGAGCATCCGCAGCGGTCCGGACCATTGGGCGTAGAACAGGAACCACCACACGCAGGCGATCCCGATGATGGCAAGGCCGGCGTTCGCCAGCCAGTTGCTCTTTTGCGCCTGCCCGAGTGCCGCGATGGTCATCCGGCCCTCCGCTATTCCGCCGCCATCCGCACCGGATCCGGGTGCGGATTGGCGGCATATTCATCGATGCGCCGCTCGATCTCGTGGCGGAAATTGCGCAGCAGGCCCTGCACCGGCCAGGCGGCGCCGTCGCCGAACGCGCAGATGGTGTGGCCTTCGATCTGCTGGGTGACCTCCATCAGCATGTCGATCTCGCGCTTGTGGGCGCGGCCTTCCGCCATGCGCATCAGCACGCGCCACATCCAGCCCATGCCCTCGCGGCAAGGCGTGCACTGGCCGCAGCTCTCGTGCTTGTAGAAATAGGAGATGCGCGCCATGGCGCGGATGATATCGGTCGACTTGTCCATGACGATGACGGCGGCGGTGCCGAGCGCCGACTTGCACCTCCTTGGTGCCGTCGAAATCCATCGGCAGCGGCACGCATTGCGCCGCCGGAACCAGCGGCATCGAGGAGCCGCCGGGGATGACGGCGAGGAGATTGTCCCAGCCGCCGCGCACGCCGCCGGCATGCGTATCCACCAGCTCGCGCAGCGGGATGCCCATGGCCTCTTCCACGTTGCACGGCCGGTTCACATGGCCGGAGATGCAGAACAGCTTGGTGCCGGTGTTGTTTGGGCCGGCCGATGCCGGCGAACCAGCCGGCGCCGCGCCGCATGATGTCGGGGACGACGGCGATCGAACTCGACGTTGTTGACGGTGGTCGGACAGCCGTAGAGGCCCATATTGGCCGGGAATGGCGGCTTGAGCCGCGGCATCCCCTTCTTGCCCTCCAGGCTTTCCAGCAGCGCGGTTTCCTCGCCGCAGATATAGGCGCCGGCGCCGTGGTGGACGACGATGTCGAAGTCCCAGCCATTGACGTTGTTCTTGCCGATCAGCCTGGCCTCGTAGGCCTGGTCGACCGCCGCCTGCAGGTTCTCGCGCTCACGGATGAATTCGCCGCGCACATAGATGTAGCAGGCGTGCGCACCCATGGCGAAGCTCGCGATCAGGCAGCCTTCGACCAGGAGATGCGGATCGTGCCGCATGATCTCGCGATCCTTGCAGGTGCCGGGCTCGGACTCGTCGGCATTGATCACGAGGTAATGGGGACGCTCGCCGATCTGCTTCGGCATGAACGACCATTTCAGGCCGGTCGGAAACCCGGCGCCGCCGCGGCCGCGCAGGCCCGAGGCCTTCACCTCCGCGATAATGGCGTCGCGGCCCTTTTCGAGGATCGCCTTGGTGCCGTCCCAGCGCGCCGCGCGCGCGGGCGCCTTCGAGACCCCAGTCATGGCGGCCATAGAGGTTCTTGAAGATGCGGTCCTTGTCCTGGAGCATCGGTTACGCCTTGCCTGGCTCATTGGGATTCGGCTTGTCGGGTTGGCTTGTCGGGGTTGTCTTCGCCGGCAGCGAGCCTGCCCGCCTGGGCGATCCAGTTCTCGCGGTCGATCCGGCCGGGAAAGGCGAGGTAGGTGCCGACCCACCGGATTTCCGGCCGGCCCCAGCCGGCGATCTGGTCGAAATGGAAGATGCCGAGGGCATTGAGCTTTTGCTCGTTCACGCGGCCGATGCCCTTGATGCGCTGAAGATTGTCGCGCTTGTCCTCGCGCGGCGCGGCGAGGCCCTGCGGCCTGGTGCCGACGGCGTCCGCCTTCTGCTCCGGCGTCGCATCCTTGCCGAGCTTGGCGAGCTTGGCGCTGATTTCGGCCTCCTCGGCCTCGGCGAGCGCTTCGGAGTCCTTCGCGCGCGGCTCGTTCGGCGGCTGCATCGTCGGCCGGGCTGCATCGCCGAGATGCGTCGGACCGGCAGTTCCGGTTCGGACTCGGCGCCGTCGGGCCGACGGAGCTGCGCAGGCCCGGCGGTTCGGGCGGGTAGATCGAGGGATCCGTAAGGGTGTGTCGACCTCCGATCGGCGCGGAGAACTGCCGGCCGTTCTGCGGGCCGGGCTTCGGCGCCTCGCCGCGGGCGAGCGCATCGAGCACCTTCTCGAAGGTCTCCGGCGTCAGATCCTCGTAGGTGTCCTTGCCGATCAGGACCATCGGGGCATTGACGCAGGCGCCAAGGCACTCGACCTCCTCCCAGGAGAAATCGCCGTCGGCGGAGACATGAAACGGCTCGTGATTGATGCGCCGCTCGCAAACCTTCTTGATCTCTTCGCCGCCGCGCAGCAGGCACGGCGTGGTGCCGCACCACTGCACATGGGCCTTGCGGCCGACCGGCTGGAGCAGGAACATGGTGTAGAAGGTCGCGACCTCGAGCACGCGGATCTTCGCCATGCCGAGCAGCTCGGCGACGCATTCGATCGCCTTTTGCGGCAGCCAGCCGCCGGCCTGCTCCTGGGCCCGCCACAGCACCGGCAGCACCGCAGAGGCGGCGCGGCCTTCCGGATATTTCGCGATCTGGCGCCTGGCCCAGTCGAGATTCTCCGCCGTGAAGGAAAACTCCTTCGGCTGAACGTCGGCGGGGGCGAGGCGGCGGACGGACATCTCTTTGCTATCCCCAAGATTTCAGCGGGCTTGATGAACGCCGCCCCCCTCCCCCTGAAAGGGGGAGGGTCGGGGTGGGGGTCGCCCGCCGCGCGCACAGCGTCTCGGAGATTCGCGCGATCTCACTCAATACGCCGTCCAAATTTCCCAGCACATCGTTGTTCCAGAATCGGATCAAACGAATGCCCTTCGCTTCGAGCCACTTCGTGCGTTCCTGATCCCGCTTCCGAACCGCCGAGAAATCATGCTGACCACCGTCGACTTCGATCGCGAGGCGAATGGCCGGGCAATAAAAATCCAGGACATATGTGCCGACTGCGTGATGCCGACGGACAGCTCAAGCCACCGATCTGGTCCCGGCGCAGCGCACGCCAAAGTTTCTGTTCAGCGTCCGAAAGCACGCCCCGCAGCCGGCGCGCCTTCGCGACCATCGCCGGCCTCCGTGAAAACCGCGAGGCCGCGGACCCCCTCCCGGACGCTTCGCGTCCGACCTCCCCCTTGCAGGGGGAGGCGAGGCGCGTCGCCGTCGGCTGCCGACTTTGCGGGTTCATCGGTCGACCTCGCCGAACACGATGTCGATCGAGCCGAGGATCGCCGAGACGTCGGCCAGCATGTGGCCGCGGCAGAGGAAATCCATCGCCTGGAGATGGGCGAAGCCCGGCGCGCGGATCTTGCACTTGTAGGGCTTGTTGGTGCCGTCGGCGACGAGATAGACGCCGAACTCGCCCTTGGGCGCCTCGACCGCGGCATAGACCTCGCCGGCGGGCACGTGAAAGCCCTCGGTGTAGAGCTTGAAGTGATGGATCAGCGCCTCCATCGAGCGCTTCATCTCGGCGCGCCGCGGCGGCACGATCTTGTTGTCGATGACGCTGACAGGCCCCTGCCCGGCCGGCTCGCGCAGCTTGGCGATGCACTGCTTCATGATCCGCACCGACTGCCGCATCTCTTCCATGCGGATGCAGTAGCGGTCGAAGCAGTCGCCGTTCTTGCCGACCGGAATGTCGAAATCGAGCTCGGAATAGACCTCGTAGGGCTGCGCCTTGCGCAGGTCCCAGGCGGCGCCGGAACCGCGCACCATCACCCCGGAAAAGCCCCAGGCCCAGGCGTCTTCCAGCTTGACCACGGCGATGTCGACATTGCGCTGCTTGAAGATGCGGTTGCCGGTCAAGAGTTCCTCGAGGTCGTCGCAAACGAGCAGGAACGGATCGCAGAACCCCTCGATGTCGTCGATGAGCTTGGGCGGCAGGTCCTGGTGCACGCCGCCGACCCGGAAATAGGCCGCGTGCATGCGGCTTCCGGAGGCGCGCTCATAGAACACCATCAGCTTCTCGCGCTCCTCGAAGCCCCACAGCGGCGGCGTCAGGGCGCCGACGTCCATGGCCTGGGTGGTGACGTTGAGGAGATGGGACAACAGGCGGCCGATCTCGGCATAGAGCACGCGGATGAGCTGGGCGCGGCGCGGCACGGCGAGGCCGAGCAGCTTCTCCACCGCGAGGCAGAAGGCGTGCTCCTGGTTCATCGGCGCGACATAGTCGAGCCGGTCGAAATAGGGGATCGCCTGCTGATAGGTCTTGTGCTCGATCAGCTTCTCGGTGCCGCGATGGAGCAGGCCGATATGCGGATCGACGCGGTCGACCACCTCGCCGTCGAGTTCCAGCACGAGACGCAGTACGCCGTGCGCCGCCGGGTGCTGCGGCCCGAAATTGATGGTGAAGTTGCGGACCTCGCCCATCGGCGTCAGCCTGCCTTCCCGGCCTTCTCGTCGCCGGGCAGCGGATAGTCCGGCCCCTCCCACGGCGACAGGAAATCGAAATTGCGGAATTCCTGGGCCAGTTGCACGGGGCTGTAGACGACGCGCTTCTGCTCGTCGTCCCAGCGCACTTCGACGAATCCGGTCAGGGGGAAGTCCTTGCGCAGCGGATGGCCCTCGAACCCGTAATCGGTGAGGATGCGGCGCATGTCCGGATGGCCGGTGAACACCACGCCGTAGAGGTCGTAGACCTCGCGCTCGAACCAGTTGGCGCCGGGGAACACGTCGACGACGGAGGCGACCGGCGCGGTCTCGCCGGCCTCGATCTTGACGCGGATGCGGGCGTTCTGGGTCGGCGACAGCAGGTGATAGACGATGTCGAAGCGGTTTTCGCGCTGCGGCCAGTCGACCGCGGTGATGTCGACGAAGGCCTGGAACGCGCAACCGGGATCGTCGCGCAGATGCTTCATCACCGCGACGATGTCCTCGGCCCTGGCAGCGACCGTGAGCTCACCGAGGGTGTGGGCAAACGGCGTCACCGTGTAGGAGGTCACCGCCCCCGGCAGCGCCCCGGCCACGGCCTGACCGAGGGATTCGAGCTTTTCGTTGGTCATCGTCACCGTTCGATCGTCCCGATGCGCCGGATCTTCTTCTGCAGCAGGAGCACCCCGTAGAGCAACGCTTCCGCCGTCGGCGGGCAGCCGGGCACGTAGATATCCACCGGCACGATGCGGTCGCAGCCGCGCACCACCGCATAGGAAAAGTGGTAGTAGCCGCCGCCATTGGCGCAGGAACCCATGGAGATCACGTAGCGCGGCTCCGGCATCTGGTCGTAGACCTTGCGCAGCGCCGGCGCCATCTTGTTGGTCAGGGTTCCCGCCACGATCATCACGTCGGACTGCCGCGGCGAAGCGCGCGGGGCGAAGCCGAACCGCTCGGCGTCGTAACGCGGCATCGACATCTGCATCATCTCGACCGCGCAGCAGGCGAGCCCGAACGTCATCCACATCAACGAGCCGGTACGCGCCCAGATGATGAGATCGTCGGCCGCGGCGACCAGAAAGCCCTTGTCGGCGAGTTCGGTGTTCAAGTCGACATAAAAGGGATCATCGGCTCCCACCGGCCGCCCGGTGCGGGGGTCGAGCAGGCCCGACGCTGCGGGGGCGACCTGCGGAGTTCGCTCGCTCAATCCCATTCGAGCGCTCCCTTCTTCCACTCGTAGATAAATCCGATGGTCAGAACCGCAAGGAACACCATCATCGACCAGAACCCGAACGCCCCGATCTGGCCGAATGCCACCGCCCAAGGGAACAGGAACGACACTTCGAGGTCGAATATGATGAAGAGGATGGCGACCAGGTAGAATCTGCACGTCGAACTTCATGCGGGCGTCGTCGAAGGCATTGAAGCCGCATTCGTAAGCGGAGAGTTTCTCCGGGTCAGGCTGCTGGTAGGCGATGATGAAGGGCGCAATCAAAAGCGCCAGCCCGATCACCATGGAAACGCCGATGAAGATGACGAGCGGAAGATATTCCTGCAGCAGCGCGTTCATCTTCACCTCTGTCTTCGCGCAAACCGATGCCCAGTCCCGCAAATCCCGCCCGTCCCGACCGGAGCCAGCGCCGCCTCAATCAAGCATACCTGGATCGGTTCCAAGGTGGGATACGGCCGAGGCTTAGCGCAGTGCAGCATGGGAGGCAAGCCGATGTTGGTACCCAATGTTCGCACCCGATGTTCCAACCTTCGCCGACCCCGCGCACATACGCCTTTCGTCTCACGCCGAGGTAGCCGGTCATGTGAACGGCCGACGTGACGCCCGCCTTTTGGACGCCGCCTGGAATTCTTCTAATCCCTTTGACATCGCGCATGATCCTGTCGGACAAGTCCGAAATCGCCGCAGATCACGCATTCGGGAAAGGCCAGTTCATGAACGAGACCACCCTGCACCACCGCCTGACCGGCAAGGAGCATTGGACCAGCAAGGGCGAGGTTAAACTGTTCCTGTGGAACAAGTGCGCCGGCGATCCCGCCGCGACCAAGGCGACGGTGCTGTTCGTCCACGGTTCCTCGATGGCCTCGCAGCCCACCTTCGATCTCGACGTGCCCGGACGGCCGGACTCCTCGGCGATGGAGTTCTTCGCCGGTCAAGGCTACGACACTTGGTCCGTAGATATGGAAGGCTACGGCCGTTCCACCAAGACCCGCGACAACAACGCCCCGATCGCCTATGGCGCCGAGGACTGCTACTGCGCGGCGACCTATATCCATGGCCTGCGCGGCAAGCGGCCCTTGCTGGTCTACGGCATTTCCTCGGGCGCACTGCGGGCGGCGCTGTTCGCGCAGAATCATCCGGACATGGTGGCGCGGCTCGCCCTCGATGCCATGGTGTGGACCGGAAAGGGCAGCCCGACCCTCGCCGAGCGGGCGAAGAAGCTGCCGGAATTCCGCGCCAAGAACCGGCGTCCGATCGACCGCGCCTTCGTGTATTCGATCTTCAACCGCGACCACCCGGGCTCGGCCGAGGACAAGGTGATCGACGCCTTCGCCGACGCCATTTTGGCGCTCGACGATTCGATTCCGAACGGCACCTATGTCGATATGTGCTCGAACCTGCCGGTGTGCGATCCCACCAAGATCACGGTCCCCACCATCGTCATGCGCGGCCAATGGGACGGCATCGCCAGCATCGAGGACCTTTTGGAATTCTTCAAGCTGCTGCCCAATCCGGACAAGCAGTTCACGGTCATGCCGGGCATCTCGCATGCGAGCTTCCAGGGCAAGAACTACGAGCTCGCCCTGCACATCCTGCTGAGCTTCTTCTCCCAGCCGGCGCCGGTCTATCGGGGGTGATGAAGCCCCTTCCCCGCATGTCCGGCGAGAACCGCGGGAGCCGGGCCGATCACTCGTTTGAGCGCGGCCTGACGCCGTTCAAGAACAATTTGACCGCCGCCTGCACCCGTTGGTCGATCTGGTCAGGATCGGTCTCGATCCCGAGCATGGCAAGGCGGGTTTGGCGGCCGATGACCAGGCTCAGGAAGAGATCGGCCGTGACGCTCGCATCCTCGACGTCTATCTGCCCATTCTTTGCGAACTGATCGAGCACGGCAGCGACGGCTGCGTTGCTGCGTTGCCAGCCTTGCTCATGAACGAGCTTGGCGAGGTTTGGAAAGCGAGCCGCTTCAGCCATGACGATGCGGTTGATCGCAACGGCTTCCGGAGTCAACGCCACCGCAACCGTCCTGCGCGCGCGGGCCAGAAGAACATCCTCGATGCGGCCGGTCGTCGCTTGCTCGCCGGTCTCGTTCATGGCGAGCCAGCGATCGATTTGCCGCTGCAGGACGGCTGCGAACAACTCGCTTTTATCTTTGTAACGCGCATACAGCGTCGCCTTGCCGATGCTGGCTGCCTCGGCGACCGCATCGATGCTCGTTCCCTCGAAACCGCGCTCCATGAACATCGAAGCTGCGATTTCGATGAGGCGCTCATCGCGCTTCATCGCTTCGTCGTGCGAGGGCCGGCCTCCCGAGTGGCGGCGGCCTTTGTCCGGTATGGACGGGGGAATCACGGCGGCGGAACCCAATGCGCGCGTCCGATCATCCCGATGTTTCGAGAACGTGTCAAAATCGAACGTCATTCCCAAACAACTCCCTTGCGTTCCCAGGTCAATCGGCTATAACAGAACGGAACCGTTTCGTTCAATGGGGTGTTAGATGGGGGCTATGTCTTCTGACCGTCATGCATTCGAGGCCGGCGTAACAGATAGGGGCGCCGGCAATGGAGGGGACCAATCGATGGGCAAGCCCGTTGCGCGTAGCCCATCACCCCATCCGATTCCCCTGCCCATGAGCAAGGCGCCGCTGCCGGCGCCCTCGCCCCAAGGCGCGCCTGCTGCGCTCGCGACACCGGCCCCCGGCCAGCCGAGGAAGGGAAACGGCAAGACGATGCTTGTGGCGGCTCTCCTGGCCGGCCTTGCAGGGGGCGGGTATTATGGCTGGCATTGGTGGACGGTCGGCCGCTTTCAGGAATCGACCGACAATGCCTTCCTGCAGGCGGACAAGGTGACGATCGCTCCCAAGGTGGCGGGTTTCATTTCGGCCGTCCTCGTGAGCGATAACCAGCCGGTCAGGGCCGGCGACGTCCTGGCGACCATCGACGATGCCGACTACAAGATCGCCATTACCGAAGCCCAAGCCGATCTCGATAAAACGCTGGCGCAGCTCGATGGATACAAGGCCGCCGTCGTGCAGCAGTTGGCGCAACTAGAGACCTCGAAGGCCGACATCATAAATGCCGAAGCCGCTCTCACTTTCGCTCAACAGGAGTCCACGCGTTCCGAGGATCTGCTCAACAGGGGCGCGGGAACCACGCAACGGGCGCAGCAGACCCATTCGGACCTGCTTCAACGTCAGGCGAACCTGACGAAGAGCCGCGCCGCCCTCATTGCCGCCGAGAAGCAGGTCCTGACCTATGAGGCCCTGGCCAAAAGCGAGGAAGCGGCGATCGCCGGCGCGCAGGCCAAGCTCGACCAGGCGAAGCTCAATATCGGCTACACGACGATCCGGGCACCGATCGACGGCGTCGTGGGCGACCGCTCGGTTCGCACCGGCCAGCTGGTTCAGCCCGGCATGAGCCTGCTCACCGTGGTTCCGATGGGCAGCGACATCTACCTCATTGCCAATTTCAAGGAAACGCAGATCGGTCGCATGAACCAAGGTCAGCCGGTGACCTTTACGGTGGACGCGTTCGGCAATCACGAGTTCCACGGCAAAGTGGAGAGCTTCTCGCCGGGCACCGGCGCCCAGTTCGCCCTGCTGCCGCCCGAGAACGCGACCGGCAATTTCACCAAAGTCGTGCAGCGGGTGCCCGTGAAGATCCGGCTGGCGGGCGACGATGCCCTGCTGCCGCGGTTGCGGCCCGGCCTCTCGGTCGAAGCGACGGTCGAGATGCGCGGCGAACTCACGGCCGAACCAAGAAAGCTTCTCGGCGTGGCTTACGCCCGCTGAGCAACGCGATTCTGACCGATGTCCGACACGACTCCCGAAAAAGCTTCGCTGCGCGATTGGCTGGCCGTGGCGGCCGCCATTCTGGGTGCCTTTACGGCCATTCTCGACATTCAGATCACGAATTCGTCGCTGTCCGACATCCAGGGCGCGCTCGGCGCCTCGTCCGAGGAAGGCAGCTGGATTTCGACGGCCTACCTCATGGCCGAGATCATCGTCATCCCGCTCACGGGCTGGCTCGGCTCGGTCTTCGGGCTTCGCCGCTATCTTGCGACCAACACGGCGTTGTTCATCGGCTTTTCGATCGCTTGTGCGCTCTCCTCGAGCTTGACCGAGATGATCCTGTTCCGGGCCGGACAGGGCTTCACGGGCGGCGTGCTGATCCCGACCGCGATCACGATCGTGCGGACGAGGCTGCCGAAATCGCAACAGGGCGTCGGCATCGCGCTGTTCGGCCTCACCGCCACCTTCGCGCCCGCGATCGGCCCGACGGTGGGCGGCTGGCTCACCGACAATCTGTCCTGGCACTACATCTTCTACCTCAACCTCGTGCCCGGCCCAATCGCGCTCGCCCTCCAGCTAAACGTGCTCGACAAGGCGCCGATGAAGCTCGAGGAGCTCGCGAAGGGCGACTGGGTCGGCATCGGACTGATGGCTCTGGGCCTTCCCGCCCTGACCTTCGTGCTCGAGGAAGGCCAGCGCAAGGACTGGTTCGGCTCGCCGGTCATCGTGCAGGCGACGTGGCTCGCCATTTTCGGCATTGCGGGCTTCGTCATCCGAGAACTCACGGCTGCCCGGCCCTTCATCAATCTGCGGGTGTTGAAGAGCCGTTCGGTCGGGGGCGGCTGCCTTCTGATGACCGTGCTCGGCGCCGTATCGTTCGGCTCGATCTACGTCATCCCCGTTTATTGCGCCCAGATCCAGGGCTACAACGCCGAACAGATCGGCTACGTGGTGATGTGGAGCGGCCTGCCGCAGCTGGTGCTGTTCCCGGCCATGCCGTTCTTCATGAAGAGGTTCGACCCGCGCCTGCTGGTCCTGATCGGCACGCTGCTCTTCGCGGCGAGCTGCTTCATCAACGTGAACCTGACACACGACGTCGGCATGGATCAGCTCATCGTGCCGCAGCTGCTGCGCGCCGCAGGCCAGCCGCTGTTCACCGTGCCGCTCAGCCAAATCTCCACGGCCGGCCTTCCGCCGCGGGACACTGCAGACGCGTCCGCCCTGTCCAACATGATGCGCAATCTCGGGGGCTCCGTCGGCATCGCCATGCTGTCGACCATGATCGAGCGGCGCGAGCATTTCCACTTTTCGGTTCTTGCCGAGGCCATGACGCAGAATGCGGTTCTGACCCAGCAAAGGCTCGGCGCGATGGTGGTGTCCATGCAGGCGCATATGCTCGACCCGATCGCGGCGCGCGCGCACGCCCTGGGCATGATTGCAACCCAGGTGCGCCGGGAGGCCTATGTGATGGCTTACAGCGACGCATTCTGGATCATCGGGGTCGGGCTGATCATCAGTCTCGCCGCGATCGCGTTGCTCAAGAAGCCGCAACGGGCGGCGGGGCCGGTCGAAGCGCATTGACCCCGAAGCGCTGCTTCACAATTCGCTGTCATCGCCCGGCTTGACCGGGCGATCCAGTAAACACCGACCGCAAGTACTGGATTGCCCGGTCAAGCCGGGCAATGACACCAATACGGTCAGCCTGATCGAAAAAGGCCCGCAGGGTTTCCCCTACGGGCCTTTTCGCTTTGCAGACGTTTCGGATGAAACGATCGCGCTCTACCGGCTCGCCGATTTCTTCTGCTCGGGATGCAGCAGCAGCTTCTGGATGCGCCAGTTGATGATCTCGGCGACGAACAGCACGTTCTCGGACGGGCACGCGATTTCATGGACCCACCCGAACTGCTTCAACTGCCGGCCGGACTCGCCGAGCACGCCCAGCACCTTGCCGTCCAGGCTCAGCTTGTAGACGCGGCCGGGATAGGCGTCGGCGGCATAAAGCACCTGGTTCGGCGGCGGGGTGATGCACAGCGCCCACGGAGCACCGGGCGAGAAGGTGCCGCCGGTCTGCTGGTAATTGCTCAGATCGGGCTTGTTGCCGATGACGGGAACGGTGTTCGGGTCGAACGGCACGTCGATCTTGAAGGTGTTTTCGAGGGTTCCATTACCGTCGAACACCTGGATGCGCCGGTTGGCACGGTCGGCGACGTAGATGTTGCCCTTCGCATCGGACGCGATCGAGTGCACCGTGTTGAACTGGCTGGGTCCGGTGCCCGGGCCGCCCCATTGCTTCACCCATTGGCCGTTCTTGTCGTATTTGGCGACGCGCGAATTGATGTAGCCGTCGCTGATGTAGATGTTGCCTTCGGGATCCCAGGTGACGTCGGTGGGCTGGCGGAAGCGGCCGTCCACGGCCGGCAGCGGCGGCTTGGGATGCTCGAGCGGATGGGAATCGGTGTCGGAGGATTCGGACTTGCGGCCGAACACCATCATCACCTTGCCGTCCTTGTCGTTGAACTTGATGATCATGTCCGAGCCCTTGTCGGTGGCCCAGATGTTGTCGTCCTTGTCGATCCGCACCGTGTGGGCGAACGACCAGGCATAGAGGTTCTTGCCGATCTCGCGGATGAACTTGCCGTCCTGCGTGAACTCAAGGAGCTGTGAGGCGGCGTTGCCATAGGCGGGGCCGAGGCTCGAGCCGCTGCGCGAATAGACGAAGACGTTGCCCTTCGAATTCACCGCGACACCGGCCGCTTCGCCGAGGTTCATGTCGGCCGGCAGCTTGAGGAAATTCGGCACCGAGTCGAACGGAATTTGCGGCACGCTTTCCTGTGCCCAGGCGGGAACGGCGAACGGCGCAGCCATCGCCACACTCAACCCCAACAACCAACGATACTTCATGCTCCTCCTCCTTGTCTTCCAAGACACGACGTTTTTACGACCCGACTTTTTGCGACCGAGGCTTTTTGCGACACCGCATTTTGCCGGCATCGTATCGTCCCGCGCGCGTTTTTGATAGCCTCATTCCGGCTCGATGCCGGCTTCCTTGATGAGCGCGAGCCACTTCACGCGCTCGGAGTTCACGTAGGCGCGGAACTGCGCCGGCCCTGTATAGAACACATTGGTCCCGGAATCGACGAAGCGGCGCTGCATCTCCGGCTTGGCGAGAGTCCGCCCCACCTCACCGGCCAGGCGATCGATCGCCTCCGGCGGGGTGCCGGCGGGGGCGAACATGCCGACCCAGGCGAGCACGTCGAACCCCGGCATGACAGTTTCGTCGAGGGTGGGCACGTCCGGGATCTGGATGTTGCGCGCCTTGGTCGGCACCGCCAGCGCGCGGATCTTGCCGGCCCGCAACTGTTCCAGGCCGGTGCCGAAATCCGGGATCATCATGGCGATATGGCCAGCGATGAGATCGGTCACCGCGGCGGGGTTGCTGCGATAGGCGACCCGCACGATGTCGATGCCGGTGCGGTGCTTTATCGTTTCGCCGACGATCTGGCCGGTGCTGTTGCCGTGGCCGTATTCGAGCTTGCCCGGATTGGCCCTGGCATAGGCGACGAGTTCCGCCATGGAGCGGATGGGAAGAGCGAGATTGACCGCGACGAAGGACGGAAAGCTGCCGACCCGCGCCACCGGATCGAAATCCCTGATGGGATCGTAGGGAACGTTCTTGAACAGTCCCTGGGCCGCCGAATGGGTGGTGTTGGTGGTGACCAGCAGCGTGTAGCCGTCCGGTTGCGCGCGCGCCACCGCGCCCGCGGCGATCAGGCCGCCGCCCCCGGCTTTGTTCTCGATGACGAAAGGCTGCCCCAGCGCATCCTGCAGCTGCTGCGCCAACAGCCGCGCCGCGGCGTCGGTCACGCTGCCGGGCGCGAACGGGACGACGATGGTGACCTGCCGGGTCGGATATTGCGCCGCGGCCGGCGACGCTGCGACGACGGCGGCGCAGGCGAGAGCGAGCGTGAACGCAGTCGAGCGCCGCAAAACGCTTCCTCCGTGGTCCCAGGCGGGGGCACGCCTCAAGCCGCGCCTTATTGGCGTCGATGGCAGCGTATTCAATGTGATGCCTCAACAGCAGCAGTTGGCGTACAGGTTCACGCCCGCGAGCAATAAAGCGATTGCGTCTAGCGCTCCTGCTTCGGGGAGCGATTGAAATATCGCAGGTCGGGGGGAGGCTGGTCCTTCCTCGTCGGCATGAGCCGTCCGTCCGGGCTCAACATGTAGTCCTGTTTTCCGATCTCTACATGGCTGTTGTTCTCGGCGCAGACGACCTCGCGCCAATTGGGCTGGCGATCGGGCTCGCGATGGTAGCTCTTGGTCACGGTCCAAGGCTGCGTCAGCGCATGATCGATAACCGTCACTTCGTCATGGAAGATGTCGGAATCTGATTTATCGAGGTAAATCCGCTCCCTGACGATGCTCAGGTTGTCCTCATGCAAGGGAATGCCGCTGTCATCGTAAGTGCGGGGCCCCTTGAAGCCGCGCGTCTCGACCTCCAGCACGTCGTAGCGGCCGTCCCCATCCGCATCAATCCATGTGCCGATGGAATACCCGAGGTAGGTCGGTTCTGGCTCCGTGGGCCAATCGCGTCCATCGGTATAGATACGACGATTGTCGTTGATATGCTCGACCGTGATGTAGGTCGTGCGGGGTGTGACGATCACCTCTATCTGGCCATAGCCGTTCGTGACCCTCGGCATACCAGGTGAAATACACGTATTGGCCTGGGCCAGCCCCGCTCCGCCGGCGGCCTGATCGTTTAGGTTGGCCTCGAAGAGGGCCTGATATTCAGGAGGTCAAGGGTGCCTGTTGTTCGCGACCCCAAGCCTTGCCCGGGTCAAATCGCATGGGGTCCCCAATCGGACGCCACTGTCCCTTCAGGTCGGGATACAAAGTCTCGTTCCAGGCCAAACTTTCGGCTGACGTGATGCAGAGCGCCGCCAGGAAGGCAAATGCAGCTGTCCCACTCCGGTATCGCATGGTGCTTCTCCAGCTTCCTGTTGCGGCCAACAGCTCGGCCGCACGCCGACTACAAGACCGCTACCGGTCGGACGTCTTGAAATAGCTCAGATCGGGAGGCGGCTGGCCCCTGCGGGTAGGCATCAGCTCGCGATCGGGATTCAGGTAGTAGAGTTCCTTGCCGATCAGCATATTTGCAGTCGTCGCCGCGCAATCCTCCTGGCTATGAATTGGGTATGTGCCGGAATCGCGCTGGTAGCTTTTCAACACCGTCCACGGCCGTGTGTAGGCATGGTCGATCAACGTGATTTCGTCGTGCAGGATTTTGGAATCAGCCTTATCCAGAAAGATACGTTCCTTCACGATCGACTGGTTGTCGGCATGGACCGGCAGGCCGGTCGGGTCCAGAGCCCGCGGACCCTTGAAGTGGCGGGTCTCGACTTCCAGCGCGTTGAAGTGGCCGCTGCCGTCATCATCGATCCATTTGCCGATCGAGTAGCCTTGGAAGCTCGGCTCGACCTCCTTCGGCCAGTCGCGCCCGTCGGTGTAGATGCGGCGATGATAGCCGCTATTGTGATTCAGCAGGACGTGGGTGACCTCCGGCAGCACGACGATTTCCATTTCACCGTAGATATTCATCGACGCCGGCATTCCGGGCGGCATGCAACGTGCGCCGGACAGCCAGTTGCCCTGCCCGCCGTTCGCCTGGTCGGCCAGGCTCGCCTCATGGATCGTCTGATACTCGGGCGTCAGAGGGGCCTGTTGACCCCGCCCCCACGGCTTGGTCTGATCGAACGACGGCTGGCCGCCGACACGAAAGTTGATCCTGCGCCACACGCCGAAGAGGTCGGGGTATTTCGCGTCGTCGAAGGCCTGGGCTGTCGATATCGACGCCAACAGCCCGACGATCGCAATCGAGATCAGTCCTCGGAAAAGCATGGCCGTTCTCCCTCTGATCCGGACCCAGGCGCGCACGCGGAGGGCCGTCCCGGGCCGAAGGGGACCGCCGAGGTCGCAGCGCTGCCGGCACGAACGCCAGCGCACAACAACCTGGAGTCCTCCGCTCGTGACGTTCGGACCGTTGGGCGCAACGCTACCTCATTTCGCTGCGCACGTGGAAGGAGTCATTTGCTCCCTGGACTTATGCGTACTGTCGGGTAGGCGCCCCGCGCAAAATCTCGCTCACATTGGTGTAGGACGCCAGGGTCTGCCCAAGGCCGGCTTCCGAACCCGCGGTAAAAAAATAGTCAATTCCCGCCGCACGTGTCCTCCGTCCGTAGCGCGTGCCTCGTCCGTGGCACGTGCCTCTTCCGGGCGTACTAAAAACCAGTGTAGCATCAACCGAGAGCTGCCGGCGGGACGTGCCGAAGTCCCGAAGACGCTTATGGGGAGAACAGTGATGCTTTATCGAAGCTTGTTTGCTGCAATCGCATTGGCGGCGCTGCCGTTGTCGACGGTCGGCGCGCAAATCCTGGATTACTCGAAATATCCCGATCTGAAGGGCCAATGGAACCGGTTCATCGTTCGCGGCGTTCGCGGGCAACCTTCATTCGACCAGACCAAGTCGGGCGGGTTGGCACAGGAGGCGCCGCTGACGCCCGAGTACAAGGCGATGCTGGAGGCGAGCGTTGCGGATCAGGCCCGCGGCGGGCTCGGCGACACCGGCGACCATGCCCGCTGCAGCGCGGCCGGCATGCCGTGGATGATGGTTGCATTCCGCCCGCTGGAATTCGTCATCTCGCCGGACACGACCTACATCCTGATTGCCGACTTCGACCCCTTGCGCCGCGTCTTCACCGACGGACGCGACTGGCCCAAGGAAATCGAGCCTACGTTTCAGGGCTATTCGATCGGACGCTGGATCGACGAGGATGGCGATGGCCGCTACGACGTGCTCGAGGTCGAGACCCGCGGCTTCAAGGGACCCCGTTTCTACGACGTCAGCGGCCTGCCGCTGCACCGGGACAATCAGTCGGTCTTCAAGGAACGAATTTTCCTCGACAAGGCGAACTCCAACATCCTTCACGACGAGATTACGGTGATCGACAATGCTTTGACGCGGCCGTGGATCGTGGAGAAGAAATATGTTCGCAATGCCGACCCCCAGTCGGAGTGGCCGGAATCCGTCTGCGCCGAATACAACGCCTGGGTCTTTATCGGAAAGGACGCCTACTACCAGAGCTCTGACGGGTACCTGATGCCCGCCACGAAGGGTCAGGAGCCGCCTGATCTGCGGTATTTCAAACAAACACGAAAATGACCGAAACGCTCGGCTTCCACTGATTCCCGCATTGCTTGTCCGAGCCCGTCAGCAGGCGTCGCGCGACGGGCTCACCCCTGTAACCCCTTCCACCGGCAGCCTTGGCGGTCGAGATGGGCCATGTGCGGACTCATGCACCGCAGCAATGGCCGCTTGATTCGATCACCGAGACGTTTTTTTTGGATTTCTGTGTCTTTCCAGCAATAGGCAGCACGGCTCGATTCTGCGAGGAAGCAATGCAGGCTGTGTTTTCACCGACCAAATTTGAGGAGGTTCCGATGAGGAATACGATTGCGGCAGCGGCCGCTGCATTGCTGGCAACCACGGTCGCGGGCGCCGCGGCCGATCTGCTGATGAAGGCCCCTCCAGCCCCATATTTCACGTGGGACGGCTTCTATTTGGGTGTGAATGCGGGTTACAGCTGGGGCTCAAATTCCTGGAGCTTCCAAGGGGTTCCCGAATCCGGAACGATCGGTGCGAGCAATTTCAACCCTAACACCAATCACGTGCTGGGCGGCGTTCAAGCGGGCGCCAACTACCAGCTCGGAAGCTGGGTCGTCGGTATTGAGGCAGACGTGTCAGCCTTGGGCGCCAAAGGGAGCGACAATGGCACGTTGTCGGTGTCAGGTGTGACTGCGCCGGGAATCATCACAACGGCAACCTCGCAACTCGATTGGCTCGCTCTGTTCACTGGACGACTCGGCTACGCATGGGACCGCACGCTGTTATACGTGAAGGGCGGCGTGGCGGCAGGCGACACCAAGGACAACTTCAGCCTGTTCTCGTCCGGTCCGGGAACCCCGCTCTTCATTGACTTTGGGACGAAGGACAACATGCTGGTCGGCGGGACCATCGGAGCCGGCATCGAATACGCCTTCGCACCGCACTGGACGGCCAAGATCGAATACAACTATGTCGATCTCGGAAAGAACTCGGAAAACTTCAACACTCTCGTTACCGGGACCAGTTTGACGTTTCGCGAGGACATCGACCATACCGTCAGCATCGTGAAGTTCGGCGCAAACTACCGGTTCTAGCAGACCGCTGAAATTTGCTCCGACGTTCCCTGATCTGCTGCTACAGCCGGCCGAGGCGCGTCAACGCGTTTGTCGGAGATGGGTCAACTTCCCGCGGGGTTCCTTCCCTGGAGGCTTTCGGACGACGGCCCCGGTGCGTCTGGTATCGTCCGTGAATGGGCCGTCACCCGAAACGCTTCACAGATCGGCCTTTGCGAAATCCCGGAGGCACGGCGGGTGGTGCTCCGCGACCGAACATCCCCGAATTGGAAATTGGCCGTCGACCCCCCTTGACCCGAGAGGCGGAGTTACAGAATCGATCGTGAACGCAATCGAGCGCCGTAAGACGCTTCCCCGGCAATCCCTGGCGGGACGCGCTTCGTGCCGCGCCGCCGCTTATCGCCCTCGTTGCCTTACAAGAGCTCCGACGGGTACCTGATGCCCGCCACGAAGGGTCAGGAGCCGCCTGATCTGAGGTATTTCAAGCAATCGCGAAAGTGACCGAAACGCTCAGCTTTCACTTATTCCCGCATTCGTCGCATCTGCCGTGGAACCGCGGCAAACCCCGCGGTCACTTGAATTTAAAGGCCAATTGAACATCACCTCATGTCCGGGATGTCGCGAATGAAAATGCTCCTTGGATTGGCAACAGGGCTGACCCTCATTACGGGCGGAGCGACGGCGGCCGACCTCGCCATGCGGCGCGTGCTGACCTGCGTCGGCCCCGACGCCAAGATCGAAGTTTATGTTCCGGAGGCGATCGTGACCGGGACCGGAGTGGAAAATGCCAAGCTCGAAAGGCAAGTGGTCGGTGCCTACACCCTCGATCTCACCGACGCAGGGAAAGGCAAGACGCTCGAACCGGTCCATGTTCAATATTCCAAGGATAGGAAGTCGGTGATCGTCGGCCAATACCTGCGCAAGCTGCCGCCTACGGCAGTCGCGGTTGTGGGCGCGACGGTCGATTTCGATCAGCGCTTTGCGACCGGTGCCAAGTGCGGGCCGTTCAATGAGGAATGAGAAGAAATCAAATGCAGAACATCTCACACCCGGTCATGGCTCAGCGAACTGAGCCGAAGGATTGCCGAGACGATATTTCAACGCGACTTGAGCGCTTAGGGTGACTGCGCGCTGCGACAACTGTCGCGGCGCATCTTCTACAAGGACTGGGGCAAGGGTCAGCGGCCATGACGAGTGACCGGGACGCGCCCCGGTCGCCCTGCCCGGCTCCCTTTCGCCCGCGCGGCGCGTCTGATATCACAGCCGCTTTCCGCCCCCGAGGAGCCCCGACATGACAAAGACCTACCGCGTTGCCGTCATCCCCGGCGATGGGATCGGCAAGGAGGTGGTGCCGGAAGGCGTCCGCGCGCTCGAACAGGCGGCCAAGAAACACGGCTTTGCGCTCGCGCTCGACTGGTTCGACTTCGCCAGTGCCGAATATTACGAGAAGCACGGCCGCATGATGCCGCAAGACTGGAAGCGGCAGATCGGCTCCCATGACGCGATCTTCTTCGGCGCGGTCGGCTGGCCCGCGAAGGTCCCGGACCATGTCTCGCTGTGGGGCTCCCTGGTGCTGTTCCGGCGCGAGTTCGACCAGTACGTCAACCTGCGGCCGGTGCGCCTGATGCCCGGCGTCGCCTGCCCGCTCGCCAACCGCAAGCCCGGCGACATCGACTTCTTCGTGGTGCGCGAGAACACCGAGGGCGAATACTCCAATACGGGCGGCCGCATGTTCGCCGGCACCGAGCGCGAATTCGTGGTGCAGGAAACCTTCCTCACCCGGATCGGCACCGACCGGGTGCTCAAATTCGCCTTCGAGCTCGCACAAAGCCGGCCGCGCAAGCACCTGACCTCGGCGACCAAGTCGAACGGCATCTCCATCACCATGCCGTACTGGGACGAGCGCGTCGAAGCCATGGCCAAGGAATTTCCCGACGTGCGCTGGGACAAGTACCATATCGACATCCTCACCGCGAACTTCGTGCTGCATCCGGACTGGTTTGACGTCGTGGTCGGGTCGAATCTGTTCGGCGACATCCTGTCCGACCTCGGCCCGGCCTGCACCGGAACCATCGGCATCGCGCCGAGCGGCAACATCAATCCCGAACGCAAATTTCCGTCGGTGTTCGAGCCCGTGCACGGCTCGGCGCCCGACATCGCCGGACAAGGCATCGCCAATCCGATCGGGCAGATCTGGTCCGGGGCGATGATGCTGGACCACCTCGGCGAGCAGGAGGCCGCCGGCGCCATCGTCCATGCGATCGAGCGCGTGCTCGGCGAGAAGACGCTGCGCACCCGCGATCTCGGCGGCAACGCGGATACGGTCGCCTGCGGCAAGTCGGTCGCCGACGCCATCGATTAGAGCATGATCCCGAAAATTTGCAGACTTTTCGGACAAGATCATGCTCAAAAATCAAAAGCTTCGGGGCGCTATCCGCTCCCGAGCGGCCCGCAGCGAGGAGCACGACGTGGCGAACATCGACCTGCGCAACTGGATCAGCGACATCGCGGCGGCCGGCGAGCTCAAGATCATCAAAGGCGCCGAGCCCAGGCAGGAGATCGGCGGCATCGTCGACATCTACCAGCGTCGGATGGGAAATCCGGCCGTCATGTTCGACGAGGTGCCGGGCTTCGCCAAGGGCCACCGCGTGCTCGCCAACATCCTGACCTCGGTGAAGCGGATCAACATCGCCCTCGGCCTGCCGGCGCAGGGTTCCGAGATGGAACTGATCCAATGGTGGCGCACCTACATGCGGGACGCGCCGACCTTCGCGCCCAAAGCGGTCAATGGCGGCCCTTTGCTGGAGAACGTCAGCGAAGGCAAGGACGTCGATATCGAGACGATCCCGACGCCGGTCTGGCACGAGCAGGACGGCGGCCCCTTCATCGGCACCGCCTGCATGGTGGTGATGAAGGACCCGGATTCCGGCTGGATCAATTACGGCGCCTATCGGGTCCAGAGCCAGGGGCCGGCCGTCGCGACCGTGATGATGTCGCCGGGCAAGCACGGCCGCATCATCATGAGCAAGTATCACGCGCGCAAGGCGCCCTGCCCGGTCGCGGTCGTGGCCGGCGTGCATCCCGCGCTGTTCATGCTGGCGGGCCTCGAAATCCCATACGGCAAGAGCGAGTTCGAGGCGGCCGGCGGCATTCTCGGCGAGCCCGTCGAGGTCTTCAACATGCCGCGCACCGGGCTTCCGGTGCCGGCCAATGCGGAGATCGCCTTCGAAGGCCATATCCATCCCGGCGACGAGCTCCAGGAGGGTCCACTCGGCGAATGGACGGGCTATTACGCCGGCGGCACCCGGCCGGAGCCCGCGATCCGCATCGCGACCTTCATGCACCGCGACAACCCGATCCTGGTGGGCGCCATTCCCGCGGTCCCGCCCAACGACAACACCTTCTATCTCGGCACCTACCGCTGCGGCGCCGTATGGAACCAGCTCGAAGCCGCGGGGGTTCCCGAGATCAGGGGTGTGTGGGCCCACGAGGCCGGCGGCAGCCGGTTCTGGCTCACGGTGTCGATCAAGCAGCTCTATGGCGGCCACGCCAAGCAGGCCGGCCTCGTCGCCTCGCAATGCCATGCGGGGGCCTATTCGAACCGCTGGACCATCGTGGTCGACGACGACATCGATCCCACCAACATCAACGACGTGATCTGGGCGATGTGCACGCGCTGCGATCCGCGCGACGACGTCGACATCATCCGCGGCTGCTGGAGCACCCACCTCGATCCCATGTGCTACGACAGCGAAACCGACCGCCGCAACGCGCGGGTGGTGATCGACGCCTGCAAGCCGTTCGCCCGCCGCGACACCTTCCCGATCGTGGCGCGATCGAGCAAGGAGCTCGACGCCCGCATCCAGGCGAAATGGGGCGCCGACCTGCCGAAGGGATTTTGACCGGGCTGAAGCGATTGGGCTGGGCGGGCTGAACCCGTCATCCAATCTCGAGCAGCAGCTTCTGCAGGATCGCCTGCTTGAAGTTATCGAAGCCGATCGACTCGATGACGACGTGGCCGTCGCCGCCGACCACGTGCCTGCGATAGTATACCTCGAGGCCTTCGGGAGGTTGCGGCGGAAAAATATATTCGGGCGGCTTCACGATGATCGGCAGGCCGTTGATGACCACGCCTTTGCCGACCAGTTCGTCGCGAACTTGGTGAAGACCGACGATACCTTGGTTATCATCGCCGTCTCCGGAGACATCGATGACTTTTCTGCCGCCGATGAACTCCCGGTCGAACTGTGCGGCGCAGAAGAGAAGTGCTCTCGTGATGAAGGTGTTGATGCCGATACGCGGGCGCTGAGCATCTTTCAATCGGTTGCGGAACAAGTCCATCGTTCTGGCATCATGCACCCGCGTCCAGGGCACCATCACTTCCTGGTCGCGAGACCATGCGAGAAAGGTGATCGCAAGGACCGGCGGGTCGAGCGCCGCGATGACATCCGCGACGCGCGGGTCTCCCAGCGCTTCCAGATAGCCGTCCTGCTGGGTCTTGTAGCGCGTCTCGTTTACGCTCCCCGAAACATCGGCCGCGAGGATGAGCTGCATCCCGACCGGCTCGGGTTCGGCGGCGCCGGCACTAAACGGAGCCAGCGTGAGCGCACAGGTGGCCGCCAAGGCCTGGCGTCGGGTAACCGGAGTTTTCATTTTGTTTCCTCCGTAAGGTAACCTCAGCATACAAGGTCAACGGCGCCCGGCAAAAGGTGTCCAGAGCAGGTCGCGCTCACGAGGAACCGTCCATGGCCGGGCACGTCCCGGTCATCTCGATTATCGAGGCGCGGGCGCGAGCCATTCTAAGTCGTACCCTGTTGATCGAGATCGCCGGGTCAAGCCCGGCGGTGACGCGTATGGGTGCGCCAATCTCATCGGAACATGCTCCTGCGTACGCGGATACACGCGAATTGCGGCACGGCCAACGAACACCGCGGCAGCAGGCGACGGGACATTTTTTGGTTTGATGCCACTTTTTGGGCTGATGCCGCTTCGCACGATCATGCCGGTGATGTAGCCTAGCCGTAGCGGGAGATTGCTGGCGCGGCCGAGGTCGAGAGGCGGGTGTTTGCGCGGGATGATCGTGAGAGGAGACGGAACCATGTCCACATTCGATTCCTCAGCAGGTTTGTTCGCCGGCGGCATGGTGACGGGCCTGATCTATGTGGCGCTCACCACCGGGACCGTGGCGCAACAGAAAGCCTCACCGCCGGATTTCTCGTCGAACAATGTCGGGTGGCTCACCTTCAACGTTGATTTTTCCATCGTTCCCGGCGGAACGAGCCCACTGCACAACGACCCCGCCCATCCTCGGGTCAGCAATCAAGAGGCTGCCCGAACCGGCAAGCAACCGACCTACTTCGTCGCCGATCTGACGCGCGCCACCGTTCTGAAGCCATGGGTGGTGGAGCGCATGAAGAAGGACAATGCGGAGGTCCTGGCCGGAAAGTTGGCCTTTACTCCGCATTCGTTCTGCATGCCGGCCGGCGTTCCCGGGTTTCATCTGTACGGCTTCCAGCCGCTCTACTTCATACAAACGCCGAAGGCGGTCATAATGATATATTCAAACGACCAGCAGGTCCGGCACGTCTATCTCGACGTGCCGCACTCGGCCGATCCGAAGCCGTCCTGGTACGGCGAGTTTGTCGGCCACTACGAGGACGATACGCTCGTCGTCGATACGATCGGGTTGAACGACAAGACGTTCGTCGATAATTTCCGCACGCCGCATACCGAGAAACTGCACGTCGTCGAGCGCTTTAAGCTGGTCGACGGCGGCAAGGCGATGCAAGTGAACATCACGTTCGACGATCCGGATGCTTTCAACGCGCCGTGGTCCGTGGTGCAGCGTTACAATCGTATTGTGCAGCCGATGGACGAGGAAATCTGCGCTGAGAACAACCAGCAGTTCTTCCCAATTCCCGTGGCAAACAGGCCGGATTTCTGAGCGGCGCCGGCTCGCAGCCACCGGCGCGAACGGGACAGCGTTGCCGCCGATGACGACATCGCTCGAACCACCGGCAGCGCCGCCCTTGCTGGCTTTCGACGCTCGGAATACGTAGACTACCTGGCGTCAACACGTTTAGAAAGGCCGATCAAAAATGCGCTTGAGTGTATTCTTCTTCGCGATGGTACTCGGTTGTCCGGTCGGGGCAGCCGACTGGAAAGAATACGAGCCACCCGATCATTCATTCACGGTCCATTTTCCTGCCGATCCTAATATCGAGACAACGGCTTATCACACCCCCGACGGCCGCTCGTTCGACGCGCATGTCTACTCCGCCATGCAAGAGAGCGGCGTCTTCACAATGACCGTCGCGCAGGTGCCCGAAACAGGAAGCCAGGTCCGGGAAGACGCCCTGATCGGCGACGCGATTAAGAAGATGACGGAAGGAGGCTTGATCAAGTTCGACATCCCGCACCGGGTCCGCTGGTTCTACGGCCGTCAGCTCGGCATCGCGCGACCGAACGGCGGTTACTCGTATATCGCGGTGTTTCATCATGACAATCGGCTGTATCAGATCGAAGGCAGGGCGTTTGTCGCGGGCGGACAGGCCGAAGCCGAAGCCATGCGTTTCCAGCAATCACTCGACTTCCCTTGAACCTGACAAGCCAGGACAGGAGCAGCTTGGGCAGGCGAGGCGGTCGGCCTCACCGTTCCCCGCTCGCTTGCCCCCCGCTCCAACGCTTGGATGCCTTCTGTTGCTGGGTACGGACATCTTCCGCGACAGGACTTTCCGTTGGGTCAGGCTGTTCCGTCCTGCTTAGATAATGAGCACGCTTTGCGCGTCTCACACCGCCCCGCTGCTTGACAGTGCGTGATCCACGCACACAAAATCAAGCAGTGCCAAACTGATATGCTTTCGGCGGGCGGAGTATCGCGGGGCATGATGGACGCGCAAACCGACCCGGCCGATCACGTGCTTCCGGTCGACGAAATACTGGCACCGCGCAAACTCGTCCTGCTCGGGCTGCAGCACGTCCTGGTGATGGCGGCCTCGCCGATCACCGCGGTGTTCCTGGTCGGCAAGGCGCTCAATCTTTCGTCCGATCTGACCATCAACCTCATCAGCGCCACGTTCCTCATGTGCGGGCTCGGCACGTTGCTGCAGAGCTTCGGCCCGTTCAAGTTCGGCGCCCGGCTGCCGTTCGTCATGGTGCCGGGGGGCGCTCCGATCGTGATCTTCCTGACCATTGCCCAGCAGACCGACATCCAGACCGCGTCGGGCGCCGTCATTCTCACCGCCCTTTTTTACTTCGCATTCCTGCCGGTGTTCGCCCGCTGCGTGGTCTACTTCCCAAGGCTCGTGATCGGCACCATGCTGCTGCTCGTGGCCATCAACCTGGTCAAGGTCTATGGCGGCATCATCACCGGGACGCCCGGCGCGCCCGATTTCGCCGCGCCCCTGAACGTGGTGCTGGCGCTGGCCACGGTCGGCTTCACGCTCGTGTTCGCGCGCCTGTTCACCGGGACCGCCGGCCAGCTCTCGGTGCTGTTCGGGCTGCTGGTCGGCACGATTGCCGCCGCCCTGACCGGGAGCATGAGCTTCGACGGCATCATGACGGGCCCGATCGTGAGCGCGCCGCAGCTGTTTCCGTTCGGCCTGCCGCGCTTCGACATCGTCGCCGCGGTGCCGCTGATCGTGTTCAGCATCATCTCCATGGCGGAGGCGACCGGCCAGACCGTCGCCATCGCCGACGTGGTCGGCAAGGACATCGTGCCGCGCGACGACGTGCCGAAGACGATCCGCGGCGACGGGCTTATCTCGCTCCTCGGCGCCTGCTTCGGCACCTCCCTCATCATCACCAGCGGCGAGAATATCGGCATCGTGCGGGCGACCGGGGTGCGCTCGCGCTACGTGACGGCGACCAGCGGCGTCATTCTGGTGGTGCTGGCGCTGCTGGCGCCGCTCGGCCGCCTCGTCAATGCGATCCCGGGCGCGGTGGTGGGCGGAACCGCCATCATCGTGTTCTGCATCATCGCCGTGATGGGCATCGACATGCTGCGCAAGGTCGACCTGCGCGAGCACGGCAACCTGTTCACGCTCGCGGCGGCGCTCGCCTTGGGGCTGCTGCCAATCCTGGTGCCGGGCATCTACAGCAAGTTCCCGGCCGGGGTGCAGATGATCATGGGCAACGGGCTTGCGGCCGGGACGGTCGCGGCCGTGCTGCTCAACATCCTGTTCCACCATATCCGCCCGAAATTCGCCTTCGGGCATGCCGCGCCCGCCGGCGAGCTCGCCGGCCCGGACGAACTCAACGCGCCGACGGCCGCGGAATAGCGGAATCGCACGACGTCATCGATCGGACAGCCCGCGCCCATGCCAGCGCTTATGTCAGCCGACCTCAGTCCGGATCACTTCGCCGCCGCCGAGCTGCTGCTGGCGCCCGCCCAATTAATGCTCCGCGACGGGCCGGTGGCCGGCCATGCCGTGGTGATCGCCGACGGCAAGTTCCGCGACGTCGGGCCCCGCGCGGCGCTCCAGTCGCGCCATCCCGGCCTCACGCCCCTGGCGTTGCCGGGCAAGCTGTTGATGCCCGGCTTCGTCGATGCCCATCATCACCTGACCCAGACGTTCGGCAAGGCGCTCGCCTTCGGCGAGCCGTCCGAGATCTTCCGCCGCATCTGGGTGCCGCTCGAAGGCGTGCTCGACGACGAGCTCGTCTACCTCACCGCGAAGGCGGCGGCGCTGGAGTCCCTGCGCGGCGGGTTCACCACCGTGGTCGACGCCGGCACCCGGGCGGAAGGCAACGTATCGGCGATCGCCCGGGCCGCCCGGGAGGCCGGCCTGCGCTGCGTGCTCGGCTTCATCTGCAACGATCTCGGCGCCGGCGGTGCCGTCGCCGACCGCGATGCGATCCTCGAGCGCGCGGAGGGCCATCTCGGGCGCTGGCGCGACGACGGCCTCGTCCACCCTTCCCTCGCGATCTCGATCCCGGAGGCCGCGACCGCCGCGATGCTGCGCGAAGTGTCGGCGCTGGCGGCGCGATCGGGGGCGGTGTTCCAAAGCCACGTCAACGAGCATCTCGCCGCCGTGGAGCGCTCGCTGATGCAGGTCCACCGCCGCCCGCTCGAATACCTCTACGATCTCGGCGCGCTGGGCCCCCATGTGCTGATCGCCCACAGCACGCTGGTGACGCCCACCGAGCTGGCGATGCTGAAGGAGACCGATACCGCCGTCGCCTACAATCCCGTGGCCTCGCAATGGAAAGGCAATGCGGTCGCTCCCGCGACTTTGATGGCGACGCTCGGCATCCGCTTTGGCATCGGCACCGACGGCACGCGCAGCGACGGCTTCCGGCTGGTCGATGCGGCCGAGGCGACCCAAAGGATCGCGTTCGGCCTCGCCAACGGCGATTTCTCCTGCGGCGGCGGCTGGATCTGGCTGGAGCACGCAACGACCGCGGGCGCCGAGGTATCGGGCCTCGGCGGCATCACCGGCGAGATCGCGCCCGGATTGGCGGCGGATTGCCTGCTGGTCGATATCGACGTGCCGGAATTCAGCCCGTCCTGGGATTTGACCTGGGAGCTGGTGCGGCTCGGCAATCGCGACCAGATCGTCGCGGTTTTCGTCGCCGGCCGGCTGCGGCTGTGGCAAGGCTGGCCGGTCGGCTGGGACGGCCGGGCGCTCATGCACGAGATCGCCAAGCGCGCACGCGACGCAGTCGGCCGGGCGCCGATCCAGCGCATCCATCCGGTTTCGAGCCAGCACCGCGCCGCCGCGGCCGGCCGGCAGCCCCGCAAACCGTGATCGCGGCAACCGCTGCGCTCGACCGGCAGCCCCGAGTTTATTGCGCGGGCCTTCACGAGCCCGCCTTGCATGGCATCGATTAACACTTATTTATGCGTCGCAGGCTTCTTTGCATGTGGAACTCCGGCCCGTCTCGAGCCTCTAACGTAGCTCCGGCGATCGCGCAGGGCACCTCGCCGGGACGCAAACAATGCCCCCAAAGGATGAGCGCCATGACCGCCAGCACGAATGCCGCCGTCGATTACACCAATGCGCCTCAGGCTCTCCGTGAGGTCGCGGAAAAAGGAGCTGCTCAAGCGAAAGAAAATTTCGAAAAGATGAGTGCGGCCGCCGGCGAGGCGACCCACCTCATGAAGGACACGTATTCGACGACCTTGAAGGGGGCCCACGACTACAGCGCCAAAGTCCTTGAATTCGCTCGCATCAACACCGACTCCGCGTTCGAATTTGCGAAGCAATTGTCGAGCGTGAAGTCGCCGACGGAATTCTTCGCGCTGTCCAGCAATCATTTGCGGCAGCAATACGAAACCCTCTCGCGTCAGGCCCAGGAACTCGCGGCCATCGCCCAGAAGATGACGGCTGCGACGACCGAGTCCATCAAGAGCGGGATGCACAAGGTTGTCTGATCCAGCCTCCGGATCAGAGCAAGCCCGGGCTCCGAACACTCGCTTGTCCGCCTCGATGGGATTCCCGACGATCGAGGCGGGTCGGGGCACGGCTATTCGGCTCCAGACCTGACGGCCGGCAACAGCACCGTGAAGACCGAGCCGCGCCCGACTTTGGACGCGGCCCATAGTCGGCCGCCATGGGATTCGATGATGGACCGGCAGATCGACAGTCCCATTCCCATGCCTTGTGGTTTCGTCGTGAAGAACGAATCGAAGATGCGGTCGACATCGTTCGGATCGATGCCGGTGCCGGAATCCTCGACCGCTACCAGCACGTTGCCGGAGTCATAGATCGCGGATTCGACCCGCAGCAACCGCGTGCGGCCGGACAGCCCGTCCATGGCCTCGGCGGCGTTCCTGGCCAGGTTCAGAATGACCTGCTGCAACTGTCCGCTGTGGCCTAGCACCAGGGGAAGCGGCCTCGTCAGCCCCGTTTGGACTACGATTCCCTTCGCCTGCAGTTCGCCGCGCACCGGCCGCAGGACATCCTGGATGACCTCGTTGAGATCGACCGGTGATGTTTCCCCGCCGTCCTTCTTGAACATGGCGCGGACACTCCCGATCACCTGGCCCGCGCGAAGACCGTCCCTGACGATCCTCTTCAGGGTATCCCGGGCCTCATCGAGGTCCGGCGTGGCACGGCCGAGGAAACGCAGGCCCGCATTGGCATTGGCCACCATGGCCGCCAGCGGCTGGTTGATCTCGTGGGCGATCGAAGCCGACAGCTCGCCGGCGGTGGCGACGCAATTCATGTGTGCGAGCTTGCCGATGGCGTCGCGCGAGAGCGCCTCGGCGGTGCGGCGGCGCCGCCTTTCGTAGAACAGCCCGATGATCAGGACGGTCTGGAACCCCAGCACCGCCGCGACCGACGCGATCTGCCAGCGGTATCGCACGAACGCGGTAAGCTCGCGAAAACGGACCTCACTCCCCGCGGGCAGCGCCGCCTCGCTGACGCCGAACCGCTGCAGCTGGCGCCAGTCGAATATCGGCTTGGTCGACAAATCCCCGGCGACCGGGATTTCGGAGGCTTTTTCGCCGTTGAGAATTCGCAATGTGAGCTGCCCCGCCGCCCTGCCGACCCGCAGGAAGCTGGTGACCACCCCACCGGCGGCGCCGTAACCGAACTGGTTTTCATTGGTGACCACGATCGGGCGGTTGGCGACTTCGGCGACCGGCACCAGCGCGTCGCGCGCCGTGTAGGACTTGCCGGCGCCGTCCACATAGATGCCGAGGTAGAGGATCGCCGAATCCGGCGGCAGCGCCGAAACGCGTCGTCTGATGTCCGTCATCGGCAGGCCGGTGAGATCGATGACCTCCAGGCTGGCCGCGACTTGCGGCAGTTCCCGCACGAATTGGCGCTGCAAGGTCTGGCGCTCCAGCGGGTCGCCGACGATGGCGACACGCCGCAGACCCGGTACCATGGCCTTTGCCGCAGCCACGGCGTCGCGGAGCGTCAGGTCCACGCTGTTTCCGGTGACACCGGGCGGCAGGCTCAGGCCGGCGAGACTTTCCGCATCGACCGCCGCAAAGGCGACCGGCACTGTGGACCACAGATCCGCGCGCAGCCGCATCGCGAATTCCAAGGCGAGGGTGCCGACCGGAACGATTACGCCGATGGGTTTGTCCCGATACTTCTCACGAAAATACCGGCGCAGAACCTCTTCATACTCCGTGCTGGAGAACCGGTTGATATCCAGGCTCTCGATGTACACGTCGACCCGCGACGCCGAGCTGACGTTCAACGACGCCGAAAAGCCCGATGCGAAGTCGGCGTAGGACGGCAGATTGGGATTGGACTGTTCGAGGATCAGGACGGACCGCGGCAACGGCTCGTCCGCCCGGCACGGGGCAGGCGCCAGATCGACCCCCATCAAGCCCACCACCACCGAAGCGAGTACGCGCCACCAGCCACTCATGCCTCAGCCCGCCTGAGCTGGTGCGGTGGTGCCGCTCGGCCAACCCCGGGCGCAGGACCGGCGAGACAAGACGGCATCGACTGTGCCCGGCATGCTTGTCCGGTCGGGGCTTATGCCGTGACCCGCCATCGGCGCCTTACCTTCGACGAAGCAATCGGCAGCGCACGGCGGGATTGCCCTGGAACTGAAGTTGGGTGCTGCAGCAATCTTGGCGGTTGCTTTGCAGCATCCGCTGGGGATTGATACCGCAATACGGCAAAAGTCTGCAACTTTTCGGGATCATGCCTTCGGTTTCGAGCACGATCCCGGTCCGAAAAGTCTGCAACTTTTCGGGATCATGCTCAGAACCGCCTGCCGGGCGGCGGTCGCACCGCCGGGTCGGGCCGCTGCCACACCGGCACGCAGACCCGGCGGCCGGACGGCGTCTCCTCGACCTGGACCTCGGTGCGGTAGAGCGCCGTCAGCGCCTCGGCGGTGACGACGTCGTGGGCCTTGCCGACCACCTTGAGGCCGCCCTCGGCAATGATGGCGACGCGGGTCGCGACCAGAAGCGCGTGGTCGGGATCATGGGTCGAAAGCACGATGCCATAGCCTTCCGCGGCAAGCTCGCGGATCCGCGCCAGCACCATGGACTGGTTGCCGAAATCCAGGCTCGCGGTCGGCTCGTCCATCACCAGGAACGGGGTGCCCTGGGTCAGCGCGCGGGCGATCAGGACCAGCTGGCGCTGGCCGCCGGAAATCTGGGTGTAATCCTCGCCGGCGAGGTCGCCGATGCCGAGGCTCTTGAGCTTGCCCAGCGCAATGCGCCGGTCCTCGCTGCCGGGGCTCGCAAACGATCGCAGCCGCGCGGTACGGCCCATCAGCACCACGTCGAGCACCGAATAGGAGAATTCCGTGACGTGGGCCTGGGGCACATAGGCGAGCCGCTGGGCGATGTCGGAAGGCCTGAGGAATTCGAGCGGCACGCCGTCGATCGCGATGGCTCCGGCAAGCGGGGGCTGCAGCCCGAGCAGGGTCCGGAACAACGTGGTCTTGCCGGCGCCGTTTGGTCCGAGCAGGCACAGCACTTCGCCGGGCAGGATCACCAATGAAATGCCGCTGCCGACCACGCGGGCGCCGTAGCCGATGGTCAGGTTCTGGACGGTGAGCCGCATCGGTCAGCCCCAGGTACGGCGGCCGCGCGACAGCAGCCACAGGAAGAACGGCGCACCGAGCACCGCGGTGAGGATGCCGACCGGCGTTTCGACGCGCGCGAGGCTGCGTGCCAGCGTGTCGACGATCAGCAGGAAAGCGGCCCCGAGCAGCATCGACGCCGGCAGCAGCCGGTTGAAGTTCGGCCCCACCAGCATGCGCGCGATGTGCGGCATCATCAGGCCGATCCAGCCGATGACGCCGGAGATCGCGACGACGCTCGCCGTCATCAAGGTCGCCGCGGCAATGACGGTGGCACGCAGGCGGCCGACATCGACCCCGAGCGAGCGCGCCTCGTCGTCGCCGAGCGACAATACGCCGATCGGCCAGCGATGCAGCACGAGCGGAACGAAGCCGAGCAGCACCAGCGGCGCGGTGACGGCGAGGTCGGAGAATTTCACCCCCGCGAGGCTGCCGAGCAGCCAGAACGTGATGGCGGGAAGCTGGTCGTAGGGATCGGCCATGATCTTCACCAGCGAGATGCAGGCGCCGGCGAGCGCGCCGATGACGACGCCCGACAGCACCAGAACCAGGGTACGGTCATGGCCGCGCAGCGAGGAGGAGATCAGATAGACCAGCAGCACGGTCGCAAGGCCGCCAAGGAAGGCGAACGCCTCGATGCCGAGCACCGACAGGGTCAGGAGTATGCCTAGTACCGCACCGAACCCCGCCCCGGTCGCGACCCCGAGAATATCGGGCGACACCAGCGGATTGCGGAACAGTGTCTGGTAGGCCGCGCCGGCGCCGGACAGCGCCGCTCCGACCAGGATGTCGGCGGCGACCCGGGGCAGCCGCACCCGCATGAACACGATTTCGCCCGAGGTGACGGCTCCCATGTCGTCCCCGGTCAGGCGCCTTGCCGCCCGCATGACGTCGTCTGCCGAGAGCGGAAACGGCCAACGAGCGCGACCATGACGGCGGCCGCAAGCACAAGGACCAACACGAGAAATATGAGGCTCCGCATCAGCGCCCGCGCCCACCGGGCTGCTCCCCGGCCAGGACGCGGTCGAGCGCGGCATCGTCGGGCTCGGACTGGTAAAACAGCTTGAAGAACTCGCGCGCCGTGGCGTGGATGTCTTCCGGGAACCGGTCGGGGTAGAGCAGCCGCGCGATCCATCGCAGTCCGATGTAGCGGTTGATCGAGGGCGGCGCATCGATCCATCCGAATGGAAGCCGCGGTGCCAGATAGACCCGCTTGGCCATGACCGCCGGTACCGTCGCCCATAGCGGGTTGGCGCCATAGGAGGCGAAGAAACCGGGATCCCAGGTGATGATGGTATCGGGCGCCCAAGCCAGCACCTGCTCCATCGAGACATCGGCGATGCCGCCCCGAAGCGCGCCGCGCTCGGCCACGTTGATGCCGCCGGCACGCTCGATGATCTCGGTATTGATCGATCCGGTGAGCCCGGTCTCCAGGCCGTTGGCTTCACGGGCGAGATAGACGCGGTGGCGCGCCGCCGCCGGCAAGCCCTTCAGGCGCTCGTCCACGAGCTCTTCGGTTTGCTCGATATAGGCGGCGATGCGATCGGCCCGCTCCTTCACGCCGAGCGCCTTGCCGAGCAGACGCACCGTCTCGGCGGTGTGGTCGAACCGGCCGTCGAGCAGCAGATACGGCACCCCGGTCTGGTCCTGGACGCGCGTGGCGAGGGAGGCGTAGGTCGCGTTCACCGAGCCGAAGTCGAAGATGAGATCCGGCTTCGCCTGCAGCACCACCTCGATATTGGCGGTATCGCCGCGCCCCGTCAGCCGGCCGAGCTGCGGCAGGTCGCGCACCGCCGGCAGCAGGAATTCGCGCTCATTGGGGCGCGGGGCGGTGGTCCAGCCGATCATCTTTTCCGGTGCCAGCACGTAGAGCAGCACCGATGCCGGCGGCCCGGCCGCCATGACGCGCTCGATGCGGTCGGGAATGGTGACGACGCGGCCGGCCGAATCTTCGATCTGGGCCGCCGAAACCGGCAGGGAGATCAGCGAAAGCACAGCAAAAATAAACAATTGCCACATGGTTCAAAGTCTCTATCACAGAGGAGCCGAGATTAAGATGACAGGGAGGATAACCTGCATTTTCCGGGCGCGACAGGGCCGGCCGACTCCGGTAATGAATTGGCATGGAACTGATCACCACGACCGCGGACCTGGCGGCGACATGCGAGCGCATGGCGCGCCATCCGTTCGTCACCGTGGACACCGAATTCCTGCGTGAGACCACCTATTACCCGCTGCTGTGCGTCGCACAGATGGCGACCGCCGACGAAGCCGTGGTGATCGACGCGCTGGCGAACGACCTGAGCTTCGATCCGTTCTTCGAATTGATGGCGAACGAGAAGGTGACCAAGGTCTTCCACGCCGCCCGCCAGGACATCGAGATCATGTGGCACCGGGCCAAGCTCATTCCGCGCCCGATCTTCGACACCCAGGTCGCGGCCATGGTGCTCGGCTACGGCGATTCGATCTCCTACGACCAGCTGGTGCAGCGGATCACCGGCGACATGCTCGACAAGTCGCACCGCTTCACCGACTGGTCGCGCCGCCCGCTCACGCCGGCACAGGTCGCCTACGCCATCTCCGACGTGACCCATCTGCGCGACGTGTACCTGTCGCTTTCGGCGGACCTGCACAAGCGCGGGCGCACCGAATGGGTCGACGAAGAGATGGAGGTCCTGACCTCGCCGCAGACCTACCGCATGGAACCCGAGACCGCGTGGGAGCGCCTGAAGACCCGGGTGCGCAAGCCGCGCGAGCTCGCCGTACTGATCGAGGTCGCCGCCTGGCGCGAGCGTGAGGCACAGTCGCGCGACGTACCGCGCGGGCGGGTGCTCAAGGACGATGCGCTCGGCGATATCGCGACCCATGCCCCGACGACGCCCGAGCGACTGGCCTCGCTGCGCTCGCTGCCGCGGGGCTTCGAGCGGTCGAAATGGGGCACGGATATCCTCGAAGCGGTCAAGCGCGGCCTGGCGCGCGACCCCGCCGGCCTGCCGCCGCTCGACCGGCCGCGCCAGAACGTCAACGGCTCCGCCACGGTGGAATTGCTGAAGGTGCTGCTGCGCATGACCTCGGAGCGCCACGGCGTGGCCGCCAAGGTGATCGCGACGGTCGACGATCTCGAACGGATCGCCGGCGACGACCGCGCCGAGGTCGCCGCGCTACGCGGCTGGCGACGGGAGATGTTCGGCGACCGGGCAATCGCGCTCAAGCGCGGCCAGCTCGCCCTCGCGGTCGAGAAGGGGCGCGTGGTCGTGGTGGACCGGGAGTAGAGACACTCACCTTTCGTCTTGAAAGGCCGCCTCGAAATCCTGCCCGCCGTAGAAAATACCTTCGATCAACACGGCATCGGCAGTGACAACAAACGCGATGGTGACGCGCCGCTCGAATCCGATCGTGCGCAAACCGCCCAGCAGATCGTCGCGTGGCTGTCCGCGTACCGGAAACGTCGCGAGTCCGTTACAGAAGCCCACGAAGCGATTGATGTAGCCATTGGCCCGACCCTCGCTTGCTTTGCCGGAGATATACTCGTGCAGGCGATCAATCTGGCGTTCCGCGAGAGGTGTAAAGATGACACGCACAACATGCCAGCTATCGCTGATCTCTGGCGCGGCGGGCCTTGATGCGGTCAAGGATGGCGTCGGACGAGACGCCCTTGGACGGGTCGGCCATATACTCCTCGTGGCCGGGAATCACTTCCTCGCGGAGCCATCGCTCGATCGCAGCGTCCCGCTCGAGCAGAGCGCGCACGCCGTCGCGCATGACTTCGCTGACGGACGCATAGGCGCCGGATTTGATCTTTCCTTCAACCACCTCAGCCATCTCAAGCGGGAGCGTTATGCTGAATTGCTGTGTAGTTCTCATGGTCCACCACTCGGTCTTGACGGCGTAGCGGAGAATAGGATTGAATCCTATCAGATGCAAAGGCGCCGAACATCCATCGCCTGCCTGGAATCCCCGCTTCAATCCGTCACGATCACCGGTTCCCGGCCGATCAGGCGCGCCAATTGGCGCAGGCGCGCGTAGACCCGCTCGCCGGCGAGGGCGCGATGCTTCCCGCGCAGCTTCAGCTTGAGCTTGCCGCGCTCCACCACCAGCGGCGCTTGCGGCAGCACTGCGGGCATCGCCCCGGAGACGAGATAGGCGACCCGCATCGCCGCCCCGAGCACCCGGGCGCGGTCGATCATGCGCGCCGTCGCGAGCTCGCGCACATGGGGGGACAACTCGTCGTCGGCGAGGCCGACATGGCGAAAGAACACCGCGAGCGCGATGAAAGCGCGGCCGGGATGGTCGACTCCCACGAAGGCCGCGTGAGAGATGATGTTGAGGGATTGCTCGCCGCGATAATCCGGATGCGCGCGCCACCCGGTATCGGCCAGCAGGCACGCGGCCCGGCGCAAGCGCTTCTCGTCGGCGGTCTCGTCGATGCCGGATGACGCCATGAACTGGTCGGTCCATGCCGCCAGTTCCTCGCCGTGCTCCGGCGAGCGCGAGCGCAGCACGTTGAGCTCCTGCGAGGCCGCGAGCAGCGGGTCGCGCTTCTTCTCGCTTTCCGGCAGCATCGAATACAGGAGGCCTTCGCGCACGCCGAGCGCCGACACCACGATCCGCCGCGGCCGCGCCCGGCGCACGATGTTTTCCAGCACCAGAGCGGCATAGGACAACAGGGGGCGGCGGGCGGACGTGACGATCTCGATCTTCGACAGGGTGTCCGGATCGACCCGGCGCACCAGGCTCGAGAATTCGAGCGCCTCGGCGGCGGGGATCACATAGCCGTGCATGACGTGGAGGGGATACCCGGTCTGCCACATGTGCAGCCGCGTCAGGGACCGCCAGGTGCCGCCGACCGCGTAGAAGTCCCGGCCCCGTCCGTCCTTGAGGAGATCGACGCCGGCGAGCGCTTCCTTAGTGATCTTCTCCGCCTTGGCGAGCGATTTCGATGACAAATCCTGCAGGGCGAGGCCGCCGAGCGGCAGCGTCACCCCGGATTTGATCCGCGCGCGGCGCACATCGGTGAGTTCGAGCGAGCCGCCGCCGAGGTCGCCGACGATGCCGTCGGGCTTATGGAAGCCGGACGTGATCCCCAGCGCCGAGAGTTCCGCCTCGCGCCGGCCCGACAGGATCGAGATCGGAACCCCGCACACCTTCTCGGCCCGGCCGATGAACTCGCGGCCGTTGCGGGCATCACGGCACGCGGCGGTGGCGATCGCCCACAGCCTGCCGACCCGCATGCCCTGGCACAACGCGCGGAAGCGCACCAGCGCCGCCAGTGCCTTCGCGACGGCGTCTTCGGCGAGAAGCCCCGTCGACAGCACCTCGCGGCCGAGGCCGGCGAGAACCTTTTCGTTGAAGATCGGGGTCAGGCTGCGGGTCAGCCCTTCATAGACGACGAGGCGGACCGAGTTCGATCCGATGTCGATGACGGCGACCGGCGGACCGTTGTCGATGCGGCCCTGGGCGAAGATTACCGCCGCGGCGGATGATCTCATTCAAGGTCGCGACGCCGCGTCAGGCTGCGGGGCGAGGAACTCATTGAGCGATTCCCCGCGTCCCGACAGGCTCGGATTGGTCATGAAATACTTGTGCGCATTGAACGGCTCCTCGCCCGGCGCGACCTTGATACGGACCGACGTGCCGTCGGGCAAGAGCGTCCAGCTCTGCTCGTTGTCCTTGAGGTTGGCGATCATGATCTGGTCGAGCACCTGCTGGTGGACGGTGGCGTTGAGGATCGGGCAGAGCGCTTCGACGCGGCGCTCGAGATTGCGCGGCATCATGTCGGCCGAGGAAATGTAGACGGCGGCCTTGGGATGCGGCAGCCCGTGACCGCCGCCGAAGCAGTAGATGCGGCCATGCTCGAGGAAACGGCCGACGATCGACTTGACGCGGATGTTTTCGGACAGGCCCACGACGCCCGGCCTCAGGCAGCAGATGCCGCGCACGATGAGCTCGATCGCGACCCCCGCCTGGGACGCCTCGTAGAGCGCATCGATGATCCCGGGGTCGACCAGCGAATTCATCTTCATCCAGATCACCGCGGGACGGCCCGCCTTGGCGTGGGCGATCTCGGCGGCGATGTGGTCGAAGATGCGCTTCTTGAGGCCGATCGGGGACACCGACATCCGTTCCAGGTCGGCCGGTTCGGCATAGCCGGTGATGTAGTTGAAGATGCGGGTGACGTCGCGGCCGACCGCCGCATCGGCGGTGAAGTAGGATAGGTCGGTATAAATGCGCGCCGTCACCGGATGGTAGTTGCCGGTGCCGACATGGACATAGGAGGTGAGCGAGCCGGCCTCGCGGCGCACCACGATCGACAGCTTGGCATGGGTCTTGAGGTCGACGAATCCGTACACCACCTGCGCGCCGGCGCGTTCGAGGTCGCGCGCCCAGCGGATGTTGGCCTCCTCGTCGAAGCGCGCCTTGAGCTCGACCAGCGCCGTCACCGACTTGCCGGCCTCGGCCGCTTCCGCGAGCGCGCGCACGATGGGGCTGTCCTTGGAGGTCCGATAGAGCGTCTGCTTGATCGCCACCACGTCGGGGTCGCGCGCCGCCTGCTGCAGGAACTGCACCACCACGTCGAAGGATTCGTAGGGGTGGTGGACGATCAGGTCCTTCTGCCGTATCGCGGCGAAGCAATCCCCGGCATGCTCGCGGATGCGCTCGGGAAAGCGCGGATTGTACGGCACGAATTCGAGATCGGGCCGGTCGACGGCGGTGAGCTGCGACAATTCCGCGAGCGCGAGGACGCCGTCCACCACGAACACTTCGTCCTCGGAGACCGCGAGCGCGCGCCGCACGAAGCGGCGCAGGTCCATCGGCATGGCGGCGTCGAACTCCAGGCGGATGACCGAGCCGCGCCGGCGGCGCTTGAGCACGGTCTCGTACTGGCGCACCAGGTCTTCGGCCTCTTCCTCGATTTCGAGGTCGGAATCGCGGATCACCCGAAACACGCCCTGGCCTTTGACGGTGTAGCCCGGAAACAGCTTGGGGATGAACAGCGAGGTGATCTGCTCCAGTGTGATCAGGCGCGCCGCGCGGTCCGGCGGCGACGGGAGGCGGATGAAGCGCTCGATCTTCTGCGGGACGCGGATGAGCGCGTTCATCGGTTCGCCGTCGCTGGCGCGAACGAGATGGAGCGCCAGCGAAAAGCCGAGATTGGGAATGAACGGGAACGGATGGGCGGGATCGATGGCGAGCGGCGTCAATACCGGAAAGATGTTGCGCAGGAAATGGTCGGCGAGCCAGGTCCGATCATTCTTCTTCAGCGACTCCGGTTCGACCAGCACGACGTCGTTGGCGGCCAGCTCGGTGCGAAGGTCGCGCCAGCGCATCTGCTGGTCGATGGCGAGGCCGGACACCGCTTCGTTGATGCGGCTCAGCTGCTCGGCCGGGGTCAATCCGTCCGGGCTGCGGGTGACGATGCCGGCGCGCATCTGGCCCTTGAGGCCGGCGACGCGCACCATGAAGAACTCGTCGAGATTGCTGGCGGAAATCGACAGGAACCGCACCCGCTCCAGCAGCGGGTGGCTGGGGTTGCCCGCCTCCTCGAGCACGCGACGGTTGAAATGGAGCCACGACAACTCGCGGTTGATGTATCGGTCCGGCCCGGCCCGGGGTAAAGCCGGCGGCCGCGGCCACGCCTGCGGACCTCGGCGGGTCGACGGATTCCAGTCGAAATAACAGCGGCTTGAGCAGGTTCTGCCATGGCGTCTCGGCGAATCCCTTATAGTGACAAAGGATCGCAACAATCCTATTACGCAACCCGTGACACAAGAGACTTGACGCCCCTGCTTCAAGAGGCGGCGGACCCCAAAATCTCGCTCGCCAGCGCCCTCGTGACCGGACGTTGCCGGCGTAGCGCCTCGCGATCGAGCGTCGGCGACGACCGCCCGCGCGGCCGCGAAGCTGCGCTCGATCCGCACCATGAGATAGCCGATCAGGCCGTCATCGACCGCGAGCTGGCGGTCCGCGAACAGCTTGACCAGAACAGCGCGCAGCATGGCATCGTCGGGCGCCGCCAGCGCGACCACCGGCAAGCGCCCGCAGCCGCGAGGAGAGATCGGGAAGCGCGATCGGCCAGCCGGCCGGTGCGGTTCGCGCGGTGATGCAGAACGAAGGCCCGCTGTTCCTGGGCGAGATTGAGCAGATGGAACATCGCGCGCTCGTCGACATCGGGGAGTTCGTCGCCGCCGCCGCGCTCGATCACCAGCGCACCGGTGGAGAGCGCAGCCGGCACCGCCGCTTCGTCGAGGGCGCGGCTGGCCAGGCGGCGCCCGCCCGCCGCCGCCGCCCAGATCGCGGCGAGATGGCTCTTGCCCGACCCTTCCGGGCCGATCAGGGCAATCGCCGCGCGCCGGCCAGTTCGGCCAGGTATCGACGAGGTCCAGCGCGGCCGCATTGCCGGGGCCGCGCAGGAAATCATCGCGGGAGAAGTTCTCGCGGGGATCGAGCGCGAACGCGAGCTGGCGCGGCACCGGCGTCGGGCAGGCCCATCACGCGGTTCCGTGCCGGAACGGCAGCAAGCTCATCCGTCGAGCTCGGCAGCGCTCATATGGACCACCCATTCGCGGACGTAGAAGCCGATCGAGGCGAGCGTCAGCACCGCGACGGTGCCCATGATGATGCTGCTCGGCGAGTCCGGCGGTGAAACCGAAGGCGAGCGCCGCGAGCACGAGGCAAGCGAATACGATCTGCGCCACCGTGTTGAGCTTGGAGACCAGCACCGGCTTCACCCTCATCGGCTTGCCCAGCAACACCGCGAGCATGATGCCGCCGACGATCAGGATATCGCGCGACACCACGAGGATCACGATCCAGCGCGGGATCGCCTCGGTGATGCCGAGCGCGATGTAGATCGATACGATCAGAACCTTGTCCGCCAGCGGGTCGAGATAGGCGCCGAGCTCGCTCGTCATGTGGAAGCGCTTGGCGAGGAAGCCGTCGACGGCGTCGCTCACGCCGGCAAGCAGGAACAGCACGAATGCGGCCTGCATTTCGTGGGAGGCGATGGCCCAGACCACCACCGGCACCAGCAGAATGCGCGCGAGCGTGATGAGATTGGGAAGGTTCAAGACGACGCCCTTTCGACCTCGGCCGCGGCTGTATCTAGTCGGCGCCGGGGTATGCCAAAGCTGCGCAGTTCGCCGAACCCCGGATGGTTCTGCGATGCCGAGGACCCCGCCAGCTCAACGCCGTCGTCGCGGCGGGCCGGCCGGCCGCCCGCCCGTGAAATTACACCGGCATCGCCGCCATCGTTCGCGACGTCCGCCGCCGTGGTTTCGCGTGGTTCCGGAAAATCCGGCATCAAACGCAAAATGCCAGCCTCCGCCGGTTGCGAAGGCTGGCATTCCTGCGTCACGTCGCTACCCCGGCTGATCCGGGGCCCCCGGTCACTGGTTGAGAAGCGGAATGCTCTTCGGGTCCGGCCCTTTCGGGATCGACTGAAGATAGGCGTAGATGTCAGCCAGATCGTCATTGGACAGGATCTGTTCGCGATAAGGCGGCATGTTCCGATTGGTCGTGCGCACGAAGGTCTGCAACGTCTCGAACGGAATCGGGTTGGGGGCGAGCTTGCGCCGGCAACGCCGCCCTGCCCTCTTTCGCCGTGGCATTGCCAGCAGCCGTTCTTGAGGAACAGCTGCTTGCCCTTCTCGGCCGACGCGGCGAAGCCGGCCGCATTGCCGAGCACCAGGCCGGCGGCGAACGCCGCCAGCGCCAACATTACGCGACGCGACTTCATGTGTGCTTTCCTCACCGCGGCTGGGTCCACACGTCGATCAGCGCCGGCTCGCCGGCCTTGACGACCTCCACCGCCTTTTTGATCGTTGGGCCGAGCTGGTCCGGATCCTTGATCGGGCCGGCGGTCCAGTAGCCCATCGACTTGGCGAGGCTGGCGTAATCGATGTCCGGATTCTCGATGCTGGTGCCGATCGGGCTGCGGTCCATGCCGAGCGCGGCGACGCGGTTGCGCCGGTTGGCGAGGCGCTGCACGTGCATGACTTCCTGGTGATAGCCGCGGTTGTTGTGCATGACGCTGAGGATCGGGATCTTGTGGCGCGCCGCCGTCCACAACACGCCCGGCGCGTACATGAGGTCGCCGTCCGACTGGATGTTGACCGAGAAGCGCCCGCCGATGTCGCGGTTGCCGAGCGCCGCGCCGACCGCGGCCGGAGCGCCGTAACCGACGCCGGAGCCGCCGGACGAGCCGAGCCAGGAATGGTGGTGCTCCATGCGCCACAGCCGGTTCGGCCAGCCGCTGACATTGCCGGAACTCGACACCAGCGAGAAGTCGAGGTCCTTGATCTGGCCGTAGATCTCCATCGACAGGCGCGCGGTGCTGATCGGGCTTGCGTCCCATGCCACCGCCGCCGCCGCCCGGGTCCGGTCGCGGCGCGTCGGCATAGGCCTTCTTGAGGGCCTCGCCGCGCTTTTCCAGCGCCGCCTTGCGGTCGTTCGGGATGCGCCGCCTTCACCGCTTCGATCAGCGCCGGCAGGGTCGCCTCGGCGTCGCCCACCATGTCGACGTCGAGCACCTGGAAGCGCTGGAAGTCCTGGTAGTTCGACTTGGTGACCAGCGGCGTCGAGTTGATGCCGATCAGCTTGGTGCCCGGCTTGATCTTGGCCTCGTTGATGCCGATGCCGTCGAGCCCCGTTGTCGACGAAGCCGTTCACCGTCGCCCAGTAGTCCGACAGTTCCAGGCCGATGACGACATCGGCATTGCCGATCAGCGCCGCGGTCGCGCGCGGTCTGATTGAGATAATGGGTGTTGGGCATGTTCATGCGGCCGCGCTGATCGATCACCGGCGCCTGCAGCGTTTCGGCGAGCTCGACCAGCGAGCCGCATGCCGTTCGGCGTGCGGGCGGCGCGGTCGGCGACGATGACCGGACGCTCCGCATTGGCGAGCAGGCGCGCGGCCTCCCGCACCGCACCGCTGTCGCCCTGGGGCGGCGCCGTCGGCACGTATTTCGGGATGTAGAGCTCTCGCGCTCGTGATCCCGCATCGGCTCCTGCTGCAGGCCGAGATCGAGCGCGATCATCACCGGCTCATGGGGCGGCGTCATCGCGATCTTGTAGGCGCGCACGAACGACTGCGCGAAATGCTGCAGCGACACCGGCTGGTCGTCCCACTTGGTGAAGTCGCGAACCAGCGCGTTGATGTCCTGGGCCGAATGGTAGGTCGGCACGCCGGGCGCCCGGTAGGCGGCGTCGATGATCGGTGCCGCCGATGACGATCACGGGCACGCGGTCGCACCAGGCGTTGTAGATCGCCATGGTCGCATGCTGCAGGCCGACGGTGCCGTGGCACAGCATCATCAGCGGCTTGCCGGTGGCCTTGAAATAGCCGTGGGCCATGCCGACCGAGGATTCCTCGTGCATGCAGGTGATGAATTCCGGCTTCTTGTTGCCGCCGTAGTCGATCAGCGACTCGTGCAAGGCGCGGAAGCTCGATGCCGGATTCGAGCAGACATAATCGATGTTGAGGGTCTTGATCACGTCGACCATGAAGTCCGATCCGTCGGGGCCGTGGGACTTCGCGCAGTTCCTTCGGGAACGCCGGTCTCGGCCGCGGCCATGCGGGCATCGGGCCGCAGCGCGGACGGGCGCGTGCCGGCGCATCGTCGGTATCGGCGACCGGCGCCGTCGCGGCGACGGCCGCGTCCTGCGGCGACACCGCTGTGGCGGCTCCCGCCACGCGCGACCCCGGCCATGAATTTGCGGCGGCTGACATTCGGACCCTTCGCATTCGGACCGGATTCCTTTTGTCCACTTCCCTTGCGTGCCATCATTTCCTCCTGGGGGCCGCGCGCGCTCTTGCGCGACGCTTGCAGGCAAATTCCTCGCGGCATGCGATCAACACCGCCAGCGGCTAAATTAGCATGCCGCCCGGCCATGTCATCCGGATTTCGCGCCTTTCATGCGGCATCGGGGTCGCACGCGACAGCCGGCGCCCGCGGTCAATGCGTCCACGGGGTGCGGCGCGAAAAGGCGAAATTGTCGGCATAGGCGATGACGCGGCGCTTGGGCTGCTTGGGGTCGAACACCTGGTAGGGAATGCCGCGCCGCTTGCAATAGGCGATGGCCTCCTCCACGGAATCGAAGCGCAGGCGTACCTGCTGGCGGGTATCGCCGGAGCTCGTCCATCCCATCAAGGGCTCGACCTCCTTGGGCTCGGTCGGCTCGTAATCGAGCACCCAGCTCTTGGTCTTGGCGGTGCCGGATTGCATGGCGGTCTTGGCCGGCTTGTAGATGCGTGCGGTCATAGGGCGTCCCGTGTCCTTGTCAGTCACACCACCCGATGGTCGGAATCGGGGGCATGCAAGTCAACCACGGAGCTGGTCGGGGCAGCAGGATTTGAACCTGCGACAAACCATTGTAATTGCTTGGCTCCGCCCTGACAATGATGCTGACGAGCAGGGTGATTGCGCCCCGAATGCAGCTGTCCCTTCTGACAAAACCAAGCCGCTTGTACAAGGGGAATCGATGGTCCCGCCCCCTCCCCGAACGCGTGCCGGCCTCCCGTGGTCGATCGGCGCGCCGGGGTAGCGGCGCTCCGGCACGGCCTCAGCGGACGGATAATTATTAAATTAGATCAGTCTATTGCTTGTGTATCTTAAAGTGCCACCGCTACGCCGCGAGCTGGATCGCAACCGAGGCATTGCTGGAACTCGATCCGGGGAAGGTATCGTTGCCGCTGGTGTACCTCGGCTGCCATCTCGAGCTTCGGCAAATTGCCCGCGGTCTTTTGCGCCAGCACTTCGAAGAGCCACCATCTCCGGCCGGCGAACTTACACAACATGAGCTCTTCCCGGATCTCCAGCGTCGTTATCCCTCGGCTCGATCGAAGGAGGCGAGCGAGCCCGAATATGTGCTCCTGGACGAGATGACCGACAGCGACATCTGGTTCAACGTGGAGCGGCTGAGGAAAGAGGGCGCCTCAAAACTGAGGCACGCGGACGCCCTTGAGGCGTTCGGTCGCGATAAGACGGCGGCGGCCGCTTGATCCGGCGGCGGGTCTCAGTTTGAAATTGGATGGCCTTGACTTACGTCGCCATCACGCCAAGATGAACCTCATTAGAAGGAAGGTGAACTATGAATTTATTAGGGAAATTACCGCGAACGAAGACCAGATCCGTAAAAACACAGTCGCCATTGGCCTGATGGAGGATGGTCACAGCTGTCAATCGATGGATGCCCAGCGCCCACTGTTACGTGACAGCACCAGTGTAAACACTGTGCGGCTGAAGGCTTCGAATGCGGACCTTCAGGTTGCGAACGCGATTTTACGTGGCAACGGCGCTGTATAGGCGCGGCTCGATCAGTCCGCCCGAGATCACCAGCGCCCCGCCGACCACCGTCATGTGCCGCCCATAGGTCCGGGCATCGTCATCCCGTGAAACGCAGACGGTGACGGTGAACTCAGGGCGGTCCCTGGCAACGGCAGCGAAGAACGATCGCGCCAGCGCGAAGCCATGGTCCGCCGAGCGACCCGCGGATGTGCACCGCATTGCCGGGCAGCACCGTGACGTTGAAGCCATGGGGCCCCGGGGAGACCAGGATCGATCCCGGTAGGATGAAGAACAGGACCACCGGGTAGTCGGCCGATGGCCGGTCGGTCGCGATCGCCGGCGCCACGCTCAATTCGCGGACGACCCTGGCCGGCCTCGGCCGGGTCCTGCGCAGCGTTTTTCTGTAGCCCCGGACCTGGCGCTCCGTCGGCGAGAATGGTGCGAACGCGGCCGCTCATGCCGATCTGAATTCCGTTGTCTGGACAGCATGTTATGCCGTCTGGCTAATGCACTATAGGAGGAAACTCCTAACGCTTCCCACAGGTGCCCGCAATAAAATTTCAATCCTGCCGAGCCCGCCCGGGGGAAGCCGCGACCCGGCCTTGGGGGTACGGGGGGCGCCGGGTCGCGCAAGTCGCGCGCGCGACCGAACGGAGTGTACCCAGGAGGCATTGCACGATAGGTAAACGATCCTGACCTGTATCCCAGATCGCCGCCACAGGGGCACGACGTGCCGGCCAGCGTGCTCCGGCTGTACCGGTCAGGCCCGCAAGTGGGAGCCGGCGCCCTATCCCGATTTTGCTTTTCTGGGACTCGTTACGACCCAAAAGGCAGAAAGCGCCAATGCGGCAAAGGCGATGAAGATGTTGTCGGACCAGCTACGTTCGAGCCGCAGGCCGGAGAGATGCTCCGGTGGGGGCGGCGGAGACGAAATCCAACCGTGCCCAAGCGGTATGGTCAGGTCCTCCCCCGGATGAACCGCATTCCACTCGGGAAATAGAATGAGCGCCAGCGCGATAATCGCGCCCAGACCGGCGATGCCAAGGCGGTAACGCGTCATGAGTGCCATTGGCGGCTGAAAGTCATAACTTTCCGCGCTTAAACATCTTCAATGTTGAATATTTTTCAATCGCCTACGAGGCCGTCGCGTGGGTTAGGGCTGGCCGCCGCGTTCCACCGGAGCCCCAAGGCAATCCGGACAACTGTGCTCGCCCCAGCCGTGGCATCTCCACCCCTTGCCCCGGAGCTGCTCGATGACGTCGAGCCGGGTCACGACGAGCCGCAAGACGGCCCCGCATCCAGAACAGGACACGTCGAAAGCGTCGGCATGCGCCCGAGCGGGCGAGGACATGAGGCGGAGCGCCGATCTGCTGAGCGCCATGACACGGGATTGTCCACAGGGCTGATATCGGCATTCGAACGTGACCGTGCTGGTGTCGGCGTCGTCCGGCTCGATCGTGGCAAGCCGCATCGAGGACGCGCACGAAATGCACAGAACCGAGCCGTATTGATTGAGCATCGCGCCGTCTCACCGGTCGCCTTCCCTCCCGGGAATCGATACCCAAGCGGCCCGGGAGTTTGAGCAAGGTTGCTCACTTCGCGAGTTATCCCCGCTCATCACAGGATAAACAATCCTGACCTGTTCCGGAAACGCCGGCCGCTGCATTCCGACCAGTTGTCTCAAATGGTCGAGATGGGACGCATGCATCCTGCATGTTGTAGGCGGCTATTGGTGCAATCAGCGAAACATGGTTGAGGGGCCAGCCCTATTCTTCGGACGCTTCCCGCGTCCGGAGGGGAAGACAAAAATGACAGACCTGGCGCCGTACTACCGCCGGCGAGCCGAGGTGTGTCGGCAGAAAGCAGCGGCAACCTTTTTTGAACGGGAGAAGGCGGACTGGCTCAAACTGGCCGGACATTGGCTCCGGCTTGCCGAACAGGTCGACCCGCCGAGGACCGGACACGCGTCAGGCTCCTGAGGCACCGGGCGGCAGGGAGCAGCTCGCCCCAGGCTTCCGACGCGTCCCCGGGGCGAGCCGAACCTCTCGGCGAGTTCCGAGAGGCTGCCGATGATCGTAGCCGAGCACCGAGGCTGGAAAATCAAAATTCATTCTTGCCGCTTACGATACGGGCATGGACAGGTTCATCGAATTTCGGCCTCCGCGGCGATCAAGACGAACAAGTTAGGCGCGCCTTCCGAGACGGCTTTCAAGCGTGCCGGCCTCAGCCATGCTCAGTTGCTCCAGGCCATGGAATGGTACAGCGACCACGGTCAGCGCCTCGGCGCAGATCCCACCAAGCTGACCGAGAGCTTCCACGAATTTGCCAGAACAAGGGTTGGCCGCCGAGCACCTCGGCGCCGCACCTCGGTCTATGACGTCGATCGCAGAACAAGGGCCCGCCGCGGTCCTGGCGCCGACGAGCGCGGAGGAGGACGCCGCCACGATCGCGCGCGCCGAGGAGCTGCTGAGCACCAACCCGAACGCCTATTGGGCGACGTCGCCCTTCAGGAGCCTTGGTCGAGGCCCGCGAGCGCCAGCAGGCCGCCCCGGCGGCGGAGCCGAGCGTCGACCCCTACGCGATCGAACGGCGGATCGCCGAGCGCGACGTCGACAAGTTCGCGCGCATGATGCGCGAGGAGCCGGGCAAATATTGGGCGCTCGCCCGAGCTCCAGCGGCAGCACCACGATGCGATCGAGGCCTCGATCCAGGAAGCGCCGGCCAGCCCGCCGCCCGCACCGGTGCCCGCGGCCGTCCCTGCCATGCAGCCGGTCCCGGTGGTCGCCTCGCCACCGCTCGCTCCGGAAGCCGTGAAGCCGTGAGCCACGGTGGTGCCCGGCCCGGCGCAGGAAGGCCTCGGAAGTCCGGCGAGCGGGTCGCCCCGCCGAAAAGCACCTGGATATTCATCCTTCATGAGACCCAAATCCGAGGCTCTGCAAGGTCGGGATCACCACGACGCGCCCGCAAGCGCGAATATCGGGGATGCAGTCCTTGAACCCGCGGCCGTTGAAGCTGGCGGCCGTCCTCCGCGTTCCGGATCGCGACAGGGCCTTTGAAATCGATCGCGCGCTCAAGGAGCGCCTGGCGCGTCTCCGCAACGCCAGCGGATGGTTCGCCGCCGATGCGGATCGGATCGTGGCGGAATTGCGCGAGGCGGCTGCGGCATGCGGATCGACCGTGGTGCTGGAGCCGGCCTTCGATCACGCCCGCGGAACTCGTGGCGGCGCGAGGCCGGGGGCAGGCCGTCCAGGAAGACCGCGTCGCCGGGCAAGGCAGCGCCCGCAAGGCCATGAGCGCGGCAGCCGGAGCCAAGTTGACGAACGGAAACCCCAGCCGGGTGGAGTGCCGGCTGGGGTACCCAGTTAACAGGGCCCTGCGCCGGGAAGGCTTGTGCAAGGCTGCGTACATGGTCTCAATCGATTGGCGATTCGCGAAGATCAAAAAATCAGCATGCTGTCTTTCAGCGCCGGGTGTTGCCAGTCGGCTGCAGCCGAAGCCCTGCCTCTCAGAGAAATCGCTTGCCCGAATGATCGCGGAAGGCGTCGGCGATCTGCACGTAGCCGCGCGTCGTGTCCAACTTCTTGTGGAGAGCATGATCCGCGATCGCCTGGAGCGAGGCGCCGTGATCGGCCGCGCTTGAGATATAGCCCGAGCGCAGGGAGTGCCCGGCGAACAGCGTCGGATCGAGCCCGACCGCGGCGGTTCGCTTCTGCACGATGCGGGCGACCTGGTGGGCGCATAGCCGCGCGGCCGAGCACCCTCGAGCCGCGCACGCCGCGGAACACCGGGCCGCTGCATGATGCCGGCGGCGGCGAGCCACGCATCGAGCGCCTGCACCGCATGCAGCTTGCGCCCGTGCGGGATCGCCTTGGTCTTGCCGACGCCGGCCTGGTCGGTCTTCGACCGGCGGATGGTGACGACGAGGCCCTTCGGATGGCGGGCGATATCTTCGACGTCCAGCGCCACGAGCTCGGACCGCCGCAGCGCCGCGGCGAAGCCGATCAGGATCAGGGCCCGATCACGCAGGCCTGCGAGATCCTGAGGGATCCGGCGCAGCGCCTTTGCGAGCAGGTCCGCGGTGAGCGCCGCCTTCTTCTCCGGCGGCGCGCCCAGCGTGCGAGCGATGCCGGCGAGCGTGGCCTTGACGCCCGCATGCGCGGCCGGGATTGTCGTGGCCATTGCGCCGGTGCGCATCGGCGATCGCGGCGCAGCGCCGCCGGATGGTCGAGACCTTGCGCCCGCGGTCGCGAGCGCGCCGAGATAGGCGGCGACCGTCGCCGGCGCCGCCGGAAGTCGGAATCCGTGTCACGCCACACCAGGCTGCGAAGTCGCGCCAGTCCGAAGCGTAGGCGCGCCGGGTCGCATCGGCCTTGCTCGCCGCGATGAAACCGGCGGCGGCTTCTTGCCGCAATTTCAAGGGTATTTGGCCCGGATTCTGGCCTCGGGCCGGGCGTCGGAACGAGCTCATTTCCCATCGGGCGCCCTTAGCGGAACGTTCGATAACACACGCTCCGGGTCTGCACGATAAGGGATATTATAGAACGTTCGTAAAGGTCCTCAGAACACCTTCACGCTCACCCGCCCGCTCGACGCCCGACCCCACTGCGCCTCGATCTTGATGAGCCCCGGCCACTCCTTATGGTGCCGCCGCTGGTCCTTTGGATCGAGAGCGAGCCACGCTTCGGTCTGGATCACGGGCACGTTGCCCTTGAACTCGGCTGCGACCGGCGGGGCAACCTGGACGTAGTCGCCGTTCGGCAGCCGCACCCGGAAGCTTTCCCCGCATTCATCGGCGATCGCCCTCAACCTCGCCTCGATCGCCGCCACCCTGGTTGCCCGCGGCTGACCTTCCCGCTCGAGCGCGATCAGCTCAGCACACAGGCCGTCCCGCTCCTCGATCAGCTTGTCCGCCGGCGCTGCGCGGCGGCTGGTTGGGGTCGGCATGGTGCCCTCCGCTCAGAATCACTATGCGGATCAACGCGTTCTGGCAAGGGCGCCGGTCTATGCGCCTCGCTGGATTTGGCCGCCGGAAATCGTGCGTGTTGGGGACGTTTATCAACCTTTTTTAAGATCTGACAAACTCGGCGGCAAAATCTCCTTTCTTTCCAATCGGGTGGAGGAAAACGAACGGTGGGATAAATATCAAAACCGCCAAGGCGCCCACGCTCCGGGATCGGCCGCCCGTCCGGACGCCACGGTTTCCGTCATTGCCGAGAATTTCCGGAATTTCCGCGGCCCGCCTGAATGGTGCGACCCTGTTGCGACCGTGATGTTAACCCAGCCCGCATACCCTTCGCCCATGGAAGAGACCGGCACGTCGCACACCCTGAATCCGTTCACCCTCGAGGAGTGCATCTCAATCGAGTCTGCGATGGAGATTGCCAACGTGACGGATCGCACCATTCGAAACTGGTGTGTCTGGTACGGCATCGGCCGACGCATCGCCGGCGGCCGATGGGCGGTGAGCAAGGTCGCCCTTCACATGTTGCTGGACGGCGACCTCAAGGCGCTCGCCGTATATCGCGACAACGGTCTCCGCCGCTCTTACGACCCGGTCGCCAAATACTATCAGCGATGCGGCCTCGCAGATCTGCTCGAGCGGCCCGAGTTTGCCGCCTGATCGACGGCGGAATTTTCGGAAATCTTGCCAATCTTGGCTGCGGTCGGAAAGACCGGCAGCGGCGACGTGGCGGACTGTGTCCCGCGTGCCCATCATGTGCCCCGAACTACAGCACACGAAGGAGCCCGCTGTGAGCGCCAACGCCAAACGGAACACCATCCACCTTGTCGCGCCCTGGAGTTTGACGGCCGCGATCAAAGCGGCTGCCGCGCGCGAGCTCACCACGAATTCCGAATACGTCCGGCGCGCCGTGATCGAGCGGTTGCGCGTCGACGGCGTCGATCCGTCTCAGCACGCGCCAGCGGAGTTGACCGCCGCGTAATCGCAACCGTCACCAGGAAAAAGGTTCCCCCCTATGGCTTCCAAAGACCTGCCCGACGTCCCGACAACCGACCCGAAAGCGGCGCTGGTAAACCAGCTCGCGCTTCTGCCCGCCAAGCCTCTTACGGCGAACCGGCTCAAGCTGATCTGCGCAAGCTCGAGCGACATCGGCAATCGTCATGCGGCGGTCCTGCCGGGCGGCACCAAGTTTGCGTCCGCACTCGATCCGGCCTTTTGGTCGAACGTCGCGTCGCAACTCCGCATCGGCGATCTGGTCGAAATCCACAGCGATGAACGCTCTTTCTTTGGGACTGATTTACATCCGGGACGTCACCAAAACACGGGCGCAAGTCGCCCGGCTCGAATTCCATGAGTTCATCGAGGCGGTGCAATCGACCGACGCGTCGCCCTACCGGGTCAAGCATCAGGGGCCGCACCTTAAGTGGGTCGTCGAGCGGATTGCCGATGGCAAGATCGTCAAGGACGGCTTTGAGACCGCCGAGGAGGCCCAGGCCGCGGCGAAGGCGATGGAACGCACATCGAACAGCAAGGCCGCCTAGGATGGCAGATATCTCTCCGAAGCCGATCACGGCCAGCGAATTGCTCCGCGCCGTCGAGGAGATCGAGGCGCTCGGCGCGACGCTAGCCGGTAAAGCCAAGCGGCTCCGCACGCTCCTCGACGCGCGGCCGACCCGGCCAAGGCGTTGATCGCCATCGCCTACACTGCGCGGCGTCGCCTCGACGATCTCAGTGCCGAGACGCAGCGCCGCTTCGACGACATCAGTGCCGAGATCGCGCGACGTCACGCGGCGATGAAACTCCAACTGTCGGCCATCGCAGCGAGGCAAGCATGATCCCTCTGATCCCCACCCGAGCCGCCGTGGAGCCCAACATGAGCTCGCTGCCGGTGACCGACCCCGATTCCGAGCTCTCACCTGCCGATCTACAACACGCAGTGAAGGATCTTCAACGGTTCGACATGTGGTTCAGGGGGATATTGGCGCTCGCCCAGAAGGCCGAACAGCTCGGGTCACTGCTAAATCAGGAGCAGGAACTTCGGAAGAGCATTGGCGGCCTCCAGCTGGAGGTAGAGCAGCTCAAGGCGTTGATCGCTGGCGGCGACGCTGCGCAGCGGAGGATCGACGACATCAATGCAGAGCTCGCGCGCCATGACGCGGCGATGAATTCCGAGCGGGAGCTGAGGCTGCAGCGTGCGCGTGCCGATGCAGAGAGCCTCCTTGCGGGTGCGCGGGCGAAGGCGGAGACCATCGTCGCCGAGGCTAAGGCGAAGGCTGAGGAAGAGGCCCAGCGCCAAGCCGCGGATGCCGACCGGCACGCAAACGCGATGCGCGTCCTGGACGAGAGCATCGCCGGCCGCCAGGCCGGAGCTCGACCGCATCAAAACCCACATCACGGAACTTCGCGCCAAAATCGGCGCGTGACGGAGAATAGTAGACATGCCCATCAACAGGATTTTCTCGGAGCTGGGCACACCGAATTCAACGGCAACAACGGCGCCGGCGCCTGCATCCTGCCGGGCGCCCAGGTCGGCGACACCGTGGTCGGCGTCATCAACATCACGACCCGCGGCAGCGAGGCGTCTCGTTCGAGACGACCATCAGTAAGGCCGGGCAAATTCAGCAGACCGGCTCCGCCGAACCTCAGCGGCAACCAATATTACGCCTTCTACGTCGGATGAGCGGATGGACGCATGACGGAGGAATTGCACCGAGCGGTAGGACGGGTGGAGGGCAAGATCGACGGCCTCGACGCCAAGATCGATAACGGCTCGTCGACACGCTCGCTGCACGCGACGAGCGGCTCGGCAAGGTCGAGAAACGTCAGGCCTGGTGGAGCGGCGCGGCCGCCGCCGTCGGCGCGATCGTCGCTGTTCTCGTGAAGCATTGAGGCAGACCGATGCAGTACCGCCCCTATGATCCCATCGCGCCGCTACATGTCGCCGCTCCTCGGCCCGGTGATGGCTGGAGTGGCGTGGGAGGCGCCGCACTTTCCGCCGCGGGCACCATCGCCGGCGGAAACAGCGCCGCCGCCATGGGACGGCGCATGGCCGGCGAAGCCACCTTCGAAGCGGCGCAGGATCGCCTCAACGCGAGCAGCGACATCGCGGCCAGCCAACGCCGAATGATCGACACGCAGCAGAAGACGAATCTGCTGATCGGAAGCGCGACGGCGCGGGCCGGCGCCAGCGGCATCAATGCGGGCGTGGGCTGGCGGCCGAGAACATCGGCGAGATCGGGCAGAAGGGCCGCTATGCCGCGGCACTCGATCTTTGGAACGGCCAGAACGCCGCGGCCGGAGATCTGGACAAGGCGCAGGCGTAGATTATCAGAGCACGCTCGACAAGATCGGGGGAAACGCAGCGCAGACGGGCGCGACGTATTCGGCGCTCGGCACGCTCGCCGGCGGAGGCAGCTCAGCGTACAAGCTGTACAGCCCACCGGCGACACCAAGTGCGGCACCGGCCAGTTACAATCCAAATATCCTGTCGGGTTTGTCGTGAGCCGCCCCATGACAGACTTCGCTCCGCTCACTGAAAGCCTCCGCACGATCGCTCGCACGATCGCCCGCCTGGCGTTGCAAGCGAGGCTACGCGAGACCGCTCGGATGGCGGCCAGGACGGATCTAGAAGGCGGCGACGGCCCGGCGCGCGTCGAGCTCTATACGCGAGCGCTCGCCGACGTCTGCACGATGTTGGACCAGGCGGTCACCGTCTGCACGATCGATCACGCAGAGCGGCAAGGCCTCATCGATGTGTGGATTCGGACCGAGGCGCGATTCTTGGCTCTACCAATTCCCCCCGCTAGAGCGGCGCGAGAAGTTACTAGACCCCGCGCCTGGGCCCCAGCGCTTTATCGCGCTTTGGACGCGCCGCTTGATGCTCTCCGAAATCGATGAAGAGCTTCGCTGGGGCGAGCACTCCGGCGCGGCAGGCAGCGGCACAGCGAGGACCTCATGACGACGCACCCACCCGCAATGCACGTTCTGATCTGGCGCGACCCGACGGGCGGCCGAACCCGGGCGCCGGTCCGATGTGGGGCTGGCAAGAATTCCATAGTCGCGGCGGCGGGATGTTTCAGAAGCACGGCGATCCCGGCTGGATCGGCGCCATGGCCAAGCGCGTTCTCTGCGCCGACTTCGGCGCGATGATGCGAAACACGAACGTCACCGTCGCGTGGCAGCCCGATCGCCCCTCGGGCCGCTCGCCCGATTCGCTCGAACCGATCTTCCGCGAGCTGCGGCCGATGACGCTGATCTGCCCGGCACGCCCGCGTGGCTCCGATTGGGCGATCTCTGCAGTTCGGCGCCCCGCAGATCGTCTCGGCGGGAAGCGTCCAGCGCACCATCGACGCCATGGTGCCCTGAGATGTTCCCGGAGTGGAGACCGGCGTCCAGTTCCAGCCGCAGGGATTTATGCTGCGCCACGATGTCAGCGCCGAGGAGATGGGCCTAATCGAGCCCGTACCATCGGCCCCGACGAAGTGTACGCGTCGGTGGCCGACGATCCCGCCGTCATCGAGGCCGGCAAGCTGTGGGACCGCGCGACTCCGTCCACGCATCGCAATCTCGTGGCGGCGGTCCTGGCGGCACAGGAGCGGGCCGGCATCCCACCCGCAAGACCGCGCCCCAATTTCAGCGGGAAAGTGGACGGGTTTACCTGATCCCGATCTTTATGCGCATGGGAAAGGGCGACGAGCCCATGGTCCTGGACCAGATGCGACAGGCAGCTTCGCGCGAGGTACGGCGAATTCGCCGAGATCGTCCTGCTATTCCTGCTTCGGACGTACCGCCATGGTGGCACTGAGAAGCTGCTCGCGCTTGCGACGGCGAAGGCGGCGGCGTGATGCGCACGTCCTCGCGTGCGGTGTGGGGCGCGCTAAGTTGCTTCGTTGCCCTCTGGATGAACAGCCAAATTGCCGTCGGGATGAGCGCCCTGGTCTCCGCCAAAGAACAAACGGTATCGAACGTACTGCTTTGCACCGAATGCATCCCGATATTTTGCACTTCGCCAATACGTAGAGAGCGGCTGTTCCGCCTCTAATTGCAATTTTTCTGAAGTCGCTCAACCTCTCGAGCGACGACCTGAAATGAAAATCCGTTCCAGGTCCAAGGTTGCAGCGGATATCGTGGTCACCGTCGGGCCGCCTCAGGCGAGTCTGGAGGGGGAACTCGAGCCAGTTGAACTGCATTCCAGCCGACGACCTTGTACGCGGGAGTTTGACCGGAATTTCTTATCACCACTTGGACTATAGGCGTTTCATCGAAATTGGTGATGACGGCCTGGGCGTTGAAAACATAGGCTCGCAGTTGCCGTCTCGCCGTACGACTTACGATCCGGGCCTGGCACCATCCGACCAACGCCAACGGAATAGTAACAACCACCAACAAGAACGTGAACACAGCAACGGCCACGTCGGTGACGTGGACGTCGCATATAAATTTCTCATGCAGCCATTTATCTGGCTCGCTGTCGGGGTGTGTTGCGCAATAGGCGGATATTTTTTGCAATCCGCTGGCATCGAAAAAATCGACGATAGACGGCCTTTGTGGGGGTGGCCGCTGGCGGTCAGTGGGCTGCTGCTCTACCTCGGTTCCCCGATGATCGGCGTTTTCGGTTGGTTGCACTGGGGGTGGGCCTCCTGTGATTGCGCCGAAGCCGCCAGACTCATCAGAGCAAGCACGAGGCCAGTTCGGAACAATCGGATCACGGTAGCCTCCCTGTCCGAAGGGAGCCGCTTGACCCAGGCGCGGAATTCAAATTCCATCTGCCCGCTTGCTACAGCCTGTTCCGCGCGCGGCTCACAAACCACGCGGAGCTGATCTTCAGAAGCCGTCGGGCGCATACCCGGCGGCTTCATTTCGAATCAGCGGTCACTGCTGTGGGTCCCGTAACGTGTTATCGATTGGGCTCCACGTTCCGTCTCTCTTTGCCTTCCATATCCAATCTTCAACGATTCGGTAAGGCACGACCTCGCCAGCGTTGACCCGCCGCATTATCTCGGACACCACCGCGGGCGGATTGTCCTTTGCCGCCAGCTTGTAAATCATGATCGGCGGCAAAGTCGTTGCCGCAGGGTATTTCTCCGCGAGAGCGGCAGCGTTCATGTAGTTCAGAGCCGTGCGGGCGGGGAGTCGACACTCTGCTTCCAACCAATGGGTGAATTGACCGCGCGGGAATTGATGCTTCACCGCCAACAGGTCGCGGCCAATATCGACATAGTCCGCAGTTGTTTGTGCAGCGGCTATCTTGCTGGATGTCAGTCCCGCCTGTTGGCGCAACCTCTCAGCAGCCTCAGCGTTCAATGTCCCGTAATCGAAGGCTCTGATTTTGGCCACTGTCGCGCCTCCCTGCACTGACGCCGCCAGCTTCGAAACAAGGTGCCCAGATAGGATTTCGCGTCAGAGACCCGATTGCTTCGTGAGAGAAGATCACTCGACGATTTTCCAATAGGAGTCCTTCCGGATCACCTCGCCGTCGCGGAAAGTGTAGAAGTCACAACCTCGGACCTCGATCCTCTTCGCCCTCGGGCGTAGTGCCAGTGAGGGTCCATTTTGAGATGCCCGTTTCGGCGGTCGGATCCACAAAATGTTCATCGTTGCCGTAGTGGACATCGGGCAACCCTCCGAACCGTGTTGACAGCGCTTTCCGGACGTCCCGCTTGCCCTCAAAGCGAGAACCCCATGGCTTGCTCCCCCGCGGCATCTCCAACACACAATCGGCAGCAAACAGCGCCATTATCCGATCAAGATCGTGCGCGTTGAAAGCCTCACAGAGCTCCGCCAGTTTCGACCGAATGTCCATTGTTCTCTCCGCCTCGGTACGGCCATCCGGGCCCGCAAGGACGATCACGAGCCACGCAAAAGAAAAGCCCAACACGAGGCGGGGCAGTCACTGATGAAACGTCCAAAGAGGACGTAAGGAGAAGCCTATCCCGGCCGGCGGGCGTCGTCTACGCGGGGATCAAGGAGTGGATGCCAATCGGACTGGCGGTTCGCAAACCAATCAGCCGCCTCTGTTTGCGATCGCCAGTGCCTTGCTCTCGAATGTCTCCAGCGCGATCTTCTGGGCGAGCATGCAGTCGCCTGCAGCCAAGTTTCCCACCGGGACCAAGCACCACGCGCAGACCCTGTTGCCGGCGGAATCGAGTTGGTCGATGTTCATCATGCGGCCGTGCCGGATGCGGTAGCGCGTGCCGGTGTCGGAACCGATGACCTCAAAATGCTTTCTGGAACCGTACTGTTGGGCCTGTTCAGGGGAGAGCCAGGGGCGCAGAAGGGCCAGGGCCTTTTCCTCGGCCTGCGAGGACGCGCCCCGCATCTCGCCTGCCATAATCACAATCATGGCCACGGCGCCGACCGTCAACGCGACTCCAAATTCGACGCAAAGTACTGCCCAGATCATCCGCCCTTGAGCCTCGGAATGAACAGCGTCTCTTCGGCCTTCGGGTCGAAGCTCTTGAGGACCTCGCTTTTGCCGTCGCTGAGCCGCTTCGCCGCGGTGAAGCCGAAGCCGGTCAGCATCTTGAAGCGTTCCTCGGCCTCCGCCACGGCCGCGGCATCGGCCGGATCGAACTGGTGCCTGGAGTCGCCGGTGTGATCCATGACGATCTGCGTTGCCATCGTGTCCTCCTTGCTCGGTTGAGATGATGGTAGAGGGCCAGCCGGAAGTGTCCAAGACGACTAAGTCTGTTGCAGTCTTTTTAGATCAGCATCGCTTACCTATCACGTGCCTGCGGCCGGGTTTTGTGAGGAGCCACCATCTTGTCAAACGCCGTTGGAACAATGAGAATTGATTGCAGAGTTGCCAGCGGACTACGCCGACGTTCCGTGTATTTAAAGGCAGCGAGGATGTCTTCGGCGGGCAATTGATCCAAAAATCAAACCACGGAGCAATTGCAATGCTGTTCTGTCTCACCGTGAATTACACGCCGAAGGCGTTGGCCGCTATGAGCAAAAATCCGAACAGCAATCGCCGGGAGGCGGTGGAGCAGTTGGTGACGGCAGCCGGCGGCAAGCTGGTCGCCATGTACGGTACCATCGCTGACGGGCCCGGTGCGATGGTGATCTTTGACGCCGATCCCGTTGCGGCGCCCGCAATGACCGGTGTCGCAGCAGCATCCGATGGCCTTCGGAACGTCAAGATGCAGCGTCTGTTCTCTGCGGACGAGGTGGTTGCTGTTCGGAAAAAAAGAGCGGAGATCCAGGGATCCTTCAGGGCGCCCGGCGAATAAGGAGCGCGGGCTGCGTAAGCTGTCAACGCCGCCGGTGGCCTTCTATTGTGAGGCCGGCGGTTTCGCCGATTGGCTCGGGCTCCGCGTCGGCGCGAAGACAACCTCAATGGCAGCCTCCGAGACCTCGACGTAAAAATTGAATTTGGGAGTCCCGTCGTCGGTCAGGCGAAAAACGCCGAGGGACTTACCTGTTGAATCCGTCAGACGAAAGCTGTCTGGTTCTCGTCCGGGGTGGCGCTCAGCCACATAACGCGCCCTGCTTCTGGCGTGGGCGATCACCTCGGCTTCAGTCCTTAAGATCGACAATTCCTCGGCGACGTGACCTGCACTTCTGAGCCATTCGATTTTGAACGCCGGGGGCCCGGCACCCGCTTTTCGCTCTGGCGTGTGAGTACGCACTGCTCGGTCAACGAACAGGCGGCTATAGGCCGCGCGCTCATGCCGTGTGTCCCACCAGTACTTCACATTCGCCCAAAGCTGAAAGAGACGCCTGATCATTTCGCGACGCCCTTCCGCTTCGGCGTCCTCAGGCCAAGCTCGAGCAGATGCCGCATGGCCTCGGAGTGCGAGTCCTTGCCGTTGCGCTTCGCCCACTGGTCAATGCGAGCTGCGAGATCGGCCGGCATCCGGAGCGTCTTCACGGGGTGTCGCGCGGTCGCGGGCCGCCCCTTCTTTTTCGTCACGGATTTAGCCGTCGCCATGATCGCCTTCCGCGTAGTCACCGTCTTTTCGCAGTCGCCGTGAGCCCGTGCACCATCAGACGTCGTATGCCTCCGGGCGCTACAGCGCGTCTGGCGAGCACAGAGAGATTATCACTACCAATCTCAGCCATCTCGTCACCTCGCGCCGGCCGATTGCGGCGGCTCATCCTTCGGCCGCAGCGGCATAAGAACGGCAATTGCCATCTTGTATATCGCGTACCAGGTCTCGTAGCCCCCGATCTGATCGACCGTGAACGGCTGCTTATCGAAAGCAGCGAGATCAAGCGAGATTCGGAATCCGTCAACATCGAGCTCAAGCGTGCGGCGGTATTTCCCCCGCACTTCCCATCGTGGGTCCGCGGGGCCATGCGCCTGCGCACAGCGCAACATGTAAAGGAGGGTCCGGAGTTTGGCCGACGGGTCCGAAGCCTCCGGATCTGGTGCGATACCCGCCGCTTCGAAGGCTTTGTCCAGCACCAGCACCATCACGCTAAATGCTTGGAGCACCAGCACGTTCGTCGCCCTTTCAATGTCGTCTTGCGTGCTGAAATTGCCGGCGGGAAACCGAGTTTGCGGCGCTTCAGCGCGATGACATGGTCCGTATCGAGTTCTTCCGGCTTGATGTGGCCGAGCTCGCAATACGACAGAAGCTTGATCGTGAACTCGAACTGCCGAATGGCGATCTCAACGTCATCCAGGGCTTCCGCAAGGCTCAGCATATTTGTCCCGTCCAGTGGCCCCGCATTTGACACCGCGGCTATTTTGACAAGTAGCCTTTCTTTTTCAAATAATCGGCGAGGAGCTTCTCGATCAGCGATGTCAGCGAACGTCGATCGTCGCCGGCTGCCTTTTCGGCAGCAGCCTTGAGTTCTGGTTCTATTCGCAGATTGAGAGTCGCCGCTCTAATTCTTGGCATGTAACGCCCCGGGCTTGACACCGACGATCTTATCACTGTACTGTCTGGGGCGTTACATAGCAAGCGGCCCCCGAAGGCGTTGGAACCGCCGACGAGGGCCTAACCCGCATTTCTCATAAAAAAATGCGCATCGGGGCTCCGAAATCAGCGAAAGTTGTTGTGCCGCAACGACATTGCGCAGATTCGAGGAACTCCCCGATGCCGACAGAGTGTAACGCGGAATCATTTGATTTTGGAACCGTGGAAGGTCGCTGTGTGGAAGCGGCATTCGATGGCGGGTTGGTCACCTCCGACGCGGGAGCACTGCTGCTGGGAGCGACCGATCGAGCGATCGGAATGATGGACCGGTTTGCGTCGTGCTTTCACGATGAGCGGCGTCATGAATGGATCGAGCACGAAGTCGCGACCCTGGTGGGTCAACGCGTGTTCGGGATCGCGCTCGGCTACGAGGATCTCAACGACCACGACGAACTGCGGCACGATCCGATGATGGCGATACTGGCGGGCAAGCTCGCAGCGCGGCGTGAGGATTGCGCGCCGGTTGCCGGCAAGTCGACGTTGAACCGGTTGGAGCTGAGCAAGCTGGAGCCGACGCGCTACCACAAGATCAGCCATAATCCGATGGCCATCAGAAAATCTTCTGGTCGACCTTTTCGTGGAGGCGCATGAGCGCGCACCGAGGCAGATCATTCTCGACCTCGATGCGACCGATGATCCGCTGCACGGCGAGCAGGAGGGGCGGTTCTTCCACGGTTACTACGACTGCTACTGCTACCTGCCGCTCTACGTGTTCTGCGGCCGCCATCTGCTGGTGGCAAAGCTGCGGAGCGCGGCCATGGACGCGGCCGCCGGCTCGGTCGAGGAGGTCGCGCGCGTCGTGGCGCAAATCCGTCGCCGGTGGCCACGTGTGCGTATTCTGTTGCGCGCCGACTCAGGCTTCGCACGCGAGGACCTGATGGCCTGGTGCGAGGCCAACGGCGTCGACTTCCTGTTCGGACTGGCGAAGAACGAGCGGCTCATCGCCCAGATCCAGACCGAGCTTGATTTTGTCGCCGCCAAGAGCCGCCGTACCGGCCGGATGGAGCGCCGCTTCAAAAGCTTCATGTGGACGACGCGCCGGACCTGGAGCCGGCCGCGGCGGATCGTGGCCAAGGCCGAGTGGACGCAAGGAGAGGCCAATCCCCGTTTCGTGGTTACCTCGCTCGGACGCGGCGAATGCAAGGCCAAGTATCTGTACGAGAAGGTCTACTGCGCGCGCGGCGACATGGAGAACCGGATCAAGGAATGCCAGCTCGACCTCTATGCCGACCGCACCTCGACCGCCACCATGCGGGCCAATCAACTGCGCCTGTGGTTTGCCTCGATGGCCTACGTGCTGCTCTGTGCCTTGCGCCGTATTGGCCTGCATGACACCGACTTCGCCAAAGCGACTTGCGGCACCATTCGTCTCAAGCTGCTCAAGATCGGTGCGATCGTGCGCTTGAGCGTTCGCCGCATAAAGATTGCCATGGCGTCCGCCTGTCCGGCCGCCCAAGACTGGGCCCGCGCCTCTATCCGGCTCGCGATTGCCGCCTTGGCGCGCGCCTCGCCGGCATGACACGCGCCGCCGCGACGCGTAACCGACGCGGCACCATCCCAAGGCTCACCGAGATCAACTCTTCGCTGCCCCCGCAGCCCGGAAATGTCCCAGCCGACATCGCGTCTCCAGACGCCACGGCAGGCTGCGCCTCAAAAAATGCAAATAAGCCTTCTCTCAAATCCACCCGATCATGCAAGAGTAGTGTGAGATTTCCAGGCTAACCCAAGCCAAGGAGCGACCCATGGCCCAGGCTGAGTCCGCGCATACCACAATTGCGTCCGTAACAGACGCCCATGCGCACCTGATCCAACGCATTATCACCAACAAACCCCACCACATGCCGGGCTGGCACCTGGCCGACGCCCTCGATTTCGAGGACCGGGCGGAACACCTGCGGCGTCTCCTGGTCGCCGTAGAAAACTACACGCGCGCCGTCCTGGTCGACATGAAGCGATCGAGCAATGTGTACGTCGACACCGACGTCACCGGCTGCCTCTCCGATACGCGGGGCGACATGGTCGGGAGCCTGTTGAACGCGGCGGATGCGTCTGCGTGGCTACGGGAGGGCCGCCTGAATGCCTCGCCCCAAGTCAGGCTACACCAACGCCGCCGGCCAGCCCGTCCCCGGCACCAACGACGTCACCGGACGCTACAAGGATAGCGGCGCTCTCATTCACTGGGCGCACAAGCAGGGGGCCGCAGGGCTTCCCCTCTACGATCGCTCCGCCATCGATATCGGATCGGCCGTGCACAAAATGGCGGAACTGGACCTGATCGGCGCACCAGACCGCGAGATCGAGGCCGCGCTCCACAACTATCTCTCAGCCCCGAACCATCTCCAGATGGCCCACGCCTCGTTCAAGGCGTTCCGGGAATGGCGGGAGCAGTGCCGCGTGACACCGATCAAGCAGGAGATTTCGCTCGTCTCCGAGCGCTACCAGTACGGCGGCACGCCCGATCTGATCGCGATGGTCAACAACGGCATCGGCTTGATCGACTTCAAGACCGGCAAGGCCGTCTACAACGAGATGAAGGTCGCGCTCGCCGCCCACGGCAATCTATGGAACGAGGCGCGGCCCAAGCAGCAACTCGACAGCTATCACCTGATCATCCTGCCCAAGGACGGCGGAGCGTTTCAGCACCACGCCTATGGCGATCTCTCGCGGGAGTGGGAACTGTTCCAGGCCTACCTCAAGGCCTTCACTCTGGAAAAGGCGAAGCCGGCGAAAGAAGCGAAGCCGAAGGTGGCCGAGAAGATCGTCGAGAAGGCCGTCAAGCCCCGCATCCGCGTCAAGGCGCAAGGCATTCCCTCGAACACCATGGCCGAAATACTCGTGGCTTACGGCCACGTTGCGCCGCAGCGGACGCAGCCCGTGCAGCAGAACATCGACTTCCGATGGTCAAGGCCGGCGCAATAGGAGGCGGCCATGACCACTATCATCGAAATCGCCGCCATCCGCCCTCCCAAGGAGGGCAAGAAGGTCGCCACCGTCGTTTCCAACACCGGCCAGTCCTTCGAGATATGGCCGGAGAAGGCAGCCCCCCTCAAGATCGGGGAATGCTACGACATCGAGATCGAGACCCGCGAGTTCAACGGCCGCCCGATCCGCAAGATCACCAAGGCGAAGCCGGCGCAGGCGGCCAATGGCAACGCGAGGTCCATTCCGATCTCGACGACGCCAGCCGATGCGGAACTTGCCTTCGTGTCCAGCACGCTCAACGCCTTCATTGCAGCCGGCAAGATCAATCTCGATGCCCGCGAGCTCGGCAACGCCACGCAGCTGTTCCGGCGTTTATGGAACCATACGTTCGGCGATGGCGGAGGCAACCGATGGCACCACTAGATCCGGCCCCTTGCGCCCGGTCGCTTCACCGCCTCGGAAATCACCCGAGGCGCATCGTCGACGCTTGTTGCCAGGAACCGCCCTACGGGTGGCTTGGACGATCTATGCCGTGCGGGAGATCGCCCGAGCGATCGCCGCCGCGGCGCAGGTGGAACGTATGACGCTTCCTGCCATCGTCCGGATATGTCGAGACCGCCGGAGCGAATAGACCGCCGCGCGCCTGACCATCACCAAGAGGCCCATGGCTAAGCACCGATACCCGCTGCCACGCTTGCCCGCCGCGCCGCTGTGGCCGGCGCTCCTGTTACAGCCGCAGCCGCCCTGGCGGCCGACACCGATTTCGACCAGCTGCACTGAACGCGACCGCCCGGGTCCCCAATGAAACACAGACCGAAACGGCCCCCGCTCGACGAAGCCGGACCTCAGATGAAACTCGCCGGCGCGCGCCAGAGGGTGAGAAACCTCATCGTGATCGGTATGAACCCGGGCGTGCCCGCAGACATGCGGGAGGCGGCTCACAAGATGGAAAGTTGGACCCGGGAACAGGTCAGGGTGCACAGCCGGGTGCTCGCGGATTTTCGAGCGCGGCAAAGTCGGCTGAGGCGAGATGGGCAACTGCCATGAAGAAGCTTGCCCCACAGCAGCTGGATCTCTTCGCCGACGTCCCGCCGGCCGTGGTCGGAAAACCGAAGGACCCCCGGCTCGACGAGACGCTTCTGCTCAAGGAACTCGCGGACACCCGCCGGGAGGTCCGCAACCTGACGGTCATGGGCATGCGCCCGGACGTTTCAGCGGACCAACGGGAGATCATACCCCTCCTGGAGAGGTCGGCGCGGGCGCGAGTGAAGCTGGGCATCAAGGCGTTGCAGTATTGTCGAGAGCAGCGCGGAGGGCAGCGATGAGCAAGAAGAACAGCCGGGTGGAGCGGAGGCAGGGCGCGATGACGATGATCGCGGAAGGACAGTGTTACTTACCTATTGTGATGTCCTGGTTTCTGAAGAACCCGCGCGTGGCAGATTTAACCGACTAGTTTCGGGCGGCTCGTTTCGGGCGCGCTGAACTCTCGTTAGGCGCCAGCAGAAGAGCAGTGCCGACGCGGTTGCGGCCGTTGTGCTTCGCTTTGTAGAGGGCGCCGTCCGCCGCCACCAATAGCCCTTCCGGCATTCTCATCGTGCCTCCCACGCGAGACAGCGCTGTGGCCGAGCCGACGCTCACGGTGACAAAGCCTCCGCCCTCAGGATTTTCCGCATAAGGCAACTGGAGCGCCTCTACTGCAGATCGCGCCGCCTCGGCGACCTCGCTCGCGCCCATCGTATCGGTGCCGGGGAGGACCATGGCGAGTTCTTCGCCGCCGTAGCGGGCGGCCAAGTCTCCAGGGCGACGCGCGACTCCTTTCACCGCGGTAGCAACGGCTCGCAGGCAATCATCCCCAACCTGGTGCCCGTAGCGGTCGTTGAAACCCTTGAAGCGGTCAATATCGAGCAGCAGCAGCGACATCTGCGTGCCTTCCCGCAGCGTGCGTCGCCATGCTTCATTTAAGGCCACGTCGAAGGCCCGGCGGTTTGCCAAGCCGGTCAGACCGTCAGTGAGCGCCATGGCAGAAAGTTGGTCTTCAAGCCTCTTTTGTTCCGTAACATCTCGGATGACGAGGACAGTGTCGCCCGGTTTGCCGGTGACAGGATCACGGAGCAGGCGGGGCTTCGCCTCGACCCAGACCTGTGCGCCGTCTTTCCGCAGAATGCGCACTCTCGCCGTAACGTTGTCGGTTTCGCCTGTGTGCAGGCGGGCAACGGTGGCTGCAATGACGTGATGATCTTCCGGAAAAACGAAGGATCTTCGCGGGGAGGCCGATCATTTCTTGAGGTGTCCAGCCGAAGAGTTGCAGCGAGGAGGGAGAGACATAACGTTGCAGCAGATCCGGGCCAACGCGCAGTATCACGTCGACGCTGTTGTCCATCATGAGCCGAAGGTCGGCTTCATTTTCCTGGCCTATCGCCTCGGCGGGCGCACCAACGCCGAGCAGTTTCCGAAAAAAGCTGATCACCTGAGGCACTCGCGTCGGTTCGATGTGATGACAGTCGTGTAGCTGAAATTGTTGAATGGATTTTGCGCAGATTTCTTACAGTTGTTCCCAGCGGCTTGGTCTCAGGCCGGCGCCTCATGATGCGATCGCGCTTTCTGCAACCAAGCGGTTGTCCACTGCAGGAAGTCACCGCGCGGCCCGCGCCGCGGCTGGTGCACCCCAATAAGCTGGCGCGGCGGCCGTCCAGAAGCGGTCATAGCCCCTTCCGTACGCACGGGCGACTAGTGTATCTTTCATCAAGAAAGGCCGGCGGGGCGTGCCGATCCCGCGAAAATAAAAGCGGCGTTGGGTGCCTGCGTCGGGCGAATGTTCCAAAAATCAGTCGGAGGGGGCGCGCGTGGTTGATTTCGGGGGAGTAATAGGCGTGGATTGGCGCGTCAATTCTTGGCACGGTTACCACACAGATGATTAACCCCTCTGCCGGGCCGACACCTATTTGTCCATCACCGGCCTTGTCTACGATGACTTTGGACACGACGGCGGGCTCTGTCCTTCACTTGCTTCCAGGCTTGTTAAGACGTCTCGGGTTCGGCCCATTCGAGATGGTGGCACTCTATATTGGTACTCTGCTGGTTACCTACCTGCCGCTTTATATCGGCGCCATTCTCAGCCCGGTGCCGGTGCCGATGACTGTTCCTCAGGGTGAGCATACCCTGCCATTCTTCTACGACGTCAACGTGGCATTCATGTTTACGGTGTCGTTGCCGTGTCTGCTGATCCTGACCGTGACCGATCAACAGGTTCTGACCAATCTCACTCAGGAGGGTGCAGGCCGATGGCACCCTCTCGGTTTCCGAAGCAGACGGAATGGCCATGGCCATGCGTTGGTCTCGCTTGTTTCTGAAAGTCAATGTGGCAGCGCAGGCGCTCGGCCTCACGATCGGAGGGATCATTGCCTATCTAAATTTCAGGGCGGCTACGACCGATTTCGATCGGGTCCTGGTACGTAGAGGGCAAACAGGTGCTACCGGTCGGGTACATTTTCTTCTATTGCGTCTTTCTGTTCTATGTCATCACCTCGGTTTATGTGGTCCGCAGTATAGCCGTCGCGGTCCTGTTGCGGGACGTCGTCGCGCACGCCGAACTCCATACGCTGCCGCTACATCCAGATAAGGCCGGGGAACTCTTGCCTGTTGGCCGCTTAGGTCTGCGCAATCAATACGCGCTCACGCTGCTTGGCCTTAACGTGGTGCTGTCCATTATCGCCTTCTCTTTTCTCAAGCACAGCGGCCTTATGATTGCCGGCGCTGCGGCAATAATCGTCGGCTATTTTATTTTTGGCCCACTTGTTTTCATGGCCCCGCTGTTGCCGTTTCACAGTGCCATGCTGAGAAACAAGGCTCAGCTGATGACCGCGGTCGGGCTTCGCATGCGACAGGAACTTGATGATCCGCATTCGCGATTGCTGTCCGGCACGATTGCAGCCCAGGATGAGCAAATGATTGAGCGGTTGCGCAAGATCGGCGCCGTCATCGACGAATTGCCGGTGTGGCCGTTCGATGCCGCCACTTTGCGAAAATTCCTAACTGCTTACGCTATCCCATTTGTCAGCAGCCTCGGCTTGGCGGTAGCGAACTTGATCATGGAAAAATATTTCCACATGAAGATTCCCTCCTGAAATGGCTATTGGACGGAACCGACCATACGAGCAGTTCTAACAGCCGAGGCCGGCGCCACCCCCGTTTTTGGGCCATTGTGACAGCAGTCTCAGCTCTTGATCGAACTTCCGCTTGGGTCACTCTGAAAAGTCCGCGGCCCGCGGTTGCCGCGGCAGGACCTCCTTCGATACCGAAGCGCCTTGACGCCCTCCGCTCCCAGCCGCCATCCATGCGGTGTTTCCACCCGCTGGCGATCGTCCCGGGTAGCGGCCGGCCCTTGGGTGCCACCTTGATGCCAGCGTGCCGGAGGCGCTTACGGTAGCTCCGCGACTTCTCCTGCATGTCCACCGCGGTCTTCGGCGGCTCACACCATTCGCACAATGGATGCAGGTTGCTCTCACGGTTGGCCCCGCCGTTGATGACGGCCTCGATGTGATCGCAGGTCCAGGCGTCGCCCGGGCGAAGCGGGCGGCCGCAGCCCAGGCGGGGATCGCAGCGGCGGCCGAACCGTTCGAGCACCCGGAGCCGTACGCGGGGCGGCACCGGGGTGTCGTCAGTCCGGCCGATCCACTCGGCGAGGGAGCGGGGCATTACTCCGTCTCGTCCCGCTTGAACCGAAACTGATAGAGGTCCGCCTTCACGCTCGCCAACATCAACATGTGACGGTTGTCGAGGGGGCGCCCGTTGCGCTCCCGTTCGGAGATCATCGTCTCGAGCGTCTCGAACTTGTTGACGAGCTGGTGGGAAAGCATGGCCGGCAAGCAGGCCAATTGGAGCTCGGCAGTTGCAACGCGCGCAACGAGCGCGTCGCATATACCGTCCGGATCGTCGTCCGGATCGTATCCGCCGGCATTCAGCTTCTCGACGCCGGCGCGCGCCTCAAACAATTCCTGGTAGGCCCTCCCGAACTTGGATTCGGGCGATTTCGACTCTTGAACGGGCCCACCGGTCTCGAGCGTTCTGCTTTCAAGTGCTTTCGCCACGTTGGCCAAAACGCCCTTCGAAACGTCGGTGTCATCACCGACGAAGTCCGTCACATATCGCAACAGGGCCTTCACCCCATCGAGCGTGGTGGGGCGCGTCTCCATGAGGGCGCTGCTGCATTCGACCGTCTTTTCGCTGGATTTGTCGACCGCGCGCTCGGCGGCGATCCCAGCGCGGATCGTCCGTCTCGACGATGTTGTTCACATCCATGCGTGGGCGGATGTCCGTTTGAGCGCAGATCTCCGGCAACTCTTTCTCGAGCTTGTTTCGCCGGGTGAGGACTTCGCCGAACTCCCGCTCGGCGACGCGGTGCCGCTCGATCGCGGCGAGGATGGGATCTGCGTTGGTAGCCTTGTTCATTGGGAAAGCTCCCGTGATCTGGATTGAGGGGAAATGCCGGGCGGGCACGGCGGCGCCGTCCCGGGCGATGCGGCCCGAGGGCCTGCTACGCTGTGGGGATGCTCTCCGCGAGCACGCCGACGATGCCGCGGAGGAACTCGGTTACCTCTTCGGAATCGTCATCCCAACAGTCACTGGCAAACGGGGCAAACTCCACCCAATGCTCCAGCGCGGCGAGCGCGCCTGCGGGCGTCGCCGGCCTCATGCCGAACAGCTGTTCCGTCAATTCATCCAGGATCTTCGATGAGTTGTTCATGGCGACCCAGGCCGCATGGCGAGGCGTCCTTTCGTACTCGGCCATTTCCGTCCCGCGAAGTCGTTCCAGCTCGCCGACCTTTTCCTCCACCCAGGCGGCCCGCTCGGATTTTGACAGCGCCTTTGGGGCGTCTCGTTCGATCTCACGCACGGTGCACGCAATGATTGGCACCATCTTGCCCGTTCGCACATGGCGAACGTGAAACACCTCCTCGCTGTGCTCTATCACCTCCGTCGACGTCTCCGGATACTCACCGATGAGGATGCCGCTGAATTTATGATCGTCGTTCTTGCGGAAGCCATCGAGAAGCTCGTCCGCTTCGCAGTAGGCGTCCCATGCTTCCTGATGCGACGCGATGACGGAATGGATCGGATCGTCTCCGGGCACTCTGGCAGCCAGCAAGATATCCACAGCCGCCACGGAGGCGCTGGCGACGGAAAGTCCCGCCAGCACGGTGCGGCGGGACGGACTCTGTGGTATTGGGGGAATCAGCCTGTGACATGACTTACCTCATCGTTGCAGGTTAGGGCTGAGAGGGTGCTTGCAACACTCGCTCAGCCTGCTATATTTGTAGCGACATTTACAAAAGGGGTCAACACTTTTATGGGGCGACCACCCGGACGAATTCAGGAACGTGTGTTTCAGATGCGGGTTTCGGACGAGTTCCTGGAGGCGGTCGACCGATGGCGAGGGAAACAGGCCGGTCACCCGTCTCGAGCGGAATCCATCCGCCAACTCACTACCGCCATGCTCGCAATTCTCGCAAAGGATCCCGGCGAGAAGCGGACAAAGCCGAGCGCAGCGCCGGTACCGCGCAAGCGGTGAGCGAGGCGCGCGACAAAGCCACGCCGCCGGCGACGACCGCGCGCGCCGATCGGAAGGCCGCTCAACCTGCCGGGTGAGAAGAGCCGCTTCCACAAGCCAGCGGGGATTCTGCGACCTGCCGGCGGAGCCGATTCCGAATGCGCCGTGACACTGTGAAGGGCCGTCGCCATTACGCGCCGGCCATCCAGCGTCCGCGCTCAAGGGCCAAGTAGTGTCCTAATTGGAATTTTTCAGCCCCAACATGTCGGCATGAAGGCGTCGACAACTTGAAGGAAGGCGGCCCCAGCCGCAAAGCCGGCCGCCCGCGCATTTAGTCGGCTTTGGCTAGCTACGCCTCGCATTAGTCTGTCGAATATAGGGATAACGTCGCCCTGGACTGCCGCGACTTGTTCCTGCGTCATTTCGGACGGTGTCTTTATGCGCGAAGCGCGCCACCAAATGATCGCAGCGAGTATGCCAAATCCAGCCGAGGCAATCTTGATTACAAAAGCGACTGTGCAAATGACCATAGCTGATCCGGGTAGCGACTGGTCGATAGCATGACGGACGAGAGGCCGCCAACTGAGGCGGCCCCGATTTCAAGAATCTATGTTGACGGCGTCATTATCAAGTAGCCATCCAGCTCAAAGGCTTGCATCCAGCGACGCAACTCTGGGCCAGCCCTATTGCCATCCGCGACTTGCGAGTGGCGCAAATTCCACCGTCCAGGCGGAAGCACCACACCTGTGTGGTCGGGGGTAATCGCGAAGCGGAGCGGCTTCGCTAAGTCATGAAAAATGCTAATGGAAAACATAAAACACTTCCTTTGTAATTGCTCGCCAGTCGCGCGGGTAGTGCAAATCTAATATCAGCAGGCGCGATTTGGAAGGGTACGCCAAGAGGGGAAAACGGGCCACTCGCTTGCTCAGGGACCACTGACATCAAAAGGGGCCAGCACCCCTTTCCGATGCGATCCCCATTTATGATTTCCGCTTCTGCGGGGCTCCGGTGGTCGATGGCGGCTCGTGGTGCGAGGTTCATTGCGCGCGCGGCTTTGCGAAGCGATGAGGGGGGAAAGTGAGACGTGCGAATTATTCACATCGTAGTTGATCACAGGCGCGACCCGCGTTAACTCTTGTTCGCTGACTGCGAGAAGTCCGATGTCAATTCGTGACGAAGCCGCTGGGCTGATCGGCAGCGCCAGCGGCTTCTGATCCGTTCCGCGTGGTGTGAGAGCCGCGCGCGGAACAGCGGGCAGATCGAAACCGAATTCCGTGCCCCGGTCAAGCGGCTCCTACCCGAGGGGTGCGCTGACATGGCCAAGCGAAACTTGCCGGTCATATGGTTCGAGCGAAAGGACTATGAGGCGATCAAGCGTCTCATGCCTGACGAACCGAACCTTTACAACTCCTTCGAGGAGTGGCTCGAGAAGGCCAACAAGAACGTTGAAAAACTCGAGGCGCGCGGGTTCGTCGTGCGAAAAACCAAGATCGATCCTGAGGAGTTCGCCGCGTATTGCGCGAAGGCCGGGCAGGACTGCAATGGCGCAACGCTCGGCGCCTTCGTCGGCGCCGTCGATCGGAGAAATTATGAGCGCGACGAATAAATCACTATCAGCGCACTCGATCAGCGCTACAGCGGTCTCGGCGATTTCCCGCATCTCCGTACGGGTAATCATGATCGCTCTGTTAGCTGGCTGCAGCGATCGATGAGGCAAGGGGAGAAACCTATGACAGGAACCGTCGAATTCACAGGCGACCCGCCTTTCGAGCTAACAGCCCTACAAGGCGGTACAACCACATTTTCAGGTGAAAACGTAGTGGTGACATTGCTCGTATCCGCCGGCCCTCTTCGTCCAAGGCCTGTTGAAATTCGGGTGGCCATGTCGATTGAGGCTGCGGAGCGTCTCGTTGCTCAGCTTCCGGCGGCAATAGAGATGGCGATTCGGGAGAGGTGGGCCGGGCGGTAGTCGTCACGCTCCCGTTCAGATATGACAGCATTGCTGACCTATCTGATTTTGAGGAAAGTGTCACCCGCGGATGGCGCCGCTGGCGTCGCTCACCACGTCCCCGCCCGCGCCCGCCGCATCGCCGGACTGTCGGGGTTCTTCACCTTGAGCCAGTCCCGGGACGGGCCGGACCGGTAGGGCGCGTTCAGCCGCTTCGACACAATGCCCTCGAGCCCGAGCTTGCAGGCGTGCCGGAACACCACGGCGCCGTCCTGGTCGGTGTGATGCCGACGGAAGCACGCGCCAGCAGCCGCGCCAGCTTGGCCTTGCGCTCGCCCAGCGGCAGCGACCGGAGATCCTTGCCATTGAGCTCCAGAAGATCAAACGCGTGCAGCATCGCATCCGTCGCCCTGTGCCGGCGGTGGAGAGCGCCGAACACGGCGACGCCGTCCGCACCGGAAACCACCGCCTCACCGTCGATCGTGAATGACCTGGCGCGCAGCTTCGCGGCGGCCGCGGCGATCGCGGGATAGCGATCGGTCCAATCATGGCCGCGGCGTGTGAAAAGGCGCACCGCCTTGCCGTCCCGGCGCACGATCAATCGGTATCCGTCGTGCTTGACCTCGTGCACCCAATCCGGTCCGGACGGTGGCTTGGCGGCAAGCGTCGGGATGCAGGGATCAACGAAGCCGGCAGGGAGGATGCGACGCGGTACCATCCGAGTGAAATAGCTACTCGTCATGGCCCGGTGGAGTCGTCACATGGAGCGAATCGACTCGGCCGGGTGGTTCGGCCGATAGTTGGCCGCCATGGGGATTGTACACGAGGGCTTCGACCGCGATGCCGGACTTCGGGGAAAGATACGGCTGGAAGCCGATCGAAAGCGCTCCGCTCGATCGAGACGTCCAGCTAGTGGTCACCGACGGTCGAGGTGAGCCTTACCTGCTTCGGAAACCCTGCAGGCGAACCGCATCCGGCTGGGTCAGCTCGAGCAAGGGGACGCCGCTGGTGGTCACGCCCTTGAAGTGGAGGCCCGCGCCTTGACGGGTGGGTTCGCTTGGGGCTCGCACTAGAGGCCGCGCTCCTTCCAGTTTGGCCGCACATCTGCACCAATCGTTCCGCACTTCGTGCACACCATCCGCGGTCCGAACGAGGGCACGGTCATATCCCCCGGGAGATGGTCGACGTTCATCGCGGTCTCGTGGTGGCACTGGTGGCAATAGATCGAGAGCGAGCACACGCCGTTCGCCCGCATGTTGACGAGGTCCATTGGCTCGATCGGGTCGTTGAGGCGTCGCATCAAATGGCGTGCCCCGCGCTGCCCCCCCCCCGAGGTCATCGACGGGGAGGCGGGGGAGGCTGTTGCGGCGCCGGTGCACATCGCTGCCCAGCGAGATTCACGAGATACTCCTGACGCGCCTGAAGCGCTGCGGCATCGGTGCCGGCGGCACCCTTCGCGTCCATCGCGAACCAGACCGGCCAGACCACGATCCCCACAACGCCAGCGGCGACATTTTGCACGACCTTCGCATTCTGTTCGGAGGCGAGGGCCTCCGCCCGCGAGTTGTTGGCCTGAATTTCGGCATTTATCATTGAGCAATCGCTGTAGCGATCCTGGGGCTGCACCGTCGCCACGGGTTGGGCGTCGCGACCAGCGCAAGCTGCCAACGCGAGGCCAATCGATATCATGGAAATTTTGCGCACATCGACCCCAGTTGCGAGAGGCCATCATTCAACAACCATCGCGGGAGGGCAAACCAATTATAAGACAGCATTGCTTACCTACCGCCGAACAGATTGCTGACGGTCATCCACCGCTAGAAGCCGCCGTCCCTGTTGATACTTTGCGAAAGCCAATTCCGCGAATCACCCGCGTGTGTAGCCTGCCGGTCTAGCGCGGGGCCGGATGGCCATCCGTCACATCGCATCACCGCCGCGATGCTGCCCCGCGCTGACCACTTCGCGCGGTGATGGCGGTGACATCGGTGAAAACACGCAAAAAGATCCCCATTTCCGTGGGGGACGCGGCGTTGGTAGTGATACCGACGTGGCCGGGCATGTTAGAGGGGGCAGAGTACGAAGTGATCGAACGTGACGGCGTTCGGCACATCTGCATTTCGAAACTTGGCAACCTGCCGTCTGGCCCCGACAAAGACTTCCACGATAGTCACGAAGGCCTTGAAAATCGTTGGTCCGCCAGCCGCTGAGACCGAGGAATGCCGAACAGCAATCGCGGCCAGCATCGCATGGAATCGACTGATTAATAATCGGGCGGAACCGCGACAATCAAAAGCCGCGGCAGAGAAGCAACTTCACTCCACCATTAACGCGATCAAGGTAGCGCAGCGTTTAATCCACGAGCTTCCAGAAGGCATCAAGAGTTCGTGCGCTGGGGATTGATTCCGGCCTGATGACGAACTTGGCCGTTAAGATGCTTGCGTATTTAGCTACTTTCCGGCGCAAAATTGATGTTTTTGGGAGCACGTCAATGGGCTTCGGCCGAGCAAAGACCGCCGGGCCGCCGGCGGTCATTTTTGAAGGGCTTTGGATGTGAACGCGCTACGTGTGTGACTGCATTACTGCTTTTCCATGGCGTGGCCAATATTGATGACGTTGTCGGCAATGACGCCAAGCCCGACCCAGCGCTTCATTCCGGCATCGCCCTTATAGCGGCAGCGGCTGAGCCCGTGTCGCCGTTTGATCACGCTGATGCGTCCCTCGCATCCGGTCCGCCATTTCTGGCCGTTGCGGAACCAGCGCTTCTTCTGTTCGCGTTTGCGCTCGGGGCTTTTGGTGGAGCGATTGGGAATGCAGACGCGCTTGACGCCCTTTGCTTTCGCCTCCGCCTCGTTCTTGGCGGAATAGAATGCGGCATCTGCCGCCACCAGGCGCGGAGTGCGACCGAGCCTTGCTTGATGGGTTTCGATGGCTCCGATCAGCAGGTCCACGTCGTTGGGTCGCTGAGCATAGACTTCATAGCCGGTCACAATCTGGTTTTCGGCCTCCTGCAGTTTCACCATCTTGCCGAATTCGTTCGGCTTGCCGGCTTTTCCTTTGCGGATGACTTCCGTCGCGGGCTCGAACAGGCTGAGAATCTTGCCGTCGGCGCGCGTGTCGCCGCGCAAGATGCGCGCTCTGGTCTGCTTCATCACTTGCCGGATGAGCGGCACCATCGCATCGATCTGGCAGCGCAGGTTCTCCAACGCCAGTTGTTGCAGGACGTCGGTCGATCGTTTCACGCCCATGGCGACCTCGGTGGAAAAACGCTTTGCCTGCCCCACCACCCGACTGGTTGAATTTAGCAATTGGCTATAGGCCCGCTTGAGTTTCTCCTGGCTCTGCTTGGCCTTGGAGCGCGCTGCCCGCGCAATGTCCAGCACCCTCAGCTTCACGCCGCGGCTGCGGTCGCGCAATTTGGCACCAGCCTTGCCGGCGATCTTGGTGATCTTCTTCATGGTGCGGGTCAGCACTCGCACGCCATCGCCCAACAAGCTCGAGTCGGTCGGATAATGGATGTTGGTCTCCACCACGGTGGTATCCACGCGCATTCTACGCCCGTCCGCTACTCCCTTGTCCCGTGCGATTTTCACTATTCTATCGTGAATCTGCTCGATCACCTGCGGCGCCAGAGCCACGCCCCAACGGCCCATGGTTTTGGCGTCGGGCATCTTGGCGCCCCCCACGCGGGTGAAGTTACGGTACACCAGATTGGCGCGCACCTCGCGCTCCAGCACCTCATAGCTCCAGTTGCGGGTGTGCTTGAGGATCAGCAGGCGCAAAACCACCTCCGCCGGAGTTCCCTGCCGGCCACGGCTGCGGCTCTTGGGACGCCGCTTCCCCAAAGCCTCGTACACGGCCGCCACCAGCAGTTCATCCGCCAAAACCTGGTCGGCGTACCTCATCCAATCTTCGCAAAGATCGTCCACCTCCGCGGCGATCAATCCGTCGCCAAAGCTCAGTTGCGCGCGCCGCATCTTAATCACGGGGCTTGCTCCGGCGCTTCGACCGGGCCTGTTCCGGACGCAGCACCTCGTGGTTGAGCTCGCAAATAACCTCGATCGCCGCCTTCAGCTTCTGATAGTTGCGCAGCCAGCGGCACACCTCGGCCACCCGTTCGCGGCGCAGGCTGAACTGGCGCGTGCGTCCACCAGGGTAGCTCACAGTGAGAACCGAAAGCGGGTGACCTTCGCCGCTCGCGCATTTCGCGCATCCGGTGGCATGGTTGCGGATCGTCCGCTTGAGCAGCGAGCCACGCAGGATCTCGCCGGTCACGGGGAGCCGATCGAGCAACTTCTGGCGCGCTGCCAAGGCTCGATGATGTCTCATTCTTACAAATGAGACTGACTCGCGGCCACCCGTCAACAGCCTTCTCAATAAATTATTCGGGAGCCGACACCGCGTCGGCGTCAGGACTAAAGTCGTTCCATCTTGCAGCTTCCGCAATGGGTAGCTACTCAATCCAAAGGGACAGGCTCTCTATTTTTGCGCCAGAAAGTAGCTAGGGCCCTTTGCGCGTATGCTGAGCGACCAGATTGTTCCCAAACCACTCGTCGCGGCCGCGAACGCGATCTCGACAAGCTGACGGCCGCCGATAACGCATACGATCTACTAACTCAGTACACCGATGCACATCCGACCGAGACAGATGGCGGCCCGTTCTACCAACTCGCGTCGGTTCTTTACAAGGGCGCAATGGGCCCCGAGATTGATCTGACGCGCCAATGCCGAACCGTATTTGGCCGAAGAATGGCTAAAGAGCGGGAACTGACGAAATCCAAATGATCTCCTCGATTTCGTCAGTTGGGCGTGCTGACGAAATCGAAACAATTTCCTCGATTTCGTCATTTTCAGGCTCAGCCTATCGGGCCTAGCTTGTCCTGCGAAGATATCCACGCATGCAGGGCACAGCCAAATGGCGCAGGCGGCCTCCCGCAAACTTGATGCAGTCTCCCAAGTCCGCATGACCTGCGCGGAGCGAGCGGCCCTCGACGACTGGCGTCGCCGGCAGCGCGAAATCCCGACCAGGCCTGAGGCCATCAGAGAGGCGATCCGCCAACTCGTAATGAAAGAGGCCCGCGTCGCATCGCGACACGGGCCCAAGGCGTGAGCATCCGGACAGGATGATCGAGTTCCGCGTACCACAAAGTGTAACGCGTTTCAATACAACTGCTTGAAAATACAAGCATAACCGGACACTGGAGTGATCAATGACGGGCATTCGCCTTGTCGGTCGCAGACCAATTCCATCACGGCCATCCCCTCCCGCGATTAGCCAGCCGCCCTAGGTAGCCGCCCGCTGCCGAGGCGGCCCGGACGCGAGCCCCACCCGTAGGGACAGTCGCCCACATCACGGCACCGGAGGCGTCGCCGCGGTGACGGGAGACATGTGTCCTGGGAGGGCCATGGAACCTCTACCCACCCACCATTGAGTGGACACGAAGCGGAGACGAACGTGATAGAGCGCACCTTACATCCATTGGCGCTGGGTCGAGCGGAGGCGTTGCCACCTCTCAGTCCTGATTACGAGCTCGACCCGGACGAGCTCAATTTCCAGCTCGGCGTTTTGGCTAGCACTATTGCGACGACGCTCGGATCAACCCATCCTCTACTCGATGCGGTCCGTGAAGCCCGGCATGATGTCGCTGCCCGCGACCGGGCGATTTCGCTGCTGAATGCCTTACCGACCCAACGCTGGCGCCACATCGCGTGGACATTCTCCGCCGTCGCGTGGCCCCGTCCGCCCCAGGCCGATCTCGCCGAGTCGCGACGACGCCTCGCTGATCCGGCTCCGCCCTTCGCGAGTGGGCTGCCGACTTAAATCCGACCAGAACAGATACGTCACGCCAAGCCGTGATGCTCGGCGAACGTTTGGAACAGGGCCAGCTCTCAATGTCGATCGAGACCAAGCACATCAATCGCCTTGCCGCACTCAACCTCTCAGGTGACGCCTATCGGGAGGTGCTCGCAATCATTAGCGAGATCGCCTCTGTTGACGAAGCGCGTCGCGAACGACAACGCGGTCGGAAGGATAGGTGGCGTCGAAAACAAGAGAGTTGTCCCGTGACGGTCACGGGACAGGCACGGGACAAGGAGTGTGAAAGTCACGTGACCGAGGCGAGGACGGTCACGGGACAAGGGCGTGACAAATCCCCCCGTACCCCTAAGAAAGAAAGAAACCCTTCGGTTCCTACGGAACCTCAGGCGCAAGCAGCGCCCTCCGAAGAGAGTGAGGAGATGGGTTATTTTCGCCGCGGCAAGCAGAATCCTTGGCCAAGATGCAGGCGGTCTCCTGAGCAAGCTTCGGAAGCACAAGGGCGGCAGCTTTGCCCTGGCGCGCGCGGTAGTCGAGACGGCTTCGACCAAGGAAAATCCGCGAGAATACGTCGCCAGAATTATCGCCGGTGAGCCGACCGGACCGCCTGAAAGAGGCATCATCAATGCCCGCGCCACGGGGATCATTTGAGGGCGCCATGGCCGACGCGGCGGCGATCCTCTCGGACTTGCGCATCTCGGCGCGCCACAGCGCCACCGGTCATTTCACCACTACCTGCCCGCAATGTTCGCATCTGCGAAAAAAGAAACGGGATCGTTGCTTGAGCGTCAGCGTCGATGACCGGGGCGTCGTTTTCCGGTGCCACCACTGCGGATGGAAAGGCGGAAGATTCTATGACGACCCTAGGTCAACTGCACGTCAGGGCGATCGAACGGCGCAGCATCTGTCCCGAGACGGCCGCGAGATTGGGCTCTATACCGCTAGGGCCGAAGGGGGCGAGGTCATTCCTGATCCGAGCGGAAACGTGCTCGTGTTTCCATATTTGGAGCACGGCGTCACGGTGTCGGAGAAGTACCGGGCGCCACAGAAGAGATTCTGGCAGAAGGCGGGAGGCAGGCGCACATTCTGGAATTCCGATGTGCTCGACGACCCGAGTCTTGAGGATGGGCGGGCGCCCCTGATCATTACGGAAGGCGAGTTCGACGCCCTTGCGGCGATCGATTGCGGATTTCCGTTCACTGTGTCCGTGCCAGATGGAGCGCCAGCCGTACCGAATGGAGCGCGACCGGTAGATCTGGCACCGCTCGACCCGGGTCTGGAATCCGCTGGCAAGTTCGAATTCTTATGGAACAACCGTGATCGACTGAGGCGGGTTCAGAAGTTCACGATCGCCGTCGACAGCGACCCGCCGGGACAGCGACTCGCCGCCGAGCTTGTCAGACGGCTGTCAGCGGCGAAATGTTCTTTCGTCGAATATCCGGAGGGCTGCAAGGACATCAACGATGTCCTCGTAAAGCTTGGGAAGGATGGCGTGGTGTCAGTGCTGCACGGCGCGAAGCCATATCCCGTGCGGGGACTGTATCGACTGCGCGATTATCCCGCGTTACCTCCGTTGGTCACGTTTTCGACGGGATGGGCAACGATCGACCTGCATCTCCGAATTCTCATCGGCGAGTTCATGGTGGTGACCGGCGTCCCGGGGATGGGGAAGTCGACCTGGGCGCTGAACCTCTTGGTGAATGTCTTTCGGCTGCATCAGTGGCGATCTGCCGTATTCTCCCCCGAGATGCCGGTGGTTCCTCATCTGCGTGACACGCTGCGACGTATCATCGATCACGCTGAGGCTGACAGTTTGATCAATGACGCGCTCGTTTTCATCGGCACAGATCCGACCGGCCAGAGCGACGATGAAGACTTCGATCTCGGATGGATCATCGACAAGGCCACCGATGCGGTCTTGCGGGATGGCGTGCGCGTGCTTCTGATCGATCCCTGGAATGAGGTGGAGCACGCGAAGCGGCGCGACGAGACCACGACCGAATATATCGCCCGCTCAATTCGTGCGCTGAAGCGGTTCGCTCGCGATTATGGTGTCGTCGTGATTGTCGTCGCGCATCCCACCAAGGATGTGAACGAGAAAGGCAATGTTCGCGTCCCCACTCTATACGACGTGGACGGGTCGGCCGCTTGGTTCAACAAAGCCGATCACGGGATCTGCGTTCATCGACCGGACCCATATCGCGAGGAGTCCTCAATCATCGTGCAGAAAGTTCGCTTTCAAGAGGCCGGAAAAAAGGGCGAGGTTCGCATGTCGTTTGACGTGCGGACCAATCGCTATTCGGCGCTGGACGCGGAGCTTGTCAGATGAGCGCCCCGCAACGCCAAATTTTACCGAACCGCCGCGAGCGTACGGGCTTCGACTTCGACCATAGCGGCGTGCGCTACACTGCATGCATCGGGCATTTCGCCGACGGCCGCGTGGCAGAAATCTTCCTGTCGACGACCAAGGCCGGGACCGACGTCGACGCAATCGCGCGGGATGCGGCGCTGCTGTTCAGCCTGGCGGTCCAGTACGGCTGCCCGCTCGAGGCCATCCGCTCCGCGTTGTCCCGCGACGATCGCGGCAAGCCAGCCGGAGTGCTCGGCCACGCGATCGAGCTGATCAGCGAGACGCCGCAGCTGGCCGGTGATCGCAACGAGGTGATCCCATGGCCACGATAGAACAACGTTGACCGTAGCCTCCGTATGAGCGCGCGCGCCCAAACCGTCACAGACGCCCTCCCCCGCTTCGCAGACGATCCGGAACGGGGCCAAGGAACGTGCGCCGTCTATGTCGACGAGAACGAGCTGCATCGTCGCGTTGCACCGCATATGGGCAAGGATCGCTTTCGTGCCGCGGTGCGCGCATGCGAATTACGCGGGTTTCCCCCGGTTAACCCATTGTGGCATGGCCGCTATTGGCCGGCGGTGAAAAGGTGGCTGGACGAAGAGAACGGAGTCGGCAACGATGGCTGCGCTGGAATCACCCAGGACGGGCCTGAAAAACTCGATGCCCCGCCGAAGCGACGCCCCGGGCCTGAAATGGGATCGCCGCGCTAACGGCCGGCAGCCGTATTGGGTGGCCAGCCAAGTGGTGCGCGATGCGATGGGATACCCGGACCGCAGCATCCGCCTGCCCGCGGATGCTGACACGGCGACGCTCGCCGCGCTTTGCCAGGAACACACGGCGAGGCTCAATGCCTGGATCGCGGCGATTGCTGCGGAACCAGCGCAGCTCACCAAGACCAGATACGACGGCAGCGTGTTCTCTCTCTGCCGCATCTATCAGGAGCACCCGCAGTCGCGCTTCCACAAGGTGAAACGCAACACCAGGAAGACCTACACCGACAGCCTCAAAATCATCGAGCGCACGGTCGGCAAGCGTCTGATCCGCAATCTCACGATCCTGGACATTCAGCATTGGTATGACGAATGGCGGAAGCCTTCGGAGGAAGGCAAGCCGGAGCGGATCGACCGCGCCCACGATGGGGTCGCAATGTTTCGCACCGTGCTCCGGTTCGGTGCAGCGCTCCGCCATCGCGAGTGTCGCCAGCTCAATGATGAATTGGCAATGATCAAGTTCGAGAAGGGCGGCGCCCGCGAGGAGGAGATGACCTATTCCCAGGCTGTCGCCTTCATCCGGACGGCTCTTGAGCTCGGGCGGAAGGGCGTCATACCGGAGCCGCGAGCCCACTACATGGCGATCGGCGTCGCCGGGCAATTCGAATTGCTGCTGCGCCAAAAGGACATGATCGGGGAATGGTCGCCGGCGCGACCGAATGTCGAGAACACGATTTATTTCGGTACCGAAATGTGGACCGGGTTCTTCACCTGGGAGAAAGTCCCGGGATGGCGCTGGCAGACTTAAGACGTCGAAATCGAAATATCGGGCCGCGGCCGAATTTGACTTGGCAAACTATTCGCTCCTCTTCCCGCTGCTCAACTCCGTGCCCCATGCGGACCGCGCGGGGGCCGTGGTCAAAGGGGAGCACGGGCTACCGGTGCGCGAGCGCAGCTATCGAAAGTGGTTCCGCGAGATCGCGCGCGCCGCCGGGATTCCCGACACGGTCTGGTCGATGGATAGCCGTGCTGGAGGCACCACCGAGGCGGAGGAGTACGGCGCCAATCTCGAGGCGATCCAGGACGCGCTCACGCACAGCAAGAAGGAAATGTCCCTTCGCTACATCCGCCGCCGCAGCACCCGTATCGCGTCGGTCGCCGAGGCCCGCAGCCGCGGCCGAGCAGCGTCGGAACGAAGTCAGAATGGACCGTCAGAAGGGCGTCAGAAGGGATCGGAAAAAGAATAGCGAATTCAGGTGCCGCGGTGGTCGGGGCAGCAGGATTTGAACCTGCGACCTGGAGTACCCAAAACTCCCGCGCTACCAGGCTGCGCTATACCCCGTCTAGTTGCTCGCGTTGACATCAATTCTGCGCTTAAATCTCGTTACATGTTCCACATGAAATTACCTGGCAACCCGCGCCTCCGTGGGACCTCATGCGGGCCGTTTGCGGGGCGCGAAACGCCCGCGGCTCTTCGATACACGCTCCGCCCGGTGCCGGCAATCGGCCACGCTGCGAAGCAGCGCCAAGCGGCACGATCATTTGCGGAAAATCGGCGACGCCACCCGGTCGCCGGCCGCGATGCCGAACTTCTTCGCGGTGCCGGCCACCACTTCGAGCACGGCGCGCACCGGGCCCCCCGAGGAATGATCCGGTCGGACTCGGTCTCGGTGTTTTCCGCGATCCGCTGGATGCGGCCGTCGGCGCGGATGAAAATCATGTCGAGCGACACGTAGGTGTTGCGCATCCACATGGAGACGTCCTGGTCAGCGCTTGAAGTCGAACAGCATGCCGTGGATTCCGGCAGCGAGCGGCGGAACATCAGCCCCGTCTGGCGCTCCTCGTCGGTGACGGCCAGTTCCACCGTGAAGACGTGGACCCCGGACTTGGAGACGATCTCGAGGGTCTGCTGCTCGGCGCTTCCGGCCGGAAGCGGCGCCATCAGCCAAGCCGCGGCAAGTGCAACGGCAAAGGCGAATCGGCGCGGATGCGATTGAGATCAGGTCTGCGGCTGCAGATGTTTCGTCATGACGCGCATTTACCCCAACGGCGCCACGACTGCAACGGTGGGCTTTTCATTCTCCCCGTCGCGCCGGCGTCGTCGGGGAGGGCCGCGGTGGGGTCGGGTTCTTTCTCCGGGCCGGGCCGAAGACAATTGGGTTTGGAAGCACGGACCCCACCCTACCGCTCCCGAAAACGGGGAGGGGAAAGAAAGGGCATTAATGCGAGGCGAGCATGTGCGGGCCGCCGTCCGGGCGCACTTCCGAGGCCATCATTCCCTTCGGTCCCGGGCCGAACCGCACCAGCACGGTCTGGCCGGGGCGCAGTTCGGTGATGCCGTAGCGGCGCAGCGTCTCCATGTGCACGAAGATGTCCGGCGTGCCCTCGCCGCGGGTCAAAAAGCCGAATCCGCGCAGGCGGTTGAACCATTTGACGATGGCGCGCTCGAGGCCGCTGGTCGGGGTCACCGTGACATGGGTGCGCGGCGGCGGCATCTGCGCCGGATGCACCGCGGTCGACTCGTCCATGGACAGGACGCGGAAGGCCTGCAGGCCCTTCGGCCGCTGCAGTGCCTCGCAGACGATGCGGGCGCCTTCATAGGCGGTCTGGAAGCCGTCGCGGCGCAGGCAGGTCACATGGAGCAGCACATCGGCCACACCATTGTCCGGCACGATGAAGCCATAGCCCTTGGACACGTCGAACCACTTGATGACGCCGACCACCTCGACGACGTTTGCTGCCGCATCGCCGATGAGCTCGCCGAGACCCTCTGGCTCCAGCTCAAAACTTGTCCCCGGCCCCTTGGGCCCGCTCGCATCCGCCGCCATGAAGACGCACGCCGTTGCTTAGATCGGCGCCTCCTGAGAGGAGGCGCTACCCCGAATCTCTTATGTCGAGGATAACATCGCAGCGCGGCCGGAAAAGCAGAAAAAGTTTTTTTTCGGCCGGGACGCGCATTGACCTGTGAACATCGCAAGATGCGGAAAACGAGAGCGGCAACCTGTCGCGGCAGGGGTCAATGGGAAATGAAAGGCGCCAGGGTCGCCCCGATATCCGCCCGGATGACGAGATCGGCGGCGTCGTCGAAGTCGGTCGGGTCGCGATTGAGGATCACCAGACGGGCCCCGTTCCGCTTGGCCATCAAGGGAAATCCGGCGGCCGGCCATACCACCAGGGAGGACCCGATCGCCAGGAACAGGTCGCACGCGGCAGTGAGCTGCTCGGCCCGCCGCATCGCCGCCTCCGGCATCGCCTGGCCGAACGAGATCGTCGCCGTCTTGACCATGCCGCCGCAGTCAGGGCAGTCCGGCGCCCGGCCGCCGGTCTCGAAATGTTCACGCACCCAGGCGAGCTCATGGCGCTGACCGCAGTCGAGGCAGGTGGCATAGGTGGTGTTGCCGTGCAGCTCCACCACTGTCTCTGGGGCAAAGCCCGAGGCCTGGTGCAGGTTGTCGATATTCTGTGTGATCACAGCGGGGATTTTCCCCGCCTTGTGGAGGCTCGCCAGCGCCAAATGGCCCCGCCCCGGCCGCGCTGTGGAAAACTGGGCGTCCATGGCGAACCGGCGCCGCCAGGACTCCCGGCGCATCTGCGCGCTCGCCATGAACTGCATCGAACGGGATCGGCTGGTACTTGGTCCAGATGCCCCCGGGGGAACGAAAATCCGGGATGCCGCATTCGGTCGAGATGCCGGCGCCGGTGAAGGGCAGGATCACCGACGCCCTCGTTCACGAGATCGTGTAGCCTGCGCATGCCGGTCTCGAAATCGGCCGCGATCATGTTATTTCACCCCCGGGAACCGGGGTTAGCACAGCGCCGGCCCTCGCTCCGGCCTTGCGGACTCATCCGGCCAAACCGGTCCGCCACATTTTACGACCGTGCGCCGATAAACAAAGGCTCGCCATGAGATATCTTCACACCATGCTGCGCGTGCGCGATCTCGATGCCGCGCTCGACTTCTTCTGCACCAAGCTCGGCCTGGTCGAAATCCGCCGCCGCCCCGACGAAAAGGGCCGCTACACCAACGTCTTTCTCGCCGCCCCGCAAGATAAGGGCCTGGTCGGCGATAGCAAGCGCAGCGGCCGCGACGCGCCGCTGCTCGAGCTCACCTGGAATTGGGACGCCGAAGATTACGGCGAGGCCCGCTATTTCGGCCACCTCGCCTTCGAGGTCGACGACATCTACGCCGCTGTGCGACCGCCTGATGAAGGCCGGCGTCACCATCAACCGCCCGCCGCGCGACGGCGTGATGGCGTTCGTCCGCTCCCCCGACAAGCAGTCGATCGAGTTGCTGCAGAAGGGCGACGCGCTGCCGCCGGCGGAGCCGTGGAAGTCGATGCCCAATACGGGGAAGTGGTAGGCGGCCGCGCTGTTCGGGGCGGATGACCGCCGGCCCATTCGGCCCAGGCGGTATGAACCGGCGCCGCCCCCGGCATCCGGCGGGCGGAAACGCTGCGCCGATCGGCCCGGCGCGCCGATGCGCCGGCCGCCTTGTGCCGGCCGGATCGGAACCCGCCGGCCACTGGCCGGATCGGAAGCTTGCTTGCGCGGGGCAACGAACGTATATGTCGCCGCTCCGCCGCGACCCCCTATGCGCCCTTCGTCTAGCGGTCCAGGACACCGCCCTTTCACGGCGGTAACACGGGTTCGATTCCCGTAGGGCGCGCCACTTCGGTACAGAACTGGGCACGCCAAAACCCGCCGTTTTTGCGCTTGAGACGGCGACGAGCGTGCGAAGCAGTACGCTTTTCGACCCCATGATGCGAACTTCTTTCGCGTCGACTTCGACGCGCTGGGCCAGAGCGCGGAGGTAGTCGCGGCGGTATCCGCCGGCCTGGGTCCGCATGCGCCTGCGGGCCTGCCTGGCGAACGTTTTGAGGGAATGGGGCGTGATGGTCGGTCCGACCCGTTCAAGGGCACCCTCGGCCCGCTCCGCATCGGCGTGGGCCTGTTCGCGGACGGCCTTCAGCTCGGCAACGCGGTTCTTCAGCATCGGGTCGGCGAGATCGGCGACGCCATTTTCGATGGCGTCGTAGAGCCTCTTGAGCTTGGCGTCCGTTTCGGCCGCACGCTTGCGCAAGGCGGCGATATGCGCGGTTCGGCGCTCGGCGCGTTCCTCTCGGCGGTCCAGCACTGAGGACAGGATTTCCTCGAGGCGGGCGGGCTGCAAAAGGCGCCGCTCGATGTGATCGGCAACAAGCGTGTCGAGCTTCTCCATCGGGACAGTGCGGCCGAGGCAGCCGGTCTCACCCTGGCGGGCCTTGGTCGAGCAGGTGTAGTAGCGATACCGACCGCTTTTGCCAGTGCGCAGCGTCATGGCCATGCCGCAGGCCGCGCAGAAGCAAATGCCGGTAAGGAGGGTTGGGCCGCTGGTAATCCGCGGCGCGGTCAGTGCCGGGCTGCGGGATTTCAGCAGCGCCTGCACCGCCTCGAACTCGGCCGCCTCGATGATCGGCGGCACCATCATCTCGACGACTTCCGCGTCCGGCTTGCGCTCCCGCGTCTTCCAGAACTTGGTGTTGAACCGGTGGCGGCCGACATAGGTCGTGCGCGTCAGCACCTTGTGGACGGAGCCGAGGCCCCAGCGCCCGCCGTCGCGGGCAGTGGAGACCCGCAGATACAAGGCAGCACGAACCGGAACCGTCATCGCGATCTCTCTCAGGTCAGTGGCGCGTCGAGAACAAGTCGTCGAACAGGTCGCCGAACCAGGCCTCGAACACCTCGATCTCGGCCTCGGTCACCGGCACGTCCTCGGGCCAATCATCCTTCACGGTCCACGCGCTCGGATCGTCCGGCGCCGGCCGGCCGGAGCGCCGGGCCGGCGGGCGCGCGTAGTCGTAAAGATCGTCAGCCGGCACATCAGCGGCCGCGAGATTCTTTCGTCGTGCTTTGCGCGGGCGAGCCATGACCGAAGTCTCGCATGGGACCTGGGCCAAATGAATGGCCGATGTGCGCGCCATGCCACGCTGTGGCCTCCGTGTCCAAGTCGCAACGGGAGCGATCTCGCTCACGGGAAGCCATGACCGCTTGGAAGCAAAAGAGCCGGCCGCTGCAGGTCAGTCAAGGCCGCAAGCCGGCGGAGCCGGTCGCGCAGAGCGCGAGCCTTGACGGAGCTGCGGTGGTCCGGCATTGGCTCTCCAAGCGATCATGGCTCGGACTGCTACCACTTGGGGATTCGATTGGTTCAGGATGGCCCCAATGGGAATGTCGCAACGGCGAGGAAATGGGGCGGAGACCAACCGACCAACGGACGGCAAGATAAAAGCGCCGCCCTCGGCCGGGGCGCATGTGGTTGGTTGGCTTGCGCGAATCTGTTGGCACTTGAAACACCCCTGCTGGCGCTGTCAGCGGAAAGGCCAAGACTCTCAACGAACAGAGCGCCGTCGCCGATCCGCAATTTTGCTGCGAGGTGCGAGAAGCGTTGATTTTGCGGCAGTTCTGCAAAAATGCGGGCTCGGCTCAAAAATGCACCTCGTGCCAAGTCGTTGATCTTCCGACCGTCCGCAGCCGAACGCCCCGCAAAAAGGCTGCGGCTTTTATCTTGCCATAGGACGGTCGCTCGTTCGTTCCCCACCAGCAATGCGAAGACCCGCGCCACACTGCGATTTAATCGAAAGCATCGCCCCAGCGATCTTTGTGCGACGGATTTGGTCCCGGACAGCCGGCGTGCGCTCCGTTTGGCATGCGCCCGGCTTGCTGTTTACTTGCATTTCACCTCGCGGAAACTTTGCAATCGCGGTGCTGTCATTTTGCGACAGTCCTGTTCGAAATGTTGCGATCGACCTGCCTCGCTGAAGAGGCCGGAAGCCCACCCTCAGCCTGCAACGGTCCTGCAACAGAGGCGCATACAAACGAGCATTCCGATCAAGGGCTATAGTTGATTCCCGGCGTACGAAGTTGGTTCGAGCGCGCACGTTCTCGGCTGACGCACATCCGGCGGCAATGCGTTGGTGGCGTCGCCCACTAACGCGCGCCATGGCGTTCGCGCTACCGCGACCGCTGCAAGCATTCCGATGTGTTGTGCCACAATGAGGGGCGTTCAGCGGCGGGCGCGATGCGAGCGAACGGCCAGAAAAAAAGAGCGCCGCGATCGCTACGGCTGCGTTCGCTCGGCAGTGTTTCAGTGGTGTGCACGGTCGCGAAAAGCGGAAAAAATGGGGGACCGAGTGCCGCCCCTGCCGCCGCGGAAGCAGTAAGAAAAAGAAGGTCGCGCCTACGCGACTCAGGCATTGGAAAGCGAAAGATGGATGGGTTGCGGAACGCGGGGATGAGCCGTTTCCGTTCGATCAAGCTATGGCCGCCGCGGTCGCAGGAAAGTTCGATCCGTATGTGAACGGCAAGGTGTGACAGACGCGAATCGTGAAACAGGTGAAGCAGTCCGCCGTCCAGCTGCAGGGCGTAGTGCGAAATCGCAGTCCGCCGCAGCAATGCTGATTGGAGCGAGCACAAGGTTCCCGCATCATAGCGCCACGGCGAAAGAATAGTGCCCATCTTCATCGAGCGTAGCGCGCGACTTCGAATACGCTATCGCCGCCGACTACCGCCGATTTCGCGACCCGTGCCTTCAGGCGGCATCGACGGCGCCGGCAGTGTCCTGGTAGGCGATGCCTGCCATGATCCCGTCCGCAATCGCGGCTCGATAGACGGCTTCCGCGAAGCGCCGATCCTCGAACGCCTCGGCACGGGACTTGCGCAGCAGTTGCGGCGCCGATTTCGACCGCGCTCGTCAGTAGTTCGATATCAACCGGCATGCCCACCCCGGCTGTCACGACAAAACGATCGGGCGCGTAATACCGGGTCGCATACGCAGTTCCGACCGGCAGCGACATCTCAAGGCCCTCATCGACCAACCAGATCTCGATATTGCGGAAAACGTCGGTGACGATTAGCCCAGCGGATGGGTGTCGGCGCTGCACCAATATGACCGCAAACCGCGCATTGCGCATGGCCTCAAGCATGATCGCCTCGTCAGAGCCGGGCGCAAACTGCGCCGATCTGGCGTAACGATCGATCGCTCGGGAACGGCCTGCGGGAGCGGTGTATATCGCGAGATCGAAAGCCAGTGTGAGCTCTTCCATGTTATCGAGGATGAGGGTCTTACCAAAGGCGAGGCCCAGGCGGCGGGCGTGGTGCAGGATCGCTTCCTTGGACAGGTGTTTCATCGCTTCGGAATGGTGCCGCTTGCCGATATCCCGCAGGAGGCGATAGCGCGCGAGCACCTCGCCTCGACTCGGCGGCAACGCCTGTTGTTCGGGGGTGTTCTCGTTCTGGAGCCCGACGGCCGCGACCATGGCGAACCTCGACGTTTCGACGATGCCGCTGTGGATCGCGCAGCAGCAATATAAGCATGATGTGCCTCGCATTCCTGTACGCTGATTCGCGCAATGACCAAAGCCGGCATCAACGTTTTGCACGTCGAGACCTCACGCCAGGGAACCCCGGTCAACGGCGGTTAACGGGTAATCTGGCGGAGTCCCGACGCGGCGTACAGTTGCAGCCGGGCCAGGCGAGCATTCTCGGGAAATGAGCTAGAGGCGCGGGCTTCATCGTAGCGCCACAGCGAAGCAATATTGCCCATCTTCATCGACCGTGGCGCGCCAGGGGGATGAGAGGGTTAGCGTATTTGGGCCAGCCCGCAACCGGCGCGCAAAGCGACCCTGCAAGCAAGCGATTGGCTACTGTGAAGAAGTGGGAGCGCCGGCAATCTCATGCGTCCAATGGGGACCGGTCTTCATTACGGACCGGGGCCGGCCCGCGGATGTCCTGTTGACGATCGAGGACTACCAGCGCCTCGCAGGCGGCAATATGAGCCTCGCCGAAGCGCTCGCCCAGCCCGGCGATTCGGGGTTCGCTTTCAAGCCGCCTCGTGTGGGTGGCGGGCTCTTCAAGCCGGCCGACATCGGCTGATGTTCCTCCTCGACACCAACGTCATTTCCGAACTGAGACGGCCGGAGCGGGCGAACACCAACGTCATCGCATGGGCCAACACGATTCCGGCCGCGAGCTCTTTCTCTCGGCCATTTCCATCCTCGAGATCGTGCTGGGCACGCTCCAGATCGCGCGCAGGGACGCGGCGCAAGACGCAGTTCTTCGCGCATGGATAGATGATCAGATTCTGCCTCGCTTCGAGGGTCGCATTGGAACACGGGCTCACGGTGGTGACGCGCAACGTGTCGGATTTCGAGCCCACCGGGGTCGCCGTCCTCGACCTGTTCGGTCGCCGGCCAAACCGGAAGCCATAGCCTATTTCCTGGACTGCGGCGTCACCGCGCCGCGGACGTTGCCCCAGGGGTCAGCGTTGGCTTTTTTATCCGGGATCTTGCTCAGCCCGGATTTGTAGGCCTGGTCGAGCTCGCGCTCGTACTGCAGGTCATCCTCGCTCTTGGCTTTCTTGTCCCCGCCCACCGTTATGCCGGGTTTCGATCCCTGGGAAGAGCCACTCCCGGGAGCACCCCCGGGGGTAAGCTGCGCGTAGGCAGGGGTTGCCATCGCCACGATCATCATCGTCGTCACCAAGCTTTTCACGGCGCTCCTCCACGTGGCGGTTCGCGTTGATCTTCGGAAATCTCCCCGGCCGCCGGCTTTCATGCCCGTAACTCGTCCGGGCCCTCGGCCGGCCACCGTCAGGCCGATTACAGCCGCACTGTGGCCCCGCGATGGCCGGTGCCGGGAGAAAGTCTACTTTGCATGGGGTTGTTTTTCACAAAAAATGAAATCGTCAGGAATCACCGCGGCACCGGCGTCATCGGGTCGGCCGTTCATCGGGTCGCAATGTACCGCCGGCTAGCCTGGAAATCTCACACTACTCTTGCATGATCGGGTGGATTTGAGAGAAGGCTTATTTGCATTTTTTGAGGCGCAGCCTGCCGTGGCGTCTGGAGACGCGATGTCGGCTGGGACATTTCCGGGCTGCGGGGGCAGCGAAGAGTTGATCTCGGTGAGCCTTGGGATGGTGCCGCGTCGGTTACGCGTCGCGGCGGCGCGTGTCATGCCGGCGAGGCGCGCGCCAAGGCGGCAATCGCGAGCCGGATAGCGGCGCGGGCCCAGTCTTGGGCGGCCGGACAGGCGGACGCCATGGCAATCTTTATGCGGCGAACGCTCAAGCGCACGATCGCACCGATCTTGAGCAGCTTGAGACGAATGGTGCCGCAAGTCGCTTTGGCGAAGTCGGTGTCATGCAGGCCAATACGGCGCAAGGCACAGAGCAGCACGTAGGCCATCGAGGCAAACCACAGGCGCAGTTGATTGGCCCGCATGGTGGCGGTCGAGGTGCGGTCGGCATAGAGGTCGAGCTGGCATTCCTTGATCCGGTTCTCCATGTCGCCGCGCGCGCAGTAGACCTTCTCGTACAGGTACTTGGCCTTGCATTCGTCGCGTCCGAGCAAGGTAACCACGAAACGGGGATTGGCCTCTCCTTGCGTCCACTCGGCCTTGGCCACGATCCGCCGCGGCCGGCTCCAGGTCCGGCGCGTCGTCCACATGAAGCTTTTGAAGCGGCGCTCCATCCGGCCGGTACGGCGGCTCTTGGCGGCGACAAAATCAAGCTCGGTCTGGATCTGGGCGAGGAGCCGCTCGTTCTTCGCCAGTCCGAACAGGAAGTCGACGCCGTTGGCCTCGCACCAGGCCATCAGGTCCTCGCGTGCGAAGCCTGAGTCGGCGCGCAACAGAATACGCACACGTGGCCACCGGCGACGGATTTGCGCCACGACGCGCGCGACCTCCTCGACCGAGCCGGCGGCTGCGTCCATGGCCGCGCTCCGCAGCTTGGCCACCAGCAGATGGCGGCCGCAGAACACGTAGAGCGGCAGGTAGCAGTAGCAGTCGTAGTAACCGTGGAAGAACCGCCCCTCCTGCTCGCCGTGCAGCGGATCATCGGTCGCATCGAGGTCGAGAATGATCTGCCTCGGTGCGCGCTCATGCGCCTCCACGAAAAGGTCGACCAGAAGATTCTTGATGGCCATCGGATTGTGGCTGATCTTGTGGTAGCGCGTCGGCTCCAGCTTGCTCAGCTCCAACCGGTTCAACGTCGACTTGCCGGCAACCGGCGCGCAATCCTCACGCCGCGCTGCGAGCTTGCCCGCCAGTATCGCCATCATCGGATCGTGCCGCAGTTCGTCGTGGTCGTTGAGATCCTCGTAGCCGAGCGCGATCCCGAACACGCGTTGACCCACCAGGGTCGCGACTTCGTGCTCGATCCATTCATGACGCCGCTCGTCGTGAAAGCACGACGCAAACCGGTCCATCATTCCGATCGCTCGATCGGTCGCTCCCAGCAGCAGTGCTCCTGCGTCGGAGGTGACCAACCCGCCATCGAATGCCGCTTCCACACAGCGACCTTCCACGGTTCCAAAATCAAATGATTCCGCGTTACACTCTGTCGGCATCGGGGAGTTCCTCGAATCTGCGCAATGTCGTTGCGGCACAACAACTTTCGCTGATTCGGAGCCCCGATGCGCATTTTTTTATGAGAAATGCGGGCTAGGGTCCGCGCATTCGCGTCTGTGTGAGAGTTCCGAAATCGCGCGAGATCGCGTGCACGGGGATTCGGTGGTTGGCGCGGCCCGGAGCGGCCGGCTGTCGGGCCGCCCTTGGCGCAAACGACTGTTGCCATCCCGTCCCTGTTGCCGGACACTCCGGGCACGGAGTTGCCCCGGGGCGGGAGGGTGTCATGTACAGGCTGATCACGATATGCGCCGTGTCGCTGCTGCTGCTCGGGTGCGAATCCCCGCAACAGATTGTCGATCGCCAGGCCGCCGAAGCCCGGGAAGCAAACTGGCAGCGCAGGTACATTCAAGACCGCGCGGAATCCGCCGCTGCTGCCAACCTGCAGGCGGACAAGGCCGCGCCGAACGCCGCGGCCGGACGCGCACCCCACGAGTCCCGACGCGGCGGGCGCGGCTCAATAGCGCGGGGCTCAATAACGGAGGTCACCGCCGGAAGCATCGCCGCCCGCGGCGAGCCGACTATTCGTTGAACAGCGGCCCCGTCACCCCTGCAAGGGGAGGCGAGTAAACGATTGCTTATCCTTAACGGCGCCCGGCCATTGCGCGTTGAGAGCCGATTAACCTGAATGTTGAGATAACGTCGGCGCGTGAATTTGCCGAGGTTTCGCATGGGCGGCGGACTTCGCCATTCCACGCTGGCGGGGACCCACCGGGGCGGAGGCCGCGGCGGCGGAGGGCGAGATGCGCAACAGGCTGATCGTAGCGGCGGCGGCACTGGCGTTGACCGCCACGGCGGCGACCGCGGCGGACTTCGGATGGATGGGCCCCTATCTCGGCGGGAACTTCGGCTATCAGTGGGGAACGCTCACCAACAGCGGCGCCTCCCCTGCCGGATTTTCCGGCGGCGGCCAGGCCGGCTACAACTGGCAGGTCGGCCAATTCGTGTTCGGTCTCGAAACCGACATGCAAGGCTCCAGCGCCAACGCCACCTTCGCCAACTACCAGTTCTCAAACCCCTGGTTCGGCACGGTGCGCGGTCGCGGCGGCATCGCGCTCAACAACATCCTGTTCTACGGCACGCTCGGCCTCGCCTATGGCCGCGGGGAACTCGATGTCGCCGGCATCACCGAGAGCAATCTCCATACCGGCTTCACCGCGGGCTTCGGTCTGGAGGTCGGGCTTACCCAGAACTGGTCGGTAAAAGCCGAGGGCCTCTTCATCGATTACAGCGGCCAGCCTTATGCCGCGACCGGGACCAACAACGCGCTCAACAACAGCGTGGCCCGGTTGGGCGTGAACTACCGCTTTTAATTCGACGCAGTCGCGATACAGCGCAGCGGCCTGCTGCGGTTTGCCGTGTCGAAATCATTGCCGCCCGCTTGAGCCCCTGTCGGCGCGGCCGCTCACGCCTTCGCGCTGGGCCGCGCCGACACCGCGCCGTGCCATCGGCGCAGATGGCCGCATTCCTCGGGTAAGGCGAGCTTGATCCAGCGTGCGAAGTCGACGGCCACGAGGGCGGTGATGTCGGCAATCGTGTATCGCCGTCCCGCGATGAATTCGTGGTCGGCGAGGCGCACGTCCAGCATCGCGAAGAATTCTGCCGACGCGGGCGCGCCCGCGCTCGACCAGCGCGGGTATCTGCTCGTAATCATCGCGTCCGGGCAGGGCGCGCCCTTTGAAGGCCGGCGTGGAATTGCGGAACGCTTCCGCGACCGCGAAGAAGCCGTCGCGTTCGACGCGGCGCTGCCACGCCGTCACGATCGCCCGATCCTGCGCGCCGACGCCCATCAGCGGCGGCTCCGGCTGCAATGCCTCGAAGTAGACGCAGATCGCCATGACGTCGGCGATGCAGGTCCCGTCGTCGAGCGCGAGCACCGGGACGGTGCAGTCCGGGTTGACCGCGCGGAATGCCGGGCTGAACTGCTCGTCGGCACGCAGGTCGACCTGGACCGTCGGCACCGTGATGCCCTTTTCGGCGAGGAAGATGCGCACCCGCCGCGGGCTCGGCGCCGGGGTGCAGTCGTAGAGCTTCATCGGGGGGGTTCCGGGCTATCGTTACCTTAGGCAGGAACTACTTCTCAGCGTTGATCGCCATATCGACGATTTCTTTCGGTGTGGCGAGAATTGCGGCGCTGATCTTCTGGATCTCGATGCCCGGCGTCGGGTCGAGCTCCGTACCCGCCTGCTCGGCCTGGGCGATGAATTCCGGGTCTTTCACCATCTGATCAAACGCCTTGCGCAGCGCTGCGATGCGCTCGGGCGGCACGGCGCCGTGAACGAGGGGAGCGCGGCCGATCGCGGCGCCGCTGGAGAGAAACTCCACCACCTGCTTCTGCTTGGGATCGTCGAGCAGCTCCTGCATCAGCGGAATGTCCGGCAGTTCCTTGTGCCGCACCAGGCCGCCCTGGATGACCGGCCGCAAAGTGCCGTCGATGACATCGGATCGCCGCCGCCACGCATTCCACGAGCCCGAGATCAGGTCGACCTCACCACGGGCCAGCACCATCGGGAATTCCATCGAGCCGGGATAGCCGCAGATGATGCGGAATTTGAACCCGCCATAGGCCTTGAGCACGGCGGGATTTATGTAAGCCTCCCCAAGTCGGCTGTTGCAGCCGACCTTGGTCTCGATGCGGCGAAGTTCGTCGATGGTCTTGGCCGGGGAATCCTTGCGCATCATGAAGACGGTATTCACGTTCGCGAACGACCCGAGATAAGCGAATTCCTGCACCTTCCACTTGCCGATCTCCGGCTGGGTCAGCTGGGTCAGCCCGATGGTCTCGGGGAAGATGCCGAGCAGCGTGCCGTCCTTCGGCCCGTAGCCGTACAGGAACTGCACCGCGCCGGCACCGCTGCCGCCGGGCTTGGATTGCACCAGGACCTGCGGGTGCCCGGGGATGTATTTCCCCAGATGCGCCGCCGCCAGCCGGGCATAGAGATCATAGGAGCCGCCGGCGGGATGCCCGATCAGGATGGTGACGGTCTTGCCTCGATAGAAATCTTCGACCGCGTTCTGCGCCGACGCGAGCGAGGCCGCGACGACCGCGGCGCAGAGCGCAAGCGCCCCGGTCCGCAACACTGCCGCGAACGCTGTCGCGAACCCTGTGCTCATTTCGCCGGCCACCCCAGACATTCGGCGATGCCCCGCCCCAGGATCCATTCGAGGTCGTCCTGGGACAGGAATTCCATTTCTTCGGTGAACATCGTGACCGCCTGCCGGTAGGTGCAGGTGGAGCGCGTCAGCATCACCGACAGATCGGTTCCCCAGAACGAACGTCGCGGCCCGAACGCCTCGATGAGGCGCCGGACGTAGGGTTGGATGTTCCGGTAGGGATAGGGCGCGGTCGAGCACTCCGGGATCAGCGTCAGCTTGACGAAGACGTTGGGGTGCTTGGCGAGCGTGATGGTCTTGTCGATCCCCGATCCAAGCGTCTCGTCCCGCATGCCGCGCAGGCGGCCCATATGGTCCATGATGAGGCGCAGGCCGGGATGGCGCGCCGCGATCTCGCCGATCTCGGCATGCAGCGTCGGCGCGTTCATCATGACGGGGATGCCCAGCCGCTCGGCGGCCGGCCAGAACCAGTCGGCGGTTCCGTCGCTCATCCAGGGGCGGTCCCACTCGTGGTGAAAGGTCAGCCGCACCCCGAGCATGCCCGGCTGGTCTTTCCAGGTTTCGAGTATTTCCCGTGCTTCCGGCTTATTGATGGGAATGCGCCCCATGACCGCGAAGCGCTCGGGATATTTGGCTGCGGCCTCCAGGGAATAATCGACGCGGTCGCCCTCCCAGGACGGCGGCACCAGGATGGCGCGGTCGACCCCCGCCTCCGCCATCATCGCCCGCAACTCCTCGTAGCCGATCGGCGGCTCCAGATGGGCCTTGCGTCCGGATTGCCACGGCCGCTCCGGCGTGGCGGCGCGCCAGATGTGAACGGCGGAATCGGTGATGACCATTAAGCATGTTCCGACGACGGCGTGTTCCAACGACGATGGCGTGCGAGCGTCGACGCTCAACTCCTGGGCCATCGTCCCCGGCGGGATTGTCGCCGATCGATCGCCGGCGAACAAGGGCGATGCGGCCGCTTGCTCCAGGCCGGCAGCGCCGGCCGTCAAAAAGTCAGGGATCAGCGCCAAACCACCGCGTACGCAAAGTCGTCTTCACCGTACCTTGCTGGAACCGAACGGCAACCGCTCGCGCGACGATCCCGCTGCCTGCGTGAGATGGGAGGCCAGTTGATCTATCCGGTTCTGGTTATCGCCGATCTGGGAGGCCCAAAGATCCTGGATCTGCTGGCTGTGCTCGAACGCCTGCATGGTCCGCCAGCGATTGACCCGGAATCTACCTCCGGCAAGCGGCACCGCGGTCAACCTGAGACCCATGCGGTCCATCTTTGCCACGAACGCCTCGACATCGAACTCGACCATTTCCATTCTCGCTTGCTCACTGCGCAACAAGCCGTTTGGCGAAGCAACACCAGAGCCCCCATGCATTAAGCTCAGGGCGGCGCGCGTTCCTCCGACGCGTAATGACAACGCAATCAACACGAGCGGATGGTAGTTTGGGCCCTCATCCCGGCGCAGATCAACCGATCCGCGGAGTTATCCCCGCGCTTTAGAGGCGAGCTGTGACGACATCGCCACACATGCGACGGATCGCACGGCAAGAGCCATTCGGAGTGGCGACCTTGGATCGAACCGCGTGACGCCGGCGGAGCGCGGGGACGGCGGCGTCGCCTTCAATGCTGACCGCAGCGACCGCCGCGCCGGCCGCGACACCCGGCGGGCGGCGCGGATTATCAGAGAAAAGTTGGCATTTCGCCCGCCGACGGCTATGCCGGTCTCGAAGGTCCTGGCCCGGTTGCGTCAAAGCTCGTGATCGGCTTGGATCGCGTCCCGATCCCGAAACGATCCCGTCTCGATCAGAAAGCGATCCCGATGTCCACACGCGAAGTCGCCGCGCCGGTCCGGCAGCCCCAATCGAAGATGACCGACACGGCCGCCGTCGAACGTCCGATCCCGTCGGGCACCAACGCCGCGGGCTTCGGCAGCGACGTGGTCGCCGAGGTGCTGCGCGACCTCGACATCCCCTATATCGCGCTCAATCCCGGCGCCAGCTATCGCGGCCTGCATGACAGCCTGGTCAACCATATCGGCAATGCCGCGCCGCAGATGCTGCTGTGCCTGCACGAAGAGGCGGCCGTCGCGATCGCGCACGGCTATGCCAAGGTCACCGGCAAGGCGATGGCGGCGGCGGTGCATTCCAATGTCGGACTGTTCCACGCCACCATGGCGATCTTCAACGCCTGGTGCGACCGCATGCCCGATCATCATTCTCGGCGCCACCGGGCCGGTCGACGCCGCCAAGCGGCGGCCCTGGATCGACTGGATCCACACCGCCGCCGACCAGGGCGCGATCGTCCGCAACTACACCAAGTGGGACGACCAGCCCGCCTCCCCGGCCGCGGCGCGCGAAGCGCTGCTGCGGGCATCGTGGCTGAGCAATGCCGCGCCGCACGGACCGGTCTACATCAATCTCGACGCGGAGATGCAGGAGGCGGTGCTGGAAAAGCCGCTGCCGCCCTATGACGCCAAGCGCTACATGCCCGCCGGTCGTCAATGCCGCGCCCGCCGACCTCATCAAGCAGGCCGCCGAGTGGCTCGAGCACGCCAAGCATCCGGTGATCCTGGCCGGCCGCGTCTCCCGCGACGTCACGGCATGGAAGCAGCGGGTCGCGCTTGCCGAGGCGATCGGCGCACGGGTGACGACGAGCCTCAAGGTCGGCGCGGCGTTCCCCACCGACCATCCGCTGCACGTCGACGCCCCTCAGAACTTCACCAAGGACGAGCTGACGCCGCTGCTCAAGCGAGGCCGACGTCATCCTCAGCCTCGACTGGGTCGATCTCGCCGGCACCTTGAAGACGCTCGGCGGTCCGCCTTCGGCCAAGGTGATCCAGGTCTCGCTCGATCACCAGCTGCATAACGGCTGGAGCATGGACTACCAGGCCCTGCCCCCGGTCGATCTCTTCATCTCGGCCGACCCGGACGCCGCGACCACCGCCCTGCTGCAGGCGATCGGTCCCGGTCCCCGCCAAGTCCGCCGGCGGATCGCCGCGGCCGCTCCATGAGCCGAAAGGCGGCGACCGCGCGCTCGGCATCGAGGACCTCGCCCATGCGCTGCGCGGCGCCGTCGGCAAGCGTGACGTCACCCTCACCCATTTGCCGCTGTCCTGGCAGGGCTCGTTCTGGCACTTGCGCCATCCGCTCGACTTCGTCGGCTCCGACGGCGGCGGCGGCGTCGGCGGCGGCCCCGGCATTTCGGTGGGCGCCGCGCTCGCGCTCAAGGGGTCGGGCCGGCTGCCGATCGGGATCTGCGGCGACGGCGATTTCCTGATGAGCGTCACCGTCGCTTTGGACTGCGGTGCACTACCGCATTCCCCTTCTGATCGTGGTGGCCAACAATCGCTCGTTCTACAATGACGAGGTCCATCAGGAGCGGATGGCCATCATGCGCAACCGTCCCGTCGACAACAACTGGATCGGCCAGAAGATGCTCGATCCCGAGATCGACCTCGCCGCGCTGGCGCGCGCCCAGGGCGCCCGCGGCTTCGGGCCGATCACCAAGGCGGAGGATCTTCCGGGCGTGTTCGCCGAGGCGATCGCCGCGGTGGATGCCGGCGAGGTGGCCGTGGTCGATGTTCGCATCGAGCCCGGATACGGCGCCCGCAACACCGCGGCGCCCTTGCGCGCAAGAGCGACTAGCAATCGCGCCAAGCGTGGCGAGAGCCGGTTTCATGGCGACCGTGTCGACGCTACCGGAACGGACGGCTGAGGCGCCTGCGCGGCAAGGCGCCACGGCATCCTGGTCGTCGACGACATCTTCGTGCAGTTCGAGACGCCGGAAGGTCCGCTGGTCGCGGTCGATCATGTCTCGCTCAACGTGCGGCCGGGCGAATTCCTCGCCGTGATCGGCCCGTCCGGCTGCGGCAAATCCACGCTGTTCAACGTGATCGGCGGCCTGCTCGACCACTACCGCGGCGCGGTCAGCGTCGCCGGCGAGACCGTGCGCGGGCCGCACCCTTCGATCGGCATGGTGTTCCAGGAGGAATCCACCTTTCCCTGGCGCACGGTGATCGAGAACGTCGCCTTCCCGCTGGAGATCGCCGGCATGGCCAAGGCCGCGCGGCTCGAAAAGGCGAAGCATTTCATCTCGCTGGTCGGGCTCGCCGGGTTCGAGAACCGCTATCCCGACGAACTCTCCGGCGGCATGCGCCAGCGCGTCGCGATCGCCCGCACGCTCGCCTCCGAGCCGAAAATCCTGCTGATGGACGAGCCGTTCGCCTCGCTCGACGAGCAGACCCGGCTGCTGCTCGGCGACAAGGTGCTGCAGATCCAGCAGGACCTCGAAGCAGACGACGCTGCTCATCACCCACAACATCACCGAGGCGGTGCAGCTCGCCGACCGCATCCTGGTGATGAGCTACCGGCCCGGCAAGGTGAAGCGCATCGTCGACATCGACCTGCCGCGGCCGCGCTCCTCCGAGATCGTGTCGAGCGAGGCGTTCGGCCGCTATGTCGCGCAGATCTGGAGCGACCTGCGCGAAGAGGCGAGCCGCGGCATGCGCGACGACGAGAACCGCGCGCTGCACGGCAGGGAGCATGGGTCGTGACCGCCGCCGCCATGCGCGCGCTCGCGGGCGGCACCGCCGGCGCTCGGCTTCGGCACCCTTGTGGTCGCGATCCTCGCCGTCGAGGTGCTGATCCGCATCGGCGTCATCAACCGCTTCATCGTGCCGCTGCCGTCGCAGATCGCGCTCGCATTCGGGCGCGTCATCACCGAGGAGGACCTCGGCGAGCGGTTCCGCCTCACCTTCCTCGAAGCCCTCACCGCCGGCGTGATGATCACCGTGGTCGGGGTCGCGCTCGGCGTGCTGCTGTACCGCGTCAACCTGCTGCGCCAGGCGACCGAGACCTGGGTCGCCGCCATGGCGTCGGCGCCGACCGTGCTGATGTATCCGCTGTTCCTGGTGATCTTCGGCCGCAACGCCTGGACCATCATCATGATGGGCTTCGTCGCCGGCCTGCCGCCGGTGATCCTCAAGACCATCGAGGGCCTCGCCGGGGACGCGGCGGGTGCTCATCAATGTCGGCCGCAGCCTCAAGCTGACCGGGCCGCAGCTGTTCCTGAAAATCCTGTTCCCGGCGGCGCTGCCGACCATCTTCGTCGGCGTGCGGCTCGGCCTGATCTTCACCCTGATCAACGTGGTCGGCGTCGAGTTCCTGATCAATTTCGGCGGCCTCGGCCAGCTCATCAACGACCTCGCCGAGCGCTACGATCTGCCCGGCACCTATGCCGCGATCTGCTTCGTGATCCTGGTCAGCGTCTGCTTCTTCGTCCTCACGGAATGGGTCGAGCGATGGCTGAGGCCGGTCGAATGAGCCTGCCGGCGGCGCCGGCGCCATGGATCGATCCGGTGACGCTGCTCCGGGTCGGCGATCATCGCCGGCGTGCTGGTGTTCTGGGAGGTGCTCGCGCGGTCCGGCCTGCTCTACCGCGACGTGGTGCCGTCGCTGGTCGCGATCGGCGCGCGCGCTGGTGAAGCTGCTGTCGACCTCCGACTTCTATTGGAACCTCGGCGTCACCGCGGGCGAGGTCGGCACCGCGCTGCTGATCGGCGGCGTGTCCGGGCGTCGTGGTCGGCCTCCTGCTCGGCGGCAGCCGCCTGCTGTCGAAGGCCTACGAGCCCTACCTTTATTATCTCGGCCCGACGCCCAAGATCATCTTCTTTCCGGTGATGATCATGTGGTTCGGCGTCGGCCCCGGCTCCAAGGTCGCGATGGGCGCGGTCTCCTGCTTCTTCCCGATCGCGCTCTCCACCGCCGCCGGCATGCGCCAGATCGACAAGGTGCTGATCCGCGTCGGCAAGAGCTTCCGCGCCAATGCCTGGCAGATGGCGACGAAGATCTATCTGCCGGCGATGCGCCATCCCATGATCAACGGCGTCCGGCTCGGGCTCGGCGTCGCCATCATCGGCACGCTGCTGGCGGAGACCAAGCTCTCCAACCGCGGCGTCGGCTTCCTGATCATCCAGGCCTACAGCCTGTTCGACATGCCGCGCATGTATGCGATGCTGATCGTCCTGTTCGTGGTGGCGATCGGCGCCAATGCGCTGGTCGGCCGGCTCGGCGGGCTCGGCACCATCAGGCAACGATGATGAGCGTGCCCACCGACAACGACCGTCGGACCGTAGGCACAATCGATCGTAACAGGAGGAAACACGGAAACATGTCGCATGTCGCCGGCTCGCCTCGCGCGGCGCTTCGCGCTCGCGCGCCTGCCCGCCCGCGCCGATGATCTCGTCAAGCTGCACGATCGGCCAGCGCGGCAACTGGGACACCTCGATCGCCCAGCTCGGCGACCAAGGCCGGCATCTTCAAGAAGCACGGCATCGAGGTCGAGATGATCTACACCGGCGGCAGCGGCGAGACGCTGCAGCCGGTGATCGCCGGAGCCGTCGATGCCGGGCGTCGCGGTGGGCACGCATCGGCGCCATTGCCGCCTTTGCCAAGGGCGCGCCGGTGCGCATCATCGCCGCCGAAGCCACCGGGCGCCGCCGACTACTGGTACGCCAAGACCTCGTCGCCGATCAAGAAGCTCGACCGATCTCACCGACAAGAACACCATCGCCTATTCCACCAAGGGATCGTCGACCCACTCGATCGTGCGCGCCTTCATCGACGAATACAAACTGAAGGTGAAGGCGATGACGACCGGCAATCCGTCCTCGACGCTGACCGCTGTCATGACCGACCAGGTCGATGTCGGCTGGGCCTCGCCGCCGTTCGGCCTCAAGGAGATCGACGAGGGCAAGACCCGCGTCGTCGCCCGCGCCACCGACGCCGCGCATGGTGCGCGGCCAGACCATCCGCGTCGTGGTCGCCAATGCCGAGGCCCTCGCCAAGCGCAAGGAGGTGTTCAACCGCTTCATGGCGGCCTATCGCGAGACCATCGCCTACATGTACAGCGACAATCCGCAGGTCATCAAAGACTACGCCGAATTCGCCGGCGTTTCCGAAGCCGTGGCGCGGCGCGTGCGCGACGACTTCTTCCCGCGGTCGCTGGTCGAGCCGGACGAAATCCACGGCATGGATTTGCTCCTGGCCGAGGCGGTGACGCTGAAATTCATCCCGGCGCCGCTGACCAAGGAGCAGGTGGCGGAGCTGGTGCGGATACAGAAGTGAGGTTTGCGCGCCGAAGCTGACTCGTCATCCTGAGGCGCGAGCGAAGCGAGCCTCGAAGGATGCTGCGCAGGCCGTGCCACGGGCACGTTTTGCGGCGACGCCCCGGCCGCCTCCTTCGAGGCTCGCGCGAAGATGCGCGAGCACCTCAGGATGACGGGTCAGGCGTGGAAAAGACGCGTCGGCTCGCAGAAGCCTCACAGCTTGAACGTCTCGTACACCGAGGGGTGGAACATCTCCTCCACCTTCATCAGCCGCGGCGACAGGCCCTGCGAATGGTGGTGGCGCAGGAAAGCCTCCAGGCCCTTGCGGTTGGGCTCGACGCCGTAGGACCAGAAGTCGCGGCCCATCAGTTCGCGCACCGATTTGAGCGTCTCCTCGACGAAGGGCAGCGTCACCTTGGTGGCGGAGGTGTCGCTCAGCGCCGCCAGCGCCGCCGTCTTCGACTGCTCGAACGCCTTGAACACCGCGACCGGCAGCCATGGATGCTTCTCGGCGAGCGTGCGGCGGATGCCGATGAGATGCATGATCGGGAAGATGCCGGTCCGCTTGTACCAGTCCTTCGCGGCCGCCGTCGGGTCGCGGAACAGCCAGCCGACATTGGGGTGGCCGCGCTCGATGAATGACGGCGGGCGCGGCGCGATGAAGCCGTCGATGTCGCCGCAGTCGAGCAGGGCGGAGATCGTCGCGCCTTCGGGCGCGTTGTCGAGCCGCACGCCCGGCGGCAGCTTGACCGTGATCTTCTCGGGCCGGCCCGGCCTCCTCGATGCCGCCGCGTATCCAGTGGATGTCGGCGGGCGTCACGCCGTAGTCGTCCTCGAGGATGGCGCGCGCCCACACATTGGCGGTGAGCTGATATTCCGGCACGCCGACCTTGCGCCCCTTGAGGTCCTTCGGCTCCTTGATGCGGTCGGTGCGCACATAGATCGAGGTGTGGCGGAACGCCTTCGACACGAAGGCGGGAATGCCCACATAGGGGCAATCGCCGAGCGCGGTCTTGACCGTGAAGCTCGACAGCGACAGCTCGCAGATGTCGAAATCGACCGAGCGGAAGGCGCGGAAGAATATCTCCTCCGGCGACAGGGTCATGAACACGGGATCGACGCCGTCGATGCGGACGGCGCCGTTGATCAGGGGACGGTTGCGGTCATAGTCGCCGACCGCGACGGACAGGTTGAGATTGGACATGAGGGTTCCCGGTGAGCGGCGTTCCCATCGTAGGATGGGTAGAGCGCTTGCGAAACCCGATCATCGGCGTGTCGATGAGAAGTGATGGGTATCGCTTCGCTCCACCCATCCTACATGCCCCGCGGCGAGTTGCCACCCTCAACTCCGCAGCCGGTCCACCGGGTCGGCCGAGGCGACGTCGATGATGCGCAGCTGCATGCGCTCCTCGCCCTGCCAGCGGTCGAGCGAGAGCGAGCCGACCGCATGGACTGCCCGGCCGCGGCTCGCCGAGCAGCGCCTGGCCGAGCTTCTGGCCGACGGCGCGGAAGGCGATGGCATTGATGGCGCTGCCGTCGCCCGCCTGCAGGCGGGCGCGCACATGGGCCTGGCCGACCTCCTCGGCATAGGCGACGGTATGGCGCGGGCAGCGCGATTACCGGCTCCGGATTGCCGGCGCCGAACGGGCCGGCGCGGGCGATGGTGGCGTGAAGCTCGGCATTGGCGGCGCGTGCCGTCAACGCGCCGTCGACCAGCAACGCAGTCGTCGCGCCGCGCCGCTTCCACGGCGCGCGCCGAGCGTCTCCTCGAGATAGGCGCGGAACGCGCTCGAGCCCATCCTTGCGCAGCGTGATGCCGGCGGCCATGGCGTGGCCGCCGCCCTTCACCAGCAGCCCCTGCGCGACCGCGTGGCGGACGGCGCGGCCGAGATCGACCCCGGGGATGGAGCGGCCGGAGCCCGCGCCGGTATCGCCCGGCCCGAACGCGACCGCGAAGGCCGGCCGGCCGAACCGCTCCTTGAGCCGCGCGGCGACGAGCCCGACCACGCCGGGGTGCCAGCGCGGCGACGCCGTCACCACCACCGCGCCGCGCTCCTCGAGGCCGAGCGCCGCCATCGCCTCGGCCTCGGCTTCCGCGACCGCGGCGAGCTCGATGGTCTGGCGCTCGCGGTTGAGGCGGTCGAGCTCGGCGGCGAGGCCGGCGGCTTCGGATGGGTCCTCGCACAGCAGCAGCCGCGCGCCGAGATCGGCGCGGCCGATCCGCCCGCCGGCGTTGATGCGCGGCCCCAGCATGAAGCCGAGGTGCCACGGCTCCGGCGGCCCGGTGAGCCGCGCCACGTCGATGAGCGCGGTGAGCCCGACCCGCTCGCGCCGCCGCATCGCGATCAGCCCCTTGGCGACGAAGGCGCGGTTGAGCCCCTTGAGCGGCACCACGTCGGCGACGGTGCCGAGCGCGACGAGATCGACGAAATCGAGGAGGTCGGGCTCCGGCCGCGCACGCGCTCCAGAAGCCGCGCCGGCGCAGCTCGCGGTTGACCGCGACGATGGTGAGGAACACCAGCCCGACGGCGGCGAGATGGCCGAGATCGGAGAGATCGTCGAGCCGGTTCGGATTGACGATCAATTGCATCGGGCAGTTGCTCGTCGGCCTGGTGATGATCGATGACGACGGTGTCGAGCCCGAGCCGCTTCGCCTCGGCGAGCGGCTCCAGGCTGGTGGTGCCGCAATCCACGGTGACAAGGAGCCGCGCGCCGCGCTCGGCGAGCGAGCGGATCGCCTCGACATTCGGCCCGTATCCCTCGAAGATGCGGTCGGGAATGTGGATCAGCGGATCGAGGCCGCCGCGGCGCAGGAAGCTCGCCAGCAGCGCCGCCGAGGTCGCGCCGTCGACGTCATAGTCGCCGAAAATGGCGACCTGCTCGCCCCGCTCCATCGCGTCGGCGATGCGGCTCGCCGCCGCCGCCATGTCGGTCAGCACGTCGGGGTCGGGCATCAGCCCCTTGAGCGTCGGATCGAGATAGGCGCCGACCGCGTCGGCCTCGACGTCGCGTCCGGCGATGACGCGGGCGAGCAGTTCCGGGACACCATGGCGCTGCACGATCGGCGAGCGCACGCGCGTTGCCGCGGTCGTCGAGCCGGTCGCGCCAGGCGCGCCCCGTCACGGAGCGCTCGACGCCGAGAAAATGGCGGTTCAACTGGGTGATGGCCATGCTCGCTGCTTGGCAAGGCTTCGCCGCGCCGGACACCGGCGGGATCTGCGTCGCGATTCGCGATTATAGCAGAGGCATCAAACGGGGATGCGGCGTCGGGGGCGTCATCCACTGCCGTAACGGTACGATGAGTTGAGCTCTTGCGAAACCCATCGGCGGACACGCGGCGGCGCCATGATGGGTTTCGCTACGCTCAACCCATCCTACAGATCACATCCTACAAATGAAACTTCTCCAGCTGGCGGTGCTCGGCGCGGATCCAGCGCACGGTGCCGGTGGCGGCGCGCATCACCACCGTTTCGGTCTCGACCATGCCCGGCCTGAAACGGACGCCCTTGAGCAGCGAGCCGGTGGTGACGCCGGTCGCCGCGAACACGCAGTCGCCCCGCACCATGTCTTCCATGTCGTATTTCTTGCGGGGGTCCTTGATCCCCATCTTCGCCGCGCGCCCGCGCTTCTCCTCGGTGTCGAGCACCAGTCGCCCCTGGATCTGGCCGCCGATGCAGGCGAGCGCCGCCGCCGCCAGCACGCCTTCCGGCGCGCCGCCGACGCCGATGTAGATGTCGATCCCGGTCGCTTCGGGGTCGGCGGTGTGGATGACGCCGGCGACATCGCCGTCGGTGATGAAGCGCACGGCGGCGCCGACCTTGCGCACGGCGGCGACGAGATCGGCATGGCGGGGACGGTCGAGGATGAGCGCGGTGATGTCGGCGGGCTTGACGCCCTTCGCCTTGGCGAGCGCGCGGATGTTGTCCTCCGGCGATGCATCGAGATCGACGATGCCCTTGGCATAGCCGGGGCCGATCGCGATCTTTTCCATGTAGACGTCGGGGGCGTTGAGGAACGAACTGCCTTCCGCCACCGCCATGGTGGCGATGGAGCCCGCCATGTCCTTGGCGCACAGCGTCGTGCCCTCCAGCGGATCGACCGCGATATCCACCTTCGGGCCGCGGCCGGCGCCGACCTTCTCGCCGATGAACAGCATCGGCGCCTCGTCGCGCTCGCCCTCCCCGATCACCACGGTGCCGATGATCGGCAGGTTGTTCATCTCCCGCCGCATCGCGTCGACCGCCGCCTGGTCGGCTGCCTTCTCGTCGCCGCGGCCGCGCAGCCGCGCCGCCGCCACGGCGGCACTCTCCGTCACCCGCGCGATCTCCAGCGCGAGGATGCGGTCCAGCACGGTGCTGGTCTTGCTGGGTCTCGACGACATCGGATTCCCTTCCTGCCGGTTGGCGGCTAATTCTTCTCGATGCGAATGACCTGCGGCTGGCCGGCGAGCACGCCCTCGCCCTTGATGGCGTTCAAGGCGCGGCGCACGGCATCCTCGGTCGTGGCATAGGTGATCAATATGACGGGGGCCGGCGTCTCCGGGCTTCTCGGATCGTCGCCGCCATGGGGCCGGCCGCCGGGATGACGCTGCACGATCGATTTCGAGCGAGATCATCTGGTCCGCCAGATGCTTTGCGATGGTGGCGAAGGTGCCGGGGCGGTCGAGCGCGAGGAGACGGATGTAGTAGCCGCCTTCGTGGCGCTGCATCGGCGCCTGGCGGTTCTCCACCAGCGCGCCGGACGGCCGGCCGAATGCCGGAACCCGCACCCCTCGGGCGATGTCGGCGAGGTCGGCGACCACCGCCGACGCGGTCGCCTCGCCGCCCGCCCCCGGCCCGACCAGCGTGACCGGCGAAATCCCGTCGGCATCGATGGAGATCGCGTTGGTCACGCCCATGACCCGGGCGATGGCGCTCTCCTTCGGCACCATGGTCGGATGCACGCGCTGCTCGATGCCCTCCGCGGTGCGCACCGCGACACCCAGCAGCTTGACCCGATAGCCGAGTTCTTCGGCCGCCTCGAGATCCTCCGACGCGATCGAGGAAATCCCTTCGACGTACACCGCGTCGGGATTGACGCGGGCGCCGAATGCGATGCTCGCGAGAATGGCGAGTTTCTGCGCGGTGTCGAAGCCTTCCACGTCGAAAGTCGGGTCGGCCTCGGCATAGCCCAGGCGCTGCGCGTCCGCGAGGCATTCGGCGAACGAAAGCTGTTCCCGTTCCATGCGGGTCAGGATGTAATTGCAGGTGCCGTTGAGAATGCCGTAGATGCGCGCGAAGGAATTGCCGGCGAGGCCCTCCCGCAAGGTCTTGACGACCGGGATCGCGCCGCCCACCGCGGCCTCGAAATTGAGCGCCGCACCGTGCTTCTCGGCGAGGCCGGCGAGGGCGGCGCCGTGCCGGGCGAGCAGCGCCTTGTTCGCGGTGACCACGGATTTGCCGGCTGCGAGCGCGGTTTCCACCGCCCGCTTGGCGGGATCGCCGTCGCCGCCCATCAATTCGACGAACACGTCGATGTCGCCGTCAGCGGCGAGCGTGACGGGGTCGGCGACGAAGCGCGGCTTCGCGGCGCCGAGGTCGCGCTTCTTGTCGGGATCGCGCGCGCTCACCGCGACCACCTCGATGGCGCGGCCGCAGCGCAACGCCAGCACGTCGTGGTGCTGCTCCAGGAGCCGCACCACGGCGGAACCGACCGTGCCGAGCCCGGCAAGACCCGCTTTCAGGGGCGCGACCATTGACCGTCCGCAAAAGGCGATCGCGCCGCGGATCAGCGGCGCTTCGCAAGAGGGACGACGTTGTGCAACTTTTCCGGGCCGGTTTCAAGGAACCGCCGCAGGTTGCGTGCCGCTTGGCGGATGCGCTGCTCGTTTTCCACCAATGCGATGCGCACATGGCCCTCGCCGTGCTCGCCGAAGCCGATGCCGGGGGCCACCGCGATCTCGGCCTTTTCGATCAGCAAGGTCGAGAACTCCACCGTGCCGAGGGTGCGGAACGGCTCGGGCAGGGTCGCCCACGCGAACATCGATGCCCGCGGCGCGGGGATGTCCCAGCCGGCGCGGCCGAAGCTCTCCACCAGCACGTCGCGGCGGCGCTTGTAGATGTCGCGCATCTCGCGGATGCAGTCGTCGGGCCCGTTGAGGGCCGCGGTGGCGGCGACCTGGATCGGCGTGAAGGCGCCGTAATCGAGATAGGATTTGACGCGGGCGAGCGCCGCGATGATGCGCTCGTTGCCGACCGCGAACCCGATGCGCCATCCCGGCATCGAATAGGTCTTGGACATCGAGGTGAATTCCACCGCGACATCCATCGCGCCCGGCACCTGCAGGATCGACGGCGGCGGATTGTCGTCGAAATACACTTCGGCATAGGCGAGATCGGACAGCACGATCAGGCTGTGCTTCTTGGCGAAAGCGATGACGTCCTTGTAGAACTCGAGGTCGGCGACGGCGGCGGTCGGATTGGCCGGGTAGCACACCACCAGCGCCAGCGGCTTCGGGATCGAGTGCATGCAGGCGCGCTCGAGCGCATCGAAAAACTGCGGCGTCGGATCGGACGGCACCGAACGGATCACCCCGCCCGCCATCAGGAAGCCGAAGGCGTGTATGGGGTAGCTCGGATTGGGCACGAGGACGACGTCACCCGGCGCCGTGATCGCCTGCGCGACGTTTGCAAATCCCTCCTTGGACCCCAATGTACTGACGATCTGGGTGTCCGGATTGAGCTTCACCCCGAACCGGCGGGCGTAATAGGCGGCCTGGGCCCGGCGCAGCCCGGGAATGCCCTTGGAGGCGGAATAGCGGTCGGTGCGCGGCCGCCCGACCGTGTCCTTGAGCTTCTCGATGACATGGGCGGGGGTCGGCAGATCGGGGTTTCCCATGCCGAGGTCGACGATGTCGGCACCGGCATTGCGCGCCACCGCCTTGGCGCGGTTCACCTGTTCGAACACATAGGGTGGCAAGCGGCGGATGCGGTGAAATTCTTCCATCTTCCCAGTCTCCGGCACGCGGGGCCGCGGGGGTCTCCGAAGGGCTAGCCATTTACCATGGAAACGGCGTCATGCATCGCTTTTCACCAGGGACGGCCCGGCTAATTCGGGTTCGCGGCGGACGACTGCGCGCGCCGCGCCTGCTCGGCGCGCACGACCGCGAGCTCGGCCTCCACCCTTTTCTTCTCTTCCTCGGTCAGGACTACGGAATTGCGGGGCGGTGGCATATCATGGACCGCCGGATAGGCCGGCGGGGTCGCCGGACGCTCGGGCGTGCCTTCGGGCAGGCCGCCCATCGAGGTGGGAATGTCTCCCCCCATGGTCGAGCACGAGGCCAGCGGGCCGGCCCCCGCCAGGGCCAGCGTCAATCCGAGCAACAGCAGGGTCGGTTGGCGCAGATTGCGGCCAACGCTTCGCGACTTTGACATCTTTGTCAGACAGTGCCGATGGTATGCGCTAGGCAGATGGTAGAATGGCCCCACGGTCCCGTATCTCGTTAATATGTCTAAACAATGGAGTAAAATCGAGGATGGCAAAACCACCCCAAGCCGGCGGCCCGCCCCCTGCTTCGGGCCGGCCGCGCCGATCCCGGCGCAAACGAGCCCCGAGCGACCGCGGTCCGGTCCCCCACAGCGTCCCGGCCGAGCCGGCAACCGCGACCGAAGCTTCATCCAATAAGATTAACGCCATCTTACCTCCGGAAACAACGGCGGCGACAGCGCAGCCCACTGAGCAAATGGCTGCCCCCACAGCCGTGGCAGCCGATCCCCCCATTGCCACGCCCGCGGAGACTCCTGAGGTGACCGCCGTACCACCGGCCTCGGAACCCGACGCGGCCGGGCCGGTCGCGACCGGGCTCGCATCGGCCCCGCCTGCGGGTTCCGAACCTGCCTCTCCCGAACCTGCCTCTCGCGAACCTGCCTCTCGCGAACCTGCTGCCCCAATACCGGCAACTCCCGAGCCTGCCCGATCCGAGCTTGCCCAGCCCGCAGAACCCCAGACTGCTCCGGAGCCGGAAACTCCCCAGCCGGCCGCGCCGGCGCCCGTAGCCCCGAAAGTCGCCACTTCCGAGCCCCCATCATCGGTCCCGGCAGCCTCCGAGCCCGCCGCTCCCGAGGCGGCCGCCGCCAAACCCGCAGGCGCCCAACAAGCCATTTTCAAGCCTGGAATTCCCAAAGCTCGCACGGTCCCCAGGCCGGCCGCCCCCAAGCCCGCGGTCTCCAGGCCCATGATCGCCAAGCCCGGGATCCCCAAACCTGGAATCCCCAGACCTGGAATCCCCAGACCTGCGACCTCCCTTCCTCCCATGCAGGAGCGAACCGCCGTCACGCCGGTGGCGGGCCCACCGGCAGCACTGCCGCCGCTCGCCCTGCCGGCGTTCATCCCGGCGCGTGCGGTCCCGACTGCGCCACCCGCCGCCCCGCCGCCCGCGACGTCTGCCGAGGCCTATCCCGGCAGCATGGACCTCGATGCACTGACCAAGAATTTCGCCCGGCTGGTGGAGGAAGGCGGCCGCGCCGTCGCCGCCTATCTCAAGCCGCGCGAGGATGGCGCCCAGAAGGTCGGCTATACCGACGAGATCAACGACGCCGTGAAGACCCTCGGCCAGGTCGCGGAATACTGGTACTCCGACCCCCAGCGCGCCGTCGAGATGCAGACGCGGCTCGGCAAGAGCTATCTCGACCTGTGGGCGAGCGCGGCACGGCGCCTGGCCGGCGAGCCCACCGAGCCGGTCGCCACGCCCGATCCGCGCGACAAGCGCTTCAAGGACCCCGAATGGTCCTCGAACCAGTACTTCGATTTCCTCAAGCAGGCCTATCTCGTGACCGCCGACTGGGCCAGGCGCCTCGTCGAAGACGCGAGCGAGCTCGAACCCGCGACCCGACAGAAGGCGGATTTCTACATGCGCCAGCTCGTCAACGCGGCGTCGCCGTCCAATTTCGTCTTCACCAATCCGGAACTGCTGCGCACCACGCTCAGGGAGAACGCGGAGAACCTCGTCCGCGGCACCCACATGCTCGCCGAGGACATCGCGGCCGGCGGCGGCGAGCTCAAGATAAGGCAGTCCGACGCCTCGAAATTCGAGGTCGGCCGCAATCTCGCGGTGTCGCCCGGCAAGGTGGTCCATCAGAACGAGCTGATGCAGCTCATCCAATATGCGCCGGCCACCGAAACGGTGCTGCGGCGTCCGCTGCTGCTGGTGCCGCCCTGGATCAACAAGTTCTACGTGCTCGATCTCGCGCCGGAAAAATCGCTGATCAAATGGTGCGTCGATCACGGGCTCACGGTGTTCTGCGTCTCATGGGTCAATCCGGACGAGCATCTCGCCGCCAAGGACTTCGCCGACTACATGCGCCAGGGCCCGCTGGAGGCCCTCGACGCCGTCACCAGGATCACCGGCGAGACCGAAGTCAACGCGGTCGGCTATTGCGTCGGCGGCACGCTGCTCGCGATCACGCTCGCCTATATGGCGGCCACCGGCGACCGCCGCATCGCGTCGGCGACGTTCCTCACCACCCAGGTCGACTTCACCTATGCGGGCGACCTCAAGGTGTTCGCGACCTCCGAGGAGCAGATCGCGTCTGTCGAGCGCCAAATGGCCGAGCGCGGCTATCTCGAAGGCGCCAAGATGGCGACCGCCTTCAACCTGCTTCGCTCCAACGACCTGATCTGGCCTTATGTGGTCAACAACTACCTCAAGGGCGAGGCGCCGTTCCCGTTCGACCTGTTGTACTGGAATGCGGACGCGACGCGCATGCCGGCGGCCAATCACTCCTATTACCTGCGCAACTGCTACCTCGAGAACAACCTCACCGGGGGGAAGATGACGATCGACGGCGTCGGGATCGACCTCGGCAAGGTCAAGACGCCGGTCTACAATCTCGCCACAAGGGAGGACCACATCGCACCGGCGAGGTCGGTCTATCTCGGCTCATCCTTCTTCGGCGGACCGATGCGGTTCGTGCTGTCGGGCTCCGGCCACATCGCCGGCGTGGTCAACCCGCCGAGCAAGGCGAAGTATCAATACTGGACCGGCGAGACGCCCAAGGGCGACGACATCGACGCCTGGCTGAAGAAGGCGACCGAGCACCCGGGCTCGTGGTGGACCGACTGGCTCGCCTGGATCAAGGCGCAGGACAGCGCAGAAGTCCCGGCCCGTCAGCCCGGCGGCGGCGTGGTCGCGCCCATCGAGGACGCGCCGGGCAGTTACGTGAAGGTGCGGAGTTAGAACATAACGCCGTCATTCCGGGGCGCGCGTCTTCGCGCGAACCCGGAATCCAGTCTGCGGTATGGGCGGCAAAGCCGACTGGATTCCGGATTCGCCGCTGTCGCGGCGCCCCGGAATGACAGCGCTTCACGGGAACAGCGCGACCTGCTCGAGACCCGTGGTCTCGGGAAATCCGAGCACCAGGTTCATGTTCTGCACCGCCTGGCCGGCGGCGCCCTTGACGAGGTTGTCGAGCGCCGCGACGATGATGGCGCGGGGCGCGATGCGATCCGCAGTCACGCCGACGAAGGTCATGTTGGAGCCGCGGACGTGGCGCGTCTGCGGCGTCTCGCCGAACGGCAGCACGTGCACGAAGGGTTCGCCGCCATAGGTCTTGGCGAGGAGCGCATGGAGATCCTGAGGCGACCGGCCGGCGAGCCCGCGCACATAGATGGTCGAGAGTATCCCGCGATTCATCGGAACCAGATGCGGGGTGAAGGTGACGGTGACCTGGCGGCCGGCGGCGGCGGAGAATTCCTGGTCGAGCTCGGCCATGTGGCGGTGGTGGCCGACGCCATAGGCGTGAAATCCTTCCGACACTTCCGAGAACAGCATGTTCTCCCGCGCCGCCCTGCCCGCTCCGGTCATCCCCGATTTGGCGTCGACCACGATCTCGTCGAGATCGATGGCCCCGGCCTTGATCAGCGGCACCAGGGGCAGTTGCGCGCATGAGGTGTAGCAGCCGGGATTGGCGACCAGCCGGGCCTTCTTGATCCGCTCGCGGTAGATTTCGACGAGGCCGTAGACCGCTTCGCCCTGAAGCTCCGGCGCGTGATGGGCGTCGCCATACCAGCGCGCATAGGCGGCAGTGTCGGCGAGGCGGAAGTCGGCGGAGAGGTCCACCACCTTCATACCCGGCGCCCGGGCGAACAGGTCCTTGATGACCTTCTGGGTGGTGGCATGGGGCAATGCGCAGAACACGAGGTCGAGGCCGAGCGCCGGCCAGTCGAGGCCGTCGAGCGGGACGAGCTTGGGCAGCGTGTAGGGCGAGAACTGCGGGAAGACGTCGCGCATCTCCTGCCCGGCCTTGCGGTCGGCGGTCAGAAGCGCGATCTCGACCTGCGGATGGCGCAGCAGCAGGCGCACGCATTCCGATCCGGTATAGCCGGACGCGCCGAGCACGCCGATCTTCGCGAGTCTGGTCATGTCTCTCTCCGCAGCAGGTGCCGCCGGAAACCGGATACCGCGTCGAATTTCGGGAGAAACACGCCGCGGAAGCCGCGGCCGCAGGTGACGGTCAAACGCGTTCGCCCACCGCGGCCGGAACAGGGCCACAGCGGCGCAGGGTGGAAATGCGCGTCGCGATCATGGCGGCGCATATAAAGACGCAGGCCGATTTCGTCAACGTAAAGTGAAGCGCCGCCCATCGAACCTTTTCCCGGCAGGCCCAGACTAAGGGTGACAGGGAAAGTTCCGAACCAAGGGGACGATGATGGCGCAGTTCGCAATTTCGAAGGCCGAGGGCCGGTTTTTTGGTCTCGACATGGGCGACTGGTCCATGCTGCTCGGCGGCTCCGTGCTCATCGCACTCATGGCCGTGCTGGTCTGACTGTCTTCCCGGATTTCGCTTTTCGCTCAATCCAGGCTACGTGCTTCAGACTGACTTTAAGCCGAACATCATAAATCACGGGAAAAACAGAGGATTCCGTGGTCTGGCCTTGCGGCCGGCCGCAGAATAACATCTTTCCGCGGCCAGTCGTAGACCTTGCGCCTCGGCCAGCACCGGTTCGTGGTCGTAGAAGGCGTGCCAGCCGGGAGGGGGTGGACAGGAACGGCACCGCCCAGATCGTTTCTCGCACCAAAATCACGGCCAAATGAACTTGAAAATCTTGGAGATGCCGTCGCCCAAAGTGAGCAGCATCGCCGCCCATATGAAGGCCGAGACGAAGTTCGCCGCCTGGAACTGCCAGAACGGCATGGCGAAGATCCCGGCCACCAGCGGCACCGAGGCGCGCAGCGGCCCGAAGAAGCGGCCGATCATGATCCCCAACGCCCCCCACAGCTTCACGAACCGTTCGCCGCGCGGGATCAGTTCGGGGTGGCGCGACAGCGGCCACATATGCGCCACCGCCGGCCCGAGCTTGAGGCCGACCCAGTAGGACAGCCAGTCGCCCAGCGCCGCCCCGATCGCGCCGGCCACGAGGATCGGCCAGAAGCTGATGCCGCTGCCGCTGATCACGGCGCCGATGGCGACCAGCATCGCCCAGGCCGGCAGCAGCAGCGATATGAAGGCGAGCGATTCCCCGAACGCGAGCGCGCCGACGATGGGCGCCGCCCACACCTCATGGGCGCGCACGAAGTCGGCCACCGCCTGAGTATATTCTTCAAACATGGAGGCATTTTATCCCGGAACCGGGCCGATTGGACCAGCGGCGCGTCTTGCCGCGGCGCCCCCTCCCCACCCTCCCCCGCAAGCGGGAGAGGGGGAAGAGGCCTCGCGTGATGGCGAACTGGCCGGCGCCGGCGGCGCGCGCCGCCCAAACTCCCTCTCCCGCTTGCGGGGGAGGGTTGGGGAGGGGGCGCTTTTGGCCGGCACAAGCCGGCCACGCGAGGCTACTTCGCGGCGGCCGGGAACGTCGGCAGCTTGCCGACGTCGCGCGCATCGTGCTGGATGATCACGGTGGCTTTCAGGTTCGCCGCGATCTTCTTGAAGCGGTCGATCGAGGCAACCAACTCGGCGCGGTCGGTGTTGAAGCTGGGCACACCGTCGTTGTCGTAGTTTTCACGGAAGTGCACGACATCGCCGCTGATCAGCACGTTGCCCATGTCTTTCAGCTTGACCAGCAGGCTGTGATGGCCCGGCGTATGCCCGGGGGTGTTCAACATGACCACGGTGCCGTCGCCGAACACGTCCTTGTCGCCCGGAACCGGTTCGACCTTGCCGCTCGCCGCTGATCCAATTGGCGAAGTTCGCGGGATTGGCCACCGCACTCATCTTCGGGTCGGTCAGCGCGTCCCAATCCTTCTTGCCGATGAGGAGCGTCGATTTCGGCAGCGAGCCCACCTGGCCGATGTGATCGCCGTGATAGTGGCTGATGCCCACATACTTGACCTGCTCGGGCTTGACCCCCGCCTGCGCCAGCAGGTCCACCAGGGGAACCTTCGGCGCAACGGCGCCGGCGGTCATCGGCTGGCCGCTGTCCCAGACCATGTATTCGTCGCCGTGCTTGATGAGATAGCAGCTGAAGACGAGCTGAATCTTGACGCCGTTATAGGCATAGGTGTCGCTGAAGCGCTGGCCGACATCGGTCGGCGGGGCGTTGGTACCGCAGTCCAGCCGCGTCAGAGCGCTTCGACGTTCCGGGCGCCGCCTGCGCCGAGGCCGACGCGGCTGATCAAGGGCGTTGGCGCATACGCCGAGCGCCAGCAAAAACAGAGTTCGCCGCATGGTCTTCTCCCTTGGATGGAAACAAGAACGGATTTTTGTGCGGCGGCGAGTGTTGCCCGGTTGCGGGAACCCGGTCAATGCACCGACGCCGTCCGGCTCCGGCACGCCCATGCCAGGTCTCATGCATTCCGCCTGCTCGCCGCGATTTTCCGTCATGATTGGACCAAGGCCGTGGCATATTGGTAGATGGTGATTCGCGGACGGCCCCTTACATGGGTCGTCAGGACCTCGCCGCAACCAATTGTTTTCCCAGCGGACTTTCCGCAGCTCAGCGCCGGCTGCAAGAGCCGCCGGCATCAACCGCATCGGAACCGCATGGCCAAGTCCGCAACCCCGAAGAAACAACCGGCGTCGACCCGGGACCTGTTCGCCGAAGCCGCCTCCCCGCGCCCGGCGCCGAAGCGCGCGGAAGCACCGCGCAACGGCAACGGCACCTCCTACACCGCCCATGACATCGAGGTGCTGGAAGGCCTCGAGCCGGTGCGCCGGCGGCCCGGCATGTATATCGGCGGCACCGACGAGAAGGCGCTGCATCACCTGTTCGCCGAGGTGATCGACAATGCCATGGACGAGGCTTTGGCCGGGCATGCCACCTTCATCGAGGTGGACCTCGCCGCCGACGGCACCCTCGCGGTCACCGACAATGGCCGCGGCATCCCGGTCGACCCGCATCCGAAATTTCCCAAGAAGTCCGCCCTCGAAGTCGTGATGTGCACGCTCCATGCCGGCGGCAAGTTCAACTCCAACGTCTACGAGACCTCGGGCGGCCTGCACGGCGTCGGCGTCTCGGTCGTCAACGCGCTGTCGGAGCGGCTCGAGGTCGAGGTGGCGCTCGGCGGCCAGCTCTACCGCCAGGTGTTCGCGCGCGGCATCCCCAAGAGCGGCCTGGAGAAGCTCGGCCGCACCCCGAACCGGCGCGGCACCAAGGTGCGCTTCAAGCCGGACCCGCAGATTTTCGGCGACAAGGCGAAATTCAATCCGCAGCGCCTGTTCAAGATGGCGCGCGCCAAGGCCTATCTGTTCGGCGGGGTCGAGATCCGCTGGCATTGCGACAAGGCGCTGCTGCACGGCATCGAGGGCGTCCCGGAGGACGAGACCTTCCGCTTCCCCGACGGTCTCAAGGACTATCTCGCCGCCGCGGTGGCGGGGCAGACGCTGGTCCATCCCGACATCTTCACGGGAAAGTCGGGCCGGCCCGGCGCCAATGGCGCGGTGGAATGGGCGGTCGCCTGGAGCGCCGACGCCGACGGCTTCATGTCGTCCTACTGCAACACCATCCCGACCGCCGACGGCGGCACCCATGAATCGGGCTTGCGCACCGCGCTGTTGCGCGCGCTCAAGGACCATGGCGAGCGCGTCGGCCAGGGCAAGCGTGCCGCGCCGGTGACCAGCGAGGACGTCATGACCGGGGCGGCCGCGATGCTCTCGGTGTTCATCCGCGAGCCCGAATTCCAGGGCCAGACCAAGGATCGCCTCGCGACCGCGGAGGCCGCGCGCATCGTCGAGAGCGCGGTCAAGGACCAGTTCGACCACTGGCTCGCCGGCAACCCGGCCCACGCCAACCGCCTGCTCGACTGGGTGGTCGAGCGCGCCGACGAGCGTGTCCGCCGCCGCCAGGAGAAGGAGATTGCGCGCAAGTCCGCCGGGCGCAGGTCGCGCCTGCCCGGCAAGCTCTCCGACTGCACCGACACCGCTTCGGAAGGCTCGGAAATCTTCATCGTCGAAGGCGATTCCGCCGGCGGCTCCGCCAAGCAGGCGCGCAACCGGGCGAGCCAGGCGATCATGCCGCTGCGCGGCAAGATCCTCAACGTCGCCAGCGCCGGCAAGGACAAGCTCGCCCAGAACCAGCAGCTCTCCGACCTCGTCCAGGCGCTCGGCTGCGGCACCGGCGCCCATTACCGCGACGAGGACCTGCGCTACGAGAAGGTCATCATCATGACCGACGCCGATGTCGACGGCGCCCACATCGCCTCGCTGCTGATCACCTTCTTCTACCGCCAGATGCCGCAGCTGATCGACACCGGCCATCTCTATCTCGCGGTGCCGCCGCTGTACCGGCTCGCCCATGGCGGCAAGGTGTTCTACGCCCGCGACGACGCCCACAAGGCCGAGATCATGGCGCGCGAGTTCCGCGCCAACGCCAATGTCGAGATCGGCCGCTTCAAGGGCCTCGGCGAGATGATGCCGGCGCAGCTCAAGGAAACCACCATGGACCCGAAGAAGCGCACGCTCCTCAAGGTGATGCTGGTCCCCGACGACCGCGCCGACACCCAGAGGTCGGTGGAACGCCTGATGGGCACCAAGGCGGAAGCGCGTTTCGACTTCATCCAGGAGCGCGCGGAGTTTGCGAGCACGGAGATGCTGGACGTGTGAGGCGGGCCGCGCCCCCTCCCCGACCCTCCCCCGCAAGCGGGAGAGGGAGCAGTGGGTGCACCGCTCGTCATCTTTCGACCTCCTGATTACGCAACGCGCTTTCCCTCTCCCGCTTGCGGGGGAGGGTTAGGGAGGGGGCTTCCTTCACGCACAACGGCGATCGTTTCCAGGGTTCAGGTCTTTCATCACCTTGAGATCACCCAGGCGCGGTAGAATTATTCGTCGCTGCAGCATTGTCGGAGGGATCACCACCCCATGAGCGAGACGACCCTTCGCGATCCCACGGCGACGCGCGCCACTGCGCCGGCCGACTTCCTCGGCCACCCGCCCGCGCTCCCCTACCTGCTCGCGACCGAGATGTGGGAGCGCTTCTCCTATTACGGGATGCGGGCGCTGCTCGTGCTCTACATGGTGAAATACGTGTTCCAGCCGGAGATGGCGGGCACCGTGATCGGCCTCGCCGCACTCAAGCACGGCCTCGAGGCGCTGTTCGGCCCGCTCGACGTCCAGCCCTTGGCCTCGCAGGTCTACGGGCTCTACACCGGCCTCGTCTATCTCACCCCGGTGCTGGGCGGCTTTCTCGCCGACCGCGTGCTCGGCCAGCGCCGCACCGTGATCATCGGCGCCTCGCTGATGGCGGCCGGCCATTTCATGATGGCGTTCGAGCCGCTGCTGCTGTTCGCGCTGACGCTGCTGATCTTCGGCAACGGCGCCTTCAAGCCCAACATGTCCGCCCAGGTCGGCGGGCTTTATCCGGCCGGCGATCCCCGCCGCGACCGCGCCTATTCGATCTTCTATGTGGGCATCAATCTCGGCGCCTTCCTCGCGCCGCTCGTCTGCGGCACCCTGGGCGAGCGCGCCGGCTGGCATTACGGCTTCGCCGCCGCCGGCGTCGGCATGCTGATCGGGCTCGCGACCTATCTCTATCGCCTACCCGAAGCTGCCGCACGACCGGCTGTCCGCTTGCGGCACAGGCGAGGCCGCCGCTCGGCCCCGAGGAGCGGCGCGCCATCGCCGCCCTGCTGATCCTGTTCGTGCCGGTGAGCCTGTTCTTGGCGACCTACGAGCAGCAGGGCAATACCATCGCGCTGTGGGCGGACGAGCACACCGACCGCACCATCGACCTCCTGTTCTGGAGCGGGGAAATCCCAACCACCTGGTTCCAGGCCTTCAACCCCTTCATGATCTTCGCCTTCACCCCCTTCGTGGTGGCGCTGTGGGCGCGCCAGGCGCGGCGCGGCTCCGAGCCTTCCACCCTCACCAAGATGGCGCTGGGCTGCTTCGGCTGCGCGGCGGCCAACGGGATCATGGCGCTTGCCGCCCTCTATGCCGGGCCGGACAAGGCGAGCTGGCTGTGGCTGCTCGCCTATTTCGTCGTCATCACCCTCGGCGAACTCTACATCTCCCCGATCGGGCTTTCCCTGGTCTCCAAGGTCGCCCCGGCCAGCCATCTCGCCATGATGATGGGGGTCTGGCTGGCGACGAGCTTCACCGGAAATTTCCTGGCCGGCTATCTCGGCAGCTTCTGGTCTTCGATGCACAAGCCGGCCTTCTTCGTGATGATCGCCGCCATCGCGTTCGCGGCAGGCGTCACGATCTGGGCGTTCAACCGGCCCCTGCGTGCGGCACTTCGACATTGATGCGAGATTTGCCCGCGCCGGGAGCCGGATCGGGATTGCGACGCTGCCCGCCCTGTCCTATTGTCGCAGTGATCAAAAGGGACAATAAGTCCAGCGGTCGCGAGCTTTCCCGGAGATGGTTCGCCGGCCGGCTTTCCCAACAGATGGGGACCCCCGAACATCTCCGTGGGAGGATTTTCAATATGCGGATGCGCAATGCGCTGCTCGCGAGCGTCTGTCTCACCTTCGTACTGGTTGCCAACGTAGACCTGTCGCTGGCCCAGGGCGCCGCGGCGCTGACCGGCCAGGTCACATCCGACCAGGAAGGCCCGATGGAGGGCGTCCTCGTCACCGCCAAGAAGGCGGGCTCGACCATCGCAACCACCGTCGTCACCAACAAGGAAGGCCGCTACAGCTTCCCGGCATCGCGGCTCGAGCCCGGCGAATATGCCATCAAGATCCGCGCGGCCGGATATGATCTCGACGGCAAGGGCGCGGCGCAGGTCATCGCCGAGCAGCCGGTCACCGCCGACCTCAAGCTCAAGAAGGCGCACAATTTGGCGGGCCAGCTCACCACGGCCGAATGGCTGCAGAGCATGCCGGGCACGCCGAAGCAGAAGGATTCCGTGCTCAACTGCGTGAGCTGCCACACCGTCGAGCGCATCGTGCGGTCGACCCATGATGCCGACGAATTCGTGCAGGTTCAGAAGCGCATGGGCACCTACGCCAATCAGAGCGTGCCGACGCGGCCGCAGAAGCGCATGGCCGAACGGCTGCTCGAGGAACGCGGCAATACACGCAACAAGGCCCAGGAGGATCGCGCCGAATTTCTGTCCTCGGTCAATCTGAGCGAATCCTCCACCTGGACTTACCCGCTCAAGACATTGCCGCGGCCGACCGGGCGGGCCACCGAGGTGATCATCACCGAATACGATCTGCCGCGCGATTCCATCGAGCCCCACGACGTGATCGTCGGCAAGGACGGCAACGTCTGGTACACCAACTTCGGCGAGCAGAACATCGGCAGGATGGATCCCAAGACCGGCAAGGTCACCGAGATCAATTTGCCCGAGTTCAAGAAGGGCTGGCCGCAGGGCTCGCTCAGCCTCCACTCGGACAAGGACGGCAATGTCTGGTTCGGGATGATGTATCAGGGCGCCATCGGCAAATTCGACGTCGCCACCCAGAAGGTCGAGACTTTCAGCCTGCCGGCCGGACATGAACAAGGCGATGACCCAGGTCAACATGGTGCGGCCGGAGTCGGACCGCGTCGACGGCAAGGTGTGGGCGCAGAACAACGGCTTCGCCGCCCTGCACCGCCTCGACCTCAAGACCGGCGCGATCGAGACCATCACGCCGTTCAAGGGCGCGGCTGGTTCGGAAGAGTCCCACAATATCTACGACATCATCCCGGACTCCCAGAACAACATCTACTTCACCGACTTCGCCCAGCAGCATATCGGCCGGGTCGACGCCAAGACCGGCCAGACCACGCTGTTCGAGTTGCCGACCAAGGCGTCGGCGCCGCGCCGCGGCATGATGGACTCCCAGGACCGCATCTGGTTCGGCCTCTATCGCGGCAACAAGATCGACATGTTCGACACCAAGACGCAGAAGTTCAAGGAATGGGAAATGCCGACCGCCTGGTCGTCGCCCTATGACGTGACGATCGACAAGAACGGCGAGGTCTGGACCGGCTCTATGCTGGACGACCGGGTCTCGCGGCTCAATCCCGAGACCGGCAAGTTCGTCGAATACCTGCTGCCGCGGGAGACCAATATCCGCCGCGTGTTCGTGGATAATTCCACGACGCCGGTCACGTTCTGGGTCGGCAACAATCACGGCGGCTCGATCGTCAAGGTAGAACCGCTCAACTGAGCGATCTCCGGGGGTCGGCCCTGTCACCGATCCCCTGCCACTTCCGACATGGTGCGCCCGCGAATCCGGTTCGCGGGCGTTCGTGGAAAGCGGGACCCGGTTCCCCCGCACCGCATAGCCCTTATTTCCAACGCCCAACTCCAATGAGGAGGCAATGATGCGCATAGGCTGGTCGATCATCACCGCGGCGGCTGCGGCGGCTCCGTTCGCGCTGCCCCACGCCGCGAACGCGCAGGCGCCGGCGGCGCTGGCCGGACAGGTGTCCTCCGCCCAGGAAGGCGCCATGGAAGGCGTCGTCGTGAGCGCCAAGAAGGCCGGCGGCACGATCACGGTGAGCGTCGTCTCCGACGAAAAGGGTCACTACAGCTTCCCGGCGGAGCGGCTCGAACCCGGGCATTACACGGTCGGCGCCCGCGCGGCCGGCTACGACCTCGACGGCCCCAAGGCGGCCGACGTGGCGGCCGGGCAGGCGGCCACCGCCGACATCAAGCTCAAGCCCACCCACAACCTGCCCGATCAGCTCACCAATGCCGAATGGATGTTGAGCGTCCCCGGCACGGACGAGCAGAAGGCGTTCCTGCTCAACTGCAATGGCTGCCACACGGTCGAGCGCATCGTGAAGTCGATGCACACCGCCGATGAATTCCAACAGCTGTTCAAGCGGATGGGCGGCTATTACCCGGGCAGCACGCCGCAGAAACCGCAGCGGCTCGTGGGCGACGTGCTTCGCGAGGTCGGCCGCGGCGGCGACAGCGCCAGGAAGAACGCCGAGTGGCTCGCCAGCATCAACCTGAGCCAGCAGGAGACCTGGAGCTATCCGCTCAAAACGCTGCCGCGGCTCACCGGCAAATCGACTCACGTCATCATTACCGAATACGACCTGCCGAACCCGCTGATCCAGCCGCATGACGTGATGCTCGATCGCCAGGGCACCGTCTGGTACTCCGATTTCGGTCAGATGTTCCTCGGCAAGATGGATGCGAAGACCGGCAAGGTGACGCAATATCCGATTCCGGAAACCAAGAAAGGCTATCCGGTCGGCACGCTCAATCTCGAATTCGACAAGGACGACAATCCCTGGGTCGGCGTGATGTATCAGAGCGCGATCGCCAAATTCGACAAGAAGACCGAGACCTTCAAGACCTGGTCGACGCCGAAGGACTGGGACACCAGCGCCGGCCAGCTCGGCCATCTCGCGCTCGAAGGCACGCCGGCCGACAACAAGGTGTGGATCAAGAATTCGGATGGCGGCAACATCTATCGGCTCGATCTCGGCACCAACCAGATGGAAAATCTGGGCTCCTTCAAGGACCCGCGCACCGGCAGGCGCATCGGTACGTACGGCCTCCATTCCGACGCCCAGAACAACGTCTATCTGCTCGACTTCGCGGCCGGCAACATCGTCAAGATCGACGCCAAGACCAAGGCGCCGACCGTTTACTTGACGCCGACCCCGAACTCGCGTCCGCGGCGCGGACGAGTCGACGCCGAAGGCCGGTTGTGGTTTGCGGAATACAACGGCAATGCCATCGGCATGTTCGACCCGGAGACCGAAAAGATTTCGGAGTGGAAGGTGCCGACGCCGTGGAGCGCGCCCTATGACGCCGAGGCCGGCCGCAACGGCGAGGCATGGACCGGTTCCATGCTGACCGATCGCGTGGCGCGCCTCGATATCAAGAGCGGCCAGTACACCGAATACCAGTTGCCGCACCCGACCAATATCCGGCGTGTCCATATCGATGATTCGAAGAAGCCGGGCACGCTCTGGGTCGGCAACAATCACGGCGCCTCGATCGTCAAGGTGGAGCCGCTGGATTGAACAAACGCGGTCATTCCGGGGCGCGCGTCAGCGCGAACCCGGAATCCAGGCTGACGTGACCGCGGCGAGGCCGTCTGGATTCCGGGTTCGGTGCTTCGCACCTCCCCGGAATGACTCACGTGTTTTCACCCTACCGTCCGCCGCGACAGAACCTTGACCTGCTTGGGTGCACGCAGCTCGTAGGTAATGCCGGCCCAGGTGGTGCGGCGCATCAGCAGGGCCGACCACGCAAAGCCGGCATTGCAGACGGCCGCGAACGGGGTGATCAGCGGATTTAAAAGCAGGAACACCCGGCTCTCCGCGACGCCGGGACGGCCCCATAGCCGCGCGACGAGGACGCCGCGGCCGAGGTCGCGCAATACCGCACAGGCAAACGCCGCCGCCAGGACCGCCGGCGCCACCGGATCGGCCATCGCCGCGCCGGCGACGGCGGCGAGCCAGCCGGCGGCGAGAAACGTGGTTCCCGCCAGCATCAGCGTGTAGGTCATCGGCACATAGACGCGCACCAGCATGTACCAGCGCCGCGCCTGGGCCGCGACGCCCGCAAATCCGCCGGTGTGGACGAAGCTGCGCGGCAGCACCTCGCGCGGCGCCCTTATCCGGCAGCCGGCACGCTGGGCGATCGCGGTGAGCTGCAAGTCGTCGCTGAGGGTGCCGCGCCAGGCCTGCGCGACATCGAGCGCCTCGAACGTCTTGCGCAGCAGCGCCATCGAGCCGCCCCACACCGCGTTGAGAGATGGTAACCGGGGAAACGTCGAAAGGCCGGCCGACATCGATGCCAGCAGAAAGGTCGATGGGCGGCCATCGCCGACCACAACCCAGGTAAAGCCCGTGACGACATCGGCGTCGCCCGCCGCCAGCGGCGCAACGAGGTGGCTGATCCAGTTGCGGTCCACCACGATGTCGGCATCCGCGAAGACGAGAACCTCGTCCCGCGGCGCCAGCCCGGACAACGCCGCGCGCAGATTAGCGGTTTTTTGTCCCTCGTCGGCGGCAAGGCCGGCGACGACCAGGGCGACGCGATCGCCGAACCGCTGCCGCCACGCCTCGATCGCGGCAACCGCCGGATCGCGTTCCGATTCCACCGCGAAGATGACGCGATAGTTCGCATAGTCCTGGTCGAACAGCGATTGCGCGAACGGGTCGAATTGGATGCTGCGCCCCTTGACCGCGACGATCACGGCGACCCCGGGTTCGCGCAAGCGCGCCGCCGGCCGGCCGAGCCCGACGCAGAAGCCGAGCACGGCGATCACCGACACGACTTGCGCCCCGAGCCACAGGAGAAGGAAGGCGGTCATGATTCGCCGGCATGGTCCCTGAAACGCGGGTTCTTTTGGCAGGCTTTGTGCGACCGATCAACCCGCGCCGGCCGCCGCCAGGCCGCGCCGTCCATCGCGCCGCCATGGCGCCGCCACGAACCCGCCGGAAATCGGCGCAAGCGCCTGTCGTTTGTGCAACAAAGAGCCGCCGGCGGGCGGCCTGCGGGGAGATAATCGACTTATTGGACCGCCGGCCATTGACTTTCGGCGCCTCGCGCATATGTTCGCCGCGTTCGGTCCGATCACTTCAACGGACCGCCCACACCCCGCGCACATCGCACGTATTCATGTCCGGCGCGGCCTGAGCTCCGGGGCGGTTGTGCTATGAGGGTTCATGACGTTTTCACATCTCGGTCTATCCGATAAGGTTCTCGCTGCGGTCGCAGCCGCCGGCTATACTAGCCCCACTCCCATTCAGGACCAGGCGATTCCGCATGTGCTGGCGCGGCGCGACGTGCTCGGCATCGCCCAGACCGGCACCGGAAAGACCGCCGCCTTCGTCCTTCCGATGCTGACCAAGCTCGAGCAGGGCCGTGCGCGCGCCCGCATGCCGCGCACGCTCATCATCGAACCCACCCGCGAGCTCGCGGCCCAGGTCGAGGAGAGCTTCGTCAAATACGGCGTCAATCATAAGCTCAACGTCGCCCTCCTGATCGGCGGCGTTTCGTTCGACGACCAGGACTCCAAGCTGGTGCGTGGCGTTGACGTGCTGATCGCGACCCCCGGCCGCCTGCTCGATCATTTCGAGCGCGGGCGGCTCTTGATGTCGGGCGTCGAGCTTCTCGTCATCGATGAAGCCGATCGCATGCTCGACATGGGTTTCATTCCCGACATCGAGCGCATCTGCAAGCTGGTGCCGTTCACCCGGCAGACCCTGTTCTTCACCGCGACCATGCCGCCGGAAATCCGGCGCATCACCGAGCAATTCCTTCATAACCCCGTACGCGTCGAAGTTTCGCGTCCGGCGTCCACGGTGTCCACCACCGCCCAGAGCCTGGTCAAGACCGGCCGCGAGCCCCACGACAAGCGGCAGACGTTGCGCCGCCTCATCCGCGCCTCCGTCGGGATGAAGAACGCGATCATCTTCTGCAACCGCAAGCGCGAGGTCGCGACGTTGCATCGGTCGCTGGTGCGCCACGGATTTTCCGCCGTCGCGCTCCACGGCGACATGGACCAGTCGGCCCGGACCGCGGCACTGGAGCAGTTCCGCAAGAACGAAGTCACGCTCCTGGTCGCCTCCGACGTGGCGGCGCGCGGACTGGACATTCCCGACGTCAGCCACGTCTTCAATTTCGATGTCCCCCATCACGCCGACGACTACGTGCACCGGATCGGCCGCACCGGCCGCGCCGGACGCAGCGGCGTCGCCATCACCATCGTGGCGCCGGCCGAACAGAAATCGGTGACCGCCATCGAGAAGCTGATCGGTCAGCCGATTCCATGGGCCGACGCTCCCGAGGGAGGTGCGGACGAACCCGCCTTTGCCGAGGAAGAGACCGCGCGTACGCCGCGCCGCCGCGGCGGCCATCACGACCGCCATCCGCAAGAACGTCCCGCCCAGAAACAGCACGCGCAAAAGCGCCCCTCACACAAGCGCCCGCCTCACGACGGGCACGCGCATCAGGAGCGGACCGCATCAAGAACGGCCCGCCCCCGAACGCCCCGCACAGGAACGCGCCGCCAAGGTCGCCTCGATCGAGAATGCCCGTCCGCGCCGTCCGCAGCCGCCGGCGCGCCCGCACGACGAGGAGCCCGATGTCGCGCATCTGCCGGCGTTCCTGTTCCGCCCGGTCCGCAGCATCAAAGCCTGATTGTCACGACGCGGATTTGGCCATGGTCGGGCTTGTCCCGGCCATCTCGATTATTGGGACACCCTCCCATCCTGATCGAGGACCGTAGCCCGCGTTGAGCTAAGCAAAATGCGGGAGGCGCCCGGCCTCTTGCACCCGGATTTCGCTTCGCTCAATCCGGGCTACACCCCTGCCCCATCAATCAGCCTGCGCCGACTCCCCCTCCGGGCTTGCCGGGGTGATCGCGACCAACTCGCCGCAGCCGCAGGCCGAGGTCTGGTTGGGGTTGTTGAAGACGAATCCCGACGTGAGCTTGTCGACCTTGAAATCCATCTCGGTGCCGAGCAGGAACAGCACGGCCTTGGGGTCGATCAGCACCCGCACGCCGCGATCCTCGATCACCTCGTCGAGCGGATTGACGCTCTCGGCATATTCCATGGTGTAGGACATGCCGGCGCAGCCGCCGTTCTTGACGCCGACGCGAACCCCGGCGATGGGCCGGTCGGCCTTGCCGATGACGTCCTGGATGCGGCGCGCCGCGGCCTCGGACAGCCGCATCACCTGAGGTTTCGGCCGTGGTGTGGCCATTTGCGTCTCCTTCTCCATCGGCTTCAAGGGCCGAGGCAATGAACTCGATATAGGTGCGCCACCGGGTCTGCGCGAATCACACCGATGACTCACCACATGTTCAATACAACCCGCGCCTCGTCGGACATCCGGCTCGGCTCCCAGGGTGGTTCCCACACCACTTTGACCGCGACCGGCCCGACGCCGGGAACGCTCGCCACGGCATTCTCCACCATGGTCGGCAATTCCTGGGCCGACGGGCAGTTCGGCGTCGTCAGGGTCATGTCGACATTGACGGAGCGATCGTCGGCGATGTCGATCTTGTAGATCAGGCCGAGTTCGTAGACGTCGGCGGGGATCTCGGGGTCGTAGACGGTCTTGAGTGCGGTCACGATCTCGTCGGTAAGACGCGCAACATCATCGGACGCGCCGCCCTGCCCCGGCGGGGTTGCCGTCATCCCGGAAGCGCCCGACGCCGCGGCGGCCGGCGCGGTATCGCCTGCATCGTCTCTCATGTGAAGAAATCCTGTGCTTTCCTCAGTGCAATGGCAAGGCTGTCGACCTCCTCGCGCGTATTGTACAGCGCGAACGAGGCGCGGCAGCTCGCGGTCGCACCGAACCGGGCGAGCAGCGGCATCACGCAATGGGTACCGGCGCGCACCGCCACGCCGGAGCGGTCGATGATGGTGGCGATGTCGTGGGGATGGGCGCCCTTCATCTCGAAGGAGATGATCGCACCCTTGTCGCGCGCGGTGCCCAATATCCTCAGCGAATTGATCTCGCGCAGGCGGTCGGTCGCGTAGGCGAGCAGCCCGCGCTCATGGGTGCGGATCGGGCCGCGCCCGATCGAATTGACGTAGTCGATCGCCGCGCCGAGACCGATCGCCTGGACGATCGACGGCGTGCCGGCCTCGAACTTGTGGGGCGGATCGCCATAGGTGACGCGGTCCTCGAACACCTCGCGGATCATCTCGCCGCCGCCGTTGAACGGCGGCATCGCGACGAGATGGGCGTACTTGCCGTACAGCACGCCGATGCCGGTCGGGCCGTAGAGCTTGTGGCCGGTGAAGACGTAGAAATCGCAATCGATGTCGGCCACGTCGACATCGAGATGGACGGCGCCCTGGCTGCCGTCGATGAGCACCGGAATGCCGCGGGCATGGGCGAGCCGCACCACCTCCTTCACCGGGACGATGGTGCCGAGCATGTTCGACATCTGGGTGATCGCGACCATCTTGGTGCGCTCGGTGAGGAGCTTCTCGAACTCCTCCATGAGGAAATTGCCGTCGTCGTCGACCGGCGCCCATTTGATCACCGCGCCGTAGCGTTCGCGCAGGAAATGCCAGGGCACGATGTTGGAGTGATGCTCCATGATGGAGAGCACGATCTCGTCGCCCGCCTTCACATGCTCGATGCCCGAACGTATAGGCGACGAGGTTGATCGCCTCGGTGGCGTTGCGGGTGAAGACGATCTCCTCGGGCCGGCCGGCATTGACGAAGGCCCTCACCTTCTCGCGCGCGCCCTCATAGGCCTCGGTCGCGGCATTGGCGAGGAAATGCAGGCCGCGATGCACGTTGGCGTATTCCGAGGTGTAGGCCTGCTGAATGCGGTCGAGCACCAGGTTCGGCTTCTGCGCCGAAGCCGCGTTGTCGAGATAGACGAGCGGCTTGCCGTAGACCGGCATCGCGAGGATCGGAAAGTCCTCGCGCACGCGGGCGACGTCGTAGCTGCCGTTGGTCAGTGCGGGGTGCATGGGCTCTCGAACTCTCCTGTCTATGGCCGCGCCGCCAGCCAGGCGCGCGTCGCCTCGATGAGCGCGTCGCGCACGCCCTCGTTCCCCACCTCCTCGATCGCCTCCGCGACGAACGACTGGATCAACAGCGCCTCGGCCTCCCGCTCGGGAATGCCGCGCGCCATCAGGTAGAACTTGAGATTGTCGTCGAGCGCACCGGACGTGGCGCCATGGCCGCACTGCACGTCGTCGGCGAAGATCTCGAGCTCCGGCTTGTTGTCGGACTTCGGCCTCGTCCGAGAGCAGCAGCGCCCGCGACATCATCCGCGCATCGGTCTTCTGGGCGCCGTGGCGCACGATGATCTTGCCCTGGAACACGCCGCGGCTCGCGTCGTCCAGCACCGACTTGAAGACCTCGCGGCCCCGGCAATGGCCGGCCGCGTGATCGACCAGCATGGTGGTATCGGCATGCTGGCGGCCGTTGAGGAGGCTCGCGCCGTTGATCGCGAGGCTCGACCCGGTGCCGTCGCAGCGCACGAACAGCTGGTTGCGCACCACCTTGCCGCCGGTGGTGAAGGTCATGTCGGCGAACCGCGCATCGGCGCCCGACGGTCGCGCTCAGCGTCGAGAGATGGAGCGCGTCGCGGCCCTCGGCGCCGACCTTGACGTGGTCGAATGCGGCGCGGTCGCCGAGCACGAGATCGACCGCGGCGTTGACCTGGTAGTCGACCCCGTCGGGCCCGTCATGGCTCTCGAACAAAGTGAGGCCGGCGCCGGCGCCGATCACCACGAGGGAGCGCGTGAAGACGGCCGCCGCGCGGTCCGACCCATAGGCGAAGACGAGATGCAGGGGCCGCGCCGGGCGCGCCGCCGGCGCCACCTCGATGACGGCGCCGTCGCCCATGAAGGCGGTGTTGAGGGCATAGGCGACATCGCCCTCCGCCGGGCCGACGCCGAGGCGCGCGATCGAGCGCCGCGTCGCCGCGGCCGAGCGCGGCGGCAAGCGAGGAAATCCGCAAGCCCGGCTCGGGCGCGAGATCGGAGAGTTCGGGAACGAGCATGCCATCGACGAACACGATGCGGCGGACATCGAGCCCCGCCAGAACGCCGCCGGCCGCGCCGGCCACGCGCCTTCGCGGCCGCATCGGGCGGGGCGGCCAGCGGCTTGGCGTCGCGCATCAGCGCGCGCAGATCGGTGTATTTCCAGTCCTCGACGCGGCGGTGCGGCAGCCCGACCGCCTCGAAGCGACGGAACGCCGCCTCGCGGCGCGCCGCGACGGCGCTGCCGGCAAGCCGCGGGCGCAGCGCCGCGAACGCCTCGGCAAGGCCGATTTCCGCCGCGGTCCTGATCGGCCTGATTTCCGCCGTCATGGCGTCACGCCGCCTCGTCCTGGTACTGGGCATAGCCGTTGGCTTCGAGCTCGTGGGCGAGTTCCTTGCCGCCGGTGCGGACGATGCGGCCCTTCGACAGCACGTGCACGATGTCGGGCACGATGTAGTCGAGCAGCCGCTGGTAATGGGTGATGACGATCATCGCCCGGCCCGGCGAGCGCAGCCGGTTGACGCCCTCGGCGACCACCTTGAGCGCATCGATGTCGAGTCCGGAATCGGTCTCGTCGAGCACCGCGAGGATCGGCTCGAGCAGCGCCATCTGCAGGATCTCGTTGCGCTTCTTCTCGCCGCCGGAAAAGCCGACATTGACCGGACGCCGCAGCATGTCCTGGTTGATCGAAAGCTTGCCCGACACCTCGCGCACGCGCTTGAGGAATTCGGGCGTCGACAGCTCCGGTCTCGCCGCGCGTCTTGCGCTGGGCGTTGAGCGCGGTGCGCAGGAAGGTCATGGTGGCGACGCCGGGGATCTCCAGCGGATACTGGAAGGCGAGGAAGATGCCGCGCGCCGCGCGCTGGTCGGGGCTGAGCGCGAGCAGGTCGGCGCCTTCGAAGGTCACGGAGCCGCCGGTCACCTCGTAGCCGGGCTTGCCGGACAGCACATGGGCGAGCGTCGACTTGCCCGAGCCGTTCGGGCCCATGATGGCGTGGACCTCGCCCTTGTTCACGGTGAGGTCGAGGCCCTTGAGGATTTCGCGGTCGTCGACCTTGACCTGAAGATTCTTGATTTCGAGCAAAACTCACTGTTGTTTTCCTTACATCTGCCATCGACCCCGGCGGCGCCGTGCGCCGCTTCGGTCTGGTCACAGACTTCTTATGAATCTCGCCATCTAAGATTGGACTGCGCGATCAGTTAACGCGCCATTCTGCTGTCGCCTTCGCGGCTCGAACGTCCCAGACGACCCGCGGCTGCTCAGCTCGCCACCGACCCTTCCAGGCTGATCGAGATCAGCTTCTGCGCCTCGACGGCGAATTCCATCGGCAGCTGCTGCAGCACGTCGCGCACGAAACCGTTCACCACCAGCGCCACCGCCTCCTCCTGGGAGAGGCCGCGCTGCATGCAGTAGAACAGCGTTTCCTCGGAAATCTTCGAGGTGGTCGCCTCGTGCTCGAACACCGCGGTCGGGGTCTTGGATCTCGATATAGGGCACGGTGTGGGCGCCGCATTTGTCGCCGATCAGGAGGGAATCGCAATTGGTGAAGTTGCGGGCGCCCACGGCGCGGCGATGGGCCGAGACGAGCCCGCGATAGGTGTTGTTGGAGCGCCCGGCGGCGATGCCCTTGGAGATGATCCGGCTCGTGGTGTTGCGGCCGAGATGGATCATCTTGGTGCCGGAATCGACCTGCTGGCGGCCGTTGGAGATCGCGATCGAGTAGAACTCGCCGCGGGAATTGTCGCCGCGCAGGATGCAGCTCGGGTATTTCCAGGTGATCGCCGAGCCGGTCTCCACCTGGGTCCAGGAGATCTTGGAGTTGCGGCCGCGGCAATCGCCGCGCTTGGTCACGAAGTTGAAGATGCCGCCGCGGCCCTCGGCGTCGCCGGGATACCAGTTCTGGACCGTCGAATACTTGATCTCGGCATCGTCGAACGCGACCAGCTCGACCACGGCGGCATGAAGCTGGTTCTCGTCGCGGCGCGGCGCGGTGCAGCCTTCGAGATAGCTCACATAGGAGCCCTTGTCGGCGATGATGAGGGTGCGCTCGAACTGGCCGGAATTGCGCTCGTTGATGCGGAAATAGGTCGACAGCTCCATCGGGCAGCGCACGCCCGGCGGCACGTAGACGAAGGAGCCGTCGGAGAACACCGCCGAATTGAGGGTGGCGAAGAAATTGTCCGACACCGGCACCACCGAGCCGAGATATTTCTTCACCAGCTCGGGATGCTCGCGGATCGCCTCCGAGATCGGCATGAAGATCACGCCGGCCTTCTTCAGCTCTTCCTTGAAGGTGGTCGCCACCGAGACGGAGTCGAACACCGCATCGACCGCGACGCGGCGCGCCGGGTCGGTGCCGCCGTCCTCGCGCACCACGCCAGCCAGCATCTCCTGCTCGCGGAGCGGAATGCCGAGCTTCTCATAGGTCTTGAGGATTTCGGGATCGATCTCGTCGAGCGACTTCGGCGCCACCGTCTGCTTGGGCGCGGAGTAGTAGTAGGCGTCCTGGTAGTCGATCTTGGGATATTCGACCCGGGCCCAGTCCGGCTCGCGCATGGTGAGCCAGCGCCGGTAGGCGTCCAGGCGCCATTCCAGCATCCAGGCGGGCTCGTTCTTCTTGGCCGAAATGAACCGGACGGTGTCCTCGGACAGGCCCTTGGGCGCCCTGTCCAACTCGATCAGCGTCTCAAATCCATACTTGTACTGGTCGACGTCGATCAGGCGAACCTTCTCGACGGTCTCTTGTACGGCCGCCATTTCATTCCCTCCGCTGCGGTTTCAAGGACCGCGGGTTGGATGTAACGCGATATCGTGTGTTCGTCCCGGTCTCGGAGATCACCTTTATCGGATTGGGGTTAAGCGGCAAGACCGCCTTTATCCCTAGATAGGCCGGCAACCAGCTTACTCCAAGCCTCCAGGAACAAATCGATCTCGTTTTCGCTGGTGGTCGGCCCGATGCTCACCCGGATCGCCCCGGAAATGAGGTCGGGGGCGATCCCCATCGCCGAAAGCACGTGGGAACCCGTGACCTTGCCCGACGAGCAGGCCGACCCCGAAGACACCGCGAAGCCGCCGAGGTCGAGATTGATCAGGACGGTTTCCGCCTTGATGCCGGGTGCCGCGAACAGGCTGGTATTGGGCAGCCGCTTCGCCGCTGTGCCGAAGATCACCGCTGGTCCGCGCTTCAGGCCGGCTTCCAGGCGGTCCCGCAGCATCCGCATCCGTTCGGCATCGGCCGCCATGCTCTGCAGCGGCACAAGCGGCCGCGGCGCCGAAACCGGTGATCCCCGGGACGTTTTCAGTGCCGGCTCGGGCGCCGCGCTCCTGGCCGCCGCCCTTGATGTGGGGCTCGGTGATGTTCGGCGCGGACGCGCGCCGCACCAGGGCGCCGACGCCCATGGGACCGCCCATCTTGTGCCCAGAAATCGATAGAAGATCAGCATCCATCTCATTGATATCGATTGGAATACGTCCGGCGACCTGGACCGCGTCGACATGCAGCAGCCCGCCCGCTTCATGCACCATGGCCGCGATCTGCCTGATCGGCTGCACCACCCCGGTCTCGTTGTTGGCCGCCATGACCGAGACCAGCGGCGATGGCGCGCCCTGCCGTTCGCACTCGGTCAGCCGCCGCTGCAGGGCGGAAAGATCGACGACGCCGTCCGCAGTTACGCCGAATTCGTCAACCCGGGCCGCAGGAAAACGGCCGCCGCCGCGCACCGACGGGTGCTCGATTGCCGAGACCAACAGGCGCTCGCAGCGGCGCGGCTTGTCCTTGGCGGCTTCAAAGGCCGGCGTCAGCGCCAGCATGTTGGCTTCGGTCGCGCCGGAGGTGAACACGACGTTGCGGGGCTCCGCTCCGACCAGCGCCGCCACCCGTTCGCGGGCCTGCTCGATCAGGTGCCGGACGGTGCGTCCCTCGCGATGGACCGATGACGGATTGCCGAGCGTCGTCCAGCGCCGCGACGACGGCGGCGCGCGCCCGCGGCCGCAGCGGAGCGGTGGCATTCCAGTCGAGATAGGTTCGCTCGATCATGACCCGTCAGGCCCAAACGCTCATTTTCGGATAAGTTCCATTCCCGCCGGCCGACGCACGAAAGTCTTGCTTTTCATCCTCCTGATCGTGCAAGAGAATATCCGCCACACCAGCTCGATTGCCCTCGCACCTGCTGCTTTGGCCCGGCGTCGTCCGATAAAATAGAATGGTTTTAAACAGTTACGCGCGCGCGCCATTGGCGTCAAGCGCACTGGGAGAGCCGTCGGAACCGATCCCGGCGGTATGCAAACGCCGCCATTGAGGTCAAAACAATGCCTGAGATCATCTTCACCGGCTCCGCCGGCCGGATAGAAGGCCGCTATCATCCGGCGCGGGTCAGGAACGCACCGATCGCGATCATCCTGCACCCGCACCCGCAGTTCGGCGGCACGATGAACCATCCGATCGTCTACCAGCTCTATTACGCCTTCGCGCACCGCAACTTTTCCGTACTGCGGTTCAATTTCCGCGGGGTCGGGCGCAGCCAGGGGTCCTTCGACCATGGCCAGGGCGAGCTGGCGGACGCCGCCTCCGCGCTCGACTGGGCGCAATCGATCAACCCGGAGGCCCGCAACTGCTGGATCGCCGGCTTCTCGTTCGGCGCCTGGATCGGCATGCAGCTGCTGATGCGCCGGCCGGAAATCGAAGGCTTCATCTCGATCGCACCGCCGGCCAATCTCTACGACTTCTCGTTCCTGGCGCCCTGCCCGTCCTCGGGCCTGATCATCCACGGCGAAAAAGACGCCGTGGTGCCGCACAAGGACGTCACCGGCCTGGTGGAGAAGCTCAAGACCCAGAAGGGCATCGTCATCGAGCAGAAGATCGTCCCGGCGGCCAATCATTTCTTCGACGGCAAGATCGACGTGCTGATGAATTCGGTGATGGGCTATCTCGACAGGCGGCTCGAAGGCGGCGGCGAAGCCAAGCCCGAGCCCCGCGGCCGCCGCTCCGGCGCGGGGTAGCGATTGCTCCCCTCCCCGCTTGCGGGAGAGGGAGAAAAAAACCGTTCGCCCTACGCAAATTCCAATATCACCGCGTCGACCGCGAGGCTGTCGCCCTTCTTCGCGTACACCGCCTTGACGGTGCCGTCACGCTCGGCGCGCAGCACGTTCTCCATCTTCATGGCCTCGACGACGGCAAGGGTCTCGCCGGCCTTGACCTCCTGGCCCGGCGCCACCGCGATGGAGACCACGAGCCCGGGCATCGGACACAGCAGCTTCTTGCTGGTATCGGCGGCGACCTTGATCGGCATCAGGCGCGCCGCCGCCGACTTCGCTCTCGGTATAGACGAACGCCTTCACCTCGATGCCGCGGTGCGCCAGCAGGAAGCCGTTGGGAACGGGGCGCACCTGCACCGCGACGAGTTCGCCGTCGATGGTGCCGTGCCACACGGGATCGCCGGGCTTCCAGGGGGAACTCAGGACGTGCGGGGTCACCGCGCCGCCCTCGCCGAGGAAGCGCACGCCGATGCCGCGGGACTCGCGGGCGACCGCAAGACGGATTTCCTCGCCGCCGAGCCACACCGAGCGCCAGCGCTCGCGCACCACCGGCCGGCCGACCATCTGGCCGCAGATCCGGCGCTTGCGTTCGCCCAGCACATGGTCGACGGCCGCCGCGACCGCGGCGATGCGCCGGGCGACCAGCCCCTCCGGCGCGGCTGCCGTAAAGCCGTCGGGAAACTCCTCGGCGATGAAGCCCGGTCGACAGCCGGCCCTCCTGCCAGCGCTTGTGCTGCATCAGCGCCGACAGGAATGGGATGTTGTGCCGGATGCCGTCGATGTAGAAGGCGTCTAGCGCGCGCGCCTGGGCGGCGATCGCCTTGGCACGGGTGTCGGCATGGGTCACGAGCTTGGCGATCATGGGATCGTAATAGATCGAGATTTCGCCGCCCTCGTAGACGCCGGTGTCGTTGCGCACGGTGATGCCGCCCTCGCTGCCTTCGGCCGGCGGGCGGTATTTCACCAGCCGCCCGGTCGAGGGCAGGAAATTGCGATAGGGATCTTCGGCATAGATGCGCGATTCCACCGCCGATCCCGTCAGCGTCACGTCGCTCTGCTTGATGGCGAGCGGTTCGCCGGCGGCGACGCGGATCATCTGCTCGACGAGATCGATGCCGGTGACCAGCTCGGTCACGGGATGCTCGACCTGCAGCCGGGTGTTCATCTCGAGGAAATAGAAGCTCTTGTCCTGCCCGGCCACGAACTCCACGGTGCCGGCGGAGTCGTACCCGACCGCCTTGGCGAGCGCGACCGACTGCAGGCCCATCCGCTCGCGGGTCGCGGCATCGAGCAGCGGGCTCGGCGATTCCTCGATCACCTTCTGGTTGCGGCGCTGGATCGAGCATTCCCGCTCGCCCAGGTAGATGACGTTGCCGTGCTTGTCGCCGAGCACCTGGATTTCGACGTGGCGGGGGTCGACGATGAACTTCTCGATGAAGACGCGGTCGTCCCCGAACGAGGATTTCGCCTCCGAGCGTGCCCGCGCGAAGCCTTCGGCGACTTCGGAGCGTGAATGGGCGACCCGCATGCCCTTGCCGCCGCCGCCGGCGGAGGCCTTGATCATCACGGGATAGCCGATCTCGTCGGCGATCTCGACCGCGTGGACGTCGTCCTCGATGACCCCGAGATGGCCGGGGACGGTCGAGACGTTCGCAGCGGCCGCCGCCTTCTTGCTCTCGATCTTGTCGCCCATGGCGGCGATCGCCTTGGGATTGGGACCGATGAAGACGATCCCCGCCTTCGCCAGCGCGACCGGAAAGGCCTCGCGCTCGGACAGGAAGCCGTATCCGGGATGCACCGCCTCGGCCCCGCTCGACCGGCACGCCGCGACGATCTTGTCGATGACGAGATAGCTCTCGGCGGCTGGCGGCGGCCCGATGTGGACGGCGCTGTCGGCCATTTCGACGTGGAGGGCATCCTTGTCGGCGTCGGAATAGACCGCGACGGTCTCGATCCCCATGCGCCGCGCAGTCTTGATGATGCGACAGGCGATTTCACCGCGATTGGCGATCAAAATGCGCTTGAACATGCGGTCCAATACCCCGAAATGCCGGCATATTGGCCTTTGCGGTGTCGGCAGGCAATTGTCAATGCGACCTTAGTGATCGGACTTGCACTTGCCGTCTTCGGGAGATCAGACGCGGGAAAAAACAAGTCGTCCACGGGGAGAAGCCGCTCACGAGATCATAACCGACGAACATCGCACCGGCCGGTGCGGTCCGATGCGGGTGAAGGCCAAAAGGCCCGTCAGTGAGGCTTCGACCGCTTCCGGCTGGGGACGTGGGAAACGATCCACTGCAGGATCTCGGTATCGATGTCGGTTCGGCGCAACGGGGCGCCCAGGAGGCGAGCGACGTGGCCGGGGCGAGCGCGAACAGGTTGTCGAACCGATCGTCGTCGGAGCTCTCCGCCGCAGCGGCCGTGATCCCGGAGCGCTCGATCGCGCTCACCAGGGTCTTGAAATTGCCGCTCGAACCGTTCGGCACGGTCCGCAAAGCTGCGGGAACGCTGTACTGATGATCGTCCATGACCCTCACCCCTGCTGGCGCCATGCTTAGCGGTGATGCCTTACCCGCTTGCTAACGGCGTCCACCCCCATGTGTCTGGCCGGGGGTCGGAAAGGTTCAATCGGGCGCAATCTCGTAGTCCGCAGTCGGATGGCATCGTCGCAGCCGGACTGCGATGGCGAAAAAATTGTTATGTTTCAAAGGCCGATGCAGTTCATCGGTTCCCTTCGCAGAGCCGCCCTTGGCAAGATTTTTTTATCCTTAGTTGGATATTTCGCCCAGCGGGCCGAACGCCCTATATGAAAGCCGCCCGGGCGACAGTCGCCGGTGAAAGTGGCTCAAAGCATGGAGATTGTACAATGACGCTGCAGATTGGCGATACCGCACCTGATTTCGAGGCGGACACGACGGAAGGCCACATCCGTTTTCATGACTGGATCGGCAATTCCTGGGCGGTGCTGTTTTCCCACCCCAAGGATTTCACCCCGGTGTGCACCACCGAACTCGGCACCATGGCGCGCCTCAAGCCCGAGTTCGACAAGCGCGACGTCAAGGTCATCGGCCTTTCGGTCGATCCCGTCACCAACCACGGCAAGTGGGCGATCGATATCAAGGAGACCCAGGGCTTTGCGCCGAACTACCCGACTGATCGGCGACACCGATCTCAAGATCGCCAAGGCCTGGGGCATGCTGCCGGCGGCCGCGTCCGGCGACGCCGCCCAGCGCACGGCGGCCGACAACCAGACGGTGCGCAACGTCTTCATCATCGGGCCGGACAAGAAGATCAAGCTGATCCTGGTCTATCCCATGACCACCGGACGCAATTTCGACGAGGTGCTGCGGGTCATCGATTCGCTGCAGCTGACCGCCAAGCACAAGGTCGCGACGCCCGCGAACTGGAAACAGGGCGAGGACGTCATCATCGCTCGGCTCGGTCAGCGACGACGATGCCAAGAAGATCTACCCGCAGGGCTGGAAGGCGCCGCGCCCCTATCTGCGCATCGTGCCGCAGCCGCGCTGACGGCGTTCGAAGACTCTCGCTCTATGACGAAGGCGCGGCCGGCGGCCGCGCTTTTCGCATGCCGCTTGCTCCAATCGCCCATTTTCTGGACCAGACCGCCATGACGGCTGAAGACGACACCGATACCGACCGCCGCATCCAGGCGGTCGCCGCGCAACAACCGCCATTCGCCCGGCTCATGGGGCTCAAGCTCGTCGAGGTCACGCGCGACAAGGTGGTGGCCGAGGTGGTGGTGCGGGACGAACTGACCAACCGCAACGGCGGACTGCATGGCGGCGCGGTGATGGGAATTGCCGACAATCTCGGCGGCACCGCCACCTTCGTCAACATGCCCCCGGGCGCCGGCACCACCACGATCGAAAGCAAGACCAATTTCTTCGCCGCCGTGCCCGCAGGCGACACCATCCGCGCCGAGTGCACCCCGCTGCACCGCGGGCGGACCACGATGGTATGGCAGACCCGCATCATTCGCAGCGACGGCAGGCTCGCCGCCATCGTCACCCAGACCCAGCTCATCACCGCCCAGCGCGGCGGATGAGCCAGTCACAGTGTGTCGCGGCCGACATACAAAACGCAAATTCCGATGGTCTGACGACAATCCGGTTCCCGAGAGCTGGACAGGCTGGCCCACTAACTATTTGATGGAGCGGCGCGATTTTTCAGGCCGGTGGGGACTATAGGTCGGGGGCGAGGCTATTGTGCGGGGACACGGCGAATCGCATGTCGAATTATCTACCGGTGCGCCCGGTCATGCCGCGGCACGACCAGTGAACGTGACCAAACCAATTTCCGGCGGAGCGTCCTTCGCGAGGGTATCCGGCCTGACCGCTACATCGATCGTCGTTGCCGACATGGTGGGCGTCGGCGTCTTCACCAGCCTCGGGTTCCAGGTGAAGGACATCACGTCCGGCTTCTCGCTGCTGGCGCTGTGGATCATCGGCGGGATCGTGGCGATGTGCGGGGCGATCTCCTATGCGGAGCTTGCCCTGATGTTTCCCCGCTCGAGCGGGGAATACAATTTCCTGCGGAGGATCTACCATCCGGCGTTCGGCTTCGTGGCGGGCTTCCTGTCGGCGACGGTCGGCTTTGCGGCACCGGTCGCGCTCGCCGCCATGGCGTTCAGTGTCTATTTCAGGTCCGTCATGCCGGACGCGCCGCTGCCCTGGCCCGGGCTCGTCATTGTCTGGCTCATCTCGCTCGTGCATCTGATGGGCATCAGGCAAGGCAGTGCGTTCCAGAATATCTGGACGGCCATCAAGCTTTTCCTGATCGTGGCTTTTCTGGTGTCGGGCCTCGTGCTGGGCAGCCGGCAGCCGATCTCGTTCGCGCCGACCGCCGTCGACCTCGACTTCATCACCAGCGCGCCGTTCGCCATCAGCCTGGTTTTCGTGATGTACTCCTACTCGGGCTGGAACGCCGCGACCTACATCATCGGCGAGATCGAGGAGCCCAACCGCAACCTGCCGCTCGCCCTGTTCCTGGGAACCGCGATCGTGATCGTGGCCTATGTCGGCCTCAATGCCGTCTTCCTCTCCGTCACGCCGATGCAGGAACTGGCCGGCCAGCTCAACGTTGCCATGATCGCCGGCACCCACATGTTCGGCGCCCTCGGCGGCCGCATCGTCGGCATGCTGATCTGCATCGGGCTCGTCTCCTCCATCAGCGCCATGATGTGGATCGGTCCGCGTGTCACCATGACCATGGGCGAGGACATGCCGCTGCTGCGCATCTTCTCGCGCAAATCGGCAAAGGGCGTGCCGGCCGCCGCGATCATCTTTCAGCTCCTGGTTTCGACTCTGCTGCTGTTGAGCGGGAGCTTCGAGAAGGTGCTCGATTTCATCCAGTTCAGCCTCACCTTCTGCTCGTTCTTCACGGTGCTGGGCGTCATCACGCTGCGCATCACCCATCCGAAGCTGCCGCGGCCGTACCGCGCCTGGGGTTATCCGGTGACGCCGCTCGTCTTTCTCGCCGTGATGCTGTGGATGATGTATTATCTCGTCGTCAACCGGCCGGTGCAGTCCCTCGCGGGCTTCGCGATGATGCTGTCCGGCCTCGCCATCTACGGTGCATCTCTTCTGTTGTCGAAGGCCATGCCTTCGGACACCCCACAAGCCACGGCCTAAAGGCCACGGTCCAAAGCAAGACGCTTTCGAGGTGCCAAAATGAGATTTGCCGCCCTGCTCCTGAGCCTGCTGGCGCTGTCGATCGCGCCGGTACGGAGCGCCGAGATCGCCACGCCCGACGACACCGCGCGGTTCCTGGCCGGGCTGCCTCCGTTACCGGACTCGCCCCTGGCGGCGCTCACCAAGGACCCGAACTGGCAACAGCACGCCAATCATTTCAATGCGATCTTCGGACAGGAGGACAGGGATCACCTCGCCAAAGTGCGCGCGTTCGCCAAGGCGCGGTTGAGCCCGACCCACGACACGCTGCTCTACATGTTCAGCGGGCCGGATGCCCTGCACGCCCTCGCGTTGTTTCCCAACGCATCCACCTATGTGCTGGCCGGCCTGGAGCCCCCGGGCAACATTCCTCCGTTGAACGGCCTGTCCCACGCCACCGTGGCGCGGACGCTGCGCGGCCTCGAGTCCGCATTGGGCAATTTGTTCAAGCTCAGTTACTTCATCACCAAGAACATGGAGAACCAATTGCGCCCGGGTCCGGTCTACGGGACTCTGCCGGTCATCTACGTGTTCCTGGCACGATCGGGCCAGACCATCCACGAGACGAAATTCGTCAACCTCGACAACGAAGGCAACGAAAAGGCGCCCGAGGAGACCGGGGCGAAAGCCACTGCCAAGGGCGTCAAAATCACCTTTTCGGCCGGCGAAGGCCCCACGCAGACGCTGTATTATTTCTCGACCAACCTGACCAATGACGGCGTGAAGAACAGCGGGTTCCTGGCCTTTTGCAACAAGCTCGGCGTCGCCGACAGCTTCGTCAAGAGCGCGTCGTACCTGCTGCATGGCGGCAATTTCTCCACCGTGCGCAATTTCCTGCTCGACCACAGCGCAACCATCCTGCAGGACGACACCGGCATTCCCGTGAGTTTCTTCGACCGCAAGAAATGGCAGCCGCAGCCGTTCGGCCATTATGTCCATCCGATCGCGGTGTTTTCGCACAATTACCAGCCCAAGCTCGCGGAATTGTTCCGCAAGGGCAACCCGATCCCGATCGATTTCGGCCTCGGATACCGCTGGCGGGTCAACGAATCGAACCTGCTGCTGGCCCAGAAGATCATCGAGTCCAAGCCCAATTAGGCCAATTTCCAGCCACTCGTTGTTGTCGCGGGTGAAGATGGCGCGGCTGATGGATGCTGCGGCCGGCAAACGGCCGTTGCAGTTGCTCGCGGGCTCTGCAATATGGGGCCGTTGCAATCGCTCGCGCGCTTCGCAATGATGCGATCCGGCCTTGTGATCCGCGGTGCACGGCTTCCGTTGTCGAAGATCACGTCTTCTGATCTCCCGAGCCCCAGTCTAAAGCGAGACGCTTTCAAGTGCAAAAAATGAGATTCGCCGCACTGCTCCTCAGCCTGCTGGCACTGTCGATCGCGCCAGCGCGAAGCGCCGATATCGCCAGTCCGGACGACACCGCGCGATTCCTTGCCGGGCTGCCTCCCTCCCCGGGGTCGCCGCTCGTCGCGCTCACCAAGGATTCGAGCTGGCAACAGCACGCGAACTATTTCAATTCTATCTTCGGGCAGGAGGACAGGAACCACCTCGCCAAGGTCCGCGCGTTTTCCAAGGCGCGGCTGACCGCGACACACGACACGATGCTGTACTTTTTCAGCGGGCCGGACGCCCTGCACGCCCTCGCGCTGTTCCCGAATGCCACCACTTACGTGTTGGCCGGCTTGGAGCCTCCGGGCAACATTCCCCCATTGACCAGCCTGCCGCGTGGCACCGTGACGTACACGCTGCACGCCCTCGAGAACGACCTGCATACGCTCCTGTCGCTCAGCTTCTTCATCACGAAGAACATGCGAAGCCAGTTGAGCTCCGGCCCGGTCTACGGAACCCTGCCGGTCATCTACGTTTTCCTGGCGCGTTCCGGCAAGACCATCCACGAAACGAAATTCGTGAACATCGACAACGACGGCAACGAAAGGGCAGCCGACGAGACCGGGGTGAAAACCAACGCGAAGGGCGTGAAGATCACTTTTTCGGCGGGCGAAGGCCCGATGCAGACGATGTATTATTTCAGCACCAACCTCGCCAATGACGGTGTGAAGACGAGCGGTTTCCTGGCTTTCTGCGAAAAGCTCGGCGCCGCCGACAGCTTCGTCAAGAGCGCGTCATACCTGCTGCACAGCGGCAATTTCTCGACCGTGCGCAACTTCATGCTCGACCACAGCGCAACGATCCTGCAGGACGACTCCGGCATCCCGGTGAAATATTTCGACCGCAAGAAATGGGAGCTGCAACCGTTCGGCCGCTATTACGTCCCGATCTCGATTTTTGCACAACATTATCAGCCCCAGATGTCTGAGGTGTTCGGCAGGGGTCACGCGATCCCCATCGACTTCGGCCTCGGGTATCGCTGGCGGACCAATGAATCGAATTTGCTGCTGGCCCAGAAGACGGTCGAGCCCAAGCCTGAGGCCAAGCCCAATTAGGCTGGCTTTAACCATCAGTTTCATAGACTTGAATTGGGACACGGCCGGCTGCGGGCGATCGAGCCCAAGTTGGGACGAAGTCGGCGCGAAGCCGGTGCGCAGCGGTGGCCTTCGATCCCTCAGTTTCATGCCGATGACCGACGCCGGAGGCCCGTTCATGGTTTGTTTCGCGCCCGCGCAGACATGCGCAGGTGCCGCGACCCAACCGACGCGAACCGTCGGCTTGGGTAAGTTGCCCGCGACTTCAATGAGTTAGTGGGCTGACCGGTCCCGAAATTCAGGGGTCCGGATGTGGGGTCGGATGCTGGGGGCGATCACCCAAAAAGCGACATAGTCTTTGCCGAAGCTTGCGGCAGTGGGGTGGGGGAATAGTGGTTTATCGGGATCTTAGCCCGGCGCCGCAATCGTTCCGACGGCCGCGTGCACACGCGGTGTCGGTTCAGCATGCGCGCCATAGCAATGCGGACGTGGGGACGCATCGGCGACCCGAGCGCGCAGGTGCGCGGACTTTGCGCGCGCCCAGCCATGTCGACCGCAATCACAGCAGGTTCGAACCGGGATGGCGGCCGGCGCGGCGAGCAAGCGGGCTGGAATACGGGGTGCTGCTGGCCTCTGCCGGCTTGCTCGTGGGCGCCGCCGGTTGCTTCTGGCTGCTGTACAGTGTGTTCGGCTCGCCCATGCTGGCCGCTCCGTCCCAGGCCGTCCTTCAATCTCCCTACACCGACGGCTACGCTGCGGTCCCCTCTTCCTACGCTGCGGCGCCATCCAACAATCGCTACGCCGCCGCGGAGGTGGTCAGGTCCGGCAAGTCGGATTCACTCGCCAGGTCCAGTCACCCGATGATACTCGCGGCCGGGACGGACGCGGCTGGAGCGATCGACCGGGCCGTGCGTAACGCGCCGGACGCGCGCCCGAGCGCGGTAAACCGCATCGCCGGCATCCCGATCACGAGGGTACAAAGCGTGAGCTATTACGCCCCGCAGCCGGTCCGGGCGAGGGACAAGGACCCCGACAAGGTCAACGAGGCCAAGAGCAAGTCGCTCACCCGCGTTGCCACGTTGGAGAGCGTTGTCCCGCCTCCCCGCACTGCGCCGGCGCAGATGATCCCGCGCATTCCGCTCGACGGCGATCCGAAGACGGCCCTGGTCGAGTTCGAGACGGCGCCTTTCCCCGTGGAGGGCCACACCCGTGGATCGGGGACCTACAGTGATCCCCATGTTTTGCTTCACATTCCGCCGGGATTCGACGCCAATCGGCCCGCCGTGATGATCGTATTCTTCCACGGCCACGGTGCCATTCTCGCGCGCGATGTCCGCGACCGCCAACAGGTGCCCGCGCAGATTTCGGAGTCGGGCATGAATGCGGTCCTGGTCGCACCGCAGTTCGCCGTCGACGCCGCGGATTCGAATCCCGGAAAATTCAGCGAGCCGGGAGGAATTCAAGCGGTTCCTCGACGAGGCCGCCCACCAACTCGCCGAGCTCCACGGCGACCCGCGAACGGCGCATGTATTCGCCAACATGCCGATCGTGATCGTGGCCTATAGCGGCGGGTTCGGGCCGACGCTGGCGGTCCTGGACCATGGCGGCATAAAGCCGTCGCGCCTGCACGGGATCGTCATGCTCGATGCCCTCTACAGCGGGATAGACAGGTTCGCCAACTGGATCGCGGAAAACAGGTCGGCGTTTTTCGTGAGTTCCTACACGCCACACACGCGACATCACAACGTCGACCTGGAGCAGATACTCAAAGCCAAGTCGGTGCCATTCGACTCCGAATTGCGGCAAGACCATATGGCCGGCAGCGTCACGTTCCTGCCGGCCGGCCCCATCTCGCATCGGGATTTCGTCAACCACGCGTGGGCCGACAGCCCGGTGAAGGACATCCTCGTGCGGCTCGAGGAATATGATCCGAGGGTCCAGACCGCGACGAAGTCGCCGCCTTCGAGCCCCCTCGCCGCAGCATCGGCGCCAACGCGCAATTAAACTCGCACATTTTTTCGATCGCGCTCCCCAATTGATGTCATTGCCCGGCTTGACCGGGCAATCCAGTACTCGCGGTCGATGTTTACTGGATCGCCCGGTCAAGCCGGGCGATGACAGCGGCAGAAGCGCGCCGTAATCAGTTCATAAGCGTCACGCGACGGCGAAACGCCGGAACAGCATGACCTTCACCGTGTCCAGGCAGAACGCCAGCACGATCGCCGCTCCGAACAGGGAGGCCACGATGGTTGCCGGCAACGGCGCCATCAGAATGCCCTGCGTCGCGAATGTGGTGAACAGCGCGATGTCGAGGATCGACGATGCGATCAGCCAGGAACCGGGCCGCGAGCTCCACAGATGCCGGCGCTCCCGCGAGACATAGAAGATCGCCTGGCCGCTGTAGACCAGCGTGACCACCGTCAGCGTCCGCAAGGTCTCGTCGTCGAGGCCGAGGCCGAAGCGCCCGGTCGCGACGCTGGCGATGCAGAAGACGAGATCGCAAAATCCCAGCACGATGCCGACGATGGTGAGGTTTCCGATCCGCCAGACATTGGGGCGCGGCGATCCCCGCACATTGTCGGTTGCCGACGAGAGCGCGAAGAAATCGCCCGCCACCATCATCAGCACCATCAGCAACGGCGTCAGCACGGCGGTTCCGGAAATGACCAGCCCCGCCAGCAGGAACAGTACCTGGGCGACCTTGTGGACGATTGACCGCAGCGTGTAGGTCAGGATGCGCTGGAACGTCGTTCGCCCCTCCTGCACGGCGACCACGATGCCGCCGAGGCCGGGTTCGGTCAGCACGATGCCGGCCGCCGATTTCGCCACGTCGGTCGCGGTGAAGACGGCGATGCCCATCTGCGCCTGCCGCAACGCCGGCGCGTCATTGGCGCCGTCGCCGCACATGCCGACCACGTGGCCGCCGCGCTGGAACGCCTGGACCAGCGCGTACTTGTCCTCGGGCAATACGCCGGCGAAGACGCCGAATTGCTCGGCGCGGATGGCTTGGGGCGGCGGCATGGTCGTGCAGATCGGCCCGGTGATTCCGACCGCGTCCGCAACGACGCGTGCCGTCACCGGGGCGTCGCCGGTCACCATCACCGTCCGCACGCCGAGGCCGCGCAATTGGGCGATCAGCGCCGCCGAATCCTCGCGCGGCGGATCGCTCAGCGCGATCACCCCCGCGACGTGCAACGGCACGGCCGCCCCCTCAGCGACAACGAGAACGCGAAAGCCTTTGACTTGGAGTTCTTCGACCATCGCCGCCGCCGCAGGAGCCGCTTCGGCTATCGCGGAGACGACCGCGAACGCGCCCTTGACGATCCTCAACCGCTTGCCCTTCACGTCGACTGCGGCGGCCTCCGACATCTTTCGCGTCGGATCGAAAGGCGTGAAGGCGACGAGTTTCCAGCGCGCCACGAACTCAGGCCGGGAAGCCGCGCGGATGGCGGCATCGACCGGGTCGGCGCCGCCGTCCGAACTCGCCAGCGTCGCCATCGCCAGGATTTGCGCCTCGTCGAAGCCCGGCAGGGCGTGAACGGCGATGACCGCCAATTCGTTGCGTGTCAGCGTTCCCGTCTTGTCGGCGCACAGGACGTCCATCCCGGCCGCTTCATCGAGCGCCGAGAGCCGCGTCGGCAGCACGCCGCGCTGCGCCACGGCTCGTGCCCCCACCGTCGCCGCGAGGGTGAACATCGACGGGAGCGCCACCGGAATCGAGGCGAGCACGGCGACCAGCACCAGCGGCGCGATCTCGCCAAGCGGCATCGCCAAATGCACGGCATAGGCGACGAGCAGGATGGTCACGCCGCCGTTGAACAGAGCGAGGTTGCGCACCACGCGAAAGATCGCCTTCTGCTCCGTGCTTTCCACATGGGCGGTACGAATGAGTTCGGCGCTGCGCCCGAATTTCGTGCGCTCGCCGGTCGCGACGATTTCCGCGACCGCCTCGCCGCGCCGGATCAGCGCGCCGGCATAGGCCGCAAAGCCGGGTCCGGCCTCGATCGGCACGGATTCGCCGGTGAGCATGGATTGGTCGACCAGGACGGATCCGTCGATCAATCGAACGTCGGCGGGGACGACGGTGCCGAGCGACAGCTTGACCACGTCGCCCTCGACCAGTTCGGCCGCCGGAAGCGTCTTCCAGACGCCGTCGCGCCGGGCCGATGCAGTCAGGGCCAGGCGGGATTTCAGGGCTTCGAGTGTCGCCTGGGCGCGGCCCTCCTGGAAGAATCCCAGGCCCGCATTGAACACCAGGAGAAACCCGACGGCGGAAGCTTCGATATATTCGCCGAGCGCCAACTGCAGCAGGACCGCCGCCTCGAGCATCCACGGCACCGGGGCCCACATCTTCTTCAGGGCCCGGCTGATCGGACGCTGGACCACGTCTTGAACGGCATTCGCTCCGGTGGCTGCGAGGCGGCGCCGAGCCTCCTCGCTCGACAATCCGGCCGCGGGATCAGGGATCGCCGTGTTCATGAGTATGGGAACCATCTGTCTGGATCGCACTACTGGCTGGGGAGCCTCGGGCCTGGGAATGTATTGCACGCCACGCCGGAACGCAGGCCGGAAAACCCCGTGGACGTACTTACGCGCTCCCCGGCCGAGTGCTAAACTACACGCCGATCGCACGGACGAATGCGACGTCAACAGGGAGACACCGATGAAACGAATTATTTCAGCTCTATGGCTCGTATCGAGCCTGACTGTGGGGACCGCCTGGGCACAACCCTACGCGCCCAATGAAGCCGGCGTGACCATGGGACACTGGCATCTCAATTCACGCGACGTGGAAGCCAACAAGAAGATTTTCGTCGGCATGGGCGGCGTCGCGAGCAGCGACGGTCCTCGTCAACGCGTGACGTTTCCCGGTGTCGTCGTGAACCTCAATCTCGGCGCAGCCTCGCCGCCGCCGACCGCCGGCTCGGTCGGATCGGTGGTGAACCACGTCGGCTTCGTCGTCAAGAACGTCCAGGAATCCGTCGCCAAGTGGAAGGCCGCCGGCGTGCCGGTACTGCCTGGAAACAACGGCAGGCTGGATCAAGCCTATGTCCAGACACCGGACGGCCTGAGAATTGAAATTCTGGAAAACAAGAACCAGAGCGAACCGATCCGCAACGAGCATGTCCACTTCTTCGTGCCGGAGGCCTCGATTCCTCAGATCCAGGCCTGGTACGCCAAGACCTTCGGCGCCAAGCCCAGCACGCGCAACAATGCTCCGGTCGACGACATCCCCGGCGTTCAGCTGCGGTTCAACAAGGCCGATGCGGCGCAGGCCCCCACCAAAGGGCGGGTGCTCGACCACATCGGCTTCGACGTGGTCGACCTGCCGGGCTTTATCAAGAAGCTCGAAGCGGCCGGCATCAAGCTCGACCGGCCCTACACCAAGAATGAACAATCCGGCGTCTCGCTGGCGTTCATCACCGATCCCTGGGGCACCTACATCGAGTTGAACGAACGGCCGAAGCCGGTTTATCTGCCGTAACCTGGAGAAGTCATTCCGGGCGGTGCGGAGCGCCGAACCCGGAATCTACCTCAGCCTGGATTCCGGGTTCCGGCCTGCGGCCGGCCCCGGAATGACGGGGCTTTCACCATTTCGCGTGAAACGCATCGAAGGCGGCCAGAGCCGCTGCCTTCTCCGCCTCCGTCATGAACGATGCGATGAAGGAATTCCGGGCGAGCGTCGCGACCTCGGCCGCGGTCAGCGCCAGCGCCTCCTGCACCGCGACGAAGTTCTCGTTCACATAACCGCCGAAATAGGACGGATCGTCGGAATTGACGGTCACCATGAGCCCCGCCTCCAGCATGCGTCGCAAGGGATGCAGTCGCAGGTCCGGGCATACTTGAAGGCGCTTGTTGGACAACGGGCAGATCGTCATGGGAATTTGCTCGCGCGCGATGCGGGCAACCAGCAAGGGGTCCTCGAGCGCCCGGTTGCCGTGATCGATGCGCCTGACCTTCAGGAGATCGATCGCCTCGCACACATAGGCGGGCGGCCCCTCTTCGCCCGCATGGGCCACCGGCACGAACCCCTCCTGCCGCGCCTGCGCGTAGACGCGCGCGAATTTCGACGGCGGGTTTCCTTTCTCCGAGGAATCGAGCCCGACGCCGAAGATATGCGCCTTGCAGCGGCAGGCGTGCCCCAGCGTGTCGAATGCCTGTTCCTCAGACAGGTGCCGCAGAAAGCACATGATGAGCTTGGAAGTGATCCGGAACTCCCGCAGCGCCCGGTCGAACGCGTCCGTCAATCCGGACAGCACCGTGTCGAAGGACACGCCGCGCCCGGTGTGACCCTGCGGATCGAAGAAAACCTCGACATGGGTCACGTTCTGCGCCGCCATCCTGGTGAGATAGGCGTAGGCGAGGTCGAAAAAGTCCTGCCGGGTCCGCAGCACGGACATGCCGGCGTAATAGAGGTCGAGAAAGTCCTGGAGCGAGTTGAAACGATAGGCTGCCCTGATCGCGTCGACATCGGCATAAGGCAGCGTGACGCCGTTGCGCTCGGCGAGCTCCATCATCATCTCGGGTTCCAGCGTCCCCTCGATGTGCAGATGCAGTTCCGCCTTCGGCATGGCCGAAATGAAACGATGAAGCCGTGGCTGGTCCATCGGACCGTCTCCTTCGTCGAACCGCACGTTATTTGTGGAACGGCATGTTCGCAAAAAATGTGCCTGCTTACATGCGAACCCCGGCAAGCCTCCGCGGGCCCGGTCGCAATTACCCGTTCCCAGCCGCGTGAAACCGACTAGAATGTCTCAACAGAAAGACCTCAGGGAGGAAGCCATCATGAAAGATTCGCCGGAAAGCCACGAGCAGGTGGCGGGCAACGGCCTGCTTCACCGCCGCATGTTCCTGGCAGCGAGCGCGGCGGCGGTGGGCGCGGGCATCGCGCCGTCCCGCCTCAGCGCGGAGCCGCTGCCGGTCGAGCCCTGGATGCAAATCCCCGGCGCCGGGTTCGTCGGCTACGGCCAGCCCTCCAAGTTCGAGGAAAAGGTCGCGCGCACCTGGGCCTCGGCGCCGGGAACCACGGGGACGGGGTCCGCACGCACGCCGCACCAGCGGCTCAACGGCATGATGACGCCCAGCGGCCTGCATTACGAGCGCTCTCACAGCGGCATTCCCGATATCAATCCCGATGCCCACCGCGTCGTCATCCACGGCCTGGTGAAACGTCCGCTGGTGTTCACCGTCGATGATCTCTCGCGCTATCCGCTGGTGTCGCGCATCGCCTTCCTCGAATGCGCCGGCAACAGCGGCATCCTGTTCCAGAAAGCCCCCGCGCCGGTCAATATCCAGGCGATCCACGGCCTGTTGTCGTGCTCGGAATGGACCGGGGTCAAGCTCTCGGTGCTGCTGGAGGAAGCCGGCGTCGACGCGTCCGCGAAATGGCTGCTCGCGGAGGGCGCCGACGCCGCCGGCATGAGCCGCAGCGTCCCGCTGGAAAAGGCGATGGATGACGCGATGGTCGCGCTCTATCAGAACGGCGAACGCGTGCGCCCCTCCAACGGCTATCCGGTGCGCCTGCTGCTGCCCGGCTTCGAGGGCAATATGAACGTCAAATGGCTGCGCCGGATCAAGCTCACGGAGGGGCCGACCATGACCAAGGACGAGACCTCGAAGTACACGGTCACCCTGCCGAGCGGGAAATCGCTGCAATTCGTGTTCCCGATGGAGGCGAAATCGGTGATCACCCATCCGTCGCCCGGCCTCACCATGCGCGGACCCGGTCTCTACGAGATCTCCGGCCTCGCCTGGTCCGGCTACGGCAAGATCGCCAAGGTCGAAGTGTCGGCCGACGGCGGCAAGAGCTGGGGCCTCGCCGCCCTGCAGGAGCCGGTGCTGCCGAAGGCGCTGACGCGGTTCCGGATGCCGTGGCGGTGGGACGGCGCGCCGGTGACGCTGCAAAGCCGCTCCACCGACGAAACCGGCTATGTCCAGCCGAACCGCGCGCAGCTCATCGCGCTGCGCGGCGACCGCGGCAACTTCCACAATAATATGATCACGAGCTGGGGCGTCTCCGACAAGGGCGAGGTGAAAAATGTCTACGCGTAAGCTCCTTGCTGCCGGCACCTTGCTCGCCCTGTGCTCGGCGGCGTTCGCGCAATCGCCCAATCTCGGCAAGCCGATCTCGCCCGAGGATCTCGCCGCCTGGGACATCAGCATCGGCCCCGACGGCGCCGGGCTGCCGCCCGGCAGCGGCACCCCCAAGCAGGGCGAGGAGGTCTTCAACACGAAATGCCAAGCCTGCCATGGCGCCAAGGGCGCCGGCCAGCCCAACGACCGGCTGGTGGGCGGCATGGGCACGCTGGCGGGCGACAAGCCCGCGGTCAAGACGGTCGGCAGCTACTGGCCTTACGCGACGACCTTGTTCGATTACGTGCGCCGCGCGATGCCGTACGTCAACTCCAAGTCGCTCAGCAATGACGAGGTCTATGCGGTCGCCGCCTACATTCTCAGCCTGAACGGCGTCATCGGCGACACCGAGACCATGAATGCGCAGACGCTGCCTCACGTGAAAATGCCCAATCGGGACGGCTTCATTCCGTTCCATCGCGGAGAGTAGGTCGCAAATCATTTTGCGACCCCAACCCGCCCTGGATGCGACGAAAGGCCTAGCCCCAGCCTTGTGAAGCGGGCGGCGAATTGTCATAAGATCGCCGCAACGGCGCGTTGCATCGCCCGATCATAAAGAATTTTCAGGAGGACACACCATGGCACGCCCAGCGCTTTCACACCGCTTCGACAGGCGCACCTTGCTCAAGGCGGGCGCCGCCGTCGGTGCCGCCCAGATCGCGTCTCCGTTCATCATCGAGGCGCGCGGTGAGAGCCCCATCAAGATCGGCATGGTCGATCCGCTGACCGGCGTCTATGCCGCCGTCGCCCAGAACGAGGTGATCGGCGCCCGGCTCGCGGTCGACACCATCAACGCCAAGGGCGGCGTGCTCGGCCGCCAGCTCGAATTGCTGGTGGAGGATTCGGCCAACGACGTCGGCACCGGAGTGCAGAAGACCCGGAAATTGATCGAGCGCGACCAGGTGAACTTCATCATCGGCGACGTCAATTCCGGCATCGCCCAGGCGATGGCCCAGGTGACCGCCGAGAAGAAGGTCCTGCACATCGTATCGGGCGGCCACACCGACGGCATCACCGGCAAGGATTGCAAGTGGAACGTCTACCGCGTCTGCAACACCACGCGGATGGAGGCGAATTCGGTTTCCGAGCTGCTGTTCACCAAATACGGCAAGAAGTGGCACTTCATCACGCCGGACTATGCGTTCGGCCACACCCTGCAGGAAGCCTGCGCGGAAAACCTCAAGAAGCTCGGCGGCACCGTGACCGGCAACGAGCTGGCGCCGCTCGGCACCAGCGATTTCTCCGCCTACCTGATCAAGGCGCGCGCCGCCAACCCCGACGTCCTGCTGCTGCTGCCGCAGGGCTCCGACATGGTCAATTGCCTCAAGCAGATCGTCCAGTTCGGCATCAACAGGCAGATCCATGTCGCCGGCACCCAGCAGGAGCTCGAATCCCTCGAAGCGCTGCCGCCGGAGGCGCGCATCGGCATCTGGATGTTCGAATGGTACTGGAAGCAGGCCGAACACCCCTCACCTCGCCGAATTCGTCGCCGAGACCCGCAAGCGCAGCAACGGCAAGGTGCCGACCGCGCGCACCTGGTTCGGCTACGCCTCGATCTACAGCTTCGCGCTCGCCGCCAACCGGGAAAAGACGCTCGACTCCTTCAAGCTCGCCCAGGCGCTCGGCGATTTCGAATTGCCGCCGGAGGTCAAGCTGCAGCCCAACAAGGTTTACTACCGCAAGGGCGACCATCAGTTGATGACGTCGGCCTTTGTCGGCGAGGCCCAGGCCAAGGGCGCCACCGATCCGCAGGACCTGTTCCGGGTCGACAACATCGTCGCCGGCGACACGACCTCGCCGCCGGTAGCGGAGACCGGCTGCACCCTGCAGTGGCCCGCCTGAGCGGCGGTCCACGTAAACGACATCTCGGCCCGGCCCGGACATGCGACCTGCTCCGGGCCGGTGCGTTGGCGGGACCTCCGCCACCCCGCCCCGCAATGCTCCTTCGCGAGTGCTGATCCATGACGCAACTCCTGCTGTTCAACGTCACGAACGGCCTGATCATCGGCGCCTTCTATGTGCTCATGGCGCTCGGCCTGTCGCTCATCCTCAACCTGAGCAACGTCATCAACTTCGCCCATGGCGGCTTCCTCGTGATCGGCGGCTATATCGCCTACACGATCACCCCCTATGTGGGATTCTGGGGTGCGCTGCTGCTGGCGCCGCTGCTGACCGCCGTGATCGGGCTCGCGGTGGAGCGCGTCCTGATCCGCCCGCTGTACGGGCGCGACCCTCTCTACAGCCTGCTGCTCACCTTCGGCCTCGCCTTCATCATCGAGGACGGCACCCGCTTCATCTGGGGCGCCCAGGGCAAGCCCGTGACGATCCCGGAATTCCTGGCACAGCCGCTGAGCTATGAATTCTTCTTCATCACGGGATATCGCCTGTTCATGGTGCTGACGGTGGTGGCCTCGGTCGCCCTGCTGTTCGGCCTGTTGCGCTACACGCGGCTCGGCATCCGCATCCGCGCCGGCACCCTCGATCTCGAAACCGTGGCGGCGCTCGGCATCAATGTCGGGATGCTGCGCTCGCTCAATTTCGCGGTGGGAATCTTCCTGGCCGGGCTCAGCGGCGTTCTCGCCGCGGGCCAGCTCGGCCTCGAGCCGACCATGGGCACCGGGCTGCTGATGCCGAGCTTCATCGCCATCATCGTCGGCGGCGTCGGCAGCCTGCCGGGGACGCTGTTCGGCGGCCTCTTGATCGGCGTCGCGTCCGGCGTCACCGCCGTGTTCCTGCCGTCCGCCAGCGAGGCGATCATGTACGTGCTGATGGCGGTGGTGCTGCTGATCAGGCCGCGCGGCCTGTTCGGCGAGGAAGGCATGATGACATGAGCAAGGGCCTCGACGCCCGCGGCCTGCTGGCGCTCGTCACCGTCTGGGCGGTGCTGCTGCTCGCGCCCTATTGGCTGCCCCCGCTCGGCGGCTACACCGCGCTCGGAACCCGCGTCCTCGTGCTCGCGCTCGCGGCGATGTCGGTGAACTTCCTGCTTGGATTCACCGGCGTGCTGTCATTCGGCCACGCCGCCTATTTCGGCCTCGGTGCCTACGGCGCCGGCCTGTCGCTCAAATTCCTCACCATGAGCTCGCCGCTGTCGATCCTGTTCGGCATGCTGCTGGCGGGCGTCGCCGGCGGCCTGCTCGGCGCCCTCATCGTGCGCCGCCGCGGCGTCTATTTCGCAATGGTCACGATCGCCTTCGGCCAGGTCTTCTACTACATCGCCTTCCAGTGGAGCTCGCTCACCGGCGGCGACGACGGCTTGCGCGGCTTTTCCCGCCAGCCCCTCGATTTCGGCTGGTTTTCCATCGACATCCTGTCGAACGAAATTGCCTTCTACTACTTCGTGCTGTTCTTCTTCGCGCTCGTCACCGCGGTGATGGCCCTGATCCTGCGCTCGCCGTTCGGCCGCACCATGGTGGCGATCCGCGAGAACGAGCGGCGTGCCCGCTTTCTCGGCATCCCGGTCGAACGCCACATCTGGCTCGCCTTTACGCTGTCCTGCTTCTTCATCGGGGTCGCCGGCGCTCTCTACGCCCTCACCAACAATTTCGCCGATCCGCGCGGGCTGCACTACAGCCAGTCCGGCGACTTCGTGATGATGGCGGTCATGGGCGGCATGCGGACGTTCTGGGGGCCACTGCTCGGCGCCGCCGTTTTCGTGATCCTGCAGGACTACCTCTCCAGCGTGACGGTCAACTGGATGTCCTTCGTCGGGCTCTTGTTCGTGCTGGTGGTGCTGTTCTTCCCGCGCGGGCTGCTGGGCTTCATCCGCCAGACGTCACGAGCATGAACGTCCTCGACATCAAGAATGTCACCAAGCGGTTCGGCAGCCTGGTCGCGGTGCGCGACGTCTCGCTCGCCGTGCCGCCGGGGCAATTGCGCGCCATCATCGGTCCGAACGGCGCCGGCAAGACCACCTTCTTCAACCTGATCAGCGGTTTTTTCGCGCCGACCTCGGGATCGATCGCATTCGACGGCCGCGACATCACGGCGCTGCCGGCCTACCGGCGGGTCGCGCTGGGCATGGCGCGCACTTTCCAGATCACCGAGATATTTCCGGAGCTTTCGGTGTACGAGAATGTCCGCATCGGCGCCGAGATGAAGGCCGGCTATGGCTTGCGCCCCTTCATCGGCCGCGCCGCGGCCGCCGCCGTCCGCGACAGCGTCGAAGAGATGCTCGAGCTCGTCGGCCTGCAAGGCAAGGCCGGCCGCCTGGTCGGCGAGCTCGCCCATGGCGACCAGCGCTGCGCCGAAATCGCCATGGCGCTGTCGCTCTGCCCGCACCTGCTCCTGCTCGACGAGCCCACCGCGGGCATGGGCGACCAGGAAACCTACCAGATCACCCAGCTGGTACACCGGCTGCATCGCGAGAAGAACTGCACCATCGTCCTGATCGAGCACGACATGCGCGTGGTGTTCCACCTCGCCGACCGCATCACGGTGCTCGACCAGGGGGCCGTCCTCGCCGAGGGCAGCCCGCAGGAGATCGCGGCCAATGCGTCGGTCCAGGAAGCCTATCTGGGTAAGATCGCATGACCGCCGCCCTCCGCGCCGAAGGCCTGCACACCTATTACGGCAAGAGCCACATCCTTCACGGGGTCGACCTCGAAGTGGCCGAAGGCGAGATCACCGCCCTGCTCGGCCGCAACGGCGCCGGCAAGACCACAACGCTGCGCAGCCTTGTCGGCCTGACGCCGCCGCGCCGGGGGCGCATCACCATATTCGGTGCCGACACCACCCGCTGGCCGTCCTACCGCATCGCAGCGAGCGGGGTCGGCTACGTGCCGGAGGGGCGCCGCATCTTCGCCAATCTGAGCGTCGAGGAAAACCTGAAGGTCCCGCGCGAACGGCCGGGACCGTGGACGATCGAGCGCATCTACGCGCTGTTTCCGCGGCTCGGCGAGCGCAGGAACAACCGCGGCCGCCAGCTCTCCGGCGGCGAGCAGGAGATGCTCTCCATCGGCCGCGCGCTGCTGCTCAATCCCAAGCTGCTGATCCTGGACGAACCGTCCCAGGGGCTTGCGCCGCTGATCGTGCGCGAGGTGTTCCGAATCGTTTCGCAGATGCGCGCGGAAGGGATTTCGGTCCTACTGGTCGAGCAGAACGCCCGCATGAGCCTGGAAATCGCCGACCACGCCTATGTGCTCGACGACGGCAGCATCGTCTATTCCGGCCCGGCCCGCGAACTCGCGGCCGACGAGGCGCGAGTGCAGGCGCTCGCCGGCGCGAGCGCGCCGGAGTGGTCGCAATAGCATGCGTCGTGATGCAAATAGCACTGACAAAACAAGTATTAATTGAAGGATCGCTGCGACGCAGCGATCACTGCGGCGCCGCAGATCGACGGCTTGGTGCGGCAGGGCAAGATCGCGGGCGGCCGGGTCATTCTCGCGAAGGTCGGCATTGGCGTCTTCGTGCGTAAGGGCGCTCCAAAACCTGAGATCGGATCGGCCGATGCATTAGAGGCGTCGCTTTTGGCCGCAACGATTGTCTACACCGATCCTGCGGTCCGGCCGGGATTTATGTGGCCAAGCTGTTGGATCGGCTCGGCATTGCTGCAGCGACGAAGCCCAAGACCAAATTGACGAGAGGCGGCGAAGCAAACCAAACCGCTGTGGTCAATGGCGAGGGTAAGATTTTTTTAAAAGGTTGGCTTCGAACCGGGCTGACGACGTCAGCGTCGTCTATTCCGGCCCAACAGCGCCCGGGAGTGATCGCAATAGAGTGCGTCGAGATGCAAGTGGTACGATTCCGCTATACTGAATTTTATTTAGCCCTTCGGGCAAAGCGAGATTGGCAGGCAGTATGAGCAGGCGGCATTTTAGTCTAAAATTCTGATTTCGTCGTGTTACCGCACCGCACAATTTCAGCAGCAATCTTTTCAGCAGCAATGTAATGTGAACGATCCGCCGCGGTTACACCCCAGGCGTGAGCACGCGGCAGCGTATCTCGGCTTGCGGGAACGAGTGCGTTAAAGTATCTTGTTTTAAAATAAAACTGGTTTGCGCGCGGGAGGTACGAATGATTCGAACCCGAGCCTTGGCTGCAATAGCTGCAATAGGTGGGGTAATTGGGGGCGCGGCTCTTTTGTCGGCAGCCACGACGCCGGCGGAGACTTCCCGGCCAGCGGCCGCATCCGCCCGCGCATCCTTCGATCAACATTCCGCCTGGCAAACCTGGAAGATATATTGCGACACGTGCCATACCGGCCCCAAGGCCCGGGCCGGAGTGAACCTGGAGAGCTTGGACCTCGCCAATCTCGACAGCAACGGCGCCCTTTGGGAAAAGGTATTGCGCAAGCTGCGCAGCCGCGAGATGCCGCCTCCCGGAAATCCGCGGCCCGACGCGGCCACTTACGAGACCCTGGTCAAGGCTATCGAGAACGAACGCGATCGCCTGGCGGACGTGAGGCCCAATCCGGGACGGCCCACCCTCCATCGCCTCAACCGGGCGGAATACGCCAATGCCATTCGTGATATGTTGGCGCTCGAGATTGATGTTGCCGATCTGCTCCCGGCTGATGACATCGGCTATGGCTTCGACAATATCGGAGACGTTCTGACGGTATCGCCGGCGTTGCTGGAACGCTACCTTCTGGCGGCCGGCAAGATCAGCCGGCAGGCCGTGGGCGATACCACGATGCCCCCGACGTACCAGACCTACACGATCCCTCACGGGCTCAAGCAGGACGATCGCATGAGCGAGGCCTTGCCGCTCGGCTCGCGCGGCGGCACCTCCATCAACCACCGCTTCCCGGTGGACGGCGAATACGAAATTTCGGTGAGCCTGCAAAGGGGCAGGGCCGATGAGGTCCTTGGTCTCGAGCAAGAGCGCAAGCTCGACCTGAGGCTCGACGATCAAAGGCTCGAACTGTTCACCATCGCGGCCAATGCCAAGGCGATCCAGGTGTTCGGCGCTGGAGATGAACCTGATTCGCACCTCAAGATCCGCGTACCTGTGAAGGCAGGGGAGCGGACGGTCGCCGCGACGTTCCTGAAAGACACGGTGGCGCCCGAGGGCATTCAGTTCAAGCAGCGCGGTGACGCGATCCAGGCCCATTTCGAAGGCGTCGGCAGCATTTCCATTGACGGCCCCTTCAATCCGCGAGGACCGGGGGCAACACCGAGCCGCGACAAGATCTTCGTCTGCCATCCGACGGCGCCCGCCGAAGAGCAGGCTTGCGCGGAAAAGATCATCGCCGGCCTCGCGCACCGCGCCTATCGGCGCCCGATCACTGCCGACGATCTGCCGCAACTCCTCGCCCTCTACAAGCAAGGCGCCGGGACCGGCGGATTCGAGTCCGGCGTGAGATTGGCGTTGCAGAAAATCCTGGTATCGCCCGAGTTCATTTTCCGCGTGGAGGCCGATCCGGCGGATGCGCGTCCCGGGACCGTGTACCGCATCAGCGACATCGAGCTGGCGTCGCGCCTGTCGTTCTTCCTGTGGAGCAGCATTCCCGACGACGAGCTGCTCGCCGTCGCCGAACGTGGTGGACTGAGCGATCCGGCGGTCCTTGAAGGCCAGGTGCGGCGCATGCTGGCCGATCCGCGCTCGCAGGCGCTGGTGAAGAACTTCGCGGGCCAATGGCTGTTCTTACGCAATATCCCGGGGATACAGCCGGATTCGACGGCTTTTCCGAATTTCGACGAGAATCTGCGCCAGGCGCTTCAGACGGAAACCGAAATGCTGCTCGAGAGCACGTTGCGCGAGGATCGCAGCGTCGTCGACCTGCTGAACACGGATTATACCTTCGTCAACCAGCGCTTGGCCGAGCACTACGGCATCAAGGGCGTCTACGGCAACGAATTTCGCCGCGTCGCGGTGACCGACCCGAAGCGGCGCGGCTTGCTCGGACAGGCCAGCATAATGACGGTGACGTCCTATCCCGATCGAACGGCGCCGACGATACGCGGAAAGTGGGTGCTCGAGCAGCTCCTGGGCACTCCCCCGCCGCCGCCGCCTCCCAATGTTCCTGCGTTGAAGGACGACGCCAGCGTGAAGGTGCTGACCATGCGGCAACGCATGGAGGAGCACAGGGCCAGTCCCCAGTGCGCGGTGTGCCACCGGATGATGGACCCGCTCGGTTTTGCACTGGAGAACTTCGATGGTATCGGCAGATGGCGCGATGCTGACGGGGAAGAAGGAACCGAGAAGATCAATTCCTCCGGGGTTCTGCCCGACGGCACCACGTTCGATGGACCGGTAGGCTTGCGCGAGGTCTTGCTCGCCAAAAAGGACCTGTTCGTGGAAACCTTCACCGAGCGGCTCCTGACGTATGCCCTCGGTCGCGGCGTCGAACAATACGATCGCCCCATCATTCGCAAGATCGTGCGTGACGCCGCTTCGGACGACCAACGGTGGTCGGCCATCATCCTCGGCATAATCAAGAGCAAGCCATTCCAGATGATACAAACGAGAGGAGCATAAGTGATGATGATCACTAGGAAATCGATCCACCGCCGCGCTTTCTTGCACGGAACAGGTGCTGCCTTCGCTCTGCCCCTGCTGGACGCCATGACACCGGCCTTTGCCGTCGAGGGTGCACGGCCGATCCGCATGTCGTTTGTCGCGGTCCCGAATGGGATCATGAACCTGAACAACGAATTTGCGCCCAAAACCGTGGGCGCCGACTTGGAGCTGACCCAGATTCTCCAGCCGCTCGCGGACTTCAAGGACCGGATGCTGGTGCTGTCGGGGCTCGACAATCAACAAGCCGCGGGCCTCAATTTCGAAGTGGCCGGCGATCATCCGCGTGCTTGCACCGCTTGGCTGACGGGATCTCACGCGAGGATGACATCCGGCGCGGACTTGCGTGCGGGAACGTCCGTCGACCAGATCGCGGCGAAGGAATTCGGCAAATACACCCAGCTAGCCTCCCTCGAGGTCGGCCTGGAATTGGCCGATGTGGTGGGTGCCTGCGAGTCCTCCTACAGCTGCGCCTATTACAACACCATCGCGTGGCGCAACGAGACCACACCGCTGCCGATGGAGAACCGTCCCCGCGCCATATTCGAACGCCTGTTCGGCGCAGCCGGCACGACCGACCCGAAAACGCGCCTCATCCTGCGGCAGGAGGATCGCAGCATCCTCGATGCCATCAACGAGGACGTCAAACGGCTGCGCGGAAAGCTCGGCGGACCGGACCGCGGCAAGATCGACCAGTATCTGGATGCAATACGCGACGTCGAGCGGCGCATCCAGCTGGCTGAGGCCCAGGGCAAGGACCACGAGTTGCCGACGCTGACAGGCCCCGGCGGCGCTCCGGGGGTCTTCTCGGAATACTTCAAGCTGATGACGGATCTCATGGTTCTCGCTTGGCAGACCGACATGACGCGTGTCACCACGTTCCAAATCGGCCACGAGATGAGCAGCCGCGCCTATCCCGAGATCGGGTTCGGCGATTCCCATCATTCCGTCACGCATCACCACGGCGATCCCGAGAAGATCGCGAAGACCACCAAGATCAACACCTTCCATACGAAGATGCTGGCCTACTATCTCGATAGGCTGCGCTCCACGCCGGACGGCGACGGCTCGCTCCTCGACCACTCCATGGTCCTCTACGGCGCTGCCCTGAGCGACGCCAATCTGCACCTCTACACGGATCTGCCGCTCGTGCTGGTCGCCGGCGGTGTCGCCGGGATCAAGGGTGGACAGCATATCCGCTATCCCAACCGCACGCCGATGAGCAACCTGCTGCTCACCATGCTGGACAAGGCAAATGTTCCCCATGTGGACAAGCTGGGCGACAGCACGGGAAGGCTCGAACTGGTCGCGACCGCTGCCCGGGCGGATGCGGCACAATCGCAGCGCAAGACGCTCTGAGGCGTGGCCACCCACCATCGCTATCGCCGGGCTTAACTCGGCGATAGCAGCCGCGGGGCGCAACGATTCAAGACGCGAAGTGGCTGGGACCGGCCCGGCCATGACGATCGGACGTTGAGGGAAGGTTCGACGCTGACGGAAAGTCGACGCCGACGCAAAAGTCGACACGGATGCAAAGCGCTCCCAGTTGGAGCTCCGGTTGGAGAACGACGATGAGCATCAGAGCAATGACTTTGGCTGGACTGCTGGGCTTGCCGCTCCTTGCGGGCGCCGCACCGGCCGCCGAGACCCACAATTTGTCGCTGGCGGATGCCGCGAAGCAGGGAGACCGGGAGACCGTGCGTTCGCTGCTGGGCAGCGTCGCGAAGGAAGGTGTCGCCGGCGCCGAAGGCACCGCCGCGCTGATCTGGGCGGCCTCGCGCAACGACGTGGAGATGGCCGAGCTTCTGCTGCGCGCAGGCGCGGACCCGAAGGGCGCCAACGAATACGGCGCAACGGCGCTTTACGCGGCCGCGGCGAACATGGATCCAGCAATGGTCGTGAAGCTCTTGGCGGCAGGGGCCGATGCCAATGCGGCCCTGGCGTCGGGCGAAACACCGCTCATGGAAGCGGCTCGGCAGGGCAATCTCGCCATCGTCAGCGCGTTGCTGTCGGGCGGCGCTGATCCCAATACGCAGGAAAAGAATGGCGGGCAGACCGCCTTGATGTGGGCGATATCGGAGCGCCACCCCGCGATTACCGAGGAACTGGTCCGGCACGGGGCCGACGTCAATGCCCGCTCGAAATACGGCTCCACCGCGTTGACGTTTGCCGCCCAGGGCGATGCGGACTCCGCCCGCGTTCTGCTCACCGCTGGCGCGAACCCGAACGTCACCATGCCGCAATGGGGGCTGACGCCCCTGATCATCGCCAGCACCATGGGCCGCACCGATGTCGTGGCGGTGCTGCTCGACCATGGCGCCGACCCCAACATGGTGGATAAGAACAGTTTCACCGCCCTGCATGCCGCCGTGCGGGATTCCGATTACGGAGAGGACCGGACATCGAGGGCCGCCTCGGTGGCGACCGTCAAATTGCTTCTTGCGCACGGCGCGAACCCGAACGCCCGTCTCAAGCAGGACAAGCCCACCGTCAAGACGGTTACGGAGGTTTCTCTGCAGGGCGCCACGCCGCTCGCACTGGCCGCGGAAGTCAACAATCTCGAGGCGGTCAAGGCGTTGGTGGAAGGTGGCGCGGATCCGCTCATCTCCACCGAGAAGGGCACGACGCCGCTGATACTGGCGGCCGGAGCCGGCACGGACGTGCAAAGGGCAAGAACACTTGAAGAGCGGGCGACGGCGGTCGAGACGGCAAGGTTCCTCGTGGAACACGGCGTCGACGTGAATGCCGCCGGAGAGTACGGCTGGACCGCACTGCACGCCGCCTCCTATCAGGGATTGAATGACCTCATTGAATACCTGGCCAGCAAGGGTGCAAAGCTCGATGCCTTCGACAAGCTTGGGCAGACTCCCCTGAGCATTTCCCTGTCCGTCCTCACCAAGGACGCCGGGGCCAAGCGCCTTCAAATCCCGCGCAGATACCGGGGGGAGACCGCCGAGCTTCTTCTCAAATTGGGCGCCACGCCCCTCAGCAAATCCGGGGTCGTGGTCGTGCTCCAGCGCAATGGCGACTTGGCCGCTGGGGCTGGGCAATAGCCCTCGCGGCGCCTGCAATTCCACCCTCAAAACGGCAGCTTTCCGCGGAAAGCTGCCGTTCGCCGTTCGTGGGCGAGCCGCAGGTGGCCGACGAGACGCATCGGCCACCGCGGAGCCCGTCGTTCAGCCGGTATAGAGAGCTCCCAGATGTGCGGTCAGCCGGGCCGCAATAAGAACGCCACACCATACCAGTAGCGAAGCGGCGACGTATTTCACCCGACGCGCGGGGCTACCCCCCGCCGCGTCCCATGAGGCGCCTTCTCGCTTCAACGTGGCATAGAAGTACAGCGCCAGAACAATGCCGACAATGACCAGCGAGAACTTCAGCACGAACGCGGTGTCGGCGACATATCGCGTGGGCTTCGTCATCCACAGCGCGAAACCGGTGAGGAATTGAAGCACGAGCGCCGCCCAGACGACGGGAAACAGCCGATTGAGCGAGCTATACCGAATCGTCTCGAACAGCCCGAGCAGCCGCAGGCTGATGATGAAGATGAACCCGATGACGACCGCCGTCCCGAGCACATGGACAGTGAGCACGAACGGCCACCCCCACAATGAATCGCCTCGGACCCAAGCGGAAAACTGCGTACCTTCCAGCCATGCAAGCACCGCTCTATCCTCCCTCGCCTGTTATGTCTGCCAGGGCGCCATCTTTTCGGATCGAATCGGACAGCGCTCCAGAGTTTCTGATTTCCAGCATGACCTGGTCCGAAAAATCTGCGACCTTTCGGGATCGTGCTCCAAGCACGAACCGGATCACCGGCCGCATCGGCTCACGACCTTGTTGAACTGGTATACCGCGAACAAGGCGACGCCGAGGACGCATGCATTGATCGCAAGGACCGCCACAAACACTTGAAATTCATCCATCCGCCGTCGCTCCCCGATCAAAGATAGGCCAGCATCCGGCCGCACACGATCACCCCGGTCCATGCCACCAGCACCCCGGCGGCGACGCATTTCGCAGCCACCGGCGCGTCCTCTCCTGCCTTGAGGTTCCAAAGCCGGTCGGACAGCGAAAAATACAGAACCGCCACCGCGCCGATCGTGATGAAAGCGATCTTCGGCGCGAACGTATAGTCGTTGACCACATAGCGGTAGGAATCCGCCAGCATCATCAGCATCCCGCTGAAGACGTTCATCAGCACTCCCAGAAATCCCAGTATGAGCAGCCGGTGCACCGCAGCAAACGACACGGATTTCCAGAAACCCAACACCCGGAGCGCAACGGCGAGCACCGACCCTAATATCAAGCAGTATCCGAAGAAATGGACGACTTGCCAGGGTATGAACCAAACGACGTTCTTCATCAGCGTTTCAAGTGCGCTCGATATGCCGGCATTGGCATCGGTCGGCAGCATTTCAGCCGCCAAGCGGATCTCGGGGTGATTGATCTGTCCCCCCAGGTGGCCGGTTTCGGTCATTATGCCGAGGGTGACCACCGCAAACAGCAGAACCAAAGTCAGCGACAGCTTGGAAAAGTGTGCAAAATACCGATACCTCCACAGTTCGGCCCAGGCGGCAGCACCGGTAAATCCCAGGCCGAACAGCGACCACAACGCCATGTTGCGATGGGCATTGATCACGGCCTTGGAAATCTCGGGGATCGGAGGCTGGGTCAAAGCCCACATCGAAGCGGTGCCGGTGACGTAGGTCGGAACGCCGGCGATGCCGCATATGACGAAAAGAATGAGGCTGCCCCGGGTCATGCCGTCGTTCTTCGTGACGAGCGCCACAATGTAAAAAGCCAATGCGAACACGAATCCGACCGTCGGGACGTGGTTCAAGATCATATGGACATGGGGCCAAACCGGCGAAGTCGAGACGTCGGGAATGGAGACGGTCGATCGCAGCTCGCGATGATTGATTTCCCAGCCGTCCGCCACGACCATCAGGGCCACAGCGACAACGGCGAGACCCGGCACCAGATAGCGTGCGACGTTGGACGCGCGGCCGTCGCGGCCGGCTCGCCACAGTTCGACCCAGGCGACAATTCCCGTTACCACGAGGGCGAGGAGCGCCGCCATCCCCCAACCGTAGTGAATGCTCATCATGTCCTTGGAAATGCTGGGATTCCGGGACAGGACCGCCATCGAACCGGCGCCGCTGAAATAGGTCGGGACGGACAGCAGGGCCACCAAGCCGAACAGGGCGAGGCAGGTTCGCTTGATACCGTTATTATCGGTGAGGAGGCCGCCGATGTAAAAGCCGAGCACGATCACAAGCCCAAAGGACGGAAATACGCCCACGAGTATGTGCAAATGCGACCACGACTGCGGAATCAGATGCATGTAAGTCCTCCCCGCCGCGGGCTAGTTTCCGCGGCCATTTTTTTATCTCGCTTCCGGTAAATCCCGCTCGCTCCCCTCCCCGCCGCTCGTGTGGTCGCACGAACACGCGCGCCGGCCGAGTTTCGCAAGTCGGGAAATCGCGGTCTTCGATCCGAGGCATCCCTGGGCCGAAGTCTACTCCAGGAATTACGGCAAAACCAGTTGCCAAAATCCTTTCTCTCCTCGGCCATCGGGCGGACGCAGGACTACGGGAGATCCATTCGGCTTCCAAGGAGACAACGGTTCCAGGCCGAACGCCTTGACGAGTCCTTGCTCTGGCAAATGTTTCCTGATTTCCTCATTGCGGTCGCCATCCCGAGTATGAATTCGAATGTCGAACCCTCAGTCCGCGCGCCGCGTCGCATTTCCAAAGCCCGGTGAATGGCTGTGCAGCATCTGCATCGCTTTGATGGCGCTCGTTTTCGCCTCGCCTGCCATTGCCGAGAAGGGCAAGCTGCGCGAGCGGCTCACGCCCGAGGTCATGGCGGTGGTCTATCCCGGCGGCGCCGAACGGCTCGGGCCGGAGGAAGGCTCGCCGCCGGCGATCGCGCTCTACCAAAGCGACAAGGTCGTCGCCTACGTGTTTTCGACCCTCGATATCATCGCCGCGCCCGGTTATTCGACGACACCGTTCGATGTGATCGGCGGCATCGATCTCAGCGGCCACATCACCGGGGCCAAGGTGGTGTTCCACAACGAGCCCTATATCGCTCACGACCCCCAGCGCCAGCGCCTGCTCGATACATTTCTCGCCCGCGAAGCGGGCAAACCGCTGCGCGGCGGCACCAACGCGCTGCCGCCGGACTTCGTCTCCGGTGCGACCGTCAGCGCCCGCGCCATGCGCGCCGCCGTCGTCATCACCGCGGGGCTGGTGCTGCGCGCGCGCATCGTGCGGCCCCCCGTGACCGCCGCGACGGCTCCGACCCTCGACGTCGAGAGCTACAGCCGCAAGTCCTGGGAGACACTCCTCGCCGCGGGCGTCGTGGTGCGCCGGCGGGTGACGTCGGGCGAGGTTGCGATGGCGCTGGCCGAGGCGGGCGCGTCCGGCGCCAAGCTCGACGTGCCGCTCGGCAAGCCCGACGATCTCTATATCGAATTCGCCACGGCGCTGTTCACGCCGGCAGCCATCGGCGGCAATCTGGTCGGCATGGTGAAATTCGAGGATTACAAGAGCCGGATACCGAGCGGCGCCCAGGCGATTTTCGTCGCCTCCAACGGCCCATACGATTTTCTCGGCAAAAAGTTCTTCCTGGAGTCGGAGGGACGCCGCTTCGATCGCCTGCGCGTCGTTCAAGACGGGCAGACTTTCAGCTTCGTGCAAGACGACTACCAGTTTCTCAACCCTTTCGCCGAAGGCATCCGCGGGGAGCAGGATGCCGGGCTGTTCGCGCTGCCCGCAAATTCGGGCTTCGACCCGCTAAAGCCGTGGCGGCTGGAACTCCTGGTCAATGGCGCGGGCGTCGCGCCGGTGACGGTCGCGTTCGGGCTCGACTACAAGGTCCCGGATCTTCAGGCCCTCGCCAATCGTGACGACGCGCACGTCGAGCATGGTGCCCAACCCGTCGTCGCCGATCAAACGGGCGTCGGAAACGGCAACGACGGCGATTTTCAGATAACCCTGGATTCCGAACCGCCGCTGGTCCCCAGCTGGGTCGAGGCCTGGAACGACAGCCGGGTCAATGTTGCGATTCTTGCCGTGCTCCTGTCGGTGCTCACCCTGATCTTCGTATTCCAGGCGACGCTGGCGCGCTTTCGCCTTGCCCACCGGCTGGTGCGCAACGGATTTCTGCTGATTGTTCTCGTCTGGCTCGGCTGGACCGCCGGTGTGCAGCTCTCGATCGTCAATGTCATGAACTACGCGATGGCGCCGTTCAATCACTTCGATATCGGTTTCTACCTTGCCGAGCCGCTGATGGTAATGATTGCCCTCTATACCCTCGTTTCGCTGGTGCTGATCGGGCGCGGCGTGTTCTGCGGCTGGCTGTGCCCGTTCGGAGCGCTTCAGGAGTTGCTCGGCCAGTTGTCCCGCGCCCTCGGCGTGCCGCAATGGAAGCCGGCGCCGGCGCTGGAGAAGCGCTTGTGGTTGGGCAAATATATCGCAGCCGCAGCCGTGCTGGTCTTGGTGCTGACGGGGATCGACGCTTCGGGGGCCACGATGGAGATCGAGCCGTTCAAGACCGCGATCATCTCGAAATTCACGCGCGCCTGGCCCTTTGTGCTCTATGCTGGTGCGTTGTTGGCGATCGGGCTGTTCTCCGAGCGGGCCTATTGCCGCTTCCTGTGTCCGCTCGGCGGCGTGCTCGCTTTCCTCGATCGGCTGCACCTCGTCGATCTGCTCAAGCGTCGTCCCGAATGCGGCAGTCCCTGCCATTTGTGCGAACGTTCGTGTCCGGTGCGGGCGATCGAGCCGACCGGAAAAATCGTCACCGCAGAGTGCTTTCAGTGCCTCGACTGCCAGGTCGAGTATTACGACGACAAGCGGTGCCCGCCGCTGGTGCAGGCCGCCAAGCTGCGCGGGGCGGAAAAACCGGTCGCCGTCGTGCAGCCGATCACCACGTAGCGGCGGCGGCGGCGTTACTTATCGGTGTCGGGCTCGGCGGCAGCGGTGGCGTAGAGGTTGCGCAGCAATTTGACCGCATCCGCGAAGGGCAGAGCGCGCACCGCCTCGTAGAAGGCGATGACGAGTTCGCAATACGGCGCGTACTCCGCCGCCGTGAGTTTGTCGCGGCCCAGGAGCTGCGTCTGCACCGGCTGCTTCTTGAGCTCGCCGAACACGGTTTCCAGATAGGGCCGCACCTCGGTCTCGCTGGGCGCGGCATCCGTGCTCTCGGTGCTGGTGATGATGCGCTCGAGCACGGCCATCTCGCGCTGGAACAAGGGCGCGAAATCCCGCGCCAGATTGGCGTCCAACACGGCGCCCTTGCTTTCGTCGCTCAGGGCGACGCAACTGCCGGGATTGACCGGCTGCAGCGCCCGCATGTAAGCGAGGTTCACCTCGGTTATTTCCAGGAGCGACTCGGTGGATGCCTTCGCCAGCAGATGCTTCATGCTCTTGCGCAGCGCAGTGCGCGCCTGCGTCAGCATCTCGTCGTCCGCCGCATTCGCCTTATAGGCCGCGCCAAACCGCTTCAAGAACCTGGCGTAAGCATCGGGATCGGCGGCCTTGAGGGCAGCGACGGCGGGCAGGTTCGCGACGATCGCGGGAATGCCGTCGACCGAGCCGCATTCACCGGCGCGGGCGCCGCCGCGTCGGCGGTTTGCGGAGCCGGAGCGGGGGCTGCGGCCTGCTCCGGCGGTACGGTGCCTGCTCCGGTAATTTGGCCTGGCTGCGCGCCGGCATGAATTCTACGCGAATGATGCCCAGCGAAATGGCGGCCCAGACGGCGCCGAGCAGGATCGCGAGAACCGCGAGGACGGAGAGGATGGCGAGCCGAACGCCTCCGCCACGGCTCGTTCCTTGGTATTCGGAAGGCGGTCCCGACACCGACATCGGCGGCCCCGCCGAAAGACCGAAGCCCGGCGCCTCATCCGGCTTGACAGCCGTCTCATCGGCGTCGCGGGCGCGGGCGCGAATGTCGGCGGCGTCCGATAGGCGCCCGACCGCGACCAGAGGCCTGCTTGCCACAAACATCGGCGGGCTCGCCGCACTTTCGTCCACGGCGTCCTTGCCGCGGCTGTCGGTCGCGTCGCGCGCGTCCATCTTCTTCGCGATGGTGGCGATGTTCGTGGTCGCGACGGCCCTCCTCGCGCGCGGATTCTTCGCGATCGTCCGCATCCTCCTCGGGTGCGCCGGCATCTTCCTGGTGATCTTCCGCGGCTCCGGTTCCTCGCTCAAACAGCCCGGGAACATTGCGCGCGATGCGCCATTCGTCCCAGCCCAGGCACCACACTCCGGCTTCCTGGTCGACGACGCCCTTCTCGGCCGCCTGCACCAGTGCTGCAAAGGTGTAAGGCCCGTACCGCTTGCCCTTGAGCAACACGAACCAGTTCTTGGCGTCCTGAGTTTCAGACATGCACCACACGGCCCCGGCAGGGTGCCAATTGAGAGGAATTGTCAGGCTATATCAGCGCTCAACCGGCTGATTGGCAAGGTCAAATTGCTGATCGGGGTTCCACGATTTTCGGCCGGAACGGCGACCGCTGCCGTCACCCGCACCACCCGTTGCGGTCGGTGGCACGGAGCGGCCGGCGCACTATGCCATGATTCAACAATCGTGCGCAGGCGCAAGCGTGGTTGCGCGCAGCGCTCCAAGCGGATCACCCCTTGATCTCGATGCGGACCTGATCGCCTTCCGGCGTCAGCCGGACACCGAACTGGCGGCTGTATTTGGTGAGGTGGGCGAGTTCGCCGGCTTCGTCCGCCAGCCGGCACAGGTAGGTCTCGTTGCGGTCATTGTGGCGGACGAACTGGAAGCGCGCGGCCGGACGCCGCCGCGGCCGGCCTCCACGCGCGCCATCATGCCGACCCACTCGGCATGCCGTCGGCCGCCATGGCCGGTGTGGAAGGAGAAGCTGCCGAGCCCGTAATAGATCGGCCGCCCCTTGTAGACTTCGATGGGCAGGCAATAATGCGGGCCGTGGCCGATGACGAGGTCGGCGCCGGCATCGATGGCCGCGTGGGCGATGTCCGTCATGTATTTGAGGACGTCCCTGCCGAGCCCCCAGTGGCACGATGCGACGAGGACATCCACGTGCGGCCGCAATGCAGCGATGTCGTCGCGGAACCAGCCGAGATAATCCGCATCGGCCCAGGTGATGATGTCCGGCGCGACGCCGGGACGGTTGGGCGGCGGCACGCCGACGCGCGTCTTGAACACCGGCACGTGATAGGCGGTGTGGCCGCGAATGACGGCGATCCCCGGCGCATCCTTGCGCGCCTCGTGATCGGTCGGCCAATACACCGAGCTGCGCTGCAGAAAGCCGAACCGCATGCCGTTGCGCTCCACGATCACCGGCGCCCGCGCGGCGGCGAGGTCTTTGCCGGCGCCGGAATGGAGCACGCCGTATTCGTCGAGCCGCGCCATCGAGGAGAGAATGTTGGCCTCGCCGTAATGCACGTTGTTGGCGATGCCGACCGCATGGATGCCGGCGTGTCTCAGCGCCTCGCCGGCGCGCGGGTCGGCGAAGAAGCCTTCGTTGCTGACGGAGTGCCCGGACGGAATGACGAGGCAGCATTCGAGATTGCTGAACACCACGTCCGCGCTCGTGGAATTCATCGGCGACCTGGGCGAAGGGAACGCTGGGATCGGTGACGTTCATCAGGTTCACGTCGCCGGTGAGAATCATCGATTCGCAGGCATCTTGGCTCCGTGGGGCGTCCGAGGCGGCGCAGATTAGATCATATTCGCGACTGGCCAAGGTCCCTCTTGACGCCGGACGGCGATCCTGGCGCTTCGCATCGGAACCCCGATGAGCAGCGCAATCGCGATGGCCGCCGCCTGCCATGCGGCCGATCGGCTGGCCGCCTACGCGGCCGGCCTGCGCTATGAGCACTTGCCTGCGCGACATCGTCGGCACCGCCAAGGCATGCCTGATCGATGCGGCGGCCTGCGCGGTCTTCGGCGCCCGTTTCCCGTGGTCGCGCGCCATCGCCGCCGTCATCGACGGGTCCGGCGCATCCGGTGCGTGTTCGGTGCCGGGGTTCGATCGGCGGCTCGATCCACGCCAGGCGGCGCTGGCGCTCGGCGCATTCGCGCACGCCTTCGAACTCGACAGCCTGCGCAAGCCCGGCGCCGGCGCGCATCCCGGGGCCACCGTCGCGCTGCCCGCCTTCGCCATGGCGCAGGCGCAGGCGCGCAGCGGACGCGACCTGATCACGGCGATCGTCGCGGGCTGCGAGGTCAGCTTCCGCATCGGTGCGGCGACGCTGCACACGCCGGAGCTCCACGGCTTCCACGCGCCCGGCATCGTCGGGCCGTTCGGCGCCGCACCCGCGAGCGGCTGCCTGCTGGCGCTGTCGCCGGACCAGCTCGCCTTCGCGCTCGGCATCGCCGGGTCCTGCACCGGCGGCCTCCTGGCGTTCGCCAGGAGCGGGCAAGGCGGGATGGTCAAGCGGCTTCATCTGGGACGCGCCGCCGAGAGCGGCGTCCTCGCCGCGCTGCTCGCGGCCCGGGGCTATGACGCGCCGCGCACGATCCTGGAAGGCGAGTTCGGCGTGCTGCAGAGCTTCTGCTCGCGCGCCGACCCGGCCCTGCTCACCGCGCAGCTAGGGTCGTTCTACGAGACCAGCCGCCTCTGCATCAAACCTTATGCCTGCCATGTCACCGCGCAAGCGCCCATCGAGCTTCTTCGCAGCCTGATGCAGACCCATGGCTTCGCGGCCGCCGATATCGCCGGGATCGCCGTCGCCGCGTCGGCGAAGGTGGCGTCCCATCACGGCGAGCGGCGGCCGGCCGACCTCATGCTCGGTCAGTACAGCGTGCCGTTCTCCCTGGCCGTCGCCGCCTGGCGCGATCCGGCCGATCCTGCCGCCTTCGCCGACGATCCCATTCATGACCCCGGCATTCTCGATCTCGCGGCGCGGATCGCGATCGTGCCCGGGGATGCCGGCTGGGGCGCCGGTCTCACGATCGCATTGCGCGACGGGCGCAAGATCACGGGCAACATCGCGACGTTCCGCGGCTGCCCGGAGACGCCGATGTCTCTCGATGAAGTCGCCGCGAAATTCCGCCGGCTGACCCGGCACAGGCCGCGCATGGAAACGCTGGTCGAGGCCCTGCTCGACATCGAGAACGTGCGCGATGTCGCAGCGCTGGAATTGTAGGAGGTTCCCTCCCCGTTTCACGCGCCCCGCACACCGCACAGGCGGATCGGCCATGCTGACCGGAAATCTCTTGAAGGAACTGCGCGGCGGATTGAAGACCTTCCATGCCGCGAAGGAGGGCAACGTCGCCATCATGTTCGGGTTGACCATGGTCCCGGTCATGATTTTGATCGGCATGGGGGTCGATTACGCCCTTGATTTCGAAGCTCAGGTCCCAACTCGACACCATCGCCGATTCCGCCGCTCTGGCCGCCCTCACGCCGACGATCATGGCGCAAGGCGAAACGGCAATGAGCGACGCCGCCACCGCCTTGTTCAATTCGCAGGTCGCAAACGTCAACGGCGTCAATGGCGTCACGCTGAGCGTCACCCCCAACATCAGCGGCAGCAATTACAGCATGACGGTGACTTACCAGACCACCGCGAATCTCCTGTTCGCGGGATTTCTCGGGATGAAGCAGGCTACCTTATCCGGAACATCGGCCGCAGCTGCATCGATTCCACCCAACATCGATTTCTATCTGCTGCTCGATAATTCCCCGTCCATGGATATTGCCGCCACCACGGCCGGCATCAACACGATGGTTGCCAACACTGCGGCCCAGGGCGGCTGCGCGTTCGCCTGCCATGAATCCAATCCAGGGGGCGAAAACCCTGCCCTCGGCAACCCCGGTGGAGTCGACAATTACACGCTCGCGAACCAACTGGGAGTGGTGACACGGATCGAAAATATGGCCAGCGCGACGAAGTCGCTGATGACCACAGCGACCACGACGGCGGCAGCGAACAACACGTCGTATCGCATGGCGATCTACACGTTCAACTATTCGGGCACCACTACTGTCCAGCCGTTGACGACCAATCTGTCGGCCGCGCAAACGGCAGCGGGCGGCATCGACGTGCTGGAGGTGTACGACAACAACTGGCTCACGAGCACGAACAACAATAGCGACACCGACACCAACTTCGAGTCCGCCATGACGCAAATCAACAACTACATGCCGGCCCCGGGGACCGGCGCATCCAACAGCACGCCTCAAGAGGTGCTGTTTCTGGTCACCGACGGCGTCGACGACGAGGTCTCGGTGTCGTGCTCGCAACCGCTCAATGGAACGCGTTGCCAGCAACCCTTCAACACGGCCATGTGCACGACAGTGAAAAATCGCGGCATTCGCATTGCCGTCCTGTACACCGCCTATCTGCCGCTGCCCACAAACACCTGGTACAATTCATGGATTGCACCTTTTCAGAGCCAGATCAGCCCAAACATGCAGAGCTGCGCGTCGCCAGGGCTGTTTTTCTCGGTGACCACGGACGGCGATATCACCGCCGCCATGGCGCAGCTGTTCAATACCGCCGTCGCAACCGCGCACCTCACGCAGTGAGATGCAGGCTTCGGAATATTTCCCGGCAGAACCAGGGATTTCGGGAATTGGCTACTCGAAGCGGCTGCTGAGGTCGCCCGTGAGACCCTCCCCCTGAGGAAGGGGGAGGGAAAAGGCCGCCGCCCTATTTCTCCGGCAGCGCGAACACCCACAGCATGGAGCCGCCATCGGGGTTTCTGATTTCTGTCGCCAGTGTCCCCAGCGACTTCACCAGGCCGGAGCCGTTGCCGGTCGCGACCGCGACATACTGCTTGCCGTTCACGCTGTAGCTGATCGGGAACGAGTTGACCACATTGTTGGTGCGGATGCGCCACAACACCTTGCCGGTAGCGTCGTCGAGCGCCGTGAAGTGGCGATCGATGTCGCCGACGAACACCAGGCCGCCGGCGGTCGGCAGCACCGCGCTGGTGTGCGGCGCGCGTTGCCGATAGGTCCAGGCGGTCGAGCGATCCGACAGCTTGATGGCGTCGACCCGGCCGAAATTGCCGTCGCTGTTGGGCACCGGCCCGCGCGCGAACACGGCGCGGCCGCCGCCGCTGTAGGACTGGCCGGGATCGAGCGGCGTCGGCGTGGTGTTCGAGCAGTACTCGTTGAGCGGCATGAAGAGCGTGCCGGTCTTGGGGTTGTAGGCGGTCGCCGGCCAGCCGCGACCGCCGGGATCGGACGGACAGTTCACCGTCGTCACGCCGATATGCGGCATGGCAGCCGGGTTGATGGTCTTCTCGCCGGTCTTGGGATCGATCGAAGCCACCACGTTCTGCGGCACGGTCTCCTTGTGCCACAGCCACTGGCCGTTGGTGCGGTCGAGCGCCTCGAGGATGCCGAGCTTGCCAGAGGTCACCACGGCCTTGCGGGTTTCGCCGTTGACGGGCAGATCGACCAGGAGCCGCTCATACACGTAGTCGAGATCCCAGGTGTCGTCCTCGAGATGCTGATGGTACCATTTCAGCTTGCCGCTGTCGGGATCGATGGCGAGCGTCGAGTCCGAATACATGGCATTGTGCTTGGCGCCGGGCTTTGCCGGCAGCGTGCCGCGCATCTCGGCGATCCACGGATAGGGCTGGCCGGTGCCGTAGAAGACGAGGTTCTGGTCGGGGTCGTAGCTGCCTGAAATCCAGGCCGAGGCGCCGAAGCGGCTCTCCATCGGCAGCCCGTTCCAGGTGTCGTAGTTGGGGTCGCCGGGGTGGGCGATGGTGTTGACGCGCCACAACTCTTCGCCGGTCTTGGCGTCGTTGCCGGTGATGAAGCAGCCGCCGGGCTCGGCATTGCCGCAGCCGGTCATGCCCTGGATCACCTTGCCGTTGATGATGAAGGGACCGCCGGTGTAGCGCCAGCCCTTGGCCCAATCGGCAGTGGCGTGGTCCCACACCACCTTGCCGGTCTTGGCGTCGAGGGCGACGATATGGGCATCCGACGTGGCGGCGATGAGATTGCCCTGATAGATCGCCATGTTGCGGGTGGAGAGGTTCGGCGTGTCGGCGATCAGCTTGGCCGGAAGGTCACGCTTGTATTCCCAGATCAGGTCGCCGGTCGCGGCATTGAGCGCCTGGATCTTGTTGCCGTAGTTGAAGATGTAGAGCACGCCGTCATGGACGATCGGGGTCGTCTCGGTGGCGCCGCTGGTGAGCGACCAGCTCCAGGCGACCTGGAGATCCTTCACGTTGGACTTGTTGACCTGATCGAGCGGGCTGTAGCCATAGCCGTTATAGGTGCGGCGCCACATCAGCCAGTCCGACGGCGGCGGATCGCGCAGCATCGCGTCGGTGACCGGCGTCAGGTTCTTGGTCGGATCGGCCGCCTGGGGTTGCTGCGCGAGCGCCGCCGCGCCGGCAAGCAGCAGTGACACCAGCCCGAGCGCCGTCGAATTCCAATACCGCCTCGTCGACATCGTCGCCTCCCCATTTCGGTCGTTTCGACCGTTGTTGGTTCCGAGTTGCGGCGACATGCTATGCCGCCTGCGCCCGCCGTCAACCGGGTTGCCCGATTTACGTTCTGGCGGGAACGGCCGAGTTCGAATAGGATTTCCGCGAATAAGCTGGCCGGCCAACAGGTCAGGCAAGTCACCAGGGAGGAACGACATGATCGGAAAATTCGTGATTGCGGGCGCGGTCGGCGCGCTGATCGGAGCGGGGCTGGTCGGCGCCATGGTGGTCGCGACCGCGGCGCCGGAATTCAACACCCGCGGCAACCGCTTCAAGCCGCTCGCATATACCGATCTCACCCCCGAGCAGAAAGCCTTCGCCGACAAGGAACTCGCCGCCGGCCGCAAGCCGGAGACCGGCCCCTTCAACATCTACCTGCGCAGCCCGGAATATGCGGAGCTGTCGCGCCCGCTCGCCGATTACCTGCGCTTCAAGTCGCCGATGCCACGCAAGCTCAAGGAAATCGCGAACATGCTGACGGCGCGCTATTGGGGCGGCCAATACGTCTGGTACTCGCACCGCCAGCAGGCGCTCGACGCCGGTCTGAGCCCCGCCTTCATCGCCGCCATGGCGGCCGGCGAGCGGCCCGCCAACATGACCGCCGACGAGGCGACGGTTTACGATTTCACGTCCCAGCTGCTGTCGACCCGCCAGGTCAGCGACGCCAACTTCAAGGCGATGGCCGACCGGTTCGGCGAACGCGGCATCGTCGAGACCGTCGGCTCCATCGGGCACTTCACCGGCCTCACCATGCTGTTCGTGGTCGACCGCTATCCGGTGCCGAAGGGCGCGCCGGACGAGATCAACGCGCCGATGTAGCCGCGTCGACTAAAGGCGAGACCCAATTCATCGACCGCTGTCCGGTTGCCGACACCCGTCGCCAAAGGCGGGGTCGAGCGATTATCTCGCGGTGCGTCTCAGCCTCGGCTTCTTGCCCGGCGCACGGGCGGCGTTCTTGCGTTGCGCGATCGCGAATGCGCGACCGGCCCATACCGCGAGTTCGTCGGGATCGTCGTGGAGCCGCTCGGGCATGCGCCAATACGAAAGCGAATGGCGGCCGGTCCGGCCGCTGCTCTTGGCGCGGGTATAGACGAACGGCGTGCATCCTTCGCGTTCGAAATCGGGAATGCTGGCGGCGTCGACCTTGAGAAAGATCGCACCGTCGAACACGAGCCCGAACATGAGGCCCTCGGCAAATATGCCGGCGCCGCCGAACATGCGCCGGACCGTCACCGGACGAAATTGCGCGAACAGTTCACCGATGAATTCGGGATCCACGCCGGCGGCCCTCCCTGGTGTGCTGTCTCCAACGATCGAATCCCATTGCTGTCATCGCCCGGCTTGACCGGGCGATCCAGTAACCACGGGGCCTCAATTTCGGAACGGCATGGGTTCAACCGATGACGCAGGGGGTACTGTATGAACCGTCAGATTCAAACCACCAGGCTCGATGCGGCGGTCGAATTTATCACCATCCCGCCGCGTGAAGGTACCGGCCCGGAGGCAGCTTCTGACCCGTCGCCCGGTCCGGCCGCGGTACCCGCGCGGCGCGAGCGCCTCGGGAGCGACATCGGTCTGCCCCATTCCGCATGCACATATGATCGCGCAAATGCATCGGGGAGCGGGTTATGCAGGACCCATTGAGCAAAGCGAATCGGTACCGGCAAGAAGCGGCCAAATACTACGAATTGGCTAAAAGTTCCTCTCTCGGCTTCCTCAGTGACTGTTATCGGCGCGTCGCGGTGCAGTACCTCTTCATGGCGGAGGGTGAGGTGAAGCTGGCGGAGAAACGAGGCGATCTCGTCCCGAACCGGTCCGGTCCGTCCACCACCGCGCAGAACCTGGGCTGAAGCGGCCGTTTTGCCTCAGGCGTTGGCCGCCATGCGCGCCTTGACGATGCGGTCGGGATTGGCCACCGGCTCGCCGCGCTTGATCTTGTCGACGTTCTCCATGCCCTCCGTCACCTTTCCCCACACGGAATATTGCCCGTTGAGAAAGGGCGCGTCGGCAAAGCAGATGAAGAACTGGCTGTCGCCGGAATCCGGGTTCTGGGCGCGCGCCATGGAGACCGTTCCGCGTACGTGCTTCTCCTTCGAGAACTCCGCTTTGAGCTTCTTGCCGGAGCCGCCGGTGCCGGTGCCGTGCGGGCAGCCGGTCTGCGCCATGAAGCCGTCGATGACGCGGTGGAACACGATGCCGTCATAGAAGCCTTCGCGCACCAGTTCCTTGATGCGCGACACGTGCTGCGGCGCGAGGTCGGGCCGCATCAAGATCGTCACGGGGCCCTTCGATGTCTCGAGGATCAATGTGTCTTCAGTGGTGCTCATGGGTCTCGTCTTTCGTGTCCTGGCGATCGTCGATGATGGAGATGACGAACGGGCGTCCTGCGATGGCACCGCCGAGCCCCGTGGTCAGCGGCAGCGGCTGGCAGCGATCGAGCATGTCGGTCGCGGCACTGCGATAGGCGGTCCGGACGACCTCCGGCGCCTCGTGGGTGATGAAGGTGAAACGCGGCTCGCCGAGCACCTTGCCGGCCTTGGAAAATCCGAGCCGCATGGTGACCCGCATGCCGGGCCGGGCGACATCCGGCGGCGGCAATAGCAGGCATTTCGACAGCACCGGGGCGATTTCGTTCAGCCGCTCCAGCGGCTTGTCGCGGTCGGGCGGCTGCGGCGCATCGTTTCGCGCGTCGAGCTTGAGCCACATGTCCTGCCGCAGCGGGTAGAACACCTCCGGCGTGCAGCCGGGCGCGCTGTGGATGCCGCAGAAATACGGCGTGCAGGGATGGTGGTCGAGCACGCTGCACTGGGCCTTGCTTTCGCGCGGGCCCGCCGCGACGCCGATTGCCAGTGCCGCCAGCGCCAATACCCCCCGATCGTATCGGGGCGTCGTCATTTGACGTCCGCCGCGACCCGCACGCTGGTCATCTTGTCGGGCCCGACCACGGTCCCGTTGGTTTGCGCGTCGCCCTTCTTGAGCTTGTCGGCGACTTCCATGCCGGACAGCACCTGACCGACCACGGTGTACTTGCCGTTGAGGGAGGGCGCATCGGCGAACATGATGAAGAACTGGCTGTTGGCGGAATTGGGGTCGTTGGTGCGCGCCATGCCGACGACGCCGCGCGTGAACGGCACGTTCGAGAACTCGGCAGGCACGTTCGGGTATTTCGAGCCGCCGGTGCCGTTGCCGTTCTGGCCGTCGCCGGTCTGCGCCATGAAGCCCGCGATGACCCGATGGAAGGGTACGTTGTCATAGAACTTGTCCTGGGCAAGCTGCTTGAGCCGCGCTGCATGCTTGGGCGCGAGGTCGTTGCGCAACTTCACCACGATGCGGCCCTGGGTCGTATCGATGATGAGCGTGTTCTGAGGGTCCGCGCCGGCGGGCAGCCCCTGTTGGGCGAGGGCTGGAACAATGGCGGCCGGGGCGACGGCGAAGAGAACCGCGAACAGTGCGAGCATGCGCATCATGGGAGCTTCCTCTCAGTTGTGAATTTTGCCAGCAAACTTTTTCTTGAGGCGGCCGGCCACCACGGCCGGCACGAAGGCCGAAATATCACCGCCCATGGCGGCAATCTGCCGGACCAGGGTGGCGGTGATGGGACGTACCAGGGGTGAAGCGGGCAGAAACACCGTCTGCACCTCGGGAGCCATCTGCGCGTTCATCCCGGCAAGCTGCATTTCGTAGTCGAGATCGGTGCCGTCGCGCAACCCGCGAATTATCATGGTGGCGCCGACCCGCCGTGCCGCCGCGACCGCGAGATCGTCGAAGGTCATGCAGTCGAACGCGCAGCCGAGGCCACGCACCATGTCGGCGCAGGTCTCGGTGATCATCGCCAGCCGTTCGTCGGCGGAAAACAACGGCGCCTTGCCGGGATGAACGCCGATCGCGATCACCAGCCGGCTCGCCAGCTTGGCGGCGTGGCGGACCACGTCGATGTGCCCATTGGTCACGGGATCGAAAGAGCCGACATAGAGGGCGATGGGTTGCATGGGCTCGATCTAGCCTTTGGGCCAGTTTCCCGCAAGGCGGCCGGAGCGGCCGAACGCGGAGCTACGCCGACAATCGATTGTGTTTTCGTCCCCTCTCCCGCTTGCGGGGGAGGGTCAGGGAGGGGAATTCGCGGATGCGCCGTAAGAGCCCCTCCCCAACCCTCCCCCGCAAGCGGGAGAGGGAGTTCCCCCGTCTCTTCAACGGGATGAATCCGCCGAGCAAGGCCGGATGCCCGGCGCTGCTGCGCGGGAAATTGTCACGCCGGGGCGGCTTCGCAGCCGGGGGTCGAATGGGCTAGGTTGGCGTCCGCGATCCCCGCGCCGGATGAGTCCGCGATGAAGATACGGGCTGCGCTCGCTGCACTGCTGCTCGCCGCCGCGACCGCACTTCCGGCGCAGGCGCAGCCCTATCCCAACCGTCCGATCAAGCTGATCGTGCCGTTTCCGCCGGGCGGCCCGGTCGACGTGATGGCGCGCGTCGTGGTCCAGCGGCTTGCCATCGGGCTCGGCCAGGTGATCATCGACAACCGTCCCGGCGCCGGTGGCACGCTGGGCTCGCGGGCTGCGGCGATGGCGGAGCCCGACGGCTACACGCTGTTGTTCGGGAGTTCCACCACGCTCGCCGCCGGGCCCTCGCTCTACCGCAATCTCGGCTACGACCCCGTGAAAAGCTTCGTGCCGGTCGGCATGATCTCCAGCGTGCCGTTCGTGCTCGCGATCTCGCCGCATATTCCCGCGCTCACCCTCGCCGAGCTCGTCGCCTACGCCAAGGCCAATCCGGGCAAAGTGAACTTCGGTGCCCCGACCGGCACGCTGCCCCATCTCACCGGGGAAATGCTCAAGATGCGCACCGGCATCGATATCGTGCACATCCCCTACAAGGGCGCGGCGACCGCGATCACCGACGTGCTGTCGGGGCAGATGGACATGGCGTTCGAGCCGATCTCCGTGATGGTCGGCCATGTGCGCGAGGGCACGGTGATCCCGCTGGTCGTCACCGGCGCCACGCGCAGCCCGGAACTGCCGGACGTGCCGACCATGATCGAGAGCGGCTATCCCGGCTTCGTGTCGATGTCGTGGACCGGCATCGTCGCGCCGGCCGGCACGCCGCCGGAGGTGGTGGCGAAGCTCAACCGCGCCGTCATCGACAGCTTCCGCTCCGAGGAGGCGCGCGAAAGCCTCGCGCGCCTCGGCGCCGAGCCCAATTTCGGCACGCCCGAAAGCTTCGGCGCCATGATCGCCGCCGAGATCCCGAAATGGGCGGAAACGGTGCGCGCCGCCGGCGTGCGGCTCGACTGATGCGATGCCCGACGAATATTTCACCCGCAAGCCCTGGTATCCGTGACTTGTCGTCGGGTTGGTCTCCATCGGGGCATTCATCGGCCAGCTCGACGCCACCATCGTGCAGCTCGCTCTGCCGGACTTTGGGCAAGACATTCGCTGCCTCGCCGGAGTTGGTCAGCTGGGTTTCCCTCGCCTATCTCGTCGCCTTCGCATCGTGCCTGCCGATCTTCGGCGGCTGTGCGAGATGTCCGGCAGGAAGTCGCCGTATCTGATCGACGGCCTAAGGCGGCAAGCCGCGTCGCCTTGACCCTTGCCGTCGGTACGACTTAGGTGGATTGGGTTGGACTGCAAATCCGCGGCCGGTTTGCGCCGCCAAAATGAACCGGGAGGGCCCATGATCCGCACGACACTGCTTGCCGCGCTGGCAGCGCTCGGCGTCGCTGCAGCCGCGCCCGCGGCGGCGCAGCCTTATCCGAACCGGCCGATCAAGATCATCGTGCCGACGCCGGCGGGCGGTCCGGTCGACGTGATGGCACGGCTCCTCGCCAATGCGCTGCCGGCGGCACTCGGCCAGAACGTCATCGTGGAGAACCGCGCCGGCGCCGGCAATACGCTCGGCTCCAAGGCGGCGGCCGCGGCCGATCCGGACGGCTACACCCTGCTGGTGAGCGCCGCGAGCGGCCTGATCATGAGCCCGATGGTCTACAAGAGCGCCGGCTATGACGAGACGAGCTTCGCACCCATCGCACTCATCGCCGAGACCCCGCAAGTGCTGGTCGCCTATCCCGCGACGCCCTTCAATTCGGTCGCCGAGCTCGTCGCCTATGCCAAGGCCAATCCCGGCAAGCTCAATTATTCCACCGGCGGCGCCGGCACCCTGCCCCACCTCACCGCCGAGCTGTTCAAGCAGCTCACCGGCACCGACATCGTCCACGTGCCCTACAAGGGCGGCGGCCCGGCGCTCACCGACGTGGTCGCGGGGCAGGTGCAGCTGACGTTCGACACCGCCGGGACTTCGCTGCAATTCATCCGCGACGGCCGGCTCAAGGCGCTCGCGGTATCGAACCCGAAGCGCCTGGCCGAACTGCCGGACGTGCCGGCGATGCCCGAGCTCGGCTATCCCGCCATCAACAGCGGCGCCTGGGTGGCGCTGCTGGCTCCCCTTGGCACCCCGCCGGCAATCATCGCCAAGCTCAACCACGCCGCCAACGAGGCGCTCGGCTCCTACAGCATGAAGGAGGCGCTGACCCGGCTCTCCGCCCAGCCGCGCGGCGGCACGCCCGAGGACCTCGCGAGGCACATGAAGTCCGAGCACGAAAAATGGGCCCCGATCGTCGCCAAGCTCGGACTGAAGGAGGACTGACGGCATGGCCCGCAGCCGCCTGGCTCTGAGCATCGCGCTCTCCGACAATCCGAACACGCGGCCGCTGATCGACGGCGACGTGGTGCCCGAGGGCATCAGCCTGACGCCGACCACCGTGCACCCTTCCGAGATGTTCTGGCGGCAGCTCAAATTCGCCGAGTTCGACGTGTCCGAAATGTCGATGTCGTCGCTGGTGATCTCGACCGCGCGGGGGCCGACGCCGTGGGTGGCGCTGCCGGTGTTCACCACCCGCGAGTTCTTCCACACCCGCATCCTGGTACGCGCCGATGCCGGGATCGCCACCCCCGCTGACCTCAAGGGCAAGCGGGTCGGCGTGCCGGAATATCAGCAGACCGCGGCGATCTGGGGCCGCGGCGCACTGGAGAACGAGTTCGGAGTGCATCCCCGCGACATGGAGTTCTTCATGGAGCGCGGCGACAAAAGCCATGGCGGCGCGACCGGCTTCAAACCGCCGCCGGGAGTGACCGTCCACCAGATGCCCGCCAGCACCAATATCGGCGAGATGCTCACGCGCGGCGAGCTCGACGCGACGCTGCTCTACCTCACCAACCCCAACCTGGTCGACCGCAGCCGCATCGACCTTTCCGCCGACAAGCGGGTGCGGGCGCTGTTTCCCGACCGCGCCGCCGAGGGCCGCCGCTACTACGCCAAGACCGGCCTCTATCCGATCAACCACACCGTGGTGGTCCGCCGCGCGCTGGTGGAGCAGCATCCCTGGATCGCGCTCAACCTCTATTCCGCCTTCGCCGCCGCCCGCGCCGCCGTGCTGCGCGCCGGCACCACCGCGCTCGCCTCCCATTTCGAAACCGGCCTCATCGGCGACGACGTGAGGCGCGCGCTGGCCGCCGACCCCATGGCGTATGGCGTGAAGGCGACACGCAAGGTGCTGGAGACCATTGCGGACTACGTCCACGCGCAGGGGCTGACAGACCGGCGCGTCGAGATCGAAGAGCTGTTCGCCCCCGCCACGATGGATTTGTGACCCACTTTCCCTCCCCGTTTTCGGGGAGGGTGGCCGAGCGAAGCTCGGTCGGGTGGGGGCCACAGGCACAGCCGAGCAAAGGAAGAAAGAACCCCACCCTGCCCTCCCCGAAGACGGGGAGGGATAAGAAAGGGCATCGCGAGCGCGACGAATTGAGAGACCGGACGCTGAATGAGTTTGGTTACCGCGTGCTCCGCTTCGGCAACCCGGAAATCGATGAGAATATAGAAGGCGTTTTGGAAGCGATCCGATTGGCGCTCGTCGCAGACACGTAGCCCGGATGGGAGCGAAGCGGACATCCGGGGTGGGCGATCCCGGATTTCGCTTGACGCTCAATCCGGGCTACGGACACCACGAAGACCCTCACTCCCCGTTCTCCTCGCCCTCCTCGCTGAGCCGCTCCACCGACACCACGCGCTCTTCCTCGGCGGTGTTGAACACGATCACGCCGCGGGTCTTGCGGCCCTTGATGCTGATCTCGGAGACGCCGCAGCGGATCAACTGGCCGCCGTCGGTGACCAGCACGAGCTGGTCCGTTTCTTCCACCGGGAACGAGCCGACCAGGCGGCCGATCTTGGCGCGCAGCGTGCCGTCGCGCTCGCGGTTGTCCATGGCGACGATGCCTTTGCCGCCGCGGCCGGTGGTGCGGAATTCGAACGAGGAGGTGCGCTTGCCGTAGCCGCGCTCGGAAATCGTCAGCACGAACTGCTCGGCGGTCGACAGGTCGACATAGCGCTGCTCGCCGAGCTCGATGGCGCCTTCGGCCTCTTCGATGTCGGGCTCGGCGTCGACCGCCTCCTCGGCCTCCTCGTTGAGGCCGCGCCGCACCGCGCTGGCGCGCCGGAGATAGGCGGCGCGCTCCTCGCCGGTGGCGTCCACGTGGCGCAGGATCGAGAGCGAGATCAGCTCGTCGCCGTCCTCCATGGCGATGCCGCGCACGCCCATGGAGCTGCGCCCCGTAAACACCCGCACGTCGGAGACCGGGAAACGGATGCACTGACCGTTGGCGGTGGTCAGCAGTACGTCGTCGCGCTCGGTGCAGATCTGCACGTCGACGATCGCCTCGCCGTCATCGAGCTTCATGGCGATCATGCCGGAGCGCCGCACGTCGACGAAATCGGACAGCTTGTTGCGCCGTACGGTGCCGCCGGTGGTGGCGAACATGACGTCGAGATCGGCCCAGCTCGCCTCGTCTTCCGGCAACGGCATGATGGTGGTGATGCGCTCGTCCTGCTCCAGCGGCAGGATGTTGATCAGCGCCTTGCCGCGCGCCTGGGGCGCGGCGAGCGGCAGCCGCCACACCTTCTCCTTGTAGACCTGGCCGCGCGAGGAGAAGAACAGCACCGGAGCATGGGTGTTGGCGACGAACAGCCGGGCGACGAAATCCTCCTCGCGGGTCTGCATGCCGGCGCGGCCCTTGCCGCCGCGGCGCTGCGCCCGGTAGGCCGACAGCGGCACGCGCTTGACGTAGCCGTGATGGGAGACGGTGACGACCATGTCCTCGCGCTGGATCAGGTCCTCGTCCTCCATCTCGCCTTCCTGATCGACGATCACGGTGCGGCGGGGGGTCGCGAACTCGTCCTTGACCTCGATCATCTCGGTCTTGACGATCGACTGGATGCGGGCACGCGAGCGCAGGATGTCGAGATAGTCGGCGATCTCCGCGGCGAGCTTGTCGAGTTCCTCCTTGATCTCCTCGCGCCCCAGCGCGGTGAGGCGCTGGAGCCGCAGATCGAGGATCGCGCGGGCCTGCTCGGCGGTGAGCCGCGCGGTGCCGGCCGAAGATACGCGATGGCGCGGGTCGTCGATCAACTCGATCAGCGCGACCGCGGTGGTCGCCGGCCATTCGCGCTCCATCAGGGCCTCGCGGGCGGCGTTCGGATCGGGCGCGGCGCGGATCAGCCGGATCACCTCGTCGATATTGGCGACCGCGATGGCGAGGCCGACCAGGATATGGGCGCGGTCGCGCGCCTTGTTGAGCAGGAACTTGGTGCGGCGCGACACCACCTCCTCGCGGAACGCGATGAAGGCGGTGAGCAGGTCCTTCAGGTTCATCACCTGCGGACGGCGGCCGCCATCGAGCGCCACCATGTTGGCGCCGAAGGTCGATTGCAGCGGGGTGAAGCGGTAGAGCTGGTTGAGCACCACGTCGGGGACCGCGTCGCGCCGCAGCTCGATCACCACCCGATAACCGTCGCGGTCGGACTCGTCGCGCAGATCGGATATGCCCTCGATCTTCTTTTCGCGTACCAGCTCGGCGATCTTCTCGACCATGGTCGCCTTGTTCACCTGATAGGGGATCTCGGTGATGATGATCGCCTCGCGCTCCTTGCGCAGCGACTCGATCTCGGCCTTGCCGCGCATGACGATGGAGCCGCGGCCGAGATGGTAAGCGGCACGGATGCCGGCGCGGCCGAGGATCAGCGCCCCGGTCGGAAAATCCGGGCCCGGTATGATCTTGATGAGGTCGTCGATGGCGAGCGCGGGATCGTCGATCAGCGCGAGGCAGGCGTCGATGATCTCGCCGAGATTGTGCGGCGGGATGTTGGTCGCCATGCCGACCGCGATGCCGCCGGCGCCGTTGGCGAGCAAGTTCGGGAACCGCGCCGGCAGCACCACCGGCTCGCGCTCGGAATTGTCGTAGTTCGACGCGAAATCGACGGTGTCCTTGTCGATGTCATCCAAGAGCGCATTCGCGACCTTGGCGAGGCGCACCTCGGTGTAGCGCATCGCCGCGGGCGGATCGCCGTCGACCGAGCCGAAATTGCCCTGGCCGTCGACCAACGGCAGGCGCATGGAGAAATCCTGCGCCATGCGTACCAGCGCGTCATAGACGGCCTGGTCGCCATGGGGATGGTATTTGCCGATGACGTCGCCGACCACGCGGGCCGACTTGCGATACGGCTTGTTCCATTCATAGCCGGCCTCGTGCATCGCATAAAGGATGCGCCGATGCACCGGCTTGAGGCCGTCGCGCGCATCGGGCAGCGCACGAGCCACGATCACGCTCATGGCGTAATCGAGATAGGAGCGCTTCATCTCCTCGACTATGGAGACGGGACGCGTGTCCGACGGACCCGAGCCGGAATTCCGCCGGTGGTGTTTGATCGTTATCGGCCAAAAGTGAAAAACCGCCGTGAAAAGTTCTCGTGAATTGCTGGCCCTTAGATAGCGCTTCCGGTGCCGGATTGCCACCCAAAGCGGCGCCGGATGAGCCAAATTTATGTTAAAAAGATCAGTAACTTGACGGTTGGATGGAGGTCGGGCCAACTGCCGGCGGGGCGGCACCGCACAAACTACGCCGCTGACCCGCCCGCTAGTCCGACCCATGCCGCAGCTGGCGGGATGAGGAGCGAGCGCGAGCGACACCCTGATTGCGGTGCAAGCGCTGGTCGCCGAGGGCAAAGTTCGCATTTCCGAACATGGCTATGATGAGTTCGCCAACGATAGTATATTTGCAATGGATGTCCTTAATGGCGTCGGTACCGCCGTTGCGGTCGAGGATTTGCAAAAGGACCGAGTGTTCTCGTCCCGCAAAAGGACGACTCAGGCAGGGCCATACATGTGCTCTGGGGAATCCCGAAGGGCCGTACGGAGCCCGCCGTCGTGGTGACGGCCTATCGGCCAGATCCTTGCGATGGTCGAGTGATTTTACGAGACGGAAAATGCCATGAGTCGAAAGACCAAGCTCATTCACGAAGGCCGGTACGCCGCTGAAGTCCCCGTCGAGTTGATCGAGGATGACAGCAGCTGGTCGCCCTATTTGTCGATCGAGGACGCCGCCAAACTCGATACCGTCCGCAAAGCGCTACGAGACGGCGATGTCGCTGCTGCCGCCAAATATGGCCTTGTCTTCGAACTGGTACCGGTCGCGAACTGAGGCAAATTCGGTCTACTTCGACGCCTTCTCCAGATAGGCAATCAGGTCGGCGCGCTCGGCGGCGTCGGGCATGCCGGCGAACGGCATGCGGTTGTTGGGCACCGCCTTTTGCGGATCGGCGATGAAGGTGGCGAGCGTCTGCGGCGTCCAGGTGATGCCGCTGCGCCTCATCGCCGGCGAATAGCGGTAGTCGTCGAGCGACCCGGCCTTGCGCCCGAACAGATCGTGCAGGCTCGGCCCGACGCCATTGACGCCGGCTTGAGTGGAATGGCAGGTCGCGCATTCCTCAAAGCGCTTCTCGCCGCGCCCGGCGTCGCCGTCGGCGCGCGCCGCGCCGGCCACCGCAAGCAGGAGCGCCATTGCTCCCATCATCCGTCCCATCGCCACCACCCTCATGCCGACACCAGCGGGCCGGGGTTCTTGAGGTAGCGGTTCTTGATCGCATCCACGGTCCAATAGGCGAGTGCGCCCACCGGGCCGGTCGGGTTGTAGGAGGAATTGTGCGGGAACACGTTGGCGCCCACCACGAACAGGTTGTGGCAATCCCAGCTCTGCAGGTACTTGTTCAAGGCGCTCGCTTTCGGGTTGGTGCCCATGATGGTGCCGCCGGTGTTGTGCGTGCTCTGATAGGGCACCACCGTCCACGGATTGGTGCGGGCGACGGCCGGGTTGAGCCGCGTCGGATTCATGGCCCGCGCCATGGTATTGATGAGCTCGGCGGCGTGCCGTCCCATCTTGTGTTCGTTCTCCTTGTAGTCGAACGTCATGCGCATCAAAGGCTGGCCGAACGCGTTGCGATAGGTCGGGTCGAGATCGAAATAGTTGTAGCGGTTGGCCATGACGCTTCCGCTGGCGCCGATCTGCATCGCGGTCTGGTACCATTTCGAGGTCGCCGCCTTCCACGCCGTGCCCCATTGGGGCGTGCCGCTGGGCACCGGGCGGTAACCGATCGGCAGCACGGTGTTGAAGCCGCCCGCGACACTGAAGCCGCCGAGGAAGCCGAGCGGGCCGCGATCGAATTTCCAGTTGATGTTGAAGTCGTCGATGGTGGCGTTCGACCCGCCCGCGTTCATGAAGGGGTTGAAGTGGCGGCCTTCGAAGAACAGCGTCGCGCCGGTGCCGGTCTGGTAGCAGTAGTTCTTGCCGATCACCCCGGTCTGCGCGACGGGGTCATAGGCCTCGCCGATGCCCGACAGCAGCATCAGGTGCACGTTGTTGATGGCGTAGGCGCACAACAGCACCATGCCGGCCGGCTGCTCGTATTCCTCGCCGTTGAGCACGTTGGTGTAGGTCACGCCGGTGACGCGCTTGCCGTCGGAATCCTTGATCACCTTGGTGACCCAGGAATGGGTGCGCAACTCGAAATTGGGATTGGCGAGCGCGGCCGGGATCACCGCCACGTGCGGGCTGCCTTTCGCATTGGCTTCGCAGCCGAAGCGCTGGCAATAGCCGCAATACTGGCAGGCGCCGAATTTGGCGCCGTCCGGATTGGTGTAGGCGCGCGACGCGTTCGCGGACGGCCGCGGAAACGGATGATAGCCGTGGTCGCGCGCGGCGGCGCTGAACATTTCGCTGGCGAGGATCCCGGTCAGCGGCGGCAGCGGATATTCGCGGGCGCGCGGCGCCTCGAACGGATTGCCGCCGGGCTGGATCTCGCCGCGCAGATTGCCCGCCTTGCCGGAAATGGCGGCGGTATATTCGAACCGGTCGTAATAGGGCTCGAGCTCGTCATAGGTGATGCCCCAGTCCTGGATCGTCATGTCGGCCGGGATGAAGCTCTTGCCGTAGCGCTCCTCGTACAGCGAGCGCACCTTGAACTCCATGTCGGTCCAGCGCCAGGTATGGCCGCTCCAATGCACGCCGGAACCGCCGACGCCCTCGCCGGGCAGGAACGAGCCGAGCCGGCGCATCGGCAGCGCTTCCTGGGACGGATCGTTGCGCACCGTGAGAGTGTCGCGCGCGGTGTTCATCATGAGGTCCTGGCGGACCACGTAGCGCAGCTCGTCGCGGATATTGGGCAGCGAATAGTCGTCGCCGGTGGTGCGCATGGCGCCGCGCTCGATCGCCACCACCTTCAATCCGGCCGCGGCCAGCTCCTTGCCCAGGATGCCGCCGGTCCAGCCGAGCCCGACGATGACGACATCGACTTCCTTCAATTTCGTGGCCATGTCGTCCCCCTCAGCTCAAATCGGCAATGCCGGCCGGATCGGTCGGAAACGGCTTGTCGCGGAATTTCTCGACGTTCTCCCGGTTGACCGCGATGGCGCCGGGGAAGCCGATCATGCGCCACCCCGCCTTGTTGCGGTTGCCGCCATAGATCGGGTCGGAGAACATGCCCTCCATCACCGTCTGGTAGAGCACCGTCCAGAAGTCCCGCACCGGCAGGCCGTCCTCGAAGGCGACCTTGCCGGTGGAGAGGCCGACCAGCACCTCCTCGCGCTGCTTGGCGTCGAGACGGTCGAAGCTCTTGCCATAGGTCTTGCGGCAATAGGCGTTGGTCGCCGCGATGCCGGCGCGATAGAGATCGGCCGGCACCAGCGGAAGCTGATATCCCTGGCTCGGCACGCCCTTTTTCCAGGGCCCCTGCATGTACAGCCGCTCGCCCTTGCCCCAGCCGCCCGCCAGCGCACGGTCGATGAAGATGTTGATGCCGAGGTCGGTGCCCTTGGGTGTGAACTCGTCGGCCGGGATCATGTGATCGACCAGCGCCTCGACGAACGGTGCCTCCTCGAGATTGAGGAATTCATAGGCAGGGGGCGCGGACACGGCCGGCTGCTGCGCTTGCGCCGCCGGAATGTCGAGACCCGTGGTCGCCGTGGCCGCGGCGGCGCCGCCGGCGACTGCGCCCTTGAGAAAGTCACGCCGGCCGAAGCCCTGCTCTTTCATGCCTTTTCTCCCTCGCGCTTTTTGAGAGCGTCATCGTCTCACATTGCGCGCGATCACGCGCTGAAAACCGGGCGGCACAATGCTCCATTCGGACTCCCCCGGCAAGACAGGTTGCTGCCGCCTTACGTCGCAATGACGATCTTGCCGAAGTGCCGGTTCGCCCGCATCATCTCCAGGGCCTCGGCAATTTTATCGAGCGGGAAGGTCTTATCGATCGGGAGCGACAGCTTGCCGGCCTCCACCGCCGGCCACAGGTCGGCGCGCATCGCCCGGACGATCTCGCGCACCTCCTGCGGGCTGCGGGTGCGGAAGGTGACGCCGATATAGTCGATGCGCTTGGCCGCATGCAGGTCGAAATTGAACTCGCCGGTCATGCCGCCGAGCCGGCCGACATTGACGATGCGGCCTAGAATCTTCGCGGCATCCAGGTTCTGGTCGGCGACGCTCGCGGACACCTGGTCGACGATCAGGTCGACACCCTTGCCGCCGGTCGCCTGCTTGACCTGCTCCGGCCAAGCGGGATCGCGCGAATCGAGCGCGAGGTCGCAGCCGAATTCGGCGAGCCGCGCCCGCCGCTCCGGATTGGTGGAGGTGCCCATCACCAGCGACGCCCCCATCAGCTTGCCGATCTGCAGGCCCATCAGGCCAACTCCGGTGCTGGCGCCCTGGATCAGCAGGGTCTCGCCGCGCTTGAGCCGGCCGGCGGTGACGATCGCATTGTGCATGGTCTGCAGCGCGACGGGAAAGCAGGCGGCCTGGGCGAACGTCATGTTGTTGGCGGGAATGCGATGGACGCGCACATAGTCTGTGACGGCGTATTCCGCATGCGCGCCCGGCGCCGAACCCATCACGCGGTCGCCGGGCTCGAGCCCCTCGACCTCGCTGCCGATCGCCTCGACCTCGCCGGCGCATTCGAGCCCGATCCGCGCGCCCTTGCCGCCGACGGGACCGTGCTGGTGGCCGGAGGCGACCAGCAGATCAGCCCGATTGAGGGTGGTGGCACGGACCCGGATCAGCACCTCGTTCGGCTTGGGCGCAGGCTTCGGTACGTCGCCGATCTCGATGCCGGCATCGCCGAGGATCGCGGCTTTCATGAGGGGGCTCCAATGCAGTGGTTTGGCGTGGTCGTCCGCGTTCATGCGGTCATTCCGGGGCGCCGCGCAAGCGGCGAACCCGGAATCCAGACGGCCTCGCCTCACCGCGCTCGCACCGCAGCCTGGATTCCGGGTTCGCGCAAGTGCGCGCCCCGGGATGACAATGCTGAGCTAGTGACAGTGCTGAGCTGAAGACGATCAGAACGGGATTTCGTCGTCCATGTCCTCGCGCCGGCCGGCGCCGGCCATGGCGGGCTGGCGCGCAGGCGCCGGAGCGCGGCCGCCGCCGGAGCTCGATCCGAAATCGGATCCGCTGCCCTCGTCCGGCCCGAAACTGCCGCCGCCGCTGCCGCCGACGCGGTCGAGCATGACGAGCGTGCCGTTGAAGTTCTGCAATACGACCTCGGTGGAGTAGCGGTCCTGGCCCTGCGGGTCCTGCCATTTGCGCGTCTGCAGCGAGCCTTCCACGTAAATTCTCGACCCCTTCTTCAGGTACTGCTCGGCGACCTTGCACAGGCCTTCGCTGAAGATGACGACGCGGTGCCACTCGGTGCGTTCCTTGCGCTCGCCGGTCGTCTTGTCGCGCCAGGAATCCGTCGTCGCAACACGGAGATTGGCGATCGGCCGGCCGTCCTGAGTGCGCCGGATTTCGGGGTCAGCGCCGAGATTGCCGACCAGGATGACTTTGTTGACGCTGCCTGCCATGACCGCTCTCCGCACTTGCGTTTGCAAAATTTCCGTCTGACCAATCACCCTGCGCCAAAGCCGGTTTGAGGGCGAGCCCCCGATCGCCGGATCGCGAGTTTACCCACAGACAAGCCCGAGGCGGGGAAGATGGCTTACGGTCTCCCGTGACCTTCTCAGTTCTCTATTTGTTCCTACCAGAAACCGGCGCTCCTCGCAAGTTGTTTTTGACACAGCATGTTGCAGAGATGTGACAGCGCTCGCTCCAATATAACGCTAGACATGATCCAGCAGTTTCAGTCGGGGGGCGGGGGCCTTGGATGCGATTGAAGCTCGGGGCCGGCTCCAAGCCGGCCCCATTTTTTTCGCGCCGCCTACAGTCCCGCCTGCAGGAACCGCAGCACCCGCGGCGCCACCACCGAGACGAAGGCGGTGGGGTCGTCCATGGGTTCTCCGATCCAGCCGTGCCCCGCCCCCGGCAGCACCACGATGTTGACATTGAACCTGGCCTGCTTGAGCAAGGTGAGGAAATCGGTGGCCTGCTTGGGGTTGACGATGTCGTCCTCCTTGCCGGCGATCAGCAGAAAGCGCGGGCGGTTCTTGTCGAAGGTCGCATAGGCGGCAGGCGAGGACTCGAAATACGCCCGGCGGTCCTTCATGGGGGGCACCCCGATGAACTTCTCGGTGATCTGGTCGGCGGGTCGGGCGATCTGGTCGTGTTCCCACTGGGCCTGCATGTCGTAGATGCCGTAGAACGACACCACCGCCTTGACGTCGGGCGAGACCGCGGCATTGGGATCGTCGCGATATAGGGTGGAGAACTGGGGCTCGGTCCCGGCGACGCCCACCAGAGATACCAGCTGGGCCCCCGCGGAGGCCCCCAGCAGCGCGATCCGCGCCGGATCGACCCCGAGGTCGGCGGCCTTCGCCCGCACGAACTGGATCGCCGCCTTCACGTCATAGACTGCGGCCGGGTAGCTCTTCACCCCCGGCTTCGCAAGCCGGTAGCGGATGGCATAGACGGCGTAGCCGTTCCGGGCGAGGAAGGGGCCTAAATGTTTGAAGGCGTCGGGGCTGCCGTTCTGCCAGCCGCCGCCGTGGACGGCGATGATCACCGGCGCCTTGTCGAGCCCCTTGGGGGCGTAGAAATCGCCGGTGAGCTTGACGCCGTCGTGCTCGACATATTGCACTCCGGGCTTGGCGACGACCCCATAGCCCTGCGCCGCGGCCCCGTGGGCCGCCAGCAGCGTCAGCGCCACGGCCACCATCGCCAGGCCGGCGCGTGCCGGCGGCAAAGCAATCCTCCTCATGTGATCCTCCCACTGATGGTTTTTTGGTCCGGCGAACCTAGCCGACCCGCCATTGCCGCGAAAGTCGCCTTCCTCGCCGTCCTTGGCCACCACTTGTCCACATCCCCGGTGCAGGAAGGCCCCGGGGACGGGCCGGACACTGGCGAAGCGCGCCCCTAGCCACTACGTTCGCCGCTGGGGCACCGGCGCAGGCGCAAACATGTCTCCTCCGGTTCGTCTTCGCGGTCTGCGGCGGATCGGAAGGATTGCTCGACACGATGAAGCACAGAGATCGGCCGGAACCCGGGCATGAATGACCTGTTCGACAACCGTCCTCGCCGCAACCTCGACGGCGGCCGGGTGATCGCGATCCGCGGCGCACGCGAGCACAACCTCAAGAATGTCGACCTCGAAATCCCGCGCGACCAGCTCGTGGTGTTCACGGGCCTGTCGGGGTCCGGCAAGTCCTCGCTCGCCTTCGACACCATCTATGCGGAAGGCCAGCGCCGCTATGTGGAGAGCCTGTCGGCCTATGCGCGCCAGTTCCTGGAGATGATGCAGAAGCCCGATGTCGACCAGATCGACGGACTGTCGCCGGCGATCTCCATCGAGCAGAAGACCACTTCCAAGAACCCGCGTTCCACGGTCGGCACCGTCACCGAGATCTACGACTACATGCGCCTGCTGTGGGCGCGCATCGGCATCGCCTATTCGCCCGCCACCGGCCTGCCGATCGAGAGCCAGACGGTGTCGCAGATGGTCGACCGGGTGATGGCGCTGCCGGAGGGCACAAGGCTCTATTTGCTGGCGCCGGTGGTACGCGGGCGCAAGGGCGAATACCGCAAGGAGCTCGCGGAGTACCTCAAAAAGGGCTTCCAGCGGGTCAAGATCGACGGCAAGTTCCACGAGATCGCCGCCGCCCCGGCTCTCGACAAGAAGTTCAACCACGACATCGACGTCGTGGTTGACCGCGTGGTGGTGCGCCCGGACATCGCGCAGCGGCTGGCGGAAAGCTTCGAGACCGCCCTCAAGCTCGCCGACGGCATCGCGGTGGTGGAATTCGCCGACGCGCAGGCGGGCTCTTCCCCCGCTCCCCGCGAGCGCGGAGAGGCGAAAGCCAAGGAGACCAAGCTCGCGACCGCCGCCGCCTCCGACGCCAACCGCATCATGTTCTCGGAGAAGTTCGCCTGTCCGGTGTCCGGCTTCACGATTTCGGAGATCGAGCCGCGGCTGTTCTCCTTCAATAATCCGTTCGGCGCCTGTCCGGCCTGCGGCGGACTCGGCCTGGAGCAGAAGACCGACGCCGATCTCGTCATTCCCGACCGCAACGCGACCCTGCGCAAGGGCGCGATCGCGCCGTGGTCGCGTTCGACCTCGCCCTATTACACCCAGACGCTGGAAGCGCTGGCCAAGTTCTACAAGTTCAGCCTCGACACCAAATGGAAGGATCTGCCCAAGAAGGTGCAGGATGCCATCCTGTACGGCTCCGGCGACGACGCGATCCGCTTCGTCTATGACGACGGCCTGCGCTCCTACGAGACCAGGAAGCCGTTCGAGGGCGTCATCACCAATCTCGACCGCCGGTTCCGCGAGAGCGAAAGCGAGTGGGCGCGCGAGGAGCTGCAGAAGTATTTCACCGACATTCCCTGCAGCGCCTGCAACGGCCGCCGCCTCAAGCCGGAGGCGCTGGCGGTCAAGATAGCCGGGATCGATATCGGCACCGCCGCCGACATGAGCGTGAAGCGCGCCGCCGAGTGGTTCGCGGCGCTGCCCGGCGAGCTCAGCGCCAAGCACAACGAGATCGCCGGACGCGTGCTCAAGGAAATCCGCGAGCGGCTGAAATTCCTGATCGATGTCGGGCTCGAATATCTCACCCTCGCGCGGGCCTCCGGCTCGCTGTCGGGCGGCGAGAGCCAGCGCATCCGGCTGGCATCCCAGATCGGCTCCGGGCTCACCGGCGTGCTCTACGTGCTCGACGAGCCCTCGATCGGGCTGCACCAGCGCGACAATGCGCGCCTGCTGGAGACCCTCAGGCGCCTGCGCGACCTCGGCAACACCGTGATCGTGGTCGAGCATGACGAGGACGCCATCCGCATCGCCGACCATGTGGTCGACGTCGGTCCCGGCGCCGGCATCCATGGCGGCGAGATCATCGCCGCCGGCACGCCCGCCGACATCATGGCGAACAAGAACTCGCTCACCGGCCAGTACCTCACGGGCGCGCGCACCATCGCGGTGCCGGAGCGCCGCGCGCCCAATCCGCGCCGCACCCTCAAGGTCGTGAACGCGCGCGGCAACAACCTCAAGAACGTCACCGCCGAAATCCCGCTCGGCCTGTTCACCTGCATCACCGGCGTGTCCGGCGGCGGCAAGTCGACGCTCCTCATCGACACGCTCTACAAGGCGGTGGCGCGCAAGCTCAACAATGCGAGCGAGGGCCCTGCCCCGCACGACCGCATCGAGGGCCTGGAACACATCGACAAGATCATCGACATCGACCAGTCGCCGATCGGCCGCACGCCGCGCTCCAACCCCGCGACCTATACCGGCGCCTTCACCCCGATCCGCGAATGGTTCGCCGCCTTGCCGGAATCCAAGGCCCGCGGCTACGAGCCCGGGCGGTTCTCCTTCAACGTCAAGGGCGGGCGCTGCGAGGCCTGCCAGGGCGACGGCGTCATCAAGATCGAGATGCACTTCTTGCCGGACGTCTACGTCACCTGCGACGTCTGCAAGGGCAAGCGCTACAACCGCGAAACCCTGGACGTGCTGTTCAAGGGGAAGTCGATCGCCGACGTGCTCGACATGACGGTGGAGGAGGCGCTCGACTTCTTCAAGGCGGTGCCGCGGGTGCGCGAGCCGCTGGCGCTGCTGCACCGGGTCGGCCTCGACTACATCCATGTGGGCCAGCAGGCGACCACGCTCTCCGGCGGCGAGGCCCAGCGCGTCAAGCTCGCCAAGGAACTGGCCAAGCGCGCCACCGGCCGCACCCTTTACATCCTGGACGAGCCGACCACCGGCCTGCATTTCCACGACGTGGCGAAGCTCCTCGAGGTGCTCCACGAACTGACCGACCAGGGCAACACCGTGGTGGTCATCGAGCACAATCTCGAAGTGATCAAGACCGCCGACTGGATCATCGACCTCGGCCCCGAGGGCGGCGACGGCGGCGGCGAAATCGTCGCGACGGGGACGCCGGAGGACATCGTGAAGGTCAAGCGCAGCTACACGGGCGCGTTCCTGGCCCCGGTGCTGGCGCGGCGCACGGCGAAGGGGAAGCGGGTGGTGGCGGCGGAGTGAGATGAATCCCTCCCCGACTTCGGGGAGGGTGGCCGAGCGAAAGCGAGGTCGGGTGGGGTACGGCGGTTCGGTCGATCGAAGGAAGCAAGAACCCCACCCTGCGCTCCCCGAAACCGGGGAGGGAAAGCATCGCGAAACTCCAATTCCGCAGAAAATCCTTGTTACGCCGCGTCCGCCGGCCGGACGCGCCGCGCAATCTCCGGTCCCCGCTCTCTCTCGACCATCGCGATTTCGTATTGGCTCTGCAGGTCGAGCCAGAATTGCGCGCTGTTGCCGAAATAGCGGCCGAGTTGCACCGCCGTGTCGGCCGTGATGGCGCGACGCCCATTGAGGATGTCGGTGATGCGGCCGGACGGCACGCCGAGATCGAGGGAAACTCGGTTTGCACTAAGTTCGCGTGCCTGCAGTTCGCGCCTGAGCAGTCGCCCGGGATGTACGGCGGGAGTCCTCGCTTCATCCTTTGTGGTAATCGACGATTTCGACTTCATAGGCGTCACCCTTCCGGAACTCGAAACATATGCGCCACGGGCCGTTGACGCTCATCGCCCACTGCGCCTTTCGATCGCCCTTTAGCTTGTGCAAGCCAACGCTCTTTAGAGGGCTGAGGTCGTGCAGCGATTTAGCGACGTTCAAGGCCAGCAACAGATCGATGGCAGCATCGTGATCGAGACCGCGCATCTGATTCGGTCGCTCACCCTCCCACACCTTGCGGGTAACGGAGTTGCGCCACGACCGGATCATGGCAAAAACATACTACGAGACACGGTGAATCACAAGGACACTCGAACTGGGGCGGGCCCATCTGAATCCTCGAGATCGGCCTCAACCGCTGAGCCCCCTCCCTACCCTCCCCCGCAAGCGGGAGAGGGGAAGAGAGGCTTTCCGGGTACGGCTAACGCCGCATCGGCTCCTTCTCACCGCTCGCCCTTCACGGAATAGACATTCTCCGGGCCGGGGAACGAGCGGCTGCGGACCTCATCCGCATAGGCCGATACCGCCGCCTCGATGGAGGGACCGAGCGTGGTGTAGCGCTTGACGAATTTCGGCACCCAGGGCGACAGGCCCAGCATGTCCTCGAGCACCAGCACCTGGCCGTCGCAGGCGGGGCTGGCGCCGATGCCGATGGTGGGGATGGGGATCTGCTTGGTGATCTGCGCGGCGAGCGGCTCCGCCACCGCCTCGATCACGACGGAAAAGGCGCCGGCATCCGCCACCGCGCGGGCGTCGGCTTCGATCGGCGCCCAGTCGGCGCGGTCGCGGCCCTGGGCGCGGAAACCGCCGAGCGCATTGACGGATTGCGGGGTGAGCCCGACATGGGCCATCACCGGGACGCCGCGTTGCGCCAGGAAGGCGATCGTCTCGGCCATGCGCTGGCCGCCTTCGAGCTTGATCGCGCCGCAGCCGGTCTCCTTGAGCACCCGCGCGGCGGTCGTGAAGGCCTGCTCCTTCGACACCTCGTACGAGCCGAACGGCAGGTCGACGACGACCAGAGCGTGCCTGGAGCCGCGCATCACCGCGTGGCCCTGCAGGATCATCATGTCGAGGGTCACGGGGATCGTGGTCTCCAGCCCGTGCATCACCATGCCGAGGGAATCCCCCACCAGGATCACGTCGCAATGGCGGTCGAGGATGCGCGCGGTGTGGGCGTGATAGGACGTGAGCATGACGATCGGACTGCCGCCCTTGCGGGCCCGGATGTCCGGCGCGGTCAGCCGCTTCTGGTCGGTGTGGGTCGACACGGATCAGGTTCCCAGCGCCCGGGGTCCGAACATCATCACCGCCTTTCCGATCACCAGCGGATGGAAGACCAAAGCAAGCGCGAAATAAAGAATGGTCCCGACGATGACGGCGGCAATGTCGTTGCGGCGTCCGCCGAGCGGAATCGGCGGAGCGCCGGGATCGCTGCGGCGCTTGAGGGTGATGCGGTCATACACCGCCCAGGCGAGAATCGACACGAACAGGATGATCGCGCCGAGGTCGCCGTTGGAGACGAGATGCGCCACCGCCCACAGCTTCACCCCCACCAGCATGGGGTGCTTCACGATGCGCTTGATGTCGCCGGGGATGTAGGCCGCGGTGACGAGGATCACCGCCGGCCACATCAGGGCGACGGTGATGTGCCGGGTCCAGGCCGGCGGATCCCACACCTCGATCGGCCCGGCGTCGCGATAGATCGCGAAGCCCTTGGCGGTGACGTAGAGCCCGATGATGGTGACGACCGCGAACAGCCCCTTATAGGGCCACTCGCCCATGCGCTTGACCAGGGTGGCGCGCCGGTCCCGCATGGTGACGAAGACATGGGGGCCGAGGAACAGGATCAATCCGAGTACGAGTAGCGCCAAGCCCATTTATTTGCTCCACCGCCGCGAGAGGCGCGCAGTAGAGGCGAAGGCCGCCGCCGACGCAAGCGGGGGTTCGAGGGGGAGACAAGAGGGTGCCGCCACGGCGATCGAATCCGACTTGCAAACCCATTCACAGGAGTGCCGGTCCGATCTGCGTCGATTCCCACGTCTGCATGAATTCGAGTTCCCGCGCGACCCATTCGGCCGGCACGGCCTCGACACCCCATTCCGCGAGGCGGCTCGCATATTCCCCCATCAGCCAGACGTGCCGGATCGGCACGAACAGACGTGCGGCTTCAAAGTCCGCCTCGCCGAGAGACCGCGTCGAGCGATAGCCTTCGATGAACGCGTGCCACATCGCGTGTTCCTTGCGTTGGAACGAGACGCGAGCCCAGAGGAACACCGCGAGGTCATAGGCCAGGTAGCCGGGGCCGCCATCGTCGAAATCGAAGAAGGCCGCTTGCCCGACGCGCGGACCCTCGACGGCGATGCGCGCATTGTGCCCGTGGCAATCGCCATGGCAGCGCGTCCAACTGAGCCCACTTCGCGCGGCGACCGCGCTCGACAATCGTTTCGCCAACGCCGCAAGCCCCGAACGCGTGTCCTCGCTCAAAGACGCGAGGCTCAAAACCGCGGACATCGGGTGGTGCAAAAGATGATCGAGGTCGAGCCGGTAGCGATCGCAGCCGCCGGCGACGAACCTTTCCGCAGCCTCGTGGATTTGCGCCAGCGTCACCCCGTGGGCGCGCGCGTCGGCGGCCGAATTCGCCTGCGGCGCGCGACCCTCCGCGTATTTGAACAGAACCGCAGGACGCCGCCCCTCCGGCAATACCGCAACGGCAAAGAGAGCTCCGTCTCGGGCCGGCACCGGAGCCGCGACCGGAACGCCCTCCTTGTCAAGATAGGCGATAAACGCGGATTCAGACGCGACATCAGACTCACCGCGGGCGCGGCGGCCCGACAGCCGGAGAATCAGACGTTGGCCATTCTCGGCTCTCACCTCGAAGGTGTCGTTGAAGCCCCGGCGCAGCAACCTGCATTCGATCGGGCCCGGCAGGCCATAATGCGCCGCGACGAAATCGGCCACGGCATCGGCACGCGGGGTCGAATAGGTGACTGTGAGGGATGGAAAAGCCAATCTGATCGCGCGCCCTGCCGCGAATGATACCCGCCAATAATATTGGCATGGCGTTTCCGAAGGAAGGGCGTCCTTGCGTTCGATGGGGGATTCCGGGCGGGAGCCGACCTATGACCTGCGTGTGTGCCATCACCTCATGCGAACCGAACCGCGTAGATCGGCGGCAGGGTGTGCGACACGCAGGCCCAGCCGTCACCCTGGTCCTCGCTCACCCAGAGTCCCCCGGTGGTCGAACCAAATGCGAGCCGGTCGCCGCCGGCGTCGAGCGCCAGCGCGTGGCGGTACACCACGTCATAGGCGTGCGATTGCGGCAGCCCGCGGGTGAGGACATCGAAGGTCTTGCCGCCGTCGCGGGTACGCGTCACCGCCAGCCTGCCGCCGTGGGGGATGCGCTTCTCGTCCTTGATTTCCGGCACAAACCAGGCGGTGTCGGGCTCGCGCGGATGCACGACGACCGGGAATCCGAAGGCCGACGGCTCGACCCCGGTGATCTCGGTGAACGTTTTGCCCTCGTCGGAGGATACGAAGATGCCGTTGTGGTGCTGTACCCACATCCGGTGCGGCGCGGCCGGGCATTGCGCAAGGCAGTGCACATCTTGAGAGACCGGATCATGGGTGAGCTCCACCGGCATGTACTCGGCGCGCATGCCCTCGCCGCGCAGCGTCCAGGTCGCGCCGGCGTCCTCGGTAAGCCAGATTCCGCCGGTCGAGACCGCGATCGACACCCGTTTGGAGTTCCGAGGATCGACCAGGATGGAATGAATGCCCGGCAGATCGGCGCCGCCTCCGGCCCACCTCTTGCGGAGGGGGTTATCCCACAGCGAGCGCACGAATTCCCAGCTCCCTCCATGATCTCGCGAGCGGAACAGGCCGCCCGGCAGCGTGCCGCACCAGATAACGCCGGGTTCGTCCGCGCCGCCGGCAGCAAGCGCCCAGATGCGCGCCGTGCTCCAGGCGAGCGGGCGGCCCCATGCGTCGTCCTCCTCGAGGCCCTCGGGCTTGGGTGGGTAGGCGGGCGCCGGGATCTCCTCCCAGCCGGTTGCGGTCGAGCGATGGAGCTTGACGCCGAAATGGCCGTGATCGAGCGCTGCAAAGCAGTGGCCGCCGCTGCGGGAATCGGTCAGCGTGAGGGTGACATTGTCGCCGAGGAAATCGACCTTGGCGACGTCCCAGCGCCCGGACTCGCGTGCGACGGTGAAGAGGCCCTTGCGGGTCGATACCAAGAGAGTGTCGGTCATATCAGCCTCCGGACAATGCCTGGAACACGTAGACCGTGCTCGTCTCGGTGACGGCATCGGACAAGCACGCACGGTCGCGGATGCCGTGCCCATCGACGAAGACTGCCATGTGCTTGCGCAGCGCCGCCTGGTCGTCGAGCACATAGCTACGTGCGCCCGGATTGGCGGCGAACACGCCCTCCAATACCTCCCGCACGGTGCGCCCCGATGCCTCGGCTTCGGGGCAGCCCACATGGCGCTGAATGTTCGCGGTAAAGATGACCCTCGTCATCCCGGATCTCCTTCGGGCTCCCTTCCCGACGATGCGTGAAGTTGCGCGCGCAGTCGCACGCTCCTCGTCGAGCACTGCGACTTTCTTGGGGCATCGAGATGGCGACGGGCATCACGCCACCCCCTACGGTCCGGTTCTGCAACGGGTGAATGTGTGCTATCGAGCCCGCCGCGCGACCTCGACGTGACCATGACACGGGGCCTCGGATGCCCAATCCGGGGCTTCGTGGCAAGCCGGGACATATTCCCGAACAGCTAAGACTTGCTAAGATGAATAATCGGGCCACCAGCGGGAGAGCGGAAAATGCGATTCATCATCGGCTTGATTATTGGTGCGGCGTTGACGGTCGGGGGCGCCTTCATTCACGACACCATGGAATCCGGCGCCGCCAAGCCGCTCGTCAATTGGACCAATGCCGCCGATCTGGAGAAGGTCACCTATGACTATGCGAAGTCACAGGTCGACCGCCTGATCAAATGGGCGACTTCCCAATAGCGAGGGCGGAAGCGGGGCGGCAGGGGGTGACCGTGGGACACCAGACCGCCAAGGCGAGACAAGACGGCTTGCGCCAAGACAATTTGCGCATTTGACGGGCGCGGGATCGCGGCGATAGTTTGCCCGCGACGAAACGCGCCGCCGGCACAAGTCGGCGCACACCATGGCGCGTCACTTGGGAGGATCGCGATGAAAGCAGTTTCCGGAACGTTGATCGCAGGGGCCATCATGACCGCCTTGGCCGCACCCGCGGGGGCGCAGACACCCGCCAGCCAGACCTCTTATGCGGTGACCTATCTGGAGGTCATGCCGTCGGCCAAAGGCGAGGCGGCCAGCCTCATCAAGGAGGTCGCCGCGGCGAGCCGCAAGGAACCGGGCAACCTGCGTTACGAGGTGCTCCAGCAAGTCGACCGGCCAAATCAATTCGCCATCCTCGAGGCGTGGAGCGATTTGAAGGCGCTCGAAGCCCATGGCGGCGGCGCCGCGATGACCAAGTTCCGCGACAAGCTCAAGCCGTTGCGCTCAGGACCTTATGACGAGCGGCCGTCCCAGCCGATTTCCGTCGCGGCAGGCGCGACCGAGGGCGGCAAGGGCTCGATCTACGTGGTCACCCATGTGGATGTCGCGCCCCCCTCCAAGGACGTCACCATCGACCTGCTCAAGAAGTTCGCCGACGACACCCGCAAAGAGCCCTCCTCCGTGCGCTTCGAGGTCTGGCAGCAGGACAACCGGGGCAACCACTTCACCGTCTCCGAGATTTGGAAAAACCGGGAGGCGGTCGACAACCATATCGTCACGGCATCGACCAAGGAATTCCGCGAAAAGCTCGGACCCATGACCGGCGCGCTGTTTGACGACCGGATCTATACGAGCATCGAGTGACCCGCGCGGCCCGAGACGCGGACGCCGGGCCTCGGACGCTTTAACGCTGCAAGCTGGATTTGCTGGACGCGGCCGGCATTGCTCGATGCCGGCCGCGGTCGCATCAAATCATTGCTCCAACCGGCATCGCTGGAGCAGTCACGGACTTCGACGCAGGGGATTGCGATGACCACCGAATTCAAGATTCTGTTGTGGTCCCTGGCGCTGACATTCGTGCAGATGCTGGTCGCCACCACCGGCACGGCACTGCAACGCGGCTTCGCGGCCGCTCTCGGCAATCGTGAGGGCTTGCGCGAGCTGACGGGCTGGCCCGGCCGCGCCCGGCGCGCCCATCTCAACATGATCGAAAACATGGTCCTGTTCGTACCGCTGCTGGTCATCGCGGATATCGCCGGCAGGGACGACGCGATGACCGAGTTGGGCGCGCTGATGTTCTTCTGGGCGAGGCTCGCCTACGCGATCCTTTACGTCGCCGGCGTGCCATATCTGCGCACCGCCGCCTGGGCGGTCTCGGCCGTCGGAATGCTGCTGATCTTTCGGGAGCTGGTGTAGTTGTGTCAGGGATCAGTAATCAGGGATCAGGGATCAGGGATCAGGGATCAGGGATCAGGGATCAGGGAGTCTTTTGCTGATTACTGATCCCTGATTACTGATTCCTGATACGGCTACATCCGAAACACCCCGAACTTGGTTTCCGGGATCGGCGCGTTGAGCGTCACCGCGAAGGCGAGCGCGAGGACGCGGCGGGTTTCGGCCGGGGTGATGATGCCGTCGTCCCACAGCCGGGCGGTGGCGTAATAGGGATTGCCCTCCGCCTCGTATTGCTCGCGGATCGGCTGCTTGAATTCCTCCTCCTCGACCTCGGACCATTTGCCGCCGGCGGCCTCGATGTTTTCCCGTTTCACCGTCGCCAGCACGCTCGCCGCCTGGTCGCCGCCCATCACCGAAATGCGCGCGTTCGGCCACATGAACAGGAAGCGCGGGCCGTAGGCGCGGCCGCACATGGAGTAGTTGCCGGCGCCGTAGGAGCCGCCGACGATGACGGTGATCTTGGGCACCCGCGCGCAGGCGACAGCCGTCACCATCTTGGCGCCGTCCTTGGCGATACCGCCGGCCTCGTAGCGGCTGCCCACCATGAAGCCGGTGATGTTCTGCAGGAACAGCAGCGGCATCCGGCGTTGGCAGCACAACTCGATGAAATGCGTGCCCTTGAGCGCGGATTCCGAAAACAGGATGCCGTTATTGGCGATGATGCCGACGGGAATGCCGCCGATATGGGCGAAACCGGTGACCAAAGTGGTGCCGTAGAGCGCCTTGAACTCGTCGAATTCAGAGCCGTCGACCAGCCGCGCGATGACGGCACGGATGTCGAGGGCCTTGCGCGGATCGGACGGCACGAGGCCGTCGAGTTCGGCGGGATCGCAACCGGGATCGCGCGGCGCCGCCAGCGGAATCTCGACCCTGGTCCTGCCATCGAGATGCGACGACGGCGCGGCGGCAGATCGCCAGCGCATCGGCATCGTCGGCGGCGTAGTGGTCGGCGACGCCGGAGCGGCGCGCATGGACTTCGGCGCCGCCGAGGTCTTCCGCGCTCACCACCTCCCCGGTCGCCGCCTTAACCAGCGGCGGGCCGCCGAGAAAGATGGTGCCCTGGTTGCGCACGATGATGGTCTCGTCCGACATCGCCGGCACATAGGCGCCGCCCGCCGTGCATGAGCCCATCACCACGGCGATCTGGGCAATGCCGGCGGCCGACAGGTTGGCCTGGTTGTAGAAGATGCGGCCGAAATGGTCCCGGTCCGGAAACACCTCGGTCTGGCGCGGCAGGTTGGCGCCGCCGGAATCGACGAGGTAGATGCACGGCAGCCGGTTCTCGAACGCGATCTCCTGGGCGCGCAGGTGCTTCTTCACCGTCATCGGAAAATAGGTGCCGCCCTTGATGGTGGCGTCGTTGGCGAGGATCATGCATTCGCGGCCCTCGACGCGGCCGATGCCGGTGATGAGGCCGGCGCCGTGGATCGCATCCTCGTACATGCCGAGCGCTGCGAGCGGCGACAGCTCGAGGAACGGCGTGCCGGGATCGATCAGCCGCAGCACGCGCTCGCGCGGCAGCAGCTTGCCGCGCCCGGCATGGCGCTCGCGCGCCCTCGCCGGGCCGCCCATGGCCGCCTCGGCGCGGCGCTCCTGCAGATCGGCGACGAGCGCCTTCATCTGCGCTGCATTGGTGCGGAATTCGAGGCTCGCGGTATCGACGGGCGAGGCGAGAATCGCCATGGGCTCCTCCTCGCGCGAAGCTGCCCCGGCGCCGCGGCCAAGGCAATGGCGGGCTGCCCGAGCGCGATCAGATCATCCTCGACCGCGCGGAGCGCCCACTCCCCATCCCTCCCCCGCAAGCGGGAGAGGGAGCACCGCGCCGCAGCGCTTTCTGTCCCCTCCCCCGCTTGCGGGGGAGGGACAGGGAGGGGGCTGCTTTCCACACGCGGAGCCACCGCTTATTCCACCAGCGGGCGCATCAGCGCATAAAGCGCCGCCTGGCCCTCGAAGCCGATGCCGGGCCGGTCGGACAGGGGCAGGAAGCCGTTTTCGACCGCCGCATCGTCGGCAAAGCCGCCGAACGAGCCGAACACGCCGGGATAGGATTCCGCGCCGCCGAGGCCGAATCCGGCCGCGATGGCGAGCGACATCTGGTTGCCGCCATGGGGAAACAGCGAGGCGCGGCTCCAGCCCCTGCCTTCCAGCATCGCGACGGTCTTGGCGTATTGCGCGATGCCATAGGCCTGGGGCGGATCGACCTGGATGAAATCGCGCCCCGTGCGCAGGCCGCCGAAGCGGACGAGGTTCTCCACGTCCTGCGTCGAATAAAGGTTCTCTCCGGTCGCGAGCGGGGCGTCATAGGTCGCGGCGATCTCGGCATAGAGCGCGAAGTCGAGCGGATGGCACGGCTCCTCGAACCATTTCAGCCCGAACGGCCGCAACGCCTTCGCATAGGCCAGCGCCTCGACGCGCTCGAACTTGCCGTTGGCGTCGACCGCGAGGCTCGCCCGGCCTCCCAGGACATCGAGTACCGCTTCGATGCGCCTGCAGTCCTCGGCGAGCCGGAGGCCGCCGACCTTCATCTTCACCATGGTGTAGCCGGTATCGAGATGGCGGCGCATCTCGTCCTGGAGATCGGCGATGGTCTGCCCCGGCCGATACCAGCCGCCGCCGACATAACAAAACACCTTGCCGGGCAGGCGGCCGCCGCTGTAGCGGTCGGCGAGCATCGCGGTGCAGCGGCACATCGGCGATCTTCGCCGCCGCGTCCCACACCGCGACCTCGATGGTGCCGATCCCGATCGAACGCTCGGCGTCGCCGCCGATCTTCTCGCGCCGGACCATGGCCGCGGCGACGCGGGCGGGATCGATGTTGCGGCCGGCCTCATCGAGGAGCGGGGCCGGGTCGGCCCGGAGGATTCGCGGGATGAAGCGCTCGCGCATCTGCGCGCCGCAGGCATAGCGGCCGGTGGAGTTGAACGCAAAGCCCGCGACCGGCTTGCCGCCGCGCACCACGTCGGTAATGACGGCGACGATCGACGTCGTCATCTCCGTAAAGTCGAAGCTCGAATTGGTGAGGTCCGATTTGAGCGGAACCGCGATTTCGCGGATGTCGACGATGCGCATGCGGCTCTGGCCTATCGCTGTCATTGCCCGGCTTGACCGGGCAATCCGGTACTCACGGTCGGCGTTTACTGGATCGCCCGGTCGAGCCGGGCGATGACAGCGAGGTGGTGCAATGGGGACCGTCAGTCCATCTTGATATTGGCGCCGCGGATGACCTTGCCCCATTTCGCGATCTCGACCTTGATCTGGGCCGCGAACTCCTCCGGCGTGTTGGCGATGGGGTCGAGGCCGAGCACCTCGAAGCGCTCCTTGATGTCGGGCAGCGCGACGATCGCCTTGATCTCGCGGTAGAGCAGGTCGATGACCGGCTGCGGCGTTCCCGCGGGCACCAGCACCGCCTGCATGGTATCGGCCTCCTGGCCCGGCAGGCCGGCCTCTGCCAGCGTCGGCACATTGGGCAGCGCCGCGACGCGCTTGGCCGCCGACACCGCCAGCGGGCGGATCTGGCCATCGCTGATCAGTGGAATGGCGGGAGGCAGTGACGTGAACGCCATCGGCGTATGATCGCCCGCGAGCGCCTGGATTGCCGGGCCGGCGCCGCTGAACGGCACATGGACGATGTCGAGGCCGAGCGTCAGCCGGAACAGCTCGCCGGATAGATGCGGCGTCGTGCCGGTGCCGGCGGAGCCGTAGGAGACCTTGCCGGGATTGGCCTTGATGTAGTCGATCAGCTCGCGGACGGTCTTGGCCGGGACCTTGGGATTGACCAGCAGGATGTTCGGCGCATCGCCGGCGACCGTCACCGGTGCGAAGTCCTTGTAGGGATCGTAGGGGATTTTCGGATAGAGGCTCGGATTGACGACGAAGCTCGACGACACGAACAGGATCGTATAGCCGTCCGGCGCCGCGCGCGCCGCCTGGCCCATGCCGGTGTTGCCGCCGGCCCCTGTGACGTTCTCGATATAGAATTGCTTGCCCAGCCGCTCCGACAGTTTCTGCGCGATCAGCCGCGCCACCACGTCGGTCGGGCCGGCCGGCGCGAACGGCACGATGATCTTGACCGGGCGGTCCGGATAGCTGCCGGGCGAAGTCTGGGCCTGGGAGATCACCGGCGTGGCCAATACCGCCATCGCCAGCAATGCGCCCCTCATCAAGGTCAAACCACGTCGCGCATTCAACATCACAATTCTCCGCTCAGCTTACCGGTGGCCGCCCCCTCCCCCGCGTGCGGGGGAGGGTTGGGGAGGGGACTTCGGACATTCCACAAGCGCCACGCTTGCGGCCCGCGATCCCCTCCCCGACCCTCCCCTTTTTCAAGGGGAGGGAGAAGCCACCTCATTTACTCGATCCTGATGTTGGCGGCGCGCACAACCTTGTCCCATTTGGCGATCTCGCTCTTGATGCGGGCGCCGAATTCGGCCGGGGTGGTCACGGCCGGCTCGAAACCGAGGGCTGACAGGCGCTCCTTCACGTCCGGCAGCGAAAGTGCCTCGACGGTGTCACGGTTGATGCGCGCGACGATCTCCTCGGGCGTCCCGGCCGGCACCAGCAGGCCGTTGATGGTTTCCGCCTCCTGGTCGGGGATGCCGGCTTCGGCCATGGTCGGCACGTCGGGCAGCGCCGGAGAGCGCTTCGCGGCCGTCACGGCGAGGCCGCGCAGGTTTCCCTCCCTGATGTTGGCGATGGCCGGCGGCAGCGCCGTGAATGCGATCGGCGTATGCCCCGCGATGGTCGAATTCACCGCCAGCGAGGCGCCGTTGAACGGCACGGTCACGAGGTCGAGCCCGTACTGGAGCTTGAGGAGTTCGCCCGACAGATGTGGCGTCGAGCCCGTCGACGGCTGTGCGTAGCTGTATGTGCCGGGGCTGCTCTTGATCAGCGCGATCAATTCCTTGACGCTGTGCGCGGGCACCATGGGATTGACGAACAGGATATTGGGCGAGGTGGCGGCGAGCGTCACCGGCACGAAGTCCTTGATGGGATCATAAGGCACCTTGGCGTAAAGGCTGGGGTTCACCATGAAGCCGGTGCTCATCATGTAGAGCGTGTAGCCGTCGGGCGCGGCCCGCGCCGCGGTCGCGGTCCCGGTGTTGCCGCCGGCGCCGGGATGGTCCTCCACATAGACCTGCTCGCCCCAGCGCTCCGACAGTTTCTGCGCGACGATGCGCGCGATCACGTCGGGCGGTCCCCCCGCGGCGAACGGCACGATGATGCGGACGGGGTGATTGGGATAGCCGGCCTCTTGTGCGTGGCCTGCCGAGGCGGCCATGAGCGCGGCACCGATGGCCAGACCGCGGACGATCCCAAGCATCGCTTCCTCCCTCTGTTATTTCCGGTCTGTCACGCCGGTTTGGCGGCGATGGTACCACCGCGGCGGGCCGGTCGATACAAGGCGTTCCGTCGCAACGCGGCCGGCGGCGGGGTGTCGGCGGCGGGGCTGACGCATCAACGATCAGGCGCTATAGGAGGGCGCGAGCGGCGACGCCTGCCCCTACTCATCCATCCGAAGAAGGACGCCCCCATGTCTTCACGCAAATTCACGCGACAGGACCTTCGCGACGCCGCGGAGAAGTACAAGAACTGGGGCAAATGGGGCCCAGATGACGAAATCGGCACGCTGAACTACACCACTCCCGAGGACATCATCGCCGCCGCCGGCCTCGTCAAGAAGGGCAAGGTGATCTCGCTGGCGCTCAATTTCGACCAGTTCGGCCCCCAGGGCGGCAAGACCAAATACCCGCCCATGGGCCGCATCAACCCGCTGCACCTGATGCTGCGCACCGGCACCGACGCCTATTCCGGCGTGCTCGACAAGCGCGGCATCCGCGCCTCCGACGATATCGTGGTGATGCCGCTGCAGTCCGGCACCCAATGGGACGGGCTGGGGCACATCTTCTACGAGGACTACATGTGGAACGGCTATGATTGCCGCGAAGTGACGAGTGCCGGCGCGCAGAAATGCGGGATCGAGAAGACCAAGAACAAGATGGTCGGCCGCGGCGTCTTCCTCGACGTGCCCCGCGCCATGGGCAAAGAGGAACTGGAAGACGGCTATGCCATCACCTCGCAGGACCTGGAAACGACCGCCAAGGCCCAGGGCGTCACCGTCAAGCGCGGCGACTTCGTCATCGTGCGCACCGGACAGATGGAGCGCTGCCTGCGGGTCGGAAGCTGGGACGGCTATCCCGGCGGCGACGCGCCCGGTTTTTCGTTCGAGACGCTGGAATGGATCCACAAGACCGAGATCGCGGCGATCGCGAGCGACACCTGGGGCTGCGAGGTGCGCCCCAACGAGTCCGAAGCCGGCATCAACCAGCCCTGGCACTGGATCACGATCCCGATCATGGGAATCACCATGGGCGAGATCTTCCAGGTCGCCGAGCTCGCCGCGGATTGCCGCGAGGACAGGACGTACGAATTCATGTTCGTCGCCCCTGCGATCCCGATCACCGGCGCGGTCGGCTCACCCGTCAATCCGCTGGCGATCAAATGAAGAGCAGTGATCAGGGATCACGAACCACTAAGGCGTGATCGAACCGTTTTTGCTCCCTCTCCCGCTTGCGGGGGAGGGTTGGGGAGGGGGCTCTCAAGGCGAGTCCGTGCCGTAGAATTGCCCCCTCCCTGACCCTCCCCCGCAAGCGGGAGAGGGAAGAACCCTCTGGAGCCCCCATGCACTTCGACCTCACGATCAATCCGCTCATTGCGATCGGGGTCCTCGCCTCGACCGCCGTTACCGACGCGGCCTATGTGTTCTTCACCGCGGCGGTGGTCGGCCGCCACCGGTTTCGGGCGGCGAACTGGAGTGCGACATGGTACCTGCTGTCCGCCTTCGCGGTGATCAGCTACACGGCGAATCCGGTCTATGTCGCGTTCGCGGCCATTGGCTCCTGGGTCGGCGCCTTCGCCTCGGTCACCCTGATGCATCGCCAGCAGAGTGTGGTACGACACGACCCGCCCTGATCCGCCGCCCTGATCCGCCCCGCGCCCGACGCGCCCTCCCCGACGAAGCCCTGGTTTGCCAAAGGATCGATCATGCTTGGACATAATCGCAAGAAGATGCTCGGCGCCGAATGCATGGCCGACATGCTCAAGGGCTACGGCGTCACCCATGTCTTCCACGTGCCGGCCGTGCTGCGCCGCAGCTTCGTCGAGATGGAGCGCCGCTCCGACATCAAGCGCCTGCACGTCCACGGTGAGAAATCCGCCGCCTACATGGCCGACGGCTATGCCCGCGCCTCCGGCAGGCCTGGCGTCTGCATGGCCCAGGTGATCGGCGCGCTCAATCTCGCCGCCGGGCTGCGTGATGCCTGGCTCGCCCATTCCCCGGTGATCGCCATGACCGGCGGGCGCGAGCCGCGCACCAAATTCCGCAAGGTCTATCAGGAGGTCGACGACATGCCGGCGTTCGAGCCGGTGACCAAGTTCAACGCCACCGTCGACGACGTATCGCGGTTTCCCGACATGGTGCGCCAAGCGTTCCGCTCGGCGGTGTCCGGCACGCCGGGCCCGGTGCATCTCCAGTTCCGCGGCAATGAAGGCCAGGTCGACGCCGAAGAGGCCGAGATGGAGCCTTTGTGCGAACCGCAATTCTCCCACGTGCCGCCGTTCCGACCCGAACCCGACCAGGCGAGCGTGCTGGCGGCGCTCGCGCATCTCCAGGCCGCCGAGCGCCCGGTGATCGTCGCCGGCGGGGGCGTGCGGGCCTCGGGCGCCCAGGCCGACGTGGTCGCGCTCGCCGAGGCGTTGCAGATTCCGGTCGCGACCTCCCTCAACGGGAAGGACACCATTCCCGGCAGTCATCCGCTGTCGGTCGGCGTGGTCGGCTCCTATTCGCGCGAGAGCGCCAACCGCGTTGTCAACCGCGCCGATCTCGTCTGCTTCATCGGCAGCGAGAGCGGCGGCATGACCACCCATTTCTGGGCGGTGCCGCCGATCGGCACTCCGGCGATCCAGATCGACATCGATCCGGAAGCGCTGGGGCGCAATTATCCCCTGCTCGCCGCCGTTAACGGCGACGCCAAAGTGACGCTTACGCGCATGCTCGCCGCCGCCGACCGCGGCAGCGCCGGCAAGCGCAAGGCGTGGATCGCCGAGGTCGGCAAGATCTGCGCGGAATGGCAGGACAAGTACCGCGCCGCGCTCACCTCCGATGCGGTGCCGATCCGCCCGGAGCGCATCTGCCACGAGCTTTCCCAGCACGTGCCCGACGATGCCATCGTCGTCGTCGACACCGGCCATGCCGGCATGTGGATGGGCGGCATGTACGACCTGCGGACCCCGCGCCAGAGCTACATCCGCAGCGCCGGACATCTCGGCTGGGCGTTCCCGGCGGGTCTCGGCGCCAAATGCGGCTGCCCGGACCGGCCGGTGGTGACGTTCACCGGCGATGCCGGATTCTGGTATCACATCGGCGAGGTCGAGACCGCGGTGCGCTGGAAGATCAACGCGGTCACGGTCGTCAACAACAATGGCGGCGGCAACCAGAGCAAGCGCGGCTTCGACCGCGTCTATGGAGGCACCCAGACCGAAGGCGGCCGCACCCTGTGGACCTTCAACAAGATGAACTTCGCCCGGCTTGCCGAGGACATGGGCGCGCTCGGCATCCGCGTCGAGCACGCCAGCGCCTTCCCCGCGGCGCTCGCCCAGGCGCTCGCCGCCGACCGCCCGGCGGTCATCGACGTCGTGACCGACATCGACGCGCTGGCGCCGACGGCGGTGGCGTGACGGCAGTTCGGGCGCAACAGCGGCAGGGCGTGGCGTGGCGATATCGTTCTAAGGTCCAGCCAAAAAGGTTATCGCTAAAGTCTGTCCAGGTTGGCCTTCGGAATTCGGCTGCGGCGAAGGGGTCGGCCAAAAATAGGCATTGTCACAGGTCGGAATGTTGCCGACACAACTTGCTGTCGGGACACCGCAATTGCTCGGATAATTCGCGTTTCCATAAATTGCGAGGCTCTGGGGACCCTGACAAGTATACGTCGGTTCGCCGGTGCTGGCGATCGAAACCGGGAGATTATAAGAAGCACCACCGGTATTTGCACAGTAGTTCGAAGTCCAGTCCGCAGCCGTACAATTCTGCGGAATCACGCTGATATCGTACCAGACGCAGCTGCTCAGATTGGTGGGATAGCAAACCCCGTTTGCTCCGGTTCCAAAGTTTGTTTCGACGATGGTCTGATTTTGGGCCTGTGCGAGGTTACAATTCGGCATCTGCCCCATCGGCACCGGAGTCGTGAACGCACAGAAGCGGGTGATCCCGGCTATGGCGGGAACTGACGCGTTACAGGTAATATTTCCCGGCGGGATTGTTACCTGGTAATTTACTACAGTGCAATTCGTCCAGGAAATCTGACCAGGCTGCTGGGTCGAGTAGTTCGTGAAGGCGACATAAATCGTATTTGTGCCGCTGTTTGTCACGGTGACGGCGACATTTTCCACCCCCTGGAGGAGGTTGGGATTACACGCCTTGTCGGCTATTGCTCTTTCCCCGGGATCGGTGATGGGAAACAGCCTTCCGTTCCGCTCCTGAAATTGGGGCTCACCCGAGCCTCCTACGGGGCATATCAATGTCCAATCCGCCGCCGCCGCCGAAACCGGATGCGGGCTCGCGAGCACACAAGCGACCGCCAAAACGAGAAGCCGGAGGCCGTGCGTCAAGAATGCAAGCCGCGCCCCTGCGCGGTCGATCGGCGGCAGAAGCCGTCCCCGGCCGCGCCGGGCAGAACGGCTTTCCCGGAGTTCTGCACCGGCGCATGCCGCCTGCGTGCGGCACGTTGTGTAGGATGTTTGCGGTCGCAATGGATTTGCCCCCATGAATCAAACAATTTGCGCCGAAAGTCGCCTCTCGAGCATTGGTCGCTTTGAGATTTGCACACATTGCGCCGAGCGACAAACGCCATGACGCGTCTTGCACAGATTGTCGGCCGCTTGCTTTTGCGCCAGTGCGTTGCATGATCGAGATGGCCGGGAGACAAGCCTGGCCATGACAATGGAAGGGGCGCCCACGCATGCAGATCACCCTCACGGGCCGCAAAGCGCTGGTGACCGGCGGCAGCCTCGGCATCGGTCTTGCGATCGCAAGCCAGTTCGCGGACGCCGGCGCCGATGTCGCCATCATGGCGCGGCGGCGCGGCCCGCTCGACGAGGCGGCGGCCGCGATCGGCGCACGCCCGGGCCGGCAAGTGCTGCCGGTGGTCTGCGATGTCGCGCGCGCCGACGACATTACGCGCGGCTATGCCGAGGTCGCCGCGGCGTTCGGAAAGATCGACATCCTCGTCAACAATGCCGGCATGTCGAATGCCGCGCCGTTCGAGCAGGTCACCGATGCCCAGTGGCAGGAGGACATCGATCTCAAGCTGTTCGCCGCCATCCGCCTGGCCCGTTTGGCGTGGCCGCAGATGAAGCAGCAGAAATGGGGGCGCATCATCAACGTGCTCAATACCGGCGCCAAGGCGCCGCGGCCCGCCAGCGCGCCGACCTCGGTGACGCGCGCCGCCGGCATGGCGCTGACCAAGGTCCTCGCCGGCGAAGGCGCACCGCATGGAATCCTGGTCAATGCGATGCTGGTCGGCCTGATCGAGAGCGACCAGTGGGTGCGCCGGGCGAAGGCGATGGGCGCGCCGCTGCAGGACGTTCTCGCCGACATGGGCAAGGACATCCCGCTCGGCCGCGTCGGCACCGCGCAGGAATTCGCCAACATGGCCTGCTTCCTCGCTTCCGACGCCGCCTCCTACATCACCGGCACCGCCATCAATGTCGACGGCGGACGCTCGCCGGTGCCGTAGGGGCGCCCTCCGTTTCAGGGCACGGACCCCGACGCTAATCCACCCGCAGGATCAGCGGCATCGTCACATCGAGGCTTTTCTCCACGAGAGAACGAATGCCCTCCCTCAGTCTCGTGCTTTTTGCGGCATCGGACTCCGGCCACCATGTGTGGTCGACCTTGAGATACGGCCCGCCGATGGGGGTCGCGACGACGAGCCGAAGCAGAGGGTTCGGCTGCTCGATTATTGCCCGCGCTTACCTATGACCTCATAGGTCTGGCCATCGTAAACTCTGATCCAGTAGAGCGCGTAGATGAAGTCGGCGGTAAAAATGGAAGCGCCAGCCTCTAGGATTCCAAGGCCGTAGAGCCGTTGATTGGTGTTACCATATCCACTGAAGCCCTTCACGACTACGACATGGTGATCGCATCTCGTCGATGACGTGACCCGGCGCACAATCCCTTGGAGGTCGTCTTCGGGATTGTAAAAGATCGCATGTTCCCCATCGAGCGAGGAAAAGGCTCCCTTCGGGTAGTTGATGCGTCGTACCGTCCAGGCCTTGCTCAGAAAGGCACTGATCTTGCTGATGACGAGATTATCGATCTGCCAGGAATTGATGGGAACCGCGTTGAGCTCGTTGCCGAAGACGGTGACTCCGATTTTCTGCAGGGACAACGTGTCGCCGATCGCTGAAACCAAGCCGATGCATTTGCTGTTGTCTGCGACATTCGGCTTGGCGGGCGGTGCGGAATTGGCGGCCGGAGCTTTCGGCTTGGCCGGCTGTTGAGCCACGGCAGCGTCACCGGCCATAAGAATCGAGAGGAACGCGATCACCGCGCTGCGCGCGGCCGTTGTCGCGATCTCGGCTGCAAAACGAGACGGCATTGTCATATTCCGTTGGCGGGGGACGAGAGTCCGGCGGGTCTTCGCAAAACCTACGGTTGCTTTGTGGCAAGCTTGCGACTGCGGGGTCGGACAGGCCCCTCACGCGATCTCGAATTCCGGCAGCACCCAGGTCTCTTCCACCGCCGCCGCCCGCCAGGCCGCCCATGCGGGCAAGCTCATCACCGCGTCCATGTAGGCGCGCGCGATCGGCCCGACCGCGACCCCATAGGTGTGAAAACGCGACACCACCGGGGCGTACATCGCATCGGCCGCGCCGAAGGCGCCGAACAGGAACGGGCCGCCGTGGCGCGCGCGGCAGTCGGTCCAGATCTCGTCGATGCGCGCGACACTGGCGAGCGCGTCGGCCGGCAGGTCGATGGGGCCGGGCGCGCGGCGCATGTTCATCGGGCAATTGCGCCGCAGCGGCAGGAAGCCGCCATTCATTTCATTGGCGATGGCGCGGGCATGGGCGCGCGCCTCGCTGCGCTGCGGCCACAGGCCGGCGGCGGGAAATCTCTCCGCCGCATATTCGATGATCGCGAGCAATTCCCACACCCGGACGGCGCCGTCGATCAGCACCGGAACTTTTCCGGACGGCGAATATTCGAGGATTTTTTCGCGGGCGCCGGGCATGTAGATCGGCAGCACCGTCTCCTCGAATGCGATCCCCGCGACCTTCATGGCGAGCCAGGGCCGCAACGACCACGACGAATAATTCTTGCTGCCGAGAATGAGCCTGAGCGCCATCCGCGCGTTTCCCTGCCAGTTCGAGCGCGCTAGATTTTCTGCTTGGTATTCGTATCGACCGGGCCGCCGGCGCTGCGCCAGGCGCCGAAGCCGCCGCCGATATGGGCGACCGGCCGCAGGCCCATCCGTTGCGCCGTCTGCGCCGCGAGCGCCGAGCGCGATCCGGCGGCGCAGAAGAACACGAACTTGCCGTCGGCGGCGAACGCCGGCTTATGGTATTTGCTGGCGGGATCGAGCCAGAATTCCAGCATGCCCCGCGGGCAATGGAAGGCGCCGGGCACCCTGCCCTCGCGGTCGAGCTCCCTGATGTCGCGCAGGTCGACGAAGGTGATGCCGGCGCTGCCGTGCAGCTTGACGGCATCGGCCGCCGGCAGGGTTTCGATCTCGCGTTCGGCCGCGGCCACCATGTCGTCGACGCGAAGGGTGATGTTCTGCGCCATCCGGCTCTCCTGTTGCACTGCAATGGTGGCAGAGACGCCGGCGCGGTCAAGCCCATCACGTCCTTGTTGCATGACGCGATGTCTGCGATTTTCCGGGATCACCCTCCAGACGAATCGGACCTCGCCGATGAACTTCCTGCCCCCGCTCGACATCGCCACGCTCGCCTTCTTCCTGCTTGCCTGGGGCGGCTATGCCATCGCGGTGGAATGGGGGCCGGGCCATCTCGGCGGGCTCAATGCGCGCATGCACGGCTATCGCGAGATATGGATGCGCCGCGCGCTCACCCGCGAGCTGCGCATGTTCGACGCCCAGATCATGGCGGCGCTGCAGAACGGCACCGCGTTCTTCGCCTCGACCTCGTTGATCGCGATCGGCGGGGGTTTGACCATGTTGCGCGCGACCAACGAGATCAACTCGGTGATATCGAACCTGCCGGTGGGCGAGCCGCCGACCTCGGCGCAATGGGAGGTCAAGGCCGCCGGCCTCATCCTGATTTTCGTCTACGCCTTCTTCAAGTTCGCGTGGGCGTACCGGCTGTTCAACTATGTGGCGATCCTGCTCGGCGCGATGCCGCCTTCGACCGAGCGCACGAGCATCGAAGCCGAGCGCCACGTCCTGCGCACCACCAAGCTGTTCGAATCGGCCGGCCGGCATTTCAATCGCGGCCAGCGCGCCTTCTTCTTCGCGCTCGGCTATCTCGGCTGGTTCGCCGGCCCTTGGTTCCTGTTCGTGTCGACCACGGCGGTGGTCATCGTGATGTGGCGGCGTCAGTTCGCCTCGGCGGCCCAACGCGCCCTCATCGCGGAGGTCCCGGAAGCAGTTCCGAAGTCTTTCCCGTGATGCGATAGGCGATGAGCCCGATCCATTCGTGCAACGCGGCGTCGATGCGCTCGAGCCCACCGGACACGCTGCCGAAGCCCAGCATGTCGCGCCAGCCATTGGTCTGGTAATCGACGGGATAGGCCTCGACCGCGAATCCTGCACGCCGGAAGGCGCCGACCGCGCGCGGCATATGGAGGGCGGAAGTGACGATAAGCCAGCGCTCGCCCGGCTTGGGCTGGGCGAGCGCCTTTGAATAGATCGCATTCTCGGCGGTGTTGCGCGACCGGTCTTCCAGGGTGAGCCGGTTCGCGGGCACGCCCAGGCTTTCGAACAGGTCGGTGACCACATCGGCTTCGCCGCGATGGTGGACGAACAGGCCGGCGTCACCGCCGCTGTAGATGATCCGCGCCGCGGGATATTGCTTCGCCAGCGCCGGGACCGCGACGACGCGTTCGGCGGCCTCGTTGATGCCCACCTCCCCGCGCGTCGCCAGCTTGTAGGCACTGATGGCGCCGCCGAGCACGATGATGCCGGTCGGTGCCGCGCCCGCGGGGTCCCACCGCGGAAACCGATTTTCCAGCGGGATCGAAAGCGCTTTGCCGACCGGCAGGAAGCCGATGATTCCGACCAGAACGAGCGAGGCCACCGCGAGCCGCCACCCCGCGCGGGCAAACCGCGTGCGCGTCAGTACGAGGCCGGCGAGCCCGATCGACACGATGACGTTCGACGGCTGGGTGAAGAACGCGAACAGCTTGGAGAGGACGAAGAACACGTGGCGACGGGTCAACCGAGGCTGTGGCGCCATTCCTGGTAGCGCGCCTTCGCCTCCTCGTTGGGCGGATAGAGGCCCGGCAGCTGGACGCCCTTCTCCACCTCGGTGAACACCCAGCTCTCGTAAAGCTCGTGCTCGGCGCCCTCGTGGGCGACGAATTCGATGAGGTCCTTCGGGATCACCACCGCGCCATCGTCGTCGACGACGATGAAATCATCCGGGAAGATGGCGACGCCGCCGCAGCCGACCGGCTCGTTCCAGCCGACGAAGGTGAGCCCGTTGACCGAGGCCGGCGCCGCCATGCCGGCGCACCACACCGGCAGGCCGCTCGCGAGCACGCCGGCACGGTCGCGCAGCACCCCGTCGGTGACCAGCGCGGTGACGTTGCGCTTCTTCATGCGGGCGCACAGGATGTCGCCGAAGATGCCGGCGCCCGGCACCCCCATGGCATCGGCGACGACGATCACGCCCTCCGGCATCGCCTCGATGGCGGAGCGGGTCGAGATCGGCTTGCTCCAGCTTTCCGGGGTCGCAAGGTCCTCGCGCGCCGGCACGAACCGCAGCGTAAACGCAGGACCTATCAGCCGTTCGCCGCCGGGCACGAGCGGCTTCGGCCCGTTCATCCAGCAGCGCCGGATGCCTTTCTTGAGCAGCATCGTGCTGATGGTGGCGGTCGTGACCTTGCGCAGAACGTCGAATAGGGCGGAATTCATCGCTGACCTCGTCAGATGGAGCCGCTGCCCCGAATGGCTGCCGGGATAGCAGGTACCGCGGGTTTCGAGAAGCCAGGAGATGGCTCAATCCCAGTCGGGCGAGCCCGACCAGTTCACGATCCGTCCGCGCGGGTGGGCGAGCTTGCGGATCTCCTCCATCTCGGCCGGCGCGAGCTCGAAATCGAAGATCGCCAGGTTCTCGGCGAGGCGCTCGGGCTTGGAGGTGCGGGGAATGACGATCGCACCCTCCTGGACGAGAAACCGCAGGCAGACCTGGCCGGCGGACTTGCGGTGACGCAGGCCGATCGTCTGGAGGGCGTCGTCGCCGACCGCGCGGCCGCGGGCGATCGGGCTGTAAGCGGTCACCGCACAGGCCGTGGCGGCGGCACGCTTCGACCACCTTCGACTGGTCGATATAGGGATGCCATTCGATCTGATTGGTCACCAGCGGCTCGGTGGCGAGCTTTACCGCCTGCGCCACGAGGTCCACGGTGAAGTTCGAAATTCCGATATGGCGGGTGAGGCCTTCCCGCTTCATCCGGCACAGCGCGCCGATGGTGTCGGCGAGCGGAATGCGCGGGTTGGGCCAGTGGATCAGCAGGAGGTCGAGCTCGGAAAGGCGCAGGCCTGGCCAGGCTCTCCTTGGTGGCGCGCTCGAATTCGCGCGGCGCCAGATGGTCCTGCCAGACCTTGGTGGTGATGAACACGTCCCGGCGCGCAATCCCGCAGGCGCGCAGGCCTTCGCCGACCTCGCGCTCATTGTCGTACATTTCCGCGGTATCGACATGGCGGTAGCCGAGCCGCAGCGCCTGCTCGACCATCCGCGCGCAGGTGCGCCCGCGCAGGTCCCAGGTGCCGAGACCGATCGCGGGAATCCGCGCGCCGTTGGCTTCGACGATGGGGATGGTCATGGTATCTCAGCGTTATGATCCAAGCGGTTATCCACGGCATCATTCCGAGTGTCATGCCCGCGAAAGCGGGCATCCAGGCATCCCTGTGCGATCGATGGAAATTCATTCTGTGCCGCAACCGCCGGTCCCGTGGTTACTGGATCGCCCGGTCAATGCCTGCGGCGATGACAACACATTGGATCAACCGTCTGGAACAAGCCGCTTACAGATACAGGCTTTTCATCTGCGACCTCCGGATAGCGCGTGCCGGCGGCCGACCCCACGGGTATCGCGTCTGAAATCTCGCGGACGTCGCTTTCGCTCAGATGGACCGAAAGGGCGTCCAGGTTTTCGACGAGCCGCTCCTTCCGCTTCGTCCCCGGAATCGGAATGATGTCCGGCCCCTGGGCGAGCAGCCACGCCAAAGCGAGCTGTCCCGGACTGCAGCCCTTGCGTTCCGCGATCGCCTCGATCCTCTGCACCAGCTCGACATTGTGCGCGAGATTGGCGGCGGCGAAACGCGGCTGCCGCCGCCGCGTATCAGTCTCGGCGAGACCGGCCGGCTCTTCGATCTTGGCGGTCAGCAGGCCGCGGCCGAGCGGCGCATAGGCCACGAAGGCGATACCGAGTTCACGGGTCGTATGCAGCGTCTCCTCGGCCTCGATCCGATAGAGCAGCGAATATTCGTTCTGTATGGCGGCGATCCGGTGAACCCGGTGGGCACGCCGGATCGTCTCCGGCCGCGCCTCGCTCAATCCGAGAAAACGGACTTTGCCCTGCTCCACGAGCTTCGCCATGGCGCCGACGGTATCTTCGATCGGCACCGATGGATCGATACGGTGCTGATAGTAGAGATCGATCACCTCGACGCCGAGCCGCTCGAGGCTCGCATCGCAGGAGCTGAGCACGAATTCCGGCCGCCCGTCGGCGAACTTTCCGCCGCGGCCGCCGAGATTGCCGAACTTGGTCGCCAGGAACACCTCCGAACGCCGCCCCGCGATGGCCCGGCCCACAAGCTTTTCATTGTGCCCGTTGCCGTAAGCGTCGGACGTGTCGAGCAGCGTCACGCCGAGGTCGAGCGCCTCGCGAATGAGTTCGATCGCGTTGCCGTCGTCGCTGGCGCCGTAGACATTGGACAGCGACATGCAGCCGAGGCCGATGGCGGAAACCTCCGTCGAGCCCAGTGCGCGCTTTTCCATGACGCGATGATTGGTCACCATTGTCTCCTCGATCGCCGGCGCTGCCTCACGCCGCGCCGGCGATGCTATATCACAACGTGGTTTTTGGAACGCGGGCTTCCGCCGCAGCGGCCCCGCCCCTGGTGGTGCGACCCGGAGGTCGCCCCAGACCACCCGGTCAGGGCTTCGCGGCCATGGATGCAACGGTGACCGGCTGTTCGCGGTAGACGTCGGAAAACACCCGCTTCAAGTTATCGACCTTGGGGAGATCGTTGTACGCGATATACGGATTGTTCGGATGGATGAGCGCGTAGTCCTGGTGATAGGCCTCCGCGGGATAGAACTTCGCCAGCGGATCGATCCGCGTCACGATCGGGCGGTGGAACACGCCTGCGCCGCCGAGCTGGGCGACGTAGGCCTGCGCGACGCGCTTCTCGGACTCGCCTGAATAAAAGATCGCCGAGCGGTATTGCGTTCCGACATCGGGTCCCTGCCGGTTGAGCTGGGTCGGATCATGGGCGACGGAGAAGAAGATCTGCAGGATCTTCCCGAGCGAAACCTTGCGCGGGTCGAACGTCACTTGAACCGATTCGGCGTAGCCGGTCCGCCCGGTGCTCACCTGCTCGTAGCTGGGATTGGGGCTCGTCCCGCCAGCGTAACCGGACACCGCCTGGTGGACGCCTTCCACATGCTGATACACGGCCTGGATGCCCCAAAAACACCCGCCGGCGAGCACCACGGTCTCAAGCGCATCGCCGGAGGATGCCGGCTGGTCGACGGCGGGGGCCGGAATCAGGTTCGCCGGCTCGGCCGCCCGCGCCGAAAACGGCCCGGCGAGCACCAGAAAGCCCAGCGCGAACAGCGCCTTCGTGACATCGCTGCGGATCATTACGACCATCCTGGGAACTGCCATCTCATACCTCCCGTTGCGACCTGATCCCGGCGCCGGCCGCCGGACTCGATATAGCAGGCGACGCGCGTCGGCGACACCTCGACATCCGCCAGGATTGCGTGCGCAGGCTTCGACAGGTGTTGTCCGCCCACCCTTGCAAACGCGAATGGTCTCATATCCGCGACGGCCCGCAAGGATGTTGCGCAGCGCGCTCGCTATGTACAAATGAATATATCGTGAAGTCCCAGTCCCGCCGGACATGTCATTCGGCCTTCGTCATGTCCGGGGCGGGTCAGGCCGTATCGAAAGCGCACGGTTTCGAACCCGTCGCCCTGGTCGAGCCGCCGGCCGCTGATGCACGTGGGAGGGCAGGCAGAAAGCGGCTCCCGCCTCTGCAGCGCGATTCTGACGCAGCCACGCTATCGCGTCGTCCCTGCCCGTATCGTCACGGTCAGACGCCATAGCACGCCCATCAGCACGACGTTCAGCCCTGCAAGCGTCGCCAGCATGGCAAGCGTCGCGTCAGCGCTGCCGGCCTGCAGCGAAACCGCGGCGGCAAAAGGCGCAATCGCCATCGCGATCAACAGCGGAAGTGCCAGACGGCCCATCAGCACCGGATAACGCGCGGGACCGAACAGGGCGAGCGGCAAGGTCCCGCGCGCGATCGATCCAATGCCGTTTCCGGCCGCATAAAGAATGATCGCCAGCGCCGCCGATGGAAAATGACCGAGCAGCAGCAGCATGCCGGCCGCGGTCAATACCACAGCGGCCGACATGGTCCAGATCGGGTGGTAGTGACGGCCCGCCGCCGTCTCGACCATTCGCGCGCCGACCGCCGAAGGGCCGATCAGCATGCCGAGGGACACCGCGCCCGCAAGGGTCGTCCCCTGATCCTGCAGAAGCTGGAGAAGATGCGTGCCCATCATGGCGAGGATCGCCGCGGCGATCGTCACGATAGCAGCCAGCACCATGAACGCCGGTCCCTCGCTCGGGGCGAGCCGCATCGAAGCGGGCCGCGAGGACGCGGTCGCCGGGGCCGGCGCGATGACAGAGCTGCGCGGCAGCGCCAGCAGGTAGGTCGGCAGGCTCAGGCCGGCATGGACCGCGGCGTAGAAGAAGCACGCGCCCCGCCAGCCGAATTGTTCCACCAGCAAGGTGCTCAATGGCCAGCACACCGTGCTGGCAAAGCCTCCAAACAGGGTCACCGCCGAAATGGCGCTGCGGGACTCCACGCCGTAGATGCTCCCCAGCGTCGAAAACGCCGCGTCGTAGAGACCGGCGCCCATGCCCGCGCCCAGAACGAGCCAAGCGCCGAGATACCACGCAAAGTTTTGCGCCGTGCCGAGCAGGAGCAAGCCGAAGGCGATGAGCACGGCACCGGCGGCAAGCACCGGCCTCCCGCCGCGCTTCTTGATTTCACGGCCGATTCGCGGCGACACGAGGCCCGCGACCAGGAGACCGACCGACACGCCCGCGATCACCCACTCGTAAGGCCAGCCGGTATCGCGCACGATCGGTGCCGCGAGCACCGCCAGCAGATAGAAAGTCGATCCCCAGGCGACGATCTGGGTGACCCCGAGCACGGTCACGACCACGCGCCGGTTGGGCTTTTCGGCGAGGTTTCGTTTCTTCATCATCGGAGGCGAGTCACCTCATCCCTACAAGGGGCAAGTCCCGCAGCCCGGCCGCCGCGGGCCCCACCGGCCCGGCACCGATGACGGCGACGGTAAGCTCATCATGCGTGCCCATGCTCGCTCCTTGATGGGTAACCTCGAGGATACCGCCGTGCGCTTCGGCGCGGCGCAGCCGGGGTCGACGCCGGCGCAGCAGTTGTCCGTCAGGTATTTGACCATCTGCGGGCGTCAAGTGTTATTTCAATGCCCATTGAAATGCCATCCATCGCATCGGTCGAACGCTCCGGCCTGTCGTCACGGCACCGTCGGTCCCGTCACGGCGACCGTCCACGACGCCCCTCCGGCGCCCGCAAGTCAGCTAGGGAGACGACCGCCATCCGATTTCCCGAATGCGATCCGGTTGTCACAGGACCGTCATGCCGCTATGACAAAGCAGACGTGGCGTTAAGTCGGGAATTCTCGACATATTTGAATGTCGAGAAGATGCTGCTTTCGTCAACAAGGCTGCACGCGCCCGGCCGGGGGTTCTCGATGAGGAAAAACGCACTCGCCGTCGTCGGTCACGTCGGCCCCACGCCGCAGGGAGGAGGCCTTTCGGCTCCACACGCGCTGGCGGCGCTGGCAGGTCTCGGGCAAGCGACACGGCTCGAGGTTTTCCGGCTGTTGATGCGAAGCGAGCCTGACGGACTTCCGGCCGGTTCGATCGCCGAAATCCTGGAATGTCCCCACAACACGCTGTCGTCGCACCTCGCCATTCTCGCGCGGTCGGGCCTGGTGCGCGGAACGCGCGACGGGCGCTCGATCATCTACCGCGCCGATGTCGAAGCGATGAAAGCGCTGATCGTGTATCTGGCAAACGACTGCTGCGACGGACATCCCGAACTTTGCGACGTTCAAGACGCCCTGCGCGCGGCGGGCTGTGGCTGCAAGCCGCCGGCCAAAGCCGGAAGGAAGGGAATTAAGCGATGAAGGCCGATGATCAGAGGGTCTACAACGTCCTGTTTCTGTGTACCGGCAATTCGGCGCGATCGATCATGGCCGAGACGATCCTCAATTGCTCCGGCCGAGGAAGGTTCCAGGCGTTTTCGGCGGGGAGCCACCCCAAGGGCCACGTGCATCCCTATGCGCTCCAGCTCCTGGAGAAATTGCACTACGATGTCGGCCATTTGCGGTCCAAGAGCTGGACCGAATTCGCCCGGCCCGGCGCGCCGAAGCCGGATTTCGTGTTCACCGTGTGTGACGACGCCGCGGCGGAAGCATGCCCGCTCTGGCCGGGGAAACCGATGACCGCACACTGGGGTGTCCCCGATCCCGCCGCGGCTACGGGAACCGAAGCCGAGATCCGGTTCGCGTTTGCCGACGTCCTGCGGATGCTCACCAACCGCATCAATATCTTCATCAGCCTTCCGATCCGTTCGCTGGATCAACTCGCATTGCAAAAGCAATTGGATGCGATCGGCAAGACCAGGGAAGCTCCCGCCAAGTCCGGAGCCAAGTCTGGAGCCGCCACGGAATGAAGGAGGAATCTCCCGCGCTGTTCCGACGCCTTGCCGCGGAAGGTATCGGAACCGCGATCCTCGTCGCCACGGTGGTGGGCTCAGGGATCATGGCCGAGCGCCTGGCCGGCGGGAACCAGGCGATCGCGCTTCTCGGCAATACCATCCCGACCGGCGCCATCCTCGTCGTGCTCATCACGATTTTCGGCCCCGTTTCCGGAGCGCATTTCAACCCGGCAGTGACGCTTGTGCTCGCGGCGCGCGAGCGCACTTGGGGAGACGTCATCCCATACATCATCGTGCAGTGCCTCGGCGGCATCGCCGGAACGGTCCTGGCCCATCTGATGTTCCAGCTTGCTCCCATTGCGATCGGCACGACCGCGAGGAGCGGACCATCGCAATGGCTTGCGGAGGCCGTTGCGACTTTCTGCCTGATCCTGACTATTCTCGGAGGGGTCCGATATTCCCCCCAGTCGATCCCCTGGCTCGTGGGGCTGGTGATAACCGCCGCCTATTGGTTTACGGCGTCGACCTCCTTTGCCAACCCCGCGGTGACGCTGGCGCGGGGCTTCACGAGGACCTTCGCCGGGATAGACATCAACCACGTTCCGGCATTCATCGCCGCCCAACTGGTCGGCGCGGCCGTCGGGGCAGTGGTGGCGTGGGCCTTGTTTGGTCCGGCGATCTCGCCCAAACCAAGCCGTTGAGAGCGGCGTTCAAAAGAAAGAGGGACCGATGACCTGGACCTTCACGAACCTGATGATCCAGATCATCGCGGGCATTTTGGGCGGGCACGCCGCCGCGGCGGCCTCAAAAGAGCACGGCTTCGGAGCGCTCGGCCATACCATCGCCGGCGCCGCGGGAGGGGGCTTGAGCGGCGCCTTCTTCCAGACGTTCGTCGCCACCATGGTCACTGCGGGCGGCAGCCTGAACGAGCCGACGGTCGTCGAGCAGTCCGTGCTCCAGGGTCTCACGGGCGCGGCGGCCGGGGGAATCCTCACCCTTGCCGTCGGCTTCATCAAGCACGGCCTCGACCATGACGGGTCGTCCGGATGATGCGCGTCACCGAAACGCAAGAGCGGCCAGGGCTGACCTGGCCGCCTGCTGAGTGCAACGCCGAACTATTCCTCAGAAAACGTGGCTGAACACGTAGTACAGCGCACCGGACAGCATCATCGCCGCCGGCAACGTCAAAACCCAGGCGAGCGCAATGTTGCGCAACGTTACGAGCTGCAGGCCTGACCCGTTTGCCGCCATGGTCCCGGCGACACCCGACGCAAGCACATGGGTGGTCGACACCGGCAACCCGTAACTGTCGGCGGCGAAGATCGTCGCGGCGGCGACGAGTTCGGCCGCGGCGCCCTGGCCGTAGGTCAGGTGGGTCTTGCCGATCTTCTCTCCGACCGTCACGACGATGCGCTTCCAACCGATCATGGTGCCGAGGCCCAGCGCGATCGCGACCGCGATCTTGACCCAGAACGGGATGAACTTGGTCGCGTTGTCGAGGGAGCCCTTGTACTTGTTCAGCGTGGCCACGTCGTCCTTGGAGAGATCGCTTTCCTTGTCCTTCATGAGGAGGCGGACCGCTTCGGAAGCCAGATACATGTCATTGCGGGTGTTACCCACGGTCGCTGCGGGTATTTTTGTGAGCGAGCCGTACTCCGAGACCTGCATTGAAATGTCCCCCATGAGCGCGGCAAGCGAGGGGAAAGTCCCTTCGCTGATCTTGTGCAGCGCGACGTAGGACGTCACGGCCGGCCTCGGGTCACCGGTCACATTGTAGCCGGCTGCCTTCGCCTCGACCACCTTCGCGGCCGCGGTCGAGTTGGTGACGAATTCCGTCATCTGGCTCGGAGGCATGGCCCGGTTGAGCGCGTAGACCGTGGGCACCGTGCCGATGAGGATCAGCATGATGAGCCCCATGCCCTTCTGCCCGTCGTTGGAACCGTGCGCGAAGCTGACGGCGGTGCAGGTGAGAACGAGGAGGCCGCGAATCCACCACGGCGGCGGCGAATTGCCCTTCGGTGAACTCGTAAAGCTCCGGCTTCTTGATCACCGCCTTCATGATGTAAAGCAGCGCTGCGGACAAAACGAAACCCACGATCGGAGAGAACAGGAGCGCCTCGCCGATTTCGATGGCCTTGCCCCAATCGACCCCGGAGGTGCCGTCCCGCCCGCGCAACAGCGCGTTGGCGACGCCGACGCCGATGATCGAGCCGATCATGGTGTGGGAACTCGACGCCGGCAGGCCCAGCCACCAGGTGCCGAGATTCCAGATGATCGCCGCGATCAGCAGCGCGAAGACCATGGCGAAACCGGCGCTGCTGCCGACCTGGAGGATGAGTTCGACCGGAAGCAACGATATGATCCCGAACGCAACCGCACCGCTTGAAAGCGCCACCCCGAGGAAATTGAAGAAACCCGACCACAGCACGGCGGCTTCCGCCGGCAATGAATGGGTGTAGATGACCGTGGCGACCGCGTTGGCGGTATCATGGAAGCCGTTGACGAACTCGAAGCCGAGCGCGATGAGCAGGGCAACGAACAGCAAGAGGAAGGGCACGTAAGAAGTTATCGGAGTACCGGTCGCAGCTATGTCGATGTACAGGCTGTAGGCGACGAACAGCAATCCGGCCGCCAGAATCCCACCGAACAGGATCATGGTCAGCGGATTGAAGCCTTTGTCGAGATTGGGCCGCTTCACTGCGGGCTCGATCGAGCCAGGTAATGCAAAATCCGTCATCGCACCGTCCCCTTTTTGCCCCTTTTTTGCCGGAGCAAAGGTTTTTTCCCCTCGATTGATGACAGACGCATGACAAGCGGCGTGATGTCGGGGCGATTTAACGCTTGCATTCGCCTGAGCGCGTCGGGAGAGGATGAGGTCGCGATCCGATCCGATGCCGGGGGACAATACCGCGGCGCAATTCGGGAGGCAATTCGGGAGGGATCGCGCCCTACCGCGTCTTCTCGTAGATTTCGCGCCCGATGAGCATGCGGCGGATTTCGCTGGTCCCGGCACCGATCTCATAGAGCTTGGCGTCGCGCAACAGCCGGCCTGCCGGGAAGTCGTTGATATATCCATTGCCGCCGAGGCACTGGATGGTCTCCAGCGCCATCCAGGTCGCCCGTTCGGCGGCGTAGAGAATGGCGCCGGCGGCGTCCTCGCGAGTGACGCGACCGTCGTCGCAGGCGCGGGCCACCGCATAGACATAGGACTTGGCGGCGTTGGCGGTGACGTACATGTCCGCGAGTTTGGCCTGGATGAGCTGGAACCGCCCGATCGGCTGGCCGAACTGCTGGCGGTCATGGACATAGGGGATCACGACGTCGAGGCAGGCCTGCATGATGCCGAGCGGGCCTCCCGCCAGCACCAGGCGCTCATAATCGAGGCCCGACATCAGCACATTGACGCCGTTGCCGACGACGCCCAGCACGTTTTCCGCCGGCACCTCGCAGTCCGTGAACACGATCTCGCCGGTGTCGGAGCCGCGCATGCCCAGCTTGTCGAGTTTCTGGGCCGGCGCAAAGCCGGCAAAGCCTTTCTCGACGATGAAGGCGGTGATGCCGCGGGCGCCGGCGGTGCGATCGGTCTTGGCATAGACCACCATGGTGTCGGCCACCGGGCCGTTGGTGATCCACATCTTGCTGCCGTTGAGGACGTAGCGGTCGCCCTTGCGGTCGGCGCGGGTGCGCATCGAAACCACGTCGGAGCCGGCATTGGGCTCCGACATCGCGAGCGCGCCGACATGAGCGCCCGAAATCAGCTTGGGCAGGTAACGCCGCTTCTGCTCGTCGGTCGCGTTGCGCCTGATCTGGTTGACGCACAAGTTTGAATGGGCGCCGTAGGATAGGCCGACCGAAGCCGAGGCCCGCGAGACCTCCTCCATGGCGACGCAGTGGGCGAGATAGCCCAATCCGGAGCCGCCCCATTCCTCCTCGACGGTGATGCCGTGAAGCCCGAGTTCCCCGATTTGCGGCCACAGGTCGCGCGGAAACACGTTGTCGCGGTCGATCTGGGCGGCCCGCGGCGCGATCTTGTCGCGCGCGAAGCCTTGCACGGTCTGGCGCAGGCGATCGAGGTCCTCGCCCAGGCCAAAATCAAATCCTGTCCATGCGTTGGGGATCATCGGTGAACCATTTTCTCGTCCCTGCCCTCCAGATGTAGACCTTTCGGCGCGGGCAATCATTCGATTTCCCGCGTTCTTGACGACATCCGCGGGTCGAGACCCCTCGGGCAATTCCATTTTTGCATGGCAGCAAGTCGGCACTGAAATACGGGCGGGCAACCGGTACCTCGATGCTCCCCGGCCATGCACACGTGCATCTCAAAATGCGGGCTGGATATGGGGGATTGCACTGTTTCGTGCCACCAAGCGGCCGATCGAGAGCATGTCTCTGCGACCTTGCACAATCTTAAGGCACGTGGATTCGTGCCCTCCATGTCATCACAGCCGTTGGAAAAGATCACAAATTGACCACGCAATATCCACGAAAAATTAAACTTACTGACTGGTTATAGAGACCTGTCGAATGCAGGGTGGTAAGGTGAAGGTGGGCGTGCGGGGATTCGAAATGCAAGGTTTGATTCCAGCGGTTGTGGCCGCAACATTGTTGACGGCCGGTGTCGCCGTTGCGGCCGAGTGCCCGGGAAATCCGGACGCGATCGGCACCAGCCGCACCATCGTGGTTGATCCGCTCGAGCATCCCCGGCTCGGCAGCATGCAATACCACGAGAGCCTGCCCCTCGAAGACCATGAGGTCGTGCTGACCTTCGACGATGGCCCGCTGCCGCCTCGCACCAACCATATCCTCGATATCCTCGCCAGCGAATGCGTGAAGGCGACCTTCTTCATGGTCGGCAAGATGGCGACCACGTACCCCCATGTCGCGCGCGAGGTCCTGGCGGCCGGCCATAGCATCGGCACCCACAGCCAGACCCATCCGCTGCGGCTCCACAAGATGCCGCTCGCCAAGGCGGAGGAGGAGATCAACGAAGGCATCGTCTCGGTGACCGCCGCGCTCGGCGAACCGCCGGCGCCGTTCTTCCGCATTCCAGGCCTGGCGCGCACCAATGCCATCGACCAGTACCTGGCGTCCCAGAACCTCGAAACTTGGAGCGCCGACTTTCCCGCCGACGACTGGACCAAGATCAGCCCGGCGCAGGTCTATACGCGGGCGCTCCAGCGCATCGAGGCTTACGGCAAGGGCATCCTGCTGCTGCACGACATCCAGCCGAGGACAGTCGAGGCGCTGCCGGTATTGCTCCATGAATTGAAACGCCGGGGCTATCGCATCGTCCATGTGGTGCCGGCGACGCCGGACATGCCCAAGACCGCCACCGTGCCGAGCCAGTGGATCATGCATGCCCACGGACACCAGATCTGGCCGGCGTCTTTTGTCGAGGCCGAGGATACGGCGGTGCTGCCGGCCCCCAGCCCGGCGAGCTTCGGTACCGCTCAGCCGTTCGATGTGCGTCCGGCCATGTCGATGCAGCGCCGGGGCCGTCCGGTGTTCCGCCCGGGCCAGGCTCCACAGCCGCCTGACGCAGCGTGGCCGCGCGGTTTCAGCGAGGAGCAGGCGCTGCTCGCCAGCACCCGCTCGATCCTGCCGGCGCCGAACCCGAAAAGCTTCAGCTATCCCGAGACCTCGCCAACGCCCTGGCTCCAACGCAAGGCGGCGCTCGTGCCATCGCAGACCAAGGCGTCGCTGATCGTGCCGCCGGAGCCCGACGCGTTGGCCCTGCTGATCCGCCGCTCGCTGCTGGAAACCCGGGCCCCCGACGAACCTGCCGCCACGACCCAATCGATCCCCGCCACGCCGCCCCGCCTGGCGCCCCGGGATCCCGTGAGCACTGCGAACCTGCCCCACGGGGCGTTCCCGTAGCGCCCGCTACGGTCCAGACTCAATTGAGCCAATATGCGACGAGAGCGGCGACAGCGGCCAAGAAGTTCCGGGCGAGCTTGTCATATCTTGTGGCTATACGCCGGAAGTCTTTCAGCGCAAAAGCAGCGCTCGATGACATTTCGACCTTTGTAGGCGCGTTTGTTGAAGTGATGGATGACGATACGGTTGGATTTGTTGGGGATGACGGGCTTGGCCCCGTAACTGACGATTTCGGCGCGAAGGTTGCCACCGTCGTAGCCTTTGTCGGCGATAAGCGCGCTCATGGGTGGTGCGAGCGCCAGCACATCGGGCGCCGCAGCGACATCGGCATCCTGGCCTGGGGTCAGATGCAGGACGACTGGCAGGCAGAGCGGATCGCTCAGCGCATGGATTTTTGTCGTGCGGCCTCCGCGCGAGCGGCCGATTGCTTGATTATGCTCCCCCCTTTTCCGCCGGAGGCACATCGGTGAGCTTTGATCGAGGTCGAATTCGAGCGACAGCACGCGATCGGCCCTTGGGCCGCCTTCGTCCAGGCAGGATCGATCAGCAGTCTGAGAGCCCTCGGCGCCGTCACGGACTGGCCGGCGTTGCCACGGCGCGTTCCGCTGTCGCGATGGCGAAGTTCTGGCAGAAAGTGGTCGTTTCCGAGTAATAGTTCTGTTGATTCCGGATGATCACCGAGCAGCGGCCCAACATCTCCTGCATCTGGTCGGCGCTCAATGTTTTCGCCCAAGCGGAAACCCGCGCCGGAGCGAGGCCGACATTGTAGGTGTTGATCGAGCCGAAGGGGCGGATGCGATTGACGTTCTTCGCCGTGAAGCTCCCGCTCGCACTGGCGCCGGCATCGGCGTTTTCCGCGGCCGCTGGACCGGCGACGAGGACGGCGAGGCCGCCGGCGGCAATCGAGGCGAGGATCATGTTCTTCATCTTCTTGGTATCTCCCTGGTGCGCCGATATGAAGGACGGTTTCGAGAGCGCAAGATGAAGACAGGCTGCAAAGCGTGTCTGACACCCGCCGCCATCGCAGGCATAATACCTTTCAGCGTCTTGTGCTGTTTCACGAACGGCGCTTCCCGCCTTGAGGACCTTGGGGGCATCAGACGATCGGCTTCCCTGCCTGGACTTGGTCCCACAACGTCCAGACATATAGCTCCTGATTGCCTGCATCGCAGACCCGCACGGCTTCGGGCCACTGCCAGACATCGGGATCATTGCGTCGAAGGGCGAGTGCCGTTTGAGCCCAAAGCTCGAATTCCTGACGGTCAACGAAATCAGCCAACCGTCGGCGCTCCAGCAAGCGCCCGACGCCGCCCCCAATTGCCATTTTGTAAAATTCAACCGCGACCATTTTGGCACCACTGCTCTCCGCCAAGCATAAGAGAGCAAGAGACAGAACACGAGAGGGCCGTCAAGGACCACCACGTTCAACCTGAGACACTGCCGTGGCGCCGGCATTCGGATCGAACATCAGACGATCCGCAGCTCGTTGATACGGGGATCGTCCCTCCTCAGCTTCACCGCGTCACGCCTCCTCGTACCCGGACCCGCCACTTCGTGAATGGCAATCACCTCGTCCTCCGCCACGACGCCGAGATCCACCTCCCTGTCCGGGAAGACCGCGATCATCCTTCGCCTGATCTGCACAAATACCGTGTAGGCCGTCCCAGCGGCGTCACCGGTCATGTTGCGGATTTCCGAGTAGTAGGGCTCGGCGCGCCACGCATTGGGAACGCCGGGATCGACGTGAACAACTATTTCCCTGCCGTCCGGCTTGAACGCGACGACCAGTTTGCTGCGGGCCGGCAGCCAATGCTCGCCGAGTGTGGGCCACAGCAGATACCCGCATTGAAACCTGCGGCACTCATCCGGCCGATCAGCATAGATCGCGCAACCGCGCCCCTTGACGCAGTGCGGACACCATTCGGCGTTCGGTTTGCGGAGTTCCTCTACAGTCAGCACCTTGCAGCAAAGCGTGCAGGTACCGCAGCGCCTCCCCTCTTTGACGGCTGGCGTCATTTCCGTCCACTCTCCGCGGGAAACGATCGCGCCCGTCTTCGCCTGGCTGTGCGGCTCCGTCGGCAAGCCTCAGTCTGCTGCAGCCAACTTGAGGGCGCTATATTGAACATAGCAACCTACTCCGTCGAGCACAGTGTAGGTGAGCTTGTTTTTGTTTGTCTGATCCTGCCAAGTCTCGATGCTATATTGCATGTGGGCCGAGCCGCCGCCTTGTGGCACGCCATTCGCGGTGTTCACGCTCACCAGAAGATCGTAGCATGGCCCGTGACCCATATTCATATCCGCGCCCATATCCATACCCGCGGATTTGTCATTCAAGACAAGTGTCACGGAAGCAAGCCTGTCGGTCACGTCGAACCCAAACTGGGCCTCGAAGGAGAACTTTCCGCTTTGATATGGCGCGACCAGCTTGGTCACATTGCCGTCGCTGTCCGGGTGGGGATCGAAACCTTGTGTCGCCAGGTTGTTCGAGGCGCTAACCACCTGTTGAGGGGTCATGCCCCATTTTGTGTATTCCCAGTCCGCTTTCCTTGCGAATTCCAGGCCCGCATTAGCCGGGGTTACGCAGATCAGAGACGCTTCGTCGAATATCTTGAAATCTGCAGGATTTCCCGAAGGCATGCAGCAGCAGAGCGCGAGTACAATTCCGAGAAGTTTCATGTTCATGTAGCCGTCCTCTCGGAACGCGAAGTTCGGCGAAAACTCATCGTCGAACCTCAGACAAACCCATATGAGGCCCAATGATTTGTGCCTTACTCGTCGGGGACCCCCGCTCCATAAGCTGCGCTAATAGGGGTAACCTGGCATCCTTTGCCCGCCGGGCGTCCAATCAGGCACTCGGACCCATTCAGTGCCGATCGGCATCTCGATCTGCGCCAGATTACTTTGGTCGATGACTTTGTCCTCCGGCGTAATCTTGTTGAGGGCGAACAAGTAGGCCGTCAGTGCATAGACCTCATCCGACTTGAGAGACCCCTCATTCCCGATAGGCATGCCGCGATTGATGTAGTCCCACACGATCACCCCATTCGGCGCCAGAATGGGTAGAGCGCCTGGCGCTTCGCCGCCGTTCACCCGTTTCCAGACGTTGTCGCCTGGGCCTGTGCCTTTATTCCCGATCAAATTGGGTGCTATCGTCACCCCTCCCGCGCCGTCTTGGCCGTGACAAGCGACGCAGCCCTTCTCGACATAGAGCTTTGCGCCTTCCGCGGCGGTGCCATGGCCCGGAGGAAGTCCCTCTCCCGTTGGGCTGATCGTGATATCCTGGGCGAGTTGTGCTGCGGTCGGAGCTTTCCCGATGTCATATGTCTGCGCGAGCGCGGGGCTCGCCAGGAGCAGCAAAATCGGGACGATCCTAAGCAAGCCCATTAGTCACACTCCCGTCGCTGGCGATCTTCCACGGCATAATGGTGTTGTTGGTCCCAGGTGGTCTGAAGCTGGGCGTATAAGCCACGCCCAAAGCCTTGGCTACTTGCTCTCGAGTTGGTTGGACGACCCCGATATCGTCGGTGGTGCGCGACATGATTACGTGTTCGCCTCCATCCCAATTCCACATATAGCCGAACCGGGTGTGCGCCTTGCGAAGCGGAGTGGCCTTGAGCTCGGCCTCCTTCCACGTCTGTCCGCCGTCGGTGGATACCTCCACCTTGCGAACGGCGCCGTTGCCGGACCAGGCCAGCCCCGTGATCTCGTACCATCCGCGCTCGGGCAGTTTCTGTGAACCGGAGGGGAACGTGATGATCGACTTGGGTCCCCACGTGTAGCCGAGCGCAGCAGTCGTCTCTTCCCGGCGTAGATGCCCAAAGTCGTTCATGTTGAGCTGATACTGGTCGACGGCCTTGATGTGGCGCAGCCACTTGGTGTTGAAGATACCCTCGAAGCCGGGGGTGATGAGGCGCACTGGAAACCCTTGCTGCGGCCGCAAGGGCTCGCCGTTCATGCCGTAGGCGACGATGACCTCGTCGATCGCGTTGATGGGCATGGTCGACGCGCCCTTCACTTCCTCGGCGCCTTCAGCAACGAACCATTTCGCCTTGTCCTGCAGGCCGCACTCCTTGAACAAGGTCGAAAGGAGCACCCCGGTCCATTCGGCGTTACTGCACGTCCCATGCGATTGCTGCACGTTCTGGTGCGTCGCATTAGCGTTGTTTGCAATGCACTCTACGAAATGAAACCTGGTGACTGACGGGAAACGCTTCAACTCCGCCATGGTGAAAATCCGGGGCCGGTCCACCAGGCCGTTAAGCATCACAGTGTGCTTGTCGGGATCGATGTCCGGGACGAAGGCGCCCTTGGTCGTCGCACAGTAGTGAAGCGACGATGCCTGGATCGTGCCGATGGAATCCTGCAACGGCGTTTGTATGTGAATCGTCAGCCCGAAGCTGTCGTAGCGGGATGTCGCACCTTTGGGACGACCGTCTTCCTGAATGCGCACCGACTTGACGTAATGGGAGCGCACACCGTAGGCGACCACGTCGGAGCTGACCGGAATCTGGGGCGCTTCGTTCACCGCGTAGGATGGAAGTGCCGGTTCCGGTGCGGGTGCCGAGTTTTGTGCTAACGCGGTCTTGCTGACCGACGCGCCGGCGGCCGCCGCTCCCACGGCCAAGGCGCCGCCCTTCAACAGTTCCCGGCGGCTGCTTCGTTTCGAACCCATCGCTTCCTCCTTGAAAACGACGCATGAGATTTCCGTATTCGTACCAGCAGCATACGCGCCTTGCATGGACCGTCAACTACCCTGCTCATGTTTGCTCGGGCGCACCCCGACACGGGCGCACCCCGGGGTTGTCGAAGGCGAAGGGCCGCGGCATTCTTTAAATCAAACGAGCGGGCATCATGCGAATCTCGGTCGAGAACGCGGGTCGGATTTTTTGCGACATGCCCTGGCCTACCCGCTGCACCGACTACCCTGGCTCACTCGCTGCACCGTTGCGTATCGCGGTGAGCGGAGCCGTCACCTTTGCTGCCTTGCATATCTTGGCACGGGCCGCTTGCTTCTCTTCCTCTTGATGCTCCTGGGCGCTTCGCAAGCGGACGCCGAAGCCGGGCATCTCTTCGATCGTCTGACCCCGAGGTCATGGCGATCGTCTGGCCCGGGGCCGAAGAGCTTGGACCGGAAAAGGGCAAGCCCCCGGCGATAGCCGGGAACATGCAATCGGCAATTTGCAAGGGCCGCCGGTTCAGCCTACAAAACGAGTTCTTTGCTGCCCTGGCACCTCGCCGAAGAGGTCGACGTCAACGGAGGAAAGTCGCATGAGCTCCCCTGTCAATCCGTTGAAACAAAACAGGAGCAGCGATCTTCCCGAGAAGGCCGCGGCGATCAAGCTCTGGACCCGTCAAAACCTCCCGCTTACTGAAGAATTGGTTGTGTCGGTCAGCGAATTCGCCTGCGCCAAGCCAAACTGCCCAAATCGACAGACGGTGATTCTCGTGATGTCCGAGGACGCGCCGACGCAGAAAATGTCCATTCACAAGACCGTCGCTGATGTTAGCGAAGCCGATGTTTTCGATGCTTGTTTGGAGCTATTACGTGACTGGCCATCTTGATTTTTTTGAACGGCCGAGAGGCGGCGATGATTTCGACTGCAACGAAGAACGGCGGCACGTCGATCGAGTATTCGAAGAAGGAACGCAGCCGACGGCAGGCAACGAACCCGTAACGTAGATGGGCGGCGAGGCGAAACTTTGCCGATCCGACGATCGCGCAATCCCTCGATGCCGTCCTCCCCGTAGCGAACGCACAGCCGCCGGAAGTTGCGCCCGGACATCCCGAGCGGCTCCCCGGCCTCCTCACCGGTCAGTCGATGACGTTGGTACCGCTCAAACGCCTCTTCAAAGCGGGTCACAAAAACCTCCCATAGCATCGTCGTCCCCGCATCGCCGCCTCCAGAACAAGCGGCGAACATGGCGGACAACTCACGCGCTACAAAAGGCGGACAAATGATCCGCTGCCGACAATGTGCTCACGACAGCGAGCCATATAGGCATTGGTGGGGAATTGAGGTGGTTGTATATGAAGCGGGCGTCCCGATCTGGGTTCTTGCGACCGTAATACCCCGGACCGGTGTACTCGCGAAGCCATCCCACCCAGTGATCCTTGTCAGGTGTCCGCAACTGCCTGGGAGGCCACCAGGAGTGGCAGACCGTTGCCCGATCGGGAAGTGTTCTGATCTTGCGCAACAGGGCGCTTGCACTGCCAATCCCGCGGATACGTACTACGACGGCGTGCCGATCGGGTCGCGGCCGGGCTCGCCGACCTCCAGCATGTCTTCCAGCCAGTGACCGCCGCGCGCCGCCTTGGTCGCGAGATAGCGGCGGTTTTCCGGGTTGATCGCGGTGTGGAGCGGAATGCGCGCGGTAACGTCGACGCCGCCCTCGCTGAGCGCCTCGAGCTTGCCGGGATTGTTGGTGAGCAGCAGCACGCGCTTGGCGCCGATCATCCGCAGCATCCGCGCGGCGATGCCGTAGTCGCGCTCGTCGTCGTCGAAGCCCAGCATCATGTTGGCGTCCATGGTGTCGAGGCCGCCGTCCTGCAACTCGTAGGCGCGCATCTTGTTGGCGAGCCCGAGACCGCGCCCTTCCTGCTCGAGATAGAGCACGACGCCGCCGCCGGTCTCCGAGAGCTGCGCGATCGCGAGCTTGAGCTGGGCACCGCAGTCGCAGCGGCGCGAGCCGAACACGTCGCCGGTGAGGCAGGCCGAGTGCACCCGCACCGCCACCGGCTGCGAAAAATCGGGTTCGCCGAGGATGATCGCCACCGGGCTCGAGCCGACCGCGTCGCGGAACACGCAGAACCTCGCGGTGACGCCGTCCTCCAGGGGAATGCGGGCCTCGCTGACGATCTCCAGGGTGTCGACGATGTCCGCGCTGAACCGCTCGATGGCGTCGGCATGCACCGTGATCATTTGCGCGCGCAGGCCGGGTGCGATGGCCGTGGCGTCGGCGACGAGCAGCGCGGGAAGCCGCTGGGCGAGCTTCGCCAGGACGATCGCCCGCGCCGCCGCCTCCCCGGCCGTTCGCGCCGCCGGCCGCGGCTTGCCGTCGAGCCCGGCGGCGAGCGACCAAATGGTGTCGCGGGTATCGGCCGGCGACAGCGGGATCAGCACCGGCCCCGGTACATCGAGCCCGATGACGCTGGCGCGGCGCGCCGTCACCACCAGGCGCACGGTGGCCGCCCCGCACAATACCTTGAAGGCGTCGCAGGCGTCTTGGGAGAGCCCGTCGACCGGCAGCGCCACCAGCGTTTCATCGGCGGCCTCGATCACCACCGGCCGGCCGGCCTGAAATTCGGCGATGCTGCGCTGAACGGCGATCTCGTCAGCCGTTCCGAACAGGCTGAGCCCCTTGTTCATGGTTTCCAATTTCATCAGACCCGAGCCCGACCGGTACGCGAAAACTCTCCTCCGCCCCCGACGGCCATCCTTCCCCCCATAACGGTACCAAGATATGCCAATTAATTGGCCAAATGGAAAGTCTTTCGCGGCGGTCCTGGTGAAGATAGCGGCGCCCACTCGGCCGCTTGCTCCCCCAACCGGGAACGCGCGGGCACCCGCTACCACCCGGCCGGCGCCGCGTCACCACCGGTTGCAGATTTCCTGCTACTATGCCCGGTCCGTTGTTGCCCGGGTGTACCATGAGTTTGGTCGAGACCATCCCCCCTCTCCCTGACGACGCCGTCTGGCACGACGCGCTCGCTGCGATCCGGTCCGGGCTGCGCAATGCGCCGCCGCGGTGGGAAGCCATTTTCGGGCCGCTGCGCACCGGGCTGGTGGACGATCTCATGGTGGTCGCCCAGATCGGCCAGTCGCTCGACGGCCGTACCGCGACCATGACCGGGCATTCCCACTACATCAATGGCAGCGAGGGGCTCGACCATCTCCACCGCCTCCGCGCCCTGGTCGATGCCGTCGTCATCGGGGTCGGCACGGCGGTGGTCGACGATCCCCTGCTCACCGTGCGCCGGGTCGGCGGCCCGCATCCCGTCCGCGTCATCATCGATCCCAACGGGCGGCTGCCCGCATGCGCCAAGGCGCTTCGCGACGACGGCGTGGCGCGCCTCGTCATCACCCGGCACGGCGCCCGTCCGCCGGCGGGCATCGAACACGTCGCCCTGCCGGTCGAGAACGGCCAGGTCGCACCGGGCGCCATCCTCGCCAGCCTCGCGGAGCGCGGCCTGCGGCGTATCCTGATCGAGGGCGGCGCCGGAACGATCTCGCGTTTCCTCGAGGCGCACTGCCTCGATCGCCTGCATGTGGTGGTGGCGCCGATCATCCTCGGCGGCGGCCGCTCGGGCCTCGACCTCACGCCGATCGCGCGATGCGAGGAGGCGTTGCGGCCCCCTACCCGCGCCCACGTGCTCGGCAACGAAGTGCTGTTCGACTGCGACCTCGGGGCTCAGCGGGTTCCGATCGGAGCCGCGAAGAAGTCGATGTGACCGACCCGCATCTGCGAGCGCGCCGCCTCGACATGGTCGCGCCGCTCGGCGAGCCAGTCGTCGAGCAGGTCAGACGCAACCCCCGTCTCGGCTGCGGCGCCGGCCCAGCCGGCCAGCATCTCCAATTGGATGGCGCGGTCCGCCGGTCCGAAGGTCCAATCGGAGCGGCCCTCATGGATCGCGAATCCCTGGGCGCGCAGGCGATCGGGCGCGGTCGCCGCCGCATCGGGGCCGAGCGCGGGCCCGAAGCCCTTGTCGGTGAGCTGGTGGCGGTTGACCGCTGCAATCACCGTCCGGTCGAGGCGGCTCGCCGGCGTCAGGTCGACGCGACCGTCATAGCTCAGCGCCGCGTAGAGCGGACGCCCGCTGATCGCCAGCATCGCGACCAGCCGTTCCAGCCATTGGACCGACACGAGATCGAGCAGGGCCGACATGGTCACGAGGTCGGTGTCGCCGGCGAGCACCTGACCGAGATCGGCGGCGAGCTCGACATGGGCGGTCGTGACCTCGCACATGGCGGGCGCGGCGTCGTGCGCGGCCGCGAGCAGCGCGGCGTCGTGGTCGAGGAGGCGCCAATACTGGCGCGCCGGCAGCAGCGGCGCGACCGCGCGCATGGTCGAGCCGGTGCCGCTGCCGAGATCGGCGACGCGAACCGCCGACGCCCCGGCAAAAGCCTTCCTCACCGCGTCGAGCACGCTGCGGTTGCGCGCCGCCTGGTCGTAGGGCTCGCGCAGGGCCAGCCATTGCGCCGAGAAGCTCATGTGACCGCCGCCAGCACGCGCAGGAATATCCGCGCCGTCGCGTCCCATTCCGGCAGTTGCGCCGCCGCGGCCCGCGCCGCCGCGGCGTGGGTTTCGCGCCGGCGGGGGTCGGCGATCATCGCGCGCAGTGCCGCCGCGAGCGCGGCCGGCTCGTCGGGCGGCACCAGGATTCCGGCCCCGGGCGGCACCGTCTCGGGGATGGCGCCGGCGTGCGTTCCCACCACCGGCAGGCCGTGGCTGACCGCGGCGGCGAATGCCATTCCGTAGCCTTCATGGCGCGACGCCAGCACGAACAGATCGGCGCCGCGGTGGAGCGCGGCGAGTTCGTCCTCGCCGACGGCGCCCAGCAGGAGCACGCGCGCGCCGAGGCCGCACGCGGCGATCTGCGCGGCGATTGCGTCCGCCGTAGCGCGATCACGCGCGCAGTCGCCGGCAATGACCAGCCGCCAGTCGAGATCGGCGATCACGGCGAGCGCCTCGACGAGAACGTCGTAACCCTTGCGCGGCACCACTGCGCCGACCGCGAGCAGCGCGACGGTGTCGCGGCGCGGCCTTACGGTCGCCGCGACCCGGTCGTTGCCGGGCAAGGCGACGGTGATCCTCTCGTCGGCGACGCCGTAATCGGCGATCAGCACGCGCCGCGTCGACGGGCTGGTGACGACGACATGGCGCACGGCGGCGAGCGCCGCGCGTTCGCTCGCCGCGAATGCCTGCGCGGTCTCGGCCGCAATCCCGGTTTCCAGCGCCAGCGGATGGTGCACGAGTGCAACCACCGGATGGGTCGCCGCCAGCGTCTTTGCCGCCTCTGGGAGGACGCCGAGGGCAAGCCCGTCGATCACGATCGGACGGCCCGGCGGCACCGCGCCGAGGCGCTCGCCCGCGCCACGGCGGGTCGCGGCGTCGGGATAGGGAAAGCCGTCGCCGAGATCGATGATGTCGATCTCGCAACCGAGCACGCGCAACGCCGCGATGAGGCGGCGGTCATAGGCATAGCCCCCGGTCGGCTGGTCGATCGAGCCCGGCACGGCGAAGCTGAGCGTTACCAAAGCGCTTCCTCGTACCAGGCGCGCGCGGTCGGGGATTCCGCGACCGTCACCCTGATAGAGTGGATCTCGAGGCCGTCGCGGCCGAGCCGGCCGTGCTTCACCGCAAAGGAGAGGCCGTCGAACACGTGCTTGGTCAGGAATTCCGTGGTGGTATTCACGGACTTGAATTCCGCGACGTCGTCGAGATTGCGGTAGTTGAGCGGTCCGAGCACCTCCTTGAGCACGTCGAAGGCGCGCCCGATATCGACCACGATGCCGTTGCCATCGAGGGTCTGCGCCATGAAGGCGGCGGAGATCGCGAAGGTCGCCCCATGGAGCCGCTGGGCCGGACCGAATACCTCGCCCCGAAACGAATGCGCGATCATGATGTGGTCGGAGACTTCGACGGCGTACAACGGAATGACTTTCTCTCAAGTCGCCTTGGCGGCGAGATAGCGGACCAGCGGACATAGCACACCGCCGGGCGCGGCGAGGATTTTCGGCAGCAGCATGGGCAGGTCGTGGAAATCGACGGCCGGCGCAATCAGCGCGTCGAGCGCGGCATCGTTCAACAGGCCGAGCGCGGCGGCGAGCCGGCGGCCATGGGACCAGCGCGGCCGATGCGAGGGCGCGACCTGGCCGACCTGGCTCGACACCAGCCGCAGGCGCCGGCTGTGGAACGCCTCCCCCAGCGGCGCTGCGACTTGCATCGAACCGTACCAGCTCAACTCGATGACGCAGGCCTCGTCTCCGGCAAGGCGGAGCGCGGTGGCGAGCCCGGCCTGGGTGGCGCTCGCATGGATGACGACATCGCAGTCGCCGGGGGCGTCGAACGGCAATGCGAAGCCGGCGCCGAGCGCGCCCGCGATTTCGGCACGGCGCGGGTCGATGTCGACCAGCGTGACATCGGCGCCCGGCAGCTTGGCGCACAGCCATGCGCACAGCGACCCCACCACCCCGCCGCCGACGACGGCGATCCGGTCGGCCGGCCCGGGCGCTGCGTCCCAGACCGCGTTGAGCGCCGTCTCCATGTTGGCGGCGAGCACGCCGCGCGACGCCGGCACGTCCGGCGGCAGCAGCGCCACCGCATCCGCCGCCAGGTTGAACGTCGTCTGGTGCGGGTAAAGCACGAAGCCGATGCGGCCGACGAGATCGGCCGGCCCGGATTCGATGCGGGCGACGGTGGCGTAGCCGTATTTCACCGGAAATGGGAAGGCGCCCGCCATGTTGGGCGCGCGCATGCGGGAATGCTCGCTCGCGGGGACCCGGCCGTCGAGCACAAGGCGTTCGGTGCCCCGGCTGATCCCGCTGTAAAGCGCCCGCAGGCGCACCTCGCCGGCGGCCGGCGCCCCCACCGGTTCGGCGCGGATTTCGGCGCGGCCGGGGCCGACATACCACAGCGCCTCACCCTCGACCGCCTGCTCGCCCACCGGACCGACCCCTCATTGGACTTGGAAACGCCTGAGCCGCTATATTTCGCCCCCCGATCCAATCCAAGCGATTTATTCATGCCGCAACCAAATGCCGGGCGCCCGCCCCCGCCGGACCCGCGCACCCTCGCGGAGGCGGCGCCATGCTCGATCGGGTAAGGGCGGCGCGCGGCGTCGTGCGCTCGCTGCGCATCTATTACCGCGGCCGCGCCCGGCGTAGCGCGCTCGACGCGGTCTACCGCCGCTATGTCGGGCGCGGCGATCTCGTGTTCGATATCGGCGGCCATGTCGGCGATCGCGTCGCCTCGTTTCGCCGGCTCGGCGCCCGGGTCGTGGTGGCGGAGCCACAGCCCGCGCTGGCGACGACATTGCGGCTGCTGTTCCGCCGCGATCGCGATGTGACCGTCGAGGAGGCCGCGGTCGGGCGCACCGCCGGCACCATCGCGCTGCGGATCAATCTCGACAATCCCACGGTGTCGACGGCATCCGACGCCTTCATCGCCGCCGCGCACGGCGCCCCGGGCTGGGAAGGCCAGCACTGGACCCGGACCATCGAAGTGCCGATGACGACCCTCGATGCGCTGATCGCGCGCCACGGCGCGCCCCGCTTCATCAAGATCGACGTCGAGGGCTGGGAAGCGGAGGCGCTGGCGGGACTTTCGTCGCCGGTTCCGGCGCTGTCGTTCGAATTCACGACGATCCAGCGCGACATCGCCGCGGCCTGCGTCGAGCGCTGCGCGGCGATCGGCTATCGCGGCTTTCGCGCCTCGCTGGGCGAAAGCCTGACCTTCGTCCATGACGGGAAATCGACGGCGGCTGAAATCGCGGCCTGGCTCGCCGAACTGCCGGCGGAAGCCAATTCGGGGGATATTTATGCGACGCTGGATTGAACGGCGGGCAAGTCTGGCGCTGTTTGGAAATGAAGGATTGATCTCATGAGTGGACATAGACCTTTTGTCGAACTGACCAAGAACTTCACATCTGCGCGCCGCACGCTCGTGTCAGCAAAAGCTGCAGCGCTACAGGAAGCAATGATGCTTGAGGAACCACGCAAGGCGCATTCTCTCTCGCAGGATGAGATCGCCCTGAGCCCGACAGTCGGCCAGCCAAAACTACCAGAGTCCTGAGTTGCATCAGCCGCGGACCAAAAGTCACGCCTTCACGATATGCTCGCCCACCGCGCCGGCGCGGGCGCAGGCGTTGCGAGTGTCGACGATGAGGCGGGCGCTCCTGGCGAGGCTCACGTAATCGATGGAGTCGTGGTCGGTGACGATGAGAACGGCGTCGTAGCCCGCGACCCCCGCCGGGTCGAGCGGCACCGACTTGCGGCCCGCCATGGTCGGGTGCTCGCGCAGATTGGGCACCACCGGCACGAAGGGGTCGTGGACATCGCAGGCGGCGCCGCGCTTTTCCAGGAGCTCGATCAGCTTGAACGCCGGGCTCTCGCGGGTGTCGTCGACGTTCTTCTTGTAGGCGAGGCCGAGGATCAGGATCCGGGCGCCGTTCAATCCCTTGCCGGCGCGGGCGTCGAGCTCATCGGCGATCCGCGACACCACGTAGCGCGGCATCGCGGTGTTGATCTCGCCGGCCAGCTCGATGAAGCGGGTGGAGAGCTCGTATTCGCGCGCCTTCCAGGTCAGGTAGAACGGGTCGATGGGGATGCAGTGACCGCCGAGGCCGGGCCCGGGATAGAACGGCATGAAGCCGAACGGCTTGGTCTTGGCCGCTTCGATCACCTCCCAGACGTCGATGCCCATGGCCGCGTAGACGACCTTGAGCTCGTTGACGAGCGCGATGTTGACGGAGCGGAAGATGTTCTCGGTGAGCTTGACCGCCTCGGCCGTCTCCGGGTTCGACACCGGGACCGTCTTCGGAACGAAGGTGCTGTAGAGCGCGTCGGCGATCGCCGCCGCGTCCTTGCCGTCGCCGCCGATCACCTTGGGGATCACGCGGGTGGAGAACTTCATGTTGCCGGGATCTTCGCGCTCCGGGCTGAAGGCGATGAAGAAGTCGCGGCCGCTCTGCAGTCCCGACGATCTCCAGGATCGGCTTCACCACGTCGCGGGTGGTGCCGGGATAGGTGGTGGATCTCCAGCACCACGAGCTGGCCGGGCTTGAGGTGCGGCGCGATCGCCCGCGCGGTGTTCTCGACATAGGTGAGGTCGGGCTCGCGGTGGGCGGTGAGCGGCGTCGGCACGCAGATCAGGATCGCGTCGGCGCGGGCGAGCTCGGCGAAGTCGGTGCTCGGCACGAAACGGCCCTGCGCGATCGGCTCGCGGAAGCTCTCGCCGGGGATGTGGTGGATATAGGTGCGGCCCTCCCGCAGCGCCGCGACCTTGCCGGCATCGATGTCGATGCCGATGACGCCGAGGCCGTTGTCGAGCAGCGCCTGCACCAGCGGCAGGCCGACATAGCCGAGCCCGATGATGGCGACGGTCGCGCTGCGGTCGCGGAAGCGGCTCGTCAGCTCTTCAACGGAAGGACGCGTCGCGGGTTGATACGTGTGCAAGTTGCGGTCCCGATCACCTGAGTGCCGCGGCGATGTTGCCGCCATCGACCGTGGTGACGCCGGCGGTCGTCTTGAGTGCGAGCGCCTGGGCGAGGAACGCCTGGGCCACGTCGTCCGCCGTCACCTCGCGTCCGAGCAGATTGCCGCTCATATAGTCCTTCTCGCTCAGGCCGCGCGCGCTGGAGCGCGCCGCGATCATGTCCGCGGTCAGGAGGCCGGAGCGCACCCGATCGGCATTCACCACATTGGCGCGGATGCCGTGGGCACCATAGTCGAGGGCGTATTGCCGCGCCAGGAACAAGGTCGCCGCCTTGGGCAGTCCGTAGGGCCCGAAATCCGGCCCGGGATTGACCGCCTGCTTCGACACGTTGAACAACAGGCAGCCACCGGTGCCCTGGGCCAGCATGATCCGCACCGCCGCCTGGGCGACGCGCTGATGGCCGTAGAAATTGAGCTCGAAGCTCTTGCGGAGCACCTCCTCCTCGACTTCGCCGATGCGCCCGGTCCAGGCCGCGCCCGCATTGGAGACCACGATATCGACGCCGCCGAACCGTTCCGCCACCTTGGCGAAAGCCGCACGGACGGACGCCGAGATCGGTGACGTCACAGGCCACCGCGAAAGCCGCACCCCCGACGGCCGTGGCGGCGGCACCGGCCGCCGCCGCATCGACATCGAGCAGCGCGACCTCGGCGCCCGCCGCGGCGAAGGCCTTGGCGGTTGCGGTACCGATGGCGCCGGCGGCGCCGGTGACCACGGCGACCTGGCCGGCGAGCGGGAGTTCCTTCGCACCGCCGAGCTTGGCCTGCTCGAGCGACCAGTATTCGCAGTCGAACATGTCGGCCTCGGAAATCGATTCGAAGCGGCCGATCGCTTCGGCATCGGTGATGGTCGAGACGGCGGCTTCCGCGAGGTCGGCGGCGATGGCGGCTTCCTTGCGGGAGCGGCCGAGCCCGAACAGGCCGAGACCCGGCACCAGCGCCACCCGGGGCAGCGGATCGAGCATCGTCTTGGTGCCGCCGCAGCGGGCATTGTTGCGCTCGAAATAGTGCCGGTAATGCGCGATGAAGGCGGCGACCGCGGCCTTGGCGCCTTGGGTGAAATCGGCCTCCCTGCCGCGCTCGGGCGCGGCCAGCACCAGCGGCCAGTTCTTGGTGCGGATGGTGTGGTCGGGCGTCACCACGCCGGAGGTGGCATAGCGGGCGACCTCGGCGCCGTTGACGAAATTGAGGATGGCGTCGCCGGTGCGGAACTCCAGGATCAGCCGGCGGAACGCGCCTTCGGTGCGCTCGTCGCGCAGGCTGCAGGCGCCGCGCACGATCGGCGCGACTGCGGCGAGCGGCATCGCGGCCTGCGGCAGCTGGGCGGTCGCAAACACCGCCCGGCGGCCGCGCTGGAGCGCGGCTTCGGCGAGCGACACCATCTCGATCATGCGCTCATAGGCCTCGCGCGCGGTGTCCGCGAAGGTGAAGATGCCGTGCTTGTGCAGGATCAGGCCGATCGCGCCCGGCGCCGCCGCGAAGGCGCGCGCCGCCTCCTTGGCGAGGCCGAAGCCCGGCATGATGTAGGGCACGATGCCCATGCGGCCGTCATAGAGGTCCGCGGCGCGGGCCTCGCCGTCGGGCTGGTCGATCAGGCTCAGCACGGCGGTGGCGTGGGTGTGGTCGACGAAGCGATGCGGGATGAAGGCATGCAGCAGCGTCTCGACCGACGGATTGGGCGCCATCGGGTCGAGCAGGTTGGCGCGCTGCGCCCGCACCATGTCTTCGTCCGACATGGCATCGCGCTCGAGCAGCATGCGCAATTCGGCGAGCCGCACCGCTGGAAGCCCGGCCGGCTCGATCGCGGCCATGTCGGCGCCCGAACCCTTGACGCAGAGCACGTCGACCTCGCGCCCCATCAGGTCGGGCAGCCGCAATTTCACCGACGTGTTGCCGCCGCCGTGCAGCACGAGGCGGGGATCGCCGCCGAGCAGGCGCGTGGTGTAGACCCGCAGCGCGAGGTCGCGCGGCACCCCCCGGGCGCCATAGCGGTCCACCATCGCGTCGGCCTCGTGCTCCACGAAGCGGCTTTGCATGTTTGCTCTCCGATGACGGTGACCGATATGCATCCCTTTGGGGATGCCAGCAAGGGCCCCCGGGGCCGCCGCCGGCAAGGCCCGCATTCGCCGGGCACTGCCCTGCTGCGCCGAACTCGACCCCTGCGGCCGGATCGTGGCGCCGTTCCAAGTGCGGTGCCGGCGGTGTACCCTGTTCCCTGCAGCATGAATGTCGCATCATCGCGATCAAACAAGCGGCCGGCAAAGCAGGGAGGGAGATGATGTCGTATCGAAGCTCGACCGGGGCGTTCGCACTGGCCGCCGCGCTGGTGCTGACGATCGGCGCCGCGCGGGCCGCCGACGGTCCGCAGTACCCGGACTGGAAGGGCGCGTGGGCGCGATTCGTCGTTCCCGGGCTCGGCGGCCAGCCGTCATTCGACCAGACCAAGCCGTGGGGGCGTGGACAGCAGGCTCCGCTGACCGCGGAATATCAGAAGGTCCTGGAGGACAGCATTGCCGACCAGGCCCAGGGCGGCGAGGGCAATTACATCGACCACGCCCGGTGTCTCGCCGCCGGCATGCCGCTCATGATGATCGCATTCCGGCCGCTGGAATTCGTCGTCACGCCGGATACGACCTATATCCTGATCGGCAGCGAGGATCATTATCGCCGTATCTTCACCGACGGACGCGACTGGCCCGAGGAGATCGAGCCGACCTATGCGGGCTACTCGATCGGCAAATGGACCGATGAGGACGGCGACGGCCGCTACGACATGCTCGAAGTCGAAACCCGCGGTTTCAAAGGTCGCCGCGCCTACGACGCGACGGGCCTGCCGCTGCATTACGACAATCAGTCGGTGTTCAAGGAGCGCATCCACCTCGACAAGGCCGATTCCAATCTCATGCATGACGAGATCACCGTGATCGACCACGCCTTGACCCGCCCCTGGACCGTCGACAAGAAATACGTTCGCAGCCGGGACCGCAACAGGCAGTGGCCCGAATTCATTTGCGAGAACAACTCGCAGATTTTCGTCGGCGACGAGCACTATTTCCTCTCGGCCGACGGACTGCTGATGCCGACCCGGAGGGATCAGCCGCCGCCCGACCCGAGATATTTCAAACAAACCGGGAAGTGACGGCGGCGTCGATCGTCGCCGCGGTTTGCGCGACGGCGAAGATGCCTTCGTTTCATCGAGGGTATGCTTGCTGAAGGCAAACGGGCCGCGCTCATTTGGAGCGCGACCCGTGGGCGTCGTCGGAGATGCAATCGGCCGCCGGCCGACGCGATCGGATTACCGAACCTGGATCTTCACCAGCTTGGATGGCGGGCGATAGGCCGGGACCCACACGGTCGGACGCGCGGCCGCGGTGTCGACCTTCAGATCGCGCACCTCGTAATTCGACGGCGTCATGTATTCCGTCGATTGCCCGGTGTTCATGTCGATGCGATACAGGCGGCTGCTGCTGAAGTCGTGCGTCCAGACGATCTGGTTCTTGTCATCGGCGCTCGCCGAATAGGGCTCCGCGTAAGGCGCCGTATAGGGCTTGGTCCCGTTGACCAGCGGATATTCCTTCATGACCTTCTTGTCCGGATCGAACATCATGAGCTGGCCGGCGTAGAACTCGCCGGCCCACAGGCGATCCTGACCGTCGATCTGCCCGCGCCGCGGACCGGACATGGGCGTCGGCGTCAGGTACTCGGCATATTGGACGGTCCTGGGATCGAAGATGCCGATCTTGCCTTCGGTCCAGATATAGAGATTGGTCCGGCCCTTGGAGTTGGTGTCGGTGTCGTAGATTCCCCTGTTCTTGGGAAGCTGGAAGGTCGTCCGCTTCAGCTCTTCGCTGTTGGTGTCGATCTTGGCGAGGTCGCCGTTCCTCTGCAAATTCCAGACATTGCCGTCCGGATCCAGGCCGAACATGGCGCGGCCGGCCGACCAGCCCGTGAACCGGCCGGTCTCCGGATCGTATTTGACGGTCCCGCCATCCATGCCGACGATGACATTGCCCTGGCGATCGAATTGCAGTTCGTGCGCGCCGCCGCCGGGAGCGCCCGGACGGGTGTCGCCGTCACCGGTCATGTTGCGTCCTTCGCGTCCCGCTCCTTTCGGCAGCGGGAACGGTATTTCCTTGCCTTCGCCGGTCTTGGTGTCGATGCGCCCGAGGACGTAGGAGAAGTGATCGGTGTAATAGGCGTATTTGTCGTTCATGATGACGTCGTGCGGCCACACGAACCGGCGGTCGCCGCGCAGCATGTAGAGTTCGCGCGCGCCGCCTCTGGGAAGCGCGTATTCGGTCACGACGATATTGGTGGAGGCCGCATCGGTCGGCCGCGGGCGTTGCTTGAACGGGATGTTGTCGGAGGAACTCGGGTCCGCGGATCGAGGTCAGATATTCGGCCAAAGGCTCGATGAACTGCTTCTGGCCGAACGCATAGGTCCCTGGCGTCTCGCTGCTCGGCGGCACGGCCCGCCATCTTCTTGACGACCGCGACCCACTCTTCCTTGGTTCGCCCGGCCTGCAGCGCCCATTGCAGCGTGTGACAATTGCTGCATTGCGAGAACAAGGTCTTCTGGTGGTCGGTGCCGGGAAGGCCGGCGATGATCTCGGAGGCGGTCGCGTCTTCATAGGCGAGCGGTTTTGATTTCAGCGTGAAGTCGATTTTCGCGGCCTTGCCTTCCGAAACAGCGACGGGCTGGGCGGTGCGCTCGAAATCCGGCAGCTCCACCCCGACCGAATAGGAGCCGGGCGTGAGGTCCGACCAGGCCGGGAACGAATATTCGCCCTTGGCGTCGGTGTAGACGGCCACCGTGACGGCGCTGTTGTCGCGATGGGCCTTGATCGGAATCCCGGCCAATGCCTCGCCGGTCGAAGAGACGACCTTGCCGGTGAGAAGCGGCGCACCATCCGCGGCGAGCGCGGTGCCGGGCGACACGAAGGCATAGGCGGCGGCCATGACGACCGCCGTGAATGCCGTTCCGAGGTAGAGACTGGCTTTCATCGTGGTGACCTTTCTCCGAAGAGGCGGGGGTGCGGGGGGACGCTGGTCGAGCTTGCGATTACTGCCGTTGGAAACGAGCGATGATACGCTTTCCATGGAGCGCTTCAAGCAGCGCAGCCGGCGGGCAGGTGGAAAAATGCGCGTCGCCGTCGCGCCAAGAAATGCTTCTCGCTCAGCGGCAAAAACGCATGGAAATGTAGCCCGGATGGAGCGCCAGCGAAATCCGGGACGGCGCCGCGGTGATGCGGAGACGCCGTCCCCGGATTACGCGACGGCGAAGACGCCGCCGCTCCATCCAGGCTACGCTCTGCACGATGCCGCATCGCGGCGAAACTGCGCGAGCTTCGGATCGATGAGCGTCACTGGACAACGCCGTCCCGCCTGAGTAACGCTCGTGCCATGGACGAGACAGAGTTCAGCGTGCGCGAGATCCTGGCCGGCCAGGCGCCGAAGGACGTGCCAGTTACGGTCAAGGGCTGGGTGCGCACCCGGCGGGATTCGAAGGCGGGCATTTCGTTCGTGCACCTGTCGGACGGATCGTCGTTCCATCCGGTGCAGGTGGTCGCGCCGAACACGCTGCCCAATTACGCCGACGAAGTTTTGAAGCTCACCGCGGGTTGCGCGGTGGAGGCGACCGGGACGATCGTGCCGTCGCCGGCGAAGGGCCAGCCGTTCGAGATGCAGGCGAGCGCGATCAAGGTGATCGGCTGGGTGGAGGACCCGGATACGTATCCGATCCAGCCCAAGCCGCACTCGCTGGAGTTTCTGCGCGAGGTGGCGCATCTGCGGCCTCGCACCAACGTGATCGGAGCGGCGACGCGGGTGCGCCACACGCTGGCGAAGGCGATCCATCGGTTCTTCGACGACAACGGCTTCTTCTGGGTCAATACGCCGATCATCACCGCGTCCGACGCGGAGGGCGCGGGACAGCTGTTCCGGGTGTCGACGCTGGAACTCGCCAACCTGCCGCGCACGGCGCAGGGCAAGATAGATTTCGCGCAAGGACTTCTTCGGCCGCGAGACCTTCCTGACGGTGTCGGGGCAGCTCAACGTGGAGGCGTACTGCCTCGCGCTCACCAAGGTCTACACGTTCGGGCCGACTTTCCGCGCCGAGAACTCCAACACCAGCCGCCACCTCGCCGAGTTCTGGATGATCGAGCCGGAGATCGCCTTCGCCGACCTTTCGGACGATGCGACGCTGGCGGAACGGCTGCTGAAGTTCACCTTCGAGACGTTGCTCAGTGAAAGGCAGGAAGACCTCGCCTTCTTCGACGAGCGGATCGAGAAGGGGCTGGTGGCGAAGCTCGCAGGGATCGTCGGCTCGGAATTCGTGCGCATGGATTACGGCGAGGCGATCGCGGTGCTCGAGCAGGCGAAGGAGAAGTTCGAGTTCCCGGTCAAATGGGGCATCGACCTGCAGTCCGAGCACGAGCGCTACCTCACCGAGAAGTACGCCAAGAAGCCGGTGATCGTGATGAACTACCCCAAGGACATCAAGGCGTTCTACATGCGCGTCAACGACGACGGCCGGACGGTGGCGGCGATGGACGTGCTGGCGCCGGGAATCGGCGAGATCATCGGCGGCAGCCAGCGCGAGGAGCGCCTCGAGGTGCTGGACGCGCGCATGGCGGAGCGCGGCATCGACAAGGAGCACTACGCCTGGTACCGCGACCTGCGCCGCTACGGCACGGTGCCGCACGCCGGCTTCGGCCTCGGCTTCGAGCGCACGCTCGCCTACGTCACCGGCCTCGCCAATGTGCGCGACGCGATCCCGTTCCCGCGAACGCCGGGGCATGCGAGGTATTGAGGCGTAGTCGCGTTTTGCGATCGGCCGCCGGCGCGTGCCCGGGCCATGCGGTTGCCCGGATGGAGTGCACACTCGATCCGGGCTACACTACGCCGACACCCGCCTAATTTCCTCCGGGCTTCTTGTGCACTGCATCAAGCTCGATTATCTGATGCCCTCGTTTCCTCTTTTCAGCGCGCAAAACCATGAATGTTCAGAATGATCCAGGCTCTTGGGCGGTGCAGAAATTCGGCGTCGGCCAGCCGGTGCCGCGCACCGAGGATCCGAAGCTGGTGCGCGGCCAGGGCCGTTATTCCGACGACCTGAGCCTTCCCGGCCAGGCCTATGCGGCGATCGTGCGGTCGAGCCATGCCCATGGCGTGCTCAAGGGCATCGACACCGCCGCCGCGCTGGCGATGCCGGGCGTGCTCGCCGTCTATACCGGCGCCGACCTGCAGGCGGCCGGCTACGGCGGCCTCAAATGCGTGCCGCCGATGAAGAACCGCGACGGCACCCCGATGAAGAAGCCGCCGCGGCCGGCGCTCGCGGTCGACAAGGTCCGTTTCGTCGGCGATCCCGTCGCCTGCGTGATCGCGCAGACCGCGATCCAGGCCAAGGAGGCGGCCGAAGCCGTCATCCTCGACATCGAGCCGCTGCCGGCCGTCACCCGCGCCAGCGAGGCGGTCAAGCCCGGCGCGCCCCAGTTGTTCGACGACGTCCCCAACAACGTGGCGCTCGACTATCACTACGGCGACGCCGAGAAGGTGAATGCGGCCTTCGCCACGGCCGCCCATGTGACCAGGCTCGAACTCCTCAACAACCGGCTCGTGGTCAACGCCATGGAGCCGCGCGCGGCCATCGCCGCCTACGATCCCGACAGCGAGCGCTTCACCTTCCATGTGGGGTGCCAGGGCGTGTTCGGCCTGCGCGGCCAGCTCGCCGAAATCCTCGACATCCCGCCGGCCAGGCTGCGCGTTCTCACCGGCAATGTCGGCGGCTCCTTCGGCATGAAGGCGCAGGCCTATCCCGAATATGTCTGCCTGCTGCATGCGGCGCGCCTGCTCGGGCGGCCGATCAAATGGACCGACGAGCGCTCGTCGAGCTTTCTCTCCGACAGCCACGGCCGCGACCACGAGAAGGTCGCCGAGCTCGCGCTCGACGCCGACGGCCGCTTCCTCGCGATCCGCCTGACCGGCACCGGCAACATGGGCGCCTATCTCGGCGCGGTGGCGCCGCTGCCGCCGACCCTCAATGCGGTGAAGAACATGGTCAGCGTCTATCGCACGCCGCTGATCGAGGTCTCGACCCAGTGCGTGTTCACCAACACCAGCATGGTCACCGCCTATCGCGGCGCCGGCCGGCCCGAAGGCAATTATTTCATGGAGCGGCTGATCGACAACGCCGCGCGCGAGATGGGCATCGACCGCCTGGAGCTGCGCCGCCGCAACCAGCTCAAGCCGAAGGAAATCCCCTACGCCGCCGCCTCGGACCAGACCTATGACAGCGGCGACTTCCCGGCCGTGTTCAAGCACGCGCTGGAACTTGCCGACTGGAAAGGCTTTTCCAAGCGCAAGCGCGACAGCAAGAAGCGCGGCAAGCTGCGCGGCATCGCGGTCGGCAGCTATCTCGAAGTGACCGCGCCGCCCAACAAGGAGATGGGCGGCATCCGCTTCGAAGCCGACGGCACCGTGACCTTCATCACCGGCACGCTCGACTACGGCCAGGGCCACGCGACGCCGTTCGCGCAGGTGCTGTCGAGCCGGCTCGGCATTCCGTTCGACCGCATCCGCCTGCTGCAGGGCGACAGCGACGAACTCATCACCGGCGGCGGCACCGGCGGTTCGCGCTCGGCGGCGGCGAGCAGCATGGCGATGGTCGAGGCGGTCGCCAAGGTGGTCGAGCAGGGCAAGCAGGTCGCCTCCCATGTGCTGGAGGCCGCGGTCGCGGACATCGAATTCGCCGCGGGCCGCTTCACCATCGCCGGCACCGACCGCTCGATCGGGGTGCTGGAACTGGCGGAGAAGCTGCGCGCCGGGCCGAAGCTGCCCGAGGGCGCGCCGACGTCGCTCGACGTGAAGCTCGCCAGCGAGCCGGTTCCCTCCGCGTTTCCCAACGGCTGCCATGTCGCCGAAGTCGAGATCGATCCCGACACCGGCGTCATCGAGGTGGTGAAATACTCCTCGGCCAACGATTTCGGCACCGTCATCAACCCGATGCTGGTCGAGGGCCAGATGCATGGCGGCCTGGTGCAGGGCATCGGCCAGGCGCTGATGGAAAACACCGTCTATGACGCAGGACGGCCAGCCCATCACCGGCTCCTACATGGACTACGCCATGCCGCGGGCCTCCGACGTGCCGAGCTTCGTCACCGAACACCATCCGGTGCCGGCGAAGACCAATCCGCTCGGCGTCAAGGGCTGCGGCGAAGCCGGCTGCGCCGGGGCGCTGGTCTCGGTGATGAATGCGATCGTCGACGCGCTGTCGGAATACGGCGTCCGCCATATCGACATGCCGGCGACGCCGGAGCGGGTCTGGCAGGCGATCCGGCACGCCCAGGCCGTGCCGGCGTCCTGAACACTTTTCGGACCAAGATCATGCTCAAAATGAAAGGAGCATGATCCCGAAAAGTTGCAGATTTTCGGACCAAGATCATGATCAAAATGAAAGAGATTTGCGTGCCCAGATGGCTGTGATCGCGATCTTCAAGTACCAGATCAAGCCGGGACGGCTGAAGGATTTCTTTGGCAAGCTCGCCGAGGCCGCCGACCCCAAATTCGCCAGCCCGACCATGCCGAAGTCGGTGCGGGCGTTCCGCTCCACCGTGCCGGGTCCCGACACCGGCATCGTGCTGATGCTCGAATACCCGGACATGGCCGCCTATGGCGCCCGCACCGCATTCGAGACTGCCAACGCCGAATGGCAGCGCCTGTTCGAGCCGGCGGCGAACGCGCCGGAGACGCTGGTCTCGGTGGAGCTGCTGACGGAGGTGTCGCCCGGCTTGGGCGAAGCCGATACGGTGGAGCGGGTGGCGTTCGGGTTCCGGCCGGGGTAAGGACAGCGGGCGTCACATTTGCGGAAAAGTGCCCGGGGGTGGACCGTCACCCTGAGGCGTGAGCGAAGCAAGCCTCGAGGGGCGACGGCCCCGGCCGTGCCACGGGCACACTTGCTTGCACCGCCTCGGCCGTCGTCCTTCGAGGCTCGCGCGAAGAGGCGCGAGCACCTCAGGATGACGGATCAGAGGCCGCGCTCAGAGGCCGTGGCGCCGACGCGCAAAATGCTGCCGCAACGGGCTCTTGTCCTGCTCTTCCACAAGCTCGACGACGTGCAGGACATCGGCCTGCCGTTCCGGCGGCCGGCTCAGCACCTGATCGAGGATCGCTTTACCTGGTCTCTGGTCATTTCCGGGGTGCCTTAATTTTTCTGCAGTTGGCATCCAACGGTGCTGTTCAAGCACTGCAGAATGTACGACATTCATCACCGGGATGGCGGACTATTATTCGATAATAGCCAAGGCCGTGGGCGCGCTCGATCCGAACACCGGCGACGCGCGCCGGCGGTTGTATGACCGCGCCCGCGGCGCCCTTCTCGGGGAAATGCGCAACATCGAGCTGGCGCTGGACCAGGCGGACATCCTGGCCGCCCGGATGTCGCTCGAAGAGGCGATCGGAAAGGTCGAAACGGAAGCCCAGCGCGTCGAGCAAGCCCGGCAGACGCCGGCGACGCCCGGCGGCGCCGACCCGGCGGCCGCGCGCCGGCCTGAAACGCCGGCCGGCGGGCAAGGCCGCGGTCCCCTCACGAGGCTGTGGGCCCACATGTTCGGCCGCAGCGGCGACCGCGCCGAGCGCGTCGAGCCGCGCGTGGACCCCGGCGATGCGCCCGGCCGTTACCAGGGCGAGCCGCATCCCGGGAAGGGCCGCGACACCTGGATGACCGAGCTCCTCGCCCGCGCCTCGCGCGAGGAGGGCGACGACGATGAGGCGGTGGCGCCGCGGCGGGAGATCAGGCGGGGCCGGTAGCGCGCCGCTGGACCGCATCCTCACACCATCCCCACCCCGGCTTCCCACATGACCGAAGGGGTGTCCTAATTTTGCCCACACGATGTCTTAGGCTGACTTCGGCCTGACCCTAGGCGCGGACGATCTTTGATGCACCGGGGTCGCTCCCCGAATGTGCGGTCAAATAGCCGCCCATTGTCAGGCCGAGGGGCCGGGGGTCGCTCCCCCGGCTTCCTTTGAACCGGCAGAGATCGCGCGGGAAGACGCCTGAGGTGCGGCGCTCGAAACCTCGGACCCACGCCCGAACCGGCGAATGGAAGACCGGCAGCGTGGCGCAATTGCCAGCGCGGATTCGAGGCCGCTTATTTTTGCTCGGCTGTGTTGCGTCGATGCGACGCCGGGTGGGCCCGGTGGTGGAGTGTTCTCCACCTCGAATCCCCCGACGGAAAGTCTGGATTGAACTCGTTGCCGCGCTCGTAATAAATGTCCCCTGCATAGGGCGGGATCATCTTGGATTGTCGCTGCTCGAACGCGCGGGCACGATGGTGGGCGCCGGGATCGTTGGGATCGTTCGGATCCTGCTGGGCGAATGCCGGTGCCGCAAAGACGGTGCCGAGAGCGACGATGACCGGAGCGACGATGACCGGAGCGACGATGGCGAGAAGCTTTTTCATGGACATTCCCATTCGACGATTTTGGGCCGGTTTGAACGGCTTCGCTGTAAATGGGACGATCGGGCGTGTTTCACATTAGACGAAGATCGCAGGCGGCACCGCGATCCCGCATGGCCGCGATGCATGCGCGGCAAACTCCGCCGGTCCGGCCACGGCAACGGTCGACAGAGTTCAGGCGGTCGCGGACCGCGACCGCCTGAAAACGATCACCCGTTCGTGAGCCACCGACCGCTCACGCCGTTTTACTTCTGGGTGACATGCCGTGCCGCCGGGTGCTTTCGATGGACTGTCTTCCACCGGTCGCCTCCGAGTTGGAAGTCCGGGTTGGCGTTGTTGTTACGCTGGTAAGTCGTTTGCTGCCGTTGCGGCGCACGATCTTGCGCAAAGGCCGGTGCAGCGATGACGGTCGCGAGAGCCGCGACGGCAAGAAGCTTTTTCATGGATATTCTCCCGGTTACGGCGGCGCCATTGCCGCTCGAACGCAGCGCCGCCCGATTGAAGCGTCAGGCGAAGTGCGACGCCATGAACTGGAGCTAATTGCCGCGCGGCACATCGCAACTACACCTTGGTGTAGGTAGAACGAGGCAGGTATGTCGCGTGCCGGCGCGGCTGTGAACCTCGCGCTGGAAAAATCTCACGTGGGCATTCTTCATCCGCGCAGTTACGCTGGCCGCACGGCTGGCGACGCATCGATCAGGCACGATCCGGACGCCGACACTTACGGTTACCGTGCCCGGTACCTCAAGGCGATTACGGACGTATCAAAGAACCCGCGCCATGGGCGACCCGCTTCACGGTTATACGGCGCAAGTTTCTGAGGACAAATTTTGGTGCCCAGGGGCGGAATCGAACCACCGACACCGTGATTTTCAGTCACGTGCTCTACCAACTGAGCTACCTGGGCGCCGGGCTCGCGATGCGAGGCCGTAAGGCGAGCGCGGCGGGTTATAGAGGCTCGGCCGGGCGCTGTCCACAACGCCGGGCCGGCGCGGCGGAGGGCCGGCACGGGCGCCGGCGCGGGGCGTCAGGTTTCCCCGGTGTCGCGGGCGGGGCCGGGATCGGCCGGGGGATCGTCGGGATCCTCCTCCTCGGCGGGGACCGCGTAGACCCCGGACAGCCAGCGGTGGAGGTCGACGTCGGCGCAGCGCCTGGAGCAGAACGGGCTCAGGCCCTCGGCCTGCGGTTTGCCGCAGATGACGCAGGGCCTCGCCGGGGGGTGGGCGGTGGACATGGCCTGGATGTAGGCATGCCCGGTGGGCATTGCGACCGCGGGCGCGCCGCGCTCTGCGTGGTTTCGCCCCGCCCTGCCGCGGCGATGTCGCGGCGGCGGCGCCCACGGATTCCTCGAAGCCGGGCCGGCATGCGGGCCGCCGGAGCGGGCATCGCCGATCCCGGCTCCCCGTTGCCGCGGTTTTCATATAGAAATGTGACATCGACGCCACACGGCACAGGCGTCCCACAGCGTGCCCAACATCCTGCCGCCGCCTCCGCCGGCCCCGTAAGGACAGACCATGTCGATGGACAACGGAAAAACGATCCGGCGCGTCCTGCAGTTCAGGTTCACCCTTCCGACCACCGAGCCGACCCAGTTCCTGACGTTCATCAGGGCGGCGGAGCCCTATTACGAACTGTTCGGCGGTAAACAGGTGCGCCTCCTGCAGAACGTCGACCAGCCCGGCCAGTTCATCCAGATCATCGATTACGAGGTGCACGAGTCGCTGGAGACCAACCGCCAGCAACTGGCCGGCGACCCCCGGCTGCAGGCCTTCCTGCAGGGCTGGCGGGCGCTGTTCCCCGGCACCGTCGAGGTCGACATATTCCGCGTGGTCGACACCTGAGACTGGAATATTTACGCGGTCATTCCGGGTTCGCCGGGGAGCGGCGCCCTGGAATGACTGTGCGGGGAGACGCCCGCACCCGCGCTCACGCCGTCGCGGTCCACCCGAGCGTGGTCGGGAATCCCTCGCCGGCCAGGAGCGCCACGGTCTCGTAGAGCGGCAGCCCCACCACATTGCTGTAGGAGCCGACCAGCTTGACGATGAAGGCGCCGGCGAGCCCCTGGGCGGCATAGCCGCCGGCCTTGCCGCGCCATTCGCCGGAGCCGAGATAGGCCTCGAGCTCGGCGGTCGACAGGCGCTTGAAGCGCACCCGCGTCTCCACCACGCGCTGGCGGAATTTCCGCTTGGGCGTCACCAGGCAGAGCGCGGTGTAGACCTTGTGGTTGCGCCCCGACAGCAGCCGCAGGCACTGGGCCGCCTCGTCGATCAGCTCGGTCTTGGGCAGGATGCGGCGGCCGACCGCGACGATGGTGTCGGCGGCGAGGACATAGGCGCCATAGACCTCATCGCCGGCGCCGATGCCGGCGAGCGCCGTCTCGGCCTTGGCACGGGCGAGACGGTTGGCGCAGACGCGCGGCAGCTCGCCCCGCTTCGGGGTCTCGTCGATGTCGGCCGGGCGCAGCTCGTCGGGCTCGATGCCGGCCTGGTTGATCAGGCTGACGCGGCGCGGCGAGCCGGAGGCGAGAACGAACTTGGGACGGCCGATCATGGTGGGGTCACGGGTTGGCGCGCAATTTGCGCGGACGGGCGGCGCCCATCATGGAAAGCAAATCGTGCGGTCGTCGGTGGGATCGAGACCAGGGCGCGGAAACTAGCGGAAGCGCGGGCGAAATCTCAACCACGGGGATGGCGGGGACTCCCTCTGCTTGAAAAGGGGAGGGTTGGGGAGGGGATCGCGGGAGGCGAGCGCGGCATATGAGGCGAGTCAGCGAGCCCCCTCCCCCGACCCTCCCCCGCTCGCGGGGGAGGGAGTTTTCGCGCGCTACTCGTTGCCGGCGGCGGGGGTGCCGAATCGCTGTCGGATCCGGCGCATCAGCTGGTCGCGGACGTCGCGGTAGGCGTCGAGCCGCTGCTCGCGGTTGCCTTCGGCGATGGTGGGATCGGCGGTCGGCCAGTATTCGACGTCGAGGGCCAGCGTGCGGGTGAGGCCGAGCGCCTTGTGGTGGGCCTCCGGCGCCAGGGTGACGATGAGATCGAAGTTGAGGCCTTCATAGTCCTCGATCTCCTCGAAGGTCGCGGGGCGGTGCTTGGCGATGTCGAGCCCGATCTCTTCCATGGCCGCCACCGCGAACGGATCGAGCTCGCCCTTGCGCACGCCGGCCGAACCCACATAGGCGGAGCGGCCGAACAAATGCCTGAACAGCGCCGCCGCCATGGGCGAGCGCACCGAATTGAGCCCGCAGGCGAACAGCACGGCCTGCGGACGCTCCCCGGCCACCACCTCACCCTTTCCAATGCAGTACGGTGAGGAGGGTGAACAGCCGGCGCGCGGTGTCGAAATCGATCGCGACCTTGTCCTTGAGCCGTTCCTGCAGCAGCTCGGAGCCCTCGTTGTGGAGGGCGCGCCGGCCCATGTCGATCGCCTCGATGTGGCTCGGCGTCGCCGCGCGGATCGCCTGGTAGTAGCTCTCGCAAACGAGAAAGTAGTCCTTGACCAGGCGCCGGAACGGCGACAGCGACAGATGGTGCGCGATCACGGGATCGCCGCCCTCGGTGCGGATGTCGAACACCAGGCGGTTCTCCACCACCTGGAGCATGAGGCAGTAGGGTCCACCGTCATGGCCGACCGGGGCGAAGGAATTCTCCTCGATGAGATCGTAGATGGCGATGGAGCGCTCGTGCTCGATGTCGCGGGAGGGCGCGCCCATGGTGGCTTCGTCGAGCGTGAGCTTGACGAGGCGCTTGGTGCCGGGCGGGGGCGCAGCCGGCGTCATCGCCGGTTGAGCCGGATCGCCACCGAGCGGGCATGGGCGGCAAGCCCTTCCGCCTCACCCAGCGCGATGGCCGCGGGGCCGAGATGCGCCAGCTGCTCCGGCCCGCATTTGAGGATCGAGGTGCGCTTCATGAAGTCCAGCACGCCGAGGCCGGAGGAGAACCGCGCCGAGCGCGCGGTCGGCAGCACGTGGTTCGCGCCCGCCACATAGTCGCCGATCGCCTCGGGGGTATAGGCGCCGAGGAAGATCGCGCCGGTGTTGCGGATGCGCGCGGCGAGGCCTTCGGCGTCGTCGGCGACGATCTCGAGATGCTCCGGCGCGATTCGATCGACGAGCGGCACCGCGCTCGCGAGGTCGGGGACCAGGATCACGGCGCCGAATTCGCGCCACGAGGCGCGCGCCACTTCGGCCCGCGGCAGGGTGGTGAGCTGGGCTTCGACGGCCGCTTCGACTTGGGCCGCGAGCGCGGCATCGTCGGTGACCAGGATCGATTGGGCGGCGGTGTCGTGTTCGGCCTGGGCGAGCAGATCGGCAGCGATCCAGTCGGCATTGGCGCCGCTGCCGGCCAGGATCAGCACTTCCGAAGGCCCCGCGATCATGTCGATGCCGACCTTGCCGAACACCAGGCGCTTGGCCGCCGCCACATAGGCGTTGCCGGGTCCCACGATCTTGTCCACGGGGGCGATGGTCGCGGTGCCGTAGGCGAGCGCCGCCACCGCCTGGGCGCCGCCGACGCGGTAGATCTCGTCGATGCCCGCGAGCTTCGCGGCGGCCAGCACCAGCGGGTTGAGCTTGCCGTCCGGGGCCGGGACCACCATGACGAGGCGCGGCACCCCCGCGACCTTCGCCGGGACGGCATTCATCAGCACCGAGGACGGATAGGCGGCGGTGCCGCCGGGCACGTAGAGGCCCGCCGCCGTGATTGCGGTCCAGCGCGAACCGAGTTCGACGCCGAGCGCATCGGTGTAGCGGTCGTCGCGGGGGAGCTGGCGGCGGTGATAGGCCTCGATGCGGTCGCGGGCGAAGGCAAGCGCGTCGCGGGCGCGGGGCTCGCAGGCGCCGATCGCGCGGTCGACGTCGTCAGGGGTGACGCGCAGGCCGCCGGCATCCACATCGGTGCGGTCGAATTTCCGCGTGAACTCCACCAGCGCGGCATCGCCGCGGGCGATCACCTGCGCGATGACGCCGCGCACCACCTGCTCCACGTCCGCCGCGGCTTCCCGCTTGGCGGCGAGAAACACGCCGAAGCGCGCGGCGAAATCGTCGGCGCGGCTGTCGAGACGGATGGGCATGGCGGACCTTCGAAGCGGCGCGGAACACGCCTTGCGCTCAATGGCGCGCGGCGGCGCCGGCGTCAACCCGCCGTTCTCGTCCGTCTACCGGGGGATCAGGCCTGACGCAGGCTCGGCGCGCTCACCTTTTCGGCGACGACCATGTCATCGGCATGGGCGGGGCAGCAGGTGGTGGTCCAGATCGGGCCTAGATCGGCCAGCTCGCATTCGAGGCATTCGACCTCGATCCGCAGCGCCGCGCCGCCGGAAAACGTCAGCGTGACGGCGCCCGCCGGGGAATCCGTCTCCTCGAACGACACCGCCAGCAGGTTGAGCATCGCCTTCTTGTCGCTGCAGTCGATATTCCGGCACTTGATGGAATTGACGCGGTCGAACCGCAGCGCGGTGCTGCGGCGCTGCAACTCCGGCGGAACCGACTGGGCGCCCTCCCAATCGAATCTCGCCAGCCCGATCACCAGCCGCTTTTCGCCGGGTCGCCAGCGGATGTCGCCGACGCTGACCACCGCGTCCTGTAGGTGGGCCGAAACGACCTCGATATCATCCGAGTCGAGTGCCACGAGCTTGAGGAGCTCCATCCGATTTTCTCCCCTCGAAATGTTGTTCTCGAACGTAGTTAGGTGGATTTCCAGAGACTGCAAGACGAAAGTTGTACAGAATTTGTTCCTAGACTGAGTTTGAAGCCTGCACCTCGCGGCTTCGTGGGGCACCTCAGCCCGCGCGCATCGGCGGCGCGTTCAAAGGCTGCCCCGCAGGGCCACCGCGCAGCGGCGCGGAGCCCTGCGGGAAGGCGACAGCGAAACGCAAAAGCCCGAACACCATCACGGCGGGCATTCCGTCATGCCGGCGAACACACGCCACCGCCGGTCCGGGGTTCCGGGCAAGCCCGGAAGTCGCTATCGTCGCACCGGTCGGGGTTCATCGGGAATCTCGGGTCGTACGATTGGAGATGCCCATGGGACGGTTGGGGATGGCGTTTGTTGTTGTTCTTGCCTGCGCGGTGCCGGCGTCGGCGGCCGATCTGCCCGCCCGCAAGGCCGGGCTGTGGGAGATGACCACGACCGCGAACGGACGCACCATGCCGATCAAACAATGTATCGACGCCGCAACCGATCAGGCCATGCAGGCGAACACCAGCCAGTCCTCCCAGCGAACGTGCTCGAAGCGCGACATAAAGAAATCCGGCGATACGACGACGGTCGATTCGGTGTGCACCGCGGCCGGAAAGACCCTGACGCACCACATGGTCATCACGGGCAGTTTCGACAGCGGCTACACGATGTCGATCACGACCGAGGGCGACGGCATTCCGGTCGCAAGGAACATCACCATAGCGGCGAAATGGACCGGACCCTGCGCGGCGGACCAGAGGCCCGGCGACATGATCATGCAGAATGGCACGAAAATAAATCTGGTCGACATGCAGAAACGCGCGGGACCGCCCGGCGCGCCGCTGCCGCAGGCCGCGAGCCCGGTCAGGTAGGACACCCTTCGCAAGGTGGAACGTAATCAATGGCGTGGTTTGGGCGCGAAAGTCTCGAATACCGGTGGAAAGTCTCTTCCGATCGCGCGCCATGATACGGGCCGTTGAACGCTTTTTAGATGTTAGTTTCGTCCAGATGGAATACCGGACACCTCGCGGTATGGAGGTTAGCGATGCAAACTGACCACCATTATTGGTTCCCCGCCAAGCGCTACGGCTGGGGTTGGGGGGTTCCCACCTCCTGGGAAGGCTGGCTAGTCTTCGGCGTCTTTTTTGCGCTGCTCATTGCCGGCGTTTTCTTCTTTTTGCCAGCCAAAGCGGTGGGTTCCTTGATAGCTTACACCGTCGTGCTTAATGTTCTGCTGATTGCTGTGTGTTGGCTAAAGGGCGAACCGCCGCGTTGGCGATGGGGCAATGATTGACGCGCGGTTGACCGCACCAGGGTAAAAGCGGCCCCACTTCCGCCACGTTATGATTAGCACCTTGCCTGCGTGGGGCCTGCATTATTGCAGGTTTTGGATCGGGGGATCACGCCATGTGGATCGTTCTGCTTTTAGCGACCATGGTTTCGCTCGGCGGCTTGGGGCTTCTGGCGGCCTGCGAAGACATCTAAAATAAAGCTTTGCTGAGGCGCACGCGCATCCACGCCGCGCCCATTTTTCATAAATTCAACTCGCGGGGAGCTTTGCAATGCCGTCAAGTAGATCGGATTTCGCCGATGATGTCTGCCCTATCTGCGACGAATTGGTGGGCGAATTGTACCGCGCGGACGATCGATTCATGCCCGGTTTTGTAGCAACCTTGGCGCCCGACATTCGGGCCTCGTTAGCGCTGTTCTGCTATCGGCGCAATCATCTCCATTCCATGGGGTTAGCCATCGCGGCGAGTTGTGACGAAGGCGACCTGGTGCGGGAGGGAGGAGGCGCTGGCGCATTTCTGTTTACGTGTTCGAAAGAACTGTCTCCGCAAGAAGCTCTGTCACCCCGCGTTGGCAGGCGGAAGGTCACGCTCTCGACCGGCGTTCTCCGCGTGTTTGCCGTTGACGACGAACCGGCGTTGGAATCCCCTCAGGCTGTGCGGCCTGTCCCCGTAGCTTTGTAGATTTGGATCTTCCATTCTTACAGATGGGTCTCCTTATGGGCCGGTCGCTGCGCGGCGGACCAGAAGCCCGGCGACGTGATCATGCAGAATGGCACGAAAATAAATCTGTTCGACATGCACAAACGCGCGGGGCCGCCCGGCGGGCCGCTGCCGCAGGCCGCGAGCCCTGTCAGGTAAAGCGCCTCTCGAAAGCTGGAGAACGACGAACGCCTTGCACAGCCGATTTGCGCTGCTCGGCAACGTGAGACAACGCCGGCGCATGCTTCCTTGAAGGTCATTGATTGGAAATGTTTTGGTTTTCACGGGCGGCGCTCATCGGCCCGCTGTCCGGCAGCCAAACAAAGTCGGTTCTCGATACCGCCGGGCGGCGGTTAGCTCTGCCGCCGGGCGGGAAGCGAGACGACAGTCAAGCGCCTGGCGTCACACTGAAGGGGCAGTTCGACTATGACCATGGCTCGCGATGTTCGGCCGCATGTCCGCTTGTACGCCGGATCGAGAACACGGTGCCAGATGGTCACCGGTCGCCGCTTGCCCACAGCCTATAAGTGATAAAGGACATCATCACATATTCACGGGGCGGGGAAAAACCGCCCGGAGTTGGGTGAATCACTTTGGTGGCGTCTTGGGCATCCCGCCGAGTAGGACTATAATGGCGTCTGCCGGGGTTAGGCTACCATGCGGATGGGCAGCGGAGCGAAGTAGGCTTGATCGGGGGTGGTGCCGTCAAGGCTCGAGTGCGGTCGGCGGCGATTGTAGAAGTCAAGATATCGGCCGATCGATGTGCGTGCCTAGCCAACGGTGTCGTAGGCCCTCAGATACACCTCCTCGTATTTGACGCTGCGCCACAGCCGCTCGACGAACACGTTGTCCCGCCAAGCCCCTCGGCCGTCCATGCTGATCGCAATGTCGTTGTCGGCGAGCACGCCGGTGAAGGCCGCGCCCGTGAACTGCGAACCCTGGTCGGTATTGAAGATTTCCGGCTTGCCGTGCTTCACCAAGGCGTCCTGCAGCGTCGCGACGCAGAATGCCGCTTCCATTGTGAGAAATCCGCTCGACCTCGTCGAGGCTCACCTCGTCGCGCCGGCGATCGTAGAGCTGCGTGGTGCGGGTCGAGGCGTGGTAGGTCAATTTCTGACGCGATCGCTGGTCGGGCGTGTGCGGATCAGCTCGCGCTCGATCTCGGCTGGGACCGCCGAGCAGCGTGATCATGGGACACTTCTGCTACTATATTATGCACATAAAATGCCCTTTTGGATCAAGGGCCTTTTCGATGTGCGTAATTCCTGATTTTTGCACCACGGGCAAGGATCAACGATCCCGCGCATAAAGCGATGCTCGCGCAAATCGCGGCGTCGCCCGGCCGGGCTTTTACATCCTTCCGATTCCTGCCATTCTATCGCGACGGTTGGCGCTAGACTGCGTGTGCCGCGGCACGCCCCCTACCCCCGCTTCTCCCGCCGTTCGATGAAGGTGCTGCTCTGCACCGAGTAGACCAGCACGCCCGCCTTGTTGGTGCCGGTGTTGCGCGCGACCCGCAGGCCGACATCGGCGCGGTCGGCAAGCGGGCGGAGTTCGACGATCTCGTGGGCGTAACCGATGGTGTCGCCGGCATGGACCGGCCGCAGCCACTGCAGATTGCGCAGGCCCGGCGACGGGCCGGTCCGCGCCACCGCCTCGCCGCGGCCGCGCAATTCGGCCTGGCGGCGGTGGCGGTCCTCGACGAGCAGCCGCAGGCAGACCGCTGCGGTGTGCCAGCCCGACGCGATCAGGCCGCCGAAATGAGAGCGCGCCGCCGCCGCCTCGTCGAGATGAAACGGCTGCGGATCGAATTGCCGCGCGAAGGCCTTTATCTCTTCCGCCGTGAAGGTGTGGCTGCCGATCTCGACGCGGGTGCCGACGACATGGTCTTCGAAGAAATTCATGCCGTCCCCGTCGCTGCGGCGGCGTCCCGCCGCGGGAATATCAGGGTCGCGGTCATGCGCATGACCGGCGTGCCGGACGCATTGCGCATCTCGCTGGTGAATTTGAGGAAGCCGATATCGGCGCGGCTCGCGGACGGGCGCAAGCCCGTGACTTCGAGGCGCATGGCGAGGCTGTCGCCGGCGCGCACCGGCGCGAGATAGCGGACCTCCTCGACCCCCGGGCTGCCCATCGATCCCGTATCGCGGATGAAGGCATCGACCAGGAGGCGCATGTTCAGGCAGACGACGTGCAGGCCGGATGCGAGCAGGCCGCCGACGATGGCGTTCTGCACGGCGGCGCCGTCGAGATGCATCGGTTGCGGATCGAACTGGGCGGCGAACGCCTTGATGTCCTCGGCGGTGACCAGCACCGGCCCGGCCTCGACCACCTCGCCGACGGAGAAATCCTCGTAGCAGCGCATGTTCCCGTCCGAAGAAGCACCCGTCAGGTCGCGAACCTGAAATGCATGACGTCGCCGTCGGCGACCACGTAATCCTTGCCTTCGAGCCGGAGCCGGCCGGCGTCGCGCGCGCCGGCTTCGCCGCCGAGCTTGACATAGTCGTCATAGGCGATGGTCTCGGCGCGGATGAAGCCGCGCTCGAAGTCGGTGTGGATCACGCCCGCCGCCTGCGGCGCCCGCGTGCTGCGGGTGATGGTCCAGGCGCGCGCCTCCTTGGGGCCCGCGGTGAAGAAGGTGACGAGGTGCAGGAGGTCGTAGCCCGCGCGGATCAGGCGGTCGAGGCCGGCCTCCTTCAACCCGATGGCGTCGAGGTAATCGGCGCGCTCGCCCGGCGGCAGCACCGCGATCTCGGCCTCGATCTGCGCGGAAATGACGACGGCGCCGGCGCCCTCGGCCTTCGCCCGTGCCTCCACCCGACGCGAGAAGTCGTTGCCCTCGGCCGCGGCGGCTTCCTCGACATTGCAGACATAGAGGACGGGCTTCGCGGTCAGGAGGCCGAGGCCGGCGAAGGCCTTTTCCTCTTCCGGCTTGACCTCCGCCAGCCGCGCCGGCTTGCCCTCGCGCAACAAAGCGAGCGCGCGGGTGATCAGCTCGACGCCGAGCTTGGCATCCTTGTCGCCGCCCTTGGCCTTCTTCTCCAGGGCGTCGAGGCGGCGCTCCAGGCTATCGAGATCGGCGAGCATCAGTTCGGTCTCGACCGTCTCGATGTCCGCGATGGGGTCGATGCGGCCCTCCACATGGGTGACGTCGCCGTTCTCGAAGCAGCGCACCACATGGGCGATGGCGTCGACCTCGCGGATGGTGGCGAGGAACTGGTTGCCGAGCCCCTCGCCTTTCGACGCGCCGCGCACGAGGCCGGCGATGTCGACGAAGGTGAGCCGGGTCGGCACGATCTGCACGGACTTGGCGAGCTTCGCCAGCGCATCGAGGCGCGGATCGGGCACCGCCACCTCGCCCACATTGGGCTCGATGGTGCAGAATGGATAGTTCGCCGCCTGCGCCGCCGCGGTCGCGGTCAGCGCGTTGAAGAGCGTCGATTTGCCGACATTCGGCAGGCCGACGATGCCGCATTTGAAACCCATGGGAATTTCGTGTCCTTGCGCGAAAAATCGTGACGCCCGGCATTGGTGTCAAGCCGGACCCGCCTTGCCGCCGGGCTCTTCATCGAAGCCCTTGGCCTGCATGGCGAGATGCACCTTGTTCTGGAAGCTCGAAGTCCTCGCCCTTGACGATCAGCCCGGCATTGTCGGCGATGATGTCGCAGACCGCCTCGACCCAGGGCCGCTCCGCCTTGGCGAAGTCGCTGAGCACGTGGCTGTAGACCAGTTCCTTGACGCCGGGATGGCCGACCCCGATCCGGACCCGGCGGTAATCGTTGCCGACATGCGCCGAGATCGAGCGCAGGCCGTTATGGCCGGCATTGCCGCCGCCGGTCTTGACCCGGACCTTGGCGGGAGGCAACTCGATCTCGTCGTGGAAGACGACGATGTCGCCGGTCCCGATCTTGTGGAAATGCGCGGCTGCGGCGACCGCGAGGCCGGAATCGTTCATGAACGTCTCGGGCAGCAGCAGCACGACCCGCTCGCCGGCAAGGGCGCCCTCGGTCGCGACGCCATGGAAGCGCCGCCGCCACGCCGGGATGTCGTGGCGGCGCCGGATGGCATCGACCGCCATGAAGCCGATGTTGTGGCGGTTGCGCTCATATTTCGCGCCCGGATTGCCGAGCCCGACGAGGAGGCGCATGGCTGCGCCACCTTACTTCTTCGCCGGGGCTCCAGCGCCGGCCGCGGGAGCTGCGGCCGCGGCTCCCGGTGCACCGGGTGCGCCGGTCGGGGCGGGAGGAGCGGCGGCAGCGGCGGCGGCAGCGGCTGCGGCAGCGGCTGCGGCTTCGGCGGCGGCCTTCATTTCTTCCGCATAGCCCGACGGCGGCACGATGGTCACCAGCGTGGCATCGCCTTGCACCAGCGGCCGCACATTGGCAGGCAGCTTGATGTCGCTCAGATGCCGCGAATGGTTGATCTCGAGCCCGGACACATCGACCTCGAAGGCGTCCGGAATGGCATCGGCCGGACAGCGCACGTCGAGCGAATGGGTCACGATATTGACGGCGCCGCCGCGCTTGACCCCGGGCGACTGGTCGGAATTGATGATGTGAATGGGAATCCGCACGCGAATGGTGGCCCCCTCGGTCAGGCGCATGAAATCCACATGGACGGGATGGTCGCGCACCGGATCGACCTGGAAGTCGCGCGGGATCACGCGGTGCCGGGTGCCGTCGACGTCGACATCGTAGATGCTGGTCAGAAACCTGCCGGCGAAGATGCGCTGGCGCAGTTCGGCATCGTCGAGGGAGATGGTGAGCGGCGGCTCCTTGCCGCCGTAGATGACGCCGGGCACGCGGCCCTCGCGACGTACGGCCCGGGCGGCCCCCTTGCCTGCCCGCGGACGTGCCGTCGCCTTGATTTCCTTGACGGTCGCCATTGTCGGTTCCTCTTTCATTGCAATGGACGCGCATCCGACCAGGCGGCTCGCGTCCCCATGCTTTTCAGGTGATGAGCATGCGGGCGCCGTCTCCGACGAAACCCGCAGCCGGCGCGGCCAACCTCCAGGGGTGTTCTGGGGCCGCAATGGCCGGGCTTATAACCTCGGCTGCGACGAATGACAATAATGCGATTTCGCCCGGAACCGGGATAATAAAAGCTACATGGTCATCGGCGGCGGGCCGGGCTGGGGCGGGGCGGGCGTAAACGGCGGGCTCGGCGCCGGGGCGGCCGCGATTTTGGCCTCAAGCGCAGCAATACGCACCTTGAGCGCCTCGTTCTCCTCCCGAGCCAGCCGCGCCATCTCCTTGACCGCCTCGAATTCCTCGCGCTGGACCACATCGAGGTCGCGCAGCATGCGCTCGGCCTGGGTGCGCAGGACGGTCTCGAACTCCCGGCGCATCCCGGTGGCGACACCGGTGGCGTCGTTCATCAATTTCGCGAACTCGTCGTAAAGCCGGCCGGTGGTCTGCACCATTGTTCATCTCCGCGGTGGTCGATGGAGTGATATTACGACCCGGAGAGAATGGTCATCGGGCGGCTTGTGCGCAAGGTCCGCTGCGGCTAGTGCAGTGACTCCCGGCGGCTGCGATCCCCGGCCGGTTCCAAATCCTCTCCTGCCCTATGAAGAGGGCGGGAGGAAGCAAGCTGCAGGCGATCAAGCACACCCCATCCAGCACGCCACGGAAATTGATGCCGATCTCCCTCATCCCGTTCCCGTCATTCGATCCGGTGCTGGTGTCGATCGGGCCGTTCGCGATCCGCTGGTACGCGCTCGCCTATATCTGCGGCATCCTGCTCGGCTGGCTCTATGCGCGCGCCATCATCGCCAACGAAAAATTCTGGGGCGGCCCGGCGCCCCTCACCGTCCTCGACTACGACGATTTCATCCTGTGGGTCACGCTCGGCATCATCCTCGGCGGCCGGACCGGCTACGTGCTGTTCTACAACCTGCCGCATTTTCTCGAAAACCCGCTGGAGATCCTCCAGGTGTGGAAAGGCGGCATGTCGTTCCACGGCGGCTTTCTCGGTTGCGTGGTGGCGGTGATATGGTTCGCCCATCACCGCGGGGTGCCGACGCTCTCGCTCGGCGACGTCACCTGCGCGGTCGGGCCGATCGGACTGCTGCTCGGGCGGCTCGCGAACTTCATCAATGGCGAGCTGTGGGGACGGGTCACCGACGTGCCGTGGGCGATGATATTCCCGCTCGGCGGGCCGTTGCCGCGCCATCCGAGCCAGCTCTACGAGGCCGCCCTCGAAGGGCTCGTCCTGCTGGTCATCCTTTTCATGCTGGTCCGGGCCGGCGCGCTGCGGCGTCCCGGCCTCATCATAGGCTGCTTCGCCATGTTCTATGCGGTGATGCGCTCGTTCTGCGAATTCTTCCGCGAGCCCGACCCCCAGCTCGGTTTCCTGTGGGGCCATACCACCATGGGCATGCTGCTGTGCGTGCCGCTGTTCATCGCCGGGGCCGGGCTGGCGATCTTCGCGCTGCGGCGCCAACCCCTGCATTCCTGATGGCCGAGGAGCGTACCGCGCTGGACGCCGAGATCCGCCGCCGCATCAGGCGCGACGGGCCGATGCCGGTGTCGACGTTCATGACGCTCTGCCTCTACGATCCCGAGCATGGTTATTACACGCGGCGCGATCCCCTCGGCGCGGCCGGCGATTTCGTCACCGCGCCGGAGATCAGCCAGATGTTCGGGGAAATGATCGGGCTGTGGGCCGCCGAAGTCTGGTTGGAGATGGGCGCGCCGGAACCGGTCCAGCTCATCGAGCTCGGTCCCGGCCGTGGCACCATGATGCTAGACGTGCTGCGCGCCGCGCGCGCCGCGCCCGAGTTCCGCCGGGCCGTGCGGGTGCATCTCATCGAGGTGAGCCCGGCCCTGCAGCAGCGCCAGGGCGAAACGCTGCGCGGCGTCGGGGATGTTCCGGTGCGCTGGCACAAGACCCTCGGTGCGGCGCCGGTGGGACCCGCCATCATCCTCGCCAACGAGTTCTTCGATGCCCTGCCCGTCAGCCAGGTTGAGCGGCGGCCGGACGGCTGGCATGAGCGGCGGATCACCGTCAACGCCGGGGGCGAGTTCGCCTTCACGCTGTCGCCGGAGCCGTTGGAGGGCTTCAAGTCCAACCTGCCGGCGGCGCTCGCCGACGCGCCGGTCGGCCAGGTTTTCGAGTGGCGTTCCGATCAATGGGCGGCCGACCTGGCACTGCGGGTGCTCGACGGCGGCGCCGCGCTGGTGATCGACTACGGCCACACCACGAGCGGCACCGGCGATACCTTCCAGGCGGTGCGCTCGCACCGCTATGCGAGCCCGCTCGCCATGCCGGGCCGCACCGATCTCACGGCGCACGTGGACTTCGCGGCGCTGGCCCGGGCCGCCGCGGCCGCCGGCGCCCGCATCCACGGCCCGGTGGAGCAAGGCGCGCTGTTGAAACGGCTCGGCATCGAGACGCGCGGGCGCGCATTGCAGGAGGCCGTCGCGGAGGACAAGCGGGCCGGCGTCGCCGCGGAGCTGGTGCGCCTGGTCGGCGATGGACCGGCCGACATGGGCACCTTGTTCAAGGCGATGGGGATCTCGGCGCTGCGCAGCGGCGAGCTGCCGGGGTTCGCGCCATGACCGGACGGGTCGAGGCGCCCGGGCTGGCGGGGCTCGCTGGCATCCGCCATGCGTTCTTCACCAGGGGCGGCGGCGTTTCCCCCGGCATCTATGCGAGCCTCAATGCCGGCGTCGGGTCGAATGACGATCCGCAGAACGTCGCGGCGAACCGGGCGCGCATGGCCGCCTCGCTGGGCGTCGCCCCCGAGCAGTTCCTGACCTGCTACCAGATCCATTCGCCCGACGTGGTGGTGGCCGACGCGCCCTGGAGCGCGCAGGCGCGCCCGCGCGCCGACGCCGTCGTGACGAGACGGCCGGGGCTTGCGATCGGCGTCTCGACGGCCGATTGCGGCCCGGTGCTGTTCGCCGACCCGCAGGCCCGCATCGTCGGCGCCGCCCATGCCGGATGGCGCGGCGCGCTCGCCGGGGTGACCGACGCCACCATCGCCGCCATGGAACGCCTCGGCGCGGCGCGGGAACGGATCGTCGCCGCGATCGGCCCGATGATCCGCCAGCCGAACTACGAGGTCGGGCCCGACCTGATGGACCGTTTCATCGCCGCCGATCCCGCCAACCGGCAGTTCTTCGTTGCGTCCGCGCGCGAAGGCCATTTCATGTTCGACCTCGCCGGCTATGTCGCCGCCCGCCTCGCCGCCGCCGGCATCGGCGCCGTCGAGGACCTCGGTGCCTGCACCTATGCCGATCCCGCGCAATTCTACAGCTACCGCCGGATGACCCACCGCGGCGAAGCCGACTACGGACGGCACGTCAATGCGATCGTGCTGAGTTAGGGGACGGAGCGGCGGCGCGCTACATGCTCGTAGCCGGCCGTCGCGCCGTCCGGCATGCTCGCGGCTTCAATAGCAGACGTAAACGAGACCGTACGGCCCTGGGACCCAGCACCCATAACCGTAGCCATACCCATAGTACGGGTATCCATAGCCATAGCCGCCATAGCCACCGTAGCCATAGCCTCCGTACCCGTAACGTCCGTATCCAAATCCCCTGTATCCGTAGCCGCCATACCCGCCGCGAAAGCCGTAGCCGCCGCCACCGCCGAAGCCACCGCGAAAGCCGCCACCGAAACCACCGCCGCCACCCCCACGGCCGCCGCCGAAGCCACCCCGGGCGTCCGCGAGGCCCGGCAGGGCGACGACGACCGACATTGCCAACAACGCCAGAACCAACTTGCTCTTCATGGCACTATCCTCGTTTGTCTCGCCCCCGCCCGCCCAATTCCGGGCGCGCCGCCGAGACTAGCCTTGCGAATGCGTCTATTTTGCCGCCGACCACCCCTCGGCGCGCGGACGAAAGCGGCATGACGATCATTCCGGCCCGGCTTCGCACCTTCCTACGGAACTGGGCGGTCGAGCTGCGGCTGTGCTGCCGGGTGACGTTCGCCGCCCTGGCGACCTATGCGGTCGCGGAATTTCTACATCTTCCCCTGGCGCTGTGGGCGGTGTTGACGGCCATCATCGTGACCCAACTCAGCGTCGGCCGGACGCTGAAGGCGACGATCGATTATTTCGTGGGAACGTTCGGCGGTGCCGTCTTCAGCAGCCTCGTCGCCACGCTGATACCCCATGCGAGCGAACTCGGCACCCTGGCGGTCCTCGCCGTCGCGCTCGCGCCGCTCGCGTTGCTGGCAGCCATAAAGCCGAGCTTCACCGTTGCACCTTTCACGGCGGTGATGGTGCTGCTGGTGCCGATGCTCACCCATGTGAGCCCGCTGGAATCCGCCTATTATCGCGTGATCGAGGTGGCGCTGGGCGGCATGATCGCCATTACGGTGTCGTTCCTGGTATTCCCCGAGCGCGCCCATGGCTTGTTGATCGAAGACGGCGCCCGCCTGCTGGAGCTGATGGCGGCGGCACTCGGCGAACTGCTCGACGGGTTTGGCCAAAGCCTCGATGCGGGATCGGTCCGGCGCATTCAGGAAGGAATCGGGGAGGCCTTGGCGCGGCTCGGCACGATCGAGAGCGAGGTCCAGCGGGAGCGGCTGACCTATCTTTTCGTGGAGCCCGATCTCGCCCCCCTGATGCGCACGCTGCTGCGGCTGCGCCACGACATCGTCATGGTCGGGCGGGCCATCGTGATGCCGCTGCCCGAAGCATTTCGGGCGCGGCTCGGTCCGCCGCTTGCCCGCTTTCGCGAGACGGCGACGGATTATCTGCGGCGGAGCAGCTTCGCATTGATCCGCCGCCGCGCGCCGCCCCCGCTCGACGCCCTCGAAGGGGCGCTCGACGAATACAACGCGGTCATGGCGGCGCTTCGATCCGAGGGCCTCACGCGGGCGCTGTCGGGGGACGCAGCGGAGCACTTTCTCACATTGGGCTTCGCGTTGGAGCAGCTGCACCGGAATTTCCGCGATCTCGAGCGTTGCGTGACGGGAATTTGCCGCTCGAAACGCAGCGCGGCGAAGATCGGTGATGAAGGTCGCCGGCCTGGGGACAGCGTGGGTTGAGGGTCGAAGCCGTCGCGAACGGCCGCCGCTCTCGCTTTTCGCAAGAGAACAGGCGGCGTGGGGTTCGGAACCCTCTTCCGCGAGCGCGCCACGTGGCATAAGGGCGCCCGTAACTTATTCCGGGCCCCGTGCAGCATGAATTCGTCTCGACAACATCAGCAAGCAGAATGGCCACCAGATCCTCTTCATCGAGGCCTCCGCGGCGCTCCAGAAGGGCGAGAAGGTCGGCCTCGTCGGTCCCAACGGGGCCGGCAAGACGACGCTGTTCCGGATGATCACCGGCGAGGAGCAGCCCGACGAGGGCCTGGTAGCAGTCGATCGGGGCGTCACCATCGGCTATTTCAGCCAGGACGTGGGCGAGATGTCGGGCCGCAGCGCCGCGTCCGAGGTGATGGACGGCGCCGGCCCGGTCAGCGCCGTGGCGACCGAGCTGAAGGAGCTTGAGGCCGCCATGGGCGATCCGGACCGGGCGGACGACATGGAGACCATCGTCGCGCGCTACGGCGAGGTGCAGGGGCGCTTCGAGGAACTGGACGGCTACGCCCTGGAGGGCCGGGCGCGCGAAGTCCTCGCCGGCCTCGGCTTCAGCGAGGAGATGATGGACGGCGACGTCGGCGCGCTGTCGGGCGGCTGGAAGATGCGCGTGGCGCTGGCCCGCATCCTCCTCATGCGCCCCGACGCCATGCTGCTGGACGAGCCGAGCAACCACCTGGACCTGGAAAGCCTCATCTGGCTGGAGGCATTCCTGAAGGGATACGAGGGCGGGCTGCTGATGACCTCGCACGACCGCGAGTTCATGAACCGCATCGTCACCAAGGTGGTGGAGATCGACGGCGGCGCGCTGACGGCTTACTCGGGCAATTACGAGTTCTACGAGCAGCAGCGCGCGCTGAACGAGAAACAGCAGCAGGCCCAGTTCGAGCGTCAGCAGGCGATGCTCGCCAAGGAAATCAAGTTCATCGAGCGCTTCAAGGCGCGCGCCTCGCACGCCGCGCAGGTGCAGAGCCGGGTGAAGAAGCTGGAGAAGATCGACCGGGTGGAGCCGCCCAAGCGCCGCCAGACCGTGGTCTTCGAGTTCCTGCCGGCGCCGCGCTCCGGCGAGGACGTGGTGAGCCTGAAGAACGTGCACAAGGGCTATGGCAGCCGGCGCATCTACCAGGGGCTGGACTTCACCGTGCGCCGCAAGGAGCGCTGGTGCGTGATGGGCATCAACGGCGCGGGCAAGTCCACACTGCTCAAGCTGGTGGCGGGCTCCACGCCGCCGGACGACGGTACGGTGGCCCTGGGCGGCAGCGTGAAGATGGGCTATTTCGCCCAGCACGCCATGGATATTGCTCGACGGCGAGCGCACGGTGTTCCAGTCGCTGGAGGACTCCTTCCCCCAGGCGGGGCAGGGCTCGCTGCGCGCGCTGGCCGGCTGCTTCGGCTTCTCCGGCGACGAGGTGGAGAAGAAATGCCGGGTGCTGTCGGGCGGCGAGAAGGCACGGCTGGTCATGGCGAAGATGCTCTATGACCCGCCGAACTTCCTGGTGCTGGACGAGCCCACCAACCACCTGGACATGGCGACCAAGGAGATGCTCATCACGGCGCTGTCGCAGTACGAGGGCACCATGCTGTTCGTCTCCCACGACCGGCACTTCCTGGCCGCGCTTGTCCAATCGGGTGCTGGAACTGACGCCCGAGGGCATCCACCAGTACGGCGGCGGCTACACCGAGTACGTGGCGCGCACCGGTCATGAGGCGCCCGGCCTGCGCAGCTAAATCCCGGCGCCCCGGCCGTTACACGCCCGCGAGCGGCACCGGCTCGCCGTCGAGGACGCGGTGCATGCGGGTTTCGTCCAGCGCATTTTCCCACTTGGCGACGACGATGGTCGCGACCGCATTGCCGATGAGGTTGGTCGGCGTCAGGCCCTGCGACATCAGCCGGTGGATTCCGAGCACGAGGGCGACGCTGGTCACCGGTATCGTGCCGGTCGAGGCGAGCGTCGCCGCCAGCACCACGAAGGCGGCACCGGCGACGCCGGCCGCGCCTTTCGATGCCAGCAGCAGCACGCCGAGCAGCCCGACCTGCTGGGAAAGTCCAAGCTCGGTGTTGGTCGCCTGGGCGAGGAACAGAGCCGTGCTTGCGAGATAGAGGCAGGTGCCGTCGAGATTGAAGGAATAGCCGGTCGGGATGACCAGACCGACCACGCTTTCCTCGCAGCCGAGCTGTTCGAGCTTCACCAGCATGCGCGGCAGCACGGTCTCCGAGGATGTCGTCGCGTAGACGATCAGCAGTTCTTCCCTGAGGTAGCGGATCAGCTTGATGAGGCTGAAGCCGCACCAATGCGCGATCGGCCCGAGGACGCAGAACACGAAGACCAGGCAGGTGACGTAGAAGCCGCCCAGCAGCTTGCCCAGCGACAACAGCGATCCCGCGCCGAACTTGCCGACGGTGAAGGCGATGGCGCCGAACGCTCCGAGCGGCGCCGCCCACATCACCATGGCGACCACGTTGAACAGCATGGTCGAAGCAACCTCCACGATGGAGAGGAGCGGTTGTGCTCGCGGTCCGATCCAGGTCAGCGCAAACCCGCACAGCACCGACAGGAACAGCACCTGCAGCACATTGCCCTCGGCAAATGCGCCGATGAAGGTGTTGGGGATGATGTTGACCAGGAAGCCGGCCGCATCCTGCTTCTGCGTCTGGGCCACGTAGGCGTTCACGGCGGAGGTGTCGACATGGCTGAGATCGACGTTCATGCCGGCACCGGGCTGCCACAGGTTCGCCGCCACGAGGCCGATGACGAGGGCGATGGTCGTCAGCACCTCGAAATAGACGATCGCCTTGACGGCGACGCGTCCGACTCGCGCCATGTCGGCCATCCGGGCGATGCCGTGCACCACCGTGCAGAAGATGATCGGGGCGATCAGCATGCGGATCGCCTTGATGAAGGCGTCGCCCAGGGGTGCCATGCGCTCGCCGAGCGGCGGATCGAAATAGCCGAGCAGGATACCGATCAGCATGGCGACGAGCACCTGAGCCCACAGCTGCAGGTACCAGGCCTTCGCGGGGCGGCCTGTCGCTGCGGAGGCGGCGGGCGGCGACACCCTACCGCTGCACCTGCGTCCCCGGCACCGGGGCCGCCTGGGCTTCGATCGAATCCCAGTATTTTTCCATCAGCCAGCCGCCGACCAAGGGGACCGTGCAGTCCGCGAGCATGACGTGGACTTCGCGCGAGGTGAGCTGGCGATGCTCGTTGGCATTGACGAGGATGCCGGCGACGATGGGAGACAGCGTCATGCAGCCGAAGGTGGTTCCGAACGCCCAAGACGCGGCCACCCTGGGCCCGCGATAATGGGCGTCGTGGTAGCTTCCGGCGGCGGCAACGGCCGATGCGGCTCCGCCGACCCCGATCCGGGTCGCCGTTACGCCAGAGCTGGCCACGGCGTGCAGGTCGAGTGGGCCTTCCGCCGCCGCACCCTGCGCGCAGATCACCAGGGCCGCCAGCGCACCGATGGCCCCCGCACGTTTAGACATTCATCGCCCCAGATAATTCATGCCGGCACCGGCCGGCAGTTCCCGATCCGCACCCGAAAGAAACACCCGCTTCGCGACGCACAAATAATGACCGAAAAGTAATGTTACACGCAAGCATTTCGCATCGTGTGACGATCGAATTCGGCAGCCGGTGTGCGCGGCTGCATCACCCGCGCAAAAGCTAGCCGATTTTCACCGGATAAATCGGCTTTTCCCCGCTCAGCACCCGCGCAACATCGCCGGCGCATTTGGTCTGCAGCTCTTCGAGCGCCTCGACCGAGTAGAACGCGGTGTGCGGCGTGAGAATCACGTTGTCGCGATGGAGCAGCGGCGAATCAGTTGCCAGCGGCTCGGCCGCGACCACGTCGAGGGCGGCGCCGCCGAGATGGCCTCTGTCCAGCGCCGCGACCAGCGCCGCCTCGTCGACCAGCGGACCGCGCGCGGTGTTGATCAGGAACGCGCCCTTCTTCATGGCCGCGAAGGCCGCGGCGCCGATCAGGCCGCGGGTGGCCGGCAGCAACGGCGCATGCACGGAAATGAAATCGGAACGCGCCAGCAGGTTCTCGAAGCCGGTGTTGGCGACGCCGAGCGCGGCGAGGTGCTCCGGCGCCACATAGGGATCATGGGTGATGACCTCGAGGCCGAACGCCTTCGCCTTGGGCGCCAGCGCGCGCGGGATGTTGCCGAACCCGACGAGGCCGAGCACCTGGCCTTCGAGCCGGCGCAGCGGCACGATCGGCGGCACCTCCCAGCGGCCCGACTGCACCAGGCGGTTGGAGAACGGTATCTTGCGCGCCAGCGCCAGCAGCAGCGCCATGGCGTGATCGGAGACCTCGCGCAGGCAGTAATCCGGCACATAGGTGACGGTGATGCCCAGCGCCGCCGCCGCCGGGACGTCGATGTTGTCGACGCCGAGGCCGAACCGGCCGATGACCTTGCAGCGCTCGAATTGCTTGAGGAGGTCGCCGGGCAGCTTGGCATAGGTCACGAGCACGGCGTCCGCCTCCCGCGCCACCGCCAGGATGTCGTCCGCCGCGGGCGATTTCGCCATCAGCAGTTCGGGATCGACGCGCGCGAGGGCGGCAATCGCCGGATCGAGCGAGTGAAACGGGCTGTCGGTGACGGCGATCAAGGTACGGCTCATGACGCGAGCGCCTCCGGATTGACGATGTTCGGTGGCTTTCGCCCCGCCAGGATCGCCGCGATGTTGTCGACCACGGTCTCGGCCATGGCGGTACGCACTTCGACCACGGCGCTGCCGAGATGTGGGGTCACGACCAAATTGGCGAGCCCGGTCAGCGCGGGCGCCACATGGGGCTCGTGCTCGAACACGTCGAGCCCGGCGCCGGCGATGCGCTTTTCGGCCAGCGCCGCGGTCAGCGCGGCTTCGTCGACCACCGCCCCGCGCGAGGTGTTGATGAGGTAGGCGGAAGGCTTCATCAGGCCGAGTTCACGGGCCCCGATCATGTGTCGCGTCGCCGCCGTGAGCTGGGGATGCAGCGACACGAAATCGGACTCGGCGAGCAGGCGTTCGAGCGGCACATAGACGGCGCCGAGACGGCTTTCGTCGGCCGGCTCCATGGGGCGCGGCCCGCAATAGAGGATGCGCATGGCAAAGCCCCGCGCCCGCGCCGCCACCGCCTGGCCGATGCGCCCGCGGCCGCCGACGAGGCCGATGGTCTTGCCGTGGACCCCGGCGCCGAGCAGGTGGTTCGACTGCGACCCCGGAAAAATTCCGGCGCGCACGGCGCGGTCGCCTTCGACGAGGCGGCGGGCGACCGCGAGCAGCAGGGCAAAATGGGTGTCGGCGGTGGATTCCACCGCGAACGCCGGCACCACCGTCACCGGAATGCGCCGCGCGGTCGCCTCCTTGACGTCGATATTGTCGGGGGTGATCGACATCGACGCGATCGCCCGCAACGACGGGTTGGCCGCGATCACCTCGCGGTCGACGGGATCGTGCAGCAGGCTGAACAGGATATCGCAGGCACGCGTCCCCGCGATCAGGCGATCCTTGGCGAGAACCCGGCTGCTGTCGGTGTTGACCGTGACCTCGGCCATGGTGCGCAGCCGCGCCAGCGCACTCTCGACCACGGGCTGGGTGACGAAGACCCGGACCATCACGCGATCCAGCGCACGATGCCGGCGACGCCGTCGACCGCGACCTGGGCGCCGTCGGGAATCTTCTGCGTGGCATCGAGCACGCCGAGCACCATGGGGATGCCGCGCTCGCGCGCCAGCGACGCCAGGTGCGAGGTCGAGCCGCCGAGCTCGGCGACCACGCCGGCGACATGGGGCAGCACGTGGCTGAGCGCGGGGCCCGCCACTCGCGTCACCAGGATGTCGCCCGGCGCGACGCGGGCGAGTTCGCATTCGCAGTTGATCACCACGGCGCGGCCGGTGCCCCAGCCGATGCCGGCGGGATGGCCGCGCAGGCCGGGATGCGCCAGCCAGATGGCGTCCGGGACCGCGGCCGGCTCGACGTGGAGCGGGCGCGCCTGCAGCAGCTTGAAGCCCCCCTCGTCGAGCGCCCATTCGATCTCCACGGGCATGCCGAACAAGGTCTCGGCCTTGCGCAGCATGCGTCCCAGTGTGACCGCCTGGCCGGCATCGAGGCACGGCTTCTCCACGAGTTCGCGCGGCACCGCCTGGGGCGCCGCGCCGGCGCCGTGGCCGCAGGTGTCTCGGTGGTCCTTGCGGCCGGCCACGTTGCTGCGCAGGAAGCCCTGGCGCGACAGCACGATGCGGTCCGGCACCACCTCGCCCTGGGCGATCGCCGAGCCGAGCCCCCAGGTGGCGCTGAGCAGCATCTGGCCTTCGGCGTTCTCGCTCAGGCCGCCGCCGGAGGCGCGCGCCTCGACCAGCGGCTGGATCAGCACCGCCATCGCGGTATCGCCGGGGCTGAGCCCGTGATTTTCCATGTAGCGGCGCGCATTGGTGGTCCACAGCGCGGCCCAGCAGGCTCGCACCGCGGTGATGAAGGCGGTCTCGTCGGCGATGCCGAGGAAGCTTTCGAACTGGCCGGCGAAGTTGGCCCCCTTGCGATCCTCGATGAGCGCCGAGGAGCGGACCGCGAAGGGCTTTGCCCCGCCCGCGCCCGCCGCGCGCCAGGCGTCGAGCAATGCGTCGAGAATTTCCGGCGCGATAGGCTGCTCATAGAGCGCGAGCCTGATCTCGACGGACTGGCGGCGTTGCTCGCGCATGTCCGCGGCGGCGTATTGCGCGGTGGTCTCGGTGAGGCCGAGCGCCGCGATCTGGTCGCGATAGGCATCCGCGGTGAGGCAGAAGCCGCCCGGCGTCGGCAGCCCGGCCCGCGCCAGCGCCGCGAGGTTTGCGGCCTTCGGCCCAACCCGCTCGGCATCGCCCGCGCTTGCGAGCGGCACGATGAAGCGGTCAGGTCGTGCAGCACTGATTGCGGCGGCTGTGTTCATAACATCGGGCCTCGAAATACCCCCTCTCCCGCTTGCGGGGGAGGGTTGGGGAGGGGGCAGCTCACGTGCCGCATCTCGACGCCCGCGCCCCCTCCCCGACCCTCCCCCGCAAGCGGGAGAGGGAGAAGAACGATCACTTCACGTGGTCGCCGTAGCCGGGGATCGGGTCCACCGCGGTAATCTGCTTCACCGGGAAGTTGGAGACGATCTCGATCCCGTCGCTCTTCACGATCAGCATTTCCTCGATGCGCACCCCGTAGCGGAACTTCTTGCCGTGCTGGGTTTCGAGCGCGAAGGTCATGCCTTCCTTGATCTCGACGGGGTGGTCGAGCGACCAGATGCGGGAGATCACGGGGGGATCGTATTGGGCGAGCCCGAGGCCGTGGCCCCACAGGTTCGCGGCCGCCTGGTCCTCCTCCTCGTAGCCCCAGGCTTCCTTGGCGGACGGCCATTTCAGCGCGATATCGCGGGTGGTGGCGCCGACCTTCACCTCGCCGATCGAATCGTAGAGCCATCCGAGCGCGGTGGCGTAGGTCTCCTGCTGCTCCTTGGAGGGCTCCTTGCCGACGCAATAGGTGCGGTAATAGCAGGACTTGTAGCCGTTCCAGGTGAGCGCGGCCAAATCCATGAACACGATGTCGCCGGGCTGGATGATGCGGTCGGAGAAGTTGCGCCAGTTCGGCCAGGTATTGGGGCCGGAGGAGACGATCACGTCCTCGACATCCTCCATGCCGGGGATGTTGTAGAGGAACTTCATCAGGTGCGCCGTCACCTGGTTCTCGGTCAGGCCCGGGTGCAGGAACTTCATGCATTCCCAGTGGGTGGCGTCGCCGATGGCGCCGACGATGCGCATGCATTCCTGCTCGTCGACGTTCTTGACCGCGCGCGCCTCCATCATCGGGGTCATGCCGTCGACCCAGTTGATGTTCTTCTCGCGGAAGACGTTGATCATGTTGATGTCGATGAAGTCGCAGCCGAGCTTCTGGCCGGCGACGCCGTGGCGCTTCATCTCGTAAATGATGGCGTCGGTGAACTTGTTGACCTGCTGGGTCGAGGCCGGGCCCGCCGCGCCTTTGATCCAGGCGTAGGAGTAGCGGACGTTCTCTTTGGGGATCCAGGGCGAATGGCGCTCGATGTGGAAGCCGAGGTCGCCCTGCTCGAACAGCACGGGATCGCCGTCGCCGCACAGCATCGCATAGCGCAGGCCCGGCTTGAGCCGGTTCCAGCCCGGCGTCAGCGTGCCGGTGATGTAGCGGCAATTCTCGTCATACATGCACAGCAAGGCGCCGAGCCCGTGCTTCTTCATCATCTCGCGGGCGCGCTCGATGCGGTACTTGCGCAGCCGATCCCAATTGACCCGCTGCTGCCAGTCCATGCCGGCGATGCCGAAATTCGCTCCCATCAAGTCCTCCTGGTGGTCCGACCCCAACATTCCACGAATGCTGGGACAGGCCTGCCGACAACTTATTGAAATAGCGGGGCGACTGGTCCGGACCGACAGCAGCCCACCGGTTCGGGTCGCCCCACTAGGGTGGGTCGTGGCCATGCGTTTAACGGTCCGCCGGCCCGAAAACAAGTTCCGGGGATCATTGGCCGCAGCGAGCGGCACGTGGGCACCGACCGGCGCGGGGAGCCCTCACTCTCCCCCCGCCCCTAAACCCCCGGCGCGCCGGGTTGCCTGAGCGGGTGGGCACGGGCGAAGGCGTCGATCTCCTGGCAGGTATCGACGATGCGGGCGACGTTCGGGAACGGTGCCATGTCGACGCCGAAGAACCGGGCGCCGGCGCCCTGGCTGGCGACGCAGATGTCGGCGATCGTCACCTCGTCGCCGTGGCAGAACTGGCCGGTCTGGGGCTCCCTGAGATGGGTCTCGATCCCCGTGAGCGCCGCCGCGATCCAGTGGCGACACCACACCATCCGGGCGGGTTCGGCGATCTCGAGTTGATGCTCGAGATATTCGCGCACCCGCGGCACCACCAGCGGGTGGGAATCGCAGGCGACGATCTGGGCGATGCCGCGCACCCGCGCCCGCCCGCGCGCATCCTTGGGCAACAGCGGCGGTTCGGGGTGCGTCTCGTCGAGATATTCGATGATGGCGAGCAACTCGAACAGGATCGGCCCAGCGCCGTCGACCAGCGCCGGTAGCGCCATCATCGGATTGACGGCGCTGTAGGCGGGGTCGCGCTGGCGGCCCTTGATCAGGTCCACCTGGACCACCTCGTTCGGCACGATCCCTTTGAGGTTGAGCGCGATGCGCACCCGGTAGGACGCGAGCGAGCGCCAGAACGAGAACATCTTGATCATGGACGCGTCTCCCCGCCGGCCCGTCAGCTCTTCTGTCCGCCCGGGTCGGCCCTCAATCCCGCCGCCTCGATGCCGGCGATGGCACACGCCTCGTCCTTGTCGGAGGTGTCGCCGGAAATCCCGACCGCGCCGATGATGTCGCCGGCGGCGTCGCGGATCAGCACCCCGCCGGGGTTGGAGACGACGCGGCCGCCGCTCGCCGCATAAAGCGCGTTGAAGAACTGCGGCGTGTTGGCGGCGCGCTCGAACAAAGTGCGCGAGCCGAACCCCATGCCGAGCGCGCCCCATGCCTTGCCATAAGCGATATCGTAACGAAGAATCCCCGACTTGTCCTCGCGCTTGAACGCGACGAGATGGCCGCCGGCATCGAGCACGGCGACGGTCATCGGCACCAGTTTCATCTCGCGCGCCGTCTTGAGGGCGACATCGAGGATGGTGCTGGCCTGGGCGAGGGTGACGGACATGAAGGACTCCTTGAAGTGATAGCGTTTATTTGGGCGGCTTGCGGTTGCGCCAATACACCGGAAGGGCGGAGACCTCGCCGTCGCCGAGGCCGTTGCGGCTCGCCTCCTCGAAACAGGCGAGCGTTTGCGCGACCAGCGGCATCTCGACACCGCGCGCCGCACCCTCCGCCAGCATGGTACGCAGGTCCTTGGCGCTGGTGTCGAGGCTGAAGCTCACGGCCCCGGCGTCTTCGCCCCTGAGCATCTTGACCAGCGCCGGCCCACGCACCTTGAGCACGTTGGGGCCTCCCGAGGTGTCCGACAACAGGTCGATCAGGCGGGCGGGATCGATGTCCAGAGGCCGGCACAGCGCCAAGGCCTCGCCGAGCGCCTGCCAATAGACCAGCAGCGGCAGGTTGATGGTGAGCTTCATCACCGCGCCGGAGCCGACCGGACCGCAATGCTCGATCCTCCGGCACAGCAGTTCGAGCAGCGGCCGCGCCCTTGCGGCGTCGGCCGGCTCCGCGCCCATGAGGCCGATGAGCTTGCCCTGGCGCGCCGGCCCGGTGCTGCCGCCGACCGGGCATTCAACGAATGCGGCGCCCGCGGCGCGCACCTTGTCCGCGAGCGCGGTCTCGATCTGCGGCCGCACCGTGCTCATCTCGATGAACAGCTTGCCCTTGATGTCGCCCGCGAGCAGGCCTGCCGGACCGCCATAGACCCCATCGATCGCGGCGGCGTCGGTGAGAATGGTAATGACGGCGTCCACCGCGCCCGCGAGCGCGGCGGGGTTCGCCGCGGCGGCGGCGCCCGCGGCGATGAGCGGCAGGGTCTTGTCCACCGAGCGGTTCCACACCGTGACCTGGTTGCCGGTCTCGATCAGCCGATGCGCGATCGCCGCACCCATTTTGCCGAGCCCGGCCACTCCAACATGCATGCGCGTGTCTCCGGCGTTTGTCAGGCGGCGCGGACGATAGGCGATCGGCGCGCCGGTAGGAAGCCCGGTTCGGTCGTGCTGGAGCAGCGTTTCGTGGTGATGTGCGCAAAACCGTACCCGGGTCGAGCGTCAGCGAAACCCGGGGGTGGCATCGAGGGTGGTCCCGGATTTCGCTGGCGCTCAATCCGGGCTACGGTTGCTCGACGATTGGGTGTGAGTAACGGAGCAGCATGGTAATGGCGAAGCGGAGCAAGGGAACGGTCGGCGTGGTCGGCCTCGGCAACATGGGCGGCTCGTTTGCCAGGCACCTCGCGGCCGCCGGCTGGCGCGTCGTCGGCTACGACCCCGATGCCGGCCGCAAGCGGGCGGCGACCCGGGCCGGGGTCGAGATCGCGCCCGACGTGGCGACGCTCGCCGCGGCCGTCCCCGTGATCATCCTGTCGCTGCCCCATGTCGACGCGCTCGACGCGACGGTCGCCGGGATCACGAAGGACAAGCTGCCGGGCAAGACCATCATCGAAGCCAGCACCTTCGAGATCGAGGACAAGCAGCGCGCCGAACAGGCGCTGCGCAAGGCCGGCCATGTCATGCTCGACTGCCCCGTGAGCGGCACCGGAGCCCAGGCCGCGGTCAAGGACATCGTGATCTATGCGAGCGGCGACAAAAAAGCGATCGCGCGGCTCAAGCCGATGTTCGCCGCGTTCTCACGCGCCGCCTATGAGGTCGGCGCATTCGGCAATGGCAGCCGGATGAAATACATCGCCAACCTGCTCGTCACCATCAACAACGTGGCGTCGGCGGAAGCCATGGTCCTCGGCATCAAGGCCGGGCTCGACCCGCAGATGATTTATGAGCTCATCACCGCCGGAGTCGGAAGTTCCCGCGTGTTCGAGGTGCGCGGGCCGATGATGGTCAAGAACAAATATGACAACGCGAGCATGTCCATCAAACTCTACCACAAGGATATTTCGGTGATCGAACACTTCGCCGCCGGGCTCGGCGTGCCGACGCCGCTGTTTTCCGCGAGCATTCCGGTCTATTCGGAGGCGTTGGCCATGGGCTTCGGCGAACTCGACACCGCGTCGGTCTGCGCGGTGTTGGAGAAGCAGGCCGGGGCGACCCGGCGCAAGCGCGGCAAGCGGCGGTAGAACGTTTTTCGTTTTGGTTGACACGCACTTGGCTGTCATCGCCCGGCTTGACCGGGCGATCCTGTAAACACAGACCGTGAGTACTGGATTGCCCGATCAAGCCGGGCAATGACACCAACAGGTGAGAAACATCATGTCATCGGCCGAAGATTCCGGCGCGGCGAAAGCCGGCGGCACGCACCAGCCGCGCAGCGAAGTCCGCGACGGCATGCACATCGATTGGGACGTGCCGATCACCATGGATGACGGCCTGGTGCTGCGGGCCGACGTGTTCCGGCCGGTGCAACCGGGCAAATATCCGGTGATCCTGAGCTACGGCCCCTATGCCAAGGGCCTCGCCTTCCAGGAGGGCTATCCGAGCGCGTGGCAGCGCATGGCACAAAAGCACCCCGACGTCGCCGCCGGCTCTTCCAACAAGTACCAGAACTGGGAGGTCGTCGATCCCGAGAAATGGGTGCCGCACGACTACGCCTGCGTGCGCGTCGATTCCCGCGGCTGCGGCTGCTCTCCCGGCGTGATCGACCACTTCTCGCCGCGGGAGACCAAGGATTTCCATGACTGCATCGAATGGGCGGGGGTGCAGCCTTGGTCGAACGGCAAGGTCGGTCTATCCGGCATTTCCTATTACGGCATCAACCAGTGGCACGTCGCCTCGCTGGCGCCCCCGCACCTCGCTGCGATGTGCATCTGGGAAGGCGCCGCCGACTGGTATCGCGACATGACCCATCACGGCGGCATCCTGTCGACGTTCTGGAAGAACTGGTTCGACATGCAGGTCAAGACCGTGCAATACGGCGCCGGCGAGCGCGGCAAGCGCTCGCCCATCCACGGCGAGCTGGTGTGCGGGCCGGAGGTGCTGTCGGAACCGGAACTCGCGGCAAATCGCGCCGATTTCGGCAACGATATCCTCGCCCATCCCCTCGACGATGCCTATCACCGGGCGCGCTCGCCGGTGTGGTCGAAGGTCAAGGTGCCGCTGTTCTCGGCCGCCAATTGGGGCGGCCAGGGCCTGCATCCCCACGGCAATTTCGAGGGCTTTGTCCGCGCGGCATCGAAGCAGAAATGGCTCGAAGCCCATGGGATCGAGCACTGGACCCATTTCTACACCGATTACGGGCGCGAGCAGCAGCTGCGCTTCTTCGACCACTTCCTGCACGGCAAGGACAGCGGCTGGGACAAGCAGCCCAAAGTGCTGCTGCAGGTCCGCCATCCCGGCGAAAAATTCGTCGCCCGCGCCGAGAATGAATGGCCGCTCAAGCGCACGCGGTGGGCACGGTTTTACCTCAGCCCCGCCGACGGCATGTTGAGGGACGTCCGCACCGCGGACAAGGCGACGCGCAGCTTCGAGGCGATGGGCGACGGCCTCACCTTCATGACGGCGCCGATGGCGCAGGCGACCGAGATCACCGGGCCGATCGCCGCAAAGCTGTTCGTGTCGTCCTCGACCAGCGATGCCGACCTGTTCCTGGTCCTGCGCGTGTTCTCGCCGGACTTGAAGGAGGTGGTATTCCAGGGCGCCATCGATCCGCACACCCCGGTCGCGCAGGGATGGCTGCGCGCCTCCCACCGCAAGCTCGACAAGAAACTGTCGCTGCCCCATCGTCCCTGGCACAGCCACGACAAGAGCGAGCCGCTGAATCCGGGCGAGGTGGTCGAGCTCGACATCGAGATTTGGCCGACCTCGATCGTGGTGCCGCCGGGCTATCGGGTGGCGCTGACGATCCGCGGCAAGGACTACGAATATGGCGGGGCGAGCGGCGGCCGACTCTCGAACTTCAAGAACGAGTTGACGGGTTGCGGGCCGTTCCTGCATGACGACCCGCAGGACCGCCCGCCGGAGGTGTTCGGCGGCGTCACCACGCTGCATTTCGGCCGCGCCATGGCGAACCACGTCCTGCTGCCGGTCATCCCGGCGGCGGGCCAGGCGAAGAAGAGAAGAAAGCAGTAGGGTGGTCAAAGCGCAGCATGCCCACGCTGTGCCGCACGTGGGCATGCTTCGCTTTGCCCACCCTACTTCGAGCGCCTGTGCTCACGCCCACCTGCAAGGAACCCGAGCCCCGATGTCCCACGACTGGAACCGCTACGGCCCGACCGCGGCCAGACCGGCCGGCGCAAAGCCCGGCCGCATGGTGCGGCCGAACAGCATCACCGTCGACATTCACTCCCACGTCGCGGTTCCCCGCGCTTCGGAATTCGTCAGGCCGCATCTCGATCTCGCGACCATCCCGCTCGCCCGTTACGCCGCGCCCGACACCAAGGTGATCAATGTGCGCCAGGACACCGAGCGGCGGCCGTTGATGACCACCTACGACCAGCGCCTCGCCGATCTCGATGCCATGGGCATCGACCTCCAGCTCGTCATGTGCCCGCCGCCGCAATGCTATTACACCGTGCCGGTCGAGATCGCGGTCCAGGCGGCGCGCATGATCAATGACGGCATCGCCGAATACGTCGCCGGCAAGCCGGACCGATTCATGGCGCTCGGCACGGTGCCGATGCCGGACGGCGCGGCGGCGGCGAGCGAGCTTGAACGCTGCATGACCGCGCTCAAATTCAAGGGCGTCCAGATCCTCACCAACGTCGCCGGCAAGGAACTCTCCGACCCCGCCTTCGCGCCGTTCTGGGCGAAGGCCGAAGCGCTCGGCGCCGTGGTGCTCATCCATCCCAACGGCTTCACCGAGGCGCAGCGGATGTCGCGGTTCTATTTCAACAACATCGTCGGCAATCCCTTGGAGACGACGCTCGCCCTGCACTACCTCATCCTCGACGGCGTATTGGAACGCCACCCGAACCTCAAGATCGTCGCCGTCCATGGCGGCGGTTTCCTCGGCGCCTATTCCGGCCGCATCGACCATGCCTGGGGCGCCCGCGGCGACGCGCGGGCCGACCTGCCGAAGCCGCCGTCGAGCTATCTCAAGCGGATCTACTTCGACACGGTGGTGTTCACGCCGAACCAGCTCGCGGCATTGGTGGAGACCTTCGGCGTCGATCACGTGATGATGGGCACGGATTATCCCTACGACATGGGCGAATACGACCCGATCGAGCACCTCGCCGCGACCACGAGCCTCGATCAGGACGCCGTCGCCGCGATCGCCGGCGGGAACGCGAAACGGCTTTTCGGGTTGTAGCGGATGAGCCGCCCAATGGCCTCGCCGGGTCATGATTTGACCCCCGACATTGGTTCCCTAATATGGCGGCAAGTCAGTCCGACGGCATAGCGGACCTGGCGCACGGACCGCCATTCCACTCAGTGTCGCGTCCTCGCGAGAGGCTATCACCTCGAGCGGCCGTTACCCGGGTTGATTACAATCTGCGACCGCTATAATTTTGTCGGCAAGCCGATGCAGCCCGCCGAAGACCTTCGCCCGATCCTCGTTGAACGGCGAACGCTTCGGCAACGTTAACTCTGACTGTCCTCATTCGCCGCCGACGAAGGACAGGGCGTCCGGAAGGCGGCTGGTCATGGGCTCACCGATCAAGACACTGGCCGCCGGTCATCGGGGAATGTTGGATGAAGGCCGCGCGCCGAAGCTATGCCGAGGAACTCAAATACGTCGCGCATATCAGATCGGACGCAGTCGTTCGCGCGTTCGCCAAGGTGCCGAGGGAGAACTTTCTCGGTCCCGGTCCGTGGCGAATTCCGTGGGGGCAGGAGCACTGGACGACCGAGGACGACGATCCAAAGCACGTCTATCACAATGTGCTCGTGGCAGTCGACCCGGCGCGTCACCTGAACAATGGACAGCCCAGCTTCTTGGCGTTTTTGATCGATGCTCTCGAACTCAAAGCCGGAGAGCACGTGGCCCATATCGGCTGCGGCACCGGATACTACAGCGCGATCCTGGCTGAAATCGTCGGCAAGAGCGGCCGGGTGACTGCCGTCGAAATCGATCGAAAGCTCGCCGCGCGCGCGAAGCGGAATTTATCCCCCTGGCTTCAGGCCTGCGTGGTGGCAGCGGACGGATCCACCTGCAATCTCGACGCAGTCGATGCGCTCTTGATCAACGCCGGCGCAACTCATCCCGCTGCGATCTGGCTCAATGCTTTGGCGCCGGGTGGCCGAATGATACTTCCGCTGACAGTCGAGAATAGAGGCGGATCGGTGTTGAAAGTGACGCGGCAGATCAGCGGCTATTCGGCGAGGTTCATATCCGATGTGGGGATTTTTCCCTGCGCTGGCGCGCGCAACAGGCGCGCCAACCGCCAACTTGAGGCCGCTTTCAAATCAGGCACGCGCAACACGGTTCGCTCGCTGCGGCGGGACCGGCATGAGCCCAATCGCATGTGTTGGCTGCACGATGCCGATTTCTGCCTGTCACGTACCGCCGTTCCGGAAGGAACCGAATCAGACGTCAAAAAGTCGGCGCGCGACCGACGATCTTGACGGCGCCGTGACCTCCGGTCACTCGTGATGGCAGCGATTGTCCGGCAGCGCCCTCCGACCCCGAGAGGCAAGTCGATCATGGCGGTTACTCTTGGCCCGGCCCATGCCGCGGATTTCGAGTATTGTGCGGCACTCTATTTTGCCGCGATGGAGAGGACCATTCAGGAATTGAACCTGGATCGAGCCGCTCATTCCGCCGGCTTCCGCCAGCGCTGGGAGGTGACGCAGGTTCGAATGATCGGGCTTGGCTCTGCCGATATCGGGTGGCTGCAGAGCGCCACGCAAGGCGACGCGCTCTTTCTCGGACAGCTCTTCGTCGAAGCCGCTTTCCAGCGGCGAGGCATTGGCACCGAGGTGATGAATTGACTGATCGACGAAGCCGCGCGCGCCGGCAAAGCGGTGACGCTGGGCGTGGTGAAGACGAACCCTGCCTTGCGACTCTATCAACGCCTCGGATTCCACACCACACATGAAGATGGTCGCAAGTTCTATATGCGGCGTGATCCCGAAGGCGCCGTTGCCCACGGTAGATGCCGCACCTGAGCGATCTTGCTGACGCCCGCGGATTGGCGCATCCTGTCGCCGCGCTGTTTCCCGGAATTCCCGGCAGGCGCGACTTTCGCTCCAACCGATCTCTCGAACCGGGGACCACTGCGATGAAGCGTCGTGACGTGTTGGCCGGCATTGCGGCGCTAACCGGCTGCGCCCTGGCGCCGCGGCTGGGCGCTGCCGAGGCCAAATATCCGGATCGCCCGATCAAGCTCGTGGTCCCGTTCGCGCCGGGAGGCGTCAACGACATCGTGGCGCGGCTGTGGGCGGAGCGGGTGAAGGCGCCGCTGGGCAACGTCTACATCGAGAACCAGGGCGGCGCCGGCGGCGCGGTCGGCGCGCTTGCGGTCGCCCGTGCCCAGCCCGACGGTTACACCATCCTGCTCGGCGGCGCCGGCGCACTCGTTCTCAATCCGATCGGGATGATCAAGCCGCTCTACGATCCGATCAAGGATTTCGAGCCGATCGCGATACTCGCGGTGCCGGCGCTCACCATCGTGGTGAACCCCAGCGTTCCCGTGCACACGCTCAAGGAACTGATCGCCTATGCCAAGGCCAATCCGGGCAAGCTCGCCTACGGCTCGGCCGGGGCGGGATCGATGACCCATCTCGCCGGCGAGCTGTTCAAGTCGCTGGCGGGAACGCCTGATATCGTCCACGTGCCCTACAAGGGCTCCGGACCATCGCTCGGCGACGTCGTCGCCGGCCAGGTGCCGATCGTCGTCGCCAACATCACCAGCCAGGTGCTCGAACTGCACAAAACCGGCAAGCTGCGGATGATCGTCGTGACCGCCAATGATCGCCTGGTCGCGGCGCCGGAGATCCCGACCGCGATCGAATCCGGGCTGCCCGGCATGATCGCGGTGAATTTCACCGGGCTGTTTGCGCCGCGCGGGACGCCCAAGCCGATCATCGAGCAGATCGCAGGCGCGACCGACACGGTGATGGAGGACGACAATTTCCGCACCACGTTGATCGAGTCTGGGCTCGAGCCCTACCGCCATTCGACGCCGGACAAGACCAGGCAATTCGTCGAGCAGGATATCGCGCGGTGGACGCCGGTGTTTCGTTCCATCGGCATGAAGCTCAATTGAGCCCCGAGTCGTTTCGCGGATTGTCCCGCGTCGTTAGCGCGCTAAGCCCCTCCCCTAAGAGGTCCCTTTTTCAGGGGAGGGAGAAGATCAAAGCGCCGTCGCCCCCCTGCGCATCAGGGCCCGGCCGGCTCCATGCCCTTGGACTTGAACAAGGCCTGGGCGGACGGCCCGGAGAACACGTCGATCAGCTTCTTCGCCTCGTCCGGGTATTTGGTAGCGGGACCGACGGCCGCCGCGTAGACGGTGTAGTTCTGGATCTCCTTGGGCAGCGGCCCGACCAGGCTGACGCCTTTGGCCGGCACGATCTCGCTGATCTGATGGATGCCGAGCTCCGATTGGCCGGACGAGATCAGATCGGCAACATAGCCGCCCTGCTTGAGCAACTCCTTGGGCTTGACCTGATCGGCGATGCCGAGGCGGTCCAGCAGCTTCGCCACATAGATGCCGCTCGACCCGCCGCTGGCGGGATCGATGAAGGATACCGACTTGGCGTCGAGCACCGCCTTCTTGAAGGCGTCGACGGTCGAAATGTCCGGCTTCGGCGCGCCCTCCTTCACCATGACGCCGACCCCGACCCGTGCCAGGTTGGTGCGGCTGAACGGGGCGATCTTGCTCTTGGCGGCGAGGCCGTCGATGGCCTCCGGGGTCATGACGATGACGTCGAAGGGTTCCCCGGCTTCGACCCGCTTCACCAAAGCGCCGACCGTGTCGGCGTCGATGATGAGCTTGTTTCCGCTGGCCTTCTCGTATTCGGGGCCGAGCGTGGCCACGGTGGATTTGAAGGCGCCCGCCGTCAGCACCTTGAGTTCCAGCGCCTGCGCCGCCGGCGACGACAAGGCGGCGCCGATCGCGCCGGCGAGAATGAGCAGGGTGTTCCTCATGGTGGTTCCTCCGGGGGCGGTCCCGATGCGTTGGCGGTTGAACTCCAAACATTTTTCCAATATCCACGGGTCCGATGCAACCCATCCATATCATCGGCGGCGGATTGGCGGGAAGCGAAGCCGCCTGGCAGGTCGCCTCCCGCGGCGTTCCCGTGGTGCTGCACGAGATGCGCCCGCTGCTATCCACCGCGGTCCACAAGACCGCGGGCTTCGCCGAACTCGTGTGCTCGAACTCGTTCCGCTCCGACGACCGCGAGCATAACGCGGTCGGCCTGCTGCATGAGGAGATGCGTCGCCTCGGCTCGCTGGTGATGCGCGCGGGGGACGCCAACCAGGTTCCCGCCGGGGGCGCCCTCGCCGTCGATCGCGACGGCTTTTCGCAGGCCGTCACCGCCGCGCTCGAGGGCCATCCGCTGGTGGACATTTCCCGCGAGGAGATCGCCGACCTGCCGCCTCCCCAATGGGACAGCGTCATCGTCGCCACCGGGCCGCTGACCTCGCCGGGCCTCGCCGCCGCCATCGGCGCCGCCACCGGCGAGACGGCGCTCGCCTTCTTCGACGCCATCGCGCCCATCGTCTACCGCGACAGCATCGACATGGCGGTGGCGTGGTTCCAGTCGCGCTACGACAGGGTCGGCCCGGGCGGCAGCGGGGCCGACTACATCAATTGCCCGCTCGACCGTACCCAGTACGACGCCTTCCTCGATGCGGTCATCGCCGGCGACCGCGTCTCGTTCCACGACTGGGAGAGCGCGCCTTATTTCGATGGCTGCCTGCCGATCGAAATCATGGCGGAGCGCGGCCGCGACACGCTGCGCTGGGGTCCGATGAAGCCGGTCGGACTGACCAACGCCCACCGGCCCGGGGAGAAGCCCCACGCGGTCGTCCAGTTGCGCCAGGACAACCGGCTCGGCACATTGTTCAACATCGTCGGCTTCCAGACCAAGCTCAAGCATGCCGAGCAGATGCGGGTGTTCCGGATGATTCCTGGCCTCGAACATGCGGAATTCGCGCGGCTCGGCGGCCTGCACCGCAATACGTTCCTGAATTCGCCGAAGCTGCTCGACGGCGCATTGCGCCTGAAAAGCGAACCGCGCCTGCGCTTCGCCGGGCAGATCACGGGATGCGAGGGCTACGTGGAATCCGCCGCGATCGGGCTGCTCGCGGGACGCTTCGCCGCCGCCGAGCGGCGCGGCGAAGCATGCGATATGCCGCCGCCGACCACCGCCCACGGCGCCCTGCTCACACACATCACCGGCGGCCATGTGGAAACGATCGACGCCGGGCCGCGGTCGTTCCAGCCGATGAACGTCAATTTCGGCCTGTTCCCGCCGCTCGCGCAGTCGCCGGGCCGCGGGGCGGACGGCACCCGGCTGCGCGGCACCGAGAAGACCATGGCCAAGCGGCGCGCGCTGACGGCGCGCGCGCTCGGCGATCTCGACCGCTGGCGCCGCGGCATGTCCGTGACCCCCGAGGCCGCCGCCCTGGTACCGGCCGAAGAACCTGCCGGCGCGCCGGAGCCGCACCTGCGATGAAGGATGATTTCGCCGGGCGCTGGCAGACCGCGGTCGTGCTCAAGCGCGACGTCTTCTCAACGGTGGAGCGCGGCACCTTCCGTGACGACGCCGGCGAGCTTCCCGCCGTGCTGCGGCGCCTCGACGAAGTGCCGTGGTGGTCGCGGCCGCTCGCCATCCATCTTTTCAACCGCGAGCGGCGCGCCCTCGCCGCGGTGACGGCGCTCGGCGTCGCGCCGCCTTTGCTCTATGCCGACCGCCACCGCCTGGTGCGCGGCTACATTCCCGGCAGCGCGCTGAAGATTGCGCGTCCATATGACGATCTCGCGTATTTCCGTTCCGCGCGGGCGGCGTTGCGCGCCGTGCACCGGTTGCGCATCTCCCACAACGACCTCGCCAAGGAACAGAACTGGCTGCGCAGTCCCGATGGCCGCGCCTATCTCCTGGACTTCCAGCTCGCCTCCGCATTTCGCCGCCGCAACTGGCTGTTCCGCATCCTGGCCTACGAGGACCTGCGCCATTTCCTCAAGCATAAGCGGCGCTACGTGCCGGAGGCGCTGACCGCGATGGAGAAGCGCGTACTGGCGCGCAAAAGCCTGCCGACCCGAATCTGGATGGCGACCGGCAAGAAGGTCTACATGCTCGTCACCCGGGGCCTGTTCGGCTTCATCGATTCCGAAGGCGGTGGCACGCGGATGGCCAAGGACGCACCGGCGATCGAGGCCGCATTGAAGACGGTCCCGGGCGTACGCGACGTCGCGGTGCTCGATTTTCCCGACCGCATGAGCGGCATCGGCCTTTATGCCTTCGTCGAAGCCGGCCCCGGCGTCAACGAAGATGCGCTGCGCGACGTGCTGGTCCGGACGCTCGGTGCCGGCCGGGTGCCGGAATTCACCCAGATCGTCGAAGCGTTGCCGCGCCAGTCCGAAGGCATGGTGCGCGCGGACATATTGCGGCTGGTCAGCACCAACCAGGTCGACATGATCGAACCGCTGCTCACCTCGGAGCAGGAAGCGCGCGTGGTCGAGCGCATCGTGGCACAGCGCAAGAACCTCTTCGGCGCGCCGGCCATTGCCGCGGCGTTGACGTCCCATCCCGATGTCCGCGACGCCGCGGTGCTGGTCTATCCCGATCGTCTCGCCGGCACCGCGCTCTATGCGTTCGTCGAGACCAAGGCCGCGGTCGCCGAGGACAAGCTGCAGGAATTCGTCGCTGCGGCGGTCGGCCGGGACAATGCGCCGCAATTCATCCAGATCGTGCCCACCCTGCCCCGCAATGCCGGCGGCAAAGTGCGCATGGACATCCTCCAGCTCGTCGCCACCAACCAAGTCGACAGCATCGATCCCCTGATCACCTCGGAAGCCGAGCGGCGCGTCGTCAACGAGATCCTCAATGCGCGCCGCAATATGCGCGACCGCTTCGTGCTGTGAGCGCGGTCACAGCGCCGGCCACCGCCGCGCCGCGCGCCAGATCGCCCACTGGCGACGCCATTGCGGCACCTCGACCGGCGTGAAGGGATCGCCCGCGGCGCGGTCAAGCCGTGCAAGCCATGCGGGGACCACCGCGACCACGAGAAAGGCCGGCGCACAGCGCTCGGGAATCGCAGCCGCGGCGCCGCCGCGGAATTGCACCAAGGCCGCGCGGGCGTGGCCGCGCAGCTCGGTCAGCGCCGCCCGCAGTCCCGGGGAGTTGCTGCGGGTTTCGACTTCCGCGGGCGAGACGCCGTGGCGCTCCAGCAGTTCCAGCGGCACGAACATCTGTCGGCGCGATACGTCGGCGGGAAAGCTGCGCAGGCAGTGCGCTACTGCGCAGGCGACGCCGGCGGACGCGGCGGCGGCATCCGGGGCGGGCTCCGTGCCGCCCGCCAGAATTCGCGCGCCGAGCGTCATCAAGGCACCTTCGGTGGCGCGGCCGTAGCCGTCGAGCTCGGCCAATTTCACCATTGGTTCGTCATAGAGGTCGAAGCCATGGGCATCGATCAGGCCGAGCAGCGGCTCGAGCGGGAGGCCGCATTGGGCGATGGTGTCGAGCAGGGCCGCGGCGATCGGATTGGCATTGGCCTCGCCGCGTGCTTCGCCGGAGAGCGCGTCGCGCCACCATTGCAGGCGGATTTCGCCCGGCAGCACCTCGCGCGCCGCCTCGCGCACCCGGAGGATTTCGCTGTTGAAGGCGTAGAGCGCATGGAGATGCCGGCGCAGACCCGCCGGCGCGAACAGGGCAGCGAGAAATCGGTCCTTGTCGGCCGCCCGCACCACGGCTTCGCAATGGGCATAGGCGTCCTGCATGGCGATCCCGCACCTCACGGCATTGCCCGGCTTGACGGGGCAATCCAGCACTCACGGTCGGTGTTTACCGGATCGCCCGGTCAAGCCGGGCGATGACAGCGAAATGTGTGACAACCCAACGAAAACGTCCTACTCCACCGCAATCAGCAGCACCCCGATCCGCCGCCGCTCGCCGAGCAGGATATTGTAGGTCCGCACCGCCGCCCCGGTGGTCATGGCTTCCAGCACGATGCGCCGCTCGCGGAAGGCGTCGCGCAACGACGGCGGCACGAGCGCCATCTCCTTGCCGGTCCCGATCAAGAAGTGATCGATCGCGGCGTCGTCCGCGAGCGCGAGCGACACGGCGGCGAGATCGATTTCGCCCGCCGCCTCGACATCGCTCGCCCAGATGCCCTGCGGCAAACACAGGATCGAGCCGCGGTGGGACATGTCGGCGAACCGGAACCCGCCCTTGCCGTATGCCTCGATCGGCGCGGGACGCGGCAGATGGGGACGCAGTTGCGACGGCGCCGTCAGCGGCGCACGCGCGCGACCGCCGGAGCGCCCTTGCGGGCCGGCGGCGGCTCGACGGCGGCCGGCTCCTTTTCTTCCGGCGCATCCGGAGCGTTCTGGCGGCCGGTACCGACGCCGAGATAGATCAGGATCGGCGAAGCGATGAATACCGAGGTGTAGGTGCCCACCAGCACGACGCCGAACATCATCGTCGCGGTGAAGCTGTGGATCGCCTGGCCGCCGAACAGGAGCAGCGCCAACAGGGCGAGCGACACCGTCACATGGGTGATGACCGAGCGCGACAGGGTCGAGTTGATGGAGACGTTGAGGAGATCCGTCATCGGCATCTTCTTGTAGCGCCGCAGCATCTCGCGGATACGGTCGTAGATGACGACGGTGTCGTTGAGCGAATAACCGAGAATGGTGAGCAGCGCGGCGATGCTGGTCAGATCGAAATCGATCTGGGTGATCGACATGAAGCCCAGCGTCAGCACGATGTCGTGCACGTTCGCGATCATGGCTCCCAGCGCGAACTGCCATTCGAACCGAAACCACAGATAGATCAGGATGGCGCCGATGGCGACCATGATGCCGATGATGCCCCAGTGCAGGAACTCGCCCGACACCCGCGGACCCACCACGTCGATGCGGCGATAGTCGACGGTATCGCCGAGCGCGCCGCGCACCTTGATCTCCACCTGCTGCTGCGCCTGCTCGCCGCCGGGCTGCTGGGCGACGCGGATCAGCACGGTGTCCGGGCTGCCGTATTCCTGCAGCTGGACTTCGCCGAGGCCGAGTCCCGAGATCGTCGCGCGCATCTTGGCGATGTCGACGGGCCCGGCCTTGTTCTGCACTTCGATCAGCGTGCCGCCGCTGAAGTCGATGCCGAAATTCAGGCCGTGGGTGAAATAGAGCGTGATGGCGAGAATCGACAGCACCGCGGATATGGGAAAGCTGATCCGCCGGAAGCGGATGAAATCGAACTTGGTATTGTCGGGTACGATACGAAGCAGATGCACTTTGGTCTCGTTTCTGTGGCCGGGGCGGCGTTCAGATCGGCACGGTCTGCGGACGCTGCAGGCGCACCCACGTAGCCACGATCAGGCGCGTGAGGGTGAAGGCGGTGAACAGCGTGGTCAGGATGCCGACCCCGAGCGTCACCGCGAAACCGCGCACCGGACCGGTCCCGATGAAGAACAGCACGGCGGCGGCGATGAAGGTCGTGATGTTGGAGTCCAGGATAGTCGCCAGCGCGCGGGTGAAGCCGGCGTCGATGGCCGAGATGGGGGTGCGGCCGTTGCGCACCTCCTCGCGGATGCGCTCGTAGATCAGCACGTTGGAGTCCACCGCGATGCCGACCGTGAGCACGATGCCGGCGATGCCGGGCAGCGTCAGCGTCGCACTCAGGAACGACAGGATGCCGATGATCATCCCGACATTGACGGCCACCGCGACGTTGGCGAACAGGCCGAACAGGCCGTAGGTCGCCAGCATGAACACCACCACCAATACAGCGCCGGCGATGGAGGCGTGCACGCCGGCCCTGATCGAATCCTCGCCGAGGCCGGGTCCCACCACACGCTGCTCGATGACCGTGAGCTTGGCCGGCAGCGCGCCGCCGCGCAGCAGGATCGCGAGGTTGTTCGCGGTTTCCACGGTGAAGTTGCCGGATATCTGGCCGGAGCCGCCGAGGATCGGCTCGCGGATGACCGGCGCCGATATCACCTTGTTGTCGAGCACGATCGCGAACGGACGGCCGACATTCTCCTGGGTCGCCTGAGCGAACTTGCGGGCGCCGCTGGTGTTGAAGCGGAACGATACGATCGGCTCGCTGGTGCGCTGGTCGAAACCCGCCTGGGCGTCCGTCAGGTCGCCGCCTTCCACCAGCGCCTGCTTGTAGACGAGGATCGGAACCTGCTGGCCGCCTTCGGTTTCGAACAGGACCTTCGAAGTCCGGCGGCGCCCGTCCCTGCAAAGCTTCCTGGGGGCTCACTGAATTGTCGACCATGCGGAATTCGAGCTTGGCGGTCTGCCCCAACAGCTCCAAGAGCCGCCGCGGATCGCCGAGGCCGGGCACCTGCACCAGGATGCGGTCGGCGCCCTGGCGCTGGATCGTCGGCTCGACCAGGCCGAGCTCGTTGATGCGCTTTTCGATGATCGGGATGGACTGCTCGACGGTCTGACGGATGCGCTCGTTCATGGCGGCGTCCGACGGCGTCAGCCGGATCAGCCCCGCGCCGGCATCGGTGACCTCGAGGGTGCGTTGGCCATTGCCCTGCAGCACGCCGCCGAGCGGCTGCGACAGGTCGCGAAGCTTGGCGATCGCGCCTTGGAAGTCGCCGCCCTCGCGCAGCCTCACCTCGACGCTGTTGCCGCGCACGATCGGCGGCGTCGACCAGCTGATGCGGGCGTCGCGCAGCGTCCGGCGGACGTCGTCGCGCAGCGAATCCAGGCGCTGCTTGCGCACGTCATTGAGATCGACCTCGAGGAGAATTTGGGAGCCGCCCTGCAGATCGAGGCCCAGCACCAGCCGCCGCTGCGCCCATGCCGGCCAGCCCTTGACCACCTGCTCGGAGAAGAAATTGGGCACGGTGAAGCCGCACACCAAGACCGCCGTCACCAGGATGGCCACTATCTTCCATCGCGCGAAATACAACATCGGTTCCAACCACTCCGCGGCCGGCGGACCTCAGCCCGCGGCCTTGTCATCCTTCACCGGTTCGCCCTTGACGCGGACATCCGCGACCATGCTCTTGACCTGCCGGACCTTGACCCCGTCGGCGATCTCTATTTCGATCTGATCGTCGTCCACCACCTTGGTGACCTTTCCGACCAGCCCTCCCGAGGTGACGACGTTATCGCCGCGCCGCAGGTTCTTCATCATTTCCTGGTGCTGTTTCGCCCGTTTCTGCTGCGGGCGAAGGATCAGGAAATACATAATGACAAAAATCAGGATGAAAGGCAGCACACTACCCAGGTTGTTCATCAAGTCGCTGCCGCCGGCCCCAAAACCCATGTGAAAACTCTCCCTGACCGGACAGCGCCGCGACCGGACTGGCCGCCGCGCCGGGCGGCCGCGAAACCGTTGCCAACTCCGAAGTCGCGCGGACTATACCGGCAGCCCGCCCGATTGCAATGAGGGCGGTTGCCCCATGAAAATGGGCGCGATTCGGCTTGTTGCCCGGATTTTTGCAGTGCGGGAGCGCCTTGCGGTCGACGCCCTGCCCCGCTATGGGGAGCGACCGAAAAGGCAGTTCCATGTCCGCACCCGACAAGCCGTTCGCCCCCGTCCTCGACGCAGATGTCCTCCAACGCATTGCGGCGGCGTTGGATCGGCTCGCCCCACAGCCGCCGAAAGCGCCCGATTTCAGCAGCGCGGACGCGTTCATATGGTATCCCGATGAGCGCCGGCTGGCCCCGGTCCCGCGCGTCAACCGCGTCGACATGTCGCTTCTCAAGGGCATCGACCGCATGCGCGACATCCTGGTGGAAAACACCGAGCGGTTTGCGAAGGGGCTGCCGGCCAACAACGCCTTGCTGTGGGGCGCGCGCGGCATGGGCAAGTCGTCCCTGGTGAAGGCCGCCCATGCCTCCGTCAATGCAGGGCTCGGAAAGGAGGCCGGGCTGTTGAAGCTCGTCGAGATCCACCGCGAGGACATCGAGAGCCTGCCCGACCTGATGGCGCTGTTGCGCGGCGCACCGTTCCGCTTCCTCGTGTTCTGCGACGATCTTTCCTTCGATGCCCAGGACACGTCCTACAAGTCGCTGAAAGCGGTGCTGGAGGGCGGCATCGAAGGCCGGCCCGACAATGTCATTCTCTACGCCACCTCCAACCGGCGGCACCTGTTGTCGCGCGACATGATCGAGAACGAACGGTCGAGCGCGATCAACCCCGGCGAAGCGGTGGAGGAGAAGGTCTCGCTGTCAGACCGGTTCGGCCTGTGGCTCGGATTTCACCGCTGCAGCCAGGACGAATTCCTCGCCATGGTCGAGGGCTATGTCGCCCATTTCCACGTCCCCGCGGATGCGGCGACACTGCGCCGCGAAGCCTTGGAATGGGCGACCACCCGCGGCGCCCGCTCCGGCCGCGTCGCCTGGCAATATGTGCAGGACCTCGCGGGGCGGCTCGGCGTGACGCTGGGGTGATTTGTCCCTCCCCGAATTCGGGGAGGGTGGCCGAGCCAACGGGTCCGGCCTCTGGCCGGCCCGATGACAGGCTCCGCGAGGTCGGGTGGGGAACGGCGGGGCAGACGATCGCAGGGAGCAAGAACCCCCTGCCCTCCCCGAAGTCGGGGAGGGAAAGAAGAGCTCTACAGCGGCGCCGATGCCGTCTTGTCCGACGGCAGGTATTGCATCGGATCGACCGGGGCCGAGTTCTTGCGGATTTCGAAATGAAGCTGCGGGTTCGGCGCAGTTCCGGTCTGTCCCGATTTCGCGATCGACCTGGCCGCGGTGGACCTGGTCGTTGCGCTTCACCGTGATTTCGCTGGCATTGGCATAGGCGGTGACGAAGCCGTTGGCATGGCGGACCAGCACCAGGTTGCCATAGCCCTTGAGCTCGTTGCCGGCATAGGCGACCACACCGTCGTCGGCGGCGCGGATGGCCGTGCCTTCCGGCACCGCCAGATCGATGCCGTCATTGGAGCCGCCGCTGGTCTTGGCGCCGAAATTGGTGACCACACGGCCGCGCAGCGGCCAGCGGAACGACGGCATGCCGGCGGTGCCGGCCGGCCCGGACTCTTCGGCTTGGGCGTCGCCCGCGGGCGTCGCCATGCGTACGCTGGCGGTCTGCTCGCCGGGTTTCACCGATTGCAGCGTCGGCCCCGGCTTCATCTGCGCCACCACCTGCGGCTTCGCCCGGCGCGGAAGCGGGAGCGCCCGGTGCGTTTTTGGCAACCGCTGCCGGCCTCGCTGGAATGGTGAGCTTCATTCCGATCTTGAGCGGCGTTTCCGCGGTCATGTTGTTGGCGGCGACCAACTCGCGAATGGTGATGCGGTGACGCCGTGCAATCGCGCTCAGCGTTTCCCCTGACGCGACCACGTGCTCGCTCGGGCCGGTCGCAGCCGCCGCGCCGGCGGGCTGCTCCGACGGATGGCGCGGCAGAGCGGCATGGGCGAGCTGGGCCGGGCCGCCGTGATTGACATAGCGCGGGATCACCAGGCGCTGTCCCGGCTGGATCGATGCGGGGTTGGTGATCTTGTTGGCCTGCATGATGGCCTGGGTGGGAACGTTGTAGCGGTGCGCGAGGGTGCTGATCGTCTCGCCCTGGGCGACGACAACGGGCGTGCCGCCCTGCCAGTCCCAATGGCCGCCGTTCGCGGACGGGACCGAGCCGGTCACGTCGGGCGCCGGAGGCGGCGACTGATACTGCGGCAGCGGCTGGCGCTCGACCTGCCCGGCCGGTGCCGGCTGCCCCGGCGGGCCCTGGCTGGCAGCCGGCCCCCCCGCATAGGGAGTACCATAACCTTCATTGAAACGGGTGGCTTCGGAGCTGCATGCCGCGGCACCGACCGCCACCGCGGCCAAAGCCCCCCAACGCAACGCACGACGCGCACCCCACCCCGCCTTTGCACACCCCATAATCGTACCCATACGCATACGCCACACCACACTGCCCGGCAGTTAACACCGCCGAGGTAAACATCTCTTTAAATTGCCAAGACTGGATTAAGGTTATCGGGATTATGTCCGAAACCGCTGCGGCGGACGGCGCAACTAAAGCTCCCGCGCCTGCCCGGGCAGCAGCGGGACGAAACGCACCCCGATCAAATCCTCGCGGCTGACGCCGCCTTCGCTGCGCGTCAGCCTGACCAGGGACTGGCTGCCGCCGTGTGGCCCGAGCGGCAGGATCATCACGCCGCCCACCGAAAGCTGCCCGAGCAGGGCTTCCGGAATTTGCTCCGCCGCGGCGGTGACGATGACGCGATCGAACGGAGCCCGGTCGGGCGCGCCGGCAAGACCATCGCCGACGATGACCTCCACATTGTGGTAGCCCAAGGCGGCGAGCCGCGCCCGCGCCGCCTCCGCCAAGGTGCGATAGCGCTCGATGCTGGTCACCTGTTTCGCCAGCCGCGACAGTACCGCCGCCTGATACCCCGAACCGGTCCCGATTTCGAGAATGTGATGCTGCGGCTCGACGTCGAGCTGTTCGGTCATGTAGGCGACCACATAGGGCTGGCTGATGCTCTGGCCGCAGGCGATCGGCATGGCGCGGTCGGAATAGGCCGACTTGACCTGGTTCGGCATGACGAATTGCTCGCGCGGCACTTCGTCCATGGCCCGCAGCACATTGGCGTCCATGATGCCGCGGCGGCGCAGGTCGAGCAGGAACTGCATCCGGCCTACGTGAGGTTCGGCGGTCGACGGGGCAGCCAAAACGACAAGTCTCCTATCCCAGGATCTCCGCGAGCCTTGTCATGAACGGTTCGTCCGTCATGTCCAGCCGCAGCGGCGTGACCGCGATCTGGTTGTCCGCGAGCGCGGACAGATCGGTGCCGTCGCGCTCGGACAGCGGCCGGTTGCGCTCGAAGGCGATCCAGTAATACGGATTGCCGCGCCCATCATAGCGCGGTTCGATCCGCAAAAGCTCCTGGTCCCGCTTGCCCTGGCTGGTGACGGCGACACCCCTGACATCCTGCGGCGGGCAGTCGGGAAAGTTTATGTTGACGAAGACGTCGCGCGGCATGCCGTCGGCGAGCACGCGGCGGATAAGGTCGGGAGCGAATTTCAGGGCAGTGTCCCAATGCGGGTCCTTGCGGGTCGCGGCGGCATAGGCCTGGGACAGGGCGAAGGAAGGAATGCCCAGCACGGTGCCCTCGATGGCTCCGGCGACCGTGCCTGAATAGGTCACGTCCTCGGCGGCGTTGCGGCCGCGATTGACGCCGGACAGCACCAGATCGGGTTTGCCGTCGGGAATCACGTGCCTGGTGCCGATGATAATGCAATCGGTCGGCGTGCCCTTGACGGCGAAGTGGCGCGGCCCGATCTCGCGCAGCCGCAACGGATCGTTGAGCGAGAGCGAATGGGATACGCCGGACTGGTCGGTCTCGGGCGCCACGACCCAGATGTCGTCTGACAACGAGCGGGCGATCTCCTCGAGCACCTCCAGCCCGCGGGCATGCACACCGTCGTCATTGGTGATGAGAATGCGCATGGGCACCCGCATGTCACGCGCCGCGATTCATTTGGCCGCGATCGACTTGATGCCGCCCATGTATGACTGCAGTGCGTCGGGCACCGCGATCGCGCCGTCGGCCTGCTGGTAGGTCTCCATGACCGCGATCAGCGCCCGGCCGACCGCGACGCCGGAGCCGTTGAGGGTGTGGACGGGGCGGACCTGCAAATCCTCTCCGCTGCGATAGCGCGCGCTCATGCGGCGCGCCTGGAAGTCGCCGCACACGGAGCAGGACGAGATTTCGCGATACATGTTCTGGCCCGGCAGCCAGACTTCGATGTCGTAGGTCTTCTGCGCCGCGAAGCCCATGTCGCCGGTGCACAGCGTGACGACCCGGTAGTGCAGGTCGAGGCGGCGCAGCACCTCCTCGGCGCAGGCCAGCATGCGCTCATGCTCGTCGCGGCTCTGTTCGGGGGTGCTGATGGAGACCAGTTCTACCTTGGTGAACTGGTGCTGGCGGATCATGCCGCGGGTGTCCTTGCCCGCGGCCCCTGCCTCGGCGCGAAAGCACGGCGTGCAGGCAGTAAATCGAAGCGGCAGCTGAAAGTGCTGAAGAATAGAATCGCGCACAAGATTGGTCAGCGGCACTTCGGCGGTGGGGATGAGCCAAAGACGACGGTCGAGCTGACGCACGGCTGCGGTATCTTCAGACGCCTTCGTAAGCTCCGCACCCAAACCCGGCGCAAGGGTCAGCTGCTCAACGTCCTCATCGACTGTGTCGAGAAACTGGACGAGATTGCGCGCGGTCGTGAATTGATCGTAGGAGAACTTCGGCAGTTGCGCCGTGCCGAACATGACCTCGTCTTGCACCAGCAGCGGCGGCGCGATTTCCATATAGCCGTGCTCGTTGGTGTGCAGGTCGAGCATGAACTGGCCGAGCGCGCGCTCGAGCCGCGCGAGGCCCTTCTTGAGAACCACGAACCGCGAGCCGGATAGTTTCGCCGCGATCTCGAAATCCATCTGGCCGAGCGCTTCGCCGATTTCGAAATGCTGCTTGGGCGTGAAGGCGTAATCGCGCTTTGCCCCGAATTTGTGGTGCACGACATTGCCGTGTTCGTCGACGCCGTCGGGAACGTCGTCGGCCGGCAGATTGGGAATCCGCGACAGCGCCTTGCCGAGCTCGATCGACGCCTGCTTCTCATCCGCCTCCAGCTGCCGGAATGCTGTCTTTGAGGGCCGCCATTTCCACCATCAGCGCGCGGGCGCCGGCTTCGTCCTTCGCCTTCTTGGCTTCGCCGATTTCCTTCGAGGCCGCGTTGCGGCGCGCCTGCGCCTGCTCGAGCTTGAGGATGGCAGCGCGGCGGCGCTCGTCTATGGCGATCAGGCGCGAGGCCTCGGGCGCAAGACCGCGCCGCCGCAGGCCGCGATCGAAGGCTTCGGGGTTTTCGCGAATCCATTTGATGTCGTGCATGACAGCCGTGTTCTCCCGTCACGACCGGATCCGTCCCGGCCATCCCGATCCGGTTGGCATGATCGATCGATCGAAACCGATGAAACAACGGCTATTCGGCCGGCTTTGCCGCGGCTGCGGCGGCCTCCGCCTTCGCCTTGCGCTCGACCATACGCACCGACCACACCGACCCCTCGTAGAGAAGCAACAGCGGGACTGCAAGGGACATTTGGCTGAGCACGTCGGGCGGGGTGAGAACCGCTGCGATGATGAAGGCGACGACGATGAAATAGCGCCGCTTGGAGCGCAGCTGGTCGGAGGTGATGATGCCGACCCGGCCGAGCAAGGTCAGGATCACCGGAAGCTGGAAGGCGACGCCGAAGGCGAGGATCAGGCTCATCATCAGCGACAGATATTCGCCGACCTTGGGCAGCAGCGCGATTTCCGCCCGCCCATCGGTCGGCGCCTGCTGCATGCCGATGGAGAACCGCACCAGCATCGGCATCACGACGAAATAGACCACCATCGAACCAAGCGCGAAAAAGATCGGCGTCGCGATCAGGTAGGGAAGAAAGGCATGGCGCTCATGGCGATAGAGGCCGGGCGCGACGAACATGTAGAGCTGCGCCGCCACCACCGGAAACGACAGGAATGCGGCGCCGAACATGGCGAGCTTGAGCTGGGTGACGAAATATTCGAGCAGCGCCGTATAGATGAATTTCGAATTCTCCGGTCCGGCGACGAACACGAACGGCCACACCAGGACATTGTAGATCTGCTTGGCGAAGAAGAAGCAGAGCACGAACATCACCGCGAACGCGATCAGCGCCTTGATGAGCCGCGAGCGCAGCTCGACGAGGTGCTCCATCAGCGGCGCCTTGGTCGCCTCGATGTCCTCGTGGGTCATGCCCGGCCGCTCCCTTCCGCGAGCGGCTCGGCGGGATGTGGCTCGGAGCCCGGTCCGGCATCCGGCGCGGACGGCGCGGGACTTTCAGCGGATGAAGGTTCCGGGGTGCTCGCAAATGCCGGCTCGACGGACGCGCCCGCCGTTTCCGGCGGCGCCGCTGCGGGCGTGGACTCAGGCGTCATGTCCGCGCTGGAATCCGACTCGGGCGGCTGTTCCGGCGGCTTCTCGGGCGTCTTTGGCTCCCATTTGGTCGCCTCCTTGAAATCGAGCGGGTCCGAGGCAAACCCTTTCGCGGCATCTCCGAGATCGTCGACCTGCTTCTTGAGGTCGGCCATCTCGGCTTCGCGCATCGCTTCCTGGAACTGGCTCTGAAACTCTCCGGCCATGCGCCGGATCTTGGTGGTCCACTGGCCGACCGCGCGCAACACGGCCGGCAATTCCTTCGGACCGATCACGATGAGCGCGACCACGCCGATGACGACAAACTCGCTCCAATTGACGTCGAACATCGCGCCTCAAACTCCGAAGGCCGCCCGCCGCTGCCGGCGAACGTCCTGCCACGCATCCATTCTCGGATCGCGCCCGATCGCAGTGCTGGCCGCGGCGAGGCTTAGACTTGCGCCCGGCTCTTCGCGGCGGCGGCCGCGGCGCTGTCGGACTGCGGATGATCGAGCGTCTTGACCGGCTCGGTCTTGGACGGCTCGATCTTCGCGGTATCGTCGTCGGACATGCCCTTCTTGAAGGCCTTGATGCCCTGAGCAACGTCACCCATCAGCTCGGAAATCTTGCCACGGCCGAACAGCAGAAGCACGACGCCGATCACTACGATCCAATGCCACATACTCATGGAACCCATCGGGTAAACCCTCCGAAACGACGGGCCGCACGGGCGGGGCCTCGCCTCTTGATTTCACCTGAACCTAGGCCTCGCGGCGGGTAAAAACAAGGAGTTCGCCCGGTTCGATTTCGCCGCATGGGTGCGGCGCACCGCCATGGTTAGCGCGTTTTCCGATTACGCCGACCCCATCGGGGTCGTCGCCCGGCTTGACCGGGCAATCCAGTACGCCCGGCGGGTGTTTACTGGATCGCCCGGTCAAGCCGGGAGATGACATCATCAGGGGGCAGGCGCACGAGGACTCACTCCTCCGCGGTATCGGGGGGTGGGGCGAGGCCGAGATCGAGATCGCCCGGCTCCAGGGGCTCCTCATTGTCGCGCAGCGCCGGATCGTCGGACGGCTCGGGGACGTCGAACCCGGCCGGCAGGGTGCCGTCGAACAGCCCGGACCCCTTGAGCTCGTCGAGGCCCGGCAGGTCGCCGACCGCTTCCAGGCCGAAATGCGAGAGGAATTCCGCGGTCGTCCCGTAGGTCAGCGGCCGGCCCGGCGCCTTGCGGCGACCACGCGGACGGATCCATCCGGTTTCGAGGAGGACGTCGACGGTGCCCTTTGCGGCGGACACGCCCCTGATCTCCTCGATCTCGGCACGGGTGACCGGCTGGTGGTAGGCGATGATGGCGAGCGTCTCGATGGCGGCGCGGGACAGCTTCTTCGGCTCGATCGCCTCGTGGGTGAGGAGCCAGGACAGGTCGTTGGCGGTGCGGAACGCCCATTTGTTGCCGACATGGACGAGGTTCACCCCCCGCGGCGCGTATTCGATCTGCAGCCGCCGCAGGCTCGCATGCACGTCGGTACCGGCAGGCAGGCGCTTGGCGAGCGTCTTTTCATCGAGCGGCTCGGCGGCGGCGAACAGCAGCGCCTCGAGCAGCCGAAGCTCTTCGGGCCGCGCCTCGATAGCCATATCCGGCTCCTCGGAATTGTCCTCTTCGAAGCTCTGCACCCGCAGCTCCGCAAAAACCGCCATCAACGAACCCTCCCGGTCATGACCACGTCCCATCTCCCCTGCCCCGCTCATGGCGCCGCTCCGGCGGGAGCCTCGCCGGCATTTCCCCCGATCCGCTTGCGCAGATAGATCGGAGCGAATGCGGCCGACTGATGAACTTCCATCGCACCTTCACGCACCATCTCCAGCGTCGCCGCGAGCGAAGAAGCAAGCGCGGTGGCACGCATCGCCGGCTCCACGACATAGGCGATGAGATAATCGTCGAGGCGGCTCCAGTCGCCGCCGCCGGCACCGACCATCCGCTCCAGCATGGCACGGGCATCGGCGAGCGACCACACCGTTCGCTTCGCAAAACGCACATGCGCCAAAGCGCGGCGCTGCCGCTCCGCGGCATAGGCGGACAGGAGGTCGTAAAGGGTCGCCGACCATTCCGGCCGCTTGATTTCGGCGATCGGCTGGGGATCGCCGCGCCCGAACACGTCACGGCCGAGCAGCGGCCTTTCCAACAGCCGCACACCCGCATCGCGGATCGCATCGAGGCGCTTGAGGCGCAGCGCCAGGGCATTCGCCAAGTCGGCAGCGCTCAGCCCCTCCGGAGCGACCGGCTCGGGCAGCAGCATGCGGGATTTGAGATAGGCGAGCCACGCCGCCATGACGAGATAGTCGGCCGCGAGCTCGAGCCGGGTCCGCCTCGCCTGTTCGATGAAGGCGAGATACTGGTTGGCCAGCGCCAGGATGGAGATTTTCGCGAGGTCGACCTTCTGCTGGCGCGCCAGCGTGAGCAGCAGGTCGAGCGGGCCCTCGAAGCCACCGACATCGACGATGAGGGTGGGCTCGTCGGTGCCGCGATCGACCGCGGCATCCTCGGCGAAGGGCGCTTCGTCGGGGTTCACGTCGCTCGTCATCACGCCACCGGTCCCGCCTGCACGAGCAGGTCGGCAAATGCGGCCCGTGCCTCGTCGAGATCGATACCGTCCGGCGGACCGCGGGACGCGAGCGCCTTGCCGGTGCGCGCCAGGGCGTCGCCGCCGAGTTCCGGGCAGTTCGACGCCACCTCGTCCATTTCGCCCAAATTCCCATTGCAATGAAGCACGAGATCGCAGCCCGCCGCGAGGGATTGCCGGGTCCGTTCCGCAATCGAGCCCGTCAAGGCGCCCATCGACACGTCATCGCTCATCAACGCTCCAGCGAACCCGATCCAGGTCCAAATCACTTCATGGATGATAACCGCCGACGTGGTGGCCGGAAGCCCCGGATCGAGGGCTGTGAATACGACATGGGCGGTCATGCCCAGCGGCAGCGCGGCGAGCGGCCTGAATGCGGCAAAATCCGTCCGTTCGAGCGTATGACGATCGGTGGTGACGACGGGAAGGTTCTTATGGCTGTCGGCGGCAGCGCGGCCGTGGCCGGGCAGGTGCTTGACGACGGGGAGAACGCCGCCGCCGGCGAGGCCCGCCGCGACCGCTGCGGCGATCGCGGACACCTGGTCCGGGGTATTGCCATAAGCACGGTCCCCTATCACCCGGTCGGCGCCTGCGACGGGCACATCGGCCAAGGGCAGGCAATCCACGGTGATGCCGGCCGCGGCGAGGTCGGCGGCGATAAGGCGGGCGCCGAGGCGCGCGGCCCGCAAGCCGAGGGCCGGATCGCGCCCATAGAGCCGTCCATAGACTGCACCGGGGGGATAGGCAGCCCATCTTGGCGGACTCAGCCGCTGCACCCGGCCGCCCTCCTGATCGACCAGGACCGGGACATCGTCCCGCCCGCAAATCGATCGGAATTCATCCGTCAGCGCGCGCAGTTGCGCGGGATCGACGACGTTGCGCTTGAACAGGATGAGGCCCCACGGCGCGGCCGTGCTTATGAACGACCGCTCGTCGGGCGAGATCGCCGTGCCCGCCAATCCCGTGATGAATGCCCGTGGCGCCATGGGCGCGGCTTAGCCCGCGCCCCGGCCGAGGGCAAGCGGGCACACGTCAATTCTTCAGGACGAAACAGTCGCTGCCGGCGGTCTTGAGGTTATCGCACAACTGGTTGGCTTCCTCGTGCGAGAACGGACCGACCTGCGCCCCATAGAATATGCCGCGCTCGCCGCGGTCCTTCTTGCGAATCTGAGGCTGATAGCCGCTGAGCACGGAATATTTCGTCTGCGCTGCCCGGAACGCCGACTGCGCCTCCGCCTCGGTCTTCTGGGCTGAAAGCTGGACCATCCAATCGGCGCCGCGAGGCGTTGCGCGCGCGGGCGCCGCCGGGTGGGCGGTGTCGACGGCCGCCACGGACGGTTGAGATTGCGGCGTCAGCGCCAACGGGGCGGCCGCCGGCTGCGGCGCCTGGGGCGGCTGCGAAGCCGGGCGGGGAACAGCCGCCACGCGCGGCGGCGCCGGTGCCGTCGTTGCCGGTGCCGTTGCCGCCAGCGGCGCGACAACCGCAGCCGGTGCCGCGGGATCGGCGTGGATGGTCACGGTGCGGACTCGCTTCGGCTCAGTCGGGGACGCGGGCGCCGCAGCGCCGGCCACTGGCGCTGCCGGATAGGGGGAGACGCCGGTACCGCCTCCCGCCTGCGGGACCACCAGGGCGCCGTTGGCGTTGCGCCCGGCATCCCTGAGATCGGCCGGCTGCTCCTCGCGCGACACCATGCGTTCGCCGCCGAGCCGGTCGTTGATCGGTTTCGAACTGCCATCGGCGGAGGACGGCGCCGGCACGACCTTGGTCGGCGAGGTATCCGCCCGGATCAACGGCGGCGGCCCACTGGTGCCACCATGGAATACGGCGCGATAGCCGAATGCGGCGGCGCTCCCGAACACGACAACCCCCAGGACCGCAAGTGCGATCTTGATCGTGTTGCGGCGCTTGCCGCCGGGTTCGTCGTCCTCATACGCGCCGTCGTCGCCATCGGCATAGTCGTATTCCTCGTACCGATCGGCTTCGGCATCGGCTGCGGCATCGTCTTGGGCGTCGGCGTATTGGGCGTCATATTCCCCCTCGTGCTCGCCCTCTTGAGGGTAGGCGGCATCCGGGTGCGACGCCTCCTGCCGGGCGCTTCCGAGACGCGGGTAGCGATCGTCTTCCATAGGGGCCGTATCGGCCGATTCCGGCTCGGCCGGATGATGCTGATCGGGCACGGTCGGATAGGTGTCTTCCGGATATGCGGAGGCACCGCGAGGCGCCCGATCCGAGGCGCCAATTGTCGGAAATTCGAATCGGTCTGGGCCGGCTCGGATGCCGGCGGGGCACCGGCCCGGGCCGGGTCTGCGGAATAGGCCGTCGTCGCCGCGGTCATCGACCGCGAAGGAGCGACTCGGAAAGGTCTGCAGCGAAGGAAACGGATGGCTCCGCGCCGGCGGCTCCTCGGGCTCCTGCTCCACCTCGTAACGATCGAGCCGGGGCGAAACCTCGCGCGACAATGGCCTCGCCATGGGCCCCCGCGTCGGCAGGTCGGGCATCTGCGCGGCGAATCGCCGCTCCGCGCCGGCGGCGGGCCGAACGGGTCGCTCTGCCCGATCAGCCGGGCGAGCTCCAGCAACGGATCGGAAGACGGCTCGCGTCGATCCGAACCATCGGGCGCATGCGGCGGATATGCGCGCGGGGGGCGAGGGAATGGGCCGTCGGACATTCTGCTATCGCAACCTCGTTCGGCGCCAGCCATTGAGCTGCGCGATGACGCCCCGTCAATCGCAGAACCTGATCGCGACCGGCGACGCCGGGCTCACCTCATCTCATCGGGTGCGCCGACCCCGAGCAAACCAAGCCCGGAAGCCAGCACCGTGACGACGCCCTGCACCAGTGCGAGACGAGCCATGGTCATTTCTGGATCATTCTGGATAATGAAGCGTAAATGAGGCGAATCCTTTCCCTTGGTCCAGAGAGCATGGAATTCGCTAGCCAATTCGTAAAGATAGAAGGCGACCCGGTGCGGCTCATGGGCACTCGCCGCGGCCTCGACGAGCCGGGGATAGAGGGCGATGCGGCGCATCAAGGCGATTTCCGCGGGGTCGTCGAGTCGGCCGAGACCCGCGGTCGGCCAATTGGCGGGCGCGTTCGGCGCCTTCTTCGGAAAGCTCCGGAACCACCTCCCGGGCATTGCGAAAAATCGACTGGCCGCGGGCGTGGCCGTATTGGACGTAGAACACCGGATTGTCGCGCGACTGCTCCTTGACCTTGGCGAGGTCGAAGTCGAGCACCGCATCGTTCTTGCGGTAAAGCATCATGAACCGGACAGCATCCCGCCCAACTTCATCCACCACTTCACGTAACGTGACGAAGTCACCGGAACGCTTCGACATTTTTACCGGCTCGCCGCCCCGCAGCAGCTTCACCAACTGGATGACCTTGACGTCCAGTTCAGCGGTGCCGCCGCTCACCGCCGCCACCGCCGCCTTCATCCGCTTGATGTAGCCGCCATGGTCGGCGCCCCAGACGTCGATGAGGTTGTGGAATCCCCGTTCGACCTTCGACTTGTGATAGGCGATATCGGAGGCAAAATAGGTATAGCTGCCGTCCGACTTCATCAGCGGCCGGTCGACGTCGTCGCCGAAGGCGGTGGCCCGGAACAGGGTCTGCTCGCGGTCCTCCCAGTCCTCGACCGGCGCGCCTTTGGGCGGCGGCAGGCGACCCTCGTAGACCTTGCCCTCCTGGCGCAGCGCCGCGATCGTCGCGGCGACTTCGTCCTCGGGTCCTTCGATCAGTGAGCGCTCGGAGAAAAAAACATCGTGGTGCACGTTGAGGGCGGCGAGGTCCTGCCGGATCTCGGCCATCATCATTTCGATCGCCTTGGCGCGCACGATCGGCAGCCCATCTCTCCTCCGGCATCTGGTTGAGGTCGCGGCCGTATTCGGCAACCAGGGCGGTGCCGACCGGCTTGAGGTATTCGCCGGGATAGTATCCGTCCGGAATCGCACCGATGTCCTCGCCGAGCGCCTCCCGGTAGCGCAGAAAGACGGAGCGGGCGAGAGTATCGACCTGGGCGCCGGCATCGTTGATGTAGTATTCGCGGGTCACCGCGAAGCCGGCGAACGCCAGCAGATTTGCGAGCGCATCGCCGAACACGGCGCCGCGGCCATGGCCGACATGCAGGGGCCCGGTGGGATTGGCCGAGACGTATTCGACATTGACCGGCTCGGTCTTGCCGATGTCGCTCTTGCCGTAGTCCGGCCCGGTGAGGATCGCGGCGCGCAGCGCATCCCGCCACACCGCGGGATCGAGGGTCAGGTTGATGAAGCCCGGGCCCGCCACTTCGACCCCGGTGATCTCCGCGCGCTTGCGGAGTTCCACCGCCAGGCGCTCGGCGAGATCGCGCGGCTTGAGGCCGGCCTCCTTGGCGAGGACCATCGCCGCATTGGTGGCGAGGTCGCCATGGCTCGCGTCCCGCGGCGGCTCCACCACGATCCGCGAGAGATCGGGCGGATGGGGAAAAACGCCCGCCGCCGCAAGGGCTTTCACGGCCGATTGGACATGGGCGGTGAAGATGGAAAAAACGTTCATGTGACACATATTTCAGGTGCGCGGCGGGCGCGGCCTAACGCAATTCCGGGGTGGAGTCAAAAAGCCGCATGTGCTCGGAAAGCGCGTAGCGGTCGGTCATCCCGGCGATGAAATCGGCGATCTGCCGCGCCGACACGGGCGTATCGGCCACGAGCGGCTGACGGCGCCACGGCAGCTCGCCGGGATCGCGCCGGTAGCGCTCGAACAAGTCCCGCACCACCGCCTCGGCATCGCCCATGATTCGCATGATGCGGGGATGGCGGTACATCCGGGGGAACAGGAAATCCTTGATGGTCCGGTCCGCCGCCGCCATGGCCGGCGAGAATGCGACCACCGCGGCGCCGGCCCCGCGGATATCGTCGGCGGAGGTCGGGCCCGCAGGCCGCGAGCAGGCGCTCGGAACAGGCGATCACGTCCTCGATCATGCGGGTGATCAGCCGCCGCATCAGCTCGTGGACCTGCCGCGACGTCTCGATCCCGCGGTGGCGTTCCGCGATTTCGGCGAGAATATCGGAGATGAGTGGCAGCTCGCGCGAGGTCGTCGATGGAGAACATGCCGGCGCGCAGCCCGTCATCGATGTCGTGGGCGTCATAGGCGATGTCGTCGGCGATGGCGCCGGCCTGGGCCTCCGCACTGGGGAACTGGGCGAGCGCGAGGTCCTGGCGAGCGCAATATTCGCTGATCTCCTGGGCCACGCCGCGCTTTATCGCCTTTGCCGCCCGGCGGCCCGCCGGCAGGCCCGCTGCGTCGATCAGCGGCCCATTGTGCTTGGCCAGGCCCTCGAGGGTCTCCCAGGTGAGGTTGAGGCCGTCGAAGCCGGCATAGCGGCGCTCCAGGCGGGTGACCACCGCCAGCGTCTGGGCGTTGTGGTCGAATCCGCCATGAGCGGCGAGGCAAGCATCGAGTGCGCGCTCGCCGGAATGGCCGAACGGCGGATGGCCGAGGTCATGGGCGAGCGCGCAGGCCTCCGCGAGATCCTCGTCGAGGCCGAGCGCGCGCGCCAGCGAGCGCGCGATCTGGGTGACTTCGAGGGTGTGGGTGAGCCGGGTGCGATAGTGGTCGCCCTCGTGGTAGATGAACACCTGCGTCTTGTGGGCAAGCCGGCGGAAGGCGGCGGAATGGATGATCCGGTCGCAATCGCGGCGGAAATCGCTGCGGGTGGCGCTCGGCGGCTCCGCATGGAGCCGGCCCCGGCTCGCCGCGGGGTCCGCGGCATAGGGCGCGCGCGGGCGGCTGCCGCCTACCGCCATTGTGTCACCCCGCTCGCCGTTGACCTGGCACCGCATCGCACATAACTATCGATCGAGCGCCGCGCCATCAGGCCGGCGGGCGGATCGACGGTCCGAGGGGTTTTCGCGGCCGCGGGGTGGCTGCAAAGAGGACGAGAGTCCATGGCGAATTCGGTCATTTTGACGGAACGGGCGGCGCGTCGGATCGGCGAGATCCTCAAGAGCGAACCGGCCGGCGCGATGCTGCGGGTGAGCGTCGAGGGCGGCGGCTGCTCCGGCTTTCAATACAAATTCGATTTCGATCGGCGCCAGCACCGATGACGATCTGGTGCTGCGCCGCGACGGCGCGACCGTGCTGATCGACCCGGTTTCGGTGCAATACATGGCGGGAGCCGAGATCGACTTCGTCGACGACCTGATCGGGGCGTCGTTCAAGATCAACAACCCCGTGGCGACCTCGTCCTGCGGCTGCGGGACCAGCTTTTCGCTGTGACGCGGCACATGCCGAACGGTAGCCCGGATTGAGCGGCAGCGAAATCCGGGACCGCCTCCCCGCATGTCCGCTACGCTCCCATGCGGGCTACGGCCTCGAACCTCGCCCGTCGGCGAGGCGAAGCAAGCCCGGCAATCCCCGTCACTCCGCGGCGACGGCTCGCGGCGCCGAGGGCTCGTGGGGCTCCTGCAGATCGGCCGGCGGCTCGAGGCGGCGCTTGAGGATGCGGTCGAGCCGGTCGAGATAGATATAGATCACCGGCGTGATGTAGAGCGTGAGCATCTGCGACACGCACAGGCCGCCGACCACCGCGACGCCGAGCGGCTGGCGCAATTCGGCGCCGGCGCCGGCGCCGAGCGCGATCGGCAGCGCACCGAAGATGGCCGCGAAGGTCGTCATCATGATCGGCCGGAACCGCAGCAGGCACGCCTCGCGGATCGCCTCCTCGGCACCGAGGCCGACCGCGCGGCGCTGGATCGCGAAATCGATCATCATGATGGCGTTCTTCTTGACGATGCCCACCAGCATCACGATGCCGATCATGGCGATGACCGAGAGGTCCATCTTGAACAGCATCAGGACGAGCAGCGCGCCGACGCCGGCGGACGGCAGGCCGGAGATGATGGTGATGGGATGGATGAAGCTCTCGTAGAGAATGCCCAGCACCACGAAGGACGGCGAACACCGCCGCGAGCACCAGCACGCCCTGCCCCTTGAGCGAATCCTGGAACACCTGGGCGGAGCCCTGGAAGCCGGTGACGACCGCCGCCGGGAGGTTGGCATCGCGCTCGATCTCCTTGATGGCATCCACCGCCGCCCCGAGCGGAAAGCCCGGCGCGAGGTTGAACGACATCGTCATCGAAGGCTGCTGGCCCTGGTGATTGACCTGCAAGGCGCCGACGGTCGGCACCAGCTTGGTCACCGCCGACAGCGGTATGGCCGGTCCGGTCGGCGCCGTCGCGCCGCTGACGCCCGAGCCCGCCGCAGCGGCGATCCCTCCGGCCGGCGTGCCGTTGAGATTGGTTTTGAGGTAGATCTTGCTCAGGCCGGTGGGATCGACCTGGATGCTCTTGTCGCATTCCAGGATCACCTGGTAATCGTTCGATGGCCGTGTAGATGGTCGCCGACCTGGCGTGATCCGAAAGCAGTTGTACAGTTCCTGGCGGACCTGATCGACCGTCACGCCGTAGACCGCGGTCGCCTCGCGGTCGATCTCCAGCGTCATCTGCGGGTTCTTGATGTAGAGGTCTCCGGTGACGTCGCGCAGCCCCGGCAGCTTCTGCGATCTTTTCCAGCATTTCGGGCCCGACCCGGTAGAGCGAGGCGGTGTCGCTCGACTGCATCGTGTATTGGAACTCGCTCTTGGAAACGCGGCCGGTGATGTTGATGTTCTGGACGTTCTGGAAGAAGGTCTGCACCCCGGTCAGCGAATTGGCCTTGCCGCGCAGGCGCTGAATGACCGCGGTCGAGTTCTCGCCGCGCTCGCTGCGCGGCTTGAGCGCGATGAACAGGCGTCCGTTGTTGTTGGTCGGATTGGGACCGCCGCTGCCCACGGTGGAATTGATGTAGTCGACCGCCGGGATCCTTGCGCAGCAGTTCGGCGACTTCCTGCTGGCGGACATACATCGCCGTGAAGGAGATGTCCGACGGCCCTTCGACGGTGGCGCTGATGAAACCGGTGTCCTCGGTCGGGAAGAAGCCCTTTGGGATCACGATGTAGAGCCAGACCGTGCCGACCAGGGTGCCGAGCATCGCCAGCACTACGACGAAGCGGTACTTCAGCACGAGATCGAGCGTCACCTCGTAGCCGCGCAGCCAGGCCCGGAACATCGCCTCGAAAATCCGCAACACGATGTTCTGGTTTTCGCCTTCGTGATGGCTCTTGAGCACCCGCGCGCACAGCATCGGCGTCAGCGTCAGCGAGACGAAGCCGGACAGGATGATCGCCACCGCGATCGTGACCGCGAATTCGCGGAACACGCGGCCGACCATGCCGCCCATCAGCAGCACCGGAATGAACACCGCGATCAGGGCGAAGGTGATGGAGATGATGGTGAAGCCGATCTCGCGCGACCCCTTGAGCGCCGCCTCGAACGGCCGCATGCCGCCTTCGATGTGGCGGACGATGTTCTCCAGCATCACGATGGCGTCGTCGACGACGAAGCCGACCGACAGGGTCAGCGCCAGCAAGCGTCATGTTGTTGATGGAGAAGCCGAATCCGTACATCGCCGCGCAGGTCGCGATGAGCGAGATCGGCACCGCCAATGCGGGAATGATGGTCGCGACCGCGGACCGCAGGAACAGGAAGATCACCAGGACCACCAGCCCGATCGCGATGACGAGCGTCACCTGCACGTCTTCGACCGACTCGCGGATCGACATCGAACGGTCGGCGAGGATTTCCATCTTGACCGCCGCCGGGATCTGCGCGCGGTAGATCGGCAGGCGCTCCCTGATGGAATCGACGATCTTGACCGTATTGGCGTCGGGCTGCTTGAAGATCGCCAGCACGATCGATTGCTCGATTGTTGTACAGATTGGCGACGACGTCGTTCTCGACGCAATCGACCACCTTGGCGACTTCGCCGATCTTGACGGGAAGGCCGTTGCGGTAGGCCACGACGACGTTGCGGTATTCGTCCGCATGCAGCATCGCGGCGGTCGCGGTGATGGTCGTGTTCTGGTCACGCCCGGATATGGTGCCGACCGGCGTGTTCGAGTTCGCTTTCGCCACGACGTTGCGGACATCGTCGAGGGCGATCCCGCGGGCGGCCGCCGCGATCGGATCGACCTGGACGCGGACGGCGAATTTCTGCGCCCCGAAGACCAGCACCTGGGCGATGCCCGGCAATTGGGAAATCTGCTGCGCCAGCGTGATTTCGGCGTAGTCGTCGACCACCGACAAAGGCAGCGTCGGCGAGATCAGGCTGAACAGCAGGATCGAGAAATCCCCCGGATTCACCTTGCGGAAATAGGGCGGGATCGTCATCTCGACCGGCAGCCGTCGTGCCGCCACCGTAAGCGCGGTCTGCACGTCGAGCGCGGCGCCGTCGATGTTGCGGTTGAGGTCGAACTGGATGATGATGGTGCTCAGGCCGAGCGACGACGTCGACGTCATCGACGTGATGCCGGCAATCGTCGAAAGCTGCCGCTCGATCGGGCCGGCCACCGACGCGCCCATGGTTTCCGGGCTCGCGCCGGGCAAATTGGCGGTGATCTGGATGGTGGGAAAGTCGACCGCCGGCAGCGCCGCCACCGACAGCAGCCGGTAGCCGAACACACCGAACACGATCAAGGCCGCCGTGATCAGCGTCGTCATTACCGGACGACGGATGCAAGCCTCCGAAATGTTCACGGTCACGCCCCCGACTCTGCTTTGGCGTACCGCGACGTGCGCGCCGTCCGTCAGCAGAAGATGCCCGTCGGTCACGACCACGTCGCCTTCCTTGAGACCGCTTTCGATGACGGCTTCGGTACCGAGCGACCGCGCCACCTTGACCGGGGTGACGGTGGCGACGTTGTCTTTGACCACGATAGACGAAATTGCCTTGCTGGCTGACCTGCACCGCGAGCGAAGGCACCACGACGGTATCCTCGGTTCGCAGCGTGAGCCGTGCCGATGACCAGGGTGCCCGGCCACAACAGCTCATCCTGGTTCGGCATGGTGGCGCGGATCGTGGCCATGCCGGTGGTGGGATCGACGGTGTTCTCGATCATGGTGACGCGGCCGCTGGCCGACGCGGGTTTCGCCCGGGAACGACGGCTTCGACGGTGGCTTCGCCTTCGGCCATAGCCAGCCGGATCTCGGGCAGGCTGCGCTGCGACACCAGGAAAGTCACGTAGACCGGCGCGATCTGGTTGATGGTGGCGATCGGCACCAGGTCCGCCGAGCGGGCGAAATTGCCGACCTTTACCGAGGCCTGGCTGATCCGGCCGCTGATCGGGGCACGGATGAAGCAATAGCTCAGCTGGACCTTGAGGTTTTCCAGCGCCGCATTGTCCGCCTTGATGGCGGCCCGGAGCGTGTCGCCTTGTGTCCTTGCATTGTCGACGTTGATCTGCGGCGTCGCCCCTTTGCCGACCAGCTCGGTGTAGCGGCGGAAATCACGCTCGGCCATCTCCAGCTGGGCCTGGTCGCGCGCGACGTTGGCCTCTGCCTGGGCGATCTGGGCCTGCAGCGCACGGGTATCCAGGGTGACCAGGAGATCGCCCTGCTTGACGAAGGCGCCGTCGGCGAAATGAATGCCGACGATTTCGTCGTCGATCCGCGGCTTGACGGCGACGCTGGCGATGGTGGTGACGTTGCCGAGCGCCTCGACCAGCAAGGGCGTTTTCTTCTTCACTGCGGTCGCCACCTCGACCGCGACCGGCCGGGGGCCCGCCTGCTGGGATTGGGCGGCCGTCATGATCGCCGAGGATGAATTTGATCGGGGGGAAGGATTTCGCCAATTCGTCGGTATTGCCGAGCAACCCCGAGCGTGCCGCCCCCACCGCCAGGGCGAGCACCACCACCAAGCCGAATACCGCCTTGCCTCTGGTCATTATTCCGCCCCGCCCAGGCTTTGCGTCCCGCCTGGGCTTTATTGCTGCATTCACCCGACCGGGCCTGCGGACGCGCCGGATTGGCCGGTTGGTCCGTCACCTTAGCTGTTGCCGCAAATTTTGCCAGATTACCGTAGCATAAATTTCCATATCATATCAGCCGGTCGCTCCCAGGCGGTGTCCGGGTGTCACCAGTCTGCCATCAAAAATTAGCCGATCCGACACTTCCCAGCTTGGCTTGGCCGCGGCATGTTCAGCCGTTCCCGGAATCACCTGGAACGACCAGTTTTTCGGCGGGCCCATGCGAATCGCGACCTGGAACGTCAATTCAATCAAGCAGCGCGTCGACAATGCGGTCGCCTGGATCAGGGAGCGCGAGCCCGACATCGTGTGCCTTCAGGAAACCAAATGCGTCGACGACGCCTTCCCGCGGGAGCCGTTCGAGGCGCTCGGATACAACGTCGCCGTGCATGGGCAGAAGACCTTCAACGGCGTCGCCATCTTGTCCAAGCTGCCGTTCGACGAGGTGACGCCGCGGCTGCCCGGCGAGGACGCGGACGACCATGCCCGCTTCATCGAGGCGGTGGTGTCCACCCGATCCGGCGCGGTGCGCGTCGCATCGATCTATCTGCCCAATGGCAACCCGCCGGAGACCGAGAAATATCCATACAAGCTCAGGTGGATAGACCGCCTGACTGATTATGCGGGTGAACGGTTGCGGCACGAAGAGCCGCTCGTCCTGGCGGGCGATTACAACGTCATCCCGGCGGCCGCCGATGCCTACGATCCCGCCGCCTGGAGCGGCGACGCGCTGTTCCTGCCGCAGACCCGGGAACGCTTCCATGCGTTCGCCAATCTCGGGCTTCACCGACGCGGTGCGCGCGACCACCGATGCCGCCGGCGTCTATTCATTCTGGGACTATCAGGCGGGTGCCTGGCAGAAGAACCGCGGCATCCGCATCGATCACGTCATGCTGTCGCCGCAGGCCGCCGACCGGCTCACCGCCAGCGGCATCGACAAGCACGTGCGCGGCTGGGAGAAGCCGTCCGACCACGTGCCGGTGTGGGTCGAGCTTGCAATCGACTGAGTGAATCGGCTGACGCGAATTGAACCGTCAGGGTTCCCGGCCGCCCTTGAGCCAGCGCTCCAGATCGGCGAGCGCAGCGGCCCGCTCGTCGACGGTCGCCTGCTTCATGGCGGCGGTATAGAGATCCGCGATCCAGGTGTCCTGGGAGGGTGCACCGTCGCGGGCCAGCGTCAGCCACATCAGTCCGCGGGCCGCCTGGCGCGGCGTGTATTCGCCCTTGAACAGCATCGCACCCAGCACAGCCTGGGCCTGATACTGCCCCTTGCGCGCCGCCAGCGACAGCCAGCGCGCCGCGCGCTTGGGTTCCTTCAGTCCGCCATTGCCGTCGAGATACATGCGGCCGAGCCGGTATTGGGCGTCGGGATCGCCGAAATAGGAAGCCGCATAAGCGAACATTTCCCGGGCGCGATCGGGGTCCGCCTTGATCGCCGTGTCCGGGATGCCTGCGAGATAGTAATTGCCCAGTGCCACGAAGGCGCTGGCGACGAACCGCGCCTGCGGCGTGCCGGGGACCTCGTCGGCATGGGCATCGGCAATGCCGCGAAAATATTCGAACGCCCGCATGTCGTCCTGCTTGACGCCCTCACCGTCGGCATACATGCGGCCGAGCTTCCATTGCGCGATCGTATGGCCGTTGGCGGCGGCATATTCGAGCGCGCTGATCCCGGTCTGGGTGTCGCCGGCGCGAAGCGCCCGGGTCCCGGACTGGAACGCTTCGGACGTGGTCGGGCTGCCCGGCTGGTTCGGCGCGCGGAGTGCGCCCGCGCCCGCGGCAGGTCCCGCCACGCCGTGCGGGAGTACCTCGGCGCCGACCGCCGGCGCGACGTCGCCCGGCGTGCGCGTGCCGTCGAAGGCGAAGGCCGAAGCGAGCCCGAGCCCGACGGCGAACAACGCGACCGGCAAGATGTGATCAGATATCCGCATAACACGACTTCTCGGCTGCGCCGCCCGGATGGGTGACGGCCCCATTGCGCGCCGGCCCGACCTGCTGCGCATATTTCCAGATGTAACCGGAGGCGAAGGCGGACTCGCGCGGCCGCCACGCCGCCCGTCGCCGGTCGAGTTCGGCCTGGTCGAGCCGAACCTCGAGCGTGCCCGCGTCGGCATCTATCGCGATGATGTCGCCGTCGCGCAGATGGGCGATCGGACCGCCGACCGCGGCCTCGGGGCCGACATGACCGACGCACAGGCCGCGGGTGGCGCCGGAGAACCGGCCATCGGTGATGAGGGCTACTTTGCTGCCCATACCCTGGCCATACAGCGCCGCGGTGGTGGCGAGCATCTCCCGCATGCCGGGCCCGCCCTTGGGGCCCTCGTAGCGGATCACCAGCACCTCGCCTTCCCTGTAGGTCCGATTTTTGACCGCCTCGAAGCAGGCTTCTTCCCCGTCGAAGCATCGCGCCGGGCCGGCAAATTTCGGGCTCGACATGCCGGCGACTTTGACGATCGCCCCTTCGGGCGCGAGGTTGCCGGTGAGCCCGACGACGCCGCCGGTGGCGAGCAACGGCCGGTCGGCGGGACGGACCACGTCCTGATCGTCATTCCACACCACGCGCTTCATGTTCTCAGCCACGCTACGGCCGGTCACGGTCATGCATTCTCCATGCAGAAAACCGTGATCCAGCAAGGTCTTCATAAGCAACGGAACGCCGCCAGCCTCGAATAAATCTTTGGCGACATAACGGCCGCTCGGTTTCAGATCTGCGATATAGGGCGTGCGCTTGAACACTTCGGCGACATCGAAGAGATCAAAAGTGATCCCGCATTCATGGGCGATGGCCGGCAAATGAAGGGCGGCGTTGGTAGATCCTCCGGAAGCGGCGACCACCGCGGCGGCGTTTTCCAGCGCCTTGCGGGTGACGATGGCGCGCGGCCGCAGGTTGGCCTTGATGAGCTCCATCACCTGCTCGCCGGCGATCATGCAGAACTTGTCGCGGAACTCGTAAGGGGCGGGAGCGCCGGCCGAATAGGGCAAAGCGAGCCCGATCGCCTCGGAGACGGTCGCCATGGTGTTGGCGGTGAACTGGGCCCCGCAGGCGCCCGCCGACGGGCAGGCAACCTGCTCCAGGGTTTCGAGGTCGTCATCGGACATCTGGCCGACCGAATGCTTGCCGACCGCTTCGAACACGTCCTGCACGGTGACCGGCTTGCCCTTGAACGTGCCGGGCAGGATCGATCCGCCGTAAATGAAGATCGACGGCACGTTGAGGCGGCACATGGCCATCATCATGCCCGGCAAAGATTTGTCGCAGCCGGCGAGCCCGATCAGGGCGTCATAGCCGTGGCCGCGCACCGTAAGCTCGACCGAGTCGGCGATGACCTCGCGCGACGGCAATGACGACTTCATGCCGTCATGGCCCATGGCGATGCCGTCGGTGACCGTGATGGTGCAGAATTCCCGCGCCGTGCCGCCGGCCGCCGCGACGCCCTTTTTCGCCGCCTGCGCCTGACGCATCAGCGAGATGTTGCACGGAGCCGCTTCGTTCCAGCAGCTCGCGACCCCGACGAAAGGCTGGTGGATCTGTTCGGTCGTCAGCCCCATGGCGTAATAGTAGGAGCGGTGCGGCGCCCGCTCCGGGCCCTCGGTCACATGCCGGCTGGGAAGTCTGCTTTTGAGGCTGGTCTTGGCGTCCATGAAATCTGTGTCCTACTCCGGATCAGCAAACGCGATCCGCCCGTGTGTGCCTGCGGCCACGCCACGCGGTATCGAAATCATGCAGCGCTGTGGCGGAATAGGGGCGGGTGTGCTCGGGTCAAGAAAATATGCCAGATGTTGTGAATATGTTGCGCACAAGCCACAGATGTGACCCCAATGCACAGCCTCCGGGAACGACTGACGCGGCCGTTCTTTGACCGCAGTGTCCATGAAGTCGCACCCGACCTCATCGGTGCCACATTGCTGGTCGGCGGCGTCGGCGGAGTGATCGTCGAAGTCGAGGCCTATCACCACACCGATCCCGCCGCGCACAGCTATCACGGCCGCACCGACCGCAACGCCATCATGTTCGGGCCGGCCGGTTACGCCTATATCTACCGCTCCTACGGCATCCACTGGTGCCTCAACTTCGTCTGCGAGGGTGAAGGCAGCGCGAGCGCGGTGCTGATCCGCGCGCTCCAGCCCATCGCCGGCCTGGCGACGATGCGCCGGCGCCGCGGCTTGTCGGATGAGCGACTTCTGTGCGCGGGCCCGGGGCGGCTGTGCGAGGCGCTCGCCGTGACCCACGCCCATAACGGCCTGCGGCTCGACCGGCCGCCGTTCGCGCTCTATGCCCGCACCGCGGCGGTGGAGATCGCGACCGGGCCGCGGATCGGCCTTTCCAAGGCGGTGGAGCGGCCCTGGCGTTACGGGGTGGCCGGGTCGCGTTTCCTGAGCCGGCCGTTCAAGGGGCGGGATTGAGGACGCGGACGTTCATCGCTTCAATTCGCGTGATCGAACGGTTCTTGCTCCCTCTCCCGCTTGCGGGGGAGGGTTGGGGAGGGGGCTCTCAAGGCGAGCCTATGCCGTAAAAATTGCCCCCTCCCTGACCCTCCCCCGCAAGCGGGAGAGGGGAGCAAACCTCATCAGTCCCGGCGTGTATACTCCAGGCCGAGTTCCTTCTTCGCCCACAGCACCATCGGGGTGCTGTTGAGGAAGGCGATGACGGCCGGCTCGACCACGGCGGGATCGCCGTCGCCGATGGCGGCGACCGCCACCACCACGTCGCACTCGTCATTGAAGGCGACCGACAGCAGGGTTTCGCTGGCTTCGCCGTCGGACACCCAATAGGGCCGCGCCAAGCCCCTCATCCAGCCGATCTTCACCGGCCGGCTCGCGCCGACGGGCCGGGTCTTTGGGCTCACGAGGTCGGTGTCGGCGACCCGCTCGAGCTCGGCGTCGTCGGCGACGCCGGTGGAGCAGTTGCAGAAGCCGATCTTGGGCCGGATATAGACGTCGACCTTAACCCCGCAATCCGCCGGCAGGCAGGTGAAGGCTTTGCCGATGCCCCATTGATCCAAAAGGAACGGCCATTTGACCTCGGTCCAGGCCGACGCGACGGCGCTGGGATCGGCGGGCGCGCGCACGCCGAACACCGCAACCGAACCGGCCATGAGGCCTGCTCCGGCCAGCGCAATCGCGTATGCGAGGGTCTTTCCCATCAATGTCTCCGGTGCAGCATGCGGGCCGGCGAATTTCGGCCCCGATGCAGGCGGCACATACACATGCAACGCTATCATGCCCGGCGTCGCCTGCGAAAGTAGACATTTCCCCGATGCGGTCCATGACAGGACCTTGGACGGCGGAGCGAAAGAAAGCCGGGCCGACCCGCCTGGACGAACGCCGTTTGGCATTCATAGGCCAAGGCGACTATCCTGACGCCAAAGAAGCATGCAAGGGCGGAACGGGTCATGAGTCCGAACGGTCGAATTCTGATCCGGGCTTGGTTCGATGCCGCCACCATCATTGCGCGGGCTGCAATCCAGGGCGCCCTGTGGATCGCACTCGCCGCGGCGTCGGCCGCATCACCGGCACACGCCGAGCATTGGCCCAACCGCATCCTCTATTTCACCCATTCGGCCGGCTACCGGCACGAGGTCATCGCGACCTCCCAGGCGGTGCTCGCGCAGCTCGGCGAGAATTCCCGTGCCTTCCGTGTCACGGCGACGGAGGATGTCGCCGCGTTCACCGCCGAGAACCTCCGGCACTATGCCGCGGTGATGTTCTTCACCACGGGCGAATTGCCCATGAGCGACGCCCAGAAGGCCGCGCTTCTTGCTTTCGTGCGGTCCGGCCGCGGCTTCCTCGGCGTCCACTCCGCGACCGACACGTTCTACATGTGGCCGGAATACCAAAAGCTCATCGGCGGCTATTTCAACGAGCATCCCTGGCATCAGAAAGTGACCATCGAGGTCGCCGATCCCGGCAACCCGCTGGTCGCCTTTCTCGCACCCTCGTTCGCGGTCGACGACGAGATCTACCAGATCCGGGATTTCGATGCGCAGGGCTCACGCATCCTGCTGCGTCTCGACCCCGCGTCGGTCGACCTCGATGCGCCCAACGTGCACCGGCAGGACTACGGCTGGCCGCTCGCCTGGACACGTTCGTTCGGCCGCGGGCGCGTGTTCTATACCGCGCTCGGACACGAGGAGGCGGTGTGGCGCGACCCGCGCTATCAGCAGATGCTGACCAACGCGATTTTATGGACGATGCGACGGGGGCCGTAGCTACGTGGGATGGGTTTCGCTTCGCTCTACCCATCCTACGCATAGGTCTCGACGATCTATCCGCACGCCACGAACATCTCCTCGGGCGTCACCACGCGCGGGGCGAGGCCCTGCTCGAACATGTAGCGGCCCATGGCCTCGAAGGCCGGCCGGTTGGGTTCGATCCCGTAGTCCCAATAATGCTTGCCGAACACCCGCCACGTCTCCTCCACATGGTCGAGCAGGAACGGCAGCGCCACATGGAGCGCATCGCTGTCGGGCAAGCATTCGAGCGCGATGTCGCGGGCCTCGCAGAACGCCCGATAGACGCTGTTCGCCACCCAGGGATGGTCGCGGTGCACGTCTTCGCGAATGACCATGATGTGCATCACCGGGAAGATCCCGGTGCGGCGGAAATAATCGGTCTCCATCTCCCTAAAGTTCGGCCACAGCCGCGCGATCGACGGCGAGCCGCTGCGGAAGATCGAGGGGATGTAGACCGAATAGAGCGCATCGAGGCCGCCGCTCTCCATCAGCCCCTCCAGGGTCTGATCGGCCTTGAGGTAGTCGAGCCGCACATCCGCCGGCAGCTTCAGCGGCACCTGGGGCGGCGCCACCGGCGCATTGAGCCCGCCCATGAACCAATGGGTGTCCCCCGGCATCACGCCGTGGTCGTGCTGCATCATTCCGCGCATGAAGACGATGGCGCTCGCGGCGTATTGGGACACCCCGACACGCTTGCCCTTCAAATCCTCGGGCGTCCTGATGCCGGCGCCGGGCCGCACATAGATGCAGGAGTGGCGGAAGATCTTCGACAGCGCGATCGGCAGGCCGACGAACGGGCAATTGCCGCGCGCCTTGAGCGAGGCGAAGGAGGCGAACGACAGCTCGGAGACCTGGAATTCCCGGTGCTCCAGCATGCGCGGAAAAATCTGGCGCGGCCGCATCACCTTGAAGTCGAGATCGATGCCCTGTGCCTTGACGCTGCCGTCGAACAGCGGCCGGGTGCGATCATAGTCCCAGCAGGCGAGCGAGAGGGGAAGGTTCGGCATGCCTTGTACTTCAGGTGTCGGGTTAGCGAAGCTCACGTGACCGATTTCAGCCGCTCCAGCGCCTCGAGGATCTTGGCCTGGCGCGCCAGCGCCTCGTCGCGCTTTTCGCGCTCGCCTTCGACCACCTCCTCGGGCGCGCGGGCGATGAAATCGGCATTGCCGAGCTTGGCGTCGACGCGGGCGATGTCGGCGGCGACCTTCGCCAGCTCCTTTTCCAGCCGCGTCTTTTCGGCGGCGACGTCGATGACGCCCTTGAGCGGCAGCGCTGCGATGTCGCCGCGCACCAGCAAGTTGGACGGCGCCCTGGGGCGGCGCATCGACGAAGGAGATGTCGGCGATCCGCGCCAGCCGCTTGATCATGTCGGCCCAGCGCTCCGCCCGCGCGCGCGTCTTTTCGGACGCTGCTGCGAGCACCAGCGGAATCTGCGACGCCGGCGGGATGTTCATCTCCGCGCGCACCGAGCGGATCGCGGTGACGAGGTCGACCACCCAGCCGATCTCGGCTTCCGCCTCCTCGTCATGGAGCCCGGTGAGGAACGGCCATGGCGAGAGCGCCAGCAGGCCGTCGCGGGCGACGCCGCCCTCGGCAGTGACCGCCCACAGCTCCTCGGTGATGAACGGCATGAAGGGATGGAGCAGCGCGAGGATCTGGTCGCGCGCCCACGCCACCATGGCGCAGGTTTCGGTCTTGGCCGGACTCTCGGGGCCGAGCAGGACGGGCTTGGCCAGCTCGATATACCAGTCGCAATAGACGTTCCAGACGAAGTGATAGACCGCACTCGCCGCCTCGTTGAACTTGTAGGCTTCGAGCGCCGCGGTGACTTGGGCGGCAGTGCGCGCGGTCTCATGGGCGATCCAGCGGTTGAGGACCTCCTCGACGTCGTCCGGCTCGAAGCCCGGCAAGGTCGCGCAGCCGTTCATCTCGGCGAAGCGGCAGGCGTTCCACAGCTTGGTCGCGAAGTTGCGATAGCCTTCGACACGGGACTTCGCCAGCTTGATGTCGCGGCCCTGCGCCGCCATCGCAGCGAGCGTGAAGCGAAGCGCGTCGGCGCCGTATTCGTCGATCAGTGCGAGGGGATCGATGACGTTGCCTTTCGACTTCGACATCTTGGCGCCCTTCTCGTCGCGGACGAGGGCGTGGATGTAGACGGTGCGAAACGGAACGTCCTTCATGAAATGGAGCCCCATCATCATCATCCGCGCCACCCAGAAGAAGATGATGTCGAAGCCGGTGACGAGCGTGTCGGTCGGGTAATAGCGCGCGAGCTCGGGGGTCCGGTCCGGCCAGCCCAACGTCGAGAACGCCCACAGCGCGGAGGAGAACCAGGTATCGAGCACGTCCTCGTCGCGGATAAGGAACGGCGCGCGGCTCTCCGGGTCGAGCGCCATGTCGTGGGCCTGCATCGGCGTGATCGCCTCGGTCTCGGCGTAATAGCCGAGCGCGCGCGACACCGCCTCGTCCTCGGTCTCGGCGACGAACACCTTGCCGTCGGGTCCGTACCAGGCGGGAATCTGGTGGCCCCACCACAATTGCCGCGAGATGCACCAGGGCTGGATGTTTTCCATCCATTCGAAATAGGTCTTTTCCCAGTTCTTCGGCACGAACACGGTCGAGCCGTCGCGCACCGCCGCGATCGCCGGGCGCGCCAGTGTCTTGGCGTCGACGTACCATTGATCGGTGAGGAAGGGCTCGATCACCACGCCGGAGCGGTCGCCATGGGGCACCATGTGCGTGTTCGGCTCGATCTTGTCCAGGAGCCCCGCCGCTTCGAGGCGCTCGACGATCTTCTTGCGCGCGGCGAAACGATCGAGGCCGTGCAAGGCGAGCGTCTCGTCGAGTTCGGGCGATGCCGGCACGCCTTCCAGGAACTCGATATTGCCGTCGAGGTCGAGCCTGGCTTCGACATCGAGCACGTTGATCATCGCCAGATGATGCCGCCGGCCGACCTCGAAGTCGTTGAAGTCGTGGGCCGGCGTGATCTTCACCGCTCCGGTGCCCTTCTCCGGATCGGCATAGTCGTCGCCGATGATCTTGATGCGACGGCCGACCAGCGGCAGCACCGCGGTCCTGCCGATGAGGTGCTTGAGGCGCTCATTGTCGGGATGCACCGCGACCGCGGTGTCGCCGAGCATGGTTTCCGGCCGCGTGGTCGCGACCACGATGAACTCGTCCGAGCCTTCGATCGGATATTTGATGTACCAGAGATGGCCCTTGACCTCGACCTGCTGCACTTCGAGATCGGAAATGGCGGTGAGCAGCTTGGGGTCCCAATTGACCAGCCGCTTGTCCTTGTAGATCAGGCCTTCATTGTAAAGCTCGACGAACACCTTGAGGACGGCCTTGCGAGAGGCCCTCATCCATGGTGAAGCGCTCGCGCGACCAGTCGCAGCGAGGCGCCGAGCCGCTTGAGCTGGTTGACGATGATGCCGCCGGATTCGGCCTTCCACTCCCACACCCGCTCGACGAATTTCTCGCGGCCCATGACCCGGCGGGCGGGCTCCTGGCGCTCCATGAGCTGGCGCTCGACCACCATTTGGGTGGCGATGCCGGCGTGGTCGGTTCCCGGCTGCCACAGCACGTCGCGGCCGCGCATGCGCTCGAACCGGCACAGCACGTCCTGCAGCGTGTTATTGAGGGCATGCCCCATGTGCAGGGAGCCGGTCACGTTGGGCGGCGGGATGACGATGCAATAGGGCTTGGCCTTGGCGCGCTCCGGGCGGCCGGCCCGAAACGCCTGCGCCTCCTCCCAGGCGGCCCAGACACGGCGCTCGATTTCGGCAGGTCGATAGTTTTTCTCGATCATTGCGGGCACCCGGCGTCTGGAGCTGCAACAAGCCTATCGCGGCACCTGCTGTCAACGCCCCGGCCCGGCAAGGCCGCGCATTCGAACGCCGGCACGGGCGGCGCGCAGCCCAAATCGGATCGGAACCCGCCGATCATTGAAAATTCATCGGCTCGCCCACATGCGGCCACGACATTGCTCATAAGTGGCGGGCGACGGCGGCGCCCTACTGCCTCGTCAAATACTCGTCGCGGAATTCGCCGCCAATCCCACCTCGAATCCGATCGGCACGACGTGCTCGCACCCTCCCCTTCCATTCCGGTCCCGTCGCAGACCCGCGCCATCGTGCTGCTGGCCGTCGCCGGATTTGCCAGCCAGGCGATGGTGCGCTCGACCAACTCGCTGCTGCCGCAGATCGCCGCCGATTTCGGCGTCACCGTCGGGGCCGCCTCCATCGTTGTTTCCGCCTATTCGGTCATGCACGGTTCGATGCAGCTCGTCAGCGGACCGGTCGGCGACCGGGTCGGAAAATACCGCATGATCGCCATCGCCACGGCGTTCTGCGCCGTCGTGGTGTTCGCCTGCGGCCTCACCGCCTCATTGCCGATGCTGCTGGCCGCCCGGGTCGCGTCCGGCATCGGGGCGGCGTGGATCATCCCGCTCGGCATGGCCTATATCGGCGATGTCGTGCCCTATGACCGGCGCCAGCGGGTGCTGGGACGCTACATGTCCGGCCAGATCATCGGCCAATTGTTCGGCCAGGCGGCGGGCGGCGTGATCGGCGATGCATTCGGCTGGCGCACGGTATTTTTCGTGCTGGCCGGCCTGTTCGCGGCGGCCGCGCTCGGTCTGGCGCGGGAACTCAAGGTCAATCCGCTCACCCGCGAGCCGTCGCGCTCGCCGGCGACCCTTGCCAGCGTGGTGGCGGACTACAGGCGGATTCTCGGGTCGTCCTGGGTGCGGATCATGCTGCTGGCGGTGTTTCTCGAAGGCGCCTTCATGTTCGGCGCATTCGCCTATGTGGGCGCTGACCTTCATGGCCGATTCGGGCTCAATTTCACCCTGGTCGGCCTCGTCATCGGCACGTTCGGGATCGGTGGGCTGATCTATGCCGTCTTCGTGCGGCAGTTGTTCGCCCGATTCGGCGAGATCGGCCTGGCCGGCTACGGCGCCGTCACCCTCGGCATTGCCTACCTGATGCTGGCGGTCGCGCCGGTGTGGTGGGCAACCCCGGCCGCGGTGATGATGATCGGGCTCGGTTTCTACATGCTGCACAACACGCTGCAGACCAACGCGACACAGATGGCGCCGGACGCGCGCGCCACCGGCGTCTGCCTGTTTTCCGCCGCCCTCTACATCGGGCAGCCCGTCGGCGTCTCGCTGGTCGCCCCGGTGGTCGACCGGTTCGGCGCGCGCCCCGCCTTTTTCATGGCGGGGGTGCTGCTGCCCGCGCTCGGCCTGTGGTTTGCAGGAAGGCTCGCGCACCGCAAGCAGGTATAAACCAGCTCGCCGTCAAGCCCGTCCGCGCGACACCCGCTCGATCTCGGCGCGGACGAGGCGCTCCACCATGTTCGGCAGGTTGTCGTCGAGCCAAGCCTTGAGCATCGGCTTGAGCATCTCGCGCACGAGATCTTCGAGGGTGCGGGAGTTCTGTACCAGCACGGTATGGGCGAGCGTGTTGAACGCCATGTCGACCGCCGCGCTCGTGCGCGGCGACAGCAGGGCAGCCTCGCTCGGGGTTCGCAGAATGGCGGGCGAAGCGGCGGGAGCGGAGCGAGACTCGGGCCCTGGCCGGTTCCGGCCTCGCCGGTTCCGGCCTCGCCGGTTCCGGCCTGGCAGGTTCCGGCCTGGCAGGTTCCGCCTTGGCTGACTCGGGCTTGGCTGACTTGGGCTTGGCTGGTTCCGCCACGGCTGGTCCCGCCTTGGCCGATTCGGGCTTGGCCGGCTCAGCCAACTCCTCCGGAGCGTCCTGCGGGTCTTCGAACATTTCGTCGGACCGGGCATCGCTGCCGGAGAGCTCGGACGGCTTCGATGGCACGGATTCCCTGAGTTCGAACACGTCGTTCGCCGCGACCCCGGGCGCTTGCGGGTTATCGAAGCCGAACATCATCTCCTCGACGTCGGCGCGGTCGGCGTCGGCAGGTGCCGGCTCGGGCGCCGGCACCACTTCCGGCTTGGCCGGGACCGGAGCCGCCCGCACGCCATCGTCGTCGGCAATGATGCGCCGGATGGAGGCGAGGATCTCCTCCATCGACGGTTCTTGCAATTTGGCCGGTTGAGACATCACGACTTTCCCACTGCGACCAGCCAGTCGCACACGGCATCCGACTGCGAATCACGTCGGGCGGATCACCTCTTATCAAATTCGCAGTATCCCGATCGAATGCTCAAACGCAACCGAGGCGAGGAAATTGCGCCCAAGCCTTTTCGCCGCGCGCCCGGCAGGGTGGCTTTGAAGTCTTTGACTCACGGGCACGATCCGGCCCGAAAGCCCGCAGATTTCGGGATCATGCGCGTGCGGCCCGCCGCCGTCGCGCGGATCGCCTTACCGGCCGTCGGGAATGCGCACCCCGGCCCAGGCGTCGCGAACCTGCTCGTAGTGAACCATCGGATCGTACAGCGGTATATTCAGTCCGAGCTTGGGCAGGTTCAATTCGCCGACCGCCGCCAGTAAGTTGTAGGAGGCGACGACACGATCGTGCTGCGCGGTCACCAGCGCGGTGCGCGCATTCACGAGCACGATGATCGCATTGAGGACGTCGAGGGTGGTGCGCTGGCCGACCCGGGCTTCTTCGCGCACGCCGTTGAGCGCAATCTCCGAGGCGGCCACCTGGGCCTGGGTCGCGTAAATCTGCGCCTTGGCCGCCTCCAATTGGGCCCAGACCGTGACCACGTTCGCCTGCACCGCGTCGCGCGCGGTATCGAGATCGATTCGCTTCTGCCCGACGGTCTCCTTGGCTTGGCGGATCAGCGAATATTCCCCGCCGCCCTGGTAGATCGGCACGCTGAGCTGGCCGAGCACGAAGGCGTTGAATTGCTGCAACGCCTGCTTGGTGAGGTCGGATTCCCAGGTCTGCGACACGGTGCCGGTGAGCGTCGCGGTGGGATACAATGAACCTTCGTTGATCTTGACCTGCAGAACCGCGAAGTCGATGCCGAACATGGCGACGCCGACGCTGGGATGGCGGGCGCGGGCGATTTCGATCGCGACCGGCAGACGGGACGGCGAGAGACGGTCGACGGGCGAGCCGGGCGCGAGCGTTCCGGCCTCCACTCCGATGACCTGCCGATAGGTCGCCTTCGATCTCGAGTATTGCGCCTCCGCCGAGAGCACCGATGCACGGCCGGCTGCCAAGCTCGATTCGGCTTGGGCAACGTCGGTGCGCGTGACCTCGCCGACGATGAAACGGTCGCGGGTCTGGCGCAACTGCTCCTGAAGAACTTCGACGTTCCGCCGCTGCAATTCCAACAGCGCGCCATCGCGCAGCAGATCCATGTAGACCGTCGCGGCGTTCAACAGAATCGTCTGCTCGGTCACTCGCAGGGTCTCACGGGCAACCGACGTGTTGGATTCGGCCTGCCGGGTCCGGTTGGCGGTTTGCAGCCCGTTGTAGAGAGTTTCGGTCGCGGTGACGCCGGCGATGCTCGGCGTGAAGCCGGCCCCGAGGCGAGGGTAGTTGGGCGTGCCGACCAATGGCGAACCGGTACCGACCTGCGCGGCCGTGAAGGGAGTTTTCGACACACCGCTCGCGTATTGCTGACCGGTCGACAGATTCGCCGTCACGCGCGGCTTGTAGCCCGACAGGGCCTGGGGGACGCCCTCATCGGTCGCGCGCACCACCGCACGCTGAGAATTGAGCTGGGGATTGTTCACATAGGCTTGAATGAGGGCGCCCGGCAAAGTGTCCGCCCACGCCGCAAACGTGCCGCCAGCGCCGGTCGCCCACACGACCACGCCGAAAACAATAGATCGCCGCAAAACCCCGGCCCCCAAATGCATTCCTCACCACATCAACGCGTAACCCGCGTCTGCCCCCACACAGAGTACACCACTGAATTCGCACCTTACGCAACTGTCGCCCCGCGCAAAACAGCCTTCCATTGCAGGGGGATGGAAAAAAGTGGACTGGGGCGTTGGCGCAACACCCGAAATTCCACACCCAAAGCGATAGCGCGCGCGGTGCGGTTGCCCGCGACCGCGGATTGGTCAAAATACGAAAGCAGGCGCCTTCCTGAACCCTGGCAGCAGCGGGGCTGCGGAATCGAAGAGCGTGCGACCGGCCACCTCGCCCCGCACCGACCGAAACAGCGTCGCTTTTCCCACTTGGCCTTCGATCTGGCCTTCGAGTTGGCCCTGGCCTCCGCCATAAACCACGGTAACGAGGCGTCCGCCCTCGGAAAGCTGCGCAAACAGCGCGTCCGGGATCACTTCGACCCCGCCTTCGACCAGGATCACGTCGAAGGGCGCAGCCGCGGGCCACCCGTCGGTCAGACGGCCGATCACCGGCGTAACCGTCACCAAGCCCAGGCGGCGCAAAGCGGCCTGCGCCGCTTCCGCGAGCGCCGGATCCTCTTCGAGCGCCACCGCCGCGCCGGCGAGCCGGCTCACCACCGCGGCGGAGTAGCCGGTGGCGCTGCCGACCACCAGGACACGATCCTTCAAGCCTATATCGGCCGCCTGAATGAGCCTCGCCGTCACCACGGGCTTGAGGAGATATCGTGCCGCGCCGTTGCCCGACTGCAGCTCGAGATCGCGGTCGAGATAGGCCCAAGCGGCGAGCCGCTCGGGCACGAATGCTTCGCGCGGGACGTCCAGCATCGCATCGATGAGATCGAGATTGGTGACATCATTGGTGCGAACCTGGCCATCGACCATGGCCCGCCGCGCCGCTTGAAAATCAACCATGCCGCCTCCTGCCCGCGCTCGCGGATCTCGCGGATTGGTTCTGCGGCACGGTCCGCGAAAAGGCAAGGCGGAAGGAACCGCATCGGCCTAGCCATCCGGTCAGTTGTGCCGGGGCGGCGGCGAGCCCACCTTCAGGCGAGCATGGAGGAACAAATGGCAGACGCCCTTTCACAGTTCTCACGACATCTCGCATCCACCATCGAGGCGGCTTCCCGAGCGGTGGTCGCGGTCCACGGCCGCGGCCGGATTCCCGCCAGCGGAATCATCTGGGAGCCCGGCTTGGTCGTCACCGCGGAAGAGACAGTGGAGCGCGACACCGATCTCGCGCTGACGCTCCCGGACGGACGCCGTGTCGAAGCGACGCTCGCCGGGCGCGACGCCTCCACCGATATCGCAGTGCTGCGTTTCGAAGGCGAAGCGCCGGCGATCGCCCCGGCGATCGCATCCGATCTGCGGCCGGGCCATCTCGCCGCCGCGGTCGGACGATCCCATGGCGACATCATCGCCGCGCTCGGGATCGTCTCGCTCGCCGGCGCGGCGTGGCACAGTTCCCACGGTGGCAAGATCGACGCCGAGCTGCGTTTCGATCTCAGGCTCGCAATGACGGCGGAAGGCGGCGCACTCGTCACCGCCGGCGGCGAATTGATCGGCATGGCGGTGCATGGTCCGCGCCGCCGCGTTCTCGCGATCCCGGCCGCGACCATCTCGCGGGTCGTGCAGACCATCAAGGACAAAGGCCATGTCGCGCGCGGCTATCTCGGCGTCTCCTTGCAGTCGGTCCCCCTCCCCCACCGCGACGGCGAACAGCGCCGCCGCGCCGCCATGGTGGTGACGATCGACCCCGCCGGCCCGGCGCAAGCGGCCGGACTGCTGCAGGGTGACATCCTCGTCGCCATGGACGGTGAGCCGGTCTCGGGCGTGCGCGGCATCTATCAGCGCCTCGGGCCCGACAGCGTCGGCCGCAAGATTTCGGTCGAGCTGGTCCGCGCCGGCGTGCCGACGACTGCGCAAGTCACCATTGCCGCGCGGTCCCACGGCTGACCGGCCGGTGCGCGCGCCATATCTCCCCGAGCGCCCGATCCGCGTCGCTCTTCATGTCGCGGACCGGGCGTTGCGGGAACGGATGACCCGGGCGCTCGGGGAAGCGGGCGACTTCGCGTCCGCCGGCGTCGGCGACGCCGACGTCACCATCGCCGACCGCGCAGGAGACATCGCCGGGCCGGTGATAGCGCTCGTACCGGCTGCGCTGGTGCCGAGTGCGGAAGCCGCGGCCTGGCGGTGCGACGTGCGCGCCGTCGTGCCGGCCGACGTGGACGCAACGACGCTCGGCGCGGTCATCACGGTGATCGCCGCCGGGCTGAGCGTCGCCCCGCCCGATCCGGGGCACGGCGCCGGCGATTGGGCCGGGCCTCGCGCAGGCCATTGGGCCGAGGCGCTCGACCCCTCCGGCGCCGAGGACGAAGAGCACACGGTAGTCCTGACCCCGCGAGAACGCGAAGTGCTGGCTCTGCTCGCCGCCGGAGCCTCCAACAAGTCGATTGCCCGCGCGCTCGGCCTGTCCGTGCACACCGCCAAATTCCACGTCGCTTCGCTGATCGAGAAGCTCGGCGCCGGCGGACGCCTCGAGGCCGTCGCCATCGCCATAAGGACCGGACTGGTCATGGTGTGAGGGCCATCTTCCAAACGGCACGGCGCCTCCTACATAACGCTCATGTTCGACATACACACCGACATTTCCGCGGCCGACGACACCCCCGCCGGCGGCGCCACGACGCCCGGGTCGGCCGAAGACGCGTCGATCGCGCTGCTCGATACGTTGTCCCAGGGGATCGCCGCCGTGGTCGACAAGATCGGCCCGGCGGTGGTGCGGGTGGAGACTCCGCAACGGGGCCGCGCTTCCGGCGGCCTCGGCTCCGGCGTCATCATTTCGCCGGACGGCCTCATCCTCACCAACAGCCATGTGGTGAACGGTCACCGCGACGTGCGCCTGACCGACAGCGAGGGCCGCGTCTTGGAGGCGCGGCTGCTCGGCGAAGACCGCGACACCGACCTCGCTTTGCTGCGCGCCACCGCGGCCCGGCATCTGCCGTCCGCCGCGCTCGGCGATTCCAAGCTGCTCCGCCGCGGCCAGTTGGTGATCGCCATCGGCAACCCGCTGGGCTTCGAATTCACCGTCACCTCCGGCGTGGTCTCCGCGCTCGGGCGCTCGCTGCGCGCATCGAACGGCCGCCTGATCGAAGACGTCGTGCAGACCGACGCCGCGCTCAATCCCGGCAATTCCGGCGGGCCCCTGGTGTCCACGCGCGGCGAGGTGGTGGGCATCAATACGGCGGTGATCGCGGGCGCCCAGGGCATCTGCTTCGCGGTCGCCAGCAATACCGCGCAATTCGTGCTGGGCGAGCTCATTCGCCACGGCCGGGTGCGACGCGCCTATATCGGTGTGAGCGCGCAGACCGTTCCGGTGCCGCGACGGTATGCCATCGAGCTCGGCCTGAAAAACCGCCTCGGCGTGCTGGTGACGGGGATCGAAGCGAACAGTCCGGCGGCCGCAGCCGGGCTCGAAACCCAGGACATCATCGTCGGGCTGGGCAGCGACCAGATCGCGGGGATCGATGACCTCATCCGCCTGCTGGACGGCGGGCGGGTCGACCAGACCGTCACCATGAAAGTCCTGCGGTTCGGCAAGTACCTGGAATTCGCGATCGTGCCGGTCGAGCGGCGGCCCGCGCGTGATGCCGGGAGCTGATTCGCTTCCCCGGCCGAACCGGGTGGAACCAAGATGCGACGTCGTCGTTCTCGCTCAGACAAACCGGAGTTCCCATGAAGAAATTCTGCACAGCAGTGGCTTTCGCAGCCGTCATGCTCCTGGCACCATCGGTGTCCCAAGCCAAGGGATGCATCAAGGGCGCGCTGGTCGGCGGAGTCGCCGGCCATTACGCCGGGCATCATGGCCTGTTGGGCGCTGCCGCGGGCTGCCTCATCGGGCGGCACCAGGCCCACGCCGCGCAAAAGCAGCGGCAGGCGGGCCCCAGCGCCAACCGGTAGGGCGGGCGAAGCGCCGGCGGTTTGGCGCACGTTCCGATGAAGCCGATCACGATCCCGCATTGCGCTGACGCTCCATGCGGGCTGCGCAAACCGTCACGCTCGCGGATCTCAAGGGCAAATCAAATCGACCTTTGAACAATCGTGCCGGGATGGCTAAGTTGCGCCCGCACCGGCAGCTGTGACGCGCCGGAATCCTGGAGAGGTTGCAATGACGTTGTCAAAGACTTTGATGTTGTCCGCATTGGTTGCTTTGATCGGCTCGGGCGCCGCTTTCGCGCAAGCCCCAGCCCCCACCACGAAACCCGCCGCCGCGCAACCGGCCCCCGCCACCGACAAGGCCGCCGACACCGACAAAAAGGCGATCTCGAAGGCGTGCTCGGACCAGGCCACCGCCAAGGGCCTGCATGGCAAGGCGCGCAAGACCTTCCGCTCCGAATGCAAGAAGAACGGCGGCAAGCCGGCCTGACCTGCTTGACGCAACACCTGCCGGCGCGAGTCCTCGCTGGACGAGCGCGCGGCTCTGGCGCGACGCGTCGGATCAGATTCGGCGCACACGCACCTGATCCGATGCCCGCGACCGCCTCGCGCCAATCGTCTTTCTCCGGGCGCCGATGGCGCGCTCTCAGCGGGCAAGCGTCCTGGCGACCCGGAAACCGAGGTTGCGAAACCGGAAGTCGGCGGAAATCACGCCGACCTCCACCCGGCAACCGGAAATCTATCGGGCCGAATATTACGCCCTTGTTTACCGCGCATATCACTTGTGCCGGCTATTGGCCTGCGGCAGGGCGGCGATTTCACGCAAAATCTCGGCGTGGATCCGTTCGCTCTTGTCGATGTTGAGGTGGAAAATGGTCGGGTCGTCGGCCAGATCGATGTTCGAGAGCTTGCCGCGGAATCCGGCCTCGGGCGTAAGCGGAGAGCCCCAACCGCCGGCCTGGTAGTAGTCGATCGCCCGCACGACATTGGCGGGGACCGGCTTCTGCCCGTAGGGAGCGATCGTCACCAGGAGGTCCACCGGAACATGGCTTATCTGCAGCGCCCGAGCGATTTCGATCGCGTCGTCCGCCCCCTGCGAGTGGCCCACGAGGATGAGCGCGCCGATCTTGCCGGCAGCCCGGTCCCGCAGGATATCGGAGACGGCTGTCGTCCAATACAGGTGCCGGCGCACCTCGGCATCGATGCCCCTCGCCTTGAGCTCGTCGGCGAGGCTGTCCATGCCCGACGAGAAAACGCCGAGCCAGCCGCGCAGCAAGAGCACCCTGGGCTCGGCGGCGAACGCGAAGCCGCACCAGATGAGGGCGATGGCCGCGACGGCCCCGGCCCACCGCGCGCCGGCTCTAAGTTGCGCCCGCATCTGCAGCGCCGCCAAGGCCGCCACCGACAAGCCGCGCCGCCGCCAAAAACGCGATCAAGGCGTGCTCCAACCAGGCTGGCGCATAAGCCGCCGCCACTATGCAAACGCGGTTCTCAGTCACAGCCTTTGAACTTTCGGGCCTCACATTGCCGTGCCATTTCCTGCGCCCGCGCGACCTGTGCGGTCGACAAACCTCTCTCGATGATATCGCGCCTCTGGGCTGCCACTTGGGCGTCGTCACCCCTGAGTTTTGATGCGGCAAGGTTTGACCACATATGGGCATGAACGAAGTCTTGAGGAACACCTCGTCCCTGGGCATACATCAAACCGAGAGTGGACTGCGCCGACGCGTTTCCTTGTTCCGCGCCGAGCCGATACCACTTCAGTGCTTCGTGGAAATCCTGGGCGACCCCTTGTCCCTGCGCATACATCAAACCGAGATTGAACTGAGCGGACGCATTTCCTTTTTCGGCAAGCGATCGGAACAGCTCGAGTGCGGTGGCGAAGTCGCCGCGCTGGTATGCGGCGACACCATCTTCAAAAGGCCCGGCGCGGACAATGCCGCCGCCAACGGTCACCATCGACCCGATCAGCACGGTTCCGAGGATTTTGCGCATCGCAGTCTCCCCTGTTACGAGGCACGATAAACGCTCGCGCGACCAATACCAAGACCCCTCGCGATTTCGCCAACTCGTTTCGCACCCCCTCACAGGAACGGAAACACGAACGGCCACGTCCCACAGCGCAGGCCGCCGTCGCCGCCGCAATAGCCCTGACCGTTGTGACAGCATCCGAATGCCACCGGCGAGCAGTAATAAAGCTGGTAGGTGGGGCCGCAATGGTCGGCGCAGATGAAGTTCCCGCGCCAGAAGCCGCAGTGATTCTGGAACCGCTTCGGCAGCAGCGGAAGGGCTTGCCACGAATAGGTGAATTGCACCACCCCTGCCTCTTGGGGCGGCGGCGCCAGCGACATGGGTCCCGAAGGCGCAAGCTGGTCGGCTGCTGCCGCGCTCAGCGTCAGGGCACAGACCAGGGTGGCGGCGGCCAGCAGTGACCACATCAAGGATTTCATGGTGCCCCTCACTTGTCCCAGAGCCTGTAGTTCACCCCGAGGCGCACCACGTTCTCGGTGAAATTGAACGAGACCGGCCCCACGCCGCAGGCGACCGTGCAGCTGATGCCGCCGTGGTCCATGTAGAGATATTCGAGCTTGGCGCTCCAGCGGTCCACCAGGATGACTTCGAGGCCCACCCCCACGGCGTAGCTCAAGTCGATCTTGGACTGCACGCCGAAGGGAAGACCCGGGATATCGGTGCTCAGGTTCGCGCCGGACAGGCCGCCGGTCACATAGGGCAGAAATTGATCGAACGCCCAGCCCAGGCGAAGGCGTGCGCTGCCGACCCAGCCGCTTTTGAATTCGCAGCCCTGGACGCAATAAGGCGGTGTAATCGTGGCATGGAATCCGGCCGCATCGAGATCCATTTCTTCGCCGAGCACGAGCGATCCGAGATGGGTTTGCCAATTGTAACCGAGCGTGCCGCCGACGAGGCCGCTCGATGTACTGTAGCTCCCCCACAGGCTGTCCGGGCTGGAAGACCAGGTCGGGTTGCCGAAGCCGCCGCCGCCATTGATCCCGACATAGAGGCCGGTCCAGTTGTAGAGCGGGACAGGGCTGAAAGCCGTCGGATACGCCGGCGCCGCGGCAAAGATGTCGCCGGCATTGGCCGCGCCGGCGATGAGGAGCGCGGCAACGGCCGAACTCCAACACAGAATATTTCTCATTGCACGTCCCCACCTCATGCTTGCGTGCTCGCGGCGCTCTTCCAATGATCGACGTGGTGTCATCGTCGCATTTCCATCAATGGTGCAGGTCGGGATACGGCGCGACTGCTGCCGTCACGACATCGATCTTGAGTTCCGGCGGCGGCCCGTCACGGTTCCACCAGCCGCCGCCCAGCGCCAGGAACAACGCAGCCGTATCCGACAGGCGGGCGGCCTGCGCCTGAACTCGCTGGAGTATCGCCTGCTGATAAGTTATTTGCGCCTGGAGCAGATAGAGGAAGTTGGCGTAGCCGGTTTGCATCTGCTGCTGCGCGAGATCGAGGCTGACCTTGGAGGCTTTCTCGAAATCGTAGGTCGCTTTCAAGGCATCGGCATCGTTCTGGATGGCGCGCAACGCATCGGCTACGTTCTGGAAGGCGGTGACGACCGTGCTGCGATAGTTCCATGCCGCTTCATCGAGCGCGGCATCGGCGGAGCGCCGCAGATGCAGCAAGTTGAACCCGTCGAACACCGTATGCGTCGCATTGCCGGACAAGAGCCAAAACACATTTTGCGGGGCGATCAAGCCGGCAAGCTCCGGGAGGGTATAGCCGCCGGTGGCGCCGAGCGTGATTTGCGGCAGCATGTTCGCGGTGGCGACGCCCACTTCGGCGCTGGCCGAATGCAACAGCTCCTCGGCCGACCGCACATCGGGGCGTTGCTCGACGAGTTGCGAGGGCAGGCTGACCGGCAGATCGACCGGCAGAGTGACATTCGCCAGGGTGAAGGTCTCGTTCGGCACGTCGCTCGGAAGCCGGCCGGCAAGCGCGGCGATAAGGTTGCGTTGTTGCGCCAACGCCTTGCGCAGCGGCGGCAGCGTAGCCACGGTCTGGGCGAGCTGCGCCTCCTGAAGCGCGACGTCGTTGCGGTTGGCATAGCCTTCGGTGAACTGGCGGCGCAGAAGTTCCAGCATCTTCTTGTTGACGTCGATGAGCTGGTTGGTGGCGTCGATCTGGCCGCGCAGCGACGCCTCCTGGATCGCCGCGACGACGACGTTCGAGGTCAGGGTCAAGTAGGCCGCTTCCACCAGGAAGCGCTGGGAGTCCTCCTGGGCCTGCAGCGATTCGACGGTGCGGCGATTGAGCCCCCACACGTCGAAGGTGTAGGTCACCAGCACCTGCGCGGTATAAAGATCGAATCTCTGAGCGCCGCTGTTGAGCACCGGCGAAATGGAGCTGGCGGTCTGCTGCCGGGTCGGGTTGAAATTCGCCTGGGCGTTCGGGAAGTACTTGCCCTGTTGCGCGAAGGTCAATTCCTGGGCCATACGCACGGCAGCGATGGCCGACTGCAAGTTGGGATTGGCGTCCAACGATTTCTGAACGAGCGAATTGAGCGCTGGCGAACGGAACAGCCTCCACCAATCGCCGGGAATATCGCGGCCGTTGATGAAGCGCTGCGACTGGCCGTCGCGGACGTCGCTGCCACTGGTTCGGGGGGTCAACGGCTCTTTGGTGTAGCGGGAAGCCTCGGGCGGCGCCGGATGCTCGAAATCCGGCCCGACCGCGCAACTCGACAACACCATCGCGGCTCCGAGCGCGACGACGACCGGACAACGCTTCCAGAACATTAACCGAATTCCCCACCAGAGAGCCCACCCGGACGACAAACGGGCGGCTACCCCACCACGACGTTAACTCATTCTTAACGCTACGGACGCGAATACCAGTCGGGGAACTGCGATTTCTGACAATCGATTAAGAATTTTTCGCACTGCATTCTTTTGGACACACTGGGCGTCTCCGCGGCGATACCTCCACTTTGGGAGGTCAGCGAGAACTTGGGGGCGCGCGCCTGCGATAATTCCCAGTCAGCGCGGTTGATCGGATATGCCCCCGGGGCCCGGAGGGGTGGCACCACGCCAGAGATAACGAATTGATAATTCAAGTTAAAACACGCGATGGGCAAGTGAATAGAAATTGAACTATGCCATCAGGATCGCCACCGAACTGGGATTTGTCGCAGTAGACCGCGAACGCCTCACAGGGCAACATTTGTGCCCTGCAGCAGGCCTGAAAATCGGCCCTATCGCGGCACGTTCATCCATGAGAAATGCAAGGCGTACCATCACGATAGGCGCAGCCGCCACGGTGGCGGTGCTGAGCTTTGCCGGCGGCATCTATTTTGCCGCCAACTACGGCAGTGCACCCAAGCTCGCAGGCGGCATCGCCAAGGCGGCCGAGCCGCCCGATGCTCCGACCGCGGGACGTTCGGACAAGCCTTCCACCGACAGCGTGGAGCTTTCGGAGACCCAGCTGAAATTCGTCAAGGTCGCGACCGTCGAGGAACGTGAATTTCCGATCGAGAAGGGATCGGTCGGCAGCATCGATTTCAACGAAGAGCTGCTGACCCAGGTCTTCACCCCCTACCAGGGCAGGATCATCGGGCTGTTCGCCAAGGTCGGCGACGAGGTGCAGAAGGGCCAACTCCTCTTCACCATCGACAGTCCGGACCTGTTGCAGGCGTGCTCCACCCTGATCTCGGCGGCCGGCGTGCTGCAACTCACCAACAAAAATCTGGCTCGCCTGAAGACGCTCTATGATACGCGGGCGATCTCCCAGAAGGACCTCGAGCAGGCCATCTCCGACCAGCAGACCGCGGAAGGCGCGCTGCGCGCCGCCCGCGATGCGGTGCGCATTTTCGGCAAGACCGATGCCGAAATGGACCGCATGATCTCCGATCGCAAGGTCGACCCGACCCTCGTCGTTCCAAGCCCCATAGCGGGCCGGATCACCTCGCGCAACGCCGCCCCCGGACTTCTGGTGCAGCCGGGCAATCCGCCGGCGCCCTACACCGTTGCCGACATCTCCACCATGTGGATGCTCGCCAATGTGGCGGAGAGCGACAGCCCCGCCTTCAGTGTCGGCCAGGAGGTCAAGGTCAGCGTGATGGCGTTTCCGAACCGGACCTTCGAAGGTCACATTTCCACCATCGCGTCTTGGGTCGATCCCACCACCCGCCGGGTGCTGGTGCGCTCGGAAATCGCCGATCCCACGCACGAGCTGCGCTCCGGCATGTTCGCCAACTTCGTGATCCGTACCGGTGCGCCGGTGCGCTCGCCCGCCATTCCGCTGGACGGCGTGGTGCGCGAGGGCGACGGCACGATGACCGCCTGGGTCACGGCCGACCGCCGCCGCTTCACCAAGCGCACCGTCAAGACCGGTCTTCAGCGCGAGGGCTACATCCAGATCCTCGAAGGCGTCCAGGCCGGAGAACTGGTCGCCTCCGAAGGCGCCCTGTTCCTGAGCAACGCCCTCGCGATCGCCTCGCGCTGACCGCGCGTGAACGGTCGGTGCAACGCATGATGATACGAGGTGATGTCGTGCTCAAGGGCCTGATCGTATTCGGACTGACGCGCCGTCCGATCATTATTCTCTGCATGATCGTCTTCGTCGGCGCCGGGCTCGTCGCCTTCGCCAAGCTCAACATCGAGGCCTATCCGAACCCCGCGCCGGTGATTCTCGAGATCACCGCGCAGGCCGCGGGCCAGTCCGCCGAGGAGATGGAGCGGTACTACACCATTCCCATGGAAGTCGGACTTTCCCCGACGCCCGGCGTCGACATCATCCGCTCGACCTCCTTCTACGGACTGTCGTTCGTTCGCGTCACCTTCCGATACGGCGTCGACTATTACTTCGCCGTCACCCAGGCGGCACTGAATCTGCAGCAGAACGTCAATCTTCCGAATAACGTGTTGCCCCAAATCCAGGCATCGAGCCTGGTGGGCGAAATCTATCGCTACCAGGTGGTCGGGCCGCCGAACTTCGGGCTGACCAATCTGCGCACCATCCAGGACTGGGTGTTGCAGCGCCGCTTCCTGACGGTGCCGGGCGTCGTCCAGGTCAACACCTGGGGCGGAACCACCAAGGAATACGAGGTCGAAGTCGATCTGCACAAGCTCGACGCCTACAGCATCACCCTGCCCCAGGTGATCGCCGCGATCGGGAATGCGAACGTCAATGTCGGCGGCCGCACCATCAATTTCGGCCAGCAGTCGGTCAATGTGCGCGGCGTCGGCCTGATCGACAGCGGCGGAACCGTCGACCTGACCAAAGGCTACAAGGTCAACGATATCGAGAACATTTCGCTGGCGCAGTCGAACGGCGTGCCCATCCAGATCAAGGACGTGGCGAAGGTCTATGTCGGCAATGTGCCGCGGCTCGGCAAGGCCGGACGCGACAACGAAGACGACGTAGTCGCCGCCATTCTGGTGATGAACCGAACGCTGCACACCAACGACGTGGTGCCGCGAATTGTGCGTGAGGTCGAACGGATAAACAGCGACGGCACATTGCCGCCGGGGGTGAAAATCGTCCCATTCTACGATCGCACGACGCTGGTCAACGTCACCACGCATACGGTATTGCACAATCTCATCTTCGGCTGCGCTCTGGTGTTCCTCATCCAGTGGGTCTTCCTCGGCGATCTCCGAAGCGCCATCATCGTCGGCGTCAATATTCCCTTCGCGCTGTTCTTCAGCATCATCATCCTCGTGCTGATGGGAGAAGACGCCAACCTGTTGTCGGTCGGCGCGGTCGACTTCGGAATCATCGTCGATTCGGCTGTGATCCTGGTCGAGAACGTGTTTCGCAATTGTCAGGGAAGCCCCGAACAACGACAGGCGCTGCTGCAGAATCTCGCCGAGGAACGATGGGGGCCCGACCCGACCAAGGTCGGGCAATACCGGCGGCGCCCATGCAAGTCCGTGGACCGATCGCCTGCGCATGATCCTGATCAGCGCGATGGAGGTCGACACCGCCGTGTTCTTCTCCGCGGCCATCACGGTCGCGGCATTCGTTCCCCTGTTCACCATGCAGGGCGTCGAAGGGCAGATCTTCAATCCGATGGCGCGGACCTACGGTTTCGCCCTCGCCGGCGCGCTGCTCGCGACATTCACGATTACGCCGGTTCTGGCGTCGCTGCTGCTGCCCGAGCACATCTCGGAGACCGAGACCTTCGTGGTGCGCGGTCTGCGGTGGGCCTATTCGCCGGCCCTGCATTGGTCGCTTACCCACCGCAAGACGATGGTCGCCATCGGTATCGGCTTTCTGATCTTCACCGCGATGCTGGCTCCCCGCCTCGGGACCGAATTCCTGCCCGCGCTCGAGGAAGGCAACATGTGGATTCGTGCTTCGATGCCGCCGACCATTTCGCTCGAAGCCGCGATGCCGTCGGTGACCCGTATGCGCGAGATCCTGCTCAGCCATCCGGAGGTCATCACCGTGGTTTCCCAGCACGGCCGCCCGGACAATGGCAGCGACGCCTCCGGGTTTTTCAATGCCGAGTTCTTCGTGCCCCTCAAGCCGTTCGACGAATGGGCACCTGGAATGACGAAAGACAAGCTGGTCGAGGATCTGCAGAAAGAGTTCGATAAGGAATTCACCGGCATCACCTTCAATTTTTCCCAGTACATCCAGGACAACATCGAGGAAGGCCTGTCGGGCGTCAAAGGCGCCAATTCCGTCAAGATCATCGGTCCCGACCTCGCCAAGCTCGAGGAGATCGCCAATCTCGTCCTGCCCGAGATGGATCAGGTCAAAGGCGTCGCCGACCTCGGAATTTTCCGGGTGCTCGGTCAGCCCAACCTGAACATCACTGTCGACCGCGAAAAGGCGGCGCGGTACGGCCTCAATTCCGGCGACGTCAACAACGTGGTCCAGGCCGCGTTGGGCGGTACCGTCGCGACCACCCAGCTCGAGGCCGACCGCCAGTTCAACGTGACGGTGCGGCTCGCGCCCGAATACCGCGGCGACTTCGAGTCCGTCGGCAACATCAAGGTCGGTTTCACCGCGCCGAACGGCACCAACGCCTATATTCCCCTGCGCGAACTCGCCACCATCACTCTGGACACCGGCGCGTCCTATATCTTCCACGAGCGCAATGCGCGCTTCATTCCGATCAAGTTCAGCGTCCGCGGCCGCGACCTCGGCAGCACCGTCGCCGAAGCGCAGGAGCGCATCGCCAAGAACATCGCGTTGCCGACCGGATATCGCATCGAATGGGCGGGAGAATTCGAAGAGCTGCAACAGGCCAAGGCGCGGCTCGAAATCGTGGTGCCGATCAGCCTGGTTCTCATCATGGTTCTGCTGTACGGCCTGTTCAATTCGCTGCGCGACGCCCTGCTGGCGCTCGCCGGCATTCCGTTCTCGATCGCCGGCGGCATATTGGCGCTGCTGATCACCGGGCAGGATTTCAGCATCTCCGGCGCGATCGGCTTCGTGTCGCTGTTCGGGGTGTCGGTCATGAACGGCATCCTGATCATCACCTATTTCAACCAGGTCCGGGCCGGCGGAATGGGCACGATCGAGGCGATGTATCACGCCGCCGAGCAGCGGATGCGGCCGATGCTGATGACGGCGCTGTCGGCGTGCATCGGCCTGCTGCCTGCCGCGATTTCGACCGGAATCGGCAGCCAGGTGCAGCGCCCGCTCGCGACCGTGGTCGTGGGCGGCATGCTGGTCGGTCCGGTGATCATGCTCGTGGTCGTGCCCGCGCTCCAGACCTTGTTCCTGGGCCGCGGGGACGAACCGCAATCGACCCTGCACGCGGATGAACCGGACCTCGCCGAGGTTTGACGCGGCCCGGAGATGCGGCCTTGCGGCCGGTCGAGTTCGTTGCCACATTCGACGTGGCCATTTGGGAGACCCGGAATGGATCGCCAACTGAGGATCAACCGCTGGTTTCTCGCCGTTATCGCATGCGTCGCGCTCACCGCCGACGCGAGCCTCGCTGCCGGACGCCATGGGCATGGCAGCAAGTCCGCCCCGCAAACCAGCAAAGCCGTCCCCCACGAAGAGACGGCCGGCGACCACCCCGCGAAGAGCGAAACAGGTGAGGATCCGGTCCGCAACCCGACGCGGGAAAGCGACAAGTCCGGCAAGCCGGAACACATCGATCTGGTTCGACACGACGACGGCTACATCAATCTACGCCGCCGTGCCACGCGATCATCGCTGATCGCCGCCAAGAAGAAGCTTCCCATCATCGCGCCGGTTGCCGTCGCGCCTCACTTACCCTTGCCGGCCGGAGCCACGGTCGAGCCCGTGAGGAATTCCGCCGGCGTCACCGCGACGGCCGTCAAGAAGCCGGACCCGATCGCCGCCGTGCCCGAGGTGACGGCCAAGCCCGGCCTCGCAAAGAACAACCTGGGATTGAGCGTGAACGAGATACGCCGTCCGGAAGTTCACGTCACGGCGACGGGTGCGGTGGCTCCGGTCACGGGCATAAACGGAACGACCATGGGCCACGCCGGTGTCGGCGGCATTGGCGGGCCGGCGAAGGACCGATCGGCGATCGGCGGCTCCACCTATCGGAGATTCTCGAGTCGATCGGGCCCGCCAAGTCTCTGCACCACTACTGCGTTACCGTATCGTCGCGACGGCGCTATCCCGCGTCAATCAGCCTCATGGCTCGATCAGTCGAACCGTTGCCGCCTTGATCGCAGCCTCGACCCGGGTCGCGGCGCCGAGCTTGACGCGCGCATTGTCGATATGGAAATCGACCGTTCGCTTCGCCAGATTGAGGATTTGCGCGATTTCGGCCGACGTCTTGCCGCGGGCTGCCCAGGTCAGCGTTTCGACTTCGCGATCGTTGAGTTCGACCAGCTTCGGCCACAGGTCGAGACGGGCCACGCGGGCGAGCCGCGCATGGATGATTGCGTCCAGCACGTCGAAATCGATCGGCTTGGTCACGTAGTCGTCGGCACCGAGTTGGCGCCCCTTTAGCTCATTGTCGCGGTCCGTCAGGGCGGTCAGGAACACGAACGGCATGTTGCCGAACCGGGGCGCCACCGCGGTCAGGCGTTCCAGCACCTCGAACCCGGTCATGACGGGCATGCTGATGTCCGAAAGTACGAGATCGGGCATCGTCTTCAGGATCGCCGCAAAGCCTTCGCGGCCGTCATAGGCGACGTTCACGTCATATCCGCGATCGGCGAGTTCCTCGGCGATCAGGCCCGCGGTCTCGCGATCGTCTTCGATGACCAGGATCTTTTTTGCTGGTTCTGTCATGCGCTGGGTGCCGGAGATCGGTAGTGGTGTGGGCGTTAGAATAGCTTTATATGGCCAATGAAGGCAAAACTGATAAACTTTCGACTCGCCGACCGCCCCGGCCGACCGGCTCAGCCGCGGGCGAGACGCCTGTTTCGAACCGATGGTCGATTCCGATGAGGCAGCCCCGGTCCATTCGATTTCACCTCTCGGCGGTGTTCATCTTCTTTTTTCTGCTGATCATCGTTCTCGGGATGTTCAGCATCGCGCGCCTGCGTGATTTCAACAACGTGTCTGCCGGCATCGCCGATCTGTGGCTGCCTACCACCCGCGTGCTGGGCGACCTCAACAATTTCACCTCCGACTTTCGCGCCGCCGAGGGCAGCGACCTGCTGTCGTCGAACTCGAGCGAAATCGCCGCCATCGAGATGGAGATGATCGAGCTCGACCGCTCGATCTCGCAGGCCCAGTACAGTTACGAGCACCTCCACCACGATCCCGACGAGGCCGGTCTCTACAACCAGTTCAGGGAGAGCTGGCACGATTACCGCGACATCGTCAACCACGTGCTCGAGCTGTCGCGCAAGGACCGCAAGGCGGAAGCCGTCAACCTCTACATGACGAATTCGCGCTGGGCTTATAACGAAGCGAGCGATGCGTTGGGGCAGTTGACCAAGCAATCGGTCGGCAAGGCGCAAGAGGCCAGCGCGCGGGTGGCGATCGCCTACAAGCAGGCCTCGTTGCTGATCATCGTCGCAATGGGAATCGGCGGCGTGCTGGTGGTCGCCGCGCTCCTCTACATCGGCCGTTCGATTTCAAGTCCGCTCCTGCATCTCGCCGGCTGCATGCACCGGCTCGCGGCCAACGACACCGACATCGACATCAAGGGGACCGAGCGCCGCGACGAGATCGGCGAGATGGCGCGTGCCGCGGTGGTGTTCCGCAACAACGCGATCGAGCTCATGGTCAGTCAGCGCGGGCTCGCCCAGCAGGCCTCCATGCTGGAGGAAAAGCTCACGGCCGAGCGGCATCTGACCCAGATGCAGCGCAACTTCGTATCGATGGCGTCCCACGAGTTCCGCACCCCCCTGACCATCATCGACGGCCACGCCCAGCGCCTGATCAAGGTCGGCTACCGCCTGCGGACCGACGAGATCAATGCGCGCGCGGGCAAGGTTCGCGCGGCCGTACTGCGGATGACCCATCTGATCGACAACCTGCTCAATTCGTCGCGGCTGATCGAGGGCGGGGCGGCGCTTTATTTCCATCCGCAGGAGTTCGATCTGCGCGAGCTGCTGCACGAGATCTGCCAACTGCATCACGAGATCGCGCCGGGCTGCCAGCTGGTGGAGAACTATGCGGCGACGCGCCTGCCGATGGTCGGCGATCCGAAGCTGCTGTCGCAGGTGTTCAACAATCTCCTGTCCAACGCCATCAAATATTCGCCGGGCGACAGTCTCATCAGGATCAGCGCCCGTATCGAATCCGGGCGCGCCATCGTCACCGTCGAGGACAACGGCCTCGGCATTCCCGACGTCGACATCGATCGCCTGTTCGAGCGCTATTTCCGCGGCAGCAATGTCTCCGGGATCGTCGGAACCGGCGTCGGGCTCAATCTCGTGAAAATGGTCGTCGACCTCCATGGCGGCGACATCCTGGTGGAAAGCGCCGAGGGCAAGGGATCGCGGTTCACGGTGCGGCTCCCGATCGCGCCGGTGCTGCCCGACAACATCGTCGCGCCACCGACGGAAGTGACACCCGAGCTCAAGAAGATCGAGGCACAGGCCGAGGAGCCGGCCGATCCGGCACGGCCCGCGGCCGCGGACCCGCTCGACGCGTGAGGCGCAGCTAGCTTAGCTGAGCCGGGCAAAGCCCACAGGAGAAATTCTACCCACGGAACAGCAGTCCGCACTATGCGTCGGATTGATGGACGCGAGGCGATCGACGCGATGTTTGTGTCGGTGCTGTGTATCGACACAAACGACAACGTGCCTACGCCCCCACCGCGTCTTCGTATTCGCCGCTGAGCGCGAGCCACTGGTCCTCCGCGCTCGCCAGCGCGCTCGCGGCGTCGGCGCGTTCCTTGCCGAGGGTGGCGACGCGGGCGGGGTCGCGGTCGTAGAGCTTGGGATCGGCGAGCATGGCGTCGATCTCGGCGAGGCGCCTGGTGAGGCTGGTGATGGTCTTGTCGAAGGCGTCGATGCGGCGCTTTAGCGGTGCCAACTCGGCGCGCTTTTCGGCCGCGGCGCGGCGCAGGTCGGCGCGCGACTGGCGGGCCTCGTCCTTGGCCGCGCGGTCCTCTCCGTCGCCGCCGCCGGCGCCGGCGCCGAGCACCAGGCGGCGGTAGTCGTCGAGGTCGCCGTCGAACGGCTTGACCTCGCCATTGGCCACGAGCCACAGCCGGTCGGCGCAGGCTTCCAGCAGGTGGCGGTCATGGGACACCAGGATCACGGCGCCGGAATAATCGTTGATGGCCTCGATCAGCGCCGCGCGGCTGTCGATGTCGAGATGGTTGGTGGGCTCGTCGAGCACCACGAGGTGCGGCCCGTCGAAGGTTGCCAGCCCGAGCAGCAGCCGCGCCTTCTCGCCGCCGGAGAGGTTGGCCACCGGCGTGTCCGCCATGGCGGCGGAAAAGCCGATCGCGCCGGCGCGGGCGCGCACCTTGGCTTCCGGCGCGTCGGGCATCAACTTGCGAACGTGGTCATAGGCGCTGGCGGCGGGGTTGAGTTCGTCGAGCTGGTGCTGGGCGAAATAGGCGATCCTGATCTTGTCCGCCTTCGTCACCGTTCCGGAGAACGGCGCGAGCCGCCCGGTCAACAGCTTGGTCAGGGTCGACTTGCCGTTGCCGTTGGCGCCGAGCAGCGCGATGCGGTCGTCGGCATCGACGCGCAGCGACAGATGCCGCAGCACCGGCCGCCCCGGCTCGTAGCCGACATCGGTGTCGTCGAGCGCGATGATCGGCGGCGACAGCGGCTTGTCCGGGGAGGGGATGGTGATCTCGCGCACATTGTCCTCGATGCGCACGTCGATCGGCTGCAGCTTGGCGAGCAGCTTGAGGCGGGACTGCGCCTGGCGCGCCTTGGTTGCCTTGGCGCGGAACCGCTCGACGAAAGAGGTGAGCCGCTTGCGCTGGGCGTCCTGCTTCTTGGCGAGGCCGAGATCGAGGGCGATGCGCTCGTTGCGCTGGCGCTCGAACGAGGTGTAATTGCCGCGATAGAAGGTGAGCTTGCCGCGGTCGAGATGCAGGATCGAATCGACCGCCGAGTCCAGGAGGTCGCGGTCATGGCTGATGACGATGACGGTGCGCGGATAGCGCGCGATGTGATCTTCGAGCCACAAGGTGCCTTCGAGGTCGAGATAATTGGTGGGCTCGTCGAGCAGCAGGATGTCGGGCTCGGCGAACAGCGCCGCGGCGAGCGCGACGCGCATGCGCCAGCCGCCGGAGAATTCCGCGCAGGGGCGCTGCTGGTCGGCATGGGAGAAGCCGAGCCCGGCGAGGATCGCGGCGGCGCGCGCGGGCGCGGCATGGGCGCCGATGTCGGCGAGCCGCGACTGGATCTCGGCGATGCGGTGCGGGTCGGTCGGCGGTTTCCGCCTCGGCGATGAGCGCGCTGCGCTCGCGGTTGCCGGCGAGCACGATCTCGGTCAGGCTTTCCGGCCCGTCGGGGGCTTCCTGCGGCAGCCGGCCGATGGTCGCGCGTGACGGCCAGGCGAAGCGGCCCTGCTCGACCGCGAGATCTCCGACAATGGCGCGAAACAGGGTGCTCTTGCCGGTGCCGTTGCGGCCGACGAGGCCGACGCGGGCGCCGGAGGGAATCTGCGCCGTCGCCCGCTCGATCAGGAGCCGTCCGGCCACGCGCAAGGAAATATCGTCGATCACCAGCATGGGCGTGGTATGGCCGCAATGGCGGCCGGGATGCAACCGGTTCGTCGCCATTCGCATGTTCCGCGGGTCCATGGGTTGCCAGAGCCGCGAAGCCGGCGTCACAATCGGGCCAACCGTCGCGTCCGGCCGGGCCGCGGTGGAAGCAAGCGGCAAGAAATCAAGGGGGAAGAGATGTGCATAGCCGGATGCGAGCGCGCGGTCCGCGATGCGCTGACGCGGCGCGGCTTCTTCAGGGGAGCCACCGCGGCGGGATTCGCCGCGACCGCCGTGGCGGGCGGCGGCGCCGCCGCCGCGTCCAAGAGCGTCAGCTTCACCAGGGTGGTAGACCTCACCCATACCATGTCGCCGGAGTTTCCGACCTTCAACGGCAAGCCGGGCATCGAGATGCAGCGGGAATTCGCCTTCAAGAAAGACGGCTACAACCTGTACTGGTGGCACCTCAGCGAACATGCCGGCACCCATATGGATGCTCCCATCCATTTCTCCGAACACGGATTGACGGCCGACAAGCTCGCGGTCGAGCAACTCGTGGTGCCGCTCGCGGTCGTCGACATCGCCTACAAGGCCGAGCAGGAACCCGACTATCTCCTGTCCCGCGACGATCTCGCCGCGTGGGAAAGTAAGAACGGCAGGCTGCCGGACGGATGCTGCGTCGCGCTCTACTCCGGCTGGGGCGAACTGCTGGTCACCGACGAGGCGAAGTTCAGCGGGCGCGATGTCGACGGCACCTTCCACTTCCCGGGCTTCGATCCCGAAGCGGCGGAATGGATGATCAGGGAACGCAAGGTGGCGGGCATCGCGGTCGACACATTGTCGCTCGACAACGGGCCGTCGAAAGAATTCAGGACCCACAGGCTATGGCTCCCGTCCGGCCGGTGGGGGCTCGAAAACGTCGCCAATCTCGGCCAGGTCCCCGCCAGCGGCGCGACCCTGGTGGTCGGCGCTCCCAAGGTGAAGGACGCCACCGGCGGCCTGACGCGGGTGCTCGCACTGGTGTAGGGCCGTAGGGGCTGGTGCTTCGATAGGCGACGCTATCGTCGTCATTGCCCGGCTTGACCGGCAATCCAGTACTCACGGACGGTGTTTACTGGATCGCCCGGTCAAGCCGGGCGATGACAGCGAAGTGTGAGTCAACTCGAGCGAAAAACGCTCTGGCGCGTGAGGGTCGGGGCTCACCCGTCCCAGTCGATGGTGCCGGACTCCCACTTCGCCTTGACCTTGGCCGACTTGCGGATGAGTTCGTCGATCGCGGTCACCGGCTTCTTGTCGGGATTGGCCTTGCAAAAGGTCACCACCAGGTTGAGCACCTTGCCCTCGTCGAGGATGCTGAGGTCGACATGCTTGCTGTCGTCTTCGAGCAGCGCGATGTTGGCGGCGCTGACATAGCCCTGAACCCACGCATAGAGCATCACGTTGACGGGATTGTTGAGGCCTTCGCTGGGGTTGAGATCGTTGACGAGGCGGCCGCAGCTCGACGTGCCGATGCCCTGGGTGGCCAGCGGCTCGGCCCGTGCGCCGAGGCCGGGGAGCGATGAGGCGAGCGCGGCACAGAGCAACACGCCAGGCAGTTTCCAAATCATTTTTGCGGGCTCCCGTGCTGGTTGATGCGCCGCAGGACGACGCCGGTCCAGGTGTCAGTTCAAATGCCGTCTCAAAAGATCGTCAGGCCGTCGTGATGCGGCTCTTCCACATCGCCCAGGGGCGTTGGAAATTGGTGTCCTTGCGTCCGGTGATCAAGTCGCATTCCTCCGGCTCGAGAAATTTGATCGGGCCGCCGAGCGCGATCGCCTGCGCCTGCAGCCGCGCGTTGACCTCGGTGTAGATGGCGCGATAGACCGCGGTCATGATGTTTGGCCCGACGCAGACATTGCCGTGCCCGCGCATCAGCGCCACGTTGTTGGCGCCGAGGGTTTTCGCGAGGCCGCTGCCGTGCTTGGCGTTGCGGATCAAGAGATCGGTCATGCCGTCGCAGTCGCGGATCTCGAAATTAGGCACGTCCTGCTTCAGGAAGGCCGACATGTGGCAGATCGGCCGCAGCTTGACCGTGGTCACGCTGAACGGAATGACCGTGGGCGAATGGCTGTGCACGATGGCATTGACGTCGGGACGCGCCTTGTAGATCTCGCCGTGGATGAAGCGCTCGATGTACATGAGGCGGCCGGCCTGGTCGATCGGACTGGAATCGAGGTCGTATTCCATGATATCGGCCGCGGTGATGATCGCCGGCGCCTTGGAACGCGACAGGAAATAGCGGTCGGGCGCATGGGGATGGCGCATGGTCACATGGCCATAGCCGTCGAGGACGCCCTGGTCGGCGAGGATGCGGTTGGCCGCGACCAGGTCTTCGATGGCCGCGGGGTCGACCGGGCCGCCGGACCGCGGTGCGGGGCTGGATGCGTGATCGTTCATGCGCTGTGACCAATGTGCCGGAGTGGAACGCGATACCCTGGATCATGACACCGAAAAGTCGCAGACTTCAGCACTGGTCCGCGAATTATCGCTTCAGTTCGCGTGATCGAATGGTGTTCGCTCCCTCTCCCGCCTGCGGGGGAGGGTTGCGGAGGGGGCTCTCGGGGCGAGTCTGTGCCTGTGTGGAATTGCCCCTCGAGTTCCTTAGCGTTCTAATAACCAATTCGCCCGCTCCGACCAAGTGCGGATATGGGCGGCCCCAGATTGACGGTGGAGATTGATGGTAGCCATGACTTGTCCGGTGCGGCATAATGCGGAAAACCCGTGGGGGCGGGCGGGCTTAGCGTTGGAAACAGGGGGTAGGTGATGCCGGGCGTGGATGCAGCGGCGGGAACCCTGGCGGTCCCGATCTGGTTGGCGGGCGCGGCAGCCGCCGTGTTGGTCGTCGCCGTGGTGCTCGCCGTCGGAAGGGCGGGCGGTGTCGCGTTGATCACGTCGCTGTTCCGCGTCGGCCTGATCGCAGCCATCGTCCTCGGCGCCTGGCTCTATGTGCAGCAGCGCGGCGTTTCCACAACGGGTTCGGACCCGGGCAGCGAGCGCCGCTCTCTCGATGATCGCAAGACTGCGCTGATGGCGGGCGCGATCGCGCCGGGATCGGCGCTGTCCTGCCTCGACGAGCAGGCGGGGGAAACGGTCGAGTCCGCCTGCGAAAAGTCGGTGTTCGCCAGTCCCGAGGCAGTCGCGGCCGCGGTGAAATATGTGACGGCGCAGCTCGCGCTGCTCGACGATGGCTCCGCCTATGCGGAACGCGGCGATGCGAGCTATGCCGCCGAACTCGCCCCGTTGCGCACTGCGATCGAGTTCGACCGGTTCGGCTTGGTCGCCCATGTGTTGACGGAACGCGAAGGCTGCATGGCGGATCACTGCGACGCGCTGGCGCGGATGCGCGATTCCACCCGGGTGGCCGCCAATATGCGCGATCACACTTTCGAGGAGCAGGTGAAGAAATACACCGCGATCTGGAATACGCCCCATCCGGCCGACGGGCTGGTCGCGGCGGTCGGACCGCCGGTCGCGTTGCCGGGGGCGGCGGGGCCGGGAACGGTGGCGCCGCGCTACGACTTCCCGTCGTCCAAATCGATCCCGCCGGTCAGCATCATGGCGCCCGAGGGGGCGCCGCCGCACGAGCCTGCGCCCCAACGGGATGCGGCGACGCCGCGTGACGTGCTGCCGCAGCTGCCGCAGCGCGAACCGGCACCGCCGCCACAGCCGGCCGCCGCTGCCGAGCCGCCCGCCCAATCCGCCGCGATCGCTCCGGCCGCGCCGGCGGCCTTCACGCCGGTTCCGCCACGCCGGCCGCCTCAAGTGCGCGTCGCACCGCCGCCGCGTTCGGCACCGCCGCGGCCCGAGGCGGGCGATCCGAACCAGCCCGACGGCACGCTCAGCCGGGTGCCGCCGCCGCCGTTCTCGCCCACGACGGTGCGGTAGAAACTCCGGCGGTGGAAAAAGACCGGCCGGCCGCTATCAATGGTCATGACTTGGGTGATATCCCCGGCGCATGTTTTCTTCGGTCCTGATCGCGAATCGCGGCGAGATCGCGGTTCGCATTGCGCGCACCGCCAAACGCCTGGGGCTGCGGACCATCGCGGTCTATTCGGAGGCCGATGCCGGCGCGCTGCATGTGCGGGCCTGCGACGAAGCCGTTGCGATCGGCGCGGCGGCCCCGCGCGAGAGCTATCTCAATATCGATAAATTGATCGAGGCCGCGCGCCGCACCGCCGCGCAATGCATCCATCCCGGCTACGGCTTTCTCGCCGAGAATGCCGACTTCGCCGAAGCGGCGCTGCGTGCCAACATCGCTTTCATCGGGCCGTCGCCCGCCGCGATCCGCGCCATGGGCCTCAAGGACCGCGCCAAGGCACTGATGGAAAAGGCGGGCGTGCCCGTGGTGCCGGGCTATCACGGCGACCAGCAGGCGCCTGCCTTCCTCAAGCGAAAGGCCTATGAGATCGGCTATCCCGTCCTGATCAAGGCGGTGGCCGGCGGCGGCGGCCGCGGCATGCGCCGGGTCGACAAGCATGCCGATTTCGACGACGCCCTCGCCGCCGCGCAGCGCGAGGCCGGATTCCGCTTTCGGCGATGCGCGGGTGCTGATCGAGAAATACATCGAGACGCCGCGCCACATCGAATTCCAGATCTTCGGCGATGCCGACGGGCAGGTGATCCACCTCAATGAGCGCGACTGCTCGCTGCAGCGCCGCCACCAGAAGGTGATCGAGGAAGCCCCGGCGCCGGGCATGACGGCGCAGATTGCGCGCGCAGATGGGTCGCGCCGCGGTCGAAGCCGCGCGCGCCATCGGCTATGTCGGCGCCGGCACGGTTGAGTTCATCGCCGCCGCGGCGTCGGGGCTCAAATCCGGCGGCTTCTGGTTCATGGAGATGAACACGCGGCTGCAGGTCGAGCATCCCGTCACCGAGGCGATCACCGGCTTCGATCTCGTCGAATGGCAATTTCGCATCGCGTCCGGAGAGACCATCGGTTTGCGCCAGGACGATGTGCCGCTCGACGGCCATGCCGTCGAGGCGCGCATCTATGCCGAGGATCCCGACCGCGGCTTCCTGCCGTCCGCCGGGACGCATCGCCGCGCTGGAACTGCCGCACGGCGAAGGCATCCGCGTCGATGCCGGCGTTGCCGCCGGCTCCGATGGTGCCGCCCGACTACGATCCGATGATCGCCAAGGTGATCGCCCGCGGCGCGACCCGCAGCGAGGCGCTGGATCGGCTCGGCGCGGCGCTCGGCGATACCATCGTCATCGGCCCGCGGGTCAACACGCCGTTCCTGGCCGCGATCGTCGACGCATCCCGACTTCCGCGCCGGCCAGTTCGACACCGGCTTCATCGATCAGCCATCTCGAGGAGCTGCTGGCGACCGATCCGGCCGAAGCCGCCCAGGCCGCCGCCGACGGCGTCGCTTTTCTGCTGGAAAGCGAGCGCATCCGTGTCCGGCGTCGCTCGGCGCCGTCGCCGAAGCCGCCGTCATGGCGCACGCCGTGGGCGGCCGATGACGGCTTTTCGCTCGGACCGGCGCGGACGCTCGCCTTCGACGTCATGGTCGACGGCGTCGAGCGGCAGGCGGCATCGCGTGGGGCGCCGGCGGCCCGCAGGTGAGCGTCGACGGGGCTATCGCGCGCAGCGTGCCGAGCGCATCATCGAATGCCCGACGGCGTCGTCGTCGCCGGCGGCCGCCCACATCATGTCGCGTTCAGGCGCCCGATACGGCGGGCGGCGCGCCCGCCGGCGAAGACACGGTGCGGGCGCCGATGAACGGCAAGGTCATCGCCGTCCTGGTCGAGGCTGGCCAGGAGGTCAAGCTCGGCGCCCGCGTCGCCGTCATGGAGGCGATGAAGATGGAGCACAGCCTGACCGCGCCCCGCGACGGCATCGTCGCGGAAGTGGCGGCGGCGGGCACGCAAGTGTCGAGGGCGCGGCGCTGGTGCGGCTGGAGCCGGGCGGGGAGGAGTGAAAGGGTTCTTGCTCCCCTCGATGCGGACGGCGCCTCTGCGTGGGGTGCATTTCTCTCGTTCCATCCCCAACGCTACCATTCTCCCGGGGGCAAATTTCTCCTCTCCATGGGAACCGCGATGACACCAACCCGCCGCCATTTCCTCGCTGCTGCCGGCGCTTGCGGCCTTGCCGCCGCCGCCGGGCGGCGCGCGGATGCCGATGGCGACGCCAAGGTGGTGCTGCTCGGTACCAAGGGCGGCCCGCGGGTGAACAGGGGCACCGCCAATCCCTCCAATCTCGTCATCGCGGGAGGCCGATCCTATGTGGTCGATTGCGGCTATGGCGTCACCCGCCAGCTCGTCAATGCCGGCGTCGAAGCCCATGAGGTCCGCACCATCCTGATCACCCACAATCATTCCGATCACATGCTGGAGCTCGGTCCCCTGATCTACAACGCCTGGGCCGGCGGCTTGCGCGAACCGATCGATGTGTGGGGCCCGCCGCCGCTCGCCAAGGCGCTCGCCGGCCTTTTTCGACTACATCGCATTCGACATCGATACCCGCATGCGAAGACGAAGGACGGCCCGACCCGCGCAAGCTGGTGCGCATGCACGAGTTCGAAGCGCAGGGGCCAGTTGTTCGAAGCGCCCGGGCTCAGGGTGAGCGCCACCAGGGTCCGCCATCCGCCGATCACCCATGCCTACGCCTATCGGTTCGACACTCCCGGCCGCTCGATCGTGCTGTCCGGCGACACCACCTATTCGCCGGAGCTGATCGCGTTGGCCGAGGGACGCCGACGTGCTGGTGCACGAGGTCATGCATCTCGGCGGGCATCGATCGACCTGCTCGCGCGCATCCCGAATGCCGCGACGTGCGCACGCATCTCATGGCGAGCCACACCACCACCGAACAGCTCGGCGAATGGCGGCGAGGCGCAGGTGAAGAAGCTGGTGCTCAGCCACTTCGTGCCCGGCGACGATCCCTCCATCACCGACGCCATGTGGACCGAAGGCGTGCGCAAGAACTTACTCCGGCGAGATCGTGCTCGGCCGCGACCTCATGACGATCTGACGCGGAAGGCGCACGTGCTGCATCTCATCAAGCTTTGTGTCGGCTGCGATTCCGTCAAGGACCTCCAGGACTGGATCAAGGAGAAGCTCGCGCGCCCGCAAGGCCGGGCGCGCGCAAGCGCGAGCGCAACCACACCACCCGCATGGTGCCCAAGCGCGCCGACGAGATCGTCGCCGGCGGCTCGCTCTACTGGGTGATCCGCGGCCAGATCATGTGCCGCGAGCGCATCCTCGACATCCGCCCGTTCGTCGACAAGGCACGGCGTCGGCCGCTGCCACATCGTGCTCGACTGCAAGCCGGTGCTGGTGGAGCCGCGGCCCTACCGCGCGTTCCAGGGCTGGCGCTACCTCGCCCCCGCCGACGCGCCGCGCGACCTCGACCGCGCCGCCCCCGGCGCCAAGGACATGCCCGAAGCGATGCGCCGCGAATTGCGCGACATGGGGCTGCTGTAGGGCCTTCTCCCTCCCCACTGCGGGGGAGGGTTCGGGAGCGGGGCCGCCGAGTCGCGACATTCGCCGCGCTTGCGGCCCGCGATCCCCTCCCCACCCCTCCCCTTTTCAAGGGGAGGGAGAAGCAAGGCCTACGCCACCAGAATTCTCCACCGTGCCGTCGGCGAGCCGCCCCTGGGCGCGGTATTGGCCGATTTTCTCCATCAGCGGCGCGTCGGAGACCGAGTAGAGCACGGCGTCGCCCGGGCCGGTGTTGAAGTGGCGGCGCCACAGGAAGTTCGGCACCACGAAGATGTCGTTCTTCTCCCACTCGAAGCGGCGTGCCGCGCGATCTCGGTCGCGCCGCTGCCTTCGATCACCGTGTACATGGTGCTCGCGGTCTCGCGCTTGGCGCGCGTCTCCTCGCCCGGCCGCAGCAATTGGGCGGCATAGGCGAGCGTCGGGAACACCGACGCGCCGTTGGCCGGATTGACGAAGCGCAGCGTGATGCCCTCATAGGGATCGCCGGCCTCGTCGGCGAGCCCGGCGAGCGCCGCGCGGATATCGGCGCCGCGGTAATGGATCATCGGCGTCGCGCCCGGTCCGATGCCGCGCTGGTGCGACACGAAGCCCGGCAGCAGGCCGCCGGAGCCGTAGAGCTTGCGCGAATAGCCGTCGGGATGCAGCGCCGCCTGGGCGCGGCTGTTGCCGTCGCGCGCGCCGTGGAATTCGTCGTCGAGCCAGACGCAGTCGAGGAACTCCATCAGCGGAAAATCGAGCACGTCGATCCACACCACCGGGGTCGCGCCGTCGTTGCCGTGGTCGTGCCAGGTGCCGTGGGGCGTGAGGATGAGGTCGCCGCGCGCGGCGGCGCAGCGCTCGCCCTCGACCACGGTGTAGCCGCCGTTCTCCGACAGGATGGTGCGGCTCGCATTGGGCGTGTGGATGTGGACCGGCGCGACGTCGCCGGGATTGTAGATCGAGATCGCGCAGCGGATGGTGTTGGTCACCTGCAGGCGGCCGCCGAGCCCGGGATTGGTCAGCAGGAATTGCTGCCGGTCCGCGAATTCGATCGGCGGCACGTCGGAGTTGCGGGCGATCTCGGCGATGCGGTCGAGATAGGGGCCGATCTCGCGCCAGCGCCAGCGATGCGGCGCGGTCTTGATCTGGTTGGCGCCGACGCGCCCGGCCGCGACGGTGCCGCTCGCCTCGATCCCGGTGTCGCGGAACCACGGCCGCTGCGCCGGCGCATTGGCCTGGGTGCGCAGCCAGATGTTGAACTTGCCGGCCTCGGCATTGAGGCTTTCCATCGCCTCCCGGGCATTTATGCGCGGCTTCGCGTGGCAGCCGGCAGTGGCGGCGGTCTGCGGGCTCGCTATGGACACTTCGTCCCTCCATCGGGCATTGCGTATGGCGCTTATATGGGGCCAGTGTGCGCCGATTTGGCGGAAATTCAACCGGCAGGCCGGTTTGCAGCGGCGTGCAAGGCGTTGCAGGCGAGCGTTGAGCGAACGGAGAACATCATGATCATCCGCACCCAGGAGGATGTGACCGCGGCGGTGCTGGCCGAGATCGCGCGCGCGCCCGATCCGCGGTTCCGGGAGGTCATGTCCGCCTTCGTGCGCCACCTCCATGCCTTCGCCCGCGAGGTCAGGCTCACCGAGGACGAGTTCCAGCGCGCCTGCGCCACCATCGTCGCGCTCGGCCAGCGCACCACCGAGAGCCACAACGAGGTCGTGCTGATGGCGGGCTCGCTCGGGTTCTCGACCCTCGATCTGCCTCCTCAACAATGGCGACAACGGCCAGACCGAAACCACCGCGAACCTGCTGGGGCCGTTCTGGCGGCTCGATTCGCCGCGCACCGAGAACGGCGGCTCGATCGTGCGGTCGCCGACGCCGGGCGTGCCGATCTTCGTCGATGCCTGGATCAAGGACATCGGCCGGAAATCCGGTCGCCGGCGCCGAGGTCGACGTCTGGCACTCCTCCACCGAGGGATACTACGAGAACCAGGACCCCGCAGGCCGACATGAACCTGCGCGGCAAGTTCACCTCCGACGCCGACGGCCATATCGGCTTCCGCAGCATCAAGCCGTCCGGCTATCCGATCCCGGTCGACGGCCCGGTGGGCGACCTCCTGCGCGCCCAAGCGCCGCGCCAACATGCGCCCGGCCCATCTGCACTTCCTGATCCACAAGCCCGGCTTCAAGACCCACATTTCCCAGGTCTACAGCGACGACGATCCGGTCCTCGAAACCGACTCCCAGTTCGGCGTGACCCAGGCCCTGATCGGGCATTATGTCCGCCACGACGGCAAGGCGCCGGCTGCGGACGTTGCGGGCCCCTGGTATTCGCTCGCCTACACCTTCAAGATCGAGCCCGGCGTCGCCAAGCTGCCGCGGCCTCCGATCACCGACAAACTGCGCGGCGAGCGGCCTGCGATCGAACGCTTGAAGCGGGCGTGAGCCGTGAGCGTGTGATCAATTTTACCCTTACGACCCCCCATAGAGCCACGCCATGCCGTCGTAGGACTGCTCCGGCGAACGGCCGCCGAGCATCTGGTTGCGCAGTTCGGCGGTGACGCCGGCGGCGTGGTAGAACTCGCCGTAGACACGCGCCATCAGCTGCACCCGTCCGGTGCGCAGGTAGCGCCGCTGCTCATACGCCTTGAAGGCGCCGGGGATGTCGTGCGGGCTCGCCGCCACCTTCTCGGCGAGCGCGACCGCATCCTCGCTCGCCATGCAGGCACCCTGGGCGAGGTATTGCAGCATGGGATGGGCGGCGTCGCCGAGCAGGGTGACGCGTCCCTTCGACCAGTCCTTGACGGGTTCGCGGTCGCACAACACCCACATCCGCCAGGTTTCGATACGCTCCAAGAGCCGCAGCACCTCGGGGCGCTGGCCTTTGAAGCGCTTGAACAGCTCATCGGGATCGCCGACCGAATTCCAGCCTTCCACGTAGCGGTCGGAATGAAACACGGCGACGAGATTGTAGAGTGTGCCGCGGCGCAGCGGATAATGAACGAAATGCGTCTTCGGCCCTGCCCACAGAACCACGTCGGGCCGCCAGAGGTCGTCGGGCACGTCCTCGCGCTTGAGCACCGCGCGATAGGCGATGTGCCCGGAAACGCGAGGCGCACCATCACCGACGATGCGGCCGCGCACCCGCGACCACATGCCGTCGCAGCCGATCAGGGCGCGGCCGCGGACCTCCTCGCCGCCTTCGAGCCGGATCGCGACCTCATCGCCTTCGTCGACGAAGTCGTCGACCTTGCGGTTGTTCTCGAGCGACACGAGGTTGTTGCCCTGGCAGGCTCGCAGATAGACGCCGTGGATGTCGGCGCGGTGGGTCACCGCATAGGGCTGGCCGAAGCGCTTCATGAAGGGTTCGCCGAGCGGAATGCCGGTGACGAGATCGCCGCTGAGCGCGTCGCGCATCTCGATTGCGGGCGGCACCCAGGCATCGTCCATCATGCTGGCCTTGAGCCCGACCCGCTCGATCGCGCGGAAGATGTTGGGCCCGAGCTGGATGCCGGCGCCGAGCTCCTTGAATTCCGGCGCCTGCTCGAACACCCGTACCGGGAACCCCTTGCATGCCAATGCATAGGCGGTGATCAGGCCCCCGATGCCGCCGCCCGAGACGAGGAAGGGAAGATCGTTCCCGTTCGTGGCCATCGTTCCGCTCCCGGTTTGCTGGCGTTCTGTTTCCGACGCTCGATTCCTATTGGTGATGTACGGCCTGACGCAAGGGTCGAACCTCGGCGCTATAGTTCCGCTTCCGGTCCGGCGATTACTTGACACATACACAACTTCCAGAAATACACTTTTTCATCACGCAACCATTCCTTATGAGACTTCAATGGATTACAGGTTTGAACCAGACGTTGAATTTTCTGTGACGTCCATACCGGACGGAACAAGTCTGGCAGAATTTGCTCTCGGATATGAAGTAGAGATCGGAACCGTAGTGTACATGCAAATACTTCTCGTAAAGGGGGAATCCTATCTACATGACGAATTGAGAGATGTCTACGATCTACAGTTCGGAATTCAGAGAAAAGTTAGCGAATGACCAAAATACACTTACGTCAATCGACTTTAGCTACATCTCTCCGAAGAGATTTGTTCCTAGGAACTACAGACAATGGTTGTTTGACTACGTGCTACATTGTGTAGAAGAAATTATTACTTCACGTTCTCCTTCATATATTACCATGGAGACCTATCATTCTTATGTTCCTCCGGAAGCCATGGGAAAATATGACGGGATCGCTGCACTTCTCGTATCCTTGGGATACGATCTGTTAGAGCGATTTCGAGGAACCGAAGATGGTATCGACTATTGGTACTTCAGGCGCCAGTTGACCGGCCCAGCCGTCGCGATTCGTCAGGTTGAACGATTGAGGCGTCGCGTCAGACGTGCTATGTACCGTGTCCTTCAGAGGTTGCCATGACTCGCGCTCAGATCGTTGCTGTAACAGCAAATGCCGTTCGTCGCGTCTTGGCGAACAAGACCGCCGTGACCCCGGTTAAGGAGCGTCATCGGCGACGCTTGGCTGAGCTATCGTTAGAGCAAGCGGAGCGGCAAGGGCTCATCGAGACTAAAGCTGAAGCTGAGCCGCTACAAGTTGGCGTGGCTGTTGGCGCCTACATAAGGGTCCCTTAAGGGGCCCTTTGTATTTAGCTTATCAGCCTTGTGCGGCGCCCTGTGCGGTTCCGGTTTTTGCTTTGCCAAGCGCTCCAGCGACCCATCAGGGCCGCGGTCCGACGGGAGCCGTGTTGGCTGGCGCCACCTGTGTTGGCTGGCGCCACCTGGGTCCTGTGTTGGCCGGCGCCACCTGGGTCCTGTAAGGTCTCCCTATGCGGGTTCTGTACTATGATGGCGCCGCGCCGCTGTCCCGCCGCGGCCCACATTGATTCTTTGTCATAGAGCGGAAAGGCGTCTGTAATGTCGGATTTTGCAGTATTACACCGAATACGAGTGCGGCTTGGAAGGCGTTGCGGCGCTTCGGGAAAAATGCCGCCCGTTGCTTTCTGTTGCCGGGGTGGGTAGTTGAACTGATTGCATGGCGGGACAATGGACGATCGCACCAGCACGGATTTCCATAGGACGCAGCCGCTGGAACTGCCGGCGCCGTCGACCAAGGTCGTGCCGAAAAAGCGGCGCCGGATGGGCCTGCTGCTCGTGCTCGCCGCCGCCGCGGGCGTCGGCTGGTGGATATACACGCGGCAAGCGCCGCAGCAGACACCGCCGCGCCGCGCCGATTTCGCGGTTACGACTCCGGTCGTCGCGGCTCCCGCCACGGTCGGCGACATCGACATCACCCTGAACGCGCTCGGCACGGTGACATCGCTCGCCACGGTCACCATAAGATCGCAGATCAGCGGCTATCTCGTCAGGGTCGTTTATCAGGAAGGTCAAATCGTCAAGAAGGGCGATCTCCTGGCCGAGATCGATTCCCGCCCCTATGAACTCGCTCTCGCCCTGGCCCAGGGCTCGCTGGAGCGCGACAAGGCGCTGCTGGCGACGGCTCAGCTCGATCTCAAGCGCTACCAGGACCTCGCAAAGACCAACGCGATTCCGCGCCAGCAGCTGGACACCCAGGCCTCGCTGGTCGTGCAGTACGAGGGCACGATCATATCCGATCAGGCCCAGATCGATACCGCCAAGCTCAATATCACCTATTGCCATATCGTGGCACCGGTCAGCGGCCGGGTCGGTCTGCGGCTGGTGGACCAGGGCAATTACGTGACGCCTGGGGATGCGACCGGCCTCGTCATCATCACCCAATTGCAACCGATCAGCGTGATATTTCCAGTGGCCGAGGACAACCTGCCGCAGATCCAAAGGCGGATGCGCGCCAACGCGACCCTTCAGGCGACCGCCTTCGATCGCACCGGCACCACCAAGCTGAGCATCGGCGAGCTCAAGACCCTCGACAATCAGATCGACACCACAACCGGCACGGTGAAGCTGCGGGCATATTTCGACAATGTGGACGACAACCTCTTCCCCAACCAGTTCGTCAACATCCAGCTGCTGGTGGACTCCCAGCACAATGCGACGATCATCCCGACCAGTGCGGTCCAGCGCGGCGCTCCCGGCACGTTCGTCTATCTCATCAATGCCGACAGCACGGTGACGGTGAAGCCGATCGATCTCGGCCCCAGCAGCGGGGAACGGGTCGCCGTGCGTTCAGGCCTGTCGCCGGGCGACCGGGTGGTGATCGACGGCGCCGACAAGCTGCGCAACGGCGCCAAGGTGGTGATCCGCGATTCGGCTCCCGCGGCATCCGCACCAGCGGCGGCGCCCGCGGCTGCAGCGGCGCCGCCACCCGCACCCACGGCAATGCCGGCGCCGCTATCCGCACCCGCGGCCACGGTGGCACCGCCGTCGGCGCCTGCGGCTGCCCCGGCACCTACGTCCCCGCCCGCGGCTGTGCCCGGCGGGGCGCAGCGCCAGGGCGGGTCGCGGCGTTCCCGGGACTCGCCATGACATGATCAGCCCGTCATCATGAGCCCGTCACGCCCCTTCATCCTGCGGCCGGTGGCGACGACGCTGCTGATGGTCGCGATCATGCTGTCGGGTATCGTGGCCTATCGTTTCCTGCCGCTCGCGGCGCTGCCCGAGGTCGACTACCCCACCATCCAGGTGCAGACTTTCTATCCCGGCGCGAGTCCGGACGTGATGACCTCGTCGGTGACGGCACCGCTCGAGGTCCAGCTCGGCCAGATGCCGGCGCTCAACCAGATGAGCTCGGCGAGCTCGGCCGGATCATCGGTCATTACGTTGCAATTCAATCTCAAGCTCAGCCTCGACGTGGCCGAGCAGGAGGTGCAGGCGGCGATCAACGCGGCCGGCAATCTGCTGCCGACGGACCTGCCGGCGCCGCCGATCTACGCCAAGGTCAATCCCGCCGATGCGCCGATCCTGACGCTCGCGCTGAAATCGGATTCGCTGCCGCTGCCGCAGGTCGAGGACCTCGCCGACACCAGGCTGGCGATGAAGATATCGCAGCTTCCCGGCGTCGGCCTGGTGACGATCAGCGGCGGCCAGCGGCCGGCGGTCCGCATCCAGGCCGATCTGCGCAAGCTCGCGGCCTATGGGCTCAACATCGACGATCTGCGGACCACGCTCGGCAATGCCAACGTGAACACGCCCAAGGGCAATTTCGACGGGCCGATGCGCGCTTCGACCATCAATGCCAACGACCAGCTGATGACCGCCGCCGGCTACCGCAGCCTCGTCGTCGCCTACCGCAACGGTTCGCCGGTGCGGCTGAGCGACGTGGCGAACGCGGTCGACGCCGCCCAAAACGACAAGCTCGCGGCGTGGATGAACCTGTCGCCGGCGGTCATTCTCAACGTCCAGCGCCAGCCCGGCGCCAACGTCATCGAGGTGGTCGACAACATCAAGGCGCTGCTGCCGCAATTGCAGGCCGCGCTGCCTGCGGCCGTCGACGTGTCCGTGCTCAGCGATCGCACCGTGACCATCCGGGCGTCGGTCGAGGACGTGGAATTCGAGCTGATGCTCGCAGTGGTCCTGGTGGTGCTGGTGATCTTCGTGTTCCTGCGCAGCGCCCGGGCCACCATCATCCCGAGCCTGTCGGTGCCGCTGTCGCTGGTCGGCACCTTCGGGGCCATGTACCTGTTCGGCTTCAGCCTCAACAACCTTTCGCTGATGGCGCTGACGATCTCGTCGGGCTTCGTGGTCGACGACGCCATCGTCGTGATCGAAAACATCTCGCGCTACATCGAGGAGGGCGAGTCGCCGCTCGAGGCGGCGCTGCAAAGGTCCGAGCAGATCGGCTTCACCATCATCTCGCTGACGATTTCGCTGATCGCGGTGCTGATTCCGCTGCTGTTCATGGGCGACGTGGTGGGCCGGCTGTTCCGCGAATTCGCCATCACGCTCGCGGTCACCATCCTGATCTCGGCCGTGGTGTCGCTGACGCTGGTGCCGATGATCTGCGCCAAGCTCCTGAAGCCGGTGACGGAGGTGCGCGAGAACGCATTCCAGCGCCTTACCCGGGAGGGGTTCGACCGCCTGATCGACGGCTATGCGGTGCTGCTGCGCTACGTGCTCGACCGGCAGACCGCGACGCTGCTGGTCGCCGTCGGCACCCTGGCGTTGACGGTCTGGCTCTACATCGTCATCCCCAAGGGCTTCTTCCCGGTGCAGGACACCGGACTGATCCAGGGCATCTCCGAGGCGCCGCAGTCGATTTCCTTTGCCGCCATGGCCGAGCGCCAGCAGGCGCTCGCCGCTGTCATCCTCAAGGATCCCGACGTCGAAAGCCTGTCCTCCTTCATCGGCGTGGACGGCACCAACATCACCCTCAACAGCGGCCGCTTCCTCATCAACCTCAAGCCGCACGACGCCCGCACCGGCGACGTGACCAAGGTCATCGACCGCATTTCCAAGGCGACCGCGGAGGTTTCCGGCATCTCGCTCTACTTGTTGCCGGTGCAGGACCTGACCATCGATGATGCGGTGAGCCGGACGCAGTATCAATTCTCGCTCGAGGATGCCAACCCGGAAGAGCTCGCCGTGTGGGCGCCCAAGCTGGTGGACAAGCTCAACTCGATGCCGCAGTTCTCCCAGGTGTCGAGCGACATCTCGGCCTATGGGCTGACCGCCTATATCGATATCGATCGCGACACCGCCGGCCGCTTCGGCATCACGCCGGCGACCATCGACAACGCGCTCTACGACTCCTTCGGCCAGCGCATCGTCTCCACGATCTTCACCAACTCCAACCAGTATCGCGTGATCCTGGAAACCGACCCGAAGCTTCAAGCGTCGCTGGATTCGCTGTCGTCGATCTACGTCCCGACTTCGACCAGCAACAGCTCGGTGCCCGGCCAGGTGCCGTTGTCGGTGGTCGCCAAGGTGCGCGAGAGCACGGCGCCGCTGCGGATCGACCATCTCGGCCAGTTTCCGTCGACGGCGATCTCCTTCAATCTGGGACCGGGCGCTTCGCTCGGCGACGCGGTCGACGCGATCAAGCAGGCGCGCCAGGAGATCGGCATGCCGATCAGCGCCAACATCCGATTGCAGGGCGCGGCGCTGGCGTTCCAGAAGTCGCTGTCCAACGAGCTGATGCTGATCCTCGCGGCGATCGTGACCGTCTACATCGTGCTGGGCGTGCTTTATGAGAGCTTCGTGCACCCCATCACCATTCTCTCGACGCTGCCTTCGGCGGGAATCGGCGCGCTGCTGGCGCTCATCGTGGCGGGCGACGACCTCACGGTGATCGCCATCATCGGCATCATCCTGCTGATCGGCATCGTCAAGAAGAACGCCATCATGATGATCGACTTCGCGCTCGACGCGCAGCGCACCGAGAACAAGTCGCCGCGCGAGGCGATCTATCAGGCCTGCCTGCTGCGGTTCCGCCCGATCCTGATGACCACCATGGCGGCGGTGCTCGGCGCCCTGCCGCTGATGATGGGCACCGGCGTCGGTTCGGAACTGCGCCATCCGCTCGGCATTTCGATCGTCGGCGGGCTCCTGGTCAGCCAAGTGCTCACCCTGTTCACCACCCCGGTGATCTATCTGTGGTTCGACCGCCTGCAGCAGCGCTGGTTCAACATCGACGATGCCGTTCGCGATGCCGAACAGGGGAGCCCGGCGGAATGAGCATCTCGACACCCTTCATCCGGCGCCCGGTCGCGACGATCCTGCTCACATTCGGGGTCGCGGCGGCCGGCGCGGTATCGTTTTTCCAGCTGCCGGTATCGCCGCTGCCGCAAGTCGACTTTCCGACCATCTCGGTGCAGGCCCAGCTTCCCGGCGGCAGCCCCGAGGTCGTCGCCACCACCGTCGCCACGCCGCTCGAGCGTCATCTCGGCCAGATCGCCGACGTCACCGAAATGACGTCGACGAGCACCGTCGGCTCGGTCGCGCATCAACCTGCAGTTCGGGCTCAACCGCGACATCAACGGCGCGGCGCGCGACGTGCAGGCGGCGATCAACGCGGCGCATGCCGACCTGCCGACGAGCCTGCGCAGCAACCCGACCTACAAGAAGGTCAATCCGGCGGACGCGCCGATCCTGATCCTGGCCCTGACTTCCGACACGTTGCGCCAGGGCGAGCTTTACGACGCCGCCTCGACGGTGCTGTCGCAAAAGCTGTCCCAGATCGACGGGGTCGGCGAGGTCGTCGTCGGCGGCAGCGCGCTCCCGGCGGTGCGGGTCGAGCTCAACCCGAACGCGCTCTACAAATACGGCATCGGGCTCGAAGACGTCCGGGCGGCGCTCGCTTCCGCAAACGCCCACAGCCCGAAGGGCGATATCGAGACCGGCGACCGCCATTACCAGATCTACGACAACGACCAGGCCACCACCGCCGCCGAATATCGTCCGCTCATCGTCGCCTATCGCAACGGCGCGCCGGTCCGTTTGACCGACGTGGGCGAGGTCGTCGACGGCGTCGAGAATCTCCGCAATGCCGGCCTCGCCAACGGCAAGCCGTCCGTGCTCGTCATCATCTACCGCTCGCCCGGCGCCAATATCATCTCGACCGTCGACCGCGTGTATGCGCTGTTGCCGGAACTGCGGGCCGCGATCTCGCCGGCAATCGATCTCACGCCGGCGGTCGACCGCTCGACCACGATCCGGACCTCGCTCGCGGAGGTCGAGCGCACGCTGGTCATCTCGGTGATCCTGGTGGTGCTGGTGGTGTTCGTGTTCCTGCGCAGCGGACGGGCGACGCTGGTGCCCGAGCGTCGCGGTGCCGGTGTCGCTGATCGGCACCTTCGCGGCCATGTACCTGCTCGGCTACAGCCTCGACAATCTGTCGCTGATGGCGCTCACGGTCGCGACCGGATTCGTGGTCGACGACGCCATCGTGGTGCTGGAAAACATCTCCCGCCACATCGAGGCAGGCATGCCGCGGATCGAGGCCGCGATCCGGGGCTCCGGCGAGGTCGGCGTTCACTGTGATGTCGATGAGCATCTCGCTGATCGCGGTGTTCATCCCGATCCTGCTGATGGGCGGCATTGTCGGCCGCCTGTTTCGGGAATTCGCGATGACGCTGTCGGTGGCGATCATGATTTCGCTCGGCGATCTCGCTGGCGACGACGCCGATGATGTGTGCGCTGCTGCTCAGGCGCGCGCCGCATGGTGAGCATGGCCACTTTCATCGCATGACCGAACGGGTCTTCACCGCCATGCTGCGCCGCTACGACCGCACGCTGACCTGGGCGCTCGACCATCCGCGCCTCATCCTGACGATCCTGCTGGCGACCATCGTGACCAATTTCTATCTCTACTCGGTCGTTCCGAAGGGCTTCTTCCCGCAGCAGGATACCGGCCGCATCAATGGCGCCATCCAGGCCGATCAGAGCATTTCGTTCCAGTTGATGCGGCAGAAGCTGCAGCAGTTCGTCGACATCATCCGCAAGGATCCGGCGGTCGATATCGTGGTCGGCTTCACCGGCGGCGGGCAGACCAATGGCGGCTTCGTCTTCATGTCGCTCAAGCCGCTGGACGAGCGCAAAATCTCGGCGGACCAGGTGATCCGCCGGCTGCGTGGCCAACTCGCCCAGCGTCGCCGGGGCGTCGCTGTTCCTGCAGGCGGTGCAGGACATAAGGGTCGGCGGCCGCGCCGCCAATGCCCAGTATCAATTCACTCTGCAGGCCGACACCGTCGACGAACTCTATACCTGGGCGCCGAAGATTCTCGCCGAATTGCAGAAAGTGCCGCAACTCACCGACGTGAACAGCGACCAGCAGAATCGCGGGCTCGAAACCGACATCACCATCGACCGCGAAACCGCGGCGCGGCTCGGGATCACGGTCGCGCAGATCGACAATACGCTCTATGACGCGTTCGGCCAGCGCCAAGTTTCGACCATCTACAATCCCCGCAACCAATATCACGTGGTCATGGAGGTCGCGCCCAAATACTGGCAGAACGTCGGAGACCCTCAAAGACGTCTATGTCAGCACGTCGGGCGGAGCGGCCGGGGGCGTGCAGACGACCAATGCCGTTGCCGGAACCGTCAGCGGAACCAGTACGGCAGCTCCTTCGGCCGCCGCGGCCATCGCCGCCGACGCGGTGCGCAATCTCGCGCTCAACTCGATCGGCAATACTGGAAAGGGAACCGCCTCGACCGGGTCCGCCGTGAGTACCAACGCGGAAACCATGATTCCGCTGAGCGCGGTCACCCGCTACGCGCCGGGCAACATCCCGCTCGCCGTCAATCATCAGGGTCTGTTCGTCGCGTCCACCATCTCGTTCAACCTCGCCCCGGGCTCTTCGCTCAGCGATGCGGTCGCGGTCGTCAAGGACGTGATGACCCGGCTCGGCGTGCCGGCTTCGATCCACGGCACCTTCCAGGGCACGGCGCGCGCCTTCCAGCAGTCGCTCGACAACCAGCCGTGGCTCATTCTCGCGGCGCTGGTCGCCATCTATATCGTGCTCGGCGTCCTCTATGAGAGCTTCATCCATCCGATCACCATCCTGTCGACGCTGCCGTCGGCCGGCGTCGGCGCGGTGTCGGCGCTGATGCTGTTCAATACCGAATTCAGCATCATGGCGCTGATCGGCGTCATCCTGCTGATCGGCCTCGTCAAGAAGAACGCCATCATGATGATCGATTTCGCGCTCGACGCCGAACGCACCAAGGGCCTCACCTCCGAGCAGGCGATCTACGAAGCCTGTCTGCTGCGGTTCCGGCCGATCATGATGACCACGAGCGCGGCGCTGTTCGGTGCCCTTCCGCTGGCGATCGGCTTGAGCGACGGTTCCGAGTTGCGGCGGCCGCTCGGCATCGCCATCGTCGGCGGCCTGATCGTGAGCCAAGTACTGACGCTGTACACCACCCCGGTGATCTACCTCTACCTGGATCGCCTCAGCCTGTGGTTCCGGCGGGTCCGTGGCGGCCGGCCTTCGCCGCATGTACCCGGCGGGGCACTGGTCCCCGGCGAATGACTGCAGTGAAAATCTGGGTGTGACAGGGGGGGCGATGATCGTCTATTATTGGATGGGTTGTGGAAATTGGGGGAGCCGGACGGGCTCGTAATGGTTGCGGGTTGTGTCGGTGGCGGGGTGTAAGATGCGTCCATACCGGCGATATGCCGACAGTGGTGGCATGACCTGCCGGTTGCGCCGCCTCGCGCGCGCCGCCGGCGGCCTTGCGCTGATCGCGAGCCTTTCGGGCTGCATCCTCGATGTCGACAAGCCCGATATCGCCATCGATGTCCCGCAGAGCTACAAGGAAACCAAGGACGCGCCCGAGGCGGCCCTGCCGGCGCTGGACTGGTGGCGCAGCTTCCGGTCGGCGGAGCTCACCTCCCTCATGGAGGAGGCCCAGGCCGCAAACCTCGATATCGCAGTCGCCATCGCCCAGATCCTGCAGGCCGATGCGCAGGTGCGCATCGCCGGCGCCTCGTTGCTGCCGGCGATCGATTTCAACGGCAGCGACACCGCCAGCAAAACGTCGCAACAGCTCGGCACCGGCGCCGGTAGCGTCCGCGGCGGCGCTGGGGAGGTGTCGCCGTTCTCCCGGCTCTACTCGACCTCATTGAGCGCGAGCTACATCATCGACTTCTGGGGCAAGAACCAGGCGGCGTTGAAGGCGGCGGTCGAAACATCGACATCCAGCCGGTATGCCAAAGAGGTCGTCGTGCTGACCGCCATCACCACCGTGGCGAACACCTACTTCCAGGTCTTGGAGGCGCAGGACCGCCTGCGCATCGCGCGGCGCAACCTCACCGACGCCACGCGCATCCTCGACTTGATCAAGCAGCAATTCGCCGCCGGAACGTCCTCCGATCTCAATGTCGCGCAGCAGGAGAGCCTGGTCGAACAGGTGCGCGCGGTGATCCCGCTCTACGAGGAGACGCGACTGCAGAATATCGTGGCGCTCGCCGTCCTGGTCGGCCGCACACCGGAACGCTTCAAAATGCATGGCAGCTCGCTGAACAACATCACGGTGCCGCGGGTGACGCCCGGCTTGCCGTCGACGTTGCTCATGCAGCGCCCGGACGTGCGGCAGGCGGAATACCTGCTGAGGTCGTCGAGCTACAGTGTCGAATCCGCCCGCGCCGCTTTCTTTCCGACCATCCAGCTCACCGGGCAATTGGGATTTGAAAGCGCGGCGTTGCGGGTGCTGATGGGGCCGGGTGCCTGGTTCTATACCGCCGCGGCGAGCGTGACGCAGCCATTGTTCGACGGCGGCGTCCTGCTCGGGCAGCTCGAATTGCAGAAAGGCCTGCAGGATCAGTATCTCCAGGCATATCGCAAATCGGTCCTGTCCGCCTTCTCCAATGTCGAGCAGTCCCTGATCGCCGTTCAACAGACGACCGAGGCGGAGCGGATTCAGACCAACGTGGTCCGCAGTTCGCGCCGCGCCTTCGATTTGTCGGAGCAACAGCTGAAGGCAGGCACCCTCAATCTCGTGACCCTGCTGCAGACCGAAGAGACCCTGTTCACCGCCGAGGACGCCCTTGCTGTCGACCGCTTCAATCGCATGCTCGCGATCGTCAGCCTGTTCCAGGCCCTGGGCGGCGGCTGGCCGCCGGCGCCCGGCCCGGACGAGCCGCGGCCTCGGGATCCCTTCGCGACGTTCTGGGCCCCGCTGGATTGACCGTCTCGACCTGCATCGGCGTGCCCTCTTTGGTATACTGCAAGGCGGTGCCGCGCGGCGGCATCGCGCGATGCCAACGACAATCGGACATGAGGCGAGGAACACCATGAAACATCTGCTTCTGGCGGCGGCCGCCGCAACGGCCCTGTTGGGTTGCGCGAGCGTTCGCGCCGCCGAGGTCACACTCATCGCACCCGGCGGCATCAAGGCCGCGATCGACCAGATGATCCCCGATTTCGAAAGGCGTACCGGGTACAAGGTCAAGGCGACCTACGGCTCGGGCGGCGGAACCAAGGCGCAGGTTATCCGGGGCGAGCCATTCGACGTGCCGGTGGTGCAGCTTCCGCTCGAGCCGGTGCTCGCCTCGGGCCACGTGGTCGTCGGCAGCGAAACGCCGCTGGCGACGGTCTCGGTGGGTATCGCGGTGCGGACCGGGGCGCCGAAGCCCGACATCGCCACCACCGATGCGGTCAAGCGGGTTCTTCTCGAAGCCAAATACATTTCGTTTCCGAATGCCGCGGCAGGCGCGGCGGCCGGGGTCAGCTTCGAGGCGACGATGCAGAAGCTCGGCATCGCCGAGGCGATGAAACCCAAGATCAAGCCGGCCCAAGGCGGCCGCGGCGCGATGGCTCTGCTCGCCAAGGGCGATATCGATATCGGCTTGACCTTCATCAGCGAGATCATCACCGAACCCGGCGTCGAAGTCGTCGGGCCGTTGCCGCGGGATATCTCCACGCCGACCGCCCTGGTCGGGTTCGTGTCGACGCAAGCGAAGGAACCGGAGGCGGCAAAGGCGCTCCTGGCCTATCTTTCCGGACCGGAGGCCGCCAAGGTCTACAAGCAGCGGGGCATGGAGCCGGGGCGCTAGCAAGCTCAGAATTTCGCAGCTGGCTTATCGAATTCGGGTATGCCCGCGGTCGACTGCGGCGGATGGACCTTGATCTCGTCGCCAACCTCGATCGTCATGCGATCGAGCCCCATCTGCAGCGGGCCGGAATATCCGGCGCGCCTCGTTCGATCGATGATGACGGCATCGCCCGCGGCGCCGGGGAGTTCCTTCTTCACGATGTGCGAGAAGACGGCGAGCCGCGGCGCGGCTTTGATGAATACCGCAGCCGCCTGCTCGGGCGTCGTCAGCTTCTCGAGCACGGGCTTCATCTCGCCGGCCGCCAGCATGGCATCGCTGAACGCGACGACGTTGTGAACCATGAGATCGACCCGGCTGCCGTACTTCACCACATTGTCGCTGTAGGTCGTGTCGCCGGACAGGAGCACCGACCGGTTGCCGGCGTCGAGCCGGTATCCGAACGCGGGATTGCCGTCAAAGTGCTCGACGGGAAACGCGGTCACCTTCACCCCGCCCTCGTCGTAGACGACGCCTTCGCCGATTTCGGTCACCTTGACGTCCAGGTCCTCGCGCTTGAACACCGGATTGCTGCGGCGCTCGATGTCGTGCTCGAACATCAGGCGCATTCCCTCGACCATTCGCGCCGTGCCCGGCGGCCCCCACACTTCGATCTTCTGTTTGCGCGCGAACATGAACCATGGGGTGATCCACAGCGAGGGAAGCCCTACGATATGGTCGCTGTGCAAATGCGTGAGAAAAATCTTCGTCACTTCGTTCGGATGAATACGCGACAGATAGATGTTCTGCAGGGCTCCATGGCCCGCATCGAACAGAAATTTGCTGCCATTCACGTCGATCAGGGTGGCGATGCCGGCGCGGTCGGGCGTCAGCTCCGGACCTCCAGTGCCGATCAGGTGAACCCGAAGCTCGTCGGCCCGCGAGGGGCCGAAATTGACGAGAAAGATCATCGCAAATGCGAGCAGCGCGGATTTTCGCATCATGAGCCACCTTCATGTCGGTCGGGCCTGTGCCGGTTGGGTTGACGTGACGACGACTTCCGAGCCCGGGTTATGCGAGCAAGACGCGTGCCGCGCGCAGACGGCTCGCCAAAGGCAGGGAGGCGCCGACCACCGGAACGCCGTCTCGCGATTTGTCTCGCGCCGCCGAATTGACTACGGTGGCGGCCGGGTTCCGACCACGGACAACACATGCCGGCCACCTCGCGCAAACCTGCTCACTTCAAGCTCGCGGCGGCCACCTGCTGGCTTGCGCTCGCCCCCGCCGCCGCCGGCGCGGAGGGCTACCCCGAGCGTGCCGTCACCTTCGTCGTGCCCTACACCGCGGGGAGCCAGACCGATCAGGTGGCGCGGCTGATCGCCCAGGCGCTGCAGGAGCGGCTGGGCCAGCCGTTCCTGATCGAGAACAAGGCCGGCGGCGGCGGGCTGCTGGCGGCGCTCACGGTGGCGCGCGCGGCGCCTGACGGCTACACGCTGATGGTCACCACCAACACCACCCATGCGGCGGCGTTGGGCCTGTTCAAGAACGTTCCCTACGACCCCGTCAAGGATTTCACCGCGATCGCCCAGATCGGCATCTTCCGTTCGGTGATCGCGGTCAACGTGAATCTGCCGGTGCACACCATCGGCGAGCTCGTGTCCTATGCCAAGGCCAATCCCGGCAAGCTCGATTACGGGCAAGGCAACGGCACCACCGAGGTGGTGTTCGAGACCTTCAAGCGCCGGGTCGGCATCGACCTCGTGCGCGTGCCCTATCGCAGCGGTCCGGCGGCGACCATGGATCTCGTCGCCGGCCACATCGCGGTGGCGGCGCCGGACTATCCCAACGGGTTGCCGCAGATCAAAGCGGGCCGCATCCGTCCGCTCGCGGTGATGACCAAGGACCGCAGCCACATCCTGCCCGACGTTCCCACCCTCGACGAGACGGTGATGCCGGGCTTCGACATCGAGGCCTGGGTCGGCATGTTCGGCCCGGCGCATCTGCCGGCGGAGGTGGTCGATACGCTCGACCGCGAGCTCGCAAAAATCCTGGCGCGCCCTGAGGTCAAGCAGCGCTTTCTCGATTCCGGCAGCGAGGTCAAGTGGAAGGGCCCGGCGGAATTTTCCGAATTCGTGAAGACCGAAGTGGTCAAATGGACCGCGCTCGCCAAGGAAGCGAACATCCAGCCGGAATGAGCCTGTCCCCTGTCCCGAGCCTGTCCCCTCCAGAAAGCCTGTCCGCTCTCCAAAGCGTGTCCCCTCTCCAAGCGGCAACAGCGATCATTCCATTACCCAGGACGGGCCGGAGACGGCTCTTTCCATCGGTCAGGATAAGCGGCGCGCGCGCCCTACCCGACCCTCCCCCGCAAGCGGGAGAGGGAGAACGGCCGGCTCACTCCCGCGGCAGCGCGGCGTTGTAGAGCGCCAGCGCGTCCTCACGCAAGGCGCGGCGCGAGGCGTCGCGGCTGTAGAACATGTGCCCGCCGCCATACACCGCGAGCTTGAGGCGATCGGCCGACCCGTAGACCGGAAGCTGGTCGAGGATGAGCTCGCTCGCGAAATAGGGCGTCACCAGATCGTTCGCGCCGTGCGCCACCAGCACACGGAGGTCGCGGTCGCCGGCGAGCGCATTGCGCAGATCGTCGACCACCTCCGGACCGACGCGGCCGCGGCCCCAGGTCCACTGCCCGTTCACCTCGTTGTTGAGCAGGTGATAGGGCTGGTCGACCCGCCAGTGCAGCGGACCCTGGTAGAGCGCGGTCATGGCGCTGGTGAGCGGCGGCCCCATGGCGTCGAGCACCGGATCGGAAAACCGCGTCGTCGGCGCCGAGGGCGTCGGATCGAAGGCGGTGACGGTGGGATCATAGGCGCTCGCGACCCGGCCGCGCTTGCGGTTGAGTTCGCGCTGAAACGTCGAGTTGTCGACGCGCGCCGCGAGCCGGCGCACCTCGGCCGGTTCGAGCCCGGTATAGGCCGCGATCCGCGGCGTCATCCGCTCGATCGCCGCCGCATCCTTCTCGCCCTTCAGGAGATCCTGCAGATAGTCGCCGGACGCGTAGCCCTCCACCTCGCGCAGCCTGGCGCGGTCGAACGGTCCGCTGCCCTCGAGCACGGTCGCGGCCATGGACGGCAGGCGCGCCACCCACGACATCGGATCGTGCCGGCGGTTGCCCAGGCTCGCGAAGTCGAGCACCGGCGAGATCATCACCAGCCCGCGAATGCCCACGCCCTGCCCGGTGAGCGCGCGGGCGACCTTGGGGACGCGGAAGCCGCCATAGCTTTCGCCCACCACGAATTTGACCGAGTTCTGGCGGCCCGCCTTCTCGATCCATTTGCGGATCGTCACCGCGAGCGCATTGGCATCGCCGTCCACCGACCAGAACTGCCGGCGCACATTGTCGCCGCTCGGCGGCGATGCGGCTGTAGCCGGTCCCGACCGGATCGATGAAGACGAGATCGGTGAAGTCGAGCCAGGTCTCGGCATTGGGCACCGAGCACCGGCGTCGCCGAGATAGGTGATGTTGTCGAGCGGCAGCCGCCACGGACCGACCGCACCGATGTCGAGATAGGCCGAGGCGGCGCCGGGGCCGCCATTGAACAGGAAGGTCACCGGGCGGTTGTCGGCGGGAGAGCCCATGACATAGGCCACATAGGCGACCTCGGCCTGCAGGGCGACCGCTCTCGGCATCGTTGAGCGGGATCGAGCCGGCCGTCGCCTTGAAGTGGAGCGTGCGGCCCGGCAGATCGACGGTCTGGTCGGTCACGGCGTCGGCGGGAAGCCGCGCGGCATTGTCGTTCTGCGCACGCGGGCGGGCGCCCGGTTCGGCCGCCGGCGCATTGGCGCGTCCGCCCTCGGTCGCCTGTTGCGGCCCGGGATGAGCGGGCTGGGCAAACGCCGACGGGAGGTCTGCGCCCGCCATCACGGCCGCACCTGCGATCGCCACGGCCGCAAGCAGATGCTTGCCGCGCCGGCCGTCCATCAGATCATTCATGAAATGGTCCTTGGCGTTGCCAACGGGCGACTTGATACCGAGCATGATCTCGTCCGAAAAATCCTCAACTCGTCCGGATCATGCTTCACGCGCCCTGCTGCTTTTTGGCCGGCGGCTTCTTGGCGGCCGGCTGCGGTTCGTCGCCCTGCTCGATGGACTTTCAGGCGTCCGCCGGAAAACCGATAGACGCCCGGCCGGTCGCCGGAACGGTATGTCAGAACCGTCGTGCGCACCCCGCTTTCGGTGCCGATCTGGGCCGATTGCGGTGGCCCGAGCGAGCGCACCACCTCGCACTCGGTCATCTCCAGTCCGACGCTTCGCGGCACCGCCGCCGGCGCCGCCTCGGGCGTCCCCTGAACCGGCTTGCCCCCCGCCGGAACAGGCTCCCTGGCCATCGACGAGATCCGCAGCACCGACGGGGCCCGATACGCTCACCGGCCCGACATAAGCGGCCGTGCTGGTGGGAAGGAACGTATTCCTGTTCGGCAAGCGAAACTCCGACGTATCAGGCATCATCGAGCAACCGGCTCGCAGCAACCGCCGCCGCCGCGATCGCGACGCCGTGCAGCCACGCCCTCAAGCCGCCCCCCGTCAGCGCCACCCGCATGCTCCTTCGATCTCACGTCCGGCCAGCATAAGCCTGTAACGCATGAGATGCAGCCCGACATTGCGTCATCATGATGACGCATGCTCAAGATTTCGACACAACCTGTTGGCCCACCGCAACATTTGGAACCATCCCGCACATATCTGTTTGGTCTGTTTGGATGGCGCCGCCATCTCCTTTAGCTCGAGCATGATCTTGTCCGAAAAGTCTGCAGCTTTTCGGGACCATGCTCTAGCCGCGGCGCTGCCAGCGGCCGGTCTCGTCGGCCTGCCAATAGGTGACCTCGAAGCCCCGTGCGGCAGCGGCCTTCCACTGCTCGCGCGCCGCGGCGACCGCTTCATCGTCTTCGCCGTCGAACAGCAGCACCACGCGCTGATAGCTGTCGGCATCGGCGGGTACCGGCGCGCGATCGATCAGGAACCGGACGGTGGCGCCGTTGGGATTGTGATCGTGGACGGTGAGCAAGCACCGGCTGCTCGGCCGCGGTGGCCTCGCGGAAGGTGCCGTGCGGCAGGAAGCTCTCCTCCGCATAGGTCCAGAGATGGGCATCGAGCGCATCGAGGCGCTCCTCCATGGAGGTCTGCACGACGACCCGCCATCCCCTCGCCACCGACCGCTCCAGCAGCACCGGCAGCACCCGTTCCACCGGCTGCGACTGGAGATGATAGAACAGGAACTTCGGTCATCGCGCCGGCATCGCCGGCCTCAGCTTTCGTAGTGGTCCCTGACGAGCTGATCGAGCAGCCGCACGCCCCAGCCCGAGGTCCAGCCCTTGCTGATATCGGACTGCGGCGAGCCGAGCGCCGTGCCCGCGATGTCGAGATGGGCCCAGGGGGTCTTGCCGACGAAGCGGGCGAGAAGTTGCGCGGCGGTGATGGCACCGCCGTGACGGCCGCCGGTATTCTTCATGTCGGCGAACTTCGAATCGATCATCTTGTCGTATTCGGGCGCCCAGCGGCATCCGCCACACCCGTTCGCCGGTCTCCTCGCCGGCGGCCACCAGGCGGTCCACCAGCTTGTCGTCATTGGCGAACAGCCCCGCATATTCCTGGCCCAGCGCCACCATGATCGCCCCGGTCAGGGTCGCGAGATCGATCATGAATTGAGGCTTGTAGCGGGTGTTGACGTAATGCAGCACGTCGGCGAGGACGAGACGGCCTTCCGCATCGGTGTTGATGATCTCGATGGTCTGGCCGGACATGGACTTGACGATGTCGCCGGGGCGCTGGGCGTTGCCGTCAGGCATGTTTTCGACGATGCCGATGGCGCCGATGGCGTTGACCTTGGCCTTGCGCGAGGCCAGCGCATGCATCAGGCCGACCACCGTGGCTGCGCCCGCCATGTCGCCCTTCATGTCCTCCATGCCGGCCGCCGCCTTGATCGAGATGCCGCCGGTGTCGAAGCAGACGCCCTTGCCGATGAACGCCACCGGCGTCGCGCCGCGCTTGCCGCCGTTCCAGCGCATGATGACGACGCGGCTCTCGTGGACCGAGCCCTGGCCGACGCCGAGCAGCGAGTTCATGCCGAGACGCTTCATGGCCCTTACGTCGAGCACGTCGACGACGAACGCCCAGCTTGCGTAACGCCGTGGCGCGGCGGGCGAACTCTTCCGGATAGAGCACGTTGGCCGGCTCGTTGATGAGGTCGCGCGCCCACACCACCCCTTCGGCCAAGCCCTCGCTGTCGGCCCAGGCTCGCTTGGCGGCGGCGGGATTGGCGACCGCGATGGTGAGGTCGAGGGCGGCGCGCGCTTGTCCTCGCCCTCCTTCTTCTTGGTCTTGTAGCGGTCGAAGCTGTAGCTGCGCAGCGTTGCACCGAGGGCGACGCCGGCGACCGCCTCCGGGCTCATCGCGGCGGCCGGCAGTTCCGCGACGATGGTCGCCTGCTTTGCCGCCGCCGGCACCTTTCCGGCCGCGATGCCGCCGAGCTTGAGGAAATCCTTCGCCTTGAGGTCGGAAGCCTTGCCGCAGCCGATGACGACGAGCCGCGCCGCCTTGAGGCCGGACGGCGCGATGATGTCGAGGCTCGATCCGCTCTTGCCGGTAAAGCCGTCCGCCTCGGCGGCGCGGGCGACGAGGGCGGCCGCCGTCACCGAGCAGCTTGCCGGTGGCAGCGCCCATTTTGAGGGCATCGTCGCAGAACACAATGAGAACGCCCTTGCCGGGCGCTTTGAAACGATCGAATTCCATCTTCAATTCCATTGCCATCACCAAGTTCCTTGCTACCGGTTGCAACCTTCACCCCGCGCGGCCGAGGCGTCGCGCCCGTGTCTCCGGCGGCTTGACCCGAAACGGACATCGAACTCAAGACCGGCCGCATGGGCCGTGGGCGGACGGCGGAGCCCCCGCAAGGGCCGGATTGCCCCTTGGTACAGGCTCTTAACCATTCTCCATTGAATTTCAATAGCTTTGCCTTGCGGCGGCCATTTTGTGGACGGATTAAGTTAATCTGTATTGGTTGGGGGTTGGGCGCTTCGCGGGGGCTGGCGCCATTGGGGATCCGGATTCGTTGCGACAGCACGGCCGGTCGGGGATGTGTTGCGTGATGGCTTGCGCAGTCTGCGATCAATTCTGATCGGGTGGCGAGATGCCAGCGCCGGCCGAGCTTGTGCTGGCGCTCTGCAGCCGGCGTCGTGGCGCACGGCCGCGTCGCAGCGCGGGGACCGCGATTTTCGAGCCGCTTTCAGGCCGTTATGACCGCTTTGCAACACGGTTCGCGACTCTTGCCGCGGTGCCGCGATGCCGCGCCGGCTTTCATATGGCATCGGCGCGCGGATTTCCGGCTATTGTCATCGTGGGGACGATGAATCCGGGCATGGTGGATTCGGGGGCCGCCATGGCAGGTGTTCGTGCGCCTGCGAAATGGGGTCGGAGTGCGGGGTCGGGAGCGTTGTTGAACCGGGGTAGCGGATGATGGCGGGCGCGGCCGATGCACGCCCGCCCTCTCGGCGCTGCAGCGCTCGCCATCGCTGCGGCGGCGCTTGTCTTTTTGGCTGCCATCTTCACGATCGGCGCGCCGCGGGCCGTGCCGCCGCGCAGAGCGAATTCCTCACCTTTCGCGAACAGCTGAGGCCGAAGCCGCCCGCCAAGAGCATCGATCGCCCAGAAGAACGCCAACGCGCAGATGCTCGTTCAGGCCGACGAGATCAAGTACGACTACACCAACGAACTGGTTTCCGCCGTCGGCAATGTGCAAATCTACTACAACGGGGCGACGCTGGAAGCCGACAAGGTGGTCTACGACCAGCGCAGCAAAAGACTGCATGCGGAGGGCAATGCACGCCTGACCGAAGCCGACGGCAAGATCACCTACGGCGAACAGCTCGACCTCAGCGACGATTTCCGCAACGGCTTCATCGATTCGCTTCGTCTCGAAACCATCGACGAGACGCGCATGGCGGCCGTGCGCGCCGACCGCACGGGTGCCAACTACACGGTGTTCCAGAGCGGCGTCTACACCGCCTGCGAGGCGTGCAAGGACGATCCCCTCAAGCCGCCTCTGTGGCAGGTCAAGGCGGTCCGCATCATCCACGACGAAGCCGACAAGATGATGTATTTCGAGGACGCCAAGGATCGAGTTTTTCGGCGTGCCCCTGGCGTACTTTCCCTACTTCTCCGCACCCGACCCGAGCGTGAAGCGCAAGTCCGGCTTCCTGATGCCGATCATCACGACGAGTTCGGCCTACGGCCTCGGCATCGAAACGCCGTATTATCTGGCACTGGCGCCCAATTACGATCTGACGATTTCGCCGCGCATCACCACCACCCAGGGTCCGCTGCTGCGCACCGAGTACCGCCAGCGCTTCGAGGAGGGCAGCCTGACGTTCCGCGCCTCCGGCATCGACCAGTTGGACCAGAACTACTTCATCCGCAACGACGGCACCGACACCCCGGGTTTCCGCGAATGGCGCGGCGCACTCGAAACCCAGGCCAAGTTCGCCTTGTCGCCGCGCGTGGACCTGGGGCTTCGACGGCGTCCTGGTTTCGGACCAGACCTTCTTTCAGGACTACAAGATCGTACAGCTGCAGCAGACCAGCACCGACCCGCAGCTGAACGCTTTGACCGAAGGCGTGTCGCAGATCTACCTCACCGGCCGCGGCGACCGCAGCTATTTCGACATGCGCACCATCAAGTATTACGGATATTCCGAATCGGACGTGCAGAGCACGCTGCCGGTCATCCTGCCGGTGGTCGACTACGCCTATACGTTCGATCAGCCGGTGTTCAACGGCGAGCTCGGGTACAAAGTGAATTTCACCAGCCTGTCGCGCCAGACGGTGAGCTATGATGCGATCAGCCTGAACGCCGTGAACAACAACTGGTGCGCAATCAACGCCGACCCCGCCCAGAAGGTTTCCTCCAACTGCCTGCTGCGCGGCTTTCCCGGCACCTACACGCGTCTGTCGGCGGAAGCCACCTGGCGCAGCCAGTATATCGATCCCTTGGGCCAGGTGATCACGCCGTTCGCCTCGGTACGCGCCGACGTGGCCGCGGTGTCGGTCCAGAGCCAGGTCGGAGTTTCCAACTACCTGACGCCCGGCGACAGCGACGTGTCGCGGATGACGCCGACGGCCGGCGTCGAATACCGGTATCCCTTCATATCGGTCGAACCCTGGGGCACGCAGACGGTGCAGCCGATCGGCCAGCTCATCCTGCGCCCGAGCGAAACCAACATCGGCAAGCTGCCGAACGAAGATTCCCAAAGCCTGGTGTTCGACGACACCAACCTGTTCAAGGTCGACAAATACGCCGGCTGGGACCGGGCCGAGGGCGGCGGCCGCGCCAATGCTGGCGTCGAGTACACCACCCAATTCAATCGCGGGGGCTACGTCGATGCCCTGTTCGGCCAGTCCTACCAGCTGTTCGGAACCAACTCCTTCGCGGTCGGCGATACCACCAACACGGGCCTCGGAAGCGGCCTCGACAAGCCCGCCTCCGACTATGTCGCGCGACTCGACCTATCAGCCGAACCGCATCTATTCCTTCACCTCCCGGTTTCGCTTCGACGAATCCGATTTCAGCCTGCAGCGTTTCGAAGTCGAGGCGCGCGCGAGCTTGGACCGCTGGACCGGAACGGTCATGTTCGGCGACTATGCGGCGCAGCCCCAGCTCGGCTTCCTTTACCGGCGCGAAGGCATCCTCGGGACGTCGGCCTACAAGTTCAACGAGAATTGGGTGGTAAACGCCGGCGCCCGCTACGATATCGCCGCCGGCAAGTTCGACCAGACGCGGGTGGGCTTCGGCTATATCGACGACTGCTTCATCCTGTCGCTCAACTATTACACGGATTACACGTATAGCGGCAACGTCACCGCCAACCAAACGGTCATGCTGCAATTCAACTTGCGCACCCTCGGAGGTGGTAATTTCTAGTGGGGTGACCCGAACAGCGGGCTGACGTCCCGGTATTCGGGAACCGAATGCCGGGTCAGGCCACTGGGTGGAGACTTCCGGCCGGCCGGACACGGTCTTGCCTGGACGGCCGAATAAGTGAATAAAATCGGCTGGAGGCTTACGGCCCGCGAATTCGGCGGAGGTGGAAGCATCATGGAAAACCGGCGGAACGTGAAAGGAAGAAGCTATCGTGCAGTCGTCGCCGTCGCCTGCATGCTGGCGGCGTTGGCGGCATCGAACCTGCACGCGCCCAGCAGGTGGAGCTGATCGTGAATGGCGACGTCATCACCACCTACGACGTCGAGCAGCGGATGAAGTTCGTCCAGCTCTCGACCCACAAGCCGGCAGTGCGCAGCGAAGTCGTCGAAGATCTCATCAACGACAAGCTGAAGGTCCAGTTCGGGCGGCGCTACAAGATCGAGATTCCCGACAGCGAGGTCGACGCGAGCTATGCCGACATGGGACATCGGATGCACATGACGCCGGAGCAACTGACCCAGGCACTGGCCCAGGGCGGCGTCGACGCCGACACCCTCAAGGCGAAGATCCGCGTCCGACACCATTTGGCAGAACATCGTCCGCGGCAAATACCAGGGCGACCTGCAGATTCGCGAGAACCGACATGCTCGCCGTGCTGCAGACCGAGAAGAAGGACGAGAAGGACGAGATCGGCTACGACTACCGGCTGCGGCCGATCCTGTTCGTGGTTCCGCACGGCGCGAGCCAACTTGCCGAAGCCCGCCTCAAGGATGCCGAAGCCCTGCGCGGCCGCTTCACCGATTGCGACAGCGGTCTGAAGTTCGCCCGCACGCTGCGCGACGTCGCCGTCCGCGACGTCATCGTCAAGAGCTCGTCCGATCTGCTGCCGGCGCTGCGCGACATCCTCGACAAGACCGAGATCGGGCATTTGACCGCGCCGGAAGTGACCGAGCAGGGCATCGAGCTGTTCGCCTTGTGCGAACGGAAGGAAACCACCGAGGACACGCCGGAGAAGCGCCAGGTCACGCGACAAGATCTTCAACGAGAAATTCCAGCTCAAAGCCAAGCGTCTTCTTCAGGAACTGCGCAAACAGGCGATGATCGAACGCAAGTAATGTCTTTATGGTGCGACCGCTCGCTTTGACGCTCGGCGAACCGGCAGGGATCGGCCCGGACGTCACCATTGCGGCATGGCGGCAGCGCCGCGAGCTCGCTCTGCCGCCCTTCTACGTCATCGCCGACCGCGATTTCATGGCGCAGCGGGCGCGGCAACCTGGGCCAGGCCATCGCGGTCGCGGCATGCGAGCCGGGCGAAGCGGGCGCGATCTTCGCCACGGCCCTGCCCGTGGTCGATGTCGGCCTGCCCGTCACCGCGCCGCCCGGCCGTCCCGACACTTCGAGCGCGCCGGCGGCAATCGCGGCGATCGATCTTTCGGTCCGGCATGTCTTCGCCGGCCTCGCCGACGCCGTCGTGACCAATCCGATCGCCAAGAACGTGCTCTACCGGTCCGGATTTCCCGAGCCCGGCCACACCGAATATCTCGCCAAGCTCGCGGCGCTGGCGACCGGGATCGCGGTGCGGCCGGTGATGATGCTGTGGTCGCCCGAGCTCGCGGTGGTACCGGTCACCATCCACCTGCCGCTCCGCCAGGTTCCCGCCGCGCTCGATGCCGACCTGATCGTCGAGACCGGCCGCATCACCGCGCGCGATCTCGCCGCGCGGTTCGGCATCGCCCGCCCGCGGCTCGCGGTCGCCGGCCTCAATCCCCATGCCGGGGAAGACGGCGCCATGGGCGAGGAGGACGTCGGCCATCGTGCGGCCGGCGGTGGAACGGCTGCGCGGCGGAGGGCATCGCGGCGCGCGGCCCGCTCGCCGGCCGACACGATGTTTCATGCCGCCGCGCGCGCGACCTACGACGCGGCGCTGTGCATGTATCACGACCAGGCGCTGATCCCGATCAAGACGCTCGCCTTCGACCACGCCGTCAACGTGACGCTGGGCCTGCCGTTCGTGCGCACCTCGCCCGATCATGGCACCGCCTTCGACATCGCCGGCAGCGGCCGCGCCGACCCGGCGAGCCTGATCGCGGCGATCCGGCTGGCGGCGCGGCTCGCCGCGCGGGCGCCGGCCGCCGATGCCGCATGAGCGCGCTCGACGATCTGCCGCCGCTGCGCGAGGTGATCAGGCGGCACGGATTGTCGGCAAAGAAATCGCTCGGACAGAATTTCCTCCTCGACCTGAACTTGACCGCGCGCATCGCGCGCGCCGGCGGCCCGCTCGACGGCGTCACCGTGGTGGAGATCGGCCCCGGCCCCGGCGGGCTGACCCGCGCTTTGCTCGCCGTCCGGCGCGCGGCGGGTGATCGCGATCGAGCGCGACAGCCGCGCGGTGGCGGCGCTCGACGAGATCGAAGCGCATTATCCCGGCCGGCTCACGGTGATCCCCGGCGATGCGCTCGAAGTCGACATCGCGCCCTATCTCGACGGCGGGCCGGCCCGCATCGTCGCCAACCTCCCCTACAACATCGCGACGGCGCTGCTGGTGCGCTGGCTCGCGACCGAGCCGTGGCCGCCCTGGTTCGACGCGATGGTGCTGATGTTCCAGCGCGAGGTGGCCGAGCGCATCGTCGCCAAGCCGGGGAACAAGCAGTTCGGCCGGCTCGCGGTGCTGGCGGGCTGGCGCACCGAGGCGAAGATCATGTTCGACGTCGCGCCCTCGGCCTTCGTGCCGCCGCCCAAGGTGACGTCGTCGGTGGTCCGGCTGATCCCGCGCGCCGCCCCCCTGCCCTGCACGCCGAACGACCCTCGAGCGCATCACCGCGGCGGCCTTCGGCCAGCGCCGCAAGATGCTGCGCCAGAGCCTGCGCTCGCTCGGCGTCGATCCCGCGCCGCTGCTCGCGGCCGCCGCGATCGATCCGGCGGCGCGGGCGGAGGACATCCCGGTCGAAGGCTTCGTGGCGCTGGCCAATGCGCTCGACGCCGCGGCGGGACTGCCGCGGGATGGCGCCGGCAGGGGGGGAGGGAAGGCAAGGGGAAGCGCTCATGACCAAGCTGCGTCGCCAGTCGCTCGTCGCCTATGGCGCCCCGCTATGCGAGACGGTGGTCGATTGCCCGCGCCCGCAAGGCAGCGAGGTCCTCGTCCGCGTCGAGCGCTGCGGCGTGTGCCACTCCGACCTGCATATCCAGGACGGCTATTTCAAGCTCGGCGGCGACAAGAAGCTCGACGTCAGCGCCGGCCGCGCGCTGCCCTTCACGCTCGGCCACGAGATCGCCGGCGTGGTGGAGCAGGCCGGCCCCGACGCCGCGATCGCACCGGGGCGCGAGGTCGCGGTCTATCCGTGGATCGGCTGCGGCGCCTGCGCTGCCTGCCGGCACGGCGAAGAAAATCTCTGCGCGGCGCCGCGCCACCTCGGCATCGCCGTCGACGGCGGCTATGCGACCCACGTGGTCGTTCCCCATCCGCGCTATCTGCTGGACTACGCCCCGCTGACGCCGGCACTGGCGGGCGCGCTGATGTGCTCGGGACTGACCGCCTATGCGGCCCTCAAGCGGCTGGCCGACCGCGCCGGACGCGGGCCGCTCTTGCTGGTCGGCCTCGGCGGCGTCGGCATGATGGGGCTGGCGCTCGCCCGCGCCATGTACGAGACGACGCACGGGACGGCGCCGCTGGTCGCGGACATCGATGCCGCAAAGCGCGAGGCGGCGCTCGCGGCGGGCGCCGCCGCCGCATTCGATCCGGCCGATCCCGGCGCCCGCAAGGCGGTGCTGGCGGCGACCGGCGGCGTCCATGCGGTCTGCGACTTCGTGGGGTCGGAGGGCTCGCTCGGCTTTGCGACCGGCGTGCTCGCCAAGGGCGCCAAGGTGGTGGTCACCGGCCTGCTCGGCGGCGGCTTTTCCACAGCCGTCGCGATGTTCCCGCTGCGCGCGATGACCATCGAGGGCATCCTGACCGGCACGCTCGCCGAAGCGGAGGAATTGCTCGCGCTGGCGCGCGGCGGCACCGCCGTGCCGATCCCCATGACCGAGCGCCCGTTGGCGCAGGCGCAGTCCGCCCTCGACGACCTGCGCGCCGGCCGCGTGGTCGGCCGCACGGTGCTGGCGATGTGAGGTGACTGCATCGCCCTGAGTGAATTGATTGGCCCAAGAAAGCAGACTCCCGCTCGATCGGGCCGCTTCGTTTCTCGTTGTGCGATCAGCCCGTCCGAGGTCCGGCCGGTTCGTCGCCGCCGACACGACTGTTTGTCATCGGGCGACGGTTGCACGCTCTCTTTTTTGAACAGTCGTCTTGACCTCCGGATAGAATTGGGGCGCCTCACGGCGATCGAACATTCCGTAGTCGCGGATGACCCGAACATTGCGATGGCGCAATTTGCCCCCGGCTACCGTCCTCGGTTTCCAATGCTCGGCGGCGGCCCCATCTCGCCATGAGACGAGAAGCAGCAGCTTGCCGGGACTGTAGATGCTCTCGAAGACTTCCTGATCGATGACGCTTTCGGTACCGCTCTTCGGCAGCCCGAGATCGGCCACGAGATCAGCGCTGGCCTGCTTCTCACCCTTGGTTGGCGACCATTCGCTGATTGTCACGACCTTGGCGTCGCCGATCTCAGTTTCATCGAAGCGCAGTTCGTGGAGTTTCTGACCTCTGGGGATCTCGTTGTCGGCGACGATCTCGCCGACGCGCAGGTGGTAGTCCTCGAAGACCTCGTACCGACCCTTTTCCTGGACCTCGTGATGGATGCCGAGGGTGCGCCAGCGGATGACTGCCTTCTCGTCGCGCCAAGTCGACAGCGACAGCACCCGCCCGTCGGCACGCTTGCTGCCGAAGCGCTCATTGTCGATGAAGCCGTCGATCTTCTCAAGGTCGGGCTTCAGGGACTTGGCCAGGCTCAGGTAGTCGTCGAAGCGATCCTTCTTCGGTTGGACTACGAATATCACGGCGAACATCGGGGTTACTCCTCGTTTCAATGGCATCTCTGGTTGGCGATGCGCCGGCTGGGTGGTCGCGTTCGTCGAGAAAGGTCTGCGCCTCTCGATAAAGCGCGTAGCGATTTTCTTCGAGGTGCATGAGATGGGTGGCGCGTCCGATCTTCACATCGCGTTTCACGGGCGAGGCTTTCAGCGCATCGAAGAGCCAGTGGGCATCGGCGTCGGTGGCGAGGCTGTCCCATTCGCCGCGAATGATCGCGACAGGCGCGCGGATGAGGCCAGGATCGTAGGCGAGATCGCCCGCGCCGGCGGCAGCGATATCCTGCCACGGCCCGCTCGGCGTCTTGACACTCGTCGGCGAGCGCGTTCGGCTCTCCGGGTCCGTGTCCAAGTACAGAGGATCCCCACACCTCGAAGTGGCGCTTCGAGAGAACCGCCGGCTCTTCCGATGGTACTTCCGCGGTGAACCGATCCCATTGGTCCTTCAGTGAGACGAGACGCCAAGCGGCAAAGGTCTGAGGCTCTGCCTTCTTCCGGCGCCACGTGACCGGTCCGAAGAAAACAAGCCGCTCGACAAGATCGGGGCATCTTCCGGCAAAGCGGCCGGCTGCGATCGTGCCCCAGGAATGCGCGATGATCGAGATTTCCGGCACGCCGTGACGGCCGCAGATGAAACGTACGGCCCGCTCGATCTGCCGGCTCGCCGCTTCGGCGCGACCGAGCACGGGGTTGCACTCGGCGGGCTCCGCCATCTCCGGATAGGGGTCTGAGGCGCCAAAGCCGTGGAAGTCGAGACCCCAAACGTGGAAGCCGGCGTCGGCCAGTTCATCTCGCCAGGAGCGGCCGTCGAAACGATGAGCGATCGACAGGGCCGACGGGAAGGAGCCGCCGTGGACATAAAGCACGATCTTCGGCGTGTCCGTCCGGTGCGCATTCGGCGGCATGTAGCGGAGAAACAAGGTCCGCCCCTCGATGCAGCCGTCGATGCGGAAATGCTCTTCCTTCGGGTCGAGCTTGGGGGGTGACAACGACATGACGCATCCTCTCTGCGATTACCACAGGTTGTAGAACGACCCTCGGCTGGGTTTGTTCCGATAAATGCTTCGATCACGACCGAAGTATCGCCGTATTGCCGCGCCTTTTTTTGGCCGCCGCCGCAACAACGGCAGTCCCGCGAATTGGCCCGTTCTGCGTGCGATAGAGGGGAACGTCCTCCAACTTCTCCTTGCGCGCGCATTTTTTTATCGGGCGTTTGCTGAGAGCCGTATGGCGCCTGCGGGCCTCACAGCGTCGCGACGAGAGCGAGCGACAAATAAAGGAATAGAGCAGATCCCGGAAGGACACTTCGGATCTGCACGAAGGCATCGCGTACCTGCATTGCCGAAACATTCGGCCGAGGTCCGGGTCATCGAACGCGGGTTGAGAGATTGCTGGTTCTTTCGATAGCTCAAATTCACGTAGCGATAAAAAACACGTGATGGCTCCGGCTGGAATTATCCGGCCGAACGGCGGGTACCATGACCATCACAGGTGCTTCTCACCTTCGCCATCCCACGTCGGGCCTGTGCTGGTCGATTTTGCAGAGGCGAAACACTCGGCAAATCCTGATCGAAATTCGACTGAGACCACTCGTGTCAACACACATTCCGAACAGGAGAACTCAACATGTCCGCCAAAGTCACCCTCGCCGCGCTCGCGGCGTTTCTGACCGCCCTCTCCGCTCCGGGCACGGCATCCGCGCGGGGCTATTCCCCCACTGCGCAAGACCTCCGATCCGACCGGGCGTTCAATCATTTGCAGTCGTCCCGCTCTTTCGGTTCGGTCAACAATCCGGCCGGCACGTCGTTTGGTCGATCATCGACCGATGTCACGTTCGGCGGCAGGACCTTGGGTCGGGATCCCGATCCGAACGTCCGCCTCGATCTCCTGCGCGACAAGGACATCGGCAAATACTGAGCGCTCCGGTCGACCGCCCATTTGCGCCGTAAGCAAACGGCCTCCATCGAAAGTGGAGGCCGTTTGAGCAACCCGAACGTGGCAGTAGATTTCAATGGCAGCGGCCGAATAAGCACCTCGAAGTCCTGAATGGAGGAATTTCTCTCACCGATGGAATAACTCGACCCTCACAGCAGTCTCCTCTGCATGAACGCAGATTCGAGCAGCGCCGGGGCGGCTCAGCGGCCGCATGCCGCGCCGCAGTCATGACGGGGCGCGCCACCAACGATCCGCCGGGTCGAACTTCATCTCGAGGAGATGCATTGAATGACGATCGTGAGTTTTCACCGCCGCGATGCGTTCCGCATCAAGGAACGCGCCGGCGGTCCCGGTGAAATAGCCGAGCGCAATCCCCGCATCGACGACGGCCAAGATGACGCGCCGGGCGTCGACGATCACGCGCGCTTCTCCGCGCTCGTGTTACCGCATCTCGGCGATGCCTACTCGCTGGCACGGTGGATCACCGGCAGCCGCGCCGACGCCGAAGACGTGGTGCAGGACGCCTGCCTGCGCGCGTTCCGCGCCATCAGTGGATTTGCCGGCGGAAATGCGCGCCCATGGGTGCTGACCATCGTCCGCAACACCGCCTATACGTGGCTGCGCAAGAACCGTCCGTCGGCCGTTCTCGTGGTCGAGGACCTCGAAGGTGTCGAGGCGGCGCAGGCAAACCCCGGCGATCCCGATCACGAGACTCCGGAGACCGCGTTGATCGCCAAGGCCGACGCCGCCCGTCTGGAGGCCGCCATCGCGGCACTGCCTGCGTCCTACCGCGAGACGCTGATCCTGCGCGACGTCCAGGGCCTGTCCTACCGCGAGATCGCCGAAGTGACCGGCGTGCCGATCGGAACGGTGATGTCGCGCCTCGCCCGCGGACGCGACCAGGTGATCGAGACCATCGGCAGGAGCGCATCATGACCCGTCCCATGATCCATGAAGATCCCACCCTGCCCGTCCATGCCTATCTGGATGGCGAACTCGATCCCGCCAATGCACTCGCAGTGGAAAAGCGCATGTCAACCGATCCTCTCCTTGCGGCCGAATGCGAGCGCGTGGACGCCCTGCAGCGGCTGATGCGGGAACGCCTTCCGCGCCAAGCGCCGCCGCCCGGCCTGCGCCGGCGCATCGAGACCGCCGTCGGCATGCAGCGACCGCGCGCACGGTTCGCGCAGACGCAGTTCTCCTGGCGCGCACTGGCCGCCTCGATCGTCGTCACCGCGTTCGTCGCCGGGAGTTCGACATCGATGTTCCTTGCGCCTGCGCAGTCCGACCTGGTCCGCAACGGCGTCGTCGATGCTCACATCCGCGCGCTGATGGCGCCGCAGCCGATCGACGTCGCATCGTCTGACCGTCACACCGTCAAACCCTGGTTCAACGGGCGTATCCCGCAGGCGCCGCGGGTGGTCGATCTCGCCAAGCAGGACTTCCCGCTGGTCGGCGGACGGATCGACGTCGTCGACGAGACCCCGGTGCCGACGCTGGTCTATGCCCACCGCAAGCACCTCATCAGCCTGACGGCGGTGCCGGACACCGGGCACGCCGAACTCGGCGCCGGTTCTGAGCGTCGCCAACGGCTACAACATGTATCGCTGGGTCGAGGACGGGGTCGCATACTGGGCCGTCTCCGACGTTGCATCCGCCGACCTCGACAGGCTGGTTACGTTGTTCCGCACCACACCGCCGGACCAGTGATGACCCTTGAGGGCATCACGCGCTGTTGCTTGCGATGTGTTGGCCAACCTCGTATTCGGCCGTAAGATGTCCGCAGCCTCGGGCCGCTCGGCCGACTCGCGGGACCATGGGGACGACATCGATGGATGCCGGTGATCTCAGGATTTTCGAGGCGGTGGCGCGGCTCGGCGGCATGAACCGGGCGGCGGCGGAGCTCAACACCGTGCAGTCCAATGTGACGGCGCGCATTCGTCTGCTCGAGAAGCAGCTCGGCACGCGCCTGTTCCACCGCGATAGCCGCGGCGTGAAGCTGACCGAACCCGGACAGCGCCTGTTGTCCTATGCGGTGAAGATCGCGCAGCTGCTGAAGGAAGCCCGCCTCGCGGTCGCCGATGACGGCAAGCCCAAGGGCGTGCTCACCATCGGCTCGCTCGAAACCACGGTGGCGCTGCGGCTGTCGCCGATCCTGGCGGACTATGTCGGGGCGTTCCCCGAGGTCGAGCTCGGGCTGCGCACCGGAACCACCTGCGAACTGGTCGAGGACGTACTTGCGCACCGCGTCGAAGGCGCGTTCGTGTGCGGCCCGGTGGCGCACGAGGATTTGACCTCGGAGGTGTTTTTTCGCGAGGAGCTTGCGATCCTGACGGCAAAGAGCGTCCGCGATCTCGACGCGCTCATCGCCAAGGGCAACACCAGGAGCGTGGTGCTGCGGCGCGGCTGCTCGTACCGCGAAATCCTCGAGACCATGCTGGCGAAGCGCGGCGTCGTCGGCCTGCGCCATCTCGAATTCGGCACCTTGGAGGCGATCTACGGTTCGGTCGGCGCCGGGCTCGGCATCACCTTGCTGCCCAAGACCTTGATCGGATCGGTCTGGCGTGACGGCCGCGTCGCGGTCCACGAAATGCCGCCCGACGAGGCGCATGTGGATACGATCTTCATCCGCCGCCGCGATGCATTCGTGTCGAGCGCACTCAAGGCGTTCCTGAAAGCGGCGCGGCCCGCCCAGGTGCGGTCGGAAGCGGCCGAATAGGCGGCGTTCGCGCTTGACGCCTGTCGACGCGGTTATCTGCCATCGAGATTGCCCCATCACTTAAAACCGTTTTTCGCGGGCGGCGCGCGGCTTTAGTTGTCCGGTGTCGACAACGGAGGCATCGGTGCAGCCGCCCCTCGCATCAGCGTCCGGTCCTACCCCGGTATGGCGGGCGACGCTGTCCGGCCTGTGCGCCAATCTGGTCGGCGTCGGCCTCGCGCGCTTCGCCTACACGCCGATCATTCCGGCGCTGATCGCTGCCCAGTGGTTCGTGCCGTCGCAGGCGGCCTACCTGGGTGCGGCGAATCTCGCCGGCTACCTCGCCGGGGCCCTGCTCGCCCGGCCGCTGGCGGCGCGCGTCAGCGCCGTAACCGTGCTTCGCGCCATGATGGTGCTCACCGCGGCTTCGTTTCCCGCATGCGCCTATCCGCTGTCATTTGCCTGGTTCTTCGCCTGGCGATTTGCCGCCGGGCTCGGCGGCGGCGCCCTCATGGTGGTGGCGGCGCCCACCATCCTGCGCCATGTGCGGGCGTTGCAACGCGGCCTGGTCGGCGGCGTGATCTTCGCCGGCGTCGGCATCGGCATCGCGGCGTCCGGCACGCTGGTGGCGCTGCTGTTGCGCCAGGGCCTGGTGGCGACCTGGTACAGTCTGGGGATTCTGGCCGTGCTGCTCACCGCGGCGGCTTGGGGCGGATGGCCGAGCGCATCGGCCGTCGCCATTTCCCCCGCGCCACTCACCGCGGCACGCATGGACTCCAGCGCGGCACTCAAAGCGCTCTACGTGGAATACGGGCTGAGCGCGGTCGGGCTGGTCCCCCACATGGTGTTCCTGGTGGACTTCATCGCGCGCGGGAGGGGACTGGGGATCGAATCCGGCGCGCGCTATTGGGTGCTGTTCGGCATCTCGGCGATCGCCGGCCCGGTGCTGCTGGGGTCGGTGGCCGATCGCGTCGGCTTCCGGCCCACGCTGCGGCTCACCTTCGCGCTCGACGCCGTGCTGATCATCGTGTTGGTCAACCATCCCTTCGCGCTGGCGCTGTCGGCCATGGTCGTGGGTGCGTCGGTTTCCGGGGTGGTGCCGCTGGCGCTGGGCCGGGTGCACGAACTCGTGCGCGGCGACGCGCAGCAGCGCGGCGCCTGGAGCGTCTGCACCATCGCATTTGCGGTCGGCCAGGCGGCGGCGGCCTACGGGTTCTCGTACCTCTTCGCGCGGACCGATGGCGCCTACCCGATTCTATTCGGCATCGGCGCCGGCGCGTTCGTCCTCGCACTGGCGCTCGACTTTGCGATCGCCTGCGTCGGCCGGAACCCGGGCCCGTCACCCCGGATGGGCGAACTTCCGTGACGGCGGGAGCTACAACTTCGCCTGCAGCGCGCGCACGAAGGCGGAGAGCCCGGGCTGGCGTTCGCGCTTGAGGCGCTCGGCGGCGAGGATGGCGCGCACGTCTTCGAAGGCGTCCGTCACCCGGCGATTGATCACGACGTAGTCGTATTCGGCCCAGTGGCTCATCTCGCCGGCAGCCTTGGCCATGCGGGAGCGGATCACCTCGGGGGAGTCCTGGGCGCGGGTGCGCAGGCGCTGCTCGAGATCGGGAATCGAGGGCGGCAGCACGAACACGCTGACGAGATCGTCGCGCCCCTTCTCGCGCAATTGCTGGGTGCCTTGCCAGTCGATGTCGAACAGCACGTCACGGCCGGCCGCAAGCGCCTTCTCGACGGGAGCGCGCGGCGTGCCGTAGCCGTTCCCGAACACCTGCGCCCATTCCAACAGCTCGCCGCGCGCGATCATGGCGTCGAACCAGGCGCGGTCGATGAAATGATAGTCGCGGCCGTCGACTTCGCCGGGGCGCGGCGCGCGCGTGGTCACCGAGATCGAGAGGTCGATGGCGGGATCGCGCTCCAGCAGCCGCCGCGACAGCGTGGTCTTGCCGGCGCCGGACGGCGAGGACAGCACCAGCATGAGGCCGCGCCGGGCCACCGGGATGTCCACTCCGCTCGTCATCCCCCTCACTCCAAATTCTGCACCTGCTCGCGGAACTGCTCGACCGCGCCCTTGAGCGCCAGGCCGATATTGGTCAGCTCCAGGTCGTTGGCCTTGGCACACAGCGTATTCGATTCGCGGTTGAATTCCTGGGACAGGAAATCGAGGCGCCTGCCCGCCGCGCCGCCCTTGGCGACCATGCCTTGGGCCTGCTCCACATGGGAGGCGAGGCGGTCGAGCTCCTCGCGGACATCGGCCTTGGCCGCGATCAGCACCGCCTCCTGGTGCAGCCGGTCGGGATCGAACCGGTCGGAGGCGCCCATCAGGACCGCGACCTGCTCGGCGATGCGCTGCTTGACCGCTTCGGGACGGCGCGCCGCAGCCGCCTCGGCGCGGCCGATCAGGGCGGCGATCTCGTCGAGCCGCGCCGACAGGATGCGGCCGAGCGCATCGCCCTCGCGCCGGCGCATCTCGGCGAGCCCATCGAGCACCGCGGCGAAGCCGGCGATGACAGCGGCCTCGACGGCGCGGCGCTCGTCCTCGCGTTCCTCGGCATCGATGACCTCGACGACGCCCTTGATGGCGAGCAGGCCGTCGAGCCGGGGACGCTCGGCATCGACGCGGCCGGACAGCTGCTTGACCACGGCGAGCACCGCCGCGAGCACGTCCTCGTTGACGCGAACCTGGGCCGGCGCGCCGCGGCGTTCCACCGTCAGCGTCGCATAGATGGTGCCGCGCACGAGCACATCCGTGGCCTTCGCCCGCACCGGCGCCTCGATGGCGTCCCAGCCCGCCGGCAGCCGCAGCCGCAGGTCGAGCCCCTTGGCATTGACCGACTTGAGCTCCCAGGCCCAGGAATAGCCGGCCGATGCGCCCTGCCCGCGGGCAAACCCAGTCATGCTCGACAGCGCCATGGACAAGCTCACAGTGTGGGGAATGCGGAATCGCGCCGCACCTTAACGGCGCGCGGGCGCGGCCTCAAGCCGCGACGGCGACGGGGTGGCGGGGGGCGACCGGGCGGATGGCGCGAAGCCGCGGCCTCGCGGGATCGGCGGCGGGGCGGCCGCGGCGCAAACTTCACTCGCTGGAGAGGATGACGTTCTTGAGGATCGGATAGATCTGGTTGGTCCAGCGGTTGCCGCTGAACACGCCGTAATGGCCGACTCCCGCCTGCATGTGGTGGCGCTTGAGATAGGGCCGCAAGCCGCTGCAGAGATCGTGGGCGGCGAGCGTCTGGCCGACGGCGCAGATGTCGTCGCGTTCGCCCTCGACGGTGAGCAGCATGGTGCGGCGGATGGCGCGCGGCTCCACCGGCACGCCGTGCCAGGTCAGCTTGCCCAGCGGCAGCGCGTGCTCCTGGAACACCAGCCGCACGGTTTCCAGGTAGAATTCCGCGGCGAGATCGAGCACCGCGAAATATTCGTCGTAGAAGGCCTTGGTGACATTCGCCTTCTCGATCTCGCCATTGGCAAGGTTGTCGTAGAGATCGCGGTGGGCCTTGACGTGCCGGTCGATGTTCATGGCCATGAAGGCGGCGAGCTGGACGAAGCCGGGATAGACCCGCCGGAACGCGCCGGGGTAGCGCATCGGCACGGTGGCGATCAGGTTCTGCTCGAACCATTCGATCGGCTTCGAATTGGCGAGCTCGTTGACCTTGGTAGGATTGACCCTGGTGTCGATCGGCCCGGCCATCAGGGTCATGCTGCGCGGCTGCGCCGGGTTGCTGTCCTGCGCCATGACGGCGGCGGCGACCAGGACCGCGACGCAGGGCTGGCACACCGCGACCACATGGGCGCCCGGCCCGATCGCCTCGAGAAATTCGATGACATGCTGGATGTACTCGTCGAAGCCGAACCGCCCCTTCGATCGCGGCACGTCGCGGACATTGTGCCAGTCGGTGATGAAGACGTCGTGGTCGGTGAGAAGCGTGCGCACGGTGGCGCGCAAAAGCGTCGCGAAATGTCCCGACAGCGGCGCCACCACCAGCACGCGCGGCTGCGCGGTCTCGATGTCCTTCTTGAAATGCAGGAGCGTTGCGAACGGCGTGACGCGCGCCGCCTCTTCATGCACCGCGACTTCCTCGGTTTCCCACCATGACGCTGTTGATGCCGAACGGCGGCCGGTCGTGGCTCAGCCCGGCGCGCGCGATCAGCTCATAGGCGGCCGTGAGATTGCGTGTGAACGCCAATCGCACCGCTGGACTGGGCGGGCGCCATCGCCTTGATGGCGAGGCCCGCCAATGTCCGCATCGGTACCATGAAGTCGGAATGTGCCTGATAGGCGAGATAAAGCATTCACTGCTGCCCCTTGGATGAGATGGTTCCGGCAGCCACCGCATCCGATTGCCCGCAACGGCAAAGCTAGTGTAATTCTTGTTGCAGTGCGACAAAAATTTGCACATCGTCCTTACAGTGGTTTATGTGAAAGCCGCTGCGGCTGCCTGACCCACCCGAGGCGGCCACAAAAATGTTGCGCAAGCCGCTGATAACTTTATGGTAATGCGGTCCGGCAGGAATCCGCCGGGCCGACGGGGGATAGGATGGCCGAAGCGAAGCTGACGATAGCGAGCAAGAATTACGGCTCATGGTCCCTGCGCGGCTGGCTCCTGTGCAAGATCGCGGGCCTGGATTTCGACGAGCAGATGGCGGGGGCCGACGATCCCTCGACCCGGGCCGAGCTGCTGCTGCTGTCGCCCTCGTTCCTGGTGCCGTGCCTGATCACCGGCTCGATCAAGGTGTGGGACACGCTCGCGATCGCCGAGTACCTCAACGAGATTTATCCGCAGTCGGGCCTGCTGCCGAGGGACACCGCCGACCGCGCCCGCTGCCGCTCGGTGTCCGGCGAAATGCATTCCGGCTTTTCCAATCTGCGCTCGGCGCTGCCGATGAACATCAAGGGCCACTACCCCGGCTTCAAGGTTTGGGCAGGCGCCCAGGCGGACATCGACCGCATCACCACGATCTGGCGGGAGTGCCTCGCCGCCTCCGGCGGGCCGTTCCTGTTCGGCGGGTCGCCCTCCGAGGCGGACGCGATGTATGCGCCGGTTTGCACCCGTTTCCTCACCTATGACGTGAAGCTCGACAGCGAATGCTGCGGCCTATTGCGCCACCATCATGGCGATGCCCTACATGAAGGAATGGGTCGCCGCCGCCCTGGTCGAGCCGGACGAGGTGCTGGAGCTCGACGTGGAGTTTTGAGAGGGGCAGACCCGGCGCCGCTGAGGCGGTCCCCGCATTACTTGCGCGTGTCGGTCGGGTGTATCCGAATGAGCCGATGTCCGAAGAGCCGGCATCCACGGGCTCGGTGTCCGTTTGAACCTGATGGCCCCTATGTACTCGCTTCAAGTCAATGCGGATCAGTTCGGAAGCGCATACCTTGGCGGACGAGCATCTCAACGCGAGCCATTCGACAATCGCACGCCTCGATGCCATATTTGAGAGGGCTAATGGAAGTGTTATGGCACAGCAACGAACAAAGCAGGTCGTTTCTCCCTCCGGTGGCAAGAGGCGACGCAAGGTCCGGCAGAGCAAGACCTCGACGAAGAGTAAGCGCGTCAAGCTCCGACCTAAAAAGATCGTCAAAGTTCTTGCGATGCGGAGGGTCAAATCTCCACGCCAAATCGACGCCGCTTTGATTCCGGTGGCGCAGTCACCCGCTGTCCAGGAACTTGATGGCGCACGGTTGGCGCGTATTTCCAATTTGGCGGAAACTGTGTTTGGGGACCGGGAAAAGGCGTTGCGTTGGTTGGGCAATCCGAAGCGGGCTCTAAATGGGAACACGCCGCTTTCGTGCCTCACCGATGAAACCGGCGAGCAGACAGTTCAGGACTTGCTTTATCAAATAGATTACGGTGTTTATTCTTAGGCTTGGCGGATGTTGCTATGGCGCATCTCCAACCACGCAAACCTTTCCGGTGAGGGCGGGATACTTGCGGACGGCCGGTGGCACGAAAAGGGCCAGCGAGTTGTCTATCTGTCTGAGCATCCAGCGCTGGCATTGCTTGAGGTCCTTGTACATTTCGACGACCCCGAGGAGGTGCCTGCTTCCTACCAGCTCCTTACGATTGAAACGCCGGAGACGGTGAGGTGTGAACGCCTGACAGAGGAGGAACTTGATAGGAATGCAGTTGGTTGGCGGCGTTCGCTTTCTGAATGCAGACGAATGAGTGCTCCCTGGTTCTACACCCAACCGACGGCTCTCTTGCGTATCCCCTCGGTGATCGTGCCGGGTAGCAATTATCTGCTCAATCCGCTCCATCCAGAGGCTTCGCAAATTCCGGCCCCAAAGGCTGAAAGGTTGAACTTCGACGAGCGCCTCTTCTCCTCCCGAGTATCCCGGCGCGCAGCCCCCTGACGGTTAGTTGAAGATAGGTGGCGTCCTCTCGACCGAACCTTAAGCGGTTGCGAACGAAGACCGAACGTGGTTCCTCTTCGCTTGCTCCAGCAAAAGCGATTCGCCCGCTCGATGTCCGCGGCCTATCTCGACAAGCTCAACCCCGACCAGCGCCGCGCCGTCGAGCACGGTATTTGCGAGCATGGTGTTGGCGAACCGGCGGCCGATGCCGCCCCTGCCTTGCTGGTCATCGCCGGGGCCGGGTCCGGCAAAACCAGCACGCTGGCCCACCGGGTGGTGCATCTCGCCGCCAGCGGCATCGATCCCCGCCGCATTCTCCTAATGACGTTCTCGCGGCGCGCCGCGGTCGAGATGACGCGGCGGGTCCAGCGCATCGGCAACGAGGCGTTTGGCGCCAAGGGGTCCGCCGGCGGCGCGCTGAACGCGCTGACGGCAGCGCTGAGCTGGGCCGGCACCTTCCACGCCATCGGCGCGCGGCTGCTGCGCGAATATGCCCGCCGGATCGGACTGGAGCCGACATTCACCATCCATGATCGCGAGGATTCCGCCGACCTGATGAACCTGGTGCGTCACGATCTCGGTTTCTCGGCCAAGCAAAGCCGGTTTCCGACCAAGGCGACCTGCCTCGCCATCTACTCCCGCGCCGTCAATGCCGAGCAGGAGCTCGAAGCGGTGCTGGCGAAATCATTCCCGTGGTGCTGCCCCTGGGAGGATGAGCTGCGGGCGCTGTTTGCGGCCTATCTCGACGCCAAGCAGCGCCAGCACGTCCTCGACTACGACGATCTCCTGCTCTACTGGGCGCAGATGATGTGCGAGCCCTCGATCGCCGCCGACGTCGCCGGCCGGTTCGACCACGTGCTGGTCGATGAGTATCAGGACACCAACCGTCTCCAGGCCTCGATCCTCCTCAAGCTCAAGCCGGACGGGCGCGGACTGACCGTGGTCGGCGACGACGCCCAGTCGATCTATTCCTTCCGCGCCGCCACCGTCCGCAACATCCTCGAATTCCCCGCGCAATTCCGGCTGGCCGCCGCGGTGGTGACGCTGGAGCGCAATTACCGCTCGAGCGAGCCGATCCTGGCCGCGTCCAACGCGGTGATCTCGCTCGCGGCGGAGCGCTTCACCAAGAACCTGTGGTCGGGACGCGCCGTCGAGCGAGCGTCCCGGGCTGGTCACGGTCGCCGACGAGACGGACCAGGCGCGCTATGTCGCCGACCGCGTGCTGGAAAACCGCGAAGGCGGCAGCGCCTTGAAGGCCCAGGCGGTGCTGTTCCGCGCCTCCCATCACAGCGCGGCGCTGGAGATCGAGCTCGCCGTGCGCGGCATTCCCTTCGTCAAGTTCGGCGGCCTTAAGTTCCTCGACAGCGCCCATGTGAAAGACCTGCTCGCCTGCCTGCGCTGGGCGGAAAATCCGCGCGACCGTGTCGCCGGCTTCCGCGTGCTCCAGCTGCTGCCGGGCATCGGCCCGGCCAAGGCCGGCCAGATCCTCGACCAGGCCGGGAGCCCCGATGCCGTCGCGGCGCTCGCCGAACTGCGCGTCGCCGGCCGGCGCCAAGGCGGACTGGTCCGCATTCGCGGATACCATGCGCGGCCTGTCGCTGCGGCTCGCCGGATGGCCGGCGGAGATCGAGGCGGTGCGGTGCTGGTACGAGCCCCATCTCGAACGCATCCACGACGACGCACCGGCCCGCAAGGCCGACCTGATGCAGTTGGAGCAGATCGCCGCGACCTATCCGAGCCGGGAGCGTTTCCTCACCGAGCTCACCCTCGACCCGCCCGACGCCACCAGCGACGAGGCCGGCGCGCCGCTCCTCGACGAGGACTATCTCATCCTGTCGACCATCCATTCGGCCAAGGGACAGGAGTGGTCGGCAGTGTTCGTGCTCAACGTGGTCGACGGCTGCATCCCGTCCGATCTCGCCGCCGGGGAAACCGAGGAGATCGAAGAGGAACGCCGCCTGCTCTATGTCGCGATGACGCGGGCGAAGCACCAGCTCGACCTCGTGGTGCCGCAGCGCTTCTACGTCCACCAGCAATCGAGAGGCGGCGACCGGCATCTCTATGCCTCACGCACGCGCTTCGTGCCGGACGCGCTGCTCGCGTTGTTCGAGCAGCGGACCTGGCCGGTGCATGCGCAGGAGCCGGACCGGGCCGCCGGGCGCTCGGACCCGCCGATCGACATCGCGGCGCGATTGCGCGCGCGGTGGCGGTGATCGCCGACCGCGAGTACTCGATTGTCCGGTCAAGCCCACGGCTGTCCGATCCGTCTCTCGAAAACAACAACGCGGTCATTCCGGGGCGGTGCGGAGCACCGAACCCGGAATCCAGATTTCCTTGCCGTCCGCGCCGCAGCCTGGATTCCGGGTTCACGCGAAGGCGCGTGCCCCGGAATGACGATTCTGATCTGAGGCAGATGGCGCCTTGGCCTGCTTCTTGCCGATTGATGGTCGACATCGGAGATTTTGTCTGATTGGCGACAATCCCGATCCGGCAAAGCCCCGCTCGCATTGTTTGCATCAGAGTTTCGTCGGGAAACCATCATGACTGACATGGCCGAACTGAAAAAACGCAAAGAGCCGCTCAATCTTGCGATCGTTCACGTGGATCCCGATGCGTTCATTGCGAATTTCGTCGGCTGGCTGGAAATCACCGCGTTCATCAAGGCGCAGCGGCTCGGCGAAGCTGAGGTTCCCGCCGACGGAATAACCCCGGCACTATCGCCCGACGAGATGAGAAAGGCCGGCGTGCATGATGTCGGCAATGACGCGGTCTTCGCCTTCTGCATGGCGGCGGCGATGAAAGGGGACAAGGCCGCGGTCGACAAGGTGGAAGCTGCTTTCATCGAGAGCATGGGGAAGGAATTCCCGGGATCGGTCGGATTATGGCATTTTCGCGCGGCCATCGACGCTCCCGTGACGCTGGAGGATTTCGTCGGCCAGGCCGGCAAGAAATTGCTGCTGGGCGACATTCCCCCGCCCCCGCTGCGTGCCAAGGAAAACTGGAATGCGGGCCTGCGCTTCTTCGAGAAGGCGCGCAAATCCAATTTCATCTACGAAGTCATGTATCCCCTGGCAAAGTGGACCCGCGAGCGCTGGACCGAGACCGCGGAGAAAGGCATCGCCTTCCTCCACCACATCGAAGACAACGTGCCGGTCCTGCGCGAGGCCTTGGCGGATACCCGCAACGATCAGCACTTCGTCGCGAACCTGCTGCTGAAGGTGGCGCCCGCCGTGGATATGGAACTCAACGACGAATATCAGGGATTCCTGCGATCCCTGGCGCGGCGGAATTAGATTGTCGGGGAGTCGCTCGCCTCACCCCCGCCGCAGCCAGCCCGCGATCCGCTCCACTCCCTCACACATGTCCTCGGTCGCGCCCGCATAGCTGAACCGGATGTATCGTCTCCCGTGCACGGGATCGAAATCGATGCCGGGGGTGGCGGCGACGCCGGCTTCCTCCAGCATGCGGCCCGCGAAAGCGAAGCTGTCGTCGCAAAAGCGCGAGATGTCGGCATAGAGGTAGAACGCGCCGTCGACCGGCAGGAACGTGTCGAGCCCCGCGGGCGGCAGGCCGTCGACGAGAACCCGCCGGTTGTCCTCGTAGCCGTGCTTGACGGCCTCCATCTCGTCGGCGCCGTCGAACGCCGCCAGCGCCGCGACCTGCGACAGCGTCGGCACCGAGATCGCGAGGTTCTGCTGCAGCCGCTCGATCGGGCGCACCAGCGCGTCCGGTGCCACCATCCAGCCGACCCGCCACCCGGTCATGCAGAAATATTTCGAGAACGAATTGATGACCATCGCATGGGCGGAGAGCGCGAGCGCGGTCTGCGCCGGGAATGCGTAGTCGAGGCGGTGATAGATTTCGTCGGAGATGCAGCGGATGCCCTCGGCTTCCGCCGCCGCGATCAGCGCGCCCAGCGCCTCGGCGGTCATCATGGTACCGGTCGGGTTGGCCGGGCTCGCGAACAGGAGTCCGGCGAGCGGGCGCGCGCGATGGGCGGCGAGCAGCGCCTGCGGCGTGAGCGCCCAGCGGTTGCCGGCCGAAATCTCGATGGGCACCGGCTCGCAGCCGAGCGCTGCGAGGATGTTGCGGTAGGGCGGATAGCCGGGACAGGCGACGGCGACGCGGTCGCCCGGCTCGAACATGGCCAGGAACGCGAGCAGGAAACCGGCGGAGGAGCCGGTCGTCACCACCACCCGGCCGGGATCGAGGTCGATGCCGTAGCTCTCGCGGTAGTGTGCGGCGATGCGCCGGCGCAGCGGCGGGATGCCCAGTGATTCGGTATAGCCGATCCGCCCCGACGCGAGCGCCGCCTGGGCCGCCGCCCGCGCGGTCGACGGCGCGGCCGCCGCCGGCTGGCCGACTTCCATGTGGATGATTCGCCGGCCCGCCGCCTCCAGTCGCGCCGCCGCCGCCATCACGTCCATCACCATGAATGGCTGCACATCGCTGCGCAGCGATGGAGTCACCAGCCGCTTGGCGAAATCGAGCATCGGTACCGGCCTCCGCAGACGATGTCCCTTGCCGTCGCCCACCCCGCCCCTCTCCCGCCGCATTTGCCGGATTGGTACCGGCCCGGTGGATATCTCGAGTTGACGGTGCATAGGCGCGTCCGTAGCTTGGCGCAGCGGGGTCGAGCAATAGCAATTCCAGATGACACCAGATAATTTTCCTCATAGGTCGCGGGTCCGGCTGCGGCCCTCGCGTTTCGTCGCGGTGGTGGCGGCCTGCGCGGTCGTGACCGCGAGTGTTCCGGTGCGCGCCCAAAAGGAGGGCGGCGGCCTGCCCGTCATTCGCGACGCCGAAGTCGAGCAGGTGCTGCGGGATTATTCGACGCCGATTCTTCGCGCCGCGGGCCTCGGCCAGCGCAACATTCACGTCGTCATCATCAACGATCGCGCCTTCAACGCCTTCGTGGTGGACGCCAAGCGCATCTTCGTCAATGCCGGGGCACTGATGGATGCGGAGACGCCGAACCAGATCATCGGCGTGCTCGCCCACGAGACCGGCCACATCGCCGGCGGTCATCTCTCCAAGCTGCGCGCCGAGCTCGCCAATGCGCAAACCGCGGCGATCATCGCGATGCTGCTCGGGATCGGGGCCGTGGCCGCCGCGGCGACATCGAAAGGCAACAGCACGGTGGGAGGAAACCCCGCCGGGGCGATGATCGGCGCGCAAGGCGTGATCCAGCGCTCGCTGCTCGCCTATCAGCGCCAGCAGGAGGAGCAGGCCGACCGCGCCGGCGTGCACTTCCTCGACCTGACCGGGCAGTCCGCCAAGGGCATGTACGACACCTTCAAGCGGTTCGCCGACCAGATGCTGTTCTCGGCGGGCCGCGCCGACCCCTATCTGCAGTCGCATCCGATGCCGACCGAACGTATCGCCGCGCTGGAGGAGATCGCGAAGACGAGCCCCAATTGGAACAAGAAGGACCCGCCCGAACTGCAGGCGCGTCACGATCTCATGCGGGCCAAGCTGTTCGGCTACATGGAGCGCCCCGATACCCTGCTGCGACGTTACCCGCCGAGCGACACCAGCCTGCCCGCGCGCTATGCCCGCGCGGTGTCGACCTATCGCCATGCAGATCTGCGCAATGCGCTCGCCCAGATGGACGGATTGATCCAGGCGCAGCCCAACAATCCCTATTTCTACGAGCTCAAGGGCCAGGCGCTGGTGGAATCCGGCCACGCCCACGAAGCCGTGCCGCTGCTGCGGCGGGCGATCTCGCTCGCGCCCGACCCGACACTCATCCGCGTGATGCTGGGCCAGGCCCTGGTCGAGACCGGCGACCCGCGCCTGCAGGACGAGGCGGTGGCGACGCTGCGCCACGCCGTGACGGCCGATCCCGACATCCCCGACGCCTACGACCAGCTCGCGATGGCCTATGGCCGCAAGAACGACCTTGCCGAGGCCGACCTCGCCGCGGCCCAGGCGGCGCTCGCCCGCGGGGAAATGCCGACCGCCCGCCAACTTGCGAGTCGCGCCAAGGGGCGTTTTCCGATAGGATCGCCCGGCTGGGTCAAGGCCGACGACATCGCGACCATCAAACCGGCACGGCAGGCCCGAGGGCCGTTATGACTTGCATCCAAGGCTTCCAACGAGGACCCGAAACCATGATCACGAAGATGATTCGCCTGGCCGGAGCAACCTGCATCGCCTCGCTGATGCTGATCGCCGCGGCGCCGGCCGCAGAGCCCAGTTTTTCCGAACCGCAGAAGACGGAGATCGAGAAGATCGTCCGTGACTATCTCGTCAGCCATCCCGAAGTGCTGCAGGAGGCCATGGGCGAGCTCGAAAAGCGCCAAGCCGCGGAGGAGAGCGAAAAGGCCAAGGCCGCCGTGGCCGCCAATGCGGAGACCCTGTTCAATTCGAACCGCCAGGTGGTTCTCGGCAACGCCAAGGGCGATGTCACGCTGGTCGAGTTCTTCGACTACAATTGCCATTTCTGCAAAGGCGCGCTGCCGGCCCTGATGGACCTGATGAAGGACGACACCAAGCTGCGGGTCGTGCTCAAGGAGTTCCCGGTGCTCGGTCCCGGCTCGGTGGAAGCGGCGAAAGTCGCGGTCGCAGTGCGCATGCAGGACAAGACCGGCAAGAAATACCTCGAATTCCATCAGAAGCTGCTGGGCGGCCGCGGCCAGGCCGACAAGGCCCACGCGCTGGCGGTCGCCAAGGAGGTCGGGATGGACATGACCCGGCTCGAAAAGGACTTGGGCAGCGACGAGGTCAAGGTCTCGCTGGAGGAAAGCCTCAAGCTCGCCGAGACGCTCGGCCTCAACGGCACGCCGAGCTACGTGGTGGGCGACGATGTCGTGGTCGGCGCGGTCGGTCTCGATGCGCTGCGCGGCAAGATCAGCACCGCGCGTTGCGGCAAGGCATCCTGCTGACCGGACACGCATGTTGCCGAGAGGTTGCAGGCTTTTCGGACCGGACCGTGCGCAAAATCAAAGTGATCGGAAGCACCGGGAGACACAGTTTCCCGGTCACCGGTTGGTGGTGATCGCGCGTCCCGCCGTCCCGGGCCGTCGCGAAGATGGGGTGCGATGCCGGACACGCTCTACGTCATCAATGGGCCCAACTTGAACTTGCTCGGCACCCGCGAGCCGGAAAAATACGGCCGGTCGACACTCGCCGATGTGGAGGCTTTGTGCCGCGGCGCCGCCGCGCGCCATGGCTATGCGGTCGAGTTCCGGCAATCGAACCACGAAGGCGAACTGGTCGACTGGATCCAGGAGGCCGGACACAAGCGTGCCGCCGGCATCGTGCTCAACGCCGCCGCCTATACCCACACATCGGTCGCGATCTTTGACGCCATCAGTGCGACCAAGGTGCCGACCATCGAGGTCCACATCACCAACATCCATGCCCGCGAGCCGTTCCGTCACAAGTCCTATGTCTCGATGGCGGCCAAGGGGCTCGTCTGCGGGTTCGGCATCGACGGTTACGCCCTCGCCATCGACGGCCTTGCCGCCCTCGTCAAAGCCGGGCGGAGCTGACAAGTGGCGGGCGATTCCGACAAGCTTGCGCCACGCGCCACCGTCGATGAGGAGATGGTGCGCTCGCTGGCGCGCCTGCTCGACGAAACCCGGCTGACCGAGATCGAGATCGAGCAGGGCGGATTGCGTGTCCGCGTCGCCCGCCAGGCCGCGCCGGCGCCGGTCGCGTTCGCCGCCCCGGAAAGCCCGCGGGCGATCGCAGCCGTCAATGCGCATTCCGGCGCGGCCGATCCGGCCGACCATCCCGGCGTCGTGACCTCGCCCATGGTGGGCACCGCCTATCGATCGCCCGAGCCGGGCGCCAAGGCATTCTGCGAGGTCGGCACCGTCGTCAAGGCCGGCGACACGCTGCTCATCATCGAGGCGATGAAGACGATGAACCAGATTCCCGCCCCCAAGGCGGGCACGGTCGTCCAGATCCTGTTCGAAGACGCCCAGCCGGTGGAATTCGGCGAACCGCTGATGGTCATCGAGTGAGAGCGCCATGTTCGAGAAAATCCTGATCGCCAATCGCGGCGAGATCGCGCTGCGCATCCTGCGCGCCTGCAAGGAGCTGGGCATTCCGACGGTGGCCGTGCACTCGACCGCCGACGCCGACGCCATGCATGTGCGCCTCGCCGACGAGAGCGTGTGCATCGGGCCGCCGCCGGCCCGCGACAGCTACCTCAACGTTCCCGCCCTGCTCACCGCCTGCGAGATCACCGGCGCCGATGCGGTGCATCCCGGCTACGGCTTTCTCTCCGAGAACGCCCGCTTCGCCGAAATCCTGATCGAGCACGGCGTCCATTTCATCGGGCCGAAGCCCCAGCACATCCGCCTGATGGGCGACAAGATCGAGGCCAAGCGCACGGCGCTGCGGCTCGGCATCCCGGTGGTGCCGGGATCGGAGGGCGGGATCACCTCGGAGGCCGACGCGCTCGCCATCGCGCGCCAGATCGGCTTTCCGGTGCTGGTCAAGGCGGCGGCCGGCGGCGGCGGGCGCGGCATGAAGGTCGCCCACCGCGAGGCCGATCTCGCGGTCGCGCTCGCCACCGCGCGCGCCGAGGCCAAGGCCGCGTTCGGCGACGACGCCGTCTATTTCGAGAAATACCTCGAGCGGCCGCGCCACATCGAGATCCAGGTGCTGGGCGACGGCCACGGCCGCGCCATCCATCTCGGCGAGCGCGACTGCTCGCTGCAGCGCCGCCACCAGAAGCTGCTGGAGGAAGCCCCCTGCCCCGCGCTCAACGGCCCGGAACGCGAGGCGATCGGCGAGACGGTGGCCGCCGCCATGCGCGAGCTGAAATATCTCGGCGTCGGCACGGTCGAGTTCCTCTACGAGGACGGCCAGTTCTATTTCATCGAGATGAACACGCGCATCCAGGTCGAGCATCCCGTCACCGAGATGATCACCGACATCGACCTCATCCTGGAGCAGATCCGCATCGCCGACGGCGATCCCCTGACCTTCGAGCAGAAGGACGTGAAATTCCACGGCCACGCCATCGAGTGCCGCATCAATGCGGAGAGCCCGGTGTCGTTTCGCCCCTCCCCCGGCAAGATCGTGCATTACCACCCGCCCGGCGGCCTGGGGGTGCGGATCGATTCGGCGGTCTACCAGGGCTACGTGATCCCGCCCTATTACGACTCCCTGCTCGGCAAGCTGATCGTGCACGGCAAGACGCGCGGGGAATGCCTGATGCGCCTGCGCCGCGCGCTCGATGAATTCGTCCTCGACGGCGTCGAGACCACGCTGCCGCTGTTTCGCGCTCTGGTGCGGGAAAACGACATCATCAACGGCGACTACCACATCCACTGGCTGGAGCAGTTCCTCGCCAACGGGGCGAGCCTGCCTTAGGACTGGTCCGCGAAATTATCGATCTCCGTGATCGAATGGAATTTGCGCGATTGGATGGCCTTTTTTGCTCCCTCTCCCGCTTGCGGGGGATCGGGTAAAACTCTCTGAGACATTGGCGCGGCAAGCCGCCGGCCGCCTTCGAAGGAGAAGCCCCATGAGCACCCCCGTCGTTCTGATCACCGGCGCCCTTACCGGCATCGGCCGTGCCACCGCACTTGCATTCGCACGTGAGGGCGCACGGATCGTGGTCTCCGGCCGCCGCGAGGAAGCCGGCCACAAACTGGCGGCCGAGTTGCGCGGTCTCGGCGCCGAGGCCGAGTTCGTTCGAACCGACGTGCGCCACGACGACGACGTGCGTGACCTGGTGGATCAGACAGTGGCGCGATTTGGCCGCCTGGACGTGGCCGTCAACAATGCCGGAACCGAAGGAAAGCCCGGTCCGCTGACGGAGCAGTCCGCCGAGAGTTACGCGGCCACCTTCGACACCAATGTTCTCGGCATGGTACTGAGCCTGAAACATGAACTGCGGGTGATGCAGCCCCAGGGAAGCGGCAGCATCATCAATCTGTCGTCTGTCGTGGGCCAGCGCGGCGCCGCGGGCGCTTCGGTGTATACGGCCAGCAAGCATGCGGTCGAAGGGCTGACGAAGGTGGCGGCGCTCGAAGGCGCGGCGTTCGGAGTACGCGTCAACGCCGTAGCTCCCGGTCCAATCGAAACCGAAATGCTGACCCGCTTCACCGGCAGCGCCGAGCGCAAGGCCGGCCTGGTCGCGGGCGTGCCGTTCAAGCGTGCCGGCACGCCGGACGAGATCGCCCAGGCCATCGTTTACCTCGCATCGGACAAGGCGTCCTACGTCACCGGTCAGATTCTCGGCGTCAACGGCGGCAAAACGGCGTCGTGATCCCCATTTATCAGCAGATGAAGGAGCCCAAGCCATGACGACCAACACGACGACGACCAGGACGAAAAAGCTCCCCGGCCCGGATCATCCCATCACCGTCGAGAAAAGCCCGGCACGTGTGGTGGTCTCCCTCGCCGGCCGCGTCATTGCCGATACCAGAGATGCCCTGACGCTGCGCGAGGCCTCGTATCCGGCGGTCTTGTACATCCCGCGCAAGGATGTCGACATGGCGCTGCTGGAACGCACGGACCACGGCACCTACTGCCCCTACAAGGGAGATTGCGCCTACTACAGCATCCCCCTGGGCGGGACGCGGTCCGCGAATGCGGTATGGACGTACGAGATCCCGTTCGCCGCGGTCGCGGAGATCAAGGACCATCTCGCCTTCTATCCCGATCGCGTCGACGCGATCGAGGAGCGGCCCGCAGCCTGAAGGCCTCAGACGGTCCTGGATCGCGGTCTCAAGCGGCGTGGCGCCGCGTGACCATCCGCTCCACCGCCGCGCAGGCCTGGGCGAGGATGAACGGCTTGGGCAGGAATGCCGAGCCTGCGAGTGCATTCTCGACCTGGCCATGGCGCCCGGAGGAATAAACCACCGAAATGCCCGCGCGCAGCGCACGGATGCGGCGGGCCAGTTCGACCCCGTCGATGTCGCCGGCGATGTCGATGTCGGTGAACAGGACATCGGCATGGCCGCCGGCCGCGAGATAGGCGAGCGCATCGCGGCCGTTGCTGAACGTGTGGACCGAAAAACCCGCCTCGGTGAGAGCGTCCTCGATCATCAGGCTGATGAGCGCCTCGTCCTCGACCAGGAGCACTTCCGGTGACGACACCGGCAAAGCCTCGCCCATGGAGTCTCTCCTTTACAAAACGCCGCAGGCGCAGCGCCCGCGCTCGGAACAGTTTGCAAAATCGATTAAAATTTAAGAACACATTGATTAAGTTTGGGTTAACCGGATGTCCGATAGCGGGGGGCAAAGCGCCGCACATCTGCGCCTTCGTCTTCGCCGTTCGTCCCACTTACGGCGTCATCGCCGGACTTGTTCCGGCGATCTCGCTTGGAAGGGCACGGCCGTGCCCCTATGATCGAATGGCCGGAACAAGTCCGGCCATGACTGCGAAATGGGAGTCGCGGCGCGGCGGCTCACATCTCCGGCACGCGGCTTGCTAATCAAAGCGGTGAACCTGCGGCGCAAATCGCTTGCGGATTGCGCGCGAAAGGGCCAGTTTTAACGACCGCTCCGCGACGCACACAGCATGGCCAGCCGCGATTCCGCCCAGGTCGAGATCACTCCCGAGGTGCTGCTGAAAGCGTACGCCTGCGGCATTTTTCCCATGGCGGAAAACGCCGACGATCCCGCGCTGTACTGGATCGAGCCGGAACTGCGCGGCATCATTCCGCTGGACACCTTCCATGTGCCGTCGCGGCTGGCGCGCACGGTGCGCGCGGAGCCTTTTGCAGTGGTCTGCAACCGCGACTTCGAAGCGGTGCTCGACGGCTGCGCCGAGCCCGGCCCCGGCCGCACCCGGACCTGGATCAACGGGCGGATCCGCAATCTCTATCGCAAGCTCTACGACATCGGCCATTGCCACACGGTCGAGGTGTATGACGGCGTCGACCTGGTCGGCGGACTCTACGGCGTGAGCCTCGGCCGCACCTTCTTCGGCGAGAGCATGTTCCATCGCGCCCGCGACGCGTCCAAGGTCGCGCTGGTGCATCTCGTGGCGAGACTCAGGGCAGGTGGATTCCGGCTGCTCGACACCCAGTTCGTCACCGACCACTTGCGAACCTTCGGCGCTACCGAGGTGCCGCGCCGCCAGTACCACAAGCTGCTGGCCGAGGCCCTGGTGGGCGAAGCGGATTTCGCGGTGTTTCCGCTGGGCGAGCCGATATCCGGTGCCACAGCGGTCTCACAGGCGACGGCGACGGCGCTCGTCTAGGGCGTTCTTCGTTCCGGCTGACGCGCGCTTCGCTGTCATCGCCCGGCTCGACCGGGCGATCCAGTAACCACCGACCGTGAGTACTGGATTGCCCGGTCAAGCCGGGCAACGACACCAATAGGGTGCGCGCAATCGGAAAATGCCATGACGACGATCGAGGGACTCAGCGGATCAGCGGCGGCTGCAGCACGGCACCGGTCGACGGCTGCCGCGGCGGACGCGCTGGCGCCGGCTGGCGCTGGGGCGGCGCGGTGCGTGCGGCGGGCGCCGCGGCCGGCGGGGGTGGCGGTGGCGGCGCCTCGGCGACGGCCTGGGCGCCGCCTTTGCAGTCGGTGAGCCAGACATCGTAAATCGCATGCTCGACCGCGTGCAGGCCGGGGCTCGCCGCGAACATCCAGCCGGTGAAGATGCGCCGCACCTCGCCCTGCAGGGTGACCTCGTCGACCTCGACGAAGCCGTCGGTGAGCGGGGTCTCGGTCGGAGGCCGCGTGTAGCAGGCGCGCGGCGTCACCTGCAGCGCGCCGAACTGCACGGTCTCCCCGATCGCCGCGTCGAATGACGTGATGCGCCCGGTGATCTTGTCGAGGCCGGAGAACATGGCGGTGGGATTGACGATCTTCTGGGCGGGCGGCGGTGTTACGACGTCATCCGCCGGCGGCGGCGCGGCGGCGGGCTGGTTGGCGACGCGCGGCGGCGGGCGTTGGCCCGGTGGCTGGCCTGGTGCCGACGGGAGCACCTGGGCGGGGCCCGCCGGCACGGCTTGGGCCGGCGCCGCTGGTGGCCGCGGCAGCGCGGCCGGCTGCGGATCGGGGGGCGCGAGCGTGCTGCCGGGCGGCGGCGGCAAATCCTCGCTCTGGATCCGGCCCGGCGGCGGCCCCGGCGGCAACAATGTGCCCTGGGTGAACGGCTGGGCGGGCTGGGACCGGGTCGGCGGTTGCGGCTGCGCCGGTGCCGGAGGGCTGCCCGGCACGGCGGAGGGCGGGCGCGGAGGCTGATCGCCGCCGAATATTCCGAACTGGGCCGCGGCCGGGCCGACCCACAGTAGCGCGGCGCCAAAAACTGCAGCGCTACGCACGGCGGCGGATACCCGGCAAGCAATCATCGGTCGAAAGCCTCGAGAACCGGCGCAATTGCCTGCGCCCCCATCCTCCGCCGGTTAACACCGTGATTGCGGCGCTGAAAGGGCGTATCAAAATTCGCTGAGACTCTCCCCTCTCCCGCCTGCGGGGGAAGGCTAGGGAGGGGGAAATTCCACGGCCCAAACTCGCCTCGAGAGCCCCCTCCCCAACCCTCCCCCGCAAGCGGGAGAGGGAGTCCTCGTGGGTTTTGCCGCGTCAGCGGCCGGGAACCCAGGGCTTGTAATCCCCGGTCGCCTTGGGCCGGCGATTTTGCGCCAGGGTCGAGCCGGTCGGGCGATAGGCGGCGGGCGTGCCGGTGAGATTGGGCCGGTGCGGCTTCCACCACGGCTTGGGCGTGACCTTCTCCAGGGTCGGGGGCGTATCGACGGTGTGATGCATCCAGCCATGCCAAGCCGGGCCGATGGTCGAGGCTTCCACGAGGCCTTTGTAGATCACCCAGCGCCGCTCGAAGCCGAGCGTGGGGTCGATCTTGCCGCCCTTGGTGCGGTAGTAGCGATTGCCGTAGTCGTCGGTGCCGACGAGCTCGCCGAAACGCACGGTCCACAGCATCGTCCCGAACGTCGCGCCGTTCCACCACGTGAAGAAACGGACGATGAATTCCTTCGGCGTCATCGCTCGGATCCAGTGTTGCGGAGCCTGCAGAGGCACGGCTCGAGCCGGGTCGAAGCCCTGCCGGGTCGTTGATGCCATTGCACCCACCCGATGTCCATAGCCGTCGGCGGCGCGGAACCTCACCAATTCTGCAACCGGAGAACGAAAGGGCAGCGTCGGAGCCGGTCGGCCCCATCCAGCGGAAACTTGTCCCCGGCGATTTTCGCCTTACCATTCTACCGGTTCTGGAGTTTTCCCGCCCGATGACATCCACATGAATTTTTCATGGCGAGAACATCGCCGCACCCCCTTCCGAATCTCTTCCGGATTCCCGATACTTGCGTGGCCTCCCGAAAGTTGTCCCCTTAATTCCCAGCGGTCACACCATATTTAGTATTTGATTCAGAACTCGCTCACTAATGCTTGACGGCGGCGACGGAGTCGTCCTAGCTTTCTCGGGTGCGGCGGGCGTGTACGAAGTTTCCTGCCGGGCGTTTCCCCGAGACGGCTTGAGAGACTTCCCCGCCATGGCCAGATGGTTTGGAGGGACGGCATTGTGCTGTCCCGGCGGTCTTGGCTGAGCAGGTGCGAGCGGCGTGAATTCAAAGAATGACCGGAACCGCGCGGGTCGCGGCAGCCGGCCGGCAGCAGGGCGTAAGTTGCAGGGCGTAAAACGAGACGACGAGCGGAACGGCGCGCAGCGGACAGAGGCGCACCGCGGTGGAAGGGGCCGGCGGGTCAACTCCGACACGGAGCGGCCGCCGGACAAAAGGGGCAGGACGATGCGAATCGAGCGGCGCTATACCAAGGACGGCCAGTCACCCTATGCGGAGATCGCGTTTCGCCTCACCACGAGCGAAATTCGCAATCCCGATGGGTCGGTGGTGTTCCATGCCGATGATGTCGAGATTCCCGCCGCGTGGTCGCAGGTCGCGTCCGACGTGCTGGCGCAGAAGTATTTCCGCAAGGCCGGGGTGCCCGTGCGCCTCAAGAAGGTCGAGGAGGAAACCGTTCCGTCGTGGCTGTGGCGCTCGGTCGCCGACGACGCCGCGCTCAAGGAGCTCCCCGAAAAAGAGCGTATGGTCGGCGAGACTTCCGCCAAGCAGGTGTTCGACCGTCTCGCCGGGACCTGGACCTATTGGGGCTGGAAGGGCGGCTATTTCGACTCGGAGGACGACGCCCGCGCCTTCTTCGACGAGCAGCGTTACATGCTCGCCATGCAGATGGTGGCGCCGAACTCGCCGCAATGGTTCAACACCGGCCTGCACTGGGCCTACGGCATCGACGGCCCCAGCCAGGGCCATTTCTACGTCGATTTCGCCACCGGCAAGCTGGTGAAGTCGAAGACCGCCTATGAGCATCCCCAGCCCCACGCCTGCTTTATCCAGTCGATCAAGGACGACCTCGTCAACGAGGGCGGGATCATGGATCTGTGGGTGCGCGAGGCGCGCCTGTTCAAATACGGCTCCGGCACCGGCTCCAACTTCTCGCGCCTGCGCGGCGAAGGCGAGCGGCTGTCCGGCGGCGGCAAGTCGTCGGGCCTGATGAGCTTCCTCAAGATCGGCGACCGCGCCGCCGGCGCCATCAAGTCGGGCGGCACCACGCGCCGCGCCGCCAAGATGGTGATCGTCGACACCGATCACCCTGATATCGAGCAGTTCATCAACTGGAAAGTGGTGGAGGAGCAGAAGGTCGCGGCGCTCGTCACCGGCTCGCGGATCAACCAGAAGCACCTCAAGGCCGTGCTCAAGGCCTGCGTGAACTGCGAAGGCTCCGGCGACGACTGCTTCGATCCCGACAAGAACCCGGTGCTGCGCCGCGAGATCAAGGCGGCGCGCCGCAGCTACGTGCCCGACGGCTACATCAAGCGCGTGATCCAGTTCGCGCGCCAGGGCTACAAGGACATCGATTTCCCGATCTACGACACCGACTGGGATTCGGAAGCCTATCTCACCGTGTCCGGCCAGAACTCCAACAACACGGTGCGGGTCACCGACGAGTTCCTCAAGGCGGTGGAGGCCGACGGCGACTGGGACCTGACCTGGCGCACCAAGCCCGGCAAGCTCGCCAAGACCGTGAAGGCGGCCGACCTGTGGGAGAAGATCGCGTACGCCGCATGGGCGTCGGCCGATCCCGGCCTGCAGTATCACTCGTCCATCAACGACTGGCACACCTGCCCGGCCTCGGGTCCGATCAAGGCGTCGAACCCGTGCTCGGAATACATGTTCCTGGACGACACCGCCTGCAATCTCGCCTCGCTGAACCTGCTGGCGTTCCGCAACGCGCAGACGCGGGAGTTCGACGTCGAGGGCTACGAGCATGCGGTGCGGCTGTGGACCGTCGTGCTCGAAATCTCGGTGCTGATGGCGCAGTTCCCGTCCAAGGAGATCGCGCAGCTCTCCTATGAATACCGCACGCTGGGGCTCGGCTATGCCAATCTCGGCGGCCTCCTGATGTCGTCGGGCATCCCCTACGATTCCGACGCCGGCCGCGCCATCTGCGGCGCGCTCAGTGCCATCATGACCGGCGTCGCCTATGCGACCTCGGCGGAGATGGCGGCGATCCTCGGCGCCTTCCCCGGCTACAAGAAGAACCGCGAGCACATGCTGCGCGTGGTCCGCAACCACCGCCGCGCCGCCCATGGCGAGAAGACCGGCTATGAGAAGCTCGCGACCCCGCCGGTGCGCCTCGACCATGCCGCCTGCCCGGAGCCGCGCCTGGTCGAGCATGCCAAGCGCGCCTGGGACCGCGCGCTTGCGCTCGGCACCGAGCACGGCTTCCGCAACGCCCAGGCCACCGTGATCGCGCCGACCGGCACCATCGGCCTTGTGATGGATTGCGACACCACCGGCATCGAGCCCGACTTCGCGCTGGTCAAGTTCAAGAAGCTCGCCGGCGGCGGCTATTTCAAGATCATCAACCGCGCGGTGCCGGAAGCGCTGCGCGTGCTCGGCTACACGGTCGCCGAAATCGCCGAGATCGAGGCCTATGCGGTCGGCCACGGCACGATGTCGAACGCGCCGGCGATCAATCACACCACGCTGAAGGTCAAGGGCTTCACCCCGGAGGCGATCGAGAAGGTGGAGAAGGCGCTGCCCACCGCCTTCGACATCAAGTTCGCCTTCAACAAGTGGACGCTGGGCGAAGAGTTCTGCCGCACCGAGCTCGGCTTCTCCGCCGAGGAGCTGGCGCGGCCGAATTTCGACATGCTGACCGCGCTCGGCTTCACCAGGCGCGAGATCGACGCCGCCAACATCCATGTCTGCGGTGCGATGACGGTGGAGGGCGCGCCGCATCTGCGGCCCGAGCACTATTCGGTGTTCGACTGCGCCAATCCGTGCGGCCGCACCGGCCGCCGCTTCCTCTCGGTGGAAAGCCACATCCGCATGATGGCGGCGGCGCAGCCCTTCATCTCCGGGGCGATCTCCAAGACCATCAACATGCCCAACGAGGCCACCGTCGACGACTGCAAGGAGGCCTATCTGCTGTCGTGGAAGCTCGGCCTCAAGGCGAACGCGCTCTACCGCGACGGCTCCAAGCTGTCGCAGCCGCTGCAAAGCCAGCTCATCGCCCAGGAGGACGAGGAGGACGAGCAGGAGACCGTGTCGGCCTTCATCGAGAAGCCGCAGGCGGCACGCACCGCCGCGCTCGCCGAGCGCATCGTGGAACGGGTGGTCGAGCGCATCACCGTGATCCGCGAGCGCGAGCGCATGCCCGACCGCCGCAAGGGCTATACCCAGAAGGCCGTCGTGGGCGGCCACAAGGTCTACCTGCGCACCGGCGAATACGACGACGGCAGGCTCGGCGAGATCTTCATCGACATGCACAAGGAGGGCGCGGCGCTGCGCTCGATCATCAACAATTTCGCGATCGCGGTGTCGCTCGGCCTGCAATACGGCGTGCCGCTCGAGGAGTATGTCGACGCCTTCACCTTCACGAGGTTCGAGCCGTCCGGCCCGGTGCAGGGCAACAACTTCATCAAATATGCGACCTCGATCCTCGACTACCTGTTCCGCGAGCTCGCGGTGTCCTACCTGTCGCGCTTCGACCTCGCCCATGTGGAGCCGAGCGATTCCGGTTTCGACGCGCTGGGCAAGGGCGTCGAGGAAGGCAAGGCGCCGGCGCAGCAGGGCACCGCGCGCTTCGTCTCGCGCGGGCTCACCCGCTCGCGCACCGACAAGCTGGTGGTGATGCCCGGCGGCGCTTCTCCCTCTCCCGCCCTCGCGGGGGAGGGTCGGGGTGGGGGCACGGGCGGCGCGACGTCCTCGAAAGTGACCTCGCTTTCTTCCGCGACCCGCGCCCATTCCGGCACCGTCGAGGGCGCCACCGCCCTCAAGCCCGAGCGCGCCCCCTCTCCCACCGAGGCGCTGGAGAATCTGCCGTGGTCGCCGGGCAAGACCGACCCACGCTCCGACGCCAAGGCGCTCGCCGCGGAGAAACGCGCCGAAGCCAAGGCCCAGGGCTACGAGGGGGAGGCCTGCGGGGAGTGCGGGAATTTCACCCTGGTGCGGAACGGGACGTGCTTGAAGTGCAACACGTGCGGGGGGACGACGGGGTGTAGTTGAGTGGAGGAGGTGGCCCAGGAGTCCAAACTCCTGGACCACTCCCTCTATCCCGGAACAAAAGAAGATTGTTTCCGGGACAGATTTCAAGAGGCGAGCATGAATAAAAATCGAACTCCAGAGGAAGTTAAGTCAGAAATTCTCAAATTCATGATGGCCACCAAACTTGGCAACGCGCCGCACCTCGACATGATGACACTCATCGTCAAGGCCAAGGAGTACTTGCCCGGCTTTAACTACCTCCGTGTCCCCGATAACGAGATGCCCGACGCTCTGGGTATGTATGATCCGAATACCAATCTATTGAAAATACCCGAGCGCGTATTTTGTGCTATGAATCAGGATGAGCCGCGCGCCCGTTTCACGATCGCCCATGAGATTTCACATGCCCTTCTCGGTCATACAGAAATTCGATTCCGACACACCGAACTGAAAGCCTACGAAAAGGCTAAACCAAATATTCGTCGCGAGGAGTCGGAGGCTAACCGTGGAGCAGCCTTTATTTTGGCCCCCGATGACGTCGTCGCGACCTGTACCAACATCGATGAGATTATGGACCGGTGCGGTCTAAGCCGTAAAGCAGCGGAAATCAGAAAAGGTGAATTCGACGCCGAGCAGAGAAGGAAGCGCGGGGAACAAAGGCCACTACCGTTCAAAGTTGCCGAATTCCTTCGTGAGGCTAAGAAAAAGGGATATAAGCCCTGACCGCGCGTCCTTCATTTCGGATCGCAGTGTTCCCAAGTCGGGTCCGCAGGCTCAGTCAAATCGGTCCCTGGCATCACGCGCAGGAGGCCCTTCAGCGCGCCGAACAGCGGATGCCGCCGGGCCGGGGCTTGTTCATCCGCTCCCCGTACCGCTGCGGGCGCCGGTGCTGCGGATTCTCCATCCTTGCTCGGGTGATCTTTTCCCATCGGGCCCTCGGCCGAATACTCCAGCGTCATTCCGGGGCCGGTTGCAGGCCGGAACCCGGCCTGCTCTGGAGTCCGGGTTCGGTGCTTCGCAGCGCCCGGGAATACCGGCGGCCTCAACCATCCTAGCACCGCATCATTTTGAGAGCCCGTAAAGTTTTTTACGACCTCATCCTGAGAGTGTGTGAACCTTTTCACGACCTCATCCTGAGGAGCCGTGCCCAGCACGGCGTCTCGAAGGATGGCCACACACCCGGTCGCATGAAAGTGCTCCACTGTGCTTGCTGCCATCCTTCGAGACGCGCGCAAACGCGCGCTCCTCAGGATGACGTCGTGGTTTTATGCGGTTTACTCCCCGCCCGAAACCGATCGAATATCCCCAGCACCGCCTCCGCCCGATACAGCCGGTCCCGCCGCGCCCCGTCGGCGATGGTGAGCACGCCTTCCTCGACGAGCCGCGCAGCCGCCATGTTCACGCTCGCGAAGGTGCCGCCGATGGCGTCGAGCGCGTCGCGAAGCGTGAAGGCCGGGCGGGTCAGGGCGAAGGGCGCGAGCTTGTGGACCATGCTGTCGGAGCGGAACGCCGCGGCGATGCGGCGCCACTCGGCGTCGAGCGCGGCGAGACGCGCGAGGCGTTAGAGGTTTCCCGCCGCCGTGCGCTCGAGGAAGGACAGCATGAGGCGCGTCCATGGGGCCATGTCACCGGACATCCGAGCCGACCTGAGCGCTTCGACGTAGGGGCCCATGTCGGCATGGACCGCCTCGCCGAAACAGGCACAGGCCGCCTGCGTCACGCCCTTCTTGCGCAGCATCAGCGGCACCAGGAGCCGGCCGATGCGGCCGTTGCCGTCGGCCACGGGATGGATGTGCTCGAACATCCAGTGCGACAGGATCTGGCGCACGATTTCCGGCGTGTGCAGATCGAACCCGAGGGTGAAACTGCGCCAATCATCGAGGGCAACGACGACCGCCGAGGGTCGCGTATAGTAGAAGAAGCCGTTCGGCGCGTCGCGATCGGCGGTGCCGTTGGCGCGCAGCTTGAAGCGGCCGGCCGCCTCCGCGACCGCGCGGTCGCGCGACTGCGCGAAAATCCGCCGGTGGATGCGCAACGTCGCGTAGACCGGATCGACATTGCGCGATTCGGCCTCGACCGCCTCGGCGCAGGCCGCGACCGCCGCCGCGTCGTCGGGATCGGGCGCGCTGCGCAGCGCGCTCTGGTACTCCACGAGTTCGCTGAAAGTCGTGCTCGAACCCTCCGCGCCGGACGAATGCACGGCGTCGAGCCGGGCGAACAGGCGCCCGACAATTTCAGGCCGTTCCCATGTCGACAGCGCGCGATCGAACTCGCGGATAACCGCTGTCGCGGGTTCGAGCAGATCGAGGATGTCCTCGAGGGCGGGAAAACGAGGAGCGTCCGGCCGGAAGCATCGCCGGCCCTGGGGGTCCAGTTCGAAAACACCGAAGTCCAAACCGGCACCTTATTAAGGACTATATGATCAGTCTATAATAACGCAGGCTCGAACCGAAGGCCACGCAAAACGGACCGGCGAGGTCCATCTCGGCCATTACCCTTCCGATGCACCCCGCCCCTTCCCGCCCCGCCTCACCCGAACCAGGCGGACCACCGCGACGATCTCGTCGCGGCTGCAGGCCCTGGCGCCATGAGCCAGCGCCCGTTTTCGTTCGAACCCGGTGAGGTCATAGTGGGGCGCGCTGGTCTTGGGCGGCCCCTGGTAGGACGTGCGGTGGATGCCGAGGCCGGCGGCGAACCGGTGCAGTTCGTCGATGTCGTCGGCAAGGAGGTGGCACCATTTGAGGCCCTGCCAGGGCCAGAACGCATCGTCCACATAGACCGCCATCGCTTCGCGCCCAATCTCGCGGCATTGCCCTCGCCGCCGGCCGCCTACTCCACCCAATCCGCGCATTTCTGCACTTCGTCGCTGCCGCCCCAGGGCATCACCGGGACGGTGGAGGTCGAGTTCTTCGGGGAGCCTTCGATGAGCTTGTCGGAGTAGACCATGTAGACGAGGACGTTGCGCTTGGTGTCGCAGCCGCGCACGATCTGCATCTTCTTGAAGAACAGCGAGCGGCGGGTGCGGAACACGTCCTCGCCCTGGGCGAATTTCTTCTTGAAGCGGATCGGGGCGATCTGCCGGCAGGCGAGCGAGATGTCGGAGACCTCCTCGGCGACCCCGATCCAGCCCTTCAGGCCGCCCTTTTCCGGCACCGTGAAATGGCAGGCGACGCCGTCCACCTCGGGGTCGTCGAGGCCATAGGTCGCGAGCTTGTCGTTGGGGGTGAGCCACTTGAACACGGTGGACTCTTGAAGATGAGGTCGGGCTCGTCGGCGGCACGGCCCGGTGACGCGGCGAGGCCGGCGAGCATCAGCGCCGCGACGAGCGCCGCCGCGTGCCAACGAGATTCGCGCCGGCGATCATTGCGCGGACGAGAGTTGCGATTTGCCATCGGGGACCTCCAGGTTTCGCCCGCATGTAGGCACTGCGGACGAAAGCGGAAGCCGATGCCTATTCAGCTTTGCTCCCCTCTCCCGCTTGCGGGTCGCTTGCGGGGGTGAGAGCAAAAACCGTTCGATCAGGCAAATTGAAGCGATAATTCGCGGCCCGATCGTAACGGTCTCCAATGCCCTGCCCCGATTACCTGATCCGGTTACCCGATCCCTTCGCCGGCAGCGGCCGCCGCGAAATCTTATGCTCGACCACCACGGTGCGCATCGACCCCGGCCGGCCGGTGACGCCGACCGTCCTGATGTCCTTGCGCTGGCCGCCGGATCTCAAGAGCTCGGCCTTCACCTGCTCTTGCGGCACCTCCATCAGGGAGGCCGCGATCTCCACCTGCTCCTGGATGTCGTCGGTCAGGCCGCGGGCAGCCGCGATCGCTTCCTGGAGGGTCGGAGGATCCTTCCTCACCCGCCGCGGTCCGTATTTGGTCTTCCACACTTCGCTCATAATTGCCTTCGCTGCTGATCTCAATTGCGCTGGTATACCACGGAACTCTCGCACCGCAGCAATTAAATTGTGCAACGCACGCGAATTGGATAGCTGCTCTGCAGAACCGACACGCGTACAGGGCAAGCGATGCAATATGGGCACTGACTTCGCCCAAAACAGCGGGAGCAAAACTGCTTTACGCCTTCGTGAACTGAACCAAATGTCCGGGCAAATCAGCCCACCAAACGCTTAAGGAGCAAAGCTACTTATCCGGTCAGATCGATCCGAATTGTCCGGATCAGAGCCGGGACTAAAGGTAATTCCGCCGCTGCGGATCCACTGCTGGAGCCGCCGCTGGAGCAGGAGCCGCCGCCGGAGCAGGGGCGGCCGCCGGGGCCGGGGCCGCCGCCGGTGCGGGATTGCCCGTGAGCAGCCTGCCGCCGGCCGAGATCGCCTTGCCTGGCAGATCGATCACCCAATTGACGGTATTGCCGGTGACGTTGGCGGCCCCCCCCGCAATGGTGGATAACGACGGAGAACACATTGCCGACGAAGCTGCGGCGCGGCGGCTCCGCAGCGGCATCCGGCGGGCTCGTGTTGACGGTCACGGGCGGGAGCGGATTGGCGCCCGGCGGCGCCGCGCCGGCCGGCCGGAGCAGGCGGCAAGGCTGCCGTCACCGTCGCGGGCGGCGGTGGCGCCGCGGCGACGCGGAGCAGGCTCCGCCCGCATGACGCGGGGGCCGGCGGCGCGCGGCAGCGGCGTCGCCGCCGGCGTGACGGCCGCCACTGCAGGGCGGGCGGCCTCGGGCCGCGGCTTGCCCTCAGGCTCGGAGCGCGGCTTCGGCTCGGGAACGACCTGTGGGGCGGCAATTTGGGGCGGTGGTGCGATGGCTGGGGGGCGGCCACTGGAGGCGCGGCGACTTGCGGGAGCGCCAATCGGGGCCCTATCGGCGGTCTCGGGCGCGGTCGGCCGCAGCGAAGGCATCGGCTTCACCTCGGCCGGTTCCTCCGGGTTCTCGCGCCTCTCCTTGAGCATCTGGCGGGTCAGTTCACGGCGCTCGTCGGCCGAAAGCCCGTCGCTTTGCATGCGGTGATGACTGGGCGGGTCGGCGGTCGGTTCCGCGCCGCGTGCCAAATGCAGCATGCTCAGGAAATACGCCGCCAGCACGCTCACCAGCGCGCCGGGGATGATCTCGAAAACAAATTTCGACAGAATAACGTCCGAGAAATGGAACCGCTTGCTTCATCGCGCGCACCCACCCGCTCCGACCCTTAACACAACTTCCACCATCCGGTTTCGGGCAAATTGGTGTCGTCGCTCGGTCTTTTGCCTGATGTTGTTTGCACGGCCACGCAGGCGGGTTTGCGTCGGAAAAGCCCGGAAAAGCCGCAGATCAATTTGCCGTCAACCGTTAACCACAGGAGAAAACGCAGGCGTCGCAGACGGCTTGCGCCAGTGAACCCGGCATCCGCGGCGGCGACCAACGGGGACCTCGCGGCCTAAAAAAGCCGCGCATCAGCCCGGGAGACCGCCATGCGGCTCTTGTCCAGAACCTCGACGCCATCGCCACGCTGCTCGCCGGCATCTGGGCGACCCATGTGGCCTGGTGCCGGGCCGGAATCGCGACCCCCGGCCTGGAGGCACTCGGCCGGCCCGAGCGCTGCATCGGGCCGCTGCTGATCCTGTTCGCGGTGCTGGAATTCGCGATCGCGCCGTGACCGGCCGACGACGCTACCACACCTCTACTCCGCCGGAGCGGTCCGCTGCGGCGGCCGGCGCAACCGCAAGCACCAGCGTGCTCGCCACGGCGATCGCCGCGATCACGAGCTGCGCGCCGATCGCCTCCCAGGTGGGATTGACGCCGAGCTGCTCGAGCCAATGCGGGATCGGCGCGGCGGTGTAAGGCACCACCGTCTGCTCCTGCAGCTCCTGGATCGCGCCGCCGACGAAGCGCAGCCCCATGAGGAACAGGAACGCCGAGGTGACCAGAAACACCGGGCGCAGCGGCAGCATCAGCGCGAGCTTCTGCATCGCGTAGAAGATCGCGACGAGGCACACCGCCGCGACGACGAGGCCGGCGATCAGGCCGAAGGTCCAGCCGCCGCTGGTCTTGGCGAGCGCATGGAGGAACAGCATGGTTTCGCCGCCTTCGCGGAACACCGCCAGGAAGGCGATGAGGCCCAGCGATATGGTGGTGCCGGAATTGAGCGCCCGCTCGGCCGAGCGGCGCAGTTCGGCCATCCAGGCCTTGGGGTCCTGCTTGAGATACATCCAGCCGCTCATGTAGAGCATCAGCACGGCCGCGACCACCATCACGCCGGCTTCGATGAAGTCGTTGTGCTCGCCGTCGAAGAACAGCTCGAACACCACCGCCGCGCCGAGGCTGGCGAGGATGGCGAGCCCGGCGCCGATGTAGAGCGATCTCACCTTCTCCGGCACGCCGGCGCGCGTGAGGAACGCGGCCAGCGCCGCGATGACGAGAAGGGCTTCCAAACCCTCGCGCAGAAGGATCGAGCCCGATTGCAGGGCTTCGGAGAGGGCGTTCATGTGACGTTCCCGGAATGCATTTGTCGGCTGAGCTAAATACCGAATTGGCAGACGTCGCAATCCTGAAATCGCACGGTCATTCTGGAAATGTTCTAATCAGATCGCCGCCGACAAATGAACCACAACGCGCAACGCGGCCGGCCGCGCCTGTTGCGCGAAACGGCCGCGTCCTTTCTCATGTCGCCGCGCCGTGATGCCGCGCCCGGCTGCGGGACCCGAGCGCCGGCCAGCGGACCGCTCAGCTCTTCGGTGCGCCCATGTCGCTGAACAGCACGCCGCCCTTGGCCTTGTCCTCTTTCGGCGACTTCGACGATGGTGATCGTCACCGCGCTCGGATCGACTTTGTAGTTCTTCACCACGGCATCGGTGAAATCCTTGACCAGCGCGCGCTTCTGCTCGACCGAGCGGCCACCGAGCGCATAGAACACGACTTCCGGCATCAAGTCCTCCTGTGATGGACAGGCGGCATGCTAGCGCATGTGTGCGCGAGGCCTACAAGCTTTTGCGACCGGCCCAGCGATCGTGCGCGAGGGGATCGCCGCATGCATTTTTTGCTGCGACAGGCGCGGTCATTCTGGCATATTCTGGCGCCATACGAGGCTGCCGCCCGGGCAACCCGCGCCGCAGTGAAATTCCAACAGGGAGATTTGCAATGAACGTGCAATCGAGAATGTCCGATATCCAGGGCTTGACGAAAATCGCGCCGGTGTCGCGCCGGCTGTTCATGACGGCGTCGGCGGCGACCGCGGCGGGCTACACGCTTGCCGCCGGCCCGGTGCGCGCCGACGCGATCAAGACCGACACCGCGGGGCTCACCGTCGGCGAGGTCAAAGTGAAGGTGGCGGGCGGCGACATGCCGGTGTATTTCGCCAAGCCCGCCAATGTCGCCAATCCGCCGGTGATCCTGGTCGCCATGGAGATCTTCGGGCTGCACGAATACATCAAGGACGTGACGCGCCGGCTCGCCAAGCTCGGCGCCTTCGCGGTCGCGCCGGATTACTATTTCCGCAAGGGCGACCTCACCAAGGTCACGGAAATGCCGGCGCTGTTCCCGATCGTGAACGCCAAGACCGACGACGAGCTGTTCGCCGACCTCGACGCCACCGTCGCGTGGGCGAAGTCGCAGGGCGGCAACACCGACCGGCTCGGCATCATGGGATTCTGCCGCGGCGGACGCACGGTGTGGCGCTATTCCACCCACAATCCCAACCTGAAGGCCGGCGTCGCCTTTTACGGCAGCCTCGCCGATCCGCACACCGAAGCGATGCCGGTCAATGCGATCGACTCCGCCGCGCAGGTCAAGGAGCCCGTGCTCGGCCTCTATGGCGCCGAGGACCAGGGCATCTCGCCCGATCACGTCAACCAGATGAAGGCGGCCTTGAAGGCCGCCGGCAAGACCGCCGAATTCAAGATCTATCCCGGCGCGCCGCACGGCTTCCATGCCGACTACCGGCCGAGCTACCGCAAGGAAGCGGCCGAGGACGGCTGGAAGCAGATGACCGACTGGTTCAAGAAGTACAACGTGCTGTCCTGAGCAACAAAAGGCGCGGCATTCTCGCGAATGCCGCGCCACCCGAAATCGAGCGCTTGGCGCGCCGGCTGAGAACCGGCCGGCTTCAGAACCGGCGGTAATTTCCGCCGAACGGCTGGAAGAAGTTGCCGCCACCCCAACCGCCCCAACCGCCAGACTGGGCGTAAGCCCCGTCATAGCTGCGCTGGCGGTGCACGACCTTCCTCTTCACCACGGCGACCTTCGGCTTTTCGGCCGGTTTGGCCGGGGCTGGTGCAGCATCCGGTGGCCCATCGACCTTGGCCTCCGCGTCCGGAATCGCCGCGATCGCCAACGGTGTCGCGGGTTCGCGCGCTCGCGGCGCGAGTGGCATCCGCCGAAGCGGCACCGGCGCCCGAATTGCGCAGTTGCATGCGACAGTTCAGGCGCCGGCGCGAGGCCCGGCGACGAGACCGCGGCCTGACCCGTGGTGAGGACGCGACGCGGCGGCAACGGAATAGCGGCGACGATGCCCGACCGCTTCGTCGTCACATCGGGGGTGGACCGAGACACTTTAGGCAGGTGGGTGCCGGTAGCATCCTGCACCCACTCCGCATCGATGACTTGCGGATAAATACCGCTGATACCGATCACGCCGGCGACGACGAAGACGGCGGCGAGCAAAATTTTGGGACCGACCGACTTACGGGCGCCCCGCTTGGAGGATGAAGACATCCATTGCTTCTGCGTTGGAGTCCCGTAGTCCGACCACATAGAAAATTTCGGGCGCATCGATACTCCTGACGCCCCACCTACAACAACACCGACATCCTACCAGAGGGCCGGCGGCTCCCAATCCCCTGCAGTCCTTATATGCATCATCACAGGTATAATTTTCCACTAAAAAAACGACCAACCCGCAAATTGATGCGACCGCGCCGGATTCGATCCCTAACAATTATACAATGGTGCTAGTGTTGTGACTTCGACGGTTCATACAGTGTCATGCCCCGCGCGAAAGCGGGGCATCCAGTACCCCCAGTGTAATCGGTCGAACCCATGCCGTGCCGAGATCGCAGTCCCGTGGTTACTGGATCGCCCGGTCAAGCCGGGCGATGACAGCAATGGGATTCAATCGTTGGAGACAGGACACCAGCAGGTTGCGGCGTCTCGAAGTGCCGGGGGAAAGTCAGGACAAGTCAGCCGGCCTGGCTCGAAGCCGTCAAGCGGCTTGTCTCACTCGTTGCAGTCATAGGAAAAATCGAGCGCCGCATTGCCCTTGGGCTGGAACGATTCGAGACCGCCGAGTTCGGCGTCGCAGGCGGCCCATTTGATCCGGCTGCCGCCCCACAATTTTATTTCGTAGGGGTGCGCGGTTCCATTTCCATGGTGAGGAACATCGGCCCCTTGGCGTTCTGCACGACGATGCGTCTGGTGCCGGTGATGGTTCGGCGGCAGGGTGCCACCTCGGAGCGCTGCGGGTCGACCACGCAGTAATAGAATATGACCGAACGGTTACAGTCGTTACGATAGGTAAGCGTGTCCTCCGCCTCGGATTCCTCGAAGGCGATGCACTCCTTGGCGCCGGCCGCGACCGCGACGCCGGCCGAATGCCAGATGCCGAAGCAAATCGTCGCCGCAAACACCAACCTGATCACCGGAGGGCCCCCTTGGCGCTGCCGTTTCCGGAGTCCGGACCATCACACATCAATGTCCTTAGCCGCGCCGCCGCAATCTCACAAGTGGATGCGGTGCCGCATTCCGGCTATAGTGGCGTAACCAACCATGGAGGCGCCGCATGCGCGGAGATCGTCGCTTTTTCCTCACCCTGCTGGCGGGCGCCGTAGCGAGCCCGGTCTGGGCTCAAGCCCAATCGATTCAAGCCCAATTGACACAATCCCAGGGTATGAGCCGGATCACCGCCTTTGCCTTCCATTTCGCCGGCCTGTCCGGCGGCGACATCCAGCTGGCCGAGTATGCCGGCAAGCCGATCCTCGTCGTCAACACCGCCTCGCAATGCGGCTACACGCCGCAATATGCCGGGCTGCAGGAGCTGTGGACGCGCTACCGCGACCGCGGCCTCTTGATCGTCGGCGTCCCCTCCAACGACTTCGGCGGCCAGGAGCCCGGCGGCGCAGCCGAAATCGCCGAGACCGCGCAACACCAATATGGCGCCAGCTTCCCGATCACGGCGAAGGCCGAGGTCCGCGGCCCCAATTCCCATCCGTTCTACAAATGGGCGATCGGCCAGCGCCCGCTCGACCCGCCGCGGTGGAATTTCCACAAATACCTGATCGGCCGCGACGGCCTGATCGTCGCGAGCTTCCCCTCCGAGATCGAGCCGACCGACGCGCGCGTCATCGCGGCGATCGAAAAGCAGCTGACGAATTGACTGCTTTCCGTGTCCGCGGGACGATCGCCCCACGGTGCGACGTCGTTCGTTTTCACAATCCGCCAAGGAGATACAGATGTTCTGGGGCATCGTTCACATCTTCGTCGTCGGCTTCGTCGCCGGCTTCATTGCGAAGTTGCTGTCTCCGGGCCCGAACAATCCTTCCGGGTTCATCCTGACCGCCGTGCTCGGCATCGCCGGCGCGTTCCTCGCCACCTTCATCGGCCAGGCGATCGGCCATTACGAACCGGGCCAGGGCGCGGGATTCATCACCGCGACAATCGGAGCGATCGTCGTGCTGTTCATCTGGAACCGCCTGGTGGCGGCCGGGATCCTGGGGAAGCGGTAGCCTGCTCGCAAAAACGGCTGGCTACACGCTGACCGGCTTGCCCTTTTCCGGCACGACGACCGCTGTGACGTGGCCTTTCATCTCGGCGACGAACTTGTCCGCATTGGGCTCGATGATGGGAAACGAGCCGTAGTGGCAGGGGATCACCTTGTCGAGCTTGAAGAAGCGCTTGACCGCGAGCGCCGCCGTCTTCGGGCTCATGGTGAAGCGGTCGCCGATCGGCACCATCGCGACCTTGGGCGCATGGATTTCGGCGATCAGGCCCATGTCGGAAAAGATGTCGGTGTCGCCCATGTGATAGACGGTCGGCTCGCCCGCCGCCTTGATGATGACGCCGCAGGGATTGCCGAGATAGATCGGCATGCCGTCCACGATGTCGCCGGAGGAATGGTCGGCGCGCACGAGGGTGACGGTAAAGCCGCCCTGGTCGGTGGTGCCGCCGGTGTTCATGGGGTCGAATTTCTTCAAGCCCTTTGCCGGCGAGCCACATGCAGAGATCGTAATTGGTGACGACCGGAACGCCGGTCGCCTCGGCGATCTGGAGGGTGTCGCCGACGTGGTCGCCATGGCCGTGGGTCAGCACGATATGGGTGACGCCCTTGATCGCCGCCTGCTTGTCCGAGACGAAGGCGGGATTGCCGGTGAAGAACGGGTCGATCAATACCGCATGGCCGGCGAAATCGAGCCGGAAGGCGGAATGGCCAAACCAGGTGATCTGCATGGCGGGCATCCTTTGCGTGCAAGGGGATCGGGGCCGACGGGACCATAGCCCGGGCGACCGCAGAGATCAACGCGTGCGGATGCCGTTTGGGCGGCTCCGGCCCGCCATGCTAGGCACGGTTCATGACCGCCGCCATCGTCCCCGTCGCCGAGCTTGCGCCCCATCTGCCCGCCCGCGGCGCGCTGATCGGGCTCGACCTCGGCACCAAGACCATCGGCGTCGCCGCAAGCGACCCGGACCGGCGGGTCGCGGCCGGCGTCGAGACCGTCGCGCGCACCCGGTTCCCCGCCGATGCCGGACGGCTGCTGGCGCTCGCCGCCGAACGCAAGGCCGCCGGCTTCGTGCTCGGCCTGCCCATCAACATGGACGGCAGCGAGGGCCCGCGGGCGCAATCGACCCGCGCCTTCGCCCGCAACATGGCGAGGCTCACCGAACTTCCCATCGCCCTGTGGGACGAGCGCCTCTCCACCGCCGCGGTCGAGCGCGAGCTCATCGCCGCCGATGCCAGCCGCGCCAAGCGCAAGGCGGTGATCGACCAGCACGCCGCGATCTACATCCTGCAAGGCGCGCTCGACCGGCTGCAGACGGGTCATGCCGTAAGCCGAAGTGGCGATGAAGCTTGGGAAGCATTCCCGAGCCTTGCCTGCCGCCGCCCTTGCCGGGGCCGCCGACTCCGCCTATTAGTGCCGCTTTAATGAACATAGCCTCGAAAACATCGTTCGTTCTCCACCAGCGCCACCTGTTGGGGATCGAAGGACTTTCGCACGACGAAATCACGGGACTGCTTGATCTCGCGGGGGAATTCGTCGATCTCAACCGCCAGATCGAGAAGAAGCGGGCGTCGCTGCGGGGCCGCACCCAGGTCAACCTGTTCTTCGAGGCCTCGACCCGCACCCAGTCCTCGTTCGAACTGGCCGGCAAGCGCCTCGGCGCCGACGTCATGAACATGTCGGTGTCCTCGTCCTCGATGCGCAAGGGCGAGACGCTGATCGATACCGCGATCACCCTCAACGCCATGCATCCCGACATCCTGGTGGTGCGCCACCATGCCTCCGGCGCGGTGGAACTCCTGGCGCGCAAGGTCGACTGCTCCGTGATCAATGCCGGCGACGGCGCCCATGAGCACCCGACCCAGGCGCTGCTCGACGCGCTCACCATCCGCCGCAACAAGGGCCCGATCGAAGCGCTGACGGTGGCGATCTGCGGCGACATCATGCATTCGCGGGTGGCGCGCTCCAACATCATCCTGCTCAACACGCTGGGCGCGCGGGTGCGCGTCGTCGCGCCCTCGACCCTGCTGCCGCCGGGCATCGAGAATTTCGGCGTCGAGGTCTGCCGCGACATGCGCGAGGGCCTGCGCAACGCCGACATCGTGATGATGCTGCGCCTGCAGCGCGAGCGCATGAACGGCTCGTTCGTGCCCTCGACCCAGGAATATTTCGCCTATTTCGGCCTCGATGCGAAGAAGCTCGCCTATGCGCGGCCCGACGCGATGGTGATGCATCCCGGCCCGATGAACCGCGGCGTCGAGATCGATTCCAGCGTCGCCGACGGCGCCCAGTCGCTGATCCGCGAGCAGGTCGAGATGGGCGTCGCGGTGCGCATGGCGGTGCTCGAAGCGCTGTCGCGGAACCTGCCCAATGCGTGACCTGCCCAATGCGTGACCGGACCCACCCGCCCGCGCCGGAGTAAACCGCATGCTTTCCGACCGCCGCCCGATCCTGCTCACCAATGCGCGGATCGTCGATCCCTCGCGCGACCTCGATATCGACGGCGACCTCCTGATCGCCGACGGCGTCATCCGCGACGCCCGGCGCGGCATCGGCGCCGCCGGCGTGCCGGAAGGCACCGAGATCATCGACTGCCGCGGCAAGGTCGCGGCGCCCGGGCTGATCGACATGCGCGCCTTCGTCGGCGAACCCGGCGCCGAATACCGCGAGACCTTCGCCTCGGCGAGCCAGGCCGCCGCCGCCGGCGGCGTCACCACCATCGTGTCGCAGCCCGACACCAGCCCGGCGATCGACGAGCCCGCCATGGTCGATTTCGTGCTGCGGCGCGCCCGCGACACCGCCATCGTCCATGTCCATCCCATGGCGGCGCTCACCAAGGGCATCCGGGGCCTGGAGATGACCGAGATCGGCCTGCTGAAGGCCGCCGGCGCCGTCGCCTTCACCGACGGGGCGAAGAGCGTCACCAACGCCCAGGTGATGCGCCGCGCCCTCATCTATGCCCGCGATTTCGACGCCCTCATCGTGCATCACACCGAGGACCCCGACCTGGTCGGCGAAGGCGTGATGAACGAGGGCGAGTTCGCCGCGCGGCTCGGCCTCGTCGGCGTTCCCAACACGGCGGAGACGGTGATCCTGGAGCGCGACATCCGGCTGGTCGCGCTGGCGCAGTCGCGCTACCACGCGGCCTCGGTCACCTGCGCGGATTCCCTCGAGGTGCTGCGCCGCGCCAAGGATGCGGGCCTGCCCGTCACCGCCGCGACCTCGATCAACCACCTCACCTTGAACGAGATCGATGTCGGCTCCTACCGCACCTTCTGCAAGGTGACGCCGCCGCTGCGGCGCGAAGTCCGACCGCAAGGCGCTCGCCGCCGCGCTCGCGTCGGGCCTGATCGACGTGGTGATGTCCGACCACAATCCCCAGGACGTCGAGACCAAGCGCCTGCCCTTCGCGGAAGCCGCGCCCGGCGCGATCGGCATCGAGACCATGCTGGCGGCGGCGCTGCGCCTCGTCCACAGCGGCGACATCGCGCTCTCGGCGCTGCTCAAGGCGATGTCGACCCGCCCGGCCGAACTGCTCGGCCTCGCCGGCGGCACGCTGCGGCCCGGCAGCCCCGCCGACGTCGTGGTGTTCGACCCCGATGCGCCCTGGGTCCTCGATCCGGCCGAGCTCAAGTCGAAGTGCAAGAACACCCCGTTCGACGAGGCGCGCCTGCACGGCCGCGTGGTCCGCACCATCGTCGCCGGCCGCACCGTCTACGAATTCGTGTGAGGCGAATTCCCCTCTCCCGCTTGCGGGGGAGGGTTAGGGAGGGGGCCGTTCCAGGACCACCGGCGATCGTTTCGGATCGATTTTTTCGGGACCCTCGAGATTGCTGTAGCTCAGCACGAGTGGCGCGCCCCCTCCCCAACCCTCCCCCGCAAGCGGGAGAGGGAGTCGAGGGTTTCACTTTTTTCTTCAAAACAACCCATGCAAAGTAGGATTGGTGCACCAGGGAAGGGGGAATCACGATGGCCGATCCCGGAGAGCTCTTGGACGCCCTGCCCGCCGGCCTGGCGGCGCTGGGCTTCGGCTATATCGCGGGCTCGATCCCGTTCGGCCTGATCATCACGCATCTCGCCGGGATGGAGGACATCCGCGCCATCGGCAGCGGCAATATCGGCGCCACCAATGTGCTGCGCACCGGACGCAAGGAGCTGGCCGCGGCGACCCTCGTCTGCGATGCGCTCAAGGGTACGCTGGCGGTGCTGGTGACCCGCCATTTCGGCGGTCCCGAACTCGCCATCCTCGCCGGCTTCGGCGCCCTCATGGGGCACCTGTTCCCGGTCTGGCTGCGGTTCCGCGGCGGCAAGGGCGTCGCCACCTTCATCGGCGTTCTGCTCGCCTTCGCCTGGCCGGTCGTGCTCGGCTACGCCGCAGTGTGGCTGGCGGTGGCCTATCTCACCCGCTATTCCTCGCTCGCGGCACTCGCCGCCTGCACCGCGACCCCGCTGCTGCTGTGGGTTTTCGGCTATGGCGAATCGGCGGCCCTGTTCGTGGTGCTGGCGGTGGTGGTGTGGATCACCCACCGGGCGAACATCGCGCGGCTGGTGGCGGGGACGGAAACGAAGATCGGGACGCGGACTTGAATGGCGGTATCCGCGGTGCGCGAGGGCGCGCATTGCCGCGCGTCCGGCGCGCCGGAGCACAGCGGTACAGCAGCCGTTCTCTCCGAGCGCGACGTTGTGGTATCATCCGATATGGTCAAGACACTCGAACAAGCCCTTGTGGAAGTCGCAACCCTTCCCGACGCCGATCAGGAAGAGATCGGCCGGCGGCTGCTGTCCCATGTGGAGAAGCTGCGGCGGCTCCGAGACGAACTCGACAAGGGCGCCCGCTCGCTCGACGCCGGGAAAGGGACGAAATTCAGCATCGAAGAATTCATCCGGCAAAAGACCCGGTAACATGGCGCGACGCCGAGGCACGGCGATCTGGTCGCCGGAAGCCCTTCTTGATTTCGATGAGATATGGAATCGCCATGAGCGTGTCGCCGGCGCGAACACCGCAGAGAAAATTGCGCGTGAAATCGGCGCAGTGGTCGCTACCATTGAAGATGACCCGTTGGCGGGACGGTCCCGAAACGAGTTACGTCCCGGATTCCGGTCGCTCGCAGCCAGCCCTCACGTTGTTTTCTATCGGGTCGTGAACGGGGCGTCCCCGAGATCGTGCGCGTGCTGGATGGCCGGCAGGACATCGAAGAGATATTTGCGGAGCGCGACGACCATTGACGCATGATTTGCGCCGGCCACCCGCCCCGGAGTGGCGCGCCGCTCCTAGGACCGGCAATCATCGTTCATGTATGCTTCGCCCCCATGACCCGACCAAGCCAGGGAGACCCGATGTCGAACACCGACATACTGGACACGCGGTTCCGTTCGGCGCTGCGCCGCATGGTCGATGCGGGCCGCCTGCGCGCCTACGAAGGCGCCGCCGATCCCGCGCTCGAAATCGCCGCCATCATGAAGACATTCGACAATGAGGATGCCGCGATCCTGTTCAGCGACGTAATCGGCCACGCCGTTCCCGTGGTCGGCAACATGCTCTCGAACCGGGCCAACTGCGAGGCGGCGTTCGGCTGCGACTTCCGCGCCATCCGCGAGTTCATCGGCCGCGCCATCGCGGCGCCGCTGCCGCCGGTGGTGGTCGAGCGGGCGCCGGCGCACGAGCAGGTCCACCGCAACGGCTTCGATCTCGGCGCCATGCTGCCGGTGCTCACCCACACCCCGGCCGATGGCGGGCGCTTCATCACCGCGGGTGTCGTCGTCGCGCGCGACCCCGAAACCGGTATCTACAATGCGAGCTACCACCGGCTGCAGCTTCTTGGGCCGCAACGCACCGCCATAAGGCTCGATTTCGGCCGCCATCTGCGCCTCGCTTGGGAGCGCGCCAAGGCCAAGGGCGAGCATCTGCCGATCGCGATCTGCATCGGCGCCGATATCGCCCTGCAATACACCGCCGCCACCATGGGCTCGCAGATGCCGGAGAGTGCCGACGAGATCGCGGTCGCCGGCGGGTTGTGCGGCCGGCCGCTGCCGGTGGTGAAGGCGGCGAGCCAGGACCTCTTGGTGCCGGCGGAGACCGAGATCGTGCTGGAGGGCGTGATCCGCTGCGACGAAACCGTGATGGAGGGGCCGTTCGGCGAATTCGTCGGCTACCTAGCCAATGCCGAGCCGATGCCGGTGGTCGAAGTCACCGCGCTGACCCACCGGCGTCGCCCGGTCTACCATGCCATCAACGGCTACGGCCGCGAGACCATCATGCTGCGCAAATACGTGCTGGAGGCGAGCCTGCTCAAGGTGCTGCGCGCCGCGGTGCCCTGCGCCATCGACGCCGAGATGACCGCGGGCGGCCTGCACCGCTTCCATGCCGTCATCCAGGTCAAGAAGTCCTCGCCCGCCCATGAGGGGCTGCAGCGCAACGCCATCCTCGCCGCCTTCGGGGCGCTCAAGGACCTCGACATGGTGATCGCGGTCGACCACGACATCGACATCCGCGACCCCCAGGACGTCGAATATGCGCTCGCCACCCGCATGGAGGCTTCGCGCGACCTCATCGTGGTGCCGCAGGCGCGCGGCCACGAATATGTCCGCATAGGCGACCACGGCATCATCGCCAAGCTCGGCATCGACGCCACCGTGCCGTTCGCCGAGCAGGCCCGGTTCGCACGCTGCAGCTTCGCGCCGAGCAGCGCCGACGCCGCGCGGTTTTCTTGCGATCGCACCAAGCTGCAGGAGACGCTGGATTTGTAGCTGGTGGATGCTCGTGGATTCCCTCCCCGTTTTCGGGGAGGGAGACAGAGAGGAAAGGACTCGCGACGATGGATGTGCGTGCGGCAGTGGCGGTGGCGGCGGGCAAGCCGCTGGAGGTGACGACGGTCAGGCTCGACGGGCCGAAGGCCTTCGAGGTGCTGGTGGAGATCAAGGCGACCGGGGTGTGCCACACCGATGAATTCACCCTGTCGGGCGCCGATCCCGAGGGCCTGTTTCCCGCGATCCTCGGCCATGAGGGTGCCGGCATCGTGGTCGAGACCGGGCCGGGGGTCACCTCCGTGAAAGCCGGCGACCACGTCATCCCGCTCTACACGCCGGAATGCCGGCAGTGCCCATCCTGCCTGTCGCGCAAGACCAATCTTTGCACCGCGATCCGCGCCACCCAGGGCCGCGGCGTGATGCCCGACGGCACCTCGCGGTTTTCCCTCGAAGGGCGGCCGGTGCACCATTACATGGGCACCTCCACCTTCGCGAACTACACCGTGCTGCCGGAGATCGCGGTGGCGAAGATCCGCGACGACGCGCCGTTCGACAAGGTCTGCTACATCGGCTGCGGGGTCACCACCGGCATCGGCGCGGTGCTCAACACCGCGAAGGTCGAGCCGGGGGCGAAGTGCATCGTGTTCGGGCTCGGCGGCATCGGGCTCAACGTCATCCAGGGGCTGCGGCTCGCGTCGGCCGACATGATCATCGGGGTCGATCTCAACAACGACAAGAAGGCCTGGGGCGAGCGCTTCGGCATGACCCATTTCGTCAACCCGAAGGAGATCGGCGGCGACCTCGTCCCCTATCTCGTCGACCTGACCAAGCGCGGCGCCGACCAGATCGGCGGGGCCGACTACACCTTCGACTGCACCGGCAACGTCACGGCGATGCGCCAGGCGCTGGAGGCCTGCCACCGCGGCTGGGGCGAGAGCATCATCATCGGCGTCGCCGGTGCCGGCCAGGAGATCGCGACCCGGCCGTTCCAGCTCGTTACCGGGCGGGTGTGGCGGGGCACCGCCTTCGGCGGCGCGCGCGGCCGCACCGACGTGCCGAAGATCGTCGACTGGTACATGGAGGGAAAGATCGAGATCGACCCGATGATCACCCACGTGATGCCGCTCGCCGAGATCAACACCGCGTTCGAGCTCATGTATGCGGGCCAGTCGATCCGCAGCGTGGTGACGTTTTAGACCGAGCCCGTAGTCCCCTCCCGTTTTCGGGAGGGAGAAAAAGCCGGAGGAAACGAATTGCGCCCGCATCGGATGAACTGGGCCGGGCTGATCCTGTGCGCCCTCGCTTGGCCTTCGCTCGCCGCGGCGCAGGAATGGCCGCGCGGCCGATCAGGGTGATCGTGCCGGTCTCGGCCGGCAGCGCCATCGATCTCGTCGCGCGTGCGGTGTTCGACCAGCTTGCGCTCCAGCTCGGCCAGCCCCTCATCATCGAATACCGCCTCGGCGCCGGCGGCGTGGTCGGCGCCGCCAGCGTGGCGAAGGCGGAGCCGGACGGCTACACCGTCCTCGCCCATTCGGTGGCGATCGCGATTACCGCCAACACCGTGCTCAATGCCGGCTACGATGCGGCGCGGGATTTCGCCGCCGTCGCGCCGATGGCGAACGTGCCCTTGGTGCTCACCGACCCAGACCAAGTACAAGACCGTCGCCGACCTCGTCGCCGCCGGCAAGGCACGGCCGGGCTCGCTCAATTACGCCTCGGTCGGCTATGGCGCGACCGCCCATCTGGTCGCCGAGCGGTTCCGCATCGCCGCCGGCATCGAAGCGCAGCACATCCCGTTCAAGGGCTCGCCGGAAGGCCTCACCGAGATCATGGCGGGGCGCATCGACTTCACCTTCTCGCCGATCGGCACCGCGATGCCGCTGATCCAGGCCGGCAAGCTGAGCGCGCTCGCGGTCTCTACCAAGCATCGCGCGAGTGCGCTGCCGGACGTGCCCACCACCATCGAAGCGGGCTTTCCCAATTCCGATTTCGACTTCTGGATCGGCCTGTTCATGCCCGCGAAGACGCCGCGCACCATCGTCGAGAAGCTCAGCCGCGAGACCGCGAAGGCGGTGCAGACACAGGCCGTGCAGGATCGCCTCGCGACGCTGGGCGCCGAGCCCATGGTCATGACGGCCGCCGAGTTCGACGCCTATCTGCGCGCCCAGATCGCCATGAGCGGGGAACTGACGCGGCAGATCGGCATCAAACCGGAGTGAGCGGGTCGAGGCAAAACCCGATGTATGCGGCCATTCGATCCGCGGCGCGATGATGCGCGGGCCGCCCGGGGAACTTAGTGCGGGCTCGGGGATTGATGTACACATCAGCGACAGCGATGAGCAGCAACAGGCGGACATCATGTTTGAAATTTGGAAATCGTGGATCGATGCCGCCGAATTCGGTTTCGAGGCGCAGCGCGTGATCGCGATGCGCCTGATGAAGATCGCCGCCGGCGGTCCGGCCGGCCTCGCCGAATGCAGGCAAATGGTGGAGGAGAAATTCGCGGCCGCCGTCGCCGCCCAATCCGCCGGCGCCATTGCACTCGTCCGCGGCAAGAGCTTCGAAGCCGCTACGGGACTGGCGCTGGTGCCGGTCAGACGCAGCGTGCGCGCCAATCACCGGCGGCTGTCGCGCGGGTGAGATTGCAAGCGAGTGGTCTCGCCGGCCCGTTCCTTCGCGCTTGCTTGACACCCTCGGCGGCGGGCAACCGCGATCATTCTGGGAACAGCAAGAGGCAAGACAAGAGGAGTGAGTCCATGCCAGGAAAACTCGACGGTATGGACCGGCCCACCTCGGAGCCGCTTCACGATCCGGTTCCTCCCCCCGAGCAGGATCCGCCCAGCCGACCGCTGCACGATCCCCCGGGCGACCCTACCTACGAGCCCTCTCGGCCGGAGACCGAGCCAATTCCCAATCCGGCAGGCGATCCACCGCGTGAAATGCCGGGCGCTTCGGTCGCGTAGCCCTGCCCTGCCCTACCCCAGCCCGCAGCCAGCCGTTTCCAGGCCGGCGACGAAGCGCTGCCCAACATCCACGCTGGCGTGAGAGCTTCAATCTATCCGCGCCAAGACCTGCTCGAGGGCCGCGAAGAACCGCGGCCACCCGGCCTTGGCGCCCTGGTAGTACTGCGGCTGATCCGGCCGGAAGCCCGTCTGCTCCATGCGCAGGTGGGTCCCCGTGCCAGTAGGGGTGAGAGTCCAAGTGACGACACTCTCGAGACCATGGCCACCCCACGTGTAGGACAGCGTTTTGTTCGGCTCGACTGCCAGGACCTGGCAGTCGACAGCGCCCCAGTCTGCGCGAAGATTGAAACTGTGGCCCACGACAGGCTTGAAATCGTTCTTCATCAGCCACTCCTCGATCAGGTGCGGTTGCGTGAGCGCGCGCCAGATCTTTTCCGGCGGAAAAGGTATCTCCCGTTCGACGACGACGGACAGCGTCTCGGTCGCAGGATTGGTCATTGGTCCATCCTTTCGAGTAGATGTTCGAGGTGGTCGAATAACCGGCTCGTGAAACCGGCTGATTGACCCGCTCCTCAAGCGCTCTTTGGTCACTTCTTAGCTCGCACCGACGTATTGAGTGCCACGGCGGCGCGAATGAGCGCCTTCAACGCCTTATCATCGATCTTGTCGCCCTCATGGAAATCGATGGCACGCCTGGTGTTGCCTTCGAGGCTGGAGTTGAAGAGGCCCGAAGGGTCCGCCAACGCGGCGCCCTTGGCGAAGGTCAGCTTCACCGCATTCTTGTAGGTCTCGCCGGTGCAGATGATTCCGGCGTGCGACCACACCGGAACCCCTCTCCACTTCCACTCCTCGGCCACTTCGGGGTCGGCCTGCTTGATGAGAGTTCGGACCCGAGCGAGCGTCTCGCCCCGCCAATCGCTCAGCTCCTTGATTCTCGCATCTATCAGCCGAGAGGGAGTGTCTCCTCCGTTTCCTTCCTTCGAGCCGCCCGCACTCTTCTTCATGGTTGTCGTCGCCTGCTTCATTGTTGTTGTCGCTCGCCCGCCGCTCACATTCGTTCGCCCGGCAATTGGCCGGCTTGCTTCTTTACGACCTTCGCCGACTTCCCGGACGTTCTTTTGACGACGACGCAGAGCGCTTCGGTCGCAGCATCGGTCATTGGTCCATCCTCTTGAGCAGATCTTCGAGGTGGTCGAACCGGTTGTGCCAGAAGCCGGCCATTTGGCTCGTCCAGTCGATCAGCGGGGCCAAGGCGCCGAGCTGCGCGCTGTAGTGCGTCTGGCGGCCTTCGTGGCGGTCGCGCACCAGCCCGGCCTGCTTGAGGACCCCGAGATGCTTTGAGACCGCCGGTTGCGAGACCCCGGCCTGAGCCGTCAGGGCCCCGACCGTCTGTTCTCCGCCCCGGCACAGCCGCTCGAAGATCTCCCGTCGCGTCGGATCGGCGAGCGTTCTGAACAGCGTGTTCGGCGTGGCAAGCATGCGATATTCATAACTGGTGAGTTATGAATTAGTCAAGTTGACTTGGCGTCGCCTTATGACTAGTTACCTGACTGGTCTGCATGAGGGATGCCGCGATGAAAGTCTGGTCGGTCCAGGACGCCAAGGCCCGGTTCAGCGAGTTCCTCGAGACGTGCCTGAACGAGGGCCCGCAGGTGGTCACCAGGCGCGGCACCGCCGCTGCGGTGCTCGTGCCGTTGCAAGACTGGCAGCGCCTGCAGCGGTCCGCGCGCCCGACCTTGAAGGAACTCCTGCTATCCGCGACACCCCGCGCGGACCTCGCGATCCCGCAGCGCGGCCGGCTCCGCCGCCGCCGGCCCGATGAGATCGCCTGAGATCGATGTATCTCATCGACACCAACGTGGTTTCGGAACTTCGCCGGGCGAAGCCGCACGGCGCGGTTCTGGCATGGCTCACGAGCGTCGCCGACGCCGATCTGCATCTCTGCGCGGTCACGATCGGTGAAATCCAGTCGGGGATCGAGATGACGCGGGAGCGCGATGCCGCGAAGGCGGGCGAGATCGAGGCCTGGCTGGAGCAGGTGGCGCAAACCTACAATGTGCTGGCGATGGACGCCCGCGCGTTTCGCTGTTGGGCTCGCCTGATGCATCGGCGCCCCGATCGACTGATCGAAGACGCCATGGTCGCGGCGACAGCCGTCGTGCACAACCTGACGGTGGTGACGAGGAACGTCAGGGACTTCGAGCATTTCGGAGTACGGACGCTTAATCCCTTCGCGGCGCGCCGGTGAAAATGGCAGCCGAGCAGCCGGGCGTCAAACAGCCGATGGCCGCAGTGGAGAACCAAGCCTGCACCGCCGCCGTGTCCGCCTCGTTGGTGAGCGCGCTCGCCAAGATCGACGTATCGAGATAGAGCATCAATACCGCGAGCCGTCGCGCACCGACCGAAGCCAGCTTCGCGCGGGTTCGATTTGGAGCGGCATGGCGTCGGTGAGCGCACGCAGGGCTGCGAGGTCGATGGGCACGGGTTCCCGATCGATCCCGGTGATCTGCGCCACCGGCTTGCCGCGCCGGGTGATCCGCACGGGCTCGCCTCGGGCCGCGCGTTCCACCAATTCGCTCAGATGCGCTTTTGCGTCAGCCAAGGTTACGTCGCCCACAACAGGCTCCTGACCATCTATTTGGTCACTTATGGCCCGTCAGACAGGCCCGCACCAGAGAAACCGTTAGAACACCTCGTCGGGCGGGGCACTTTTGGATTGGATGCAAAGGTGATGCAAAGGCCGCAATCCTTGCAAAAGCACCGCACCCGAGCTACGTATATCCCGATTGGATATACATAGGCGCAGCCATGACCAAGTCCACCGTATTCACCAGCAATCGCAGCCAGGCGGTCCGGCTACCCAAGGCCGTCGCCTTTCCGGAGGGCGTGCATCAGGTCGACATTTTGAAGATCGGCCGCAGCCGCGTGATCGTTCCGCAGGGCAAGCGGTGGGACGATCTGTTTGCGGACGGTCCGCGCGCGAGCGAGGATTTCTTGGTCGAACGTCGGCAGCCGCCGGCCGAGGAGCGCGAGCCGCTGTGATGCTCACCTACATGCTCGACACCAATATCTGTATCTACGTCATGAAGAATTATCCGCAGGCCCTGCGCGAGAAGTTCAATGCGCTGGCCGAGCAACTCTGCATCTCCACCATCACCCTCGGCGAATTGCGCTATGGCGCCGAGAAGTCGGCACGTCGCGTCGATAACCTGACGGCCATCGCGCATTTCGTCGCGCGCCTCGACGTGCTGCCGTTCGAGGCCAAAGCGGCTGCGCACTATGGCCAGGTTCGGGCCGAGCTGGAATGGGCGGGCACGCCCCGCGGTCCGCACGACATGCAGATCGGCGGTCATGCCCGCAGCGAAGGCTTGATCATCGTCACCAACAATATCCGCGAATTCAGCCGCATGCCGGGGATCAGGGCGGAGAACTGGGTGTGAGGCCTGGGCTCGCGCAATAGGATTACGAGGACGCACCCACGGACGTCATCGCCGGGCTCGTCCCGGCGATCTCGATCAACGGGGTACGGGTTAGAATGCTTTGCGCCCGTGCCTCAATAATCGAGATGGCCGGGACAAGCCACACGGCTGTCCGGCACGGTTCGTGCTTTCACGCGGCTTTCCGGCTGGCGGCACAAGCGCGACGTGAGCGACGACGGTGGTCCGCTCGGGTGGCGGACGCGCCGAAATCGAATACCGGCTGTTGTGGTTTGGTCGATGACGGTGGTCGGAGAAGCTCGGCGATTGGCCGTCGGTGCATGAGGTTTGCGTGGATGAGTCTGGCGAAGGCGAGCGGGCTTTCGACGATTCTGTTGGCGTCGTGAGCCAGGCGCAGCAGCACGAAGGCGATCAGGGCCACGGCGATCTGAATGCGAACGGCGTTCTCGGAGGTTCCCAGGAAGTGGCTGATCTTCAAGGTCTGTTTGACCCATCGAAAGAACAGTTCGATGGCCCATCGACGCTTGTACAAATCGGCGATTTCCTGCGCGGAGGCGGTCAGATCGTTGGTGAAGATGCGCAACACTTTGCCGGTCTCGATCATGACCCGGACTTCGCGGACCAGACCCGACATCGGGTTTTTGCGGCAGGCGGCGAGGCGTTCGGGAAGATGCCCGGTGCGATCGCTCAGGATCGACGCCCCCGGTGCGACCGGCCGATCCTCGACGATCGCGAAAGGTGTGTTGGCTTTGAGGCGGGTGACGATGCGGCAGCCGGCCTGATCGAGCGTCGCCCACCAGCCGTAATCGTAATAGCCGAGGTCGAAAACGTAGGTCGCTCCCGCCTCGATCGGCATCTCCTTGGCGGCCGTGATGTCATTGACGTTGGCCGGCGTCACCATGAGATAGAGCGGCTGGTCGGCATCGGGATCGTAGATGATGTGGGCTTTGGCACCGCAGACCCCTGCCGAAAACGTCGCCCAATCGTAGCTCATGCGGCACAGCCGCACGCTGGTCGAAATCGATCAGACGGACACATTCCCCGATCTTGCGCCGATATCCGCGCTGCAATTGAGCCATCAGGGCCGAAAGCACGCCGGCAAATACCTCCACGGGACGCGAAGCATTGGCCGTCGACAGTGTCGACTTCGACACCGTGCAGCCACCGAGATGATAAAGCTTGCTGGCATGGCTACGCAGGTTGGCTTCGATCTCGCGCAAGCCGCGCGCGCCGCAAAACTGCGCATACAACAGTGCGATCAAATGTGCCCTGGTGTTCAGGCCGCGCGGATCACGGTCGGCACCGAATTGCTCCACAAGCCGATCGAACACCGACCACGGAATATGCTTCAGAAGCCCATGAAAAACGATATTCTGGTGCGGCACGGCCTTGATCCCCTTCGTGTCCAGATGATTCGCAACCAACTGGAACCAAGTAGAATCAACGCCGTGCACTTCTTCAAGCACGAACCGTGCCGGACACCCGTGGGACAAGCCCGGCGATGACGATTCCTGGTGAGCGGGATGTGCTCCAGAACGATCATTCGGTCGCTTCATGATGAGGTTGGAATTGAGGTTTTGGTATTTCCAGCCCGGCGTCACGTGCTGCCGCCAACCAAGCGTCCATGGCAATGCGGACTTCGGCGAAGGCCTCTTCCGGCGTGCTCCCGAATGCCGCGCAAGACTTCAAATCCGGGACGTCGGCGACCCAGGCGCGGTCGTCCTCGGACCAGAACACGATGATGGCATAGCGATTCAATGTCACTCTTCGAGCCTCAATCCGAACTCTTCTATTATGCGCCTCGCGATTATTCCGGCCAGAAATAGCTAACAGGGGCGAGCCAATAACTTTTTGGATCCTGTTCACTGGAATGGCGGACCAATGAAAGATCTCTGGTCCAGCGCCCTTCAAAACCCTCGCGAGCTGCTATCGCTGCCATCGTGGCGTCTCGCTCGTGCTCGCCCATCACCACAATCGAGCCTAATTTCGAAATAGCCGGACAGTTCCAACCACCAAGCGCCTTTGTTACAGCTTTGGGGTGAGCCTCGGTGACGAGAACCCCAGGAAACTTCTCCCGAAGCCAACTCACGAACATCACCCCTTGCACCAAGGCTGCACCACGCAAAGAGTTGGCTGTCTGCACCGTTCCCGACGAGATTTTATGCGTGCTGCGTATCCACTGGTCCGCTTTGCGCTCGGCTGAACGGCCCGACGACCACCACAGTGGCGCATCAACACCAACGCCGAGCGGTCGGGAGGTGATCAAAGAAATCGCGTCATCAGCGCAGGACACGCAAGCGGTGGTAACTTCACCGGAGGTGGAGAGTATCGCCAGTCCGAAGGCATCGGCTCCGCCGGGGTCGGCTCCAACCCAAACCGCGCCCGGCCGCTCCCTCATCATCTGTTTCCTCCACCGCCCTCACTCCCACTCGATCGTCCCCGGCGGCTTCGACGTCACGTCGTAGACCACCCGGTTGACCCCCTTCACCTCGTTGATGATCCGCGTCGCGACGGCGCCCAGGAACCTCATGTCGAACGGATAGAAGTCCGCCGTCATGCCGTCGGTCGAGGTCACGGCGCGCAGGCCCACCACGTGGTCGTAGGTGCGCCCGTCGCCCATCACGCCAACGGTCTTGACCGGCAGGATCACCGCGAAGGCCTGCCAGATGTCGTCGTAGAGGCCGGCGCGGCGGATTTCCTCGATGTAGATCTCGTCGGCGAGGCGCAGGATGTCGAGCTTCTCGCTCGTGATCTCGCCGGGGCAGCGGATCGCGAGGCCGGGGCCGGGAAACGGATGGCGGCCGACGAAGGCCTCGGGCAGGCCGAGCTCGCGGCCGAGCGCGCGCACCTCGTCCTTGAACAGTTCGCGCAGCGGCTCCACCAGCGTCATGTTCATGCGCTCGGGCAGGCCGCCGACATTGTGGTGGGACTTGATGGTCACCGACGGCCCGCCGGTGAACGACACGCTCTCGATCACGTCGGGATAGAGCGTGCCCTGGGCGAGGAAGCGCGGCGGCGACCGGCCCGCGCGTCGCGAGCTGTTTCGCCTGCGCCTCGAACACGTCGATGAACAGCGCGCCGATGGTCTTGCGCTTGGCCTCGGGGTCGGTGACGCCGGCGAGCGCGTCGAGGAACAGCGCCTGCGCCTCCACATGGACCAGCGGGATGTTGTAGCTGTCGCGGAACAGGGCGACCACCTTGCGGCCTTCGCCCTGGCGCAGCAGGCCGTGGTCGACGAACACGCAGGTGAGCCGCTCGCCGATCGCCTCGTGGATCAGCACCGCGGCCACCGCGGAATCGACGCCGCCGGAGAGGCCGCAGATCACCCGGCCCTGCGGCCCGACCTGGCCGCGGATCTTCTCGATCGCCTCGTCCTTGAAGGCGCGCATGGTCCAGTCGCCGGCGCAGCCGGCGATGTCGCGCACGAAGTTGCGCAGCAGCGCCGCGCCATGGGGCGTGTGCACGACTTCGAGGTGGAACTGGGTGGCATAGAACCGCCGCGCCTCGTCGGCGATCATGGCGATCGGCGCATTGGGCGAGGTGGCGACGACGCGGAAACCCTTGGGCAGTTCGGTCACCCGGTCGCCATGGCTCATCCACACCGGATATTTCTCGCCGCGCCGCCACACGCCGGCGAGCAGCGCGCTGTCGGTCGCGACCTCGACCTCGGCGCGGCCGAATTCGCGGTGATGGCCGCCCTCGACCTTGCCGCCGAGCTGATGCGCCATCGCCTGCTCGCCATAGCAGATGCCGAGGATGGGCACGCCGGCGGCATAGAATTCCGGCGGCGGCAGCGGCGCGCCGGGGTCGAGCACCGAGGCGGGGCCGCCGGACAGGATGATCGCCCGCGGCTTCATGGCGGCGAACGCCTCGGCGGCCTTCTGGAACGGCACGATCTCGCAATAGACGCCCTGCTCGCGCACGCGCCGCGCGATCAGCTGGGTGACCTGGGAGCCGAAATCGACGATGAGGATGTTGTCGTGCATCGGCTTATGTGCGGCGCAGGGCGCGCGCGGTCAAGGCCGGGGTGTGCTCCCCTCCCCCGCTTGCGGGGGAGGTTAGGGAGGGGCCAATTCTACGGCACGGACTTGCTCTGCAAGAGCCCCCTCCCCAACCCTCCCCCGCAAGCGGGAGAGGGAGCGAAGGCCGCTCGATCACGCGAATTGAAGCGATTCGCGGACCAGCCCTCACTGGCACGCGCGTGGGCTCGACCTCCGCCCATTGCCGGCCCGGAGAGGGCCTGATGCCGACGACGCGGACGCATTCTCCGGCCTTGAGCCGTCCCTGGAGCTTGGTCGGATCGTTGGGGCCGGGCCCCTGCGGCTCCGACCAGATCGGCCGCAACGCCATCGAGGTCAGCACCGTGCCGGCGGCGGGCAGCGACTGGCCGTTGGCGGCGTAGCCGGAGAAGAACGCCTCCGTCACCTTGCCGCCCTTGCGGATTTCGATCGCGACCCAGCCATGCGCGGCGTGGCCGAGAACTCCGGCGCGAAGCGAGGCCTCGGCCGCGACCGGCGCGGTCGCCGGTGAAGCCCCGCGCCGGTGTACGCTCCCGCGCCGCGGCGCGTCCCGCGCCTGCGGGGTGCACGGCGCCGCCGCCATTTCTCGGCCGAGGCGGCGCGGCGCCGATCTCTGCGCGGCGCGCGGCGCGGGCTTCTCCAGCTCATGCAGCGCGACCTGGAATATCGTGTTGGTTTCCGGCTCGACCTCGCCGCACTTGGCCTCGAACTGGCCGGCCTCCTTGCGCAGCAGCGCATGCTTGGCCTCGGCGGGAATGTTCTTTTCCAGCGTCGCCAGGGTGCTGTTGCGCATCTCCTGGCACATGACTTCCGGGGAAAAATAGTTGTGATAGGCCGAATAGACCCCGGCCGCGCCGGCAGGCAGCGCCAGCGCCGCGCCGATGAACTGAAGTGAAGTGGTGAGTTTCTCGATATTCACCATCGACCCCGCTTCCACCCGTTACGACGCAGACAATGCCGCGGGTTCCGCCGACATGCAATATTCAACTATCGGCAGGGCGCTTTTCAGGCGTCACTTGCGAGTCATGATCGCCACAAAAAAGCCATCGGTTCCGGTCCGCCGCGGCGTCATCAGCAGCCCCCCGGCGGTGACGAGGACCGCGGCGCCGAATTCCGCCGCCCGCCCGGGCAAGGTGCGCACCATCTCCTCCACCGGCAGGACGGCGAACTCCTTATGCGCGGCGAGAAAGGCGTCGATGCGGTCGCCGTTCTCCTCCGCCAGCAGCGAGCAGGTGATGTAGGCGATGCGCCCGCCCTGGCGCACCAGCGGCGCGGCGCGGGCGAGCACCTCGTCCTGGTCCTTGATGCGCTGCTCCAGCGCGCCGGGCCGCACCCGCCATTTGGCGTCGGGATTGCGCCGCCACGCCCCGATCCCGGTGCAGGGCGCGTCGATCAGCACGAGATCGACCTGCCCCACGACATCGTCGAGCAGGGGCGCGGCGCCGCGCGGCGTGCGCACCTCCACATTGCCGGCGCCCGCGCGCGCGAGCCGCGCATGGATCGGCGCCAGCCGGCGGATGTCGGTATCGGTGGCGATGATGCGGCCGCGATTTTCCATCAGCGCCGCCAAGCGCCAGCGTCTTGCCGCCGCCGCCGGCGCAGAGATCGATCACGGTGTCGCGCGGCCCCGCGCCGGACAGCATCGCGGCGAGCTGGGAGCCTTCGTCCTGGATCTCGACCAGCCCGTCGATGAAGGCGGGCTCGGCCTGGATCGGCGGGCTCTTCGCTTCTGCCGAAAGCGCGATGCGCAGCCCGATGGGCGACCACGGCGTCGGCGTCGCATGGAGATGGGCGAGCGCCGCGGCGGCGGTGGCGCGATCGCCCTTGAGGGTGTTGACGCGCAGGTCGACCGGCGCCCGGCTGGAGAGCGCCGCGCCCTCCGCGGCGCGGTCCTCGCCGAACACGGCGGCGAGCTTGGCGTCGAGCCATTCCGGATAGTCGCCGCGCACATGGGCGGGGGCAGCGCCGAGGCGCGCCGAGGTCAGACGCCTTGATCTCCGCCTCGGTCGGCGGCGGCGGGGCGAAGCGGCCGCCGTCGGCGAGCCGGCGGATGGCGTCCGGCCCCATGCCGCGTTCGAGCTTGAGGGCGCCGAACAGGATCGCGCGCGGCGTCGCCTCGTCCATGAGCCAGGCCGCCGACTGGCGCCGCCGCAGCGCATCGAACACCAGGCCGCCGATGGCGGCGCGGTCGCCGGAGCCGGCGAAGCGGTGGGACAGCCCCCAATCCTTCAAGGCATCCGACGCCGGCCGGCGGCGCGCCTCGATATCGGCGAGCACATCGATCGCAGCGGAAAGGCGCGCTCCCGGCGTCATCACAAGGCAAGCAGGATGCGGACGGCGAAGTCGATCCACATGAAAGCGACCAGCACCAGCCCGGCGGCGAAGGCGCCGTAGCGCAGCCGCGCATCTTTCGACTTCACCATGATGAAGGCATGCACGATCCGCATCGCGGCGAAGCCGAACGACAGCATGACGAACAAAAAGTCGGCCCTGCGCAGGAGATAGGCGAACACGACCGCCACGTAGAACAGCACCGGAAGCTGGAACTGGCTGTTGTAGGCGCCGGCAACCTGGGCGCTGCCCGCAGGGTCGCCGGGCTCATCCTTGAACCTGATCTCGCCTGCCGCCGCGCTCCGGGTCATGAACAGCAGCACGAAGGTCAGCGCGACCTGCATGAAGACCGGAAGCAGAATGACCTGGATCGACACGTGCTGAACCTATTGTTGTGACATGAGCATTGAATGGGTCGGCCCCCTCCCCCGTCTTCAGGGGGAGGGTTGGGGAGGGGGGCCGCCGACCCTCTACATATGCTGCGCCTGCGCCCCGCGATCCCCTCCCCTCCCGCTTTTCAAGGGGAGGGAGGCGACCGACGGCCAGCTTGAGACAAGAACCGAAGTGTCGGAGTTACTCACCTAATCCCGGCCCGGATAGTTCGGGCTTTCCCGGGTGATGGTGACGTCGTGGACGTGGCTTTCGCGCAGGCCGGCATTGGAGATGCGGACGAACTCCGCCTTTTCGTGCAATTCCGCGATGGTGTGGGCGCCGACATAGCCCATCGCGGCGCGCAGGCCGCCGGCGAGCTGGTGCAGGACGTTGGCGGCCGGCCCCTTGTAGGGCACCTGGCCCTCGATGCCCTCGGGCACCAGCTTGAGGTTGTCCTTGATGTCCTGCTGGAAGTAGCGATCGGCGGAGCCGCGGGACATGGCGGCGACCGAGCCCATGCCGCGATAGGCCTTGTAGGAGCGGCCCTGATAGAGAAACACCTCGCCCGGGGTCTCGTCGGTGCCGGCGAGCAGCGAGCCCACCATGGCGCAATCGGCGCCGGCCGCGATCGCCTTGGCGAGGTCGCCGGAATATTTGATGCCGCCGTCGGCGATGACCGGCGTGCCGGAGTTCCGCGCCACCTCGACGGCGTCCATGATGGCGGTGAGCTGCGGCACGCCGACCCCGGCGACGATGCGCGTGGTGCAGATCGAGCCCGGCCCGATGCCGACCTTGATGGCGTCGGCGCCGGCATCGATCAGCGCCTTGGCGCCTTCGGAGGTGGCGATGTTGCCGGCGACCACCTGCACCGCATTGGAGAGCAGCTTGATCCGCTTCACCGAATCGAGGACGCGGCGCGAATGGCCGTGGGCGGTGTCGACGATCACGAGGTCGACCCCGGCCTCGACCAGGCGCTCGGTGCGCTCGTAGCCGGCTTCGCCGACCGTGGTCGCCGCGGCGACCCGCAGGCGGCCCTGGTCGTCCTTGCAGGAAGCGGGATGCGCCACCGCCTTCTCGATGTCCTTGACCGTGATCAGGCCGACGCAGCGGTATTGGTCGTCCACCACCAGGAGCTTTTCGATGCGGTGCTGGTGCAGCAGGCGCTTGGCCTCGTCCTGGCCGACGCCCTCGCGCACGGTCACCAGCCGGTCCTTGGTCATGAGTTCCGCGACGGTCTGCCGCGGGTCGGTGGCAAAGCGCACGTCGCGATTGGTCAGGATGCCCACCAGGCGGCCCGGCGTGCCGGCGCCGTCGACCACGGGAACCCCGGAGATGCGGTTTTCTTGCATCAGCGCCAGGGCATCGGCGAGCGTCGCCTGGGGATGGATGGTCAGCGGATTGACCACCATCCCGGCTTCGAACTTCTTGACCCGGCGCACCAGCCCGGCCTGCACATCCGGGTCGAGATTGCGGTGGATAACCCCGATGCCGCCGGCCTGGGCCATGGCGATCGCCATGGCCGCCTCGGTCACGGTGTCCATCGCCGAGGCGATGATGGGGATGTTCAGGAAGATGTCGCGGGTGATCCGGGAGCGGATGTCGACTTCGGTCGGCATGACGTCGGAAAACGCCGGGCTTCAGCAGCACGTCGTCGAAGGTGAAAGCCTCGCGGGGGCCGCCGTTGACTGTCTGGGCCATGCCGAACTCCTTGCCGCCAGGGGCGATCGAGATGAAAACCGGTATCGCGGCCCTGAAAGGCGGCGACTCACGGCTTATGAAGAGTTGGCGCGGGTCGTTAGCACGCGGCCCCGGCAATGGAAAGCGTGCAGATGGCAACGCATGATTGCCGGAAAACTATAGCATGACCCCGGACAGCTGCCGGCGACCGCGACGCTCAATACCGTCCCCATCCCGGCGGCGGGCCGTGGCGCTCGATCGCCTGGACGATTTCACGGTGCCGGCGCTCCTCGCGCTTCATATGGACCGCGATGACCGCGTGAAGCGACGGCACCAGCAGCAGCACGTGGAACACCAGCCCGAACAGCAGGCAGGGGATGATGAGCGCAATGTTGAGCACCGCCGCGAAGGGCTGTCCATTGAGCAACAGTCCCAAGGGAGGCAACAAACCGCCACGATGTAGATCATAGCCGCAACTTCTCCGCGATCCGGTTCTCGGCATCAATTTAGGCATTCCCGGCCAACATTCCAGCGGGGCCTGCCGGACTGATATAAGCTCAATTCCGCGCCGTCCATGCCCGCGCCGCGGAAAATCGCCTGATCCGAACCGCCCCGATGACCCGTGACCCCAAACCTGTGACCCCAGGCCCGTGACCCGAAGCCGTGATCAATGACCGCTGACCCATGACCCGTGAACGCCTCGTCCCCCTGATCGTCGCGGTGGCGCTGTTCATGGAGAACATGGACTCCACGGTGATCTCGACCTCGCTGCCCGCCATCGCGGCGGACATCGGATCGAGCCCGCTGGAGCTCAAGCTCGCCATCACGTCCTACCTGCTGGCGCTGGCGATCTTCATCCCGGCGAGCGGCTGGATGGCCGACCGCTACGGCGCCCGCACCATCTTCCGCACCGCGATCGCCGTCTTCATGCTCGGTTCGATCGGCTGCGCGCTGTCCCATTCGCTCGCGAATTTCGTGGTCGCCCGGTTTTTCCAGGGCATGGGCGGCGCGATGATGTCGCCGGTCGGCCGGCTGGTGCTGATCCGCACCGTCGGGCGGCAAAACCTGGTCAACGCCATGTCGCTGCTGACCATGCCGGCGCTGATCGGGCCGATGCTCGGCCCGCCGCTGGGCGGCTTCATCACGACCTATGCGACCTGGCACTGGATCTTCCTGATCAACCTGCCGATCGGGCTCCTGGGCATCTTCCTGGCGACGCGCTTCGTCGAGAACGTGCGCGCCGACAAGGTCGAGCCGTTCGATTTCGTCGGCATGACGCTGGTCGGGCTCGGCGTCGGCGGGCTGGCGTTCGGCTTGACCGTGACCGGCATCAATTTCGTTCCCGGCAGCGTCATCGCCGCGCTGATCATCGGCGGCACGGCCGCGACCTTCGCCTACATCATCCATGCCAAGCGCGTGCCGGCGCCGGTGCTCGACCTGTCGCTGTTCAAGCTGCCGAGCTTCCGCGCCGGCGTCGGCGGCGGCTTCATCTTCCGGGTCGGCGCCGGCGCGCTGCCGTTCCTGTTGCCGCTGCTGCTGCAGATCGGCTTCGGCAGGACGCCGTTCCAGTCCGGCATGATCACGCTGTCGACCGCGGCCGGTGCGATGATGATGAAAATGGGCGGTGCCGCGCATCCTGCGGCGGTTCGGATTCCGCAGCACGCTGACCTGGAATTCGCTGGTCGCCTCGCTCATGCTGATGGCGTGCGCCGCCTTCACCGCCACGACGCCGGTCGCGGTGATGGTGGCGGTGCTGCTGCTCGGCGGCTTCTTCCGCTCGCTGCAATTCACCAGCGTGAATACCATCGCCTATGCCGACATCGAGTCCGCACCGCATGAGCCGCGGCACCGCGCTGGTCGCCGTCGCGCAGCAATTGTCGCAGTCGGTCGGCGTCGCTGTCGGCGCCCTGGTGGTCGAGACGGTGCTGCGCTTTCGCGGCCACGGCACGCTGAGCGCGGACGATTTCCCGCCGGCCTTCATCGTGGTCGGCCTGATCGCCGCCAGCTCGACCTTCCTGTTCGCGACCATGCCGCCCGACGCCGGAGCGGACATGGCCAAGCGCCACGGGGAAAAGCAGCGGGAAGCCGCCGAAGTCGGGTGATAGGACAGGGCCGGTAGCGCCTTTTCGCCTACGGCACCTTCGGACTATAACGCCCCATGTCCGCCATCCTCCACCCCGACGGCCGCTATCGCTGCCCGTGGCCCAAGCAGGACCCGCTCTATGTCGCCTATCACGACGAGGAGTGGGGCGTGCCGGAGCGCGACGACCGCGCGCTGTTCGAGAAGCTGGTGCTCGACGGCTTCCAGGCCGGGCTGTCCTGGATCACCATCCTGCGCAAGCGGGACAATTTCCGCCGCGCCTTCGATGGTTTCGCGCCGGAGGTCATCGCCGGCTACGGCAAGCGCAAGGTGACGGCGCTGATGAACGACGCCGGCATCGTGCGCAACCGCGCCAAGATCGAGGGCACGATCCTCTCGGCGCGCGGCTATCTCGACGTCATGGAGAAGGGCCCGGGCTTCTCGGCGCTGCTGTGGAATTTCGTCGACGGCGAGCCCCAGGTGAACCACCGTCGCGCCCCTTCCGAGGTGCCGGCCGAGACGCCGCTGTCGCGCAACGTCTCCAAGGAACTCGCGTCGCGCGGCTTCAAGTTCGTCGGGCCGACCATCGTCTACGCCTTCATGCAGGCGGTCGGCATGGTCAACGACCACCTGGTCGAGTGCCACTGCCACCCGGACAACGCGGCGGAGTAGTAGCTGGTCATTCCGGGGCGCCGCTCGCGGCGAACCCGGAATCCAGAGGGCCTCGCCGCCACCACCGCAGCCTGGATTCCGGGTTCGCGCTGACGCGCGCCCCGGAATGACTGCGCGGGGTTGAGTGATGTAGCCCGGATTGAGCGGGAGCGAAATCCGGGACGGCCTTCCCCGCATGTCCGCTTCGCTCCCATGCGGGCTACGACCGCTGCGCCGCCACCGTGCGCCGCACCGCCGCGATCACCTCGGGGATCGCCGCGGCGTTGCCGGGGGCCATGATGTGAGCGCCGGCGACGCCGGGGATGGTCGCGAGCTCTTCGATCACCTCGACGCAGATGCGGCGGCCTTCCGCGGCGGGATCGGCGGCGGCTTCCATGCGCGCCACCATCGCGTCGGGAATGATGGTGCCGAACAGGTGATGGCGCATCCACGCCGCCGAACGGGCCGAGCGTAGCGGATTGACCCCGATGATCACGAACACGCGGTCGGCGAGCCCGGCTTCGGCGAGACGGGCGGCATAGCGGCGCACGATGCCGGTATCCATGCAGAACTGGGTCTGCACAAAGGCGGTGCCGGCGGCGACCTTGGCCGCGAGGGCGTCGGGTCGCCACCCCGGCGGCGGATCGATCGGCGCGTCGGCGCCGCCGATGAAGAACGCCGCCCGCCCCGCCACCGCGGCGCCATGGGGTAATCTGCCGTCGTCGCGGATGCTGCGGGCGGTCTCGGTGAGGCCGCGGGAATCGAGGTCGAACACCGGCTTGGCATCGGGCTGGTCGCCTGCGGTGGGGTCGTCGCCGCGCAGCAGCAGCAGGTTACGGATGCCGAGCGCGGCGGCGCCCATCAGCTCGCCCTGCAGGGCGATGCGGTTGCGGTCGCGGCAGGTGAGCTGGAGGATCGGCTCGATGCCGGCCCCGACCAGCAGCGCCGCCGCGGCGGTGGCGCTCATATGGGCGCGCGCGCCGGCGCCGTCGGTGACGTTGACCGCATCGGCGACGCCGCGCAGCGGCAGCGCCCTTGCGAGCAGGTCCTGCGGATCGCAGGACACCGGCGGCACCACCTCGGCGGTCAGGACGAATTGGCCGCCGGTCAGGCGTCGGGCGAGCCCCGAAGGCTGGGAGGCTGACATTTGCGGTCGGGCTGCATTCCGGTTGGAGGGATCGGTGCTTATATCAGAGCAGGCGGGCCGGCGGCGCGGGTAACGAAGAATTCGTTTTGCCGGGCCGCGGGAACAGCGCATTCCTGGACACTATGGCAGTGCACCGCTACAAGGTCGTGCACGGAATTTGCAAGCAAAACCGCTGCTTAGCGCCGCATATCGGGGCGAAGCCGGGCAACAGTGGATCGACATGAGCGGCGTCAACGAGATCAGAAGCGGCCTTCCTCGACTATTTCGCGGCGAACGGCCACGAAATCGTGCCGTCCTCGCCGCTGGTCCCGCGCAACGACCCCACCTTGATGTTCACCAATGCCGGGATGGTGCAGTTCAAGAACGTCTTCACCGGCCTCGAAAAGCGCCCCTATTCGCGCGCCACCACGGCGCAGAAATGCGTGCGCGCCGGCGGCAAGCACAACGACCTCGACAATGTCGGCTACACCGCGCGGCACCACACCTTCTTCGAGATGCTCGGCAATTTCTCGTTCGGCGACTACTTCAAGGATCGCGCCATCGAGCTCGCCTGGAACCTCATCACCAAGGAATTCGAGATTGCCATCGGAGCGGCTGACCATTACCGTCTATGCCGAGGACGACCAGGCGTTCGGCCTGTGGAAGAAGATCGCGGGCCTGCCGGAACAGCCGGATCATCCGCATCCCGACCTCGGACAATTTCTGGGCGATGGGCGACACCGGCCCGTGCGGCCCGTGCTCGGAAATCTTCTACGACCACGGCGATCATATCCCCGGCGGCCCGCCCGGCTCACCGGACGCCGACGGCGACCGCTTCATCGAGATCTGGAATCTCGTGTTCATGCAGTACGAGCAGCAGCCCGGCGGCGCCCGCGTCGAGCTGCCCAAGCCCTCCATCGACACCGGCATGGGGCTGGAGCGCATCGCCGCGGTGCTGCAGGGCACCCACGACAATTACGCCATCGACCTGTTCGGCGCCCTGATCCAGGCGGTGACCGACCGCACCGGGGTCGATGCCGACGGCCCGCACAAGGCGTCCCACCGCGTCATCGCCGACCATCTGCGCGCGACCTCGTTCCTGATCGCCGACGGCGTGCTGCCCTCCAACGAGGGCCGCGGCTACGTGCTCCGCCGCATCATGCGCCGCGCCATGCGCCATGCCGAATTGCTCGGCGCCAAGGACCCGCTGATGTACAAGCTGGTGCCGACGCTGGTGCGCGAGATGGGCCAAGCCTATCCCGAGCTGATCCGCGCCGAGGCCCTCATCACCGAGACGCTGCGGCTCGAGGAAACCCGTTTCCGCAAGACCTTGGAGCGGGGACTTGCGATCCTCGACGAGGAGACGGCGAACCTCGAGCGCGGTGACAGCCTCAAGGGCGAAGTGGCTTTCACCCTCTACGATACCTTCGGATTTCCCCTCGACCTCACCCAGGATGCGCTGCGGCCGCGCGGCATCGCCGTCGACCTCGCCGCCTTCAACGCGGGGATGGAGCGCCAGCGCGAAATGGCGCGGGCCTCGTGGGCGGGCTCGGGCGAAGCGGCGACGGAAACCGTGTGGTTCGCACTGCGCGAGAAGGCCGGCGCCACCGAGTTCCTGGGCTACGAGACCGAGACCGCGGAAGGCGTCGTCGCCGCGCTGGTGCGCGACGGCCGCGAGGTTCCCGCGCTCGGCAAGGGCGAGACCGGCGCGGTCGTGCTCAACCAGACACCGTTCTATGGCGAATCCGGCGGCCAGGTCGGCGACACCGGGCTCATGACAGCGGACGGCGTGCGCTTCCGCGTCACCGACACCCAGAAACACGGCGGCGATCTGTTCGTCCACTCCGGCGTGGTCGAGGAAGGCGCGCTCAAGCCGGGGCTCGCGCTCGCGCTCGAAGTCGATGGCCGCCGCCGCGGCGCCATCCGCGCCAATCATTCCGCTACCCATCTGCTGCACGAGGCGCTGCGCCAGGTGCTGGGCGACCATGTCGCGCAAAAGGGCTCGCTGGTCGCCCCGGATCGTTTGCGGTTCGACTTCTCCCATCCCAAGCCCATAACTCCCGAAGAGATCGAGCGGGTCGAGGACATCGCCAACGACATCGTGCTGCAGAACGCTCCGGTGACGACCCGGCTGATGGCGGTCGACGACGCCATCGCGTCGGGCGCCCGCGCGCTGTTCGGCGAGAAATACGGCGACGAGGTGCGTGTGGTCGCCATGGGCGAAGGCGGCAATGCGCTGGGCTGGTCGGTGGAATTGTGCGGCGGCACCCATGTGCGGCGCACCGGCGACATCGGCATCGTCTCGGTGGTCGGCGAAAGCGCGGTCGGCGCCGGCGTGCGCCGCATCGAGGCTCTGACCGGGCGCGCCGCGCGCAAGGCGGCCAACAGCAACATCCACATCGCCAAGGCGGCGGCGGCGGAACTGCGGGTCCAACTCGACGAGGTGCCCGCGCGCGTCGCCGCGCTCCTCGACGACCGCAAGCGCCTGGAGCGCGAATTGTCCGACGCCCGCCGCAAGCTCGCCATGGGCGGCGGCGCCCGCTCCGGCGAAGACGGCGTGCGCCAGGTCGGCGACATCAAGCTCCTGGCGCGCACGGTGTCGGGCATCGAGATCAAGGATCTCAAGAGCCTCGCCGACGACGGCAAGAAGCAGGTCGGCTCCGGCGTCGTCGCCATCGTCGGCGTCACCGGCGAAGGCAAGGCCGGCCTCGTGGTCGGCGTCACCCCCGACCTCATCGCGCGCTTCAACGCGGTCGAGCTGGTGCGCCGGGGCGCCGAGGCGCTCGGCGGCAAGGGCGGCGGCGGCCGCCCCGACATGGCGCAGGCCGGCGGCCCCGACGGCGGCAAGGCGGAAGCGGCGCTCGACGCCATCGCCGCGGCGCTCGGCGGGGCGTGAGATTGGATGAATGACATGATCCGTCATCCTGAGGCGCGAGCGCAGCGAGCCTCGAAGGATGCTGGTCCGGCGGTGCCGCAGGCACACTTGCTCTGGCGCCTCGGCAGCATCCTTCGAGGCTCGCGCAAGGGCGCGAGCGCCTCAGGATGACGGGAATTGTTTTGCGGCTTTGAGCCCGCCGAGGGCGCGATCCGGGGCCATGGCGCAGCAGCAACCCAAGCGCATCAACAGGTGGCGCCACCGCGCCTATGAGGTGCTCGAGCACGGTCCGGTGGGCGACTGGGGGATGCGGTTCGCGAGCCGGTTCCTGATCCTGCTCGTGCTCGTCAATGTCGCCGCTGTGGTGTTCGAATCCGTGCCCCGCTACGAAGCGGCCTACGAGAACGTCTTCACCGCCATCGAGATCGTCTCGCTCATCGTCTTCACGGTGGAATATGCGGTGCGCATCTGGGCGGCGGCGGAACACGCACCGTACCGCCAGGTGACGGCGACCCGCGCGCGGATGCGCTACATGCTGTCGAGCGACGGCCTGATCGACCTCGTCTCGATCCTGCCGTTCTGGCTCGCCTTCGTGGTGCCGGTCGAGTTCCGCGTCATCCTGCTGCTGCGGATCGTGCGCTTCCTCAAGCTCGCTCGCTATTCGCCGGCGATGCGCTCGCTGCTCGAAGCGCTCTATGCCGAGCGGCGCGCGCTCGTTCGGCTGCCTCTTCATCCTGTTCGCGGCGACGCTGATCACGGCGTCGTTCATCCATCTCGCCGAGCGTGACGCCCAGCCCGACAAGTTCGGTACCATTCCCGATGCGATGTGGTGGGCGATCGTCACTCTGGGCACCATCGGCTATGGCGACGTCGTACCGGTCACGCCGCTCGGCAAGATCATCGCTTCGGTGACCATCATGTGCGGCATCGTCATGATCGCGCTGCCGGTCGGCATCATCGCCACCGCGTTCTCGGACCAGATCCACCGCCGTGATTTCGTGGTCACCTGGGGCATGGTGGCGCGGGTGCCGCTGTTCAACGGGCTCGACGCCACCGCCATCGCCCAGATCATGCGCCTGTTGCGGGCGCAGACGGCGGATGCCGGCGACGTCATCGTGCGCCGCGGCGACGCCGCCCATTGCATGTATTTCATCGCCAATGGCGAGGTCGCCGTCGAGTTCGACGGCAAGCACGTCAGCCTCGGCGTCGGCCACTTCTTCGGCGAGATCGCGGTGCTGCGCCGGGCACGCCGCTCCGCCACCGTGACGGGCGACGACGCGGACCAACCTCCTGGTGCTCGACGCGTCGGATTTCCATGTCCTGATGGAGCAGGAACCGCGCATCGCCGAGCGCGTCCACACGGTCGTGCGCGACCGCATCGGCCGCGAGATCGTGACGCCGCGCGGCGACATCGTCACCGAAGAGATCGCCACGCCCGAAGAGTGAGGCGCGACGCCCGGGCGTGCGCGCGGGGCCCTGCGCTGCAGCTATGGATTACAGGTCTTCAGGGTGATGTAGACGACGAATTCCGTGGCGCGCGATTTTCCGCCGGCCGCCGGCCGCCGGGCGCGGCCGGCAGGCGACATCACCAAAGCCAGTTCGATGACGCGAAGCGCGCCGTGCTTTTCGTTCTGCGCGCGCACCTGGATGCGCGGCACCGGCACCAGGAGCCATCCCGCACAGGCGAGCGCCGCGACGAGTGCGAGCGCGGAAACCGCGTAGATCGGCAGCGTGACATCGAAGGGCATGGGCTTACTCCGCACACGATGGGGTTACTCGGGTTACTCGAACGCCGGAAACGTCAGGGACCGGCCATCGGGGTGGCGGCATAACTTGCTGCGACCTGACTGCCGGCATGGGCTTGAGAGGGCCGGCCATTCGTCGAAGCTCGCTTTCCGCATCCCCAATTGTAATGAATAATTACATAAAGCGTAAATGCTGTCAAATATGGTATCTCCATATTAACCATAATTGCGGCAAACCGGAGGTTTCGAGAATCCGGCACCCAACTCTTGCCCGCTGTGTAATTTTGGATATCATAAGCGCCCGACCCTCTTACCCAGCCCTCTTGCCGAGGCATCGAGCGGCGAGCCCGTGCGTAATTTCGCGGAGAGCGTGAATGACGATCTTGCCTGACGCGGTCCGGGCCTATGAGCAGGAGCTGCTGCAAAAGGCCGACATGCTCGCCATGGGCCTCAAGGGCCTCAGATCGGCCGCGCCCGAGCGCGCGGCAGAGTTGCTGGCGGAGATATCATCGCGGCTCGGGCGCGCCGTCGTGGCCGAGCCCGCGATCGCGCTGGAGGATCGCGCGCGCGACCCGCGCCGTGCCGCGCCGATCGTGATTGCGGCCCGCGGCGGCGGCGCCGACGATATCGAGGATTTCATCCTCGACGTTCTCGCCGAGAATCCCCTGGGCCTGTCGGTCCAGGACATCGTCGACAACCTCGACGAGGCCCAGCTCGAGATCAAGCGCAAGACCCTGGTGGTGCGCCTGCATCGCATGGTGCATGCGGGCCGGCTGTCGTCCCATTCCCACGGCCACTACGCCCTGAGCGAAGCCGAGCGCAGCCGCCGCCGTGCGTGAGGGCTGGCTGTTCCCCGGTTATCCCATCACGGTGTCATCACCGGGCTCGTCCCGGTGATCTCGATTGCAACGCCGAAGCGCCGTCCCGGGGTGCTGACGACGCAGTGCCATCCGTATCGAGATCGCCGGAACAAGTCCGGCGATGACAGGTGTGTATGATTGTGCATATGCGTAAAGCGCTGCGCCCCATCCGCGCCGCCATGCCGGCCTCACTTCCGCAGGAAAACGTAATCCGCGGCATAGGGGGCGGCGTGGGTCGCGCCGGCGGTGCCGCAGGCGCCTTCGAATTGTCCGCCCCTGGTATTGATGCGTTGGATCGTGGCGACGCCGGCGAGCACGCCGGGGCCGTGCGGCTCGACTGCGTCGAGCTTGAGCCAGGGAACGTCGGCGGCCGAGGCGCCGGGGGCGCGGCCGGCCGGCTTGCCCTGCACGCGGCTGCCGTCCACGAGCTCCCAGGTCGGCCCGGCATAATGGCGCCCGACCGTCTTGCCGTCCGCCATCAGCGTCGCGATCGGCTCGCGGAACTGCCACGCCAGCTTGCCGCCCTGGTCCGCCTTGCATTCGTAGACCTGGGCGCCCTCGGCATGGACCGTGAGCACCACGGTTTCGCCCTTGGCGGCGACGGCATCGGGCGTTTGCGCGACCGCGTGCCCCGCCGCGGCGAGCAGGGTGGCTGCGGTAGCGATGCGGAGCTTCCTCATGGTCGACTCCTCAGATCTGGCGCGTTTTCCTTTCCCTCCCCGTCTTCGGGGGATGGGGTTCTTTCATACTCCGCGCGGCCGTGCTCGTGACAGCTACATCCCCATCGCCTTGCGCAGGTTGTCCGACACCTTGTCGAGGAAGCCGGTGGTGGAGAGCCATTTCTGGTCGGCGCCGATCAGCAAGGCGAGGTCCTTGGTCATGTAGCCGTCCTCGACGGTGTCGACGCAGACCTTTTCCAGCGTCTGGGCGAACTTGGCGAGTTCGGCATTGTCGTCGAGCTTGGCGCGGTGGGAAAGTCCCCGGGTCCAGGCGAAGATCGAGGCGATCGAATTGGTCGAAGTCTCGCGGCCCTTCTGGTGCTCGCGGTAGTGCCGCGTCACGGTGCCGTGGGCGGCCTCCGCCTCGACCACCTTGCCGTCCGGCGTCATCAGCACCGAGGTCATGAGGCCGAGCGAGCCGTAACCTTGGGCGACCGTGTCGGACTGCACGTCGCCGTCGTAGTTCTTGCACGCCCAGACATAGCCACCGGACCATTTGAGCGCCGACGCGACCATGTCGTCGATCAGGCGATGCTCGTAGGTGATCCCGCGCTTCTCGTATTCGGCCTTGAAGTCCTTTTCGTACACTTCTTGGAAGATGTCCTTGAAGCGCCCGTCATAGACCTTGAGGATGGTGTTCTTGGTGGAGAGATAGACCGGGTAGTTCCGCGCCAGCCCGAAGTTCAACGACGCCTGGGCGAAATCGCGGATGGAATTGTCGAGATTGTACATGGCGAGCGCGATGCCGGAGCTCGGCGCCTGGAACACCTCGCGCTCGATCACCTTGCCGTCCTCGCCGGTGAATGTCAGCGTCAGCTTGCCTTTGCCGGGGAAGCGGAAATCGGTGGCGCGGTACTGGTCGGCATAGGCGTGGCGGCCGATGATGATCGGCTTGGTCCAGCCCGGCACCAGCCGCGGCACGTTCTTGCAGATGATCGGCTCGCGGAAGATCACGCCGCCGAGGATGTTGCGGATGGTGCCGTTGGGCGAACGGTACATCGCCTTGAGATTGAATTCCTTCACCCGCGCTTCGTCGGGCGTGATGGTCGCGCATTTCACGCCGACGCCGACCTTCTTGATCATTTCCGCCGCGTCGACGGTGATCTGGTCGTTGGTCTTGTCGCGGTATTCGACGCCGAGGTCGTAGTAGAGCAACTCGATGTCGAGATAGGGATGGATCAGCTTGTCCTTGATGGCTTTCCAGATGATCCGGGTCATCTCGTCGCCGTCGAGTTCGACGACCGGGTTTGCGACTTTGATCTTGGCCATTGCTTCCGCGACCTTTTTCGAGCGCCTGAGAATTACTCCGGGGACGAGACCGGCCGGCGCGCGCTCGCCATGGGCGCCGTGCCCCCGATCCGGCGGCCGTGGCTATAGCATCGCTCTCGCGCCGGAGAAAGCATGCCTCCTGGTGGTGCGGCCCGAGCCGTTCCGGGCCATCTCGAGCAGCTAGACCGCAAGCACATATCATGCCGCATAACGCGCCTCGACGGCGGCACGAATGTCGGGAAAGCGGTCGTACTGGTGGCAGATCGGATAGAGGCGGCCGTCGGGCCCGTGGATGCGCGCGGCGTCGTCGAGCCGATAGAACTCGCGCGGCTCCAGCGCCATGGTGGCGATGTGGCCGTTGTTCTCCTCGACGAGGCCGGGAATCTCCGGATCGAGGTAGACGAGGTAATTGTGGATCGCCTGGTCGTAGCCGTGGCCGATGGTGCGGTAGATGCGCAGCGGCATGGCGCCGATCTTCGCCACCATGCGGTCGAGGTAGGCGGTGATCTCCGCGGTGCCGCCGATGGTGATGCCGCTGCAGCTGATGCGATGGGGCGCCAGCGCCGCGGCCTCCGCCGCGGTGAAGCATCCGCTCACCCAGCGCGCATTGGTGGGGTCGGTACCGATGGTGCGCGCGGCGCCCTCCAGGTAGAAATGGCATTTCGGGCTGTCGATGCCGGCGAACGGATTGGCCTGGAATACGACGTCGCGCACGTCCGACATCATCACCTGGTCGTAATGGCCGGCCCGCAGCTTGAGATAATCGAGATAGATCGCATAGCGCTTGGCATGCACCGAGCGGCTGAACGAGCGGGTCTGGAACACCCGGATCACGTCGACGCCGCGGCTCTTCAAGTAGCGGCCCACCCGCAGGCCGGGCCAGCGGATCAGCATCATCACGTCGCCGTCATAGCCGCAGGCGCGCAGCGACTCGACGAACACGCGCACCTGCTCGACATCGAAGCCGATGGCGGCGCCGAGCACGAGGCGGCGTGCATCCGCGGATGCCGTGGAGACGGTGGCTGACAAAAATCCCCCTCGGATGGCGAAGCTGCGGCGGGCGACGGACGGCGACTGCCGGCTCAACTATCCCGCTTGGCCGCGGATTGCAATCTCGCCCCCGGCGGCGGCACCGGGGCCAGCCGCGAATTTGATTGCGCCGGCGTCGATGTTGTTGATTAAACAGCGCCGATGCCTGGATCAGGAACCGACCATACCAAGGAATGGACCGCCCTTGCGGGCCCGATCGTCGTCCTGGTGGAGCCGCAGCTCGGCGAGAACATCGGGACCGCGGCCCGCGCCATGGCGAATTTCGGGCTGACCCGGCTGCGGCTGGTCCGGCCCCGCGACGGCTGGCCCAACGTCCATGCCCGCCGCGCCGCATCCGGCGCCGACCTCGTGCTCGACGGCGCCGAGCTGTTCGACACCCTGCCGGCGGCGCTCGCCGATTGCAGCTTCGTGCTGGCGACGACGGCGCGCGCCCACGGCCAAGCCAAGCCCGTGATCGGCCCGGACGAGGCGGCGGCGCAGATGGCGCCGCGGCTCGCCTCCGGGGACACGGTCGCGGTGGTGTTCGGGCGCGAACGCTGGGGACTCGAAAACGACGAGGTCGGGCTCGCCGACCGCATCGTCACCTTCCCTGTCAATCCCGCCTTCGCCTCGCTCAACCTCGCCCAGGCGGTGCTGATCATCGCCTATGAATGGTTCAAGCACGCCGGCGGCGGCGCCTTGCCGTTCCACATGCCGCAACGCTCGGCGCCGGCCGCCAAGGAGCAGCTGTTCGCCTTTTTCGAGACGCTGGAGCGCGAATTGGAAAAGGTCGAGTTCTTCCGCCCGCCGGAAAAGCGCGACACCATGACCATCAACCTGCGCAACATCTTCACCCGCATGGAGCCCTCGCAGCAGGACGTCCAGACCCTGCACGGCGTCGTCATGGCGATCGTGGAAGGCCGCAAGGGGCCCGCCCGGGGCGGCGTGCTCGACGGCGAGCAGGCGAGCCTGCTGCGCACCCTCCTCGCCGAGCATGGCGGCGGCATCGTGCCGCGCGAACGCGGCCCGGTGCGCGGCCTGTCGCGGCTGCTGCGCCGCAATCCGACCGACGCCGAGCGCACCTTGTGGGAGGCGCTCACCAAAGACCGCCGCTTCGCCGGCCGCGGCTTCAAGCGGCAGGTCCCGGTCGGCCCGCACATCGTCGACGTGGTGTCGTTTCCGCTGCGCGCCGTCATCGACCTGACGCCAGCCGACGAAACCGCCGAGGCCGGCACCGCCCGCACCGAGCGGCGCGCCTGGCTCGCCGCGCGCGACTATCGCGTGCTCGCGGTGAGCATGGCGGCGGTCGATGCCGATGTCGCCGCCGTGCTGGACGGCCTCGCCGGCGCGCTCGACCTCGGCGCGCCGGTGCCGTGAGGCGATGCGGGGAACACACCCACCCGTCGTGGCCGGGCTTGTCCCGGCCACCTCGATAACGAGGCACGGCGCATTCTCAAGGGACACGCAAGGCACGCATTGATCCGACATGGAAACGCCGTGCCCTCCTCATCGAGATCGCCGGAACAAGTCCGGCGATGACGTAGTGGATGGCAAGGCCCGAAGCACGGGCGGAAACCTACTCCTCGGCCTCGGAGTCGCCGGGCGCACCGGCGAGGATCTGCTCGGCGATCAGCCCGGAATTCTGCCGGATCGCGGCTTCGATCTTGCCGGCGATGTCGGGATTGTTGCGCAGGAAGGTCTTGGCGTTTTCACGGCCCTGGCCGATGCGCTGGCTGTCATAGGAGAACCACGAGCCCGACTTCTCGACGATGCCCGCCTTGACGCCGAGATCGATGATCTCGCCCAGCTTGGAGACGCCTTCGCCGTACATGATGTCGAACTCGACCTGCTTGAACGGCGGCGCCAGCTTGTTCTTCACCACCTTGACGCGGGTCTGGTTGCCGACCACCTCGTCGCGGTCCTTGATGACGCCGATGCGGCGGATGTCGAGGCGCACCGAGGCGTAGAATTTCAGCGCATTGCCGCCGGTCGTGGTCTCCGGGCTGCCGTACATCACGCCGATCTTCATGCGGATCTGGTTGATGAAGATGACCATGGTGTGGGAGCGGCTGATCGAGGCCGTGAGCTTGCGCAGCGCCTGGCTCATCAGCCGCGCCTGCATGCCGGGCTGGACATCGCCCATCTCGCCCTCGAGCTCGGCGCGCGGCACCAGGGCGGCGACCGAATCGATCACCAGCACCTCGACCGCGCCGGAGCGCACCAGGGTATCGGCGATCTCCAGCGCCTGCTCGCCGGTGTCGGGCTGGGAGATCAGGAGGTCGTCGATATTGACGCCGAGCTTGCGCGCATAGGTCGGATCGAGCGCATGCTCGGCATCGATGAAGGCGCAGATGCCGGCGCGCTTCTGCGCCTCGGCGACGCAATGCAGCGCGAGCGTCGTCTTGCCCGAGGATTCCGGCCCGTAGATTTCGACCACCCGTCCGCGCGGCAGGCCGCCGATCCCGAGCGCGATGTCGAGCCCGAGCGAGCCGCTGGAAATGGTCTCGATCTCGACCGGCTTGCCGCCTTTGCCGAGCCGCATGATCGAGCCCTTGCCGAAGGCCCGTTCGATCTGCGACAGCGCGGCATCGAGCGCCTTCGTCTTGTCCATTGCGCCCCCTTCGACCACTCGCAACGTATTCTGGGCCATGTACCCTCCTTATGACCGGGATTCGCCGGACCAGCAAACGCACCCTGCGCGCGGCTCTGCCGGGATCGAGTCGGCATAATGTACATGTTTTGTTCTAGGTTCGCAATATGTTCTTGAAAATCTGGTGGGTGCTGGCCCCTTTTGGGGCGAATGGGGCCACTCCCCATGTCGAAAAGGACCACCGCTGATGTGGTGGTCCAAGCAGCCTCAGTCTACTGTTCCATCATGGACGGCGAGCATAAGCCGATTTGGCGAGTTTTTGCTGATTGGGGCAGCAGCTTCAGGCGACACCCGCTCGCAACCGCTGTGGCGTTCCTTAGTATGTTGGCTAGCGGATTGTTTGAACACAGGTTTTTCGGGTGGCTTAACGACAAAATCGATGAGCACGGGTCGGTTGCCGTGAAAGAGGCATTCGAAACCGTAACGGAGGTCGCGCGTAATCCGCTGGGGATTACCGGAATAATTGCAATTCTGGTCTTGGTGGTGGCGTTCGGCCATTCCTATATCTTCGTTGCCTTTGGCCGCAATGCTGGCGACAGATTTGCGCGGTGGGCGGCTGTTTTGGCAATCATTGTTATTGGGATGGCGCTCATGTGGCCCTTATCGTCTGGATACGAACAGATTACCCGCATCATCGGGACGTTTGTGATTTGTGGACTCATTGGAGCGGGGCTGAATGAGGCCTTCATTCGGATATCAGTAGCGCATGCCCAAACAACGGGGAATTCTGTGAACAAAGTTGAATTGCTTGCGAGTGCACTTGAAGCATTGGCTGATGTTGTCGCAGCAGGCCCTATTATAAGCGCTGGCGTAGTCGGAATAGGCGGCGCCGGAGGCCCCGGAGTAGTCGGAATCGGAGGGGCGGGTGGTCCTGGAGTAGTGGGAATTGGCGGAAGCGGTCCACCAGCTACAAGTGCGCCATTGGCCGCTGCGATTCGTCAGGCGGCAGAACAGGTCCGCGATGGTTCAGTATCCAAATCACAAGTGAGTACGGTCCTCGCACAGACCGTACTTTCGAGAGCGTCTGATCTGCCTGCCGCTATGGGCCGCGTTAATAGCGCGTTGGCGGCAAGTGATCTTCCTAACTGATACCACCTTCGATTACCCGAAATCCGCGCCGGCGATCGGGTGCCGTCTCAGTCGGCGCGGCAGGCGCAACGGCAAGCGCGGCGTCGATCAGTTCGCCAATCGACCACACATGATCGGCAACACCGACCGCCATGGCCGGCGTGTTCTGATCCTTCGCCGTCGGCGTTAGAGCCTCGTGGACGCGACAAAAGTTGTAGTGCGCAACATACAAGCTCACCGCAGCAGCGTGGCATTCGAGCTTCTTTGAGAAGCCGTTCGTAAGTCGGGTGAACCGCCGCAACTCCATGCGGATCGTGAGATTGCTACGCTCGACATAGCTGGTTGAGATCTCGGCTGGGACGCCTTGGGCAACCTCTCGGCTTACCGCTACTACTGCGCACGGGCTGTATCGGTGCGCCGCATCCTTGCGAAGATCGGTTACGGCCAGTGTCTTCACGATGACGCCGTGCGCGCTGTTGCGGAAGGCGTCGCGGACCGAAAGCTTGTAGGACTGCCATCCATCGGTGCTGATCTCTGGCGCGCCCAGCACCCGCCCGCGAAGGTCCTGCACGAACTCGTCCGTGTTGTACCCATCGCGCTTGCCGATGCGATAGGAGATGATCGCCTTCTGAGTGCTGGCGAGCGCCGTGTAAATGTACTGATCGCCCTTGGCGAAGGCCTCGTGCGGCTTCACGCGGCGCTGCTTTTTCGCGACGAAGCTCCACACCTCGTCTAGCTCGATCCGAGCGACGCGGACGCCGACAACGCGGCGATCGTGAAGCTCTGCGCAGCCCTTGCCGACCTGCAGGGCGAGCCGGGCGACAGTCTTGCGGTCAACGTCTGCCAAGCGGGCGGCAGCGCGTTGTCCGACGCCCTCACAGAGAGCGGCAATGATCTCGATCTGCTTGTCTCGGGAAAGGATATTCATGGCGGGTTCCGTCCGACATGTTGTGGAGCGGACCCGAAGCGCTACGCTGGCGACTCTCAGCAGAACACGCTATATTTGCCAGAGTGGTCATTTGCTTCGGGGTTCCGTCCCGGGGTGGATGATCCGGGTCCGCCGCTGTTAGCGCAGTGACGGACCCACTGAATGAGGGTGGTGGGGGGTCTGAGGATCGAACTCAGGTTGCGGCGATGTAACCGCCGTGTCCTAAACCACTAGACGAACCCCCCCATTCCACCTTCACTTACCCGGGGCGCCTGTTAGCGCAGGCGCCCCGCTTTCCCTGGCCGAAGCCGGAACGATTAAGCCAGCCACATCCAATCCCGCTACCGTCAAGAAGAATCGACCTTCTCCGGTGCGGCCGAGATATCCACGGCTGACGTAGTTCGACATTTGTGCCCGAAGCGTAGGGCGCTTTAGCTCGATGCCGTTATCGCGGCAGAGCCCATAGACTTGATCCAGATCGGCGCCGCTCTCGCCGATCTTGCCGATCGCGGTGAGGACCTGTTTCCACTGTGCGGAGAGTGATCGACCCCGACGCTTTTCTATGAATTCGACTACGCCATTAGCCCCCTCACGAAATTGAGCGGGTGTTGGGCAGCCGGATGGTGTCGGGCCGAACTCAGCCTCATCAACCACTTTGCGCGCGGTCTCAAACGCACCTAGCTCGATCTTTAGCTTTTCGATTGCCCAGTCGACCTTCTCGCGCGTCTTTTCCAGACGTGCGATCTTGGCGCGCGTGGTACCGATCATGTCATCTAGTGGTGCGATTGTCCGCTTCATGATCCACATATTAAGCGCTGCGCTTAATATAGTCAAGCGCCCCATGTAAACATTAACGATTATGGCGAATCACATTCAGCGCAATTTAAGCGCACAACTGTCAAGCAGAAAATATCTTAAGCGCTCGATGTCCTGTGGAGAACTCAAGGGGCCAGCACCCACCAGATTGGTGCTGGCCCGTTTTGAGCCTCGCGCGTTCAGAGCAATCTGACCGCGTAGGTGCCGAGCACGAAAAGCGCGGCGCCGATGACGGCGACGGCGAGGCCCACGCCGATGATCTTGATGATGTCCGGCCAAGGCATTCTGGAAAACTGGCGTCCTGAAAACCAATAGGGCCGAGCATGGCTGGGGCTGCTGATCGCCAGTGTTTCATCGAATCCCGCCACGCTCAATCGTTGCCCTTCGTTCGTCTCGTATAGAAAAAATATCGGTCGGCGAAACGGCCCCTCGACCCTTCGAACGGGTGCTGCGTTCGAGACGGGTCGAACCGGTCGAACGCCTGCGTGAGGGTGCCGGCCGAGGTCACGCGGCGTGGCCGGCGCGCCCAGGCGCCGGGCGATGCGATCCCGTGAGGCAGGCGCTTCAAGCGGGCCATTCGCACCGGCGGGCGCGGGACGCCTCGGCGACTTGTGCGCGATGGGGTGCCTGCGCACCGGCGTCGGGGCTGCCATAAGCGGCGAATCGTCTCGCGATGCGACAAAATTATGTGCGTCGCACAAATTTTTCTTGACTCTTTCTTAAATCGGTCTGGAAATGAAACGGCGTGAAGGGAGAGCTTTATGAGCTACCACAGAGTCGCGCCGTCACGACTTCCGACCTTTCTCCTGCCGTGTCCGTTCTGCGGCCATCGCATGGCCGTCACCTCGGTGACCCCGGCGATGTTTGCCGCCGACATGCCCGCCGAAGGCGAAAACACCGGGCTCGAAGACGTGACCCACGGCTGCATCCAATGCGGCACCACGCTGATCCGCACCATCCTGCCGATGGCCGATGCGCAGGAGCACCGCGACATCTGACGCCGCGCTGGCCGCTTTAATCGGAGTCTGTGCGCGATCGCGTCCGCCGCGCCTGGTTTAATTCTGAACCCTTGAAAACCACCCGTCATTCCGGGGCGCGCTCTTGCGCGAACCCGGAATCCAGACGCCCTCCCCACCTGCACCGCAGACTGGATTCCGGGTTCGCGCGAAAACGCGCGCCCCGGAATGACGGTGTAAGTCGGACGGGTGCGGTGAATCTCAGCCTACCCGACGCCGAGCCGCATCATTTCGAGCGCGGCGCGGCCGAACGGACCGTAGGGATTGTTGAGCGTTTCCCCGACCTCGAAGTGGTTGTAGCCGTCGGCGACGATGAACCGGATCGGCTTGCCGGCCGCCTTCATGGCGGCGGCGAAATCGCGCGTCTGGCGCTGGAATTCCGGCGTCTCCAGGGTGCCGTGCAGCACCGTCACCGGGCACACGATGCGGTCGAGATGGCGCTGCGTGCTCAGCGCGTCTTCCGTCGCGTCGGTGAACTTCACGTAGTGCGAGCGCGCCGAGAGCCGCGCCGGCTCGAGGTCGTACATGCCCGAGCACAGCGTCGCGCCCTTGATCACGTCTTTCGGCAGGCCATGGTCCTTTTCCCAATCGGTGATGAGGGCGCAGCCGCCGAGATGGGCGCCGGAGGAATGGCCGGTGAGATAGATGCGGCCGGGATCGCCGCCGAAGCTCGCGGCGTTCCGTGCCACGGCGGCGATGCCGCGGCGCACGCCGTCGATCATCGCCATCAGGTCGCCGCCGGATTCGATCACGTTGACGAAATCGAGCACCGCGAAATGGGCGCCCGCACGCACGAACGGCTCCGCCCCATAGGCGCTGTTGGCCGCACTCCCGTTACGCCAGGCGCCGCCATGCACGAAGATCGCGATCGGAGCCGCGGCGTTCCGCGCATCGGATTTCTGCGCGTCGGATTTGGCCGCGACGTAGACGTCGACCCCTTCGATCGGCGTCGGGCCATAGGCGATGCGCCGCGGCGCGCCGAGGCGGGCGCGCACCTCCGCGCTGCCGGAGGCGCGGCGGCGGTTCATCTGGTCGCGGTTGGGCGCGTATTTCGACTGGTCGTAGGCGTCGTCGAGTTCCTGCTGGTCGAAATCGAGCCAAACGCGCGGACCCTTGACGTGCGGCCGGGCCTGCGCCGTTGGCGCCGGCGGCGCCGCGGCCGGCTCGGCGGAAGCCGCGCCGGCGGCGAGGCTCGCCGCGGCGGCTCCGATCACGGTTCGGCGGCTCATCCGATCTCCATTGCTGCGTTCTTCCATGCGACCCTCCGCTGCGCCGGCGAGAATACAATCTTGCCGGCCCGTTGTCTCGGTGCGGTCAACCATTCTACGCCGTCATTCCGGGGCGCGCGTCGTCGCGCGGACCCGGAATAACTGCGTGAATGCCTTGATCAGCGAACCGGAAGCGTCCCTGGGGGGCTAACCCGCCACCTATTTCTTCAACGCCTCGATTCTCGCCGCGGCGAGGGTCGAGAAGGCGCAGGTAGGGAACCGGGCAAGGTGGTCGGCGTAGGCCGCCAGCGTCCCGATCGACTCCGCGCTTTTCCAGTGGGTCTCGGCCAGCGAACAGTCGGCGGCCGGCGCCGGCGAAGCGGCGCCCGGCGGGGCGGCGGCGGCCGTCGGAGCAACGGCGACCGCAGGCGCGGACAGCACGGGCTCCGACCGCGGCGGCTTGGTCACGCTGGTGGTGATCTCGACGGCCGGCGCTGGCGCCGGCGCCGGTTGGGCGCCGGCGGCGTGGCTCGTCGGCGTTTCGGCGGGCGGTGCAGCGGGCTCGGCCTTCGTGCTGCTGGCGGTGGCCGGAGCCGCGATGAGGGGTGGTGCCGTTTCGGCGCGCATGGCCGGCACATTGTAGCCGGCGAACGTATCGCCGATCCTCGGATTGATTTCCTTGGCCGCCGCGGTGTCGACATTGCCGCCGGCGACTTCACCCTTGCGGATCTTCGCCAAGCCGCGTCCGTAGAGCGGCCCGGCGAGCTTGGGGTTGGTCTTCAAGGCGGCGTCGTAGTCGGAGATCGCCTTGTCCAACTGTCCCGACTTGAGATAGACGAGCGCGCGCCCCTCCAGCGTACTCGCCGCGGATTCGAGCCGCAGCGCTTCGTTGCAATCCGGCAGCGCCTGCTCGATAGGTCCGATGATGGCGCGCGACCAGCAGCGGCCGCTCCATCCGGCCGCATTGGCCGGCGCCAGGCGGATGACCTGATCGTAGTCGGGGATGGCGCGGTCGTACTTCTTCTGGGTTTCGTAGACGGCCGCGCGATTGATGTAGGCGAGGGCATTGTCGGGATCGAGGCGCGCCGCCTGGCCGTAGTCGGCGGCGGCGCGATCATCGCTGCCCTTGGCGCGCCAGGCATTGCCGCGATTGATCAAGGCGGCGGGGTAAGCCGGGTTGAGCTTGATCGCCTGATCGTAGTCGGCGATGGCGCGGTCGTAGTCCTTCTTGCCGTAATAGGCGACGCCGCGCCGATTGAAATCGTTGGCGTTGGTCGGGTCGAGCCGCAGCGATTCGCCGTAGTCGCTCAAGGCACGATCGAGGTCGCCCTTGCGCGCATAAAGCCCGCCGCGATTGCCATAGGCGTAGGCGTATCGGGGATCGAGCCGGATCGCGGCGTCATAATCCGCGATGGCGCGGTCATCCTGCCCGGTCTCCGCAAAGGTGCTGCCGCGATTATAGAACGCCTGGGCATATTTCGGGTCGAGCCGGATCGCCTGGTCGAAATCGGCGGCGGCGCGGTCGTAGTCGTGCTTGCCGAAATAGGCGATGCCGCGGTTGTTGAGGGCGATGGCGTATTTCGGATCGAGCCGCAGCGCCTCGCCGAAGTCGGCGATGGCATGCTCGAAGTCCCCCGTATCGGAATAGGCGAGGCCGCGGTTGTTGTAGACCAGGGGCGCCTTGGAATCGGCCTTGATGGCGCGGTCGTAGTCCGCGATGGCGCGGGCGTAATCCTTCTTGGAATAATAGGCATAGCCGCGGTTGTTGTAGACGTTGGTGCCGGTTCTGCCGCGATCGTCGGCGGCGACCTTCGGCACCGGATCGATCCGGATCGCCTGATCGTAGTCGGCGATGGCGCCGTCGTAATCCTTCATGAGAAAATGGATATTGCCGCGATTGTTGTAGGCCAGCGCATAATCGGGATCGAGCCTGATCGCCTGGTCGTAGTCGGCGATGGCGCGGTCGCGATCGTCTTTTTTCAGATAGCCGTTGGCGCGGTTGTTGTAGACGAGCGCGAGGTTCTTGCCGGCGTAGCGCCCGGCCTGGATCACCGCGGAGCAGGCTGCGATCTTTTGATCCGCGCTCGGGTTGTCCTTGCCGCTGCACCAGTTGAGCTGCTGGGAGGTCTGGGCGCCGGCCGGTGCGGCCGGAACAATTCCGATCGCGATCAAAGCGCCGAAACCGACCAAGCGAGCCGACGTGGACGATCCATTCCCCGCAACCATGGCCATCTCCCCGGCAGCAATGATTCGTCGGCGCAGCCTAGCCCATGATTCCCCAAACTTGCAGACGTTTCGGACGATATGTCGCGCGATATCAACCGGGCCGGCCGCTCGGGCGCACCACAAGACTGGCGACGTCGTCATCCCAGGCTGCGGTGCAATCCGTGAGGCCGTCTGGATTCCGGGTTCGGTGCTATCGCACCGCCCCGGAATGACAAGGTGGAATACCCCGGTGCATCATCCGGGGCCCGCCGGCATCAGGCAAACCGGCCGTGGCAATGCTTGAACTTCTTGCCGGAGCCGCACGGACAGACCTCGTTGCGGCCGACCTTGCCCCAGCTGGCGGGATCGCTGGGATTGCGCACCGGCGCCGCGCCGGCATTGCGCACCAGGGTCGCGCCGGCGTTGCGCGCCAACGACGCGACGCTGCCGTCGGACATCGCCATCTCGTCCTCGCCGGTCGCGGGATTGAGATGATGGGCTTCCATGTAGGGCAGGTTTTCCGGCGGCGGCTCGGGTGGCGGCGCCTGCATGATCTCGACCCGCATGAGCTGGGCGGTCACCGCCTCGCGCATTTGCTGGATCATCGCCTCGAACAGATGGAAGGCTTCCTGCTTGTACTCGTTGAGCGGATCGCGCTGGCCGTAGCCGCGCAGCCCGATCACCTGGCGCAGATGCTCCAGCATGACGAGGTGCTCGCGCCATAGATGGTCGAGCGTCTGCAGCAGGATCGACTTCTCGACGTAACGGATCACGTCGGGTCCCCACTGCGCCACCTTGGCCGCCATGTGCTCGTCGGCGCGGCGCTCCACCCGGGTGATCAATTCCTCGTCGGCGATGCCCTCTTCCTTGGCCCATTCGTCGACCGGCAGGTCGAGGCCGAGCACGCGGTTGAGCTCCTCCTTGAGGCCCTTGGTGTTCCACTGCTCGGGATAGGCGTTCTCGGGGACGAACTTCGCCACCAGGGCGTCGACCACTTCCTTGCGCATGTCGCCGACCGTTTCGGCGACGGTCTCGTCCTTCATCAGCTCGACGCGCTGGTCGAAGATCACCTTGCGCTGGTCGTTCGATACGTTGTCGAACTTGAGCAGGTTCTTGCGGATGTCGAAGTTGCGCGCCTCGACCTTCTGCTGGGCCTTCTCCAGCGCCTTGTTGATCCAGGGATGGACGATCGCCTCGTTCTCCTGCAGGCCGAGCTTCTGCAGCATGCCGTCGAGCTTGTCCGACCCGAAGATGCGCATCAGGTCGTCTTCGAGGGAGAGAAAGAACTTGGAGTGGCCGGGATCGCCCTGGCGGCCGGAGCGGCCGCGCAGCTGGTTGTCGATGCGCCGCGATTCATGGCGCTCGGTGCCGAGCACGAACAGGCCGCCGGCCTTGAGCGCCTTGTCCTTGAGCCGCGAGACTTGGCCGCGGATATCCTGGATGCGGCGCTCGCGTTCCGGCCCCTCGGCGACTTCGGTGAGCTCCTGGCGGATGCGCATGTCGGCATTGCCGCCGAGCTGGATGTCGGTGCCGCGGCCGGCCATGTTGGTGGCGATGGTGATGGCGCCGGGCACGCCGGCCTGGGAGACGATGTAGGCTTCCTGCTCGTGATAACGCGCATTGAGGATGGCGAACACCTTCACCTTGGAGGCGCCCTCGTCGCCCGAATAGAGCGCGGCGAAGGCGTTGGGATCGGTGAAGTCGTGTTGCTCCCAGCCGCTGGTGCGCAGCAGTTCGGCGAGCTGCTCGGATTTCTCGATCGAGGTGGTGCCGACCAGGACCGGCTGGCCGCGCTGCTTGCACTCCTCGATCAGGGAGATGATTGCGCGGTACTTCTCCTTGGCGGTGCGGTAGACTTCGTCGTCGTCGTCGAGCCGCGACAGCGGCATGTTGGTCGGAATTTCCAGCACGTCGAGATTGTAGATGTCGTAGAACTCGTCGGCCTCGGTGAGCGCCGTGCCGGTCATGCCGGCGAGCTTCTCGTACATGCGGAAATAATTCTGGAACGTGATCGAGGCCAGCGTCTGGTTTTCCGGCTGGACCGGCTGGCGCTCCTTGGCCTCGAGCGCCTGGTGGAGACCTTCGGAGTAGCGCCGGCCCGGCATCATGCGGCCGGTGAATTCGTCGATGATGACGACCTCGCCGTTGCGCACGATGTAGTCCTTGTCGCGCTGGAACAGCGTGTGCGCCCGCAGCGCCTGGTTGACGTGGTGCACGGTCGAGACGTTCTCCACGTCGTAGAGCGAGTCGGACTTGAGCAGCCCGGCCTCCTTGAGGAGGCGCTCCATCTTTTCCATGCCGGACTTCGGTCATGCTGACGGCGCGCTGCTTCTCGTCGACCTCGTAGTCGGACTTGTCGAGCTTGGGAATATAGCCGTCGATGGTGTTGTAGAATTCGGAGCGGTCGTCGAGCGGGCCGGAGATGATCAAAGGCGTGCGCGCCTCGTCGATCAGGATCGAGTTCGACTTCGTCGACGATCGCATAGATGTGGCCGCGCTGGACCATGTCCTCCAGCCGGTATTTCATGTTGTCGCGCAGATAGTCGAAGCCGAGTTCGTTGTTGGTGCCGTAGGTGACGTCGCAGTCATAGGCCTGCTTGCGCTGCCCGTCGTCGAGCCCGTGGACGATGACGCCGACGCTGAGGCCGAGGAACTTGTAGATCTGGCCCATCCATTCGGCGTCGCGGCCGGCGAGGTAATCGTTGACGGTGACGACATGCACGCCGCGCCCGGACAGCGCGTTGAGGTAGACCGGAAGGGTCGCGACCAGCGTCTTGCCTTCGCCGGTCTTCATCTCCGCGATGCGGCCCTCGTGCAGCACCATGCCGCCGGTGAGCTGGACATCGAAATGGCGCTGGCCGAGGGTGCGCTTGGCGGCCTCGCGCACCGTGGCGAAGGCCGGCACCAGGATATCGTCGAGCGTCTTGCCGGCGGCCAGTTCCTGCTTGAAGGCGTCCGTGCGCTGGCGCAGCGCGTCGTCGGAGAGCCGTTCGAGATCTTTTTCCAGGGCGTTGATGGCCTCGACGCGCGGGCGAAAGGCGCGAATGCGCCGATCATTGGAAGAACCAAAAAACTTGCGGGCTACGGCGCCGAACATGCCGGAGTTCCTTTCTCGTCCACTGCGGGCGTGCCGCGGGACCGTCATCGCACGGGCCGGAATAGTCCCCAACGCATTCGGAATGCGGCACTTTTCGGGCGAGACGAGGCGCGCTTTGGAATGCCCCCGGAGCCGACCGGCGAACGAGTGGAGAGATAAGAGGGGGGGCCACCCTTGTCAATCCGGGCGCGCCGCAATCACGCCTTCCTTGGGCCCTAGTGGTGCGACCGAACAGATGGTGCCCATCTGTTCGGATTGGTCGCCCTCCGGTTGCCAATCGTGATCGATTGCGCGAGTGTGCGCCGCTTCCGCAGACCGGTTCGGTCGCGAGCCAACCCATGAGGATATGCCCGATGATCTCCCTGCCCCGTTCCCTAGCCACGGTCCCGTCGGCCCTGGCGTCGTGCCGCCGTGTGACCCTGGCGGCGACGGGCGCCGCGATGCTGGTCGCCGCAGCCGGTTTCGCCTACGCCCAGGCGCCCGCCGGCGACCCCGTGATCGCCAAGGTGAACGGCGTCGAGATCCGCCAGAGCGACCTTGCCCTTGCCGAGGAAGACATCGGGCAGAACCTTCCGGCCAAGGACGAGCAGGGCAAGCGCGATTACCTCGTCAATTATCTTTCCGACATGATCCTGCTGTCCAAGGAGGCCGAGGCCCGCAAGGTTGCCGACACGGCGGACTTCAAGCGCCGCATCACCTTCGCCCGCAACAAGGTGCTGATGGACACCCTGCTGCAGGAAGCGTCCAAAGCGGCGGTGACCGACGCCAACCTGCACAAAGTCTACGACGAAGCGACCAAGCAGATGGGCGCCGAGCAGGAAGTCCATGCCCGCCACATCCTGTTCCGCGTCGCCAATCCCGCCGATGACGCCGCCAGCAAGGCCGCCGAGGCCAAGGTGAAAGCGGTCATCGATCGCGTCAAGAAGGGCGAGGATTTCAACAAGCTCGCCAACGAACTCACCGAAGACCCCTCGGGCAAGACCAACGGCGGAGACCTCGGCTATTTCACCAAAGAGCAGATGGTGCCGGAATTCTCCGACGTGGCGTTCAAGCTCGACAAGGGCCAGGTTTCCGACCCCATCAAGACGCAGTTCGGCTGGCACGTCCTCAAGGTCGAGGACAAGCGCCAGCGCCAGGCGCCCGCATTCGACACCGTGCGTGACCAGGTCGAGAACTTCGCGGTGCGCAAGGCGCAGATCGATCTCATGGGCAAGCTGCGCGCCGACGCTAAGATCGAGCGCCTGGACCAGCCGGCGGAGCCGGCAAAGACCGCCGAGCCGCCGAAGAAGTAGCGAAACGCAGATCGGGCCGGTCATGCTGCGCTTGCCGCCGCATGGCCGGCTTCGCCGCATGAACGCTTGGGGGGCGCGCCATGGCATCCGCGGTTTCTCCGCTCGCACCTTCGAACTTTCCGGACATGCCGGAGGTCGCCGGCGTGCGGCTTGCGACGGGCGCCGCCGGAATTCGCTACAAGGGCCGCACCGACGTCCTCATTGCTTTGTTCGACCCCGGCACCGCGGTGGCCGGGGTCTTCACGCAGTCGAAATGTCCGTCCGCGCCGGTCGACTGGTGCCGCGGCCGGCTCAAGGCGGGGCGGGCCAGTGCCCTCGTCGTCAATTCCGGCAATGCCAATGCCTTCACCGGCCGCAGCGGGCACGCAGCGACCAGGCTGACCGCCGACATCACGTCGAAGGCGGCAGGCTGCCGGCCCGCAGAGGTATTCCTCGCCTCGACCGGCGTCATCGGTGAGCCCCTCGATGGCCGCGCCTTCGCGGGCGTGATGGATGGCTTGGTCGCGGCCGCCGTTCCGGGACTCTGGGAAGCGGCTGCCAAGGCGATCATGACCACCGATACCTTCCCCAAGGGCGCCACCGCGCAGGCGAAGCTCGGCAAGGCGACCGTCACCATCTGCGGCATCGCCAAGGGCGCCGGCATGATCGCGCCGGACATGGCGACCATGCTCGCCTTCGTGTTCACAGACGCGCCGATCGCGGCTCCCGCGCTGCAGCGCCTGATCGCCCACGGCGTCGTCGACAGCTTCAATGCGGTGACGATCGACGGCGATACCTCGACGTCCGACACCCTGCTCGCCTTCGCGACCGGGGCGGCCGCCGCCCGCGGCGCGCCCCGGATCGCGCGCGCCGCCGATCCGCGCCTCAAGGGTTTCGTCAAGGCCCTCGACGCCGTGCTCGGAAACCTCGCCGAGCAGGTGGCCCGCGACGGCGAGGGCGCGCGCAAGCTCGTGGAGGTCATCGTCGAGGGCGCCGCATCGCCGAAATCGGCGCGGCGCGTCGCCAAGTCGATCGCCAACTCGCCGCTGGTGAAGACCGCGATCGCCGGCGAGGACGCCAATTGGGGCCGCGTCGTCATGGCGGTGGGCAAGGCCGGCGAGCCGGCCGACCGCGACCGCCTGTCGATCTGGTTCAACGGCATCCGCGTCGCCCACAAGGGCATGCGGGACCCCGATTACGACGAGGCCGAAGTGTCCGCCGAGATGAAGCAGCAGGTCATCCGGCTCAAGGTGTCGCTCGGCATGGGCCGCGGCCGCGACCGGCGTGCTCACCTGCGACCTCACCAAGGAATACATTGCAATCAACGGCGATTACCGTTCGTAACGGGCTGGGGCGGCCGTTAACCACCGGGGCAAACAAGCCGAATCTTCGTAAAATTCTACGGAATTCGGTCTTGTGGTGTTAACGGTCGCCGTCCAAGCTCAGGGGTGAAGGCGCACAAGCCGTGAAGCTCGTCCTGGTCGCCGCCTGCGCCCTCATCGATGCCGACGGCCGCATTCTGCTCGCCCAACGGCCGCCGGGACGCAGCATGGCCGGGCTGTGGGAGTTCCCCGGCGGCAAAGTGGAAACGGGCGAACGACCCGAGGAGACGCTGATCCGCGAACTCGCGGAGGAACTGGGAATAGTGGTCAAGGAAGCCTGTCTCGCGCCGCTCACCTTCGCGAGCCACAGCTATCCGGACTTTCACCTGCTGATGCCGCTCTATGTGTGCCGGCGCTGGGAGGGGACGGTCGTCCCGCAGGAGGGACAGGAACTGGCCTGGGTGAGGCCGAACCGCTTGCGCGAATATCCGATGCCGGCCGCCGACGTACCGCTGATCTCGCACCTGACGACGCTCGTGTGACCCAGATAGACCTCGTGTGACCCAGATAGACTTGGAGACCGCATGCTCCGCCAACTCATACAGGGACGATCTTGCCTTCGCAGGCTGCGCCGCTTCGCGCTCGATCAGAGCGGCGTGACGGCTGTCGAATACGGGCTGTTGGTGGCGCTGATCTCCCTCACCATCTTCGGCGCGATCAGCGCCGTCGGCCAAGGCATGAACAACACCTACGGCCAGATCGTCACGGCGCTGCAGAACATGGGGAATTAGGGGCTAGACCTCGGGGCTTGACGTTCAATTTCCTTGGGCTACTTTGTAGCTCAAAGGTGAACCCCATGGCTGCGATACTGTCGTTCGGGCTCGTATCGACGAGCGCGTCAAGAAAGAGGCCGAGGCCGTCCTTGCGACGATCGGGCTGACCGTGTCGGATGCATTCCGGCTCTTGATGGTGCGCGTGGCCGCGGAGAAGGCGCTGCCGTTCGAGCCGCTCATTCCCAATGCGGAAACCGTCGAGGCGATCAAGGCCGCCCGGCGCGGCGAGCTCGTTACGGTGGGCAAGCCCGAGAACCTGCTAAATAAGCTGAATGAGGAAGGTTGAATACACCAACCAATTCAGGCGCGACTACAAACGCGAAAAATCCGGCAAGTCGCGGCAATTCTGCCGAAAGCTCGACGATGCGTTGATGGCAGTCGTCACGTTGCTCGCGGCCGACGCCGCTTTGTCGCCCCGCAACAGCGACCATGCCCTCGGCGGTGAATGGAACGACTGCCGCGACTGCCACATCAAGCCCGATTTGGTTCTCATCTATCGCAAACCGAACGCCGATGATCTGGAGTTGGTGCGTCTCGGATCGCACAGTGAACTGGGCTTGTAATGCCCCCTACCCCCGCCCCGGCTTCTCCCCCGCGCTGAGCTCCCGGGTTCCCAGCGCGTCGGCAAGCCTGGCCCGCGCCGAGCCCGGCCGCAGCGGCTTCTGCTGGCTCTCGTGGGGCGCCCAGCCCGAGAGCCAGATGATGTCGAAGCTCGCGCGGATCCTGCCGTCGGGGTCGCGGAACCGGTCGGCATAGACCTCCATCATCCGCCCCAGGGTCGCACGGCGCAGCGGGACGCGGCGGCGTTCGGCCAGGGGGTTGGTGGCGCCCATGCGGCGCAGATCCGCCATCAGCGCCAGCGGCGAGGGATAGCGCACCACCACCCGGTCCACATCGGCCACCGGCAGGGCGAAGCCCGCCCGCTGCAGCAGCGCGCCCATGTCGCGCAGGTCGGGAAACGGCGCCACCCGCGGCGACACTCCGCCTTCCAATTCGGTTTCGGCGACGGCGAAGCTCTCCCGCAACTCGGCGAGCGTATCGCCGCCCAGCAGGGCGGCGAGGAACAGCCCGTCCGGCTTGAGGGCGCGGCGGATCTGGATGAGCACGCCGGGCAGGTCGTTCACGGTCTGCAGGGCGAAGGCGGACACCACGAGATCGAGTGCGCCGTCGGCGAACGGCAGCGCCTCGACGTCGGCCACCACCCGCAGCCCGCCCTCCCCGGCATCATCGCCGCTGCAAGCCTCGACCGCGATCATGGTTCCGATCGCGCCGTTGCCGGCGAGCGCGGCGCGCACCGCGCCGGTCGGAGTCCCGAGATCGGCGGCGCGGTCGAACCGTCGCAGCACCGGCGCCAGGCGGTCGGCGAAATCTTCCGCCGCCCGGTCCATGAGGAAGGTCGCCGGCCCGATCCGCCGGGCACGGCGGCGCCGCGCCTCGAGCAGGGATCGGTCGAACAGCGGGGTCGGCGCCATGGACATCTCCTGCTATTCTAGCGCGATCGCCGGCTCGCCCGTCAAAGCAAGGCTACCCTGGCACCATGTCCGCGACCCCGTCCGAGACCCGCCGACCGTCCGGCCTTGCCCGCCTGGCCCAATTCGGCCGCGCCGCCTTCGGCATGGTGCTCGATACCGCCTTGCCGCCGCTATGCGCGGCGTGCCGCCAGCCGGTCGGCGGCAGCGGCGGCGGGCTGTGCGCGCCGTGCTGGTCCAAGGTCTCGTTCATCGCCCCGCCCTATTGCGAACGCCTGGGGATTCCGTTCGCCTACGATCCCGGCCCCGGCATCCTTTCCATGGAGGCGATCGCCGATCCGCCCGCCTATGGACGCGCCCGCGCCGCCGTGCGTTTCGACGAGGTCGCCCGCGACCTCGTTCATGCGCTCAAATATGGCGACCGGCTCGACCTCGCCACCACCATGGGCCAATGGATGGCGCGGGCCGGCCGCGAGGTCCTCGGCGACGCCGACGCCCTGGTGCCGGTGCCGCTGCACTGGCGCCGGCTGTTTGCGCGGCGGTTCAACCAGGCCGCGGTGCTCGCCGAGGTGATCTCGCAGGCGAGCGCGGTGCCGGTGTCCCACGCCGTCAAGCGGGTGCGGGCGACGGCCCAGCAGGTCGGCCTGTCGCGCGCCGAGCGCGCCGCCAACGTGCAGGGGGCGTTCCGCGTTCCCGCCGGCGGCGAGGCCGCCGTGCATGGCCGGCGGCTGGTGCTGGTCGACGACGTGCTGACCTCCGGCGCCACGCATCGATACCTGCGCCCGGGCGCTGCTGCGCGCCGGCGCCCGCTCCGTCGATGTGCTGGTATTCGCCCGGGTTGTCGACGCGGTGCGCACTCCCATATAGTGGTCACTGCACCCGCCGCGGCGGGCCAGGGTTTGACGAGAATGCCGCCTGTCGAGGTCTATACCACCCCCTATTGTCCCTACTGCGTGTCGGCGAAGGAGCTGCTCCGCAGCAAGGGCGTGGCCTTCGTCGAAATCAATGTGGCGGGCGCACCCGCGCGGCGCGCCGAGATGGTTGCGCGCGCCAATGGCGGCACCACCGTCCCCCAGATCTTCATCGGAGCCACCCATGTGGGCGGCTGCGACGACCTTTACGAGCTTGAAGACGCCGGCAAGCTCGATGCGCTGCTCAAGGGCTGACATGCTCCTGGGCTGACATGTTTCGGGGCTACAGAGGAACGCAATGAACGCCACACATGACGGTGCCGCCTTTCGCGTCGGTCTCATCCAGATGCGCTCCGGGCGTTCGCCCGCCGCCAATCTCGAGGCGGCGGCCAAGCTGATCGAGGCGGCGAAGCGGGACGGCGCCGATTACGTCCAGACCCCCGAAATGACCAACATCATGGAGGTCAAGCGGGATGCCCTGTTCGCCGCGATCGCCGCCGAGGAACAGGACCCCTCGCTGGCGGCGTTCCGCGAGCTGGCGCGCCGCCATGCGATCTGGATTCACGTCGGCTCGCTCGCGGTCAAGGTGTCGCCGGAGCGCGCCGCCAACCGGGCCTTCCTGATCGATCCCGCGGGCGACATCGAGGCGCGCTACGACAAGATCCACATGTTCGACGTCGATCTCGCCAATGGCGAGAGCTACCGCGAATCGCGCAGCTACCAGCCCGGCGAGCTCGCCATGGTCGCCGACCTGCCATGGGGCCGGCTCGGCATCACCATCTGCTACGACCTGCGCTTCCCCGCGCTCTATCGCGCGCTCGCCGAGTCCGGCAGCGCGTTCCTCGCCATCCCATCGGCCTTCACCCGGCAGACCGGGGAGGCCCATTGGCACATTCTCAACCGCGCCCGCGCCATCGAGAACGGCTGCTTCGTCCTGGCGGCGGCGCAAGGCGGCCTGCACGAGAGCGGCCGCGAAACCTACGGGCATTCCCTCGTCATCGATCCCTGGGGCCGGATCATCGCCGAAGGCGATGCCGAGCCCGGCGTAGTGATGGCGCAGATCGATCCGGCCGCGGTGGCGGCCGCCCGCGCGCGCATCCCTTCGCTCCAGCACGGACGGCGTTTCGAAGTCGTCGAGCCGATGGCGGAGCCGACACGGCTCCATCTGGTCTGAGACATGATCCGCTACAACCTCGTCTGCGCCCGGGGCCACGAATTCGAAAGCTGGTTCGACGGCTCCGCCGCCTATGACAAGCAGGCCAAGCGCGGCCTCGTCGAATGCCCGCTGTGCGGCTCGGCCAAGGTGGAGAAGGCGCTGATGACGCCGCGCCTCGCGCGGTCCGGCAAATCGACACGGCGCGCGAGCCTGCTACTGCCGAGCCTGCCACGTCCGCCCCACAGGAGACGGCCGCACCCGAGGCGCCGACGCCGGTCGTGGTGATCTCGCCGCAGGAGCAGGAGCTTCGCACCAAGCTCAGGGAATTGCGCGGGCACCTCGTCAAGAACGCCGAAAACGTCGGTCACCAGTTTCCCGAGGAAGCCCGCAAGATGCATTACGGCGAGAAGAAGCACCGCTCGATCTACGGCACCGCCTCCCCCGACGATGCCAAGGCCCTGCACGAGGAAGGCATCGAATTCGCGCCCCTTCCGGTGCTGCCGGACGAGCGCAACTGATGGACGGCGTGCTGCCCTGGCAGGCCTGGGCGGTGCTGTCGGCGGTGTTCGCCGCACTGACCGCGATCTTCGCCAAGATCGGCATCGAGAACGTCAATTCCGACTTCGCGACCTTCATCCGCACCGTGGTCATCATCGGCTGCCTCGCCGCCTTCCTCGCCGCCACCGGCCAATTCCAGTCCCCCGGCACGATCTCGACGCGCACCTACGCGTTCCTGGTGCTGTCGGGGCTCGCCACCGGCGCCTCCTGGGTGTGCTATTTCCGCGCCCTCAAGCTGGGCAATGCCGCGCAGGTGGCGCCGATCGACAAGCTCAGCGTGGTGCTGGTCGCGATCTTCGCGGTGCTGTTTCTCGGCGAGCGGCCGTCGCTGCCGAACTGGCTCGGCATCGCCCTGATCGCCGCCGGCGCGGTGCTGGTCGGGTGGAAAAGATAGCCGCCATCCTGGGCAAGATCAAAGCGCTACGGAACTCCTAACCTTTTGCCGCTGTTTCGCGACCGCGAACACACCAGCAAGGCTGCCAACCCGCCAGCAAGGGATCGAACGGCAACTTAGGGGCGCTAAAAAATTGCGGTCGGAGCCGCCCTTCGATAAGCTACATTAAGGCCAATTGTAAGCCAAGGCTGCGATCTAGGCATCCGAGGCGGGAGCGCGCGTTATGCGACTGTCCACTGAGGAACAAGAAATCTACGTGGCCATTTGGGCAAAGGTGGTCGATACACAAATGCACTTCAACGAGATGGCCGTCAAATCTCGTCAGTTTGGCCTCGGCTTTGTTGCAGCAGCCCTCGGTTTGGGCATCGTACTTCTAATTCGGCGTGAGGAGTTTACCGTTTCGATTCCATACCTTGGAGGATTCGATCTGCACATGACGGTGCTGATCGTTTTCGCGAGCGCATTTGCCCTTCAGGCCGTAAAGATTCTAGATTTGAACGTCTATCATAAAATGCTGCGAGGAGCAGTAGCATTTGGAGAGGACTTCGAGCAAAATTATATGAAGCAAATCTTTACTTTGCAAAAAGGGATGACGCAAGCAATCTCTCATTTTAGTCGGTACGACGACGCTAGTGTTAGCGTGCAAGACGGCAAATACTTCTACTGTGGACAACGTCATAACACTGCACTTACGAAGATAAAGAAGTTCTATAATTTCTCGATCGGCACACTCTGCGTGGTCGGCGTATTGCTTTTTTTCTTCACGGCAAACCTGGGGCACCATAGTCCTACGGCAGCCCCGCCAAGCCCTTCGCCCAATACAAAGGCCGAACCGCATGCGCAATAAACGGTTATTGGTCTGCGACCTCGACAACACGTTATACGATTGGGTGAGCTACTTCGTGCCATCGTTTTACGCCATGGTTGATGTCGTTGTTGGAATCACTGGATGTGATCGAGAAAAACTACTAACGGACTTCCGCAAAGTCCACCAGCAACATGGTGACTCGGAACACCCGTTCGCTCTATTGGAGACGAATACGATCAAGAGGCTATTTGGGGGCAGTTCAATCGCTTCTATGACTGCGACGCTTGATCCTGCATTTCATGCGTTCAATTCTGCCAGAAAGAAATATCTTAGGTTGCATCATGGGGTCCGCGAAACATTAGAAGCACTGGAAAGGTGTGACGTAAAGATAATTGCCCACACAGAAAGCAAGTTATACGGGGTGGCGGATCGGCTGACTCGCCTTGACCTCTTTCGCTTTTTTACAAAAGTGTATTGCCGCGAGCGGTCCCTGTCTTCGCATCCTGAGCCGAAGAGCAATTCGGAGTGGATCAAAAGAGTTCCGATGGACAAAATCGTGGAACTTTCTCATCACCAAGCGAAGCCTAACCCCGAAGTTCTTTTAGAAATATGCGCTAGCGAAGGGTTTAGTCCTGAACAGACTTCATATGTCGGAGACAGTATCGCACGCGATATCTTTATGGCAAAGCGGGCTAATGTTTTTGCTATATGGGCGGCCTATGGTGCTCAGCACGATCTCGCAATGTACCGCGACCTCGTAAGAATTTCCCACTGGACTGCCGATGAGGTGGAGCGAGAGCAAAGATTGAAGGAGGAGGCGAAGAATATTGAGCCCGACTTTATTGCCCGGCAATCGTTCGTAGAGGTCCTTACGGCTCTTGGGATTGATGATAAGCTAAATCTCATCGCGAATTACCGCTAACCCATAGCCGTGGACGGGCTCCCTCAATACGTCCACACCAGCAGCCCCACGCCGATCACGATCATCGCGATGCCGACGCCTTCGCGCGCCGATACCGGCTGCTTGAACACGAAGCGCGAGATCGCCTGGGCGAACAGCACCTCGACCAGCGCGAGCGTCCGCACGCTCGCCGCCGTCGCCAGCGCGAAGGCGAGGAACCAGAACTGCGAGGCGGTCGCGCCCATGAAGCCGGCGAACAGCGACGGCCGCCACGACTTCGCGATGGCAGTCAGGACGGCGCGGTCGCGCAGCGCGAGATAGAGCGACAGCAGCACCGCCTGTATGACGAGCCCGGCCGCCACGGTGAAGGTCGCCGCCATCAGGTAGCTCGGATCGTGCAGGCTCAGGATCGCGCCGCGGAAGCCGATCGCCGACAGGGCGAAGCAGGCGCCGGCAGACAGGCCGAGGATGGTCGCCCGCGGGCCGCCGCCGGCGGGACCGGACTTGAGCGACATCACGATGACGCCGGCGGTCGCGATCGCGATCGCGGCGGCCATCCCGGCGCTCACCCGGTCGCCGAGGAACAACAGGCCGAACAGCGCGACCTGGATCGGCTCGGTCTTGATATAGGCGATGGCGACCACGAAGGAGCGCTCGCTCATGGCGGCGAGCATCAGCGCGGTCGCCGCGATCTGCATCAGCGCGCCGGCGAGCACCCATGGCCAGAAATCGAGGCCCGGCCGCGGCAGCGCCGCGCCGCTCAGGAGCACGCCAGCGAGGATGAGCAGCGCGAACGGACAGCCGAACAGGAACCGCACATGGGTCGCGCCTACCGTGCCGAGCGTGCCGGTCAGCTCGCGCTGGGCGGCATTGCGCACGGTCTGCGCGGCGGCGGCGATGAGGGTGAATACGGCCCAGAGCCAGCTCGAATCCGACACCGAATGACTTTCAAATTGCTTTTAATTTTGAGCATGATCCGATCCGAAAAGTCTGCAACTTTTCGGGATCATGCACAGGGCTCGGGAGGCTTTTCCGCGGTCACCATGTAGTTCACATCCATGTCGGATGAAAGCTGCCAGCGGTCGGCCAGCGGATGGTAGATTACGCCGGTCTCCCCGCTCGACCGCAGCCCGCCCTGGACAAGCGCGATCTCGAGCTCGTCGGGGGTGACGAACTTGTCCCAGCGATGGGTGCCGCGCGGCAGCCAGCGCAGCACGTATTCGGCGCCGACGATGGCGAGGGCGAAGCTCTTGAGGGTGCGGTTGAGCGTCGCCGCGATCATCAGGCCGCCGGGCTTGACCATCTCGGCGCAGCGCCGCACGAACAGGCCGACATCGGCGACATGCTCGACCACCTCCATGGCGAGCACGAGGTCGAACCGCTCGCCGGCATCGGCCAGCTCCTCGGCGGTGGCGGCGCGGTAATCGATCGCGAGCCCGCTCTCGGCCGCATGGAGCGTTGCGGCGGCGATATTGGCCTGCGACGGATCGACGCCGACCATGGCGGCGCCGAGCCGCGCCAGCGGCTCGCACAGAATGCCGCCGCCGCAGCCGATATCGAGGATGCGCAGGCCGGCGAGGCAGCCGAGCTGGCGGGGATCGCGGCCGAAGCGCCGGCAGGCGGCATCGCGGATATAGGCGAGCCGCACCGGATTGAACTTGTGCAGCACCGCCATCTCGCCGTGGGGGTCCCACCATTGCCCCGCCAGGCGCGAGAACCGGGCGACCTCGGCCTCGTCGACCGTGGCGCCGGCGCGGATGGTATCGACGGCCATGGATATCCTTATCGTTTCATCCGGGACGATCGGGAACCGCATGCCGGGCTTCGGACCGCCCGCCGGCGTCCCGCCGTTGCGGCGGCGGAATCCCGCCGGTATGTATACGCGCCATTTCGCGCCGGGGCTCCCGCAATTTCGCCGCGGCGCCGGCCAGCCAAGGAAGGGGCGGAGCTGGATGGCTCGCCTGGTGATGAAGTTCGGCGGAACCTCGGTGGCCGACATCGAGCGCATCCGCAACGTGGCGCGCCACGTCAAGCGCGAGGTCGATGCCGGCCATGAAGTCGGCGGTCGTCGTCTCGGCGATGTCGGGGACCACCAACCGGCTGGTCGAGTGGTGCCGCGACGCCGCGATGCTCCACGACGCCCGCGAATACGACACCGTGGTGGCGTCCGGCGAGCAGGTCACCTCCGGGCTGCTCGCCATCGCGCTGCAGGCGATGGGCGTCACCGCGCGGTCCTGGCAGGGCTGGCAGCTGCCGATCCTGACCTCGGACGCCCACGCCTCCGCCCGCATCCTCGACATCGACGGCGGCGAACTGATCAGGCGCTTCAAGGAGCGCAAGGAGGTCGCCGTCATCGCCGGCTTCCAGGGCCTGCACAAGCGAGACCGGCCGGATCACCACGCTGGGCCGCGGCGGCTCCGACACCTCGGCGGTCGCCATCGCCGCCGCCATCCGCGCCGACCGCTGCGACATCTACACCGACGTCGACGGCGTCTACACCACCGACCCGCGCGTGGTGCCGCGGGCGCGGCGGCTCGACAAGATCGCGTTCGAGGAGATGCTGGAACTGGCCTCCCTGGGCGCCAAGGTGCTGCAGGTGCGCTCGGTCGAGCTCGGCATGGCGCACAAGGTGCGCATCTTCGTGCGCTCGAGCTTCGACCGGCCCGAGGACATCGACCCCCACGGGACGCCGCCGGGAACGCTGATATGCGACGAGGAGGACATCATGGAAGCAGCAGATCGTCACCGGCATCGCCTTCAGCAAGGACGAAGCCCAGATCTCGATCCGCCGCGTCCAGGACAAGCCGGGGGTCGCCGCCAGCATTTTCGGGCCGCTGGCCGACGCCAACATCAATGTGGACATGATCGTGCAGAACGTGTCCGCCGACGGCGCCACCACCGACCTGACCTTCACCGTGCCGGCGGCGGATTTCGAGCGCGCCAAGGAGACCATCGCCGGCGCCAAGGGCGAAGATCGGCTATGAGCGCCTCGACGCCGCGACCGACGTCACCAAGGTCTCGGTGATCGGGGTCGGCATGCGCAGCCATGCCGGCGTCGCGGCCCAGGCCTTCAAGGCCCTGGCCGGAGCGCGGAATAAACATCCGCGCCATCACCACTTCGGAGATCAAATTCTCGGTCCTGATCGACGCGGCCTATACCGAGCTGGCGGTGCGATCGCTGCATTCCCTCTATGGCCTGGACAAGGCCTGAAATTTGGCGCGGCGCAGCAGACTGGCCTTTCGCCTTGCGGCACGGCCGCCCATTTGGCTATAGCCGTAGACGAGTTATGCGTGCCAGTGCCGGGGCACGCGCTACTCCCCTAGAGTGAGCCGGGAAGCGGGCGCGCCCGGCTCGTAAAATTCCGCCCGAAGGACCCTACGCCATGCGCGGCGCGCTGGGAGGTCCGCGCGTATTGTTGCGCCGGCTTCGCGAAGTGATGGCGGAGCCGGTCAGCGCGCAGGACCGCCTCGACAAGATCGTGGTGCTGATCGCTGCCAACATGGTGGCGGAGGTTTGCTCCGTCTACGTGTTGCGCGTCGACAGCACCCTCGAGCTCTACGCGACCGAAGGCCTCAACCGGCAGGCGGTCCACCAGACCGTGCTGCGCTCCGACGAAGGCCTGGTCGGCCTGGTCGCCAGCGAGGCGAACGCCATCAACCTGTCCGACGCCCAGGCCCATCCGGCCTTCTCCTACCGGCCGGAGACCGGCGAAGAGATCTACCACTCCTTCCTCGGCGTGCCGATCCTGCGCGCCGGCAACACGCTGGGCGTGCTGGTGGTGCAGAACCGCGCGCGCAGCGCACCTATTCCGAGGAGGAGATCGAGGCGCTCCAGACCACCGCCATGGTGCTGGCGGAGATGATCGCGTCGGGCGAACTGTCCGCCCTCGCCCCGCCGGGGGCCGAGCCCGCCGCCCGCCGCGCCCTGCACCTGAGCGGTACCGCGCTCAATGACGGCATTGCGCTCGGCCACGTGGTGCTGCACGAGCCGCGCGTCGTCATCACCAATTTCATCGCCGACGATCCGCACAAGGAGCGCCAGCGCCTGGAGGCCGCCGTCACCACGCTGCGGGCCGACCTCGACACCATGCTCGAGCACGGTGACGTCGCCGAAGGCGGCGAGCACCGCGACGTGCTCGAAGCCTATCGCATGTTCGCCCATGACCGCGGCTGGGTGCACAAGCTCGAAGAGGCGGTGACGACCGGCCTGACCGCCGAAGCCGCGGTCGAACGCGTCCAATCGGACACCCGCGCCCGCATGCTGCGCCAGACCGATCCCTATCTGCGCGAGCGCCTGCACGATTTCGACGACCTCGCCAACCGCCTGCTGCGCCAGCTGCTCGGCCGCGACCACGCGCCGTCGCGCGAGCACCTGCCGGAAAATGCCATCATCGTCGCCCGCTCCATGGGGCCGGCGGCGCTGCTCGACTACGACCGCAAGCGGCTGCGCGGCGTCATCCTGGAGGAGAGCGGGCCGACCTCCCACGTCGCCATCGTCGCCCGGGCGCTCGGCATCGCCGCGGTCGGAGAGGTCAGCAATGCCATCGGCCTCGTTGATCCGGGCGACGCCGTCATCGTCGACGGCGCGCAGCGGCGAGGTCCATATCCGCCCCGCTCCCGACCTCGAAGCCGCCTATGTGGAGCGGGTGCGGCTGCGGGCGCGCCGCCAGCTCCAGTATTTCGCCCTGCGCGACAAGCCGTGCGTGACCCGGGACGGCGAAGACGTGATGCTGCTGATCAATGCCGGCCTGCTGGTCGATCTCCCCCACATCGTCGAAACCGGCGCCGCCGGGATCGGCCTGTTCCGCACCGAACTGCAATTCATGGTGGCGTCGGCAGTTTCCGCGCACCGGCGAGCAGCTCGCGCTCTATCGCGCCGTGCTCGATGCCAGCGCCGGCCGCCCCGTGACCTTCCGCACCCTCGATATCGGCGGCGACAAGGTGCTGCCTTATATGCGCAACATCGAGGAGGAAAATCCGGCGCTGGGATGGCGTGCGATCCGGCTCGGCCTCGACCGGCCCGCCCTGCTGCGCAGCCAGATCCGGGCGCTGCTGCGGGCGGCGTCGAACCGCGAGCTCAAGCTGATGTTCCCCATGGTGGCGACGGTGGCCGAGTTCGACCAGGCCAAGGAACTGGTCGAACGCGAACTGACCTATCTGCGCCGGCATGGCCACAAGCTGCCGGAGCGGGTCGAGGTCGGCACCATGGTCGAGGTCCCGGCGCTGCTCTATCAGCTCGACGAATTGCTGGAGCGGGTGGATTTCCTGTCGGTCGGCTCCAACGATCTCGCCCAGTTCATGTTCGCCGCCGACCGCGGCAATCCGCGCGTCAACACCCGCTTCGACGAGCTGTCGATACCCATGATGCGCGCCTTGAAGGACATCGCCGACGCGGCCACCGCCCACGGCAAGCCGGTGACCTTGTGCGGCGAGATGGCGTCGAAGACGATCGGCGCGCTGGCGCTGATCGCACTCGGATACCGCAAGCTGTCGTTGGCGCCGTCCGCGGTGGGTCCGGTCAAGGCGATGGCGCTCGAACTCGATGCCGGCAAGGCCCGCGCCATGGTAAACGAGTTGATCGCGCGCAAGGACGGCGCCGGCTCGATCCGAGAGGCGCTGACGGCCTTCGCCGAGGCCGAGGGCGTTCCCCTCTAACCCCTTCGATTGCGGTCATGCTCCCCGAAACCAAGCTCGACATCATGCTGGCGCGCCACGCCTCGCTCACGGCCGAACTCTCCGGCCAGTTGCCGGCGGAAACCTATGTGAAGCTCACCCGCGAGCTCGCCGAGATCGCGCCGGTGGTGGAAAAGGTGAAGGCCTACCGCCACGCCATCGCCGAAATCGCCGACCTCGATCACATCATCGCCGATCCCGCGACCGACGCGGACATGCGCGCCATCGCCGGCGAGGAGCGTCCGCTGCTGGAGCACAAGCGCGACGCCTTGGAACAGGACATCAGGCTCGCACTGATCCCCAAGGACGCGATGGACGATCGCAACGTGATCCTGGAAATCCGCGCCGGCACCGGTGGCGACGAGGCGGCGCTGTTCGCCGGCGACCTCTACCGGATGTATGAGCGCTATGCGGCGGTCCATGGCTGGAAGGCGGAGGTGCTGTCCGCCAGCGAGGGCACCAAGGGCGGCTACAAGGAGATCATCGCCGAGATCCGGGGCCGCGGCGCCTTCGCCAAGCTCAAATTCGAATCCGGCGTCCATCGGGTCCAGCGCGTGCCCGACACCGAGGCGTCGGGCCGCATCCACACCTCGGCCGCCACCGTCGCGGTATTGCCCGAGGTCGAGGATGTCGACGTCGACCATCAACGACACCGATCTGCGCATCGACACCATGCGGGCGCAGGGCGCCGGCGGCCAGCACGTCAACAAGACGAAGTCGGCGGTGCGGATCACCCATATACCGTCCGGCATCGTCGTGATGATGCAGGAGGAGCGTTCGCAGCATCGCAACCGAGCCAAGGCGATGGCGCTGCTGCGCGCCAAGCTCTACGACGCCGAACTGCAGAAGCGCGACGCCGAGCGGGCCGCGAACCGGCGCGGCCAGGTCGGCAGCGGCGACCGCTCCGAACGCATTCGCACCTACAATTTCCCGCAAGGCCGCGTCACCGACCACCGCATCAACCTGACGCTCTACAAGCTGCCCCACGTGATCGAGGGCGAGGCGCTGGACGAGATCATCGACGCGCTGGTGACCGAACACCAGGCCACGCTGCTCGCCGATGCGGACGGCACGCGGGCGTGAGCGGCGCCGGCGCCGCCGCGGGGGACCTGCGCATCGCGGCGGTGCGGCGGGCCGTCGCCGCGCGGTTTCGTGCCGGCGGCATCGACAGCGCCGATCTCGATGCGCGCCTGCTGGTCGGCCATGCGCTCGGGCTCGACCATGCGGGCCTGGTGCGCGACGGCGAACGGCCGCTCGGGGGCGCCGAAATCGCCGGCATCGAGGCGCTGGCCGCGCGCCGGCTCGCCGGCGAGCCGGTGGCCCGCATCACCGGCGTCAAGGAGTTCTGGGGCTCGCCGTTCCAGGTGACCCCGGCGGTTCTGGTGCCGCGCCCGGACACCGAGACGGTGGTGGAAACGGCGCTCGCCCGGCTCGATGGCGACGGGACGCGGTCGCGGCGGCTGCACATCGCCGACCTCGGCACCGGCTCCGGCGCCATCCTGGTCGCGCTACTGCACGAATTGCCCGACGCCTTCGGCATCGGCACCGACTGCGACAGGGCAGCGCTTGCGATCGCGCGGGCCAATGCCGGACGTCTCGGGGTTGCGGCACGGGCGGCGTTCCTCGCCTGCGATTTCGGGGCGGCGCTGGCGGGAGGCTTGGACCTCGTGGTCGCCAATCCGCCTTACATATCGACGGACGAGATTGCGGCGCTCGCCGCGGAGGTGCGCGACTTCGATCCACGCGGCGCCCTCGATGGCGGCCCGGATGGCCTCGCCGCCTATCGCGCGATTGCCGCCGATGCGGAGCGCCTGCTGGCGCCCGGCGCGCATCTCGTGATGGAGGTCGGGGCCGGACAGGCGGATGCGGTGTCGGCACTGGCCGCGGCCGCGGGGCTGGGCTCGATCGCGGTCACGCCCGATCTCGCCGGTATCCGCAGGGTGGTATCCGCGCGCCGCAACCCATGACGGCGGCGCAGGCTCGGCGCGCGAAAAAGCGGGAAAAAATCGCTTGGATTATCCGTCAAGACCGACTACGTTTCCAGATAGGAATCGACCCAAGTTCAGATTGCGCGCTACCTCGATATGGCCCGGAGCATGGCTCCGCGAGGCAGGGTTGCGTGGGTGAGACGGATGCTGGATATCATCATGGCGTGGTTTCTGGCGCCTCGCTTGGGATCGGGATGCTTCATCGGTTGAGCGCATTGCCGCAGTCGCATCAGCGTCGCGGTGATCGTGATGGAAGGTGGGCAACACCGCGGGGGTCCTGCGGAAAGGGTCTAACTTAAAGTTCATTGTCATCGGTTTGGGCGCTCCGTCGCGGAGCCCCGCACTGGATGTTCTCGCTTGGCGAGGGCTGCAGCCCGGACGCGCTTTATCGAGCATGTCCGGATCGAGGAAACGGCGGCATCTGGCCGCCTCAATCAAGGGTTGGCGAACACGCAAGCCATGAGAAACGGTCAGAACAAGCGTATGCGGGGGCGAAACCGCAAGAGCCACAATCCCCTCACCAGGGTCTACGAGTCGAACGGACCCGACGTCAAAATCCGCGGCACACCGTCGCATATCGCCGAGAAATATGTCCAGCTCGCGCGCGATTCGCAGACGTCGGGCGACCCGGTGTCGGCGGAGAATTACAACCAGCACGCCGAGCATTATCTGCGCCTGATCGCCGCCGCCCAGGAGCAGTTCCGGCAGACCGCGCCGTTCTTCCGCCCCGATGGCAGCTCCGACATGCGCGATGACCTCGGCGACGACGGCGACGATGATGTCGGCGGCGCGCAAGAACCGAACGACCAGGTGGCGTTCGGCACCCGTGACCCGCAGCCCTACCTGCCGCGCGATGCCCAGTTCTTCGCGCCGCGAGAGCAGCAGTCCTATGGCGGACGTCAGCAGCACCAACCGCAGCAGCATCAGCCTCAGCAACACCAGCCGCAGCAGCATCAGCCTCAGCAGCATCAGCCGCGCGGCGGCAACGACGACGGCAATGTGGAAAGGCTGCCTTCCTTCATCACCGGCGGTGGCGCTTCCCCGGGACCGCAGGGTGCGGCACCTCAGGGCCACGGCCAGAACGGCCAGAACGGCTTCGATCCCCAGCAGCAAGGCGACCGGTTTCCGTTGCACCGGCGCCGCCGCCGTCACCGCGGCCCCCGCGACATGTCGCAGAGCGGCCAGGGCGTGAGCGACGGCGACGACACCCCGCAGGGTCCGCGGCCGCCGGGCGAATGATACTGATCGAAGCATGATCCCGAAAAGTTGCAGACTTTTCGGACAAGATCATGCTCAAGCTAATCTAGATCGCGGCCGGAGATTTGATCCGGGCAGCCCCGCCGGGGGATGGCGCGAGCACCGGCTCGAGCACGGGTTCGAGGCTCGGGACCAGCTTTTTCCGGCGCGCCGGGATGGTGCGATAGACCTGCTTGGTGGCTTCCACGAGGTGCACGCCGGCAAACGGCGCGGATACGGTCGCACCGGTGCGTTCCCACGCGACCGCCGAGCGCAGGAACCAGCGTTGCTCGATCGGCGGCACGTAGAGCGCCTCGCCCCAAGCCGTCGGCGTGAACCACGTCTCCCGCAGCAATTGCGTGATCTGCGAGCGCGAATAGGGGCGGCCATGGCCGAACGGCGTCGTGTCCATGCGCGCCCACAGCCCGCGCCGGTTCGGCACCACGGCGAGCAGGCGGCCGCCGGGGGCGAGCACCCGCCACACCTCGCGCAGCAGCGCCGGCGCGTCGTGGGTCATTTCCAGGGCGTGCACGAACAGGATGCGGTCGACCGCCGCATCGGGCAGCGGCAACTCGGTTTCATCCACCAGCGCCGCCAGCGTCGGCCGCAGCGTCGGCCATTTCACCACCCCCTGGGTCGCCGGCATGAAGGCGAGGCAACGCTCGGCGTCCTCGCGGAACAAGCCGAGATATGGGGTCGAATAACCGATGCCGAGGACACGCAGACCCTTGCTGCCGGTCCACAAGCGGCGAATGCCGACGCCGACGAAGCGCCGCGCCACCTTGCCGAGCGGGTGGACGTAGAAGCTGCGGAGATCGACGACATCGAGCGACATGCCATACCGTAACATCCGCCGGGCGCCGCCGCGAGGCTGCGCAAGTCATCGGGCCATGCTACAAGCCGGCCCTGAATAATTTATGGACGGGCCAATGACCGCGCAAACCCGGCTGTTCCTCTGCATGAAGGACAATTACGGCGTCCTGGTCCACGATCCCGCGACCGGCGCCACCGCCGCCATCGATGCTCCGGAGGCGGCCCCGGTCGAGGCCGCGCTCGCCGCCACCGGCTGGACGCTGACCGATATCCTCGTCACCCACCATCACGGCGACCACACCGCCGGCATCGCCGAACTCAAGCAGCGCCACAACTGCCGGGTGGTCGCGCCGCGCCGTGAGGCCGCGAAAATTCCCGCCGTCGACGTCGAGGTCGGCGAAGGCGATCGCGTCAAGGTCGGTTCCCTCACTGCGGACGTGATCGAAACGCCGGGCCACACGCTCGGCCAGGTCAACTATTTCTTTCCCGCGGACAAGCTCCTGTTCGCCGGCGACACCCTGTTCTCGATCGGTTGCGGTCGGGTGATCGAAGGCACCCCAGAGTTGATGTGGCAATCGCTGCTCAAGCTGCGCGCCTTGCCCGACGACACCGCATTGTTCTGCGGCCACGAATACACCGACGCCAATATCCGTTTCGCACTGACCATCGAGCCCGGCAATCCGGCGCTGCAGGCCCGCGCCGCGGAGGCCAAGCGCCAGATCGCCGCGGGGACGCCGACCATCCCGAGCCGGATGGACGAGGAAAAGCGGGCCAACGTGTTCCTGCGCGCCGACGAACCGGAGGTCGCCGCCGCAGTGGGCCTCGCCGGCCAACCCGCCGCGCGCGTGTTCGCCGAAGTGCGGGCCCGCAAGAACAGGTTCTGACTTGGGCGGCACTATCAACGACCTGACGGCGGCCGACATCATCCGGCTGCTCGATCTCGAGCCGCATCCCGAGGGCGGCCATTTTCGCGAGACGTTCCGGGACCGGGCCGACAGCACGGGGCGCGCCGCCTCGACCGCCATCTATTTCCTGCTGGCGCGCGGCGAACGCTCCCACTGGCATCGTGTCGATGCCGCCGAGGCGTGGCACCACTATGCCGGCGCCCCGCTCGATGCTCGAAATTTCCAAGGACGGCGACGGGGGCGGCGACGCCGCGGTCGAGCGCATTCGCCTCGGCGCCGATCTCATGGCCGGCGAGCGCCCGCAGGCCGTCGTTCCCGCTTACGCCTGGCAGGCCGCAACGAGCCTCGGCGACTGGACGCTGGTCGGCTGCACCGTCGCCCCGGGCTTCGTGTTTTCGGGTTTCGAACTGGCGCCGCCGGGTTGGGCGCCGCAGGGGGCCGATGCGCAGCCCCGCCAAAGCCGATCGAAGCGGTTCCGGCAGCGTCACACCATGATCTGCCCGCCATTGGCGGACAGGGTCGAGCCGGTGATGAGACCGCTGTCGTCGGAGGCGAGGAACACCACGCAGCGCGCGACCTCCTCGGGTTCGCCGAGCCGGCCGATCGGGATCAGCGGCAGGATCGACTTCTCCAGAACCTCCTTCGGCACCGCCTGCACCATCTCGGTGTTGATGTAGCCGGGGCAGATCGCATTCACGGTGACGCCGGCGCGCGCATTCTCCTGCGCCAGCGCCTTGGTGAAACCAACCTCGCCCGCCTTGGCCGCGGAATAATTGGTCTGGCCCATCTGGCCCTTCTGGCCGTTGATGGAGGAGATGTTGATGATGCGGCCGAACTTGCGCTGTCGCATGCCTTCGATGACCGGCCGGCACATGTTGAACAACGACACGAGATTGGTATTGAGCACCGCCACCCATTGTTCCGGCTTCATGCGGTGGAACATGCTGTCGCTGGTGATGCCGGCATTGTTGACCAGCACGTCGACGGGGCCGAGGTCGGCGGCGACCTGGGCGAGCCCTGCGACGCAGGCCTCGTAGGAACTCACGTCCCACTTGTAGACTTTGATGCCGGTCTCCGCAGCTGAACGTCTGCGCCACCTCGTCCCTGCCGGCGTAGGTGGCGGCGACGTTGTAGCCCGCGGCCTTCAAAGCCTTCGAGATTGCCGCGCCGATGCCGCGCGTGCCTCCGGTCACCACTGCAATCCGTGCCATCAACTCCTCCCTGGATTCTTTGCTTGCCGGCCGACGCCGAGTTTCACGACAAATGAACACGTTAGGAAAGGCAAATCATTGCTGCATCGCAATGACGCCGATAAAAGCGGCACCGACGAAAAAGCGGCGGCAAATGCCGCCGCCTGCTGCCGATCGAGCCCTATTGCGGTTAGCCGCGCTCCACGCACATGGCAATGCCCATGCCGCCGCCGATGCACAGCGTGGCCAGCCCCTTCTTGGCGTCGCGCCGCGCCATCTCATGGAGCAGCGTCACCAGGACGCGGGCGCCGGATGCGCCGATCGGATGCCCGAGCGCGATGGCGCCGCCATTGACGTTGACCTTGCCGGTGTTCCAGCCGAGGTCCTTGTTGACCGCGCAGGCCTGTGCGGCGAAGGCCTCGTTGGCCTCGATGAGGTCGAGGTCCTCGACCTTCCAGCCGGCCTTTTTGAGCGCGGCGCGGGAAGCCGGGATCGGGCCGGAGCCCATGATCGCGGGATCGACGCCGGCCTGGGCCCAGGAGACGATGCGCGCCAGCACCTTGCGGTTCTCCTTGGCCGCTTCACTCGCCTTCATCAGCACCACCGCGGCGGCGCCGTCATTGATGCCGGAGGCGTTGGCGGCCGTCACCGTGCCGTCCTTGGCGAAGGCCGGGCGCAGCTTGCCGACCGCTTCGAGCGTGGTGCCGTGCTTGGGATATTCGTCGGAGTCGACGATGATGTCGCCCTTGCGGGTCTTGACGGTCACCGGCGCGATCTCGTCCTTGAAGCGGCCGGCCTTCTGGGCGGCCTCCGCCTTGTTCTGCGAAGCGACGGCGAACTCGTCCTGCTGCTGGCGGGTGATCTGCCACTGCCGGGCGACATTCTCGGCGGTGTTGCCCATGTGATAGCCGTTGAAGGCATCCCACAGGCCGTCCTTGATCATGGTGTCGACCATCTCGAAATTGCCCATCTTGACGCCGTTGCGCAGATGGGCGCAGTGCGGCGCCATGCTCATGGATTCCTGCCCGCCGGCGACGACGATATCGCTGTCGCCGTTGAGGATCGACTGGAAGCCCAGCGCCACCGTGCGCAGCCCGGAGCCGCAGAGCTGATTGACCCCCCAGGCCGGGATCTCGACCGGAATTCCCGCCGCGATGGATGCCTGGCGCGCCGGATTCTGGCCTTCGCCTGCGGTCAGGATCTGGCCCATGATGACTTCGGAAACCCGCGGCGCCTCGACGCCGGCCCGCTGCAGCGCGGCCATGATCGCCACCTTGCCGAGCTCGTGGGCCGGTACACTGCCCAGCGCACCATTGAACGCGCCGACCGGCGTGCGTGCCGCGCCTACGATGACGATGTCGTCCTTCATCACGGAAACTCCTTCTGGGCTCAGGTTGCGGCGTTGATTGCACGTCCCGGCGCCGGGGTTGATCGCCAAGGTCAATGCCCGCTCACACCCGGCCATGTCAATGTGGGGGAGGGATGGAGAAGCTGCCAGGGCTGGACCGTCGCGGCGCCGATAACAGTGGCCTGCCATGGCAAAAACGCATATTTTGCGCCCATGACCAAGTCGCCGGAACCGGTCGTCCAGGGGCCGGTCGCGACTTCATTAGTCACTTCGGCGGGAAGTTTGCACAAAACAGTGGCCTGCTATGGCAAAAACGCATATTTTCACAAAGGGATGAAGCGCAAAGGCGTTTCGGGGCGAATTATCGAGTATTCAAGCCATGGCCAAGTCCGAAGAACCGGTCGTCATCAAGAAATACGCCAACCGGCGGCTCTACAACACCGGGACGAGCACCTATGTGACGCTTGAAGACCTCGCCGGAATGGTCAAGAACGGCGAGGATTTCATCGTTTACGATGCCAAGACCGGCGAGGACATCACCCGCTCGGTGCTGACCCAGATCATCTTCGAGCAGGAGAACAAGGGCGGGCAGAACCTGTTGCCCATCACGTTCCTGCGCCAGCTCATCCGCTTCTACGGCGACAGCATGCAGATGCTGGTTCCGAGGTACCTCGAAGTGTCGATCGAGTCGCTGACCCGCGAGCAGGAAAAATTCCGCCACCAGTTGAGCCACGCCTTCGGCGCCGGTCCGTTCGCCCCGCTCGAAGACCAGGTGCGCAGGAACATGCAGATGTTCGAGCGCGCCTTTGCGATGTTCATGCCGTTCGCGCGGCGCGAGGCGCAGAATGCCGAAGCCGAGAAGACGACGCCGGCCTCGGGCGGGGAGATCGACGATCTCAAGCGCCAGCTCGACGAGATGCAGAAGCGGATCGAGAAGCTGAGCGACACCAAGACGTCGTCGTAGGCGCTATCGCGGCGGTATGGCGGTCACGACACTATCGCCGGCGGCCTCGCGGGTGGGCGCCGCCGGGCTTGCCCAGGAACGTCGGATGGTCGCCGTGCCGATCAGCGCGCCCTGCAGATAGTCGCAGCCCCAATCCGTCAGGAGCGCGGCGCAGGCTTCGTCCTGCACCCATTCCGCCACCGTCTTCAGGCCGAGCTGCTTGGCGAGCCCGATCAGCATCCGCACGAAGGCCTGGTCGTCCTGCGACCGCGCCAGGTTTTTCACGAAGCCGCCGTCGATCTTCACGAGATCGACCCCGAGCTTGCGCATGTTGCGAAACGACGTGCAGCCGGTGCCGAAATCGTCGATCGCGATCCGGCAGCCGATATCCTTCGCGCGGGCGACGAAGGAACGGGTTTCGTCGAGATTCTGGATCGCGGCGCTTTCGGTGAGCTCGATGGTGACCCGCGGCGCGAGATCCGGTTTGCCCGCGAGCGAGGCCGCCAGCGCATTCCACCAGGTGCCGTCGATGGTCGAAGCCGGCGACACGTTGACGCTCAGCCGCAGGTCCGGCACCTCGACGAGCTCGGCGATGACGAGTTCCAGCATCCGGTGGTCGATGAGGCGGACGAGACCGAGACGCTCCGCGATCGGCATGATGTCGGTGGCGGCGATCAGGGATCCGTCGGGCCGGCCGATCCGCATCAGGCATTCGTGGAACGCCGGCCGGCGCGACACCGCCTCGGCGACCGGCTCGAAAGCGGGAATGATGCGGCGTTCGTTGAGGGCGCCGACGATGGCATCGCTCGCGCGCATGTTTTCCCGGCGCATCGCCTCACGCTCGACATCGGGGCGGAACACCTCCAGGGTACCGCGCCGCCGCATCTTTCCGGCATTGAGCGCCTCGTGGACCCGCGACAGCAGGTCGTGGACGCTGTCGGCATGACGCGGCGCGATGATGCCGCCGATCGAGGCGGTCACCGCCACCGGCCCGGTCCTGGTGAGGATGACTTCTTCGCGCACGGCGAGAAGCAGGCGTTCGGCGGCGGCCATGAGGTCGTCCGGACCGCAGTCCCGCAGGATCAGCCCGAACTTGTTTCCGGACAGCCGGCCGAGACTGTCGCGGCCGCGCATGCTCACGCGCAAGCGCAGCACGATCGCCGAGATCACTTCGTCTCCGACGCATGAATCCGTAGGCCTCGTTGATGCGCGCGAGATCGTCGATGGAGACGACCAGCACGGTGAACGAGGTCCGCAACCCGATCGCATCCTGCAGCGTGTCGGCGAGCACCTCGGTGAACTGCCGGCGGTTCATCTCCCCGGTGAGATCGTCGAAGCGGGAGAGATAGGAGAGCCGCTCTTCCCGGGCGCGGCGTTCGGTGATGACGCGCACCGTGCCGTGGGCGCGGGCGGGCCGGCCGTCGGGACCGGCGAACCAGCGGCCGGTGTCCTCGACCCACATCGGGATCGTCTCCCCGGCGGCGCGGATGGAATACTGCACCTGATAGGATATCCCGGTGCCGGCATCGTGCTGCCCGGACAGCAGCACCGCGTCGCGGCGCGATTGGGCGTTGCCGGGGCACATCAGGCCGGCGAAGGCAGTGTTGGTCGCAATCGCGGCGGCGTCGGCGACCTTGAGCACGTGCCGCGCATTGGCCCCCCACGCGAGGGCGTCGCTGCCGATATTCCACTCATAGGGGACCTCCCCGATCGAGGCGAGAATATCGGTGACCTTGCAAGGCTCCGGCGCGCTGTCCGTGCTCGACTCCGGCCGCACCGGCATCGGCACGATTGGGGCCGGCGGCACGGCTTGCGTCGGCGCAGGAGCGATGGCGGGCGCAATCGACTCCTGTTCGCTGGTGCCCACGGCCATTCCTATGGATGCGTCGGGAAATCCCGGAAAATCCGTGCGGGAACGTAACCAAATACACTAAACAAATAGAAAACCCGGCGGCGGCGAGAGCGCTTCGGCCGCGACGGGCGGCCGGTGGGTCCAACCGGGCGGCGCGGGTCGCCATCGGCGCCGGGCGCGATAAGGAAGCGTTAACCCTCAATACCCGATCGCGCAGCCGTCCTTGCGCGGGTCGGACGCGCCGACCAGCACGCCGCGCCGCCGGTCGAAGGCGATGGCCTGGCCGCCGCCGAGCGGCGAGCCCTCATTAGCGAATGCCACGAACGGCATCGCCACCGGGGGCACGGCAGGTGCGCCCCCCAAGAGGAGACATCCCGCTCGGCCTGCGCGGTGCCGAACTCCTGCCAACCACTCAACGGAAATTTACTGGTTCGCCCGTTCGGCGGCAGCGATGGCCATGTATTTCGAATAGAGTTGAGCAACCCGCTCGCGCCACATTCCGACGAACGCCCCCGATGTCAGCTTATCCACCGATTTCCACGCGTGTTTGACGGCCGGAAGGGTATTCCGCCAGATCGCGCGTTTGCACCATTTTTCGCCTTTCTCCACGCCTTCGCCGGTGGCACACATGGATTTCCAGGCGATGCGATCCGGTTGGCTGATGTGCTCGGCGGCGCCTTCCCAGCCTTGTTGATGGATCAAGTAAAGATCGCTCAAGCTCGGCTTCTTGTGCGTCACCCACTCGAACAGAATGCCTTCGGTAATGACCTTGTAGGCGGCCGCAACGGCATTGTCGCGGGCATCGAGAATCTGCCCGGAGCCGAATTTGTTGAACTCGTATTTGCTCAGTTGGAACAGCCCGATATACGACCCGGTGCGCTGCCTGGGGTCGAAACCGGATTCGATCCTGGCAACCGCTTTCATGAAATTGAAATCCAGACCGAAAGCGTCGGAGGCGCGCTTGATCTCCTCGACCGGCGTTCCGACCGGGGTGTCCTTGAGTGAACTTAAGACGATATCCGCCGGCTTCTCGGCAGGCGGCAGTTCGGACCAGACGTAATAGGTGAGATACCGGAAATCCTGCGTCACCGGCGCCGGGTTGGAGGCTTCGTCCGACGCATCGCGCGTTGTCGGCACCGGTTGGGCGGCGTCATGGTGGCCCGGGTACACCGATTTTGTTTCGATAGAATCGTCGCCGATTTCGGCTTTGCCCCTCAACGACGGTCCGGAAACCGGCCCAGGCACCGAGCCAAGCTCTGCTCCAAGCGCTGTTCCAGGTCCGGCAGATGCTTCCGGGTACGGCGGCGGAGAGCGCACGCGCACCGGGCGTCTCGGCGCTCACTGCCGCTTCCGGCATTGCGTCCGGCACGGTCGCGCCAGGCTCGTTTCCGCTAACCTGATGGATCCCAGCTGAATGTTATGGCACCCACGATGCAGGTGGCCTGCAAGGCTTTCATTGTCCCCAACCCCGCGGCACGGTCCCCGAAAGAACGCTACACGCATGTTCCCCGCAGTCCAAGGCGAGTCCGCCACGCTAGATGTTTTTAGTGGAGAATTCCCCAAGCGAGGCGACGGACAAGATGGATGCGTCACATTTACTGGAGCTGTTGCCTAAATGCGACATCCTTATTGCCGATTTCACCTTTGCTCTTGCTGACGGGCATTCGTGAGAAGAAGACGGGAGGAGCGTCATGCGACACGCGATCCCACGCCAATCGATGCAACGGACGTGTTGTGCCCGGGCACAGAGTCCGATTGGGGTCAATCAACACCAAGCTTCGTGGTCGGCGCGGCGGGACTTGCTCCGATAGCAGCCGTGCAGGGCGACGGTCACGGCGCCTGCCTCGGGCCAAGGCACTAAATCGCTGCGCGATAGCCCGCTGCGCGGGGGGCCTGCGGCAGGCGCAGTAACCAACTGAGAGATCGTCGATAGCGGCCGGTGTGGCCTGTCTTGGGGATCGAGGTGTTTCGACCTCACCCAAGACAGGAGTTTCCCATGAGTACGGACGCCGTCACCCCGCTGCGCCAGCGCATGATCGAGGACATGAACGCGCGCAAACTCGGTGCACACTCGCAGCGAAGTCACATCTACAGCTGCAGGCGTTTCGCTGCATTTCTAAAGCGATCGCCCGATACGGCCGGACCGGATGACGTTCGTCGTTTCCAGCTGCACTTGGCCGAGACGGGCATGAGCATCTGCAATCGCAACCGCATCATGACCGGGGTGAAGTTCTTGTTCCGCGTAACACTGCGGCGGCCGGACCTTGCGGCCGAGATTTATCACCTCCGCGAGCCGCAGAAGATACCTCTGGTGATGAGCCAGGACGAGACGCGCCGCCTGCTCGCGGTCGCCAGCAGCCTCAAGGTGCGCGTACTGCTCAGCCTCGGCTATGGCTGCGGCCTGCGTGCCGGCGAGGTGGTCAGGCTCAAGGTCAAGCACATCGACAGCGCACAGAAGATCATTCGGGTGGAGCAGTCCAAGGGACGCAAGGACCGCAACGTCATGCTGTCGCCCGAGACGCTCGACCTGTTGCGCCAATGGTGGAAGGTGCGCCCACCGCGTCATGATGCCGGAACGCCGCCGCAGGAACGCTGTCTGTTTCCAGGTACCAAGCGCGGCAAGACGATGAGCACCCGCCAGTTGAGCCGCCTGTTCCATGAAGCGGCCGATGCGGCCGGAATCAAGAAGGCCGTGACGCTGCACGCGCTTCGGCACAGCTTTGCAACTCATCTGCTCGATCGCGGTACCGATATCAGAATCATCCAGGCGCTGCTTGGTCACGACAAATTAGATACGACGGCGCGCTACACGCGCGTCGCGACCGGCATGATCGCCGGCATCGAGAGCCCGCTCGACCTGCTGTCGCAGCCGCGCAAGAAGCCCAGGAAGGGCCGCAAAGACCAGCCGCCGGCGTAACGGCGCCATGTCCCGTCCGGCCCTGGAGGTCGCGGATATCTTCCGCGGCCACGGAGCGGCGTGGCGGCGCGCCAACGTCGGCCGCGTCAGCCTCGGCCAGATGAAGGTGATGTCGGCCATCGAGCGCTGCCGCACAGCGGCGCTCGGCGGTCATGTGGCGCGCTGCGAGGGCTGCGCCCATACGGTCATCGCCTACCGCCCGACACACCCGAGACTCCGGCGCCCGACCAAGCGCGCATGCTGCCGCGTCCGTGCCCCTGCTGCGGCGGACGCATGTTCATCATTGAGACCTTCGCTCGCGGCTGCCAGCCCAAGCATCGTCCCACGCCGGCGTCAGGAGCGATCAGGATCTACACCTCATGATGCCGTCACCGCCCATCCGCCACCGAAGCGACACCAGCCATTCGCGCCGGATCTCGGCCGGCATCGCCCCCGCTTGCGTCGGCCCGTCAAATTGGCCCGCATCGCCACCGCCATTCTGGTCAACAAACGCCCGGTCCGTTCGTTCAGCCCTGCAAGGACACCCACGCCTCGGGCCAAAGCCATCGGCTCGACCGCTTCGCGTCATTCTCTTTGAGCCCGACGCCCCGCTCAATTCCCCATAGAGCCCGCAGCACCGCCAGCGCCCCACCCACCGCGATTTCGTGCCTTGGCGCTTTTCCGACGCCGGCCGCCAGAGCGCGTGGATGGTCTCGGCATTCCGGCGTCCGAAAACCTGCACATAAGCCGCCGTCGGCAAAAGAGGCAAGAAATTTCCTCTGACGGAATGTAGAGTATTCGACATGAAACATCGATTGTTCGCGCTCGCGGCGATTTTCGGATTGGCGATCCATGGCACCGCCTTCGCGCAGGACCGCTCGATCATTGTTGCCTCGACCACATCAACCGAACAGTCAGGCCTGTTCGGTTTCCTGCTGCCGCGCTTTTCCGCGAAGACCGGCATTCAGGTGAAAGTAGTAGCCGTCGGCACCGGACAGGCACTCGACATCGGAAGGCGGGGCGACGCCGACGTGGTGTTCGTGCACGACAGGCCGGCGGAAGACAAATTCATGGCTGAGGGCTTCGGGGTGAGGCGCTTCGACGTGATGTACAACGATTTCGTCGTCATCGGACCGCTGGCCGATCCGGCACATATCGCTGGCGGCAAGAGCGTAATCGAGGCATTCCGCAAGATCGCAGCATCCAGCGCACCGTTCGTCTCGCGTGGCGACCGGTCGGGGACGAACGAAGCCGAGCTTCGCTATTGGATGGACGCCGGCATCTCGATCAATGTCGCACAGGAACTCATGGTATCGAGAAATCGGTCAGGGCATGGGGCCAGCGTTAAACATTGCGGCCTCCACGGACGCCTATCTGCTCGCGGACCGTGGCACTTGGCTCTCTTTCCGCAATCGCGGCACCCTTGCGATCCTGGTGGAGGGGGACCGCAGGCTGTTCAACCAATACGGCATCATGCTGGTCAATCCTGCAAAATACCCAAAGGTAAATGTGACCGACGGGCAGGTCTTCGTCGATTGGCTCATCTCGACGAATGGGCAAAGGACGATCGCCGAATACAAGATTGGCGGGCAGCAACTGTTCTTTCCCAATGCCGAGGCCTCAAAGCACTGAGCCGGTCGTTCGGCGTCCGCCTAATCTCGGCTTCGCCCCGCCCATTCCGCCAGCAGGAATGCAGTCGCGCTCACGCTGACGCTGAGCAGGATGAGGATCAGCCCGAGACCGAGCGCGAGGGGTAGGTCTCCCTTGCTGGTCTCCAAGGCGATGGTGGTGGTCATGGTACGGGTAAAGCCTCGGATATTGCCGCCCACGATCAGGATTGCACCAACTTCGGCGATAGCGCGACCGAAAGCGGCAAGAAAGGCGGTCAGCAGGGAAGCGCGACCAATCGCGAATAGCGCAAGGATGCTACGGCTTTTCGAAAGGCCGTCAATCCGCATCAGGTCGCCGTATTCTGACCACAGCACGGCAACGGGCCGATGAACGAGCGCGACCACGATGGGGATGGCGAGGACCGTCTGCGCTATGATCATGGCGGCGGGCGTAAACAGAAGGCCGGTGAAGCCGAGCGGTCCTGAGCGCGACAGGGCGAGATAGATGACAAGCCCGACCACGACCGGGGGCAAGCCAAGTAGTGCGTTGGCAAGCACGATGACCGGTTGGCGCCCACGAAACTGGCCAACAGCGAGCGCGCCGCCCAAGGGCGCGCCGATCACCATGGCGATCACACTGGCCGACAGACTGACGCGCAGGGACAGCGCGACGATCCCGACGATCTCCGGATCGAAACTGCCAATCAAAGCGAAGGCGGCGATAAAGGCTTGGACGAAATCGTGCATTCGGGCCTATATCCTCATAGTGATTGTCGCATCTTGGAGGTAACTTTTTATGCGTTCTCGAACCATCGCAGCAATTCTTGCCACCTGCGTCCTCGCTCTTCCGGTGCTCGCGGCCGAGACCCCTGCCACTCCATATACCGGACAACAGGGCCGTCAGATTAAGGCTCTCTCAAACGATGACATCGCGGCTCTGCGCAAGGGCGAGGGCATGGGTATGGCCAAAGCGGCGGAGCTCAACGGCTATCCTGGCCCCGCCCATGTGGTCACTCTCGCGAAGCAGCTCGGGCTTACGAAGGATCAGCTTGATCAGGTAACGGCGATTTACGACCGCATGAGCGCGGCTGCAAAGCCACTTGGCGACGAGCTGATTGCGCACGAACGGAGGCTCGACCAATTTTTCGCAAGTCGTGAGATCACGCCCGCCAATCTCGCAATGGAGATAGCCGCCATCGGCGAGGTGAATGGTCGTTTGCGCTCGGTACATTTGATGGCGCATCTGGAGACACGCGCTTTGCTGCACCCGGACCAGATTGTTCTCCACCAGCAACTCCGGGGCTATGACGGCCCGGCCTCTGTGCCCCATCATCATTAACCCGGCTAAGGTCCAGACTGCATAACTCCCCATTCCGATTCGATCGGTGGCGGAAATGCTCTGTCATTTTGGTTTGCCGCGGGTCTGCGATCATGGAAGCGCCGAAGCTGACGTTGAGGGTAGAGTTTGGCAGCGGCCGCGCTTTAGGCGCTGGAAAGATTTCGGCTGCTAGAAGCCATAGACAAGACTGGATCGATCTCAGCGGCCGGTCGGAGCCTGCGCATGTCGTACCGGCGAGCTTGGCTGCTGGCGCACGACATCAACAATTGCTTTGGCGACCCGGTGATCGAGATTTAGTTGGGCGGTGCCAAAAAGGGGGCAACTCTGGCTCCCCTTGGCAAAAGGCTGATCGAGCGATATCGCGCGATCGAGACCGAGGCGCTGATCGCAACGAGTAAGCATCTTCGCGAAATCAAGGCTTCGTTGAAGGGCACCAAGGCATCACGACCTTTAACCTCGATCAGGCGACCGCTACGGATCGCAACAGGACCCCGCTGATCCTATCGCATGAAAATTTGTCGGTACCTTGCCGGCTTCCGCCCAGGGTCAGATACGGCCCTGTCGGCCACGCGTGGCGGCGGCAGGTCCACCCCTGAAAGCCGCCGCCGCGGTCGTCGGCCGCGGCTTCTGCCGCCAACCCCTCTTCCAGAGACACCAGCAATCGGTGTAGTTTTCATTCGAGAGCTGCCAGCGGGACGTGCCGAAGTCCGAGGGGAGTGAACGGGCAGCAAGGGTGCCACCGGCCGGCGAACATCCCGAAAATCAATCTGACACTTGCCCGTCACACGATCATTGTGTGGCGCTGTCCGGTGTCGTCAGGGGCGCCCTATGAAAATTCCGCGTCGTCGATTTCTGCATCTGGCAGCGGGTGCTGCCGCTATGCCCACTTTCTCACATAATGTATGGGCGCAAGCTTATCCGACTTCGCCGGTACGTTTCTTGGTCCCGCTTGCGGCGGGCGGTGGCCTCGATTTCACGGCGAGGCTCGTCGGCGAATACCTTACGCACTCCATGGGCCAGCAGGTCTACATCGAGAACAAGACCGGCGCCGGCGGCACCATCGGTCTCGACGCCGCTGCCAAGAGCGCGCCCGATGGCTACACCGTGCTGATCGCGAACGACAACCTAGCGAGCGCGCCCCATGTCATGAAGGTCAATATGGACTATGCCAAGGTGCTCGTCCCGGTGATCGCGCTGGTGCGCCAGCCGCTCGTGCTCGCGACCCATCCTACCCTGGGCGTGAATTCGATTGCCGAATTGATCGCCGTCGCCAAGCGCAGGCCCGGATTAGGCTTCGCCACCTCCGGCGTCGGTACCAATCAGCATTTCGTCGGCGAGTGGTTCGCGCGGCTGACCGGGATCAAGCTGGAGCATGTGCCGTATCGCGGCGCGGGACAGGCCGTCAACGACCTCCTCGCCGGACACGTGCCGATCGGCGTGCTCGGGCCGACGGCGCTCATCCCGCACTACGAGGCGAACAATCTGCGCCTGCTGGCCCAGACCTCGGAGACGCGCGTGCCTAGTATGCCCGAAGTGCCGACATTGCAGGAGACCGGTGTCGATCTGGTGCTTTACGATTGGAAAGGCGCCTTCGTGCCTGCCGGAACGCCATTCGATGTTGTCGCGCGTCTTAATGCCGAAATAGAGAAGGCGCTGGCCGATCCCACTTTGCGCGACAGCTTGGCCAAAGCCGTCCAAGAGCCGCTCGGCGGCAGCGCAGAGACACTCGCCAAGTTGGTCAACGTCGATTCCGCCAAATATGCCAAATTGGCCAAGGAGTTGAAGATCAGGATCAATTGAAACGGTTCGGTAGGCCAAATCAAACTCAATTGCGTTTTTCGAACTTCAATAGATCATCGCTTCCGGGACCTTGCCCTCTATCGCCGGCGTGCCGAATGTCATGACGGTCAATCCTTCTGTCCCGGCAACGAATGTCCTCGAGTTCATCGCATACGCCAAGGCCAATCCGGGCAAAATCAACATGGGTTCAGGAGGCAACGGGATCCCCGCCCATATGTCTGGCGAGTTATTCAAAATGATGACAGGGGTTAACTTGGTTCACGTACCGTGGTGGGGGGCCCGCAGTAGCAGATTTGATGGGTGGACAAGTGCAGGTGATGTTCGGCACCTTGCCTCAGTCCCTGGAATACATCCGAACCGGCAAGTTACGCGCATTGGCCGTGACCGGCGCGGCAGGTTCGCAGGCGTTGCCGGACATCCCGACTATCGGCGAGTTCGTACCGAGTTACCGAAACCAGCGGGTGGACAGGTATTGTTGTGCCGAGGAGCACATCCGTCGAGATCATCGACAAGCTCAACACAGAAATAAACACGGTGCTCGCGGACCCGAAAATAATAACTGGGTTTGCCGATCTGGGCCTCACGGCGCTCCCGGGCTCGCCCGATGATTTTAGAAAGCTTATCGCAGATGATACCGAGAAATGGGCAAAGGTGATCAGGTTCGCGGGCATCAAGCGGCAATGACCCACGACGACCGGTTAGGGTCAAGAAAAGACTCTCGGCGCAGCGGTCGGCGCGACCGCTATTGCCTCGTAAGCAGACCTCGCCCTATGCGATCGGGACTAAGAAAGCCTTAACCCTCAATACCCGATCGCGCATCCGTCCTTGCGCGGGTCGGAGGCGCCGATCAGCACGCCGCGCCGCCAGTCGATGGCGATGGCCTGGCCGCCGCCGAGCGGCGTCAGGCAGAACTCCACCCGATGGCCGCGCTGTTCGAGGCCGCGCACCGCGGCCTGCGGGATGCCGCGCTCGACCAGGGTGATGTCGCCCTCGAAGAACACGCGGGGATCGTCGATCGCCGTCTGCAGGTCCATGCCGAAGTCGACGAGATTGGTGATGACGTGGGCATGGCCCATGGCCTGGTAGGCCGCGCCCATCACGCCGAACGAGAGTTCGCAGCGGCCGTTGCGCATCGCCAGCGCCGGGATAAGGGTCGACAGCGGCCGCTTGGCCGGGCCGTATGCGTTCGGGCTGGAGGGATCGATGACGAAGCAGGCGCCGCGATTGTGCAGCATGATCCCGGTTTTCTCGGTAGCGATGCCGCAGCCGAACTGGCTGTAGAGCGAATTGATGATCGAGACCGCGGTGCGGTCGCGGTCGACCACGGTCACATAGACGGTGTCGCCGCCGGACGCCAGCGCCGGCGGCAGCGCCACGCGCCGGCTGCGGTCGATCCGCGCCGCGAGGCGGCCGGCCAGCGCCTTGTCGAGCAACGCCTCGACCGCCACCCGCAGATGAGCGGGGTCGGCGACATGGGCATCGCGCACGCCATAGGCGAGCCGGGCCGCTTCGAGCGCGATGTGCAGGCGCTCCGGGCCATGCGGATCGAGCGAAGCGAGGTCGAAGCGTTCGAGAATGCCGAGCAGCACCAGCGCGGTGATGCCCTGGCCGTTGGGCGGCAACTCCACCACATCGAGCCCGCGATAATTCGAGGCGATCGGCGTCGTCGGCTCGCCGCGGTGGCGCGCGAAATCCTCCTGCGCCAGCCATGAGCCGCGTGGGGCGAGGGTCGCGACGATGTCGGCGGCGGCGTCTTCGTAGAACGCGCGGGGCCCGCGGGCGGCGATCGATTTCAGCGTCGCCGCCAGCGCCGGGAACCGGATGATGTCGCCCGGCAGCGGCGCGCGGCCGTCGACGAGGTAATGACGCGACGCACCGGGATCGGCGCTCAGGCGCTTGACCAGGCGGCCCCAGTCGAAGGCGACCCGCGGCGCCACCGGGAACCCGCGTTCGGCATGGTGGATCGCCGGGGCCAAGGCGCGGTCGAGGCCGAACCGGCCATGGGCGGAGAGCACCGCGTCCCAGGCGTCGACGGCGCCGGGAACGGTGACCGAATGCACGGATTCGAAGCCGATCGCCTGCGCGCCCGCGGCGATCAGGACCTCGGGCCGGGCGGCGGCGGCGGAGCGCCCGGAACCGTTATAGCCCCATAGCGGCGCGCCGGGCTTGGCCACCAGGCAGAAGCAGTCGCCGCCGATGCCGGTCATGTGCGGCTCGACGACGCCGAGCGCCGCCACCGCCGCCACCGCCGCATCGGCCGCGGTGCCCCCGGCCCGCAGGGCGGCGATCGCAATGTCGCTCGCAAGCGGATGGGACGTGGCGGCCATGCCCTCGCAGGCCATCACCGCGGAGCGGCCGGGGCTTTGAAAATCGCGGTACATGAAGCCTCGGCTCGTGCGCGGCGGCGCGCTCAGAGGGAATGGCCATCGGGTCCGGAGAACGAGATATCGCGCTGGGCAGCGCGAACGCTGATCGCAAAGCCGCCCATCACGTCGACGAAGCTGATGACGAGCAGCAGGAAAAAGGTCGATGACGCCGCCTGCTTCACCAGCAGGAACTCGACCAGCATGCCGACGAACAGCACCATGGACAGCAGGTGGTCGATGATGCTGCGTCGGCTCAACCGCGCCGCCTTGAGCATTTCGACGAGCAGGATGAGGATCGACCCGGCGACCATGAGATCGCCCGCGGTGATCGCGAACTCGCCGCCCGAGGCGAGCGGAAAACGCAGGATCTCCATCGACCAGGAGAAGCCGGAAAGTATGAACACCACGATGTTGTAGATCGCGAACGAGAAGATCAGGAGGGGAACGCCAAGGAGGAACATGGTCCGGCCTCCGGATCGATGATGGCGCGCGTCACCGCGTTCCGCCCTGCCCTGCTGCCGCCCGCGCCGCGGCGCGGATCCCGGCTCAGGCCTCGGACTTCACCTTGAACACCTGCCGGCCGCGATACATGCCGGTCTTCATGTCGATGTGATGGGGCCGGCGCAACTCGCCGGAATCCTTGTCTTCGACGTAGGTCGGCTGCTTCAACGCGTCGGCGGATCGCCTCATGCCGCGTCTCGACGGCGATGTCTTCTTTTTCGGCACGGCCATGATGGGTCTCCTCGCATTCCTTGATACGGCGGCGAACGCCAAAATCGGGTTGTAATCGGAAGCCGGGCTTATAATGGATGCGCCGCCGGATTGCTAGAGGCCGTTGGACCACCCTACCCTGCCCTCCCCGAAACGGGGGAGGGAAAGCACTTCACCGCGCCGGCCGGAGGCAGGCGTCCACCTTTTCCGACGCCGCGCGGGTCATGTAGATGCCGGTGAGCCGGCGCAGGCCGGGCCCGGGCTGGCGCGGATTGCGGCGGACCGGATTGGGCAGCGTCGCCGCGAGCAGTGCCGCTTCCTGGGGCGTCAACTGCCGCGCCGGCTTGCCGAACGCCCGCCGCGCCGCGGCCTCGGCGCCGAATTCCCCGTTGGGGCCCCATTCGGCGATGTTGAGGTAGATTTCCAGCTGCCGGCGCTTGGGGATGACGAGGTTGATCCACAGCGCCAGCGGCAATTCGAGCCCCTTGCGGACGAAACTGCGCCCCTGCCACAGGAACAGGTTCTTGGCCAGTTGCTGGGTGATGGTGGAGCCGCCGCGGGCGTCGCTCAACGCATCGGCCTGCGCCACCGCCTCCCGCATCTGCCGCAGGTCGATGCCGTGATGGGTGCAGAAGCTGCCGTCTTCGGCGGCGATCACCGCGCGGGGCAGGTTGGGGTCGATCCGCCCCATCGGCACGACGATGCGCTCGACCCGGGCGCCAGTGACGCGGCGCCACAGCATCAGGGTCGAAACCGGATCGACCACCCGGTAGAGCGGGACCAGCGCATAGGGGATGAGCAGGACGAACACGATCGCAACGCCGGCGATGCGCAACCACCGCCACAGCGACCGGCGCGGGGCGGTCGGTGGTGGCGAAGCCGGTTTCGGCGGGATTCGCATCGGCTGCGGGCTCATGCCCCAACATACCAACAATCGGTGCGCTTCTGAGGCGGCGCCGGATGCAGACCTTGGATGCACAGCTGCAAAAAAGCTATCGTGGGGTTCTCTTCCGTGGTGGGGTCGCACCAACAGCCCCGGAGCGACCGCCGATGCCGGCCACCAAGACAAGACACAATCCGTTCCGGCGCGCGCTGCGGATCATCCGCATCCGGCCGAGGCTGTTCGTTTCGGCCGTGGTCGGCGCCGCCGTCGCGGCGGTGCTGCCGGCGAGCCTGCATGTCGCGACCCGCGTGCTGATCGGATGGGATATCTGCGCCGGGCTCTACCTCATCCTGGCCTTCAGGATCATGGCGACGGCGGATATCGACGGAATGCGGCGGCAGGCCGCGCGCCAGGACGAAGGGCGGATCGCCGTGCTCTTCCTCACTGCCGTCGCGGCGTTGGCGAGCCTCGGCGCGATTCTCGCCGAGCTCGGCGGCGCCAACAAGGCGCCGGTGCATCTCGCCCTCGCCGCGGTCACCATCCTGTTGTCGTGGACCTTTACCCACACGATCTTCGCGCTGCACTACGCTTACGAGTACTACGACGAGAACAAGCACAGGGGCGGCGGGCTGAATTTTCCCGGCGACGAGCCGCCGGACTATTGGGACTTTCTCTATTTCTCCCTCGTCATCGGCATGACCTCGCAGGTGTCCGACGTCGCGGTCACCTCGAACAAGATCCGCCGCATGGTCTCGGGACACGGCGTCGTGTCCTTCATCTTCAACGCAACGCTCCTGGCATTGACGGTGAACATCGCCGCCAGCCTGCTGTGAATCGTCAAAACTCGCACCCCGCCATCGTCGGTGTGCATTCGCGCCCAAGCGTGGCTGGGAGCGGCGGAACTCTCACGAAGCGGCCGCGTTATCCTTGCGGTACAATCATAACAAGGAGACGCAAATGCCCCTGGAATCCAACCTCCACACCAGCACGCAGCCGCTGAAGTCCCGGGAGACCCATTCGCTGATCGGCAGCGATAAGGTTGAAGGCACCGCGGTCTATCGTTCGAACGGCGACAAAATCGGCCACATCCAGCGCGTCATGATCGGAAAGCAGAGCGGCAAGGTCGGCTACGCCGTCATGAGCTTCGGCGGTTTCATGGGCATTGGAGAAGACTATTACCCGCTGCCCTGGTCGATGCTGACCTACAATCCGAAGCTGGAGGGCTATGAGGTGAACATCAGCGAAACCCAGCTCAAGGGCGCTCCGAAGTACAGCACCCACGAAACCTGGGATTGGGACAGCCGCACCCGGGCGATCGACGACTATTACAAAGTTCAGCCCACTTGGGTGATGTAGCGAGTAGCCCGGATTGAGCGTAGCGAAATCCGGGGCCGGGGCCGCTCACGGCTTCGATGCTGACCCGGGTTTCGCTTGCGCTCAATCCGGGCTACGGCCTCAAAACTCCCGCCCGATCAGGACATGATCGAGGGAGTAGAGGCCGCCGCCATGGACGAGGAAATAGAACGCCGCCACCATCCACAGCAGCGTGTATTCGAGCCCGAGCGTGTTCCAGAAAAAGCCGCCGACCCGCCAGCGCTCGACATTCGACACCGCGAGGAAGACGACGATAGGCACTGCCGCCGGCCGTGTGAAAAGGCCCAGGGCGAGCAGCGGCCCGCACACGAGCTGGGTAACGGAAATGGCGGGGGCCCAGAACCAGCCGGGACGATATCCGGTCTGGTCGAGCTCCGCGGCGAGCTGCCTCAGATCCCCGACCTTGAGGCCGCTGCCGCCGAAGCAGCCGAACGTCACGCGCAGGCCATGCGGAACCAGCGTCAGGCCGACGACGACGCGCAGCAGCGCCTCGGCGAAAGGCGCCAGCGCCGCATAGAGGTTCGCGAGGCCCGGGACGATGAGCGGCGTCGCCTGATCGAGCATGACTACAGTCTGATCTCGCCCAGCGTGATGCTCGCACCGAGCACCGCTTCGAGCGATTTCTTCGCGCGGCCGGGCGCCTCGATCTCGACGGTGTAGGCGCCGGAATTCTCGTCCAGCTTGTCGAATTTGAAGTCGCCGTAATTGTCGCTCGCGGTTCGCGCGACCACCGCGCCGCCCCGGATCAGGCTGATGCGCGCGCCTTCGACGCAATCGACGACGCCCTTGGCTTCCACCGACACGGTGCCGCCGATAAAGCATTTCGCGTAGCGCCACAGGTTGCGGTAGTAGACCCGCGGCTTGGTATCGAGCTCCGGCCGGATGGTTTCGAGCCCTTCCTCACGGGCCATGCGCGCCATCTCGGCATCGTCGAGCTTGACCGCGCGCATCGCCCCGGTCGGGCACGACTGGTGGCCGCGGGTCTGCTGCCATCCCTGGTCGATCAGATGCGCGTCGAACGGCCAGTGCTGCGCTATCTGCAGCTCCTCGTTCCACCAGATGTGGCCGTAGGGGCAGGCGTCGACGAGCTGCTTCTGGCCCTTGGCCTTGACCGGATCGATGATGACGATGCCGTCGTCGCGCTTGGCGATGGCGCCGTCCTTGGCCGCCTGGATGCAGGGCGCATCGTCGCAGTGGTTGCACATGGTGGGAACGTAGGCGATGTCGATCATCGGCGCCTGGCCGCGCTCCTTCTGCAGGATGTCGATCCAGCGATGGCCGTGCCTGGGCATCGGCGCGGCGTAGCCCGGAAAATCATTGCCGACATATTCGTCCATGGCGGCAAGCGCGCACAGCTGGCAGTTGGTGCACTCCGCGACGTCGATTATCATGTTCCACTTGGCCATGGAGAACTCCGGACTTTTGGCTTTTTCGCCCCCTCTCCCGCTTGCGGGGGAGGGAGAAGAGTAACTACTTCGCCGGCACCAGGCTGGCAGCTTCCAGCGTGCGCTTGATGCCCTTGTCGCGCTCCATTTCCGCGAAGGCCGCGGACATGTGCTCGGTGCGACCGTCCCACAGCTCGACCTGGACCAGCGAATTGGCGCCGGCGAGCGAATGGGTCGACTTGGTCTGGGTGCGCTCCGGCGTCAGCAGATTGAGGCAGCCGCCGCGATCGACCGATTTGCCGGGCTCGCCCATGGGGTCGTAGACGGCGGAGGAACTCGTAGCCGTGGCAGACGCCGCGCGGCAGGCGCTGGGTCGGCAGCGCCGCGCAGATCACGGCGCCGCGGTCGTTGAAGACCTTGACGAGGTCGTGTTTCTTGATGCCGCGCGCGGCGGCATCCTCCGCGTTGAGGCGCATCACCCAGTAATAATAGCCGTTCACGTTGACGCGGTGGTCGGCGATGTTGAGGAGGAAGCTGTCCTTGCCGTCGCCCTGGGTGTGGAAGCAGTATTTCGAATGCGGCGTCAGCATCTGCAGCGGATAGCTGGCAAACATCGCGCCGGAATGCGGCCCCTCCCATGACGGCTCGTATTTCACGATCGGCGGACGCTCGGGATCGTTGAAGCGCTTGAGGCTGTTGCACTCGAATTCGAGCTTGCCCGATTGGGTCTGCAGGCCGCGTTGGAATTCCTGCGCATAGTCGGACGGCAGCGGATGCGCCTCGGGCACGTCCTTCTTGCGGTTCTCCCAGAACCAGCGGAACGACACCGGCGCGCGCAGCTTCTCCTTCTCCGCCGGCACCACGTAATAGCCCCTGCGGATGAATTCCTTCCAGGAGATGCGCTTGGGCAGGTCGGAGGCCTCGAACAGGCGCTTGACCCAATCGATTTCGTTCATGCCCTCATTGAAGTAATTGGCGAGCCCGAGCCGTTTGCAGATCTCGGTGAAGATCCAGTAGTCCGACTTCGATTCCCCGAGCGGCGCGATCGCCGGCGCCTGGAAGATGATGACGCGGTGGTTGAGCTGCTGCTGGCCGTGATGGCCGTAGCCGCCGAGCCCCGCCCATTCGCTGATGTCGACGCGCTCGAAATTGGAGCAGGCCGGCAGGATCACGTCGGCGAATTTCGCCTCGCCCTCGAACCAGATCGACTGGTTGACGACGAATTCGAGATTGTCGGACTGGTACATCCGCACATGGCGGTTGGTGTTGTTCATGGTCGACAGCATCGAGCCGCCGTACTTGTAGAGCATCTTCACCGGCGCATGGCCGGGCGCCGGATAGGAGAACTTGGCGAACTGGTGCTCGATCGACTTGCCGACCCAGGCATAGCCCTCGGCCTTGCCCTCGGTGATCGCCTCCGGCATCCAGATGCGCGGGATGCGCTGGTAGGTCGAGGCCATGGTAGGCAGCTGCGGCATGCGCTGGTAGAGCTCGACCGGCATCGAGGTGTTCTCGAGATCGCCGGACATGCCGCCGTCGGCATAGCCGGGGAAATAGAAATTGAAATCGAGCGGGCAGCCCCATTGCAGGTTGCCCATGTTGATGCCGGGCTTGCCGAGGCCCTGCATGGCGATGAGGCACACCATGACGCGGGCCCACTGGATGCCGGTCTGGTTGCGGCAGGCTCCGCCATGGCCGTTGCCCCAGCCGCCGGGCGCGAGATAGACGCGCTTCTTGCCCCATTCGCGGGCGAGCGCGCGGACGTCCTTGGCGGGAACGCCGGTCTCCTGCTGCTGCCATTCCGGCGTTTTCGGCGTGCCGTCCTCCTCGCCGAGGAGATAGGCCTTCCACTTGTCGAAGCCGACCGTGTGGGTGCTCACGTAGTCCTTGTCGTAGAGGTCTTCCTTGATCCAGACGTAGGCGATCGCCATCGCCATCGCGACCGAGGTGGTCGGCTTGGGGGCGAACCATTTGCCCGGCAGGAATTGCGCCGAGGCGTTGTAATAGGGATCGATGTGGACGACCTTGATGCCGAGCTTCGGGTTCTTGAGCCACTGCCGGCGCACGGTGCCTTCCTGCGCGCCGTAAGAACCGCTGGTCGACTCCGGGTCCGCCGCCCAGAACACGATCATGTCGCAGTTCTGCAGGCAGTCCTCGACGGTGCCATAGGTCTCGGACTGGCCGACGCGCAGCGTATAGCCCCAGTGATGCACCGCGCCCCAGTACCAGCCCTCCCAGCTGTCGGGATTGTGGTGGACCTGGGTGTAGCCGACGGCGTTGCGGAAGCGGTGCAGCGCCGAGAGGTAGTAGCCGATATTGCCCCAGGTGTGATGCGAGCCGTGGGAGACCGCCATCACGCCGGGGCCATAGGTGCTTTTGAGGCGCTTGATCTCGGAGGAGACGATATCGAGCGCCTCGTCCCATGAGATCCGCACATAGCCGGACTTGCCGCGGTTCTCCGGATGGCGCTCACCATTGGGATCGAAATCGACCCGCTTCATCGGATGGAGCAGGCGGTCCGGCGAATAGACGATCGATTTTGCGTTCTGGCCATGGGGCGCCAGGGTGGTCTTGCGCGGCGGGGTGAATTTCATTCCACGCGCCTCGATGGTCCAGGGCTGAGGATCGGTGTCGTCGAAGTCGATCGGCGTCATGCGCACGATCTTGCCGTCCTTGACGTGCACGAACACCGGGCCGCCATTGGTCATATTGCAATAGCGCATGGTGCCGTCGGCGAGCCTGGTGCCGAACTGCCAGCCCGCGGTCATCGTGGCCATCATGGTCTGGGCCCACCAGTTGGTGAGGTCCTCCGGCCCGTCGACGGTGAGGTTGAAATCCTTCTGGGCGTTGATCTGGTCGAGCCAGTTGATCGGCGGCGTCAGCAGCGAAGCGCCGATCGCAGCGTTCTTGAAGGCGAGCGTGATGTCGGGCCTGGCATGGAGCCCGGCCCCAGAGGTGACCTTGCCGGCGCGGACCTCGAACCAGCGCCCGACCTCCTCGTCGCGCGCCTTGATCTGGGCGACCAGATTGCGCTCGCGCAGGCGGTCGCGGAACTTCGGATGCCGGCGCGCCGAAACCTTCATCACCTGAGCAAAGCCCCACAGGATGACCGAGAACTTGACTGTGGCGATCATGGCCGTTCCTCGCTGGTGCGAAGTTCCACCGGCCACAATGGACCGGCGCGCGGCCCGCAACCGCGCTTGTTCCTATCGGTCTATTATGGAATATGAGCGCGCTCAAGGGAGGCGGGGCCGGCGCATGGGTGACCTTCGCGACCCCAGCGACAGCGTCACCGGCGAGAGAGGCATCTTGGGCACACCACCGAACCGCACCATCCGCATCGGCGGCTACCAGGGCGAGGCCTCCGTGCACACGCGGGGCCTGCGCGCCTTCGCCGCGGATGCGGAGCGGCGGCTCGGCCCTGGCTGGCGTGTGGAGGTCACCGCGAACGTCAGCGCCCACGGCCACAAGGCGGCCGACCTGCTGGCGATGGTGGCCGACGGCCGGCTGGAACTCTGCTACTTCAATTCGAGCTATTTGGCGGAACGGGTGCCGTCGCTGGCGCTGTTCGACATCCCCTTCGTGCTCACTGCGCGCGACCCCGTCTATCGCCAGCTCGACGGCGAGGTCGGGCGCCGGCTCGCCGCCGACGTGGCGGCGGCGACGCCCTATCGGCTGCTCGATTTCTGGGACAACGGCTTCCGTCATATCTCCAACCGCCTGCATCCGATCCGCACCCCGCAGGATTGCCGCGGCCTGCGGCTGCGCATCGTCGCGAGCCCTCTGCACAGACAAGTGTTCGCGGCGCTCGGCTTCGTGCCGATGGTCATCGACGTCAAGGACCTCGTCGCCGCCGTCACCGGTCTCGCCGTCGATGCCCAGGAAAATCCGCTGACCAATCTGGTCAATTTCAACCTGCACCGCACCCACCGCCATGTCAGCCTGACCTCGCATTTCTTCGGCGTTGCGCTGGTGCTCGCGAACCGCGCCTGGTTCGACGGCCTCGACGGCGAGGTGCAGAGGGCGGTCACCGCCGCGATGGCGGATGCGACCGCGCAGCAGCGCGCCTTCGCGATCGCCGAGGACACCCAATGCCTCGCGCTGCTGCAAAAGGATGGCGTCGCCGTCGTGCCGGCGGAGGAGATCGGCATGGCCGCGTTCCGGGCCGCAGTCGCGCCCATCATCGAGCAAGAGCTGACGCGGCTCGCCCCGGCGCTGCGCGCGGCACTCTTCTCCCTCAGCATCTCCGAGGAGGGCCGGGGTGGGGATTCGCTTGCGACCGGGCGTGTTGTGAGGAAGACCCCACCCTAGCCCTCCCCGAAGTCGGGGAGGGAGAAGAAAGAGTTTACCTACTTCGCCCAGCGGCGGCGGATTTCGTTGATGACGACGCTGTTGTCGAGATCGCCTTCGCCCGCGGCCACGCACGCCGCGAGGATGTCGCGATGGACCTCGAGCAAGGGCAGGTTCTGGCCGCAGCGCCCGGCCTGTTCCAGCATGAGATTGACGTCCTTGAGGGTCTGGCGAGCGCGGCCTTCCGCGGCGAAATCCGATGCCGCCATTTTCGCGCCCTTGGTGTCCATCACCTGAGAATAGGCCGCTGAGCCCCGCGCGATCCTGAGGAATGCATCGGGATCGAGGCCGAGGCGGGTCGCGAACACCAGCCCCTCGGCCAGCGCGACCCGGTTGAGCCCGAGAATGAGGTTGACCGCGAGCTTGGCACGGCCGCCGTCGCCGGGCCCGCCGACATGGAACCGCACCGGGAACACCGCATCGAGCACGCCGGAGATTTCTGCAGCCACCGCGGGGTCGCCGCCGATCAGGCCGACGCCTTCGCCGCGCCGCACCTGCCCGCTGGTGCCCGACACCGGCGTCTCCAGAAAACGCAGGCCGCGCGAGGCCACGCGCCCGGCCAGTGCGGCGATGCGGTCGGGATCGCAGGTCGAGGTGCACATCACGATCTTGCCGGAGTTTTCGCCGAGCGCGGCCAGGATCGGACCTTCCACCACCGCCTCGACCTGGTCGGTGTCGAACACCGCGAGCACGATAGGGTTCGCGCCGCGGGCGACGTCTTCGATCGAGCCGCCGGCGCGGCCGCCGAGGGCGACGAGGTTGTCGTTCTTTTCCGCCTCGGGGTCGAAACCGACCACGTCGAGGCCGGCGGCGATGAGCCGGCGCGCCAGCACGCTTCCCATCAGGCCGAGACCAACGATGCCGACCGGATCGCTCATGCCGCTGTGTTTCCTCAGCTCTTGCGCCGCGCGCGCGTTCGTTCCATGTCACATTTCCCGGCAAGCGTAAAATCCGGCACGGATCACCCCACAGCCGTCATCGCCGGGCTTGTCCCGGCGATCTCGATTCGCGTGGCACGGCTGTGCCGAGGGCATCGAGAAGGCCGGGACAAGCCCGGCCATGACCATTCGGTGCGGAGAGGAACAGGTTCAATGATCAACGCAGCGATCGTCGGATTGGGACGCTGGGGCCGCAACCACGTCACCGCGGTCGCGGGCAGCACCCGCATCCGCTACGTGCGCGGCGTCACCAGGAACCCGACGCTGGCACAGGACTTTGCCGCGCAGCATGGCCTCGCGCTGTCGAGCGACCTCGCCGAAGTGCTGGCCGATCCCGGCATCGACGCGGTGTTCCTGGCGACACCCCACTCCCAGCACGTGGACGAGGTGGTCGCGGCCGCCACGGCGGGCAAGTCGGTGTGGTGCGAAAAACCCCTCGCCCTCACCCGCGCCGAGGCCGCGCGCGCCGTGGAGGCGTGCCGCGTTGCCGGGGTGCCGCTCGCCAGCGGCTACAACCGGCGCTGCTTTGCCTCGATGCGCGAGATCAGGCGCGTGGTCGAGGCCGGCACGCTCGGCGATATCCTCCACATCGAGGGGCATTTCTCCAACGAATACTCGACCCGGGTCATCGGCGGCGGCTGGCGCGACGATCCCCGGGAATCGCCGGGGTTCGGCATGACCGGCTGCGGCCTGCATGTGCTCGATGCGCTCATCTCCCTCGCCGGACCGATCCGGCAGGTCGATGCCAAGGCATTCGCGCCGAAGCCCGCGCCCGATCCCCGCGACGCCGTGGCGGTGCTCGCGCAATTCGCCTCGGGCGCGACCGGGCTGATGGCGACGGTGCGCGCCAGCGTGCCGTTCTGGCGCATCCACGTGTTCGGCACCAACGGCTTCGCCGAGGCCCGCGACGAAGACACCTTGCGGATCGGCTATATCGGCACGGCCGCCCGGGAGGAGACCTTCCCACGCGTCGATTCGCTGCGCGCCATGGCCGAGGCGTTCGCCGACGCCGTCGAGGCGCGCACGCCGTTCATGATCACGCCGCGCGAACTCGTGGACGTCACCGCTGCGTTTGAGGCGGTGGTCGCGTCGCTAAAAAAGGGCGGGCCGGTGGCGGTTTCGGCGTGATTCTACTCAAGAAAACCACCTACCTTGTCATTCCGGGGGCGGTGCGAAGCACCGAACCCGAAATCCAGGCGGCCTCGCCCTTCTGCACAGCAGCCCGGATTCCGGGTTCGCGCGAAGACGCGCGCCCCGGAATGACTCATACTACCGCGACGCGCGGTGGCTCGGTGCGGCCGCCGATTTCTCCGACACCGCCTTGCGCACCCAGCGCTCGATCACGTCGGCGATCTGGTCGGAGTTCTTCTCCAGCATCATCATGTGGCCGTTGCCGTGGATGCCCATGGCGGCGAGATTGAGCCAGGTCGGATGCACGCCGGCCTGCTCCAGGAACTTCACCACGCAATGCTCGTAGGGCCCGTGGAACGAGGCCTCGCCGGTGACGATCGCGATCGGCAGCTTCTGCAAATTGGGCAGTTGCCGCGCCGGCGACTTCTGCAGCCAGCACTTGGCGAGGTCCGGCCCGTCCGCCGTGTCCTGCTGCTCGAAGGCGAGCTCGGAGGCATCGGCCGCCGGCGGCGCATAGGTGATCGGGATCGAGGTGAGCCCCCAAATGCGGGTGCGCGCGCCGTCGCGGAACCAATCGGGCGCGCCGACGAGATCGAGATCATAGACCGGCGGCGCCGACGGCTCGGCCTGGATCAGCGCCTTGACGAGATTGGGCCGCTGGTCGACCGCCTCCCAGCCATACGCGCCGGACTGCGAATGGGTCATCAGGATGACCGGCCCGAGCTTGTCGATGAGCGCGGCGATCGCGTCGCGGTTGAGCGCCTGGATCACGTCCGGCTTTTGCACGAACGGCACCTGGGAGGCGAAGAACTGGTCGAAGTTGGGATCGCCCGCCATGCCGGTGCCCGGCCATTGGGTGTGCAGCCGCGCCTGTGGCCACAAATTGTACTTCTCCGGCGCGGTGAAGCGCTGCTGCACCGAAAGGACCTGCGGATAGGCCTGCGGCCCCTCGGTGTCCGGCTGGTAGGACGAACGCCCGCGACCGGGCTGCTCGACGATGTAGACCGCATAGCCGCGCCGCAGGAAATGCTGGGTCCAGCCCTCGCGGCCGTCGGTGGTGCCGTTGAAATTGGTCGCGGTCTGCGCCGCACCCGGCACGATCACCAGCGGATAGGGCTGGGTGCGCTTGCGCGGGATCTGGTACTCCACATAGATCTGGCCGGTCATCACCTGCTTGTCGCCGACCGGCGAATATTTTCCGCCGACGAAGAAATAGCCCTGCTTTGCGATGGCGAGCGGCTCCTGCGCACACGCCGCCGAACAGGAAATCGCCGCGGCGAGCACGGCTGCGATGGCGAGCTTGTGGATCATGACGTCCTCCCGAGGGCGCGCGTCCTTCTTGGGGCGCGCGGCGTTTGGTTTGCGGGGTCAGTGTAGCCGACCTACGGGTCGGTGGACATGGCGGGCACCGTCATTCCGGGGCGCGCGCCTTCCTTCGCGCGAACCCGGAATGACCCGGACGCATCATTTCTTCGCCTGCGGAAAATACTTCTGGAGGTATTTCAGGTCGGGCGGCGACTGGCCCTTCTGGATCGGCATCAGGTAGCCCTCGGAATCGGCGAGATACAACTCGCCGCCGATCGCCACCCAGCGATTGTCCTCGGTGCAGTTGTATTCCTCGTAGACCGGGTGGTGCTCGCGCTTGTAGAACCGCGACACCGTCCACGGCCGTGTCAGCGCGCCGTCATAGGTCGTGATCTCGTTGCGCAGGATGTCCGGGTTGGACTTGTCGAGATAGAGCTTCTCCTTGACGACGGTGTCGTTGTCCTTGGACAGCGGAATGCCGACCGAATCGAACAGGCGCGGGCCCCGCATGTTGCGGGTCTCGACTTCGAGCGTGTCGTAAGTGCCGTCATTATCGGTGTCGATCCACTTGCCGATCGAGTAGCCGACAAACGACGGATCGGACTCCTCGGGATTGGGGAACTGGCGGCCATCGGTGTAGATGCGCCGGATCGGGCTCATGGACTCCACCAGCATGTAGGTGGTTTTCGGCTTGATCACGATTTCCATGGGCTCGTACATCATCATCAGCCGGGGCATGCCGACCGGGCCGCAGGTGCCCTTGATGTCGAACTGGATTCCCGCCTTCCCCTTGGCGAGGTTCGCCTGGAGCACGGCCTGGTATTCGGGAGTCAGCGGAGCCTGCTGCCCGAGGCCCGGCGGCTTGCTGGGATCCCACGTGCCGACCGGGCTGCCGCGATTCCACAGGCCCTCCCAGTCCGGATATTTCTTCGCCTCCTGCGCCCCGGCGGCGGCACTCGATACCAGCACCGCGGCGAGCGCCGCCGCACCGAGCGCGCTGCGGCAGGAAAAGCTTCGAAACGCCATTGCAATTCTCCCTTGTGTGGACCGCGCGGCTGCTGTCGGCGGCCTTCGTTGCTTCGATCCTAGCCGGAATTCCACCCGTCCGGGAGGGGAAACTGGCCCGGCCCTTACGCCATCCGGTTCTCCAGCGTGCCGATATCCTCGATCCACAGCTTCACCGCATCGCCGGCGGCGAGGAATTCCTTGCGCGCCGCGCCGACGCCCGAAGGGGTCCCGGTCAGGATCACGTCGCCCGGGTTGAGGGTGATGCGGGAGCTCAGATGCGCGATCTGCTCGGCGATCGTAAAGATCATCTGGGCGGTGTTGGAGTCCTGTTTGATGACGTCGTTGACCCACAGCTTCAGGCCGAGCTTCTGGGGGTCGGGAATGTCGCCGGCCGGCACGATCCATGGCCCCAGCGGGCAGGAACCGTCGAAATTCTTGTGGGCGACCCAGTCGAACTTGAACGGCGAGGTATCCGGCACATTGGGCCGCCGGCCCATGTCGCGCGCGGAGAGGTCGTTGGCGATGGTGTAGCCGGCCACATGGTCGAGCGCCTGCCCGGGCGCGACGTTCTTGGCGCTACGGCCGATCACCGCGGCCAGTTCGACCTCCCAGTCCATGGTCTTCGACAGCGCGGAAATCTGGACGGTGTCCCCGGTGGCGGCGAGCGTGCTGCGCCCGGTCTTGATGAAGTGCCAGGGCTTGAGGCCCAGGGTGTGCGGGTCCGGCTCCGGCGGCCGGTTCTGCAGCCGGGCCATCTCGGCGGCGTGGTCGGCATAGTTCGCCCCGGCGCAGTAGATCGCGGACGGCCACTGGATCGGTGCGAGAAGCCTCAGGCCCGCGAGCTTCAAGCCGGTGCCCGGCGCGGGGGCGGCTTTGCCGAGGCGCTGGCGCGCCGCATCCCAGTCGTCGAGAATGCCGAGCACCGTCGCATCGCCGGCGCGCCCCGTCAGCTCGCTTGCGTCGAACACCTCGTCTCCGATTACGACGCCGGCCCGCGGTCCCGCGACCGGGGCGTAGGTCACCAGCCGATAGCTCGCCATGTTGCCTCCCTTTCGTGGCGGGCAACAAACCGGTTTGCGGCCCGCTTGGCAAGAACCGGGGCAAGAACCGGGAAAAGCGCGCCGGCGGCGCAGGCACGAACGTCTCGTCCCCGCATTGCTCCACCGCAATGCTTGATCGGCAATGCTGCTGGTTGCTGCTGCGGATTTCGGATATAAACGCCGGATTCAACAATCAGGCCGGCCCAAGGCCCGGGAGGAAACGCTTCTCATGGCTGAGAAACTCGTCGGCAAGGTTTCCGAGTTCAAGGACGGCGACCGCCGCATCGTGTTCGTGGGCGACCACGAGATCGGCGTGTTTCGGGAACACGGGACGTTCTACGCCTACAGCAATTACTGCCTGCACCAGGGCGGGCCGGCCTGCGAAGGACTGACCATCGCCAAGGTCGAAGAGCGGCTGATGCCGGACATGACCTCCAAGGGGTTGTACTTTTCCGATACCGAATTGCATTTCGTGTGTCCGTGGCACGGCTACGAATACGACATCAAGACCGGAGAATGCGTCTCCGACCGCAAACTCAAGCTGCGCAAATACGAGGTGATCCAGAAGGGGGACGAGGTTTATGTCCGCGCGTAAGCCCGCGGCCACGAAGGTTGCACCCAAGCCGGCAGCCAAAGTCTCGGCAAAGCCCGTCCGTGCCAAACCGGCACCCGCCAAGCCTGCCGCGAGTGCCAATGGCGCGGCGACGCAGGAGGCCTCCGAAGCCGCCGCGCGTCTCGCCCGCGACATCGACCGCGCGCTGAACGAGGGCCGCACCGACCTCTTGAGCGAGCCGGCACTGCAGGCCCTGATGGCAGCGGTATGCCGGAGCTACTCGGCACAGATCGAAGCCGGCGGCAATTTCCCCCCACTGGCGAACCGCAGCCGCGTGACCTCGACCGATGTCATGATGACGGCGAGCGGGCTGTTGAAAGCGGCCAATCTCGCCGTCTTCGAACTCGGAATGTGGCAAAGCTGGACCGGCCGCTGAGCGCCGGTCCTCAACACCAGTCCTTTGGAGACACGCCATGGAACTCATGTCCGATCGCGGCCGGCGCGTCACGGTAGACGAGCTCAACACCTCGCGGCTCCTCGCCCATGCCCGCCAGCAGGCGCACAAGCGCAAGTTCGACGACATGCTGATCGTCGACGTCGACGCCCATCATTACGAAAACGAGTCCATGAAGGACATTTTGCCATTCATGGAAAACGACGTGCTGCGCCAGCTCTCCATGACCCAGGGCATGAAGGGCGGCCGCGGCACCCTGATCCCGCAGCAGATCGGCTACCAGGACATGGGCGGCCGCGTCACCCGCTATACCATGCGCGGCTCGGAGAAGACCGAGCCCGGCACCCATCGCGACATCCAGTTGGGCAACCGTTGGATGGACGCCATGAGCGTCGACTATTCCTGCCTGTTCCCCACCGGCATGCTCAACATCGGCCTGCATCCCCAGAAGGAGATGGAGTCCGACCTGTGCTGGGCCTACAACCGCTGGGTTACCGAGAAGGTGCTGCCGGAATCCGGCGGCCGCATGTATTCCATGCTGACCCTGCCGCTGTCGGACCCCGACCAGGCGCTGCGCCACGTCGAGACCTTCGGCCACCGCAAGGACGTCGGCGGTTTCATGATCACCACCGTGCGCACGCTGCCGGTGCACGACAACGCCTACATGAAGGTCTATCGCGCCATCGAAGAGCGCGGCCTGGTGCTGTCGTTCCACTCGGCGTTCAACTGGAACGAAAACGTTTTTCGCGGCTGCAACCGCTTCATCGCCGTGCATGCGCTCGGCTTCTCGTTCTACAACATCCTCCACTGCACCAATTGGGTGGTGAACGGCTTGGGCGAGCGCTTTCCCAAGCTGCCGGTGATCTGGATCGAGTCCGGAATCGCGTGGGTGCCGTTCCTGATGCAGCGGCTCGACCACGAATACATGATGCGTCCGTCGGAGTGCCCGCTGCTCAAGAAGAAGCCGAGCGAATACATGCGCGACATGTATTATTCCTCGCAGCCCATGGAGATCCAGGACCACGCCGCCATGGAGCAGACCTTCCGCATGATGGATGCGGAGAACCGCCTGCTCTACGCCTCCGACTATCCGCACTGGGACTTCGACCTGCCCTCGACGATCTACGACCTGCCGTTCCTGTCCGAGAAGGCCAAGCACAACATCCTCGGCGGCACCGCCGCGCGGCTGTTCAAGCTCCAGCCGCGCAACGACAAGCAGAAAGAGAATTTGATCAAGTTCGGCAACCTGACCGCGGCGTAGCGGTGACGGCGATACGGCTCCTGCGGTGCTGACCGAGAGAACAAAACAAACTCGTCATCCTGAGGCGCTCGCGCCCTTGGCGCGAGCCTCGAAGGACGCACGGCCGAGACGCTTCAGCAAGCGTGCTTGGGGCACGGCCGCGGCCGTCGCCCTTCGAGGCTCGCTGCGCTCGCGCCTCAGGGTGACGGTCATGGGTGGGAGCGTTTTTCTCCGCCTTTGGCTAGCCACGGGTCTGACCTTCGCCGCGATGACGGCATGCTCCGCAACCGCGCACGCCCAGGACGCGCCCCCGTTCAAGGGCAAGACCGTCGAAATCTACACCGGCTACACCGTCGGCGGCGGCTATGACCTCTATACCCGCCTGCTGGCGCGGCATATCGGCAAGCACCTCGCCGGCGACCCGGCGGTGGTGCCCAAGAACATGGAGGGCGCGGCGAGCATCCGCCTCGCCAACTGGCTCTACAATGCCGCGCCCAAGGACGGCACCGCGTTCGGCACCATCGGCCGCGGCACTGCACTCGAGCCCCTGCTCGGCCAGCCCGGCGCCCAGTTCGACGGCACCAAATTCAACTGGATCGGCAGCGCCAACGACGAAGTCAGCGTGTGCGTCGCCTGGCACACGTCGGGCTTTTCCAGCTTCGACGATCTCATGCACAAGGAATTGCTGATCGGCGGCACCGGGCCCGGCGACGACACCGTCCAGTTCGGCAAGATCCTGGTGGGCGTGCTCGGCGCCAAGCTCAGGATCATTTCCGGCTATCCCGGCGGCAACGACACCGTGCTGGCGATGGAGCGTGGCGAACTGCAGGGCCGCTGCGGCTGGTCCTATTCCAGCGTGAAGGCCGCCCACCCGGATTGGCTGGCGCAGAAGAAGATCGCGATCCTGGTGCAGTTCGCCCTCGCCAAGCATCCCGAACTGCCCGACGTGCCGCTCATCACCGACCTCGCCAAGACGCCGGAGCAGCAAAAGCTCCTCAAATTCGTGTTCGCCCGCCAGGTGATGGGGCGGCCCTACCTCGCCCCGCCCGGCGTGCCGCCGGCGACCGTCGCCGCGCTGCGCCGCGCCTTCATGGACACCATGGCCGACAAGGACTTCCTCGCCGACGCCGACCGCGCCAAGCTCGAAATCACGCCGGTCTCCGGCGAGCGCATCCAGGAACTGGTGGCGGAGCTCTACAAGACGCCGCCGGAACTGACCAAGCGGCTGGCGGATATGCTGAAATAGCCGCTGGCGGGCCGGCCGTCTTCACTCGCGTTCGGGCACCGGCACGTTGAACCCGTTGAGCGTCGTCGACACCAGGCTGTAAAGGCCGACGAGATAAATGAGCTCGTTGGTGCCGTGCTGCCCGAACGTCGCGACGGCCAGCCGGTACAGCGGCTCCGGCAAGGTTCCGCCCCGGACCAGCTTGTAGGCGACATCGAAGGCGACGCTCTCGTCCGGCGCCAGATCATTCGGCTTGAGATCGGCCACCAGCGTCGAAAGGCGCTCCGGCTTCATCCCCTCCCGCTCGGCGACGGCGATGTGCGCATACATCTCATACGCCGCATCGAACCGCGCGCCGACCACGAGGATCGCGATCTGGCGAATGTTGTCGGGCAGCGTCGCGTTGGCGGTCATCGCCAGGGTCAGGTCCCAGATCGCCTTGCCGATCCCCGGCTCGTGCAGCCACGGATTCCACGGCCCCATCAGCGCGCCGTCTTCCCGCTCGACCTTGAACGCATTGAAATTGCTGGCGATGCCCTTGCGCATCTCGTCGTACAGCGAGCGTTGCTCGGGGGTCAGGTCGGCTGGCGGTATCAATGGCAGGCGCATGGGTTGGTTCCTCCGGGTTCGGTGGCATACCCAAGCGTAGCACGGTCATTTGGAAAGGCGTGCTGGACCAAAAGATCAAATCAGCTCCATCCGCAGCTCACGGCCGACGATTTTTGCGGCGCGTTGCAAGCTCTCGATGGTCGCTTTGCCATTGTTGGGATCGAGAAGGCGATCGAGCTGGGCGCGGCTCGTCTTCATCAATTCCGCCATGCGCTTCTTGGTGAGTTTCTTCTTCTTCATTTCGTCGGCAAGCTGCCGGGCGATGACGGCCTTGATGGCGGCGACCGCAACCTCCTCGCGAATCCCGGCCTCATCAAGCCAGCTTTCGAAGGTCGAGCCGATGTGGGGATTCTTCTTGGTCATGACGACACCTCTTTCAAACGTTGTCGCGAAATCGCCAGATCATCCGACGGCGTTTTCTGCGTTTTCTTTATGAAGGCGTGCAGCGCGATCAGCATGCCTTCGTAAAATCCAAACAGGACGCGCGCCTCACGCCGGCTTCGAAGCGTGGAGCGCACTTCCCACAAACCGCCGCCCAGCGGCCGGCACACGGGCAAGCCCACCGGCCATCCGAACTGCACCTTGGCGATATCACGGCCAACCGTCCGCTGATCTTCGCGGGAAAGTTCGTTCAACCACTCCCGTACCGGCTCACGCCCTGTCGCCGATTTCCAGAACCGGAGAGGAATGGGCTTGGGAGCTTCCGGCATTAAAAATCAAAGTACCATTTATGATACAATGCAATCAAGGAAAATCCTGCAGTCCGAAACCGAAGAGAGGCGGCCAGCCCGGACAGCCGCCCCCTACTCCGCCGCCTCGGTCGCCGGCGTCCCCTCGTCCGGGAACACCTTCCCCATCCGCGGCGTCACGCCGTTCTTGCGCATCTCTTCGAGCCAGATCGGGTGGATGCGCTTGTCCTGGTCCTCGTATTCGATCTGGTCGCCACCCTCTTTCAAGCTCAGCGACACCGCGCCCTTCTCGCCGGGCTTGACGCCGAGGAGGGAGCGGCGCTGCTGCAGGGTGAGCGGATAGCGCAGGCCGCCGACGCCGGTGGCGAGGTAGCGCGCCGGGGCCTGGCTCGCGTTGAAGTGCTGGTGGAACTGCTGGTCGGCGGGCGGGAACACCACGCCGTAGTGCCAGTCGAGCCGCTGGAAGTCCTGCTGGTCGTCGTACCACAGCAGCGAATAGCCGTGGCCGGTGACGCACATGACGTGGAAGCCGGGGCCGTGGCGGTGGCCCTTCTTGTAGGTGCCGACCGGCATCTCGGAGATGTGGGCGTGCATGGTGCCGTCGGCGAGCACGAACATGATGTTGGTGCCGCCGCCGCCGCGGTCGCCCCAGGATTTCAGCTCGATGGCGGCGAGGTCGGGGACGAAATTGGTCTCCCACATGTGATTGCCGGGCCGCACCGTGATGAGGTCGCCTTCGCCGGCGAAATACTCGTTCTTGCCGGAGCGCGCGGCGAACTCGAAATCGGTCTCGAACACGAAGCGCTCGTCATGGAAGGTGTTCATCACCAGCGGCAGGTCGGTGGTGCTGGCGAGCAGCGCGCGCTCGCGGCCGCTGCCGTTGAAGTGGCGATGCCTGGCGTTGAGCGGGATCGCGAACAGGCTGCGCGGGCCCCATTCGAAGCTCTTCTTGCGGCCGTCGGAGAATTCGATCTGGGTCGAGCCGGTGCCTTCGAGGACGCAGATCACGTCCTCGTAGAGGTGGCGCTGCGGCGAGGTCGCGCCGCCCGGCGGAAGGTCGAACACGAACATGCTGGCGAAGTCGCCGCGGCCCTTGAGGTGCACCGCCGCCGACTTGACGCCGGTGCGCGGCCACATCGCGGTCTCGACCTTGAAGAGGTCGATGCCGTAATCCTCGGCGACCGGCAGGCCCTCCTTCTCGACCCAGTCGAGATAGGCGTCGACCCCGTAGCGCGGCTTCTGCTCGCTCATGGTTTCCTTCCCTCACCCTATCGGTGTCATTGCCCGGCTTGACCGGGCAATCCAGTACGCCCGGCCGGTGTTTACTGGATCGCCCGGTCAAGCCGGGCGATGACAGCAAAGTGGGTGCTAACCCAACGGATAATGCTGTAGTCAATCCCGCGGCGCTCAGGAAAACAATAGGGATTTGATCACCACCGGAACCACGCCCGGCGGGGTGATGGGCTCGCCGACATCGACAAAATCGAGCTCCTGGAGGGCGACCCCGTCGATGGAGACGAGATCGCCGACGAGGCCGAGTTCCTCCGTGAGGATGCGGCCCATGGTCTTGCCGACATCGCCGTCGATCATCAGCAGCAGCGGCTCGGCGCGGCGGCCGTCCGGGGCGACCGCGGCCATGATCGCCCGGCCGGCCGCGGCGAGGCGGGGATAATCCGGATCGCCATGCCAGGAGAACGCGACGGCGACCCGCGCATCGCGCTCGAGGTCGAGCCGCGCCAGCCCGGCCGTGATGGCGGCGGCGATGGCGTCGCCGTCGATGGCGCCGCCGAGATCGAGGCCGACATGGACCACGGGGACATTGTGCACCGGCAGCACGCCGGCCCTGGGCAGATGGATGGTCTTGCCGCTGACCTGGACGGTGAACTGGGAGGCGCCGATCACGGTGGCGCGGATGCGCTGGCCGGGATCGACCAGGGCGAGCGTGGTGCGCCGCGCCAGCTCCGCGCGCAACGCCGTGGCGAGCAGCTTGGCGATGTCGCCGTAGTCGCGGTCCTCGTATCCGAAAATGTATTCCGATACCCCGCCGGAGAAGGTGATGGCATCCGGCGCCTTGGGACGCGCCAGCGGCGCCGTGAGGAGCAGCGATTGCCCCAGCGCATCGGCGGCGTCGCCGAGAATATAATCGGCCGCGATTGTCGCGAGCCGGCGCGCGATCGCCTCGCGTGGCTCCCGCGCCGCCAGCGTCGCCGGATCGGTGGCGATGCCGAGCGCGTCCGCGACGAGACGCGCGGAATCGTCGACCCGGGTCCAGGCGCCGCTCTCGTCGCATGCGAGCAGGCGGCCGCCCACGGCGAAGGCGGCGACGCCCGTGAGCACGCCATGGTCGATCAGTGCGAGCTTGGTGGTGCCGCCGCCGATGTCCACATGGAGCACACAGGCGCCGCGCTCCTTGGAGAGCTTCACCGCGCCGGCGCCATGGGCCGCGAGCGCGCATTCGAGCTTGTGGCCGGCGGTGGCGCAGACGAATTTCCCGGCTTCCGCGGCGAACAATTCGTCGATCGCCTGGGCGTTCCTGCGCTTGATCGCCTCGCCGGTGAGGATCACCGCGCCGCTGTCGACATCGCTGCGCTCGAAGCCCGCGTCGCGGTAGCAGTCGGCAATGAACGAACCGAGCGCGGCGGCGTCGATGGTGCCATCCGCGAGAAACGGCGTCAGCATGATCGGGGAGCGCCACACCACCTGGCGATGGACGACGACGAACCGGCTCGACAGCCCCTGGGTCTGGCGCTGCAGCAGCACCTTGGCGAACAGCAGGTGCGAAGTGGAGCTGCCGATATCGATGCCGATGGTGGAAAGCTCGACGTTCTCCTGGTTCCAGATGTATTGCGCGATCTCGGCGCGGTCCTCGTCGGACATCGTAAGATGTTCGTGAAAGATGTCGAGGTCGTGCATGAGAATTCCGCCCAACCGGGCCCAATTGCGATCCGGTGGGCACAGTGCCCCCAACGCCCGCGGCTTGTAAAGCGCGAGGCGAGCGCATAGTGGTGCTGTGCCATGCCGTCCGGCACGGCGCCTCTGCTCCCTCGCCCCGCTGCCGGGGAGAGGTGCACCCATCCGGCACAGACTCCCGCATGAAACGCAGCACCGAACGCATCCTGACCACGCATGTCGGCAGCCTGATCCGGCCGCCGGAGCTGATCGCGTTTCTGCGCGCCCGGCAAGAACGCCGGCCGGTGGACGAAGCGGCATTCGCCGCGTGCCTCGCCTCGTCGGTCGCCGAGATCGTGCGCCAGCAGGCCGAGGCCGGCGTCGACGTCGTCAGCGACGGCGAGTTCGGCAAAACCATCAGCTGGTCGCAATATGCGCTGGAGCGTCTCTCGGGCTTCGAGCGGCGGCCGATGAAAGCGGGGGCCAATCCGTTCGCGCGTGGCGCCGACCGCAACCGATTCGCCGAATTCTACGCCGAGCTGGACGCCCGCGACGCCCCGGCGACCCAGTCGGAAGCGGCCTGCATCGGCCCCATCGCCTACACCGGACAGGCGGCCTTGCAGCACGACATCGACAACCTCGAGGCCGCTCTGGCGAAGACCGCGGTGACCGAGGCGTTCCTGCCGGTGGCGGCGCCGGCCAGCGTCATCCCCGACCGCAAGAACGAATACTACGCCAACGACGACGACTGCCTGCAGGCGATCGCCGAGGCGATGCGCACCGAATACCGCATGATCGTCGACGCCGGCTTCCTGGTGCAGCTCGATGACGCCCGCACCGCCGTCACCTACGACCGCATGGTGCCGCCGGCGAGCTTTGCCGACTACCGGCACTGGGTCGGCCGCTACGTCGAGGTGCTCAACCACGCGCTGGAAGGCATCCCCGAGGACCGCGTGCGCTATCACGTCTGCTGGGGCAGCTGGCCGGGTCCCCACACCACCGACGTGCCGCTGCGCGACATCGTCGATCTCATCCTGCAGGTACGCGCCGGGGCCTATGTGATCGAGGGCGCCAATCCGCGCCACGAGCACGAATGGAAGGTGTGGCAGAGCGTGAAGCTGCCCGCCGGCAAGGTGCTGGTTCCCGGCGTGATCAGCCACGCCACCAACATCGTCGAGCATCCCGAACTCGTGTGCGAGCGCATCGTGCGGCTGGCGCAGCTGGTCGGCCGGGATAATATCATCGCCGGCACCGATTGCGGCTTTGCCCAGAGCCCGATGTACCGCCGGGTGCATCCCACCATCATGTGGGCGAAGCTCGAAGCGCTCGCCGCCGGGGCGAAGCTCGCGAACTCGGGAGCTGTGGAGATAGGCCGATGCGAACGCCGGCGCTTGCGCTTTTCGCCCTTCTCGGCGCCGCCACTGCGCAGGCCCAGACCGTCGAGAGCTTCTATCGCGGCCGCACCATCAATCTCGTGATCGGCTACAGCGTCGGCGGCGGCTACGACCTGCATGGCCGGCTGCTGGCGCGCCACCTCGGCAGGCACATTCCCGGCGACCCCTCGATCATCGTCCAGAACATGCCGGGGGGCGGCAGCCTGCGCGCCGCCAATTATCTGTACAACGCCGCGCCCAAGGACGGCACCGTCATCGGCGTGTTCTCCCGCGGCATGGCGATGGAGCCGCTGATCGGGGCCAGCAACACCCAATACGACTCCCGCAAGTTCACCTGGATCGGCAGCAGCACCAACGAGGTCAGCGTCTGCGCGACCTCGAGCGGCTCCAAGGTGAAGACCTGGGACGACATGCTCGCCATCCCCATCACCGTCGCCGGCGAGGGCTCGGGTTCCGATCCCGACATCTTCGCCACCATGATCAAGAACGTGTTCGGCGCCAAGCTGCGCCTGATCCCCGGCTATCCCGGCAGCGCCGAGATGTCGCTCGCCATCGAACGCGGCGAAGTGGACGGCCGGTGCGGCTGGACGTGGTCGAGCATCAAGCTGCAGCGCCCGGACTGGATCGCCGAGCACCGGCTCAACGTCCTGGTCCAGCTCGCGTCCCAGCGCAGCCCGGAACTCGCCGACGTGCCGCTCCTCGTCGAGCACGCCACCACCGAGCGGCAGCGCCAGATCGTCAATGTGATCCTCGGCCGCCAGGCGATGGGCCGGCCTTTGGTGGCGCCGCCGGGCGTGCCGGAGGACCGCAAGCAGGCGCTGCGCCGGGCGTTCGACGCCACCATGACCGACCCGGAATACATCGCCGAGGCGGCCGCGCGCGGCCTCGAGATCAATCCCGTCGGCGGCGCCGACCTCGACAAGCTGCTTGACGACCTCTATGCGACACCCCCGCAGATCATCGCCGAGGTCCGCGCCATCATCGCCCCGGGGGCGAAGTAGGGGCCGCTCCCTCTCCCGCTTGCGGGGGAGGAGAAGCGGCGGCTGCGGTGCGCGCAGCCACCCACCGCGGTCCGTTGACGCTGTCGACCCGCCGTTCCATATTCGAAAAAATTCTCACTTTTGGAACAACCCCATGTTGAACACCGCCGCGCCACGTGCCGACCAGCGCTTGCGCAACGCCCCCAAGCAGGATCTCCGCGTCTGGCTGGCGCAGATGGAAGAGGCGGGCGAACTCGTGACCATCACCGGCGCCGAGCGCGACGAGGAGATCGGCGGCATCGTCGACATCTACCAGCGCACCATGGGGGCGCCCGCGGTGATGTTCGACGACATTCCAGGCTTTCCGCGCGGCCGCCGCGTGGTCGCGAACATCCTCACCTCGGTGCGGCGGATCAACCTCACTTTGGGCATGCCGGCCGACACCAGCGAGATGGATCTCGTGCGCTATTGGCGCGCCTACATGAAGAACACGCAGACCATCCCGCCGGTGACGGTCGCGGGCGGACCGTTGATGGAGAACGTCGCCACCGGCGGCGACATCGACATCCTCGCGATTCCGACGCCGAAATGGCACGAGCACGACGGCGGCCGCTACATCGGCACCGGGTGCATGGTGATCATGCAGCACCCCGACACCGGCTGGATCAATTACGGCGCCTACCGCATCCAGGCCCAGGACAAGGCCACGGCCTCGATCATGACTTCGAAGGGCAAGCACGGCAACCTGATCATGCGCCGCTGGCATGAGCTCGGAAAGCCGTGCCCGGTCGCGGTGGTGTGCGGCATGCATCCGGCGCTGTTCATGGTGGCGGGCATCGAGATCCCGTACGGCAAGAACGAGTACGATGCCGCCGGACGGCTGCTCGGCGAGCCCGTCGAGGTCATCATCGGGCCCAAGACCGGCCTGCCGATCCCGGCCCATGCGGAGATCGCCTTCGAGGGTTTCGTGCATCCGGACGATCTCGTCGACGAAGGCCCGCTCGGCGAGTGGACCGGCTATTACGCCGGCGGCAAGAAGCGCGAGCCGGCGATCCGCATCGAGACGTTCTGGCACCGCGACGACCCGGTGCTGCTCGGCGCGGTGCCGGGCATGCCGCCCAACGACGACACCTTCTACCGCGGCACCTACCGCTGCGGCGCGGTGTGGAACCAGCTCGAAGCGGCGGGGATTCCCGAGGTGAAAGGCGTGTGGTCCCACGAGGCCGGCGGCAGTCGGCTGTGGCTCACCGTCGCCATCAAGCAGATGTATGGCGGCCATTCCAAGCAGGCCGGCCTCATCGCCTCGCAGTGCCATGCCGGCGCCTATGCCAACCGCTGGGTGGTCGTGGTCGACGACGACATCGATCCCGCCGACATGAACCAGGTGATCTGGGCGATGTGCACGCGGTTCGATCCGCGCGAGGACATCGAGACCTTGCGCGGCTGCTGGAGCACCTCGCTCGATCCGATGGCCTATGGCCCCGACGATCCGCGCAACGCCCGCGTCGTCATCGACGCCTGCAAGCCGTGGGCGCGGCGCGACACCTTCCCGATCGAGGCGCGCTCCAGCAAGGAGCTCGACGCCCGCATCCGCGCCAAGTTCGCCGCGTTCCTGCCCAAGGGGGCGTGAGAGGGATGGCGGGTAATACGCATCAAATCGCGCCAAGCGACACATTCCAAACAGTGACCGTCATCCTGAGGCGCGAGCGCTCTTCGCGCGAGCCTCGAAGGACGACGGTCACGGCCGTGCCCCGGGCACTCTTGCGGCAAAGCCTCGGCCGCATCCTTCGAGGCTCGCGCGAAGAGGCGCGAGCGCCTCAGGATGACGGGTCTTTTGCGCGTAAAGAATACGAAACGGCATGATCGAGAAGTTCGACATCACGCTCAACATCAACGGTCGCGACCATCCGATCCGGGTCGAGCCGCGGCGCACGCTGGTGGATGCCATCCGCGACGACTGCGGCCAGACCGGGACTCACATCGGCTGCGAGCACGGCATCTGCGGCGCCTGCACCATCATCCTCGACGACGACGCCGTGCGCGCCTGCCTGATGTTCGCCGTCCAGGCCGACGGCCGCAAGATCCGCACCGTCGAGGGGCTCGCCGACGGCGACCGGCTGCATCCGATCCAGCAGGCGTTCATCGATCATCACGGCCTGCAATGCGGCTTCTGCACGCCGGGCTTCCTGATGCTCGCGGTCAACGTGCTGGAGCGCCAACCCGATATAAGCGACGACGAGATGCTCGACGTGCTCGCCTCCAATCTGTGCCGCTGCACCGGCTACCAGAACATCATCAAGGCGGTGCGTGCCGCCGCCGCGGAGATGCGCAAGGCGGCGACGTGAACTCCTATCCCGTCCCGCCGCGGTCGGACGAGCGCCGCGTGCTGGGCCATCCGGTGCCGCGCATCGAGGACCCGCCCCTCGTCCGAGGGCACGGCCTGTTCGCCGGCGATGTCGCCTTCACCCATCAGCTCCACATGCGAATGGTGCGGGCCGCCGTCGCCCATGGCAGGATCGTGCGGATCGATGCGGCGGCGGCGCTGCGGCTGCCGGGAGTGGCGGCGGTATGGACCAGCGCCGATATCCCGGACGTCCCGGCAATCGATTTCCGCGATGCCTCGCGCGCGGCGGAGGAGATCAAGCCGTATCGCCAGCCGGTGCTGGCGCGGGGCCGGGTGCGCTATGTCGGCGACCCCGTGGCGGCGGTGTTCGCGAACGACCCCTATGTCGCCGAGGACGCCGCCGATCTCGTCGAGGTCGAGATCGAGCCGCTGCCGGTGCTGGTCTCCGCCAGCGATCCGCCCGGCGAATTCGACGACGGCCGCAGCACCGCGCCGCTGACCGTGCGCCACAGCTTCGGCGACATCGATGCCGCGTTCGCCGCGGCCCATGCGGTGATCGAGCTCGACCTTACGATCGGCCGCCATTCCGGGGTTCCGCTGGAGACGCGCGGCGCCATCGGCTTCTACGACGGCGCCCATGACGTGCTGGAGCTGCACGGCGCCGCCAAGGTGCCGCACCGCAACAAGGACACGCTGGTGCGCATGCTCGGGCTCACGCCGGCGCAAATTCACCTGCATGAAGGCCACACCGGCGGCGGCTTCGGCGTGCGCGGCGAGCTCTACCCGGAAGACGTGCTGGTACTGGTGGCGGCCAAGCGCTTCGGCCGTCCGGTCAAATGGATCGAGGACCGCCGCGAGAACCTGATCGCAACGAACCATTCGCGCCAGCAGCGCCACAAGGTCCGCGCGGCGGTGGACCGCGACGGGCGCATGCTCGGCATCGACGACGAATTCTTCCACGACCAGGGCGCCTATGTACGCACCCATGGCGCGAGCGTTGTGGGGCGGACCATGAGCATGCTCACCGGCGCCTACAAGGTGGGCGCCTACCGCGCCGCCGGCCATTTCCGCCTGACCAACAAGACCCCGGCCGCGACCTATCGCGCGCCGGGCCGGTTCGAAGGCAGCTTCGTGCGCGAGCGCGTGATGGACGCGATCGCAGCGCGGCTCGGCATCGACCGCGTCGCGCTGCGCCGGCGCAATCTGATCCCCGCCGCCGAGATGCCCTACACCATCTCCTTCGACGAGGCGGGTGCCGAAGAGCTGCCGCTCGATTCCGGCGACTTCCCCGGCTTCTTCGACAAGGCGCTGGCGCATTTCCGCTGGGCCGAGGTCGAAGCCGGCGCAAAGGCGCGGCGCGCGGCGGGCGAACTCGCCGGCACCGGGGTCGCGTTCTTCCTGGAGGAAGCCGGCCGCGGGCCGCGCGACGGCGCGCAGATTTCCGTCGACACCAGCGGGGCGGTCGAGGTCATCACCGGCGGCGCTTCGGTCGGCCAGGGCTTCGAGACCGTAATGGCGCAGATCTGCGCGGAGGCGCTCGGCGTCGATTACCGCGGCGTGCGGGTGGTGCACGGCCAGACCGACCGCATCGCCCACGGCATCGGCGCCCACGCCGCGCGTGCGACCGTGCTGACCGGCAACGCGGTCCACGCGACCGCCGTCAAGCTGCGCGGCCTCGTGCTCTCCTATGCGGCGGAGCTTTTACAGACGCCGGCCGCGGAGCTCGACATCATCGACGGCGTGGTGAGAAAGCGCGGCAAGTCCGGCAGTCCCCTGCCCCCTGGCCCCTCGATCGCGCTCGGCGACCTCGCGCGCCGCGTCGGCCCGGCCTCGGACCTCTTGGCGGGCCGCAATCCCGGGCTCACGGCGCAGGCCTGGTTCACCACCGAGCACACGGTGTTTCCGTTCGGCGCCCATTTCGCGGTGGTGCGCATCGATGCCGGCACCGGCCGCGTCACCGTCGAGCGCCTGATGATCGCTTATGATGTCGGCCGCGCCGTCAATCCTATGATGCTGGAAGGCCAGCTCGCCGGCGGCGCCGTCCAGGGCCTCGGCGGCGCTCTCTTCGAAGAGTTCACCTACGCCGAGAACGGCGACCCGCTCGCCGTCACCTTCGCCGATTACCTGATGCCGACGTTGTCGGACGTACCGCCCATCGAGACGCTGATCACCGAGGACGCGCCGAGCCCGCGCAACCCGCTCGGCCTCAAGGGCGGCGGCGAAGCCGGCATCAACGCCGTCGGCGCAGTCATCGCCAGCGCGATCGACGACGCCATCGGTATCCCCGGCGCGGTGACGCAGCTCCCGGTGACGCCGCCGCGGATGCGCGCGATTTTGCGCAAAAGCGGCCGGTGATGGGCTCAAAAATGCGGGGGATGTCGCGCGCCACATAAAAATAGGGCGGAACACGTTGCTCCGAAGCGAGTTGGCTATCGTGTGGGTCGACCATCGTGCCCCCCAGCCCCAGCGATCCACGCACCGGCCCCAGCCCGACTGCGTACCCGTCTGGCTGGGGTCGCGTCCTGAAAACGAACCGCCCCTCATGTGCGGGAGCCTTTCAGGGCGACCCGATTCAATTCGAAAGGATAGCTCTCAAAGCGTTACGCCTTCAGGAAGGCCAGCAGGTCGGCGTTGATCGTGGCCGCTTGCGTGGTGGGCATGCCGTGCGGGAAATCCTTGTAGGTCTTCAGCATCCCGTTCTTCAGCAACTTTGCCGACAATGGTCCAGCATCGGCGTAGGGAACGATCTGATCGTCTTCGCTGTGCATCACCAGCACCGGCACGGTGATCTTCTCGAGGTCGTCGGTGAAGTCGGTCTGTGAGAAGGCGACGATGCCATCGTAATGCGCCTTGGCGCCGCCCATCATACCCTGGCGCCACCAGTTCGCGATGACGGCCTCCGAGGCTTTTGCACCCGGCCGGTTGTAGCCGTAGAAGGGCCCTTCCGGAAGTTCGCGATAGAATTGCGAGCGATTGGCCGCGAGCTGCGCCTGAAATCCGTCGAATACTTCTTTGGGAAGGCCGCCCGGATTGGCCGCTGTCTTCACCATCAGCGGCGGCACCGCGCTGATCAGGGCCGCCTTCGCCACGCGGCTCTCGCCGTGCCGGCCCAGATAGTGCGCCACCTCGCCGCCGCCGGTGGAATGGCCCACATGAATCGCGTTCTTCAGATCGAGATGCGCCGTCAAGGCCGCAAGGTCGTCGGCATAGTGATCCATGTCATGGCCGTCGCCGGTCTGGGCGGATCGGCCGTGGCCGCGGCGGTCATGGGCGATGACGCGATAGCCGTGATTGAGGAAGAACAGCATCTGCGCGTCCCAGTCATCGGCCGACAGCGGCCAGCCATGGCTGAACACGATGGGCTGACCTTTGCCCCAGTCCTTGTAGAAGATCTCAACACCGTCTTTGGTCGTGATCGTACTCATGCGACGATTTCCTTCGCTTCGGTTGTCATCCCCTCGCGGATGTCCAAATCTGCGAACCGTCGATCAAGATCATCCGATCCTCGGGTGCTGCTGTGGCTTTATACCAGCAAACCTGAAGAGGCTGTCATGGTCAAATCCGCCGCCACCGCAACGAACCGCATCGTCCGAGCGACGTCGCCACGCAATTTGGATGTAGACATCGCTCGACCCGTCATCAAAACTGAATTGAGGCGTGAGGGCGAAGGCCGCGCGTCGCGGCGGATGAAATCCTTCGAGAAGCGAGGAGCGGCGTGCCGCGTATCGACATCGGCGAGATCACGCTGAACGTGGAGGAGCAGGGCAACGGCCCGGCCTTCATCTTCGTGCCCGGTCTCGTCGGACTGCTGAACGCGTGGGGATATCAGATGGCGGAATTCTCCAAGCGCTACCGCTGCATCGCCTTCGACCATCGCGGCACCGGCGACAGCGACAAGCCGGCGGATTCCTATTCGACCCAGGCGATCGCCCGCGACGTGATCGCGCTGATGGATAGGTTCGGCATCGACAAGGCCCATGTCGCCGGCACCTCGACCGGCGGCTGCGTGCTTCAGAACCTCGCGATCGACTATCCCGACCGGCTGCGCGGCTGCATCTTCTCCAACACCTGGATCAAGGCGGACGAATACATCAACCGCGTGCAGATGACGCGCAAGCGCATCGCGCTGGCCTATGGTCCCGAGGAGTATGTGAAGGTCTCCTCGCTGTTCACCAACGGCGCCATGCAGTTCCGTTACGATCTCGACAAGGTGATGGAGCTGGAGGCGCGCGCATTGAAGACGATCGCGCCGGTGGAGGTGCTGGCCGGCCGGCTCGACATGACCATGAGCCACGACCGCACCGCGGAGCTGCACAAGATCCGCAATCCCTGCCTGGTGATCGGCACCCTCGACGATGCGACGGTGCCGTTCTATCAATCCGAGGATCTGCACAAGGCGGTCGCCGGCTCGCGTCTCATCATCGTGAAGGAGGGCGGCCACTACTCCTATCGGCGGCACTGGCAGGAATGGAACCGGCTCGCCGATACCTTCATCCGGGAGGCCGAGAGCCGAGTGTGAGCCAAGAGTGAGCAAGCAGGCGCATTTCGAGATAGTATCAGCGCGCCGCCGACGGTGACACGTAGCAATCACCAAAAAAGGCTCGAGGAGAAACGCGATGAAGCTTCCGCGCCGCCGATTCCTGCAACTGGCAGCTTGTGCCGCCGCGCTTCCGGCCGTCGCGCGCGTCGCCAGGGCGCAGGCCTATCCGGCGCGGCCGGTGCGCTGGATCGCCGGCTTTCCCCCCGGCGGCCCGACCGATACGGTGGCGCGCCTGATGGGACAATGGCTGTCGGAACGGCTCGGCCAGCCGTTCCTCATCGACAACCGACCGGGCGCGGCCGGCAACATCGCCATCGAGGCCGCCGTGAACGCGGCTCCGGACGGCTACACGCTGCTCCTGGTCAATACGGCGGGCGCGATCAACGCGACGCTTTACGACAAGCTCAATTTCAGCCTCATCCGCGATATCGCGCCGGTCGCCGGCATCATCCGCACTCCCCTGGTCATGACGGTAAACCCGTCGGTCCCGGTCAAGACGGTTCCGGAGTTCATCGCCTATGCCAAGGCCAATCCGGGCAAGATCAACATGGCGTCGGGCGGCATCGGCACCCCCCAGCATGTCGCCGGCGAATTGTTCAAGATGATGACCGGGGTCAACATGCTCCACGTGCCGTATCGCGGCGAAGCGCCGGCACTGACCGACATGCTCGGCGGACAGGTGCAGGTGATTTTCGGCACCATGCCGGGGACGATCGAATACATCAGGGCCGGCCAGTTGCGGGCGCTCGCGGTGACCACCGCGACGCGCTGGGAGGGCCTCGCCGACCTCCCGACCGTCAGCGATTTCCTGCCGGGCTTCGAGGCGAGCTACTGGGCCGGCGCCGGCGTACCCCGCAAGACCCCCGCCGAGATCATCGACACGCTCAACCGCGAGATCAACCTCGGTCTCGCCGATCCCAGGCTGAAGGCGCGGCTCGCAGACCTCGGCGGCACGACGCTTGCGGGGTCGCCCGCCGAGTTCGGGAAGTTCATGGCCGACGAAGTCGAAAAATGGGGCAAGGTGGTCAAGTACTCCGGCGCCAAGCCGGACTGATCGGCGCGTGGCCGGGCGCCGCGCCGTGTTCCGAGTCCACGGGATCGACGCCAGCGAGAAGGTCGTGGTCAGGCCGTCAAATCTCGGCGCTGTGTGAACTGCTTCATTCTCAATCTGCTCAAACGCCAGGAGGCTGCAAGGCGGAGGGCGCCATGCAGACCTATGACGACTTGGTGGAACTGGCTCGCGTTTGCCTGAAGCTGGCGCGCGAAGCGAAAAATCCGATCGTCAGTGACGAACTGAAGCACTTGGCGAGGGGATACCAGCTGCGAGCGGCCGCAATGGACAACGGTAAGCTCCCCGATATCGGAGAACGTCCCCAGCAACGGGATACCTGAGCGGGCGAGAGCCCCAGCCAGGAGCGGCGTTGTCAGGTTTCATTGCCCTTTCGGACTCCAGGGCGACGCTCATCCAATCCTTCGGTCGAACGTAGCCAAAACCCCGTAGGGTTGGAGACCGTTGCCGCCGGCTGACGGCACTCTTCGGACCGCTTTCGGAATTCGTCGGGGAAGCTTATCGCCGATTTCATTCGGCGATTTCATCGAGCACCGTCTGATCGCCGGCGGCGATACCCGTTAGGTCGAGCCGCTACGGGCACGGCATTTGGTGCTGCACTCTCGTTCCATCTCTTTTGGAGTTCGACGAGTTGCGCGTCTGTCTGCAGTTGAATTTCGGTCGGGCTTTGTTTGAAAAGCGCGAACGCAAGTGAATGGAGAACCGATTGACCTGCGCCGCGGGCGATCCGATAGCGGATCAGCATGGGCGTGGCTCCTGTCCGCGGCCTGGTGGGGCGTAAGGTGTTACTTACCGGCCGACGCCAGATCGGAATTGATGGTCGTAAAGGTCGCCTTCAACTGCGAACCGAGAGTGTTGACGACCGTAATGATGGCGACGGAAATGCCGGCCGCGATCAGACCATATTCGATGGCGGTGGCGCCGGATTCGTCTCCAAGGAACCGCTTGAGGGTGTACATTTGCATCTCCATTCTGGAACACCCTTTGTAACGGGCGCCCCTTTCGCTTTTCATAATCGCGATGGAGAATCGCGCCCCGGTGGTCTGAAGAATTCATTAAGGATTTCGGCGGCGTTTTTTGGATTTCAGTTCAAGCAAGCAGCTTCTCCGCTGCGTCTCCCGACAACCGGACACGCGCCCGCTACGTTTGCCGGCCCGACGGCCGGAAAGCGCCGCTTCCCGTCCGCGTTGGGTCACGGCGATCTGACCAGCCTGAAGACCGTCGTGAAGGCCCTGGTCTAGCCGCGAGATGCTGCAATGGACCCACCCTCCGGGGCCGCCGGCAGTTCCTTCTCGGGCACCGGCGATCGCCAGCTCGAGACCCAATCCGAGAACCGGTCGAGATAGAGATAGATCACCGGCGTCGTGAACAGCGTCAGCGCCTGGCTGACGATGAGGCCGCCGACCATGGCGTAGCCGAGCGGTTGCCTGACCTCCGAGCCCGTGCCGTGTCCGAGCATGAGCGGCACCCCGCCGAGCAGCGCCGCCATCGTCGTCATCATGATGGGGCGGAAGCGCAACAAGGCGGCGCGGCGAACCGCCTCATAGGCGGAAAGATGCAGTTCGCGCTCGCCGACGATGGCGAAGTCGACGAGCATGATGCCATTCTTCTTCACGATGCCGATCAGCAGGATGATGCCGATGAGGGCGATCAGGCTGAAGTCAAAGCCGAACATCATCAGCGCCGCGAGCGCCCCTACCCCGGCGGACGGCAGCGTCGACAGGATCGTGAGCGGGTGGATGTAGCTCTCATACAGGACGCCGAGGATCAGATAGACCACCACGAGCGCCGCCACGATCAGCATCGGCACGGTCGAGAGCGAATCCTGGAACGCCTGGGCGTTGCCCTGGAACGAGCCGTTGATCGTTGGCGGCAACTTGAGCTCGCTCTCGGCCCGCTGAATTTCTCGTGTCGCGTCGCCCAGGGCGACGCCCTGAGCCAGGTTGAAGCTGATGGTGACCGCCGGGAACTGGCCTTGGTGACTGATGGACAAGGGTTGAATTGGCGTCGTCGTCCATTTCGCAAAGGCGGAAAGCGGCACTTCGCCGCCGGTCGTCGTGGATTTCACGAAGATTTTGTCGAGCGTCGAGACGTCGCCCTGCAGATTCGGCAGGACTTCCATGATCACGAAATAGCTCGAGAGCTGGGTGAAATACTGCGAGATCTCCCGCTGCCCGAAGGCATCATAGAGCGTATCGTCGATTATTTGCGGGGTCAGGCCATAACGCGACGCCTGATCGCGATCGAAAGTCAATGTCAGCGTCGTGCCGTCCGACTGCTGATCCGAGGCGACGTCGCGAAGCCCGGGCAAGCCCTTCAACTTGTCCAGAACCCTCGGTGCCCACTGGTTGAGCTCGTCGATGTCCGACCCCTGCAGAGTGTATTGGTACTGGGTGCGCGAGATGCGTCCGCCGACACGCACGTCCTGGTTAGCCTGCAGGAAGAGCTTGCCGCCTTCCACCTTGTCGAGTTCGGGACGGAGCCGCGCGATGATCTGGTCCGCGGTCGCGGTGCGTTGGTCGCGCGGCTTGAGCGTGATGAACATCCGCCCATTGTTGGTCGCGGTGCCGCCGCCCCCGCCGGAGCCCAGTGCCATGCCCACGTGCTCGACGGCAGGATCCTTGAGCACCACGTCACCGAGCCGCTCCTGAAGGCGCGCCATGGCGGCAAAGGAAATGTCTTCCGAACCCTCCGAGATTCCGGAGATGAGGCCGGTATCCTGCTCCGGAAAGAACCCCTTCGGAATAATGACGTAGAAGTAGACGGACAGCGTCACCGTCGCCAGAAAGACGCACAGCGTGACGAAGCGGAATTGCAAGACCAGATCGAGCCCGCGCTCATAGCCTTTGAGCAGCATGTCGAAGGCGTGCTCGCTCCACTGATAGACGCGCCCATGGCTGCCCTCCTCCGGCTTCTTGAGGAAACGCGATGCCATCATCGGCGTCAGCGTCAGCGATACGGCCGCCGACACGGCGATGGTCATCGACAACGTCACCGCGAATTCGCGAAACAGGCGGCCGATGATACCGCCCATCAGCAGCAGCGGAATCAGCACCGCGATCAACGAGACGCTGATGGAAATGATGGTGAAGCCGATTTCGCTCGCGCCCTTGAGCGCGGCGGCGACAGGGGCCTCCCCTTCCTCGATGTAGCGGGTGATGTTCTCCAGCATCACGATCGCGTCGTCCACGACGAAGCCGACCGAGATGGTCAGCGCCATCAGGGAAAGATTGTCGAGGCTGTAGCCCATCGCCCACATCATCGCGCAGGCCCCGAGCAATGCGAGCGGAACCGTGACGCTGGGGATGACGGTCGCCCACAGGCTGCGCAGGAAGATGAAGATGACCATCACCACCAGCACGATGGTGAGCAGCAGCGTGAACTGCACGTCGCTCACCGCGGCCCGGATGGTCTGGGTACGGTCGCTCAACGTAAAGACCTTGATCGAGGCCGGCATGGCTGCCTCGGCGCGCGGCAATACCGCCATGATTCGATCGACGGTCGAAATGACGTTGGCGCCGGGCTGTTTGTAGATGATCAGGAATATTCCGCGTTTGCCGTCGGCCCAGCCGGCCTGCGTGGTGTCCTGAGGCCCTACCACGGCGCGCCCGATGTCGCGCACGCGCAAGGCTCCGCCGTTGCGAAAGGAAACGACGACGTCGTTCCATGCCTTGGCCTGCGTCAACTGGTCGTTGGTGTAGATCGTATAGAGGCGCTTCTCGCCGTTGAACGACCCCTTTGGATTGTTGACGGTGGTTACGGATAGCGGTGTGCGCACGTCCTCGAGCGACAATCCCTTCGCCACGAGCTTCGCCGGATCGAGCTGAACGCGGATCGCCGGTTTCTGCTGGCCGCCGACGAGCACTTGGGCGACACCGGGAACCTGGCTGATCTGCTGGGCGAGCTTGGTCTCCACATTGTCGTCGACCTCGGTCAGCGGCAGCGAATCCGAGGTCGCCGCCAGCAGGAGGATCGGCGAGTCCGCAGGGTTGACCTTCCGGTAGGTCGGCGGAGTGGGAAGGTTCTTCGGCAACTGCCCGCTCGCGGCGTTGATCGCCGACTGTATGTCGCTGGATGCGCCGTCGATATTGCGGCCGAGATCGAACTGGATCGTGATCGCGGTCGACCCGAGCGAACTCGTCGAGGTCATTTCCGCTACGCCCGGAATCTGCGCGAATTGCGTCTCGAGCGGCTGTGCCACGGAGGAAGCCATCGTATCGGGACTGGCTCCGGGCAGCAGCGCCGAAACCTGAATGGTCGGAAAATCGACCTGCGGCAATGGTGCAACCGGCAAATTCGGATACGCGACGATGCCGACGAAGAGAACACCGACCATCAACAGCGAGGTTGCGATGGGGTAGCGGATGAATGGTGCGGAAATGCTGCCGTCCATGATCAGGGTACTTTGGCAGGCGTGTTCTGCGCCGTATTTTCAGGTTTGGACGCGGGATTGGCCTGGCTCGGCTCGACCAGGGCACCTTGCTGCACCCGGTATTGCCCTGCGGTTACGACTTTTTCGCCGGGTGACACCCCCTGCAAGACGACTGCCTGGCCATTGTCCTCCTGACCGATCTTGATGCTGCGCATCTCGGCCTTGTTGTCGTTGCCGACGACGAAGGCGTAGAGGCCGCTCGGTCCGTGCTGGACCGCGTCCTCGGGCATGACGGTGACATGCTTCAGCGTTTCGACCAGCAGGCGGGTCGAGACCGACAGGCCGGGCCACAGGACGTTATCCTTGTTCTCGAACGTCGCCTTCATGCTGATGGTCCCGCTCGCCTGATCGACCTTGTTGTCGACGAGGGCGAGGTGGCCCTGAGACAGCGTTTTCGAACCATCCGAACTCAGTGCGGTCACCGGGACGGTGCCCGCGGCAAGCGCCTTGTTGATCTGCGGCACGTCGTCCTCGGGCGCCGTGAACACGACGGAGATCGGCTGCAGCTTGACGATCGTCACGATACCGGTCGTGTCCGCCGCATGAACGATGTTGCCCGGATCGATGAAGCGAAAGCCCGTTCTCCCCGACAGCGGAGACCGGATCGTCGTATAGCCGACTTGCGTCTGGGCGTTGTCGATCGCCGCCTGATCGCCCTTGATCTGCGCATTGATCTGGTCGACCGAGGCCTGCTGGGTATCAAGCTGCTGGCGCGTCGAGAATTCTTCCTTGTTGAGGGTGGTATAGCGCTTCAGGTTGAGCTGCGCATTCTTCAGATTCGCTTCGTCCTGCGCCTTTTTCGCCAGCGCCTGGTCGAGAGCCGCCTGATACGGCCGTGGATCGATCTGCGCGAGAAGTTCGCCTTCGCTGACCATCTGACCTTGTTTGAAGGCGACCTTGGTGAGTTCTCCGTCGACGCGGCTATGCACAGTCACGGTTTCGTAAGGTTGCACGGTGCCGAGTCCGTTCAGATACACCGGGAAATCGGCCGTTTGCGCCTGCGCGATCGTGACCGGGATGGCGACGGGCTTCTGTCCGCCCTTGGTGCCACCCCCGGCTGCCCACCTTATGCCGTTCCCGTAGAAGTGACTCCAGCCGAGATACCCCGCACCCGCGACTGCTACCAGGACGGCCACAAATATCCATCGGCGCCCTGAAGGTGACGAGTGAGGTGGGGTCAAACGCGTTCCCATGATTTGCAGGTGCCAATCGCCGCTCCATTTCTGCTAACCTCGGGTACGAAGAAAAGTTCCATGTCGGGCAGGACCGGCCAGGCACCGGCATCGCGGTCATGAGCGCTCATCGCCACTTTCGGGTGGCGTGATCGGCGCACCGCCGCCCGCCTCCCGCCGGCAAATCTCAGGCACCCGCCGGCGCGTCGGCCGCCCGGGTCGCGGGCGTGAAGAAAATGAACATGTTGGCGGCCACGATGGTGGCGGCCAGGAAATAGAACGTCGCGATGATGCCGTAGTGGTCGGCGAGCACGCCGCCGATCAGGGGACCGATGGCTGCGCCCACGGCCTGGGCACCGAACATGATGCCGATGCTGGTGCCCCCCATGCGCGCGGGCGTCGCGTCGAGCAGCCATGCCTGCAGCACGGCGCGGATCGCGAACAGGAAAAAGCCCAGGAACGCCACCAGCAGCACGAAGGCCGGCGAGCGCCCGGCGACTGCCATGAACAGCAGCACCACGCCCGACATCATCATGCTGGACATGATGATGCTGCGGCGGCCCATGCGATCGGACAGATGGCCGGCGATCGGCGCCGCCGCGAAGCCGGCGGCCTGCAGGGCGAACAGGCAGCCGCCCACCCAGGCCGGCGAATAATGAAGATCGTCCGACAGGAACACCGGCAGGAAGGTGAGGAGCGTCATCGCCGTCATCGCCCGCACCGCGGAACCGAGCGACAGCATCAGCACCGTGCGGTTCGAAAACAGGGTGCGCACCGCCAGCACGGCATTGACGGCGTCGAACCGCGCCGCCGCCTGCTCCGCGTCGAGGTGCCTTTGGTCGTCGATCCGGCCCAGCGAGAGCAGCAGCACGGCGGATGCGACGAGGCCCGGGATGACGTTCATCACCACCACGTCGCGCCAGCTGAATATGGTGAGCATCGCGCCGACCACGAGGGGCGCGATCGCATCGCCCAGATTGCCGCCCATGGCATGGATCGATACCGCCAGCCCGCGCCGCCGCGGGAACTTCTGCGCCAGCAGCGGTATGGCGGCCGGGTGCCAGAGGTTGTTGCCGATGCCGACCAGCGTGGCGCAGACCAGCAGCATCCAGTAGTGGTGGGAAAAACCCATCACCAGGTAAGGCAGGCCGATCCAGGACAGGGCGACCGCCATCAGCAAGCCCTTGCGCCCCACGGCATCGACCACCATGCCGCCCGGCACGTTGGCGACCGCGCCGGCGGCGAACTGGCAGGTCAGGATCGATCCGATCTGGGCGAAGCTCAGGTCCAGATCCCTGCCGATCAGCGGCAGCAGCAGATAGAACGTGGCCGGATACCAGTGCGTCATCATGTGACCGGCGGAGATCAGCCACACCTCGCGAAACGCGTTGGGGGGCGATGCTTCCGCCGCAAAGGTCGTCATGATTCCTCCCCCGGTCGCATGGCCTGTCAGCCCCGGCTCATAACGCCGGCGCCCGGTCGGGACAAGTAGCGCCGGCGCGGCCCGGCGTTGCGATTCCGGCAGGGCCTCAAATCCGGTGCTCGTCGCCGCGTTTGCGGCCCTGGAACACCGGCAGGAACAGCTCGTCCAGCGACATCCGCCGCGGCGTGAGCCCCTGCTCGTGGGAGAAGCCGGCGAGCATTTCCAGGGTCTTGCGGTTGCGGTCGGTGAGGCCGTATTCCCAGGGGTCGGAGCCCAGGATCGCCACCTGCTCCTCCAGCGCCTCCTGGTACCAGGCAAGCGGCACGATGCGCGGGTTCTTCATGCGCTCCATGGCGATCGCTTTCGAGGCGTTGAAGGCGTGGTACATGTTGATGGGCACCCAAGGGTAGCGCTCGACGATCTCCTGCTTGATGCCCATCACATGCATGATCGGGAAGATGCCGGTCTTCTTGTAGAACGCGATCTCCTCCTGCTTGTAGTTGGGCCACAGCCGGGCGACCCGCGGATCTCCGGCCGCGAACGGCTTGATGATGCTGGAATGGATGACGGCGTCGAGCTCGCCCTCCGCCAGCATGGTCTCCACCGATTTCTCGTTGGGAAGCCGCGTCAGCCTAAGGCCGGGCGGCGGAACGAAGTCGACGTCCTCGTCGAGCTCGGCGACCCATTCCACCGAGGTGTGCGGCACCCCGTATTCTTTTTCCAAGAGCCCGCGCATCCAGTGGATCGCCGTCACCAGGAACGACTTGATGCCGATGCGGCGGCCGATCAGGTCGGTCGGCTTGGCGATGCCCTTGGCCGTGTTGACGAAGACGAAGCCGTGGCGGAAGCGGCGATGCAGGAACACCGGGATCGCCCGGACCGGGAGATCATGGCCGCGGGCGACGATATAGGACGACGCCGAGGTCTCCGCCATGTCGAAATCGCGGTTGCGCAGGAAGCGCCAGTGGCGGGTCGTCGAATCCATGTCGGTGAGCACGGTGAGGTCGATGCCGTCCGGCGTCACGGTCCCCTCCTTGAGCGCGCGGGTGATCTCGTAATCGCCGCAGGCGAGGGTGATGGGAATGTTCTTTGCCACAGTTTCCTCCGAATGAATTCGTCCGGCCCTATTGGTGTCATTGCCCGGCTTGACCGGGCAATCCAGTACTCCCGGTCGGTGTTTACTGGATCGCCCGGTCAAGCCGGTCAAGCCGGGCGATGACAGCGAAGTGTATGGTCAAGCGTGGCAGCCGGCTCAAACGCGCCGCGCCAGGATCTCCTTGAGCCGCAGCGGCGTGACCGGCAGTGCGGTGATGGCGCCGGGCATTCCGATGGCGGCATCGACCGCGGAGGCGATCGCGGCGCCGACGCCGGTGATGCCGCTCTCGCCGGCGCCCTTGATCCCGAGCGGGTTGAGATCGGTCGGGAAATCCTCCGTGAGGATGATCTCGACCCGCGGTGTGTCGTGGGCAGTCGGCATCAGGTAATCGGCGAGTGTCACCGCAAGAGGATCGCCGCGCTCGCTGTAGCGGAACTCCTCCATCAGCGCCCCGCCCAGCCCTTGGGTGAACCCGCCGACGATCTGGCCCTTGACCAGCATCGGGTTGATGGCGCGGCCGATGTCGTAGCCGATGACGTAACGCTCCACGGTGACGCCGCCGGTGTCGCCGTCGACATTCACTACCGCGATGTGGCTGCCGTAGGGATAGACCTGCCGTTCGACGTTGAACCAGCCCTCGGCCGCCAAGCCGGGCTCGCGGCCGTTGAGCATCTTCGAGGTCGGCAGCAGCGCGGTGGCGACGGCGGCGAGCGATATGGACGCACCGGAATGATCCTTGCGTCTGACGACGCCGCCGACGATGTCGAGATCGTCAGGCGCGGCCTGCATCAGCTGCGCCGCCATGTCGAGCGCCTTGTTGCGCAGCTTGAGCGCCGCGACCCGGGTCGCCGAGGCGGTCATGACAGTCGCCCTGGAGGCGTGGGCGCCGATGCCGAATTCGATGCGGTCGGTCTGGCCGTGGGTCACGCTCACGCGGGCGATATCGACGCCGATCATCTCGGCGGCGACTTGCGCCATCACGGTCTCGAAGCCCTGCCCGATCGACGCGCCGCCGGTGATGACCTCGACGGCGCCGGAGGTGTCGACCGCGATCTTGACTCCGTCCGACGGCCCCAGCCCGCTCTTCTCCACGAACATCGAGATGCCGGCGCCGACCATTTCGCCGGCCGCGCGCCGGCGCGCGAGATCGGCCTGCATCTTGTCCCACGACACCGCGGACAGCATCGTTTCGAGAAGCCCCATGTAATCGCCGGTATCGAAATGGATCTCCTCGCCGAGCGCCTCGAGCGGGCGCGCATAAGGCATCTCCGCCGCGGTGATGGCATTGCGGCGGCGCACTTCGATGGGGTCGATGCCGAGCTTCGCCGCGATCGCATCGATCAGGCGCTCGCGGATGAAGGTGGTCTCGTAGCGGCCCGGTGCCCGGTAGGTCGCAGCCGGCGTCTTGTTGGTGAGGCGGAAGTGCCCGAGCGAGCGGTACGCCGGCACCCGGTACGGCCCCGGCAGCACCCCGCAGATCATCATCGGGACGCGGATGGCGTGGGTGCGCACATAGGCGCCCTGGTCGTGCCAGAACTCGTCGTCGAGGGCGAGGATGCGGCCCTCGCCATCGAGCGCGGCGCGGATCTTGTGGCGCTGCTGGCGCGAATGGTTGGCGCAGACGAGATGCTCGCGGCGGTCCTCGATCCATTTCACCGGGCGCGCCAGCCGCATCGCGGCGACGCAGACCAGCACATCCTCGGGATAGAGCTCGCCGCGAATGCCGAAGCCGCCGCCCACATGGGCCTCGTGGACATGGATCGACGACGGACTGCGCTTGAGCATGTGGGCGAGCAGGTCGCGGTTGCGGTGCGGCACCTTGGCGGCGCCGTGCAGTTCCAGGATATCGCGGGAGGCGTCATGGCGACCGATGGCGCCGCGGGTCTCCAGCGGCACGCCGCTGTGGCGCCCGACGGAAAGGTCGAGCTCGACCACGATGTCGGCGCGGGCGAATACGGCGTCGACGTCGCCGTAACCTTGGCGGACGATGGTCGGCTCGGTGGTGCGGCCGGCCGAGAATTCGCCGGGCTCCGCATCGGCGGCGAGCAGCACAGGCAGTTCGGCGATGTCGATGACCACGAGGTCGGCGGCATCCTCGGCGACGTAAGGATCGACGGCGAACACCGCCGCCACGGGCTCGCCGACATAGCGCACGCGATCGATCGCGAGCACCGGCTGGCGGTACGGCTCCAGCCGCTCGATGCGGCCTTCGCGGAAATCGATCGGCGGCACGTCGGAGATGTCGGCGGCGGTCCATACCGCAACGACTCCCGGCAGCGCGCGGGCTTGCGCGGTGTCGATGGCGACGATCTTGCCATGGGCGACCTGCGCGCGGGCGAGCCGCATGTGCAGCTGGTGCGGAAACGAGATGTCGCCGGCGAACCGGCCGCGCCCCGTCACCAGCGGCGGGTCCTCGAGCCGCGGCACCGGCTGGCCGATGTACTTGTTGCCTGTGATTTTAGCGAGGTCGATCTGGTCGGTGGGAGTTTTCATGGGCGGAACGCCGTCATCGACACCGCGCCCGCCGTCACCTCCCCCACCGTCACCTCCCCCACCGTCATGGCCGGGCTTGTCCCGGCCATCTCGATTCCCAAGGCACTGTGCCCGCCACATCGAGATTGCCGGGACAAGCCCGGCAATGACGGAGAGTGTGTGATGTGTGCGATGCCCCGGCTCATGACCCAGACGAAGCCGCCTGCTCCAGCGCGCGGCGGGTCACGGTGGCGACGAGTTCGCGGCGGTAGACGGCATCGGTCTGCGCGTCGGTCAGGGGATCGATGGCCGCGGCGGCGGCATCGGCCGCGGCCGTGAACGCGGCCGCACCGGGCGGGCGGCCGTCGAGCAGCGCTTCCGCCGCCGCGATCCGGCGCGGATGGGCTTCGGCGCCGCCGACGCCGATGCGCGCCGAGGCGATGACGCCGTTGTCGATCTCGAAGGTGACGAGCGCCATGCCCATGGCGAAATCGCCGGCGCGGCGGTTGAACTCGTAGAAGCCCCAGCGTGTCGTTGCGGGCAACAGCGGCAGCCGCACCTCGGCGAGCAGCTCTTCGGGGGCGAGCGCCGTCGTCATGATGCCCTGGAAAAAATCCGCCGCGGCGATGACGCGGGAACCGGCGGCGCTGCGCGCCACCATCTCGGCGCCGAGCGTCGCCGCGACCAGGCACCATTCCGACGAGGGGTCCGCATGGGCGATGCTGCCGCAGAAGGTGCCGCGGGTGCGGATGGGATAATGGGCGATGTGGCGCATGACAGCCGCCAGCAGATTGCCCAGCGGCCCCGCCACCACCGGACGATGGAACGCCTGGTGGCGCACGCCGGCGCCGATCGCAAGCCTTCCGTTCTCGCTCGCGAGACGCCTGAGGTCGGCGATCCCGTTGATGTCGACGAGATGATGCGGCCGCGCCAGGCGGAACGCCATGGTCGGCACCAGGCTCTGGCCGCCGGCCAGCACCCGCCCGTCGTCCGGCGCGTATTGCGCCAGCATCGCCACCGCTTCCTCGATCGTCTTTGGTGCGTGATATCGGAACGCGGCGGGCTTCATCGGCGCGGGCTACCCTGTCTGCCGAACACACTATCTGCCGAACTCATCACTTGCCGAACGCATAGTCTCCCGTGCCCGGCAAGGCGCGTCCCATTTTTGAGACTGCGCGTTTTTTTTGGATTGATACATGATATCTGTTGTAAGTAAAGGAACCGGCGCAGCCGCAGCGCCACGCGCAAACAATGGTTCGGACGAAGCAGTTCTGCAGATGAAGCCGCCTCCGTTCAGCTATCACGATCCCAAGACCGTCTCCGAAGTGATCGGCCTGTTGTCGACGCTGGAGAACGCCAAGCTCCTGGCCGGCGGCCAGTCGCTGATGCCGATGCTCAATTTCCGTTTCGTGCAGCCGGACCACATCATCGACCTCAACCGGGTCGAGGGCCTGTCCTACATCCGCGACACCGCCGACGGCATGGAGGTCGGCGCGATGACGCGCCAGCGCGATCTCGAATTCTCCGCGCTGGTGGAAAAGAAGTTTCCGCTGATGCACGAGGCGATCCAGAGCATCGGGCATCGCCAGACCCGCAATCGCGGCACCATCGGCGGCTCGCTGTGTCATCTCGACCCGTCGGCAGAACTGGTGTCCTGCGCCATGACCCTCGACGCGACCGTGGTGGTGACGGGGCCGAAGGGCCAGCGCGACGTCGCGTTCGCGGATTTCCCGGTGGCCTATCTTACCTCGGCGGTGGAGCCCGACGAGGTGCTCACCGCGATCCGCTTCACCGCCTGGCCGGCCAAGCACGGCTATGCCTTCATCGAATTCGCCCGGCGGCACGGCGACTTCGCCATCGTCTCGGCGGCGGTGCTGCTCACGGTGGACGGCGCCGCCAAGATCACCCGCGCGGCGGTGACGCTGGGCGGCATGGGCGTCGCGCCGGTGCGGGCGGTCGAATTGGAAACGGCGCTGATCGGCAAGGCGCCGGACGAGGCGTTCCTGCGCGAGGCCTGCGAGAGCTGCCGCGGCTTCGAGGCGCTCGACGACGTGCACGCGCCGGCATCCTACCGCCAGCATCTCGCCACCGTGATGTCGCGGCGCGCGCTGGAAAAGGCGTATGCCCGCGCCACCGGCAAGGCATAGGGCGCGGTCATGGGCCAGACGCGCAAGATCGCCTTGACGGTCAACGGCAAGCGCTACGAGGAAGAGGTCGAGGTGCGCGTCACCCTCGCCGACTTCATCCGCCACCAGCTCGGCCTCACCGGCACCCATCTCGGCTGCGAGCACGGCGTGTGCGGCGCCTGCACCATCCTCATGGACGGGCTGTCCGCACGCTCCTGCCTGATGCTCGCGGTGCAAGCCGACGGCCACGAGATCCTCACCGTCGAGGGCATCGCGCCGAGCCCCGACAAGCTGCACCCGCTGCAGCAGGCGTTCCACGAGAATCACGGCCTGCAATGCGGCTTCTGCACGCCGGGGATGCTGACGACCCTGATCGAATTTTTGCGCGACAATCCCGACCCGACCGAGCAGGAGGTCCGTATCGCCATCTCCGGGAACCTGTGCCGCTGTACCGGCTACCAGAACATCGTCATTTCGGCGCTGGATGCCGCCAAGCGTTTGCAGGCCGAAGCGGAGCAGAAAGCTTGAGCGGCGAGATGATCGGAAAGCTACTCGGCGAGCGGCACGGCCCCAGTGGCAGTCATCGCGCGAGGTTCCGGGCGGTCCCCTCCCCCGCATGCGGGGGAGGGTCAGGGAGGGGGCTCTTCGGCCTCCCGATCGCCGGGGCGACGTTTTCTACGCTTCGGAGTTGCCTTTCATCCGTTCGAAAAGTCCGCGCGCGTGGCTGCGCCCCCTCCCCCGACCCTCCCCCGCAAGCGGGAGAGGGAGTGGCTGCACGCGGGGGGAGGTGCTTGCGTTCAATCTACGGGTCGAGTGGCAACAGCGGCCTGTATCCTCGTGCGAGCCGTGCTCGCGGCGCTCATCCTCGCTGCGATCACACGAACCGCCGCTGCCGACGACACCATCAAGGTCGCGCTCGGCCAGCGCGGCAATTGGGAAACCGCCGCTTCCGATCTCGGCCAGGAAGCCGGCCTGTTCCGCAAGCGCGGGCTCGCGCTCGAACTGCTCTATACCAATGGCAGTGCCGAGACCTTGCAGGCGGTGATCTCGGGGAGCGTCGACATCGGCGTCGGTCTCGGCACCGCCGCGGTGATGGCGGCCTATGCGAAGGGAGCGCCGTTGCGCGCCATCGGCAATGCCAGTTCCGGCTCCAGCGAATTCTGGTACGTGTCGGCGGATTCGCAGATCAAGACCATGGCCGATGCCGGCGGCAGGACCATCGCCTATTCCACCACCGGGTCATCGAGCCACCTCATCGCGCTCTCGTTCATCAGGGCCAACGGCCTGTTTGCGCGAAGCGTCGCCACCGGAGGCCCGGCGGCGACCTTCACCCAGGTGATGTCGGGCCAGATCGATGTCGGCTGGTCGTCGCCGCCGTTCGGGCTCGATGCCGTCGCCGACGGCAGGATCAGGATCGTCGCCCGCGGCAACGACCTGCCGGAATTCCGCGACCAGACCATCCGCCTGATCGTCGCCAATGCCGGATTCCTGGAACGCCGCAAGGACGCCGCCGCCCGTTACGTCCAGGGCTACCGCGATGCACTGGACTGGATGTATTCCGATCCCACCGCGCTCGACGCCTATGCGCAATTCGCCAATACCTCGGCCGCCGATGCGCGCGAGGTGCGCGACCTGTACTATCCGCGTGACCATCTGCAGGTCGACCACATCGCCGGCCTCGACGCCGTGATGAGGGACGGCATCGCCTTCAGATACATCGCCCAGCCGCTCACCAAGGAGCAGCTCGGCGGCCTGATCCAGATTCCAGCGCCGATCAAGTGAGGGCGCCGGCCGCAGCCTGATCATGGCCATTCGCTTCGACGATATCGGCAACCGCCTCAAGGCGTTCCGCCTGGGCTCGGCGCTCAGCGCCGACGAGATCGCAAGCCGGCTCGATATTTCGCGCACCGCGCTCTACCGCTTCGAGAAGGGGGAACTCGCGAAGATCGAAACCCTGGAGAAGCTCGCCGACCTGCTCGGCGTCTCGGTGCCGACATTGCTCGGCGTCGGCGTCGAATATATCGGCTCGGCGGTCGCCTATTTCGAGCGCATGCGCCAGATCGAGGAGACCTCCGAGCACATCATCGTGCTGGCGGGGCCGATCTCCTACCTCCTGGCATCGGACGGATTCGACCGGGCGCTCGCGGAAGTCCTGCGCGAAAACATTCCCGACGCCGCGGACGGGCGCAAGCGGGCACTGGCCCAGGTCGACGAGGTGATGGCGGTGCTGCGCCAGCGCAAAGAGACCTACCGGCGCCGCCAGCCCGGCATCGTCAACCTGATCTCGGCGGCGGAGATGCAGCATTTCCTGCGCGACGGCCTGGTCGGACGGATCGACCTGCCCGACAAGGTGCGGCGCGAGCGCCGCGCGCTCGCCCGCGCCGAGGCCGAGCATTTCGTCGCGCTGATGGAGGACGAGCCGATCGGCGTCCAGATCGGCATCGTGCCCGACACGCTGCCCCATGCCAGCTTCCAGATTTTCCGCCAGCCCGACCGCCAGGTGCTGGCGCTGTCGCCGTTCCGGCTCGGCGAGGAGCCCAACATCCGCGTCGGCGTCGCCATGATCACCTCGGCGCCGGAGGCGCTCGCGCTGCACGACAAAATGGCGAAGGATCTTTGGCGCCGCGCCCTCAAGGGCGCCGCCGCCGTGGCCCTGATGCGCGAGATGATCGGGTAGGACTCCGTCATTCCGGGGCGCGCGTCTTCGCGCGAACCCGGAATCCGGGCCGAGGGGCGAGGCCGTCCGGATTCCGGGTTCGCCGCTTTCGCCCTGCCCGATCGCCCTTCCGCCGCCACCGCCGCGGGTGTAGCCTGTGTCCAACAAATAAAATCCGCAGGGAGGACATCATGGCGCGACGCGACCGTTCGATTCGGACTTTGCTGATTCGGAATGCGTTCCTGGCCGGCAGCATGCTGACGGCAGGGCCGGTGCTGGCGGCGGATGTGACGCCGCAGCGGCTCGTCAGTGCCGACAAGGAGCCGCAGAACTGGCTGATGAACCATCGCACCTATGATGGCCAGCGCTTCTCGCCGCTCGACAGGATCAACAAGGGCAACGTCAAGGGACTGAAGCTCGCCTACACGGTCGCGCTCGGCGGCGGCGCCGCCAACCAGTATGTCATGGCGACCCCGCTCGCGGAGGACGGCTTCCTCTACATCACGGACTCGGCCGGGGTGCTCTACAAGATCGACGGCACCTCCGGCGACGTCGGCCGCATCGTGTGGCGGATGGACCCCGGGCAGCAGCACCAGCAGCGCAACCGGGGCGCCGCGCTGTGGGGCAATCTCGTCATCACCGCCGCCGACGACCCGCCGCGGATCGTCGCCACCAACAAGGACACCGGCCGCGTGGTGTGGGAAACCGGCTTTCCCGACACCCCCGATGTGGCGATGACCTCGGCGCCGCTCGCCATCAAGGACAAGATCATCGTCGGCGCCGCCAATGGCGACCAGGGCGTGCGCGACTGGATGGCAGGCCTCGACGCCGCGACCGGCAAGGTGCTGTGGCGCAAGTTCACCGTTCCCGCCCCCGGCGAGCCCGGCAGCGAGACCTGGAAGGACAAGAACAACGCATGGCAGACCGGCGGCGGCGCGGTGTGGGTGACGGGCACCTATGATGCCGCCACCAACCAGACCATCTGGGGCACCGGAAATCCGGTGCCGATGTTCGATCCGACCTACCGTCCCGGCGACAATCTCTACACCAACAGCGTCATCTCCTGGGATCCCGACACCGGCAAGATGAACTGGTACTTCCAGTTCACCCCGGGAGACATGTGGGATTACGACGAGGTCGGCACCCACATCCTGATCGACGGCAATGTCGGGGGCCAGGTGCGCAAGCTGATCACCCATTCCGCGCGCAACGGCTTCGTCTATACGATGGACCGGTTCAACGGCCAGACCGTGATGGCGAAGCCCTATGTCGAGGTCAACTGGACCAAGGGCATCGACCAGAAGACCGGCAAGCCGGTGGACTACGATCCCAAGAAGGACATCCAGACCTACGCCGGCGTCGCCAACCAGAACCCGGGCGAACCGACCAAGCGGGTCTGTCCGGGTCACGCCGGCGGCAATAATTTCTGGCCGTCTACCTACAGCCCGAAGACCAGGCTCCTCTACATACCCACGCTCTCCAACTGCGAGAACGTCTCCATCGACACCACCAAGCACAGCAAGGAAAAGGGCTGGAACGGCGGCGGCTTCAAGACCAACGAGCGCTACGAGAGCAACCTCACCGCCGTCGATCCCGTCACCGGCGAGATCAAAAAGAGCATCCACCTGCGCTATCCCAATTACGGCGGCGCGCTGTCGACCGGCGGCGGCCTCGTCTTCAACGCGCTGCTCGACGGCACCATCGCCGCCTTCGACGACACCACCCTCGACGAGCTGTGGAAGTTCAACGCGGGCTCGGGCTTCCACGCGCCGCCGATGACCTTCGAGGTGAACGGCAAGCAGTATGTGGCCATCGCGTCGGGGGCGGGCCCGGCGGCGAAGTCGCGGCTCGTCAATACGCCGGAGCTCAAGGAGCAGCGCAATGCCACGGTGCTCTATGTGTTCGGCCTGTGAGGCTTCGTTTTGCCCACCCAACGAGTGATTTCCAATCGAATTTCGCTCTAGCCGCCACATGAAACGAAAACGGGAGGATACGATGACAACACACGATCGATCACTGCGCACTGCACTTCTCGCCGGCAGCATGCTGGCGGCATGGCCGGTGCTGGCGGCGGATGTGACGCCGGAGCGGCTGCTCAATCCCGAGCCGCAGAACTGGCTGATGAACCACCGCACCTATGACGGCCAGCGCTTTTCGCCGCTCGACACCATCAACAAGACCAACGTCAAGGGCCTCAAGCTCGCCTATGCGGTCGCGCTGGGCGGCGGGGCGGGCAATGAATACACGGTGGCGACGCCGCTCGCCGAGGACGGCTTCCTCTATGTCACGGATTCCTGGGGTGTGCTCTACAAGATCGACGCCACCTCCGGCGATGCCGGCCGCATCGTGTGGCGCATGGATCCCGGCCAGCAGCGCCAGCAGCGTAACCGCGGCGCCGCGCTCTGGGGCAACCTGGTCATCACCGGCGCCGGCCTCACGCCGCGCATCATCGCCACCGACAAGCAAACCGGCAAGGTGGTGTGGGACACCAGTTTCTCCGACACCCCCGACGTGACATTCACGGCGGCACCGCTCGCCATCAAGGACAAGATCATCGTCGGCGCCGCCAATGGCGACCAGGGCGTACGCGACTGGATCGGCGCGCTCGATGCCAAGACCGGCAAACGGCTGTGGCGCCAATTCACCATTCCGGCACCGGGCGAGCCCGGCAGCGAGACCTGGAAGGGCAACACCAATGCCTGGCAGACCGGCGGCGGCGCGGTGTGGGTGACCGGGACCTATGATCCCGCCACCAACCAGACCATCTGGGGCACCGGCAACCCGGTGCCGATGTTCGATCCCAATTACCGCCCCGGCGACAATCTCTACACCAACAGCGCGATCTCCTGGGACCCAGACACCGGCAAGATGAACTGGTATTTCCAGTTCACCCCGGGAGACATGTGGGATTACGACGAGGTCGGCACCCACATCCTGATCGACGGCGTCGTCGCGGGACAGCAGCGCAAGCTGTTCACCCATTCGGCGCGCAACGGCTTCCTCTACACGATGGACCGGTTCAACGGCCAGACCGTGATGGCGAAGCCGTATACGGAGGTCAACTGGACCAAGGGCATCGACCAGAAGACCGGCAAGCCCGTCGACTACGATCCCAAGAAGGACATCCAGACCTACGCCGGCGTAGGGAATTTGACCCCGGGGGCACCGCTCAAAAAGGTGTGTCCGTCCCAGGCCGGCGGCAACAATTACTGGCCGTCCTCCTACAGCCCGACGACCAAGCTGCTCTACATACCCGCGCTCTCGACCTGCGTGACCGTCACCATCGACCGCGACAAGCACACCAAGGAAAGAGGCTGGAACGGCGGGCTGAGCCAGACCACCGAGCGTTGGGAGAGCAACCTGATCGCCGCCGATCCCCTGACCGGCGAGATCAAGAAGAGCGTGCATCTGCGCTACCCCAACTACGCCGGCACGCTGGCGACCGGCGGCGGCCTCGTCTTCAACGCGCTACTCGACGGCACCATCGCCGCCTACGACGACACCACCCTCGACGAGTTGTGGAAGATCAATGTCGGCTCCGGCTTCTCGGCGCCGCCCATGACCTTCGCGGTCAACGGCAAGCAATATGTCGCGATCGTGTCGGGGCCGAGCGTGGCGGCCAGGAGCCGGCTCGTCAACACGCCGGAACTCAAGGAGCAGCGCAACGCGCTCGTGCTCTACGTGTTCGGGCTGTGAGCCGACCCGTCTCCCTCCCCGTCTTCGGGGAGGGCCAGGGTGGGGTCTTTCGCGTATTCCCGCGGGAGCACGGCGCGAAGGGCGCCTTTGCCCACCATACGACCTATCAATCAAGCACTGCACCGAAACAAACGGGAGGGACACCATGGTGAATCGCAATCAATCGAGGCGCGCGACGCTGCTCGCCGGCAGCATGCTGGCGGCATGGCCGGCGCTCGCAGCGGAGGTGACGCCGCAGCGGCTCCTCCATCCCGAGCCGCAGAACTGGCTGATGAACCACCGCACCTATGACGGCCAGCGGTTTTCGCCGCTCGACAAGATCAACAAGGAGAACGTCAAGGGCCTCAAGATCGTCTATGCCGTTCCGCTCGCCGGCACGCACAGCGTCGATTTCATCGAGGCGACGCCGCTCGCCGAGGATGGCTTCCTCTACATCACCGATTCCTGGGGCGTGCTCTACAAGATCGACGGCACCTCCGGCGACGTCGGCCGCATCGTCTGGCGCATGGATCCCAAACAAGAGCGGGGAGTGGCCAATCGCGGGGCGGCGTTGTGGGGCAATCTCGTGATCTCGCCCGCAAGTGCGCCGGCCCGTGTCATCGCCACCGACAAGAACTCCGGCAAGGTGGTGTGGGAGACCAACGTGTCGGACGCCGAGCGCGTCACCGTCACCGGCGCGCCGCTCCCCATCAAGGACAAGATCGTCTTCGGGGCCTCCGGCGGCGACGCCGGCGCCCGCGACTGGATGGGCGCGCTCGATGCCGCCACCGGCAAGCTGCTGTGGCGCAAGTACACCATCCCCGCGCCGGGCGAACCCGGCAGCGAGACCTGGAAGGACAAGACCAACGCCTGGCAGACCGGCGGCGGCGCCGTGTGGGTGACCGGGACCTACGATCCCGACACCAACCAGACCCTGTGGGGCGTCGGCAACCCGGTGCCGATGATGGATGCGCGGGCGCGGCCGGGCGACAACCTGTTCACCAACAGTGTCGTCTCCTGGGACCCCGACAACGGCAAGATGAACTGGTACTTCCAGTACACCCCCGGCGACATGTGGGATTTCGACGAAGTCGGCACCCACATCCTGATCGACCGCACCGTCAACGGGCAGCCGCGTAAGCTCGTCACCCATTCGGCGCGCAACGGCTTCGTCTACACCATGGAGCGCGCCAACGGCGCCATGGTCGGCGCCAAGCCCTATGTGAACGACGTCAACTGGACCAAGGGCATCGACCAGAAGACCGGCAAGCCGCTCGACTACGATCCCAACAAGGACGTGCAGACCTATTCGGGCCTCGCCGATCCGACCTCGGCCGTCCCGATCAAGAAAGTCTGTCCCAACCGCACCGGCGGCAACAACTATTACCCGTCGTCCTACAGTCCAAAGACCCAGTTGCTCTACATCCCCGCCATGACGGCGTGCGAACTGGTGACCAACGACAAGACCATCGCGGCCAAGCGCGATGAAGGCTGGTTCGTGCGGACCGGCGGCGGCTACAAGATCGACGGCCGCTACGAAAGCACTTTGACGGCGGTCGATCCGGTGACCCTCGAGATCAAGAAGAGCGCGCACCTCGCCTACCCGAACTACTCCGGCGCGCTCGCGACCGCCGGCGGGCTCGTGTTCGTCGCACTCCTGGACGGCACCGTCGCGGCCTTCGACGACACCACGCTCGAGCAGCTTTGGAAGATCAATGTCGGCTCCGGCTTCGCGGCGCCGCCGATGACCTTCGAGGTCAACGGCAAGCAGTATCTCGCGATCGCGTCGGGGGCGAGCCCGACATCGCGGACCAAGCTCCTCGCCACGCCGGAACTCAAGGAGCAGCGCAACGCGACGGTGCTCTACGTGTTCGGATTGTGAGCCGGCAATAGCGGCGCCGGAGAGTTCCGCATGGTCGTTCCGGGTTCGCCGCCGACGCGGCGCCCCGGAACGATGCCGAGTATTCCGCGCCTCAATTCAGCGCGAAGACGAACAGGTAGCTGGAGTGCTCGAGGTTGTCGTATTTCACCGGATGCAGGTGGCGACCACTCCCCTGTACCGCGAGATACTCCTTCGGCCCGATCGCATAGACGACCGGTGCGCCCTTGAGCGGCGTGCCGACATTGAAGCGCCACAGCTCCTGCAGCTTCTCGTCGTCATAGGCCACCACCCAACCGTCCTGCAGCGCCGAGAACACGATGCCGCCCGCGGTGACGGTGGCGCCGGACCGGATCTCGATATTCGTCACGGTCTTCGCCAGCACCTTGTTGCTCACGGGATCATAGGCGGTGATCGCTCCGTAATAGAGGTCGCTGGTATAGGTCCGCTTGTCGCTGTTCTTGCGGTCCAACCCGCCGTTGGGACCCATGAACTTGACCTCGGCGCCATTCTGGCTGAAGCAGCCTTCGGCGCCGACGCCGTAGACGATGTGCTTGACCGGGTTGTAGGCGGTCGGCTGATGGGCGACGCCGCCATGCCAGGTCGGGCAGGTCCGCTTCATCGGATCGCCCCGCAGCGAGCGCGCCTCCGGCACGTATTTCTGCACGTCCAGCCCCGGATCGTATTCGATCGGCTTGCCGGTCTTGGGATCGAGGCCCTTGGTCCAGTTCAGGTCGTTGACGTATTGGCCGCCCTTTATGAAGCTGCCATTGGCGCGATCGAGCGTGTAGAAAAATCCGTTACGCCCGAAGTGGCCCACGACCTTGCGGGGCTCGCCGTTGATGTTGAGGTCGTAGAGCATCTGGATGCCGATCTCGTCATAGTCCCAGGAGTTGTTCGGCAGGTACTGGAAATACCAGGCGAGCTTGCCGGTGTTGATGTCGAGCGCCACCGCGGAATTCGTGTAGAGATTGTCGCCCGGCCGCGACTGCGGATCCATTTGCGGAACAGGATTTCCGGTTCCCCAGATGGTGAGCTTGTTGACGGGATCGTAGGAGCCGGTCTGCCACATGCCGCCGCCGCCGGTCTTCCAGGCGTTGTTCTTGTCCTTCCAGGTCTCGCTGCCGGGATCGCCGGGCTTGGGAACGGCATACCAGCGCCACAATTCGTTGCCGGTGCGCGCGTCCAGCGCCGCGAGCCAGCCGCGGGTGCCGCCGTCGCCGGCGCCGTTCGCGACCAGGACTTTTCCCTCGGCGGTGACCGGCGCCGAGTTGAACCTTTCCTTGATGCCGAACTCGTTGGGCTTGGCGATCTGCTTGTCCCACACGATCTCGCCGCTGTCGCGGTTGATCGCGATCACCCGGCCGTCGGGCAGGTTGTTGATGACGAGGTCTTCCCACAGCGCGATGCCGCGGGTGCGCGGCACGTTGCCTTCGTGCTTGACGCCGGGATCGGCGATCCAGACGAATTCGCCGTGGTCGCCGCTGCGCACGTCGATCTTGTAGACCGTGCCCCAGCCGTCGCTCGTATACATGAACCCGTTGTCGATCAGCGGATTGACTTCGTTCTCGGGGCCGTTCTGGCCGACATCCTGCATGCCCCGCAGCGCCAGCGCCCACACCATGTGCAGGTTCTTGACGTTGTCGCGGTTGATCTGGGCGAGCTTGGAATAGCGGGTCGAGCCGTAGTCGCCGTTCATCATCAGCCAGTTCTGCGGCTCGTTGGCCGAATGGATGAGCCGGTCGCCGTTGACCGTCATCTTGTACTCGGCGGCGAATGCCGGTGCGCTCAAGGCAATGAGCGAAACGCCCAATAACGCGGCGTGCGAAATGACGGCGATATTCCCGAACCGACAAGGCCTGACGCGGTCACGCATGGTGTCCTCCCTGGAATGTTGTTCGAAACTCCCTCTCCCGCTTGCGGGGGAGGGCTGGGGAGGGGGCCGCCGCAACTCGTCGCCCGCACTCCCCCTCCCCGACCCTCCCCCGCAAGCGGGAGAGGGAGAAAGCTTCAGTTCCTCCCCCGCTTGCGGGGGAGGGAGAAGGCGTCAGTTCAGCGCGAACACGAACAGGTAGCTGGAGTGCTCGAGGTTGTCGTATTTCACCGGATGCAGGTGGCGACCGCTCCCCTGTACCGCGAGATACTCCTTCGGCCCGATCGCATAGACGACCGGTGCGCCCTTGAGCGGCGTGCCGACATTGAAGCGCCACAGCTCCTGCAGCTTCTCGTCGTCATAGGCCACCACCCAACCGTCCTGCAGCGCCGAGAACACGATGCCGCCCGCGGTGACGGTGGCGCCGGACCGGATCTCGATATCCGTCACGGTCTTCGCCAGCACCTTGTTGGTGACGGCGTCATAGGCGGTGATCGCTCCGTAGTAGAGGTCGCTGGTATAGGTGCGCTTGTCGCTGCCCTTGGCATCGAGCCCGCCATTGGGGCCCTTGAACTTGAACTCCGCTCCGTTCTGGCTGAAGCAGCCTTCGGTGCCGACGCCGTAGGCGATCTGCTTGACCGGGTTATAGGCGGTCGGCTGATGGGCGACGCCGCCATGCCAGGTCGGGCAGGTCCGCTTCATCGGATCGCCCCGCAGCGAGCGCGCCTCCGGCACGTATTTCTGCACGTCCAGCCCCGGATCGTATTCGATCGGCTTGCCGGTCTTGGGATCGAGGCCCTTGGTCCAGTTCAGATCGTTGACGTACTGACTGCCCTTTATGAAGCTGCCATTGGCGCGATCGAGCGTGTAGAAAAATCCGTTGCGCCCGAAGTGGCCCACGACCTTGCGGGGCTCGCCGTTGATGTTGATGTCGTAGAGCATCTGGATGCCGATCTCGTCATAGTCCCAGGAGTCGTTCGGCAGGTATTGATAGTACCAGGCGAGCTTGCCGGTGTTGACGTCGATGGCGACGACCGAGTTGGTGTAGAGATTGTCGCCCGGCCGCGACTGCGGGTCGTACATCGGGACCGGATTGCCGGTCCCCCAGATGGTGAGCTTGTTGGCGGGATCGTAGGAGCCGGTCTGCCACATGCCGCCGCCGCCGGTCTTCCAGGCGTTGTTCTTGTCCTTCCAGGTCTCGCTGCCGGGATCGCCGGGCTTGGGAACGACATACCAGCGCCACAGCTCGTTGCCGGTCTTGGCGTCCAGCGCCGCGAGCCAGCCGCGGGTGCCGGCATCGCCGGAGCCGTTGGCGACGAGGATCTTGCCTTCGGCCGCGATCGGCGCCGAGCGGAAGCGCTCCTTGCTGCCGAATTCATTGGGCTTGGCGACCTGCTTGTCCCACACGATCTCGCCGCTGTCGCGATTGATCGCGATCACCCGGCCGTCGGGCAGGTTGTTGATGACGAGGTCATCCCACAGCGCGATGCCGCGCGTCTGCGGGATGTTGCCCTCGTGCTTGACGCCGGGATCGGCGATCCAGACGAACTCGCCGTGGTCGCCGCTGCGCACGTCGATCTTGTAGACCGTGCCCCAGCCGTCGCTCGTGTACATGAACCCGTTGTCGATCAGCGGATTGACTTCGTTCTCGGGGCCGTTCTGGCCGACATCCTGCATGCCGCGCAGCGCCAGTGCCCACACCATGTGCAGGTTCTTGACGTTGTCGCGGTTGATCTGGGCGAGCTTGGAATAGCGGGTCGAGCCGTAGTCGCCGTTCATCATCAGCCAGTTCTGCGGCTCGTTGGCCGAATGGATGAGCCGGTCGCCGTTGACCGTCATCTTGTATTCGGCGGCGAATGCCGGTGCGCTCAAGGCGGCGAGCGAAACGCCCAATAACGCGGCGCGCGAGGTGACGGCGACACTCCTGGTGCCAAGACGCATTTAATTCCTCCCTGACGTGTTCTCCGAAAACTCCCCCGCGCCGTTGTTCCGACTGCACACGCTCGGGGAGCCCGAACCGCAGACTACACGGCTGCTGCCCGCACGGAAAGGGAAGGATTGCGCGGGAAGGGTTGCGCGACGGTCCGCCGCGAGCGCTACAGCTTGATGCCGAGTTCCTCGGCGAGCTGGGCGTATTTCGCGGAATCCTCCCGGAGAACCGCGGCGAACTGTTCCGCGCTGCCGCCGACCGGCTCGGTCGCGGTCTGCAGGAGGCTGTCGCGGACAGCGGGGTCGGCGAGCGCCTTGTTCATCTCGGCATTGAGGCGGGCGATGATGGCCGCAGGCGTGCCCGACGGCACGAAGGCGCCATACCAGGACTCCAGCACCATGCCCTTCATGCCGGCCTCCTCGAGGGTCGGAACGTCGGGCAGGCTCTGCGCCCGCAGTTTCGAGGATTGCGCGAGGAAACGCAGGGTTCCCGTCTTGTAATGCGGGATCAGGGCGGTCGGCCCGAGCACCCCGATGAGGATATGCCCGGCGATGAAATCGTTGACCGCCTGGCCGGCGCCCCGATAGGGCACGTGCTCGAGCTTGATGCCGGCCGCCTTGGCGAACCATTCCCCCAGGATGTGCTGGTTCGAGCCGACGCCAGAGGTCGCAAAGCTCATGCCGGGCTGCGCCTTCACCGCGGCGATCAGCTCGGCGACCGACTTCACCGGGAAGGACGAATGCACGGCGAGCACCAGCGTCTGCCGCGACAGCTCGATCACCGGCACCAGGTCCTTGACGAAATCGGTGTTGACCCGCAGCACATGGGGCGCGCTCGCCACGTTGTCGTTGGAGACGAGGACGGAATAGCCGTCCGGCGGGCTCTTGGCCGCGGTCTCGATGCCGATCATGCCGCCGGCGCCGAGCTTGTTTTCGAGATAGACCTGCTGGCCGATGGTGCGCGAGAGATATTCGCCGACGAGGCGGGCGACGAAGTCCAATCCGCCGCCGGGCGCGAGCGGCACGATGAAGCGGATCGGCCGCGCCGGATAGGCCTGCGCCATCGCCACCCGAGACAGCGCCGGCGCCGCCGCCGCGGCTGCCGCGGCCAGCATGAATCGACGGCGGGCATGGTCCATGGGGGTTCCTCTGCTTTGTTCTTGCGGCCGTATTGTTCTTGTGGCCGCATTCACACATCTCGGATGGCCATCCTTGTCAATGGGCACGGCGCCTCTTCTCCCTCTCCCCGCGTGCGGCGAGAGGGTCGGGGTAGCCTCCGGCGCGGCGGTTTGATCATATGAAAAAGGGTGTTGATTGGAAAATATCTTGTGCAAGTTTTGCCGATGGGCATGTACTTGGTTTCGACCGTCCGCACAAGATTGCCGTAGGTAGGGATCATCCGTGAGGCTCTCGTCGGCGTCGGCGCGGGTGAGCACGTTGCCGAGCACGTCATAGGTATAGGAGAAGCTCTCCACCGCATTGCCGCTGCCGGCGAGGATCGAGGTCAGGCGGTCGGTGAGGGGATCGAAGCTCTGCGTGGTGACGACGCCGTTGCCGGCGGTCTGCGTGATGAGCCGCAGCTCGGCGTCGCGGGTGTTCGCGGTCCACCTGGGAGCCGCCGCTCAGTGGCAGAAATGTCACGGGTGCCGTGCAAAGTTCGATATACTGTGAAATTCCGGCTTTCAAAGCCGCCAAGTGGGAGTCATGCTGAAACGCAGTATTCTAACGCTGGTCTCGCCCGTTCGAGAATGTTGGACGAGGCAATTTGCGGAGCCGTTATCATGCAGCGTTCTGTCAAATCCAGGCTCAGTATTGCCCTATCTATGGCGATCGCCGCCGCGTTGGGGCTGTCTTTGCAAGTCAAGCACGCGCCCGGCGCGACAATCACTGCCCCTAGATATATAATGGTTGCGATCTCACTTTCCTCCGTCGCGGCCGAACTTGGCATACCAGGCTCTTATGGAGCGAATAGTTTGATCGTGATCGAGCAAAATTCCGGCGACGTCACGGAGTGCAGTGAAATATTGAACGCCCAAGGTTTGCCGGCGAGCAAGTGCCAGCTGATCGGCACCATCACCCCGACGGCGACAACCGTGACCCTGATGACAACCGTGGTAGGACCGATTGTATACATTCTCAATCCAACGACCACGGTGTTGTTTCAATGCAGCGGGTTAGTCAACTCAGATGGATTTCCCGCTGGATCGTGTTCTACTGCCATGCCGTCGGTTCCCCCGGGGTAATGTCTGCCCACCTGGGGTAATGAGCGCCTGACTGCCTAATCTAAATTGGGATCGCTCTGATTGCAGGGCAGCCTGTCGAGAAGACCTGCATATGTGTGGCGTCCCGCGTCAGTTCGGCGGGACCAGGTGCCGGACAGGGTGCGCCAACCTGCATCGAGACGATTCCCGTGTCATCGACGTGTAAAAGCATTGGCCTATGCGATTTGGAGCCCCGCTCCCGCGAGGCTTTTCTTTTCATCGCGCGCTTCGACGAACCGATCGGGCCCATGAGGTTCGGGAACATGCGGGCGGCCGAGTCTCAAAATCGGGGCTGAGGCTGTCAGCGAGTGCGGCTGGGCTCGTCGAACCACTTCGGCGGATTCGCGGGGTCGGTAGCAGCTGCAAACACCCGGTGTTTTCGCGTGTCTCATCGGCCGCGTCCTGTAGGATTCCGATCGCGATGGGAATGTGTTAATTTGCGAGCTTGCCGTCCACCCGATCTCCGGCCGGCCATACCCCACACAACGGGAACACAGGGGAAACTCCATGGACAAGACCACTCACCTATCCATACCGACGGCACTGCTGGCGCTCGCGGTCGGCGGCACCGCGTGGGCGCAACAGGCGGCGCCGCAGTCGCCCAATATGAGCTTCTTCGTCGCCAGCTCAGGGTCCGGCAACGGCGGGGATCTCGGCGGCATAAACGGCGCGGACGCACGCTGCCAGACCCTCGGGGCGTCTGCCGGCGCCACGAGCAAGGTATGGCGTGCATATCTCAGCACCACCCCGACCCCAACTGTGCCCGAAGTCAATGCCCGCGACCGCATCGGCAAAGGCCCATGGCAGAACTTCAAGGGCGAGGTCATCGCGCAGAATGTCGATGACCTCCACGGCCCCGGCAACAAGCTCAACGGGCAGACCGCGCTCACCGAGCGCGGCGCCATGATCGCGGGCTTCGGCATGACGCCCAATTATCATGACGCGATTACGGGGTCGACGCCGGACGGCCACGCTTTCGGATCCAACCTCAACCTGACCTGCAACAACTACACAAGCGGCACATTCGGGAAGGCCATGCTGGGGCATATGGACCGGCGCGGCCCTGCCGACACCGATCAGATGCGGTCCTGGAACGCTTCGCATCAATCCCGCGATTGCAGCCAAGAGGGCCTGATCGCTACCGGCGGCAACGGACTGTTCTACTGTTTTGCGCGATAAGCTGATCGCGACCGACGCATCGCGGTCGCCGGTCGGCACGCGGCAAATCCAGACCCGAGGCCGCAAGCTCATCTCGACCTCGTCGCATCTTTGCGACGAGGTGTGACCTTGCGGCAACCAACGCAGGGGCGGACCCGTGTACGGTTTGCCCGCATGGTTCACACCGATTGAAGATCAGGTTATACGAGGCCCCGCTTCATGCGGGGCCTTTCTTTGGATGACCGCCGATCTTCGTCCGTAGCGACGAGGCGGCCCTCCGGACGGTGTGTTAATCGGCGTGGGGGCCGTCCCAGAGGTGAGGTCGAGCTTCTCTGCTGGCGCCCAGACGTAATACCAGATGTAATAGAAGCTGCAGACTGCTGGTCACTATCTTGTTGCGCCAACCGCGGCGGGACCGGCACAGCAAAGCCAATATCACCAAGCGGCGCGATCCAGGAAGCATGGCGTTGATCCGCACGGCTCACCCCTGTCGGTAGCTAATCAAGTTGTCCGGTTTTGGTAGCACATCATATGTCCGCTTCGGGTTTGGTTGGCACGACCGGATCGGAAGCGGTGGACGCTCCGGACGTGGCTTACGCGAGGTCAGGCTGTGGCCGATGATCATCAGCGGGTTCTTCGACAACAGACCGATCGGCTCGAAATCCCTGACGAGGTCGTATGGCAGGGGATAGATCGCGCCGTTCACCACATGGGTGTCCCACTGGCCGATGTCGATGGTGTAGCCGTCGGGCGCGGCACGGGCGACCCGGCCGACGCCGATGCTGCCCTGGGCGGCGCCGACATTCTCGATCACGATGGGCTGCCCCGAGCGTCGGGCGCATCCGCTCGGCCATGATGCGCGCGATCACGTCGGTCGATCCGCCCGGCGGAAACGGCACGATCAACGTGATCGGCCGCGACGGATAGGTCTGCGCCGCCGCAGCGGCGATGCTCGCAAGGACAGTTTTTTCATGTCACGCGTCTCCACGCAGGCGATCGTTTTTGAGTTGAACGTGTCGCATGATCCCGGCCGAAGCTTCAATCGGCCTGGACCCCGCTCGCCTTGATCGGCGCGGCCCATTTCTCGATCTCGCTCGGAATGAACTCGGCGAGATATTCCGGCGTGCGCCGCTGCGGCGCCACCACCGAGACGCCGAGACTCTCGAAGCGCTCGCGCACCGCCGGCGTCTCTACAGCCTCGTTTGCGACTTCGGCGAGGCGGCGGACGATGGCGCCCGCGGTGCCCTTCGGAAACACCAGCGCGATCCATACACTGCAATCGAGGTCGAGGCCTTGTTCCCGCGCGGTGGGAAGGCCGGCGAGGACCGGCGGCCGATCCATGGCGAGCGTGGCGATCGCCTTCACCGTGCCGGCCTGGATCAGCGGATAGGCCGTCGAAATCTGTTCGCATGAAAAATCGATCCGGCCGGCGATCATGTCCTGCATGGCGGGCCCGGTGCCGCGATAAGGGACGTGCACCATGTGGGTGCCGATCAGCGAGTTGAGCAGGATGGCGCACACGTGGGAGCCGGAGCCGGCACCGGCGGAGGCATATTGCATATGATCCTGGTTGGCCCTGGCATAGGCGATGAATTCCCCGAGCGTGTCGGCGGGGAGGTCCTTGCGGGTGATCAGGATCCGCGCCGAGTCCGCAATCAGGGCCACCGGCTCGAAATCGGTTACGGCATCGTAAGGCGGCTTCTTATAGAAGGTCGGGATCTGGCCGAGCACGGCGAGGCCGCCGAGCAGCAAGGTGTAGCCGTCGGGCGCGGCCTTCGCCACCCGGTTCGCTCCGGTCATGCCGCCGGCGCCGCCGATATTCTCGACGACGACCTGCTGGTGCAGGAGCTCGCCCAGCCGCGCCGCCAAAATCCGCGCCTGGGAGTTGTTCGGTCCGCCGGCCGCATAGGGCACCACCATGGTCACCGGCCGCGCCGGCCAATCCTGCGCGTGAGCGATAGAAACGGTCGCGAGAATGGCGAAGGCGAGCGCGAGTGTCCTCATCCGAGCCGTCGTTTCCCTGTGCTGTCCCTTGGCGCCGGTGCCTGGCGCTTACCATACAGGGCTGGCGATGGCGCAGGAAGGCGAGCTTTGCTTGTGTCCGGAATCACAAAAGGCGCAGTCGCGTGCGGTCCGCGGCACCCCCGCGCGCGGGGGAGGGAGTAGGCCCTTGGTTGACAACCCGGCAGCGCCGCCCATGATCGCCGGCATCCCGCGTGATCGCAAGGAATCGGAATGAGCATCAGGACGGTGGCGATCCTCGGCGCCGGACACGGCGGCTGCGCGGCAGCGGCCGATCTCGGCCGGCGCGGCTTCGAGGTGCGCCTCCATGCCCGCAGCGACGAGCGCCTCGCGCCGTTGCGCCGCCGCGGCGGCATCGAAGTGCGCGGCGTGCAGCAAGGACTGGTCCCCGTCGCGCTGATGACGACCGATCTCGCCGCCGCCGTGCGCGGCGCCGACCTGATCATGCTGGTGGTTCCGTCCGTCGCTCATGCGCCCTATGCGCGCGCCCTGGCGCCGCTGATCGACGGCAGCCAGCCGGTTTTCCTCAATCCCGGGCACACCGGCGGCGGGCTGCATTTCCTCCATGAGCTGCGCCGCGCCGGCTATCGCGGACCGCTGCGCAGCGGCGAGACGGTGACGCTGACGTACATCACCCGCATGGAGGGCGAGGCCACCGTCGCCATCTACAGCTACACCAGGCGGCTGCGCTTTGCCGCCCTGCCCGGCCGCCATGCCGCCGAGATGTTCGCGCTGGTCAAGCCGCTCTATCCGCAGATCGTCGCCGCGACCAGCGTGCTCGAGACCGGGCTCGGAAATCTCAATGCGGTTTTTCACCCGCCCGGCATGTTGATGAATGCGGGCTGGATCGAACGCACCGGCGGCGGCTTTCTGTTCTACCGCGAAGGCTTCACGCCGGCGGTCGGCCGCGTCACCGCCGCCGTCGACGCGGAGCGGCTGGCGGTGGCGAAGGCGCTCGGCATTCCCGCAATCGCGTTCCTCGACATCTTCTACGAGGCGGGGTTGACCACCGAAGCGGCGCGCGCGGCCGGAGACATCGCGCGCGCCTGCGAGGAGAGCGAGCCCAACCGGACCATCAAGGCGCCTGCGCGCCTCGACCATCGCTACATCCACGAGGACATCGGCTACGGCCTCGTCCCGATGGCGGCGCTCGGCCGGCTCGCGGGTGTCGCGACACCCGCCATGGACGCGCTGGTCCAGCTCGCTTCCCTCGCGCTCGGCATCGACTATGGGCGCGACGGCCTGACGCTGGAGCGGCTCGGCCTCGCCGGCAAATCGCCGGCCGAGCTCTTGAAGTTCGCGCAGCAGGGCGATGAGTGAGCGCGTGCCCCGGGCTACTCGCCCGCGGCGTAATTTCCCACGTTGTTGGCGGTGATGTTCGTGATTGGCCCGGGGTACGGGTCCGTCGGAGAACCGGCCGGGATTACGCTCACCGAAGGAAGACTCACGTTTGCGAATGGCCCGCCGGCCAGTCCGGACGTAATATTCTGCAATACAATTCTCTTGGTTTTCGGACCTACGAAGATGCTGTCCACCGAGCTGTCGGAAATCTGCACATTTCGCGTGTCCCCGGTAAGAGACACGATCGGAGCAGGCGGTATGACGGCGCCCGACACGGAGTTTATCGCGCTCATCCTGATATTGCTCGAGCCGTCGATGACGATGTCCTGACCATTGTCCTCGAAATCGATCCCAGTGACCGAGGAGGGCAGAAACGTCCCGTGAAATTGCAAGCCGATGCCGGTCACCCCTTCGATCGTGCCCCCGACGAGTTGCAGGCTGCCTTGGCCGTTTCCATCCTTGATGAAGATTCCGTTCGTGCCACCCTCCAGCACCGGCGCGATGAAGGTATTCGCGTTCGCGGAGATCCCGGTGGCGGCATAAGGCTCCGCATAGACCCAATACTGGTTCGGCGTCACGATCTGAGAAGCGGCGAAGAACAACTGGCTGAAATTCACTCCGCTGCGCAGGTCGACCACCGTGTTGAGCAGCGAGCCGTTGAGGTGCAGTCCATGATAGCTTCCCAGCATGCTGACGTTGTCGATGCGGTTACGATGGCTGTTGGTGAGATCGATGAGCGCGGTGCCGACTGACGTCGCGGCGGAGCCGAGAAACAGATTTTTGATCATGAGGGCGGCGGTGTTCGTAAGCCGCAGCAGCGTCTTGTCCGATTGCTGGAAAATCTGGCTGCCGAGGCCGTCCCCGACGATGGAAACGAGATTATTCTTGATGTCCAACGTGTCCGACACGACGCAATTGCCCGGCGGCACGAATACCACCCCACCGAACGGAGCGGCGGCGATCGCCGCCTTGAAGGCCGACGTGTCGTCATTGGTGCCGTTACACAGGGCGCCATAATCGCGGATGTTTGTCCGGCCGCTGTGGTCGTCGGCGGCGAACGTCGGTGCCGTGGCGGCGAGCAACAGCAGCACAGCTGACGAGAAAACGCGCATCGTATATTCCCCCCGGTTTCAAAAATCGAATTCAAACGGTGTTTGCGGCGTCTACACTCATCGCAACGCTCACAATATCAATTCGTCGAGCGGCGGATTGCCGGCCTTGTCTGCCGCACCACTCGGAGCACGGCCTCGGGACACTACCTCATCGTACCGAATTGGGGGCTTGTCGCACCCCCCATTTGGGAGGTGCGGCCAAAAAAAGTTGCATGCAAATCACAGTCTCATCTGAGGATCAGCTTGGTGAGCAGCGCCGACAATTCGCTCTGACGCGACACGCCGACCTTGGCAAAAACCCGCTTGATCGCCGTACGCGCCGTTTCCTCGGTGATGCCCAGCTTTTCGGCCGCCTGCCCCGGCCGCAGGCCGATGCCGACCAGCGCGGCGAGGCGCGCCTCCGCAAGGGTCAAACCGAGCGCGTCCCGCACGATGGCGGGATCCGGCGGATCGTCGGTGCGGGCATCGATCGCCAGCACCAGGGCCCGCGCACGGGTCAGGAACGCCTGCGCCGGCGTCCGGACGGCGCCGACCGGCAGAACATAGACCGTCAGCGGCCGCGGGCTGCTCGCCCGCTCGACCAGCATCGGCTTGGGGTCCGCGATCACGTCGCGCGGATCGCTCCGCAATACCCGGTCGGTCAGGCTTTCGATATCGCCGCGCGCGGCGGAGGGCGAAAACCGGAGCCGTTCATCGACGACGATCAGGCCGTCGCCGATCAGGCGATCGCCGGCCGGATTGGAGAACACGATGCGTCCGAGCGAGTTGAGCGCGAACACACCGATGCCGAGCCGGCCCAGCGCCTCGCGCAGCCCCAGATTGCCCAGTTCGGCGTTGAGGAGGCCGATGCTCAGCTTCAACGATTTCTCGGCATGGCGGCCGAGGCGCACCATGAGATCGATCTCCCGTTCGGAATATGGGTCCTTCTCGATGGCCCGTTGAACCGCGATGGAAGCATTGATCCGCGGATCCGGAGAGACGATTGCGGCGACGAAGTATTTCAGCCCGTGGCGGGCGAGCATCTTGTAGAAGGGATGATGTTCCATTTCCTCGGCGGAGACCACGTCGTGGTCGACGAGGCCTTCGCGGGCGAGATAATAGCCGCGCTCGAGGCCGCGCAGCGCCCGCAAGTCCTGGGTACCGAATTCTCTGACGTAGTCCTCTTGAAGCCGCGCAAGACTCGCGGACCCGACCGCCCCAAACCCGCCGTCGTCACGTTGGTAGACCAGGAACGCCCCGACATCTCCGAAGCAGTCTGCGATCGCCTGAAGCGCGATCGGCCAACGCGACGGGTCCGGGGCCGCATCGTAGATCGCTTCGACCGCTTTGGTGAAAAGGCTCTCCAAGGCATCGCTCCGCGAATGGATGCCGCCACCCGATCCTGGCAAAGCGCATGACCGCCCGCGCCACGATGCCGATGGCACTCGCAATCTGTCTGTCGATGTAAGGAATCAATACCAGCCGACGGCATGCCCGCTGCCGTTGTCGCCCCCGGGATTTCGGCGTGTCCCGCTGGCAGCTCTTTGTCAAAGCTACATTAATCGCGATCGGAAGTCGATATTGCGGTCTACCCGGCCAGGCCGCCCGTACGGAAAAGCGCCGCCTGCGGCCGCGAACCGGTGTCCAGCCGCCAGCAACGGAGTTTGTCGTTCACACTCCAATTCTGCGCCAGCTCTGATCCGGTGGAACACTTTGGCATCTCCGGCATTGGGTCACAGGTCTGTTGAGCGACACGGGCTACGAGGCTCGCGCCCGACGAAGACCGTTCCGGAGGAAATTCAATGGTACGTAACCTCTCGCTCATGCTCGCAGTCGCGGCAACGCTCGCGATCCCGGCCGAAGCAATGGCGGCACACGGCGGTGGCGCCCACGGCGGTGGCCGTGCCGGCGTTGGACATTCCATGGCCGGTCACGGCGGTCAGAACCGGTATGCCGGCGGCCATCGGTACGGTGGCTACAGGGGCTACGGGTATGGCGGCCCCGTATACGGCGGCTACGGATATGGCGGTTGCGTCGGGCTCCCGGTGCCGATCATCGGCTGTCTGTGAAACTTCGCAGGCATTTCGAATACCGAGCAGTCATTCTGGCCCCGCCGGCTCACGCCGGCGGGGCGTTTCCTTACTCCTGATCCGGCTCCAAACGGGAATCTTCTTTGGAAATTGTCCCGCGCCCGACCACCTCACCCTAATTCTGCGCCAGCGCCCGCTTGTCGAGGAATTCGTTGACGTGGTGCAGCACGTGGTCGGCGACGATGGCGTGGCCTTCGGCGCTAGGGTGGAACGCGCCGCTGGTGAGGGCGGCATAGGGCGGCTGCAGGTCGTCGAACGGCGAGATGCCTTCACGGTGGGTGTTGCCGGCGAGGAAGGTGTCGTTCGGGCTGCGGGCGAGGCGCCAGTGATGGGCGTAAGGCAGCACCGCCGCCGGCGAATAGGGCAGGAAATTCCCGGCCGCCTGGGACATGCGGGGCATGCCCATGTTGATCTGGTCGGCCAGGACTTTCTGGGGATCGCGCGCGCACACCCCGCGCCTGGCGAACTCGGCGACGTGATCGGTGATCAGCTTGAAGCCGGTGCCGGTGCCGGTCGCGAGGCCGGCCGGGCAATTTGGATGCCGCGCGTCTGTGATGCATTCCAGCCGGCCCTGCAACTCGCGCACGAAGCCGGAGACCTCCTGGGCGCGATCGCGGCTGTAGCGGAGCTTTTGATGCACGTCGAGGCCTAGCGTCGGCAGCGAGCCGCAGACATTGCCGGTTTCGTCGAACTGGATCGGTTCATAGGCATTCTGCAGCACGCGGGAGGGATCGACGCCGAAACCGTCGCTCAGGGCATCCTTGACGGCCTTCATGCGGCGATCGAGCACGCGCAGGTAGACCTCCGAAACGGCCGGCGAAAACCGCAGCTCGTGACCGACCAGCCCGACGATCGGGGCTATGTCGCTCGCGCTTTCGGTCATGGCATAGGCGACCAGCGCACCGAACCCCACGTCGTTGCCGCCGACCGAGAGCAGCATGACGTCGATGGCGCGCTTGCGGTTTTCCGGCGGACACCATTGCTTGGTGAAGACCTGCTCGCTGATGCCGGTGCTGCCGGTGGTGTAGACAGGAAGGCGATAGGACGCCGCGCGGGTGCGCCCGGCCGGTCCATTGCGGCAGATCAGGTCGCTCAACTGGTCGAGCTGCGCGACCACGTGCTTCTGGCCGTTGGGTCCGCTGAATTGCTCGCGCGGGTCGCTTTGCGTGAACAGGCCTTCGACGATGTCGGCGCCGGAGCAGGCCAGGCTGACGAACGTCACCGCGCGGTGGCGGTTCTCGAGGGCGAGCCCGATGCTGACGCGGAACGGATAGCCGTATTGGGAGCGATGGCAGTCCGGGCTCAGCCATTGCGCCGCGCGGCGGTCGAATGCCTCTTGAAACTCCCGCGAGTTCGGCTGGAGGATGAGGCCTTTCTCCTCGTCCTCCATCAGGCGCTTGGGCAGCGCCTTCGGATTGACGAAATCGGAGCTGGAGGCGATGCCGTAGCTCGGTTCCTTGAGCGAGCGGGTGGCCACGCTGTCGCGCTGGAAATTGACGGGGTCGTAGACCATCTCGCGGGCCGGGCTGAAGGTCACGGGGCGGTCGGGATTGCTTTCGCCGGAGGCGAAGGAATCGCCCATGGCGACGACGAACAGGTCCTCGACCGTCACCTGCGGCTCGGCGAGCTCCGCGCCGCTGGGGAGTTGCACCTTGACCGATACGCCCGAGAAGGCACGGTTGAGCGAGAACGGCACCCGCCTGATCACCAGCTTGTCCTTGCAGGCTTGCTTGTGGGTTTCCGCCGGAGCGCCGGCCCGGTGCCCCTGCCATGTCCACGCGCAATCGCCGGGGCCGGCGGCAGCAAGCTGCTCGGGCGCGATGTGCATGACGACGGTGTGGGCGTCCGGCAGGATGTAGTCTTCCTTAGCCGTGCCCCAGGAATACTGGCGGTCGCAGGTGACCATGTAATGCCGCGGCCGCGCATTGCGGTCGTAGCAGTTGAATTCGACGGTCTGGGACGCCCAGCCGAGCCTGCTTTTCGCAAACCCGGCGCGCTGGGTCTCGATGCAGGAGGTCGGCGTCGAAGCGTCCTTGCAATCGGGATCGTTGAGGCGCCGCTCGACCTTCCACAGAATGTTGGACGGGAGCGGCTGGCCGGCGGGCCCGCGCACGGCGGCAAACGCCTTCTCGTGCATCTCGAAAGACGCGCTCCGCTTGAAGAAGCGGTACGGATTCTCGACCTCCCACAGGAGGCCGGCGGCATGGCTCACGGCGATGCCCGATCCGGATTGAAGTGCGACAAACAGGGTGGTGGTTACGAGTGCCCGCGCCCGCGTCCGCATCGCCATTCTCCCCGCGCCCCCGATGGCGCCCATGCTATGAATGAGTAACACGACTAGGGAACAAAGTTCATACTTTGCTAACTATGACTAACCCATTGGTCTAATTTACGAAAATAGCTTGATGCACGATATATCAGGCAATCGCGGCAAAAAAAGAGTTCCGCCCGCAGATTTCCACATCCGGTTCGCTTGGCCGCCGCGGCGTGCCCGGTTACGGGGCCCGGGCGACCGAGACTGGCGGCCTTGACGGGGGTCACAGCCGCGGGCCAGTGGTTTAAGACACCTCCATGAGACCACGCAGCGCAGCCGATTCCCCCCGCCATCGATATGGCCCGCTTCGCCAGCGGCATCCGTGCCGGCGAGCGGGCGGTGCTGGCGCGTGCCATCACGCTCATCGAGTCCAAACGGCCGGACCATCAGCAGCAGGCCCGCCGGCTGGTCCAGGATCTGCTCCCGGATACCGGCAAGGCCATGCGCGTCGGCATCACTGGCGCCCCCGGGGTCGGCAAGTCGACCACCATCGACGCGCTCGGCACCTATCTCACCGGGCGCGGGCATGAGGTCGCCGTGCTCGCGGTCGATCCCTCCTCCGCACGCACCGGGGGATCGATCCTCGGCGACAAGACGCGGATGGCGCGGCTCGCCACCGACCCGAAGGCCTTCATCCGCCCCTCCCCCGCCGCCGGCACGCTGGGCGGCGTCGCCGCCAAGACCCGCGAGACCATGCTGCTGTGCGAGGCCGCGGGCTTCGATGTGATCCTGGTCGAGACGGTCGGCACCGGGCAGTCGGAAACCGCGGTGGCCGACATGACCGATTTCTTCCTCGCCCTGATGCTGCCGGGCGCCGGCGACGAATTGCAGGGCATCAAGAAAGGCCTGGTCGAACTCGCCGACATGATCGCGGTCAACAAGGCGGACGGCGACAATATAAGGCGCGCCAAGGCTGCGGCCGGCGAATACCGTGCGGCGCTTCATATCCTGACCCCGCTGGTGGCGGAGTGGCGGCCGCCGGTCGTGACCTATTCGGCGCTCACCGGCGACGGCGTGGCGGCCATCTGGGACAACATCGTCGCGCATCGGGATAAGCTCACGGCGAGCGGCGCCTTCGCCGCGCGGCGCCGCCGGCAGCAGGTGAAGTGGATGTGGGCGCTGTTCGACGAGCGGCTGCGCGGCCGGCTCGCCTGCGACCCCAAGCTCAAGGCGAAGTTGCCGCAGATCGAGCGGGCGGTGGCCGAGGGCCGCCTGTCGCCGGCGCTCGCCGTCGACGAGATCGTGGGGACCCTGGGCTTGTGAGCGGGCTGCGGATTCTGATTGCCGGCTTCGGCCGCTTTCCCGGAGCGCCGGTCAACCCGAGCGGGCTCGTCGCGGCGCGCCTCGCGCTTCGCCGACGCCCGGCGCTCGAGGGGACCCGGCGCATCGCCCACGTATTCGCGACACGCTACGCGGACGTCGACCGCGAACTGCCCGCCCTGCTCGCGCGCGAGACGCCCGATATCGTGCTGCTGTTCGGCGTCGCGACGCGCGCCCGGCGCCTGCGCATCGAGGAACTCGCGCGCAATCGGGTGTCGGTGCTGTTTCCCGATGCCGGCGGCTTTCGCCCCGCGCGGCCCGCGATCGCGCCGGGCGTGGCGGCGCTGCGCAACCCCCGCGCGGTCGAGCGCCTGGTGCGGGCCGCGCGGTCGGCCGGCGTTCCCGCCGCGCGCTCGCGCAATGCCGGGACCTACCTGTGCAATTACATCTATTGGCGCGCCCTCGAAGCGGCACGGACGCCCGGCGGTCCGCTTCTCGTCGCCTTCGTTCACGTGCCGCCGATCCGCCTCGAGGCGCAGCCCAGGGCAAGACGGCGCCGCCCATTTCACCTCGCCGAACTCGTGCACGCCGGCGAAGCGATCCTGATCGCCATGACGGCATTGGCACGCGCGCGGCGCACTGGCACAGTTGCGCCGGCAACCCCGTCCTGATGGCGAAATCCATGCGATCCCTCCGCCGCACCATCCGCCTGACCTTGCTGATCGTGTTCGCGCTGCCGGTGGCGGCGAAGGCCTTGCTGTGGTCGGTCGAGGAGCGTCCCCGCAATTGGTGGGAGGCGCGGTGGTCGAGCGCCGGCATGCTGCCCGCCGCCGCCAGCGATCCGGTACCGCGCGTCTACGTCTTCGCCGCCCGCACCGGCGGCTGGCGCAGCATCTTCGCGGTCCACACCTGGATCGTGGTCAAGCCCGCCGATGCCGAGAGCTACACCCGCTACGACGTGACAGGATTCGGCCGGCCGCTCCGGGTCAACGGTTATCCGCCGGACTCCTATTGGATCGGCAACAGGCCGGAGATGATCGCGGATATCGGCGGCGAACGGGCCGCGGCGGCCATCCCGAAGATCGAGCGCGCCATCAAGGACTACGCCTATGCCGGCGATGGCGACTACCGCCTGTGGCCGGGGCCCAACAGCAATACCTTCGTCGCCACCATCCTGCGGACTGTGCCCGAACTCGAAGTGGCGATGCCGCCGGAAGCGATCGGAAAGGATTATCGCGCCGACGGCACGGTGTTCGGCCTGACCGAAAGCGGGACCGGGGTCGAACTGAGCCTCTACGGCCTCCTCGGATTGAAGATCGGCCGGGTCGAGGGCATCGAGGTGAACTTTCTCAGCCTGGTCGCCGGCCTGGACACGCGCCATCCGGCGGTGAAGATCCCCGCCTTCGGCCGCATCGGCCTGGACCACCTCCAATCGCCGTCGATGGCGGCGAGCGCGCCGCCCAAGACCGACTGAACCATCGATGCCGCCGCCGCTCGACATCACCATCATCACCCCGACCACCGGAAAACCGTCGCTGGAGCGCCTGATCGCGAGCATCGACCGGCAGGCGCAGGGCGGCGCGACGTTTCATCTGCTGCTGTGGGACGAGGTGCGCGATGCCGCCGCCAAAGTGCCGGAGTCCTACAATTCGCCCCGCCGGCTGAGCCTCGTGCTTCCCGCCGGGTTGGGCCGCAACGGAAATGCGCCGGGGTCGCCGCTACGGGCGGTCGGCCTGATGACCGCGATGACGCCCTGGGTGACATTTGCCGACGACGACGTGCACTGGGACGAAGGCCACATCGCCGCGCTCGCCGACGCGGTGCAGGGAGTACGCTGGGCATCGACTTTGCGCACGATCTGGACGCGGGCGGGGGAACGGCTGGGCGTCGACCGCTTCGAGTCCGTCGGCGACGACCCCGGGCGCCGGGTGCCCTACGAAATGTGCGACAACAACACCCTGGTGTTCCGCCGCGAGCTCGGCACCGCGGGCGCGGTCCTGTTCCGCGAAACCCGCGACTACAACGACGATCGCCTGATGTACCGCTTTCTCAAGACCTCCGCCGGCCGCCGCGGCGCGACCGGCAAGCCCACCATCCACCACACCTGCCCGGACAAGCTCGTCGAGTTCTTCCGCAAGGGCTGCTCGCCGGACTAGGCGCCGTGACGATGAGCGTTGACGAGCCCGGCGGTGAAACTTTATCAATCCCTGGGCTATCGGCGACCGCCCCGACGCGATAGGCCCGGTCTCATCGGCTTTCGATCTCGAGCGCGCCTCGAGCGGACGGCCCATCGAGGTAACGGAGGCGCCATGCTACCCGCGAAAGCTTCAGAACGAGACCTTCTCGGGCGCTTCAGGGAAATCATTTCCGATCCCGTGAACCTGCTCATCGAGCGGATTCCCGCGGCGGGATTCGTCCAGGACAACGACGTGTTCCTGCACAACGGCAACCGGGTCCCGCTGGTGGGAGACGCCGCCTATTACGGCGCGTTCAGCCAGATACTGATCATCAATCGCGGGGTTCACGAGCCGCTCGAAGAATATGTCTTCCAGGAGGCCATCAGGAACCTGCGCGAGGATCCGGTGATGATCGAGCTCGGCGCGTATTGGGCGCATTATTCGATGTGGCTGAAAAAATCGCGACCGCGCGCGACGCAGATCCTGGTCGAGCCGAATCCGGCGAATCTCGCGGCCGGCAAGAACAATTTTGAGCGCAACGGCTTCGCGGGCGAATTCATCGGCGCGATGGTCGCGAAGGGGCAATTCGAGATCGACCGCTTTTTTGCAACACGGAATCTTCCTCACCTCGATATCCTGCACGCGGACATTCAGGGATTCGAAGTTCAAATGCTGGACGCCGCCTGCGCCACCCTGGCGGACAAGAAAATCGATTATCTGTTCATATCCACGCACTCGCAGTTGCTCCACGACCAAGTCGTCGAAACGCTTGCAGGGCACGGATACCGGGTCGAGGTATCCAGCGACTTCGACAACGACACCACGTCGTTCGATGGCCTCGTGTTCGCATCGAGCCCCAACACCAAGCCGATTTTCCGCGATTTCGTCCCGTTTGGAAGGACCACGATAGCCGAAGGTCCGGCGGACCGAGCGCTTTCCGCGGTACTCGCCATGCGGAACGCCGCGGCGTGACGGCACGGTCCGGACGCCGCTCCGCCTTCGCCCGACGCGGTATCAGAGGGGATCGACCGCGAAGCTTTCCGGCGGTTCGCCGCGCTGCGAGCGTTCCCACATGACGGCATAAGCGGCCTCGATGTGACGCGCGAAGCGCTCCGCGTCGAACAGCGCGCAGGTGTCGCGGTTGCGCGCGAGCCTGGTCTTGAACGAGGCCAGCAGTTCGCGGTCCCGGGCGAGCTTCAATGCCAGCGCTTCGTATTCCGCGAGCGACCCCGCGACCAGCTCGGGAAGCCCGACGGCGCGCAGCAGGCTCGTAGCGACCCGTCCCGGGAACGTCGACCCGCAACAGGTGACGAGCGGAAGCCCGGCCCACAGCGCGTCGTTGCCGGTCGTGTGCGCGTTGTAAGGCAAGGTGTCGAGGAACAGGTCCGCCAGCCGGTGGCGTGCGAGGTGCTCGTCCAGGGGGACGCCCTTGGCGAACACGAGCCGCTCCGCCGCGATGCCGCGCCGTTCCGCTTCGCGGCGCAGATTGCGCGGCGTCACCTCATTGTGCTGGAGCAGCCACAACACGCTGCCTTCGACTTGGTCGAGCAGCCGCATCCAGACGTCGAAGATATCGGGCGCGATCTTGTAGGTATTGTTGAAGCAGCAGAACACGAAGGCCCGGTCCGGCAGCCCGTACTCCTCGCGGCCGGGCGCGCGCTCCGCGAACCGGCGTCGGGTGTCGCTGGCCTGGTAGGCATCCGGGAGATGGACGACTTTTTCCGTGTAGAAGGCGCGTTGCTGCGCCGGTATCACCACGGCATCGGCAATGATGTAGTCCATGTAATCCGCGCCCATGGTGCCGGGAAAGCCGAGGTAGTTGACTTGCACGGGCGCCGGCTTGCAGGCGAACACGCCGGTCCGCTCCATGCCGAAATAGCCGTTGAGATCGACCAGGATGTCGATCTCTCGCTCCCTGATCGCGGCTGCCGCCGCGACGTCGCCGAGGCCGGCGATATCGATGACCTCGTCGCATGCGTCGTTTATGCGCGCACGCAGGGGGCCGCCATCATCCCAGCCATTGTCGAATGCATAAAGTGCGAAGCGCTCCTTGTCGTGGCGCTCGAACAGCTCCGCGATCAGGATCGACGTCGCCTGGTAGCGAAATTCGCCGGACACGTAGCCGATGCGGATCCTGCCGTGGTCATATTTTTCGCCGGACCACGCCGGCGTCCGCGCGCGCGGATAGCGGGCGGCAGCAAAGATTTCCGCGCAGCGCTGCAGGTCCTGCGCGGAGGTCGAAATCGCCTGATAGACGAACGGCTCGACGACTTTCTGCCCGGACTCGACGTCCCATTTGACCGCGTCGGCGAGAAACTCGAACCGGTCCCAGTCGCCGCAGAACATTTTCGTGTACAGCAGCATGCCCTTGAGGAAATCGTGGTCGGGCGCGAAATCGAGCAGCCGCTCGAACATCGCAACGGCATCCTCCAGCCGGTTGAGTTCGCGCAGCGCATTGCCGTAGCTGTAGAGGCAATCGGCGAAAAACGGCTTCATCGCCAAAGCGGCGTCGAAATCGGCGAGCGCATCGTCGAACCGTTTCAATGCCTGCAGCGCGCGGCCGCGGCCGTAATAGGCTTCGGCGAAATCGGGCCTGATCGCCAGCACCTTGTCGTAGCTTGCGACGGCCTCGGCGAAGCCGCCGCAGTTCCTGCAGCGCATTGGCGCGGCTGAACCAGCCGTCGCCGTTGCCGGGCTCGACCGCAAGCGCACTGTCGAGGCTCGCCAGCGCGCCGTCGAAGCGCTAGAGCGCGTGCAGCGCAAGGCCGCGCCCGGCATGGCAGTCGGCATTGTCGGGCCGCATGGACAATGCCTTGTCGTAAGCTGGCAAGCGCCTCCTCGAAGCGCTCGAGCGCCAGCAACGCATTGCCGCGGCCCAGCATCGCCTCGGCGAGCCGGGGAGCGAGTGCGAGCGCGCGATCGTAGCTCTCCAACGCCTCGTCGCTGCCGGCCGAGGTCGAACAACGCGTTGCCGCGGTTGTTCCAGGCCTCGGGGTAATTGGGCGCGAGCGCGATCGCCTTGTCGGCATGGAGCAGCGCCTCTTCGCAGTTTCCGAGCCGGCGAAGAATGATGCTGAAATTGTTGTGGGCGAGCGGCAGGTTGGGATTGAGCGAAAGCGCCTTGCGATAGCTCGCGCAGGCGTCGGCGTAATCCTTCAGCTCCGCCTGCATGCGGCCGAGATTGATGTAGGCGTCCGGGACATTCGGCCTGATTTTCAGTGCGTCCGTATGCGGCGCACGCCTTCCCGATAGTCGCCGCGCTGTCCGGCGACGACGCCCAGCATGTGCATCGCGTCGAACTGCTTCGCATCGCTGGCGAGCACCAGCCGGTACAGCGATTCCGCCCGGGCGAGATCGCCGGCGCGATGAGCCGCAAGAGCCTGGTTGAATGTCGCGACGACGAAGCCGTCCGGGCGGCGGCGCTGTGTCGGTGCTTTGGTCATGTGGGTAACACGCGATCGGCCCCGACCCGGAATCGCCGCGAGAGCTGCCTCGGGCACGGCCTCGCACGAAAAGGCTGCGGCTCCTCCGGGATCATGCCGCCGGCGACACTGCCCGTTTTCGCGCCGGCGGACAACGGTGTCGAAAACCCCGTGTCGAAAGCCCCGCGCTCCTAATCGCGCATGGCGGCGCCGGGCCACAGCGTCGAGCTGGCGCGCAGATATTGCCGCGGCCGCTTCACCTCGGCCCCGAGAGTGCGCGCGGCATACCAGCCCCAATGCGGATTATCGAGCACCGCGCGGGCGAGCGCGACCATGTCGGCCTTGCCCTCCGCGACGATCGCGTCCGCCTGTTTCGGGGTGACGATGAGCCCGACGGTGCGGGTGGCGATGCCGGTCGTGCGCCGCACCTCGCTCGGCGATCGGGACATTGTAGCCGGGCGTCGTCGGAGTGCGAGCCTCCGCGGAAATGCCGCCGGACGATACGTCCACATAGTCGAAGCCCAGCTCCTTGAGCGCCTTGGCGCAGCCGACCGCGTCGGCCGGCGTGAGGCCGCCATCGAGCCAGTCGCTGCCGGTGATGCGGGCGCCGAGCGCGATGCCGGCGCGGCACCACCGTGCGCACGGCGCGGGCGACTTCGAGCGGAAACCGCATGCGGTTCTCCTGCGAGCCGCCATATTGATCGGTGCGCCGGTTCGATAACGGCGACATGAAGCTGTGGATGAGATAGCCGTGCGCGCCATGCAGCTCGATGGCATCGAAGCCGATGCGCACCGCGCGCGCCGCGGCGGCGACGAAGGCCTCGCGCACCCGCTCGATGTCCGCCGCGGTCATTTCCCGCGGCACGTGCCAGCCCGGCCCGAACGGCAGCGCCGATGGCGCGATCGTCTCCCAGGGGTCCTCGCCCGGCTTCAAGGCGCCGCCGCCCTCCCACGGCCGCTGCGACGATGCCTTGCGGCCGGCATGGGCGAGCTGGATGCCGAATTTGGCGGTGCCGTAGCGCCGGCCGATATCGATGACGTGCTTGAGCGACGCCTCGCAATCGTCGGAATACAGTCCGAGGCATCCATGGGTGATGCGGCCATGGCGCTCCACGTGGGTCGCCTCGACGATCAGCAGGCCGGCGCCGGAATTGGCGAGCATGCCGAGATGGGCGATGTGCCAGTCGCTCGCGCAGCCGTCATCGGCGCTGTATTGGCACATCGGCGAGATGACGATTCGATTGTCCAACTCGACGCCGGCAAGCTTGATCGGGGAGAACAGCGACGTTGCCATGAGCAGATGATCCACGGTAGGCGGTCTTCGGGGACGAATGAAACCGCGGGGACGACGGTGGGCAGACGGTGGGCAGAATGCCGCAAGCGGGCATCGGCTCCTACAGATGGGGGGCGATTGTGTTCCGTGCAACACTTCGCCATGCTCGGATTGTTCGCAGTTCGCAGGATGGGTGGAGCGTAGCGATACCCGTCGTCTGCTTATCGACACGGCCCCTGATGGGTTTTGCAAGGACTCAACCCACCCCGCAAATGTCGAAATAGGGAGGAACGGGTGCGCGCGGCAAAGGTCCTGGCGTGGGCGGCATTGGCGGCGATCGGCCTCGCTACGCCGGGCGTCGCGGACGGCTATCCCGACCGCTCGGTCCGCATGATCGTCGCGTTTCCGGCCGGCGGGACGCTCGACGTCCTCGCCCGCATCGTGTCGCAGAAGCTCACCGAGCAATGGGGCCAGTCGGTGGTGGTGGAGAACCGGCCGGGCGCCGGAGGCAACATCGGCGTCACCGCGGTGGCGACCGCGGCGCCGGACGGCTACACGCTCCATTTCGGCGCCCAATCGCTCGCGGTGAATGCGACGCTGGCGCCGATCAAGGGCTTCGACCCGACCCGCGATCTCGTGCCGGTCGTGCTGGTCGGCACCGCGCAGGACGTGCTGATGGTACCGCCGAATTCACCCGCACACTCGGTGGGAGAACTCGTCGCGCTGGCCAAGGCGAAGCCGGGCGCCCTCGACTACGCCTCGCTGGGGTCCGGTTCGAGCGGCCATCTCGCCACCGTGCTGTTCGCCGACCTCACCGGGATCAAGCTCCAGCACGTGCCTTATTCCGGGATCAACCAGGCCTATACCGACATTTTCACCGGCCGCCTGTCGCTGTGGATTTCCACGCTCGGCTCCCATTTGGCCAACATCCAGGCGGGCAAGGTGCGGGCGCTGGCGGTGTCGGGGGCGGTACGGGCCGAGGAGCTTCCCGACGTGCCCACCTTCAACGAGCTCGGCGTGCCGTTCGTTGACGAGACCAGCTGGTACGCGATCTTCGCGCCGCGCGGCACGCCTGAGGAGATCGTCGCCAAGATCAACGCCGACGTGAACCGGATATTGCTGCTGCCGGATGTGCGCGAGAAGCAGCGCATGTTCGGCTACCGCTTCATCGGCGGCCCGCCGCAGCAACTCGCCGACCTGCTGCGAAGCGAGATCAAGCGCTGGGCGGATGTTGCGAAGAGCGCAGCGCTGGCGCAGTGAGAATGGACGGTATTCCCGGCAGCGCGCTCATCGTGAAGCCCGCGTTGGAGCAGCCCTAGTCGACCGTACATACCAGCCTACTAGCGAAAGCCGGTAGAGCTTGCTATCTATCAAACATGGCAAAGGACCTTGCGCAGAAATCATCACTGGACGCCTCGATAGAAGGGGCGAAGAAATTCGGCGCGTCTGTAGATGAGACCAAGCGTATACATTCTCTTGTGTCGGCCAACACTACTTCGGACATCAAATCCTTCGAGGTAACCTTTGGGCATGATTCGGCCGACCACTTGGCCGTCTGGGTCAAGCTTTTCGTCGACAAGGACTTACCGCCTTCTCAGGAGAAGATCGCTGAACTAGATAGGGCGACGACCACCATCCGTTCTGAACTGCTGAAGGCGAACATTCCTTTCTGGCCGTATGTGGTCATTCGGAGCAGTTCGTGAGGCTTCACGACGAGTTGCTCGATCAAGCACGTCACCTTGCCACCCGAGAGCCAAAGAAACCGCGACAGGCAAGCCTCAGGCGGGCAATCTCGAGTGCTTACTATGCCTTATTTCACCTGTTGCTCTATGAAGCGACGCACTTGCTCTTTCCGGGCACGCCGGTCGGGTTGAGAGAACGAGCCAGCCGCGCCTTCTCTCACGGAGAAGCAAAATCCGTCTGCGCAGAATGGGCAAAGGGAAATGGTGTCGACGGCCTTACGACTGACCCAATCGAGAATGGATTGCAGAATGTTGCTGCAGCGCTCGTGGATTTGCAGGAACTGCGCCATAAAGCCGATTACGATTTTGACCGAGACGTTTGATCGATATGAGGTATTAGTGGCCATTAGGAAAGTTGAAAATGCAATGAATTCTTGGAAGGGCGTTAAGGCAACTTCAAACGCAAAGGTATTCCTTAGTGCATTGTTGCTTCATGGCAGGTGGAATAAATTCAATAAATAATGTTGCACTGTTGGCGCTCAACCGACGCTCACATCCGTTCTAACCGCATGATGGCGAGCGCCAGGGCCTGGGCGCGCGGCACGATCGAATTCGACCTCGAGATATTCCTCCGGCGAATGGGCACGGCCGCCGATCGGGCCGACCGCGCAGATGGTCGGCGCGCCCGCGCTCGAGGCAAAGCCCGCATCGGAGCAGCCGCCCGCGAACATCGGCTCGACGCCCTGGCCGAGCGCACGGGCGCAGGCGGCGTAGTGGGCGAACAGGCGCTGCGACGCCTCGGTCTCCATCATCGGCTCGAATTCGCCGGTGATTTCGAGGCTCGCCCGCGCGCCCGGAACATCGCTGTTCGCAACGATCGCCTCGATCGCCGCCATGGCACGGGTGCGGTCCGCCGGCCGGATGAAGCGCAGATCGACCTCCGCACTCGCATCGGGCGCGACGGTGTTGACGGTCTGGCCGCCGGTGACGGTGCCGACATTGCAGCTGATGCCGTTCGGCAGGTCGGTGAGGGCGTGAAGCTTGACGATCTTGCGGGCGATCTCCTCGATGGCGCTGATGCCGTCGGCGAGGTTGTTGCCGGCGTGCGCCGCCTTGCCGGTGACGTCGAGGCGCATGAACACGCCGCCCTTGCGCCCGGTGACGACGCCGCCGCCCGGGCGGCCCGGCTCGCTGTTGAACACGGCCCGCGCCGCCCGCGCCTCATTCACGATCAAATCCTTCGACGACGGCGAGCCGATCTCCTCGTCGGCGGTGAACAGCGCGGTGACCGGCGCCGGCGCCGCCGCGAATTTCTGCAACGCAGCGAGCACGAAGGCATTGATCGCGACGCCTGCTTTCATGTCGGCGCAGCCGGGCCCCGAGCCGCGCCCGTCGGCGATGCGGAACGGGCGCCGCCCAGCCTCGCCTTGCGGGAACACCGTATCGCGATGGCCGAGCAGCAGCACCGGCGCATTGCCAGGCCCTGAGGCATTGCCGGTCCCGGCGCGGATGGCGTCGCCGAAGCGGTGGTTCGGGACGACCGTAAAGCCGATGCCGTGTGCGGCGAGAAAGCCGCGCAGCCGCGAGCCGACCGCGTCGACGCCCGCCTTGTCGTAAGTGCCGCTGTCGATGTTGACCAACGCGGCCACGAGATCGAGCATGGCGTCGCGCTGGCTCGCCAGCCAGTCGAGCACCGCGGTCTCTTGTTCGGACAGCGCCGTCATTCGTCCCTCGTTTACAGCTTTATGCGCAGCCGCGCCGCCAGTTCGCCGACGACGCCGCGACGGAACATCAGCACGCAGACGACGAAGATCGCGCCCTGGATCACCGGCACCCACTCGCCGAAGCTCGCGAAATAAGTCTGCATGGCGACGATGGCGACGGCGCCCACCACCGGGCCGAAAATGGTGCCGAGGCCGCCCACCAGCGTCATCAGCACGACCTCGCCCGACATCGTCCAATGCACGTCGGTGAGCGAGGCGAGCTGGAACACCAGGGCCTTGGTCGCGCCTGCGAGGCCCGCGAACGTCGCCGACAGCACGAAGGCCAAGAGCTTGTAGCGCTCGGTCTTGTAGCCGAGCGAGATCGCCCGCGGCTCGTTCTCCCGGATCGCCTTGAGCACCTCGCCGAACGGCGAGTTGACGATGCGGTAGATGAAGAGGAACGCCGCCAGGAACACCACGACCACGAACCCATACATGGCCATGGAGCCGGTGAGGTCGATGATTCCGAACAGGCGGCCGCGCGGCACCCCCTGGATGCCGTCTTCGCCGCCGGTGAATTTCGCCTGCAGCGCGAAGAAGTACATCATCTGCGCCAGCGCCAGCGTGATCATGGCGAAATAGATGCCCTGGCGGCGGATGGCGACGGCGCCGACGATCACGCCCAGCATGGCCGCGACCAGCGTACCGCCCAATATGGCGACTTCCGGCGACTGCGGCGGCAGCGGGATCACCAGCCAGTTCCAGGCGCCGATCCAGTACGGCAGGCTGATGGTGCCGACCTTGGCGAGATGGGCGCAGACATAGGATGCCCAGCCGAAGAACATCGCGTGGCCGAACGAAAGCAGCCCGCCATAGCCGATCAGCAGGTTGAAGGCGCAAGCGAATAGCGCAAAGCACAGCGCCTTCATCAGGAACACGGGGTAGACTCCGAACGGCGGCAGCGGCGCCATCACCAGTATCGCCACCATGACCACGAACGCGATCTTCATGCTCGCGGGCACGCCGGACTGGGCGACGGCGGCGACCTTGGGGTCCATCTCAGGTCCCCCGCCCGAACAGCCCGGCGGGGCGGATCAGCAGCACGATCACCATGATCGACGAAAATCACCGTGTTCGACGCCTCCGGGAAGAATACCTTGGTCAAGCCCTCGACGATGCCGAGGCCGAAGCCGGTCAGCATCGCGCCCATGATCGAGCCCATGCCGCCGATCACGACGACGGCGAACACGACGATGATGAGGTCCGATCCCATCTGCGGGCTGACCTTGTAGATCGGCGCCGCCAGCACGCCGGCGAAGCGCCGCCAGGGCGACGCCGAAGCCGTAGGTCAGCGTGATCATGCGCGGCACGTTGATGCCGAACGCGCGCACCAGTTGCCGGGTTTTCGGTCGCGGCGCGCAGATAGGAGCCGAGCCTGGTGCGCTCGATGACGAACCAGGTCGAACCGCAGACGACGAGCGAGACGACGATCACCCAGGCGCGATATTTCGGCAGGATACATGAAGCCGAGGTTCTGCACGCGCCGGCAGACTATTCCGGCAGCCGATAGGGTTGCCCCGAGCGCCGTAATAGCTGGCGAACATGCCCTGGATGATCAGCGCCAGACCGAAGGTCAGCAGCAGACCGTACAAGTGGTCGAGCTTGTAGAGCCTTGCGAGCATCGTGCGCTCGATCACGATGCCGATGATGCCGACGATGAGCGGCGCGAGAGCAGCGCCCACCAGTAGCCGACGCCGGCTTGTCCAAGCAGGAACTAGGCGCAGAAGGCGCCCATCATGTACTGCGCGCCGTGGGCGAAATTGATGATGTTGAGCAAGCCGAAGATAACCGCGAGGCCGAGGCACAACATGGCGTAGAACGAGCCGTTGATCAGCCCGAGCAAGAAGCTGTCCGAACAGCGCCGTGGGTAGAAATGCCGAAAATTTCGGACATTGCCCGAAGCGGTCTCCTTATCGCGCTTCGGCGAGGTGCAGGCCGGAGGCGATTCGACAAGCGGCGTGCGCTCGGAAGCGCGCCCTCCCTACCCTCCCCCGCAAGCGGGGAGGAAATCGAGAAGCTCACTTCTTGACCAGCGGGCAACCCCGTCGGCGAGCGGCCGAAACGCCTGGTCGGCGGGGATCGTCGCCACGATCTTGTAGTAATCCCATGGCTGCTTCGATTCCGCCGGCTTCTTCACCTGGAACAGATACGCATCGGTGGATCTTGCGGCCGTCGGCGCGGATCGAGCCTTTGCCGAACAGCGGGTCGTCGGTCGGCATTGCCTTCATCTTCGCGATCACCTTGGTGCCGTCATCGTCGCCTTAGCGCTTCGACCGCCTTGAGGTAGTGGATGAACCGACGACGTAGACGCCGGCATGGACCATGGTCGGATAGATGCCCTTGTCGCTGCGCCGCGAAGCGCTTGGCAAAGGCGCGCGTCTGCGTCGTTCATGTCCCAGTAGAACGTCGTCGTGAACGTCAGGCCCTGCGCGGTCTGCAGGCCGAGCGCGTGGACGTCGGTTATAAACACGAGCAAGCCGGCGAGCTTCTGGCCGCCCTTGACGATGCCGAACTCGGCCGCCTGCTTGATCGAATTGGTCGTGTCGCCGCCGGCGTTGGCGAGACCGATGATCTTGGCCTTCGACGCCTGGGCCTGCAGCAGGAACGAGGAGAAATCGCTGCGTGTTCAAGCGGCACCTTCACCCGCCGACGACCTTGCCGCCGTTGCCTCGCACCGCCGCGGTGGTGTCGCGCTCGAGCGCGTGGCCGAAGGCGTAGTCGGCGGTGATGAAGAACCAGGTGTCGCCGCCCGGCTTGACCATCGCGGTGCCGGTGCCGTTGGCGAGCATCCAGGTATCGTAGGTCCAGTGCATCGTGTTGGCGTGCACGCCTTGCCGGTCAGGTCCGACGTGCGCCGCGCCCGACCGACCAGGAACGCCTTGTTCTTTTCGCGCGCGATCTCGTTCACCGCCAGCGCGACGCCGGAATTGGCGACGTCGACGATCACATCGACGTTGTCGACGTCGATACCACTGGCGCGCGATGTTCGACGCCGATGTCCGGCTTGTTCTGGTGGTCGGCGGAGACGATCTCCACCTTGTATGCCGCGCTTCTGCGATACCGGAATCTTCGACCGCCATCTTCGCCGCCGCCACCGAGCCGGCGCCGGCGAGGTCGGTGTACAGACTCGACATGTCGGTCAGCACGCCGATCTTGATCACGCCGTCCGAGATCTGCGCCTGTGCCGGCGCTAACGACCGAGTGCCGCCACGACGGCGAGGCCGACCATACTGCATTTGAAGTTCATGCTTCCTCCTAGGTGATTAATCAACGCGGCGCGCGACTCACGGTCTCCGCCATGCTGTCATCTCAAACGCCGAGATATTCGTGCAGCTTCGCCAGATTGGCGTCGAGCAGTGCATTGGGAATCATGTCGATGACGCGCCCGTTCTCCATGACGTAGTGCCGGTCAGCGACGGTTGCCGCGAAATGAAAGTTCTGTTCGACCAGCAGGATCGTGAACCCTTGCGTCTTGAGCTCGCGCGATGGTGCGGCCGATCTGCTGGACGATGACCGGGCGCGAGCCCCTCGGTCGGCTCGTCGAGCAGCAGCAGACGGGCGCCGGTACGCAGTATGCGCCCGATCGCCAGCATCTGCTGCTCGCCGCCGGAGAGCTTGGTGCCCTGGCTGGCGAGGCGCTCCTTGCAGATTTGGAAACAGCCTGAAGATCTGCTCGACGCTGAGCCCGCCCTCCTTGCACCTTAGGCGGCAGCAGCAGGTTCTCCTCGACGTTGAGGCTGGAAAAGATGGCGCGCTCCTCGGGACAGAGCGCGATGCCGAGCGCAGGCGATCCGGTTCGAGGGCATGCCGTATCGGTCTCCGTGCCATCGAGCAGCACCGACCCCTCGCGCCGGCCGACGATGCCCATGATCGACTTCATGGTGGTCGTCTTGCCGGCGCCGTTGCGGCCGAGCAGCGTCACCACTTCGCCCGACGCAACATCGAACTCCACCCCGTGCAGAATGTGCGATTCGCCGTACCACGCGTTCAGGCCGCGCACGGCGAGCAAGGGCCTCCGCGCTTGCGCCCTCAGCCATGCCCTGCCCCGAGATAGGCCTGGATGCACTTCCGGGTTCTTCGACACCGACGCGTAGTCGCCCTGGGCGAGAATTTCGCCGCGTGCGAGCACCGTGATGTGGTGCGACAGCGTCGACACCACCGAAAGGTTGTGCTCGACCATGAGCACCGTGCGGTTTACCGCGACCTTGCCGATCAGCGCGGTGATGCGCTCGACGTCCGCATGGGTCATGCCGGCGGTCGGCTCGTCGAGCAGCATCATCTCCGGGTCGAGCGCGAGTGTGGTGGCGATCTCGAGCGCACGCTTGCGGCCGTAGGGCAGCTCTCCCGCGGGCGTCGCGGCAAAGCCGGTCAGGCCGACCGCTTCGAGGAGCTCCTCGGCGCGCGTGTTGAGCGCGCGCAAACGCGCTTACCGAGCGCCAGAATTCGAACGAACCGCCGCGCTTGCTCTGCAGCGCGATGCGCACGTTCTCGAGCACCGTGAGGTGGGGAAACACCGCCGAAATCTGGAACGAGCGGACCAGCCCCGCGCGCAATGGCCGCCGGCGGGGAGCCGGTGATCGGCGCCGTTGAACAGGATCTCGCCCGAGGTCGGCGTGAGGAACTTGGTCAGGAGTACGTCAAGCTGATGGAGACGGCCACCGATTGGAAGTTGCGGGAACCATCGGCGAACTCGGTGCGGCCGGCGGGGTCGACGGCCGTAAGTTCCTTGGCGATCAGCACCGCGGCCTTGGCCATGAGGTACGGGTTGAGCCAGAACTCGAACGGTTGGGGCTGTTTGGACACCGCGGGCAGGACGGCCAGATGGCGGCGGGCGGACTTGGCCACCGCCTCCACCTGAGGCTGGTAACCGTCCCCCACGTAGATGACGAGCGCCGCTCGCCCGATGGCAGCCCGACCCGAGGCGGAGAGGGCGAGGTCCTGCGGTTGAGCCGCCGGAGGGGCCAGGTCGACCACGTGGACTGCTTTCCCGCCGATGTAGCTGGTCAGCTGGGCCAGCGCGTACGCAGAGGCGACGACCGTGACCGGGGCTCCTTTGGGTTTGGGAGCCGAAGCCGACGCCACCGTCCCCGGCAGGCTCGCCGTCGTGGCCAAAAGGACTGTGGCCAATACGACAGTCACCGCGGCCACGCGCTTGATTGCGCATTTCGGTTGGCTCGGTCGGGGGCACGGCGGGCGCACTCACCCGAGCATGTCACCAGCCGGACCGGGACGGCCAGCGGCCCGTCGGCGCACTATCCTCCACCGGGCGACCGTGTTTGGGCTGGATGCCGGGAGCGCAGCGTAATCTGAGAGTGAGAAAGGTGGTGGTCCCTACGGCCGAATCGTTTGATGTCGTGGTTATCGGCGGAGGTCCGGCCGGCTACGCGGCCGCGCTTTACGGCGGCCTGGCCGGCCTGCGCATCGCTGTGGTCGAGAAGGAAAAGGTCGGCGGCACCTGCCTGCACCGGGGCTGCATCCCGGCCAAGGAACTCCTGGAGACGGCGGCTGTCTACCGGACCGTCAAGGGGGCCAAGGAGTACGGGATCGGCGTCGACGGCTGGACCGTCGATTTCCCCACCACCCAGGCCCGCAAGCGCAAGGTCGTCGACCAGCTGTACCAAGGGCCTCCAGGGACTGCTCAAGCGGCGCAAGGTGACGACCTTCGATCGGTGTCGGGCACTTGCTGCCGGGCCGGAAGGTCCGGGTGGAGGCGCCGACGGCACCATCACCGAGCTGGAGGCGCCAGCCGTCATCCTGGCGCCGGTTCGGTGCCCCGGACCATCCCCGGTTTCGAGGTCGACGGCCAGTTCGTGCTGACCAGCGACGAGGTCCTCGACCTCGAGCAGCTGCCGGAGTCGGCGGTCGTGATCGGCGGGGGCGCCATCGGCTGCGAGTTCGCCTCCATGCTGTCGGACATGGGCACCCAGGTGACCGTCCTGGAGGCCCTGCCGAAGATCCTGCCCGGCGTCGACAAGGACGTGGCCGACGTGGTGCTCCAGGTCGTTCAAGCCCGGCGCGGCATCGACATCCGGACCGGCGTGATCGGTCACAGGGCACACGCCGACGCGGACGGCAAGTCGACGACGGTGCACTTCGAGCCGACGGTGGCGAGGGAGGTCGTCCCGAGTCCTCGAGGTCGAGGCCGTGGTGGTCTCGGTGGGCCGGCGGCCCTTCAGTGACGACCTGCTGGCGCCCGGTCGGGAGGTCGAGGTCGACGAGCGCGGCTTCGTGAAGGTCGACGAGTGGATGCAGACGAGCGAGGCGGGCGTCTGGGCCGTCGGCGACCTGGTGGCCACGCCCGGCCTGGCCCACGTCGGGTTTCGCCGAGGCGATGGTGGTCATCGACCAGTTGCTCGGGCGCCAGGCCGTGCCCATCGACTACAGCAAGGTGCCCTGGTGCGTCTACTACCTTCCCGGAGGTGGCCTTTGCCGGGTACTCCGAGGAAGCGGCCCGGGAGGCCGGCTTCGAGGTGGTGACCAAGAAGGACCCGTTCGTGGGCAACGGACGGGCGCTCATCATCGGCGAGACCGAGGGCCTGGTGAAGGTGATCGCCGAGAAGTTGCCCGACGGCTCGGCCGGCCGGCTCCTCGGGGTGCACATGGTCGGCCCGTGGGTCACCGAGCAGCTCGGCCAGGGCTACCTGGCCGTCAACTGGGAGGCCACGGCCGAGGAGGTGGCCCAGTTCGTCCAGCCCCACCCATCGTTGTCGGAGGTTTTCGGCGAGACCATGCTCGCCCTGGCCGGAAGAGGTCTTCACGTTGGCTGACATCACGATGCCCCAGCTCGGTGAGACGGTCACCGAGGGCACCATCACCAAGTGGCACAAGCAGGTCGGCGACGCCGTCGCCGAGGACGAGGTCCTGTTCGAGGTCTCGACCGACAAGGTCGACTCCGAGGTGCCCTCGCCGGTCAGCGGGACCGTCACCGAGATCCTCGTCCCGGAGGGCGAGACGGTGTCGGTCGGTACCAAGCTGGCCGTGATCGGCCAGGCCGGCGACGCCGCCGGCGCCAGGCTGCCAGCGGCCCGGCGGCGGAGGCGCCGCACGGCCGAGGACGGTGCCGCGCAAGCCGCCGAGGTGACGGACAGCGCTGTCGCCGAGCCGGTCGAGGTGCTGCGGCGCCGGCCGAGCTGGAAGCCAGAGCGAGCTCGGGCCAGGCCGGGGCAGCGGGGTAGCGCCGAGGAGCCGGACGCCGAGGAGCAGGCCGGCGGCGGCCGCCGACCGGCGGGCCAGGGCGCGCCGGCGCCGGCCAAGCCTCCGACGGGTGGCCCGGCCAGGCCCGGCGTCCGGCCTGCTGACCAGCGGCCCCCAGCGGCCCGGCTCAGGGCAGCCCGAGCAAGCTCCTGTCGCCCGTCGTGCGCCGGCTGATCGCCGAGCACGGCCTGGACCCGGCCGAGATAGCCGGCTCCGGCGCTCGGCGGCAGGATCACCCGTGACGACGTGCTGGCCGCCATCGACCGCCAGGGCCCCAACGGCGCCGGGCGCCCGCTGACGCTCGGGCCACGGCTGGGGCCGGAGGCATCTGCCCGCCGCTGCCGGCGGGCCGGGGCGCGGGCGGCCGGCCGCGGCCGAGACGGGTGCCACCAGCGGGCCGAGCGTCGTCCCGGCCGGCCCGTGCCGGTGGCAGGCGAAGGCGACACGGTCGTGCCCTTCACCAATATCCGCCGGCGGACGGCCGAGCACATGGTCCGTTCGAAGCACACCTCGGCCCACACCATGGTCGCCGTCGAGGTCGACTACTCCGCCGTGGACCGGGTGCGCCTGGCCGAGAAGGAGCATTTCAAGGCGGCCGAGGGCTTCAGCCTGACCTACCTGCCGTTCATCGCCAGGGCGGTGGTGGACGCCCTGGAGGAATGGCCGTACCTCAACTCCTCGGTCGGGCGACGACGAGCTGATCGTCCACGGCGACGTCAACCTCGGCATCGCCGTCGACCTCGACTTCGAGGGCCTGCTCGTACCGGTCGTGCACCGGGCCGAGGAAAAGCGGCTGGTGGCCCTGGCCCGGGAGATCTCGGGCCTGGCCTCCCGGGCGCGCTCCAAGCGCCTGACCATGGACGACATCTCCGGCGGCACCTTTACCATCACCAACGCCGGTGGTTTCGGCACCTTCATCACCGTCCCGGTCATCAACCAGCCCCAGGTGGCCATCCTGTCGACCGACGGGGTGCGCAAGCGGCCGGTGGTCGTCGAGCTGCCCGACGGTTCGGACGGCATCGCCATCCACCCGGTCGGCAACCTGGTCATGTCGTGGGACCACCGGGCGGTCGACGGCGCCTATGCGGCCGCCTTCATGGCCAAGGTCCGACAGGTGCTCCGAGACCCGCGACTGGGCGGCCGAGCTCTGAGCCAGTCAGTGACGTTGGAACGCAGGTCGGCCCAGGGTGGGCTACCTTGCTACGCCGTGTCTGGCCCGACGTCTGCGGCCCGTGTCTGCGGCGCCGATGTCGTGGCAAGCCCGGCGGTTGAACCCGCTCGTTTGTCCGGCGGAGCGCCTCTCCACGGGGAGGCCTTAGTGCTGGCTCCTGGGCGGACTCTGCGCTTGCGCTGGTTGGGCGGCCGCGTCGCCTACCGGGACGCGCACGCGCTCCAGCGGGCCTTGTGGGCGGCCGGCCCGGCGGCCGACGACTGGCTGCTGCTGCTCGAGCACCCCCATGTCTACACGGCCGGTATCCGGGCCAAGCCGGAGCACATGCTGGTCGACCCGGCCGCTGTCGGGGCCGAACTGCTGTGGGTGGACCGGGGCGGCGACATCACCTACCACGGCCCGGGCCAGCTCGTCGGCTACCCGGTCCTGTCGGTGCCCAGCGGGCCGTCGGCCACCCCGCGTTACGTCCACGAGGTCGAGCAGTTCGTCATCGACGCCCTGGCCGGCGTCGGGCTTACCAACGTCGGCCGGCTCGACGGCTACCCCGGGGTCTGGGTCGACCCGGGCGGTCCCGACCCCGGAAGATCTGCGCCATCGGGGCGCGTCACAGCCGCCAGCGCACGATGCACGGCTTCGCTCTGAACGTCAGCCCCGACCTGGCCATGTTCGGCCACATCGTCCCGTGCGGGATCGCGGGCAAGGAGGTGACCTCGCTGGAGGCCGAAGGCGTGCACGTCAGCATGGCCGAGGTGGTGGAAGCCGTCTTCGCCGTGGCGACGGAGCGGTGGGGGGCGGGCAGGCCCGTCGAGCGCCAGGATGCGGCCATGCCGGCGTCCATGAGGGCCGCTTCGGTCGAGGATGCGGTTCTAGATGCGCCGACTGTGGCGGTGGGGGCGCCGGCTGTGGCTCCAGAGGCGCTCGTTGCCCGGGATGTGGCTCCTGTTGTTCCGAGCTGTGGCTTCTCTTGCCCCGGCTGCCGCTTCAAAGGACGCGCACGGTGGCTGTAGAGGCGCCGGCAGTGGCTCCGGAGGCGGCTGTGGCCCCATCTGCCGGTCCGGAGAGCCCGATCTGGGTGCAGGACGGCGAATTGGTCGCGATCGGAGGCAACAATTACCTCGGGGCGCGACCAGAGCGGCTACCGCACCCAAAACCGCCCACGACGGCCTGCCGGCAGCACATCAGTGGTGGAAATAGCGCCCACAGCGCTCGCTATCGCTGATTCTCCCCTAGCTCCGCACCGAACCCTCCGGCCCCCGACTTACCGGCCCCCAGTGCACCGGCCGCCCCCGCCGCTGCAGTCCTCGCACCGCCGGCAGCCCCCACCGACCCCGGCCGCCCGCACGCCCTACCCCGGCGGACCCGGCCCGCCCCGTCCGCCTCCTCGGCCGCCTGGCAGCTGGCCGAAGCCGGGGTCGACCCGGCCCGGCCCTCCCGCTGGAAGCCGCAAGCCACCGTGGCTGCGGGCCAACGCCCACATGGGCCCCGAGTTCCGCTCGCTGCACAAGACGGTCCGGGGCCTGGGCCTGGTGACCGTCTGCGAGGAGGCCGGCTGTCCCAACATCTTCGAGTGCTGGGCGGACGGGACGGCGACGTTCATGATCAACGGTGACCGCTGCACCCGGGCATGCGGTTTCTGCCAGGTCGACACGGCCAAACCGTTGCCCCTGGACCCCGACGAGCCGGAAAAGGTGGCCGAAGCCGTCGCCCGTCTCGGGCTGGCGCACGCCGTTGTCACCTGTGTCGCCCGCGATGACCTGGAGGACGGCGGGGCGTCCGGTTTCGCCGCGACGATCGATGCCATCCGCCGGCGGTGCCCGGGCACGGCCGTCGAGGTCCTCATCTCGGACTGCAAGGGCGACCCGGCCGTCGCTGGACCGGATCTTCGAACGCCGCCCCGACGTCCTCAACCACAATGTGGAGACCGTGCCCCGCCTGCAACGGGCGGTACGGCCGTCGGCCTCTTACACCCGGAGCCTGGCTGTCCTGGCCCGGGCGGTGGACGCCGGGCTCACGACCAAGTCGGGCATCATGCTCGGCCTGGGCGAGACGGAGGACGAGGTGCTGGGAGTGCTGGCCGACCTGCACGCCATAGGCGTAGCCATCGTCACCATCGGCCAGTACCTGCGGCCCAGCGCCAACCACCTGCCCGTGGCCCGCTGGTGGGCGCCGGAGGACTTCGCCAGGATCGCCGAGGCCGCCGGTCGAAGCCTCGGCCTCCCCCAGGTCGTGGCTTCGCCGCTGACCCGCTCGAGCTATCACGCTCGCCAGGCGGCGGCCGGGGCCGCACGGCCCGGCGTGGCCACAGGCCAGTGACGGCGACCGAGTGGAGCGGCGGGGCCAGGATGCCACCGGCGCCAGTTAGCACCGCGTGCCTACCGCCGCCGCCATGCTGTCCGGCCGCGCCGAGGCCGCCGGCGGCGCGGCGTGAGCAACGAGACCGCGTTCGCCGCCCGCTTGGAGCGGGTGCACGAGTCCATGGCCCGGCTCGGGTCGATGTCGTCCTGCTCTCGCTCGGGGCGGACCTGCCCTGGGTCACCGGCTATGTGGCCATGCCCCTCGAACGGCTGACCATGCTCGTCGTGCCGCCGCCGGTGCCGGCCGAGCGAGCCGACCCTGGTGGTGCCCGGCGCTGGAGGCGCCCCGGGTAACCCGGTGCCCGAGGTCTTCCCCTCCAGCCCTGGGGCGAGACGGAAGACCCCGTGGCGATGGTCGCGGCGTTGGTCAAGTGCGCCGCCGCCGGCGCCCAGTCGTGGCCATAAGCGACCGGGCCTGGGCCATGTTCCTGTTGCGGCTGCAGGACTGAGCTGCCAGGGCGCCACTGGCGGCCGGCGTCCGAGCGTGACGGCGCCGCTGCGGGCCATCAAGGACGAGGCCGAGGTGGAGGCGTTGGCCAAGGCGGCGGCCGCCGCCGACCGGGTGGCGGCCGCGCTGCTCGGAGGCGAGATCGCCTCTGGTAGGCCGGACCGAGCGCGAGGTCTCGGCGGAAATAACCCGCCGCCTTCTGGACGAAGGCAACGAAAAGGTCAATTTCGCCATCGTCGCTTCCGGGCCCAATTCGGCCAGCCCTCATCACGAGCCGGGCGAGCGCACCATCGAACCGGGCGGAGCCCGTGGTGTGTGACTTTGGTGGCACGCTGGCGGTTATTGCTCGGACATCACCAGGACGGTTTTCACCGGCCCCCCTCCCGCGAACATGGCCAGTGTACGGGGTCGTGGCCGAGGCCCAGGCGGCGGGCGTGATGTCGGCGCAGGTCGGCGAGCTGTGCAGCGGCGTCGACGAGGCGTCGCGGCCGGGTCATCACCGAGGCCGGGTATGGCGAGTACTTCGTGCACCGCACCGGGCACGGCATCGGCCTCGAGGAGCACGAGGACCCGTACATCGTGGCCGGCAATTCGACACCTGTGACCGCCGGCCATGTCTTTTCGGTGGAACCGGGCATCTACATGCAGGGCCGGTACGGCGTGCGCATCGAGGACATTGTGGCGGCCACGCCCGCGGGCCTCGCCCTCTCAACCTGGCCGACCACGCCCTCACTGTCGTCGAGGCATGATGTCGTGCCGCCGTCATGGCCTGGCGTCGCCCCGTCGCCGCCCCCTGGTCGTCGAGGCGGCCAGCCGTGCGCATGCCATTGAGCATGTCAGGCAACTACCGGCCCCGTGGTGGCGGCGGGAGCGTGGTCTTTTATCGGCTGGCGAGTCTGCTTCGTCAGGGTTTTATTCGTTTCACGGCGGGCGTAATAGCTGGCGCTGGTCACGTGCTCAGGTTCTTGTCAGGTACTTTGCGGACAATGGAGGCTATGAGCACCGCAGGCGCCGGCGCCGGCGCGTCTCTGCCTGCACGTCCGCGCGGCGTGCGCTACGTCTGACCCAGAACGGACGGGAGAGCCTGGTGGCGGCGATGGTCGCCCTCGGGGCGGCGGGCGTCATTTACATGTGGTGGCACGACACCGCCCCGGCCAGCGTCCAGGGCGCTCGGGCCGTGGCTGACGGCCGCCGGCCGGGTGACGGGCCTGGTGGGGACCTACCTGGTCGTGGTGGAAGTGCTGCTGATGGGCCGGGTCCCGTGGCTCGACCGGATGATCGGGATGGACCGGCTGGCCATCTGGCACCGCCGCAATGGCGAGTACTCCATCTGCTTGCTGGTCGCCCACGCCGTCCTGACGATCTGGGGCTACGCCGTCACCGCCCACGAAGGGCTGGTCAACGAGACCGACATCGGTCGTCCTTCGCTACCCCGACATGCTCGCGGCCACCGTCGGGCCTCGGCCTGCTGGTGGTCGTCGGCGTCCTGTCGGCCCGGGCCGTGCGGCGCCGGGTGAGCTACCAGACCTGGTACTTCGTGCACCTCTACACCTACATTGCCCTGGCCCTGTCGTTCGCCCACCAGTTCAACACCGGCGCCGACTTCGCCACCCACCCGCTCAACCGGGCCATCTGGATCGCCATGTACGGCGCGGTCGCCGCCCTCCTCATCGCCTATCGGGTCGGCTAAGCCGCTCGCCAATATGGCCCGTCATCGCTTCGTGGTCGTCGGTACGGTGAGCGAAGGCCCCGGGCGTCACTTCGGTTTATGTCTCCGGCCGGCGCCTCGCGGAGCTGGACGCCGAGGCCGGCCAGTTCTTCATGTGGCGGTTCCTGACCCGGGAGGGCTGGTGGCAGGCCCACCCCTTCAGCCTGTCGGCCGCCCCCAACGGCCGCTGGCTTCGCCTCACGGCCAAGACCCTGGGAGACCACAGCGGCGGCCTGGCCGCGGCTGCGCCCGGGGACCAGGGTCCTGCTGGAGGGCCCGTACGGCAGTTTCACCAGGCACCGCCGGCGGCGGCAGGAAAGTCTTGTTGATCGGGGCCGGCGTCGGGATCACTCCGCTGCGCGCGCTGTTCGAGTCACTTCACGGTCCCCGGGAGCGACTCGCCTTCATCTACCGGGCCAGCGCGCCCGCCGACCTGGCCCTGCGGCGCGAGCTCGACGAGATCGCGCGCCCGCCGCAAGGCCAACGTCCACTACCTGGTCGGCTCGAGAGACGAGCACCCCGAGTACCTGGCGCCGGCCCATCTACAGCTGCTGGTGCCCGACGTCGCCAGCGGGACGTGTACGTGTGCGGCCCGCCGGGTTCACGGAAATGGTCAGCGCTTCGCTGCGGGCCCTGGGCGTCCCGCGGCGCCAGATCCATACCGAATCGTTCGAGCTGTAGGAGGGACGGCACCGGAATGCGCCGCGCCATCATCGCCACCGCCGGGACCGTGGTCGGGCCTGGTCGCCCTGCTGGCTACAAGTCCTCGGGGCCGCAACGCTGCAAAGGGTGCAGGTAAGCGGCGGCCAGAGCGCTCCGGCTGCCACCACGCGTGCCGCCACCACCGTCCCGCCTACCACCGTCCCGCCGTCGACCGGCGCCACCGGTACCGCGAGCCCCGACAACCACGGCGGCCACCCCCGCCCACGGCGGCGCAACGGACCTATACAGGCAGGATGTCCAGTACCTCTACGGCAACATCGAGGTGGCCGCGACACTGCAGGGCGCCGGATCGTGAATATCATCGGTGCCGCAGAACGCCGCCATCGACGGCCGCTCGCAGATGATCAATTCCTAGGCCGTGCCCATCCTCGAGCAGGAGGCCGTGGCCGCCCAGGGCGTCAACTTCGACGTCGTTTCCGGGGCCACTTACACCAGCGACGCCTTCGCCCAGTCGCTGCAGTCCGCTCTGTCCAAGCGGCGGAAATGACGGCCGCAACTATCGCCGGCACGGCCGCGTGCCGTACACCACGGAGCCGGTAATGGGGACCGTGGTGACCTTCGACGTGCGTACGCCGGCTCCAGCTCGCCGAGGTCGAGGCGGCCGCTCCGGGCGCGCCGTCGAGTGGTTGCACTGGGTGGACGCGACCTTCAGCACCTACAAGCCGGACAGCGAGGTCAACCGCTTCGACCGCGGCGAGCTGGCAGCGGCCGACTGGCTCCGCCGAGCTACGCCACATCTTCGCTCTGTGCCACGGTTCAACGGGGAAACGGACGGCTTTTTCGATGCCTGGGCCAGCGGCCCGTTCGACCCCAGCGGGGTGGTGAAGGGCTGGTCCATCGAGCAGGCCGTCTCGCCTCCTGGCCGAGCCGGGTTGCCCGACCATGTCATCGACGGTGGGGGAGACGTGCGCCTGCGGGGCACGCCGGGCCCAGGCCGGCCATGGCAGGTCGGCGTCCGCCACCCCCTCGGAGCCAGGATGCTTACAGCGCCGCCCTGTCCCTCGGGGACGGGGCGGTGGCCACCTCGGGCACCTACGAGCGGGGCGCCCACGTCCTCAACCCCTTCACCGGCAGGCCGGCCACCGAACTGGTATCGGTGACCGTCGTCGGCCCCGAGCTGACCACCGCCGATGCCTACGCCACCGGCGGCCTTGGCCATGGGGGCCGCAGGCCCCGGCCTGGTTGGCCGCCTCGAACGGGTACGAGGCGCAGGTAATCAGGCCCGGACGGCCGGGGCTGGTCGACCCCGGGCTTCAATCTGCTCCAGTTGGCGGCAGCGAGTTCCCGGGTCAGGACGCCCGAGCGGCGGCCGCCCGGCGGACTATGAAGTACTTGGCCTGAGGGTGGTGGCAGATGATGGCGGCGGTCGTCTGCTCGGGGTGGAACTGCCACGAGGTCTCCTCACCGCACTCCACGCCGATGCGGTCGGCCCCCACCAGCTCGGCGCACCGGGCGTTGTCCTCCAGGTCCGGGCAGGCCGGGTAACCCCAGGAGTAGCGCCCGCCCCGGTACTGCTGGCGGAACAGCCCCTTCAAGCTGGGGCCGTCCTCGGCGGCGAAGCCCCACTCGTCCCGGATGCGCCAGTGCCAGTACTCGGCCAGAGCCTCGGCCATCTCGACCGAAAGGCCGTGCAGGTGCAGGTAGTCGCCGTAGCGGTCGCTGCGAACAGCCGGGCCGTCTCCTCGGAGACCGCCTCCCCCATGGTGACGACGTGGAAGGCGGCGTAATCGGTCTCGCCCGAGGCCACGGGCCGGAAGAAGTCGGCGATGCACAGCCAGGGGCTTTCGTCCTGGCGGGGGAAGTTGAAGCGGGTAAGCTCGGCCGAGCGGCTTGTCGTCGGACCAGATGACGAGGTCGTCGCCGTCGGAGTTGGCGGCGAAATAGCCGTAGGCCACGGCCGGGCGCAGGACGTCGGCCTGGCGGGCCGCGGCAAGGCGTTCGCGCAGGACCGCCCGCACCCGGGCCTTGAACTCGGCGTCGGTCTCGCCGGCAGCGGGCCGGTAGCCCCACTGGTTGCGGAACAGCGAAGTCTCGTTGAAGTACCGGCGATCTCGTCCAGGGGGATGCCCCGTTCGACCCGGGTGCCGATGAAAGGGCGGCACCGGCACGGGGTTGTCGAGTGGCCACCGACGGAGCGCGGCGGGCTGTGTCACGCCTTGCGGTCGAGCCCCGGCGTCGGCGCCGCCGGCGGGCGGGCACACCCGGCCCGGCCGCCCAGGGCCCGGCCGAAATCGGGGTCGTCGCTCGCCCGGGCGGTCGAGCTCCATCAGCCGGTCCATGGTGTGCAGGCCCTCGAAGGCGTCCTTGCCGTAGAAAAGCCGGCCCTTGTACTGCGGCCCGCAGGTCCCTTTCGACATAGGTGCGGGTCAGGGCGGCCCCGCCGAGGATGACGGGGTAGTGCTCGAGGCCGCGCTCGTTGAGCTCCAGCGAGGTTGTCGCGCATTATCAGCGTCGACTTGACCAGCAGGCCGGACATCCCGATGACGTCGGCGCCCACCTCCTCGGCCGTGCTCACCATCTCGGAGATGGCCACCTTGGTGCCGAGGTTGTGCACCTCGTAGCCGTTGTTGGTGAGGATGATGTCGACCAGGTTCTTGCCGATGTCGTGGACGTCGCCCTTGACCGTCGCCAGCACGATCCTGCCCTTGCCGCGGTCGGCCGTCTTGGACATGTGCGGCTCCAGGTAGGCCGACCGCCGACTTCATGATCTCGGCCGACTGCAGCACGAACGGCAACTGCATCTGGCCCGAGCCGAACAGTTCGCCGACCGTCTTCATGCCCGCCATCAGGGGGCCGTTGACGATGTCCAGCGCCGGTGTGCCCAGCCCGAGAGCTTCGTCCAGGTCGGCTTCCAGCCCGTCGCGCTAACCGTCGACGACGCGCTGTTCCAGCCGGCGCTCGACGGGCCAGTCGCTGCGGTCCTCCTCTGACCAACCCCTCCGAGACGGCCCCTTCGAAAAGGCGCAGCAACTCGGCCAGCGGGTCATAGTCGCGGGCGGCGTCACGGCGGTCGTAGATGAGGTCGAGGCAGACCTCGACCGCTTCGGGGGCGATCCGGTCGAGCGGCACGATGCGGCCGGAGTTGACGATGGCGGCATCGAGGCCGGCCTGCTGGCACTCGTGGAGGAACACCGAGTTGAGGGCCTGGCGGGCGGCCGGGCTGAGGCCGAACGAAACATTGGAGATCCCGAGCAACGGTCCGCACCCCGGGGAGCGCGGCCTTGATCAGCCGTATGCCCTCGATCGTCTCGATGCCGTCCCGGCGGCTTTCTTCCATGCCGGTGCTCACGGGCAGCACCAGGGGGTCGAAGAAGAGGTCCTCGGGCGCCAGGCCGTAACGGTCGACGGCGAGGTCGTAGATGGCGCCGGCGGCCCGCAGCTTTCCATTCCGCGGTGCGGGCCTGGCCTTCGGTGTCGATGCAGGTGCACACGACGGCGGCGCCGTACTCCCGGGCCAGGGACAGGAAAGCGTCGAGGCGGGTGCCGGCGGCGTCGCCGTCCTCCAGGTTGACCGAGTTGAGGATGGGCTTGCCGGCGATGTGCTGCAGGCCGCGCTCGATGACCGGCGGCTCGGTCGAGTCGAGCATGATCGGCAGGGTCGCCTGGGTGGCGAAGCGGCTGGCCACTTCGGTCATGTCGGCCACGCCGTCTTCGCCGGTGTAGTCGACGCAGACGTCGAGGACGTGGCTGCCGGCCCGGACCGCCTCCCGGGCCATGGCCACGCAGGTGTCCCAGTCCTCGGCCAGCATGGCGTCCCGGAACTTCTTGGAGCCGTTGGCGTTGGTGCGCTCGCCCACGATGAGGACCGATGGCGCCTGGTCGTAGGGCACGTGGCTGTAGAGCGAGGCGCAGCCGGGCTCCCATTCGGGGTCGGCGGCGGGCGGGCGTCGACCCGGCCAGCGCCTCCACCACCGCCTTCAGGTGCTCCGGGGTGGTGCCGCAGCACCCGCCGACCACGCTGACGCCGAACTCGGTGACGAAGCGGCGGTGGTGCTCGGCGAGCTGCTCCGGGGTGAGGTCGTAGTGCATCTTGCCTTCGACCACCGAGGGCAGGCCGGCGTTGGGCAGGCACGAGATGGGGACCCGGCTGTGGGCGCTCAGGTAGCGCAGGTGCTCGCCCATCTCGGCCGGGCCGGTGGCGCAGTTGAGCCCGATGACGTCGGGGCGCAGGGCGTCCAGGGTGGTCAGGGCGGCGCCGATCTCGCTGCCCATCAGCATGCGCCCGGTCGTCTCGATGGTGACCTGGACCTGGAGCGGCACCTCGCCGGCCGGCCTCGGCCATGGCCCGCCGGCAGCCGATGATGGCGGCCTTGGCCTGGAGCAGGTCCTGGACGGTCTCGATGATGAACAGGTCGACGCCGCCGGCGATCAGCCCGGCGGCCGCCTCCTGGTAGCCGTCGCGCATTGTCGGCGAAGGAGATCTGGCCCAGCGAGGCGATCTTGGTGCCCGGGCCGAGCGAGCCGGCCACCCAGCGGTCCCGGCGCCATAGCCGTCGGCGACGTCCCGGGCGATGGCGGCGCCGCCTGGGCCAGCTCCCTGGCCCGGTCGGCTGATGCCGTACTCGGCCAGCACCCAGGGCAGGGAGCCGAAGCTGTCGGTCTCGACGACATGGCAGCCCACGTCGAAAAACGACCGGTGCAGGTCGGCGATGACGTCGGGCCGGGTGACGCACAGCATCTCGTTGCAGCCCTCGAAGGACGGCCCGCCGAAGTCGTCCGCGCCCAGGCCGCAGCTGCAGGTTGGTGCCGGTCGCGCCGTCGAAGACGACGACGCTGTCGTGGACGGCTTCGACGTAAGCTGGTTGGGCCGGAGTTCATCACGTAAATGGTATGGGAGAACCGGTGCTCCCCTTTCCCTATGAAAGGCTCGCCCTCAATTCTCATCAGGAAGAGGCGCCGGCCGGCCCAAAAGATACCCCTGGCCGCAGTCGACGCCGATGTCCCGCACGACGATAGTGCCCGACCCGTTTCACCAGGTCCGTGGCGCCCACACTGTCGCCCCGGTCGAGGCGCAGCATGCAACGGTCGAGCACCAGTCCGAGGGCAGCCAGTCGTTGTACGGGGGCGTCGTGCAGGTTGGCCGAGATGCGGCGGGTGACGGTTTGGCCACGTTGGGTGGCCAGAGGAAAATGCTAGGGCTGGCACGACCGGAGGAGCGGCGGCCCCGTCACGAGCTAGTCGCCGACGGAGACGATCTCGACCTTGAGCTGTGCCGCTGGGCGCGTCGTAGGTGACGGTCTCGCCGGCCTTTTTGCCCATCAGGGCCTTGCCGAGAGGAGAGCCGGGCGAGATCACCTGCGCTGCCGGAGTCCCGTTCCTCGATGGAACCGACCAGGTAACGCTCCACTTCGTCGCTGTCCATGTAGCGCAATGAGACCTTGACGCCGGCGACCACCTCCTCGGACGGGGCGCCGTCCAGGACCTCGACATCGTCCAGCATGGCTTCGAGCTGGCGTATGCGAGCTTCCATCTTGCCTTGGGAGTCCTTGGCGGCGTGGTAGTCGCCGTTTTCGGACAGGTCGCCCAGCATCCGCGCCGCTTCGATATGGCGGGCTATGTCGACCCGTCCCCGAGTCTTAAGGTCGTCGAGCTCGGCCTGGAGCCGTTCGTAGGTCGAAGCCGACAACTTCGTAGGTGCCATTGGCGCAGGGTACCAGCGCCGGACGCGTTGAAGTGCGAGCGGGTGCCTCGAAGTGCGCCCGGCCGCACGCAGGCAGGTTGACGCCACCGGGAGCGGATGCAATACTAGGAAGGCCAATGAACACCTGCCCGCTTTCCCGCCGTGCCCGCCCGGCTGTAGTAATTACCACCTGACGCCCACCCCCTGCGGGTGTGCGTCGTTCCGACCGTCCCCTAGGGGCGGTCGTTTTCATGTAACGGCACATCACCGAGACCATCAATCAAGAGGAGCGCCCGCAATTGAGCGCCAGCCCGTCTGCTCACCGCATCGCCGTGATCGCCGGCGACGGCATCGGCCCTGAGGTCATCGCCGAAGCCCTGAAGGTCGCCACGCGCCGCCGGCGCCGATCTGGACACCGTCAGCTTACGACCTCGGGGCCAAGCGCTACCTGGCCACCGGCGAGGTACTGCCCGACAGCGTGCTCGACGAGCTGCGAGGCTTCGACGCCATACTGCTCGGGGCGGTGGGGTCGCCCGAGGTCCCGCCCGGGGTGCTCGAGCGCGGCCTGCTGCTGCGGCTGCGCTTCGAGCTCGACCTGTACATAAACCTCCGCCCTTTCCAGGCCCCGGCCAGCGTGGGCGCCGGGGTGCCGGTCGACTTCGCCGTCGTCCGGGAGAACACCGAGGGCTCCTATGCCGGAGAGGGCGGCTTCCTGCGCAAAGGGACGGCCGCCGAGGTGGCCACGCAGGGCTCGGTCAACACACGCTTCGGCGTGGAGCGCTGCACCCGGTTCGCCTTCGAGCTGGCCGCGTCCAGGCGCCACCACCTCACCCTGGTCCACAAGACCAACGTCCTCACCTTCGCCGGGGACCTCTGGCAGCGGGTGTTCAACGAGGTGGCGGCCGAGTACCCCGGCGTCGCAGACCGCCTACAACCACGTCGACGCGGCGTGCATTTACATGGTGGAGTCCCCCCAGCGCTACGACGTGATCGTGACCGACAACCTTTTCGGCGACATCCTGACCGACCTTTCCGGCGCCATCGCCGGCGGTATCGGCCTGGCCGCCTCGGCCAACCTCAACCCGGCCCGTACCGGCCCGTCGTTGTTCGAACCCGTGCACGGAAGCGCCCCCGACATCGTCGGGACGGGCAAGGCCAACCCCAGCGCGGCCATTATTTCGGCCGCCATGATGCTCGACTACCTCGGCCTGGCCGACCAGGCGGCGCGCATCACCAAGGCCGTGCGGGGATTTCAGCCTGACGG
>CAWCZY010000005.1:0-205037 GCA_963800215.1 uncultured Alphaproteobacteria bacterium | reverse complement strand
AAATCTGCACAGGGCGATAAGTGGAGTTTCTGCCTGACAGCGGGCACGGTGTGCCCAGCGAATCAGGAGAGACGATGACCAGACGAGCCCGACGGAACCACACACCGGCGTTCAAGGCCAAGGTGGCGCTTGCCGCCATCAAGGGCGAGATGACCTTGACCCAGCTTGCGGAGCATTTTGACGTCCACCCGAACCAGATCACGGCGTGGAAGGCCTTGCTTCAGGAAGGTGCTGCCGATGTTTTCGGGGCCGGCAGCAGCGGCGGGCCGACGCTGCCTGCGATCGACGTGAAGTCGCTTCATGCGAAGATCGGAGAGCTGACGCTGGAAAATGATTCCTAAGAAACGGCCTCCATAGGCTGGAGAACAAATCCGAAGACTTTGGCGCGCCGATGCAAATTGTCGATTACACGCGTGCGATAGCGCGTCTCGTAGAACGACGCGCCGGGATCGACGTACTCCATTCCGTGACGTACGGCGTTGTAGAACAGTACGGCGATCTTGCGCGCCGTGGCGGTCACCGCCTTGGCCTTGCCGATGCGAGCTGAGAGCCGCCGGTAGAATGCGCCCAACGCGGTATCGGTCCGTCCAACAGTTACGGCGGCAAGGCGCAGGAGCGCCGCGGCCCGGCTCCCGCAACGGCGTGTTCGTGACGAGAGCACCTTCCCGCCGGAGATCTTGTTGCTTGGCGCCAAGCCGAGCCATGAGGTGAAGTGTTTTGCACTTGCCCAGGCGGAGAGATCGTCGCCGCACTCAGCGATCAGCTTGAGCGATAGGTAAGGGCCGAGGCCGTCGATTTGTGTGAGATCCTTTCCGAGTAGGGCGAAGAGCGCTGCGCGGACATCGAAGGCCAGCCCATTCACTTGATCGGTTCTCGGTCGGCGCGGGGACAGCAACGAATCCGATTTGCGACCGCGACCGATGCTGAGTTCCTTCAAGACGGCTTCGATCCTGGCGTCGCAGGCCGACACCTTCTCGTGGTAAGCGTCGTAGAGGGCGAGTGCTTGCTCCAAAGCAAACAGGTGCTCGGCGCGGTAGCTACCGGTGAGCGCCTTCTCGATCGTCTCCGCACTGGCGTGGCACCGGTAATCACGCAATTGCGCCAACACCTTGGGGTCATGTTCGCCGGCGAGGATCGCGCGGATGATCCGCAGACCTGTCGCGCCGGTGATGTCGGCGACGACGTGGTGGAGCTGGACATTCATCTCTGTCAACGCCTTCTGCATATGCTGGATATGTGAGGCCGCGTACTCGAGCAGACGCTCGCGCTGACGTACGTATGCTCGCAGCTCGGCAATCTGGCCTTTGGGCCGAAAACTGGCACGCAACAGACCGTAAGAATGAAGCCGCTGTAGCCACTGTGCATCGCTGACGTCCGTCTTGCGTCCGGGCACGTGCTTGGCATCGCGCGCATTGACGAGGAACACGGTAAAGCCACGAGCGTCGAGGAGCTCGAAAATTGGAATCCAGTAGACGCTAGTCGACTCCATAACGACCGTCTCGACGCCACACTCTATGAACCAATCCACCAGCCGATGTAGATCAGTCGTGAAGGTACCGAAGCTGCGCACGGGCTCAGGCGTGCGATCTGCCCCCACGGCAGCCATGTGCATAGTCGCTCCGACGTCGATGGCCGCCGCATTCGGGTGGACCATCGGCATCGTGCGGTCGATCTTGGATTTCGATCTCTTTCGGTTCATCTCCAATCCTCCTGCTGACGACAGCGGAAGGGCTGGGCTGCGCTATTGGTCAGATTCCTAAACGGGATCGCCGGTTGGCGTCACCACTCTCAAGCGCGCAACAACCCATGGACCAGGTTTTTTAACGGGGTTACATGCCACCAAAATCGTAACGGCCGCTCCCTTCCGGGTGCAGTCTAGCGCCAACCCGTTTCTATCCCACAGGGGGCGAGCAGCGCCGAGATAGTTTTTTAGAAGGAGCGCTCAGCAAAGCCGGCCTGCTGAGCGCAAAGCGATGATTGACCGCGAGCACGACCTGCCGATCACCCGGCAGGCCGAGGCGCTGTGTGTCAGCCGTAGCAGCGTCTATTACCTGCCGCGCCCGGTGCCGGAGGCCGACCTCGTGATCATGCGACGTCTCGATAGGCTGCATCTGGAGTATCCCTTCGCGGGAGCGCGGATGTTGAGAGGCCTTTTGGCTGCCGAGGGAAGCAAGATCGGTCGCCGTCACGTGAAGACGCTGATGCGGCGGATGGGGATCGAGGCGCTTTATCGCCGTCCGCGTACGACGAAACCGGAACCCGGGCATAAGATCTATCCGTATCTGCTGCGCGCGAAGGAGATCACGCGCCCGAACCAGGTTTGGGCGATGGACATCACGTACATCCCGATGGCGCGCGGCTTCGTTTATCTTGCTGTGGTACTCGACTGGGCAAGCCGCCGCGTGCTGTCGTGGAGCGTGTCGATCACAATGGAAGCGGCATTCTGCGTCGCGACGCTGCAGGACGCCTTGGTGAAGCACGGCAAGCCGGAAATCTTCAATACCGACCAGGGTTCGCAGTTCACGGGCGCGGCCTTCACCGGCGTGCTCGCCGACAACGACATTGCGATCAGCATGGACGGCCGAGGGGCTTGGCGGGACAACGTGTTCGTCGAGCGGCTGTGGCGCAGCGTCAAATACGAGGAGGTGTATCTGAGGGCCTACGACACCGTTGGCCAGGCACGCACATCGATCGGCCGATATCTTGACTTCTACAATCGCCGCCGACCGCACTCGAGCCTTGACGGCACCACCCCCGATCAAGCCTACTTCGCTCCGCTGCCCATCCGCATGGTAGCCTAACTCCGGCAGACGCTCCACTTATCGACGCGGAAAATCTCTCCAGACAACCGGGACCACCTCAATGCTCATCCATGAGTTTAGACCTTCCGAGCGCTCGGTGGCACCTCGGTGGAGACATTGATGATTTGTGGAACTGATATCGTCGTCTTTCTGAGCTCTAAGTTTATGATTTTACTTGGTGAGCCCGCTGGGACTCGAACCCAGGACCACTTGATTAAAAGTCAATCTCAGGCGCCGTTGAGATCACTCAGGTTTTCCAGTTAAGCACAGGAAACTGCGGTGGTTAGCCTACTTCTCGCATGTTCTCGATTGACGCGGATTGCGGTCGCTCTGTATAGCCTCCTGACACAGGACTGACACGCAGGGAAGGGGATTCGCATGCCGGTCAAGCGCATCACCCAAAGCGTCATCCGCGGGCTGAAGCCACCGGCCGCGGGCAACGTCATCGTGTGGGACAGCGACATCGCCGGCTTCGGCGCGCGAATCACCAGCGGCGGCACGGTCGCCTTCGTGCTGAACTACACCCTCAACGGCCGGGAGCGTCGATACACGATCGGCAAGTATCCCGACTGGTCGCCGAGCGCGGCTCGTGCGGAGGCGATCAAGATTCGCGGCGATGTTTCCCGCGGCGAGGATCCGCTCGCCGATCGCGAGGGCAGGCGGGACGCGCCCACCGTGGGCGAGCTGTGCGATCGGTACATGGAACAGCATGCCGAACCGCATAAGCGGGCCTCGTCGGTGGCGGGCGACCGCATGGCGATCGACCTCGTCATCAAGCCTGGGCTCGGCAACCGCAAAGTGCTGGAGATCGCGTACACAGATATCGATCAGCTTCACCAGTCGCTACGCGAGACGCCCTATCGAGCGAACCGGATTCTTGCTCTCCTGAGCAAGATGTTCTCGCTGGCAATCAAGTGGCAGCACCGCCTCGACAATCCCTGCCGCGGCGTTCAACGGTTCCAGGAGCAACGCCGCGAGCGCTACCTCAAGCCGGAGGAATTGCAGCGGCTCTTGCAGACCTTGGCTGCTCACCCAAACCAGCACAGCGCCAACGCGGTCCGGCTGCTCTTGATGACCGGGTCGCGGCGTAGCGAAGTGCTGTCCGCCACTTGGGACCAATTCGACCTTGAGCGAGGCTCCTGGACCAAGCCTTCCACGCACACGAAGCAGAAGCGGCAGCATCACATTCCGCTGTCCGCGCCTGCACTGGCCCTGCTGTCGGGAATGAAGGCGCAGAGGGAGAGGGAAGGGGACTTGTCCGAGTTTTTATTCCCATCCCCGGCCGGCGATTCGCCGCAGCGAGAGCTCAAGCAATTCTGGCACACGGTTTGCCGAAGGGCGGGCCTCGAAAGCGTCCGGGTTCACGACCTCCGGCACAGTTTTGCGAGCTGTCTGGCATCGAGCGGCGCCTCGCTGCACCTGATCGGGGAAATGCTGGGCCACACACAGCCCTCGACGACGCACCGCTATGCGCATCTGCTAGACGATCCGAAGCGCAAGGCCGCTGATCGCGTCGGGGCCATCATCTCGGCCGCCGAGACCGGGAAAGAGCCGGCCAAGGTCATCAAGTTTCCTTCATGATGGCCCGCCTCAACGAACCGTACGAGCCAATGGACCTCGCCAACATGCGCGAGAACGGCGTGCGGTCGCTCGCGATCTACTGCCACCAGTGCCGGCACGAGACGGTGATGAACGTCGACCATCTCCCGGGGGATATGACGGTGCCATCGTTCGGGCCGCGCATGGTGTGGACGAAGTGCGGGACGATCGGTGCAGATGTGCGACCGAATTGGAAAGCGCGTGAGCAACGCCCCTGACTTGCTTTCGCGGCGCGTGACTGCATCCTGTGAGTGGAGAACCCGAATCGCGCTAATCGCCTGGGGCACAGATGGTCACCAAAGTTAGTCCCACAGACAAGCATGTCGGCAGCCGCCTCCGGATGCGCCGGCTTATGCTCGACATGAGCCAGAGCGACATAGCAGAAGCGCTCGGGTTGACGTTCCAGCAGGTCCAGAAATACGAGAAGGGCACCAACCGGATCAGCGCAAGCCGCCTCCAGCAGCTGTGCCGAATCCTTCAGGTGCCCGTTGCGTTTTTCTTCGAGGGGGCGCCGCAGGCCATCGGACTTCCTAAATCGACTGAGGTGGAAGCAGAGTTGCCAGACTACGTGCGCGACTTCCTCTCCACTTCGGACGGCCTCGCCCTGGTCAAAGCATTCACGCGTATTCGTAATGCGAGGCTGCGCCACGCCATCGTCGCCCTGGTCCAACAGGTCGCCCCTGAACCGGACGATGCTGCGTAGTCGTCAAGGACCCGGACAGCCCGGCGATGCGGCGGGCGCGCGCGGGGACGTGGTGAGCGCATCCCTGACGGGCCGTAAGCGGGTCTCCTCGTCGCCGGCGCTCGGTCGGCCGTTTCAGCCCGAGAGGCAAGTGGTGCGGAATCATCGGTGCCGACGTCCGGCCGACTGCGCTTTCAATCTTCCATAGGCCTTCAGGATTTTCCAAGTGTCGGCGCCGTCGATTATGCAATAAAGCCGAGGATTACTCGGGTTGGCTGCAAAAGCCTCCGCCTGTCTGATAACGGCATTTGTAACCTGGCTATGGTGCTGAATAACGATTAGGTCCGCCGGTTCGTCAAAAGCACGGACGAGCTGGTCGCCGCGCTTGCCGAGTGTTGCCGGGTACATCGGCCCTGGCGCTCCCGGGCCCTTCAATATGAATGCTGCAGAGATAGGCTTTCCATCAATCGTCAGGCGGCTCGTGTAGAGATCAGACTTTTCGCCTCCCCAATGTTTTGGCTCGAATGGCTCACCGATGATTTCGGCCATGGCATTTCGAACATCATCTTCGGGCAGATCCAACATCGCCCTTAGCTGAGCGGCAGTGGGCGATTCGACTGAATTGATCTTCTCAAAGGCGCCGATCATCGATGGATAGATGCGGGCAGTGTTAGGCCAACCATGCGGGAGGAGCCCTATCCGGCCCAGATCGGCGGCAAAATCACCGATGATGTAGGGGAAGACCTCGACCTTCCGGTTTCGAAATTCGAACTGCCCGAGCACGAAGGCGCGTCGTCTCCCAGTCAAGGGGATAACGGATGTGCTTGAATAGATATGATCGTTTGACAAAACTCCCTCGAAAGCGAAATCCTGCGGTCCGATCGGGATCCGACCAGAGAACGTCCCGGCCTTGACTTGCATCCCCCTTTCCTCAGCCGCGAGTGCCGCCCCGAGCCCGCGGAAAGTGAATACGCCCCAGATCGACGCAAGCATGCGATCGCCAGGAATACCGTGGGCAATGATCTGGCGGGTGAGATTTGGAATATCGCCGGATTTCGCGACTTTGTCCGCGAGGCGCGCGGCTTGTCGCATCCCTGCCACTCTCTCGTCTGAGTTCACGACAAGGGACCGCTGCGCTGCTGATCCGAGTTCAGAGTCAGTGAGCAGCGCTATTCTGCGCGTATTGATGTACCAAGGTGACAGCCGCAATTTTGGTTCGTGAGCCACAGGCGACGCTCCTGGGATTGCGTTCACCGCTTGCGCAGCCCGGGCCGCTCGCTCAAAAGCCACGTCTCGACTTCATCCAGTGACATTGAATGCGCATGCGGATGCGCGCCGGCCACCACGTGGTTGGTTGAAGCATCGATGATCATGTAGCCGCCGAAGCCGATCGCTCGAGGGTCGCGGAGGCGCGATTTGTTGAGCTCGTATCCCTGCCGGGAAGCCATTCTCCGCAGTCGGTTTTCGAAGGTCTTGAATTCGACCGGCGTCATCTTGTCGAGTGATTTTCGCTTCGCCATGGCGATCCCTGGCCTATACTGCAAGATATACTTGAAGCTATACCAGACCATATGCCATAAACAAAGCGGCCCTGCAAGGTGCTGGAAACACCCTGCAGGGCCTAACCTCGATCACGGAGCTTACCCATGAACAAGGCTGATTCTCCCAATACCACGAGTTCCCTCCCGCCGCGCCGTGCTGGCGGGGATTTCCATTGCTGCCGCATCTGTGGCCGCTGTGGATAAAGTGCTGGCTGCTGCCGCGCCCGGCGACGACCCGATCTTCGCCGCGATCGAGCAGCACCGCGAAGCGATGAGAGCATGGCTCCCCGCGCTGAAGCTGCATAGCCGCCTTGAGGGAGATTGGTTTGCTCGACGGAAACATCCATTTGAGGAACCGCCGGATTCGGCGATTGCCGACGCTCACGAGCAGGAAGGCGTTTGCTGCGATCGTGAAAGGGTCGCCTCGGATGCGATGGTCGAGACGACCCCGACGACGCTCGCTGGCGCACTGGCCGCGATCCGCTACGTCCTGAGTTATTACGAGGGTGAAAGCGAAATGCATCCCGGCAGATCGCACGATTTGCTGTCGGACGAGCAGATGCTGACGTTCATCGCCACGATCGCCAACACGCTTGAGGCCTCGACAGGGGCTGCTGGGGCAACAGCTGCCGCACTTCCCGTCGCAGCCGCCGCGACGGCCGATCCGATCTTCGCGGTCCTCGCCGAGCACCGGGCGGCGATGAAAGCCTACCTCTCGGCGGCAGCCGTGTCTGCCCGCCTGGTGGATGACACTCCAGAATGGACTGCGGCGTGGGCCGTGACCCAGGCGGCAATCAAGCGTGAGCACGCGACGCTGCTCGCGGTCCTGACCACTCAGCCCACCACGATAGTCGGGGCCGTCGCGCTCCTCGAGCATGTCGGTCAGGATCAATTCCTGGGCGAGGCCGAGGACGGTGGTGGGCCGGAAACCCTCCTGACGGTGTGGACCGAAGGCGAAGAGTGCGAATTCACCAAGGCCACCCGGGAATTTCCGGGCCGGCTCGCGGCCACCATGCGCAGCCTGACCGCCGCGGCGTAGCAATGCCCCGCTCGGTCTCCGAATGGATCGGCCGAACCGACGACACGCCGGTGCCGCCTCGCGTGCGGCTCCGGGTGCTCGAGCGGTTCAGCCGCCGCTGCGATCCCCGTCTCGGCTGCGGCCGGCCGCTCCGCCCGGGCGACGCCTGGACCTGCGACCACATCCAGGCCGTCATCAACGGCGGCGCCAACCGCGAGAGCAACCTGCATCCGCTCTGCGAGTGGTGCGAACCGCTGAAGACCGTCGTCGACATGCACGAGAAGTCGCGGGCCTACCGCAAGCGACTTCGGCATGCCGGCATCAAACTCGCCCCCAAAGGGCGCCCGCTTCCCGGGACGATCGCCAGCGGGTGGAAACACCGCATGGATGGCGGGTGGGAGCGGAGGGCGTTGAGACAACTGAACAAGTTCAACCGCGCTGCGGCGCATTAAAGGGAATGCAACAATGGCAAAACGCACACGAAAGCCCAGCATGTGAATGGCGGTCAGGACAGATACCGAATACGGCGACGGGTGTAGGGCGTGGCGAAGATTGGCGATCTCTTTGGATATCGTTTAGGTAGGTTCCATTCTTTTGTTCGACCCGCGCCGCGAGCATTCTTCCGCCCCGACCGCCAAATCGCACAGCCGCCGCGCGCAGGGCCTGTCAAGGCTGGCCGCGTCTTCGCGGCCACCCGAAGGGCCTGGCCTTGACTGGCCCGAGCACGGCGGCACGCTCGATCGGCTCGGGGCTTGAGGCTGCTGGAAACTGCGCTGGGCTGGGGGTTAATGTGTCTCACTGCGCCGATGAAGTGTCGTGCAGATTGTTTCTGTGTGGTCGCTGCCGCTCTCAGGTGCTTGTCTGTAGGGACTGCGATCGCGGCCAGATCTACTGCTTCGGAACCTGCGCGCAAGATGCCCGCCGCGAGAACCAACGGGAAGCTAGGCGGCGCTATCAGGCAACTCCGCGTGGTCGCGCCATGCATGTTGCCCGAAGTCGCCGTTACCGTGCAAGAGGGCAATGCGTGACGGATCATAGTCCCGCCAATGAGCAAAAGGCGGGTCCTCTTCTTGAATTGGAGGTCGGCGAGGCCTTGAGGGAACCGTCGCGCAGCAGAAAGTCGCCACTACAATGGCTGTGTCATCATTGCCGGCGCTCAACTTCGGAATTTGTGCGCCTTTCACCGCTTCGTCCTCGACGTAACCGTCGAAAGAACGGCCAAATCGGCCGAACGGGTCCTCTCCGTAGCCGTCCACCCTGACGGCGCGTCACAAGGCGGGTTGCCCGCACTTCCCCGATTCACCGGAATGCATACACGGGACTGTGCCCCGACGGCGGCTGACGGCATTTCTCCCAGGCCACCTTTCGCTTGGCCGTCGCCAAAGAATGTATGGTTCTTCACCGCCGTCAACACCAGCAAGCCGGCGAAGTCGACCACGATCTTTCAACTATGGGACCGCCGAGGATCAAGGATGCCGCTCGCAATTTCGTCAACCGGCCGGCGTTCAAGAATTTGTCTGCAGCCGATCGCGAAAAGCTCATGGACTTCGTCGTCGGAAACATGCTGTTTGTCATTCTGCACGAACTCGGTCACGCGGCGATAACCGAGATGGGATTGCCGGTGCTCGGAAGGCCGGAGGACGCCGCCGACTCGTTTGCGGCCGTCGGATTGATCAGGATCGGGTCCACGTTTACCCATCGCGTTCTCGCCGACGCCGCGAGAGGGTGGTTCCTGTCCGACCGCCGCGACCGGGACACCGACGACACGGTTGCGTTTTACGACGAGCACGGCCTCGGCCAGCAGCGCGCATATGAGATTGTGTGCTTGATGGTCGGTTCCGACGAGGAGAAATACAAGGATCTTGCGGAGGAAACGAAGCTCCCGAAGGAAAGGCAGGACACCTGCGCCGGAGACTTCAGCAACGCCGCCTATTCATGGGATCTCGTGCTCAAGCCGCATGTGCGCACTCCCGACCAGCCCGAAGCAGATATCACGGTGGCCTATGGCGAAGCCAAGGGCAGCCTTGAACCCGTCGCGAATGCGCTCAAGTCCATCAAGCTCCTGGAAGCTGTCGCCGTGCACACCGCGGAAGCTTTCGTCTGGCCGGCTCCCTTCAGGTTGGAAGCGCAAAGCTGCGGCTTTCCCAATGCGCGCTGGGATCTCAAGGAACACAAGCTCTTCGTATGTTACGAATTGGCCGCCGATTTTGCCGACCTTTATCGCGGCTATGGTGCCAAGCCGATGCAGGTCCGCGCGCTGCCGGCTGCCAAAAAGAGGCGTTGAACAGATGCCTGCGGGCGGCGGCTTTGACAGTATTGACGACTGCCATGTCCCGGACAATCCCCGAGGAGCGTCGAGAGGGGTGCCGCAGCTGCGGTTCGGTCTCGGCGCCGGCTGCCTCTTGCGCTGCAAAAAAGATCGGGAGGACCATCGCCAAAAGGCCAGACATGCGGCCCGGGCCGCGATAGGCTATCGATCCAGTCAGAGGGAGATCGCTGATGCGACGGCGGGAGTTCATCACAGGGTTAGGCGGGGCGGCGGCTTGGCCGATGGTCGCACGGGCGCAGCAGCCGGCGATGCCGACGGTTGGAGTTCTCCATCCGGGGTCGCCCGCTATAGGGTCTTCGTTGGGCGTCGATCCATTCCGCGAAGGCTTGAAAGACGCCGGTTTTGTCGAGGGCCGCAATGTCAATCTTGAAATCCGCTGGGTGGATGGCCGATACGATCGCCTGCCTGACATGGTCGCCGATCTAATTCGACGAAAGGTTGCCGCGATTTTTGCGATTGGCATTGCCACGGTGAACGCAGCTAAGGCGCAGACGACAACGATTCCCATCATATTTTCCATCGGAGAAGACCCGATCAAGGAGGGCTATGTCGCCAGCCTGAATCGACCGACCGGCAATATTACGGGCTTCTCCAATTTCATGAATTTACTCGGCTCGAAGCGCCTGGCGTTGCTTCGCGAAAGCCTGCCCAATGCTGCCCTGTTCGGCATTCTCGTAAGCCCGACCAATCCCAACGCCGAACCCGATGCGAAGGATTGGCAGGCTGCGGCGAACTCACTTGGGCAGAAGTTGCGCGTCTTCGGGGCTAGCAGCGAACAGGATCTCAACCCGGCCTTTGCCGCGATTCCTCAAAATGGCGTCGGCGGGCTGTTCGTCAACACCGATCCGCTTTTCATTGCATGGCGCGAACAGATCGTTGCGCTGGCAGCGCGTTATGCCGTGCCGACGATGTACGATCGGCGGGATTTTGTTGCCGTCGGCGGCCTAATGAGCTACGGCGCGAGTGAGACTAACACAATTCGTCAGGCCGGAATTTATGTCGGCCGCATTCTCAAGGGCGAGAAGGTCGCCGACCTGCCGGTTCAGCAGTCAACAAGAATTGAGCTTGTTATCAATATGAAGGCCGCAAAGGCACTCGGCCTCACTATACCGGAAACGCTGTTGGCCACCGCCGACCAGGTGATCCAATAATGAGACGGTGGGAATTCATCGCGGGTGTTGCGGGAGCGTTGGCGATGCCACGCAATGCGCGCGCGCAGCGGATGCGACGGATTGGCGTGCTCAGCGGGTTTGCCGAGGGCGATCCGAGTAACGATTTTCTAGTCCGTGAGACCTTCGAAACTCTTTCGCAACTGGGTTGGGAGAACGGCCGCAACGTGCTGATTGATAAGCGTTGGGCCGCCGGCGATATCAATAAGGTGGGGATGTTTGCCAGGGAACTGGTCGGGTTGCAACCTGATGTAATTGTCGCCCTCACTACGCCGGTCACCGCGTCGCTGCAAAGGGAAACTAACACCATCCCGATCGTGTTTCTGATTGTTTCCGATCCGATTGGGTCCGGCTTTGTCGCGAGCTTGGCACGGCCGGGCGGCAACATCACCGGGTTCATCAATATCGAGGCCTCGTTGGCGGGAAAGTCGCTAGCGTTTCTCAAAGAGATTGCGCCACGCATCGAGAAAGCGGCGATCATGTTCAACCCCGACACGGCGCCCGGCCATGGATCTTATCATCTAGCCTCATTTGAAGGGGCCGCCCGGTCGCTGGCGATAGAGCCGATCGCGGCCCGAGTGCACGGCGATGCCGATATCGAGGGGGTCATAACATCACTCGGTCGTGAGCAAGGCGGTCTTGTCGTCACCCCCGATTCATTCATGACCGTCCATCGCGGCACCATCATCGCACTGGCAACTCGCAACAAGGTGCCGGCGGCGTTTGACTTCAGCAGCTTTGCCGAGGAAGGCGGCCTGCTCCAATACGGGCCGAGCTACCACGAAATGTTTCGTCTTGCGGCGTCCTACTTGGATCGCCTCCTGCGCGGTGCGAAACCGAGCGACCTACCGGTCGAACTGCCGACCAAATTCGAACTCGTCGTCAACCTCAAGACTGCGAAGGCGCTCGGCCTTACCGTCCCTGAAACGTTGTTAGCCACCGCCGATGAGGTGATTGAATGAAACGGCGGGAGTTCATCGCGGGGCTCGGCGGCTCGGTGGCGTGGCCGCTGTCGGGGCATGCGCAACAGCCTGCTATGCGGCGTATTGGTGCGCTTATGAACACGACGGCCGAGAACCCAAGCTCGCAGGCTCAAATCGCGGCGTTCACACAAGGGCTACAGGAATTGGGTTGGACCGTCGGTCGAAACGTGCGCATCGACTACCGATGGGGCGCGGCCGATTTCGACATGCTTCACAAAATACGCGGCTGAATTGGTCGCGCTTTCGCCCGACGTCATCCTGGCGGGAGCCGGCGCGACCGTCGGCGCGTTGCAGCAGGCGAGCCGCACGGTGCCGATCATTTTCGTGAGCACAATCGATCCGGTGGGAGGGGGTTGGGTCGAGCGCTTGGCGCGGCCGGGCACGAATGCAACCGGCTTCGAGTTTTATGAGTTCAGCATAGCCGGCAAATGGTTGGCTCTGCTCAAGCAGATCGCGCCGACAGTGAGGCGCGTGGCAGCCATTCGAGACGCGTCTGTGACCGCTGGATCCGCTGGGTTTGCAGCGCCTCGAGACCGCAGCTGCTTCAGCCGGAGATTGAGGTAACGCCAGTTGGAACACGCGATGCGGTCGACATCGAGCGCGGCATCGCGGGCTTCGCGGAAACGCCGAACGGCGGGCTGATCATGGTGGGGCCGCCCTATACGGTATTTCCACATCCGCGATCTGATCGTCGCGCTCGCTGCCCGGTATCGTCTGCCCGCAGTCTACCCGACGCCCAATTTCGTCATGATCGGTGGGCTGATTTCCTACGGCCCTGATATAGTCGATCAATATCGTCGCGCCTCCGGCTATGTTGATCGTATTCTAAAAGGCGCGAAGCCGGCAGACTCTGCCGGTGCAGGCACCGACCAAGTACTAGTTGGCGATCAACTTGAAGACCGCCAAGGCGCTCAGCCTCACGATCCCGGAAACGCTGTTGGCCACCGCCGACGAGGTGATCCAATGAAGCGTCGGGAGTTCATCGCAGGGCTCGGCGCGGTGGCGTGGCCGCTCGCGGCGGGGGCACAGCAGGCGGCGATGCCGATGATCGGATTCCTGTACACCCAGTCGCCCGGCCCTTCCGCTGACTTTGTAGCGGCTTTCCGCCAAGGCCTGAGCGAGGCTGGCTTTGTCGAGGGCGGCAACGTAGCGATCGAATACCGGTGGGCGGAAAATCGATATGATCGGTTGCCAGGGCTGGCGGCTGAACTGGTCAACCGAAAGGTGGCGATCATCTTCGCAGGCGGCGGCGAGTCGGCGATTGCGGCAGCGTCCGCGACCGCGACGATTCCGATCGTGTTCACTATGGGCGACCTCGATCCGGTCCGGGCCGGCCTCGTTGCAAGTCTCAGGCGTCCCGGGGGCAACGTCACCGGCGCAATCCCAATGATGTCCGTGACCGGCACCAGGCGCCTTGGCCTGCTCCATGAACTTGTTCCGACGCCGCCGTGGTTGCCATGCTCTCGAACCCGACCCACACCGATGCCGCGGACCAGGTGAGGGACATTCAGGAAGCCGCGCGGACACTCGGAAAGCAAATCCTCGTCCTCAATGCCAGCAGCGCGAGCGAGATCGATGCGAGCTTCGCAATCTTGGCCCGGCAACGGGCCGGTGCGCTCGTTCTCGCCGCCGATCCCTTCTTTACCGAACGGCAGCCGCAAATCATTGTACTGGCGGCTCGTCATGCGCTGCCGGTGTGCGGCGCGTTGCGGAGTTTCGCGGTTGCGGGCGGCCTGATGAGTTATGGACCCAATATTCTGGATTCGTTTCGGCAGGCGGGCGACTATACCGCCCGGATTCTCAAGGGCGAAAAGGCCGCCGATCTGCCGGTGGTCCAATCAACCCGATTCGACTTTGTCATCAACTTCAAGACCGCAAAGGCACTCGGCCTCACCATCCCAGAGACGCTGTTGGCCACCGCCGACGAGGTGATCCAATGAGGCGGCGGGAGTTCATCGCAGGGCTCGGGAGCGCGGCAGCGTGGCCGCTAGCGGCGCGCGCCCAGCAGACCGAGCGGGTGCGCCGGATCGGCGTGCTGATGGGATGGGACGAGGACGATTCGGCCGGACAGGCCGAAATCGCGGCCTTCATTAAGGCGCTGGCGGAGCTCGGATGGGTCGAGGGCCGGAATATCGCCTTCGCGTACCGCTGGTCGGGCAGCGATATTGCGCTTGCCGAGATGTTCGCGAAGGAGCTGATGGCCACCGATCCCGATATACTCGTGGCGAGGTCGACGCCGCCGACGATGGCACTGAAGAGGGCCACCAGCACTATCCCGATCGTGTTCGTGAACGCGACCGAGCCGATCTCATCCGGCATCGTGTCAAACTTGGTGCGGCCCGGCGGCAACATCACGGGGTTCGTCGGTTTCGAGGCCTCGATTGGCGGCAAGTGGGTGCAGTTGCTCAAGGAGGTAGACCCGCGGGTGGTCCGCGTCGGTATCATCTATAACCCGCGGACTGCGCCCTACGCTGGACTGTTCCTGCGCTCGGCCGAGGCCGCCGCCCCGACCGTCGGGGTCGAGACCCTCGCGCTGCCAGTCCAAAGCGAAACGGATATCGCCGCCGCATTGACGTCTCTTGCGCAACGGCCCGGCAGCGGGTTGGTGCAGATTTTGGACACGTACACGCTGGAGCATCGCGACGTGATCATCGCGATGGCGGCGCGCCTGGACCTGCCGGCGCTCTATTCGAACCGCAATGCGACTCCGAGCGGAGGCCTCATGGCCTATGCGGTCGATGTCGTGAATACGTTCCAGCGCGCCGCGACCTATGTTGACCGTATTCTCAATGGCGCCAAGCCCGCAGACCTGCCGGTGCAGCAACCGACCCGTTTCGAGCTGTCGATCAACCTCAGGACCGCCAGGGCACTCAGGCTCGAGATTCCATCCCAGCTCCTTGCAACTGCCGACGAGGTCATTGAATGAGCGGGAGTTTATCGCAGGGGTTGGCCGGAGCGGCAACGAGAGGAACAGCGGCCACGAGCGTCGGCCAAACGAACACGCTCGCTCCGATTGCGGAAAAGACCGGCTGGCGCCAGATCAGCGGGCCGCTGTTCCGGAAATATGTCGGCCTGTTCCTCGCGGTCGTTTGCATTGCCCTGCTCAGCAATGGCCTTTTCGAGATCATCTTCTCCTACCGGGAGCATACCGACGCGCTGATACGCATTCAGCGTGAGCAGGCGGAAGGGGCCGCTGAAAAGATTGGCCACTTCATCAAGGAGATCGAGAGCCAGCTCGGCTGGACAACGCAGTTGACGTGGTCGGCCAGCACCATGGAGCAACGGCGTTTTGACGGATTGCGGCTGCTGCGGCAGGTGCCGGCCATCACCGAACTCGCGCAACTCGACCCCGCCGGCAAGGAGCAGATGCGGGTGTCGCGGCTCGTCATGGACTTAGGGACGGACCAGACCGACTATTCACACGACCCCAAATTCACCGAGGCGGTGGCAAAAAAAGTCTATTACGGTCCGGTCTACTTCAGACGGGATTCCGAGCCCTATATGACCTTTCGGTCGCCGGCACCCGGCTCGACGCGGGCGTCAGCGTCGCCGAGGTCAATCTCAAGCTCATCTGGGACGTCGTTTCGCAGATCAAGGTCGGCGAACACGGACAAGCCTATGTGATCGATTCCGACGGCCGTTTGATTGCACATCCGGACATCAGCCTTGTTCTCCGCAACACTGACATGACGAAGCTTGCTCAGATACAGGCGGCACGCGCGGGTAACGCCGAGCCGGTGCAAGAGGCGAAGGACTCCATGGCCGCGGAGTGCTCACTGCCTATGCTCCGGTCTCGCCCTTAGGCTGGCTCGTATTCGTCGAGCTTCCGGCCGACGAAGCCTATGCGTCCCTTTACTGATCAAACGTTCTGGCGCCATAATTCTTGCCGGCCTCATGCTGGCGTTTCTGTCCGGGCTCTTCCTGGCCCGCCGCATGGTGGTGCCGATCCAGATCTTCGCGCCGGCGCGCAGCGCATCGGCGGCGGGACCTGAACCAGCGTATTGCGGTCAAGACCGGCGACGAACTAGGGGCTCGCCGACCAATTCAACGACATGGCGCACCGGCTGGAATCCTATTCGGCCTCGAGCGCAAAGTCGAGTTGCGCACCCGCGAGCTTACCCAGGGAATCGGTCGAGGAGCTCCGAGCGCTGGGCGAGGTCAGCCAAGCGGTGAATTCCACGCTCGACCTCGAAACCGTACTCGACACCATCGTCACCAAGGCGGTGCAGTTGTCCGGAACCGACGCCGGCACCATCTACGTGTTCGACGAAGAAAGCCGTGAGTTCCAGCTCCGCGCAACCTATGGCATGAGCGAGGAATTGATCGCATCGCTCAAGCTGCATCATACTGAACTCTCCGCAGTGGCTCGCGCACTCGACCGACCAACATGCTCCCGAGCAGGTCGCCGATCTGCGCACTGAACCGTTGGTGCCGCAGCAGGCCGCGCCGGTACAGCAGATCATGCTGGAAGCCGGCTACCGGGCGCGCATATTCGTTCCGCTGCTGGGCGCCGATCGCGTCGTTGGTGCCCTCGTTGTGCGTCGAAAAACGGCTGGCGAATTTCCGAAGAGAACTGTGGATTTGTTGCAGACCTTCGCGGCGCAATCGGTGCTTGCGATTCAGAACGCGCGGCTGTTCCGCGAGATTGAGATCAAGAGCCACCAGCTCGAAGTGGCGAGCCAGCACAAGTCGCAGTTCCTCGCCAATATGAGCCACGAACTGCGCACGCCCTTGAATGCCATACTCGGTTATACCGAACTCATTCTGGACAACATCTATGGCGACGTGCCGCAGCGAATGCGCCGCGTGCTCGAACGCGTGCAAAGCAACGGCAAGCACCTATTGAGATTGATCAACGACGTGCTCGACCTGTCCAAAATCGAGGCGGGGCAGCTCACGCTTTCGCTCGAAGATTATTCGATCAAGGATGTCGTCCATAGCGTCTTCGCCGTTGTGGAGCCGCTGGCAACAGAAAAGAGCCTTGCACTCAAGGTCGAGCTACCGAATGATCTGCCGACGGCCCATGGCGACGAGCGGCGGCTCACCCAGGTTCTGCTCAATCTCGTGGGCAATGCCATCAAATTCACCGACTCGGGTGAGGTGGTGATCGGAGCCGTTGCCAGCAATGGGGCTTATACGCTCTCGGTGCGCGACACCGGACCCGGCATCGACCCCGCCGATCAGGTCAAGATTTTCGAAGAGTTCCAGCAAGCCGATGGCTCCTCCACCAAGGCGAAGGGCGGTACCGGGCTCGGCCTGTCGATCGCCAGGCGCATCGTTACGATGCATGGCGGCCGGATCTGGCTGGAATCCGCGCCCGGTTGCGGCTCGACGTTTTTCATCAAAGTCCCGGTCAATGTCGAACAGCAAGCGGGGGAAGCATGACCAGACGTATCCTTGTGGTCGAAGACCAGGAAGACAATAGACAGATTCTCCGCGATCTTCTCGCCCACGCCGGATTTGACGTCATCGAGGTCGGCGATGGCGAGCAGGCGCTGCCCGCCGCTATCGCGCATCATCCCGACGTGATCCTGATGGACATTCAACTCCCGCTTCTCGATGGCTACGAGGCGACCCGCCGCATCAAGGCCGATCCGGCAGTCAAGCACATCCCCGTCATCGTCGTCACCTCCTACGCGTTAAGCGGCGACGAGGCCAAGGCGCGCGACGCCGGCTGCGACGCCTATGTGGCGAAGCCTTTCAGTCCGAAGGCGCTCCTCGCCAAAATTCGCGAATACGCCCCGTGAGTTCTGATCGGGGGCAAGATCATGCACGATCCACCACGCATCCTGATCGTCGACGACAACGAAACCAACCGCGACATCCTGGCGACGCGGCTTGCAACCCAAGGTTACGACCTGTGCCAGGCTGCGGATGGTGAGGAGGCACTTGCGGTCGCGAAAACGCGCGTACCGGACCTCATCCTGCTCGATGTCATGATGCCGAAACTCAACGGCATCGAGGTTTTCCGCCGCCTGAAAAACGACGGTGCGCTTCCCTTCATATCCATCATTCTGGTTACCGCCAAGGCTGACACCAAGGACATCGTGGTCGGGCTCGACGCCGGCGCCGACGAGTACCTGACAAAGCCGGTAGATCAAGCGGCGCTCATGGCCAGGGTGAGATCGGTTCTACGCCTGAAGGCACTCCAGGATCGAGTGCTGGCGCAGGCCGCCGATCTCGCGAGTTGGAATAGTACCCTCCAGCAACGGGTGGCCGAACAGGTTGCCGAAATCGAGCGCATCGGGCGTTTGAAGCGGTTTCTCCCACCGCAGATCGCTCAGCTCGTGGTCTCCTCGGGACGTGAGCGCATGCTGGAGAGCCATCGCCGCGATGTTACCGTCCTATTCTGCGACTTGCGCGGCTTTACCGCTTTCTCAGAGATCTCCGAGCCCGAGGAAGTGATGCTGGTGCTGCGCGAATATCACACCGCATTGGGCGCTCTCGTCGACAAGTTTGAGGGCACGGTCGAGCGCTTTACCGGCGACGGACTTCTGGTTCTCTTTAACGATCCGATCCCATGCCCTGATCCATCGATGCGCGCCGTCCAGATGGCGCTCGAAATGCGTGATGCGGTTGCGAAGCTTGCAGTGAAATGGAGTCGTTCCGGCCACGACATCGGCTTTGGCATTGGCATCGCACACGGCTACGCCACACTTGGAACCGTCGGATACGAGGGGCAGTTCCAGTATTCGGTGACGGGCAAGGTGGCAAATCTCGCCTCCAGGCTCTGCGACGAGGCAAAAAATGGACAAATCCTGATTGACATCAACGTCTGCAGCGCGGTCGAAGCACGAGCCGACGTGGAATTCACCGAGGAGCTGGTCCTTAAGGGCTTCAGCCGACCCGTGAAAGCGTTCAATGTGCGTCATCTGAAATCGGACGCGGGCGAGTAGGCGGGTTGGAGCGGCTAAGGTTCGAAGCAGCAAGCTTCAATCCAAATGCCGGGCTCCGTCGAAATAGCGATCAGTGTCCGGGAAGGTCTGATTACCCGGCGCGTAGGTCTGGGAGATGCCTGCGGCATCGGCACGGATGAGGCTGAGCTTCGGTGGCTGCGCGACGGCTGAGGTGGCGGCAAGGCCGGCGAGGGCCAGGGCGGTGATGAAGGTCTTCATGGCTGGTCTCCTTTGCGGGAATAATGCGTTAGGACGGTATTCGCTTACTGCGCAAAGGTTCGTTGCCGTTGCCGAAGACCCGATCCGGGTTCTCGTAGGACTGCGATCCCTGCGCGTAGGACTGATGGGTGTTGCCGGTGTCGGCCTTCACGGACTTCGCGACCGCCGAAGTGGCGACGAGGGCGGTAAGCGTGAGGACGGTGATGAGGGTTTTCATGGCTGGATTCCCTTGGATGTTTGGCGAGAAAGTCTTTCGAACAACGTCACCCTAGGCGCCCTCGCGGAGATCGAGCGTGAAGCAATTCACAGTCCTTGGAATGTTGTTTCTGGGCTTGGACGGGATGCTGAGGCTTCGACCGTCGCAATACAGACAATCCCCAATTGGCAATCCCCAATTGGCCCGTTCCCATGCAGTCCCGACCGCGATAGGCTATCCGCGTAGCAGCTTCGGAGATGACCGATGCGGCGGCGGGAGTTCATCGCGGGGTTCGGTGCGCGGCGGCGTGGCCGCTGGCGGCGCGGGCGCAGCAGGGTTCGATGCCAGTGATCGGATTTGTCAGCGCGACGGCACCCGTCAGGATTGCGGATCAGATCACTGCATTTCGTCAAGGCCTAGGGAGGCTGGGTATGTCAACGGCCGGAACGTGGAGATCGAATACTGGTCTGCGGACGATCGATATGATCGGCTGCCTTCCCTTGTAGCAGAATCTATTCGACGCCGAGTGGCGGTGATCGTGGTTCCGGATACGCCGGGGGCGCGTGCTGCCAAAGCAGCGACCCGAACAATCCCAGTCGTCTTTCTGGTCGGCCAGGACCCCGTTGAGGCCGGCCTCGTATCAAATCTGAATGGCTCAGGCACAAACATAACGGGCGTCAGCATCCTAAATACGGGATTGATCGGAAAGCGGCTCCAATTGATGCGACAGATGCTGCCCGATGTCGCCACCGTTGCTGCACTCGCGGATCCGACCAATTTCGGTATAGTTGAAGCCTACGCGAAAGAAGCCGCCACTTCTGCGCGGGTTCTAGGCGTTCGTCTTGTGACGCTAAATGCAAGCAGTCCAATCGAGATCGACGCAGCTTTCGCCTCCCTTGCCGAACAACGGGTCGGTGCCCTTCTGGTAACCGGTCATCTGATGTATTTGGCGCAGCGTAGTCAAATCGTGGCCCTGGCCGTGCGCTATCATATTCCGGTGATGTACCCGTATCGACCGTACACCGAGGTCGGCGGTTTAATCAGCTACGGCCCGAGCGTTTCCGAGCCCTGGCGGCTCCTCGGAAACTACACGGGGCGCGTCCTAAAGGGGACAAGCCAGCAAATCTTCCGGTGCAGCAAGTCACCAAAATTGAGTTGAGCATAAATGTAAAGGCCGCCAAGGCGCTCGGCCTCACTATCCCGGAAACGCTGCTGGCCACTGCCGACGACGTGATCCAATGAGAAGGCGGGATTTCATCGCGGGGCTCGGGAGCGCGGCAACGTGGCCGCCCGCGGCCCGCGCGCAGCCAAATGGCCGAGTGCGGCGCATCGGTGTGATGTTCGGCTTGTTGGCCGCGGACGATCCGGAAGCCCAGGCTCGTGTCACGGCCTTTGTTCAAGGGCTAAAGGAACACGGGTGGACCGACGGCCGCAATGTGCGCATCGACTATCGCTGGGGTTTGGGCGATGCCGAGCGCCAGCGCAGATACGCGGCGGAATTGATTGCGGTCGCGCCTGATATCGTCCTCGCTGGTGGAAACCCGGCCTTGGCGGCGTTTCAGCTGGCCACCAACACTGTGCCGATCGTGTTCGCAAATGTCGCAGACCCGGTGGGCGCCGGCTATGTCGCCAGCCTGGCGCGGCCGGGCGGCAACGCGACCGGTTTCATGGCCGTCGAATTCGGCTTGAGCGCGAAATGGATAGAGCTTCTCAAACAGATCGCACCGCAGGTGACACGAGTGGCTGTCATTCGCAATCCAGGCTTAGGCGTTGATCTCAGCCAGTTCGCGGCAATCCAGGCGGTCGCCCCGTCGTTACGGGTGGAGGTCACACCGATTGGGCGTCGGGATGCGGACGAAATCGAGCGCGGGATCACGGCCTTCGCGCGCGAACCGAATGGTGGTCTGATCGTAACCGGACAGTTGATGCAGATACAGCGCGATCAGATTATTGCACTCGCCGCGCGGTCTATCCTTTCCGTGGGTTCGTCACAGCCGGTGGTTTGGTCTCCTTTGGCATCGACCAGGCCGAGCCGTATCGGCTGGCGGCCGGCTATGTCGATCGCATCCTCAAGGGCGAAAAGCCGGCCGAACTGCCGGTGCAGGCGCCGACTAAGTTCGAGACGGCGCTCAACATCAAGACCGCGGAAGCGCTCGGTCTCGATGTGCCGACTAGCGTGCTCCTGCGCGCCGACGAGGTGATTGAATGAGACGCCGGGAGTTCATCGCGGGGCTTGGAAGTGCGGCAGCTTTGCCAGTCGCCGCGCGGGCGCAGCAACCTGCGGACCGGGTACGGCGGATCGGGGTGCTGATGGGGACAGCCGAAAATGATCCTCAGGGAAAGGCCTTCGTCTCCGGGTTCATGCAGGGGCTTGGGAAATTGGGGTGGAGCGACGGCCGTAATTTGCGGATCGACATTCGTTGGGCTCCCGGCAGCGTTGAGCGAACGCGGATATTCGCGAAAGAGCTGGTCGATCTGAAACCCGACGTGATCCTCGTAGGCTCGACTTCGCAAACCGCGGCTTTGCAGCGAGAGACGCATTCGATCCCAATCGTATTTGCGACCGTCTCCGATCCGGTCGGCGAGGGCTTCGTTGCGGGCCTACCCCGCCCCGGCGGGAATATCACCGGCTTGCCTTGCCGACGAGTCCGCGGCACAGGATGCGCTGAAACAAAACTGGTCCAAATATTCCGCGGGCGACAAAACCCAATGCGTTGGCATGGAAAAAGCCGGCGGCCCAGCGAGTTATGTCGAGCTGGTGTCCTGTCTCGAGATCATGCGGGACGCACGCAACATCCAAAATGGCGATCCGCTCGAGAACGACGCCTCGCCGCTCACCCGACGTGCGCTAGGAACGCCGACGCAGACGCAGACGCGTCGGTCGGTCAAACGGGGCCAATAGCCTTTTCCGCTTCCTTTGTTCGAACGCCTCGTCGGCTGACCAGCTAACCCGCACAGTACAGAAGGCCGGCCTCGCGCCGGGCTTCAACCAGTCGCTTTATATGTTGGTTCGAGACGAGATTTCAGGAAGTTGGCGGCGCTTACGGGACCATATTTTGCCGGCCGGCCAGCATCTGTGCACGTAGGCACGCACTCGACCATGGCATCCGGATCGGGATCAAGGAAGAAGGCGATCGAATAGCGGTCCCGCCCCGGTGGCGTGACGACCTTGTGTGGCGTTGACACATAGACGTCGTTGGTCCAACGCATCAAGCAATCGCCGATGTTGCAGATGTATGTGTCCGGCACCACGGGGGCATCGAGCCAGCGTCCGCCGCGGTCGCGCACCATCAAGCCGCCTGTCGAGTTGGTCGCCAGCAGCGTAACGTTGCCGTAATCTGTGTGTTCGCCGGCGCCCAACTGGCCGTCGTCAGGCTGCTTCTCGACCGGCGGATAATGGAGCAGTCTCAGCGTCGCCATTGGCTTGCGGAACTTGTCGGAAATAGGACGGATCGAGACCGAGATCGAGCGCAAACGCGCGATGCAGGGTCCGGCCGAGGTCCCACATTCGGGCAAAGTAGGTCAGCATGGTGGCGCGAAAACCAGGGACATCCGGCCAAAGATTTTCGGCGCGGAACGGCTTTTTCGACAACAGGTCCGGATCGTCCGGCGCGAGTTCGAGGCCGATGTTGAAAGCCTCTTTCATGTCCGGGGGTTTGCCGGGATCAAGCGTTTCACCGCCCAGGCTGATGAGGCCGCGGTTACCGGTGGCACCGGTGAATCGCGCCGTCTCTTTCACGGATGCCGGCGCCGTGAACAATTCCGCGGACTTCGCAAAGACAGTCTTCAGCTCGCTCGCTGCAACACCGTGGCCGGCGATGTAAAAAAAACCAATGCCGCGGCACGCCGCGCCGATCTGTCTTGCAACGAGGCGTTCGCCTTCGGCATCTCGCGCCAATAGCGGCGCGACGTCGATCACCGGTATTTGCCCTGTGGTTTCAGCATTTGTCATATTGCCAACCCCTCTCGCGGTCCAGCGCGACGCGACGGCGCAATGCACTCGTACCATCAAATCGAATGGCCTGGGCGATCGAGAGTCAATCGAGCGCGTTGCGCAAAGATTCGGCGGCCGGGGTCATGATTTGAGCGGTGGGGACAAGGATGTGGTCAGCGCTACCTGCCGCTCTGCTGCTCTCGACAATACCACAACGCCATGATGCCCATCTTCACTCGCGCCCGCGCCGACCTTTCCAGGAGGCGTATGACCTCGCGTTGGTCCGCTGAAACGTCCGGACGCATGCCTATGACCGTCAAATTGCGGACCTCCTGGCGGGTGTCCGCGAGCTCCCTCAGCAGAAGCGCCTCGTCGAGCCGGGGGTCCTTCGGTTTTCCACCGACCGCCACGACACGCGGGACGTCGACGAAGAGATCCAGCTGCTGTGGGGCAAGTTTCTTCACGACAGTTGCCCATCTTGTCTCGGCCGACTCTGCCGCGCACGAAAATCCGCGAGCGCCCGGCTGTGCACCCTGACCTGTTCCCGGGTCCAACTCTCCATCTTGTGAGCCGCCTCCCGCAGGTCTGGCGGCACGCCCGGGTTCATACCGATCACGATGAGGTTTCTCACCCTCTGGCGCGCGCCGGCGAGTTTCATCTGAAGTCGCGCCTCGTCGAGCGGGGGCCGTTTCGGTCTGTTTTTCATGGGGACTCGGGCGGTCCTAATGCGCCGCAGCGCCATTGCCGGATTGTGCTGCACCACCGGCAACCCCGCGGTCGCCGAACGTGTGGTTCCATAATCGCCGCAACAGATGCGTGGCGTTGCCGAGCTCGCGGGCATCGAGATTGATCTTGCCGGCCGCGATGAAGGCGTTGAGCGTGCTGGACACGAAGGCCACCTCCGCATCGGCGGGCGCGCTCGGCGCCGCGCCGGGCTTGGCATGGCCGTTGGCAGCGTCGGCGTGGCCGTTGGCGGCCGGCCGCGCCTTGGTGATCTTGCGGATCGGGCGGCCATTGAACTCGCGGGTCTCGATCTCGATGTCGTAGCATTCGCCGATCTTGAGGGGGGCGGCCTTCTCCGGCCATATCTCGAATGAGCGACCGTCGCCGGCAACGACGGTCGCGACCTTCTTGCCCTCCTTGGGAGGGCGGATGGCGGCGATTTCGATGATGGTGCTCATTGCGCCGGCCTCGACCATCGGAAGTCCATGTGCTGCTGCACCGGCGGCACGTGCCCATAGTCCCGCAGCATCTCGGCCATGGTGAGCGAGGGAATGGATCGGGCCTTGACGCGGATGCGAGGCTTGGCGGGCTTCACGGGGTCGGCCTTGGGCTCGGCCTTGAACACGGGAATGGTGTAGGCTTTCGCCGCAGGCTTCGCCTTCTCCACCGATACGCTGCAAGGTAGGCCTGGAACAGTTCCCACTCCCGCGAGAGATCGCCGTAGGCGTGGTGCTGGAACGCCCCGCCGTCCTTGGGCAGGATGATCAGGTGATAGCTATCGAGCTGCTGCTTGGGCCGCGCCTGTTCCAGAGATTGCCGTGGGCGGCGAGCGCGACCTTCATCTCGTTGTAGACGGCCTTGCCGGTCTTGAAATCGATCAGGCCGATGCCGTTGTTGACCATCGCGATCAGGTCGGGCGTGCCGCCGTACTGGTAGCGTTCGGAGACGAGCGAAATCTCCTGCTTGATCGGCGTCACCCGGCACTGCTCCCGCCACTCGCGATAGGCCTTGAATGAAGTGTGGGCCATCGCAAGGTGATTGGGGGCCGAAAGATAGCCATGGAGCGCGGCCTCGATCTCGCGGTCCGACGCGCCGATCAGGTCCAGCTCCGCCATCTTGTGCACGGCCGATCCGATATCGATGGCGGAGCGGTCGTAGAGGGGAAGCCCTGCGGCCCCCTGCTTGTGCGCCCAGTGAATGAGGGCGCCGGAATCCTTGTAGCGGCCGGTCACGTCAGTGGTGCCGGGGACGGGCTGGCCGGCGGCGTTGGTGTAGCCGTTCTTGGGGCGGGGCATTTCAGGCGGCCCTCCCAAACCCGCGGACCTCATCCGCCGCATTGAGCAAGCTGCCAACTACGTCGCCCTGCAGGTCGGAAATGCAGCCCGTCACGTCCTTGATATCGACGTGGACGTTGCTCGATCGGGCCATGTCGACCAGGACGGCTCGGACGTAGTTTTCTGTCGCGACCAGGAGACGCCGCACGTGTTCCGCCCGGTCCTCGAAATCGAGGGCGTCGGCCAGGTGCCAACCGGGCATGTGGTGGGGTTTGTTGGTGATAATGCGTTGGATCAGGTGCGCGTGGGCGTCCGTGACGGACGCAATTGTGGTATGCGCGGACTGGCCTGGGCCATGGTTCGCTCCTTGGCTTGGGTTAGGGCTGGAGGGAAGTTTCCGCTTCCCTTCGGCCTGCCTTTTTGGTAAACCTAATAGATGGCGAAGTCAATAGCGGTAAACCAAAAAAAGCGAGGGCGCCCAGCAACCGGCCGCGATCCGGTGACCGCTGTAGGCTTCCGCCTCCCGTCTGGCGGCCGTCGACAAATGGGCGAGGCGCAACGGAATAGAATCGCGCAGCGAGGCATTCCGCCTGCTTTTGGGATACGGACTCGCCGCTGCACCGGAGCGGGAAAAGCCGTAATGCCGACGCTCAGCAAGAATCGGTAGACGCGATCATGGCGAAGGCAAAATCCGTAACGCACCGCGAAATGATCAGGCGTCTCATCATGCTGTGGGCGAACGTGTCGTATTGGTGAGAGACACGGCACGAGCGAGCCGCGTATCGTCGGCTGTTCAGGGATCGCGCGGTGCGCACCCATCCGACGAGCTACCACCGCCCTGAGCCCGCGCCGCCCGATCGCGATGTTAACGGTTAACTCAGCTTCTGCGTGCGCATCGCGAACGCTGCATTACTGTGACGTGCTCTCTCTTAGGAGCAGAGGCCTCCGATCTCACATGAGCCTCCAAGCCGCGAGATCGGGGGCTCAGATACCGAGTTCGTCGCCCTCGGTGCGGCAGCAAGTCGACTGTTCAGGGACCGCCCGGCCCGCTATCCAGGCCGGGCTCGCCAGCACCATACGCACGAGATCGACTTGCCTTCGCGCGCCGGTCGTTTCCATGATGTGCCTGACGTGGGTGCGGACGGTTTCGTGAGCAACGCCCAGCTGGGCCGCCGCGCGTCGTAAGTCCCCGCCTTCCGCCAACACCCGAAGCACCGCTGCCTCCCGCGCGGTAAGGCCGAACAGTCGCTGCAATATCTCCTCGGGGGCTTCAATTCGCCTCGCGTGGGTCGGTCACATAGAGCGCGACCGCGTCGCGCGGCGCCCCCAGCATTCCGGCCGAGTCGGGGCGTAGCCTCCGCACCACGGCGCGGACTGGCTCCGCATGGTCGATCGGCAACGCGAGGCCGATCGCCTTGTCGGCGCCGCTGCGGGCCTCATGTACGGCGTCACGCAGTTCGGCATCGGCTCGCCGCGTCGTCCCGCGCAGGCGTCCGTCTTGGGCATGCATCGCATCGCCCTCGTTGAGCAAGCGTCGCGCCGCCTCGTTCGCTATCGTCAATTCATCGTCCTTGACCACCATCATGCCGAGCGGCACGCCGTCGAGCAGCGCTCGCACCGTGGCGAGTTCCTCGCGGTAGCGATGGAACGTGCCGTGCATGTTCACGGCACGGCTGACATGCGGAACGAAGCGGCCGAAATCCGTGCAGTCTTCGGTCGTAAATGGAACATGATCCCTTCCGCGCATCACTGACAGCACACACATCATTTCTTGGTCCAATGGGACCGAAATACATTGAATACTCGACGTTTCCCGGATGCAGCGCTTGCTTATAGATATCGCTCGCGTGGAGCATTTCGTCGGAAACAAACTGACGGCAATGCACGGGCCTGAAAGGCGTCCGTACAATGCTCCCACGCGGGTCCGCGTGGGAGAGGGCAAGGTATTTCGGCAGGAATGACGCCAGTTCCTCCTCCGTCCAGCCCCAAACCCGGACGAAGGCGACCGCCTCGAGCCCGGGGCCAAGAAGCGATGGTGAAAGGCTTATTTGGGCGCCCCTGCCTTCGAATATCCGGGCCAACAGCGACAGGGTATCGGGCCAGCGCGTGACATCGACGGCGGCGTCGTAGATATGCGCGACGACATCGGAAAACTCATCCACTCCGAGCACGGACGTTCTCCACTACACGGCTGCAGGCGCAGGTTCTTGGCAAACTTTCGGCGGGACGCAATTCGTGGGCCACTCGCGAAGCGGAGCCTCGCCCATCTAGTTTCGGGTGGAGACGAATAGAACATCACCCGTTCGGGTGATTTGTTCGATCCGATTTGACGGCATCACTGGTTGCAAGCATAGGGGAATGAATCTCCCAGCATAGCCAGTTCAGTGTGGCGCGCGCCCCGTCGTCCGCGTGCGGGTGGTCCGCCTGCCCCTTGCCGGCGTTTGCTGACGATTTCTTTGCGAATGTGAGCTGTTTCACGCTGGGAAACGACGGCAACTTGCATGTTGGGGGCGGAAAGTCCAGCCAGGGATACCAACTAGCATCACACTTACAAGGCATCGCAAGGAGGACAAGATGGCAAGGCTGATCGTTATGGATCACACCGGCGACTCCAGGCACGAGTTCGATCCGGCCGACGCGGCGGCTGTGGCGGAAGCCGAAGTGCGCTTCAAGGTGCTGACCGGCGCCGGATTTACCGCCGCGAGGCGGCTGTGCGAGGGCAAGAGCGAGGTCGTCAAGAGCTTCGACCCGACGGCCGAGGAGACCCTGTTCATTCCGAGGCTCCGCGGCGGATGACCTGGGCGATACTTTGCGTCGAATTTGGCGTCGCGCTCACGGCCGGCACAGTGGTCATGATTGTGATCATGGCAGGCGAACGAATGCGGGGCGAGGCCGAGAAAAAAGCTCTGACCCTTCTTCGCCCCTGGCTCTCCCCCGAGCAGGCACAGCAGTACGATTCCCAAAACCATTTCGAAGTCATCGGCTCCGACACCGGCACGCGCTACCGTATTCGATATGGCTTTATGATGAACATCGACCAACTCGATTCCGCCGGCAACAACGTCTGCGAATGGTGTTTTCTCCCCGTGGGAAACTTGGCTTCAGGCGACTGCATGCTCGCCCAGAAGATCGCGCTGGAGACGTTCGAGATCAAGGCCTTGGCGGACGATATGGACCAGGCGCATCGCACTCAGGCATGGCTCGCCGTCAGCGATGACGCCGCGGCCCAGGTAACGGGCGAATATTTCTTCCACCTGCGGCGGCGGGCTCCCAACCCGCAGGCCGGCGACACGGGCCTTCAGGATCAGTTGATCGCTGCCTGCGCACGGATATCCTCGGTCTGTTGGCCGGCGTGACGGCGCGCTCACAGCCGCGCCAACACTCGCCGCACTTGCGCACCGTGCCATTCGCCAGCACCGGTCGACGTGGGAATGCCGCGCCGGTTCAACTCGGCTGCGATGGCCCGCATGCTTCGAGCGCCGCTCCCCTGTATGGTTTTGATGGTAGGAGCCAGGTCGGCCGCCCGCGCTTCGGCGCGCGCAGTACGGACGCGGCGGCGCCGCAGGCGGTTCGCGAGAGTGCTGAGAGACATCGCAACGCGGCCTGGAATCGGCGAGCCTACTGCTCCGTAATGAACCCGAGCTTCTCACATTTGGTGCATTCGAACAGCCGGACCTGTCCGGGCTCGGTGACCAGTTGAATTGCCGTAATCAGGCTCATGGGCTGTCCGCACCTGTCGCATCGCGGCGAGGATCGTCCCTGTGGTGGCGGCGCATGATGGTCGGTTCTCCGAAAGCTACGCGGGGCACGGGTCGTGTTCTCGATCCACCGACTGCCGGGAATCAACCTACAGCGACGAGAGACGTTCCAATGTTAGTTACGTCACATCCCGTCCGGTCTTGAGATTGGTCAAAGCGTCTGTTCGCGACCATGCTACACGGTCGGCATGGCAACCATCGTCTATCGCTGCCCAATAACCGGCATGAGCGTGCAGGGATTACGCCCCGAAGCCGGGCAAGACATTCGATGCATCACTTGCAATAGCTCCGCTTTGAAATAGCCCCCCGGCGCCGGTCGCCCCCCCAAGCGCCCGCCGCCCGGCATCGGTGATACGAATCCGAACCCGCCCGCCGGCCTGCGTCATCTCCGCTTCCGCCTTCGCGAGCCCGTTCCGTATCAGTCCGGCCAGCAACCCAACTGAGAACCCATGTGCTCGCAAGACAGCTTCGGTGCATCCGTGATGGCTGCCCGCGAGCATATCGAGCGCCCGACGTTGTTTGCCTGTTAGGTCGCTGCCCGCCGCCGCTTCGCTCTGTGTCATTCAGCCAGCATAGCACTCGCACCGGCCCGTGGTGCGCCATTCCGTGCCGGCCCTCACTTGGCTGACGGAACTGAAGGGCGGCAGGGTGATCCGCAGAACGGAAATGGCCGGGACGAGCCCGGCCATTTTCACTACGACGGATGAGGCGAGACCTGTTTGCCCCGGGACCTCGCTGATCGCATGCACCACGCTCGAAGGTGCTGATCCCGATCCTCTCTCTAGGGCGTTTCCACGGGCGACTTCGAGGAAGCACTGGTGGCATTGCTCGGCAAGGATGTCATGAGCTGCCGCCAGCCCCCCTTTCGGGCGTACCGCAAACCGTTGTAGTTTTATGGGAGAGCCATCATCGGGGCCTGCGGTTGCTCGGTAATTTTCGATTTCAAAGGCAGGGTGCCGGCAAGTGGCGTTCCACAATTGGAGGAGATCATGCGGGGACAGATTTTGACGGCGTTGCTGGTCGGTGTGGCGATGCTGACCAGCACGGGACTGAGAGCACAGCAACCCGGCGCCATTCCTGAAAAGTTGCCGTTCAACACTCCATACGGAGCGCCGATTGGTGCGCAGCGTGCGCAGTTGTTAATTCAGGCTGCTGCTGCGGAGGCCACCAAGAGGAACTGGCCGATGAACATCGCCGTCTCCAACTCGGGCGGCAATCTGGTTGCGTTTCTTCGGATGGACGGCGCGCAGATTGCCTCGATAGCCATTGCCGAACACAAGGCGCGTGTTGCGGTCAAATATCGCCGTCCGACGCTATTCTTTGAAGAGGCCGTTCAAAAATCCGACATCAGATATATTATGACCCTGGATGACATCATCGCATCGCAAGGTGGCATCCCGCTGATTGAGGACGGCAAGATTATCGGCGCCATCGGGTGTTCCGGGGGCATCGGGCCGCAAGACCAAGCCGTCTGCACCGCCGGTGCGGCCGTCATCAACAAGTAGCTGCGCAAGGAGCAGGAGCCGCCATCGAGCCCATTTCGGGCGGCCAAGCTATGGTGTAGCTTTCGTATCAGAACTTACCCAATCGGGAGGCTGGTCTTGAAATTTGTCCTGGCATTTCTGCTCTGCTCAACCGCGGGAAACTCGGCGCTAGCAGCGGATATCAAAGTCCTCTCGGTCGGGACTGTAAGTTCCGTGTTACGAGAGCTAATTCCCCAATTTGAGCGCGTGTCCGGGAATAGAGTTCAGATCAGTTACGGCAATCCGGCAGCGGTGCAAGAACGTCTAAGTCAAGGTGAATGGGCCGACGTTGTGATGGTTGGAGGTGCTCTTTGGGATCAAGCAGAAAAGCTTGGAAGACTTGATCCCGAGACAAAGACCGTAATGCCTGCGACGCCCTACGCAATCGGAATGAAGGCTGGATCAAAGTCGCCGGAACCTGTGACTGTCGACTATTTCAAACGCCTTGTGGAAGAAGCTAAATCGATTGCCCTAGTTGACCGGAGCCCGTCGACTACATTGCTAATGCAAAGCCTCGGCAAGTTGGGTGTTGCTTCGCAAGTCGAGGCAAAGACCAAAATTTATCCTACAGGCGGCGCGATCGCGGAGGCTCTGGCCGATGCACAGGTAGAAATGGGAATTACCACAATGAGCGAGTTGGTGGCGCACCACGATGTTGTCCTCTTGGGCCCGGTGCCCCCCGAAATTTTGCCGATCAAGGCTACGACGACGGCAGCTACCACTAAGAATTCCTCCGTTCCGCGAGAGGCAATGGCCCTAATTCGGTTCTTGAGATCGCCAACGGCGATGGTTGTCTTCAAGGCAAAAGGGTTCGAGGCCGAATGACGTCGGATGCCTTTCGCCACGTTCAGATAGCCGCAGCGGCGCGCGAGTTCCTGACGACGGATCCCGAGTGCCTTTGACCGGGCTTCCAAGAGATCCTGAATTGGAAGACGGTCGCTCATGGTCATTCTCCCACGGAGCAGCAAGCGTTCGCACATGATTATACCGTCCTTTGAAAGGTATGTGAACGGGGCGCGCCGGTTTTCCTCATCGCCTGCAACACTTCAGTAGTTCTCTTACCGGAAGGCAAGCATTCAGGCGTTGTGGCGTTGTGGCGCCGTGATGCGCAATTCATCAATGTTTTGACAACGCTTCTTCACTGGGGGCCACAACACTTGGTCACCTACTGATGTGAAGAAATAGCCCAGATTTCTGGAGAGCGATCCACGCATCGGATTGAGCCGTTGCAGCGATGACATCCGTCAACCCTCGTCCAACCAACCCCTCTTTCGCATCCGAACTGAATGGTGTATTGTTACCGTCAGAGTCGCCATCGGGACGTGCCGAATTCCCGTGATTTCATGGCGGCGTTAGTGCCCACGGCGCGGCAAGACCTGAGATATTTGCAGCATTTCGACTTTGGCGCGTTCAGCGTCGTATCTCGCGCGCTGGCCTGAGCACGCGTACGTTATCCAGGGAGGAAATCCACATGGTGTGTAAAACTTTGATCGCTGCTGCTTCGGTCGCGGCAGTCCTTACCCTCTCACCACTGGCTTTCGCGCAACAGCCAAGCCAGTACGGCAACGCCAACGAAGCAAAGGCCATGCTCATGAAAGCGGTTGCGGCCGTGAAAACTAATAAAACCAAAGCGCTCGATATGTTTAATAAGGGAGAGGGTGGATTCCTAGACCGCGACCTGTATCCATTTTGCTTCAATGCAGGCGATGGCAAGGTTGTTGCCATCGGCAACCCTAATAGAAAACAAGATATTGGCCAGGACGAAAGAACCATAAAGGACTCCAACGGCAAGGCGTTTGGCTTGGAATTCTACAACGCAGCGCAGAAGCCGGAAGGTCAAATCACTGAGGTCAGCTACACGTTTCCAAAGCCGGGCGCCGACAAAACACCGGTTCCGAAGGTGAGCTTTATGACCAGGGTCGGCGATCTAGGCTGCGGCGTCGGATATTACAAGTAGGCTCCTCCCGCACACAAGCACGACGATTTGGTCGTTGGTGTTCACGGCGGGATTTGTGCTGACGGTGATTTGCTGCAACTCGTGCCAACGCCGATCATCCTCATCCTGCACTTTTATCTTTCGCAGTCGGCGCGACTGATTTCCGTTCGCAACTTTTAGATGGAGCAACATCATGAACCGACGTATCGCGCTCGCCCTGACAGTGATGGCACTCCTCTCTTCGGGAATTGCTTTGCCGGCAGGTCATGCGGTCGCCCAGGAGAAACAGCACGTTTCCTTCAAAGCGCCTGCCGAAAACACCAAATTTATCGAAGTACGAGACGTGCCCGACCACATGGTACGAGTTTTCGAGGTTCACGGCACTTTTCCCAGCAACGCCCCAGTCATCGACGGGACTAAGCTGGCCGAGACGTGGGCCAGTGGCATCGGCGATCGGGTCGACGGCAATGGTCCCGCCACACAGTACAATGTATTTGTGATGGCGAATGGCGATAAGTTCTATGCCCGACTGGATGCGCTCGTACAACGTACCTCAGGGAAGCTCCTTTCCACACAAGTCGGCAACATCACGGGTGGCACAGGAAAGTTCGCGGTAATCCAGGGGACCGCGCGAATAGTCACTAACTTCGATTACAAAACCGGCTTCAACGAAAGCCAGTACGACATCGAGTACTCGATGGGCAAATGAGGACCACCCAAGTCGGTCTCGAAATCCGTCCTTCAAAGGGAGAACCATCATGACACGGCATTCCACACTCACTATGACGGCCCTGGCAATTTGCTTGATCTGGACCTTCCCGACATCCGGCGCGATCGCACAGGAAAAACAGACCGTTTCCTACAGAACGACCGCCGAGACCAGCAAGTACACGCAGCAACTGAATTTAACTGCCGGAGACATCCCCAATCACGTTGTGCGCGCCTTTGAACTCCATCGCGTCCCGAGCAATCCCGCAGTCATCAACGGGGTTAAGCTTGTTGAGGACAACAATTGGGGCCTCACCGACCTGGTAGACGGGAACGGGAGTGCGACAGTCTACAGCGTCTATTCGATGGAGAACGGCGACAAGTTCTTCGCTCGTGCTGCCCTGGTAATCGAGAACTCTGGCGGAAAGCTGACCGCCACACAGGTTGGGCGCATCACCGGAGGCACGGGCAAGCTTTCCGGCATTCAGGGATCCACCCGAGTGGTCACGCATTTCGACATCCACTCTGGCTTTAACGAAGCTCAGACCGACATCGAATATTCCCTCGGCAAATGACCTCGATCTGTTTGCCCGAAGCCTCATCGTCGCCATCCCAAACACGAGCAGCGTCGGTGCCGACGCTACGCGATCGGAGTGCGCATTTCGGTACCTCTTTTCTAAACTGGAGAAAGGGAGAAAGATCAATGACTCGACTTACAGCAATTACTCTCGCGTTCATGATACTGTGCTTGGCGACCGCCGGAGATGTGGTCGCACAGGAGAAGCAGCATCTCGCTTTCAATACTTCTGCCGAGAACAGCAAGTACTCAGAGAAGACTGAGAACCTGGAACTCGGTGACGTACCCGATCATATATTGCGAGTTTTTGAAATTCGACGCACCTATCCCAACGACGCTCCCATCATCAGCGGGGTGAAGATCAAAGAGTCCTGGGTCCGGGGCACCGGCGACCGAATTGGCGGCATCGGTCCGATTATCCAATACGTGGAGTTCGTGATGGAAAATGGGGACAAGATTTTTGCTCGCATGGATGGCATCGTGGAGAACAGCTCGGGGAAGGGCACCGGTACAATAGTCGGACGCATCACGAACGGTACAGGTAAGTTCACGGCTATCCAGGGGACTATTCGGGAAATTGCAAAGTTCGATATCAAAGCCGGCTTCAATGAGAACCGTACCGAAATTGACTACACGGTGGGCAAATAGACCAAAGAGCTAAGGAGGAGGACAACATGAATTGACGTACCGCATTCACTTTTGTCGCAGGGGTTCTTTGCTGTGGAACTTACATTTCCGGGGCGGCCATCGCGCAGCAATATGGAACCCCAACGGAAGCCAAAGCAATGTTCGAGAAAGCGGTAGCAGCATTAAAGGCAGACAAAGCCAAGGCTATCGACATGTTCAACAAGGGAGAGGGTGGCTTCAGGGACAAGGATCTCTACGTGTTTTGCTTCGACGCCAAGAACGGTATCTTCAATGCACAGGTCGTCAAGAGTCTTCTCGGCACCGACATCAGACTGGTGAAGGAAAAGGATGGCTCGCCCTTGGGGCAGAAGATTTTCGATGCGGTGAAAGAAGGAAGCGTCAATACCGTGCAGTACAATTTTCCCCGACCAGGAAGTGATGTCCCCGTGGCAAAGGAGTCGTTCGTCACGGCAGTAGGCAACCAGGCCTGCGGGGTTGGCTATTACAAATAGATCAAGCGACACCACCAGTGAAACCCACTCTCAATGAGACGGGGCAAGAGAAAGCTGAAGCCTTCCAGACGTAGAGAGGAAACGAAATGAGACGACACAGGCTGCTTGTTCCATCAGCTCTTGCGTTGATCGTGCTTGGCACAGCCACGCTTGCACAGGCTGACGAGACGCTGAAATACCGTGCTGTAATGCACGGAACATTTGTTCAAGTCCAAGATGTCGGTGACCTTGATGGTCACATCGTAAACCTTGTCCGATTTTCGGGAATAACTGAGTTTCCTGACGGGACTACCGGAACCGGGTATTTTGTCGGCGTCGGTGACTACACAAAAGGGACTGGACCGGCCTTCACTTATAACAACCTGACATTGGAGGACGGCTCGGTGCTTTGGTTCAAAGTAACTCAGACGACCAAAGCTGAGGGCGCCAAGAGCCTCTTTCAGGGGACCTTGGATGTTCTAGGAGGTAAGGGGCGATTTGCGGGCGCCAAAGGTGGCGGAACGTTAACCGGGGCACGGACGGTCCCACTCGCCTCCGGTGCGGATCTCTATTTCGATTACGTAATCAATCTGAAGAAATAGGGGGGCACGCATTCCGTCGAACCATCCATCGGCGGCGCAAGCGTCCCGGCAAATGCATCAACCGATAACACAAAGGAGAGCATCATGTTTTCACGTACCATCACCATCGTAAGCTTGTTGCTCACACTATCGACAACAGCTTTTGCTCAGCAGGGCGATCAAGCTCGTCACAAGTACTTTTTCCGCGCCGTATACACCGCAGAGGGAATGAAGGACCTGCAAAGGCGGTCGGCTACAGCCCTCCGAGCGGGGGTCCAGCAGTTTCTACGAGTCCGCGGGTTGCAAACTCGAAGCCTGGTATTTCGATTACACGGAGAGCGCGAATTACGGGTTTGTTGATTGCCCGGACGAGATTGCGATGGCAACAATATCTGCTACCGCCAACGCGGCAGGCTTCGTCCGAGTGACCTTCAGGCCTGTGCTGACCCCCGAAGAAATGGACAAGGTACTGGCAAAATCCGTCGCAACTCGTCCACCTCAGCAACAATAAGGACGGTTCGGGGGTGAGCGGCAAAAACCGGACTTGGCTCCGCTTATTCGCCCTCCGCTAACTTTCCATGCCCGCAACATGTCCTCTTGCGCAAATCCGTGGGTCAATGCCTCGAACGGCGTGGGTTGCTTGGATCGGTCTCTTGGCACTTTTCGAACACCATCCCCCCAAGGTTTGCCAGTACCTGGGACACCAGCAGGATCTGATCGGCAGGAGGTGCCATCAAGATCAAGTCGGCCAGCACCTCTGTAACCTTGGCTGTGATTTCCGACAGGTCTGCTTGTTCCGGCTCGCTGGGACCGTTGGTCGGCAGCCGTGCGAGCAACCGACTAATCCTACGTTGCCTGCCATCGGCCGGCGCTACTCGCGGTTGGGATACTGCGTTCGTTGAGAGCTGCGGCGATCCCGTGCAGCGTCGAGATCCGCTTGCGCGTAGCTCTGCGAGTATTGGGGCGAGGTCGGCCGCACGCTCGCGGGCCCGCGCAGCGATCACCTTGGGCCCCTTGGCCCGCGCCTTGGCGGTGAACGGCTTGTGGTTCTTGCGCACTCCGCCAAGCGAAACGCCCTGCGCTTTTGCGCTAGAGCATTTTCCACCTAGTGTGGTTCGTATCCGGCATGTCGGAAGTAGTTGGCGCATTCGGAGGGGGAGAAGGAGCTGAGGAGGTCGGCGATTCGGCTCCAGAGGGCTTCGATGGAGCGTTCGGCGGCCTTGCGTGAGAGTGCTTTGAGTTTGGCGAAGAGTTGCTCGATCGGATTGAAGTCAGGTGAATACGGCGGCAGGTAGCGCAGCGTCGCTCCGGTTGCCTCGATGGCTTCGCGGACACCTGTCACTTTATGGGCGCTGAGGTTGTCGGCGAAGACGATGTCATGCGGCTTCAAGGTCGGCGCGAGGATCTGCTCGATATAGGCGAGGAATGTTTCACCGTTCATTGGACCGTCTATTACGCAGGGCGCGGTGAGCGCGTCGACCCGCAAGGCCGCGATGAACGTCGTCGTCTTCCAATGCCCGTGTGGGACCTTGGCGACGAGCCGCTCACCGCGCGGAGCCCTGCCACGAAGCCGAGCCATGTTGGTACTGGTGCCGGTTTCGTCGATGAAGACCAGGCGGTCAAGCTCCAATTCGGATTGGCCCGCGGCCCAGGCGGCACGCGCCTGCGCGACGTCAGGCCGATCCTGCTCGGCCGCGTGAACGCTTTTTTTTGAAGCTGATGCCGTGGCGGTCGAAGAACCGCCAGACCGAGCCTATTCCAACCTTCAGCCCGTGCTCGTCGGCAAGCCGGAGGCGGATTTCGTTCAGGGTCAGATCAGGCTCCCGGCCCACCAGATCGAGCAGCCACTGTTCGTGGGCCTTCAGAGGAGACCGGCTCTCGCGCGAACGAGGCTTCACGCGAGTGCTGCCGGTCTCCCGCCATCGCCTCACCCAGCGGATCGCCGTGGAATCTCCGATCTCGAAGTGCCGCGCTGCGCCCGAGCTGCGGCGCCTTTCTCGATCATCGGATCACCCGAACCCGAAGATCATTCGAATAGCCAGCCCCCATCGTCTGTCCTCCCTCATGGAGGCATCACAGAATCTTATTCGCGGCGACTTGGGAATCCCCTACGATTCAGACTCAGTGGAAAATGCTCTAGCGAGTGCCGCTTTCGTCCGATCCGAGATTGCCTTCGCTTCGTGTTCGGCAACCGCGGCCATAATGTGGATCGTAAGCCGATTTGCTTGCGGAAAATCCACCGCTTCGAATTCAACTCCCGCGTCCATCAGCGCCGACACGAACGCAACATTACGGGCAAGCCGATCGAGCTTGGCGATGATCAGCGTTGCACCATGAACGCGGCACAGCTTCAAAGCCGAGGCGAGCTTGGGCGATCCGCGCGCTGCCGGTCTCGATCTCGGTGATCTCGGCGATCAAACGCCAGCGGCCGCCGTCCAGGTGGTCGCGGACCGCGCGTTGCTGCGCTTCGAGACCGAGCCCCGAGCGGCCCTGTCTTTGCGTTGAAACGCGATAATAAGCGACAAATTTGCCCCCCTGGCGGGATTCCCCCTACCCACAAGCCGCTCCCCGAGTTGCCCGGGACGCGGTTTCGACGCCAGCCCCCGAGCCGAGACAGCCGAGAGTTTCCGGCACATCAGCGATGGCGGCGGAACGGCGGGTAAACGGGGTCAGCATGCGATTTCCCGCGGTGGCCTTGCTTTTGCCGGTCGCGGGCCAGGACGCATGCTGAGCCTTCTCTGGCGCGCGTGGGGCCTCGACTGGCTTCACCACACAGGGCCGTTGTCGAAGCCCCTGCCCTTGAACGGATGCCGGGTGGAGTTGGACCCGGCAGCCGACGCCGATGGTCCGCCATAGGTGTGCGCCGTGATAAGGCGGCGCTTTCCAGTGGGTGTAAATCCCACCCGGCACCGCTCCAGCCGGAAGCAAACGGAGCAGCCACGGAGGTAACGAACTGGCTGAAGCCTTTGGATAGCGTGTCACGAACCCGCGTCTTTCCGCGGCGCTCTGGAGGCGACGCTGTCACCCGGCCCTCCCTCGGAGGGAGGCTCTCGGAGGCGCCGCCCCCCGTAGACGAGCCCTGAGCCACGCGCCGGAGCTGGTGACCCTTGCCGGCCGGAACGCCCTGCGGGGGCCGCGGCGAAGGCCCGCCGCGGCTATGTCGGCGCCGGTCAGGAGTCCTCTCGGAACCGACCGCAGGCAGCGAATTCCGGAGATTAATTAAAGCTTATCATTAGACACATCTGACCGGCGCCGGCGCCGTCCAGGAATCGGCTGCGCCAATGGCTTCGCGATCTCGCGGGCGCATTCGATGAAGAGGTTGGCCATGGGAGTTATCGTCCGGTCTTTCAGTCGGATGATGGAGATTTCGAAGGGCGGAGCCGGAAAATCGACCGACAACACTTTGAGCGGCGGACCGTGCGTGCTGAAGAGAAGAGGACCGTCGCTTGATATACTTATGAAACGCCCGTCAGCAAGCAATCCATGGCAAAGATGATTGGCGGCACACGACACGACCAGTCGCGGTAGAGGCAACCCACTCGCTTTGAACGCTTCCACGAATGACGCCCCGCCAGCGATATCAGGCGTAGGCCCGCACCAAGGTTCGTCAATTAAATCCGAGAGCTTAACGTTGCGACGGCGAGCCCACCGGCTTTTCGTGCCAACCACGACGCGAATTCGGTTATAATAAAGAAAAGTGGCCTCCAGGTCCTCTTCCCCAGGTTTCGGCAAAACTCCAACCATCAGATCGATTTGTCGTCCGCGCAATTCTCGGTCAATCAACGTCGAACCGGGCGCCACAACGACCTTTAGGTCGACGAGTGGATATTGTCGCGACAACCGCTCAATTGTGCTGACGACAATTCCTGCCTGAGGTTCGGTGGTCCCAATCCGCAACTCGCCGATGCCGGGCTCGGCTAAAACGCCGATCTCGCTTATGCTCTCCCTGAGATCGTCGAGAATCTCAATGCTACGCTTGAGCAGCGTTCGGCCATACAGCGTCAGCTCGACGCCTTGAGGGGTTCGATCGACCAGACATACACCGAGCGCATTCTCCAATTCGGCAACCGTCTTCGACACCACGGACTGTGAAGTTGTGAGATGCTTTGCCGCCTTTACCATGCTGCCGGTGCGTCCGACCGCGAGAAACACTCTCAATTGCTGCAGCTTCAAGCGCTGAGAAAGTCGCTCCGATCGCATCATTTCGGCCCCCATCGCAAAACACGATAGCCGTGACGAAAAATAGAACTACCCTTATCCGTCAGAGCGCACCATCATGGAACAGGCACCTTGATGTCGTGGAGGGCTCATGAAACGATCACGCCGTAAGTTTCTGCAATTCGCGGGCGCCGGTCTCGCCGCGTCTCTCGTTTCTGATCTTGCGCAAGCACAAGCTTGGCCCTCCAGAACAATTCATGCGGTCGTGCCGATCTCGCCGGGCACTGGCATCGATATTATTTCGCGATTGGTCTTGAGCGAACTCTCACCTCAACTCGGTCAGCCGATTGTCGTTGACAACCGGCCCGGCGCCGGAGGGACAATCGGCGCAGCGGTTGTCGCCAAGGCGGAGCCCGATGGGTACACAATACTTACGGAGAGTTCAACCCACACGTTGATCCCTTTTACGTACGCCCACCTTGCCTACGATCCGGTGCAGGATCTATCCCCAGTTGTCCCGCTCGGCGCCATGCCGCTCGTGCTAGTCTGCGCGCCATCCAAGGGCTTCAAGTCGATCTTTGAACTGATCTCTGCTGCGAAGGCCAGGCCCGGCACGCTCACGTACGGCTCGGGTGGCACCGGTACCGCAACACATCTGCCCGTGGAACGTCTTCAACTCAGCGCGGGATTTCAAGCGGTCCACGTTCCCTTTCGCGGTGCGGCATACGCTATCGAAATCATGTCCGGGCGCATCGACTTCGGCTATAGCCCGCTTGGGTCGACCCTTGAACTTATTCGCGACGGCCGATTGCTCGCGCTTGCTGTCAGCAGTCGCACGCGAGCGTCAAGTCTGCCGAACGTTCCGACCACTGTGGAAGCCGGCTTCATGAATTCCGAGTTCAATTTTTATGTTGGAATGTTCGTGCCCGCCAAAACACCACGCGAGATCATCGAGCGGCTAAGCCGTGATACAACAGCGGTGGTTCAGACCGCGCACGTGCGAGAAAAGCTCGCCAAGATCGGGGCCGAACCGATGATTATGACTCAAACCGAGTTCGACACGTTCATCAGAGACGAATTCTTGGCCAATGAGGCACTCATCAAGTCGATCGGGCTGGTGCCAATTTAAATTCCCGCCGATGGTCCACACGGGACGCAAAGGAGGACAATTCAGCCGCGAGGCCTTTGTAAGCGCCGGGGCTCGGGGACGAGCCTAGACGGCATGCGCCGCAGTGGGCGGCCCCTTGCCGGCCGGAGCCGCACTCGCTCTGCCGTCACCCCTCTTCCATTACCACCGGCAATCGGTGTAGTTTCATTCGAGAGCTGCCAGCGGGACGTGCCGAAGCCTCCGGGGGCAAGGGTAGCGGCGAGGCCATCGGCGGGCGATCAATCCGACGTCAATCCGCGGCTGCATTGCTGAGGCATTCACCGAAATCTGTTGAAGGCGCTTGAACGTGCCCAGGTGTTGCCGGCGGTGAAGAACCGTACAGAAGACGGCGACACATCTTTGGGATAGAGAGGGGCCCCGTTTGGGGCCCTTTTGTTTTTCAGGTTGAGGGCTTCAAAACGATTGATCATCGACTTCGGTGTCGGCGTCGGCGGCGTCATTTGTGCTGGCGTGTAGATGTTGTTCGCGGCTGATTTCGAACAGCTGGACGCTGTAGTGAGCGCCGATTTGTTCTCGGAGGTCGTCGAGGAGTTCGAATACCGCGACGGCCTGCTCTGGCGTCCAGTAGGCCGGGATTTCGAAGTTGATGGTGAGTGGCATGCCGTGTCGGAGTTCGGGCTTGGCGTCATTGCCGACAACGTCATCAATATTGGCCACGCCATGGAAAAGCAGTAATGCAGTCACACACGTAGCGCGTTCACATCCAAAGCCCTTCAAAAATGACCGCCGGCGGCCCGGCGGTCTTTGCTCGGCCGAAGCCCATTGACGTGCTCCCAAAAACATCAATTTTGCGCCGGAAAGTAGCTAGTGGGACGACAATCAACAAAGCCGCGCCGGCATCCTCCGCACCGCCTGCCGTTCGCCGCGCCCGCTCACAGTAAGGCCATCAGTAGTACGGAGTGCCGTAGGGAACGAATATCAGCAACGCCGCGCCTATCAAAATCATGATGAGGCCGGGGTATATCGACGACGGTCTTCTGAGCCTGAATGTGGAGCGGAGTTTCCCGTTCCTTTCCTTAATAACGTAAAACGTTTGGAGAAAGATTTGAAGGATGCCACCCAGCGCGAGTATGGCCCCAAGACCATGAGGGAGTTCTTCCATCGTAAGGCTCCCGGTAGGGAAAGCCGCACTAATGTTTCATCAAATCTTGCTATAGCTCAGCATTTAGCTTGCATCTGGGGTGCACCTGTCGCCAGGGCGGTGTAGCCGGCAGTCTGTACCTCCGACCGGGGCGGCGCGGTCTTCAGGCGGGCTAACACTCGCCCCACAGTGTGGTTGTACCACCGCCCCTTTCCGGTAGCGGAGGGGATGCCGCGGGCGTTGAACATCGCGGCGATGCCATTGTGACTAGTGATGCCGCTAGCCTGAATTTCGGCGATGATTGGCGCGAGCTCAGTCGCCCTGACGACGGCGCGCTCCCGTTTGAGGTTCGTCCGAATTTTCAATCGTCTTCGCTCGTGCTTCACCGTATGAACGAACCACGGTTTGCCGGTGACCGTTCTAATCCCGCGGGCGTTGATCACGGCGGCGGCCTCGTTCGCGGAAAATCCGACCGTCTCGGCAATCGCATTCCGAATCAATTCGGCGGCACCTTGCTGCGCCGCAAGCGCTTGCTGTACCGCGCGATGGTCTTGCCGCGCCCTGGTCAGCACCCTGTGGACCTCGGGCGCTGTCCACATCCCTTTCCCGCCCGCTGTCGGCACGGCGGCGGCTTTAAGTACCTGCGAAATCGCCGCCATTGACTTCACGCCCGTTTCTTTGATCGCGGCAATTATGATTGCTGAGGCGACAGAGTGCGCGGAGGCACGAGCTTTCTGCTCGGCCATCGAAACGCCTCGCCGCCTGAAAAATTCAGGCATAGGCGCGCTCGCCATGGCCGCGCGCACGGCGGCTACGGCTTTCAGTTCTCGCAAGTTGATTACTGTCATTGTCGTCCCCCAACTCCAAACCCGCGAACCGCGTTCAAGCGGCGTTCAACTTTTCGCCCGGCGACCTGCAGACCCTGCCGCTCCCATTACCGCGGGGCGCGAAGGCAGTGTGCACTAAGTCCAGCTGCGATTGGCCTGCCGCCTCGCGACCGCAGTCAGTCCGTCCGCGTACAAGCAACTTGTCGTGCTATCCCGCTCCGCTACCGGGCTGTCCGCAAGTACCGGCCGCGGGCGGCAATCGCCTCGCGGCTCAGAACCAGCCCAAAAGACCGCCCGGCAGAAGATGATAGTTCACGCCGACCTTGATCAGTTGGACATGCGTATTGACTGTCGTTCCAACGCCGCCAAGTGCGTAAGAGGTGCTGCCGAAGCCGAGATAATCATATTCGAGCTTGGTCGACCAACCCGGCCCGAACATCCACTCTGCGCCGATGCCGACCGCATATCCGCCGCGGGTATCGTTGACCGAGCCGCCGCCGGCCGGTCCGCTCACCGCCAGACCATAATCCGCATTGATCCACGCGCCGCCGCCCTTTACGTACAGCAGCCAGTCGCTGATGGCATATCCGACGCGGCCGGTGGCGGTGTCGTACCAATTGTGATTGCTGTTGAAGATGCCGCTAGCAACGCCGCCGGTCGGCGTCGTGGTGATGAAATTGAAGTTGCCGCTCGCCGATGTCCAGGACAGGTCGAGCTCGGCGCCGACCACCCAATTCGGCGAGAATTGATAATCATAGCCGGCTTCCAGGCCGCCGATCACCCCGCTCGGATTGGTGGAGAACGTTACAGGCGTTCCGAAAAATGTGCTGGCCGCATCCTCGCCCGCAAATGCGTAGCCGAGGTGTGCGCCGACATGGAAGCCGGTCCAGACGGGCGGCGGCGGCACGTAAGGCTGCTGCGGAGGCCGCCGCAGATCGGCCGCGCCTGCCGGCGCGCTCAACATCACGGCGAGTGCGGCCGCAATCGCCCAACTCATGTTCCCGATGCCAGACATTGCAACTCCTCCCGATCAGTAGCCGAACATGTAGTTGACGCCGAAGCGCACGATGTTGTCGCGTTCGTGGACGGTGCTCGTCAGCGTGCTCGTATTGGCTCCGTAGGTGTACGATATCGTGTCGCCGTGGCTGCCAAAATCGACGAACAGGTACTCCGCTCTCAGGCTCCAGGCGGCCGCAAATTTCCACTCGGCGCCCCAGCCGAGGGTCCAGCCGGCCGACGTATTGGATGTCTGGTTGGCGGTGCTGCCCTCGGTCTGGCACGGCGGGGCAAAGGCCGGGCACACCGCGGCACTGCCGATTTTATTCTGTCCATAGGCAAGTCCGCCCGTTCCGTAGAAAAGCAAGCTGGGGTACCAGAGGTAGCCGAACCTGCCGCGGAGGGTGCCGAGCGAATCAAGCTCGCGGGTGTAGATGGTGGTGATCGGCGAGAATCCACCGCCACCGAGGAATGTGAATGCGTTGCTGCCCTTCGAGCTGAGCCCCTCGAAGTCGGCCTCGATACCCACCACCCAGTTTGGCCAGATCTGCCAATTATAACCGATCTGGCCGCCACCGATGAACCCGGTCTGGTTCAAGTTGAGCCCGGCCGGTATGCCGCCATGTTCGAGCAATGTGCCGAAACCGGCGCCACCGGTATCGGTGCCCGTATTGGCGACAGTATCGGTCGAGCCGGCCCAACCGACGTTCGCCCCGATATAGAAACCGGTCCAACCCCATGCGGGCGGCGGCGGGACCTTGTTGTACGGAGCGATATCTGCCGCCATGGCGGGAATGATCAGCGCGCAGAAGGCCAAGCCAGCTAAAAGAATTCTTTTCATTGGAATCACCTCTTGCTCGGAGCGTTCCACGCTTACAGTTTCTGCGACAGACCGGCATAGTAGCCGCGGCGCGGACCGTATTGCGGAGCGAACACGCCGATGCCGCTGCCGCTGCGCAGCTCGTAGACCCGGTCGAGGACGTTGACGACGTCGAAACGCCCCGTGATCGGCTTGTCGAACAGACCGTGTTCCCAGAGTTGGCGCTGCAGGCCGACGTTGAACGTCACATAGGCCGGAACATGATCGATATTGGCGAAGCCTTGGCGCAGGCCGCTGCCATAGACCATGTTCATGCTGGCCCGGGTGCCGTCCGAGAACAGATAGGACATGCCGGCGTTGGAGCTCAAAAGCTGCGAGTGGTCGGTGTTGATATACTGATGGGCGATGTAGTTGAGCTCTGCAGGTGAGAACAGCGTCTGGTTGGATACGACTGTATTCGCGGTTTCGCGCCCCCAGGAGAAATTCCCATAGGCGGTGAAACTGTTGACGGATAATCTCGCCTTCCATTCCACGCCCCAATTCTCCGCCTTTTCGTAGTTGAACGCGGTCAGGGTGTAGGCGGCACCGAACTGCCCGTCATCGAGGAGGTCCTGGGCCCGTTTGTAGAAGCCGTCCATCCCGAGCTCCAGGCTCGGGCAATTGAGCGCCGGAACGGCGGCGATCGGCGCCTTGTCATAAAGCACGCCTGTTGCCGTCGGGCACTGCGGCAGCACCTGCTGGGTAATGCCGGCATCGACGACGTTGGAGCGCTCGGGAAGGATCAGGTTCTGGGCGGGCGACGGGGGCGCGCCGGTCGTGCCTGCGTACAGCGCGGTGTTTGACTGCGCTTCGAGCGTCAGCAACGGGGGGGTGAAATATTTGGCATAGCCGGCATGAATCGTCGTGCCCCAGAACGGCTTGTAGACGAAATTGGCGCGCGGGCTGAGCTGGTCTTTGTCGATGTACTGGATCATCTCGTCGAAGCGCGCCCCGAGGTTGAGCGTTAGGTTCTGCGTGAGCCGCCACTCGTCCTGGACATAGCCGCCGAGCAGATAGCCCATATGAATGCTTGGGTCGGCAAAGGTGAACGGCGATCCGGTCCCGACGCACGCAGTAGGACATCCGGGGCCCGGTTCGACGGTAGAGACGGTCCTGACGATGCCCTGCTCCACGCTCGAATTGAATCCGATACGGATGGTGTGCACGTCGTTGATCTTGTAGGCGCCGTCGGCCTGGATGCCGTTCAAGAATGAGCTTCGATAGACGTCAGAGGCGACGCCGTTGAAGAGCAGGTCGCCGAAGATGTCGGGCACGAAGTCCAAGGCTGTTGTACCGCGAAAAATAGGCGAGCTGCAGGTTCGACATCGCCGACGTCGCGGTTCCAGGCGAGCACGCCGTAGGCGTTCTTCTCGTATTGCACCTCGTTGATCTTGGCGGAATCCCCACCTGTGGCGGGGACGCCGAAGATCGGAAACAATCCCGGAAATACCGGCTGGCCCGGATTGGTCGGGATCTGGTATTTGACGGTCGACGCACCGGTGATCGTGCTCAAGCGCGTCCAATCGTCGAGAAACGTCGAGGTGTAGCCGAAAAACTGGCCCCGGGTGGTGAAGTCGTGAAGGGCCTCGCCGGAGCTGGTCGGGTTCTCGAGACCGAGGAAATTCTGGAACTCGCGGCCAGCCACGAAATATTGGGTATTGCCGGACTTGCCGCCATATTCGAACGTCGGCGTTATCGTGCCGAAACTGCCGCCATAGACACCGACAGAGCCCGAATTCGGATTGCTGCTGAAGTCTTTCGAGGTGATGTCGACGATCGCGGTGTTATGAAGCCCATATTGGGCCGGGAGCGCGCCGGTGAGGAGCGCCATCTTGCCGATGAAGCTCGTCTCCATGAACTGGGCGAACCCGGAAACACCGTCGGGAAGGATGATGCCGTTGATGCGAAATTGCACGTTCGCGTGGTCGTTGCGGACATGATAATCGCCGCTCGATGTGGAATCCTGGGAGACGCCCGGGAACTGCGTCACCAGAAGGTCGCCGACCTCCTGGTTTGCCCCCTGCGGCGCGTTTTCGATCTCCGCAGCGGTCCGCTCCGTTGAAGACACTCCCGTCTTCGGCAGGAGGTTTTCGCGCTGCTGGTTGAACGTTTCGACTTGCTGAGTGAATGCGCGCGTGGCGGCGGCCTGTTGCGCGGCGGCGCGTTGCGCGGGGCTCAGTGAGGGAACCGCGGGCACCGCGGGTCCGCGCGTCGGGGCGACAGTCGCCGCGCGCTTGGGGGGAGCCCTCGGAGCTTCCTTGGGAGCCGTCACCGTGATCTGCGGGATGGTGGTCCGTGGCCCCGTCGATGGCGGCGCGGTCGTCTCGGGTGCTGTGGGCGCCGGTGTGGCCGGCGGCGCCGCCGGCGGTGGCGTGGCCGGCTCTTGAGCGACCGCAGCACTCCATGCCGCGATCATGGCAATTACGGATCCGCCGAGAAGCAGACCAATACGAACTGAAGAACACATTGTTGACCCCCGTCACGGATTTTCTGCCTGATCCGCGCGATCGAAATCGCGCTGCATGCGGGCGGATTTCGCCCGGTGCCATGAGTCTCCTGCATCACCGAAATCACGGGCGATGCGGGCGACTCAGGCCATTGCGTCAAGCAGTGGGGGGACCGCGGGCGTTGAAATGAAAATGGCCGATCGACCGAGCCTGCGCGGCTTCGAACGACCAATGCAATTCCTCAAAGAACGAAATTCCTGCCGTGAGCCTCGGCGCATCCGGGACGACCAGCGCACCCGCCAAACTGATGCTGGCGCAGACGGCGCAGTAATCGTCGCCAAGGCCGCTCGGGTTCTTTTTGCCAGGCGAAGCCGGAAGGTCGGCAATCGCGACTTTTCCGGCCGCAGCTGCAATCACCCAATTGCTGGAACTGCCGGCGAGACGGTCGATATGGACGTGGCCGAAGGCAAGCACCAACTGACATGCCAGCGCGAACAGCGCTAGTGACGCCACCTTGAGCCTGTGCGACCGGAACCAACGCATCGGCGAACTCGCCCCCTCGCAGAACCAGATTAGCACGAACCCCGAAGCCTCTAGAGACCTTTGCCTCAGGAGTTAACGAATCCTTGCTGCGTGTGGCAGGGAGGTAACACCTAGCGAAACTTCGGACGCTGGCTCGCCGTGGCTTGGTTCGCTCCGGAGACACACACGATCGAACCGCTGCGGCGCTGCTCATCAACAGGTTGTATTGCCGCTCGCGGGCACACGGGGTCCGAGCAGATTTCCATCTGCTGAGGCGTCGCGTCCGAGTGCAAATTGCCGCATTTGGGGTATGAATCCAAGCTGGGGCCTAACAAAAGAGCCGTCTGATGCAGCTGGACAAGTTCGGGCTGAAACACCGGTGGCGTGCGCTCGGCGCCGCGCTGCTGTGCTGTATTTTACTGGGCACGGTTGCGAGCGCCCAGGCGCCGCAACAAGGCGCCGCGGCACCGTCTGCCGCGCAGCCCGCTGTGCCCGCGCCTTCTGCCGAGGTCCCGGCGCCCGCCGCAGACGGCACCGCTCAGCCTCAACGGCAGGCGGCCGCGCCGCCGCCCGCGATGGATGTCGCGCCGGGACTGCTGCCGCGCGACCTCTCGCCGTGGGGCATGTTCATGTCGGCCGACATCATCGTCAAGGCGGTGATGATCGGCCTCATCTTCGCCTCGGTGCTGACCTGGACCATCTGGCTCGCCAAGACGCTGGAACTCGTCGGCGCGCGCCGCAGGCTCGCCCGCGCCCACGCCGTGCTGGTCGAGGCGCGCTCGCTCGCCGAAGCCGCCAAGCCCGCATGCGACGCCAGCCCCCAGGTCGCGCGTCTGATCACGGCGGTGGAAGGCGAGCTGCGCCGCTGCGCCGCGATTTTCGCGACACCGACGGCATCAAGGAGCGCATCGCGGCGCGGTTCGAGCGCATCGAGGCCGCGGTCGGCCGGCAGATGCTGCGCGGCACCGGCATCCTCGCCACCATCGGCGCGACCGCGCCCTTTGTCGGCCTGTTCGGCACGGTGTGGGGCATCATGAACAGCTTCATCGGGATTTCGAAGCTGCACACCACCAACCTCGCGGTGGTCGCACCGGGCATCGCCGAGGCGCTGCTCGCGACCGCCTTCGGGCTCGCGGCGGCGATCCCGGCGGTGGTGATCTACAACATGTTCTCGCGCTCGATCGCGCAATATCGCGCGCTCTATGCCGATACCAGCGTCGAGATCATGACCATGGTCAGCCGCGACCTCGTCCAACGGCCGGAGCGCTATCCCGCCGCCTCGCCGGCTCCGGCGGCGGAGTGATCCCGTGAGCAGCCATCTCGATCACGGCGAGGAGGGACGGGCTTGAGTGTGTCCGGCAAACTCTTCCGCGTGCATCGCGCGGACACGGTGCGCTGGATCGCCTGCTTTGTCGTGGTGGTGGCCGCCCACGGCATGGCGGCCTTGAGCCTGCTGCAGTCACCCGCGGCGTCGGACTTCGATGCCGGCGCACCGGTCGTCATGCTCGAACTCCCCGAGGCGCCGGCGGCCCCTACGTCGCCGCCCAGCGACCTCGCGCCCGGGCCTCCGGAGATGGAAAGCGATCCGACGCCGCCACCCAAGGAAGAAACCAAGCCGATCGAGCAGGAGGCGGAAGTCGCGCTGCCGATCCCGGAGCCGCCCGAAGCCCCAACCGCCGGTCGAAGAGCGTCAGGCGACCGCGCCGCCGTCGGTCGAGATTGCCCCCGTCGGAGGCTGCGCCGCCGACGCCGGGAGCGGAGGTCCACACCCCGGCCGCCTTCATCCGCTGGCAGAGCGCGCTCGCCGCCCATCTCGAACGCTTCAAGCGCTATCCGTCGGCGGCCCGTGCGCACGGCGAGCAGGGTATCGCGACAGTCGCCTTCACTATCGACCATGAAGGCCATTTGCTGAGCAGCCAGATTGTGCAGAGCTCGGGGTCGCCGCTGCTCGATCAGGAAACCCTCGACATGCTCGCGCGCGCTCAGCCGATGCCCAAGCCCCCCGGCAATGCACCAGACAGCGCCTTGTCGTTCATCGTTCCCATCCGCTTCAACATCAGGTGACCTGACCGCCGGTCAATCATTGAGAAGCGCCCCACCCCTTGCAACGATGCGATCGCCGACCTTGAGACCACTTGTCACAACGGCTTGGTCACCTTGCTCAAAACCGATATCGACGGGGCGCGCTTCAAATGTCCAAGGCGCGACCTCAACGAACAACTCATTCGTCTTGTCCTTCTGGATCAAAGCGGCCTTCGGGACGATCAGTGCGGTCTGCCTCGGTCCGAAGAAGGTGACGACAGCAGACATGTTCGGCTTCAGTCGAATGTCCGGGTTCTCAAACGCAACTCGAGCTTTGCTACGAGGTGAGTTATCGTCGAGAACATTAATGATGAAGTGCGCCTCACCCTTGAAGTCCTCGCTTGGATATGCTGCGAAGACAATTTCAGCGGGCTGACCCAACTCGACCAGAGCCCTATCCCTTTTCGGAACGTTTATCGCAACCCAGATACTGCTGAGGTCCGCGATCGTCATGATCGAGGCCGAGGTGTCATTGAGGCGAGCTCCGGGTGTCATTTGCAGTTCGATCACGCTCCCGGCTATTGGCGCTTTGAGGGAAAGCAGCCGCGATCCTTTCATTTTGCCAACCGGCGCGGCGAGCACCCGAAGTCGCTCGCCTGATTGCTCAGGTTTGGCTGAAGCTTGCGCGCCACCGCCGGCGACGATCACCACTATTTCCTGTTGCTGCGCGACACGAACGCCGATTTAAATCTTGAGATCGATGATGCGCCCGTCCACAGGTGACGACACCTTCATAGTTCTGGCGGGATCGGCCTCTACCACGCCGGGTAACTCCAACGTACGCCGAATTTCCTTTGCCCCGACAGCTGCGATATGCAGCTCACTTCGCAGCGGTGAGCCTTGGGGAATTGTGATCCGTCGCCCTTCCTTGACGAGACGGGGAACACTTTCGAACGTCCCCGCCGCGTGGGGTGGATCGTCTGATGAATTCGAGACGGAGCGATAGTTTGTACTGTGTCACAAATTTTTTCGCTGCGAACGTGCTGGCATTGCTCTTTGACAGCACGGGCATCGCGACAGGTGCTGGGCGAGGGCGATGATCGAGTCTTCGGCGTATGGTGGCGATCGAATTTGGAATGTGGCGCTCGGTCCGCAGCGGCGGCGCGGTGGGGTCGGTAACCGGCGGGAACGGCAAGTTCTTCGAACAGCCTAGCGGGACGAGGTCCTGAGGGGGGAATCGTCTCCCGCTCGGAGATCAAGAAGCCGTAAGTCGCAATGCACATCGTGGCGTGGTGGTGGAAGCCGCGCCACCCGCGGCCTTCGAAATGGCCGAGCCCGACCTCCTGCTTGAGTTCCTGATAGTCGCGTTCGATGCGCCAGCGCAATTTGGCAATATCAACAAGCGCCGCAAACTCGATGTTTTCCGGCAAGGTCGAGAGCCAGTATTTGGTCGGCTCCCTCTCACCCTCGGGCCACTCGATCAGCAGCCATTCCTCCGGGCGCGGTTCGGTGAGCTTCTCGTCGCGGTGCGCCGGGCGAACGCGCAGGCAGGCGAAGCGCGAGGCGAGCGGCGCGGCGGTGCCTTCGCGCCAACTGATGGTCTGCCACGCTGACTTGGGTTGGCGTAACGCCAGCGCTTTGACGGAGAGCGGCCGATGCTTGCGGTTGCGGCGCAGCCGTGTTCCGGGCCGGCCGCGCCCTGACTGCCGCTTCTTCGCCGGCAACGGCGCAGTACCGGGTGCCCACACTGTTGTGGTCGCGCAAATGCCGGCCGCGTAGGGCATCCCGAGTGCCGTGATGCCACCACGCAGCGCCGTGTTGTTGCCATAGCCGGCATCGAGCAACGCTACGCCGCGCGGCAGGCCTGCTTGGTGCGCCCAGCGCAACTGCTCAAGCGCGATCTGCGGCTTGGTCTTGAATTCCACCTCCTCGGGAACCCCTGCCTTGCGCCGGCGCTCGCGGTCATCGGCCCAATCTTGCGGCAGATAAAGCTGATAGGCCACCGGCAGGCTCGCATGATGATTGGCCAGCGACAGCGATACTGCGACCTGGCAGTTGTCCTGCTTGCCAAGCTGGCCGCAATATTGCCGCGCTACCCCAACCGAATGCCGACCCTGCTTGGGAAAGCCGGTATCGTCGATGATCCAGGCCTCGATCGCACCGTGCAGCTCGACCTGCGGCAACACCATCTCGCGCACCTTGGCCAGCACCTTCTCGTCCGACCACTTTCCCTCGCCGATGAAATGCAGCAGCGACTGATGCTGGGCCGCCGTGCGATGCGGCGCCGTGATCGCCGCCATCGGCTCAACGCTCTTGCGCTCGCACGGCATCAGCAGGCCGGTGCAATAATGCCGCAACGGTTCCTCGCGGTCCTTGTGGCCAATCACGCTCGCAAGCCCCTCGACATACCCCGCAAATCGCGATTCACTGTCGTCAGTTCGTCGGTGATTCATCTCGGCCCCCGAGCTGATGTGAATCTCAACAAAAACTGATTCTACAGGAGCTGACACCGCGACTTTCTGACTCAGTAAAAATAGGCATCGGTTCCGAACACCGCCGCGATCAAAATCACCGGTAATGCCAGTCTCGAACCCGCGATGAATTGCGTCATCTGGGGGAATCCATTTTGACGATCGCTTTGCGCGATGTCGGTTTGGGTGCGGGGTCGATTAGGTCTGACTCACCCCGCGACAACTGAAAAGGATTCACAAGTCGAGCCTTCCTCTCACTATGAATTGCTCCTTTAGAGAAACGTGCATAAAGCGCCGGTAGGACGAGAAGCGTCAGCAATGTCGCGCTGATCAGTCCGCCGATGACGACGGTTGCCAGCGGCTTCTGGACTTCCGCCCCGGTGCCGGTCGCAATCGCCATCGGCACGAAGCCCAGTGATGCGACGAGCGCGGTCATCACCACCGGGCGGAGGCGCGTCAGGGCTCCCCGGTAGATGGCCTCGTGGCGCGGCATGCCCTCGTCGATGAGTTGCTTGATGAAGGTGAGCATGACGAGGCCGTTGAGCACGGCAACCCCCGACAGCGCGATGAACCCGACCGCCGAGGATATCGAGAAACTCATGTCGCGCAGCCACAAAGCCGCAACGCCCCCGGTGAGCGCCAGCGGCACGGCGCTGAACACAAGAAGCGCATCCCGCCATGATCCCAGCGCTCCCAGCAGCAGCATGAATATCAGCGCAAAGCAGACCGGCACGACCATGACGAGGCGTTGCCTCGCCGCCATATAGTTCTCGAACTGGCCGCCCCAGGTCAACCAATAGCCCGGCGGTAGCACCACCTTTTGGGCGATCTTCGCCTGCGCTTCCGCGACCGCCGAGCCAATGTCGCGGCCGCGTACGTCGGCGGTCACGACGACGCGCCGCTTGCCATTCTCACGACTGACCTGGTTCGGCCCCTCCGAAAGATTGAAATCCGCGAGCACCCGCAATGGGAGCGTGGCGGCAACCGCGCCTTCGCCGGCATGCTCCGAGGATCCGGGTAATGGAACCGGCAGGTTCTTGAGGACTTCAATGTCGTTGCGCTCGACATCCGACAGCCGCACCACAATCTGAAAGCGACGATCGCCTTCGAATACCAAACCGGCCGGTCGGCCGCCTACCGCGACGCCTATCAAATCCTGCACGGCGGAAAGGCTGAGCGCATGCCGCGCGATCTCGTCCTTGTCGATCCTTATCTCCAGGATTGGCATTCCGGTCACATCCTCGACCTTCACTTCGGTCGTACCGCGAATGCCTTCGAGCACGGCCGCGATTTGGTTCGCGGCATGCAGCATCGGCTCGAATTCGTCGCCGAACACGCTGACCGCCAAATCCTCCCGCACGCCTGCGATCAGCTCATTGAAGCGCATTTAAATCGGCTGGGAGAAGCCGACCTTGTTGCCCGGAATTTTCGAAGCCTGTTCGGCGATATTGCGGATCAGAGTATCCTTCGGCAAATCCGGATTGGGCCACTCCTGGCGAGGCTTCAAGATGATATAGGTGTCGGTGGCGCTCGGCGGCATTGGGTCCGCCGCCAAGTCCGGCGTGCCGCCGCGGGAGAACACGAAGGCCACCTGCGGAAATTTTTGTATCATCTTTTCGTTGATCAATTGCATCGCCTGCGATTGCGACAGCGACGTGCTCGGAATCCGCTTTACTTCCATGACGATGTTTTTCTCGTCGAGCTTCGGAATGAACTCCTGACCGAGACGGGAGAACAGCAGCGCCGCGAAGGCAATCGACAGGATACCGGCCGCGATCGCCGGCATTGGCCTGCCAATGACGGCTGACAGCACAGGCCGGTAGAGCGCCTTGAGGCCGCGCACGAAGCCGTTGTCCCGCTCATTGACCTTTCCGGTCACCAAGATCGCAATCATCGCAGGCATGAAGGTCAGCGACAGCACGAATGCTGTCACCAGCGCGATAATGACGGTCAACGCCATTGGCTGAAAGGTCTTGCCCTCGACGCCCGAGAAGGTGAGCAAGGGAACATAGACGAGCCCGATGATGAATTGACCGTAGACTGTCGGCCCGATGACCTCGCTCGCGGACTCAGTGACGGTATCGAGGCGCTCGTGCTGCAGGAGGATGCGACCAAGCTGGCGTTGGCGTTCCGCCAAATGTCGTAAACTATTCTCCGCAATGATCACCGCGCCATCGACAATCAGGCCGAAGTCGAGCGCCCCAAGGCTCATTAGGTTGGCGCTCAGCTTGAGCTGGAGCATGCCCATCGCGGTGATCAGCATGGTGACCGGGATGACCAGAGCCGTGATGAGCGCGGTTCTAAAATTTGCAAGTAGCAGAAGCAGGACCAGTATGACCAGGAATGCGCCTTCCAGGAGGTTGGTTACCACGGTTTGCTCCGTGGCATCGACCAGCTGGGTGCGGTTCAATACCGTCCGGACATGGATGTCCGGCGGGAGCGTGCGATTTATCTCGTTGATCTTCGCGTCCACGGCCGCTGCAACGGTTCGGCTGTTGCCGCCGACGAGCATCAGCACGGTGCCGAGCACCGCCTCGTGTCCGTTCATGCTGGCACTACCCAGACGCAAATCGCGTCCATTCGTCACGAGTGCCACATCCTTCACATGAATCGGAATGTCGCCTCTCGCGGCGACGACGATGTCGCCGATTTCGGCCAGTTTTTCGATGCGCCCGCTGATGCGCACCACATAGCCCTCGCCGAAGCGCTCGATATAGTTGGCACCACGGCTCGCATTGTTGGCCTCGATCGCGCTCACCAACTGGCCGATGGACAAGCCGTAGCCGACGAGCTTTGCCGGGTCGGGCTAAACTCGGTACTGCTTGATGTAGCCGCCGATGGCGTCGGCGCCGGCGACGCCCGGGACGGTTTTGAGCTGTGGCCTTATGATCCAGTCCTGCACGGTGCGCAGATAGACAAGGCGTGACAGCTCATCGTTGAGGCGCTCCCCTTCTGGAGTCAGATAGGAGCCATCGCTTTGCCAGCCGAACGCACCGTCGCGCGCATTCTCGCCGGCCGGCGCGTATTCGACCGTCCACCAGGTCGACTTCGCCAAGACCGGTCGAGATCGGGCCCATCTTCACTTCGACGCCTGGCGGCAGCGCGTTCTTGGCGTCGGCTAAGCGTTCCGTCACCTGCTGGCGCGCAAAGTAGATATCCGTCCGGTCGCTGAAGACGGCCGTAACTTGTGCGAAGCCATTGCGCGAAAACGACCACGTCTTTTCGAGGCCGGGGGTGCCCGCAAGCGCCACCTCGATCGGAAACGTCACCTGCTTTTCGACTTCGAGGGGCGACAGCGCGGGCGCAAAGGCGTTGACCTGGACCTGGACGTTGGTGATATCGGGAACAGCGTCGATAGGTAGCACCGTCAAGGCCCAGGCGCCGGACAGCGCCGCCGCGATCGTGAACAACAGCACGTACCAGCGTCGGCGGATCGAGAAGGCCAGAACCCACCCTATCATGGCGTCAATCCTCGGCCAGCGACTTCATGAATTCGGCTTTGAGCGCGAAGGTATTGGTGACCGCGACCGTTTCGCCGACCTCGAGGCCGGCCAGGACCTCGCTGATACGGTCGTCACTTTGTCCAAGTGTTACGGGACGCTTTTCGAACCCGTCCGGCGTGCGAACGAACACGACCTGGCCCTTGCCGACGGTCTGAATGGCGCTCGCCGGCACCGTGAGGGGGCAGAGCGTTCCTCGATCGCCACAGTGGCGTGGACCAGGGAGCCCGGCCGCCAGTTGCCGTCCGAATTGGCGATCTCCGCAACCACCCGCGCCGAATGGGTGTCCTTGTCCAGTATTGGGCTGATGAATACGATCCTGCCGACGGCGCGATATGCGAGTCCGTGCGCGGCGACCGAAACGGACTGCCCCTCTCCGACGATCGGAAGGTCGCTCGGGCTGACGGCGAGTTCGACCCAAACGCGTTCGAGATCAGCGATCGAGAACAGTTCCGTCTCCAGGTTGTCGCGTCCGACTACCGTGCCCCACGACCGACCTTTCGCTCGACGACTCGCCCAGAAATTGGCGCGAGCACTTCCTGCCGACGCAGCTTTGACTCGGGTGCGTCCGGCAAAGCGGTGATCTCCACTTCCGTCACTCCCCAGCGCGAACAGCTTTTGGCGCGCGATGTCAAAATTCATTCTGGCTTGGGCACTGGCACCGCGGGACCTCAGCAAATTCTGCTCACTGCTGACACCCCGACTCCATAGGAGCTTCTCCCGGTCATACAGGTCCCTTTGCAGATCGCTGTTGAGCCGCGTCGCGAGATATTCGCTCTTCGCAGTGGCGACCTCACGGCTTTCCAGCACTGCCATGACTTCGTCCTTGGCGACTATGTCGCCGAGCCCTTTGCGCAACTCGGCGACCGTCCCCGACAGTCTGACAGACACACGGGCAACGCGGTCAGGTTGCAGTACGATCGTGCCCGGCACGACGATGCGACGCGCAATCGTGCCGTCCTGCACGGCGGCAAGCTCGATGCTGGCGACTTCGATCTGATCGTTTGTCAGTTTGACGATTGCGGGTTGCTCATCGTCCCGTGGAGCATCGCGTTTTCGCTGCTCCGCGATGTTTGCTGCCTCCTGCCCGCGCAGCACGCTAACACCAGTGTCCGACACCAACCCGACGGTGGTCCAAACGGCATTCGATAATTGCGGCACCAGACTCGCAACAGCAATACCAATCGCGACGGCGACGGCCAAGATGGTCAAGCGGCCGGTCATGCGACGAATTCTGCGATGGAGATTAGCGGTATCGTCGCCCATGGAAACGTCCACCATCTCGCCTATTTCAGATAAGAGCGCACCACTTCAATCAACTCTTCGGTGGCTTGTGCCCGTTCGAAGTTGGGCTTGCGTCCGGGATCAATGACATGCATGCGGATGTGCTCCTCCATCACCTCCGCCATTAAGCTATTGATGGCCCCGCGGGCGGCGGCTATGAGCTGCATAACGTCGGCGCAGCCGATCTCTTGTTCGAGTGCGCGTTCGACCGCTTCGATCTGTCCGCGGATTCGCCGCACCCGATTGAGAAGTTTGGTCTTTTCGCGAATTGTATGGGACATCCAGCCTCCAACTTCGAAATAGGCTACTGGAGTATACCATATACCATACTGGGGTATATAGTTTTTTTGGCGAGGTGAGCCTTCCGTGCGGGCGCGATGAGCGCCCGGTTGGGCCTGGTCAAGAGAAAGCGCTTCGCCCTCCGCGCGGCTCGAGGCCCCAGGCACGCGAGAGAAGGCATAGGATGCTTCCTGGCCCGCGACCGGCCAAAGCGAGGGCCACCCCGGGAAATCGTATGCTGAGCCCGTTTGCCCGCCGTTCCGCCGCCATCGCTGATGCGCCGGAAACTCCGGGCTGTCTCGGCTCGGGGCTGGGGTCGAAAACCGCGTCCCGGGCGGCTCGCCGGGTCTCATGAAACCGGCCCAGCGTGGTCGCTCGCAACGAACCCCGTGCCAGCATGGTGATCTTTGGCTGCGGTCTATTTCTTCTTAGCGATCTTGCGACCCTTACCGCGGCCGTTGGCCGCAATGGCAAAGTCCTCAATTTTCTTTCCGGATTTGAGAGCCGCTGTAAGCCAACGTGGTTTCAATCCGCGACCCGCCCAAGTCTCCCTGGGATTTTCGGGATTGCGGTATTTGGGAGCAACAGAACCATATTTGCCCGCACCACCGGGTGACTTCTTTCCAGGCCGGTACCCGCCAAGTTTGGACAATTCCGCCTCAAGGGCACGACGTTGCTCCGTGACCTTGACAACGAGCATTGCCTCAACGTCGCTTTTCAGTTTCACAAGTTTGTCAATTGACATCGTTTTCAGCGCCACCGGGTCATCTCCTTTGGGATTATCGTGGGATAGCCCAACATTCTGCAATGCCGAGCGAGACTTTTCAATCTGCGAATATTTACGGAGTGCTTGGGGGTTAGTATGTCGGAGTAGCATGATCCGCGTAGCGGGGCGAACAGACCAGGGATCGCAGTTGCCGAAAGGAATTCCGTTGGCGGCGACGTGTAGCGCCGTCGCATCATTGCCCTGGCCCATGTCCGAAAGTTGATAAGCCGTGAAATCTTGGAACCTCCACACCATCGCACAAAGGTTTGCCGAAGCGGCGGTCGAACCCGCACTCTGGGTCAGCGCGATGGACACACTCGCTAGATCAGCGTTTCCGAAGTTCGAATCATATCAGGCGGCCTTATCGAGTTTGTAAGTCCAGGTGTGAACGACGGGGTCCTGGTTGAAGAAATCCATGGCGGCCATGATGCGATCCTTGAGTTCCTGTTTGGATGCGACACGGATGTGGCGCAGGACGGAACGGGCGAGCTTGGAAAAGAAGCCCTCGACCAGGTTGAGCCAGGACCCGTGCTTGGGAGTAAAGGTGAATTCGAAGCGGTGCTCGGGCTGATCGGCGAGCCAGGTTCTCGTTTCTTTGGAGATGTGCGCGGAATGATTGTCGAGGATCAACTTGATCGCGGTGTGGGCCGGATAGGCAGCATCGAGAAGCTTGAGAAATTCGATGAATTCGCGGCTGCGGTGGCGATCCTTGACCAGTGCATGGACCTTGCCGGTGACGAGGTCGATGCCGGCCAGCAAGCTGACCGTGCCGTGGCGTTTATATTCATGCTCGCGTGCGAAGGTCGCATACATGCCGGGTTCGGGCGGCAAATCCGGGGCAGTCGTCGCGATCGCCTGGATACCAGGCTTCTCATCGTAAGAGATGATCGCCACCGCGTCGCTCGGCTTCTTCTTCGACACCGGCCGCCGCCTTCTTGAGGATTTTCACCTGGCGATAAACGCACAGCACTTCAGCCATTTTTTCGGCAAAGTCGGGATCGCGCTGTTCCAGGTAGTATCGCACTTTATGCGGTTTCACTTCCTCCTGGTCGAGGATCTTGCACACCGTGCCCTGCGCCAAGTTGGCGAGGCAGGCATGTCCTTCCGCCGGTCCATGCTCGCGGGCGTGGCGGGCCAGAAGCCGCGTCGTCCACAGTTCGTGGGGATAGCCAAGTTCCTTCGCCTTCCGGCAGGCCAGCGACACCAGCCATGCCTTCGCCTCAAGGGTGATCGTCGGCTCCCTACCGGGGCGCGGGCGATCATCGAGTGCAGCCATCGGGCCTTCAGCCACGGCGCGCTCGACGCAGCGCTGAACCGTTTGATGATGCAGCCGACCGCAAAGAACGACGGATCTTCCCGATAGGCCAACAATATCCGCGCGCGCTCGACCCGGCTCGCCGGCTCCGTTCGCGACTGCGCTATCGATCTCAACTTCGCCGTATCCGCATCTCCGAGCGACAATTCAATCGCTCGCCGCCACGCTGCCATGACCTTCCATCCTGCTTCATAATGGGCACACGCAACCTATATAGGAGTCCGAAAGCCAAGATGAATCCCCCGCTTATGACAACTTTCATGGAACCGATCGTCTAGTGAGACAAGTAGCGTGGGAGCGGTCTTGATTCCGTTGCAGGGAGGCGCCGTTCCCAATGTCCTTTCTAGCGAATCTATTCTGCGATCCACGGAGGCATATTTCCGCGACGGTAGGTGCACTCGCGACGAACGATTTAAAAGTTTTGCTGCGATGATGCGACGCGGCGTAGCCAGTGATTTTGATTTTACCAGCCCGGAGGAGATGAAAAGGCATCCGTACTATCAGGAATTTCTCCAGCCCGTCGGGTTGCAATATTTCGGGGGCGTCAAAATGGCGGCCGGCGACGATCTGTGGTGTGTTTCAATCCAACGTTCGGCCCAACAAGGAGCATTTTCGCCGATCGAATTGCGGAAGCTTGGTGGTCACTCTCAACAATTCGCAAGCGCTGCTGCACTGGCCCGTGCTCTCGGCTTTGCAGCCGCCAACGCGGCCGTCGAAGCACTCGAATTAAGCGGTTCAGCCGTCGCGCTTCTCAATCGGAGGGGAGAGGTTTTGCGGCTCAACCGAGGGGCAGAAGCCTTGTTGAGCCCCGATCTACGGGTCGTGGAAAGGCGAATCATATCGCAAGACCGCGAAGCGACCGCGGCCTTGGATCGCGCTCTGCATTCGCTGCTATGGACGGGAACCAGCTCCGCTTTGATGCCCTCGGTCAAGAGCGAGGAAAGTCAGAAGATCCGCGCGATACTTGTCGCGAGATCTCGGCTCGTGGCCATGCGCAGGGATATCGAGAACCATGTCCGGAGTATGATCAAAGAATACGGCTGCTGTTCCCGACGCGCGATCGGCCTGCAGTTCCGCAACCATGTCAGCCGAGCTGTTGGGCAAGGATCATCCGCTCCTCAGTCGTGATATCGAACCGCTCCTGTTGATCCATGAGCAGATCTGCAAGCAGCAGAGCAAATTCGACGACGAAGTTCGCCGGCTGGCGAAGTCGGATGAGACGACGCGCCGCCTGATGACGGTTCCGGGTGTAGGCGTGGTGACCGCCTTGACCTTTCGCCATACGATCGATGACCCATCGCGCTTCCGATCGGCATCAAGCGTCGGCGCCTATCTTGGTCTGACACCTCGGCGAAACCAATCAGGCGAAACCGACATCAACGGCAAGATATCACGATGGGGCGACCGTCTTCTCCGAACCTACCTGTTCGAGGCCGCGACCGTCCTGCTTTATCGAACGAAGAAATGGTCTCCCTCAAGGCGTGGGGCATGAAGCTCGCCAAGCGGATCGGCATGAGGAAGGCGAAGGTCGCCATCGCCCGAAAAATCGCCGTGATTCTTCACTGTATTTGGGTTGACGGCACATCATTCGACTGGGGTGCGGTGAAGGAAGCCTGACGTCATTTTATAGTTCCTGGTCCGGTCCGCCGGACTGGCGATGTCCCGCTGGGACGGTGGTTGTGGCGACCTCGTTCATTCGGCTGGTGGCGGCTTGTCCGCACTCCGCTGCACACGTTGAGGCGCCCGACCCGGACATCATCATGAGGCGCTGCGCGACCTCGGAAAGGACCATGACCCCAGCGAAGACATCAACGGTCTGAACCAGGTGATCCAATGCCTGGCCGGCAATCATGATCAGCCGCGCTCGCCCCGTCTCCGCAACCCTGACCAGCTCCGACGGCGCGAGCGCTATGGTAGCAAGGTCGACGGATTGACCTCCCGGTCCTCGCCGCGTCCGGTCCATTTGTGCGGCAGAGGACATTGAATGTTCCGGCGCTGGTGACGCCCACTAAACGCGACGCGCCCGGTCGAGTTCCGCACGAACCGCGAAATGGTGCGGATGAGGGTGGAATTGACCCCTTGCAACTTTTCGGGATCAAGCTCCGGAGTGGCACATGGAAATATGCGGCCGAGGGGGATTGATTTCGTTCATCCTCCTCTACGCGACGCTGTATGCCGGCTTCGGCGTTGTGTCGCCGTTCCTGCCAACATTGCTTCAGGCACGTGGTCTGCAGCCCGGCGAGATCGGGCTCGTCTTGGCACTCAGCACCGCCGTCCGCCTTGTGACCGGACCATTGGCCGGCCGGATTGCGGATTTCTATAGCGCTTTGCGCGCAGTCTTAGCCTGCTTTGCCTTGGCCGCCGCCCTCACGGCGTTCGGTTTTCTACCCGCGCGCGCTTTTCCGAGCGTGTTAACGGTCAGCGTCATCTATGCAGCCATGTTGGCACCCCTTACGACTATTGCCGACGCGCTCGCACTTGCTGCCGCGGGGCCGTCAGGCAAGGCAGACCACCGCTTCGAGTATGGCTGGGTGCGCGGTGCCGGCTCGGCGGCTTTTATCATTGGGTCTGTCCTGGCCGGACGGGCGATCGTCGCTGTCGATCTGGACGTGATCATCTGGGGCGGGTCGGCCTTCCTGGTGGCCACCGCCGCGGCGGCGATTGTGGTGCCGGCCTCGCAGACGTCGTCGAGCACGCCGGCGGGCGCGGACGGCAGGCCTTCCATTCGTGCGCTGCTGCAGCTACGGGACTTCAGGTTGCTGCTCACCATCGCGGCGCTCGTGCTCGGCAGCCACGCCATGCACGATTCATTTGCGATGATCCGTTTCGAAGCGGCGGGTATCTCGCCGCCGACCGCCAGCATTCTGTGGTCGGAGTTGGTGGCCGCCGAGGTTCTGGTGTTCGTCGCGATCGGGCCGCGACTTCTGGACTGGATCGGTCCGACACGCGCCATGACCGTTGCTGCCGTGGCCGGGGTTGTGCGCTGGACCGTCATGGCGCTCACCGCAGATGTCACGGCGATGGCCATGATCGAGCCTCTGCACGGATTGAGCTTCGCACTGCTCCATCTTGCCTGCATGCGACTGCTGGCCCGAATGGTCCCGCCCGGTCTGGCCGCCACGGCGCAGGCGATCTACGGCACGGTCGCCATCGGGGCCATGACCTCGCTGCTCACATTGGCGTCCGGAACGCTTTATGGCCACTTTGGTGCCGGCGGCTTCTGGGCCATGGCGGGGTTGTGCCTCATCGCCCTCCCGTTCATCGCCAAGCTGGCAAAGGCCAATCAGGGGTATTCGGCTCCCGTATCGATCCAGCCCTGAAACGATCCGCGCCGACCTGATAACAGGAACGCCCGGGCTCGATGTGTTCTGCCCCGGTTGCGGGACCCGCGCGATATCTCATGAACGTCGACCGCCATCCCCTCGCGTCAGTCGCCACGTTGGTGCTCGGGCTGAGGTGCTCATGGCAGGGTGAGGAAAGGTTGGTTGAACCCCGGCCGCCCTTTCGCTACTTTATTCTGAGACTGGTCCTCGGAGGACGCCACGATGTGCTTGCTCACAATGGTTTTGATGGCGGTGTTACCGGCAGTGGCGATATTTTTCGGGTTGATGATCTGGAAGGATGGCGCCGGGGAAACGCCTCCGAAGGTCGATCCCCGCCTGACCCGGCGAACGATGTCGCTGCGTCAGCCGTCTTCCAGCACCCGATAGACCGACGCCCGCCCGATCTTGAGAGCCTTGGCGTCTCCGGGGCGGCCCTTTACCTGCGCTTTCAATGCAGATCGTGGCCGGCGCCGGGTCAATGGGGAGCAGGCTGCAAAACTGGGCGCCGGTTCGATTGCCGGAAAACGGTTCCCAAGCGAAGCCCACTCCTGGTTACGCGCCAGCCTTTCGACCGACGGCATCACCGTTTTCGAAGCGCCCACCGCCGGCGGCGCCCACCGCCGGCGGCGCCCGCCGCGATCCTCCATGCGTTCGACCGGCTGGAGCTCAACGGCAAGGATCTCGGCCGCTGCCGCTCGGCCAGCGCAAGGCGAAGCTGGCGCGGCTGCTGGTCGGCTCGACCGCCGGCATCGTGTTCAATGAGCACACCGATGAGGACGGTCCCACCGTGTTCCAGCACGCCTGCAGGTTCGGGATCGAGGGTATCGCCGGAGACCGCAGCCTCGCCGTCCAGGGTGAAAGAGCTGGCCCGCAGCTGCTAACGGGGACACCATCTCGCCGAGCAAGGCGAACTACGATGGCAGCACCGACGGATCGGGTCCGTCGGACGAGAACCGACAGAGCACGGCCCCGGTCGGGGGCTTTGCGCCCAATGGATTCGGTCTTTACGACATGCAGGGCAACGTCTCGGAATGGGTCGAAGGTTGTTGGTCCGACGATTACACGCAAAAGCACCCGACTGACGGCTCGGCTTGGCTCGAGGGCAACTGCAATGGTCGCGTGGTGCGCGGCGGATCGTGGGAAGATTCCAAGGCCGAGCTGCGTTCAGCCGCCCGCACCGGGGGTGACAAGACGGATCGGTTCTACACCGACGGCGTGCGTATCGCGAGAAGCCTTTGAACGTCGGGTTACCGAAAACGGCATAGTAGTTCAGGTGCCCTTTGAGCATCTGGATCAACCACGCCTCGGTCTTGGCGATGGGATCAAGGCGTGGAGGATCACCCATGAAACCGTTGCATGGCAGAATGAGGCGCGCTCTAGCCACGAGTGTGATCGGCTTGCTCATCTTCAGCGGTTCTGTATTCGCCCAGCCGGTTTCGCGCGTGCAAATTCTGCAAGCGCTTACGGCGCAGTCGAAGGCGCCGGCTATGGGCTCAGGGATGGCCCACGACGTTGGGATCGACGGAAGGAGCTGGCCTGGCTCGTCTAGCGCCGGCACGAGCGACGGCGGCGACGTGACCTTGCCCCCTGTGCACGATGACCCTGAACAGGCGGGCATTATCGGCCGGCGATCCAGCCTGCCGCGCATCGCAGATAATCATCGCCGGCCTTGAGCAGCTCCGCCGCGGCGTCCGGATCCTTTGCCACCGCCGCCAGGAAGAAGCACTCTTCCGCCAGACGGCAGTAATTCGCGGCGCCGGAAGCTGCCGTGACGACGCCATGCGCCTCCGCAATCGCACCGCCGGCCGACCCGCTGAGGTGGCCGCGGCCTTCACTTCGATCGGAATGTTGCTCATGGCCGCGCAACTCAACGCCGTGATCACTCGTGACGGGGCTGATCCCGCCAGCCCCAAAACAGAGCAGAGAATGGGCGCCAAATTCTGCCGCCCCTGAGGTTTATTCGCGGAGTTCTGTGACGCGAGAGCGTGTCCTGCCTCGATCGCCCGGGATGATAGGCCGACCTCTGACGGGTGGTGCGTGGTGCTCGCTAGCCGGCACGTCAGGCCCCCGTGGCGTGCGATCCAGACCAATTTCGCAGCCTAAACCATCCCACCGCTGCCGCATGGCTGGCATTCCTTGCGGAACCGGACTCTGCAACCATTGTTTCTTATTCGATCCAAGCTTTCGGACAGCAATTTCGAGATGCGTCGAGAGATCGCCGTCGGATCCGGGAGTTCTGTGCATGAGTGTGCTTCAGGCGTTTTTGCTCGGAGTTATGATGTCGTGGACGCCAAGCCTCGTCTTCTTGGCGTGCGTGCTCTGGCGGGCGCCGCTTATTGAAGGCCAATCAGAAAACGCTGATTGCGAACCACACCAGAAGGGCGACCCACAGGGCCTGAAGTACCACAGCTAGTATGGCAAATGCGATGATGAACCGACGCGCTCGGCGCGGCGTCTCGGCGGCTTGAGTCACGTTATTGATTCCCTTGACGGTGCGCCCTTGCCTTTTGGTAGCGAAGACCCGTCGATCGGTTCATGAGGTGCCCCGGAGCGGCACCGCTCAAGCAGACCCACAATCGCGCCACGAGTTTCCCCTAGAACCAGGCGATGGGAACCGCCGCCCGGATCGTTCTTCTGGTGCTCGCGGGAGCACTCGCGAGCTGCGCCACCAAGCCGGTGCCGCAGCCGCTCGACGCGCGAGCTCTATGCCAGCAGCTGGCCCAGGCGAGCGCGAGTTCGCAGGAGCTTATGAGCAAAGACTACTTCAACAGCTGCATGGCGGCGCACAGTTTCGGGTCCCAGACCGGTCCGACGAAAAGTCCTTGAACCGGGTCGGCGACGCGGCGGCGCGCGTCAGAACGGCAATCCGGTCATTGCGAAGGAATACGTGAGCACGGCGCGCACCAAGCAGCAAAGGGTCGGAAATTTTGAAGTTCTCCAAAAATCCGGCGTTCGGTCGGGGGGCGGAGATTGTCGTCGTCGAAATGGCCGGGACAATGCCCGGCCATCGAGGTTTTCGCGATCACCCTTAGCGTTGCGCCTGGGCCCGGGGTGTGAGGTTGACGACTTCGACGCGTCGGTTCTCGGCAGCCATCGGGTCCATCTTGTTCTTCAGCCGCGACTTGCCATAGCCGACCGTGCGCAGATTCGACGGAGACAGTGGGAAGTGATCGACGAGGTAGCGCTTGATGGTCTCGGCGCGTCGCTCCGACAAACCCATGTTGAAGGCATCGCCGCCGACAGCGTCGGTGTGGCCATTGATCGAAATCGTGGCCCCCTTCAGCTTGGGATTGGTCAGCGCGTCACCGAGCTCGCGCAGCTGCGGCTCCGCCTGGGGCGTGATCGCTGTGGAGTTGAAGTCGAAATAGACCTCGAGATCGATGGCCGGCATCGACTGCGTGCTCGCCACGGTGTAATCGTGATCGCCGAGGGTCATTGACCGCGCGCGCCCAAGCTTGTCCGCGAAACTCATGATCTTCGGCGGTGCCGTCAGCGCATCCACGATCTGCTGGCTCGAAATCTGCTCGGCAAACGCGGCACTGCCGAAGGCCAGGAGGCCGATGAAGCCCGCGGCCAGTGCGGCGCTGATTGTGCGATGCAGCCGTTTCATGACGACCCTCCGTTGATGACCCGCATATTCATTTGTCCCAGAACCACCACCAAGGTTCGCACGGGCGGCTGTGGAAATCTGTGACCCAGGTCACGGAGCAACGCGGCACGGGAGCCCGGCGATGATCATTTCCGTGGACAGCGAATTGTCCCCCATTGATGACACCACGAATTGCATAGGTTGTGCTCAGCGGCGTAACCCATCCCCCCACCCCCAGGCGAACGCCGCGTGGCCCCGGAGCAAGCGGAATCGCGTCCGGGCCCCTCTCTCTTGGGCGGTTTTTGATTTGCCCCGGTGGCGAGGGGTGCGCGGCCTGGATGGCAGCACGCCGGCCTTGCTCAGAAAATTCGCACCCGCGGCAGTTTGACTCGCCGCGGATTTTCTCGTTGCCGACTGTTCGTAATTTGCTGAAACTACCAACAGCCGAGTTTTGGGGAGGCCTGTTTCTCATGGCAAAATCTCATCTGAAGGTGGTCGCGCCAACCGAGGTAAAACGAACAGTTGCACCGGGCAGGCGTCCCAACGCCGAACTGCGCACCCGAGAACATCTGACCGTCGGCGAGGTCGATGATCTGATCGAGGCAGCCAAGGCCAATCGATGGGGGCATCGGGACGCGACCATGATTCTGCTGGCCTTCAGGCATGGGCTTCGGGCGGCCGAACTCTGCGACCTGCGTTGGGATCAGGCGGAGTTCAACGCCGCAGTGCTGCATGTGCGGCGGGTCAAGAACGGCACCCCGAGCACCCATCCGTTGCTCGGCGACGAGATGCGGGCCCTGCGCCGGCTCCAACGCGAAAGCCCGGCGTCGCCCTTCGTCTTCGTCAGCGAGCGCGGATCCCCGTTCACGACCGCCGGCTTTGCCCGGATGATTGAGAGAGTTGCAGCGAACCAATCGAGCCGATGACCCGCGGCAACGTGCGCGCCAACGGCGTCCGCTCGCTCGCTCTGTCCTGCTGGATATGACACCACGAGGCGTCGAGGTCGTACAGCAATGCCGGTAGCTGCTCCTCGAACTGGGGCCAGCGCATGTGCGTGATGACTGAAATCATATGATCCAGGGATATCCAACCGACCGTGGCGCCGATGGCGGCTTGGACAATGTAGATTACAAGCAGCGGCTTTTTCCACACCGGGCCCTCGCTATTGGCAGATGTACGGCGGCCGGCGCAGCTCTGTGAAGCGGTCGGCTTAAAGGAGGCCCTCTGATTGTTGCGTGGAGGGGGGATGCCAGCGTCAGAGGGCCTCTGGAGCAGTCGGAAATTTTCCAACCACTGTCAAACGGGACGGCTTCGATGGGGGGGTAAGCCGTCACGCGGGCAGAGGTTGTCCCTGTCTGAAAACGGAGTCCGTGCAAAATTGCGCCACACGCGTGGCTGGAATCGACGTTGGACAATTTTCGCCTAAAGGATTTTGTAAAAATGGCAACGAAGCGCTTCAACGATCCGATCGAGCCAATGGACCTCGCCAACATGCGCGAGAATGGCGTGCGGTTACTTGACATCATGTGCCATCAGTGCCGGCATGAGACGATCATGAATGTCGATCACCTGCCGGGCGATCTCCCGGTGCCGTCCTTCGGGCCTCGCACGGTGTGCACCAAATGCGGGACCATCGGCGCCGACGTGCGACCAAACTGGCGAGAGCGGAAGCGGTAACGTCAGGTCCTACGCCTGGGAGATTGTCGCCTCGAGCAGCTCGGGATCCTGGACCCGCGAGAACTCGACGGCGATGCCGTTGTCGAGGTAGCGCACGACGCGCCCCGGTGCTTTGCCCACCCGCACTGTGGCCCCCTTCGGCGGCCGGTTGCGGCTCACCACGGCGACGCCGGAGACCGACAAGTCGACGATGGCGCATTGTTCCTGGGCGCCGTCGGGCAACACCAGCGTAACCATCAGATCGAGATCGCTGATGCGCTGGTGACGGCGGTCATCAGGCATATCGAGGATGTGGTGGTTGGCGAGCCAAGTCAGTTGCGCCGCAAGCTTGTCGCGCTTGCGCTGGGTCGCCGCAATGGTCATCGAGAAGCCGCTCGGCAAGATCCTGGCGACCGATCCCTCGAGACGTCCGACATGATCGACATAGGCGACCACGCGTTCGCCCGCGCGGCCCCGTGCGGGAGCGATCAGGGCCAGGTCCCCAGGTGACATGTTGATGACCTGGCACGAAAATTCGCGGCGATCCTCGAGCATGTAGCGGCCGAGGAGATCGACCTTTACCCGCTGGTATCGGCGGTTTTCGCTGGTCAGCGGTGCCGATGCCGGATCGGTGTCCAATAACGCCATGGCCTCGATCTCCCGGCTCTGAGCCGCAAGTTTATTTCGCTAGGGGTTAATGCTCCGTTGATCGGAGTGTTCATCGCCCGCTGGGCAATCCGGCTGATCACATACGTCCGCGCACGATCGCATACTTGGTGTGCACGCCATCTGCGGTCCGAACACCGGCGCCGGCGCGTCATCCGGCCAGGGCCTGCGCCGATCACCGGCATCGTGGTGGTGGCACAGGTGGCAGGACACAGAGCGGGCGGATGATCCACACTCCAATTGTCGCAAAACTTGTGAGTTTTGCGACAAAGCGCCCGCGTCGAAAGCAACCTTCTCTCCGGGTTGGCGTTGGTCTCCACACAGGAGGAAACCGTCATGCAGAGATCTCCGACTTGCCCGAAGCACAGGCCAAGGGCGTTGCGGCAAACCGGAAGGCTGCGGACGCCTTTGCCGCCAACGTGCTGCCCATAGTGCGGCAGATACAGGCAGCGGGTGCGACCACGTTCCGCGCCATCGCCGAGGCGTTGAACGACCGCGGCGTGCGCACGGCGCGCGGCGGGGCTTGGCACGACAACACAGTGCGCAATCTGCTGGCGCGCTAGTGAAAGGCACGGACGGGGCTCGCGGCGCGCACACTTCGGTTTGTCCCCAGGCGAGTTCCAGGGACGGCGGGCGGAGATAGAAGTGCATGGCCTGGGCACCGATGGATCGGGCTCCCCCGTCCGGGTCACGGGTTCGATGCCACCGCCTTCGCGGCAGGCGGCAGGGCATGCAGCCCGAGTATCCTTGGCATCGGGGCCGTTTCCGGCCGCGCGTTTTTCGAGACCGACTTTGCCGGTTCGCCGCGGCTGACGCCGCGATCAGGCATTTCCTGGAGCGCCCTTCCAGGACGACGCGAGTTGGCCCGGTCACTCGTCCCTGGCACCGTGGCACGCCCGCCGGGCGCTCTGGACGACCCCGACGCGCCGCTGGCGCCGGCTTGAAGCTTGCGCAGCCGCGATAACCCAGCGGGGCGATACGCACCTCTGGGGCGCGCAATGCCTGCACGCCAGAGGCGCAACCGGCTTGGACCAAAAGGAAATCCGCTGCTTGACCGTCCCAGAGAGGCTGCCGTTCGTGCGCCCACCATCGAACGCGACACCGTTGGACCCCGCCCCAAATAAGCTGTGATCTGAGGGAGGATCGCTTGATCAGAGTCCGACAACTCTATAGTTCTCAAACAAGAGGCTTACGATGTGGGGTCTCTCCGGCTTTGAGGCGCCCAATTGCATCCGCAACATGGATGACCAATCGATGTTGCCTTTCCAAGGGTTACCGATCGTTCGGATCGCGGGGCATGGTGCCGTTGATCGCGCGTCGCAAAAGGCGTTTTTGCAACCCAGGGCCGTGAAGTCCTAGCGTCGCAACAGCGCTAGCGGATCCCTCTCGGGTGGTATTTCTCGATATCGAGACGACAGGTCTAAGTTGGTACTACGACGAGATTACAATTTCCGGCTGGATGCGCGACGGCCGTTATGACTTCCACATTGCCGATGAGCCGCCGACGCGGCTGGCCGATGCGCTTCAGCAGGCCGCGGCCGTGGTTACATTCAACGGAACCCTATTCGATCTTCGCTTTTTGCGGAAGGCCTACCCTGGCCTCGTCATTCCACCAATGCATATCGATCTGAGGTACCTTGCAAAGCGAGTTGGTCTGAGTGGTGGACAGAAGGTCATTGAGAGGCTTCTCGCACTTCCCCAGCGGACGAACCTCCAGGATGTCAATGGAGCGGAGGCGGTTTTACTTTGGCACCGGTATCTTCGTGGCGACTTCTCGTCGCTTCAGAGACTGATAGAATACAATCGATACGACGTCATCGGGATGTGTAGGATTTTGGATGTTGTGCTAGACCGCCTGAACATCCATCCCGATTTGTGGCTTTCCATGCCCAAATTCTCCGAACTCATCGAAGGCAGCGCGGATTGGCTAAGTGGCATTTCGCAGTTGCCGCGGGCTCCTAAATTTCAGAGCCGTCATAATACGTTTCGGGCAACGTTTGCGGGGACGGCCGCCGAAGATGCGTCCGTTGTCGGAATTGACTTGACTGGTTCGGAAGCCCGGCCGTCTGGCTTTGCTCTTTTGCGCGGCTCAGAAGCCACGACTGACATGGTTGGTTCCGATGACGAGATTGTCGCCCGCACCGTAGCGGCAAAGCCGAACGTAGTGTCCATAGACTCCCCGCTCTCAATGCCGTTCGGAAGGAACCGCGTAGAGGATGACGACCCGGCGAGGGAACGGTTCGGCATCATGCGCCTATGCGAGCGCGAACTAAAGCGCCGTGGGATCAACGTTTATCCTTGCCTGCTGCCGAGCATGCAAGGACTGACACGGCGTGGCATGGCCCTGGCAGCCCGGTTTCGATCAGCGGGCATTCCGGTTATTGAAAGTTATCCGGGTGCGGCTCAGGACATTATGGGGATTCCTCGCAAAGGTGCAGGCGCCGAGTTTCTTAGACAAGGCTTGGCCGATTTCGGCATCCAAGGTTCCTTTGTTGACAGCGAAGTTACTCATGACGAGCTTGATGCAATCACATCCGCCATAGTCGGTTTATTTTTACTATCCAATCGATATGAGGCATTGTCGGGGCCGTCTGAGGGTGCGTTGATCATCCCTGACCTGAACTCCAGCGGACAGTCCAAAATGGTGATTGGAATCAGTGGCAGGATTTGCGCCGGAAAAACGACCACGGCGCGAATTCTGGAGCAGATGGGCTTTTTCTACACGCGGTTCAGCTTGGTGATTGACGATGAGATTGCTGCTCGTGGGTGGGTGCCGAATCGCGCCACGCGGCAGCTGGTCGGAACCGAAATCAATCGAACGAATGGCCAACGCTGGCTTTGTGAGAAGGTGCTCGAACGCGTTTCAAGTCGGACTCTTGTCGTCGTTGACGGTCTACGTTTTCCTGAGGACCGCGCTTTTTTCGTCGAAAAATTCGGATCGCAATTTGTTCACATTCACATAGAGGCGCCAATCGAGATCCGCGCTTTTCGATACTCGGAAACGGAGCTAGATAGTCCGCCGTTCAAAGTCGCCGATCAACAGCTAGTGGAATCAAAGATCGATGAACTTGAAGAGTTCGCAACTGTCGTCTTGCAAAATAGCTCGTCCATTAATGAGCTTGCTGACAATGTAATGAGTTGCGTGAAGGGTTTTGCACTCAAGCGGGGTGGCGAATGCCTGTCTCAGTTGTCGTAGGTGGTCAATTTGGATCCGAGGGCAAAGGAAAAGTCGCTCTTGAGATCGTACGTCGCGATCGGACTGTCGCGGCGGTCGTTCGCGTGGGCGGCACAAATTCGGGCCACACCGCCGTCGGTCTTGACGGAAAGACCTATGCGCTACGACAATTGCCGGCCGCTTCAATCGATGGCTCTTTGCAGGTCATCCTTCCGGCTGGAACCTTCATCGATCTTGGTATTCTGCGACACGAACTGAAAGTCCTCGGCCTCGGACACGATTTAGTCGCGATCAGTCCGATGGCTCGGATCATAACGGACGAACACAAGCAATGGGAAAGGGCCGGTCGGTTGGGCTCTGCCATAGGGTCCACGCAATCAGGAACGGGCGGCGCTGTGATGGCGATGACCGCTCGCGAAGCAAGTAACTTTCCGTTGCTGTCCGTACAAGCCGAGCATATAGCGGAGCTTCAGCCTTTTTTGAAGAACACTACTTCGGAACTCAGACGCCTACTCGACGCCGGAAAGCGAGTTGTCATCGAGGGTACACAGGGATTCGGTCTTTCGCTGTTGAACGGTGGATTCTGGCCCAAAGCAACAAGCCGCGATACAAGCGCGTCTGGCTTTTTGGCGGAGACTGGTTTAAGTCCACGCGATGTAGATGACGTTACAATGGTACTTCGGTGCCACCCGATAAGAGTGGCTGGCGACTTCGGGCCGCTACCCGGCGAAACCACTTGGGAACTAATTGCGGCGGAAGCAGGGTTACCCGAAAATCATCGAGAATTCACCACCGTCACAAACAAAGTTCGCCGTGTCGCCAAGTTTGAACCCGCGATAGTTCGCAGCGCAATTGAAGTGAACCGGCCCAGTCGCATCGTGCTTAATCACTTGGATTATGTCGATCCGCGCGTAAGGAATGGCGAACTAACAGCAAAAGCACGCCGGTTCGTCGATACGATTGAAGCGGATATTGGCCACCGCATCAATTGGCTGGGTACGGGTCCCGCGACGTTCATGGATCATCATCAGAACGTACGTGCGGAAAACTACCCGAACATTCGGAAGTGTGTTCCCCAGTCGCCTCCTAAAAGTTGATTTGCTCGACGCTCAAGCTCGCGCCCCAACTCAGAGCGCCGAAAGACTAACCAAAATACGCGGGCAGACCCGCGGCGGAACACAATCGGCTTCACGGACGAGTTGACCAACACACTGTTTAAACGCAGGGACATCTGTGCAATTTGGGCGACAGCTGGCTTAGTCCGGTTGAGGTGGTGATAAATTAGGAGCGCCTGTCCGCGGTCCCAAAATAGCTTAAGCTCGTCCCAGTAAATATACTTCCCCGCTTTTTGGTGATGTTTGGGAACCGACGCAACTTCAATTCCGTTATCTGGATCGAAGAAAATGAGTTCACTGCGCACTGTCATTCGGATGCAAGCATCAATCCATCTCAATCGGTGAACCAGCCGATCTTCACGCTTCGACCACTCCCCCTGCGGCGAGCACGCAGGGGCACAACAAAATATGGTTTCCTTTGGTAGTATACGCCCTCCGACTACCGCGGAAACATTGCGGTTGCCGGACTTTACGATCCGCCGCAATACGCGAAGCAGGTCTACATCCAACCCGGCAAAATCCGGGGAGCGGAGATACGACACGTGTCGACCGTCGCTGTTGTGGACTTCATCTGGATACAAACACCATACTACGCCGAGCCGAATTTTACGCTCCTCTGTCTCTCCGGCCAACCGACGAAGCAAAGCATATTTTGCGAAATCCCCCACATCACCTACGTATCTGTTTTGCATTTGTTGGACTACTTTGGCTGCTGCTGCGCATTGATTGATGTACGAAGTTCGTCGATCTTTACGGCCAATTCTCGTCTTAAAGCTTCAACTTGGTCGGGTCCTCGCCGCTCGACGGCGTCAACGCGCCCCATGGCCTCTTGGATCTTTAAAGACATCGATGCTTGAAAGCCCTCCAAGTCCGACTTGGTTATGACGCGTTGCTGTCGCAGTTCCCGAAAAAACGGCTTACTGAGAAAAAATGTGCCGATGCCCCCAGCAATCGCGATCATAACGGACAAACTGACGGCTCTTAGCCACGAACGACGAATAAATTTCTGCGCATTGCGAGCCGTTTCTGCCACGAGCGTTCCGTAGCGTTCCAGCACGAGACGCGCTACACGAAGCTGTATATAGGAAAAAATGGCGATCAGCAGTGCTGCCATAGAAATCCCGACGGAGATAGGGCCCCACACCGACGCTCCAAGTACGACGTTTTCTGCGCCCGCTTTTGAGGCGACCGAAACCAGTGCGATCATTAATGCGAAAAGTCCAAAACTGATTTGCGTAAACGTTACAAATCGCCACTCGATTTGCTTTAATGATTCTTCAAACTCAGAAATCTTTTGACCAGCCCTCGTATATAAAGCGCTACGAAAATCGCCAATGTCATAATCTTCAATAATTGTCCGCGGCGGAGGCCACAGATATTTGATAAGTTCGGACTGCGGTTTTCTTTCATCGAACGGGGTCGTCTTTGCAAAATCCATCAAGGCCAAACGTTCTCCGAGGCGCAACGTAACGGGCTTGTCTGACAGGTTGTAAATCGGGCAGAAGAGATGTCCGACAAAGCCCGGATCTACTTGAGGGCCGCCTACCCAAAGCAATCCTGAGTAGGCGTGCCTCACACGAATGTTCCACCGCGCAATCATGTATCGCGGGAGACAAATTATTTCTGCCGTCTTCAAAACGGCGACTTCAAACGGTGGTATGGTTATGGTTGCGACCTTCGAAGTAGTTGTATCCAAGACGTGGAATTCTCCAGATAAGAAATATTCATCTCCAACAGCTAGTTCGTATCCTGCAGGCTTTAGTTGTTCACGATTAAACGGCACTATCATCTGGTGCGCCGTCGCATAGTAAATAATTTCGTCACTCAGCAGAACACCATGCACAGCGCTGTGAGGGTCGACTTCCGAGGGAGGGAGCCGAGTGATTATTTCCCTTATTTTGTCGTGTTTCTTCGAGATGTTCGACATTGTCGTCTATCCAGCTAAGATTGTTGCACATTAAGGCCTCAGGATAACGTAGTGTGGCCCGACTGGCGACTCTGTGGATATCGAGGTAGGTGATGTGACGGACCGGACCGGTACCCCGTGTTCAGCCACTCGGATGGGATGCAGAGCGTTGGGTGCTCTTAGTTATATTCTCGGTGTTGCTCGCTTTTCCGCTGATGATGGCAGTCGGGGTGATCGTCATCGCGCAGGTCGCCGCGATTTGGCATCCTTCGCCGGCCCACGTCGCCGGCGAAGTCCTGGCGTGGTTCGTTCTCACGGGCGGCGTCGTCGTGTTTGTACTGTTCGCCTATGTGCGGCGACGGCTTCAGCCGCTCCTCGCGACCCTGCCCACAACGGAGGAGCGCATCACGTTCCGCGAGCGGAGCGAGACGGCCGCTCGGAAAGCCTCCGGCACGGTCCTCGGCCTTGGCCTCGGCGTGGGCTGCTTGACGATCGTCTTCAGCATTGTGGCGGCCATCTATGGGCATGAGCAGCCTCTGTTGCGCGCCGCGGTGTGGTTCGCGATCGGCGCCGCGGCCACGGCCAATTTTGGCTGGCTGATCGTTCTGCGCAAACGCGCGAGGGGGCAACGCCGCATGACCTGAGCCGAACTGGTTTTGATGGCCCACGGCGGCGGTCGCCGCGGTGCGCCGGCATGGCGGCTATCCGAGGTCAAGCAGCCTCGCCCGCCCGGCGCTCGATCGGCTGCACTGGCCTTGGCTACATCATACTTCATTTGAACACTATAAAAAGCCCGTTGGCGGTGGTGCCGCTATAAAACTCTAGAGCCACGATAGGCGAGACGAATGCGTTTGAAAGACTGTAACGGCCCTTTCCAGCGCGCTCGATTTCGCAGTCCCTGGCCATCCGGCTAAGCAAGGTGTCCGCGGCGCCCCGGTTGGTCATTTGGGCCGATCCCTCGGAGTCGGCGGTTCGGAGCTAAATCGGAGTGCTTGTGGAAATGAACAGCTCGCGGACACCTTCGTCCGAGGCTTTGAACACGCGATTGCGGTCACTTGAAGCTCGCTGGCGCCTCGGCGGCTATTGGAAACGGGTCGCCAACCGGCACCGGCCCGAACAAGATATCTCCCGGATTGGCGCCCTCCAGACCAGCCACTCATTCGAATAGCGTGGGCTTGCCGGCCCCGTTCGGTCCGATCAGGCCGAGAATCTCGCCGGCCCGGACCCCAGGCGCGGAAGCTAGTCTTCGAGGACCGTGGTCATCGTGTTAGGGTAGTGATGGCGCGGAGCCGGGTGGCCACCCGTCGCATCTCACCACCGCCGAGGTGCTGCTCCGCGCCGACCATTCGTGTCGGCGGTGGTGGCGGTGGTCATGGTCCCCATTGACCCGGTAGCTGTGCGCCGGAAAGAGTTTCTCACCGACAAAGAATGGGACAAGATCGTCAGGTCTTCCGGCCTTCCGCCGGATGCGCGCGCGAGCGTTGATGTAGCCATCGACACCTTTCGCTTTTTGCAACGCATCGCCGACGTCAAGAAGACTCCAGCTGAGACGCGTGCGGAGCTGTGTCGCCTAAGCAAGGATGCTGAAGCTCTCGCGACGCGCCTTTTTGCGCTCAGGAACGATGCTGACGCTTACATCGCGCTTTTTCACCCGATACCCCCTCCGAACGGATGGCCGGCAAGGACCGGGCCGGTGCCATACGAGGTGGTCGATCTACGGCTTTCAACCGCTGTCTTTGAGCTGGAGCGTCTCTCGATCTGGCTTGGCTTGGCACGAGATCGAGTTCGGCGACGAAAGACCGGCGCAAGCCGTCAGGCGGCTACGGCGTACACTTTGGTAAATCGCCTCAATCATATCCTCGAGCAATTCACCGGCGAGACCATCACTCGATCAATAAAGAGCCAAGCGTCAGAATATGTGAAGATCGTTTGCCGAATTGCTGATCCCAAGATGGGCCTCGGTACCATCAGTGAAGCGATGAAAAAGCAGATCAAGCATTACAAGCCCGTGGCGAAATTACGCCGAAATCGGAAGAGGTAATTTCACCACCGATTCCGTGTGACAAGCGACCAGCGCCGCGTACAAATAACAAGCGCCGCACATGCCCCTAGCGCCACATTGCGGACGGCTAATTTAGCGGAATGGCCACCTTTCTGAGCTCGGGATGATGTTCTACACTCTCGATGAAGTAGCCACGACCTTGCGCTACGTCGGAGCCGATCGGGAGCGAAGCGTGCGTCGCGCCTTCGAACGCCATGGTATCTTGATCATTCGCCGTGATCGCAGCAATTTCCTGGTGACCGAGCAACAGCTTGGAGCGCTTGTGGAGGCGATGAAATGCTCACCATCCGCCGCCGGGGACGATTCTACCACGTCCGCGGCTCGATCCGTGTCGGTGGCGAAACCCGCATCATCAAAGAGCAGTCTACGGGATGCCATCGCAAAGAGGATGCCGAGGCCTACCGCGCGCGGACCGAGAGCGAAATCCGGACGGAAATGCTTCACGGTGCTGGCGGGCGGGCGCAGCGGATGACGATCGCCGATGCCGGCCTCGACTACATTGCGCGGCCCGGTGGCGTGCGACGCGGCGATCTGTGGCGGCTCGATCAAATTAATACCGTGATCGGCGATCGGCCGATCGCGCGCGCCAATGCCGCCTTCGCCGATTTCGTCAAGGAGCGCTGCGCCGGGCTCGCGCCGGCCACAGTCGCGCGCTTCCGCGCCGTTCTGGCGGCAGCGGTCAATCATGCCGCCGCAGCCGGCGACTTCGTCGCGCCCAAGATTATGCGTGTGGCGAAGGGGGATAACCTGCGGCCGATCCGCTATCTCACCAACGCGGAGGCGGAGCGCCTGATCGAATCCTATGCGCCGCACGTGCGCCCGATTGCCACGGTACTCGCGTTCCAGGGCCTTCGCATTGGCGAGGCGATTCGGCTCGACTGGCGGCATGTGCAATGGGATGTGAACGCTTTGTTTATTCCGGACACGAAATCCGGTGAACCGCGCACCGTAACCCTGCAGCCGCGGAGCCGGCGGGCCCTTCATGCCCTTTGGGTGGCGGCCGGGTCGCCCGACCTCGGGCCGCGTCTTCCTCAACCGGCTCGGCGAGCCCTATGCCGATCACCGGGAGCACCGTCTTCCCGGCGGCTCGCCAATCCGGCGTGCGCACGAGACCGCCTGCGGCCGGGCAGGGATCGAGGGTTTCAGGATACACGACTGGCGGCACCATTGGGCCTGTCATTGCATCATGAACGGGATCGATCCCGAAACGGTGCGCCTTGAGGGCGGGTGGGCCTCGCTACGGATGGTGGAGCGCTACGCGACAGTGAGCCCCGGGCACCGGGCGGCCCAAATGAGCAAACTCAGCATGGGGCAATAAATGGGCAACCGGTCCCACCAACAGCGGAAAACGGCGACGGCGCAAGGCGATAGCCGGGAGAGCCCCTTTGTTGACATGGTAGGGGTCACAGGTTCGATCCCTGTCGCGCCCACCATCGGATGCGGGCAGTCGGCCCGCACCCCATAATCTTGTGGAAAGGTGCCGGCAAGCATAGCTGGCAAGACGCGAGCGCAACTCATTTTCGAGGGGCGAGAGAGTACAGTCTCGGCTGGGAGCGATTCGATCCAAAACTTGCCGACAGGCTTTCCTGGCGTGACGAGAAGAAGCGGAGGTCGAACATGTCAACGCTCCGAAGAAATGGACTTGGCGCTGCGGCATTTGAGCCCCAATCAATTCTTGTCGGACGCGCGATGACGTTCTCCTCCTGAGAGGTCTGCGCACTGATCGCGGTCCTTGATGTTCAGCTCACTGACGAACGGCGAGCCGCGCTGTCAACCACCATTAGAATCGAGCGGCTGAAGGTTCGATATGCACTGTTTAATTCATATCGGCGTTCATAAAACCGGCTCTACCGCTTTCCAGATCGCGATGTCGCGATTTCGGTGGCAATTGGGCGAGCTGGGGTTGCTTTATCCCGCCGAGCCGTTTTTGGAGTTCGACAAATTCGTCTGCCATCACGGCCTCGCCGGCAAGGTGATCGGCCAACCGCTCGATCAGGTTCCGGCCGAATATATCGGGCCGAATATTGAACAACTGGAGCAGGCGATAGACGAGAGCAATCCAAATTACATCGTACTTTCGTCGGAGGAATTCAGTACGCCGTTTGCGGGCCGCGCAGAAGATGATCCCTTGATCAAGATGTTGTTGCGCCGCGGTTGCTCAATTTCCGTGGTCGCGATGATACGCCCTCAGGTCGAATTGCTTCAGTCGTCCTACATCGAAGGCGTGATGGCGTTTTTCAACTATGTCAAATTCAAAGAATACCTGGCATTGGCGATAGCGCAGCCGTTTTTCAATTATTCGAGACGATTGTCGCCGTGGACGTCGAGCTCGAAGTTTTCATTCGTGGCGGTGCCGTACACCAAAGCGCTTCAGCACCAGAGACTGGCGGAAACGATCTTGAGGGCGGGCGGAATTCCGGATGAGATCATAAATGCGGCCGGAGTTTCGACGTCCGGAGGCGTCAATCCGAATCCCGGCGCCATGACGGTAGCCGCTGTCCGTTATTTGGTTCCGAATCTTCCTCGGCTCCAATTCGATCCATTGCGCGACAGGCTGAAGGGTTTTGTGTTCGAAGAGGCCGAGAGGCGTGGATGGCTCGCCGTTCCATATCGAGGCTACAGCAAGTCCGATGTTGATCATGTCCGGAAACACTTTCAGAAGAGCAACTCCGGATTCGCGAAGCGCCACTGGGGCGAGAAATGGAGTGACGTATTCGGGGTTGGTGCGCGCTCCGAGTGGAAATCCAATGAACTGGATCTTGAAACTATTTCCGATTCCGTCCGCGAAGAATTGGAGTCGTTTGGCAAGGCGATCGAGGCGCATCTCGCGACGATGCGGGCCGAAGTCCCCGAGGTCGAAACAACCGCTAGGGTGAAAAAGCGAAGAATCCGGGTAAAAAAATCACGCAGCGCATCGTAACATCCGTTTCGGAGCATCACCCTTTCTCCGTCGCCGGCACGGCGGCGAGCCCATCCACCCAATCCAGCGCGGAGCGCCGCCAGATTTGCCGCCGCGGTGAGAACGCCGCGCGCTGGGTGATCGTCCCGACGCGCAGCGAGTAGCTCTGCGGATCGTCCACCGCGCAGGCATAGATGGGCGTGCCGCAGTCTCCGCAGAAGGCGTGGCGGCGCTTATTGCCGCTCTCGGCCGTCTTGATATAGCTTTTCGGCGCGCCGCTGCGGAGCACGAAATGCGCGGCTGGCGCGGGGACATTCGCGCGAAAGGCCGAGCCGGTGAGCGTCTGGCAGTCGGTGCAGTGGCAGATGGTGATCGCCTCGGGATCGACCTCCGCCTCGAAGACGATCCGGCCGCAATGGCAGTGTCCATCGATCTTCATGGGTGTTTTCCCCTCGATTGAACCGTCACAGTCAGCACATTAGATGCAGTACATCGGGCCTCGCGAACCCAATGTCGTGTTTGTACCTGTTTGCTACGATGCCGCGGGTCGAGAAAGGATACCTATGGATATGACGCTTCCCGCGGGCGCGGCAGCCTCCAAGCCTGAGCCGGCAAGGCCCATGCCCGGCCAGGTCGTCGTCGCGTTCCAGGGCGGCGGCGCGCTCAACGCCTACCAGGGTGGGGTCTACCAGGCGCTCCACGAAGCCGGGATCGAGCCGGACTGGGTGATCGGCACCTCGAGCGGCGCCATCAATGCCGGGATCATTGCCGGCAATCCGCCGGGCCGGCGCCTCGATCGCCTGCGCGAATTCTGGACTTCGATGGAATACAAGCCGTGGTGGGAGGATTCCCCGCTTTTCGCACCGTGGCTGGGCAACTCGCGGCTGTTCGCCGAACTGTCCAATCAAGCCGCCCATGTCGCAGCCTTTTTCGGGGGCGTTCCCGGCTATTATGCGCCCAACCACGCGCTCGCCCTGGGTGGTGTCAATGCCCCGCTCGGCGTCGAGCGGGCCGCGTTGTACACGACCGAGGCGCTCGAAAAGACGATGACCGCGCTGACCGATCCGGCGTGGTTCAACTCCGGGCGGCCCCGCCTCACCGTCGGGACGGTCAACGTGAAGACCGGGCGCATGCATTACTGGGACAGCGCCCGCATGCCGCTCGCCCTCAACCACGTGCTCGCCTCCGCCGCGCTGCCGATCTCGTTTCCGGCGGTCCGCATCGACGGCGATCCCTATTGGGACGGCGGCATCTATTCCAACACACCAATCGAGATCGTGTTCGACGACAATCCAAGGCGCGATTCGATCGTGTTCGCCGACCAGATGTGGCACAGCTCCGGACCCGAGCCGCAGACGTTCCTCGACGTGCTCAGCCGCGAAAAGGACATCCAGTTCGCAAGCCGGGACGCCAGCCACATCGCCCGCCAGCAAAGCATTCACCGGCTCCGCCACGTCGTCCGCGAGCTGGTCCGGCTGATGCCGGAAGACCGGCGCGACACGCCGGAGGTGAAGGCGCTCGCCGAATGGGGCTGCAAAACCTTCATGCACATCGTGCGGCTCAACGCCCCCTACATCGAAGGCGAAGGCAATTCGCGCGATTTCGATTTCACCCGGGAGGGCATTCGCCTGCGCTGGAAGGCCGGCCACGACGACACCGCGCGCGTCCTGGAGCAACGCCCATGGGAGGCCGAGATCGACCAGACGCTCGGCGTCGCCGTCCATGACTGCAAGCCGGAGGTGCTGGCGTTCAGCGTGCCGGAGACGGCGACGTAAAGGAAATTTCGAAACGCAGCGGGGCGATGCGCAGCGGTCCGGCGTCGGTATCCGGCAGCCGGCGGTGGCGCGGCTGCTTGGTACAATGGGCGCGCACCAACTCCGCGCACTTCGCGGCAGGACGGCCCCAGAAAGCGGACACTCCGGCCGGCGGCATCGGTGCTCCGGCCAGCGCAGCCGGGCTATGCTTTGCGCCGCGGGTCGGACGGTCAGGTAGCGCGCATATGTTCATGGACATATCGCCCGGCGTGGTATTGGTTTGGCGCGTGCGAAACGGAGCCCGAAATCATGGCTGAGAGCACACTCCCGCATTGGACGATCGGCGCCGCGCTGGCGCTCTTCGGCACCGCCGTCGCCGCCGCGCCGATGGGCGAGGCGACACACAACGCAGGTAGGGTGGGGGGCCTCGAGCGTACTTTCATCGAATATGTTCCCAAGACCTTGAAGCCCGGCGCGCCGTTGCTGTTCGTACTGCATCCTTCGGGGGGCGATGCCTCGGGCATGCGCGATTATTCCAATTACGAATTCGACGAGTTGGCGGACAAATACGGATTCCTCGTCGTCTATCCGGACGGGTTCGAGAACACCTGGAACGATTGCCGCGGCGGCTCGCCGTTTTCCTCCAAGCGGCTGAAGATCGACGATTCCAGTTTCATCGAAGCCCTTCTCAACCATGAGGTCACGGCGCACACCATCGACAGGAAGCGCGTCTTCGCCGCCGGCTGGTCCAACGGCGCACAGCTCGCCTACCGGCTGGCGCTGGAGCATCCCGAGGATTTCGCCGGCGTCGCCACTATTTCGGCAAGCCTGCCCGTGAAGGAGAATCTCGATTGCGGCCAGGTCGACAAGCCGATTCCGGTGATGATCGTCAACGGCACCGCCGACCCCATCAATCCCTATCGCGGCGGCATGGTGAATTTGGGCGGCGCCAAGCTGGGCAATGTGCTCTCCAGCGAGGACACCGCGAAATATTGGGCGAAGCTGTTGGGCGTGACGGGAATGCCGGAGCTTGCGAAGCTGCCGCATAAAGGCGGGAGCACCTCAGTCGACAGCATGACCTGGGTGAAAGACGGCACCCCCGTGGTCGTGTTGTATTCTGTGCAGAACGGCGGGCACGCCATGCCGCTCGCAGGCGAAGATCTGGATTCGCCTGTCGCGATCTGGGATTTCTTCTCCAAATTGCCGAGCCGCTGACGTTCCGTGAGCGCAAGGACCGTCTCCTTTGCGCGCCGCGCGTCATCCACCGCCTGGCGATCGGCGAGCAGTCCCGCCGCTACGGCTTCGCCACGAACAGATCCGGCGCGCCCGACCGGAGCACGACATAGCAGCGGCGCCAGGGCTCATCGTCGATCAGCCGCCACTTGTGGCCGGTTCCGGCGGTGTCCGTCGCCACCAGGACGTCGCCGGGACGCACGATGAAGGTCTCGCCGTCGCGGGTGGTGAATTCGAGCGTCCCGGCGAGCGTGACGACGTATTGCGCCTGCGGCGCGTCGTGCCAGTCGAGGGCCGAATGCGGCGGCGATTCCTTGAAGTGCACGGCGACGACGTCGGTGCGCCGATCGAGCGTCAGCGTCCCTTCGAGCAGGTGCGAAGCGTTGTCGGGGCCGGTGTAGAGCTTGAACGCATGCATCGCGATCGCCTTCAGGCGCTGGCTTCGGTCCCGGGCCAGTTCGCCTGCAGCCGGGCGAACTCGCCATTGTCGCGCAGCGCCTGGATCGCCGCATCGACGGCATCGCAGAGATCGGCGCGGTCGGTGGCGTAGGCGATCCCGAGGCGCTCCTTGGTCGGCACCTGCATCGCGACCGCAAGCTGCGGGCGGTCGCGGGTGAGCCACGAAATCACCGGAAACAGCTTGATGACGAGGCCGATGGTTCCGGCTTCGAGATCGTCGAGCGCCGTGGCGATGCCGTGATAGGGATAATAGCGGATGGCGGCGATATCGCCTTGCGCCAGCAGGCGCCGCGCCACCGCGTCGGACGTGTTTCCCTTCTGGATGCCCGCCGTCAGGCCGCGCAGGTCGGCGGTCGATGCGGCGTGCGGCGTCAGGCGCCGGTTGACCGCGATGCCCTGGTTGAACTCGAGATAGGGCTGGGAGAATTTCACCTTCGCCGCGCGTTCCGGCGTGATCGTGGTGCCGGAGATCACCGCATCGCAGGTGCGCCGCGCGAGGCCCTCGAAGATGCCGTTGAAATCGTCGCCCGCATAGGCGAGCGGCTGCAGTGCGAGGCCGCGCCGCCGGCATACCGCGCGCATCAGTTCGATGTCGAAGCCGGTCGCGGTGCCGTCCTTCATGATATCGAACGGCGGATCGGGATAGGCAGACTGGATGACGAGCGTGCCTGCGTTCAGCGTGCGTATCACGCGCGTTACTTTCCGGCGTTCGGCCCGCGCGCCTCGGCCGCGCTCGCCGGACCGATGGTAAAGCTGATCGGCACGCCTTGGCCGTTGCGGCAGCTCATGAGCCCGGAATAGGACGGCGAAGGGGATGCGACGATCCGACAGCTGTCGCCGTCCAGGTCGAGAGTTCCCTCGATGCCAGCGGTCCGCCGCGAAACCGTGAGCCGCAGCTCGCCGGACTTTTCCTCGGCTCCGTTCACGCTGCAGAGCCCGACATGCCTGAGCGTCAGCGGGCCGGAATACTCAACCTTGCCGCCGGAAGCCGTTTTCGCGAGAGTTGCCTTGAGCTCCCATTCCTGGAGGTAGCCGACCTGGCCGTTGGCCGAATAGGGTTGGGCCAGCGCGGCCGCGGCGCCGACACACATCCAGATGGCCGACAACAGGACGCGCATCACTGCAGATCCCGAACGATCCGGAAGCCGTTTGCGTAATAGCGAACGTCGTAGTCGTAGCGAAACCGCGCCGCGGAGCGGACATCACTCGGCTTGCTGGTGAAAGCGCCGCCACGCAGCACGCGCAGGTGGCAGTCGCCGCTGGTCCAGGCGGCCGCATCCTTGGGGGCATTGCGATAGTTGTCGTTCCAGCAGTCTTCGACCCATTCGGCGGCATTGCCGGAGGTATCGTACAGGCCAAAGCCGTTCGGCCGAAACGACGCCGCGGGCGAGGTCTGCCGGTTGGCCGGGCTGCCGCAGCCGTCGCACTGCGCCCGGCCGGCCCCGGCATCCCGGCCCCACCAGAACGGCGACTTGGTCCCCGCGCGCGCCGCGTATTCCCACTCGGCCTCGGTAGGAAGCCGGTACCTCTGCCCGGTCTTCTGCGACAACCATGCAAGGTAGAGCTTGGCATCGTCCCAGCCGACATTGATCACCGGCCGGTCGCCGCGTCCCCAGCCATGATCGTCAGGCCGGAACTTGCAGGCACCCGCATCGGCGCAAAGATCCCACTCCGCGAACGTGACTTCCCGGCGGCCGATCGCGAACGGGCGCCGGATCGCAATTGTCCGCTCCGGTTTTTCATACGGCGTATCGTTGGATCCCATGATGAAATCGCCGGCCGGGACCACCACGAGCTCGGGGCAATCGTTGCAATCCCTGAAGATCTCGCCGGGATCGGGGCGGTTCCTCTGGGCGTAACGGTGGCGGCCGCCGCCGCCGGTCGATCGGCCGATCCGGAACCGGGCGGGACGGCCGGGCGCGGGGCGACGGTGAGACCGCGCTGCTGCGCATTGGTTCCAGGGCTCGCCGCTGCAGAAAGCGCTGCGAAGAACAACAGAAACAACAGACGCAAATTCATGTTGTCGTTTCCGGGCGGTCCGCGCGAAGCTTCGAAACTTCCACCGGCGAGCCACCATGCTTCATTTCAGGGAGGTCGGCAAGACGCGGCGTCGGCGCGGTGGCGGCGCCGGCTGGGGACTGGATGCCGCGGGTCCCGGACGGCAGCAATCGGTTATGACCGGCGTCGCTCTGCGGCGCACCGGTGCCCGGGGTTTACATTGCAGCGCAAAGGAATATCCTCGCCTACATCCCACTTTCAACGCGGCAATTCGGTTGCGGGAGTGGGAGAGAGTTTCTCCGGGAATGACCGCTGACGGTGCGTTCCAAACACTGGGAGAGTGCCATGATCACTAGAATCCTGGCTTCGATCCTGGTGCCCGCATTCGGCTGCCTGATCCTTGCCGGTGCCGCGCGCAGCCAGACCGGCGGCCCGACCCCCTCTCCCCCGGGAGCGGCCGTCTACTTCATCGGATTGAATGACGGCGACACCCTGCCCACGAAGGTCGACGATTCATTTTGGACTTGCGCGGTATGGGGGTAGCGCCCGCCGGTTCGGATCGCCCCAATTCGGGGCATCATCACTTGGTCATCGACGCGCCGACGCCGCCGCTCAACGCCGAAATTCCGAACGACTTCCAGCATCTGCATTTCGGCGCCGGCCAGACCGAAGCCGAAATAACGCTGACCCCGGGCGAGCACACATTGCAGCTCGTGTTCGGCGACAAGAACCACATTCCACACTCGCCGCCGGTGGTGTCGGCCCGCATCAAGGTGAAGGTGGCGGACCAGACCGGCCCGCAGGCGCAGACTCAAGCTCCGGCCCGACTCCGCCGGGAGGCGCCGTCAAGCGGCATCCCTCGCCGAAGGATGCCAAGGTCTATTTCATCCAGCCCACCGACGGAGCCTACATTTCGCCCAATCCGGTGATCCGCTTCGGCCTGCTGGGCATGGGCGTCGCGCCGGCCGGCTTCGAGAAGCCGAACACGGGGCATCATCACCTGCTGGTCGACGCGGAACTGCCGCCGTTCGACCAGCCGATCCCCAATGATTTCAATCACCTGCATTTCGGCGCGGGCCAGACCGAGGCGAAGATTTCCCTTCCGGTGGGCCGGCACAAATTGCGTCTGCTGTTCGCGGATGAGGCCCACGTGCCGCACGATCCGCCGGTTTATTCCGACGAGATAACCGTGTTCGTGACGCCGACCGGGCGCCCGCCGCCGCCGCCCCGGCCGCGCCGGCCGAGACACCACTTTTACTATTAGTGCATTGCATGGTCCCGGGAATTTGCAGACCGGCAGGATCATGCGCAAAATGAACCGGGTTGGAGCGTGAACCGACAAATGTTCAAACCATTGCGTTCCCGCCGCAGGTCTGCCGGCGAAACGCGGCGACTGATACTGAAATGAGACGAAATGGACTCCTGGTTTGTGCGATCGCTCTCGCGGCGGCTCTCTTCGCCACCGTGGCGGAGGCGGATCGGCGCGTAGCGTTGGTGATCGGAAATTCTGCCTACCGCAACGCGACGCAGTTGCCCAATACGATCAACGATGCAAACGCCGTCGCCGCGCTGTTCAGATCGGTCGGTTTCGAAGTCGTCAACTCACGGACCGATCTCGGCGTCCTGGAGTTCAAGCGCGCCGTGCGTGACTTCCTGATCACGGCGGAGACCGCCGACATCGCGGTGGTCTATTACGCCGGCCACGGCATCGAAGTCGGCGGCACCAATTACCTCATCCCGGTGGATGCCAAGCTCGCCCGCGACTATGACGTGGAAGACGAGGCGATCGCGCTCGACCGCATCATCTGGGCGCTGCAGCCGGTCAAGCGCCTGCGGCTGATCCTGCTCGACGCCTGCCGCGACAATCCATTCGTCGCGAAGTTGCGCTCCGTCGGCATCCGCGCCGCGCCGAAGGGCGGCCTCGCTAGGATCGACGACGTCAGCACCGACACGCTGGTCGCCTTCGCCGCCAAGGAGGGGGCGGTTTCCTACGACGGCGACGGACCGAACAGCCCGTTCGCTACGGCGCTGGTCAAGCACATCGCCGAACCGGGCCTCGATATCAGGATCGCCCTCGGCCAGGTCCGCGACGAGGTACTCAAGACGACCGGGGGCAGACAGGAACCGTTCATATATGGCTCACTCGGCGGAGCGACCATTCCCCTGGTGCCGCTGCCGGCGGCAAAAGCCATTGAACCCAAGCCGGTACCGTCGCCGGCGGTGGCCGCGCGGGAGCCGGTCCCAGCGATCCCGGTGACCCGCCCGAACATCGCGGTCACGCCGGTCGTACCCAATCGGATCGAAAAAGCCCTGCCGCCGGCGGCCAACTCGACCCCGGCGAAAGCCGAGTCTCTCAAGGCAACGCAGCCGAATTCGCAAGCCGCGCTCCAAAAAGAGGATCCGGCGCTCGCCTGCAGCCGCGAAGAACTGCGGTTGGCGCACCTGCGCTCCGACCCGGTGCCGGACGAGATTGCCCGCTTCCAGCGCGAACTCTCTTGCGGCCGGCTGCACGCCCAAGTGCAGCGCTTGTTCGAAAGTGTCGCGACCGGACCGCCGGCACCCGCAGCTTCTCTCGGCGGCGCGGCCCCTGCCGGCGCGATCCGCAAACCGGAGCCCGCTGCCGAGGCGGGAGCGCGGGCGCAGGCCCTGCCGCCTCAGCCGGAGGGCGCGTGTGCGCGCGACGCGGAACGTCTGGCACGTTTGCGTGCCGACCCCACCGTCGATGCGATCGTCCGGTTCGAGAGGGAACTCGGCTGCGAGCAAATCCGGCCGCAGCTCCGGCGGTTGCGGGAGAGCGTGGGCCAGTAGCTGCGCTCGCGGGGGAGCATCTGTTGGAGTACCAGTGAACGAGTTGCTGCCCGATGAATCCCAGATCCTGCTGGCGACCCTGCCGCCGACATCGGGACAACGCCGGCTGGCTGCGGCCATCGTCGCGGTGCTCCTCGTCGCATTCGCCGTCATGGTGCCGTTTGCGAACGTGGAGCTTGCGCCGGTCAACGCATTCGTTCCGGCCCTCGAGACCGCGCTTCTCATCAACGACCTCCTGACATCGGCCCTGCTGTTCGCCCAATTCTCGATCGTGCGGGAGCGCGCACTCCTGGTGCTCGCGAGCGGTTATCTCTTCAGTGCGCTCATCGTCATTCCGCACGCGCTGACCTTTCCCGGCGCATTCTCGCCGACCGGCCTCCTCGGAGCCGGATCGCAGACTTCGGCATGGCTCTATATTTTCTGGCACGCGGCGTTGCCGTTGGCCGTGATCGTCTATGCCTCGTGGAAGGGGGCCGGCTACGCAAAGAGCACGGCCGCGGACTCGCCGCGCGCCGAAATCGCCATGAGCGTCGTGGCCGTCGTCGTCCTGACCTGCGCACTGACCTGGATTGCCGTCGCCGGAGAGGGGTTTCTGCCGAGGCTGCTTCCCGACGCCACTCACGTGACCCTGTTGGGGCAATACCTCACGGGATCCCTGGTAGTGCTGGGCACCGTCGCGCTCGCGCTGCTGTGGTACCGGTGGCGCTCTTCCCTCGATCTCTGGCTGATGGTGATGATTTGCGCGTTGCTCCCCGAAGCCGCGCTCACCGCCTTCCTCACCACTCCCCGCTTCAGCCTGGGCTATTACGCGGCGCGCGTCTTCTCGCTCATCACCGCCAGCGTGGTCCTGATCGTATTGCTCGCCCAGACGACGGCGCTCTACGCGCGGCTCGCCCGCTCGATCGTCATGCAACGCCGTGAAAGCGAAGGGCGGCAAATCACCCTGGACACGATCACGGCTTCGATCGCTCACGAGGTAAACCAACCGCTGGCCGCCATCGTAGCGAACGGCAATGCGGGCTTGCGCTGGCTCGGAAACGCGACGCCGGACCTCGACGAAGTGCGGGCCGCGCTCACGCGAATCGTCAATGCGGGCCTGCATGCCGGCAAGGTCATCCAAAGCACCCGTTCAATCTTCAAGAAGGACCAGCGGCGGCGGGTCCGGCTCGATCTGAACGAGCTCATCAGCAGCATCCTCGTTCTCGACAGCCGCGACCTGCAAATTCGCGGCGTGTCCCTCCAACTCGAATTCGAACACCTCCCGCTCGTGGTCGCCGACCGCATCCAGCTGCAGCAAGTCTTGCTGAACCTGATCAAGAACGCCGTCGACGCGATGGACTCCGTGACGGATCGCGCACGGGTGCTGAGAGTGAGATCGGAGGTTTGCGAACCCGACGGGGTGCTGGTGGCGGTCGAAGATTGCGGAACCGGGATCAGCCCGCATGACACCGGGCGCATCTTCGACGCGTTCTACACGACCAAAGCCAACGGCACGGGGATGGGGCTCGCGATTTGCCGATCGATCATCGAAGCGCATGAAGGCCGTCTGTGGGCTTCGCCGCGCGTTCCCTACGGAACGGCGTTTCAGTTCACCCTGCCGGCGGGCGGCTCCGCCGAGGAGGCCGCGTGAAGAGGCGACGCCGGACGGGTGCGAGAAGCATCCGATCGCCGCCGAAGCGGCCGGGCCAGAACGCGGGACGTTAGCCATGCGCATCGTGGATGTTCGCGAAGTGACCGCGCCGATCGCCTCGTCGATCGCCAACGCCTATATCGACTTCTCCAAGATGACCTTGTCCCTGGTCGCCGTCGTCACCGATGTCGTGCGCGACGGGCGCGCGGTGGTCGGCTACGGCTTCAACTCCAACGGCCGCTACGGCCAGGGCGGCCTGATCCGCGAGCGGTTCGCGCCGCGCCTGCTGGAGGCGGATCCGAAGTCCCTGCTGAATGACGCCGGCGACAATCTCGACCCGGACCGGATCTGGGCGACGCTGATGAAGAACGAAAAGCCGGGCGGCCATGGCGAGCGCTCGGTCGCCGTCGGCACCATCGACATGGCGGTGTGGGACGCGGTGGCGAAGATCGCGCGGCAAGCCGCTGTTCCGCCTGCTGGCCGAGCGCCACGGCGCGAGGCCGACCCGCGCGTGTTCGTCTATGCGGCCGGCGGCTACTATTATCCGGGCAAGGCCGTCGACGCGCTGCGCGCCGAGATGCGCAGCTATCTCGACCGCGGCTACACCGTGGTCAAGATGAAGATCGGCAACGGCATCGCCGCAGACCGCCCGCGGATCGAAGGCGTGCTGAAGGAACTGGACGGCAAGGCGCAGCTGGCGGTGGACGCCAATGGGCGGCTGACCTGGAGACAGCCATCGCCTACGCCAAGATGCTGCGGGACTATCCGCTGTTCTGGTACGAGGAAGCGGGCGACCCGCTGGACTTTGCGCTGCAGGCGGCGCTCGCCGAATTCTATCCGGGGCCGATGGCCACCGGCGAGAACCTGTTCAGCCACCAGGACGCCCGCAACCTCCTGCGCTACGGCGGCATGCGTCCGGACCGCGACTGGCTGCAGTTCGACTGCGCACTCTCCTATGGATTGTGCGAATATCAGCGCACGCTGGAATGCTGCACGTGGCGGGCTGGTCGCCCGGCCGCTGCATTCCGCACGGCGGCCATCAGATGTCGCTGAACATCGCCGCGGGACTGGGCCTGGGCGGCAATGAAAGCTACCCGGACCTGTTCCAGCCCTATGGCGGCTTCCCCGACGAGGTGCGCGTGGAGGACGGCCGCATCGTCATGCCGGAGCTGCCGGGCATCGGCTTCGAGGGCAAATCGGACCTGATCAAGGTCATGCGCGACCTGGCCGAGTGACGCGTGAGTTCTGCTACGGCGAGCCGGCCGCCATTGAAGCAGGGGCTGGCGGGTCATGCCTGAACTCTCCCCGCAGCTTTATCGCAGCGTCGAGAGCACGCCCGGCCACCCAGACATAGGACGCAAAAAATATCGTCAAAAAGCCGCTCACGAGAAGAGCGTTCGCGCCGATTGCCCAAAGGACGAACAGCGCCAGGCCCATCCCGTACAGGCCGAACACGATGAACAACAGCGCCGCCACGCGGCTCTCGAAGCGACGCAGGACCAAGCCGTTCACCAGGACCAGGACATAGACCCAATCCTCGTACAGGAGGTGGCCGGTCAGGAACCCGATGAAACCCGCGATGTTTTCGAGCGACGTCGTCGCAGTCGCTCTCGTGGGCGACACCAGCCACTCGTCACGGACGGAAAGCGCCTGCAGCGCCAGCAAGGCGAGCGCAGTCAGAATGAAATAATACGACGCCCTCCTGATGATCCTCAACGCGCTCTCGCGAGATGAAATCGACAGGAATTGGGCGCGCAACGTATCGAAAACCATGGCAGGGGCCATCCATTTCGAGATCGAATCCGGCGGCACTCGGATCGACCGGCGGAGTCATTACACGAGAGCGCCTTGCATTGTCACCGCCCGGCTTGACCGGGCAACGACACGCATGGGGCCGGCGCAATCGGCAAATGCTCGACGCTCGGAAAAATCTTGGGAGCGCCGACCCGACATAGTACGGTCACGGCACCGTGCCCACCATGTCTCCCCGCTTCCTCCCCAACCCCCCCGCGGTTTCGCATGCCTCGCATCGTGATCGAAGAAGACCATTTCCTGAAGATCGTTCCCGTCGTGCTGGATCCCGCGACCCCGCTGCCGCATCAACGCGCGGTCGCGGATTTCTTTGCTCATGACGAGCCGGATTTCCTGGGCTGGTGCCAGCGCCTGCGGGAGCGTATGCCGGGCCTCTATCCTGCCCAAGTCGTGTTCGCCGAAGATCAGGCCGATCTCGCGGCGAAGATCGCCGAGGCCGACGGCATCGTCGTCGAGAGCCTCGTGATCGACGCCGCGGTGCTGGCGCGCGCGCCGCGCCTCGCGGTGGTGCAGAAGTTCGGCACCATCACCGCCAATATCGATCTTTTTGCCTGCGCTGCCAGGGGCGTCACGGTCGAGACCCTGCACCGCATGGTCAATGTGGCGGTGGCCGAGCAGGCCTTCGCGCTGCTGCTGGCGCTCGCCAAGCGGATCGTGGAGTTCAACGGCGTGGTCGAGGAAGCCGCGTTGCGGGCCGCCGGCTACAAGGTGCGGCCGCGGCAATCCCGCTACATCGGCTACTCGAACTTTGCCGGCATCACCGGGCTCGGGACCGTGCATGGCTCAACGCTCGGCATCGTCGGGTTCGGCGAGATCGGACGCGAGGTCGCCCACCGCGCCCGCGCCTTCGCCATGAAGGTCGTCTATTTCCAGCGCACGCCGCTGACCGCCGCCGCCGAGCGCGAGCTCGGCGCGCACTTTCTGCCGCTCGGCGATCTGATGGCGCAGGCGGACTATATCCTCGTGCAGTTGCCCCTCAACCTCGGGACGCGCGGCCTGATCGGCCGCGAGGCGCTCGCCCGCATCAAGCCCGGCGCCGTGCTGATCGACGTCGCCCGCGCCGAGCTGATCGACCATGACGCCCTGGTAGAAGCGCTCGCCGGCGGCCGCCTCGGCGGCCTCGGTCTCGATGTGGGCTACACCGAGCCGGCCGATCCGAAGGAGCCGTTGCTGCGGCACCGCGGCGGCAACGTCATCCTGATGCCCCACACCGCGATCGGCGCCCGCGCCAATGCGCTCCACGATGTCGAGAGGCTGTGTCTCAATTTATGGCGCGGCGTCACTCGCACGCTGACGGGCTGAATCTAGCGGCCGCGATTGGCCTCTGGCTCGAGATCGATGGCGAGCGCCTTCATGACGCGGTTATGCATGATGTAGGTGCCGACGAGCACGGAAAGCTCGACGATCTCGCGATCGGAGAAATGCCGCCGCACCTCGGCGAACACCGCGTCGGGCACCGAAGTGCCCATCGTCATGGCTTCAGCATAGGCGAGCGCGGCACGTTCGCGGGCATCGAACAGGGCGGTGGCCCGCCAGTCCGCCAGCGCATCGCATTCGGGCAAAGTCAGCCCCTCCGCGAGTGCGAGGCCGGGGACGTGCTGGGCGAGCACATAGTCGACCCCATTGAGATGGGCGATACGGATAATGACGATTTCGCGCAGCCGCCCCGACAGCTCGGTCTTCCACCGCACCGCGCCGTTGTGGTCGAACCAGGTCTGCGCCAGCGCCGGGCTGTGCAGCAGGAGCTTGTAGACGTTGAGCAGCCCACCGCGCCGTCCCGCCTTGATGCGGCCGACCAGGTCGGCGAGCTCGGGATGTTCGGCCTCTTCGATCAGCGGAATGCGCGCCATGGTTCACCGCGGGAGTGGAGACTGCGGAGGTCTATCATTCCGGCGCAATGGGGCAAGGTGCGCGCGGCAAGTGCTATCGGCTTGCGGCCCCGGTCATTGCAATCCGGCCAGCGGGTCCAGCGCCATCTGGGCCGCCGTTTGCTGGCGCAGTGACGAGCGCATGGTCAGCGGGGTCTTCGGTCCGGGCTCGGAATCCCCGCCTTTCCCGGGCACCGGGAAGGCATAGCCCAGGATGGCTTTCGCGACCCAGCGGTCGGAGCCGGTCGTAAGGCCGTAGCCGATGCCGAGATCGACATCGACCTTGCCGACCTTGAAGTCGGTCACCGCGAACAATTGATGTTCCTGCTGCTGGAAGGAAGGAAAGCTGCCGGGCGCGCCGAGGTCGGTATAATATTCGAGGCCGATGAACCGATCCTCGCCGAGGTTGCGCGCGAGCCGGGCGGCCGGAACGAAGTCCGGATTGCCGCCCGCGCCGAAGGCGAAATCCATGATCGGATTGACGATGAACTCCCACTGCGGATTGCGCCAGCCGATAATCGGCCTGACTTCCATGGCAAAGCGCGTCGGCCCGAAGGGCGGCGTCGGGAAGTCGTACTCGAAGTTGAGGCCGTAGAAGAAGTCCTTCTTGGCGGCGTCGGGCGTCACGAACAGGGTTCGCAGCTTTATCGCGTTCGACAGGAACTGACCCTGCTCGTTGACCGCCCACGGGATGTAGAGCCCGAGCTCGAGCCACGGGGTCACGCCATAGGCGAATTCGGGCGTGCCGTTGAGCGCGTGATTGGGCACCAACCCGCCTGCAAAATCCGGATAGTCGCGGCCGTTGATGGTGTAGTTGAGGTGCTGCTGGACGGTGAATTGGCCGACCTCCGCGATCTCGGCATTGTAGACCTGGATCTCGTCGACCGCACGGGCGGGCCGCGGGCCAAGCAGACACAGGGACGAAGCAGCAAGCAGCGAAGCCGCCGAGCGGCGAAGCCCTGACCCCAAGCGCATCACGCCCCCCGGCAGCGTCATCCTCATCGGTGCTGACGCCCGTCAGCACCGATTTAGAACCATTCTAAACCCTTCTTAGAAACATTCCAATGCATTTTCATGCGCCCGGTCGTCTGGCGCAGCGATTTCGCCCGGCATGGCTGTCCTCTACCGGCGGACTGGTTTGCCGGCGCGCGCCGGACCGTGGGACGGCTCTCCCAACCCGCGGGCGTATTCGATCAGTGCCGCGCTGATGAATTCGGGCTGCTCGGCGATCGCGGCGTGGCTCGCCTGCGGGATGACGACGATGGTGACGCGCCCGCCCTGCAGCCGTTGATACTCCCGCCCATGGTCGCCATGGGCCAGCGGGTCATGCGCCGGCTGGAGATAGAGGATCGGCGCGGTGCCGCCGGCAAAATCCTCCTCGCGCGGGGTCTTGTCGCCTGCGATGCGCTGTGCCGCCAGCACCTCCGGATGCCAGCCGCCGAGCCAGACCCCGGCATCATTGCCGGGGGCGAAGAAGGCAAAGCGCAAGGCCTCGAGCCTGGTGTCCTCGGGCAGCGTAGGGTCGGCGCTCGCCCGGATCGCCGCACGGACATCAGGCGGGCTCGGATCCCGTCCCACATTGGCTGCGACCAGCGCGAGCGCACGCACGAGGTCGGGGCGGTCGGTCGCGAGCATGCGCGCTACCCGATTGCCGAAGGCATGCCCGACGACGAAGGCGGGGCCGCGGCCTGCCGCTTCGATCACCGCCGCCACATCGGCTGCGTAGTCGTGGAGATCGATCCCGGCCAGCGGACCGCGGCTCGCCCCGACGCCGCGCGGCTGCAGCCGCAGCACCGCGAACCGCGCCGCCGCCAACCGCGCGGCGATCGCATCGAAGTCCTCCGCGCCGCGGCCGAGCGAAGGCAGCAGCACCACCGGCGGCCCGTCGCCGTCGACCAGCACCTCGATGGAAACGCCGCCGCGCATGACGACGATGCGCGCCGTCATTTGTCGCCGGGCAGCGTACGGTCGAGCCAGTCGACCATCACCTTGGCGATGGCGTCGCTGTTCTTTTCCAGCATCATCATGTGGCCGTTGCCGTGGATGCCGACATCGGGGAGGCGGATGAATGTGCTTTTGACGCCGGCCTGGGCGAGGTAGCGCACGGTGCAGTGGTCATAGGATGCGTGATAGGACGCTTCCGAGGTTACGATCAGGATCGGGGTGTTCTCCAGATTGACGAGCTTGCGAGCCGGATCCTGCTGCGCCCAGCAGCGCACGAAATCGGGCTTTTCCGCCTTGTCTTCGCGCACGAACCGCAGCGGCGTGGCCTCCGACACCGGCGGATCGTAGGTGAGCGGCACGTCGACCAGCCCGGACGCCTTGGTGTGCGCCGCGTCCACGAACCAGTCCGGCTCACCCTTGAATTCGACGTCGTGGGCCGGCGGGCCGTTCGGCTCGACCGCGACGATCGCCTTGACGAGGTTGGGGCGCTTGTCGGCGATCGGCCAGACGAACGCGCCCGATTGGGAATGGATGAGCACGACGGCCGGACCGATGCGGTCGAGCAGCGCCACGGCGGCATCGCGGTTGAGCGCTTGTTGCAGGGGAAAGTCGACCAGCGAAGGAAACTGGCTGGCATAGAACTGGTCGAACGCCGCATCGCCCGGCTTGCCGTCGCCGGGCCACTGGGTGTGCAGATGCGCCTGCGGCCACAGCTTGAAGCGTTCCGGCGCGACGAAGCGCTGCTCGAGGCGGTTCAAATTGGAGGCGGAGACCGGGCCGTTCGCCTCCGACCACTGGGCCGCGCGGCCCCGCGCCACCTGGTCGACCACGTAGACCGCATAGCCCCGGCGCAGGAAATACTGCGCCCAGCCTTCACGCCCATCCGGCGTGCCGGTGAAATTGGTGCCGGTCTGGCTGCCGCCATGGATCATCACAACCGGAAAGGGGTGCGTGAGCCGCTGCGGCACCTGGTACTCCACATACATGTGGCCCACCGTCGGCGACCCCTCGCGGTTGGGGTCAATGGTACCGCCGACAAAGAAATAGCCCTGCTTGGCGATGACGAGCGGCCCGGTCTGGGCGCGCACCCCGGCGAGCGACAGCAACGAAGCACCGGCCCCGACCAGGGCGGTCGCCGCGGCCCGCAGGATCGTGTCGCGGAGCCTGTCGTATTGACCCATATGGTTTCCTCCCAATGCGGCGCGTTGCATTTCGGCGATGCGCGCTTATGTACGGAAGCTACGCTATTCAGCGCCGCGCGACCCCGCAATATGCGGGGGTTGCGAAAGCAGGCGTTGCGAGTGGCGGTCCTTTTGATCTCGGTTGCGCCATTGACGCCGTTTCACGGCGTCCTTATGGTCCGCGCCGAAAAAGTCCGTGGCTGCGCGCAGTCGCACCTGGGTAATCGAGGTTGGTCCGATGAAAGTCCGTAATTCACTGAAGTCCCTGCGTAGCCGTCACCGCGACAATCGCATCGTGCGGCGTAAGGGACGCGTCTACGTGATAAATAAGACACAGCGCCGGTTCAAAGCGCGCCAAGGCTAATTCTTAGGCATTTTTTTCACGCGACTGTGACCAAATCGATCTTGCAGGCAGGCAATGGCCGGCTAAGCTAGGCGGTATGAAGCGCTGCCTTGCAGGCCTTATGCTTGCCGCCTTGGCCACGGCCGTTCTGCCCCGACCCTCGCTCGCTCAACATGAGGGCTCGGCCGATCCGCCCGACCATCTGCCTGCGTTCCACCACAGCGACCACACCCAGAACATCGATTTTTTGTTCGGCGCCCTCAAGGCCGCCCCTGATGATGCCAGTGCCAAGGCGGTTGAAGATCGCATCTGGGCGCTGTGGACCTCCGCCGGCAACGACACCACCGGCCTGTTGATGAGCCGCGCCAAGAAGGCGATCGACGAAGACAATTATGACTTGGCTTTGAAGCTCCTCGATGCCGTCATCGAGATAAAGCCGGAATACACCGAAGCCTGGAACCGGCGCGCCACCGTATATTTCCTGAAGAAGGACTACGCCAATTCGCTCGCCGATCTCGGCAAGGTGCTGACCCGGGAGCCACGCCATTTCGGGGCATTGTCCGGGCTCGGCCTCATCATGCAGGACATCGGCGACGACAAGCGCGCGCTCGACGCCTATCGCAAGGCCCTCGAGGTCTATCCGCGGCTCAAGGGCGTCTCGGACAAGGTCAAGTCCTTGGTCGAAAAGGTCGAGGGACGCGACATCTGACGTCGCGCGATCATCCCAACCTCTTCAATAAGTTGGCGGGCCGATTTCAATGATCGGCTTGGTGCTTATTGCCATCGTCGCGCTCATCGCCGTTGTCGCCGTCATCGGCGCCGGCGTCGCGATCACTGCGCTCGCGACGAGGCGCATCGAGGCGGCCCATCCTCCTTGCGGCCGTTTGGTCGCAGTCGATGGCGGCCGGCTTCATGTCCTCGAACTCGGCCAAATGGACGCGGCGGGCGATCCGCGCTGGCCGGTCGTGCTGGTGCACGGCGCCAGCGGCAATCTCGGCGACCTCCGGCTCGCGCTCGGCGACCGGCTCGCGCAAACGCGCCGGGTCATCCTGGTCGATCGTCCCGGCCACGGCTGGAGCGACCGGCCCGGCGGGGCACAAGACGCTTCACCGGCGCGGCAGGCGGCGCTGATCGCCGAGGCGCTCGAGCGCATCGGCCTCAAACGGTTCGTGCTGCTCGGTCATTCGCTCGGCGGGGCGGTCGCGACGGCCTTCGCGCTCGCCTATCCCGACCGTCTGGCCGGCCTCGTCCTGTTGGCGCCGGTGACCCATCCCTGGAGAGGCGGCCTGTCCTGGTACAATGCCCTGCTCACCACGCCGGTCGCGGGGTTCGTGTTCGCCCATGCGCTGGCGCTGCCGGCGGGCGAATTGCTGCTCGAAGGCGGCGCAAAATCGGTGTTCTCGCCCCAGGCGGTGCCGCCCGACTATCTGCGCCGGGCCGGGATCCGGCTGCTGCTGCGGCCGGCCGAATTCATCGCCAATGCCCAGGACGTCGCGGTCCTGAAGCGCTTCGTCACCGCTCAGGTGCCGTATTATCGCGACATCGCCGTGCCGACCGTGGTGCTCACCGGCGACGCCGACGATACGGTATCGCCGCAGCTCCATGCGCGCGCCATCGCGGCGGTGCTCCCCGACGCGCGGCTCATCATCCTGCCGGGCATCGGCCACATGCCGCAGCATTCCGCGACTGACGACGTGATAGCGGCAATCGATTCGGTTTCGGCGGCGGACGGTGCGGAGCGCGTCCATTCCCTGGAGCGCTAACTTCGGCCGGCCTCCGCACCGACCAGGGCGATGCGCACCATGTTGGTAGCGCCCGGGGTGCCGAACGGGATTCCGGCCACCACGATGATGCGTTGGCCGGGCACGGCGAAGCCATCCTTGATGGCGATGCGGCAGGCGCGGTCGACCATGTCGTCTTGGTCATGGGCATCCTCGGCAAGCACGCTGTGGACACCCCACACCACCGCCAGCTTGCGGCCGGTCGCGATGTTCGGCGAGATCGACACGATCGGCGATTTCGGGCGCTCGCGGGCGACCCGCAGCGCGGTCGCGCCGGACGAGGTCCAGCACACGAGAGCGCTGAGATCGAGCGTCTCGGCGATCTCGCGCGCCGCCGCGGCGATGGCGTCGGCGCTGGTCGGCTCCGGCGGGGCGCGCTGGGCATCGATGATGGTCCGGTAGGTCGGGTCGCCTTCGACTTCCACGGCGATGCGGTCCATGGTCGCCACCGCTTCGACGGGATACTGTCCGGCGGCGGATTCGGCCGACAGCATCACCGCATCGGCCCCTTCGAAAATGGCGGTCGCGACGTCGGACACTTCGGCCCTGGTGGGCACCGGGCTCGTGATCATCGATTCCAGCATCTGGGTCGCGACCACCACCGGCTTGCCGGCGAGCCGCGAAGCGCGGGTCATCTGCTTCTGCAGGCCTGGGACCTTCTCTACCGGCAGTTCGACGCCGAGATCGCCGCGGGCGACCATCAGGGCGTCGGTGATGTCGAGAATGCCGGCCAGATGCTCGATCGCCTGCGGCTTTTCAATCTTCGCCATCACCGCGGCGCGTCCGCGGGCGATCTTCTTGGCCTCGGCGATGTCGTCGGGCCGCTGGATGAACGACAACGCGATCCAGTCGGCGCCGGCGTCGAGAGCGGCTTCGAAGTCGGAGTGGTCCTTGCCCGTCAGCGCGGAAAACCCGAGCACGGTGTCGGGTACGCTGACGCCCTTGCGCGCCGACAGCTTGCCGCCGACCTCGACGCGGGTGACCGCGCGCTGCGGCGACACTTCGACTGCCACCAGCCTGATCTTGCCGTCGTCGAGCAGCAGGGTGTGGCCGGGCTTGAGCGCGGACAGGATCTCCGGGTGGGGCAGCTGCACCCGCGTTGCGTCGCCCGGGGTCGCATCGGCATCGAGGACGAAAGCCGCACCCTTGACCAGGACGGCGGCGTCCTCCCGGAACGTGCCGACGCGCAGCTTCGGCCCTTGCAGGTCCACCAGGACGCCGATCGGCCTCCCATTGGCGGCCTCGATGTCCCGGATCAGGCGCATGAGCTCGCGCATGCGTTCGTGCGTGGTGTGGCTCATATTGATGCGGAACACGTCCGCGCCGGCCGCGAACAGCGCCGCGATCATCTCCCGGCTCGACGAGGCCGGACCGAGGGTGGCGACGATCTTGGTGCGTCGCTTGCGTCTCATTGCTGGCCCGAAGGCGGCGAGGGGCCGGATCGGGAGCCGGCGGGTGGCGCGGCCGGGGGAGGCTGGCCGACGCCGCCGGGGCGCTGGCCCTCGCTGGCCTCGGTCAGTTGCACCGTCCAGGTCTGCTGCTCGCCGGTGTCGACCTCGAAGAATCCGGTGCGGTCGAAGCCGCGGGCGAGGCAATCCCCGGTGCCGCGGATGGTGAATTCCTTTTCGCGGGTGCACATGAATGCTTGGCCTGACCACTCGCCGCCATGGTCGTAGTCTACCGCGTAGATGTAATAGAACCGTGCCGCCAGCGACCCCCGCAGCAGCGTGTCGCAGTTGCGCGCCGGCAGGTTCCACCAGCCTTCGGTCGCCCAGCCCTCATTGTCCTTGTAGCCGAGCGCAACGCCGATGCGGCTATTGGTATTATTGCACAGCCGGAAATCGGCCGCCGCCGGCGCCGCGAAGCTGCAGGCGGTCGCCAGGACGGCCACGAGCAGCACGGCTTGTACCGGCCGTCGCAACGGCAGGGGCAACCGGTTCGAAAGTTGATGCTGCATGGAGGGTTTCGGGGTGGCGCTCGGTGTCATGTCGAATTCGGGGTCATCGCAAGCCAAAGGTCATGGCAAGTCAACGAGTATGGCACGGAAATCATTGACATTGGTGTATGTCGGGCCGGGTTCCAGGAGATCGCCCAGCCGCTCGAAGAACCCCGTCGAATCGTTGTCGGCAAGAAAGGCGGCGGGATCGAGGCCGAGCGTGCGGGCCCGCGCCAGGGTGGTTTCGTCGATAAACGCGCCTGCGGGATCGTCGGGGCTGCCGGCGCCGCCATCGGTTCCGTCGGTGTCCCCGGCTACGGCGGCGATGCCGGGGGCGCCATCGAGCGCCTGGGCGAGCGCCAGGGCGTATTCCTGGTTGGGGCCGCCGCGGCCGGTGCCGGCGATGGTCACAGTCAGCTCTCCCCCCGACAGCACCACGGCTCGCCGGCCCTGCGCCTGCAGGCCGCGGGCAAGCTGCCCATGGGCGGCGGCGATCTCGCGGGCTTCGCCCTCGACGCGGTCGCCGAGGAAGATGCAGTCATAGCCGCCGGCTCGCACCGCGGCCTCGGCGGCGCGGAAGGCGTCGGCCGGGCGGGCGATGAGACGGAACGAGGTGCCCGCGAACACGGGGTCGCCCGGTTTGGGCGATTCGTTCATGGGATCGCCGAGCGCCCGCGTGACCGGCTCGGCCAGGGCGAGCCGAAACCGCGCGGCCACGGCCCGGGCGTCGGCGAGGGTGGTGGGGTCGGGCACCGTCGGCCCCGATCCGATCACGGCGGGATCATCGCCGGGGACATCGGATATCCCCAGTGTCACCACCGCGGCCGGGTGGGCGCAGCGCGCCAGCCGCCCGCCCTTGATGCGGGAGAGATGCTTGCGCACGGTATTGATGTCACCGATCCCGGCGCCGGACTTGAGCAAAGCGCGGTTCACCGCCTGCTTTTCGGCGAGCGTCACCCCGGGGGCCGGCGCAATCCAGTTGGCGGAGGCCCCGCCCGACACCAGCACCAGCACGAGATCGCCGGCAGCGGCGCCGGCGGCGAGCGTCAGCGCGCGTTCCGCCCCGGCAAGGCTCGCCGCATCTGGGACGGGATGGCCGGCCTCGATGACCTCGACGATCCCGGTCGGACGGCCATAGCCGCGCCGGGTGACCGCCACGCCCGCGATCCGCGCAGGGGGGATGCCCCACCGGTCGAGGTAGTGCGCTTCCGCGATCTCGGCCATGGCACCCGCGGCCTTTCCAGCGGCGAGGATGATGAGCCGTCCGGCCGGCGGCGGGTCCGGCAGATGGGGCACGAGACAGCTTGCCGGATGAGCGGTCGCCACGGCAGTTCGATAAAGCTCGGCCAGGAAGGCGCGCGATCGGCTCATGATTTCCCGCAGGCGGTGCGACCCAAAGATCCGGCACTATCCGGACGGACCCGGGATTGTGGCAAGGGGGTTCTATCAGGCTTATGTAGGAGATCCTCGGAGGACCGCCATGACGATCGACGACAAGACCCGCACCGAGCTGGAAGCCGCCGTGTTCCGCCGCCTGGTCGAGCATCTGCGCCAGCGCACCGACGTGCAGAACATCGACCTGATGAATCTGGCCGGGTTCTGCCGCAACTGCCTCTCCAATTGGATGAAGGACGCCGCCGACGCCAAGGGCGTCGCCATGACCAAGGATGCCAGCCGCGAGGCCGTTTACGGCATGCCCTATGAGGAATGGAAGGCGAAGCACCAGCGCGAAGCCGGCGGCGAGCAGACCGCCACCTTCGAAAAGGCCATGCACAAGCACTGAGCCTTCTGGAGGCTCGCCGTACCTCTTTTCTCGTATTTTGCGCATGATTCCGGTCCGAAAAGTCTGCAACTTTTCGACATCATGCAATGACTGTGGATGACTTGCCGCGCGACTTGCGAAACGGCCGGGGCTTGCGCAACGTGACCGCCCGTTTGCGTCATGCGAGGAGTGCTCCATGCCTGCCACCGCCGCCTCTGCCGTCAAGGAAGCTCCCGCGACGCGATTCGCGAAGGATCAGCTCAAGGCCATCATCGAGCGCGTCGAACGCCTCGAGGAAGAGAAAAAGGCGATCGCTGACGACATCCGCGACGTCTTCGCCGAGGCCAAAGGCAACGGCTTCGACGTCAAGGCGCTGCGCACCGTGATCCGGCTGCGCAAGCAGGACAAGCAGGAGCGCGAGGAGCAGGAGGCGATCCTCGATACTTACCTGCAGGCGCTAGGGATGATCTGAGGCGCCTGACGCTATGGCGTGTTTCGTTTTAGGTTGATTCACAATTCGCTGTCATCGCCCGGCTTGACCGGGCGATCCAGTAAACACCGACCGTGAGTACTGGATTGCCCGGGTCAAGCCGGGCAATGACGCCAATTGGATCAGCCTCTAAACGAGATCGCCAGCCCCACGCCGAGCGGGCCGCCTAACGGAGCGATGCCGTCCGGTGAGTGAAGGCGTGGGTCGTCAGGAACACCACGGCATCGCCGCCGAAGCGGTCCGGGGCCATGCCCGCATATGGATCGTCCTGGAACGACAGCATCAGCGAGTCGTTGGGCTTGAGCATCAGGTTGCGCAATTCGGTGAGGTCGGGCCTGCCATAGAGCGTCGCCGTCATGGCGTCGGTCATGCTCGGGGTCATGATCATCGCCCGCAGCCACGGATCGTCATAGCGCATGCCGGCATTTGCGGTGACCACCTTCGTCGTCACCGTGGTTCCGGCGAGCGCCGCGGCCGGAACGCTGACCGGTTCGGCGTGATGGGCCGGATCGAGCGTCGCGGTGCGAACCGCGGTCTTCTTCGCGACGGTCGTTACGTTTTCATGGGCCACGTTATCGTGGGCGATGTTGTCATGGACCGCTGCGGGCTTGGCCGCCGGGGGCACGAAGTGGGCGAGCGCATCCCCCATCGGCTCCGGGCGCATGGCCGTCGAGGTCCCGAGCGCCGCCTGCGGCGTCGCGTAGGCGAGCGCCATATCGAGCGGCACCCGGTCATTGTCGCCGCCACGCACCGGCCATATCACGGTGCCGCCAGAGGTCTCCGGTTCGCCGGCCTTGGCGGCGGGGACCGCGCTTGCAAGCTTCATGCGATCGGCCGCTGCGGGAGCGCGCGCACCGGGATCGTCGGACGACATGGTCGTCATGGCGATCTTGGCCCGGCGCTCATGCGGGACGGGCACCGCGGGAGCCGCGGCGACATTTGCCGGACGGCTCAACTCGGCAGGCTTGCTGTCGAGGGAAGCGACCGTGAAGGTGTTGGTACGGGCAGGCGCAGCGGTCCGTACCGCGGCCGGTTTCGACGCCACTGCGTCGTCCTCGTCATCTCCGGGCGAAGCCGCCGGCACGTTCTTCTTGTGCGAGGCCTGGACCGCGCTGCCGCCGCGCTTGTCGGCATCGGCCAGCGCCGCGACACGTACGGGGTGGCCGCTCATGATCCGCGCCATCTCAGCGTCGCTGATGGGCGGGCCCCAGTGGCGCACGTTGCCGACGTCCATGTGAACAAAGGGCGATCCGGAGGTCGGATAGTAGCCGACGCCGCCGCGCTCCAACCGCAGTCCGGCGTTGCGCAACTCCTCGAGCGACGCGCCCGGTATGTAGAAATCCATCGCCTTGCCGAGCATGTGCTGGCTGAACTTGGCGACGCCGTTGCTGCGCGCGCGCAGCATCGCATTGGTCTCCGGCGAACGATAGCCGCACACCACGTGGATCACCTTGTCGCCGCCGACCTCGCGGGAAGCCTCCCAGACCAGGTCGAACAAATGCGGGTCCATGGCGATCTGTTCTTCCTTGCGCCAGTCCCGTACGAACCAATTGAGCTTATTCAGCGCGTCCTCATCGTAGCGGCCATCGCGCTTGAAGGTGATGGTGATGTCTTCATTGGTGTGGATGTGGTGGAACGAGATGGTCCTGGTGTCGCCATTGGCGACGGCCGTCTCCAGGCCCCGGCTGCCCATCAGGAGGACGATGACCGCCAGCGCGGAACAGCCGCCGGCATACACCTTCCGCGAAAAGGTCAAACGCTTGCGCGCGCGAATGTCTGGCACTGGCGATCTCGCATTCGAAAACGATCCCATCTCGGCCGCGTCACGCGACGACGCCGCTTTCCGCAGCGCTGATCGCGACGGAAAAGACTAGTTATAATTCTATTGGGATCGGTTAAGGCGAGATTACCGCCACCCCGTTCCCCCCACCGACTAACACCCCTAAGGATTGAGTATGGCAAAAAAAAGCCGACCCGAGAACGCCGGGCCGACAAAAATTGTCGAGATGTGGGAAACCCTTGCGACCGCAGTGCGGAAAATCCCCGCCGATCGGCGTCGGCTTCGGTGGTGCGGGCTGCTCAACAGAATATTAACACCGAGAACGAATTCCGGAGGGTTTTGTATTCGAGTTCGAGAGATCAGGAGCCGTTGCCTGATCACACGAAGCGAGATGGCCGGGACAAGCCCGGCCATGGCGATTCGATGTGAGCGGAACGTCGTCTAGCGGAACAGACCGAAGAACGAGAAACCGGTGGTCGGCCGCGTCTGCACCGCCTGCCGGCGCGGAGCACCGTAGCCGCTGGCTTCGCGGTGCTCGGTGAGCGGCACGTCGGCGACCCGGCGGTCTTCGCCCTTGAGAAGGGAGATCAGCCGGGCGTCACGGCCATAGATGTCCTCGCGAATGATGAGGTGACCGGCTTCGTCGACCTGGGCGGTCTGGTAAGTCAGATGCACCGGGATCGGTGTCAGCATCTGGATGTCGCGCTCGCCGGTGCCGAACATGTTGCGGATGCGCTCCGCCGTGTAGCCATCCCTCGGATTGGAGATGTGGAGCAGCACCTCCGCATATTGGTCCGGGAACTGCACCCGCATGCAGCCATGGCTATAGGCGCGCTTGTCATGGGCGAACATGTACTTGTCCGGCGTGTCGTGTTGATACACCGAGAACTTGTTGGGGAAATTGAAGCGGATGCGGCCCAGCGCATTGCCGGCGCCCGGCGGCTGGTAGATGTGAATGGAACCGTCGCGATTGCGGTCCATCACGAGGCCCATCCGCGCGAGAACCGTCGGGTCCTGGGCGTACGCCGGCAGGTATTCGTTGTTGATGATCGACTGCGGCACGTTCCAGGTCGGATTGACGGTGATGTATTTCATCGTCTCGGTGAGCAGCGGCGTCGCCTTTGCGCCGGGCTGGCCGACCACGACCCGCGTCGTCCACACCGTCGAGCCACGGTCCACCACCCTGAGGATGTATTCCGGAATGTTGACCATCACGTAGGCTTTGCCGAGATCGCGCGGCAGCCACCGCCAACGCTCCATGTTGGCGAGGATGATATCGACGTCACGTTCGCGGCGCGGACCGTTGAGTGCATCCACCAGCCCGTTGGTGAGCACCCCGGTCTGCTGCAGGCTGTGCTGCTGCTGGTATTTCTTCACGGCGTCGGAAAGCGGCTTGTCGTAAATGGTGTTGTCCGCTTCGGCGACGCCGAAATGGGCGCGCAGCGCCGGAACGCGCGCATCCTCCATTCCGATCTTCAGGCTCTGGCCATTGCTGATCCGGCTCGCGCCGCCGGCACCGCCACCCCGCGCCTCCGCGAGCTTGGCCTTGAGCGCCTTGTAGGCCGGATGGGGCGGATTGAAGCTGTCGAGCGCCTGGCCGACATTCTTGGCGTCGAGCACCTTGCCGAGAACCTCGGACGGCTCCGGCGGGACGAGATTATAGAGGATGTCCGAACTCACGCGGGAATAGTGTATGCGGCCGTTGGCGGCGTGGCGCGCAAACGTCATGACCGAAGCGGTGAATTTGAGTTCGGCCTCGGCAAGCGCCGCCGGATCGTCGCTGCTGAACGACGGCACTGGATAATCGATCGGGTCGAGGCCGTCGGCATCGACCCCGGCGAGATAGGACGCCGCGGCCTTGGCGCGCCGGTTTTCGACGCCGTCTTCGATCCACACGCGGCGCAAAGGCGCGGGCCGAGTAGAAGGCTTCCACCGCGGCCTTGTTCCTGTGATCCAGAATGCGGTCGGCCTTGGCGCCGAACAAATCGTGGATTTCTTTGGCGACCTTCTGGTCCATGGTCAGGGGCGGCGCTTCGACGGCAGGCACGGGCTCCGCGGGAGCGACCTGAGCGGGTGTAACCTCGGCGGGCGTGACCTGGGCCGGCGTAACCTGAGCCGGCGCGACCTGGGCCGGCGCGACCTGGGCCGGCGCGGCCTCGGCGGCGGGCGCCGTCACAGCAGGCGACGCGGCAGGCACCATCGGAGCCGGTGAGGCTACCTTTGCAGGCGCCACCACGGCGGGCGCGGCAACAACCGGCGCGGTGGTTTCCGGCGCAGCAGGCGATTTGACGACATCGGCGGGGAAGGACGGAATCGGCGACATAGCCCCAGTCGGCGGCTCGGCCGTTATGGGTGCGAGATCCTCGACCGTTGGCGGGGCGAGATTTGCCGACTCGGGCATCGGCACGGCGGCAGATATGTCTGCATCGGTGGTGGGGCCGGCGAAGGCCTGATGGCTCGGACCGGCCAGAACCATCACAATCGCTGTGGTGGCCAGCAAGAGGTTGAATCGAGATCCGCTCATGTTGTTAATATCCCCCATCCACACAAAGGCTACAGCACAGGTTAGTCGCCGCAGCCCCCGCCGAAGTTCAGTGTCGACGCAAATTTTCCGGAATGTACCCCACGCAGGTTCCACCGAGCACCGAGATAAATACCCCAATCATGTTATTTTGCCGGACTGTCACCCCAAAGCCACTCAGGCGCTCGCGTCGTCGGCCACCGCGAGGCCGAGCGCATCGAGCTTTCGGTAGAGAGTGGAGCGGCCGATCCGCAGCCGGCGCGCCACCTCCGACATCTGGTTGCGATAGTGCGACAGGGCGAACTTGATCACCTCCGCCTCGATCTCGTCGAGGGGGCGGGTGTGGCCGAAATCATCGACCAAATTCAAGAGGTTCGGTGCAGCCTCGAGGTCACCCGCAAGGCTGGCGGGCGAGGCTTCGCCCGGCATCGTCATCGAGCAGGATGGCGGGCCCGGGCACCGTAACGAGGTCGGTCAGATTTCCCGGCTGCGGACGCGGTCGCGGCGGCTCGCCCGGCCTGTCACGATCGCATGCCTGGGCAGCGATCTGCGGGAACTCGTTGAGACCGATTTCCTCGCCTTCGGCGAGCACGACGGCGCGAAATATGGCATTTTCCAGCTGACGCACGTTGCCGGGCCAGTGATAGGACGTGAGCAGGCGCAGCGCCTCGGCCGGCATCGAGCGAACTCGTTTGCCCTCTTCGGCCGCGAACCGGACCATGAAATGGCGGGTCAGTTCGGGGATGTCCTCGGCGCGGTCGCGCAGCGGTGGGACGGTGATCGGGAACACGTGGAGACGGTAGAACAGGTCCTCGCGGAACCGGCCGGATTTCACGTCGGTGAGGAGGTTGCGGTTGGTCGCCGAGATCAGCCGGACATTGACCTGGATCGGGCGCTTGCCGCCGACCGGCTCGACCTCGCCGCTCCTGGATCGCCCGCAGCAGCTTGACCTGGACCGCAGGGGGCAACTCGCCGACCTCATCGAGGAACAGCGTGCCCCCGGAGGCCTCCTGGAACTTGCCGTCATGGCGCTCGGTGGCGCCGGTGAAGGCGCCCTTCTCATGGCCGAACAGGATCGATTCCACCAGGTTTTCCGGCAGCGCCCCGCAGTTCACGGCGACGAAGGGCTTGGCCTTGCGGTCGCCCGAGCCGTGGATCGCCCGTGCGATCAGCTCCTTGCCGACGCCGGACTCGCCCTCGATCAGCACCGGAATTGCCGAATTCACGGTCTTTTGCGCCGCGTGCAGCACCCCCTGCATCCTGGCGCTGCGGGTGATGATGTCCTTGAAGGTCAAGGTGCCGCCGCGGCTACGCTTGAGACGGGCGAATTCCCCCTCCAGCGCCCGTGTGGCGATGGCGTTGCGCAGCGACACCAGCATGCGCTCGGCGCCCGCCGGCTTGACGACGAAATCCACGGCGCCCGCCCGCATCGCGGAGACCACGGTATCGATGCCGCCATGGGCGGTCTGGACGATGACCGGAATGGTGAGCCCGGCGTCGCGCATCCGGCCGAGAACGCCGAGGCCGTCGAGATCGGGCATCACGAGATCGAGCACGACGCATTCGAAGGGCGGCGCCTCGGGCGCCGTCATCAGCCGCATCGCGGCCTCGCCGCCGTCGGCAGTGACCGCGGCATAGCCGGACTTTTCCACCATGTTCTGCAGGAGGCGGCGCTGTACGGGGTCGTCGTCGACGATGAGGACGCACTCGGCCATCGGGATTCCTGATGGGAACAAAAACGCTTTGGATTTCGCTCACTGTCTTCGATCGGGCTTAACGGGCCATTAAGCGCGCGGCTGGTGTACCGGCAACGCCGCCATCCACAATGGGTGCGCCAAGGCCATGGCTTTGCCGCAACCCGGTCTTAGCTATGCGTTATGATTCCGGTGACCCGACCCATGAGCTTGTCCTTTCATGTTGACAAAAACCGCTGCTCCAAGACCTAAGAATTTCGCCAAAGCACCGGCAAAAAAGACCCCCGCAAAGAAGGCGTCCGCCAAGCGTTCCGCCAACCGCACCAAACCTGCGAAGCCGGCCGCGCTCGGGGCGTTACCGGAATGGGACCTCTCCGCGCTCTATGCCGGGATCGGCGCGCCGGAGATCAAGCGCGACCTCGCCCGCGCGGATGCCGACTGCAATGCCTTCGAGGAGCGCTACAAGGGCAAGCTCGCAGCGCTGGCGGGCGGCCCGGACGGCGGGCGGGCCCTTGCCGCTGCCCTCAAGGAACTGGAAGCGATCGACGACCTCATGGGTCGGATCGCCTCGTTCGCCCAGCTCGTCTACACCGGCAACACCACCGACCCGGCCCGCGCCAAGTTCTTCGGCGACGTCCAGGATCAGATCACGACCTCATCCTCGCATCTCTTGTTCTTTTCGCTCGAACTCAACAAGATCGCGAACGAGGTACTGGAGCGGGCGATGGCGGATCCCGCGCTCGGCCATTACCGGCCGTGGATCGAGGATGTCCGCAAGGAAAAGCCCTATCAGCTCGAGGACCGCATCGAGCAGCTCTTTCACGAGAAGTCGGTGACCGGGCAGGCCGCCTGGAACCGGCTGTTCGACGACACCATCGCCGGCCTGCGCTTCAAGGTCGGCGCCAAGACGCTGGCGATCGAGCCGACGCTCAACCTGCTGCAGGACCGAGCCGAAAAGACCCGCCGGACCGCCGCCGAGGCGCTGGCCAAGACGTTCAAGGAAAACCTGCGCACCTTCACGCTGATCACCAATACCCTCGCCAAAGACAAGGAGATTTCCGATCGCTGGCGCGGCTTTTCCGACATCGCCGATGCGCGCCATCTCGCCAACCGGGTCGAGCGCGAGGTGGTGGAGGCGCTGGTGTCCGCCGTGCGCGACGCCTATCCGCGGCTGTCGCACCGCTATTATGCGCTCAAGGCGCGCTGGTTCGGCCGCAAGCGCCTCGCTCATTGGGACCGCAATGCGCCGCTGCCCGACGTGCCCATGCGGACCATCCCGTGGCTGGAGGCGAAGGACACGGTGCTGTCGGCCTATGGTGCCTTCTCGCCGCGGATGGCGAACATCGCCGAGCGGTTCTTCGCCGAACGCTGGATCGACGCGCCGGTGCGGCCCGGCAAGGCGCCGGGCGCCTTCTCGCATCCCACCGTGCCTTCGGCGCATCCCTATATCCTCCTGAACTATCAGGGGAAGACACGCGATGTGATGACGCTCGCCCATGAACTGGGCCACGGCGTGCACCAGGTGCTGGCGGCGCCCAACGGCGCGCTGATGGCGCCGACCCCGCTGACGGTCGCCGAGACCGCCAGCGTGTTCGGGGAGATGCTGACATTCCGCCGCCTGCTCGACGCCACCACCGATCCCAAGCAGCGCAAGGCGATGCTGGCCGGCAAGGTCGAGGATATGATCAACACCGTGGTCCGGCAGGTTGCGTTCTACACGTTCGAGCGCGAGGTCCATGGCGAGCGCAAGAACGGCGAACTGACCGCCGACCGCCTGTGCGAGATCTGGCTCTCGGTGCAGCGCGAGAGCCTCGGCCCGGCGATCGACATCAAGCCGGGTTACGAGACCTTCTGGGCCTATATCGGCCATTTCATCCATGCGCCGTTCTACGTCTACGCCTATGCGTTCGGCGATTGCCTGGTGAACTCGCTCTATGCGGTCTACGAAAAATTCCACCAAGGCTTTGCCGAGCGCTATGTCGCCATGCTGGCCGCCGGCGGCACCAGGCATCATTCGGAGCTTCTCGAGCCGTTCGGACTCGACGCCCGCGACCCTGCCTTCTGGCAGGGCGGGCTCGGCATGATCGAACGGATGATCGCGGAGTTGGAGGGGATGGGGTAAGCGTTGTACATTTTGTTGAACGTCCGGGCATGTTGTGTTAGTGTTATACGAGATGTATAACGTAGGAGCCGGGCGATGACCGCGCACAAGAAGATCGAGCCAGCCGCCACTTCCGTCGGCACGGTGCGTTTGACGAAGATCGGAAATTCGACCGGCATGATCCTCCCCAAGGAGATCATGGCGCGGCTCAACCTCAGCACCGGCGACCAGTTTTACGTCACCGTTGCTGCGGACGGCGGCCTCCACTTCACCCCGTATGACCCCCAGTTCGAAAAGGCGATGGAAGTCGCGCGGCGCGGGATGAAGGTCTATCGCAACGCGCTTGCCGAACTGGCCAAGTAAACCAACACGTTTCCAGCAAGTGAACTTGCCAAATGAACGAGCCGTTCTGGCTGACGGTCGCGATGATCGTCGCCATTCACGACGAGCAACTGGCCACCCATGGTGGTTCGGCGGGGCTTCGCGACCATGCTTTGCTGGAATCTGCGCTCGATCGCCCGCGCAACAAATGGGCCTATGAACAGGCAGAGCTTCCCGAGCTGGCCGCCGCCTATGGCTATGGAATTGCTCGTAACCATCCTTTCATCGACGGCAACAAGCGAACCGCGTTGCTGGCGATCTATACTTTTCTCGGTGTCAACGATCTCGACTTCATCGTGCCGGAGGCGGATGCCGCGATCATGATCCTCGCCCTCGCCGCCGGCGAGGTGAGCGAGGAGAACCTCGCGCGCTGGATCCGGGACAATTGGCCGAAGGCTTGACGCGGCCCTTCAATTCACGCGATTTGCCAATAGATTGCTTAGAGCATGATCCCGAAAAGTTGCAGACTTTTCGGACAAGGATGATGCTCAAGATCAAAGCTCGGGCGGCGCCCGAAAGAAGCCTGCTGCAAGCAAAAAAGCCGGGGTTCCGACGCCGCCCCCGTGGCGGACATCGGAATCGGGACGCCCGTCCGTTTGGAGGTTCTCGTTGTCCGATCTCGAAAGGAACCGGTTCTCGGCCCGCGCCGCCCGCTATGCGCGGGTCGGCGCCAATGTCGGCGGGGTCGCCGCGCGCATTGCCGCGACCCGGCTGATGGGCGGCGAACACGATCGCGCCCGCGGCGCGGTGGAACTCGCCGCCGCGCTCGGCGGTCTCAAAGGCCCGATCATGAAGGTCGCCCAGCTGATGGCGACCATTCCCGACGCGTTGCCGCCGGAATATGCCGAGGAACTCGCCAAGCTGCAGAGCGACGCCCCGCCGATGGGCTGGGCCTTCGTCAAGCGCCGCATGATGGCGGAGCTCGGCGCGGACTGGCAGGGCAGGTTTGCGAGCTTCGAGCACCAGCCGGCCGCCGCCGCCTCGCTCGGCCAGGTGCATCGGGCGACCTCGCTGGACGGTGCGGCGCTGGCCTGCAAGCTGCAGTATCCGGACATGCAGTCGGCTGTGGAGGCCGACCTCAAGCAGCTCGAATGGCTGTTCGCCATCCACCGCCGCATGGAGCCCGCCATCGATACGACCGAGATGGCCGGCGAGATCGGCGCCCGCATCCGCGAAGAGCTCGACTATGAGCGCGAAGCCAAGCATGTGGCCTTGTACCGGGCGATCCTCGCCGATACGCCGCAGGTGCGGGTGCCGCGCGCCTGGCCGGAGCTCTCGACCCGCCGCCTGCTCACCCTCGACTGGCTCGAGGGCGACAAGCTCTTGGTCCACAAGGGCGACGATCTCGCCGCCCGCAACCGGCTGGCGATCGCCATGTTCAAGGCCTGGTGGCAGCCGTTCAGCCGCTATGGCGTGATCCATGGCGACCCGCACCTCGGCAACTACACCGCCTTCCTGGAGGACGGCAGCCCGCAAGGCATCAACCTGCTCGATTACGGCTGCATCCGCATCTTCCCGCCGAAATTCGTCGGCGGCGTCGTCGACCTCTATAACGGCCTGCTGACCGGCAACCGCGACCTCGTCGTCCATGCCTACGAGACCTGGGGATTCAAGCGCCTGTCGCGGGAAATGGTCGACATCCTCAACATCTGGGCGCGTTTCATCTACGGGCCGCTCATCGACGACCGCGAGCGCACCATCGCCGACGGGGTGAAGCCCTCCCATTATGGTCGTCGCGAGGCCTTCACCGTGCACCGCGCCTTGAAGGAAAAGGGCCCGGTGCGGGTGCCGCGCGAATTCGTCTTCATGGATAGGGCGGCGATCGGGCTCGGCGGCGTGTTCCTGCATCTCGATGCGAAGCTCAACTACCACCGGCTGTTCAACGAGGCGATCGAGCGCTTCTCGATCGACCGCGTGGCGGCACGTCAGCGGGCCGCCCTCGACGCGGCCGGACTGACCGGCGAGCCGGGCTGAGCCGGCCGTGGTGCAGCGGATGGTCCCATCTGCCGCCCACTATCGAAGCAAGTTCCGCCGCGCCGGTCGTGAACGTCGGCGGCTCTGACTGACCCGCTCCAGACATTCGGTAACATGGGCAATTAGGGGATGCACAGGCCGTCACCCGGCCCTGATCCCTGCTACCCGAATAACCTTGCCCCACTTTTCGGTATCCTCAGCGATGATCCTGGCGAATGCAGCGGCCGAACCGGGAATAACCTCCGCCCCTAACTCCGCAATCCGTGCTTTCATCTTTGGATCGTCGAGCGTGGCATTGATCTCCCGGTTGAGCCGTTCAACGATATCGGCCGGCGTTTGCTTGGGCGCTGCGACCCCAAGCCAGGAACTAGCCTCAAACCCAGGCAGAAGCTCTCCCACTGTCGGCACCTCGGGGAGCGCCCGCAAACGCCTTGCGCTCGTCACGCCCAGCGCGCGCAGCCCTCCATTGCGAACGTGTTCGATAGTGGTGGCCACGAATTCGAACATGACCTGCACCTGCCCCGCGAGCAGGTCGGCAACGGCTGGAGCGCCGCCGCGGTACGGCACGTGAACCATATTGACGCCGGTCATCATCTTGAACAGCTCGCCGCTGACGTGTTGGAACGAGCCTGCGCCAGCGGAGGCAAAATTGACCGTGCCAGGGTTCGCTTTGGCGTAGGCGATGAACTCCGATACCGAGTTCGCCGGGAAGGAGGGGTTCACCGCCATTATGCCGGCAGAGAGGGCAATGTTGGCAACCGGTGCAATGTCCCGGATATAGTTGAACTTAACATCAGAATATATGTACTGATTATAGGCGTCATTCGCACTGGTGAGAAGAAGGGTATATCCGTCTGGCGGCGCGCGCACGACCGATTCCACGCCAATTGTGCCGGCGGCCCCTGGCCGGTTCTCGATGACGAACGACTGTCCCATCCGTTCTGAAAGCCATTGCCCTATGAGGCGCGCATAAATGTCGGAAACGCCCCCAGCAGGATAGCCGACGACGATGCGCACCGGCCGCGTAGGATACGTCTGCGCTCTGGCGATTCGCGGCACGGCCGGGAGCACGACGGCGCTCGCTGCCAGTTGCAAGAATTGACGACGTGGAAGCTTCATGACGGTTCTCCTCCAAAAGCCCGTCGGCGCGATCCGTGGCAATAGGCGCCGGGGCCGTGACCACGAGAATGCCAGAGTGCAGGGGCCGGCGCTTTGAGACTACTTTGAGGGGACGTGGATTTGCATTCAGTTCGGCTTGATTTTTGCTATCATCTCGGGCGACGGTGTCGAAGACCTTCCACACGCGCAGAAGGAAGAGAGAGGGGTAGTAAACTGCTGTTTTCATTTGATAATTGTTCTCTCGATACAGACAGGCGCGAGCTGCGGCGCGACGGCCAACTCCGCTCCGTCGAGCCTCAGGTCTTCGATCTCCTGGAATTCCTCATGCGAAACCGCGACCGCGTGGTGAGCAGGGACGACTTGCTGGCGGCCGTTTGGAATGGACGTATCGTTTCGGAGGCCACATTGGCGAGCCGTATCAATGCCGCGCGAACCGCAATAGGTGATAATGGAGGGGAACAACGGCTCATCCGCACCGTTTTGCGCAAAGGCGTCCGCTTCGTGGGCATTATCCACGAAGTCCTAAACGCTGACGCGACCATCGCCGTGATCGCGGCAGCAGAACAGCCACCGCTAACTTTTCCCGACCGACCGTCGATTGCAGTCCTTCCCTTCACGAATATGAGCGGCGATCAGGAGCAAGACTACTTCGCGGACGGCATGGTGGAGGAAATCACCACCGCGTTATCGCGCCTCAGCTGGTTGTTTGTGATCGCGCGTAACTCGAGCTTTACGTACAAGGGCCGGGCCGTAGACGTGAAGCAAGTGGGTCGCGAACTTGGGGTGCGCTACGTCCTCGAAGGAGCCAAGTCCGCGAACCGATTACGGATCACTGGACAACTGATCGATGCATCAACCGGAGCGCACCTCTGGGCCGATCGCTTCGACGGCACTCTCGACGACATTTTTGATCTGCAGGATCAGGTTGCGGCCAGTGTGGTGCGGGCGATCTCTCCCAAAGTGGAGCAAGTCGAGATCATGCGTTCGAAGCGAAAGCCGACCGAGAGCTTGGACGCCTACGACTATTTTCTGCACGGCATGGCGAGCGCTCATGTGTTGACCAGAAAGGCCGCCATCAGCGAGGCGCTGCAATCGTTTCATAAAGCGATTGAGATCGACCCGGATTTCGCATCGGCCTACGGCATGGCGGCGTGGTGCTACGTTCAGCGCAAGCACAACCGCTGGATGGCTGACCGCTCGCGAGAAGTTTTCGAGACTTCACGGCTAGCCCGAAAGGCAGCGGACTTAGGCTGGGATGACGCGGTCGCGCTTTCCAGGGGCGGGCATGCGCTCAGCTATGTGACGGGTGATCTTGAAGCCGCCGAGCTCATCATTAATCGAGCGCTCATACTCAATCCGAACCTTGCATTTGCTTGGTTCGCCATCGCTTGGCTTAAGATGTTTCTTGGCGAGCCGGAGATTGCGATGGAGCATTTTTCTCGTGTCATGCGCCTGAGCCCCATTGATCCCCTGATGCCTAGCGTCCGCGCGGCGATGTCCTTCGCACATTTCTTGATTGGCCATTATGACAAGGCATCCTCGTTGGCAGATCAGGTGTTGCGAGACAGGCCGGATTTGCATCTCGGGCTGCGTGTGGCTGCCGCAAGCCATGCGCTTGCCGGCAGGACGCCGGACGCGCAGAGCGCCATGGCCCGCTTACGCGAAGTCGATCCCTTGCTGCGCGTTTCCGATCTCAAGGATCTGACGAGACTTAAACGAGCGCAAGACTTGGCAAAGATTGAAATTGGTTTGCGAAAAGCGGGGCTGCCCGAGTGATCGGCGATTGATCGTTCGCTCTTGCCGGCGCTGGTGGCGGCGAATGCGATCGTCAGCTCCGAGCACCACGAATTTCTGCGCCCGGAGCCGCGGCGGCAGCTTTTTGGGGTAAACCCGACGCGCCAATGAGTTGCCGGCGATGCTAGTTTTGACCCGGAGTGGTCGCGGCGATGCGCCAGATCGTGCCGTTGGCGTCCTCGGACACCAGGAGGGCGCCGTCCTTGGCGACGGCGACGCCCACCGGACGCCCCCACACGGTGGAATCGCTGACGACGAAGCCGGTGGCGAAATCCTCGTATTCGCCGGTGGGCACACCGTCCTTCATGATCACGCGGATCACCTTGTATCCGGTCCGCTTGCTGCGGTTCCATGAGCCGTGCTCGGCGGCGAAGACGTTGCCGCGGTATTCCGGCGGGAACATCTGCCCGGTGTAGAACGTGATGCCGAGCGAAGCCGAATGGGCCTGCAGCAGGACGTCGGGAACGGTGATCTTGTCCTTGAGATCGGGCCGTTCGCCGCGGTGGCGCGGATCTTCGTTGGCGCCGATATAGTACCAGGGCCAGCCGTAATACGTGCCTTCCCGGACGCGGGTGACGTAGTCGCTGGGGACATCGTCGCCCAGGCCGTCGCGCTCATTGGTCGAGCACCAGAGATCGCCGTTGGGGCCGACGCCGAGGCCGACGCAATTGCGGATACCCGTCGCGAAGATGCGGCCGTTCTTGCCGTCGGGGGAAAACTCCAGGACGTCGGCGCGGTCGGTCTCGATGCCCCAGGCGGCGCCGGGCGGGTGCTGCGCGTTCCATTTTGCGAGCGCGGACGGATCGAGCTTTTCGAGCCCCTCGGCGACGTTGGTGGCGGACCCGACCGAGACGAACATTTTCGATCCGTCGGCGGAGAACACCACGTCGCGCGTCCAGTGGTTCGAGCCGCTGGGAAGCCGCGCGACCACGGTTTCGGCCTGGGCGCGCGCCTTGAGGTCGCCGCTCACATAGGCAAAACGCACCACCGAATTGGTGTTGGCGATGTAAACCCATTGCGGGTCTGAGCCCGGCGGGTAGAAGGAAATGCCGAACGGCTCGTTCAATCCCGATGCGTACACCTCCTTGCGCGGCTCGCCGTCCTGCAATGGCCGCAGCACGCGGATGCGGCCGGAACCGCTTTCGGCGACGAACACGTCGCCGTTGGGAGCGACCCGCATCTGGCGCGGGTGATCGAGCCCCGCCGCGAACAGGCCCGCCTGGAATCCCGGCGGCACCAGCGGCTTTTCGGTACCGGTACGCGTCGCGACCCGCACCCCGTTGGCGCTGGACCCCGCGAGGTTGGCTGGCGGCAGATCGGCCGGCCGGATGTGCCGGCGCAGACCGGGACGGTCGGCCCGCCAATCCGTGAACGCGGCTTTTCCTTCGAGAAGCTGGGACGTGTCCTGCGCTCGCGACGGCACCGGCGCGCAGAGTGCCGCGCTGATGACGATAGCTGCGCCGATGCTCGTCAGACAGGCTCGGTTTTTCACGGGCTGAAACTCGCGTTTGGGTCGGCCCAGAATAGCACGGGAGTGCGTCGCCTCGCAGTGCCCATCTCAGCGGCCCGGGGTTGCGTTCCCATCAATCTTTGCGCGTGCGGCGGCACGCGGACCCGATTATAGTCGCAGCATAAACTTCTTTCGCAAAACCGGGAGACGCCGTGATGAAACGCCGCCAATTCCTTGCTGCCATCGGTGCCGGCACCGGCGCTGCCGTCATCGCGAAGCCGGCTATCGCGCAGTCGTCGCCGGAACTCAAATGGCGGCTGGCTTCGAGCTTCCCGAAATCGCTCGATACCCTCTATTCTTCGGGCGAGACCTTGGCGAAGTTCGTCGCCGAGGCGACCGACAACCGTTTCCAAATCCAGAATTTCGCGGCCGGCGAAATCGTGCCGGGCCTGCAGAACCTCGATGCCGTGCAGAACGGCACGGTGGAGATGTGCCACACGGCGGCCTATTATTTCATCGGCAAGGACCCAACCTTCGCGCTGATGTGCTCGGTTCCATTCGGCCCCAATGCGCGCCAGCAGAACGCCTGGTTCTATGACGGCGGCGGCAACCAGTTGGTCAACGACTTCGTCAAGAAGTTCAATCTCTACGCCATGCCGGGCGGCAATTCCGGCACCCAGATGGGCGGTTGGTTCCGCAAGGAGATCAACACGCTCGACGATCTCAAGGGCCTAAAATTCCGGATCGGCGGCTGGGCCGGCCGGACCATGCAGAAGCTCGGCGCGGTGCCGCAGCAGATCGCGGCTGGCGACATCTATCCCGCGCTGGAGAAAGGCGCGATCGACGCCGCCGAATGGGTCGGCCCCTATGACGACGAGAAGCTCGGCATCCAGAAGGTGGCTAAATTCTACTATTATCCGGGCTGGTGGGAGGGCGCGACCGCGCAGCACTTCCTGATCAACCTCGGACAGTGGGAGGCGCTGCCGAATAATTACAAGGCGATCCTCACCACCGCCGCCGCCTATGCCAATTCCGATGTGCTGGCGCGCTACGATGCCCGCAATCCCGCGGCGCTGCGCAAGCTGGTCGCGGGCGGAACCCAGCTGCGGGCATTCAGCCAGCCTTTGATGGAGGTGTTCCTGAAGACCTCCAACGAGGTGAACGCGGAAACCGCGGCCACCAATCCGGATTTCAAGAAAATCTATGACAACCTCATGGCATTCAAGAACGAGGAGTATCTGTGGTGGCAGATCGCCGAGTACTCCTATGACAGCTTCATGATCCGGTCGCGGGCGCGCGGCTGAGCACATGCTCGCGAGGCGGGGTCAGTTCCGGCGAGACCGCGCGTGCCGGCATCCGGCGTGCCGAGGCTGCGGGCCCTTTGAGCGCGTGGCGCCGGAACACGGACAGTGAGCGCAGAGCCCCGCGCGATGCCAATGGACCGAGGCGCCCCGCCTCGTCGCCGGCCGCACCTGCGGCACCTGCATGATGTGCTGCAAAGTGCCGGCGATCGAGGAATTCGCCAAGCCCCCGGGGGTATGGTGCCAGGGTAATCGGGTGAAGAGTTCCGTGACAAAGGGCTGAAGTGCTGAAATCTGTTGTGATCCACTGATTCGCATGTGGAGCACGGCGATGGATCCCAACGGGACACAGTTTGCAGCGATTGCGGAGACGACGAGCTTTCTTCACTATTTCAAGGACTTGCCGGATCATCGTCAGGCCGGCAAGGTGGATTATCCGCTGCCGGAAGTGCTTTTATTGATACTTCTTGCGGTCCTTGCGGGGGCGGAGACGTTCACCGACATAGCGCGATTTGGCGAGCGGAAGATCGAGCTGCTGCGGCGGTTTCGGCCCTATGTGAACGGCACGCCCTCGCATGATCATCTCGGCGATATCTTCGCCACGCTGGACGCCCGCGCCTTCCAGCTTTGCTTCGTGGCCTGGGTCGCGGCGCTGACCAACACGCCCGCCGAGGTCATCGCGGTCGATGGCAAGACGTCGCGGCGCTCGTATCAGAATAAGGGCTCGAAAGAGGCGATCCACATCGTCTCCGCCTTCGCGGCGCGGCAACGCATCGTGCTGGGCCAGGTGAAGGTGAACGAGAAGTCGAACGAGATTGTCGCCATCCCGGCGCTGCTCGACATGATGTCGATCGAGGGTGCGGTCGTGACGATCGATGCGATGGGCTGTCAGCGCGACATCGCCGCGAAAATCATCGAGAAAAAAGCCGATTACATTCTCGCGCTGAAGGGCAATCAGGGAACCCTTCGGGAGGATGTCGAGGTCTTCGTCGACGAACAGAAAGCCTTGAAATTCAAGGATACAACGATCAGCACGCACGAAACAGTCGACGCCGACCACGGCCGCATCGAGACCCGAAACTATACCGTGATCCACGATGTCGACTGGCTGCAGGCGCGCCACCAATGGCCGGGCCTGAACGCCGTCGTGGTGGTCGAAAGCCTGCGCGAAATCAACGGCAAGACCACTAGCGAGACGCGCTTCTACATCACCTCGCTGGTGATCCTGGCCAACGCTGTCGGCCCGATGATCCGCGCGCACTGGGCCATCGAGAACTCCTTGCACTGGGTCATGGACATGGTCTTTCGCGACGACGAATGCCGCGTCAGAACCGACAACGCGCCAGCCAATTTCGCAACTTGCCGGCATATCGCCTACAATCTCACCCGCAAGGCGCCAGGCAAGGATTCCATCCGCCTCCGGCGCAAAACCGCAGGGTGGGACGACGAATATCTCGCCAGCCTCGTCGCCGCGTGATTTCCTTCACCCGATTCCCCTGGGTATGGTGCCGGCACGCGGTTTCAGGCAAGGGCTGTGACATCTACGCCGACCGGCCGGGCTCCTGCCGTGCCTTCTATTGCTCGTGGATGCAGGACGAGAGCTTCGGCCCGGAGTGGAAGCCGGAAAAGGCGAAGTTCGTGGTCTACCTCCAGCAGAACCGCGCCAACCTGCAGGTGGCCGTCGATCCCAGCTTTCCCAACGCCTGGACCCGGCCGCCGTTCTACGCCCGGATCAAGAAATGGGCGGACGACGGCGCCGCGAAGGGACAGTTCGTGTTCGTGCGTATCGGGATGCGCATGATCGCGCTCTTGCCCGACCGCGAAGTCGATCTCGGCCGCGTCGAGGCCGACGACGAGATCATGGTGTCACGGCAGCCCGGGCCGGCCGGGCCCGTCTACGCCGTCGAGGTCAAACGGCGTGTGGCGGCTGATGCGGGCGCCGCCGATTCACCCGCACCGAATGCGTGACTGCGGCGCGGCTATTTGCACAGCGCGCGGGTCACGAAGTGTTCCATGGTGCAGACGCCCTCGGGCCTATCCTGGCTCGAGAGCCGATAGGGCGTGTCGCGGCCGGAGGCCCGATAGGGCGGCGGGCACTTCTCCGAGGTTTCGAAATCGACGCTCGTCCCAGTGCCGAAGCCGCGGGCGCGGCACAATGCCTCGGCGGCCACCCGGCAGTCGGGAGCGCCATTGCTGGCGAGAGTGCACTGCTCGCGGCCGCTGGCGATGCCCGCCACCGGCAACTTGGTGACGCCGTCCACGGCGACGTCGGCGGCCCCTTTGGCGACCGTCGAAGCCGCATCCGCGGCGCCTTTGGCGGCGCCGACCATCGCGTTGAACCCGGTGCTCATGGAGGTCACGCCCTGCTGCATCCAGTTGCCGACAGTGCCGACGAAGCCCGGACTTTCCGCTGCGGGCGGCGGCGCCGGAGCCGGCGCGGCGGCGGGCGGATCGCTCGCCGGATTGGGCGGCTCGGAGCGGGTCTGCGCGGCTGCGATCCCGGCCACGAGGAGGATCGCGGCGGCGCCGAGCGCCGCGCCCATCCAATTGCGCTGCCCGCGGCGTCGGCGCGACAAATTCTGCGGTTTCACTGCTTTAGCCATCACCTGCTCCAGCACTGACGTCCTTACCCTCCCAAACACCCCCTTTAAGCAGAAATTGCGGCACGCGGGCCCGGATCAGAACAGGTAGACCGCGGCGATGATCCCGACGAGCAGCACGGCGACGCTGATGGCGAACCAGAATCCCAGGCGCTTTTCGATGATTTCACGGGCCTGCGGACCGTAGCGGTTGAGCAGGAATGCCGTGAGGAAGAACCGCGTGCCTCGCGAGATGATCGAGAACAGGACGAACAGCCCGAGGCTGTAGCCGGCAAATCCGGAGGTGATGGTGACGATCTTGTAGGGGATCGGGGTCACGCCCTTGAGCAGGATGATCCAGGTTCCCCACCGTGCATAGGCTTCACGAAACGCCTCGACCTTGTCGCCATAGCCGTAAAGGGAGATGAGCCAGTGGCCGACGCTGTCGTAGAGATAGGCGCCGATGAAATAGCCGAGCACGCCGCCGCAGACCGACGTGACGGTGCAGAGAGCGGCGTAGGTCCACGCCTTCTCCGGCCGCGCCAGCGACATCGGGATCAGCATGGCGTCCGGCGGAATCGGAAACACCGAGCTTTCCAGAAACGACACCAGCCCCATCAGCCAAAGCGCGTAGGGCTTGTGGGCGGCGGCGATGCACCAGTCATACGCGCTTCTCAGCATGGCGCGCCTACATATAGGCCGCGCCCCCGGTTGTCCATCAAGGAGAATTGGTGCGGTTCTGGTTCATTGCCGGGGACGCACCCGGCGCGCCGACGCGGCTTGCGCCTTTGCCCGCCCCTTGGGCATGAAGTTGCGCTTCAGGAGCTTTTCGGCGATGCCGAACAGGTCCTCGCGCCGCTCCATCTCTTTCCAGACTTCGCTGGGGCGGACGCCGGAGGCCGCCCACACCACCACGAGATTGTAGAGGAGGTCGGCGCTTTCGCGCACCACGGCATTGCGATCGCCGTTCACGGCGTCGATAACGACCTCGATCGCCTCCTCGGCGAGCTTCTTGGCAATCTTGGAACGGCCGGCGCGAAACAGCCGCGCGGTGCGCGAAACCACCGGATCGGAATCCCTGGCCGCGAGCACCGCGTCATAGAGTCGCTCGACCGAATCAGTCATTCGATCAGATTAGCGGCATCGCCACGATCGGCAAGGCATCGTCAAGCGCGTACCAGGAACGCATCGTCGGAGTCGAACGCGTCGTTGCGTTGGCGTCGATCGCACATCCGGCCCACTTTCGGTATCATGCAACCGCGCCGCTCGCACAAAACCGCCCGCCTCACGAACTTTCCGCCAGCAGGCTGGCATTGCCGCCGACCGCGGCGGTGTTCACGCTCACGACCTGCTCCAGCGCGAAGCGGCGCAGGTAATTCGGGCCGCCGGCCTTGGGCCCGGTGCCAGACAGGCCGGAGCCGCCGAACGGCTGGGTGCCGACCACCGCTCCGATCATGTTGCGGTTTACGTAGACGTTGCCGGCGGTGAGTCTCGCGGCCACCTGACGGACCGTCGCATCGATGCGCGATTGGACGCCGAGGGTGAGGCCATAGCCGCTCGCCGCGATGTCGTCGAGGAGACGATCGAGCACCTCGGCGCGGTAGCGCACCACATGGAGCACCGGGCCGAACACCTCCTGCTTGAGGTCTCGGGCGCGGTCGAGCTCGACGATCGCCGGCGCGACGTACGTGCCCGAAGCTGGCGCGGCGTCGCCGCGGTCCGAGCGGAACAAAAGCCGGCCCTGCGCCGCCATGCCGGCCACCCATTTGTCGAGCTTGTCCTTGGCCTCGGCATCGATCACCGGCCCGATATGGGTGGCGATGGCGCGGGGATCGCCGACACTGAGTTGCTGCGCCGCGCCGGCCACCATCTCGATGACGCCGTCGGCGATCTCCTCCTGCAGGCACAAGAGGCGCAGCGCCGAGCAGCGCTGGCCGGCGGAGCGGAACGCCGAGGCGATCACGTCGTCGGTCACCTGCTCCGGCAGCGCGGTGGCATCGACGATCATGGCATTGATGCCGCCGGTCTCCGCGATCAGCGGGACGATCGGCGTGTCCTTTGCGGCGAGCGTACGGTTGATGATCCGCGCCACTTCGGTCGAACCGGTGAAGGCGACGCCGGCCACGTCCGGATGGGCGACCAGGAGGCCGCCGACGTCGCCGTCGCCGGGGACGAGATGCAGCGCGGTCTCAGGGATGCCGGCGCGGTGGAACAGGCGCACCGCCTCGGCGGCAATCAACGGGGTCTGCTCCGCGGGCTTCGCCACCACCGCATTGCCGGCGGCGAGCGCCGCCATCACCTGGCCGGTGAAGATCGCGAGCGGAAAATTCCACGGGCTGATGCAGACGAAGACGCCACGGCCGCGATAGCGCAGCGTGTCGGTTTCCCCGGTCGGCCCCGGCATCAGCTCCGGCGCCAGCCGGCGCCGCGCCTCCCGGGCATAGTAGCGGCAATAGTCGGCGGCCTCCCGCACCTCGGCGAGCGCGTCGTCCAAGGTCTTGCCGCCTTCGGCTTGCAGCAGCGCAATGAGACGGCCGCGGCTTTCCTCGATCGCATCGGCGGCGCGGGCGAGCGTCGCGGCCCGGGTTTCGACCGGGGTGGCGTCCCAGGCCGCAAAGCCGTCGACCGCCGCCGCCATCGCCGAAACCACGATCGCTTCGTCGCCTTCGGTGACCAGGCCTATGGTGGCGCTGTCGATCGGCGAGCGCACCGATCTCACACGGCCCGGAATGGCGACGCCATCGACCAGTGGCATGGCATGGCGATCCGGCGGCAGGCCGGCGCGCACTTCGGCGAGGAGTGCTTCGAGGCTCGCGGCGTCGCCGAATTCGACCCCAGACGAATTGCGGCGGCCCGGCTCGTAGAGATCCGGCGGTCGCGGAATCCTGGGATGGCGGGCGCGGGCCGGCGTCCCGATCGCCGCCGCAGGGCGTTCGAGAATGGCCGACACCGGCACCTTGGGATCGGCGGCCGCATAGACGAAGGAGGAGTTCGCGCCGTTCTCCAGGAGCCGCCGCACCAGATAGGCAAGCAGGTCGCGATGACCGCCGACCGGCGCGTAGACGCGGCACGCTGCGCCAGGGGTATCGCGCAGCAGGGCCTCATAGAGCGCGTCGCCCATGCCGTAGAGCCGTTGGAACTCGTAGCCCTCGACGCCGCCGGCCGCTTCGACGACGCTCGCGACGGTGAGCGCGTTGTGGGTGGCGATCTGCGGATAGAGAAGCGGCCGGGCCGCCAGCAGCTTGTGCGCGCAGGCCATGTAGGAGAGGTCGGTCATCGCCTTGCGCGAGAACACGGGATAGTCGGCAAGTCCGCGCTCCTGGGCACGCTTGACCTCAGTGTCCCAGTAGGCGCCCTTGACGAGGCGCACCATGACCCGGCGCCCCAGCGCCTGCGCAGCGCCGGCCACCCAGTCGATCACGGCGGGCGCGCGCTTCTGGTAGGCTTGCACCGCGAGGCCGAAGCCGTCCCATCCGGCGAGGCCGGGATCGGAGAGGGTGCGGCCGATGATGTCGAGCGACAATTCGAGCCGGTCGGCCTCTTCGGCATCGATGGTGAGGTTGAGGTCATGGGCCTTGGCGGCGCGCGCCAGCTCGATCACGCGCGGCGTCAACTCCGCCACCACCCGCACGCGCGAAACCGCCTCGTAGCGCGGATGCAGCGCCGACAGCTTCACCGAAATGCCGGGACGCTGCGGCAGGCGCGCCGCCCCCGCCGCGGCGCCGATCGCGGCGATCGCCTCGGCATAGGCGTCGAAATAGCGCGCGGCGTCCGCGGCGGTGCGCGCGCCCTCGCCGAGCATGTCGAAGGAGTAGCGGAATTCCGGGTGCGCCCCGCCTCGCGCCAACGCCTCGCCGATGGTTTGGCCGAGCACGAAATGCGATCCCATGAGCCGCATCGCCTGCCGGGTGGCGGTGCGCACCGCCGGGCGTCCGAGCCGGCTGACCAGGCCGTGGAGAATGCCTTCCGGGGTCTCGTGGGAGGCGACCACGCGCGCCGAAATGCCGAGCGCCCAGGCCGAAGCCGACACCAGCAGGGCGGGCGAGCGCACCTCGTGCCCGGCGAAATCCCCCGCCGACAGCTTGTCCTCGATGAGGCGGTCCGCGGTGGCGCTGTCGGGCACCCGCAACAGGGATTCGGCCAACACCATCAGGGCAAGCCCCTCCTTGGTCGAGAGCGAGTACTCGTGCAGGAAATCCTCGATGCCGCCGACGCCGCCGGCCCGCGCGCGGATCGCCGCGACCAGCGCGCCCGCGCGCGCATCGATGCGGGCCTCCGCGTCCGGCCGCGCCGGAACGGAGCCGAGAAACCGCGCGGCGAACTCTTCATCCGGAGGCGCATAGGTTGCACGGAACGGCGGGACGCGACCTTCCATCGGGTTCATCTCCGTCATGACGTTGGGACAGGCCTATGAGAGCCGATCGGCCCCGAATCGTCGGTGCGCTGTGGGTTGGATTGTATCGAATTGCGCTCCGATCTCACCGGTCTTGCGCAACGAACCGTCCCGCAATCCTGCAACTTCCAGCGTCATCCGCCAAACCGCCTGCAAAACTTGCACACAGTTCCGGCATGTTCTTTGCTGCCTTCCGGCTCGGGCAGGGCCGGGCCGGTGACCGCAATGCGGATCGAGGAAACGACGGGAGCCGCATGGTGGCCGCTTTCGTAGCGCTTGAAGGCGTCAGCCATTCCTATGGCGAGCCGGGTGGCACGCCCGCGGTCGAGGGCCTGTCGCTCAGCGTCGATGAAGGCGAGTTCGCGGCTGTGGTCGGCCCGTCCGGCTGCGGCAAGTCGACCCTCATGAAGCTCGCCACCGGGCTACAGTTCCCCTATGCGGGCGTGGTCCGGGTCGCCGGCAAGCCGGTCCACCAGCCCGTAAAGATCGCCGGCATGGCGTTCCAGGCGCCGACCCTGCTGCCGTGGCGCAGCACGCTGCAAAACCTGCTGCTGCCGCTCGAGATCGTCGAGCCGCACCGCAGCGCGCTGAGGCGCAAGAAGGCGGAATATGTGGGCCGTGCCGAAGCCCTGCTCGACTCGGTCGGCCTCGCCGGCCAGGGCGCGAAATTTCCGTGGGAACTGTCCGGCGGCATGCAGCAGCGCGCCTCGCTGTGCCGCGCGCTGATCCACGAGCCGCAGCTGTTGGTGCTGGACGAACCGTTCGCCGCGCTCGACGCCTTCACCCGCGAGGAATTGTGGGCGGTGATCCGCGACCTCCACGCGGTCCGCAAGATCACCGTGATCCTGGTGACCCACGACCTGCGCGAGGCGGTCTTCCTGGCCGACCGCGTATTCGTGATGTCGGCGCGCCCCGGCCGCATCATCGCCGAGCGCAAGGTCGAGTTCCCGCGGCCCCGCGACCTCGAGGTGACGTTCACCGCCGCATTCCAGGCCGTGGTCCATGAGTTGCGCGAGCACATCGTGAGGGCGCGCCGTTGACGGCGCCGGCCCGATTCGGGATGCCGTTCGTCCGCGCCGGCAACGCCTATTGAAGTCGTGGGGCGAATGGCGCTACTCGAACACCGCCGGGCGCGACGCCCCGGCTTCGCGCAAACCCGAGCCGACCACCGATGCACATGAGCCTTCTGCACCTCTACGCCCGGGTGCTCGCCCTGCTCGGCCCGGAAAAGAAGCTCGGCATCTATCTGGCCGTGGCCAATTTCGCGCTCGCCGGCGCCATGTTCGCCGAGCCGGTGCTGTTCGGGCGGATCATCGATGCCCTCGCCGGCGCCCAGGCCAAGGGCACCACCGCGGCGTGGCCGGACCTGGTCAGGCTGATCGCGGCCTGGGTCGGCTTCGGGCTGTTCACCATCGTGGTGGGGGTGACCGTGGCGCTCTACGCGGATCGTCTCGCCCATCGCCGCCGGCAGGCGGTGCTGACCGATTTCTTCGACCACGTGCTGCAATTGCCGCTGGTGTTTCACGGCGAATCGCATTCCGGCCGCCTGATGAAGGTGATGCTGACGGGGACCGACGCGCTGTGGAGCCTGTGGCTCGACTTCTTCCGCGACTCGTTCGCGGCGGCCGCTTCCCTGATCGTGCTGCTGCCATTTGCGATCTACCTGAATTGGCCGCTCGGGCTGATAATGCTTGCCATCGCCGCCGTGTTCGGGGCCCTGACCACCCTCGTCATCAACAGGACCGAAGTGCTGCAGCGCACCGTCGAGCGGCACTATTCCGACCTCGCCGAGCGCGCCTCCGACACGCTCGGCAACGTCGCTTTGGTGCAGGGCTTCGCCCGCATCGAGGCCGAAGTCACGGGGCTGCGCACCATCGCCGACGACCTGCTGGCGGCGCAGATCCCGGTGCTGTCGTGGTGGGCGGTGGTCGCGGTGCTGACCCGGGCTTCCACCACGCTGACCCTGCTGGGCATCTTCGTGGTCGGCGTGACACTGCATTTCGATGGCCGCGCCACCATCGGCGACATCGTGATGTTCATGAATTTCGCCGGCCTGCTGATCGGCCAGTTGGAAAAATTCGTCCGCTTCATCAACAAGGTGTTCATGGACGCGCCGCGGCTGCGGGAATTCTTCAACGTGCTCGACACCGAGTCGATCGTGCGCGAGGCGCCGGATGCCATCGATCCCGGCCACATGCACGGCCTGGTCGAATTCAAGAACGTGTCGTTTTCCTACGACGGCAAGCGCCCGGCGGTGCTCGATCTTACTTTCACCGCGCTTCCCGGGGAAACCATCGCGCTGGTCGGCGGCACCGGGGCCGGCAAGTCGACCGCGCTGGCGCTGCTGCATCGCGCCTTCGACCCGCAGACCGGCGACATCCTGATCGACGGAACGAACATCCGCGCCGTCAAGCTCGCCGCGCTTCGCCGCAATATCGGCGTGGTCTACCAGGAATCGCTGCTGCTCAACCGCTCGGTCGCCGAGAACCTGCGGGTCGGCAAGTCCGACGCCACCGAGGCGGAGATGCGCGATGCCGCCGCCCGCGCCCAGGCGCTCGATTTCATCGAGCGCGCCCCCGACACCTTCAGCACGCCGGTGGGCGAGCGCGGCCGCGCGCTGTCGGGCGGCGAGCGCCAGCGCCTCTCGATCGCCCGCGCCATCCTCAAGGACCCGCCCATCCTCATTCTCGACGAAGCCACCAGCGCCCTGGACGCCGAAACCGAACGCAAGGTGCAGGCGGCGCTCGATGAGGTGATGAAGAACCGCACCACCTTCGTGATCGCCCACCGGCTCTCGACCGTGCGCAACGCCACCCGCATCCTGGTGTTCGAGCACGGCCGCATCGTCGAGACCGGCACCTTCGACGAGCTGGTCCGCGTCGGCGGCCGCTTCGCGGCGCTCGCGAGGGCGCAGTTCATGACGATGGAGACGCAGGTGCCCCGGGCGGACGTGCAGCCGGTGGAGACGTAGGGGCAGATCACTGCGCCTTGACGTTGGTCTCGCGAACGAGGCGGCCGTATTCGTCGGATTGCTTGCGCAGCAGCGCCCCAAAATCCGCCCCGCACACCGCGGCCGGATAGAGTCCCTGGCCGACGAGCTTCGCCCTGACCTCGGGGACCTGCATCGCGGCGGTGAACCAGCTGGCGAATTGGGCGACCGTTTCCTTCGGCGTCTTCGCCGGCGCGAGCACTCCGAACCAGCTGTCCACCTCGAAGTCCTCATAGCCGGACTGGGCGACCGTCGGCACGTCCGGCAACTGCTCGATCCGCGCGCGCGAGGCGGTGGCGAGCGCGCGCAGTTTGCCGGTCTCCACCTGCTCTGCGAGGTTCGCGTAGGAGGCCATCAGCGCCGTCACATGGCCTCCCAACACCGCGGTGACGGTGGGAGCGGAACCGGAATAGGGGACATAGGTCAGATCGATGCCGGCCATGCGCTTGAGGGTCTCGATCGCCATGTGCTGTTGGCTGGCGGGGCCGATGCTCGCAATCGTCAGCTCGCCGGGCTTGGCGCGTGCCGCATCCACCAGGTCGGCGAGCGTGCGGTAGGGTGACGCGGCGTTGACCACGATGACGTTGGGCGCCGCGACGAGATCGCAAACCGGCTCGAAGCTGGTGAGCGGATCGTAGCTCAGCTTTCGCACATACGGGTCGATGACGAACGAAGGACTTTGGATGAGCAGGGTCGCACCATCGGGCGCAGCCCGCGACACCGCTTCGGTCGCGATCATCGCGCCGGCCCCGGGGCGGCTCTCGATCAAGATCGTCACGCCCTGGGTTCGGCTGATCTGGTCCGCGAGCAGGCGGGCGAGGAAGTCCATGCCGCCGCCCGGCGGGACCGGAACCACGATCTTGATGGCTTTCGGCGTCTGAGACCAAGCACCGTGGCCGGCCGGCAGGATCAGGACGCCAGCAATGACGCAGAGAGCGGCCGCGGCCGGATGCAGCAGACGGCGACGCGGAATCTCCATGATGTCGCCCTCGATGATTGCTACAGCATGCGGACCTTTGCCGGCGCTGCCCTGCAGGGGGCCCTCCGGCAGATACTGCGACAGGCCTTCGGAATCCTAGACTACTCCGCCGTGTAAGGGGAAGGGACCGGCCCCGGCCTCGGGCCATCGGTGCACTGCGCGACAGGCCTCGGTCCGCCGGACCCGCCATTGCAAACGCGACAGCGCGGACATCGCAAGACGAGGCTGCCCCGGTTCAAGGAGCGCGGCCCACCACGCGGGCTTCACGGACGGCATGGGCCTTTCGAAGCGCGGCGCCTCTCTTTGCCACCTTCACCTTGGCCTTCGCCTTGGCCGTCGTGTTGGCCGTCGTCTCGGCTTTGGCCTTCATCTTGGCCGTTTTGGCCGTCCTCTTATCGGCGGTCTTCTTCTTGGCGCGAGCGGGGCTTTCGATCCCCGGCGGCCGGCCCGGTTTCGAGCTTACCCGGGCGATCGAGACCGGCTGCTCGCCGTCGGCTTGCGCCATCTCCAGCCCAAACAGGGCGGCCACGTCGCCATCGTCGAGCACTTTGGCGCCCGGCGGCGCCCGGGCGATCGAGAGATCGCCGCCGGTGCCCGCCAAGCAGCTCCTTCTCGTCGACGTCGCGCAATACGAAAAGAAGCGCAGGTTTCTGGTCGAGCCGTGCGCCGACGCCATAGAGCGCGGCGGCCACGTGCTTGCACATGTCCGCCCAATCCGGACAGCTGCATGACAGCTTGATTTCTTCCGGGGCCGGAAACAGGCCGTCGCCCTTGCTGCACACCCGCTCCATCACGCCCTTGGCGAGGCGGCCCTGCAGCAGCTCGACCAGCGAATCGATGCTCCCCGCGCAATCCCGGCAGATCGCCTTCCATCGCGACGCTTTCACCGGCGCGACCTCGATCCTGATCCGGTAGAGTTCCGAACCCGCGACCATCGCCGTGATCTCGCCCTTCTCGATCTTGAGATCGACGACCGAGCCGTTGCGGACATAGCTGCGGCCGCGCGGCAACCGGCTTGCGAAGTCGCTGTAGCGCTCGAGATTCTCGCACCACGACTTGCCCCAGAAGCTCTGGGCAATGGTGCGGCCTTCGATCTTCACCGGGGCGGCGCCGACCCCGCGCTTGGCAAGCTTGGTCAGTTCCATCTGCGCTTGCCGCTGCCGCTCGGCCACCGACACGTAGGGACGCCACGAGAAGTAGCTCATCACCCCTCCTTGATCGCTGCGTTGAGATCGAGCGCCACGAGCTTGAGTAGCTCTGCGTCGTTCATCTCGGTCAACAACATTTCCGCCCCGCCCCCAAGAAAATCGCCGGCGAGCTTCTGCTTTGCCTCGATCATCTGGTCGATCTTGTCCTCCACGGTGCCGCGGCAGACGAATTTGTGCACCAGCACGTTCTTGGTCTGTCCGATGCGGAACGCCCGGTCGGTCGCCTGGTTCTCCACCGCCGGGTTCCACCAGCGGTCGAAATGAATGACGTGGGAGGCCGCGGTCAGGTTCAGCCCGGCGCCGCCGGCCTTCAGGGACAGCACGAAGAACGGCACGGTCTCGTCCTCCTGGAATTGCCGCACCAGATCCTTGCGCTTCCTGACCTCGGTCTCGCCATGGAGGACGAGGCCGGGACGGCCGAATACGGTGCCGAGGAACGCGGCGAGCGGCGCCGTCGTCTCCCGGAACTGGGTGAATACCAGAGCCTTCTCCTGTCGGGCGGCGATCTCTTCCGCGATCTCGCGCAACCTCGCGAGCTTGCCGCTGTCCTCCTCGGCCCAGCCGCCGTCGCCCAGCCACTGGCTGGGATGGTTGCAGATCTGCTTGAACCGCATCAGGAAGGCGAGCACGACGCCCCTGCGCTCGATGCCTTCCAGTTCCTCGATCTTGCCGGACAGATCCTCGCACCGCCTGCTGGTAGAGCGCCGCCTGCTTGCGGCTCAACAGGCAGAATGCCTTCACCTCCGTCTTGTCGGGCAGGTCCGACGATGATGCTCTTGTCGGTCTTCAGCCGCCGCAGGATATAGGGTCGCACCAGGTCGCGGAGCGGGCCGTAGGGATTGTGCGGCCGCGCGGCGAGGCCTTTGACGAACGAAGAGAACTGTTTTGACGAACCCAGCAATCCCGGATTGATGAAGTCGAAGATCGACCACAGGTCGCCGAGCCGGTTCTCGATCGGCGTGCCGGTGAGGGCGATGCGGGTGTCGGCCTCGAGCTGCTTGACGGTCCGGGTCTGCTTGGCGCCGGGATTCTTGATCGCCTGCGCCTCGTCGAGCACCACCAGCCGCCACCGCGTCGCGCAAAGCCATGGCGCGCGCGCGAGGTAGCCGTAGCTGGTGATGGCGAGGTCGGCGCCCGCCAGCACACGCGCGCCATCCTTCTGCAGAGCTTCGGCCGGACATCGCCGAAGGATGCGCCACCACCGCCTTGAGGCTGGGCGCGAACCGCGCAATCTCGGCGGCCCAGTTGGCGAGCAGCGAAGCCGGCGCGACCAGCAGGCTGGGTTTATCCTTCGCCTCGTTCCCGAGCACCAGCAGCAGCGACAAGACCTGGATGGTCTTGCCGAGCCCCATGTCGTCGGCAAGACAGGCGCCGAGCCCGAGCCGAGCCAGGAGGTAGAGCCATTGCATGCCGGCGAGCTGATACGGCCGCAGCGTGCCGTGCAGCAACCGGCCCGGACCGACGCCGAGACGTCCATCGGGACCGCGCAGGGCCGCGAGGGTCTCCGCGAGCCACGGACCCGCCACCGTCTCGCTCCAGGCGACATCGGCCGATGCGGCCGCCTCGTTCCCGGTGATGCCGGCTCCCGCCAACATCCGCATCGCCTCGCCGAACGACAGGCCGTCGGCCGAGGCGCGCCGCTCGATCGTCTCGAACTGCTCCAGCGTCCGGCTCAGCCGGGCGTGATCGACCTCGACCCACCTGCCGCGGATCATCGCCAAGCCCTCGGAGTGGGCAAGCAATTGCTTGATCTCGGCCGCGGACAGCCTTTCGCCGTCGAGCGTCACCTCCATCGCGAAGTCGAGGAGCCCCTCGACGCCGAGACGAGAGGGCGGCTTGCCGCCCACCGTCGCCTTGACCTGGGGGCGCGCGGGCCGGTTCATGCGCCAGCTCGCCGGCATGCGCACGACCACGCCGGCGCTTTCGAGCGCCGGCGCGTCCCTGAGAAACTGCAAGGCTTGCTGCGGCGCCCAGCGCAGCGGATGGAAGATCTCGCCCGCATCCACCATGGCCTTGAGCCATCCGCAGCGCTCGGCGGCGCGCTGGACGGGCGTCAGCAGCGACAACAGGCGCTCGCGGTTGTTGGCGCCCGCATATTCCTGCAGCGCCCGGCCGAGCGGCATGTGCTGGGCCTTCGCCGACGCCGAAAGGCGGGTCGTGTAGGTGGCGAGAAAGGCGAAGGGCGCCTCCTCGTCCTTGCGGTTTTCCGCGAGATTGAAATGGACCCGCCCGACCAGGTTCCAGGCCGGATGGCGCGATTTGAGGAACTCCTGGACGGAAAGCCCGGCATCGGCGAGCTCTGCGTCGAAGGCCTCGTCCATGGCGCGCCAGAGGCCGGCGAGCGTCGCCGCGGTGAGATACTCCGCCCCGGTCATGGGCGGGACGGCCGCCGCCGTCGCCGCCAGCTCGCTTTCGCCGGGGGCCGGAACCGCCGGCTTGGCGGCGCCCTCGCCGAGTTCGGGCAGCGCGCACAGCGCGGTCACGTAACGGGCACCGAAATCGCGCCAATAGGACCACTCCGCCGGCAGCGCCGTCCCGACCTCGTCGGCACCCAGTGCCAGCAATCCGTGGCCGGAGCCGCGCAGAAACGCCTGCTCCAGCCGGGCGCGGTGCGCCGGTTCCGGGGCCGGCGCCTCCTCATCTCCGCGCAGCGCCAGCACGCCGTGGGGCGTGAGAACCGGCATCACCATCTTCATTCCCGTCGAAACGACCAAATCGACGCGATCCTGTGCCGTCCGACCGCGCCGATCAACCGCCGGCCGCCGCGCCGACGATTGATACAGGCAGCGCCCGGCGCGGCCGAGATGGGCCAACAACGGACCTTCCTGCAGCAAAATAACCAAGTGGAAACTCGCATCGCGCCCTTCCGGGCAACTCGGCAATCGGTGTAGTGTTTTTCTGGGAGGCGCCACGGGACGATTCGCGACGAGACACGAATTGTATTCCTGTCCCACCACGTCTCGGCGTGATGCGCTGGCCCTCCCCATGAAAAGGGGCGACAGGCGAGCCAACTCGTGTCGCGCGCACTTCCAGAACCCTGATGAACCGATGGACGGGAGCTTTGCTTCATGAAATGTCTATTTGCGCCTGCATTTGCCGCTGCATTGATTGGTTTATCCAATTATTCATATGCGGCTGGGAACGGCGTCAACTATGATCCTGCTCACAGTGCGCTTTACGTAAAAGGGCAAAATAATCCCGATGCGAACATGGGTTTGCAGGAGATGACGAATGCCATCACTGCAGATTTATCTCAGATCAAGAATGTGCTAAACTTTAATGTTATTAAAACATACTATTCGGCATATTGCCACATACTGACGGGTCGATGCGTGCCGTCAATTGCACAATTCGCAAATGCCGTCGGATTAAAAGTATTATTGGGCGTATATGAGTTTCCTTTGGAGCCCACGTGGACCGAAGCCCAAGTTAAGGCTGCTATCGCAGCAGCAAATAACCCCACTTACGGCAATGCAGTAATAGGGATTGTTGTTGGGAACGAAGACATGTTCGATTATAAAGGCGTGCCAAATCGAAACATGCAGCGGCGAATTGTGGCTGACATCAAAAAAATTATGGCTCAGGTCTCTGTACCAGTTACGACGGCGCAACGCCAAGGTGATTGGTGTGGCGGCGCAGCGCCCGGCTGCGATCCAAAAAGAGCGACTCCTTACAATCCTAGCTTAAACCAAGACGATCCCGAGGGCGTACTATCTACTATCCAGGTAATTGGTGCTAATATTTTTCCATATTGGGGCGATTCTCCGGAACAGATAGATGGTGTAAGCGTAGCGAGTAAGACACAAAACACGGCTATGGAGTTACAAACCCAGTTGAACAAAAATGTTATTGTGACAGAGGAGGGATGGCCGAGTTGCTTTAATCCCGGCCAAAACTCGGCGGCTACCATTGCGAACGAGATGGATTATTTTACCACATGGAGTATGCACCAAAATCAAATTTTCGATAGTTATTATTTCATGGCCTATGATCTCGCAGCTGCGACCGAGTGCGGCACCGGTGGCCCCCTGGGTGATGCCAACCTACATTTTGGCTTGTACACCAATTCAGGTGTGAACAAGCTCACCTCGCCGGACTAGAAGTCGACCTGGGGGTCGCGTTGGTCACGGCCGGGGGAAACGGCGAGTGGGCAGCATTGCCGGTCGCGAACGCGAGAAATCAAGATGGCGCGACTCGCAAGAGTTGGGTGATCGGCGGAAGCGACGGTTGTGACGTCCTCGGACCACTCGACTTCCACAACGGGTCAGAGGGAGACGCCGAGGTTCATGATCGGCGCGGAAGAACTTGCTTCGATTGCGGACGCTACGCGGCACTACGCAGGAGCGCTGCAGCGGCCGAGCAGGCAGAGGTATTCCCACGCCATGGTCGCGCCGGCGAGCGCGGTGATCTCGGCCGCGTCATAGGCCGGCGCCACCTCGACCACGTCGCAGCCGACGAAGGCCAGTCCGCCGAGGCGGCGCAGGATCGCCTGCGCCTGCCAGCTCGCCAGTCCGCCGATCTCCGGCGTTCCCGTGCCCGGCGCGAAGGCGGGGTCGAGCACGTCGATGTCGAAGCTGAGATAGACCCGCGCGTCGCCCGCGGTGTCGCGGATGCGCGCGGCGACCGCGGCGGGGCTCGAACTCGTGGACCTCCGCGGCGGTGACGATGGTGACGCCGCGTTCGACCGTCCAGTCGTGAATCTTGCGCTCCATGGGCGAGCGGATGCCGATCTGGATCATCCGGCGCGGCTCGAGCAGGCCTTCCTCGATGGCGTTGTAGAACACCGAGCCGTGACCGTAGCGCTGGCCGAACGTGTCGGGCCAGGTGTCGACATGGGCATCGAAGTGAATGAGCGCTACCGGTCCGTGGCGCCGGCCCAGGGCGCGCAACAGGGGCAGGGTGATGCTGTGGTCGCCGCCCAGCGCCACCAGATGCTCGAGCCCGAGCGCGGCTTCCTCGATCCGCGCCAGGCTGGCCGGGATGTCCCCCAGGGCGATCGCGAAGTCACCGATGTCGGCGAGCGGCAGAGCCGCCGGATCGACCCAGTGGACGGGATGCGCGCCGTCCACCAGCATCCGGCTCGCCTGCCGGATCGCCGCCGGGCCGAACCTGGTGCCGCTGCGGTTGGAGGTGCCGAGATCGAACGGAATGCCGGCGACGCAGACCGCGGCGTCGCGATCCCTTCGTTCGACGCCGAGGAAGGTCGGCGCGACGGCGTAGGTCGCAGGTGCCGTCATGGCGGCGTAACGGGCGGCATCGCGAAACGGAACACCGCGGCCGCGACCGCGCAGGTCCAATCGCCGCTGGGTGCGCCCTCGGCGGCGGCCGTGATCGAAAGGCTGTCGACGATGAGATCGCTCAGTTCGTAGACGCGCTTGCGCTCGTCCCAGGCGGCATCGGGATTGAACTCGATGCCGAGGGTGGAGGCGAGCATGGTGGCGGCGAGATCCTCGACATAGTCGCGCAACGCGGGTTCCGACATGCCGTAGGCATGATGCTCGGAGATGTAGCCGTAATGGGTCGGGTCCTTGGGCCGGGCGAGGCCGATCCCGGCGGCGATCCGACGGCCCGATTCGTTGGTCTCGGACCGCGCCAGGACGCAGAAGGTGAGTTCGCCCGGGCTCAGCGTCGCGACCCCGGCCGTGCGGGTGATCAATTCGCAGCCCGGCGGCAATATCGAGGACACGGTCACGATATTCTGCTGCTCGATGTCGGCATCGCGCAGCGCATATTCGAAAGCGGTCAGGCTGTGCCGGTGGACGCCGACGCCTTGGGTCAGGAACACGCATCTGGGAATGGGAAACATGGGACGTCCGCGATTGCGTTTGAACGGCGCCGGCCGACCGCCGCCCGGCAGGTTAGACCATTCAAGGTGGACCATTTATGTCGGGTTGGACAAGCGCGCCTTAATTTGCACAGTCTTTGGCGGGACCTCCGGGCTTGGCGGAGACGGCGGGCCGGCCCGGTGCCGGCGTCGTCGCACCATGCCGGAGCTGGCGGGGCGGAAAGGGATGTGATGGAGCTCTCCTACACGCAGAACCTCGAAGACTATCACCTCTCGCTCGCCTTCGCCGGCCAGAAGACGGGAGCCTATATCGACGTCGGCGGCGGGCATCCGGTCGCCGACAATGTCTCGTTCTGGTTCTATGAGCGGGGCTGGCGCGGCATCGTGGTCGAGCCGCAGCCGGAACTCGCCGCCCTTTACGCCCGCCTGCGCCCGCGCGACGTGACGGTCTGCGGCGTCGTCGGACGCACGTCCGGCGAGATCGATTTCCATGTGGTCGACCGGCTGCATGGATTGTCGACCACGGTCGAGCATCTCGCCCGCAAGGCGCAAGCGTTCGGCGCCGGCTATCGAACCGTGCGCATGCCGGCGACGACGCTCGCGAATCTGTGCGCGGCGCATGATCTCGGCGCCATCGATTTCCTCAAGATCGACGTCGAGGGAGGCGAGGCGGACGTGTTGTTGGGCGGCGACTGGCGCCGGTTCCGGCCGAAGGTGATCGTGATCGAAGCGGTTATGCCGGGTTCCGGCGAACCGGCATGGGGCGAATGGGAGCCGTTCCTGCTGGCGCAGGGCTACCGGTTCGCGCTGTTCGACACGCTGAACCGGTTTTACGTGGCGCAGGAGCAGCCGGAAATCCTGGCGCGCCTGCCGTCGGAACGCGCGCCCTGGGACGAGGTCGTCCACATGTACGAGATCGGCCGCGCACCGGAAAACCCGCGGCATCCCGACCACGCGCTGGCGAACGAATTGGCGCGCGGGTTCTGGGCGAGCCTGCCCTATCTCGACCGCGAACTCATCGCCGCGATCCTGGCGCGCGCCGGCGCGTCCCGCCGCAGCGCCGGCCCCGAGTTCGCCGGCATGATCGACACCGAGGCGTTTCGCGCCGCCCTCGGCCGGATCGCCTGCGGCTATGACGGCGGCCAGATCGTCGACGAGTGAGCGCGATCGAGTGCGCGTAATTACGCTATCCGGCCGCCGCCGCCGCAGCGATGACGGCCCGGTCGCCCGGAATCGCCGCGACGAGACGCGCCACGCTCAAATAGACCGCGAAATCCACGGCGGAAAGCGGCTTGCCGTAGAGGAAGCCCTGCGCTTCCTCGCATCGCTCGTTCCTCAGGAACGCGGCCTGGGCGCTGGTTTCCACGCCTTCGGCGATGACTTCGAGGCCGAGACTTTGCGCCATGCCGATCAGCGAGCGGACGATGGCCGCGGACTTCGCACCATTGGCGATGTCGTGCACGAAACTGCGGTCGATCTTGATCCGGGACACCGGGAACAGCGTCAGGTAGCGCAGCGACGCGTACCCGGTGCCGAAATCATCGAAGGCGATCTTGACGCCCTGCTCGCGAAGCTGCGCCAGCGGCTTGGCCGCTTCCTCGTGATTGAGAGCGATGTTTTCGGTGATTTCCAGCTCGAGCAGGTCGGGCGGGAGATCGCTGCGGCGCAGTGCAGCCTCCACAACTGCGATCAGCGAAGAATCTTGCAGCTGCTTGGGAAACAGATTGACGGCCATGCGCGCGAGCGAGAACCCCTGGCTCCGCCATTCCGCCGCCTGGGCGCAAGCCGTCTCGATGACCCACCGGCCGACATCGGGTGCGAGCGCGTTGCCTGCGAGCGCCTCGATGAAGGCGTGCGGATCGAGCAGACCGCGCACCGGATGCCGCCACCGCAGCAGGGCTTCGGCGCCGGTCACGGCGTTGTCGCAAAGCCGAACCTGCGGCTGGTAGTAGAGCTCGAACTCGCCGTTGGCGAAAGCATGGCGCAGCTCCGAATCCAGCACGCGTCGCGATTGCGCGTTGGCGCGCAAGGCCGGAGTGAAGAAGCGGTACGCGCGGCCGCCGCTCTTTTTCGCCTGGTAGAGTGCGAGATCGGCACTCGACAACAATTCGTCGACGCCGGAGCCGTGCCGTGGCCCGATCGCAATCCCGGCGCTGGCGCCGAGTTGAAGCACGTGCTCGCCGATGACGTAAGTCTGGGACAGCCGGGTCAACGCCTCGCCGACCACCTCGGCGATGAGCAGCGGAGAGCCGCAGTCGGGAACGACGATGACGAATTCGTCGCCGCCGAGACGGCATGCCAGCGCATCGGGCGCGCGGCTCGCGACCGCCGCCTTCAGGCGGGCAGCGACCTCGATGAGCAACCGGTCGCCGGTCGAATGGCCGAGCGTGTCGTTGACGTCCTTGAAACCGTCGAGATCGAGAATCGCGATGCTGCTCTGCCGCCGGTTGTCCTCCAACAGGCTACCCAGCCGCTCTCTCATGGTCAGGCGGTTGGCGAGGCCGGTGAGCTGATCGAAATGCGCGAACTGGCGCAGCTGCTGCTCGGCCTGCTTGCGGGCGGTGATGTCTTCGTGCACGAAGGCGACGCCGCGCACGGCGCCGTCTTCGGCAAACAGCGGCGCCGCCGCGAGGCGGATGTCGAGGGAAATTCCATCCTTGCGCAGCCGCCTGGTCTCGATGCCGCGGACGACCTCGCCGCTGCAGGCGCGGCGATGCAGTTCTCGGGCCGCTTCCTCCATGTCCGGGGGAACGATCTTGATTTTCTGACCGAGGACTTCGGATTCGCTGTAACCGTAGATGTCCTCGGCGGCACGGTTCCACAAGAACACCTTGCGATCGAGATTTGAGCAGGCGATCGCGACCGGCGACGCATCGATGACCGAGTCGAGCGTATTCTTGGCCCGGCGCAGATCGTCGGCGTGCTCGAGCCTCGCATTGCGGCGGCGCTCCAGCGACGAAGCCATCCGATTGAAGGCATCCGCCAGCCTGCCGAATTCGCCGACCGAGGAGATCGAGGTGCGGTGGCTCAATTCTCCGGACGCCAGTATCGCGGCATCCCGCTCGAGCTGCCGCAGCGGGCGAATGATGCGGCCCGACAGCATCCAGGCGATGATCGCCCCGACCGCGATGGCGAAGAAGCTGTACAGTCCGCCCAATTTGAGCTTGGTGGCGACCGCCGCAGAGGCGACATCCATCGGCATGCCGACGGTCACCAGCCAGGGTGCGCGGTATGCGGTCGAATAGCCGGTGACGCGGGTGACTTGGTCGTTCCAGATCGCAAACTCGCTCCCCTCCCTGGCGCGCAGCCATCGGCTCACATTGCCGAGTTTCGAGAGGTCGCGGCCGACCCGATCGGGAACGTCCGGGAAGGCCGCAACGGCAATCCCTCTTTCGTTGGTGATCCTTACGGTACTGCCGGCGGGAAGATGGCTGACGTGCACCGCTCCCCGGAAGTTTTCGATCGAAGTCCCGATGATCAGCACCGCCTGCAGCTCGCCGGCCGAATTCCTGATGGCGCGCGCGACAGGAAAGATCCAATGCTGATCCACCCGGCTGCGCACGGGATCGCCGATCGCAATCGATTGACCCGCCAAGATTTGCGTGAAGTGACTGCGGTCGGCGACGCTGAATCGGTTTCCCGAGGCGGAGCCGATGTTTTCGCCGTCGGGCGTTGCCACGACGATGTCGGACATGAATCCGGGCAGTTCCGCCTTCACTCCGGCCAGCAACCCATCGTTGGCCTTCACGTCGGCCGGATCGGTCGAGACGGCGCGGCTGAGGCCGATCATCAGGTTTTCCACATTGCCGAGATGGTCGTCGATCTGGGCGGCGAGGACGCGGGCTTCGCCGAGCGCGCGATTCAGGGCCTCCGCCTGCGCGATGCGGGATTGGTTCCACAAGCCGACCCCGATCAAGACGAGGAACGGGAGCACGGCGGCTGCCACCAGTCCCAGCAGCTGCGACCGGATTCCCATGAATTTCGCCACCGCGATTGCTCCGATCGGCCATGCCTTCGGCTCCCGGTTCGATCGCTGCAAATCGAATCCAGTCGCTTCGCCCCAGGATAAGGGCGAGTCTATGAGACTGGGCCTTAACCCCCGCGGAGGTCGGGCTGATTTTCGCTTCAGGTTTAACCCGGAGTAAACGGCGGCAGGCGGTTTTGCGTGGCCATGCGCCCACGCGCGCCGTAACGATGCGGCAACGCCCCCCTCGTTCCGCCGCAAAATCACGGGCGAGGGACGTTGCAACCGCGCGACGATGTCAGTTGGGCGATGTCAGTTGAAGGTGTGATTGAAGCCGACGCGCACCGTATCGATGGTGAGATCGCCTTGGGTCGCCGCGACGGACGAGGATGTCGGATTACTCGCCCCCGGCCCCAGGAGGCTGAAATGGCCGCCGGTGAAGGTCTCCGATTCGAAGTCAAAATGAAGATATTCGAGCTTTACCGTCCAGGTGCGGGCGATAGCCCATTCGACACCGGCACCGGCGACCCAACCTGGCCTGATATGCGAACTGGTGATGACGGTGCCGGCCTGAAGTGCATTCGTGATCGACAAACGGCGGCGTCACCGGGTTGAGAGGCGCGGTCAACTGGGTCCGCGTGAACTTGTCGAAGTCCCAGCCGAAACCGCCGGTGCCGTAAAACAGCCAGTTGTCGGCCACCCAGCCGAGCCGGGCGCGAACCGAACCGTAAACGTCCAGCTTGTCGTTCCACTGGGCCACGGCAAAGGGATCGCCCGCCGGCGAGGTCAGCGCGGTCGAACTCAGTCCGGTGCCGGAGATGTCGGCTTCAAGGCCGAACAGGAATGGCCCGGGAATCAGCCAGTTAAAGCCGATCTGCATGCCGCCGGTGACGTTCGTCGCGCCCAGCGAGCCGCACTCGCCGGTGTTCACGCTGGTCGAGCCCGGGAACCCGCCTGGCAGGCTGGTCCAACTCACATCGGTCTGGGTGAAGCTCTCATTGTCCGTTGCTGCACCGATATGGCCGCCGACATAGAAGCCTTCCCAGTCGAAGCCTCCCACCACGATCGGGCCCTTGGCGACCGAATACGGCGGCATATCCGCCGCAAGCACGGGAGCAGACAACGCGACTGCCGCGATCACAACGCTCGCAACAAACAGCTTCTTCACGTGGCACCCGTGGCCTTGCCGATCTTTTGGGGAGGCATTTTAACCCGGCGGCATCGCATTGATGTACCTTTCGCGCCACAGGTCCCCGGAAAATGCGGGGGCCGGCCGCTGGATAGTGGCCCCTTTATGACGATCCTCGACCTGCAGCCCCCGGTCATTTCGGTGCGCGCGGACCGATAGGGCTGAGATATTGCTCCCGGAACACGATCACGCATCCGCGGCCGGTGACAGTTCCGTAAAGATCGGTGACGCCGTTGCCGCACAGCTTGACGCCGTTCCCGGTGAAGTCGCCGGCGGGGAGCTGGGGCGTCGGCCCCGCCACCCCATTCACCGGAAGAAAGGCGAGGTAGTTCTGGGTATCCACCGCGATGGTATTCGAGCCGGAGGAGGTCGGAGTGTACTCGACAACCTCGTTCGACAACGCATCGAGATAGGCGAGCACCGGCCCTTTGGTCACCAGGTTGGTGATGTTGGTGGAGTTGAAGCCGAACGCCCCGACAGCCACGTACCAGTGCGGATCCTTCATGAACGTGGTCATGTCGACAGATCCCGGCGACACGCCCTCGCCGTACGACTGCAGCCCGAACAAATGTGCCTGCGTTGCCCCGTTTATGTACAAGGAGTTGAGTTGCGGGTAGCCGATGATCTGGCCGCCCGGGATCTGGTAGTACGAACTGGTGCCCGGGCCGCTGCATGTCATGGGGCCCCACAGCTCCACGGTACAGCCCGCAGGAAGAGGGGTAGGATTTGAAGAAGTACCGCCAGCGTTGGTGAATGCGATCGTCGTGTTGAACGGCGAAGTATTGTCGGTGGGAGGAAACGGGCCCGGTATTGCGGTCGCCGCCGGTCCCAAAAACCACTGAGGGTGCACATTGACGACGGCGGAGTACGTCTCGGAGATGTTCACCGTGACGCCGGGGCCGCTGCCTGCCAGGTTTCCGTTGAGCCTCGGCGTGCATCCCAGGAAAAGGTTGTCATAGTCCGCACCGGCCCCCGGCGGCGCGGTCGACGATCCAGTACTGAAGGGTCCGGCTCCGAGGATGCCCGGCGAACAGTAGGGCACCTTCACGACGCCTTGGCTCTCGCCCGTCGCCCACCAGGTCAACGTGCCCACATTCGAAGAGTCGACGAACGCAAGGTCAGTGGGATCGAAAAACGCAATGCCACCATCGCAAGTCCAAAAGTAGCCGCTGAAACTCTGAGTGAAATTGCTGTTGTTGGGTTCGGCGACGGGTCCGAGCTGATAAACGCAGCCTTGCCCGACGACCGTGCCACCGGGGAGCGTACCCGTATTTGTCGCCAAGGCGCCGGGCGACCCCGGTGGACCGTCCGGAATGTAGGATTGGCCGATGCCGGAGAAGTCGTTCGGCACCCCGGCCGTCGACGACGAGCCCACCGGGACGTTGTTGAACACGGAGGGGAGCGCCACGAAGAACAAGCCTGCAGCAGGATCGAAGCGCAGGCCGCCGATGGCGGTGCTCGGCCGCTTCCCGTCGTAGTCGCAGCTGAGGGGTCCATAGGTTCCCTTGAAGCTCGTCAGGGCGGGAGAGGTGTCATCGATCCTTATGGTGGCAACGTAGGCCACCGTGGGCGGATTTGCGGTCTTCGCAGCGGAATTGGAAACGATCGTGAACAGCGTCAGGTACGGAAACGACCCGATTGTCGCCGGCGCGCCGGGTACATAGGTCGGATTCGACGTAAAGGGAGGAACCGGATAGCTTACCGTCTTTGAAGGTGCGTCACAGGCGCCGTAAGCGCCCGATGTCGGCTGCGGCGCGGTGGGGATGAAAGGCTCGGCCGGGGAACTGACCAGCATATAGGTCGTCCCATTCTTGGTCCCGATGACGATCTGGTCGGCCTTGGAAGCACCGAAGAGATTCCCGGACGGGTCCAGTCCGTAGCCCGGCCCCCCCATGATGATGTCGTGCCCTGCGACGTAGCTGTTATTGGTCAAATTGAAGAGTTTGACAGTGGGCTGATGGTAGATCGGGTAACACCCCCCATTTGGGATCGCACTGGTGACGTTTCCGGCGGTGCAGTTGGTGTAAACGGGGGGGCTTCCCCCGGTGATCTGATACTGCGGATTTGGCAGCGTCGATGGGTCTGCGGGAGTGCCGCAAGCGCCTTGCGTCCCCGCTGCGCTCGGGGTCGCCTGGGTGGACCCGTGGGGGAGGCCCCCGGAACCGGCGGGCAACGCATTGCAGCCGCCATCGGCGACAAAAAGCCAATTGAACCCTTCCGCGTCCGTATAAACCGCCATCCCGTTCGGCCCGGAATGGGTTTCGTCGGCCGTGCCCATTCTGGTGGTGTCGGCGGTCGAAGGGTCGGTGAGAGGGCCGGACGCCCATATCAACTGGCCGATGAATGGGCTGGTCGGCGTCACGGTCTTGGTGAACGTGAAGGTTTCGCCGTTGACGACATCGATTCCCAGGTTCGACCGATCTGCCAAGTAGTAGGACTCGGTCTTGGAATTGGTCCTCACTAATGCGCTGGCGCCGAATGTCTGCAGCGGGTTGCCGGGAATCTGGATCGCCTTGTAGCATTGCAGATAGAGAAAGGCCGGAGTCCCGGTCACGACCGAAGTTCCCGTCGCACCCTCACACGCCTTGGTAACGGCCATCGCTCCCTGCGACCCCAGTGCCAAGCACCACATCGCCAGCACTGCCGACGCGACAGCGCCCGCAAGAACCCGACGCGCCCCAGAGATCACGCGACCCGACGACATGGCCGCAATCGCAACACCCGCAACAAACGACTTGTTCACTTGGGCCCCCGTGGCCGTATCGATTTTTTTGGGAGACCATTTTAGCGCGGTGGCATCGCTTTGATGTACCTTTTGGGCCACATAGGCGCGAAAAAGTGCGCAAGCCTTCGCACTAGACGATGAATTCCATGAAAGTTGTCATAAGCGGGGGATTCATCTTGGCTTTCGGACTCCTATATAGGTCGCGTGTGCCCATAATGAAGCAGGATGAAAGTCATGGCAGCGTGGCGGCGAGCGATTGAATTGTCGCTCGGAGATGCGGATACGGCAAAGTTGAGATCGATAGCGCAGTCGCGAACGGAGCCGGCGAGCCGGGTCGAGCGCGCCCGGATATTGTTGGCCTATCGGGAGGACCCGTCGTTCTTTGCGGTCGGCCGGATGCTCGGGCTGCATCATCAAACGGTTCAGCGCTGCGTCGAGCGCGCCGTGGCTGAAGGTCCGATGGCTGCACTCGATGATCGCCCGCGCCCCGGTAGGGAGCCGACGATCACCCTTGAGGCGAAGGCATGGCTGGTGTCGCTGGCCTGCCGGAAGGCGAAGGAACTTGGCTATCCCCACGAACTGTGGACGACGCGGCTTCTGGCCCGCCACGCCCGCGAGCATGGACCGGCGGAAGGACATGCCTGCCTCGCCAACTTGGCGCAGGGCACGGTGTGCAAGATCCTCGACCAGGAGGAAGTGAAACCGCATAAAGTGCGATACTACCTGGAACAGCGCGATCCCGACTTTGCCGAAAAAATGGCTGAAGTGCTGTGCGTTTATCGCCAGGTGAAAATCCTCAAGAAGGCGGCGGCCGTGTCGAAGAAGAAGCCGAGCGACGCAGTGGCGATCATCTCTTACGATGAGAAGCCTGGTATCCAGGCGATCGCGACGACTGCCCCGGATTTGCCGCCCGAACCCGGCATGTATGCGACCTTCGCACGCGAGCATGAATATAAACGCCACGGCACGGTCAGCTTGCTGGCCGGCATCGACCTCGTCACCGGCAAGGTCCATGCACTGGTCAAGGATCGCCACCGCAGCCGCGAATTCATCGAATTTCTCAAGCTTCTCGATGCTGCCTATCCGGCCCACACCGCGATCAAGTTGATCCTCGACAATCATTCCGCGCACATCTCCAAAGAAACGAGAACCTGGCTCGCCGATCAGCCCGAGCACCGCTTCGAATTCACCTTTACTCCCAAGCACGGGTCCTGGCTCAACCTGGTCGAGGGCTTCTTTTCCAAGCTCGCCCGTTCCGTCCTGCGCCACATCCGTGTCGCATCCAAACAGGAACTCAAGGATCGCCTCATGGCCGCCGTGGATTTCTTTAACCAGGACCCCGTCGTTCATACCTGGACTTACAAAATCGATAAGGCCGCCTGATATAAATCGAACTTCGGAAACGCTCGTCTAGGGCTTGCCGGCTCCTTCACAAATAATCCGGCGCGGGATGCAACTGGAGCGACGTTATAGCGCAAGCCGGCCACCGCACTCCCGCCCCAGCCTCATCCTTTGGTGTGATCCGTGCAGCCATGAAGAACCAACGCATTGCGGCACTCCTGAGCTTCGTCGCCGGATTCGTGGATACCGCCGGCTTCCTCGGCCTGCAGGGCCTTTTCACAGCGCATGTGACTGGAAATTTCGTGACGCTCGGCGCCACGCTGGTGCTCGGAACTCAAGGCGTCATCGCCAAGCTGCTCGCACTTCCCGAATTCGTCCTGGTCGTAGCCCTCGTGCGATTGGCCGCAACGGCCCTGACGGCGCGGCGATTGCCTGCGGTGCGGCTTCTGCTGATTACAAAGGTGGCGCTGCTGATCGCGTTCTTCGTGCTCGCGGTGACGCTGGGGCCGTTCGCCGACAGCGATGCACCGCCCGCGCTGGTGACCGGTTTTGCCGGCGTCGCCGCCATGGCGGTCCAGAATGCGGTCCATCGAATCCATCTCGGCGCCCTCCCGCCCAGCACTTTGATGACCGGCAACACCACCCAGCTGGTGCTCGACGCGGTCGATCTGTTGCGAGGTGCGAATCCGGACCAGGCGCCAGCGGCGCGGGCGCGGTTCAATCGGATGCTCGCAGCGATTTTCTGGTTCGCCGCGGGCTGCGCCGCCGCGGCTGCGCTTTATGCATGGATCGGCTTCTGGTGCCTCGCCGTCCCCGCCGTCGTCGGCGGCGCGAGCGCGATCCTGGCAGCCGAGGATTGAACCGCGCCGCGAGTTGGATCTCGCTCCACCGGGGTGCCCGAACAGCGCACGCGCGATATCTTTTCCATTACCTGTATATGGCGCGGTTATGCGGCCCGATCTTTTTCGGAGATACTTGATGGTATAGCATTTGCAAGCTTCCGGCGGGTATGGTTGCGTGTCGATCGCTCTTTGGTGGGCTCAGCCGCAAAATGTTCGGCGCAGCGCGCAAGACATTAAAACTTCGCAATGAAACGATGTGATCACATGGCTTTGATCGACCGGGATCATTTTGGCTCTATAAGACTCGAACAGCCGAACATGCTCGTGTCGTCGTTCGCCGCCTGCAACGCCGTCGATGGAAATGCCTGATGGGAATTGTACGCTTCGCACTGCGGTTTCCGCATACTTTCTATGTCCTGGCACTGCTGATTTCGTTCCTCGGCTTCACCGCCGTGGTCTCGATGCCGACCGACATCTTTCCCGAGATCGACATCCCGGTGGTGACGGTGATCTGGACCTATACCGGGCTGAGCACCCCGGAGATGGAACAACGGGTCACGACCTATGGCGAATTCTCGATCAGCTCCAGCGTCAACGGCATCAAGGACATCGAGTCGCAGACCCTGAACGGGATTTCGATTCAGAAGATCTTCTTCCAGCCCGACGTCAATCTCGACCTCGCGATCGCACAAATCGTAGCCGGCACCAACTCGGTCCGCGGCATCATGCCGGCGGGCATCCAGGCGCCGATCGTGGTGAAGTACAATGCATCGAGCGTACCGGTCCTGCAGATCGGCCTGAGCTCGGATAACCTCAACGAGCAGCAGCTCTACGATTACGGCATCTACCGGCTGCGCCAGCGCCTGGCCCCGATCCATGGCGTGACGCTTCCGACGCCGGCCGGCGGCCGCTACCGGCAGATCATGGTCGATCTCGATCCGGCCAAGCTGAAGGCGAAGGGACTGACCCCGCTGGACGTGGTCAATGCCGTCAACACCCAGAACCTGACCCTGCCGTCCGGCACCGCGAAGATCGGCGACACCCAATATGCCGTCCGCACCAATGCGATGCCGCTCGTCCTCGACGATCTCAACAGCATCCCCGTGAAGTTCGCGGGCGGCGCCACCGTCTTCCTCAAGGACGTAGGCTACGTCCGCGACGGTTCCCTGGTGCAGCAGAACGTGGTGCGCACCGAGGGCCGCCGCTCGGTGCTGCTCAGCATCATCAAGAACGGCAACGCCTCGACGCTCGGCGTCGTCAACGCGGTCAAGGAGGCCCTGAACGTGGCGCGCGCCGCGGCGCCGCCGGGGCTGAAGATCACCGAGCTGTTCGACCAATCGGTGTTCGTCAGCGAACTCCATCAGCGGCGTGCTGCGCGAAGGCGCCATCGCCGCCGTGCTGACCGCGCTGATGATCATCCTGTTCCTCGGGTCCTGGCGTTCCACCCTGGTGGTCATCATCTCGATCCCGCTGTCGATCCTCAGTTCCCTGGTGGTGCTGTATTTTCTCGGGCACACCATCAACACCATGACGCTCGGCGGCCTCGCGCTCGCCGTCGGCATCCTGGTCGACGATTCCACGGTGACCATCGAGAACACCCATCGCCTGCTCACCGAGGAGGGCAAACCGCTGCCCTACGCGACGCTTCACGGCGCCGCCGAGATCGCGGTGCCGACCCTGGTTTCGACGCTCGCCATCAGCTGCGTGTTCATCTCGGTGCTGTTCCTGCACGGGCCCGCCAAGTACCTGTTCACGCCGCTCGGCCTCGCCGTCGTGTTCGCGATGCTCGCCTCCTACGCGCTGTCACGGACCTTGACGCCGATCACCATCGGCCTGCTGCTCAAGGGCGAGCACCACGGACACGCCGATCCGCACGTCCCGCAGGGCATCTTTGCGCGCCTGCACGGGCGTTTCGAGCGCGGCTTCGAGAGCATGCGCCACGGCTATTCCGATGTTCTCACCACCCTGCTGACCCGGCGGCTGATCGTTCCGGTGGCCGCCGCCGCCATGCTGACGCTGGGCGGCACCCTGTTTTTCTACGTCGGGCGCGACTTCTTCCCGGCCATCGACGGCGGCCAGATCCAGCTGCACGTCCGCGCGCCGGCCGGCACCCGCATCGAGAAGACGGAACAGCTGTTCCAGGCGATCGAGGACAAGATCCGCGAGGTCATTCCGGACGGCGAGCGCGAGCAGATCCTCGACAATATCGGGCTGCCCGCCCGCAACTATAATCTGGCGTTTTCCGACGGAACGACGATCGGGATCAATGACGGCGTGATCCTGGTGACCCTCAAGGAGGGCCACCCGCCCACCGCCGGATACGTGCGCAAATTGCGCGATGCGCTTCCCGCGGCATTCCCCGAAGCCACCTTCTATTTCCAGGCGGCCGACATGGTGACGCAGATCCTCAATTTCGGTATCCCCGCGCAGATCGACGTACGCACCGTGGGCTACGACCGCGCCAACAACCTCGCCGTCGCGCGCGAGCTCAAGCAGAAGATCGCCGCGATCCCCGGGATCGCCGATGCGCATGTCCAGCAGGAGGTCGACGCGCCGGAATTCTATGCCACGATCGACCGCGCCCGCGCCGCCCAGTTCGGCCTGACCGCCAACAGCATCGCCACCAACCTCAATGTCAGCCTGTCCTCGTCGGTCCAGGTGTCGCCGAATTTCTGGACCGATCCGTCGTCGGGAACGCCGTATTTCCTCGCGGTGCAGACGCCGGAGCACCGCATCAGCTCCCTCGACGACCTCCAGAACACTCCGGTCGGGACGTTCACCGCGCCCAACGGCAATCCGGTCCCGCAGATGCTGGAAAACGTCGCCACGCTGACCCGCGATTCGATCGCGACCAACGCCAACCACGCCAACATCCAGCCGGTCTACGAAGTCTACGCCAACGTGGAGAACACCGATCTCGGAACCGTTTCCGCCGCGATCAACAAAGTGGTCGCCGAGGCGCAGAAGCAGCTCAAGCCCGGCAACCGGATCGAGGTGCTGGGCCAGATCGAGAGCATGAACGGTGCGTTCCAGGACATGGGCCTGGGCCTGCTGTTCGCCTCGGTCTTCGTCTACCTCCTGATGGTCGTGAACTACCAGAATTTCGTCGACCCATTCGTCGTCATCCTGGCATTGCCCGCGACCTTCTGCGGGATCGTGACGATGCTGTTCATCACCGGAACCACGCTCAACGTGCCTTCGCTGATGGGCGCGATCATGGCGATCGGCGTCGCCTCCGCGAACTCCATCCTGCTGGTCACCTTCGCCCGCGAGCAGCAGCTCGCCGGGATGAAGGCGTTCGATGCCGCGATCCTGGCGGGACGCACCCGCATCCGGCCGGTGCTGATGACCGCGGCCGCGATGATCGTCGGCATGCTCCCGATGGCGATCGGGGGCGCCGGCGAGGAACAGAATGCGGCGCTGGCGCGCGCCGTCATCGGCGGCCTTTTGTTCGCGACGCCGACGACGTTGCTGATCGTGCCCTATCTGTTTGCGGTGCTGCGCAAGGGCAATGACGGCAATGTTTCCCACGGCGTCTTTTCCGAGGAACCCGCATGAACGCTCAAAAGCCGATGCCGGTCATCGACGAGGCGCGCGACCGTGAACGCGCCGTGCCGGTCGACCGCGATACCGTGCTCCCCCAGGGAGTCGGGACCGGCGCCAAGCGCGGCTCCGGCCGCGTGTTCGTCGCCGGCGCGCTCCTGCTCGCGGGCGGGCTGGCATTCGGCGTCTGGCAGCATTCCCGCGCCGAGGCCGAGGTCAAGGCGACGGCCGAACAGCGCCGCGACCTCATTTTGAGCGTGCGCGTGGTGCCGGTGCGCGCGAACGACGCCATGGTGGCGGCGAAATTGCCGGGCTCGACCGAGGCGTTCGAGGCGGCGAACATTTCGGCCCGGATCAGCGGCTATATCGCGAAGCGCTATGTCGACATCGGTGATCACGTCAAGACCGGGCAGATTCTCGCCGAGATATCCGCCCCCGAACTCGACTACCAGATCGCCCAGGCCCAGGCGAACCTCGCCCAGAACGAGGCATCCCTCACCCAGACCCAGGCCAACCGGGAGATCGCCAACGTCACCTGGGGCCGCGACAGCAAGCTGCTCGACAAGGGCTGGGTGACCAAGCAGCAGGGCGACACGGAACGCCTGAACCTGCAGGCCCAGGAGGCCGCCGTCGCGGTCGCCCAGGCGAACATCAGGGCCGGCCAGGCCCAGCTCGAAGTGCTGCTCCAGCACAAGGCCTATCAGCGGGTGGTGGCGCCGTTCGACGGTGTGGTCACCCAGCGAAATATCGACAATGGCAGCCTGGTCCAGGCCGACACGGCCGGCGGGATACCCATGTTCAACCTGATGCACAGCGACGTGATCCGCATCCAGCTCTATGTCCCGCAGGACCAGGCGTTCGGCCTGGAGTCGGGGGTCGAAGCCATCGTGCATGTGCCGGAGATGCCCGGCACCGAGTTTCGCGGCACCGTCACCCGCGTCGCCAGCGCGCTGGCGCCGGGCACCCGGACCCTGCAGACGGAAATCGACGTACCCAATCCCGACGGCGTGCTGACGCCCGGAACCTATTGTGAGGTCGAACTGCAGATTCCGCGCAAGACCCAATCGCTGATCGTCCCCGCCGAAGCCGTCATCTTCAACCGCAAGGGCCTCAGCGTCGCCATCGTGGAGAACGGCATCGTCCACATCCGCAGGCTGACCGTGGTCCGCGACCGCGGCACGACGCTCGATGTCAGCGACGGCGTGAAGGACGGCGACCAGGTGATCCTCAACCCGCCGGTCGACATCGTCGAGGGCCAGACCGTCAGTCCTCACGCGGTGGCCGCGCCGAACGCGTAGCGGCGGCACTAAGCCGTATCGATAGCGCGCGCGAGCCCGCTATTTTCCGAACAGCTTATCGGTGGCCGTGATCAGTCCGATCTCGGGATTGGCGGCACAAAAGGCGCCGAGCTTCTTGGCGTTGGCCTCGAACCTGGCGGTATCGAAGATCGGCGGATCGTCTTCATCCCGGTAGTAGCCGTCCAGCCACGCCAGCACGAGCCCGACGGCGTCCTTGTGGCCGTCCAGGAATTGCTTGCATGTGGTCGTCGAGAAATCGATCTGTTCCGCACGGGCTGCATTGCCGGACGCAAGGCAAAAGCCGAAGAGCAGGGCAGCGAACATTTTCATGCGAAGATTCCTTTCCGAGTCATCGTGGATGGTACCGGAAACAAATGCAACATGGAAACGGCTCACGCGCTATCCGCTTCGGTCGCAATGAGAACTCTGCCGGTCTCGGCACCCCGAGATGGACCACAAGACAGCGCTCGAAACAAGACAGCGCTCGAAGTGTTGGAGCGGGCGATCGGGATCGAACCGACGACATACAGCTTGGGAAGCTGTCGTTCTACCACTGAACTACGCCCGCGAACCGCTGCTCCTGAACCGCACCGGCGAATGCGGCGGAGATTGAAGCACACGCGACGACATTTCTCAATCGGCGGAACGCGCCGGCCGCAAAGGACCGCGGGCTGTAGGACGGTTGAGCGCTTGGGAAACCGGCCGATGATGGGTTTGAGCGGTCATCACGCCGCCCGCGCCGCGTCGGCGCGACGATAGCCGCGATGCGGCGATGCAGAGGATCGATGATGCGTTGTCCGGCTCGTGCGCCACGGCCACCACTCCTACGGCACACTGACGCGGCCCGCTTGCAGCGATAGCGCCGCGATCACCGCTGAACTAATATCGCGCCGTCGGCGCCGCCAGGATCGCTATCGGCGCATGCACACGTCCGACCATGCCCAACCGTGCCGGAAAGGAAACGTCCATGGCTGATGGAGAGGCCGCAAAATTTGCGCGCAGAGATGTCCTCAAGCAAATCGCGACGGTGGCGGGCACGGCGCGGCTTTCTCCCGCCCTGGCGGCGACGGCCGGCGCATCGGCTGTAGCCACCGCCGCGCAGGCCGAGGCCCCGGCCGCAGCAGCGCCTGCCGCCGCTGTCCCCGCGGGTTACCAGTCGTTGAGCCTCGATGAAGCGGCCTTCGTCGAGGCGCTCGTCAACGTCATGTGCCCGGCGGATCACCTGACCCCGAGCGGCGTCGATTGCGGGCTCGCGACCTATATGGACCGCCAGCTCGCGGGCGGCTTCGGCCAGGGCGAACGGCTCTACATGCACGGGCCCTGGAAGAAAGGTAAGCCGCAATTCGGGTATCAGCTGCCGCTCGCGCCCGAGCAATTCTTCAAGATCGGCCTCGCCGCCGCGAATGCCGCCTGCAGGAAGCGGTTCAACAAGAATTTCGATGCCCTGGCGCCGGCGGATGCCGACGCCTTCCTGACGCAGCTGGCGAGCGGCAAGGTCACCGATCCCCGCGTGCCGCTCGGCGCCTGGTTCAACGAACTCGTCTACCCCTTGTTCGTCCAGGCTTGCTATGCCGATCCGATCTATGGCGGCAACCACGACAAGGTGTTCTGGCGCATGATCGGCTATCCGGGCCTGCCGGCGACCCACCAGCGCGACATGGTTGCGTTCCGAGGCAAGCCTTATCCCGGCGCCCAGGATCCCAAATCCATCGCCGACTTCAGCTGAGGACGTTCCATCATGGCCACGAAGCTGAACAAGCGCACCGTCGTCATCGTCGGCGGGGGACTGACCGCCGCCCTCATCGCGCGGCAACTGACCGCGAAGGGCACCGACGTGCTCGTGATCGAGCGCGGCGCCGACCGCCGCAACGGCGCGGCGGCGAAGCTTCCCAGCCAGCGCGACGAGCTGCGCTGGGACATCCGCGGCGGCCTCGGCCAGGACTGGTCGGTCGAAACCTATACGGCGCGCCACTCGCCGAAGGAGGACTCGCTTCCGGCGCGGCGCCTGGCCGCATTCCTGCCGGGCGACGGCCTCGGCGGCGCCGCCAGCCACTGGAACGGCTTTGCCTGGCGGTGGTCGGAGTACGAGCCGACGCTGCGCACGCGCCTCGAGACGCGCTACGGCAAGCAGGCGATCCCGGCCGATATGCCGATCCAGGACTGGGGCGTGACCTACGCCGAGATGGAGCCCTATCACCACCTGTTCGAGAAGCTCTACGGCATCTCCGGCAAGGCGGGGAATATCAAGGGCGAACTCCAGCCCGGCGGCAACCCGTTCGAGGCGCCGCGACGCGACGATTATCCGCAGCCGCCGCTGGAGCCGACGCAAGCCGGACTCGATCTTCAAGGCGGCCTGCGAGAAGCTCGGCTACAAGCCCTTCATCGCGCCGTCGGGCAATTCGTCGGGAGCCTATACCAATCCCGACGGCGATGCGGCTCGGGGCCTGCCAGTATTGCGGCCATTGCGAGAAATTCATTTGCGAGGCGCAGGCCAAGGCGACGCCGGAGACGCTGCTCTATCCCGTCCTGTTCGAGCGGCCGAGCTTCGAGATGCGGCTGCGCTGCCACGTGCTCGGCATCGATTACGACAAGCAGGCCAAGCGCGCCGTCGGCGTGCGCTACCTCGATCTCGTGACCGGGGAGGAGTACGAGCAGCCGGCCGATGTCGTGGTGCTCGCCGCCTTCACCATGACCAACACCAGGCTCCTGCTGCTGGCAGGGATCGGCGCGCCCTATGATCCCACCACCGGCGCGGGCGCGGTCGGCAAGAATTTCTGCTACCAGACCAACTCCGCCGTGAACGTGTTCAAGAAGGACTGGTGGATCAATCCGTTCCTGGCGAGCGGCAGCACCGGCGTCACGATCGACGAGTTCAACAACGACAATTTCGATCATGGCGGCCTCGGCTTCCTCGGCGGCGCCGGCATCAGCGCCAACCTCACCAACGGGCGGCCGATCGGAAACCGCCGGGTGCCGCCGGGCACGCCGCGCTGGGGCACCAAATGGAAGGAGGCCAGCGCCGACTGGTACGCCCATTCGTTCTCGATGCAGGCCCAGGGCGCGGGCTATCCGCACCGCGACAATTATCTCGATCTCGACCCGGTCTACCAGGACGCCTACGGTCTGCCGCTGCTGCGGATGACGTTCGACTGGCGCGACAACGACATGAAGATGTCGGAGTATTGCACCGCAAAGATCGCCGAGATCGCAAAGGCGACCGACGCGGCCATCGTCGGGCCGGCGGCGCCGCGCAAGGCGCCGTTCGATACCCGCGTCTACCAGAGCACCCATGTCACCGGCGGCACCCCCATGGGCACCGACCCCGGCAACAGCGTCGTGTCCCAGCACCTGCAGCATTGGGATGCGGAAAACCTGTTCGTCGTCGGCGCGTCGGTCTATCCGCACAATGCCGGCTACAACCCGACCGCGCTCCTCGCCGCGCTGGCGCTGCGGCTCGGTGACGACTTGACGGGCTATGTGGAAAGACCGCGGATGTTGTGAGGGCGTGGTCGCGCGCCGAGGCTTGCGCCACCGATGGCGGCCCACCCATTGCCGCGCGCTCCGGAACGGCCCATTCTGCCGACCATCCTGTCGGACTGAATTAAAAGCGAGGTAGAAGAACTTGGATCAATCGGATGCATGCCCAAATCCGTACTTTGAGCGACTTATGAGCCCGCAGCCGGCTGAATTATCGATTCGATCGGAAAGTCGGATGTTTGGTCCTGAAATCCTCGTCAGAACTCTCTCAAAGGCTACGCGCGTCGATCGATTCGGAAACCGTTGGCAATACCACTCGCGCAGCGACCATCATTCCAAGGTCGCGTGCTGGGGCATCATCTTTGATTTGCTGCGCAATAGCCCTTTGCTGAGGCGCCACGTGGAGAAAGGTGTCGTCCATTTCGGAATAAATCACGAAATGCGTGATTTCGTACATGATCGAAAGAAGAATTTGGATTTGGTTCTCTGTACGGCGTCGGGAGCGGCATCGAAAATCTCGCCTCTTACTTTGTCTTCGATGGTGAAATCGTACGAGATCGAACTGACGCCGCCGGAAAAGGCCGAGCTTGAAGCGTTGCCGTTGTTGTTCCGCGCTCCGGTCGGAAGCGTCTTGGCGGCGCTCGAAGCAAAGGCCTGCATGACGGCGCACCAACGCGCACTACCCAGGCTCTATGATGAACTCAATTCTTCGCATTTGACGGTCCATGGTGCAACCGACCAAGCGATCGCAGCGGGGTACGCGATGGTCAATATCGCGTCTCGTTATCTGAGCCCGGACTTGAACAAGCAGAATCGGGCGCTGCAGCCGATTTGGAGCACTCACGATCAACCGCGGGACGCCCAACTCGCTATAGACAAGGTCCGTCAGCTTCCAAGACGATCGCGGACCGGGGACACCGGATATGATGCGCTGTCGATAGTCGCCGTCGACTGCGCCAACGACGGGTCACGGGTCGCCCTGGTAGATGGGTCGCCTGCTCCACAGGCAGGCGATATTTATCATTATGCATCAATGATCGATCGCCTTTCACACATCTACGCCACCCGGTTCAAGGACTTGTGAAAGCTTCTTGAGAAGCCGATCGTCACCGATCTCGCATTCCCAGATCACCGCCACTCGATATCCGGACCGCGTCAATTCGAGGACGGCCCGCTTGTCGCGCATGCGGTTGGCGGTGAATTTCTCCCGCCAAAATTTTTGGTTCGACTTGGGCACCGTCGCACGCTTACATCGGGCATGATGGTGCCAGAAGCATCCATGCACGAACACGGCCCACTTTCGGTTCCGGTTCGCGAAATCGGGCGAACCCGGAAGCCGCCGTACGTTGACGCGGTACGAGGCGCCGAGTGAGCGTAACGAGGCGGCGACGACGAGCTCGGCGGCTGTTCCGCTCTGGCGAACACGCGCCATCAAAGCGCTCCGCGCGGGATCGGCAGGCTTGCGGGTCCTCATTCCGCGGCAATAGCCGTCAATCGGTTCGGACTCGGGGTCGCCGGCAATTCGTTCTGTTCCATGAGCGATAGATGAGCGCGTAGCCGGTCCTGAAAGCCAGCCACAAATCGGAGCGTGCTGCGTTCGGTACGACCGAGGAATCCACGTGTAGCCCTGACCGACAGCGGACGCCCCGGATGTCTCAGGAATTCCACCAACGGTGGGCGTTTCTTCCAGGCCGGTAAGGTTCCGATCTCCACGCGACTGCGGCTCGTCCCATCAAAACGCGCGGCCTTGGGCCAGCTCCGATCGTCCGCCAGAACGTGGTCGCGATCATGATCGTAACAGCCGGGCCGGATCAGGCGCGAGCCGAGCCACTTCGCCACCGGAACGGTGATCGCATTACCGACGAGCGACCATCGAAGCGATGCGCGGCCGACATCTTGGGCGGGTTCCGTCCAACCGGGTTGGAATCCCTGCAGCCGTTCGGCGTCGCAGATATCCGGCGTGATGATTCTTCCATTGGGAAGCAGCACCGCCGGCGGAGAAGCAATTCCTACAGTCGACCCGTTTTTCAACGTCGGGATGGCGTCGGGTGCCCACCCCAAACCACGAATGCCTTCGGTCCAATAGAAGCCGTGCGCGTGGCTCGACAAGCTGGTCCTATTCTCCGGCGGATCGACGTCGTCGACCAGTAAGACATCGGCGGGATCGATGTCCGTCGTGGTCGCCACGAAAAGAACCCGCTCCCTCCGCTGCGGCAAAAAGGCGAGCGAGTTCACGACCCGATAGGCCCAACGATAGCCTCGGTCTTCGAAGGCGCCGACGATCGTGTCCAGTGCCTTGCCTTTCCCGAGATGAAGCATGAAGGACACGTTCTCCAGCACGACCCAGGGAACGCGACGGCGGTCCAGCAGTCGAAAAATATGCTCGACCAGACCTGATCGGGCGCCTCCTATACCGGCCGTACGGCCCGCTTGGCTCAGGTCCTGACAGGGAAATCCGGCCACAAGCAGTTCGACATCGGCGGGCAGCGAGCGCAGCCCAGTGACATCTGGTTTGTTGGGGACGTCAGGGAAGCGCTTCGTAAGTACGGCTCGGGCGGGCTCCCAAATTTCGCAGAGCATGACGGCTTCGTGCCCGGCCGCGGCCAATCCCAATTCGAAGCCGCCGATCCCCGCGAACAACCCTGCGACTTTCATTTGATGGTATTCCGAGTTTGTCGACCCACGAACGAATCTAAAAGCCCAGCCGACATTGCCATCTCAGGCGCATTTTGCCAATACAATGTTCACAGAATGTTCTCGCCCGCTTTTCGTCCATTTATTTAGGATCGGCTATCTCGTAAGTTATTGTATGTATGTGATGATTTACTGAACTCTTACTGATCCTGCTGCAGCCCGAACTCCTTGATCGTCGCCTCGACGTCGACGCGGGTCTGCGCGATGACCGCGCGCAGCTCCTCCGGGGTCGACGATGCGGGGATGGAGCCGGCGCGTTCGGTGACCGCCTGATAGTCCGCCGACGCGACGATGGCCGCGATGTGGCGATTGAGAAGGCCGATGATTTGCCGCGCCGTGCCGGCCGCGGCGCAGATGCCGAGCCAGCCGAACCGGACGAAATCGACGCCCTGCTCGCGCAGCGTGGGCACCTGCGGCGCGGCGACGAGGCGGGCCGGGCTGGAAACTCCGAGAATCCTGAGCGCGCCTTCGTTCGCGAGCGGGATGATCGAGAACATCGGCGACACGAAGAACTGCACGCGCCCGGGAAGCAGGTCCTGCAACGCCTGGGCGCCGCCCCGATAGGGCACCCGGTTCATGGTGATGCCGGTGAGGCGTTCGAGCTGCCGGGCAAAGATTTCCTGCGCCGATCCGGCCCCGATCGTCCCGTAGCTGATCGCGCCGGGATGCGCCTTGGCATATTGCGCGAACGCCGCGAGGTCCAACGCGGGAACCGAGTTGGCGAGGGCGAGGCCGTAATAGTATTTCGAGATCAGGGAGATCGGCGCGAGATCGCCGAGCTCGTATCCGGCGTTGCGATAGACCGCCGCGTTGATCGAACTCGAAATGCGTGCACAGCAGCAGGTTGTAACCGTCCTTGGGCTGGCCGAGCACATCGCGGGTCGCGAGCATGCCCGCCGCCGCGGGCTTGTTTTCGACGATCACCCGTTGTCCCAGCAGGGAGCCCAGCTTGTCGGCGATATAGCGGGCCGGAATGTCGGTGGACCCGCCGGCGGCAAAGCCGACCACCAGGCGTATCGGCTTGGCCGGATAGGCGTCCTGGGCCAGAGAGAGGTTCGAACCGAGCATCGCCATGCCGGCGAGTGTGAGCAGGAAGCGCTTGGCCGGGTGAGTGGTCATGGCCGGGCTTGTCCAGGCTTGTCCCGGCCATCTCAATTCACCGGGCATAGCCCTGCCATGGGAATCGAGATCGCCGGGACAAGCCCGGCGATGACGGCTGTGGGCATGAGGATCGCGTCGCAACATGCACTACCCCCACAGCGTCTTGCTCGCGAGGCGCGCGCCTTCGACCAGGCTGGCGAGCTTGGCCCACACGATCTCCGGCTCGATTTCCGGCGGCTCGGTCGCCGACAGCGTCGATGCGAATCCGCAATCGGTGCTCGCCATCACGTGCTCGCGCCCGACGATCCCGGCGAGACGGATGATGCGGTCGGCCACCAGTTCCGGGTGCTCCACCACGACCGCCGCTTGGGTGACGCAGCCCGGCACCAGCACCTTGTTTTCGGGCAGCTTCACCGTTTCCCACACCCGCCATTCATGCTCGTGGCGAGGGTTCGCCATCTCGAACGAATAATAGCCGGCGCGAATCGTGACGATGAGGTCGGCGAGATATTTGAGCTCGAGGTCGCTGGTGCGCGGCCCCATGTTGATGCCGTAACAGGTGTGATGGCGCACCCGCTCCGGCGGAATGTCGCGCAGCGCGTGGTTGAGCGCTTCGATGCGCCGCCGCGCCCAGGCGCGCGTCTGGTCCAACGTCTCGTCGGGGGAGAGCATGTAGTGCATGGCGAGCCGGGGATCGTCGATCTGCAGCATGAAGCCGGCGTCGACGATGGCGAGATATTCCTGCCGCAGCGCCTCGGCCACCGCGTAGAGATGCTCCTCGTCGTTGCCGTAATGCCGGTTCTCCATGAGGCCGACGCAGCTCGACGGCGACACCGACGGCATGAACGCGTCCACATGCTTGGCGCCGGCGAGGCCGGCCTTCAGGTTCGCGATGTCCGCCGCGAGCTGGGATTGGCCCACGTAGCTGATCGGCCCGGTGCAGGCATAGCGCGTGGCCTGCGTCCCCGAATGGGAGCCATCCTTGTAGAAGGCGGGAAACGCGCGATTCTCGCGGGTGGTCCGCACGCCCGGCTTCGGCCTGATGTTTTCAAGCCCGCTGAGCCGATCGGTCACGTAATACTGGAAGCTGGTCTTGGAGAACTCGCCGTCGCTGACGACGTCGATGGCGAGTTCGGCCTGCTTGCGCACGACGGCCGTCACGTCGCGATGCAATTCGTCCGCCAAGGCCTTAGCGTCGTAGCTTCGCCCAGTCATGCGCGCCAGCAACTTCGCCGACAACGACGGCGGGCGCGGAAGGCTGCCGACATGAGTGGCGACGATGCGGCGCGAGCGTTCGGAGATCAGGTCCATGTGTCGAATCCCGGCCGTGTGTCAGCAGCGCCCCGCCTCACCCCGCCGGCGGTGCGACCGCCGCTTCGCCCTGGCCGCTGATCTGCAATTCGCGGGCGACGAATCCCGAAGCCTTCATCTCCTCGATGAAACTGCGCAGGAACACCACGCCCGCCTCGCGGCCTCGGGGCGTGCCCATCGCCTGCTCGATCGCCATGAAGCGGCCGGGGATCAGTCGCATGTCGGTGCGCGATTGCGCGAAGGCGGCGATCGGCTGCCGCACGCCGGCGGCGGTTTCCAGCTTGTCCGCCACGAACATGGCGAGGGATTCCGCTCCGCTCAGCCGCCGCACCAGCGTGGCGTGCTTGAGGGCGCGGGTGAGATAGAGGTCATAGGCGCTGCCCTGGGCCACCGCGACGCGGATGCCGTCGTGGTCGATGTCCTCGACGCTGCGCAGGGCCGAGTCCTTGGGCACCACATAGATGCCTTCGATCACCACATAGGGCGGGGTGAAGGAAATCCCGGCGGCGCGCACGGGATCGATGGCGAGGAAGCAGATGTCCAGCGTGCCGGTCTTGACCGCCTCGGTCACCTTGCCCGCGGCGTCGAAGCCGACAAAGGAGATCGGTACGCCGAGGCGCCTGGCGAGTTCGCGCGCCAGCGCCGAAGAGACGCCGCGCGGCTCGCCGGTCGCGGGATCCTTCTGGGCCAGCACGGAATTGCCGAAATTGATCGCCGTGCGAAGCGTGCCGGTCGGCGCAAGCTCGGTTACGATGTCGCGTGAGACGTCAGCCATTGATGCCACCGGTATGGGGTGCGAGAGAAAGGGCGAGCGAGCGCCGCGACCTCGGAAGGTCTTTTTGCGGAGCGGAGGCGAGGATAGGGCAGCGGGCGGGTGGGCACAACGCTAGTGTCCTGTCTCCAACGCTTGAATCCCATTGTTGTCATCGCCCGGCTTGACCGGGCGATCCAGTAACCACCAGCTGCGATTTTGGGCACAGCGTCAGTTCCACCGATGGCACAGGGATTACTGGATGCCCCGCTTTCGCGGGGCATGACACTGACACTGAGTGAATCGTCAGAGTCACAACGCTAGCTGCGGAAATGCTTCGACAGCTTGAGGCTCTGGGCCTGGTAGTTGGAGCCGATGCCTTCGCCGTAGAGCGTGTCCGGGCGCGCCAGCATCTTCTCGTAGACGAGGCGGCCGACGATCTGGCCGTGCTCGAGGATGAACGGCACTTCGCGCGAGCGCACTTCGAGCACCGCGCGGGCGCCGCGGCCGCCGGCGCCGGCATAGCCGAAGCCGGGATCGAAGAAGCCGGCATAATGCACGCGGAACTCGCCCACCAGCGGATCGAACGGCACCATCTCCGCGGCGTAGTCGGGCGGCACCTGCACCGCCTCGCAGGAAGCCAGGATGTAGAACTCGTCGGGGTCGAGGATCAGGCTTTCGTCGCGCCGTGCCCGGATCGGCTCCCAGAACTCAGCCACGTCGTAGCTGGCGCGGCGGTCGACGTCGATCAGGCCGGTATGGCGCTTGGCACGGTAGCCGATGAAACGGTCGGCGCCGAAGCCGCGCAGATCGACGCCCACCGGCACGCCGTCGGAGAGGTCGGGCGCCGGCGTATCGACCAGCCGCTCGCGCTCGTGCAGCGCGGCCAGCGCCGCGCCGGCCAGCACGGCGTGGCCGTGGCGGAACCGCAGCTGCGACAGGCGCGAGCCCTCGCGCACCAGCACCGGGAAGGTCCGCGGGCTGATCTCCGCGTAGAGCGGGCCGTGATAGCCGAGCCCGATGCGGTCGAAGCCGCGGGTGGCGTCGGCGATCACCCGGGTGAAAACGTCGAGGCGCCCGGTCGAGCTTTTCGGATTGGCGGCGCCCGCGATGTCCGGCGGCAGAGCGAGGCTTTCGAGCAGCGGCACGATGTAGACGCAGCCGGTTTCCAGCACGGCGCCGTCGCCGAGCGGGATCTCGTGCAGCTTGAGTTCGTCGATGCGTTCGGCGACAGTGGAGTCCGGTCCCGGCAGGAAGCTGGCACGGACCCGATAGGCGACCTCGCCCAGCCGCAGGTCGATGCTCGCCGGCTGGATCTGGTCGTCGACCGGCTCGGCCGCCGGGATGATCGCGCCCATCTCGATGAGGGCCGAGATCATGCGGTCGGGCAGGATGCCCTTGTCGTCGGCGCGCAAGCTCAGCGACACGTTGTCCCCGATTGGTCCTCGTCCCGCCGCGCATCTCTTCATGAGAGCCCGGAGCCTGTGCCGATCTAGCCGATGGCCGGCTTGACGGAAAGGCTGACGGCGCCTAAGAGCTTCGTTATCCCGTGGTCATTTGAGCCGGCCGGCTTGCAGCCACGTAAAACAAATCGCTAAAAGGCCGGGGACGCGTGTGCCCGGTCTATGGGGATTTTCCCCTGGCCGGGTTTTTTATTGGCCGAAGGAGGCCGTCATGTCCGCGTCCCGAGATTTGCCTTCCGAAACCCTGCAATCCAAGAACCTGCATCCCGAGACCCGCCTGATCCATGCGGGAACCCTGCGCTCGCAGTTCGGCGAAACCTCCGAGGCGCTGTTTCTCACCCAGGGCTTCGTCTACGACACCGCCGAGCAGTGCGAGGCGCGGTTCGTCGGCACCGAGCCCGGCTATCTCTATTCCCGCTTCTCCAATCCGACCGTCAACATGTTCGAAACGCGCATGGCCGCGTTCGAAGGCGCCGAGTCCGCGCGCGCCACCGCGAGCGGCATGGCGGCGGTGCACAACGCGGTGATCGGGCAGGTCAAGGCCGGCGACCATGTCGTCGCCGCCAAGGCGCTGTTCGGCTCGTGCCGCTGGGTGGTGGAGGATTTCCTGCCCCGCTTCGGCGTCGCCTCGACTCTCGTCAACGGGCTCGATCTCGACGAATGGCGCCGTGCGGTGCGGCCCAACACCAAGGTGTTCTTCCTGGAGAGCCCGACCAACCCGACCCTCGACGTGCTCGACATCGCCGCCATCGCGGCGATCGCCCATGACGCCGGCGCCAAGCTCGTGGTCGACAACGTGTTCGCGACGCCGATCTTCCAGTCGCCGCTCGCGCTCGGTGCCGATTGCGTCGTCTATTCGGCGACCAAGCACATCGACGGCCAGGGCCGCTGCCTCGGCGGCATCATCCTCGCCTCGGAGAAATTCATCCAGGACCACATCCACAATCTGCTGCGCCAGACCGGGCCCGCCATGTCGCCGTTCAATGCCTGGGTGCTGCTCAAGGGCCTGGAGACGCTGCCGGTGCGGGTCGAGCGCCAGACCGCCAATGCGGGCGTCATCGCCGACCTGCTCGCCGGCCACCCCAAGGTCACGCGGCTGATCTATCCGGGTCGCGCCGACCATCCGCAGGCGGCCACCATCAAGAAGCAGATGCGCGGCGGCTCCAACCTCATCGCCTTCGAGATCAAGGGCAGCAAGCCCGGCGCGTTCCGCTTCCTCAACGCCTTGAAACTGGTGCGCATGACCAACAATCTCGGCGACGCCAAGAGCCTCATCACCCATCCCGCGACCACCACCCACCAGCGCCTGACGCCGCAGGCGCGCGCCGAACTCGGCATCAGCGACGGACTGGTGCGGCTCTCCGTCGGGCTCGAACATGCCGACGATATCGCCGCCGACCTGACCGCCGCCCTCGAAAAAGTGTAGAGCGCAGCGCCTCGCACCAATGTGGAATTGGGCTACCTGCGTCACAAGCGCGGATTTGCGATCCCCCTCTCCCGCTTGCGGGGGAGGGAAATACCGGGGCCCCGCTGCCTGACGATCCATTTTTGACGCAGTAGCGCTACTTCACCCACAGCTTGTGGCGGCGGTGCCACTGCTCGATCGACTGCTTCGGGTACTCCTGGAATACGAGGTCATGGGGGCCGATCAGCGGCTCGACCCAGCTTGCCTTGTACTTGAGCATCAGGTGGGTGCGCGACGGCGGCACCGGCAGGTCGGTGTCGATCGCGGAAGCAAAGGGATGCACGAGGTCCGGCCATTCCGGACTGAACATCCACAGGGCGCTGGCGCACCGGCTGCAGAAATTTCGCTCCCCGCTGCTGGTTTCGCAGTTGCCCTCGTCGTCGCAGATTTCGGCGCGGTAAATGCGCAAGGGTTTGCGGCCGGTGACGGCCAGGGTGCGCGCATCGCCCATGATGTTGATGGCGAAGCCACCGCCGCCCGCGGTCTTGCGGCAGATCGAGCAATAGCAGAGCTGGTAGGGATAAGGCGTATGCGAGGCGACCGAAAACCGCACGGCGCCGCAGCGGCACGAGCCTTCGAGGGTGACCGGCATGGCATCGGCTCCGATCCGAAGCAGCGAACGCTTCGCAGGCCGAACCTTTCGCATGAGGCGGGGTTCCGCACCAGCCGTTCGCACACTATCTCTGCGCCATGCACGTATCCATTCTCGATCTCTCTCCGGTGACCACAGGCGGGTCGGGCACGGCCGCTCTGCGCAACAGCATTGATCTCGCCAGGCTCGCCGACAGGCTCGGCTACACCCGCTACTGGGTCGCCGAGCACCATAACCTGCCGTCGGTGGCGAGTTCGGCGCCGGACATCATGATCGGCCAGATCGCCGCGGCGACGGCGCGCATCCGGGTCGGCTCCGGCGGCGTCATGCTGCCCAACCATGCGCCGCTCACGGTGGCGGAACGCTTCCACACCCTGGAGGCGCTGTTTCCCGGCCGCATCGACCTCGGCATCGGCCGCGCGCCGGGCACCGACCCCATCACCTCGGTGGCGCTGCGCCGCCGCCAGGACATCCGCGACGACGACGATTTCCTCGAGCGGTTCCAGGAGCTGATGCTGATCGAGGCCCGCGGCTTTCCCGACGGCCACCCGTTCCGCAACATCCGCGCCATGCCGGCCGACGTGGCGCTGCCGCCGGTTTATCTTCTGGGATCGAGCGGCTACAGCGCCGAGCTCGCCGCCGCCATCGGCGCCGGCTTCGCCTTCGCCCATCACTTCGCGACCCACGATGCCGTCGACGCCATGACGAGCTACCGCAACCGGTTCCGCCCGTCGGCGGCGCTGGCGCATCCTCATGCCATCCTCGGCGTCGCCGCGGTCTGCGCGGACACGCAGGCCGAAGCCGACCGCCTCGCCACCACCATCGACCTCAATTTCTTGCGCCGCTCCAAGGGCGAATACCTGCCGCTCGCAAGCCCCGAGGAAGCCGACGCCTATCCCTATTCGGCGGCCGACCGCGAGCGCATCCGCCACAATCGTGGCCGCGTCTTCACGGGAACGGCGGAGACGGTGAGGGCGCGGCTCGATCCCCTGCTCGCCGCCACCAAGGCCGACGAGGTGATGGTCACCACAATGATCTACGACCACGCGGCGCGGCGGCACTCCTACGAATTGCTGGCGCAGGCGTTCGGATCGGCGGGCGCGGCCCGGGCGGAACCGGCGGCTGCGGGCGCGTGACCGATGGTGCTGCGGGTTGCCTTGCCGCCCCGGCCCCGAATATAGAAGGCCGCCGATGGCCGGCACGAAACGCTTGATGGGAGGTTTCATTTGGGCACCAAGATTACACTCACCGCCGCGGACGGATTCAAGCTCGGCGGCTGGCGCGCCGACCCCCCGGGCAAGCCGAAGGGCGGCCTGGTGGTGATTCAGGAGATTTTCGGCGTCAACAATCACGTGCGCAACCTGTGCGACCGTTTCGCCGCGCTCGGCTATGCCGCGGTCGCGCCCGCCGTGTTCGACCGCATCGAACCCAACTTCGAATGCGGCTACACGCCGGCCGAGATCGAGCACGCGCGCACCTTCATCCCCAAGATCGACTGGGCCAAGATGATGCTCGACACCGCCGCTGCGATCGATGCGGTCAAGCCCGCCGGCAAGGTCGGCATCGTCGGCTATTGCATGGGCGGCAGCGTCGCCTTCCTCGCCGCCTGCAAGCTCGACGGCTTGTCCTGCGCGATCGGCTATTACGGCGGCGCCATCGCCAAGAACGCCGACCTGAAGCCGAAGGTGCCGACGCTGCTGCATTTCGGCGACCAGGACCAGTCGATCCCGCTGACCGATGTGGAGATCGTCAGGGCGAAGCGGCCCGAGGTGGAGATCCACGTCTACCACGCCGGCCACGGCTTTTCCTGCGACGATCGCAGCGCCTATAACGAGGCCGCCCACCGGGAGGCGCTCCAACGCACCCTCGCCTGGCTCGGCAAGTATGTCGGGTGAAGAGCCGCGGATGTAGAGCGTTGGACGCGCCGCGTCAGAACCAGCGCTCGTCCACCACGATCGTATCGCCCGGATTCATCTGCGTGATGACCGGCACGAGCTGGCGCGCCACGACGCCGTCGACCGGCCGGCTGAGTTCGACGGTGGGGCGCCAGGCGCGCGGCGTGAACCCGCCGGCAATCGCGACGGCGGTCTCGGCGGTCATGTTCGGCACATAGGGATATTGCCCGGGAAAGACCACTTCGCCGAGGATGAAGAACGGCCGGTAGAGTTCGACCTCCACCGCCACATGGGGCTCGCGCAAGAAACCCTGGCGCAGCCGCGCGGCGAGCGCGCCGGACAGTTCGGTCGTGGTCAGGCCGCGTGCGCGCACGGCGCCAATCAGCGGCAGGGTGATGTTGCCGGCGGCATCCACGCCGTAGCTGTTGGTCAGGGAGTCCTGGCCGAACACCACGACCCGCAGCCGGTCGCCGGAATCGAGGGTGTAAGGCGGCAGCGGCGCGCCGGCCACGAGATTCACGGGCGACAGTGGAGGCGGGGGCGGCGCACCGTAGCCGAGGCCGCCGGGCCCGCCCGGTGCAACTGCAGCCGGAACCACGGTGCGGGCACAGCCCGCAACCGCCAGCGCGGCGAGAAGGAGAATAGCGAGGCGGACGTGCCGCATGCGAGATCCGGCGGGTTGGACTGGCCTTCTGCCGGATTTAAAGATTTATGGTTAACAAACCCTAACCGAAGGCAACTCCTCACTAAATAGAGGCGGCGTTCGCCGATTTTCGAACAAATCGCAGCGACCGAAGCGCCAGCCTGGACCCATCGGCACCGCGCGGCGCCGGGTCGAGGCGGTCCCACGCCGAGACGTCAGTGGGCGGCCGGCGGCGCCTCGGCGTCTTCGGATTTGTAGCCGGCGCCCAACCGATCGGCCACGGCGACCACCAGCATGGAGCCGAGGAAGACGATGTGGATGCCCACCAGCCAGCCGAGCTTGGAGGTGTCGTAATGGTCGATGTTCATGAAGGCCTTGAGCACCTCGACCGCCGAGATCGCCACGATCGAGGTGATCAGCTTCTGCTTCAGGCCGCCGAAATCGACCCGCGACATCCACAGCGGCCGTGAATCCCCACGCCGCCCGCAGTGTTGATCTGCGACACGAAGTTCTCGTAGCCGGAAAAGATGACGATCAGGACGAGATTGGCGGTGAAGACCACATCGATCAGGCTGAGAACGCCGAGGATGACGTCGTTCGGGCTGTCCGACAGGAGGTCGAGGACGAACAGGCCGAACACCTTGAAGAAGTGCAGCATCAGGATCAGGAGCGCGGCGACGAGGCCCAGATAGAGCGGCGCCAGCAGCCAGCGGCTGTAGAAAATCACCGCTTCGACGAAACGAACGATCTTTTCCATGGTGCCCCCCTGCATCGAGGTCGCCGGCGGGTCGAAGGCAGCACGATTTGCCCCCGCGTGCAAAGGCGGCGGGGCCGAAGCGACCCCGCCGCCCAAATTGGTTCCAGAAGTTGGACCGTGCGCGCTTACGCCGTTGCCACACCGATACCGATCGGGCAACTCACGCCGGTGCCGCCGAGCCCGCAATAGCCGAACGGATTCTTGGCCAGATATTGCTGGTGGTAGTCCTCGGCATAATAGAACGGCGGCGCGTCGAGGATTTCGGTGGTGATGGTGTCGTGGCCCTTGGCCTTGATCGCGGTCTGGTACATCGCCCTGGACGCTTCCGCCGCCTGGCGCTGCGCGGGAGTGGCGGCATAGATGCCGGAGCGGTACTGGGTGCCGACATCATTGCCCTGGCGCATGCCCTGGGTCGGGTCGTGGTTTTCCCAGAACGTCTTGAGCAGGCGCTCATAGGAAATCTTCTTGGGGTCGAACACCACGAGCACCACCTCGTTGTGGCCGGTTTCGCCGCTGCAGACCTCGCGGTAGGTCGGGTTGGGCGTGAGGCCGCCGGCATAGCCGACCGCGGTGGTGTAGATGCCGTCGCCCAATTCCCAGAATTTGCGCTCGGCGCCCCAGAAGCAGCCCATGCCGAACATCGCGGTCTCGAGGCCTTGCGGCCACGGTCCCTCGAGCGGCCGGCCATTGACGAAATGGTTCGAGGCCGGGGCGATCGGCTCGGCGCGGCCCTTGAGCGCCGTCGCCGCGGTCGGCATCTCCGGCTTCTTCCTGGACATGAACATGGTCGGTCTCCCGATGTGAGTGGATGACGCAAATATAAGCGCAGGCGCGCGATTTCGCATCCGCCGTCACATCACGTCTCGGCCCGCTTGCACTCGCCCGCGGTCACGCCGCCGGGAGGCGGCGGTGAACATTTTTGCGGCGAACATTTCTGTTTCGCAGCCGTGGCCGACGCCCTATGCTCCGCCCGCGCCGGCCCCCCGGCCTCATCAGGCGCATTTCGGCCAAGCAAAAAAATCGTGGGAGGACATCCATGTCCAGAGTGGTTTTTTCAGGGTTGCTGATGGCGGTGTCGATGCTGCTCGGCGCGCCGGCGTTCGCGCAGGCGCCTCCAGGCACGCCACCCTATGGCGAGACGATCAATCTCGAACTCTCCCGCAAGGCCGCCGATGCGGCGGTGGCGGAGGCCAGGAAGAACAACTGGTTCATGGCGGTCGCGGTGGTCGGCCCGACCGGCGATCTCGTCTATTTCGAGAAGATGGACAACACCCAATACGCCTCCGTCGCCATCGCCCAGCACAAGGCGCGGACCGCCGCGATCTTCCGCCGCCCCACCAAGGCGTTCGAGGACAACCTCGGCAAGGGCTTCGAATTCGTCTACCAGATGACGCTCGACGGCATGATCGGGTCGCGGGGCGGCGTGCCGCTCGTGCTCGGCGGCAAGATCGTCGGCGCCATCGGCTGCAGCGGCGGCGCCGGGTCGCAGGACCTGCAGACCTGCATGGCGGGGGTCGAAGCGCTCAAGTGAGCGCGCGCTCGTGGCGGCCGCGTCAGCGGTCGTAGCCGATCAGCGGCTTCGGCTTGCGGCCGATCAGCACCAGTAGCGATCCGATCACCCCGAACACGGCAAAAGTCGGGGCTGCGAGAATCCACCGTGCGACCTGGTCCCACGCGAGCTTCCCGCCATAGTGCTCGATCACCGGCTGCAACTGCTGCAGGCTCGCCGCATGAACCGAATTCCAGGTGTCGCTCAGCGGCGTATAGAACAACGCATTGCCGGCAATCGACTTGGTGCCGTCATAGACGAAAAACACAAAGCCCACGGCCAGGAAGATGAAGCCGATGGCGCGAAAGAAGAAGCGGAACATGGCGGGCCGTCGCGGATCAATGAGGATGGATTGGCCGCTCCGGCTTACCCCGGCGCGGCGCAAGGTTCAACTCGGTTCGTCCGGTTTCGACTCCGCTCGGCATCGCAGCACGCCGGCCTGCGAGGCGTCTTGAGCAATCACCACCCATTCCGGTAAGTTCCGCCGCCCCGCCGAACCCGGGCACGAGGAGTAGCAATGGCTGCCAAACCCCCCAAGGCCAACCATCGGCCGACCTTCACCGATCAGGAAGCCTTGCTGTTTCACAGCCATCCGCGCCCCGGCAAGCTGGAGGTGGTGGCGACCAAGCCGATGGCGACCCAGCGCGACCTCTCGCTCGCCTATTCGCCGGGCGTCGCCGTGCCGGTGCTCGCGATCGCCGCGGACGAGTCGCTGGCCTTCGACTACACCACCAAGGGCAATTTCGTCGCCGTGATCACCAACGGCACCGCCATCCTCGGCCTCGGCAATCTCGGAGCGCTGGCGGCAAAGCCGGTGATGGAGGGCAAGGCGGTCCTGTTCAAGCGCTTCGCCGACATCGATTCCATCGATCTCGAAATCTCGTCGGAGGATCCGGACGAGATCATCAACTGCGTCAAGGTGCTGGGCAAGAGCTGGGGCGGCATCAATCTGGAGGACATCAAGGCGCCGGAGTGCTTCATCGTCGAGCAGCGGCTGCGCGAATTGCTCGACATTCCGGTGTTCCACGACGACCAGCACGGCACCGCCATCATCGCCTCGGCGGGCCTGCTCAATGCGCTCTATCTCACCGGCCGCGAGATCGCCACCACCAAGCTCGTCTGCAACGGCGCCGGCGCCGCCGGCATCGCCTGCCTCGAGCTGCTGCGCGCGATCGGCTTCCGGCCCGAGAACCTGATCCTGTGCGACACCAAGGGCGTCATCTATGAAGGCCGCACCGAAGGCATGAACCAGTGGAAATCCGCCGCCGCCGTGAAGACCTCGGCGCGGACGCTGGCCGAAGCCATGGAGGGCGCCGACGTGTTCTTCGGCCTGTCGGTCAAGGGCGCGGTCACCAAGGAGATGGTGAAGGTGATGGCGCCCAACCCGATCATCTTCGCCATGGCCAATCCCGATCCGGAAATCACGCCGGAAGAGGTCGCCGAGGTCCGCGACGACGCCATCATGGCGACCGGGCGTTCCGACTACCCGAATCAGATCAACAACGTGCTCGGATTCCCCTATATCTTCCGCGGCGCCCTCGACGTCCGCGCCACCACCATCAACATGGAGATGAAGATCGCCGCCGCCCACGCGCTCGCCGATCTCGCCCGCGAGGACGTTCCCGACGAAGTCGCCACCGCCTATGGGGCGCGGCCGAAATTCGGGCGCGACTACATCATTCCGGTGCCGTTCGATCCCCGTCTCATCTATGCGGTGCCGCCGGCGATCGCGGTGGCGGCGATGGATACCGGGGTCGCGCGCAAGCCGATCGTGGATCTGCCGACCTATCGCGAGCAATTGCGCTCGCGCCGCGATCCCGTCGCCGGCATGCTGGCGCGCATCTTCGCGCGGCTGCGGCGCGAGCCCAAGCGCGTGGTGTTCGCCGAAGGCGAGGAGGAGCCGGTGATCCGCGCCGCCGCGAGCTTCGTCCATCAGGGGCTCGGCACCGCCGTGCTGGTGGGGCGCGAGGATCGCGTGCGCGAGACCGCCAGGATCGCCGGCATCGAATTCGGCAACGGCATCGAAATCCACAATGCCCGGCTCTCCAAGCGCAATGCCGCCTACGCCGCGCATCTGTACGAACGCCTGCAGCGCAAAGGTTATCTGCCGCGCGATTGCCAGCGCCTGGTCAACCAGGACCGCAATCACTTCGCCGCCTGCATGGTGTCGCTGGGCGATGCCGACGCCATGGTCACCGGCGTGACCCGCAGCTTCTCCGGGGTGCTCGAGGACGTGCGGCAGTGCATCGATCCCAAACCCGGCCACCGCGTGATGGGCGTATCCCTGGTGCTGGCGCGCGGGCGCACGGTGCTGGTCGCCGACACCGCCGTCACCGAGATGCCGAACGCCGAGGATCTCGCCGAGATTTCCATCGAGGCGGCCTCGGTCGCCCGCAAGCTCGGCTACGAGCCGCGGCTGGCGCTGCTCGCTTTCGCGACGTTCGGACGTCCGCCCGGCGACCGCGCGGCGCGGGTGCAGGAGGCGGTGCGGATCCTCGACCAGCGCCGCGTCGATTTCGAGTATGACGGCGAGATGGCGGCGGACGTGGCGCTCAATCCCGACTTGATGGCGTCCTACCCGTTCTGCCGCCTGTCGGGCCCGGCCAATGTGCTGGTCATGCCGGCCTTCCATTCGGCCGCGATCTCCACCAAGATGCTGCAGGAACTCGGCGGCGCCACGGTGATCGGCCCGCTGCTGGTCGGCCTCGACCGCTCGGTGCAGATCGTCGGCCTCGCGGCCAAGGACAGCGATCTCGTCAACATGGCGGCGCTGGCCGCCTACGGCATCAGCGGGTAAACCGCGCCCGACGCATGATCGTGCCAGCTTTGTGGAGACCGACATGACCAAGCAAGCCCTTCGCGGAGTCATCGCCGCGATCGCGACCGCGATCGACGACAACGGCGAACCCGATTGCGGCCGCGCCACCGCACTCGCGCATTTTCTCCTCGGCAACGGCTGCGACGGCCTCAATGTGCTCGGCACCACCGGAGAGGCGACCTCGTTCTCGCTCGCTCAGCGCAAGACGGTGATGAACGCCTACCGCGCCGCCGGCCTGCCGCTGGAAAGCATGATGGTGGGAACCGGAGCGGCGGCGACCGCCGACGCGGTAGCGCTGACCCGCCATGCGGCCGAACTCGGCTTCGCCGGCGCGCTGGTGCTGCCGCCGTTCTACTACAAGGGCGTACCGGATGACGGGCTCGCCGCCTATATCGGCACCATCGTCGCGGCGACGGCGGACCAGCCGATCCCGATCTATCTCTACCACTACCCGCAATTGTCCGGCCTGCCCTGGCAGCCCAGACTGATCCGCCGGCTGCGCGAAGCCTACGGTGCCCGCATCCTCGGCCTCGAAGAATTCGTCCGGCGACATGGCCTATGCCCGCGAGGCCGCGGCGATCGATCCCGGCTTCCATGTGTTTCCCTCGACCGAAGCGGCGCTGCTGGAGGCGCGCGGCGGGGCCTTCGCGGGCTGCATTTCGGCGACCGCCAATCTCAATGCCGATCTGTGCGCCCGCGCCTTCCATCACGGCGATGCGGCTGCGCTGGAAGCGGCGGTGACGATCCGCAAGCTGTTCGAAGGCAGGCCGCTGGTGCCGGGCATCAAATCGCTGCTCGGCCACATCCATGGCGACCAGGCCTGGGCGCGGGTGATGCCGCCGCTCGCCGCGTTCTCTGCGGCCGACCGTGCGGCGGTCGTCGCCGGCTACGATCAGGCGCGGGCCAAGCGGGTGGCGTGACGGGGCCTCCCGACGGGGATCAGGCTCGCCGCCCGCACGAGCGCGTTGACGCCTTCCCGTCGCCCCACTATAAGCGTCGCCAATCCGGCGGCGGTTCACGCCGCCGCTGCTTTTTTCCGCCACTGGCGAAGCCACGGAACATCAATGGCCAACACGAAATCGGCCAAGAAGGCCACGCGCAAGATCGCGCACCGCACCGCAGTCAACAAGGCGCGGCGGACACGCATGCGCAGCTCGCTGCGCGTCGTCGAGGATGCCATTTCGACCGGCGACAAGGCGGCCGCCCAGGCGGCGCTGGTCGCCGCCGAGCCGGCGCTGATGCGCGCCGCCCGCAATGGCATCGTCCACAAGAAGACGGCGAGCCGGAAGGTGTCGCGCCTGACCCACCGGATCGCCAAGCTCGGCTGATCGCTTGCGGGCGGGATGCGCTCGGATCAAGTCGGATCGGCGTCCGGATCTCTCGGATTCTGCGCCTGAGCCGGCCTGAGCCAGCGGCTTTCGGATCACTATCGGTTTGGGACCACAAACCCGTAGGCCGACGAGCCGTTCCAACAGGCGAATTTCAGCGCTCCTGTATCCCGCAAGCCTCAGGCGTTGTTCCCTGGCAGATCGGGTGCATTTCTCCCGCGAGCGTCACCAAAAATTTCATCATATAGTTGTTGCGAGAATGTCACATAGTTGATGCAAAGGCGTCATAGCGCTCTGGGTGCAGCGCCGAAACCGCATTTCAGCGCTGTCAAGGGCTTGGGTTACCCGTCGTAATCGCCCAGGAAAACGACTTTTATAACAAAGAGTTGACGAGATAGTGTCGGCCGGCGGTTGGAAATCCCCACAGCCCGCAAAGCGTCATCTTAATAGCGTATTTAATGTCGGCAGCGCGCTGCGCTGCATCGCATCGAAGACGGGCTCTCGGCAATTAAGGCTGCGAATTCAGGCCTTTGCAATTATCGAGCAGAACGGTCGCAAATCCGTTGCCGTGGCGTCAATTGGGACGGCCGATCGCGGCAAGATCAAGGCCGTTGCCACACTGGAGGTGGACGTGTATTTTGATGGCACTCCGGCTCTCCGGTTTTCTCTTAGTATTCGTCGCGTTCGGCTCTCATCGACAATGAGATCGCGAGGCTTCTTTCCGGGAATCTTTAAGTATAGTCGTGAGCAATTGAAGACTTGAAGGAACGAAAACTGTGCTAAGTCTTTCCATTGCCTAGACGGCTGTCGAAGGATCACGGTGAAGCCTTCGAATGTCCGAAACGTTCCTTTGGAACGCTTTCGAGATGTATTTGCGGTAACAGAGGGGCCATTATGAGATTTTCGAGGCAAAATTTTGTGATCGAGCGTAACCGAGGTAGTACCCTCCCTGTTTCGCAGCCTGAAAGCGAACAACGCCGGTCCTGTTTCCGTACCGCCACAGCCAACCATGCGCGCAGCCACAGGACAGGGCAGGCCGGACAGACGATCTCAATCGGCGTTTCCAGCGTCCGATGAACCCCATCATTTCCGGGCGTCAGCCGTCCGCATTGGCGGACAGGCCGGCGTCGCCGTCTCCCGTCACCGAATTGCCGCGTCCGTATCGGCGCCGAGATCCCGACGAGAAGATCGCAATGCCGGACGTTCCCGACGAATGCTGGTCTCGCGTGAAGAAACGGCTCCACGCCGAACTCGGCGAGGCCATCTACACGAGCTGGTTTGCGCGCATGGAGCTCGAGAGCCTGGATCCTCGAAACCGCCCGCATCTCGGTGCCCACCCGCTTCCTGAAGAGCTGGATCCAGTCCCATTACAGCGAGCGGCTGCTGGCCTGCTGGCAGGCCGAGCGCCCGACCGTGCGGCGCATCGACCTCTCGGTCCGCTCGGCGGCGATCCGCATCGCGCCACCCTGCGCGACGGCCCAGGCCGCCGCCGCCGGCGGAGAAACGCGACGCCGGCCACCACAGAGACCGACATCAAGGCGCTCGCCTCGCCCGGATCGCGCCCATCCATGATTCCCATGGCGGCTCTCCGCTCGATCCCCGGCTCACATTCGATTCCTTCGTGGTCGGACGCTCCAACACGCTCGCCCATGCCGCCGCCAAGCAGGTGGCGATGGGGCGGCGCAACGACCCCGTGATGTTCAATCCGCTGTTCATCCATGCCGGGGTCGGGCTCGGCAAGACCCACCTGCTCCAGGCGATCGCCTTGAAGACCAATGCCAGCGGCGAGCGCACCGCGCTCTATCTCACCGCCGAGCGCTTCATGTTCGGCTTCGCCTCGGCGCTGCGCAGCCAGACCGCGCTCGCCTTCAAGGACGCGCTGCGCGGCATCGAGGTGCTGGTGATCGACGACCTGCAGTTCCTCCAGGGCAAGAACAGCCAGGCGGAATTCTCCCATACCCTCAATTCGCTGCTCGACGGCGGCCGCCAGGTCGTGGTGGCCGCCGACCGGCCGCCGACCGAGCTCGAAAGCCTCGACGAGCGCATGCGCTCGCGGCTCGCCGGCGGCCTCGCGGTCGAGATCGGCGTCGCTCGACGAGGAGCTGCGGCTCGAAATCCTGTCCGCCCGGGTCCGGGCGGCACGCGCTCCATCACCCCGGTTTCACGGTGCCGGAGCCGGTGCTCGCCTATATCTCGCGTTCGGTCACCCATAACGGGCGCGACCTCGAAGGCGCGCTCAACCGGCTGCTCGCCCACAGCAAGCTGACCAGCCATCCGATCACCATGGAACTCGCCGAACGCGAGTTGCGGGACCTGGTCCGCCCGCTGGAGCTCAAGCGGGTCCGGATCGAGGACATCCAGCGCATCGTCGCGCGCCACTACAATGTCAGCCGCAGCGACCTGCTGTCGTCGCGCCGCACCGCCAATGTGGTCCGCCCGCGCCAGATCGCCATGTACCTCGCCAAGACCCTGACGCTGCGCTCGCTGCCGGAGATCGGCCGCCGGTTCGGCGGACGCGATCACACCACGGTGCTGCATGCGGTGCGCAAGATCGAAGGCCTGATCGGCAACGACAATGCGTTGGCCGCCGAAATCGAGTCCTGAAAAGCCAGTTGCAGGAATGAGCCGAGGGAGGGTGGCCTGACCCGAGAGCCGGGAAGGTCAGCCATTGGCCCAGAACCGCTGCGGCGAGTATCCGAGCCGACGCGGCATCGCCTCGGGTGCGCCTCCGGCGGTTCCGGTTTGTTGATATTGATGCATTTTCTGGAGCGCACCCGGCGCAAAAGTGCTATCCGGTCTCACGTCCTGAGCGCGTCCGAATCTCCGGGTCGGGCGCGCGGCCGGGGCGGCTGAACGGTATCCACTCAGCCTGACGGCGCGCTGGAACCGGTGTCCCTCTCTTCGCCGGGCAAGCTCATACCGCGCAGGATTTCCCATGAAGGTCACGGTCGAACGCTCCGAGCTTCTGAGATCGCTGTCCCACGTTCATCGCGTGGTCGAGCGGCGCAACACCATTCCGATCCTGGCCAACGTGCTGATGCGCGCCGAACGCTCCAAGCTCGCCTTCAAGGCGACCGATCTCGACCTCGAGGTGATCGAAACCGTCGCCGCCGAGGTCAGTCCGGCCGGCGTCACCACCGTGCCCGCGCACATGTTCTACGAGATCGTGCGCAAGCTGCCGGACGGCGCCCAGATCGTGCTGGAGGCCGCCGGCGACCGCGCGGTGATGTCGATCCGGGCCGGCCGCTCCCGCTTCACGCTGCAGACCCTGCCGGAGAGCGACTTCCCCGATCTCGCCGCCGGCGACATGACCCACAAATTCGCGCTTCCCGCCGCCGCCCTCAAGCGCATGATCGACAAGACCCAGTTCGCGATCTCGACCGAGGAGACCCGCTACTATCTCAACGGCATCTATCTCCACACCGCGGGGACCGGCAAAGCGCTGGTGCTGCGGGCGGTGGCGACCGACGGCCATCGCCTCGCCCAGTTCGATCTCGAAGCGCCGGCCGGCGCCGAGGGCATGCCGGGGGTGATCGTGCCGCGCAAGACCGTCGGCGAGGTGCAGCGGCTGATCGACGGCGTCGAAGGCGAGATCGCAATCGAGCTGTCGCAGTCCAAAATCCGCTTCACCCACGACGCCGTCGTGCTGACCTCCAAGCTGATCGACGGCACCTTCCCGGATTATGGACGGGTGATCCCGCTCGGCAACGACAAGCAGCTCGAGGTCAACAAGCGCGACTTCGAGCAGGCGGTCGACCGCGTCTCCACGGTGGCGAGCGAGCGCGGGCGGGCGGTCAAGCTGTCGTTATCGGCGGGGCGCCTGGTGCTTTCGGTGACCAACCCGGATTCCGGCAGCGCCACCGAGGAGCTCGAGGTCGGCTACGACGCCGACCCGCTCGATATCGGCTTCAACTCGCGCTATCTGCTCGACATCGCCGCCCAGCTCGAAGGCGACACCGCGCTGCTCAAGCTCGCCGACCCCGGCTCCCCCACCCTGATCCAGGACAAGGAGGCCAAGGGCGCGACCTATGTGCTGATGCCGATGCGGGTGTAGGCGCTGGAAGCCTTGCGCCGTCTGCCGCCGCGGCGGGACCGGACGCCGGGTTCATGAGGCCGAGTTCGTGAACGCCCGCATCTGCCGACTGACGCTCTCCAATTTTCGCAGCTACCACGCCGCGAGCGTCGCCGTCGCCGGCGACCTCGTCGTGCTGGTCGGGCCCAACGGCGCCGGCAAGACCAACCTGCTGGAGGCGATCTCGCTGCTGTCGCCGGGCCGCGGGCTGCGCCGCGCCGAGCTCGGCGAACTCGCCTTCAACGAGGGCGACGGATCGTGGGCGGTGTCGGCCGAGGTCGACGGCGCGCTCGGCCTCGCCACCCTCGGCACCGGCATCGAGCCGCCCGGCGGCGCGGAGACCGCGCCGGCTGCGCAAATATCGGATCGACCGCGAGCCGGCGGGCTCGGCCGCGGCGTTCGCCGACCATGTGCGGGTGATCTGGCTGGTCCCGGCGATGGACCGATTGTTCGCCGGACCCGGCTCGGACCGGCGGCGCTTCCTCGATCGCCTGGTGCTCGCGGTCGATGCCGCCCATGCCGCGCGGGTGTCAGCGCTCGAGCGCGCGCTGCGCTCGCGCAACCGGCTGCTGGAGAGCCCGCGCCCCGATGCCCATTGGCTCGACGCCGCCGAGCACGAGACCGCGGAGATCGCGGTCGCCGTCGCCGCGGCGCGTGCCGAGACGGTGCGGCGGCTCGCGGCCGCGCTCGCGACGCGGCGGGCCGCGGAGACCGCGTTTCCGTCGGCCGAAATCGCGCTCGAAGGCTGGATGGAGGCGATGGTGCTGGCCGAACCCGCCGTCGAGGTGGAGGACCGCTACCGCGCCGTGCTCCGCGACAATCGCGGCCGCGATGCCGCCGCCGGGCGCACCCTCGACGGGCCCCATCTCACCGATCTCGCCGTCTATTACGAGCCGAAAGGCGATCGCGGCGCGCGATGCCTCCACCGGCGAGCAGAAGGCGCTGCTGATCGGCCTCGTGCTCGCCCATGCCGCCCTCGTCGCCGACATGACCGGCGCCGCGCCGGTGATCCTGCTCGACGAGGTGGTGGCGCATCTCGATCCGGTCCGGCGCGCGGCGCTGTTCGCCGCGCTCGGGCGGCTCGGCGCCCAGGTCTGGATGACCGGCGCCGATCCCGCCGCGTTCGCCGATGTGGCCGCGCGGCGCCGAAATCTTCGACGTGAGCCCGGGCCGGGCGACACCGCGCGGGGCCTGAACCGGGGCGTGAGCGAGGCAGGAAAGACGGTTGCGGGAGCCGTCGCATAGCCCTTGCCGCAACCGCATTTTCGCGGTGCGGCAAAAGCCTTTGAGGAGCCGTGATACGGCCTTGAAATTTGCTTGGGGAACAACCACTTAAAGTACATCACTTTGCGCTGTACGACGGTGCCGATTCATGTCACAGGAACAGCGGGATAAAGTGCTGTTCCGACAGCAGATTCGAACCCGTTTTCATGGCTGAGCCCGCCCGCAGGTCAGACGCCTCCGACTATGGCGCCGACAGCATCAAGGTCCTCAAGGGCCTCGATGCCGTGCGCAAGCGCCCCGGCATGTATATCGGCGACACCGATGACGGCTCGGGCCTGCACCACATGGTCTATGAGGTCGTCGACAACGCCATCGACGAGGCGCTCGCCGGCTACGCCAAGGAAGTCACCGTCGCCCTCAATCCGGACGGCTCCTGCACGGTGCGCGACGACGGCCGCGGCATTCCGACCGAGATCCACAGCGAGGGCGTGTCGGCCGCCGAGGTCATCATGACCCAGCTCCATGCCGGCGGAAAATTCGACCAGAACTCCTACAAGGTGTCGGGCGGGCTGCACGGCGTCGGCGTCTCCGTCGTCAACGCGCTGTCGAGCATGCTCAAGCTCACGATCTGGCGCGACGGCCGCGAATCCGTGATCGAGTTCCGCGACGGCGAGGCGGTCGCCCCGCTCGCCGACGTCGGCCCCGCGTTCGAGCGGCGCGGCACCGAGGTGACGTTCCTGCCCTCCAAGCAGACCTTCACCATGACCGAATTCGACTGGGCGACGCTGGAGCACCGCCTGCGCGAACTGGCGTTCCTCAATTCCGGCGTCCGCATCGTGCTGTCCGACCAGCGCCACGCCGTCGAGAAGCGCGAGGAGATGATCTACGAGGGCGGCGTCGAGGCGTTCGTGAGATATCTCGACCGCAACAAGACGCCGCTGGTGCCGAAACCGATCGTGGTCAGCGCCGAGCGCGACGGCACCGGCGTCGAATGCGCGATGTGGTGGAACGACGGCTACCACGAGGCCGTGCTGTGCTTCACCAACAACATCCCGCAGCGCGACGGCGGCACCCATCTCGCCGGCTTCCGCGGCGCGCTGACGCGCCAGGTGACCGGCTATGCGGAGACCAGCGGCATCGCCCGCAAGGAGAAGGTCGCGCTCACCGGCGACGACTGCCGCGAGGGCCTGACCGCGGTGCTGTCGATCAAGGTGCCGGATCCCAAATTCTCGTCCCAGACCAAGGACAAGCTGGTCTCCTCCGAGGTCCGCCCGGTGGTCGAGGGCGTGCTCAACGAGGCGCTCGCCGCCTGGTTCGAGGAGCATCCGAGCGAAGCCAAGGTCATCGTCGGCAAGGTCATCCAGGCGGCCGCCGCCCGCGAAGCCGCCCGCAAGGCGCGCGAGATGACGCGCAAGAGCGCGCTCGGCGTGGCGTCGCTGCCGGGCAAGCTCGCCGACTGCCAGGAGCGCGATCCGGCGAAGTCCGAGATCTTCATCGTCGAGGGCGATTCCGCCGGCGGCTCCGCCAAGCAGGGCCGCAACCGCGAATTCCAGGCCGTTCTGCCGCTGCGCGGCAAGATCCTGAACGTCGAGCGCGTGCGCATGGACAAGATGCTGTCGAGCCAGGAGATCGGCACCCTGATCACCGCGCTCGGCGCCGGCATCAGCGAAGAGTTCAACGCCGACAAGCTGCGCTACCACAAGATCATCATCATGACCGACGCCGACGTCGACGGCGCCCACATCCGCACCCTGCTGCTGACCTTCTTCTATCGCCAGATGCGCGAGATCATCGACCGCGGCCATCTCTATCATCGCCCAGCCGCCGCTCTACAAGGTCGCGCGCGGCAAGTCGGAGCAGTATCTCAAGGACGAGCGGGCGCTGGAGAACTACCTCATCGCCGGCGGCATCGAGGAGGCGGTGTTCAGGCTCAGTTCCGGCGAGGAACGCGCCGGCGCCGACCTGCTCAGGCTGGTCGAGGACGCCCGGGTCGTGCGCAACATCCTGGTCGGCCTGCACAGCCGCTACAACCGCAAGGCCGTCGAGCAGGCCGCCATCGCCGGCGTGCTCAACCCTGCGATTTTCGGCGACCCGGACAAGGGCCTGCAGGCCGCCGCCTATATCGCCCGCCGGCTCGACGCGCTGTCGGAGGAAACCGAGCGCGGCTGGGCCGGCCGCTTCCTCGAAGGCGAAGGCTTCGTGCTGGAGCGCACCGTGCGCGGCGTCAAGGAAGTCGCCGCGATCGACCACGCGCTGCTCGGCTCCGCCGACGCCCGCAAGCTCGACGAACTGGCGCTGTCGCTCCAGGAAGTCTATCCGCGCCCCGGCACATTGCGCCGCCGCGGCGAGGAAACTGCGATCCACGGCCCGGTCGGCCTGTTCGAGGCGGTGATCGCCATGGGCCGCAAGAGCGTCACCCTGCAGCGCTACAAGGGCCTCGGCGAGATGAACCCCGGCCAGCTGTGGGAGACAACGCTCGACACCAATGCACGCTCGCTGATGCAGGTGAAGGTCAAGGAGGTCGACGAGGCCGACGACATCTTCACCAAGCTGATGGGCGACGTGGTCGAGCCGCGCCGCGAGTTCATCCAGGACAACGCGCTGACGGCGAGCGTGGACGTGTAGGGCATCCGGCCCTATCCGGGTGCGTCACCGGTCACCGAACGAAAATCACGCTCACTTAGACTGCCGCCGCGTTCGTGCGTGCGCCTGCTTTACGGGCCGGTGGAGAAGCTCGCTTCTTCGCAGCCTCTCCTTTCGCGTGCGGTGGCTTTCCGGGCACGGATGATCCGCCCCGTCGCCTCATCCTACACGGCACCGAACCGGATCACGCTCCAAAGAATTTTCTTTGGGCTTCCCACAATTTCCGGTTATATACCCGGAAGCAATCATCAAGCCGCCTGAAGCAGCTCCCATGGCCAGCAAATCCCAGCGCAGGGCGACCCGGACGCACCGCCATCGCGCGGCGGCGCGCGGTTTCGTGCGCGTCGAGGTTCAGGCGCCCAAGAAGGATGCCGGCCTCATCCGGGCACTGGCAGAGACGCTGCGCGGCAAGTCCGAAAAGGCCGAGGCGGTTCGATCGGCGCTGGCGAAAGCCCTGATCCATCCCGAGGTCGAGACCGCCTTCGACGTCTTCGGCTCTGAACTTCCAGACGAGACCTTCACCGGCGTTTTCGACCAGCCGCGCCAACGGGATTGGCGCGAGGTCGGTCTGTGAAATTCCTGCTCGACACGAACATCATTTCCGAGGTCCGAAAGCGCGACCGAGCCCATCCGAACGTAGCCCGCTGGGTCGCCCGCACGCCCGTCGAGGAGATCGGGACGAGCGTTATCGTCCTCGCCGAAATCCGTCGTGGTATCGAGTTGAAACGGCGGCGCGATCCGGAACAGGCGAAAACTCTCGATCGATGGTTCTCACAGATGCGGACCCGGCTCGGAGACCGCGTCCTTCCCATCGACGAGCCGATTGCGGAAGCCTGGGCGCTGCTCGCCATTCCCAATCCCGTGCCGCTGATCGATGGGCTCCTGGCGGCGACCGCCAAAGTGCATGGCCTGACGCTGGTGACCCGCAACGTCGCTGACATCGCGTCAGCCGGCGTGCCGTATCTCGATCCGTTCACCGCATAGCGGAGATTCCAAACCGGGCGCCACACCGGCGAGCCTTGTTGGCCCCAGCCATGCCCCTTATGATGGCGTCCGCAGCAAATGGAGACGAATGCCATGACCGGCGCCGTGCGCCAGCATGCCCCGATCCTCTCGGTTGCCTCGTTCCGCGCGTGGCTCGCGTCGCGGCCCGACGAGGAGCATTGGGAATTGATCGAGGGCATGCCGACGATGATGACGCCGCCGAACCGCCGCCATCAGCGGATCGCGAGCAATCTCGAATCGCTGCTGAACGCCGCGCTCAAACGCCAGCATCCGGGGTTCGCCGCCTATCAAAACATCGGCGTGAACATCGTCTCCACAGTGCCTTACGATCCCGAGCCCGATGTGGCGGTGATACGGGAAGACGAGAATCCGGACCCGCGCTATGCGGAGCGCTTTTATCTGGTGGCCGAGGTCCTGTCCGAGAGCGACAAGGATATCATCGAAAGCAAGCGCGACATCTACCGCGCGCATCCACACTGCACCTGCATCCTGCTGATCCGCCAGGATCGCCTGGAAATCATCGTAGACTGTCGAACCGGCGACGGCTGGGTTTCGCAGGTGTTGAATGGTGCCGACGAACTCGCCCTGCCGGAGTTCGGCCTGGCCTGTCCGGTCAAGGACATCTACCGCGATACGCCGCTCGGCTGAGCCCGCACGGGCGAACCTTAATTCCCGCGCGGCGCGCCCGCCCCTGAGCTCGCGTTAGCGCCGTGGCGCCTGTGCTTTTCCGGCGCGCGGACCGCGCCGGTCGTGTCGGACGAGGCGATCAGGTCTTCCAGGTAGTCGATGCGCTTGTTGAGGGCGTTGAATTCGTTGCGGCTTCGCTCGGCCTGGGCGTCCAGCGTCGAGCGCAGCGTCAGGACATCGGTGCCGCCATTGGCGAGGCTTTCCAGGGGATCGTCCGGCAGCAGCGCGTGGAATTTCGCCTTGAGCATCGCCACCTCCGCGTCGAGCCTGGCGAGGCGGTCGGTCTGGGCGGCGTCGCCATCGGCGAGGTCGCGGGTGCGTGCGTCGAGGCTCGCGGCCTCGCCGATCATCCGGTCGAGCGAAGCGCCGAGGTCGGCGATCTCCGTTTTGTGCAGGCCGAGCTCCGCGTGGATTTCGTCGCTCGCACCGAACCCCGCCGACCGCAGCAAATTCTGCACGGCGCCGCTCGCGACCCCGCTCACGCCGAAGCCGAACATGGCGGCGGCCACCAGGATCATCGCGATGAGGAAGACGAAGGCGGCGGTATCTCTCGGCCGGGAGCGGTTATTCTCCAACGCGGCCATGCACGGACTCCGATACGCGACATGGTTATTGATAACCATGAACCGCTTTCGGAATTGCTAACGTTGCACACCGCGGTGAATTCACCTCGTCCGATTCCATGAACGCGGTCATTCCGGGGCGCCGCGTTAGCGGCGAATCCGGAATCCAGACGGCTTCACCGCCGCACCGCAGCTGGATTCCGGCTTCGCGCAAAAGATGCGCGCCCCGGAATGACAAGTTCACCGGAAGGACGCCCGCGGTTACGGCTTCGGCATCACGTGCTTGCATTTCCTGCAGGTGCGGAATTCTTCGTTGTCGAAAAAGCGCGCATAGGCCTTCGATACCGGATCGGCCCGGTAATCGTGCACTTCGGCGCTTTCCTCATGCAGCGGGGCATCACAGCCCGGACAAAACCACACGAAACGGTCGACCTCGCCGGCGCGGCGCTGGCGCTCGATGACCAGGAGATAGGCGTCGGGCGGAAACCGGGGCGAATGCGGGGTGCCGGCCGGCGTATAGATCGTCGAGCCCTCGGGGACGATCGCGACCTCCTCCTTGCCGTCGGGGGTGCGGTAATGCAGGCGCATGTCGCCGTGGATCATCAGCATCGACTTCGTCGCTGGGATTGATGTGGAACTCCGAGCGATATTCGCGGCCGCGCGCGACGAAGGCGAGCGATTCCGGCTCCTGCCACAAGACGCTCACGCGCTCGCCGCGCGCGGCCAGCGCGCGGCCGCGTTCGAGGAGATCGACGATCGGCATCGGCAGCATGGGCTGTTCCTTGCCTGGGAGCGCCGCGGCTCAATGACCCGGCAGCACCAGGAATTTCGGCTTGGTCGGCAGCGTCTCCTTCGACACCACGAAGGACGGCACTTCGGCGTATTCGATGTCGTAATGGCGGCTGACGAGATCGAGGAACCGGTGCAGCGTGAAGGTGCTGAAGAAATGCATCGGCACCATCAGTGGCGCCTTGATGGATTGCACCACCTCGACCATGCCTTCCATGTCCATGGTGAAGCTGCCGTCCACCGGCACCAGCAGGACATCGATGCGGCCCATCTGGTCGAGCTGCTGCTGGGTCAGGGTGTGATGGAGATGGCCGAGATGGGCAATGCACAGGTTGCCCATCTCGAAGATGAAGATCGAATTGCCGTTGAATTCGGTGCCGCCGTTCCAGTTGCGGATGTTGGTGGACACGCTGCGCACCCGCACATCGCCGAACGAGATGTCGTGGCCGGCCGGCTTGCCGTCGTCGCGCCAGCCGCGCAGCACGTACTTGATGTCGGGATCGGGATGGTCGGTGTAGTGAGTCGAATGGGCGTGGTTCATGGTGATGATGTCGGGCAGCACCGGCGGCCTGACATAGTCGTTGTAGTCGGTGGCAATTCGCACCAGTTTGGGACTCTCGAGCAGGAACGTCGAGTGACCGCTATAGGTGATGCGGACTTGACCCTCGGCGAGAGCGGCGAGATCGAATCCGGCGGGAATCGCCCGCGGGCGATCCGACGCGACGAGGCCCGGACAACTCTCCCGCATCTCCGGCTTGCCGGGTGCTTGAAGCTGCACCTGCGCCTCGGCCGAGGCTAAGAAGAGCCCGATCAGGCCGGCGGTCAGGATCAGCCGTCGCGTCAAGGCGGCGAAGGCGGCCATGCAACGCTCCGTGAGGTGTGACACCCCATGGAGCTTAACTCAAAAGCCGGGTGGGAGCACAAGCTTTGTCGACACCAGACGACATGCGGGAGCTAAGATATCAGCGCGATACGATCAGCCCGCGGCTGGTCACCACCACCCAGCGGCCGTCCTGGCGCTTGACGCCCTCGATGCGGCCGAGGCCGGGCAGGATGTCGCCGGGGGCGACTTCCAGGATTCCGTTGCGGGGGGTCTGGACCATCGCCGCGCCGTTGAAGACATCGCGCAGCACCCAGCCGTCGAGGATCGCCGTCGGCGCGGGGGCGCCCGCCCGCTTCGGATCGGCCAGCGCGGCGGTACGTTCGCCCGGTCCTGGTGCCAGCGTTGCGGACGGGAGCGATCCCGTGATCTCGCCGGCAGCGGCCGCGGCGGCACTCGCGCCGAGGCGGTGGTCCAGGCGGTCAAGCGCCTCGGTCGTCCGCGCCAGCCTGGCGCCGGTATCGGCCTGGGATTTCTCGGCGCGGTCCATGCGGTCCGCGATCTTGGCGATCTGGGTGCTTGACTGCTTGGCGGAGCCCTCGATGCTGGTCTTCATCGCGGCCAGCTCGCGGTCGATCCGGCCGAGCGCCGCCGTGAAGGTCGTCGGGTCGGCCGGCATCGCCGCCGGCGCGGCGTTGAGATAGAGCAGGCCCGCCGTCGCGCCCGAGCCGATCGCGGCGCCGAGCAGCACGGCGACCAGGCTCGCCGCCGCCGGGCTGAACGCGAAGCGCCGCGATTTTGCCGCCCGCGGGGCCGGTTCGGGTTCAGCTTCGAATTCGGCCGCGGCCTCTTCCCGGCGCGGAAGCGTCAGTACCAGCGCGGTGCTGCGGGTCGCCGACAGGGGTGCCGTGGGTTTAGTCGCTGCGGGTTCGGGTATCGCAGGTTTGGGCGTCGCGGGTTCGGCCTTGACGGGCTCCGGACTGGAAATTTCGGCCTTCATGGCTTCGGCCGGTGTCCCGGCACTATCGTCCGGTACCATCGAGGGGGATTCGACATGAGGAAGCGCCGACCCCGCTACTTTGCTTGGGGTTGAATTGACGTTTTTTTCGCTGTCGGACTCGCTCATGGCCTGCTCCGCATGCTCCCCGCGGGGCGGACGCTAATCAATGATGCTTACCAAGCCGTTACCGCGGTCACGCCAACAGGCCGTTTTCTCGGGCCAGCGTCTCGAGCGAGGCCTCGGGCCGGGCGCCGATATGGGAAATCACCTCGGCGGCCGCGAGCGCGCCGAGCCGGGCCGCCTTGTCGTAGGCGGCGCCGCGGGCGAGCCCGAACAGGAACCCGGCGGCAAACAGGTCGCCGGCGCCGGTGGTGTCGACCACCCGCGCCACCGGGAACGCCGGCACCGCAATCGTCTGCGCGCCGTCGACCACCACGCAGCCCTTTTCACTGCGGGTCACGACCGCGAACCGCGCGTCGGCGCGCAAGGCGGTGAGGGCGGTGTCGAAATCGGACGTCTGATAGAGGCTTTGCAACTCGTTCGCGTTGGCGAACAGGAGGTCCACGGTGCCGGAACGCACGAGGTGCAAAAACTCATGGCGCCAGCGGTCGACGCAAAAGGCGTCCGACAGCGTCAGCGCCACCATGCGCTTGGCCTCATGGGCGATGGCCGCGGCCTTGACGAAGGCCTCCTTGGCGTGCGCGGGGTCCCACAGATAGCCTTCGAGATAGGTGATCGACGCGCCGGCCACGGTGCCGGCGTCGATGTCGCCGGGATGGAGATCCTGGGCGGCGCCGAGATAGGTGTTCATGGTCCTCTCGCCGTCCGGCGTCACCAGCACATAGCAACGTCCGGTGGAAGGGCCGTCGGTGGCCGGCGGCGCCGTGAACTCGACGCCCGCCGCGCGGATGTCGTGGGCGAAGGCCGCACCCAGCTGGTCGTCCTTGATCTTGCCGACGAAGGCGGCGCGGGCACCGAATCCCGCGGCGCCGACGATGGTGTTGGCGGCCGAGCCGCCGGAGATCTCGACCGCCGGGCCCATGGCGTCGTAGATCTGCGCGGCGCGCGCTTCGTCGATCAACGCCATGCCGCCCTTGCGCATGCCGTGCGCATCGAGGAACGCGTCGTCGGCGCGGGTGATGACGTCGACGATGGCATTGCCGAGGCCGAGAACGTCGTAGCGAACGGCGGTCATGGAGCGTTTCACGGGGCTGGTGGAAGAGGACGCGCATCATAGCCGCCGCCCGCCGCGATGCAACGGCGGCGCCATCGGGATACACTCCGATTCGGAGGCCACCGAATGTCCCTTGCGCGCGATGTCACCACCGTCGGCGCCGCGACGCTCTCGTCTCGCCTGCTCGGGTTCCTGCGCGATGCCGGTATCGCCGCGATCCTCGGCGCCGGCGTGTTGTCGGACGCCTATTTCGCGGCGCTGCAGATTCCCAACCTGTTTCGGCGGCTGCTGGCCGAAGGCGCGCTCAATTCCGCCTTCGTGCCGATGTGGATTCGCATTCGCGAGGAAAGCGGCGCCGCCGGCACCCGCGAGTTCGGCGAGCAGGCGCTGGGCGCCATGGCGCGCGCGCTGGGCCTCGTCGCGGTGTTTTGCCTGTTGGGCGCGCCGCTCGTCGTGCATTTGATCGCGCCGGGCTTTGAGAGCAGCGGCGAGCGGTTTCCCCTCGCGGTCACGTTCGTGCGCCTCTCGGTGCCTTATGTGGCGCTGTCCGGCATCGTTGCGGTGGCGGCATCGGCCCTCAATGCGCAGGGGCGGGTCGGCGCCGCCGCGTTCGGCCTCGTGGTGTTCAACGGCGTGCTGGTCGGCGCCGTCGTCGCGCTGCTGCTGCTGCATATCGAGGCGACCCCGACCGCCGCGGCGGCGCTGTCGGCGTCGGTGGTCGCGGCCGGTGCGGCACAGCTCCTGTGCGTCGGCTCCGCCTGGATGCGGACCGGCGAGCGGCCGCGCCGGCTGGCGTTCACCTCCTCGCCGGCGCTGCGCCGGTTCCTGATCCAGGCGTTCCCCGGCGTCGTCGCCGGCGGCATTCCGCAGCTCAAGCTGATGGCGGGCGCGATGGTGGCGTCGTCGTCCCAGGCGGCGGTGTCGTGGCTTTACTACGCCAACCGGCTCTACGAATTGCCGCTCGGGGTGATCTCGATCGCGATCTCGTCGGTGATGGTTCCCGCCATCGCCGCGAGCCTGCGCAGCGGTGACCGCGCCGACGACGCGGCGTCCCAATCGCGCGCGCTCGAACTCGCGCTGGCGCTGTCGCTGCCCGCCGCGACGGCCTTCGCGGTTCTATCCCAGGCGATTGCCGGCGGCCTGTTCCAGCGCGGCGCGTTCGGGCCGCGCGACACCGCAATGGTGGCGGCGGCCTTGGCCGCGATCTCGGCGGGCCTGCCCGGCCACTCCCTGGAAAAAGTGCTCGGCGCGGTGTCGTTCGCCCATGAGGACACCCGCACGCCGATGTATGCGGCGCTGTGCGGGCTCGCGACCGCGGTGACCGGCTCGCTGCTGCTGTTTCCGCACTACGGCCATGTCGGGATCGCGGCGGCGATCGGTCTGTCGGGATGGATCGGCGCGACCGTGCTCGCCATCATCCTGTGGCGGCGCGGCTGGCTGCGCATCGAGCCCGCGGCGCTGCGCCGGGTGCCGCGGATCGTGCTCGCGACCGCGATCATGGGCGCCGTCATCGCCGCCGGCGACGCGGTGCTCACGTCCGTCCTCGAACTGTCCGGCTCCTCGCTCGGGCGCATCGTCACGCTGTTCGCCCTGGTGGTGGCCGGGCTCGCGGTCTATCTCGGCGCCCTGCAGGCATTCGGCGTGGCCTCAATTCGGGTGCTCGCCACGGCAATCGGCAGACTGTAGCCGCCCCTTGCCTGCCGCGGCCTCTTGCCTGCTGCGCCCATGGCATGGCATGCACCGCAGCAATCGAAGGAGAGCAAAGCGATGGCGTTCAAGGAGCTGGTGTTTTCCGGGGTTCAGCCGACCGGCAATCTGCATCTCGGCAACTACCTCGGCGCCATCGTGAAATTCGTCGCGCTGCAGCAGCGCTATAAATGCATCTACTGCGTCGTCGACCTGCATGCGATCACGGTGTGGCAGGACCCGACCGAGCTGCGGCACAACATCCGCGAGGTCACCGCGGCCTTCATCGCCTGCGGCATCGATCCCAAGCAGCAGATCGTGTTCAACCAGAGCCAGGTCGCCGAACACGCCGAGCTCGCCTGGGTGTTCAACTGCGTGGCGCGGCTCGGCTGGCTCAACCGCATGACCCAGTTCAAGGAGAAGGCCGGCAAGGACCGCGAGAACGCCTCGATCGGGCTCTACGACTATCCGGTCCTGATGGCGGCCGACATCCTGGTATATCGCGCCACCCATGTGCCGGTCGGCGAGGACCAGAAGCAGCATCTCGAGCTGTCCCGCGACATCGCGCAGAAGTTCAACAACGACTTCGCGGCGTCGATCGCGGCGGGCGGATTCGGCGAGGCCTTCTTCCCGCTGCCGGAGCCGCTGATCCAGGGCCCGGCGACGCGGGTGATGTCGCTGCGCGACGGCACCAAGAAGATGTCGAAGTCAGATCCGTCGGACTATTCGCGCATCAATCTGTCCGACGACGCCGACGCCATCGCCCAGAAGGTCCGCAAGGCCAAAACCGATCCGGAGCCGCTGCCGAGCGAGGAAAAGGGCCTGGAGGGCCGCCCCGAAGCCGACAATCTCGTCGGCATCTATGCTGCCCTCGCCGACAGCCCGAAGGGCGCCGTGCTCACGCAGTTCGGCGGCGGCCAGTTCTCGACCTTCAAGACGGCACTGGTCGACCTCGCGGTCGCCCGGCTCGGGCCGATCGGCGCGGAGATGAAACGGCTGGCCGCCGACCCCGGCCATATCGATTCCGTGCTCGCCGACGGGGCCGCGCGCGCCCAGCAATACGCCGCGGCGACCATGAAATCGGTCAAGGACATCGTCGGGCTGATCCAGCGCTGAACATGATCGTGAACTGACGGCGTTCCAACAAAGCCTTGTGCTGCAGCGCGAAGCCGTGGCAGCATCGCCCAACGCTGCGCCGATCGCAGGTCGGAGCGGTTTGTGGCCCCCGGGGGAGGGTCCGATGTTCCGTAAGCGCCGCAGCTACGAGGCCGGTCACAAGGCGAAGTTCCTCGTCGTCATCGACGACTCGCCGGAATGCGACCGTGCGGTCTATTTCGCGAGCCGGCGCGCCGCCCGGGTCGCCGTGACCGTCGTCATGCTGCGGGTGATCGAAACTCAAGACCATGGCCAGCAATGGCTCGGCGTCGCCGACATCATGCGCGCCGAGGCGCATGAGGAAGCCAATGCCATGCTGGCGAAGTTCGCGGCGCGCTCCAACGGCATCGCCGGCATCACCCCGGAATGCGTGATCCGCGAAGGCAACGTGGCCGAGCAGATCCTCAAGGTGATCGAGGAGGACGAGGACATCGCCGTGCTCGTCCTCGCCGCCGCCGCCGACACCGAAGGGCCGGGCCCCCTGGTGACCAATCTCGGCAACACCGCGGGATCGTTTCCGATTCCGGTGGCGATCGTGCCCGGGCATCTCAGCGACGAAGACCTCGACGCGATGAGTTGACGTTCTCTCTACTGCGCAAATCCAATGTTGTCATCGCCCGGCTCGACCCGGGCGATCCAGTAGCCACGGGACTGCGATTTGGGCACGGCGCGAGTTCAACCATTGGCATAGGGATTACTGGATGCCCCGCTTTCGCGGGGCATGACGCCGAAACTGATGGGCGGCCGGAGTTTGAACTCTACTTTGTTCCCAGCGGATAATTCGCGGGATCGCCGAGGCGGATGCCGTGCTGCTCGGTACCGTACAGCGACCATTTGTTGTCGTGGTAGCGGGCGCGGGTCTCGGCGAGGTTTCCGTTGAAACGCGGGTCCTGCGGCCGTTCGTGGCTGTCGACGAAGTACGCTACGTCCCACGCCTCCTGCTCGGAGAGCGCATCGCGCAGCCCATAGGGCATGTTGGCGCGGATGAAGGCGGCGGCGGTTTTGATCGAGGTCATGCCGGCTCCCCAATTATAGAGTTCGGTCCCCACACCGGCGGGAACTGATAACCGAGCCCGCCGGTCACCCGCCGTCCCTCGCCGTCGCTGCCGTGGCACGCCGCGCATTTCCCCGCGAACACCGCGGCGCCGCGCTCGCTGCTGGGCGGCTCGGCCGGCTCAGCGAGGGCGGTGAAACCCGCACCGGCGAGACGGCCGCCGGTCGGCGCACCGTGCGCCAGCCAGTAGAAATAGGTCTGCAGCGCGGTGATGATCTCGCTGTCGTCGAGCGGCGGGGCGCCGTTCATGCTGAAGCGGAAGCAGCCCTGGATGCGCATCGTCATGGTGTTGACGACGCCGTTCTTGCTGCGGAAACGCGGATAGCGCACCCAGGCCGCCCACATCGGCGCCGCGCCCGGCCGCCGGCCGCGGTCGAGGTGGCAGCTCGCGCATGTGAGGCCGTTGCCGGCATAGGGCTTCGCCTCGTTGCCTGTGTCGGAGAAGATAGCCATGCCGCGCCGGACCGTCTGCCCGAACACGTCGTTGGGAATCTCGGCTTCCGACGGCGGCGCAAAGGGGATGGCCGCGCCGGAGACTCCATGTCGAGGTCCGGGTCGGACCACGCCCGGTCGATCGCCGCGATGTCGGGCTGGCGGGCCGATTGGGCGGCCATCCGTTGCGGCTCCGTCATAAGCAACAGAGCCGCGAGCACGGCAGAGAATAGAAAGACACGCCGCGCCGCCACGGCTCTCCGGTTGGTAGGGCCGCGTCCGCTCATTGCACCGCTCCCGGCCGCTGCTTGGCGAAATAGCCGGCGACGGCTTCGATTTCCTGCGCCTCGAGCCCATGGGCGACCGGGTCCATCAGCCGCAGCATCGCATTGCGGCGCTGGCCGCCGCGGAAGGCGATGATCTGCGCGGTGATGTAGCGGGCGTCCTGTCCCATCAGCGCCGGGAAAATACGGCGCGACGCCGATGCCGCCCGGCCCATGGCAGCGGCCGCACGGGCTCACGCCGCGATCGGGTCGCCCGAGCGTGGCGATGGAACGGCCCAGCTCCACGAGGTCGTTGGCCAAGGCGGGCGGCGGCGGGTAGCCGACCGCGGTGAGATGCTCCAGATGCAAGGCGATGTCGGCCCAGTCGGCCTCGGTCAGCCCATCCGCCATGGGCGGCATCGCGGCGCTGCTGCGCCAGCCATGGGCGAAGCTCCAGAGTTGGCGGTAGAGATAGGCTGCCGGCTGGCCGGCGAGGCGGGGAAAGATGCCCTGCTCGCCCAGCGTCGCGGACTGGGCCATGCGTCCCTGGCCGCCATCGCCGTGGCAGCCCGCGCATTTCGCGCCATAGGTCGCGGCGCCCCGGCCGGATCGGCCTTGCCGGCATCGAAGTCGAGGATCGGCAGGAACGAACCCGCGGCGAGGCTGACCTGCATCGGATCGATGGGTGCGGGCTTGATCGGTCGCAATGCGCGCGAGCGGCGCGCCGGGCCTCGCCGTGGAGCGCGAGCTCTTCGGCGCGATAGGCGCGGAAGGCGAAGGGATCGACGGCGAGATAGAGCGCGCCGAGGCTGATGATCAGGACGGCGAGCATGCCGGTCCAGAACGGCAGGCCGCGATGCAGCTCCGAGCGAAGGCACGTCGAGTTGGCCGTCGATCCCGGCGGCGGTCGCGTCGACAACGAGGCCCAGCTTGCCGTGCACCTCGTCGCGATCGGAGAGCCCGGCGACCGCGATGCCGGGCCCGTTGCGCACGGTGAAGGAAATCTCGCGCTGCCCGGTGACGCGGTCGCCGTCGAGGGTCTCGATGCGCAGCCGGTGCCGACCGTCTGGAATCGAAGTCGTGTCGAGCTTCAAGCGCCCGGAGCTTCCGGGAAGTTCCGCGACCGGCGTCGTCGCGCCGTCGACATAGATTCGAATGATCATGCGCTAATCCTCGAGCACCGCCGCCTTGATGCGCCGGCTGCGGGCATCGTCGCGGCCGCGCAGGCCCTGCGCCAGCAGCCACAGCGCCAGCGACCCCGAGCGCCGCCGCCACCGCGGCAAACAAATAGTCGGCAAACCCCGGCGGCGCGCCGGAAGCCGTCTGGCAGGCACTGGCTGATGGCGAGATCGAGGTAGAGCGCGAGGCGGTCCAGCATCGCCTACTCCTGGCGCAGCGATTGGAGATAGGCGACGAGATCGAGCGCCTCACGGCGGGGCAGCGCGACCTTGCCCGCCGGCAGGAACGGCTCCGGCAGCGCCAGCACATCGTCGCTCGGCGCCATCGCCCGCGCGTTGCCGGTCCACGATCTCGAAATACCAGGGAAAGCCGGGCATCACCGATTCCGGCACCATGCTGCGGGGATTGAAGAGATGCAGCAGGTTCCACATCACGCTGGGCTGGCGGATGCCGACATTGCTGAGATCGGGGCCGGCGCGCTCGGTGCCGAGCAGCGGCGGCGCGGCATCGGCATAGTCGGCCGCTTCCGAGGCCCGGCCATAGGCCGCATCGATGAAGAGCGGCCGCACGAACTGGGAATGGCAGTAGCCGCACCCCTCGGCGAGATAGAGCGCGCGACCGCGTGCGACGGCGGCATCCGGTTCGCCTGACGGACGTGCGGCAGCGGCCGCGTTCGAGGTCGAGGGCGGGCCGCAACGCGATCAGGAACGACAGCGCGCCGAACACCGCCGCTCCGATGACGACGATGGCCTCGGGCCGGCGGTGGAACAGCGCGTTGAGATCGATCATCGCGCCGCCTCCAGGCCGGGCGAGACCCAGGCTTCGGCCCTGCGCGGCTGCGGGCGCATCAGCCACAGGTTCCAGGCGAACACCACATGGCCGAGGGTCATGAGGCCGCCGCCGGCAGCGCGGACCGCATACCAAGGCGCGCTGGCGATGACGGAATTCGATGAACGGCCGGCCGTCGGCCCAGCTCATCCCCTGCAGCACGCCGGCCACGACCATCGAGACGACGTAGAGCGCCATCCCGCCGAGCGCGAGCCAGAAATGCAGCCGGATGCGCACCGCGACATCCTGCGCGCCGGTGATGCGGGGCACGAGGCCGTAAACGGCGCCGAACAGCAGGAACGAGACGAAGCCATAGGCGGCGAAATGGGCGTGGCCGACGGTGTGGTTGGTGAAATGCAGGAGCGCGTTGGCGCTGCGGAAGGCCTGCAGGCTGCCCTGCAGCGAGGCGGCCAGATACGAAGCCGCGCCGACCGCGATGAACCAGACCGCGGGCTCGCGGCGGATCATGCGCCACGAGCCGTTCATGGTCAGGAGGAAATTCCCGCTGGAGGCGACGACCGGAATCATCATGCCGATGCCGGTCGCGATCGCCGTCGTCTGCAGCCACCACGGCAGCGGCGCGAAGACGAAATGATGCGCGCCGATCAGCGGGTAGAACACGAGATTGGCCCAGAAGGCGAGCACGCCCAGCGCATAGGAATAGATCGGCTTGTGCAGCATGCGCGGCAGCGCCCAATAGGTGATGCCGAGCACCAGCGGCGTGAACCACAGTCCCAGCACCACGTGCATGTAATAGGCCTGGATCACGACATTGCCGATGCCGCGGTCGAACGCCGGCAGGTAGCCGATCACATAGAGGATCGGCAGCCAGGTGAAGGAGCCGAGGATGAACCAGTCGGCGATGTAGAGCTCTTCGGTGCGCCGCCGCAGCAGCGTCACGAAGATGTTGGCGCCGTTGATGCAGCGAGCCGGCCGCGAACACCGCGGCGATGGGGGTGAGCCATTCGCGGTATTCGACCGGGCCGCGGGTCATGCCGAGCGAGAGGGTGACGAGGCCGGCGAGCGAGCGCGAGGTTGAGGAGCCAGAGGCCGGCATGGGCGAGCGCATTGGAGAACAACGCCCGGCGCGCGGTGCGATAGACGACGAGATAGGCGATGCCGGTGAGGCCGACCGAGAGCCAACCGAGCAGCACGCTCGCGGTATGGATCGGCCGGATCCGCCCGAACGACAGCCATTCAAAGGGCAGCAGGTCCGGCCATACCAGCTTGCAGGCCGCCAGCGTCCCGTAGGCGGACCCCACCAGCAGCCAGAACGCGGCCGACGCCGTATAGGCATAGACGATCCCCGCGGTGGCGCGATCGTCTTCCGCCGAGGTGGCTGGAACCGCCGCAAGTTCGGTATTGATGGTGGCAGAGGACATCGTCGTAATCCCCCCACGCGCGGATGCGTCTCCCCATGCCACACCGCCGGTGGGATGACAACGGCCGCACACTGTCATTCCGGGGCGCCGCGGCAGCGGCGAACCCGGAATCCAGCCAGCCTCCCTGCTGGCACCGCAGCCCTGGATTCCGGGTTTGCGCAAGAGCGCGCCCCGGAATGACCGCTCACCCCATCCCGAGTGCCGATGTTGACGCCTCCCCCGGAAAATCCCATCTAAGAGGCTGGAACGTTCCGAATTGCCCGTCGGGCCTTGAACCCGGCAGAGGAGAAAACGATGTTCATCCAGACCGAGGCGACCCCCAACCCCGCGACGCTGAAATTCCTGCCGGGACGGCCGGTGCTGCCCGATGGCGTACTCGACATTCCCGACGCGGCGGAGGCCGCGAAGTCGCCGCTGGCGGAACGCCTGTTCGCCGTCCCCGGCGTCACCGGCGTGTTCCTCGGCAGCGACTTCATCACCGTGACCAAGCCGGATGGCGAGTGGCAGCACGTCAAGCCCGCCATCCTCGGCGCCATCATGGAGCATTTCATGTCCGGCGCGCCGATCCTCGCGGCCGGCGCGGGCGAAGCGGCAGCGGATCGACGAATTCTTCGAAACCAAGGATGCCGAGACGGTCGCCACGATCAAGGAACTGATCGAAACGCGGGTGCGCCCGGCGGTCGCCAATGACGGCGGCGACATCACCTTCCGCGGCTTCAAGGACGGCATCGTCTATCTCGACATGAAGGGCTCGTGCTCGGGCTGCCCGTCCTCTACGGCGACCCTCAAGCACGGCATCCAGAACCTGCTGCGTCATTTCGTACCCGACGTCGTCGAAGTCCGGCCCATGTAGGGGGCGGACAGGAACGGCGTAGGATCGGCGAGGGAATCGGTTAGGATGCCGGTCGAGGGTGGCCGCGCCGCCCGCGGACATCGGTGACGGTTCAACGAATTCCCCGCTGATGCGAGTTCTCGCCATAGACACCGCGCTCGAAGCCTGCTCGGCGGCGGTTTTCGACACCGAAAGCAGCGGCCGGGCGAGGAGCCGGTCGCTGCCGATGGCGCGCGGCCATGCCGAAGCCCTGATGCCGCTGATCGCGACGGTGATGAGCGATGCCCGCACCGAATTCGCCGAGCTCGACCGCATCGCGGTCACGGTGGGGCCGGGCAGCTTCACCGGACTGCGGGTCGGGGTCGCCGCCGCCCGCGGCATCGGGCTCGCCGCCGGCAAGCCGGTGGTGGGATTGACCACGCTGTCGGCCATCGCCGTACCGTTCATCGATGCCGATGAAGCCAAGTCCGTCCTCGTGGTCATCGACGCAAGGCACGACCACGTCTACATGCAATTGTTCGGTCCGGGCGGTCGCACTTTGATCCCGCCCCGGGTCGCCCATCTGCGCGATGCGATCCGCGCGGCGATGGCGGGCCCGACGCGGATCGTCGGCAATGCGGCCAGGCTCGTCGAAGCGGCGTGGCCGGACAATGAGCGCCGGCCGCTATTCGTGAGCGAGGTCAAGGCGCCCGACATCGTCTGGGTCGCCCGGCTCGGCGCCGCCGCCGACCCCGATCCCGCATCCGTGAAGCCGCTCTACCTGCGCGAGGCCGATGCCCACCCGCAGACGGCCGGCGTGCTGCCGCGCCAATGACCCGGTTCCCGCCCTGGCTCCGGCAGCGCCTCGGCGGCGCGGCGCCGGCGGTATCGGAGGCGCAGATCGAAGATGCACCGCTCTTCGCCACCCTGCATGGCGCGGCATTCCAGCGCGGCTGGAGCACGGAGGAATTCGAGCGGCTCCTGGTCGAGCACAATGTCGTCGCCGACCGCGCCATGGCGGGCACCGACCTCGCCGGATTCGTGGTGTCGCGGATTGCCGCCGACCAGGCGGAAATCCTCTCCATCGCGGTCGCCGCGCCGCATCGCGGACGAGGGCTGGCGCACCGGATGCTCGACGTTCATCTGCGCCGGCTCGCGGGTTACGGCGTCGCCGCGGTGTTTCTCGAGGTCGACGAGCGCAATGAGCCGGCACGCCGGCTCTATGCCGGGTTCGACTTTGCGAAAGTGGGCCGGCGTGAAAGCTATTATGCGGCGGCGGACGGCGCGGCGGCGGCGCTGGTGCTGCGCCGCGACCTGGGATAGCGGCGACTTGGCGTAACGGGTATCCACCATGCTGCGCGCGGTATTCTCGCTCGCCACCATTACGGTCATCAGCCTTGCGCTGATTCCGGTGCAATGGCTGGCCGTGCGGCTGGAGTGGCCGCTGCGGCGGCGCATCCCGACGTTCTATCACCGCATGGTGTGCCGGATACTCGGCGTCCACATCACCGAGATCGGACGCAGGATCGCCGAGCACCCCCTGCTCATCGTCTCCAACCACACTTCCTGGCTCGACATTGCCGTGATCACGGCGGTGGCGCCGGTGGTGTTCGTCGCCAAGAGCGAGGTCGCGGGCTGGCCGGTGTTCGGGCTGTTCGCCAGGCTGCAGCGCTCGGTGTTCGTCGACCGCACCCGCCGCCACAAGACCGCGGACGTGAACAGCGAGATCGCCCGGCGGCTCGCCGGCGGAGACCCCGTGGTGCTGTTCGGCGAGGGCACCTCCAGCGACGGCAACCGGGTGCTCGCGTTCCGCACCGCGCTGATCGGGGCGGCGCGCGACGCGCTCGCCGAAGCCGAGCACGTCGAGCGGGTGTGGATCCAGCCGCTCTCGGTCGCCTATACGGGCCTGCTCGGCCTGCCGATCGAGCGCCATGCCCGCCACCACGTCGCCTGGTATGGCGGCGCGGCGTTGTGGCCGCATTTTTCGTGGCTCATGGCGCACAGCGCGGTCGATGTGGTGGTGACCTGGGGCGAGCCCATCGCCTATGACGAGGCCTCGGACCGCAAGACGGTGGCGCGACTGCTGGAGCAGGCGGTGCGCCGCCTCACGGTCGCGGCGCTGCGGGGTCGGAAGTCCCCTCTCCCGCGTGCCGGGGAGGGTTAGGGAGGGGGCTCTTCCACGTTCCAATTGCAGCAACGATCGTTTCCGACACTCCGAGACATGCTCTCACCTTCTTCATAGCTCGACGCGCGGCAAGCACCCCCTCCCCCAACCCTCCCCCGCAAGCGGGAGAGGGAGTCCGGGTGGCGTGGTCGGGAGCCAACTCCTAATTCCTTTTTGGCGGGAAAGGCGTTATGACGGCAGCATGGCGGGCGCGGCCCGCCCGGCTCCACGGATTCGCCAGCAACTAAAGCGCATTGGTATTCCGGTAGCGGGCATAACGGGACAGGATTGATCGCAACGGTGACCGGAGGGGTGCGCAAGCTTCACGTCAAATCCTATGGCTGCCAGATGAACGTCTACGATTCCCATCGTATGGCCGATCTGCTGGCGCGCGAGGGCTACGCCGAAGCCGGTCCCGAGGATGCCGATCTCATCATCCTCAACACCTGCCACATCCGCGAAAAGGCCGCCGAGAAGGTCTATTCGGAGCTCGGCCGCATCCGCAAGCTCAAGGACGCGGCGGCGCGTGCTGGTCGCAGCCTCACGGTCGCGGTCGCCGGCTGCGTCGCCCAGGCCGAGGGCGAGGAGATCGTGCGCCGGGCGCCCCTGGTAGACCTCGTGGTGGGTCCCCAGAGCTATCACCGGCTGCCGGCGCTGTTGGCGCAGGCCGCGGCCGGCGCCAAGGTCGTCGCCACCGAATTCCCCGCCGAGGACAAGTTCGACCATCTCGCCCCCGCCTCGAATGCCGCGATCCGCGGCCGCGGGGTCACCGCCTTCGTCACCGTGCAGGAGGGCTGCGACAAGTTCTGCACCTTCTGCGTGGTGCCCTATACGCGCGGTGCCGAGGTGTCGCGGCCGGTCGCCAAGGTCGTCGCCGAGGCCGCGCGTCTCGCAGCCGCCGGGGTGCGCGAGATCACCCTGATCGGCCAGAACGTCAACGCCTATCACGGCGAAGGACCGGCCGGCCCAGCGACGCTGGGCGAACTTTTGCACGCGGTTGCCGCCGTGCCGGGGGTGCGGCGGTTGCGCTATACCACCAGCCATCCCGGCGACATGGATGCGAGCCTCATCGCCGCCCATCGCGACCTCACGCCGCTGATGCCGCAGCTTCACCTTCCGGTGCAGTCGGGCTCGGACCGCATCCTCGCCGCCATGAACCGCCGCCACACGGTTGCCGACTACCTCCGGGTCATCGCGCAGCTGCGCGCGGCGCGGCGGGACATCGCCTTCACCTCGGATTTCATCGTCGGCTTTCCCGGCGAGAGCGAGACGGATTTCCGCGATACGCTGCGCCTGGTCGAGGAAGTCGGCTATGCCGGGGCGTATTCGTTCAAATATTCGCCGCGGCCCGGCACCCCCGCGGCCGAGCGCGACGACCAGGTCGAGGAAGCGGTCAAGGTCGAACGCCTCGCCCGGCTGCAGGCGGCGATCGACCGCCACCAGGATGCGTTCAACCGGGCCTGCGCCGGACGGAGCTTCGAGGTGCTTTTCGAGAAGCCGGGGCGTCTGCCCGGGCAGATCGTCGGGCGCTCGCCTTATTTGCAGCCGGTGCAGGTCATGGCGCCGTCATCATTGATCGGTGAAATCGCGACGGTGGGAATCACCGGCGTCGGGTCGAACAGCCTGTTCGGTGCCCTGCCTTCCGCGCGCGAGCGGGAGCCGGCACCGGCCGCAATGGGAGCCTGATTCATTTGGCGAGACGCGCAACCGATCCCGCATCGGTCATCCCTGCCGCACCCACGGAAGCCGCGACCCAGATCGTGGTGGCGTTCGACGACAACCGCCTCGCCTCGGCGCTGTTCGGCCAATACGGCCAGAACCTCGCCTTGATCGAACGCCGCCTCGGCGTCGCCGCCGAGCAGCGCGGCAATCACGTGACGCTGGAAGGCAGCCGCGACGGCTGCGAGCAGGCCCGCCGCGTGCTCGAAGGCCTCTACGAGCAGCTCAAGCGCGGCCGTGATCTCGTCACCGGCGATGTCGAGGGCGCGATCCGCCTCGCCATCGCCCAGGGTTCGCTGTTCGACTTCGATGCCGCCGCGTCGCGCGCGAGCTTCGAGGAGATCAATTTGCGCAAGCGCCCGGTGCGCGCGCGCACCGCCGTGCAGGACGCCTATATCCGCGCCTTGCGCCGTCATGCGATGGTGTTCGGCATCGGCCCGGCCGGCACCGGCAAGACTTGGCTCGCGGTGGCCCACGCCATCGCCCTGTTCGAGCGCAAGGAAGTCGATCGCATCATCCTGTCGCGGCCGGCGGTGGAAGCCGGCGAACGCCTCGGCTTCCTGCCCGGAGACCTGCGCGAAAAGGTCGATCCCTATCTGCGCCCGATCTACGATGCGCTGGCCGACCTCATGGACGCCCGCATCGTCGAGCGCGCCCTGCAGACCAACGAGATCGAGATCGCGCCCTTGGCCTTCATGCGCGGACGCACGCTGTCCAATGCCGTCGTCATCCTCGACGAGGCGCAGAATACCACCTCGATGCAGATGAAGATGTTCCTCACCCGGCTCGGCGAGAACAGCCGCATGATCATCACCGGCGATCCGAGCCAGGTCGACCTGCCGCCCGGCCAGACGTCCGGTCTCGCCGAGGCGGTGCGGCTGCTTGCAGATGTCGAGGGCATCGGCCACGTCGTCTTCACCCACCAAGACGTGATCCGCCATGACCTCGTCGCCAAGATCGTCGCCGCCTATGACCGGCCCCGCGGTACGCGCCCGGCCGGAAAGACGGAGGGCAAGAACGACGGGAAGACGGAAGGAGCTGCCGGCGGAAAGGCCGACGCGAAGGCAAGTGGACAGGCAAGTGGGCAGGAATGACGGCCGCCTCTCCACGCACCATGGCGCCCCGTCTCACCGTCGATGTCCTGACCGATTCGCCGCGATGGGATGCGGAGCCCGGCGCCGAGGCGGCGGTGCGCCGCGCCATCGCCCAGGCGGCCGCGATCGAGGGCAGCGCCGATCCCGCGGCCGAGGTCTCGGTCCTGTTGTGCGACGACGCGGTCATCGCCACCCTCAACGCCCGCTGGCGCGGCCGCGACGAGCCGACCAATGTGCTGTCGTTTCCGGCGCCGCCGGCCGGCGACCCCGCCGCGCCCGTTCATCTCGGCGACATCGCGATCGCCTGCGAGACCGTCGTCCGCGAGGCGCGGGAGCAGGGCCAGCCGGTATCCCAGCACCTCGCCCATCTGGCGGTCCATGGCTTTCTGCATCTTTTGGGATACGATCACGTGACGGACGGCGAGGCCGAGCGCATGGAGCGGCTGGAGCGCGATATCCTGGCCGCCCTCGGCATTCCCGATCCCTACGCCCGCCGTGATGCTTGAAGCGATGCTTGAAACCGGTGCCATGTCCGACAACCCTGCGAGTATGACCACCGATACGAATCCCGCGAAGACCGGCCAGCGCGACTTTCCGGGATTGGCGCGACGCTCGGGCAGCAAGGCGCGTGAAAATCCGGAATCCTGGTCCAATCGCCTGCTGCGCGCGGTGTTCGGCTGGAGCCCGACCTCGATCCGGTCGGACCTGCAGGTGCTGCTCGAAGGTGAAGGTTCCGAAACCGGCTTCTCGCCGGAAGAAAGCAGGATGCTCAAGAACATCCTGAGCCTGCGGGAGCGCCGTGTCGACGACGTCATGGTGCCGCGGACCGACATCGTCGCCGTGCAGCAGGACGTTCCGCTCGGCGACATGCTGAAGGTGTTCAAGGACGCCGCCCATTCGCGCCTCGTGGTCTATAACGACACCCTCGATGATCCCGTCGGGATGGTTCATATCCGCGACATGATCGCCTTCATGATGACCCAGGCCGCGGTCAATACGGACGCCGATGCCACCCGCGGCGAACCGCATCCGTCCGGCCTCGATCTCGCCGCGATCGACCTCGCGATGCCGCTGTCCGCCACCAAGATCATCCGCACCATCCTGTTCGTGCCGCCCTCGATGCCCGCCATCGACCTGCTCGCGAAGATGCAGGCGACCCGCATCCATCTGGCGCTGGTCATCGACGAATATGGCGGCAGCGAAGGGATCGTCTCGATCGAGGATATCGTCGAGGAAATCGTCGGCGAGATCGACGACGAGCACGACGAGGCGGCCGCCAAGACCGTGATACGCCAGAGCGACGGGTCGTTCGTCGCGGTCGGCCGCGCCAGCCTCGAAGAGGCGGTCGCGGTGATCGGGCCCGAATTCGACATCGGCAATGCCGCCGAAGAGGTCGACACCGTCGCCGGCTACATCGTCACCCTGGTCGACCGGGTGCCGGTGCGCGGCGAGTTGGTGCCGGGTCCGGGCGCCTTCGAGATCGAAATCCTCGATGCCGATCCGCGCCGGGTGAAGCGCGTACGCATCCATCCGAGCAAGGAGCGCCGCCGCGGAGCCGAGCGCAATGCGTCCCGCCGCCCTGAGGTGCGCATTCCCTCCGCCGCGGCGCCGGCTTCGGCGCCGGACAAGGGCGAGCCGCTGCCCCTTGCCCCTGCGGCTGAAGCCGAGCCGCCAGCCGGAGCGACATCGAAGCCGTGAATTGGTTCCGCCTGGCCCAACCGGTCATTTTAGCCTGGGGTTGGCGCCGGGCGGCGATCGCATGCCTTGCGGGTGCGGCATCGACACTCGCCTTGGCGCCGATCAACTTCTGGCCCGTGCTGTTTGTGACCTTCCCGCCGCTGGTGTGGCTGATCGACGGCGCCGTGGCCGGGCGATGGGGCGGCGTCGGCGCCGCATTCCTGACCGGCTGGTGGTTCGGATTTGGATATTTCCTCGCCGGCCTCTATTGGGTCGGCTACGCGTTCCTGGTCGACGCCAAGACGTTCGGTTGGCTGCTGCCAGTCGCGGTCACGATCCTGCCCGCCGGGCTCGCCTTATTCACCGGCCTCGGCGTCGCGCTGTCGCGGTCGCTGTGGACGCCGGGGCGGCTACGGGTGCTCACGCTCGCCGCCGCATTGACCTGCAGCGAATGGTTGCGCGGCCATGTGCTGACGGGCTTTCCGTGGAACGCCTTCGGTTATGCGCTGACCTTCCCGCTGGCGCTTGCCCAGAGCGCGGCGGTGCTCGGCATCTGGGGCCTCACCTTCATCGCCGTCGCGGTGTTCGCGAGCCCGGCCCTGCTGGCGGACGAGGTCAAAGGCCGGCGCTGGGCCCCGGTGCTGGGCGCCGTCGCCGGGCTCGCGGCGCTCGCGCTGTTCGGCGCGGTCCGGCTCGCGCTCAATCCGACCGAAACCGAGGACGGCGTGCACCTGCGCATCATGCAGCCCAACTTGCAGCAGGACGTGAAATTCAACTATGGCGCCAAGAACGAGGTGATGCGGCGCTATGTGGAGCTGTCCGAACGCGTCACCGGGCCGGGCGCGGGCCTGGGAAGCGCCACGGTTCTGATCTGGCCGGAATCCGCCTTCCCGTTCTTCCTCACCCGCGAGCCCGACGCGCTGGCGGCAATCGCCAAAATGCTGCCGCCGACCACCGTGCTGATCACCGGTGCCGCCCGCGCCGCCGAGCCGGTTCCCGGCGTGCGGGGCTTGCGCGCCTACAATTCGATCTATGTGATCGACCACAACGGCTCGATCCTTTCGATCTACGACAAGCTGCATCTCGTCCCGTTCGGCGAATATCTGCCGTTCCAGAACGACCTCGAACGCCTCGGCCTGATGCAGCTGACCAAGGTGCAGGGCGGCTTTCTCGCCGGCGACCGGCGCCGCCGGATCGCGGTGCCGGGCGCCCCGGCCATGCTGCCGCTGCTCTGCTACGAGGTCATTTTTCCCGGCGAAGCGGTGCCGCCCGGGGAGCGGCCGGGCTGGCTCCTGAACCTCACCAACGATGCCTGGTTCGGCATCAGTTCCGGGCCCTACCAGCACCTCCAGCAGGCGCGCGTGCTCGCCATCGAAGAGGGGCTGCCCCTGGTGCGCGCGGCCAATAGCGGGGTCTCGGCGGTGGTCGACCCATTCGGCCGTATCGTGCGTTCGCTTCCCCTGGGCAGCGAAGGCGTTCTGGATAGCGCCCTGCCGCGACCAATTGCCGCCACGATTTACGCGCGAATTGGCGACCTCTGGTTGTTGATCGTGGTGGCTTTCACGTTTGCGTCGGCGCTCGCCGTACGCCTGCATAAATAGCAAGAAAGGCAAGTACAACATTTACGTGTATCGCATCATGCAAGTCTAATTATCCAAAAACTGCATATAATTTCAATTTTAGACACTAATTCTCATGTATTTCTGCATTCTTGATTTGATGCGGGAAAATGACCGGTTGCACTTTGGTTGTGTCAGGTGCATGACGCCGGACTTCCCGGGGATGCAAAGGAGAAGTTGAATGGCGAAGAAGGCCCCAAACCCTATCGATAAGCATGTGGGCAGCCGGGTGCGCATGCGTCGAATGATGCTGGGGATGAGCCAGGAAAAGCTCGGCGACGCGCTCGGCTTGACGTTCCAGCAGGTGCAGAAATACGAAAAGGGAACAAACCGCATCGGCGCCAGTCGCCTGCAGCAGATATCCCAGATCCTGCAGGTTCCGGTGGCATTCTTTTTCGAGGGCGCCCCGATCGTGCCGGGCGAGTTCGCACCGGCGCCGGGCTCGCAGGAAGCGCCCTCTCCCGCTTATGTCTCCGATTTCCTCGCGACCTCCGACGGCCTGTCGCTGACCAAGGCGTTCATGCGCATCAAGGATGCCAAATTGCGCCGCCGC
>CAWCZY010000004.1:0-436011 GCA_963800215.1 uncultured Alphaproteobacteria bacterium | reverse complement strand
CGGTCGGTTTGCCGGAGTATCCGTATCCCGGTATTGACGGGATCACTACGTCGAACGCATCGGATGCAGTTCCGCCGTGTGCGGTGGGATTGGTCAGTGGATCGATGATCTTCATCTGCTCGATGATCGATCCTGGCCATCCGTGCGTGACGACAAGCGGCAGCGCATTTTCATGTTTTGAACGAACGTGAATGAAATGAATGTCCAGTCCGTCGATCTCGGTGATGAACTGCGGCAAGGCGTTCAGCTTAGCCTCAATCTTCCGCCACTCATGGTCCGTCTGCCAATAGCGCGCGAGCTTCTGAAGGGTCGCGAGCTGGACGCCCTGCGACTGATTTGTGACCGTTTCCCTATCCGGCCATCGTGTCGCCGCGATGCGCCGGCGCAGGTCGACGATCTGCTCTTCCGGAACGTTGATGCGGAACGGACGAATTGCGGTTGGGTCCGTCGCCGCGGCGGCCGGGAATCCGCCGGGCAGCGTCAACGCGCCCACGGCCGCGACGGTCATGGCCGCCGAACCGAGAAAGCGGCGGCGATCTTGGTCAATTTCTTCGGAGGTTTCGGTCGTATGCATGGGTTATACTCATTCCTTCGATGGTCAGCCGGGTTTGTTCGAAAGGATCGATGCAGTGTGCCCGTTCCGGGGATTGCGGTGACCGGAGCTTTGGCTCGGCCGCAATCCGCTTCCTGTGGATCAGGTTTATCCCCAGGTCGGAGGAGGTGCGCGTTATGGCTTGTGATGCGCTGTTAGAAGTTGCTAGCGCTGCCGACTTTTTGAGCACGATGGGAACTTGCCAGGCCGTCACAAGGGCCGCGGTCTCTGGTGGGGGGCCGACCCTTGACCTAAAATGGACTGGGGCTTGGTGGCTACGAAAGAAGACGCCATGGTTACACCTGCGGCGCAGGTTAAGGACATAATGTCGTTTGGTCCCTTCAGCTTAGTCCCGAGTGAACGGCTCCTCACAAAGGAAGGCGCCCCTGTGGAATTGGGCGCGCGAGCCCTCGACATTTTGATTGCTCTCGTCTCCCGGCCCAACGAGATCGTCAGCAAAAAGGATTTATTGACCCGCGTCTGGCCCCACGTCACCGTAGAAGAAGGCAGCTTGCGGTTTCACATCGCCAGCCTACGCAGGGCGCTAGGCGATGGAAAGGACGGCGCACGATACATCACCACCCAGGCTGGGCAGGGCTACTGCTTCGTCGCGCCGATCTTGCGGTTGGGAGATGGGGACAATGTCGATGCGGGAGAAGTCGGTAGTTTTCCTCACGCCAATCTGCCCAGTCGCTTGATGAGAATGGTCGGTCGCAGCGACGACATTCTCAGGCTTCGACCCAACTGACCGCAGCAGGTTTGTCACAATAGTCGGCGCTGGCGGCGTTGGTAAAACCACGGTTGCGATAGCGGTTGGACATGACCTCATCGAGGCCTTTGCGGGCGCCGGGCTCTTCGTTGATCTCGGAATGCTCAGCGATCCCAACCTGGTGGCCACGGCCGTGGCTTCAATGCTGGGACTTTCAGTTCAGTCTGAAGATGCAACGCCCAATCTGATCGCATATCTGCGGAATAAGCGAATCCTTTGATCTCGATACCTGCGAACATCTCATAGGGCGGTGGCCGCCCGGCGACACGATCTTCGAAGCCGCACCGCAAGTCCACCTCCTGGCGACAAGTCGCGAGGCTCTGCAGGTCGAGGGTGAGCGTGTCTACAGATTGGATTTGCTCGCTTGCTCGCCGGACCATCGAGGGCTCACTGCGGCGTTTGCCGGACGTTCCCCGCGACCCAGCTGTTTGTGGAGCGCGCGGTTGCCAGCGGCGCTCGCTCGGACTTCAGCGACGCGGAGGTTGGATTCGTGGTGAGCATCTGCGTAAGCTTGACGGTGTGGCACTTGCGATCGAGTTGGCCGCAAGACGCGTGGAGGCCTACGGCCTGCAGCAGACCGCTGCGCTTCTCGACCAGCACCTGACTTTGCTATGGCTGGGGCCGCGCACCGCACCGCCGCGCCAGAAAACGCTGCAGGCCACGCTGGATTGGAGCTACGGACTCCTGTCCGAACCGGAACGCGTGGTGCTTCGACGACTCGCCGTGTTCGTCGGACATTTTACGCTCGACGCGGCGCTGGCAGTCGTGACGAGCGCGACTGTCGATCAAACACTTGTCTTTGGTGCCATCGACAGCCTCGTGGCCAGTCGATGGTCGCGACCCGTCCCCTCGGGGCAATGATGCGTTACCGGCTCTTGGACACGACGCGCGCTTACGCCCTCGAAGCCGCCGTCGACGATGCCGAACAGGCTGACTTGGCCGTGCGCCACGCAGCTTATTACCGGCGATGGCTGGAACAGTCCGGAGCCGACTGGCCAAACTTGTCAACCGGGCCGGAACGGGCCCCCCACTTTGCAGCTCTCAACAATGTCCGTGCGGCCTTGGAACGGTGCTTTGGCGCCAACGGCAACGCGGATATCGCCGTTGGCCTTGCTGTGGCTGCCACGCCCGTCTTTTTGGCGATGTCTCTGCTGCCTGAATGCCACCGCTGGTCTGAACGGGCGATTCTCGCGCTCGACGATGGCGCTCGCGGCGGCCCTGAGGAGATGCATCTTCAAGCGGCCATGGGAGTGTCTTTGATGTTCATGCGTGGAGGACGCGATGCGGCGCGCGTGGCCTTGAACAAAAGCTTTGCGATCGCCGAAGAGCGCGATGATGCCCTCAATCAACTGCGGCTGTTAGGTCCGCTGAATATGTTCCACCTGCGCATCGGAGATTTCAAAACCGCCCTGCACTACGCAAAGCGCTGCTCCGCCATCGCCGGGTCCGTCGAGGACTCGGTCGCTATTGCCTTGGCCCATTCCATTTTGGGGATTTCGCTACACCTTGCCGGCGAGCTCGGAAGCGCCCGGGCGGAACTTGAGGCAGCGCTACGGGATGGTCCGCGCTCCCAGCTGACCACGACGATCTATCTCGGCTTCGAGGGGAAAATTCTAGCCGGCGTTATCCTGGCGAGGACCCTGTGGTTGCAAGGCCATCCAGCTCAGGCGGTCGATCGCGCACTCCAGACCGTCAGGGACGCCGCATCCATGGACCATTCGCTAACGCTATGCATCGCCTTGATCTGGGCCATTTCCATATTCCTCTGGATCGGCGATCTCCAGAGCGCCGACGAGCACCTGGATTGGCTCATTTCCCGCGCCGAATCCCATTCCTTGGCGCCCTACCTTTTGGTTGGGCAAGGCTTCAAAGGAGAGCTGGCTATCCGACAAGGCGATGCAAACGGCGGGGTCGAGAGTTTGCGGCATTGCCTGGAGAAGCTCCACGCGGCGCCTTACGAGTTGCTCACCACGCCGCTCAACATTTCACTTGTTCACGGTCTTGCGGCTTTGGGTCGGTCCGCCGATGGCATGACGCTGATCGATGAGACTGTCCGACAGGTCCAGGAAAACGGAGACGTCGCATACATGCCCGAATTACTGCGCGTGAAGGGCAGCCTTCTTCTCTCGATGCCGCAGCCCAATAGCGGCAGCGCTGAAGTGTGCTTTATGCAGTCGCTTGAATTGAGCAGGCGTCAGGCTGCGCGAGCATGGGAGTTGCGCACCGCCATCGATATGGCAGCGCTGTTGGCCAGTGAGGGAAAAACCGACAGCGCTCGCGGGCTATTGCAGCCCGTATTCGAGCAATTCGTCGAGGGCTCGGATACGGCAGATCTGAAAGCTGCCGAACGCCTGTTGGCGACCTTGGGCTAATTCTAGCTTACCACTCCGGAAATCAGCCAATTACGGACTCGCGTGAGCAGCGGTGATGATTGTTGGTTTCTTCCTGGTGGTTTGGCGGCTGCTATGGCCAGGCCGGGTAAAAACATCTTGATTTGATTTGCGCGATATGATCGCCGCACAATACGGGGGATCGGATGAAGTGGTTTGTTGAGTGAGTGGATCGCGAGCAGAGCACGCTGTTTCTGAATGGTGAGAGACTGGATAGGCGGGGACAATCCGGGTTCGCATAATTGACGTGTTTGTCAACGAACTTGGTCTTGCCGAGCTTGGGTTCGGCGGGGTCGATCCGGAGGCAACTGGCCGGCCTTGATATCATCCGTCGGTGCCGCTGTTGCTCTATATCTGGGCTATCTCAATCGGGTTCAGCTCGAGCGTGAGGCTGGGCGACTGGGGGTTATGTGGCTCACGAGCCGCCTTGTTGCGGATCACAAGTCGATTGCCGATTCCGCAAGAACGACGGCCGTGCCATCCGGCAGGTGTGCACCCGTTTTATCGCACTCTGTCCCACCATGGTTCTGTTCACGGAAGCCGGCGACGTCAGGCCGGTTACAGCTGAGTGGGTCCGCCGTCGACAGCGAGCTCGACGCCTGTGATGTAGGAGGCGTCGTTGGAGGCAAGGAATGCCACCGCTGTGGCGACTTCTTCCGGCCCGTTTAGGCGAACGGCGTGGGTGTTTTCGCGCTCACGACGGGAGCCTGGCGCGAAACGCGTCAAGATCGGCCACACGAATGAGCCGGCGGCCGTCAAGCGTCTTGCTGGGAATTCTGCCGCTCGTGATCAGGCCCCACATTTTGGTCTTGCCTATACCGAGGTATCGGGCGGCCTTTGCCGGCGACAGGGCGCCGCACGCAGGGGTTTTGCCGCCGCCCTCAGGCATCCCGAGGGGCGGCAATCCTTGGTGCTCGCGCCATCGGCGATAATCCGCCATGGCCTTGTCAATTTCGGCGGGCGGGGCACCGGTCAAGATGGCGTCTACAAAGGCCGCCTGTGCGTCATTCGGGAGGGGGCTGGCTTTGGACATGCTGGCACCTTTCGGTGCTCACAAGTCCGCTGTGGAGCGCTACGGGTGCCCTCTGTCTCCTGTGGTTGGCCCGTTTCAGCGGCGCGCAATGGTCCCTGAGGGGGCGGGCTGGCATTGCTCTGAAACCGAAAGGATGGTTCCACCATCCAGGCCCGGCTGATATAGACCCGCCACGATCTGGTCGCAAGCCGTTTTTGATCGTATCGGTTCGCGTTAGACCGCGCCACCGGATGTTTATGACGGGTTTATAACTTCCTTGAATTAGTGAACGGTTTCAACGCAATGGCCGGGACGAGCCCGGCCATGACGATTGCTTGGAAGCGGTACTCGCTCTATAGCCGCACGCTCAATGCGCGAGCGGGTCCGGACGAAGCTGGAAATGCACCGCCATGGGCTTCATGCCCTTGCCGCCTTCCTGGAGCCACGGCACGCGATCGCCGCTCGACGTCCACAAGCCGCGGCCTTTCCAGCCGGCGTTGGGATCGTCGATGCGGCCGTCGAGGCCCTTGGCGTAGAAGCCGGTCGGGTACGGCACCTTCAGGGTGATCATCTTGCCGTCCTTGAGGGCGATGAGGCCGTCATTGAGGTTGCCGTAGAAACCGGCACGTCCTCGCCGAGGCCGAAGGTGTTGTGCTGGTCGACCCAGGAGTAGTAGCTCGCCTCCGCGCTGTTCTCGCCGATGCCGGCGAAGCCCGGACCCGGATACTGGTAGAACGACCAGCCCTCGGGACATTGATTGCCGGTGGCCTTGGGACCGTTGAGCGGGCCTTTGCACTTGCGCCGGTCGAAGCTGCCGATATGGCCGCTCGCGAGCGACACCCACACGACGCCCTTGCTGTCGATATCGCCGCCGCGCGGGCCGAAGCCCGGCATCGGAATATTGTAGATTTCCGAGAGCGCCGTATGGACCGGATCGGGACCGGGGTCGATCCGCACGATCGAGCCCGGGCTAGAGCGCAGCGTCCCCCAGATCGTGCCGTCGGCGGGGCTGACCATCACCGCATAGAACACCTGTGCGATCCGCTTGTCCTTGGTGGGATCGACCGGCTGGTTGGGCTCGACGTAGTCGTCGCGCCTGCCGTTGCCGTTGGTGTCGAGGATGAGCGGCGTCCAGCCCTGCGCCTTCACGGCGTCGCCGGTCTGGTCGAACAGCTTGGTGTTGAACCAGCCGACCGCCCCGGTGCCGCCGCCGCTCGATGCCCACAGCGTATCGTTGGCATCCTTGGCGAAGGCCAGATGATGGGTGGTGAAGCAGGTGTCGACGAAGGTGTATTTCATCGTCTTCGGATCGAGCACCGCGAGCTGGCGGTGGCTCTCAGCCAGCGGAAACGCCTTCGCCGCGGGAAGGTCCGAGCCCTTCTGGCAGAAGTCGGGATTCTTGACGCCGCGCACCGCGGCCGCCAGCCACATCCGGCCCTTCGCGTCGATCATGGAGTCGTGGTTGTTGATCCTCGTGTCCCAGATCTGCTCGTCGCCCCAATAGGCGGAGGGTTGCAGCGGCTTGAGCATCGCGGCATGGCCCGGTCCGAGCGATTCCGGCATGTTGACGTCGCGCACCGGCGCCTTGAAGATTTCGACGCTGTTCGCCACCGGGTTGAGGATCGGGATCCGGTCGGTGGAGTATTCGGGCTGCCCGAACACCGGGCCGTAGCCGTTGACCGTCGGGTTGCGCTTGTCGGTGACGGAGAGATCGTGGAGATAGTGCTTCTCGTCGGACCAGTCCCAGGTGGTGACGACGACGTTGCGCTCGACGCCGGAGGGCCGGGGCGGCTTGGCGAACGGCAACTCGCCCTTGGCGATCCGGTCGGTCCAGTCGCCGAAATACTTGTACGGCGCGCCGCCCAGTTGCCCGGCCGCGATGTTGACCATGAGTTCGCCCGCCTGCCCGGACTGGGTGCGGCGCATCCAGGCGTCTTCGCCGGTCTTGAAGTCGCCGAACGCCTTCGGGATCGTGCGCGTCGCCGCCTGGCCGATCTGATGACAGCCGATGCAGCCGTTGTTCTTCATCAGGTTGAGCCAGTCGAACTGCCTCACTTTGTCGGGAATGTCGCTGTTGCCGCCGAACTGGTCGGCGCCGGGAATCTTGAGCATGGAATACCAGTAGATCGCCGGATAGTACTGTGCCGCCGCGGCGTCGCTGGGCGCGGGTACGGCAGTGAGATTGAGCTGCTTGCCAGGCTCGGAAACGACCTTCGGGGAATCGACGAGACCGTAGCCGCGCACCCATAGCGTGTACTTGGCCTTGGGCAGGTCCGGCACCACGTAGCGGCCCTGGTCGTCGGTAACCACGCTGCGGGTGAACCGGGTGGCGAGATCGTTGGTTTCCGCGATGACCCAGACCCCGGCCTCGGGGCCGTTCGGTCCGCGGACCACGCCGCCGATGTCGTCATTGTCGATGGCGACCGCCGTCTGGGCGCCCGCCTGCACCGGCGCCAGCCATGCGGCGAGACCGATGGCGGCTACCGTGCTCAAATAAAATCGCTTCGGATGCATATCCGACTCCTCTGTTTCTCCCGCGCGCTCCCCGACCGGCTCCTGGAGCTTGTTTCGGGGAACGGGCCGCAGATTGGCACGCAATCGGCCCGTAATCCATGGGCATTCGACAGATTCCGGCTTGCGAGCGCGACGGTTCGCCGCGGCGGCGCATCACGGCCGGCCGGCGAGCGACCGGAACAGCACCGCGATCCCGCCGCGGTCGTCATTGCGCACATAGGTGAGCCCATGGGCGCGCATCAGACCCTGCTCGTCGAGGCCGCGGGAGGCGCCGCTCGCGACCAGCATTTCGGCGCGAAAATCGTCATAAGAGAACGGCTTTCCGGCCATCCGGCAGATCACCTTGAAGTCGCAGGCGACCGGCCCCGGAATCCTGGCGATCCGCGCCGCATCCTGCCGCGCCGCCTCCGCATTGGCGTAATATTGCGCACGATAGCCGGGATCGAACAGCACCAGCGCCGACTCGATGCGCAAGGTGGCGACCAGCCGGGCCACCACCACCAGCGTGATGACCGCGCGCGCCGCGGTTTCGCCGTGGCGGCGCCCGAACGCCGTCTTGCCGGCGCGGTCGAAGGCGAGGCCGAGCCCGATCGCGGTGGCGATGACGAGGTCGAACTGGGCATTGTCGAGGATGTCCTCGCCGCTCCACTGCAGCATGTAGAGGACGAACGATACCCCCACATGGATCATGGTGAACTGCGCGGCGCGGCTTTTCGGCTCGGCCGCGACCCAGATCGCCCACAGTACCAGCGCCGGCAGAATCCATTGCAGCCGCCCCAGCCCGTACACCGCCCGGACGAAATGGGAGGGCCGCGTGGTCAGGAGATTGGCGAGAAACACATCGCCGTAGAGCGCCACGCAGATCGCGAGCCCGGCCGCCGCCGCGGCGGCGCCGGCGGCGGCCGGCCACAGCGCGCGCCGCCAGTCATGGATCACGAGCCACAGCAGCGCGGTCACCGGCACCGCGACGATGTTGTGCTTGTAGAAGCCCACCGCCGCCATGGCGAGGAACGGCGGCACCGCGGATTTTCCGCGGATGTCGCGGGCGAGAAACCAGGCGAGCGCGGCGACCATCAGCGCATGGCCGACCAGCTGGGGATCGTTCATGCCGACGAAGCGCGTGAACGAGCGCGCCATCACCGCGACGAACCACAGCCCGCCGACGGCGGCCCCGGCGAGCCCGCCGCCGAGTTCCGCGATCACCTTGGCGATCAGGCCGCCGAGCGCCACGACCGCCACGAGCGACATGGCGCGTCCGACATACAGGGCATCGATGCCCGTCACCTTGGCGATGGCGCCGACGACGTAGAAGGACAAGCGGCGGGTAATTGTTGACGATCAGCGTGTCGGTCGGCGGGTAGAGCGCAGCCGCGCCCATGGCGGCGTCGGCATGATAGGCGTTCCAGCCTTCGTTCTGCGCGATCTCGATGGGAAAGCCGGCGCGCCACACCGGCCACACCATGAAATAGACGGCAAGCAGCGCGAGGAGCCCGATCTGCACCCTGACGTCGAAGCGTCCCAGGATCCGGATCACCGCCCGCCTCCGGTGACCCGATCGAGCGTCCGCAGCACCTCCGCGGCATCGGGTGGCGCCCCTTTGCCGCCGACGATGGCAATCGGGCCGGAGCCGAGCGGACCGGTCAGGCCGGGCTCGCTGCCGATGAAAATTCCGACCAGCGGCACGCCCAGCGCCGCCGCCACATGGAGCAGCCCGGTATCGACCCCGACGATGACCGCCGCCCCGGCGATCAGCCCCGCAACCTCGTCGAGCGGCCTGCGGTCGGGCACCTCGCCGCATCCCAATGCGGCGGCGATCTCGTCGCTGCGCCGGTGTTCCGCAGTGGACCCCCATGGGAGCACCACCTCGAGGCCGCGATCGACCAGGGCGCGTGCCACCGCGAGCCAATTCGATTGCGGCCATTCCTTGCCGGCCTGGGCGGTTGCGTGGATCAGCACGGCATAGCCGTTGCGTGCGTTGCGGACGATGGAGGCGCGATCGAGCCCGAAATCGAACTGCGGCGGCGGATCGTAGCCCAGCGCGCGGCCGGTGAGGATGCGGTTGCGCACAATCGCATGGGAACGCCATTCCACCTGATGCCGGACATCGTAGAACAGCGAGGCCAGGGGCTCGCGGATGCTGGCGCGGTCGTAGCCGTGCCGGACGCCGCGCACCGCCTTGGCGATCAGGGCCGTGCGCAACAGGCCCTGGCTGTCGATGACCACGTCGTAGCGCCGCTCCCGGATTGCCCTGCGAAACCGATCGATCTCGGACCAGGTCTCGGGCCGATGTAGTTGCGTGCGCCAGCGGCGCGAGGCCACGGTGATCACCTGGTCGATGCCGGGGTGGAGACGCGCGAGCGGCGCGTAAGGCTCCTCCACCACCCAGGACAGGCGGGCGCCGGGCATGCGTCGCCTGGCATCGGAAACCGCCGGCATGTGGTGGACGACATCGCCAAGCGAGGAGGTCTTGATGAACAATATCTCGGCCATGATCGCGTGTAGGATGATACCGGTAGTGGCAACCGCCGGCTCATAGACGCCGGTCGGTGGTTTGTCATCCGCGGCAATATCACACCGCCCCGCTAACTCGAAATTTACGTGCCGCAAGTTATCAGCAACCCGGCCGAGCCAGCATCATGACGATCCTCGTTACCGGCGGCGCCGGGTATATCGGAAGCCACATGGTCCACGCCCTCGCCGACGCGGGGGAGCGGGTCGTGGTGCTCGACAACCTCTCGACCGGCTTTGCCTGGGCGGTCGCGGAGGGCGTGCCGCTGGTGGTCGGCGATACCGGCGACCAGGCCCTGGTCAGCCGTCTCATCGCCGAGCACGGGGTCACGGAAATCATCCATTTTGCGGCCTCCATCGTGGTTCCGGACTTGGTGGCCGACCCGCTCGGCTACTACCGCAACAACACCGCCAATTCGCGCGCGCTCATCGAATGCGCCGTCAAGGGCCGGGTACGGCGGTTCATCTTTTCCTCGACCGCGGCGGTCTACGGCAATCCGGCCACCATACCGATCGGCGAAGACGATCCCGCCTGCCCGATGTCGCCTTACGGGTCTTCCAAGCTGATGACGGAGATCATGCTGCGCGACGCCGGCGCCGCCCATGGGCTCGACACCGTCATCCTGCGCTATTTCAACGTCGCCGGCGCCGATCCCAAGCTCCGCACGGGACAATCGACCAAGGGGGCGACCCATCTCATCAAGGTCGCGGTCGAGACCGCGTTGGGCAAGCGCGCCAAGATCGACGTGTTCGGCACCGATTATCCGACCGCGGACGGCACCTGCATACGCGATTACATCCACGTCACCGACCTGGTCCAGGCCCACTGCGACGCGCTGGCCTATCTGCGCGCCGGGGGGCGATCGGTCACGCTCAATTGCGGCTACAGCCACGGCTTCTCGGTCGTGGAGGTGATCGATGCGGTCAAGCGGGTGTCCGGCGTCGATTTCCGGGTCGATTACGCCGCCAGGCGGCCGGGCGATCCCTCGCAGATCGTGGCGAAGTCCGACCGCATCCGGCAAACGCTCGGCTGGCGCCCGCAATTCGACGATCTCGCCACCATCGTCGCCCATGCGCTGGCGTGGGAACGCAAGCTCCAGCCGCTTTGAGATAAGGGCCTAATTCGCCGACACCAGCGTGCGCTCGATCCAGCTTCGAGGTGCGTCGTCCGGCTTGGCGCGGGCACGCCGCGGCTTGGCGAACCGCGCGAACACCAGGTTGAGGGCGGCGACGAGGAGACCGGCGGCGAGCACCAGCCAGGCCGGGTTGAGCATCGCCACATTGTCGAGAATGCTCTGCAGCGTGCCCGGAACGCTTTCCAGATCGAAATCGAAGTAGAACGTGAACGCCGTCCCCATCACCACCAGGGGCGACACGTGGAACACGATGGCGACGCCGATCGACTGTGCCAGCAGCGTCAGTCCCGCCACGACGACGCTGAGGACGGCGATCCCGGCGCTCGACAATTCACCGCGGATGCGCCGCACGACGATCCGGTAGCACATCAGCCAGGCGAACAGTCCCGCCACCAGGGTGGGGGCGCTGACATCCGCCTTGGTCTGCTGGAAGTAATGGATCAGCGCCAGGAAGCCGATCACATAGACGATCTGATGCAGCCGCACCCAGCGCATGCCGCCGAGCCGGCGCACCATGCCGTCGGTCGAGGTGAGCGCGAGCACGGCGAGCCCGGTAAGCGCGGTGAAGCCGATGACGAGATAGATCCGCAGGGCGATCTCGCTCACCACCTTCCAGAGGTCGAAGTGCTGGTCGAGCACGTAGAGCGAAATGTGCACGGCGGCGTAGCAGAACACGCCGACGCCGAGCATGCGCCTGATGTCGATGAGCGCTCCGAACCGCGTGATGCGGCGCAGCGGCGTGATGGCGAGCGTGATCATCAGGAACATCAGCGCCCAGAAGCCGGCGCGGTGGATGAGGTCGTTGACCGGGCGCGCCCCGGCCGCGATCGCATCGGCGTTCCACGCCGCTAGCGCCAGCGGCCACAGCAGCAACGCCAGCGCCGCGATGCGAAGCGGCGAAACCTGGCCGCGGCGGTCCCGCCAGATTTGAAAGCCAGGGTATCTCACATGCGATCCGGCCATGGCCCCGCCACTACCATCGTCTCTGCGCGCGCACCAGTCACAATGGCGACGCCGAAACGTGAAGGCAAGTGACGGGCTGTTGATGCCGTCGTGAGGCGCCCGACAGCGGGGCGTATGCGGGGCGATGATCGCCTCCCCCCATGCGCACCAGGCGGGCGGCGGGGCCGTCGATGCTCTGGGCGCTGACCCGGCGCTTTCCAGCAGCAGGAAAAGCTCGTCGGCGAGGAACTCGGGCTCTCGACCGCCGCTGGCAGAGCCAGGGTGATCATCACGCGCATGCCTATGCCCCAGGACCAGTCGTCGGTGTCCGTGCAAAGAACAGCGACGGCCCGCGGCATTCGTGCAGCGGCTACTAGCCTTTCTCTCCTCGCTCCGAATACGAAAGTTGTTGTGCCGCAACGACATTGCGCAATTGACTCCCATCCGACAGAGTGTAACGCGGATCATTTGATTTTGAACCGTGGAAGGTCGCTGTGTGGAAGCGGCATTCGATGGCGGGTTGGTCACCTCCGACGCGGGAGCACTGCTGCTGGGAGCGACCGATCGAGCGATCGGAATGATGGACCGGTTTGCGTCGTGCTTTCACGATGAGCGGCGTCATGAATGGATCGAGCACGAGTCGCGACCCTGGTGGGTCAACGCGTGTTCGGGATCGCGCTCGGCTACGAGGATCTCAACGACCACGACGAACTGCGGCACGATCCGATGATGGCGATACTGGCGGGCAAGCTCGCAGCGCGGCGTGAGGATTGCGCGCCGGTTGCCGGCAAGTCGACGTTGAACCGGTTGGAGCTGAGCAAGCTGGAGCCGACGCGCTACCACAAGATCAGCCATAATCCGATGGCCATCAAGAATCTTCTGGTCGACCTTTTCGTGGAGGCGCATGAGCGCGCACCGAGGCAGATCATTCTCGACCTCGATGCGACCGATGATCCGCTGCACGGCGAGCAGGAGGGGCGGTTCTTCCACGGTTACTACGACTGCTACTGCTACCTGCCGCTCTACGTGTTCTGCGGCCGCCATCTGCTGGTGGCAAAGCTGCGGAGCGCGGCCATGGACGCGGCCGCCGGCTCGGTCGAGGAGGTCGCGCGCGTCGTGGCGCAAATCCGTCGCCGGTGGCCACGTGTGCGTATTCTGTTGCGCGCCGACTCAGGCTTCGCACGCGAGGACCTGATGGCCTGGTGCGAGGCCAACGGCGTCGACTTCCTGTTCGGACTGGCGAAGAACGAGCGGCTCATCGCCCAATCCAGACCGAGCTTGATTTTGTCGCCGCCAAGAGCCGCCGTACCGGCCGGATGGAGCGCCGCTTCAAAAGCTTCATGTGGACGACGCGCCGGACCTGGAGCCGGCCGCGGCGGATCGTGGCCAAGGCCGAGTGGACGCAAGGAGAGGCCAATCCCCGTTTCGTGGTTACCTCGCTCGGACGCGGCGAATGCAAGGCCAAGTATCTGTACGAGAAGGTCTACTGCGCGCGCGGCGACATGGTCGGGTAGGATCGAGGCGCGGACCGGGCTTCGAATGATGCCGACGTTTCCTCGATCCCCCCTATCATTCCGTACGCGGGTTTTCCCCGGTACGGCTGGAAGGTTGGCCTTTCAGGCGGGGCCTTCCCAGGCGTCATCCAGCTTAAGCCTGCTCCCGGCATGCGCTGGTCGGGCCTGGTTTGCGTCCGTCCTTCGTGCGTCTCGTCACCTCAGCAATGGCACCGCTCTAGTCGGGCCTGTGGGCTCGATCACGCACCGCCATTAGGTGGGGTCTCCACCACCCCAGGGGCCCTCGCTCGGGTCCGGGTTATCATGTCCCGGTCCATCATCACTTAAGCGGCCCCATCCGCCCCGCTCGCAGGCACATCGCGATTTCGCCGCACAGCGGCTTATACGCGATGCCTTCGCTGTGCGGGAGCGCCGAGGCGACCCGCGAGCGGTTCCGGGCTTTCACTGCACATTCCCTCCTGGCATGCCGTCCTCTACGACCCCGGGGAATCCGAACATCGACAGTTCCAGAGCAGCGATGTCGGCATGGCCTTCGCCGAGTTCTCAGCGGCTCGGCACTCCCGAGACCCCGCAATCCGTTTCGCGCGGGCCTTGAATTTCGAGGCTTCAGCGGTTTGCACTTTGCTACGGCCTGTCAGGTTGCTCGCCCCCCTGTACGGATCTGACCGGGCATTGCCAAGCCATCGGGAGCTTTTACTTCCAGGCTTCCAACGGGTCGGTCACCCTTCCCGCTGCTGGATATGACTACAACGGTGACTGGACTCCTCCGTTGGCGGGATTTGCACCCGCAGGAATGGCAGCTATCCTCGCTGCACGAGAACCGGATCAAGGAATGCCAGCTCGACCTCTATGCCGACCGCACCTCGACCGCCACCATGCGGGCCAATCAACTGCGCCTGTGGTTTGCCTCGATGGCCTACGTGCTGCTCTGTGCCTTGCGCCGTATTGGCCTGCATGACACCGACTTCGCCAAAGCGACTTGCGGCACCATTCGTCTCAAGCTGCTCAAGATCGGTGCGATCGTGCGCTTGAGCGTTCGCCGCATAAAGATTGCCATGGCGTCCGCCTGTCCGGCCGCCCAAGACTGGGCCCGCGCCTCTATCCGGCTCGCGATTGCCGCCTTGGCGCGCGCCTCGCCGGCATGACACGCGCCGCCGCGACGCGTAACCGACGCGGCACCATCCCAAGGCTCACCGAGATCAACTCTTCGCTGCCCCCGCAGCCCGGAAATGTCCCAGCCGACATCGCGTCTCCAGACGCCACGGCAGGCTGCGCCTCAAAAAATGCAAATAAGCCTTCTCTCAAATCCACCCGATCATGCAAGAGTAGTGTGAGATTTCCAGGCTAGCAGCACGACCGGTTCACATAAAGTTCTCGATCCGGATTTGGATATGACTGATGCCCTTGTGAATACGATTCGTAAAGGCCTTCCGATGATTGGTATTGCGGCGTTTCACGCCGCCCATACCCATCGGCTTGCCGGCTCGTACGCGACAAATGCCGAACGTGAGTTTGACCGCTGGCCCTGTGTTGTGCATTTGCGCCATTGGCCATGAGCACCAATGCGCCGAAGATAATAATTGCCAGCTTTGCTTTCATGATGACGTTAACCTGTTATGCCGCTTCTGCCGCATCCAATGGACATCACTCAACGATCGGGCATTATTACCGACGCTTCCCCCGCAAGACGGCTCGCTGACGGATGCCTGGAGCGCACACGTCTAATCGCGAGAGGTGAAGCTGGCACAGGTCAGATAAAGGCCGATCACCAGCGAGGGTGTGAGATAGAGATAGTAATGCTCGCCATATTGCATGTGCTCAAAGAGCTGCTTCAAAGCCTCGGGCGTTACAAACAAAAGCATTAGACCTTTCGCGAGGATCAACCATCCGACCAAAGTGACGACCACTGGCAGTGCACCCCCCGACCAGACATTGTGCCCGAGTATTACCGCGAGGCCTGCTGCGAGACTAATTATAGCATAGGTAAGCATGACTGGCCCATCGGCAACCGCTGTCTCGACCGATCCGCTTCCGCGTACCAGCAAGGCAACCACGAGCAAGACAGTGAATAGGCCGATGAACTGCGCGAGGAAAACGGTAAGCCGGGACATACGAACCTCCGATACCGCCTTTCATAGATCGGTGGACCGTCCATCGGGCGATGAGATTGGCTAACGCAAACTGAGGACGTAGGCGATTACATCGCGTCTTTGGTCGTCCGTAAACATGAACATCGGCATTCCCGCATGCGGGGTCGTAAGCGCCACCGATAAGGCACCGACCGTCATCCCTGGAGTTGTTGCAAGCTCGAAGAATGTCGGTGCCCTGGAATTTGGCGAGCGAAACTGTCCGCTTCGGATCGCGTGACACTCCCGACCACCTCGCGACTGGCACACTATGCGGCGCAGCGGCCAACAATGCGGCCCAAGATCGGATCGGCAAACGGGGATGCCACCGGCTCGCAATACGGGAGCAGTGCAGGTTCGGATACAATGGACTTGAAGTTCGGCAAACGATCGCTCTTGCGCGCGCGGTCGATGTATCCAGGCAGCAAGGAAAAGACCTGATCAAAATCGATCTTTGTCTCAGATGCCGGTGCGGCCGCATACGTATTAAGGTCCGACCGCGCCATGGCCGAACCAATACAGATGGCCGAACCGATGCAGATGCTGACGGCGATTGCAATCGAAAGCTGCTTCATGACCATGACCAACCCCCATGACTGATCAGCCACCAATAATCCTATCGGTTGGTTGGGAAATTCAGGTGTTGTGCTTACGCATCCGCCCCTAAGCAGAAATACGTAGCGGCCCGCGTGCCGCATTTGGATGTCTCGGTTCCGTTGATCCGCACGCGCACAGCCTCGATTCGGCCGGCTCCCAGCGCGCACGCTCTCAGGCGTAGCGGTCGCGTTCACCCAAAGCACAGCCGCCGTCTTTCCGTCGAGTGCATGGCCCTCAGCGAAAGTCCGCAGCCGCCCATGGATCAGCGACGGCGCTTCAACGATGACGACACTGCCCCTGGCCTAGAAATCGAGCCGGCGGTGCCTTTCCCGTGAGATTTTCGGGTCTGTCGATCTGCTGAGACGATTTCGCCGGCTTGTTGGGTAACTTGTAGGGACCATAGATACCGTCCCGCACCAATCAATAAAAATCAAAATCAATAATATTATTTCAGACGCTCCGGCGTGTGCGAGGCGATGATCGCCTCTCCCATGCGCACCAGGCGGGCGGCGGGGCCGTCGCGGCCGACGCTCTGGGCGCTGACCCTGGCGCCTTCGAGCAGCAGGAACAATTCGTCGGCGAGGAACTCGGGCTCTTCGAGCACCGCGGCGCGGCACAGCCGCACCAGGCGGTCGCGCTGGGCCCGCTTGACCTCCTCGACCACCCTGCGGGCGGGATGTTCCTTCTCGGCGAGTTCCACCGCGGCGTTCGCCAGCGCGCAGCCGCGGCCGCCGCCGGCGACGATGTGGTCGGTCATGGCCGCGAGCCAGGCCGTCAGTTCGCCGCGAGGATCGCCGGCATGGGCGGCCGCCAGGCGGTCCCAATCGGCGTCGGCCCGCCGGCCGAACTGGCGCAGGCACTCGGCCACCAGGAGGTCCTTGGAGGCAAAATGGCGGTACAGCGTCATCTTGTTGGTGCCGGCCGCCTCTGCGATCTCGTCGACCCCGACGGACCGCACGCCGCGCTCGTAAAACAGGTCGCGCGCAACCGAAAGAATGCGTTCCCGCGGCGGCAGGCGCTCGGCCGCGGACTTTCTCGATACAGATTCTGCAGGCTTTGTGTTCATGGCTCTTGACAAGAGGTGTTACCGGTAAGTATCTAGCATCTAGTGTTACCGGTCAGTACCACAAGGCCGACAGAGAGTCACGCCTTTGTTACGACCGCAAAAGAGGGATCATGCCATGTCCAACATTCTTTTTGTCTCCAGCAGCGCCCGGCGCTCCTCCTATTCCAACCAAGTCGCCTACGCGCTTCTGCAAAGGCTCGAGGATTCCGATCCCGACGCCGAGGTCACCGTTCGCGACCTCGCCAAGGCCCCCCTGCCGCATATCGACGATGAATTCGTCACCGCGACCCGCGGCCCCAGCGGCCCCCAGACCGACGTCCAGAAGGCCATCGCCGCGCAGTCCGATGCCCTGGTGGACGAACTGATCGCCGCCGACACCGTGGTGATAGCAGCCCCCATGATCAATTTCACCATTCCGACCACGCTCAAGACCTGGATCGATTACGTCGCACGCGCCGGCCGGACCTTCAGCTACAGCGAAACTGGGCCCAAGGGCCTGGTCACGGGAAAGCGCGTGTTTCTCGTCGTCGCCCGCGGCGGCGTCTATAGCGACAAGAAACAGTTCGACTTTCAATTGCCGTACCTGCTCCACGTCCTCGCCTTCCTCGGCATGACGGATGTGGAGGTGATCGACGTCGAAGGCACCGCGTTCGGTCCGCAGGCGGCGGAGCGTGCCGTCGCGGCGGCGCTGGCCGCCGTCGAAACCGTCACCCTCGAGCAGCGCGCAGCTTGACCCAACGAGAGGAGTTTTGCGATGGAATGTTTTTCGGAGCCGAGTCTCGAAGAGGTGCTGTCCGATCCTCTGGTGCAGGAAGTCATGGCATCGGACGGCGTCGATCCCGCGGAGCTCGAAGCGGAGCTCGTCGAGCTTGCCGGCAATATCCGTCGGCGCACGCCGAAGCGGAAACGCGAGTGGGCCTGACCGCAGGAGTTCCAGTCGCATCACCATTCGGCCGGACGAACACGCCCCTCTCGTTCGGTCGATAAAGGCCGGACCCCAGGCTCTCGCGTCGCCAATCCGGCGAGAGAACTGAAAGGTCCGGCCTTTTGGTCGTCTCGAAATTCGCTCGCGAGCGCTATCCATTCAGATTGAATCGCGCAGCGCTCTCAAGTCTTTGGTTTTGGGCAATCTTGTCCGAAAAGTCTGCAACTTTTCGGGATCATTCCCTACCGCTCCGCTTCGGCGGTGCGAGCCACCCGCGCCGCCGCCGGCTCGCTCTCGGCGGTCACCTCGTCGGTGCGCACCTCGAACCGTTTGAGCGTGTTGGCGCCGAACGTCGTGCTGATCGCGACATCCGCCGCGTCGCGGCCGCGGCCGATCAGGATGCGGCCGATCCGGGGCGTGTTGTGGCGGGCATCGAAGGTGTGCCAGCGTCCGCCGACATACACCTCGAACCAGGCACTGAAGTCCATCGGGGTCGGATCGGGCGGCACGCCGATATCGCCGAGATAGCCGGTGCAGTAGCGCGCCGGAATGTTCATGCAGCGGCACAGCGCGACGGCGAGATGGGCGAAGTCGCGGCAAACCCCGCGTCCCTGGGCCAAGGCCTCGACCGCACCCCGCATCGGCGCGGCATGCTCGTAACCGAACTTGATCCGGTTGTGGACGAAATCGCAGATCGCCTGAACACGCTGCCAGCCGGGCGGCGTGGTGCCGAACAGGTTCCACGCGGTCTGCATCAGGCGGTCGGTCTGGCAGTAACGACTGCCGAGCAGGAACACCAGGGCGTCGTGCGGCAGGTCGGCGACTGCATGCTCCTCGGCTCCGGGGTCGACCGGATCGGGCAGGCCGCTGTCGGCGACGATGGCGTCGCCGGCAATGCGTATCTCGCCGGCCGGCGCCAGCAGGCGCACGCATTTGTTGCCGAACGCATCGACATAGGAGTTGATCGAGCGTGCCGGCGTAATGCGCATGCGGTCGGCCGTGAGAAGATCGGCCGCCCGCGAGGGATGCACGTTGAGCATGAAAATGATCGGCGTCGGTTGGACGCATTCGTAGATGAGGTCGTATCCGACGTGGATCTTCATGATTCCTTCCTGCGCAGGGATGGCGCGAAATCTCTCGGCCGGCCAACGGTTCGATTGTCACAAAGAGCACTTTTGGAGGCTCTATGTGGTTTCGGCACGGCCATGTTGCCATAGTGTCCCAACAAAGAGGCTGCCTAAATAAGTTGCAGATTGGAGTTAACTTTCCCTGCCCTTCTCTCTCCCCGTCTTTGGTGGGGGGGACGCCGGCAACGCTTATGTCAAGTTCGCCGGTCTACTCTGTTACCCATGTAGCCGCTTTGGACCACCACGCGGCCCTCCCCGAAGAGGGAAGGGAAAATCTACCTGTACGATTTTGGAGGTCATCGATGGACAAGATCAAGCCGCTCTTCACTGCCACGGCCACCGCCACCGGCGGGCGCAACGGCCATACCGAATCTTCGGACGGGATCGTCAAGGCCGATCTGTCGGTGCCGAAAGCCATGGGCGGACCGGGCAAGCCGGGAACGGCGACGCCGGAGCACCTGTTCGCGGCGGGCTACGCCGCCTGCTTCGGCGGCGCATTGGATTTTGTCGGCAAGCAGCACAAGAAGGACGCCAGCAAGGCCAGGATCGACTGCGCGGTCACCATCGGGCCGCGCGACGGCGGGGGCTTCGGCCTCGCGGTCAAGCTGCATGTGGAAGACAAGAGCCTGCCGCAGGCCGAGCTCGAGGCGCTCGCCAAGGAAGCGCACGAAAAGATCTGCCCCTACTCCCACGCCACCAGGGGCAACGTCGAGGTGACCTTGGAGGTCGCCGGCGCCTGAGCACCGGCGCGCGGTCGGCCAATTTGGTCAAAAACGATCGACGACGCCAACTCAGAATGGTCATTCCGGGGCACGCGCCTTCGCGTGAACCCGGAATCCAGGCTGCGGCGTAAATCGCGAGGCCGTCTGGATTCCGGGTTCGGTGCTTTGCACCGCCCCGGAATGACCGCCTAAATGTATTTGCGCGATGAACGGCGCCTATCCTCGATCACGCGTAGTAGTCCGCGGCCGCGGTCTTGTCGTGATGGGTCGCGCCCAGCGCATTCATCACCGGGGTCAGCACGATGGCGATGACGAGGTTGAGGATCAGCGTGTAGAGCGCGGTATAGCCGGGGAAGGTCCAGCCGCCGATCGCCAGCGGATAGGCTGCCGCGAAGTTGACCGAGGCCGCCATGTAGGTGCCGGTCGCCGTGCCCACCGCCCAGCCGATCAGCAGCGCCCATGGATTGAACCAGCGCGTATAGAGGCCGATCAGCACCGACGGCAGGGTCTGGATGATCCAGATGCCGCCCAGCAATTGGAGCTGGATCGCATATTGCAGCGGCACGAACACGATGAAGATCAGCGCGCCGAGCTTGACGATCAGCGACACCCATTTCGCCATCTGCGCCTCCTGCTTGTCGGTCGCATTGGCGTGCAGGAACTCGCGATAGATGTTGCGGGTGAACAGGTTCGCCGCCGCGATCGACATGATGGCGGCGGGCACCAGCGCGCCGATGCCGATGGCGGCGAAGGTGACGCCTGCGAACCAGGCCGGGAAGCTGTGGAGCATCAGGGCCGGCACCGCGAAGTTCGCCTTGAACTGCTTGAACCCGTCCGCGAACTCCGGAAGCTTGTCGACGCCGGCCGCCAGCGCGAAGAAGCCGAGCAGGGCGAGCAGGCCGAGCACGAATGAATAGGCCGGCAGCAGCGCGGCGTTGCGGCGGACCGCACGCCCGCTGCTGGCGCTCAGGATGCCGGTCATGGAGTGCGGATAGAGCAGCAGCGCCAGTGCCGAACCGAGCGCAAGCGTCGCGTAGACGCCGTAGGCACCGGTGGTGTTGGCACCAGGGGGCACCAGCAGCAGCTTCTCCTTCGGCACCGCGGCGAACACCTTGCCCCAGCCGCCGAGTTGGATCGGGATGATGATCACGGCGGCGAACGCGGTGATGTAGATCAGGGTGTCCTTCACGACCGCGATCGCGGCGGGCGCGCGCAGGCCGCTCGAATAGGTGAAGGCCGCGAGGATCAGGAAGGCGATGATCAGCGGAATGTCGCCGGCCAGGCCCTCGCCGGTGACGCCCATGGCGCCGATCACCACCTGCAGGCCGACCAGTTGCAGCGCGATATAGGGCATGGTCGCGACGATGCCGGTGATGGTCACCGCGAGCGCGAGCCAGCGGTTGCCGAACCGGCCGCGTACGAAATCCGCCGCGGTGACGTAGCCGTGCTTGCGGCAGACGAACCACAGCCGCGGAAACACGATGAACAGGATCGGATAGATGATGATGGTGTAGGGCACCGCGAAGAACGCAATCGCCCCGGCGCCGAAGGCGAGCGCGGGAACGGCGATGAAGGTATAGGCGGTGTAGAGGTCGCCGCCGACCAGGAACCAAGTGATCAGCGTGCCGAACCGCCGGCCGCCGAGGCCCCATTCATGCAGCTGGTCGAGGTCGCCGCGCCGCCAATGGGCGGCGGCGAAGCCGAGCCAGGTGATGAAGCCGAACAGCACGATGAAGACGATGAGGGCGGTCCAATTGATGTGTTCCACGGCGGCGCTCCTATCCGTTCCGGCCGGCTTCCGTCGCGAAATAGACGACGGCGGTCACCACGGCGCTGACGAGAACCAGCGCCATCTGGAACCAGTAGAAGAAGGGAATGCCTGCTACCGAGGGCTCGACGGAATTGTAGAACGGCACCCACAGGGAGGGGATGAATTGAATCAGAAGCAGCAGGTACCACGGGCTCCAAGCCCGCTCGCGATTGCCATCCATCAGCGTTTCTCCCCAGGCGCTTTCTGCGCGAAGCGCTTCAGCCAAATGCGGTATACACCCTCCAAATCATCTCAGACACAGAAAAGTTGTCGCGCTGACCGCTCGACGGCAGCGCGCTCATCGTCATGGAATTCCGACATATCCAAGCGCGCCGCTGCAGTGCAGCGGAGCGCCGCCAACCCCACACCCGTGCGCTACCGGCCGGCGCGCATCCGCTCCAAGAGCTCGACGGTCGGATAGGAGTCCGCCGGCAGGCCGAACTTGATCTGCATGGCGCGGATCGCGGAACGCGTCGAAGTGCCGAGCTTGCCGTCGGCGCCGCCGACATCATGGCCGGCGCGGATCAGGTACTCCTGCAATTCGCGGGTCTGCTCGACGCTGAACGGCGGCGGGGTGCCGCTGCCGCGCTGCATCGGGCCCGCGCCAGCAAGGCGGGTCGCGTAATAGGCGGCTGTGGTGGAGTAGACGAGCGATGAGTTCCACTTGAGGTAGGCCTGAAAATTGTCGAAGGCGAGGAAGGCCGGCCCGAACCTGCCCATCGGCAGCAGCAGCGAGGCCTGTAGAGGGTCGTTCTCCAGCGGCCGTCCGTCGGCGCGGGCGACGCCCCATTTCGCCCATTGCGACCGCGGATGCTGGATGGTGAGATCGGCTTGGTCCCACGGCAGTTTTGCCGGCACCCGCACCTCCTCCAGCCACGGCTCGCCGCGCTTCCAGCCGAGGCTGACGAGATAGTTGGCGGTCGAGCCGATCACGTCGGGCACACTGCGCAGCAGGTTGCGCTTGCCGTCGCCGTCATAGTCGACGGCGTATTTGATGTATTCCGACGGCATCATCTGGGTCTGGCCGAGTTCGCCGGCCCATGAGCCCAGCATTTCCGCGGGCACGAGATCGCCGCGCTCGATCAGCCGAAGGGCGTCGAACAAATGGCCGCGGAACATGTCGGAGCGGCGGCAATCATAGGCGAGCGAGGTCAGCGATTTGATCGAATGATCCTTGCCCATGTTGGAGCCGAAGTCGCTTTCGAGCCCCCAGAAACCGACGATCACAGGCGCCGGCACGCCATACTGCTTCTCGGCGCGGTCGAACACGGCGGCGTATTTCTTGATCTCGGCGGCGCCCTGCTGCAGGCGGTAGGCCGGCAGCATCTTGCCGGAGAACTCCAGGAAGCTTTGGGCGAAGATGCGCTGGCCGCGGTCGATATTGACGATCCGCTGGTCATAGACGAGGTAGGGGGCCGCCGCGGCGATGGCGTTCTTCGAGATGCCCTGCTTGACCGCCTCGGCCTTGAAGCGCTCGAGCCAGGCCTCGAAGGTGCCATTGGTGCGGCAGTCGGTGGCCGCCGCCGCGGTCGCCGCAAACAGCGCCGCCGCCAGGACGGGAGCCGCGCAGAGACGCCTGAGATCGTTTCGGTTCATGTTCCGCCGCCATGGTCGTGGGAATCAGCGGTATTTCCTATCACAGGCATGGCAGCATCGTGGCCGACTGGACCTCGCCCCGCATGCGGGGCGAGGGAGAAGGGCCCTTATTCCCTCCCGAACAGGCGCTTGACCCAGGCGAGCAGCACGGCGCCGGCCAGGGCGAAGGCGGAAATCGGCTTTGCGGGGGGCGGCGGTGATGGTGATACAGCAGGTGCGGTGGATGCTACGGGCGCGGCGCGCGCCGAAGGCGCCACCGCCGCCGGCACAGCCGCCACCGGCCCGAGCTGCGCTTTGAGATTGTTGGCGAACTGGGTGATGATCTGCGCCGCCGTCATCTGGATGATGCCGACGCCGCGGCCGTATTGGGCGACCGCACCCGACAGCGTCAGGTTGGTGTGCACCAGCACCTTGGAGCCGCCATTCACCGGCTCGAGATGGAAGGTGGCGGTGGCATTGGCGGCGCCGCGCCCCTTGGCGTCGCTGCCCTGGGCCGCGACCTTGGCGCGGTGGTTGGCGTCGTCGATCTCCTCGAATTTCACCGTGCCGGCGAAGGTCAGCGACACCGGCCCGAGCCGCACGCCGACCTTGCCCTTGTAGGTGCGATCGTCGACCACCTCGGTGAGTTCGGCCCCGGGCAGGCAAGGCGCGATGCGCCTGATGTCCATCAGCACCTTCCAAGCGTCGGCCGGCGGCAGCGGCACTTCGAACGAATTATCGAACTCCATGATCGCCACTCCGGCGGGTTCGGCGCCACGGCCGCCGTATCCCGAGCTTATCCCAAATCCATTGCGACAGAGCGAGCAACCGCGCGTCTTCATGGCGCGGCCCGACCAGTTGAATTCCGACCGGCAGGCCGTGGGGGCCGATCGCCGTCGGCAGCGTCACCGTGGGCGTGTGCAGCAGCGTCCACAATGCCTGGAATGCGGGATCACCGGTGTGATGCAGGCCCTCCGGCGCTTCGCCTCGCACGCACGGCGCGAGCAGCACGTCCGCGGCGGCGAACACGGCGTCGAGCGCCGTGCGGCAGTGCTCCGCGAGCCGGACGGCCGCGACGTAGTCCGCGTGCGCGATGCCGAGCCCGCGCTCGATGATCTTGCGCAGCCGTTCGCTGATCCGCTCGCGGTGATGGTGCCATTCATAGGCCATGCCCATGGCGCGTTCGTAATCGTTGATGATCTCGCGCGCATGGGTGAGGCCAGAGAATTCGTCGGGCAGCGCGGTCTCCACGATTTGCGCACCGGCATCGTCGAGCCGCCGCGCCGCATCCTCGACGGCATCGACGGTCTCCGGCTGCGCGTTCGCCCACATGTGGGTGCGGGTCAGACCGATACGGGGCGCGATTGGGACACGGTCGAGCGGCGCCGGCTTCGCGCCAAGCAGCACCGCGCGCACCAGCGCGACATCGTCGAGGGTCCGGGCGATGAGGCCGATGGTATCGAGCCCTTCCGCGGCGGGCTTCACGCCGAAGCGGTTGAATGCGTTGTAGGTCGGCTTGTAGCCGATGACGCCGCAATAGGAGGCCGGCCGCAGCACCGAGCCGCCGGTCTGGGTGCCGAACGCGATCGGGACCATGCAGTCGGCGACCGCGGCGGCCGAACCGCTGGAGGAGCCGCCCGGCGTGCGCGTTTCATCGTGAGGATTGGTGGTCGGGGCTGCGGTGACGCCGGCGAATTCGCAGGTCGCGGTCTTGCCGAGGATCACGGCGCCGGCCGCGCGCACCAGCGCGACGCAGGCGCCGTCGGCCGGGGGACGGTGACCGCGATAGATCGGCGAGCCCATCTCGGTCGGCATGTCGAAAGTGTCGATGACGTCCTTGACGCCGATCGGCAGCCCGTGCAGCGGGCCGCGCATGGCCGCACGGTCGAGCACGCGCGCCTCGGCGAGCGCGGCGGCGGGATCGAAATTGGTCCAGGCCCGGATGATCCCATCCTGGTCGGCGATGCGGGTGACGCAGGCATGCACCACCGCCTCGCAGGTGAACGTGCCCGCGGCGATGCCGCGCACGATGTCGGTCGCGGCAAGCTCGTTGAGATGCGGCGTCGATGCCGTCACGCGCTCCTCGCGGCTCACTCTGCGGCGGCCGAGGCCACCCCGCCATGGGCCTGGGACCAGCCGGCCGGATCGTGCATGAACTTTTCGACCTCGGCGAGCATCCTGGGCTCGAACTTGTTCGAACTCCTTGGCGACGCGCAGCACGTCCCACCAGGTCGCCAAAGCGTGCATGGTGATGCCGAGATCGCCGAGGATTTTGCGGCCTTCCGGGTAGATGTCGTAGAAGAAGAACACGAAGATGTGGTCGACCTTGGCGCCGGCCTGGCGTAGCGCATTGCAGAAATTGACCTTGCTGCGGCCGTCGGTGGTGAGGTCCTCCACCAGCAGTATGCGGTCGCCCTCGGCGAAATGGCCCTCGATCTGGGCATTACGGCCGAAGCCCTTGGCCTTCTTGCGCACATAGAGCATCGGCAGGCTGAGCTTGTCGGCCATCCACGCCGCGAACGGGATGCCCGCGGTCTCGCCGCCGGCGATGGCGTCGAACTGCTCGAAGCCGGCGTCGCGCAGCACCGTCGAGGCGCCGAAATCGATCAGCGTGCGCCGCACCCGGGGAAACGAGATCAGCCGGCGGCAGTCGGTATAGACCGGGCTCGCCCAGCCCGACGTGAAGATATAGGGCTTGTCGGCCATGAACTGCACCGCCCCCACCTCCAGGAACATTTTCGCGGTGAGATCGGCGATCACCTTCTTGTCGGGAAATCCGATGCCTGTGGTCATGAGAGTGCCTCGTTTCGGCGTCTGCGCCCCGGCGCTTCTTCGTCGCGCCGACTCTGTTTGTGTCGTTGCCCGGCTTGACCGGGCAATCCAGTACTCCCGGTCGGTGTTTACTGGATCGCCCGGTCAAGCCGGGCGATGACAGTTCAGTTTACCCGGCAAACTCAGCTCGCCGTCACCTTCCACTCGATGGTCTCGCCGCCGCGGTAGACCAGCGCGCGCTCGTCCGGTCCCTCGACCTTCACCTCTTCCGGCGCGACCCAGGAGATCTTTTCCAGCGTGATGGTCTCGGTGTTCACCGGCAGCTTGTAATGGGTCGCGCCGTTGATGGCGGCGAAGGCTTCGAGCTTGTCGAGTGCGCCTTCCTCCTCGAACACCTTGGCGTAGGTCTCGATCGCGACCGGCGAATTGAACATGCCGGGAATCCCGTTGACGCCGAGCTTGCGCGCCACCGGATGCGGCGCGGAATCGGTGCCGAGGAAATAGCAGGATTCCCCGGAGGTCGCAGCCTCACGCAACGCCGCGCGGTCGCGGGCGGTCTTGATGACCGGCATCACGTACATATAGGGCTTGAGGCCCCAGCCCAGCCAGTCGGTGCGCGTCAGGACGAGATGATAGGGCGTGATGGTGCCGCCGAGCTGCGGCTTGGCGCTGCGCACGAAATCGACGCCCTCCTTGGACGACAGGTGCTCCAGGATCATGCGCAGGCCCGGGAACGACCTGGTCAGCGGGATCAGCTTGCGCTCGATGAACACGGCCTCGCGGTCGAAGATGTCGATGTCGGGGTCGACGTCCTCGCCATGCATGAGGAACGGCATGTCGATCTTTTCCATGCGCTCCAGCACGCGGTAGGCCTTCTTGAGGTCGGTCACGCCGGCGGCGGAATTGGTGGTGGCGTTGGCGGGATAGAGCTTCACGCCGGTGAACACCCCCTCGCGAAAGCCGCGCTCGACGTCGTCGGGGTCGGTGTCGTCGCGCAGATAGCAGGTCATCAGCGGCGTGAAGGTCGAGCCCGGCGGCCGCGCGGCGAGCGCGCGCTCGCGATAGGCGATGGCGTCCTTGGTGGTCATCACCGGCGGGATCAGGTTCGGCATCAGGATGGCGCGGCCGAAATGCTTCGCCGTGAACGGCATCGCCGCCTCCAGCATGGCGCCGTCGCGCAGATGCAGGTGCCAGTCGTCGGGCTTGCGGATGGTCAGCATGTCAGTAACCAGTAATCGGTGATCGGAGCGCGGCCGGGATATCGGGAATCAGTCATCTGATTACTGATCACTGATTACTGATCCCTGCTATATCGGCGCCGCCGCGGCGGCGAAGGTTTCCATCGGCGCGTCGTCGATCATGGCGCCGGTGAGATCGGCGACCCGCGCGAAACCGCGCTTGGCGCACCATTCCTCCAGTCCGTCGAGGATCGCGATCATGCCGGACGGATTGCGGAAGATGATGTAGCCCATCATGACCGCGGTGGCGCCGGCCAGCATGTATTCGACCACGTCCTCGACCTTGACGATGCCGCCACAGCCGATCACCGGGATCTTCACCGCCTTGGCGCATTGATAGACCATCCGCATGATGATCGGCTTCACGCCGGGGCCGGAGATGCCGCCGAACTTGTTGCCGATCGCCGGGCGGAAGGTGTGGACGTCGATCTTCAGGCCCAGGATGGTGTTGGAGACGACGAGCGCGTCGGCGCCGGCGGATTCCGCGGCCTTGGCGATCGCGACCACGTCGCCGGCATTGGGCGACAGCTTCGCCCATACCGGCTTCTTGGTCATCTTGCGGATGCGGCTCATCACGTTGAAGGTGTGGTCCTCGTGCATGGCGAAATTGCCGCCGCCGGGATTGCGGGTCGGGCAGGAGATGTTGACCTCGACGATATCGACGTCGGGCACGTCGACGTCGCGCGTCATCGCCTCGAAGTCGTCGGCGGTCTGCGCCGAAATGCTCGCCACCAGCGGCGGCGTGAAACGCTTGTAGTCCGGCACCTGATGGCTCAGGAAATATTCGATGCCCTTGGTCGGCAGCCCGATCGAATTGATCATGCCGCATTCGAGCTCGGCGACCCGCGGCGGCGGATTGCCGATGCGGAATTCGCGCGACACGGTCTTGGCGACCAGCGCGCCGAGCCGGTTGATGTCCATCACCTGGGCGAGGTCGGTGGAGAACGCGCCCGAGGCCGGCATGATCGGGTTCTTCAGGGTGACGTTCCCGATCTTCACGGTCATGTCTACCACCCGCAAATCTACCACCCGCATTCCCACCCGCGATTCCACCCGCGAATCTACCACCCGATCGCCTCCTGCAGATCGAACACCGGGCCTTCGATGCAGACCCGGCGCAGTTCCTTCTTGCCGTTGACCTCGAAAGTGCGCACGCACACGTAGCAGGGTCCGAGCCCGCAGGCCATCACCTGTTCCATCGCCACCTGGCCGGGAATGCCGTGCGCCCTGCCGAGCCGCTTCATCAGCTGCATCAGCCGGTTGGAGCCGCAGGTGAAGAACGCGTCGGCGCGTTTTTGCCGCGATCAGCCCGGCGATGACCTTTTCCACATTCGCGACATCGCTGGTGCGATCGCTGTCGAGCACCGGTACGACCGTGCCGACCTGCCCGAACAGATCGCCCGCCATCACCAGCGCGCGGCTGCGCGCCGACAGGATCGCGGTGACGCCGACGCCGCTTTCGCCGGCAAGCTGCGAGATCGGCGCCAGCGTCGCGAGCCCGACGCCCCGGCCGAGCACTACGATGTTCTTCCAGGACGGCTCGAGATGAAAGCCGGTGCCGAGCGGCCCGACGATGTTGAGCATGTCGCCCGGCTTGACGGTGGCGAGGCCGCGGGTGCCGCGACCCACGCACTTGTAGAGAAACTCGATGCGGCCATTGGCGCGGTCGATGCGATAGACGCTCTGCGGACGGCGCAGCCACAGCTCGCCGGCATCGGGCGACGGGCACAGCAGGTTGAAGAACTGGCCGGGCCTGACGGACACCGCCTTGGCCGACGCCACCAGCACCATGTGCTTGTATTCTTCGTTGACCCAGTCGTTGGAGACGACCGGGCACAGCGCCTCCTCGGCCGGAATGTGGGAATCGGTGGGCGAAGGCTCGCTCTTGCCGACGATGAACGGCGCCGATGCGAACACTTCACCCATCAGATGACCTCGACGCGAACCTGCCGGCTCCTGCTGAGGTATAGAAGGACTGTGCCAAAATCAAGATTTTTTCCAATTTGTGAACAGCACCGCTCGTGTCGTCCGCCGTCCTGTGCGCCTTCCACCCGGTCCCAGTCTTGCATTGACGGGCGCACCCCTTCCGTCTATTCGGCAGGCCATGGCGGCGATCGCCATGGCCCCGGGCGTGCCGGCCCATTTCCGTTTCAACCCCAATCCAGAAGACACCCCATGAGCGCAGACGCCTCCCGTTACGTCATTACGCCGCCGCCGCAAGCCGCCATTGCAATCGTCGGCAGCGACAAGCTGTTTCCGGTGCGCCGCATCTGGTGCGTGGGCCGCAACTACCTCGAGCACATCAAGGAAATGGGGCAGGACGAGCGCGAGCCGCCGTTCTTCTTCTCCAAGCCCGCCGATGCGATCGTGCCGGACGGCGCGACCGTGCCCTACCCTTCCCTCACCACGGACCTCCATCATGAGGTCGAACTGGTGGTGGCGCTCAAGGGCGGCGGCCGCAACCTCAAGGCGGCCACCGCCAACGACCTGATCTGGGGCTATGGCGTCGGCATCGACCTCACCCGCCGCGACCTGCAGATCGCCTCGCGCAACATCAAGCGTCCGTGGGAGATCGGCAAGGCGTTCGACGCCTCCGCGCCGTGCGGGCCGCTGCGTCCGGCATCCGAGACCGGCCATCCGGCAAAGGGCCGCATCACGCTCAAATGCAACGGCGAGCTGCGCCAGGACGGCGATCTCTCGCAAATGATCTGGAACGTTCCCGAGGTGATCGAGAAGCTCTCCGAGATGGTCGCGCTCGCCGCCGGCGACATCATCATGACGGGCACGCCGTCGGGCGTCGCCGCCACGGTCGCCGGCGACAAGCTCGAATGCGAGGTCGAGGGCATCGGCAAGCTGACGGTGACGATGGGGCCGCCGCTGAAGTGAGGCGGTGTTCCTCCGCCAATGCGGAGGGGCACAATTTCATTCCATCTCAGAACTCATCTGGAGAGCGGCCGGAGGGCTGGGATCACCAGAACGAACAACGGCTCTCCATCGGCAGGCTCGGGGAACTCGCGAACATATTGCTCGGTCTTGTTCAGAGATCGTTGCAAGTACGTGAAACTGTCCTCACCAATCTGACGATTGGTATACCAGTTCGCGCGTGCAACTTTGAACTCCCCGCCGCGTCTAAACCATACGTCACCCCCCGAGAATTGGGATGGCCGCAGTTCGCAGCAACTCAACGGCTTGCAAAGCATCCAGGCGTTTCAGGGCGATTTCATCTAAACCCGCAAGGTCTATCCGCACTCCCTTACTCATCAATAGCGTCTGATAGTCGGCAGGCATTTGCACAGCGAAGACTCGGCCAATCATTTCGCGCCGATAAATTCCTTCACCGCTCGGGTGAACTCGGCCGGGCGGTCAAGATTGGAAATGTGCCCGGCACCTTCGAGTTCCACATAGCGCGATCCGGGAAGACGCTTGTGCATGTCTTTCATCGCCGCGGGCGTGACGCCGTCCTTGCTGCCGGCGATGAAGAGCACCGGCCGCGTGACGGCTGCGACCCCGGCATTGTAGTCGTGATCGGCGAGCGCGGCGGAGCAACCGATGAACCCGTTGACCGGCGTGGTCAGGATCATCGCCCGCACCTTTTCCACATGGGCGGGCTTGGCGGCCAGCGTTTCCGGCGGGAACCAGCGCGACAGGGTCGAATCCGCCAGCGCCTCCATGCCGCCCTTCTGGGCGATGGCGATGCGCTCCTCCCACTGCTTGGCGCTCGCCGGGGTCGACAGGCACGGGGAGTTGCAGACGACGACATGATCGACGCGGCCGGGATGCAGCTCGGCGAGCGCGAGCGCAGTGGCTCCGCCCATGGACAGGCCGGCGAAATGGGTGCGCTCGATCTCGAGCGCATCGAGCAGCGCCACCACATCGGCGACGAGCTGCGGATAGGTGTAGCGACCCGCCGGCGCGTCGGTGGCGCCATGGCCGCGTTGGTCGTAGCGCAGCACGCGAAACGCGCCTTTAAGGTCGGCGGCCTGGGGATCCCACATGCCGACATTGGTGGCGAGTGAATTGCTGAACATGATCCAGGGCGCGCCTTGCGGGCCCTCGATCTCATAGTTGAAGGTGATGCCGTTCGCCATGATCCGCATGTCTGACGCCTTCGATGTAGCCTAGGTCACCCGGAGGCGATCGACATCTCCGCTTTGGCGCCGGCAGGCCCCGGCTCGCGCGCAAATCTCATCGCATAGAACTGGGCATAGCGGCCGGACCGCGCCATGAGATCGGCGTGGGTCCCGGATTCCACGATCGCGCCCTTTTCGACCACGTGGATGACGCTCGCCTGGGTGATGGTGTGCAGCCGGTGGGCGATCACGAGGGTGGTGCGGCCCTTGATCAGCTTGTCCATCGCTTCCTGGACGTAGCGTTCGGATTCGGAGTCGAGCGCCGCGGTCGGCTCGTCCAGGAGGATGACCGGCGCATTGCGGATCAGCGCGCGGGCGATCGCGATGCGCTGGCGCTGGCCGCCGGAAAGCTGAGCGCCGTGCTCGCCCACCGGCGTGTCGTATCCGAGCGGAAACTGCGACACGAACTCGTCCGCATGGGCGGCGCGCGCGGCGGCGATGATGTCGGCTTCGGTCGCGTCCGGGCGGCCGAGCGCGATGTTCTGGCGGACGGTGCCGCGGAACAAGAACACGTCCTGCCCGACATAGGCGATGTTGCGCCGGATCGATTCCACCGAAACGGCATCGTAGCTCTGCGCGTCGAGGCGGATCGCGCCGCGCTCCGGCGCGTAGAGCGCGAGCACCAGGTTGAAGATGGTGGACTTGCCGCCGCCGGACGGACCGACGAACGCGGTCACCTCGCCGGGCTGGGCGACGAAGGACACATCGCGCAGCACCGGCTGGCCGGCGCGGTAGGAAAACGCCACGTCGGCGAACTCGATGGCGCCGCGCGCCACCTGCAGGTCGGGCTTCTCGCGGGCCCGGAGCGCCGTCGGGCAGGTCGAGAATGTCGAACAGGACCTGCACGCCGGCGAGGTTGTTGTGCAGGTCGATGTTGAGCCGCGCGATGCGCTTGGCCGGCTCATAGGCGAGCAGGAACGCGGCGATGAACGACACGAATTCGCCGGGAGCGGCATTGAGCACCAGCACGCGATAGCCGGCATAGAGAAACACGACCCCGATGGCGATCCCGCCCAGCGCTTCCATCAGCGGCGTCGCGCGGTTCGATACCCGGGCGAGCTTGTTCGAGGCGGCCTCGACGCGTTCGACGCTCTGGTACACGCGCGCACGCATGACCGCTTCGAGATTGAACGCCTTGATGACGCGGAAGCCCTGGATCGTCTCCTGCATCGCCTCGAGGATCTCGGCGCCGCCGCCATATTGGGTGAGCACGATGGAGCGCACCCGCTTGATCAGCTTGCGCACACCGAAGATCGCCGGCGGCATGACCACGATGCCGATCAGCGACATGAACGGCGCCTGATAGATCATGACCGCGACGAGCCCGATCAGCGACAGCAGGTCGCGTCCCAGCGCATTGATCAGCAGGTTGAGGACCTGCGCCGCCGCACCGGCGCCGAAGGTGATGCGCGCGGCGAATTCCGAGGAGTGGCGATCGGCATAGAAGGCGATGTTCTGCTGGAGCAGCTTGTCGAACATCCGCTTCTGGTTTTCGGCGACGATGTGATTGGCGATGCGGGCCATGGTGACGGCCTGGCCATAGGTCGCGAGCCCCTTGACGGCGAAGATGACGATCATCGCCACTGCGACGACCGCGACGCCGTCGAAGCTGCGGTAGACATAGGCCTCGTCGATGCCGCGGCCGAACAGCAACGCCGGCAGCGCGGTGCAGGCGGCCCCGACCGCCATGAAGGCGAACGACAGGCAGTAGCGCCGCCAATGGGTGCGGCCGTGCTCGGTCAATAAACGGCGGATCAACGCCGCCGCGCTCTTCGGATCGGCAAACAGGCGGCGTATTCAAGCGATCGAGCATCAGGGACCGGCGCATGAAACGGGCGCCCCCGCGCCCACGCTCCACGGCTCTAGCGGACCGCGGCCATGTTGTCCACGCGGCGGCCGGGAGCGTCGGGCCCGCCCGGCCCGTTTCACCGGTCGCCGGACGCGGCGGAACTGCCGAGCCGCCGCAATATGCCGTGAATCGGCAGCAGGACCCGGTATCCGGCGGTCGAAATGCTCCAGGCGCGACCAGGGCGCCCAGGGCCCGGGCACCGAAATTGAACTTTTCGTCGAGTTCCAGCGGCTTGTCCGCGCCAGATCAGGTACCCGCCGAAACCGAGGGTTGCCGCGAGCGCCGCATAAAGGACGATCAGCGCCGGCGGAAAATTGACCGCCACCACCATGGCCGCGAAGCCGCCCAGCCGCAGCGCCGCGACGCCGGCGATCACCGCCACCAGCGACACCGCGCGGCTCTGCCGCGTGGTGCGGGGAAATCCCAGCACCGCGAACGCGATGACCCCGAACGCCAGGGGATAGAGCGGGGCGATGATCCGCTCGTGCAATTCGACGCGGAACTGGCCCGGCGAGTTCTTCAACGCCGTGTCGTCGGCTTCGGGAAACAGCAATTCCCAGATGTATTTTTCGCGCAGCCGATCATGATCTGCGGCGCCGGCGCGAGCCGGGTGAGGTCGAACGCGTACTGGTCGAACACCACGATGGTCGGATCGCGCTCCTTGGGCCGGCGGCGCTCGACATTGCCGTCGCGCATCACCAGGAAGGTGCCCTCCGGCCGCTGCACGATCTGGCCGTATTCCGCCACGATGGTGGCGCGCTCGGCGGGGTTGCGCGAATCGTCGATGAAGATGCCGCGGAACTGGTTCTCGCTGACACGGTCGCGGATATGGAAGATCAGCCCTTGCTCGACCGGGGTGAAAGCGCCGGGCCGCACGATGTTGGCGACGACATCGGTCCTGACCTTCGCGATCGCCTCGTTCATCTCCCGCTGCAGCAGAGGCGCGAGATAGGCGCTGATGAAGCCGACGAAGACGGCGACGAAAATCGCACGCGGCGAGCACCGGCCGATACACCCGGCGCGGCGAGATCCCGGCCGCGTTCATCACCACCAGCTCGGAGTCGCCGTTGAGCTTGATCAGCGCGTAGCACACCGCGATCATGATCGCGATCGGCGCGATGACCAGCATCAGGATGGGCACCAGCAGCCCGGTGATGCGCAGGAACACCAGGATGGTCTGGCCCTGGTTGGTGATGATGTCGATCTGCTTCAGGATCTGGGTGATCCAGATCACCGCGGTCAGGTTGAACAGGACGAGCACGAACGCACCGAAGATGGTGCGGAATATGTAACGGTCGATCGAGCCCATCGTCATTCGTGTTGCCGCCCGCTGGTGGCCTGACCCCGACGTCCCGAATGTCGGTACAAATCAGGCCACGACTCCGGCCGCTCCGCAGGGATCAGCCCCCCGGATCGATCTTCTTATAACCCGTAACCATCCCCTGTCATCGCCCCTGCAGGGGGGCGGAATTAGGGCACTGACGGTTTGCGGCTGCCGCCGCGAGCCCGAATTGCAGGATAACTCGGCGTTCCAATCGAGTTCCTGATATGGGCGATGACGCCACAGGCATCGGCAACGCCGACCTCGAAAGCCGGTGTCTCGAAAACGGTGAGGTGGGCGGAACCTCGGGCTGTACGACACGTTCTCGGGCCAAGATCGACGAGTTGGAGCGCCGCCCCGCGCCATAACCAGGGTCAAGCGAGGGGGAGCGTTGCGCTGCTCCTCCGCTCAGATCACACGCCCTCGGAGAGCGATCTCCTCATCAGGCCAGCGCTCGAACCGGACCGATGTGGCTCACGGTGTCGTCCTGCAGAAGTTGAAGATTGTGCCCGCCGTAGGCAAAGGACTTGGGGTCGTATTTTGCAAGCCGCTGGTCCCCCCGAGAGTAATGATGATCCCGCCTGCGATCACGTGCCTGAACGCCGACGCGTCGTCGATGGAGAATGCGTACGCGCTTGATCCCTGAGTTTCATGAATCAATCGCGTGTATGGATTGAATACGTACGTCTGTGACGTCGGGTCTGAGGGCAAAGTCAAATAATTATACTGCAAGTCACAATATTGCGTAATCGCAGTTTTGTAGTTTGGCGTCCCTGCTGTGTCCACCAGGGCGCCGCCCTGGCATGGTGTTTCTCCTGCCGCCGGATAGAGTGGAAAGCTGATCGGGACCCACCCGTACACGGCAAATAGGGTCGACGGCGTATCTGGCGTCTTGCCGCTCCATCCACATTTCTGTTTAAAGTTATTCAAGAAGAATTCTTGTTCGAGCCTGATGCTCTTGCACGTGGCGGTCGTGTCACTTTGATTCTGCGTGCATTTGTTCCACAAGTCGACCACGGCCTGTCCGTTGGTGCCCAGCGCAGGCGTCGGATTAAAGGGAGCAATACCCATGGAGAGACATTGATTCATATTGAAGCCGGGAAACGTACCAAAATTAGGAGGCTGTGAAGAGAGCAGCGGAGGAACCAGCGTCCCGGGCGGCGTGGTGCCGGGTACAAACCTATATGACTCGATCAAAAGATTGGCAGTGCCGGGGATTTTCGGAAACGCATATGCCGGGATGGGCGGCGCGGCATCGGTGAAGGGAGCGTTGAGAGAACAGGGTTGGCCTTGGAGCGGGGGCCATCTCGATGCACTTTCGCTCGCATTGAAGTACGTGGGAACAAAAAACGGCCAACCGCTTCCTCCGTTGGCGAAGTTGTAGTTCGTCCCGATAAACGATGCCGTAGTCGCTCCGTCCCCCAAATACCTGGAATCGCCTACGGGATCGTTGAAATTGTACGGCCCGATTGCGAGCGGCAGGTATACTGAATCAAGCGAAGAAACATTGTAATTGACATAGGTTCTGTCGATCTTGAACGGACTTCCTGCCGGCAGCACTCCGCCCGGCTTCGGGCCCGATGCAGAAGCAAAGGTGTATTCTTGCAACTGGAACGGGATGTTCGCGAGGGGATCGATCGTATGCGTTATAAAATCTACGACGCAGCTGGTACCATCATCGATGGAGCAAGTGGGCTTGGTCTGCGTCGGTGAAGTCGTATTGGAAAAATTGACCGGCACCGGAGAACCAGTGATCAAGGCGGAGTTCAGGGCCACCGGGCCGTAAAAGAAATAGATGCGCACCGCATTCCACCAATCGATAAACTCATCGCTGTTTATTCCTAAATTGGCTTTGGTTACATCCTGCAATTGTGTATAAAACGGAACCGTGATACGTCACCGTATGTCCCGGACCGACGCCACCGGGCGGATTGCCGACCGTCGAATTTATGTACGCTCTGTAGACGTGGGAAGTCCCAAACCGCCTCGTGGTGGCATCGTCCGGCCTTACGATCGGCGGCAGTATCGCGGCGTTCTTCTCATCGCCGAACTCCGCCTGCATCCATAAATCAGCGGTTTGTGCCGGATTATAAACCCCCACCGAGATCACAGGATAAACCCTGAGGGTGGGGTCATTATTCTTGAAAACAATCGTGAAGCTGGGGGGAGTGGGAATAGAAAGATTCTGCGCGACCGCATGGCCGGGAAAGACAAGAATAAATGGAAGCAACAAGGATGCAAGGACGCTTCTCATCCGAATTCCTCCAAACATATGCCGCCGGCCATTCCGATGTGTGTTCGATCGATTAGCGGAGAAGCGTCCGGATGGACGTTGATCGGTGGCGGAGCGTACCTTAGTCTGCCCCCTCGGGCAATCGAGGCGCGCTCATTCTGCGGTCAGACTTTTGGATGACTGTTCCAGCCTGGCTGTCGTTCGATAGCGGACCCATCGGCTACGCTGGCCGTGACGCGAGGGCTGATTGTTCGGCATGGAGCTCCGCAGCTCACGTCGTCAAGATCGGAGGAAACCCATGACCGCCCGATGCCATCGCCCCCGCAAGGGGCGAGGAATCTGGACGGGGACGAGTGACTCCCGAGCTTGCATCCACCGGTCGAGCGATTTGCGCAAGCAAGAGCAAATGGCGGCAATATCTTGCGGGCGCTTTTCGGGGCCGGCCAGTATAAAGAGTGTGCCCTGCTTGGGCGTTTCCTCCCTGGACTTGGGCCGCCGGCACGTTCGCGGCCCCCTTTTTTATCCGCGGGAAAGACATATAAGGAATTCGAACCGGGAGAATGTCCATGAAAAGGCTTGCCGTCCTCGCCGCGCTCGTCGTCGCTTTTGGCACCGTCCTCGCTGCGCCGGCTTTCGCCCAGCATGATCCGAATGCCTACCATCGTGGCCGCGAGTTCGGACCCGCAACGCCCGTCCACGGTCCCCTCAGGGGACATCTATTATTACGAGCGCAACGGCAACGCCAACCCGGACTTCCAATTGGGCGGATCGAGGTGGAAAACACTTCATCGGGCGCACCCGGCGTCACGATCGGTCAAGCACAAGAAATAAGAAGCGCCCCACCGTGCGGGCGGCGCCGACCAGCGCCGCAAGTCCTTGAAGCGTGCCGGCGAGAATGCGCTCCTGCGTGTTCCGCGGGCGGCGCGGGGCTCCCATGATCGCAGTGCGGTTGCGGAATTCGGAGTTCGTTCGCACATCCGGTGGGAGTGAAAAAGGAGTAGCCGTCATGAAGGGGCTCATCACCGCGATGGCGCTCGCCGCACTGGCGGCCAGCCCTGCGCTCGCAGCGGCCAAACATCACAATGGAACCGCCGCGCGGGGAGGCGTCGAGCAATTGAACCGCAACGACGTTTTCCAATCGGATTCGCAAGGGAATCAGTCGTATCCGAACCCGGACCGGGAATTTTATGTGCCCCAGTATGGGGACTGAATGGGCGGTCGAGCCCACGGACGGCGAATCGCAGTAGAGCGCGCTGTCGTCTGACGTTCGTCGCATAGCGCTCTGATCTTCGATTTTCTCCGCAAAGTCTGCGACTCTTCGTGATCATGCCCTGACCTCTCCTCCTTCCAAGCCGTGTCCCCGACATGAGCGATGACGGCACGCCCCGTCACCGCGCCGCGGGCACGACCTGGATCTTCGCCATCATGCCTCCGTCCTCGTGATCGAGGATGTGGCAGTGGTAGACGAATTGGCCGAGCTGGGAGAACGGAATATCCACCACCTGCGGCGTCGATGGGCACACCCCGGTGTGCCACTGATCGATGGTGCAATAGCCCTGCTGGGTGTTGGCGATGTAGGTGGGATCGACGGGCGTGGCGATCGGGAGCGGCACGTTGTCTTCCATGATGCCGGCGCCGACTTTTTGATTGATCGGGCTCGCAAACGGTGAGGCGGGCGGGACTCCGGCCTGGACGAAACGGAACTTGGTCTGGTGGATGTGGAAGTTGTGGTTCTCGGTGGCGAGATTGACGAGTTCCCAGGTCTCGTGCACCGGCGTCTGCCCGGGGCCGAGCGGCAGGCAGACCGTGTTCTGCGACGGGTCGAAGGCCGTCACGGGAAGCTGCGTGCCGGGGACCACGACGCCGTTCCGGTCGACCTCCTCGTAACCGAGGCCGAATTGGCTCGCGGGGTTGGTGGGATCGACCAGTCCGTAGAAGATGCGTCGATGATGGCCGGCGGCGAGCGCCGTACAGTTGGGCGGCAGCGGCGCCGCCTTGGCGTAGGGAACGCGCGAGGTGAAGATGCCGGTCGGCAAATTGGCCCGGAGCGCATCGCCGTAGACGTCGAGGACGAATGCGGCGAGCCGGCGCGGGCCGGTCTGTTCGAAGGCGACCTTGGCGAGATCGACCCCGGGCCAGGCATCGCCGGCCGGGCCTGTGGTGATGCCGATCGTCCTGAAAGTGCCGGTGGCTCCCGCCGGCGGCGTGACGACGTTGCCGTTGGCGTCGCGATAGGTCACCCACAGCTCCGCCCGCGAGCTCGGCATCATCACGAATTGGCTGACGCAGACCGGCACCGAAGTGAGGCCGCTGGTCGGCGCAGGCGGACAGGCGACGACCTTGAAACGCACGCCGCCGAGCTGCACTTCGGTTTCGAGCGAGGTCGGGGGCGGCACATTGATGCTGACACCGTCGACGGAGATGAGCTGCATGATCATCGGCGCCTGGGTGGCGTCGTTGTCGAGCTGCAGGTCGTATGTGACGTTCGCCGAGGCATTGGTGAGCCGCCAGATTTCGCCATCCGGTTCGGTCATCGGGATGGTGGGAAACTGCTGGCCGCTGACGGTGAGAAACCACGTCCCGCCGGTGTAATTGTTGCCCATATTGGCGGTGTTGTCGGCACCGGGGCAGGACCCCTGGCGTATCTCGGCGGGGCTGGCGGGAAACTGGGTGCAGAAGGTCGGGTCTTCCTGGTTCAGCACCGTCCCGTCCGCGACGCTGGCGGAGCCGCTCCCGAGCACGTATGTGCCGGCGGCCAGCACTTGCATGTCCTTGAGGACGAGGTGGCGCACATTGGCCTCCGGGAACGGCGCCTTGTGCAGGTCGCCGAAGGCATAGTCGCCGACTTTGCCGACGGAAATGATCCCGGCCATGCCGCTCGACACCTGGTTCACGGCGAGGCCGTGCACATGCGGGTGAAACCAGTACGCACCGGAAGGGTGATTGGCCGGGATGTCGATCCGGTAATCCGCAAATCCCATGACGACCGAACCGTGCTGGTGGGTACCCTGCGGCACCGGTATGCCATTGGCAGGGTTGTAGATGTCCACGAAAATGTAATCGCCGAAGGTCGGATCGCTCAGGGTCGGCGCCCGCGCCTGGACGACCAGGCCGTGGGTGTGGATGTTGGTCGGGTTCAACGGCAGATTGGCCCCGCCGGGATCTTGCGTATTCGCCAGCATCACCGGATCGATGCTCGGAAGCTGGTTCACGAAGCGGAACTTCAGCTCGTCGCCCTTTTGCAATGCCAGCCGGATGCCGCCGTAATAGGACGTGGTGGGCGATCCGGCCGGGCACTGGTTCCCGGTCGCCGACGCGCGCGGGCAGATTTGATAGACCCAGCCGGTCGGGTTGATCACCCCGCCGCCGGGCGGCACGTAGGAGATGCTCGGCACCGGCTGCGGCAACGCGACGATCAGGAGATCGAGCACGCCGTGCGAACTCGCGAATACCGGCGGCTCGACGAAGGTACCGGCGGGCGCGATGCTCGAGGCCGCCAGCAGCGCCGCAATCGCAGCCACCGGACGAATTGATCGATGGACGGCGTGTCGAGGCTTCGAAAACATGAATGGCATAACCTGGCCCTCGTGCTGCTGTGATCGGGGGACGACAGGACGGCGGTGGACAAGACGACGGGTGAACGCCGAGCCTGGACGGAATCACTTGACCGACTGGCGACACGCTATGAACATAACGCGGTTTGAAAGCGTCGTCGTTCGCTCATCCCTGGAATCTCTCCAGATCGCTGGGATTCTGGAATCATTCCATGAAAAGCTGGGGACAACCGATGTAGAAGTCGCCGTCACACCTGCGCCGCCGGATGGGTATACATTTGTCCGGTAGCGCTGACTTGCAACGCACGACCTTCAAAGATTTGCCGCGAGGGGATATGTCGGGGGCCAGCTTCACCGTTTGGGCATGCACGCTGATCGGCCTGTCCTGCGATGCATCCACGCCCAGCGTGACGCTCATCCAGTCGGCCTATGAACGGGAAGCGTCGAACGGAAGCACGCTCCACGACAAAGGGCTCAGAGTGCTCGAGGCCAAGTGCGACGACGGCGCGGCCGGACGATTCCTGTGCCAGGTCACGTTCCTGTCGAACGACGATCCCGATCAGCGGCTCTATTTCGACATCGTCGCGGTCGCGCGAACCGACGCGGGTTGGGAACTCAAGAGCGGCCTCTGCAAGCGCTAGACTAGTTTCTGTCGCGAAATTGGTGGACTTTGAGCGCGGGCAGGTGAGTTGTGCCTATTTCATCGGCATAACTGTACTAGCACGCGGGTGAATTTGCGAGCGCTTCTCGCGCCACTTTCGGCATGGGCTGGCGTGTGCGAGGAGCAGTTGTGCGGGGCGTCGGGATGAGGGCGGCGGTTTCTTTTTTGCCTCGTCGCCGGTCAGCTAACGAACTGTCGGTTGGTTTTGCGGCAGCGTCTCGAACGGTTGGTCAACAGTTTTCCGATGATCATGAGATTGTCGGCGAGCACTGCGGCACCGACAAACAGCGCGAAGCGCTCGGCGCCTTCGGCGCGACAGCGCTTCATGCCGCGGCCACGCATCAACACCGAGATGCGCCCCTCGATGCCGGCACGGAAGCGCTGGCCTTGCTTAAACGCCGGCGATCGTTCGTAAGCCCGGCGTTGCGGCGTCTTGCAGCCACCGCGCTGCCGAGTGTGGGAGCTAGTTGCGCATGCCGGGCCAAGGACGGACAACGCCACCTTCCAAACGCCCGTAAAGGGTGTAGCCTTACGCGAGAGCTTGCAGCGGAACGCAAGAATAGAAGGAGGAAGCAATGGATTCGCAGTGGCGGAATTTCCCTTTGGTATTCATGCTTGCGGCAGCGGTTGTGACGCCCGTCTTCGGCCAAGCGGTAGCGCCCACGGTTGGGCCAGCCGGTAGCGAGGAGGAAAGCGCCGCATCCATCCCCGATTTGTCGGGCATCTGGGTGCATTCCATTCCCGGGTTCGAGCCGCTGCCATCGGGTCCCACTGCGCTGGTCAACCGGTCCCGCCGCCCGAACGGCACTGGCGATATCCTCAAGCTTACTGGCGATTATACCAATCCGATCTTGAAGCCTGAGGCGGCGGAGGTCGTGAAAAGTCATGGTGAACTCGGGCTCAACGGCATAGGCGATCCAAACCCGCGCATCCAGTGTCGGCCCGCAGGGGTGCCTTTCGTTTTCACAAATGGCCCAACGCAGCTGCTGCAACAGCCGGACAAGGTCACCATCCTTTACAGCTATGATCATCAGGTCCGCCGCGTGCGCTTGAACCAACCGCATTCGGCGCAGGTGTCCCCGTCCTGGTACGGCGATTCCGTGGGCCACTACGAAGGAGACACGCTGGTCATCGATACCGTGGGCATCAAGGTCGGGCGGTATTCCATGGTCGACTGGTACGGCACGCCGCACACGGAGGCGCTGCACGTGGTCGAACGATATCGGCTGCTTGATTCCGAAGCCGCGAAAGAAGGGTTCGAACGCGACGCAAAGGAGCATAATGTCGCTCCGGGGATGAGGAAACCCGAACTCTCGGGGCAAGTACCTGCAGCTCCAATTCACGGTCGAGGATAAAGGCGTCTTCGCGACGCCGTGGACCGCGACCATGACTTATGGAAGTGGTGGAAGGCCCCGTCGACTGGGCGGAACAGGCTTGTGCCGAAAACATCAAGTGGTACCCGGGAAAGGACGCCGATGTGCCGCTGGCGGACAAGCCGGACTTCTGAGTGATGCCGCCCTTGCGCCCCGGGTACTGCATCGCATCGCCGTTATGCGCGAATTCATGGTGGGGCTGAGCTACGATGATGGGCAAATGCACGATCTCGACCTGGCGACCGCCCGGCGGTCAACACCGCCTCCCGAGATCGACTTGCAAGCCGGGCTTCAGAAATCGGGCTTCTCGGCGGTCGGCACCGGTTCGAGGCCGATGTTGAAATAATCGTCATTGGCCGCCGAGCAGTCGAATTCCGCCGGCCCGCTGTTCGGCGCCATCACGCGGTGACGGTTCCGTGTCCCCGACCACGGCTGATAGAAAGCGCCCGGGTCTTCGACGGTGAATGCGACTTCGAGCGTATTGCCGCCGTCGACCAATCGGAATCGCTCGACAACGTGGAGCTTGTCGCTGTGTGGCGTGCGGTAGGAATCCACGAAGGTCTTATCGTTGAAGCCGATGGTATCGACGACGAGGGTGTCGCCGTCGTAACGGCCGACCAATTCTCCATACCAGGACGGTTTCGGATTGGCCGAATGCGGCACGTCGAGCCAGATGTGGCGCGCACGTCCTGTCAGGAACAGCACGACTTCCTTGGGCGTCTGGATGATATGCATGAGGCCGGGGTTGAGATGGAAGGCGGGAACGCCGGTCTCCCAGCATCTCGCCTCGCGCGACTCGCCGTTGCGGCCCCGGAGCACGAGTTCATTCTGCTTGCTCAGCGCTTCCCTGACCCAGGGCATCGAATTCTTTGCTGCGGGGTTGTTGAGGTCGGCCACGCGGTAGGTCGGCGGGGCCCGCATCTCCCTCGCCACCTCGTTGTTGGCGTAGGGGTGGGCGGGATCGTCGGTCACCGGACCGAGCCCGGTTGCCGGACTGGCGAAATCGTTGAACAGACGCGCAATCGCGTAATCGGGCTCCTTCGGAGCGACGAACCCGGCCCAGGCAATTCCTGGCGCGGAGAGATCGAGGTTCGGCGGCGCCCCGGTTCTCGGCGCTTCCGCCGCGAGGGAAGGAGGAAGTGCGACAGCGCCGCACAGCGCCGCCAGCACGGTCACGCCGGCGTGGCAGGCTGCGTATGCGCGGCAGTTTCCTTGTCATCGGCATCTCCTTTTCAAGTTGGGTACGACGCCCCTGCGCGCCGCGGCGACTGGGATCAATGACCTTTGCACGCCCTTCACGCCGGAGAGATCGCGATGATTGTCATTGCAGGCGTAGTCCTCGAGCCGCACGTCGTTTCGCTGTCATAGACGAAGCGCGCCTGCCAGTCCCTCGCGTACATCCCGGGATCGTGGATGGTGATGATGTCTTCGAGCTGGTTGCCGATCTTGCGGATGCGCTCAACGGTGCGCATTTCGTCGCTGTGAGGCAGGCCGGTCGCATCGAGGAAGGTGACGTCGTTGAAGCCGGCCAATTCCACGACCAGCATATCGCCGTCCCAGTGACCGATCGAATGGCCGTTGTACTTGGGGTCGACGATCAGGTCTTCTCCGAGTTGGGCAGAGGCTTGTCCATGACGATCCCGCGCACCTGATGGTTCATCTCGTAGAGGAACGTCACCTTGTCCACCGGCACCTGGAAGATTTCGAAGGGATAGGGCGTCGCGAGCACACGCGGCAGGCCGTCGGGCACGCAAACTCGGCGCGCCTTGTCGACGATGGAGCTGTTCTTTAAGCCGGCCTGGTTCTTCTCGTAGGCGGCCATGCCCGCCGCGTTGAGGGGCGGGTTACCGCCGCCCAACGACTCGGATTTTGGGGCTGTAGCTGGTCGCCCAATAGGTTCCGGAAATGTCCGGCGCGGCGCTGGCGAGAGAGCACGCTGCGAGATACGCCGACAGCACGAACAGGGGGCCAATATCAGAACCGCTAACGATCTTCATGAGCGCCCTGCCCTCGCGGATTTTCTAAACATTGAGATGTTCTACCTTGGAGCCAAGCGACCCGCAATCGCCCGGAAGCCGTTGTGGTTCGCTGGCGAGCCCTGGCCAACATGCCGGGCGTCGCCTTCCTGGCAATACTGGCCATCGGCGTTCAAGTGCCGCATGGCCGCACCGGCTTGTTCGAATTCGTGCAGGACCTCGGCAACGAGGGCTTGCTTGCTCTTGCCTACCTGGCCCTTTTCTTTGCTCGCACGCGACGTCCACTCGGAATTTTAGAATTTTCGATATCCGCAATTTCATTCGTCCTCTTGGCGGTTTCCGTTTGAGTTGTTTTCTGTCTTGAAAGGTAAATATACACGAGCAGAGCCGGGGGCTTTGCAGATTGGGCCGCTCGAAGCGGCTATTCGGGTCGCTGACACAGCCCCGTTTTGTTGGGCCACCTAGAAGGATAACGGCGCGAATCCGCGCCTAAGGTCAAACGAAATACCCTCTCGCCCAGAAATGCTGCCCCCACAAAATTCGCGCTTTCTTTCCCCGTAGTAACACCGGGCCAAGTCGATCACACTCTATTCGCTTGATGAAACCTGACCCCACCTGCGACCGCCGTCCGTCTTTCGGTGGAAACGCAAATCATCATGTGCACGATCGATACGGCATGCGATGGCCTTCTTCAGATCCGGCTTTCCTTTTGCGAGGCCAGCTTGCCGGAAGACCTCTCCGAGATGCCGTGCTCAGTTCCCCCGTACAGCGTCTTCCTGCGGCACTTGGGAATGAACACAACATGATATTTGCACTCCCACTTGGTGTGGCTTAGGCTTTCGAGTTCGTCCATCGTGGACGACCGCCGGATAATTCAAACTTCTTATCCCCCACCCAGCAGAGCCAGGGGGACCTTCCTATGGGAAAGAGTTAGCGTTTTCCGAAACTGTCGCCCCCGAGGCACAAAGGCAACGCCGCTTTAGGCCAGCTGATATCCACATTCCTCTTGTTCGTTGACAACGGGTCTTTCTTGCTTTGGCGGGTATGGCAGAATCGGCGCCTGATTCGCGACCGTGGGCGGCGGGCATCAAAGGGACGAAAAAATGGCTCTCAAGACGATGTCGATTGCCAAGCTGCAGGACCTGAAAGGCAAGGTCGAGGCGACCATCAGCGCGAAGGTGAGCGAGCGACGCCGCGAGCTCGAATCAGAACTCGCAAAGCTCACCGGGTTCGGCGGCGGTGGAAAAGCAACCAAGTTGGGTAAGAGTGGCCGGATGGGGCCGGTGGCTCCCAAGTACCGAAACCCCGAAAATCCGGACGAGACCTGGGCAGGCCGTGGCCTCAAGCCGCGGTGGTTGGCCGCCGCCATCAAAAGCGGCAAGAAGCTGGAGGATTTTGCTATAGCCGCCCCCAAGGCGTCGGCGGCGAAGCAACCCAAGAAGACCATGCGATGAGGTGCCTGCGCGTCACATTCACGAGTCGCCGGTCCGCTCGCGTCGAGACGCATAGATAATGGCGCCGATCAACAAAACGGTGATGATGATCGCTCCTAAAAGACCAAGGCCGTGGGCAATTCTGGCGATGTTGGAGACATGTTCGCCGAGGTAATAGCCGATAAGCCCCCATGTGAGCACCCAGAGAGCGCACCCGAGTGCGTTAAACAGCAGAAATCGCCACCAATCCATCTCCAAGGTACCTGCCACCACGCCGTTGAGTTGGCGAAGAACGTTAAAGAAACGCGCGAACGCGACGGTGAGCGGGCCGTACCGCGCAAAGACTACCTCGACCTGGCTCAGGCGCCTTGGAGTAATTCCGATCTTGCCGCCGTAACGCAGGACGACGACCCGGCCAAGCCGTCTCCCAATCAAATATCCGATGTTGTCGCCGATGACGCCGCCGATCCAGGCAAAGAGCAGCAGCAACGGAAACGATATGTTGCCGTGCTCCGCCGTTACCGAACCAAAGATCAGCAGCGATTCCCCAGGCAAGGGCGCGCCGAGCGACTCAAGCGCGATGATGACCGGAACAGCGATAAGCCCGTACTGCCGGACCAACGGATCCACAAGTCCAAGCAGATGCTCGATTTCGGTCATGAAAGCCGCTCTCTAAGCCGCGAATCGTTGCTGTTCAGCTCTTCGCGGGAGCCCCTGGAAGAGGTCAGTCGCCATCTTCCGAAAGACCTCGTGCAAGCTTTTCCGAGGAAGGCATCTCTGCGGCGGCCTCAGAAATAATTGCATCGGAGGCGCCTCATTTGCCGCACTGGTACTTCGTTTCCGAAGTTTGAATCATATCGATATCACCGATCGACCTCGTCCTGAGGAGCGCGCTCTTGCGCGCGTCTCGAAGGACGGCCACGGGCGAGATCGTGCTGACGGCCATCCATCGAGACGCCGTGCTGCGCACGGCTCCTCTCGATGAGGTCTGTGGGTTTAAATTCCATCCCCTCCGATGTGATTGGTTTCATGGAATCGATCCACTGCGACTTTTTTGCGCGGCGAAAAGTGCGACAGGTTCACCAGTGTGCATCCTAAGCCATCGTGCGGAATTCGGACAGATGACGAAGCGAACTTTCCAATTGACGCACCCGCACGTCGAGGGAGACTTGTCGTGTATCTTGGGGGCAACACAGTACCTGACAGCACGGAGCGGAGGGAGAAAAATGAACCCACTACATTGGAAACGAGAGCATCAGATCGCGCTTTTGGGCGCAGCCGTGGTCGGTGCAGCCATAGGCATTTTTGCCGGAAGTCGGCAAGTTGAGCCATCAGCAAACCATCATTGGCTGTGGCTGGCGCTATGGGGCGCCGCAGGGAGTGTGATGGGCGCAACGGGAGGCTTTATCCGCCAACTGTCCCGCAGCCGAACGTCAAATTAGAGGACCCCAGCATCGGAAGGCCTGACCTTGATGCCAGCACCAAGTGGGGCGCATGATGACGTGGCCAGGGCGCGAATAGTCGGTGGAGCATCACAATGTCTATACCTCATGATCAACGCGTGACGGAAATCGGGGCGGCCGTCGCAAATGCGGTTCAGAAGCACTCAACGGCTTTTGTCGTCGAGGGGATCATTCTTGTGATTCTTGGAATGTTGGCGATCTTCGTGCCGTTGTTTGCGACCATCACGGTGACTATCATTTTGGGCTGGATCTTTCTCGCCAGCGGCATCATGGGACTGATTACGACGTTCAGGGCGAGACAGGCACCCGGGTTCTGGTGGTCGCTGGTATCCGCACTGATCGCCATCGCCGTGGGCCTCATTTTGCTCGCCGAGCCGATCACCGGGGCGGTGTCTCTGACGTTGGTGCTGATTGTCTTCTTTGTAGTCGAAGGCGTTGCGACCATCATGTACGCATTGGAGCACCGCCGTGAGCTGTCGGGGCGTTGGGAATGGATGCTTGTAAGCGGCATCATCGATCTCGTTTTGGCCGGTATCATTTTCGCGGGACTTCCCGGCACAGCAGCTTGGGCGCTCGGGCTTCTCGTGGGCATCAATATGGTCTTCGGGGGCGTGGCGCTCGTGGCGATAGCGTTGCATGCCCGCTCCAACGTTCGGGCACCATGAAATACGGCGCCGTTTAAACGGTGCTTTCCCGTTGGTAGGTTGTCTGGCCTGCATTGGCGGAGGACGTTGATGGCGAAGAAGGCGACGAAGATCCGACCGTGGACGAAGGATGACGTGCGGACCCTGAAGACGCTCGCGCGCGCGAGAAGACCAAGGCAACAGTGATCGCGCGCAAACTTAAGCCGAGCGAAACAGCTACCTGTCAGAAGGCGACGGCGCTCGGCGTGACGCTCGGGGGAGGTCGAAAGAAGGCAAAGGCATAAAAAGCCCCACGCTCCTCGGATGTCCGCAATGGGACGGCGGTGCGAGCAAGGGGCTTTCGATGCTCGCGATCTACGCCGGCTCTTGCTGGTGCTGCTACGACACCGGGCGCTTGAAAGGCGAGACCGCCGCGTATCGCGAGGTTCGCAACGTGCTTTATGGGACCGTCCGGTGAACAAAAGTCTCACGTAAAACTCGACCGGATGTCTGACGTTCCCGCCCCGTTTCCCGGTTCATCCAACGATTTCAGGGTTTTAACTGGTGGGCGCACAAGGACTCGAACCTTGGACCCGCTGATTAAGAGTTCAGCTGCTCTACCAACTGAGCTATGCGCCCTTCACCAATTATTTCAATGGCTTATAGTTTTTCCTCATTTGCCTTGGCCACGTCATGGCCGCGGCTTTCCCGTGACCCCTGCCGCCTCGGTCAAGCCGGTGTTGAATCCCGACCCGAGGAGCGGGAGCGAGGGGATATAGGAGAATCGGAGCAGCGAGTCTACAGCGGCTGGCTGGAGGCGCGGCCGCGAACGTCATGGCCGCCCCGACGTCCGTGGAAGGGATCGGCGACCCGGGGAGCCCTCGTCCAGCAGGCGCGCCCAGGTGGTACCCAGGCTCGCGCCGGTGAAATCGTCGTTCAGGCTGCCGTTGGCCCAGCCACCGCCCAGATTGGCGCCGACATAAAACCCGGTTTAACTATACGGCGGCAGAACGTAGGCCGCCGGCGGAACGTACATATCCGCTGCGCGCGCTGCGCGCGCGGCCATGAGCGTCGCCAGCGCACCGCCGCCGAGCAGACCCAGCACGCGCACGCGGCCGGGCTTCGACGATGCAGATGCCGATGATGCAGATGTGGATGATTGGCGCTTGGCCATTTCCCCGTCTCCCCGTTTTGAGCGCCCCATTCAGCGCGGGGAAACTAGATCGGCGCCGCCCGGTGGGCCTACTGTACGTGGGCGGGTGCGTCTATGCTTTGATAAGGCGCGGCCTATACCTAAGTGTATCAGCTGGCGCGGGTGGTGTAAGTGGACTCCGGTCGAGCCGGCAGGGACGTGCCCTGGTTATCGAGCTCGAAGCTCGATGGGTCCGAGGACCCGTGGACGACCGGAGCCCGCGATGAGCATACCGCGATCGGTGGCGGAAGTCTTGCGTGAGCATGTGGTGCTGGAGGTCGAGGCGATCGACCGGATGTATTTGAATGTCTACGTCCCGCATCTGCAGTCGGTGGGCGCCGTCGTGGGTTACCTGCGGGTTCATCAGGGCCAACGTTTTGCGTCGACGACGGCGGTGACGCCGATGACGGAAGCGTTCGTCCGCAACATCGATCAATTCATAAACCACGAGGCGTCGATCTGATTGCCTTCCAGAAGTGGCAGCGCAAGGACGACGTCACGCAGGAATACCTGCGAAGGTTCACCCAATGCGAGGGCGTTCTGTATGTCAGCAAGGCCCAGGAGAAGGCGCGGGTCATGCGCACGGAGCGTCGCCGCAGCAGGCGCACCGGCGGAACCTATCCGTGGATCGTGGAATCCACCGCGATGTCAACCACTACTATTTCTACTGCGTCGATGAGGACTTCGGGCCGTTCTTCCTGAAGTTCTGCTCCTACTTCCCCTACAATGCCAAGCTCTGCATCAACGGCCACGAGTATCTCGAGCGGCAGCTTGCCAAGCGGGGGTGGCCTTCGAGGCGCTGGACAACGGCATCAAGTCCTGTGCCGGGTGTAGCGCGCTGCGATCCGTGCCGCAAAACCGGCTATTTCTGCAGGAATTCCAGCGTCGCCGTTTCCTTCAGCGTGGCCTCCGGCGTGCGGAAGCGCTCGGCGTTGCCGCGCTCCGCCGTGGTCGAATGCGTTTGCTGCAGGCAGGCGCCGAGTTCGCGGCCCCGCGCGATGATGCGGCGGCCGAACCGAGCCTGGCTCGCTTCCATGTCGGCGAGGGCTGACTCGATCGAAGCTGCACGCCTCAGGCACCGCGCGAGCGCGAGCGCATCCTGCGCCGCCTTGGCGACGCCGGCGCCCACATGGGGACGGGCGACATAGGCGGCGTCGCCGATGATGGCGACCCGGCCGAATGCCATGCGCGGAGACTCGATGTCGTAGATCGCCTGCAGGATCGGCTGGCCGGCGAGGCGGATGAGATCGCGGAACTGGGGCGCCAGCACGGTTGCCGCCGCCGCTTGCATCTCGGCGATGACGGCACGGGAAATCAGCGGCGGCGGGATCGAGACCGCATGGGTCACTCCGGCCTCGTCGGTCAGCAGGCGCTCGAGCTGGGTGCGCGGCTCGGCCGGCCGATACCACACGAGATTGTAGCGCCGGTGCCCTGGACGCAGATCGTTGTTGGGTCCCGCTACCGGATAGCCGAGCATCTGCTCGCCCGGCGGCAGGCAGAACGCCATGTGCATGAACAGCTCCGCGTGCACGGCCGGCGCAATCGCGTCTTCCGGGACCAGCGCGCGCCAGGCCGCGTAGCCGGCATAGAGCGGCGCGACGCCGGGAAGGAAATGCGCGCGCACGGTCGAGCGCAGTCCGTCGGCGCCGATGAGGAGATCGCCTTGCGCAGTGCTGCCGTCGGCGAACCGGGCCGTCACGCCCGCCGCGCTCTCCTCGATCCCGGCGAGTTCCTTGCCGTGATGATAGCGATCCGACGGGAATGCCCGGCGCAGCATGTCGTAGAGCCGGTCCCAGGCGGTGAGGTTCTGCGGATAGGGCCATTCCAGCACCAGCCGCCCGGCGAGGTCGTAGATACGCCTAGTCGCGACATCGACGCCGAGATCCTGCTGCCAGGCGATGCCGGCGGCATCGAGCGCCTCCTCGAGCATCGCATGGGTGACGATGCCGGCACCGCGCCCGGCGAGTTCGGCATGGACCCGCTCGTAGATGTCGACATCGAACCCGGCGCGGCGCAGGAGCAGCCCCGCGAACAGTCCGGCGAGCGACCCGCCGATGACCAGGGCGCGCGCCATTACGTCATTCCGCGGTCACGGCAAAGCTCTGCGGTGGCGCGCCGCTGCGCGACAGCGCGTGCATCCTGGCGTAGGCCGTCTCGACATGGCGGCGAAACCGGTCGAGATCGAACAAAGGCGCGGTCGCGCGTTGCTCGGCGAGGCGCCGCTTGCATTCGGCGAGTCGTTCCGGTTCCGCCGCAAGCGCGAGCGCCGTGGCTTCGTAGACGGCGAGATCGGGGGCGATCAGATCGGACTGGCCGGTGGCGGTGGCAAAGCTCGCGCCGACGCGCGCCGCGAACGCATTGCCCTTGCAGGTCACGACCGGCACGCCCACCCACAGAGCATCGCCCGCGGTGGCGGTGTTGAAGGGCAGCGTGTCGAGGAAAACATCGGCGAGCCGATGACGCGAGAGATGCTCGGCCGGCGCCACCAGCTCGGCGAATACGAGCCGGGCCGGATCGATCCCGCGCGCCGCCGCCTCGCCGCGCAGACGCTCGCAGACGGCGTCGCTTCCCCGCGACAGCCACAGCACGCTGCCCTCGCTGCGCGAAAGCAACCGCATCCACACGTCGAATACCGGCCGCGCGATCTTGAAGCTTTCCGCAAAGCAGCAGAACACGAACCCGGCCGCCGGCAGCCCGGCCGCCTCGCGCGACGGCGGCTCCGGCGCGATGTCGGGCCGCTCGCTGCTCACCCGGTGGCAGTCGGGCAGTTGCACGATCTTCTCGGTGACCGTTTTCTGCAGATCGAACGGCAGCACGGTCCTGTCGGCGATGATGTAATCGACGAACTCCGCCCCCGAGGTCGCGGGATAGCCGAAATTCACCTGGATCGGCGCCGGCCGTGCGGCGAAGATGCCGGGGCGGCCGTCCTCGGCATAGCCCTCGATATCGACGACGATGTCGACCTCCAGCTCGCGCAGCAACCGGGCCGCGGCCGCGTCGGTCCGCGTCGTGACGTCGTGCAACTGATCGAAAGCCGCGCCCAGCACGGCGCGGCGTTCGGTGTCGGCGGCGCGGCCGAACGAGATGCCGATCACGTCGAATTGGGTGCGATCGTGGCGCGCGGCGAGCGCGGCCATCGGCCGGGCCGCGGCGGCGCCGAAATCATTGGCCGCGACATAGGCGAGGCGGATCTTGTCGCGATCACGGTTCGCGACGCTGGGGGCCCGGGCGGATATGCGCACCTTGTCGCGCACGAAATTCCTGGCGGCGAGCGCCTGGAGGCGCGCCGAATCCGACAACGCCAGCACCACGAAGGGCGATACCACCTTGGCCGTCTCGACCCGCTGCGCGATGTCGTGAGCCCCAGCGCTCGGCTTTTTCCCAATCGCACAGGCTCAGCGCGGCGAGCGCGGCGCTGCCGAGCACGTAGCCGTTGGCCGGCGAGAGCGCCAGCGCCTGCTCGAAGCAGGCCAGCGCCTCGCCGTCGCGCCCGAGCCGCCGCAAGGCGGCACCGTGCTCGTAGAGGGCATCGACATCCTCCGGCGCGAGCGCGACTACCCCGGCGAAGCTCTTCTCCGCCGCATCGAGGCGGCCGAGATCGCGCTCGGCGGCGGCACGATGGCGCAGCGCCGCCAAATGTTCCGGCGCCAATGCCAATGCCCTGTCATAGGCGGCGACTGCTTCCGCGAGCCGGCCGAGATGCTGCATCGCGACGCCCAGATTGACCAGGGCGTCGACATGCTCCGGTTCGAGTGAGAGCGCCGCCTGGGCCGCCGCCTGCGCCTCGTCGTGGCGGTGGAGCAGGCTGAAGATGGCGCTCTTGGCGGCGAGCGCATCCACATAGCCGGGCCGGCACCGGAGCGCCTCGTCATAGCTCGCCAGCGCCCTTTGATGCCGGCCGAGCGCATGGAGGATATTGCCGCGATTGAAATGCGCTTCGGCGAAGTCGGGATCGGCGGCGAGCGCCTCGGTGCAGCTCCCCAGCGCCTCTTCGGCACGGCCGAGGTCCTGCAGCACCGCCGCGCGGCCGTTGAGCGCCCCGGCATGATCAGGCTGAAGGGAAAGCGCACGTCGATAGCTCTGCAGCGCGTCCTCCAGCCATCCGAGCGCGCGGTGCGCATGGCCGAGGCCGGCGAGCGCCTCCGGATAGTCCGGCTTGAGCGAGAGCGCGCGTTCGTGCTGGAGCACCGCGGCGATGGGGTCGCCTGCCCCTTGCAAAGCGCGGCCGAGATCATTTGCCGCTTCGGGCGAGCGGGCGTCGAATTCGACCGCCTCGGTCAGAAACCGGACCGCTGCCGAGGCATTGCCTTGAGCGAGTTGCACCAGCCCGGCGAGGCGATGCGCGTCGAAATGTCCGGAATCGAGGGAAATCGCGGTCGCGCAGGCCTCGGCGGCCTCGTCGAGCCGGCCGTCCTGAAAGGCCTCCATCGCCTGCCCGACGGCAGTCGCCGGGTCCGGTCTATCCGTTTGCTGCGGCACGCTGGGCATGGTGAATTGCCTGTTTCGGCCAACTCATCTACGTCGGCCCGGCCCCCCGGGCTCGACGGTCTCTCTTGGTTTCTATTCTCCTGCGGGGTATTTATCCGCTCGGCAAGCTCATTGACAGCGTCTCAGGCCAACCGGAGGACACCCATGGCTCTGACCATGATGGACAAGCAGGCGGCGCGGAGGCACCGGACCGAATGGCCGGCGGCGCTGCAGGAGGAGTTCGAGCGGGAGGCCCGCGCGCCCAATGGCTGCGTCGGCAGCGAACTCGTCTCGGAGACCGACAAGGTCAGGGTCTGGACCATCCGTCTCGAGCCGGGCCAACGGTTCGGCTTCCACCGCCATGTGCTCAACTATTTCTGGACCGCGGTGACCGGTTCCCGCGGCCGCCAGCACCTCATGGACGGCACCACCGTCGAATATTCCTACGCCCCCGGGGAAACCCGCCATGAGGCGTACGGCCCCGGCGAGTTCAAGGTGCACGACCTCGAGAACATCGGCGATGCCGAAATGGTGTTCATGACTGTTGAATTCCTCGACAGCGCCAACAAGCCGCTGGCGATCCCCGAAACGGTCCGCCGCGCCGCCTAGTCATTTTTCGTTCAGGTTGCCACCCACTACATTGTCATCGCCCGGCTCGACCGGGCGATCCAGTAAACATCGACCGGGCGTACTGGATTGCCCGGTCAAGCCGGGCAATGACACCGACAGGGTCAGACGCGGCCAGAACAAAGCCGGGGGGAAATGTTTTCTTACGACCTGCTGCTCAATGCAGTGACGGCCGGCCTGCTGCTCGGCGGCTTCTATGCCGCCGTGACGGTGGGGGTGTCGATTTCGTTCGGCATTCTCGACATCGTCAACATCGCCCATCCCGCCTTCATCATCCTCGGCTCCTACATCGCCTATTTCTTCGGTGCCAAGTTCGGCCTCGACCCGATCCTGACCAGCATCATCGCGCTGCCCGCCTTCTACGCCCTGGGCGCCGTGATCTACCAAGTCTACTACCTGTCGTTCGAGAAGCACGGGCAGGATTCGCTGCGCGGCCTCGCGTTCTTCTTCGGCATCCTGTTCATCACCGAAGTGTCACTGATCCTCGTGTTCGGGGTCGACTATCGATACGTCCAGGCGGGCTATATCGAGACCACCTGGCACATCGGCTTCGTCGACGTGCCGCTGCGCATGCTGGTGCCGTGCCTGATGTCGCTGCTGATGCTGGCGGCTCTGCAGCTGTTCCTGACGCGGACTTTCACCGGCCGCGCCATCATGGCGGTCTCGCAGGACCAGTTGGCGCTGCAATTGATGGGAGCCGATCCGATCAGGATCAAGCGCATCGCGTTTGCGATCTCGATCGCCACCGCCTCGCTCGCCGGCGCGTTCCTGATCGTCATCCAGCCGGTCGAGCCCTCGATCGGGCGGGAATATATCGGCCGGGTGTTCGCGATCTGCGTGCTCGGCGGGCTCGGCAGCCTGCCCGGCATGCTGCTCGCCGCCATGCTGCTCGGCATCATCGAAAGCTTCACCGCGACCTTCTACGGGCCGTCCTGGGCGCCCGCGGTCTCGTTCGGGATCCTGCTGCTGACGCTGGCGTTCAGGCCGGCCGGGCTGATGGGACGCTAGGCGATGCGGACGCCCTTGTTCATCGTGCTCGGCGCCGTTGTCGCAGCCTTGGTGTTTGCCGGCGCCCGCCTGGTCGGCAATGACTACGTGTTCTTCGCCGGCTACACGGTGCTGCAATTCGTCGTGCTCGCGACCGCCTGGAACATCCTCGGCGGCTATACCGGCTACGTGAATTTCGGCACCGCGGCGTTCTTCGCGCTCGGCGCCTATTCGACGGTGTTCTTCCACAAGCTCTATCCGCTCCCGATCCCGCTGCTGGTCGTCGTCGGCGCCGCCGTGTCGGGGCTGGTCGGGCTCGGCATGGGCTACCTGACGCTGCGGCTGCGCGGCGCGTTCTTCGCCATCGCCACCCTTGCGCTGGCCATCGTGCTGCAGACGCTGGTGGTCAACTGGGACTATGTCGGCGGCTCCCGCGGCGCTTATGTGATCCGGCCCGCGGAAGACCCGGTGCTGCACCTGCCTTACATTCAGTACCTGTTCCTGGTGATGCTGGTGCTGGCGCTCATCGCCGTCGTCACCGCGCGCACCATCGAGCACTCCAAGCTGGGCTACGGCTTCGCCACCATCCGCGACGACGAGCTGGCGGCGGAGGCCTCCGGCGTGCCGACGCTCAAGCTCAAGCTGATCGCCACGGTGATCTCCGGCGCGCTGATGGGCATGGCCGGCGCGCCGTTTCCCTATTATATCGGCTACCTGCAGCCGGCCTCCGCCTTTGCGCTCGAATACGCCGTGAACTCGATCGCGATGCCGATGATCGGCGGCACCACCACCTGGTTCGGACCGCTGATCGGCGCGATCCTCTTGGGCTCGCTGCAGCAGATCACCACGGTGACCATATCCTCGGCGGTCAACCTCCTGATCGTCGGGGTGCTGCTGGTGGCCTTCGTGATCGTCGCGCCGAACGGCCTGGTCGGCCTGTGGCAACGCCTGTTTTCGAAGCGATAGGTCATGGCCACCAACCTGCTCGAAGTGGAAGGTCTCTCCAAGCGGTTCGGCGGCTTCGTCGCGCTCGAATCCATTGATCTCGCGGTGGCGCCGGGCGAACGGGTCGGCCTGATCGGTCCCAACGGCTCGGGCAAGAGCACGCTGGTCAACTGCCTGTGCGGAACCCTCGTCAACGAGACCGGCACGGTGCGGTTCGAAGGCCGCGACCTCGCCGGGCTCGCCGCCCATCAGCGCACCCGGCTCGGGCTCGCCCGCAGCTTCCAGCTGCCGCGGCCGTTCGCCAGCATGACGGTCGCCGACAACCTGCGCATCCCGCTGCTCTTCACCGTCAATGCGCGGCGCAAGCCTGCGCTCACCGAAGCTGAGATCGGCCTCCGCTGCGACGAGCTGCTCGCCGTAGTCGGCCTCGCCGACCGCGCCCGGCAATACCCCAGGGACCTCACCCAGGTCGACATGCGCAAGCTCGAACTCGCCCGCGCCATGGCGGCGGAGCCCAAGCTGCTGATCGCCGACGAGGCGATGGCCGGCCTTTCCAATTCCGAGGTCAACGACATCGTCGCGCTGCTGATCCGGTTGAACGAGCGCGGCATCACCGTCGTCCTCATCGAGCACATCATGCGCGCGGTGATGAACTTCTCCCAACGCCTCGTGGTGCTGGTGTCCGGGCGCAAGATCGCAGACGGCCGCCCCGACGAAGTGATCCGCGACGCCGAAGTCGAGAGGGCCTATCTTGGCCAATAGCCTCACCATCGAAGGCATCGACGCCGGCTACGGCGCCGTGCGGGTGCTCCACGACGTGTCGATCCGGGTCGACGGCGCGGAGACCGTGGTGCTGCTCGGCACCAACGGCAACGGCAAGTCGACGCTCATGAAGAGCATCATGGGCATCGTGCGGCCGAGCGCAGGCCGCATCGTCGCCGAGATCGAGGGCGAGCGCCACGACCTCATCGGCCGCGCCACCGAAGACATCGTCGACCTCGGCATCGCACTGGTGCCGGAGGGCCGCCGCCTGTTCCCGCGGCTGAGCGTGGAGGAGAACCTCCTGCTCGGTGCGTTCCGGCCCAAGGCGCGCGCGCGGATCAGGAGCAATCTCGAGTTCTGCTTCGAAGCCTTCCCGCGCCTCGCCGAACGCCGCCGCCAGCTCGCGGGCTCCATGAGCGGCGGCGAACAGCAGATGCTGGCGCTCGGCCGCGCCCTGATGCTGGCGCCGCGCATCCTCCTGGTCGACGAGCCCTCGGTCGGCCTAGCCCCGGTGCTGGTCAGCCGCACCATCGACAAGATCAGGGAGCTCAAGGACCGCTACCAGCTCACCGTGCTGATGGCCGAGCAGAACTTCCCCCAGGCACTGCGCATCGCCGACCGCGGCTACGTCATCGTCCACGGCAAGATCGCCTTCGAGGGCAAATCGGCCGACGAACTCAACAACAACGAGCTGATTAGGAAGTTCTATCTCGGGTTGTGAGGGGCCGCTTGATGCCCGCCGTTTCATTTTTTTGAAAAACAACCCCATGCATAGCAGCAAGCCGTTATAACTGTTTATATTTCTGATCGCTCTTTCCGGAGGCAAGCGTTGCAGACAGGACAGTTGCGGGCGCCGACCGGCGCCCCAAAGTGACAACCCGAGCAAGTTTCGGTGGGGCGACTCACATCGAAATGCGCGGTGGGTGCCCTTACCTTAAGCAAACGGTGATAATTTAGGCGCTCGCCCGGAAGGGCCTTTGAAAAACATGAAGATGAATCCAGCATTGCCGACGCGCATTTCGAAATAGTCGGAACAAGTGCTCGCCGTATTGCGATCGGCAGCGCTTGTCAGCCGACTTGGCGCGCGGATTGCTTGTCCGGATCTGCTACTGCGGCGCGACCGCTACCTCCCCACGGTCCTGGTTGGCGTAACCGAGCTGATTGGAAAACATGCACGATCCTAAAATCGCAAACGAATCCGCGCCTCGGCTCGTACTCACCGGCATTACAAAGCGGTACCCGAGCGTTGTGGCCAACGATGATATTTCTCTGAGCGTCCGGCCGGGCGAGATCCACGCCGTCCTCGGCGAGAACGGTGCCGGCAAAAGCACCCTGATGAAGATCATTTACGGCATCACCAAACCGGACGCCGGGACCATTTTGTGGAACGGTGTGTACGAAACCATCACGACCCCCTCGCAGGCACGGCGCTTGGGCATCGGCATGGTGTTCCAACATTTTTCGTTGTTCGAGACGCTGACGGTCTGGGAAAATATCGCCCTGGCGTTGGACGAGCGGGTCGCCCCCGCGAAACTGGCGGTCAAGATCACCGAGGTGTCGGAGAAATACGGTCTCCCGATCGACCCGTATCGTCTTGTTCACAGCATGTCCGTCGGCGAGCGGCAGCGTGTGGAGATCGTGCGGTGCCTGCTTCAGGAGCCCAAGCTTCTGATCATGGACGAGCCGACTTCCGTGTTGACGCCGCAAGCGGTCTTGGTGTTGTTCGAGACGCTGCGTCGCTTGGCATCGGAAGGCTGCAGCATCCTCTACATCAGTCATAAGCTCGACGAAATCCGCGCGCTCTGCGACAGCGCCACCGTGCTGCGTGGCGGCCGTGTCAGCGGTACCGCGATTCCGAAGAACGAAACCAACGAGAGTCTGGCCCGCCTGATGATAGGTGGTGAGTTGGCGGAATGCCGTCTTACTCCTCGCCAGCCTGAGGAGGTACGGCTCGAACTCGAGCACCTGTCGCTGCCGACGTCCGACCCCTTCGGTACGACGCTGAAGGACATTCATTTGACGGTGCGAAGTGGCGAGATATTAGGAATCGCCGGCGTTTCCGGAAACGGTCAGAAGGAGCTGATGGCGGCGCTCTCGGGCGAGCGGTTGAGTACCGGATCGATGATCAGGCTGCTCGGCCAGCCGGTCGGCGATCTCAATCCGGCAAAGCGTCGCGAGCTCGGGCTCACCTTTGTTCCCGAAGAGCGCCTCGGGAGAGGGGCGGTGCCACCCATGAGCCTGGCTTACAATGCCCTGCTGACCGGCGCGCGGATGGGCATGGTGGTGAACGGGATGATTTATCCGACCGTCATGCGGAACTTCGCTAAGAATGTGATCGAACGCTTCAAGGTCAAATGCGGCGACGAGCAATCCACGGCATCGAGCCTATCGGGCGGCAATCTGCAGAAATTCATCGTTGGAAGGGAGACGATGCTGGGGCCCAAAATGATGATCGTGGGTCAGCCGACGTGGGGCGTAGACGTCGGCGCGGCGCAGCTGATCCGGCAGGCCTTGATCGATCTGCGCGACCAGGGCGTGGCGCTCCTGGTGATATCCGAGGAACTCGACGAGCTCTTCATCATCAGCGACCGAATCGCGGTGCTCGCCGAAGGACGTCTTTCGCCATCCGTCCGGCCCGCCGAGACGTCGATCGGGCAAATCGGCACCTGGATGAGCGGCAAATTCGGCGAACCAGCAAACAACGGCTCTGCCGGCCGAAATCCCCTGATGGAAGTTGCCTGATGTTCGTCCTCGAGCGGCGCACCAACCCTTCTTTCGCGATGGCGATCGCTTCGCCCATCATAGCCGCGCTCGGCATGATTGCGACGGGATTTTTCCTGTTCAGCGCCTTGGGAAAAGATCCGGCGGAGGTTTTCTATTTGTTTTTCGTGAAGCCGCTGTCCAGCATTTACGACATCGGCGAGCTGCTTCTAAAGACGACGCCGCTGCTTCTCTGCGGGCTCGGCCTGGCCATGGGATTTCGCGCCAACGTCTGGAACATCGGCGCCGAGGGGCAGCTTACCATGGGCGCGATCGCAGGCGGCGGCGTCGCGTTGTGGTTCGGTGACAGCAGTTCGAGTTGGGCCATGCCGCTGATGCTGTTGGCTGGAGTGCTCGGTGGGATGGCTTGGGCGGCCATCCCGGCCTTTCTGCGGACCCGATTCAACACCAACGAAATTCTCGTCACGCTCATGCTCGTGTACATCGCCCAGTTGGTATTATCCTGGCTGGTGCACGGACCGTGGCGCGATCCCGAGGGACAAAACTACCCGCAGTCGCGGGGCTTCGGCGATGCTGAAACCATGTCGGTTCTCATCGAGGGCACCCGAGTGACCTGGGGCATCGTTTACGCTCTAGGGTTGGCGTTGGCCTTCTGGGTGGTGTCCCAGAAGACCATTGCCGGGTTCCGGATGCAGGTGGCCGGACTGGCGCCGGCCGCCGCCGCATATGCCGGCTTTTCCGAGAAGCGGAATATCTGGATTGCACTGTTGGTGTGCGGCGCGACCGCCGGCCTCGCCGGCATTTGCGAAGTTGCCGGTCCCATCGGACGGCTGCAGCAGCAGATTTCGCCGGGCTACGGTTTTGCCGCGATTATCGTCGCTTGGATCGGACGACTGAATCCGATCGGAGTCGTGTTCGGTGCACTATTGATGTCGTTGCTTTATCTCGGCGGCGAAGCGGCGCAGATGGGGATGAGTTTGCCGTCTGCGATCACCGGATTGTTCCAGGGGCTGTTGCTTTTCTACCTGCTGGCCGCCGATTTGTTCATCACATTCCGACTGAAACGAGTGCGACCGGTTGAGCGCGTCGAGCCGAAACCGGCGGTTCGGTTGGAGACTGCTGCATGAATCCCGTCATTCCGATGATCGCGAGCACCGTGGTGGCGGCCACGCCGTTGATCTACGCCGCGCTGGGCGAAACCGTCGTCGAGAAATCCGGTGTCCTCAACCTCGGCATTGAAGGCATGATGCTGATCGGCGCGGTATCCGGATTCGCGGCTACCCTCGCCTCGGGCAGCGATACGGTCGGGTTCATCGCCGCCGCCGGCGCCGGCGTCGCGTTGTCTTTGGCCTTCGGTTTTCTCACACTCAACCTGCAAACCAATCAAGTGGCGACCGGTCTTGCGCTGACGTTGTTCGGAATTGGTCTATCGGCTTTCGTGGGACACGATCTGGCCGGGACACCGTTGCCCCCCTTGCCGGCGATCGACATTCCCGTGCTCACCAATATTCCCGTCATCGGGGATCTTTTTTTCCATTACGACATCATGGTCTATCTTTCACTCGTGCTGTTCGCCGGAGTGCAATGGTTCCTCACGAGGTCCCACGCGGGCTTGACGCTACGCGCGATCGGCGAATCCCCGAGCGTCGCCCACGCCATCGGAAAACCTGTTTTGACGACCCGCTACCTGGCCGTGATGTTCGGCGGGGCCTGCGCCGGCGTCGCTGGCGCTTATCTATCGCTGGTGCAGACGCCAATGTGGGTCGAAGGCATGTCTGCGGGCAAAGGTTGGATCGCGCTCGCGTTGGTCGTCTTCGGTACCTGGAAGCCGGCTCGTGTCGTGCTGGGAGCCTATCTGTTCGGGGGCGTCACGCAGTTCCAGCTCTTCGCTCAGGGATTCGGTTTGCCGATCCCGACCGAGTTTCTATCCATGCTGCCGTATGCCGCGACTATCATCGTTCTGGTCATCATCTGTCGCGATCCCAAGACGATTTTGCTGAACCAACCGGCCTCTCTCGGCATTAGCTTTCACGCGGCCGCTTAAAAAGTCGGCGGTCCAATCGCCTGCCGACAACTTTCGACCAACGAGCCCCCAAAAAACTCACCTCGAAACAAAAGGAAAGCGTCATGAAGCTAGACAAAAGACGGAAATCTCTCCGATTGACCATTGCCGCAGGTTTGGTCGTTACATCGTCGGTGGCGGCCTCCGCCGCCGAGCCTCTCAAGGTGGGTTTCGTTTATCTGGGCCCGGTCAAAGACGGCGGCTGGACCCAAATGCACGATCAGGCCCGCTTGAAGCTGGAACAGGCACTCGGCTCCAAGATCAAGACCACATTTGTGGAAAACGTTCCGGAGACCGCCGATTCCGAACGGATATTTCGCCAGCTCGCCTCTGATGGCAATAAGCTGATATTCGCCACCTCGTTCGGCTATATGGAGCCTCTGCAAAAGGTCGGTAAACTGTTCCCGAACGTCAAATTCGAGCACGTGAACGGCTTCAAGACCGCGGCAAATATCGTTGTCTACGAGCCGCGCTTCGAGGAAGGCTTCTATCTGATCGGCACCATCGCGGGCCTGATGACGAAATCCAATACGCTTGGCTTCATAGGTTCGTTCCCCATCCCCAGCGTCATGCGCAACATCGACTCCATGACCCTCGGCGCGTTGGCCGTGAATCCCAACGTCAAGATGAAGCCGATCTGGGTCAATACTTGGTACGATCCCGGCAAGGAGCGCCAGGCGGCGGTGACTCTCATCGCGGAGAGTGCCGATAACGTGGCGCAGAATACCAACTCGCCAGCGTCCATACAGGTAGCGCAGGAAAAAGGTACTTATGCGTTCAGTATCGATGCCGATATGTCCAGTTTCGGTCCGAAGGCGCAGCTCACGGGCACAACCGAGGACTGGAGCGGCTATTATATAGCGGAAACCAAAAAGGTACTGGACGGCACCTGGACCGGGAACCGGCACACCCGTTGGGGTCTCAAGGAGGGAATGGTGGTCATGGCGCCGCTCAATCCCGCGATCCCGCCGGCGACCGTCAAGGTTTTCGAGGACACGAAAAGCAAGCTCATATCGGGCGCGTTGAAGCCCTTCGCCGGACCGATCGCAGACAATACGGGGACAGAAAAGGTCGCGGCCGGCAAAGCGCTTACCGACACGGATCCCGCTTTTAACTCGGTCAATTGGTACGTTAAAGGCATCGAGGGAAGCGCCCCAAAATAGGCCGTATCGAGTAACTGTCCGGTAGGCATGATTTACTCGACCGAATTCGTGCCGGCGTCACGTCGAAGAGTGGCGCCGGCATCACGTTTACGGTTGGTGAATCAGCGTCGAATGTGACCCTTCCCATATCAAATGGATCAGTAGTTCCGGATCGCTCGCTCCCCGCCGTCCTTCCGGCCGGGCGCACGGCAGGGGGCTGGCAACTGGTTCTGGCCCGACCCGGTAGCGGCGCGGTGCGCGGGCGTCGGCGAGAGTGCAGGATTGGATGGCGGTCCATCTCGGCCGGTGAGCGGATCGACGCAACGTCGATGTCAAATCTTGACGATCATCCCGTCCGCGGCGATCTCGTGGGTGATGGCGTCGCCGCGGCCGAGCATGTCCTCGCTCATATGGGTGAGGATCAGGCGCTTGGGCCGGATCAGCGGCAGCTTTTCGACCAGCTGCCGGTAGCTCAGGTGTAGCGGCAGCGGCTTGTCGTAGACGTAGGCTTCCGACACGAACAGGTCGGCGTCGCGCCCTAGCGCGATCAGGCTGTCGGTCCATTCGGTGTCGCCGCTATAGGCCAGCACCTTGCCGTCCATGGCGATGCGATAGCCGTGATAACCGTTCGCCGGCGCCCCGTGGCGGACCAGCATCGACTGGATTTCGACGTTCTTGAAGTGCCACGGGATTTCCGGCGTGAGTTCCACCAGCGAAAGCTCGAACCTTTTCAGCGAACCCGCCGACCCTTCGAAGGCCGCATCCATCAGGCGCGGAAACCACGCCTTGAGTCCGGCCGGCCCGGCAACGGTCAGCGGCCGGGTGCGCCGCCCCGGAAATTGCGCATCGAGCAGGAAGAACGGCACGCCGCCGCAATGATCCAAATGGAAATGGGTGAGGAGGATGAAGTCGATCCCATTGCGATCGATGCCGAGCCGGCTCATCGCGATCAGCGAGGACGCGCCGCAATCGATCAGGAAATTGGTCTGCGCACCGACCACATGAAAACAGGTATTGAACCGCCCCCCGGACCCGAAGGCGTCACCAGTCCCGACGAACTGCAGGTGCATCCCGTCCTCCGTCCCCCCTGGTGACGCGCCCCGAACAGTCTTCATCTGTTTGGGTGAGTCGCCCCACTCCTTCAACATGTTAGCGGGCTTATTGTCCCGACAGCTGGGAACCAAATGCCGGGGTCAGGTCCCCGTAGCGCGACCCGAACGGATGGTCCCCCATCAGCATAAGTCGCCCCGCAGTCGTTTCGAGTTCAATCGGATAGGTCTTCGAATTGCGCAGCCGGGCGAATTGCTCAGCTTGGCCGGGCGCTTGCTGCCTTGTCAATGCGGTGCGATTTTGCTGCATTGCAGCCCCGGCCGCGGGCGTCGGTTCGGCCTGGGCGCCTTCGTTTCAAGTCGAAGCGGAAAGCGCTAGTCTTCGGTCTTGCGCATGATTCTGCCTGCGCACGATCTTGCCTGCACGATCTTGCCTGGAAGTCGCCAACTCCCGGGCTTCATGCTTTAAGGAGCTGGGCGTGATCCCGTTTTTCGTTCAGATCAAGTGCGACCTCGGCAAATCCTACGCCGTTGCGAATGCGCTCGCCGATGCGGAGATCGCGTCGGAAATCTACTCCACTGCCGGCGATTTCGACCTCCTGGTCAAGTTCTACGTCGAACAGGGCACCGATATCGGCCACTTCGTCAACGAGAGGGTGCAGACCATTGCCGGCATCCACGACACCAGGACGATCATCACCTTCAAGGCGTTCTGAGGGGAATGCGCTTCCGAAAGCCGCGTCCATAGGGCCATATTGCGCTACGAAAACGGCCCGGCGGCGGGGCGCAAGCCCGGCCGCCGGGCCGCATTTCAGCGCGCTGAACCGCGCGGTCAGGGCGCGGCGATATGCCAGACGTTGTTGCGGCCGTCGCCGAGGATGTCGCCGGCCTTCTTGTCATCCTTCCAGAAATACAGCGGCTTGCCCTTGTAGGCCCACTGCTTGCCCCCGTCGTCACGGGTGACCACCGTCCACGCGCCGCCATCCTTGGCGTCCGCCGACGCCATCAGCGGCGGCCAATTGTTGGCGCATTGGCCGTTGCAACTCGACTTGCCGGGGGTGGTGTCGCGGTCGAGGACGTAGAGCGTCATGCCCTTGGCATCGACCAGCGCCTTGCCTTTCGCGGTATCGCCGGCCTTGGCGGGTTCCGCCGTTTGCGCGAGCGCAACGCCCGAACCGAGCGCGACGAACGCGACCGCCATCGCAACAGAGAGGATCGTTCTCATGCCCAAACTCCTTGGTTTCCCCAGAGAGGCCGTTCCGGCATCTCACCTATTGATCCGGGAGCGATCCCGAACGGCATGAGCTTTAGCAATTTTCGAGGGCATCCGGAAGCGCCACACGGGTCGTGCGGGGGCAGCGAAACAAATCCACTACATCGTGTGGACGCGCTTGCCCTCGCGGATCGCGGCCCACAGCCGCTCCGGCGTCGCCGGCATGTCGACGTGGCGGATGCGGAAGGCGCGGTAGAGCGCATCGACGATCGCATTCATCACCGCCGGCGCCGAGCCGATGGCGCCGGCCTCGCCCGCGCCCTTGACGCCCAAGGGATTGGTGGCGCACCGCACATTGCGGGTTTCGAAGGCGAATGACGGCGCATCTTCGGCGCGCGGCAGCGCGTAGTCCATCAGCGACGCGGTCACGAGCTGGCCGGAATCGCGGTCATAGACGGTGTTCTCCATGATCGCCTGGCCGATGCCCTGGACGGCGCCGCCATGGACCTGGCCGGCCAACAGCAGCGGATTGAGCGTCACCCCGAAATCGTCGACCACGACGTAATCGATGATGTGGACATGACCGGTCTCGGGGTCGACCTCGACCTCGGCGATGTGGGTGCCGTTGGGATAGGTCGGCTCGGGCGGCCCGACGGTGTCGGTGACCGAGAGAAGAGCGGGCGTCGCCGCCTGCGACGCCGCGAGCTCGGCGAAGGAGACGGCCCGATCGGTGCCGGCGATCCGGACCTCCCCGTTCTCGATCTCCAGGTCGGATTCGGCCGCTTCGAGCGTGTTGGCCGCGAGCCCCTTGAGATTGTCGGCGAGCTTGCCCGCCGCGCTCGCCACCGAAGCGCCGCCGCAGGTGATCGAACTCGAGCCGCCGGTGCCGGCGCCGGTCGCGATCAGGTCGGTGTCGCCCTGGATCACCGTGACGCGGTCGGGCGGCAGGTCGAGATGCTCGGCGACCAGCTGGGCGTAGGCGGTCTTGTGGCCCTGCCCGGTCGATTGCGATCCCGCCAGCACCGTGACGTTGCCGTCCTTGCCCATCCGCACCGTCGCGGCATCCGGACCGTTGTTGCCGCAGGCCTCGATATAGGTCGCAAGGCCGATGCCGCGCAGCTTGCGGGCCTTCTTCGATTGCGCGGCGCGGCGCGGAAAGCCCTTCCAGTCGATCATCTCCTGGGCGCGCGCGAGATGGGCGGCGAACGCGCCGGAATCGTAAACCTTGCCGGTCGGCGTCGTGTAAGGCATCGCTTTCGGCCGGATGAAGTTCTTGCGCCGCAGCGCGTCGGGCGCGATGCCGAGTTCGCGCGCCGCCACGTCGACCAGCCGCTCGATCAGGTAGGCCGCCTCCGGCCGCCCGGCGCCGCGATAGGCATCCACCGGCAGCGTGTTGGTGAAGGCGGCGGCGATGCGGATGAAGCAGGCGGGAAAGTCGTAGACCCCCGGCAGCATGACGGCGCCGACATAGGGGATGTAGGGCGCGAAGGCGGAGAGATAGGCGCCCATGTCGCAGACCATGTCGATTTCGAGCGCGGTGAAGCGGTGATCGGCATCGAGGGCGAGCCTCGCCGTGGTGTAGTTGTCGCGTCCCTGGGCATCGCCGAGGAAGTGCTCGCTGCGCTCGGCGACCCATTTCACCGGACGTTTCAGCCGCTTTGCCGCGACCGCGGCGAGCGCGTATTCGCGATAGGGAAACAGCTTGGTGCCGAAGCCGCCGCCGACATCGGGCGTCACCACGCGCAGCTTCTCCGGCGCGATCTTGAGCACCGCGTTGGCGAGAATGTCGCGCACCAGATGCGAGCCCTGGCTGCCGAGCGTCAAGGCGAGCCGGTCGGAGGCCGCGTCGTATTCGGCGATGACGCCCCTGGTGTCGAGGAAATTGGTGACGAGGCGTTGGTTGACGACGCTCAGCGAGACGATCTTGGCCGCCGCCGCGAACGCATCCGCGGTGGCGCGCTGTTCGCCGAGCGTCATCTCGAAGACGGCATTGCCGGCCCGCCCCGGCCACACCAGCGGCGCGCCGGGCGCGAGCGCGTCGCGCGCGCCGACCACGTGGGGCAGCGGCTCCCAATCGACCGCGATCGCCTCGGCGGCGTCCTTCGCCTGCTCGATGCTATCGGCGACGATGAAGGCGACGGCGTCACCGACGTGGCGGACCACGTCGCGCGCCAGTACCGGATAGGGCGGCGCTTCCAGCGTAATGCCGTCGGGGACGGCGGCGCAGGGCAGCAAGCCGAGCGCGGCGATATCGGGCGCGGTGAGCACGAGATGGACGCCGGGCAGCCCGCGCGCCACCGCGATATCGGTGACGGCGAAGCGGGCATGGGCATGGGGCGAACGCAGCACCACCGCATGCAGCCCGCCCGCAGGCGCGACGTCGGCGACATAGCGGCCGCGGCCCCGGATCAGCGCATCGTCTTCCTTACGGGTGACGCTTTGAGAGACGCCGAATTTGGACGGATGCATGGACACTCCGATCGCGTGCGCTCTCTACCTAAAGCCCGGTCCGCGAATTATCGCTTCAATTCGCGTGATCGAACGGTTTTTGCTCCCTCTCCCGCTTGCGGGAGAGGGGAACAAAATTGAATCGATCGTTCGCGGACAAGCCTAAAGCCCGGATACGAAGCGCGCCATGATGATGATCGTCAAGACCTGCATGGTGCCCTGGGCGGCGACCGCGTAGAAGAAATTGCGCATCATGCGGCTGATCCTGGCGATGTCGGGATCGGGCCGGCGCAGCTGCAGGCAGACCATCAGATTGGTCGGCAGCAGGTAGAAGGTGCCCTGGACCGTCATCAGCACGACGAGCACGAGCGCCGCCGCCACCCATCCGAATTGCGGCCATGGCAGGTCGAGAAATCCGAGCTGCTTGGCGAGGAACCAGCCCGACGTTCCGGTGATGATCGAGAGCGTCGGCATCAGGAACAGGGTTTTCGGCACCAGCCGGATGATGATCTCGCGCCGCACCGGCATTTCCACGCGCCGCAGGATCGGCCCGATCACGAAGCCCATGAACAGGTCGATGCCGGTCCACAGCACGCCGGACATGACGTGCACGAAATTGAGGAACCAGCGATCCCCGCTCATGATCGCCGCCGTCATCACGGCGAGCGCGAGCACGCTGTAGCCGAGATAGCGCCAGCGGATGACTTGGCCGGGTGCGGTGTCGGCGATGGCCATGCGCGCGCTGCCTCCCTGCACCCTACTCCGCCGGCTGCGGCGCCGAATGCGGCGCTGCGGCGCCGCGGCGGCGGCGGGACGCGAAGCGCTGCGTGAGCACATAGAACACCGGCGTGAAGATCAGGCCGAACGCCGTCACCCCGATCATGCCGGAGAACACCGCGGTGCCCAGCGCCTGGCGCAGCTCGGCGCCGGCGCCGATCGCCCACACCAGCGGCACCACGCCGAAGATGAAGGCGAACGAGGTCATCAGGATCGGGCGCAGCCGCAGCCGCGCCGCCTCCACCGCGGCGGCGAAGCGGTCGAGACCGCCTTCCTCGAGCTGCCTGGCGAATTCGACGATCAGGATGGCGTTCTTGGCGGCGAGGCCGATCAGCACGATGAAGCCGACCTGGGTCAGGATGTTGTTGTCCATGCCGCGCAGGATCACGCCGGTGATCGAGGCGACCAGGCACATCGGCACGATGAGGATCACCGCCAGCGGCAGCGTCAGGCTCTCGTATTGCGCGGCCAGCACCAGGAACACGAACACCACCGCCAGCGCGAAGGCAAAGCCCGCGGTGCTCCCGGCCCGGATCTGCTGGAAGGCGAGCGTCGTCCATTCGTAGCTGAAGCCCTCGGGCAGCACCTCGGCCGCGATCTTCTCCATGGTGTCGATCGCCTGGCCCTGCGAATAGCCGGGCGCCGCGATGCCGTCGACCTCGGCGGCGCGGTAGAGGTTGTAGCGCGGCACCCGATAGGGCCCGGAAATGGTGCGCACCGTCGTGAACGAGCCGAGCGGCACGGTGTCGCCGTTGGTATTGCGCACCCGCAGGCTGAGCACGTCGCGCGCGTTTTCGCGAAACGGCGCATCGGCCTGCGCGGTCACACGGAAGGTGCGGCCGAACAGGTTGAAGTCGTTGACATAGGCCGAGCCGATGAAGACCTGCAGGGCGGTAAATACGTCGGTGACGTTGACGCCGAGCAACTCCGCCTTGGCGCGGTCGATGTCGAGATAGAGCTCCGGCGTCGACGTCTCGAACAGCGTGAACACCTGATTGAGGCCCGGCGTCTGGTTGGCGCGCACCATCATCGCGACCGCCGCGGCCTGCAATGCCTGCGGACCGCGGCCGCCGCGGTCCTCGACCATCATGCGGAAGCCGCCGGCATTGCCGATGCCCGACACCGGCGGCGGCTGCACCACCAGGATCAGCGCTTCCTGGATCGCGGCGAACTTGCCAAACAGCGTCCGGGTGATGGCGGCGGCCGACTTGGCGGGATCGCCGGCGCGCTCCTCCCACGGCTCCAGGGTGAGGAAGATGGCGCCGGAATTGGGGGCGTTGGTGAACGTCGCGCCGGAGAAGCCGACGAAATTGACGCCATGCGCGACGCCCGGCGTAGCCAGCGCAAGCTCGATTGCGCGCTGATGAACCTCGTCGGTGCGCGCCAGCGACGACCCCGGCGGCAAGCTGGACCACGACGATGAGATAGCCACGGTCGACCTGCGGGATGAAGCCGACCGGGGTCTTGCGGAACTCGTTGAGGCCGTACGCGATGATGCCGATATAGACGAACAGCATGATCACGGCATAGCGGACCACGCGTGCGGTCACCAGGCCGTAGAAGTGGCCAAGCCGGTCGAATCCCCAGTTGAACAGCTTGAAGAAGCCGGTGATCGGGCGCTCCACCAGGGCACCCGGTGGTGCGGGTCATGGGGCTTGAGCAACAGCGCGCACATGGCCGGCGACAGCGTCAGCGACACGATCAGCGAGATCACCGTGGCGCCGGCGATGGTCAGGGCGAACTGGCGATAGAACTGGCCGGAAATCCCGGTGATGAAGGCCGCGGGCACGAACACCGCGCACAGCACGAGCGCGATCGCGATCAGCGCCCCGCCGACCTCGTCCATGCTCTTTACCGCGGCGTCACGGGGCGACAGCCCGGCGGCGATGTTGCGCTCGACGTTCTCGACGACCACGATGGCATCGTCGACCACGATGCCGATCGCCAGCACCAGGCCGAACAGCGACAGATTGTTGAGCGTAAACCCGAACACGCCCATGAAAAAGAAGGTGCCGATCAGCGAGACCGGGATCGCCACGATGGGAATGATCGCGGCCCGCCACGTCTGCAGGAACAGGATGACGACCAGCACCACGAGGACGATGGCCTCGCCGATGGTCTCGATGACGGCGTCGACCGACTGCTGGATGAACTGGGTCGGGTTGTAGACGATGGCGTATTTGACGCCCGGCGGAAACCGCTGCGCCACCAGGTTCATGGTGTCGATGACGCCCTTGGCCGTCGCCAGCGCGTTCGATCCCGGCCGCTGGTAGATGGCGAGCGCCACCGCGGGATCGCGGTCGAGATAGGAATTGGTGGTGTAGTCCTGGGCCGCGAGCTCGACCCGCGCCACGTCCTTGAGCCGCACCAGCGCGCCCGGCGTCCGCTTCACCACGATGTCGGAGAATTCGTCCGGCTCGGCGAGCCGGCCGAGCGTCTGCACCGCGACCTCGAAGGGGCCGGCGGGATTCATCGGCTGCTGGTTGAGCACGCCGGACGCGACCTGGATGTTCTGGGCCTGCAGCGCGGTCATCACGTCGATCGCGGTCATGTTGAGGGACTGCAGCCGGTCGGGATCGAGCCAGATGCGCATCGAGAAATCGCGGACGCCGAACACGGTGATCGAGCCGACGCCGTCGACCCGGGTCACCGCGTCCTTGATCTCGAGCGTCGCGTAATTGGAAATGAACAGCGAATCGCGCGATTTGTCCGGCGAATAGATGTGCACGACCATCATCAGGTCGGGCGACGCCTTGGTGACGGTGACGCCGATGTTGCGCACGTCCGCCGGCAGGCGCGGCTGGGCGATGGCGACGCGGTTCTGGACCTGGACCTGGGCGATGTCGAGATTGGTGCCGAGCTCGAACGAGACCGCGGTGGTGAAGCGGCCGTCGGAGGTCGAGTTCGACGACATGTAGATCATGTTCTCGACGCCGTTGATCTGATCCTCGATGGGTGAAACCACCGTCGAGGCCACGACGTCGGCGCTGGCGCCGGGATATTGGCCGGTCACGTTGATGGTCGGCGGCGCGATGTCGGGATATTGCGCGACCGGCAGCCGCGAGAACGACACCAGGCCGAGAATCACGAAGACGATCGACACCACCGCGGCGAAGATCGGCCGGTCGATGAAGAAATGGGAAATCCGCATCGCCGGTCTCAGTTCGCATCGGCTTGCGGGGTTCCGGCCATCGGCGTCGGCGGCGCCTCGGTCTGCGGCGCGACCTTCTGGCCCGGCCCGCGCGCGCATCAGGCCGTTGACGATGACGCGGTCGTCGTCCTGCAAGCCGGCCTTGATCACCCGCTGGCCGTCGAAAACCTGTCCGAGCGTGACGTATTTCATCTGCACGATGTCGTCGGCGCCGACCGTCAGCACGTATTTGCGCGTCTGCTCGGTGCCGATGGCGGCATCGGGAACCAGCAGCGCCGCGTAGGACGGCGAGCCCGGCACCCGCACCCGCGCGAACATCCCCGGCGTGAACACCCCGTCGGGATTGGCGAACACGGCGCGGCCGCGGATCGTGCCGGACGAGCGGTCGATCACATTGTCGACGAAGTCCATCCGGCCCTGATGCACGAAGTCGTTCTCGTCCAGCAATTTGAGCGACACCAGGGAGGTGCCGTCGCGGCTCGCCGTCATGTCGCGCCCGCCCTTTGCGAGCCGCTCGTAACGCAGATACGACGCCTCGTCGAAGGTGAACTCGAAGCGGATCGGATCGATCGAGACGATGGTCGCAAGCAACGAAGTGGTGCCGGTGGTATTTCCGGTGACGAGATTGCCCGGCGACACCCGGCGGTCGCCGATTCGGCCGGCGACCGGCGCCCTCAGCTCGGTGAATTCGAGGTCGAGGGAGGCCTGCCTGACCGCGGCCGTCAAGGCCGTCACCGCGGCCTCGGCGACACGCTTGGCCTGGGTGCGCTGGTCGAAGGTCTGCTCGGTGATGGTGCGCTCCTTGACGAGCTGGGCGCCGCGGGCGAGATCGGCCTCGGTGAAGGCGAGATTGGCCTGGGCCTGCTGGAGATTGCCCTTGGCCTGGTCGAGCGTGGTCTGGAACGGCCGCTTGTCGATGGTGAACAGGAGATCGCCCTGCTTGACCATCTGGCCGTCAGTGAAATGGATGCGATCGAGATAGCCGGACACCCGGGCGCGAATCTCGACGCTGTCGATGGCGATGAACCGGCCGACATATTCGTCCTGGTCGACCACGTTGCGCTTGACTGGAAGGGCGACCGTGACCTTCGGCGGTGGCGGCGCGGCCCGTTGTTGCGGAGCCTCGCTGCACCCAGCGGCCACGGCCAGGATGGCCAGCACGAGCGCGCGTCCGGGGGTGAACGTCCGCATGGTCTCTCCGTAGGTGTGACCGGTAACATCCCGCTCCGGTATAGATGGGCTACATGAAGGTGGAAAAAAGGCAATTGTGCAATGCAAATGGCTGTCGTCCGCCGCACGTTAGGATTATTTACCTCGACGGCATGTCGGCAGCATCGGCCGGCGGCTGAGTGCCCGAATCAGAGCGCCGAACGGGCCCGCCGGCGCCGGAACGCGGTCAGCCATTGCGACCCGAACATCGCGGCGATCGCACCACCATAGATTATGGCACCGAGGACCGCCAGGGCGAGCAGCGCCGCGACATGGCGCAACGCGCCGATCGGTTCGCACAGCCGGCTGACGGGAGAGGCGGCGAGCAGCAGAGCGGCGGCGAGCACGAGGCCGGCCAGAGCCAGCTTCAGCACCGACGTCTTGAGGCGCGCGTCGAAGCTCATGAGCTTGGCGCGCACCGCAAACCACGTCAGCAAGGCGAAGTTCACCCACACGCCGACCGAGGTCGCGAAGGCGAGCCCGACCTGGGCATAGCGGTTCATCAGCACGATCTTCAGGGCGACGTTGATGACCACCGAGACCAGCAGCGCCTTGACGGGGGTCGCGGTATCGCCGCGGGCGAGAAAGCACGACGACACGCTGCGCAGCAGCACGAACGGCAACAGGCCGATGGAATAGGCGGCGAGCGTCGACGCGGCGGCGCCGGCATCGGCGGCCGTGAAGGCACCGCGAGAGAACAGCGCCAGCATGATCAGGTCCGGCACCACGATGAAGGCGGCGAGGCACGGGATCGCCAGCAGCAGCGTCAGCTCGATGGCGCGATCCTGGGCCTGGCGCGCGCCGGCCTCGTCGCCGACTGCGATCCGGCTCGCCATTTCCGGCAGCAACACGGTGCCGATGGCGATGCCGATGACCCCGATCGGAAGCTGATTGAGCCGGTCGGCGTAATAGAGCGCGGAAACCGCGCCGGCGGCGAGAAAGCTCGCGATGATGGTATCGGCGAACAAGGCGATCTGTGTGCCGGCCGAGCCCAGCGTCGCCGGTCCGAGCGCGCGGAAGAAGCGCCGGACGTCATCGTCCAACTTGAGTTCGCGGAATTTCGGCAAGCCGTCGCGGTGGGCGAGATCGGCGCCGACCATCGCCGCTTCCAGGCATCCCGCGATGAACACGCCCCAGGCCGCCGCATGTCCGGCGGTCGGAAAGAACACCGCCAGCGCGAGCGTCGCCATCATCGACAGATTGAGCAGGATCGGCGCGGCGGCCGGGGTGGCGAAGCGCTGCAGCGCATTGAGGATGCCGCCGTAAAGCGTCACCAGGCTGATCAGCAGCAAATAGGGGAAGGTGATGCGGGTGAGTTCGACGGCCAGCGCGAAGCGGTGGGGGTCTTCCCTGAAGCCCGGCGCCAGCAGCGAGATCACCAGCGGCGTGAACAGCAGCGCCACCGCCAGCAGCACCGCCTCGACCGCGAACAGCATCGTGAAGACGCGGTCGGCGAACAGCCGCGCCGGCGCCGCGCCGGACTGGTGACGGATCCGCGCATAGGCCGGGACGAACGCGGCGTTGAACGCCCCTTCGGCGAAAATGGCGCGGAAATGGTTCGGCAGCCGCAGCGCGATGAAGAACGCGTCGGCCACCGGGCCGGCGCCGAGGATCGCCGCCAGCATGATGTCGCGCATGAACCCGGTCACGCGCGAGAGCAGCGTGAAGCCGCCGACGGTCAGAATGCGGTCGAGCATTCGCGAGGTCTCAGCAACGACGATCGTGTCACCAGTGCGGAGTTGCGATCTCCCTCCCCCGCTTGCGGGGGAGGGAGAAGAATCACTTCCCGACCGCCCGTTTCACCGCCCCGATGATGCGGTCCTGGGTCGGTTCGTCGAGATAGGCGTGCATCGGCAGGCTGATGACTTCGTCGGCGAGGCGATCGGTCACCGGCAGGCCGCCTTCGGCGCAGGGGAACCGGCCGTAGACCTGCTGGCGGTGCAGCGGCTTGGGGTAATAGATCGCGGTCGGGATGCCTTCGGCCTTCAAGGCCGCCGCGAAGGCGTCGCGGGTGCCGGGCTTGATGCGGATGGTGTATTGCGCCCAGATCGAGGTGGCGCCGGCCGGCACCTTCGGCACCATGACGACGCCGTCGAGGGCCTGCCCATAGCGCTCGGCGATCCGGTTGCGGGCGTCGATCTCGTCGGGGAAGATTCTCGAGCTTCTCGATCAGCACCGCGGCCTGGATGGTGTCGAGCCGCGCCGTCAAGCCGATCCGTACATTGTCGTATTTGTCGCGGCCTTGGCCGTGCACCCGCAGGCTGACCAGGGTTTCCGCCATCTCGGGGTCATCGGTGAAGACGGCGCCGCCGTCGCCGTAGCAGCCTAGCGGCTTGGCCGGGAAGAAGCTCGTCGTGGTCGCGTCGGTCAGGGTGCCGATGTTGCGGTTGCCGATCACGCCGCCGAAGCCCTGGGCGGCATCATCGAGCACGAACAGCTTCTCCGCCGCCGCGATCACATTGAGCGCATGGTGGTCGGCCGGCAGCCCGAACAGGTCGACCGGCAGGATCATGCGCGGCGTGAGGCCGGCCGCTTTCGCCGCCGCGACGGCACGCACCACGCTGGCGGGCGAGATATTGAAGGTCGCTTCGTCGACATCGGCGAACACTGGCGTCGCGCCGAGCAGGACCACCATTTCAGCGGTCGCGCAGAACGTGAATGACGGGCAGATGACGGCATCGCCCGGGCCGATGTCCTTCGCCATCAGCACGAGCGCGAGCGCATCGGTGCCACTGGCGCAGGTGACCGCGTGCCGCGCGCCGCAGAATTCCGCCAGCGCCTGCTCGAGCGCGCGCACTTCGGGGCCGAGAATGAACTGGCAATGGTCGAGCACCCGCGCGACGGCGGCATCGATCTTGCCGCCGAGCCGGCGGCGCTGGGCGGCGACATCGATGAACGGAATCGGTGTCCGGTCGAACCGGGCCTGCTCGTTCATGACTTCGCTAGTGCCGATTTGGCGAGCGCCGATTTGGTGCGGCGCGGCGCGGGCTGGATCTCAGGCTCGTGGTCCGCGACATCCGACCGGCCATCGAGGCACTGGATCGCGATGGCGAGGCTCGCCACGCCGGCCTCGCCGGTGACCGGCGGCGGCGTGTGGTCCTTGATGGCCTTGACGAAGGCCATCAGCTCGGCACGCAGCGGCTCGGCATGGCCGACCGAGAGATGCCGCATGGAATAGCTGCCGTCGGGCTGGAAGCCGTAGCACTCCGTCACTTGGCGCGTCAGCAGGTCGCCGATGACGTATTTGCGCTTGGTGGCGACGTGGACGGTGCGGGCCTTGAACGGCGTGAGCCAGTTGGTGTTGATGTGGGCGAGCACGCCCGAGGCGGTACGGAACTGCAGCAACGCGATGTCTTCGCGCTCGGCGACCGCGTTGGAGAGTTGCGGCTGCACCTGGACGATTTGCGAGCCGGTGAACCAGCAGATCAGATCGATGTCGTGGACGGCGAGGTCGATGACCACGCCGACATTGGACATCCGCGGCGGAAACGGCCCGACCCGCGTGATCGCGATCGAGAGAATGTCCTCGTTGCGGATGGCGTCGGCGATCGCCTGGACGGCCGGGTTGAAGCGCTCGACATGGCCGATCATCAAGGTGAGGCCGGCGCGGCGCGCGGCGACGATGATGTCTTCGCCCTCGGCCACCGAAGAGGCGATCGGCTTTTCGACCAGGACATGCACCCCGCGCTCGATGCAGGCGAGCGCGATGGTACGATGAAGATGGGTCGGCGCCGCGATCGACACCGCATCGACGCCGCGTTCGAGCAATTCCTCGACCGTGCTCACCGCCGGACAGCCGAGCGTGGTGCCGACGAAATGGGCTTGCTTGCGGTCGGGATCGGCCACTCCGGCCAATCGCACACCGGGCATTTCCGCGAGGACACGCGCATGGTTAGAGCCCATCACGCCGACCCCAATCACGCCAACGCGTAAATCCGGGCCCGCGCTGATCTTCGCGGCATGCAACATTGCGATGGCCCCCTGTACCCTTGAAAACACCCTAATGCTTCCCCTAGCACGCCGAGAGGCGGGTGGCGACAGTGTCCGAAAAAATTATTCAAACACGTTTTGATTCAACGCGTTACGACTGACCAGAAGATAGGCAAAGTCGGTGCGGACGCAATTGTGACCTATTCGGCCGCCTGTGAGGCCCCCGGCAGCCGCAAAACCAGCCCGGCCGCCAATGCGTCATCACGGAACGCCTTGACCCCGTCGAGCGAAAGCTCGGCGCCAGATCGGGTGCCGAGCGCCGGCAGCTTCCTGAGGATGTCGGCCGGCGCGGTGATGATGTGGCAGCCGATTTCATCCCCCTCGATGACGTTGAACACCTCGCGGGTGGATGCCCAGATGATCTCCACGTTGGCGGTCTGCCGCGCGCGGGCGACGGCATCCTTCATAATGGGACGGTAATCGATGCCGAGATCGGCGAGCCGACCGGCGAATACCGACACGCAGGCCGGCGCCCCGCCGGCGAGGGCGGCGATCGCACGCGCGGCCTGTTCCGTGGTGAAGATCGCCGTCATGTTGATGCGCACGCCGCCGCGCGAGAGCCCGCTCACCGCCTCGAACAGCGGCTCTCCCCTCGTGGTGGTCACCGGTAGCTTGACGTAGACGTTGCCGCCCCAGGAGGCGATCGTGCGCGCCTGCGCGACCATTTCGGGGATGTCGTCGGAAAACACCTCGAACGAAATGTGCCGGTCGGGCACCGCGGCGACGAGGTCGCGCGCATAGGCCTCGTAGTCCGACACCCCGGCTTTCTTGAGCAGCGACGGATTGGTGGTGAAGCCGCGGATCCACGGCTGCTTCGCCATCTCCATGATCTGCGCCTTGTCGGCGCCGTCGGTGAACAGTTTGATCTTGAGATCGGAGAGTTTCATGGATTTGCTTGCAGGAATAAGGTCGCGTCCGGTACGACTCTCGCGCGAGGCTCGGCGTTACTGGATCGGCGCGACGCGGGCGCAGCGCTCCGTCGCCCAAATGTGGGATCACGAGCCGGTCGGTCGCGTCAACCGGAAAATCCGCGCGGGATCCACTTTGGGCCCGACACCGCCCGCGTCCCCGACGTCCGGTCCGCCCGGAGCCAGGCCAGGGTTCTCGTGGGTTATCGGATCTCTCGTCGACGACCCCATCTACCGGATGCTCGGGGCCGGCGCGCGACGCCGCTCGTCCTCTACCATTGCCAGACGGCTTGACCTATTCTGACGTCGTGCATCATGCCTCGGTCCGGTTCCATCGGGCGTGGGACGATACGCACAGCCGACGAAATCATGGTGTCGGCGGTCGTCGCCGCAGGAAACAAGCAATGCTGTTCAACTCGCTGCCGTTCATTCTTGCTTTTCTGCCCATCACTTTCGTCATCTTCTTCGCCTTCGGGAGCAAGAGCCCCATATTCGCATGCGTTTGGCTTTGTGCGGCATCTCTGTTCTTTTATGGCTGGTGGAACCCGAACTTCCTCGGCCTCCTCTTGGGTTCGACGGCCTTCAATTATGTATCGGCTTATGTGATTGGCCACGAGGTGCGCGATCAAAGACGCGGCAACGGACGCTTGCTGCTGATATTTGCGTTGACCGTGAACCTATCTCTTCTCGGTTATTTCAAATATGCCGGTTTCTTCGCCGAAACGGCAAATGCGTTGTTTGGATCTCAGATCGAGTTTGGTCGGATCATTCTGCCGCTCGGAATTTCCTTCTTCACGTTTACGCAGATCGCATTCCTGGTCGACGTGTATCAAGAGAAGACGAACGAGCTGAATTTCGTCCACTGGCTTCTGTTCGTGACCTATTTTCCGCATCTCATCGCCGGCCCCATCATCCATCACGCCCGCGTCATGCCGCAATTCGACAGGCAGGATACTTACCGGATCAACTGGCGGAACGCCTCCGCCGGGCTCACGGTGTTCGTGATCGGTCTCACGAAAAAGCTCTTCATGGCCGACAATTTCGGGGCTATCGCGACACCGATCTTTTCGGCGGCGCGCGACGGAGCCGGACCGCCGCTGGTCGAAGCGTGGGCCGGCGCGCTCGCATACACGCTTCAACTGTATTTCGATTTCTCCGGATATTCGGATATGGCGATCGGATTATCGCTGCTTTTCAACATCAAGCTTCCGTTCAACTTCAACTCGCCGTACAAGGCATCGAACATCATAGATTTCTGGCGACGCTGGCATATGACGTTGTCGGCGTTCCTGCGCGATTACCTCTATATTCCGCTCGGCGGCAACCGCAAAGGAACGACGAGGCGCTATGTCAATCTTCTCGCGACCATGCTGCTCGGCGGGCTCTGGCATGGAGCTTCCTGGACCTTTGTCGCCTGGGGCGCCTTGCATGGCGGCTATCTGATGATAAATCATGGATTTCGCGCCGTTCTCGATCGGGTCGGATCGAACGGGGGGCGGTTCGGCCGCCTCGGTTCGCTCACCGGCGCCGCAACGACGTTTTTCTTCGTGGTCGTGGCGTGGGTATTCTTTCGCGCCGACAGCTTCTTCGCCGCCGGCCGCATGTTGGAAGGAATGGCGGGCGGCTTCGGCTTGCGCAGCGGGCCGTGGATACCCGACGGAGGCGAGTCGACCCTGCAATTCTTCGCGGCCAGCAGCCTGAATGCCCGTTGGGTGGGCGGGCTCGTCCTGCTCGGCCTCGCCGCGGTTTGGCTTCTGCCGAACACGCAGGAATTCATGCTCCCCTTCAATGGGTTCGACGAGAAGGTCGCCAAACCGAAGGGGCTCGCCGCACGACTGGTCTGGCAGCCTCGCAGCTGGTGGAGCTCGGTCCTGCTCGGCATCGTGTTCGCATTGCTTATTCTGAAGATGTCGCCCATGCACATTTCAGAATTCCTCTACTACCAGTTCTAGCAGGCTGCTGAAATTCGCATTTTGCGCACCGTTATCCAGGTTTTGAAGGCGGTCGGTAGCCATTGTTGGTTATCATTGAGGGACATCCGAAGTTTCGGCTGTCCGATCGCAGGTCATGCCGCGGCCTCGACGAGCTTTGGCAGTCGGATCAGATTGTAGCCGGCCATCGTCAGGGTGAACTTGAAGCCGAGCTCTTGACACCTCGCAGCATGGGTCGCGCGAGCCCGCCGATCGTCTTGCCCCAGCCGAACGGTTCCTCGATGCGCTTCCTCTTCTGCTGGCTCACCGCATAGCCGGGATGCCGCGTGGTGCGCGCATCGACGGCGGAACGCCGGCCGCTGATGTTCTGGGCGATGTGCGGCGTGACGTTGAGCGCGCGCATGTCGGCCACGAAGGAAGCTGCGTCGTAGCCCTTGTCGGCGCCGAGAGTGATCCGACTGGCCCCGGGCGAATGGCGCACGATCATCTCCTCGGCCGCCTTGCGCTCGGCGGTGCCGGTCGCCTTCGTCATCGTCGCCGCGACGATGAGCCCGTTGCGATTTTCCATCAGCGTGTGGCCCATGAAGCTGAGCTTGGCCTCCTTGCCCCGTCCCTTGCGGTAGAGCTGCGCCTCGGGATCCGTGGTCGAGACATGGGCGGCGTTGCTGCGCTTCTCGCCGTGAAAATCGCGCTCGCCATTGCGGCCGGAGCCGGGCGGATCGTCCGAGCCGTCCTTCGCCTTGAAGCTCTTCATCGAGGCCCACGCCGCAATCTGCGTGCCGTCGACCGAGAAATGCTCGTCCGACAACAGCCCGCGCAGTGCCTTGTGATCCATCAGTTCGGCGAGGAACTTGCGCGCCACGTCGGCCTCGAGCAGCCGATCGCGGTTCTTCGTGAACACGGTGGGCACCCACACCGGCTCGTCGACGCCGAGCCCGACGAACCAGCGGTAGAGCAGGTTGTAATCGAGCTGCTCGATCAGCTGCCGCTCCGACCGGATCGTATAAAACGCCTGCAGCAGAAGCGCCCGCAGCAGCCGCTCAGGCGCGATCGATGGCCGACCACTATCCGCGTAAGCCCTGGAAAAATCGCCGTCGAGGGCAGCCAGAACGTCGTTCACGACTCCGCGGACCAGCCGCAACGGATGCTTCGCAGGCACCCGCTTCTCCAGGTCCACGTAAGAGAACAACTCCCCAGACCGCAAATCCGAGCCCCGCATCCGTACCTCCCGCAAATCGCGCAGACAACGAATCATATTCGCGATAGATTGTCAGGAGGCGTTTTTCAGCAGCCTGCTAGGTCGTCCATGCGCGCGTATTTCTTCCGGGTGATCGCGGCCGCGGCGGTGTATCTCACGATGCATTTCGCCGTGTGTCTCTACATGCCGTCGCTGATAACGGCCGGCTACTGGGTGAGAGAAATGATCGTGGTGAAACGTGCGTTGGCGGATACATCGCCTTCACCGCGGATCATCGTGCTGGGCGGCTCCAGCGCGTTGTTCGGAATCGACGCGCGGCAAGTCTCGGCCGAGACCGGCGTCTTCACAATGAACATGGGACTGCATGCAGCCATGCGGATGGACCGGCTGCTCGGCATCGGCGTGGAAATGGCCTACCCTGGCGACATCTTCGTGCTCAACCTCGAGCACGTCTTCTACGGCTGCGACGAGGCACTCTGGACCGACTGGCAAATTAGAAACATGCTGGCGTGGGATAGGGTCTATTTCAACGGCCTCCCGCTGCGCAGTCGCATGGAGGGCATATTCGTAGCCGGCGGACCGGGGCTCTCGATCGATCTTCTCGCTGGAAAGATCGGCTCGAGTCTAATGCCCCAGCATTACGTCGACCGCTCCGACGCGCTGGAGCCCGCGGCCGTCGTTTTCGCGCGCTACCGGTCCGGCAAGTCGAGGACCAGCTCGTTTTCGTATTCGGCCTACAATATCGACGATCATGGCGACATACTCAATAACCACGGAACCGAATTCAAGGGCCCCGGGGTGCCCGCGACGATGCCGGGGCCGGTTTGTCCGGCGATCGCCGGAATCCTTTCGAGTTTTGTGCACGAGCTGAAAGAAAAGGGAGCACGGGCGGTCGTCACGCATACCCCGTATCTCCTCGACGGCGCTCCGGATCCGGATTGGCAGGACGCGGAGCAGACCTTTTTGCGCGACATGGCCTCGATCGGATTGGAGGTCGTCGATCACCGGGAAGAATTGTTTTTTCCTCGGGAGTCGTTTTTCAACACAAATCTTCATCTCAATGAAGATGGCCGTCGAGAAAGAACAAAACTCTTTATAAACGACCTGCGAAGGCTCGGAATTGGGAAGAACGCCGGCGAGATGCCCGCGACGGGTAGCGAGCCGGCGAGCCCTCTTCAGGTCAAATAATTCTTGGCTCTTCGCCGGCGGCACGTTCCGCGAGGGCGGCACACAGGACGCGGTCGATCTCGGCCGCACGCGCGGCCCAGGAATGCTCGCGTCGCACGAATTCTGCCCCGCGGCGGCCCATCTCGCGGGCCGCCGCGGGATCGGCGGCGAGTTGAGCTACGGCAGCGGCGAGTGCGGCGGGATCGTCGCAGGGAATGACGACGCCGCAGCCGCCGGCGCGCACCACTTCGGCCTGTCCGGGCAGGTCGGTGACGACGGCCGCGATGCCGCAGGCCAGCGTCTCATAAAGTTTGAGCGGCGAAATGCCGGTCGAGGAACGGCCGCGCGGATTGGTGATCGGTATCAGGCCGGCGATGGCACCTGCGACGAGTTCGGGGATCTGCTCATGGGGACGATAGCCTAGCCAGCGCACCCGCAGTCCGGACTGTGCGGCGGCCTGCACCAGGTGCTCCTGGGCGCCGGCCCCGATCACCACCAGTTCCATGCCCGCGGGCCATTTCTGGTGGCGCACCGCGTCGAGCATGAGGTCGACGCCGTGCCATGCGGTGAGGCCGCCGAAGAACACCGCGAACGGGGCGCAATCGCGCACGATCGGACGGAACAGGTCGACATTGGCGCCGTTGGCGACCACGGTGATGCGGTCATGGGAGCCGCCGCCGCGCAGCCATTGCGCCAGGCCCTCGGTGACCGGGAACAGCCGGTCGGAGACGCGGTACTGCGACCGGTAGAGCCAGCGCACCAGCGGGCGCAGCGGCGCCAGCCAGGGATGGCTGACGATCACGTCGAGCTCGATGCCGTTGATCTCCTGGGCAATGACGAGATGGCGCATGCGAGCCCAGAACGTCACGGGCCACGCCAGCAGGTGCGCCCTCACGTAGAGCGCGTCGTAGTGATGGAGCCGCGGGATGATCCTCGCCATCGCCCGCAGATATTCCAAGGCACGTGCGGGCACCGGCCGAGCGTGGCCGGAGCTCGCGGGTTCCGGCGCGAACAGGTCGATGTGCCAGCCGAGCCGGCGCAGATTATTGACGATCTCGCTGATGTGGATGTGGCTGGCCTGTCCCTTGTGGGGGACATCGAGCGCGAAATAGGCGAGCCGGCGCTCAGGCGAAGGCGACATCGAACCGCTCGATCCAGCGCACGACGTTCACGGTGCGCCACAGGTCGAACCCGAATGCCGCCGACTGCGCCATGCGGCGGTCGAGCGCCTGCAGGGCGGCCTGCGCGTCGAGCCACGGCAGCGCCCGCGCCACATCGCAGGTCAGGGTGCGCTCGAAGAAGGGGCGCAGCGCCTGCCCCCACATGCGGTCCGGCGTCGAGAAGGCGATCTTGTCGCGGCGGTCGAGGATCGCGTCGGGAACGAGGCCGCGCATGGCGTCACGCAAAACCGCCTTGGACACCGCATGGCCGCTCACGAGCCGGTCCGCCGGCAGCGAATAGGCGAGATCGGCGAGCGCCGGCGTGAGGAACGGCACCCGGGATTCGATCGAAAACGCCATCGAGTTGCGGTCACCGTAGCGCAGCAGGGCCGGCAATACGGTTTCGGTCAGGCTCTGCACCAGCGCATCGTGGAACAGATGCCGGCTTGCCCGCAGTCCTCGTCCGGTCGCGAAGGCCTTTTCCGCGGCGAACCATTGGCCGTCGATCCAGGGCGGCAATAGCGGCCGTCCGACCATGCGCCGCGCGAGGCCGCGCAACCGCGGCGATACCGCGGGCTCGAACGCCTGCGCGATCAGTCGGGTGCCGGCGCCGGGAAGCTTTCGCATCGCACGCACGAACCGGATCGCTTCGGGCAGACGAAAAGAGGCCAACAATTCGGAGAGGCGCCGGGCGAGATGGGGGCGGTATCCCGCGAACAGCTCGTCGGCGCCCTGCCCGTCGAGGATGACCTTGATGCCGTGGTCGCGCGCGAGCCCCATGACGCGGTGCTGGGCGTACATGGAGAGGCTACCGAACGGCTCGCCCTGCACGGCGATGAGCCGATCGATGTCGGCGACGATCTCGGCCGGCTCGATGCGCACCATGTGCCGCTCGGCGCCGGCTGCCTGCGCCGCCATCTCGATGAATGGGGTCTCGTCGACCTCAGATCCGGTCGCGGTGAAGCTGAAGGTGCGCAGGTCGGCCGCGGGACCACCGACGGCGCGGGCGCACGCGATGATCGCCGAGGAATCGATGCCGCCGGACAGCGAAATGCCGGTCGGCACGTCGCTGCGCAGATGCAGTTCGACCGACCGGACCAGCGCCTCGCGCACCTCGCGCGCCGCGGCCTGCGGGCTGCGGTCCCGCACTTCGACGGTCGGCCGCCAGAACGGCACCGGTGCGACTTCGGGCGCATCGAGCGCAATGCGCGCGAAGCTTCCGGCCGGCAGGCTGCGGACATTGGCGAACATGGTGCGCTCGCCTTCGTCGGTCTGGCCGACCGAAAGAAAAAGGCAGGTGCGGGCATGATCGATGCCGCGCCCGACGCCGGGAACATCGAGCAGCGGGCCCGATCTCGGAGGCGACGGCGAGATGGCCGCTGCCGCGCGCCCACAGCAGCGGCTTGATGCCGAAGGGATCGCGCGCCAGGAACAATTCGCGGCGCTCGCGATCGTGTATGACGAAGGCATACATGCCGGTGAAGCGGTTGAGCGCCTTCTCGCCCCAGCTCGCATAGGCGGCGATGAGCACCTCGCTGTCGGACGTGGTGCGGAAGACGTGGCCGTCGCGCACGAGCGCCTCGCGCAGCTCGACGTAATTGTAGATCTCGCCGTTGAAGACGAGCACGTAGCGGCCGTCCGCCGATGCCATCGGCTGGTTGGCGCGCGGATCGAGATCGATGATCGAGAGACGGCGGTGGAGCAACGCGACCTCGGCTGCGTCCGCGGGAGCAAGGCTGCCGTCGCGCCGATAGGTGGCAAGCCCGCTGGCGTCCGGTCCCCGGTGCGCCAACGCGGCATCGAAGCGGGCGCACAGCGCCGGCGGAACGCTGTTGCCGGCGAGCGCGACGATCGCGGCGATGCCGCACATGAACTTTCTCGTTTCGGGGGAGATGGCGGCTTGCTCCCTCCCCGTCTTCGGGGAGGGCTGGGGTGGCGTCTTTCGACGATATCGCCTGCTGAGAAAGAACCCCACCCTCCCCTCCCCGAAGACGGGGAGGGAAAAATGCTACCGAGCCTTCTTCCACAGCCAGGCGGCGACCTCGCGCGCGGCGCGCAGCGGCCACAGCGGAGCGGCGCGGAAGGCGCGCTGCATGGTATCGACGACATCGCGCAACTCGCCCGCGCGAAACTGGTGCGACGCCAGCAGCGTCGTCTCGGCGGCGTGCCATTGCCGCACCGCGCGCAAGGTCTGCGGCGACGCCTGCCGCGCCGGCACCCCGCTCAGATAACGCCGCGCGATCGCGATGTTTTCACGGCGCACCAGCGCGAAATTCTTGCGCGCCCGGTCGATGGTGCTGGAGCCGTCATGCATGAGATACCGGTAGACCGCCCGGTCGATCTCGACCAGCGGAACTTCGGCGATCCAGGCGCGCAGCATCCATTCGCGGTCGGCGGCGAGCCGGTAGGCGGTGTCGAAGGTACCGATGCGGTCGAACACCGCGCGGCGGATGCACAGGCTGTTGATCGCATTGGGCCCGCGCAGCAGGAGATCGGTATCGAGCGGACCCGCCGCCCGTTCGTCGGCGCCCTCGACCGGGCCGGCGACACCGGCACCGTCGAGCTCGGCGAAGGTCGCCCGTCCGCGCGCGATGCCGGCGCCCGGCGCCTGCACCAGCGCGTCGCGCCAAGCGGCGAGCGCGCCGGGCAGCAGCGCGTCGTCGGCGTTGAGGAGCACGATCGCCGGGGCCCGGGTTTCCGCAAAGCCGAGATTATGCGCTTCGTAAATGGAAGTGCCGGGAGCCGAGATCACCCGCACGCCGGCCCGGGCGGCGATCGCCACGGTGTCGTCGCGCGAGCCGCCGTCGACGAGGACCGCCTCGAAATCCGCGTCCTGGGCGGCGAGGCTCGCCAACGCCGTGCGCAGATGGGTGGCGGCGTTCAGCGCCGGAATGACGACGGCGATATCCGGCGGGTTCGGTGACATTGGTCAGCGGCCGGCGCCCGTGACATCGATGGGGTTGCCCGTCCGAATTCGCAATTCCAGCGGCTGGGGCACCGCGACAGGCCCGCGGCGCCCGAGGTGATCGCGAATCTGCAGGAGCACGTCCATCAAGATCGAGCGAGCGAAGATCGCGACGATCGCCGAGAACGCCGCGAGGATGATCGCGCGGGTCTGCACATCGGGCTGGAAGTACTCGACGCCGATCACCGCACCTACAATCGCCAACGACGCCGAAGACAGCCCATCCGTCCTGAAACGGGAGATGCGCGGAGGAAAACGGATCGCTTCCCGTCGCCAACCGGAACAGCAGGAATTGAATGTAGCCCGCGCACACTGCGGCGAGGAGGCCGACGTGGCTCACCAATACGGCGAGCGTCACCACCGCTCCGGTCGCGGCGAGCACGTTGCACATGGACAGGTATCGCCCTCTTCCGTTCGCGATCAATTCGGCGAATTGCGGCCGGCCGCTGAGCTGTACGAGCACGACGCCGACGAGCAGCGCCACCAGCGGTCCGGCGGCGTCGAATTTGCCGTGGGTCAAGAGACCGATGATGGTGCGTGCGAACAGCGCAGCCGCCACGCCGAACACGGTCACGCCCAAAAACAGGACGTTGGAAATGCGTTTGGTGCGGCTGAACCTGCGGCTTTTTTCGTTGGCCTCGTCCAACAGAACCGGCATCACCGCGTTTTGGATGGGCTGAGTGCAGATGGTGGCGAGCGACTGATACTGTTGGGCATGAATGTAGAGGCCGAGTTCATAGAATCCGGCATATCGCGACAGCAGCGCTCGTTCGATGGTCTGGCGCGCCTGCAGGGCCAGAAACGAAATCGTGCTCCAGCCGCCGAGATACAGTGCATCTTTGAGAGCGCCCCAGTCGATCCTCGCCTCAAAATAGCGCGACAGCATGGCCAAAGAGCCGATCAGCGCCACGATGCCGCCGGCGGCATGCCCGACGAACAGGGCCGTCCCCTTCAGCTCGAACACAAACAGCGCCGCGAGGGTCACACAGACCGCCGTGACGCTCTTGAGCACCGCGACCAGCGAATAATAGCCGGGCGAACTGCCCAGCTTCGAAATCGACGCGACCAGCGTATGCATGCTCGAACCGACACTTTCGATGGCGACCAGCATGACCATCGTCACGGAAATTCCGGCGGCGACGCTCCAGGTATCGTGCAGGAATATGAAGGCCGTCACGAAGGTGACAGCCAGCACGAGGCTCGAGGTCAGGACCAGCGCCGCCATCGTCGTCACCAGGCTGCATCGCCCTTGTCTCGACGCGCCGCGGAAACGCTGCGACAGGAGATAGCCGCTTCCCATTTGCGACAGGCTCATCGCCAGCGCGGAAAACGAGACGACGAGGCCGAAGGCGGCGAAATCGGCCGGCCCGAGCACCAGGGTCGTGAGCGGCAAAGTCACGAACGCCAGGACGAGCTGCAAGGCGCCGGGAAGAAAGAACAACAGGAATCGCCGCCGGACCTCGTGCGCCGGCATGGGAGAAGCGTCGTCGGTGGGCTCAGTCAATTGCTGAATGTCTCGTCATCTCAGCGCAACGGCGGAATCTTGGCGCTGTGAAGCAAGGGCGTCTCGAACAGCAGCGGCCCGACATCGCGCCGGAACATCATGTCGAGCTCCGCGGCGGACCGCACCGGCCCGGCGGCATCGGTGCGGGCGCCATCGATCGGGAGGACGTCGAAAACCTGGCCGAAAGGGCCGTCGATGATGCCGGCCAGTTTCCCGCCGCGGAACAGGATGAGGCCGCCGCCGGCCACGGCCATGCGCTCCTCCCGGCGCGCCCAGGCGCTGAAACCCACCGCCAGCGCATCCCCACGCATGGCGAGCCCGCGCAAGACCAGCCTGCGGGAGCCGGTGTCGATGCCCTGGGTGAGATACTCCGTGCCGCGAAACCTCACGGCGCCGCTCGCATTCGCAGTCTTTGCGCCGGCGGCGAGGACGGTGTCGTCGCGGAAGCTGTCGGTAAACATGATCCCGTCGTCGTGAATGACCACGTCGTGAACGCCGACCGCCGGATATCGATAGACGCGAATGGTGCCGTTGGCGACGAATCCGAGCCCGCCGCCGCGGCCGGCGTAGCGGGCGGCGAACAGCAGGGCGTCCCCGTTCACCGTCACCGCATTGACATGGTTCTGATCGGTAAAGAACGGGGAGCCGCCGGGATCCACGAACAGGAATTTCTCGTCGACGATGCCGCGTCCGTCGCGCGCCACCGTGAGCAGGCTGTTGCGGCGGGAATTGGCGCAATGAACCAAGCGGGTTCGCGGATCGTACGCGATCTGGTGAATGCGCTCATTGTGGTAGCGGGTTTCCCACCGCGCGAGAATCTCGACGTCCCGCAGCGCCTCGATACTGATTGCGTCGCCGATGATCCGCGCCGACAGGACGAACGAATGGATGCCCGCCGACGCCCCGAGGAAAAGTGTATCTTCGTGGCGGGCAACGCCGAAACAGATGACCGGCAGCAGGCAACGCCACTCATCCTGCTCCAGGACGTAGAGCCCGGCATTGCTCGTCACCAGCAGCGGATACGGCTCGCTCAGGGCCGCGCGCGCGGCAAATGCCTTGCGCGGCGCGGCCGTCGCGCTCAGGAACCGGTCGTAGTGCTCATAGTCCTGCAGCCGGTGCCAGAGTTCCCGCATCCGGTCGGGATCGGCGAGCGCACGCGCGACGCCACCGGCGACGCGCCCGGCCACTGCGGCGCGCACGCGCAGCAGCGACAGCACCTTCGCGATGCCACCGCGCGGCCGGGAAATGTTCTTATGCATATCGAAGTTCGCCGACGTTCATTCGAAGACGGGCAGGAATATCGAAGCGATCGTCTTGTCGGCGAACGGCGACAGGTGATTGTCGTCGGAATAGAACGGCTTGCCGCCGCGTTTCACTTCGCACCTCGTCGTATCGCACAGGGCCTTATGGGGCCAAATCAGCTTCACCGGATATTTTTTGGCGAGGCGGAGAAACAAGGCGACGACAAATTGCTGTCTTTGATTGAATTCGTCGTGAGTCGGCCGAATGTCCATGCCGCCGCCGAGCCCCATTTTGTCGAGGTAGAGCGACTTGGGAACGTCATAACCGACTTCCGGCACCGGCCCTATCAGCCAAATCCTTTTCCCCGCGGCGGCAAGTGCCGAAAGCGTCTTCTCCATGCCTTCGGCGAAGACCGCACGATTGTCCTGCGCGTCGGCGGACTTGTCGCCGGGAGAGGTGATTCGCACGAAGGACGGCTTTCTGTCCTCGCGCTTGTAGCGCGTCCCCTCCGCCCACAACACCCAGCGGCCCGCCAGGATCACGGTCTCGATCGAGGGCGTCGAAAGCACGTACTCGAGAATCCTGTCGTTCACCTCGCGACAGACGCCGGCGTCCAGCCGTTCCACATCGACCAGCGGCGCGCACCCGCCTCGTCCGGCAAACACACCGTTTTTCCCGCGCGAGGTTGCAGCGTCATCCACCGCGATACGCAAGGCGTCGGCATGGGAGTCGCCCCAGAGGATGAAGCGGGGCTCACCCGCGCCACTTCCAATTTTGCAAAACGCCGTCTGCAATGATTCGATCCGGCATTTTGCACGACTCTCGGTGTACTCGGTCACCGCCACGAAGCTTTCCAGGCGTTCGGGTCCGAGCCGCGACGGAAGTCCCTTGCCAAGCTCCACCCAGGAGCCGAACCCGATGAACGCGCACATCGACGCCGCCGCCATCGCGAACAGATTGCGCCGATCGAAAGCCTTCCATCGCTGCCGCCGGAGCGGCTGCTCGATGTAGCGCCATGAAAGAACCGAAAGGACCAGGGAACCGAAAACGATGATCGCGGTTTCGAGCGCACCGAGTCCCGCAACGGTGAGATAGGTGCCGAATGCGAGAAGGCTGAAATGCCAGAGATACCAGGAGTACGAAATCTTGCCGATGAACACCAAGGGAGCCTCGGACAGCAGGCTGCGGACCGCGGTGTCGCCGCTGGTGCCGCTCCAGATCACCAGCACCGTCCCGAGCGTCGGCAGCAAGGCGGCGACGCCGGGAAACGGGGTGTCTTTCGAAAAGCTGAATATCGCAATGCAGATCAGCCCGACGCCGGCAACGGCCGCGACGTTCCGCAGCAGCGGCCCGCCCACGGCGGGCGCGGCCCCCATCGCGAGCAGGGCGCCGAGCAACAGCTCCCAAGCCCTGGTCGGGCCGAAATAGAATGTCGCGCCGGGATAGGGATGGACCGCCCATACGTTCAGGGCAAATGACGCCAGGGCCAAAAGCCCGGTGATCGCGAGGAGTTGCCTCGGAAAAAAGCGGGCGGCGATGAGAAGATACAACGGAAACGTGGCGTAGAACTGCTCTTCGACGGCCAGAGACCAGGTATGGAGCAGCGGCTTTTCGGCGGCCGGCGTATCGAAGTAGCCGGACTGGCTCCAGAATAGGATGTTCGAGACGAACAGCGTCGTCGCGACGATGCTCTGGCCCAATCGCTTGTAGTCGTCCGGCGCCATGACGAACCAGCCGAGGGCGGCGCAGAAACCCATGACCACGAACAGCGCCGGAAAGATGCGCCTGATCCGGCGCTCGTAGAAATCGAAGAACGAGAATTTGCCTGCGCTCATCTCGGACGCGATAAGCGAAGTGATGAGGTAGCCCGAGATGACGAAGAAAACGTCGACGCCGACGAAGCCGCCGGCGAACATCGGCACGCGCGCATGAAACAGCACGACAGGAACGACCGCAATGGCACGCAGGCCGTCGATGTCGCTGCGGTACTTCATAGGGCGTTTCTGATCGTTCCTGCTCCGCCGCTGCTCATCGGTCGCTCACCGCAGCAATCCTTCGGCCCGCAAATGCTCGACCACCAGCCGCGCCAGTTCGCCGGCATCGTGCTCGCGGGTGCGCAGGACGAGTTCGGGATGCTCCGGCGGCTCGTAGGGAGAATCGACCCCGGTGAAGTTCTTGAGCGCGCCGAGGTCCGCCTTGGCATAGAGGCCCTTGGGGTCGCGGCGCCGGCATTCCTCGATCGGGGTGTCGACGAACACTTCGAGGAACTCGCCGCCCCCGACGAGATCGCGCACCATGCGCCGCTCGGCCCCGAACGGCGAGATGAACGCGCACAGCACGATCAGGCCGGCGTCGACGAACAGCTTCGCCACCTCGCCGACCCGGCGTATGTTCTCGACGCGGTCCGCATCGGTGAAGCCGAGGTCGTGATTGAGGCCATGGCGCACATTGTCGCCGTCCAGCATGTAGGTGTGATGGCCCGCCACATGCAATTGCGCCTCGACGAGCTTGGCGATGGTCGACTTTCCCGAGGCGGAAAGGCCGGTGAACCAGACGATGCAGGGGCGCTGATGCTTGAGGCGCGCGCGCGCCTCCTTTTCGATGGCGAGATGCTCCGGATGGATGTTGGTGGCGCGGCGCAGCGCGAACGCGATCATCCCGGCACCGACGGTCTCATTGGTGTAGCGGTCGACGATGATGAAGGCGCCGGTCTCGCGATTGCTTTCGTATGAATCGAACGCCACCGGCACGGCGGCGGCGAAATTGCACAGGCCGATCTCGTTGACGGCGAGCGTGCGCGCCGCCAGCGGCTCGAGATGGTTGATGTCGAGCTTGTGCTTGATCGACGACACCATCGCCGGCACCCACTGGGTGCCGATCCGCATGAGATAGGAGCGCCCGGGCAGCAGCGGCTCGGCGCTCATCCAGATCAAATGGGCCGCGAACTGATCGGCGACCTCCGGCCGGCGGTCGGGCGGGACCAGCAGGTCGCCGCGGCCGATATCGAGATCGTCGGCGAGCGTCAGCGTGACGGCGTCGCCGGCGCCGGCCGCTTCGACATCGTGGTCGGCAGTGACGATCCGCTCGACCCGCGTCGCGGCGCCGTTGCGGGCGACGCGCACCGGATCGCCGCGGCGGATGCGGCCGCTGGCGACGGTGCCGGCAAAGCCCCGGAACTCTGGGTCCGGCCGGTTGACCCATTGAACCGGAAACCGGAACGGCAGGGTTTCCAGCGCCGCTTCGATCTCGATCGATTCGAGGTACCGGAGCAGGGCCGGACCGCCATACCAGGCCATGTTGCGGCCGCGTTCGACCACGTTGTCGCCGAACCGGGCGGAGATCGGGATCGGCGCGACGGTGTCGAACGAAAGCTGCGACGCGAAGCTGCGGAACTCGGCGGCGATGCGATCGAACTCGCCTTGCGAGTGGCCGACGAGGTCCATCTTGTTGACGGCGAGCACGACGTGGCGGATGCCGAGCAGCGAGCAGATGACGGCGTGGCGGCGCGTCTGCGCCGATATGCCCTTGCGGGCGTCGACCAGGATGATGGCGGCATCGGAATTCGAGGCGCCGGTCGCCATGTTGCGGGTGTATTGCTCATGCCCCGGCGTATCCGCCACGATGAAAGAACACCTGTCCGTGGCGAAATACCGGTAGGCGACGTCGATGGTTATGCCCTGCTCGCGCTCCGCCTCGAGCCCGTCCAGCAGCAGGGCGAAGTCGATGTTCTCGCCGGTGGTGCCGTAGCGGCGGGAATCGTTTTCGAGCGCGGAGAGCTGGTCGTCGAAAATGGCGCCGCATTCGTGCAGCAGGCGGCCGATCAGGGTCGATTTTCCGTTGTCGACCGAACCGCAGGTCAGGACGCGCAGCAGCCGCCGTCCGGCGCCGGCATCCGCGACGACAGCGATTTCCGCTTGCGCGGCGGCTTGTCCCGCCATCAGAAATAACCCTCGCGTTTTTTCCGTTCCATGGACGCGGCCTGGTCGGCATCGATCACCCTGCCCTGCCGCTCCGAGACCCGCGACGTCCGCAATTCCGCGATGATGTCGGCGACGCCGGCCGCGTCCGATTCCACCGCACCGGTCAACGGGTAGCATCCGAGCGTGCGAAAGCGGATGCGTCGCATCGCCGGCCGCTCCCCCGCAGCCAAGGGCAGGCGGTCGTCATCGCGCACGATCAACGCGCCGTCGCGCTCGACCACCGGGCGCTCGGCCGCGAAGTAGAGCGGCACCACCGCAATGCCCTCGGCCGAAATATACTCCCACACGTCGAGCTCGGTCCAATTGGAGAGCGGAAACACCCGCACGGATTCGCCGGGCTGGATCTTCGTGTTGAACAGTCGCCACAGCTCCGGGCGCTGATTGCGGGGATCCCAGACGTGATTGGCGCTGCGGAAGGAAAAAATCCGCTCCTTGGCCCGGCTCTTCTCCTCGTCACGGCGCGCCCCGCCCATGGCGGCGTCGAAGCCGTGGAGATCGAGGGCCTGCTTGAGCGCTTCGGTTTTCATGACCTGGGTGTGCAGCGCCGATCCGGACGTGATGGGATTGATGTCGCGCGCGACGCCGTCCGGATTGACGTGGACGAGGAGATCGAGCCCGCGCTCCCGCACGGTCAGATCGCGAAACGCGATCATCTCGCGGAACTTCCAGCGGGTATCGACGTGAAGCAGCGGAAACGGCGGCTTGGCGGGATAGAAGGCCTTGAGCGCGACGTGGAGCATCACGCTGGAATCCTTGCCGATCGAGTAGAGCATCACCGGCCGGCGGAACTCGGCGGCGACTTCGCGCATGATGCCGATCGCCTCGGCTTCCAGGCGCTTGAGCTGGGGCGAAAGCCGGGGGGGCATTGGTTTCAACGCGGGTGTGGCACTCGACCCGAGCCCTGCCGCCGAGATGTCGGTCAACTCGTCAATCAACTCGTCAATCCCTTGCCCAGCTGATCTTCGGCTTGGCCACGCCGGGATCGGCCCGGTCGGCGTGCCCGCGCACCGCCGCAAGCATTCCGTCCATGACCGCGTCGGTCAGAAGGTTGGGAACGAGCCCCAGATCGGCCGAGCTTGGAGTGGGTGGCATTGTAGTAGTGCTCCTCGAGCTCGATTCGCGGGTTCTTGAGGTGGGCGATCGAAACCTCAAGGCCGGCGCGCTTGCCGGCGGCCACGACCTTGTTGGCGAGGTCATTCACCGAGAACTGCTCGGTGAACTGGTTGAACACGCGGAACTCGCCGGGCTTGGCGGGATTGCGGACCGCGAGATCGACGCATTGCAGGGTATCGCGGATGTTCAGGAAGCCGCGGGTCTGCCCGCCCTTGCCGTAGACCGTGAGCGGCAAGCGCCGAGGCACGCCTGGATGCAGGAACCGATTCAGCACCGTGCCGAACACGTCGTCGTAGTGGAACGAGGTTTTCAGGTCGGAATGAAGCTTGGTCTGGTCGGTCTCGATCCCGTAGACGACGCCCTGATTGAGGTCGGTGGCGCGGATGCCCCATATCCGGCAGGCAAATGCGATGTTGTGGGAATCGTGCACCTTGGAGAGGTGATAGAAGCTGCCGGGCTGCTTGGGAAACGGCAGCGTGTCGGTGCGGCCCTTGTGGGTGACGGTGAGATAGCCTTCCTCGATGTCGATGTTCGGGGTGCCGTATTCGCCCATGGTGCCGAGCTTCACCAGGTGCGCGTCGGGACAGCGGCGGCGCATGGTGAACAAGAGATTGAGCGTGCCGACGATGTTGTTGCTCTGAGTGTAGACCGCAGTGCCCCGGCTCTGCATCGAATAAGGCGCCGACGGCTGCTCGGCATAGTGCACGATCGCGTCGGGATGAAACTGGTCGATCACCTGATCGATGAAGCGATGGTTGCAGAGGTCTCCGACATGGAGCCCGATCGTTTTCCCGGTCGCTTCCCGCCAGCAGGCGACCCGCCGGTGCAACGTGCTGATGGGCAGGAGCGGCGCGATACCCTCCTCGAGTTCCCACTGCCGTTTGGCGAAGTTGTCGACCACGCCGACCTCGTGGCCGGCGTTGGAAAAATGCATTGCGGTCGGCCACCCGAGATAGCCGTCACCACCCAGGATAAGAACTCTCACGGCAACTTCTCCTTCGTTTTTTCATTGCACTCGGCATGAACCGGGCTGGTCTCGTCGATCCAGGACCTGATGAAAGCCATCGGCCGGCTCCAATAGGCCCGTTCCGCCGCGGCAAAATCCTCCGGCGAATCGAGTTCCATCGCGTATTCCAGTGGTATCTCCGCCGCGAATGAAGGCTTGGCGTAGACCTGCTCGCCGCTCAGCAAAGCCCGGGACCGCGTGACATAGAGATTGCCGTAGCCGTACAGCACCGGCTTGCGCTGCCGGTTGTAGGCCAGGTTGCGCTCCGCCTCGAACCGGAAACGCACGAACGGCCCGTCGAATTCCCTTTGATTGAACGCATGCATGTTGTGGGGAACGCTGGTGACCGTCTGCGCCGATTGCGCGGCCGGATAGCGCTCGAGCCCGTCGAGGCAGGCCTCGATGTGCTCCGGCAGCAGAAACGGCGACGTCGGCTGAAGCAGGACGACCGTGGCCGGCACTCGGCCTTCCCGGGCGCCGAGCCCTTCGAGGAAGTGAACGATCGCCGCGAGCACCGGGAAATCGTCGCCGGCGAGATCGGCCGGGCGTTCGGCGACGACGACGCCGAGCCCGGCCGCCACCGCGGCGATATCGGCATCGTCGGTCGAGCAGAACATGCGGTCGAGCCCGCGCGCCGCGCGCCCGGCCTCGATGACGAAGCGCAGCAAGCGGCTGCCCGAGCAGCGGCGCGATGTTCTTGTGCGGCACGCCTTTTGAGCCGCCGCGGGCCGGAATAAGCCCGATGATCTCATCGCTGAATGGAAACGGCATTGGGGTCGGATCATTCGGCCTGATGTCGGATATCCGAACCGCCCTGGAATTCCCGGTCGAACCAATCGAGGGTGTCGGGAAGCCCCCGTGCCAGGCTGCGCAGCGCGAGGTCGGGCAACAGCCCCTGCAGCCGGTCGACGCTCGGTGCGCTGACTGCGACATCGCCCTCCCGCGATGGGCCGCGCTCGATATCGCATCGCCGCTTCGATTTCAGGAAATGCTGAGCCACCGCATCGGCGAGCGTCGCGATCGATGTCTGCACGCCCGTCGCCACGTTGATGGGCGCGCCGCCGGCATCCGCCAAGTGCCCGTCGACGGCGGCGGCCAGGACCTGCGCGAGGTCGCGCACATACAGAAAATCGCGGGTCTGGGTGCCGCCGCCGTTCACCACCAGCGGCTTGCCGGCGAGCGCGCGTTTGGCGAAGGCCGCGACCACGCTGCCCTTGCTCCACGACAGCGGCCCGTAGACGTTGGAGAACCGCAGCACCGTGCAGTCGAGTCCGAAGCTCGCCGCATAGGCCATGCAATAGCCTTCGCACGCCGACTTGGAAGCCCCATAGGGCGAGCGCGGACGCGAGGGCTTGTCCTCGGTTTGCGGCGGTTGCGCATTGCCGAGCACGGCTGCCGACGACGCCTGGACGAAATTGCGCACACCGGCGCGGCGCGCCGCGTCGAGATAGGTAAAGGTGCCGAGCACGTTCTGCTCGAGGTCGTCCCTCGGATCTTCCACCGAGGACGGAATCCCGGTCTGGGCCGCGAGATTGACCACCGCATCGGCGCCCTCGACCGCCTTCGCGGCCGCCTGCGCATCGCGGATATCGGCATGGATCACCTGGGCCTGCCCGCCGATCACCCGGGCCAGTCGCTCCGGCGTGGAATTGGTGAAATTATCGACGATCCTGACCTCCCAATTCCGCTGCGCCAGCAGGAGCGAGACGAGGTTGAGCCCGACGAAGCCGGCGCCGCCGGTGACGACCACGATCACGCGACATCCTCCGGGCGCACGGCCACGTGCGCCGCGAGATCCGCCGAAGCCCTGCGCCCGAGGATCCGGGGTAATTCGCTGGCGGGCAATCCGGTCGCCGGTTTCATCAATGTGAGGTTTTCCCGGCTCAACGTCTCGCCGGAGCGGATCGCCCGCCGGGTGACGATGCTGTTGGTGAAACTCGCGCGCATCACGTTGGCGTGAGCGCCGAGAACCTTTTCCGGCCGGCCGAGGGCGCGCTCCAGGTCGCGCACGGCGCAAACCAGTTCGCGTCATTTCAGCGGGCAGCAGGGACACGTGGTGGTCGGGACCCTTGGCGCTCCGGTCGAAGGTGAAATGCACCTCGATCATCGCGCAGCCGAGCGCGACCGAGGCCGCGATCTCCGGGATGTTGCGGCTGTGATCGGAGAGCCCGGTGGGGCAGCCGTAGCGCGACCGCAGCGCCGGGATCATCCGCAGATGCATGTCGTCCAGCGCGGTCGGATACTCGGACAGGCAGTGCAGCAGCACGACCTCATCGGTGATCGCGCCGAGAACCCTCATCATCGCATCGATCTCTTCGGCCGCGCTCATCCCGCTCGACGCGACGATCGGCTTGCCGACGCCGGCAACCCTCTCGAGCAGCCACGGATTGCCGATCTCGCCCGAAGGAAGCTTGAACGCGTCGGGATCGAGGGAGGCGACCCGCTCGACCGCCGCTTCGCTGAACACCGAGCACAGATAGAGCATTCTGTGCTGCTTGGCGCGGTCGCGGATGCGCTCGTGCACCGCATGGGGAAATTCCTGGACCCGCTTGATGAAATCGAACCGGGTCTCGTCGTAATAGTAGGATTTCGTGGTGCGGTCGAAAATCTCCGCTTCCGCGATATGGTATTGGAGTTTGACCGCATCGCAGCCCGCTTGCGCCGCCGCGTCCAACAGCGCGAACGCCTGTTCGGGATCGCCATTGTGGTTCGGCCCGATCTCCGCGACGACGAGGCAGGGCTCCCCGCCGCCGGCGCGGCGCCCTCCGATGTCGACGATCTCTTTGAATGGCACGGGCGGGCCCTAATAGGTGATGCGCTTGCGAAAAAGCTGCGCTTCGAGGGGAAACGTCGAGAGCACCTTGAAGATGCGCTCGCTGGCGTAGCCGTCGCCGAACGGCTGGCTGTCGGCTTTCAGTCCGGCCTGGAATTCAGGCTCTTCCATCCTGGCGAGCGCATTGCGGATGGCCTCCACTGCGCCTTCGCAGCAGATCACGTTCGCCGCCATCTCGCGCCCATCCTGGCGCGCGCCGATATTGATGAAGGGTAGGCCGAGATAGGGCGCTTCGAGGATGCCGCCGCTCGAATTCCCGACCAGAGCCTTGGCGCCGCACAACAGGCCCAGGAAGGCTTGGCTCTCCACATTGCGAAACACGTGGAAGCCGGGAACTCCTTGGATTTCCTCGATGGCGGAGATCACCCCGGCATAGCCGGGATCGGAACAGGGGTAGATGACGATCTTCTTTTCGGGGCGGTCGCGCAGGGCATCCAGGATCGCGGCGGCATGAGATCGCGACAATTCCGGGCGATAGGTGTCGGGGTGCTGCAGGACGATGAAATAGTCCAGATCCCGCGGCAGGCCGATCGATGCGAGCGCGTCGGCCGGCGAGGGAAAGGTGCCGCGCACGATGCTGTCGACATAGGGCGCTCCGGTGTTCCACACCCGCTCCGGCGCCTCTCCGAGCTTGATGACGCGCTGGCGCTGCCGCTCGTTCTGGGAGAAATGCAGGTGGGACAATTTGGTGATGGCGTGGCGATGGATGTCGTCGATCCCGCCGGAGATGTCGCCGGCCTGGATATGCGCGATCACCACGCCCATTTCCACCGCGCACATCGCGGCGGCCAGCGTTTCGCCGCGGTCGCCGAGCAGCAGCAGCACGTCGGGCGCGAGTTCCTGCAGCACCGGCGCCAGCCTCTCGACGCAGCGCCCGAGCGCCTGCGCGCGATCGATCGGCGCGTCGCCATAGACGCCGAGATCCACCAGCTTGGAGATGGTAATCTGGGAACGCACTTCTTCGATGGTCGCCCCGAAAGTCGCATTCAGATGCATGTCGGAGGCGATGACCTCGAGCTCCATGGCGGGATCGGCATCGATCAGCCGCATGATCCGCAGCATCGCCCCGAAGCCGCCGCGCTTGCCGGTGAATACCGCGACCCGGCGCAGCGAATTCTGCCTATCCAGCATCCTGCCTCGCCACGTTACGTCTCGCGGGCCGCGGCGCGTCTTGCATGCTCGATGCGCAAGCGCTCGACGATTTCCGGCGCCACGCTCTCGGCGCGGAACAGGGTGCGATAGGTTTCCCAGCCGCCCTCCCCGATCCGGCGGCTTAATATGCGGTCGGCGGCGGCACGCGCGATCGCGTCGGCGAGACCGTCGGCATCGTCGCCGAGCAGCGCATTGCGGCCGTCGACGATCTCCGGCATCGACAGGGCCACGTCGCGATGCGCGACCACGCAGGCCCCGAGCGACCAGGCGAGTAGATAGCGCGTGTGCCCCACCTTGAAGGGCGTCGCGTTGTTGGTGCAAAGGAATATCGGCGCCGACAGGATCGCCGCGTCGATGTCGGGCACGAATCCGCGCACGACCACGTCGGAGCCGGTCAGATGCTGCGCGATGCGCGGATGCAGCTTCGCGGCGCCGAAAATCTCGACACGGAAACTGCCGGGTTTCATCCGCCGGCGCAGCGCGGGCAGCAGCTCCCGCCCGAGATATTCGATCCCAAGCCGGTTGCCGGTCGCCTCCAGCCGCCCGACGCTGCCGACGATCACCACCGGATCGTGGCATTCGGTGGCGTCGCGCCGCTCCCGCCAGCCCTCGCCGAACCGGTCGATCCATACATGCCGAATGTAGAAGGCGTTGGGATGTCCCGACGACGAGTAATAGGCGGCATCGTTTTCGGCGACATCGCCGAGGAGATGATAACGGCGCATCACCGCAAGATGGGCCTTTTCCATCCGCGACAGCGCCACCCGCAATCGGGCATAGGCCAGCGCCGAACCGCCGAGGGCCCGGTCGTGTTCCGCCCGCCAGCGCGCGGACTTCGGATCCGGATTGCCGTAATATGCGAAGCGGGTCGCCGGAACCGTCGAGCATGCGGCCGTCAGCCACTCGCTCAGCGCCACCAGCACCGCATCCGGACGCCACCGTTCCAGGGCAGCCGCGATCGCGGGACCGTGGATGACGTCCGGGAAAAAATGTTCGACCCGCGGCGCCGCCAGTTTGGAAAACGTACTGCCTATGCGTGACCGCGCCGGAAGCTCCAGTGGCGAAAGAACCGTAACGCCGGATTGCTTGAGCAGCGCCAAGCCCTCGAACTCCTTGGCGCCGGGCTTCTCGTCGCCCTCGCGCCCGACCTTCAAGAAGCCGACCGACAGATCGGGCTGCGCCGCAAGCGCGCGGATCAGCTCGAATGCCAGCACGTTGGCGCCCCGTATGGTATGGGCCGGATGAGGCCAGTTCCCGGTCACTATGGCGAGTTTCATCGATCCGACCTGTCGCGCATATGAGGTCACCGGCACACGAGCTTCATATCGGCAGCTCGTTGGTATCGATGCGCGGCAGCAGCAGCGGATGATCCGCCGCCATGCTCGCAATCGCGGGTCTGGTGGTCAGCGCCGCACTGCAATTCCTCTGCGCGAGAAGCCGCAGAACCGATTGATCGCAAGCTCCATACGGATAGCACATCACCCAGTCTCCCGAGGACGCGCCCAGCGAGCGGAGAAAATCGAGCGAGTCGTCGATCTCCGTTTCCTGCTGGGCCGGCGTGAGCCGGTCCAGCCAGCGATGACTGGCGCCGTGACTGCCGACATACATGCCGCAACGGACCATGGTCCGCAGCTGATCCTGAGTGAGATAAAGCTCGGCGGCGAACGCCGCGGGGTCGTCCGACACCAGGCGATGGAACAGCCGGTCGACGACCTCGGCGCGCACCGGTTCGGGCAATCCGAACTGAAGGGAACGCTTGATGAATACGACTTCGGCCGGGTCATACCGGTTCGGCTTCGCCAGCTCGCTCCAGTAATCCTCGAACGGCCGCACGTCCCGATCCGCGGACCGCGCTTCGAGTGCAGCCTTGATCTCGCCGATGATGTCGTCCGGTTGCGCATGCGCTGCGAGAATGAAATGGATCTTGTTCACGTCCAGCAGCCTTCCGTTCAGCACGGTCTGCGACGGCGGGAAGAACGATCCCTGCCAGCCCCTCTCGAACAGAAGGGGAAAGACGTTGGTGTAGTGATCGAGATAGCCATCGTCGAAGGTCAGCCAGGCGGCGTTTTCAGGAACCGGATCCTCGCCGCGAATGGCCGCCACCACCTGTTGCGCCGTGACCACGGTATAGCGGCTCGCGATATGATCGAGCTGGCGCCTGAACTCTTCGACGGTGCGGCCCTTTATTCTCGGATAACGCGATCGCGCCAGCTCACGAACATAGTGGTACATGACGATGGTAAGGGACATCAGCCTTCCTTACGCACCTCGATCACGAACGTCGAGCAGAACGGCACCAGGCGTTGGTCGGCGGTCCCGATGTCCGCGGCGGCGTGCGCGAGCCGGGCGTGAAACTCGGGGTGATCCGATTTCACCGCCGGCGACACGCCGTGGAAATGCACCGGAAACACCGTCTTCGGCACAAACCCCAGACCTCTGACGCGGTAGGCGAGATCTGCGGGCGCATATTGATAGCGCACGTTCACCTGAATTTCGGTGATCGGATGCTGATCCGGCTGAGGGTCAATTCGTTCGAGCCGCCGCAGCGAAGCGAAGGCCGCCTCCTGGGACGCGCTGGTATTGAGCACGATCGCCTCGGAAAGCAGCAGTTCGACCGTACCGAGCCGCATCTCCATATGGGTGAATTCGTTGAGCGATACGACGTTGAAGATGCGGTTTCTCGAGCCGACGACGAGTGCCCCGCCTTTGCGCAGCATGCGATGACATCGCCGGAAAAACTCCATCATCTCGTCGGGAGACAGATATTCGATGAAGCCCTGGGCGCTGACGATGTCGTAAGCGCCGGCGGCGTACGAAACGTCGAAAAACGAATTGCAGACGAAATCGGCCTGCACGGCGGCGGCCCGCTTGTTCTCTTCGCATTTGCTGATCATCTCTTCGGCGAAATCGATGCCCTCGGCCTGAAAGCCGCGCTTCGCCATTTCCAGGACGAGCTGCCCGGTCCCGCATCCGACATCGAGAAAACGCGATCCGGCGGGACCGTGACCGGCAACCGCGAGAACGGCGCGGCTCCTGCCCTCGATGACGCTGTATTTGCCCGAAGCTCCGATGGACCGCGCCTGCCAATCGTCGGCATTCGCCTGGAAATAGTTTCGCGTCTGCGCCTGCTGTTCCATGCTGATCGATCCGATTCTCAATTTCCCGAGCGGTGCGCCCTGCATCGCAGCCGCGCCGGCCATCCGGCCGGGCGGTGACCGAGAGCGACGAATGAATTCATTTCCGGGAGGCGCCGGCGCGCGCATAGTCGCCGAAAGACGCCCGCGCCTCCTCAACCGGCACCAGCGGGTCCGGAGCGAGATAGTCGACGTCCACGCCACTTTCGACCCAGTCTGCAAATGCCGCGAGATCACCGTTTCGCGCAATTTCAGCGAAGCTCCGCGACGTCAAATGAAAGTTCTGGTTCAACGGATCCGTGACCGTGGTGCCCATGGTGGCGCGGAAGCTCGTGAACGGCCATTGCCGGCGAACCAGCAGGGCGTAGGCGTGCACCTTGGCGAGATGAGCCTCGCGCGGCGACAGACGGGAAACCGTGTGAAGCCGCGCCAAGGTCGCGAGATATTCCTCCGCGCTGTCGTGATCGAGCGTGAAGCCGAGGCCGCTGTAGCGTCCGGTGCCCGCCGTCACGACGGGAATGCCGAAGCACGGCATTTCATATCCGACGCTGCCGCGGACGGTCACTCCGACGTCGGCCATGCGAAACAGCGAAAGCGTACTGATGCGCGTCTGCGGCATCAGGAGGCGAACGTGGTCCGGCAACTCGCCGACCGCCTCCCGGATCATCCGCAGCTCTTCCTGTTCGGCGGTGACGCCCGCGAGCTTGCGCTTCCACAAGTTGGCCGGGTGCAGCTTGATGATCCAGTTCAGGTTCGGGTTCACCGCGGCGGCCTTCACCGTCTCGACGAACCAGTGCCCATAATTGTCGAACAGGTCGCGCCCGAAGAACAGGGTGGCGTCCCACAAGACGTGCGAGAACACCACGGCGGTCGGCTTGGCGGCATCCAGCTTCAGCTCCTCGCGTATCTCCGCCGCCGACACGTCCACGGTGCCCGGCTGATTGCGTGCCTGGATTTGCCACACGCCGCCGTAGCGGCGGCGGAACTCTTCGTCGAGCGCCTGCTGGTGTTGCGGCGTCCACGGCTCACGGGTCAGCCGGTCGAGCACTTCGGGCGCGACCGAATTGGCGTGAACGCGCCGGGTCACCCGGTTCAGCCGTTTGAACACCAGCGCGTCGTCGCGCGACGGCTGGATGAACTGCACGACCGGGATGCCTCGCGCGATGGCCACGTCCACGAACGGCCCGAGCGTGGAGTTCGGCTCGTTGGCGAGAATGAGGTCGGGCCGCTGCGCGTCGAAATAGCGCTCGGCGGCGTGAACGAAAGCACATGCGAGCGGCAACTGCTTGAGGAGTTCCGCCCGTGCCACCGGATCTCTCGGGTCCGGCGCGCCGTTGAAGGTCTTGCGCGCCACCCAGGCCAGGAGTTGCGGGCCGATCCAGGCGTCGCCGTAGGTCCATTCCTTGACCGCGTTGAAATCCAGCGGGCCCTCGGCTCGGCGCGCGGCTTCGGCGACGCACTGGCGATAGGTCTTCGGGTCCCAGACCAGCTTTTCGAAGGATACCAGGTCGGTGATTCCGTAGGCGGCAAAAATGCGCCGGGCGATCGTATAGACATGCGATGTCAGGACCCGCACCGACCAGCCGCGGCGGCGCAGTTCCGAAACCAGCATGCACTCGGTTTTGACCTGATAGGGCCAATCCGTCATCGACAGCACGAGCACCTGGCGCGCGCCCGGAGCGGCGGACGGCAAGGTGCGCATGAAGGCGGTCTCGGCCCGGGTCGCGCGCACATCGGCCATCAGCCGCCGCATGGTGCGCGGATCGCGCGTCCATTTCGCGACGTCGCCGATCAGTCCCGCCGCGGGGGAACGTCGCAACATGCGGGAGATCGCACTCATGTCGGTTCGTCCATGTTCATGGCAATGTTCTTGGCAATGTTCATGGCAATGTTCTTGGCAATGTTCATGGCAATGTTCTTGGCAACCGTGCCGGCGTCATCGCAGCGATCCACATTCATCTGCAGCCCGTCCGCAGCCCATAAGCTACCGCAGTTCGGGTGAACCGAGGTTCCCCCAAACGCTTCTGTCCTGCGGCGCGACCGTCGCGCCTGGTCAAGCCGCCGTGATGGCGCCTTCGTCCAGCAGGATCCTGACCTTGCGTCCCAGCAGGTCGAGCAGGATCGCAACGCGTTCCCGATCGGCCATGCCTTCGAACAGACCTAGAGAGTTCGGCGAATACGCCGTCGACGATGCGCACCTGTTCGCCGGGCGCAAAGCGTGGACGCCGTTCGAGCTGGACGAGACCGCCGGCGTCTTCCCGGGCTTGCAGCGCCGCCACCACCGCGGGAGGCACCGGCGCGGGCTCGTCGCCGTTGCAGACGAGGCGCGACACGCCGAAGGTCGAATGAATGGAACGCCAGCGCTGCGTCTCCATGTCGACGGTGACGAACAGGTAGCGCGGAAACAGCGGCGCCTCCACCGTCTCGACTTTGCGCGCATGGCGGCGCCGCTTGAGATAGCGCGGCAGGTAGGCCGCAAAGCCCTGGCGGATCAGATGCGCCATCGCCTTGCTTTCCGCATGAGGCTGGGTTTGCACGACATACCAACGAGACGTCATGCCGTCGCCTCCTGGCGGGGACGCGGGCGGGGGCGCACGCCCAGGAGCTTCGGCGCCAAAACCCGGTCGGGCCCGAGGATCGCCGCGGCGGCGTCGAAGGTAGCCTGCGGCGCGCCGAGGTCGGTGACCACGACGGCATCGAAAGCGCCCTCGACCGCCGCGTAGGAAACGACCACGGGAACTCCGACAAAGGTCGCCGACGACGCCTTGGCATCGACCATCGCGACGATCTCGATGCCGCTTTCCAGTGCGCAGATGCGCGCGATCTCGGCCAGATCGGACACCCCCGCGACGACGACGCGCTGGAAGGCACGACTGCGGGCGACCGAAAAAATCTCCGCGCATTCGGCGCGGGCTTGCCGGAAGAACGAAAACGAGTAGCCGAGGTACTCGACGGTCAGGCGGGATTTTTCGGCAAAGCCGTGGGGCGTCAAATAATAGGCGTAGCGCCGCGCCGGCGCCTCGCTGACCTTCACCAGCCCCTTCTTGATGCAGCGCTTGAGGTAGGCATTGACGAGACCGAGGGCGATCCCGAGCTCCGCAGCCAATCGCCGCTGCGACTGCCCGCCGTCGCGCTCGACCGACTGCAGCAGACCCAGCATGATGCGCTGGGTATCCTCGTCCTGGGTGTCTTCGTCCTGGGCGGTACTCGACATCTGCCCCCCACGGCCAATCGTCGGAGGCCTTCCTACAACGTTCACGGCATGAACGTCAAGCCCTATGTTCATGACATGAACATAGGCAATCATTTGAAAACAAAGGATTTTATTTCAAATCAGTCCAATGGGGGCGCCACAGCACCTCGAACAGCGGGCCGGAATCGCGGCCGTCCTCGAAGGCACTCCCGATCGCATCGATGATCTCGGTGGCGTGGCCAACCCGGTAGTGCGTCGAATCCCAATAGGCATTGTCGTCACGGGTCAGCACGCTCGGACGCATGAAATCGATCACCGCCACGTTGGACCGCGTCTTTGCGATGTCGACCACCGCCGCCTTGCAGTGGGTGAACTGGGCCCACTTCTGGGCATCCACCAACACCGATATGTGGAGCGGCACGAAGACAAGGATCTTCCTGGCCTGGGCGGGAAGGCCATCGAGCGCCTGCGTCAGCAGCGAGAGGTCAGGAAATGTCCAGTCCCGCGGCCGCGGTCCGACCGGAGGCGGTTCGGCCTCTGCGCTGATCGGCGAAGCCGGCCCGGGCCCGTAGATGGCTTTGTGAGCGCGGGCGGGGTCGTAGCGGCTGTCCTCGGGGGTGAACCGGTAGTAGCCGTCGTCCTGGAACTCGGGCCGCGCCAGATGCGCCAGCGTCAAGACCTCCCGCACCGAGTGGAGCAGCGCCCGCGTATTGAGGAGGTGGGCGTAGTCGTTCCAAGGATTCTCGTCATACTCCCAGGGCGGGAAGGGATGCTGGGTGAGGCGGGCGAGCGGCGTCGTCGTGGCGCACCAATCCATATCCATCGCGATCAGGACGGTGCGTACCGGCGCATGCACGTGGTCGTCGAAGAACTTCATCATCTGGGACTGTTCCCATGCGGTCCCGTAGGACATGGCGAGATTGGCGAAGCGGCCGCCGAGCCTTTTGTCAAGTTCCGCTGGCTTGAGCAGCATCACCGTGGACGTGCCGAACACCGCGCTGTCGAACCGGCCGTGGCGGATCATGCCGGGGAACGCATAACGCTCATTGGTGGTGACCCGGTATCGCTTCCAGGGCGGCGAAAAGGCGAGGTTGTCGTAGGGATCGACGATCGCGACGAAGGCGAAGGCGGACAGGATGATGGCCGCGGTCACCGCGAGAAGAACGGCGATGAAGCGATGCCACGCCTGCATCTCGCCTTGAGAGCGAGGGCTGGAAACCGAAAGATTTCGAGGGTCAGAACTGGAAATAGACAAATTCCGCCCCTCCCTCGCCGCCGAGTTCGACGATCAGGTAGCTCAGGATGATCGCGAGCCCCACCGCCACCGGCCAGCGCGGCTCGAGCCGGGTCCGCACCACGGCCTGGCTGGTCGGCCCCGCCAGCGCGAACACCAGCGCGATTGCGAGCCACATCAAGGTCTCGTTGAGGATCGAGCCGAACAGCGGCGGACGCCAGCCGGATTCGACGAGTTGCACCCGCCATGAAAGCCCATCGAAGCCGGCCATGGCGCCGAGCACGTGGCGCGCGGTCGCGAGATTGTCGGCGCGGAAAACCACGAAGGCGGCGGCCACGAACAGGAAGGTGACGGCCCAGCCCAGCGGCACCGGCATCGAAGCGCCCGCGCGCCGCCACAGATGGTTGGCGGCAAGGGCGATGCCATGCAGGCCTCCCCAGATGACGAAGGTCCAGCCGGCGCCGTGCCACAGCCCGCCGAGCAGCATGGTGACGAGCAGCGCCGCGACCTGACGCGACAGGCCATGGCGGCTGCCGCCCAGCGAAATGTAGAGATAGTCGCGCAGCATCCGCGACAAGGTCATGTGCCAGCGCCGCCAGAAATCGATGACGCAGGTGGTGCGGTAGGGCGCGTCGAAATTGTCGGGAATCACGATGCCGAACAGCAGGCCGAGCCCGATGGCGATGTCGGAATAGCCGGAGAAGTCGAAATAGATCTGCATGGCGAAGCCGAGGCCGGCGAGCCAGCCTTCGGCGAACGAGACCGGCCCCGCCGCCGCGTGCCCATAGAGCTGGTTCACCGCGAAGCCGAGATTGTCGGCGACCAGCACCTTCTTCATCAGGCCGAACACGATGAGCACGAGGCCCTGGCCGTAGAGCCTGGTGCTTTCCTCGCGCGGCCGGCACCGGTCGAGGGAGGCGAAGAACTCGCTGTGGCGCAGCAGCGGCCCGGCGATCAGGTGCGGAAAGAACGATACATAGAGCGCATAGCGCACCAGCGGATGGGGCTTGGCGACGCCGCGGCGCAGGTCGACCATGTAGCCGATCTGCTGGAATGAAAAGAAGCTGATGCCGAGCGGCAGCGCCAGCGCGAAAGGATGATAGGCGAGGCCGGTGACGGAGGCGATGCTGCCGAGGAAAAAATCGAGATACTTGAAGGTGCCGAGGATGACGAGATCGGCGACGATCCCCGCAGTCAGCCAGGCGGTGTTGCGGCTGCGGCCGAATTGCTGGGCGGTCCACCAATTGACGAGGATCGAGCCGACCAGCAGCAACAGCAGCGGCGGATTCCAATAGGAATAGAAGATCGCCGAGAGGCACAGCAGGTTGGCGATCCACCACCGCCAGTGATCGGCGACGATCCACTGCAGCACCAGCGCGACCGGCAGGAAGACGATGAGGAACAGCTGCGAGTTGAACAGCATTATTCGTCTGGAGCCATGCGGCGAAGCCCCCCGCGTCTCGACACCCGACCGCCCCCGCGGACCCCGCGACGCCGTCGCGGCCCGCAGAGTTCACATTGCGCGGTGGATTTGGTAGCCTACCTCGGCCGGCGAAGCAATCGCGCTCCGATTACGCGGGGCACCATGCCGCAAGCCGCGGAACCGCGCCGGCGTTCCGGCGCATGCCGGCCATTTCGGCTTGACAGGCCCGGATTAACCGGGTTTGCCGTGATACTCCCGCCGAATATTCCGGTGGGCGGCGCCGGAAACGGCGCGCGCAGGTCGACGTTCGAAATGCGGGGGGCGGTTGAGTGGGTGAAGGGGCCGGATTTATCGATACGAGCGCGGCGTGCTCCGCTGCGCGGGCGACGGCGCAGGAAGTTGCGATTGCAACATCCTCACATTATCCTTCGCGGGGCGAATTGCCTCTTGCCCCCGTCCGTTCGACCTCGTCGGCTTCGCCACCCCCCCGATCCAGGAAGGCGTCATGAAGAAGTTGAGCACATGCGGACTGGTGCTTTACAACCTCCTCGCGATCGTCGCCGCAACGGCACTCGTCGAAGCCGGCGCGTTTTTGTATTTGGCGCATCTCGACGCCAAGACTGCGAGCGTGCGCGATCCGAGAGCGGCCGAGTTCCCGCCCGGAATGCAGAAGCTGACCTTCGCGAAGACCAGGCTGTACCGCGTTCACGCGCCGTTTCGATCCGCGGACTACAACGTCGACGATTACGGATTCCGAGGCGTATCCGGAGTGCGGGATGCGTTCGAAGCCTATGATCCTTCCCGCTTCAACATTTTTGCTTTCGGCGGGTCGAGCACGTTCGGCGTCGGCGTGAAGGACGGCGATACTTGGCCGATGATTCTGCAGGCGAAGCTCCGGCGGCAACTTCCCGGTGCCGCCGTTTTCAATCTCGGCCTCGGCGGCTTTTCGAGTGCGGACGAGATGCACCTGCTCGTCGACCTGCTGGCGCAAAATCGGACCCCCGCCGTCGCGATATTTCTGGACGGCGGCAATGAGCAATGTCCCGCCGCGAGCGACCGGTCAGCAGCGTATCGCGTGCTCGAATACGGATTGCTCGCGCACGTCATCCAGGCTTCCAATGCCGTGAGGCTCTGGCATCGCGTCGCGGACAAATGGCGCCTCATGTCCGAGGGCGCCGCCGGTCCTGTTCGTCCCATCGACTACAAGACCTGCGGAGCCGCCTATTCCGCCCAGGCTCGATTGGTGACGCGGCTGCTCGCCGCATATGGCGCGAAGGCGCTGTTCTTCCTGCAGCCGATCGGGGCGTTGCTGCCGAATTTCGATACCTATCAGTTCTGGTCGTACTCGAATTCCGAGCGTGCAGACTCGCGAGAACGCGTCGAGACTGTACGCCGCCGTCTTGCAGAGCGCCGATGCCGCCCACATGGTCGATCTGCACACGATCATGGATGGACCCGCACGCGTGCGCAGCGACCTCTTCGTCGACCCCCAGCACCCCGCCGCGGCCGGCAATACGATCATCGCGGACGCCATTTTGTCCAATTTGCAGCCTTATATTTCCGCGCCGCACGAGGGAGCTCCGCAATGAGATTTTTCTCCGCGATCTGGAGATACAAAGCCGCTTGGCTGCCGGGGGTCCTTCTCGTCGTCATTCTACTCGTCATCGCGGTGGCGACCGGCGCCATGCCGGAACTGCCGTTCAAGTACAGATTCTGATGGAGGATCGCCGCTCGGTTTCCCTGGACGCGCTGCGGGGCATCGCCGCCCTTGCGGTGGCCGTCCCGCACTTCTTCCTGTTCCGGGAATCGGGGGGAGATATCACGGAGTTCATTTCGATCCTCGCGGTCGAGGTCTTCTTCGTCCTCAGCGGATTTGTCCTGGCTCCGCAGCTGCGTCACTGCTGGGACGTCGGTGGCCGGGACGTTCTCGTGTTCTATTGCCGCCGCTGGGTCAGGACGTTACCGCCCTATTTCATCATTCTGACCTGCATGGCCATCGTCACCGGCTACCTCTGGAGCCGGGACTTTTTCGAATATGCGTTTTTCGTCCGCAATCTCACGTCGATAAAGGAACGCGGAGAGTTCTTCCTTCCGGCGTGGAGCCTCGCCGTCGAGGAATCGTTTTACCTGATATTTCCCATCTACATCCTCGCAGCCAAGCGTCTGGGCGCTACGCTGCCGGCGGCGGCGATCGGCTTCATCGCAGGCTGCTTCGCGATAAAGACACTCATTGCGGTGCTGGCGCCGGAGCTGCTAGTGGACGCGAGGCGCATCGTCGTATTCCGGGTCGATGCGATCTGCTTCGGTGTCGTTCTCCATGGGCTGATGAGGCACCGGCAACAAATCGCCTCGCCGTTGTGGGGGCTCGGTATTTTCCTGATGACGGCGTGCGCGCTACTCGCCAGCTATACCGCGGCAGCAGGGCACCGCGAAATTCCCTTCATGATCAGCGCCAGCCTGTCGGGCTGCGCCCTGATCGTGCTTGCCCTCTGGTTCGAGGAAACGATTCGCAAGCACATGGTGCTGGCGCGGATCGCGACGTTTCTCGCCGCGACCTCGTATACGGTCTATCTGTCGCACATGCTGATCCTGCTGCTGATGACGGGCAGCACGTTGTGGCTGCCCTTGCAATTCGTCGTTTATCTGAGCGCGACATTGGCGTTTGCCGCGGTGTTCTACCGGTTCATCGAGCGGCCGCTCCTAGCTAGCCGGCCGCGGTATCATTCGAGACCGGTGCCGGCGCCCGACCTCGGCGCGCCATTGCCGCAGCCGCACCGGCACTCGTGACCCGACACGCGCGGCCCGCGCAGTTCACATTGCGCGGTGGATTTGGTAGCCTACCTCGGCCGGCGAAGCAATCGCGCTTCCATCCGGCTGTTCCCGCGAGGCCGCAATCCTCAGTACCGCACCAGCGCCGGCCATGCGCGTCCTCCATCTTGCCCAATCCGACGGCGGCGGCGGCGCCAACAAGGCCGCGTTCCGGGTCCATCGCGGCCTGCGCGATCTCGGCATCGCCTCGACGTTCCACCCCGGCCACAAGCGCGGCGACGACCCCGAAGTGGTGCCCGCATGGCCTCTGGTCGCCGGCCGGTTCCGCTCGAACCTCGCCGCATGGCTCGACATGCGCTCGCTCGAGACCTATCCCAACCGCAGGGGCGACGTATTCTCGCCGGTGCGGTTTTGCTACGGCCGCCCGCATCGCGATCTCGTGGCCGCGGCGGACGTCGTCTGCCTGCACTGGATCGCAGGGTCCTTCCTCCATCCGTCCGCGCTGGCGCGACTCGGCAAGCCGCTGACGTGGCTCCTGCACGACCTGTGGCCGTTCACCGGGGGCTGCCATTTCCCGGGATCGTGCCGGGCGTTCGAACATCGCTGCGGCCGTTGTCCCTCGCTCGGCAGCACCGCGCCCGACGATTTCGCCGGGCGCGATTTCGCCGCCCGCGAGCGTGCCTAGACGCAGGTGGTGCGGTAGGGCGCGTCGAAATTGTCGGGAATCACGATGCCGAACAGCAGGCCGAGCCCGATGGCGATGTCGGAATAGCCGGAGAAGTCGAAATAGATCTGCATGGCGAAGCCGAGGCCGGCGAGCCAGCCTTCGGCGAACGAGACCGGCCCCGCCGCCGCGTGCCCATAGAGCTGGTTCACCGCGAAGCCGAGATTGTCGGCGACCAGCACCTTCTTCATCAGGCCGAACACGATGAGCACGAGGCCCTGGCCGTAGAGCCTGGTGCTTTCCTCGCGCGGCCGGCACCGGTCGAGGGAGGCGAAGAACTCGCTGTGGCGCAGCAGCGGCCCGGCGATCAGGTGCGGAAAGAACGATACATAGAGCGCATAGCGCACCAGCGGATGGGGCTTGGCGACGCCGCGGCGCAGGTCGACCATGTAGCCGATCTGCTGGAATGAAAAGAAGCTGATGCCGAGCGGCAGCGCCAGCGCGAAAGGATGATAGGCGAGGCCGGTGACGGAGGCGATGCTGCCGAGGAAAAAATCGAGATACTTGAAGGTGCCGAGGATGACGAGATCGGCGACGATCCCCGCAGTCAGCCAGGCGGTGTTGCGGCTGCGGCCGAATTGCTGGGCGGTCCACCAATTGACGAGGATCGAGCCGACCAGCAGCAACAGCAGCGGCGGATTCCAATAGGAATAGAAGATCGCCGAGAGGCACAGCAGGTTGGCGATCCACCACCGCCAGTGATCGGCGACGATCCACTGCAGCACCAGCGCGACCGGCAGGAAGACGATGAGGAACAGCTGCGAGTTGAACAGCATTATTCGTCTGGAGCCATGCGGCGAAGCCCCCCGCGTCTCGACACCCGACCGCCCCCGCGGACCCCGCGACGCCGTCGCGGCCCGCAGAGTTCACATTGCGCGGTGGATTTGGTAGCCTACCTCGGCCGGCGAAGCAATCGCGCTCCGATTACGCGGGGCACCAAGCCGCAATTGAAAAGATCGTTTCATCACGGCCGGCAACGCCTCAGGCTGTGCGTGTTGTCGATATCGGAAAATCAGCGAGGGAACGCATCTGGCCCCGATACACGGATCGCACCGTTCATCGAGGACAATCTCCCAACCTGGTGCCAGGTGAACGCAAGACAGGCACATGGTCAGGACGCCGGCCGTCCGGTGGCCGTCAACTCGGCACAAAGGTCGAGGTATCGGCAGGCACATTCGCGGATGTCGAACCGCGCCTCGGCGGTCGCCCGCGCAGCGGCACAAAGCGCTTTGTGCCGCTGCGGATCGGCAAGGACCCATGCGATGCCGCGTGCGAGCTCACCAGCAGCGCCAACCGGGGCAAGGTATCCATTCTTCTGATGATCAATTGCATCCGGAATTCCGCCGGCTGCGAAAGCGACGACAGGTGTTCCGCAGGCCAGGGCCTCGAGGATGACAAACGGCAAATTGTCTTCCAGATAAGGGGCTATGAGCACGTCTGCTGCCGCATAGATCAAAGCGATGGCAACGTCGTCTTCAAAGCGCCCCAGGTGCAACGCCGGCAGCCCCCACTTGGCATCTTCGGAGGCAGGCGGGTGGCGCGACCCGCCGAACACGGCCAACACGATTTCTGCACCCGGCGGCTGAGCGAGTTTCTCCAAAACCGCAGGAATCAACTGGTAGCCCTTCCGGCGATCGGACAGCGCCGAAAATGCGCCGAATAAGACGATCTTCTTGTCCTTTGGCAGCCCCAGAATATCGCGTGCGAGCATCTTGTCGTACGGACGGAAGACACCCAAATCAACTCCGCTCGCGATGTGCTCAATTCGCCTATGTCCGAACAGCGCCGATCTGCGCGCCTTGTCCGCGATCCATCGGCTGGGCGCGACAATCGTCAAATCCAGATCCCGATATCCTCGCCGTCGCGAAGCAAAATCTGCCCGGGCCAGATCGAAGGCGCTGCGGCTCCCCAGCGCTGGGCAAGGGCCGCAGGCATGCTCGTAATTGGCGCATTCGCCAGGATAATGGCAGCCTCCAGTGAATGGCCAGAGATCCCACAGCTGCCAAATGAGCGGCCTGCCGAGGCTGACCAATCGAGACGGCTTGAGGAACCCGCCGGCAACCCAATGCAGAACCACGATGTCGGGTTCCGCAAGGACCGCCGGGCTCAACCGGCCATAGGCCAGACGAACGGGACTGAAATTTCCGCGATTGCCGTCAGGATAAAATCGGGGAATGCGAGAGTTGGCGAAATCAACGATCTGCGCGCCCAGCTTGGCCATCGGGCTCCGCAGGGCAGGAATGACGGTCGGGTCGTCCTGCGATTTGTAGGGGGTCCATAGCTTTGAATCCGACCCCGCTTCGCACAACGCCCGATGAAGACGGTAGGTCGCGCGATTGGCACCGCCCATTCGGTCCGACTGGCTCACATGCAGAATTTTCGGAGAGGTGCGCTCGGACATGCGCGGGTGGTATAGTTTATCCGGTGGACATTGCCAATCGGTCGCGGCACGATGTGTCGCGGCACGATGACGGGGCGTCGGGTCCAGGTCAACGAGCATTCTGGGACCCGGCTATCATCTTTGGACGCGAATGAACCAAAAGTTCAGTTTCGCGGCGCGTATCCATGGCTTCGCGTTGTGGGCCATTTGCCCGCGTAAAGCTTTTGCCAGACGGTCGTGTTGGACGACCGCGGGCCGAGCGGCAGTTTTGGCCTGACAGGCTGGGAGCAACCGGGTTTGCCGCCATCCGCTTGCCGAAGATCTCGGCGGGCGAACGAACGAGTTGACATGACGAGGCTCATCACCCATCGAGTGGCATGGCGTCGATGTCGAAGAAGTCTTGATGAATGGGTTTGGTGCTGATGCGCCGGCTGGCGCGCGAGGACTGCGAGCTCGTCACCGTCGATCGCAGCCGCGTCGGTCCGCGGCGCCAGGCGGAGTGCAGCAGGAAGCGAAGCCGGACATTGCATTCCTCGCGGCGGCCCGCTTCAGCGGCATCTCCGGCAGCGGTCCAGCCGATTTCCTCGACGGCAATCTCGCTCGGATAAGTGCCCCGCTACTTCGACAAGTTGGTGGGGCCGACTTATCTCGGCATTCAGTGACCACAAGTTGGGACCGCTAGCGGCCGGGTGATGCCGTGGGAAAACTCATGAAGACGATCCTTGTAACAGGTGGGGCCGGATTTGTGGGAAGCCATGCATGCAAGGCGCTGTCGCGCGCCGGATTCATGCCGGTCGTGTTTGACAACCTCGAACGAGGTCATGAATGGGCGGTCAAATGGGGACCGCTGGAACATGGAGACATTCGAAACGAGAAGGACCTTAATCGGGTATTCGAGGCACAGCGGCCCTGGGCGGTCGTGCACTTCGCAGCCTATGCTTACGTTGGCGAGTTGACACTCGAACCGAGCAAATACTATGATACCAACGTGGGCGGAACCGCGAAGCTACTCAAGGCCTGTGCGGCGTTCGGCTGCAGGAACGTCGTGTTTTCTAGTTCGTGTGCAACCTATGGTGCTCCTGAGCGCTTGCCTCTAAAGGAGGATGACGAGCAGAAGCCGGTAAATCCCTATGGGTACACTAAACTCGTGGTCGAACGAATGCTCAAAGACGCCGAGATTGCGTACGGAATGCGGCATGTGGCGCTACGCTATTTCAATGCAGCAGGCGCTGATCCCGATGGCGAGCTCGGCGAGTTACATCAGCCGGAAACCCATTTGATCCCGCTGGTCTTGTTTGCCGCAATGGGGCGGCTGCCTTCGGTCAAAATATTCGGCCATGATTATCCTACACCGGATGGCACCTGTATCCGTGATTACGTGCACGTCAGTGACTTGGCCGACGCGCATGTGGCCGCCATCGAATGGCTCGCCACGGGCAATCCGAGCGATTCTTTCAATCTCGGCAATGGCCGCGGTTTTTCGGTCGCCGAGGTCGTGAAAACGAGTGAGGAAATCACCGGGCAACCGGTGAAAATCGAGATCTGCGCTCGGCGGCCGGGCGATCCCCCAATTCTTGTCAGCGACTCCAGCAAAGCGCGTCAGGTGTTGGGCTGGGCTCCAAAATTCGCGCCACTGGACCAACAGATCATGCATGCGTGGACCTGGTTCAGTACCAAGATGCCGAATATCCAAGGCGCATGAAATCGGGGCTGTGCATAACAATATTTACACACTGCTGTCCGGTTGACGGAGGGTACGATTTCAATATAACGCTGCAGGACAAGGGTTTCCGATGTGTTTATTTTGGTGGCACCTTGAACTCGATCTAGGCTTCTCGAGGTAATATCTTCCCCGATTGTGGTTATCCAGTCGGGGGCGCAATGTACACAGGCCGAACGCTTTTCTCGCAAGTGATGGATTTTGTTCCCTGGACGAGTTTCAATCGCATTGTTGCGAAGTATCGTGGTGATCGTGACACCCGAACCCTTCGTTGCACGGAACATTTCCGTGTTATGGCGTTTGCTCAAGTCACGTATCGTGAGAGCCTGCGCGACATCGAAGCCTGTCTTGGGGCGCAACCTGCAAAATTGCGCAGCATGGGCCTGCGCGGACCCGTCGCAAAATCAACACTGGCCGATGCAAACGAGCTGCGCGATTGGCGCATATGGTCTGATCTGGCGGCTGTTCTGATCAAAAGGGCGCGCAAGCTTTATCTCAAAGCTGATTTTGGTCTTGACCTTGCCAACACAGTCTACGCGCTCGACAGCACCACGATTGATTTATGTCTTTCGCTGTTTCCGTGGGCCGATTTTCGTTCGACAAAAGCCGCAGTCAAAATGCACACACTGCTCGACCTGCGCGGGCCGATACCCAGTTTTGTCCATATTTCAGACGGTAAAATGGGTGATGCCCTGGCCCTCGACCTCATCACGCCCGAGGCCGGCGCCATCTACGTCATGGATCGCGGCTATGTTGATTTCCAGAGACTTTATGTGATCCATCAAGCCGGTGCGTTCTTTGTCACCCGAACCAAGGTCAACATGAAGTACCACCGCGTCTATTCCCATCCGGTGCCGGATACAGCAACTGGCGTTGGCTCTGACCAGAGTATCGCTCTCGATGGTTTTTATACCAAACAAGATTATCCTCAGCGCTTACGGCGCGTCTCGTTCCGCGATCCAGAAACAGGGCTGCGTCTTGTGTTCCTGACCAACAACTTCACACTCTCCGCCGACATGATCGCTGCGCTCTATAAAAAACGCTGGGCTGTGGAACTATTTTTCAAATGGATAAAGCAAAATTTACGCATCAAGCATTTCTACGGCACTTCCGAGAACGCGGTGAAAACTCAAATTTGGATTGCCGTCTGCGTTTATGTGCTCGCCGCCATCATAAAAATCGACTTGGTGCTCGATGTCTCGCTCTACACTTTTCTACAGATTTTGTCGGTTCATTCTTTTGAGAAAACCCCTCTGGCACAGGCACTTTTCGACGGCGCTTCCAATTCATCACTCTCAACACCATCCAACCAACTGAATTTATTCACGAATTAACCGGACACCAGTGATATTTACAGGTTCATTGGCTGCGTTTTGCCAATAGGTCTGGATAACCAAAACGCGACCGTGCCAGGGTCGCCGAGTGCGCGGCGTCGGCGCCGCGGACGAGTTCCGGGTGCATAGCGGGCTGCATGGCTCGACATGCGCTCGCTCGACGCCTATCCGAACCGCAGGGGCGACGTATTCTCGCTGGTGCGGTTTTGCTACGGCCGCTGTTCGGGCGGCGGCGCATCGAGCACATCGCCAACGGGATCGACCTGCAGCTCTACCGCCCGATGGCCCGCGGCGCGGCCCGCCGGCTGCTCGCGCTGCCCGCCGACGAGCGGCCGGTCCTCGTGTTCGGCGCCATGTCGGCGACCTCCAACCAACGCAAGGGCTACGGGCCCCTGCAGAAGGCACTGCGCCTGTTCGCCCGCACCCCCGCCGGGCACGGCGCGATGGCGGTGGTGTTCGGCGGCGAGCCCCAGGAGAGCCGGGACATCGAGGGCCTGCGGGTCGTCCATGTCGGGGAAATAACCGACGAGGCGAGGCTCGCGTGCCTGTATGCCGCCGCCGACGCCGTGATCGCGCCGTCCATGGAGGACAATCTTCCCAACGTCATCCTGGAGGCGCTCGGCTGCGCCACCCCGGTGGTCGCGTTCGCGGCGGGCGGCATTCCCGATGCGGTCGACCATAAGCGCAACGGTTATCTCGCTCCCGTCGGCGCCGCCGACGAGCTCGCCCGGGGCATCGAATGGGTCCTCGATCCGGCCCGCAAGGCGAGGCTCGCCGCGGCCGCCCGGGATACCGCGGAGCACCGCTTCGACCTGCGCCAGTGCGCAGCACGCTACCGCGACCTGTTCGCCGAGCTGATCGCGGCCCGCGCGGGGGGTTAGCCCGGCGGCGGTGGCCCGCGCCTGAGCCCCCGGGAACGCCGGCCGCGACGCGACGCGCAATAGTAGTATATATACAAGATACACGTTTTCAGATACTTGTCATCAGAAATCGACCCGTTAACGTACCCTCGGTAGCCCCTTCAGCCAGTGGCATTTTTTGGAAGGGCCGGGACACCATGATTTCCTATGTCGGATTCATGAAATTCATTCGGTCCATCGGACACACTAAACACAGACAAAACTACGACATCATCAAGCCGGCATTCGACAAGGACTTTTACCTGGCAACCTATACTGCCGTATCCGAATCACGGCAGGATCCGATCGAGCATTACCTGAACATCGGATCAAAGCTCGGATATATGCCGCGACGCGACTTCGACCCTGTTTTTTATGTTGAGAACTATCCCGACGTAAAAGCTTCGGGCATGGATCCTTTCGTTCATTTTCTGAAACACGGCAGAATTGAAGGCAGAGTAACTTTACGCGCCTGCGACCGCGACGAAACGAATTTGGGATCGGCCGACGACTATGCCTTGATCTCCCACGACTTTGATCGCGAATTTTATCTGAGTTCCTACGAAGACGTGGCGGAGGCCGGCATCGATCCGCTTGGGCACTATCTCTTCAGCGGCTGGCAAGAGGGGCGCAATCCGTGTGACGGTTTCGATACGGCATTCTATATGTCGCACTACACTGATGTCGCGGCATCAGGAACCAATCCGTTCGTTCATTACATAAAGCGGGGCCGAGTTCGAAAAGCGGCTGACATCGAGAGACCAGCTCGAGGCGCTTGAAAAGGACGACGATATTCACCACGTGCCGAAGCTTGCGCCGTTCTTCGACAGCAATTCGGCCAGCAACGCCCACTCCCTGTTTTTCGACGAGGCCTGGTATCTCAGCCGTTATCCCGACGTGCGAGAAATGAAGGCCGACCCGTTCTGGCATTACCTCGAGCGCGGCGTGCGGGAAGGCCGTGATCCACACCCTTTGTTCCACACGACATTCTATTTGTCCCAGGTGGAGGACGAGGAGGCGGCTGCCGCCGATCCTTTGTCGCATTACGCCCGTCACGGCGCGGAACGCGGTATTTCTCCGCATCCACTGTTCGATCGTCTTTGGTATCGATTTGGAAATCCGGACGTGACCGAGAATGGAATAGAGGAATTCAGTCATTTCCTGCTGGTCGGGGACCGGGAAGGACGGTCTTCCCACCCGCTTTTCGACCCGGTCTTCTACCTGCGGAACAACCCGGATGTGGCGTCTACCGGAGTGGGGCCGTTGCGCCATTTCGTTGAAATCGGAGGCAGCGAGAGTTGCAATCCGCACCCGATGTTCGACTGCCGGTACTACCGATGGCTTCACCCCGAATTGGCCGGGCAAAGGATCAATCCGCTCGTCCACTATCTGACCGAACCGCGCGAGAGGCGCCGGCATCCCCACCCTCTGTTCGACGGAGCCGTGCAGCGGCTTTCGAGCGCGCTCGCCCGCGAGACGGCGATCGATCCCTTGACCGATTATGTGCAATTTCGCTCGAACCTCGACCCCGACCTCGTCGCCCGGCACGCGACCTATATACCGGCGCCCGTGCGGGCGATCCTGCCCCTGCGTGCTCCGAACCAAAAGCCGCTCGCCGCCACGCCTTTGGTTTCGGTGATCATGCCGGCCTATAATTCGGACGAGCGTTACTTCAGCGCCGCCGTCGACAGCGTGCGGGCGCAGACCTACTCCAACTGGGAGTTGATCATCGTCGACGACGGCTCGCCGAAGCCGCACGTGAAGCCGATGATCGCCGGGATCGCTGGGCTCGATCCGCGGATCCGGCCGGTGCGTCTCGATGAGAACAGCGGCATCTCGGAGGCCACCAATGCGGGGGTGCGACTTGCCGCCGGCGAGTTTGTCGCGCTCATCGATCACGACGACGTATTGATGCACGGCGCGCTCGAGGAGATGGTCCGCGCGCTGATCGAGATGCAAGCCGACGCTGCCTACAGCGACCAAGCCTACGTGTCGGCCTGGAACACGTTCGAGTCCGCGTTCTACAAGCCGAACTGGTCGCCCGTCCTGCTTTCGGGGGTGATGTATATCGGCCACCTCCTCGTGGTGCGGCGCGAAATCGCGGTCGCGGCGGGAGGCTTCGACCGAAATTTCGACCGCCTGCAGGACTTCGAATTCATGCTGAGGGTCGGTGAACGCACCAAGCGCATCGTGCACGTGCCGAAGAATTCTCTACCACTGGCGGAGCATACCCGGCAGCATCGCCCATGACGCGAACTCGAAGGGGAAGATCGAGCCTTTGCAGGCTGCGGCGGTGAACGCGCATTTCGCCAGGATCGGCTTTCAGGGCGAAGCCCTGCCGTACGAACACCTCCCACACCGTCTTGCGATCAGGCCGAAGCCGCGAAACGTCTATCCATCGGTCGACGTCATGGTGCGCGGCGATCGGCCCGCGGAGGCTACCGCACGGTGCGTCGCGCTGCTCGACGAAAAACAACAGAACTTCGCCAGCATCACGGTGCTCACCCCGAAATCGCGGCCGTCGAAAACGCCTGCTGCCGCTCAAGCCAGGCGTGCGTTCACCGCGAGCCTCCCCTCCTCCTCCGTCGCGGCCAAACTCCAGCAGGCCATAACCGCTTCATCCGGCCGCTACGTGGTCTTCATCGATCCACTGGTCGAGGTGATGGACGACACCTGGCTCGACCATCTGCTCCTCTACGCCGAACTCGAGGATGTCGGCTTTGTTGCTCCGCACCTCTATCGCAGTGACGGCCGGGTCGCGGCCGCCGGGCTCCTGGTCGGAAAGCACGGATTGTCGCCCGCGATGAAGCGCTTCAGGCTCGGCGACGACGGCTTTGCCGGGTCCCTCGCGTGCAATCGCGAAGTCTCCGCCCTGCCCGCCGGAATGATCATGATGGGCCGAACCGTCCTCGATGCGCTTGGCGGGTTCGATCCCGATTTCTCGACACCGCTTTACATCTTCGGCGATGCCGCCGTGCGGGCCGCGAATATCGGTTATCGAAACATCGCAATCGCTTCGCCCATCCTGCGTGTCGACGACACCTACGATCCGATGGATCCCGACAACGCCTCCGACGCCATTCTGTTCCGAGACGTCCACGCCGGCCTCATTCAAAAAGGCGATCCATTCTACAACATCAACTTCGCTTCGGGTCAGGAGGATTACGTAACCTGAATGGCGTCACATCACCGCGAATTCACGCCATGAAGATCGGCCTCGTTGCTCACTGCAACTTTCGAGGCAACAGTGCGATGCACGTCTTCAGCCTCGCGGTCGAATTGCAAAAGCACGGTCATGAATGCTGCATCCTGGTTCCGGATTCTCCCGCGACCGTCCATGAGCACGGCGAACCGTCGTTCGGCGTGATGGATTACGTCTCGGCCTTGAAAAACGGGTTGAGCTTCACCGGCGGCGCAGGGCCGGACATCCTCCATGCCTGGTCGCCACGCGAGCACGTGCGAAAGATCACCCAGGCGCTGGTGAGGGAATTCGGCTGCCCTTACGCAGTCCACATGGAGGACAACGAGGAGCAGATCGTTCAAGACGAGCTGGGCGGAATAGACTATTCCGAGCTGCGGCTGCTCCCGGATGGTGTCGTCGACGGGCTGATCACGCCCTACCGTTCTCATCCGCGCAGATACCGGGATTTCATCGCACGTGCCGACGGTTTTTCGTGCCTCATCGACCGGCTCCTGGAATTCAAACCCGAGAGCGTGCCCGGTGTCGTGTTTTGGCCGGGCTTCGACGCCCCGTTCGCCAATATCAGCGAGACAGACCGGCTGGCGGCACGATCCCGATTCGGCCTCGCGCAAGACGATATCGTCCTGCTCTATTCAGGCAACGTGCACTTGTCGATCGTGGGCGATCTCCAGAGGCTCTATGTCGCGACTGGGTTGCTCCGCCGGCGTGGGCTCAAGGTCAAGCTCGTGCGCACGGGATTGATCCAGGCGGACATCGGCATCGACGAGCGGCACGGGACCAAGGAATATCTGGTCGACCTCGGCTTCATCCCGCGCAAGGACGTCCCGGCACTGCTCGCCATGTCCGATATTCTCGTTCAACCCGGCAAGAGCGACGCCTTCAACGACTACCGCTTTCCTTCCAAGCTGCCGGAATATCTCGTCTCGGGACGGCCGGTCGTCTTGCCAAACAGCAACATCGGCACCGCACTGGAGCACGGCAAGCATGTTCTCAAGCTGGAAAGCGGCTCGATCAAGGAAATCCTGGCCGCCATCCGATTGCTCATCGACCAGCCGCAGCTGCGCAAATCGCTCGGAACCAATTCTCGCAAATTCGCGCTGGAAAACCTGACATGGGCAAAGGGCGCCAAGACCCTCGACGGGCTCTACGGCGCCATCATGGCACGACGAAAGCCGACATACATTGCCGGGTCGACCGCCGTCGACGCGCTGAAGGAGGATGTGCCGCCTCGCGGAGCGGCCGGCGCGGCAGTGCCGCCGGCCGCGTTTCCGGTGAAACTGATCGCCTTCTACCTGCCCCAGTTCCATCCCATCCCCGAAAACGACAAATGGTGGGGCAAGGGGTTCACCGAGTGGACCAACGTGGTTCGCGGTATCAGGAACTTCCGGTATCACCAGCAGCCCCGGCTCCCGACCGAACTGGGTTTCTACGATCTTCGTGTCGAAGAGACGCTGCACAAGCAGGTCGAACTGGCGAACGCGTACGGAATTCACGGGTTCTGCTTCTATTACTACTGGTTCAATGGAAAACGCCTTCTCGAACGGCCGCTCGACCTCTGGCTGGGCAAACAGGCGCCACGCTTCCCGTTCTGCATCTGTTGGGCGAACGAGAATTGGAGCCGCCGCTGGGACGGCTCGGAGAGCGAAATCCTGATCGGGCAGACCTATGACGAGGGAAGCGCCCTTCGCTTCATAACGGACGTCCTGCCGATACTCGAGGACCCCCGCTATATCCGCGTGGATGGTGCACCCCTGCTGCTGGTGTACCGGGCAAGCGAATTGAAGAATCCGGTCGGTGTGGCGCAGATGTGGCGCGACGCCGCCCGGCAAAACGGGATCGACCGGCTGCATCTATGCGCCGTTCAGTCGTTCGGCATCAGCGATCCCCGTTACTACGGACTGGATTCGGCGATCGAGTTCTCTCCGCCTCATGTCGATCGGATGCTGGTCGACCCAAAACGGGTTCATGGGACGAACCCGGACTTCGAAGGCTATCTGGAGGACTATATCTCAGTCGCCATGCGCAGCATCAATCATTTTCCGGTCGATTATGTCCGGTATCGAGGCCTGTTTCCCCGCTGGGACAATACGGCCCGGCGCAAGACGAAGGGGCATGTCTTCATCAACGACAGCGCCAAGGCCTATGGCCAGTGGCTGCGCTTTCTCGTGCGTGAAGCCATGTTCCGGCGAAAGCAGCAGGAACCGCTGATCTTCATCAACGCCTGGAACGAATGGGCCGAGGGAACCTATCTGGAACCGGACGAGACCTACGGCCGGGCGCTCCTGGAGGTGACCTACGACGCGCTGTGCGAGGGGATCATAGACCACGTCCACGGCCCGACGCCCGAACGCGAGCGCGAGTTTACCCGGCGGGTTTCCCGGGAGCCGGCCGGGTGAACCCGCACGGCGTAGCCGCGGCGACGGCATCGAACGCGCAAATATCGGGAGGGCTGCGGAGCCGGGCGCCCGCCGAAAAACGACAGGTCGCGTCGAGTTGTCACTCGCGGGACCCCGCAATGTCTCGGGAATGAACTGACATTTGCACCCGGGTGATCTATATAGCGTGGGCCAGGAAGGGAACCTGGAAACAAAAGGCGGCATCGATGTTTCGCTTTCCGTCGAAAATCAATGCACTTCGGTTCCTGCGTGAGGTCGGGCTTCCGATCGGAACTGTTCTCGACGTCGGCGCGCACGCTGAAACGGTGGAACTGCGGCTGGCGCTTCCTGACAAGCGACATATCCTGTTCGAACCCGCCACCGAGTTTCATGGCGCGCTGCAGAAGAATTACGCGGGGATGGACTATGTCATAGTTCCGTCAGCCCTGTCGGATCAGGACGGCGAGGGAAATCTGCGCAAGGTCGCCATCGATGGGGGCGACGTCACCCACTCGATGCTGGTCGACCCGAACGACGGCGGCCCGAGCGAGAAGGTACGGACCATGCGGCTCGACACGTTCATGAAGGGCCGCAGCGATCCCAAACCATACCTTTTGAAGATCGACGTCGACGGATACGAAATTCCCATCCTGCGCGGCAGTGACAAGATCCTGGGCGATGTTTCATGTCTGATCGTCGAGGCCCCCATCGACACCCTTGCAGAACGACTGAATTTCGTATTGTCCAAGGGCTTCCAGCTTTTCGACCTCGTCGACCAGTGCTATTATTTCGGAGTCATGTCCCAAGTCGATATGATTTTCCTCTCCAAGCCGTCTCTGGAACTTCCCGATCTGCGCCCATGGGATACGAGAGAGTTCGACTGGCAGGGATGGGTTCCGGTGTCGAATTTCGAAAATGCGGTTCGGAAAACGTCGGAATCCGATTAGTCGTCTCGGACCGGCAAGCCGCGTCGTCCAACGCGCATTGCATCGGCGCCATCGGGCGATGCGACCGTCTTTGGTTGCACGGTCGCACCGACGATGATGGAAACCTCTAAAACCGAATATTTGAAACGCGCCGACTACTTCGCGAGATCAACGTGTTTTCAGTTTCTCGCAGGCTACTCATACCCTTTTCCGCGACGCTGCGAGGATATGTCTCCATTCGGCAACCGTGCTCTCGATATCTGCCCGAGGAGACCGCAGTTCGTAAACTCCCGTGGCGTTGAAATGCTGCAGGGGACTTGCCAACGCCTTCGCCCTCACGGCCTTGTCGATATCCGGATAGCGACGTTTATAATAATCTGCATCGAATTTGATCGGGAGCGGCCGCGGTTCGAAGTAACCGACGGTCTTGTAGTGGGTAACCGCGTCATTAGGCGATCGATTGGCAAAGGCCTTTGCAATGTCCGGATTTTGTTCCTTGTAAACTTCTCCATCAATCTCGAAATCGCTGATGGCGGCGACAATGAGATGGCGAAGCAATGCGGACGGGACGGAGATTTGTCCGGGTTTATTGAGCGCGTCGGGAGTGGTTCCGATCGCCTCACACAGCACAGAGATTGGTGGGAAATATCTTTTTGCCATTGAGCTTTCTCCCCTCGGTACATGGTCGTGTCTTGCACTTGCCCTCGAAGTCCTGAAACCTGAGGGCCTTCGAGAAGCAGGCTTCGAGAGGCCGGCGTTTGCGTAACGCATGCGATCCGGCTCCCTCGGTGCCTAGCAAAACTGGCGCACTCGGAGTTTATCAAGCCAATCCGGCGCCATTGCAAGCATCTCGGTCCCCGGTAGCTCGCAATATAAGTTGATACAACTCTGCGTCGATTCAGGTATGAAAATCCGGCGAATTCCATCGGCATTCGCAAATCCGGGCGGCGAACGAGATCAGGCCGGCGCGTCGTTTCGGGTCACGGCGACGAACGGCTTTCGGCGGCCCGGAGGAGACGGTTCTACCGGACCCGGCCGTCGGGCCGGCGGCAAGCCGTGACCCGAAGCTGCCCCACGTCCGGCCGCCCGGCCATTTGGCGCCCCGGCCGAGAACGACGTCGCGGCCCGGCCTCGGCCCGCGCGGGCGGTTCGGGGAGAACCGGAGAACTTGACGCCTCCGGTCGCGGTCACTATACGTCCGCGGTCCAAATGAGCCCCGTTTCCATGCTCCGCGCGGGCAAGCGCGGCTGCTCGATTTATCAGAGGTATGCCATGTCGCGGCGGTGTGAATTGACCGGCAAGGGGCCCCAGGTGGGCCACAAGGTCAGCCACTCGAACATCAAGACCAAGCGGCGATTCCTGCCCAACCTCTTGAACGTCACGATGATTTCCGATGCGCTCGGACGTTCGGTGCGGTTGCGGGTGTCGGCCAATGCGCTCAAGAGCGTCGATCACCGCGGCGGCCTGGACGCCTTCCTGATCAAGGCGCGCGACACCGAGTTGTCGCCGCGGGCGCTCGATCTCAAGCGCCAGATCGGCAAGAAGCTCGCGAGCTGAGGCATTCCATCAGCAACTCGTAGGGTCGGCAAAGCCAACGGGTCCGGCCCGATGACAGGCTCCGCGTGCCCACGTGCGGCTTCACGGCGTGGGCACGCCGCTTCGCGCCTTTGCCCACCCTACGGACTCTCGGCCGGCGCGAGCCGCCCTCATTCCTCGACGAGCTTGAACTGCAGCACCACCGTGCGCTGCAGGAACGAGAAATTGTCGTCCGAGATCATGGTCAGGATGAGATCGCCCGCGGCGGTGCGGTGGGTGGAGAGCCCTTCCATATTGTCGATCTGGTAGCCCATGTCGGCGAAAAACAGGATCGGCCCGTCGACCACGGCGCCCGGCTTGATGTCGGCGAGCGCGAGCCGGCGCAGCCGCATCGCGATGCCGCCGCGCAGCAGCGAAAACCGGCGCTCCAGCAGCAGCACGTCGCCGGACGGCAGCACGGTGCAATCGCTGATGTCGAAATCGTCGCGGCGCTTGACCGAAAAATCGCCGGGCGCCGGGCCGCCGATCAGGAACGCCTTGAGATTGCCGGCGGCGTCGAGGCCGCGTTCGGAAAACGCGATCAGGGTGCCGGCGAGCTTGCTGCCGTTCGGCGCGAATGCGAGGGCTTCGAGGCCTTTGTTGTTGGGCAAGGTCGCGATGCCGGGCGGCGTCTGCACCACCGCGGCGCGGGCGCGCACGCCGTTCTTGGCGAAATCGAAGCGGACGATGCGATTGACCCGCTCGATGCCGACATAGAACACGCCGTCATGCTCGGCGAGGGATTCGGTGTCGTACCAGCCCCGCGCCGCGAGCGTACGGCCGTCCGGCCCGAGCAACGGCGCCATCTCGGCGTCGGCAATGCCTACGGGGCGCTCGCGATCGTAGACGATGCGGCCGGTGAGCCAGTTTCCCTTGTCGCTGACGGAAACGAAATGCTCGCCGTCGGCACCCATCCGGAGCGCCGAAAAGCCGCCGAACTCGCGGTAGGGCGAAGTCAGTTCGAGGCCGCCGCGGAACTCGAGCGGACCGAACCGGCGCTGGTCGGGTTCGCGCGGCAGGAACGAGTCGATCGTGATCGCCTGCACCTTGATCGCGGTGGGATTGTCGTCGCGGGGCTCGGCATTCGCCGGCGCCGCCAAAATGAGCGCCACGGCCACGGCCGCGGCGGTGGCGCCGGATGCGGGTCGGCCGTGGCGCGAGGACGCTCGGCCCGGCACAAGGCCGGTCACGAATGCAGCCGGCGCGCCGGGCGACGGACCGGCTCCGGGGGCGCCGCCTCGTCGAACAGTTCGGCCAGCTTCTCGATCATGACGCCGCCGAGTTCCTCGGCGTCGACGATCGTCACCGCGCGGCGGTAGTAGCGCGTCACGTCGTGGCCGATGCCGATGGCGATGAGTTCCACCGGCGAGCGCTCCTCGATCTCCTCGATCACCCAGCGCAGATGCCGCTCGAGATAATTGCCGGCATTGACCGAAAGGGTGGAGTCGTCGACCGGCGCGCCGTCGGAGATCATCATCAGGATCTTGCGCTGCTCGGTGCGCGCCAGCAGGCGCTTGTGGGCCCAGTCCAGCGCCTCGCCGTCGATGTTCTCCTTGAGCAGGCCCTCGCGCATCATCAGGCCGAGATTGCGCCGGGCGCGCCGCCACGGCGCGTCGGCGGACTTGTAGATGATGTGGCGCAGGTCGTTGAGGCGGCCGGGATTGCCCGGCTTGTTCTGGGCGAGCCAGGCTTCCCGCGACTGGCCGCCCTTCCATGCCCGGGTGGTGAAGCCGAGGATCTCGACCTTGACCCCGCAGCGCTCCAGGGTGCGCGCCAGGATGTCGGCGCACGTCGCCGCGACCGTGATCGGACGGCCGCGCATCGAGCCCGAATTGTCGAGCAGCAGCGTGACCACGGTGTCGCGGAAATTGGTTTCCTTCTCGCGCTTGAACGAGAGCGGATGCATGGGGTCGATGATGATGCGGGCGAGCCGCGCCGGATCGAGCAGGCCCTCTTCGAGGTCGAACTCCCAGGAGCGGTTCTGCTGCGCCATCAGGCGGCGCTGCAGCCGGTTGGCGAGCCGGGCGACGACGCCCTGGAGATGGGCGAGCTGCTTGTCCAGATAGCCGCGCAGGCGGTCGAGCTCTTCCGGCTCGCACAGATCCTCGGCGGCGACGGTCTCGTCGAACTTGGTGATGAAGGGCCGGTAGTCGGGCCCGCGCGGCTCGTTGCGGCCGCCCTGGCGCGGGCGCCAGGGTTCGGCGGCATTCTCCGAATCGCCCATCTCGGAATCGTCGGGCATGTCGGCGGTCGGCGCATCGGTCGCCTCGGCGGCGCTGTCGGGCAGGTCCTCGGTCGCGGCGTCGGCCTGCTCGAGGCTCATGCGCTGCGACTCTTCGGATTCCGAGGAGTCGCCGTCCTCGCCCTTCTCGTCCTGGCGGCCTTCCTCGTCGTTGTCGTCGCTGTCCTCCTCGTCCTGGTCGCTGCGGTCGTCGCCCATGTCGAGGGAATCGAGGAGGTCGTGGACGATGTCGCCGAACTTGCGCTGGTTCTCGATCGTGTCCTCGAGCCGGTCGAGGTCGCGTCCGGCTCGGCCCTCGATCCAGCTCCGCCACAGCTCGACCAGGCGCCGCGCCGCCGGCGGCGGCGGCTGGCCGGTGAGGCGCTCGCGCACCAGCATCGCCACCGCTTCCTCGATCGGCGCATCGGCGCGATCGGAGATTTCGTCGAACTTGCCGCGGTGGAACTTGTCGTCGAGCATGGCGGAAAGATTCTTGGCGACGCCCTGCATCCGGCGCGCGCCGATCGCCTCGACGCGGGCCTGCTCCACCGCCTCGAACACCGCCCGCGCCTGCTGGCCGCCGGGCATCAGGCGGCGATGGATCGCGGTATCGTGACACGCCATCCGCAGCGCGATCGAGTCGGCATGGCCGCGCACGATCGCGGCGTCCGCCGCGGTCATCTTGCGCGGCGGCTCGGGCAGCCGCGCCTTGCCGCCGACCATGCCCGGCCGCTCGGCGGCAAACGTGACCTCGAGCTCGGGCTGCCGCGCGATGGCGCGCAGGCACCCCGTCACTGCGCGCTTGAACGGCTCGGTCGGCGCTTCCTTGGCCGGGCTCTTGGATTTGATGTTGGAGGACATCACAGTGCCTTGGTCATCCAGACGCGGTCATGGCCGGCCGGAAAATCTTTCAACCGCCCGAACTCCCGATAGCCGAGCTTGGCATAGAACGCCGGAGCTTGGAAACTGAAGCTGTCCAGATACACATTGCGCACGCCTCGATCACGCGCCTCGGCTTCGGCCGCCCGCATCAGCGAGCTGCCCCAGCCCTTGCCGCGATGCTGCTCGGACACCCAAAGCAAGCTCACGAACATCCAGCCAAAAAAAGTCTCCGCGACCAGGCCGCCGACGATCTTTCCGCGCTCACGAACGGTCACCGTCAGCGGACGATGATCGATCTTTCCCACCGCGGCGACATTGTACGCCCTCAAACCCTTGACGATTTCCCGCCGCGCCGGACCATGCACCTTCTCGATTTGTGGCGCAGGCATCTCGAGACGACTTCAGCTCAGCGCTACGTTCACCGCGGATTCCGGCAGCTCCTGGCCGAAACTGCGCTGATAGAACTCGGCGACGATCGGGCGTTCCAGCTCGTCGCATTTGTTCAGGAAGGTGAGGCGGAACGCAAAACCGACTTCCTTGAAGATGTCGGCATTCTCCGCCCAGGTGATGACCGTGCGCGGGCTCATGACCGTCGAGATGTCGCCGTTCATGAAGGCGTTGCGGGTGAGATCGGCGACCCGCACCATCTTGTTGACGATGTCGCGGCCCTGCTCGTTGCGATAGTGCTTGGCCTTGGCGAGCACGATCTCGACCTCGTTGTCGTGGGGCAGGTAGTTGAGCGTGGTGACGATCGACCAGCGGTCCATCTGCGCCTGGTTGATCTGCTGGGTGCCGTGGTAGAGCCCCGACGTGTCGCCGAGGCCGACCGTGTTGGCGGTGGCGAACAGCCGGAACGCCGGATGCGGCTTGATGACCCGGCTCTGGTCGAGCAGCGTCAGGCGACCCGAGGATTCCAGAACGCGCTGGATCACGAACATGACGTCGGGACGGCCGGCGTCGTATTCGTCGAACACCAGCGCGACATTGTGCTGATAGGCCCAGGGCAGGATGCCGTCGCGGAATTCGGTGACCTGCTGGCCGTCGCGGATGACGATCGCGTCCTTGCCGATGAGGTCGATACGGCTGATGTGGCTGTCGAGATTGACCCGCACGCATGGCCAGTTGAGCCGCGCCGCGACCTGCTCGATATGGGTCGATTTGCCGGTGCCGTGATAGCCGGTAACGATCACCCGCCGGTTCCTGGCAAAGCCCGCCAGGATGGCGAGCGTGGTCGGACGGTCGAACCGGTAATCGGAATCGATTTCGGGCACGTGCTCGTCCGGCTCGGAATAGGCCGGCACTTCCATCTCGCTCTCGAAGCCGAAGAGTTGCCGGACGGACACCTTGATGTCCGGAAGCGGGGCGGCGGGTTCAGTAACGGCAGTCATTGCTCCTCCGTGCGCGCGTGGCCCCGTCTCCATGACAACGGGACTGGCGGGCCGCGGCGTCGATCTGGCGTGGCCCGGTTCTACGCTGAAATCCAAGCCTTCGATTTCGGCGTCTGGACAGACGGCATCGGCGAGGCGCGGGACGGCTCGCATGAGGCAGAACGTATGTCGCGGCCAATTTAACAGAAACCTATCCCGAGTTGAAAGCGCCGCAGGTGACACAAAGCCGCGTCCGGCCGACGGTTTTTTACGATTGCCGTGTAAACAGGCAGCATTGCTGCTTGCAGCCCCAACAGCTCTCTATGCCATTGAATTCATGTCCTATTTAAAACCGTCCGCCGCGCGGCCTGGCGATTTTTGCGGCGCTCCGGCAGCGCCGGCGCAATCCAGACCAGCAAAATCAGCAGAATCCGGTTGCCTTCAGGTAATTATAGGCCTCGATGATTTCACGCAGCTTCTCCTCCGAGCCGCGATCGCCGCCATTGGCGTCGGGATGGTGACGCTTCACCAACTCCTTGAAGCGCGCCTTGATGTCGAGGCGGCCGGCGCCCTCCTCCAGGCCCAGCGCATGAAGCGCCTTGCGCTCGGCATTGCGGACCGTGCGCCGCTCGGCCTCCGGCTTTGCGTGCTCGGGACCGCCGCCGATGTCGCGAAAAATACCGAACGGATCGTCGGCTTCGCCGGCCGAGTAGGGCCGTCCGGACTTGCCCTTCACCCGTCCACCGCCGCCGCCGACCATCCCGATCCGCCAGGTCGGCAGATGCCCGGTCATGGCGTCCTTCTGGTAGCGCGCGACGGCATCATCGCTCATGCCGGCAAAAAAATTATAGGACTGATTGTATTCGCGCACGTGATCGAGGCAGAAGCGCCAATATTCGCGCTCGCGGTTTCGCCCCTTCGGCGCCCGGTGGGTCGCCCCGTTCGCGCATTCCGGCCAATCGCAGCAGGGCCGATCGGCCTGCAGCCGGCGGTCCTCACCGGGTTTGACCCGGATGCGATCGTACAAGGGCGAGTTGAACTTCATTGCCTATTATGGGAAGGGTTGATCACGTCGCGCAAGCTTGACAGAACCCGCAGGACATGTTCCGACCGCGCCGATGCGCTGCGATTACGAATCGGCGCGGACAGTACACGCCCCATGAACGTTACCGACATCATCACAGAAAAGTTGACTGAGGCTTTCGCGCCACAGAGCCTGAAGGTGGTCGACGAGTCCCATCAACACGAGGGCCATGCCGGCCACCAGGACGGCGGTGAATCTCATTTCAGGGTGTATATCGTGTCGAATGCGTTCCGGGGGAAGACCCGGCTGGAGCGCCACCGCATGATAAATACGGCCCTCACCGGCGAATTGCAGTCCGGCGTCCATGCCCTCGCCATCCACGCGGCCGCGCCTGAGGAAGGGCTCGGCTGACCGCGCGATCGCGGGGCAGCGCATTAGTGCATTTTCCGATCGGGCTGACCCTATCGCTGTCATTGCCCGGCTTGACCCGGGCAATCCAGTACTCATGGTCGGTGTTTACTGGATCGCCCGGTCAAGCCGGGCGATGACAGCAAATTGTGAGTCAACCTAAACGAAAAACGCTCTAGCCATCGATCTCGCCTCAGGCAGCCTTCGGCGGCGCCTTCTGCCCCACCGGGGTGATGCGCAGCGCTTCGAGACGGTTGCGATCGCGCCGCAGCACCTGGAACCGGAAACCGTGAAAGGTGAAGCTCTGGCCCGGTTCGGGGATCGAGCGCGCCTCGTGAATGACGAGGCCGGCGATGGTGGTGGCTTCGTCGTCGGGCAGGTTCCAGTCCATGGCGCGGTTGAGGTCGCGGATCGGCACCGCGCCGTCGACATTGACCGAGCCGTCCGGCTGCGGCCGCACCCCCGCGATCTCGACGTCGTGCTCATCGGTGATGTCGCCGACGATCTCCTCGAGAATGTCCTCCAGCGTGACGATCCCCATGAACTCGCCATACTCGTCGACGACGAGCGCGAGCGGGGTGCGCCGGCGGCGGAACGCCTTGAGCTGCTCGGACAGCGGACGAATGTCCGGCACGAACCAGGGCGGCCGCGCGACCGCCATGATGTCGACCTTGGCGGGGTCGCCGCCGGCCGCCTGGATCGCCCGCAACAGATCCTTCGCATGCAGGATGCCGACGATGTTCTCCGGCGACCCGCGCCACAGCGGGATCCGCGTCACCAGTTCGTCGAGCACCTGCTGCACGACCTTCTCGGGCGGCTCGCCGACATCGGCGGTGATCACCTCGGTGCGGTGGATCATGACGTCGGCCACGGTGAGGTCGCGCAGGTCGAGCAGTCCGCCGAGCATGTCGCGATCGAGCTTCTCGACGCTGCCTTCCCGATGCAGCAGGTCGACCGCGCCGCGCAGCCGCTCGTGCGGGGGCAGCAGCGGCTCGCTCTCGCCGGCCCTGATGTCGACGACCGCCAGCATCTTGCGCACCAGCCATTCCGCCCCGGTGAGCACCGGGCCGAGCACGGCGACGACGCGCGCGGTCGGCCGCGCCACCGCGAGCGCGTGACGGTCGGGCGAGATGATCGCGGCGGTCTTGGGCAGCAATTCGCAGAAAACGATCACCAGGACCGTCATCGCGACGGTCGCATAGATCACGCCGACTTCGCCGAACCAGGACAGCAGCAGACTCGGTGGCCAGCGCCGACGACACGATGGTCGCGACGTTGTTGCCGATCAGCAGGGCGCCGATCAGCCGCTGCCGGTTTTCCAGCAGGCGGGTGACGATGATGGCATCGGGGTTCCCGGACTTCGCGAGCCGCAGCATGGTGCCGCGCGAGGAAGCCGTCAGCGCCGTCTCGCTGCCGGAGAACAGGAACGCCAGGAACAGAAACACCAGGACGACGAGAAGGGTGAGCCAATCGTGACCGGTCATCGCGTGTCGAGCTTCTCGGCGAGGAAGGCGCGGACCTGCGCCGGATCGACGTCCGGAGCGACATAGGCCTTTCCGATGTCGCGCAGAAGAATGAAGGTCAGCCTGCCGCGTTTGACCTTCTTGTCCTGCGCCATCAGCTCCATCATGTGGTCCGCACCGGGCGGGCCGCCGGCGAACGCCCGGAGTTCTTGGAGCGTGACCGGCAGGCCCGCGCCGGCGAGATGCCGGCGTCACCCGCGCCGCCTGCGCCGGGGCGATGAGGCCGAGCCGGGCGGAAAACTCGAACGCCAGCGCGGTGCCGAGCGCGACCGCCTCGCCATGCAGCAGCCGGTCGGAAAACCCTGCCGCCGCCTCCAGCGCATGACCGAAAGTATGCCCGAGATTGAGCAGCGCCCGTTCGCCGGTCTCGCGCTCGTCGCGGGCGACGATGGCGGCCTTCATGCGGCAGCTGACGGCGATGGCGTGCTCGCGCGCGGCGCCGCCGGAGAACACCTGGCCGAGATTGGCGTCGAGCCAGTCGAAGAACGCGGCATCGCCGAGCAGGCCGTATTTGACGACCTCCGCATATCCGGCCCGGAACTGCCGCGCCGGGAGGGTATCGAGCAGCGCGGTGTCGGCGACCACGAGGATCGGCTGGTGGAACGCACCGACGAGGTTCTTGCCGCGGCTCGAATTGATGGCGGTCTTGCCGCCCACCGAGGAATTGACCTGGGCGAGCAGCGTCGTCGGCACCTGGATATAGTCGAGGCCGCGCCGCACCGCGGCGGCGGCGAAGCCGGCGAGATCGCCGACCACCCCGCCGCCGAGCGCCACCACGAGGTCGCCGCGCTCGATCCGCGCCGCGATCAACGCCTCGCAGACGCGTTCGAAACCGGCAAAGCTCTTGGCGCCCTCCCCGGCGCCGACGATGACGGAGCTGGTCGCGATCCCCGCCGCGGCCAGCGCGGCCGCGGCCGCGTCGAGGTAGAGCGGCGCCACCACATCGTCGGTGACGATGGCCGCCTTGGCGCCCGGCTTGAGCGCGGCGGCGCGCGCGCCCAGCGATGCGATGAGGCCGCGTCCGATCACGATGTCATAGGCGCGATCGCCGAGCGCGACACGCACCAGCTCGCCATCGACCGGAGTCGGGTCGATCGTGGCCGTATATCCCGGCCGCAACGGCACGGTCATGGCATTCTCCTCAGCCCGACGGGACTGCAATGTCGAGCTTGCCGCAGGCGGCGGCGATGATCTCGTCGACGATGACTTCGTGGGTGACATCGCGCGAGATGACCGTGACATCGGCCTCAGCATAGATGGGGTCGCGATCCACGAGAAGCTTGGTCAGCGTCGCGACCGGATCCTCGGTCTTGAGGAGCGGCCGGTCGTTGCGCCGCCGCAGCCGCCTGGTCAGCACGTCGACATCGGCCTTCAGCCACACCGAGACCGCCTTGGCGCGGACCGTGGCCCGGGTCTGGGCGTTCATGAAGGCGCCGCCGCCGGTCGCCAGCACCTGGGGGCCGTGCTCGAGCAGCCGGGCGATCACCCGCGCCTCGCCGGAGCGGAAATAGGGCTCGCCATGGACCGCGAAGATGTCGGCGATCGACATGCCGGCCGCCGCCTCGATCTCGGCATCGGCATCGACGAAAGCGATGCCGATGCGCCCGGCCAGCCGCCGGCCGATCGAAGACTTGCCCGCGCCCATCATGCCGACCAGCACGATAGAGCGGTGCCCCAGCGCCGCCGCGAGCGCGGCGCCGGCCGAATTGGCGCCGGATACGGGTATCGATGCGAGGTCGGCCATCGGAAAGTCCTTCGAAAACGGCCGCACGGTCCCACAAACGACCGCGGGAAACAACGGCCCCGGCCAGGGGGGTGAACCGGGGCGCCACACGATAATACCGGGCTGGCCGCGCCGGTGCTGCACTGCCAAAATTCCTCCTTGCCCCGGCGAAGCAAAAATGTTCGTACTCAGGCCCCGGTGGATCGGGACATCCCTGCGGAAACCACGCCATGCCGAGCTTGTTCAGGGTCCTCATAGTCGTCGGAATCGTCGGCGGACTGGGCTATGTGGCCATGTACCTGCTAGCCAATTACGTCGATCCCAAAACGCGCGAAATGAGCGTCACGGTGCCGCCCGACCACTTCGTCAAGCGCCAGTGACGGCGATGGGAGCGCGCAAGGCGCCGGCACCGCGCCTGGCCGAACTGTTTCTCGACATGCTCGCCTCCGAGCGGGGCGGAGCGGCGAACACGCTCGAAGCCTACACCCGCGATCTCGACGACCTCACCGCCTTTCTGGCGGCCAAGAGGCGCACGGTCGCGACCGCCGCCACGCCCGATCTGCGCGCCTATCTCGGCGATCTCGCGGACCGCGGCTTCAAGCCGGCATCGGTGGCGCGGCGGCTGTCGGCGATCCGGCAGCTCTATCGCTTCCTCTATGCCGAAGGCCATCGCGGCGACGACCCCGCCGCCATCCTCGAAGGCCCGAAGCGCAGCCGGCCGTTGCCGAAGGTCCTCACCATCGGCGACGTCGACCGGCTGATCGCGGCAGCCCGGGAGGCCGCCGAGGCGGCGGACATCCCAATGCTGGAGCGGCTGCGGGCGCGGCGGATTTATTGCCTGCTGGAATTGCTCTACGCCACCGGCCTGCGCATATCCGAGCTGGTGGCGCTGCCGGCCTCGGCGGCGCGGCGCGACGAGCGCATGCTGATCGTGCGCGGCAAAGGCGGCAAGGAGCGCCTGGTGCCGCTCAACGAGGCGGCGAAGTCCGCCATGCGCTCCTATGCCTCCCTGCTCGGCGAAGTGCGAGAACTGCCGCCGTCGAAATGGCTGTTTCCCTCGTTCGGCGAGGGCGGCCATCTGACCCGCCAGCACGCGGCCCGCGAACTGAAGGGCCTCGCCGGTGCCGCGGGCCTGCGCGCCGCCCAGGTGAGCCCGCATGTGCTGCGCCATGCCTTCGCCAGCCACCTGTTGCACAATGGCGCCGACCTGCGGGTGGTGCAGACCCTGCTGGGTCACGCCGACATTTCCACCACCCAGATCTACACCCACGTGCTGGACGACCGCCTCAAGAGCATGGTTCGCGATCTCCACCCGTTGGGCGAGACGGTGAGCGAGGAGTGATGCGAAGCTATCTCGATTTCGAAAAGCCGGTCGCCGAATTGGAAGCCAAGGTCGAGGAGCTGCGCGCGCTCCAGGAGGCCGGCAACGCCGTCGCCATCGGCGAGGAGATCGCGCGGCTCGAGAGCAAGGCCAATGCCGCGCTGGACGAGCTCTATGCGACGCTGACGCCGTGGCAGAAGACCCAGGTGGCGCGCCATCCGCAGCGGCCGCATTGCCTCGATTACGTGGCGGCGCTGCTGACCGATTTCACCCCGCTCGCCGGCGATCGCAAGTTCGGCGACGACGACGCCATCATCGGCGGGTTCGGGCGCTTCAACGGCGACAGCCTGTGCGTGATCGGCCACGAAAAAGGCTCCACCACCGAGAGCCGGCTCAAGCACAATTTCGGCATGGCGCGGCCGGAAGGCTACCGCAAGGCGGTGCGGCTGATGGAGATGGCCGACCATTTCGACATCCCGGTGCTGGCGCTGGTCGACACCGCCGGCGCCTATCCCGGCATCGGCGCCGAGGAGCGCGGCCAGGCCGAGGCGATCGCCCGCTCCACCGATACCTGCCTCTCCCTCGGGGTTGCCAATGTGGCTGTGATTCTCGGGCGAGGGCGGCTCCGGCGGGGCCATCGCGCTAGCCACCGCCAACCGGGTGTTGATGCTCGAACATTCGATCTACAGCGTGATCTCCCCGGAGGGAGCGGCGTCGATCCTGTGGCGCGACACCGCGAAGGCGCAGGAAGCCGCCACCAACATGAAGATCACCGCCGACGACATGACGCGGCTGGGCGTCATCGACGAAATCATCCGCGAGCCGATGGGCGGCGCCCATCGCGACCCGAAGGCCTCGATCCGGGCCGTCGGTGAGGCCGTCGCCGCGGCGTTCGTCCCGCTGCGTGCAATGGATCGCGACGCGGTGCGGCGCGACCGGCAGAATAAATTCCTCGCAATCGGAAGAATCCAGGCGTGAACCGCCGTGAAAAATCGTTTTAAGTCAATTTCTTAAGCGAAACACGGGCCGGACCGTCCCATCGCTGGAGCTGCCGCTCGGGTTTCCTTAACCATTGACGGGCGTCGGTTCGCCTGCGCGCTGGTTTGCCTTGCTTATACCACATCTTAAGGCTAATCGTCGGAGGTTCGCGACGCTGGGAGACCAGCTTGGGGTCAATGGGGATTGGGGAGTGGCGCGTTTGAAACGTTCCACGCTGCGCGCGCGGCTGTTGACGAAATCCCGTTTCTTGGCGGTTTGCGGAGTCATCGCGGCAGCGGCTGCGCTTGCCGGCTGCGAGACCGACGGCGCGACTGTGGCCACCGCCCGCGCGCTGAGGCCCCTGCCGGCCGAGTTGGCCGCCGAGATGGAAAAGAAGAACATGCCCAAGGAATCCCCGATCCTTGTGCGGCTCTTCAAGGAAGAAGCGGAATTCGAAGTCTGGAAGCAGGACACCAACGGCCAGTTCGCGCTGCTCAAGACTTATCCGATCTGCCGCTGGTCCGGCGAACTCGGCCCCAAGGTCAAGGAAGGCGACCGCCAGGCGCCTGAAGGCTTCTACACCATCAGGCCCGGCCAGATGAATCCGAATTCGAACTACTACCTCTCCTTCGATCTCGGTTTTCCCAACGTCTATGACCGCGCCAATGACCGCACCGGCGCATTCCTGATGGTGCATGGCGACTGCTCCTCGGCCGGCTGCTATGCCATGACCGACGAGCAGATTCAGGAAATCTACGCGCTCGGCCGCGATTCCTTCCTGGGCGGGCAGAAATCCTTCCAGGTGCAGGCCTATCCGTTCCGCATGACACCCCTCAATTTGGCCAAGCATCGCAACAACCCGAACATGGCCTTCTGGCGGATGATCAAGGAAGGCAACGATCACTTCCTGGTCACCAGGGCAGAGCCCAAGGTCGACGTGTGCGAGAAGCGCTACGTCTTCGATGCCGACACCGCCCCCGGCATGAGCTTTCACCCGAGGGAGAAGTGCCCAGCCTACGAGGTGAAACCCGAGCTCGCCGCGTTGGTGAAGGAGAAGAACGACAAGGACGAGCGCGAATTCGAAGCCCTTGCGAACAAAGGCGTCGCCACCGTCGCGGTCCGCACCGGCACCGACGGCGGCATGCACCCGACCTTCCTCGCCAAGCTGCGGCCCCAGGACGCCATGTTCGACACCGATGGCCGCTTCCGGGCGGTGGTGCCGTCCAGCATCCCGCTGCCGGCGAACGTCAACCCGCCGCACGCGCCATCGCCGGAAGCCGAGACGACATCAAGCATCGCAGCGGCGGAGCCGGCTAAGCCCAAGGTCTATACCACCGCCTCGGTAGCGCCGAAAAAGCCGACCGTCCACGCGGTAACCAAGCCGCAGCCGGCGGAGGCAAAATCGCAGCCGCACACCGATGTCGCCCAGATGACGGCGCCGGCCGCTCCAGCCGCGAAGCCCGCGCCGCCAGCCGCCGCATTCGCGAACGCAGCGCCGCCCGCCGCGGGCTCGGGACTGATGACGGGGGCGACCCCGGTCGTGCCCTCCGGCACGTTCGAGAGCCGCTGGGGCGGGCTGCATTAAAGCCGCGCGGCGGGCGTGAGCGCTCGCGCGACTGCTTTATCGTGGATAGGCTTGCCTCGAAAACTCAACATTGTTCCGGGGCGGAATGACTAAATCGGACATCATCCCAGATTGAGTTCCTTGAAGAAGTCGTTGCCCTTGTCGTCGATGACGATGAAGGCGGGGAAATTCTCCACCTCGATGCGCCAGATCGCCTCCATGCCGAGCTCGGGATATTCGAGAACCTCGACCTTCTTGATGCAGTGCTCGGCGAGGTTGGCCGCGGTGCCGCCGATGGAGGCGAGGTAGAAGCCGCCGTGCTTCTTGCAGGCCTCGCGCACCTGGGGCGAGCGGTTGCCCTTGGCGACCGAGATCATCGAGCCGCCGGCCGCCTGGAAATCGTCGACGAAGGAATCCATCCGCCCGGCGGTGGTCGGGCCGAACGCGCCGGAGGCGTAGCCGTGCGGCGTCTTGGCCGGCCCGGCGTAATAGACGGGGTGGTTCTTGAAATAGTCCGGCAACCCCTGCCCCTGCTCCAGCCGCCCGCGCAGCTTGGCATGGGCCATGTCGCGCGCCACGATCATCGGACCGGTGAGCGACAGCCGCGTCTTGATGGGATACTCGGACAGCGCCGCGAGAATCTCTTTCATCGGACGGTTGAGATCGACCGCGACCACCTCGCCGCCGAGCCGCGCGTCTTCGACCTCGGGAAGATACTGCGCGGGATTGTGCTCGAGCTCCTCCAGGAAGACGCCGTCGCGGGTGATCTTGCCCAGCGCCTGGCGGTCGGCCGAGCACGACACGCCGAGCCCGATCGGCAGCGAGGCGCCGTGGCGCGGCAGCCTCACCACCCGCACGTCGTGACAGAAATATTTGCCGCCGAACTGCGCTCCCACCCCCAGCGACTGGGTCATCTTGAGGATCTCCTGCTCCATTTCGAGATCGCGGAAGGCGTGGGCATCCTCCGAGCCCGTGGTCGGCAGGTTGTCGAGATAGTGGGTCGAGGCGAGCTTCACCGTCTTCATGGTGAGCTCCGCCGAGGTGCCGCCGATGACGATGGCGAGATGGTAGGGCGGGCACGCCGCGGTGCCCAGCGTGAGCACCTTCTCCTTGAGGAACGCGAGCATGCGGTCGCGGGTGAGGATCGAGGGCGTCGCCTGGAACAGGAACGACTTGTTGGCGGAGCCGCCGCCCTTGGCGATGAACAGGAACTTGTAGGCGTCTTCCCCTTCGGCGTAGATCTCGACCTGGGCCGGCATGTTGTTGGCGGTGTTCTTCTCCTCGAACATGGAGAGCGGCGCGAGCTGGGAGTAGCGCAGGTTGCGCTTCAGATAGGCGTCGCGGGCCCCTTCGGCGAGCGCGGCCTCGTCGTCGCCCTCGGTCCACACCAGCCGGCCCTTCTTGCCCATGATGATGGCGGTGCCGGTGTCCTGGCACATGGGCAGCACGCCGCCGGCGGCGATGTTGGCGTTCTTGAGGAAGTCGAAGGCGACGAACTTGTCGTTGTCGGAGGCCTGGGGGTCGTCGAGGATCGACCGGAGCTGCTTGAGATGTCCCGGCCGCAGCAGGTGGTTGATGTCGGAGAAGGCCGCCTCCGCGAGCGCGCGCAACGCATCGCGCGCGACCACGACCACGTCCGTGCCCATGATCTTTTCGATCCGCACGCCGTCGGCGCCGATCTTGCGGTAGGGCGTGGTGTCCTTGCCCGCCGGAAACAGCGGGGCGTGCTTGTAGGAAGCGATGGCGACGGGGGCGTTCATGGACGGTGATCCCTGTTCGGTGAGCCGGCATTGCCCCAGTTATAGGACTTTTGGCCCCCGCCGGGGAGGGTCGGATGCCGCTGGCGGTAGCGCGCAGTCGCCTGCTAACAGCCGGATACAAGAGCTTGGCCACCCGCTTGACGCGGTGGCTGTCCCCCAGCCAAACTAGCGGCCCGTCAAATTCCGCATGCAGCCTCGCTGGAGAACCCTCGATGTCATCCAAATCGCTGTTGCCGCTCGTCGCCGCCGCCCTGCTCGGTTCGGTATTCTCTGCGGCCGCCCAGCAGCCCGGGCACAACTTCCCGGACGGCGCCGGCAAGGAAATGGTCACCGGGGTATGCGGCGGCTGCCACGACATCAATCGCCTCACCGCCGGCTATACGCCGCAAGGCTGGCGCACCGTGACCCGCATGATGCGCAATTTCGGCGCTCCGTTGCCGGACAATGAATGGGAAGCGGTCACCGCCTACCTGATCAAGAGCTTCCCGGAAAAGCCGCGGCCGCCGGCGGTGCTGATCCCCGGCCCGGTCGAGGCGACCATCAAGGAATTCGACCTGCCGACGCCCGGCTCGCGCCCCCACGATCCGATGGCCGCCCGTGACGGCGCGATCTGGTGGTCCGGCCAGCTCGCCAACAAGATCGGCCGGCTCGACCCCAAGACCGAGCAGTTCAAGGAATATCCGGTCAATCCGATGTCGGCGCCGCACGGCCTCGTCGAGGACAAGGACGGCAATATCTGGTTCACCGGCAACTTCCGCGGCTTCATCGGCAAGCTCGATGTCAAGACCGGCCAGATCAAGGAATATCCGCTTCCCGATCCCAAGGCCAGGGACCCCCACACCCTCGTCATCGACCATGCCGGCATCGTGTGGTTCTCGGTGCAGAACGGCAACTTCGTCGGCCGGCTCGATCCCAAGACCGGCGAGATCAAGCTCGCCAGCCCGCCGACGCCCAGGGCGCGGCCTTACGGCATGGCGGTGGATTCCAAGAACCTCGTCTATTTCGTGGAATTCGGCGCGCCTAAGATCGCCACCATCGACAACAACATGCACATCGTCGAGTACCAGTTGCTCGATCCGGGCTCGCGGCCGCGGCGGATCGCGATCACGCCGGACGACAAGATCTGGTACACCGACTACTCGCGCGGCTATCTCGGCCGGCTCGATCCCGCCACCGGCGAGGTCAAGGAATGGGCCTCCCCGAGCGGTCCGAAGTCGCTCCCCTACGGGATCGCGGCGACCAAGGGCGGCCTGTGGTACTGCGAATCCGGCGCCAAGCCGAACACCATCGTGCGGTTCGATCCCAAGACCGAGCAGTTCCAGAGCTGGGCGATCCCCGGCGGCGGCGACATCGTGCGCAACATGGATGTCGCCCGCGACGGCAACCCGATCCTCGCCAACAGCCTCGCCAATCAGGTCGGCATCGTCGAGGTGAAATAGCGGCGCGCGGAACGGGAACGCGGAACCCCGGGGCGGCCCGGCGCAGCCGCAGATGCGACGGCTTTGGGGTGACTGCGGCCGCCTCGGCCCGTTTAGGCTGCCGGTGGGCACCGGTTTGCCGTGCGTCCACTACCTCCCCGGCAGTCCCGGGCTTTGCGACAGCCCGACGGTCCGGCCGGGAAATCCGGCGGCATCGAAATATCCGACACCGCCGACCGACTGCATGTCGAGCACGGTGCGCAACCCGTTCCCGGCCGGATCGGAAACCACGGTGAGGCTCTTGACCTCCGGCAGCGTGCCGCCCGGCATCGCCTCGCCGAGCACGCGGCCCGCGAGCTTTCCCTTGTCCTTGGCGTCGAGGCGCAGGAGCGCCGCGACGGTGCGGCCGACATCGGCATTGCTGGCCGGCGCGGTATCGACGAAGCCCGACCGGAAATCAGGGCCGGCGAGCGCCATGAAGTTCCAGGTGTCGGCGCGACTGAACGAGCCGTGCATGCCCTGGCCCTGCTGCAGCCCGGTGTCGGAGACCGTGACGGCGCAGCGCACGGGCTCGCCGCAGATCGTATCGAACGAACGGAAGTTCACCACGATCGCGGGAGCCGGGGTTACCGCTGCCCCTTCCAGCCCGATATCCGACAACGCCAAAGTGCCGGGGATCTTGCCGAACCGGCTGTGGACGAACAGCCCGCTGACATAGTCCTGCTTGAGCAGCACGTCGACCACGCTACGCGCCGTCTCCCGGTCGCCGTCGGGAATATAGACGAGGTCGGAGCCGCCATTGGCCGCGACCACCACCTTGGGGTGATCCATGTCGCCGCCGATCAGGCCGTTGCCGCCGCGCGAATGCGCGCCGTCGGCAACGGGCTTGTAGTCGTTGTTGGGGTCGATCAAAGGCAGGCCGAGTGCGCCGGCGAGATCGAGCGCAAGGAAGCCGGGCGGCAGCATGCCGGGCGGAACGTCGCTGTAACGACGCCTGGCGGCCGGACTGGTGTCGCTCTGCTTGGAGATGGTCGAGAAGCCGTGGTCGGCGGTGACGATGATATCGGTGTCCTGGGCAACGCCGAGTTCGCCTAGCGCAGCGCGGATGCGGCCGAGGTCATCGTCGGCGTTGCGGATCGCCGCGAGCGAGGCCTGCCCGTTGATGCCGGGGCTCACGGCGAGGAAACTGTCGCCCTGATTGTGCTGGGTGCCGTCGGGATCGCGCGACCAGAACACCAGCACGAACGGCTTGGTGCGCGCTGCGAACAGCGGCAGCACCGCGCGCGTGGTCGCGGCCACCATGAAATCCTGCTGCACGGTATTGGCGACCCTGGTGCCGGGGGTGGTGGCGTTTCCGACCACGCCGTTGGCGCCACGGCCCGGCGTGACCGGCGGCAGGCCCGCGGCCTTCATCCGCTCGGCGACCTCCGCCGCGAGCGGAATGCCCTGCTCGGTGCCGGTGGCATCGTCAATGATGACGGTCTCGCCGCCGGTGCGCGCGGTGTGGTCGAATATCAGGGTGGGGCCGAGCTTGCCGATCGCCGCGGTGCTGTAGCCCTTTTCATGGGCGAGCCGGAGCACCGAGACTTCGTCCATGTAGTTGCCGCCGAACTGTGCGTCGACCTCGCCGAGCACCGCATCGTTTTCCAGGAAAGGCGTCACGGTGCCGCCGGCGCTCGCCACCGGCCTGGCGGTGTAGATCGTGTTGCTGAAGTCGCCGGTGTCGCCGAGATAATGGCCGGTCGCCATCGCCGATGCATTGGCCGTCGTGAAGGTCGGGAACAGCGAATGGCTGTTGACGAGGGCGACGCCCTCACGTGCCAGCGCCGCCATGTTGGGCGCGGTCGCGTCGTTGACGGATCGCGCGCGCAGCCCGTCGGCGACGAAGATCACGACGTTATGGGGAGCGGTCTGGGCCGCAGCGGTTTGCCCCGACGCGAACGCGGCCGCGATCAGCAAGCCGGCGATCAGATGGGTAATCCGCATGGCGACCTCGCTGTGATCGAAGCCCGACACAATGGCTCGATTTACGACATGGGTGTGACATCGCCGCCGCGTCGTCAAGTCCGCCCGCCGCCTGCGTCTGCAATGCTCCCATGCCGTCAACTGTGTCGATCAAATGCCCGCGTCTCCGACAGAGTTTGTAGATTGCTCCCGTGTGAGGAGTGGACGGCATCCGTGACACAGAGAGCCCCGGTTCGCGAGGAGCGGATTCCGCTCGGCATCGCCTATATGATTTCCGCCACCGTCCTGTTCGCCGGTTCGAGCGCCACATCCAAATGGCTGGTGGCGGCCTACCCGATCGGCGAGGTGCTGTTCTCGCGCTCGGCGACGTCGCTCGTCGGCGCCAGCCTCGCCATCCTGCCCTATGCGGGCTTTGCGGTGTTCCGCACCAAGCGCCCGGGCGCCCACCTCATGCGCGGCGTCTCGCAGGCGAGTTCGCAGGCGTTTCTCCTCATCGCATTCAGCATGATGCCGCTTGCGAGCGCGGTGGCGATCAATTTCTCGGCGCCGCTGTTCGCCACGGTCGCCGCTGTCATCTTCCTGAAGGAGCCGGTGGGCGCGGTGCGCTGGGGCGCCCTGATCGTCGGCTTCATGGGCGTGCTGCTGGTCACCGGCCCGGGCGCCGACACGTTCCGGACCGGCTCGGTGTTCGCGCTGTGCAACGCAGTGCTGTTCGGCACGGTCACGGTCGGGGTGCGCGGCATGACCGCGACGGAATTGGCCGAGACCCTCACCATGTACCAGATGGTGGTCCTCACCGCGATGTTTTCCCTGTCATTGCCGTTCGGCTTCATTGTGCCGACCTGGCGCGACCTCGTCGCCATGATCCTCAACGGCCTCGCCAATGCGCTCGGCCAATTCTGGTGGACCCGGGCGCTGCATCTCGCGCCCACCTCGGCGGTGGTGCCGTTTAATTATTTTTCGCTGGTGTGGGCGATCTGCCTCGGCTTCCTGGTGTGGGGCGACATCCCCTCGCCGATGCTGCTCATCGGCTCGGCCATCGTCGTGGGCTCGGGCATGTTCCTGCTGTGGAGCGAGACGCGGCGGCGGTAGCAAGTAAAACCAGTATTTAATTAAGAACTATTTTTACTCGTCCTGCCTTTGTCGGGACCTTGGCCGCTTCTCCGCCGCACCTCGGCCGACGCCGGCGGCGTCACAAATCCTCGAACAGGGCCGTCGAAAGATAGCGCTCGGCCGACGAGGGCAGGATGACGACGATGTTCTTGCCCGCCATGCGCGGCCGCTTGCCGATCTCCAGGGCCGCCGCGACGGCGGCGCCGGAGGAAATGCCCGCCAGAATGCCTTCGTGGCGGGCGAGCAGGCGCGCTGTCTCGAACGCGGCCTGGTTGGTGACGGCCACCACTTCGTCGATCACCGAGCGGTCGAGGATGTCCGGGATGAAGCCGGGGCCGATGCCCTGGATCTTATGCGCGCCCGGCTTGCCGCCCGACAGCACCGGACTGTCCTTCGGCTCGACCGCGACGATGCGCAGCGACCGCTTGCGCGGCTTGAGAACCTGGCCCACGCCGGTGATGGTGCCTCCGGTTCCGACGCCTGCCACGAACACGTCGATCTCTCCGCCGGTGTCGTTCCAGATCTCCTCCGCCGTGGTGACGCGATGGATTTCGCGGTTGGCGCGGTGCTTGAATTGTTGCGGCATCACCGCGTTCGGGGTGGCGCGGATGAGTTCCTCGGCCTTTTCCACCGCACCGCGCATGCCCTGGATGGCCGGCGTCAAAACCAGCTCGGCGCCCAGGAGTCTCAAAATCTTCCGCCGCTCCATCGACATCGACTTCGGCATCACCAGGATCAGCCGATAGCCGCGCGACGCCGCCACGAAGGCGAGCGCGATGCCGGTATTGCCCGATGTCGGCTCGACCAGGACGGTTCCGGGCCCCACCACTCCGGCCGCTTCCATGTCGTCGACCATGGCGACGCCGATGCGATCCTTGACGCTCGCGGCCGGATTGAGGAATTCAAGCTTGGCCAGGATATTGGCCTTCACGTCCTGCATTTCCGGCAGGCGCAGAAGCCGCACGATCGGCGTGTCGCCGATCGCCTCGGTCACCGATGCAAAGACGCGCCCGCGTCCGGGCCGATGGCCCGGTTTGGCGCGCGCGGCGGTTCGAGGTTTTGCGGCGGGAGACTTTGTGGCGACAGGCTTTGTGACGAGAGACATGGAGACCTTCGGAAGCGTTGGTTCGGGCAGGGACAAGCTTTGCGGAATTGCAATGACACCATCAGTAACGCGATGAACCGGCTTGTCAAAAGCTTCTGCGCCGGCACCGTCGAGGCCGGTTTTCCAAGTCCCCGGAACGAGGCCCGGGCGATGGCTGCGTCGGCCTTGCTCGTCTGTCATCGCAACGACCTGTTCTCGTAATCGGTCGGCGGCCGGTCTGCCCCGGCTCGGCTCGACCATTGCATCGCAAGGTCCGGCTGTCGCGGCGGACAGCCACTCACGCCATGCGCTCGTCGATCTTGAACACCGCGAAGGAGACTTTTTGGGGAACCGATTGCATGTCGGTCCCTTCGACGATGCCGATGAGCAGGATGGGGGCGATCTGAAAGGTCTCGCCCTTGGCCCGGACGGTCGCGAGATCCGTACCGCGCACATAGGCCGCCGCATTGACGATGCCGCAGGCAGTCCGGCTGTGCTCCTCCGCATTCACTTCGCTCACGGCGCTGGCGACGTTCTGCGCGTCGCCGTGCAGGAGCGTTCCGACCCGCTCCGCTTGCCGCTGGGTATCGCACGTCAGAACAGTGCCGACTTCTATGTCGCGGGCTTGCGCCGAAACGCACAGAAGTGGGGATAACAGAGACAGGCAAATGACGAATTTCATGGAACCCTCCTGGGTTTTGCACGAATGCAGGTGTCTATGCCCATTGGTTGGAGGCGGATCGAAGCGGTTCAGGCCGCGGCGCTGTCACAAATACAGGCCGCTTTCACCGCGCGCGGCGTCGAGGAAGTCGACGACATCATCGCCGTTACGCCCGATCTGAGCTTGCCGGCAGCGATCCGTTGATCGAAGTCGACGGATCGCTGGACCGCACCGACGATACGGCTTAGATTCGGGTGCTGCAGCAAGCATCTGCCTTCCGTCGTTCAGCGATGCTGCGGTCTCGAGATGCGGGAGATTGGTCCATGGGCAAAAAGCTGGTCTTGGAAACGACCGCGCCTTTCCAGGGGCTCGCCGAACTCGTCGCCTTTGACGAAGGCCTGTTCGAGAGGGAAGGCATCACCGTCGAATGGGCCGATCGCGAAGCCGGAGTCGATAAGGCGCCGCAGCTGAACGTGACGAGCCACAAGGGCGTCAATCCGTTTTCGAGCCATGGCAAGCTGCTCGAGGAGGGCAAGGCGGATCTTTATAACGCCTGCGAATGGGGAAACTACTCCCGCGTCGAGAGCACCAAGGTCGGCAGCCGCCAGATCGGCCGCCGTTCGATCGTAACCTTCGCGGCTCTGGTGGTGCGGCCGGATTCGCCGGTGCAAACCCCGCAGCAATTCGCCAACCGGCAGATCGGTGTCCCGTTCTTCTTCGGCACGCACTACTTGACGCTTCAAATGCTGGAGGGGTTCGTTCCGCGCGACCAGATCAAGCTCGGCCGCGTGCCTAACGGCTCGCCCTATCGATTCAATCTGCTCATGACCGGCCAGATCGAGGCCACCACGCTGACCGAGCCCTATATCTCGCTTGCCGAGAAGAAAGGCTGCCGTCTGGTGATCTCGGCGTTTCATCACGGCACCGAAGTGGCGTCCGATCGCGTCGACGCAGAGACCTATAGCGCGTTCAACCGGGCGGTACGCGAGGCGGTACGCCGGATCAATGCGAACAAGCGCTCGTACCTCCACTACTTCATCGACTATTACAAGAACAGGGATCCCGAGATCGCCAAGCTCACGATCGACGATTTGCGCGAAAGCCGCATTTATGTGGTCGACCCGGCGCCGATCCCGGCCGACGAGTTGCAACGCACGTTCGACTGGATGAAGAGCTGGGGCTTCCTGGAAAACGCCTGCGAGGCACGAGAACTCGTCGACATGAACGTGCAGAAGCGCGGATACGAGACGCCGTCGCGCCGGGATGCTGTCGTAGGATAGCCTATCCGGCCGCCCCGACCCGCTGGTATCCCCGCCAGATGTGGTGAAGCAACGGGAGGTGAGGATGCTCGGGCGGCGGCGCAAATTCGACGTTGCCCGGTTCACGATCGGCTGCGGCGCCGCGCTGGCTTTCGCCGCCGAACCGGCGCGGAGCGACGACGTTTCCGATTTCTATGCCGGCAGAACCGTCCAGCTCATCATCGGCTATGCGCCGGGAGGCGGCTATGACGACTACGCCCGCATGCTCGGCCGTCACATTGCTCGCCACATCCCCGGCAATCCCACCGTTGTCGTGCAGAACATGCCGGGTGCCGGCAGCGTCCGGGCGGCGAACTACCTCTACAATGTCGCGGCCAAGGACGGCACGGTGTTCGGAGGCTTCGCGCGCGGCATATTCCTCGACCCGTTGCTGGGGCGCACCGAAGCGATGCGATACACGGCGGCAAAATTCGGGTGGCTCGGCAGCATCTCCACCGACGTCGGCGTGTGCGCGTTCCGTTCCGACGCCGGGATCGGTTCGTGGGCGGACATGCAGACCAAACACTATAAAATCGGCGCAACCGGCGCCGGGGCGGACAGTGACGTATTTCCCAACCTGCTGCGCAAGATGTTCAACCTGCCCATGCAGCTCGTGCTGGGATACCAGAGCGCCGCCGAGACCGTGCTCGCGATTCAGCGTGGCGAGGTCGACGGCCGATGCGGCTGGTCGTGGTCGACGCTGTCGACCCGGAACAAGGAACTGTGGCTCACGAAGCAGATCAGGGTGGTGCTGCAGCTCACCGACAAGAAGCTTCCCGAGCTTGGGGAGGTGCCGTCGGTCCTCGATGTCGCCGCCAGTCCGGAGCAGCAGGCCGTTCTGAGACTGATCATCGCCCGCCAGACCATGGCGCGCCCCTACGTGGCGCCGCCGGGCATTCCGCCGGAACGCCTGACGGCTTTGCGCAATGCCTTCGATGCGACCATGAAGGACCCGGAATTCCTTGCCGATGCCAAGCGGCAAGACATGGACGTGCGGCCGCTGACCGGCGCCGAGGCCGATGCACTGATCAGGCAGGTCTACACGACCTCACCGGACATCGTGCGGCTCGCCACCGAATTCATGAAAGAAGCACAATAAGCAAGGTGCTTGCACCCGGATCCTGGCGGGAAGCCGGATCGACCCTGCGGACACGGGTTTGATCGGTCGCACGGCTTGTAGCGCAAATCCAGATGTGTTTTGCTGTCGCGCCGGACCGATGCGTTCGAGACCCTCGATGGCATGATCGTGTTCCATCGCCCCCGGGCGAAGACGCGGCCGTGAACCCCGCTCAAGGTCCAATCATCCCGCATCGGATTCGAGCAGGCAATGGGAGGACTATCAATGAACAAGGTGTTGCGTTTTTCGTTTATGGCGTCGGCAACGGCGTTGCTGTTCGGCGCGAGCGGCGCGCAGGCGCAGCAGGTGCCGCAGGCGCCGAATATGAGCTTCTTCGTCACCAGCACTCCCATCGGCAAGGGCGGCGATCTGGGCGGGCTGGCCGGCGCGGATGCCCATTGCCAACAGCTCGCGGCGACCGCGGGCGCAGGCGGCAAGACCTGGCATGCCTATCTCAGTTCCCCGGAACTCCCGACCGCCAAGGGCATCAACGCCCGCGACCGCATCGGCAGCGGCCCGTGGCAGAACGAAAAAGGCGTTGTGATCGCAACGAACGTCGATGATCTTCACAGCGCCAACAACAAGCTCACCCACGAGACCGCGCTCACCGAACGCGGCACCATGATTTCCGGTGTCGGCTACACGCCGGTTTGGCACGACGCCCTGACCGGGCTCCGATCGTGAAGGCCGCGCGTTCCCCGGCAACATCAACATGACCTGCAACAACTGGTCGAGCAGCGAATTCGGCAAGGCAATGCTCGGCCATATCGACCGCAAGGGCCTCGCCGACAACGACTATGCGCGGTCGTGGAATTCCTCGCATCAATCGCGCGGCTGCAGCCAGGCCGACCTGATCGCCACCGGCGGCATCGGGCTGCTTTACTGCTTCGCGCAGTGACGAATTTCGCGTGAACATCGAAACATAGGGGAGAAACCATGAATACGACTTTGCGACTGTCCATCCTCGCCTCCGCGGCGCTCGCGTCCCTCGGTTGGGCCGGCGCCTCGCAGGCCCAGCAGAACAATATGAGCTTCTTCATCACCAGCGTCGGGTCCGGCAAGGGCGGCGACCTCGGCGGCGTCGCCGGCGCGGATGCGCACTGCCAGCAACTCGCGGCGGCGGTCGGCGCGGGCAACAAGACCTGGCACGCCTATATCAGCACCAATTCCACGCCGGCCGCCCCGGGGATCAACGCCCGCGATCGCATCGGCAGCGGCCCGTGGCAGAACGCCAAGGGCGTCGTCATCGCCAAAAACGTCGATGATCTCCACGCCAATGCCCAGATCAACAAGGCGACCGGGCTCAGTGAGAAGGGCGAGCCGACCAAAGTGCGCGGCGATACCCCGAACCAGCACGACATGCTGACCGGCTCCGACCTGCAGGGCCGGGCGTTCCCGCCCAACCTGAACCTGACCTGCAACAACTGGACCAGCGGCAATTTCGGCAGCGCCATGCTCGGCCACAGCGACCGCGAAGGCATCGCCGACACCGTCTACCAGCATTCCTGGAATTCGGCGCACATGTCGCGCGATTGCACGCAGCCCGGGCTGGTCGCCACCGGCGGTGGCGGGTTGTTCTACTGCTTCGCCCAATAGCGCGAGGGAGCGCACGCCGTACGATCCGCCTGACGGCCATATGGATGGGCGGAGCCGCGAGGCTCCGCTCGTCCCTATCGGCTCAATCTGCGGCGATCACGTGCCGGCGGGAGCAGCGACGGCAACGAAACCTTGTCGCGCCGAGTGCGTCGGGTCAGCGGAAGAGATTCATCGCATTGTCGAGCGTCTGCAGCACGCCCCATGCCAGCGGGATGCCGATGAAGCTCCAGGCGAGCACGAGCTGCAGCGTCGTGGTGGTGTTCGGATTGGCGCTTGCCATCGTCTTTTCTCCCTATGCTCCGATCGCTTTGCGGGCCGCGCCTGCGCCGACCGGCGCCATTTCGGCTTCCCGACCGGCTTTCATGTGGAATTGGTGGTGCACCGCCGTGATGAAGAAATTGCAAACGAAGCCGACGACCAGCAGTCCCGCCATGATATACATGGTGGTGTTGTAGGCCTGCGCCTTCGGCACGCCGTGGTCGATCTGATATTCGCGGATGTAGTTCACCAGCACCGGCCCGAAGACGCCGGCCATCGACCAGGCGGTGATCAGCCAGCCGTGGATGGCGCCGACATAGCGCGTGCCGAACATGTCCTTGAGATAGGCCGGAACGGTAGCGAAGCCGCCGCCATACATGCTCATGATCACGACGAAGCACAACACGAACAGCGACACGCTGCCGGCCGCCCCCGTCCACGGAACCAGCGCGTAGAGCACCGTCCCGATCGCGAAGAAGCAGAAATAGGTGTTTTTGCGCCCGATATAATCCGACGTGGAGGCCCAGAAGAAACGGCCGATCATGTTGAACAGGCTGAGCAGCCCGACGAAGCCGGCGGCCGCCAGCGCCGTGACGTGGCCGGGGAACATTTCCTGGCTCATGGCGGAGGCCTGGCTGAGCACGCCGATGCCCGCCGTCACGTTGAGGCAGAGCACCCACCAGATCAGCCAGAATTGCGGCGTCTTGATCGCGTCATAGACGAAGACGTCGTTCTTGGTGATCAGCTTTTGCGCCACCTCCGGCGGCGCGTAGCCCGCGGGCTTCCAGTTCGACGCAGGAACGCGCACGATCGCGGCGCCGACCATCATGAAGACGAAGTAGATGCAGCCGAGCGCGATGAAGGTCTCGGCGACACCGACATGGGTCGGCGTGGAAAACCTCTGCAGCAGCCACACCGACAGCGGCGAAGCGATGAGCGCGCCGCCGCCGAAGCCCATGATCGCCATGCCGGTAGCCATCCCGGGCCGGTCGGGGAACCATTTGATCAGCGTGGAGACCGGCGATATATAGCCGAGCCCGAGACCCAGGCCGCCGAAGAATCCGTAGCCGAGATACACGATCCACAGCGTGTGAGAATAGACGCCGAGCGCCGCGATGAAGAATCCGGCGGCCCAGCACACGCCCGCAGCAAACATGGCGCGGCGCGGCCCGCCCTCCTCGACCCAGCGTCCGAGCAACGCCGCCGAGGCGCCGAGGAAGAAGATCGCGATCGAGAAAATCCACCCGAGCTCCGTCAGTTTCCAATCATTCGGCGCCGATTGGGTGATGCCGATCAATTTCGTCATCGGCAGATTGAAGACGCTGAACGCATAGGCCTGCCCGATACAGAGATGGATGCATAACGCGGCCGGCGGGACCATCCAGCGGCTGAACCCGGGCTTGGCGATCGTACGGTCGCGATCGAGCATACGGGATAAATTCATCTCGGCGTTCCTCCAAAGCGGCTTCTTTCGGCACAGCTCTTTTCGCGGCATGCCGCCTGCGTTCCCTCCCCCACATTCGCAGCCTCGCCTCGAGTAGGCAAGCGAGGCCCGCAGGACTGCTCCTTTGCCGGGCTGGAACGGAAGCGGCGTCGAGACGTTTTCGGCAACCTGGAGCCGTGGCCGCGGCAGGTTATCCTCGGCCCTGTGAACGGTCCGCCGGCCGGCTGTTCGCCTCCGGACCTTCGTGCATCTCCAACCGACACCTGCCGCAGCAGGTTGCGGACGGCGGCAATTTGCCGCGAAGGCTGGTGCGTCGAGACCCGCTATCGACTTTGGTGAAATACTGGCGGGCGACGTCCCGCAGCACGAGCCTCGCATCGGGATGATGGGTGCCGGCGGCCTCCATCCGTCCGACCTGAAAACGGCCCACCGGTTCTTTTGTGATAAAATACCATATGCGCTAAGTCTTTCCGCGGGTCGCATTACCCATGACCCGCCGGGCAATCGGCGGCCGATTTTCCTTCGGGTTGCGCGCTCGTTCAGGGAGGATACCTCGATGCCGGATTTCAGACTGCCTCTGTCGGGCGACGTGACCCAGACCTTCAATATCAATCTCGGGACCTCGTCCGACCCTGCAATCGAGAAGCAGGTGCTCTCCGATCAAGCGAGCTACGGTAAGCAGCTCGGCCGAATCGCGGATGTGCTCATCGTGCTGCTCAAGCATGTCAATCTCTCGGGTCTGTCACCGGATGAAGAAAAGGCGATCTGCGACCTGAAATGCATGCTCCACGAGATCGCCAACGTGAAGGACCGGCACGGCGCGAAACTCGTGCTGCGGCCGTCACCGTGACAGCCCCGCGTCCCGCCGCCTTTTTTCGCCGCTACGGACGCGGCGGCTGGCTGGGGCCCTGGATTCGAACCAGGGAATGGCGGAATCAAAATCCGCTGCCTTACCACTTGGCTACGCCCCATTCGCCGCGGGCCGCCGCAGGCATGGGCGCGGCTGCGTGGCAGCGCGCGCGGGCGGACCATACTGGCATGCCCCGCTGCGATCAATCTCCGGCGCGCTGTCCCCCGCAGGCCCGGATCATCGCAGGACCGCCGCCGGCGTGGGCCGCAACGCCGCAGGCCGGACAGATGCGGGCCGCACCGGGCAAGCGCAGGCCGGACGACGCCGCCGAAGCGATATTCGCGCGCAGCGCGAGGGTTGACGGCTCCCCGGGACCCCGTTAGCACTCTGACCCGGCTGGTTTTGGCAGGCTCATCCGGACTTTGGAGCACACATGTCAGGCGAAAGTCTCTTCGTCATCCTGCTGGTCGGATTGATTGCGGGCTGGCTTGCCGGCAAGATCGTGAGAGGCACCGGCTTCGGCCTCGTCGCGGACCTTTGCATCGGCATCATCGGCGCCTTCATCGGCGATTGGCTGTTGCCCCGGCTCGGGATCCATCTGGGCTCCGGTATCGTGTCCGCCATCATCTCCGCAACCATCGGCGCAATCCTGCTTCTGGTCATTCTCAGGCTCGTCTACCGGCGCGGCCGGTGGTGAGCGTGCCGCCCTAGCCGGGCGCGAATTTCCCGGGCTTGGGCTTCGCGGCCGCAACGGATACCAGGCGCGCCGCCTGGCGCGACGAGGCGCGCCGGCCGGCAACGCTCCTACTGCGCCGAACGGCTCCACGCGCGCGACTTTTTTGCCTCCGTGCGCTCGAGCGCGGGGAGATCCCGGGCGCTCGTGAACGTGCGTACCACCAGCCGCTCGACTCGGCCGCGGATTTCGATCTCGTGGCGGGGCGCGGCGCCGAGATCGATGCCGGCACGGTCCGCCACGGCTTCGGAGATCACGAGCTCGCAGGCGTAAGTCTTGGTGAGCGCTTCCATCCGGCTCGCGGTGTTGACGCAGTCGCCGACCGCAGTGATCGAAACTGCCGCGCCATAACCCATTTCGCCGACGATCGCGGGGCCGGTATGGATGCCGATGCCGATGCGCAGCGGCTCGGGTATGTCGTGGATCAGGGCGCGATTGAGACTTTGCATGCGCTCGGCCATGTCCTTGGCCGCAACGAGCGCCTCCCGGCAGCCCGCCTCGACGCCGCCGTCGAGGCCGAACAGCGCCATCACCCCATCGCCGATGAATTTGTCGATGCGCCCGCCCGCCGCCTCTACCGCGTGGCCCATCTCGGCGAAGTACCTGTTGAGCAGAAAAACCAGATCGTAGGGGAGCTTGTTCTCGGAGAGTTTCGTGAACGCCCTGAGATCACCGAACAGGATCACGATTTCGCGCTCGGCGCCGTGGAGATAGCCCGGACGGCCAAATCCGTCCCTGGCCTGGGCGGTGGCCGGCAGCAACGGCGTCACGCGCAGATCGCCGCGCGGACGCAGTTGACAGGCGAGCCGCACGTCGGGCGCCGCGCCGACGCGGTGCAACACCCTCATTTCCTCCGATTCCGGCGGCACGATCGCCTCCGGCGGTCCCTCGACCCTGATGCGGCAGGTGGTGCAGCGTCCGCGGCCGCCGCACACGGAGGCATGGGGGATGCCGGCCATCCGGCTTGCCTCCAATACCGATACGCCTCGCACGATGGCGACCACGCGGCCGCTCGGATAGGTCAAGCGGAAAACGCCGTGCCTGCGCTCCCAATACCAACGCACGACCCGTGCCGCCAGTACGGCAAGGAGCGCCGCCACGAAGCCGTGGCGCATCCACTCGGCCATCCGATCGATGAATGCGGCATCGGCCGGAGCCGCCTGTGGGTGCGCCTGCGTCACGCGGGCGAGCCAGGCCGGATCCTCGGCCATCGCGACAACGCTGCGGCCCCCCTCGAAATAGCCGAGGATCGCAAAGGTCGGCATCAGCAGCGCAAAGGCGTAGAGGATCGGCTGCCAGCGCGGGTACCACGGCTTGAGGTGCAGCCAGAACCACACTCCGATCATGGCGTGGATCCAGGCGATCAACAGTACCGCGAGCTGCAGACCGCCCTGCCCCGGATCGGTCACGAAGTATTCGTGCAGTTGCGTCGAGTAATAGCCGTAGTCGGCGCCGTAGAACGTGTCGGCGACGCGGGTCCACAGCACGTGATCGACGAGGAAGAACGGAATCGAGAATCCGAGAACGAGCTGGATCGCCTCGGCGGCCGGCATCTTGAGCGAACGGCGCAGCCACAGCGCAAACAGCGCCAGGCAGTAGTGCGTCGCAAAGGCGCCGTAGAGGATGACGCCGCCGGGCGGACTCGCCCAAAACTTGTAGATGCGCTCGAGGACGCGATCCATTACATCGACCGAGATGAGGCCCAGGCTGTGGTTGAGGAAATGGGTCGTCACATATGAAAGCATGACGAGGCCCGAGCCCAACCGCAGCCGCTGGATCACGCTTTCCATACGCGCTCGTCTTTCACGGCCCAAACCCCGCGCACTTGACCCGCCATCGAAGGTAGACGCTCTTGTAACGCTTGTAGATGGCCGCCGGCTTCGATGCGCGCCAGCCGGCGACCAACGGGACGGCCAAGTCCCGTCCATATATGGGCAATTCCCCCGACCAGCGAATATGATTCGAGATTGCAAAGGTAGCACGATGACCGACCTCGCCAAGATGAAGCCCGGGTTGACGGGAATCGCGCAAATTCTGGTCGGCGTCGAACATACGGCGCCGAGCATCGGCAGCGGGAAGGTGCCGGTATTGGCTACTCCGGTCATGATCAATGTGATCGAGGCCGCGGCGCTCGCGGCCGTCGAGCACCTGTTGCCTGCCGGGCACCAGAGCCTCGGCATCCACCTCGACATCCGCCATTTCGCCGCGACGCCGATCGGAATGCACGTCCAAGCGACCGCCGAGTTGATCGCGGTCGAAGGCCGCACGCTTTCGTTCCGGGTCGAGGCGCATGACGACAAGGAGCCGATCGGGGGCGGCACGCACGAGCGTGTCGTCGTCAATGTCGCGCGTTTCGATGAACGCATCCAGAGGAAGCTCGGCGGCCGGTAGCCCGGCGCGGCCGTCGAGGCAAGCACGAACCGGCGGCGATATTGCTCCAGACGTCACCCCACTGGCCCGGGACTTGCTCGAATTGACCCGCGGCGCCCCGGGATTAGAGTGGCCGTGACCCGGCTTGACGGCAGCGGCTTCCGATCCGACATGCAATCCGACGGTATCCACGTCGGCCGGCGTGGCGACTGGGTCCGGCCGTCGGCCGAGGAGACGGGAATCGATGGCTTACCGGGCGCCGGTCGACGACATGCTCTTCACGCTGCGCCATGCCGCCGGCTTCGCGCAGGGGCAAGCCGACGGCGTCTATGATCTCGGCGACGACCTCGTCGAAGCCATCCTGAGCGAAGCCGGCCGGTTCGCCGGCCGAGGTGCTGGCGCCGATCGATCGCGTCGGCGACCGCCACGGCACCCCGTTCAGGGATGGCGAGGTCACGACGGCGCCGGGCTGGAAACAGGCCTATCGCGCCTGGGCCGCGGCCGGATGGAACGGCCTCGCCGCCCCCGCCGAATGGGGCGGCCAGGGCCTGCCGCGGGCGCTCAACGCCGCCTGCATCGAAATGTGGAACGCGGCTTCGATGGCGTTCGGGGTCGGGCCGATGCTCACCATGGCGGCGGTCGATTCGCTGGCGGCCCATGGTTCGGAGCCTCTCAAGGCCGCCTTCCTGCCCAAGCTCATCTCCGGCGAGTGGATGGGCACCATGCAGCTCACCGAGCCGCACGCCGGATCCGACGTGGGCGCGCTGCGCACCCGGGCCGAACGCGCCGGCGACGGCACCTATCGCCTCACCGGCACCAAGATCTTCATCACCTATGGCGAGCACGACCTCACCGACAACATCATTCATTTCGTGCTTGCGCGCGTCGCCGGCGCTCCCGAAGGCACCAGGGGCCTGTCGCTGTTCCTGGTGCCTAAATTCATGGTGAACCCGGACGGCACGCTCGGCGCCCGCAACGACGTGCGCGCGCATTCGATCGAGCACAAAATGGGGATTCACGCCTCGCCCACCTGCGTCATGGTCTATGGCGACCATGGCGGCGCCGTCGGCTATCTCGTCGGCGAGGAAAACCGCGGCATGGCCTGCATGTTCACCATGATGAACGAGGCACGGCTCGCGGTCGGGCTGCAGGGCGTCGGGGTGGCGGAAGCCGCCACCCAGCGCGCCATCGCCTATGCCAGGGAACGCCGCCAGGGCCGCACCGCCGGCATGGGCGCCTCGGCGATGGTGCCGATCATCGCCCATGTGGACGTCCGCCGCATGCTCATCACCATGCGCGCGCTGACCCGCGCGGCGCGCACCATCTGCTACGCCACCGCGGTCGCGCTCGACCGCGCCCATCTCGCCGGCGATGCCGCCGCGCGCCAGGCCGGCCAGGAACGCGCCGCCCTGCTCACCCCGGTGGCGAAGGCGTTTTCCACCGACATCGGCAGCGAGGTCGCCTCGCTCGGCATCCAGGTCCATGGCGGCATGGGCTTCATCGAGGAAACCGGCGCGGCCCAATACTATCGCGACGCCCGCATCGCCCAGATCTACGAAGGCACCAACGGCATCCAGGCGATCGACCTCGTCACCCGCAAGGTGCCGATGTCCGGCGGCGCCGTGGTCAAGTCCTATCTCGGCGAATTGCGCGCCACCATCGAGGCGGTGCGGGCCGCCAACGATCCCGCCTTCGGCGTCACCGCGGCGCGGCTCACTGCGGCGGCCGACAGCCTCGAGCGCGCCACCGTCTGGCTGCTCGAGGCGCTCGCGTCGAGCCCGGATGCCGCGCTCGCCGGCGCCACCTCCTATCTGCGCCTGTTCGGCACGACCGCCGGCGGCTGCATGCTCGCGGCCGAAGCGCTCGCGGCCTCGCGCCACGCCGACGGCGCGGCCGACAAGCCCGGCCGCATCGCCATCGCCAGGTTCTTTGCCGAAAATGTCGCGATCCAGGCTCCCGCTTTGGCGCAGGCCGTGACCGAAGGCGCCGATTGCATTCTCAACGCCGCAGCAGGGATAGGCCCGTCATGACCGAGCACGTGATCATCACCGACGAGGGCCCGATCCGGCGGGTGCAGATGAACCGCCTCAACAAGAAGAACGCGATCACCGACGAGATGTACGACAGGCTCGCAGGCGCGCTCGAAGGCGCGGCGCGCGACAAGGCCATCCACTGCGTGGTGATCTTGGGCGGAAAAGACGTGTTCTCCGCCGGCAGCGATCTCAACGATTTCCTTCACGCGGCTCAGCAGATGGAGGGCCTGCGGCCGGCGGTGGGGCGTTTCCTGCGCGGGCTCGTCCATACCGAGAAGCCGGTGGTCGCCGGCGTCCAGGGAGTCGCGATCGGCATCGGCATGACCATGCTGCTGCATTTCGACTATGTGGTCGCGGCCACCAATGCGCGCTTCTCGGCGCCGTTCGCCGAACTCGGGGTCGTCCCCGAAGCCGGATCGAGCCTGCTCGCGCCGCGCCTCATGGGCGTGCGGCGTGCCTTCGCGCTCCTCGTCATGGGCCGGGCTTTCGACGCCCAGGAGGCGAAGGCCGTCGGTCTCGTCAACATCATCGTCCCTCCGGAGAAGGTCGAGGACGAGGTCATGAAGGCGGCGCAGGAGATCGCGGCGCTTCCGGTCGAAGCCGTCGCGGCGTCGCGGCGGCTGATCCACGGCTCGCCGGCCGAGATCATGAGACGGACCATCGAGGAGGCCGAAATCTTCCGGGCGAGGCTTCGCTCGCCGGAAGCCCGGGCGGCGTTCGAGCGGTTTCTCAACCGCAAGCGCTGAGCGCGGCGCAGGGCCGGCCGTCGCAACACGTCCCGGAGTCGTTCATGCCGCTCGCAGGCAAGACCCTCTTCATCACCGGCGCCTCGCGCGGCATCGGGCTCGCCATCGCGCTGCGCGCCGCGCGCGACGGCGCCAACATCGCCATCGCCGCCAAGACCGCGACGCCCCATCCCAGGCTCCCCGGCACCATCCACACCGCCGCCGAAGCCATCGAGAAGGCCGGCGGACGGGCGTTGCCGCTGATCGTCGACGTGCGCGACGAGGCCGCCGTCAGGGATGCGATCAGCCGCACCGCACTCCATTTCGGCGGCATCGACATCGTGGTCAACAATGCGAGCGCGGTCGCGCTGACCAAGGCCGCCGACACCGACATCAGGCGTTTCGACCTCATGCATCAGGTCAATACCCGCGGCGCCTTTCTGGTGTCCACTTGCGCAATTCCGCATCTGGAGAAAGCCGCGAACCCGCACATCCTCATGCTCTCCCCGCCCCTCGACATGAAGGAAAAATGGTTCGCCCCGCACACCGCCTACACCATCGCCAAGTTCGGCATGAGCATGGTCGTGCTGGGCCTCGCCGGCGAATTGCGGGCCAAGGGAATTGCGGTCAACGCCTTGTGGCCGCGCACGACCATCGCCACCGCGGCGATCAAGAACCTGCTCGGCGGCGACGAGATCATGCGCAGGTCGCGCAGCCCCGACATCGTGGCCGATGCCGCCTGCCGGATCTTCGCCAAGCCGGCGAGCTTCTCCGGGCATTTCCTGATCGACGACAGCTTCCTCGCCGCGGAGGGGATCACCGATTTCGAACGCTACCGGATCGACCCGAGCGCGCCCCTGGCGCCCGATTTCTTCGTCCCCGGCGACAGCCCACCGCCGCCGGGGGTGCGGATCGGCGAGGGCGGCCCCATCCACCGACCGGGCTTGACCCGGCGTTCCATCGAATGAAAGGTGTTCGCCCAAAAGACGCGCAGGCGAAGCCCGCGCGAACGCACGCATCGAACGCACTCATCGGCGGCAACCATGACGACCCTTCTGGTCACCCATCCGGCCGGCCTCGACCATATCACGCCGGCCGGGCACCCCGAGCGACCGGACCGGCTGCGAGCCATCGACCAGGCGCTGGAAGACCCGCGCTTCCAGGACCTCCTGCGCGAGCGGGCGCCCGCGGCGACGCTGGAGACGATCGCGCTGTGCCACCCGATCGACTACATCGAGGAGATCCGCGACGCCAACCCGAAGCAGGGACTGGTGCAGATCGACGCCGACACCTCGATGTCGCCGGGCACCTTCGAGGCGGTGCTGCGCGCGGTCGGCGGCGGCGTCATGGCGGCCGACGAGGTCATCGCGGGCCGCGTCGCGAACGCGTTCTGCGCCATGCGCCCGCCCGGGCACCATGCCGAGACGGTCCGCCCGATGGGCTTTTGCTTCTTCAACACCGCCGCGATCGTCGCCCGCCACGTGCAGAAGCGGCACGGCATCGGGCGCGCCGCGGTGGTCGATTTCGACGTCCACCACGGCAACGGCAGCCAGGAGATCTTCTGGTCCGACCCGACGGTGATGTACTGCTCGACCCACGAAATGCCGCTCTATCCCGGCAGCGGCGCGGCGTCGGAGCGCGGCGTCCACGACACTATCGTCAATGCACCGCTGCGCGCGGGCGACGCCGGCAAGGAATTCCGTGAAGCCTTCGAAACGGTGATCCTGCCGCGGCTCGCGGTGTTCGCCCCGGAATTCATCGTCATCTCGGCGGGCTTCGATGCCCACATGCGCGACCCCCTCGCCAATCTCAACCTCCTGGAAGCCGATTTCGGCTGGGTCACCCGCAAGCTCATGGAGGTCGCCGATGCCAGCGCCTCCGGCCGCATCGTCTCGGTGCTGGAGGGCGGCTATGATCTCCAGGGGCTGGCCCGCTCGGCCGCCGCCCATGTCACCGCGCTGATGCGCGGATGAAAGGATTTTAGCAGGCCATGGCTGACAAGCACGCCGATGTCGACGCCCTGAGCTTCGAACGGGCGATCGAGGAACTCGAAACCATCGTCAAGCGCCTCGAAGAGGGCAAAGTGCCGCTGGAGGAATTGGTCGCGATCTACGAGCGCGGCGAAGCGCTCAAGCGCCGCTGCGAGCAGTTGCTGCGCCAGGCGGAGGCGCGGGTGGAAAAGATCACGCTGGATGCCACCGGCAAGCCCAAGGGCACCGAACCGCTCGACGTGAAATAGACTTCTGAAATAGACGTCAGAGCGCCGCATGCCCTAACCGGCTGGCGCTCCTCAGAGCCTCCGATATGAATTATTTGCGACCTCATCCTGAAGGACGAGGTCGATTCACGACGTCTCAGGAACTTCGTCGCGACAGCCGGGGCGATTTCGGTCCCGCGCTCCAGGTCCGCCAGGCTGCCGATCGGAACGTCCGCCGTTTCCGGAAGACCGGCATGAGCGGCCCGGGGGGCGTTCTTTATGGAGAAGCTGTTTTCATTGATATGCACGAAGTCGCGATCATATCGCGACACGGCCCGCAAGAAGTTCCGTGAATTCGATTGCCGCGGCAGCATCCAGTCGTGCAGTTCGATGACCAGCACCGCGAAATCATCGATCCATCCGGTGTTCTTCGCAAACAGGTTGCTTTCGAAACCCTCGATGTCGATCTTGACGACGAAAGGCACGGCGGACGGCGCCTCGTCACGCAGGAGATCGGCGATGCCGACCATGCGGACGTCGCCTTCGTCCGCTATTTCGGTCCGGTAGGCGTCCGTGCTCATCCCGGGATCGACGATCCGCGCGCAACCCGGCTCGCTGGCGATGCCGGCCTGGATGACGCGCACAGCCTCGAAGCCTCTTGTCGCCGCGACGGCACGCGCGAAGTTCCGGCGGTGCGGCTCGACGGCGACGATACGGGCGGCCGGGAATGCCAGGGCGAAATAGACGGCCGAGAGGCCGATATTCGCGCCGCAATCGATGATCAGCGGCATCCGGCCCACCGCCAAGATGTGCTCATAGGCGGCCTTGATGCCGGGCCACTGCCGCAGCCGCGCCATGTTGTAATCTTCATTGTAGAAAATATTGCGGAACACGTAGAATTCCACCGCGTGCTCGATGGTCAGCGCAATGAATTTGCGGTCGTGCCGGTGCAGCACGCGCTGCGTCCGGAACAGGAACAGCCGCTGGCCGGCCACGATGGGTGGCGGCGTCACGGCCAGCACCGTGCGCTCTTTGCTCAGCAGGAACATCCCGGCGGCGATGATCCACTGGCCGTAATTTCGCAGGTTGACCAGGATGTTCCTCACCATCGCGCGCGCCTCCTCGGCCGTCGCCACGCTATGGACCAATCGTAAAAGAAGACTTTAAGGCGTCTGCGTCGCGGCCGTCCGCGGCGACTGCAGCCGCGCATCGGCTCGGCCGGGATCATGCGGCCGAACGGCGAGCGCGTCGGCGCGGCCGGGATCGGTCGCGCCCGGTCTATCGCGGCAGCCCGGTGGTCCGCGATGGCCGCAAGTCACAAGGCGGACAGGTAGCGCGCGATCGCCTCCCGCTGGCTGGCGGTGAGCGCCTTCATCAATTTCGGCATGTCGAGATTGTTGGTCCTGTCGTCATTGGCAAAGCTGTTCATGGATGACAGCAGAAATTCGTAGCTCTGCCCCGCCAGCCGCGGTGCCGGCGCGCCGCCCTCGAAATTCTGTTGATGGCATGCCTTGCATATGGCGATTTCATCGGGCGCCGCGGGGGCAGGATCGGCAGCGTGCCGCGCCGGCCAAGTCTTGTCCGCGAAATAAGCCGCCACCTTGCGGATATCTTTCTGGTCGATGCCTTCGGCGAAGGGCAACATGATCGCATTGACGCGATCCTTGCTCTTGTAGTCGTGCAACTGCTTTACGAGAAAGCTCTGCTGCTGGCCCCAGATGATCGGGATGATTGCGCTGATGGGTTGGCCATTCTGGCCGTGGCATGCGCTGCAGACCTGCAGCTTGGCCTCGATTTCGTCGGCGGCACCTGCCGGTGCGGTGACGATCGCGAGAATCCCGACGGCGCCGAGAACGGTGGGAAGGAGACTTTTGAACATGTTTGCACTGCCCTCGTGAGTGATCGCGCTCACGGTAGACGACCGGAGCGTGACAAAACGGATGAAGACCTGTCCAGGCCGGGATTCCCCAGGATGATACCGCCGCGAATATTCGCGCTTTTCCGTCCTTCCCGCAAGGCAGGGGCGAGGCGCGAAAGGCTGCCCGCACCCAATGCGGCCCGAACGGTAGCGACGGGGCCGATCCGGGGATTTTCCCTTCGGACGTATTCCTCCTGCCGTTGCCCTTAAACGTGCGAGCATCGCGCGTCAATCGCGCCCGTCTCACGCCTGCACCCGGGACTCGCTGTCACGGCGCCGAGTATGGGCGACGCGATTATGATTATCGTCCTAGAGGGCCGGGATGATCGATCCGGATCGTCCTCGGTCATTTTTTGACCCGCCCCTACCCCCGCAACCGCAACGCATTCACGATCATGATCATGCCGCCGAGCACCACGACCGCGTCGAGCATCGCAGCATGGACGTGGATCGGCAGGCGCGCGATCATCCACTTGCGCGAAGAACGCGCCGGGAAAGGTCGCGATCCCGATCAGGACCGCGATCGCGATCACCTGCGCCGTCGCGACCCCGGCGATCCCGAACACGGTGAGCCGCACCAGGCCGATGGCGATCGAGATGGTGGCGTCGGTCGCGATCACCGCGACGCCCTGGAGGCCCGCCGCCATCAGCAGCGACAGCAGGATCACGCCCGACCCGGTGGTGCCGCCGACCACGATCCCCCAGCCGAGCGCGCCGGCGACGAGACCGCCGTCCCCGCAGCGGAAGCCGCGATGGGCGAGCAGCGCGGCGCAGCGCCACCGTCGCGATCAGCATCGACCCGATCACCAGCATGGCGCCGCGGCCGGTCAACAGCGTATAGGCCCACGAGCCGAGGATGCAGGTCGGTATGGCGGTCACCGCCACCAGGGCGACCCGGCGCCAGTCGATGGCGCGGCGGAAGGCGAGCGCCCGGCTCACATTGGTGATGGTCGCGGAGATCGCGATGATCGGCACCACCGGCTCGGCGCCCACGATCGGCACCAGGACCAGCGGCATCAGCGCGCCGGTGCCATAGCCGGTGACGCCGCCGAGCACCGAGGTGAGCATGCTCACGGCCACGATCGTCGCGAGTTGCACGATCGAAACGTCGGCGAGAGCGGAGCGGACCGCGGATTGGATCACGGCAGGCCGGCCACGCGGTCGGCGAGCTTCGCCAGAGTTTCCGGATCGAACGGAAATCCCGCCGCGATCCAGGATTCCTCGGCGGCCTGCAGTGCCGCGCCGAGCGCCGGCCCCTTGGCGAGGCCGCGCGATACCAGGTCGGCGGCCCGCAGCGGAAAGTGCGGCGGCGTCCAGCGCGCCGGCAAGGTCGCGAGCGCATGCCACGACGGATCGGCGGCGCCGGCGGTCGCGTGCGACCACGCCAGCAGCACGCGATCGCGGAAATGCGCCGGCCCGAGACGGTAGAGCAAGGCGCGCGCACCCGCCTCGCCCAGCGCGGGCGAGACGTGCCACCAGCGCTCCGCCATCGCCAGCAGGCGCTCATGCTCGGCATTGGACAGGCGCAGCCGGTCCCGCAGCCGCTCGGCATCCTCGACGATGATGACGCCGAGCGCGCCGAGCCGGCGAACCGCGTCATGGCGCGAGCGCCGCCGCCGCTTCGTCCTCGATCATTGCGGCGAAGCTCGCGAGCTGCGGCACGCCCGCCGAGCAGGCGTTCCGCAAAGCCCGTCTCCGCCATTACCGCCAGCGTCGGCACCGCATAGGGCGCCAGCAGCAACTTCATCAATTCCCCGCGCAACCGCTCGCGCGACAGCGTCCGCAACCCGTCACGCGCGCGGACGCAGGCATCGAGCCCGGCGCGGTCGGGCGCGCCGCCGGAGTAAGAGGCCTGGAAGCGGAAGAACCGCAGGATGCGCAGATAGTCCTCGGCGATGCGGCGCGCGGGATCGCCGATGAAGCGGACCCGCCGCGCGGCGAGATCGGCAAGCCCGCCGACATAATCGTGCACCACGCCGTCGGGCGTGATCGACAGCGCGTTGATGGTGAAGTCGCGCCGCTCGGCGTCCACCTTCCAGTCGCGCCCGAACGCCACATTGGCCCTGCGGCCGAAGGTCTCGACGTCCTCGCGCAGCGTCGTCACCTCGAACGGCACGCCGTCGACCACGAGGGTGACGGTGCCGTGATCGATGCCGGTCGGCACCGCCTTGAGCCCGGCCGCCGCGGCGCGCCGCATCACCTCCTGCGGCACCGCCGTGGTGGCGATGTCGATGTCGCTGAGCGGCAGCCCCATCAGCGCGTTGCGGGCAGCACCGCCGACCACCCGCGCCTCTTCGCCGTCGCCGTTGAGGAGGCCGAGCACGCGCCGCACCGGCGGGGCGCCGAGCCAGGCGTCGTCCGGAAGGCGCATGGTCGCAGGCGGCGTCATCGCTCCGTGCCGGGCACCAGGCGCCCATTCTCCATGTGAGCCGGCACATAGGTCGAGCCGGGCGGCGCGCCGCCGAACTGCGCCAGCATGAGGAAGCTCAGGATGACCAGCACCAATGCGCAGATGGTGAGCCACACCAGCCGCGGCAACGACCACGCGGCGACATCGAGCACGCCCTCCCGGGTCGCCCACAGGAAAAGCCCATAGAGCGCGAACGGCGTGATGAACAAGGCGAATTCGGTGAACAAAGGGCGGATCATCGTGGGTTCGCTAGTGTCCTGTCTCCAACGATTGAATCCCATTGTCGTCATCGCCCGGCTTGACCGGGCGATCCAGTAACCACGGACTGCCATTTGAGCACCGCGGCTGTTCCACCAACCGCACAGGGGTTACTGGATGCCCCGCTTTCGCGGGGCATGACACCGAAACTGTATGAACCGTCAGAGTCAAAACACCAGTCCCATCCGGGCAGGCAGCATATCGCAGGCCGGCACGGCGTTCACTCCCCGTAGAGGCGTTCGTAGAGATTGCGCAGGATGCCCGCGGTGACGCCCCAGATATAGCGATCCTGGTACGGGATGGCATAATAGTGTCGGATGATGCCCTTCCAGTCGCGGCTGTGGCGCTGATGGTTTTGCGGACCCATCAGGAAGGCGAGCGGAACCTCGAACGCCTCCGCGACCTCGGACTTGTTGAGATTCAAGGCGTAGGCGGGCGCGACCCGCGCCACCGTCGGCAGGATGCGGAACCCGCTGAAGGTCAGATAGAGATCGAGATAGCCGAGCGGCTCGACCAGCGCCGGCGCGAGGCCGATCTCCTCCTCGGCCTCGCGCAACGCGGCGCCGAGCGGGCTTCGGTCGCCGGGATCGATCTTGCCGCCGGGAAACGCGATCTGGCCGGCATGGCTCGCGAGATCGGCGGTCCGCAGCGTCAGGATCACCGTCGGCTCCGCCCGATCGACCACCGGAACGAGCACCGCGGCGGGCCGCGACGCCACCACGCCGGCGCGCTCCCACGCGGCCGGATCGAGATCGAGATCGCCGCGGCGTCGCCGGCGCGGAAAGATCGTCGAGCGCGGCCGGCACCTCGAGGGTGAGCCGCCGGCGCGCGCGGTCGAAGAATTCTTGTCCGGGGCCGGCGGCGGCGCCCACCTGCGCGAGCGTCATCGGGCGATGTCCTCGAGGCCGGCAGCGGGCGCCATGGCGAAAAATTCGTCCGCCCGATGCGACGCCGAACATCGCGATGCCGTCGATCGCGCGCTGTTCGCCGAGTTCCACCAGATCGAAGAACAGCGCCCGCGTCACCTTGGCCCAGAGATCGCGGCGGACGTGGACATAGGGTTTGAGGCCGCCGGTCTCCGGTTCCGGCTCGAACCGCAACCGGTGCTCCGGTCCGCAATCGACCCAGTCGTCCACATTGGTGCGGAACCGCAGCAGCCGGCCGGCGCCAGCGGGAACGATTTGCAGCTCGACCGCCAGGAACGGAGCGTCATCCACGAGGATTCCGCACTTTTCCACCGGCGTGACGAGAAAATATCGGTCGCCCTCGCGCTTGATGATGGAGGCGAACAGCTTGACGAGGGCCGGCCGGCCGATCGGCGTCTTCTGATAAAACCAGGTACCGTCCGCCGCGATTCGCATGTCGATTTCGCCGCAATAGGCTGGATTCCACAGGTGCACCGGCGGCGGGCCCTTGCTGGAGGCGGTTTTCACCGCCCCGGCAATGCCGTCGAGTCCGGCGGCCGCGGTCTGCCCTTCCTTCGCCATTGTTCGCATTACCTTGGTCAAGTGTGATTTTTTGGCGGCTCGCGCAAACTTGATCGACCGGATCGGAATCGCCATTGGGCTAAAATAGCGTACACTCGGTGCCGGACACACGAATGAATGAAAGTGAACACCACCCTTCCGGCCGCGGCCCGATTTTTGCAACCCAGTCACGTCAATTTCGCCGTCTCACCCAGGTTATGGTGTGGTACGGGGAATAGCGAGGAGCAAGCCTGATGGCGACAACGGCCGGCGAAAGCCTGGAAAAACTCGAAGACATGATCGTTCGCGCGGCCGAGAGCACCGCGGTGCATGTGCGGGCGGCGAAAGAAAGTATCGGCACCGTCATTTACGGCCAGGACAAGGTCGTCGAGCAGGCCCTGATAACCATACTGTGCGGCGGACATGCGCTGCTGGTCGGCGTGCCCGGCCTCGCCAAGACCAAGCTCGTCGACACCATGGGCACCGTGCTCGGCCTCGACGCGCGGCGCATCCAGTTCACGCCGGACCTGATGCCGTCGGACATTCTCGGCAGCGAGGTGCTGGAAGAGACCCCGGGCGGCAAGCGCAATTTCCGCTTCATCCAGGGCCCGGTGTTCGCCCAGTTGCTGATGGCGGACGAGATCAACCGCGCGAGCCCGCGCACCCAGTCGGCGCTGCTGCAGGCGATGCAGGAGCACCACGTGACGGTGGCGGGCGCGCGGCACGATCTGCCCAAGCCCTTCCACGTGCTCGCCACTCAGAACCCGCTGGAGCAGGAAGGCACCTATCCGCTGCCGGAAGCCCAGCTCGACCGCTTCCTCATGGAAATCGACGTCGACTATCCCGACATCGATGCCGAACGCCGCATCCTGTTCGACACCACCGGCGCCGAGGAGACCAAGCCGAAGGAGGCGATGACGGCGGAAGATCTGTTGTCGGCGCAGCGCCTGGTGCGCCGACTGCCGGTCGGCGAATCCGTCGTCGAGGCGATCCTCGCGCTGGTGCGCTCGGCCCGTCCCGGCCCGGACGCCGGCGAGCTCGGAAAGCTGATCGCCTGGGGCCCGAGCCCGCGCGCCAGCCAGGCGCTGATGCTCGCGGTGCGCGCCCGCGCGCTCCTCGACGGCCGCCTTGCGCCCTCGATCGACGACGTCGCCGCGCTCGCCGAGCCCGTGCTCAAGCACCGCATGGCGCTGACCTTCGCCGCGCGCGCCGACGGCGAGACGATACCGGCGGTGGTCGGCAAGCTCAAATCGCGGATCGGGTAACGGATGGCTCAGAACGCTTCGGCGTTTAAGGATGTCGCGGCCGTTCCCCACGCGGTCGGCCAGAGCTCAGGCGCTCGCCGCCAGCATGCCGCGCCTGATCCTGGAGGCGCGGCGCATCGCCGCAACCATCATCCACGGATTGCACGGCCGCCGCCGCGCCGGCTCCGGCGAGAACTTCTGGCAGTACCGCCGCTTCATGTCGGGCGAGCCGGCGGCGCGGATCGACTGGCGCCGATCGGCACGCGACGACAATCTCTATGTCCGCGAGCAGGAATGGGAAGCCGCGCACACCGTGTGGATCTGGCCCGACCGCTCGCCCTCGATGATCTTTCGTTCGCCGCTGGCCAAGGAGAGCAAGCTCGACCGTGCCTTGATCATGGGGCTCGCGCTCGCCGAGGTCCTGGTGGAAGGCGGCGAACGGGTCGGCGTCCCCGGCCTGACGCGGCCGTCCGGCGCGCGCAACGTGGTCGAGAAGATCGCCCAGGCGATGATCCACGACCCCACCGCCCGTACCAGCCTGCCGCCGACATTCGCGCCCGCGCCGCTTGCCGAGATCATCGTGCTGTCGGATTTGTGGAGCCCGATCGCGGAGGTCCATCGCACCATCGCCCAGCTCTCCGCGACCGGCGCCCAGGGACACGTGGTGCAGATCGTCGATCCTGTGGAAGAGACCTTCCCCTATTCCGGCCGGATCGAATTCGTCGAGCCGGAAGGCGGGGGAGCCATCACCGCCGGGCGTGCGGAGACCTGGCGCGAGGACTATGCCGCGCGCATCGCGCGCCATCGCGCCGAAATCCGCCTGGAGACCGACCGCCTTGGCTGGAGCTTCATCATCCATCGCACCGACCGCCCCGCCAGCGATCTCCTGCTCAAGCTGCACGAGCAACTCGGCGCCGGCCGTGACGGCACCGGCATCAACCGCTGGCACGCCATCGGACAACCGGAGCGACGGGCATGATCCCGGGCCTGCCCCTCGCCTTCGCCGAACCGCTGGTCCTGCTCGGGCTACTCAGCCTGCCGGTGCTGTGGTGGCTGCTGCGGCTGGTGCCGCCGCGCCCGCGCCGCGTCGATTTTCCGCCGACGCGCATGCTGTTCGACATCGCCCCCAAGGAAGAAACGCCGGCACGGACACCATGGTGGTTGACTCTGCTGCGGCTCACCCTCGCCGCGCTGGTCATCATCGCCGCCGCCGGCCCGCTGTGGAATCCCCCGATCGCGACCTCGCGCGGCAGCGCGCCGCTGCTCTTGATGATCGACGACGACTGGGGCGCCGCGGCGACCTGGGACGCGCGCATCCGCACCGCCGAGGAGCTCATTGCACGCGCCGACGCGGACGGCCGCGGCGTCGCGATCATGCCGATGTCGAACACCAATCGCGACATTTCGCTGGAAACCGCCGGCGCCGCCAAGGCGCGACTGCGCCTGGTCAACCCGAAGCCCTACACCGTCGAGCGCACCGAGGCACTGCCCGCCCTCGACCGCTTCCTGAGCGGGACCGGCGACGTCGAGCTGGTCTGGCTCTCCGACGGCGTCGATGCCGGGCGTGCCGGCGAATTCATCGGCGCGCTGGCGCGCCTGGTCGACAAGCGGACGATCACCGTGGTGGACGGCGGCATCCGGCCCGCCCATGCGCTCGCCGCCGCCGACAATGCCGCCGGCGTGCTGACGGTGAAAGTCCTGCGCCCCACCACCGGCGGCGACGACGTCGGCACGGTGCACGCCATCGACCTCAAGGGGCTGCCGCTCGGCGAAGCCGCTTACGCCTTCAAGTCGAGCGACCGCGAGACCGACGCGGTGCTCGACCTTCCGGTCGAGATTCGCAACGACATTGCGCGCCTGGAGATCGGCGGCGAGCGTTCCGCCGGCGCCGTCCAGCTGCTCGACAAGCGGTGGCGGCGGCGCACCGTCGGCGTCGTCACCGGCTCGACCGCCGACACCGCGCAGCCCCTGCTCGCCTCGACATTCTATCTGTCGCGGGCGCTCGCGCCGTTCGCCGACGTCAGGCTCGCCGAGCGCGGCTCGCCCGGCGAGGCGGTCGCCCAGTTCATCGAGCAGCGCCTGCCGATGATCGTCCTCGCCGATGTCGGCAACGTCGCCGGCGACGCCCATGAGCGGCTGTCGCGCTGGATCGACCAGGGCGGCGTGCTGGTCCGCTTTGCCGGCCCGCGGCTCGCCGCCTCCGACGACGAGCTGGTGCCGGTCAAGCTGCGCCGCGGCGGCCGCATTCTCGGCGGCAGCCTGAGCTGGGATCAGCCCCAGCAATTGGCGGCGTTCTCACGCGAGAGTCCGTTCAACGGCATGTTGGTGCCGAACGACGTCACGGTGACGCGCCAGGTTCTGGCCGAGCCCGATGCCGGGCTGTCCGACCATACCTGGGCCACGCTCGGTGACGGAACACCGCTGGTGACTGCCGCCAAGCGGGGCAAGGGGATGATCGTGCTGTTTCATGTCACGGCCGATACGCGCTGGTCCGACCTGCCATTGTCCGGCGCCTTCGTCGATATGCTCAAGCGCATCGTCGGATTGTCCGGCGCGGTCGCGGCGACCGAGGCCACCGCCGCGACCGGCACCGCGAACGCCCGCGATGCCATCCCGCCGACGCGCGTGCTCGACGGCTACGGCGCCTTCGAGCCGCCGCCGCCGACCGCGCGGCCGATACTGGCCACATTCTCCGGCCGCGCCACCGGCGACAACCCGCCCGGTTTCTACGGGCCGCCGGAAGGCCTCGTCGCCGTCAATACGCTGGCGCCGGAGGACCGCCTGCAGCCGATCGACTTCGCCCCGCTCAACGCGCGCGTGGAATATTACCGCGCCAGCGAGCCGCAAGACCTGCGCGGCCCAATCTTCCTCGCCGCGCTCGCACTGCTGCTGATCGATGCACTGGTGGTGTTCTGGCTCGCCGGCGGCCTCTACCGGCTGATGCCGCGCCGGGGCATCGCGGCCTCGGTCCTGGTCGGGCTTTGCGTCGTGAGCGTCAGCCTCGTGCTCGCCGGCTCGGCCTTCGCACAGACCGACACGACGGCCGACCAGTTCGCCGCCAGAGCCACCCTCGAGACCCATCTCGCCTATGTCGTGACCGGGGACAGCGAGGCGGATTCGGTGAGCAAGTCGGGTCTGCAGGGCCTGACCTTGTTCCTGGCGCAGCGCACCGCGTTGGAGGCCGGCGATCCCATCGGCGTCGATATCGACCGCGACGAGCTCGCCTTCTTCCCGTTGATCTACTGGCCGGTCGTGCCCGGCGCACCAAAGCCGTCGGCGCAGGCGCTGGCGCGCATCGACGCCTACATGAAGCGGGGCGGCACCGTGCTGTTCGACACCCGCGATGCGGTGATGGCGCCGCCCGGGCCGGGCGGGGAAGCCCGCAGCCCCGGCATGGTGGCGTTGCGCGCCATCCTGTCGTCGCTCGACATTCCCGAACTGGAGCCGGTGCCGAAGGATCACGTCCTCACCAAGACGTTCTTCCTGCTGCGCGATTTTCCGGGCCGCTTCACCTCGGGCCAGCTCTGGGTCGAGGCATTGGCGAATGCCGATCGCGACGACGAGGAGGAGGCCAAGCGGCCGGCCCGCGGCGGCGACGGCGTGTCTTCGATCATCATCACGTCGAACGATCTGGCCGGCGCCTGGGCGACGCGGCCGGACGGCCAGCCGATGCTGCCGCTGGTTCCCGGCGAGCCGCGCCAGCGCGAATTCGCGTTCCGCGCCGGCGTCAACATCGTGATGTACACGCTCACCGGCAACTACAAGGCCGATCAGGTCCACGTGCCGGCTCTGCTCGAGCGGCTCGGCCAGTGAGACAACACTCCCCCTCTCCCGCTTGCGGGGGAGGGTTGGGGAGGGGGCTACGGAACCCGCCACTGGCCAACTGCCTGTGGCTCGTGCCCCCTCCCTGACCCTCCTCGCAAGCGGGAGAGGGAAAAGACCTCGCGGGGCGGGTTCGGACCTGGGGCCACTAGAAAAGGAGCACACGGGTGAATTTCGGTATCAGCTTCTCGCCTCTCGTCCCGGTCGAATATGTGTGGGCGGCTGCGGCGCTCGCGACCGCCATCGCGGTGCTGCTGCTGGTCTCGCGCGGCCGCGGCGCGGTGCTCCGCGCCGGCGCGCTGGCGCTGCTCGTCCTCGCGCTCGCCAATCCGTCGCTGACCCGGGAGGACCGCGATCCGCTGTCCTCGGTCGCTGTCGTCGTGGTCGACAAGAGCCCGAGCCAGAACTTCGGCGAACGTGCGGCGCAGACCGAGGCGGCCCGCGCCGCGATCACCCAGCGGCTGGGGCGCATTCCCGGCATCGAGATGCGCGTGGTCGAGGCCGGCCAGGCCGACGGCGAGACCGACGGCACCCGCCTTTTCTCCGCGCTCAATGCGACCCTCGCCGACGTGCCGCCGGACCGCGTCGCCGGCGCCGTCTTCATCACCGACGGCCGGGTGCACGACGTGCCGGCCGATGCCGCCGCGCTCGGCTTCGGCGCGCCGGTCCACGCCCTCATCACCGGCACCGCCAACGAGCGCGACCGCCGCGTCGCTCTCATCGCGGCGCCGCGCTTCGGCATCGTCGGCCAGTCGCAGACGATTTCGTTCAAGGTCGAAGACGAAGGCGTCCGGGCCGGGCCGGCCGAGGTCAAGATCAGCCGCGACGGCGAGTTGATCGACCGCCGCGTCGTCACCCCCGGCCAGCAGGTCGACATCCAGGTTCAAATTCCCCATGCGGGCCAGAACATCGTCGAGATCGAGGCGGCGCCGATCGAGGGCGAGCTGACCCAGGTCAACAATCGCGCGGTGGTTTCCATCGACGGCGTGCGCGACAAGCTGCGCGTGCTCCTGGTGTCGGGCGAGCCCCATGCCGGCGAGCGCACCTGGCGCAACCTCCTCAAGTCCGACGCCAATGTCGACCTCGTCCATTTCACCATCCTGCGGCCGCCGGAGAAGCAGGACGGCACGCCGATCAACGAATTGTCGCTGATCGCGTTCCCGACGCGGGAATTGTTCCAGCAGAAGATCAACGACTTCCAGCTCATCATCTTCGACCGCTATGCGCGCCAGGGCGTGCTGCCGATCATCTACTTCGACAACATCGCGAAATATGTCCGCAACGGCGGCGCGGTGCTGGTCGCCGCAGGACCCGACTATGCCGGGCCGACCAGCCTGTGGCGCACGCCGCTCGACGCCATCCTGCCGGCCGAGCCGAACGGCCATGTCACCGAGGAGGCCTTCCACGCGCGGCTCACCGCGCCGGGCATGCGCCATCCGGTCACCCGCGGCCTCGAAGGCAGCGACCAGGATCCGCCGCACTGGAGCCGCTTCTTCCGCGTGGTCGATTCAAAGGCAACGTCGGGGACCACCGTGATGAAGGGCGTCGACGACCAGCCGCTGCTGGTGCTGTCGCGGGAAGGCGAAGGGCGGGTCGCGTTGGTGCTGTCCGACCAGATCTGGTTGTGGGCGCGCGGCTATGAAGGCGGCGGCCCCCATATCGACCTGCTGCGGCGGCTGTCGCACTGGCTGATGAAACAGCCCGATCTCGAGGAAGAGGCGCTGCGCCTCTTGGTGCACGGCCGCGAGATCATGGTGCAGCGGCAGACCATGGCGGACACGGCCGGCCCGGTCATCGTCACATCGCCGTCCGGCGCGACCCAGAATCTCGCGCTCGACCAGGCCGAGCCCGGCGTGTAGCGCAAGACCATCGACGCCACCGAGCTCGGCCTGTGGCGGGCGACCGACGGCAAGCTGACGGCCCTCGTCAATGTCGGCCCGGCGAACCCCCGCGAATTCAGCGAGGTGACCTCGACGACCGCCGTGATGGCGCCGCTCACCAACGCCACCGGCGGCGATTCGCGCCGCCTGGTCGAGGGGTCCGCCATGAACGTGCCGCGCATCGTCGGGGTACGCTCCAGCGACACCTTCAAGGGCGACGACTGGATCGGCCTCAAGCTGCGCGAAGCGAGCGTGGTGCGCGGCATCGGCGTGCTGCCGATGTTCGCGGGCCTGCTCGGCCTGCTGCTGCTGGTCGGCAGTCTCGCACTCACCTGGGCGCGCGAGGGGCGCTAGCGCGATTTCGGTCGTGTCTCTGACACGATCCGAATTTCGTTCAGGTCGACTGACAATTGCGCCCGGCTCGACCGGGCGATCTAGTAAACACCGGCCGTGAGTAGTGGATTGCCCGGTCAAGCCGGGGCAATGACACCAATAGGGTCAGCCTGATCGGAAAATGCTCCAGAGCGCTGCCGTGCCCGGTCGAACCGGGCGGCAGTCCGGATTCGTTAATTTCTCGCCTATCGCCTCGTTCGAAAAGTCTGCTGCTTTTCGGCAACACACGCGGAATTTTTTGGTTCGAGCGTGGCGTCGCCGCGAAAAGCCTGCAACTTTGCGCCATCATGCCCAAAGTAAGGGTCGCGCGTCGTTTCTGTGAAGTGTGCTTACGGACCACCCCACGACCGGACACGGGAGCGCTTTCGATGAGCTTGCGTCCAATGAGCTTGCGTCATGTTTCGACCGGACGCCGCCTCGCGTGCGTCGGTCTGCTGGCAGTGCTGGCGGTTGCCGGGGTTGATTGGAACCGCGCGCAGGCGCGCGGCACTCCCGCGCATGTCGCCGCCCATGAAGCTCACAACGGCGCCGCTCACGAGGCGCACAAGGGCGGCGGGAGGCATGGGGTGCTTCATGGCTCCAATTATCATCCGCCGACTTCCGCCATCGTGGTCGACGACAATACCGGCCAAGCCATCTACGAGGTCAATGCGGACGAGCCGCGTCATCCGGCGTCGCTGACCAAGATCATGACGCTTTACATGCTGTTCGAGCAACTCGAAGCCGGCAAACTCAAGCTCGACACGCCGCTGCCGATATCGGCCCATGCCGCCGGCCAGAATCCCGTCAAGCTCGGTCTCAAGGCCGGCCAGACCATCGCGGTCGAGGACGCCCTCAAGGCAATGGTCACCAAATCGGCGAACGATGCCGCGTGCGTCGTGGCCGAGGCCATCGGCGGCGGCGATGAAGCGGAAGGCGCGCGACTCATGACGGCCAAGGCGAGAGCGCTGGGCATGTCGAGCACGACCTATGTCAACGGCTCCGGCCTGCCGGCCGAAGAGCAGATAACCACCGCCCGCGACCAGGCGCTGCTCGGCCTCATCATCGCAAACCGTTTTCCCGCCTATTATCGCTACTTCTCGACCCTGAGCTTCAATTGGCACGGCAAGGAGATGCACAATCACAACGGCCTCTTGGGCAACGTGCCGGGCGTCGACGGGATCAAGACGGGCTACACCGAAGCCTCCGGGTACAACCTCGTCGCCTCGGTTCGCCGCGACCCCAGGCACATCGTCGCGGTCGTGCTGGGCGGCACCTCGAACGGTCAGCGCGACGCCCTCATGCGCAAGCTGATCGAAGAGCATATTGCTCATGCTTCCGCACAGCGCACCAAGCCGCCGATCACGGAGGTGGCGACCGCGGACGGCACGCGCGCCAATCCGATCCTGACACCCGACGGCAGTGCCCCGACCACGATCACAGCCCCTCCCGTCGCGGCCGCTCCTGCGGTGGCCGCTCCTGTTGCGGCCTCGCCCGCAGTAGCCTCGCCTGCTGTAGCCTCGCCTGCTCCGGCCGTCGCGGCCCGTGGCAATATCGAGACCGTCAATCCGCTTTCGGCTGCCGCCACTCTCATTCCGGGCGCCGGCGCGAAACTCGATCCGGCTCGTGGCGAGGCCAAGCCGCATTCCCGGGGCGCCAAGCTGCAGGCCCACGTTTCCGCCCAGCCACAAGTCCCCGGTGCGACTCCCGTTACAACCGCGACCCATGTGGTGCATCAGAATCCGCATCCGCCATCGAGCCGGACGGCGATAGAAGCAGGCGCCGGCACTCAACTGCGTCACGTTCCAACCAAGGCGAGCACGCCGCAAACCATGCTTCGGTGAAGCTGGCGCGTTGCGCTCGCGTGTGGGTCCGGTCTGCAGCTTCGACGTGACTCCGGTATGCGCCCGGAACGTACTCGCGCTCGTGCGCACAAACCTTTGCTGGTCGGAAATCGAGAACGCGGCGGTCCTCCACACGGGCGTACGCCCATGACGTTTTGAATTCCTGCGGCGACCCAACCGAGCCCATGGGAGCTATCCGTTCGGGCCCGCACCACTGGAGCGCGAGTTGGATGCGAGGATCGGAACTAATTTAGTCGGTACTCTCGCAACTCCCTTTGTGCTTGAAGAGGGGCTCGGTCTTGCAGTTCGACGTCGTCGTCGACGACGTCGACGACGTGTGGTTGCCGAGAATGCCGAACAGATTATCGACATTCCAGTTGTTGGGATCTTCGTTGCGGTTGCGCGCGATGAGCGGCATGTCGCTCGGACCGAGGTAGACTTTGAGACCGCCCCAGATGCCGCGTGCGTCGTTCTCGCCGACCCGGCCCTCGACGAAAGCCGAGGCGAGGATCCCGCGCCCGAGCGGGCGCGCAAATTCGGCACCGAGCGCGAGCGCGTTGAGGCCGCCGAGATAACGGTGTCCGACATAGCCGCTGATGTCGTCTGCGAAATAATACTTGAGGTTGATCTCGTCGAAGAAGCGGGTCTTGATGTCGTAAGCATCCAAGAACGTCGACGTGGTCGTCAACACCGGTCCGGTTGCGATCGAGGTGTTGGTGGTCGAAGCGGAATTGCCGAACTCGACGCCGGCAACGCCCTGCAGCGTGACCCGGCCCCAGTACAACTCGCCTTCGCCGCCGACATGCCCGACGCTGATCCCGCCATAGCGGTCCCAATAGGTTTCGCTGGCATAGACGCCGAGCAGGGCCCGTGACGGATCTCGCCAAAACAAGTGTCCGGCGACCGCGGCGAAGGTGTCTTGGTCCATGCTGCCGACGCTGCCGTCGACTTGCGCACCGAATTGGCCTCCCAAGGGCGCAGTAATGCTGCCATTGGCGCCGTAAACGCTCTTGCCCCCGACCGAACCGCCGAAGAAATCGACCTTCTCGTTGACGGCATCTACAGCGGGAGCAAATACCGGATAGGCCACCGGAGCCTTTTGATAAACGGCAAGGTCGGCCGCGTCGGCCCCCCAGATGGCGATGAATGTCCAGCCGACGACGCCGGACAGCATTGTCGTGGACCGCATCGAACAGCGGCTCGGCATGGTGCATCCCCCAAATCCGGTGCAGCCTTGCACCGATCACGCGCAAGACTATACCCGGAGGCCAGCGCGGCGGAACGAATCCCGGCGCGTGGTGAACCGGTTTTCCGGACATGTGACTAAAAAGACACGATATGTGCCGTGCTTGCCGAGCGGTTATCCGGCACGAAATTTGGTTTGCAGATACGGTCCACGGTGGGAATGACGGTGTGAATGACGGTGTGAATGAAGGAAATATTCGACCAATTCCTCAAGACGCTGGCGCAGACGGAGAGGCTTCCGGCGCGCGCGCTCGCGCTCTATCAACAGGACCTGCTGATCCGTTTGGTTCGGCATGCCCACACGGCGCTGCCGTTCTATCGCGACCGGCTGGCCTGTCTTTTCGCGCCAAACGGGGAAGTCGACCTGTCGCGATGGAACGAGGTGCCGTTGCTCACGCGGGACGACGTTGCCGCCCGCGGCGCCGAGATGAGGGTGCTCGATCTGGCCGCGGAGTACGGTGAGATCGCGGAGGCCCGGACCTCGGGATCGACCGGCGTACCGCTCGATATCGCCACCAACGGCATGGTGTATTTCTGCGCCAGCGCGCTGTTCACGCGCACAGCGCGGCGGTTCGGCATGGATACCTCGCGGCCGCTCGCGACCATAGGGCGATACAGGCACCGGCCGATACCGCCCTATCCGGAAGGTGCGGTCTCCAGCGGCTGGTCGATGTCCGATCCGGACACGCCGGCCTACCGGCTCGAATTGACGACGCCGGTGGACCAGCAGCTGGAATGGCTCTCACGGCGCAAGGCGCCGTATCTGCGCACCCAGCCGTCCGGCGCCCTTGCCATTGCCCATGCGGTCACGCCCGACGATGGGCGCGCGCTCGGCATCGAAACCGTGTTGCTGAACGGGGAAAACGTGCCCGACGGTGCCCGCGAAATCATCGCGGAACGGCTGGGGGCGCGCGCGGCGGCCTTCTATTCATGTCAGGAGATCGGTCACATAGCGTCCGAGTGCGAGGCGGCGCCGCACTATCACGTCGCCGCGGAAAACGCGCTGGTGGAGATCGTCGACGATCGCGGCCGTGATGTCGCCCCGGGCGAGCGCGGACGCGTCATCGTGACCGGGCTCTACAATTACGTCATGCCCTTCATTCGTTATGAGCTGGGCGACGTTGCCGTCGCGGGCGCGGGAGACTGCCCGTGCGGGCGAACCCTGCCGGTGATCGCGCGCGTGGAGGGACGCAGCCGCAATGCCTTCGTGTTCCGCGACGGCTCGCGGATGTGGCCTCGCACCTCCATGGTCAGGGCAATGCACCCGTTCGTCCCGTTCGTCCGCTTTCAATTGATACAGCTCGACTTCGAGAGAATCGAATTTCGCTACCTCCCCGACGGTTCCGGACGCACGCCGGATGTTGCCGGCCTCAATGCCCATGCGCGCAGGGTTTTTCACACTTCGGTCGAGATCGACCCGGTCGAGGTGGATGCGTTGGTCCCGGGCCCGAGCGGCAAGTTCGAGGAATTCGTCTCCAGAGTCCCGGCCGCGCGGGCTGCCGGCCCGATCGACCGATGAAGGCCCGCAACCGAAAAACGAACTTTCCCGGATGGTCATGAAATGACGAGCGGTCCCGGTTTCCACGAAGACCTCAGGCACATTGCGGCCGAGGGATTCCAGTTGGCAAACCGCCTTTGCCGCGACTGCGGGCAATTGCATGCGCTGTGGCCATACATCCGCCTGGCGCGCGCAACATCGGCGGGCTTGGAGGATGCCACTTCGCAGCTGCAATCCGAGCTGACGGCGCTCATCGCGGCGAACCGGCGCGACGTGCTCGTCGCCGGCTCGGCGGACACCGGATTGCTCACCCTCCTCGCCCGTTCCGGGGCCGGGTACCCTCTCGATATCGTCGTGCTCGATCGCTGCGAGACGCCGCTCGAATTGTGCCGGCGGCTGGCGCAGCGCTGGTCGCTGCGTATCGCCACTCTGCGTGAGGATCTGGTCGACCTCGATCGTCCCGGAAGTTTCGATATCGTCCTGGTGTACGGCACGCTGCATTTCCTCGCCGCCGACCGCCGCGCCGACGTTCTCGCCCGGATGCGGCGATCGCTACGTCCGAACGGGCGGCTGGTTCTTCGCATCAACACGAGCCGCCCCATCGAAGGCGACCTGACGGAGGAGGGCCGCGACGGCTACGCGGATTGGGTGCCCGATGAGTTGAACCGCATTGCCGTGCCGCTACCCGAGCCTCCGGAAGCGTTTCGCGAACGTTTGCGCGTTCATGCGAAGAGCCGCGAGAACCGCGAAGGCGCGTTCAACTCGCCCGAAGACATCCGGGCACTGCTCACGCAGGCGGGCTTCGCGACGCGCGATTGGTTGGAGATCGGCGTGAAGCTCAGCGAGCCGGTTCAGGAATTCGTGGAGAAAACCGGCAAGCGCAGATATCTGGTGATTGCGGAGCCTGGCTGACGTGCCAGCCCCCACTGCCTGAATTCGAGTCAAAAATCCACCCGCCTCTCCAGCACTCGGATATTTCCTTTCGCCGTTGCGTCCATGGTCCGCGACAGGAGTGTCCGTTGGTCAGGCCGTTCCATTCTGCTTAGAACACCCCCGGAATGATGCGCTTGGTGCGGGCGGCATAGGCGGCGTAGGCGTCGCCGAAAGTCTGCAGCATCATGTGCTCTTCGCGGCGGACCCGGAATGCGAACAGGGTGCCGAAGCCGACGAGGCCCGCCGGGCCGGCGATCCAGTTCGGCAGCAGCAGCGCCTGCGACAGCGCCCACAGAAAGTAGGCCGAGTACATGGGATGGCGGACGAAGCGGTAGATGCCGTCGGTCACCAGCCCATGGTCCTGGCGGATCTCCAGGGTCACCGACCAGAACCGGCCGAGGCGCCGGTGGGTGTGGAAAAACAACACAAGCGCGAGCACGAGAACGACGGCGCCGAGCCAGGCGAGCGCCGGCTGGAACGGATAACCGGCAAATCGCGGAACGCCGGTGGGGCAGTAGACCGCCGGTATCGCGAACAGACCGGTAAACGAAATCGCCATCAGCACGCGTTCGCGGATTCGCTCGGGCCGCTGCGTCGTCGGCGTTTTCCGCGAACGACGCACATTCGGATGCATGATGGCGTACCAGGCGACCGTGCCGGCCCACCATATCAGCCTGGCGACGAGCGGCGTCATCGCGGCTCAATCCGCTACGTCGAGGTCGCGCAAGGAACCGTCGGCGGCGTAAAGGTCGTCCGGTCCATTGGGCTCATTGACGGTCTTCCAGAACGGCGCCGGCCCGCATATCAGCATGAAATAATCATAAAGGGCGCGGCGTTCGTTCGCCATCACGAACTGGTAGTGCAGCCGCATGAAATCGTAGCGGTAGCGCCGGAACGCCGCCTCGCTCAACATTTCGTGGATCTGGACGCGGCGGATGACGGGGCTCCCCTCATTGACGTCTTTGAATCGCGTGAGCTGCACCGGATGGAATTTGTGAAAGCTGATGACGTCGTCGCGCGCCTGGAACTCGGCCCAGGGCAGCGACGGCTCCGCGGCGACGCGGCGCGCGGCGTCGCGCACCCAGCCGCCGCCCGGATGCAGCGCGAGCTTGGGGATGGTGGCGCCGATGGTGAGCACGCCGAGCTTGGGACCGTGCCTGCCGAGATCGGGGTCGCGGGCGAGCGCGCGCGCCAGCACGTCGATCACGATGGTCGCGCCCAGGCTGTGGCCGGCGATGATGATCTCGTCCACGCCGCCCCGGCGGACGCGGGCGAGCAGGCGGTCGGCGAAGGCCTCGACCCGGGCCTCGACGTCGGAACGCCGTCGCAGCATGTAATCGCGGGCGAAGACCCAATCGGCGAGCCCGTGGCCGACCCGCCAGCGCTCCCCCGGCCAGCGCAACAGCAGCCCGAACGAGAACACCGCGACCACGAGCGCAGCGATACCGCCGAGCGCGGAATACCCGAGCATGGCGCCTGCGATCCATCCCGCCGCGATCGCGACGGCGGCGAACAGGATCACGTCGACGAAAGGCACGAAGAAAAACATCGCATAGCGCCAGTTCGCCGCGAAATAGCGCCGGACCGCGCCGGAAACGATGAAATCGACGAATGTGACGAGGCCGCTCCACAATCGGCGCGGGCCGGACCCGTCGAGATCGGCGCGGACGATGTCGTGCCAGTCGAGAATTTCGTAGGAGGTCTCCACCTTCCAGCCCGGTGCGGCGGTGGTGACGGTCCAATGCCCCTCCCCGGCTGACGGGTCGCGCAACTCCGAGACGGCGACGGACACGTTCCAGGTGGCTTGGAACCGCCCGGTTTCGCGGACGAAGCGGCGGTGCTGGGACGCGGCATCGTAGGGATCGTACCCGGGCACGTGGAAGAAATGACGTTTGTGGACCATGCCCGGATCATGCCCCGAGGTCCGCTCCTCCCAACAGCGGGGAATTGGCCAGATGACCCCCGATCTGGCGCACGCCGAATACTGGCGTTTTTCCGGGGTCCCGACAAGATCGCTACGGACAGATCGCAACGGGCGCCGACGGCCTCCCGCGCCGCAGGCGGCCAAATCGCACCGACGCTTGTTGCGGCCGGCCGCGCCATGAGCGGCAAAATCTGCTGGAACATTTGCGCAGCCGCTCGACTGTTGCGGAAAGACACCGCGTGGCCGTCACGCGCATGGGCTATAATGATTCCCAGCCGGTGACTGGGTCTTCGGGTGTTTCCGGCCGACCCCTTGCGGCCGACCCCTTGCGGATGATCGAGTCCCCGGTGCGGCGGCAAAGCTGGAGAACCGGGTAGAACTCTCATGCTCTCGACTGTATTTCTCGTTCCTGTCGTCTCGCTCGGCATCTATTTCTTACCCGCGTTCCTTCTGCGGCGCAAAACGTACCCGCGCGCGCAGGACTACTTCGTCTCGTCCGATCCCACGCCGCCGGGCGTGATACGGAATTCTTCGATCGCCTGCACGCTGAAGATGGGCATGTTCGGACCCCTCGTCGCCTGGGGCGCGAGCGGCGATCTTTGGCCGGCGATCGTCAGCTCGGTCTTCCTCGGATTGGGCTTATATCTCCTATATGCCGTACGCCGGCCGCTGCTCGAGTTTCTCGGAAACGCACTGAGCCGCGACCGGTCCATCACGATAAACGAGTTGATCGCACGGCGTCATGGCAATGATGTTCGTGTCCGGCTGCTCGCTTCCGGCTTGACGGTGTTCGCCGTCACCGGCCTCATTGTTTGCGAGACGATCGGGATAGCGACCGTACTGAAGCCTGTTCTGCCGGACAGCGCGGGGCTCTTCTACCTGTCAGTCGGCGTGGTCTTGGCCTCCATGGTCGTTTGCACCGTAGTCTCGGGCAATTCCGGAGCCATGTATTCGGCTCAGCTGCAGCTCGGCATGTTGTATCTCGGCCTCTTCGGATCGACGGCTCTGCTGTTGTACCTGCAAGTCTCGGAACTCAAAATCACGGCGCCGCACGCCGTGCTGGGGGTCCTTTTTGTCGCCGTTTTCTGTGTCCTGGTTCCTTTTTATCGCCACTCGCGATACGTCGACAACAACGTCATCAGCGATCCTGGTTCGAATGCCGGCGGCGCGGCTCGGGCTCGTTTCGGCGCCCGGCTGTTGAGAGGGTTTCAGCGCGCTCTCAACATAACCATATCCGTGTTTGCCGCCCTGATCGTCGTCATTGCCGTGATGGATTTGTACACCGAGGGTATCTCGGCCGTCGTTCGCGACGGCGCCGCAGCGCTGCTGGCAGGGACCCGCGTACCCGATATGGGACTGCTGACCCTCGTCCTCTTTCCGCTTTTCTATCAGGTCGTCGACATGACCAATTGGCAAAGGATTGCGGCATTTGCGAAAGACCGGGACGGAGATCGCGACGAGCGGAGCCGATGGTCGGCGGCATTCAGGAAATTCTTCGTCGTTTACGCCGTGGAAAGTCCGCTCGCGTGGTTGTTCATGTGCGCATTCGGCGCCCTGGCCGTCTCGGCGGCAACGCCGGACGGTGCGGACATCATGCAGGCTTTCATTCGGCAGCTGATCTCGGAGCAGAATTCGGTGGCCATCGCCGCGCTGTCGCTGTCGCTCGTCGGCATGTTCGCGATGGCTTTATCGACGATGATTCCTCTGTTCTCGGCAAGCCTCTGCGCTGTTCGCTACGATATCCTGCCTGCGTTGTGGCCGGAGTTTGCCCCGGAAGAGGGGCGCGCCCTCGCGGAGGCGAAAGCAACCCGGCTCGCCGTTGCCGCAGCGGGGGGCGCACTGTGTCTGGTGATCCTCGTCGCGTTCTACTTCATCGAGGAACGACTTCACATTACCTTCACGAGCAACAGGTTTCTCGCCCTGGTGCTGGCATTCAGCTGCGCCCAGCTCTCATTTGTGCCGCTCGTCTTGGGGCCCCTGATCGGCCGGACGGGTGAAGGCCTTGGAACCGTGCAGGCCGGATGGGCTCTCGCCATTCTCGGCATCAGTGCCGCCGCGGGCGTAGGAGCCGTCACGGTCTACCTCGCGACGGGAGATGAGCCGTGGCTGTGGGCCTCGGTTCCGGCCTGTCTCGGAACCGGCGTCTTGCTTTTCGCCGTTGCACGGCTGCGGACCGCAAGAACGGCGTAGTTCGGCAAGGGAGGCAAGAACTTCGCGCCCGCCTGTTCCAATTACTGCTTTGGCTGGGGCAGGCCGGCGATCTCGCGCAGGATCTGGGCTTGGACCCTCTCGCTCTTGTCGATGCTGATATGGAGAATGGTGGGATCGTCAGCCATATCGACGTTCAATATCTTGCCATGGAAACCGCTGTCGCCGGAGAGCGGCGCGCCCCAGCCGCCGGACTGGTAAAAATTGACCGCCCGTAAGACGTTGGCCGGGACCGGATACTGTAAAAACGGGGCGAGCGTCACCAGCAGGTCGACCGGGACCTTGTGCTCATCGAGCGAGCGAGCCATATCGATCACGTTGTTCGCGCCTTGCGAGTGGCCCACGAGGACAAGCGGGCGAATCGTGCCGGAAGCCCGCTCCCGCAGGATGGCCGAGACCGCGGTCGACCAGTACAGGTGCCCCTCGACCTCCGCGTTGATGCCCTTTTTTTTGAGTTCGTCGGCAAGGCCATCCAGGCCCGTAGAGAATACGCCGAACCAGCCGCGCAGGAGGAGTACGCGGGGCTCGGCGGCGAGCGCACTGCCGCACCAGAGCAGGGCGAGCGCAATGACGGCCCCGACCCGGTACGCCGCAGCTTTGGAAACAAATTCGTCGCGAATGCCTCGCAAACCCATCGTCCGCAGCTTCCCGCCGTTCCGGTCTCTCATTCCGAATCGTGCAATCATCGCGGCCATCGCCTCTCGATCAGCGCATCCAGGATTCAAGACCTTGTGCGCCCGCGGCGCTTTTCTCAAAGCCCCAGCACTGCGTGCAGGTGACGTCCCCCGCGATGGGGAGGCGTATCGCCGGTCGTCCGCCGCCGGCGTCCGGCGCGGGCTCGGCTTCGATCGAGGCGATCGCTTCGTGTCGAGCGACGCTTGGTGCCAGGGCAACGGTGTCGGCCAACGCGGACTCCTCGTTTCGCTCCCATCGAACCAAGTCCCACAGCTCGTCCAGCACCCCGTTCACCACCCGGGGGTCGATATTCATCAAGAGATGAAGGTTGTTGACGTAATTGACTTTATCGAAACCGTCCTGCAACCCGGCGTTGGACAGGAAGTCGGGACCATACCACAGCACGGACCGCCTGGTATTTTCCCTGTTGATCGGGTGATTGCGGCCGAGCGAGGACTCCGAAATCGCGAGCACCAGATCGACCACCAGATATCTCTGGAGCCAGGTGATCGTGGTATTCCCCAACGAGTATCCGACCAGCGCTACCTTGTAGCCGTCATTTTTCTTCTTGGTGATTTTTTTCCAGGCTTCCTTCACGTTGGAGTATTCGAAGATGTCGGTTTCCATGCCGAGCTCTTGCGCCCGGGCAGCGAGATAGGGAATACCCCATGAGAACAGATAGCCGCCCTGGCCCAGGAAGAAGGCCGCATAGGATTTCTCCGGCGCGGGCACTGCCACCGCGAGCGCGCGCATGGGCGAAGCAAGTGCGCCGCCAGTCGCCATCAGACCGATGATTGCCTGTCTCCGATCGAAACGGGAGGGGCATTTCAGTTGCATGAGCCAATCCTGTTCGACAACCGCGGGACGCCTTCATGATCGGGCATGTAGGCATCAACGAGGCGCGGCGATGTCTTCGAGCGGCCAAATTGTGGACAGCCTAAGGCCGCACGATAACCGTCATTAAACGGTCGCGTGCGCACCGACACCGACGAATGCCGGCAGTGGTGATCGGGCGCGACATCGGGCGCGGCGCCTGACCGGACCGGACGAAGCGGCGGTGCCCGGACGCGGGGTCGCACCGGTGGAACCGGGGCGCCTGGAAAAAACGACGTTTGTGGACCGTGCCCGGATCATGCCCCGTGATCGGCCGCTCCCCTGAGCCGATCCAATCGTGCGGACAAAATTCCATTAGGGTTGACGATTCCGGCCGATAGTTGCCCCCTTGCAACACTCGCCAATTCCGCGGGTTCCCCCGTGAATTGCAAAGCCGGCAAAAGAGCTTAGCATTGTTTCCTGCGGGGCCGGGCGACCTTGCGGCGCAGCCGCGGGGCGGTGCGCTGCTCCCCGCGAAAACGATTGAAAACTCAGGTGAATTGTCTTTGGCCGGGGATGTGTTTTAATCGCGGCGATAAGTGAACCCGACATCGATATTGAACACTACATATGAGTTAATGTGCCGCGAAATTCGGCCCTGACAGGTCGGCACGGAGGAAGCCTTTGTATCAGCCATCAAAAACCCCGCTTCTCGACCAGATCCGCACTCCAGAGCAGCTGCGCAGCTTCGAGCCCAGCCGGCTGCGCCAGATCGCGGACGAATTGCGAGAAGACCTGATCAACGCGGTCGCCCAGACCGGCGGACATCTGGGCGCCGGCCTCGGCGTCGTCGAACTCACGGTCGCGCTGCATTACGTATTCGAAACGCCCCACGACCGCCTGATCTGGGACGTCGGGCACCAGAGCTACCCGCACAAGATCCTGACCGGCCGGCGCGACCGCATCCGCACGCTGCGCCAGGGCGGCGGCCTGTCCGGCTTCACCAAGCGGGCGGAAAGCGAATACGATCCGTTCGGCGCCGCGCATTCCTCCACCTCGATCTCCGCCGGCCTCGGCATGGCGGTGGCGAGCAAGCTCGACCGCCGCGCCAACAACGTCGTGTGCGTGATCGGCGACGGCGCGATGTCGGCGGGCATGGCCTATGAGGCCATGAACAATGCCGGCGCCATGGACTCCCGGCTGATCGTCATCCTCAACGACAACGACATGTCGATCGCGCCTCCGGTGGGCGCGATGTCCGCCTACCTGTCGCGGCTCCTGTCGGGCCGCACCTATCTTTCGTTCCGCGAGATCGGCAAGCAGCTCGCCCATCGGCTGCCGAAATTCTTCGAGCAGCGCGCGGTGAAGGCCGAGGAATACGCCCGCACGCTCATCACCGGCGGCACCATGTTCGAGGAGCTCGGCTTCTACTATGTCGGCCCGATCGACGGCCACAATCTCGACCACCTCCTGCCGGTGCTGAAAAACGTGCGCGACGCCAAGAGCGGACCGATCCTGGTCCATGTGGTGACGCAGAAGGGCAAGGGCTATCCGCCCGCCGAGACCTCGGCCGACAAGTATCACGGCGTGGTGGCCTTCGATGTCGCCACCGGAGCGCAGGCCAAGTCGAAGGCGGCAGCTCCCGCCTATACCAAGGTGTTCGCCGAGAGCCTCATCAAGGAGGCGAGGAAGGACAGCAAGATCGTCGCCATCACGGCGGCGATGCCGTCGGGCACCGGGCTCGACCTGTTCGGCAAGGAATTCCCGGAGCGGACCTTCGATGTCGGCATCGCCGAGCAGCACGCGGTGACCTTCGCGGCGGGCCTCGCCACCGAAGGGTACAAGCCGTTCGCGGTGATCTACTCGACCTTCCTGCAACGCGCCTATGACCAGGTGGTGCATGACGTGGCGATCCAGCGACTGCCGGTGCGCTTCGCCATGGACCGGGCGGGCTTGGTCGGCGCCGATGGGCCGACCCATGCCGGCAGCTTCGACGTCGCCTATCTCGGCTGCCTGCCGGGCTTCGTGCTGATGGCGGCGGCGGACGAGGCCGATCTCGCCCACATGGTGGCGACCCAGGTGGCTATCGACGACCGTCCCTCGGCGCTGCGTTATCCCCGCGGCGAAGGCCGCGGCGTGCCGATGCCGGCCGAAGGCCAGCCGCTCGAGATCGGACGCGGCCGGATCATCCGGGAGGGCGACAAGATCGCCCTGCTCTCGTACGGCGCGCGCCTCGGCGAATGCCTCAAGGCGGCCGACGAACTCGCGGGATACGGACTTTCGACCACGGTCGCAGACGCCCGTTTCGCCAAACCGCTCGACACCGACCTCGTCCTGCGGCTCGCCCGCGAGCACGAGGTGGTGATCACCATCGAGGAAGGCGCGATCGGCGGATTCGGCTCCGCGGTGCTGCAGACCCTCGCGGACCACGGTGTGCTCGACCGCGGCATCAAATTCCGCGCCATGGTGCTCCCGGACATCTTCATCGACCAGGATTCGCCGAACGCGATGTATGCCAAGGCTGGGCTCGACACCAAGGGCATCGTGACCAAGGTGTTCGAGGCGCTCGGCAAGGATGTCGCCGACGAAACGGTGAAGCTCGCCTAGGGCGGGGTCATTATCACGCGCCGGAGCCCTGCTCGGGCTCCAGCAGGGCCGCCGCCGCGAGCCGCTCGATGGCGAGGTCGACATGCCTCGCCACCGAAGCCTCCAAGGCGCTTCCGGTCTGCACCTGGTTGGTCGCCGGATCCTGAATCCTGATGCGGCCGGCCTTGATCGCATTCATCAGCCGCTCGCCGAGCATCGCACGGGTGTGACTGCCGTCGAGGTGCGGCAGCAGCTCGCTGGTTATGATATCGAGCGGGACTGCCTCGTGCCGCAGGTTCGTGGTCGATTTCCATCCGGCGGCGGCATCGGCGCGCGCGAGCGGCCAGGCGACCGGACGCTGCGCGTTCGCCTTGCCGGCGCGAACCGGAATGCTCGACGGCCAGGCGAGGCCGCTAACGATCAGCTGGAACAGGACGTTCAGGATCTCGGCTTGCCCCGCAGCGACGATGTCGGGATCCGAAGTCGACAGCTCCGCGCAAAGCTCGTCAAATGTGCGCGTCGCCGGGAAGGCTGCCGTGAGAACCTCGATGGCGCGGCGCGAGGTGCGGCTCGTTATCGTCACGGCACGGCCACCGAGTCCCTTGAACACATAGCGGCCGTCGGAGCTGGCGCCGGCGTCCAACACGAGCTGGCTGGAGACGTGGAGCTGCCGCGCCATTTCGGGCCGCAACAGGCGCTGGATGCCCACGGCCTGCTCGCGGCGCACCAACAGCGTCTGCCGAAACGTGCGTCCCACCAGGAAGTCGATGTACTGCTCCATCAGCACGAGCTGACCGGCCGACATTTCGCGCACGAGTTTGGCGACCTCGGCCCCGTGGTTCTCCGGCAGGCCCATCTCGATGTCGGATTCGCACAGGAAGACCAGCCCCTCCCGCTCCGCGGCGGCGACGAAGTCGCGGAAGTAGCAGGGGGCGTTGTCGGGCACCAGGAACTCGCTGAGGATGTAGGCATCGCCTTGCGCCGCCAGCCCCTTGGCCTCCTCGCGCAGCGTGGCCCCGTAGGGGGTGGCTGCGTTCGCCGATTTGGCGACGTTGTCGAGCACCCAGCGCCCCATGGCGATGCGGCGGTCGGGCGGCCCGTCATGGCCGGCGTGGAACAGCATCAGGTCACGGATGATGCCGCGCATTTGCCAGCCCGGAAAGACGTTGTAGCTCACATAGGCTATTCCGTCCGGCTGCAGGTTGCGGGCGGCGATGCGCAGAATCGCCTCACGCGCCGCCGGCGGAACCCAGCTGTAGGTGCCGTGGCAGATGATGCAGCCGTAGCTGTCCGTGAGATCGAGCGCCGTGACGTCGCCCTGCCGGATTTCGATGTTGGCGAGGCCGAGCGCCCGGATGCGGGCCCGGCCTTCGTCGACGTGGCGCTGCGTCAGATCGATGCCGAGGAACCTCGCGCGCGGAAAGCGGGCGGCGAGCGGGATGATGTTTCCGCCCGACGCGCAGCCGAGTTCGAGGATCGACGCGGTCTCGATCGCCGGAGGCGCCAGCCCGAACAGCTTGGCGAGGGCGAACAGCCGCGCCGGCTGGGATTGCACGATGGCATTCGAAACATAGGGAATGGCGTTGAAGTCGCCGCCGGGCGGCGTCGTGGCGGCCGGTGGGGCGATCGGTTCCATCAGCGCGGCGCCAGCGTGGCGATCAGATCGTTCACCGCCGACGCCATTGCCGTCGCAGCCCCGAAGTCGAACTGGTTGATGGCAATGAAGGCGCCGACCCCTCGGCTCGGCGCGAAGGCGGCATAGCAGAAAATGCCTTGCAGGCCGCCGGCCTTCTGAAGGATGAGCGGCCGATTGCCCTCGGGCATCATCACGATCCAGGCGAGGCCGAGACCGTCCATCCGCCCGCTTTCGTCGAAGCCGTAGACCGGAGAAAGCCCATCCCGCTGCAGCCAAACCGCATGGTCGATGAGGCGCATCTCCGCGTCCTGTGCCGAAAAGCGGTCGAGGTGCCATTCCAGCCAGGTCAGGATGTCGTTCACGGTGGAATAAAGCCCCCCGGAGCCGAAGATGACCGGGCCGGTCGGCACGTCGGGCAACGGCTCGCCGCCGAAGTCGTGGCCCTGCATGAGACGGCCGCGCTGCTCATCGCTCAGAGTAAACGTGGTGTCCGCCATTCCGAGCGGCCGGGTGATGCGCTCGCGCAAGAGATCGGGATAAGGCTTGCCGGATGCGCCGGCCAGCGCAGCCGCCAGCAGGTCGAACCCCATATTGGAGTAGAGAGCCCCCGTTCCCGGCGCGAACAGCAGATCGTCCTTTTTGAGGAAATCGATGAAGGCCTGCTTGGTGATGGTGGCGAACGGATCGTTCGCGGGACCCGGTTCGTGCGGCACCTCGCGGGGGAACCCGCCGGCATGGGTGGCGAGATCGATGAGGCGCACGGCTTTGCCTTGGCGCGTAGGCACCTTTATGTCCCAGCCGAGGTGCTTCTCGAGGCGATCAGCCAAGGCGACCGTGCCCGCGGTCACCATCGAGGCGAGCATGGCGCCGGCAAAGACCTTCGTCACCGATCCGATGCGCAGGACCGTCTTGCCGTCCGGGGCCGCACTGCCCGCCGCCGCGGACGTCTTGCCGAAGCCCGAAACGGCGCGCTCGCCATTGCGCACCGCCCCGATGACGAGGCCCGGCACCTTGTGCGCCACGAAAGTCACCACGCCGGTGAATTCGACCGCCTCCTTGAGCAATTGATCGTCCGCCGCCGCGACCGAAGGAAATGCGCAACCAATGCCTGCCACAACGGCCACGCAGCACAGCACCGCGGAATACGGACGACGGCTGCTGGAACGCATGTTCACCTCCGATGCCGGCGCCGGCGGCCGCGGCGCACTATTGAATGCGGCGCCCGGCGATTACATCGTATAAGTACATCGAGTGGATCGAAAGCCTCCCCTCGTTCACATACCGTACCGAACCGCCATGCCCCCTCGCCTGCGCGCCGATCGTCTGCTCGTCGAGCGCGGCCTGTTCGAAAGCCGGGCCAAGGCGCAGGCGGCGATCGCCGCCGGCCTCGTCACCGCCGACGCGGCGCCGGTGCACAAGCCGTCCGATGAGATCGCCGTCGATGCGGCGCTGTACGCGGTGCCGTCCTTCACCTGGGTGTCGCGGGGCGGCGTCAAGCTCGCCGCCGCGCTCGACCGCTTCGGCATCGATGTCGTCGGCCGCGTCTGCCTCGATGTCGGCGCCTCCACCGGCGGCTTCTGCGAAGTCCTGCTGGCGCGCGGCGCCCGGCGCGTCCATGCGGTCGATGTCGGCACCGGCCAGTTGCATCCGCGGCTGCGCGGGCGCACGGACATCGTCTCGATGGAACGCACCGACATTCGTTCGCTCGCGCCCGCCGCGCTGTCCGAGCCGCCCGATGTCGTCACCATCGATGTAAGCTTCATCTCGTTGAAGCATGTGTTGCCGGCCGCGATCGCGCTCGCAGCCCGGCCGGCGGACGTCGTCGCCCTGATCAAGCCCCAGTTCGAGGTGACGCGCGCGGAGACCAAGAAGGGCATCGTGCGCGATCCGCAGGTGCATCGGCGCGTCTGCGACGCGATCGCCGGTCTCGCCGCGGCGCTCGGCCTCACCGCGATCGTCCAATGCGACTCGCCCATCGACGGCGCCGACGGCAACCGCGAATTCTTCATTGGCGCCCGGCTTGGTTGACCGCCTGACCATCGATCACATCGGCCGCCAGGGCGACGGCGTCGCGCCGACCAAGGCGGGGCCGATCTATGTGCCCTACACGCTGCCGGGCGAGACCGTCGAGACCGAGCCCTGGCCCGGCCACCCGGACCGCGGCCATCTGCTTCGCGTCGAGACCGCGAGCGCCGAGCGCATCGCGCCGGTCTGCCCGCATTTCGGCGTGTGCGGGGGCTGCGCGCTCCAGCACTGGCAGACCGCGCGCTATCGCGCCTGGAAGCGCGATCTCGTGGTCGATGCGCTGCGCCAGGCCGGCATCGCGGCGCCGGTCGACGACCTCGTCGATGCCCATGGCGCCGGGCGGCGCCGCGTCGTGCTGCACGCGCGCGGCGCCACCCATGACGTGCTGGAGGTCGGCTTTGCCGCACGCCAGGCCCATCACATCGTACCGATCGACCGCTGCCCGATCCTCGCGCCCGGCCTCGCCGGCGTCATCGAGGCCGCCTGGGCCATGGCCGAAGCGCTGCGCCCGGCCGGCAAGCCGCTCGACATCCAGGCGACCGCGACTGATGCCGGCATCGATGTGGACATCCGCGGTTCGGGCCCGCTCGACCCGCAGATATCGCTCGCGCTGGCGGGGATCGCCGAGACCCACCGCCTCGCCCGCGTCACCCGCCATGGCGAACTGGTCGCGCAACGCGCGCCGCCGACCGTGCAGATGGGCCGCTGCGCGGTGGCGCTGCCGCCCGGCGCGTTCCTGCAGGCCACCGAAGCGGGCGAGGCGACGCTCGCACGCGCGGTGCTCGCCCACGCCGGCGCGTCGAAGGCGGTCGCCGATCTCTTTGCCGGCGTCGGGCCGTTCGCGCTGCGGCTCGCCGAGCGCGCCCGCGTCCTCGCCGCCGACGCCGACGAGGGCGCCATCGCGGCGCTGACCCGCGCCGCCGCCGGCGCGAACGGCCTCAAGCCGATCCGGGCGGAGCGGCGCGACCTGTTCCGCCGTCCGCTGGCCGCGAAGGAACTGGCGGGATTCGATGCGGTCGTGTTCGACCCGCCGCGCCAGGGCGCGCAAGCGCAGGCCCGCGAGCTCGCAATGAGCGAGGTCGCCACCATCATTGCGGTCTCGTGCAATGCGGCGACGTTCGCGCGCGATGCCAGGCTGTTGACCGACGCCGGCTATCGCATGACCGCGGTCACTCCGGTCGACCAGTTCCGTTATTCGGCCCACGTGGAAATCGTCGCGCGGCTGGAGCGGTGAAGCCGTCATTCCGGCGTCCGCGTCTTCCACCGCGGCGTCAGAAGCACGGGCTCGCCCAGGCTCCCCCAATGGGGACGGGCGGGGACAACCCCATGCAAAGTAGGTTTACGGTATCATTTTACCTCCAAAAAGGCAGATTCTCCCTGAGACATCGTGCTTTCCGCGAACCTGACGGTGTGCCCAGCAACTGCGGCAACCGAAAGATCAAAAAACCGACGCGCTATGTGAGCCTGATCCGTTTTGGTGAAACCCATTCATCCCAGACCGGCTCGAATTTGTCATAGTGAACAAGGTGCATGCCCCAGCGGCCGGTCAGCACTTCGGCTGGATACCAGGTGCCCTGCCATTCCACTTCGACTCGGGTTCCGGCGGCGTGCTGCGTAGGGGCGGATGGTCGGATGTTGCCATCCTGAACCCATTCATTGGCGCTCGCTTTGTATCCAGCCCAACGGATCCAAAACTTTGCGCCGTCGACTTTCTCGATGCGGCCCGGATACCACTTGCCGTCATTCCACTTGGCTTCGATGTATTCCCCGATACGAGGATGTGCCCGCCTGGTTCCCGGCACCAAGACAAAGCGCGGATCAAACCCGTTGGTCGTGACGAATGTCGAGAGCTGTCCGTCGCTGAATGCCATCTCCGGCTCGGCGTGACGTGCGAGATCGGAAAACGCGATCAACCCGTCACTGTCGGCGCTCAATGGAAGCGCGCCGCGCAGTCCGTCGATCAAACATTCCGTGAATGTCCAGGCACCGGTCGAAATCGCGCTGGCGAGCGAAGAGGCGATCACCCCATAGCTCACCCGGCCGGCGCGCAGCATCGCCTCCATCCCGAGCGAGCCGGAATAGCAGCAGTCGGCAAAAAGCAACGCCGTCGTTCCTGGAAACTTGCGCTCGATCATGGAGAAGACATCCGGGATCGGCCACCGCTCGTCATACAAAACAAATTCGCTCACGCCGGTCTTGCTCTTGGCGCCATGGCCGGCAAAGTAGAACCATAAGGTTGCATCTGCGGGCGCCTTTGCCATGACCGCTTCGAACGATTTCCGAACGGCTGCGATTGTCGCGTTCTTGTTTTTTATGAAGGTGATCTGACCCGCGGGCACTCCGCAGGCCTGAAGCTGAGCGATCATATCTGCGTCGCGTCGGCCTTCTTCCGGCCAGGCCTGGCCGCTCGGATAGGTCAAGACACCGACGGCAAAGACCCAGGTCTTCTTGGGCTCCCACTGCGCCGACGGCCTCGCGCCGGCGCTTGTGCCCGGTGTCGCCGCCGCGGCGGGTCGTGAGAATAATTCACTCGCATTCAACGCCGCGGTTGCCGTCAAGCTCGAGCCTAGAAACCTTCGTCGTGTGGTGTTCATCGGTCTGCACCCGCAAGCGGAGGAGGAGAAGCAGGGCCTGCGCCCCGATAGCGCGTTACCTGAAGTCCGCCCCGCCCCAGCGTTCCTGCCACATGCGTTCGCCGATCAGGCAGGAGATGCGCGGCGCCGACGCGGCCGCCGGGATGACGCGGGCCGGCGGCTGCCGGCCGGCGATTTCGAGCACCAGCTTGGTGCGGGTGGCTTCGCGGAACTGGTCGCGCTCGGTGATCGGGATCACGAACGACCCCGGCCCGCCGATCACGCAATCCTCGTAATAGACATCGAGATTCTCGATATCCATGGTCGCCGCCGACGGCCGCTTGAGCAGGATCGGCAGGCCATTGATGGTAATGCCGTGCTCGAGCGCCTCGTCGCGCACCAGCGTCACCGGCACGCCCTGATTGTTGGCGCCGTCGCCGGATACGTCGATGACCCGGCGCAGGCCGCGATAGCCGCCGTTCCCGAACAAGGGCTGGGCGAACTGTAACGCGCCGGAGATCGAGGTGCGATAGGCCCGGCGATAGGGCGCATGCGCGACCTCGTCGGCGAAGGCCTGGGCGGAGGCGGCACCATCGATCAGGCGCCACGGCACCACGATCCTCTGGTCGGTGGACCCCGCCCATTCGAAATAGGTGATGGCGATCTTGCCGTTCACGCCCTGATGCAGGGCGTCGAGGAATTCCGGGGAAGTCAGCCCGATGATGTAGCCTTCGCGCTGCAGCGCCTGTTCGTCGGGATCCATGGAGTAGGAAACGTCGACGGCGATCACCAGCTCAACGTCCACGTTGGTCTCGGCCGGGCGGCCCGGCGGCGGGCTCGCACCCTGGGCGACCGCATCGGTCTCCGGGGAACCGATCGCCAATCCGCCAATCACCGCGATGGCGGCGGCCATCATCCTGGATAAGCGCATCCTCGTCTCCGCTTTCAATGCGGGCATCGTGACATGCTTGGCGGGGCAAGAAAAGGCGCGCCGAGGGACGAAAGGCGGCCGGCGAAGGACGGGAAAATGGCGTCCCGGCTCGATCATCGGGAAACACCGGGCACGAGGCCAGGCTTCATCTCGGACGCTCCTGTTCATCGCCGTTCTATTCGGCCTATTCTCTGCGCGCAGTGGCTTGGAGCGTTATCGTTTCAAGTCGAATCGGATAGCGCTCTCGAGACTTCGATTTTGAGCATGATCTCGTCCGAAAAGTCTGCAACTTTTCGGGATCATGTTCTGAACAGAAAACAGAGGTGAGGAAATGGGTGCCCAGGATCCCGCGGGGCTTGCCGCGGCCGTCCCCGCCTTCGGCGCCGCGTCCGCCATTCCGCGCCGCTACAATTTCGCCGAGGATATCCTCTCCCGCAATCTCGCGGCGGGGCGGGCCGGCAAGCCCGCCTATATCGATCCGCGCGGAAGCTGGACCTATGGCCAGCTCGCCGAGCGGGCCGCGCGCTTCGGCAAGGTGCTGCGCGGGCTCGGCATTGCGCGCGAGCAGCGCGTCCTGATCTGCCTCACCGATACCATCGACTGGCCGACCGCGTTTCTCGGCGCGGTGAAGGCGGGCGTTGTCGCCGTTCCCGTGAACACGCTCATGAGCGAGGCCGACTATCGCTTCATGCTGGAGGACAGCCGCGCCAGGCTTCTCGTCGTGTCCGAGGAGCTGTACCCGCGTTTCGCGGGCCTGATCGGATCGTGTCCGGACCTCGCGCACGTGATCGTGTCGGGGACGGAGGGCCACGGCCATCCGCTGTTCGAGGACGCCCTGCAATCGGCCTCGGGGCCCGACTTCACGGCGCCGACCATGTGCGACGACATCTGCTTCTGGCTCTACACCTCGGGTTCGACCGGCCAGCCCAAAGGCGCGGTGCATGTGCACGCCGCGCCGCGGCTCACCGACGATCTCTATGGCGCCCCGATGCTCGGCCTCGGCGAGAACGACATCGTCTATTCGGTGGCGAAGCTGTTCTTCGCCTATGGGCTCGGCAACGCCATGACCTTCCCGCTTTCGGCCGGCGCCACCGTCGTGCTGATGCCGCAACGCCCGACCCCGGACACGGTCGCTGCGCTGCTGCGCCGTCACGCCGTAACCGTGTTCTTCGCCGTGCCGACCTTCTATGCCGGGTTTCTCGCCGCCAATCCGGTGGAGCGCTCCGCGCTTGCGCTGCGCAGCTGCGTCTCGGCCGGCGAAGCACTGCCGGTCGATGTCGGGCGGCGCTGGAGCGAACGCTATGGCGTCGACATTCTCGACGGCCTCGGCTCGACGGAAATGCTCCATATCTTCCTGTCCAACCGGGCCGGAGAGGTGCGCTACGGCACCACCGGCAAGCCGGTGCCGGGATACGACATCCGCCTCGTCGATGACGCCGGCGCGACCGTCGCGCCCGGCGAGATGGGCGAGCTCCAGGTGCGCGGTCCCACCAGCGCCATCATGTATTGGAGCAACCGGGATCAGTCGCGCGCAACCTTTCTCGGCGAGTGGACCCGTTCCGGCGACAAATACATCGAAGACGAGGACGGCTATTACCTCTACTGTGGGCGGCGCGACGACATGCTCAAGGTCGGCGGCGTCTACGTGGCGCCGTTCGAGGTCGAGGGCGCGCTGTTGAGCCACCGCGACGTGCTGGAAGCGGCCGTGGTCGCCTGGCCTGACGAAGACCGCCTCATCAAGCCCAAGGCGTTCGTGGTGCTCAAGCCGTCCGGTACGGCGAGCGAGGAGACCGCGCAGGCGTTGCGCGAGCATTGCCGCAGCCGGCTTGCCAGTTACAAATACCCGCGCTGGATCGAATTCCGCAGCGAGCTGCCGAAGACCGCGACCGGCAAGATCCAGCGCTTCAAATTGCGCGCGGAGGCGCCCTCTAGTTGAGACAGCGATGAAATTGGCCGCGGAAGGCTTTGTCGAGGTCGGTGAGAGCCGCCTGGAATACCGGATGATCGGGCCGCGTCCCGACCTCGCCGCGACCATCGTCCTGCTCCATGAGGGGCTCGGCTCGGCGGGCCTGTGGAGCGATTTCCCGGACCGGCTGGCGGCGGCCACCGGGCTCGGCGTGTTCGCCTATTCCCGCGCTGGCTACGGGCGCTCCAGCCCATCGGCGATGCCGCGGCGGACCAGCTTCATGCATGAGGAGGCGCGCGAGGTGCTGCCCCGCGTGCTCGACGCCATCGGGCTCCAACGCGGCATCCTGCTCGGCCACAGCGACGGCGCCTCGATCGCGGCGATCTACGCCGGCAGCATCCAGGACCACCGCATCGGCGGCCTCATGCTGCTCGCGCCGCATTTCTTCACCGAGGCGTTCGGCATCGCCGAGATCGCCCGCATGCGCGAGCTTTACGCAACCGGTGATCTCCGCGCCAAGCTCGCGCGCTGGCACCAGGACCCCGACAATGCGTTCTACAGTTGGAGCGGACCCTGGCTCGACCCCGAGTTCCGCAAGTGGGACATCACCGAGGAACTCGCCTACATCCGCGTGCCCATGCTCATCATCCAGGGCGAAGACGACCAGTACGGGACGTTGCGGCAAGTCGAAACCGCGAAGGAGGAGTGCCAGTGCCCGGTGGAAGCCGTGATCCTTCCCGGCGTCCGCCACATTCCCCATCGCGAGGCCGCCGCGGAGACCTTGCGCGCGATCGTCGATTTCACCGGCCGGTTGCGGATATGATGAATGAACGAACGTAAGCCCTGCTGCCCGGGGCCCCGGTTTTTCCCTCTCCCGCTTGCGGGGGAGGGGGAACGCGGCTCCGCACTTGTGATGCAGTGATGGAAGGTGAGGACCGTATGGCGGAAGCCGCGCACAAGCTCGCGAACGGACTGAGCCGAATCGATTTTGCGACCGCGCCGGGGCGCTATCGCCATTGGAGGCTCGCGGTCGACGGCGCCGTCGCGACGCTCACCATGGACGTGGACGAGAAGGGCGGCCTGTTCGAGGGCTACGACCTCAAGCTCAATTCCTACGACCTCGGCGTCGACATCGAGCTGGCCGATGCCTTCGAACGGATCCGGTTCGAGCATCCCGCGGTGCGGGTGGTGCAGCTGCGCTCGGGCAAGCCGCGGGTGTTCTGCGCCGGCGCCAACATCCGCATGCTGGCCGGCACCAGCCACGCCCACAAGGTCAACTTCTGCAAGTTTACCAACGAGACCCGCAACGCCATCGAGGATGCCAGCGCCGCCTCGGGCCTGCGCACCATCGCCGTGATCAACGGCACCGCTGCGGGCGGCGGCTACGAGCTGGCGCTCGCCGCCGATCACATCGTGCTGGTGGATGACGGTTCCTCCACGGTGTCGCTGCCGGAGGTGCCGCTGCTCGCGGTGCTGCCGGGCACCGGCGGCCTGACGCGGGTCACCGACAAGCGCAAGGTCCGCCGCGACCACGCCGATGTCTTCTGCACCACGGAAGAGGGCGTGAAGGGCAAGCGCGCGGTCGAGTGGCGCCTCGTCGACGCGGTCGTGCCCAACAGCCAGCTGGAGAACGCGGTCGCCGCCAAGACGCGGGAATGGGTCGCGGGTGCGGACGGCTCCGACGCCGGCGCCCTCGGCGGCATCGCACTCACGCCGCTGGCACGCAGTCTCGGCGACGACCGCCGCGACTATCGCTATGTGGCCGCGGCGTTCGATCGCGATGCGCGCCTCGCCACCATCGTGCTGCGCGGGCCGGCGGACCCGCCGCCCGCATCGACCGAGGAAATGGTCGCGCAGGGCGCGGCGTTCTGGCCGCTCCAGCTCGCCCGCGAGCTCGACGACGCGATCCTCGACATCCGCCTCAACGAGCTCGACGTCGCCGCGATCGTGTTCAAGTCGGAAGGCGACGCCCGCGCCGTGCTCGACCACGACGCCTTCCTTGACGCCCATGGGGCGCATTGGCTGGCGCGGGAAATCCGGCTGAAATGGCACCGCGTGCTCAAGCGCGTCGATCTCACTTCGCGCTCGCTGGTCGCACTGGTCGAACCGGGCTCGTGCTTTGCCGGTACGCTCGCCGAGATCGTGTTCGCCGCCGACCGTTCCTACATGCTGATCGGCACGGCCGCCGGCGACAACCGCGCGCCGGCGGCGATCACCCTCGGCGCCGTCAATTTCGGTACGCTCGCCATGAGCAACGGGTTGTCCCGCCTCGCCACCCGCTTTCTCGGCGAGCCGGCGCTGATCGAGGCGGCGCGCAGCCGGATCGGCGCGCCGCTCGAGGCGCAAGCGGCGCAGGCCCAAGGCCTCGTGACCTTCGCGCTCGACGAACTCGACTGGGACGACGAGATCCGCGTCTTCCTCGAGGAGCGCGCGAGCTTCTCGCCGGACAGCCTCACCGGGCTCGAGGCCAATCTGCGGTTCGCCGGCCCCGAGACCATGGAAACCAAGATTTTCGGCCGCCTCACCGCCTGGCAGAACTGGATCTTCCAGCGGCCCAACGCGGTCGGCGAAGCCGGCGCGCTGGGGCGTTATGGCACCGGCCGCAAGCCACAATTCGACACCAAGAGGGTATAATAATCGCGACGGCGGGAGCGCGGGGAAGTGCAGGAGCGTCCCATGAGCCTCATCGAGGTCGACTACTCCACCAAGATTCCGAACAATGTCGGGCTCACCGAGGATCGCCGCATCCTGCGTGCGCTGGAGGGCTGGCACCCCGGCTACCTCAACTGGTGGCGCGACATGGGGCCGGAGGGCTTCCAGGAGGCGATGGTCTACCTGCGCACCGCGGTCTCGGTCGACGCCAAGGGCTGGGCCAAGTTCGACTATGTGCGGATGCCGGAATACCGCTGGGGCATCCTGCTGGCGGCGCAGGAAGAGGATCGCAAGATTCCGTTCGGCCGCCATTTCGGCGAGCCGGTCTGGCAGGACGTGCCGGGCGAATACCGCGCCATGCTGCGGCGGCTCATCGTGATCCAGGGCGACACCGAGCCCGCCTCGGTCGAGCAGCAGCGCCATCTCGGCAAGACCGCGCCGTCGCTCTACGACATGCGCAACCTGTTCCAGGTCAATGTCGAGGAGGGCCGCCATTTGTGGGCGATGGTCTATCTCCTCCACAAATATTTCGGCCGCGACGGCCGCGAGGAGGCGGAAGAGCTGCTGCGCCGCCGCTCCGGCAGCGCCGATGCGCCGCGCATGCTCGGCGCGTTCAACGAGCAGACGCCGGATTGGCTGTCGTTCTTCATGTTCACCTTCTTTACCGACCGCGACGGCAAGATGCAGCTCGAAAGCCTCGCGCAATCCGGCTTCGATCCGTTGTCGCGCACCTGCCGGTTCATGCTCACCGAGGAAGCCCACCACATGTTCGTGGGCGAGACGGGGGTCGGCCGCACCATCCAGCGCACCTGCGAGGCGATGCGGACGGCCGGCATCGAAGACCCCGCCGACATCGCGCGGGTGCGCGCGCTCAGCGCCATCGACCTGCCGACCCTGCAGAAGAAGCTCAATCTGCACTACACATTGTCGCTCGACCTGTTCGGCTCCGAGGTTTCCACCAACGCGGCGAACGCGTTCAATGCGAGCCTCAAGGGCCGCCACCGCGAGACCAAGATCGACGACGATCACCGGCTGGAGAACGCGACCTATCCCGTGCTCAAGCTGGTCGACGGCGAGATCAGGCGGGTCGACGAGCCGGCGCTGACCGCGCTCAACATGCGCCTGCGCGACGATTACTCCGCCGACTGCGCCAAGGGCATCGAGCGTTGGAACAAGATCATCGCCCGCAACGGCGTCGCGTTCCGCCTCGAACTCCCCCACGTGGCGTTCCATCGCGAGATCGGCGAGTTCCGCGACGTACACACGACGCCGGCGGGCGAGCTGATCGATGCCGCCGCCTGGGCGCGGCAGAAGGATGCGTGGCTGCCCTCGCAAGCCGACGGCGACTTCATCGTCGAGCTGATGAAGCCGATGCAGGAGCCCGGACATTTCGCCGGCTGGATCGCGCCGCCCAAGGTCGGCATCGACAACAAGCCCGGCGAATTCGAGTACGTGATGATCGCGGAGTAGGGCGGCCGCGGCAGATGGGCGTCTATGCAGGGAGGCGACGGTGTCGAGAATAGCTCCGAGTTTTTGGTACTCCGAGAAAGCGGACGAAGCCGCCGCCTTCTACGCCTCGGTGCTGCCCAATTCCAGGGTGGACAGTGTGACACCACTCCTTTCGGATACTCCGAGCGGCCCGGCCGGCTCGGTGAAGGTGGTCGAGTTCACCCTGATGGGGCAGCCGTTCATGGCCATCAGCGCGGGACCGCTGGACCCGTTCAACCATTCCGTATCGTTCATGGTGGAGTGCGACGACCAGGCCGAGATCGATCGGCTGTGGGCGGCGTTGTCGGAAGGCGGAAAGACCGAGCGGTGCGGGTGGTTGAAAGACCGCTATGGGCTGTTCTGGCAGATCGTACCCACGGTGCTCGGCGAGATGATGAAGGATCAGGACCGCGCGCGCGCAAAGCGGGTTGCCGACGCGATGTTGAAGATGGTCAAGCTCGATATCGAGGGATTGAAGAGGGCGTACGAGGGACGTTCGGCTTGATTCGGCTCACTGCCGGCCTTCAGCAACCAGGTCCTTGATCTTCGGCGCGCCGAGCCTGACGCCCTTGCTCATCGCGCGGATGGCCGCCGCGGCATTGCGGGCGCGCTCGGGATTGACGGCAGGGCGCGGCGGCACCAGCCACGCCACGATCCGGCCGCGCCGGGTGATCACGACTTCCTCGCCGGCTTCGACCCAGTCGAGCAATTGGCCCAGCTTGTTTTTAGTCTCGGAGGCGCCGATCTCGCGCATAATGGATCCAGTCCAATTTAACACAGCTCAGCAAGCGTGGCCCGGATTGAGCGCCAGCGAAATCCGGGACGTCCCTATCGCTGCCGCTCCGACCAGGCTGCGGCTGAGTCTCAAACATGCATGCCAACGGTGGAGCGAAAGATGCCTCATGAACTTGGCAAGACCATAGCAATCGGAATTTGGCTCTATGACGGCAAGGTGCCGCATGAGATCGAGTTGCGTGCCCGTCTCGCGACATTAGCAGGTTCACGTTGGATCGAAGATGTTCAAACCGGCGAGTTCATTATCGATGAAGGTAGCCCAGTTCCTGCCACGGCCGACGGTTTGGTTTATTATGTGGGTGAAACCAGTGGCGGCGAATTTCTGAGCGTGGCCGAGGCCCTTGCCTGGGCTGACCGGCAACCTTGGGGGCCGGTCCAATGGACCTTTTTGCCGAGGGGGCCTAACTTTGCAAGACCACGCGGTGGAGGTTCTGCGCCGCCCGAGCAAACGTAGCCCGGATTGAGCGCCAGCGAAATCCGGGACGGCGCTGCGGTAATGCGGACCACCCAACCGGCAATGCTGCCCCGGGTTTCGCTGGTGCTCAACCCGAGCTACGGCTGAAATCCACGTCTCCCTCCCCGGTTGGACTAAATCCCCACCCCCGCGCTATACCCTCCCCCGGCGCAAAAGACACGGGTGGCGGAATGCTCAATCCTTCGACCGTCGCGGCCATGGCGCGGACGGGTTTGCCGGTTACGCAGCGGCGGGTGCTGTTTTCCGTGCTGGTGGCCGTGACGACCGTCATGGCGCTCGGGCTCGCCGCGGTCGCCCTGTCGCCCGGCGGCTTCGGCGTGGTCGACCTCGTGCTGCTGGCGCTCTACGCCATTGCGCTGCCGTGGCTGGTGATCGGCTTCTCGATCTCGGTGATCGGATTCTGCGTCCTTCAGTTCGCGCGCGATCCGCTGGCCGCGATCTTTCCGGGGGCCGCGCGCATCCGCGGCGACGAGCCCATCGCCGCAATGACCGCGATCCTGATCTGCATTCGCAACGAGGCGCCGGAGCGGGTGATCCGTAACCTCTCGCCATTGCTGACCGGACTTGCCACCGCCGGTGTCGGCGGCCGCTTCCACGTCTTCGTGCTCAGCGACACCGGCGATCCGGCGCTAGCTGCCATCGAAGAGGAGCGCTTCGGTGCCTTTGCGAGTGCATGGCAAGACCGCGTCGCGGTGACCTACCGGCGGCGCCGCACCAATACCGAATTCAAGGCCGGCAATATCCGCGACTTCTGCCGGCAATGGGGCGCCGATTACGAATTCGCGCTGACCCTCGACGCCGACAGCTTCATGACCGCCGATGCCGTCCTGCGCCTGGTGCGGATCATGCAGGACGATCCCAGGCTCGGGATCGTGCAGAGCCTGGTGGTGGGCCTGCCGTCGACCAGCGCGTTCGCGCGCCTGTTCCAGTTCGGCATGCGGCTCGGCATGCGTTCCTACACGATCGGGAGCGCGTGGTGGCAGGCCGACTGCGGGCCCTATTGGGGCCACAACGCGCTGCTGCGGCTCGCGCCTTTCATCGCGCATTGCCGCCTGCCCGATCTGCCGGCGGGCAGCGTGCTCGGCGGCCACATCCTGAGCCACGACCAGATCGAGGCGGTGCTGATGCGCCGCGCCGGCTACCACGTGCGCGTCCTCCCGGTCGAGTACCAGAGCTGGGAAGAGAACCCTGCGGCGCTGCTCGAATTCATTCGCCGCGATCTGCGCTGGTGCCACGGCAACCTGCAGTACCTTCATCTGCTCGGCCTGCCCGGCATCCTGCCGGTCAGCCGCTATCAGCTGGTGTTCGCGATCCTGATGTTCGTCGGCTCGCCGGCCTGGATCGGGCTGCTGGTCGCCGGCACGTTGGCGTTTGCGTGGTACCCGCCGGCGGACCTCATCCGCCCCGATGCCGGCATGGCGGTGCTGGTCCTGACGCTGGTCATGTGGCTGTCGCCCAAGCTCGCCACCTTCGTGAACGTGCTGTCGCGGCCGGCCGAGCGCAGATCGTTCGGCGGAACGCCGCGCTTCCTCGCCAGCGCCGCCTGCGAGACGGTGTTCTCGCTGCTGCTGGCGCCCATCATGTGGTTCGGGCACACGCTGTTTCTCGCCCGCCTGCCGTTCACCCGCACGCTCGGATGGAGCAGCCAGATGCGCGACGACCACGCCGTGCCGGTCGGCCTCGCGTGCCGCGCGCTGTGGCCGTACACGGCGGTCGGCGTTGGCTCGATCGCGGTGCTGGCCGCGACCCATCCGGCTGCGATCCCATATGCGCTGCTGCTGGCGGCCGGGCTTGCGTTGTCGATCCCGCTCGCCGTGATCTCGGCGCTGCCGGCGGTGGGCGCAGCCCTGGTGCGGTACGGCGTCGGCCGCCTGCCGGAAGAGACCGAAGCGCCGGCTGCGCTGCGCCCCCTTGCGCTTGCGGCCATGGCGGCGGCGCCCGCGTCACCGCCGGCGGCCTGACCGGGATGGCGACCAGCGATCCCGCCGAATTGCGACACTTGCCGTCGTGGCGGCGCACCGTGCCGGTCATCGCGACGACGGCGGCCTGCTTCGCGCTCACGCTGCGTATCTTCTATCCGGGCGTGATGACGTATGACGCGAGATACATCTACTCCTACATCGCGCAAGGCCGCGCCGGGGACTGGCAATCGCCGCTGATGACCACCCTGTGGGCCGCGATCGACCCGATCGCGACCGGCTCGGGAAGCATGTTCCTGTTCATCGCGGCACTCTATTGGCTGGCCTTCGCCGTTCTGGCGCTGACCCTGGCGCGGCGTTCGCCGTGGCTCGGACTCGCCGCGGTCGTGCTTGCGTTGGCCCCGCCGGCCTTCGTGTTCGTCGGCATCATCTGGCGCGACGTGCTGTTGGCCTCGGCCTGGCTGCTGGCCGCGGCGCTGGCGTTTGCCGTCGCGGACGATCGCGGGGCATGGCGGATCATCGCGCAGTCGATCGCCATGGCGCTGCTGGTGTTCGGCTTCCTGCTGCGGCCCAACGCCCTGTTCGCGGCGCCCATTCTCGCCGCCTACCTGGTGTGGCCGTCGCGCTTCGAGCTCAAGCGCGTCGCCATTCTCTATGTGCCCGTGGCGGTCGTCCTCGCGATCCTCGAGCCCGTCGTCTATTACGGCATCCTCGATGCCAGGCATGAGAATCCAATTCATTCGATTTTCGTGTTCGATCTCGCCGGCATCACGCATTTCGCCAAGTCGAACCAGTTTCCGGTGACCTGGACGGCGGACGAAACCGCGATGCTCACCGACGGTTGCTACCGGCCCACCGAGTTCGACATCTATTGGACCCGCGAACCATGCCAGTTCGTGATGATGAAGCTGGAAGCCGACAAGGTCTTCGGCTCGCCGGCGCTGACCGAGGCGTGGTGGCGCGCCATCGTGGCGCACCCGATCGCCTATCTGCAGCACCGCACTGGCCTCATGGCGAACTTCCTGTTCAGCCAGAACCTGATCATGTGGACCGTCGACATCGCGCAGCCGGATCGGGTGGTGTTTGCCGATAACCGCTGGTTCCAGGCCCTCAAGACCGTCACCGACCGCCTCGCGCCGACGCCGCTGTTTCGTGCCGGGACATGGCTGGCGCTGTGCATATTGTGGTGCGCACTGGCGTGGCGGCGCCGCACCACGACGTCGGGAGCGTTCGTGATCGGCGTGTGCGGATCGGCCGTCGTCTACATGGCGACGTTCATTCCGGTGGGGATCTCGTCGGATTTCCGCTACGCGCTGTGGGCGGTTTTCGCCGGTCTCGCCGGCGCGGTCGTGCTTGCGGTGCGTGAGGGGAAGCAAGCGTAGCCCGGATTGAGCGCCAGCGAAATCCGGGATTACCCTTTGCGATGGGCAATGCTGCCCCGGGTATCGCTGGCGCTCAACCCGGGCTACGGTTTCTACGGCGTCAATCGGCGCCCCCCGGCTACGGCCTCGCACGCACGCCCAGCCCGTGCATGAAGCGTTCGCGGATCTGCACGGGGTCGCGGTCGGTGGTGCCGACGCCGGGCTTGTCGTCGATGCGCGCCGCGATGAAGGTCGGGCCGCCCTCGGCGAGCGCGGCGTCCACCAGGCTGTCGAAATCGTCCTCGTCGGCCGCCCAGGCGCTCTTGGCGAGGCCGGCGGCGCGGGCGAGCGCCACGTAGTCGGCGATTCCGGCCGCGGCGGTGGGCTGGCCGCCGGTGATCTGGTAGAGGCCGTTGTCCATGATCACCATGGTCAGATTCGCCGGCTTCAGCGCGGCGATGGTGGTGAGGCAGCCGAGCTGCATCAGCAGCGAGCCGTCGCCTTCCAGCGCGATCACGTGGCGGCGCGGCTGGGCCAGCGCGACGCCGAGCGCGATCGGGATGGCGAGGCCCATGCTGCCGAGCATGTAGAAGTTCTGCGGGCGGCGGCCGGCCGACCACAGGTCGAAATTGGTGTTGCCGATGCCGCCGATGACGGCCTCGTCCTTCCTGAGCTTGGCGACCAGGCGCTTGGTCAGGTCGAAGCGGTTGACCACCTTGGCGTTGTCGTAGCTGGCGGCGCGGGACGGTGACGCTGTCGAAATTGTCGAGGCGGGCATGGGCGATCTCATTTCTCGAACACTTTGCCGCCGGTGAGCAGCGGCGACAGGATGAAGGCGACGGCGGCCTGGGTCGCGATCGCCTGCTTGACCGAGCGGTCGACGATGAATTCGAGCTCGTCATGGCGGGTGATGGTGTGGTGCTCCACCGCCAGCGAATTCCAGCACCGGCCGCATGGTCCGGCACACCAGCGCCTGGCCGAGATTGAATTCGCCGAGCGTGCCGCGCTCGGACACGAACATGATGGCGGGGATCTGGTAGGGCACCACCAGCGAGGCCAGCGCATTGGGGATGGTGCCGAAACCGCTGGTCTGCATCAGCACCGCGCCGCGCCGGCCGCCCATCCAGGCGCCGGAAAGGATGCCGAGCGCCTCTTCCTCGCGCGCCGTGGCGAAGGTGAGGAAATCCTTGTCGGCGTGAAGGTTCTTGATCAGCGGCGTGAACACCTTGTCGGGCACATAGGCGACGAGCTTCACGTCGTTGCGCTTGAGGGTAGCCTGCACGATCTCGTACCACGGCCGCGCCGCGGCAGGATTGGCGTTGTCCATCGTTGCGATCCGCTGATTGCGTTGACACCGAGTTGATTGTCCGGGCTGAGTCCGAGGCGAAGCCGGCCGGGTTACTAACATGATCCCCGCCGGATGGTCCATGCAGGGCGGACGGAAGACGGACCTCTCTTCCAGGCAGGCAATCGGAGCGCAGTGCAACATGAGACGGCAGGTGGACTGGGTTTGGCCGGAAGGCCGCAGGATCGCGGTGGTGTTCAACGTCTGCCTCGAGGCGTGGTCGGACGGCAAGGCGCCCGGCATCAGCCCGATGGGCAATCCGCTGCCGGCCGGCGTGCTCGACACTATGGCGATCTCCTGGGCCGCCTATGGGGTCAAGCGCGGCATCTATCGCCTGCTCGACGCCTTCGAGCGCCACGGCGCAGTCGCCAGCGTCATGGTCAATGCGGTGATCGCGGAGCGCGCGCCCGAGGCGGTCAAGGCGGTGGCCGATGCCGGGCACGAGGTGCTGTCGCACTCCTATGCCATGGACGTGATCCCGGCGCTGCTCTCCGATGCCGACGAGCGCGCCAACATCGCGCGCTGCACCGCGCTGCTGGAGAAGGCGTCGGGCCGCAAGGTGGCGGGCTGGCTGAGCCCGCGCGGCACCTCGCGGGCAGCGACGCCGCGCCTCCTCGCCGAGGCCGGCTACACCTGGTACGGCGACGTGTTCGACGACGACCTTCCCTATGTGCGGACCTTCGGCGACAACAAGATCGTCGCGATCCCGCTCGGCACCGACGTAAACGACATGCCGTTCATGAAATACGGCAATGCGCCGCGCACCATGCTGGAGTCCTTCACCGAGAACCTCGCCATCGCGCGGGAAACCGGGGAGATGACCATCATCGACGTGACCTGCCACGCCCACATCTTCGGTCACCCGCGCGGCGCCCATTACTACGGCAAGATCGTCGAAGCGGCCGCCGCCGATGCCGACGTGTGGATCGGCACCCGCGCGCAGATCGCCTCTCACGTGCTGGCGCGAGAGGCGTCGTGATGGCCGCGTTCGATCACGACGACGACCCCCATCGCGAGATCCGCGACGGCGTGCGCCGCCTGTGCGCCGATTTCCCCGGCGAATATTGGCGCAAGCTCGACAGCGCGCGCGCCTATCCCGCGGAATTCGTCAAAGCGGTCACCGCGGCCGGCTATCTCTCCGCCCTGATCCCGGAGGAATATGGCGGCTCCGGCCTGCCGCTCGCCGCGGCCGCCGCGATCCTCGAGGAAATCCAGCGCGCCGGCTGCAACGGCGCCGCCTGCCACGCCCAGATGTACATCATGGGGGCGCTGCTGCGGCACGGCAATGCGGAGCAGAAGCGCAAGTACCTCCCCCAGATCGCCTCCGGGGCGTTGCGCCTGCAGGCCTTCGGGGTGACCGAGCCCGGAAGCGGCACCGACACCTCGTCGATCAAGACGATGGCGCGCCGCGACGGCGGCCATTACGTGGTCAACGGACAGAAGATCTGGACCTCGCGCTCGGAATATTCCGACCTGATGCTACTGCTCGCGCGCACCGCGCCCAAGGACGAAGGCAAGCGCACCGACGGGCTCTCGGTCTTCATCCTCGACATGCGCGAGGCCAGGCACGCCGGGCTCACGATCCGGCCGATCCGCACCATGATGAATCACTCCACGACGGAGGTGTTCTTCGACAATGTCCGCATCCCGGCGGAGAATCTCATCGGTGAGGAAGGCAAGGGGTTCCGCTACATCCTCTCCGGCATGAACGCGGAGCGCATCCTGATCGCGGCGGAATGCGTCGGCGACGCCAAATGGTTCATCGCCAAGGCCGCGGCCTATGCCGGCGAGCGCGTCGTGTTCGGCCGACCGATCGGGCAGAACCAGGGCGTGCAGTTCCCGCTCGCCAAGGCCTATGCGCAGACGCGCGCGGCCGAGCTGATGGTCCGCGAGGCCGCCGCCTTGTTCGACGCCGCCAAGCCCTGTGGCGCCGAGGCCAACATGGCGAAGCTGCTGGCGGCGGATGCATCTTGGGCGGCCGGCGAAGCTTGCGTGCAGACCCATGGCGGCTTCGGCTTCGCCGAGGAATACGACATCGAGCGCAAGTTCCGCGAAACCCGGCTCTACCAGGTGGCGCCGATCTCGACCAATCTGATCCTGAGCTATCTCGCCGAGCATGTGCTGGGAATGCCGCGCTCGTATTGATATCGATGCCGTCCGTTCGCAGCGGGCTATTTCTGGTTGACACAACTCGGATACAGCGGGGCTTCGCGCGGTATCAAGCGGCAAAGCTTGATGGGTTTCAATTTATCGAGCCTGTCCTTCCACCTCTCATCATTGAAAGCGATCGGTTGGCTCGACGCGGGGTCACGCTCGGCCCACTGAATTGTATAATAATCGGCAGTGCCCTTTATCGCGATGAGCAAAGCCGATTCACTGTGCTTGGGTTCGTCGGACTGGACGGTCCCGCAGCTGGCCCAGGCAGCAAAGGCGTCCCGCCCGCTGATCTTCATCGCGCCCACCGCGTTGGCGGAAAACGTATCGGGGCACGCGCCCTTGAATCCGCTTGCGATCTGCTCGACGACTGATTGCGCGCTCAAATCAGGGCTGGCGGCGAGCCCTTTCGCGCCGGTCACCGTGATCATCTGGGTCCATTGATCGACCGTTTCACCCTTGAGCACCGCTTCCCGCGTGTAGCGGTTTCCGTTGGTATTTTCGAAAACTGTCTCGAATCCCTTGGGAAAGGACAACATGACCAGCTGGTTGAAAATCGGAGAAATCATCCTGACGGAGTATCCCTGCTCCCTCAACGCGTCGATATCGTCCTTCGTCTTGTCTTGCGTCTTGTCTTGCGTCTTGTCTTGCGTCTTGTCTTGCGTCTTGTCTTGCGCCATTGCAGAGGAGGCGATGCATAACGCCAACGCGATGGACGGCGGGGCATGCTTTCGCATGGTAACTCTCCGATCAGTTTCGCATGAGATGCGGGGCCGGGGATCCACTGTAAAGGAGGACTTGGCGGCCGGAGAGGACTAACACGATTTTACGCTAAGAATTCATGGCTATGTACGGGGACTGCCCGAGGCGCAGCGCCTTGCGGCCGCGATGGCGGCAATTCGTTGCCTTTCGTCTTCCGGTGAATGGGCGTCGCAGTTTCCAAGCGATCACGAAGCTTGGTAGTGTTCACACCACCCGACCCACGCCGGATTGCTGCGATATTGATCGGGCGTCATCATATTGTGAACCTGATGTTCGAAGGTGGTTGTCATGAAAATGATGTCGCCCCCAGTCGTTTCGACCGTCATGACCGTCGCGATCGCGGCGGCTGCCGCGGCCGGTACGGCGCACGCGCGTACGTCGTTCGACGGCAGCTGGAGCGTGCAGATCATGACGCAGCGCGGCACCTGCGATCCCAACTCCAGCATCGGCGTCGAGATCCGCGGCAGCAGCATCACCGGCTCCGGCGGAACACCCGTTCGCGGCACCGTGTCGGGCCACGGCGCCGTCAGGGTCAGTGTCGCCTCCGGCAGCAGCAGCGCCAGCGGGAGCGGGCGATTGTCCGGAAACTCGGGCGGCGGGACCTGGCACGGGATCGGCTCCCAAGGCGCCTGCTCCGGCCGATGGTCAGCGAGCCGCCGGTGAATGCCTGCAGTGAGGGCCGCAGCGGCCGTTACGGCAGGGTGAACGCCATCAACTCGCCGGTGGGGCCTCCGCCCATGCCACCCGGCAGGAAATTGCCGCCGCCGACGTAGAGAGTTCTTGCCGTCGCTGGCGGCGCCGGCGGCGTGGCGGCCCTGAGGCATCGGCGTCAGCGTGTGCCAGAGATTGGCCTTGGCGTCGTAGCCCTCGTTCTCCACAAAGGTTCGCTTTTCCTGCGGGAATTCGCCGCCGAGCACGATCACCAGGCCCTTGTAATAGGCCGAGGCGAGGCCGCTGCGCGCGGTCGGCAGCGGCGGTCCGGACGACCACGTATTGGTGGCGGGATCGTAGATGTCGTGCCTGTCGGTGCGGTCCGCAGGAGAGGTGAAGCGCCCGCCGATAACGTGGATTTTGCCCTCGGCCGCGACGACGGCGGCGTGATCACGGGCCTTCGGCAGCGGCGCGAGCGTCGTCCAGGTGTTGGTCGCGGGATCGTAGACCTCGTTGGTGTCGACGGTCATGCCTGCCGGTGACCGGCCACCGATCGCGTAGACCTTGCCGTTGAGCGCGGCGACGCCCACCGAGCCGCGGCCCGCCTTCATCGGGGCGAGCGCCCGCCAGACATCGAATGCCGGGTCATATTCGAACACGGCCGGCTGGCCGTCCCTGTGCACCGAAGCGACGAAGCCGCCGACCGTTATGATCTTGCCGTTCACCACCGCGACGCCCATGTGGTCGAGCCCCCGCGGCATCGGATAGCGGCTGCGCCAATGGTCGGTGGCGATCTCGTATTCCTCGTTGTGCGGGACCGAGGTGCCGTTGATGCCGCCGCCGAGCACGTAGATCTTGCCGCCGACTTCGGCGAGCGAGACCTCGGCGCGGGGCGTGATCATCGGCGCCTTCTGGGTCCAGGTGCCTTTGCCGGCTGGTGCCCCGGTCTCGCTGTGCACGATCATTGGAACCGCGCCAGCGACGACGACGAAGGCGCATATGGCGGCGAGTTGGACCGATCTCATGACGTTCATCCTCCCTGTGTTTTTTTGCAGTGTAGCGCCGGCGGGTGCGCGAAGCCAGCCGATGATCACCGATGCGATGGATCGACGCGGGCCATCACGACTTCGGCCCTTGGCGCTCGACGACGCGCAATCTGCGAACCGTCAATTCGTCGACCTCCAGCACGCCAAAACGCGCCTTCTTGACGGCAAGACGACCGACCGCGAGACGACCGACTGCAAGGCGACCGATCGCCAGCGCACCGATGGCGACCGCACCGACCGCCGCCGCACCCAGCGCAAGCGCCAGCAGATCGGCGGCGGGACTGAGCTTGGACGGGCCTGTTACTTCGCGCGCCATTGGCAGCCTCCACGAAGAATTGTCGCCGGCACCAATCGCGAGTACACCGGCTGTTCCATTGAAACCAAGAGCCGGCGCCGGATCTCCGCAGCGCAGCATTGTGTCAAATTGAATTGCATAGTGCTCCAAGGTCTTTGACCTCGAGCCCCATCTTGTTCGAAACTCCGCATCTCGTCGAGTTTATATCCGCAGGAGGCACCTGATGTCACAGCTCGCTCGTATCGTCGTGTTCGCGGCATTTGCCGCTGCACCCGCGGCAGCGCAGACCGCCGTTCCCGACCTTCGGGGCACCTGGAAGGGCGAGAGCGAATCGGTCGTCCTGGGCCGCGGCAACGAGCATCATGCCGGGCCCCGATCGACCGAGCCGCGGCTTTCGTCCGTTCCGTTTACGATGGTGATCGACAAGCAGGACGGCCGTCGCATCTCCGGCACCTTCTCCTCGGCGAAGCACAGCGAGAAAGTCCTCGCCGTCATAGGGCGCTCCGGTGCAATCTACCTGGTCGACGACGACGGCTACAGCGTGGGGACCATGGTCGCGCCGGACCGGATGGATCTGTGTTATCTCGCGAGAACGCCGGCCACACGCATCGCATCCTGCACGGAACTGACCAAACAGCCATAGCCTTTACGCCATGACGGTACAGATCGGCCGCTCGATTGCGCGCCTGGAGGCGCGGGCCAAGGTTACCGGGCGCGCTGAATACGCCCATAATCTGCGCCTGCCTGGCATGCTGTATGGGAAGGTGTTCCGCTCCACCGTCGCCCATGGCCGCATCCGCGCGATCGACACGAGCGCAGCCGCGGCGCTCGCCGGCGTCGTACGCGTGGTGACCGGCGAGGACATCAGGGCGCTGATCCCGTCGCCCTATTACGGGCCGGCCTTCCACGATCAGCCGATCCTGGCCCTCGACAAGGTGCGGTTCGTCGGCGAGCCGGTGGCGGTGGTGCTGGCCGCCGATCCGCACGTCGCGGAGCAGGCGGCGCAATCGATCACGGCGGATTATGACGAACTGCCGGCGGTCTATGACGAGATCGAAGCGCTCGACGGCGCCGTCATCGTCCACGACGTGCTCAAGCCGGCCGGAACTTTCGCCGATCTCAAGCACCTTGCCGGCCGCAGCGGCACCAATGTGGCGCTCGATTTTCATCTGCGCCGCGGCGACGTCGACAAAGCCTTCGCCGCGGCCGACCGCGTCTTCGAGCATACCTTCAAGACCCAGCAGTGCCTGCATCTGCCGTTCGAGCCGCTGGTCGCAGTGGCCGATCCCGTCCATCCCGGCCTGACCATCCATTCCGCGACCCAGACGCCGTCCTTCGTGCGTAGCGAGATCGCGCGGCTCTTGGGATGGCCGGAAAACCGGGTGCGGGTGAAGGTCGCGTTCCTCGGCGGCGGCTTCGGCGCCAAAGTCTATATCAAGCTCGAGGCGCTGGTGGCGGCGCTCGCTCTTCTGGTGCACCGCCCCGTCAAGGTCGCCCTCACCATGGAAGAGCAGTTCTACGTGATCACCAAGCACCCGACCACATTCCGCATCAAGAGCGCGGTGACGGCAGACGGCCGCGTCACGGCGCGGCGCTGCGAGGTCTGGTGGAACGGCGGCGCCTATGCGGACATCGGGCCGCGGGTGACGCAGAAATCGGGCTTCACCGCCGCGGGCCCCTACGACATCGACAATGTCGCGATCGATTCCTACGAGCTCTACACCAACCGCCCGCCCGCCGGCGCGCTGCGCGGTTTCGGTATTCCGCAACTGGTATGGGCCTATGAGGGCCACACCGATCTCATCGCCCGCGCGCTCGGCATCGATCCCCTGGAGTTCCGCTGCAGGAATATCCTGCGCGACGGCCGTCCGCAGGCGACCGGCACGGCGATGCGGGACGCGGGCATCGGCGCGGTGCTGGAGGCGGTTGCGGCGCGGATGAACTGGAGCGCGCCGTTCGACCGCGGCACCGGCGTGGTCCGGCGCGGTCGCGGCCTCGCGATAGGCTTTAAGGCCTCGATCTCGCCCACCACCTCGGTCGCGATCGTGATCATCGGCGCCGACGGCAGCGTTGCGCTCGCCATGAACACCGTCGACATGGGCCAGGGCGCCGATACCGCGATGGCGCTGATCGTCGCCGAGGTGCTCGGGCTCGCGGCGGAAGATGTCCGCGTCATCCTGCCCGATACCGATGTCACGCCCTACGACATGGGGACGCTGGGTTCGCGCTCGACCTTCCACATGGGCAACGCGGTGCGCCTCGCCGCGGCGGACGCACGCGCGCGGCTGGCGGCACTGGCGGCCGAGGCCGGCCTGCCGCCCGGAACCAACTATCCGGCGGCGGAGATCTTCCGCAAGCGCTATGGCATGCAGGCCGGCAACGTGGTCGGCACCGGCACCTATATTCCGAGCTACGCGCCGCCCGATGCCGCGACCGGCGCCTCGGCCGACGTGACGCCGTTCTGGATGGTCGGCGGCACCGGCGCCGAGGTGGAGGTCGACACCGAGACCGGGCATGTCCGGGTCGTGAAGCTCGTCAACGTCGCCGACGCCGGCGTGCCGCTCAATCCCGGTGTCGCCCGCACCCAGCTTTCCGGCGCCGCCATCATGCAGCTCGGCTTCACCTTGCAGGAGAAGATGGAGTTCGACGGCGGCCAAGTCACCAATGCCTCCCTCGCCGACTACAAGATTCCCGGCATCCACGATATCCCGCCGATGGAGGGCGAACTGGTCGCGACGGAGCAGGGCAACGGCCCGTTCGGCGCCAAAGGCCTCGGCGAATCCGGCACGTTCGGGGTCTCGCCGGCGATCGCCAATGCCATCCACGACGCCATCGGGGTGCGGCTGACCGAGCTGCCGATGAAACCGGAGGCGGTGCTGCGGGCGATCCGCGCCGCCCAGGGCCGCCCGATCGGGGAGGAGTGACATGAGGGCACCTTCTCCCTTCCCCTGAAAGGCGCTATGGCGATCACCCGGCGCGCAAGAGCGCGCCGACCTCAAGCGGGGCGGGGCGAAGGAGCCATGCGCATACGCGGATGAGGCAAAGATAATTCGAGGGAGACGACCCATGAGGCTCATCGGCGTGGTGCTGGCGTTCGCCGCCGCATTGTTGGTCCAACCGGCCCAGGCGCAGACTTGGCCGGCCAAGCCGGTGCGGATCATCGTCTCGCTGGCCGCGGGCGGAACCCCCGACATCATCTGCCGTCTCCTGGCCGACCGGCTTTCGGTCGCGCTCGGGCAGCAGGTCGTGATCGAGAATCGCCCCGGCGGCGGCAATATCGTGGGGGCGCAGGTCGCCGCCCACGCGGCGCCCGACGGCTATACCCTGTTCTTCGCGACGGCGGCGGCGCTGGTCACCAACCCCTTTACCTACAAGACGCTGCCCTATGATCCCCTCAAGGATTTCGTCCCGGTATCGATGATCGCCAAGGGGCCGTTCTTCATCCTCGCCAATCCGAGCGTGCCGGCGAAGAACCTCCGCGAGATCATGGCCTTCGACAAGGCCAATCCGAGCGCACTCGCGTTCGCCACCGATGGTCCGCGCAACCTGTCCGGCATACTGGCGGCGTGGCTCAACAAGCTCGGCGGCGGCTCCATCCTGCAGGTGCCCTATGCGACCATGCCGCAGGGCGTGCAGGACGTGCTGGCCGGCCGCGTCCAGCTCATCGTGCTCGCGGTTCCCTCCGCCGCCCAGCACATCGCCAGCGGCGCGTTGCGCCCGATCGCGACCAGTTCCGCCGAGCGGCTCGCAAATTACCCGCAGGTGCCCACCATCGCCGAGACCTTTGCCGGCGTCGAATTCATCGGCTGGTTCATCCTGGCGGCGCCTGCCGGCACGCCCGACGAGGTGGTGACGCGCCTCAACGGGGAGATGGACCGCATCCTCAAGAACCCGCAGATTTCCGGCAAGCTCGCCGATCTCGGATTCTTCACCACCGGCGCCGACACGCCTGACGCCGTGCGCGCCTATGTCCGCGCCCAATATGATTTGTGGGGCCGTCTCTCCCGCGACATCGGCCTGCAGCCGGAGTAAGCGGCGGGGTGAGGGGCCGGATTTCTCCTCCCGCGCTCGCGGGGGGAGCGGACAGGCGCCTGACTTGCCGGCGCGCATTTCCGGCTATAAGGGCGCGGGGAAAGCCCGCCGCGCGGCCGGCCGCACGGCGGCGGGAGCTTTCAACACGGCACGAGGATGGTCATGACGGATCCGGTCAAAGTGGTTTGCATTTGCGGCTCGCTGCGCAAGAAATCGTACAACGCCGCGCTGGCGCGAACTCGCGCCGACGCTCGCGCCGCCCGGCATGAAGATCGTGCCGGCGCCGCCGCTCGACGCCATTCCGCTCTACAATCACGACGTCCAGGAGAGCGCCGGATTTCCCATCCCGGTCGACGCTCTCGCCGCCGCGATCCGCGCCGCCGACGGCGTGCTGATCTGCTCGCCCGAATATAACTGGTCGATCCCCGGCGTGCTGAAGAACGCAATCGATTGGGTGTCGCGCATGAAGGACCAGCCGTTCGCCATGAAGCCGGTGGCGATCCAGTCGGCCGCGACCGGCCTCCTCGGCGGCGCGCGCATGCAGTATCACCTGCGCCAGTCGCTGACCTCGATCGACGCGGTGCTGTTCGGCCGGCCCGAGGTGATCGTCACCTTCGCGGGGCAGAAATTCGACGACGGGCTCGAATTGAAGGACCAGGCCGCCGTCGACCTGATCAAGCAGCAGCTCGCCGGCTTCGAGAAGCTGATCCGCAAGGTCACGGGGAACTAGCGGCGCCCGCCCTCCCCGTCTTCCGCCGCGGAGGACGAGGAGAAGCGGATGCCGCGGCCACGCGTTCCCTCAATAGCGCGACCCGGTTCCGGATCGACCCCGGACCGTAATAGATGTGGGCGTGATAATACGCGATGATTTGAGGAACGTCTGACGGCGTCGCGATTGCAGTCGTGACGTCATTGCCCATTTGCAAGCCTTTGATGACCACGCTTCGCGATTCCGACATGCCCAACCCGGCTACTCCGCCGCGACCTGAACGCTTTCGATGAACCGCGACACCCATTTGTTGCGGCGCTTGAGATTGAGGCGGTACAGCGCCTCGAACTCGTCCGGAGGAAAGGAGTGTGTCGACGCACGCGCGATCAGGGTCTTGGCCCATGCCTCCAGCCGCGGGAATTTTTCGATATGTCCGATGCTCTTCACCCGGTCGAGGAAGAAGTAACGCTGCAGGAACGGGGCGTAAGCGGCGTCCACCAGCGAATACCGGTCGCCGTTGAAAAGCGGGCCGCCACCCTGCTTCTCCAGCGCCCGCTCGAGACGCTCGAACGGCACCGCAATCTTCTCCGCCGCCTTGTGGTAGCCGGCCTCGGTGTCGGCATAGGCGGTCGCCGTCACCACCTCGGCGAAAGTCGGCACATAATCGGTCCAGGCGCGGTTCACGGCGCGCGCAACCGGATCCTCCGGGTGCAGCCGCGGCGCGACGGTCTCGTCCAGATATTCGGCGATGGCATTCGATTCGAACAGCGATACGGAATCGTCAACCCGCAGCACCGGCACCTTCTTGTGCGGAGATATGGCGAGAAACCAATCGGGCCGGTTGTCGGGCTCGATGTGGCGGAATTCAAATTCGATCTTCTTCTCCCGCAGCACGATCGCGGCGCGCTGCACCCAGGGACAGGTCTTGAAGCTGACCAGCAGATATTTCGCCATGTTTGCCTCCGATCGAGGGCTGTGAGCATACCACGATTGCGCGGCGGGTCCGCAGGGCACTGTGCCCGCCACGGTGGGCGCGCGTTTCCGGATGCGAATTTCAACATCGCGCACCTCAGGCGCTTTGTGCAGACATTGGAACGGGCGAAGCTCGACGCTTTCTTCATGGCCGACCACGTGGCCGTGCTCAACATGCCCCTCGATGCCTGCCGCGCCCAAACAACCGCTTCTTCCAAAGTTGGGCCGTTGAGCCGCGCGCATTCAAACCTACCGGAGAAAGTGTCAACCTCTCCCTGCAAGCGTGTTCGGCGAGACCGCTTTCGATAATTAAATCAATATTTTAGCTGGTAGCGGAGGAGGGATTTGAACCCCCGACACACGGATTATGATTCCGCCGCTCTAACCAGCTGAGCTACTCCGCCGCCGTGAGCCGGCGGCTTGCGCCGCCCGCCTTGCGTGGCGGGATATAAGAAGCCGGGGGAAACGGTGTCAAGCTTTCGACAGCTGGCGACCGCCTTCGGCAAAGCTTCATCCCGGGCCGCCGCTCGCTCCCGGGCCATCTGCGCGCCCGCTACGGCCGCCGCCGCCGGATCACGCGCGCCGCGGCTTTGGCGAAACGGAGCAGCGAGAACAGGCCGAGCGGCGGGGTCTGCCGGCGTTCGAGGAGCGGCAGGCCCGCCCGCGCCGACCAGTCCGACAACCGCCGGTACGGGAATTCCGGCCGCCAGCCGAGGCGGCGGGCGAGCGGGGCGAAGCCGCGTTCGAGGGTACGCAGCGGCTCCGCATCGGTGGCGAAGTGGTTGACCAGCACGATTTCGCCGCCCGGCCGCACCACCCGCGCGAATTCGTCGAGGGTGGCTTCCGGATCGGGCACCGCGGTGATCACGAACTGCGCCACCACCACGTCGAAGGAGGCGTCGGCGAAGGCGAGCCTGCGTCCCGTCCATCACCGCCAGCATCTCCACATGGGAGAGGCGCCTGGGCGGCGACCCGCTCCTTCGCCTTGCGCAGCATCGGCTCGCAGATGTCGACCCCGAACAGGCGGTTGTTGCGCGAATAGTCCGGCAGCGAGATGCCGGTGCCGACGCCGACCTCGAGGATGCGGCCGCCGACCCGCTCCGCCGCCTGGATCGCCGCGGCGCGGCCGAGCGCGAACACGGCGCCGAACACGACATCGTAGACCGGCGCCCAGCGCGCATAGGCCTGTTCGACGAGGTCCTGATCGAGAGGATTTTCGCGGCTGTCCTGGTTCCATCGCCCCGCTCCGCTCCGTCATCGCGCCGCCAGCGGCGCGGCTGTTGCTCTCGTGGCCGGCATCGCGTCGATTTCGCCCTGCGACACCGCCGAACGGATGAAGCCGCCGCCCAGCATGCGCGCCTGGCCGCCGGCGGCGTCATAGAGCACGCAGGCCTGGCCGGGCGCGACGCCCTCCTCGCCGCCGACGAACTCGACTTCGAAGCCGTCCTCGCCGCGAGCGAGCCATGCCGGCTGCGGCGGCCGGCTCGAGCGCACCTTGACGAACACGTCGAGCCGCTCGCCGGGCTTCGTCTCGTCGTCGAGCGCGCCCTCCCCGATCCAGTTGACGTCGCGCAGATGCACCCGCGTGGTGCGCAGCGCCGGCCGCGGGCCGACCACGACGCGGCGGTTGGCGGCGTCGAGCCGCACGACATAAAGCGGTTCGCCGGCGGCGATGCCGAGCCCGCGGCGCTGGCCGACGGTGAAATTGATGATGCCGGCATGCCGGCCGAGCACCCGGCCGCCGAGATCGACGATGTCGCCCGCCTCGGCCGCGCCCGGCATCAGGCGCTCGATCAGGTCGGCATAGCGCCCGGTCGGCACGAAGCAGATGTCCTGGCTGTCGGGCTTGTCGGCGACCGGAAGCGCGAACCGGCGGGCGAGCTCGCGGGTTTCCGCCTTGGTGAGGTCGCCGAGCGGAAAGCGCAGGAAGTCGATCTGCTCGCGGGTGGTCGCGAACAGGAAATAGCTCTGGTCGCGGTCCTCGTCGCGGGCGCGGTAGAGCGCGCGGCCGCCGCCGGGGAGCCGCGCGGGAGGCGACATAATGGCCGGTCGCCAGCACGCTGGCGCCCAGTTCGCGCGCGGTCGTCAGAAGGTCGCGGAACTTGATCGCCTGGTTGCAGTCGACGCAGGGGACCGGCGTCTCGCCGGCCACATAGCTTTCGGCGAAACGGTCGATCACCGCTTCCTTGAAGCGGCTCTCGTAATCGAGGACGTAATGCGGGATGCCGATGGCGCCCGCGACCATGCGGGCGTCGTGGATGTCCTGGCCGGCGCAGCAGGCGCCCTTGCGGTGGGTCGCCGCGCCGTGATCGTAGAGCTGGAGGGTGACCCCGACGACGTCGTAGCCCTGCGCCTCGAGCAGCGCCGCGGTCACCGAGGAATCGACGCCGCCGGACATGGCGACGACGACCCTGGTGTCCTGCGGACGGCCTTCGACATCGAGACTGTTGAGCATCGGCGCTTCTGTCATACACGGGGGACATGCGCCTGCGGCGGCGTCCCGACCCGCCATTAGTATATGTCCGGCCCACCCGGGCGCAATGTCGGCGCCCGCCGATTTGGCCCTCCTGGCGAGCCCTGCACGGCCGCACCGGCGGAGCGTGCCGAAGCCCCGTCCGCGGATCTGAGACGCCGCCGCGATGGCGTCGCCTGGACCACTCGGCGTCGGCCGGAGCGCTCACCGTATCGGCTTCCCATTGTTTTCGATGTTTTTTCCGCAATTCCGCCGCAGTGGCCGAATTGCGGCCATAGACTCGATATCTCCGTCACCGCTTAGTCAAATTTTAAATCGGAGGGCGATACATTCGCCGCCGTTAGTCAGGTGCTTTTTGTATCCAGTGCGTGAGAGTAACATGACCGAACCCCACCGCCCGAGGGTCAAGTACGTCATCGGGCCCGACGGCAGCCCGCTTACGATTGCCGATCTCCCGGCACCGGGGACGAAGCGCTGGGTGATTCGCCGCAAGGCTGAGGTCGTCGCCGCCGTTCGCGGCGGACTGCTCTCGCTCGAAGAGGCCTGCAGCCGCTACACGCTGACCGTCGAGGAATTCCTCGCCTGGCAATATTCGATCGATCGCCACGGCCTCGCCGGGCTGCGCACCACCCGCATCCAGCAATATCGCCAGTAGGCCTCACGGCCGCAACGGTCGCCGCCGGCCTCAGGACTCGCCCCGCCCGCGGTCGCGGGCAGGCCTGAATCCGTGTCGTCATCGATTTGAGGGAGGCGTTGCGCCGGCGCATCCGGAGGCCCCGCTCCCATGGCGCGGGTTCATTTGCTCTTCGTTAACCTGACAGTAACCATTCGCTTGGCAAGATTTGGCCGACTCGGAGGTGCCCTGGTGCCGCCGCGCGCTGCCGCCATCACGGCAACGCTTGGCGGTTGGGGGCGAATCATTCAGGCTCGCTCGTTGCAATCGGCGCGCGTTCCAGGCGTCGATCGGATCGAGCACCGGTTTCCGGGTCCAGGAGCCAAAAGATGGCCATGTCGAGCGTCGCGCAGCAGCGCAGCCCCATGCGTTTCCGGGGCCGGTCCTACATGGCTTTTGCGCTCACCCCGGAGCCACCCATCGTTGACTGGCTCGCCGAGCTCGACGACTGGATTCGCAGCTCCGCCGGCTTTTTCGTCGGCCGCCCGGTGGTTCTCGACCTCGCCGGGGTGACGCTCACGTCCCCCGCCATCGCCCATCTGATCGCCGAGCTCGGAACCCGCAACATCCGAATCATGGGGATCGAGGGCATCGAAGCGGACAAGCTCGGGCCGGGACTGCCGCCGCTCTTGAAGGGCGGCCGCGCCGCGACCGTCGAGGCCGTCGATTCCGCCTCCGCCGCGACCAAGCCCGCGGCGCGCAAGGAGCCGAGTTCGCTGCTGCTGGAAGCACCGGTGCGCTCCGGACAGTCGGTGTTCTTTCCCGACGGTGACGTGACCGTGCTCGGCTCGGTCGGCTCCGGCGCCGAAGTCATCGCCGGCGGCTCGATCCACATCTACGGCACCTTGCGGGGCCGCGCCATGGCCGGCATGTCGGGCAACCGGGCGGCGCGCATCTTCTGCAGCAAGATCGAAGCGGAGCTTTTGGCGATCGACGGCTTCTACCGCACCGCGGAGGATCTCGACTCCGCGCTGCGCGGACGGCTCGTCCAGGCTTGGCTCAACGGCGAAGTCTTGATGGTGACGGCCATGGATTGAAGCAGCGTTGAATCGGCACAGCGTTGGAACGGCACAGATTCGGAGAAGACCAAATGGGCAAAGTCATCGTCGTGACATCGGGTAAAGGCGGCGTCGGCAAGACGACCTCGACAGCCGCGCTCGGCGCGGCGCTGGCGCGGGCGGGGGAGAACGTAGTGGTGGTCGACTTCGATGTCGGTCTGCGCAATCTCGATCTCGTGATGGGCGCCGAACGGCGGGTCGTCTACGACCTCATCAACGTCGTGCAGGGCGTGGTCAAGCTGCCGCAGGCGCTGATCCGGGACAAGCGCATCGAAACGCTGTTCCTGCTGCCGGCGTCGCAGACCCGCGACAAGGACGCGCTGACCGAAGACGGGGTCGGGCGCGTGATCGCCGAGCTGCGCACGAAATTCGACTGGGTGATCTGCGACAGCCCGGCCGGGATCGAGCGCGGCGCCACCCTCGCCATGCGGTTCGCCGATGCCGCCGTCATCGTTGCCAATTCGGAGGTGTCGTCGGTGCGCGACTCCGACCGCATCATCGGACTGCTCGATTCCAAGACGGTGAAGGCGGAGAGGGGCGAGCGGATGGAGAAGCACCTGCTGATCACCCGCTTCGACTCCGCGCGCGCGGCACGCGGCGAGATGCTCGCCATCGAAGACGTGCTCGAAATCCTCTCGGTCCCGCTGCTGGGCATCATCCCGGAAAGCGAGGCGGTGCTGCGGGCATCCAATCTCGGCACCCCCGTCACCATCTGCAGCAGCGACAGCGCACCGGCGCGCGCCTATACCGCAGCGGCCCGGCGGCTCGCCGGCGAAGACATCGAAATGACCATTCCCACCGACAAGAAGGGGTTCTTCAACAAGCTGTTCGGGCGGAGGGCGGCATGAACCTGTTCGGTTTCTTTCGCCCGCCCGCCTCCGCACCGGTGGCGCGCGAGCGGCTGCAGATCCTGCTCGAATACGAGCGCAAGCTGGGCAGCCAGGTCGACCTTTTCGCGGTGCTGCGCGAGGAGATCCTCGAGGTCGTCAGCCGGCATGTCAACGTGGACCCCGACAAGGTCCAGGTCACGGTGGACCGCGGCCCCAAGTTCTCGACGCTGGCCGTCGATATCGAGATACCCAATTCCGGCGGCAGGATTCGCGCGAGCGCGTGACGGAAAAATCAGAGCGCCATCGAGGGAACCCGATGGCGCTCTGATTGCGTCGATCCCCGACCGATCGGGGATCGCGGCAAAGGCCGCATCAGCAGCCGTGCACGCTCAGCGCACCACCACCGCGCGGCGCCGCACCACCACCGGGCGCCGCACCACCACGGGGCGTCGGACGACCACGTAGTCGTATGCGCCAGCCACGCATGCGGCGTTGTAAACTCCACCAGCGCATGCGGCGGCGTTCGCGGCCGGCACGAATTCAATCGTGACGAACAGCGCGGTCAGTGCAACGAGAAGATATTTCATTTTATTGTCCTTCTGATCTCGAGTAGCGACGGCGTGGAGTACACGCGTTGCACTGCAGGCGACTATGCGAAAATGGACAATTCGCCCAAGCCTTCCGCAACAGCATTTATTTTCGGCGAACACGGAACAAAATATCGCTCCGCGGCGGGCGCTATTGCATGAACCATCCGTGGCTGACGACGATCGACTGCCCGGTCAGCGCGTTGGAGCCGAAAGACGCCAAGAACAGCGCGGTCTCCGCGACATCGTCCACCGTGGTGAATTCGCCGTCCACGGTCTCCTTGAGCATGACGTTCTTGATCACCTCCTGCTCGGAGATGCCGAGTTCCTTGGCCTGCTCGGGAATCTGCTTTTCCACCAGCGGGGTGCGCACGAAGCCGGGGCAGATCACGTTGGCGCGGACACCGTGCGCGGCGCCCTCTTTGGCGACGACTTTCGCAAGGCCGATCAAGCCGTGCTTCGCCGTGACATAGGGCGCCTTGAGCACCGAGGCCTCCTTCGAATGCACCGAGCCCATGTAGATGATGCTGCCGCTGCCCTGTTTGTACATCTGGCGGAGCGCGGCACGGGTGGTGAGGAACGCGCCGTCGAGATGGATCGAAAGCAGCAGCTTCCATTTGGCGAACTCGAAATCGACGATCGGTGCGACGATCTGGATGCCGGCATTGCTGACGAGCACGTCGATCCGGCCGAACGTCTTGATCACCTCGGCCGTGCCGGCGTCCACCTGCTCTTCGTTGGTGACGTCCATGGCGACCCCGATGACGCGCTTCCCGGTCGGGTCGATCTCCTTTGCGGTGGCGTCTGCAGCCTTCTTGTTGAGGTCGGCGATGGCGACCTTGGCGCCTTCGCGCGCAAATACGATGGCGATTTCCTTGCCGATGCCGCTCGCGGCACCGGTGATGATGGCAACCTTGTCTTGCAGACGCATCGCATTGTCCTTTCGGAGGGTCCGGCCGTCAGGCCAGGTAGTCGTGAACGACCTTGCCCAGCCCGAGCGTGAGGTCGGCGAGGATGTGGACTGGCGGACACGACTTCGAGCACAGGCAGCTCCGCCAGCGGCGCCAGCGCGTGGGAGTAAAGTTCGAGCGCCGCGGGGCCGGTCCAGGCTCCCTTCAGATCGATGTCCGTCAAGTGATATTCGACCATCTCGCAGATGCGCGGCGTGCCGTCGACATGGGGGATGATCTTGAGCAGGAAGTTGGACGCCGCCATCGAAGCCTTGACCGCGGTCAGATCGGCCCGCCTTGTGCTTGTAGCCCATGGTGCCGTAGGCGATACGCAGCGAACCATAGTGGAGTTCACCGACCAGCGTGTCGATTTCCGCCCGCAAGCGCGGCTTGGCCAGCTTCTTGGGAAAGCCCCACAGTTCGCGGCCGCCGGCGATGGGCGGATGGTCGTCGAGGAACATGCAGTGGGAATAGCCGCCCTTGCGCCCCTGGAAGGAAACCGGGATGACCTGGCCGCTCTCGGTGTAATCGCCGAAGCCGGTCGAGTCCGGCATGCGGATGAACTCGAACTTCACCAGCGGCGCCGTGACCTCGAGCGGCTCGGGCACGAGCTCGCGCAGCTTTGCGGGATCGGTGCGGTAGGTGATGATCAGATATTCGCGATTGACAGAATCGATAGGGGCCGATCGGATAGGCCGGGCTCGTCAGCGGCATCGCAAACGCTCGGCCCTTCACGTCACTCTCTTTCATCGCGCATCGTCCTTTCGAGACATCAGCCGAAATCACGCGATCGGCGCCGCTAGTCCTGTTCGATCTTCAAGAAGTCGAAGGTGCGAACGCCTTCCTGCCGGTCGGGAAGCTGGAGCACCTCCGGATGAAGGAGCGTCCGAGCGGCATCGTCATAGCCGGCTTGCCAATGTTCCTCCATGGTCCGGCGGGAGAACTCAAAGTCCTTGGCGATGCCTTCATATTCTTTGCGAGCGATAGATCAGGTGGACGATGTTGCAGACTTTGTCATCCGTCTCCGCCTCCAGCAATTTCACATCTTCTTGATCGCGCATCTCGTCGGGAAGCTGCTTGATGATGTTGGCGAAGGCCATACGGAGCTTCTGCGCGTTCTTGACGTGATCGGTCGCCGCCCGGGTACGGCTCGAAAATTGAATTTCCTTCACGACGCACCTCGGCCGCGAACAGATCGTGGGGCAATGCGCCGCGCGCGGTCCAGAGGTCGACCTGAAAGGCCAGCGTGTCCTGCCGCGGCCGGGAGTCGAGCACCCATTGCAGCGGCGTATTGGATACGAGACCGCCATCCCAGAAATATTCTCCGTCGACTTCGGTGGCAGGAAAGCCGGGCGGCAGAGAGCCGCTGGCGACCACATGATCGGGCCCGATGCGGTGGGTCGTGTTGTCGAACGCAGACGAAATTGCCGGTTGCGACATTCACGGCGCCGACGCTGAAGCGCGTTTCGCCGGAATTGATGCGATCGAAATCGACCAGACGGTCGAGACGTCTCCCTCAGCGGAGAGTTGTCGTAGTGACTCAAGGCATCGACGGGGTTGGAAGGCAAGAACATGGGGTGCGGAATGCGGGGGGTGAAGAAGTTAGGCGCGCCGAACAGCAGTATGCCGAGGGCGCGTGTCTGATTGACGACGCGGCGGAAATCATCCGAGTACTGGACCGACCGCAGAAAGGGAGTGCCCAGCGGCGAGTTGCTGACGGTTTCCCAGAACTCCCGCAATTTCTCGACCCGCTGTCCCGGCGGGTTTCCCGCGATCAGGGCTGAATTTATGGCGCCGATCGAAATGCCGGCGACCCAATCGGGATGAAGATCGGCCTCGGCAAGCGCCTGGTAGACCCCGCCCTGATAGGAGCCCAACGCACCCCCGCCCTGGAGCAACAGGGCAATGCACTCGAATGGCGGACGTTCCTTTACCCGGTAAATCCGGGCGTTGCTCGGTGAACCGGTGAGCATCCAGTTGGTCCTTAGCTTACTTTCGGCGCCGTATTTCACGTGACGGTCAAAAGCACCAGCGGCTCGAATGCCAACGGCGCACGCTACCGCCGAATTGTTTCAATTCGACTTATGCGACGGGCGTCCGCAGCGCGAAACCGCGCGGCCTCATATGACGATGATATCCGGAGCTGTCGCCGACCGCCGGATCGATCTCAGGTGAAGCCCTTGGTACCGCCGTTTTTGAACGGCTCAACCGCCTTGAGAGTCGCCTGCTGGCCAAGGGTCGCGAGTTCCTTCGCCTGCGCGGTCAGCACCGCGAGCTGCTCGCGGGCGTGCCTGGTGGTGATTTCGACCAGATCCGTGGGCGATTTCACGCCGGCGAGTTCATGGGCGTAATGGAAGGCCGCTTCGTTGTTCACGCGGGCGAATTCGAGCAGCTTGGCGTTGTAATGCGCGGCCGATTGCAGGGCCGTCAAATAAGTGTTCTCGACGAATTCTCTCGTCTTTTCGGTGGCTCCGTTCATTTTTTCGAAGGGGCTTTCCTCTTTGGCGGACATCATACGTCTCCATAGATAGGACAAAGCAGTAGACCGAGGCCCGGACCTTCACCTCCGCCTGAACCAATGGTTCGTCACGCAAACGCACTTTGGCACTATGCAAAAGCCGACGCAACGCTCCAGCCGCTTTGTGCTGGAGACAAAGGCGGTCTCCCGCGTGTTGTGACATCGTCGGCGACGGGCGTCCATGGGTTCGCGCGGCACGGTCCGGCCGGGCTATGCATGGACCGCGATATCGTGTTGATATCCCATGGCAACTCGGCCGGGATTCGCCGCTCATGCAGCGATCCGCCCGGCAAAATCGATTAAAATGTGCAAACAGCAGGACTCGGACTGGCACCCATGAATCTGGCACGGCCGATCACCTTCTGGATCGCGATGTGCGCGGCTATCATTGCAGCCGTCGTGCTGTTGCGCGAGATCCTGTTGCCGTTCGTCGCCGGCCTGGTGCTCGCCTATCTGCTCAATCCGCTGGCCAACCGGCTCGAACGGCTCGGATTCAATCGCCTCGTGGCAGCCCTGACCATCATCGGAGTGTTCATCGTCGGCGTCATCGCGCTGGTTTCCATCACCGCCCCGATCATCGCGCGGGAACTCGCCCTCTTCCTCGACAATCTGCCGCTCTATTTCGGGCAGTTGAAGACCCTCACCTCCGATCCCAGCCGGCCGTGGCTGCGCAAGATCGTGGGCGAGGGCTTGGGCAGTGCCGAGCAGTCGGTCGGCGAATTCGCGACCTTGGGCGTCGACTGGTTCGCCAGCCTGCTGCGTTCCGTCTGGTCCGGCGGCCGGGCACTGATCTCGGTCTTCTCGCTGGCCATCGTCACCCCGGTGGTGGCCGGCTATCTCATCTACGACTGGAACAACATGCTCGCGGCGATCGACAATTGGACGCCGCCGCCGCGCCGCCCCACCGTGCGGGCGCTCGCCGTCGAGATCGACGACACCATCGGCGGCTTCGTGCGCGGCCAGGGCACACTCTGCCTCATCCTGTGCGTTTTCTACGGGACGGCACTAAAGCTGGCCGGCCTCAATCACGCACTTCTGATCGGCTTGGCCGCGGGCTTCATCAGCTTCGTCCCCTATCTCGGCTCGATCACAGGCCTTGTGGTGTCGACATGCGTGGCGATCGCGCAATTCTGGCCGAACTGGTCATCGATCGTCGTCATCCCGGTCATCTTCATCGTCGGCCAGTCGGTGGCGGACTATGTGCTGTCGCCCTATCTGGTCGGCCGGCGCGTCAACTTGCATCCGGTGTGGATGATCTTCGCGCTGTTCGCATTCGGATACGTGTTCGGCTTCGTCGGGCTCCTGCTCGCGGTGCCGCTCGCGGCGGCCTGCCGGGTGCTCCTGCGTTTCGCGCTGAAGCAGTATTACGCGAGCCCGCTCTATGCCGCCCCGCCGGATGCAGGGCCTCCGATGGCGAAAACCGGATGAGGCTTAAGTCACTGCGCGGGGGCGCTCTCCTTGGTGTAGTACCACCAAAGGGGTGCGCCGACGCCGACCACGACGACGATCGCTAGCGAGAGAAGCAGCGCCGATTGCTGGAGCCAGGCGATCGCGGGAACCCCGAGTGCCAGGATGGCGCCGACCAGGCAGATGCGCCAGGCCGCGATGTGAACGCCGGCCGTGAACGTGCCCAGTGCGAGCAGCGTGAGGACGTAGAGCGCACGCGAGTCGGTGCTCATGGTCTGTCCGACATCGGCGACATAAAGGAGATTCATCGCCACCAGCACCGCACCCCAGTGCAGCACCTGGGTCCACACCAGTTCCAGCCGCTGGTCTCGGCTCTTGACGACCGGCCACCGCGTGATCACACACACCAGCCCGATGAAGGGAGCGAGCAGGAACCAATACAAGGTCATCGGCTGTCGGGTGATGCTGGTGAAGGCGACACCGAACAATGCGAGGACCAGCATGACGAGATAGGGCCACTCCCTCATCACGAAGTGAAGAAGTTTCCTTGGCCAGCGGTCCGACGCAGGCTCGGATGACGGCAATTCGCTCATGCTTCGGGCCCCATAGCATGATCCGGAAAAGTCGTAGACTTTTCCGACCGGATCATACTCGAAATCAAAGACACCTGATCCCGGGGCGGAGGCAGGCCGCGGCAGTGCCGCGAGTTCCGCGCCGTATCGAGGGCGCGAACCGAAGCGCGCTCAGCGTGCCAATGACGCGACGTGAACGGTATCCGGCAGCGACGAGATGCAGCGGCCGATGACATGGGCCATGCGCGGGGCGGCATAGGGGCTGAACGCACCCTCGCAGCCGTCCGGCATCGGGGTTCCAGGGGCCGCCGTCGGCGTGGTGGAAACGGGCTCGGCCGGCGGAGCCGAGACGGCGCGCGCCGGCATTGCGCGCTTGGCGACGGTTGTCACGTGGGCGACGGGGTCGGCGCGGTAGAGCACCTGTCCGTCGCGATCCCGCAGCGTGATCGCTGCATCGAGACGACCATTCACTTCGACCTCGACGATCGGAATCTCCGCGCCGCTCCGGCCGAAGGGATGCACCAGCAGGCTACCCTTGTGAGACCGTTCGACCGCGGCGGCCGCCGGCGCAAGACCGTCAGCGCGCGGGGCGCCCGAATAGAGACTCGCGCCCGCCCATGCGCCGAGGGGAATTGCGCAGATGGCAACGGGGATCAACTGATACGCCAACCGCATGACACTCTCCCAGAATGAAACCCAAGGCTTTTTGATTACGCCAGTTGCCGATTACGCGAGGCACCCAAATCTCGACCGTGCTGCATGCGCGGCATCACCATCACCACCACCAGCCTCTCGGCCTGGTGTTGCTGTACCTGTCTTGCCCCCGGACCGCGGACCTGCTGCGCGGCGTGCCGTCGGACGCATAAGCATTGAGCGGCACATCGCGCAAATTGTCGCCGAAGCCGCGCACCACGGCCAAGGCCTTGCCCTTGGCATGCGCTGACTTGGACGCGGGCGTTTTCGTCGGCGCCGCCGGCTCGGCTTGCGGTTCCGATGCAGCCGCCAGTTGGGGTGCGGCTTCCAAGGCCGGTTGCGGTACCGCTGCCGGTTGGACCGCTGCCGGCGTCTGCCGATTTGCCACGCTCATGCCGACCGTCAAAGGCTGCGCCACAGGGGTCGTCCGCTTTTCGGGGGCCGGGGCGCCGACGCTGACCTTTTGCACGCCATCGGTCTTGGCTCCCGCCACGCCCGCCTGCGGGGCGGTCCATGGGAGGCACTTGCGATCCGCGTTCGGCCAAGCCTGCATGCTGCACGGCACCGCAGGCGGATCGGGGATGCGCGCGGCGGCGACGGCCGCCGTCTGCCCCTCGTCCGTCGGGCCGAGCAGACAAAGCCCTGCATAGCCGCCGACCATCCCGGCAACGAACAATGCAGTTATGGAACCTGCAAACGAACTCATTCAATCTCTCCTTCCGGCGCGACCGGGCAGACCGACCCTGCGGTCCGCCGGGCGTCGCGCCCGCACCCTCAACTGAACGAACCGACGCTCTTGCGTGGCGGTTGCCCTGGAACCGTGGACGACGACGCGGCCTGCCAGCCGGCCCGGCGGCGCTGCGCCGCTTCCCGGATCGCCTCGATCGACATCCGCAAAGCCGTCGACTTGGCCGCCGACACCACGCCGGACATCGGCTTGGCCTCCCGCGACTTGCCGTCCCGCGCCGAAACGACTTTGACGGGCTCGCGCTCGGCTACCTTGGCGGTGGTGCGCTTGCGGCGCGCGGTCACGACCTGCGCCAGCATGGCCACGGCCTTGGTGGCGGCCTCGTCGGTGACGGTGCCGGCGGCGTCGCCGGCAAGGCCGACCCGCACCGCGCCGCTGGTCAGGGACCGCAAATAGCCCGGGCTCATGCAATAGCGCGCCAGCGCCCACTGCAGATGCTCCTTGTTGATGTCCGCAACCGCCTCGCAAATGTCGGCGGCAATTCCGATCTTGAGCGGCGTACGCCGCCCCTCCAACACGAAGAACGCGGCCGGGAATCGCTCGGCCAACAGGGAAACGGTGGCCAGAACCGCGGCCTTGCGCTTGCGGGATGTCATGACGCTGCCCTTTGTCTGTCGTTTTCTTTATTTCGTTGACCAACGCGGCTTCTGCCGTCGCCGAACCTAGTTCCAGAACCTTTCAACCAGCCGAATTGTCGTGGGCAATTTCTAACGTGCCCGTTGACGATCACTTTCCCGTCATTTCATTAATCCGGCGGACTGGGTGCGGAAAACAGACACGCGGAGCACGCAGGACATCGCCAAGCGACCGCCCGAAGGCACCGCTTTCGACATTCTTGCTCCGACATTCGCGCTCAAACGCCCCACTCCGCAGGATGCGATTAACTTTCTGTTTACTTCTGTCTCCTGAGTACGAAGACAGGTTCAAACCCGCTATGCAAAAAATGACCGCGGGAACCCGGCGATGCGATTCACGCAGCTGCACATCGGGGTAAACGCAGGCCGGCCCTGCGGGGTCCGGCGCCGCAGCCCTATTTTTTGCAGTTCAAGCGTTTAGGAATTTGATCATATCCGCTGTGAACCGAACAAGGTTAACGCGGATGCCCTTGCAATGCGGATCGGAACAAGGGCCCATCGAGCTGGCGACGGTACCGGGCTGCGGACTGGTGCCTTCATCGGCGCGCCCGGCCTCGGCTCCCCGTCTTTTGATCCACAACTTAATCGCGCGCATCATCGAAGCCGCAGCCGAGGTCGTGCATGATGCTTCGCCGCCTACCGCCGGGACCGACCGACAATAGCAAGTGCAGAACAATAATGTCGAAGACCGTCTATATCGGGATGACCGCCGATATCCTCCGCCACGGCCATATCAGCGTGATCGAGACCGGCCGCCGCTACGGTGAAGTCGTCATCGGTCTGCTCTCCGACCAGGCCGCGTCCAGGCTCAAGCAGAAGCCCTGCCTGGAATACCGCCATCGCAAGCGGATCCTCGAAAACATCTCGGGGGTGAAACTGGTCATCCCGCAGGAGGATTTGGACTACGGCCCGAATTTGAGAAAAATCCGTCCGGATTACATGATCCACGGCGAAGATTGGATTTCCGGGCCGCAGCGCCGCTATCGCGACCAGGCCTCGGCCGCCATGGCCGAATGGGGCGGCGAGATCATCGAGGTGCCCGGCGCCGAGGACGAGGATCCCGACCTGCCCGAGGGGCAGCCGCGCGCGCCGGGCACCACCCCGACCATCCGCCTTCGTCAGCTGCGCCGGCAGCTCGCCGCCTGCGGATTCGTCCGGGTGCTGGAAGTGCACAGCCCTCTGTGCGGCCTCATCGCCGAAGCGGCGGCCGCCGAGCATGACCGGCGTTGCGCGCGGTTCGACGCCATGTGGTCGTCGAGCCTCGTCGATTCCACGGTCAGGGGAAAGCCGGACATCGAGGCTTTGGACCACAGCACCCGGTTCGCCGCCCTCAACGATCTGTTCGAGGTCACCACCAAGCCGCTGCTCTACGATGCCGACACGGGAGGACGCGTGGAGCATTTCGCTTTCACCGTCCGCTCGCTGGAACGGATGGGCGTTTCCGCCGTCGTCATCGAAGACAAGACCGGCCTGAAGAGGAATTCCCTGCACGGCACCGACGTGTCGCAACAACAGGAGAGCATCGAAAATTTCTGCCGAAAGATCCGCGCGGGCAAGACCGCCCAGGTGACGAACGAGTTCGCCGTGATCGGCCGGATCGAAAGCCTGATCCTCGATGCCGGGCTCGACGACGCTCTCGTCCGGGCACGCGAATATGTGGCGGCGGGCGCCGACGGCATCGTGATCCACAGCCGCAGCCGGGACCCCGGCGAAGTCTTTGCGTTCTGCGACCGCTTTCGCAAGGCGGATGCCGGGACGATGCTGGTGGCGATACCGACCAGCTACACCGGCGTGTACGAGCACGAACTCGAGGCCAGGGGCGTCAATGTGGTCATTTACGCCAACCACCTCCTGCGCGCATCCTATCCGGCCATGATGGCCGCCGCGCGCACCATCCTGGCGAACGGCCGCTGCCTCGAGGTCGACAAGCTGTGCATGTCGGTCGATGACATCCTGCGGCTCATTCCGCTGGCAGCGCCGCCATGATCGATCCTGCCGCCTTCCTCGCCATTCTCGAACAGAATGGGGTCGGGTTCTTCGCCGGCGTGCCCGATTCCCTGCTGCAGCCGTTTTGCTCCCATCTGTCCAAGACGGTGCCGGCGGAGCGTCACGTCATTGCCGCCAACGAGGGTAGCGCCGTCGGCCTCGCCGCCGGATATCACCTCGCGACCGGTGCCATCGGTTGCGTCTACATGCAGAACTCCGGGCTCGGCAACGCCGTCAACCCGCTCACGTCGCTGATGGACAGCGAGGTCTACGCCATGCCGGCGCTGCTACTGATCGGCTGGCGCGGCGAGGTGCTCGACGGCAGGCAGCTCCACGACGAGCCGCAGCACGGCAAGCAGGGGCGGATCACTCTCGACCTGCTCGACTGCCTCGAAATTCCCCATGCGGTGCTGGATGCCGGCAGCGCCGACCCCGGCGACACGGTGGGCCGCCTGATCGATCAGGCGCGGACACGATCGCGGCCGGTCGCCCTGGTGGTGCGCAAGGGCACCTTCACCGGCGACGAAGCCGACCTGCCGCAGCCGCTTTATCCGCTCACCCGCGAGGACGCCCTCAAGGCGGTGGTGGCCGCCCTGCCCGGGCATGCGGTCGTGGTCAGCACCACCGGCAAGGCGTCGCGCGAGCTTTACGAGATGCGCCTCGCGGCCGGGCTCGCGACCGACCGCGACTTTCTCACCGTCGGTTCCATGGGGCACGCCCTGCAGATCGCCTCCGGCATCGCACTGGCGCGGCCGGAAACGACCGTCGTCTGCATCGACGGCGACGGCGCGCTGATCATGCACATGGGCGGCATGACGACGAGCGCGGCGCTGCCCAACCTGCTGCACATCGTGATGAACAACGGCACCCACGAATCGGTCGGCGGCCAGCCGACCAAGGGGTTCGCCATCGACATGCCGGCCTTGGCGCGCGCCTGCGGCTACGCCGCGGCATGGCGCGTGGCCGACGGCGCCGACATCGGCCGCGATGTCGGCAAGGCGCTGTCGATCGGCCGTTCCGTGTTCCTGGAGATCCGCACGTGCTCTTCTTCGCGGGCAAACCTCGGGCGCCCGAAGGGGACGCCGAGGGACGCCAAGCTGGGCTTCATGCGGTCGCTGGGGGTCGGCCGGTAGCAGTACAGCTGCGCCTGACGCTCGCGCGCGGCCCAAACGGGCGGGGGATTCATTTTTTTGAAAAACAACCCCATGCAAAGTAGAATTCTTCATGCTGTCGGGTATCAAAATACCTACAAAACGGGGGTTCTTCGTCGCACCGTCGTGGCCGCCTTGCCGCGATTACCGTCACGACGTGGAGACCTGAAGATGGCCAGCTTGATCGCCCGGGCGACGGCGTTTGCGGTCCGCCTCGCGCGGGTCGGGAGCCAGTTCGCCGACGAGCGCGCCCTGGCGGAGCACATCAGGCATCACCGCGTCGGTCCGGCGCGCCCGTCTGCCGCGATGCGGCGCCGGCTCGACATTTCATCGAAGACGTTGAACGGCTACGAGGTCTACACCGTCGCGCCTCGCGCGGGGCGGTCTGCGGGCCGCGTGATGTACATCCATGGCGGCGCCTATGTGGAGGGCATCTTCCGCTGGCACTGGTACTTCATCGCAACGATGGCGGAGCGGCTGGGGATGACGTTCACGGTGCCGCTCTATCCCCTGGCGCCAGAGCATGATTGCGCGGCGGCGAGCGCCGTCGTGCTCGGCGTGTATCGCGATGTCCTCGCCCATAGCAACGCCTCGCAACTGGTACTGATGGGGGATTCCGCCGGCGGCGGCCTGGCGATGTCGCTCGCCATGCAGGCGATGGCCGCGGGACTTCCGAGGCCGGCGGCGCTGGTGCTGGTGTCGCCCTGGCTGGATGTCACAATGACGGACCCGGCGCAGCAGGAGATCGAGAAGGTCGATCCGCTGCTGGTGCGCGCCGGCCCGAAGGCGGCGGGGCGGTGGTATGCCGGCGCCATGTCGACCGCCGACCCCCGCGTCAGTCCGCTCTACGGCGATCTCGCGGGCTTGCCGCCGATCCTGATGTTGTGCGGCACCCACGACATCCTCGTCACCGACGCCCGGCGCCTGGCCGCGCGGGCCGCGGCGGAAGGAGCCGAGCTCGAATACCACGAGGAAGCCGGCCTCATGCACGTCTATCCGCTGCTGTTCTTCCCGGAATCGCGCACGGCCCAGGACCGGATCGTGCGCTTCGTCGGCGATGCCGTCGGCACGCCGCAGCCGGCGCCGTCACACCGCCCGGCACAAAGACAGCAAGCCTGACGTGTTGTTTCGGATCAATGTTTCACTGCTGCGAATCGGTATTTTCGACGTGGTTCCATCCGGCGCGGAGGAGGCACGCACATGACGAGATTCGCAGCTTTCATTCCGATCGCAGCCTGCCTGTGCGTGCCATGCCTGTTCCAAGCCGCCGGCGCGAATGCAAAAGGAGGCAGCCCGGGTTTCCACAGCTTCTCGCGTCAATCGGCGGCACCGGCGCTTGCGCAACCCTCGCACTCTTGTGACGCCTTCGTGTGGACGCAGCGACATCATTTCGTTCGCACGACACAGATTTGTCAGTCCCAACTCTACCTGCACGTGAGGGACGAGAGTTTTCGTTGAAGTGACTGCGCGACGCCGTCCCGCGCTGTTCGGGCGCGCGATGGCCGTTCCCGGCATTCGAGCGGCGCAGGCCCGCAACTCGCGCGACGCTTCCGACCGTGATAGGAGGTGCATCGCGCTGGTTTGAAATCCAGTGGAGGAGGATAAATGTCCAAGATCTATCTCGTTTCGATCGCCGCCGCACTCCTGATCGCGCCAGCCACGCTGGCGCGAATACAGGCCAGTCCGCTCATTCCGCACGGTCTGGAAGCCGCAGTGCCCGAGTCCAGTGCAGAGCTCGTGCGTGGGGGCGGTGGCGGCCATGGCGGCGGCGGCGGCGGTGGTGGCCGCGGCGGCGGCGGTGGCGGCTTCCGCGGCGGTGCTGTCGCAGGCGGAGGCGGAGGTGCCTATCGTGGCGGCGCAGTCGTTCGCGGCGGCGGTGTCGGCGTGGCCGGCGGCGGCTACCGCGTCGGCGGGCGCTACTACGGCGGCACTTGGTACGGCACCGGAAGACGGTGGTATGGCGGCCAATGGTGGCCCTATGGCGTCGGCAGCTGCTGGGCGCCGAGCCCGATCGGCTACGTCTGGGTGTGCGGCTGAGACCGGACCAAGAATGGGGGGCGGGATTTTCCCGCCCTCCGCGGAGCGATCGCACCTGATGGCGGCGCGATCCACGGCGACCGCACGGTCAGTGCTCGACGGTGCTGCGGGAAACGGTCTGCCCATTCAACTCCAATTCGAACAGGAGATCGGCGTTCGGGCAGAAGCCGGGAGCGACGGGAGCGACGCCGGTTGCGGACGTAGCTCCCAGCCACTCGGTGCATGCGCGAACCGACCCGCAATTACGGCAAGTCCGAACGGCTGATGTGTACATAAGACCATATCGCGGTACGACGCCGGCACCCAACTCGATCCCGAGGCGCTCCAGCATCTTGTAGACTTCCAATTCGCCGAGATCGCGCTTGTCGGATGAAGGCATGGCCGATCTCCCTGTTGCATGCAGCTTTTGCAATTGATAGCGCAACGGCGGCTGTTCGCTCTTGAGGTACATCAAGCCCCCTCGGCGGATCGACGCAATCGACCCGATCCGGCGGTTGCTTGCCATGATCAGGCTGCAACTGACCGCGAAGGCGAAGGTCACTCGAACACGGTGACCTATCATTACCGATTTATGATGCCGGAGGCCGTCAAATCCACAGCGCTGACTTTGCCCGCCGGGTCTAACGGCACGTGTCAAAATATATTATTTAGAAATTATTCGGCGCAAGTTTCCTACTCGAATTAATATGTCGTGCCCCCGTAAAGTCGATTCTCATCTTCACGATGCGCGGGGCGTTTTCAATGCCGGTCAAGGCTTCTGGTGGAAAGCCCCGCGGATCGCCGATCAGGCCTGCCGGCAGAAGAACGGACTTTTCGTTCCTGCCGAGGGGTTTGCTTGAAAAGTGCACGCCGTTCATCGTCCGATACCACGAAATGAACGGCTATTCGTGCCTGCCCGACATTTTGTGGCATCCCGAGATTCGCAATTTCATCGAAATCGACCTGACCTTCCAGCGTTTGTTCAGGAAGTCGACGTCGTGCCGCAGCGCCAAGCGGGCCAACGAGGGACTCGTTTCCATCGCAACCATCATCCTGGCGATCGAGATCCTGGCCACGGGATTTTCCGGCTGGGGCACCCGTTATCCGGCCGCCCGCAAAAAGGCGCAGGCGTTGCTGGAAGAGTTTGTTCCGAGCTCGCGCGCTTGGCTGATCGAGCGGTATCTTTACCCGCAGACAAAACACGGACGTGAGATGCTCGGCGCGGTCGAGCCACCGGACTGGCCGGATCGCGAAATCAATGCGCGGTTCGAGGCCGGCCGAAACGCGTCCGCAGAATAGCGCAGACGCCTGAGGGCGTGCTCTCGCGGCCTCGTCCTGAAGGATGAGGTCGCGACAAAGATTCACTCTGACCCTGGTCCTATTTGTGCCGCTCCAGGCGATACCCGACGCCGGATTCGGTGATGAGGAACTTCGGCTGGTTCGGATCCACCTCGATCTTCTGACGCAATTTGCGCACCAGCATCCGCAGATACTGCACGTTGTCGCCCAGCGCCCTGCCCCAGATTTCCTTGATCAATTGCTGGTGCGTGACGACGAGGCCGAGATGGGTGGCCAGCACGTGGAGCAGCCGGTATTCTTTGCGCGTCAGCGTGACCCGCTCTTCGCCGAGCGTCACCGACCGCGAAACCAGATCGACGACGAGGGCGCCGGTTTGCACGATCGGATTCTTGTCGGCGCTCTTGTGATAGCGGCGCAGCGCCGCTTCGCAGCGTGCCGCGAGCTCGGCGATGCCGAATGGCTTGACGATGTAGTCGTCCGCGCCGAGCTTGAGCAGCATCACCTTCTGCTCCTCGGCCGATTCGATCGAAAGCACGATGATCGGGACGTTCGACCACGCGCGCACCGATTCGAGCACTTCGATGCCGCTCATGTCGGGCAGCCCGAGGTCGAGCACGATCACGTCGGGCTGCATGTGGGCGGCGGTGCTGAGCCCGACGGCACCAGTATCCGCCTCCTTTACGGTGTAGCCGTGCAGCTCGAGCCCGGCACCGACGAACCTCCGGATTTGAGGTTCGTCGTCGATCACCAGCACGGAGTTAGTTGATTTGGGCATGGTTCGAAGCGTCGGCGTTGGCGGCGGCATTGACCGGAAAACGAATAGTCACCGTGGTTCCCCTTCCTGGCCCGAGACTTCGCGCGGCGATCGACCCGCCGTTCGCGGCGACGAATATCCTGGCAATCCACAAGCCGAGTCCGAGACCCGGGATTGCTCCGAGCTGGCGGCGGCCGCGAAACGCCTGCTTGAACATCTGCGCGGCCTCGTCCGGCATCAGTCCCATTCCTTCGTCGGTGACCGTGACGATCAGCTCTCCGGCGTCGGCTTGGGCCTTGATCGCGATGGTGGAATCCACCGGGGAATATTTGCCGGCATTCTCGATGACCTGCCCGACGGCCTGCTCGACCAGGCCGGAGTCGACCTTCAGCAGCGGCAGCCCCTCCGCCACGTCGACCTCCAGCTTGTGCCCGCCGAGGCGGTGCGACCGCTGCCGGATCGCCGCGGTGATCACGTCGCCCGGGTCGGTCCATTCCATCACCGGCTTGATCCCGGTGTCGGTGATCCTCACGGTATCCAGGAGGTTTTGAATGTCGTTGTCCAGGCGCCGGGCTTCCCGGTGCATGCCGTCGACCAGCGAGCGCACGCGCCGGTCGTTGCGCAACGCGGGGATGCCGTCGAGCACGCTGGTGGAGCCCAATATCGACGCGATCGGCGAGCGCAATTGATGGGACACGCTGCCGATCAGCGCGGTCTTGAGAAAATCGGACTGCAGCCGCAGGTTCGCGTTGGCGAAAGCGGTCACCGCGTCGATGCGCATGAGCGTCGCCGCGGCCTCCGACAATATGGCCTCGATGCGGTCGTTCAACTGGCCGGTTTCGCGGCGGGACTGTTTGCCGAGATTGACGGCGAGAACGCCGTGGTCGGTGGTCTGCGTCGTGATCGATTTGAGCGCCCACAGATTTTGGAGATCGGGATCGAACACCAAGCGCGAGCGAGGGTCCTTGGCGGCGACCATTTCGGCGGCTTCTGCGCGCAGGCGCGTGGACATGAAGACACCGTCGATCGGCATGTCGCTTTCGGCATTGTCGTGGGGCGGCCGGATCAGGAAGGCCTGGCGGCCGAGATGGCTGGTGAGATATTCCTGGATCGCCTCGACGAGGTCGGACGCCGTCGAACACAGCGCCAGGCGGCGCGACAGCAGATAGAGGTTGTGAACTTCGTGCTCGCGGCGGCGCGAGCTGTCGGCCTCGCGCTGCAGCCTTGCGGCGAGATTGCCGGTCACGAGCGCGACGAACAGGAACAGGGCGAGGTCGACGACCTGGTGCGGGTCGTTGACCGAGAAACTGTAGAGCGGCGGAATAAAGAAGAAATCGGACACCGCGACGCTCGCGAGCGCGGCGAACATTGCCGGCACCACCCCCCAGCGGATCGCCGAAATCATCACCGGGATCAGATAGAGGATCGAGTTGAACTCGAGTGACGTATATCGGATGACCACAGCCAGCACGACGGACATCGCGCCGACCAGCGTCACGGGAAATATCACGAGGCTCAGCGCGGCCCGCAGGAACGCTTGGCCAAGCCGTGTACCAGGCTGCGCATCATCATCGGAGGCCGATGCAGTTGCCGCCGGAACGAATCCGATGTCCATCTTGGCGACATTATTTATACGGGAAAATTCCCATAGCCGGCGAAGGCCGGACCCGAGAATCTTTTTTCCAGATTCCCTGCCGGTTTTGGAGCGCGCCGCGGCGCCCGCTCGACGTAACGCCGGCCGGTCTGGGTTCTGCAAAGATTCGCAAGGAGTTGATCGTCGCGGGCCGATTTCCGTGTGTACACCAGATGCAGGTGGCATTGCGCTGACGCGATGTCCTCAAGGTTGGCCGGCCCGCGAACTCTCGGCCATTAGTACATAAAAAATCGATGTGGGTCTATCAACTATCTTATATGAAAAAAATACAAAATTGCACGCCGCCCTCGCACCAAGTCTGCACAATAATACGGCAAGTGCTGTCGATGGGAACAGACCCATCGACAGAGCTTGCGGCTGTGCCGGAATTGTCGGCCCGGTCAGAAGTGCCAGATGCAATCCATCGCGGCGACCAGGGCGTAGTTCCTGTCGGGAAGGACACCGGCGTTGGAATTGCCGTTGAAGGCGTTCGCGTCCATGGACTTGTAGAAGGTCATTTCCGGACGAAGCTCGACTTGGGGCGACAGCCAGTGCTGCAAACCGACGCCGAATTCGTAATAGCGGGTCTTGGTGCCGGTGCGTTGGCCCTGCATGTCGTTATAGAACTCGCCACGGAACGACAGGTTGTCGAGGCCTGAGAATCGGTAATTCACATACATTACGCTGGTAAACACCCGCGCATTGCAGGTCACCACGTAGGGGCTGCTGCATTGCGCAAAGCCCGGTGCGTTGAACGAAAATCCGTTGGCCGGGCTGAAGGGATAACCGCCGTTGGCGATGATGTGGGCGGGATCGGCTGCGTTCAGCACGTTGGTCTGCCCGAGGGTGTAGGTCTCCCATGAAAAATGCCAATGTTCATTGAAGTTATGATACCAAGTGATCCCGGTCCATTGAAGGTTGTTGTACCCCCAGTTGCCGCTGTTGATCGCGTCTGCCACCAAATAGATATTGTCCTTGGCGTCGTCGCTCTGCCAGCGGAGGCCCACGGTGTAGGACGGCTTGGCGCCGGGATCCTTCGGCATCGTGACGCCGGGGAAGACCTGGTTTGGAAACGGATTGGAAACCTGCTTGCCCCAGTCCCACGGTGATGTGTCGCTGCCGACAGTTACGCCGAATTGGAAGAACCAGTTCTGATTGATCGCGGTGGTCGTTTGGATGCCATCATTCGTGTAGTTGTCGAACGTATAGGTCAGCGAGTGCGTGTACATGTAATTGTTGGGCGCGAGCTGGGCTTCGATATCCGGAACCGAGATGAATCGTCCGAAGCGTACCAGTAGCCCTTCGGCGACCTGCGGCACATAAAGTTCGCCATACTCCATCGGCATGTCGTATCCGGCCTGAAGATTATGGCCCAGCAGCTGGTAGCTCGCCACGCCCAAGGCGGTGGTGTAGCGCTGATTCTCGCCATAGATTCCGGAGAATCGAAAGCCCCAGTCCATGTGGTCGGTCTGCACCGTGTCGGGCAGGCGCTCGAAATAGGCGACGACCTGATCGAGTTGCGCCGTGTTCGGCGAATAGCCGTAGGCTCCCGGCGCGTTGCCGCCCGGCGTCACACTGTTGGTGCTGAGGTTGCCGCCGCCGTTCACCCAGCCATAGACCTGCATGTGAGCGTCGCTCATCTCCTTGCCGAGCTCGGTGTTGCCGAGCGCCACCATCAAGGGACTGTCCACCGAACTCGGCCGGGTCGTGCCGATATTCGTGGAGCCGCCATAAGGCCATTCGGTGAAGGGCATGGGAGGCGCGGTCTGGGCCGCGGGTCCCCAAGTGGGCCGACGAGACGGTGGGGCTTTCGGATCGGCAGGCGCCGCGTCATGGCCCCATTCGAGCCGGTAGTAGTTGGCAAGGCGCTCAAAGAAACCGTCGCCGAGATATTTATCGAGACAATCGTAATTCTTGTACGGCGAGTCCGGCGTCCGACAATTCACCGCGGCTTTATCCGCGGCATGCGCCGATACGACGGCCCCAAGTCCGCTCGGCACCGCCAGTGCCAAGCCGATCCACCCCAATCTGGTCATGCTGCTGCCCCAACCCCGTCTCGCGGACACTCTGCTTGAGAATCCGTTAATCACCCCAGCCGGCCAACTTTCAGACAAGATGTGAGGGGAAGTCGATGTGATAAATCCCGCTCTTTTATACTTTTTAGATAAAATCGGACCTTGATTTACCTCGCAGTGAACAGAAGTTAATCACTTCAAGTTCAGGCCGATGTTTTTTTAGACACCGCGGATGCGCACGAAAATCGGTGAAATTTCACAAAGCTGCCGTGATCGATCACTCGGAAAGAGGAATTGAAGGCCGACACTGGAATTCCGCATGGCAGATCTTGGTGCCGATGCACCGATGCCCATGGACACCGGTGCATTCGGGGCTTGATTTGTCATCCTGGTCGTCGTCGGCTCAGAAGTGCCAGATCATGTCCGCCGACGCCACATACTCGTAATTTCTGGTGGGAAGAAAGACCAAGGCGCCATTGGGAGCCGCGTTGAAGTTGCCGTTGAAGGCATTGGCGTCGAGGGAATGGTAGTACACGATCTCCGGACGAAACTCGACCTGGGGTGACAACCAATGCTGCCAACCGAGGCCCGTCGAGACGTAACGTGTTTTCGTGCTGGTGCGCTGGCCGTTCATGTCGTTGTAGAATTCGCCGCGCCACGAAATATTGTCCAAGGGCTGGGGACTGTAGTTCAAATAAAACAGACCCGTATACATGCGCGCCGTGCAATTGGGCGCATATGTGTTGCCGCATTGCGCAGCGTTCGGCGAGTTGAAAGCCAATCCGCTGGTCGGGTTGTAAGGCCAGCCGTTGGCAGCAAAAACCGCCGCGTTGGCGGGGTCGAGCTCGTTGAGAACATGCCGCTGGCTGAGCGTGTAGCTTTCGATCGAGATGTGCCACTGCTCGTTGAACTTGTGGTAGTAGGTCCCACCCATCCATTGCAGGTTGTTGTAACCCCAGGTGCCGCCATTGAGGCCGTCGACCGTCGCATAGATGGTGTCGTAGCCGCTGTCGCTCTGATAGCGGATGCCGCCGGCGAAGGACGGCACCGCGCCGGGATCCTTGAGCATCGTGTCGGCCGGGAACGTCGGATTGGGGAGCGGGTTGTTGACCCTTTCGCCCCAGTGCCACGGTGCCGTGTCGGTACCGATGGAGACACCCGTTTGAACGAACCAATTCTTGGTCAGTGCCCACGTGGCCATCAGTCCATGGTTGGTGTAGTTGTCATATCCGTAGGTCAGGGAGTGCGAGTACATGTAGTTGTTGGGTGCGAGTTGCGCCTCGATGTCGGGGATGGAGATGTAGCGGCCCAACCGAATCAGGACGCCTTCGCCGATAGTGGGGATGTAGAGCTCGCCCCAGATCATCGGCATGTCGAAGCCGTTGGTGAGGTTGTGCCCCAGCAGCTGATAGCTCGCGATGCCGTAGGTGGTCGTGTAACGGTAGTTCTCGCCGTAGAGACCTGAAAACCGGAAACCCCAGTCGACGTGATCGGTTTGCACGGTGTCGGGCACCCGCTCGATATACATGACGGCCTGGTCGAGAGTGGCCGTGTTGGGCGAGTAGGCGTAGGCCGCAGGCCAGTTGCCGCCGGGCGTCATACTGCTGGTGCTGAGGTTGCCGCCCGGATTGACCCAGCCATAGGCCTGGACGTGGGCGTCGCTCATCTCCTTGCCGAGCTCGGTGTTGGACAGAGCCACCATGAGCGGGCTGTCCACCGAAGCCGGCCGGCTTACGCCGATGGAGGTCGCAGCGCCATAGGGCCATTCGGTGAATGGCATCGGCGGCGTTGTTTGCGGCTGACCGGGCCAGCCGGCCCGCCGGGACGGCGGCGCCTTCGGATCGGCCGGTGCCGAGGGATGGCCCCATTCGAGCCGGTAGTAATTAACCATTCGCTCGAAGAATCCGTCGCCGAGATATTCGTCGAGACAACTATAATTCTTGTAAGGGGCGTCGGGCGCCTTACAGTTCACGGCGCCGACCGATTTCACCGGCGCGTCTGCGGCGCGGCCGGAATCGATGGCCACAAGCCCAGCCGGCACCGCAAGGGCCAGCCCCACCAAGCCCATTTTCTTCATAGTATTGCCCCAACCCCATCGCGCGGACACGAGAATCCGCATCGCCCACCCAGCAAGGCGATTTTCGGGCAGGATTAAGGAAAAAGTCGATACAAGAAATTTACCATGTTCATATCTTTAAAATAGCGCACACGCAGCTTTCGCGTGGAAATGCACGCAAAATCAGCCGCACGACTATATAGAACGGTTAGGGGCCAATCGTCGTTTCGTTCCTCCTTTCGTTCAGAAGTGCCAGATCAGGTCCATCGCCCCGACCCAGGCATAGTTCCTGTCGGGAAGGACGGGGATGGGCGCATCGGCATTGCCGTTGAAGGCATTCGCATCGAGGGAACGGTAATAGGTTACCTCCGGGCGGATTTCGACCTGAGGCGAGTACCAGTGCTGCCACCCGACGCCGAATTCGACGTAGCGGGTCCGGGTGCCGGTGCGCTGGCCCTCCATGTCGTTATAGAACTCGCCGCGCAACGCGAGGTTGTCGAGACTTCGAATTCGGTAGTTCAGGTACATCAAGGTGGAGAAGGCCTCCGCCGTGCAGGTCAGCACGTAGGGGCTGCTGCATACCGCGGTGCCCGGCGCGTTGGACTGAAATCCGTTTTGCGCGTTGAAGGGCCAACCGCTATTGGCGAGGATGTGATCCGGATCGGCCGCGTTGAGCACGTTCTTCTGGTGGAGGTCGTAGATTTCCAGGGAGAAATGCCACTGCGAATTGAAGGTGTGATACCAAGTGATCCCGTACCAATTGAGATTGTTGTAGCCCCAGGTGCCGTCATTGATGGCATTGGCCACCACGTAGATGTTGTCCGTGGCGTCGTCGTTCTGCCAGCGGACGCCGGTGGTGACGGACGGCTTGGCGCCGGGGTCCCTGAGCATGGTGACGCCGGGATATACGGGGTTCGGAAACGGGTTGGAGACGGTCTGGCCCCAGTGCCACGGCGCCGCCTCGGTGCCGACGCTCACGCCGAGTTGGAAGAACCAGTTCTTGTCGAGGGCGGTCGTCGTTTGAATGCCCGAATTGGTGTAGTTGTCGAACGTGTAAGTCAACGAGTGCGTGTACATGTAATTGTTCGGCGCCAGCTGGGCCTCGATGTCGGGAACCGAGATGTAGCGCCCAACGCGGACCAGGAGGCCTTCGGCGACCTGCGGGAAGAAGACTTCGCCATACTCCATCGGGATGTCGAAACCGTTGTTGAGGTTGTGCCCGAGCAGCTGGTAGCTCGCGATCCCGAATGCGGTCGTGTAGCGGTAATTCTCGCCGTAGATCCCGGAAAAGCGGAAGCCCCAGTCCATGTGATCGGTCTGCACCGTGTCGGGCAGGCGCTCGAAATAGACCACGGCCTGGTCGAGCTGAAACGTGTTGGGCGTATAGTCGTATGACGCCGGAAAGTTGCCGCCCGGCGTCACGCTGTTGGTGCTGACGTTGCCGCCGCCGTTCACCCAGCCATAGACCTGCATGTGGGCGTCGCTCATCTCCTTGCCGAGCTCGGTGTTGCCGAGCGCCACCATCAAGGGACTGTCGACCGAAGCCGGCCGGGTCGTGCCCAAATTCGTGGAGCCGCCATAGGGCCACTCCGTGAAGGGCATCGGCGGAGAGGTCTGCGCCGCAGGGCCCCAGCCGGCCCGGCGCGACGGCGGGGCCTTCGGATCGGCAGGCGGCGCGTCATGACCCCATTCGAGTCGGTAATAATTGGTGAGCCGCTCGAAGAAGCCGTCGCCGAGATATTTGTCGAGGCAATCGTAGTTCTTGTAAGGTGCGTCGGGCGTCCGACAATTCAGGTACTTGACCGGTTCGGCGTCCGCGGCGCGCGCAGACCCCATCGCGGCAAATCCGCTCAGCGCGAACAACGCCAAACCGATCGAACCGAATTTGCGCATTACCGCTGTCCTAACACCATGGCGCGGACGCCGACGACTGAAGTTTCGGCTCGCCTTGCACGGCGCTGCCGGTGGGCTTTCGGATTGCTCCCCTTTGACGATGCCCCCCTTGGCCCCTTGGCCGCTGACTTCATTTTTTTCAACCCGAGGCAAAGGCACGCGCATGCCGCATCATTTTCTGACAGGCAAAACCGGCAAACCGTGTCTGTGGGAAGGCCCGCGGGGCAGTCGAGGGCCTGCAGCGATTCCGCCTGCAGGTCCTCTCCTCTTCGATCCGATCAGAAGTGCCAGATCAGGTCCGCCGACGCGACGTACTCATAATTCCGGGTCGGAAGGATGGTCAGGCCACCATTGGGAGCCGCATTGAAGTTGCCGTTGAACGCGTTGGCGTCGAGGGAATGATACCACACGACCTCCGGGCGAATTTCGACCTGCGGTGACAACCAGTGCTGCCAACCGAAACCCGTCGAGACATAACGGGTCTTCACGGTGGTGCGCTGGCCGTTCATGTCGTCGTAGAATTCGCCGCGCCAGGAAATATTGTCCAAGGGGTTGGGACTGTAGTTCAGATAAAACAGACCGGTATACATGCGCGCCGTGCAATTGGGGGCGTAGGTGTTGCCGCATTGCGCGAGGTTCGGAGCGTTGAAACCAAACCCGTTGGTCGGATTGGTCGGGAAGCCGTTGCCGGCTATGACCGCCGCGTTGGCGGGATCGAGCTCGTTGAGCACATGCCGCTGGCTGAGCGTGTAGCTTTCCATCGAGAGGTGCCACTGCTCGTTGAACTTGTGGTAGAAAGTGCCGCCCAGCCATTGCAGGTTGTTGTAGCCCCAGGTGCCGGAATTGAGTCCGTCCGCCGTGATATAAAGGGTGTCATAGCCGCTGTCGCTCTGCCAGCGGACGGCCGCTGCCAGCGACGGCACCGCGCCGGGATCCTTGAGCATCGTGTCGGCCGGAAACGTCGGATTGGGGAGGGGGTTATTGATCCTCTCGCCCCAGTGCCACGGCGCCGTGTCGGTGCCGATGGATACGCCCGATTCCACGAACCAGTTCTTGGTCAGCGCCAGCGTGCCGATGAGGCCGTGATTGGTGTAGTTGTCGTACCCGTAGGTCATCGAGTGCGAGTACATGTAGTTGTTGGGCGCGAGCTGCGCCTCGATGTCGGGAATGGAGATGTAGCGGCCCAGCCGTATCAGGAGGCCTTCGCCGATATTGGGAATGTAGAGTTCGCCCCACATCATCGGCATGTCGAAGCCATTGGTGAGGTTGTGCCCCAGCAGCTGATAGCTCGCGATGCCGTAGGTGGTCGTATAACGGTAGTTCTCGCCGTAGATCCCGGAGAACCGGAAGCCCCAGTCGACGTGGTCGGTCTGCACGGTGTCGGGCACCCGCTCGATATACATGACGGCCTGGTCGAGCGTGGCGGTGTTGGGCGAGTAGGCGTAGGCGGCGGGCCAGTTGCCGCCCGGGGTCACGCTGTTGGTGCTGAGGTTGCCGCCCGGATTGACCCAGCCATACATCTGGACGTGGGCGTCGCTCATCTCCTTGCCGAGCTCGGTATTGGACAGAGCCACCATCAGAGGGCTGTCCACCGAAGCCGGCCGGCTGACGCCGATGGAGGTGGCGCCGCCATAGGGCCATTCGGTGAACGGCATCGGCGGCGTCGTCTGCGGCTGCCCGGGCCAGCCGGCCCGGCGCGACGGCGGCGCCTTCGGATCGGATGGTGCCGTAGGATGGCCCCATTCGAGGCGGTAGTAGTTGACGAGGCGCTCGAAGAATCCGTCGCCAAGATATTTGTCGAGGCAATCGTAATTCTTGTAGGGGGCATCGGGCGCCCTGCAGTTCACGGCACCGACCGACTTCACCGGCGCGTCTGCGGCGCGACCGGAATCAACGGCCACAAGCCCAGCCGGCACCGCGAGGGCCAGCCCCACCAAGCCTATTTTTTTCATAACCCCCGCCCCAACCCATTGCGCGGACCCGCTCGAAGCACGCCCGCTTCAATCACCCCAGCACATCTATTCTTCGTTAGGGACGATCTGAAAATCCATACAATAAATTAACGATTTTCATATCTTTTTAATATGTTTTTGGCACGATTTCGCCGTTATGCACCAAATAGTGTCAGCTGAACGGTCATTTGCTTTATCCGAACGCAGAAAACGCCGGTTCGGCTCAACCAATTTTCTATATTTTCTGCGCCCAAAAATACTGACGCAACAATGACATGTCACACCTTATAAAAATATGCTCTTGCATATACGGAAGCGGTTGACAGTGGCCTACGCGACACATTTGCCCAAAATAAGGCATGGCGCGGCGAAGCGCGGTGGGCGATTTCTCTGCGCAGCCTGACGGCGACGGGGTCGGATCGGGGGTCATAGCCTGTCGCAAGACCAAGTCGTCATAATGGGCTCGCAGCCCCGCGCGATGGCGAATCGCTATATGGACGGTGCTCGCAACGCCACTCGAGCCGTCCCGACGAGATACCGTTCCCGACGCCGCCGAGTTGCGCGGGCGCCCGGCGGCTTGATCCGCGCTGAAAGCCCGGCCTGGCCGATGCAAGTCATGCCGATCGAGGCCACTGAGACGGCACCATCCGCGGATCCGCGACACCGCGGCGGAGCCGGCACGCCTGGACCGGGCGCGCACAAAACAAAAGCCCCGGCAACGCGCCGGGGCTTCTGCTGGTAATCCTGATAGAGGTCGAGGCTCCGCGGGCAGCGGCGGCCCGTCAGAACTTGTAGTTCAACCCGAACTTCACGAGATGAATCGGCGAGGGACTCTGCGCCCAGCAGAACGTCTGGCCGAGGACCGAGTCCACGCCGCACGCATTGTAGGAGCTGGAGCTGTCGAGGAACATATACTCGGCCTTGCCAGTCCAATGGTCGGTCATCGCGTATTCGATACCCCCACCCACCGCCAAGGGAGACTGAGATTTGCTGCCGGTCGCCGTTATGTGATCCGGCCCCGAAGTGTCGATTACCGTGGCAGTCGAGTCGTAAAAGGCGACACCGACCTTTCCGAAGATGAGAAGCCGCTCGTAGAACGCCCACCCGATGCGGCCGGCAACCAGCCCGTAGCCGGTGCCGAGCTTCGACGAACCGATGACGTTCCCGCTGTTCGGTTCCAGCGCAGAGCCGCTCAGCTGGAAATATCCCGCCTCACCCTCGACGCCGAGAACCAATCCGGTGCCTGCCCAGGGCTGCCAGTTGCAGCCCACCGTACCGCCGCCCAGGAAGCTCGAATTCTCGCTGTAGCTCCAGGGGTTGTAGCCGAGGGGGCTGAACAGCGCCGTAGGACCGCTCCCCAAATCGGTCGAGGTCCATGTATTGGCCGTCGACCAGCCGCCATAGCCGCCGACATAGCAGCCGGACCAGCTGAAGGGCGCGACATACGCCGGCGCCTTGAGATCCGCAGCGCTGGCCGACCCGATGGCGCCGATTGCCGCGCCGGCAAGCATCAGCGATGCAAGCGCAGTTCGCCTCACATAATTGTTGTTCATGCCGCTGCCCCAACCCCATTGCGCCGGCTCCGCCGTGCGCAGGTCCCGCTATCACCCCAGCGCCGCAATCTTCGTTTAAGGTGAAGTAGCAAATCGATATGCTTAACAAACTATTTTCATATTTTTATAATATCTTTTTTGGCCGATAGCCGCGGTTCTGCGTCAAAGTTCGCCAGATGCGGGTGCCTATGCCAGAAATTCATGCGGGTATGGGCCGGCTCTCGATCTGTCGATCGCATGATTCTGCCCCAATTCATCGGCCGCGGCCAAGCCCGCAGACGCCCGCCTCGCCGATAAGCCGCTCCGGCGGACGGCCGGGTCTGGCCACGGCATATATGAGATTCCTATACGATCGACCTCGTCTCCATCTCGAAATCATATCCGTTCTTATGCATTTCTTGGATGTCAGCACCGAGGAGCGTTTGCGTTGGACCCGTTGGCGGACTTCGATTCCATCGGCGTCACAATGGTTTGCGCTGTTCTGCAGCGCTTGGGGCCAGCGCGGCGCGGCCAGACATCTGGGACAGCGGTGGACCCCGGCCCCGTGCCCGGGCCTCGGTCGATAATCCCAACTCGGCCGGCCGCTTGCGCCGGCAATTCCACCCTTACTCCAGCTGCTCCAGCCGATGGCACGGCCCTTGCGAACTGTTCTCACTCGATATGCTTGGAGTTGTTGAATGAAGCGTCCTCGGACCGAAAATGCGGTGATCCCCGGAGCGAGTAGGCGCGAGGCGCCCGCCTGGGCGTCTCGCGCCGCGGCCCGATTGCGAATCACACGGTCGCGAATCACACGGTCGCCAATGACGCTCCGATGCCTGCCCGCAAAGATCGTTTCGAGGCTCGTCACCGCGATGGCGGTCGCCGCGATGGCCTGGGTGGTTACGGTCATGGCCGGCGCACCGGCATGGGCCGAGAACGTCGAGGTCAGCGCCCGGCGCAGTGCGGAACGAACCGGGTTCACCAATGACGAGATCGTCGACGGCTTCTTCAAGATTGCGTTCGGAGCGGAGCTGCGCCTCGATGGGGGTGTCGACCGCATTCGCAAGTTCGAGGGTCCCGTCCGGGTGTTCGTCGACGACCGTTCGCAAACCGATCGCCGCGACGTCCTTGCAAAGGTGGTTGCCGACATCCGCACGCATGTCGACCTTCTCGACCTTGCGCTGACCGATGACCGCCGGGCCGCAAACGTGGTGGTGACCATCGTGCGAAACCGGGATTTCAAGCGCACCATGCGCGCGTTCTATGGACCGGACCGCGCCAAGCAGATCGAGCAGCGGCTCAACCCGGAATGCCTTTCCGGGTTCAGTGAGGATCCGCGACATCGCATCCGGCGTGCCGAAGTCATCCTTACCGCCGATAGCGGCGACTTCCGCTTCGCCGATTGCGCCTATGAGGAGCTGCTGCAGGCGCTCGGGCCCATCAATGACGACCGTTCAGTGCCCTGGACCATGTTCAACGACGAAGTTCAGATGGGGTTCTTCGACGTTTACGATCAGTACCTTCTCAACATCCTCTATGATTCCCGCATTCGGCCGGGAATGACGAGAGCCGAGGTGAAGGTGCTGTTGCCGGATGTGTTGCCGGCGGTGCGGGAACGGGTGTCTCGAACCAACCCGCTGCCGAGCGTCGGATGGCAGAAGACCGGGCAAAAGACCGGGATCGAGCGTGAGATCGATTGCAACTGCCTGTTGCCCGCCGCGGACAATACATTCTCCGGGGATTAGGGCAGCTTGTCGTCAATTCAAAAAAACAGAGCGGTCTCCGGTTCGTTCGAAGCGGAGAAACCACTCCAAGTGGCGTCAGGTCGCGGCCGACTTACGCGTGCCGCGCTTCACTTCTTCGGCGGATGATTGACCCCGACCGAAGACGAAGAGAAACTGGTGATCTCATTGTTGCTTTGGCGAACGACGTGCCGATGGGCGCGTTTGTAGTGCACGGCCTCGACGGCATTGCCAGCCTTGATCGCCGAGCGGGACGCCGTCGGCGCAGCTTGGGCAGTCGACATCAACCACCCCGCGCCCATGACAGCCGTCATCGCAGTCATGGTAACCACGGCCTTGCGCATCATCTCCTCCATTTGGCTCGTTGTCCGAGCCACGTGCCCCTCGCGGGCCTGCCAACAAATATGGATGTTTTTCCATAAATGCGCAAGTCTTATGCGAATGCATAAGTTATGGGCAGCTTAATCGAGTGATGGAAGATTCGGCGACCGCGCCCACGGAAATACAACGGGGCCGTATCCATTCGGCCCATGCGGCGGATTCATGGGGCGCGGCAGCAGAACAACCAGGCGACGCCGCCGAGATTCAGGAAGCGACAGGGGATGGCCGGGATCAAACGCGACGCGGACCCTCTGGCACGCGCGCCGCCGATGTCAGCGGTTCGGCCACTGCGTTGCGCGGGTTGCGCCGGCAGCGAGGCACGCACTGATGATCGTATCCAGCACATCGAAGTCAATCGGCTTGGTGACCAGATCGTCCGCGCCGAGTTGGCGTGCCTTGAGCTGGATGTCGCGGTCGGAAAGTCCGGTCAGGAACACGAAGGGCGTATCCCGGAAGCACGGCGCCGCCGTGGTCAATCTCTCGAGAACATCGAAGCCGGACATTACCGGCATCATCAAATCGGACAGCACCAAATCGGGCGTGATTTCCAAGATGGCCGAATAACCCTCCAGCCCATTGTAAGCGACGCTCACCTCGTAGCCCCGATCCGTAAGCTCCTCGGCGAACAGATTGGCGGCCTCGCGGTCGTCTTCGATGACTAGTATCTTTTTCGACGCATCTGCCATGTGCTTGTTCTGCCGAGTGCTGGTTCTGCCGAGTGCTGAAAACCCGTCTCAACTGACGATGGCTCCGATGCTATAGAAAAGGCGGCGCCCCGAATAATATTAATATAATAGATTCCAGTCACCTGCTTATGCAGTCAGATGGGCTTGCGTTCAAAATTGCCTCCAAGGTAGGCACGTCGCCTCCTCTATGCTCAACCTGTGCCGACTTTTATGCCGGATGAACTACACAGGCCCTGGGGGCATCCTCCGCGTTTAAAGCTGGTTCGGGCTCGGGCTTCATGGGCTAATTCCTTCGCCTGCGTTCGATCCACGAATTCCTTGCGCTCGTTCAAAGCGCCGAAGGGGCGATTGATCAGCGGATAGATCCGTAAGCTCAAAGCACGTCCTCGGGACTGCGCCGGCGGCTGACGGCCAGCCGGACCGCCGCCTCTTTTGCGAAATTCCCACAGTACTCAGGCAAGCCGCACGCCCGCGGCACGGCTCGCTCGAACCAGGCATTCGGGAAGGTTTGATCGGCCGTTTTGCAAAAACGACAGATCGACGCCAAAAGCGATTATCGTAAACGATTTTACAGCAGGCTGGAACGGTCGGACTGGAACACGTAAACCAATATGTAAATGGTTATCGAAACACCGCGAGCACCAGACGAAAATCGCTTCGCCGGCATTTATCGCTCGGCCAGGTGAAGTTCGGCCATGGCCGCTTGCGCAGCGGCTTCGTCCAGCGGAGTGAAGTCGAACAGGCCGCGCTCGTCGGCCGCCGCCGACACCGCGGACGAGGCCAGTATGCCCGCAACTCCGGCGATCACCCCGCTGGCGGCGATCCAGTTTGCCTTTATCGTTCATGTCGAGGCGAAAGAAATAGGTGCGCCCCGGCGCCGCCGAAAACTCCTGCTGGGAGCCGCGAAACAATTCCAAGGGCCGTGCGAAAAACAGCTTGTGTGCGCCCGCGGGGATGTCGCGGTAGACGAACGTGCCGGTTTTGAGATCGCCCATGGGCGCCTCGTCCAGATAGGCCTGCCATCCGGTATCGAAAATCCCGGGAAAGGCCTTGTCGCGAAGCACGACGACGCGTGCGAGCGCGGGCTTCGGCACTCCGAGCGCGTCCAAAGTGGCGCCGGTCCTGCTAGGAGCACAGCCGGCACCCATGGCGACGACGGCCAACGCCAGAGGCAAACACCAAAATCTGATCGCTGCTTGGAGAACGGAAAAATCACGCCCGCCCGAAGCGGGCTCACCGGCAACACGCACCACGCACCCCCATGATCCCGCCCGCGGGCGTACCCTATCAAGATACCATTATGGGCACGAAGGGCGCAACCATGAAGTGCACGTGTGATTGCTTCGACCTCTGATGCAAGTTCGCATGCCCAGGCGCAGCACGGCGCGCCACGGTCGATGAAGATGGGTAATATTCCTTCGCCGTGGTGCTGTGATGGACCGTCCGATGCTGCGTGCTGATGCAGTCGTCGTTTCCCTAAAGCACTGCCGAGGACCTTGTCGGCGAACCGGCCTCAGCGCCGCCGATTAGGCGGCCTTCGGCTTGTTTACGGTCTCGATGCGATCGAGAAGCCTGCCGAGATCGCGCTTTGCGATCTGAATGTCATAGTCGTTCTGCAGATTCAGCCAAAGCTGTGCCGTCGTGCCGAGAGCCTTGCCGAGCCGAAGCGCAGTATCGGCGGTAATGCCGGTCTGTTCACTGGCGATCCGCTCGATCCGTGTGCGAGGCAAGCTGCAGGCCTTGGCAAGAGCACTCGCGGACATTTTCAGCGGAACCAGGAACTCCTCCCGCAGAACCTCACCGGCATGCATGGGTTTGAGCTTCTTGGCCATTGCGTCCTCTTCTAATGGTAGTCCACGATCTCGACCTCCGCCGGGCCTTCCGACGTCCAAACAAAGCACACCCGGAATTGGTCGTTGATCCTGATCGAGTGTTGCCCCTTGCGATCGCCCGTCAATGCCTCGACACGATTGCCTGGAGGCGAATTCAAGTCGCCGAGATCGTCCGCGGCGTTGAGGTAGCGCAGTTTCCGGCGTGCCACCTTGACTAGATCGGCCGGAAAGCCCTTCGGACTTTCACCGTCGAAGACCGCCTCAGCGGTCTTGTCCCGGAAGCTCCTGATCACAAGCAATATGTATCATTGGATGATACAGCCGTCAACGCCCGACTGTTAGGCCGACCTGCTGGCTTGGCCTCGGTGAGCCGGCCCAATCGTAGAGCGGCGGCGCAGAATCGGACCCTCACGCGGGACAGGTCGCACTCTGGCGCACAGCGGTCCAAGTGGCGCTCCCTAGGGACTCGAACCCCTGTTTTCGCCGTGAGAGGGCGACGTCCTGGGCCGCTAGACGAAGGGAGCCGGCCGGGTTCCGGCATAGCGCCGATCCCGGCCCCGCGCAAGCGCAGCCGCACGGCTCGGCCACACTCTCACCCTCACGCGCAGCCGCACTTGGGACCGCCGGGGACCGGGCTGCGCCGCCTACGGCTCCACGGCGAAGCGCAAGCGGCCTTGCGGGCGCAGGGTGGCGGCGTCGAAGGTGCGGATTTCCAGCGCGCCGCCGACATCGATGGTGACGACGATGCGGTCGCCGGCCACCGCGGTCTGCACGATACGGCCGCCCTTGGGCAGCATCTCGGTCGCCTCGGCCGGTCCTGCCCTTCCATCGCTCCTGAAAACACGATAGCCGATGACTCCGATGACGACGGCGATCCCCAGCATGGTGGCGACGCCGGAAATCACCATCAGCCAGCGCACGCGCGCGACGATCTGCGCCTGCGCGGGGCTGAGGGGCTCGTCGTCGGCGATCGGATCGGTCATGAGCGAAGTCGAAACCCGGGTGGAGACGGTGATCGCCGCGGCGCAGGCGGGCGAGCGGCTCGACCGCGCGCTTGCCGCCCATCTCGAGGAACTGTCGCGCTCGCGCCTGAAGGCCTTGATCCTCGCCGGACACGTCACGATCAGCGGCCGCACGATCCGCGATCCCAGCCACCACGTCAATGCAGGCGACGAGATCGCCGTCGCGCTGCCGCCGGCCGCGCCGGCCGAGCCGGGGCCGGAGCCGATCCCGCTGGCGGTCGTCTACGAGGACGACGACATCATCGTCATCGACAAGCCGCGCGGCCTCGTGGTCCATCCCGCCGCCGGCAACTGGACCGGCACACTGGTCAACGCCCTCATCGCCCATTGCGGCGCCAGCCTGTCGGGAGTCGGCGGGGTGCGCCGCCCCGGCATCGTCCATCGCCTCGACAAGGACACCACCGGGCTGATGGTGGTCGCCAAGAACGACCGCGCCCACCGCTCGCTCGCGGCGCAGTTCGCCGATCACGGCCGCACCGGGCCGCTGGAGCGCGGCTATCTCGCCTTCGTGTGGAGCGCGCCGGACCGGCCCAAGGGCACGATCGACAAGCCGGTCGACCGCCACCCCCAGGCGCGCGAGCGAATGGCGGTGCGCGCAGAGGGCCGCCCCGCCGTGACCCATTGGCAGGTGCTGGAGCGCTATCCGCCCTCCGGGACGCCGGCGGCGAGCCTCATCGCCTGCCGGCTCGAGACCGGCCGCACCCACCAGATCCGGGTCCACCTCGCCGCGATCGGCCATCCGCTGCTGGGCGACGACGTCTATGGCGCCGGCTTCAAGACCAAGGCCGTCCTGCTGCCGCAAGCGGCCCGGGACGCGCTGGAGGCCCTTTCGCGACAGGCCCTCCATGCCTATATGCTTGGCTTCGAGCATCCCGTGAACGGGGAGCACTTGGTGTTTCGATCGGAACTGCCGCCGGACCTCGCGAGGCTTCGCCATGCGCTGGCTGCAGAACAAACCTGTCCCCTCCCCCCGTGACGAAAAATCATCTGCGGAAAGAATAACCCATTTTATTCAATGGGTTGCTTTTTTCGCAGGATACCCGGTCACGGCCTCGTAACGGCGATTTGAGGGGCATGAAGCTATTTTTGCCCCGATCCGCCATGTATGCTGCGCGTGCGATCGGGTTCGTGGTCGCAGCAAAGATCGGCTCCGCCGGCTCAGAGGAGCGGCGGGAGCGTCAGCCCGCCGATTTCGGGGGCGCAACTTGTGGAGGGCGCTGTCATGGCCCAATCCTTACCAATCCTCACGGCCGAATCCGGCCTGTCCCGCTATCTCGACGAAATCAGGCGGTTCCCGATGCTGGAACCGCAGGAAGAATACATGCTGGCCAAGAGCTGGCGCGAGCACGGCGACCGCGTCGCCGCGCACAAGCTGGTCACCAGCCATCTGCGCCTGGTCGCCAAGATCGCCATGGGCTATCGCGGCTACGGCCTGCCGATCTCGGAAGTGATCTCGGAAGGCAATGTCGGCCTGATGCAGGCTGTCAAGCGGTTCGAGCCCGAAAAGGGCTTCCGCCTCGCCACCTACGCCATGTGGTGGATCAAGGCCGCGATCCAGGAATACATCCTGCGCTCGTGGTCGCTGGTGAAGATGGGCACCACCGCCAACCAGAAGAAGCTGTTCTTCAACCTGCGCAAGGCCAAGAGCCGGATCTCCGCGCTGGAGGAGGGCGATCTGCGCCCCGATCAGGTGCAGATCATCGCCAAGCGCCTCGGCGTCACCGAGCAGGACGTGATCGACATGAACCGCCGTCTCGGCGGCGACGCCTCGCTCAACGCGCCGATCCGCGAGGAAGGCGATTCCGGAGAATGGCAGGACTGGCTGGTCGACGACCGCGACAGCCAGGAGGCGATCCTCGCCCAGAGCGAGGAGCTGGAGAATCGCCGCTCCGCCCTGTCCGATGCGCTGGGCGTGCTCAACGAGCGCGAACGCCGCATTTTCGAAGCGCGGCGGCTGGTCGACGACCCCGTCACCCTGGAAGACCTCGCCTCCGAATTCGGGGTGTCGCGGGAGCGGGTGCGCCAGATCGAGGTGCGCGCCTTCGAGAAGGTCCAGAAGGCGGTGAAGAACCGCGTCGCCGCCATGGAAGCCCCGCCCGCCCACGCGGCGGCGTCGGCGCCGCCGCTGCCGGCGCATTGAGCCGGATGCGTGATTCCGGGGGACGCGTTTGTCGCGCGGCTCCGGAATGACGGCCTGCAATGCCTCCGGGCGATGCCGCGGTCACTGCCCCCAGGCTTCGAAGGCGCGCGCGAAAGCGCGGTCGCCTGGCGTGCCCTTCTCGATGGCGACGATGGCGCGGCGGCCGTCATTGTAGACCACCGGAATGTCGAACCAGCCGCGCTCCTTGAGCAATTGGATGTTGCGCTCGCGGTCGGCGTCCACCGCCGACAGGCCGATCAGGAAGAAGTTGTTGGTGACCTTGACGGCGAGGCCGGCCAGCGGCACGCCGCGGGTCGATTCCGATTGCTTCATCAGCACGCCCGGAATGTTGGTGATCCCGCCATGGGGAAAATCCGGCGGCAGCGTGAACATCACCTCGACGGTGTGGCTCGCCGGCAGCGCCTTGTCGTTGTTGCGCCGCAACGACCAGCGCGCGGAGATCTTCTGTTCGGGAATTTCGATGTCGGCCCGGACGGCGAGGTCGGGGGGCTTGCCCGGAGCGGGCGGCGCCGATTCGGTGCGCCACACCACCGAGCCGACATAGCGCTTGCCCGCGGGATCGTTGGGGTCCTCCTCGTAGAGTACGACCTTCTGCGCTACCGGCGCGCCGTCTTCGGCGCTCGGGACTGGAGGAGCCCGCCGATGCGGTCGGCGATCTTGGGCCGGGCGCCGTTGTCGCGGCTGTCCGCCGGCCGCGCCAGGTTGGGCGTGCTGCGGAAATACCCGATGACCGCCGACCTGTTCCACACACCGACGCCGGCCACGGCAAGCACGATCAGCGCCGCCAGCGTCACGACCGCGATCTTGCGCAGCGGCAGGGCCGCAAGCCGCGAGGGCTTCTTCTCCCGCGGCCTGTCGGCCCAGCGGTCGGCCCGGCTGTCGTCGCGCTTTTCCGGCCGTTTCTCCGGACGCTTTTCGGCACGGGCTTCCCGCCGCTTGTCCGGCGGCGGCGGCACGCGGGACGACGGCGGACGCGGGCGCAGATCTTCCTGCCGCACCATCGAGGATGGCGGGCGCATCGGCGGTTCGGACCGCAGCTCGAAATCGTCGATGTCGGGACCGGGCACCGGCGGGCCGGCCTGGCCGCCGGGAACATCGAAGAAGGGCGGCGGTGGCGGCGGCTCGAGGCGGCGGGACGATGGCCGCGGCGGCTCCGGATCGCGCGGGCGTTGCGGTTCGCGCGCGTCGCGGGCACGGACCGGGTCGGGAGCGGGCGGGCGCAAAGCGCGCTCGGCGTCGCGCGGCGGCGGGCGGCGGCCCGCGGGGCGCACCGGCTCCGCTTCGATGCGCGGCTCGTCCCGCTCGAAATCCGCGGCCGGAGGCGGCTCTATCGCACCGGGAGCGGCGGAGGAGCGGCAGGAACGGTGTCGGCAGCTTGCGCGGTGGCGCCGGCAAACGTTTCGCCGTCCGCCACCACGTCGCGAAATCCCTTCAGGCCGCGGTCGGAAATCGACGGGCCGCCGCCCGGCGTCCAACGCGGCCGCTCCGGGGACGGCGGAACTTCGTGCGCGAGCTCCTCGCGGGTGCCGGCGTTGCCGTCCTCGGCGTGGCCGGGCTCGGAGGCCATCGGGACGGCCGGCGGCGATACCCTTATCTGTGGGGGAGCGGCCCGCATCTCGGTCGCATCGACCGGCTGAGGCGGCGGCTGAGGCATGTCCGGACGCGCCGGACGTATTGCTGCGGGCGACGGCGGCGCCGGACGCGGCGGCGGATCGGTGCGCGAACGGCGCGCCGCCTCCGTCTCCACCTTGCGGATCGCCTCCTCGAGCCCCAGCCGCTCGCGGGTAATGTCGGACTCCAGCAGCGCCGGCGTCACCCCCCGTAACTGCGCGACCAATGCCGAACGCGCCCGGTCATACAGCGCCCGGCGCGCCTCCCCGGTGCTCTTCTCGAGCCCGGACACGGCTTTGGCGATGAGCGGATAATAATCGGCCATCGGGCTCCTGCGCCGCTTCCAGCGGTCCCCACATCCTGCACGGCGCGATCGTCTCGTGTCTATTCCAAACGCGCGCCGATCGCATTGATTTTGCGCGTGATCTACCCGAAAAGTCTGCAACTTTTCGGAGCCATGCGCTAGCTTTCGAACGGATTACGCATCAGAATTGTGTCCTCACGCTCCGGGCTCGTCGATAACATCGCAACCGGGCAACCGATCAATTCCTCGATTCGCCGCACATACTTGATCGCCTGGGCCGGCAATTCCGCCCAGGAACGTGCGCCGGCGGTACGTTCCTTCCACCCGGCCGCCGTCTCATAGACCGGCTCCGCCCGCGCCTGGGCGTGCTCGCCGGCGGGCAGATAGTCGATGGTGCGGCCGTCCAGGCGATAGCCGATACACACCTTGATCTCGCCGAATCCATCAAGAATATCGAGCTTGGTTAAGGCCAATCCGTCGATTCCGCTGGTGCGGACAGTTTGCCGCACCAGCACCGCGTCGAACCAGCCGCAGCGCCGCCGCCGCCCGGTGACGACCCCGAATTCGCGCCCACGCTCGCCGATCAGCCGGCCGATGTCATTGTCCTGTTCGGTGGGAAACGGGCCGGCGCCGACCCGGGTCGTGTAAGCTTTGCAGATGCCCAGCACATAGCCGATCGCGCCCGGGCCCACGCCCGAGCCGGTCGCGGCCTGGGAGGCGACCGTGTTGGAGGAGGTCACGAACGGATAAGTGCCGTGATCGACGTCGAGCAGCGCGCCCTGTGCGCCCTCGAACAGGATTCGCTTGCCCTCACGCCGCTTGCGGTCCAGCAGCAGCCACACCGTATCCATATAGGGCAGCACCCGCGGCGCGACCGCCGCCAGCACGTCATAGACCGACGACGCCTTGATCTCGGCGAGGCCCATCCCGCGCCGCAGCGCATTGTGATGGGTCAGCAGGCGCTCGATCTTGCTGCCGAGCATGGGGAGATCGGCAAGATCCATCAAGCGGATCGCGCGCCGCCCGACCTTGTCCTCATAGGCGGGCCCGATGCCGCGGCGGGTGGTGCCGATCTGGGTGCCCGAATTGGGGGATTCGCGCAGCGCGTCGAGCTCCTGGTGCAGCGGCAGGATCAGCGTGACGTTCTCGGCGATGCGCAGGGTCTCCGGCGTCACCGTGACCCCCTGCCCTTTGAGCCGCTCGATCTCCTCGACCAGCGCGCAGGGGTCGAGCACCACGCCATTGCCGATGACCGACAGCTTGCCCGGCCGCACCACGCCCGACGGCAGCAGCGACAGCTTGTACGTGACACCGTCGATGACGAGCGTGTGGCCCGCATTGTGCCCGCCCTGGAAGCGCACGACGATGTCGGCCTTCTCCGAGAGCCAGTCGACAATCTTTCCCTTGCCTTCGTCCCCCCATTGGGAGCCGACGACCACCACATTCGACATCGATCATCCTCTGCCCGCATCGCAGGCGCCGCAAAGTGCGTTGGGCAGGCCGCCCATCCCAAAATCTCTTCCCCCGGATAAAGGATGATCCCTCCAGTGGCAAGGCGGGCGGCGCGCGGCGGGCGCCGTGGACGCTGAGCAAATAGCTGATTTCGCAGCGCTCTTCCAATGCCTCACGGCGTCACATCAGCGCAACGGCGCGGCGCCGCCGGGGCATCGGGCCGGCATTTGCGGGGCAAATCGGCGGCGCGGCGGCGCGGATGCGGCCCGCTCCTATGAGAGAAGGCGTTTCGCAGTCCCATGGCCCGGTGTCGCCACGGATGGGGCTCGCGTGCGGCAATGCGGACAGCCGGCAGACAGGCAGCGCGTCAAGCCGCGCCAACTGGCGCACTTGATTCAAGCTCGATAAAACGGCTTCGACAATTCGAGAACGCGTTCGGCCTTCGGATACCAGCCCTGCGCTGCGTGGGTATCGTCGTGGAGATAGCACCGCACCGTTACGAGCCTGGAGCCTTCGGTGAAAGTGAAATGGCGACTCATCGGCGGACAGCTCACATAGCCGTGGAATTTGGAGAGTTGGGCGCAGTTGACGAAGTTCACGCCCCACTTCCGCTCGACATGGGAGCGACCGTTCAATACGTCGTCCGGATGGGTATGGGTATGGCCGCCCAGCCACAAATCGATCGCGCCCGGATGCGCGGCCAGGTAATTTTCAAACGCCTGCGCCTTCGGCTTGTCGCCCAGGAAGTAAAGGTACGACGCCCCTTCGGGGGCGCCGTCCGGACCGTGATATTTGCCGGACCGATAAGTACCGTCGGAGTTCTTGGAGACGCCTTCGTAATCGCCGGACCCCACTGTCGTCTCACGCAGCATGTGATGATGGCAGGTGACGATGATTTCGTCCGACGACGCTTCAACCTGCGACTTCCACCAGTCAAACGTTTCGGGGCTGACGGCGCCCGCCGGCGACGCGCCACCGCTTGACCTGCGTCCCACCGGATAGGGCAGGTCGTTGCGGTCGCTCATCATGAGGAACCGAATATTGCCGACCTTGAACGTGTAACGCTCCCAAGTGCCTTCGACCGGATACGGCCGCTTGGCAGGATCGACGCCCGACGTTTCGGTATGTTCGACCGGATCGGCCCATTTGCGAAACCACCAATTCGCTTCCTTGCCCTCGCTGGAAGGCGCCCCGAAAGGTGACGCATCGTGATTGCCGGCGATATTGTAGATCTGCTCGCGCCGGTGTTGCTTGAGCACCGCGTATTGCCGGATGACCTCACGACCCTGCTCATCCTCGGGCGCATCCCAAAAGCCGGCATAATCGCCGAGGTCCAGCGCGATCTCCCATGGGATAGGCGGCCCGCCGAAGGCCCCACCATTCTCCGATTGGCGCAGCGCCTCGGCGAGCGATTCGAGATAGATCGGGGGCGGCTTGAATCCCACCAACCCGTGCAGGATGCCTTCGCTCGCGGCTTTATCGGTGCCGACGTGGCTGTCGCCGATGACCCAGAGATTGAAGCTCGCTGCCTCTTGATGGGACGGTGCGGTTTGGGCGACGACTCCAATCACGGGAGTTGCCATTGTCAGGGCGCCTGCCTGCAGCAGCGCCCGTCGTCGGGGCGAAACCGGCTCATCCATTTTCGTTCTCCCGTTGCGCTCGGCGCTCGGGCGCATGGTAGGGCAGGCTCGGATGCATGCTCGGTCAATTAGTTTCCGTTGAGACGCTTTTGTCCTCAGTCGGCGGCCGGCTGAGCGCGAATCGTCCCTGCGTATCCCGCCAGGAGGCAGAAAACACGATCGCTCTTTTCATCTCAGTTCCCTTTCCGCTCATAGTTCTTGCTCCGCGATGCACCACGCTCGTGTTCCAGGTGGGCCGCAGCGCGAGAACCAGCGGTATGACGACGGCGGCCGTCAAAGCCGCGGCCAGGATGCCGACGGTCCGATTGGAATGATCGGCAATCGCGCCGTAAGCGATCGGCGCAAGGCCGCCGGCGCCGATGACGCCGGTGTAGAACAGCGCGAATCCACGGCCAATATCGCCTTTGGGCGCCAGATCCGGGACAGTGCCGTACAATACCGACGAGGTGCCGTTGAGGACGATGCCGAGAAGCGGAAGGACCGCGAGCATCGGCGCCAGTGGGAGCATCAGGGTCGCCGTCATCAGCAATGCGGTTGCGGCTTCGGTGACGATCACGCTCCACACGACACCCAGGTGCTGGCCGAGCCAGCCGCATGCCGCCTTGCCGAGCGCTCCCCCGATGAAGAGCAGGGCCAGGCCGAGGCCGACCAGCGCCTCGGTTCCGCCGCGGGTGTGCAGCAGAAACGGCAGGAACAGGAGATAGCCCATCCGTGTCGCCGTATCGAGCGCGCCGATGGTGAGGAGCAGACCGAAGCCGCTGCCGCCTCGTCCCTTTGCCGTGGATTTGTCCTCGACCGGAGCGATGAAGGGTTGCCGGGGCACCAGGGCCAACAACGCGACAGCCACCGCCAGTCCGACGAAGGCCATGATTCCGACGACCGGCCGCCAGGCGACGACTGTCAACAGCAGCGCGACCACGGCCGGAAAGGTAGCCTTCCCGAGATCGCCAGCGAAATTATAGATGCCGAGTGGCCCGCGTGAGGCTTTCCCGTAGGTGTTCGTCACCAGAAGCGAGGCGCGCGGATGCTGTACGCTCGATCCGATCCCGGCGAGGATCAGGCCGGCGCACAGGCCCGGAAATCCCCACGGGAGGGCCATCACCAGATATCCCGCGGCCGCGACGAAGGTCGCCAGCGCCAGCGCCGCGCGCGGGCCGAGCCTGGCGATCAGCCTGTCGCCCGGGACCTGCAAGCCGCCCATCGTGGCATAGTAGAGCGCCCGAACCATCGCGAGACCGGCATAAGACAGGCCGAACTCCGACTGCCAGACAGGCAGCAGCGCGTATAGCTGATCCGTGTAGCCGTCGTGCAGCATATGGGCGAGGCACGCTCCGGCGAGATTGCGCCGCTGCGGTGAAGACCAGGCTTCCCGCCGGATTGGCAATAAGTCTGCCGCGCTCGTGCTCTGCATTCGCATATTTCATCCTTCTCGGCTTTGGACTCTATACACGTGAGTTTTTGGGGACTAGACTCACATTTGTCACACAATCTGTCTGTTTTTCTCACGGGTTCCATGCGTCGCCTGCCTCCGCTCAATGCCCTGCGCGTGTTCGAGGTCGCGGCCCGCACCGGCAGCTATGCCGCGGCTGGGGCCGAACTCGGCCTGACCCACGGCGCCGTCAGTCGCCAGATCGCCGCGTTGGAGAGCTGGCTCGGTCAACGCCTCTTCGTGCGGACGGGGCGGCGCATGGCGGCCACTCCCGCGGCGCGTGCTTTCGCGGCGGAGGTCAGCCTCTCCTTCGATCGTGTCATCACCGCTGCCGAGGCCTGCGGCCGCCTCGACGCTCGCCGGATACTTCGGGTCAGCGCACCCACGACGTTCGCGATGCGCTGGCTCATCCCGCGCCTGGACCGCTTCCACACGGAGCGAGCCGAGGTCGAGGTGGCGGTCACCACCACGATGACGCTGCGCGACGAGCTACGTGGCGGCTTCGATGTCGCCATTCGGCGCGGATCGGCGGAGCAGGATGCATGGCCGCAACACCGCGCCGTTCCGTTCCTCGACGAGGCCGACACCTTGATCATGAGCCCGGCGCTCTTCGAGCGAGCGCCGTTACGCCGGTTGGACGATATCGCAAGCCATGTCCTGCTCTCGACCGAGACCCGGCCAGGCGATTGGACCGATTGGCTCGATCATGCCGGACTGCTGCATGCGGCCGAACAGCGGCGACGGGTGTTCGATCATTTCCACGTCACACTCCAAGCCGTCGTGGATGGTCTCGGGCTCGGCATAGGCCCATTGCCCGTCCTCCGAGCCGACGTCGCGGCTGGACAACTCCTGGCACCGTTTCCCGCCATCACCGTGCCGAGGAAGAGCTACGTTGCCCTTGTTCCATTCGACGCGGATAAGACATCGTCTCTGACGAGATTTATTGAATGGCTGGTTGCCGAGGGGATTGGGTGAACCCGCACCCATCGCGAGCGCCCGGACGTCTCCTTTCGCCGGGTGCGGACATTGGTCCGCGCGGGGAGTGTCCGTGGTCAGGCCGTTCCAATCCGGTCAGAATCGCAGCGGCTTGGCCTGCTGCACCTGCGGGAGCGCCTGGACTTTCCGCAACACCTCGGCGGGGACATCGCCGTCGACTTCGATCAGCGCGATGGCGTTGGCGCCGGGGGCGTCGCGGCCGACATGGAAGGTCGCGATGTTGATGCCGGCATCGCCGAGCGTCGAGGAGAACCGGCCGATGAAGCCCGGCCTGTCCTGGTTGGTGATGTAGAGCATCGACGGCCCGAATTCCGCATCCATGCGGATGCCTTTGATGTTGACGATGCGCGGCCGGCCGTCGGCGAACACGGTGCCGGACACCGAGCGCGACTGCTTTTCCGTCACCACCGTCACCGTGATCAGGCTTTCATAGTCGCATTCGCCTTCCCGCGTCGTCTCCTCGACCATGATGCCGCGCTCCTTGGCGACGCCCGGCGCGGAGACCACGTTGACGTTCTGCAGCATCGGGCGCAGCAGGCCGGCGATCGCCGCCGAGGTCAGCGCGCGCGTGTTCATGCGGGCGACTTCGCCGTCATAGGAGATCTGCACCTTGGTGATTCCGGTCTCGGTGAGCTGGCCGGCGAACGATCCGAGCTTCTCGGCGAGCGCGACGAACGGCCGCAACCGTGGCGCCTCCTCGGCGGTGATCGAGGGGAAGTTCACCGCATTCGAAATGGCGCCGCGCAGCAGGTAGTCCGACATCTGCTCGGCGATCTGCAGCGCGACGTTCTCCTGCGCCTCGGTGGTGGCGGCGCCGAGGTGGGGCGTGCACACCACGTTGGGGTGGCCGAACAGGGGGTTCGCGGCCGCCGGCTCCTCGGTGAAGACGTCGAAGGCGGCCCCGGCCACATGGCCGGAGTTCGAGCGCCGCGCGCAACGCCGCCTCGTCCACCAGGCCGCCGCGGGCGCAATTGATGATGCGCACGCCCTTCTTCGCCGCCGCGATCGCCTCGGGGCCGAGTATGTTCCTGGTCTTGTCGGTCAACGGCGTGTGCAGGGTGATGAAATCGGCGCGCCTGATCAGATCGGCGAGTTCGACCTTCTCGACTCCGATCGCCATAGCCCGGTCCGGCGACAGGAAGGGATCGTAGGCGATCACCTTCATCCTCAGGCCGATGGCGCGGTCGGCGACGATGGAGCCGATATTGCCGCAGCCGATGACGCCGAGGGTCTTGCCGGTGATCTCGACGCCCATGAAGCGGTTCTTCTCCCATTTGCCCGCCTGGGTGGAAGCATCCGCCTGAGGAATCTGCCGCGCCAGCGCCAGCATCAAGGTGATGGCGTGCTCCGCGGTGGTGATCGAATTGCCGAACGGCGTGTTCATCACGATGATGCCCTTCGCGTAGCCGCCGGAATATCGACGTTGTCGACGCCGATGCCGGCGCGGCCGATCACCTTGAGCCGCGCGGCCTTCTCGATCAGCTTTGCCGTAACCTTGGTCGCCGAACGCACGGCGAGGCCGTCGAAATCGCCGATCAAGGCGGCGAGCCCGTCCTTGTCCTTGCCGAGATTGGGCTGGAAATCGACCTCGATCCCGCGATCCCTGAAGATCTGGACCGCGGCGGAGGAGAGAGCATCGGAGATGAGGACGCGAGGAGCCATGATATCGCCCGTCAATTCGTTGAAAGGTGGAGATGGCCGCGCCGCCGGCGGCGCCGCGGAAGAGGACGTTCAGGCTGCCTTTGGCAGCGCGTCCTTGGTCTTGGCGAAGGCCCAGTCGAGCCACTGAGTCAGGGCCTCGACGTCGCGGGCCTCGACCGTCGCCCCGCACCAGATGCGCAGACCCGGCGGGGCATCGCGGTAATGGGCGAGATCGTAACCCACGCCCTCCTTCTCGACGGCGGCCGCGAGGCTCTTGGCGAAGGCGGACTGGGCATCGACCGTCAGCGCGGTCACCGCGGGATCGACGATGCTCAGGCACACCGACGTGTTGGAGCGGGTCGCAGGCACCTTGGCGAGGAATTCGACCCACGGCGTCACCGCCACCCAGTCGGCGATTACTTTGGTGTTGGCGTCGGCGCGGGCGATCAGCGCGTCGAGCCCGCCGATCGATTTCGCCCATTGCAGCGCGTCGAGATAATCCTCGACGCACAGCATGGACGGCGTGTTGATGGTCTCGCCCTCGAAGATCGCCTTCATTGAGCTTGCCGCCCTTGGTCAGGCGGAAGATCTTCGGCAGCGGCCAAGCCGGCTTATAGCTCTCCAGCCGCGCGACCGCACGCGGCGACAGCACCAGCATCCCGTGGGCCGCCTCGCCGCCCAGCGCCTTCTGCCAGGAGAAGGTCGCGACATCGAGCTTGTCCCAATCGAGCCTCTGGGCGAACGCGGCCGAGGTGGCATCGCAGATCGAGAGGCCCTGGCGATCAGCGGCGATCCAGCCGCCGTCCGGCACCCGCACGCCGGACGTGGTGCCGTTCCAGGTGAAGACGACGTCGTTCGACCAGTCGACCGCGGCGAGGTTGGGCAGCGCGCCGTAGCCGGATTTGAGAACCGTGGTGCCCTCGAGCCCGAGTTCCTTGAGCACGTCGCTCACCCAGCCTTCGCCGAACGATTCCCACGCCAGCATGGTGACGGGACGCGGCCCCAGCAGCGACCACAACGCCATCTCGACCGCGCCGGTATCGGATGCCGGCACGATCCCGATCCGATAGCCGGCCGGAACTTGCAGCACCTCCCGGGTGAGATCGATGGCACGCTTGAGCTTGCCCTTGCCGAGCTTGGCGCGGTGCGAGCGCCCGAGGGCCGCGTCGGTGAGGACTTGGAGGCTCCAGCCGGGGCGCTTGGCGCAGGGGCCGGACGAGAAGTGCGGTATCGCCGGCCGCACGCCGGGCATCGGTATGGCCATGATCTATCCTTCCAGATAGGCGCCCCTCGGTGGGGAGGGGTGTCCCAAGGCCGTAACTAGGGAAGGACGGCGGCGCAGTCAAGCGGGATTGCAAGCGGGAGCAGGCGCGATCGATCCCGGAGAAAGGCAGGGCCGGATGGCCGGTTCCGGCGCCGCCGAGGTACGTCAATCCGGCCGATCGCCTTCGGCAACATGCGCCGCCTCGGAATGCGCGCGCCATCAACGAAACAGGTCGTTCGCGATGGGCGCGGTAATGCTTCATTAAGGTTAATAGGCGTAAATCCTTTTTTACGGTTCGTGCAATGCACGCGTGGCCGCCGCTTGCTGGAGGCAAACATGCGTTGGTGGGTTTGTGGCTTGTTGATCGCGATGGCCTGCCCGGCACTTGCGGCCGACTATGACGACTCCTGGCTGCGGGGATCGCAGGACATCGGCGCGGCGCCGCCACCGCCGCCGCGCCTGTATCGGATATGGGCCGGCGTCTATGGTGGCGTGCAGGTCGGCGAAGATTTTCACGGCATCGACTTTCGCAATGTTTCGTCGGCGCAGATCGCGAGCGCCATTTCTCAGGACGGAATTCTCACGGCACTGGCTAATTCGTTGCCGGGCATGCCCATCCTTCCGCAAATCAACACCAATGGCCCCAGCTATGGCGGCTTTCTCGGCTACAACTGGCAGATCGACGACGTGGTGTTCGGCACCGAGCTCAATGCCAACAGGTCCGCGCTCCATCAAACCACTTACAGCTCGGTGACCCGAAGCTATGTCGTCACCAGCGGCGGCTATCTCTATGCGCCGACGACGGTGAACGTGAACAACAGCGGCACCGTCGACATGTCCGACTACTTCACATTGCGCGGGCGGGTGGGTTGGGCGTTCGGAAACTTCCTGCCATACCTCGTCGCCGGAGTTTCGTTTGCCCAGATAGACAGTTCGCAATACGCCGACATCAATTACGTCGGCACCTGCGTTTCGCAGCCTACGACGCCCTGCCCCACTGCCAACTTCAAAGTCGGCGGTAACTATCCGTTTTACAGCGTCAGCCATGGCAAATATATCCTCGGCTTCGACACTGCGCTCGGCATGGATTACATGCTGACCAAATATGCGTTCCTCCGCGGCGAGGTCGAGTATCTCCAGCTCGGCACCCCCAGCGATATAAGGCTCAATACGGTGAGTGCGCGCTTCGCGCTCGGCCTGAAATATTGATTCGGACGGGCCGCGGCCGGCCGCTGCCGCGGTCTGCGACGGACCCGCATCCGGTTTAGCGCCGGATCCGGCCGGGCATCGACGTATCGGAGATGCGCATCGACCCAACTCCATTTATTTTATTGGCAGCAAACTCGACCGAATAGCACCGTCCTCATTAACTTTTGTCCATGAGTTGCGCCCGGCTGCGTCCATTCGTCTAATGTGAAATGCGTCCGATCGCTCCATTTAAAGAGTAAGGCGATAAACGAAAAACAGTATAAGGAGGATTCAATGTCCACCATCATGAAAGCTATTGCCTTGGCAGCCTTCATTGGCGTGCTAGGTGCTTCGGGGCTCGCTTCCGCGAAGACCCAGGAATCAACCCATGAACACGCCGCGACGGTCGAGCGCAGCCACGGCCAGCCCAGCAATCAAATGCGCGGCACGGATATTCCCAAATGGATGTTCAATTTCGATAGATCGTCCAACGGAAGTAGATACAGCCAATAGCGCGCTGACCCGGCCCGCGTCGACAACGCCGGCGGCGAACCGATAGCGGCCCCCGAGTGATGGGGCCGTCCTACCCGTTGTCGGCAGGCGGCCTGCACCGACTTCGCAGTGCAGGCTGGCCACGGCGCTGCTCTAACCGCCGCGGCCGAGTCGGCGCGGCGCGATGCCGCGGGGGACCGCGGAACGTCTTTGGCCGTGACACGTTGTGAGCCGGGGTGCGGGGCAACACGATTGGTGCCGCGGCCACCGTGGGAAGACAAATGACCTCCTCTCAGAGTCCCGATGAACGCCCGCTCGTACGACCGCTCTTCGCGTTGCTGGTTTGCGCCGGCTACGTATATGCTGCGTTTTTCTTGTTCTTCATGTTCCGTACGATCATCCTGCCCGAGTACTTCGCACGCTGATCGGCGGTGAGCGGTCTCGTAGACACGTCGGCACCCGCCGGACCCGCGGATCCTGCGATTCGCGGGACCACGGTGCGGGGTCATTCAGGACGGCGGCGGGCCGGGCACCAAGGCAACGCGGCGCCTAAACCAAGGTGCAGTTGCGAAATACCGAACAGCGATTAGGTGTGCAGTCGGAGCGCCGCACCGAGGATGGCAAGACTATGCCCCTGTCAGGCCATCCGCCTCGTACCGGGCGGCGCTCTAATTCGGAGGCAGTCGCGCGTTGCGCGCAATCGAATGACCCGGCCCGCAGGAGACGGACCGGGCCTGGTTTCGACCGACTCGCAAAGCGCGATTACGAACGCAGCACATGGCGAACCGCGCACCATGAATCATCGCAGTCAAACGTTTCGGCTTCGCTAATTCTGCATGTTTTGGTGCAATGAACGCAGTGCGTTCGACGCGAGGCGATCGCCCCACCACGCCGGCGGTGCCGTCCATGCGCACACGAAAAAGCGGCGCGGAATTTCTCCCGCGCCGCATTTGAAATCACGAGACTGTGGCGGCTCGTTCAGCCTTTGCGGACGATCGGCGGTGCCACCGGCACTTCCGGCTCACCGAGGTTCCAACGGAAACCCGAGCATCACATCCTGCGAATTGATGGTGCCGAACGAGAACGGCGGCGCGTTGACGACCGTGACACCGTCGAAGGAGTTGGTCAGGCCGGTGGTCGCAGAGCCGAGATTGACGTAGCGATAGGTGAGTTCGAGCGACAGGCCGGGAGCGACTTTGTAGCCCAGTCCCGCATACAGCGCCCACGCGAGGTTCCACTTCGAAGCGTTTTCGCCGTAGGTGGTGCTCAGGATGCTCCCGCCGCCGAGACCGGCCTGGGTGGCGCCGATATCGGTGAAGCTCGAAATCGAGTTGCGCGAGGTGCCGATGCCGGCGCCGATGATAGGGCGTCACGCACCACCAGGTGCCGAGATCGACATAGGCGTTGGCGAGGAACAACCACTCCGACTTGCTGGCATTGTAGTCGTCCGGCAGGCTGACCGGGCCGAACACGCCGACTTGCTGGCCGTGGAAATGGGCGTTGCCGCGATATTCGCCGGTGACGTCCATGCGCAGCCAATTGTTGAGTTGATAGCCGCCGCCGAGCGAGAACAACGGCGCGCTGTCGAAGGTCAGGAACTTGGTGCCCACGGAGGTCCCGGGAGCAACGTAGTTGGTCAGCGATCCGACCGTCTGGTTGGTCATTCCGATGTCGCCGCGGAGATACCAGCCGGAGAACTCCTGGATGACCGGGATCGGGACCGGGGCCAAAGGCAGATCTGCGGCGTTCGCCGCGGTGACGGCGAGGCCTGCAGCGACACTAGCCATCGCGAACTTTTTGAAGTTACTCATGACATCGTCCTTCCACTGTTCCGGGTCGCGAATGCGTTGCGCCGGGTTCATTCGCCGATCGGACAATGCCATTGAATTCTTAAGCGTCACTTAACCTTACTTTTTCACCATGAATATTATTGATAGACGATCGCTCATGCGATATTCGTAAACGAATACTTAATCGGAAAATCCGGCCTCATCCCGAGGAGCGCGCTCTCGCGCGCGTCTCGAAGAATGGCCGCGGGCACTGAATTCGAAACAATTCGCGGGGAACGTCTGCGGCCATCCTTCGAGACGCCGGCTGCGCCGGTTCCCCAGGATGAGGTCGAATCAAAAATTCACGCGCCGCGCGGGGTGAGGCCGCGGACGCTCCAGGCTTTGTGTACCCGCAGCGTCCGTCAGCCGGCGGCGACCTGGGTGACCGCATCGACGATGCCGTCGACGACTTCCTCCACGAGATTGGGATCGTCGCCTTCGCCGGTGACGCGAATCACCGGCTCGGTGCCCGATGGCCGCACGATCACCCGACCCTGGCCGTTGAGGCGCAGCGTCGCGCTCGCGATCGCCGACTTGACCGCCGCGTCCTCGTGGGGCTTGCCGTTGCGGTAGCGCACGTTCTTGGTGACTTGCGGCAGCGGGTCGAAGCGGTGGCACACCACCGAGACCGGCTGCTCTTGCTTTTGCACCACCGCCAGCACCTGCAGCGCGGCGACGAACCCGTCTCCGGTCGTATTGTAATCGGACAGGATGATGTGGCCCGACGGCTCGCCGCCGACATTGTAGCCGTGCTCGCGCATCTTCTCGAGCACGTAGCGGTCGCCGACCTGGGCGCGCACCAGATCGATCCCGAGCCGTTCGAGATGGCGTTCGAGACCGAGATTGGACATGATGGTGGAGACCACGGTGGGCTTTGCCAAGCGGCCGTCCTTCTGCCAGCTTTCGGCGATGACGGCGAGCAGTTGGTCGCCGTCGACCAGGTGGCCGTGCTCGTCGGCGATCACCACGCGGTCGGCGTCGCCGTCGAGCGCGATCCCGATGTCGGCGCGCATCTCGCGCACCTTGCGGCTGAGCGCTTCCGGCTCGGTGGAGCCGCAATCCTTGTTGATGTTGAAGCCGTCGGGATCGACCCCGATCGAGAACACCTCGGCGCCCAGTTCCCACAACGCGGCGGGGATGACCCGGTAGGCCGCGCCGTTGGCGCAATCGACGACGACCCGCAGCCCGTCGAGGGAGAGGTTGCGCGGCAGGGTGCGTTTGGCGAATTCGATGTATCGCTCCGGCACGCCCTCGATGCGTTTGGCGCGGCCGAGCGCGGCAGGCTTGGCGAGCTTCTTGCCGAGATCGGCATCGACGAGCCGCTCGATTTCCAGTTCTACCTCGTCGGAGAGCTTGTAGCCGTCGGGGCCGAACAGCTTGATGCCGTTGTCGGGATACAGATTGTGGGAGGCCGAGATCATGACGCCGAGGTCGGCACGCATGGAGCGCGTCAGCATGGCGACGGCCGGCGTCGGCATCGGGCCGAGCAGCAGCACGTCCATGCCGACCGAGGTGAATCCGGCGACCATTGCGGTTTCGATCATGTAGCCGGAGAGCCTTGTATCCTTGCCGATCACCACCCGGTGGCGGTGGTCCCCGCGGCGAAACATCACGCCTGCGGCCTGGCCGACCCGCAACGCGAGGTCGGCCGTGATCACGCCATTGGCGCGGCCGCGGATGCCGTCGGTGCCAAAATATTTTCGAACTCATGAACCCCATCTCCCCACCGGGCCGCAGTTCCGAGCTTCAATCGGGAGACGATTTTAAGCCTTTCCGATGGCGGAAGCGTCAAAAAAGATGGTTACGCAATTGCCGGTGCAAGGACTTGGCAAGCCACCAGTAAGAACGAAGAAACGTTTTGAAAACCTTGGACTATTTTCGCTTCCGCAAGCGATCGTCCGGGGCCGGCTGGCTGATGGCGACCGGATCGGATGCAGGAAAAGTTTCCTCAAGGGCTTCGTCGAGCTGCCGGTCGAGCTTGCGATGCTTCTCCGTGACCGGAGCGGCGGTCACGCGCTCGGAGTGTTTCTCGTGGTGTTTCATGGGCGGGCTTCCTGACACAGAACAACGCCTTGCCCGCCATAAGGTTTCGGGGCCCGCCGGAATACTCCCGTGTCAAGCTCGAGTGGGCAGCGTTTTAACGCGTCTGATCTTGCGCATGATCCTGCCCGAAAGTCCGCAACTTTGCGGGATCATGCTTTAGGGATTGCCCACCATGATCAGTGCATGTCGCACGGACCACACGGCAGCGGCAGAGCTTGACCGTCCTGCCGGTGCTGCGGCCGGAAATTTCGAAAGTGGCCTATTTCGAGGCTGGCCGCTGGGGCTGATCGGATTGCGGCACCGCACCACGGACGCTTCCCCACGGGTCCACCTTGGTTTTTGCATCCGGTATTTTGCTGATTCCTGATTTGTAGGCGCTTTCGCGCTCACGCTCCTGCTGTACTTCGACATCGGTCTTGAAGTGCTTTCCCTCCTGAAAAAGGTTGGGGCTCATTTGAGCGTAGGCTGGCGGTGCCAATGCCACGATCATCGTCGTCAACACCAAGCTTCTCACGGCGCTCCTCCAATTGGCGGTTCGCATGTCGATCTTCGGCATGCTTTCGCCGGCCGACGGTAGCCATGCTCCCAATTCGAAGCGGCGGAACTTTGACGCATCCCGGTGGCAGTTCACCGATCATGCTACGCCGTTCGACCGCGCTCAAGTACCAGGCCTTGTAAGACCGCGCGCCACCCGTCAGGGATCGCCCACCACGATTACATGCAGCTTGCGCGGACCGTGGGCGCCGAGCAGGAGCGTCTGCTCGATATCGGCCGAGCGCGACGGGCCGGTGATCATGTTGACCGTACGCGGCATCGTCCCGGTGCCGTAGCGCTCGCGCAGCCGTGCCATCACCGTCTCGAAATCGGAGGCGATGTCGGCGGCGTCGACCACCACGATGTGGACGTCGGGCAGGAAATTGAGCGTGGTCGGATTGTCCGGCCCCGATGTCAGGACCAGGGTGCCGGTTTCGGCCACCGCCGCAGAGGCGTGCGACACCGCGGCAAGGTCATGGCCGTCGGAGGGGCCGCGCAGTATCTCGAGGGCGGGTGCACTCTGCCACGGCAACGCGGCGAGGCGGGGGTCGTCGCCGTGCCGCACCCGCATCGGCAGGTTGAGGCCGCGCAGCAGCGCCGCGACCGCGACGGGAACATCCGCCGCGGAGGCGGCGCGCTCGATCGTCCCGGCTGCCGCCTCCACCATGCGCGCGAACAGGTCGAGCCGCTGTTGCGGCGGCAGTTGCCCGCGCGCCGGCACCACGCCGCGGGGATGACCGGCAAGCCGCGCGGCGACCGCGGCGCGGCGCGGCGCCTCGGTCCCGGACACGCCGAGCGAGCGGCGCAGGGTCGCGAAAACGAGTTCGCGCGCGGTCATGGCGGACTGCCCGGGCGCGGGCGGTCGTTGCGGTGCTTCCAGCGGGATTGAAAGGTCTCGCCCTGCGGCGCCGGGAAATCGCGATAGCGGGTCCAGCCCGAGGCGAGCGGCAGCCACGAGAACCGTCCGCGCGCGGCGCCCGCCCAATGGAGGACCCGAGCCGCCATCGCGGCCGCCAAACCGTAAAGGCGGGGGCGCTTGGCGAAGAACGCCCACGCCGCGAGCCCGCCGCGCACCGTCGCCGGCGACAAATGGCGCTCGAACTCGCGCTCGCGCCACGACCGCATCATCCGCGGCAGCGGAATGCGCACCGGGCACACGCTCCTCGCAGCGGCCGCAGAACGTCGATGCATTGGGAAGGTGCCCGGCCTTGTCGATGCCGATCAGGCTCGGGGTCAGCACCGCACCCATCGGCCCCGGATAGACCCAGCCATAGGCGTGGCCGCCGACCGCATGATAGACCGGGCAGTGGTTCATGCAGGCGCCGCAGCGGATGCAACGCAGCATGTCGCGGAACTCGCCGCCGATCATGGACGAACGGCCGTTGTCGAGCAGCACGACGTGATATGCGCCGGGGCCGTCGGGGTCGTCGGCGCGGCGCGGGCCGGTGGAAAGCGTCGTATAGACCGACATTTCCTGCCCGGTCGCCGAGCGCGCCAGCACGCGCAGCAACTGCGCCAGGTCTTCGAGCGTCGGCACCAGCTTTTCCAGCGAGGCGAGCACGATGTGGACCTTGGGCAGGGTCTGGGTGAGGTCGCCATTGCCTTCATTGGTGACGATCACCGACGTGCCGGTCTCGGCGACCAGGAAATTCGCGCCGGTGATCCCGACGTCGGCGGCGAGGAATTTCTCGCGCAGCACGCCGCGCGCCTCCGCCAGCAGGCTGGTCGGCTCGGCGAGATTGCGGTCGGGCGCAAGATGGGTGTGGACGCGGCGGAAATCATCCTCGACCTGGGCCTTGGTGAGGTGCACCGCGGGCGCGATGATGTGGGACGGCAGCTCGTGGCGAAGCTGGATGATGTACTCGCCGAGATCGGTCTCGACCGGCGTGACGCCGTTGCCTTCCAGGAAATCGTTGAGGCCGATCTCCTCGGCGACCATCGACTTGCCCTTGGTCACGGTCCTGGCGCCGGCATCGCGGCAGATGTCGAGGATGATCCGGCGGGCGTCGTCGGCCGACACCGCATAGTGCAAACGGCCGCCCTGCGCGGTCAGGCGCTCCTCATAGGCCTCGAGGTAGAGATCGAGGTAGGCAAGGGTGTGGTCCTTGATGTCGCGCGCGGAATCCCGCAGCGCTTCGAATTCCGGCAGGCGCTCCGCCACCTCGCGCCGCCGCGCGATGAAGTTCACCTCGACGAATTTCAACGCATTCTGCAGGTCGGGGTCGGCGAGCGCGGCCTTGGCATTGTCCTTGAAGCGCGGCGAGGTCGCGATGTGGGAGGCCAGAGGTCATCGCTTGGCTCCCATCGGCCCAACTCCCGCCGGTCCGGGTCCCGCCGCCTTGGAGGCTGCGGCTTTGGCCGCCGGGTCGGGCGCGGGCAGCCCGATGGCCGGTTCCCGCGTCATGCCGGCGAGCACTTCCGCGACGTGACGCACTTCGATTGTGCTGCCCTCGCGCTGCAGCTTGCCGGCCATGTTCATGAGACAGCCGAGATCGCCGGCAAGCAGCAGGCCGGCTCCGGTGGCCGCGATGGCGGCCGCCTTCTTGCCGACGATGGCATCGGAGATGTCGGGATATTTCACGCAGAAGGTGCCGCCGAAGCCGCAGCACACATTGGCGTCGCGCATCTCGGCGAGCCTGAGGCCTTCGACCGTGCGCAGCAGCGCCCGCGGCTGGTCGTGCACGCCGAGCTCGCGCAGCCCCGAGCAGGAATCGTGATAGGTCGCGGTCGCATCGAGCCGCGCCGCGACCCGGCTCACCCCGCACACGTCGACCAGGAACGCGACCAGCTCGTAGGTCTTGGCGGCGAAGGCGTCGGCGCGCGGCTGCCAGTTGGGGTCGCCGCGGAACAGCTCGGGATAGTGTACCTTCAGCATGCCGGCACAGGAGCCGGACGGCGCGACCACGTAGTCGAACGGCTCGAACGCGGCGATCACCTGGGCGGCGATCTCGCGGGTGGTGGCGCGGTCGCCGGAGTTGAAGGCCGGCTGGCCGCAACAGCTTTGCCGCGGCACGTCGACGATGCAGCGGGCATCCTCCATCAGCTTCACGGCGGCAAAGCCGACCGTGGGGCGGATGAGATCGACCAGGCAGGTGACGAACAGCCCGACCCGCCGCGCCTCATGCTCGGCCATTAAAATGAATTCCTCGAAGCCGTGTCCGGCGCAGGACCGTCCTGCGCACCCCGCTTATATGATGACAATGCCCAAACAATCGAGATGGCCGGGACGAGCCGGTACTGTGATTCCGGGGCGCGCCTTCACTACTGCATCACGAGTGCGTTCCCCCTCTCCCGCTTGCGGGAGAGGGAAATACCGGGCCCCGCTGCCTGACGATCCCTTTTTGCGCAGTAGTGCTTTGCGCGAACCTGGAATGACCAGGTCATGGGCCGAGCAAACGTCCGTTCACATCGGCGGGGTGATGCCGTCGCGGCCGACATTGACGCCGCCGGTCTCGATGGTGCCGTCCGGCTTCTTGGTGCCGGCGGCGATGAAGATCTTGGCGCCCGGCTTGAGCTCGCTGCGATCGCCGTTGACGAACTGCACGATCGTCGCATTGTTCGGCACCGAGATCTTCTTCTCTCCGTCCTTGTATTTCATGGTGAGCATCGGACCGTCCACGGAAGTCACGAGCTGCTCGACATTGGCATTGGTCATGGTGCTGTTGGGCACCAGGTCCCAGGGGCGATGGCCCTCACCGGCGCCGCGGCGGGCTTCCGGGAAGATGTGGACTTCTATCGCCTTCTGGGTCCCGTCCGCCTGGGGCATGGCGGTGATGCCGATGAAGGAGTTCTGCTTGATGTCGGCCAGCGCCGCCTTGGCGACGCCGTTCACCTGCGCGTTGTCGGTGAGCTTGACGGTGACCTCGTTGCCTTCGCGCGTCTTGACCAGCAGCGTGCCGCCGTCGGCCTTCTCGATGGTGCCACGCACCCGCACCGGCTGCTGCGCCTGCGCCGACGAGACCGTCAGCATCAGTGCCAGTCCGGCGGCACCGACGATGCCGCGTTTCAAATTGCTCATGATATCCTCCACATGGCGCCCGGGGGTTTGCGCGCCGTCATCCGGTTCGGGCCGCGTTCCTGCGGGCCGATTCCGGGCGGGATCGACGACGGCTGCGCGACACCTTAGAGGATTTCCGCGGATTTTCCAGGTCGCCGCGCGGGACAAGTACGGCGATGACGCGATGGAGGCTACGCCTCGTCGACCACCGTGTTGCGCAGGGTGCCGAGCGCGGGACAGGAGACCTCCACCACGTCGCCGGCCTTGAGCCAGCGCGGCGGGTCTGGGCGCGGGCCCGTCTTGACCGGGGTGCCGGCGACGACGATGTCGGCCGGCTTGAGGGTCATGAAGGTGGTGATGTAGGCGATCAGGTCGGTGAAGGAGAAGATCATGCTCGCCGTGTCATCGTCCTGGGTCACCTCGCCGTTGAGCTTGACGGTCAGGTGCATCGGCTTTGCCGGATCGATCTCGTCGGCGGTGACGATGCAGGGGCCGATGCTGCCGGACTGGTCGAAGTTCTTGCCCTGGGTCACGTTGAACTTGCCGTGGCGCAGCCAGTCGCGCACGGTGCCCTCGTTGCACAGGGTGTAGCCGGCGATGTAGTCGCCGGCGCGGCCCTTGGGGACGTGCCGGCCTTCGCGGCCGATCACCATGGCGATCTCGCCCTCATAGTCGAACTGTTCGGACACCTTCGGACGCACCAGCGGCTGCCCGGCGCCGACGAAGGAACCGGGATGGCGGTAGAACATGCTCGGATATTTCGGCACGTCGGGATCGTTGAAATCGGCATTGCGGTTGGCGTAATTGATGCCGATGCAGACGATCTTTTCAGGCGCCAGCAGCGGCGGCAGCAACTCGATCTCGGAGATGGGGAAGTCGGGCCGCACCCCCGCCAGCACCGCCCTCGCCTCGTCGAGCGCATCGGCGCGGATGAGGTCGACGAGGTTCGCGAACCGCGAACCGAACCGCACCCGGAAATCCACCACGCCGTCGCCCAGGACGGCGCCGAAACTGGTCCGCCCATGGGCGATGTAGCTTGCAAGACGCATACCTGCGCTCCACTATCTCCGGCGCCGCGCCGACTCGAAAGCGGCGGCACTATGCCCGACATCGCCGCCTTTTACACCGCCAATCTGAAAACCGATAAATGAAAACCCTGTTCATCGACTGCAACCGCCAATTAGAACTGGTGTTCAAGCGCGTCCACCGCGCCGACGATCCCGCCGTCGTGATCAACAACAGCCCGTTCCAATCGAGCGACCTCCCGCGCCTCCTCGACGGCTACGGCATCTGCATCGACGACCATTCCTACATGCCGACCGACATGATGAAGCAATGCGGCGCGCTCAAGCACATCGTGTTCTGCGGCACCGGCGCGTCGAGTTACATGGACGTTGCGGCGCTGGCCGCGCTCGGGATCACCGTGCACACCTTCCGCGGCTACGGCGACACCGCGGTGGCCGAGCACACCATCGCCCTGATGTTCGCCTGCGCCCGCGAGATCGCGCTGATGGACCGGGGCATTCGCGCCGGCCACTGGGAGCCGCTCGAAGGCGTGCAGCTGCGCGGCAAAACGCTGGGCGTCATCGGGCTCGGCGGCATCGGCCGCGAGGTCGCGCGCATCGGCCACGGCATGGGCATGAACGTGATCGGCTGGAACCGCACCTCGCACGGCGACCTCGGCGTGCCCGTGGTCGCCATCGACACGCTGCTGGAATCCTCCGACGTGATCTCGCTCAACCTGTCGCTCACCGACGAGACTCGCAGCTTCCTGGATGCCCGCCGCCTCGCGCGCATCAAGCCGGGCGCCATCCTCGTCAACACCGCCCGCGGCGCGCTGGTCGATGAGGCGGCGCTGATCGAGGGGCTGGAAAGCGGACGCATCCGCCATGCCGGGCTCGACGTCTTCCACGCCGAGCCGCTCAAGCCCGACCACCCGCTCGCCAAGATGAGGAACGTGACGCTGTCCCCCCACGCCGCCTTCCGTACCCTGGAGGCCTCGATCAACCTGCTGCGGCGGGCGCTGGACATCGTCCGCCGCATCGAAGGCCACCCGGCGGTGCCGGGGTGATGCGGGCGGCACCCTTACGGCGTATCGTTTGAAGGGTCAGCCTTCAGCAGGACTGTGATGCGCTCGAAAAAACGGGCGGCGTTGTCGATGGCATCGTTGGCCTCCTCGTCGGTCACAACCGCGCCGCGGCCGACGCCATAGTCGCCGATTTCCTTGTATTTGTAGCCTTGCGCCAGGAATGTCAGCATCGCCCTTTCGCCACCTGGCGTGTCTTTCAGCAGACGCGCGAATTCGGTACGGACGCCGGAATGGGTTTTTACGACTTTGCGCTCGATGATGAGGGCTTCGGCCGCGTGAAACGCCGCATAGTATGCCGACCGCGCCGCGATTTTTGCCAGGTGAATGGCCACTATCTTGCGGGCGTCATCCAGGTCATCGTGCGCCTTGTCGAGGTAGTCTTTGGCTTCCGGCGTCACAGGTCGAGGCCATCGCGACGCAACTCCCGCATCAGCCCCGTCCGGTCGCGATACGAACCCGCCTGCAATGGCATTGTGTTGATGACAACTCCGGTCTCGGTGAGGATGTCGGCTTCGATCTCGGCGATCCTCCGGGCTTCCTTGCCGAATCCGTCGAGGTCCTTGAGGAACACCGCCACGTCGTAATCGGAATCCGGACGCGCGTCGCCACGTGCGCGGGAGCCGAACAGCACCACACGCTCGATCCGCTCGCCATAGATTTCCTCGAGCGCGGCGCGGAACCGGCTCAAGACAGGGTCAACGATCGTCGCCATACCCGCTGTATAGCATGGTTTGGGGGATAACTTCCATCATGTAGCCGAGGCTATGCCAAGCGCAGTCAGGACCGGCGGCGCGGTTGGAGAGCGGACGAACTCGCCGCCATCCGCACCCTGGAGGCCTCGATCAACCCGTTGCGGCGGGCACTGGACATCGTCCGCCGCATCGAGGGCCACCCGCCGGTGCCGGGGTGAATGAATCTCCCTCCCCGAAATTCGGGCAGGGCCCCTACAAAGCGTCGTCGCCGGACTTGTTCCGGCGATCTCGATCAACCGGGCACGGCGTCTCGACACGCGCGCCGACGGCGCCGTGCCTTCATCATCGAGATCACCGGGACGAGCCCGGTGATGACGGAGAGTGTAAGGGGTGTCGAGTGTGAGGGGTGTCGCGGACGCTCCCTCACTGCACGATCTTGAACTTGTGAACGCGGCGGCCGCGGTTCTCGTCAACGTAGACGTTGCCCTTGGAGTTGACCGCGATGCCGTGGGGCTGGTCGAGCTCGCCGGCGTAGCGGCCGGCGTGGCCGAAGCTCGGCAGCACCTTGCCGGTCTCGCGCTCGATCATCTCGATCTGGGAATTGTTCTGGTTGACCACGAACATGTATTTCTGATCGGCGTCAGGCGAGAAATCGATCGCCACGGCGGCGCCGCCGAACTGCTTGACCTTGCCGTCGGCCGGCATGGTGAAGGGCTTCCACGGCACCTCTATATTGCGCTTGAGGTTGCCGAGCTTGTCATAGACCTGGATCCGCGCGTTGTCGCGGTTGCAGACATAGACGAGCCCGTCATTGCCGATGGTCAGGCAGTGCACGTTCTGCATGCCCTCGGGCTGCCACTGCCGCAAGAACTTGCCGTCGCGGTCCATCACCTTGACACGGCGGCTGCTGTTGCGGCCCTCGCCGTCGGCGACGTAGACGTCGCCGTTCTCCCGATCGATGAAAATGCTCGACGGCATGTGGAATATCGCGGCTTCGGAACTGAGCGGCGTGCCCTTGATGGTGCCGTCGGAGGAATCCAGCACGCCCTTCTTGCCGATCTGCAGCAGCAGCTTGCTGCCGTCATGGGTGTATTTCTGCACCATGCCGGACGGCGCGCTGGCGATCCAGACATTGCCGTCCTTGTCGAAGTGGCAGCTGTGCAGGCGCGCATCGAGCAGGTTGGGATCGCCCCAGGTATGCACGACATTGCCTGCGGGATCGAACTCGATCAGCGGCGGCGCGAGGTAGCCGGCGTCGAGTTCGTTGGGAAGCACGTCCTGCCGGTTGAGGATGAGCACGTGGTCCTGGGCATCGACGCACAGCCCGCCGAGCCCGCCGAGGATCCAATGGTCCGGCAGCGGCTTCGGCCACGCGAGGTCGGCCTCGTAATGCGGCGCACCCTGTGCCCGTGACGAACTCGCGGAAATGCTTACCGCGGCGGCCGCTACGGCTGCGCAAATCCCGGCTTTGACGAAAAGGCTCGTTTTCATGTGCGTTCCTCCCTGGCCCACCCGTCTTTCAGCGGGGAATGCCGACTTCCGAATGGCTGCATGGCGCCGGCCGAAATGCAAGGGCCGAATGCACGGGCGGCGCTCGGGCGTTACGCCGTCTTGCGCATGGCGCCTTGCGCCGCACGGCGCACCGCGAGCTTCGCGGCGAGCTGGACCGCCTTGTCGAGCGCGCCCGTCGTCGCCTTGCCCTGCCCGACGATGTCATAGGCGGTACCGTGCGACGGCGTGGTGAAGATGGTCTCCAGGCCGGCGGTCACGGTGACGCCGCGGTTGAAGCCCTTGAGCTTGGTCGCGATCTGGCCCTGGTCGTGACAAAATGGCATTAAGTCGAGCATAATCAAACGATTAAGCGGATTCACACTTCGCTGGGGTAATGCTGGGGTAACCATCCGCATACCTCCTCTCGCTGGCCGCCCTGAGCGACATCCGTGCGCAGGGTCCCGCTGTCACAGCCCGTTCACGCGAATTTGTTGCCGATTGCGCCTTCCAGCTATCACAATTTTTCGGCAAGATGACGCTAGTTTGGTGAACCAAGCCAGGAGCAAATGCGACAACACAGGAACTGCCTACTTTGGAGGACGACTATGAAGAAAATAATCGCATTGGCCGCCGTCGCCTTCGTGCTCGCTGCTGGCACCGTGACCGTGATGACGGTCCTGCCTCAGACGGCGATGGCTGGTTGCAGCGGCACCAGTGGGTGCTGACATGAAGAAGATCATTGCATTCGCCGCATTGGCATTTGTGCTCACTGTCGGCACCGTGACGGTGATGACGGTGCTGCCTCAGACGGCGATGGCTAATTGCGGCGGTCAAGGGTGCTGACATGAAGAAGATCATTGCGCTGGCCGCGCTGGCATTCGTGCTCGCCGCTGGCACCGTAACCTTGATGATCGTTCAGCCGCAGCCGGCGATGGCCGGGCCTTGCACTGGCCAAAACTGCTGAGCGACAGGAGATCACCATGAAGAAGATCATCGTTCTCGCCGCCCTCGCCTTCGTGCTCGCGGCTGGCACCGCAACCGTGATGATCGTTCAGCCGCAGCCAGCGATGGCCGGGCCTTGCAGTGGCGCAAACTGCTGAGCGACAGGAGATCACCATGAAGAAGATCATCGTTCTCGCCGCCCTCGCCTTCGTGCTCGCGGCTGGCACCGCAACCGTGATGATCGTTCAGCCGCAGCCAGCGATGGCCGGGCCTTGCAGTGGCCAAAACTGCTGAGCGACAGGAGATCACCATGAAGAAGATCATCGTTCTCGCCGCCCTCGCCTTCGTGCTCGCGGCTGGCACCGCAACCGTGATGATCGTTCAGCCGCAGCCAGCGATGGCCGGGCCTTGCAGTGGCGCAAACTGCTGAGCGACAGGAGATCACCATGAAGAAGATCATCGTTCTCGCCGCCCTCGCCTTCGTGCTCGCGGCTGGCACCGCAACCGTGATGATCGTTCAGCCGCAGCCAGCGATGGCCGGGCCTTGCGGTGGCGCAAACTGCTGAGCGACAGGAGATCACCAAAATGAAGAAAATCATTGCGTTGGTTGCCGTCGCCTTCGTGCTCGCGGTTGGCACCGTAACCTTGATGATCGTTCAGCCGCAGCCGGCGATGGCTTGCAGTGGCTATGGGTGCTGACATGAAGAAGATCATTACATTCGCCGCTCTGGCATTCGTGCTCGCTGCTGGCACCGTGACCGTGATGACGATCCTGCCTCAGACGGCAATGGCTGGTTGCGGCGGCAGCCAAGGGTGCTGACATGAAGAAAATCATTGCACTAGCCGCACTGGCCTTCGTGCTCGCTGCTGGCACCGTAACCGTGATGATCGCTCAGCCGCAGCCCGCGATAGCGTGCAACGGCAACGGCTGCTGAACCGTTAGGAGATCACCATAAGCCCCGCCCATGGCGGGGCTTATTTCGCGCCTAATAGTATATTAACACTAGTTACTAAATAGATTAACTCAGTATTAGTCAATCCGCCGCACTGTCCCATTTTAATTCAATAGGTTCGCACTCCCTGGCGCGGTAGAATAGCAAGGGATTTGCGGTAATGAGCCCAACCCGCTCTCTCCATCATGTTTTGCGGCGTGATGGAGAAGACCCCGCATCGCCCAGTTGCCCCCCGCTGGAGCCGAGACTGCTGACGGCTCCAGCGGGGATGGTGCCCCACCTATGAACCGTTAGCGTTAACCGTAGTTGTGCGCTCGGCGGCGGCTGGGACACACTATGTGCGGACTGCGGAATGATCCGCATAGGAGAATTGAACATGACAAATGGTGACGACGACGATAAAGCCGCCCTGGCGGCAATAGCGCGGCGAGCGAAGCGGATGGCATACGCCGAGGAGTTCTACCCCGACGAGGCATACGCTTTCACAGTCGAGGATATCAACAATCGATACAAGGAGGCGCAAGAGACCGACGCGTTCAAGGAGTGGTCAGAGAAATACGACAGCGCGCCCGCGTCACGTCTCTCGAACCAACTGCCCGATCGCATCGACACCATTGTCGAGATGGATCACGCGGCGGACGAAGACTTGCGAAAGGCTGAAGAGGAATACGAGACGGCGTTGGAAGCCCATAAGAAGGAAAAGGAAAAGTTTGAAAAGCAGTGGGACAAGGATGGCATCAAGATCGATAAGGCGCACACCGACGCCGCCATTGCTTTCGACAACGCCCGCACCAAGATCGGAACCGAACTGAACAAACTCAAGGCGAGGGTCTCTGTGAAGGAATTCAGTAATCTGCTGCTAGGTGTCGTCGCGAGGGCGAAGGAAAAGCACGAAGGCGGCAGTTCGGTATCCTCGCTCCGGCTCTACATGCAAATCGCGAGAGGGGAGAAGACCTGGGACCAGCACCGCGAAGAGAACAAGGCAGCCAACATCAAAAAGCGGGCTGAAGCCAAAGCGGCGACGGAAACCACCGATGGTGACGCGGACGACGATGCGGGCGAGACCAACGGCGACGACACCGACACTGACACGACAGCCGCTCGCACCTCAGCGAACGGGTCAGAGAAGACGACCGAGGTGTTCACGCTGGGCGAGGCGAAGGCTCGACTTGCCGCCGACCTCGGGCGGCTCGATCCCAAGGACCGCGACAGGCTCCTCAAATACTGCACGGAGCAGGTCGTAAAACTCAATGCGAGGGCAGTAACGAGCAAGCAGGGCAAGTAGAACTGACCTCTCCAGGGGCGCGCAAATGCGCCCTCTGAGACCTGATCTCCGGTTGCGCCCCCATTAGCGCGGGTGTAATCTGTCAAAATAATCCCGACGCCATAGACCCCCGCCGAGATACGCGCCATTCGGGCGCACGCGAGGGCTTTTGCATATGGGACATCCCCGCAAGAACAGTCTGTTTCCGGTCGCGGTCTCCGTCCACCAGGCGGCGGCATGCCTTGGCATTCGTGTCGAGGTTGTGCAGGCGGCTGTCCGGAATTTCGAGGTCACCTGCTATCGGGCACCGACCGGCAGCCGCAAGAAAATCCTCGTTCAAGATTTGGTCAAATGGGTCAAGACATGGAGGCGAGCATGAGCGAGCACGAAAAGATTTACCCCCAGCCGAGCATCACCGACAACATCAGAATGAAGATGGCGATGGAGGCTTTTTTCGAGGCGAGCCCGACCTTCCTCGATAATTCCATGTCCGATTTCATTCACTTGGTTTCGCTCGGACACTTGATCCATGTGGATAAGGACTTCGGGCGAGATCGTCAGCAATCGAGACGACATGCCATGGGCGAAATACATCGAGAGCGATGAAGGTCTGAAGGCGGATCGTGCGCATTGGTTTCTGCAGGAGACCCCGCGAGACCGCCTCAACAAGGCGTTCGTCGCCAACGACCTGACAGTTCGCGGTCGCATCGTGCGCGATCTCGGCGAAGATCAAGCCCTGTTGTGGGCACAAAAATACGGGCACAAGACGCTCGCCAGCATGGCGAAGGGCGTCGAGCCCGCCGATCCGACCGCGCCACCGCCCGAGCCTCCGAAGGCTTCGAACCCGTTCACCATCCAAGGCTGGTCACTGAAACGCCAGGGCGAACTTTACAACGTCAATCCAGGCTTATGTGCCAGCCAGGCGAGGGCTGCAGGCGTGACCATCGGGGCAACCAAAGGGGTGATGTAAATGAAATATTCAAACGATCATCTCCAGACGACTCGCGTCGCCAAGGCTGACCATGTTCGCGTCGGCGATGTCGCGAATGCGCCATTCGATCCTGCCGCCGTCGATCCTCGCGGCGTCGAGCATGCAAGCCATGTGGCAGGCAAGCCGGGCTTTGCTCGGGCAGGTGCTGCAAAGCATCCATCCGTCTCAGCCCCGCCCACGCCCCACGGGGGCATGCACAGCAGCACCCGCGAGGGCACCTTCGTCGGTGGCAAGACCCAGACGACCGTTGCCAGTGGGGCGGGCGCGAGCCCCACGACCCCATTGGTCGAGAAGACCCGAGCCGCACCTAAGGCGGCATGGGGAATGCGGAGTGGAGACGGCACCGATCTCGATCACGAACTTGGTGCCCGCATCCTGAGGGAGGCTCGACGCACATGAAAGACGCTCTAGGACATGGAAGCAACGCCCGAGGCACCGCTCGACAAGAGCGCGTCGCAATGAACCGCGCCGTCGATGCGCGCCACTATCCCGCCGTCGACCGCGCCCAGGTCATGGACGCCGCGTCGCCGCTGCTCCACCAGCAAGCCGGAGTGGGGACGCAGACGGCACTCATGCGGCTGAAGGCGTCGACGCCCGTCGCCGCGCACGCGCTCGGTATCCATCGGGCAACAAAGGGGAGAACGCTATGATCCAGAATTCACCGCGTCCAGTCGTCTGCCAACACGATTGCGAGCCGTCAGTCGGCACCGAGCCGCCTGATACCGAATTGATTCGGAGCCAAGAAATTCATGGGGGACTTGCTGCCGACGCTCACGGCAACAAAACCTATGACATCCCATCGAAGATCACGCTCGCTCACCATCTGCCGAGCAAAGTGGGGATTTCGACGGCGAGCCCCGTGAGGAAACCGTCGTGATGGCGGTTGCCATCCTGGTGTTGGTCGCTGCGCTGTTCGCGCTCGAACTTGTCTGGCTGGCACGCTGCAGGATGACCGTCGTGACTACGCAAGATCATCAGAACCTCGTCTCGGCTCTCAGGGGAAATCTGACGCGCTGCCACGAGCCCGCGCTACGGCGCAAACTAGAGGAGCAACTCGCCCGTGTTCTCAAAAGTGGCTGCAGTGACACTCGATCCCCCGCCTCACGAAGGGCTGAGGAAACATAACGCGGTGCTCGCGGGGATTTTTCCCCGCACCATTCCTGGCTGGATTGATCCGGATTGCGTCCGCGATCAAGTCGACAAGATCACCATGGACGATATGCCATGGAGTTTTAGGAGATGCTATGGCGAGCAAAAATGAGATCAGAGTGTTAGCCGCCGCAATGGACGAGGCGAAGCGCGTTCTTGATGAACGCACGGTGGAATATCGCCGCCGCATGGGCGCAATGTCCGTGCTGCTCGGCGAGTGGATTCGAGGAGGACAGGATCATGACGTTACCGATCGAGGTTGAATTATTTTCGAGCAAGGGCGTCTTCGTGTGTCCCACGGATGCACAGGTCATGGCGGCGCAGTGGACGGGTGATCGCCTTGCGCGGTTTCATGCACTGAAACTCGCCGCCGAGATATCCGCCAAGGCTGACGGCGATCTCATCGCGGCGATCCGCGACGAGAAGGACGCCGAGCGCGTCGTCGCAGCGGCGAAGGCGGAATATCTCGCCGCCAACCCGCGCCCGACCGCCGTCCAGGTCGCCAAGGATTGGATCAACAGCCAACGGGTGGCGGGATGAACGACGACAAAAATCTGTATTGCTTGAACGGGATCGCGAAGCGGATTCGCAGCGGTCGGTGGCAGGTCTATGCCCCCACCCCAGGGCGTTTCATGTTGGTCGACAATGCCATCGTGATGCACCGCAACGCGTCTTTCAACGAAGCACGCCGCCTGCTTGAGGCACTTGCGCCAGTGCGGGAGGATTATTGATGGATGATCTCGACCCCAGCCTGAGCAATTTGCAGCACGAAGCGCAGCGGGTGCGGCTACCGCGTCGAAAAGACCCCCGACAACAAGTTCACGGCGCATTCGCTGCAAGGCGTCGCGGCTTTCGAGACGAGCGGTTTCGGCGAAATGATGCACGAGCTGAGGATGAAACCCGATTGCGCGGCGGCTCGGAGCAAGACGCAGTTTGCCGAACTGAAGAGGATCACGAAAACCCGCGAGCGCGTGTGGCTCGATTCGCCGACCGATGGCACCTACAGGGTAACGACGATGGGGGGCGGGCGAACGACTCTCATCGAGGGCGACGCCGCCAAGGTCAAGGCGTTCCTGCAAACACTGCCAGTTCGAATTGGAGGACATTGAAATGGATATCAAGACCGCTGAAACCGCACTCGCCGACGCACGAAGCCGCGTCAACATTTTGTCGCGAGACGCCCGCACTCATCGCGCCGCGCTCGCGATCGCGATCCAGACATTCCAGAGCGCTTTCGAGCCGAAGACGGCACTGGAGCAGTCCAGAGAATTCACCCGCACCTCTCAGGCGGAGCGCTTAGCGGTCGCCAACGGCACCGCGCCGCGAGGCGGCGGCAACAACACGCCGACGCCAGGACCATCCGTGCTGGATCGCAGCCTCGCTTACGGCAAAGACAACAGTGCCGATGGATACGCAAGATCGAAGATGCGCACAGGACATAGGCGCGGCTCGCTGCCGAGCTCGCAGAAAGGTCGGCAGTTCTAATGGATTGGGAAATTACCATATTGATCGCCATGTGGCTTGCCTACGGCGCATTCGTGCTGTGGTGGTTCCTGCCGCGGCGGCGGAGGCGATGAACCGTGGTCGAAATGCTGAACAAAGCACGCCGTGCGGCGATCAGCGGGAAGGCGTTAAAACCATCCCTGCGGGACGATTTCGAGATGCAGTCCGCACGGGCGAAGGTTCATCACTGGTATCCCGAGAGACTGTCAAAGCCAAAGCCCGAACTGCCCGCCGAGGGGACGCTTCGCTACATGGTCAAGAAACATCACCTGCCGCCCGCATATGAACGCAAGATAGCATAGACCCGCGCCGCGCTGGCTTGTCAGGACAGCGCGGCATCCATTGGTCGGCTTGTCGGTCTCCACTGGTCGCCGACCAATCCGCCCGCGCCACGCTAGAGCACGGCGCGGGCATCTACATCAGAGGAGGCGACCCGTGCACACGGTGTATGAATTCCGCAAGATCGCTGGGCGGTTTGTACCGTTCATTCGGTTGCCTGATGGTGCCATCGTCGAGGCGGCTTACGCCTGCCTCCCTGGCTCTCAGGAGATCGCGCTCAAGTGCAACGCCGCCGAGCGGCTGCTAGAGGGCACTCGCGGCTCGGCAAAAACCGTCACGGCGATCATAGACTACTGCCAACATGTCGGAGAAGGCTATGGTGCGGCGTGGTCGGGCATCCTGATCAGGCGCACGCATCCGCAGTTGGCTGAGGTCGTCAAGTTAACAAAAGAGTGGATACCAAAGATCGTCCCTGGCGCGGAGTATAACTCGCAATCCTCGACCTGGCACTTTCCATCGGGCGAGACCCTGGCGTTGCGCCATTTCGATCAGCCGTCCGACTTTACCGATTACCTCGGACATTCTTACCCGTGGATTTGTTTCGAGGAGTTGACGACATGGGCGGAGCCGGATTGCTTCATCCAGATGTTGGCGACCAGCCGATCGACCATTCCGAACATGCCCAGGAAGATTTCTCGCGACCACAAACCCATATGGGGTCGGTCGGACATGGGTGATGGAACGCTATCGCTTGCCGCTCGATCCTGGCGTGATCCTCGGACCCGCCATCCTTGACAGCCGCGACGACCGTGGCAACCTGGAGCCCGAGCGGCGCGTCATCCATTCCCACCTCGGCGAAAATCTGCTGTTCGCCGCCGCCGATCCCGACTATCGCCAGCGCATCAGCGCGTCCGCCACCAACGAAAGCCAACGCGCCGCCTGGTTGGAAGGTAGTTGGCTCATTCCCATCGGTTCGATGTTCGGAGACATCTGGGCAGCATGCAAACCCCATGTCGTGATCCCGACCATTAGCAAGATACCGCAAGGTGTCCGCTGCTTCAGAGGATATGACGACGGCAGTTCGCGCCCGTTCTCATTGGGATGGTGGTTGCGTGCAAACGGCGAAGACCTGGAGCGCGATGACGGCTCGGTCATGAGCACGCGTCGCGGCGATCTCATTCTGCTCGCCGAATACTACGGCAGCACGGGCAAGATAAACGAAGGGCTGAAGATGCGCGTCGCCGACATCGCATCTCATGTTCATCGGTTCGAGGAAAAGATGGGGTGGACGGGGCGGTTCAAACTCGGCGTCGCCGATTTTGCGATTTTCAGTGAGGATGGAAATCACCCCAGCCGCGCCGATGATTTCCTCCACGCCGGCATCAATTTCGAGCCCGCCATCAAGGGACAATTCAGCCGCTCGCTCGGCTGGGATCAAATGCGGAAACTGTTCCTCGCGGCTGTGCCCGTCGACGGCATTCGCGAGGAGCCCGCGCTCTACATTTGCGGCGACCGCTGTGCGGCTTGGCTGAAGACCGTGCCCGTGTTGCCACGCGATGAGAAGAAAATCGATGATGTCGACACCGACGCCTGCGACCACAGCGGGGACATGACGCGATATAGCATCCGCTTCGATTCTCAACCGCGCTTCGCTTCACACCGCATAGGGAGATGACAATGCCAACAGAATATTCCATCGGCTGGCTTGCGACCGATCATGTCCGCGCCACGGTGCGGCGGTGCCTTCGGGATTACGGCGGGCTGCCGCCCGACGCCATGCACCGCGTTATGGTCGCCGAGATCGTGTGCAATGACGAGGTGCTGACCGCCCTGCTGTGCGGGGTGATCGAGCGAGCCCTGGCGGACATTCCCGCCGATGTTGCCGAAGCATCGGCTGGGCTGGACATCCCTACGAGGAGCGAGGCGACGGCGACCCGTCATTAGCCCTGAGACCTGCCGATTCCGCCCCGCCCATGCGGCTGCGGCTGAATAGGGCACCGACATAGCCCCCGCCGCCGAGCGCGCCCTGAGGCTACCTGGCGCGCTCCTGTTGTCCGTTGCATATCGGCTGCAACGGACGCCATCACGATTTTTCTGTGATGGTGATCACGCGTCCGTGATCAATTATCACATCGGCGTGATCGACTGCGCATAGCAGGCACGAGCCCTGCGCATGACCCGTGCGCACGACCCATGCGCATGGCTGCTGCGCATCACAACTATTTGAATTGTAACGGATTCTTAACCATGCTAACGTGTCGATTCCGGTTGGCTTATGGTCCCGTTTCGGGCTGCAGTCTGATCACATCTCGCCGCCGGAAATCCCCAACGCTACCACGTTACCAGTGCGGAAAAAGCCGCCCTTCGCAGGGGCGGCTCTCCGAATTCGCGATTCTCGATCCGGGCAGGATCGGCGTCGCCGCCATGCTCATGAGAGGAGCACTCAATATGGAACCCACCCCACAATCTACCCCCCAAGTCGAAATGTCAAGCCGCGATCAACTCCTGGCGCAAGCCAAGGAGATCATTCGCACGAGTGCCCACGACGCCGCCCAGCGCAGCGAGTTCGTAAAACTCGTACTTCAGGGCACCAAGTTGAGGGCAGCAGCATGAGCTCCATGAAAGGATTGCGGGCGAACCTCAGTCTCGCCGAGCGAATGCTCGGCGAGCACGGCATCGCCATCACCGCGACGCGCGTCGCCAAAAGTTCGCATGTCCGCATAAGTTTCCGGCTCGGCGACCGCGAACACCACCTTTCGATCTCCACCTCCGAGCGGCGCGGCGCGCTCGTTGGTGTCCAACACGATCTCCGCCGCATCCTCCTCCAACCAACCAACATAAGGGACTAATCCAATGACCAACAAAGCAGTGAACCACGAACACAACGCCATCGCCGAGTTGGCGGCGGGAATGTCGGAATACAGCGAAAGCGACATCGATGCCTTCATCAACGGAGAAGATGATCTCGTCACCGGGATGGCAGCCATCACCTGCGACGGCAAGGTGCTTGCCGACGCGTGGTCGCTATCCCCCGACGCGATCGAGGCGTTGAAGGCGCAACGCGTCATCAACTAAACCGAATGAGCACCTCGCCCAATGGGCGAGGTGTTCCTCAACAGAGGAGAACAGACATGACAAACGATTTCGTCAGAGACTACGACCGCCATTACTTTCATGTGCCGACGCGTCAGCAGTTCACCTTCCAAGCCATGAGCCGGAAGATGCGCGACCGCCGCGAATTCGGACTAATCCCCACTCTGTTCGATGTCGCCGAAGCCGCCCGTGCTCGCTTGGACGATCTCGCCGCCGATGCGACCGACGCGGTGCTCGCCGACGCGGGGGCGGATTACCTGATCGCTCGAACCGAGGAGATGGCAAAGCAATACAACGATATGACATACCGCTTCCAGGTTCTCCACGACACCCGCAAGAACCACGCGCCGAACAAACTCCTATTGAAACACCACTACCAATGCACGCTCGCCGAATGGGAGCGTCGCTACGGGATACATTGCGGGCAACCCCTGCTGCATTTCGACTGGAGCCGCAAGAACAACATCGGCATCAAGACTAAGGATCGTGCATTCGCGCACCGATGGTGCTCGGACGCATTCTTTTTCGGCTACGCCGTCTTCATGACGATCGGCTCGGGCGGCGCGGGACAGGGCTCACTCTCTGATATTCGCCGACGCGACCGCGACCGTAGGAGGGGCGCATGAGCCAATCATCGTCAAGCCTCCCCGTCGCGATGCGATACCTGGAGCGGCATCCTGACCATTACCTGTTCCCCATCACGGCCAACGCGAAGAGCCCGCCGCGCCTGACTGGCTATGCGATGCTGGCATCGAACCTGGAGCCGCGCCTAGCACGATGGGCGCGATGGTTCCCAATGTGCAACTGGGGGCTGGCACCCGCCAAGTCGGACATCATCGTGCTCGATCTCGACACCAAGCCGGGCAAGCAAGGTCGCCGCTCGCTCGATGCGCTCGATGTGCTCTATGGCAAGTTGCCGAAAACCTCGATTGCGCGCACGCCCAGTGGCGGGCTGCACTTGCGCTACCGCGCCACGCGGACGGTGCAGCACACCTACCGCCTCAACGGATTCGGCACGCACCTCGACTGCCCCGCCTACACCGTGATCCCTGGCTGCACGACTCCCGATGGTCGATACACCTGGGCGAATGACTTGCCGCTCGTCGACGCGCCCGATTGGTTTGCGCGGGAGTTGGCACACCCAAGGGATGGTGACAAAGCCGCCGCCCCACAGGCGCAAGTGGAGATCGGCGAGGTTGATACCGCCGACGCCGAAGCCCGCGCCCGCCACCTGCTTCACTACTACGCCACGACAGAGCGTCGGTGCAACGCGCACGGCAACCAGATTGCGGGACCCGCGATTGAGGGCGAGTGCGGCGATCACTGGACGTATGCCGTTGCCTGCGAGGTTGGCGACCTTGGCATTTCCAAGGAACTTTGCCTCTACCTGATGCGGGGCGAATTCAACGACGCGTGCCAGCCGCCGTGGGATTGCACCGACGATCCCAAGGACGACATGGAGACGAAAGTGAGATCAGCCTACGCGTCGCGCCTGTCTCCAGTCGGCAGCAACACGGCACTCGCCGACTTTGGCGACACGCCCGAAGAGATACCCCCAGACGATGAAGCAACGAGACGCCACCGTGCCGTGATGGCGCGGCGACGCATGGAAAGAGGAGAGTAACATGAAGACAGACCGCGAAAAGAAAGCGGCACGCCTGATCAAGAAGATCAAGGCGTTGCACGCCAAGACAGTGGGGAACGGCTGCACGCCAGAGGAGGCGGAAGCAGCGCGCCAGAAGGTTCTCGAACTGATGGCGCAGTATAAAGCCGAGTTTGGCGAGGAATTTGACATCACCGCCAATCAGGTGAAGCCGCGAGACAAGCCCCAGCCGCCGCCAGTGACGGCGGACAAGGAAGATTTCTATTTCTTCGCCGAGGGCAACCAGTTCATATTCACACCGACGCGGGCGCGCTATCCGCAGTCAACCATCGTGAACATGTTCGATCACGAGACCGTTGGTTGGCTGGCGAAGGTGAAGCCGATCAACGCGGTGACATGGGCACCCGGGAAGCCAATGCTCATCCCTAACATGCTGGCGATGCCAGAGGGCGGTTGGATTCCGACGCCAGGGAAGCACACCTTCAACGAGTATCGACCGCCTGACGAGATCAAGCCCGACCCCGACGAGAGCAAGGTCAAGCCGTGGCTCGATCTTGGCAAGAAGATCTTCGGCGAACACCTCGACGGCGTCAACCGCTGGCTCGCGCATCGGGCGCAGTTTCCGCACATCAAGTGCAATCATTGCTTGGTGATCGGCAGCGACGACGAGGGGGTCGGCAAGGATAGTTATTTGCGCCCCATGGCGGAGGCAGTAGGGGCATGGAATTTCCGCGAGATCGGTGCCGAGCAAGCACTGCATCCCGATTTCAATCCGTTCCTCAAGTCGGTCATCCTCCGCATCAATGAGGTGCATGACCTAGGCGAGAAGCGGTTCCTGTTCAACGACCGCATCAAGACCTGGGTGGCAGCACCGCCAGACTACCTGCCAGTGGCGGACAAGGGGAAGCGGTTGCACCCGATTGCGAACGTCCTCGGCGTCGTCATCCTCACAAACCATCTGCTCGACGGAATTTTTCTCAAGTCGACCGACCGACGCCATTATGTAATCTGGATTCTGGTGAAAGCCGCCGACTTTGATGAGGGCTACTGGGCGGCTTATCACAAGTGGTGCGACGAGGGCGGTGACCGCGCCGTCGCCGCTTACCTGAAGGCTTACGACTTGTCGGGATTTAACCCCAAGGCACCGCCGCCCCGCACCGAGGCATGGCACCAGATCGTCAACGCCAACCGCGCACCGCAGGACAGCGACCTTGCCGATGTGCTCGACATCCTCGGCGCAGACCCCGTGGATGACACGGCTGCGCCGAGGCTGCCCAGTGCCGTGACGCTCGAACAACTCGCCCGCACTGCTACCGAGGCGGGCGACCACGACCTCGCTGGCTTCCTCCGCGACAAGAGCAAGGGACGGGCACTGCCGCATCGGATGGGAGCGGTGGGCTACACGGTGGTCGGCAACCCTAGCGATAAGCAAGGCATGTGGAGCATCAACAGCAAACGCGTATCGGTCTATGCCCTGGCGAGCCTCAATCTGAGAGATCGCCTAAGGGCTGTCGCGTCACTGCTGAAACGGGAGAAGGGCTACTATGACAGGAAGGCGAAGGCGGGAGCAGGAGCAAATAAAGCGGCGAAAGCACCATCGGCAGCAGGGGCGACCCCCCGCTAATTCCCATGCACCCATGCACCGTATGCACCGTTTCCCTTTTCTTCTCATAAACTGGAACACAAAACATACGGAGAAACACATACATTCTGTGGGAGGAACGAGGAAACGGTGCATACGGTGCATCGGTGCATTAGGCGGGGTCGGGCGCACTTGTGGGAGATGGTCATCGAGCCCCCCGAATTTCGCGGATTTATTCGCGGTCTTCACCCCTCATTAGGAGTTTTTCGCGATTTATGATAGGATGCAGTCAAGAATCCAGTCAATTTTTGATCAATTTTGGGGCGGTTTTCGTTGGCTATCCCAAAATTGGATTCTGAAAAAAGGTCAGTAATGCTGACCTAAAATGGGGGATTCGCAAAATGTCTCATGTTCACCGTCTCAGTGAGATTCTCAATTCACTCGTCATCGAGCCCAGCGTCGAGGCAACCGCCCGCCGCCTCTCCATGACATCTCGCACGATCTGGTCTTATCTTTTCCGTTCCAAGCGCGGCGATGCAGCGTTCCAAGAGGTGGAATTTTGCGGCGCGGTGCTCCCCTTCCACCTCGGATTCGAGGCAAGTAAATCCGTCGCAGCGAGGGCACTTGAGCAAAACGCGATCTCGCGGGCAACCTCAGGCTCCTGGCAAGAACTCATATTTTCAAGGTCGACCCCAGTTCGAGCCCGACCCGCGCATCCTGGCGAATGGCGACCAGGACGCGGACGCCGACACGCTCGATCTGCTTTATGGACAGCGCACACCCCTCCTCCTCGATCCCGTCACGCGAGAGCCTGTGCGCGCACGCGTCTGGTTGAAGCCCTCGGAAACTTTGGTCGTAAAAATGCTTGAGGCATGGGCGCGTCCCCGATACGGCGCGCACTCAACTGTGGAGGTGAAAATGGGTGGAGTGCTGCGACTAGAACGACCTGGCGAGGAGAGCCCCGCCACGCCCGCCATTGACGCGGTAGCAGGCGCGTTCGGGGAAACCGAGAGCGATGCACCTGCCGTGCCGCGCCTCGCCCTTGGACGCCCTGCGAAGGATTCCGCTGAATTGGATTCCTGGAATGCGGCTGGCGAATTCGCGCCCGCCGTTGTCCGCTTCGTTGACGAGGATGGAACCGTAACCGAGCGCATTGCCTCGCCCGATCCCCTCCTCGCCGCGCAAGAGCCCGCCACGCCCGTGGCTGCTTCTCATGACGATCCGCCTGAGTTGACATCTGATGGTCTGCCAGTCGATTCGCCGCAAGCACCTGCACCTCGCCCCACACCGCAGCCGCGCCCTGCACCATCACAGCCGATCGTGCGTGATGGAGACGGCACCATGGGCTACGGTCACGGCACGCCGCCGCCCGGCGGCATGAAGATGGTTTAATTCTGTTAACCTTTACGAAATCGGCGCGCCGATTAACCTTACTAATTCAGGAGACCCAGGCATTAATACTTAATATGCGCGGTTACCCCGCTCGTTACCCTACATGCTATTATCTCCATAGTATCAATTGGATCACGATACTTGGTTTACCGTGACAGGTGCTCTGGCACCCGCGCTCGTTAGGACCTGCGGCGGAGTATGCTTGATTCTCAAGGTTAACGGGCTGGGTGAGCGCGCCCGCCTATAGTCTACTTAATTGATAGTTGGAGTGGATTGATGGTGACCAGTGGGAAGGTTAACGCCCAGGATTCTGGAGAGACCTATCGGGTAGCATCCGATTCACCATCCCGATTCGGCGAGGTTATGATGATTGACGCTCGCAATGCGGATAAACAAAAACGTCAGATGTTCGGAAAAAATCAACCGAATTCGAAACTGAAAATTTTAAGGTCGTGTGCCTATGCTCCGCCCTGTGGATATGCGGGGAGGAACACATGAGCGACGCTATGGAGAAAAGATTCTACGCTCCAACGAAAGAAGCGGTTTGGCGAGCAGCCGACCAATGGTGGGCGGAGCAGACGGGGTTTCGGAAACTCCACCGGACAGAGGTTGCGATAGGTGACGACGGACCGTCCCTACGTAACGCCGATCGATGGGCAGTGACGATCCACTACGAAAAGTCAAACTAGGACTCCCACGCCCCAGCAAACTGAAAACGCCCTCCGTCGGAGCCGTTACTCGCAGGGCCACGTCTCTCGAAGCGAAGCCATCACGCCCAATTGGCGCGAGGTGCTCCATTTCTCAGGATGTTTCTCTGCCCAATTGATAAACGCCTGAACCATAGCCCCGAAGGATGCCTTTGTGCACGCTGAAAGAAAGGACATGTCGAGGCGATCATCGCCGTCTAAAAATCCGCCCTCTGCGCGGCGCTGTCTAAAAACGACGCCAGTCGCAATCATCTGCTCGGCTACCCCGGAAATAAAGGCAACACAAAACGTCCCTTCAGCATCCAGGACTGGTTTGGTGCACTGGCTGGTAAAGGTCTTGAACATCTCTTTTCAATTCTGCCGATCGGAGGGGGGTCGCAGCCAGCACAATTGCAATGGTCGCTGTGCTCGCGAATAGAATTATCTGCTGCATGTGGGCTCCCCTCTTGGCTCAGTACACGGTGGAGACGAGAAATTTTTTCTCGCCGATCACAACGACATAGTCGAGCCTGAAATACTTTGGCGACCATAGCAAGCGCCGCCACAGGGACGGCCGATGGGCGTAGAAAGCCTCCTCGGGCGGTTGGGTCGTTGCGATGAAAGCGGTTGCACGGCCATGCTCGATGTCGGTTTGCAGGATGGTCTCATAACGGTTAAACGTCGTGCCCGGGGGGACGGCCAGGGCCAGTTCGCGCCATGCTCGGGCTACATCTCTCGATGCAGCAGCGGGCACCGAAAAATTCCTTGGCGTCTCGATCAGACGTGCGCGCGATAGATATGCAATACTGCCAGTTTGATTGATGAAGGTGATTACCACGCCCGGACCCGTTTGCTGGCCGATCGCCCCTTGCGCCGCAGTTAAGGTCACCAAGAAATGGGGCACGCTCTGCCTTGTGCGTTGCGACCACAATATAACGATCGCTGCTGCAATGGGCGGCCAGATGAACAGACTTACGAGGAGTGAGACCCAGTTTGGCAGATCATTGGCTTTTATAAACTGCCACAGGTTTGCAAAACATGACATTTTGGGACGGCAACCTCTCCATCCGCGCTTAGCCTTGCGTCGCCTCCCACGCGATGAGATCGGCGAGCCTCCAGTGCCGCAGCCGCCCATTGGCGAGCCTGACAGGCTTTGGGAATAGCCCCGCCTTCATCTTCCTGTGCAGCCACATGTCGGACACGCCGTATCTTTCGCGCACCATTCCCGCCGTCAAGAAGCCGACATCGTTGGATACTAGATATCGAGCGGGTCGCGTGACAGGGCGGCTGGAGCGCGACGGGGGCGGCTCCATTCCAAGTGCTCGGTAGTTCGCAAGCACATTACGATCCATGCCGCGCCTATACCACAAGCGTTTCAATATGCATAGACCACTGCTCAAACGCCGCCGCCGTCTCGCCTAGGTAATCATGGCGTTGATAGATACCCGCAACCCCACCGACCGCATGGTTCAAGCACCTCTCGATGAGGTGCGGCGCGACGCCGATGCGCGCCATGCCAGTGGTGAATGAGCGGCGGAGATCGTGCAGATGCCAGTCGGGAATATCGACGGTGACCTTCGCCTTGGCTTTGTTGGATGGCATCGCGAATGCCCCGTTCAGGACGAACCGCCCAATGCGCGGTAGTTCATCGAGCACGGCGCGCATCGCGGGCGTGAGATCGGATTCGATGGGCAACATTGGTCTTGGTGCGCGTCGCGGGCAACTCGATTGCGTCGGCAGTGATCTCGTTCCAGGTCAATCGTGCGATCTCATCGCGACGACAGCCCGTCAAGATCAGGAGCCGCACGAGCGCACCCGCGCCGCCGCCAACCTCGACAGCCTTTCTCCACAGCACCGTCAACTCGGCATCACTGAGCACGCGGTCGCGCTTGGTCTCTGGTGCGGGTCGCTTCAGTCCTGCCGCTGGAACTCGTCTCGATCTCGCCGCGATTGGCTGCCCAGCCGAGATAACTGCGGACAACTTTCCAAGCCGTGTTCCTCGCGCCAGAACCACGGTCGATGAAGGTGTCGAGGAACGCGACTACATCGCGGCGCGAGATGTCGGCGAGGGCGCGGCCGTGCCAGACTTTCTCCGCTGCCCGCAGTTCGCGCTCGATGTATTGGCGGGTGCCTGGACGCAGGGCACCGACATGGAGCCGCAGATAACGCTCGATGGAAGCCCCCACATCGTCGACCACGGTCTGCGGTCGCCCCGGGTCGACCCCGCTCTGCACCTTGCCGAGCGCGTCCCTGGCTTTGTCACGGGCTGCCTTGAGCCCGACGACGGGATAGGTGCCGATCGTCAACTTGCGGCTCTTGCCATCGAAGCGGTAGCGCAGCGCAAACGACCGATGTCCGCTCGGCTGGATGATGAAAAAATGCCCTGGCAGCAGACTATCGCCGATCTCCTGGCGAGCGGCGGCGGGCTTGTGCTGGGCGACGAAGCGATCGGTCAAGACGGGCATGGACTGTGTTACCCCGGGGCTGCGAGGGGTAACAGGCGACATGATTGGACCTGTTTTCCTCTGTTACCGACTATGGGCACCACACCACGAAAACGCAAGCGGCACAGGGCTTTCCTCGACGCCGATGTTCGGTCTCGTTAGGAACATGGTGAATTGATTTCGATCTGGCCCTGGTCGTGATACATCGCGACGACGCCGTCGAACTCGCCGGCGAACGCCTTGATGTAGACGGTGTCGGAGGGAAACGGGCCGCGGCAATCGAAGCCCTCGGCCGCCATGCCCTCGACGGTCGGCCGGATGATCTCGATCTCCTCCATGCCGAACAGGCCGTTCTCCCCGCCATGGGGATTGAGCGCCGCGACCGCGATGCGCGGCGCCGCGATCCCCGCCTTTTTCATCATGGTATGGGCGAGGGTGATGGCGTTGCGGATATTCTGCGGGGTGACACCGTCGAGCGCGTTGCGCAGGGACTGATGCCCGGTCACCCGCGACATCCATTGGCCGTCGAGCACATTCATCTCGCTGAAATGGCCGCGGTGCGCGAGCAGGTGGGCGAACATCTGGTGCTCGTCGGGAAACCGCCAGCCGCCGTCGAACATGGCGCGCTTGTTGAGCGGCGCGAAGGTGATGCCGTCGACCTCGCCGCGCGAGGCGAGCGCGATCGCGGCCGCCAGGGTCTCGCCGGTGAGGCGTCCCGATTCGGCCGACACCTTGCCCTGGGGAAACCGCGCGGGATCGATGTTGCCGAGATCGATCAGCGGCACCGCCGCGGCGTTCCAATCGATGTCGCCGACACCCCCGACCTTCACGGTGTCGAGCTTTACCCGGGCATCGCGCGCGCCCATTGCCAGCACCCGAGCGTCGCCGACCACGACGATGCGCGCGACCTCGCGGTGCGGCGATTCCGTCAGCCAACGTGCGGAGATTTCCGGCCCGATGCCGGTGGCATCGCCGAGAACGAGGGCGAGCACCGGAAGCTCGGCGGCATCGGCGCGCGGGTGAATGGTCATGATCGTCCTCGGATGGGCTCGCCCTATCCAGCTATGAACCGCCGCCGGCATTGCCGTCAACATTCGGCGCGGTCCCCGATGCAGCGGAACGCAAGTAGACCTTTGCGGTCGCACGCGCCAATATCCCGCCCCCCGAACGGGACACCGCGCAGCGAAGGAAACGTCAATGAACATCACCGTCGGCAAGAAGGCGATCGCGCAAGCCTCGGAGAAGCTCAGGAACTGGGGCCGCTGGGGCAAGGACGACCAGATCGGCACGCTCAACCACATCAAGCCCGAAGACGTCGTCAAGGCCGCGGCGCTGATCCGCACCGGCAAGGTATTCGCCCTCGGCATTCCGCTCGACCGCAAGGGACCGCAGACCGGCCTGTTCGGCGGGCGCTGGAATCCGATCCACACCATGCTGGCGACCGGCACCGACGCCGTCGCCGGGCGGCAGGATATCGTCCCCAACATCCGCTATGCCGACGACGCCATCAACATGCCGGTCCAATGCGCGACCCATTGGGACTCGCTCGGCCACATCTTCTACGAGGAATCGATGTACAATGGCCACGATGCCCGCCTCGTCGACTGCAACGGCCTCGGCAAGCTCGGCATCGAGCATTCGCGCAACAAGATGGTCGGCCGCGGCGTGCTGCTCGACATCGCCCGCTTCAACAAGGTCGAATTCCTGAAAGACGGCTACGGCATCTCCAATGCCGAGCTCGACGCCTGCGCCGCGGCCCAGAACGTCGCCATCGGCCGCGGCGATTTCGTCATCGTGCGCACCGGGCAACTGGAGAAATGCCTCGCGCAGGGCTGGGGCACCTTCGCCGGCGGCGACGCACCTGGCGTGAAATTCGAGAATTGCTACTGGTGCCAGGACAAAGAGGTCGCGGCGATCTGCTCGGACACCTGGGGCGTCGAGGTCCGGCCCAACGAGACCAAGGAGGCGAACCAGCCGTGGCATTGGGTGGTGATCCCGGCCATGGGACTCACCATGGGCGAGATGTTCTACCTCAAGGAGCTCGCCGAGGATTGCAGCGCCGACCGCGTCTATGAATTCTTCTTCTGCGGGCCGCCGCTCGTCATCACCGGCGCCACCGGCTCCCCGATCAACCCCCAGGCCATCAAGTAAGGCCGCCGGCTGCCCCCACTTTCGCCTTGACCGCGACGGGCTGGACCTCTCGTTGAAATTTGGTTAACAAAGTATTGGGGCAACGGACCGTTCCGGCATCGAAGACCGATAATCGAACGGCCGCGGTGACAGGGCTTGGCGATGTGGAGTGGGGTGGACCGGCAGCGCGCGCCGGCACGGGGTATTGTCCTTGCGTTGCCGGCTGCCGCTTTTTTGAGCGTTGCTGCGGCGCTTGGGTTGGCGGGTTGCTCGTCCTCCGGGATGCCGGCGGGACTGAACAACGTCAACATGCCCGGCACCACCGTGACATTCGAATCCATTGACGGGCCGCCGGAAACGGTGTTCCGCAACCTTGTCCAGCAACTCAACCAGGAAGCCCAGGCGCGGCACGTCGCGGTGGTGTCCCGGGAAGGGCCCGCGCAGTACCGGATTCGCGGTTATGTCGCGGCCCATGTGCAGGGCAAGCGGACCGTGATCTCCTGGGTATGGGACATTTACGACGCCGACCGCCAGCGCGCCATGCGGCTCACCGGCGAAGAGGCCGGTCCGCCCGGACGCACGGCCTGGGGCGCCGCCGACGACCAAGTGATCGGCCGCATCGCCCGCGACGGAATGATCCGCCTCGCCGCCTTCCTCGGCTCGCCGCCCGCGCCTGATGCGAGCCCCCCGGCCGCGCCGGAAGAGCCCGCGCCAAATGTGGCGTTTGCGCCCGCGGAGACCGGCATACTGGCATTCGCCCCGCCCGACCGGCCGCAATAGCGCCAACCGCCGGCCAATTCCCCGGGGACAGCGAATTCGGTCGTATTGCCAACGGCATGACGTAATTGTTATGACCGCCCCGCCCGCCACCTGTTCCGGCGCGGCGGATTCCGGTTGCGGCCGCCCCATGGGGCGAGCAAGGAGACGAGCATGGCGGCAAAGAACGGAGCGATCAAGCTCGTTGCCGGCAACTCGAATCCGCGTCTTGCCGAGGCAATCGGCGCCCACCTCCGCACTCCTCTCGCCAAGGCCGTGGTCCGCCGCTTCGCCGACATGGAAATCTTCGTCGAGATCCTGGAAAACGTGCGCGGCGCCGACGTCTTCGTGATCCAGTCGACATCGTTTCCCGCCAACGACCATCTGATGGAGCTGCTCATCATCATGGATGCGTTGCGGCGCGCCTCGGCGCGGCGCATCACCGCGGTGATCCCCTATTTCGGCTATGCCCGCCAGGACCGCAAACCCGGACCGCGCACGCCGATCTCGGCCAAGCTCGTCGCCAATCTCATCACCCGCGCCGGGGCCGACCGCGTCCTCACCGTCGACCTCCATGCCGGGCAGATCCAGGGCTTCTTCGACATCCCGACCGACAATCTCTACGCCTCGCCGGTGATGGTGCGCGACATTCGCGACCGCTTCGACCTGTCCAAGGTGATGGTGGTATCGCCCGATGTCGGCGGCGTGGTGCGCGCCCGCGGTCTCGCCAAGCGCATCAACGCACCGCTCGCCATCATCGACAAGCGCCGCGAACGCGCCGGCGAATCCGAGGTCATGAACGTGATCGGCGAGGTCGAGGGGCGCACCTGCATCCTGATCGACGACATCGTCGATTCCGGCGGTACTCTGGTAAACGCCGCCGATGCCCTGATCGAGCAAGGCGCGGCGGATGTCTATGCCTATATCACCCATGGCGTGCTGTCGGGCGGCGCGGTCGCCCGCACCAGCGCCTCCCGCCTCAAGGAACTCGTGATCACGGATTCGATCCAGGCCTCCGAGGCGGTGCGGGTCGCCGCCAATATCCGCGTGCTCTCGATCGCGACGCTGATCGGCGAAGCGATCGGCCGCACCGCGGCCGAAGAATTGGTCTCGAGCCTGTTCGACTGACCGCGCCGCGGCGGCCGGCCTCCCCCGCGCGCACCCCCCGAGTCAACTTGTCGCAGGCACCGCTGTGGAGGGCCTTTGATCTCGCATTGCGCAACTTCGGCGAATCCTTGATCAGTCGGCGGGTCAAGCGCTTCCTGCGACTTGAAATTGGGCGGCCCGAAAGGGCCGCTTATGATTTGGGGCTGGTCAATGGCAGGCGCGTGCCCGCGTCAAAAAGACCCGAGGCGGTTCCCGGGCGCAGTTTGGTCGCCTCGCGTTTCCTCGTTACATCCCCGTCGGGAGGCACCATGGCGTTGATCAATCCAGCCTATGATGCGCAGCACAATCCGGTCGACGTGGTCGAACGGCTGGCGACCACCCATGACTGGTCGTTCTCCCGCGCCAGCGACGACGAAGTGACGATCCTGGTCAACGGCCAATGGAGCGACTACCAGGTCTCGTTCACTTGGATGCCCGACGTCGAAGCGCTGCATCTCGCCTGCGCGTTCGAGCTCAAGGTGCCGGAACGCCGCCGCAGCGAAGTCACCGAGCTCGCCGCGTTGATCAACGAGCAGCTCTGGGTCGGGCATTTCGACGCCTGGCTCAATGACGGGATCATCATGTTCCGCCACGCCATCGTGCTCACCGCCGGCCTCACCGCGACCGATGGCCAATGCGAGGCGGTGCTGGGCATCGCGCTCGATGCCTGCGAACGCCATTACCAAGCCTTCCAGTTCGTGGTGTGGGCCGGCAAGAGCCCCCGCCAGGCGCTCGATTCGATCATGTTCGAGACCTCGGGGGAGGCGTGAGAAGTCAGGACCGAAGCGCCTGATTGCATTGGGGGAGATCGGGTGGCATTCCTGCTCGCGTCCCGCCCCGCCGTCATCGCCGGGCTTGTCCCGGCGATCCCGACAGGGAAGGCTCTGCTTTTCCAGACCCTTTCAGGCAGTGCCTTCATGATCGAGATCGCCGGGACAAGCCCGGCGATGACGGCGGAGGCCCAGGAGGTCCTCCATGTCGACATCGGCCGTGCCCACCTCGCCGAGCCTCGCCGTCAGCATCGTCCTGGTCGGGGCCGGGAAGATGGGCGGCGCATTGCTGGAGGGCTGGATCGGGCTCGGCGTCGACCCCGCCGGCGTGACCGTCATCGAGCCGCAGCCGTCACCGCAGATCGCAGCCCTTTCGGCGCGCGGGCTGCGCCTCAATCCCGGCGCGGCGTCGCTCGGTGCAGACGCGGTCGTCATCGCGGTCAAGCCGCAGACCGCGCCGGAAGCGCTGGCCGGGATCGGCGGCCTCGTCGCGCCCGGCGCCGTCGTCATCTCGATCATGGCCGGGCGCACCTTGGGCTTTCTCGCCGACGCCCTGCCGGCGGGCGCCGCGATCGTGCGCGCGATGCCCAACACCCCCGCCGCCATCGGCCGCGGCATCACCGTCGCGGTGCCGAATGCGCAGGTGACGCCGGCGCAGCGCGATCTCGCGCACCGCCTGTTGGCCGCGACCGGCGCCGTCGAATGGATCGGCGACGAAGGCCTGATGGACGCCGTCACCGCGGTGTCGGGCTCCGGCCCCGCCTATGTGTTCCTGCTCGCCGAAAGCCTCGCCCGGGCCGGCGAGAAGGCCGGCTTGCCCGCCGGTCTCGCGGCGAGCCTCGCCCGCGCCACGGTGTCCGGTGCCGGCGAACTGCTCCACCGCTCTACGCTCGATGTCGCGACATTGCGCCACAACGTCACTTCGCCCGGCGGAACCACCGCAGCCGCGCTCGACGTGCTGATGGCGCCCGACGGCCTCGATCCGGTTATGGAACGCGCGGTCGCCGCGGCGACCCGCCGCGGGCGCGACCTCGCCGGCTGAGTGCTCTGGTGCAGCCGCGCCGCGCGAATTACATTGGAGCGGGGATGGAGCATCATCCCGAAAAGTTGCAGACTTTTCGGACGAGATGATGCTCAAAGCAAAGAACTCTTGCATAGGAGCGAGCCATGGCGCGCAAGCCCGCGAACGGGAACCAGGCCGGCCACGACCGGGCACCGCCGGATCGCGACAAGATCATCGCCGCCCTGCTCGCCTTGCTGGCGGAGCAGCCGATCGAGCGGATCGGTTATGCCGACCTCGCCGGCCGAGCCGGAGTCCCGCTCGCCACGCTGCGCGGCGAATTCGGCTCGCTGCTCGCGATCTACGCCGCCCATGTCAAGGATATCGACCGCAAGGTGCTGGCGGGCGGCGATGCCGATATGGCGGAGGAGCCGCCGCGCGAGCGGTTGTTCGACGTCCTGATGCGCCGGCTCGAGGCGCTCGCGCCGCATAAGGCGGCGATCCGCTCCCTCATGCGGTCGGTGCGGCACAATCCCGGGCTCGCGGTCGCACTCAACGGCCTTGCGGTGCGGTCCCAGCAATGGATGCTGAGCACCGCAGGCATCAGTGCCTCCGGTCCCCGCGGCATGCTGCGCGCCCAGGGCACCGCGCTGATGTTTGCCGGTGTGCTGCGCACCTTCGTCGAGGACGACGATCCCGGCCTTGCCCGCACCATGGCGGCGCTCGATCGTGCGCTCGCCCGCGGCCAGCGCTGGTCTGGCTTCCTCGACGATCTGTGCCGGTTCGTGCCGCGCGGGCGATGCCTGTCGCTGCGCCGCCGGCGCCGCCGCGATCACGAGCCGAACCGCGATCTCGGAAACGAAGAGCCGATTCCGGTCTGATTGCGCGTGTCCGGTTAGCACTCCAAGGTCCTTGATTTTGTGGATGACCGCATCCGACAAGTCTGCAACTCTGCGGGATCATGCCCGCCAGGCGATCGGGTCCGGGAAAGCCGTGGAAGCGCTGCTGCAAAAGCTGAAAAGTCTCGCCGGCTTGCGCCTCGGGTCGCACCTGGCCGAAGCCGCGGACGTCGACGACGAGCAGCCGGCTATGGGTTTCGTGCCGGCCACGGCCGTCCCGGTTGCCATGTCGCTGGCGCTGGTCGCCGTGGCGACGGCGGGGCTGTTTGCCGCGAAAGACATCCTGCCGCGCCTCAACCTGGTTTCGATCGTGTACCTGCTGCCGGTGCTGGTCGCGGCGGCGCGATGGGGTCTGGTGCCTGCCGTCGTGTGCGCATTCGCCGGTGCCGCTGCGGCGGATTACTTCTTCTACCCGCCGCTTTACAGCTTCGAGATCGGCGACACCCAGAACATGGCCGATCTCGTGATCTTCCTGATCATCGCGTTCGTGACCAGCCACTACACGTCGCGCCTCAAACGCAAGTCCGACAGTCTGCGCCGCAGCCGCAAGGAACTTCGCGGTCTCTATGCGTTCTCGCGGCAATTGGCGGCCTGCTTCACGGAATCGGATCTGATCGCGGCGACGGGCAACTATCTCTCGGAGACGCTCGGGCATCGTGCCGTTCTGGTCGGTTCCAGCGACGTCGACGAGGCGCCGCCGGGCAGCACCGTTCCGGATCAGGTGCGGCGGGAGGCCGCCGCCATGACCGCGGCCGGAACCGGCGTCACGCGGACGATCCATGATGCCGACACCCACCACGACTGGCTGATCCGCGCGGTTTCGGCCGGGGCCGCCGGTTATGCCGCGATCGTCGACCTCGGCCCCGACACGCACGAGGATCTCGGCGTCGTGGTGCGGCGCGTCGATGCCGCGATCGAGGAAGCGGCGATCACGCTGGCGCGTCTCGACGTCGCCAAGGCCCTCGAAGAGGCCAAATTGAAGTCGCAGGCGGATTCGCTGCGCGATGCGCTGATCGGAACGGTGTCTCATGAATTGCGCACGCCGCTGGCGTCGATCATCGGCTCCACCAGCGTGCTCGACCAGATGCCGACGGTCAGGAAAAGCCAACGCGTCCACGCCCTGGTGGAGGCGGTCCGCGAGCAGGCGAGCCGGCTCGACGGCGACATCCAGAATTTGCTCAACGCGGCGCGCATCACCGCGCACGGCATCCAACCGCGTTTCGAATGGACCGATCCGACCGACATCGTCAGCGCCGCGGTCAAGCAGAAGGCCGCACGGCTGGCCGGTCACCGCCTCGAACTCGCGGTCGGTGCCGATCTTCCGCTGGTCAAGGTGAGCTCCGTGCTGGTCGAGCAGGCGTTCGGGCAACTGCTGGAGAACGCCGCCAAATATTCCTCGCTCGGTTCGACGATCCGGATTTCGGCGCGCGTCGACCGGGATCGCGTCGTCCTGTCGGTCAGCGACCAGGGCGTGGGCCTGACCGTGGACGAAAAGCAGCAGATCGGCCAGCGGTCGTTTCGCGGTGCCCGCCACCTCAACCGCGTTCCCGGCGCGGGGCTCGGCCTGTGGATCGCCGACACCTTCGCCGTCACCAACGGCGGAACCCTCGACGCGGAAAGTCCCGGGCCCGGGCTCGGCACCACGGTCTCGATCCGGCTGCCCGCGGCCGAAGAGGGCGACGACGTCGCCGAAGCGATGGCGTAGTCCCCGCGGGCAGAAGCCCACAGCGGGACTTGCGCATGATGGCGATTTTCAACGCGACTCAGAACGGCCCGAGCCACCGGTTGGCGGCCGCTTGTGGCCAACTCGGAAGCACCGACCATCGGGCCACAGGTCCGCTATCGAAAAAGGTCCTGCCGCGGCAACGACGCGCCGCGGGGGTCTCATTACCCGCTGCGGACTCCGACTGTGCATCGCAGCAGGTCAACATTGTCTCGGGTGTCGTTACTCGATCACCTCGTCGGCGCGGATGATCTGGCCGCTGCCTGCAATCGGTTATTTCTGCACTTTCGGGAAATAGCGGGTGTCGGGCGGCGGCTGGCCCTTCTTGAGGGGCATCAGATAACCGTCCCAGCTCAGGAGATAGAATTCCTTGGCAATCTTGACGTAGTTCGAGCCCTCGAGGCAACTGATCGTCGACCAGTTCGGGAATTTCTTCGCGCCGCGCCGGTAGGTCTTGTCGACCGTCCACGGCTGCGTCAACGCATGGTCGAATACCGTGATCACGTCGTGCAGGATGTTCGGGTCCCTCTTGTCCAGAAAGATGCGTTCCTTGAATGTCGACTCGTTGTCGAAATGCAGCGGAATGCCGGTCGAGTTGTAGACACGGGGTCCCTTGAACGGGCCGCGGGTCTCGACTTCGAGCACATCGTAGGTGCCGCTGCTGTCCTCGTCGATCCAGTTGCCCATGGAAAAGCCCTGATAGGTCGGTTCGAGGTCCGTCGGCCACGGGCGACTGTCGGTGAAAATACGACGTAAATCGGAGCCTGTGGCGACATAGGTGGTTTCCGGCGTGATGATGTATTCGAACCTTCCGATCGACATCATGGTCGGCATGCCGGCCGGCAGGCAGGAGGCGTGATCCAGAAACAGGCCCTGACCGCCGCGCGCCTGCTCTTCAAGGTTTTCCTGATAGACCTTCTTGTATTCCTCCGTCAGCGGCGCTTCCTGACGCCGCCCATAGGGCTTGGTGGGATCGAACCGCAGTTGCTGACCTGGCATTCGGGGAACGACAGCGTCCCATTCGCCTTTCCAGTTGGGGTATTTCTTGTCCTGAGCCTGGGCGCCGCCGGCCGTCACCGTCAGCATGGTGGCCACTGCGAAGAGCCCAAGCGCACTTCGATGGAACATGATGATCCTCCCGGGCGTCGTCGGGTCATCCGCCTGACCGAGCCGCGTCCATCGTGCAACGAGCGCCTGAACAACACAATCGTTTCAAGCAGTCTCGCCCGATGCAAGCCGAACCCAGTCCGAGCAGGCGAACCGGAGCCTTTGGACGGCCGCTCATGGCCGATCTCGGCCGCCAAGGTCGCCGGCGGGCGGCTCCGGTTATTGTTGGGTAGAGCCGCCGCGCGATGCCGTCGCAGCCAGCGAAACAGGCACTCCCGCTTCGTCCGTAGCCGAGCCGACTGCCCTAACACAGCCAAGCGGCATGCTTTCCGGGCCAGCATCACAAAGTTTGGCCCAGGCACAGCCTCGACGCTCGGCCTCACGCGATGGACCGAAGTGGCCTGCTTTGGAGGATACCATTATACCCCCCGACTTCGGGGGGCCGGGTGGGGGCGACCGGCGGCGCTTCTGTGGGAAGCAAGAATCCTGCCCTCCCCGAAGACGGGGAGGGATTCATTCGCGCATTATTGCGAACAATTGGCCCGCCCTACACCGGCACCCGCACGGTCGCGCGCAGGCCGCCCAGCGGGCTGTCGCCGAGGGTGATGTCGCCGCCATGGGAGCGGGCGATGTCGCGCGCGATCGCGAGGCCGAGGCCGCTGCCGCCCTCGTCCTGGTTGCGGGCGTCGTCGAGCCGCAGGAACGGCTTGAACACTTCTTCGCGCAGATGCATGGGAATGCCGGAGCCGTCATCGTCGACGGTGATGGTGAGATAGCGGTGGTTGCGCTGGCCGGTGATCTCGATCGAGGAGGCAAACCGCGCGGCATTGGAGACGAGGTTGGCGAGGCAGCGCTTGAACGCGTTGGGGCGCACGGTGACGACGGGATAGCCGTGGAAGTTCGCCGCCGTCTTGTGGCCATGGCGCTCGGCATCGGCCCTGAGCTCTTCGAGGAACGCCGCCATGTCGGTCGCCTCGGACTGCTCGCCGGCATCGCCGCGCGCGAAGGCGAGATAGGCCTCGAGCATACGGCTCATCTCGTCGATGTCCTTTTTCATCGCGTCGACCTCGGGGCTGTCGCCGATCAGAGCGAGCTCGAGCTTGAAGCGCGTCAGGACGGTGCGCAGATCGTGGGACACCCCGGCCAGCATGGTGGTGCGCTGCTCGATGGTGCGCTCGACCCGCGATTTCATCTCGATGAAGGCGGAAGCGGCGCGGCGCACCTCCTGGGCTCCGCGGGGACGGAAATCCGGCACCTCGCGGCCCTTGCCGAAGCCCTCGACCGCATCGGCGAGCCGCAGGATCGGGCGGATCTGGTTGCGCAGGAACAGGATCGCGACGGTGATCAGCACCAGCGAGGTGCCCACCATCCACAGCAGGAAGATCTCCGAATTCGACGCGTAGGCGGCGCTGCGGCGCGCGAACACGCGCATGACGGCGTCGTCGAGCTGGATGCGCAGCTCGACGAGGTTCGAGCGTCCCACCGTGTCGATCCAGAACGGCCGGCCGATCTGCTTGCGCACCTCCTCGGAGAGCGCCTGGTCGAGCAGCGAGAAGAACGGCTTCGGCCCGATCGGCGGCATCTCGTTGACGGGGAGGAAATCGACCGCCAGCCCGAGCCGCTCCTGGGCGATCCGGCGCAGCGCCGCATTGTCGCGCTCCGGGGGCAGCAGCTTGCGCAGATCGATCAGGGCGGCGATGTCCTGGGTCACCGCCGCCGACAGCCGGCGCGTCACCGTGTTCCAGTGCCGCTCCATGAACACGAAGGCGACCACCGACTGCAGGATCACCATCGGCGCGATGATGATGAGGAGGGCGCGCGCGTAGAGTCCCTTGGGCAGCAGGCCCTTGACCCAGCGGTCGACGCGCGCCCAGCCATCATAGAAGCGGCCCGCCGCCGTGCGCAGCCGCGACATCCCGATGTCGAGGCTGGTCATGGCTGCACCACCAGGCGGTAGCCGATGCCGCGCACGGTCTGCACGAACAGCGGATTGGCGGGATCGTTCTCGATCTTGCGGCGCAGCCGGTTGACCTGCACGTCGACCGCGCGTTCGCCGGCGGCGGCGCCGTTGCCGGTCAAGGCGAGGCGCGGCACCGTCGCGCCGGGTTCCGCCGCCAGCAGCCGCAGCATGTCCTTCTCGCGGTCGGTGAGATGCACCATCTCTTCGCCGCGCCGCAGTTCGCCGCGCACGAGATGAAACAGGAACGGCCCGAACCGCACCGTTTCCGCCGGCGCGGGCGGCGGCGCCGGCTGCAGCCGCTTGAGGATGTTGGCGATGCGCAGCGACAATTCGCGCGGCTCGAAGGGCTTGGCCACGTAATCGTCGGCGCCGATTTCGAGGCCCGCGATCCGGCTCTCCTTTTCCGCCCGCGCGGTGAGCATCAGGATCGGCACGGTGGATCGCGTCCGCAGCGATTTCGCGAATTCGAAGCCGGTTTCTCCGGGCATGGTGACGTCGAGAATCAGGAGATCGAAGCTCAGCCCGTCGAGCTTGGCGCGGGCATCCGCTACCGCATCGGCGGTGGTGACGCGATAGCCTTCGGCGCGCAGGAAGCGCGACAGCAAGTCGCGAATGCGGCGGTCGTCGTCGACCACGAGGAGATGCGGGGCATTGTCGGGAAGCTGTGCGGAGGCGAGCGGGGCCATCGCCGCCTCACAGCCGCCGGCGGCGCGCGGGATCGGCGCCGTCGATCAGGCGAAGCACGCCGTCGCGCTGCCCGGGGTCGAGCATCGCGATCAGGAACCGCCGCGCCATGTCGTGATCGCCATAGCCCGCGCCGGCGAGCGCGCGGCCGATGCGCACGCTCTGCAGCCCGGCGAGCTTGAGCGCCAGCGCCTCGCCCGTCGCGGTCACGAACAACAGCCGCTGCCGGCGGTCGGTGGCGCCTTCCTTCTGCTCCACATAGCCTTCGTCGATGAGCTGCTTGAGCACGCGCCCGAGCGACTGCTTGGTGATCCGCAAAATGTCGAGAAGCTCGGCGACCTTCATGCCGGGATTGCGATTGACGAAGTGCAGGACACGGTGATGCGCGCGCCCAAAGCCGAGCCGGGCCAGCACCTCGTCGGCGTCGCCGACGAAATCGCGGTAGGCAAAAAACAAAAGCTCGATCAGGTCCCAGACAGGCTCCGCCTTGTGCCTGGCCTCCCCTGCCGCCACGGGTGCGGTCAAATTTATGTCAGCCATGTTGACATATTTTTTTGTTTTGTTACCTTGATTCCGTGTTTCGCGAAAGGAACGTGCGCGCCGACACGAATTCGGCGATCGTCGCATCCTACGCGCAATGGCGCTCTCATCGCGGCGTAACCATATCGAGACTTGAAGCGCGACGCAAAGCAACGGGCGACCGGAACACCGGGCCCAACCGGAGGAACGACCATGGCGGTGCCCTTCGATCAAATGGAAGGCATGATCTGGTTCGACGGCAAGCTGGTGCCCGGTCCGGAGGCGAACGTCCATATCCTCACCCATGGCCTGCATTATGCGAGTGCCGTGTTCGAAGGCGAGCGCGCCTATAACGGCGTGATCTTCAAGGGCACCGAGCATTCCGAGCGCTTGGTGCGCTCCGCCGCCATGCTCGACTTCGAGATCCCCTACAGCGTCGCGGAGATCGACGCCGCCAAACGCCTGGTGGTCGAGAAGAGCGGCCAGAAGGACGCCTATGTCCGACCGATTGCGTGGCGCGGTTCCGAACAGCTCGGCGTGTCGGCGCAGCACAACCGGATCCACCTCGCCATCGCCGCTTGGGAATGGCCGAGCTATTTCGACCCGGCCGAGCGCCTCAAGGGCATCCGTCTCGACCTCGCCGAATACCGCCGGCCCGATCCGCGCACCATACCCTGCCTCGCCAAGGCCGCCGGGCTCTACATGATCTGCACCATCTCCAAGCACCGGGCGGAGCGGCGCGGCTATGCCGACGCGATGATGCTCGACTGGGAAGGCCGGGTCGCCGAATGCACCGGGGCCAACATCTTCTTCATCAAGGACGGCCGCATCCACACCCCGACCGCCGACTGCTTCCTCGACGGCATCACGCGCCGCACCGCCGTCGACCTCGCCCGCCGCCGCGGCATCGAGGTGGTCGAGCGGCGCATCCTGCCCGACGAATTGCCCGGCTTCTCGGAATGCTTCATCACCGGCACCGCGGCGGAAGTCACGGCGGTGTCGGAGATCGCCCAGTGGAATTTCAAGCCCGGCGCCATCACCAGGCAATTGATGGACGACTATTCCGCCGAAGTGCAGCCCAAGGGGAAGGCGGCGGCGGCATAAGGGATCGCCGGCGCGCAGCTGGCTTACCGAATGATCGGGTCAGCCGGCGTGACGGCGCGCATGAAGGACGGACAGTGATGTCGGGTCGTGGTCGAGCAACGCGAGGGCGCTGCTGATCGCGCGACTCGGCAAGAGGTCGCCCGCCTCGTATTTTTGGAATGCGCGCGGGCCGCCTCCGATCAACTCACCCGCAGCCTCCTGGGTCAGCCCCAGCTTGGTGCGAATGCGCTTGATCTCCTCCGGCGTCGGCAGACCTTCGGTCACCGCCTTGAGCCGGTTGAGGGCGCGATCGGATACCTTCATGTCCTCGCCGCTATGAATGCTCTCCTCAGACCGGCCGCAGTACCAGCCCGGCATATCGAAGACTGCGCTCGCGCCCTTGTATTCGAGGGTCATGGGGCGCACCCCGCGTTGCATCGGTGCCCCCGTTTTCGGGCAGACCGGATTATTCATCGTCTTTCCCCTTGAACGACAGCAACAGAAATTCGGTCACGACACCTGCCGTGAATTTGACGTAGAGCGTGCCCGCCTCCGACGGCACGTGATACACGTCCTGCCAAATCCGATGATCCCCATCCGAGGTCATCGATTTGTAGAAGTGAGCCCGCTGCATGGTTTGGATCGTCGTCACGATTTCGGTTCGTCCAAAACCGATGGCCGCAGCGCTCCGCACTGCCGTACCGGTGACGTTGAGCTTACTCACGTCATCGAAAGCCGCCTTGAATGCCGTCAAATCGTAAGTCGGCTTCCGCTTTCCCGTCACGTTGAACGATACACCATTATGGTGTATTGTCAAGGTTTACCCATGGCCCCTCGATTCGAAGCGGAGGCGTCTATTTCACATCGCCCAGCCACTTGGCGCGGATCTTCGCCAGGGTGCCGTCCAGTTCGATCTGGTCGATCCAGATGTTGATGTAATTGAGCAGGGTCTGGTCGTCGCGCCGCAGCAGCATCGCCACATAGACGGGATTGAAGACGTTGTCGGGACTCATGGCCGCGAGGCGCGGGTCCTGGCGCGCCAGGTAGATCGCGGCGGTGGAGTTGGAAACCTGGGCGTCGACCTTGCCGGCGAGGAGACCGGCGGTGGCGAGCTCATTGCTCGCAAAGCCCACCGGCGCCGCCTGCTTGAACATGGTGTTGGCGAAGCGGTCGTTCAGTCCGCCCCGGTTGAAGGCGATCTTGAGGCCGGCCCGGTCGAGGTCTCCGAGCGAGCGGAACCGTTCCTTGTCGGCGCTGCGGATCGTCAACAGCTTGCCGTAGCGCATATAGGGCTTGGAAAACGTCGCGACCCGGGCGCGGTCGAGCGTGCGCCCCATCCCGGACATCGCAACGTCGAACCTGTCGGCTGCGAGATCGGCGAGCATCGAGCCGAATGTCATCCTGACGTATTCGATCCTGACGCCGAGCGCGGGCGCGAGCGTCTCCAGCACGTCCATGTCGAGCCCTTCGAGCTTTCCGTCGGCGCCGCGCATGCTGAAAACAGGGGTGTCCATCGTAGTCCCGACGCGGAGCACGCCATTGGCCAGAATTGTCTGCAGGCGATCGAGCGACTGCGCCTGCGCCGCGGCGGGGAGCGCCAAAATTGCGATGGCGAGAACGAGGAATTGAAGGCTCGTGGGCATTCGTATCATGGGCATTCTCCGCTTCCGCAATTCAGCGGGCCGGTGGTATAGTTGATTTGAGCAGTCTGACCGCGGACATGCCGGATTTCCAACGATGGCAGCCCGGCGGCAGACGACGGACGTCGGGCACTGCGGAATTCGATCGCCGCCCGAATCGGAGCGTCTTTTTGCACGCTCGCCACGGCACACCTGTCCGCAGCCGTTGCTTTTCCGAGGGGTCAACATGCTTGGTGCGACGCCATCGAATTACGCCCTTGAGTACCGGAGATTGCGCTCCGGCATGTCCCGAGGGAATCCAAGACCGGCCGGCCACGCGGCGCAGGGACCGCGAGGTCCGCTCGCTCGATTGGCGTATTTTGCAGCACAATTCCTCGCGATGCGAGCCGTCGCAAGGGTTCTGCCCGCGATGATTCTGCCCGGCGCCATCCTCCTCGCGTCCATGACCTCGCCGTCGCGCGCCGACGACGCCGCCGATGTTCAAATGGCGGACCGTTACCAGCAAGCCGCCGAGAAAGGCGATGCCAAGGCGCAGATGTACATGGGCGCCATCGTTTCGGCCGGCGTGGGCCGGCCACAGTCCGACGGCGAGGCATTCGCGTGGTTCTCGAAGGCCGCCGAAGGCGGCAATCCGCAGGCCCAACTGATCCTGAGCGGTCTTTATGCCGTCGGCAGGGGCGTATCCAAGAGCAACGCGGACGCCTACAAATGGGCGCTGGTCGCCGCCGCCGGCCAGAATACCGCGGCAGACAAGAACGGCGCCCAACAGCTGTTGGCCCAATTGGCCAAGCGAATGTCCGACGAAGAAATCGCTTCTGCCACGAAGCAGGCCGACGCCTGGGCGCCGAATGCGAGGCCGGCGCGGCAGGCCACCGCCAGCGAGAATGTGCCGTCGCGGCCAGCCGATCGAAACGCCGGTGCCGTGGAACCCGTGAAGATCACCGCCGACAGGGCCGCCGGCCTCTACAACATGGCGCAGCAATTGACGAAGTCCGGAAATTATGCCGACGCGATCAAGAATTTGGACGAGGTGATCCGGTTCAATCCGGCCGATCCGGAGGCGTTGAACAACCGCTGCTGGGCGCGGGCGATCCTGGGCGATCTCGACAACGCGCTCAAGGATTGTAATCAGGCGCTGCAGCTCCGTCCCCGCTACGCCGACGCCTTCGACAGCCGCGGCTTCGTGAACCTGAAGATCGGCCGCGCGACTAATGCCATAGAGGACTATGATGCGGCGCTTTCGATCGATCCGAGGCGGGCGTCTTCTCTCTATGGGCGCGGCATCGCCAAGATGCGCATGGGCAACACCGATCCGGGACGAAACGACATTGGCGCCGCAAAAGCCGTTCAGGAGACCATCGCCGACGAATTTGCGCGTTATGGGATTCGTTGACGGTCCTACGATCCGGCCAACCGGCCGCTCGATCTCGCTTGTCGCATCTCCAGATGCAGGCCTCCGCCGATGAACCTTCTCCTCGAAATCGCCTGGACCCACGTCACGACGCGAATCCGGCAAACCTTGGTGGGAATTCGTCGGCGTTGCGATCGGAGTGGGATTTACCATCATGATCGCGGGCCTCATGGAAGGCTCCCAGCGCGATTTCATCCATCAACTCGTGGATACGCTGCCGCACGTGACCGTCAGCGACGAACGCAGGTCGGCCTCCACCCAGCCGGCCGAGCAGGAATATGCGGCCGTGCAGGTGGCCAACCTGCCTACCGCGGACCGGCGGGCTGGAATCAAGAACCCGAATTCGGTCGTCGCATCGATCGAGTCGTGGCTGCCCGGTGCGATCTCGCCGTCGGAGCAGACGACGGCATTGGTTCATTATGTCGGCGGGCACATCGGAGTGACGGTGACCGGGATCGATCCGCGCCGGGAAGATGAAGGTCTCCAAGCTCGCCGACCAGATGCAAAAGGGACAGGTCAGCGACCTGTTTCGGGCATCGAACGCCATCATCATCGGCGAGGCGCTGGCGCAGAAGATCGGGGCACAGATCAGGAGCACGGTCACGATATCGGTCGGAGAGACCCATTCGCTCGCGGCGACCGTGGTCGGGATTTTTCGTTCCGGGGTTCACCAGATCGACGAATCGCAGGTGTATACGCTGCTGCGCACCGCACAGGTCCTTTCCGGGCAGCCCGGCGGCATAAACCAGTTGCGATTGCGGCTCGACGACGCCGTCGCCGCCAAGGACGTGGCCGGCCGGATCGAGGCGCAGACCGGCTACAAATCGGTGTCGTGGCAGGAAGCCAACGCGAATCTCCTGTCCGCATTCACGGTGCGCGCCTTCATCATGCTCACGGTCATGGCCGCGATGCTGTTCACGTCCTGCTTTGCGACCTACAACATCATCTCGACCATCACCCACGAAAAGCGGCACGACATAGCGATCATGAAATCCCTCGGCTTGAAAGAGCAATTCGTGCGCGGAATATTCATCGTCGAGTCCGTCATCATGGGCGCGGTGGGCATCGCGGCGGGATGGGTGATCGGATACCTGCTTTGCTACGGATTGTCGCGAGTTCACGTTCTTCAATCCGCTGAGCGGAGAGATCATAAACGTTCCGATCTATTGGACGGTGACGCATTATGCCGCCGTGGGAATGTTGACGCTCACCGCATGTGCGGCCGCGGCATTCTTCCCGGCGCGCAAGGCCACCCGAGTCCATCCGGTCGAAATCATTCGAGGCGCGGCATGAATACGGCCGTCATCCAAACCGTCGGCTTGGTTCGCCGCGTCGAAGGCGTGGTGTCCCACGTTCTGGTCAACGGGATCGACCTGTCGGTGGGCAAGGGCGAATTTCTCGCCATAACCGGTCCGTCCGGATCGGGGAAATCGTCCCTGCTTTATCTCCTGGGATTGCTGGACGGGCCTACCGAAGGCGAGATCTTCGTGGGCGGGCGGGCCACCTCCGGCCTGACCGAGTTGCAAAAGGCCGAAATTCGCCTGAAGACATGCGGTTTCGTGTTCCAGTTTCATTTCCTCCTGCCCGAGTTCACCGCACTCGACAACGTGCTGCTGCCGATGCGCACGCTCGGCGGACTCTCGATGTCGCAGATGCGCGCCAAGGCACTTGCCCTGCTGGCGTCGCTCGGGCTCGCCGAGCAGGTCAACAAACGTCCGCACCAACTGTCTGGCGGTCAGCGCCAAAGAGTGGCACTGGCACGGGCGCTCGCCAACGATCCCGCGATCATCGTCGCCGATGAGCCGACCGGCAATCTCGATACGGCTTCCACCGAACAGGTGTTCGGCGTGCTGCGCGACATCGCCAACCAGGGCAGGACGGTCATCGTGGTAACCCATGATCCCGGGCTCGCGGCGCGGGCCGACCGGCGCATCCAGATCGTCGACGGGAAGATCGCGCAAGAGACGTGGTTGTCGAAACAAAGGTCCGACGCCCGGACTGAAGAAGAGTCCCGTCAGGTTGAACCTTCATGACGGCTCGTCTCCCTACTCCAATGGCAGCGTTGATCCGCCGGCGCTTTCATGGTAGAAATTAGGAATATAAACCGAGATTGGGTGTGACAATGCGCTGGCGCACGCTCTCATTGACAATACTGGTCCTCGGCGCGGCCGCGGGCACGGCCGGATATTACTTATTCAAGCCGCCGGTCGTCACCGTCAGCCTGGCGGCCTACGCGCCGGTTTCAGAGGTAGTGTACGGCAGTGGCACCGTCGAGCCGGTTCGGTGGGCCAAGGTGATTCCATTCACCAGGAGGCGGATCGTCGAGCTTTGCCGATGCGAGGGACAGACGGTGCGTCAGGGGCAGGTGCTGGCACGACAGGACGATGCCGAGGAGCAGGCCTCGCTGAACGAGCTCACGGCGAGGCTGGATCAACTCGACAGGGACCTCGATCGTTCGGACAAGGACCTGGCGAAGGGCTCGGTGACGAAGCAGCAGAACGAGCAGCTCAAGACCCAGATCAGAGAGCTGGAATTCCGCGTCACCGCGCAGAAAGAGCGGATCAATGCGCTGGTGCTCAAGGCGCCCCTGGACGGCATGGTGTTGCGCCGCGACGGCGAGGTTGGAGAAATCGCCGGGCCCACGGACGTGCTCTTTTGGGTGGGGCCGCCCACACCCATGCAAGTGGTGGCCGAGATCAACGAGGAGGAGATTCCGAAGATCGCGCTCGGTCAAAAGGCATTCCTGCGAAACGAGGCCTTTCCGGATCAATCTTTGAGTGCGACGGTTTCCGCGATCACGCCGAAGGGAAATCCCGAGAGCAAGACATTTCGCGTCTATCTGTTGTTGCCTCGTGACACGCCGTTGCGAATCGGGATGACGGTCGAAGTCAATATCGTATTTCGCGAAAATCCCGACGCGCTGGTGATTCCGGCCGAAGCCATCGTCGACAACGCAATCAGCATCGTGAACGGCGATCGGACCACGCACATGCGAGTCTCCACGGGAGTGCATGGCTCGCGTCTGGTCGAGGTGGTGGGAGGCATCGCCGAAGGCGCAATGGTCGTGTCGCCCGCACGCACCGATCTTGCCGACGGAACGGCGGTTCGCGTCGATCTGCTGCCCGAAATCATATCGCCGCGGACACAGCCCAGCGCCGTCGCCGAAGCAAAGCCGAATGCCGCGCGATCGAGCCCGTACGGCGCCACCCGTTCGACCGTCGACAACAACCCCTCGCCCGGGCTGCCGGTACGAGAGGCCAGGGTGACGGCTTCCGACGGCGACGTGCCGGCCGAGGAAGTGGATCAGGCCATTTCGGCCGCGCTTTCAGCCCGCGTGCTGTCCATCGTCAACGACGCCCGCCGGACCGCCGACGAGCCCGCGTTGGGTAAGTGACGGCAAGGGATTGATCTCGGAAAGTTGCCGATTTTTCGCACGAGATCGTGCTCAAAATCAAAAGCCGTGCACGCCCGAGCGCTTCCCTTGACCGATCGAGCCGCGCCTTCTATATAATCAACTGATTGATTGAATCGAGGGAACCTGTGCGCCATGGCGGCAAAGAAAAAGCAAGCACGCCCAGGCGGCGATGAACGCCGCGACAGTTTGGTGCGGGCCGCCTTTGCGTGCCTCGCGTCCGACGGCTTCGAGGGGCTGCGCACCCGCAGCGTTGCTGACCGTGCCGGCGTCAACATCGCGACGCTGCACTATTATTTTCCCACCAAGGAGGCACTGATCGGCGGGGTCGCGGACTTTATCGCCAGCCGGTTCATCACGCTGCATGCTCCCGCGGTGGCGCCGACCGGCAGTCCGGCGCTCGACCGGCTGCACCAGGAATTCGCCGACGCGCATTTCTACGGCGCCAAGCATCCGGACCTGCCGGCGGTTCTGTGCGAGCTGCAGCTGCGCGGGCGGCGCGATCCTGCCATCCGCAGGATCACCGAGCCGCTGTTCGGCCATTGGCGGAAGGGGATCGAGCAGTGGATGGCGGCGGGCGTTGCCGAGGGAGTGTTTCGCCGCGATCTCGATCCCGCCGGCAGCGCCGCGTTCTTTGTCGCCGCCATGGCGGGCGCCGGGCTGCTGGGACATTCGCGGCACGAACTCGACACCATCTTCGCCGTGGTCGAGGCGTGGCTGCTGGCGCCCGCCGCAGCCAGGAAGACGACCAAGGCTCGACGCCACGCGCGCGTCTGATTGGGGACCGGCACAGGCGGTCACGGCACCGAGAATCCGGAGGCAGCACATGACGGACAAAGGCTTTCACGTCGGTATCGTCGGCGGCGGCATCGGCGGCCTCGCCTTGGCGCAGGGATTGAAGAAGGCGGGCATGAGCGTTGCGGTCTATGAACGCGACCGCACTCCCACCGACCGGTTGCAGGGCTACCGGGTCCACATCAGCCCCAAGGGCAGCGAGGCGCTCCACAGCTGCCTGCCGGCCGATCTTTTCGAAGTCTTCGCGGCGACCTGCAGCGTCGGCAACCGGGGCTTCCGCTTTCTGACCGAGAAGATGGAGGAACTGCTGTCCATCGAGACCCGCAACGACGCCCCCACCATCGCGCAACACCGTTCGGCGAGCCGCATCACGCTGCGGCAGGTGCTGCTGAGCCGCCTCGAGGGCATCCTCCGGTTCGGCAAGACGTTCACGCATTACGAGGAGACCGCAGACGGGTCGATCATTCTCCATTTCACCGACGGCAGCACCGCCACCTGCGACGTGCTGGTCGGCGCCGACGGCGGCAATTCGCGGGTGCGCCACCAATTCCTGCCCCACGCCCAACGCATCGACACCGGCGCGGTCGGCATCGCGGCAAAGGCGATGCTGACCGAGGAAAACCGTCGGCGCCTGCCGCCGCGCGTGCTCGCGGGCACCGGCATGGTGATGTCGCCCGGCCGCCGCGGCATGTTCATCGGCCTGCACGAATTCGCGGAGGACGCGCCCGCGCCGCCGACCATCGGCACCGGCGACGCAACCGGGCCGGCACAGCCTCCTGCCGGCGCGCTGTTGGACAACACCACCAGCTACGTGTTCTGGGCCTATGGCGGCCTGCGCGCGGACCTCGAACGCGGACGGCCGCTCGAACAACTCGACCCGACCGATCTGCAGCGGCTGGTGCTCGATCGCATTCGCAACTGGCATCCCGACTACAGCGTGCTGGTCTGCGCGTCCGATCCATCGACCTTCAATGTCGTGGGCATCAAGACCTCGGTCCCGGTGGCTCCGTGGCAGTCGCGGCGGATCACGCTGATCGGCGATGCCATCCACAGCATGACGCCTTACCGCGGTATCGGCGCCAACACCGCGCTGCGGGACGCGGCCCTGCTGTGCCAAAACCTCGAGGCGGCGGCGCGTGGCGCCTGCGCGCTCGAGGACGCCATCAACGACTATGAGCGGCAGATGCGTGAATATGGCTTCGCCGCCGTTCGAACGTCATTGCAGGCCCTGCGACAATCGGTCGGCGACAAGGGCATCGGTTTCCGATTAGCCAAGCTGTTGTTTCGCGCAGCCAACGCGACCCCGCCGCTCAAGCGCGTGATGTTCGCGAATTTCGGCGAGGACTGACCCGAGGACATTTCGAAACGAGCCAAGCAACGGTCGTCTACAATGAAGCGGCCTGCGCTGAGCCAGCGACCGAGCGACGCTCCACCTCATCCGCCGACATCACGCCGGGGCGTGACGACGACAGCGGGTCACGGCGTAGACCCTCGAGTCTACGCCGTGACGAAGGCTCAAGCTGCGGCCGAAACACCGGCCTTGGCGCCGGTCGGGACGGATGCAATCGTCTTCAGGATCTGAGACGCGATCTGGTAGGGGTCGCCCTGCGAGTTCGGACGGCGATCTTCGAGATAGCCCTGGTACCCGTTTTTGATGAAGCTGTGCGGCATGCGGATCGATGCGCCACGATCGGCGAGACCGTAGCTGAAGGCGTGGATCGACTGCGTTTCGTGCTTGCCGGTCAACCGCAAGTGGTTGTCCGGCCCATACACCGCGATGTGCTCATCCTTCGCCGCTTCGAAGGCAGCCATCAGCTTCTCGAAGTATTCCTTGCCGCCGGTCTCGCGCAGATAGGTGGTGGAGAAGTTGGCGTGCATGCCGGATCCGTTCCAGTCGGTATCGCCGAGCGGCTTGCAGTGATACTGGATGTCGATGCCGTACTTCTCGGTCAGCCGCTCCATCAGGTAGCGGGCAAGCCACATCTCGTCGGCGGCTCTCTTGGAACCCTTGCCGAAGATCTGGAATTCCCACTGGCCCTTCGCCACTTCGGCGTTGATGCCTTCGTGGTTGATGCCGGCGGCGAGGCAGAGGTCGAGATGCTCGTCGACGATCTTGCGCGCGACGTCGCCGACTTTGCTGTAGCCGACGCCCGTATAGTAGGGACCCTGAGGCGCAGGATAGCCGGTCTCGGGGAAGCCGAGCGGCCGGCCGTTCTTGTAGAAGAAGTATTCCTGCTCGAATCCGAACCAGGCGCCCTCGTCGTCGAGAATGGTCGCCCGCTTGTTCGATGGATGCGGAGTGACGCCGTCCGGCATCATGACTTCGCACAGCACGATGGCGCCGTTCACGCGAGTGCTGTCCGGAACGATGCGGACGGGCTTCAGCACGCAGTCCGAACTTCTTCCTTCCGCCTGCATGGTGGAGCTTCCGTCGAAGCCCCACAATGGCAGTTGCTCGAGCGTCGGAAATGCATCGTATTCCTTGATCTGCGTTTTGCCGCGAAGGTTAGGAACCGGCGTGTACCCGTCGAGCCAGATGTACTCAAGCTTATACTTTGTCATGGAGGTCTCTCATCAGTTGATGACGCGGAGTTTGGTTGATGACGCGAATGGGAGGAAATCCTGACGCGTGCCCGGCCGCCGAGGGCTGAAGTCCCGAAAGCATTTAACATGCCAATCGGCGCGGCAGTTACGCTCCGGACGATGGCGCTGATGGTGCGGCGCACGGACCTGAACGGCCTCTTGCCGCGGCGGCGCCGCTCAACCGGCTCAGCATCCAACCTCCAGAACTTCGTCCCGAGAGAATGCTATCCAAAGAAGCAAAGCCAAGCATGCACAAATTATAGACTTTTGCTGATTTTTTACGAGGCATCCTGTGCAAGCGGTGTGCAGAACACTTATGTTGTGTTTAACGCGCTTCGCGCAGCATCGAATGAGTTAGACGAACATGAACACGAATTTTTATCGCGAGTCGGCCACGATCTATGAATTCCCTGCAGGAGGCCGCGCGGCTTTCGGCAGCCTGCGTGACGCGTCGAAGCCCGCCGCGGATATTACATCGTTGTGCGTCCCCAAGACCGTGTTTGGCAGCGGCTGGTATCACGAAGCAGCGGTCCAGGAAGCTGAGCAGGCCCGCAAGAGCTAGCGAGGCACGACGAGGCGGGGCCCCGGTCACGCTCCGAAGATCGACCAACCCAGCCTCTTGGTAAGGGCTTCGAGCGCGATCCGGCCGAGATGAGAATTGCCGGCGGCGTCGAGGCCCGGCGACCACACGGCGATGGAGGCTTTGCCCGGGGCGATCGCCAGGATGCCACCGCCGACGCCGCTCTTGCCGGGCAGGCCGACCCGATACGCGAACTCGCCGGAGCCGTCGTAGTGGCCGCAGGTCAGCATGACGGCATTGATCCGCCGCGCGCGTTCGGGCTGGACCACCGACTGGCCGGTCGAGGGGTGGCGGCCGGATTGGGCGAGAAAGCGTCCGGCCATGGCCAGTTGCCGGCATGACATGGCGATAGCGCAATGATGGAAGTAGGCGCCGAGCGTGAAATCCACGGGATTGTCGAGCACGCCGAACGATTTCATGTAATTGGCGAGGGCGCGGTTGCGAAATCCGGTACGCTGTTCCGAGGCCGCGACGGCCTCGTCGATGGTGATCGACGGATCGTCGGCGAGAAACCGCACGAACCTGAGGATTTCCCCCAGCACCTCGCGGGGTTGATGCCCGGACAGGATCAGGTCGGTGACCGCGATCGCGCCGGCATTGATGAAGGGATTGCGCGGTATGCCGCGCTCGTATTCGAGCTGCACGATGGAGTTGAAGGCGCTGCCTGAAGGCTCGCGGCCGACGCGCCGCCACAACCTGTCGCCGGCCTTGCCCAAGGCGAGCGTAAGCGTAAAGACCTTCGAGATGCTCTGGATCGAAAACGCAGTTTCGCTGTCGCCCGCCGCCGCGACGTTGCCTTCGGCGTCGACCGCGACGAAGCCGAAGGATTTGGCGTCGACCCGGGCCAGTTCGGGAATATAGCTCGCGACCTCGCCGCGATCCGGCCTCCGCCGCATCTCGTCGGCTATCTCTCTTATGACAACGTCGAGGTTGGGCACGGGGTCGCCGATCTAATCCGGATGCTGGTCATTTTTGCGGGCGGCCGCGCAAGCACTCGAGGGCGGACCTCATGGGAGAGATCATCGCGCGCACGCGTGGCGACGCATGAGACGCCGACGGCCGAGGCACCTCGTGGAATATGGGAGTGCGCGCCGGATTCATCGATCCGAACGGGAGATTTTCCCTCGCCGCGCGCCCTTACCGCGTCGATGCGCTCTGGCGGAACTGCGCCTGCCACTTCGCGGCCATGGCGGCGCGGGGCACTTCCTCGCCGCGCAGATAGACCTTGTCGATCCGCCGCGTGTTGGAAATGTTCTCCAGCGGATTGGCGTTCAGCACGATGAAGTCCGCGCTCTTGCCTGGTGCCACCAGGCCGGTGTCGAAGTGGCCGACCTCGGCGCCGTCGCGGGTCGCCGCGACGATCGCCTCCATGGGAGTCATGCCCATCGCCACCATGCTTTCGAGATCGAGGTGGTTGAAATAGCCGATCAGGAAACGGCTCTGCCCGGTATCGGTGCCTCCGACCACGCGCATGCCGGCGGCGCGCAGCTTCATCGCATTGCGGCCGTCGTTTTCGAAGTTCTTTCGCACCCGCGCGAGCGCCTCCGGCGACATCTTCTTGAGCGGGTCGCCCCAATATTTCTCGATCTGCTCCGGCGAATAGGTCGCCTGCAGCAACGGGTCGTCGAGCCAGGCCGGCCTTGTGCCGCCCGCGGTGTTCATCCATGCGGTGATGAGGCTCGGCGTCATCCAGATGACCGGGCGATCGTTCCGCGCGATGCGGTCCTTGACGATACCGACGATCTCGTCGTCGGCCACATCGCCCTCGCGAACCGGAACGTGGAGCCAGCCCTCGACCCCGGCGCGCATCAGCTCCTTGGCATCGGCCAGGGTGACGTTGTGGACCCCGACGGGTACGTCGAACTTGTGCGCCTCGTCGGCGATGGCGCGATAGAGATCGGGCGTCAGCGTCTTCTTGGTGCCGCGGCGGCTGTCGACCCAGATCTTGATGAAGGTGGGCTTCATCTTGACGTAGTCGTCGACCGCGGCGCGCGCCTCCTGCGGGGTGGTCACGGGATAGGACACGTCGACCCGCGACGGATCGCCCTGGGCACCCGATCCCGGCCACGCCATGCCGGCGCCGGAGGTGTGGAACAGCGCCGCATTGGGCACGACTTCATCGCGCAGCCGCAGCGGCACGTCGCCCCATCCGGTTCGGCCGCCATGCATGTCGGAGCGGTCGACGAGATCGCCGACGCCGACGGCGGCGCCGACGCCGTGGAACGCGAGACGCTGCAGATGATCGATGAGATTCTCGCGGGTGAAGGTCGCCTTCGACATCGTCCCCGCGGGGATGTTCTGGAATCCGAAATGGCCGTGCATGTCGACCAGCGTCGGCATCACGGTCTTGCCGGTGATATCGACGTGGACCGCGCCGGCCGGAACCTGCACCTCGCCGCGCCGGCCGATTTGCGTGAACCGGTTGTTCTCGACGACGAAGGCGGAGTTCTCGATCGGCGCGCTGCCGTCCCCGGTGATGAGCCGCGCGCCCTCGAACACTGTCACCGGGGTGGGACTCTGCGCCGGAGCGGCGCCGGCCAGCGCCAACGTCAGACCTGCGGAGAACAGCAGCGCGGATGACAGTCGCTTGGTGCGGGACATGGTTTGCTCCAGTTGTCGGTAATCAGTGATCAGAAAGGTCAGTAATCGCGAAGGTCAGCTACCGGTGATCAGCGGTCAGAAGTTCTGATCCCTGATCACTGATTGCTGATCACCGTCATTCCCTGATTACGACCAGCCGGTCGTGGCCGGATTCTCCGCCCCACACTTCACCGGGACGGCCCAGCATCTGGCGCACTTCGGCGCCGCGCTTGTCGCTCGGGAAGGTCTCGAAGGTCTCCTTCACCGGGTCGAAGCGCTGGATCGAATTGGCGAGCCAGTCGGTCGCCCACACCCGGTCCTTGTCGTCGACATAGACCGCATAGGTGCCCGAGCGGCTCTTGGGCATCGTATAGATTTTCCAGGACTTGGCCTCGGGGTCGTAGCGGCCGATGCCGCCGGCGGTCCAGAAGCTCACCCACAGCTTGCCCTGGGAGTCCGACCAGATGCGGCGCGGCCCGGAGCCCTTGCGCGGCGGATCGACCATGGTGACCGCGCCGGTCGCGGTGTCGATCTTGCCGATGAAATCGCCGGCGAGGGAGGCGAACCAGACATCGCCGCTCGGCGTCGTGGTGATGCCGTAGCTGCCCGGGCGCGGCGATTTCCACGCGTCGACCTTGCCGGTCGCGGGATCGAGGCGGCCGTGGACGCCGCTCTGGCCGGTAAACCAGAGGACACCTTTCTTGTCGAAGGTGGCGGTGTTGAGATTGGCGTCGGGAAACTGCTTGGGCAGCGGGAACAGCTTGACCTGCAGCGTGGCTGGATCGACCCGGGCGATGGCGTTCTGGCCGCCCTCGGTGACCCAGGGCGCGCCGTCCGGCCCGATGATGACGCCATGGGGCGCCGCCCCCGGCCCGAGCGGAATCTCCTCGTTCTTGCCGGTCTTGGGATCGAACCGGCCGAGGAAACCCTTTTCCTGGCCGCTGTACCAGACCCGGCCGTCGGGCGCGGGCGCGACGTCGTGGGGATAAGCACCGGACGGAAGCTGGTAGAAGCTCGCCTGGGCCGCGAAGGCGGGCGCCGCAAGCACGCAGGCGAGCGCGACCACCGCAGGCGCGATCGAATGGGCGACGAATTTCATCATGACCTCCCAAGGCACGAGCTGTTTTCTCCAGCTTACCACACCCGCGCCCATGCTCAACGAAGCTCGGCGGCGGTGAGCCAGAACACTTCGCCGCTGCTTTCCTCCGTATCGAGCCAGAGAAAGGGCAGTTCCGGGTACCGCGCCTCCAGCACCGCCCGGCCGCGGCCGACCTCGCAGAGCAGGCCCCCGTTTTCGGTGAGATGGCGGCTCGGCCTCCTCGATGATCCGCGTGACGACGGCGATCCCGTCGGCGCCGCCGTCGAGCGCCAACGCCGGCTCGTGCCGGCATTCCGGCGGCAGTGCCGCCATGCCGGCTTCATCCACGTAAGGCGGATTGGTGATGATGAGGTCGTAGCGCTCGCCGTCGACCGGCGCGAAGAGATCGCCGCGCAGGAGCGAGATACGATCGTCGAGCCCGTACTCGCCGACATTGCGCGCAGCGACCGCGAGCGCTTCCGAGGAAATGTCGATGGCCTCCACGGCCGCATTGGGAAACCGCATGGCGGCGAGAACCGCGAGCGCGCCCGATCCGGTGCAGAGGTCGAGCAGGCGCGCGACCTCGCCGGGATCGGCAAAGGCGAGGCCGTCCGCGCCGGCAAAGGCATCGCCGGCGATGATCTCGCCGAGATAGGAACGCGGCACGATCACGCGCTCGTCCACGTAGAACGCAACGCCGGCGGCGTAGATTCGCCCCAGCAAATAGGCCGTCGGCTTGCGGGTGCGGATGCGTGTTTCGATGAGACCGAGAATACGTTCGCGCTCGGGCGCGGTCACGCGCGCCGGTGCAAAAAGCTCGAACCGGTCGGGCGGCAGGTGCAGCGCCTCGCCCACCAGGAAGGCCGCCTCGGCCACCGGATCGGTGGTGCCGTGGGCGAATACGAGCTTTGCCACATTGAACCGCGTCACCGCATAGCGGACGAGATCGAGCACGGTGAGGAGTTCGGCGGGATCGGCGACGGGGGGCTTCACTGCCCGCCTTTGCGGCGGGCGAACATTGCGGCGGCGGGTACGGGTTGTCTTGACCACTGACGCTTTTCCGATCGGATAGAAGGTCGAGTTGGCGTCCGAAGTTTCACTCCGCCGCGTGCCGTCCCGCCTTGTCCCAACGCTCGGCCGCGGTGTCGTCGGCCTCCTTGGCGTCGACCCAGGCCGTTCCCTGCGGGCGCTCTTCCTGCTTCCAGAACGGCGCCCGGGTCTTGAGGTAGTCCATCAGGAATTCGGCGGCGGCGAAGGCGTCGCCGCGATGGGAGGCGGCCGTCACCACCAGCACGATGTTGTCACCGGGCACCATGCGGCCGTAGCGGTGGATGACGGTGACGCCGAGCAGCGGCCAGCGCGCCTGCGCCTCCTCCACATGGCGGGCGATCTCGGCCTCGGCCATGCCGGGATAATGCTCCAGCGTCATGGCGGCGACCGGCGCGCCCGCCTCCGAACCCCGGCAGATGCCGGTGAAGGTGACGACCGCCCCGATATCGGTGCGCCCGGCCGCCAGCTTGCGCGCCTCGGCTCCGGCATCGAAGTCTTCGCTCTGCAGGCGAACGGTCGCTGCCATGGGCTCTGCCTCCCAAGTGCGGACTTGTGGTCTCCCTCCCCCGCTCGCGGGGGAGGGAGAAGAAAAACTCGCCCGGGCCTACCCCCCCGTCATCGGCGGGAAGAAGGCGACTTCGCGGGCCCCGGCGATGGCGGCGTCGGCCTTGACGTGGGCGCGGTCGATCGCGGCGCGGATCACCTTGGGATTGTCGAAGGCATGGGCATATTCCTCGCCGCGCCCGGCGAGCCAGCCCATGAGGTCGTCGACGGTCGCGATCCCGGCCGGCGGCTCGACGATCTCCTCGGCCTTGCCGACGCGTTCGCGCACCCAGGCGAAATACAGGATCTTCACGCTCATTGCTCGATCAGGTGCTGCACGCCGGCACGGAAATAGTCGTATCCGGTGTATAGCGTCACGATGGCCGAGACCCACAACAAGGCGAGGCCCGTCACCGTGACGACCGGGATGACCTGGTCTCCCGCCTGTCCCGCCAGCAGAAAGCCGATGGCGACGAGTTGCGCCGTCGTCTTCCATTTGGCGAGCCGGGTCACGGGAACGCTGACGCGCAACTCGGCGAGGTATTCGCGCAGCCCCGACACCAGGATTTCCCGGCACAGGATGACGATGGCCGCCCACAGCGACCAGCCCCTGATGGTCTCGTCGGCCGCCAGCATCAGCAGGCACGACGCCACCAGCAGCTTGTCGGCGATCGGATCGAGCATGCGGCCGAAGCTCGACTGCTGGCCCAGGCTGCGGGCGAGATAGCCGTCGAGAATGTCGGTGATCCCCGCGGCGACGAAGATCGCGAGCGCCACCCAGCGCAGCCACAGCCCGCCCTGCAGGATGCTCTGCCAATACATGCATCCGACCACGATCGGAACCGCGATGATCCGGCCATAAGTCAGAAGGTTGGGGATGGCCAGAGGCCGTCCCCTTATGAAAGGTGAAGTGGCTGCATCCATGAAATCAACATAGACTCGCGCAGCGTCCGGCAACAGCCCTCCGCGGCAAGGAATTTTTCCGGCATCCTCAATAAACTGCCTCATCAATGCGCAGGGTCGTGGAAAAAGTCATAAATCCGTCGTGCAGTCTCGTCGCTGATGCCGGGAACCTCGCGCAGATCGGCGACCGAGGCCCGTTCGATCGCCTTGAGGGTGCCGAAATGGCGCAGCAAGGCGCGTTTGCGGGTCGGGCCGATGCCGGCGATCTCCTGCAGGCCGGCCTCGCGGATGTCGCGGCTGCGCCGCTGGCGGTGTGAGCCGATGGCGAAGCGGTGGGCCTCGTCGCGCAGGCGCTCGACGAAATAGAGCACGGGATCGCGCGGCGGCAGCTTGAACGGCGGCCGGCCCGGCATGTGGAAGGTCTCGCGGCCGGCATCGCGGTCGGGGCCCTTGGCGATGGCGGCCATGGCGACATCGGTGATGCCCAGCGCCGCCAGCGTGTCGCGCGCCGCGTTGAGCTGCCCGGCCCCGCCGTCGATGAGGACGAGGTCGGGCCAAGCGATGTCGTCGCGCTCCGGCGGCGGCGGCTCGACGGCGGCCTCCGCCGCGCCCTCCCCCGGCGCCCCCTGGTCCGGACCCGGCGATTCGGGAGCGGTTGCATCGGCAGCTTGCTCCGGGGTTTGCACGGCCGCGGCGCCGGGGCGCGGCGCTTCGCTCAGCAGGCGCTTGAACCGCCGCTGCAGCACCTCGCGCATCATCCCGAAGTCGTCGCCCGGCGTCAGTTCCGCCGACCTGATGTTGAACTTGCGGTACTGGTTCTTGCGCAGGCCCTCCGGCCCCGCGACGATCATGGCGCCGACCGCGTTGGTGCCCTGGATGTGGCTGTTGTCGTAGACCTCGATCCGCCGCGGCGGCTGCGCCAGCCCGAAGCTCGACGCCAGCGCGGCCAGGAGCCGCTGCTGCGAGGCCGCCTCCGCCAGCTTGCGGCCCAGCGCCTCGCGCGCATTGGCCAGCGCATGCTCGATCAGGTCGCGCTTCTCGCCGCGCTGCGGCACCGAGATCTCGACCTTGTGCCCGCTCTTGATCGACAGCGCTTCCGCCAGCAGCCGGCAGTCCTCGGTCTCGTGCGACAGCAGGATCAGCCGCGGACACGGCTTGTCGTCGTAGAACTGGGCGAGGAAGGCGCCCAGCACCTCCTCCGGCGCCAGCGTGCGGTCGGCGCGCGGAAAATAGGCGCGGTTGCCCCAGTTCTGCCCGGTGCGGAAGAAGAACACCTCGATGCAATTGAAGCCGCCGTCCTGGTGGATGGCGAAGACATCGGCCTCCTCGACGCCGCGGGGATTGATGCCCTGGCGCGCCTGCACGGCGGACAGCGCGGCGAGCCGGTCGCGCAGCGCGGCGGCGCGCTCGAAATCGAGCGCCTCGGCGGCGCGGTCCATTTCGCTGCGCGAGTTCTTCCTTCACCGCCCGGCTCTTGCCGCGACAGGAAGGTCTTGGCCTCGCGCACCAGCTCGTCATAGTCCGGCCTGGAGATCTCGCCGGTGCAGGGCGCCGAGCAGCGCTTGATCTGGAACAGCAGGCATGGCCGGGTACGGCTCTCGAACACGGTGTCGGAGCAGGAGCGGATCAGGAACGCGCGCTCCAGCGCGGTGATGGTGCGGTTGACCGCATTGACGGCGGCGAACGGCCCGAAATAGTCGCCGTCGCGGTTGCGCGCGCCGCGGTGCTTGCAGATCTGGGGCGGCCGCTCGCCCGCGGTGATGAGGATATAGGGAAACGACTTGTCGTCGCGCAGCAGCACGTTGAAGCGCGGCCGCAACCGCTTGATCAGGTTGGCTTCCAGCAGCAGCGCTTCGGTCTCGGTCGCGGTGGAGACGAACTCGATGGCCGACGTCGCCGCCACCATGCGCGCGATGCGCGACACATGGCCGGTCGGCCGTGCATAGGCCAGGATGCGCTTCTTGAGGTTCTTGGCCTTGCCGACATAGAGCACTTCGCCGCCGGCACCGGTCATGCGGTAGACGCCGGGCGCCGAGGGGGCGTGGCGCGCGAACTCGGCGATGATGTTGCGCCCGGTGCCGGTGCCGGGCAGCCAATCGATCTCCATCCCGGGCTCAGCCGGTCACATCCGGGAGCTCCGGCAGTTCCGGCAGCGAGGCTTCCTCGTCGTCGTCCTTGAGCTCGATTTCGGGGTCGATGTTCTTCTTCTGCATGTCAGGTCTTGCAGGGCTGTCGCTAGTCGACATTGGCGGGATCGGCCTGCCAGCTCAAATGCTGGCCGCCGTCCACCGTAATGGTCTGCCCGGTGATGCTGTGGCGGCGGCGAGGAACAGCACGGCGTCGGCGATCTCCTCCGGCGTGGGCCCGTGACCGAGCGGCATGGCGCTGCACAGGCGCGCGAATGTCTCGGCGTCCTGGCGCGAATTCGGCAATGCCGGCCCGGGCGCCACGGCGTTGACCCGCACCCGCGGCGCCAGCGCCTGGGCAAGCGTCGTGGTCGCGGCATGAAGTGCGCTCTTGGCGAGCCCATAAGATAGGTAGCGCGGGGTCGGCTTGTAGACCCGCTGGTCGAGCAGGTTGACGATCGAGGCATTCGCCCCCGCCGGGAGATGGGCGGCAACCTGGGCGGCGAAGGCTTCGGCCAGGAACACCGGCGCACGCAGGTTGACGGCGTAATGGCGGTCGAAGCGGGCACGGTCGAGGGCCCCGATCCCGTCCGGCTCGAATACGCTCGCATTATTGACGAGCAGCGTCAGCGGGCCGACCGCAGCCGCGGCGGCGGGCACGAGATCGATGACTGCGCCGTGGTCGCCGAGATCGCAGGCGACCGCCGCCGCGGTTCCGCCCGCCGCCACGATCCCGGCGCACAGCTCTCCAGCCGCCGCAAGCGAACGGTGCGCATGCACGGCCACCGCATAGCCGCTGCGGGCGAGCGCCAGCACGATGGCGCGGCCGATCCGCTGCGCTCCTCCGGTGACGAGGGCGGTCGGGGCCGGCAAGGGGGGATCGGATACCATCCTCAGTGGATTCGCACGAGTTGCGCGCCATCGGCAAGCCGGCGTCGGCCGGGTCTGGCCCGCTGGTCTTCGGCAAGGATAATCGAGGCCGCGAGCAAAGTATACGATTGCTTATCCTTAACTTGTCCCAGCGTTCCGTGTTGAGAACCGATTAACCTGAAGGTTGTGATAAACTCAGAAGCTTGAATTTCGAGATTTCGGTGCGGCGAACTTCGCGGGTCCGTATTGACGGGATGGACCGGGCGACCGCGGAACCCGTTTGGCCCGGACATGTATTAAGTAATAATTATCGAATTATGGCAGTAAAATGGTGTATTGATCCGCAATAATGCGTAGATAAACCAAAATACACTCTTCATAAACCATGAAATTTATTGTGAAATGGTGACTGCAAAATCTTCACTAGACATATCTCGATATTGAAATAATTTGCAGCCAACATCCCTGAACTGGAGTGAAGATCATGAGGCGTTTCCTGTTCGCGACCGCGGGCCTTCTGGCCCTGGCGGGATTGACCGGTCCGCTGTCGGCAGCCGATCTTCAGCGTCCTGTGTACAAGACGGCGGTCTACTACCCGCCGGTCTACAACTGGACCGGCTTGTACATGGGTGCGAACGGCGGCTATGGCTGGGGCAACACCAATTGGAGCGCGCTCGGCTCGAGCTTCGGCACGTCGGGCGGATTGTTCGGCGGCCAGGTCGGCTACAACTGGCAGTTCGGGCAGTTCGTTTACGGCCTCGAAGGCGACGTGGACTGGACCGACATCCGTGGCAACAGCTTCGTGAACGGCGCCACCGGCTGCGCGGCGAACGTCTGCACCACCAGCAACAATTTCCTCTCCACCGCACGCGGCCGGGTCGGCTACGCCATCGACCGCTGGATGCCCTACCTCACCGGCGGCCTGGCGGTCGGCAACATTCACACCACCACACCGTTCACGACCGGGATAAACCAGACCAATGCCGGATGGACGGTCGGCGGCGGCCTCGAATTCGCGCTGGCGGCCAACTGGACGGCGAAGATCGAATATCTTTACGTCGATCTCGGCAACACCTCCTGCGGTGGCGCCTGCGGCTTCCCCTTGCGGCAACACGTCGATTTCACCACCAATATCGTGCGCGCCGGCGTCAACTTCCGCTTCTGACCGGCGGCTCGGCCGCAAAAGCGCCTGTACCAGAAAGCGCGATAAGACGGGCAACCCGCGCCATCCGCACAGACGTTCCGACCCGCAAGATCAATCCAGGGCTGAAGCCCCCGCGCCGGCGTCAGGACACCACGAGATTCACCGCCTTCGGCCCTTTGCCTTTCTTGTCGGGCTCGACCTCGAAGGTGATCCGCTGGCCTTCGTTCAGGACCTTCAGCCCCGCCTGCTCGACGGCGGTGATATGGACGAAGACATCGCGTCCTCCGTCATCCGGCTTGATAAACCCGTATCCGCGTTCGCCGTTGAAGAATTTGACTGTACCGGTCATCGCCATCGGGAAACTCCTCTCCCCGTGGTTTGCCCGCCGCCGGCCCCACGGCGCGACGGCCGGGCCGGACATTCGCAGACAGGAAAAGGCGTCGGCCAACCGGCCTCGGTCACTCCACGACCTCCAGGGAGGCCCTCCCCGCTGCAACGGGAGTCGAACGTCAGAGCCCCGCGACAGAGTAACACACGTATGGCGACTGAAAAGGGGGACTGCCCCCTCAAGCCCCCTCAAGTGGTCCGTTCGCAGTGAAGTTCACTCTCGCGGAGTGAGCCAATCGACGACGACGCGGGGCTCGCCGCGCGCGAGCAACTCGCTCAGTGCGCCGAGCACGATTTCGGCTTCGGATTGCAGCCGCCACGGCGGATTGACGATGATGAGGCCGCAACCGGCGAGGCGGCCGTCGGCGATCGGGCGCGGCGACCGTCATTTCGAGGCGAAGCGCCTTTTCGATGCCGCCGCGCCGCACCGCCCGGGCGAGGCGCGTCGGGCGCCGTCGCGGCCCTTGATCGGGTACCACGCCAGGTAAATGCCGGTCGGCCATTTGCGGAACGCCGCCGCGAGGCCGGCGGCGAGGCGGGCGAAATCGTCGGGCTGCTCGTAGGGCGGGTCGAGGACGACGAGGCCGCGGCGTTCGTTCGGCGGGACATAGGCCTTGAGCGCCATCCAGCCGTCGATCTCGATCGCCTTGGCCTGCCGGATCGCGCGCAGGCGATGGGCCAGCGCCGCCGCGGCGGCCGGCGCGATCTCGCAGGCGATCGAGGCGATCCTGGGGCCGCAGGAGACGCGCCACGAGCAGCGGCGAGCCCGGATAGTGGCGAAGCACGCCGTCCGGATTGAACGACCGCACCGCGGCGAGATAGGGCGCGAGCAGCGCGCCGGCGGGCGGCCGGCAGCGCGGCGTCGAACAGGCGGCCGATGCCGTCGCGCCATTCGCCGGTGCGCCCGGCTTCTTCGGATGCGAGATCGTAGAGGCCGGCGCCGGCATGGATGTCGATCACCCGGAACGGCGCCGTCTTCCCGCGCAAATGCACGAGCACGCGGGTGAGGATCGCGTGCTTGAACACGTCGGCGAAGCTGCCGGCGTGAAAGGCGTGACGGTAGTTCATGGCGCGTCGCGGCGCTCGTTCGGCAGCGCACGAGCCGCCCGGTCAGCCGCCGCGCACCGGCGGCATGACCAGCCGGTCGCGCCGGCAGGAGCGGCGGTCCGTCTCCGGACAGCCGCGGAACTGGAGATCCCGCGACAGGCAGATCCTGGACCTCGTCGAGCCGCCGGCCGCCGCAGGTGACGGCGATGCCCTCCCGCGTGAGCCCCGGATTGGCGGCAACGAAGGCGTCCTCGACCTGGTCGGGGGTGACGGTCAGCGGCGACTGCAGGTCCATATATTGCGGGCGGAATTTTCACCACGGCGCGCGCCTTGCGCACGGTGTCGAAAAAGGCGCTGGCGGAGAGGCCCGAGCAGGTGCCGTGGCGATCCCACTCATGGTAGACCAAGCGCGGGCTCGGCATCAGGTCGAGCATCGACGTGACGATGTTGCGATAGAGCCGCGGCGACGGCACCTGGCAGAATTCCGGAAACCCCCGTTCGTACTGCGGCCACATCCCGTGGACGACGAACGAAAACGGCCGCGGCCCGCATTGCGGATCCGGCCGCCGGAACGAACGTTCGGCATTAGCGGCACAGAAGGACGGCGACCATGACAGCGAGAGGACGTAGAAATCGAATTGCCCGGGCTGGTTCTGACGGCGATCCTGGGCGCGGACGCCTGCGACGCCGCCGAGGAACACGAATAATACGAGGCAGGCGAGCAGGCGGGCGACGAACGACATGGCTTCCCCAAAAAAGCGTACTGGGGAATGCTTATGAGCTTTTCGCGAACGCATCAAGAACAAAAACAGCCGGCACTGCCAGCCGATTCCGGACTTGGCGCCTGATCTTGCGCGCTACGGCTTCGCCCGCAGGCAGGCCGGCTGATAGGACCATTCCTTATCGAGCCCGACGACGCAAAACTCGACGCCGTAGCTCATGCCGATCATCCCGCCATCCTCAGTGATGGAGTAATACATCGGGCGCCGGACGCCGTCGGAGACCAGCACGGACGCACGGCAAAACCGCCGCGGAATGGTGCCGGGCGCCCAGGGCTGCCACGCCACCTCCTCGATCTGCTCGAATCCGACGATCTTGAGGTCGGAGTTCCAGAACTTTCCCTCCTTGGTGCCGAAGCGGCGCTCGATCATCTTGAGCGGCCCATGCTCCTCGCACAGCGGCACCTTGGCCGAATAGAGCGGCCCTGACAGCCAGAATTCCTTTTCGAAAATGTTCGCCGACCGGGCCGGCGGCGCCCACGACAGGGTCACGGCCGCCATCAACGACGCCAGGATCGACGGAAACACACCCCCACGCATCGACAAATCCCCCTGCCGCCCCGCGGCGGTAACGGTGGCGCGCAGGGCAGCCGGGGTCAAGGAAGAAAATGGCGCGCGGTTGAATATGGCGGGCTGTTGCGCACGCGACGCAGCGCGCCAAGCTCCCTGGAAATCATGGGCTTATTTCGGCTCCGAACGCGGTTCCGGATCGTTGCGCCAATCGCCGGCGACCGCCTGCACGATGGCGAGCGCCGCCACCGCGGCGGTATCGGCGCGCAGGATGCGCGGCCCGAGCGCAATCCGCGAGGTATGCGGCCGCGCCTGCAGGAAAGCGCGCTCCGCCTCGTCAAATCCGCCCTCCGGACCGACCAGCACCGCCAGCGGCACGCCCGTGGCGCTGCCCGCTCGCTCGAGCCGCCCTGTTCCAGGTCGCGCAGAAGCGCGGCCACGGGGTCGCCGCCCGGCGCATCCTCGTCGCAAAAGACGAGATGCCGCCCCGGCTCCAGCGCCGCGATCGCCCGCTGCAAGGCCACCGGCGGCATGATTTCGGGGATGCCGAGGATGCCGCATTGCTCCGCCGCTTCGATGGCATTGGCGTGCATGCGGTCGAGATTGATCCGTTCCGCCTGGGTGTGGTGGGTCATCACCGGCTGCAGCCGGGACACGCCCATTTCGACCGCCTTCTGGACCATGTAATCGAGCCTTGCCCGCTTGAGCGGCGCAAACAGGTAATGCAGGTCGCCCGGCGGCGCCCTGCGGCCGCACCTGATCCTCGACGCGGAGCGCAGTACGCTTGCCGGCGGCGGCGAGCGTGCACCGCCATTCGCCGTGCTCGCCGTTGAAGGCCAACACGGCCTCGCCGGCCTGCAGACGCAAAACGCCGGTGAGATAATGGCCCTGGGCGGCCTCCAGGGGCACGTCGGCGCCCGACCGCAGCGGCGCTGCGACATAAAGCCGGGGGCTGCGAAAATCGTAACGGGCCATGGCGATTTCGTCCGCGCGCCTTGTTTCTGCCACCGGAACTTGAGGTATAGTGATAACGTGAAGCCGGTGGGGGAGGCTTCCGTTCGCCCCCTTATCGCCCAAATCCGAGCGCTGTTAGCGAGTTCTATACCGAATCGTCGGTATCAAGGCGGCGTATCACTGGAGGATGGAGAATCCCGCATCATGAGGGCAGGCTATCTTCCCCTCGTTGTGGCATTCGTGGCTGCGTCGGCCCTCCCGGCCGCGGCGCAGACTTTGCCATGGCCCGGCAGTGCGCCGCCGTCCGGCACCGCCGGATCGCCGGCCGCCATGACACCGGCCCCGATGGGAGCCCCCATGGGCGCACCGCCGCCGATGATGGGCGCTGCGCCGCCCCAGGGCGCGCCGTTTGGTGGAGGAGGCCAACCACCTCCCTGCGTGGTGGAATTCGGCAAGATGCGCGACGAGGTCCAGAAAAAGGGGGCGGCGGCCAAGTATGCGAGCGAGCATAAGGTGGCTCGCGAAGAGATGTGCAAGATGGTTCAGGCGTATTCCGCGGCCGAAGGAAAATGGCTGAAATTCGCTGAAACCGGCGTCTCCACCTGCGGCATCCCCGGGGAAATCGTCAACCAGTTGAAACAGGTCCATGCGCGGACCGAACAGGCGCGGGAGAAGATCTGTTCCGCCGGGCCTGCCGGTGGCGCAGTGATGGCTCCGAGCCTGAGCGATGCCCTGGGTACCGCCCGATTGCCGCTCGAAACCAAAAAGACCGGCGCCAACACCTTCGACACATTGACCGGCAACGCCATCCAAAGATGAGCGCCGGCGCCGGCCGCGTCGCGGACTCGACCGGCAACTGGGTCGACCGTGCCGCTCCGGCGTGGTCGCGTCCCTACTTGCGGCTCGCCCGCCTCGACCGCCCGATCGGCTCGTGGCTGCTCCTCATCCCATGCTGGTGGTCCGCGGGCCTTGCTGCGATCGCGGCGCGTGATCCGCTGCCAAGCCCATGGCATCTGCTGCTGTTCTTCGTCGGCGCCTTCGCGATGCGCGGTGCCGGCTGCACCTGGAACGACATCGTCGACCGCGACCTCGACGGCCGCGTCGAACGGACCCGTTCGCGGCCGATCCCGTCCGGCCAGGTCAGCGTCGCCCAGGCGGCGGTATTCCTGGTGGCCCAGGCGCTGGCCGGCCTCGTCGTGCTGCTGCAGTTCAACCGCTTCGCCATCGCGGCCGGAGTGGCCTCGCTGGGCATCGTCGTCGTCTATCCCTTCATGAAGCGGATCACCTACTGGCCGCAGATCGTCCTCGGCCTCGCCTTCTCCTGGGGTGCGCTGATGGGCTGGGCGGCCGCGTTCGGCCGGCTCGATGCGCCCGCGTTCGTGCTGTATGCCGGCGCCATCGCCTGGGTGATCGGCTACGACACCATCTACGCCCACCAGGACCGCGAGGACGACGCCCTGATCGGCATCAAATCGACCGCGCTGCTGTTCGGCCCGCGGACCAGGCCGATGCTCGCGATCTTCTACGGCCTCGCCGTCGCCCTGATAGGCCTGTCCGGCCTTCTCGCCGGCGCCGGTGCGGCCTTCGCGCTGGGGCTCGCGGCATTCGCCGGCCACCTCGGCTGGCAGATCGCGCGCCTCGACATCGACGATCCCGACCGGTGCCTGCGGCTGTTCAAGGCCAATCGCGACGCCGGGCTGATCCTGTTCGCGGGGATGTTGGTGGACGCTTACTCGCAGGCTGCGGCGTAGCGCACTGCTTTCCCTCCCCGATTTCGGGGAAGGTAGGGCGGGGTCTTTCTTGTTGATCAGACGCCGTGCCGTGGCACGGTCCCCACTCCGGCCCTAACCCCGACCCTTCCCGAAAACGGGGAGGGAGAGGCTAGAGCATTTTCCACCTAGTGTGGTTCGTATCCGGCGTGTCGGAAGTAGTTGGCGCATTCGGAGGGGGCGAAGCAACTGAGGAGGTCGGCGATTCAACTCCAGAGGGCTTCGATGGAGCGTTCGGCGGCCTTGCGTAAGAGTGCTTTGAGTTTTGCGAAGAGTTGCTCGATCGGATTGAAGTCAGGTGAATACGGCGGCAGGTAGCGCAGCGTCGCTCCGGTTGCCTCGATGGCTTCGCGGACACCTGTAACTTTATGGGCGCTGAGGTTGTCGGCGAAGACGATGTCATGCGGCTTCAAGGTCGGCGCGAGGATCTGCTCGATATAGGCGAGGAATGTTTCACCGTTCATTGGGCCGTCTATTACGCAGGGCGCGGTGAGCGCGTCGACCCGCAAGGCTGCGATGAACGTCGTCGTCTTCCAATGCCCGTGTGGGACCTTGGCGACGAGCCGCTCACCGCGCGGAGCCCTGCCGCGAAGCCGAGCCATGTTGGTGCTGGTGCCGGTTTCGTCGATGAAGACCAGGCGGTCGAGCTCCAATCCGGATTGGCCCGCGGCCCAGGCGGCACGCGCCTGCGCGACGTCAGGCCGATCCTGCTCGGCCGCGTGAACGCTTTTTTTTGAAGCTGATGCCGTGGCGGTCGAAGAACCGCCAGACCGAGCCTATTCCAACCTTCAGCCCGTGCTCGTCGGCAAGCCGGAGGCGGATTTCGTTCAGGGTCAGATCAGGCTCCCGGCCCACCAGATCGAGCAGCCACTGTTCGTGGGCCTTCAGAGGAGACCGGCTCTCGCGCGAACGAGGCTTCACGCGAGTGCTGCCGGTGTCGCGCCATCGCCTCACCCAGCGGATCGCCGTGGAATCTCCGATCTCGAAGTGCCGCGCTGCGCCACGAGCTGCGGCGCCTTTCTCGATAAATCGGATCACCCGAACCCGAAGATCATTCGAATAGCCAGCCCCCATCGTCTATCCTCCCTCATGGAGGCATCACAAAATCTTATTCGCGGCGACTTGGGAATCCCCTACGATTCAGGCTCAGTGGAAAATGCTCTAATCCCGGCCGATGATCTCGCGTTCGCGGTGGACGGTTGCGTCGGCTCGCGGGCGCCCCGGCTTGCGGCGCATCAGGATGCGCGGACGCCGTGCCGCGATCGGACCGCGGCGGCGCTTGCGGGTGCAGGGCTTCTCGACCCGCACCGCGCCGAGGCGGGCGAACGGCTCGCGCAGCACGCCGTCATCATCTGCGACGAGCATCGGCATCGCGAAGATGCGGGCCCATAATTGCCACTCGGCCAGCACTTCCAAGCTGTCGGTCGCGGTGAACAGGGGAACCGACAATGCGGGATCGTGATGTTCCAGGATGACGGCAACCCTGGCGCCGCCGGTCTGATCGGGCGGGAACAGCCGGATCGCGACACCGAGAAACGCCGAGACCGGCAACGACACCGCGATCGGGATGCCGCGCACAGAACGGCGCACGACCACGCCCTCGTGGTGAATCTCGACGAGCCGGACCTGCTCGTCGGCACCTGCATCGGCGGCACGAAAACAAACCGGCAATGCAAGCGGGTCGAGCCGCAATGTGCAACTCGACCCCGCAGGCTCGGGCCCGCCGGAACTCATTCAACGCCTCACTAAACCCTGTCGCCCGGGGGCTCTCAAGGCCCCTCGTTGCCACCGACATTAGTCCGCGGACGTCCCGATCCGCTTAAAAAGCCTGGTTAATCCGGCGTTGCCGCGGCCCTTTGCGAATGATGCTTGATAAGGTGTTGCCGAACTTGTTCAATTCGGCTTGTCTGGGGCGACGCCGTGCCCATCTCAAGCGCACGCTATTGTTATTCCTTCGTTGCATCAGAAAGCGCGAGCGCCCCTGCCAATGACCAGCCTGTTCGACCAATCCCGCCTGACGAAAATCGCCGAGCGCCTCGTCGAGGCCGCGCTGCGTCACGGTGCCGACGCCGCCGACGCGGTCGCCGTGCGCGGCATCTCCCAATCGATCGACGTGCGCGACGGCAGCGTCGAGGAATCCCAGCGCTCCGAAGGCGACAATGTCGGCCTGCGCGCCTTCATCGGCCGCCGCCAGGCGGTGGTCTCCACCAACGACCTGTCCGGCGACGGCGCCAATGGTCTCGCCGACGTGATCGCCGAGCGCGTGGTCGCGATGGCGCGGCTCGCGCCGGAGGACCGCTTCGCCGGGCTCGCCGATCCGAAACGGCTCGCGCGCGACCTGCCCGATCTCGACCTGCTCGATGCCGCGCTGCCGTCGGTGCGCGAGCTCGAGCAACTGGCCCGCACCGCCGAGCGCGCCGCGACCGCCGTCAACGGCGTCACCAAATCCGGCGGCGCCTCCGCCTCGGCGGGCATCGGCGGCATGGTACTGGTGACCAGCGAGGGTTTTTGCGGCGCCTATCTCGGCTCCCGGCACGGCATATCGATCGAGGCGATCGCCGGCGAAGGCACCGGGATGGAGCGCGACTACGATTTCTCCTCGGCGCGACACGGTGTCGACCTCGAAGCCGCGGAGACGATCGGACGCTCCGCAGGGGAACGCGCCGTCAAGCGCCTCAATCCGCGCAAGGTATCGACGCGGCGCGTCCCGGTGGTCTACGACCGCAGGGTCGCCTCCTCGCTGGTCGGGCACCTGTCCTCGGCGATCAATGGCAGCGCACTGGCGCGCAAGACGAGCTTCCTGCAGAACCGCCTGGGTGAGCAGATCTTCGCCGCCGGCATCACCATCATCGACGATCCGCTGCGGCCGCGCGGGCTGCGCTCGCAACCCTTCGACGCCGAGGGCGTGGCGACATCGCGGCGCGCCCTGGTCGAGAACGGCGTGCTGAAATCCTGGATCCTCGACTGCGCCAGCGCCCGCGAACTCGGCCTGGAGACCACCGGCCACGCCCAGCGCGGCGTGTCGTCGGTGCCGTCGCCGGGCGCCACCAATCTGCATTTGGAGCCCGGCCGCGCCTCCCCGCAGGAGCTTATCGCGGACATCGAAGACGGGCTCTACGTGACCGACCTGATCGGAATGGGCGCCAATATCGTCACCGGCGACTACAGCCGCGGCGCCGCCGGCTTCTGGATCGAGCACGGCGAACTCACCTATGCCGTCAGCGAGGTGACGATCGCCGGCCATCTCCGCGACGTCTTCCGCACCCTGGTGCCCGCCAACGACCTGGCCTTCCGCCACGGCATCAACGCGCCCACGGTGCGGGTGGAGGATATGACCGTTGCCGGCGTCTGAATCCGAGGCGAACCTGGCTGCGGTGGCGCGGCGGCTTACCGATGCGGTGCGAAGCGCCGGGGTGCTGGCCCTGGAGGCCTCCAGGAAGCCGGTGAAGAGCTGGGTCAAGGCACACAACTCGCCGGTGTCCGAAGTCGACATCGCGGTGGACGCCCTCCTCAAAGCGCGGCTGGCGGAGATCGTGCCCGATGCAGCCTGGCTGTCGGAGGAAACCGAGGACGATCCGGCCCGGCTTTCGGCGCGCCGGGTGTGGATCGTCGATCCGATCGACGGCACCCGCGCCTTCCTCGCCGGAAGGCCGGACTGGACGGTATCGGTCGCCCTGGTGGAAGACGGCCGGCCGATCGTCGCGGCGCTTTATGCGCCGGCGAGCGAGGAGTTCTTCCTGGCCATCGCCGGCGCGAGGCGTCACCCGCAATGGGGTCTCGATCCGCGCCAGCGCCGGGGAAGGGCTTTCAGGCGCCCGGATTTCCGGCCCGAAACGGCTGCTCGACCAGGTCGCCGCGGCGGTCCCGGACATCGTGATCGCAACCCAGGGTGCATTCGCTGGCGCTGCGTCTGGCGCGGGTGGCCGACAGCACGCTCGACGTGGCTTTCGCAGGCGGCAACAGCCATGACTGGGACCTTGCGGCCGCCGATCTTTTGGTGCACGAAGCCGGCGGCGCTCTGACGACGCTCGAGGGAGCCACACTCTCCTACAACGGCGCGATCCCGACACATGGCATGCTCGTTGCAGCGGGGCGCCCGCGACATCGGGCGCTCAACACCCTGCTGTGCCCGTCGGACGCCCCATTGCGCTGAAGGCCGGCGTTTACCCGGCCGGCCTGAGGGAAACCATCGATGACCGGCGACTCGAAACCCAAGCAATTGCTCCATCTCGTGTTCGGCGGCGAGCTGAGCCACCTCGACGCAACCGAATTCAAGGACCTCGACAAGCTCGACATCGTCGGCGTCTATCCGAACTATGCCACCGCCTATGCGGCCTGGAGGGGCAAGGCGCAGCAGACCGTCGACAATGCGCAGATGCGCTATTTCATCGTCCATTTGCACCGGCTGCTCGATCCCGACGCGACCGGCGAGAGCGGGCATTAGGCTCGGCAGCGGACAGATCGACGGCGCCGATCAGAATCGCGCGGTCCAAGCCCGCGAAGCACCGGCGCCGGCGAGATGACGATTCCCATTCGGCTCGCACGTCAGGATCGAGACCAGGAACAGCATAAATCCCGAAAGCCGCGGCTTTCCGGCGGATACATGCTCGAGATCAGGGAACGGCATGACCGCGGTGAGTCGCGGACTTTTTGGCCGGATCATGCTCAAAAGAACCCGAGACGGCAGCGATCTAAAGGGGAGCGGACCGCTTCGCATGTTTTCCTCCAGGCGCCTTGCGCAGACGCCGGCCGTCCAGAAGGCGATCGGCATCGCTCGCGGCCGAATTTCTGCGGCTGGTGTGGTGGACGAACCGCCTCGTGCTCGAGCCGGCGGATTTCTACGAAGCGGTCGAGCCCGACCTGCCGATCATCGTCGGCATGTGGCACGGGCAGCATTTCATGACGCCGTTCTTCAGCCGCGGGCATCGCGTCAAGGTCCTGATCTCCCGCCACCGGGACGGCGAGATCAATGCCGCGGCCGCAAGGCGGCTCGGCGTCGAACCGATACGCGGATCGGGCGACCATGGCCGCCGCTTCGACCTCAAAGGCGGGGTCGCGGCGTTCAAGACGATGCTGACTGCCCTGCAGGACGGCTACAACGTGGCGCTCACCGCCGATGTCCCGAAGGTCTCCCAGGTCGCAGGTCCCGGCATCGTCCTGCTCGGCCGGCTCTCCGGGCGGCCGATCTATCCGGTCGCGGTCGCCACCAGCCGGCGCATTACCCTCGAGAACTGGGACCGCTCCGCGGTCAATCTGCCGTTCGGAACGGTCGCGATCGTCGTCGGCGAGCCCGTGAGGGTGCCGGGCGATGCCGATGAGGCGTTGCTGGAACAGTGCCGCATCGCAGTCGAGCAGCAGCTCAAGCAAGTCACCGCCCGCGCCTACGCGATCGTCGACCGCAAGGACCGTCATGCCGACCAGGGCTGAGCGGATGCCGCTGACCCTTTCCGCCTACCGGACGGTCGCCGCGGCGGCGACTTCGCTGGCGCCGCGTCTCCTCGACTATCGGCTCCGGCGCGGCAAAGAACACGAGGCCCGCATCGGCGAACGGCGCGGCGAACCGAGCGCGCCGCGGCTGCCCGGAGCCGCTGGTCTGGATCCATGGCGCCAGCGTCGGCGAATTCATCGCCGTGATGCCGCTGATCGAGCGCATCCGCGCCCGCGGCTTCAACGTGCTCGCCACCACCGGCACCGTGACCTCGGCGGCGCTCGCGGAAAAGCGGCTGCCGCCGGGCGCCGTCCACCAGTTCATCCCGCTCGATCTGCCGCCCTTCGTCGCCCGATTCCTCGACTACTGGCGGCCCGACCTCGCGCTGTTCGTCGAATCCGATCTGTGGCCGAACATCATCATGTCGGCGGCCGAGCGCGACATCCCGATGATCCTCGTCAACGGGCGGATGTCGGAGCGTTCGTTCCGCCGCTGGCGCCATTTTCCCAGGACGATCGAGGCGCTGCTCACCCGCTTCGACCTCTGCCTCGTGCGCACCACCGACGATGCCGAGCGGTTCGGCGCGCTGGGCGCGCCCCGCATCACCACCACCGGCAACCTCAAGCTCGATGTCCCGGCCCTGCCGGTCGACACCGCCAAGATCGCGATCCTTGCGAGCGCGACCAGGGCCGGACGATCGTCGCCGCCGCTTCGACCCATCCCGGCGAGGAGAGCGCGATCATCGACGCCCATCGCCGCCTCACCATCACATTTCCCCGGCCTGCTGACCATCATTGCGCCGCGCCACCCCCAACGCGGCCCCGCCATCGCCGACATCGCCACGGCGGCACGGCTGCGCTGTGCACTGCGCTCGCGCGGCGAATTGCCGGACGGCGAGGTCGACATCTACCTGTTCGACACCCTCGGCGAGCTCGGCCTCGTCTACCAGCTCGCGCCGATCGTCTTCATGGGCGGCTCGCTGGTCCGGCACGGCGGCCAGAATCCGATCGAGGCGGTCAAGCTCGGGGCGGCGATCCTGCACGGGCCGCATGTGGCGAACTTCGCCGAGATCTACGACGAGCTCGACGGCTGCGGCGGCGCCGACTTCGTCACCGACGCCGGAACACTGACGGTGCGGATCGCCGGCTGGATCAAGGACGGCCCGGCGCGCGACCGCGCCGCCGCCGCCGCCAAGCGTATGCGTCGACCGGCTCGGCGGCGCGCTCGAACGCACGGTCGGCGCGCTCGAACCCTATTTCATGCAATTGCGGATCCAGGACCGCGCCGGCGATGCGTGAGCCCGGTTTCTGGTGGCGGGGCGATGGCGCCGCGGCGCGGCTCCTCGCCCCGGCCGGCGCCGCCTATGGCTTCGTCGCGGCGCGGCGGATGGCGCAGCCGGGCCGGCGGGCCGCCGTGCCGGTCCTGTGCGTCGGCAATTTCACCGTGGGCGGCAGCGGCAAGACGCCGACCGCCATCGCCGCCGCGCGGCTTCTCATCAAGGCGGGCCGCCGTCCGTTCTTTCTCTCGCGCGGCTATGGCGGACGGCTCGCCGGTCCGGTGCGGGTCGACAGAGCAGCCTGCCGATGCCGTCGGCGACGAGCCGCTGCTGCTCGCCCGCATCGCGCCCACCATCGTCGCCCGCGACCGCCCCGCCGGCGCCGACGCCGCGGCGCAGGCCGGAGCCGACGCCATCGTCATGGACGACGGCTGGCAAAATCCTTCGCTTGCCAAGGACCTCGTCATCGCGGTGCTCGACGGCCGCCGCGGCATCGGCAATGGCCGGGTGTTCCCGGCCGGCCCGCTGCGGGCGCCGCTCGAATGCCAGCTCGATCGCGCCGACGCCATGCTGGTGATCGGCCACCCGGCCGCCGGCGCCGCGCCGGCGATCGCGGCGGGGCGGCGGCGCAGCCTGCCGCGCTTCGAGGGCGAACTCGTCCCCGACCCCGCTGCCATGGCGAGGCTCGCCGGCGCGCCGCGTGCTCGCATTCGCAGGCATCGCCGATCCCGGCAAGTTCTTCGCCACGCTCGAAGCCGGCGGCATCACGGTGGCGGCACGCCGGAGCTTCCCCGACCATCATCGCTTTACGGCGGCGGAAATCGCCGGGCCTGCTCGCCCATGCCGACCGCGAGCAACCTCGTGCTGGTCACGACGGAAAAAGACCTGGTGCGGCTCGCCGGCGATCCGCATGCGCGCGAACTCGTGGCACGCGCCGACTGCGCTGCCGGTGACGCTGCAGGTCCGGGACGCGGCGGGGTTCGAACGGATGGTGCTCGGAGCGGTCGGGCCGCCGCAGGCGGCGGGCCGTTTCGACGCGCGCCGGTAGCGCATGGCCCCGCCGGGCGCGCCCTACGCAGCCGCCGGCTTGAACGTGATGCGGCCGGCTCGCCGGCTCTGCGGTGCGGCTTCATCACGATCTCGATGTCCTGCTCGAACACGGTGAGCATTTTCATCAAGCGCTCCGCCGAATAGTCCTCGAAGTCGCCGCGCAGGAGATGGGACAGGTCAGGTTGGCCGATGCCCAACAGCTTGGCCGCTTTGACCTGGGTCAGACCACGTTGCTTGATGAGCCGATGCAATTGCGTGACGATGCCCGCCTTCAACAGCCGTTCTTCTGAATTGGGCAGGCCAAGGTCAGCAAAGACGTTGCCGCTACCTTCGTAAGCTTCAATTTTACGTTTTGTCATGACTTGCGCCCTCTTTTTTCGGTGCGTGCGCGGTGATGCATCTCTGCATCGCGCAGGCGCGATTTAATCAGCACGATCTCGTGCTGGGGCGTGGCGATGCCTTTTTTGCCTTCTTTTGGAAAGCGTGCAGGACGTACACCGCCCCGGCAAAGCGCACGGTGTAGAGCGCCCGGTAGGTGTCGCCGTCAAGATCATCGACCAGTTCCACGACAGTACGGCCGCCGAATCCTTTCAGCGCCTTCGCGGCTATTGGTTCGTCACCCTCTTGCACTTGGTTCAAGGCAGGTTCGGGCAAGATCACGCAATCAAAGCGCTTACCCCGCCCGCACCGGATGCAGCCGCCGGAGCACGGCTTCGGGGCCGGCATAGGCCTCCTGGCGCTCCACGCTCCAATATTTCAGCTCTTCGAGGGGGATCAGCGTACCGGTGACGGCACAGCGCACGAACGCCCCCGGCCGCAGCACCCGGAAGTCGCCATCGAGATACTTCACCTCCGCTTCGCCGGCTGACGGCGAATGTGGATCGAAGCGATTGAGCACGAAGACCTCCCGGTACCATTGCCCTGCGCTTCGCCAGCGTGGCGAAGCGCCTTCAAGATAATGTTTCCGGCCGCCGGGTCAAAGCTCGATTTCCCTGATCCACCGAGCGCGTCTATCGCTTTCCCTCCGCGCCTTCGGGGAGGGGTAGGGTGGGGTTCTTACGTCACACGCGGCGCCAGCAGTCCCCACCCCGGCCCTCCCCGAAAACGGGGAGGGAGAAAATGGTCAATCCTGCGGGTCGAGCCGCCGGAACCGCTGAATGCGTTCGCCGGTCGCCACCTCGGCGGTGTAGATGTTGCCCTGGTGGTCGACGGCGATGTTGTGGACCGCGGTGAACTCGCCGGCTTGGCGGCCGACCCGGCCGAACCGTCCCAGCACGTCCTTGCTGGCATGGTCGACGATCCGCACCTCGCCGTTCGCGCCATCGACCATGTAGATGTATTTCTGCGCCTTGTCCGGCGAGAACACGAGTTCGTAGACCGAGCCGGTGGCGCGGGTGTTCTTCTCGAAGAAATATTCGGCGACGAACGTCCCGTCCTTGTGGAACACCTGGACGCGGTCGTTGGTGCGGTCGCAGACGTAGACGAGGCCGTCCTTGTCGATGCGGACGCAATGCACGGGGTTGCCGAACTGGGCGGAGGCCGGCTTCGCGGGATCGTAGGGCGGCATCTTCTCGTCGCTCGGCTGCTTGCCATAGGCGCCCCAGTGGCGCTTGTAGGCGCCGGTCTCGGAATCGAACACCACGATGCGGTGATTTTCATATCCGTCGGCGGCATAGACCTCCTTGGCTGGCGACATCGACGGCGATATCCGCCGGCGATCCCAGCCGCTCGGTGGAATTGCTGTCATGGCCCTCGCCGGACTTGCCGATCTGCATCACGAACTTGCCATCCATGGTGAACTTGAGGAGCTGGCCGTCCTTCTCGCCGTTGCCGGCGAGCCAGACGAAATCATTGCCGTCGATATAGATGCCGTGCTCGACTCTCCGGCCACTGGTAGCCCGGCCGGGGCCGCCCCAGGTCTTCACCAGGTTGCCGGACTGGTCGAACACCAGGACCGGCGGCGCGGCGGCGCAGCACTTGGACACGGGGGGGTTCTGCTCGGCGGCGCGTTCGCGCGGCGTCAGCGAGCCCGGCCGCTGCACCACCCAGATGCGATCGAACCGGTCGACGGTGATGCCCGAGACCTGCCCGAGGATCCAGTTGTTCGGCAAATGGCTTCGGCCAGAACGCGTCGACCTGGAACTGGGGCAGGCCGCCGCCCGCGGAATTCTGGGCATGGGCCGATAGCGGGGCGGCGAGACACAAGGCCGCCGCTACGATCAGTTTCGCAACACGTTTCATTGTTTCCTCCCATTTCGTGACCGTGCCGGAGCGCTGTCGTTTCGAGCCGAACGGCATGGTCCCGGCCCGAAAAATCCGCGGCTTTTCGGGTCCATGCCGGGCCATCCGTCGCAGCCCGGGACCACAAATCCGCCCAGGGCCGAAAGTTTATACCGGGCATCATTCCGGCTTCGGCGATCGTGTTATACAACCTAACGACAATCAGGGTACGTCCCGAATGCGTGGCCTTGCTTTGCTTGCCTCGGCCGCCCTGCTGGCACTCCTGCTTGCGGGACGCGGTCGCCATGGCCGCCGGCCCGGAGCCGGTCGAGTTCCGCGACGGCGACCTCACCCTCAAGGGCATGCTGTATCGCCCCGAGGGCAACGGGCCGTTCCCCGCGGTGGTCGCCATGCATAATTGCGGCGGGCTCGTCAATGCATCGGGAACCATCGCCACGCGCTACCGCGACTGGGCGCCAGCAGCTCGTCAAGGCCGGGTTCGTGGTGCTTTTCCCCGACAGCTACGGCTCGCGCGGGCTCGGCAATCAATGCGCCGACCGCAACCAGACGGTCCGCGCCGATCGCGAACGCGTCGCCGATGCGACCGCTGCGCGGCGCTGGCTGCAGCAGCAGCCCGAGGTGAAGCCCGATCGGATTTCGTTGCTGGGATGGTCGAATGGCGCCACCGGCGTGCTGTGGGCGGTGCGCCCCCGTCCCGGGCACGAAGACCGGTCCGATTTCCGCTCCGCCGTGGTGTTCTATCCCGGCTGCCGCCGTCTCGAAAACACCGCCTGGAGCGCCCGCGTGCCCACGCTGATCCTGGTCGGCGCGCTGGACGACTGGACCTCGGTGCAGGAATGCGAGCGGATGGTGGCCGGCGCCAAGGGCCGCAGCGCACGGGCCTCCATCATCGTCTATCCCGGCGCCTTCCACGATTTCGACCATCCGTCCCGGCCGCCGCAGATCCGGGGCGGCTATGCCTTCTCGGCCGACGGCTCCGGCCGCATCCATTCCGGCACCAACGCCACCGCGCGGGCCGATGCCCTGAAGCGGGTGCCGCAATGGCTGGAGCGGTGAAGCGGCTCCGCGTATCGTCAGAACAGGGAACCCTGCCCGGGATTCGGCGCCGCGCCGGAGGCTTCGGCTCCGACCGGCTCTGGCGGTCGGTGCTGCTGTGGGACGCGGCGCGGCGCATCCCGCCGGCCGCGGCTGCCGCCGGTCGTTGCGCCGCCAGTCGTTGCACTCGCCGAGTCGCTGCACCATCCGCCGTCGCGCGCGACATGGCCGTCGGCGAATTCGATGTCGAGCCGCATTCCCGGGCTCACCGCCGCGGCGGCGCGCAGGGGCTGGCCGCGCCTCGGCGCGCACCAGCGCAAAGCCCCGCGCCAGCACGCCGTGATAGGACAGCGCGGCGAGGAGCTGGCCGGCGCGTTCGAGCCGCGCCTGGCGCCGGTCGATCAGGGTCGCCGCCGCGCGCGCGGCACGGGCGCTCAGCGCATCGATCCGCTCGCGGCTGCGGGCGATGCGCACGCCCTGGGCCTCCGCATTGGCGCGCAGGCCGGCGGAGAGCCGGGCCGCCACCGCGGCGAAGCGGTCGCGGCGGCGCTCGCCATGCACCCGCATGCATTGGCCGGCGCGGCCGGCGAGGCCCTGCACCCGCTCGCGATTGCGCAGGATCGGAATCCGCAGCGTGTGCGGGGTCAGCCGCGAGGCGACCCGGGTATAGGCGGCATGGTGCGCCTGGGCGTTGGCGATGAGCGCACGCGGCAGACGGTCGGCGGCGGAATCGAGGCGCTGGCGCGGCAGCGCCAGCAGCATGTCGGCGGTCGGCAGCGCGCGGGCCGCGGCGCGCAGCTCGGTGCGGCGATGGTCGTGGCCGCGCGCCCACGACGACAGCGACCGGCGCGCCAGGCCGTCGATGCGGTCGATCAGCTCGATGCGCACCGGCACCGCCATTTCCGCCGCGGCGGTCGGCGTCGGCGCGCGGCGGTCGGCGACGAAATCGATCAGCGTCACGTCGGTCTCGTGGCCGACCGCGGAGATCAGCGGGATCAGGCTGTCGGCGGCGGCGCGGACCACGACCTCCTCGTTGAAGGCCCAGAGATCCTCGATGGAGCCGCCGCCGCGCGCGACGATGAGGAGGTCGGGCCGCGGAATGGCGCCGCCTCGGCAGCTCGTTGAAGCCGCGGATCGCCGCGGCGATCTCCTCGGCCGCGCCGTCGCCCTGCACCCGCACCGGCCACACCAGCACGTGGCGCGGAAAGCGGTCGGACAGGCGATGCAGGATGTCGCGGATGACGGCGCCGGTCGGCGAGGTCACCACCCCGATGACGGCCGGCAGGAAGGCAGAAGCTGCTTGCGCGCCTCGTCGAACAGGCCTTCCGCGGCGAACTTCTGCTTGCGCTGCTCCAGCAGCGCCATCAGCGCGCCGAGGCCCGCCGGCTCCAGCGTCTCGATCACGATCTGGTAGGTGGAGCGGCCGGGAAACGTGGTGAGCCGGCCGGTGGCGACGACTTCGAGCCCCTCCTCCGGCTTGATCCGCATGCGGCCGAACACGCCCTTCCACACCACCGCATCGATGCGGGCGGTCTCGTCCTTCAGGGCGAAATAGGCGTGACCCGACGAATGCGGCCCGCGATAGCCGGAGATTTCGCCGCGCACCCGCACATGGCCATAGGCGTCCTCGACGGTGCGCTTGAGCGCCGCCGAAAGCTCGGACACCGTCCATTCCGGAATGTTGATGCGCGGTTCGTTCATGTCTCCCGGTGAACCATCTGTTCGGGTTCGACCAGTGGTCTGACCCCAGCATGTTGCTGCCCGAATGTCAGGCGAGTCAGCCCAAACTTACTGAGCAGCGGGGCGACGTATCCAGATGGGATCCATCTGTTTGGGTCGCACCACTGCCGCCGTGGCGGGCCCGGCCCAGTCTGTTCACAGGCGCCGGCCCGCTGTGACACGCGGCGGTGCGCCGTATTGCGGCAAATCGGTACCATGCTACACCACCTGCCGCTTCATTTCCTCCCGCGGCAGGGCGATTCGATGAACATCCTTCTCATCGGCGGCGGCGGACGCGAACATGCGCTCGCCTGGAAGATCGCGGCAAGCCCGCTGGTGGACCGCGTCTATTGCGCGCCCGGGCAATGCGGGCATCGCCCGGGAGGCCGAATGCATGCGCGCTCGATTGCGCCGATCACGGCGCGGTCATCGCCTTCTGCCAGGCCAAGGCCATCGACTTCGTGGTGGTCGGCCCGGAAGCGCCGCTGGTCGCGGGCCTCGTCGACGACCTCGAAGCCGCCGGCATCAAGACGTTCGGCCCGACCCAGGCGGCGGCGCGGCTCGAAGGCTCCAAGGGCTTCACCAAGGATCTGTGCCGGGCGAACAACATCCCGACCGCCGCCTATGAGCGCTTCGACGCCGCGGCGCCGGCAAAGGAATACCTGCGACGGATGGCCGCGCCGATCGTGGTCAAGGCCGACGGGCTCGCCGCCGGCAAGGGCGTCGTGGTGGCGGCGACCACGGCCGAGGCCGAGGCGGCGGTCGACATGATGTTCGGCGGCGCGCTCGGCGAAGCCGGCGGCGCCGTCGTCATCGAGGAGTTCCTCGCCGGCGAGGAGGCCTCGTTCTTCGTCCTGAGCGACGGCGAGAACGCGGTGCCGCTCGCCACCGCCCAGGACCACAAGCGCGCCTTCGACGGCGACCTCGGCCCCAATACCGGCGGCATGGGCGCCGTCTCGCCGGCGCCGGTGATGACGCCGGCGCTGGAGCGGCGCGCGCTCGAAGAGATCGTGCTGCCGACGCTCGCCGCCATGAAGGCGATGGGCGCGCCCTACAAGGGCGTGCTCTATGCGGGATTGATGATCACCGACGCAGGGGCCGAAGCTGATCGAATACAATGTGCGGTTCGGCGATCCCGAATGCCAGGTGCTGATGCCGCGCCTGATGTCGGACCTGGTGCCGGCGCTGATCGCGGCGCGCGACGGCATGCTCAAGAACTTCGCGCTGCGCTGGTACCCCGAGGTCGCGCTCACCGTGGTGATGGCGGCCAAGGGCTATCCCGGCGACTACGCCAAGGGCTCGGTCATCGGCGGCCTCGGCGAGGCCGAGAAGATCGAAGGCGTCGAGATTTTCCACGCCGGCACCCGCAAGGAAGACGGCCGCATCCTCGCCAATGGCGGCCGCGTCCTCGACGTCACCGCGTCGGGCAAGACCGTGGCCGAGGCGCAGGCGCGCGCCTATGCGGCGGTCGACAAGATCGTGTGGCCGGAAGGCTTCTGCCGCCGCGATATCGGGGCGCGGGCGGCGCAAGCGGAGAAGGCGTGATAGGGGGGCGGCTGCGCGGCCCGGATGTCGCTGCAGGCGAAACCCGGGCCACGGGGCAGCACGATCAGGAGCGCCCGAAGAGGTTCTTGATGACGTCTGGAAACCATCCCGAGGCCGTTTCGGCGTTGGCCGGCGGGGATGCAAGATGGTCGACGACCACGAGGCGGTTGACCTCGCCGTTCAAGAAGGCGTTCAGGAAGGCTTGGTAGTCGCTGAAGGACACGCATCCGTTCGACTGGCCGTTGGGACCAAGCATGTAAGTGTGCGCGAGCATGCCGTCGCGGCCAAACATCTTGCCGTCATCGACGGGGTTGAGGCGAATGGCGCGAACGCCGTGAAAAAGCTCCTCGCGCAACGTGAGGTCGTAGACATTGGGCGGCGTCGGCCCTTGACGCTTCACGTTGACATAGCGGGCATCGTCCATGAGGCTGCCGAGGCCGGAATGTGCTTCCAGCCTGCGTCCGTTGGGGAGGTAGACCGCATGCGCGGCGATGTCATAGATCGCGGTGTGGCTGTCGGCACTGGAGGGCAAGCTCGGATCCTTAGAAAGATCCGCGGTGTAAATCCGTTTTTTTGCGACACCGGCGGGCGCCGATGAATTGATCGACGCGAGCTTGGGGCCGGACCGGTCGACCACAGCGTGGGCTTCCGCATGCTCTCCCGGATCCGCCGATGTCGGGAGTTGCGTCTCCGCGGTTTTGGCCGGGCCGCTGCCGAGCAAGCCGGCCGCGCCGGCAAAGCGCTCTTCGAAAGAAGCTTGGCGCTGGTCAAAGAGAAAAAGCTCGGCGAGAGCAGCTTGAAGCCTCGCCAACTCCGATGGGTCGGACTCCTCGACCGCGGCCTCGAAACCGATCCCCGGTTCCAAGCTCGCCACGCGCACGCCCGAACCGTCTGGCATTTGCGGCCCGAGGGAACTCCGGAGATCAAAACGCTTCGGAGGGCCCGCTGCGACATCTGAAATGCTTGCGAGCACGGCCCCCAGTCCGGCATTGGCCGAACCGACTCCGTACGTCACCAAAAATCCTAGGCCGAACCCCATAGCCAGCGCCGCGACCCCTGCGGAGACCGAGCGTACCGCGTCGTGAACCAAGATTCCCCCACCCCTTACTTAGGCGGCTGCCGCATGCACCCAGGCACACAGCCTCCGCGTTCCCCAGTTCCCGACTGTGATAAAACACAGCAATTGCGGCAAAGAATCGGCCGGGGGTCGTTTTCTTACGGCACCGGCGAGCAATGTGGGGCCGGGATTGAGCGCCGGCGCGATCCGGGCCGCCCCATTCGACCGGCAACGCCGCCCCGGGGTTCGCTGACGCTCGACCCGGGCTACAGCTGATCCTGGCCACATAACGAGCATCCCCGTGCCCGACCTCGCCGATCTCCATCCCGGCTTCGCCTCCCATTGGATCGACACCTCTGCGGGCTGCCGCGCCGGACGCACCACCGATCTCGCCCATGACGAGACCGACCGCGCGGCCGGAAACAAGATCGCCTGCCCTTTGCTCGCGATCTGGGGGCAAAGCGGCATCCCCAGCGAGACCAGGAGCCCGCTGGACACCTGGCGCGAATGGGCCAACGATGTCCGCGGCTTTCCGATCGACAGCGGGCACTATCTCCCGGAGGAAAATCCGCAGGCGACCGAGACGGCGCTGCTCGCGTTCTTCGCCGGCCGCTGACCGCTTCAGGCTATGCAAACACGATTGCCATCCGCCATGGCCCGCATCGATCGCCAATCGGCCTTTTCCGGCACCAAGGAGGTCGCCGCCGCGCTGCGCTTCGACGAGGGGCGGCTCGCGGCCTATCTCGCCGCCGAGGTGCCGGGCTTCCGCGGGCCGCTGACGGTTCGCCAATTCAAGGGCGGGCAGTCCAACCCGACCTATTTCCTCGAAACGCCGCAGCGCTGCTTCGTGCTGCGGCGCAAGCCGCCGGGCAAGCTCCTGCCCTCGGCCCATGCGGTCGACCGCGAGTTCCGCGTCATGGCGGCGCTCCACCGCGCAGCACTTCCCGGTGCCCGAGCCGGTTCTCTACTGCGACGACCCCGATATCGCCGGCACCGCGTTCTTCGTGATGGGCTTCGTCGACGGCCGCATCTTCTGGGAGCCCGATCTGCCTGCCTCGAACCCTGCCGAGCGCGCCGCCATCTATGACGCCGCCAATGCGGCCATCGCCCGCCTGCACGGCTTCGATCCCGCCGCGATCGGGCTGGCCGATTTCGGCCGCGGCGAGAACTACGTGGCGCGCCAGGTCGAGCGGTGGTCGAAGCAGTACCGGGCGTCGCAGACCGACGACATCGACGACATGGAGCGCCTGATCGAATGGCTGCCGCGCAACATCCCGCCGGCCGGCCCGGTGCGGCTGGTGCATGGCGACTTCCGGCTCGACAACGTCATTATCGCCGCGGACGCACCGGTGGTGCGTGCCGTGCTCGACTGGGAACTCTCCACGCTCGGCGATCCGCTGGCGGACTTCAGCTATCACCTCATGAAGTGGCACATGCCGGAGACCGACACCGGCGCCAGCACCGGATCGCTCGTCGGCCACGATCTCGTCGCGCTCGGCATCCCGGCGATGGCGGACTATGTCGACGCCTATGTGGCGCGCACCGGGCTCGACCCGCGGCCGTATCTTTCCGCCTATCTCGCCTACAATTTCTTCCGCATCGCCGCGATCTACCAGGGCATCGTCGGCCGGGTCCGCGACGGCACTGCCACCAGCGAATACGCCCCCGCCAAGGCGCTGATGGTGCGGCCCCTGGCGGCGACCGCGTGGTCGTTCGCCCGCGAGGCGGGCGCGTGAAGACCTTCGCGCTCGCGCTCGGCGCCGGCGGCGCCCGCGGGCTTGCCCATATCGCCGTGTTCGAGGCGCTCGACGAACTCGGCCTCAAGCCCGGTCGCCATCGCGGGATCCTCGATCGGGGCGCTGGCCGGCGCCGCCTATGCCGCCGGCATGACCGGCAAGGCGCTGCGCCACCATGTGCTCGGCCTCGCCCACAATCCCGGCGAGGTGTGGCGGCGGCTGATGCTCGCACGCGCCGGCAAGATCGGCGACCTTTTCGGCGGGGATTTTTCCGCGGCGATGCGGCTCGATCCGGAGAAGCTGTGCGAGCAGTTCCTGCCCGATGCCATACCGGCCGAGTTCGGCGCGCTCGGCATTCCGCTCAGCGTCATCGCCTCCGACCTCTATGGAAGGCGCGAGGTCGTCTACTCCGCGGGGCCGCTCAGGCCGGCCTTGGCGTCGTCCATCGCGCTGCCCACGATCATGCGGCCGGTGGTGATCGACGACCGCGTGCTGATCGACGGCGGCGCCACCAATCCGCTGCCGTTCGACCTCCTGCGCGGCCGCGCCGACGTCATCCTGGCGGTGGAGATTTCCGGGCCGCCCGACCTCGACCGCACCGGCGTCCCCAATGCGATCGAGGCGATGTACGCCACCGTGCTGGTGATGACCAGTTCGATCATCGCCGAGAAGCTCAAGCGCGAGACACCCGACCTGCTGCTGCAGCCCAAGGTCGGCACGCTTCCGCACCCTCGACTTCTTCCAGGCGAGCGCGATCCTGCGCGGCGCCGAGCCGGTCAAGGCCGAGTTGAAGCACAAGCTGCAGGCGCTGCTGCACGATTGAGGCGTGTTTCGAAATTGGCGCGGTGCCCCGCACGGCGATGCTACTCCCCCTTCCACGGAATGAGCTTGCGCTCGATCTCCTGGAACGCGACCGACGTGATCAGGCCGAGAATGCCGATCACGAGGATGCCGACGAACATGTAGTCGACCTGCGAGCAACTCCCACGAGTTCCAGATGAGATAGCCGATGCCGGTCTTGGAGGCCACGAACTCGGCCGCCACCAGCACCACGAAGGAGACCGCGAGCGCGATCCGCAGGCCGGCGAAGATCAGCGGCAGGGCGCCGAAGAAGACGACGCGGGTGAACAGGATGTAGGAGCTGGCGCCGTAGTTCTTGGCGACGTCCCAGTAGATGCGGTCGATGTTGGCGGCGCCCGCATAGGTGTTGACGATGACGGGAAAGAACACCGCCGTCGCCACCAGCGCGATCTTGGAGGCGTCGCCGAAGCCGAAGGCGAGCAGCAGCAGCGGCATCAGCGCCACCTTCGGGATCGGCATCAGCGCCGCGATCAGGGGATCGAAGAAGATCCGCACCGGGCGGAACATCGCCATCAGGAGCCCGATCGCGACCGCCGGCACCGCGCCGATGACGAAGCCGGCGAACACCCGCCACAGCGTCGCCGCCGTATGCATCGCCAGCTCGCCGTTGAGCGTGAGCTGCCAGAACCGCACCGCGATGTCGCTCGGCGCCGGAATGAAGCGGCGGTCGCCGAAGCCGAGCCGGATGCAGGATTTCCCACACCACGCAGCAGCCCGATCGGCGAGACCAGGTAGAGCAGCCTCTCCTGGAGCTTGGTGCTCATCGCTCGAGCTCCGCCCGGGCGCGGTTCACCTCGTCCTCGAGGATGCGCCAGATGGCGAGCTTGAGGGCGCCGAATTCGGCCGAGGCCGCGAGCTCGATCAGGTCGCGGGGATGGGCGAAGGGAATGTCGATGATCTCCTTGATGCGGCCGGGCTGCGCCGTCATCACCACGGTGCGGTCGCCGAGCAGCAGCGCCTCCTCGATGGAATGGGTGATGTAGACCACGGTCTTGCCGGTCTCCTCCCAGATGCGCACCAGCTCGGCCTGGAGGATGACGCGGTTCTGCGCGTCGAGCGCGGCGAACGGCTCGTCCATCAGCAGCACGGCGGGATCGGTGACGAAGGCGCGGGCGATCGCGCCGCGCTGGCGCATGCCGCCCGACAATTGATGCGGATAGTGACGCCGGAACTTGGTGAGGCCGACGAGGCGCAGCGCCGCCTCGACCCGCGCCGCCGCCTCGGTGGGGTCGACGCCCCGCGTCATCAGGCCGAAGCCGACGTTCTTTTCCACGTTCATCCAGGGAAACAGGCCCGAGTCCTGGAACACCATGGCGTTCGCCACCGCCCAGCCGGTGGCGTCGATGTCGAGCGTGCCGCTGCTGGCGCGGTCGAGGCCGGCGAGAATGCGCAGCAGGGTCGACTTGCCGCAGCCGCTCGGCCCGACGATGCAGACGAATTCGCCCGGCGCGATGGCGAGGTCGATGCCGTCGAGCGCCACGACGCGCTGCGGCCCGCTGCCATACTCCTTGCGCAGATCGAGCGATCCTGATCGCCGCGCCCCGCCGTTCGCCCATCGGCTTCCCCTCGCGCCCACTGGGCATTTTTCGATTACGTTGACCCTATTGATGTCATTGCCCGGCTTGACCGGGCAATCCAGTACTCACGGTCGGTGTTTACTGGATCGCCCGGTCGAGCCGGGCGATGACAGCGAAGTTGGGGTACGATCCGAACGAACAACGCTCTAATCGATACTAGCGGCAGCCTTCGAGCTTGGAGTCCGGATTGGCGGGAACGTAGGGCCCGAGCTTGGCGACCGCCGCGTCCGCATAGCGCGCATCGACCAAGCGCGCGGCCGGGAATTTCGCCCGCGAAAAGCCGTTCTTGACGAACCAGTCCTGCATGTCGAGCATGCTCGCGGTGTTGATGCGGCCATTGGGGCTGCGCGCCGGCCACGGATATTTGTGCAGCAGTTCCGGCCGCCGCTCCGAGCCGTGGCGGATCAGGAGATCGATGATCTCGTTCTTGATCGGCGCGCCGTGATAGGCGTCGCAATAGTCGCGCACGCCGCGCAGATAGGCGGTGTAGTAGTTTTGGATCAGCTGCCGGATTGGCCTTGGCCCAATCGGTGTTGGTCATGATGACCGCGATGGTCATCGGCGTCGGCTTGACCAGCGCGTCGGGCTCGGCGAAGCCCGACGGCATAGCCCTGGTCGAGGAACTGCGACACGAAGGGCGGGATCACGATCGCGGCGTCGATCGCCTTGTTGGTGAAGGCGAGCGCCATCTGGGTGAACGGAAATATCTTCACGTCGACATCGGAGATCTGCAGCCCCGCGGTCTCCAGCATCTTGCCGACTTCGTAGGTCGAGACCGACCCGGTGCCGTTGCTGGCGATGACCCTGCCCTTGAGCTGCGGCGAGGCTCTTGACCTGGTCCTTGAGGTCCGGCCGCAGCATCAGGCTGTGGCCGATCGGGGTCGATACCCGGTCGGCGATGATGGTGACGGGAAGGTCCTTCTCCAGCGCATTGAAATAGCCGGCCGAGATGCCGCCGGCGACGATCTGCAGGCGGTTCTGCGCCAGCAGGGCGATGGTGTTGGCGGAGGTGTCGATGTCGTCCATCTCGACCTTGATGCCGACGTCCTTGAAGTAGCCCTTCTCGATCGCGATCAGCTCGGCGCCGTTGGAGACCGAACGCGCCATGCCGATGCGGACGGTGTCCTCCGCCGCCGCGGCGCCGGCGAGCGCCGCGAGGCAGAGCGCGGCCGCAAAAATCGAACGCAACACGGTCATGGGCGCGAACCTCCCGGTGATGTCGCCGCGAATTCCGGCGATCGGACCGGACGCCTCAGTCCTTGGCGCCGCTCTTGATGAAATAGCGCCCCTCGCCGTCGCGGTCGAGGGCCTGCCGCGCGCGCAGCGCTTCGAGCGCCCGCACGATCTCGCGGCCGTCGCGGCTGCCCACCGCGGTCATCAGCTGCTCGAAATACTTCGGTCCGTCGGCGAGCGCGGCCTCGATCGAGGCGAACCGCTTGCCGGCAAAGCGCGGCGGCTCGGGAATCCGCGTCTCCAGCCGCGTTCCCGTTCCGAACGGCCAGGTCAGGTCGAAGCCGGCCTTGGCGCCCACCCGGCCGCTGATGATCGAGGGGTCGAGCGGCAGCGTGCGCATGCCGTCGAGCACGATGAGATCGCGGTCGGGCTGGAAGCGCGTCGCCATCGCCCAGTCCATCTGCTCGTCGGAGGTGACGTCGATGTCGGGATCGACCACGAACACGTTCTTGACGTTGACCAGCGCGGAAAGGCACGCGGCGATGGCGTTGCGCGCTTCGCCGGGGACGCGCTGGCGCAGCGCGACGCGGACGTTGAAATTGCCGCCGCTCGACGTGGTGGCGTAGACCGCGACCGGCTCGCGCACGGCGATCTCCAGCGCGCGCCAGATCACCACCTCGGTGCGCACCGCGGTCAGCACCGCGGTGTCGGTGCGGCTCATGGCGCGCCCGCCGATGGTCGCGGTCTGGAACAGCGCATCGCGCCGCCGCGTGATCGCGGTGAGATGGAACACCGGGTTCTTCTTCACCGCGCCGTAATAGCCGAGGAACTCGCCATAGGGCCCTTCGGACTCGACATGGCCGCGGGCGTCGAAATAGCCTTCGAGCACCATCTCGGCATCGGCCGGCACGCGGATGTCGTTGGTGACGCCCTTGACCACCGCCAGCGGCGCATCGCGCAGCGACGCGACGATGCCGAGTTCGTCCACCGGCATCCGCATCATCGCGGCGACGTGATCGATCGGGTGGGCGCCGACGACGAAGCTCACCGGCAGCGGCCGGCCTTCGGACGGCGCTCGCCTCGTAGAGCGCGCGCAGGTCGCTCGGCGAGACGAGGTCGACGCCGGTCTCGCGGCGGCCGCGCAGCATCAGCCGGCGAATGCCCACATTGGTCCAGCCGGTGCGGGGATCGAGCGCGTAGTCGATCGAAGCGGAGATGTACGGCGCGCCGTCGAGCCCGTGCTGGAGATGCACCGGCAGCGTGGTGAGGTCGGCCGCGTCGGTCTCCACCACCTGCTGCACCGGCGCCTCGCGCCCGCGTCACCTCGACGATCTGCGGCCTGGTGGCGAGGCGGCGCTGGATCTCGGCGGCCAGGCGCTCCGGCGCGACGCCGAAGGCGCGGGCGACGCGGGTGCGGCTCGACACGACATTGCCGACCAGTTCCTGGCGCTCCGGACCCGCCGCGAGGAAATGCACCGCGCGGGGATTGCCGTCGAGGATTTCGGCGATGCCGGCGAGATCGACCGGGGCCGTCGCGGCGCTCGACTTCGCCCGTATCCGCAAGGCCATCGATGAAGCGGCGCAGGCGAAAGCGGTCGAGATCACCCGCAGGCGCCGCCGCGGCCGCGGTTCGCGCTGGAATGTCGGCCTTTTCGATCACGCCCATCACATCGTCCTCGGCGCCCGGTCGCGCGGCGCGAATGTACTGCAATCGACGGCGGGATGAAATGCGGCAGTCACCCGATTGGACATGACGCCGCGGCGTGATTAGAGCCCTATCATCGAGATGGCCGGTACGAGCCTGGCCATGACTGGTGCTGGAGAACCAATGACCCAGGTGCTGATCCGCCATGAAGATCTCAAACAATTTTTGACGGACATCTTCGCCGCCAAGGGGATGAGCGCCGCCGATGCCGCCGCGGTCGCCGACGTGCTGGCCTGGGCCAATGTGCGCGGCATCGACGGCCATGGCGCGGTGCGGCTGGCGGGCTATCTCGAATTCATCGACCGCGGCGACCTCGACCCGCGGGCCGAGCCGCGGATCAGGATGCTGGGGCCGACCGCCTTCACCCTCGACGGCGCGCGCGCAGCGGGGCCGGTGGCGATGATGAAAGCCGCGGCACACGCGGTCGAGACCGCCCGGCAGTACGGGGTGTGCATCGCGCTCGTCCACGACACCACCCATACCGGCGCGATCGGGCGTTACCCGCAATGGGTGGCGGAACAGGGCTGCGCCTGCGTCATGATGAACGGCGGCCCGCCCTTCATGGCCTATCACGGCACCAGGACCGCGAACCTCGGCACCAGCCCGATTTCGATCGCGGTGCCGGGCCCCGAAGCGGCGCCGCTGCTGCTCGACATGGCGACCAGCGTCGTCTCCAACGGCCGCCTGCGCCAGGCGATCGCCGCCGGCGAGACCCTGCCCGAGGGCTGGGCGCTGGACACCGAAGGCAAGGTCACCACCGACCCCAAGAAGGCCGCGGTGATCCTGCCGCTCGGCGGCCCCAAGGGATCGGGCCTGTCGCTGATGTTCGAATGCCTGACCGGCATTCTCGCGGCCTCGCCGCTGCTGATCATGTATGCCGACCCGGCCGGGCGCAAACGCCACAAGCAGAGCGCCATCATGATCGTGCTCGATGTGGAGATGTTCCGCCCGCTCGCGGAGTTCCGCCGCGACGTCGGCGAACTCGTCGCCATGATCCGCAAGCTTCCGCTGCAGCAGGGCTTCGACGAAGCGCTGATGCCGGGGGAACGCGGCGAACGGCGCGCCGCCGCGCGGCGGATCGAGGGCATTCCGCTTCCCCCCGCATTGTGGAAGGAACTGACCGACATCGCCCGCGGGCTGAGTGTAACGGCACCGGCGCCGCTGGCGTCGTAAACCCGCTCCCGGCCCGGTTCGTTGTCATTTGCCGGGCGGTACAATATCAAGGGGCCGCAAATGCGACGTGCAAATTGTAGTCGGAAGGACGCCCATGCTCTCGGATGCTGAACGCAACAAGGCCGCCGATATCCTGATGAACGCCGAGAAGGAGCGCAAACAGGCCGTCCAGCTCACCAAGACCTTTCCGAACATCGCGATCGAGGATTCCTACGCGATCTCCACCTTGGTCGCCAATCGCAAGATCGCCGCCGGGGCGAAGCTGATCGGCCACAAGGTCGGGCTCACCTCCAAGGCGATGCAGCGGTCCTCGCAGATCGACGAGCCGGATTACGGCTACCTGCTCGACAACATGATGATCGCCGACGGCGCCAAGGTCCCGCACGAGAATTTCTGCCTGCCGCGGGTCGAGGTCGAGCTCGCCTTCATTCTCGGCAAGGCGCTCAGAGGACCCGGCATCGGGCTCACCGACGTGCTGCGCGCGACCGAATACGTGGTGCCTTCGCTCGAGATCGTCGATGCGCGCCTGCAGGACCCCCGCAAGATCTTCGACACCGTCGCCGACAACGGCGCCGCCGCCGGCATCGTGGTGGGCGGCCGTCCGGTCGGTCCGCTCGACGTCGACCTGCGCTGGGTGGGCGGCATCATGTACCGCAACTCCGAGATCGAGGAGACCGGGGTCGCCGCCGGCGTGCTCGGGCACCCCGCCCTCGGGGTGGCCTGGCTCGCCAACAAGCTCGGCGCCCACGGGGTCGCCCTGGAGCCCGGCCATATCGTGCTCGCCGGCTCGTTCACCCGCGTCGTGTTCGCCAAGAAAGGCGATACGCTGCACGGCGATTTCGGCGCGCTGGGCGGCATCGCGGTGCAATTCGTCTGATTGCGCCGGCCGCGGCGGCGGAGCATAACGCCCCTGCGCGCTCATCCTCCCATTGCTGCCGGGCGCCGACCGGCGCGATCCCATTCATCGATCCCCATGATGCCGCCCCTGCGATCACGGGGCTTACGGAGAACGACCCGATGGACCTCCCCCGCAATTCCTTCAAGCACGCCATCGCCGCCGGCAAGCTGCAGATCGGCCTGTGGTGCAGCCTGTGCAGCAACATCGCGGCGGAGATCGTCGGCGACAGCGGCTTCGACTGGCTGCTGCTCGACACCGAGCATTCGCCGAACGAAATCCCCGACCTGGTCGGCCAGTTGCAGGCGGTGTCGGGCGGCGCCGCGACGCCGATCGTGCGCCCGGCCTGGAACGACACCGTCCTGATCAAGCGCTGCCTCGACATCGGCGCCCAGACGCTGCTGGTGCCCTATGTGCAGAACGCCGAGGAGGCCAAGCGCGCGGTCGAGGCGGTGCGCTATCCGCCGCGCGGCGTGCGCGGCGTCGCGGTGGCGAGCCGCGCCAGCCGCTACGGCCGGGTCACCGACTATCTCAAGAAGGCCGATTCCGAGATCTGCCTCCTGGTGCAGGTCGAGACCCGCACCGCGCTCGACCAGCTCGAGGCGATCGCCGCCGTCGACGGCGTCGACGGCGTGTTCATCGGACCGTCCGACCTGTCGGCGTCGCTCGGCCATATCGGCAACCCCGCCCATCCCGAACCGCAGAAGGCGATGCAGGACGCGGTCACGCGGCTCAAGAAGATCGGCAAGCCGGCCGGCATCCTGACCGGGAACGATGACGAGATCCGCCGCTACATTTCCTGGGGCTATACCTTCGTCGCGGTCGGCTCCGATATCGGCCTGTTGCGCGGCGCCGATACGCTGGCGAAGAAATACAAGGGCTGAGAGTGAGAGTTGTGAACTGCTGGATTATGACCCGTCATCCTGAGGCGCGAGCGCAGCGAGCCTCGAAGGACGACGGCCCCGGCGATACCACGCGCGCGCTTGCCTCCGCGCCCCGACCGCATCCTTCGAGGCTCGCGCGAAGAGCGCGAGCACCTCAGGATGACGGGTCATGGGCGGAAGAGGCGCGAACACTCGGGATGACGAGTCATTGATCGGACAGAGACGGGCGTCGCAAGTGCATAGGAATCGACATGGGTGAGTTCGGCATCGGCCAGCCGGTCCCGCGGGAGGAAGACCCCTATCTCGTCCGCGGCGCCGGACGTTATGTCGACGACGTCCAGGTGAGCGGACAGGCGCGCGGCTATGTACTGCGCTCGCCCCATGGCCATGCCCGCATCGTCGCCATTTCGCCGGAAGCCGCCAAGGCGATGCCCGGCGTTCTCCTGGTGCTGACCGGCGAGGACGACGAATTGCGCAAGCTCGGCACCCAGCGCCCGATGACGCCGCGCAAGCGGCGCGACGGCAGCCCGGCCTTCGCCTCGCCGCAGCCGTTTCTGGCCCGCGAACGGGTGCGCTATCTCGGCGATCCCGTCGCCTTCATCGTCGCCGAGACGCTGGAGCAGGCCAAGGATGCCGCCGAGGCGATCGAGGTCGAATACGAAACGCTGCCCGCGGTCGCCACCACCGAGGAAGCGATCCGGCCCGGTGCGGCCGCGGTGTGGGAAGGCTGCCCGGACAATCAGGCCTTCATCCACACTGCCGGCGATGCCGCCGCGGTCGCAAAAATGTTCGCGGCGGCGGCGCATGTCGTCAAGCACCGCATGGTGATCAACCGGCTCACCACCAATTCCATGGAGCCGCGCGGCTGCATCGCCGAATACGCCGTGCGCGACCAGCGCACCACGTTGCGCTGCACCGTGCAGGGCCCGCACATGATCCGCCGCGCCTTGGCGAGCGAGGTATTCAAGGTGGCCGAGACGCAGTTCCGGGTGATCGCGGAAAACGTCGGCGGCGGCTTCGGCATGAAGGGCGGGCTCTATCCGGAATACGTGCTGGCGGTGCTCGCGGCGCGGCTCGTCGGCCGCCCGGTGAAGTGGATTTCCGACCGCAGCGAGGGGATCCAGTCCGACGAGCACTGCCGCGACAACGTCACCGAGGCCGAGCTCGCCCTCGACGAGATCGGACGCTTCCTCGCTTTCGCGGTCCGCACCTACGCCAATATCGGCGCCTATTACAATTCCGACCGCAATGCCGGCCCGCCCACCAACAATATCGGCGTGCTCGCCGGCACCTATGTCCTCCCGGCGATCCATTCCGAGACCACGGCGGTCCTCACCAACACGATGCTGACCGGCCCCTATCGCGGCGCCGGCCGCCCCGAGGCCGCCTATGTGGTCGAGACCATGGTCGATCTCGCCGCGCGCCAGCTCGGCATCGATCCCGCGGAGCTGCGCCGGCGCAACATCATCCCGGCCGCCGCGATGCCCTACAAGACGGCGCTGATCTACACCTATGATTGCGGCGACTTCGGCAAGAACCTGGAAGACTGCCTCATCAAGGCGGACTATGCCGGCTTCCCGGCCCGCCGCGCCGAGGCGCGTCGGCGCGGCAAGCTGCGCGGGCTCGGCGTGTCGAGCACGGTCGAGGCCTCCAATGCCGGGCTGATCGAACACGCGGAGATCAGGTTCGACCCGACCGGCACCGTGACCGTCTCGGTCGGCACCCATGACCACGGCCAGGGCCACGCCACCACGTTTCGCCAGATCATTTGCGACCGGCTCGGCATCGAACCCGGCCGCATCCGGTTCAACTATGGCGACACCGACCAGATCGCGATCGGCACCGGCACGTTCGGCTCGCGTTCCACCATCGCGGCCGGCACCGCCATGATCATCGCCGCGCAAAAGATCATCGCCAAGGGCCGCCGCATCGCCGCACACCTGATGGAAGCGGGCGAGCACGACATCGTGTTCGAGGACGGCAAGTTCGTCGTCGCCGGCACCGACAAGGCGATCGACCTCGTCACCATCGCCAAGACCGCCTTCATGCTGGCGAAGCTGCCGAAGGACGTCGAGCCCGGACTGTTCGAGACCGGCACCTTCTCAGGCGGCGAGCGCACCTATCCCAACGGCTGCCACATCACCGAAGTCGAGATCGACGAGGAGACCGGCGCGGTCGCCCTGGTGCGCTATACCGCGGTCGACGATGTCGGGCACATGATCAATCCGCTGCTGGTGGAAGGCCAGCTCCATGGCGGCATCGTCCAGGGGGTCGGCCAGGCGCTGATGGAGAACATCGCCTATGACAGCGCCGGGCAGCTCCTGTCCGGCTCGTTCATGGATTATGCGATGCCGCGCGCGATCGATTTCTGCCCGTTCGTGCTGGGCGAGAACGAGGTGCCCACCAAGACCAACCCGCTCGGCGTCAAGGGCGCCGGCGAGTCCGGCACCGTCGGGGCCCTGTCGTCGGTGATGAACGCGATCAATGCGGCGCTGGCGGAGGCCGGTGCGCCCTATGTGCAGATGCCGGCGACGCCGGAGAAAGTCTGGCGCGCGCTGCGCGCGGCGGCGAAATGAAGATGACTCCGACGGCTCACCCCAATTCCGCGTCATGCTCCGCGCAAGCGGGGCATCCGGTAACCCCTGTGCCATCGGTGGAACTGATGCCTTGCTCACATCGCAGTCCGGTGATTACTGGATCGCCCGGTCAAGCCGGGCGATGACAATCAAGGGATTCAAGCGTTGGACATGGGACTCTAGCGTGAAGCACCACATCCTGATCGCCGGCGGCGGCATCGGCGGCCTCGCGGCGGCGCTGGCGCTCATCAGGCGCGGCCACGACGTCGACGTCTACGAGCAGGCGCCGGAGCTCAAGGAGGCCGGTGCCGGGGTCCAGATCAGCCCGAACGGCAATCGCGCCCTCCATGCGCTCGGCGTGTTCGAGGCGATGCAGCTTCTCTCCTGCAACACCGTGGGCAAGGAGGTCCGGCTGTGGAACACCGGCAAGACCTGGAAGCTGTTCGACCTCGGCACCGAGGCGGTCGAGCGCTACGGCTTTCCCTACGCTACGGTCTACCGCCCGGACCTGCTCCAGGTGCTCGCCGACGCGGTGCGCGCGGCCAAGCCCGACGCCATCCATCTCGGCCGGCGCGCCGTCGGATGCACCCAGCGGGATGGCCAGGTCACCCTCCATTTCGAAGACGGCGGGAGCGCGCAAGGGGACGGGCTGGTCGGCGCCGACGGGGTCCATTCGCGCATCCGCCATGCCATGTTCGGCGGCGATCGTCCGCGCTTCTTCGGCATGATCGCCTGGCGCGGGGTGATCCCGATCGAGCTTGTGCCGCCCCGGATCAGCCGCGACAAGGCGACCAACTGGATCGGCGTCGGCGGCCATGTGGTGCATTACCCGCTGCGCGCCGGCCGCCTGATGAATTTCGTCGGCATCATGGAGCGGAGCGACTGGCAGGTCGAATCCTGGACCACCCAGGGCAGCGCGGACGAATGCGCCAAGGACTTCGCCGGCTGGCACGACGACATCCACGGAATGATCACCGCCTCGCCGACGCTCTTCAAATGGGCGCTGATGGGCCGCGATCCCCTCGCGCAATGGACCCGCGAACGGGTGACGCTGTTGGGCGACGCCTGCCATTCGACCCTGCCGCTGCTCGCCCAGGGCGCCGTGATGGCGCTCGAGGATGCCGTCATCCTCGGCCGCTGCTTCGACAAATACGGCGACGTGACCACCGCCTTTGCCCGTTACGAACGCGCGCGCATCGACGTCACCACCCGCAAGGTGGTCGGTGCCGATGACAACGCGGTGCGTTTCCACAATCCCGCGCTCGCGACCGAGGCGGGCGCCACCGCCTACGTCGATCGCGAATGGAGCCGCGACGCGATCATCCAGCGCTACGAATGGATCTTCACCTACGATGTCGAGGCCGCGGAGATTTGAAGCCTTCGCGGCACGTCACACGCTAGGCGAGCGCGGGGCGAGGGAATATCATGGGGGCCGAAGCATGATCCCGAAAAGTTGCAGACTTTTCGGACAAAGATCATGCTCACGGGGCATGATTCCGAAAAGTCGCGGACGGTTCGGACCGGATCAGGCCGACAGTCCTTGAAAGGACCGGCCCGGATGATTTCATCATTATCGGCAGAAAAGGACTTTCGCGTATGCCGACCCTGAGCGACTGGAAAGTGCCGCCGGAACACCAGCCCAAGCCCGCCGATTACGATTACGATCTCGACGTGGCCGTGGGCGCGGTGGTCGGCTTGCGTGCCGTGATTCCCGACGACGCCTTCACCGCGCAGACGCTGGGCACCGAGCGCGCCGGCAACGGGGTGCTGATCCGCGACGACGGGCTGATCCTGACCATCGGCTATCTCATCACCGAGGCCGAATTGGTCTGGCTGACGCCGATCTCCGGGCCCCCGGTGCCGGGCCATGCAATGGCCTATGATCAGGAAACCGGCTTCGGCCTGGTCCAGGCACTGGACCGGCTGGACCTGCCGGCGCTCCCGATCGGCAGTTCGAGCCGGGCCTCGATCGGCGAACGGGTCGTCGTTGCCGGCGCCGGCGGCCTGCATCGTTCGGTGGCGGCGCGCATCGTCGCCAAGCAGGAATTCGCCGGCTATTGGGAATATGTTCTTGACGAGGCGATCTTCACCGCCCCCTCCCACCCCAATTGGGGTGGCACCGCGGTGATCGGCCCGGCAGGCGACCTGATCGGGATCGGCTCGCTCCAGCTCGAGCAGGGCCGCGACAAGGAGAGCGCCGGCCATCTCAACATGGTCGTCCCCATCGATCTCCTGAAGCCGATCCTGGACGACCTCCTGCGTCACGGCCGGCCCAACCGGCCGGTGCGGCCCTGGCTCGGATTCTACGCCGCTGAGATCGAGGACCGCATCGTCATCATCGGCGTCGCCGACCGCGGCCCGGCCCAGCGCGCAGGCTTGCAGACCGGCGACGTGGTGCAGGCGGTCGCCGGTAAAGCGCCGGGCGATCTCGCCGGCCTGTTCCGCCGCATCTGGTCGCTGGGCCACGCCGGCACCGAGATCCCGTTGCGGATCGAACGCGACGGCCGCAGCTTCGACCAGAAGGTCGTCTCGTCGGAACGCAACCGGTTCTTCAAGGTGCCGCGGATGCATTGAGGGGTGTGCGCGCTTTTCCCTCCCCGACTTCGGGGAGGGCGTTGAACTACCGTTCCGACTTCGGCGGGAAGAACCATTTGCCGTTGCGGATCGGGAGGAAGCTGCCGTTGTCGTCGCCGACTTCGTCGGCGATGCGGGAGTTGAGCTTGGCGTTCATCGCCATGACGAGGTCGCGATTGGCCTTCGGGTCCGCCGCCAGATTGTGGACCTCCTCGGCATCCTCCTGAAGGTCGTAGAGTTCCAGGTCGTTCTTGGCGGTCAGGCTCTCGTAGGTCGTCGGCGTGTTGAAATCGAGCGGCGAGAAATAGCGGCTGAACCGGTAGCGGCCGTCGAACGCGCTGCGGATGCCGCAGCGGTCGTGGAAGTCGGGCTCGACCTTGATCAGCTCCTTTATTTTCTGGGCGACCGGCACCTTCGCGCTCCGCATGTATTCTTCCATCTTGCGCGCCCATTTCGCGTCCTGGAAGGACAGCATGTTGTAGTTGAACAGCGACGCCGGCCGCAGCGAGTTGAACGCCGCCTTGTCGGGCGTGGCCATCAGCGCGGAGAAGTCGCGCCCCTTGAGGTCGGCTCCGGCTTTCCGGAGCGCCGCAGGATCGGCCCCGGTGAGCGCCAGCAGGGTCGGCGCGAGATCGATCTGCGATGTCACCGCCTTGCAGGTCTTGCCGCCGGGATAGGCGGGATGGACGATCATCAGCGGCAGGTGGTTCTGCTGGCGGTAGGCGCAATTGCCCTTGCCGCGCATCTGATGGTTGCCACCGAGCTCGCCGTGGTCGGCGGTGAACACGATGATGGTGTTCTTGTCCATGCCGTTGGCCTTGAGCGAGTTGAGCACGCGCACGACCTCCTGGTCGCAGTCGCGGATGCAATTGTAGTAATAGTTGCGCAGCAGCCGCCAGCGGCGGTCCTCGTCCGGCCACGGGCCGACGAGGACGTCCTGCACCTCCTGGTAGATCTTCTGCCCGCGCGGGCGGCCCGGCGCGTCGAACGACTGGCCGCGGGTCGCCGGCAGCGGCACCGCGTCCCACGTGGCCTGGTAGATTTCGTCGGCCGGCGGGCGGGCGATCGGCATCGAATGCGACTTGCCCTGGATCGTCTGGTCCGGCAGGTCGGAATTGACGTACATCACGTCGTGCGGGTTGACGAAGTTGACGGCGAGGTACCACGGCTTGCCGGCCGCGCGCAGCGCCTCGCCCTTGGTGCGCAGCCAGCGGGTCACGAAGGCGGTGGTGGTGTCGTCGTAATTATAGCCGCCGAGCGTGGTGTCGTTGATGTCGCCGACCCCGAAGAAATCCTCGAAGCCGTAGGATTGGATGATCTTGCGGTAGTCCGCGAACGGCGCGTCGATCGCTTCCTTGACCTGATCGAGGTTGTTGCTCAGGTGCCACTTGCCCTGGTAGGCGGCGTGATAGCCGAGCGTCGCCACGCGGTGGCCGATGGTCTTCACGTCCGTCGACATATCGGCCTGCCACAGCGAACCCGCATTGTCGAAGATGCCGGTGTGCTGGATATGCTCGCCGGTATAGATGGTCGAGCGCGCCGGGGAGCAGACGCAGGACGCGGCTTGATGGTTGGCGAAGGTGATGGCGTTCTGCTTGATCCACTCGCGGCCGGGAACCGGCATCGGCCAGCGCTCGAAGAAATGCTCCTGGTCCACCAGGATGAACAGGATGTTGTAGCCGCCGGGCGGGGCCGCGGGGGCGACGACCGGCGCCGCCGGCGGCGCCTGTTGTGCCGCCGCAACGACCTCCGGCCGCATCGTGGCGGCCCCAAACAGGGCGGCACCGCTGGTCATCAGCGCGCGGCGGGAGGGGTTGAGCCCGTCACCGGATGATTTGGTCATCAACTCTCTCCGGATGTGGACCGGTTGGCCCGTGGTTCGCCCCGTCATTGTCGCTCTTTCCGTTTAAAACGGGTTAAACCGGCCGGCAGCCGATCTGCCACGACTTGTCAAATCCGCATGTCGCGACCAGGGTCCGGGCGATTTATTTTTGCGCAAACCAACCCCATGCAAAGTAGAATTCTGCCCGCCGACCCGGTCTCCAAAGGCAGTACGATTTGCATTCAATGCAGTCATTGACTTCAATGCAGTCATTGACTATAGTTCGACATTCAGCAATAGGGAGTCCGATGGCGACGCTGACCATCCGCAATCTCGATGCGGCGGTGAAGGAACGGTTGCGCGTCCGCGCGGCGGAGCATGGGCACTCCATGGAGGCCGAAGCCCGGCGGATATTGCAGTCCGCGCTCGGAGAAGGCCGCCGCCCGCCAGAACGCAATCTGTATGAGCGCATCCACGCCCGTTTCGCTGCTCTTGGCGGCGTCGATCTCGACCTGCCGCCGCGCGAGCGGGTCCGTGAACCGCCGCGATTCGATTAAGTGTTCGTTCTCGATACGAACATCCTGTCCGCCATGATGCGCCTCCAATTGGAACCGGAGGTGGCGACCTGGATCGCGGCGCAGCCCGCTGAACTGTTGTTCACGACATCGCTCTCCCAGGCGGAGATTTTGTCCGGGCTCGCGATCATGCCCGAAGGTCGCCGCCGCCTCGACCTCGAAGCGGCGGCCCGCGTCATGTTCCTGGAGGATTTCGACGGGCGAGTGTTGCCTTTCGACATGAAAGCCGCCGCGGCCTATGCCGGCATCTACGCCGCCCGTCGCCGCGCAGGCCGACCGACGGCGATGCTCGATCTCATGATTGCGTCGGTCGCGCGATCCCACGGTGCGAGTGTGGTGACGCGCGACACCAGCGGATTTGTGGACTGCGGCCTCATACTCATCAATCCGTGGGAGGTGCCATGAGGCGCCATATCCCTTATGGCGGACAAATCCGATGCATTGGATTTTGCAAAACAATCTCAATCGCGAGCCCGGAATGGAAGAGATCGTTCACGTGCTGGAACGCGCCGGCATTCCATTCAGTGAGCACATGGTCATTCCGTACATTGGTGAAATCGAACCCGACGTCAGCCCCTCGGGCAAAGTTATGGTATTCGGTAGCTACTCGATGCGACACGTTGCGAAACGCAAGGGGTGGAAGCCCGGCTGCTTTGATCTCGGTGAAATCACGATTTGTGACTGCTTGACGCACTGGCAAACGCACATGCTCAATTCAGATGCCGTCTTCGGTTCATTCGGAAGCGTGCGGCCGACCATCGATCCCTTTTTCATCAGGCCGTCAGCCGACTCGAAATATTTCACCGGTGTCGTTATGTCATGCCGCGAGCTCGCCGAATGGCAGAAAAAAGTAGTCGGCCTCGGCGAAGATGACGGGTCGGGCCTGCGGAGCAACACCGACGTTCTGTGGTGCGCGCCGAAGACTGTCCAGCGGGAATATCGGCTGTGGATAATCCGCGGCTTCGTGGCAACAGCCAGCCAATATCGCGTCGGTGATCGCGTCATTTACAGTTCGGTTGTCGATGACGACGCCATAAGATTTGGTGAAGAAATGGCGGCTCTCTGGACGCCCGCCGAAGCATTCGTGCTGGACGTGTGCCTCAGTCAGAACAAATGGAAGATTGTGGAGATTAACGTATTGAATGCCGCCCGCCTCTATGCCGCAAACGCAGGCAGATTGGTTGATGCGCTGGAGGTCGCTTTCGGGTAACGACGCCTGGCTGGACGGATGAATTGTAATTTGGGTGGCAGCCCCATTCGTAATGGCGTTCGACCGCGCGCACAGCAACCTGAAACGGACTCAGTGCGTGGCTTTGCTCCAATTCGCTCGCCGTGCCCGGAATTTCCGCCCTACCCCCGCGCCGCCACCGCATTGCCCACCAACGTCTTGCCGAGCGACCAGATCGCGCCTGGCACCCGGTGCGTCGCCGCGATCACGTCGTCGAAGGCGCTCACGATCCAGTCACAATCCGCCTCGGTGATGACGAGCGGGCACAAGAGCTTGATGGTGTGGCTGGCGTGGCCGGCGACCTGGGTCAGGATCTTGTGCTCGGCGAACAACGGAATGGTGATCAGCTGGCAGAACAGTCCCTTGTTGGCCGACTCCAGCAGGTTCCAGCTCGCCTTGAGCTTGAACGAGGTGGGCGGTCCGAACTCGATGCCGATCATCAGTCCCTTGCCGCGAACCTCGCGCAGGAACTCGTACCGCCCGACCAGGCCGGACAGGCCGACCCGCAGCCGCTCGCCCAGCCGCTCGGCGCGCGAGACGAGGCCTTCGCTCTCGATCACGTCGAGGGTCGCGAGGCCGGCGGCCATGGCGAGGTCGTTCTTGGCGAAGGTCGAACCGTGCACCACCGCGCGGTCCATGCGGTCGAAGATCTTGTCGTAAATGCGCTTGCGCGTGAGCACCGCGCCGACCGGCACGTGGCCGCCCGACAGCGCCTTGGCGATCAGCACCATGTCGGGCTCGACGCCCCAGTGCTCGACGGCGAGGAAGCGTCCGGTGCGGCCCAGTCCGGTCTGGATTTCGTCGGCGACGAACAGCGTGCCGTGGCGGCGGCACAGCGCCGCGGCCTCGCGCAGATAGCCGTCCTCGGGCAGGTTGACGCCCTTGCCCTGGATCGGCTCGACGATGAACGCTGCGGCGGTGCGCGCGGCGAGCGCGCGTTCGAGCGCGGCGAGGTCGTTGAAGGGAACGGCGGTGCAGTCGGGCAAGAGCGGCTCGAAGCCGGAGCGGAACACCGCGTCGCCATTGAGCGACAGGGCGCCGTAGGTCAGGCCGTGGAACGAATGCTCGCAATGGATGATGCCGGAGCGGCGGGTGGCGGCGCGGGCGAACTTGATCGCCGCCTCCACCGCCTCGGTGCCGGAGTTGGCGAAAAAGACCTTGTCGAGATACGGCATGAAGCCGATGAGGCGCTGCGCCAACAGCCCGGCCAGCGGCGATACGTCGAATTGAACGAGGCCGGGCAATTCCGCGTCGAGCACGCTCTCGAGCGCGTCGCGCAGCGCGGGATGATTGCGCCCGATCGCGAACACGCCGTAACCGCTCAGCAGGTCGAGATATTTCGCGCCGTTGCGGTCGAACAGATATTGCCCGGTGCCGCGGCAGAAGCCGACGTCATAGCCCAGCGTCTTGAGCACGCGCACCATCTGCTCGTTGAGATGGCGCGTATGGGTGACGAAGCGATCGGCTTCGTTTTCCGCGTAGAGCTTCGCAACATCTAGGCTCATGGGATGTTACCTGGAAATCCGATGTCTCGGGGCAACACGGATGTCGCACAACATGGTGACGCGCAACATGACGATCCGGCGAACTCCACCACAGACCGGCGCGTCATCTATACAGGGCATCGCGGAGAGACTCCATTGTCGCGCTCGTGGTCATCAACCCCGCGCCGCGCATCATCAGACATCGGCGACCGAGCGGGGCTTGCCCATGAGGGCGGGCTGAAACAGCACCGCCGCCGCGAGCGTGCAGGCGAGCGAGAGGGCCAGCAGCTTGCCCATGCTGGAGGTCCCGGGGTGACTGGAGAACCACAGGCTGCCGAACGCGGTCGCCGTGGTCATCGCGCTGAAGATCACCGCTCGCGTCAGGCTCGATTGCAGCAGCTTGGTGCGCCCCGACCGCCACGCCATCACGAAATAGATCTTGAACGCGACGCCGATGCCGAGCAGGAGCGGCAGCGCGATGATGTTGGCGAAATTGAGCGGCATGCGGATCAGGACGCAGACTTCCAGCGTCACCACGCCGGCGAGCAACAGCGGAACCAGCGTGAGCAGCACGTCGCCGAAACGGCGCAGCGTGATCCACAGCAGGATGGAGATCGACGCCAGCGCCCACCCGCCGGCCTGCAGGAACGCCGTCACGACGGTGCGGCCGGACTCCAGGATTGAGATCGGTCCGCCGGTCGCGGTCGGCTCCAAGGCGAGCACGGCGCGCGCGAAGGCGCGGATGTTTTCGTTGTCGTCGGGGTCGCCGGACGGCGCGACCTCGACACGGACCCTGCCGTCGGTGCCGCGCCAGCTGCGGGTGATCTCCTCGGGGAGGTTGTCGAGGGTGACCGGCATCGCCTTGAGCAGATTTCGCATGTCGTCGAGATCGAGCTTGAGCGGTACCGTGAATGCGGCTTCGGCGCGCCCGCGCCGGGCCGGGTCGGCCATGGCGAGCTTCGTCATCGCCGCGGCGAGCCGCTTCGATGCTTCCGCGCCGGGGCCGCTGCCGTTCTCGGAAGCCCGCGTCAGGTCGCCGGCGCGCAGGTTCAGGGCCGCGACGACTTCCTCGTCGGTCGGCGCGGCGCGCGCCGGAAGCGCCAGCACCGGGTCGAGCGCCTTGGCCGCCTCGGCGATCAGGGCGAGCTTGGCCGGCTGATCGTCGGGGACGAAGGTGTCGAGAGTCCTCACCGTGCCGATCCGCGGCGACGCCTTGAACCGGCCGGCCATCTCGTCGGCCGCCTGCACCGTGGGCGCGAGCACGTTGACGGAATTCGCCCCGGTGGCGGGATCGCGCCGCAGGTCGAGATAGGTCGCAACCGATTCGACGCTGGCGCTGCGGAGATTCATCGGGTTGAAATCGAATCGCAGGAAATAGAGGAGCGGCAAGCCGGCGATCGCGACGCCCAGCGTCGCCGCGATGATCGGGATGCGATGGTTTTCCAGGAAATCGTCGACCGGAGCGAGGGCGGCGATGCCGAGCGCCTCCTGCTCGCCGGGCGGGCGGAGCACGCAGAGCAGCGCCGGCAGCACCGTGATGCTGGTGATGTAGGCGATGAGCATGCCCACGCCGGCGATCTGGCCGAGTTCCGACACCCCGCGATATGCGGTCGGCAAGAAGGACAGGAAACCGGCGGCGACCGCGGCGGCGGCCAGCGTCAGCGGCACCCCGGCCCGGGCCGCCGCCTCCATCAGGGCCTTGCGGAGATCGGGCTCCTTGAAACGCTCCTGGCGATAGCGGACGCTGAACTGAATGCCGAAATCGACGCCCAGGCCGACGAAAAGCACGGCAAAGGCGACCGAGATGAGGTTGAGCGCCCCCACCATCATCAATCCCAGCGCCGCGGTGATCGACAAACCGATGAACAGCGCGATCACCACCGCCACGATGATCCGGAACGATCTCAGCGCCATCCACAGGATCAACAGCACCACCGCGAGGGTGACGAGGCCGTTGGTCGCCGCTCCTTCCCGCACCGTCGCGAATTCTTCGTTCTCGATCGGAACCGGGCCGGTCAGGCGCACCCGTGCCTGGTAGCGCGACGCCAGGTCGAGACCGGCGACCGCGTTCCTGATGGTGTCGGTGGCTTTCTTTCCGGGCTCGAGGGAGTTGAAGTCGAGCACCGGGGTGGCTTCGATGAATTTCCGCAGATCGCCGGGGGTCGGCGGCTTGCCGCTGAGAAGCTCACGCCACGAGAACGCCGCCGGGCGGTCGGCTAGGACGCTCTCGATCGGGGCCGCCGCCATGTTGAAAGCGCGGGCGGTCTGATCGAGGGTCAGTTGGCCGCTGTTGACGCCGGCGAGCGCAAACCCGACCAGTCCGCTCACGCCGCGCAGGCTGGGATCGGTGACGAGCGCCCGCACCAGCGGCGCGGAGCGGGCGAGCGATTTGGTGATGCCGCCGAGCTCTTGCGTCGGCAGGAACAAGAGTTCGTTCTGGGCGAAGAATGGGCTGCCGCCGAGTTGATCCACCGATTTGAACAGCGCCTTGTCGGCGCTCAGCTTGTCCGCCAGTTCGGCCCGCGCAACCGTCGCCAGTTCGGACGTCGGCGCATCCACCACCGCGAGGATGTAGCCCCCGTTGCGGTTGGGGAACAGCTTGTCGAATTCAATCTCCCGTTGAGCCCACGGGATGTCTTTGGAGATCAATTTGGTGATGTCGGTGTTGATCGCAAAGTGCTTACCAGTATAGAACACTGCGAATCCGGCGATCAGAAGCGCCAAAGCGATAGTGACGTAAGCAAATTTTGTGCAAAAATCGACAGTCGAGACGATCGCTGCTTTCAACATCTGCTTGAATTCCTGCTGCAACCCGACCGAGCAACCGAGCACGTCGGTTCGACCGACTGATATCCGGGTCCGATGCCGTCAAGACGCTGACCGGGCGAGGACGTTATACGCACAAATCCGGAAATGCTGGACCTAATTGTGGCGCCACGCATCGTCGCGCCGCGCCCGCCGCGGCACGGCGGCAACGCACCGCCGAAATCGCCTCCAATCGGGACCCTCCCATGCTTGAACCTCTTTTGGCACAGCGCGTTAACGTGTAAGGGAGAGAAACAGTGATCGGTGCCCGTCATTCGTTCAAAGAGGAAGCTTCGGTAGAGTTCCATTGGCTTGCCGGCCATGACGATGACCATCGAATCACGGTAGCTGGTAAGGGGGTGTACCAGCGCGCCTTCTATTTTTCACAGAGCAGGACCAATGAACATACCGTTCTTCAAGGAAGTGAGAATTGGGGCTTACCTCCTCAAACAGAAGCTGCTCGGGCGCAAGCGCTATCCGCTGGTGCTGATGCTGGAACCGCTGTTCCGCTGCAATCTCGCCTGTGTCGGATGCGGCAAGATCGACTATCCGGACCCGATCCTCAATCGCAGGTTGTCGGTCGAGGAGTGCCTGCAGGCGGTCGATGAATGCGGCGCGCCGATGGTGGCGATTCCCGGCGGCGAGCCGCTGATTTACCGCGACATCGGCGAGATCGTCAAAGGCATCGTGGCGCGCCGCAAGTTCGTGTCGCTGTGCACCAATGCCCTGTTGCTGGAGAAGAAGCTCGATCTGTTCGAGCCTTCGCCCTATCTGTTCTTTTCAGTGCATCTGGACGGTCTCAAGGAGCACCACGACAGGTCGGTGTCCCAGGAAGGCGTCTTCGAGCGCGCGTTGAGCGCGATCAAGGCGGCCAAGGCGCGCGGCTTCATCGTCAACGTCAACGCCACCATCTTCGACGGCCATTCGGCCGAAGATGTCGCGGCGTTTCTCGACATGACCGAGAAACTCGATGTCGGGGTGTCGATGTCGCCCGGCTATGCCTATGAGCGCGCGCCCGACCAGGATCATTTCCTCAGCCGCAAGAACACCAAGGAATTGTTCCGCCGCATCTTTGCGCTCGGCCGCGGCAAGCGCTGGAACCTGCTGCATTCCAGCATGTACCTGGATTTTCTCGCCGGCAATCAGTCCTACCACTGCACCCCCTGGGGCATGCCGACACGCAACATCTTCGGCTGGCAGAAGCCATGCTATCTGCTCGGCGAAGGCTACGTGAAGACGTTCCAGGAATTGATGGAAACGACGGATTGGGACGCCTACGGCACCGGCCGCTACGAGAAATGCGCGAATTGCATGGCCCATTGCGGCTATGAGCCGACCGCCGCGGAAGCGAGCTTCGCCAACCCGTTCAAGTCGCTGTGGATCGCCTTCAGGGGCGTGCGCACCGAAGGCCCGATGGCGCCGGAAATCCCGCTCGACCGCCAGCGCCCGGCGCAATACGTCTTCACGCGCCACGTCGATCAGATGCTCGCGAAGATCGGCCGGCCCAGGGTTCGTGCCAAGGAACCGGCGGCCGGAGATTAGGGCCCGGCTTGACTGGGCAATCTAAGTACTCACCGTCGGCGTTTACTGGATCGCTCTGCAAGGCTCCTGACTTGGACGTCCATGTCGTCTTCTGCGTCGTCGACCTTCGAGGAACTATGGACGGGTTCGGCCTCGCCAGATGGGTCCGCTCGGAGGTCTCCAACACGAGGGTCATCCTCGCTGGCAACAACACGCGTGCGGCGAGTGCGGCTGGCGACCTGTGCGAGGAAGGCCCGATGATGAAGAAGCCGCCAGGACGGCCAGAAAGTTCTCCTGGCGATCAAGCAAATGGGCGGCGAGAGCACCGAGGCTTGGCGCACTGTGCTCGACGATCTCATCAAGCGCGGCCTGCGGCGGCCCGAGCTTCTCATCGTCGATGGCGGCACGGGCCTCGAGAGCGCGATTGCCGCCGTTTGGGATCGCGTGCCGGTGCAGAGGTGCACGGTGCACAAGCATCGTAACCTCCTCGCGCACGCTCCCGAGCGCCTGCATGAGGAGATCTCCGCCGACTACAACGACATGATCTATGCGGCAACACGCGAAGAGATCGAAACGCCGCGCAAAGCCTTCATCTGCAAGTGGCGGCTCAAGCACCGAGCCGTCGCAGACAGCTTGGAGGAAGCCGGTGATCGGCTCTTCACCTTCACCCGCCTGCCGCCGAGCCAATGGCGCAGCGTCCGCACTACAAATGCAATCGAACGGCTACACGAGGAGTGCACACCGAGGACAACGAGCAGTGAGATGGAAGTGGCTTTGCGATCGAGCCGCACGCGCACCACCGTGCCGTCGAGAATCAGCCGCACGATCGGCTCGTCGGCCAGCGAGCGGGCATTCCAAGCGTCCCAGTCGCTCTTCACCTTGCGCCATACCCGGCTCACAGTGTCCTTGCCTACCGCCCCGCCAAACAGGGCGCCAAGCGCGCTGCGTACAACGGCGGGTATTGGTGACAATCCCGAAAACAACAATTTTGCGCCGGAAAGTAGCTACGTCTAAGCCAATTCCCGCCTACTCCGGATGAGATGCACGACGTGCGGGATCGTCGGCGCCAACCCGGCCGAACTCGTCGCCCGTTACTTTCCGGCCGAGGTGAGATCGGAACTGATGAGGGTAAATGTGGCCTTCAACTGCGAACCCAGCGTGTTGACGACCGTGATGATGACGACCGAAATGCCGGCGGCGATCAGGCCATATTCGATGGCGGTGGCACCGGATTGATCTCGAAGGAATGCATTGAAGGTATTCATGGTTGTCTCCAAATTTGAGCATCGTGTTTAGCGGACCAACTCCTTCGCCTTTGATAACCGCGCCCGCAGCGTTGCCGATCCAGCGGGGACTGCGGTGGCCTATAAAACGGCGTCAGAAAATTGAAAAGCCCCGGTCTTTTCACCGGAGCCTTGCAATCAGTCAATCAATCTTGCTTATTTGCCGGCGGTGGCGAGCTGCGTGGAAACGTTGGTAAAGGTGGTTTTGAGCTGCGAGCCCAAAGTGTTCACGACGGTGATGATAACGACAGAAATGCCGGCGGCGATCAGGCCATATTCGATCGCGGTCGCGCCGGATACGTCATTGGCAAAACGCTTCACGAGATTGGTCATGGTGTCTGCTCCTGTTCTGTTGTCGTTTGCGCGCGGTCCCTGCCGGTGCTTGTCCGTCGACCGGTCAACTGAACCTGCCGAAACTCTAGGCGGCGGGGATTGCGGTTACGTTAATATGATTGAAGAAAGTCGGATCACGTTTCGACGATGCTCTGCGGTTAATCATAAGTTGCTCTGAAACGGGAAAAGCCCTTCCTGCTAACCGATTATTGAGGCTCGCCATTGTAACTTTATACCCCATTCGCCTGTGTGTCATGTTGTGAACTCAGTCCCCGCGAAAGCGGGGCTTTTTTTGTGCCTTTGCCTGTGCTTCATAGGCGCGCAACGCTTTCCCAGCGAGCGCGCCTTTGCTAGACGAGTTTCGTGAGGGATCATCGTGGCGGCGTCTCCGCATTTCAGGACGCAAACGCACTGGTCATGTGCGGGCTTATGATTGAAACCAAATGACCCAGGGAATTGTCCAACCGACCGTCGCGCCGATGGCAGCTTGGGCAATGTAGATTACGAGTAGCGGCTTTTTCCACACGGGGTCCTCACCATTGCAGGTGTACGCGCGGCCGGCGCGCTCTGTAACAACATCGCGGCATGATCGGTTAATTTTCGGTCGCGGGTCCGCCTACAATTAGAGGGATAAGTACATGATGTTGCTCCTCCCAACGTCGAATTTATAGGCGTTGGCGGATGGGCCGCCGTCACCCGCGGCGCCGGCTCATCTCCAAAGCAGGGGCGGCTAATCCACCGCCGAGCGCGCGGGACAAGCGCCGCCGCCGCGAAGCGGGGGTTCCGCCAGGCTTGCTGCCCTGGATCCTAGGCTGACGCCGGCGTGGGACGATGCTTGGGCTGGCAGCCGCGCGCGAAGGTCTCAACGATGAACATGCGTCCGCCGCAGCAGAGGCACGGACGCGGCAGCATGCGCGCCTGACCAACGCCTCAGTCAATCCGGCGCGAAGCACCTCAAGAGCGACGTGGAGGACTGAAGTCGACAAACGCGCGTCACGACGTAACGGCTCGAGCTGACCGCCGCGACGTAATCGAGGGTCTGGAGGATATTGAGGACTTCACCAGCGTTCGAGGCCACGTCTCACCACGATGCCCACACCGCGGTCGAACCACCTTGCCGCCTCGCTCTGCATGCGCGGGCACAGCCGGAGAAAATCATCGTCCCGAAATAAAAACCCCCGGCATCGCTGCCGGGGGTTTGAAAACCAACGTACCGATTTCAGGATCAGGGCAGGAAGTTCCGCTGGATGCGGATCACGCTCGACCAGACGCCCTGGTTGGCGAAGGTGTATTGCCCGGCAGGCACCGCGCCCGACGCGGCGCCGGTATTGACGGTGGCGCCCCTGTTTGCGGTGTTGAGGCCGGTGTACAGGACTTCGACACCGATATCGAGATCCGGATGCGGGTTCCAGATCGTGCGCGTACCGACCTGATACCATGAGAAGCTCGGGTGACAGGCGGAGCCAGGCGCCCAGCCATTGGTGAAGGTCAACGGCTGGCCGACGGTCGAGGCGATGGATGCTTCCGAGCGAGTTGTTCATCGGACCGAACCCGGGGGCGCCCGCGCAGATCAGGTTGGTCGCGGTCTGGTCGTAGTTGATGGAGACATAGCCGCCCTGGACCGCCGTGTGCAGCTTCGGAGTCCAGAAATGCTCATACTCGGCAGCCCAGCTCCATTCCGTCGACTGATCGATCTGGGTGCCGTCGGCGTAGATGCCGTCGAGCGTCGAGCCGCCACCGATGAAGCTGCCGTTGCGCATGGCCCAGGTGCCGCTTCCCTTGGTCACATAAGCCGTCGCACCCTTGCCATAGATGAACTGCGAGCCGAAGGTATCGCCCTTCAGGCCCATGAAGTCCGTCAACAGGAAGCCGGTTCCCATGGCATAACCCCAGGTATCGCCGGGATGACCTTGGACGATGGTGTTCGCCAGACCCGCGTTGGTCGAATTGATGGCGTTGTTGTAATAGCCACCATTGTCATTGTGGAAGGCGCCGGTGACCGAAGCATAGCCCCAGGATTGGTCGATGCGCAGGCCCATGACCGGATCGAAGAAGTTGTTGCCGCCGTTGTCCAGGGTCTGTCCGCCGCCGAAGGCGCCCGCGCCGAACGCGGCCTGCGAAAGGTTCCCGGTCAGGCGCGAGCGCGCCGCACCGATCAACGCCGCCGTCTTCGACCGACACGCTCAACGAGATGCCGCCACCGAACTGGGCGGTGTAACCCGCGCCCCAGATGCCGGTCGGCGAGGAGTTGCCGCTGAGACGCGTATTCGACAGCTGAATAGGCGCCGATCGAGTTGATGTCGAAGAAGGACCGCATGCGCCCCAATGTGAAGCCGGCGAACTGGATGAAGGCGCGGGTGGCATCGACGTTGTTGTTGTTGTACTGGGTGTTGAGGCCGGACTTCGGCGGTCGTCGTATTGCCCCCGGGCGTCACCGCAGCGTTCGGCCAAACGCCGGTGCTCGTCGCCTGCGTGCCCACATCCATGTACGACCGCAAGGTGCCGTAGTCGGTCTGGGTGCGAACATCGAAGGTCATCAGCGCGCGATATCGGATGCCGAGGTCGGACGTATCCGTCCTGGTGAATTTGCCGGCCCCGTCTGCGATCCAGAGGCGCCCAGCGGAATACCGCCGTCACCTTCCATTTCGGTCGCCTCGACCCGCAACCAGGCACCGATCTTCATGCACGTATCCGTCCCGGGAACGTACCAGAAGCCAGCACCATAAAGGCTGCATACCTTGACGTATTCGACAGGCGCCGCCTTGACGGGAAGATCGGCTGCTTGAGCCGCGGAAACGGCCATCAGGCCAGCCGCGGACCCCATGAGTAAGCATCTTACCGATTTCATTTTGCCTCCCCTTCCCCTTAAGCGATGCGGACGAGCACGACCCGGCGTTACGACCGCTGACCACTGTTACCGCAATTATTTTTGTCTAAATCCCCGGGAGAGACAATCACGGAATCGCCCTCCGCCCCCCGTGCAAGCTACATTTCCAGGTAGTGTTGCTGAAACAACACGTACGCGAATGCGGCAAGAATTCCTATCAATGGCCCTTTTTGCCGCCCCACGGTTCATGGGGCGCGCCCATGTTCGGCCGCGCGGGGATCGTTGAGCCGATAGCCAACTCCCAGTTCTGTAAGCAGAATTTTTGGCCGATTAGGGTCGAGCTCGATCTTTTGCCTCAGCTTGCGCATGAAGATGCGTAGGTATTGAGGACTATTAACGTGAGATTGACCCCACACGCTTTTGAGAAGGCTCTGGTGGGTGATGACCTTACCAGGGTCCTGCGCGAGCACCTGGAGAAGCCGGTACTCCTTTGGCGTGAGGTTGAGTCTCTCGCCATCGAGCAGCACCGTACGGGCCGCAAAATCGATCACGAGCCGATCGAGCTTCAACACGCTTTCGCCATCTTTACGCTCGATTTGCCGCCGTAACGCCACTTTCGCACGGGCCAGCAGTTCCGACATGAAGAACGGCTTCACCACGTAGTCGTCGGCGCCGAGTTCGAGCAACTTTACCTTTTCGCCCTCTCCCGCCCGCACCGACAGGATGATGACGGGCACCGCGGACCACGCACGGATGCGCTCGAGGACCTCCGACCCGTCGATATCGGGCAGCGACAGGTCGAGAATCACGAGATCGTAGGGATGCAGGGTGATTTCCCGGATGGCGTCGGTTCCATTCACCGCTTCGTCGACATGATAGCCCCCGAGTTCGAAGCCGGCGCGGAGAAACTGGCGGATTTGCGCCTCGTCATCGACAATCAATACACGGTGGTCGGCATCTGGCATTTCGGTTCTCTCAGTCGAGCGCGAGCACTGAAGCTGAACGAAATTAGCGCTCAACTCGTTTATTTCGCACACATTTTACAGAACCTGTACAATTTTTCGGCATCAGGCGGCTGCCTTCATCGACAGCGGCAAGCGAATTTTGACGACCATACCACGGTTGGCGCCCTCGCTCATCGCCTCGACGGTTCCCTGATTGGCGGCCACAAAGGCTGTCGCAATCCAAAATCCGAGCCCCAGACCCGAGGTCGATTGGGCCGACCGTTTGCCGCGGAAAAACTTCTGCCCGAGCAGGGAGCGGTCTGTCGGATCCAGGCCCGCGCCCTTGTCCGTTACCGTAAGGACGAAACTGTCGGCTTCGCGTTGGCCCAGTAGGGTGATCATGGACGATTGCGGGGAATATTTGGCCGCATTGTCGAGAATCTGGCCGAGTGCCCGTTCCATCAGCACGGAGTCGATATGAAGCAGCACGAGCTCATCTGGCATATTGACCTCGACCTTGTGCTTGGCAAGACGGTTGCGGCAGCGCTCCAATGCCGCATTCACGAAGTCGGCCGGTTCCGACCATTCGAGCTTGACCTGCAGGCCGTCGCTGCTGATGCGCGAGGCGTCCAGGATGTTCTGGATCTCCACATTGAGCCGCTCGAACTCGTGGTGGATCACCACCGCGAGCGACTCGAGACGCGCATTTGCGGTGATTTCCGGCGCGGCCGACAGCACCGTCGCGGCGCCGAGGATCGAGGCGAGCGGCGTGCGCAGCTCGTGAGACACCGATCCGATCAGCGCTTCGCGGAACTGCTCGGTCTCGGCCCGCATGCGCGCATCGGCGATGGTGCGCGCCAACCCGAGCCGTTCGAGCGAGGACGCCGCGTCATTGATGACCGCGACCACCCGCAGGCGCAGATCGTCGAATCCGTCGGACTTGCGGCCGAGGTCGACGGCGATGACGCCGAAATCCGCGGTGTTGACCGAGACCGGACGCACCAGCCAGGCGCTGCCGCGGCCGTCGCCGACGACGATTCCCTTCGCGCCCTCGGCGCCCGCCGCCTGGGCCCGCCCCACCGACTCGATCACCGCCTTGGGGATGTCCACATTGCCGAGCCGCTCGGATTTCGCCTCCAGCGAGCCCCGCGAATCGAACAGCAGGACCTTGCGGCCGACCAGCGTCTCCAAATGGCGTTGCATGGCATCGAATATGCCGCCGGGCGAATTGGCGGCCGACAGCCGCTGCGAGAATGTATAGAGATCGCGGATTTCGTTTTCGCGCTTGAGGGCGAGCGCAGCATCGCGGCGGGTCCGCGCGGCGAGGTAGGTCGTGACCAGCGCCACGATGAGGAAAAACAGGATGCCGAGAAAGCGCGAGCGATCCTGGGCATCGTAGGTATAGAACGGGCTGTAGAAGAACAACGTCAGAGAGACGGCGCCGCCGATCGAAGTGATGGTGCCGGCCAGCAAGCCCCAGCGGATGGCCGCCACCAGGATCGAAAGCAGGAAGGTGACCGCGACCGGGGGCAGCTCCTGTATGTATCGCATGCCCAGCAGCACGCTGTCGGTGGCGAGGACCAACAGGAGCGCCGACACCACCCCGCGCAGGCCGGCGGGAGCACTGGCTTCACGAGCCCAGGCAAACGCCCAGTCGAGATATTTTCTCATGCACCGATCCCTGTCGCGTTTCCGACCGGGGACTCGAACTTGGTGCGATTCGTAATTGCAAGAAGTTTCGAAAACATCCAACCCGCCTCGGCGCAACTTTATGCCGCGACGACCAAACCGGCCACCGGCTTCGCCCCCGAGCTTTCCGGAAACACCTTTGTGGCCAGCGTCATGTCCGGCACGCGAAGGTGATCGCGCAGCACGCCCTTGAGTACCGCCCGCAGGTCCGTCGTCGGCTTGAGGTCGCGGTCGTCGCGCAGATTGGCCGTCTTGAGGCCCGGCCAGTCGGCAATGATGCGGCCGCCCTTCACGGCGCCGCCGGCGAGCAGCGCGATGGTGGCGGTGCCGTGATCGGTTCCCTCGGTTCCATTGATGCGAGCGGTGCGCCCGAACTCGGTGACGACGGCGACGACGGTATCGCCCCAGGCCGCTCCCATCCCGGTCTCGACCGCCGCAATGGCGCCGTCCAGCGCGCCCAGCAACGCCGCCAGCCGGCCGTTGACCGCACCCTCGTCGGCATGGGTATCCCAGCCGTCGAAGGCGAGCGCGCCGACCCGCGGACCGTCGGGCCTCGCCATGAACTTCGCGGCGTTGCCGGCGGACTCCGCGAAATAGGCGCGCACCTGAGCGGCCTGCACGCCCGCCGGCCGCGGCTGGCCGGGCTGGGCGGGTTCCATGCCCCCGGCGCGCGCGATGGCGGCGAGGCCGATGCGCTCTTCGAGCGCCCGGGCGAGCGCGGCGTCGGTGTGCCGGTAAAGATCGAGCAGGCGCATCAAGGTATCCTCGCCCGCGGGTTGCAGGCGCGGCGGCGTCCATGACAGCACCGGCGCCGGTCCGCGCACGACGAGCGGCGTCACCGGACCGGCCGCAAACGCCTTGCGGTTGCCGGGATCGACCCGGCCGTCCGGCTCGAGCGCCGACAGCGCCCGGTTGAGCCAGCCGATGTCGGTGGCGCCCGGGGCGGCGAGGCCGGTTTCGAGCACGTCCTGCCCGTCGAAATGCGAGCGCTCGCGGTAGGGGGTGGCGACCGCATGCACGATGCTCGCCTGCCCGGCGCCGTAAAGCCGGTGCAGGTTCGGCATTGCCGGATTGAGCGCGAAGAAGCGGTCGAGCCGCAGCGCCGGGCTCGGCCCGTCGAGCTGCAGGATCTTGTCGCCGCGCAAGGCGGCGTAATCGGGGTCGCCGACCGGGGCGACCGCGGCCAAGCCGTCGAGCGCGCCACGCAGCACGATGACCAGGAAGCGCGGGTCGCGGCCTTCCGCCCGCGCAACCCTCGGCATATGGGACCAGGCGAACAGCACGCCGGAAGCGAGCAGAAGCTCACGGCGCGAGGGGGCATGCATAGGGGCATCGAGACGGGCACTGAGGCGGGCATGGAGGTTGGGCATGGTCATCTCCGCTGGAATTCCGGCGCCATGAAGAGAAGAGTCAAAGCCTGGGGCCTGCTTTCGGCGCGGCGGATCGCGGTCCGCGTCGCCTCGGAGGCGAGCGGCCCCAAAGCGGTCTCGACCGCCGCGGCGGGATCGACCACGCCGGCGACCCGGCGCGCCATCTCGTTGGAAACGTCGAGGCGCTGCGCCAGCCCGTCGATCCAGGCCGCATCCTCGTCGGCAAATCCCTTCGGCGCCGCGGGCCGCCACAGCGGCTCGCCCAGCATGTTCTGCGCCTGCATGACCGGGCCGATCTCCGGCGGCGTGACGCCGGCGGCGCGCAGCGACGCTACGATCCATTCGCCGGGCCGCTTGAGCTTGCGTTCGGCGCCGTTCCAGGCTTCCGGCGCGGTGACGAGCGTGGTCGCGACTTCCCGGAGGTCGCCGTCGGTGTCGATGAAGCGCCGGGCGAGCCTGTCGGCGAGCGCGGGCACCGGCTGGTCGCTCACAAAATGCCGCACCAGCTTGGCGGCGATGTGCCGGGCGGTCGCGGGGTGCCGGGCCAGCATGGCGAGCACGGCGCGGCCCTGGTCGAATTCGCCGTCGGGGAAGGTCCTGCCGAGGATGGTCTGGGCGCCGGGCTCGTGCATGCGCGGATTGAAGACGAACGCGCCGCCCTGAGGCTCTTTCGGCGGCACCACGGTCCAGCCCGTGATGACGGCGGCAAAACGAGTTACGTCGTCCTGGGTGTAGACCGTGCGCACCCCCAGCGTATGAAGCTCGAGTATCTCGCGGGCGAGGTTTTCGTTGAGGCCCTTGCCGCGATTGCGGCCGGCAATGGAGTCGGGACCGATCGATCGCGCGTTGTCGAGATAGACCAGCATGCCCGGGTGGCTTTCCACCGCCAGCAGCATGTCGGCGAAGCGGCCCGCCACATGCGGCCGGATCGCCTCGCGCTCATACGCGCCGACGATGGGACGCAACGGACCCTTATCGGCGGATATACAGAAGTGGTTGGACCAGAACCACGCCAGGCGCTCGGCAAAGCCTATCTCCTCGGCAAGCGCCGCATCGAGTCTGGCTCTGGCCTCCTGGAGAAATATCTGCTGGGGCACGGCGCGGCCCGGATCGGGCCTGGCGGGGCGAGGACTTTGCGTCCGCTCCATCGCGGAGCCGGGCCCGTTCGCCATTTTGTCGTCCGCGGCCGGGTCCGCCGAAGCCGCGGAATTCGCGCCCGGCTTCGCGGTCGACTTGACCGCCGAGTTGGCCGCTTCCTGATCGGCGCGGGCGACGAGGCGCGCCGCCTTGCGCTCCTGGCGAAAATCGAACGCCGCCCGGGCGGCCTCGGCGCTGGTGAGAAGATGGGGACTGCTCAGCCGCCCGGCGCCCGGCCTGGCGAGATCGGCAATGAGGGCCCCGCGGGGATCGGCCGCGATCGCGGCCAGCGATCCCGCACGCGGACCAAGGCCGAAACGATGCAGGGCGAAAATAGCCTGCGCCTGTGCGTCCGAACCGGTATCTGCCGCCATGGCGTGCCCTCCGATGCGACTGCCCGATGGCCGCGATTATCGAAAAGACCGGTGTCCGGAGTGCGGCGAAATGCTTTAGAAACGTTCATCTTCGCATGAAATATTGGTAATGATTGCAACGCGATATGTGCCGTGCCGAGGGCCGCCAGCCGACACACCGTCATGACCGGGCTCGTCCCGGTCATCTCGCTTGTCAAGGCATAGCGAAACGCCCTGGCCTCTCAGCGCGCCGCCGCCTGCACCGAGGCCGCAGTCTGGCCGAACAGGATCGCGCGTTCCTCCGCGGTGCGGATGCCGCCCTGGCTCGGATTGACTTCCTTGGCCAAGGCGTAGGCGCGCAGGACCGCGGGCCGGGCACGGATCGCTTCGAGCCAGCGCTTGAGGTTGGGGAAATCCTCGATCTTCTGGCCCTGGCGCTCATAGGGCACCACCCACGGATAGCTCGCCATGTCGGCGATGCCATATTCGCCGGCGAGATAGGGGCGATCGGCCAGCCGCCGGTCCATCACGCCATAGAGGCGGTTCACCTCGTTGCGGTAACGGTCCATGGCGTAGGGAATCTTGTCGACCGCGTAATTGCTGAAATGATTGTTCTGACCGGACATCGGCCCGAGCCCGCCCATTTGCCAGAACAGCCATTGAATGGCATCGGTGCGCGGACGAACGTCACGGGACAGGAACTTGCCGGTCTTGTCGGCGAGATAGAGCAGGATCGCACCGGACTCGAATACGGCAATCGGCTCGCCGCCGCCTGGGGGATCATGATCGACGATCGCGGGAATGCGGTTGTTGGGCGATACGTCCAGGAACTTGCGTTCGAACTGTTCGCCTTTTCCTATGTTGACGGGAATGATTTTGTACTTGAGTCCGGTCTCTTCGAGAAAAATCGTGATTTTGTGACCGTTGGGAGTGGTCCAGTAATAGACGTCGATCATCGCGCAAACTCCTCCATGCCGATAGGTTCATCCCGATCCGCCGGCACCGGCTGATATCGGATCAATTGAGCCCGCTTGCAACCCGATCGCCGGCCATGTTTGCGCGTTGCAGGCATGCTCTCGACGCGGCGACGGGGCTTTGCGCCGATCGAGGCCCGAGGTGGATGACGCGGTCAAGCAGGTCGGATGACCCGCGCCCGCGAAACCGACAAAGCCCGGCTTACGCGATTGGCATCCGCCGCGCGGCGTGGCAGACTTTTACATGACGGCTGGGCGGCGCATGATTTTTACAGGTGGTCCGATGAAATCGCGGCTCGTCCGGCAACGGCATGTTCTGCCTCTCTTGCTTTTCGTCTCGACGTTCGCCAGCGAGCCGATTTTCGCGCAATCGGCGTCGACTGAAACGGAGCTATTCCAGGCCAGGGTCAGCGCCACCGCACAAAAGCTCGGCGACCAGCCGGGGTTCAAGAACCTGTCCCCAAAACAACGTGACCAGCTCGCGGAGTTCGTAACCGGCAACGTGCTGTTCGTGCTGCTGCACGAATTGGGCCATGCGGCCATCACTCAGTTGGGGTTGCCGGTGCTTGGAAGGCAGGAAGATGCAGCCGATTCCTTCGCTGCCACGGGATTGATAAGGATAGGGTCCGGCTTTACCCATCGCGTGCTCGCCGAGGCCGCGAAGGGCTGGTTCCTGGCCGACCGCCGCGACCAGGAAACCAACGACCCGGTCGCGTTTTACGACGAGCACGGCCTCAATCAGCAACGTGCCTATGAAATCGTGTGCCTGATGGTCGGCTCGGACGCGGAGAAATTCAAGGATCTCGCCGCGGAAACGAAACTGCCGAAGGCCCGCCAGGAAAGCTGTGCGGGAGATTTCAGCAATGCCGCCTATTCCTGGGATTTCTTGCTCAAGCCGCATCTGCGCGCTCCCGATCAACCGGAAACGAAGATCGACGTGGTCTATGGCGAAGCCAAGGGCCGCCTCGAGGTCGCCGCCAAGGCGATACGCTCCATAGGGTTGCTGGAAGCGGTGGCCCAGCACACCGCCGAGGCCTTCGTTTGGCCGGCTCCGTTTACATTGGAAATGCAATCCTGCGGCTTCCCCAACGCGCGCTGGGACTTTCCGACCCGCAAACTCACCGTGTGTTACGAACTGGCCGCCGACTTCGCGGAGCTTTATCGCGCCTATGGCGCAGCGCCGGTCGTCGTCGGGAAGAACGAGTTCCGCAAGAGCGAGGTCCGGAAGAAGAAGTCGAAGTGATCTACGGTGTCGCAGAGCGCGCGCGCAGCGCGCGGCGGTCGATCTTGAGCAAGGTCGTGCGCGGCAGCTCGTCGATGAAGGCGTAGCGCTCCGGCACCTTGTAGCCGCCGAGCGGGCGCACCGCGGCGCAGAGTTCCACCACCAGCGCGTCGCTGCGCGAAAAGCCTTCGCGCAGCACCACATAGGCCATCGGCTTGGTGAAGCCATCGGCGTCCGAACACGACACCACCGCCGCCTCGCGCACGGCGGGGTGGCCGGTGAGCGCGGCCTCGATCTCGATCGGCGCCACCCACAGGCCCTTGACCTTGAACATGTCGTTGTCGCGACCGGAGAACCAGAAGAAGCCGTCTTCGTCGAAATAGAGATTGTCGCCGGTGCGGGTCCATTCGCCGATGAAGGTCTCGCGCGACTTGTCGTATTTGCGCCAGTAGAAGAAACAGGAGGTCCTGCTCTTGATCCAGGCCTCGCCGGGAACATTGGGCTCCGTGATGTCGCCATGGTCCTTGCTCACCAGCCGGACCTCGTAGCCGAAAATGGGCTTGCCGAGGCTGCCGCGCTTGAACTCCTTCTGGCGGTTGGCGATCCACTCATAGGTGATCTCGGAGCTGCCGATGGAATCGAACAGCTCGACGCCGAACTGCTGGTGGAAGCGGGAAAATATTTCAGGCGGGATCTTCTCCGACGCGCTGACGACGAATTCGAGCGCGGGATAATGCGGCCTCTCGCCGGAGACGCGGACATGCTCGATCATGTTCTTGAGGACCGTGGGCACGCTGACGAGCTTCGTCACCTTGGCCTTGGCCATGGTCTCCAATACGAGTTCGGGCAGCGGCGGCCGGCGGACCAGGACCGCGGTCGCGCCCCAATAGAGCGGGATCAGCAGGCCTGGCCACAGGCCGTGGGTGAAATATTTCTTGGAGGTCGCGAACACCACGTCGCTCTCGCGATACTCCCAGAAGCGGCCCTGGCGCCGCGGGATCAGCACGAAATCATGGGCGAGATGGGTGATGCCCTTGGCGGTGCCGGTGGTCCCGCCGGAAAAGAACATGTAGGTCACGTCGTTGGGATGGCGCGGACAGGCGGCGACGGCGGGCGCGCCGGAATCGGCGATCGCGGCGAACGCGACCACCTTCTTCCCCGCCAGCTCCGGCGCAAGCCCGGCCTCGCCGCGCACGATGACCGTCTCCAGCGACGCCGGCAGCGCGGCGGCGATCTCGGCGAGCTTGCCCAGCTGCTCGGCGTCGATGAAGAGCAGCCGCGCCGCGGTGTCGCGGATGAAATAGAGCAGGTCCGGCGCCTTGTAGAGATCGGACACCACCGCCGGGACCGCGCCGATGCGGACCGCGCCCAGCCACAGCGTGACGTAGTCGAGGCTGTCGGTGCCGAACAGCAGGATGCGGTTTTCCGGGACGACGCCGATGGCGCACAGCCCGGCGGAGACCGCCGCGACCCGCTGCGCCAGCGCGCCGTAGCTCACCGGCACATCGTCGACGATGAGAGCGGCCTTGTGCTCGACCGGCGTGCCCAGGTGGCGGTCGAGCAATATCTCCGTCGGCGATATGGCGTCCGGCACCTCCGGATCGGCGAAGGCGCGCCACTCGGCGGAATAGATCTTGTCGTCATAGGCGGTCGGCGAGCGGGACAGCATGGCGATCAGTCGCGTTTGAATCCGTATTCGTGCCAGCGGCGCTCGACCAGCTCCCAGTCCTCCTTCGCCGGCCTGACCATGGGCGGATAACGCTCGCCGTCGTAATTCGCCTCGGGCTCGAAGTCGAGATTGACGGTCGCGTCGATCAGCACCCGGCACCACTTGCCGGTGCCGTACAGATTGGTGTCGCGGAACTTGAGTCGCGTCGACGGATCGAGGGCGGAGCCGAAGGTGCCGGGGAAGAACACGATGTCGTCCTCGGCCGCATTGACGCGGTAGGCAAAGGCCCAGTCGATGGCGCCGTAATCGTGGATGTCGATGTCGTCATCGACCACCCAGATGTGCTTGTAGCGCAGATGCGCCGCGTTCGAGCCCCAGATCGCGGCGGCAGCCTGCTTGGCCTGGCCGCGATAGGTCTGCTTGATCTGGATCATCAGCGTGGTGCCGTTGTTGGCGGCCGGGCAGTGCACGTCGGTGACACCCGGAACGCCCGAGCGCTCGAGAATATTCCAGGCCAGGGCGGCGCGCTGCACCGAACTCATGATGGAATTCTCGCTCAACATTTTCGGCATGGTGCCTTCCAGCGTACCGCGGAAGATCGGGTCGTTGCGGTGGGAGATGCAGGTGACGCGCACCCGATGCTTGGGGCCCTGTTCGCCGCCGAAATAGCCGGTGTATTCGCCGAACGGACCTTCCAGCTCGAAGGTCGCGGGATCGGGCGAAATCCAGCCCTCGATCACGATCTCCGCGGAGGCCGGGACCTGCAGCGGCACCGTCTCGCAGTCCACCAGCTCGACCGGCGCGCCGCGCAGCGCCCCCATCACGTCGTATTCGGAGACGTCGGGCGGCACCGGCGAGGACGCGCAGAACGGCAGGCAGGGCTCCCAGCCATAGATGAAGGCAACCGGCATCTCCTCGCCCTTGCCGCTGTACTTGGCGAAATCCTGGCCCCAGTTCTGCGGCCGCCACAGCAGCACCGGGATGGTGTCCTTCTTGCCGATCATGCCGCGATAGATGCCGACATTGACGCGGCCGGACACGGGATCGCGCGTCACCGTGCCCTGCATGGTGTTGATGTAGCGGCCGCCGTCGTGGCGGTGCCATTTCGGCACGGGGAAGTCGAACAGGTCGATGTCGTCGCCCTTGATGATGTTCTCCTTGACCGGGCCGGTGGCGACCGTCACCGGCGGCAGCCGGCCCGATAGGCCTTGCGCGCGGCCTTCACCAGTTCGGTGATCGGCGCCTTCTTCGGCAGCCCGAACATCAGCGCGACGCGGGAATAGTTCGACAGGCCGCCGGTGAAGAGCCGGGTGCAGCGGCCGGAGGTGTAGTCCTTGATCCGGTTGAACAGCAGCGCCGGCCCGTCGCCGTTGCCGAAGGCGCGCCGGGTCACGGTGCCGAGCTCGCAGTTCCAGTCCACCTCGGTGTCGATCTCGTGAAGCTCGCCTTCCTTCTCGAGATGCGCGATCCAGCTGCGCAGGTCACCAAACTGCATGTGCGTCTCCTCGTTGTTGGCGGCGGCCCGCCGGAGCCCGGTCAGGCCTCGGGATTGCCCGCGGTCGGGCGGCGAAAGCGGCGGGCTCTGTTTTGCGTTTATTCCGATTGCGGCGGTAGGCCCCAAAGTCGTAACGGCGAAATCGCCTTTCCCGCGAAGCGGCGAGCTTGCGGCGCCGCGGCAACGCGCACCGGCCGCAAATCCGCGCTAAGCTACCATCATGCTTCCCGGTCAAGCCAGAACGGAACGACGTGACATCATGCAAAGAGACTATGCGGAAATGCGGGGCGCCATCCTGCGCGACCTGGACGGCCTGCGCTACGAGGTGGACGCGGAAAAGAGGATCGGCTGGCTTTACTTCGACCGTCCCCCGCTCAACGTCATTTCCTATCGCGGCCGCAGCCAGATCGCGGCCATCATCGAGGCGTTCGGGCAGGACCCCGACGTGCGCGTCGTCGTCATCCGCGGCTGCAACGGCGTCTACACCTCCGGCGGCGACGTCAAGGCGTTCCCGCAGATCGAACGGGACGGCATGTCGCATCTCGCCTGGAACATCGCCGCCCCGGAGCGCTGCCCCAAGCCGGTGGTCTGCGCCATGGAAAAATACGCCATGGGGGTCGGCTTCGAGCTCGCCATGGCCTGCGACATCCGGCTCGCGACGAAAGATACCTTGCTCGCCCTGCCCGAGACCACGCTCGGCCAGATCCCCGGCAGCGGCGGCAGCCAGCGCGTCGCCCGCATCGCCGGGCTGACGCGGGCGGCCGACATGATGATGCTGGGCCGCCGCATTCCCGCGCTCGAAGCCCAACAGTGGGGCCTGCTCACCCGCGTCGTCGACGACTCGGCGGCACTCGACCACTCGATCGAGGACGTGGTGAAGACGCTGACCTCGATGTCGGCGCTGGCGCTCAAGACCATCAAGCGCGTGCTCAACACCACCTATGACGCGAGCCTCTCGGTCGGCCTCGAGGTCGAGGGCCACGCTTACGAAAAGCTGCGCGACAGCGAGGACTACAAGGAAGGCATCGAAGCCTTCAGCGCCAAGCGCAAGCCGCAGTTCAAGTGACCTGCGGCGTCCCCGCCTCGGTCTTCAGCCGGTGTGCTGTCTCCAATGCTTGAATCCCATTGTTGTCATCGCCCGGCTTGACCGGGCGATCCAGTAACCACCAAACCGCGATCTTGGGCGCAGCATGAGTTCCACCGATGGCACAGGGATTACTGGATGCCCCGCTTTCGCGGGGCATGACACTGACACTGAATGAAGCACCAAAATCACAACACTAGAGCAGCTATCCTGGAACGCACGCAGGCGCGTCCCGAAGGATGGCCACAGACACTTGCGCGCAGGATGAGGTCGCACGACTACACGTCCACCTTCAGCGCGGCGATGAAGGCTTCCTGCGGGATGTCGACCTTGCCGAACTGGCGCATCTTCTTCTTGCCTTCCTTCTGCTTCTCCAGAAGCTTGCGCTTGCGGGTCACGTCGCCGCCGTAGCACTTGGCGGTGACGTCCTTGCGGAAGGCGCGCACGGTCTCGCGGGCGATGATCTTGCCGCCGATCGCGGCCTGGATCGGGATCTGGAACATGTGTGGCGGGATCAGCTCCTTGAGCTTCTCCACCATGGCGCGGCCGCGGTTTTCGGCCCGGTTGCGGTGGACCAGCATGGCGAGCGCATCGACCGGCTCGGCATTGACCAGGATCTGCATCTTGACGAGATCGGCGGGCTTGTAGTCGGTGATGTGATAGTCGAACGAGGCATAGCCCTTCGACACCGATTTCAGGCGGTCGTAGAAATCGAACACGACTTCGTTGAGCGGCAGGTCGTATTTCACCATGGCGCGGTTGCCCACATAAGTGAGCTCGACCTGGATGCCGCGGCGGTCCTGGCACAGCTTGAGCACGCTGCCGAGATATTCGTCCGGCGTCAGGATGGTGGCGCGGATCCACGGCTCCCGCATTTCCCTGATGCGGACCACGTCCGGCATGTCGACGGGATTGTGGATCTCGATCTCCTTGCCGTCGGTGAGCGTCATCTTGTAGATGACCGACGGTGCCGTCGCGATCAGGTCGAGGTTGAACTCGCGCTGCAGCCGCTCCTGGATGATCTCGAGGTGCAGGAGCCCGAGAAAACCGCAGCGGAAGCCGAAGCCGAGCGCGGCGGAGGTCTCCATCTCGAACGAGAAGCTGGCGTCGTTGAGGCGCAGCTTGCCCATCGCCGCACGCAAATCCTCGAACTGCGCGGCGTCGACCGGGAACAGCCCGCAGAACACCACCGGGATGGCGGGGCGGAAGCCCGGCAGCGCCGCCGCCGCAGGCTTGCGGTCGTCGGTGATGGTGTCGCCGACGCGGGTATCGGCCACTTCCTTGATCGACGCGGTGATGAAGCCGATCTCGCCGGGTCCCAGCTCGGTCGCCTCCAGCATCTTGGGCGTGAACACGCCGACGCGGTCGACCTCGTAGTTCGCGTGGGTGCGCATCATGCGGATGCGCTGGCCTTTCTTTATGGTGCCGTCGACCACGCGCATGAGCACGACGACGCCGAGATAGGCGTCATACCAGCTGTCGACCAGGAGCGCCTTGAGCGGGGCGTCGCGGTCGCCCTTGGGCGGCGGTAGCCGGGTGACGATCGCCTCCAGCACGTCGCCGATGTTCAGCCCGGTCTTGGCCGAGATCAGGATGGCGTCGGAGGCATCGAGGCCGATGACGTCCTCGATCTGCTGCTTGACCTTTTCGGTCTCGGCGGCCGGCAGATCGATCTTGTTGAGGACCGGCACGACCTCATGGTTGTTGTCGAGCGCCTGGTAGACGTTGGCGAGCGTCTGCGCCTCGACGCCCTGGCTGGCGTCGACCACCAGGAGCGAGCCCTCGCAGGCGGCGAGGCTGCGGTTGACCTCGTAGGCGAAGTCGACATGGCCGGGCGTATCGATCAGGTTGAGGATATAGTCCTTGCCGTCCTTGGCATGGTAGTTGAGCCGCACCGTCTGCGCCTTGATGGTGATGCCGCGCTCGCGCTCGATGTCCATGGAATCGAGCACCTGCTCGCGGCCGAACATCTCGCGCTCGGAGAGGCCGCCGGTGATCTGAATCAGCCGGTCGGCAAGGGTCGACTTGCCGTGGTCGATATGGGCGACTATGGAGAAATTCCGGATGTTTTCGATGGGCACTGCGGTCATGGGGGCGAGATAACACTCGCCCGGACAAGCAGCAAGGGAAGATGGCCGGCGGGCGCATTTCGCACAGCCGAATCAAAGTCTGTGGAGAAGCGGGTCTCTCAACAACGCCGTCATTCCGGGGCGGTGCGAAGCGCCGAACCCGGAATCCAGCTTCAGCGCGGCAGGCTGGATTCCGGGTTCCGGCCTGCGCCGGCCCCGGAATGACGACAAAAACGCGCATTCAGTCGATCTGAATATGTGCCGCCTTGGCGACCGCCTGCCATTTCTCCCGTTCCTTGGCGAGAAAGGCACCGAATTCGGCCGGGGTGCCAGGCTTGATGTCGACCGAGAGCTTGGCGAGCGTCGCCATCACTTGCGGTGTCTTGAGGCTGTCATTGATGGCGGCGTTGAGCTTGGCGATGATGGCGGGGGGAACGCCCGTGGGCGCCACCATGCCCGTGAACGAGACCGATACGAAGTCGGGGATGGTTTCGCTCATGGTAGGCACGTCCGGCAGCTGCGGATTGCGGGTCTCGCTGGTCACCGCGATGGCGCGGATCGTGCCGGCCAGCACCAGCGGCAGCGACACCGCGGGATTCTCGAAGGTCATCGGCACCTGGCCGGAAACCACGTCCTGGGTCGAGTTGCCGCCGCTCTTGTAGGGCACGTGGGTGATGTCGAGCCCGGTCCGCAGCTTGAACATCTCGCCGATCATGTACGGCGGGGTGCCCACCCCCGGCGACGAATAGCTGAGCTTGCCGGGATTGGCCTTTCCGTAGGCGATGAGATCGGCGATCGACTTCACCGGCAGCGCCGGGTTGACGACGACGATGTTGGAGGTGGTCCCGACCAGCGCCACCGGGACGAATGCCTTGGCGGGATCGAAATCGAGGTTCTTGTAGACCGCCGGGTTGATGCTCAGCGTCGAAGTGTTGGCGAACATCAGGGTGTAGCCGTCGGGCTCGGCCTGGGCGGCCATGCGGGCGCCGATGGTGCCACCGGCGCCGCCGCGGTTCTCCACCACGAAGCTCTGGCCGAGGATGATGCCCGCCTGCTGGCCGATGATGCGGCCGATCACGTCGGCGGGGCCGCCGGGGGCGAACGGCACGATCAGCTTGATCGGCTTGGTGGGATAGTTCTGCGCCGTGGCGGCGCCGCCGAGCGCCAGCACGATCGCCAATGCAAACAGGCCTCGCTTCATCGCCTTTGCCTCATCGTTCTGGCCTCATCGCCTTTGGCCTCATTTGGGGCCGAGCAGGCTGTCGTCGACATATTTGCCGAGGTCGCCCTTCGGCATGGCGCCGAGCTCTTCGCCTTCTACCATGATCGAGACGATCGAGCGCAGCGCGTCGGGTTCGAGCCGGCCGTCGCGCGGAAACGTGTCGGGGTTCGCGACGATCAGATCGTCATAGGTCTTCGACGCCGCATCGGGAGACACCTTGAGCGCATCGGCGAGCAGCTTTTCCGCCTCGGCGCGATTGGCGGGGTCGTGCAGCCAGGCGACCGCCTCGAGCCAGGCCTTCACGAAGCGGCGCCCGACATCGTGCTTGGCCTTGAGCCATTCGGTATTGGTGACGAAGCACACGAACGGAAATTTCGGCGCCACCTCGCGGAAGCTGCCCAGCACGGAATAGCCGGCGCTCGCCGCCACATAGGATTGCGGCGGCACCAGCCATACGGCGTCCAGCGCACCGGCCTGCAGCCCGTTGAAGATCTGGGCGCTGCCCTGGCCGGCGACGACGTCGTAGTCCTTGTCGCCGAGGCCGCGGCTCCTGAGCAGGCGGCGCAGCAGGATGGTCGAGCCGGACTTGATCGAGGAGGTCCCGACCACCTTGCCCTTGAGCTCGGCGGCGCTCTTCATGCCCTTCTTGCCGATCAGCAGGGCCGGATGGGTCGACATCGACACCATGCTGATGCGCACATTGGTGCCGCCGCCCTCATAAAACGAGATCGGGGCGTTGCACGTGTTGTGCATGATATCGAGCGAGCCGGCGGCGACCGCCTGCATCCCCGGGGAAACGCCGATCGAGATCACGTCCATCTCGACATCGTTGGCGGCGAAGAAGCCCTTTTTCGTCGCCACCGTCCCCGGCCACACCGTCGCCGTCGGCGAAACCTGGCCGAACGTCACCTTGTCGACCGCGCCGGCCGGCCGGACGAGAACCGCTGCGAGCGCTGCTCCGGCCAACACAGCGCCGGCGCCTCGCCATCGAAATTCCATCACCTGACCTCCGGCCGCAATCCGCACGGCGCGAGACTAGCCGAATGCGCGCCGCATCGGAATGCCCGATGCGGCCCCCTCTTCTCCCTCGCCCCGCACGTTGGAGATGCCCACAGGCTACCCCGCCGAATTCCGCCGGCGTCATGCCGAGCGCCGCGATGCGTTCGCGCACCACCGGCTCGGCGAGGGCGGCGAGGAAGGCCTGCACCGCCTCCCGATCGCGATGGCTGTCGACGACGAGGAAATCATAATGCTCCGGCGCGATCGGCAGGAAGTCGAGGCCGTAGAGCCGCGCCACCGTGGCGATGGCGATGCCCCAGTCGGCGCGACCCTGGGCGACCGCGGCCGCCACCGCATTGTGCGACTTCGGCTGGTTGGCGTAGCCCGGCGGACGGTGGCCCGCCAACAGCTTGTCGATGAGAATGCGGGTGCCGGCGCCGGCATTGCGGTTGACCATCAGGCATGACGGGTCGGCGAGCGCCGCCGCCAGCGCGTCCGCCGCGGTATGGCCGGCAAAGCGGGCGTCGCCCGGCCGGAACACGAAGCCCTGCATGCGTAGCCAGCCCGGCACCAGGCCGATGCCGGGGCGGATCAGGTGGCGGTTGTAGGTGCCGGTGGCGGAATCGAGCAGGTGCACCGGGGCGATGTCGCATTGGCCGCGCTCGACCGCGGCGACGCCGCCCATGCTGCCGACCGCGACGGTGCGGGCTGCGAAGCCCTGCTCGGCGAGCCGGCCGATCACCGCGTCGAGGGCGACGCAATGGCTGCCCATGATCACGATGTCCGGCGCGCGCGCGGCGCGGCCGATCAGGGTGACCTCGGCCCGGGTGCCGGCATCGAGCCCGGCGCTGAGCGCATCGATGGCGAGGAAGCCGTCGGCCTGGGAGAACGAGGTCACCGCGCCCGAGCCTTTGCCGATCGGAAACGCGACCGGCCCGTGCTCGCCCGGCACCAGCGCCACCAGGACGAACTCCTGCCGCCCGATTTCCGAGGCGATCCGGACCGGCACCGTGGCGGCGACCGTCTCCGCCGCCTGCGGCGGCAGCCCGGCGCGGGCGCGGATCACCGGCGCGACGAATTCGTGAAAGGTGAAGATCGCCGAGGTCGGAAAGCCCGGCAGCACGGCGATCGGCTTGCCGCGGACGACCGCGAGGCACAGCGGCTTGCCGGGCTTGAGCGCGACGCCATGGACCAGCACCCCCGGCGGCCCCAGGCGCGACAGGATGCGATAGGACAGATCGCCCGCGCCCTTGGAGGTGCCGCCGGACAGCACCACCATGTCGCACGAGGCGAGCGCGTGGCGCACCGCGGCTTCGAGAACTTTCTCGTCGTCGGGATAGGCGCCGAGCGGCACGGCTTCGCCGCCCGCCTCGGTGACGGCGGCGGCGATGATGGCGCCGTTGCTGTCATAGACCGCCGCCGGGGGCAGCGGCGCACCCGGCGACACCAATTCGTCGCCGGTCGAGAGCACCGCCACGCGTGGCCGCCGCAGCACGTCGATCTCGGCGAAGCCGCAGGCTGCGAGCATGCCGATCTCGCGCGAGCCGATGCGCTGGCCGCGCCGCAGCACCGTCTCGCCGCGGGCGATGTCGGAACCGGCGAACGAGACGAACTGTCCGGGGCCGGCGGTGCGGCGGAACTTCGATCGCCGGCCCCGCCGGCGTCTCCACCAGCTCGGTGTGCTCCACCATCACCACCGCGTCGGCGCCCCGCGGGATGGCGCCGCCGGTCGCGATCGTGGTGGCGGTCGCGGGGCCCACTTCCAGGGCGGGCGGATGTCCGCAGGCGATCACCTCGGCATTGAGCATGAGCCGCCGCGGCGCGCGGTCGGCGGCGCCCGCGGTGTCGGCGGCGCGCACCGCGAACCCGTCGACGCCGGAGCGGTCGAACGCCGGCACGTCGGTCGGCGCCGCGAGATCGGCGGCGAGCACGCGTTCGAGCGCATCGGCGAGGGCGACGGTCTCGACCGGCAGCGGAGTGAAATCGATGGCGCGTTCGAACCGGCTGCGCGCCTCGGCGGCGGGAATCACTTCGAGGAACTGCTCCTGGCGCGCCGCATCGCGCACCGCGGCGAGGAGTTCGTCGGCGGCGTCGGCCGCCGGCGCGCGTTCGCCGCTCATGGCAGCGGCCTCACCGCGACCGAGGCGCCGGCGGGATAGCCTTCGCTGGCCTCCGGGATCAGGATCCATCCGTCGGCATGGCCGAACGAGGTGATCGGCAGGTATTTCGCGGCCAGCGGCAGCACCCCGTCCGCGGTGCGGCGCACCAGCACCAGTTCCGTGATGCCGACCGTGGACGCCACCTTGCGCGCCAGCGTCGCCGTGCTGGCGTGCTCTTCGTCGCTGCCGCCGCGCAGCCGCGCCAGCATCCCGCGGCCGATGACGAGCCATGCCGCGATCGCCGCATCGAGGCGCCCCGGCAGCAGCAGCGCCGGCCGCGAATTGGCGATGCCGAAGGCGGTCGTCTCTCCGGGCGACAGCGCCACGCCGTGGACCTCGACGGTGCCGATCCGCGCCAGCGTCGTCACGGCGTGATCGTCGCGGCCGGTTCCGGTGCCCCCGACGATGACGAAGCCGTCGGCACTGGCGCCGGACAGGAGCGACGGCATTTGGGCGCCCGCGACCGCGGTCAGCGGCTCGCCGCCGTCCGCCGCGATGGCCTGGCCGAGCCACGCGATGGCGGCGTCGGCGATGGGGTCGCGATGGGTGCGGGCGCGGCCGATCAGCAGGCGCGGCCGGCGCACCCTGGCGCTGCCGATGCCGAGCGCCCGCATGGCGGCGAGGTCGCTCGCCCGCAGCCGTTGGCCGGCGCGGCGCAGGACTTCGCGCTGGCCGGCATCGGCGCCTTGCTGCAATACGCCGTCCCCCGGAGCGACCGGCGCCAGCGCTTCGGCGACGCCGGCGCGCACGGCCACGCCGTCGGCGGGCATCACGGCGTCGCTCCCCGGCGGCATCGCCTCGCCGGCGTCGATGGGCTGCGCTCCCGCCAGGGCGGCCGGAGCATAGGCGCTGGCGTCGGTGGTGGCCTCGGCGCGCACCGCCCACCCGTCGATCAAGGCGAGCGCCGCCGCCGGCCGCTCGGTCGCGACCACGATGTCTTCGCCGAGCGTTCCGCCGAGCGCCGCCGCCGGCTGGAGCTGGCGGGGCAGAACCGGCTCGACGAGTGCGGCCATACGTGCCAACACGTCGGCGACGCGCATCAGGCGTTCGATGCGTTGGCGATCTTCCGGGGACGCGACCATTCACCTTATGTGGCGGGGCGTGGGCGCCGCGGTCAAGACGGCACGGCGGAGAAATCCTTGACGAGGCTTAATTTTATCGACGAAACAGGTGGATATCGCCGATGACGCCGGCCGCGAAGGACACCGTGATCGACCTGCGCGGGCTCAAATGCCCGCTGCCGGCGCTGCGTACGCGCAAGGCGCTGTCGCGGCTCGCCCCCGGCGCCATGCTGGTGGTCGAATGCACCGATCCGCTCGCCGAGATCGACATCCCCAACCTGGTGCGCGAGACCGGCGACGCGCTGGAGGGCACGGCGCGGCGCGACGACGTGCTGGTGTTCCGGATTCGCAAGCGGGGCGGGGAGTGAAATCCCTGTTCATTTCGGCCCGCAATCGCCTTAGGCTGCGCCGCGACGAGACACCGGCGGCCGCGCCGGGAGCGGAGGAGACTTCATGGACGACATTGCCCGCAGGGCCTTCATCAAAGGCGCCTCGATCGGCGCGCTCGCCTTCACGGTGGGCGGCGTCGAGGTGTTGCTCACGCCGCGTGAGGCGCGCGCCCAGGGCCTCGCCTTCAAGGTGCTCACCGCCGACGAAGCGCAGACCCTGGAAGCCGTCGGCGACACCCTCGCCATCGGCGCGCGGCAGGCCGGCATCGCCCATTTCGTCGACCAGCAGCTCACCCAGCCGCCGCCGCTGGCGCTGCTGAGCGTGCGGGTGAGCGAGATACGGCCGCCTTATGTGAACTTCTACCGCGGCGCGCTCGGCGCCATCGAAACCACGGCAAAGGCGATGCATGGCCGCAAGTTCGGCGAATGCGACGAGGCCGAGCAGATCAGGTTCGTCGAGGCGCTCAGCCGCCGCGAGCTCGAGGGCTGGAACGGGCCGCCGCAGGCGCAGGTCTATGGGAGCCTGCGCAACGACGCCGTCGACGTGGTCTACGGCACCGTGGAGGGCTTCGAGCGGGTGGGCGTGCCCTATCTGCCCCATATCGTTCCCGAGCGGAGGTGGTGAGATGGCGCTGGAAAAAGTCGATGCCGTCATCGTCGGCGCGGGCGCCGCGGGCTCGGTGTTCGCCGCCGTGCTCACGCGCGCGGGCAAGAAGGTCGTGCTGCTGGAGCAAGGGCCGGACTGGAAGCTCACCGACCTCATCAGCTCCGACATCTGGAGCCGGCGCCTGAAGGGAGCCGGCCCGACCATCCTCTACGAAGGCAAGGACGCCGTCGGCCGCACCGGCGACCATGGCTGGGGCACCGGCGGCGCGGCACTGCATTACTCCGCCAATTTCCCCCGCCTGCTGCCCGACGATTTCACCGTCAGGAGCGACCATGGCCGCGGCCTCGACTGGCCGATCTCCTATGCCGATGTGGCGCCTTATTACGACCGCGTCGCCCGCGAGATCGGCGTGTCCGGCGACGCCAAGGCGGAGGAGCGCTGGCGCCCGCCGGGCGAGCCCTATCCGATGCCGCCACTGAAATCGTTCCGCTACAGCCAGGTGTGGGTGCCGGGCTTCAACGCCCTGGGCCTCACCGTCGCGCCGGGCGCGGTCGGCATCAACAGCACGCCCTACAAGGGCCGCGACGCCTGCATCTATGACGGCTGGTGCAATGCCGGCTGCCCGACCAAGGCCCTCGCCAATCCGCAATCGACCTGGCTCGGCGAGGCCCGCGAAAAGGGCGCGGAAGTGCGCCCTTACAGCTATGTCACCCGCGTGCTCACCAATGAAGCGGGCGACCGCGTCACCGGCGTCGAATACTACGACGACAAGAAGCAGCGCCAGGTGCAAGAGGCGAGCGTCGTGGTGCTCGCCGCCTACGCCTCGCAGAACCCGCGCCTGCTGCTCAACTCCGCGACCGGCAAGCACCCCGGCGGCCTCGCCAACCGCAGCGGCCTCGTCGGCAAGTATTTGATGGCCCATGGCAGCGCCACGGTGGCCGGCATCTTCGCCGAGGACGTGCAGAATTACATGGGCTCGGCCGGCTACAATTTCGTGACCTACGACCGCCACCCCAAGACCATCCGCAAGGACGCCTTCGGCTCGACCTTCTGGAGCACCACCGCGGCGATGAAGCAGAACGACGCCCGCGGCATCGCCGGCGTGCGCCCGGACCTGTTCGGCCGGCCGCTCGACGCGTTCATGAAGGTGAAGGCGCGCGGCCTCAGCCGGATCACCGCGATCATCGAGGCGATGCCGAGCCTGGAGAACCGGGTCGAGCTCGCGAGCGAGAAGGACGCGTTCGGCATGCCGCTGGCCCGCATCGTCCACAGCTACGACCGCGACGTCCACGGCCTGTGGGACGCCGCCATCGCCGAGGGCCAGGCGATCGCCAAGGCCGCCGGCGCCAAGGAAATCTGGCCCGGCCGCGGCATCGGCCCGCAGCACCTGCTCGGCGGCACCATCATGGGCACCGCCGCCGACAACTCCGTGGTCAACAGCTACGGCCAGAGCCACGAGGTGGCGAACCTCTACGTGGCGGGGTGCGGGATCTTCCCGACGGAGAGCGCGGCGAACCCGACGTTCACGCTCAATGCGTTGTCGTTGCGCGGGGCGGAGCAGCTGGCGGGGCAGTGGGGGAGCGTGGCGGGGTAGTCGAATTGGCTTTGATCATTAGGCCACCAAAGCCACGTCGTCTGCCGGACCCCAACATTGTGCCGGTGCACGGCAGCCGAGGACCATGTGCCCTTTGCCGGAATTACTCCGACTTGACTGAAAATCATATTCCGCCTCAAGCTGTCGGCAACTTTGACCATTGGAATGCTCAAAGCTACCTAACAGTCTCCGCTGCTGACAGGGAGCTGTTCTATGGCCGCAAATTCAATGGCGGCCTCCAATTCAAAACGCTTTGCGCTGAGTGCAACAACGGGCTTGGTGGCAAGGAGGACAAAGCGATCATTAATTTCTTTGAGCGCGTTCGAAAGCTGCTCAATTCCAAAGTCATTCTGTTGTCCAGAATGCAGGTGCCCGCCCGCCCAAACCAAATTCTTGCGCATCTGGTTTCGGCAAATGAGAGTGGAGTTCCAAGCGCATTCGATGTCGAAGCGAGAGAGCTATTTTTCGGAAAAAAGAGTTTGAGTTTGAGCTCTTGGAATCTCTTCTATTTGATATATTTATGTCCTAATCTATTCCTGATGAGGAACGCTTATTATACCGTTTGGCATCCAACCGTAACAGTGACCCCCATTCAAGTGCTAAAGTTCTTTCCGTTGGCATTTATGTTTACTCAGGAACCTTGGTTCTTCGGCCTGCCAAATATGCGATCCTTTCTGCGATCCGAAGATGATGAAGTGGTCGATTTACCTGTTGAACTCCAGGCGAAAGACGGTCATCCAGTGTGGCCGGTGGTGCCAGAGTCAATCAATTCAATTTTGCTCGCTGGAAATTCGTTTGGCTTGATTGGTGAGAAGGGCTGAGTCTCGGCTGCGTCCTCCCAAGGAATTGGCGAGGTGAAGGGGGAGGCTAGCCTGGAAATCTCACACTACTCTTGCATGATCGGGTGGATTTGAGAGAAGGCTTATTTGCATTTTTTGAGGCGCAGCCTGCCGTGGCGTCTGGAGACGCGATGTCGGCTGGGACATTTCCGGGCTGCGGGGGCAGCGAAGAGTTGATCTCGGTGAGCCTTGGGATGGTGCCGCGTCGGTTACGCGTCGCGGCGGCGCGTGTCATGCCGGCGAGGCGCGCGCCAAGGCGGCAATCGCGAGCCGGATAGCGGCGCGGGCCCAGTCTTGGGCGGCCGGACAGGCGGACGCCATGGCAATCTTTATGCGGCGAACGCTCAAGCGCACGATCGCACCGATCTTGAGCAGCTTGAGACGAATGGTGCCGCAAGTCGCTTTGGCGAAGTCGGTGTCATGCAGGCCAATACGGCGCAAGGCACAGAGCAGCACGTAGGCCATCGAGGCAAACCACAGGCGCAGTTGATTGGCCCGCATGGTGGCGGTCGAGGTGCGGTCGGCATAGAGGTCGAGCTGGCATTCCTTGATCCGGTTCTCCATGTCGCCGCGCGCGCAGTAGACCTTCTCGTACAGATACTTGGCCTTGCATTCGCCGCGTCCGAGCGAGGTAACCACGAAACGGGGATTGGCCTCTCCTTGCGTCCACTCGGCCTTGGCCACGATCCGCCGCGGCCGGCTCCAGGTCCGGCGCGTCGTCCACATGAAGCTTTTGAAGCGGCGCTCCATCCGGCCGGTACGGCGGCTCTTGGCGGCGACAAAATCAAGCTCGGTCTGGATCTCGGCGATGAGCCGCTCGTTCTTCGCCAGTCCGAACAGGAAGTCGACGCCGTTGGCCTCGCACCAGGCCATCAGGTCCTCGCGTGCGAAGCCTGAAGTCGGCGCGCAACAGAATACGCACACGTGGCCACCGGCGACGGATTTGCGCCACGACGCGCGCGACCTCCTCGACCGAGCCGGCGGCCGCGTCCATGGCCGCGCTCCGCAGCTTGGCCACCAGCAGATGGCGGCCGCAGAACACGTAGAGCGGCAGGTAGCAGTAGCAGTCGTAGTAACCGTGGAAGAACCGCCCCTCCTGCTCGCCGTGCAGCGGATCATCGGTCGCATCGAGGTCGAGAATGATCTGCCTCGGTGCGCGCTCATGCGCCTCCACAAACAGGTCGACCAGAAGATTCTTGATGGCCATCGGATTGTGGCTGATCTTGTGGTAGCGCGTCGGCTCCAGCTTGCTCAGCTCCAACCGGTTCAACGTCGACTTGCCGGCAACCGGCGCGCAATCCTCACGCCGCGCTACGAGCTTGCCCGCCAGTATCGCCATCATCGGATCGTGCCGCAGTTCGTCGTGGTCGTTGAGATCCTCGTAGCCGAGCGCGATCCCGAACACGCGTTGACCCACCAGGGTCGCGACTTCGTGCTCGATCCATTCATGACGCCGCTCGTCGTGAAAGCACGACGCAAACCGGTCCATCATTCCGATCGCTCGATCGGTCGCTCCCAGCAGCAGTGCTCCTGCGTCGGAGGTGACCAACCCGCCATCGAATGCCGCTTCCACACAGCGACCTTCCACGGTTCCAAAATCAAATGATTCCGCGTTACACTCTGTCGGCATCGGGGAGTTCCTCGAATCTGCGCAATGTCGTTGCGGCACAACAACTTTCGCTGATTCGGAGCCCCGATGCGCATTTTTTTATGAGAAATGCGGGCTAGGGGCCGTCACCACATTCGCGGCGGTCTGTTTCACTCCCACATTGGAACGGGAGACTTGCCGCGACCGCACAAAATGACTATGATGACCACAATGATCCCCAACACGCGAGCACAGCGCCGATGAGCATCCGGACATGGACGGTCGCCGAGGCGAAGGCGAAGTTCAGCGAGGTGATCGACAAGGCGCGCAACAGCGGCCCGCAGACCATCACCAAGAACGGCCGGACCGCCGTCGTCGTCGTGTCCGCCGAGGAATGGGAGCGCAAGACGCACCGGCCCGGCAATCTCGCCGCGTTCTTCGCGGAGTCCCCCTTGCGCGGCTCGGGGCTCGAGGCCCCGCGGACCAAGGGCGGGCGGCGCAAGGTCGATTTGTGAACTTCCTGCTCGACACCGACGTCGTCTCCGAATGGACGAGGCCGCGTCCCGATGCCGGCGTCGTCGCCTGGCTCGCCGAAGCGGACGAGGACCGTATCTTCATCAGCGTCATCACCGTGGCGGAGCTGCGCCACGGCATCGAAAGGCTGCCGGCCGGCGCACGCCGCCACCGGCTGGACGCGTGGCTGACCGAGCAGGTGCCCTTGCGATTCGAGGAGCGGCTGCTGGCCGTCGACGCCGAAACCGCCAACATTTGGGGCCGGGTCATGGCGTGGGGACAGACGGTCGGGCGCGCTCCCGGCGCGATGGACGCCTTCATCGCCGCGACCGTCCTGCGGCACGATATGACCCTCGTCACCCGGAACGTCGCGGACTTCGATACGCTGGGGGTCAGGCTCCTCAACCCTTGGAGCAACGGCTGAGGTGCGCCGTGGACCGCGCCTTCCTCTTACGGCTGCGGGCAACCGGCATATCGGTGCGCAATATGCAGCGCTAAGCTACGTTGGCTCTGGTGGAAAGACATAAGACCGCGCGGGCCAGTGCAGCTTGCCGTCGCGCATCCGACTACTCCGCCACATGCAAGCGAACGCCGGCCCGCTTTTGCAGATATCCGATCACGTTGAACAGGTTCTTGGCCTGTGGGTTGCCGCGCGGGCCGAACATGCGGATCAGGCTTTTGGGCGGCGCGCCGGTCGCCGCGCCGAGCTTCTCGAAGCCGACCGTCGCCTTGATATAGTCGCGCAGGATCGTCTTGCCGGTATCCAGGTCGCCGCTGAGCATCGCGTCGACGCCTTCGCGCAGAAGGGCTTCGGCGAATTTCTTGTCGCCCTTGACGTGCTGCTGCACCAGTTCCCTGAAGCTCTTGGTCGTTGCCATCCTGCTCTCCGCTCAGGGCCGTCCGCGCTTGCCCTGTTTGTAGTCCCGCCAATAAGCGCGAGCTGAATCGATGTCACGCTGCTGGCGCTTCTTGGTGCCGCCGGCGAGCAAGATCACCAGTGCCTCGCCGTCACGCCCGAAATAAACCCGGTAGCCAGGTCCGAAATCGATCCGGCACTCGAGCACACCTTCGCCGACGGACTTGACGTTGGAGAGGTTGCCTTGCTCCAGCCTGGCAATGGCACGGGTGACCTTGGCTCGCGCTACCGGTTCCATATCCGCAAACCAGTCGGCAAACGGCTGCTCGCCGCCGGCGGCCACGTAATAGCGGATTTCAGGCACGGCCTAAGGTAACACAAACGTTACCCCGCTTCAATGTCCCAATAAAAAGCCCGCGCTTATTGACATCAAGCCAATGATATCGCAGGCTTTTTCTTGGTTGCGGGGATAGGTCTTGAACCTATGACCTTCAGGTTATGAGCCTGACGCAGAGAGGGCATAACCCATTGATCCAAATAGACGTCGGGTGTTTCATGTGCCCTTGATGTGCCGGGCACGACTTTGGATGCATACTGCTCTGGCGGCGGATGTGTGACGCCGCGGTTACCAAACTCCCGTTCCAGCGCGGCTCCGCGTCGGTGCTCACTTGGAATGGCGTGCCAGGAAGTCCAGCGCGGCGCGGTTGAACGCCTCCGGCTGCTCCCAGTAGGAGGAGTGTCCGGCCTCGCGCACAATTGCAACTTCGCTGTTGGGGATTTGCGCCGCTACCATTCGGATCAGCGCCGGCGGCGAGTAGAGGTCGGCCTCCCCTGTGATTAGCAGCGTCGGCAGGGGCAGGCGCTTGAGCGTCGCTTCGGTGATGACGTTCGCCGCCTTTTGCCGGAATGGGTTGCTGGTCACCGCCTTGTGCTGCAGTTCGAGCCATGTCTTCACGCCCGCCGGATTGGCGGCGCGGTAGGACGGACCCAGCTCGCGGAAGTCGGCCGGCATGCCTTCGAAGCCTTTCGGTCGCAGGCTTTCGTACGGTTTCACGATGTCGCCGCCGGACAGGCCGGCCGGGTTGCTGTTGATGACGAGACTCAACAGGCGGTCCGGATGGGACACCGCATAGTCGGCGGCAACGCCACCGCCCGCCGCCGAGCCCACGGCGTGGAATTTCCTGGTGCCGAGGAACTCGATGAGATTGTGGAGGTCTTCCGACGCGGCGCCGGGGCTCTCCTTGGACAGCGGATCGGAACCGTAGTAGGAGCGCCGCGAATAGCCGATGACGCGCTAGCCCGCCTTGGCGAACGCAGGCTGCTGATAGCCCCAGATCAACGCGCTGCCGGTCGCCGGATGCACAAGTACGACCGGAGTGCCGTCGCCGCCCGTGTCCCAGTACCAAAGCCGGGTATCGGGCAGCGTCGCCAGCGCCTCCTTTGCGGCCACGATCAGGGTGCAGAGAATTGGGCCTGCATCGCTTCTCTCATCGAAACCTGCAAGTTGTACGGCGTCGATCCGCAAACCTACCTCACCGATGTGCTGACCAAGCTCGTCAATCTGTGGCCGGCCTCGGGTCTCGACGAGCTCGTGCCCTGGGCCTGGGCGGCGGAGCGCGCGACCAACAAGCTCGCGGCGTGAGGCACAAACCAAGCATCCGAAGAGCCTTGATCAATAGCTCACGCGCACGCTGAGGGATGGTCTGTATCTGTGGCCCGAACATTCTGGAAACCGCCTCTGCTCGCGCCTTCTGGAACTCAGCTTGGGCCTTAGAAGCTTCGGCCTTAGCTTTTTGCGCTTCTGCCTTGGCACGCTCGGCATCCGCCCTCGCCGCCTGTGCCTGAGCTTGCTCGTCACTCGCCGGCGTACGTGACGCCATCCTTCGTTCAGCCGGCTGAACACGACGGTTCGAGCGAGGGAAGGGGCAGCGATCCCTATACCCGCTTCTTCGCCATTTCAGCAGAGCGTTAACCCACGCTGGCGACATCCCAATTGCTTTCGCGCTCTGCCTCTGGGAAGCGCCGAGCTCCTGCGCTTCGGCGAGATATTCCGCCGCGTCGCGAAATTTTTCCTCGCCGGACTCGATTGCGCGCCGCGCTTTGTCGTGCAGCTTGTCGACACCCGCGCTACCTCCTTGCAATGCGCCCGGATCAAAAATAAAGTACCTCTTTCGACCCCTGTTTCCCTGTGTCACAATCAGCTATAAATCCGTGGCCCGGTATGAAACTCGCTAGGTGGGGGCTGATATGAAACTCGCTAGATGGCTTATCGGCATTTCTTGTGCCGTCGGTATCGTTTCGGCCGACTCCAAGGTCTTCTCCCAACCCGCGAACCAGGTCGCGCAGCATCCCGAATCGCAGTGGTCCACCATTCAGCTCTACTGCTTCGGTTGCCACAACGAGGAAGTTCGCGCCGGTAACCTCTTTTTGGACCAGCTTGGCGCCGAGTCCGTGCCCCAACACCCGGAGATCTTCGAGAAAGTCGTGCGCAAATTGCGCGGGCGCCAGATGCCGCCGCCCGGCATTGACCAGCCCTCGCAGCAGGAAGTCGACGCGCTGATTGGCTGGCTCGAGAGCACGCTCGACGAAAGCAGCAAGGCGCACCTTGCGGGCCACGTTCCCGTCGAGCGCTTGAACCGTACCGAGTATGCCAATGCCGTGAAGGACCTTCTGGCTGTGGAGATCGATCCCAACCAGTACCTGCCGGCCGAGATCGCGGTCGAAGGCTTCAACAACATCGCTGCGGCGTTGACCGTGTCACCCGCCTTCCTGGAGCAGTACGTCAATGTCGCGCGGGTAGTCTCGCGCATGGCAGTAGGCAAGCCGGTGCCGGAGGTCGTCAAAGCCTCTTTCCCTCCCCCCGCTACCGGCGACCAGGATGGCTATGTGGACGGCATGCCGCTCGGTACGCGGGGCGGCACGAGGTTCGAGTACACGTTCCCGGCGGACGGGGAGTACCGCGTCACTATCACTGACCTCGATTTCGGGCTCTACCCACGCGGGGTCGAGAACGAGACAACGGTGGTCGTGCTGATCGATCGCAAGGAAGTCTTCCGGGAAAAGATCGGCGGTGACGCGGATCGCGAGTTCGTGGATCGCGGCGGCGGTGCACCGGCGGGAGCCAAGCTCATGCAGCGGTTCGCCAATATCCCCGTGCAGGTGACGGCCGGTGTGCACGAAGTCGTCGTGACGTTCATCGAGCGCTCCCGCGTGGCAACCGACGACCTGATTGCGGGCGGCACCCAGTATTCTGGGTTTGCTTTCAAGGGGTATCTGCGTCTGCCGCGCGTGGTTGGGTCCATACAGGTCGTGGGGCCGTATGCGGCCACGGGCCCCACGCGCACACCCAGCCGGGAGAAGTTATTCATCTGCAAGCCCGAAGTCCCCGAGCAAGAACGCGCCTGCGCCGAGCGCATCACTCGGATCTCGCTGGGCGTGCCTTCCGCCGGCCCGTCACCAAGGAAGACGTAGACGGGCTGATGGCCTTCTACGACGCCGGCCATGAAGGACCTGGCGGAATTAACGCCGGGATCGAACAGATGGTGACTGCGGTTCTGGTGAGCCCGGATTTTCTCTACCGCGGAATCGCCCGGCCGCAGAAAAAAGACGCGAAATTCTATGCGCTGAGCGATCTGGAGCTGGCCTCGCGTCTGTCTTTCTTCTTGTGGAAGCGGGCCCCCGACGATGAGCTGCTCGAGCTTGCGAACAAGGGCGAACTGCGGCGTCCCGGCGTGCTGGACGCCCAGGTGCGGCGTATGCTGGCCGCTCCGCAGGCCGAGACGCTGGTGACGGATTTCGCGCTCCGTTGGCTCGACCTCCTTGAGGTCGACAAATTCGATTGGGATCGGCAAATCTTCCCCGAATTCAGCGCCGAGCTGCGCCAGGATTTCTCGACCGAGATCGGCCTCTTCCTGCGGAGCATCCTGCTTGAAGACAAGAACGTGCAGGAGCTGTTGACGGCCGACTATACCTTCCTCAATGAAAGGCTGGCGAAACACTACGGCATCACAACGGTGCACGGCGCGCAGTTCCGCCGCGTCCATCTTGAGGACGAGAATCGCTATGGCCTTCTCGGCAAGGGCGCCGTGCTGTTGCACACGTCCTATGGCAACAGGACTTCGCCGGTGGTGCGTGGCGCCTGGGTTCTCGACAAACTCCGCGGCACGCCGCCAGCGCCGCCGCCGCCGAATGTGGTGACGGATCTGAGCACGCCGCCGGGCGCGCAGCCGAAGACCATGCGCGCGATGCTCGAGCAGCATCGCGCCAATCCGACCTGCAACATGTGCCACGGCGTGATCGAACCCCACGGACTGCCGCTGGAGCACTTCACCGTCACCGGGCAGTGGCGCGATGTCGATTGGCAGGCCAATGCGCCCATCGATTCGAAGGTGGCAATGCCAGACGGCACGGAAATCGAAGGTCCGGCAGACCTACGCCGCGCCCTGTTGAGCCGCCGTGGCCAGTTCGTCCAGGCGCTGACAGTGAAGCTCATGATGTACGCGCTGGGCCGGGAGATCGCGCCTTATGACATGCCGCAGGTCCGGGCGATCGTGCGCGATGCGGCCAAGAACGATTATCGGTTCTCCTCGCTCGTGGCGGGGATTGTATCGAGTGATGCTTTCCGCATGCAGGCGCTGGAGGAGTGAAGACCATGTATCTGACCAGAAAGCATCTTTCTCGCAGGACGTTGCTCAGGGGCGCGGGTGTGTCCGTCGGACTGCCGTTGCTCGATGCGATGATCCCGGCCGCCACCGCGCTGGCCAAGACCGACGCAGCGCCGAAGCTGCGGGCGGGATTCTTCTATATTCCCCATGGCGCAGTCATGTGGAACACGAAGCACGGGAAGGCCATGGATCACTGGACCCCGAGCGGTGCCGGCGCGGATTTCAAACTCAGCCCAATTCTCGAGCCGCTCGAGAAGCACAAGCACGCCGTGATTTCGTTGTCCAATCTCGAGAACAAGGCCAGCGTCGCCTCCGTGCACAAATACAACCCGGCGACTTGGCTCAGCGGTGTCAAGCCCGATCTCAAAGCGCCTGGTCCCAGCATGTCTGCGACGATCGACCAAATCATTGCCGGGAGCATCGGTCAGGAGACAGCGCTGCCGTCGATGGAGGTCTGCTCGGAGGGTGAAACCCAGGCGGTCGCGTGCGAGGCTGGATTCGGCTGCCTCTACAGCTCCACGTTGTCGTACCGGAATGCAAACTCGCCTTTGCCGATGGAGTCCAACCCGCGTAAAGTTTTTGCACAGTTATTCGGTGAAGGCGCTACAGCGGAAGAGCGCGTGGCCATCGTCAGGCAGAAACGGAGCATCCTTGATTTCATCACCGAGCGTACCCGGGCGCTGCAACAGGAGCTGGGCCCGGGCGATAAAGTGCTCCTCGACGGCTACCTGGACACGGTGAGAGAAATCGAGCGGCGCGTTCAGCTTGCGCAGAACCGCGATCTCTCGGGCGTGAAGGCGCCCGAGATACCTCAGGCCGAGCAGGATACGGCGATCGACAAGGAGGTGCGGTTGTTGTTCGATCTGATCGCGATTGCCTATCAGGCCGATCTCACGCGCGTTGCCTCCTACATCATGATCGGCGAAGGCACGAACCGGACCTATAATCACATCGGCGTGCCGGACTCCTTCCATCCGCTGTCACATCATGCCGATTATCTCGATCGGCTTGAAAAGCTGGTCAAGATTCAGCGCTATCACCTGGAGCGGTTCGCAGATTTCGTCGCGAAACTCGCCGCCACACCCGACGGCGAAGGCACGCTGCTGGATAACTCCATGTTGCTCTACGGCTCCAACATGTCCAACAGCAACCTGCACAGCAATTATCCGTTGCCGAACATCCTGGTCGGCGGCGGCGCCGGCGCGCTCAAGGGGGGACGGCAGATCGAGTTGCCCGAACGTACGACGATTTCCAATCTGCACCTCACGCTGCTGAACAAGGCGGGTTTGGAGATGAAGAGCTTCGGGGATAGCACCGGCGTGATCGCCGGTGTCTGAGCGCTCGGGGGAACCGGCCATGAACCGCAGGGCAATACTGAAACGTGCGTTGGGTGGCGTCCTGGGTCTGACCCTGCCGCCCTTTGCGCGCTTCGCTTTCTCCCAAGGAAGCCCCGCTGTCGTCCCGGTGAGCGAGGGTTTCGTGATGATCACCGGCGCCGGGGGTAATGTCCTGGTGCGGACGGCAAGCACGGGTCAGGTGCTGGTGGACAGTGGCGCTGCCGAGTTCACCGAAGCGGTACTTAAGCGCCTGCGCGAGCTGCCGGGCGCAGGCCGTGTGACAACGGTGTTCAACACGCACTGGCACCGGGAGCAGGTGGGCGGGAACCTGGCCTTCGGGCGGTTGGGGGCGAAGATCATCGCTCACGAAAAGACCCGGGCGCATCTGGCGACGGATTATTACCTGCAGGACGAGGACCGGTACGAGAAAGCGCTGCCCGCAGAGGCTCGTCCGACCGTGACCTTTTTTGCCGGCGACCAGACCCTCGCCGGCGATAAGCGGATCGAATACGGCCATCTGCTCGAGGCCCACACCGACGGCGACATCTACGTATTCTTCCGAGACGCGAACGTGCTGGCCGCGGGTGATGCCATCTCGCCGCTCAGGGATCCCGTGCTTGACTGGTTCGGCGGCGGCTGGCTGGGCGGGCGGGTCGACGCGCAGGAAAAACTCTTGAAACTCGGCAATGCGGAGACGCGGATCGTGCCGAGCTACGGTCCGGTGGTGGGCCGCGCCGAGCTACAGGCCGAGTTCGACATGACGCGCATGCTCTTCGATCGCATGCTTGATCTGCTCAGGAAGGGCATGAGCGCACAAGACATGCTCGATGCGGGACTTATGCAGGGTCTGAATCGGACCTTCCGCGACCCGCTCAGGTTCACCTACGACGCCCATAAGGGCTATTGGGCGCATCACAATTCTCTCGGACCGGATGTGCTCTGATGGACACCGTTATGAAGCGTGCCATTTTCGCAGTCATTTTTTGCCTCGCAGCGGCCAGCACGGCTGCCGCCGCCGATGACACCCTCGCCGGTCTGATCCAGGCCGGTAATCGGGACGCTGCGCTCAAGCGGATTGCCGCGGGGGCCGATGTGAACGCAGCCCAGGGAGACGGTACAACGCCGCTGCACTGGGCAGTCTACAAGATCGACGCGGATCTTGCCCGCGCGCTACTCGAGCGCGGAGCGAAGCCCGATGTCATCAACAACTACGGCTCGAGCCCTTTGGCGGAGGCAGTAAAGGTTGCCAATGCGCGCTTGGTTGAAATGCTGCTTAATGCCGGCAGCAACGTGGAGGTGCCGAACCAAGAGGGCCAGACGGCCCTGATGCTGGCCGCGCGCGCGGGATCCTTGGACGTTGCCGAGCTGTTGGTGCGCCACGGCGCTAATGTCAACGCACGAGAGACATGGCGCGGTCAGACGGCACTGATGTGGGCGGCGGCCGCAAGCTCAGCCGAGCTGACGCGGTTTCTCATCGACCATAAGGCGGACGTGAATGCCCGCGCGCTGGCCAACGACTGGCCGACCCAGTTGACCGGCGAGCCGCGCAACCAGTATCGCCCGACCGGCGGCCTGACACCGCTGCTCTATGCGGCACGCTCGGGATGTAAGGATTGCGTGCAAGCGCTGCTGGACGCCGGCGCGGATCCCAACCGGCCGAACCCCGACGGCGTGACGCCGCTGATGGTGGCCATCGACAATTTCGCATTCGACACCGCAAAGCTCCTGTTCGAGCGCGGCGCCAATCCGCATGTGTGGGATTGGTGGGGCCGCACCCCGCTGTACACGGCGATCGACATGAATACGTACAGTCTGGATGCTTACGCAGAACGCACCGGGCCGCCCATCGTGACGACGAAGACCACCGCGCTCGAGCTCGCACGACTGTTTCTCGGCGCCGGCGTCAACCCCAATCCTCAGTTGAACATGCACCGGCCCGGGCGCGGCGGCAACTCCGGCCGCTTCGCCGACGAGATCATAACCACCGGCGCCACGCCCATGTTGCGCGCCGCCGGAGCACAAGACAGCGAGGCCGTGCGACTGTTGCTGGAATACGGAGGGCGTGTCGACGTGCCCAACGCGATGGGCGTGACGCCGCTGATGGCCGCCGCGGGGCTAGGCATGGAACCCAGCCCGCGCTTCAATCCCAACGCCAATGATGCGCAGGATCGGTCGATCGCGACGCTCGAAATACTGTCGGCGGCCGGCGCCGACGTGAATGCGCGGATCACCGACGTCAAGAGCAGGACCGCGCGCATGGGGCGTGGCAGCACGCTGCCGGAGCGGGGCGGGCAGAGCGCGTTATTCGGCGCGGTGCAATGGGCTTGGCCCCGCGTGGTCCAGTACCTGATCGATCACGGCGCGGAAGTCGCCATCATGGACGACCGCCGCGTGTCACCGCTCGACGCGGCTTTGGGGCGGGCCGGCAGTAGCGACAATCGGCCCTCCCCCGAGGTCGCCAAGATACTCCAGACGGCAATCGGCCAGTAGACTGTAGGATTAGGGGTGAGTCTTGTCGCTGGTGAGAGCGACGGCCCGCGTCGGTAATTTGTTGTGAGCCGAGGCAGCGCCAAACGCGCGCTCTCCTCCACTGGAGGCTAGAGAAGAGCCAAATCGACAAGCATATTCGGCTCAAATCCGATATCGTTCTCGCTGGGCCCCTAGCTACTTCGCGGCGCAAAACTAGACGGCTTTGGCCTTATTCAGAATCGCGTTTACGGCGGGGAACAGAAACCAATCACCCGCACACCACCGGATCGGACGGCGGGACCGGGTTTTGCCCGAAGGGAATGCGTCGTTCCCAGTTCGGAGAGGCGGCTGAGTGGTTGAAAGCACCGCACTCGAAATTCGGTTGCTGCCGTCACTTCGTGTTCTGTTCTGTCCCAGCAAGTACTGAATTTTCCGAAGAATTTTCCCCAACGTCCTCCGCTGTTCTAATCCATACCGGGCACTGCTACCGAGTTGGGTAGAAAAATGGTAGCAATGAGTTCGAGTTTTGTTCGCTCCCGCGCCTAATCGCCCTCTCACGGCGAAAACAGGGGTTCGAGTCCCCTTCGAGAGGGCGTTCGAATTGTGCCGTACGCTCGGCCTGCACGCCCTTGTGAGCTATAGCGATCGGGGCTTCGTTCCGATCGAAACGCTATCCGCGCTGATGCAGGACGAATTCAAAAGCGTTTCCGTGTTCTCCGAGAATATTCGACACCATTCGCAAGGGGTTCGATTGGGCGAGCATCAAGGGCATGTGACGGAGTGTGTGCTTGTCGGACGGACATAAACAAGCGTTTTGGTCTTGCGGGTGCGCCGCGTTGGAACGCCGGTGGCTGCGGCGAGCTGAGAATAATGCTGAGCGCGAATTTTATAATAAACTGCTTCCTTCATTTTACTCTCCCGATTCCCAGTGGCTGGCACTCGGAAGAGAGCCGTGACGCGTATTTTCACAGCCATGATCATTGCTACGGGAAAGACCGCAGTATTGCGCCGTCAAAAATAGCCAAGCATGTCAGGTGTTCTCTGTTCGACATTGCACACAGGTTTATCTAAACGAGCCTGTTTTTTTGATTAGTTTACGTCGACAACATCGTGCAGAGTTTATACAAACAGGCGTCGGACGTTGCTCATCAAGCTGCCGCCCTCGCCGTCGCGAGCGCCGGCAGCTTCTCAATACCGCCGTGGCGGTACGTCCGCAGTATGAACAGCAAGACAGTCTCGGCGAATTCGCCGTATCGCCCGCGAAAATCCCGACGCATGTGAGCGAGCAGAGGACCCTCGTCGTCCGTCCCTGCGCGGAAAAGCAGCGGCATCAGGTAATCGCGCTCGCAAGGCGAAACTGGCGAGGCTGTTGGCACGGAAGCCAGTCGGTATCGTGTTCAACGAGCACACCGACGAGGACGGCGCCACAGTCTTCCGGCACGCTTGCAGGCTGGGCTTCAAGGGGATCGTGTCGAAGCGACTGACGACAACCTCTCGGTCGGGGCCATCGCGGACTGGCTCAATGTCAAGAACCCGGACAGCCCGGCTTTATGGCCCGCCCCGGCTCCAATGATCCGAACTGCGGAGTGGGTGTGAAAACTCAAGACGGGCCGCTACCTCGCGCCCGCAACCAGCAGACCTATATACCCGTCAAACAGGGCTCATTGGCGTGCAAATATCCAAGGGAGATGGCAGATGAAGCTGGCGAAAACGGCCGTGTTGGCGGCCTTGACAGCGACGGGCGCCTCCGCCCAGACCAACCTCGGCGCGCAGAAGCCCGAGGTCAGCTTGCCGTTCGTGATGACCCAGGTGGCGACCTTCAACCTGCCGTGGCGCCTGGCGTTCCTGCCGGATGGGCGGATGCTGATCACCGAGAAGGTCGGTCCCATCTGGCTGGTCACCCAGACCGGTGAAAAGACGCCGGTCGCCCATGCGCCGCCCGTGCTGGCTCAGGGACAGGGCGGGATGCTGGGGGTGTTCCTGTCACCCCACTACGCGGAGGACCACTTCGTCTACCTCACCTATGCCGAGCCCGGCGACGGTGGCTCCGGCTTGGCGCTGGCGCGGGCAAAGCTCACGCTCGGCCAAAGCTCGGCGAGCCTAGACGACCTCAAGGTGATTTGGCGGGACGGCGAGCGCGGCAGGGGCGGACAGTTCGGCGCCCAGATCGCCTTTTCGCCGGACAGCAACCACCTATTCCTGACGGTCGGCGACCGGCAGCGGATGACGCCCGCCCAGGACGCCAATCAGCCCCTGGGCAAGATCCTGCGCCTGACCCTCGACGGGAAGCCTGCGCCCGGCAATCCGATGGCGGACAAGGTCGGCGCGGCCACGGCGCCCGTAATCGACCCACCCGCAGACACCGAAAAGGCCAAGACCGCGCCAGTGATCCGGACCTATGCGTTCCCCGGCCCGAACATGACGCCGGCCGAAACCTGGACCAGTGGCCACCGCACGCCCTATGGCCTGGCCTTCGCGCCCGACGGCAAGTTGTGGGAGGTGGAGCATGGCCCAAGAGGTGGCGACGAGCTCAACCTGATCGTGTCCGGCAAGAACTACGGCTGGCCGTTGGTCTCCTACGCGGTCAACTATAACGGTGTGCCCATTCCGAGTCCCGATTCCCGTCCGGATTTGGCCAAGCCGGTGCTCTATTGGACGCCGATCATCGCGCCCGGAAACCTCATCTTCTACGACGGCAAGATGTTTCCACAATGGAAGGGTTCGGCACTGGTGAGCGGCCTGGCCAGCAGGGCCCTTATCCGCATCGTCATCACCGGCGCGACCGCCAAGGGGGCGGAACGCTGGGACGTCGGCCATCGCATTCGTGACGTAGAGGTGGGGCCGGACGGCGCGCTCTGGATGCTCGAAGACAGCAGTTCCGGCGGGCTGTTCCGCGTGACGCCGAAATAGGTCCAAACAGAACACGTCGAAGGAAAATCACGATCTCGTGGCGCTCGCGGTGACAGAGCCGAACTCGCCAAGGGATGGCTCGGCCATCGGTCGACCACCAGCACGGTCCCCGACGCTGGCGCCACAGGCTTAAGGACTTCTAACCTATCGCGCTCTTCGCCTCCCTCGATTGGAATTTGCTCGCTTGGAATTTGCTCGCAACCGCGATAAATTCAGAACGTCTCGCGCCTGTTGCCGTCCTATCGCGGAGCAACGGCGCGGTCGCCAGGAGGAATGTGCATGACCATCGTCGTACTCAGCCGCCGCAATCTCATCGCCGCTGGCGGCTGCGTCCTAGCAGCCGGGGTTTCCGGGCTTCTGTTGCCCGCCGGCGCGCAAGGCCTCGCGCCGACCCCTTCGATGTCGGGCGGGTCCAACAACTACCGCAAGGGCGCGCCGATCGTGGAGCGGATCGGCAAGGGTGGCTTCTGGATGTCGGGTACCGTGCGCCGCGCGGGCGACGGAGCTCCGCTGGCCGGTCAGCGCATCCAAATTTGGGCGCACACGGCCTATGGGCAGGAGCACGAGCCGCAGGCTCATGGAGCCACGCTCACCGACGAGAAAGGGGTGTTCCGTCTCGAGATACCGCAGATTATTCCCATCTTCGGCCAACCGCATGGTCACCTCGCCTATGACAGTGGTGAATTCAAAACCGTCTTTCTCCGTCCCGTGATGAAGAGCGCAAAAGAGACCAGCCTAGAGGCGCACTTCGTCCTTCAGCCGGCCTGACCGAAGTTGGGAACAAAGGGATGAGATTGGCCCAGGCAGCCCTGATCTGGGTCGTCCTTGCAGCCGCCATTTGCGTGCCGATCGCCGCTGCAGCGGCGAGTCCTCTGCTCGAATGGCGCGGCTCGGTCTATATACTGGCTGGATTCGCAGGGATTGTCGCACTGGGTCTCTTGCTCGTTCAGCCTCTGCTGATTGGCGGATACTTACCGGGACCGTCGGCTTATCGTGGGCGGCGTGCACATCACTGGATCGGAGGCGTGCTGGTCGTGGCGGTGGTGGTCCACGTCGGGGGCCTTTGGATCACCAGTCCGCCGGACATGATCGACGCCCTTCTCTTGACATCGCCGACGCCGTTCTCCCCCTTCGGTGTGATCGCCATGTGGGCGATCTTCGCCGTCGCGCTTTTGGCTGCACTCCGCCGGCGATTGGGACTGCGACCGCGAACGTGGCGCATCGCCCATACGCTCCTCGCGGTGGTCATCGTCGTAGGGAGTGTCGTCCATGGCCTACTGATCGAGGGGGCGATGGAGACGGTGTCGAAGGCGGCCCTTTGCGCGCTGGTCCTCGCGGCGACCATAAAAGTCATGGCTGATCTGCGGGTGTGGAGAAAGCGAGCGACGCCTCGCGGAGAGAGCGTTGCGCGATAGTAAACTAAGCGGAAAGATACGGAACGTGTGCCGCGTTGGGTCAAAGCGGACGGTCGATTGATTGGATTGAAGTGATCGTGGGCGTGCCAAGTCTGGGGCTTCCGTTTTTGCCGCTCTGCGCGCCTTCATTTTACCGGCCCGCGGGAAGGCTCGGACCCCGCGCAGCAAGCGGGCCAGGGCATCAAGATTGATTGATCGATACCGGGCGATCGCCGCGCCGGCCTCTCGCTGGACGGCGAGGCCGCGGTCTCCGGCGCCGACGAGCGCAAGACGAAGCTGGCGCGGCTGCTGGCCGGCTCGTCCGCCGGCGCGCGAAGTTCTTAGGAGTGTGAGCTGGACTACACAGACACCAGCCGCGGGGCTGATAGATTGATCGCGCGTTCGACATGGACGCGGACCTCTGACTGCCCCGCCTTACGCGGGGTTTTTTTCGACTGGTCGGCAACTTTTTCCTCATCAATATTGAACTGCTTCACATTCGCGTCGGCCCCCGCGGCGGTAATGTCCAGCGCCAGGGATGCCAGGGACCGTGGATGCGAAAGTCGAGAACTGCGCGAAAGTAGAAAACTGCTGCCGAACTTGGTGAGATGATTGTGAGGAGGGTCGGTCTCGATGGCATATTTTTGGCGGTGAGACCTGATCCGTATGATGGATGGCGACGCTTATGTTGTGACCGCGCCCCAAGTGCTCGAAATACAGGTGCTGGTCGACAAGATAGCCGCGGATTTGCACGCGGACGGCTATAGGCTGCGATTGGCCGACGAGTGAAAACCCGCCCGCGTGGGCTTCAGACGGGGGCGGGCTGGCCGACGGCGCAGCCGGCCGGCGTCGAGCCGGATCGATGGGCTTCGTGCACCCGATAGACCGACACGCGGCCGATCTCGAGCGCTCTCGCGATCTCCTGAGGCGCCTTTGCCCTGCGCCTTCAATTGGCGCACCTGGCCGGCGTCTATCGAGGCCGGCCGCCCCTTGTAGACGTCGGCCGTGGACCGCCGCCACAATGACTGCGGTGTTCGCCACGGCCCGGCCGTGGCGCGCAGTAATGGGCGGTCAGATGTCTGCCAGGCGGAGTTGTTGGTTGCCGACGTGATGAGCGCGGATATCTCACACTAAATGTTCATCGGGGCGGCGAATCAGCGAAACTCGCTGTGTGGCAGCCATTTCTAGCCGGATCGCGGAGCGCCCCGATGCCAACAGAGTGTATCCCGGATTTGTTTGGATTTAAACCTGCTGGAAGCCGTGAGGTGGTGGCGGCGTTCGACGGTGGGCGAATCTTTCGCATTCGGCTTGATCCGCCCAACGGTATTCGATCCCAACATTCCTCCCCTTGGGAAAAGTGAATTGCGACACCACGCCAGTGGGGCAAGCTGGAGCTGCCCGTAGCGATCGGCGAAGTCGCGCTTCGGAACGCGATCAGTCGATCGGTCACCCATCACGGCCGGCAATCGGTTGCAATACACTCCGGAAACGGCAGCACCTGCATTGCAATTGCGGTAGACTACGTGTGAGCTGCCGAGGGAAGTACCGAACTTCAGGAATTAAGGACAGGGTATTGCCGTCGGCGAGCGCAAAACGGCTGCCGAACCATAAAGCTTTTTGCAGGGAGGTTTCGCCATGGCGTATTCTGCTCGATCTATCATGGAGTTCGTTGCCGGCATCGTTCTTGTTGCAAGCCTCGCAACAGCTGCGCGCGCGCAGTCGACTCAATACCCCAAGCCGACTGAGTTGCCCAATCCCTATCGCCTTGTTGAGAGTTGGCCAACCTTGCCAGAGAGCATGAATGGTGGCCGTTGGGGTGAGGTGATCCGGGTGCATGTCCACAGCGACGGCAATATCTGGGTCTTCCATCGCTGCTTCAACACAGTGCCGCCTGGCATCGCCACCTGTCTCGGTCGCGGCGAGGCCAATCCACCGATCCTGCAATTCGATCCATCCGGCAAGCTGCTCAAGAGCCTTGGCGGCGGCATGTTCGTCAATCCGCATGGGTTCACGGTCGACCATGAGGGCAATCTGTGGGTCAGCGATGTAAATGACAAGCAGACCGTACTCGGCATGTCAGCGCGCAATGCCGCGGGTGTCATTCTTGGACAGGAAGTTCTCAAGCTCGACCAGAATGGCACGGTATTGATGACGCTGGGCAAAATGGGCGTGGGCGGAAGTGGTATAGATACCTTCGATCGACCGACCGGCATAGCGATTGGCGCAAATGGCGATATTTTTATTTCCGATGGCCATGGCGGCAATGCCTCTAACAATGCCCGCATCCTCAAATTCTCCAAGGATGGCCGGTTCATCAAGACTTGGGGTCACAATGGATCGGCGCCTGGCGATTTCGATGACCCGCACGATATCGCGATCGGCGGTTCGATGGGACGCGTCTACGTTGCCGATCGTCGCAACAGTCGTATCCAGGTTTTCGATCAGGACGGCAATTTCATCTCCGCTTGGCATCAATTTGGCCAGCCAAGCTCGGTCTTCATTGGCCCTGATGACAAGATTTATGTCGGCGTCGCGTTGCGCGACGAGGCGACCCGACGCAACGCTTCGTCGCAAGTGCAGCCGGGTGAACAGCGCGGCATCGTGGTCGGTAATGCCATTGATGGCTCGTTGCTCGCTTTCATCCCTGATCCGAGCGACCTCAGTACGGTGGGAGCGGGCACTTCGGCATCCGGTATTGCGGCTGACGCAATGGGCAATGTCTACGCGGCCGATGTCGGTGCCCATAAAGTGAGGAAATATATCCTGTCGCGCTGAGCGAATCCGCGAGAGACACCACCATTGTCATAATCTGCCACTCGCGGTGGCTCGGATTGTGATCAGTTCGGCATAGCCAATCGTGGGGCCGTTTTCATCGCTTCCGCTGAGTGGAGTCTTAGAAACAGCCGCAACGTGAGGTTGGCCGCCGCGGCACCTAAAGCCGAAGTTCAGGACCATCGACGACTGACGTGGTCGAGGAGCGGGAGACCGGCCGCTGTGGCGCTTGGTCTTCCGGACTATAGAATGACGCTTCGGGGTGCAGCTCAGTTCGCGGCGGCACGATTACCACACTCTCAGTCAGCATGCGTATCCAGGTCACTGACCAATTCGTCTTCACTGATACGTGCGCCCCCGTTTGCCGGGTGTTTGGTGCTGCGCCCCGGCCGCGCAGCGCGATACGCGAGGCTCTGATAGACCCGGACGTAATCGCTTGCCATGCGGTGCGCCGTGAAGCGCTCCTCGAAACGGCGCCGTACCTTGCGCCGATCCATTGCAGCCACCTGCACCAAAGCGATGCGGGCCTGGTCGATATTGTCGACGATCATGCCGGTGACGCCCTCGTCGACGACCTCCGGCACCGCGCCGGCGCGGTATGCCAGTACAGGGGTTCCGCATGCCATCGCCTCGATCATCACGAGGCCGAAAGGCTCCGGCCAGCAGATCGGAAACAGCAGGGCGATCGCGTCCCGCAGGAACGCCCCCTTGTCCCGGTCGCTGATCTCGCCGATGAATTCGACGCCCTTTGTCGCGAGCATCGGCTGCATGACCTCGCGGAAATAGGACTTGTCGACCTTATCCACCTTGGCGGCGATTTTGAGCGGGATGCCCAGGCTCTGGGCAATGCGTATGGCATCGACCGGCCCCTTTTCCGGCGAGATGCGGCCGATGAACGCGAGATAACCGCCGCCGGGCCGATAGCTCGCCTCGTACAGATCCTGGGGTAGCCCGTGGTGGATCGCCGCGATGAAATTCGCGTGGGGCAGCGGCGTCCGTTGGGCCTGCGAAATCGAGACCAGCGGCATCTCGCTGAAACCGGCATAGAACGGCAGGCAGTCGCGGAGATCCTGGCGGCCGTGCAGCGTCGTCAGGTTGGGGATTCTCAGATGCCTGAAGACCGGGAAATGGAAGTGATCGATATGGAAGTGAAGCACGTCGAACTCGGCGGCGCGCGAGCGCACCTTGTCCAGCATCAGCATGTAATAGGGCACGACATCGGTGACGGCAAAGTCGAGCCGCAAGGCTTGCGTGCAGCACGGCACGAGATTGGCCGCCGTGATCGAATTGCCGCTCGCGAACAAGGTCACCTCATGACCTTGGGCGACCAGGTCCTCGGTGAGGTAGGACACGACGCGTTCCGTCCCCCCATAGAACCGAGGCGGCACGCTTTCCATCAACGGGGCAATTTGCGCGATTTTCATTGAACCATTCAACTCAAGAGAAAATAAAAAAGAAAACGCCGGATGGGGCGTTTCATCGACTATGCAGCACCGCGAAAGTTCCTGGCCCGCAATGACCTCCTCGGTACGGCTTCAACGAAGACGCTATTCGGCGAATGTATGGCGTTGCGTCTCGGTAATTTGCGGTCGATCGGTGCCGGCCGGCAGCTGCAAGACCGTTGCACGTTGCCCGGCGGACAGGCGCGTCAGCAGAACCACTTGGCCGCTCGGAAATTCGAGCGCATCGTGATGCACATAAGGATTATCCAAATTGATTTGCCTGAAGCGCGCCACGTTCTCCCGCAATTTTTTGGTGGGGAAGAACTTGAACGCACGATCGCATTCTACACCGCGTTCGAACACCAGCTCGGTTCCGGGAAGGAGGCAGACGGCGACGTTCGGCTCTCCTACCGCCACAAAGCCGCGGGTGATCGATTTGGCGAATTCGGCCGACACAAGCTTGTCGCCAATCTCGGCAGGGCGGTTCGCAACGTGTACCAGGCTGTAGTCGCACATATTGGGTTCTCCTCCCTTTGGCCTAGAGTTTCGCCAGCGACTTCCAGTTCTTCACACGGCGACTGTCGATGTAAGAACACGAATTCACCATGCTGTCGCGGCACCTCCGTCCGCGGAGGCTAGCCCTCACTCCACGGCAAGTCTGTGCAATTTTGAACGATTTCATTGGATGGCTTCCGCTCAATTGCGGCACGCTTCTGCTGGCCCACGTCAACAGGGCGGAACGGCTCGGACCTTATCTTGGACGGTTGATCTGGGCGGACCGGCCAGCGCGCAGGACCTGCCGCGTCGACAACTATTTCGATCAAAGTGATCAACTTTGCACAGAGAAATCATCGGGACGGGTCCAGTCTAAATGTCAGAAGCAAGAGCCGGAGAGCCGGAGGTGGGCGCCCTTCAGGCATATGTGCTCATCGCAGTAATGGTTTCGACGCCTAGTCTTTTCCTCATCGCGAGGCGCATGGCAAGCCCCGCTGATTGAATTAGATGAAAGCACCTTTTCTGCGTCGACGGGTGATCCGTCGTCCGCTGAGACAAGCCCGCAAGCGAGGGACCATTGAGGCTGCGGCCGCAATAACGCGTCTCCTCTTGGAACTGACGCGAACCGGGCGGGGTTTAAGGGCATGAACGCTTTATCAAATTGGCCCCGAAATCGGCTTTTGCTCGCCCTGCCATCCCGCGATCTCAAGCGCATCATGCCCGAGCTTGAACACATTCGTTGCCAGCGAGCGGAAGTGCTGAATGGACGTTGACAGTTCGCTCGACCATGTCTTTTTCCCCGACATCGGTGTCGTCTCTGTGGTCGCTGTTTATGCTGACGGCAGCGTCATTGAGATGGCAACGATCGGTCGGGAGGGTTGCACGGGTGTGCAAGCCTTCTTCGGCGCCAAGACGTCCTCTGTCAGGCTTTTGGTGCAAATCCCGGGCAGCGCGGCCAGGATGTCGCGCACGGCCTTTGCGCGGGCGATGGCGTCGATGCCGCCGTTCCGAAATGTCATGTCCGCTTACATTCAAGCCTTTCTCGAACAGGTCCTGGTCTCGGTGGCGTGCAACGGCGCGCACAGCCTCAAGCAGCGGCTGGCGCGTTGGCTGCTCATGATGCGTGACCGCAGTGACGAAGACGCACTGCTGATCACCCAGAACCTTCTCGCCGAAATGCTGGGCGTTCAGAGGCCGACCATCACGAATGCTGCCCGCGAGTTGGAGCACGCAGGTTTGATTGAGCGCGGCCGCCGGCAGGTTACGATACTTGATCGGCAGGGCCTCATCGAAGAATCTTGTGAATGTTATCAGTTGGTTAGAACGCGCGTCGCCTTTCACCTTCCCAAAACATACACATAAAGTTGACGGATTCGGTAATGTACATTACTGACCCTGCATCCTAAACTGGGCCATGATCGGCGATCCCCGCAGGGCTGATGGCGGGTCCTCCGGCAAGATGCTTGCTGTCGAGCATCGAGTTTCCTCGTCAGTAAGGTGTGCAGGAGTTGTCGCCGTGCGCGAAGTTCTCGGGTGTGGCGGAGACTGTCCGCGTGTGCTCGATTCCGATCTGATCATCCGCTCGGCGAGTAGGACGTCGCGGACAACGGGCAGGGGGGCGATCCTCGACGCATGGATTTCGGGGTCGGCATCCGATTGGTTGAAGACTTCTTCGCCTTCGGGGCCAGGTCCCTCGCGATAAGGCGCCTCATATGAAACGCAATAGGAAGCTCCCGTTCGATCCCAAAGCATTTTTGTCGAAAGTGAACGGGGGACGAGCCATTTCGAAGTACCAGCGGAATCAAATTGTCTACACGCAAGGTGAACCCGCGGATTCTGTTTTCTACATCCAGAGCGGCAAGGTCAAGAAGACCGTCGTCTCCGAGCAGGGGAAGGAAGCCGTAGTCGCACTCCTGGGAACCGGCGATTTCGTTGGGGAAGGATGTTTGACCGGAGAGCCGCTGCGTCTGGCGACAGTCTCCGCAATGACAGAATGCGTGATCGCGCGAATATCTAAGGCGGACATTACCCGCGTGATCCATGAAGAGCCGGCGTTTGCCGAGTTATTTATCGCTCACCTCTTGGCTCGAAACCTTCGTGTAGAAGAGGATCTGGTTGATCAATTGTTCAATTCGAGCGAGAAACGGCTGGCACGGATCCTTCTAATTCTGGCGAATTTCGGCAAGGAAGGTCGACCGGAGACAATCATGGCAAAAATCAGCCAGGAGACGCTTGCGGAGATGATCGGAACGACTCGCGCTCGCGTGAGCTTTTTCATGAACAAATTTCGCCGATTGGGCCTTATCGATTACAACGGCCACATCGAGGTCCACAGTTCCTTGTTGAACGTGATTCTCCACGATCAGCCGCAGATTAAATCTTAGCTGCTGCCCACTGCCAGATCGTCGATAGAAGCCAAGCGGCCATGCCATGCGCCTATGGTAGACGGGTCATGGACCGGGCCATCGCTGGCCGGTGGCCCATTGGGCACCGGTTACGCTTGTCCGAGCGGAACCGCGACGAACTTGGTGGCGTTGCCCGACTTCACCCGCATCAGCACGGTGTGCTTGCCGGCCTTGTGAAGATCCGCGATCTCCTTGGTGACATCGGACGGATTGGAGACCGCCTTGCCGGCCACATCGAGGATGATGTCGCCGCTCTGCATGCCGCGATCCGCCGCCAGACCATTGGGATCGACCGCGGTGACCGCGACGCCCTTGTTGCCGGCGCCGACCGCGCCGGCCGGTGCGAGGGTCAGGCCGAGACGCGGCGTTCCCTTTTCCGACGACCCCTGCGGGCCGGCGTTCGCCTGGCGCTCATCGGGCAAGGTGCCCAGCGTGAGCGTCACGGTCTTCTCGCTGCCGTCGTGCAGGACGCCGAGCTTGACCGAGGTGCCGGGCGCCATCGTGCTGATCTTGCGCACCAGCGTACGGGAATCCTTCACCGCGGCGCCGTCGAGCGTGGTGATGACGTCACCAGCCATGATCCCCGCCTTGGCGGCCGGGCTGTCGGATTGCGCCTCGTCGACGATCGCGCCTTCCGCCTTCTTGAGGCCGAGGCTGTCGGCGATGTCGGCGGTGACCGCCTGGATCTGGACGCCCATCCAGCCGCGGGTCACGTGGCCGGTGTCCTTGAGCTGGGCCACCACCGTCTTGACGGTGTCGGCGGGGATGTCGAACCCGATGCCGACCGAGCCGCCGGACGGCGAGAAGATCGCGGTGTTGACCCCGATCACGTTGCCGTTGACGTCGAACGACGGGCCGCCGGAATTGCCCTTGTTCACCGGTGCGTCGATCTGGATGTAGTCGTCATAGGGGCCGGAGCCGATGTCACGGCCGCGGGCCGAGACGACGCCGGCGGTCACGGTGCCGCCGAGACCGAAGGGATTGCCGACCGCGATCACCCAGTCGCCGATCCGCGGATCATGGTCCGCGAATTTGACGAACGGGAAGTCGCTGCCGTCCACCTTGATGAGCGCGAGGTCGGATTTCGGATCGGTGCCGATCACCTTGGCCGCGAGGATCTCGCCGTCTTCGGTCACCACCTGGACGTTCTCGGCATGATCGACCACGTGGTTGTTCGTCACGGCATAGCCGTCGGCGGAAATGAAGAAGCCCGAGCCTTCCACGGCGGCTTGCCGGCGGGCGCGCGGCTCCATGCCGTTGGGTGCCCCGTCCGGAACCCCGAACTGACGGAAGAAGCGGTCGAATGGGCCGCCGGGCTGCATCTGGCTGTCGTTCCCCTCGAGGCTCGCTGTCTTTTCGGCGTCGAGACGGACGCGGACCGAGATCACCGCCGGCTTCACTTTGGCGACCATATTGGCGAACCCCGGCGACTGCATCGTGGTCTCGGCGGCAAGCGCGGAGCCGGTCCAACCGGGCGTGTCCATGGAACGCAAAGCCCCGGGCCCCGCGAATAGGACCGCGAGGCAGATGCCCGCGACGGACGCCATCAGCGTGACGCGCCCAGCCGACAACTTGGTGGGATGATCTCGTGTCATCAGGTTATCTCCGAAGTTGACTTGCCCAAGTTGGGTACGCGGCGAAGTGAATTGTTCCGATGCGAGGATAAGTTGATTTGATCAGAGCGGGTTCCTCTTCCGAAATCACGGGCCCAACAATCCTGCGTGAACCCGCACCCAAGTCGGCGCTGGTCGTCGCCGAACGATCTCTTCGCCACACGGAGGCACGAACGGAGCGGCACAGTGACCGTTCCCGACTGTTCGTAAGGGTGAGCAATTTTGTGCAGACGCTGTCGCCTCGGACATTGCATCTTTTGTTCGTCAAGCCACCATTTCAACGTGACTCTGCCCCGAGCACGTCGGGGCCACGGAGAGGTGCCATGAACAATTCGCAACGCTACCGCTTGAACGCGGCAGAGTGCCTGTTGGCTGCCAAAACATGCCGCGGCGACTACCGCGGCCTTCTTGTTTCTATTGCCGCTTTTTGGCACGCGCTCGCCCGCCAAGACGAAGCAATTGAAGCACTGCTCGTGAACTGGGAGAGGGCGGACGAGCCCGCCCACGAAGCCGGACGAGTGTCGGCCTTTCAAACGACTTCACTTGGCCCGCGTGACCGACTCTGGCCCGGCCTGCATCGGCGCCATCAACGCGGCGCCGACATCGTGGTCCTCGACAAACGTCGCGCCGCCATGGCCAGCGCACCAATTCAAGCTTGATCCGATGTTCAAGCGTACTCAAAGTTCGATGACCGGAAGAGCCGCGCCGAGCCCAGGCTTGGCAGCAGCCATGAAGGTGAGGGCGTATCGCCCGATATCGTCGTCAAAGCGCCCAAGCACGGGCAGATAACAAGCGCCGCCAGGCTGAGCGAGAGACATTGCGTGGCGCATTCCCAGATCCCGGGCTTGCCGCCGTAAAGGCTGTGTACTCGCTCCCGATGAAGGCGGAGCTCGCCGGAACGCCGCAGCATGCACAGCTCGAGGCGGCGCCTTCCTATCTCGATCGGATTGCCACCGCAGGCTGAAGAGTTCTGTCATCTACATTACCGACAGCACGCAGTCATCTGGCTCACAATCAGCGCGTTGCGAAATCCGTCGCGACGGCTGCAGCGATAGAATCAGTCAATTGCAGACGCAGTGTCCGAAAGAGTTGGTTTGTGCGGGAGGTAATGGGTTTCACCTCGCTCAAACCATCCGACGCGCTACGCGCGCTTCCGGGTGGACTCGATCCCGGCCGAAAGCGGCTTGAGGGTATGGCTCAACGTATGAATGTTTTGTCAAATTGGCCCCGAAATCGGCTTTTGCTCGCTCTGCCATCCGGCAATCTCAAGCAGATCATGCCGGAGCTCGAGCAAATTAAATGCCAGCGCGGGCAAGTCCTGATGGACGCCGACAGTCCGCTCGACCATGTCTTCTTCCCTGACAGCGGTGTCGTCTCGGTGGTCGCGGTCTATGCGGACGGCAGCGTCATTGAGATGGCAACGATCGGGAGGGAAGGTTTCGCGAGTGTGAAATCCGTCTTCGGTGCCAAGAGTTCCTCCTCTCGGCTTCTCGTCCAAATCCCGGGGAGCGCAGCCAAGATGTCGCGCGCGGCCTTCGCGCGGGCGATGGAGTCGATGCCGTCCTTCCGAAATCTCATGCACGCCTACGCCCACGCTTTTCTCGAGCAGGTCATGGTGTCAGTGGCGTGCAACGGTGCCCACAGCCTCAAGCAACGGCTGGCGCGTTGGCTGCTCATGATGCGTGACCGAAGTGATGATGACGCACTGCTGATCACTCAAGACCTGCTTGCCGAGATGCTGGGTGTCCAGAGGCCGACCATCACGAATGCTGCCCGAGAGTTGGAGCGGCGAGGTTTGATTGAGCGCGGCCATCGGCAGCTCACGATACTTGATCGGCAGGGTCTGACGGAGGCATCTTGCGAATGTTATCAGTTGGTCCGAATGCGCCTCGCTATTCACCTTCCCAAAACGTATAGGTAAAATATGTTTGTCGCCGTTTCGCCGGGCTGAGATCGCGCGGTTCGCGCCCGTCATGGTGACCGACAACATCATCATGATGTTCGCGGCCCGGTGCGCTGCGGCCGGAAGCTGAGGATCACCTGCACTGCCATGAAGTCAACATTCCGCGCTCCGTCTATCATCGAAGTTTGCGCGACAATGGCGAGCCGCGCTGCATCGTTTTCGCGATCGGAGGGGCGGTCCTCAAGGTCGCCGAGCCCGGAGCGAGCGCGACGGCCGTCGCTCTCGAAGCGAAACTGTGTCAAGGGCGCGATCCACGAAGCTCTCGGACGCGCTCTCGAAGCGGCGCACGGTGAGGCGGATCGCTGAGTGCCCGCGCCCTTTCCATGCAAGATTTCAGCGACCCCGTCGGAAAGCCCGTCATCATTGGTCAGTATCGATATGTGGGCAAGCATGGAGGGCGCTTCCACATTTCGACGTCGCCCCGTCGCCCCCCTGGCTGCAAATGAGACACCGACTCAGTTCTCGTGATGCGCCGTAGCCTGACTGCGACTCGGACCACCATCCGACTGAGACCTTGTTCGCCATAAGAAAGCGGCGAAGCCAAGCTGCGCCGCTGATGGTTTCGGCGGTTATTTAAGCTCATCCGCAATCTTTTTCAGCTCCGCTTTGGCGCGGGCTTCGTCTTGTCGCCACCTGCACGGTGTGGCCCCGGCTGACTTCGAGATTAAAGGCCGGCGCTGACCGTGACGCTCGCCAGGGACGTCATGGGCGATCCAATATGGTCCGGACAACCTTGATCATCGGAGCTCGTTCCTGTTAGACGGCCTGGTTTCAGGCATCAGAAACCAAAGCAGGAGCACGGCGGCCAGGGCCACTGCTGCGATGCCCAGAAATCCCGCCGCGCGGCCGAGACTCGCAGCCAGGAGGCTTGAAAGTGTGGTGCTGAGCGAAGCGCCGACCCCGGACATCGTCCCGACCAAACCCTGCGCCAGGTTGAACCGGCCGGTACCTCTTGTGAGGTCGGCGACGGTCAGCGCCGTGAGGACGCCCAGCATCGTCCCACTGACGCCATCGAGTACCTGAGCGGCGATCAGAATCGTTGGATTGGTGGTCCAGGCGAACAGCAGCGCTCGGATTGGCAAGGCAGCGAATCCGACAAGCAATAGCGGCCGGCGTCCCCACGTCTTCGCGCGGCGTCCCGCCCATGGCGCCATCAGCGCCACGATCACTTGGGGAACCATGATCAATGCTGAGACGATGAGCGAGGAAAGAGCTACTTTGCTGTATACGAGCGCCTCGCCGGCGAGTGGCAGCATTGACGCATTGGCCATTTGGAACAAGAAAATGCAGCTGGCGAACGTGAGCAGGCCGCTGTTCTTCCAAAGGCTGCGGAACCTTGCTCTGGGCGGTGCTGTCGGCCCTTGGTGATCCGGGACGCCTGCGGCGCGGCCGAAGTGGATGTCTGAAGGCCGGATGCGGCCGAGCGCGAAGAGGAGCGGCAGCACCAGCGCGGCGGCGGTGAAAAATATGGCACGATACGATATGAAATAGCCGATGAGACCCATGAGGCCGGCCGCGGCCACCCCTCCCGTCGAGGCGAAGCGCTGATTGCGTCCGAGTCGTTCGCCTAGCGCCGCGTGGCCTACCAGGCCGAGGCTGATGGCAGCAATTGCCAGCCCCAGGAAACCGCCGGTGATCCCTTGGAGCACCAGAGCGGCCAACACCAGTGCGAAATTCGGCAACAGTGCGATGATCAGTGCGCCGGCAGCAACCGCAATGGCACCCAGCGCAACCACGATTCGCTTCGATCGGGTGGCGTCGAGCAATTCACCGCCGGGCAGTTGAGTCAGCAATCCGGCGAATCCAGCTGCTGTCAGCACAAAGCCAATATTCTGCTGGGTCCATTTTTGCTCGGCCAGAAACACGGCGACGTAGGGGCCAAAGCCGGACAATGCTCCGGCGAGAAACAGGTTGACGGCGTCGAGGCCGCGTAAGCTGGTACCCGAAGGCGATGGTTCAATTGCATCCGCCACCCGAACGGAATTTGCAATGATGACCATTGTGCTCGAACTCCGGAAGCGTAGGCTCCCTCGATCACCGCGCGGGGGCTACTCTCGTTTTGGGGGCGCCCATCAAAGCGGGCTGAAAGAATACCTTCGCCACCATGGTACGGCCGACCGGCAGAGCCATCAGCCTTCCCAAATTTGAAGTGCCGGAATAGTCGGCCACGCGCTCCCGAAGACCGTCGCGTGGTCATGGCGCTGAAGACGACCGAGCGGTCAGGCTTGATTGCAGCGCCGCTTCCTTGCCCGCCATGCCATGAAGTAAGAAATTTTGATGCCTCTCAATCTTCGCACAATCAAAGGGAGAGCGGAATTTGCCACTCCCCCGATTGATTGGTTAGTGCTGAACGGGCTTCGCTGGCCCTG
>CAWCZY010000003.1:0-188719 GCA_963800215.1 uncultured Alphaproteobacteria bacterium | reverse complement strand
GTCGCCCAAGCAGCGGCCGCCTTGCCTTTCGCGATCACCGCCAGGGTTTTCTTGCGGCGTCGCTCGAAATGGATGATGGCGTCGCGCTCCTGCTTGACTACGGCCTGCCAGGACATTTCCCAACCGCCCCGCAGCACACCACGCCGGCAGGCGCAGAACCGATTCCACAGCTTGGCGAGGCCTTGCGGATGAGGGGGTAGAGGTTGGCCTGCTGGTGCCGCGTCAGTGCTGCCAAATAGTCCACCTCCGTCGGCCTCACATGGTCGCGCGCCGCGAGGCGTACTTCTTGCTGTTCTGCCTGCAGGCTCGGGCAGCCGGACCGATTTGGCGTCATCCGCGAGATATCATCCCCAGAAAGAGCACCTTCGGCGCGATCTTGCTTGTTATCTCGGGGACGTTGTTCCTCGGGCAGGTTCCCCGAGCCGTCAGGCACAAGGGCTGCCGACGATGGTACGGGTGGCGCTGCCTCGTCGCGAACCTGCTCGGGCAGGTGCTTGCGGCACCTCCGCGGGCGCTGTTGAGACAGGTCCGTCGGCAGCTATTGAAGAAAGATATGCTGTAGACGCACTTGTCTCACGTGCACCGGTCTCAGGGGTTTTCCGGCGGCGGAACCACGTGGCACGGCTGATCCCCACGGCCTCCCACGGCCTCGTCTTGGCGAGGCTGTTGGCCTCGTACTCAAACCTCGGTATCGCGCTCTCGGCCCGCCGGCGGTTTTGTTTGTTGGCGCGGTCGGCCCGCTTCCGGGCCCGGCGCGGGCGACCTTGCCGCAGTCGATGGCGCCGATGGTCGTGACGCGGAGCGCTTTCCGCTCGCGGTCCGTCAGGCGGATGCGCCAAGCCAGGGTGTCGGCCTTCCATTTTAGGTCGTGCTCGATCGCCTCGGCCGCCAGGGTGCCCATCTGGGCCGGTGACATCCAGGGCGCCCAGTGCGCCAGCCACGAGATGACGTTGGTCGCTTGGTCACCGCGGGGTAGGTTCGCCAGATGGTGGGCGGCAATCCGTGTGACCTCGCGGCCGGAGTTGTCCCGGCAGCGTGCGGCCGTACCGGTTCGTGAAGACGGCCTCCAAGTCCCGCATCCGCAGCGCGGCGAACGGCAGCGGGCCGCGCTCGCGGCGGCGCTTGGCGTACCGGTGGCATTCCGGCGAGGCGCTTCTTGATAGCCATCGCTTGCGGGTCGGTCCGGCTCCGAAGCTCCGCCTCACGTCCCGCATCGATAACCCGCCGAGCGGTTTGCGTTGCGCCATTGCGCGGCGCGCGGTAGAGCTTGCGGGCATCTGACTATCCTTCTTGTGGCCCGCTGGCGCTCCCACGCCGCGGGTCGTTTTCTTTCAAACTCGAAGCTTGCGAAACTGCCTAAGGCGCTCGGCCGCGGCCGCCGCGCTCCGGTGGCGAACTGCAATGCTCGGCCGTTCGGGCGGCGGCTTCCGGGCCTGATGGGCGGCGAGGACGCTGCGCTCGAACGGCGGATCGGCGAGCGTCACGTCAAGTAGCGCGCCGTCGGCGTCAGCCTTGAGCCTTCGAGCGGCGCTGCGGAGCCGCTCGGCGGACGACGGGATTGTTCGCTCCTGATTGCTCGCTTCGAGCTCGGCTACGCGCTCCCGTGAAGCGGGCCGGCGGAACGAGGAGCCGGCGCGGCGCGTGAACGGGCGAGCCTGCTATTGGCGACGCGGACGTTGGAACGATGTGCGAACTTAGTGCCCGCCGATTGCCCAAATTGGCCGGGCATTTGGGCACGGTTCGCGGCTTGTTCACGCTCCGCGAGCATCGGACCTATTCGCCAGACGCACGAAAGCGCTGTAATTTCAAGGAGTTCAGTGGTGGGCGCGACAGGGATCGAACCTGTGACCCCTACCATGTCAAGGTAGTGCTCTTCCGCTGAGCTACGCGCCCGTGATCGGCGATCCTATATCGGCCCGGGCGGCCGCGGCAAGCGGCCGCCGGCGCCTCAGGCCGCCAGCATCTTGCCGACCTCGTTGACGAGGTCGCGCAGATGGAACGGCTTGGACAGCACCTTGGCCTGCTTGGGGGCCGAGGATCCGGGTGCAGCGCCACCGCGGCAAAGCCGGTGATGAACATGATCTTGAGGTCGGCATCGAGTTCCGCCGCCCGGCGCGCCAGCTCGATGCCGTCCATCCCCGGCATCACGATGTCGGTGAGCAGGAGCTCGAACGGCTCCTCGCGCAGCCGCTGATAGGCGGAGAGCCCGTTGTCGTAGGATATGACATCGTAGCCGGCGGTCTGCAGCGCCTTGACGAGGAAGCGCCGCATGTCGGTATCATCTTCTGCAAGGAGGATTTTCGTGGTCATGCGGCGGCAACATCCGGTGTCTGGGCAAGGACCGCGCGGTGCCGGCCCTGATCCGAATTGCTAGATTTCCATAAGGCGCAATCTTGGTAAATATGGCGTAAACCGGCATAACGTCGCTTGGAGCTTTACCCGTCCCGCGTTTCCCGTCTACACAGGACTACTCACACCCTTTGGCACAGAAATGTGGCCCGGTGCAGCCCCCGAATGAGTCCATGAGCGTTCACCCCGACGAGTTCGATCCGCCGTTCGAAATCCTGGAGCCGGCCGAGTTGCGCGGGCCGGTGGCGTTCAACTCGCCCCACAGCGGCAGCATCTATCCGCGCGCCTTCCTGGCCTCGGCGCGGCTCGACCTCGCCACCCTGCGGCGGTCCGAGGACTGCTTCGTCGACGAGTTGCTGCTCGGCGTGGTGGCACGCGGGCACCCCTTGATGCGCGCCCACTTCCCGCGCTGCTTCGTCGATGTCAACCGCGAGCCCTACGAGCTCGACCCCCGCATGTTCGACGGGCGTCTGCCGTCATTCGCCAACACCCGCTCGATGCGGGTGGCCGGCGGCCTCGGCACCGTGGCCCGCGTGGTCGGCGACGCCCAGGAAATCTACGATCAGCGCATTCCGGTCGACGACGCCCTGCGGCGGATCGAGGGGCTCTACAAGCCCTACCACCGGGCGCTGCGCCGGCTGATGACCAAAATCCACCGCGATTTCGGCACTGCGGTCCTGGTCGACTGCCACTCGATGCCCTCGACCGCCGGCCCCAAAGACGAGCGGCCGCGGGCCGACATCGTGATCGGGGACCGCTACGGCACCAGTTGCGTCGGCCTGGTGGCGGACGTGGTCGAGGCGATCCTGCGGGAGCGCGGCTATGTGGTCAGCCGCAACAAGCCCTATGCCGGCGGCTTCATCACCGAGCATTACGGCAACCCCGCTGCGGGCCTGCATTCGGTGCAACTCGAGGTCAACCGGGCGCTCTACATGGATGAGCGCCGGTTCGAACGTTCCGAGGCATTTGCGACGGTCGCGCAGGACCTCGAGGCCATGGCGGACGGTGTCAACGACATCGCCCGCCAGGAGCTCGGCCCTACCGCGCCGCTGCCGAATAGGTCGTTCCCGCAAGCTGCAACCCTGCCACAACCGTTCGGGCCCAAATAAAAGCGGACCAAATAAAAGCGGACCAAATAAAAGCGAAATAAAAAAGGGCCGCTAGCGTACCAGCGGCCCAAGTCTAGGGAGGAAACGCCCAAGAGGGCGGCGGTAACACGATGATCGCGCTACCGCACTGCGGGAATATGCCACCGCGCTGCACAAAAAACAAGGGGAAATCTGGCATGCGTTAAAGAGCCCCTAATTCCGGCGACACCCTGTGGAACGTCTGGCACATTTGCAAGGCCCCTTCGTTACGAGCCGAATGGGCTCTCAATCTCTGATTTTAGGCACACTTGTCAGTAGCCGACGGTCGGGAGATGCGCCACGGGCAGCGGGGGCAAGCATCATCTGGCAACGGCCCAGGGAGGGCAAGGGATGGCCGCGGTTGATTTCGGGGCTTTCATCGACGAGCTGGCGACGGTTTCGGGAGACGCGATTCGTCCGTTCTTCCGCACCTCGCTCGGGGTCGAGGACAAGAGCCATGGCGGCGCCTTCGATCCCGTGACGGCCGCCGACCGCGCCGCCGAAGCCGCCATGCGCGCGATGATCCGGGAGCAGTTCCCGGCCCATGGCATCGTCGGCGAGGAGTTCGGCGCCGAGCGCCCCGACGCCGAATTCGTCTGGGTGCTCGATCCCATCGACGGCACCAAGTCCTTCATTTCGGGCATGCCGGCCTGGGGCACTCTGATCGCGCTGACGCGGGGCGGACGGCCGGTGTTCGGGATGGTCCACCAGCCCTTCATCGCCGAGCGCTTCGCCGGCGACGGCGCGGCCGCGAATTATCGCGGGCCGGCGGGCGACCGCGCCCTGTTGACGCGGCCTTGCGCCACGCTCGCCGAGGCCGTGCTCTACACCACGAGCCCCCGCCTGATGAACCTGCAGGACCGGACAGCCTTTGCCGCGGTCGAGGACAAGGTGCGGCTGTCGCGCTATGGCGGCGACTGCTACGCCTACTGCATGCTCGCCGCCGGCCTCGTCGACCTCGTCATCGAGACCGAGCTCAAGCCCCATGACGTCGCAGCCTTGATTCCGATCATCTCCGGCGCTGGGGGAATCGTCACGACCTGGGCCGGCGAACCGGCCGAGCACGGCGGCCGCATCGTCGCTGCCGGCGACCGCCGCGTCCACGATGCCGCCCTTGCCATGCTCGCGGGATGAATGCAGCAGCACGTAGCCCGCATTGAGCGGAGCGAAATGCGGGGCCATGAAGATTCCCGGATTTCGCTGCGCGCCCAATCCGGGCTGCACTTCTACCCGTCAGTACAGCGGCGTCCCCGGCACGAAGGCATCGAAGGCGGCCCAGAACTGGGAGCGGAAATAATCCTGCTCCATCAGGATTTCGTGCTTCGCCCCCGGCAGGATGAGGTGGGAGCCGACCCGGAGCCGGCTGGCGAAATCCTCGATCGCCGGCGTCGACACCAGTTGATCGCTGCCGCAGGCCACCAGCAACATGGGCTGGCGCACCGAGGCCGGAAAGCTCGGATTGGCGATTTCCGCCATCGCCCGGAACGCCGAGTTCATCCAGGCATTGGTCGGCGCGCCGACCGCCAGCGCCGGCTCCGCCTCCAGGACCGCGGCCGTGCGGGCGTGGCGGACCGGATCGGAGGTCACGGGATTGTTGGCGAACGGCATGGTCGAGGGGCTCCTCGGGCCGCCGCCGGGCACATAGCGGCCCCCCAATCCGGTGAGCCGCAGGGTCCGCACCAGCGTCGGCGCGATCGACAGCATCGGGATATTGATGAGCCTGATCAGCGGCGCGGTCAGCACCATCCGGTCGAACCAGCGGTGGCCATGCGCCGCCGCCCGCATCAGGACCGCGGCGCCCATCGAATGTCCGAGCGCGAAGAACGGCGGCGGACAGTCCGGCAGCACGATTTCCTGCACGAAGGTTTCGAGGTCGATGTCGTATTCGCGGAAGCTGCGCACATGGCCCTTGCGGCTGTCGCGCAGCCGGCGCTGGGACAGGCCCTGGCCCCGCCAGTCCAGGGTGGCGACGGCAAATCCGCGCGCCCGCAGATCGCGGACCAGCTCGAAATATTTCTCGATGAACTCGGTCCGGCCCTGGAAAATGCAGACGGTGCCCTTGCGGCCCGACGGCGGCTCCCAGCGCGCATAGCGGATCGACACCCCGTCGGGCGTCTTCAGCATGGCGGTGGCCACGCCCTCGGGACCGGGTTGGCGGGTATGGAGATCAGCTTCATCGCGGATTGCGTGACGCTTCGCCCCCTCGCTTGGAACGCCTTATCGCTTATAGGAGTTGCCGGCAGCGCTCAACGCAACATTGGCGGGTTTTCGCGGAAATCCGCAATAACGCGCTGCGAATTCCGGTCACTTCGCTTTGAGCGATGATTCGGCGGCCGCGCGACCTGCAGGACGCATGCAGCCGCGCCGTCTGCATGGGCCGGCCTCGGCCCCCTTGAAGGCCGCGACGGGCTCCCTACATCATGATCGTGCAGGCCATTCGGCTGCACGTAGCGGTCCGGCCCCGCGGGGCGGACTTATCCTGCATGTCGCTTCAAGGAGGACTATGCCATGCGTCCATTCGATCTTTCCCCCTTTATCGCTCCACCGTCGGCTTCGACCGGTTTTTCTCCATGCTCGACCAGGCGTCGGGCTTCGAAGGCGGCGGCTCGCCCTATCCGCCCTATAACATCGAGCGGACCGGCGAGAATGCCTATCGCGTAACCGTCGCGGTGGCCGGCTTCTCGGAAGCCGAGCTTTCCATCGAGGCGAAGGAAAACACCCTGACGGTCAAGGGCGAGAAGGTCGCCAAGACCGACGAGACCAAGGCGGAAGTGCTCTACCAGGGCATCGCCGCGCGGGCTTTCGAGCGGGTCTTCCGGCTCGCCGATTTCGTCGAGGTGAAGTCCGCTTCGCTGGAGAACGGCCTGCTGCACATCGACCTCGTGCGCGAGATTCCCGAGGCGATGAAGCCGCGGACCATCCGCATCAATGGCGGGCAGGACGGCAAGGTGATCGAGACCAAGGCGGCCGCGTAACCGCAGCGGTCCTCGGATCCCAATTGTTTCGAAGCGTGTGTTTCGAAGCGTCCCGGTACGCCGGGGCGCTTTTTCCATGGCTACTCCAGCGGGGCGATAGGAACCATCATCACGGGCTTTGCTGCCGGCGGATTGGCCACGCTCGACGGGGCCTGCGCGGGCTTTGCGGCTGGCGCCTCCGGCACCGACCCCGTCACTTCGGCCGATTCGCCGGGACGGGACCGCGGCATCGGCGGCTGTGCGGCCACTTTCTTCGCCGCAGGCGTTGGGCCTGGCAGACGCCCCGGCGACATCGGCTGGGCTTCGACCGGTATGTCGCCCGGCGGCACCGGCGCGGCTTCGGAATAGCCCGACCCTCGCAACAAAGGCGCGTAGCGCGGTGCCGCCTCCGGCCCGGGTTCAGGCGCCGTGCCAGGCGCGTCGGCCGGCCGGGGTGGCTCGGAGGCAACCCGCGTCGCCGACAGGAGTTGACCGGTGCGGGCGTCGATCGCGACGCGCACCTCCAGGTTCCGCCGGGTGGCGGCACGCATGTAGTAGACCGCGCCGCGCAGGGCCGGCCGGCTGAGCGGCGTCAAACCCGCAGCGCGCACGCTGGCGGCGACCTGTGCGGGCGACACCGCGCTCGCGACAGCGCCGGCATAGGGCCGCGCCGCATCCGGACCGGAAACCTGTGCGCCGGCCGCGACCGGGACTGCACATGCAAGACCGGCCGCAGCACAGGCGAGAAGCCGAGCTTTCATGTTCTCCTCCGTGCCATATGGAAATTCCGCCAGCCGCGTCGAATTGGCCACGTCCTCCACCCCTGAAGGAGCTCCATCCCAGCCCTCGATTTAGGCGAAGCTGGGGCGCGATAGCGTTCGTTTTGCGTGAGCGGCGAAGGCCTCGATATCTTGCTCGGTGGTCGCAAAAGAGGTGACCAGGCGGGCGAGCACGTGATCGGCAGGAATTTCCGCCCCCGCCGGCAGGCTGTCGGAGTGGAAAGCGTAATATTGAGCGCCTACCGCCTGCAGATGTCGGTGCAGGCTTTGCGGCAGCAGCACGTAGACCATGTTGGCCTCGACCGGCCACACCGCGGCGAGACCGAGCGCTGCGAGGTCCGCCGCCAACCGATCGGCCATGCGGTTGGCGTGGCGGGCGAGCCTGAGCCAGAGATCGGCGGCGAAGAATGCCTCGAATTGCGCCGCGATGAAGCGATGCTTGGAACCGAGTTGGGCGCCGCGCTTGCGCCGTTCCGCCATTCCGGCCGCCAGCGCCGGATTGAAGAACACCACCGCCTCGGCGGCGAGCGCGCCGCCTTTGGTGGCGCCGAACGCGAGTACGTCGACCCCGGCCCGCCAGGTTGCCTGCGCCGGCGTCACCCCCAGCCGCGCGATCGCATTGGCGAAGCGCGCGCCGTCCATGTGCACGGTGAGGCCGCGCTCATGGGCGAGCGCACAAAGAGCCGCGATCTCATGGGTGCGGTAGACAGTGCCGGCTTCGGTCGCCTGGGTGAGCGAGACCATGGCCGGCACGACCTGGTGGGGACTGTGGCCGCTATGGCGGTCGAGGGCGGTGGCAACGGTTTCCGGCGCGAGCTTGCCGCCTTCGCCGTCGAGGCCGACCAGCCGCAGTCCGCCGCCGAAGAACTCCGGTGCACCGCATTCATTGGCGATGATATGGGCTTCGCGGTGACACATCACCGCGCCCCAGACCGGCGTGAGATGGGCAAGGGCGAGGGCGTTGGCCGCGGTGCCGGTCGGCACCAGGAAAACCGCGACCTCACGCTCGAAAACCTCGCAAAACCGCCGCTCGACCCGCTGCGTCGCGGCGTCGTCGCCATAGGCGAGCGCGAAGCCCTCATTGGCCGCGGCAATGGCTTCGAGAATGGCGGACGCGACCCCGGCGGCGTTGTCGCTGGCAAAGTTCATGCACGTCCTGTTGGCCTGCGGCATCTTCTCGGCCTGCGGCGCTTGCCGTCCGGCGAGATAATAGCGGCGTCGTGGTTTCGAGCGATAGTCCGTCATCCCGGCGCCGGCAGGCCGGGGGAAAGTCTCCTGCGAGTCCGCGGAATTTTCATGCCGTCGCCGCCGATCCGGCGGTGGCGCGCCGGCAGCATAGAAAATTCGCGGGACGTTCCGATTTTGCTGTGATGCCGCCTTGAATCCGTGGCAGGATTTTGTAATAAGTGTTAGGACAGCAATACTGTCCCAATGTGGCTTGCGACATCCCTTGTCAAGGATGCGTCGGCCATCGGAACGGCGGCCGGCGATGGGGCGCATCGCGGCTGCCAGGACGAGCAGCCCTGCGCAGAAAAACAGCTGGCGACGAGGCTGTCAGCTTGACATTGTACGCGTTCGGGCCGCAGCGCCGGTCGGCGCGGAGGTTGGAGGCGTCGTGTGCCGGCAGGCGATGCGTGCCGGAAGAGTGAGGCGGCAACGGATGGGCGCGACAGGACCTGACCAGGAGCATCGCAATCCCGGCGACGGCGAGCGCAGTTCCGTTCGCGGCGGCGCCGCCGGACGCCCTGTCGTTGCGGGCCTTGGCGACACCGCCGATCCCGGCGTCCCCGCGGCGCGCGGCCTTTACGACCCCGCGCTCGACAAGGACTCCTGCGGCGTCGGCTTCATCGCCGACATCAAGGGACGCAAGTCCCATCAGATCGTCGAAGACGCCCTCACGATCCTGGTCAATCTCGAGCACCGCGGCGCGGTGGGCGCCGATCCGCGCGCCGGCGACGGCGCCGGAATCCTGGTGCAGATCCCGCATCAGTTCTTCGCCAGAAAGGCGGCGGAGCTCGGCTTCGCCTTGCCGGCTCCGGGCGAATACGCGATCGGCGCGCTGTTCCTGCCCCATGAGGAGGGCTGGCGCCAGGAGATTGCGAACGTCTTCGCCGAAGAGATCGCCAACGAGGGCATGCAGGTGCTCGGCTGGCGCGACGTGCCGACCGACAATTCCACGCTCGGAGAATCGGTCAAGCCGACCGAGCCGGTGCATCAGCAGATCTTCGTCGGCAAGGGCAGCTGCACGTACTCCGAGGACGAGTTCGAACGCCGCCTCTACCTCCTGCGCAAGACCATTTCGGGACGCGTCTATACGATGCGCGAGCGACGCGGCTCCGGCTATTATCCGGTCTCGCTGTCGTGCCGGACGGTGATCTACAAGGGCATGTTCCTGGCCGACCAGCTCGGCACCTATTATCCCGACCTGCACGATCCCGAGTTCGTCAGCGCGCTCGCCCTGGTGCATCAGCGCTTTTCCACCAATACCTTCCCGACCTGGTCGCTGTCGCATCCCTACCGGATGATCGCCCATAACGGCGAGATCAACACGCTGCGCGGCAACCGCAACTGGATGGCGGCGCGGCAGGCCTCGGCGCGCTCGCCCTATTACGGCGAGGACATCAACAAGCTGTGGCCGATTTCCTACGAGGGACAGTCGGACACCGCCTGCTTCGACAATGCATTGGAGTTCCTGGTGCAGGGCGGCTATCCGCTCGCCCATGCCGTCATGATGATGATCCCGGAGGCGTGGTCCGGAAATCCCCTGATGGACGAGGAGCGGCGCGCCTTCTACGAATACAATGCCGCGCTGATGGAGCCGTGGGACGGCCCGGCGGCGATCGCCTTCACCGACGGGCGCCAGATCGGCGCGACGCTCGACCGCAACGGCCTGCGCCCGGCGCGCTACCTCGTCACCCGCGACGATCGCATCGTGATGGCCTCCGAGATGGGCGTGCTGCCGATCCCGGAGAAGGACATCGTCACCAAATGGCGCCTGCAGCCCGGCAAGATGCTGCTGGTCGATCTGGTCGAAGGCCGCCTCATTCCCGACGAGGAGATCAAGGCGAAGCTCTCGCGCAGCCATCCGTACAAGGAGTGGCTGCAGAACACCCTGATCGTGCTCGAAGAGTTGCCGCCGGCGCAGACCCGTCCGGCGCTCTCCAACCTGACCTTGCTCGATCGCCAGCAGACCTTCGGCTACACCCAGGAGGACCTCAAGATCCTGATGTCGCCGATGGGCACCACCGGCGACGAGGCGGTCGGCTCGATGGGCAACGACACGCCGATCTCGGCCTTGTCCGACAAGCCCAAGCTGCTGTTCACCTATTTCAAGCAGAACTTCGCCCAGGTGACGAACCCGCCGATCGATCCGATCCGCGAGGAGCTCGTCATGAGCCTGGTCTCGATCATCGGCCCGCGGCCGAACCTGTTCGACCTCGAGGGCATGTCGACGGTCAAGCGCCTGGAGGCGCGCCAGCCCATCCTCACCAACGAGGACCTGGAGAAAATCCGCTCGATCTCCGAGATCAGCGATTCCCATTTCAAGTCGCTGATGCTCGACGCCACCTGGGCGGCCGACATCGGCGCGAAGGGCCTGCCTCATGCCATCGACCATCTGTGCAACGAGGCCGAACGGGCGGTCCGGGACGGCATCAACATCATCATCCTGTCGGATCGCCATGCCGGCTCCGACCGCATCCCGATCCCGTCGCTGCTCGCCTGCGCCGCCGTCCATCACCACCTGATCCGCGAGGGCCTGCGCACCTCGGTCGGACTGGTGGTGGAATCCGGCGAACCCCGCGAGATCCATCACTTCGCCTGTCTCGCCGGCTACGGCGCCGAGGCGATCAACCCCTATCTCGCCTTCGAGACGCTGATCGACATGAAGGACCAGCTGCCGCAGAAGCTCGAGGACAAGGAAATCGTCAAGCGCTACATCAAGTCGATCGACAAGGGACTGCTCAAGGTGATGTCCAAGATGGGCATCTCGACCTACCAGTCCTATTGCGGCGCGCAGATTTTCGACGCGGTCGGGCTGCGGTCCGATTTCATCGAGACCTTCTTCACCGGCACCGCGACGCGCATCGAGGGGGTCGGCCTCGACGAGATCGGGCAGGAGACGGTGCGCCGCCACCGCGACGCCTTCGGCGACTCCCCGGTCTATCGCAACGCGCTCGACGTCGGCGGCGAATATGCCTACCGCGTCCGCGGCGAGGACCATGTCTGGACCGCGACGACGGTCGCCGCCCTGCAGCACGCGGTGCGCGGCAATTCGCTCGACCAGTATCGCGCCTATGCCAAGGTCAGCAACGAGCAGTCGGAGCGGCTGCTCACGATCCGCGGCATGTTCACGCTCAAGACGGCGGAAGCAGGACGGCCGCAAGCCGGTTCCCGATCGAGGAGGTCGAGCCGGCGAACAGCATCGTGCGCCGCTTCGCCACCGGCGCCATGTCCTACGGCTCGATCTCGCGCGAGGCGCACACCACGCTCGCCATCGCCATGAACCGGATCGGCGGCAAGTCGAACACCGGCGAGGGCGGCGAGGAGTCGGACCGCTACAAGCCGCTGCCCAACGGCGATTCCATGCGCTCCGCGATCAAGCAGGTCGCGTCGGGCCGGTTCGGCGTGACCGCCGAATATCTCGTCAATTCCGACGTGATGCAGATCAAGATGGCGCAGGGCGCGAAGCCCGGCGAAGGCGGCCAGCTGCCCGGCCACAAGGTCGACGAGACCATCGCGAAGGTGCGCCACTCGACGCCGGGGGTCGGCCTGATCTCGCCGCCGCCGCATCACGACATCTATTCGATCGAGGACCTGGCGCAGCTCATCTTCGACCTCAAGAACGTCAATCCGACCGGCGACGTGTCGGTGAAGCTCGTGTCCGAGGTCGGCGTCGGCACCGTCGCCGCCGGCGTCTCCAAGGCGCGCGCCGACCATGTCACCATCGCCGGCTTCGAAGGCGGCACCGGGGCCTCACCGCTCACCTCGATCAAGCATGCGGGATCGCCGTGGGAGATCGGCCTCGCCGAGACCCACCAGACGCTGGTCGCGAACCGCCTGCGCAGCCGCATCGCGGTCCAGGTCGACGGCGGCATCCGCACCGGGCGCGACGTCGTGGTCGGCGCGATGCTCGGCGCCGACGAGTTCGGCTTCGCCACCGCGCCGCTGATCGCGGCCGGCTGCATCATGATGCGCAAGTGCCATCTCAACACCTGCCCGGTCGGCGTCGCCACCCAGGACCCGGTGCTGCGCAAGCGCTTCACCGGCCAGCCCGAGCACGTCATCAATTTCTTCTTCTTCGTCGCCGAGGAAGTCCGCGAGCTGATGGCGGGCATGGGCTATCGCCGCTTCGACGAAATGATCGGGCAGATGCAGATGCTCGACCAGAGCCGGGTCATCGCCCATTGGAAGGCGAAGGGGCTCGATTTCTCCAAGCTGTTCTACAAGCCGCCGGCGCCGGCCGGGGTGAAGATCTTCCATTGCGAGAAGCAGGATCACAAGATCTACGACATCCTCGATCGCCGGCTGATCTCGGAATCCCAGGCCGCGCTCGACCGCGGCGCGCCGGCGCGGATCGTGACCACGATCACCAACACCGATCGCGCCGCGGGCGCGATGCTGTCCGGCGAGATCGCCAAGCGCTACGGCCATGCCGGCTTGCCGGACGACACCATCCACGTCAAGTTGACCGGCACCGCCGGGCAGAGTTTCGGCGCTTGGCTTGCGCGCGGGGTCACCCTCGAGCTCGAGGGCGAGGGCAATGACTATGTCGGCAAGGGGCTGTCGGGCGGCCGGATCATCGTGCGGCCGCCGGTCGACGCGGGCATCGTCCCCGAAGAGTTCGATAATCGTCGGCAACACCGTGCTCTACGGCGCGATCGCCGGGCGAATGCTTCATCCGCGGCATCGCCGGCGAGCGCTTCGCCGTGCGCAATTCCGGCGCCATCGCGGTAGTCGAGGGCGCCGGCGATCACTGCTGCGAATACATGACCGGCGGCGTCGTCGTCGTGCTCGGCAAGACCGGCCGCAATTTCGCCGCCGGCATGTCCGGCGGCATCGCCTATGTGCTCGACGAGGACGGCGCCTTCCCGACACTGTGCAACATGTCGATGGTGGAACTGGAGGCGGTGATCGACGAAGAAGACGCCAACGCCAAGTTCTACCGCCAGGCCGGCGATCTCGACGGCCATGGCGTGGTGGAGGTCATGTCCGACATGACCCGCCGCGACGCCGCGCGGCTGCATCATCTGATCTCGCGCCACGCGCGCTATGCGGGCTCGCGCCGCGCTACGCACATCCTCGCGAACTGGGACGCCTATCTACCCAAGTTCCGCAAGGTGATGCCGCTGGAATACCGCCGCGCGTTGCGCGAAATGAAAGCTCTTCAAGCCACCGAGCCGCTGCGCGCGGTCGCCGGCGGCTGAACGCGGATCGCCATGGGCAAGATCACCGGGTTTCTCGAGTTCGAGCGCAACGACCGCCATTATGCGCCGGTCGAGGAGCGCGTTCGTCACTGGCGCGAGTTCGTCCTGCCGCTGCCGGAGGCCGAAACCCGCCAGCAGGCGGCGCGCTGCATGAATTGCGGCATCCCCTATTGTCACACCGGCTGCCCGGTCAACAACCAGATCCCGGACTGGAACGATCTCGTCTATGCTGGCGCGTGGCAGGAGGCGGCGCGCAACCTGCACTCCACCAATAATTTCCCCGAATTCACGGGACGGGTATGCCCGGCGCCGTGCGAAGCCTCCTGCACGCTCAACATCGACGACAATCCCGTCACCATCAAGACGATCGAATGCGCCATCATCGATCGCGCCTTCGCCGAAGGCTGGGTGAAACCGGAGCCTCCGGCGGTCAAGACCGGCAAGTCCGTCGCCGTGGTCGGCTCCGGGCCGGCGGGCCTCGCCTGCGCCCAGCAGCTCGCGCGCGCCGGACACCACGTGCATGTGTACGAGAAGCTCGCCAAGCCCGGCGGGCTGCTGCGCTACGGCATTCCCGATTTCAAGATGGAGAAGCACCTCGTCGCCCGACGGGTCGCGCAGATGGAGGCGGAAGGCGTGAGCTTCCATTGCGGCGTCCATGTCGGCGTCGACCTCTCCGCACCGGAGCTGATCGCACGCCACGACGCCGTCGTGCTGTCGGGCGGATCGGAAAAGCCGCGCGACCTGCCGATCCCCGGCCGCGAGCTCAAGGGCATCCACTTTGCGATGGAATTCCTGCCGCAGCAGAACCGGCGCGTCTCCGGCGAGGCGCAGGACGGCGCGGAGCCGATCCTCGCCACCGGCCAGCATGTGGTGGTGATCGGCGGCGGTGACACCGGCTCCGACTGCATCGGTACCTCGATCCGCCAGGGCGCGCGTTCGGTCACCAATTTCGAAATCATGCCGAAGCCGCCGGACAAGGAAAACAAGCTGCTGACGTGGCCGGACTGGCCGCTCAAGCTGCGGACCTCGTCGAGCCACCAGGAAGGCGTCGAGCGGGATTTCGCGGTGCTGTCCCAGGAATTCGTCGGCGAAAACGGCGCGGTGAAGCGGCTGCGCTGCGTGCGCGGCGACAGCAAGTTCAAGCCGATCCCGGGAACCGAGTTCGACCTCGCGGCCGACCTCGTGTTGCTGGCGATGGGCTTTGTGCATCCGGTGCATGACGGCATGATCAAGGCGCTCGGCCTTGCGCTCGACCCGCGCGGCAACATCAAGGCCGATACCAACGAGTATCGCAGCTCGATCGACAAGGTGTTTACCGCCGGCGACATGCGCCGCGGCCAGTCACTGGTGGTATGGGCGATCCGCGAGGGCCGCCAAGCCGCTCACGCCGTCGACAAGTTCCTAATGGGCTCGACCGACCTGCCGCGGTGACGCCGCGGTGGTGCGTCGCGCTTTAAGCATTGCTCACCGTCCGCTGCCGAACAGGAACGGAAAGAAATTGAACTGCTGGCGGCGGAAAAAGTCCGGCCGGTATTGCGGCTGGCTGTCGGCGGACCGGACCCGGCGCACGACCGGCTTCGCCGCCGCGGCGGTCGCAGCGGCGGCGGCACCAGCAGCAGCGGGGTCTGCGGCTGCGGCGGTGGACGATGCGGGGGCCGCGCCCCGCTCCGTCACCATGGGCGTCATCGGCAAATCCGTGGTGGCGACGACAGGATCGCTGCCGACCGGCGCGACGGTGCGGCGCGGCCACGCGAAGTCGTCGGCACGGCCCGCGGGCACCGCCATCGCCTCGCCTTTCACCAGGACCTTGGTGGCGACCGCGTCGGTCACCGCGGCGGAGCGCGTCTTCCCGCCCAGCAGTTCTTCCGGTTCGTTGGAAGCGTCGGAGATCAACGGGAGAGCCGGGCCGGCGAGCGGTCTCGCCTTGGACGTGCTGGCCTTGCCGGGAGCGAGTGCCGGAGCGACCTCGCGGGCGACGGCAGCCGCGGGTTTCGGCTCTTCGACGGGCAATGCCACCGTGACGGCGCGCGCGCTCAGCCAGCGGTCGATCTCGCGCTCGACGAAATGGGCGAGCTTGCGCGCTCCGGCCTGGGTGAAATGCACACCGTCGCCGGCGCGCAGGCGCCGCGTCTGGCCTTCGAAATCGGGACCCGACTGGGCGAACCGGCCGTCCTCGTCGACGAAACCGTCCCACACATCGATATAGACAATCCCGGCCTTGTCGGCGCGGCTGCGGTACAAATCATTCAGGAACGGAATGTCGGCCGCCGAACGCCCGCCCCGCAATGGCGGCAGGCCGACCCAGAAAATCGGGACCCCCGCCGTCTTGAGCGCCGCGATGGTGTCGTCGATCCGTCGGATGTAGGCCTCGCTCCAGGCATCGGTGCGGAATTCGTAGGTCTTAGTGCCGCCGGGTGCGGTCGGCGCCTCGGGAGCGGCGACCGCGGCTTCAGGAGCCGGGCGGGGGACGGAATCGAGTTCCCGTGCGGCGGGATCGTTGGCGTCGGGATTGGCGGGGGCCGCCGGCTTCGCGCGCACGGGCTGCGCCGCTTCCTTGATCTGCTTGCGGTCGTTGAGCCCGATCATCATCACCACGAATTTCGGCTTCTGTGCCGCGATCATCTCCTTGGCCGCCTGGGGCCAGTCGGGATATTCGCCGCGGGGGTCGTTCCGCACCTCGGTGCGGATCAGTCCAGACAAGGTGCGATGCCGCCGCAGGATGCCGATTTCGGGGGTATCGGCGAACGCCTGCTCGAGACCATAGCCGAGCCAGTCCGCCATCGAGTTGCCGAACACCATGATCGGCGTCTGCGGGACCGCGTCGGTCGTCTTCTTGGCCGGTGGGGGCGCCTTGGAATAGTCCGGCGGCGGCGCCTCCCGCTCGGGGGGATCGAACCAGCCGCGGCGGCTGCTGTTTCTCCCGAAGAACGGAAACCGGTCATCGAAGAACAGCTGGGCGCCGGCCGGCGCCGGCGCGACCACCAGCAATGCCGTCACCGCTGCCATTTCCGCAGCGACGAGGATTACGGCGGCAATCAGCCGCATAACGAAGCCACGGGCCATAGCACCAGTCCGCTGATCGATCACAAATCGCATGGGCGGGTACGCCCGACGCGACGCGCATTATCTGACAGAGTACCACGAAGAAGGTGTCGGTTTGAAGGTCCAAGTGGTTCTGGCCCAACCTTTGGATTCCAGATTTTGAGACAGGCCAGATTAACTAACCTTTTGAAGTATTGCTTAAAATCGTCCGCGCGGAACCATCTTATCGGATCGCAGCGCCGGCGGATGACCCTGCAATTCATCGAAATGTGATTGCCGGAGCGTTGCCGCCTCCATGGCAGATCATGCGCGTCAATGCTGGCGCAGCAGGTCCAGCATGCCGACGGTGGCGAAGCCGTCGGGAACGAGTTCCTGAGAAGCCTGGAAGTGCCTGATTGCACTGCGTGATTTCGCGTTCAGCCGGCCGTTGGGCTCGCCGCCAATGTCGAATCCGAGACGCACCAGATGCTGCTGCATCTCGTAGCGTTCGGCGCTGGTCAAAACACGCTCCTCGCGCGGCCAGGCGGTGACCAGGGGCGGGTCGCCGCGCAGACGGTCGCCAAGATGACCGATCGCCAGCGCATAGGCCTCCGCCGGGTTGTATTTCATCAGGACGCGGAAGTTGTTGAGCATCAGGAAGGCCGGTCCGCTGGCCCCGGCGGGGAGAAACAGAGTGGCGCGGTCGGTTGGGCGGGGAAAGGCCTTGCCGTTGGCCCTGGCAACGCCCAGCTTTTCCCAGTCCCTGACCTGCATCGCCTTGGCGCCGTCCGCCATCAGGTAGTTGAAGCCGGCCGGCAGCGCAACCTCGTATCCCCAGGTCTGGCCCGGGATCCAGCCGTCGACCTTGAGATTATTGGCGGTGGAGGCGATGAGGTCGGGGATCGAATCGACCACGTCGCGGCGGCCGTCGCCGTCGAAGTCCACCGCATAGCGCTTGAAGGAGGTGGGCATGAACTGGGTCGGCCCGAATGCCCCGGCCCACGAACCCTTGAGGCGCTCGGGATTGATGTCGCCGCGGTTGAGAATCTCGAGCGCGGCGAGGAATTCGTCGCGGAAATAGGCTTGGCGCCGGCCGACGCAGGCGAGCGTCGCCGTCGAGCGCACCACCGAGCGGTCGCCGCCCGAGGTGCCGAAATTCGATTCGATTCCCCAGATCGCGGTGACCACGTGCCGGTCGACCCCATAGGCCTTCTCGACCGCGTCGAAGGTGGTGCGGTATTGCGCCAGGATTTCCCGGCCGCGCTTGATGCGGTTTTCGCTGACGAGGAGATCGAGATAGTCCCAGAACGTCTTGGTGAATTCGGGCTGGGTGTCCATCAAATCCATGATGCGCAGGTCGGGCGTCAGTCCCTTGGTATAGGTGTCGAAGGTCGCGCGGGTAACGCCCCGCCTCGCGGCGTCCGGCCACAGGCCTTCCAGGCAATTGCCGAAGTTTCCTGCCGCGGTCAGGATCGCTTCGGTGGTCATGAGCGGATGGCCGGAACTCCCGGGCTGGCCGCTCCAATCGGACGGACTCGCGGGCGCAGGAGCCTGGGCCGGAACCGAACCCGTCGACCATGGCAGTGAAAAGGGAAGCTGAAACTGCGCCCCGGCGCTTGCCAGCGAGCCGAGCAATGCGCCTGCCGCACATATCCCGAACAGCAGTTTAGAGCGATTCATCCGGCTTCTCCCGCCAGGCGCGGCCCGCTGACCTTTTGAACCAGTGGAACGACTTATCCAAACATGGGAACCACCTGCTTGGATCGCACCACCGGCGGCCTCGTGCCCCAGTTGGCGCCCATTTTTGATTTATGAAGCCTTAACATTGGGTTTGCGAACCGGCGGAATTGCGGCATTTCGCCATGGACTCCACCGCACGGCCATGATTATTCCGGCTTTGTCCCGCCTGTTGCGCTGCCGAGTCCCACCATCTCCGGGAAGCTGTCCCAAGACATGAAGCCCATACGCAAAGCGATCCTCCCCGTGGCCGGCCTCGGCACGCGGTTCCTTCCCGCCACCAAGGCAATGCCCAAGGAAATGCTGCCGGTGGTCGATCGTCCCTTGATCCAGCACGTGGTGGATGAGGCGCGCCAAGCCGGCATCGAGCACTTCATCTTCGTGACCGGGCGCAACAAATCCGTCATCGAGGATCATTTCGACCGCCAATTCGAGCTCGAATTGACCCTGACGGAACGCAAGCGCAAGGCCGATCTCGAGCTCCTGTCGCGCGACCTCCCGGGCGCCGGGCAGACGAGCTTCACCCGCCAGCAATTGCCGCTCGGTCTCGGCCATGCGGTATGGTGCGCGCGCGAACTGGTCGGACACGAGCCGTTCGCGCTGCTGCTGCCGGACGTGCTGGTGCAGGCCGGGCGCGGCTGCCTCGCGCAGATGATCGACGCTTGCGGGCACCTGCCGGCCAAATCGAACGTCATCGCCGTCGAGGAAGTTCCTATGGAGCGCGTGCACATGTACGGCGTGGTCGGCGTCGGCAAGGCCCGCGGCGACGCCTTTGCGATCACCCGGATGGTGGAGAAGCCCGCGCGCAGCGAAGCGCCCTCGAACCTCATCATCACCGGCCGCTACATCTTGCAGCCGGAGATTTTCGACATTCTCGCCGACCAGACCCGCGGCACCGGCGGCGAAATCCAGCTCACCGACGCGATGATTCGCCTCGCCGAGCAGCAGCCCTTTTTCGGGCTCAAATTCCAGGGCCGCAGCTTCGATTGCGGCAGCAAGGTCGGCTTCCTCGCCGCCAATGTCGCCTATGCGCTGGCCCGCGAGGACATCGCGCCGGCCTTTCGCGCCGAGCTCAAGGCCCTGCTGGGAGAGTGACCGGCGTCGCGGCCCACCCCATTTGTTGATAACAGTTATTGGTCTGTGCCATAATGTGGCAGCGGAGGACCATACAATGGCGATCAGTGCGGATCTCGGCGATGCGCTTGAAACCTTCGTCGCCAAACTGGTGGCGACGGGACGCTACAACTCGAAAAGCGAGGTGCTGCGCGAGGGTGTCCGCCTGGTACAGGAGCGCGAAGCGCGCCTTGCGGCGCTCGATGCCGCCATCGCGCGTGGCCTTGCCGACGCGGACGCCGGCGGGGTGAAGCCGGCAAACGAGGTGTTTGATCGCCTCGAGGCCAAGTACCGTGCCCAGGCGGACGCCAAGGGGCAATGATCGTTGTTATTACGGAACAAGCCGAAGCGGACCTCGAGAAGATTGGCGACCACATCGCGGCGGACAGTTCTCGTCGAGCCGTCACGTTCGTGCGGGAACTGCGCGCGCGGCCTTGGCCGTGGCGCCGCGCGGTTATTCGTTGGTGCCCCGCCATGAGCATGCCGGCATCCGTCGCCGGCCCTACGGCGATTACCTGATTTTCTATCGCATTGGGACCAACACCGTCGAAGTGTTACATGTGATCCATGGCGCCCGGGACTACGAGGCGATTCTGTTCCCCGAGGATTGAGCATGACGCGCAGCCCTTGAAGTGGCGCGTAGTGCCATCGGTTTCCGGCGCCCCGGTCAGCGCTGCAGCCGCAGCGTCAGCAGGAAGAGGTTGGACTGGTAGTCGACATTGTAGACGTTCGAGTTGAGCCAGTCGTGGCGGAACTCGCCGCGCAGCCACACCTCGCGCGTGAACTTGTAGGTGAGCGCCGTGCTGATGAAATAGCGATGGTCGAGTCGGTCCATCCCGACGTAATCGTCGACGGCATAGCCGAGCTTCATCGCGCCCGTGAGCCAACGGCGGAAATCGTGGTCGACCTCGAGCGTGTAGTCGCGGCGCAACACGCCCGACGCCCCGACGACAATGAGTTCGCCGGTGGTGGTGACGGCGTTGAACTTCACCGTGGTGAGTGGAGTCGGGGTGTACAGCAACGAGCCGTCGACCATCGGGCCGGCAACTTCCGCCAGCGCCGGGTCTCGGTATTCGCGCTGGGTACGTCCGACCGAGATTTCGCCGGTCAGCTTGCCGGAGAACAGGAAGCTGGTGCCGACCTTGTAAATCTGGCCGTCCGAATCGCGCATCGCGCCGGTGTCGTCGACCGTGATGTCATGGACGCGTTCGTCGGAATCGACCTGGAAGAACGGCTTGACGCCGGGCAAGAGGTCGTAGCTGCCGCGCAACGACCCGCCGATCTGGTCGTAATTGCGGTCGCCGTTGCTCGAATAGGTGCCGTCGGTCAGGAACGATTTCTGCCAGAGATAGCGGTCGAAGGTCCCTTTCGCGGTGATCTCGAACCGGTTGAACACGTGCGTGTAGCCGAGCGTCGCGCCTCCGTTGAGGGTGATCGGAAGATCTTCGAGCCCGGCCTGAATGTTCGGGCTGCCCGGATTGTCGGTCCCGATCAGAAACCGGCCTTCGATGTCGACATGGTCGTGGCTGTCCACGTCCATCCTGCCGTTGACCCGGGAATCGAGGCCGGGCCGGTTGAGCCAGACCGGCGAGTTCGGAAAGAAGGTCGAACCGTAGCCGAGGTAAGAGCCGTGGATGTTGAAGGTGAGGGAATGCCGTTCCCAATCCGAACTTCCCATCAGCTCCGGCGCCAGCAGGTATTCCGGTGCGCTTTTGGCGATGGTGGCGTGTTGGGGATTGCTGTCCCATCCCCCCGTGAGTTCGACGGCTGGAAGCAGGTAGAACGTCCCGACATGGACCCCCGTCGGTCCGAACGGATTGAGATCGACCACGAGCTGACGCAGCGGGGCGATCGGCGGCACGATGACGAAGTCCGGTGGCACGTTGAGCGGTCGCTGCAACTCCACTGCCCGCGGCAGGTCGAGTAGCCCCCCCTTGCGCAGGCGGGATTTCGGCCGTAGGGCGGCCGTACCCAGCTGAGCCGGGTTCGCCAGTAGCGTCGCCCTGTCGGCGACCGGGGCCGCGGGTGGGCTCCCGGGCTTCACTTTCACCTTCACCTTGCGATTGCCGATGGACACGAATCCCGACGTGCCGGCGCCGGTTTCCGGGGAAGTGCTATAGAGCGAGGGCCCAATAAGGCTGCCGTTGCCGGTCTGGCCGTTGGTCTGTTCGCCGGATTGATCGAGTTGGCCGATGTCAGATTGCCCCGGCACCGAGGGCCGCAGCTCCCCCGGAAAAAGCGCAGACTGCCCCGCGGCCGGCACCGACGCGAGCATCGAAGCGCCGGCCACCAGCGTCGCAGCTAGGCAAATGACGCGAGGACGCTGCACCGGTGTAATCCTTAACGCCGGCCGGGCGGCGGCTTGGTTAATGGAATTAAAATGATTATGGTTAACAGACGGTTCACGCCCGGGGAGCTGCGGTCGTCGCGGGGCGAAATCATCTGTGCTAGCGTGACCCTCCGGTGCCCGGTTTCTGATTCTCGGCGGGGTCACCCCTTCTTCTTGGAATGGGAAAACCGCCCGGGGGCGATCGATCGCCGGTGCCCCACCACCGGCGTGGCGCGAGACGTGGAGCGGGGCCGCCGGCTTCGCGATCCCTCCAGCCGAAGGACAAGAGCGACCGCATGCCGAAACCGGAGTTGCGCGGCCAGGACCGACCCATGAGTGCGGACGATCAGGCGCTTGTCGCTTGCGGGGTGCGTACCCTCGAAGCCGAGGCGGGCGGCCTTACCGCGCTGGGCGCGGCGATGCAGGACGGACTCGGCCGCAGCTTCGTCGCCGCGGTCGCCTTGATCCGGGCCGCACGCGGTCGCGTCATCGTCAGCGGCATGGGCAAGTCCGGCCATATCGGCCACAAGATCGCGGCGACGCTGTCGTCCACCGGGACGCCGGCCTTCTTCGTGCACCCTGCCGAAGCGAGCCACGGCGATCTCGGCATGATTGCCGGCGACGACGTCGTCTTCGCCCTGTCATGGTCCGGCGAGACCGCGGAGCTCAAGAACCTGATCGACTATTCCCGCCGCTTCCGCATCGGCCTCATCGCCGTCACCGCGGACGCCGCGAGCACGCTGGGGCAGGCGGCCGACATAACGCTGGTGCTGCCGCAGGCGCGCGAAGCCTGCCCGCACAATCTCGCACCGACCACCTCTTCGCTGATGCAGCTCGCGCTCGGCGATGCCCTCGCCATCGCGCTGCTGGAGAGCCGCGGCTTCACCGCGATCGATTTCCGCAACCTGCATCCGGGCGGCCGGCTCGGCGCGGCCCTGACGTTCGTGCGCGACCTCATGCATGGCGGCGCCGACATGCCGCTCAAGCCGGTCGGGACGCGGATGTCGGACGCGCTCGTCGAGATGTCGGCGAAGGGATTCGGCTGCGTCGGGATCACCGACCCGGCCGGCCATCTGGTCGGAATCATCACCGACGGCGACCTGCGCCGCCATATGCGTCCCAACCTGCTCGAGGCCCGCGTCGAGGACGTCATGACCAAGGGGCCGAACACCGTGCGCCCCGACCAGCTCGCCAGCGAGACGCTCGAGATACTCAACTCGCTCAAGCGCACCGTGCTGTTCGTGGTCGAAGGCCGCCGCGCCGTCGGCGTCGTCCACATGCACGACCTGTTGCGGGCGGGGGTGGCGTAGACTTTTCCAGCCCGCGTGATCCAAACATCGGTCCGGCGTGGTCATTCCGCGGCGTCGCGCAAGTTGCGAAACTGGAATGACAAACAAGATGTTTTGCAGGTCCCGCGATGGCGGGCGTGGACTCGCTACGTCCGCCTCTTGTCTTCCTCTTCCACCTCGTGCACCGGCGTTTCCGGTGTGAGCCCGCCGCGGCGGCGGGCGAAGGTCTCGGCGCCGCTCTCGGCCCAGCGGCCCGCGACGGCGCGCTCGGCGTAGCGGTCCCACAACGCGTCCCATTCGCCGAGCGAATAGCCGTGCCAGGGCGGCTGCGGCTTGAGCGTCGGCAGGCCGAGTTCTTCCCACATGGTGCGGGCGTGCTCCATGTATTGGCGCGCCGGCAGCGCCAGCGGCGGCATCGGGTGCTTCAAGGTGGCGTCGATCAGCAGCGTGGAATCTTCGCTGCGCCGGCCGGTCTTGGGCCCATGCCCGCCGGAACGATGGGGCACCACGTGCAGATCGTCGCCGAGATTGGCGCGATAGGCGAGCGACCAGAACACCGCGTCGGTATTGCGGGGATCGATGTCCTCGCTGACCGCGATGACGATCTTGCCGCAATCGGCCCGCAGCGTCGCCGCCCCGTTGAGGCCGCGCCACACCTCGCTTTGCGGCGCGCCGGGCGCGAACTGCAGGAAGATCACCGGGCGGATGTTGGAGAGCGGCTCGTGCAGCACCACCCGGCGGATGCCCTTGATGGACAGCGTGTTGCGCAGATGGGCCAGGAACATCGGCTCGTAGGCGACCCGCTTGATCACGCTCGACTCGCTGGGCGTCACCTGGCTCACGATCGACACGAACACCGGCGCACGCTTGTGCGTGATCGCGGTGACCTGCATCGACATGTTGAAATCCTCGAGCGCGACATAGCCGTGGCTTTCGCCGAACGGCCCTTCCGGCTCCAGCAGCTCCGTATCGATCAGGCCCTCGATCACGATCTCGGCGTCGGCGGGAACCTCCACATCGATGGTCACGGCCTTGGCGGTGCGGATCGGGAGGCCGGCGAGCCCGCCGGCGACACCCATCTCGTCCTGATCGATGGCGAGCTTCTGCGGGCCGGTGAACACCACCACGGGCGCGCATCCCAGCACGATCGCGCACGGCATCGGCCGCTTGCGGGCGCGGTATTTCTGCCAATGCAGATAACCGCCGGCGCCGCCGACGCGCGACGCCATCCGCACCCCGAGCCGGTCGTTGGCCTTGAGCTGGGCGCGGTAGGTGCCCATGTTGCGCACGCCGGTGTCGGGGTCCCTGGTGATGCACAGCGTCGCGGTGAGATAGGGCGCGGCGTCGAAACCCGGCGTCGAGACCGGCACCGGCAGCAGCGCCAGCCCCTTGCCCTCGCCACGCAGGTCGTCCCCGGTGATCACGACCTCCTGGCACGGCGGCGCGGCGACCGTGACCGGCGGCACCGGATGCGCGATCGCCTCATTCCAGGCGGTGCCGATCTCTTCGACCGGGCGGCCCATGCCGATGGCATAGATTTGCGCCGAGGCCGACAGCGCGCCGACCGCGACCGGCATGTCGAAGCGGCGTCCGTCGGCGCCGACGACATTGGTGAAGAGGAAGGCGCGCCGCTCGTCCTCGTCGAGGCCGCCCTGGAACTGCCAGCGCACCAGCGGGTGAAGCTCGGTGTCCTTGTTGACCTCACGGTCGATGCGCACCAGCAGCCCCGCGGCTTCGAGCCGTGCCAGGTGCTCCTGGAAGTCGGCCGGCGCGCGGCTGCGTTGGGGCGGCTGATCTGCACGCTCATGGGTACGGTCGAGCATCGGGAACACCTCGGGCCGGAAGTTTCCAGCCTATACAGCCGGACGCCGTCAGCGGCAACCGGCGCGGGGGCGACGCGGCCGCTCGTCTCGCCCCTGTTCTACAAGATAATCCACTGTGATCACAACCTTCCGGCGGGCGGCAGGATAAGTGCGCCATGACCGGCCGATGGCACATCGGGCTTCGGAGGGCAGCCCGATTTGGCGCAACAGGCTATGTTTCCAAGCGGTATATCGTTCGCCTCGACCATTGCCATGCCGCCAACCATCGCGCTCGAGACGTTACGCCCGCGAGCACCAGAAACACGATCGTGCCGCGGCGGGTCCGCCCCGGTCAACGGACTCGCTTTCCGGAGGCGGGCGCGGCGGCCATGGTCATATCCCAATTCTTGTGTTGTGCGGTCGAATCGTAGAACATCCCCTCTCGGGCGCGCCGGAAATCGGTGGTTTTTTCGAAGTGCTGCCAATGTGACGCGCAGAAGCCTCTGGGAGTGAATGGGCAACAAGAGTGCAGCGGCCAGCGAACAAATCCCAATAAATCAGTCCGAAACCATGTGGGATACAATGACAAAATCATGCAAGGCTGATCCCCGCAAGACCAATTCCTTCAAGACCAATTCCTGCAACCTGACGACGCTGTTCACACTCTGCGTCGCCGTGCTCGCGATTCTCTTCGCGATGGCGGAGGGCCGCGCGCAAACTCGCGACCCGATCCTGCCGAAGCTGTCCGTCGCCAAGTCGAAATTCTTCCATGACAATCCAGGGGCCTGGAGTCAATTCGTGGCGGGACTGCCCCGGCGTCCGGCCGGGCCGCCGCAAGCGACGCGGCCGACGGCTCCGCCGCCGTTCGGGGGGACATGGACCGCGGTGACGACGGCGCCCGACGTGAATGCCGGGCTGTGCAACCCGCTGCTGCTCACCGACGGCACCGTACTGGTACACAATTGCGGAACTCAAACTTGGTATAAATTGACTCCTGACGACACCGGCAGTTACGCGAACGGGACTTGGTCGACGTCGGTCGCCTCGCTGCCGAGCGGGTACGGGCCGCAATACAACGCCTCAGCGGTGCTGCCCGACGGCCGCGTCATCGTCGAGGGCGGCGAGTACAACATCAACTGCACCGGTGGCGACGAGGCCTGGACCAGTCTAGGTGCGATCTACGATCCGGTCGGCAATACCTGGACCTCCGTGACACCGCCGAGCGGCACCGGCTGGCTAAATACTGCCTCTTGCGGCAACAACAGCGGCGGCGGCATCGGTGACGCCGCGAGCATCGTGCTGCCCGACGGCACGTTCATGCTCAGCGCGTGCTGCGCGGACCCGCCACTCGATGCGCTGTTCAATCCCACCACTTTGGGCTGGACCAGCACCGGCGTTCCCAGCAGCTATCAAAATGAGCAAGGCTATACGCTCCTGCCGACCGGCAAGGTGCTTACGATCGATGTCTGGAATCCCCCCGCCGCCCAGGCGTACAACCAAGCTGCGGGCACATGGTCCGCCGTCGCTGCTACGCCCGTGTCGCTCATCGATCCCACGGCTTGCGGCAATTATGAGATAGGGCCCGCGGTAACGCGTCCCGATGGTACCGTGGTGGCCTTCGGCGGCAACACCGGTTGCACCACGTCCGACACAGACCCCACCGCGATCTACACGCCGTCCGCCAATTCCTGGATACAGGGTCCCGACGTGCCATCGGTCTGCGGCTCGGGCGGCACGATGCCTTGCGATCTCGCCGACGCTCCGGCGACGTTGCTCCTCAATGGCAACGTATTGTTTGCGGCAAGCTCGGGCTACGGCGATAGCCCAACCCACTTTTTCGAGTTTACCGCCGCAAACGCCATCAATCAGGTGGCGGACCCGCTATTCAACGCAAGTACGTCGGGCGCCTTCTACTATAACTTCCTCATGCTGCCGAACGGCCAGATCTTCATGACCGACTTCAGCGATGTCGCGGAAGTTTATACGCCGACCGGGAATGCCAATTCCGCTTGGGCACCGACCATCAGCTCCGTGCCGAGCTGCGTCGTTCCCGGCAGTTCCTACCTCGTCAGCGGAACTCAGCTCAACGGGCTGTCGCAAGGGGCGGCCTACGGCGACGACGTCCAGGGCGCGACCAATTATCCGCTGGTGCAGATCGTCAACAACAGCAGCGGCAACGTGTTCTACGCGCGCACCTCGGGCTTCAGCACCATGTCGATCGCGCCCGGGCAGGCCGGGTCGACGAACTTCGCTGTGGCGGCGACGACCCCACTCGGCGCCAGCACACTGTATGTCATTGCCAACGGCATCCCCTCTGCGGGCCAAGCGGTGACCGTGAGCAATTCGTGTGCCAGCCAACAGCCGACGCTGCAAGTCACCCCTGCCAGCAACATCAGCTCGACGGGGCAGGAGGGCGGCCCGTTCTCGCCGACCTCGTTCAGCTATATGCTCAGTGCCTCGAGCGGCAGCCTGGGCTATTCTATCTCCGGCGTGCCGAGCTGGCTCACTGCCTCGTCGACCACTGGCACAGTGACGACGTCGAAAAAGACCGTGACCTTCACGGTCAATTCCACCGCGAAATCCCTCACATCGTCAAACTCCACCAGCATCAACTTCAACAACACGACCAACAGTCAAGGAAACACCAGCCGCGTCGCGACGATCAACGTCACCCCGAAGCAATTCACCATCAAGGTCAGCGCCTCACCCGCGTCTGAAGGCACCGTCAGCGGCGGCGGCACATTCACGGGAGGCACTCAGCAAACGGTGACTGCCACTCCCGAGACCGGCTTCGACTTCGTCCATTGGACCAACGCCGGGAAGGTGGTCAGCACGTCGGAGATGTACACGTTCACGCTGACCGCCAATACCACACTGGTCGCCGACTTTGCCGCGCCTAAGAAATACACCATTACGGTCAGGGCCTCGCCCGCGGCTGACGGCACGGTCAGCGGAGGTGGCTCATTCGTGGCAGGCACTCAACAAACGGTGACGGCCACGCCCAAGAGCGGCTTCAACTTCGTCCACTGGACCGACGCCGGCAAGGTGGTCAGTACGTCGGAGATGTACACGTTCACGCTCAACGCCAACACCAGCCTGATCGCCGACTTCGACCAGTAGTGCGATCGGAAAAATTCGCGTCGCGGCGATACAGCGCCGTCAGCGGCAATCGGCGCGGGGGCGATGCGGCCGCTCGTTTCGCGCCTCCTCTACAAGATATTCGCCGGTTGTCACAACCTCCCGGCAGCGCGTCGGGCGGGTACCCGACCGACGTCGCACATCAGGCCTCGTGCTCACGCGAAACGGGTCACTTTCGCGTCTTGAAATATCGCAGGTCCGGCGGCGCCTGGTCCTTCTTGACCGGCATCAGATAGCCGTCGCCGCTGATCAGATAGTCCTGCTTGCCGACTGCGACGTGGTTGTTGCCTTCGGTGCAGTTGCTGTCGGCCCAGATCGCCTTGGCCTGGCGGCGATAGTCCTTGGTGGCCGACCACGGCCGCGTCAAGGCGTGGTCGTAAGTGGTCATTTCGAGGTGAAGGATGTTCGGATCGGACTTGTCGAGATAGAACCGCTCCTTGATGACGGTCTGGTTGTCCTCATGCATGGGGATGCCGGTGGTGTCGAACGTGCGCGGGCCTTTCAGGTTGCGCGTCTCGACTTCGAGCGCGTCGTAGCGGCCGTCGCCGTCGGTGTCGACCCAATGGCCGATGGAATAGCCGGCGAAGGTAGGGTCCTCGTCCTTGGGCCAATCGCGCCCGTCGGTGTAGATCCGGCGGGTCGAATAGACCACCAGCTCGAACAGGATGTAGGTCAGCTTCGGGGTGACGACGAACTCGATCGGATAGGAGCCGTGCATCTGCCGCGGCATGCCCATGGGGATGCATCGGTAGGCGATGTCGAGGCCCTGTCCGCCGGCCGCCTGGTCGGCCATGCTGGCTTCGTGGAGCGCGCGATATTCCTCGGTGAGCGGCGCCTGCTGGCCGCGTCCCGGCGGTTTCGACGGGTCATAGCGCGGCGTGCCGGTGGCCGTGCGCCGCCACTGGCCGGACAGGTCCGGGTATTTCGAATCGTCGAACGCCGAGGCGCCGGCGATCGATCCGCACAGCGCCGCGGCGCACAGGATCGCAACGATCGAGCTTCGATAAAGCATGGCCGTCCTCCCAGATGAGGATGGCACGCCGAAGCCGTGGCGGACGGCGCTGTTCCACCCTCGGTTTTGGGAGGAGCCTATCAGGTTGCGGCAGCGCGCACCATTCGCAGAGCGCGAAGCCCCAGTCCTGGGGACATGTATTCTTGTCGCACCGAGTCCGGATTGGGATGGTGTCCGAGGCGAAGGTTGAGGCCCTTGGCGATGAAAGCCGTTTCAGGTTGAATCTGATAGGGCTCTAAAGTCCTTGATTCTGAGCATGATCTCGTCCGAAAAAGCCCCCCGCTTTTGGGATCATGCTCTCTAGGGATCACCAGGTGGATTTGGATTTCGGCTGGGGGTGGCTGCCTGCCCTCTGCGGAAGGAGAAAGATGCAAGCCGCAATGGCCGCTGCGAGGATTGCGGTTGCATAAAGTCGGCTGAACGCAAGCCCGCCATCGTCTGTCGGCTTATCGAGCAGATCGCCGAGCGTGGCCCCCAGCGGGCGGGTCAGGATGAATGCGCACCAGAACAGCAGCGTCCGTGAGATGTCGGTGTAGAAATAAAGCCCCGCGATCACGGCCAAGCCCGCGGCGAAAACAAACGCACCACCTTGGTAGCCGAGACCGTTGGTGTCGGCCATCCAATCGCCGAGGGTCGTGCCGAGGGTCTGGGAGAACAGGATCGCCACCCAATAAAACATTTCGATTTTGGGCGTCGCGACGGTGTCGACTGAGACGGACCCCGCCACCCCATACCAAATACCGAGGGAGGCCATCACGAGCACAAATAGAACGGCGGCGCCTCCCGGATAGCCGATGCCGAGCGAACGATCGGCAAAATCCGCCATCGTGGTGCCCGCGGTCGTGGTCGCGATGATTACGAACCAATAAAGGAACGGATGGAACGCTTTCGCGGCAATCTGAGCGAAGACGGCGACGACAAAGATGGCGATGAAGATGATGCTGCTGATCGCGTAGCCCAGATTCATCGACATCGAGACCGTATCGCCGCCGGTTTCTCCCAAAGTCGTTGCGAGAATCTTGATCAGCCAGAAGGCGAGCGTGACTTCCGGCACTTTGCTTGGCGGCGCTTCGACGGTCCCGCGCATGTCCGCAGTCCCGCTGGTCCCGTTGGCCAAACTCGCGCTGCTTGGTCGGTGATGTGGCATGTCGTCTTCCGAACCTGGGATCAGGGCGTAATTTCTGCGGCCTAACCGCGAACCTTCCGTTTGGGATCAATCGTCCGGCGAAGATGATTGAGTTTTTCCAAAGATATCAGGGCGTCGTCGGGCTTTGCCGCTGCGAGGGAAAGCACCAGGGCTTCCAAGCCGACAAGCGTCGCGCCGTGCAAAGAGACCTGTCCCGGATGCCCGCGCGGTATCGCGATCACCACGTCGGCCATTCGTGCCAGCGCGGTGTTGTTTGCTTTTGTCACGAGGACGGTCGTAAGACCCAGGCCTCTCGCTTCGGCGAAAACGGCGGTGACTTCTTTGTAAGGATGTCCGTAGGCGAGAATAAGAAGCGAATCCCCGTGTTTCAGATCCAGCAATTGATCGGCAAGCATCGAGCCGGTGGCGTTGAGCGTCCGAGCGCGTCGCCCGCATCGCGCAAGCAGAACCGCTACGTAGGTCGCCAGTGGGGCCGAGGGACCGATACCGAACACGACAATTCGATTTGCCCAGTCGAGCAGGCGCACGCCAGCGGCGATCTGGGCCCGGCATTCGTCCGATCTGAGCACCTCGAGCCCATCCGAGTGCGTCTGCAACACACTGTCGAGGGCATGTCCGGTGCTTTTCTCCAGATCACCGAGCGTACGACGCATGTCGTCGGCGGGAGTCGAGACGTGACCAATCGAACTCAGGATGGCGCGCTTGAGATCGCCGAGGCCTGCAAAGCCCAAGGTCTGGATCGTCCGCACCACGGTGGCGTCGGACGTGCCGGTACGGTCGCCGAGCGCCGCCGCCGAACTCGCCAACACGACTTGACGATTTTCACTGATGAATCGCGCGACGCGGCGACCGGCGGCGCCGAGCTGCTGATCGGCGCGGCGCAGGAGCTGATCCAGGTCACCGCCGAGCTCGGCCGAGAACTCGTTTGTCACAGCCAGCCGTCCTCGTCGCCGCGGGATGAAACCGCGGAAAAATGTTTGGCGTAGTAAAACAAACTCGACACGGCAATTTGTAGCATATATTACGTTATGGGCAAGGCTCGAGTGGAGTAGGCTGATGCTGGGCGTAAGGGACCTGCAGGGCGGATTGTGACGACGTGGTGCGGGGGCTGGAATCATGGCGGCAAATAACCAAAGTCTCGCGACGCCGTTTTCGCCATGGCTTTCGCGGGCCGCATTCGCAGCTCTGGTGGTGACCGCGTTTTCCACAGCCGCATTCGCCTATCGGCCGTTTGACGGCACCGATGCGGACGTGACGAAATTCGGCGATGTGGAGGTCGAACTGGCGCCGGCCGACGTCGTGCGTGAAAGTTCACTGACGACCGTGGTTGCGCCGTTCACGATCCTCAACTTCGGATTCGCGCCGGGCTGGGAGGCGGTTTTTTCGGGCCAGGGTCAGTTTCCCCAGTTCCAGGGCGACCCCGACAGCATCGCTAATGTGAGCGCCTTCCTCAAGCACGTCGTGCGCCCCGGAGTCCTTCAGGACCAAAGCGGTCCAAGCATCGCGGTCGAGTTCGGGCCGCTGCTGCCGGGCTTTCGCGCGGACGAAGGCTATGGCGCGCACTTGGCTGGTATCGTGAGCCAGCGTTGGGATTGGGGGACCATTCACTTGAATTTGCAGGGGGAATACACGCGTGACCACCACCCGGATGCATTCGTCGACGCGATCATCGAGGGGCCGGATAAGTGGAAAGTGCGGCCGGTAGCGGAGTTCTATTACGAAGACGAGATCGGAGTGGCGCGTACGGTATCCGGTTTGATCGGAGCGATCTGGCAGGTCAACGATCGCCTCGCCTTCGATGTGGCTGTGCGGCACGCGCTCGTGAACGACGTCGGTTCGAATTGGCATCCGGTAGAGGAATTCCGCGCCGGTCTGACCTTCGCCTTTCCCATGTCGATGTTCGGCGCGAGCAGACGCACATAAGCGGGTCCCCTACTCCTCCTCGCGCCCGCCCTGCCACCGTTTCACTACCGCGGTATCGATGCCGAACAGGTCGAGCAGGCGGCCGACGGTGTGATTGATGATGTCGTCGACGGTCTTGGGCCGGTTGTAGAACGCCGGCATGATCGGGGCGATGATCGCGCCCATGTCGGCGAGCTGGGTCATGGTGCGCAGATGGCCGCCATGGAGCGGGGTCTCGCGCACCGCCAGCACCAGGCGGCGGCGCTCCTTGAGCACGACGTCGGCGGCGCGCGACAGCAGCGTGCTGGTGACCCCCGTCGCGATCTCGCTCATGGTCTTGATCGAGCACGGCGCCACCACCATCCCCATGGTGCGGAACGAGCCCGACGAGATGGTCGCGCCGATGTCCGCATTGGGATGATTGACGCGAGGCGAGCGCGCGGACGTCCTTGGTGGTGAAATCGGTCTCGTAGGCGAGCGTCATCTCGGCCGAGCGGCTGATCACCAGATGGGTCTCGATGTCGGTGCTCGCGCAGCAGTTCCAGCATGCGGATGCCGTAGATGGCGCCGGAGGCGCCGGAAATGCCGACGATGAGCCGGCGCGGAGTGTCAGTCGTCATCCCTGGTTTCCTCGATGATCCGGGTCGGCGTGTTGGGCGCGATGCCCTTGCGGCGCCGTTGCCGGTAGGAGTTGCCGCGGTCCATGCCGTGACCGCGTGCGGCCTCTTGCGCGTTTCTGTCCCAGTCCTCGCTCCAGTCGCCGAGCGAATAGCCAAACCATGGCGTTTCCGGCCGCAGCGGCGGCAGTCCCAGGCGCTCCCACAGCGCCTTGGCGTTTTCCATGTATTCGCGCTTGGGGAGCGCGAGCGGCGGCATCGGATGCTTCATGGTGGCGTCGATCAGCATTGCCGAATCCAATTCCGCGTCTCCCGTCCGCGGACCGTGTCCGAGCTCGCGGAAGGGTACGACATGGGTGTCCTTGATGGGATTGCAGCGATAGGACATCGCCCAGAAGACCGAGTCCGCATTGTCGGGGTCGATGTCCTCGTCGACCGCGACGATGAACTTGCCGACGATCGCCTGCAGCGTCAACGTCCCGTCGAGGGCACGCCATATCTCCGAGCGGGGAGCGCCCGCCGCGAATTGCAGGATCACGAACTTGCGCAGGTTGGTGAGCGGCTCGTGCAGAGCGACGCGCCTGATCCCCTTGATGGCGAGGGTGTCGCGCAAATGGGAGAGGAACGCCGGCTCGTAGGCGAGGCGCTTGATGACGCTCGATTCGCTCGGCGTCACCTGGCTGATGATCGAGGGGATGACGGCGTCGCGGCGGCGCGTGATCGCCGTCACCTCGATGGCGAGATTGTACTCTTCCAGCGCCACATAGCCGTGGGATTCGCCGAACGGGCCTTCCGGCTCGAGATAGTCCGGGTCGACAAAGCCCTCGATCACCAGCTCCGATTCGGCCGGCACCATCAGGTCGACGGTGCGCGCGCGCACGACGTTGATGGGCGCGCCCGCGAGGCCGCCGGCGACGGTGATCTCGTCGACATCCTGCGGCAGCCTTTGCGGTCCCTGATAGGCCACCACCGGCGGGCATCCCACCACGATGGCGACCGGCATCGGCTGGCCGCGGTCGCGGTATTTCTGCCAGTGGGTGAAGCCGCCGGCGCGCAGATTGGCGAGCGTCATCATGCCGAGCCGGGTCGGCGCCTTGAGATGGGCGCGGTAGGTGCCGATGTTCTGGATCGCGGTGTCGGGATCGCGGGTGATGACGCAGGTCGCGGTGAGATAGGGCCCGGCGTCGAAACCGGGCGTCGAGATCGGGATAGGCAGGGCGGCGAGTCCGTTGCCGGCGACCTTCGAGGTCACGGCCGGTGATCACGATGTCGTGGCACGGCGCGTGCTCCACCGTGCGCGGCACCACCGGGTTCGCCATGGCGTGCTCCCAGCGTGGACCGATATCAGCGTTGCGCTCCACGTTCATGCCGATGCGATAGATGGCGGCGTTCGCGGCCAGCGCGCCGATCACCACGGGGATGTCGTAGCGCCGCCCGCCGGAATCGACGATGTCGGTGAACAGGAACGCCTTGCGGTCCTTCTCGGCGATGCCGCCGCGGAACTGCCAGCGCACCAGCGGATGCATCTCGGTGTCCTTGTTGACCGGCGCATCGATGCGCAGCAGCAGCCCGGCCTTGTCGAGACGATCGAGATGGTCGTGCAGGTCGGCATAGCCGCGATCACCGTGCATCACCCGGCACCGGCGGCGCGCCGGGCATTCGACGACGACCGCGGCGATCAGGATTTCCACCGCGCCCGGCGTGAAGGCGCGGGCCGCCGCCTGCTCATAGGCGAGGATGTTGGCGCGCGCCGCCGCCTCGACGGATTCGGCCGGCTCGGTCTCGAGGTTCGGCATCATCGCGAACAGCGCCTCCTGCTGCAGGCGCTCGGCTTCGAGCTCGATGGCTTTGATCCTGGTGCGGAACAGTTCGGCGGTGTCGGCCTCGACCAGGGTCGAGCCCGTCCTTGAGCTTTCGCCGCACCGTGCGCAGCGGCGCCACCACGTCGTCGTGCCACAGGCCGGCCTGCTCGCATACCGCGCGCGCATTGCAGTGCCGGGATGAGCTTCTTGTCCGCGGCGAGCCACAGGAAGAACAGCAGCACGTTGACGTCGACGCCGCACTCGTCCTGCAGCGCGATGCAGGCGTCCGCCACTCCCGGCTGGCGGTAAAGTCCGCAGCGAAAACCGCCAGAACGGCGAGCCCTGGTTGATGTCGGTGTCGGCGTCGGCCATGGGGTCCTCATCGTTGCCGGCCGAAGATAGCACCGCGGCCGGGAGATTGCCTGCATAGTCGGCGCCGTCGCGGGCGTCCATACGCCGTCAGCGCCGCAGCACGCAGGATTGGCATGTCGCGCCGGCGTTCCCATCCGGCGCGCTCCAGCTCCGGGCGGTCGCTCTCGCTCTCGGGGTAGCCGAGGCAGAAATAGCCGATGAGCCGCCACTCCGCGCGGCACATCGAGAACGGCGTTGATGCCGGCGGGATCGAGGATCGAGACCCAGCCCATGCCGATGCCTTCGGCGCGGGCGGCGAGCCACATCAGGCTCACCGCCGTCACCACGGAGTATTCGGCCATTTCCGGCATCGTCCGGCGGCCGAGCCGGTGGCCGGTCTCGGTCGCGCCGTCGGCGAACACGGCGAACTGGCACGGCGCCTCTTCGAGGCCGGCGAGCTTGAGCGCGGCGTATCGCGTCGCCATGTCGCCGGAATAGGTCTTCAGCGCCTCGGCATTGCAGGCTCGGAACGTCGTCGCGCACCGCCTGCCGCCGGCCGGGATCGTCGACGATGACGAAGCGCCAGGGCTGGCTCAGGCCCACCGAGGGCGACAGGCAGGCGATCTCGATCAGGCGTTCGAGCGTGCCGGCCGGCAGCGGATCGCGCCGGAACCGCCGCACGTCGCGCCGCCACACGAACAGATCGCGCAGCCGCGAGCGAAACGCGTCATCGAAGGGGGCGAGTTCGCTCATGCCGACGCTCCGGGTCTGGCGAATGCCGCGGCGACCAGCAGGATCAGGACCTCGTCGACCTGCTCCAGCGCCCCCAGCACGTCGCCGGTGTGTCCGCCGATGGCCTTCACGCTCACCCGCGCCATCAGTCGCTCCCGCCGCCGCCAGCAGGACGAGCGCGACCACGGCCGCCATCGGACCAAGGCAGAGGCCGAGCGCAAGCGCCCCGAGCAGGCCGGCGGCGGCGACCGCCCGGTGCGGCGGCGCGCCGGCCGCGGCCGCAAGGCCATCGCTCCGGGCCGGTGGAATGAACGCCATGAAGGCCGGCAACGGCGCCCGCGCCGCGGCATGGGCCGCCACCAGCGCCAGCGCCACCGCGCGAGCATCGGCGATGCTCGCCAGCGCGCTCCAGCGCAGCAGGATCGACATCGCCAGCGCGCAGGCGCCATAGGTGCCGAGCCGGCTGTCGCGCATGATCTCGAGCTTGCGCTCGCGGCCGTCGCCGCCCAGATCCGTCGGCGGTGTCGGCGAGGCCGTCCTCGTGCAGGCATCCCGTCACCGCCATGCCCGCCGCCAAGGCCAGCGCGGCGGCGACGGGCGGCGGCAGTCCCAGGCGAATGGCGATCCAATAGGCGAGAGCGCCGAGAGCGCCCACCAGCGCGCCGGCGACCGGCATCGCCCAACTCGCCCGCGCAATGTCGCCGCTCGCCACCGGCATGGAAGGCGCCAGCGGCAGCCGCGTGCAGAACATGACGCACACTTCGAGATCGGTGGCGAGGCGACGCCAGGAGATGGGTGCGGTCATTGATAAGCCCCGAGGCCGTCATTCCGCGGCCAGCTGCAGGCCGGAACCCGGAATCCAGGTGTCTGCGACACGGCCGTCTGGATTCCGGGCTCACGGGCTTCGCCCGCGCCCCGGAATGACGTGCGAAGGTTTGACGGCGGGACCGATTTGATGTCATTGCCAAGCGTCGCGCGGCGACCAACCCAGGACGGCGGTATCGTGCAATGACAGGCTCTACATCCTTCGCCGATCTGCGGGCGGCGTGTCTCGATCTGCCGGCCGGAGACGCCGCCGCGGCCGCAGCGGTCGCGCGCCGCGACGCCGTGCTCACCAAGCCGCCCGGCAGCCTGGGGCGGCTGGAAGACGTGGTCGCGTGGCTCGCCCGCTGGCAGGGCCGCGCACTGCCGCAGCTCGATCGTGTCGAAGTCATCGTCTTCGCCGGCAATCACGGTGTGGTCGCGCAGGGCGTGTCGGCCTATCCGGCCGGGGTCACCGCACAGATGGTGGCGAATTTCGCGGCCGGCGGCGCGGCCATCAATCAGCTCGCCGCAGAGGCGGGGGCAAACCTGCTCGGTCATCCCGCTCTCGCTTGATGCCGCCACCGCGGATTTCACGCAGGAACCCGCGATGGACGAAGCCGCGTTTCTCGCCGCCGTCGCCGCCGGCCAGGACGCGGTCCCGGCCGCACGCGGACCTCGTCTGCCTCGGCGAAATGGGCATCGGCAACACCACCGCCGCCGCCGCCATCGCCGCCGCCCTGTTCGGCGGCGGCGGCGAGCGCTGGGCCGGCCGCGGCACCGGCGTCGACGATGAGGGCCTCGCGCGCAAGCGCGCGGCGATCGACGCCGCGCTCTGCCCGGCATCGGCCGCTGCTCGGCGATCCCCTGCAGGTCGCGGCGGCCCTGGGCGGCCGCGAGCTCGCCGCCATCCTCGGCGCGACGCTTGCGGCCCGGCATCGGAACATCCCGGTGCTGCTCGACGGTTTCGTATGCACCGCGGCGGTCGCGCCGCTGGGCAAGCTCGGCGCCGGCACCCTCGCCCACACCTGGGCTTCCCACGTATCCGCGGAAGCTGGGCACCGCGCGCTGCTCGATGCGCTCGGCCTGCCGCCGCTGCTCGATCTCCGCATGCGCCTCGGCGAGGCTTCCGGAGCCGCCGTCGCGACGCTGATCCTGCGCGCCGCGCTCGCCTGCCATGCCGGTATGGCGACCTTCGCCGAGGCCGGCGTGTCGGACAAGATTTAGGCGCGCGGTTTCGATCACGCTCGATACTCCCGCGCGATCGCGTGAAAGAAGGCGCCGGTGACATGGCCGCGCCGGCCGCCGGCCTTGCCGAGCGCACGCCCCCGCCCGTCGACGAGATCGACCAGGAGCTCGTCGTTTCCTTCCGCGACCAGCGATGCGTAATGGAACTCATGGCCGCGGACCCCGCCGCCGGCCGGCCCGAGCGGACTTGCCGCAATCAGCCGCGCCTCGCGATAGCCGAGATGCAGCTTGCGGGCGGCAAAGCTCGTGGCGTGTCCGAGTAGCCCGGTCATGGTGTGGCGCGCGCCGTCGGCATCCACGAGCCCCTCCCCCAGCACCATGTAGCCGCCGCATTCCCCATGCACCGGCCGCGTCGCCGCGAACCGTGTAAGGCCGTCGCGAAAACGATGGGCCACGGCGAGCGCACCCGCATGAAGCTCGGGATAGCCGCCGGGCAGCCAACAACTGTCGCAGCCTGCCGGCGGCGGCTCGTCGGCGAGCGGCGAGAACGTGACGATCTCCGCGCCGCAATGGCGCCAGCCGTCGACCACATGGGGATAGACGAACGAGAAGGCTCGATCCGTGGCGAGCGCGACCCGTTGTCCCGGCGGCGGCAGTGCCGGCAGGCTTGCGGTGCCGGAAACCACCAGCGGCGCGGCGGCCGCGAGGATTGCATCGAGGTCGAGATGGCGCTCGGCCATGTCGGCGAGGCGGTCGAGCCGGGCCGCGATATCGCCATGCTCGGCGGCCTGGACCAGGCCGAGATGGCGTTCCGGCATCGCCAGGCCCGCGTCGCGCGGCACCGCGCCGAACACCGCTATTCCCGACGCCGCCATCGCCTCGGCGACGAGACCGCGATGGCGCTCGCTGCCGACCCGATTGAGCACGGCGCCGGCGACGCGCACGGCCGGATCGTGGCAGGCGATGCCGCGCGCCACCGCCGCCGCCGTTTGCGACTGGCCGGAGACATCGAGCACGAGCAGCACCGGCAGGCGGAACCGCGCCGCGAGGTCGGCGGTCGCGCCGCCGCGGCCGGGCGGCCCGGCGACGCCGTCGAACAGTCCCATGACGCCTTCGATGACGAGAATCTCGGCCGCTTCTGCGGCCCCGCCCGCGAGCGCGTCGAGCAGCGCCGGCCCCATCGCCCAGCTGTCGAGATTGATGCTCGGCGCGCCGGTGGCCGCGGCGTGGAAGGCGGAATCGATATAGTCCGGTCCCGCCTTTGCAGCGCGCACGGCGACGCCCACGTTGCTTCAGGGCGGCGAGCAGGCCGAGCGTCACCGTGGTCTTACCCGAACCCGAGCGAGGCGCCGCGACGATGAGGCCGCGCGCCGTCACCGCACCGGCTCCCGCACTGCCGCGCCCGCGCGCAAATCCTGCCGCGCGGTCACGATTTCGCCGATCACCACGATCGCCGGCGCCTCGATGCCGTGCGCCTGCACGTCCGCGGCGATGCGGCCCAGCGTCGAGACGAGGACGCGCTCTGCCGCTGTGGTCGCCGCCGCAATGACCGCGGCGGGTGTGTGCGGCGCGAGGCCGCCCGCGATCAAGGCGTCCGCGATCTCGGCGAGATTGCGCATCGCCATGTAGAGCACGATGGGCTCGCCGGTGCGCGCCAGCGCGCCCCAATCCGGGGCGCCGTCGGCATCGGCGCCATAGCCGGCCGCAAAAATGACGGCGCGGTTGACGCCGCGCAACGTCGCCGGAATCAGCGCCGCGGCCAGCGCGGCGAGCCCCGCGGTGACACCGGGCACGATCCGGAACGGCACCCCTGCGGCGGCCAACGCCGCGGCCTCCTCGCCGCCGCGGGCGAACACGAAGGGATCGCCACCCTTGAGCCGAAGCACCCGCTCGCCGGCCTGCGCCAGCGCGACGAGGCGGCGGGAAATATCTTCCTGGGTCGCCGACGGCTTGCCGCCGCGCTTGCCGGCGAATTCGAGCCGCGCGCCCGGCCCCGCCAGTGCCAGCACGCGCGGATCGACCAGGGCGTCGTGGACGATCACGTCGGCTTGGCCGAGCCCCGCCAGCGCATCGAGGGTCAGGAGCCCGGGGTCTCCAGGCCCGGCGCCGGCGAGCCAGACATGGCCGGGTTCGAGCACGGGAATGCCGCTGCGCCGCGCCGCAAGGTCCGTCCAGCCGCTCATGGCCAAGCTCCGGCGTGACTCCACTGATCCGGCCTGGGCCAGCCCCCTCCCCCTTTTTCAGGTGGAGGGTTGGGAAGGGGGTCCGCTGCCGCACCACACGCACTGCACCTGTGGCCCGCGATCCCCACCCCAACCCTCCCCTTTTCAAGGGGAGGGAGAAATCCCAGCCAGGTACTTGGCGGCCAAGTACGAGTATCGGAACCCAGAGCCGGAGTTGCTACAATGGCGACATGACCTTGCAAGACCCTCCGCTCCGCCGCGGCTGGACGACAGGCACCTGCGCCACCGCGGCTGCCAAGGCGGCCTATGCCGGCCTGTTGACCGGGGTATTCCCCGATCCGGTCGAGGTGACCTTGCCGAATGGTGAGCGGCCGGCTTTCGTGCTGGCTGTCACCCGCAGGGATGCGGAGTCCGCGACCGCAGGGGTGGTGAAGGACGCCGGCGACGATCCGGACGTGACCCACGGCGCCCTCATCCTCGCGACGGTACGCCGGGGAATGCCGGGCAGCGGTATCATCTTCCGCGCCGGCGAAGGGGTCGGCATCGTGACGCGGGCGGGCCTCGCCATTCCGCCGGGCGAACCCGCCATCAATCCGGTGCCGCGCCAGATGATCGCCGCCGCCATCGCCGAGGTCGCGGCCGCCGCCCAGGCGAGCGGCGATGTCGAGGTCGAGATCGCGGTCCCCGGCGGCGGGGCGCTCGCCGCCAAGACGCTCAACGGCCGGCTCGGCATCGTCGGCGGCCTGTCCATCCTCGGCACCACCGGCATCGTAATCCCCTATTCCTGCTCCGCCTGGATCCATTCGATCCACCGCGGCATCGATGTCGCGCGCGCCGCCGGCCTCACCCATATCGCCGGCTCGACCGGCGCCAGTTCGGAAGCCGCCGTGCAAAAGCTCTGCGGATTGCCCGAGACCGCGCTGATCGAAATGGGCGATTTCGTCGGCGGCATGCTCAAATACCTGAGCCGCCATCCGGTGGCGCGGGTGACCATCGCCGGCGGCGTCGCCAAGATGACGAAGCTCGCGCAGGGCATGCTCGACCTGCATTCCAAGCGCGGCACCGTCGATCTGGTGGCGCTGGCCGGACTGGCGGAAGCCGCCGGCGGCTCCGCCGCGCTGGGCGCGCGCATCGCCGCAGCGAACACCACGGCGGAAGCCTTCGCCCATGCCGCCGCGGCGGGCATCGCGCTCGGCGACAAGGTCGCGGAGACGGCTCGGGAGACGGCGCTGGGGCCCGTCGCCGGCAGCGGCGTCGCCGTCGAGATCGCGGTGTTCGACCGCGACGGCCAGTTGGTGGGCCATGCTCCCGACGCCGCCGGTCATTAGGCTTCTCCACCGCGAAACCGGCGCCGATAATCCGGGTCGTACAGCGCGCTGTCGCGGAAACCTTTTGCGGCGAGCGCCCGGCCGACCAGCACGAGCGCGGTGCGCTCGATCGGCGCGGCGGCGACCTTGGCGGCGATGTCGCCGAGCGTGCCGCGCAGGATCAGCTCCTGCGGCCAGCTCGCGCGCACCACCACCGCGGCCGGGCAATCGACGCCGTAGAACGGCGTCAGCTCCGCGACGATGGCCTCGATGGCGGGAATGGCGAGATGGATCGCCAGCGTCGCGCCGGTGGCCGCGAACGCCGTGAGCTGCTCAGCCTTGGGCATGGCGGAGGCGCGGCCGGGCATGCGGGTGAGCACCACGCTCTGCGCCACCTCGGGCACAGTGAGCTCGGTGCCGAGCGCCGCGGCGGCGGCAGCGAATGCCGGCACGCCCGGCGTCAGCGTGTAGGGAATACCGTGCCGCTCCAGCCGGCGAAGCTGCTCGGCGAGTGCACTGTAGATGGAGAGGTCGCCGGAATGCAGCCGCGCGACATCACGGCCGTCCGCGTCGGCGCGCACGAACTCCGCCTCGATCTCGTCGAGGCTCATGGGCGCGGTGTCGACGATGCGCGCGCCGGGCGGGCACAGGGCGATCAGCTCCTTCGGCACGATCGAGCCGGCATAAAGACAGACCGGGCAGCGCGCCACCAGGTTGCGGCCGCGCACGGTGATGAGGTCGGCTGCGCCGGGGCCGGCGCCGATGAAATGCACGGTCACGGGCCGCTCCCGCTGTCGGCGAGGGCGCAAGTGGCGGGCCCCACCGCGATGCGCGGCGCGATCAGCCGCGCCGCCGGCCCGCCGGCCGCGAGCGCGGCGGCTTCCGCGACCGACGATACGCCGGCCAGCGCGAGGACGCGTTGCGACCGCGTCACTGCGCGTTCGCCCGCCGCCGCGAGGTCGTCCTGGGCGACCAGCACCAGCGGCACGCCGATGGACGATGCCGCCGCGGCGATACCGGCCTCGCCGCCCTTGGCCGCAGATGTCGCGATCAGCCGTACAGCCGCAAGCCCGAGACCGGCACCGGCAAGCGCGGCTGCGATCGCCGCCTTGATCTCGGTGGCCTTCGTACCCTTGCGGCATCCGACGCCCGCGACGATCATGGCTTCACCCACGCCCATTGGGTCACCGGCATCGCCGGGCGCCACGCCAGCGGCGATTGCGGATCCGCGTTACGGCCGACCGGTTCGGCACGCGAGACCGCGATCCTGACCAGTTCGCCGCCGAGCGTCGCGTGGCGCGCGAGCAGCAGGCCTTCGGTGGTGAGGGTCACCGCATTGACGACCAGGCGGCCGCCCGGACGCAAGGCAGTGAGGGCCGCATCGAGCACACCGGGGTCGCCGGCGCCACCGCCGATGAAGATTGCATCGGGAGGCGCGAGACCCGCGAGTGCACCCGGCGCTTCGCCCTCGACCACGTCCAGCGCGGGCACGCCGAAGGCGGCGGCGTTGCGGCGGATGCGGGCGGCACGATCGGCACGTCCCTCGATGGCGGCGGCGCGCAGCGAGGGATCGGCGAGCAGCCATTCGATCGCCACCGAGCCGGCGCCGGCGCCGATGTCCCACAGCAATTCGCCGCGGCGTGGCGCCAGTGCCGACAGCGTGACGGCGCGGATTTCGCGCTTGGTGATCTGGCCGTCATGCTCGAACAGGGCATCGGCGAGGCCGGCGACGCGAGCGATGACGCGCGCGCCGGGCGCGGCCACGACCTCGATCGCAACGGTATTGAGGGCATCGACATCGTGCAGATCGAACGAAGCGGCCGTCGTGACGCGCATGCGCTCGCGCGGGCCGCCGAGCGCTTCGAGCACGACGAACCGCGAACCGCCAAAGCCGGCGTCGTCCAGCAGCCGCGCCAGCGCAGCCGGCACCGTGCCGTCCGAGGTCAGCGCGATGACGCGCGCCCCGGGCTGCAGATGCGGTCGCACGAAGTCGAGCGCGCGGGCGTGCAGCGAGACCAGCGCCGTCTCCGGCAGCGCCCAGCCGAGCCGTGCCGCCGCGAGGCTGAATGCCGAGGGCGCCGGCATCACCAGCATTTCCTGCGCCTCGACATGGCGCGCCAGCACCGCGCCGACGCCATGCATGAAGGGATCGCCGGAGGCGAGCACGCAGACCTGACGTCCGCGTTGGGCCAAGACCTCTTCGGCTGCGCGGTCGAACGGCGAAGGCCATGGCCGCGCCGCGCCGCGAATCACGGACGCCGCCAGCGCCAGATGCCGCTTGCCGCCGAACACGATCGCGGCGCCGCTGACGAGCCCGCGGGCAATCGGGGTCAGCCCTTCGACCCCGTCCTCGCCGATGCCGACGATGGACAGCCAGCGCGGTGATGCGGCAGTGTCGGGCGATAGCGGGTCAGCGAGCGACATGAAGCGCATCCTCATTCTCGGCGGCACCACGCAGGCGCGGCAGCTCGCCGAGCGCCTGGCATCCCGCACCGACCTCGCGGTGACGCTGTCGCTCGCCGGCCGCACGGCCGCGCCGGCGCCGCAGCCGGTTCCGGTGCGGGTCGGCGGTTTTGGCGGCGCGGCGGGCCTCGCCGCTTGGCTCGGCGCGCAAGCGATCGACCTCCTGATCGACGCGACGCATCCTTATGCCGCCCAGATTTCCGCCAATGCCGCCGACGCGGCGGCCCGCGCAAAAATCCCGCTGTTGGTGCTCGATCGTCCCGCCTGGGAAGCGGTCGCGGGCGACCACTGGACCGAGGTGCCGGACATGCCGGCGGCCGTGCAGGCGCTCGGCGCCGCGCCGTGCCGCGCCTTTCTCGCGCTCGGCCGCAAAGAGCTGGCGCCGTTCGTGGCGGCACCGCAGCACTTCTACCTCATCCGCAGCGTCGATCCGGTCGAGCCGAAACTTCCGGTGCCGCACGCCGTCTATCTCACCGGCCGCGGCCCATTCGACGAGGCCGACGAATACGAGGCTGCTCGGGGAGCATCGCATCGATATCATCATTGCCAAGAACAGCGGCGGCGCGGCGACCTATGGCAAGATCGCCGCGGCGCGCGCGCCTCGGCCTGCCCGTCATCATGTTGGCCCGGCCCGCGCGGCCCCAGGTGCCGGCGGTGGCGAGCGTGGAGGAAGCGCTGGCGCGGCTCGATCATGTGCTCGCACCCGAAGCGGCCCGCGGCGTGTAGACCAGCGGGGCACCGTCGGGACGTGCCACGATCCGCGTCTCGCGCGATCCAACGATGATGAGTGTCGCCATGTCGGCTGCGGCGGGGTCGGCATCGCCGAGAGTCGTCACCGCGACACCCTCGTCGGTGCGCCCGACCGCGCGGCCGAACACAACGGGCGTCGCGGCCGGCAGATGGCGGCGCAACCGCTCCAGCGCGGCGCCGAGCTGCCACGGCCGCGCCCGCGAGATCGGATTGTAGAGCGCGATGACGAACCCGGCGGTGGCGGCGGCATCGAGCCGGCGCTCGATCAACTCCCATGGCTTGAGATTGTCGGACAGCGAGAGCGCACAGAAATCATGTCCCAGCGGCGCGCCGGCGCGGGCCGCCACCGCCAGCATCGCGGTGATGCCGGGGACGATGGCGAGATCGAGCGCGCGCCATGCGTCCGGCCCCGCCTCGATCTCCGCGCACACCGCCGCCGCCATGGCGAATACGCCGGGATCGCCGCCGGAGACGATCGCGACCTTCGCGCCCTGCGCCGCATGGCGCAGCGCCGCCGCGGCGCGGGCGCCCTCTTCGCGGTTGTCGGAGGCGTGGCGCGCCTGGCCTTCGCGCTCGGGAACGCGAAGGAGATAGGCGCCGTAGCCGTAAACGGCATCGGCGGCGGCGAGCCACGCGCCGGCTTCCGGGGTGAGCCAGCGCGCATCCCCCGGACCGAGGCCGACCACCGCGAGATGTCCGCTCACGATCGTCCCTCCCAGCCCGGCACCAAAACGATGGCGAAATAGGGTGCGCAGTCGTCGGCCTTGTCGGCGAGCCGCATCACCACCGCGTCCTTCATGGTGCCGCGTTCCACATACATGGCGCGGACGAGATGCCCGGTACGCGCCAGCGCGCGCCGCACCTTGGGCAGGTTGCGGCCGAGCTTCATGATCACGGCGGCATCGGCATCGCGCAGGCGACGCTCCAGCTCGTCCTCCGGCAGCGTCCCCGGCAGCACGGTGAAGACATCGTCGCCCTGCGCGATCGGTGCGCCCACCGCCGACCAGCAGCCGGACATGCCGGTGACCCCCGCGATCACCTCGGTCGGATAGCGCGCGGCGAGCCGCACATGCAGGTGCATGTAGGAGCCGTAGAACAGGGGGTCGCCCTCGCAGATCACCGCGACCGAGCGGCGCGCATCGAGATGGGCGGCGAGCGTGTCGGCGCAGCCGTCGTAGAAGGCCGCGATCTCGCTGCAATAGGCGGGCTCGTGCCTGGGGATTTCGGTGGTCACGGGATAGAGCAGCGGCACTTCGGCGACCCCCGGCCGCAGATGGCCGGCGGCGATGGCGCGCGCCTTGCTCGGATTGCCGGCCTTGGCGAAGTGGGCGACCACGTCGGCTTCGCGCAGCGCCCGCAATGCCTTGAGCGTCATCAATTCGGGGTCGCCGGGCCCGACGCCGACGCCGATCAGCCGCGCGGGGGCGCTCATAATCCGCTCCTCGCCAGCGCGTTGACGGCGGCCGCGGTCATCGCGCTGCCGCCCATGCGGCCGCGCACGACGAGGTAGGGCACGCCATGGCTGCCGATCGCGAGCGCATCCTTGGATTCCGCCGCGCCGACGAAGCCGACGGGAATGCCGAGGATCGCCGCCGGACGCGGCGCGCCGGACGCGAGCATTTCGAGCAAGCGGAACAGCGCCGTCGGCGCATTGCCGATGGCGACCACGGCACCGCCGAGCTTGTCGCCCCACAGATCGAGCGCGGCGGCGGAGCGGGTGGTGGCGAGGCGTTCGGCGAGCGCGGGCACGCGGGGATCACGCAGCAGGCAGACGACCTCGTTCTTCGCCGGCAGCCGCGCCCGGGTGATGCCATGCGCCACCATTTCGGCGTCGCACAGGATCGGCGCGCCCTGCGCCAGCGCGGCGCGCGCCGCTGCGACCAGGCCGGGGCCGAATTCGATGGAGCGGGCCGCCTCGACGAGGCCGCAGGCATGGATCATGCGCACCGCCACTTCGGCTTCGTCCGGCGTGAAGCGGGCGAGATCGGCCTCGGCGCGGATGATGGCGAAGGAGCGCTCGTAGATCGCGGTGCCGTCGCGCAGATAGGCGAGCTCAGCCATGGACGGCCTCGCCATCTGCAAAAGCGCGTGCGACCTCGGCCGCGAGGCCGCCGGGCGCGACGTGGTAGCCCGGCATCGCCCGCGCGTTGCCGTCTCGAATGATGCCGCAGCCGTAGGCGTCTCCGACCACGGTCAGTGCCGCGGAGGCGCGATGGGCGCAGCCCTTGGCGCAACCGGACACATGGACCGCGATGCCGGCGCGCAGTCCCGCAAGCTGCGGCGCGAGCGCAGCGGCGAGCCGCCGCGCGTCGATGAAGCCGGACGCGCAAGCCGGCGCGCCCGGACACGCGGCGATGCGGCGGCGCGGATCGCCGGCGCACACGACGAAGCCGAGTTGCTCGACTGCGGTGGTGAGTGCGTCCGCATTCTCCGAGGAAACGCCGATCAGCATCAGCGCACGGTCCGGCACGGGACAAATCGATCGCGCGCCGTGGATGGATGCAAGACGAGCGAGTTCCGCCATCGCACCGGCCTGGGCATGGCCGAAGGCGAGCGCGATCCCCAGTGCCAGCGATCCGTCGCGCAGGCGATGGCGGCCGATCATCTCAGCGGGCGGCCGCCGCGGGGGGATCGCAGCGGGTTCGATACGGAACTGCGAACGAAGCGCACCGATGCCCTGGGAGCGAAGCAAGTCCGCCGCGCGCGGGCCACGTGCTGCGATCTCCCGGAGGAGCCCGAGCACGACATCGACCGCGCGCTCCGGCGCGACGGCGCCGAGCCATGCAGGCAGCTCTCTCCCTCCCCCTTCTTCAGGGGGAGGGTTGGGGAGGGGGTCCGCTGACCCGCCACCAGCGCCACGCATGCGGCCCGCGACCCCCTCCCCGATACTCCCCCCTTCGGGGAGAGGGGGAAGAGCGCCTAGCGCTACCAGCAACCGTGGTGATTTCGCCGGTCCGACAGCGCGCAGCCTGATGTCGGCGGACAGCGCATCGAGATGCAGGAGGCCGCCGCCGTCGACCACGACCGAGACTTTCGGCGCCAAGGCGAGATGCGCCTGCGCAATCGCGCGGCGCAGCTCAGCGGCAAGGTTGGAGGCATCGATGATCGCCTCGTCATCGTCACGCAACGGCCCCGCGAGAACCGCGACCCCGTCGGCCGCGGCGATGCCGAGGCGAGCGACCTCGGTTGCAAACAGCAACGCCGAGGCCGGCGTCAATCCGCGCACCTGCAGGCTGCCCCGCGCGGTGACCTCCATGGTGCCGTTGCCATGGGCGCGCGCCGCCGCGCACAGCGCGGTGAAGGCATCGAGGGGCACGGCATCGGCCGGAACGAAGCGCACCAGCAGGCCGTCGCCGGTCGGCATCGGCGCCGACAGGCCGGGGCAGGCGCCGCGGCGCAAGGATAGAGGCAGGCGCGCGTTCATGGCGTCTCCGCCAGCATGGCCGCGAGCGCGGCGTCGACATCGTTGCGGCGCGGGTGCCACCATCCGTTGCGGCGCGCGGCGTCGAGCCGGGCGGCGATGGCGCGCGCGGCGGCGGGGTTCTCGCGCAGCAGGAAGTCGCGCACCGCGGGGTCGCCGAGATAGGCGTCGTGGACGAGGTCGATCAGCGTGCTCGACACCGCCGATGTCATCGCTGCGAAATCGATCAATCGGTCGACGGTCTCGGCGAGTTCGGCGGCGCCGCGCGGGCCGTGGCGCATCTGCCCGGCGATGAAGCGCGGATTGATGGCGCGGGCCCGCACGATGCGCGCCAGCGCCTGGCCGAGCGGGCGCGCGCGGGGACGGCTGGGATCGGTCACGTCGAGCATGATGAGATCGGGCGAGCGGCCGAGCGCTGCCGCCGCGGCTGCAAAGCCGCCGACGAAGGCCGCGTCTTCCGCACCCTCCAGGAGATCGCGGCCGGGATCATCGCCCGCATGGACGAGGAGATCGGCGCCCGCGACGCGCGCCGCGAATTCGCCGGGCAGCGCCGTCGCGCCGCCGTCGGCGCCGCCATAGCCATGGGACGCCGCTTCGAGATAGGCCGCACCGATCGCGGCGCGATCCGGCTCGAGGCCGAAATCGCCGATACCGGCGCCATAGGCGCCGGGCGCGGTGCCGAAGATGCGCGCCAGCGCGGCCGGACTTTCCCCTGCCTTGCGCCACGCACCGGCGAGCGGATTTTCGTCGTCGGATTCCTCGCGCGCCGCCACCGCGCGGACGGCGGCGTCGAGGAGCGCGATCTGGGCCGGGAACAGGTCGCGGAACAGCCCGGAGATGCGCCAGGTCACGTCGACCCGCGGGCGTCCGATCATGGCGGGCGGCAGCACCTCGACGCCGGTGACGCGGCCGGTGCCGTGATCCCAGGCCGGCCGGCAGCCCATCAGCGCGAGGCCGTGGGCGATTTCCTCGCCGCCGGTGCGCAGCGTCGCGCTGCCCCAGAGATCGATGACGAGCGCGCGCGGCATCTCGCCATGGGCCTGCAGATGGCCGCGGATCACCTCGTCGGCGCCGAGCGCGCCGAGGTCCATGGCAGTCGGCGTCGGCAGCATACGCGGATCGGCGGTGTAGAGATTGCGGCCGGTGGGCAGCACGTCGCGGCGTCCGCGCGCTGGCGCGCCGGCCGGGCCGGGCGCCACCCGCTTGCCGTCGAGCGCGGCGATGAGCGCGGCACGCTCGGCCGCAGCGCTCGCCTGCCAGGACGGATCTGCGCCGTCCGCGGCCGGCATTCGGCCATAGACGTGAAGGCCGTCCTTGACGGCGAGGTCCTTGAGGTCGCACAGCCAGGCGTCGATGCCGCGCAGCACCGCGTCGGGATCGGCGTCTGCGTCGATGTAGGCCTCTCGCGCGAGGCCGCTGCGCCGCGCTGTCTCCACGATCAACTCGGCGAGTCGTTCGCGGCGGCGGCGGTCGAGCCCGTCGGCCTGGGCATATTCGTCGACCAGGCGCTCGAGGTCGCGCGCATCGTCGGACAGGCCCGCTGCGACCAGCGGCGGCGGCAGATGCCCGATGGTCACCGCGGCGATCCGGCGCTTGGCCTGGGCCGCCTCGCCGGGATTGCTGACGATGAAGGGATAGAACACCGGCAGCGGCCCGACCATCGCCTCGGGAAAGCAGGCCGCCGTGAGCGCGACCGCCTTGCCCGGCAGCCATTCCAGCGTGCCGTGGGCGCCCATATGAACGAGCGCATCGGCCTTTGCGACGTGGCGCAGCCACAGCGCGAAGGCGAGCAGCGCATGGCGCGGCGGCAGTGTGGCGTCGTGATAGTCGGCACGCCGCTCGCCGGAACGGCCACGATCGGGCGGCAGCGCGACGGTGACGTTTCCGAAGGTGCGTGCACGGAAGCAGAAAGCGCCGTCCCGCAGGTCGGGATCGTCGGCCGGCTCGCCCCACGCCTCGCGCATGCGGGCCGGTATCTCCGCGGGCACTTCGGCGATCAGCCGTGCATATTCGTGGAGCGACAGGCCGGCATCCGCAGTCGTCAGCGCATCGAACAGGGTATTTGGCGTCTCCGGCGCAGCGTCGACGCCATAGCCGGCGGCGGCGAGATCGGCGAGCAGGGCGACGACGCTGGCGGGAACGTCGAGCCCGACCGCATAGCCGGCGCGGCCCGGCGCGCCCGGATAATCCGGCATCAGCACCGCGACGCGGCGCTCCGCCCGCGCGGTGGCGGCGAGGCGCACCAGCGCCGCAACGCGTTCAGCGACGGCGGCGACGCGGTCCGGCTCGGGCCGGTTGGCAAACGCGGTGAAGGCGAGTCCATCCAGCGCCGGCAGCGCATCCTTGAACGCGATGGCGCCGGCGAGCACGCGGCCATCGAGTTCCGGCAGCACCACGTGCATGGCGAGGTCGGCGGCGCCGAGGCCGCGCGGGCTGTCGCGCCACGCCGCGCGCTTGGTGGTCGCGAGCACCACCTGGAACACCGGCACGCCGGGCCCGTCGAGGGGCGTCGGTTCGCCGGGCTCGCCGCCGGCGGCGAACGCCGTGGTGGTGACGATGGCTGCCGGCGCGAGCCGCGCCAGCGCATCGCGTACGAAGGCCGCTGCGGCCGGCTCCTTGAGGCTCGTGATCGCCAGCGGCGCCGGTGCGAGCCCGCGCCCCGCCAGGGCCTCGTACAGGGCGTCGATCGCGGCTGTGTCGGCTGCGAGCAGCAGCGCGCGGTAGAAGATGACGGGAATCACCGGCCGGCCGGCGGGCAGGCTCGCCGCCAGCTGTTCGAGATCGACGGCGCCGATGCCGGGCAGGTAGCCGGCCAGCCGCGGCAGCGGCTGCGGCTCCGGTGCGTCGAGGCGGGCACCGGCATGGCGCGCCAGCCGGCGCAGCAGCGCGCGCAAATTCTCAGTCCCGCCCTCGCGGAAGAAACGCAGGAGAACGCCGAGTTCGTCCGGCGGCAACGTCGAAGCCTCCGCGAGGCGCGGGTCGTCGCGGTCCTCGCCGGGCAGCACGGCGAGCGCGATGCCGCGCTCGCGCGCGGTCCCCGCGAGCCGTTCGACGCCGTAGCGCCACCAGTCGAGGCCGCCGATGAGCCGCACCAGGATCACCTTGGCATGGACGCCGGACCGCTCGATCCAGAGATCGACCGACATCGGATGGCGCAGGTCGCGCAGATGGGCGAGCCGCACGCTCGGCAACAGGTCTCGCTCCGCGGCCCAGGCGGCGGCGAGCGCGGCGAGGTCGCTGTCGGCGAACGACAGCACCACCACGTCGCCCGGCGCCTGGCCGAGATCGACCGGCGCGACGATGTCGTCGAAGCTCGTGCTCGTGGTGGTGAGAAGATGCATCGGTCAGCCCAGCAGCGCGCGGGTCACGCCGGCGCGGTCGAGCCCCTTGAGGCCGATGACGACCAGCCGGCCTTGGCGCGCATCGGACGCGTGCCAGGGGCGGTCATATTGATGGGTGACGCGGGCGCCGACCGCCTGCACGAGCAGCCGCATCGGCTTGCCGGTCACGGCCGCGAATCCCTTGACGCGAAAGACATCGTGGAGATCGGCGAGCGCGGCGACGCGGGCGGCGAAGGCCGCGGGCTCGGCGATCTCCGGCAGCGGCACGACGAAGCTGTCGAAATCGTCGTGGTTGTGCTCGGCTTCCGCGTCATGGCGGGTGCGGCGGTTCTCGATGTCGTCCTCGGTGCCGACGCCGAGGCCGAGCAGCGCCGCCGGGTCGACCTTGCCGTCCGCCACGGTGACGATCTTCACCGCGCGCGGCAGGAAGCGCGCAATGGCGGCGAGCGCCTTGTCCATGCCGGCGGCGTCGAGCAAATCGCGCTTGTTGAGCACGACGAGATCGGCGCAGGCGAGCTGGTCTTCGAACACTTCCTCGACGGGATCGTCGTGATCGAGCGACGTATCGGCGGCGCGCTGGCGCGCCAAGGCCTCGATGTCGGCGGCGACACGCCCGTCCGCGAGCGCTGCGCCGTCGACCACCGCGACGACGCCGTCCACGGTGACGCGGCTCTTGATCGCCGGCCAGTGGAACGCCTGCACCAGCGGCTTGGGCAAAGCGAGGCCCGAGGTCTCGATCACGATATGCTCGACCGCCGGCCGCAGCGACAGGATGGTGTCGAGTGCGGGCACGAATTCTTCGGCCACGGTGCAGCACAGGCAGCCGTTGGCGAGTTCGACGATGTTCTCGCGCGGACAGGAACTCATCGCTGCAGCCTTTGAGAATTTCCCCGTCGATGCCGACGTCGCCGAACTCGTTGACGACCACCGCGAGGCGGCGGCCCCCGGCATTGCCGAGCACGTGGCGGATCAGCGTCGTCTTGCCGGCGCCGAGAAAGCCGGTGACGATGGTGCAAGGTACGCGCGCGAGCGAATTCGTCATCAGTCCTCTCCGGGAAAATCGATCGGGGGCGTGCGCGCCATGAGGCCGCGCTTGAGCGCTTCGGGACGGCCGCGCCACGGCATCACGCCATCGGTCGCGTGGGAAAACAGCCGGGCACCTTCGATCAGCGCTCGGGCGCCGTGCTCGGGGTCGAGCCCGCCGAACAAATAGGTCCAGGCATTGTTCCGCCGCACCGCGGCGCTGAGCCCGCGCTTGCAATTGGCGAGGCAGCGCACCCGCAGGACGGCGATCCCGGTGCCCGCCGCCGCGCGTATCGTGGCGTCGGCAAGCAGCGCCCCCGGCGTCGGCACCTGGTCGAAATCGGCGCCGTCCCGGCAGGTGATGCAGACATAGATGGTGGTCGCAGTGCTGAGCGCCGCCGCCACGTCGGCGTCAGCGGCGGCGGAATTGCCCGCGCCGTCGTTCTGCGTGGTGTCTTTCGGTGTGAAATCTCGCAACGTCACCCGCACGCTCCTGAGGCCTGAGCCCTGGATCCCGGGTGCGGAGATGGCGCCGCCGGAAACATCCGGTTCGCGGCGGCCGCTAAACTAATCGATCGGCGCCGAGGCACCCCGCCCAGCGCACGCCCGAAACGACGGCAGGTCTCCTGGCTCGCGGGTCCGTGCCCGTAACCGCCTTCCCGGGTTCGACCCCAGTGGCCTGGTATGGGCTCGCCGCTTACAGTTGCGGGGGCAGCTGCGGCATAGGAACCTTCGTTCCGCACCGCATTCCCTGTTCGCTCTCTTGCGAGAGGCCGTCGATGCCGCCACTTAGCGGTCCGTCCAGGGCTTTTGTCAATGTGATCGTTGGGAGAAGCGATGTGGGCCGGGCCGTACCTCGCGGCGGGCGGCGGCGCTGCCCGGTGGGGCAGCGGCTTTCATTTTTTGAAAAACAACCCCACGCAAAGCAGGCGCCTCCCGGCGGCAGCCTGTAGCGCTCATCGAGCGTCCGGCCCATCCGGGCCGCATGTGGAGCCGCCGGGGCGGGCTTTCCGCCTCCGGCGATCCCATGAGCGTGTCGGTCAGTCGTGATTGCGGAACGAGTTATAGACGTTGCGCGTGAAGGTGGCCCCGGTTCCGAGACCCTGAGCAGAGGCCCATTTCTTGTCGAGATCGGCCAGCGGGTTGGCCGCGAGCACTTCCTGCTCGCTCTTTCCCTCGTCGAACAATTTCTTTACCCGGTCGCGCGCCGTGACCAGCATGTCGTGAAATTCCTGGAGGTTGACCTTGGTGGCGAGCGGACCGTGGCCAGGCACGATCTTGGTATTGTCGTTGGCGACCTTGAGGTACTTTTCGGTGGCGAGGATCATGCCGTCGATGCCGCCGCCATTGGCCCAGTCGATATTGGGATAGTTCCTGGTGAACGTGTCCCCGGTGGCGAGCACATTGGCGTCGGGAAAATAGATCCAGCTGTCGCCGTCGGTGTGGGCGTCGATCACATGGCCGACCTGCGCGGTGCGGCCGCCGACGTCGACCTTCATGCCACCGACCAGGTAGGTGTCGGTCGGGATCGCATCCGCCGGCGCGGGCGGCGTCTTGTTCCCGGTCAATCCGTTGGTAGTGCCGGCCGCGAGGCGGACCCGGATGTTGTCCTGCGCCACGATCGTCGCGCCTTCCTTGTGGAACGCCGCGTTTCCGCCGGTATGATCGCCGTGGTAATGGGTGTTGATCACATACTTGACCGGCAGCGGCGATATCTTCTCGATCGCGGCCTTGATCTTGTCGTGGAGCGGCGCAAACTCAGTGTCCACCATGATGATGCCGTCGGTGCCGACCGCGACCGTCATGTTGCCGCCCTGGCCCTCGAGCATGTAGGTCTTGTTGCCGAGATCGGTGGTCTTGATCTCGACCTTGGAGAAATCGACGCCCTGTGCGCCGGCCGCGCCTGCGCACAGCACCGCGGTGCCTGCCAATGCAGCGATCGTGATCCACTTCATGTCTGATGTCCTCCCTTGACGACGATTGATGACTGATTCGACCCGGACGGCGCACCGCACCTCAGCCGATTGCATCCGGGTTCGGCTCACGTATTTTTCGTGATGGCGCTGGTCGAGGTACGAGTGCACGAGCAGCACTGCATGGAAGGCTACAACGCCTGTCCGCGGCGTGGAAGCGGCGAATCCCGAATTCCTGCCGTTGCGACGAAACGACCTCCTTCGGCTTCGTCACTGAGCGGTCTCGTCGCAGGCCTTCGCCCATTTTGCGGGCAACCGGCCTTTCGGTCGGCCAAGTTTCGGCTACTTGTAGAATTCGACCTTGGCGTCCCGGAAGAAAATGAAGTTTGTCGGAGCAACCGAAATCGGTCCGTCGATCGCGACATTGCCTCGTTTCTGAGTGGCCTGTAGCCCGGATTGAGCGCACGCGAAATCCGGGTCGGCATCGAGCATGGCCCGGTCCCCCCACCGGAATTTCGGAGATTTCAGCGGATCAGGGAACCTTTGGCGGATGCGCCGGTGACCCCGGATTTCGCGTGCGCTCAATCCGGCCTACTTGCCCGCGCCTGCGGATGACGTATCACACACTCAATGATGATCACCCCACGCCCCCAACTCACCCTGGTTCTCGGCGGCGCGCGCTCCGGCAAGAGCCGCCATGCGGAAGGCTTGGTCACCGCGACGGCGTCGCCCTGGGTCTATGTGGCGACCGCCCAGGCGCTGGACGCCGAGATGGCGGAACGCATCGAACAGCACCGGGCGCGCCGCGGTGCCGGCTGGCAGGCCGTCGAGGCGCCGCATGATCTCGCCGCCGCCATCGATGCCGCGGCGGCGGGCGCGCTCCTGGTCGATTGCCTGACGCTGTGGCTCACCAACCGCATGCTGGCGGAGGCCGACATCGAGGCCGAAACCGCCGGCCTCGAAGCCGCCCTGAGCCGCCGCAAAGGGCCGACCGTGCTCGTCTCCAACGAGGTCGGCTCCGGGATCGTGCCCGACAATGCGCTTGCGCGGCGGTTTGCCGACCTGCAGGGTCGCCTCAACCAGCGCATCGCCGCCCGCGCCGACCGCGTCGTTCTCGTCGTCGCCGGGCTGCCGCTGATCGTAAAAGGACAGGCATGACCAAGATCGTCGAAGATACGGAACGCCACCGCGCCAAGATGGCGAAGCGCAAGGCGGTGCAGGATGCCGAGGTCGCGGAAAAGACCGTCGAAAAGGGCCTCCTGATCGTGCACACCGGGACCGGCAAGGGAAAATCGACCGCCGCCTTCGGCCTGGCGCTGCGCATGCTCGGGCGGGGCAAGCGCGTCGGCGTCGTGCAGTTCATCAAGGGCGCGTGGCACACCGCCGAGCGCGACGCGCTCGCGGCCTTCGGCGACCAGGTGTCGTGGCACACCATGGGCGAGGGCTTCACCTGGGAGACCCAGGACCGCGCCCGCGACATCGCGGCGGCGGAGCGGGCCTGGGCGAAGTCGCGCGAGCTCATCGCGGACCCCTCCTTCGGCCTCGTCATCCTCGACGAGCTCAACATCGCCTTGCGCTACGAATATCTCGATCTCGAAGCGGTCGTCGCCGCCCTGAGCGCGCGCCGCGACGGGCTGCACGTGGTCGTCACCGGGCGCAACGCCAAGCCGGAACTGATCGCGGCGGCCGATCTCGTGACCGAGATGACCCTGGTCAAGCATCACTTCGCCGCCGGCGTGAAGGCGCAGCCGGGCATCGAGTTCTAATGTTATGCCACTGACGATTCATTCAGTCTCAGTGTCATGCTCCGCGAAAGCGGGGCATCCAGTAATCCCTGTGGCATCGGAAGAATTCATGCTTCGCCCAAATCGCAACCCGGTGGTTACTGGATCGCCCGGTCGAACCGGGCGATGACAACAATGGGATTCAAACGTTGTTGACGGGATTTTAGACGTGGCGGCGCGCGCCCTGATGTTCCAGGGGACCGGCTCGGATGTCGGCAAATCGCTGATCGTCGCCGGGCTCGCCCGCGCGCTTGCCGATCGCGGCCTCGCGGTGCGGCCGTTCAAGCCGCAGAACATGTCCAACAATGCCGCAGTGACGGCGGATGGCGGCGAGATCGGCCGCGCCCAGGCGCTGCAGGCGCGCGCGGCCCGCGCGCCCGCGAGCGTCCACATGAATCCCGTTCTGCTCAAGCCGCAGAGCGAAACCGGATCGCAGGTCGTTGTGCAGGGACGCGTCTACGGCACCGCCAGGGCCGCCGCCTACCAGAAGATGAAGCCGGACCTGATGCCGTTCGTGCTGGCGAGCTTCGCCAAGCTCGGGGCGCAGGCCGATGTGGTGCTGGTCGAAGGCGCCGGCAGCGCCTCGGAAGTGAACCTGCGCGCAAACGACATCGCCAACATGGGATTCGCGCGCGCCGCCGGCGTGCCGGTGGTGCTGATCGGCGACATCGACCGCGGCGGCGTGATCGCGAGCCTCATCGGCACCAAGGCGGTGATAGACTCCGAAGACGCCGCGCTGATCCGCGGCTTCCTCGTGAACAAGTTCCGCGGCGATCCCGCGCTGTTCGCCGATGCGATGACCGGGATCGCGCAGGCGACCGGCTGGGAAGCGCTCGGCCTGGTGCCGTTCTTCCCCGGCGCGCGCCTGCTGCCGGCGGAGGATGCGCTCGCGCTCGACCGGGCGCCGGCGCGCAAGCCGGGAGCGACGCTGCGCATCGCGGTCGTGATACTCCCGCACATCGCCAATTTCGACGATCTCGACCCGCTCGAAGCCGAGCCCGCGGTCGACCTGGTGCGGGTGCGGCCCGGCACTGCGATCCCCGGCGACGCCGATCTCGTGATCCTGCCGGGCTCGAAGGCGACCATCGCCGATCTCGCCGCGCTGCATGACGCCGGATTTGCCATCGACATTGCGGCGCATCGGCGGCGCGGCGGCCGCGTGCTCGGGTTGTGCGGCGGCTACCAGATGCTCGGCCGCACGGTCGCCGACCCCGACGGCATCGAGGGACCGGCGGGCGCGCTGGCTGGGCTCGGCCTGCTCGACGTCGAGACGGTGCTCACCGGCGACAAGCGGCTGGACCCGGTGCATGGCGAAGCCGGCGGCGTGCCATTCTGCGGCTACGAGATGCACATGGGCACCACGATCGGACCGGACTGCGCGCGCCCGTTCGCCCATCTCGCCGATGGCTCGCCCGAGGGCGCGGTCTCCGCCGACGGGCGGGTGACCGGCACCTATGTCCACGGCCTGTTCGGGGATGACCGGCAGCGCTCGGCGTGGCTGGCGAGGCTCGGCGCCGCTCCCACGCAGATCGACCATGACGCCCTGATCGAGGCGACGCTCGATCGCCTGGCCGCCCATCTTTCGGCCCACATCGATCTCGACCGGCTCCTCAGCCTGTCGCGATGAGCAACGCGAGCAACCCGACCAGCGCGATCAGCAAGGCGTCGGCGCGGCGATAGAGCGCCAGCGCGGCGCGGATGTCGGCCGAGGTCGCGGCGCGGCGGCCATCGCCCATCACGGCATCCTCGACCGCGACGCCGCCATAGACCCGCGGCCCCGCGAGGGCGAGGCCGAGCGCGCCGGCGAACGCAGCCTCGGGATATCCGGCATTGGGGGAGCGATGATGCCGGGCATCGCGTACCACCGCCCGCCAAGCCTCGGCCGCCGCGGCCCGGCCGCTCGGTGCGGCGGCGGCAACGACCAGCAGCGCCGACAGCCGCGACGCCGGCAAATTGACGAGATCGTCGAGGCGGGCGGCGGCGAAGCCGAAGGCCTCATGGCGCGGCGTGCGGTGGCCGATCATGCTGTCGGCGGTGTTGATCGCCTTGTAGGCCGCAGCGCCGGGCAGCCCCGCCAGCGCCATCCAGAACACCGGTGCGACGATGCCGTCGGAGAAATTCTCGGCGAGGCTTTCGATCGCCGCGCGCGCGACGCCCGCCTCGTCCAGCACCTGCGGATCGCGGCCGACGATCTTGGCTACCGCCGCGCGGCCGGCGGCGAGGCCGTCTCGTTCGAGCGCCGCCGCCACGCCGGCGACGTGCTGGTAGAGGCTGCGCTGGGCGATGAGCGTGCTGCCGGCCATTGCCGCCAGCAGAATGCCCAGCGGCAGAAGCAGCAAGCCTCGCTCGATGACATATGCAATCGCGGCGGAAACCACGACGACCATCACGAGCCCGGCGGCCCCGGCGACGCGGCGGCTGGCGTCGCTCGCGCCCTTATGGTTCAAGCCGGCGTCGAGCCAGCCGATCAGCCGGCCCATCCAGGTCACGGGGTGCCCGATTGCGCCCACCAGGCGATCCGGGTACCCGACAAGGGCCTCGATCAGCAGCGCCAGAAAGGTCAGCGTGACCCAAAGCCCCGACATCGGCCTCGCTTGCCTCCCGCATGGCGGCGACCTCGCCGCCGCGCGCCGACGGTTCCCCGGCGCGCCGGAACCCCTGATCGATTTGTCGACGGGGATCAACCCGCATTGTTATCCGTTGCCGCACCTGTCGTCCGAGCTATTTGCCCGCCTGCCGGAGCCCGCCGCGCTGGAACGGCTGGCTGCGACCGCCGCGCGCGCCTATGGAGCAGCGGCTCCCGAGCAAGTGGCGGCGGCGCCGGGCACCCAGATCCTGCTGCCGCCGGTGTTCGCGCTGGTGCCGGCGGGGCGCGCGGCGGTGCTGGGGCCGACCTATGCAGAACATGTGCGGGTCGCCAAGCTGGTCGGGCACCGGGCGACCGAGGTCGCGGCTATCGAAGACCTCCGGGGCGCCGATCTTGCCGTCATCGTCAATCCGAACAATCCGGACGGCCGCATCGTGAGCAAGGACGCGCTGCTGGCGCTGGCCGACGAGAAGCGGCGACGCGGCGGCCTTCTGGTGGTCGACGAAGCCTTCGCCGATGTCGGCCCGGCCGGCCTGAGCCTGAGCCCCGAGGCCGGGCGCGGCCATATCGTCGTGCTGCGGTCGTTCGGCAAATTCCACGGCCTGGCCGGCCTGCGGCTCGGCTTCGCGCTGGCCGCCCCGGAACTGGCGGCCCGGCTTCGCGCCACGCTGGGTCCGTGGGCGGTCGCCGGGCCGTCCATCGCCGCCGGGCAGGCCGCGCTGGCAGATCGCGCCTGGGCGGAGGCGACGCGGGACACCCTCGCCGGCGAGGCGGCCCGGCTTGACCGCATGCTGACCGCAGCGAAGCTCGAGATCGTGGGGGGGACATCGCTGTTCCGGCTGGCGCGAACCCACGCGGCGGGCGCGCTGTTCGATCGTCTCGGCCGCGCCGGCATCCTGGTGCGCCGCTTCGGCGACGCCCCGGCATGGCTGCGGTTCGGGCTTCCCGGGGACGAAGAGGCGTGGCATCGGCTTGCCGCAGCGCTGGACGGCTTCGCTTCGGAACGGTAAGCCGTTCCCGCAAGCGGCTGAGGAATGTCAGGCATCGTGACGGATAGATCGACACGCGACGGACCCCGTCCGATGGTCCGACCGGAACCGGGGCGCCCCCGGGCCGCAGCGGGCGCCCGCATCCGGCCGGATTCCGGCCGGGACGCCATGAGCCGGCGTGCGCTCATCACCGGCGCCGCTGGGCAGGATGGCTGGTATCTCGCCAGGCTGCTGCTCGAGCGCGGCTACGAGGTCCATGGCCATGCCCGCAGCGCGGCCCAGGCCGAGGCGGGCAGCCCGATTGTCCGGCATTACGGCGACATCGGCGATGCCGCCGAGGTGTCGCGCCTGCTCGCCGGGGTCCGGCCGGACGAGATCTACAACCTCGCCTCGTTTTCGCGGCCGCGCGACGCCATCGAGCAGCCCGTCGCATCGAGCGTCGTCAATGCGCTCGGCCCGCTCCACATCTTCGATTTCGCCCGCCAGCATCTGCCGGCGTGCCGGATCTTCCAGCCGTCATCCTCGGAAATCTTCGGGGCGGTGGAATCGCCCGTCCAGGACGAGAACACGGCGCGCCGCCCGGCGAGCCCCTACGGTATCGCCAAATTGTTTGCGCACGAAATGGCGGCCTTCTACCGCAAGCGATTCGGCCTGTTCGTCGCCTGCGGCATCCTGTTCAATCACGAAAGCCCGCGCCGGCCGCTGCAATACGTGTCGCAGAAGATCGCCCATGCGGCCGCGGCCGTCAGCCTCGGCCTCCTGACGACGGCCGAGCTCGACGAGGTCGGGCGTCCCATCGTCAGCAACGGCAAGCTCCGGCTCGGCAATCTCGACGTGCGCCGGGATTTCGGCTTTGCCGGCGATTACGCCGAAGCGATGTGGCTCGCCCTGCAGGCCGACGCCGCCGACGACTACGTGATCGGGACCGGACAGTCCTATTCGATCCGGGATTTCTGCGAGATGGCATTCGCCCATGTGGGAAAGGATTGGCGCGCCCATGTGGAGGTCGATCCCGCGCTGCTGCGGCCGATCGATTCCCTCGTCACGGTGGCGCAGCCGGCCAAGGCCGCGCAGGTTCTCGGCTGGCGGCCGCGCACGCCGTTCAAGACGCTGGTCGCCATGCTGGTCGACGCACGCGTCGACGCTCTGCGCGGGGGCAACAGCCAATCCGCTGTCGCCAACGTGTAGGGATCCCGCGCCAGCCCGTCACCCGCATGCGCCGAGCCGTCAGATGGTGGTCGTCAGGCCGCCATCGACGGCGATCTGCTGTCCGGTGACGTAGGAGCTCGCATTCGACGCCAGGAACACCGCGAGGCCCGCGAGGTCTCGCGGCTTGCCCCACCGCCGCAGCGCCACCAGGCTGTTGACGCGGGCGACGAAGGCCTCGTTGCCCAGCAGCGGCCTGGTGAGGTCGGTCTCGAAATAGCCCGGCGCGATGGAGTTGCAGGTGATGCCGTCCTCGCCGAGCTCGGCGGCGAGCGACCGGGCGAGCCCAGCCAGCGCGCTCTTCGCCGCGGCATAGCCGTGGATGGTGGCGCGCCCCATCAACGCCGTGATCGACGTCGTGAAGATGATGCGGCCGTAGTGGTTCATGCGCATCGGCACCGCCACCTGCTGCGCCAGGAAGAAGCTCGCGCTCAGATGGATGGCGAGCATCGCGTTCCAATCCTCGAGCGTCCAGTCCGCAAGCGGCGCGCGATGCGTATAGCCGGCATTGCAGATGAGAATGTCGAGACGGCCGAACCTGGTCACGATCGCATCGACGGCGGCATCGGCGGCGGTGCGGTCGGTGACATCGAAGGGCGCGGGCAGCGCTTTCAAGCCGCGATCGAGCAGCGTACCGGCCGCCACGGCAGCAGCCGCTGCATCGCGGCCATTAATGACGACGGTGGCGCCGGCCTCGGCGAGCGCCTGCGCCATGGCGAAACCCAGCCCGCGCGAAGCGCCGGTAACGAGCGCGACCCGTCCATCGAGCGAGAAGAGTTCCTGCGAGGCCGGGCATCAATTCCTCGGTCATATCCAAAAAGCAACATCGTCGTGGCCGGGCTTGTCCCGACCGTCTCGATTATAGAGACCCTACAGGCCGGAGTAGGATGACCTGAAGAGGATTTGCACCTCCCTCGATGGAACGCGCTTGCGGGCGCACATCGCCGGGTCGAGCCTGGCGATGACAGCGGGGTGCATGTGAACCGAAATGAAAACGCTCTACAATCGGCTTGAGCCCATGCCGATGCAACGCGCCGAGCACCACGCGATCCCGTTCCAGCCCGCCGCCGCCGGGCCGCTGGCGGGCGTGCGGGTCCTCGATCTGTCGCGGCTGGTCGCCGGCAACATGCTCTCGCTCCAGCTCGCCGATTTCGGCGCGGACGTCATCAAGGTCGAGCCGCCCGCGGGCGATCCGCTGCGCGACTGGCGCGACGGCGGCAACGAGCTGCATTGGAAGACCTACGCGCGCAACAAGCGCTCCATCGTGCTCAACTTCCGCCACGCCGCGGCGAAGGACGTGCTGCTGCGGCTGGTGGCGAGCGCCGACGTCCTGATCGAGAATTTCCGCCCGGGCACGGTGGAGGAGATGGGGCTCGGCCCCGATGTCCTGCATGGCGAAAATCCGGGCCTCGTCATCGTGCGAGTGTCCGGCTTCGGCCAGACCGGCCCCTATGCGCCGCTGCCCGGCTTCGGCACGCTGGTCGAGGCGATGAGCGGCTTTGCCGCCCGCACCGGCTTTGCCGACCGCGAGCCGGTGCTGCCGCCGCTCGCGCTGGCCGACATGATCGCCGGCCTCTACGGCGCCTTCGCGGTAGTGACGGCGCTGCGCGCCCGCGACCACGGTGATCGCAGCGGCGGCGGACAGGTGATCGATCTCTCGCTGCTTGAATCGATGTTCTCGGTGCTCGGGCCGGAGGCCGCGATCTACCGGTTCACCGGCGTGGTGAAGGAGCGCATCGGCAGCGGCTCCAACACCTCGGCGCCGCGCAACGTCTATCGCTGCGCCGACGGCGACTACGTCGCGCTGTCGGGCTCGACCGGCACCATGGCGCGCCGGGTGTTCGAGGTGATCGGCCGCCCCGACATGATCGCGGACGCGCGGTTCGCCACCAACGCCGCGCGGATCGAACACCGCGCGCTGGTCGATGCGGCGGTCGGCGCGTGGTTCGCGGGCAAGCGCCGCGAGGAAGCGCTGCGGCTGATGCGCGAGGCGGATGTTACCGCGGGGCCGGTCTACACGATAGCCGATGCCATGGCGGACGCGCATTTCCGCGAACGGGAGATCATCGTCGAGGTCGGCGATGCCGAGCTCGGCGGCATTCCCATGCACAACATCGTGCCGCGGTTGTCGCGGACGCCGGGCGTGATGCGGCGCCCCGCGCCGCGTCTCGGCGAGCACACCGATGCCGTCCTCGCCGAAGCGGGGTTCGATGCCGATGCCATCGCGAGGTTGAGAAAAGAGGGAGGCGCGGCATGATGGAATGCCAGGGAGCGGTTCCGCACGAAAACCCTGACCCGTCATCTGAGGCGCGAGCCAACGGGTCCGACCTTTGGCCGGCCCGATGACAGGCTCCGCGAGCCTCGAAGGACGACGGCCCGGGCGGTGCCACGCGCGCATTTGCGGCACCGGGATGACGGGTCATGGGGAGTGCGGGCTGCGAATTGCGCCCTAAGAATTACGCCCTACGAGCCCAGCGGTGCGGTTGCTGCCGCGAGCCATGCGCGGGTGGCGTCGTCGACCAGCGGCGTGAGCGCGGCGCGCACCTCGGCGTGATAGGCATCGAGCCAGGCGATTTCCCCCTCGGCGAGGAGATCGCGGTCGATCAGGCGGCGGTCGATCGGCGCCAGCGTCAAGGTCTCGAAACAGTCGAGCGCTTTCTCCGCGCCGGCGACCGCGGGCGCGGCCGTGACCAGCACCAGGTTCTCGATGCGGATGCCGTAGGCGCCGACCTTGTAGTAGCCGGGCTCGTTGGAAAGGATCATGCCGCGCTTGAGCGCCGTGGTGCCGAGCTTGGAAATGCGCGCCGGACCCTTCATGCACGGAGAGATAGCTGCCGACGCCGTGGCCGGTGCCGTGGTCGAAATCGAGGCCGGCCGCCCACAGCGGCGCGCGCGCGAAGCTGTCGAGCTGCGGCGCCGGTGGTGCCTTCGGGAAACACCGCGCGGGCGATCGCGATATGGCCCTTGAGCACGCGGGTGAAGCGGTCGCGCATCTCCGCCGTCGGCTCGCCGACGATCACCGTGCGGGTGATGTCGGTGGTGCCGTCCTGATATTGCGCGCCGGAATCGACGAGGATAGATTTCGCCCGGCGAAATCCTGCGGTTGGTCCTGCGGGTGACGCGGTAATGCACGATGGCGGCGTTCGGTCCCGACCCGGAAATGGTCGAGAACGACACGTCCTTGAGGAGGCCGGTGTCGCGGCGGAACGTTTCCAGCGCCTCGACCGCGTCGATCTCGGTGAGCCCGCCCGACGGCGCGGTGCGGTCGAACCAGGCGAGGAAGGTCGTGACCGCGGCGCCGTCGCGGCGATGGGCGGCGCGGCTGCCGGCGATCTCGGTGTCGTTCTTGATGGCCTTCATGGCCGCGACCGGATCGGCCCCGCGCGGCGCCTTGCCGCCGTGCCCGGTGATGGCCTGGGTGATGGCGTGCGCGGCGGATCGCCTGGTCGAGCTGCACGGTGCGGTGCTCGGCGCCCAGCGCGGCGAGGTCTTCCACGAAGGCCGCCGGCGGCCTGATCTCGGCGAGGCCGGCGAGCGCCGTTTTCGCCGCATCGGTCAGCTTGCTGCTCATCGACATAGAGGCGCGCCTCGCCCTCCGACGGGAATGACGCGCGAAAGCGAGCGCCACCGGCGTATGGGCGACATCGCGAGCCGCGGATGTTGAAGGTCCAGGCGACCGCATGGGGATCGGAAATGACGAGCGCGTCGGCCTTGAGCTTCTTGATCTCGGCGCGCACGCGCTCGAGCTTGTGGGCGGCCGCTTCGCCGGAAAATTGCAGGTCATGAGGCACCACCGCGCCGTGGGGCGGCGCCGGGCGGTCGCGCCAGATCGCATCGATCGGGATTGGGCTCGGTCGCGACCAGGATGGCGCCGGCGCTGGCGCACGCCTTGGCGAGGCGCTCGGCGCCCTCGGCGCTGTGCAGCCAGGCGTCATAGCCGAGCTTCTGGCCCGCGCGAGGTTCGCCTCGATCCACGCGCCCGGCGGCTCGTCGACGAGGTGCTCGATGGAAAACAGCGCGCCGTCGACCTGGTCGCGCGCCTGGGTGGTGTAGCGGCCGTCGACGAACAGCGCGGCGCGGTCGGCGAGGATGATCGCGGCGCCGGCCGATCCGGTGAAGCCGGTGAGCCAGGCGAGGCGCTCCTCGCCGGGGGACAGATATTCGTTCTGAAAGCGGTCGGCATGGGGCACGACGAAGCCGTCGAGCCCGCGCCGCGCCAGCTCCGCGCGCAACGCCGCGACGCGCGGCGCCGCCTGCGCCGCTTCCGGCGGATCGTCGAAGGTCTGGAACTGCGCTTGGAACTGGCTGGACGGCGGTTTCGTTCATGGGGGTAATCTAGGCGCTGCGCCGTCCGGTCACAATTCGCTTCGCGGGCCGCCTCAGGACCAGCGTCACCCAGCCGTCGAGCGGAATCCGCCGCGCCAGCACGAGGCCATGGGCGCGATAGGCGGCAAGCGCCGCATTGGCCTGCGCCGGGATGCAGGCCGGACAGCACCACGAAGGCGCCGGGCGCCGCCATGGCGCCGATCGGCTTCGCGAGGCCCTTGAGGGGCCCCAGCAGGATGTTGGCGAACACGAGATGATACGGCGCGCCGTCGCGAAAGCGGCGGTCGCCGAGGCCGCTTGCGTGGATCACGGTGAGCCCGGCGGCACGGTTGAGGCGCGCATTCTGCCGCGCCAGCCGCACGCTGACGGGATCGATGTCGCTGGCGAGCACTGCGCCGCGCAAGGCCCGCGCCGCCGCGATCGCGAGCACCCCGGTCCCGGTGCCGACATCGAGGACGCGGCTGCCGCGCCGCCTTGTCGAGTAAGGCGCCCGCCGGCACGCCTTCAAGATGGCGTCCAGCGCCAGCAGACAGCCCCGGGTGGTGCCGTGATGCCCGGTGCCGAAGGCGAGCGCCGCCTCGATCTCGATGCCGATGCGGTTGGCCGGCACCCGCGCGCGGTGGTGCGCGCCATGCAGGAAGAAGCGGCCGGCTTCGACCGGCTGCAGGCCTTCGAGGCTGGCGGCGACCCAGTCGCGCGCCGCAACGCGCTCGAATGCGAGTTGGCCGCCCGCGCCTTCGCCCGCGAGGTCACCGACGAGGCGGCGCACCGCGGCCTCGTCGGGCGCGCGCTGGAAATGGATTTCCACGGTCCAGCTTCCGTCACGCGCCTCGAAGGCGGCGATCGCGGTTTGCCCGGGGTCGAGCATTTCTGAGAGCCCGTCGGCGAGACCGCGCGCGGTTTTCCCGTCCGTCGCCATCCGGGCGAGCACGGTCGAAGCATGGGAGGCGTCGTTCATGCCTCCCATTCCACCGTTCACGCACCGCCTGTCCAGGTGATTCGCACCGTGCTGTCCACAAACCCTGCGCCGGCACTGTCGGGATATGGCGAATAAGCGATCGAAAACACGAAGGTTTTCGCATCTGCCGCGCCGTCCCCTATTACGCCGGGGGGTCGCAACGGTGTTTTTCATCACCGGCTTCTCCACTATTTCTCCACCGATGTTCCACAGCCGGAGCCATGCGCTTTCCCACGGTTTTCCACCACTGTCTGTGGCCCGCGTCGCGGTGACGTTTCCGCCCATTGTGTCGTTTTGGTAACGGCGTCCACGGCAAACAAATCGCTGCCAATTCTACGTGCTTGCAAATCAACCCTGGATGGATTCAACCTTGCACAACGGCCGAAGCACCACGACGCAGCCTCTACGGGCGTCTGCCGTCACCGTTTTAAATCATCGATCCTTTGGCCGGGCATTCGCACCCGGCGCGATCAATTCATTCAGGGAGCCGTGTACCATGGTCGTCATCACCGTCGCGTCCCGCAAAGGCGGTTCGGGCAAAAGCACGCTGACCGCCAACCTCGCCGCCTTCGCCGACAAGGCGTCGCGCCGCTGCCTCCTCATCGACGCCGATCCGCAGGGCTCGCTCAGCCTGTGGCACGACTTGCGTAAGACCGGCGAGCCGCCGCTGCGCACGGCGGCGCGCGGCATCGAGAACATCCTGAGCGCCGCCAAGCAGGCGGAGTTCGAATGGGTCTTCATCGACACGCCGCCGCAGATGTCCGGCATCGTCAATGACGCGATCCGCGCCGCGACGCTGGTCGTCATTCCGGCGCGGCCCTCGGTGTTCGATCTCGACGCGGTGAAGGAAACCATCGCCTATGCCCGCGAGCGCCGCAAACCCTATGCAGTCGTGCTCAACGGCGCGCCGGCCAAGCGCGACGGCGCGGAGTCGCCGCAGTGCGTCGCCGCGCGCGAGAGCCTCGAGGCGCTGCGCGCGCCGGTGTGGTTCGGCCAGATCACCCACCGCACCACCTATTCGCTGGCGCTGGCCGGCGGCGAGGGCGCGCGGGAGTTCGACCCGGAGTCCCATGCGGCCTCCGAGATCGCCCGCCTGTTCAGCTCGATCGAGCGCTCCGTGAAGGCGATCCAGGGCGATTACAAGGGTGCGAACGTCATGCACCGCAAGGCGGCGTGACGGCGGCAGACGATCGATCCGTCAACTGAAAAAGGCGGCGCAGCCGAGCTGCGCCGCCCGCAGCCGTTCGCTTACTTCAGCTCGGCGGAGACCTTTTCGATGCCCGCCTTGGCGCAGGCCTCGTCCTTCTCGCCGCCCGGTGCGCCGGACACGCCGATGGCGCCGATGGTGTCTTCGCCCACCTTGATCGGCAGTGCGCCCTGCGCCGGCACGATGTTGGAGAGATGGAGCGCGCCGGCGGTCAGATTGGTCTTCACCGCTGCGGCGAATTCGCCCGACGGCCGGCGCTGCGCCTTGGCCGTGTAGGCCTTCTTCATGGAGTTTTCCAGCGTGTGCGGGCCGGTGCCGTCGCCGCGCATGGCGACGATCACTTCGCCGTTGCGGCCGAGGACATTCGCGGACACGTTGTAGCCGTTGGCCTTGCAGGTCGCGATCGCGGTCTGCGCCATGGTGACCGCCATGAGGAGCGGCAGGTCCTTGTGGGTGACGAGCTGGGCGTTCGCCGAGGTGGCGAGCCCGCAAGCGAGCGCGGAAGCGAGCGAAAGCCCGGCGATACGGATGACGGTCTTGGACATTGTTGTTTCTCCCAGATGGATGCCGCCTCTGCTGCGGCTTTGAGGGAATGGATGCGGCCGGCGGCGCCACAGCGATGGCGCGCCGCTCGGTGATGGAGGCTTACTTCAGCTCGTCGGCGACCTTGTCGATGCCGGCCTTGGCGCAAGCCTCGTCCTTCTCGCCGCCCGGCGCGCCGGAAATGCCGACGGCGCCGATGGTCTCGTTGCCGATCTTGATCGGCAGCGCGCCCTGGGCCGGGACGATGTTGGTGAGATAGAGCGCGCCGGCATTGGGGTTGCCCTTCACGCCATTGGCGAACTCACCCGACGACCGCGCGAAGGTCCGGGCCGTATAGGCCTTCTTCATGGAATTTTCCCAGGTGGCCAAGCCGGCGTTTTCGTTGCGCATGGCCACGATCACCTGGCCTTCGCGGCCGAGCACATGCGCGGACACGCTGTAGCCGTTCGCCTTGCAGGTCTCGATCGCGGTCAGCGCGATTGTCGTGGCCATGCCGAGCGACAGATCCTTGTGGGTGATGAGCTGGGCATTCGCCGCGGGGGCGAGGCCGAAGGCAAGTGCCGACACCAGCGAAATGCCGGCTGCACGATATACGATGTTGGACATGAGGAACCTCCCAGTTGGTAGCCGCGTTGACGCGCGGGCTAAGTCTGACACTAGATCATCTATCCGGATTTGCATCAGGATTTCGAGGTCCGGGCCGCCCACACTTTCGGCAGGCCCGGTTGTTCTTCGCCGTCGGGCGACGGCCTCCGATACTACGCCATTGGTACGGATTTGTATCAGGCGGCGGCGCCCGACCCGCCGCCGCTTGGCCGGAACGAACCGGCCGGATTGGCGTTGCAGGCTTGCAGCGAAGTGGCTGCTTTACTTCAACTGATCCTTGACCTTGTCGAGGCCGGCCTGCACGCAGGGCTCGTCGACACCGGGCGAGCCGGACAGGCCGACGCCGCCGATCACGTCTTCGCCGACCTTGATGGGCACTCCGCCGGGGATCGCGATGACGCCCGGGAGCGTGACCTGCTGCTTGATCACGGCATTGCCGGCTTCGAGCTTCTTGGCATACTCCTCTCGTGGTCTGCTTGAACGTGCGCGCCGTGTAGGCCTTGCGGCGCGCATTCTCCATCGTGTGCGGGCTTGCATTGTCGTAGCGCATCGCAATCAGGGTATCGCCGGCGCGATCGACCACGACGACCGAGGTGTTGTAGCCACGCCGGTGGCATTCGGCGATCGCGCCTTCCGCGATCGACTTCGCGATCTCGTAGGACAGGTCCTTGCGCGACAGCAGTTGAGCGCTCGCAGGCACGCTGAGCGCGCTGGCGAGCGCAAGGGTGAAGAGCCCCTTCGAGCAAGCAGACATGCATTTTCTCCCGGTCGGTTGGCGCCCCAAACTTCGATAGCACGAAAGGCAGCTACAGCTTTTTGATGGCAATGTGGCGTGGAGGCGCCGCGGGTCAGTAGCCGTAACGGTTTGGCCGGTACGAAGTGTTCTGCTGGTAGGCTCCGGGATAATAGGAATCCTGCGCCGCGCGCGGATAATAGGCGCGCTGGACCGCGGGCCGGCCGGCGGCGGAGCGTTCTTTCGCCGCACCCCCGCGATGCGCCATCGCAATGTTCACGTCGCCGGTGAGCACCACCTTGGTGTTGGGCAGGCCCTGCTGCTCGACCAGCGCATAAAGCTTTGCCGCATTCTCCGGCGCGAGGCGCACGCAGCCGTGGGAGGCCGGGCTGCCGATATGCCCCGCGAACGAGCCGTGAATGGCATGGCCTCTATAGGTGAAGAAGATCGAGTGCGGCATCGGAGCGTCGTCCCACTCCTTGGAGTAATGGTCGGCCTCCATGCGGAACGCGGTGTAATTGCCACTCGGCGTGTCATGGCCGGGCAGGCCTGTCGAAACCGGCCAGGTCCAGCGCCGGACGCCGTCGACATCCACGGTCATCTGCTGGGTCGATTTGTCGACGGTGACGAGCACCGCCGCCTTCGCCGATGTGGCCGACACGAGGATGGCGAGGGCGAACAGGACGAATTTCGTGGTACGCATGTCAGCGGCTCCGTAACGCGGGCCACCCACTCGATCCCCGCCATTATCTTACACGTCTGCGGCGCGAATTCGATCCCCTGCGGCCGGTCATCTCGGGAGCTCGTGAATTCGTTCGATTTTTCCGCTCTCTCGAATAAATCCGGCGCTTTCAGCGTGACGGATCATGAGCGAGCACGGCGCCCAGCCGCTCGCGCTGGGTACCGCCGGCATCGAAATTCTCCGGCGCCAGCCAGCGCTCGAACACGGCCCTTCGCGCCGGCCAATCGGCGGCCAGCATGGCGAACCAGGCGGTGTCGCGGCTGCGTCCCTTGATGATCATATGGTCGCGAAAAATGCCCTCGTAGCGAAACCCGAGGCGCAGCGCGGCGCGGCGCGATGCGGCGTTGAGCGCGTCGCATTTCCACTCGTAGCGGCGGTAGCCGAGCGTCTCGAAGGCGTAGCAGGCGAGCAGATATTGCGCTTCGGTCGCGAGCCGCGTGCGCTGGAGGCGCGGGCTCAGCAGGATATTGCCGACCTCCATGACCCGCATCTCCGGCCGGATCGACATCAGCGCGACGAGCCCGACCGCGCGGCCGGACGGCTGCACGATGGCGTAGAACACGGGATCGCTCGAGTGCTGCCGCGCGGCCAGCCAATCGGAGAACATCGCCGCGTCGGCGAACGGCCCAAACGCCATGTAGGTAAAAAGATGCGGATGGCCCTGCACGGCCTCCCACAGGCTGCCGCCATGGCGCAGGCGGTCGAGCCGCTCGACGGCGCCGTGGCGGCCGGACGAGACTCACTGCCTGCGGCGGCAGTGCCGGGGTGGCATCGACGGCAAAGCCTACCGGCTGGCCGGTGCGCGGATCGACATCGTGGGCGGAGGTCTCGTTCATCGCGAACCTTCGTGAATCAGGCGAGCTTGCGCGCGCCATTTGCGCCGCTCGGGACCAAACCAGTCATTCCGACGGCGCATACCAGACCATACATCTTTCGATGGCTCGCTCGCGCGCGAGAGAAAGTTACGCGGGAGAAATTGTCGTTAATAATTCGTAATCCCGGTTCGTTGTGCACCGCGACATGTTTAGCGGCGGACGTCAACGAATCGTAAATCCATGCTTCGCCCCCGGCCGACGTTAAATCCATATATCTTCGATATTTTCAGCACCGTCCTTTGTGGTTGCCGAGGCCTTGCATGGACGAAGATCTACGCTAATTCCAGGGTCGTGACACACCGTCGAACGAGGTTGAAGATGAATTCCCTGAAGATGATACTGTCTTCTTTCGCGGTGGCGGCGGTGTTGGGGACGCCCGCGCTGGCCAAGCCGCCGGTACACCACGACCATCCGCAGCGTCCTCCCGTGCTCTCCATTTTCAATGGCGTGTCGCCGCCTGGAGGCAGGATCGGACCCGATTCCGATCCGAGCATCCGCGCTGAAATGCTGCGCGACGTTCCGGATGCCGGCGCCTTCAACTGAACCGCCTGTGTCCTTTAATGAAGAGCCCGGATCGTTTTCCGGGGCTCTTCATTTTGATTTTGCGCCATGCGTTTGGCCGGAGCCGATGCGCGAATCATCCGCTGCGGCGCCCCTCGCCCCGCTCGCCGGAGACGTTGGCGTCCGATCCTCGGTGCATACCAGACACGATCTACCTGCATCCGTCGACGGTCGCGGGTTGCAAAGATATGCCGGCGCAACACTGGTTTATTTTCTCTCGATCAGCCAAAACCTGTGCATCGCACAATAAAGCGCCGGGCTGGGATTGAGGCGGCGTCATTCCAGGCCCGAAAGATCGTGTTAAATCCATATAAACAAGCTATTTTTCCACACGAACGCTTGGACATAAGTACGCTTGTGCAGCACGGAATTTGAGCTATGTAGGGATCACCGAACAACAAAATTCCGGAGAGATTTGACATGAAAACGAACCTGAAGGTCGTATTGTCCGCCGTCGCCCTTGCCGCGTTCGTGGCAGCCCCGGCGGTCGCGAAGACCCGCACGCAACAGACCACCCAGCCGCCGGCCTTCAACAACGCCGTGGTCCAGGATGGCAAGGTGGTCGGGGCCGATCCCGATGCCTACATCCGCCATGAGATCCTGCGCGACAACAGTTCGTATCACGCCGACTGAGTCGCCTCGGGCGCTTCGATGAGAAGGAGCTCCGGCCGGTGCCGGAGCTTTTTTCATTTTCGGCCCCGGCAGCGCTGCCGATTTGCTTTTCCACCGGTGATCGGGTGAACTGCGCCACGCTTTGCCGGGGCCGGCATTGCAGTCGTCAAAGGCCCGGCCGCGCCGTGGAAACGTCCGGGGACCTCTCATGCTTGCCACCATCGCGGCGTTCGATCGGATCGGCGAGGAGAATGCGTTCGCGGTGCTCGCGCGCGCAACGCGCCTCGCCGCGGAAGGCCGCGATATCGTCAATCTCGGCATCGGCCAGCCGGATTTCCGCACCCCCGATCACATCGTCGAAGCGGCGGTGAAGGCACTGCGCGACGGCCACCACGGCTACACGCCGGCGAACGGCATCCTGCCGCTGCGCGAGGCGGTGGCGGCCGATCTGCACAAACGGTTCGGCGTCGCGGTGTCGCCCGACGAAGTCATGATCATGCCGGGCGGCAAGCCGACCATGTTCATGTCGATCCTGATGTTCGGCGAGCCGGGCGCGGACATCCTCTATCCCGATCCCGGATTTCCGATCTATCGCTCGATGATCGAATTCACCGGGGCGCGGCCGATTCCGGTGCCGGTGCGCGAGGAGAACGGCTTCGCCTTCTCCGCGGCGGAGACGCTGGCGCTGATAACGCCGCAGACGCGGCTCCTGATCCTGAACTCGCCCGCCAATCCGACCGGTGGCGTGACGCCGAAGGCCGAGGTCGACAAGCTCGTCGCCGGCCTCGCGCAATTCCCCGATGTCGCCGTGATGTCCGACGAGATCTACGACCACATGGTCTATGACGGCGAGGCCCATGTCTGCCTGTTGACCTATCCCTCGATCCGCGACCGCCTGATCCTGCTCAACGGCTGGTCCAAGACCTATGCCATGACCGGCTGGCGGCTCGGCTATGCGGTGTGGCCGGGCAAGCTCTATGACCTCGCGCGCAAGCTCGCGGTGAACCTGCATTCCTGCGTCAACGCCGCCGCGCAATATGCCGGCCTCGCGGCGCTCACCGGCCCGCAGGACGAGGTCTAGCGGATGGTCGCCGAATTCGACCGCCGCCGGAAGGTGGTGGTGGAAGGGCTCAACCGCCTGCCCGGCATTTCCTGCGCGACGCCCAAGGGCGCGTTCTACGCCTTCCCCAACATCAAGCGCACGGGATGGAAGGCGAAGCCGCTGGCCTCGTCGCTGCTCGAGGATGTCGGCGTCGCCGTCATCGGCGGTCCGGATTTCGGCATTCTCGGCGAAGGCTATATGCGGCTGTCCTACGCCAATTCGACCGAGAACATCCTGCGCGCGCTCGAACGCATGGGCGACTTCCTCGCCACCCGCAAGGCGGCGTAGCGCGACGCGGATGGCCGCGCGTCCGGCGGGCCTCGTTGCCGGTATCGCGTGCGGCGTCGGTGCGGCGATCTTCTGGGCGGGGGGCCTCGCCGCCGCGCGCCACGGCGTCGCGATCGGATTGTCACCGTTCGACATCGCCTTCCATCGCTATGTCTGGGCCGGCTTCGCCTTCCTGCCGAGCGTGCTGAGCCACGGCGCGCGCGACCTCAACGGCGTCGGCTGGGGCCGCGGCGCGATGCTGGCGCTGCTCGGCGGCCCCGGCCAGGCGGTGGTGAGCGTCACCGGCTTTCTCCTGGTGCCGCTCGCACATGGCGCCGTGATCCAGCCTTCCTGCGCCGCGCTCGGCGGGGATGTTCCTGGCGCCGGTCGTGCTCGGGGAAAAGCTGCCGCGGGTCCGCATCTATGGTGCGATCGCCATCGTGGCCGGTCTTGCGGTGATCGGCGGCGAGGCGCTGTCGACCATCGGCACCCATGGGCTCCTCGGCGACTTCGACCTTCGCCATGGCGGGAGTGATGTTTGCGATATTCGGCATCCTGCTGCGGCTGTGGCGCATCTATCCGATGCGCGCGACCGCCGTGATCAGCACGCTGACCCTGTTCTACGTCCCGATCCATGCCGCGGCGTTCGGATTCGATCGCATGATCGCCGCCGGATGGGCCGAGAACGCTGCTCCAGGCGGTGGTGCAGGGCGTGTTTTCAGGACCGGCGCGCGATCTACCTGTTCGCCCGTTCCGTGGTGCTGCTCGGCGCCTCCCGCGCGGCGGTGTTTCCTTCCCTGGTGCCGGGGTTCACGCTGCTGGTCGGCTATGTCGCGCTCGGCGAGCAACCGACGCTCGCGCAGCTCGCAGGCCTCGCCATCGTGCTCTCGGGTTCCGCCTGACGCAAAAGGCATAGGACCATTCGCTGCGGCGCAGCCGCGTCGAACACAAAGCTGTCGCGAGCTGAAGGATTGGTGACGCAGATTAGAGAGGCGGATTGGGAAAGCACGATTTGCGATGATTCAGCAGGGATGAGCTCTGGGTGATGAATGTCACACTCCCGTCGGCGTTTCTGATCCACAATGCGATTCGCAGAGTAACGAGGCACGGTTGCGCGCCCACCTCCGCGACGCGCAGCCCGGTGACAGGCCCGCGCCCGCAGCCTGGAACAAACGGCGAGCGGCACGGTTAGCACACAGGAGGTTCGCATGCAGATCAAAGTCAAGGTGCAATCATGAACGAAGCAAGCGCCCATCCTTCCTTCGAGGCGCGCCGCCTCAAGTCCGCGCCGGGGTGGTACGTCCGGGTCGCGTGGGCCTACGGCAAGCGCGACCACATTCCCGGTTTCGTTTCGCAGCAGGAAGCGTTGCAGTGGATCGAAACCAAGGCGCGCTCCTGGCTCTCCGAGCGCACCCGCACGTCGTTCCGGAGCCTCGCCGCTTAGTCACGCCTCGCCTGCATCCCGCGCCACACGCGCGAAGCGGCGAGCCCGAAATGCGTTCCTGACGCGAGGTTGCAATCCCGCCTCATCGGGCTAAGTTCACGCGCACAAGCAACTCCATCGGGAGGCGGCGCGTGAGGCGGCTTCACAATATGCTGGTGGCGGCCGCATGCCTCGCCGCCGCGCTGACGCCGATCGCAGGCCGCGCCGACGAGTGGCCGAGCCGGCCGGTGCGGATCGTCAACGGATTTGCGCCGGGCGGCGCCGCCGATGTGCTGGCGCGGCTCGCCGCCGACCAGCTCTCCATCGCGTTCGGCCAGCAATTCTTCGTCGAGACGCGCGCGGGGGCAGCCGGGTCGATCGCGCTTCAATTCGTAGCGCACGCGGAACCGGACGGATATAATTTCGTCATCACCACGCTTTCGCTGCTGGCGCTGACGCCGATCATCAATCCGAAGGCCGGCTACGATCCGCTCAACGATCTCACCCACATCGCCTATCTCGCGGGCTCGCCGGTGGCCTTCCTGGTGAGCACGGCGAGCCCGGTGAAGAGCCTCGGCGATCTCGTCGCGCGCGGCAAGACGGGTGGCCGCCCGCTGACCTTTTCGTCCTCCGGCGTCGGCAGCAACGGCCATCTGCTGGCGGAATATTTCGGCCGCAAGGCCGGCATCCCCGTCGAGCACGTGCCCTACAAGGGCGCCTCCCAGGGTCTGACCGATCTGATCGGCGGCCATCTCGACTTCTCCGCCCAGACCGTATCGTCCGGCTCCGGCCTGATCCACGGCCACACCGCGCTGGCGCTCGCCCATACCTTCAAGACGCGGCTGCCCGACTATGCGGAGGTGCCGACCTTTGCCGAACTCGGCTATCCCGATCTCGTCAGCACCAACTGGTTCGCGCTCGCCGCGCCGGCTGGGCTGCCGCGCGACATCGCCGAGAAGGTCAACCGCGAGATCGTGAAGCTGGTGCAGCGGCCGGATATCCAGAAGCGCCTGCGCGAAGACGGGCTGGTGCCGGAATCGTTCGACGTCGCGGAGTTTCGCGCCTTCATCGCAGGCGAGATCGCGCGCTGGAAGCCGATGCTCAAGGAGACCGGCTTCGCCGCCCAGTGAGCGGCGCTGCGTGCTTCTTGCGGAGCAATGCGGTCAGCGCACCGTCCCGTGACCCCCGGACCCGGCACTCTCCGCTTGACGGTCAGGTGCCGCCAGCACCGCGCGGCAGGCCGGAGGGAGGCTCGACATGGGTTTCCCCGGTCTCGGCGCTTCCGGGACCGGCGATGGCTTGGGGTGGAGCACGGCGTCGGTGAACCAATAGCTGAGGTCCTTGCCGCTGCAGCCGTCGCCTCCGGTCGCCGGCGGCTGCGGCTTGCATCCGGGGCTGTCGGCCGGGCAGCGAATCCGGACGTGGAAATGGTAGTCGTGCCCCCACCACGGCCGCACTTTTTCGCAGCCAGGCGCGGTCGCTTCCGGCCTCGCGGCACAGTGCCCTCTTGATGGCGGCGTTGACGAAAATCCGCTGCACTTCGGGGTCCGAAGCGGCCGCCTTGATGACGGCGAAGTGACCCGGTGTCCAGACCTTGGGATCGACGTCGCGCCGGTCGTCCGCGACGACCATGGTGGCCGACATTTCCTCGCGCTCGGCGCGGGTCAGCTCGCGCGGCGGCATCGGCGACAGCCAGATGTCGGCATCGAGGCCGACCTGGTGGCTGGCATGGCCGGTCATCATGGGGCCGCCGCGCGGCTGCGACATGTCGCCGACCAGGAGGCCGGGCCAAGTGCCGGCCTTGGCGACCTTGGTGCCGAGCCTTTCGAGGAACCGATCAGGTCGGGATGGCCCCAATTGCGATTGCGCGACAGCCGCATCACCTGCCAGGCGGGGCCGTTGATCGGCAGCGCGGTGCCGCCGGCGAGGCAGCCGCTCGAATAGAATCCGACCACGTGCGACGGGCCGCCCGTCGGCGCGACCTTGCGGCCGAATAGTTGCTTCGCCGGGGTTTTCGGATCGTCGGGATGGGCGAGCGGCGGCAGCGGTTGCGGGTCCAGCGTGCCCGGGTCCTGCGCGACCGCGGCGGTCGCGGCGGCGAGCACGAGGACGATTGCGAAGCTCGAAGCGAGTGTGCGCATCGATTCGATTTGTACCGCATCGCAGCCGCCTATGGAGCAAAAAAATCGCGGTTCCGCGGACGAATTTTGCGAACGGGAACTCTCACGAGGTCATTGGTGCCGATGCCGGCCGGAATGCGCTACATTGCGCCGATCCTGAACTATTGGAGGGTATCGATGCGCATCCATTCACGGCTGGCCTTGACCTGCACCCTCGTCGCCGCTTTCAGCGCGACGGCACTGGCGGCCGAATACATGGACAAGACCGAGCGGCAGAAAGCCCGGGCGTTTTCGCCGGGCGTCATCACCGAGGGCGGGCGCACCGTCTGGCTCGCGGGCCAGACCGCGCTGCAGGACGACCAGGGCCACGACCTCTCCGGCAATTTCGAGGGCCAGGCCCGGCAGATCTTCCGCCTGATGGACCAGACGCTGCAAAAGGCCGGCGGCGGCATCGCCAATCTCGTCACCATGACGGTCTTCATCAACGACCCCCGCAACGGCGACCGTCTCACCGAATTGCGCAAGGAAATTTTTCCCGACGGCAACTATCCCGGCAGCGCGCTCATCACAGTATCGAATTTCGCCGTGCCGGGAATGCTGATCGAGGTCCAGGGCGTCGCCGTGATCGGCGACAAGTGCTCCAGCGAGAACCGGTGCTCTGCGGGATGGCCGGCGCGGTGACGGGCTCGGGAACTCAGGATGATGGCGCGTTAGGTTTGACGAGCTCTCACTTCAGCCCGCATTCGCCGAGGAATGCCAGCGTCTGCCGGGCACAGTCCTCGGGATTTTCGACCTGCAGCAGGTGCCCGGTGCCGGGGACGAAGCTGTAGTCGTAGCCGTTCTCGGTGCCCAGCGCCTGGTTGGCGCGGCCGGTCGGCGGTCCGCCCTTGAGGTCGGGATCGGCGCCGATCAGCTTGACCGGCCCGCGAAAGTCGCTCGCCTTGGGCCACAGGTTCATGGCCATCGCCTCGGCATAGATGCCGGCCTCGTTGGCGGGGTCGCACACCAGCACGAAGCCGTCGCCGGCCGGATTCTCGCGCAGCACCGCGCGCGCCATCAGGTCATGGACGCCGGGCGCCCAGGCGCTGCCCGGCCCGCGACTTCGCGAACTCGACCGCAAGCTCCTCGACGCTCGCATAATGGCTGCGGCGATTGCCGGCGAACGCGGTCAGCCGCGCCTCGAATGCTTCCATGGCGGCATAGACGGGATGGCCGGGCGGGGGAACGTTGGGCGGGTCGAACAGCACCAGCGCATCCCAGCGAAAGCCGATCTCGATGGCATGTTTCATCGCGGTGCGGCCCGACATGGAATGGAAGATGCCGGCCGACTTGCGGCTGCCGAGCCTGGCGCAGACGGCCTGGTAGACCCGCTCGAGATCGCGGGTGAGCTGCGCATAGGTGTGGTTGGCCGGGCGTCACCGGGACGTTCTGGCCGTGGTTGCGGAAATCGAAGACGATGACCTCGTAGCCGATCAGGAAATGCTGCCAAAACGGCAGATAGCCGTCGATGGCGAAGCCATTGCCGTGGCTGAGGAACAGGCGCACGCCGCCGGGCCGGCCATGCCGTCGCACCTTGATCCGGGCTCCATCCTCCAACGCGACCTCGAAGGTCTCATGGGGAGCCGGCACTTCCAAACGCATCGATGATCTCCGGTTGTTGCTATCTCCCTCCCCCGATAGCGGGGAGGGACGGGGGAGGGGGCCTTCCGCAGACTCGAGGATGGCCCCTTGCCCGGCGCGGAGTGCCCGACTGCGCGGGGCGAGGTAAAGGGCCCTGCCCCGCAGCTTCGACTCGGCAGCGGCTTCAATCCGAATTCGCTCCAGCGCCGCGTCACCGCAGCGACATCCGATTCGGTCGGCCACACCTTGGGCGGAAAGCGCGCGCCGCCGAGATCGGGATCGGGGTCGTAGTCGAGATTCATGGTGGCATCGATCAGCACCCGGTTCCACTTGCCGGTACCGAACAGCGCGGGGTTGCGGTCGCGCCGGCGCGTCGACGGGATCGAGGCCGGCGCCGAAGGTGGACGGCATGATGATGATGTCGTCTTCGCCGGCATTGACCCGGTAGGCGATCGCCCAGTCGACCGCGGCGTAGTCGTGGATGTCGATGTCGTCGTCGACCACGGTGATGTGCTTGTAGCGGACATGGGCGGCCGATGAGCCCCAGATCGCGTTCGCCGCCTGCTTGGCCTGGCCGCGATAGCTCTGCTTCATCTGGATCAGCAGGTTGATGCCGGCATGGACCGGCGGGCACCACACGTCGGTGATGCCGGGAACGCCGGCGCGCTCCAGCACCGACCATGCGGTCGCCGCCCGCATGATCGAGGAGCAGATCGGCGTTCTCCGAGAAGCTGCCCGGCAGCGAACCCTCGATCGAGCCGCGCAGGATCGGATCGTTGCGATGGGTGATGGCGGTGACGCGGATGGTCGGCTTGGGCGACTTGTCGCCGGCGAGATACCCGGTGAATTCGGCGAACGGGCCTTCCATGGCGAACTTCGCGGGATCGAGCTGGACATAGCCCTCGATCACGATCTCCGCGGTCGCGGGCACGTGGAGGTCGACGGTCTCGCATTTGACGAGCTCGACCGGGGCGCCGCGGATCGCCCCCATCACGTCGTATTCGCACACGCCCTTGGCCACCGGCGCGCCGCCGGTGAAGCCGAGCGACGGGCTCCCAGCCGATCGCGACCGCGATCGGCATCTCGTTATGCCCGGCGCGTTCCCACGACGTGGCATGCTGGCCGACATGCTGGGCCTTCCACATCAGGATCGGAATTTCGGTCTTGCTCGCCACCATGCCGCGATAGATGCCGACATTCATCACGCCGGTGTCGTGGTCCTTGGTGACGCAGCCGCCATAGGTGAGGAGATAGCGTCCGCCGTCGAGCCGGTTCCACCATGGCGACGGCAGCTCGTAGAGGTCGATGTCGTCGCCGGTGACGATGTTCTCCTTCACCGGGCCGGTGGCGACGATCTTCGGGGCAATGCCGTCGCTGAGAACGTTGCGGCCCATCTTGACCAGTTCGCGCGGATGGGTGTCGGGGGCGACGCCGAGCATCATGGCGACGCGCCGGTAGCTCGACAGCCCGCAGCCGAAGATGCGGCGGCACCGGGCATTGGCGCCGTAGTCCTTGATGTTGTTGAACAGCAGGGCGGGACCGTCGCCGGTGCCCTGGGCGAGCCGCATCACGGTGCCGATCTCGATGTTCCAGTCGATCTCGGCGTCGATCTCCTTGATCTCGCCGGCGGCGTGGAGCGCCTTGATCCAGCCCCGGAGATCGCCATAGGCGACCGGCTTGCGTTCGATGTTCATTGCCTGTTCCAGTCCGTCCGACCCCGCGCCGGGCCGGAGTTATGCCCGTGCTTGGCCGCCACATCAACACGAGCGCAAGCGTGAGCTGGGAATGGCTGGCTTGCGGCGGCGATGCCTTTACTCAGGGACGGCCTGCGTTTAGCTAGTGCGGCCCCAGCTCAACCCGGTCATGCGCGGGCCTTCGCTGATCCGCATGGTGTGATCACGCGGAAAATGTCTTCGACGGTGCTTTGGTGTCTCGGCTCGGTGTACCGCTGGTCCGCAAGGAAGATCCCGCCCTGCTGTCGGGACGCGGCCGCTATGGCGACGATCTGCCGGAGCCGCGCGGCACGCTGCATGCCCATGTGATCCGCTCGCCGCACGCCCACGCGAACATCCTGCGCATCGACACCGCCGCCGCGCAGGCGCTGCCCGGCGTGCTCGCGGTGATCACCGGCGAGGACGTCCGCAAGCTCACCGATCCCTTCCTGATCGCCCTGAAGCAGCCGGTGCATCAATGGTCGCTCGCGGTCGGCCTCGTGCGCTATGTCGGCGAGGCGGTGGCGCTGGTGGTCGCCGAGGACCGCTACATCGCCGAGGACGCGGCCGAACTGGTGATGGTCGATTACGAGCCGCTCGCCGCCGTGATCGATCCGATCGCCGCCTGCGACAGATCGGCGCCGCTGCTGCACCCGGAGTGCAAGACCAACGAGATATCGGTCCGCAAGTTCAGCTATGGCGACACCGCCGCCGCCTTCGCCGCGGCCGATGCCCGGGTCGCGCTCACGGTCGATTATCCGCGGCTCTCCTTCACGCCGATGGAATGCTACGTCGTCGTCGCCGAATATCGCCCGCACGACAAGAGCTACGACGTGATGGCGAACTTCCAGGGCCCGTTCTGCACCCATCCGGTGATGGCGAAGGCGTTGCGCGTGCCCGGCACCAAGATGCGGCTGCGCATCCCGCCCGACAGCGGCGGCAGCTTCGGCATCAAGCTCTCGGTGTTCCCCTATATCGTGCTCACCGCGATCGCCGCGAAGATCACCGGGCGACCGGTGAAATGGGTCGAAGATCGGGTCGAGCACCTCGTCGCCGCAAGCTCAGGCCCCAACCGCATCACCGAGATCGAAGCGGCCGTGACCAAAGAGGGCCGCATCCTCGCGCTGCGGCTCGACCAGCGCGAGGACTACGGCGCGTTCCTGCGCGCGCCGATGCCGGGGCCGCTCTACCGCATGCATGGCGCCGTCACCGGCGCCTACGACATCGCCAATGTGGACGTGACCAACCGCATCGTGCTCACCAACAAGATGCCGGCGAGCCTGATCCGCGGCTTCGGCGGACCGCAGCTCTATCTCGCCATCGAGCGGCTGGTGCAGCGCATCGCCGTCGAGCTCGGGCTCGATCATCTCGACGTGATCCGGCGCAACCTCATTCCCGAGGCCAAATTCCCCTATCGCACCGCCGCCGGCGCCCTCTACGATTCCGGCGGATACCAGCGCGCCGTCGCAACCACGATCGGCGACGGCCGGCTCGACGAGCTTGAGCGCAAGCGCGACGCCGCGCGTGCCGCCGGCAGGCTCTACGGCATCGGCTTTGCCGCCGTGGTCGAGCCCGGCATGTCGAACATGGGCTACCTCTCGACGCTGCTTTCCGCCGACGCCCGCGAGCGCGCCGGCCCCAAGAACGGCGCGGTGTCCATGGTCACCGTCAATGTCGATCCGCTCGGCGCGGTCTCCATGACCGCCGATGTCACCGTGCAGGGCCAGGGCCACGAGACCGTGCTGTCGCAGATCGTCGCCGACCGGCTCGGGCTCGCCCCCGACGACATCGAGGTCTCGCTCGCCCTCGACACCGGCAAGGACCCCTGGTCGATCGCCGCCGGCACCTATTCCTGCCGGTTCTCGCCGGGCACCGCGGTCGCCGCCCATTTCGCCGCGACCCAGATGCGCGACAAGCTCGCCGCCATCGCGGCAAAGCAGCTCAACATCCTTCCCGGCGACATCGAGTTCGCCGACGGCAAGATCCGCAGCCGCTCCAATCCCGACAACGCGCTGCCGTTCGGGCGCGTCGCCGGCACCGCGCATTGGTCGCCGGTGATGCTGCCGGAAGGCATGGCGCCCGGCCTGTCCGAAACCGGCGTGTGGTCGCCGCCGGAGCTGGAGCCGCCGACGCGCGACGACCGCATCAACACCTCGCTCACCTACGGCTTCGTGTTCGACATGTGCGGGGTCGAGATCGATCCCGTCACCTTCCAGGTCCGCATCGACCGCTATGTCTCCATGCATGACGCGGGAACGCTGCTCAATCCGCTGATCGCCGACGGCCAGGTGCACGGCGCCTTCGCCCAGGGCGTGGCGGCGGCGCTCTACGAGGAATTCGTCTATGACGAAAACGGCAGCTTCCTGTCCGGCACCTTCGCCGATTATCTCGTCCCGACCGCGAGCGAGATTCCCAGGCTAGAAATCTTGCACCAGGAGACGCCGTCGCCGCTGACGCCGCTCGGCGCCAAGGGCTTGGCGGAAGGCAACTGCATGAGCACGCCGGCCTGCATCGCCAATGCGGTGGCCGACGCGCTCGGCGTCAAGGACATCGCGCTGCCGCTGACGCCGCGCCGCCTGCATGGATTGATGGCCGGAACGGAGCCGCCGCGGCCGGCGGGCGCGGGCGTCGCCAAGGTGGAACTTCCCGCGCAGACATCGCGGGAAGGCCGCACCATGCGCGGCGAGGGCTCGTTCGAGGTGGCGGCGCCGCCCGCCGCAGTGTGGCGCGCGCTGCTCGATCCCGACAGCCTGAAGGCGGTGATTCCCGGCTGCCATGATCTGCGCAAGACGGGAGAGAACGACTATGTCGCCGACGTTTCGCTGGGCGTCGGCCCGGTGCGCGGGCGCTTCACGGCGACGGTCGGCCTGTCCGATCTGGTGACGGAAACATCCGGCCGCATCGGCGGCGCGCTTACCGGACCGCTCGGCAGCGCGTCGGGTTCCGGCCTGCTGCGGCTATCGCCGTCGGAAGCGCGGGACGCGGATCGATTACGACTATGCCGTCGCCATTGGCGGCAAGGTGGCGGCCGTCGGCGGCCGGCTGCTCGACGGCGCGACCCAGGTCATCATCAGGCAGTTCTTCGAGCGACTCGGACGCAGGCTCGCCGCGCTGACTGCGGGCCCCCTCCCCAACCGTCCCCCGCATGCGGGGGAGGGAGACGAGGGCCGCGCCGGGCCCGGGTTGTGGCGCCGCCTGTTCGGCGGATCGGAGGGGCGATGAAGCCGCGCCGGTTCGACTATGTGCGCCCGGACACCGTGGCGGAGGCGATCGCGCTCCTTGCCGAGCATGGCGAGGAGGCCAAGGTGCTGGCCGGCGGACAGTCGCTGATGGCGATGCTCAACCTGCGCCTGCTGGAGCCCGCGGTGCTGATCGACATCGCGCGCCTCACCGAGCTCGACACCATCAAGATTACCGGCGACAAGGTCGAGGTCGGCGCCGCCGTGATCCAGAACCGGCTCAAGGACTGGCCGGAGCTGGCGGCGAAGCTGCCGCTGCTCGCCAAGGCGCTGCCGTTCGTCGGCCATTTCCAGACCCGCAACAAGGGCACGGTGTGCGGCTCGGTCGCCCATGCCGATCCCAGTTCCGAGATCCCGCTGACGCTGGCGACGCTGGGCGGCGAAGTCGTGCTGCGGTCGCGGCGCGGCACCCGCACCGTGGCTGCGGCGGAGTTCCAGCGCGGCATGCTGACGACCGCGCGGGAAGGCCGACGAATTGATCACGGCGGTGCGCTTTCCGGTGCAGATCGGGAAGCCGCGTCGCGTTCCGCGAGGTGGCGCGCCGGCACGGCGATTTCGCCATCATCGCGGTGGCGGCGAGCGTCGAGAGCGCCAGCACCAAGGGCGCCGAAGTCGTGCGCGTCGGCATCGGCGGCGTCGCCGACCGGCCGGCGGTGCGGCGGATCGTCATCGACGGTCCCGGCGCCGCGAAATCGGCCTTCGAGGCGCTCGCCTGGGAGCTCGAAGGCTATGACGACATCCATGCGTCGGCCCGGCTGCGCCGCGACCTCCTGCGCCGGGTCGGGCCGGCGGTGGTGGAAGAGGCCCTGCAATGCGCCGCGTGAACAAGGACGAGCGGGCGCGCATCGCCTTCACACTCAACGGCCGCGCGGTTTCGCGGGGATGCCGAGCCGCGGATGCTGCTGACCGACTTCCTGCGCCACGTCATCGGCGCCACCGGCACCCATGTCGGCTGCGAGCATGGCGTGTGCGGATGCTGCACGGTGCTGATCGACGGCGCGGCGGTGCGCAGCTGCCTCACGCTCGCCGTGCAGGCGGAAGGACGCAGTGTCACCACGGTCGAATCGCTGGCCGCCGCGGACGGCACGCTCAATGCGCTGCAGAAGGCGTTCCAACAGCATCACGCGCTGCAATGCGGCTTCTGCACGCCGGGCATCCTGATGTCGTTTACGGATTACCTTGCGAGAAACCCGCATCCGACCGAGGATGAAATCCGCGAGATCCTCAGCGGCCACCTGTGCCGGTGTACCGGCTATGCGGGCATCGTCGCCGCGGTGCTCGCCGCATCGGGCGGCATGCCCAACACAACTCAAGAACGCATCAACGAGGAAAGCCGGAGCCAGCCATGAAACCTCCCTACCGCGAATTGGTGACCATCAACGGCAAGAACGTCGTGCTCGCCCACAACGAGCCGCCGGTCGTCAATGCCGGCGTCCTGGAGAATGCCGACATCTTCCGCATGATCAACATTTTCGCCGACAAGTTCTCGCCCTCCAACATCGACAAGGCGGACGGCACGCCGCTGCGGCTCTACACCTCCGACCGCGTCAAGATCGACGTCTCCAAGCGGCGCAAGCACGACATGGGCTTCTGGCATCGCAACATCGACGCCCACGAGATCATCTTCTGCGTCAAGGGCGCGCTGAAATGGGAGACCGAGATGGGCGTCAAGATCATGCATCCCGGCGACATGCTGATCATCCCCAAGGGCATCGGCCACCGCTCCATGCTGTGCGAGGATTCCACCGACGAGAACGTCCTGATCGAGCTGAAGATCGCCGATGAGCTGACCTATGTCGGGGAGAATAAGTGAACTCGGTGTCTCGACATTTATGCGGCCGTCATATGCGGGCTGGTCCCGCGTATCCCGATTACGAGGGCACAACCCCGATACTCGGGATGGCCGGACAAGCCCGGCCATGACGGTTTGACCGTCGGGAACGAAGTCTGATGCGATCAGGAGCACACGTGCAGTCCGTTGATCTCGTCATCGCCGACATTGCCTGGCTGATCACCATGGACGCGAGCCGCCGCGTCATCCGCGATGCGGCGATCGTGGTGGACAGCGGCAGGATCGTCGCGGTCGGCAAGTCGGCCGACATCGCGCAGCGCTACTCCGGCAAGCGCCGCGTCGACGGACGCGCAACGGTGGCGACGCCCGGCTTCGTCGATTGCCATCTGCATTCCTCGTTCCAGCTCTCGCGCGGGCTCGCCGACGAATCCAACGCCCAGTCGTTCCTGTTCGACCGCATGTATCCCTACGAGGCCGCGCTCGAGAGCGAGGACGTACGGGTATCGGCGACGCTTGCCGCCGCCGAGCTGCTGCGCCACGGCGTCACCTGCTTCATCGATCCCGGCAATTATCATCCCGAGGCGTCCGTCGAAGGCGTGATGGCGACGGGGATCCGGGCGATCGTGTCGCGCTCCTCCTTCGATCTCACCAAGTCGGTGCTCGGCATCCTGCCGGAGCGCATGATCGAGTCCACCGAAGTCGCAATGGAGCAAGCCGCGACGGTGCTGGCGCGCTATGCCAAGTCCGGGTAATCCGCGCCTCGGCGCCAGCGCCTCGTTCCGCGGCCTCAACAATGCCTCCGATGAACTGATCACCGGACTCAAGGGGCTCGCCGACACCTTCGGCACGCTGCTGCAGACCCACGCCTGCTTCAGCTACTCCACCCATGATTCCAGCGTCGCCCGCACCGGCCTGGCCGAGATCGAGCGGCTGGAAGCCCTCGGCGTGATCGACGAGCGCATGCTGATCGTCCATTCCGGCTGGCTCGAGCCGCAGGAGGTTGCGATCCTGGCGCGCCGCAAGCCGTCGCTGGTGTGCGCGCCGAGCTCCAGCCTGCACAACGGCTACGGCAATTTCGTCCAGGGCAAGCTGCCGGAACTCATCGCGCTCGGCGTCAACGTCGCGGTCGGCTCCGACCATGCGAGTTCCGGCATCGTCGACATGGCGCAGGAAATCCGGCTCGCCTGCTGCTGCTACAAGGAGACCCGGATCAATCCGCGGGTGATGCCGCCGGAGACCGGCCTTGAAATGGCGACCATCAACGGCGCCAAGGCCGCCCTGATGAGCGAGCGCATCGGCAGCATCGAGACCGGCAAGGAGGCCGACATCGTGCTGTTCGATACCAATCGGCCGGAATGGCAACCGCTGATCAACCCGGTATCGAACCTCGTCTACAGCGCCACCGGCGATTCCGTGCGCGACGTGTTCGTGATGGGAGAGCAGGTGGTGGCCGGCGGCCATCTCACCAAGGTCGACGAGGCCAAGCTGTTCGCCGAGGTGCCGGTCGCGGTCGCGCGGTTTCGCAAGCACCTCAAGTTCGAGAACATGGTCCAGTTGAAATGGCCGGTGTCGTAATGAGCGGCGCCCTGCCGAAGTCTCCCGTCCCCTCTCCCGCTTGCGGGGGAGGGTTAGGGAGGGGGCTTTCTGACGTTTCACTCGCCGCAACGTTCGTCGAAGCGCCGCGGACTGGCTCCCTCTTACCTCCAGAGGCCCGCGCACTCGGCAAGCGCCCCCTCCCCACCCCTCCCCCGCAAGCGGGAGAGGGAGCATGCCCGTCGCGTGGAAACGAACGTGCGCCCAAAAGGGGACGGCAGCGATGAGCGTGTTCGGCGATCATCAGCTCGGCATCCCCTATCGCCCCATCGCCGAGCTGTTTGCGCTTTATCGCGACCGCGATCCCGGCAAGACCGCGATCGTCGACCTGGATTCCGGCACCGCGATCAGCTTCGGCGCGCTCGACCAGGTCACCACCGACGTCGCCGCCTTGCTCAAGAGCCGCGGCGTCGCCAAGGGCAGCCGCGTGCTGCTGCTGTCCGACGAGAACCTGGAAAAGCTGCTGCTGTGGTTCGGCATCTGGCGGATCGGCGCGGTGGTCTGCCCGCTCAACATCGAGATCAACGAGAAGGTGCTGGCGGACCTCGCGCCGGTGGTGAACCCGGCGCTGATCCTCTATCACAAGGACATCGATTGCGATGTGCTGGTGGGGGAATGCAAGGCGCCGCGGGTGAAATTCGGTGCGTGGTCGGCCGACGGCGCCGCCGATCCGCAGGACGAATGCTTCGCGGTGATGACGAAAGGCCACCGCGCCGAGGAACTGCCGGAGCGCAATGCGCCCGAGGACATCGCCTGCATCTTCTGCACCTCCGGCACCACCAGCCGGCCCAAGATCGTGATCTACGACCACTGCGCCTATTGGCTCAACGGGCTCTCCACGCTCGAATTCCTCGGCCTCACCGCGGACGACCGCACGCTGGAGTACCGCTCGTTCGGCTGGAACTCGGCGCAGGTGCTGAGCCTGATGCCCTTCCTGGAGAAGGGCCTGACCATGCACATCGCCAAGCGCTTCTCCCACAGCCGCTTCTTCGAATGGATCCGCGACCGCGGCATCACCTTTTCCGCCGGCGTGCCGACCGTGCTCAACATGCTGCTGCACAAGCCGCTCGGCTACACCGCCAAGGACGTGCCGACGCTGCGCCTGATGAGCTGCTCGACGGCGCCGCTCACCGCCCAGCAATGGCTGCAGTTCGAGGAAATGTACGGCGTCAAGCTCCTGCAGATGTACGGCATGTCGGAGGCCGGCTGGGTGTGCGGCAACCGCACCTACAAGAACCGGATCGGCACCGTCGGCGTGCCGGCGCTGCACCAGGAATTCGCCATCGTCGACGCCGACGGCAAGCCCTGCCCGGCCGGCGTCGAAGGCGAGGTGACCGCGGGCGGTCCCCACACCGCCATCGGCTATCTCCTGGACGACGGCTCGATCGAGGGATCCGCCCCAACCGCATCAAGACCGGCGACCTCGCGGTGATGGACGAGGACGGCTTCGTGCGAGTCACCGGGCGCACCAAGGACCTGATCATCCGCGGTGGCCTGAATATCGCCCCGGCCGAGATCGACGAGGTGCTGATGCGGCATCCCGGCATCCTGGAAGCGGCCGCGGTCGGCGTGCCCGACAACATCTACGGCGAGGAAGTCGTGTGCTATATCGTGGCGAAGCCCGACAGCGCGCTCACCGAAGCGGTGGTGCGCAAGCATTGCGAGGCGTTCCTGCCGCCGCCCAAGATGCCCAAGCAGATGTTCTTCGTGGCCGATCTGCCCAAGAGCGACCGCGGCAAGGTATTGCGCGAAAAGTTGCGGGAAGACTACGCACGGATGAAGGTGTCGGCATGACGCGGAAGCTCTCGACAATCATTGCCGACTGTTCCCTCTCCCGTTTGCGGGGGAGGGTTAGGGAGGGGGTCCGCGGATTCGCCACTTGCGTTTCGCACGCGGCGCCCCCTCCCCGACCCTCCCCCGCAAGCGGGAGAGGGAGAAGAGCTTGCGAAGGCGTCGGCATGAAGAGGATTGCAAGATGGACGCGATGACCAAGCCGAAGCGCAAGCCCGCGGCCAAGACGGCGGCCAGGCCCGCAGGCGCGCCGGCGCGCGGCTATCCGGACCTGCACGACCATCTGCGCGCGCTCGACAAGGCGGGCCTGTTGGTCACCGTCGACCGTGCCATCAACAAGGACACCGAGATGCACCCGCTGGTGCGCTGGCAGTTCCGCGGCGGCATCGAGGAGAAGGACCGCAAGGCGTTCCTGTTCACCAACGTGGTCGACAGCAAGAAGCGCAAATACGACATCCCGGTCGCGGTCGGCGTGCTCGCCGCGAACCGCGAAATCTATCGCATCGGCATCGGCTGCAAGCTCGACGAGATCGACGCCCGCTGGGTCGAGGCGGCGCGCCATCCGATTCCGCCGCGCCTCGTCGAGAACGCGCCGTGCCATGAGATCGTGATCCAGGGCAAGGCGCTCGACAAGCCGGGCAACGGCCTCGACGGCATTCCGCTGCCGATCTCGACGCCGGGCTGGGACGTGGCGCCCTATGCGACGCTGTCGCAATACATCACCAAGGACCCCGACACCGGCATCCAGAACATGGGCAATTACCGCGGCCAGGTGAAGGCGCCGCGGCGGCTCGGCATGAACCCGTCGCTGGAGCTGCGCCCCGGCATCTACAATCACTGGGAGAAGCTGCGGGCGCGGGGATTCAAGAAGCTGCCCTGCGCGGTGGTGCTCGGCGCCCCGCCCTGCATCACCTTCGCCTCGGTGCAGAAGCTGCCGGAGAGCGTCGATGAACTCGACTGTCGCGGGCGGCCTCGTCGGCGCGCCCATCAACGTCGTCAAGGCGAAGACGGTCGATCTCCTGGTGCCCGCCGAAGCCGAGATCGTGATCGAGGGCTTCATCGACACCGAATATCTCGAGCCCGAGGCGCCGTTCGGGGAGTCCCACGGCCACGTCAACCTGCAGGAGTTCAACGCCTTCATGGACGTGACCTGCATCACGCGCCGGCGCGATGCGATCCTCACCTCCATCATCTCCCAGGTGACGCCGAGCGAATCGAGCCTGATCAAGCGCATCGGCATGGAGCCGCTGTTCCTCAACTTCCTGCGCGAAACACTCGGCATCAAGGGCATCAAGCGCGTTTCCATGCACGAGCCGCTGACCAACATCCGCAAGGTAATCGCGCTGGTGGTCGAGCGCGACATGCCGACCACCGAGATCTGGCGCGCGCTCTATGGCGCCGCCGTGCTGCACCGGGCCGCCGGCAAATACGTCATCGCGATCAACGACGACATCGATCCAGAGAACGCCGACGCCCTCCTGTGGGCGATGTCCTATCGCGCCAACGCCGCCCTCGACATGCACGTCTTGCCCCATCGCGACCAGGGCCACGGCCCCCGCAGCAAGCGCAATGGCGGCGAAGACGCCTCGGTGCTGATCGACGCCACGCTGAAGGAGAACTTCCCGCCGATCTCGCTGCCCAAGCGCGAATACATGGAGAACGCCCGCAAGATCTGGGAGGAACTCGGCCTGCCCAAGCTCAAGCCGGAGGCGCCATGGTTCGGCTATTCGCTCGGCGAATGGTCCGACGACCTCGACGCCGCAGCCCTCGCGGCCACCCGGGGCGACTATTTCGCCGCCGGCAAGCGACTGGTCAAACGCCGCCGCAAGGACGTGCGGATGAACACCGAGGTCCGCAACGTCAAGGAGTGAAAAATCCCTCCCCGAATTCGGGGAGGGTGCTCGAGCGATAGCAAGGTCGGGTGGGGTCCGCGCGGCACGGCCAAGCGAAGAAAGAACCCCACCCCGGCCCGCCCCGAAGCCGGGGAGGGAGAAGAGTTACGGCGCGACCATGGCCTCGGGCTTGCCGCGCTTGCGCTTGACCATCAGCTTGTTGAGCGCGCCGAGATAGGCCTTGGCCGAAGCGACCAGGGTGTCGGGATCGGCGCCCTTGGCGGTCACGGACTTGCCGTTCTCGGAGAGGCGCACTGAAACTTCGGCCTGGGCGTCGGTGCCCTCGGTCACGGCGTGCACCTGGTAGAGCTCCAGCATCGCGTCGTGGGGGATCAGCGCCTTGATGCAGTTGAAGGTGGCGTCGACCGGGCCGTTGCCCTCGCATTCCTCGATCGCCTTGCGGCCGTCGATGTCGAGCTTCATGGTGGCGCGCTGCGGCCCGTGGGTGCCGGCGATGATCGAGAGCGAGAGCAACTTGATGCGGTCCTGCGCGGTCGCGATCTCCTCGTCGACCAGGGCCTCGATGTCCTCGTCATAGACGTGCTTCTTGCGGTCGGCCAATGCCTTGAACCGCACGAAGGCGTCTTCGAGCTGGTTGCCGGCGAGCTCGTAGCCGAGATCCTTGAGCTTGTGGACGAAGGCATGGCGGCCGGAATGCTTGCCCATCACCAGCGAGGTCTGCTTCACCCCGACGCTTTCGGGGGTCATGATCTCGTAGGTCTGGGTGTGCTTGAGCATGCCGTCCTGGTGGATGCCGGACTCGTGGGCGAACGCGTTGCGGCCGACGATCGCCTTGTTGTACTGCACCGGAAACGAGGTCGCGGCCGACACCAGCTTGGAAGCGCGGGTCAGCATCGAGGCGTCGAGGCCGGTCCAGTACGGCAGCACGTCGTTGCGCACCTTCATCGCCATCACGATCTCTTCCAGCGCGGCATTGCCGGCACGCTCGCCGATTCCGTTGATGGTGCATTCGATCTGGCGGGCGCCGGCGCGCAGCGCGGCGAGCGAGTTGGCCACCGCCATGCCGAGATCGTCATGGCAATGGGCGGAGAACCGCGCCTTGTCGGAATTGGGCACGCGTTCGCGCACCATCTTGAACAGGGCGTAGTATTCCTCCGGCACGGTGTAGCCGACGGTGTCGGGGATGTTGATGGTGGTGGCGCCGGCCTTGATCGCCGCTTCGACGCAACGGCACAGGAAGTCGTGCTCGGTGCGGGTACCGTCCTCGCTCGACCACTCCACGTCGTCGGTGTAGTTGCGGGCGCGGGTGACGGAGGAGACGACGAGCCCGTAGACCTGCTCGGGCTCCATCTGCAGCTTCCATTTCATGTGCACGGGCGAGGTGGAGATGAAAGTATGGATGCGCCCGCGCCGCGCCGGCTTGATCGCCTCACCGCAGCGGTCGATGTCCTTCTGGCCGGCGCGGGAGAGGCCGCACACCACGGCATTCCTGGTGCGGACCGCGATCTCGTTGACGGCGGCAAAGTCGCCTTCGGAGGCGATGGGGAAGCCGGCCTCGATGATGTCGACGCCCATGGCGTCGAGCACCTCGGCGACCTCGAGCTTCTCCTCATGGGTCATGGTGGCGCCGGGTGACTGCTCGCCGTCGCGCAAGCTGGTGTCGAATATGACGACGCGGTCCTGCTCGGACTGGGGTTGCGCGGTCATGGGAAAAATTCCTTCTGCAGATATCGCGCCGCCGGGGCGCCCTCGGGTTGCGTCCGTAATCCCCTGAGCGCCCAGGCGCGAACGCCCAGCCGGCCCTCAGGGGCGCCTAAGGAGCAGGATCCGAAGCATGAGGGCAGCATCCGGCCGGGCCGTTGCGACCCTCCGTCCGACCGCGCTGATATGGCGCCGCATCGACATGCCGTTACCCTCGTTGCCGGTTTTCCAGGCGGCCAACTTCGTCAAATAGCGCGAAAACCTTGGAGCCGGTCGCCCTTCCTAGCGGAAATGGGCCCGGCTGGGCAAGCTGTTTAGCGATACTACTCTGTCATTCCGGGGCGCGCATCGTTGCGCTAACCCAGAATCCAGGCTGCGGCGCGGATGGTAAGGCCGTCTGGATTCCGGGTTCGCCGCTGCTGCGGCGCCCCGGAATGACGCCTTCAATTCTACCGTCAGTCTTCGGCCTCTCGGGCCCAGACATGGGACAGGTATGCTGTCACGAATTCCGGCATGGCGGGGTCGAAATCACCCGGCGAGCGCACGATCCGGACGTCCGCCAGCTCCGGCCGGGCCTCGCCGGCGAGATGGCGCAGCGCGGCCTGCCGCAGGTCTTCCGCCGGGCGTCCGGCCGCGACCGCTTTCATCAGGGCGAGGCGCGGCCCCCTGGCCACGGCGGTCCAATTCGGCGCGACGGTAAAATCCTGGGTCGCGAGGCCGGTTTCCTCTTCGAGTTCGCGCAGCACGCTGCCGAGGAGATCGACGGTATCGCCCTTTATATCGCTCAGGTCGGGCGTCCCGGCCGGAAAATAGATGCGGCCGGCATTGGCGGTGAACGCGCTCATGACGCCAAGCAGATAGGCGCCGTCGCTGCCGCGCAGCGCTCCCATGGCGAAGCAGTTGACCACGGACGGATCGGGGAAACCCCAATCGCGCCACGCCATGAAGTCTGCGAAACCGGTTTCGAAGAAGGTGCCGCGCAGCACGCCGCCGGCGACCGCGGCGTCTTTCATCAGGAGAACCCGCCCGTTCCAGAGGTCAGGCAGCGACTGGCGCAGGGTGGCGAAATGGGCGTCGATCTCGCCGCGCCGGGCCTGCGCGAACGGCCAAAGATACGGCGCAATGCCGAGTTCGAGGCGATCGATGGCGACCGGGCCTTGCATCACGGGCCGATCCGCTGCGGCACGAACATCTCGGACGGTGCGACCAGCTCTTCCTGGGCGGCGATCAGCGCGAGTTCGCTCGCCCCGGCGGCGAGGGTTTGACGCAACAGGCCGTACACGCTCGAGGTCGCGCGCGAAAGCGCTTCGGCCACCGAGCCGGTGTGAAGGTAGTGGTACAGGAACAGCGCGGCGATGACGTCGCCGGCCCCGTTGCCGGGGGTCGCGAGCTTGGGCGTGCGCACGAGATATCGTGCCGCGCCGTCGGACGCGACGATGTCGATGTGGCCGGCAGGCGTCTCGCTGGTTTCGACCGAAGTGACGAGGATCGCGCGGGGGCCCCTGGCGTGGAGGCCGTCGACGGCCGCCAGCACCTGCGCCATATCCGTGGTGTCGTGGCCGGCGAGTTGATCGAGCTCGAAATGGTTCGGCGTGACAATCCGCGCCGCCGGTACGGCGCGGTCGCGGAAGAACTCCGGCAGGCCCGGCCGCACGAACACGCCGCGGGCGCGGTTGCCGATCACGGGATCGCAACAATAGGCGGCGCCGGGATTGGCGGCCTTGACCATGCCGACCGCATCGAGGACGGCCGCCCCGGTTTCGAGCGAGCCGACATAGCCGGACAGCACGCCGTCGCAGCTCGCGAGCACGCCGCGGTCGGCGATGCCGCTGACTATGCCTTCGATCATGCCGGCGGCGAACACCTCGCCAGTCCAGGCGCCGTATCCGGTGTGGTTGGAGAACTGCACGGTATGTACAGGCCAGACCTCGCAGCCGAGCCGCTGCAGCGCGAACACCGCCGCAGAATTGCCGACATGGCCGTAGGCGACGTGGGATTGGATCGAGAGGATGTTCATCCAGGCGGCTGCGGCTTGCGCACGACGAAGCGGTGGATCGTCTTTGCGGATGATGCGCTCACGACCTCCTCATCGAGCAGCACGGCCACGCCGTCGAGCGCCCGGCGCACCAATCCAGCGTCGAATGCGCCATACAGCCGGCCGTGCACATCACGCTGGTCGGCGCCCGCGGTGACGCGCCAGCTCAGATAGAGCGTGCCGCCGGGCGCGAGGATCGCGATGAGCCGGCGCACCGACGGCGCGATGGCGTCGCGGGGAAGATGCATGATCACGGTTTCGCAGAGGACGTTGGTGAAGCTCGCGTCCGCGATTCCTTCCAGCTCCGGCAGCGCCGCGGAATGGAATTGCAGCTGCGGATATCGCGCCCTCGCCTGCGCCAGCAGCCCGGCGGACGGGTCGTACCCGACAGCAGGAAATCCGTCGGCGTTGAGCCACGCGACTTCGCGCCCGCTGCCGCAGCCGATATCCGCCGTCAGGCCCGGACCGAAGAACCGGCGCACGATCGCTTGGAGATCGGCCGGAGGCGGTTGCTCGTGCCAGTCCTGCGCGAACGACGCCGCATGGGAATCATAGGCGAGGAGCGTCTTGGGATCCATTGCGACGAGACCGAACAGACCTCTATTGCATCCCCATCTTCCGGGTGGACTGCTCGACGAAGCGGTTGGTGTAGGTCTTGGAAAGATCGATCTTGGCCTTGGCGACGTCGGGAGAGGACTGGCTGAACACGGCGAGCACCGCTTGCGCGCCGTTCGGGTCCATGCGGCCGGTGGTCGAGTACATCGGAATCGAGTTCTTGAGCGCGGCGAGATAGAGCGCCTTGTCGGCTCCCACCAGTTCATCCGGCATCTTCGCCATGATCTCCTCGGGAGTATGCGAATGTATCCATTTCAGCGTTGAGAGAATGGCATTGGTGAGCGCCTGGGTTTCCTTCTCGTGCTTGGCGATCCAATCGCCCCGCGCATACAGCGCGCCGCCCGGATACTCGCCGCCGAACACCGCGAGCGTATCGTCATGGGTCCGCACGTCGGTCAGGATCTTGAACGCAGGGAACTTGCCCTCGAGCAGCGTCACGGCCGGGTCGAGCATCACCGCGGCGTCGACGGTGCCCCGCTCCATCGCCGCGACCGCCGTGGCGTCGAGGCCGATGCCGATCACCGCCACCGCATCGGGGTCGACGCCGTTCCTGGCGAGCAGATACTTGAGAAAGAAATCGGTCGACGAGCCCGGCGCGCTCACGCCGACCTTCTTGCCCGCGAGGTCCTTCACCGAGGAAATCTCGCTGGTGTGCCGCGGCGAGACGCCGAGCACGAGGCCGGGATAGCGGTCATAGACGACGAAGGCGGTGAGCTGCTGGTTCCTGGCGGCCAGATTGACGCAGTGGTCGTAATACCCCGACACCACGTCGGCGCTGCCGCCGATCACCGCGGTTAGCGCCTGGGAGCCGCCCTTGAAATTGACCAGCTCGATCTCGATGCCCTCCTTCTTGTACTCGCCCAACTGCTCCGCGAGCACGGTCGGCAGATAGCACAGGCAGCCCGCTCCGCCGACCGCGATCGTGACCTTCGCGGCGACCGCGCCGGACACCAGCGCGAGCAGGCCGAGTGCGGCGAAGGCGCCGGTGGCGAGGTTTGAACGCATGGAAACCTCCGGTCATTTTCCGATTGGTCCGGCAAGATAGAGCAAGCGCCGGCAGGTGGCAAAGACGAATGGCGCGTCGGTCGAGCCTAACGGAGGCGTGATCCGGCGCGCGATCGCGGTCTCACGATCGTGAACGGCCTGCGCCATTTGGCCTCGTCTTACCAACAATTCATGCGGGGGACAGGTATGCGTAACGTTGCGCGCTTATTCGTTCGTTTACTGCACAGCGATGGTCACATTCCGTCATGGAGAATCCCGACGGGGCCGCGCACCCAACTTGGGCCAGTAACTCGGAGATAAACTGATGACACAGAATCATCCCAACAAACTTTCGGCTCGGCGCGTCACGCTGATGGCGTCCGTCGCCGGCGTCGGCCTCGCGGCTCTGCTCGCCGGTCCCGGCGCTTTCCACGCGATGAACACCACGGCCTGGACCAGCTCAGCGCTCGCCGCCGAGACCGCGATGCAGTCTCCCGGCTTCGCCGACATGGTCGCCAAGGTGAAACCGGCGGTGATCTCGGTCCGCGTCCGTCTCGACGCCGAGAAGATCCGCGAGCCTCGAAGGCGACAACGACGGCCAGACGGCAGCCCACCCGCCCGTTCGACCGCTTCTTCCGTCAGTTCGGGCTGCCCGACGGCATGCCCAACGGCATGCAGCCGCGCTCCAGCCGGCCGGTCGCCGCGGAAGGCTCGGGCTTTTTCATCTCCGCCGACGGCTATGCCGTGACCAACAACCACGTGGTCGATCATGCCAAGACCGTCCAGGTCGTGACCGATGACGGCAAGATCCTCAACGCCAAGGTGATCGGCACCGATCCCAAGACCGACCTCGCGCTCATCAAGGTGGACGGCAACGACTTCCCGTTCGTCAAGTTCGCGGACCATGATCCGCGGATCGGCGACTGGGTGATCGCGGTCGGCAATCCGTTCGGTCTCGGCGGCACCGTGACCGCCGGCGTCGTCTCGGCCCGCGGCCGCGACATCGGCTCCGGCCCCTATGACGACTACATCCAGATCGACGCGCCGGTGAACAAAGGCAATTCCGGCGGCCCGTCGTTCGACGTCAACGGCAACGTGATCGGGGTCAACACCGCGATCTTCTCGCCGTCCGGCGGCTCGGTCGGCATCGGGTTCGACATCCCCGCCGACACCGTCAAGACGGTCGTGGCCCAGCTCAAGGACACCGGCCACGTAACCCGCGGCTGGATGGGCGTCCAGATCCAGGCGGTCACCGCCGACATCGCCGACAGCCTCGGCCTCAAGAAGGCGGAAGGCGCAATCGTGGACGAGCCGCAATCCGACAGCCCGGCCGCCAAGGCGGGGATCATGGCGGGTGACGTCATCACCACACTCGACGGCACCAGCGGTGAAGGACTCCCATACGCTGGCGCGCAAGATCAGCACGATGGCCCCCGGCACCTCGGTCAAGCTCGGCGTCCTGCACAACGGCAGCGAGAAGACCGTGACGCTCACGCTGGGCACCTTGCCCGATCAGCGTCAGGCCAACGCCGGCTCGCAAGGGTCTTCGGAAAACGGAACCCCGCGTCTCGGCCTGACCCTCGCACCGGCCGGCGCGGTCGGCGCGGGTAACCAGGGCGTCGCGGTCACCGCGGTCGATCCCAACGGCCCGGCAGCGGACCACGGCTTGCAGAGCGGCGACGTCATCCTCGATGTGGCCGGCAAGGTGGTCTCCAACCCTTCCGATGTCAGCAAGGAGATCGCGGATCTTCACAAGGCCGGCAAGCACACCGTGCTGATGCGGGTGAAGTCGGGCAACGCCACCAAGTTCGTCGCGATTCCGTTCGGAAACGCGTAACCGGGTGCCCGAGGGGAGCGCTCGCCGGCCATACCTTGGTCAAGGGGTATGTGCAGCCCCGCCGGCGAGCCGACCCCGGGGACGGGTTTCGGCCCGTCCCCAAATTTTTGCGCAGATGGTCCTGCGACGCATGCCGCTCGCAAGGGCGGCGTTCTCGTCATCGGCCGCGCCTCCGCGATAACTGCGGGCAGCCGGTATTAAACTCCTTCGGGGAATGCCTAAATACAGGCTTTGCGCAACCCGGGAATCGCCACCGTGTTTCCGTTCATCGATACCGCCCCGCGCCCGTCGCGCCCGGTGGTCGTGCTCGGCCTGATCGCCGCCAACGTCTTCGTGTTTCTGTGGATGCAGAGCCTGCCGCCGCGGATGCTGGAGGCGACGCTCGTCCACTACGCCCTGATCCCGGTGCGCTACACCGATCCGCAGCTTGCCGTCTCGGTCGGCCTCGACCCCTCCAACTGGTTGCCGATGCTGACCGACATGTTCCTGCATGGCGGCTGGATGCATATCATCTTCAACATGTGGTTCCTGTGGATCTTCGGCCCGGCGATGGAGGCGAGGTTCGGAAGGTTGGGCTTCCTCGCCCTCTATGTGATGGGCGGGATCACCGCCAATATCGTGCACGTCGCGACCCATCTGGAATTGACCGAGCCGGTGATCGGCGCCTCCGGCGCGGTCGCCGCCGTCATTGCGGCCTATGCGGTCAGCTATCCGTGGGCTCGGGTGCTGACCATCGTACCGCTCGGGTTCATTCCGCTTTTCATTCCCGTTCCGGCCATCCTGTTCGCATTCGTGTGGTTCGGCCTCCAGGTGCTGCAGGGAAGCACCGAATTGGCCTCGCCCGGAATGGCCGCCTCGGTGGCCTGGTGGGCCCATATCGGCGGCTTCATGTTCGGCGCGCTGGTCGCATTGCTTGCGCACCACGCGCCGCCACCGGTGCCGGCACCGACCACGGTGTGGCGGCACACCAACGGGTGGAGGGTGCCGGATGTGAGGCAGCACCTTCCCCGCGATTGATGAGCAGACGTGGCGAAATTTGACCCCCGTTGCGCGACGGCGCTACTATCGAAGTGAAGCGCCGCGTCAGCCGGCGCATAGGGGAGGCGAGGCAATGGTCAAGGTCACGGTCGCAGGGAGGCCGACGCGACGCCGCGTCATCAAGCAAGCCGCCGCGTTGACCTTCGGCGTCGCCGCCCCGAGCGTGCTGCGGGTGGGATCGGCGCTTGCCGCCTATCCCGACCGCGTGATCAAGATCGTGGTGCCCAATACGCCGGGCGGGCCGTCCGACATCATCGGCCGCATCCTCGCCGCCTCGCTGCAGGGCGCGATCGGCGGCTCGGTGGTGGTCGAGAACAAGGGCGGCGGAGGGAGCAATATCGGCATGGGTGCGGTGGCACGCGCCGAAGGCGACGGCTACACCCTGCTGCTCGCGACCAGCGCCTATTCGGTCAATCCCGGCCTCTACGATTCGCTGCCCTATGATCCGTTCAAGGACTTCGCGGCCATTGCCGAGCTCGCTACGTCGCCCAACGTGTTCGCCGTGAAGCCCGAGCTCGGCGTCGGCACCATGAAGGAGTTCATCGCGCTCGCCAAGAAAGACCCCGCCAAGTTCAACGTCTCGACGCCGCCGGTCGGCACCACGCCGCAATTGGAGGCAGAAGTGCTCAAGGCGCGCGAAGGCCTCGGCAAAATGGCGACCGTCGTGTTCGCCGGCGGTGGCGAAGCGCTCCAGGCGCTGCTGAGCAACACCGTGCAGCTCTCTTCCGGCGTGCTCGCGCCCGCCCATCCCCAGATCAAGGGCGGCAATGTCCGCGGTCTGGCGGTGACCGGCCAAACCCGCTGGCACGATCTGCCGGACATCCCCACCATGGCGGAAGCCGGCTTTCCGGACTTCGTGTTCGAGACCTACACCGCGCTCCTGGCGCCGGCGAAGACGCCGCCCGAGATCGTGGCCCGGCTGGAGAAGGAAACGCTCGCGATCCTCACCCGCCCCGAGATGCGCGAACGCCTCGCCGATTCCGGATTCCAGGTGCAGGCGAAGGGCGGCAAGGCCCACATGGCGCGGGTCGCCCGCGAGGTGCCGATGTATCGCACCATTATCGCCCAGGCGGGGATCGAGAAGCTGCATTAAACGAGCTCGAACCTGGTCGGCAGCAGGAACTACCTGCGTATCATTCGATGACTTCGTCGGCAGTTGTAAGAAACCAGAGCGGAATGGTGAGACCAAGAGCCTTCGCCGTTTTGAGGTTGACGACCAAGTCGTATCGGGTCGGCAATTGCACGGGAAGCTCGCTCGGCTTTACACCCTTGAGAAGGCGGTCGACGTAAAAGGCCGCTCGCCTGTGCAGGTCGACCACGTCGGCGTCGTAGGACATCAAGCCGCCGCGCGCGATTGCAAAGCGTTCGCCATAGATTGCCGGTAAGCGGTGTCGAGCCGCCAACGTGATGACGACGTCGCGGTGGACACGGCTCGGATCACCCGGCAATGCGATGATGCCGCCGTTCGGCTCCCGCGCAAAGGCATTGATTTCCTTCTCCAGTTCCGGAGCGGTCAGGACGGCTGCCGGAACCACCTTTACTCCTACACGGCCGGCGATGTCGGTGGCGGCGCGCAAGAGACCCTCCTGCCCAAAATCTCCCGGGGCGGAAATGACGAGAACGCGCTTTACGCGGGGCGCCGCCTCTTTGAGGACCGCCATCCAGTATCCGCCCATCGAAAATTGATAATCGGCAAAACCGGTCAGATTGCCCTCGGGGCGCGACAAGCTGTTCACGAGACCTAGGGCGAGTGGGTCGGTAACGTTCACGAATACGACTGGAACGGTTTTGGTTGCATCTCGGAGTGCCTCGGTCATGGTGGTGGAGCCGGAGGCCAGAATGACGCTGGGGGCCGTGCTCACGATTTCGGACGCAACAGCGCGCTCTTTTCCCCACTCGATCTTTCCCCAGCGATATTCGATGGAAACGTTGCGACCGGCCATCCACCCCAGCCTTTCGAATCCGGTGCGAAACGCAGCCGCCCGCGCGCGCTCATCGGAATCGTCCTCGGGCCCCTGCGCGAGATAGACGACCAGAGGTACTTTACCGGATTGCTGCGCGCCGACGGAAAACGGACAGGCCGCTCCAGCCAGCGCCGCGATGAACTCCCGCCGTCGCATCCTCGGTCCCTAGTGACGATTACCGGCAGCCTATCGCAGTCCGGGCTGCCAGTGGAATTTGTGTGCGGCAGGGCCGACGCCAGCTCCTGGCACGGCAGAAGCCAAGGCCGATCACCGCGGCGCGCGCTTACCGGTGCACTGCGGGCGTTTAATCTGCCCCCATCGATTACGGGGCCAAGCCCACGAATCCTCCGTTCCAGATTGCCCTTGTCGCGCAATTGCGCTAAGCCCCAGCCGTTCCGGGCCCCGCATGCTGGAGGGATTGATGGCCGATCACGGCGAAGTCGAATACGCAACGGCTGAAGGCAACGACGTTCCCGCCCACGAAGCCACCTACGAGGATTTTACCCATTTCGCCGTCATCGGCACGGTGTTCGTCGTCACCATCCTGGTCGGTCTGGCGTGCGGCGGCGTGCTGGGCCACTGGCTGCTGTTGGCCGCGGTCATCATCGCCGGCGCCATCGCGGCCGGCATCTCCGCGTGGACGGGATCGCGCGTTCCCGGCGTCGTCGTGCTCGTCCTTTCGCTGCTCGCGTTGCTGTTCTCCGCCTACAACTGAAGCCGGGACCGGCCACCGGTCGCCAGTCAGGGAGACGGCGTGAATGCGCATCTTTGTAGCGCGTGAGAGCGATGCGGCCGAGCCGCGCGTGGCCGCCACGCCGGAAACCGTCAAGAAGATGATGGCGCTGGGCGCCGAGGTCACGGTCGAGCCGGGCGCCGGGGTGAAATCCGGCGTCCTCGATGCCGACTACGCCGCCGCCGGCGCCACCGTCGCGGATGCCGGGAAGGATGCCGACGTCGTGCTGCGGGTGCGCCGTCCGAGCGAGGCCGAAATTGCGGGCTACAAGGCCGGCGCCCTGGTGATCGCCATCATGGACCCGTTCGGCAATGATGCCGCGCTCGCCGCCATGGCGAAGGCCGGCCTCACCACCTTCGCCATGGAACTGCTGCCGCGCATCACCCGGGCGCAGGGCATGGACGTGCTGTCCTCCCAGGCCAATCTCGCCGGCTACCGCGCCGTCATCGACGGCGCGGCCGAATACGGCCGCGCCCTGCCGATGATGATGACCGCGGCCGGCACCATACCCGCCGCCAAGGTTTTCGTGATGGGCGCTGGCGTCGCCGGGCTGCAGGCGATCGCCACCGCGCGCCGGCTCGGCGCCGTCGTGACCGCCACCGATGTCCGCCCGGCCGCCAAGGAGCAGGTCCAAAGCCTCGGCGCCAAGTTCATCGCCGTCGAGGACGAGGAATTCAAGCAGGCCGAGACCGCCGGCGGCTACGCCAAGGAAATGTCGAAGGACTACCAGGCCAAGCAGGCCGCGCTGGTCGCCGACCATATCAAAAAGCAGGACATCGTCGTGACCACGGCGCTGATCCCCGGCCGCCCGGCGCCGCGCCTGATCTCCGCCGAGATGGTGGCCTCGATGCGGCCCGGCTCGGTGATCGTCGACCTCGCGGTCGAGCGCGGCGGCAATGTGGAGGGCGCGAAGCCCGGCGAACTCGCTGAAGTCGGCGGCGTCAAGATCGTCGGCTACAGCAATCCGGGCCGGCTCGCCGCCTCCGCCTCGAGCCTCTATGCCAGGAATCTCTTTGCGTTCCTCGACATCCTGGTCGACAAGAAAACCAAGGCCCTCGCGGTGAACTTCGACGACGACATCGTCAAGGCGACCCTCCTCACCCGCGACGGCGCCGTGGTCCATCCGAATTTCCTGCCCAAACCCGCTGTCTGAGGGAGGCGCCCATGGCCACGATCAGTCCCCAGGAAGCCGCCAACCTCGCCCAGGCCGCCGCCGAAGTCGCGCGCCAGGCGGCGGACGCGGCGCAAGGCTATGCCGACATGGCGGCCGCGGGCGCGCACACCATCACCGGCGGGGCGATCGATCCGTTCGTGTTCCGCCTGTCGATCTTCGTGCTCGCGGTGTTCGTCGGCTACTACGTCGTGTGGGCGGTGACGCCGGCGCTTCATACGCCGCTGATGTCGGTGACCAACGCCATCTCCTCGGTGATCGTGGTCGGCGCGCTGCTGGCGGTCGGGGTGTCGCTGGTGGGAGACGGCGGCTCGATCGTGGCGCGCGCGCTCGGCTTCGTCGCGCTCGTGTTCGCTTCCATCAACATCTTCGGCGGCTTCCTGGTCACCCAGCGCATGCTGGCCATGTATCAGAAGAAAAAGAAGTGAACGCCGCCCGGTTTCGGCGGCTGACGCAGCGAAAGGGACGGCGCTCGAGATGAAGGTCGCATCCGCATGAACGCCAATCTGGCCGCATTGCTCTACCTCGTCGCCGGCGTGCTTTTCATCCTGGCGCTGCGCGGCCTGTCGAGCCCGGAATCGAGCCGGCGCGGCAATATGCTCGGCATGATCGGCATGGCGATCGCGGTGGCGACGACGCTCGCCGACCATCCGCCGGCCGGGTTCGGCGCCTGGACGCTGGTGCTGTTCGGCCTTGCGATCGGCGGCGGCACCGGCGCGGTGATCGCGCGCCGGGTGCCGATGACCTCGATGCCGGAACTGGTCGCCGCGTTCCATTCGTTGGTCGGCATGGCTGCGGTCTTGGTCGCCGCCGGCGCGTTCTACGCGCCCGCCGCCTTCGAGATCGGCACGCCCGGCGCGATCCACTCCGCCAGCCTCGTCGAAATGTCGATCGGCGCCGCCATCGGCGCCATCACCTTCACCGGCTCGGTAATCGCGTTTCTCAAGCTGTCCGGCCGCATGGGCGGCAAGCCGATCCTGCTGCCGATGCGCCACTACGTCAACGGCGCGGTCGCGGGCCTGCTGATCTTCTTCATCTACGGCTTCGTGGTGTCGCAGAGCCCGATCGACTTCTGGTTGATCGCGGGCCTCTCGTTCGCGCTCGGCGCGCTCATCATCGTCCCGATCGGCGGCGCCGACATGCCGGTGGTGATTTCGATGCTCAATTCCTATTCGGGATGGGCCGCCGCCGGCATCGGCTTCACGCTGGGCAATTCGGCGCTGATCATCACCGGGGCGCTGGTGGGCTCGTCCGGCGCGATCCTGTCCTACATCATGTGCAAAGGGATGAACCGCAACTTCTTCGCGGTGATCCTGGGCGGTTTCGGGGGCGAGGTCGCGGGGCCGGCGGCGGGCGCCGAGACGAGGCCGGTCAAGCTCGGTTCGGCGGAAGACGCCGCCTTCATCATGAAGAATTCCAGCAAGGTCATCATCGTACCGGGCTACGGCATGGCGGTGGCGCAGGCCCAGCATGCGCTGCGCGACATGGCCGACAAGCTCAAGGCCGAGGGCGTCGAGGTCAAGTATGCGATCCATCCGGTGGCGGGACGCATGCCCGGCCACATGAACGTGCTGCTCGCGGAAGCCAATGTGCCCTATGACGAGGTGTTCGAACTCGAGGACATCAATTCGGAGTTCGCCCAGGCCGATGTCGCCTACGTCATCGGCGCCAATGACGTCACCAACCCGGCCGCCGAGGACGATCCGAAATCGCCGATCTACGGCATGCCGGTGCTCCAGGTATGGAAGGCCGGCACGGTGATGTTCAACAAGCGCTCGCTCGCCTCGGGCTATGCCGGCATCGACAATCCGCTGTTCTACCGCGACAACACGATGATGCTGCTCGGCGACGCCAAGAAGATGACCGAAGAAATCGCCAAGGCACTGGGATGATCCGAAAAGCGATGATCCGAAAAGCTGCAGACTTTTCGGGCCCGCCGGCATGAGCGATCATGCCCGCAGGCCGGCCGCTTGCCCGCGTACCCTCGCCGTCGCCGCGTGCGCCCTGGCCGCATCGGGCGCGCTTGCGCCTGTCCGCGCCGGTGCCGAAGGTGCCTCGTGCCATGCGCCGGCGCAATCCATGCAGGCGGTCGAGATCCTGTTCGGGCGCAGCGTCGCCGGCAAGATCGTCGTCGGCGAGCGCGAATGGGCGCGCTTTCTCGCCCGCGAAATTACGCCGCGCTTTTCCGAGGGCCTCAGCGTCGTCGATGCGGCCGGCCAGTACAAGACTCCGGACGGCGACATTGCGCATGAGCCGAGCAAGCTCGTCATCATCATCGCGCCCGACGGTTCGGAGACCGAAGACCGCATCGCGGCCATCGAGGCGGCCTACAAGAAGCAATTCCACCAGCAAAAGGTCGTCGTGGTGACGCGCGCGGTCTGCGCCTCGTTCTGAACGTCACGCCTGCGCCATGGACGTGTTGAAATGGATCGTATTGCAGGGCCTGGGCGGCTACGTCGCCGTCGTCGCCGCGCTCTATTTCGGCCAGCGCTTTCTGCTTTATCTGCCGCGGCCGGCGCATGTCTCGCCCGCGGCGGCGGGCCTGCCGGAGGCCGAGGAGATCGTGCTCGCCACCAGTGACGGCGAGCGGGTGATCGCGTGGCACGTGCCGCCGCGTCCCCAACAGCCGGTCGTGATCTATTTCCACGGCAATGCCGAGGTCGTGGCCACGCAGGTCGCCCGGCATCGCGAACTGATCGCCACCGGCGCTGGCCTCGTCGCGCTGTCCTATCGCGGCTATATGGGCTCGACCGGCAGCCCGACTGAGGACGGACTGCTGCGCGATGCCGAGGCCGCCTACCGGTTCGCGGTATCCCGCTATCCGCCTGACCGTATCGTTTTGTGGGGGCATTCGCTCGGGTCGGGCGTCGCGGTCGCGCTCGCGGCGACACGGCCGGTCGCCAAGCTCATCCTGGAAGCTCCCTTCTCTTCGACGGCGGATGTGGCCGCACGGATGTTTCCCATCGTGCCGGTGCGGTGGCTGATGCACGACCAGTTCCGCTCGGACCTGCGCATCGGCGCCGTCAAGGCCTCGATCCTGGTCCTGCATGGCGACCGGGATCGCGTGGTTCCGATCGCGTTGGGAGAGCGCCTGTTCGCGCTTGCCCCTGAGCCGAAGCGCTTCGTGCGCTATCCGGGGGGCGGGCACGATGATCTCGATGACTTCGGGGCCGGCGCGGAAGGCCGCCGCTTCATTGCGGAGCCGGTGCGGTAAGTGCCCAATTGCCGGCCCAGATGTCGGCCCAGGCGTTGGTCAGTGTCTGGCTGGGACCGGTGCCGCCCTTGCAGGATTTCGGCATGAGAACGGGCATGTCGCATTTGCTGCAGGCGCTCAGGCCCACCCCGAGCGAAACGGCGAGCAACACAGCCCAGATTTTGCGCATGCCTATCTCCCCACCACCGAGGCGATTATACAGGAAATGCGCGCCGACTGCGAGGGCCGCCGTTTCGAGCATGATCCCGAAAAGTTGCAGACTTTTCGGACAAGATCATGCTCGAAATCAAAGACCTTACGCCCGCTTTTGCGTCAACATGGCCTTGCCGGCGGGGGTGAGCACGACGCGCGAAGACGTCATGGCGCCGCCGTTCTCCAGGCGCACCAAGCCGTCGCGCACCGCATCCTCCCAGATCGACAGGCGCGGACAGGTGCTTCTCCAGGCCTCCATCGCTTCGCCATAGGTGCGCGGACCTTCGGCCACCCAGGCGAGGAACTGCAGGGTGAGGGCGGTGGAAGCAGTGGCAGTGTCCATGATCGTCATCCCACGGAGCCGGGCGGTCAGGACATCAAGCGGCCGTGATCCTGCCCGAAAACGAACTATACTACTGAATATACGTCATATTCCGCCGTTACGCAAAACAACGGGCCGCGCCGGCTTGCGCCGCGCGGCCACTGCAAAGCACGCCTGAGCCGTTCAGCGCGGGGCGCGGGCCGCCCCGTTGCCGGCACCAGCACCGACGCCGGGACCGCGGCCGGGCGCGCCGGTCCGCAGCAGGGGCTTCGGCTTGCCGGGGAGCAGGCCCTCGCGCTGGGCGCGCTTGCGGGCGAGCTTGCGGGCGCGGCGGATCGCTTCCGCCTTCTCCCGCGCCTTCTTCTCGGAGGGCTTTTCGTAGTGTCCGCGCAGCTTCATCTCGCGGAAAATGCCCTCGCGCTGCATCTTCTTCTTGAGCGCCTTGAGGGCCTGGTCGACATTGTTGTCACGGACGAGAACCTGCACGCGTCATCCTCTCGAGGTAGCTTGGAATGCTTGGGGTGGATCGCGAGGCCGGCATTGCTGGACGCATCCAGCCGGCGCCCGCCCCCGATTTGCGCGCGCTGTAGCAGAATTGGCGTCCGCTGTCCAATCATTGTGGACGACGTTCTCGTGAAGCGCCGGATTCCGAATCAGGCCGGCGGGCCGCCCTTGATCGCGGCGAGATACCGCGCCACCGAGGCCGCGAGCACCGCCTCGGCGCCGGCCGGGATCACGCGGTCGAAATAATGGCCGTAGATGGTGTCGAACGCGAACGGGGCGAGGGCGGCTGCGATCCGTTCCACCTCGCCGGCGGACAGCGGGATGAAGTTCGGATAGCTGCGCATGAAGCTCAGTGACTTGCGGTCCGGGTCGACCGCCGTGATGTCGCCCGGGCACAGCACCCCGCGGCCCCCCGCGCCCGCGTCCCAGTGCAGCACGGTGCCGCCGGGAAAATGCCCGCCGCAGCGAACCAGGGTCACGCCCGGCAGCAGCCCCGAGGTCTCGCCTTCCCACAGCCGGATGGCGGGATCGGGCCGCATGATCCAGGCGTGGTCGGCGGCATGAAGATGGATCGGGACGCCGCCGAACGCGCGGCTCCACTCCACCATCGAGGTATAGAAATGCGGGTGCGAGATCGCGATCGCCTGGATCCCGCCCAGCGCGCCGATCAGCGTCACCGTCGCGGCGTCCACCAGTGAGATGCAGTCCCACAGCACGTTGCCGCCGGCCGTGCGCAGCAGCAGCGCACGCTGGCCGATCGCAAAGGCGGGCTGGGTGCCGAAACCGATCACGCCGGGTTCGTATTCGCGATAGCTGTTGAAATGGGCGGCCGCCAGCGCCGGCAAGGTGGTCCAGGTCTGCCCGCGCGGGGGGACGTATTGCCGCTCGTCCTCGCAGATCGGGCAGCGCGCCGGCGGTGCTTCGCTCGGCGCGAACTGCGCGCCGCAGGCGGTGCAGATGAAGGCGGGCATTCGGACGCTCTCCCCTCGCGCCTTCAGCGCGCCCGCGGTTTTCGTGTCTCGTTGTTCGACGGCCTGTCGCCATAGCCGCGATAAAGGTCGCCGAAATCGGCGGCAAGTTCGTAACACAATGCGAGCTTGCGGGCCTTGGGGAGCCACTGGGCGTTTGCATAACCGCAGCTTTGCATTTCGATCGCAAAGGGAGCCGGCCACGCATAGGTGTCGGCCATGCGCTCGGCGACCGTCTCCAGCAACCTCATGGCGCGAAGCGCCTGCGCGGCGGGTTCGAGCTTGCCCGTGGCATCTCCATAGACCACGTCGATCTTTGTTTTCGGCTGGTCGGGGCTGCGCAGATGCGGCTTGAGCGTCATATCCCAGGTGTTCGACGCGGTGCTGAAGTCTTCCGCGCAGCTCTCCTGGCGGTCCTTCGGCAGCTTCGTCGCCGCGGCGAGATGCTTGTACTTGTCCTCGCCGGTGCCGACCATCAGGCACACGATTTGATAGGCGCGCTCCTGGTCGATGCCGTGTTCGTCGTAGTATTGAACAGGGTCTCCGTTTTCCTGACCGCGCTGATCGGACAGGAACCAGCCCCTCGCCGATTCTTCGAGCACACGATCCGGAAATCCGGAGCTCAACTTGACGAGTTGCGTGACCGCGAACGAATCGACGGCGTCTTCCTTTCTGTCGAGCGCCGGTATCTGCATTTGCGACGCGGCCGTGTGGGCCAATTCGTGAAGCAGCACGAACAGCGTATTGCCGGCCATGAACTCCGCGATCTCCTGGCGATATTGCGGAGAAAGATTCTTGAACCGCGGATTTTTTTCGAGCGCCGACGCGGCGGCGTCGCTCCTGGCCAGAAGCGCCCCCGATTGCGCGGGAACGGGCTGCGCGAAAACCGGCGCCGTGACCGGCAATGCGGCAAAAAGCAGAGGAAGCAGAATATGTTGTCGCCGGAGCGATCTCATGTCTCTACCTCATGGTCAGAGCAAACGTCGGCGCATGGGGCAACCCACCGGACCCCAGCCGTGAAGAAAATTTTGCCACTCCGCGCGAGTCGCGGCAATCTCCGAAGCGCAGGAACTCGGTAAGGGATGCTGTCGCTTTTCGAGGGTGCCGGCCCGTACCGACGAATATCAGAAGAGGATGCGCCCGCCCTGTCCGGTCTTCTCACGCGACTTCACCGAAATCTCCACGTCCTGCTTTGGGACAATACGATGCTCAAACCAAAGGAGATTTGAGCGCCGTCCGATCAATTTGGGGGGATAGCGCTCTAATCGACCACCTCAATTGGTGATGGCGAGCAGTTGTGGCACCACTCGCGGCCGAATGGTCGGCCGGCTTACGGTGCCGAGGCCCTTTGTTTGTTGAACACCGTGTCGATCGCCGCTTGGGCGCATTTTTCGCCGTCGGCGCTGGAAACGCCCATCGAGCCGATCACCTCGCCGTCAACCACGATCGGCAAGGCGCCGGGCTGCGGAAAATCCTTCATGAAAGTCGGCGCCAGATTTTGCCCGGTGCGCACGATCTTGTTCATTTCCGAGGTCGGCCGGCGCCAGCGGAGCGCCGATTTCGCCTTCAGCAGGGCGGTATCGATGGCGTTTGCGGCGGCTCCCTCCATGGCATGGGATTCGATCTCGTTCCCCGCCCAATCCAACACTGCCATCGCGAGTATCACGTGATTGCGCTCGGCCCAAGCCGTGCAGGCGTCCGCCATTGCGCGTGCGCCGGCGCTCGAGATGACCTTCTGCTCGCGGACCATCGCCTGAGCGGATGCTTCCGCAGCAGACGTAATGGCGATGATCGCGGTGAGCGGGATCAGGCAAGATTTGAAACGCATGATTTCCTCCTCCTTGGGCAGCGCATTGCATCAAGACGATGGTGCCGGGCTCGGGCGGCTGTCCGGGCTGAACAGCTTGTGAAACGCTGTGGCTACCTTGGCCCGGGCGGCCGGAAGGTACTGCGGGCTACGGTCTTAATCAAACACCATCGGCATGTGTTCCGCCGACCCGCGCCACCGTGGGGAGGCGATGGCCCGGATTATGCGACGCGCCGTCTCGCGCAGTCGCGAGCGTTTCGGCATCGACCGCTATCCGACTGCACCATTGCGGGGCGCTAGGTGCACCCCGCGCACCACGGCGGCTATGTCTTCGTCGCGTAGGGAAGCAGGACGTAGGCGATGTAGAGGATCGTGCAGACCGGGGCCACCCAAGCCAGAGTCCGCCACGGCACCCGCTCCATCAGATTATCTGGAAGCAGCGCGGCGATCGCGGTCACAGCGGCTGCCCCTAGTGCCGCGGTAAAGACGAACCCATACCAGTACATTGCCGGCGATCCGCCGCTCAACGGTGGCGCCGCACCCCACTGCCAAATCCCCTGGATCGGATGATAGGTGGCAAGAGACCAATTATTGTTCATGGTGGGCGCGTAGATGATCGCAAATGCGACGGCAAATACGGCCGCGAGGCGCTCAGTTTTCGTCATGATCCGAACCCCCGGATGTTGTTGATGATGTGGCCGGTGAGGAAGCCCCACCACACCGCTATTGCAAGAATGCTGGTCACCGCCGTTCGCGCGATGCGGTTCTCCCCCGACGGTCGACGCCAAAGCAGCCAGTAGATTGGGAGCAGCGACAGGGACAACGCGAGGAGGTGCTCCTTCATCTCGAACATGCCCTCCGGTTTGTAGTCGTGGTATTCTTGCAAGACCGTACGTACACTCACCCGGTAGGTCGGATAGATGACGGTGCCGATTACAAACGTCACCAGGAACAAGATGATCACAGCATTGGTGTAGCTCATTCCGTTGACGTTTCGCAGCGAGTTGAAAAAGCCGGGCTCTCGCTTGGTGGCGGGCCACGCGGCACCGATCGCTTGGTGAGTGATCGCGCCGAGAAGCAAGACCGCCAGTATTCCGTGGGTGATGAGCAGGATCGATATGCCAATTTTCATGTTCGCCTCCCAGCGCGGGCCCGTTGTCGACCGACCGTGTTTCGCGCCTTTAGAAGTCTTCATTGCGGATTACTCAAATGCAAGCGCAAAAACTGCGCTCGTGAGGGGCCGCGACATCAGCGCCGCGGGGAACTAGGACCGTGTGGTCTGGATGTTCGCCAATGCTAGTGCCTGACGTTCCATCGTTTCCAGGGCGATCTTCTGCGCCAGCAAGACATCACCGGTGGCGAGCTTGCCCTCCGGCGCAAAACACCATTGCGCGATGGTGTGTCCGACCAAATCGAGTTGGCGAATGTTCATGGCCGTCCCGCGCGCAATGCGGTACCGCGTGCCTGTCTCACCGCCAATGACGTCGAACTCGCCGCTGGAATCCCACTGCTTGGCCTGCTCGGGAGTGAGCCAGGAACGCAGCAGCGCAATGCCTCTTTGTTCCGCCGGCCTTCGTGCTCGAATGCTTGAACGGATGTCGGGCAGCAGCGCGAGCGTCAAACCCACAAGCAAAACAGCAGGGAAAGCGAAGGAGATAAGGTAGGCCGTCATCCGCCGACGAGCCGCGGAATGAACAGTGTCTCCTGAGCGGTCGCGTCGAAATGACGGATCAGTTCTGACGTACCGTTACCTGTCCTCCTCGCCGCGATGAAACCGGCATCGGTCAACTCCTGGAACCGCTTCCTGGCCTCCGCTATAGCGGCCTCGTCCGCGGCATCAAAGTGGTGGCGGGTATCACCGGTCGCGTCCATTACGATCTGAAGGGGCATGGGATCCTCCATTGGGTGTGCGATTATCACAGCACACCCTACTCAAAGGGACAATACTGCATAAGTCGGCAGTTGGGCCATCGCCGCCCAGAGCGAATGCTGCGACATATCCGCAGCTGGCGAAGCTGACGCAGCATCCGCAGCCCATCCGTTGATCAACCGACCGAAACCGGCGACGCCCAAGATCGGGCGGCGCCGGCCTCGAGGCCGAGCGGTTCCTCGCCATCGCCGCGGATTGCCGATAAAGTCGGCTTCGTTTTCACGACGATATTCATGACGGTAATGCTGGAGGAAGCCATGAGAATGGTCGCTGCCATAGGCACGGTGCAGGTGCTCTCGGTTCTCGCGTTCTTCGGTGCCGGAACCGCCGGTGCCGCGGAGATCAAGATGCTGGTGTCCAACGCCATGAAGACGACCATGGAGGAGCTTGCTCCCCAATTCGAGAAGGCGAGCGAACACAAGCTGGCCATGACCTTCGGGGCGACCTCGGAGCTCAAGACCTCGATCGAGAAGGGCGCGGCGTTCGATGTCGCCATCCTCACCCCGGCGGCGATCGACGCCCTGGTCAGGGAGGGCAAGGCCAGCGCCGCCGGACGGGCCGACATCGCGCGCGCGGCGTTCGGCATGGCGGCACGCAAAGGCGCGCCCAAGCCCGACATCGGCACCACCGCGGCGTTCAAGCAGGCGTTGCTCGACGCCAAATCGATCGCCTATGTGGCGGCAGGTGCGGGCGCGCCCTATCTCGAGAGCGTGTTCGAGCGGCTCGGGATCGCCGGCCAGATCAAGTCCAAGGTCAAGCTCCTGCCGACCAGCAATCCGGCGGCCAAAGCCGTGGCCAACGGCGAGGCCGAACTCGGCATCACGGCGGTCAGCGAAATTTTGCCCTATGCGGGTGCCGAACTGGTCGGTCGGCTGCCGCCCGAAATACAATTCTACTCCGTGTCCGCCGCCGTCATCGCCCCCGACACCAGGGAGCCCGATGCCGCCAAGGCTCTCATCAGGTTCCTGACCGCCCCGGCGGCGGCCGCGGTGCTAAAGGCCAAGGGATTGGACCCGGTCTGACGAGACCCGGCCGTCCCCCAAGTCGGCCATCGGATTCGCGCATCGCCGCGGCCGGTCGAAGTCCGCTCTCCGCGCATGGCGGAGGGATTCACCGAGATCGATCGGCTCCAACCTTGCCGAACCGGTCCCGCCGCGCCACATTCCACTCCCGTGGCCTCCCTGACCGATCTCTTCGAAGAAGCCCGGCGCGCCGCGCGCGCGCTCGCGGAATATGGCGGCAGCCTGTTCAATCCGACGGTGCGACTCGGCATCACCGGCCTGTCGCGGGCCGGCAAGACCGTCTTCATCACCGCGCTGGTGCACGGCCTCGTGCGCGGCGGGCGGTTTCCGGTGTTCGAGGCGCAGAACGAGGGCCGCATCGTCGGCGCGCGGCTGTCGCCGCAGCCCGACGACGCGGTGCCCCGGTTCGACTATGAGAGCCATGTCCACGCCCTCCTCGCCGACCGCGCGTGGCCGGAATCGACCCGGCAGATCAGCGAATTGCGGCTCATCATCGAATACCAGTCGCGGTCCGGCGCGATGCGCGAGCTCATTCTCGACATCGTCGACTATCCCGGCGAATGGCTGCTCGACCTGCCGCTGCTGAGCAAGAGCTTCGAGACCTGGTCGGCCGAGAGCCTGGCATTGTCGCGCGAAGGGCCGCGGGCGCCGCTCGCGACAGCCTGGCACGCCGATCTCGCGACCCTCGACGCCGAAGCCCCGGCGCAGGAGCAGGCGGCGATCACGGCGGCGCGGTTGTTCACGGAATACCTTCTGGCCTGCCGAAACGAGCGCTATGCCATGAGCCTGCTGCCGCCGGGGCGCTTCCTCATGCCCGGCGACCTGGCGGGATCGCCGGCCCTGACATTCGCGCCCCTCGACGTGCCGGCCGATGGCGAAGCACCGGAGGGATCGCTGTGGGCGATGATGCGGCGGCGCTACGAGGCCTACAAGGACGTGCTGGTGCGCCCGTTCTTCCGGGACCACTTCGCCCGCCTCGACCGCCAGATCGTGCTGGTCGATGCGCTGGCCGCGCTCAATGCCGGACCGGAAGCGGTGCGTGACCTCGAAGGCGCGCTCACCTCGATCCTCGACTGCTTCGAGATCGGGCGGCGGACCTTCCTCACCTCGCTGCTGCGCCCGCGCGCCGACCGCATCCTGTTCGCCGCCACCAAGGCCGACCATCTCCATTCCTCGAGCCACGACCGGCTGGAGGCGATCCTGCGGCGCATGGTCGATCGCGCCATCGCGCGCGCGGACGTGGCCGGGGCGGGGGTCGACGTGATCGCGCTCGCCGCCGTGCGTGCCACCCGGGAGGCGCAGGTCCGCCACGGCGGCGAGATGCTGCCCTCGATCCTCGGCGTTCCGACGGCGGGAGAGACCGCGGGCGGCAAGCGTTTCGACGGCGTGACCGAGGTGGCGGCGTTTCCCGGCGATCTTCCCGCCGACCCCGACGCGGTGTTCGCGCCCGGCAAGGCGGGGTTCCGCGGGTTGACGAGTGCCTCGGCCGAGGAGAGCGATTTCCGCTTCCTGCGGTTTCGCCCGCCGCCGCTGGAGGTCGGGGGTGACGGCCCGCCGGCGCTACCCCATATTCGTCTTGATCGTGCGCTGCAGTTCCTGATCGGAGACCGCCTGACATGAGCGAATTACGCACCCGCAGACCGGCCGTGTTCAGGTTCGACGACCCCGCGGTGGTCGCCGCCGCGCCGGTGGCCGTGCCGCCTGCCGAGGTGCCGAGCCCGCCGGAGCCCAAGCGCCGCCGGCCGTGGGCGGCGATGTTCTGGATCGGCGCGTTCGGGCTGGCGGTGCTCGCCACCGGGCTCGGCATCGTCAACTTGATCGAGGATCTCGCGAGCCGCGCGGCGTGGCTCGGCGGCGTCGGTGTCGTCCTCGCGGCCGTCGCCGGGGTCGCGCTGGCTGCCATCGTCGTCCGCGAGGCGATCGGGCTCGCCCGCCTCGACGCGATCGAAAGCTTGCACAACCGCGCGGCCGCGATCCTCGCCAGCGACGAGCGCACCGCCGGCCGCGCCCTGGTGCGCGATCTCCTCGCCTTGACCAAACGCATGCCGCGCCTCGCCCGTCCCCGGGCGCGGCTCCAGGGCCATCTCGACGACATCATCGACGGCGGCGACCTGATCCGGCTCGCCGAGCGCGAGCTGATGGCCCCGCTCGACGACGAGGCGCGCCGGCTGGTGACCGCCGCCGCCAAGCGCGTCTCGATCGTGACGGCGGTGAGCCCGCGCGCCGCCATCGACGTGTTCTTCGTGCTGGTGACCGCGCTCGGCCTGGTGCGCCGGCTGGCGCTGCTCTATGGCGGGCGCCCCGGCACCATCGGGCTCATCGCGCTGATGCGCCATGCGGTGTCCCACCTCGCGCTGACCGGCGGCATGGCCGCGAGCGACAGCCTGATCCAGCAGGTGATCGGCCACGGCCTCGCGGCGAAGCTCTCCGCGCGGCTCGGCGAAGGCGTGCTCAACGGCCTGCTGACCGCACGGCTCGGCCTCGCCGCCATCGAGGTGATCCGTCCGCTGCCGTTCAACGCGCTGCGCCAGCCCTCGCTCAACGATCTCGCCGGCTCGCTGCTGCGGCTCGGCGAGGAGCGGCCGGAGGAGGTGAAGGCGGCGGGGTGATGGCGCACCCCTGCGATAGACACGCCGGCAAGCCCGCGATGAGCTTCAATGCTTGCCTCCAGCCAATATTCTGGCTATATTACTGGATATAACTTGGAGATTTGCCCGTGAGCAATCCATCGCAAAAACGAGCGCTGAAGAATTACCGCAAGCGTCTCAGCGAGCGCGGCGTGGCACGGTTCGAAGTTCTCGGTTTAGACGCCGATCGCGAATTGATACGGTCGCTGGCCAGACGGCTTGCCGAAAACGGCCCGGACGCGACGCGGATTCGCGCGACGGTGCGGCGGACCATCGCGGACGAGCCGCCAAGGAAAGGCGGCATCCTCGACGCGTTGCGCCGTTCGCCCCTCGTGGGCGCCGATCTCGAACTCGGCCGTTCGGTCACGCAAGGCCGCAAGGTTGACCTGTGACGCGCTTCCTCCTCGACACGAACATCATCAGCAACGCGACCAAGCCCGTCCCATCCGCAGCGCTCATCGAGTGGATGGCCGAACTGGCAGATGAGGACGTGTTCATCTCGTCCTTGAGCATCGCCGAAATACGGCGCGGCGTACTGGAAAAGCCGGCTGGAAAGAAGCGCCGCGAATTGGAAAACTGGTTCAGCAGCCCGCAGGGGCCTCAGGCCCTCTTCGCTGGCCGTGTCCTGCCCTTCGACGAGACTGCCGCTTTGATCTGGGCGCGGATAATGGCTGAGGGAACTGCGAGGGGGCGGCCGAGGAGTGCGCTCGATATGATCGTTGCTGCGGTTGCCGAAGCCAACAATTGTGTTGTGGTCACCGACAACGAAAGTGATTTTGCGGGGTTTGAGCTCGTCAATCCGGTGCGGAGGACGACCTGACCAGCGTTTGGCCGGGATGGACCCCGGGAGGCCGCCCGTGCTTTGACAGGGAAATCATCCACGGGTGCGCTCCGGCCACATGACCATCGGTTCGCATTGGTGAAGGCAGGTCGAAATGCTGGCGTCGCCCGGGGAACTGCTTCACGATTGGCACGATTTCTATGTTCTCCTTGGTACCGCGTCGGCCACGCTGGTCGGCCTGATGTTCGTGGCGGTGTCGCTCGGCTCCAGTATTTTCAACGAAGACCACCGCGCCCCGCTGACGGCATTCATCACGCCGACCGTGATGCACTTCGCCGCCGTGCTGTTCGCGTGCCTGATGGTCACCATCCCGACTCAGAGCTGGCTGACCCTCGGTAGCCTGCTCGGGGCCGGAGGACTCGCGGGCCTGATTTATTGCGGGAGGATACTGGTCGCGATCATCATCCGGCACAAATTCAACGTGGATCTGATCGATCGGCTGTTCTACGCGCTCCTGCCGCTTGTGGGATATCTGCTCGCGTTGCTGTCGGCGGGACTGTTGTTGGTGCAGTCGGCGGCAAGTGCCGATGTGATGGCCGCCGCGCTGCTGACGTTGCTCCTCGCCGGCATCCGCAACGCCTGGGACATGATGGTGTGGATCGTGATCAAGTCGCCGTCCGGCGGAGGGCCGTTACCCCCGAGCGTGGGTCCGGCTCCCTGAAAATGTCGCGGCAAGCCCGCGCGCCGACGCGTCTCATTGATATTGCGGGCGCCTTGCTGATACCACTGGCACTCAAGAAACCGCCGGAGGAACGCGCATGCCTGGATTGGGAAAATCGCTCGTCGGGGCTGCGCTCGCCGCGTTGCTCGCGGTCGCCGCTTCAGTGCCCGCCCGCGCCGCCTATCCGGAGCGGGCGATCACGCTGATCGTGCCGTTCGCCCCGGGCGGGCCGACCGACATCATCGCCCGCATTCTCGCCACCGCCCTGCATGCTTCGCTCGGCCAGCCGGTCATCATCGACAACCGCGCAGGGGCGGCGGGCAATACCGGGATGGGGGTCGCCGCGCGGGCCGCGCCCGACGGCTATACCCTGCTCCTGACCTCGACCTCGATCGCGGTCAATCCGGCGCTGTTCAAGAACTTGCCCTATGATCCCTTCAAGGACTTCATCCCGATCTCGGAACTCGTCAACGCCCCCAACGTCCTGGTGGTGCGCCCGGACTCCGGCATCAAGTCGCTGGCCGACCTCGTCGCCCAGGCCAAGGCGTCGCCTTCGAAGTTCAACTATTCGAGCCCCGGCGCCGGCACCAAGTCGCACCTCACCGGCGAAATGCTCAAGCTGCGCGCCGGCATCCAGATGGTGCACGTGCCCTATCGCGGCGCCGGGCCGGCGACGCTCGGCGTGCTCGAAGGCACGGTGCAGGTCGGATCGGTGGCGCTGCCGCCGGCCGAGCCCCTGATCAAGGACGGCCAGCTGCGCGCGCTCGCGGTCACCGGCGCACAACGCTGGTTCTCGCTGCCGGACGTGCCGACCATGATCGAGCTCGGCTATCCCGGCTTCGTTTCCGACACCTTCAACGCGCTGTTCGCGCCGGCCGGCACCCCGCCCGACATCGTGGCGTTGCTGGTGAAGGAAAGCCGCGCCGCGTTCCAGCGGCCGGAGGCCCGCGATCAGGCCCGCAAGGTCGGCTTCGAGATCGTCGCCGGCACGCCGGAGCAGCTCGCCGCCCGGGTCGCCGCCGAAGTTCCGGCGGTGCGCGACCTCGTCGCCAAGGCCGGTATCAAGGCCGAGTGAACACACCCGTTCCGCGTTCGGTCCACGGCACCGCCACGGAATGAACACGCAAATGTCCCACCGCCGTCACCCGTCCTGCGGCCTGTGTCGGCGCTCGTGCCCGTGGCCACCGCGCAGGAGCTCCGCGAGCCGGTGCAGCCCCGCATCCCGGCAGCCCTGGGCCTCGATCTCCGCGACGGTGGAGAGGACATAATCGAGGTTTGCCCCGGATCGGCCATGTCCCTGGCGTACCAGATGGAGCTGGCGCTCGAGATCGAGGCGCCCGGCATATTGAGGATGGCTGCGATCGACCACGTAGACGAGTGCGGTGACGGCCCGGGCCGGGTGGCTCGCAAGCGTGACCTGCCGCATGATTTCGCGATAGACCATGGTGACCTGCTCGCGCCCCCGCAGATACGCGATGGTCGCGTCGCGGCGGCCGGCGGCAACCCGGTAGGCGATGCCGCGGCAGGCGCCGCCGAGGTCGAGACCGAGCACGAGGCCGGGCTTCTCGGGCGTCCCGCGATGAACGAAGGAATACACGCACAGCCCCCGGTGGAGGCCGGTCAATCGCGCGGGGATGCGTTCCAGGTGCTCGAAACCGGGCCGCCACATCAGCGAGCCGTAGCCGAACACCCAGAGATCTTCGTTGGCCGGGACGGTAAAGACAGGCATCTGAGCCGGAGATGACAGTGGCATTAAATTGCGGCAAGGGCGTTGACAGCGGCCCTGGTTCCCCGCCTAACAGCCGGTTGGGGGCAGCGCAAGATCGCAGCAAACCCGAGGAGACAGCGTGAACAGGCAAGAAATGGCCATGCAACACCAAGGCCGTTCGAGGACTTGGCTGATCGCCCTGCCGACGATCGGTCTCGTGCTGCTGGCGGCCGCCTGGTCCGGCTTCTGGTATTATTCCGCGGGCAAGGCGCAGGCCTCCCTTGACGAATGGCGCAGCCGGGAAGCGAGTGCCGGGCGCATCTATCGCTGCGGCGAGGAGAGCTTCGGCGGCTACCCCTTCCGTATCGAAATGCATTGCCGCGATCCGCTGGTCGAGGATCACGGCACGGCGCTGACGCTGCGCGCCGAAGATCTCATGGCGGTCGCGCAAGTCTGGGATCCCACCCTGCTGATCGGCGAGATTTCCGGACCGATGACGATGGGGCCGACCGGCGGCGATCCCGCCATGACGATGAAGTGGACGCTCGCCCAGGCGAGCCTGCGCGGACTGCCGGTGTCGTCGCAGCGGCTGTCGATCGTGGTCGACAAGCCGGGCCTCACGGCGAGTAATGCCTCCGCCCTCGCGTCGGCCGATCACCTGGAATTCCATGTCCGCCGTGCTGCCGATTCCACCGCCGAAAATCCGGCGCTCGATTTCTCGCTGGACTTCACCCATTTCACGTCGCCGTCGATGGGCAGCTATGCCGCGGCCTCGACCGATGCCCACATCGAAGGCGTGTTGCGCGGGATCGGGGATTTCACGCCGAAGCCGATCGCCGCCAAGCTGCGCGAGCTCCAGGCCGCCAACGGCCGGCTGGAGTTGACCGGCGCGAGGTTCCAGCAGGGCGACCTGGTCACCACCGCGGCCGGACAGCTCACGCTGACGCCGCGCGGCACCCTCAATGGCGAAGTTCAGCTCAGCGTCATCAATTTCGGCAAGCTGCTGCAGGTGATGGGAGTCGACCGCATGCTGGCGCGGGCGGTGCCGCAGGAGACCCTCGACAAGCTGGCGCCGGGCCTCGACCGGCTGATGCCGGGTCTCGGCAATATGCTGCGCGGCAATACCGGCGCCGCCGGCGGGGGCGCCGCCGCCATCGGTGCCGCCGCTGTCGGTGGCCGGCAGACCGAGCTCGAGGGGCAGCCGGCGATCAAGATGCTGCTGCGTCTCGTCGACGGCGTCGCTTATCTCGGGCCGGTCAAGATCGGTCAGATCCCGCCGCTGTATTGAGGCCCGGGCGGCCCGCGCAAGGACCGGCTGCTTCGCTTCCGGCACATGCACCGGGCCGCCCCGTCCCGGTGCGAGCGGCCATTTGCCCCAGAGAGTCGGAAGGCCTCGGCTTTACAACTTCGTCGGCGTTGGCCGATGATGCGCGCCGAAGCGGCCCGCGCGTGGCCGCCGGCGCGTGTTCGGGCAAGATCGTGCGTCGAATCAAAGAAATTGCAAAACAAAACGTCCTGTTCGGGACGCCGGGAGGATCGCCATGTCTCGCAAGCTCGATCGTCGCACCTTTTTGGCGGCTGGCGCGGCCGGCGCGGCCGCGGCGGGGTTCGGCTTCGCCCCGGCGATCGCCCAGGCGGCGCCGTTCAAGATCGGCCTGCTCACGGTCAAGACCGGTCCGCTCGCCCAGGGCGGCATCCAGATGGAGCAGGGGCTTGCCGTCTTCCTCAAGGAGAAAGCCAACACGCTCGCCGGCCGCAAGATCGACTTCATCTCGGCCGATACCGGCGGCAACCCGGCCGGCGCCAGGACCAAGGCGCAGGAACTGATCGAACGCGACAAGGTCAACGTCATCCTCGGGCCGCTCGCGGCATTCGAATTGCTGGCGATCACCGACTATGTCCGCGACAACGCGACCCCGCTGATCAGCCTCGCGGCGGCGGAGGACGTGACGCAGCGCAAGGCCAACCCGTTCGTCATCCGCCCGTCGGCGACCTCGGCGCAGTGCTGCCACGCCATCGGCGACTACGCGGCGAAGGAACTCAAATACAAGCGCGCGGCGACGATCTCCGAGGACATCGCTTTCGGCTACGAGCAGGTGTCCGGCTTCCAGCGCGTGTTCGAGGAAAACGGCGGCAAGGTCGTCAAGAAACTGTGGCCGCCTTTGGTGACGCCGGACTACACCCCCTATATCGCCCAGATCGGCAATGTCGACTGCGTATTCGACGGCTTCGCCGGATCCAACCCGGTCAAGTTCATGCGCAGCTATGCCGACCTCGGCCTCAAGGGGAAGATTCCGCTGCTCGCCGGCTGGACCGGCATGGACGATGCGCTGCTGCGCAGCCTGGGCGACGAAGCCGTCGGCGTGGTTTCGGCGGCTTGGTATTCGGCCGATTTCGATTCGCCCAGCAACAAGCGCTTCGTCGCCGCCATGCAGAAGGACTATAACGTGCTGCCCGGCGGTTATTCCGCCGGCATGTATGTCGCCGGCCAATGCGTCGAGGCGGCGATCGAGAGTCTCGGCGGCAAGGCCGACGACGGCAAGGCTTTCGCCGAGGCGCTGCACAAGGTGACGCTCGCCGATACCCCGCGCGGCCCGGTCAAGTTCGACCATCTCGGCAACGTCGTCGGCGATGTCTTCATCCGCAAATGCGAGCGCAAGGACGGCCGGCTCGTCAACACCGTGATCAAGCGCTATCCCGATGTGAGCCAGTTCTGGACCTACGACGAGAAGGCGTTCCTGGCGGCGCCGGTCTACGCCCGCGACGCACCGCCGGCCAGGTATTTGGAGCCGTGAGCGCTCCGCACCATGCTCTGAAGCAGTATCCCATTGTTGTCATCGCCCGGCTCGACCGGGCGATTCAGTAACCACCGGACTGCGGTTTTGGCGCGGCATGAGTTCCATCGACGGCATGGGGGTTACTGGATGCCCCGCTTTCGCGGGCCATGACACGGAGTGTCGGGTTCGCGCTCTCAGGGGGCGGTCATGACACTGTGGATTACCCTCGCGGTGAACAGCATCGCCCTCGGCGGGCTGCTGTTCCTGCTCTCGGCCGGCTTTTCCCTGATCTTCGGCCTGATGCGCATCCCCAATCTGATGCACGGCTCGTTCTTCATGCTGGGGGCTTATTTCGGCGTCTCGCTGCTCAACCACCAGGTCAACTTCTGGGTGGCGGCGCTGGCGAGCGGTGCCGCCATGGCGGTGATCGGCGCGGCCATCGAACGCCTGCTGCTGCGGCGCCTGGCCGGCCAGGAACTCGCCCAGGTGCTGCTCACCCTCGGGCTGTCCTTCATCGTCGCCGACCTCTGCCTGATGATTTGGACCGGCGACCCCTGGCAGCCGCCGCCGCCGCCGGATTTGCGTGGCGCGGTGCAGTTCGCCGGCCTGTACTTCCCGATCTATCGGCTGGCGATCGTCGTCATTGCCGTCGCCGTCGCCGTCGCGCTGTGGCTGCTGGTCGATTGGACGCGGCTCGGCGCGATGATCCGCGCCGGCGTCGACGATGCGCCGATCGCCCGCGTCGTCGGTATTCCGGTGTCGCTCCTGTTCACGCTGGTGTTCGGGCTCGGTGCTGCGCTCGCGGCGTTCGGCGGCGTGATCGGCGCGCCCTACCTGTCGGTCTATCCCGGGCTCGATGCCGAAATGCTGCCGCTCGCCCTCATCGTCGTGATCCTGGGCGGCACCGGCAGCCTGCTCGGCGCGCTGGTCGGCAGCTTCATCATCGGGTTCCTCTATAATTTCGGCCAGGCGATGTTTCCCGACCTCGCCTACGTCATCCTGTTCCTGCCGATGCTGGTGGTGCTGGTGCTGCGGCCGCAGGGATTGTTCGGCAAGGGCACCCTATGAGCGCGCCGGTCACGCGGCGCGCGGCTCCGGGTGTCGCGTTGCTCGTGATCGCGCTGGCCCTGTTGGCGACGCTGCCGGCATGGGTCGGCAATGCCTATTACATCAATGTCGCGAGCCAGATCCTGCTGTTTGCGGTATTCGCCCTCGCCCTCAACGTGCTGGTCGGCTATGGCGGCCTGGTGTCGCTCGGCCATGCCGGGCTGTTCGCGGTCGCAGGATATACGACGGCACTGATGCTCCAGGCGGGGCAAGGACATCTCGCTGCCGATGTCGCGGCAGTCGGCGTCACGCTCGTGGTGTCGGCGGTGTTCGCGGTGCTCGCCCTGCGCGCGACCGGCATCGGCTTTCTCATGATCACGCTGGCGCTGGGGCAGATCCTGTGGGGCATCGCCTATCGCTGGGCGAACCTCACCAATGGCGACAACGGCGTCAACGTATCGACGCGGCCGGCGCCGTTCGGCATCAGCCTCGCCGGCGCCCAATCGTTCTATTTCGCGACCCTCGTCGTCTTCCTCCTCGCACTCGCCACCATGGCGCTGTTCGTGCGATCGCCGTTCGGCGCCAGCCTGCGCGGCGCGCGCGACCAGGCGAGGCGCATGACCGCGCTCGGCTACAATGTCTGGCTGATCCGGTTTCTCGCCTTCCTGTTTTCCGGCTTCTGGTCCGGCATCGCCGGCATCCTGTTCGTCTATTACAACCAGTTCATCAGCCCGCAGATCGCGGCGCTGCAGACCTCGGCCGAGGTGCTGCTGATGGTGATCTCCGGCGGCACCGCGACCCTCGCCGGCCCGATCGTGGGCGCGGCCATCGTCGTCATCATGAAAAACGTGGTGAGCGCCTATGTGGTGCGCTGGAACATGGTGCTCGGCTTGATCTTCGTCGCCATCATCACCTTCATGCCGGAGGGGCTGGTTCCCGGCTCGGCGCGGCTGTGGCGCTGGGCGTGGCGGCGCGCAAAGACGCCGCAGAAGACCGCTCCACAAAAGACCACGCCGCAAATGACCACGCCGGCATCGCGGGGAGACCGGCCATGACCGCGCTCCTCGTCACCCGGCTCGCCAAGTCGTTCGGCGGATTGCGCGTCACCAAGGGAGTCGATCTCGCGGTCGAGGCGGGCGAGCGGCGGCTGATCATCGGTCCCAACGGCGCCGGCAAGACCACCCTGTTCAATCTGATCACCGGCGAGATTTCGCCCGACGGCGGATCGATCCGGCTGTTCGGCGCCGACATCACCAACACGCCGTGCCGGCGCCGCGTCCATCTCGGGATGGCGCGGACCTACCAGATCATCACCCTGTTTCCGCGCGACACGATTCTGCGCAACGTCACCCTCGCCTTGCTCGGCTTGTCGACGCTGCGCTGGAACCCCTTCGTCGCCCTCGACCTCCAGCACGATCTCGCCGCCCGTGCCCATGCCGCGCTCGCCCGCGTCGGCCTCGACGAGATCGCCGAACGCCCGCTCGGGGAGACCTCCTATGGCGAACGCCGCCGCGTCGAGATCGCCATGGCGATGGCGCAGAGCCCCAGGCTTCTGCTGCTCGACGAGCCGTTCGCCGGCCTGTCGATCGACGAGCGGCGCGACGTCCAGAAACTGCTGCGCGCGATCCCGCGCGACGTGACCATGGTGATGATCGAGCACAACATGGACGTGGCGCTCGATTTCGCCGACCGCATCACGCTGTTGCATTTCGGCGAGGTCATCGTCGAGGGCACGCGCGCCGAGGTCGTCGCCGATCCCCGCACCAGGGAGGTCTATCTTGGCGAATAGCGCGCTGGAGCTCCGCGAGGTCGACGCCTTCTATGGCGACAGCAGCGTGCTCCACAAGGTCTCGTTCGCGCTCGGGCAGGGTCGCCTGCTCGGCCTCCTCGGCCGCAACGGCGCCGGCAAGTCGACCTGCATGAACGTGACGGTCGGGCTGCTGCCGCCGCGCGCCGGAACCGTCACCGTGTTCGGCGCCGCGGTGACGCGGCTGCCGCCGGAATCGATCGCCGCCCACGGCGTGGCGCTGGTTCCCCAGGGCCGCCGCATCTTCAAGAGCCTGACGGTGCACGAGAACCTCATCGTCGCCGCCCGGCGCGGCGAGGTCCGCGGCGGCCGGTCCGCATGGACGACCGATACGGTGTTTTCGATGTTCCCGCGGCTGCGCGAGCGCTCCCGGCAGATGGCGGCGTACCTGTCCGGCGGCGAGCAGCAGATGCTCGCGATCGGCCGCGCGCTGATGGCCAATCCGCGCGTTCTCCTGATGGACGAGCCGTCCGAGGGGCTCGCCCCGCAGATCGTCGCCGAGGTGATGGCGACCATCCGCACCCTCAAGGAGAGCGGCCTGTCGATCGTGCTGGTGGAGCAGAACCCCAAGCTGGTGTTCGACATCGCCGACGACATCGTGATCCTGAACAGCGGCGAGGTCGCGATCGCCGCCGGCGCCGCGGTGCTGCGCGAGAAAAATGTCGATTTGCGCCAGTATCTTGGCGTATTCTGAGCGCGGGATCGTGGCGGGGTGGCGGTCGCGCCGAGGTGTGATGCCCACCGTCAGGTTAAGTTCGGCCCTGAAGAGTTGCGTTATGGCCGCCGCCGGCATTGCGGTGCTTTTCTGCCTCGGTGAGCCTGCCCTTTCCCAGCAGCGGCCGGCTGTGCCGCCGCGGGGATCCCCGCTGAGCGGGCGTCCCGACACCGAAGCCGCGATGAGGCTCGCGCCGCTGGCCGGGCCCTCCCAGCCGACCGCCGTGGACAAGCTGCCGATCAACGCGCTCAAGCTGCCCAGGGGCTTCAAGATCGAGGTCTATGCCGGCGGCGTCGCCAATGCGCGGTCGCTGCGCGTCGGCGACAGGGGCACGGTGTTCGCCGGCACCAGCCTGCTCGACAAGGTCTATGCCGTCGTCAGCAAGGACGGCCGGCCCGAGGTGAAGGTCGTCGCGTCGGGCCTGCACCGGCCCAACGGGCTCGCCTACCTGGACGGCACCCTCTACATCGCCGAGCTGTCGCAGATTTCCAAGATCGAGCATGTCGAGGACCATCTCGACGATCCCGCGCCGCCGATCGTCATCTACGACGATCTGCCCAAGGACGAGGCCAACGGCTGGAGGTTCATCGGCATCGGGCCGGACGACAGGCTCTACGTGTCGGTCGGCCTTCCCTGCAACAACTGCATCGCGCCCGATACCTACGGCCAGATCCGCCGGATCAATCTCGACGGCACCGGCGCCGAGGTGCTGGCGCAGGGCGTGCGCTACAGCCTGGGCTTCGACTGGAATCCTGCGACCAAAGATCTCTATTTCACCGACAATGGCCGGGATTGGCTCTCGGAAGAGCTGCCCAATGACGAGCTCAACCGGGTGATCAGGCCCGGGCAGCATTTCGGCGCGCCCTATTGTTACGAGGGCGATATCCCCGACCAGGAATTCGGCTGGGGCCAGTCCTGCGGCAATTACGTGCCGCCGGTCGCCAAGATGGGACCGCATGCGGGCGTGCTCGGCCTGCGGTTCTACACCGGCACCATGTTCCCGCCGGACTACAGGAACGCGATCTTCGTCGCCCGCCACGGCTCCTGGAACAAGACGGTCAAGACCGGCGCCGACGTGGTGGTGGTGAGGCTCAACCGCGACGGCAGCGTCCGGTCGGTCGAGCCGTTCCTGACCGGCTTCCTGGCCGGCAACGCCTATCTCGGCCGCCCCGTCGACGTCGCCATGATGAGGGACGGCTCGCTGCTCGTCTCCGACGATTGGAACGGCGCCATCTACCGCGTCACCTACGGCAACGCGAGGCCGGCGCATGTGCGGTGAGACGCCGTGATCCGCCCGTCGAGGTGATCCGAAAATTGGCGGGGGCCCGGCGGTGATGCCGCCGAGCCCCCTTACAAATCAGCCGGCCTGTAAGCCGGGTTCTGTGTGGCGCAAGGCGGATGCCTTGTGCGTGACGGCCATTCCTCTGGAACGCCGGTTGCCCGGCGCTTCGAGCAACCTACCCGGACGGCAGGATTTGGACACCTATCTGGAACGCCCCGCCTCGCGACGATGCGTCCCACGCCGCCCCTATTCGGTTTTGCTCCCGGTGGGGTTTGCCATGCCGTCTGCGTCGCCGCACACGCGGTGCGCTCTTACCGCACCATTTCACCCTTGCCGCGGCTGACGCTGCGAGAGGCAACGCGCCGTGGCGGTTTGTTTTCTGTGGCACTGTCCCTGGGGTCGCCCCCGCCGGACGTTATCCGGCACCGTATGTCCATGGAGCCCGGACTTTCCTCCCCGGCGACCTTTCGGCCATTGCCGGAGCGGCCGTCCGGCCGACTGACCCCGCAGCAATGGGGTGCGGCGGGCGTGCCGTCAAGGGCAGACCGCATCCTGCACAGGGTAATCGGGTGAAGAGTTCCGTGACAAAGGGCTGAAGTGCTGAATCTGTTGTGATCCACTGATTCGCATGTGGAGCACGGCGATGGATCCCAACGGGACACAGTTTGCAGCGATTGCGGAGACGACGAGCTTTCTTCACTATTTCAAGGACTTGCCGGATCATCGTCAGGCCGGCAAGGTGGATTATCCGCTGCCGGAAGTGCTTTTATTGATACTTCTTGCGGTCCTTGCGGGGGCGGAGACGTTCACCGACATAGCGCGATTTGGCGAGCGGAAGATCGAGCTGCTGCGGCGGTTTCGGCCCTATGTGAACGGCACGCCCTCGCATGATCATCTCGGTGATATCTTCGCCACGCTGGACGCCCGTGCCTTCCAGCTTTGCTTCGTGGCCTGGGTCGCGGCGCTGACGAACACGCCCGCCGAGGTTATCGCGGTCGATGGCAAGACGTCGCGGCGCTCGTATCAGAATAAGGGCTCGAAAGAGGCGATCCACATCGTCTCCGCCTTCGCGGCGCGGCAACGCATCGTGCTGGGCCAGGTGAAGGTGAACGAGAAGTCGAACGAGATTGTCGCCATCCCGGCGCTGCTCGACATGATGTCGATCGAGGGTGCGGTCGTGACGATCGATGCGATGGGCTGTCAGCGCGACATCGCCGCGAAAATCATCGAGAAAAAAGCCGATTACATTCTCGCGCTGAAGGGCAATCAGGGAACCCTTCGGGAGGATGTCGAGGTCTTCGTCGACGAACAGAAAGCCTTGAAATTCAAGGATACGACGATCAGCACGCACGAAACAGTCGACGCCGACCACGGCCGCATCGAGACCCGAAACTATACCGTGATCCACGATGTCGACTGGCTGCAGGCGCGCCACGAATGGCCGGGCCTGAACGCCGTCGTGGTGGTCGAAAGCCTGCGCGAAATCAACGGCAAGACCACTAGCGAGACGCGCTTCTACATCACCTCGCTGGTGATCCTGGCCAACGCTGTCGGCCCGATGATCCGCGCGCACTGGGCCATCGAGAACTCCTTGCACTGGGTCATGGACATGGTCTTTCGCGACGACGAATGCCGCGTCAGAACCGACAACGCGCCGGCTAATTTCGCAACTTGCCGGCATATCGCCTACAATCTCACCCGCAAGGCGCCAGGCAAGGATTCCATCCGCCTCCGGCGCAAAACCGCAGGGTGGGACGACGAATATCTCGCCAGCCTCGTCGCCGCGTGATTTCCTTCACCCGATTCCCCTGGCATCCTGCACTTCGACGCTCCATTTTTGCCGCACCGCGGAACGCCTCCCTGTGCTTTTGCGCTGTCGGCCACTATGATCGCCACCATAAGCACAAGGGAGGAAAATCACATGCGCGGATCAATGCTCGGACTGGCCGTAATCGCGATGACGGGGACGATCGCGACGGCGGCATCGGCACAAACGTCGACCAAGCCCACCGGCCCCGCATTTTCGCAGCGCTTCTTCAACACGCCGCTCGAGAACGATGCGTCGCGCGACGTGCAGATGCAAATGCAGCTCCATCTCCCGAACCGCCCCGGCAACGGGTTCCATTCGCACAATGGCGACCAGTGGGAAGTGGTGCTCGACGGCGAGATCACCTTCATCGCCAAGGGCCAGCCGCCGCGCGTGCTCAAGGCCGGGGAATTCGTCTACATTCCGCGCGGAACGGTCCATCGCAACGAGAACAGGAGCAATGCGCCGGCGCGCACCATCGAGCTCATGATCAAGGACAAGGACAAGCCGCAGACCGTCGCCGCGCCGGCCGGTTGAGATGCGCTCCCGGTGAGCCGCTCGCCATCGGCCGCGCCCGAACGATAGGGGTCTGATTACTGATCCCTGTTCCCCGATTACTGATCCTGGGCGCGGCGTCCCGGGACCGCCGCGCTTGTTCCACTGTCGGGCAAGGACCGCTAAGGTGGGGCGGGAGATGTTCGAGGTCATGAAAGCAGTCCGCGCCGTCGCCATGCCCGCCCTGGTGGCGCTCGCTCTTGCGGTGCTGCCGCGCGTCGCCGCGGCCCAGGGCTACCCCGAGCGCCCGGTCCGGATCATCGTCCCGATCGGTCCCGGCGGCGCCTATGATCTCGTCGGCCGGCTGCTGGCGAACCGGCTTTCCGATCTCCTGGGCCAATCCATCTTCGTCGAGAATCGCACCGGCGCCGGGACGCTGGTCGGCACCCAGTCGGCGGCGGCGGCGCCGCCCGACGGCTACACCTTGCTGGTCGGCGGCCTGAGCAACATCGTGTTCAATTTCGCGCTGTACCAGAAGGTCGGCTACGATCCGGAGGATTTCGTTCCGATCGCGCTGGTCTACACCTTCCCCTACGTCATGATGGCCCGCCGCGACCTGCCGCAGAAGAACCTCGCCGAGATCATCAGCTATGCGCGGCAGAGTCCGGGCAAGCTGACCATCGCCCATGCCGGCTCCGGTAGCGGCCAGCAGATCGTCGGCGCCGCCTTCATGAAACTCACGGGCACCACCATGGTCGAGGTGCCCTACCGCACCACCCGGGGCGCCTATCCCGACATGCTGGCGGGCCGCGTCGACCTCCTGTTCGACTCGACGGCGGTGGCACTGCCCTTCATCAAGGCGAACAAGGTCCGCGGCGTCGCACTGCTGGCGCCGCAGCGCTACCGGACCATGCCGGACCTGCCGACCATTACCGAGGCGGGGCTGCCGGGGCTGGGCATCGAATCCTGGATCGGCCTGTTCGCGCCGGCACGCACTCCGCCGGAGGTGCTCGACCGGCTGCGCAGTGCCACGAGGGTCGCCGCCGAAGAGCTCAAGCCGCAATTCGAGAACAGCGGCGGCGAGTTGATGCAGATGCCGGTCGCCGAGACCGACAAGTTCATCAAATCCGAATTCGAGCTGTGGACCCGGGTGATCCGGGACGCCGGCATCCGGCTGGATTGAGGCGCCCCGGAATGATGGCAATGCCGGCTCTCGCCCCGCTCACTTCGCCTTTTCGTACGGGTAGATCACGCTGCCGGAATTGTATTCGGCCGGGGTCAGCACCGTCTGGGTCCCCATGCCGCGGAACTGCTCGACGTCGTTGCCCTTGATGTCGTGGAACTGCACCTGCAGCACCCGCGATTGCGCCCACTCGCCGCCCTTGCCGAACTTGATGTCGCCGAGCACGGTCTTGAACGTGTTGGCGCGGATGAAGTCGGCGAGCTTCTTGTCGTCGATGCTCTTGGTCGCCTCGATCGCCTGCCCCATCACCTGGAGCTGCGCATAGCCCCACGGCGCCATGTAATAGCCGAGCGCATCGACGCCTTCGGCCGGAGCGCGCGCCTGGTATTTCTTGATCAGCGCGTCGACGCCGGGGAAGTTCATCTTCGGCACCGGCAGCCAGAAGTCGTAATTGACGAAGCCGTTGAGCGCGGGCCCGAGCTGGGTCTTGAGCGCGGTCGATTGGAGGCCGACCATGCCGCCACCGATCATCTTCGGCTTGAAGCCGATCTCGTTGATGGCCCGCACCAGGCCGACCAAATCCGGCGGATAGGAGCAGATCACCAGGACATCGGGATTGGTCGCCTGGATCGCCCGCACGATCGGCGCGAAATCCGTGGTCGATGGCGGATAGGTCTTGTCGTAGAGGATCTTCAGCCCGGCCTTCTTCGCGTTCTCGCGGGCGCCGTCGGAGGCGTTGCGGGAGAACTCCTGGTCCGCGGCGACGATCGCGACCGTCTGCGGCTTCGGCGACTGTGCCATGGCGATATCGAAGAAGCCCCTGGTGAAGGCGGGCTTCGGGTCCGGCCCGGACGGGATCATGGCGAAATAATTGGGGTAGTTGAACTCCGAGTTCACCGCGAGGCCCAACAGCCCGATGAAGAGCTTGTTGCGCTGGATCACGATCGGCATCGCCGGCGCGATCTGGGCGGTCGCATAGGGGCCGATCAGGAGATCGACCTTGTCGATGTCGAGCAGCTTCGTATAGATGCCCGGCACCGTCGCCGGATTGCTCTGGTCGTCATAATAGATGAGCTTGACCGGACGCCCGAGCAGGCCGCCCTTGGCGTTGACGTCGTCTTCCCAGATCTTCTGCGCCAGCAAGGCCGACTTGCCGTTGGCGGCGAGCCCGCCGGTCATCGCCATGCTGAAGCCGATCTTGATCGGTTCCCCGGACTGCGCCGCGGCGCGATCGGCCGCAACCGCCACGGCCATGACCGCGACGGCTGCCGCGGATACGGTCGAGATCAATGATTTGAATCGGGAAATCATTCGGTTCCTCCCATCAAGGCTTTTGCATTTACTGGCGTTTTTGTTCCGCCATAGTAGAACCAATCCGCCGCCCGGCACCAGCGCCGGCCGGGTCGGCGGACAGAACATCACTGCGGCGTGGCGTCGCCGGCTTCCACGATAACGGTCTCGACTTCGCCGGCGCCCTTGCGACGGAACGCCGCGGCCTCGTCGTATTCCTTGGATTTGAAGCAGGCGACCCCCTGCTCCAGTGTGGCGAATTCGATCACCACGAAGCGGTGGAACTTGTCCGGGCCCTCCATGATCTGGAAGCGCCCGCCGCGGGCCAGCACCTTGCCGCCATATTTGGCGATGATGGCGGGGATGCGGTCGGTGTATTTCTTGTATTCGACGGGGTCGATGATGCGCGAACGGGCAACCCAATAGGCGGGCATGGGACCTCCTGGACTTGTCGGGGACGATGGACGAGGTTAGCTATTCGAATGGGTCAAAGGGCGAACAAGCGTTAGGAGACATGCCATGCCGCTTCACCATTTGCAGCATTTTCTGATCCAGACCGAAGACCTCGAAAAGACCAAGGACTGGTTCGTGGACGTGCTCGGCATGAAGGTCGGGCCGGCGCCGGACTTCAAGTTCCCGGTCTACTGGCTCTATCTCGGCGACACCGACGTGCTCCACCTCACCCATGGCGGCGCCAAGGCCTCGGAAAACCGGCTCAAATATCTCGGCCAGGAATCCACCGCCACCACCGGGTCCGGCGTCGTCGACCACGTCGCGTTCCGCGCCACCGGGCTCATCGACATGATCGACCATCTCGAGAAGAAGGGCATCGAATTCAAGGAGCGCCGGGTCAACAATCAGGGGCTCTACCAGCTGTTTCTGATCGACCCCAACGGCGTCAAGATCGAGCTCAATTTCGAGGCCGCCGAGGCCAAGGGCCGCGAGCCCGCGGTGATGGCGTCGGCGATGTGATGCGAAGACGGGCACGGAGGACGGAGGACGCAAGTCCCTGTCGTTCGTCGCACTTCCATCATTCGGCTGCCTCAGCCGCGGGTTGTCCGTTCTGGCGCGCGGCTGGTGTCGCCGCCAAATCGGAGGGAAACACCATGGACCGACGCGGCTTCGTGCTCGGTTCGGTTATCGTCGCGACCACGCTCGTTCCGGGCCTGAGCCCGGCCCAGGAGAACGACCAGGAGAACGACCAGGAGAACGACCAGGAGAATATCCGTCAATGAGCCCAGTTGTGAGCCTGATCGGCGCGGTCGTCGCGGCCGCATTCGTGATCGTCGCCGCACCCGCGCAGGCGCAGACGGAATTATCGCCGGAATGGATGCTGTGCAGCAACGAGGGCAACGCCTACCCGTCCAATATCGTGGCCGACGGCTGCACGGCGGTGATCCGGTCGGGCAAGCGGCCGGCGCGGGAACTCGCGGTCGCCCTCAACAACCGGGGTCTCGCGTACCGGGACCTGGGCGATTACGACCGCGCGTTTGCCGATTACGGCGCCGCCATCAAGCTCGACCCCAGTTACGCCTCCGCGTTCAACAATCGCGGCGCGGCCTACGGCGACAAAGGTGATTTCGACCGCGCCATTGCGGACTACGACGCGGCGATCAAGATCGATCCGCGCAGTGCCGTCGTGATCGTCAATCGCGGTGCCGCCTATCGCGACAAGGGTGACCTCGATCGGGCGATCGCCGATTACGACGCGGCGATTCGAATCGATCCCAAGCTGGCCACCGCCTTCACCCACCGCGGCAACGCCTATCGCGAGAAGGGCGACGTCGACCGTGCCGCCGCGGACTACAGCGAGGCGATCGAAATCGATCCGATGAACGCGGTCGCGTTCAACAATCGCGGCGCCCTCTACCTCGTCAAGGGCGATTATGAGCATGCGCTCGTCTACTTTTCGGAAGCCATCAAGCTCAACTCGGAATATGCCCTCGCCTTCAATAATCGCGGCATGGCTTGGCGCGACAAGGGCGATCTCGACCACGCGGTCGCCGATTTCGGCGAGGCGATCAGGCTCAGTCCGCGCAATGGAGCCGCACTCATCAACCGCGCCAATGCCTGGCGCGACCGCGGCGACTTCGACCGCGCGCTTGCCGATTACGGCGAGGCGATGAGGCTCAATCCGAGAAACACCTTCGCGCTCAGCAGCCGCGGGTTGGCGCGCCTCAGGCGAGGGGAACTCGACGGGTCGATTGCGGATTTCGACGCAGCGCTGGCGCTCAACCCGACGCTCGCGAATTCGCTCTACGGACGCGGCATTGCGAAGCGCAAGAACGGCGACCTCGCGGGCGCCGCAGCCGACGTCGCCGCCGCCGAAGCGATCCGTCCCGGCATCGCACAGGAGTTTGCGATGTCCGAGATCGAATAGGCGGCGTTTCCGCCGCATTTGCCTGGTCGCGCCCCCCCTGTTGCTCGGGCGCCAAGCTCGCCGAAGCGGAAGCCGGCGAAGGGTGACTTCTCCCTCCACCGGGCGCGCTTCCCCGCGGTTACTTGATCACCTCCCAGAAGATCCCGACGATGCAGACGAAGCCCAAGGTGAAGATCAGCGTTCTCACATAGGGTATCGCCGCCATATAGACGATGGCGTGCGCCAGCCGCAGCCAGAAGAAACTTGCCGCCCAGAATGCCGTCATCCCATTGGCCTTGCCGGAGACCTGGGCGACGATCACGAGCGCCGCGAAAGGCGCAAAGACTTCCACCGCATTGATATAGGTGCGGTCGGCGCGCTTGCCCCACAATGGAAGGGGTCGCGGGGTGGGATCGACATAATTTGGAGGAGTAAGAAAGCCGTTCGTCTTCACCTGCGCGACGACGTAGGGGATCCAAAGCGCAGCCGTAAGCATCGCGGTAAGGGCAAGGTATTTGAGATCGGTCGTCATGACATCTCCCCAGCTGGTGTGATTTCAACGGCGCAACGCGGACGCGACCCTGAGCCTCTCATCGGACTGTTTCAGCGCGCGATGCTCGATCTCCGCTGAGAGTTGGGTGAATCGCGGTCTCGTTCGGCCTGCTCATGCGACACCCTCGGCGCAGCGTTTGAGATCGGCGGCAAATGTTTCGAACATCGGTTGCAGATCGGGGATCGAACGCGAGATCAGCGGCGCCAGCAGACCGCCGAACTCCTCATGCATGATAAACTCGACTTGGCCCGCCGATATCGGTGCCAGCATGTATCGGCGGGTGCCCGTGAAAAGTCCGAGCGGCATGCCGCCGGTCCATGTCATTCTTTCCGGGGGCGCGAATTCGGTGACGCGGAGCGGAAACGCGCGCGCCGGGCTGGCCTTGGTATAGACGCTCAGCTTCTCGCCGGCCGCGATGCGCCCTTCGACGCGCTCGACGGTCGAATTCCATTGCGGATAGCGGGCGCTGTCCGTGAGCAGTGCCCAGACGGTCTCGGCGCGAGCCTGAATCACGATCGCGGCGGCGAAGCTCTTCATGCCGCTCATGGTAACATCAATGTTACGAATGGCAAGCGCTGCTAAGCCGCCGCCCGTAATAACGCCGCCAGCGCGAGGTCCCAGGCCTGGTCGTATCGCGGCACCCGCTCCGCCCACAGATCCTCGCTTTCGGGCTTCGGCCGGTGAGTGACCATCACGCGGGTGCCGCCCTCCTCGGCAGCGAATGTTATCTCGACCTCGGTCGGCTTTTCGGGGCCGGTCGCAATGAAGAAATCGATCAGGATACGGTGCGGGAATTCCCACGATCGAATGTGGCCGAGTTCGACTTCGTACCCGTCGCGTGCGCGTTCATAAAATCGTCCATCCTCGAGCAGGAATATCTCACTCTCCGGGTCGTGAGTGTGGCGACGGCTGGTGGGCCACCAATCGCTTGCTCTTCCAGTGAACAGCTCGAACGCTGCGCGCGGCGGCAGGGGCAGCACGACAGACTTGACCATCATCGCCGGGCCAGTTCCTGGAGGCGGGCCAGCGCCGTGTCCCAAAACGCGTCGACGAATTCGCGGACACTGGCGAAGCCCTGCATATGCACCGAATAGATATTGCGGGTCCCCTCCTCGCGCGCTCGCACGAGACCCGCCTCCTCCAGCGCGCGCAAGTGGCGCGACACCGCCGGCCGGCTCACCGGCAGTCTTGCCGCGATCTCTCCGACCGAAAGAGGCCGCGCGCGCAACTCGCACAGGATAGCGCGCCGGACGGGGCTTCCGAGAGCGTCGAGGGCATGCATGGTATGTAACAGGTACGTTACCATAGAACGGTTGACAAGAGGATCGGCGATGACGGACGCGGCTCAAAACGCCGCAAGCTCGGTGTTCCTCAGGTCCGTCACCAGCATCGCGCCCGGCGCGTGGGTGATGGCGAAGGGCGGCCGCGCGGCCGCGATGGCGGCTTGCGGCGTCACCCCGCAGGCCCAGAACACCGGCAGCTCGTCGGCCGCGATGGGCACCGCGTCGCCGTAATCGGGCCTGGCGAGATCGGCGATGCCGATGCTGGCGGGATGGCCGATATGGACCGGCGCGCCGTGGGCGGCCGGCAGCCGCGACGTGATCTGGATGGCGCGGATGGCGTCGGCCGGCCGCAGCGGGCGCATCGACACCACCATCGGCCCGTGAAAGCGGCCGGCGCGCCGGGTCGCGATGTTGGTGCGGTACATCGAGACATTGCAGCCGTGGTCGAGGTGGCGCAGCGCGATGCCCGATTGCAGCAGCGGCTCCTCGAAGGTGAAGGAGCAGCCGATCACGAAGGCCACGAGATCGTCGCGCCACACCGCGCCGATCTCGGTCGGCTCGCCCGCAAGCTCGCCGTCCCGCCACACCCGGTAGCGCGGCAGGTCGGTGCGGATGTCGAGGTCGGCGCCCAGCGCGGCGATGTGCGGGCTACCCGGATCGGACACGCCGAGCACCGGGCAGGCCTTCGGATTGGCGGTGCAGTAGCGCAGGAAGTCCTCGGCCCAGTCGCGCGGCAGGATGGCGAGATTGCCCTGTACGAAGCCATGGGCGAGCCCGGTTGTGTGGCCGGTAAATCCGCCGGACCGGCACGCCATGCGCACGTCGAGACCGGTCGCCGGCGCGTCCGCCTTTCGATCGACGGCCTGCATGTTCGCTCTCCCGACCCTATCGGTGTCATTGCCCGGCTTGACCGGGCAATCCAGTACGCCCGGTCGGTGTTTACTGGATCGCCCGGTCAAGCCGGGTGATGACAGCAAGGTATACGAAAACGCTCTCGCGCGACGCCAGCCGACCATCCGGCCCACCTGTTGTCCAATGGTAATTCGCCCCCGGACCGAATAAGAGAACCGGTTTGCAGCCATTGGAACATGAGGCAGCACGGCAGGACAATGTCGCAGGCCTGGGATTTCTGGATCGACCGCGGCGGCACCTTCACCGACGTAGTGGCGCGGCGGCCCGACGGCAGCCTGACCGCGCACAAGCTGCTGTCGGAAAATCCCGGGGCCTATGGCGATGCCGCGGTGCAGGGCATCCGCGATCTCCTCGGCCTCGCGCCGGGCGAGCCGATCCCGGCGGGGCGGATCGGCGCCATCAAGATGGGCACCACGGTCGCCACCAATGCCCTTCTGGAGCGCAAGGGCGAGCGTACCCTGCTGGTCACCACCAAGGGCTTCCGCGACGCGCTCAAGATCGGCTACCAGGCACGGCCGAAGATCTTCGCGCGCCACATCATCAAGCCCGAAATGCTGTTCGAGCGCGTGGTCGAAGTCGCCGAGCGCGTGCGCGCCGACGGCACCGTCGAGGCGGCGCCGGACCTCGAGGCCGTTCGCGCCGACCTCGAAGGCGCCCTGGCGGACGGCATCAAGGCGGTCGCAATCGTGTTCATGCACAGCTACCACCATCCCCGCCATGAGCGCGAGGTCGCCGCGCTGGCGCGGGCCATGGGCTTCCTCCAGGTCTCGGTCAGCCACGAAGTCTCGCCGCTGATCAAGCTGGTCGGCCGCGGCGACACCACCGTGGTCGACGCCTATCTGTCGCCGATCCTGCGGCGCTACGTGGCGCGGGTCGCCGCAGAACTCGGGGACACCGGATCGATCCGCCTGATGTTCATGATGTCGTCGGGCGGTCTCACCGCGGCGGACCTGTTCCAGGGCAAGGACGCGATCCTGTCGGGGCCGGCCGGTGGCGTGGTCGGGATGGCGCAGACCGGCCGCGAAGCCGGCCTCGACCGCCTGATCGGCTTCGACATGGGCGGCACCTCGACCGACGTGTCGCATTTCGACGGTGAGTATGAGCGCGCCTTCGAGACCGAGGTCGCCGGCGTGCGGATGCGCGCCCCGATGATGCTGATCCACTCGGTCGCCGCCGGCGGTGGGTCGGTGCTGCATTTCGACGGCGCGCGGTTCCGGGTCGGGCCGGACAGCGCCGGCGCCAACCCGGGACCGGCGTGCTACCGCCGCGGCGGCCCGCTCGCGGTGACCGACGCCAATGTGATGGTCGGCAAGCTGATCCCCGAGTTCTTTCCGCGGATTTTCGGGCCGGAGCAGGACCAGCCGCTCGACGCCGATGCGGTGCGCGCCGGCTTCGCCGCGCTCGCCGCCCAAGTGAACGAGACGAGCCCCGGGAGCGAACGCAGCGCGGAGGAAATCGCCGACGGCTTCATCAAGATCGCGGTCGAGAACATGGCCAATGCGATCAAGAAGATTTCCGTGCAGCGCGGCTATGACGTGACCCGCTATGCGCTCGCCTGCTTCGGCGGCGCCGGCGGCCAGCACGCCTGCCTGGTCGCCGACGCGCTCGGCATGACCAAGGTGCTGATCCATCCGTTCTCTTCACTGCTGTCGGCCTATGGGATGGGCCTCGCCGACATCCGCGCGACGCGGCAGCAGGCGATCGAGGAGCCCCTTGGCCCCAAGGCCAAGCACAAGATGATCGATGTTGTCGAAGACATTGGCAATGCCGCGGTCCGCGAGCTGAGGCAACAAGGCGTCGGTCAAATTCAAGTCCACGTCCGCGCGCACATCCGTTATTCAGGAACGGATACGGCACTCGTACTTGCGGCACACAAAATCCATCTGCCCGCGTCTTTTTTCTTTGAACGAGACCGCCAAAATGAGTTGGGTGGATTTGCTCAAGCTTCGCGCGTTATCGCGGAGGATCAAAAATTACTAGAAAAAGACATAGACTCTCTGAAATCCGAGTTCGAGGCTGCTCATAAAGCACGGTTTGGCTTCATTGACGAAGCCAAAGACTTGGTGATGGAAGCCGTGTCCGTGGAGGCTGTGGGCGGCGGGGCGAAATTCTCCGAGCCGGTGTTCGCGATCACGACGGCGCCGCTGCCGGCGCCGTCACGGCACACGCGGTTCTATTCCGGCGGCGCGTGGCGCGCTGCCGGCGTCTATACCCGCGACCAGCTCCTGCCCGGGCATAAGGTATCCGGCCCCGCCATCATCATCGAGCCGCACCAGACCATCGTGGTCGAGGACGGCTGGCAGGCGGAGCTCACGGCGAAGAACCATCTCGTGCTCGCGCGCGTGGCGCTGCTCGAGCGCGGCCACGCCATCGGCACCAAGGCCGATCCCGTCATGCTCGAGGTGTTCAACAACCTCTTCATGTCGATCGCCGAGCAGATGGGCGTCGCGCTGCAGAACACCGCCTATTCCGTCAACATCAAGGAGCGGCTCGACTTCTCCTGCGCGGTGTTCGCCCATGACAGCACGCTGGTCGCCAATGCCCCGCACATGCCGGTGCATCTCGGCTCCATGGACCGCGCCGTCGAGACCATCATCCGCGAGAATGCCGGACGCATCAGCCCCGGCGACGTCTACGCCATCAACGCGCCCTACAATGGCGGCACCCATCTGCCGGATATCACCGTGTGCACGCCGGTGTTCGACGAGGCGGCCCGCGACATCCTGTTCTGGGTCGCGAGCCGCGGCCACCATGCCGATGTCGGCGGCATCTCGCCGGGGTCGATGTCGCCCAATGCGACCACCATCGAGGAAGAAGGCGTCTATATCGACAATTTCAAGCTGGTCGACCGCGGCCGCTTCTGCGAGCAGGAACTCCATGCGCTGCTGACGGAGGCGAAATATCCGGCCCGCAATCCGGTGCAGAACATCAACGACCTCAAGGCCCAGATCGCGGCCAACGAAAAAGGTGTCCAGGAACTGCGCAAGATGACGGCGCAATTCACCCTGCCGGTGGTGAAGGCCTACATGCAGCACGTCCAGGACAACGCCGCCGAAAGCGTGCGGCGGGTGATCGACCGACTGCACGATTCCGAATTCGCCTATGAGATGGACCAGGGCACGGTGATCAAGGTGAAGATCACCGTGGACAAGGACAAGCGTGAGGCGACGGTGGACTTCACCGGCACCTCGCCGCAGCAGCCGACCAATTTCAACGCGCCCGAGCCGGTGACGCGGGCAGCGGTGCTCTACGTGTTCCGCGTCATGGTCGACGACGACATCCCCATGAATGCCGGCTGCCTGCGGCCGATCAACATCGTGATCCCCGCGCATTCGATGCTGTCGCCGGCATACCCGGCCGCCGTCGTCGCCGGCAATGTGGAGGTGAGCCAGGCGGTGACCGACACCCTGTTCGGTGCGCTCGGCGCGCTGGCGGCGGCCCAGGGCACCATGAACAACCTCAATTTCGGCAATGCCCGCCATCAGTATTACGAGACGATCTGCTCGGGCTCGCCGGCCGGGCCCGGCTTTCCCGGCACCGACGCCGTGCATACCCACATGACAAACACGCGCCTCACCGATCCGGAGGTGCTGGAATTCCGCTATCCGGTCCTGCTCGAGGACTTCCATATCCGCACCGGCTCGGGCGGGCGCGGGCGCTGGAATGCCGGCGACGGGGTGCGGCGGACCATCCGTTTTCTCGAAGCGATGGAATGCACCATCCTGTCCGGGCACCGCATCGTGCCGCCGTTCGGGCTTGCGGGCGGCGGGCCCGGCCAGGTCGGCGAGAACTGGGTGCGGCGCAAGGACGGCCGCATGGAGCGGTTGAAGGGCGCCGACGCCACCACGCTCGACGCCGGCGAGGCGGTCATCATCCAGACCCCGACTGCGGGCGGTTACGGGAAGCCGGAAACGTAATGAGATAGAGGTTACTGCACGACCGCAGCGGCGGGATCGCAACGGCGGCGGGCGGCGTATTCGGTCTGGTAATAGCCGTCATCGGCCCACATCCGTGGGCCGGGCTCGGCCGCGCGGGCGCAGGCGGCGGGCAGGCCCGAATCGGCCCCGCCGGCGCGCATCGGCTGTGAGTTCGGCGGATTGCATCGCCGCCAGCAGCGCGCCCGCGAACAACACTGCCGTCACTCCGGCAGCGGTGAGAAGGCGGGTACGGAACCGGGTCATGGCAGCGTCTCCAGGCATGGGCCGATATTGGCTTGTGTCTCGGCCCGGCTCCTGGAGGTTCATGTCAGGACGCAAAAAAGCGATCCTTTCGACGAATTATGCATGCTCCTCGATCACGCTGGCGCGTACGTCGTCTTCGATCAGGCGCCAGATGCGGTCGACATAGGCGACGAATTCCGCCGTGCGCTTGACGGCGAGGGTGCGCGGGCGAGGCAATGCGATCGAGACCGTTTCCTGGATGCGGCCCGGGCGCCGCGCCAGCACGAGCACGCGGTCGGACAGGAACACCGCCTCGTCGATCTGGTGGGTGACGAACAGCACGGTCTTGCGCCCCTTTTCCCAGATGCGCAGCAGCTCGGTCTGCATGATCTCGCGGGTCTGGGCATCGAGTGCGGAGAACGGCTCGTCCATCAGCAGGATTTGCGGGTCGATGGCGAGCGCGCGGGCGAGGTTGACGCGCTGGCGCATGCCGCCGGAGAGCTGGCGCGGAAAATAGTCCTCGAAACCCTCGAGGCCGACCAACTTGAGCAGGTCGCGGGTGCGGCTCTTTTCCGCCGGGCCGGCGCGGCCGGCGACCTCCGGGCCGATCATGGCGTTGTCGAACACGCTGCGCCACGGCAGCAGGTTGTCGCTCTGGAACACGAAGCCGCGGTCGCCGCCGGGACCGCGCACCGCGCGGCCGTCGAGCAGGACCTCGCCGGCGCTCGCCGCTTCGAGCCCGGCGACGATGCGCAGCAAGGTGGTCTTGCCGCAACCGCTGGGGCCGACCAGGGAGATGAACTCGCCATGGGCGATCCCGGCATTGATGTCGCGCAGCACCTCGAGGTCGCCGAAGCGCTTGCTCAGGGCCTTGATGGAAAGCTTGGCGGCTTCGCTCATGGGGTCAATCCCGGGTCCACGGCACCAGCCGGCGCTCCAGCCGGCTGAAGCCCGCCGTCATGGCGATGCCGGCGACGGCGAGGATGACCACCCCGGCGAACAGCTCCGGCATGTTGAAGGCGTCGGCGGACTGGCTGATCAGCCGGCCTAGGCCGGCCCGAGAACCGAATAGCTCGGCGACCACGACGCCGATCAGGCCGCGGCCGATGCCGAGCTTGAGCCCGGTGAGGATGAACGGCGTCGCCGAGGGCAGCGACAGCTTGAAGAAAATCTGCCGCGGCGTCGCGCCGAAGCTGCGCAGCATCTCGATCAGCCGGGGGCTGGTGGTGCGCAGGCCGGCCTCGGTATTGATGGCGACCGGGAACAGCACCAGGAAGATCACCACCAGCACCTTCGACCAGATGCCGATCCCGAGCCACAGGATGAACAGCGGCGCCAGCGCGATGGTCGGCGTCGCATAGAGGCCGGAGATCCAGGGCTGCAGCGCCTTCTTGGCGACCTCGCTCTCCGCCATCGCCATGCCGACGAGGATGCCGAGGACGCTGGCGATGACATAGCCGAGCACGAACTCGACCGTGCTGATCCAGATGTGGGGCCACAATTCTCCGCTCTTCGCGAGCGAATAGATCGCCGCGATGATCTGGGTCGGGGCGGCCAGGAACAGCGAGTTGGCGACCAGGAAGCGGCTCACCAGCTCCCACAAGGCGAGCCCGCCCAGGATCGACAGCAGCCCGGCGAAACGCCGCACCGACAGCGGCTCCGACGGGCGCGCCGGCGGCGCGGCGGGAAGGGCGGCGGGGGAACTGGTCTCGATCGTGGCCATCGGTGACGTTCCGATTAGCTCAATCCGTCACCGGCGTCACGCGCCGGCCGTGTCCCGGTTTGAACTGCCGCCGCCGCGGAACCTATCGGGACGCGGTGGTCGACAGGCCCTTGTAGACGAACTTCTGCACGCGGTAGCCCTGTGACTCGCCGGTCACGAGATTGCCGCTGGGATCGACGCCGAGGCTGTGCAGATGGAAAAACTCACCCGCCTTGCGCCCGGGGCCGCCGATGTGGCCGATCTCTTCGAGCGACGTGCGATCGAGGATTGCGATACGCTCGTTCGAGCCGTCTGCGATGTAGACGAAACGCTGCTGCGGATCGGCCGAGAGCGCAACGCCGAACGCGGTGCCGGTTCCCCGCGATTCACGTTTGATGAACCCTTCCTTCAGGAAGGTGCCGTCCAGCTGGAACGACTGGACGCGGTTGTTGGCGCGATCCGACACGTACACGATGCCGTCATTGGAGACCGCGATGCCGTGCGGCGTATTGAACTGCTGCGGCCCCGGACCGGCGGCTTGGCGCGCCTTCGAGGCCTTGTCGTCCGGCTTGTTGCCATAGGCGCCCCAGTGGCGCTTGTACGCGCCGGTCTCGGCGTCGAAAACGATCACGCGGCGGTTGCCGTACCCATCGGCCACGAACACCTCGTTGGTCTTCGGATAGACGGTGATTCCCGCCGGCCGGCTCAGATGCTCGGTGTTGTTGCTGTCGACGGTGACGCCGCCCTTGCCGATCTGGAGCAGGAATTTCCCGTCCCGGGTGAACTTGAGGATTTGCCCGTCGCCATTGCCGTTGCCCGTCAGCCAGACGTTGTCGTCGGCATCCACGGCGATGCCGTGCTCGCCGCTCCCGGGACGTCCATCGCCATTGGTGCGGCGTTCGGCCGTGCAGGATGCGCACTCCGCGAACGCCGCATGCAATCCGCCGCGATTGAACCACTCGTACGGCGCCCCTTTCGCCGGGCCACCCCATCCCTGGATGTACCGGCCGGTGTCGCTGAACTCGACGACGGGCGGAGCGGGAACGTAACCGTTCTCCGTCACGTTTCCCTCTTCGAGCGTGTGCGGGCGGTGAAACACCCAGATATTGCCGTGGGAATCCGCGGTCGCTCCGCCGACGCCACCGAGCAGCAGGTGGTCCGGCATGGTCGGGAAATGGGAATCGACTTCGAAGACCGGCAGCACCGGAGCCGCACCCGATTTCTGGTCTTGCGCGGCAGTTGTCTCGAACCCGGATCCGCAGAGAAAGGCCGCCCATGCGGCAGCCGCCAACGCCGCGCCCGTGAAGACGTCCCTTCCCATGTCACAGCTCCTTCTTCTTCTTCGACGAAGCGCACCTTTGTACCATACGGCGACATCATGAGTATCAGGTTTGGTGGAAACCTGGATGCGACGCCAAGCTCGAGCACGGAAGACCCGCTTCCTCCTACACCGCCTCTTTCCGGAACCCCGGCACCGCATCGCGCAGCACGCGGTATATCGCCTCGCGGTCGTCGCGGCCGAGGCCCTGCTCCAGGGCGGCAAGCCACGCCCGCAACGTATCGAGCGCCGGATTGACCGGGCGCGCGGCGACGATGCCCGCGACGCCGATGTCGGCGGTCGGCTCGTCGGCGGCGAACAGCACCTCGTTCAGGCGCTCGCCGGGGCGAATGCCGCTGAACACGATCTCGATATCCCGGCCCGGCTCGAGGCCGGACAGCCGGATCATGCGCTCGGCGAGGTCGACGATCTTCACCGGCTGGCCCATGTTGAGGACATAGACCGACACGTCGGCGGCTTGCGGCCCCAGCGCATGGGATGCGGCGGTGACCACGAGGTCGCAAGCCTCGCGGATGGTCATGAAATAGCGCACCATGTCGGGATGGGTGACGGTGACCGGGCCGCCGTTCTCGATCTGGGCCTTGAATTTCGGCACCACCGAGCCGTTCGACGCCAGCACGTTGCCGAACCGCACCGCGATCAGCCGCATCGGCGCACGCGTGGCGGTGGGGGCGGCGGCGCGGGCACGGAAATCGCCGTCGAGCGCCTGGCAGTACATCTCGGCCAGCCGCTTGGTCGCACCCAGCATCGAGATCGGCTCGATCGCCTTGTCGGTCGATATCATCACCATCGCCGTGGCGCCGGCGGCGACGGCGGCATCGGCCACGTTGATCGAACCGAACACGTTGGTCTTGATCCCCTCGTCCCAATCCCGTTCCAGCAGCGGCACGTGCTTGAGGGCGGCGGCATGGAAGACGATGTCGGGCTTGAACTGCTTGATGAGCCGGGTCACGCGCTCGCGGTCGCGGATGTCGGCGATGCGGCCGTCGATCTTGGCGCCGGAATCCTTGGCGGCGAGCGCCTCCAGCACGGCATGGAGGGCGGGCTCCGAATTCTCGATCACCATCAGGCGCTCGATGCCGTGGGTGGCGAGCCGGTCGCAGATTTCCGCCCCGATCGATCCGCCGCCACCGGTGACCACCGCCGACTTGCCGCGCACGAAGGCCTCCAGGCGCTGGTAGTCGATCTTCGCGCTCGGACGCAGCAGCAGGTCCTCGACGGCGACGGGAGCGAGCCGGAGCGCCTCCCCGCCCTCCAGGGAGGGCATCCGGCTCGGCGTCAGGCCGAGCCGGCGCGCCCGCGTCAAGATCGTCTCCGGCTTCATCTCCGGCGCCAGCGCGGTCGGCGTCATCACCAGGCGGGTGACGACGGTGCCGCGGTCGGCGAGGTCCTGCACGACACGCTCGAGGTCGTCGAAATCGCCCTGCACCGGGATGCCGCGGATCGACTGGCTGCGGTCGGCGCGCGACTGCGACAGGATGCCGACCGCCTGGATCCGCTTCACCGCGCCGCTCTCGATGCCGCGCAGCAGCACCTCGGCATCGGCCGCCGGCCCGAGCACGAGGGTCGGGGCGAGATCGCCGCGGCGGGCGTGCTGCAGCGTGCGGGTGTAGCGGAAATAGCGATAGGCGATCCGCGTCCCCGCCAGGAAGAAGACCTGCAGGAACCAATACAGCGCGATGGTGATCTTGCCGAAGAAGAACGTGCCGTAGATGTTCGGCGCCAGCAGCACGTAGTCGAGCACCAGCAGGATCACCGCCAGGACGGTCGAGACCTTGATGATGTTCATCAGGTCCGGCAGCGACGTGAAGCGCCACTTGTTCTTGTAGAGCCCGAAGATCGAGAACACGCCGGCGGAACACAGGACGAAGCCGGGCAGCAGCAGCAACAGCAGATGCCAGCGCTCGGCGAGGCCGGGCCCCTCGAAACGGATGTAGAACGCGGCCAGCACGGCAGCGACCGCCGCGAGGAGGTCGTGGGCCAGGATGAGGGCCATCCGCGGGGTGAAATTGGCAAACGGGAACATGGGTCTCGCAAGTATCGCGCAAACGGTGGGCGCTCAGGTCGGGGTCATCCATACCGGCCTTTGGGCGGCCGCGCTACCTCGGCGCCGGGCTCGGCCGCCGGCATCCCGGAGGCGAGCGCCGCATCCAACGCTGCATCGACCGCCAGCAGCACCCGCGCCGGCGTCAACTCGTCGAGGCAGCGGCTGTAGCTCGTGAGATGGCGCTCGCAGCCTTCGTTCTGGCACGGCAGGCAGGGCAGCGGATTCTGCACCAGCCAGACATTGCCGCGGCGCTGGATGGTTCCCGCGGCCTCCCACATCGGATCGAGCCCGGCGGCGGGCACCGGCCCCCACAGCCGCGGATCGGTCGGCCCGTACAGCGCCACTGTCGGGCACCCGCTCGCCGCGGCGAGGTGGGTGATGGAGGTGTCGGGGCCGACATAGAGGCGCGCCTGGGCGAGCAGCGCGGTGAGTTCCGGCCAGGCCAGCGCCCCGTCGATGCGGGTGATCAAGCCGCCGTCGCCCCAGACATCGTCGAGAAAGGCGCGTTCCGCGGGGGCCGGACCGCCGGTCGCGAGGACCGCGAGGCCGCGGTCGCGCAGGCCGGCGGCGAGTGCGCGCCAGCCGTCGCGGGTCCAGCGCTTGTAGGTGAAATTCGGCGCCGCATGGACCACCGCATAAGGGCCGGCGGCAAACCGGCGCGGTGCGGCGCCCCCCGGGCAAACCAGATGGGAGACCCGTTCGATTCCCAGCGCATCGACGAGGCGAAGCATTTCCTCGAGCCGGTGCAGCCCCGGCAGGTTCTGGACCGCGCGCGACAGCGCCTGCCGCCGCAGTGCGCCGCGCCGGCCGCCGTCGATCGGCCCGACATGACGGCGTCCGGCCAGCAGCGCGAAAAATGTCGGGCGGTCGCCGCTCTGGGTCGAGACCGCGAGGTCGTAGCGTTTGAGCAGACGCAGGGCGAGCGCGAGGCTCGCACGCGTGCCGCGCGCCGCCGGCATGGTGACGACGCGGTCGAGATCGCGATTGCCGGCGAGCATGCCGGCGGTATCGGCGAACACCAACACGTCGATCCGCGCCTGCGGGTAGGCGCGGCGGAGGCTCGCGATCAGCGGCGTCGCGAACAGCACGTCGCCGAGCCGCCGCAGCGCCACCACCAGGACGCGCGGACGCGGCGGCAAGTCGAACGCTGTGTGTCGAACATTTTCATGGGCGCGACGGCGCGGCGGGCTCGGGCGCCTCCCCCGGTGCTCGTTCCGCTTTCTGGCGCATCACCGTGCCGCCGAACACGCCGACGCCGAACACGTAGAGCCACCCTTGAGTGAAATCGAGCAGATGGGAATTGAACTGAGAGCTGATGATGTTCTGCGTCACCACCATGATCCCGATCCAGGCCGGCAATCCCGCAGGGGTGAACATCAGCCAGTGGGCCGCCCACATCGCCAGCAGGATGATCACGCCGAGCGCCCCGAGCTGGATCGCGACGGTGAAGATCTGGTTGTGGGGATTGCTGGCCGTGGCGCCGGTGGACCCGTCCGCGTGGCGGCGGAACTCGTCGGCGATGGTGCCGGTGCCGTGGCCGATGACCGGCGTCTCGGCGACGATGCGCAGCGAATACTTCCAGAACTCGAGCCGCGCCCCCGACGAAGTGTCGGCGCCGGTGGCGGCATGATCGCTGATCTCCCGCGAGACGAAGGTGACACGTGAACGCAAATGATGCGACGTCGCCCACACGACGCCGAGGGCAACCACTCCGATCGCCACATAGGCGGCGATCGCCGTGAAGGACCGCCGATGCAAGCCGCAATGGAATGCGAGCAGCACGTAGAGCACGGGAATGACGGCCAGCGCGGTGCGGCTGGTGACGACGTAGATCATGTTGGCGATGAACAGCAGGCCGACCGCCAGGCAGATCGCGGCGACGCCCCGCTGGTTGCGCGTTCCATCGGGTGAATGCGATGTGGAAGAGCGCGAAGGCACAAAGGGTGAAGATCCCGCTTTGGATGATGTCGTCCTTCACCGGCACCCCGTAGCCGCGCCCGAGCGTCAACGCATCGGGCAGGTTGATCATCACATAGGAGCACGCGAGCAGCACGGCCGCCGATGCGAGGAACGCAGCGCCGACCCACAGCCCGTGCCCGGAGCGGCGAAACTGGACGAACAGCACCGGGATCATGGTCAGCCGCAGGAACGATTCCAACCCATGGAAGCGCTCGCCGACGGGAACACCCGCCCACGCCATGCCCGCGACCGCAAACACCGCGAGCAGCACCGGAAGGCCGCCCGGCGCGGACAGCACCTCCCGGCGCAACGCCTCCACGCTCAGCGTCGGCAGCAACGCGAGCAGCCACAGCGGCGGCCAGGATTCCTGTCGCCGAGGTCGACCACGGCAGCGATGCGGCGACTGCGACCGCGAGCCCGTCGGCGATGCGCGGCAGCGCGTCGCGTCGGAACTCGTCGATCCCCGTGGTCGTGTTTGCGATCGTCATCGCCCGGCCTCGCCGGCGAGCACGCCCGACGGCGCGGCTTGCCCGCACGCATGACAGCCCGCGCCGCGCTTTGATGGTGTCGCCCCGCATGATGTCGGCGAGCTGGCGCTCATTGACGTCGAGGCCGGAGCGATCGGCCTCGCGATGCCACAGATGCAGGACGCCGGTCGCAAACCGGCCGTCCTTGCGGCGCACCCCCGCCCGGATCAGGCGGATGAAGATATCGGAATCCTCCCGGCCCCAGCCCTTGAAGGCGGCGTCGAAGCCGTCGACGGCCTCGAGGTCGTCGCGCCAGAACGCCATATTGCTGCCGCTGGCGCCCTTCCAGCGCCGCGCGCGCTTCTTGCGCATGGCGCCGAGCGGCAGGTCGAACAACGGCAGCGAGTCGGTTGAGGTCGCCGCGCGCGCGAAGCGCGACATGCTTCGCTGCTCCCCACAGCTCCGGCTCGAGGCCGTTTTGGAGCACCTGCTCGGTCAACTCGCGGCGACATCAGGATGCGGTTGCCGGTCACGAACCAGCCGGTCTCGGCGAGGCGGCGGTGGGCGGCGACGAAATCGCGCCGCGCGATGCAGTCGCCGTCGAGAAAGACGATGTATTTCCCCGCGCTGTCGCGGATGCCGAGGTTGCGGATTTCGGCGAGCCGGAAGCCGCAGTCCTCGTGCCAGACATGCTTGAGCGGGACCGCCGCGTGCGCGAGCCGGCCGTCGACCACCCGTCGCGTCGCCGCACCCGAGCCGTCGTCGGCGACCACGACCTCGAAATGGCGGTCGGACTGACGGGACAACGCGCGCAGGACCGCGTCGAGCGCATCCGGCCGATTGTAGGTCGAGACAATCACCGAGATCAGGTCATCCAAGCTGACGCCTCGCGAGCCAAGCCTTCATGTAACGGTAATAGGTTCCTTCCGCGTTGGCCACGGCGAGCAGAAAGCCCTCGTGGCCGTCGAGAAATCCGCGCCGCAATACGTATGCCCGCAGGAACGACCATAAGCCATGGGCAATGCCGCTCATGAAGGTGACACGGCGGCCGGACGGCGCGAGCATCTTCGCGCCAGCCGTCGAATAGCTGTCGAGCCGTGCCACCGCGTCTTCCAGCCGCAGCACCGGATGATGGTCGAGCGGAACCGCGAGCCGCGCGATGCGGCCCCTGGCAGACCACCCGCTCATGGACGAGATCGTCGGTGAAGCGCGCGGCCTCGCGGCGGAACAGGCGCAGCACGTAATCGGGAAACCAGCCCGAATGCCGCATCGGGCGGCCGAGGAATGTGGACAGCCGGGGCATCTCATAGCCGTCGGCCGTCGCCGACGCGATCGCCGCCAGGATCTCGTCGGCGAGCGGCGGCGACACCCGCTCGTCCGCGTCGATCGAGAGCACCCAGTCCTCGCGTGCGAGCGAAAGCGCAACATTCTTCTGGACGCCGAAGCCGGCCCATTCATGGGTCGCGACTTCCGCGCCGCAGCCCTTGGCGATCGCGACGGTATCGTCGGTGCTGCCGCTGTCGACCACGACGCGCTGGTCGCAGAAGGCGACGCTGCGCAGGCACGCGGCGATGTTGTCCGCCTCGTTCCTGGTGATGATGATCGCGCTCAGTCTCGGCAAGTCGTCATTCCAAGCTCGGTAAGGACGCCCCGATGCGGGCCCGAAAGTTACAAAACACAGGGAACGTGGCGAGGCAATCTCCGCATGGTCTCTTCCGAAAAGCTGCACACTGTTCGGAAGCGATCATGCGCGGAACACAATTTCACAATTTCGGAAACACCCGTGTCACATGCCCCATCTTGCGCCCGGCGCGGATCGCATGCTTGCCGTAGAGGTGCACGCAGGCGCCGGGCGTTTCCAGCCATCGGCGGTATTCCGCGATCTCGTCCCCGATGAGGTTGATCATTTCCGCGCGGCCATGGCACTGCGGCACCGCGAGCGGCCAGCCGACCACGGCGCGAATGTGCTGCTCGAATTGCGACACCGAGCATCCGTCGATGGTCCAGTGGCCGGAATTGTGGACCCGCGGCGCGACCTCGTTGACGAGAACCGCGTGGCCGGCGCCGTCGCGGACCACGAACATCTCCACCGCGAGCACGCCGACATAGCCGAAGGCCTCCGCGATGCGCTCGGCGATGCGCCGCGCCTGCGCCGCGACGGACGGCGGCACGTCCGCCGGGGCCCGCGAGATTTTCAGGATATGGTCGCGGTGCTCGTTCTCGGTCACCTCGAAACATTCGATCCGGCCGTCATGGCCGCGCGCGGCCACGACGGAGATCTCGCGCTCGAACGCGACGAACGACTCGACGATCGAGGGCTGGGCGCCGACGGCGCGCCATGCCGCGGCGGGATCGGCGCCCTCGCGCAGCGTCGCCTGGCCCTTGCCGTCGTAACCGAAGCGCCGCGTCTTGAGCACCGCCGGCCGCCCCACTACGCCGAGCGCCGGGACAAGCTCATCCGCGGTCGCAACGCCGGCATAGGGCGCGGTGGCGATGCCGAGGGAGGCGATGAAATCCTTCTCGACCAGCCGGTCCTGGGTGATAGCGAGGACCTTGGGATCGGGCAGCACCGGCTTGCGGGCGGCGAGGAAGGTCGCGGTCTCCGCGGGCACGTTCTCGAATTCGTAGGTGATGACGTCGACATCGTCGGCGAACCGGTCGAGCGCAGCCTTGTCGCCATAGTCGGCCTCGGTGACCCGGCGCACCACGTCGAAGGCGGGCGAGCCGCGCTCCGGGCACAGCACGTGACATTTGAAGCCGAGGCGCGCCGCCGCGAGCGCCAGCATGCGGCCGAGCTGGCCGCCGCCGAGAATGCCGATGGTCGCGTCCGGCTCCGACCGAAACGAAGGCGCGCTCACGCGCCGCCCTCGTTCGAGGGCACGTCCGCGACGGTTTCGGTCTGGTGCTTGCGCCAGGCCTTCGAGCCGGCCGGCGAGCGCGGGGTCGGCGAGCGCGAGCACGCTTGCCGCGATCAGGGCGGCGTTGACGGCGCCGGGGCGGCCGATCGCCAGCGTGCCGACCGGAACGCCGGGCGGCATCTGGACGATGGAATAGAGCGAATCGAGCCCGGACAGCGCCTTGGATTCGACGGGAACGCCGAACACCGGAAGCGTAGTCATGGCCGCGGTCATGCCGGGCAAATGCGCCGCGCCGCCGGCGCCGGCGATGATCACCTGAAACCCGGCCGCCTTGGCGCCCTTGGCGAAGGCATAGAGCCGGTCCGGCGTGCGATGGGCCGACACGATGCGCGCTTCGTAGCCGATGCCGAGCGCATCGAGCATTTCGGCGGCATGCTTCATCGTCGCCCAATCGGACTGGCTGCCCATGATGATGGCGACGGGCTTGGCGGCCACGAAATGCTCCTCGGAGATGGGCCGATGCTGCGGCCGGAAAACGAAGGCGCGGATTATAGGTAGCGGCCCCGCCGTCGCAAGCCGAGAGCGGCGGATATCTGCGCGAGCCGTTAAGAACTCAGGCGATGATGTCGGGGGTCAACTGGTCCTCGATGAAGGTGATGCGGTCGCGCAGCACCAGCTTGCGCTTCTTGAGGCGCTGGATTTGCAGGATATCGGCGCCGGGCGCGATCTGGAGCGCCTCGATCGCCGCGTCGAGATCGCGGTGCTCCTGCCGCAGCCGCGCCAGTTGCGCCCGCAGTTCGCTTTCTTCTTGTTCAGTCATCGCCGCCGCCGAATCCACCTTGGCCGGTGCGGGCCTCTCCCGCGCCACCCGCAAGCTCCAGCGGTCTGACCCCAACGTTTGGCCTGGGACAAGTCAGCCCACTCACTCATGAAGCGGTTGTGGGCCGCCCCACGAGGACCAAAGTACCATGATTGCCGGCGCAATGCTTTCCGAGCCGATGACCCGCCGCCGCAAAAAGCGTGCGACATTAAGGGTTGCTGTGCTGATTGCTCTTGATTCGGAAGGACTTACAGGCCTGAATCCACCGATTTGCTGCGTCGCACAACCGATCGAATATCGACTCCTTTTTTACCTCGTGTCAAACTTGCGGTGTCAGGCTCGAAATCTGACCCAGGAGGACCTATGGCTACACCTGCGCATCTTGCAGAACTCGAACAGCGGCATCGGATGCTCGAAGACCAGCTCACCGAAGCCCTCCAGCATCCCTCCACAGATGATTTTACATTGGCGGAACTCAAGCGTCGCAAGTTGCAGCTGAAAGACCAGATGGCACGGTTGAGCGAACACGAAAGCATTCACTGACTCGGCCATCCGAATTTGCCTCAAAGCCGCCGGCTCTCGACATCGAGGCCGGCGGTTTTGTCTGGAGGGACATGATGAGCCGATCGAGATTGCTTTTGCTCGCGGCCGCCGCGGTGGCGGCATGCTGGGCAGGGGGCGCGGCGGCACAATCCCCTTATCCGTCCCGGCCGGTAACCCTTATCGTGCCGTTTCCCGCCGGCGGCGGGGTCGATGCGGTGGCACGCATCGTCGCCGAGAAAATGTCTGCCGGCCTCGGACAGCAGGTGATCATCGACAATCGCGGTGGCGTCGCCGGCGTGATCGGCATGCGTGTCGCCGCCAAGGCCGCGCCCGACGGCTATACCATCGTGATGTCGCACACCGGCATCACCTCCATCAATCCGACGCTCTATGCCAATCCCGGCTATGACGTGCTCAAGGAATTCACGCCGATCGGGCTGATCGCGACGACGCCGATCGTGCTGATGACGAACCGGACATTTCCGGTGCACACGGTCGGCGATCTCATTGCGCTGGCGAAGCGCGAGCCCGGCAAGCTCAATGTCGGCACCCCGCCGCCCGGCACCGGTTCCTATCTCTCGGCGGAGCTCTTCAAGGCCGCTGCCGGCATCGATTTCACCATCATTACCTATAAAGGCACCGGCCCCCTCACCAACGATCTCCTGGGCGGCCACGTGCCGATCGCCTTCAACGTGCTGGCGCCCGCCATGGGCAATCTGCAGGCGGGAACGCTGCGGGCGATCGCGACCGCGGGGCCGGCGCGGCTCGGCCTGCTGCCGGACGTGCCCACCATCGCCGAATCCGGCCTGCCCGGCTTCGAGGCGGTGCTGCATTACGGCCTGATGGCGCCGGCCGGCACGCCGGCCGAGACCATCGCCCGCCTCAACAAGGAATTGCGCGCGACCCTCGACAGCCCCGAAGTCAAGGCGCGCATCGTCGCCGACGGCGGCGAGCCCCTGCCGTCGACGCCGGAACAATACGCCGCCGACATCGCCAGGGAGGAGCCGAAATGGTCGGCTCTGATCAGGAAGCTGGGGCTCAGGGTGGATTGAGCGGGCGGAGCGCGGACGAACTCGATCACCCGAGAAAGCTCGCCACCGCGACCGATATCCCCGGCGGGTCGAACGCGATCTCACCTTCGGTCACCACGGTGACCATCACCGTGCCGTCCTGCTTGCGGTAATGCACGAGGTGCCGTCGTCAGAGATCGACAATGACGTAGTGTCTGAGGCCGGACACGCGAAAATAATCGGCGAGCTTGACGGTAGTGTCGATGCCGCGGGTCGAGGGCGACAGGACCTCCACGACGATGACCGGGTTGGGCGCGGTCATCGAGTTGCGAGCGACCGGCTCACCGCAATTGACGAGCGCATCCGGGACGTAACCCGTCGCCTCGTCGATGACGACCGCAAGCCCAGCGACGAAAGCCTCGCCGCCGACGGCGGCGCGCCGAATGGCGGTCTCCAGCGCATTGGCAGCCCGCTGCTTGGCCTGCACATGCTCCAAATGCTCAGGCGTCATGGTGACGGGCTGCCCGTCGATCAGCTCGTAACGCCCATCCTCCTGGGTGTCGGCCCAGGCGAGGAATTCAGACATCGTCATCCGCTTGACGGCGAGATTATTCATGGCAGCGGGGCCAGCGGGGTACCCCGCACCCAGCGTCGCCTCGCGCTACGTGGGGCGAGGGCGGACGGGCCGGTGACCAAGAAAGCTCGCCACGGCGACCGACATCCCGGCGGATCGCAAGTGATCTCGTGGCCATTCTATCTATTGGCCTGCCCTTCCTCCTCCCACGGCCAGCGCCGCGCCGCATGGCGAACATGAAGGATGACAATCTCGTCTCCCTCCACCGTGTAGAACAACGAGTAACGGAATCGGCGAATATATACGCGCCGGACGCCCCGGATTTCCGTCTCTTCCGCCGAATAGGGATGATCGAGCACCGTTGCTACGGCAGCGTCGATGAGGTCTGCAAATGCCGCCGCGCTGGATGGGTTGCGTTCCAGCAGGTACGAGACAGCCCCCTCAACTTCCAGAAGTGCCGTGTCGGTATAACGGGTCTTCATGCCCCGGCATTGCGAGCCCGGCGAAAAACCGCTGCGACTGCGTCATCGCTCGCGAAACGCCGTTCGCGCATTTCTCGGAGCCCCCGCTCGATCCCGTTACGCTCCTCGTCGCTCAAACGATACACGCCGCCATGTTTCGTTTCGATCTGTTCCATGGCATCCGCCACGGCATCGACGAATTCGGCCTGCGCCTCTTCCGGCAACGCGGCCGCCCGTTCGATGAGGCTTTCCAATGCTTTCGCGTTCGTCATGGCAAAGATTCTATCACACTGCATGCGGCTCACTCAAACCTGAAAGCCATCGTTCCCAAACGGCGCGGCACCTCGGCGTTCGCCCAAAACTGTTCCCTTCACGCCTCTTTCGCCATCTCCCGCAGCTTGAATTTCTGGATCTTCCCCGTCGAGGTCTTCGGCAATTCGGCAAACACCAGGTGGCGCGGGCATTTGTAGGAGGCGAGGTGCTGGCGGCACCAGGCCAGGAGGTCGGCGGCGCTCGCCGTCGCGCCGGGCTTGAGTTCGACGAAGGCGCAGGGCGTCTCGCCCCATTTTTCGTCCGGCTTGGCGACCACGGCGGCGGCCTGCACGGCCGGGTGCTTGTAGAGCGCATCCTCCACCTCGATCGAGGAAATGTTCTCGCCGCCGGAGATGATGATGTCCTTGGAGCGGTCCTTGAGCTGGATGTAGCCGTCCGGATATTTGACGCCGATGTCGCCGGAGTGGAACCAACCGCCGGCGAACGCCGCTTCGGTGGCGGCCCTGTTCTTGAGATAGCCGCGCATCACCACATTGCCGCGGAACATCACCTCGCCCAGGCTGCGGCCGTCGGCCGGCACCGGCACCATGGTGTCGGGGTCGATGACGTCGAGGCCTTGGAGCACCGGATAGCGCACGCCCTGGCGCGCCTTCTTGGCCGCCTGCTCCGCCGCGGGGAGGCCGTTCCACTCGGAGTGCCACTCGTTGATCGACGCCGGCCCGTAGGTCTCGGTGAGGCCATAGACATGGGTGACGTTGAAGCCGGCCGCCCGCATCGCCTCCAGCACCGCTTCCGGCGGCGGCGCCGCGGCGGTGACGAACTCGACCGTGTGGGAGATCGGCTTCTTCTCGGTGTCGAGCGCGTTGAGCAGCGTCGACATCACGATCGGCGCGCCGCACAGATGGGTCACCTTGTGGCGTTCGATGGCGTCGAAGATCGGCGCCGCGCGCACCTGGCGCAGGCAGACGTGGATACCGGCGACTACCGAGATGGTCCACGGGAAGCACCAGCCGTTGCAATGGAACATCGGCAGCGTCCAGAGATAGACGGGATGCCTGCCCATGCCGCAGGTGAGCACATTGGCGACCGCGAGCAGATAGGCGCCACGGTGGTGGTAGACGACGCCCTTGGGGTCGCCGGTGGTGCCGGAGGTATAGTTGAGGCAGATCGCGTCCCATTCGTCGGCCGGCAACTTCCAGGCGAAATCCGGATCGCCCTGCGCGAGAAACGCCTCGTAGTCCATCGTTCCCAGGCGCTCGCCGGGACCGGAATATTCGGGGTCGTCGTAATCGATGACCAGCGGGTTCGCCTTCGCGAGCGCCAACGCCTCCTTGATCACCTTGGAATACTCGCGGTCGGTGATCAGCACCTTGGTCTCGGCGTGATCGAGGGTGAAGCCGAGGATTCCCGCATCGAGCCGGGTGTTGAGCGTGTTGAGGACGGCGCCGGTCATGGCGACCCCGTAATGGGCCTCGATCATCGCCGGGGTGTTCGCCAGCATGACCGAGACGGTATCGCCGCGCCCGATCCCGTGCTTTGCGAGCGCCGAGGCGAGACGGCGGGTGCGGGCGTATAACGCGGCATAGGTCCAGCTCGCTACGCCATGCACGATCGCGGTGCGGTCGGGAAACACCGCCGCGGCGCGCTCGAGAAAGCTCAGCGGCGTCAGCGGCTGGAAGTTCGCGGCATTGCGGTCGAGGTCGATCTCGTAAATCTTGGTCATGGCGAGTCCCGGCGGGTGACGTTCTTCATTCTGCGCGCAATCTTATCCGAAAAGTCCGCAACTTTTCGGCATCGTGGGTTGATCGGATCAATCGGCAAGCATCCGGTGCACCCAATAGATCGCCAGCGTGAGCGACAGCAGCCAGACCACGATCACCGCCGCCGCCCCCGCATAGCTCACCGGGCGTTCCGCGATGGCGGCAGCGGCCACGCGGTGCTCGGCGAGGACCTCGGCCGGTATCAGGCGCAGCATCAAAAGGAGGCCCAAGGGCACCAGCACGAGGTCGTCGAGATATCCGATCACCGGGATGAAATCCGGGATCAGGTCGATCGGCGACAGCGCATAGGCGACGACGAGGGCCCCGATCGCCTTCGCGTACCAGGGCACCCGCGGGTCCCGCATCGCCAATGCGACGGCGACCACGTCCTGCTTGAGCTTGCGCACCCGCTCCTGCCACGCCGTCATGTGATCCCGCGATAGGCGGCAGCGTCAGGCCGCCGCGCCAGCCGAATCAACGCCGATGAGATCGAAAACGCCAGCGGATCGGTGGTCAGGACGATACGAAGGGATAGACGATACGAAGGGATGTAATGGGTCTGATCGAGATCAAGGCCGGCCGGCGCGGCCTGGGCCAGGGATGGCGGCGCATAGCCGCGATGTCGCCGATGGCCTATCGTGGTGCTGCGCCATGATTTCGCGCCCACGAGAACAGCGTCCCAATCGGCGCGCCGGCAAATCCGAGGGAGGTCCGAGTGAGCACAGCTTCGCCGCGCGCCGGCACCAGCCGCTACCACGAGGTCTACCAGCATGCGCTGCGCGACCCGGTCGGATTCTGGGGCGAGGCGGCAGGCGAAATCGATTGGTACGAGAAGCCGGCCAAAATTTTCGATCCCACCGCCGGCGTCTATGGCCGCTGGTATGTCGGCGCCACCTGCAACACCTGCTTCAACGCGGTCGACCGCCACGTCCTGCGCGGCCGCGGCGCCCAGAGCGCCATCATCTATGATTCGCCGGTCGGCGGAGTGAAACGCGCGATCAGCTACGAAGAACTGCTGGCCGAGGTGAAGACGCTCGGGGGCGTGCTCGCGGATCTCGGCGTCCAACGCGGCGACCGCGTCATCCTCTACATGCCGATGGTGCCGGAGGCGATGATCGCCATGCTCGCCTGCGCGCGCATCGGGGCGATCCATTCCGTGGTGTTCGGCGGCTTTGCGGCGAACGAGCTGGCGACGCGGCTCGACGATGCCAAACCCAAGGCGATCCTGTCGGCGAGCTGCGGCCTCGAGCCCGGCCGCATCGTCAGATACAAGCCGCTGCTCGACGAGGCGATCGCGCTGGCGGCAACGAAGCCGCAGGCCTGCCTGATCCTGCAGCGTCCGCAAGCCGAGGCCGATCTCGTCGCCGGCCGCGACCACGACTGGGCCGGCCTGCGCGAGGCCGCGATCAAGGCCGGCCGCACCGCGGACTGCGTCGCGGTCGCCGCCACCGACCCGCTCTACATCCTCTACACGTCGGGCACGACCGGAAAGCCCAAGGGCGTCGTGCGCGACAATGGCGGCCACATGGTCGCGCTGAAATGGTCGATGCAGAATCTCTACGGTGTCGATCCCGGCGAGGTCTGGTGGTCGGCCTCCGATGTCGGCTGGGTGGTCGGCCACAGCTACATCGTCTATGCGCCGCTGTTCCACGGCTGCACCACGATCCTCTACGAGGGCAAGCCGGTGGGCACGCCCGATGCGGGCGCGTTCTGGCGGGTGATCGCCGAGCACGGCGCGGTCGCCATGTTCACCGCGCCGACCGCGCTGCGCGCCATCAAGAAGGAGGACCCGCACGCCAGGCTGCTGGCGCGCCACCCGATGCCGAATTTCCGCACGCTTTTTCTCGCCGGCGAGCGCGCCGACCCCGACACGGTGAAATGGGCCGAGGACATCCTGAAAGTGCCGGTCATCGACCACTGGTGGCAGACCGAGACCGGCTGGGCGATCGCGGCCAACCCGATCGGGCTCGGCCAGCTGCCGGTCAAGCATGGCTCGCCGACCGTTGCCATGCCCGGCTACGACGTGCACATCGTGGATGAAGCCGCCCACGAGGTGGCGCGCAACAAGATGGGCTCCATCGTGGTCAAGCTGCCGCTGCCGCCGGGCTGCCTGCCCAGCCTGTGGCAGCAGGACGAGCGCATGCAGGAAAGCTATCTCAGCGAATTCCCGGGCTACTACAAGACGGCGGATGCCGGCTTTACGGACGACGACGGCTACCTCTACATCATGGGCCGCACCGACGACATCATCAACGTCGCCGGCCACCGGCTCTCCACCGGCGGCATGGAGGAGGTGCTGGCGTCGCATCCCGCCGTCGCCGAATGCGCGGTGCTCGGCATCAAGGACGAGCTCAAGGGCGAGGTGCCCTGCGGCTTCATCGTCCTCAAGGCCGGCGTCGACCGGCCGCCCACCGAGATCGAGAAGGAGATCGTCGCTTTGGTGCGCCGGAAGATCGGCCCGGTGGCGGCGTTCAAGATCGCGATCACGGTGGCGCGGCTGCCGAAGACGCGGTCGGGCAAGATCCTGCGCGGCACCATCAAGAAGATCGCCGACGGCGACCCCTGGACCATGCCGGCCACCATCGACGACCCCGCCATCCTCGGCGAGATCGAAGGCGCGCTGAAGGGGCATCGGCTGGGGTAAGCGGTGGCCCTCCGCACCGCGCGGGGATGACTGCTACCTCTCCACCCCGGAGATGCAGCAGGGCCGGTGGCGAGGCGGGGTGAGGCGGTTCTTGAGATAACAGCGCGCGCCGCCTTCGACGTAGCCGGGCCGCATATAGGTCCAGGCGCGGCATTGGTTGTCGGCCTCGCAGGCGTGCCGGCAGGCCTCGCCGTTGGGTTCGGCGGGCACTTCGAGGGTGCGGTAATCGCCGCCCGGGCGGTCGATCGAGAACTCGCGGGTCTGGTTGCGCGGCTCGATCACCCCGGCGCCGCGGACGCCGGAGGCGGCATCGCTGGCCTCGACGCGGGGAGGCACCTGGCTCTTGAGCCAGCACGTCGCCGGATGCTCCGCGCCAGGATAGATGAAGCTCCAGGCGCGGCAACGCGCCTCGCGGTCGCACCGCGAAGCGCACACCGCAGGATCGCCGGAGCGCACCGGAAAGTTCGTATAATCGCCGCCGCGCCGATCAAAGCCCACTTGGGCCGATGACGGCGGCATGAGACAGAAGACGGCGGCAATCAGGACGGTCAGCGCAATGAAGGCCCGCATCATCCAATGGTCATTTCAGGCCGGGCGTCCCCTCCGGGCCGATTCAGTGCACGGTCATCATAGTATGAATCACCGGATGTCATAGTGGCCTTGCCCCAACATTCGGTTGCCGAATATTGGGAAAAGTCAGCCCGATGGCTTATTGAGTGACAGGGGCTCGGCAGCGAGCGAGGACGAAAAATGGCCGACAATGCTTTCGGCATCTGGGAAGGCGAGGTCGCGGTCGAATTGCCGGACCGGTTCGACGCCCATCTGTATTTCATCGGCCGGGTGCGGACGCCATGGACCCGGCGCGGGGAGTGTCCCAAGAACGCCCGCGAATCCGACGCCGTGTGCACGCTCGAGGTCGACCCGCGCTTTGCCGCGGCTTTGACCGGCGTCGAGACCTGCTCGCACCTCCTGGTCCTCTATTGGATGGACCGGTCGCCGCGCAATCTCGTGCTGCAGAACCCGGGGCGTCGCGGCGAGTTGCGCGGCACCTTCGCGCTGCGCTCCCCGGCGCGGCCGAACCCGATCGCGACCGAGCGTGGCGCGCCTCGTCAAGGTCGACGGCACCAACCTGTCGGTGGTCGGCCTCGACTGCCTCGACGAAACCCCGCTGGTCGACATCAAGCCCTATTTCGCGTCGACCAATTCGGTGCCCGACGCCGTGGTCGGGATGGCACAAGGCGCGCCGGGGCTGACGGTCCGCCCACGGCCGCGGACGCAGCCGAAACGCGCCGATTTTGCGTTAAGGTTGATGAAAGCTTGCGAATCACGGCATCGTGAGGCGCGCTGTCCGTCTCCCGCAAGATATTGATATATTTGATATTTTATCCCCACCGGCCGGCCCCGCGACGAGGTCGCGCGTCCGTACCGGCAATTGTCTTAAACTTTAATTAAAATTCGACCTCCCGCCTTCGAACCGTTTCCATCCCTGCGAAGACAAATAGGCATGAACCCAAGGGGGGTCGTCATGTCGCGTACATCATCCATCCGCTGCTTCGGTCTTGCTTCGGCGCTCGCCGCGGCGTTCTTCGCCACCGCAGCTTCCGCCAATCCGCTGGAACTGTTTCCGTTCGGCCAGCAGATGATGTTCCCCCAGGCCACGACGGCGCCGCGCAACTCTTACGACGGCATCGAGCAATCGGACCGCTTCCGCCGCCAGGTGGTTGACTACCCGTCCCGCGAGGCCGCCGGCACGGTGATCGTCGATACGCCCCACACCTACCTCTATTACGTTCTCGGCAACGGCAAGGCGATCCGCTACGGCATCGGTGTCGGCCGCGAAGGCTTCACCTGGTCGGGCACCGAGACGGTGACGCGCAAGGCCGAATGGCCGGATTGGACCCCGCCGCCGGAAATGGTGCAGCGCCAGCCCTATCTGCCGCGCTTCATGGCCGGTGGTCCCGAGAATCCCCTCGGCGCCCGCGCCATGTATCTCGGCGGCACCGTCTACCGCATTCACGGCACCAACGCCCCCACGACCATCGGCGAGCATGTGTCGTCGGGCTGCATCCGCCTGGTCAATGAAGACGTGATGGACCTCTACAACCGCGTCAATGTCGGCACCAAGGTGATCGTGCTGCCGATGGAGCATCGCGTCGATAACGGCCGCGGCGGCCGCGGCTGAGCACAAGCTGAATTAGAAACTCCTGTACGACCTGCCGGCCCGGCCCCCCCAAGGGCCGGCTTTTTCTTTTGCGGCGGGTGTGCGTATCGGGCAGCACGTGTAGGATGGGCTGGGCGGCTGCGAACCCATCCTGGGCCAGGCCGACAGGCCGACGATGGGCCGATGATGGGTATCGCTTCGCTCGACCCATCCTACCGATCGATTCCGAGGAATCGACGAACTGGCGAGGGTGCCGATGCAACGTCGTTCGATCCTGGGGGCGCTCATCGCGGTCGCGCTCGCCGGTGCCGCCCACGGGCAGGCGTGGCCGACCAAGCAGACGATCCGTCTGATCTCGCCGTTTCCGCCCGGCAGCGCGGTCGACGCCGTGGCGCGCCCGGTGTTCGACCATGTGTCGCGGCAGATCGGACAGACCATCGTGTTCGAGAGTCGGCCCGGCGCCGGCGGCACCATCGGCATGGCCGCGGTCGCCAAGGCGGAGCCGGACGGCTACACGCTGTTGGTCAATTCCTCCGTGCACACGATCACGCCCTCGACCTATTCGAAGCTGCCTTACGACACCGTGCGCGATTTCGCCGGGATCATCCCGCTGGCGCAGTTTCCCAACGTCCTGGTGGTGCCGCCGTCGCGCTTCAAGACGATCCAGGAACTGGTCGCCGCGGGCAAGGCCAAGCCGGGCGCGCTGACCTACGGTTCCGGCGGCGTCGGCGCCGCGACCCATCTCAATGCCGAGCGCTTCCGCCTGAGTGCCGGCTTCGAGGCGGTTCACGTGCCCTTCAAGGGCGCGCCGGAAGCGTTGCGGGAGATCCTCGGCAACCGCATCGATTTCTATTTCGCGCCGATCCTCTCCGCGGTGCCGCTGATCGAGAGCCACGAGGTCCGCGGCCTCGCGGTGTCGAGCCTGACGCGCAGCGACGCGCTGCCGGACATCCCGACCACGCTGGAGGCCGGCTATCCCGATTCCGACTATGTGTTCTGGATCGGCCTGTTCGCACCGGCGGCGACGCCGCGCGACATCATCCAGCGGCTCCACGACGCGGCCGCCGCGGCACTCGCCGATCCAGCCGTCGCGGACAATCTCAAAAAGCTCGGCGCCGCGCCGATGGCGATGACGCCCGCGGAGTTCGACGCCTACGTCAAAGCCGAGATCGCGACGATTGCGACGGTGGTCAAGGCGGCGGGGATTCAACCGAACTGACGGCGCGCGAATTCATGGCGCGTCTCTGACGGACCCACAGACGTCGTCGTCGGGCTTGACCCGGCGATCTCGATGCCCGTGGCAGGGCTGTGCCCGGTGATTTGAGATGGCCGGGACAAGCCCGGCCACGACGATTTCAGTATGACCGGAGCGCGCTCTGGGCACGCCTCGTCAAGGAGGGTCGAAAACTTCGGCCCTCCTTGATATCCGATCACTTCGCCTTCTTCACCGTCTTCTTCTGCTTCAACAGAGCCTCGCACGGCGTGTGGCGGCCGTAACCTTCGTCGATCATGCACTTGCTGCTCTTGTAGAGAGCTTCGCACGGCGTATAGCGCCCGTTCCCTTCGTCGATCATGCATTTGGCAGCGGCCGGAACGGTCGACGCGAACGTTCCCATGATCATGAGGGCGCCGAAGCCGGTCAGCAACGCGGTATGAATGGCTAGCGATTTCATTTGTCCACCTGTCAGTTGTTTCGAGTTCAGTTTGGGCAGAGCGCTACCAGCTCTACATCGAGAGCAGGATATTCCTCGTCGCCGGAATTGCTTTGATTTTCATCAAATCCAGTTTTCATCAAATCCAACGTGGCCGCCGGCTGGTCCCGCCTCGACCGCCGCCGGCCCGCCGTGGCAGACCTGCGTGGGCCCGCTTTACCGACACACGCCCCGCCGAAGTCGAGGCTGCCGTTCATTTCAAGCCGGCCGCCTTGCGGATGGCGTCGGTGTCGGTCAGCCAGACCGTGTCATCGGTCTCGAGGCGCAGGAGAACGCGCCGCAAGGCCGCCGCCCCGTCGGGTGTCCCGACGACGAAGGGATGGATACCGATGACCACCGTCGTTGCCTCCCGGGCGGGGTCGGCGCGGGCCTCGGCGGCCAGTTCCAACACGTAATCCAGCCAGAGCGTCTCGATCTCCGGGGGCGACTTCAGCCGTGCCAGCTGCTGGCCCATGTCGACGGTGACGACGGGATAAGGCAACTGGACCAGCGGCCCATCCGGCGTCTTCAAGCGCGTAATGATGTCGGAATCCATCTCGTCGAGGGTGTAGGTGATGCCCTCCGCGGCCACCGCCTGCATGGTGTCGCCGTTGGAATAGACGCTCGGGCTCGACCAGCCGGTGGGTTTGACGCCGGTGTTGCCGGCGATCAGGTCCAGGGTCTTGCGGACATAGGCCTTCTGCTCGGCGAGACCACGCCCGAGCGGCAGCCCGTGGTTCGAGTTGTTCATGCCATGCGCGATGATCGGCGCGTTCGGCTGGACCGCGCGGAACTCCTTCCACACCGACGCGTTGGCACCCGGAAATTCCGCATTCAATACGATGGTGAGCGGGACATTCAATTCCTTGAACAGCCGGCCGACGCGCGTGACGCCCCAATCGATCCCGTATTGACGGAACGCCTCGTTCACGAGATCCGGGTTGCGGGTCGTCATGTCCGGTCGATAGACCGGTCCCTGGCCGAAGCCGAACTCCTCGACGAACAGTGCGAAGCTGACCGCAACCTTCCTGCCGCCGGGCCAGGCGGCGACATGGACGGGGTCGCGCGGAAATCCGGTGACCCGGTCGGTGCCATCCTGCGCCAAGGCGGCGCAGGGAAGCTGGGCGGCGAGCAGCAGCGCTACTGCGGCGGTGAAGCCGGGCACCCGAACCGTCTTCATGGCAAGTCCGCCAGGCTCTTGGCGCCGGGCCCGGGCGTGATCAGCGCCGGCCATTGGTGCGAGCCGAACGGCACCTGCGGCGGCAGGGTCACGGTGATCTTGCGCTTGGCGTCCTGGTCGATGATCGCCTGGCGCGCGTCGCCGCCCATCAGCTCGTAGTCCATGAGACGGTCGCTGCCGAAGAACGCGGCACCGACGGGCCGGTCGGCGATGATGCGGGTCAGCGCGTCGAGCATGTCGTCCGGCGTGGTGGTGAACGAGACCGTCTCGATCAGGATCAGCCGGTCGTTGATGGCCTCCGGCCCGAAGAACTGCGCGAGCACGCTGAACAGGACGTTGTTCTGGCGGGCGACATAGATCGTGTTGCTGGCCGCGTAGGTCTTGTCCCAGTCGGCGCCGAGCATCTGCTTCCAACCGCCGATCACGTCCATCCAGTGGGCGACCTGGGTCTGCGCCGCCCAGGCGATGTCCTTCTTCAAGAGCGGTGACTGTTTCTTGGCGAATTCCTGCAGCGCGTCGGCCGAGATCGTGTTGGTCTTCAGGCACTCGTCCATGAACGCGATGTTGTTCTGCAGGATGCTGCGGTTGTTCGGACGCCAGTCGTCCAGCATGGGCGTCGCGTCGAGGCCGTCGAGCGCGGATTTCATGCGGTCCCGGTACGCCGCAAGCGACCCGCGCCAAGTCAAGTCGCCGGGACTGTTCAGATAGGGGACGACCACTTCGGCCAGCGCCATGGTGCTGTGGCCGACGGATTTGAGCAGTTGATAGACGATCGGCACCGATGGCGCGTCGAGTGGCGCCATGCCGGGGCGATAGAGGATGAATTGTCCGCCGGCTCCCGAGAACAGCCCGAGGATGAGCGGGTGCTGGGCCAGGATGTTCTTCTTAAACAACTGGCCGGCATCGCCGTAGAGCTCGAACATGGTCGTGTTGAGCTGGAGGATATTCTTGGTACCGATCTCGGCGGGGCTTGCCGTCTGGGTGCCGACGATCTCCTTGAAATAGGCCGGCATGTCGGCGGCGCGGGCGGGCGGGCCTGATGCAACGACGACAAGATACGACAGCAGCGCGCAGGCGCCGCCCATCGTAATCGCAACGGTTCTCATGAATATCTCCTGGTACGAGGGGTCATTGCCGCAAGATGTCCGTTCATCCCATCATCTAGTTCGGGCACACCGCCCCTGTTTTCACCCACGCATCGGCGAGCGCGCCCGCTTCCTTCTGCGTGCCGGGGGCGGGGCGGCGGCCGGACCCGGGAGCCCAGGCCCAGCCGACCAAATGGTCGGTGCCGATATGGTGCACGAGTTCTTCCAGCGACCGGCCTCCATTGCGCGCGGGATCCTTGATCTGAGCGCAGATCTCGCCGAGGGTCTTGCCTTCCCACGCCATTTCGCGCGGCGCGAGATGCCAAATCGGGTCGCCCGGCACGCGGCCGGGCTCGAAGTTGGCCGCTTGGTGGCAGATCGGACAGCGCATGGCCGCGAGGCCAAAGCCGTCCGGGCCCCGCTCGACGGGTGGCTGGTGGAGTCGGCTCACATCACCCTGGCGCGGGCGGTCGCCGGCGGGATGGCAGTTCGTGCAACGCGGATGGGTCAGCACCTTGCCAACCTCGGTAAACAGCGCCGCCGAGCGCGCCGCTGTGTCAGCGATCGCGGCAAAGCTCTCCGGCGTCGCGAGCGTGTCCGACGGCCCGTCGGACACGGCGTATGCGGTCAGCATGCTCATCAGCAAGGCCGCGACGGCGACGAGAACCTGGAGCCGCATGGCGGATTTCATCTTCGGTTCCCTTCTGAACTCGGTTACTCGACGCCCGCCATCGCGGCGCGCGGTCAATCAACACGATCCCCCGCTAGGCGAGATATCGTCCGGGATCGGCCATGATCACGTCACGCACGGCCTCGTGATATTTGACGTAGCCGGTGCAGCGGCACAGGTGGCCGTCGAGCGCATCGGCGATGGTTTTCTCGAGATCGGCGCGCGCCACCGGCGTCTTGGCCAGACGCTCGAGCAGAACCTGGCCCTCGTTCAGGAAGCCGGCCGTACAGTAGCCGCACTGGAACGAAAAGTGCTCGATGAAAGCCTTCTGCAGAACGGAAAGCTCCCCGTTCTTCGCAAGGCCTTCGACCGTGCGGATGGCTTTGCCGTCGAAGCTCACCGCAGGAACGACGCAGGTCGGGCTGGTATAGCTCGTCCCGTCGGGATTATCGATGATCACCGCGCAGCTCAGGCATTGCGCGACACCACAGCCGAACTTGGTGCCGGTCATCCCGAGGTACTCGCGCAAAAAATCATTCATCGTCAAATCGTCGCGCACGTCCCTCGGCCCGTGGGCGCGACCATTGATGGTTACGGCCAGTTTCGTCACTTGAGCACTCCCTTGAGCATGGCCTGGGTCACCGGCAAGGACCGGAAGCGGTGACCGGTGGCGTCGAAGATGGCGTTCAGGATCGCGGGAACGACGGGAATCATCACGACTTCCGCCATGCCCTTCGGCTTTTCGTCCGGCGTAACCGGGGGCAGCACCTCGATCTCCAGCCCACCCAGCGGCAAATCCGACGCGCGCGCGACGACGTATTGACCGAGGTTCCATTTCCCGTTGCCGGGCCCACCCTCGTAAGGCGGCAGCGACTCGAGCAAGGCGAAGCCCACGCCCATGGCGAAACCGCCCTGCGCCTGCCCCCGCACGACCTCCGGAACCAACGCCTGCCCGCATTCCAGCACGCTGTAGGCTTTTGCGATCCGCAACGCGCCGGTTGCGCGCTCGATCTCGACGCGGACCAGCGTACCGCACTGCGCCGTGTGGGCGGTCCGCTCCGGTTGAGGTCGGTCGGCGGAAACTTCACGTTGGAACGATCGACGCGAACGAATTTGCCGCGCGCCACGGCGCACGGCCAGGGCATCGATGTCGGCCGTCCACGCCTGTCCGGAAATCGGAAAGGTCGCCTGCGCCCACGCCCAGCGGTCAAAGCAATGCGCCATCGCTCCGGTCGCGCCATTGCGCGCATGCGCCTTCGCCGCCACCGCCGGCAACGCGAGCGGCGCCAACCCCGGCACGACCAGCTGCCCGTCTTTCCAGCGCGCCGCCTGCCATTCTTTGGCCTTTTGGTCGGTTGGCGCGATGCCCCACAACTCGAGCGCCGCCGGCCAGAGACCGAAGCGGAACACGACGCGCGCGGCCTCGGCCGCCGCTTGCGTCATGACGTAGGCGCCGATCGAGGCAAACGTGGCCGAACTGATCGCCGGCACCCAGCGCGGATTGCGCGCTGCGGCGTCCTGTGTCTTCTGGTCCATCGTGTAGCAGTTGCCGGAGGTCACGAGCGCGAGCGGGCCGAACCCGTCCACCTGCATGAGCGCAACTTCGTCGGCCACGCCACCCAGATGGGCTGCGACCCGATTGGCTACCGCCGTCCCGATGCCGTTGCCCATCTCGCAGCCTTCGCAACGGATGGCAATCCGGCCGTCCGGGTCGATTTCCACCGCCGCGAGCGAGGAATCCCCTCCGGAGCCGTAATTCTTGGTGGCGCAAGCGACGCCTGTCCCCACGAGTGTCCCCGCTTGAGCACGGGCTTTTTCATCGGCACGCTGCTGCCAAATCGGATGCGTCTCCAGCTTGTCCAGAATCTCCGGCGTGCGGATCGCGACGCTGTATTGATTTCCCGACAGGGTCCGGCCGCCGGTCTTGAGTGCGTTGCGTCGCCGGAAATCGATCGGGTCGAGCGGCAACGCCGCGCACATTTCGTCGACCAATGCCTCCAGCGCCGACATCGTCTGCAGCGTTCCGTAGCCACGCATCGACCCTGCGGTCACGCCGCGTGTGTGGAGGGCGACCGTGGTAATGTCGACTTTCGGAATTTCGTAGATGCCGATCGCGGCTTGGGCGGCAACCTTCGCCACGGTGCCCGAGAAATTGGCGAGGCCGCCGCCATCCAAAACATGGTCGGCGGCGAATGCGACAATCTTGCCGCTCGCGCGATCGACCCCGATCCGCGTGTGCATTTTGAATGCGTGCCGCTTGATGCCCGCCTGAAACTGCTGATAGCGGTCGTAGGCGAGCCGGACCGGGCGACCGGGCAGAAACATCCCCGCCAGCGCAACGTACAACGGGAACGGGGTATGGTCGCGTCCGCCGAATCCGCCGCCGACATAGGCGAAACGACTGTTGATGTGCGTCGGCCTGAAGGCGGCGCCGGTTTCGCCCAGAAGGAACGCGATGGCCTCCGCGGTCTCGAACGGAGCCTGTACGCCGAGCACGAGCTCGAGGTTCTTGCGGCCCGCGTCGTACCAGGCAATGCCGCATTCCGGCTCGAGAAACACGGGGTCGTTTGATTGGGTCTCGAATTTGTGGTCCAGCACGAGAACGGCCGGAGTGCTCGCCGCAAGTCCAGCACGGGTCTGCTCGCCATAGGTCGCGGCCTTGGCGTAGGGCTGCGCCTTCGGTATCGCGAGCGGCGTCCATACCGGGAGTTCCGTATTCTGGAATTGCCCGGGACTGAACAAACCGTCCTTGAACGGCGAGTACACATCGGGCGCGTCAGGGGTCGGGCCGGCCACGCGCGTGAAGCGATAAGCGCCGTAGTCGGGCGCCCTGATGGGGCCGGTTTCCTCGCCGAACTGCACGAAAGTTCCATCGCGCAGCGCGAGACGCGCCTGATCGAAGGCGTCGAACTGCTCGAAGATCAACAAAGCCACCGGCTGGCCGAGATACAGCGGCGTCGTGCCGACCGGGCAGAACAGGTCGCCGGCATAGAATTCGGGAACCCTTGTGCCAACGCGCGCGAGGTCGGCGGCGGTGACCACGACCGCGGGCTTCAACGCGCCGCTCAAGCGCGCGAGGTCCATGCCGGTGTAAACGTGCGTGGCGTCCGGGGCCAGGATGAGCATGGCGTACGAAGTGGCCGACGGCCAACCCGGGAGATCGGCAGCGCGAAAGTCCGACGCGTAAAGCTTGGCCCCCGTGACCTTGGGGACGCCGTCGATGCGACCCATCCCGTTGGCGGCCGGGTTCCAGCGTTGCGGTCCCGGCAGGGTCTCGCGCGCCGCAAATCCGGGTTCCTCGGCTGCCGCCAAACGCGAGACGCTGAGCGCGATGCCGCTCGAGGTCGCCAGCTTGACAAACTCGCGTCGCGAAATGCCCATGCTCAGCTGCCTCTTGGTGAGCTGCTGCGCGCCGCGGGCGCGGTCGGTTTCGTCACGCGAGCACTCCCTTGATCATGGCCTGGGTCACCGGCAAGGATTGGAAGCGGTGTCCGGTGGCATCGAAGATGGCGTTGAGAAGCGCGGCGACGACGGGAATCATCACGACTTCCGCCATGCCCTTAGGCTTTTCGTCCGGCGTCACCGGCGGCAGCACCTCGATCTCCAGCCCGCCCAACGGGAGGTCAGACGCACGCGCGACTGTGTATTGTCCGAGGTTCCATTTCCCGTTGCCGGGCCCGTCCTCGTAAAGCGGCAGCGACTCCAGCAATGCATAACCTACACCCATCGCGAAGCCGCCTTGCGATTGGCCGACCACGACCTCCGGCACCAGCGGCTGGCCGCATTCAAGCACGCTGTATGCCTTGGCGATGCTGATAGCGCCGGTGGCGCGCTCGATCTCGACGCGGACCACCGTGCCGCATAGCGACGTGTAGGTGGTCCCGATCCGGTTGAAATCCGTGGGCGGAAATTTGACGTTCGTGCGATCGAGCCGAACGAACTTGCCGGCGCCCTTGCGCACCGCCAGCGCATCGATATCGGCCGTCCATGCTTCTCCGGCGATCGGGAAGGTCGCTTGCGCCCAGGCCCAGCGGGAAAAGCCGTGCGCCATTGCCGCGGTCACGCCATTGCGCGCGTGCGCCTTTGCCGCCACCGCCGGCAACGCGAGCGGCTGCAACCCCGGCAGGACCAGCTGCCCGTCTTTCCAGCGTGCCGCCTGCCAATCCTTGGCCTTCGGATCGGTCGGCGCGATGCGCCACAACTCGAGCGCCGCCGGCCACAACCCGAAACGGAACACGACGCGCGCGGCCTCGGCCGCCGCATGTGTCCCGACGTGGGCACCGATCGAGGCCGTCGTGGCCGTGCTGATCTCCGGCACCCAGCGGGGATTGCGCTGTGCGGCGTTCTGGGTCGCCTGGTCCATCGTGTAGGGGTCGCCGGACTTCACCAGCGCGAGCGGGGCGTAAGTGTCGACTTCCGCGACGCCGACTTCGTCGGCGACGCCGCCCAAATAGGCCGCAACCCGGTTGGCTACCGCGGTCCCGACGGCGGTGCCCATCTCGACGGCATCGCAATGGATGGCAATCCGGCCCTCCCCGTCGATTTCCACCGTCGCCAGCGAACAGTCCGCACCGGTGCCGTAATCCTTGGTGGCGCAAGCCACACCCGTGCCCACGAGTTTCCCCGCTTGCGGGCCGCGGGCTTTCTCCGCGGCACGCTGCTGCCAGATCGGATGCTTTTCCAGCTTGTCGAGAATCTCCGGCGTGCGAACCGAGACGGTGTAGGTGTTTCCCGCCAAGGTGCGCTCGCCGGCCTTGAGCGCATTGCGGCGCCGGAACTCGATCGGGTCGAGCGGCAGCGCCGCGCACGTCTCATCGACCAACACCTCCAGCGCCGTCATCGTCTGCAGCGTTCCATAGCCGCGCATCGACCCCGCGGTCACGGCGCGCGAGTGGAGCGCGACCGTCGTGATGTCGACTTTCGGAACATAGTAGATGCCGATCGCGGCGAGGGCGGAAACGGTCGCTACGTTGATCGAATAATTGGCGAGGCCGCCGCCATCCGATACGTGGTCGGCGGCGAACGCGACGATCTTGCCGGTCGCACGCTCGACCCCGATCCGCGTGTGCATCTTGAATGCGTGACGCTTGATTCCGCCCTGGAACTGCTGATAGCGGTCATGGGCGAGCCGGACCGGGCGGGCGGGAAAGAACATCCCCGCCAGTGCGACGTAGATGGGGAACGGGGTATGGTCGCGTCCGCCGAATCCGCCGCCACAATAGGCGAAGTGGGTGTTGATGCGCGCCGGCTTATAGGCGGCGCTGGCCTTGCCCAGAAGGAACGCAACCGACTCCGCGGCCTCGAACGGCGACTGCACGCCGAGCACGAGTTCGAGCTCCTTGCGGTCCGGCTCGTACCAGGCGAGGCCGGATTCCGGCTCGAGAAACATCGGGTCCACGGATTGGATCTCGAACTCACGGTCCAGCACCAGAAGGGCCGGGTTGCTCGCCGCGAGTTCTGCGCGGATCTGCTCGCCATAGGTCGCGGCTTTGGCATAGGGGCTTGCCGTCGCAGCCCCGAGTGGCGTCCATACCGGGAGTTCCGTATTCTGGAAATGTCCGGGGCTGACCCAGCCTTCCTTGACCGGCGAGTAGACATCGGGCGCGTCGGGGGTCGGGCCGGCCACACGGGTGAAGCGATAAGCGCCATAGTCGGGCGCCACCACGGGGCCGGTGTCCTCGCCGAACTGCACGAAAGTTCCGTCGCGCAGCGCGAGCCGGGCCTGATCGAAGGCGTCGAACTGCTCGAAGATCAACAGGGCCACCGGCTGGCCGAGATACAGCGGCGTCCTGCCGACCGGGCAGAACAGGTCGCCGGCATAGAATTCGGGAACCCTTGTGCCAATTCGCGCCAGATCAGCGGCGGTAACCACCACCGAGGGCTTCGACGCGCCGCTCAAGCGCGCGAGGTCCATGCCGGTATGGACGTGCGTAGCGTCCGGGGCCCGGACGAGAATGGCGTGCGAGGTCTCCGCCGGCCAGCCCGGAAGATCGGCCGCACGAAAATCGGCCGCATAGAGTTTGGCGCCGGTGACCTTGGCGACGCCGTCGATGCGGCCACCTCCGGTGGCGGCCGGGTTCCAGCGCTGTCGTCCCGGCAGCGTCTCGCGTATAGAAAATCCGGGTTCCTCGGCTGCTGCCAGGCGCGAGAGGCTGAGCGCGATGCCGCTCGACGTCGCCAGCGTGACGAACTCGCGTCGCGAAATGCCCATTCGCAGCTGCCTCTTCGTGAGCGCTACTGATCGTGTTCCGATGCCCCCAGGGCACGGCATCCCTCGAAGGGCGGCGCAATCCCCGAGGAGGCTGAGCAGACCTACCAAAAAAAGCCTTCGAAAATCCTAGCGGGCGACCGTGCATTGCACCAAGGTGCTTAACGGTACGCAACCCAAGAGCCGGCAAAGAGCGCTGGTAACGAGCTCGTTCGGCGTCCGTGTCCGGCCGGGCAGGAAACCGGAGAACTCGTCGCAAATCATACTGTCACGCCTGAGATATATCGTCCATGCGACGGATTTGACCCAAACTCAACGCGGGTGCAATCGATGGCTTCAATACCGAGCTACTGGATCTGGTTGGGCATCCTGGCCTGCATCCTGCAGTCCGCCTTGTTCTCCGGCCTAAATCTCGCGGTTTTCAGCCTGGCTTTGTTGCGGCTGCAGATCGAGGCCGACAGCGGAAATGAAGATGCGGCCAAGGTGCTCGAGCTGCGCAAGGACACCAACCAACTGCTGGCGACCGTGATCTGGGGCAACGTCTCCACCAACGTGTTGCTCACGCTGCTGTCCGACTCGGTGTTGACGGGAGTAGCGGCGTTTGTTTTCTCGACATTTGCAATCACGCTGCTCGGCGAAATCTTTCCGCAAGCCTATTTCTCCCGCAACGCCTTGCGGATGACCGCGCGATTCCTGCCCTTCCTTCATTTCTATCGCGTCGTCCTGTTTCCCCTGGCCAGGCCGACCGCCATGATCCTCGACTGGTGGCTCGGAAAGGAAGGCATCGCCTATCTTCGCGAGTCGGCCATCAAGCTCTTGATTGCGCGGCACAGCACCGAAGAAGGCACCATCGGGCGGCTGGAGGCGACCGGGGCGCAGAACTTCCTCGACCTCGACGACGTGTCGGTCACCGACGAAGGCGAGCCCGTCGACCCCAGGAGCATCATCAGCCTGCCGTTGGCGAACCAGAGATGCGTGCTGCCGAAGTTCGATCGCGTTCCCAACGATCCGTTCCTGAGACAGGTCGACGCCTCCGGCAAGAAGTGGGTGATCATCACGAATCCCGCCGGCGAGCCGGTGTTCGTGCTGGATGCCCATCATTTCCTGCGGGACGCGCTGTTCAACGAGCTGTTGAGCGATCCGACGACCTACTGGCACCGGCCGATCGTCGTACGCGATTTGAAGACGCCGCTGGGCGATGTCATCGGGAACATGAAGGTCATCCCGGAACGGCCCGGTGACGACTTGATCGAGCACGACCTGATTCTGGTCTGGGCGGAGCAGAAACGCATCATCACCGGCGCCGACCTGCTCGGGCGCCTGTTGCGCGGGATCGCCACGGTGGAAAAGAGTCAACCCGTTCAACCGGCGCAATCGGCCGGCCAGACCCGGTAGAAGAAGACCGTTTGGCGCGGTATGGCCGCGGCCAAGACGGTCCACGCTGCGGGTCGGCTGGGGGTCGGCGACGGGAGCGCAAACCGCCGTCGCGACCGATCCCGCCTTGCCGTCGCGAAACGATAGCGCTCTAATGTCGGTCAGGCGACGACTTCCGCGATCGATATCGGATCGTCGCCGCTGCCTGTCCTATTGATGCGCCGACGCCGGCCACATGCGAAGCCCGGCCGCAGCGCTAGACCCCAAACCCAAGATTCGCAACCAAGGGAGGATACATCATGTCGTTTCGTTTGGCCGCAGCTGCCGCCGTCGCTGCAATCATCGCCGTCCCGGGCGCCGCGAGCGCTCAAGTTCTGATGCAGCCCGATGTTTCGGCCAAAATGGCCCTGACGATCGCGGAAACGGCGATTGCCGAATGCGGCTCGCGGGTGTCGGTCGCCGTAGTCGACCGCGCCGGACGGGTACGCGTCTTCATCCAGGGCGACGGGGCGGCGCCGCACAATATCGAGCTCGCCCGCCGCAAGGCCTACACGGCGCGGACGTTCGGGCGGACATCGCTCGAATGGGCGCAGCGCACCGAGACCCAGGTTCCCGGCCAGCGCCAGCTCACGGACGTCATTCCGCTCCAGGGCGGCGTTCCGATCAAGGTCGGCGAAGACACCATCGGCGGTGTCGGCCTCAGCGGCGCCGCGCACGGTGGACCGGAGGAAGAGGCCTGCGGCAAAGCCGGCGTCGCCAAGGTGGCGGATCAGTTGAAGTAGGTCGTCCGCTTTCGCAAAAACGCGAGCACCTCTCCCCGCGGGCGACCGCACGCGGGGAGAGGAATAAGAGGCCTCACAGCGTTTCGGCGAAGAAGTCGCGCATCAGCATGTATGATTTGCGGCAGAGCTTCTCGTCGTAGCGCGTCGGTCCGGCGTTGGCCGTCGGGTCGCAGAAGGAATGGACGGCGCCACCGAACATCATCACCTGCCAATCGACTTTTGCCTTGGTGAGCTCCTCCTCTAACGCGTCCATCATGGGCTTCGGCGTTATCGGATCCGCCGAACCGTGGATCGCCAGCACCCGCCCCTTGATGTTGCAGGCCGTGCCGGCGACGGCCGGATTGGGATTGGTGACGTGGAACACCACGACCGCCTCGAAATCCGTGCCGGTGCGCGCCTGTTCGAGCACGAAGCCGCCGCCCGCGCAGTAGCCGATCGCCGCCTTCTTCGCGGCATCGACGAGGCCGAGCCTGTTGGCCTCGGCAAGCAGCGTGTCGTAAGCCGTGCCGCCGCAGGCGATAGTGAAGGCGAGGTCGTCGTGCACGGCGCGCATGCCGGCCGCCAGCTCTTCCCGCGTCTTGGGCTTGTCGCCGTAGCCGACGCCGAACATGTCCGCCATCAGCACTACATAGTCCTTGCCGGCGGCGGTGCGCGCCTGCGCAATGGTGTCGGCGCACACGCCCTTCCAGTCGGGCTGCATGAAGATGACCGGGCGTTTCCCCGTTACGCCGTCATCATGGACGATCATCCCCTCGAACCGCCTGCCGTCGACCTGGTACGGCACCTTCTTCTCGGCCATCCTGCTCTCCTCGTTTCCGGTCCGATCGTACTCCTCCCGACCTCTCGCAAAATCCGGCCTTCCGGACAATCCGGCGAATGGCTACCATCTCTTTGCCGACGCCGGGGGGAGAGACAATGACCAAACGGTTCGCCGAGCAGCGCTGGGCGCTCGACAACATCATCCGCGCCAACGGCATCGACTGGGACCAGCCGCGCTCGCTTTACCTGTCGGCGCCCTGCGGCGTCGAGGCCAATGCGGATTTCGCCGCGATCCGGGCGCGGGTGCAGAAGATGGCCGACATCGGCCCGGCATTCGAGAGCACGGCGCGGCGCCGCGAGGCCAAGGCCAGGGACGCCGAGGCCGAGGGCAATCTCGTCACCGCCCGCGACAACTGGTACATGGCGGCGGTCCACTATGGCGCCGCCGAATGGCCCCATGACGATTCCGGCGCGCTGCATCTCGACCTGCATGCGAGGAAACGCGCCTGCTTTGCGAGCTATGCCAGGCTCGCCGGCCACAAGGTCGAGGCGGTGTCGATTCCATTCAAAGGCAAATCGATCCCGGGCTGGTTCCATGTGCCGCCCGGCCAGGCCGGAGGCAGAATCCCGGTGGTGATCGCCATCCCGGGAATGGACAGCTTCAAGGAGGCGAGCGTAGCGCTCGCCAACGACCGCTGGCTCACGCGCGGCGTCGCGGTGCTCGCCGTCGACGGTCCGGGCCAGTACGAGAGCCCGCTGCTCGGCGTCCATGTCTCGATGCAGAACTGGATCGATGCCGGGCCCGCGCTGGTGGACTGGCTCGCGGCACGATCCGAGATCGACGGTCAGAAGATCGGGGTCACCGGCACCAGCTTCGGCTCCTTCTTCGGCACCATCCTGGCGGCGAACGAACCGCGCATCGCGGCCACCGCGGTGATGTCCACCTGCCTGGAGCCGGGGTGCCACACCATCTTCGAGGAGGCGTCTCCGACCTTCAAGAAGCGCTTCATGTGGATGTCAAACTATACCGACGAGGCGAAATTCGACGCCTTCGCCAAGACGCTGACCTGGGAAGGCCATGCGGAGAAGATCCGCACGCCCTACCTGGTGGTGGCGGGCGAGGCCGACGAACTGAGCCCGCTCGCGCACACCGAGCGGATGATCGGCACCATGACGGGCCCGCGCCGGCTCGTGATCTACGCCGACAGCCGCCACTCCGTCGGCAACGTGCCGGCTGCCAATCTCGGCCCGTTCCCGGCGACCCTGGTGGCCGACTGGCTGGTGGCGCGGCTCGTCGGCAAGCCGTTCGCCAGCGAACGCTGGTTGGTGGAACCGACCGGGCGCGTGGTGAAGACGACGCTCTGAGCGAGGCGACGGGCCAGCCCCTTCCGTCCGCACCGGCGGACGGTGTATCGTGATGACCCAATAAACGCTGATGGTGCGGCCGCGGGGGGTGCGCCAATCGGTCGATCCAGGAGAGGATGCTCATGTATTACCGAAGCTCGATCTGTGCAGTTGCAGCGGCGGTCGCGCTGTTGGCGACGCCATCCGTCGCCCAGGTGGTCGATTTCGGGAAATATCCCGACTTCAAGGGCCAGTGGGTTCGCACCGGCAATCCGAACAATTGGATTGCGCTCGCCGGCCCGCCTCCGCTCACGCCCGAATATCAGAAGATCTTCGCTGACATCACGGCCGACGTAAAGGCCGGCGGACCCGGGAATTGGCCGTCGACCTTCTGCATCCCGGCGGGGATGCCGGCGATGATGAGCTTCTATGATCCGATGGAGATGATCGTCATGCCGGACATCACCTACATCCTGATCAGCCACAACGACGATTCGTATCGACGCATTTATACCGACGGCCGCGATTGGCCGCAGGATCCCGAGCCTACTTTCGCCGGCTACTCGATCGGCAAGTGGATCGACGAGGACGGTGACGGCAAGTACGATGTGCTCGAAATCGAGACGCGGGACCTCAAAGGCCCGCGCGGCTACGATATCTCGGGCCTGCCGTTTCACAGCGACAATCAGACCATCATCAAGGAGCGGATTTACCTCGACAAGGCCGACCGCAATACGCTCTTTGACGAGATCACCGTGATCGATCACGCAATGACGCGGCCATACATCAAGCTCCAGAAGGCCACCCGCAATCCGAATCCTCGTCCGGTCTGGCACTCGGACGCTTGCTCGGAAACCAACACGCATGTCCGCATCGAAAACGAGCCCTATTATCTCAGCGCCGACGGCAAGTTGATGCCGTCGAAAAAGGGCCAGGCGCCGCCGGATTTGAAGTATTTCAAGCGAACGCAGAAGTGACGGCCACGTCCACTCTGAGCTCGTTGCGATAACCACGCCCCGGGAGTGATCTTCACTCTCGGTAGAGCGTCGAGCTGACTTCGCCGTAGTAGCGCCGAAGCAACGTGAAAATCGCCGCGGTCCCGAGCAGCGACAGCAGGATACCGAGAGAAATGGGCGCGCCGGCCCGGAGCAGCGCCGCCGCGATGATGCATCCGCCCGCCGCGCCGGCGTCCCAGCCGCCCTCTGCGGCGATATGGAAACGCAGCGCGCATTGCGACGCCTTGGCCTGATTGTAGACGGCCGTCATCATGGTCGGCACGTAGAAGGCTGGCACCACCGCCCCCGCGGCGTTGGCCACGACGGCAAGGACGGGGTCTCCGCAGCTTGCGGCGCGGAAGGCAATCACGACGGTGAGGGAGCCGGCCGCAAGCCATACGGCCCGCCGGCCATGACCGGCGTCGATGAAGCGGCCGAGAATGAGCCCGCTCACGGCGCCGGCCACGGCGGCCAACGCCATCGCACCGCCATAAGCGGTAAAGCTCTCGCCGAGCGCCAGGAACAGCGCAATCTGCCAAACGAAGTAAAACCCGGCCGCGATCCAGCCGTCGGCTGCGAACATCAGCACGCCGGGAACCGAGGCGCGAAACGCGCCGGGCGCCTCGTCGGCGACCGCCACGTTCCGGGTTCCGAAGATCGGCAACGCGGCAAGCAGCAGCACGACCGCCGTGGCGTCGAATGCGATCTGGGGTCCGAGCGTCGTCAGCGCCCAGCCGGTGGCAAGGGGCCCGACGATCCCCACCAGTGCGGCGATCGCCTCGCGCGCGCCGAGCTGGTGGCCGCGATGCTCGGCATCGCCCAGCGAAGCGAAGTAGGCATGGTAGGACGTCCAGTAGACGGTGTCGCCGACCGAAGAAATCGCGCAGAGAAGATAGAGCTTCCAGTCGATGCCATGCACTTCCGCGAGCAGCGGATATTGCAACCCGGTCATCACCGTGCCGGCGATCACGAGCGGCTTGAGCCCCCAGCGCCGGGCCGGCACCAGGATGAACGGACGGATCACGAAGCGGCCGGCGAGAATCGCTGCGAGCGAAGCGAGCACCGCGGGTGCGGGTACGTCGGCCTGCAGCAGAAAGGCCGCGAAGAATGCGCCACCGCCGCTCAGCGCCAGCGCATGGATGCCGTAGTGCAGGTTGAGCAGATTGATGGTGTCGTTGCGGAAGAAGGCCATGGGATGTTCTACCCCAGCCAGCGCGCCGCACCTCGAGTCTATCCTTCGTCGTCGGTTCAATGCGGGACGCCGCCCGCTCGCGTCTCGCCGGGCAGCCCTCGCATTTCTCTCCTACGCCCGCTTCGTCAGCGTCCACAGCGGCGCCAGTGACGGCTCCTGCTCGAACCGGTTCATGAAGGCGAAGATCTGCGTCGCCGCCGGCCGCTCGACGGTGTGGCCGGCGCAATCGAAGAACTTCTCCTCGACCTGCGCCGGGGTCAGCGGCATCTGCGGGGTGCCGCTGGCGTAATAGCGCATGCGCTGCACGGTGCGGCCGTCGGCGAGGGTGACGGTAACGCGCGCCGGGCTGTCGTCGAGGAGGTCGGCGAATTCCGGATCGATCGCAATCGACACCTTGCGCGCCATCTCCTTGATCTTCTCGTCGCGGATCGACTCCTCGGTGAAGGCCTTGAGCATGGGCGGTCCGTAGAGGACGGTATAGGCGGCCACATAGGGCATGCTGAATTTCGCGCTCTCGATCGAGGTCGGATATTTGTCGCCGATGCGCGACGCCGCATACCTGGTGATGCCCGTCTTGATCGCCGCGATATCGCCGGCGCGCACTTCGTTGCGCAATTCGAGCGTCGCGTCGATCGAGGTGTGGCCGAGGCCGCCGCAGGGATAGCGCTTCGGCTTGAACCCGCGCTCGACGATGTCGTAGCGCCGGCCGAGCTCGGCGAACGGCTCGAAGGAGACCTTCATGCCGCGGTCGAAGGCGCGGAAATAGCCGGCGGGATTTTCGAGCGCCGCGGCGTTCGCGGTAAATCCGCTCCGGCCGAGCAGCGCGGCGGCGACGCCGTTGCGCGCGCTCATGCCGGAATGCAGCGGCTTGGTCATGGTGCCGAAATTCACCGACAGGCCGCCGGAGAGCGAGGCGGCAATGCCGAGAATATCGGGAATAGTCTCGCGCGGCGCCTTGAGGAGGCGCGCGCAGGCCATGGCCGCGCCCATGGTCCCGATCGAGGAGACCGCGTGCCAGCCGCCGATCGAGCTCTGCTCAGGGGCGGCGCGGGCGAGCCGCATGCAGACCTCGAAGCCGACGATGAACGCCGCCATGACGTCGGACGGGCTCGCGCCGGTGCTCTCCGCGAGCGGCAGCAGCGCCGGGATGACCGGCGAGGTCGGCTGGCCCAGCAGCGAGGAGAAATCGTAGTCCATGATGTGCGCGGCCACGCCATTGGCGAGCGCCGCGAGCTGGGGCGAGGTGCGGAACGACTGGCCGATCACCGACACCTTGGGCGCGGCGCCCTCCTGCGTCACCATCTCGCAGACGAGGCCGGAGCCCTGCTCGCGGCTGCCGGCGAGCATCACCGCCATGGTGTCGACGAGAGCGAGGCGCGCCCGCGCGATGGCGAGCGGCGGCATCTGCTTGATGTCGAAGCCGACGACGAAATCGGCGATGGTGTCGCTCAGCTTCTTGCCTGCCTCCGCCGGCTTTGGCTCCGGCTTCGCTTCCGGCTTGGCTTCCTGCGCCAGCGCGGACGAACCCACGAGGCCGAGCGCACCGGCAGCGCCGAGCAACAAACGCCGGTCGATCTCTGGCTGCGATGTCATCTCACCCTCCCTCGCCGGCGGCTCATATGCGGGCTCGCGCGGGATCGCGGCCGCCGGTCGCCGATACTATGCCGCATCGCGCGAGGAACAGGAAGGCGGCTGGACTGCGCCGCTCCGCCTCACCGCGAATAGCTTATCCCTCGCCGGCGCTGTCGAGCAGGGGCGGCGGGAGGGAAGGCTGTTCGTGTGACTAGCACGGGAGCGCCGCCGACGGGGCGCCGAGGGCCGGGAGGTTTTGATTTTCTTAAAAACAACCCCATGCAAAGTAGGCCCCATGCAAAATGGGATCGTGTCTCGGTTTGACGAGACGGGACAGAAAATCAGGACCCCAAGCAGACTCCGTCTTGGCAGGCGGGCGATACGTGATACGATTTTCCCTTCGTTCGAAGCGCCGTCCGTTCATCGTCAGGGGAAAATGCCATGCGGCTGAAACGTTACGCGGCCATGCTCGCGGCCGGAGTCGCGGTCGTCTCCTGGCAGGGCAAATCCTGGGCGCAGAACCAGCCGGCCCTGGCGGGCGAAGTGCGCGCGCCGGACGGAGCCCCCATGGAGGGCGTGCCGGTGACGGCGGCCAAGGCGAATTCGACCATCACGGTGACCGCGACCACCAACGAGCAGGGGCGCTACAGCTTCCCGGCGGACCGGCTGAGCCCCGGGGCCTACACGTTGACGATCCGCGCCATCGGCTATGATCTCGACGGCAAGCCGACGGCGACCGTCGCAGCCCGAGCAGACCGCGACCGCCGACATCAAGCTCAAGAAGACGCGAAACCTCGTCGCCCAGATGACCAGCGCCGAATGGCTCGCGAGCTGGCCCGGCACCGACGCCGAGAAGCGCCTCGTCGCCGACTGCATGAGCTGCCACACGCTGGAGCGCATCGCGCGCTCCAATCATACGGCCGAGGAGTGGGTGCAGACCATCCCGCGCATGCTGCGCTATGCCCAGAACACGACGCCGCTGGCGCCGCAACTGCGCTCCGGCGAGCCCACGGGCCTCCTGGTGCAGCAGCCCGAGCGCCTGCAAGCGGCTCGCGGAATATCTCGCCACCGTCAACCTGAGCGCGTCGGACACGTTCCCCTATGACCTCAAGACGCTCAAACGCGTGAGCGGCAAAGGCACCCGCGCCATCGTCACGACCTACAAGCTGCCCAAGCAGACCGACCAGCCCCACGACGTGATGGTCGATCCGGACGGCGGCGTCTATTTCACCTATTTCGGCGATCCGCTGCTCGGCCGCCTCGATCCCAAGACCGGCGAGGTCGCGTCGTTCCCGGTCCCGATCCTCAAGCAGAATGCCGCCAAGGGAACCCTCAGCCTGGAGCGCGACCATGACGGCAATTACTGGATTTCGCTGATGTACCAGGCGGGCGCGGCGAAGTTCGACAAGGCGACCAAGTCGTTCACGATGCTGCCGGTGGCGCCCGAATTCAATCGCGACAGCTCGCAGCAGGCGTTCGTCGCGCCGCAATCCTCCGATGTCGACGGCAAGCTGTGGATCCAGGACGTCGCCTCGACCTCGGTCTACCGGGTCGATCTCAAGACCGGCAAGTTCGAGAATTTCGCGCCGTTCAAGGACATCAAGCCGGATTCGCCGCTCGCCGGCCGGCCGCATTCGATCTACGAAATCTTCCCCGACGCGCAGAACAATCTCTACATCGCCGATTTCAGCGACCGCGCCATCGGCCGCATCGACGCCAAGACCGGCGAATACTCCTTCGTCCAGACCTTCACCGACCGCTCGCGGCCGCGCCGCGGCGAGTTCGACAAGGACGGGCGGCTGTGGTTCGCCGAATACGCGGTCGACAATGTCGCGATGCTCGACACCAGGACCAACAAGCTGCAGGAATGGAACCTGCCCACCAAGTGGTCGATGCCCTACCAGGCCAAGGCCGACAAGAACGGCGACGTCTGGACCGGCGGAATGGCGGCCGACCGCATCGCGCGGATCAACTCCAAGACCGGCGAGATCACGGAATATCCGCTGCCGGCGAACACCAATATCCGCAACCTCTATGTCGACGACTCCACGACCCCGGTGAGCGTCTGGTTCGGCAACAATCACGGCGCCGCGATCGTGAAGCTGCAGCCGCTGGATTAGGAGACACCGCGCAGGATTAGCGCCACGCACAACGCCGTCATAGCCGGGCTTGTCCCGGCTATCTCGCTTGTGCAGGCACGGGTGCGCCAGCAAATGCCTGTCCTGTAATCGAGATCACCGGGACAAGCCCGGTGATGACTGTGGAGAGGGCATGTGGAGACCGCCACGGCAGCAAATCCGCGAATTTCCTCAATGCGATCCAAAGCAGGCCCATTGTTTCCAGATTTGGAAATACACTGAGGCAAAATAGGGGGTTATCAACCGGCCTTGGCGCGACTACTTGGGGGGCCAGCGGCATTTTCCTTTGCCGGAAACCCCCGAAAGGAAGCCACCATGACCAATTCGACCGAACTGACCCGTTTCGAGCCCTACCTGCTCGCGGCACTGCGCATCGTCGCCGGCGTGCTGTTTCTGTCCCACGGCCTCGTCAAGCTGTTCGGATTTCCGCCCGGCGCCGCCCCCGGCCAGCAGGAGCTTCTCAGCGTGATGGGAGCCGGAGCGGTGATCGAGGTCGTGACCGGCACGCTGATCACGCTGGGCCTGTTCACCCGCGCTGCCGCCTTCATCGCCTCGGGCGAAATGGCGGTCGGCTACTGGATGTTCCATGCCCCGCAGAGCATCTACCCCGCGGTGAATGGCGGCGACGCGGCGATCCTGTTCTGCTTCATTTTCCTGTATCTTGCCGCCGCGGGCGCCGGTGCCTTCAGCCTGGAGGGCCGGTTCCGCAGCTCCGCCGCGACCGGAGGACACTATGCCCGCACCTGATGCAATGCCGGCCAAGCTCAAGCCCATCGCCACGGCGCCGCGCCCGATCGATGCGGGCGCGCGCATCGGCCATGTCCATCTCAAAGTCGCCGATCTCGACCGTGCGCTCGGCTTTTACATCGGCGTGCTCGGCTTCGAGCTGATGCAGCGCTTCGGGAAGCAGGCAGCTTTCCTCTCGGCCGGCGGCTATCATCATCACATCGGCCTCAACACCTGGGAGAGCCGCGGCGGCTCCGCCGCCGGCGCCGGGCACCACCGGCCTCTATCACGTGGCCATCGTCTATCCGACCCGCGCCGATCTCGGCGAAGCCCTGCAGCGGCTCATTACGGCCGGTATTGCGCTCGACGGTCCGGCCGACCACGGCGTGAGCGAGGCCCTCTATCTGCGCGACCCCGACGGCAATGGCGTCGAACTCTATTGGGACAAGCCGGAGGCGCAGTGGCCCCGCAACCCCGATGGAACGCTCGCCATGAACAACGCAGCGTTGAACCTCAAGGCGCTGCTGGCGGACGCCAAGGCGGCGTGACCGTCGGCCGGTCCGTCGTTCGGAGAACATGGGCATGGAAGTGCTGTCGGCGATCACCGAAATCTTCCGGGACCTGCTCATCTTCGTGGCCGTGATGACGGCGCTGCTCATCGCGCTCGTCGTGGTCGTCTCTAAATTGCCCAACGACAATCCGCTCAAGCGCGTGTTGACGGCGTTGAGCTACCGGGTCGGGGCGACCGCCGCGGCGGGAGCCATCGCCATTCCCATCGAGCCGATCCCCGGTCTCGACACGCTCTACGACGTCGGCGTGCCGATCTTGCTTCTCCTGTATTGGTTTTCGTTTTTCCGCAACGCGGGCCGCATGATGTCGGAACCGCCGTCGGGGCCGGGCCGCAGGCAAATCGGTCACGAGGGCCGATGACGAAAACGATGGCATCAATTCACACTTTGCTGTCATCGCCCGGCTTGACCGGGCGATCCAGTAAACACCGACCGTGAGTACTGGATTCCGGTCAAGCCGGGCGATGACACCAATTGAATCAGGCTAATCGGGAAATGCATCAGGCCGCACCGCTTGCGGTCCGTACGCGATTTCGCCAGGATCGCGCCATGAGTCGCACTCCCGTTCCATCCCGAACACGCCGCGAGGCCGCGCCGCGCCTGCCGCTGGGCGAGGAGCCGCTGCGTCCGAGCTTCAAGCGCGAGCGCGCCGCGATCAAGCGTGGCGTGTTTCCGGTGGCGGGATGCGACGAGGCGGGCCGTGGTCCGCTGGCGGGGCCGGTGGTCGCCGCCGCCGTCATACTCGACTCCAGGCGGATTCCGCGCGGCCTCGACGATTCCAAGAAGCTCACCGCTGCGCAGCGCGAAAAGCTGTACGCACGCATCTGCGCGACGGCGCAAGTCGGCGTCGCCTTCGGTTCGCGCGCCCGCATCGACCGCGACAACATCAGGCAGGCCTCGCTGTGGGCCTTGGCGCGCGCGGTCGCGGCGTTGCCGGTGCGGCCGCGGCTGGTCTTCGTCGACGGCCGCGACCGCATCGAGGCCGGCTGCGACTGCGAGGCGGTGATCTCCGGGGATGCCCTGGTGCTCTCCATCGCCGCCGCCTCCATCGTCGCCAAGGTGGTGCGCGACCGCCTGATGATGCAGGTCGGCGCCGCCCATCCCGGCTACGGCTTCGAGCGCCACATGGGCTACAGCGTGCCTGAGCATTTCCGCGCCCTGGCGCAGCTCGGCCCGACCATCCATCACCGCCGCGGCTTTGCGCCGGTCGCTGCGGCCTATGGCGATGCCGCGGCGGGTTCCCCCGACGACGATCTGATCGGGTGAACGAGGTTGCTTCCCGGCCCGGCGCGCGCTTATCTGCCCCGTCCCGCAGTGGCGCGACCCAAACAGATGGTTCCATCTGTTTGGATCAGTCGCCCCACTACCTCAGTTAGTTGGTGGGCTGACTTGTCCCGAACATTTGGGAACCGAATGTTGGGGTCAGACCACCTGGTAGGCACGCCGAATGCTCCACACCTCCATCATCGTCGAACTGCTGCGCTCGCAGCCGCGGCTGACGTTCTGGCTGGTGGCGCTGATCCAGACGGTGCTGTGGTGGGTGTTTCCCTCCCTGTTCTTCTCCTCGCCGCCGGGCGATCTGCCGATCGTGCTGGCGGTCGGCCATGAATTCCAGCTCGGCAGCTATTTCGGCCCGCCGCTCGCCTTCTGGCTCGCCGACATCGCCTACGCCGCCGGCGGTACGCTGGCGGTCTACCTGCTGGCGCAGGTCTGCGTGCTCGTCACCTATTGGGCGGTGTTCACCCTGGGGCGCGCCATCGTGGGTATTCATCATGCCACCTTCGCGGTCCTGCTGATGGTCGGCATCTCCGCCTTCTCGGCGCCGACGCCGAATTTCGGCCCGTCGATCCTGGCAATGCCGCTGGTGGCGCTGTCGCTGCTCAGCCTGTGGCGCGCCATCGGCGAGCGCCACCGGGTCGTCCTGGTTCGTGCTGGGCCTGGAACTCGGCCTGTTGACGCTCACGACCTATGCCGGCCTCATCCTCCTGGCGCTGATCGTCGTGTTCCTGGCCGCCACGCGGCGCGGGCGGCGGGCGCTGCGCTCCCTCGATCCCTGGCTCGCCAGCATCATGATCGTGGTCGTGCTGTTTCCGCACCTGATCTGGCTCGACCTCAACAACGGCATCGCGACCCTCGCGCTTGCGCCCCCTGCCCGCTGGCGAAGCGCCCGTCGCCTACCTCAAGGACTGGCTCGGCCTGTTCGAGGCGATCTTCCTCGCCCATGTAGGCCTGATCATCCTGGTCGCGCTGGGGAGCAAGTGGCATCTGCGCACCGAGGACAAGGTGCCGGTGTTCGTGCGCAGCTTCACCGATCCTTTCGCCCGGAACTTCGTCTATTTCTTCGCGCTCGCCCCCGGCCTCACCGCGGTGACCGTCGCCGTCCTCCTGGGCGAACGGCAGCCGGTCGGCGGGATCGCGCCCCATCTCGTGCTGTCCGGGCTCGCGATCATCGTCCTCGCCGGCAATGCCATCCCCTGGCATCGGCCGCGCATGGTCGGCATCGCATGGGCGGTGCTGCTGCTGACGCCGCCGCTCGTCGCGGCCGCCGGCATCCTGCTGCTGCCGTGGACGGGACTGTCCAGCGTCGACGTGTCCCGGCCCGCGAACGCCATGGGCCAGTACTTTTCCGAGAGTTTCCAGCGGCGCACCGGCGCACCGCTCACCATCGTCGGCGGCGACACCCGCATCTCCGCCCTGGTCGCGCTCGGCGCCCCCCAGCGCCCCAGCCTCTATTTCGATGCGAATCCGGAGCGCTCGCCCTGGGTCACCATGGCCGACATCCGCCGCAAGGGCGCGGTCGTCGTGTGGCCCGGCGTCGAGAACCAGGTGTCGGTGCCGACCGAGATCGGAACGCACTTTCCCGACCTCGTCGCCGAGGTCCCCCACGCGTTCGAACGCACGGTGCAGGGCCGCCTGCCGCTGTTCCGGGTCGGCTGGGGCGTCCAGCGCCCGCTGTCCGATGCGCCGAATCCCGAACCAGGTCCCAGCCCCGAAGCAAGTCCGAGCCCCGAAGCAAGTCCGGGCGCCGAAGCGAAGCCGGACTCCGAGGCAAAGCCGAGCCCAGAGGCACAGCCGACCCCCGAAGCGAAACAATGACGCGTGTGCCTGGGGCTCGCCTCCCCCGGCCGCTGGCAGCAGCGGCCAAATCAGCATTCAAGCAGCTCCCACGGACCTCTCACAGCTGTCGGCTCAGTGGTGCACGGTTGTCACTTTTGACATAGGATCGAGCGCGGCCGCGCCGGGACCAGGGAGCGCAAGCTGAGCAAACCATGAGGGAAGATGGACATGGACGTGCGACGGCATTTGCTGTTACTGGTGACGATGGCGGCGGTTGCTACCCCGGCCTTGGGGCAACAGGTGGCGCCCACTGCTTCGCCCGCTAAAATCAGTGCCCATGATACCCTGTCCGTCCCGGATTTCTCGGGCATATGGCGTCACGGGAACCTTCCCTGGTTCATACCACCGGCGTCGGGTCCCGGTCCGGTTACGAATTTGTCGCGCGAAAAGGGTACTGGGGTGAGCGACTACGGCTCGCTGGTCGGTGATTACAAGAACCCGATCTTGCAGCCCTGGGCCGCAGACGTCGTGAAGAAGAAAGGCGAACTGTCCCTGGCGGGCATAACCTTCCCGAGCCCGTCCAACACATGCTGGCCCGAACCTGTGCCCTACCTTTTCAAGCATGCGGCCATGCAGATGCTGCAGGGTCCGGACCAGATCGTGATGCTGTTCAACGAGAATCACGAAGTCCGCCACGTGCGCATGAACCAGCCGCACCCGGCGAAGCTGACGCCGTCCTGGTATGGGGATGCCGTCGGCCATTACGAAGGCGATACGCTGGTGATCGACACCTTGGGCGTGCGGACCGATCGTCCGTTTGCCATGATCGACCTGTTCGGCACGCCCTACACCGAGAAGCTGCACGTGTCGGAGCGCTATCGCCTGGTCGACTACGACGACGCGAAAGACGCGATGCAACGCGGGGCCAAGGAGAATTGGCGGGCCGGCGGACCCTATGACCCCGACTACAAGGACAAATACCTGCAGGTCCTTTTCACGATCGAGGATGAAGGCGCCTTCACCACGCCGTGGCACGCGACCATGATATATCTGCGCGAAAGCGGCGAATTCCCGGAAGCGGTCTGCGCGGAAAACACGTTTTCATTCCATAACAACAAAGATTCGGACTTCCCGCATGCGGACAAGCCGGATTTCTGAGCAGGCTACGAACGCAAGCGTCAGGAGCGCCGGCGCTTGCAACTCTATCCTTCCGCGCCCTTCTGCCTCACTGCGGCTCCTCGCGCGCCATCCATTCCTGGCCGAGCGCGGCGCTGGCCGGGAAGATCAGCGACTTGATCACCACCGGCACCGCGCCGGAGCTCTCCAGCAGTTCGCCGATGTCGATGTAGTCGAACTGCTTGAGTTCGAGGCCGTCGATGGAGACCACCGGGTTCGTCAGCTTCATCTCCTCGCGGAAATGAATCCCGATCAGGCCGCCGACGTCGCCGTCGCCCGCGAGCACGATGGGATGGCCGCGCGCCAGCACGTCGCTCAGGCCCTCGGCGACGCCGCGGCAGAAGGCGTCGAGCCGGTGGAACGTCGCCGAGCCTTGCCACGGCACGAAGATCGCGACTGGCGTATCGGCGTCGCCGAGATCGAGATGCCGCAGCACGGTGCGGATCGAGGCGGCGACGGCATCGGCATCGACGGTCTCGCCCTCCAGCGGCAGGCCCGGCGCGATGACCGGCACGTTGCGCAGCGGCAGCGCGCTGTGGGGGGAGACGAAGATCGTGCTGCCGCTCACCTGCGTGGTATATTGCGAGGCGCCGATCACGGTGGCGCGGATGCCCTGGGCCGGCGGCTCCAGCCGCGCGCCCCAGGCGGCGACGCGCGCGCGGATTTCGGCGGCGAGCAGGCTGCCGAGGTCGCCGAAGCTCTCGGTCTCCCAGCCATAGACGTATTCCGAGACGCCGCCGGAGAACGTCACCTGGTCGACGGCTGCCGCGCCAGGCGAGGGGATCGAGGCGCAACAGGCCGGTGGCGCCGAGCTTGGGCGCGCCGCCCTTCATGGCATCGAACAGGCTGTCGGCCATGCGGGCGGCGAGCCGCCGCGCGTCGTCGGGGGCGAGCATGGCGCCGATTTCGAGCTCGAGGCCGAGGTCGTCGCCGAACCGGCGGCCGGCCTCCTCCAGCCGCGTGATCCGTCCAGCGCGTCGGTGCAGACGAGGCGGGCGCCGACATCGACCGCGGTGATCGCGATCACCTGGCCGTCGTCGCACACCGCGATCTTGGAGGTGCCGCCGCCGACATCGACGTTCATCACCGGCGCATGGTCGCGGATCGAGCGGGCGACCGCGCCGGAGCCGTAGGCCGCCATCACCGTTTCGAGATTGTCGCCGGCGCTGACCGCGACGAGCTTGCCGGCCTGGCGCGCGAACAATTCGCCGATCTGCCGCGCATTGCTGCGGCGGACCGCGACGCCGGTGAGGATCAGCGCGCCGGCGTCGATCTCGTCGGGATCGACCATGGCGTTCTCGTATTGCTTCTCGAAGAACGCGCCCAGCGCATCGGCGTCGATCTCTTCCTCCGAGGAATAGGGCGTGAGCAGGATATCGGACTGATAGAAGGTCTCGCGCTGGGTCACGACATAACGGCTGTCGAGCCGTTCCAGCACGATGCGCGAGAACACGAGGTGCGAGGTCGAGGAGCCGATATCGACCCCGACGCTCAAGACGCAGATCTCGTCTTCTCCCTCCAGGCTGCGTCCGGTGGTGGAAAAGAAATCCGGCCGCCGGCTTCGTCGGTCTCGATGTTCATGGGATTGGATCTGCCTGGGGCAAGTCTGGGTTGCGTTTTCCGATGGCCCCACCCTCTGACTGTCATTGCCCGGCTTGACCGGGCAATCCAGTTACTCCCGGTCGGTGGATACTGGATCGCCCGGTCAAGCCGGGCGACGACAGGGAGGGGGCGGTGCAAGCGAAAAGCGCTCGGCGCGGGGACATCACACCTTCTGCAGGA
>CAWCZY010000002.1:0-229095 GCA_963800215.1 uncultured Alphaproteobacteria bacterium | reverse complement strand
TCCCCTCTCCGCCAAGAACTAAGGTTCCCATATCGCTACGCTTTTTTGTTTTCCGCTACGGCACTTTCCGCCAATATTCCGAGGCTTTCCCGCGTCGGTCCCAGCGCGACATTTGCACAGAGAGGAATTTCAAGCTCATCGGAACCAATTACGGGTCCCGAGTCTCACCTGTGGGTTTGGTGGTGCGGCAGTCTCTTGCTCCGGTGGAAGAACTCCGGTGAGAACAAGGATGAGGAAGAGAGACGAGATTCGACCTCTCTAAGATGCTGTGCGCGAACTCCTCACGCGAATCCAAGGCTTCGCCGTTGCTCGTTCCAATCCAGCGGCAACCTGGTGTCATCCATGAGCCTGCGTGCCGTCAGTTCGGGTGGATGCTGCCCGCTCAGGATTGCGCTCAAAATATCCGGCGCCAGCGTGAGCCGAAAAAGCCGCGTCGCGTAGGATGGAGTCATATCTTGCGATCTCGCAATTTCATCCAGCTCTTGTCTCCAAGGAGCCGCGTTCGAATCGCGTGACCACGAACGAGAACGCGGACCGGACTGGAATCAGGAGATCGAGGACTGTTGTCGCCGCCGTGGCTCAGAACGTTTGTAGGGTTGCGATCGAGGCCGCTGGTTCGCCGGCGCGACGGCACCACTTATAGTCCGAACACGTAGAGCACCGTAGCGTTGCGCATCTCCCTGACCTCCGGCGTGTTCTTCAGTGTGGCCTTCGACACCACGCTTGGTCCCGACGTGATCGCCACATATTGCTTGCCATCGACATCAAATGTCATCGGCGGCGCCGCGAAGCCCGAGCCGACGTTGATCTTCCACAATTCGTCGAGCGTGGTGTCGTCGAACGCCGCAAGCGTGCCGTCCAGTAGCCCCAGAAACACCAGCCCGCCGCCGGTCACGAGCGTGCCCGAGTGGTTCGGGTAGCGCAGATGCAAGTTCTTCTTGACCTCGCCGGTCAGCGGCTCCATGGCGGTCAAGTTGCTTTCGAAGCGTTCGTCCATTGTCAAGCGGCCGCCGGTCCAGCCCCGTTGCGCGGAGTGCTTCATGCGGTCGATCGCTACGGCGATGCAGGCCGTCATGGCGGGGATGTAGATCAGCTTGGTTTTCGGACTGTAGGAAGACGGCCAGTAATTGTTGCCGCCCATGACGGACGGGCAGACTTTCGTCGGTGGTTCGTTCGGGCTGGGGTCGCCGATGCCTGCGTAGGTCTGGATGTCCTTGTCCGGATCGTAGTCGATCGGCTTGCCCGTGTTCTGGTCGATGCCCTTGGTCCAGTTGACATTGTCCATGTAAGGCTTGGCGCTGATGATCTGGCCGTTGTGGCGATCCATCGTGTAGAGGTGGCCGTTGCGTGCCGAATGGACGACGAGCTTGCGCGGCTGGCCGGCGAGCTCGCCGTCGATCAGGATGTGGGTTCCGACTTCGTCGTAGTCCCACATGTCGCCCGGCGTGTACTGGAAATACCAGTTCATCTTGCCGGACTCCGGATCCCAGGAAATTGCACTGTCGGTGTAGAGATTGTCGCCCGGCCGGTAGAATGGGTTGAACAGCGGCGCCGGGTTGCCGGTGCCCCAGATGGTCTGGTTGGTGTCGGGATCATAGGTGCCGGTCACCCACACGGCGCCGCCGCCGGTTTGCCACGCGTTGTTGGGGCTCTTCCAGGTTTCACTGCCCGGCTCGCCGGGTGCGGGTATGGTGAACTTTCGCCACAGCACGCGGCCGGTCGCGGCATCGAGACCGGCGACCCAGTCTCGCACGCCGCTGTCGCCACCCGACGCGCCCACAATGATCCGGTCCTTGATGGGAAGCGGCGCTGCGGTGATGCGAAGTCCGAGCTGGCCGAACATCATGTCGGTCTCCCACGCGACCCGGCCGGTTTCTTTGTCGGTGGCGATGATGCGCGCCGGCCAGTTGGCGGGGGAGATCACTAGGTTGCCCCAAAGCGCAGCGCCTCGATTGGTGCCCTGCCTCTCCTGCTTGGGATCCATGCGCCAGACGATGCGGCCGGCGTCGCCCGAGCTCGCGTCGATCTTGTAGAGCACGCCCCAGGAATCCGTGGTGTACAGGAAGCCGTTCTCGGCCAGCGGCGTCGCCTCGTTCCATTCGTTTCCGCTCGAACCGCCGAGGGGAACCGCATAAGCGAGCCTGAGTTCCTTGACGTTGCCCTTGTTGATGCGGGCCAGCGGGGAAAAGCGTTGGCCGTCATAGGTGCGGTGGTTCATCAGCCAGTTTTGCGGCTCTTTATCAGGATTGAGAAGCCGCTCCGGTGTCACCTCGGCTGCCGTCGCCGATCCTGCGACGGCAAGTACGGCGCCTGTCAGCAGCGCTGCAGTGGCCAGAGTGAGGGCCCTATGCCGGTTCATTCGCGCACCTCGAGATGCTTGTGAGCGGCAGGCCTTCGACGACGGCGAGGGACAGCGATCCACCCCAAAATTTGGTTTCCGATTGTTTGGACAAATCAAGTTACCAAAGCTGTTGCGGCAATGGGCGACTTGCCCGGACAGATGGGAGCCATCGGTTTGGATCGCACCGCTAGAGCGGTGACGCAACCACCTGGATCTTCGCCATCATCCCCCCGTCCTCATGGGCGAGGATGTGGCAGTGATAAACGAATTCGCCGACCTGCGAGAATGGAATATTGACGATGAGCGGCACCGAGGTGCACTGCCCGCCGCGCCATTGCGCGATCGTGCAATAGCCGTTTTGGATATTCGCCACGTCCGGTATGTTCGCGACCGCAATCGGCAGCGGCACGTTGTCCTCCATTATCCCGGGTCCGACCGCAGGGTCGAGGGGCGCCGCCAACAGCGAGCCCGGCGGAGCCGTGGGCTGCACGTAGCTGAATTTGGTCTGGTGCATGTGGAAGTTGTGGTTCTCGGTTGCCAGATTGACCATTTCCCAGACCTCGCGGACCGGCGACTGCCCGCGTCCAAGGGGAAGGCAAACGGTTGTTACCGAGGGGTCGAAGGCCGTGACGGGGAGCTCGGTCCCGGGGACCACCGCGCCGCTGCTGTCGACTTCCTCGTAACCTTGCCCGAAAACGGCTGGATTGTTGATGGGGTCCACCAGCCCGAAGAAAATCCGCCGGTGATGACCGGGTGCAAGCGCCTTGCAACCAGCCGGCAGGACGCGTGCGTTGGCAGTGGAAACCGCAGCGCTGAAGATTCCATTCGCCTGGTTGGATGCGAGCGCATCGCCGCGAACGTCGAGGGCGTATGCGGTCTGAACGCGGGGGCCGGTCTGCGCAAACTCGACCGTGGCGAGATCGATCTCCGGCCAGGAGTCGCCGGCCGGTCCGGTCGTGATCCCAGTCGTCTTGAAGGTGGCGCTGGCGCCGGGGGGCGATGGTGTGACGATAGTGCCGGCGGCGTCGCGATAAGTGACCCACACTTCGGCCCGCGAACTCGGCATCATGGCGAACTGATCGACACAGACCGGGGTCGTGCTCAAGCCCACCGCCGGATTGGGCGGACAGGCGACGACGTTGAAGCGCGCGCCGCCCAGTCGGACGACGGTGTCGGGGCTCGTTGACGGAGGTATGTCGATGCTGACGCCGTCGACGGAGACGAGTTGCATCATCATCGGCATCAGGGTGGCATTATCGATCAGTTGGAGGTCGTAGGTGGCGCTGCCCGAGGTATTGGTCAGCCGCCAGATTTCGCCGTCGGACTCCGTCACTTGGATCGTCGGGTACTGCTGGCCGTTGATCGTGAAATACCACACTCCGCCGGAGTAGAATCCGCCGCTGAAGAAGGTGCCCTCTTCGGCCGACCGGCCCGGACACGAGCCCTGGCGCAGTTCCGACGGGGTCAGCGGATACTGATTGCAGAATGTCGGGTCTTGCTGGTTCAGCACCTCGCCATTGACGACGGGCGAAGTCCCGTTGGCGAACTGCTGAACGGGGTCGGCGGCCAGAACCTGCAAGTCCTTGAGAATGAGGTGGCGGACATTGGCGTCCGGAAACGGCTGTTGGGATCGATCGCCAAAGGCGTAGTCGCCGACCGATCCCACCGAGATGATTCCAGCCATGCCGCTCGACACCTGATTGAGCGTAAGGCCGTGCAAATGCGGGTGGAACCAATACGCGCCGGAGGGATGATTTCGGGGAATGTCGATCCGATAGTCGGCATAGTCCTTGACGATCGAACCGTGCTGGTGCGTCGCCTGCGGCTCCGGGGTCCCGTTGGCGGAATTGTAGATTTCAACGAACACGTAATCGCCGAAGGTCGGATCAAAGAGAGTTGGCGCCCGCGGCGAGACGATCAGGCCGTGCGTGTGCAGATTGGTCAGGTTGAGCGGCAGATTGCCCCCGCCCGGATCCTTTGAATGGTTGACCTTGATCGATTTGAGCAGCGGCAGTCTGTTCACCAAGCGGATCTTCAGGGTATCGCCCTTCTGCAAGGCGAGCCTGACGCCGCCATAGTCGGAAACCGTGGGAGCCCCCGACGGGCATTCATTGTTCGGTCCGGCCTTCGACCGCGGGCAGATTTCATAGACCCAGCCGGTCGGGTTAATGACCGTTGTCGTCCGGGGCGGGGTATAGGAAATGCTCGACACGGATGAAGGCTTCGCGATCACCAGAAGATCGAGTACGCCGTGCGAGCTCGCGAAAAAAGCCGGTTCGACGAAGTTCCCGGCGAGCGCGACGCCAGGCCCGCACAGCCACACCGCCGTAATGACTGCAAACCTCCATCGACCGTTGGCTGGTCGAGCCTGCGAAACAACAGACGGCATGGCCTTGCTCATGTGCTCGGAACCGCAACCGCAGATGGAACCCGGCGAACGGATGACCAAGCCTCTTTGGCGTTCTCGTAACTATCTATCATGGCAGGGATTTTGGAAGCGTGTTGTTCATGTGAATTCTTGAATCTCTCTGAATCGAATTCCTTTTCGCCGCGCCGCGCCGCGCCGGCCAGGCCACGGCTTATCGACCCGGCAGTACAAAAAGTTGCTCGGCCATGGTCAGCAGAGCGCTTTATCCGCCACGCCTCCCAACCGCCGTACCAACAGCCTATCGCGGTCAGGGGTACATGTCTGGCCTTGGGGCAAAGGTCTCCCGATCTTTTTCGCAGCGCGAGAAGCGATGCTGATTGCCCGGTCGAGAGAGGAACGGTTCGCTCATCGTGAGCCGTGACCGCTCGGCGAGCGCCTGCCGGGGCAGCGGCAGTCGGTCAAGGCCGCAAGCCGCGAAGCGGTGGCGCGTCTCCGCGACAGCCTTGAGGGACTGGCGCTGGTCCGGCCTCTTCACGCCAAGCGGTCTTGCTCGGTCTTGGAACAAAGTCGAGCGGATGGCGCTCGGATTGTTGAAATGCTCGGGGTCTTGCGCAAAACGTATGGCAGGCCAATTCTTGCGACGTCTCCTTAACCTCAACTCCCACAACCACAATCAGCGCGACCGGAGGCGTCGCTTTTATCTCGCCGTCTTAATCGAGCGCCTAACGTTTGCTCCACGCTACGATATTTCCCTCCTTCGAAGCCGTGCGTCACACGTCAATCCGCATGCGGTTCATGCGCACGCTGCGTAGCTGCGGCGCCCGATGGAGTTATACCAGTTCGATCTGCGCGTGATGGCCGGCGGCTGTGGCCAAACGTCTGTCTCGCGTCAGCAATGGTGTGTCGAGCGTCTCGGCCAGCGCGACATAGGCGGCGTCATAGGCAGTCAAATTGTTCCGTAACTGCCATATGCGCGGCAGAAGGAAATCGTGCGGATATCGCCGCAGGGACAGGTCCGCCAAGTCGGCGAGTGCCATACGCCCGCGCTCGCCATCGATTTCCCCATTCGCGGCATAACGCCGGATCACCTGGGCGACTTCGACATCGAGCAAATGAGGTGCATGGAGTGTTTGACGAGGCGCGAACAGCCGATCTTCCACGGTCTTGGCTGCCGGCGTGCGGAGAAGGACTTCAAGCAAAGCCGAGGCATCGACGACGATCACGCGCGATCGCGCTCTGCGCGAACCGCTTCGGCCGGTGCGACGGAAGGGGCCGTTTCAGTGCGGCTAAGCAAACGCGTCCGCAACTCGTCAAGCGTCGGCCGTTCCGCCACCTGACGAATCTCGCTGAGCAGATAGTCGGACAGCGACATGCCTGCCAACGCTGCACGCGACTTGAGCCTGCGATGCAGCGCATCCGGGACATTGCGGATTTGGACCATCGTTCCCATGCAAAGAACATAGAAACATGCGCCGCACATGTCAACGCGTCTCCGGACCGGCGTCATAGAGCTATAGCGTAGACATAGTGCTCATCTTCGTCGTTCGTGGCCCGCCGAGCCATATGTTCGTCACCGCTCGCCTCAGTCCCCCGGAAGTCGGCAGGGTTCATAGGACTGCCGGCGATGCGAGTTCGGAATGCCTGATCAAGGTGATCTTGCTCATTCCCAAGTCAGAGCCGGCACCCCAAAGTTGCCGCCACGATCAGCCCCGCCTGCTATTGGTTCTGCGCGCAAGCAGGTTTGAAGACAAGCTCCTTTTCGGGTATTACTCAGGCCCGAGGCTCCCGTGGATTCTCCTCGCAGCGAACCAACGTCGGGATTAAGCAGATGCGCCCAACCCGGTCGGATTCACCCAGAGCCGTGTGCGTGAGATCCCGGGCTTTCTCCGTCATGCTTTTCGCGTCCGCTTTCGTCGTTTCCATTCTTGATTGTGAGCGAGTGCCTGCGCGAAATTCGACGCCGGACGCATCGACATTGGTTATCGCCGCCTCTCCGTCTGAGCACGTTCAATCCGATGTGCAAGGGCAGACCGCTGCCGGGCCGGCCTCCGCCCCTCCCGGCGACAAGCCTTCGGCGCAACGCCCGGAACCCGATGTAAAGCCTGCCGAATCTCAGGCCGCCCCCTCGGCGCGCTTCGATCAGGTCGAAGAGTATCTGTGGAGTGTATATCAGCGCTCCAGTACAAAGACGGATTCGCACGGGGATTTCACTTGGAAGGATGGCGCCGCCGCGGCCCGTTTGGGCTTGCCGATAGAGGAATACGTCATCGGCGGCGTGGATCCGGATTTCCGAGAACTGCTCTTCGCCATGGGACAGGCGATGGATGCGGCTGGCATCGATTGGACGATACTGAGCGCGTTTCGCGATGATTACAGGCAGAACCTGGCGTCCGGACTAAAGGCCCGCGTCGACAATTCCTTCCATGGGGGGAGTGTTGCAACGGGGGGATACGGCCACGGTTGTGCCGCCGATCTCGCCAGCAGCAATGGCCTTTCCAACGACGCGGTTTGGCGCTGGGTGGACCGTCATGGTTTGCAGTTCGGCTTGCACCGACCGCTTCGTGGGATCGATCCCGCACACGTTCTCCCCAATGCGGGATGGCGCGAATTGGCGGCAAAGCTGCGGAATGAGCGGGTCGGGATTCACCCCGAGCTTATTCCGGCAGCGGCGCCCAAAAGCGACGCCGATGAGCCGAACTCTCCTTCGGCCGATGACGCTTCCTCACATCCCGGTCTCTCCGAAGATCAGTTCAACTGCACGCGGCCCCGGCCACCTGTAGAGGAGCCGAATCAGAAGAAGGAGATCGCTCATCATCCGAACTCGCCCGTCGCCCCTGGGTCGGTTTCGCCTTCGGAACGGGCGCATGCGAAGTTTAATGCGAAGACCGCCGGTGGCGTTAAAGTTCACCCGTGAGCGTGCGGCCAGAGCGCTATACTTTCGAATGAATTGGCGCCGAGGGGAATTTGCGTCAATCGGCATTTCGCCATGTTTGTCCCAGGACACGTAACCAATTTTTGAAGCACACCTTCTCGATCAGCGGCTCGCCGAAGTCACGCGCACGCATGACCTCGACCAGATTTTGCAGTCCGGCCGCATTGCCTATCCCCGCCGGGATCGTGGCGCCGTCGAAATCAGATCCCAGGCCGACGCCGTCCTCACCGAGTTGTTTGAGGAAGTACTCGATGTGGTCCACCACCAGATCGATCGACGTGTCTGCATCTCGACGACCGTCGGGCCGCAGGAAACTGGTTGCAAAATTGACGCCGGCCATGCCGCCGGTCTCACGGATTGCAGCCAATTGCTTGTCGGTGAGATTTCGCGAATGGGGACTCAATGCATGGGCATTGGAATGCGTGGCGACCAGCGGCGCGTTGCTGATGGCGGCGACATCCCAGAACCCGCGCTCATTAAGATGCGACAGATCGATCAAGATATTCAACTTGTTGCAGGCGCCGATCAGCTCTTTGCCGAGGTCCGTCAGACCCGGGCCCGTATCGGGTGAAGACGGACAAAGGAACGGCACGCCATGCCCGAACGCATTCGACCGGCTCCAAACCGGCCCGAGAGAGCGAAGCCCAGCCTGATACAACACATCCAGAAGCTCGAAATTGTGATCTATTGCCTCGGCGCCTTCGATATGAAGGACAGACGCCAACGCATCGTCCTCCATGCTTTGCCGGATTTGATCGACCGTGCGGCACACGCGAACGCGCCCTCGCGACTCCCTTTCAATACGGAGGAGAAGCGACACCATGCTGAAGACAGTCCTTTGCGCCGTCGTCAATTCGACGGCGGGCGGCAGCGCGGCTTCGCTGCCCGCGTGTTGCGGCGGCGCGTCACCCTTGGGGCCGGTTCTCCGGTCACTCGAAGGGACGAAGATCGCGAACAACCCTCCGGCGAATCCTCCCTGAAGCGCTTTGGGAAGATCCAAGTGGCCCTCGTCCTCGCCTTCGTGGAACGCCGGGGGTGCGTCCGCGCCGCCGCGCCTGTAAAGACGCAGCAGAGCGTCATTGTGACCATCAAAGATCGGGACTGGCGGCGGGAGCGGCACTGAAATACTCCGTGTCAGCGAAAGCCGGTCGCGGCGGCCGGTCTTCGAACACGGCGCGGAGCTTGCGCCAATGATCGATCGGCCCCTCGAGTCGGAGCGCCTCCGCGCTTTTGATGGCCCGGTCCAATGCGACTCATGCCATCACCTTCGAATGGGTGAAACTACGACGTCCTCCGCGGACTTCCCAGATGCCGCCGCCTGGACGCAACGACGTTTGCCGCAACGATGCAGGCGAGACGAACTCGCCCCCGGTCTCTCACTCGGGCGCGATTTCAGGACTGGGTGAGGTCAACATGGGAATCGTATGCCATTCGGTCTGGAGCAGTCCGCATTTCGCACAACGGAAGACCAGCCGCTCGCCCGAGGTGCGCGCCGCCCACGGCACTGTTTCGACCTTGCTGAGCTCCATTTCCTGATCACAAACCGGACAGGGCCGTGCGTAGTCCGACGTCGCTATTTGGGCTGAAGCTGTCAACGGGCGTTCCTCCGCACTCCGGTCCCTTGGGGGACAGTCCTTTGGCAGACTATTTGTGGCTCCACGGGCGTCGGTGCAAGCGGCCAAATCATCGCACTCGACTGCGGCAACCGGTCACTTTTCGAAATGCCGATACTCCCCACGTCATTGTTCGGAGCGTTCGATGCGCGCTGCTCCTCCCTCGGCGCGTGAAGACTCCGGGGCTCGGCCGCGTCGACCGGGCCTCTTCTTTTGTCTCTTCGCCACGGGAGCTCCGACCGTTGCCCCGCGCGCCCAGCTCAGATGTGCGCCCCGAAATTCTGCTCCGGATCGAACTCGGGCCCGCGGCGGCCGATGGGCACCGCGGCGGCGCCGGCCTCGCGGGCGAGGAAGCGGCCGGAGCCCGGCGCGGCGCGAAGCGTCGCGTCGTCGACCACGACGCGGCCGCGGCTCAGCACCGTCACGGGCCAGCCGGTGACGACGCGGCCCTCATAGGGCGAATAGCCGGCGCGATCGTGCATCAGCCCCGCGCTGATCGTGACCTTGCGTTTGGGATCCCAGATCGCGATGTCGGCGTCGGCGCCGATGACGATCTCGCCCTTGCGGGGATGAAGCCCGTATATTTTTGCCGGCGCGGTGGCGGAGAGCGACACGAATTTCTCCAGACCGAGCCGGCCTTGCGACACCATGGCGTCGAACAGCAGCGGCAGCCGCGCCTCCAGGCCCGGCATGCCGTTCGGGATCGCCTTGAAGTCCGGATCGGCGCCGTTGACGAATTTGCCGCTCGCATCGAAGCGGTAGGGCGCGTGGTCCGACGACACCGTTTGCAGATCGCCGAGCGCTAGCGCCCGCCACAGCGCCTCCTGGTCGGACGGCTGTCGCACCGGCGGGCTGCAGATCCATTTCGCGCCCTCGAGCCCCGGGCGATCGAGATCGGCGGCGGTGAGGAAAAGATACTGCGGACAGGTCTCGGCAAAGACCTTGAGCCCCTCGCCGCGCGCCTGGCGTATCCGCGCCGCGCCTTCGGCGGACGAAACGTGGAAGATCATGATCGGCTGGTCGATGAAGGCGGCGAGCGCGATCACCCGGTTGAAGGCCTCGGCCTCGCCGGCGCGCGGATGGCTGACGCCGTGATAGCGCGGCGCCCGGTAGCCGTTGGCGACGAGGCGCTTGCCGGTCCACGAGATCATGGCGTGGTTCTCGGCATGGACGCAGACGAGCGCACCGTTCTCGCGGGCGGCGTAGAGCACATCGAGCAGCTGCATGTCGTCGAGCTTGATACGGTCATAGGTCATGAACACCTTGATGGTGGCGTGCCCGGACTTCACCAGCTTCGGAACGTGGTCCTTGAGGGTCGCCTCGGTCGGATCGGCGATGATCATATGGAAGGCGTAGTCGATCACCGCGCCCTTGCGGGCGAGCGCGTGATAGGCGTCGAGCACCTCGTCGAGCCTGTGGCCGATATGCTGGGCCGCGAACGAGATCACCGTGGTGGTGCCGCCGAACGCCGCCGAGATGGTGGCGCTTTCGAACGTGTCGGCATTGAGGATGCCGGCGGCCGAGACCTGCTCGATGTGGGCGTGGCTGTCGACGCCGCCCGGCAGCACCAGCTTCCCGCGCGCGTCGATCTCCTTTGCGCCCGGCGGCAGGTCGCGGCCGACCGCCGCGATGGTCTCGCCATCGATTGCGACATCGGCCGGAAACACCGCCGAGGAGGTCGCGACGGTGCCGCCGCGCAGCACGAGGTCATAAGGCTTTGTGGACATGGCATGGTCTCCGGCGGTAGCTTTCTCTTTGTTGTCCCCGACCGAAGGCGGCAGAAGCCGGCATAGGTTGCGGAGGCGGAATTCCTCTCATCGCACGGCACGGCATGGCGCGCGCGGACATTCTGGTGATCAACCCGAACTCGAACCCCGCGGTCACGGCGGGGCTCGATGCGGCGCTCGCCACTCTGCGCCTGGCCGACGGCCCGTCAATCCGCTGCGCGACGCTCTCCGAAGGGCCGTTCGGCATCGAAAGCCAGAAGGACGTGGAGCAAGCCGCGCTACCGCTGCGCCGGCTGGTGGAACAGGACAACGCGGCCGATGCCTTCGTGATCGCGTGCTTCAGCGATCCCGGCCTGCAGGTGTGCCGCGAGGCGACGCGGCGCCCGGTGTTCGGCATCAACGAGTGCGGCGTGCTGACTGCGCTCGCGCGCGGCGACCGCTTCGGCATCATCGCGATTGCGGCCAACTCGATCGCGCGCCACCAGCGCTATCTGCGGCAGATGGGGCTCGCCGGCCGGCTTGCGGGCGAACGCCCGCTCGGCATGAGCGTCGCCGAGACCACGTCGGGCGAGGGCACCTTCGCCCGCATGGAGGCGGTCGGCCGCGAACTCGTGGAAAAGGATGGTGCGGACGTGATCGTCATGGGCTGCGCCGGCATGGCGCGCCACCGCCGCCCGCTCGAAGCGGCGCTCGGCGTGCCGGTGATCGACCCGACCCAAGCGGCCGTCGCGATGGCGATCGGGACGGTGCAAGCACAAATCTTTTAGAGGGTTTTTAGTGCAGGTTGACTTACAATTCTCCGTCATCGCCCGGCCCGACGGATGAAGCCGGGGAGCGAGCGCGGTCACTCGACCGCGTTCGCGGTGTTCAGGCTGTCGAGCAGCGCGGCACGCCGCATGTAGCGCCGCGCCGCCTCGAGGTCCTCGGCGGTGCGCCTCAGCTCGTCGAAATTCGCGGCACGCACCCGGGCGTCGCGCTCCTCCATCAGCTTCTTGTTGGCGATGGTCTGGGCCTGGACGTATGCGACCGCGGCATGACGCCGTTGCCGGGAGTAGAGGTCGAGCAAGGTGTCGTCGGCCTCGCCGTGCAGCGCGAAGGCGAGCTTGTCGGCGAGATTGATGGCGTCGTGGATGCCGCCGTTCATGCCCATGCCGCCGATCGGGTTGTTGACGTGGGCGGAATCGCCGGCCAGCAGCACCCGGCCGCGGCGGAAAGTCGCCGCCACGCGCTGGCTCACGCCATAGACGTTGACGTATTCGACGGGATAGCGCCCGGTTTTGGGAAAGAACCTCTGCAGCCGCTCTTCGACGCGGCCGGGAGCGAGCGCGGTCTCGTCGCTCTCGTCGGGCCCGATCGGAACGATGACGCGCCACAACCCGCCCGGACGTTCGCCGCGCACCTTGAAAACGTTGCTCCACGCGTCCGGATCGGCGAAGTAGTTCCGCAGCGCGAGGTCGCGGTTGACGGTGGCGAAGTCGAACGGGATCGCAATCTTGATGAACTTCTCCGGATAGGTGAAGCCCTCGAAGTCGATGCCGGCGAGCTTGCGCACGGTGCTGCGCCCGCCGTCGCAGCCGATCACATAGGCCGCCTGCAGCCGCTCCGTCGTGCCATCCATCGCGACCGTGATGTCGACATGGCCGCCGCAATCGCGGATATCGGTGACGGCGTGGGCAAAGTGAACGTCGAAGTCGCCGGCATTGGCGTATGCGGCCGCGATCGCGGCGGTCAGCTTGTACTGCTCGTATTGCAGGACAAAGGGGAAGCGGAACTCGTCGCTCATGAGGCCGAGGTCGAACTCGGCCACCACCGAGCGGGTCACGCGATCATGGAAACGATAGCTCGGCGACTTGAGGCCGAGCGGAATGATGGTCTGCGCCACGCCGAGTTGGTCGAGCAGTTCCAGAGTCGGGGGATGGATCGAGGCGGCGCGCTGGTCGGTGACCGGCGCCGGCTCCTGCTCGAACACGGTGACCGCAACGCCGTGACGGTTGAGGGCGAGCGCGCATATCATCCCGACCGGACCCGCGCCGACGACGACGACCCGCGCGTTGTTGTTGCCTGCGGCCATGCCTGCGCCCACACTCGCCTATTGCGGCTTGAGATTGAGGTCGCGCACGGTGTCGCGCCATCGTTCGGTGTCCGCGGCGATGATTTTTGCGAACTCCGCAGGCGTGGCAATCACCGGATCGACCCCGACGCTGACCAACCGTTCCTGGAATTCGGGGCTCATTTCCGCCGCGACGATCTCACGCGCAAGGAGGTCGACGATGTCCTGCGGCACGCGCCCCGGCGCCAGCAGGCCGTTGTAGGTGACGACCGGCGGGCTTTTGATCGTTTCGCCGACGGTGGGCACATCGGGCAGTTGCTTCGAGCGCGTCGCACTGGTCACGGCGAGCGGCTTCACCTTGCGAGAACCGAGATACGGCTTGAGCTCCACCGGGGTCACCGAGACCATCGCCACGTGGCCGGCGAGCAAGTCCGTGAATGCCTGGCCGAGGCCGCGATACGGAACGTGGATCATCTCGAGGCCGGCGCTCTTCAGGAACGCCGCCGACGCGACATGGGTCAGGCTGCCGCTGCCGGCCGACCCGTAGGTGACCATGCCGGGCTGTTGTTTCACGTAGGCGATGAACTCCGCGAGCGTGTTCGCCGGCACCGAAGCGCCCACGGTGATGACGAAGGGACTTGCGCCGACCGGCGCGACCGGCTTGAAATCCTTCACCGGGTCGAACGTCACGTTGTTGGTGAAAGGTGCCATCGTGATCTGGAAGATCGGCGTGAACAGCAGGGTGTAGCCGTCGGGCGGCGCCCTGAGCACGCGTTCCGCGGCAATGATGCCGGCGGCTCCCGGCACGTTCTCCACCACGAACGGCTGCTTCAATGCGTCCTGCAGCCGTTCCGACACGAGCCGGGCGAGCACGTCGGTGATCCCGCCGGCCGTGAACGGCACCATCACGGTCACCGCCCGCTCCGGCCAGGCCGCGTGGGCCGCCATCGCAAAAAACACGCTGCCGAACACGAGCATAAGTCGGATCAATTGCAGCATCATTCGCTCCCGATTGGTCGCATGCCATGCACGGGACGTGCCAGCATCGCCGTACCGTATGACCGGCCAAATCCGGTCCGTTGTCGACAGCCACGATGACGCCAGACCATGTTCCGATGAGCTTGACGCACCCACGGACGTCATGCTCCAGGCAGCACAGCCGAGGCCTCGATCTCGACCCTCGCTGCGTCTTCTACGAGCCCGGCCACCTGGACCATGGTCATCGCCGGAAAATGCGTCCCCATCACGCTGCGATAGGCTTCCCCGACCTCGGGCAATCTCGACACATAATCTCTTTTGTCGATGATGAACCAGGTGAGCCGCGTGATGTGCTCCGGTGTGCCGCCGGCCTCTCGCACGACCGCAACGACATTCTCGAGCGCCTGGCGGATCTGGGCGACGAAGTCCGGGCTCTCGAATTGCTGATCGGCGTTCCACCCGACTTGGCCTGCGACGAAAACCGTCCGTCCTTCGGCGACGACTCCATTTGCGTAGCCGTTCGCACGCTTCCAATGGCGCGGGTGTAGAAACTGGTGCGGCGCGTGCTGTCCGGTCATTCGCCTTGCCTCGTTTCACGGCTGGAACCCGGCCGCAGCCGGAAGCGCTGAAGTTTTCCGGTCTGCGTCTTGGGCAGCGCGTCGGTGAACTTGACCGAGCGCGGATACTTGTAAGGCGCAATGGTCGCCTTCACGTGATCCTGCAGCCTGCGCGCGGTCTCCGCGTCGCCGGCGACATCGCTCCGCAACACCACGTGCGCCTGCACGATCTGCCCCCGCTCCTCGTCGGGAAAGCCGACGACCGCACACTCACTGACATCGGGGTGGGAGAGCAGCGCCGCCTCCACTTCCGGCCCGGCAATGTTGTAGCCGGAGGAGATGATCATATCGTCGGTGCGGGCGACGAAATGGAAATAGCCGGCGGCATCCTGGATGAAGGCATCGCCGGTCAGGTTCCAGCCGTCGCGCACATAAGTCCTCTGCCGGGAGTCGGACAGATAGCGGCATCCGGTCGGGCCGCGGACCGCGAGCCAGCCGACTTCCCCGCGCGGCTTTTCGTTCATGTCGTCATCGACCACCTTGGCCTCGTAGCCGGCAACCGGCCGCCCCGTGCATGCGGGCGAGGAGTCTTCGAGTCGGTTGGAAATGAAGATGTGCAGCAGCTCCGTCGAGCCGATGCCGTCGAGGATCGGCTTGCCGGTCTTCTTCACCCAATCCTTGAACACCGGCGCCGGCAAGGTCTCGCCCGCCGACACCGCGATCCTGAGCGACGAGAGGTCGGCGCCGCTGCTCACGGCGGAGAGCATCACGCGATAAGCGGTCGGCGCGGTGAACGAGATCGTCGCCTTGTAGGTCTCGATGATCTCGATCATGTTCGCGGGCGATGCATTTTCCAGGAGCGTCGCGGTCGCCCCGAAGCGCAACGGGAAAATCGCGAGGCCACCGAGGCCGAAGGTGAAGGCGAGCGGAGGCGAACCGACGAATATGTCGGCGGGTGTCACTTGCAGGATTTCCTTGGCGTAGCTGTCGGCAATCAGCAGCAGGTCGCGGTGGAAATGCATTGTCGCCTTCGGCTCGCCGGTGGTGCCGGAGGTGAAGCCCAACAGCGCCACGTCGTCGCATTTGGTCCTGACGGCCTCGAAGCGCACCGACTTGCTGAGCGCGATGCGGTCGAGTTCGGCGTCGTGATTGGCGGTGCCGTCGAACCCGATCACTTTTTTCAGGAACCGGCTGCTTTTTGCGCAGGCGACCAACTCGTCCATCAACCGCGTGTCGCAGAGCGCGAGGGCGATCTCCGCCTTGTCGACGATCTTGCCGAGTTCCCCGGCGCGCAGCATCGGCATCGTGTTGACGACCACCGCGCCCGCCTTGGTCGCCGCCAGCCAGCAGGCGACCATGGCCGGATTATTGGCGGAGCGGACCAGGATCCGGTTGCCGGGCTGGATGCCGTAGTCCTCGACCAGGGCATGGGCGATACGGTTGGTCCAGTCGGAAAGCTCCTTGTAGGTGCGCCTGCGGCCATTCCCGATCAGCGCGACTTGGTCGCCGAACCCGCGCTCGACCATACGGTCGGTCAGCTCGACCGCGGCGTTGAGTTCCTCGGGATAGTCGAAGCCGTGGAGCAACAGCTCCGGCCATTGCTCGAAGGGCGGAAGATTGTCGCGTGCGAAGGTGTCCATATGCGCCGTTGGCCCGAGCATGATCATCCTCCCGAAAGTGTCTGTCGCGCGATGACGACCCTCTGGACCTCCGATGCGCCTTCGTAGATCCGGAGCGCGCGGATTTCACGATACAGGCTCTCCACGATATGCCCGTGGCGGACGCCGTCGCCGCCATGGATCTGCACCGCCTTGTCGATCACGTCTTGGGCGCGCTCGGTGGCGAACAGCTTGGCCATGGCGGCCTCGCGGGTGACGCGCACGGCCCCCATGTCCTTGGCCCAGGCGGCGCGGTAGACCAAGAGCGCTGCCGCATCGACGTCGAGGGCCATCTCGGCAATATACGCCTGCACCATCTGCAGGTCGGACAGCGGCGCACCGAACAATCGACGCTCGCGCGCACGCGCGGTCGTCTCGTCGAGCGCCCGGCGGGCGAACCCGAGCGCCGCCGCTCCGACCGTCGTACGGAACACGTCGAGCGTCGCCATGGCGATCTTGAAACCCTCGCCGGGCGCACCGATCATGGCGGTCGCCGGGACACGCGCCCGTTCGAATCTTATGCGTGCGAGCGGGTGCGGCGCGATCACCGCGATGCGTTCTGCGATGGAGAAACCGGGGAGGTCAGCCGGCACGATAAAAGCCGAAATCCCCTTGGCGCCCGGGCCCTCGCCGGTGCGGGCGAACACCACATAGAAATCGGCAATGCCGCCGTTCGAAATCCAGGTCTTTTCGCCGTCGAGGACATAGTCGCCGCCGTCTCGCGTCGCCGTCATGTCGATGTTGGCGACATCCGATCCCGACTTCGGCTCCGACAACGCGAACGCCGCGATGGCAGCGCCCGTCCGCGTGCGCTCGAGCCATTGCCGCTGCGCCGCGGTGCCGAACAGGCCGATGGCGCCGGCACCGAGCCCCTGCATGGCGAAGGCGAAATCGGCAAGCCCGTCATGGCGCGCGAGCGTCTCGCGGATGAGGCAGACCGTACGCAGGTCGAGCGCACCCGGCGCATCGGGGTCGACGGCGGAATGCATGAGCCAGCCGTCGCGGCCGAGCATCACCACGAGTTCGCGGCAGGCCGCATCGACATCGCCGTGGTCGACCGGAAGATGCGACCGGCACCAGTCGTCGATCGCGGCGGCGAGAACGCGATGCCGGTCCTCGAAAAACGGCCAGGCGAGGAAGCTCTTGTCCGGCATCAGTCGCCCTCGAACACCGGCCGCTCCTTGGCGACGAAAGCCCGATAGGCGCGCTCGAAATCCCTGGTTTGCATGCACATCGCCTGCGCCTGCGCTTCGGATTCGATCGCTTGCTCGAGGCTCATGGACCACTCCTGATTGAGCTGCGTTTTGGTGATGCCGTGCGCAAAGGTCGGGCCCGCCGCGAGCTGGCGCGCGAGCATCAGCGCCTCTTGCGCAAGCGTTTCGGCGCCAACCAGCTTGTTGAAAAAGCCCCAGCGCTCGCCCTCCTGCGCCGTCATGGTCCGGCCGGTGTAGAGAAGCTCGGCGGCGCGCCCGTGGCCGATGAGGCGCGGCAGGATCGCGCAGGCGCCCATGTCGCAGCCGGCGAGACCGACGCGCGTGAACAGGAACGCCGTCTTCGCCTCCGGCGTCGCGAGGCGAAGGTCGGACGCCATGGCGATGATCGCCCCCGCGCCGACCGCGACGCCATCCACGGCGGCGATGATCGGCTTGCCGCAGCCGAGCATCGCCTTGACGAGATCGCCGGTCATGCGGGTGAATGCGAGCAACCGTTTCATGTCCATGGCGACGAGTGGGCCGATGATGTCGTGAACGTCGCCGCCCGAGCAGAAGTTCCCGCCGTTGGGCAGCAACACCACGGCATTCACGTCGTCGGCATAGGGCAGGTCGCGGAAGGTGTCGCGCAGTTCGCTATAGGACTCGAATGTCAGCGGATTCTTCCGCTCCGGCCGGCTCAACTGGATGACGGCGACGTCGCCTTCCATCCGCCACAGGAAATGCGCGGGCTTGAGCGTGGCCATCGGCTTCATGTTTCGCCCTCCCAGTCGCTCCGAAACGACCTCAGTTTCGCCGACAATTGTTCGGCCTCGCGCGCCGTGACGCCGCCGAGCAGCTTGTCGATCCAACCTTCGTGTGCCGCCGACATGTCCGCGAACGTCGCGCGGCCTTTGGCGGTCAGGCGCACGAACGAGGTGCGGCGGTCGCCATCGCGCTGGGAACGCGCCACGAAACCGTCCGACGCGAGACGGTCGACGATCCCGGTGACGTTGCCGTTGGAGACCAGGAGAAAGCGGGAAATCTCGCTCATCAGCATGCCGTCGGGCTTGCGGTAGAGCGCGGCCATCACGTCGAAGCGCGGCAAGGTGACGTTGAACTCGGTCTTGAACCGTTCCCGCGTCTCTCCCTCGACCAGCCGTGTCGCGCGCAACAGCCTGATCCACAGCCGCAGCCGCGCCTTGCTGTCGGTGTCGCGGCGAGCCGAGGGAAGCGGCGCACTCACCATGTCTCGCCCCCCGATACCGAAATCGCCTGGCCGGTGATGGCCGCGCTCGCGGTGCCGCACAGCCAGAGCACGGCGTCGGCGACCTCTTGCGGCCGGATGAAACGTCCCTGCGGATTGCCCGCGGCGAGGGTGGTGCGCACATCCTCCTCGCGGCGTTTGGTCGCCTCGGCGATGCGGTCGACCGAATCCGACAGCATCGCCGTTTCGGTGAAGCCCGGGCAGATCGCATTTACGGTGATGCCCATGGCCGCGGTCTCCAGCGCCAAGGCGCGCGTCAGCCCGACCACGCCGTGCTTGGCGGCCACATAGGGCGCCACATAGGCATATCCCTTCAGCCCCGCCGTCGAGGCGATGAAGACGATGCGTCCCCAGCCGCGCCCGCGCATGGCGCCGAGAGCGGGCTTGACCGTCAGGAAGGCGCCGGTCAGGTTCACACCGAGCGTCCTGTTCCAGAGATCGAGCGAGGTCTTGTGGGCGGGTGCGCTCTCGGCCATCCCGGCGTTTGCAACGACGATATCAAAGGGCGTGCCGGCCGTTTCCGCCTGCTCATAGAGCTTGGCCAAGGACTCCTCGTCTGTGACATCGGCGATCGCCGCGCGGATGTTTGCGTTGCCCGCTGCGACGGATTGCAAAGGTTGCAGCCGCCGGCCGGAAATCGTAACCGTCGCGCCCGCACTGTGCGAGCGCCATCGCGATGGCGGCGCCGATTCCGGTCCCGCCCCCGGTTACCAACGCATGTCTGCCGGCGAGCGTGTCCATCGCGGCCTATACCGACGTCGCCGCCGCCTCGGCGCTTTCGGCCAGGCGATGGAGTTGATCGCGACCCGCGTAATAGGGCGCGGGCCAAGTTTCGCCCCTGTCGCCGAGCCGCGCCGCGACGTGCAGCGTCCAGTAGGGATCGGCGAGATGCGGCCGTGCCAGGCACACGAGGTCGGCGCGGCCGGCCATCAGGATCGAGTTGACGTGGTCGGGCTCGTAGATGTTGCCGACCGCCATTGTCGCCATGCCGGTCTCGTTGCGGATGCGGTCGGAGAATGGCGTCTGGAACATGCGGCCGTAGACCGGCCGGGCACGGACGGAGGTCTGGCCGGCCGAGACGTTGCAGATATCGACGCCGGCCTCCTGGAGCATACGTGCGATCTCGACCGCGTCTTGCGGCTCGATGCCGTCGTCGCCGACCCAGTCGTTCGCGGAAATGCGGACCGAAATTGGCTTGCCGGCGGGCCACACCGCGCGCACCGCGTGGAAGATTTCCAGCGGATAGCGCATCCGGTTCTCCAAAGAGCCGCCGTATTCGTCGGCGCGCCGGTTGGTCAGCGGCGTGATGAAGGAAGACAGGAGATAGCCGTGCGCGCAGTGCAGCTCCAGCATGTCGAAGCCCGCGCGGTCGGCCATCCGGGCTGCGGCCACGAACTCATCGCGCACGCGGTTCATGTCGGCGCGATCCATAGCTTTCGGGCGCTGGTTGCGCGGCGACCAAGCGATCTCGGACGCCGCCAGCAACGGCCAGTTCCCATCCGCCAGCGGCGCATCCATCTCCTCCCAGCCGAGCTGGGTCGAGCCCTTCGGCCCGGAATGGCCGAGCTGGCAGCAAATCTTGGCGTCGGTCTCGGCGTGGACGAAATCGACGATGCGCCTCCAGGCCGCCTCGTGCGCCGGCGCATACAGGCCGGTGCAGCCCGGCGAAATCCGTCCCTGCGCACTGACGCAGGTCATCTCGATGCAGACGAGGCCCGCGCCACCCTTGGCGCGCTCGCCATAATGCACGAGGTGCCAGTCGGTCGGGCAGCCGTCGACCGCCTTGTATTGCGCCATCGGGGAGACGACGACGCGGTTCTTGAGCGCCATGTCGCGGAGCTTGAACGGCGCGAACATCGGCCGGCGCACGATCGCATTGTCGCTGCGGGCCTGACGCTGGAACCAGGCCTCGGCGCTCTCGAGCCAGGCCTTGTCGCGCAACCGCAGGTTCTCGTGGCTGATGCGCTGCGAGCGCGTCAGCAGCGAATAGGTGAACTGCACGGGGTCGAGATGGAGATAGCGCTCGATGTTCTCGAACCATTCGAGCGAATTGCGCGCCGCCGATTGCAGCCGCAGCACTTCCGACCGGCGCGCCTCCTCGTATTTCCGGAACGCCGCCGGAATGTCCGGTTCGCTGTGCAGATAGCCGGCAAGCGAGATCGCGCTTTCCATCGCGAGCTTCGTGCCAGAGCCGATGGAGAAATGCGCGGTCGCGGCGGCATCGCCCATCAGCACGATATTCTCGTATGACCAAGTCTCGCACAGCACCCGCGGAAAATTCAGCCAGCCCGAGCCGCGCAGATGGCGCGCATTCGACATCAGCCCGTGGCCGCCGAGATATTTGCCGAAGACGCGCTCGCAGGTGGCGATCGACTCCTCGCTCGACATCGTGCCGAAGCCGAACTTGTTCCATGTCGCCTCCGAGCACTCGACGATGAAAGTCGCCGTGTCCGCGTCGAACTGGTAGGCGTGCGCCCAGATCCAGCCGTGCTCGGTTTCCTCGAAAATGAAGGTGAAGGCGTCGTCGAATTTCTGGTGCGTGCCCAGCCACACGAACTTGCATTTGCGCAAGTCGACACCGGGTCGAAAGTGCGGGGCGAACTCGGTCCGGATTTTCGAATTCAAACCGTCGGAAGCGACCACCAGATCATGGGTCTTCGCGATTGCCGCAGCGCTCTCGATTTCGGTCCGAAAGCGCAGTGTCACGCCGAGCGAAATCGCCCGCTGCTGCAGCAGCGTGAGCAATTGCCGGCGTCCGATGCCGCAGAAGCCGTGTCCGCTCGAGACGATGCGCCGGCCGCGGTAATGGACCGCGATGTCGTCCCAGTAGGCGAAATGTTGCCGGATCGCTTCGGCGCTGACGGGATCGTTGGCGGCGAGATTGTCGAGCGTCTCGTCGGACAGCACCACGCCCCAGCCGAACGTGTCGTCCGGCCGGTTGCGCTCGAACACGGTGATGTCATTCGCCGCATCGCGCAGCTTCATGCTGATCGCGAAATAGAGGCCCGCCGGGCCGCCGCCGAGGCACGCAATCTTCATGCGGTGCCGTCCTTCCTGCTCGAAACAGCCGGATAATGGCAGCTTCGGCGATGATATTTCAAGCTTGAAGGTTTAAGATTAAAGCTTCTTCATGGCGCGAGGCGGAACCCGGCGGGTACGGTCTGCGGGGGCCTCGACTCGACATCCGGCCATCATTTCGGCGAAACTCGGTTTCGGGCAAACGATGCCACGTTGCCGGACCATCCGGGATCGACCGCAGCGATGTTCCTCCCATGACCCGCCCGCCGCTCTATTACGGGGACTATCTGCAGGTCGACCGGCTGCTGTCCTTGCAGGTTCCCGAGAGCGCAAAGCACGGGCCGCCGGTGCACGACGAGATGCTGTTCATCATCGTCCACCAGGCCTACGAGCTCTGGTTCAAGCAGGTGCTGCACGAGTTCGACCGCATCGAGCGGGACTTTTCGACCAATCCGGTGGACGACGAGGCCATGGCCCGCATCGTGCATTCGCTCGCGCGCATCCACGAGATCCTCAAGCTCCTGGTCGCGCAGCTCGATGTGCTGGAGACCATGACGCCGGCAGATTTTCTCGATTTTCGCGACTACCTTTTCCCGGCTTCCGGCTTTCAATCGCTCCAATTCCGTTTGATTGAGACGCGGCTCGGTTTGCCCGAAGGCACGCGCGTCCAGTTCGACGGCGAGGCGGTCGAGACGCGCCTTTCGGTCGCCGACCGGGCCAAGCTGGCGGCGGCGCGGCTGTGTCCGACGATCCACGCACTGCTCGACGCGTGGCTGGCGCGCACGCCTTTCCTCGATTGGGGCGGGGAGTCCTTCCGCGTGGCCTATCGTGAGGCCGTGGTCAGGCATCTCTCCGCGGATGTCGAAACCGTCAAGGCCGACGCGGTCATTCCGGCGCAACGCCGGGAACTGGAGACGAGCGGACTGGGCAAGGCCATCGAGGCATTCGCCGCCATCTTCGAACCGGACGCCAGCCCGAACGCCTGGCGCCTCTCGCCCAAGGCCGTGCAGGCGGCTCTCTTCATCACGGTCTACCGCGAAATGCCCGCCGTGCAGCAGCCCTTCCGCCTGCTCTCGCTGCTCATGGACATAGACCAGACCCTGACGTTCTGGCGCTACCGTCATGCGTTGATGGTGGAGCGGATGATCGGGCGCAAGATCGGTACCGGCGGCTCGTCGGGGCACGCCTATCTCAGGAGCACAGCCGAACGCCATCGCATTTTCGGTGACCTGTTCCAGCTTTCGACTTTCCTCATCCCGCGTTCCTCGCTGCCGGAACTGCCCGCTGACGTCAAACGGCGCCTTGGATTTGTTTACGCGAGCAAATGAAAATCGGTACGGTGCCGATCCGGGCTGGGAGCGGAGGAGAAAGGCTTTGCGATCCATGCCTGTCCTCGACCTTCGCACCGACTTCTCCCGCTTCCGTGCCGCGAATCCGAGGCGCATCAACCTTGCCGCGCACAGTCACCACGATTGGCCGGACGTCACCTTCGAGGCCCAGATGCGCTGTTGGGAGGACGCCGCGCGGCTCGCCGGCGACAAGTGGGGGTTCGTGCTCGGCGAATTGATGCCTTCCCTGCAGCGGGGAATCGCAGCAATCCTCAATCTCCCTGATCCCTCAACAATTGCGATCGCGACCAACACCCACGAATTCCTGCGTCGTATCCTGTCGTGTTTTCCAGCGAGCCGCACGGTTCGCATCCTGTCGACCGACGCCGAGTTTCATACCTTCCGGCGACAGGTGGCCCGCCTCGAGGAGGACGGCATGGCGACGTGCACTTACGTGGCGGCCGAACCAGCCGCGACCTTCTCGGCGCGCTTTCAAGAAGCTGCGGCCAAGGGCGGATACGACCTCGTCTTCGTGTCCCAGGTCTTCTTTACGAGCAGCGCGACCAGCGGACCGGTCGAGGACCTCGCCGCCGCCGTGCCGGACAGCGAGACCTTCGTGGTCATCGACGGTTATCACGGCTTCATGGCGCGCCCGACCGACCTGTCCAAGGTCGCGGCGCGGGTCTTCTACATGGCCGGCGGATACAAGTACGCCATGGCGGGAGAGGGCGTCTGCTTCCTGCATTGCCCGCCGGGCTACGGCCCACGCCCGCGCGACACCGGCTGGTTCGCCGAATTCGGCGCGCTTGCGGCCGCACCGGGCAAGACCGTCGGCTATCCTACGAGCGGATCGCGCTTCCTCGGGGCGACGTTCGATCCCGTCGGTATCTACCGGCTGTGCGCGGTGTTCTCGTGGATGGCCGCGAAACGTCTCGGAATCGAGGACGTGCACGCACATGCGAGGGCGCTGATGGCGCATTTCCTGATGCGCCTCGATCGCCTGAGCTTCAAGGACCTGACGCGCGCCGGCCTCGTCACGCCGTTCGGCAATGGTGCCGCCCACGGCAACTTTCTCAGCTTCCGCACGCCGCACGCCGGGGCCATCGAAGCAGCCCTCGCCGCCGCCGACGTTCACGCCGACCATCGCGGCGACCGGATGCGCTTCGGCTTCGGTGTCGCGACCACATTGGAGGACGTGGACGTGGCGGTCGAGCGTATGGCCGAAGTCCTGGCAAGGTCCTGACGCTGCACCGACCAAGTAATGTTCGGCGTGGCAATCAGCCGCGAAATCCGGCCGGCGTTCAGCCCAGGCTCGGCAGCTTCAGCCCGTGCGCCTTTGCACACGCGATCGCTTCGTCGTAGCCGGCGTCGGCGTGGCGCATGACGCCGGTCGCCGGGTCGTTCCACAAGACGCGCTCGATGCGCCGTGCCGCCTCTGGCGTGCCGTCGCACACGACGACCATGCCGGCATGCTGCGAGAAGCCGATGCCGACCCCGCCGCCATGATGGAACGACACCCAGGTGGCGCCGGAGGCGCAGTTGAGCAAGGCGTTGAGCAGCGGCCAGTCGGACACGGCGTCGGAGCCGTCCTTCATCGCTTCGGTCTCGCGGTTGGGGCTCGCGACGGAACCGGAATCCAGGTGATCGCGGCCGATGACGATCGGCGCCTCGAGTTCGCCGCGTGCGACCATCTCGTTGAACGCCAGCCCGAGGCGATGCCGGTCGCCGAGCCCGACCCAGCAGATGCGCGCCGGCAGGCCCTGGAACCTGATGCGCGCCTTCGCCATGTCGAGCCAGTTGTGCAGGTGCCGGTCGTGCGGCATCAACTCCTTGACCTTGGCGTCGGTGCGGAAAATGTCCTCCGGCTCGCCCGAGAGCGCCGCCCAGCGGAACGGGCCGACGCCGCGGCAAAACATCGGACGGATATAGGCCGGCACGAACCCGGGGAAATCGAAGGCGTCGGCGACCCCCATGTCCTTCGCCATCTGGCGAATGTTGTTGCCGTAGTCGAGGGTGGGAACGCCGCGCCGCCAGAACTCCAACATGGCGCGCACGTGGACGGCCATCGATTCCTTCGCCGTGCGTTCGACGCCTTTCGGATCGCTCGCCCGTCGCGCTTCCCAATCGGCGAGCGTCCACCCCGCGGGCAGGTAGCCGTTGATGGGATCGTGCGCCGAGGTCTGGTCGGTGACCGCGTCGGGCCTTACGCCGCGGCGCACCAGCTCGGGCAGCATTTCGGCTGCGTTGCCGAGCACGCCGACAGAGAGCGGTTTGCGCTCGCGGCACGCCTGTTCGATCATCGCCAGTCCCTCGTCCAGGCCGTTTGCCTTGGCGTCGAGATAGCCGGTCTTGAGCCGCATCTCGATGCGTGAGGGCTGGCATTCGATCGCAAGCAGCGACGCGCCCGCCATGGTCGCGGCAAGCGGCTGCGCGCCGCCCATGCCGCCGAGCCCGGCGGTGAGAAACCATCGGCCGGCGAGGTCGCCGCCGTAATGGCGCCGCCCGATCTCCGCGAAGGTCTCGTAGGTGCCCTGCACGATGCCCTGCGAGCCGATGTAGATCCACGAGCCGGCGGTCATCTGGCCGTACATCATCAGGCCTTTGCGGTCGAGCGCATTGAAATGGTCTAGCGTCGCCCAATGCGGCACCAGGTTCGAATTCGCGATCAGCACGCGCGGTGCGTCCGGGTGGGTACGAAATACCCCGACCGGTTTTCCCGATTGCACGCACAGCGTCTCGTCCGCCTCGAGTGCAGTGAGCGCCGCGACGATGCGGTCGTAGCTCTCCCAGTCGCGCGCCGCGCGCCCGATGCCGCCATACACCACGAGCTCGTGCGGCTTCTCGGCCACCTCCGGATCGAGATTGTTCATGAGCATCCGCAGCGGCGCCTCGGTCAGCCAGCTCTTGGCGGTAAGCTTCGGGCCGCGCGGCGCCCGGATCACGCGAGCATTGTCGAGGCGGGTCGGCATCGAATTCCTCTTCAGGTGCGGGTTGGGTCGATGTCCGGCAGCTCGGCTCCGGTAACCGCGAGGAGCGCGCCCGACCGCACCAGATCGGCGGCTGCGGCGATGTCCGGCGCGAGATAGCGGTCGCGCGCGAGCCACGGCACGCGTTCGCGCAGGCGCGCGCGCACGCGCTCCAGCGGCGCGCTGGTCGTCATCGGAGCGAGGAAGTCGCAGCCTTGCGCCGCCGCGACAAGCTCGATCGCGACGATGTTCACGGCGTTCTCCGCCATTGCCGTGAGCCGGCGCGCGCCGTGCGCGGCCATCGATACGTGGTCCTCCTGGTTGGCGCAGGTCGGGATCGAGTCGACGCTTGCCGGATAGGCACGCTGCTTGTTCTCGGCGACCAGCGCGGCCGCCGTCACCTGCGCCACCATGAACCCAGAATTGAGTCCCGGCTGCGGGGTCAGGAAGGCCGGCAGCCCGGACAGAGCGGGATCGATCAACATGGCAATACGGCGTTCGGCGAGCGAGCCGATCTCGCACACGGCGATCGCCAGAATGTCGGCGGCAAACGCCACCGGCTCGGCATGGAAGTTGCCGCCCGACAGCGCCTCGCCGCTGTCCGCGAAGATCAGCGGATTATCGGTGACGCCGTTCGCTTCCGTCGCCAGGGTCGCGGCCGTTTGCCGCAGCAAATCCAGCACGGCGCCCATCACCTGCGGCTGGCAGCGCAGGCAATAAGGGTCTTGAACGCGATCATCGTTGATGAGGTGAGACGCGCGGATCGAGCTGCCCGCCATCAGCCCGCGCAACGCGGCGGCGACCTCGATCTGCCCGCGGTGACCGCGCAGCGCGTGGATGCGCGCATCGAACGGCGTGTCGGAGCCCTTGGCTGCGTCGGTCGACAGCGCGCCGGTGACCAACGCGGCCTGGAACACGCGTTCGATCGCAAATAGGCCTGCCAACGCCTCCGCGGTCGAGAACTGGGTGCCGTTGAGCAGCGCGAGCCCCTCTTTGGCGCCGAGCACGACCGGCGCGAGCCCGGCGCGCGCGAGGGCCGCATCCGCCGGCATGCGCTCGCCGGCAAGCTGCACTTCGCCGACGCCCAGCATCGCCGCCGTCATGTGCGCGAGCGGGGCGAGATCGCCGGACGCCCCTACCGAGCCCTGGCACGGGATCACCGGGATCACGTCGCACGCCAACATGGCTTCCAGCATTTCAACGGTCTGTGACCGAACTCCGGAGGCGCCGCGGGCAAGGCACACCAACTTCAGCGCCATCATCAGCCGTACGGTCGCCGGCCGCATCGGCTCGCCGACACCGGCCGCGTGGGACAGCACGATGTTGCGTTGGAGCGTGGCGAGGTCTTCGGAGGCGATGCGCACGCTGGCAAGCTTCCCGAAGCCGGTGTTGATCCCGTAAACGGGCTCGCCCCTGGCGACGATGGCTTTGACCGCCCGCGCGCCCGCCTCGACCGCCGGCATCGCGGCGGGATCGAGCCGGACGGCCGCCCCACCTGCCACGGCGCGCCAGTCGGCGAGCGTCGCACGTCCCGGCGTCAGCGTGATCGCGGCAGTCATCTGCTTCTCCCGCGCGATTTTACCCCGCCCGGCTGGCCGTTCCAGCAGTGTTTGATGCGCAACGACTGCCTAACGAACCGGCGGCCCGATGTGTAGGATAGGCAGAGGCGCGTAGCGCCGTGCCTACTCCGGGCGTGAACGCACACGAGGAACCGCGCATGCGCAACATCAAGGTCGCCGCCGCCCAGCTCGGCCCGATCCAGAAGGCCGACACCCGCCAGGCCGTGGTCGCGCGCATGCTCGATCTCATGCGACAGGCCGAGGGCTGCGATCTCATCGTTTACCCGGAGCTCGCGCTGACCACGTTCTTCCCGCGCTGGCACTACCAAGACCGCGGCGACGCCGACATCTGGTTCGAGCCCGAGATGCCGAGCGCCGCCACCCGGCCGCTGTTCGAGCAGGCGAAGGCCGCCGCGATGGCGATGAGCTTCGGCTATGCGGAGCTTACGCCGGACGGGCATCATTTCAACACGTCGATCCTGGTCGACAAGGCAGGCGCCGTCGTCGGCAAGTACCGCAAGGTCCATCTGCCCGGCCACGACGAGTTCGATCCGAAGCGCAGCCACCAGCATCTCGAAAAGCGCTATTTCGAGCCCGGCGACCTCGGCTTTCCGGCGTGGCGCATGCTGGGCGGCGTGTTCGGCATGTGCATCTGCAACGACCGGCGCTGGCCGGAGACGTTTCGCGTGCTCGGCCTGCAGGGCGTCGAGATGGTGGTGCTCGGCTTCAATACGCCCTCGGCCAATGTGCAAAACCGCGACGAAGGCCTCGCAAAGCGCATGTTCCACCACAAGCTTTCGCTTCAGGCCGGCGCCTATCAGAACTCGACCTGGGTGGTGGCGGTCGCCAAGTGCGGCGTCGAGGACGGCCATCACTGCATGGCCGGCACCGTGATCGTCAATCCCGACGGCGAGATCGTCGCGGAAACGTCGACGGAGGACGACGAGCTCCTGGCGCATGATTGCGACCTCGATGCGACGCGGTTCGCCAAGGAAACCATGTTCGATTTCGCCCGCCACCGGCGTATCGAGCACTACGGCCTGATCGCCACCCAGACCGGCATCGTGCCGCCGAAGGGCTAACGGCACGATACGGCGAACGCGATGCGGAGGAGAGGTCGGGGATTGCGATGCGACCTGTCACAGACGCGTAGGGCGCGACAGCGCTACGCTATTGCGCCCTGCGATTCTTCGTGGAAAGAGGGCGTTCGACAAAAGAAGCGCAAGCCGGCCTGGAGGAACCTTTCGAACATGACTCACGAAGAGGCAAAACAGAAACTCATCCTCGCCGGCCAGGTGCTGGTCGCAGAGGGACAGGACGATTTCACCCGCGGCCACGTTTCCGTGCGGGTGCCGGACCAGCCTTCGCATTTCTTCATGAAGCCGCACAGCGTCGGGCTCGACGAGATCACCATGGAGAACATCCTCACCATCGATCTCGAAGGCAAGGTGGTCGCCGGCGGCTCACGTCGCCACAGCGAAGTCTTCATCCACTCCGAAATCTTCAAGGCCCGAGCCGACGTGCAGAGCGTCATCCATACCCATCCGCCCTATGCCGTGGCGCTTTCGGCGAGCGGCCGGCCGATGAAATGCTACAGCCAGCCGGCCGCGCTGTTCAGCGGGGAACTCGACACCTATGTCGATACCATCAATCTCATCCGCACCCATGAGATGGGGACCGGCGTCGCCCGTGCGCTCGGTCGTAACCGCGCCGCGCTCCTCAGGAATCACGGGGTCGCCGTGGTGGGCGGATCGATCGAGGAGGCCGTCATCAACGCGATCATGCTGGAGAACGCCGCGATGATCCAGATGATCACCGAGGCCGCCGGCGATCCCGCCCCGGAATTTCCGGCCCGAGATATCGCCCAGCTCAAGCATAATATCTCGCGGCCGGATCAGTTCATCGTCAATTTCGATTATCTCGTCCGCCGGCTGAAGCGCCGCGGTTGACGCTCCCCGCGGGGGCGACGAATCACCCCCCGAGGTTGAACGCGCGCGGCAAAAACACCGTGAACCAGGGAACGAAAGCGACGATCAGCAGCCCGGCGATCAGGACCACGAGGTAGGGGATCATGGCCCGCGAGGCGCCCTCGATGTCGGTGCGCATGATGGCGCAGGCGACGTAGAAGCCGACGCCCGCGGGCGGCAGGAACGCCCCGACGCCCATCGCGATCAAGAGCACGATGCCGTAGTGCAATTCGCTCAGTCCGATCCCTCCAGCGAGCGGGAGCAGCAGCGGCGCCAGGATGATCAGCGCCGGCAATCCCTCCAGCAGCGAGCCGATGACGATCAGCAGCAGGATCGAGCCGACCATGAACAGCGCCGGATTGTCGTTGATGCCGTGCAGGAGGTCGACCAGGCGCTGCGGCAGATAGGCGACCGTCAGCGTCCAGGAAAACCCCGAGGCCGCGGCGAGGATGAACAGCACCATGCCGGCGAGCGTCGCGCTGTCGAGCACCGTGCGGACGAAGGTCCGCACATCGAGCTCGCGATAGACGAGGCATGACAGGATCAGGCCGTACACCACCGCGAAGGACGATACCTCCGTCGGAGTGGCGACCCCGAGCAGAATGCCGGCGAACAGGATCACCGGCATCAGCAGCGGCAGAATGGCGCGGACCCCGCTCGCCGCCATGACGCGCAGCGGCGCCCGGAGCGGGTGGGATGCCGTGCGCCTGGTGCGCACGAAGATGAGCGCCATCAGGCAGGTGGCGACCACCGCGGCGGGAACGAGGCCGCCGACGAACAGCGCCGCCATCGACAGCGTAGTGATGGAGCCCAGCACCAGCATGGCGATGCTCGGCGGCACCGTCTCGCCCATGGCCGCGGAAGCTGCGAGCACGGCGGCGCCTTCGGCAGCGGCGTAGCCTTCCTTCTTGAGCATGTCGCGCATGACGGAGCCGACGGCGGCGACATCGGCGGTCTTGGAGCCCGACAGGCCGGAGACCAGATACATGCTCATCACCATGACGTGGAGCAGGCCGCCGCGCAGATGCCCGACCAGCGCGTGCACGAACCGCACCAGGCGCAGCGAGATGCCGCCGCGCTCCATGATGAGGCCGGCGAAGATGAAAAAGGGCAGCGCGAGCAGCACGAAATTGCCGGTGCCGTCGACCATGTTCTGGGGCAGCGCCACCATCGGGACGGTGTCCGCGATCCACAGATAGGCGATGGTGCTCAACAGCAGCGCGAATCCGATCGGCAATGCGCAGAAGATGGTGACGAAGAACAGAATGAGCGCGGCGGCGATGGCGCCGTCGCCGGCAAACCACGGCGTCCACAGCGGCCGCGTCGCGACGGCGAGCGCGAACAATCCGGCGAATACGGCCGCCACCACCAGCACGGTCGGGCGATGCTGCCGGTTCAGGCGGTCGATCGCGTAGATGGCGAGCAGCACCATGCTGGCCGTGAGCGGCGCCACGATCCATGACGCCGGTATCTGCAGGATCGGCGTCAGTTCGTCCCACCGCGTCTGCAGCAGGAAGATCGAGGACGTGCCGGTGACGACCGCGATCAGCAGCACCAGGAGGTCGGAAGCCACGAGGCAGACGCGCTCGCGCCGCGGGCCGAGCACTTTGAGGAGAACGCGGACATAGGTGTGATGGTTCGCGGCATAGGCGATGGCGCCGCCGATGAAGGCGAGCGTCGACAGCGCGAGCTTGGCTATCTCGTCGGCCCACAGGAACGCGGTGTCGAAAAAGGTCCGCGCGATCACATTGGCGAACACTGTCGCGAGTTCACCAAGCAGCGCGAAGGCAAGTACCGCGTTGGCGGCCGCGGTGACGAAGCCGATGACGGCGCGCGGCGGCGCCGGTTCGGCCATCGGCTCGACCGCGACGGCCTGCGGCGCAGGTTGCGGCTCCGCGGTCATAGCGGCCTCGCCGCCGCGGACACGCGCTATGCCTGCGTCGCCTTCAATACCTGCTGGACGAGGTCGGCGCCGATCCGGTCGCGAAACTCGTCATAGACGGGGGTCATCGCCGCATGGAACGCGGCGAAATTGGTGGCGTCGATCTGCATGCCTCTGGCGGCGCAGAACTGGCGGCCTTCCTCGGTCTTCTGGCCGACCGTGTCGCGCCACACCGGCTGAATTTCGGCCGCCGCCTCGCGGATCGCCTTCTGGTGCGCTGCTTCGAGCCGGTCGAACTTGGCCTTGCTCGCCATCAAGGCGCCGGCATTGTAGACGTGGTTGGTGAGGCCCACGAACTTCGTCACCTCGTAGAGTTTCGAGGACACGATGCCGACGAACGGCACTTCGATGCCGCCGACGGTCTTCTGCGAAATCCCGATATAGACTTCCGACAGGTCCATCACCACCGGGATCGCCCCGCAAGCCCGAAAGCTCGCGGCGAACACCGCGCCGGGCTGGATGCGGATTTTCAGGCCCTTGAGATCGGCGGGCTCGCGCACCGGCTGGCTCGCGGTCTCGGTCTCGCGCCAGCCGTAATGGCCCCACACGAAGCCGTAGATGCCCTTGGCCGGCATGTCGCCGAGGAGGGCCTGGCCAATTGGGCCGTCGAGCAGGGTCTCGGCGGTCTTGGCATCGCGGAACAGGAACGGCAGGTCGAGCACCTGGATGCGCGGGAAGAACGACTCCAGGAATCCTGTGGTGTGAAACGCCATGTCGACGATGCCGGTCTGCATGCCCGACATGATATTGACCTCGCTGCCGAGCTGGCCGCCGGAAAACACCTGGATGCGGATCGCCCCGCCGGTCTTGGCCGCAACCAGTTCGGAAAATTTCGTCGCCACCGTCTGGGTCGGATGCAACGGCGGATCCGGGTGTGCGAGCTTGAGCGTAACGGGCCCTTGAGCGAACGCGCGATCCGCACGCCAGAACGCCGGCATGGCGATGCCGGCGGTGAGACCGGCCGTCGCGGCGAGGAAATCCTTGCGGGTGATTTTCGAAGTCATGGACGGTATCCCCGGTGTTTGCAGTTGCGCGAGAACTTGGGTCGCGCCGCTGCAATGGCGGCACGCGGACCCTTCAAATTCCAATCGAAGATGTACGACCGAAAAAAGGATGTCGGTGCCCATAGGGCGCGCCCGCCGACGGCATCCTTGCTGCCCGTTGACCCCACAAGGACTTCGGCACGTCCCGCTTCAAGGGCAGCTATTCTCAGGCTAACTGATCGCACGCGCCCGCGAAAGAGGTGTTATGGCGAGGCGATCGCAGGAAATCCTTGCGCGTGATGCCCGACGCCATGAACGTTCTCCCTGTAGCCCCGCCAAGGAGAGGGCGCAGATCGATCGCGGCGGCCCGGTTCAGCCCAGGCGCGTCTTGAATTCCGCGAGCGTCTCCAATTCGACGCCCTCTTTCCGGTAAACCGAGCTCTTGTGGTAGATGCTCGCATACATGTCGCAGCTCTGGCAGACCGGCCGGAAATTTCCCTGCTGCTGCTCTTCGATCAGGGCCATGTAAGCCGGATTCCGGCTGGAGATGATGTCCCGCAGCGGCGCTTCCTTGAGATCGCCGAGGCGCAACGTCGCGTCGGCGTCGCGGCAGGCGCAGCCGTTCACGATGCCGGTGGCCATGATCTGCACGGTGGTGAAGAGCCGGACGCAGGCGCCGTTCTTGTAGATCAGGTCGGGACCGGCGATGTCGATGGGCAGATCGTGGACGTCGTCATTGGTGACGTAGCCGCCCCAGTTGTTGTAGACGCCCTTGGAAACCTTCACCGTCACGCCGGCCTTGCGGAAGCGGTCGAGCAATCGCGTGATCTCGCTGCTGCGGCCCCGCAGCGACGCCACTCCCGGGTGAAGCGAGATGTGCAAATCGAACTTGCGGCGCTCGAACTGCCCGAGGAAGGTCTCGAGATTGTACACGAGGCGGCGGTACACCTTTTCGGTCGACTGGGTGATGGCGACGAAGGTCTCGGCGTCGTAGCCATAGATGCTGATGGCGAGGTGGGACAGCTTGCCGAGGTCGAACAGGCGTTTCACGTCCTGCGCCTTCGGAATGGTGAAATTGGTGAAGAAACTGTAGCTCAGCACCGCCGGATTTGCCTCCATGTGGTCGAGCTTGTTGAAGATGCCGCGGTCCATGAAGACGTCGCCGGTGCAGGGCGTCAGGTCGAACCGGCGGTAGCCCATCTCGAGGGCCTGCGCGATGCAGTTACGGAAGAACTCGTCCTTCATCGACACCTTGGGGCTCTGCTTCTTGACGTAGGCGCAGAACCGGCATTCCAGGTTGCAAAGGCTCGATGTCTCGATGCCCAGCGAGATCGCCGATTTCGGAATGAACGCGCGGTCGCGCGCGCGATTGATGTTGGTCGCGATCGCATTGCGGAAATTGCGCACCGATTTCAGGATGAGCGCGGGTTTCATCGGTTTCCCAGGGTGAGGACTTCCGGACCCGCGGTGTCGCAACCCCGCCCCGCCCGAACTGTCCCGTTCCGGAACCATAGCAAGCCGAGCCGCCGCCGCAAAGGGTTAGAACGCCATCGATTCAGGTTGAATCGGAAGGCGTCACAAACCATTGATTTGATGAATTATTTTCACCGGAAGAAGCTGCGGCCGGTCGGCCTCGGGCGCAAAAACCTCACGCCGGGGTCGACGGCTGGGGGGCTTGCATGTCCGCGAGGCGCCGCTGATAGAGCCCGACGAAATCGATCGGCTGCAGCATCAGCGGCGGGAACCCGCCATTGGAGATCGCGCTGGCGATCAGCTCGCGGGCGAACGGAAACAGCAGCCGCGGGCACTCGATCATCAACAGCGGCCCGAGATTTTCCTGGGGGATGTTGGTCAGCCGGAACACGCCGGCATAGTTGAGATCGAACGCAAACAACACGCTGCCGGTGAGTTCGGCCTTGCCCTCGATCTTGAGCTCGACCTCGAAATCGGTGGTCGAGAGCTGGTTCGGATTGACATTGATCTGGATCGAGATCTGCGGCTGCTGTTGCGGCTGCATCAGGGAATTCGGCGCGTTCGGATTCTCGAACGAAAAATCCTTGATGTATTGCGCGATCACGCCGAGGTTCGGCTGGGCTCCTGCCTCGTCGGCGGCGCTGCCACCGTTCGTCGAACTTGCCATCCATTCCCCTCCGCTTGCCGGCGATGCGCATCCACCGATTTGCCGTGTGGCTAACACAGGCGATCAGGCCGAACAAGGACGCACTCGAGCGGCCCAGCCCCCGAGATTCGCGGCCGGAGGATCCACTTATCGAATTGGCGGGGTGTCTTTGTGCCGGCGCCGGCGTGGCGGCAACTCCGGATCGGGCAGCGGCCGCCATTCCTCCGGCGCGAGGTCGATGGTGCCGGGCGGGGGCGTCCGAGGACGCTGCGTGAAATGCCGCAGCATGGTCCCGGTGAGCCACTCCCGGGTCGCCGGCAGGATCAACAGCAGGCCCAGTAAGCCGGTGATAAATCCCGGAATAACCATCAGAATTCCGCCGAGAGCAGTGCCGGCGCCGGAGCCGCCCAGTGCGATCGTGTGGATTTCGCTGCGGCCGGCCGCGGTGCGCAGGCGGGTGACCGCGCCGCTACCGGTATGGCGCAGCACCAGCACTCCCAGGAACGAGATGAGGATCATCAGGCCGAGCGCCGTGATGAAGCCCACCTGGCTTGCGACCAGGATGAACGCCGCGATTTCCGCCAGCGGCAGCACCAGCAGGCCGGTAGCGATCCATTTGACGAGTTGCATCGGCTCAAAATCCTAACCCGCGCGCTGCCACAAACGTCATATGGCCTCTTTTCTGGCGCGATGTTAGTTCATCAACGCTTTTCCTGTATGGGACCTCCTGGGGGCGCCCTGTTGGCGCACGCTCACCGATCGTCTAAGCTTGCAGTGCAAACAAGCGCCCAGCGGAGTAACCCTGGAACAACTTCACCAGTTCCCTACATGATATGAGCGGCAACGGTATGGTAGAACTGGATTGAGCTCAAAAGGCGCTGCAGCGCGCACTGCGGCAGCCGCGAAAGCACTGACGTGTTCGATATTTACACCATCATCTTCCTGGCGTTGGCGGTATTCATCTTCCTGCGGCTGCGCAGTGTCCTCGGACAGCGGACCGGCCGGGAACGGCCGCCTTATGACCCCTATTCCGCGCCCGATCCCGTGCGCAATGCGGCAAACGACAAGGTCATCCCTTTGCCGCCGCGCACCGCTGAACCAGCCAAGCCGGTCGAGGTCAAGGAATCGGCGGACCGCTATGCCGGGATCGCGCCGGCCGGTTCGGCGGTGGCGCGGGGGCTCGACGCCATCGCGGCCGTAGACAAGGGCTTCGACGCCAAGCATTTCATCGTCGGCGCCCGCTCGGCCTACGAAATGATCGTCACCGCCTATGCCGAGGGCGATCGCCGGGCCTTGAAGGATCTCCTCGCCAAAGAGGTGTTCGAAGGGTTCGATGCCGTGATTCGCGAGCGCGAAGGGCGCGGCGAGACGGCGGAGACCCGGTTCGTCTCGATCGACGTGGCCGAGATCACCGCAGCCGAATTTCGCGGCAAGACCGCCCAGATCACCTTGCGGTTCGTGTCCCAACTGGTGTCGGCGACCCGCGACCGCAACGGCAACGTCATCGACGGCAGCGCCAGACAAGGTGACCAGCGTCACCGATGTCTGGACTTTCGCCCGCGACGTGACCTCGCGCGATCCCAACTGGAAGCTGGTCGCGACCGAAGCCGGCGGCTGACCGGAAAGCCGGACCGATGCGCACGCCGCTGCGAGGTCTTCTGTTCTCCCTGCTGGCGGCGCTCGTGATCGCCGCCGCGGCCATGGTTGGCGCCGACGCGCGCCGCTATGCGCCGCACGCTCTCGCGCCATGCCGTGACCGGCTCGATCTCTCACGGGCCTGCGCCTGCGGCCGCCGTGGCGGCCGATCCGGGCCCAGGGCCTCTGACAATTCCCAATGCTGCGCTGGAACCGGCCGGCTGGGCCGATCTCGACGGCTGGGCCCAGGACGATCACGCCAGCGCCTTTGCGACCTTCTATGCAAGCTGCCGACCGATCGTTCGTGCCAGCGCCATACGCGCGGAGCCCCTGTATCTCCATTCGGCGCGCAGCCGAGTCGTTCATCCTCAGCCTGTAGCCCCCGCGGGCGACACCCGGCCGGTGCGCACCGCGCTCGAACAGGTCTGCGCGCGCGCGGTCAAGGCGGCGCCGCTCGGACCGGAGGCGGCGCGGCAGTTCTTCGAGACCAATTTCGTGCCTGTGCGAATACGCAAGCTCGGCGATTCGGCCGGCTTCCTCACTGGCTATTACGAGCCCATCGTCGACGGCTCGCGGTTCCCGACCCGGGAATTCACGGTGCCACTGTACCGTCGCCCGCGTGATCTGGTCGCTCCCGGGTTCCCTGATGGCGGTCCGTTTCCCAATACCGGCCGCGCCTTCCGCCGCACCGCGAGCGGCGAGCTGGTGCCGTATTACGACCGCGGCGAGATCGAGGACGGTGCGCTCGACGGCCAGCATCTCGAAATTTGCTGGCTGCGCAGCGCGACCGAGGCGCTGTTCATCCAGATCCAGGGCTCCGCGCGTGTCCGGCTCGAGGACGGCGCCATGCTGCGCATCAATTACGACGCCCACAACGGCTATTCCTACGTACCGGTCGGACGGGTGCTGATCGAACGCAACCTGGTGCCCCGGGAGGAGATGTCGATGCAGCGCATCCGCGAATGGATGCACGACAATCCCGAGGGCGCCAAGGACGTCCGCCGGCAGAACCGCTCGGTCGTGTTCTTCCGCATCGTCGGATTGAACGACGACACCGAGGCGATCGGAGGCCAAGGCATCCCGCTGTCGGCGGGGCGCTCGATCGCTGTGGACAAGGCTCTGCACGTCTATGGGACGCCGTTCTTCATCGAGGCCGACCTGCCGCTGGCGAGCCCGAAAAGCCAGTCGCCGTTCCGCCGCATCATGATCGCGCAGGACACCGGCTCGGCGATCGTCGGCCCGGCCCGCGCCGACCTGTTTTTCGGCGCCGGCGACGAAGCCGGCCAGGTCGCCGGCCGGATCCGGCAGCCGGGCCGCTTCGCCATTTTGCTGCCGCGCGAAATCGATCCCGCCGCGGCCGGCGCGCGCATGCCGCTGCCGCCGGTAAAGCCGCCGCCGTCGGAGGCGGCCGCCCATCCCCTCCATCCCGCCGCGAATTCGCCGTTGGCCGCGCGAGAGGAGCCGCGGCGTTCGCGGCGCTATCGGCAATGAGCGAGAAGAAATCCATCGCGCCGACGTGGCAGGCATCGGCCCGTACGGGCCGCCGCCGCCTCACCGAGGAGGAAGAACGCCTGTGGTCGGCGGTGGCGCGGTCGATCAAGCCGCTTCGCGCCGGCAAGCGGGTGTCGATGGTCGCCGTGCCGAAACCGCCTCCGCAAGCCGCAAGGCCGGTGAGGAAAGCGGCGGCGGATCATCCGCCCCCGGCCGCTGCCCACCATCCCAAGCCGCCGGCGTCGACGATCGCGATCGCGCGGCGGGAGAAGCAGCAGCTCGCCCGCGGCAAGACCGCGATCGGCGGACGCATCGACCTCCACGGCATGACCCAGGCGCAAGCCCACGATGCCCTGCTGCACTTTCTGCGCCGTTATCAGGCCGAGGGGGCGAAGTTCGTGCTCGTCATCACCGGCAAGGGCAGCGCCGGCGCGGTGGCCCGCGGCGAGCGCGGCGTGTTGCGGCGCCAAGTGCCGCTGTGGCTCGGCCTGCCGGAATTCCGCGCCTGCGTGCTCGGCTTCGATGTCGCCCATGTCGGCCACGGCGGCGAAGGCGCTCTTTATGTGCGACTGCGCAAGGCGAGGCGCGGGGGGTAGCGGGTCACCAAGCGACAAAGAAAAATATCGCGTTGAGGATGAGAATTCTCCGGATTGCTCGATGATATGGCTCCCCAAATACAACGGCTCACTTCGGTCGATGATGGCGGAGGGTCATGGCAGCGAATACATCGCCTTTAAGAGCTTGGAAGAGGCACGCAGTCGTTCCGATAGCGTCGTGATCATGCAAGGCGATGATGGAGGTACGATCTATCTCACAATTCCAGTCCGCAACGTCAGCTGTGGCCAAGCGTCGCTCAACCAACTTCTAGCCGACATTGACGCGATGTGCTGGGCTGATCCCAATATGGCGCGCGTGTTTTATGAGATCGTGCCGAGCGCGGGAGCTGTGGCCGGCGGGATGGGCGGTGGTCGCATCGTCGACGGGCTGTGGCTTCATCCGGAAGTGGAAAAGCTTGGTGTACGTCAGGATGTTGAGGACCTGCTGCGCGGTCAGCGTGCGCGGATGGAGATAACCGGGAAGCGCTGGTTCTGATGCGGCATGGCCACGCAGCAATCAATTGATCCGACGCCTTCGCGGCGCAAGTCCCGCCATCCTCACAAGATGAACCGGCTCAAATCCGCGTTCTTGGCGAGGTCGGCGACGCGGCTTCGCACGTATTCGGCGTCGATGGTCACCGATTCGCCGGAGCGGTCGGGTGCACCGAACGAGATGTCGTCGAGCACGCGCTCCATCACCGTCTGCAGCCGCCGCGCGCCGATGTTCTCCACCGTCGAATTCACCGAGACCGCAATGTCGGCGATGGCGTCGATCGAATCCGCGGTGAATTCCAGCGTCACCCCTTCGGTCGCGATCAGTGCCACATATTGCTTGATCAGCGACGCCTCCGGCTCGGTGAGGATGCGCTTGAGGTCCTCGCGGGTGAGCGGCTTGAGCTCGACCCGGATCGGCAGGCGGCCCTGCAGCTCCGGCAGCAGGTCGGAGGGCTTGGCGATGTGAAAAGCGCCGGACGCGATGAACAGCACATGGTCGGTCTTCACCGCGCCGTGCTTGGTCGACACCGTGGTGCCTTCGATCAGCGGCAGCAGGTCGCGCTGCACACCTTCCCGCGACACGTCGGCACCGGCCCTGCCGTCGCGTACGCAGATCTTGTCGATCTCGTCGAGGAACACGATGCCGTTGTTCTCGACCGCCCGGATCGCCTCCTGCACCAGTTGGTCCTGGTCTAGCAGCTTGTCGGACTCCTCGTTGACCAGCACCTCGTAGGACTCCTTCACCGTGAGCCGGCGGGTCTTGGTGCGGTTGCCGCCGAGCTTGCCGAAAATGTCGCCGATCGAGATCGCGCCCATCTGGGCGCCGGGCATGCCGGGAATCTCGAACATCGGCATGCCGCCGCCGGAGGCTTGCAGCTCGACTTCGATCTCCTTGTCGTCGAGATCGCCGGCGCGCAGCTTCTTGCGAAAGCTATCCTTGGTGGAGGCGCTGGCGGTGGGGCCGACCAGCGCGTCGACGACGCGGTCCTCGGCGGCGCTGTGGGCGCGGACCCGGACATCCTTGCGCTTTTTTTCCCGGGTCAGCCCGATCGCGACTTCGACGAGGTCGCGCACGATCTGCTCGACGTCGCGGCCGACATAGCCGACCTCGGTGAATTTGGTCGCCTCGACCTTGAGGAAGGGGGCGCCGGCGAGCTTGGCCAGCCGGCGCGAGATCTCGGTCTTGCCGACGCCGGTCGGCCCGATCATCAGGATGTTCTTCGGCATCACCTCTTCGCGCAGCTTGTCGTCGAGCTGGAGCCGGCGCCAGCGGTTGCGCAGCGCGATCGCGACCGCGCGCTTGGCGTCGCCCTGGCCGATGATATAGCGGTCGAGCTCGGAGACGATTTCGCGAGGGGAAAAATCGGTCATGGGTCTTTCTCGCCGTCCGCAGCGCGCGGGGATCAGGCCTGCAGCGTCTCGACGGTCACACTGTGGTTGGTATAGACGCAAATCTCCGCCGCGATCGTCATCGCCTTGCGCACTATCGCCTCGGCTTCCATGTCGGTGTCGACCAGCGCGCGCGCCGCGGCGAGGGCGTAATTGCCGCCGGACCCGATGCCCATGACGCCGTTCTCCGGCTCCAGCACGTCCCCGGTGCCGGTCAGCACCAGGGAGATGCGGGCGTCGGCCACGATCATCATCGCTTCCAGGCGGCGCAGATAGCGGTCGGTCCGCCAGTCCTTGGCAAGCTCCACCGCCGCGCGCATGAGCTGCCCGGGATATTGCTCGAGCTTGGCTTCGAGGCGCTCGAACAGGGTAAAGGCATCGGCGGTGGCGCCGGCGAAGCCGCCGATCACGTCGCCCTTGGCGAGCCGGCGGACCTTCTTGGCGTTGGCCTTGACGATGGTCTGGCCGATCGACACCTGGCCGTCGCCGCCGACGGCGACCACGCCGCCCTTGCGGACGGTCAGGATCGTGGTGGCGTGCCAACTATCGGACTGCGGGGACTGCATGGACAGCGCTCTCATATGGGAGCCCTGATTTAGGCACTCGCCCGGCGCAACGCAAATCGGGCGCGCGGTGGGCCGGTGGCGGCCCTGCGGGCATTGATTAATCCTTTGCCATGGCGGCAGTGGCGGGCGCGCCCGCCCCCTGATACAAGGCCGGGTTTGAGCTTCGGAGACAGCGCGTATGCGCACGGCAACGGTCAAGCGCGCCACCAAGGAAACCGACGTCTCGGTGACCGTCGATCTCGACGGCCGCGGCCACGCCACGATCGCGACCGGGATCGGCTTCCTCGACCATATGCTCGACCTTCTGTCCCGCCATTCCCGGATCGACATCACGGCGAAGGCCGCGGGTGACCTGCACATCGACCATCATCACACCACCGAGGATGTCGGCATTGCGCTCGGACAGGCGGTAAAGCAGGCGCTGGGCGACATGAAGGGCATCACCCGCTATGCCGACGTGCACCTGCCGATGGACGAAGCGCTGACCCGCGTCGCCATCGACATTTCCGGCCGGCCCTACCTCGTGTTCAAGGCCGCTTTCGCCCGCGACAAGATCGGCACCTTCGATACCGAACTGGTCCAGGAGTGGTTCCAGGCCTTCGCCATGAACGCCGGGATCACGCTGCATGTGGAGACCCTTTACGGCACCAACGATCATCATATATCGGAGTCCTGCTTCAAAGGGCTCGCGCGGGCGCTGCGGGCGGCGGTGGCGATCGACCCACGCGCCAAGGATGAGGTGCCCTCGACCAAGGGATCGCTCGGCGGCTGAGCGGCTGCCGTTCGCTTTCAACAGGGGCGTCGCCGGTCACCTGCGGGTGGCTCGCGGCCGTAAATCCGGGATCATGCCATGCCAGCTTTCGCGGTGTTCGAGCCTCCGGCGCGTGCGGGCCGCTCCGCTGCCGACCACGCCGAAAGGTGCGTGTTCCTGCGCGAACGGTTCAACTGGGCGGCGTTCCTGTTCGGCCCGCTATGGATGATCTGGCGGCGGTTGTGGCTGGTGCTGATCATCTACCTGATCGTCCTCGGACTCATCGAGTTCGGCTTGCTGCGCCTCGGAATAGCGTCGCCGGTACGTTCTATGGTGCTTTTCCTCATTGCGCTGCTGGTCGGCATCGAGGCGGCGAGCATGCGGCGCTGGACCCTGCTGCGGCGGGGCTGGCGCGACCGCGGCATCGTCATCGCGGATGATCTCGAAATGGCGGAACGCCGCTTCTTCGATTCATGGTCGGCCGAGAGCGCGATGCCGCCGCCGCCGCCCTACGCACCGGTCTCCAGCGCGGGCGTGATCGGCCTGTTTCCGGAGCCCGGAGGGGGCCGGTGAGCGTTGCCATCATCGATTACGGCTCCGGCAACCTGCATTCGGCCGCCAAGGCGTTCGAGCGGGCGGCACGCGAGAGCGGCCATTCCGACGCCATCGCGGTGACCAACGACCCCGAGGCGGTCCGCGCCGCCGATCGCGTGGTGCTGCCCGGTGTCGGCGCCTTCGCCGACTGCCGGCGCGGCCTCGACGCATTGCCCGGCATGGTGGAGGCGCTGACCGAAACCGTACGCCGGCACGGCCGGCCCTTCCTCGGCATTTGCGTCGGCATGCAGCTCCTGGCCGAGCGCGGCCGTGAATACGAGGTGACCGAGGGCCTGGGCTGGATCGCCGGCGAAGTATGCCGCATCGAGCCCGGCGACCCCGGCCTGAAAATCCCGCATATGGGCTGGAACACGCTCGACGAGAGAAAGCCGCATCCCCTGTTCGCGGGCATTCCGCTCGGCCCCGGGGGACTCCACGCCTATTTCGTACACAGCTACCACCTTGCAGTGGCCGACCGCGCCGATCTCGTCGCCGATGCCGACTACGGCGGGCCGGTCACCGCCTTCGTCGCCCGGGAGAATTACGCCGGCACCCAGTTCCATCCGGAAAAGAGCCAGAAACTTGGGCTTGCCTTGATCTCCAATTTCCTCGACTGGAAACCGTGACCGCGCGGCCACGCGCGGACCAACGGTCTGAAGAGCCACGCCATTGATCCTGTTTCCGGCCATCGACATAAAGGACGGCGTCTGCGTGCGCCTGCAGCAAGGCGACATGGCGCGCGCCACGGTATTCAACCACGACCCCGCTTCCCAGGCGCAGAGCTTCGAAGCCGAGGGGTTCGAATACCTCCATCTCGTCGACCTCGATGCGGCGTTTGCCGGCCGCCCGGTCAATGTGATGGCGGTGGAGCGGATCATCGAAAGCGTACCTCTGCCGGTGCAACTCGGCGGCGGCCTGCGCGACATGGCGGTGATCGCCGGCTGGCTGGAAAAGGGCGTCGACCGCGCCATCATCGGCACCGCCGCGGTGCGCGATCCCGCCTTGGTGAAGGCGGCTGCCCGCGCCTTTCCCGGCCGCATCGCGGTCGGCCTCGATGCCCGCGACGGCAAGGTGGCGGTCCAGGGCTGGGCGGAAAGCTCGGAACTCTCCGCGCTGGAGATCGCGCGGCGTTTCGAGGATGCCGGCGTCGCGGCGATCATCTACACCGACATTTCCCGTGACGGGCTGCTCATGGGCCTCAACCTCGACGCCACCATTGCGCTGGCGGACGCCATTGCGATCCCGGTGATCGCGTCGGGTGGCCTCGCCTCCCTCGACGACATCCGCAAGATGCTCGAGCCGCGCGCCGCCAAGCTGGCCGGCGCCATCGCCGGCCGCGCCCTCTATGACGGCCGGCTCAACGCCAGCCAGGCGCTGCGGCTGATCCGCGCCGCGCGGCCCCAATGAGGGCGCGATGCTGAAGGTCCGCGTCATTCCCTGCCTCGACGTCAAGGACGGCCGGGTGGTCAAGGGCATCAACTTCATCGACCTGCGCGACGCCGGCGATCCCGTGGAAGCCGCCATCGCCTACGACGCGGCGGGCGCCGACGAATTGTGCTTTCTCGACATCACCGCGAGCCACGAGAACCGCGGCATCATCCTCGATGTCGTCCGCCGCACCGCGGAGGCCTGCTTCATGCCGCTCACGGTCGGCGGCGGGGTACGCACCATCGCCGATATCCGCGCCCTGCTGCAGTCCGGCGCCGACAAGGTCTCCATCAACACCGCGGCGGTCGACCGGCGTGAATTCGTCAGGGAGGCGGCGGAGAAATTCGGCGATCAGTGCATCGTGGTGGCGATCGATGCCAAGAAGGTATCGCCGCCCGGCGCACCGGAGCGCTGGGACATCTTCACCCATGGCGGCCGCAAACCGACCGGCCTGGACGCAATCGCCTATGCGCGCGAAGTCGTCGCGCTCGGCGCCGGCGAAATCCTACTCACGTCGATGGACCGCGACGGCACCCGCGCGGGCTTCGACATCACGCTGACCCGGGCGGTCGCCGATGCCGTGACCGTGCCGGTGATCGCCTCTGGCGGCGTCGGCACGCTCGATCATCTCGTCGCCGGCGTCCGGGACGGCCATGCCGCCGCCGTCCTGGCGGCGTCGATTTTTCATTTCGGCGAATATTCGATTCGGGAAGCCAAGACCTATATGGCCGGCACCGGCCTCGCGATGCGCCTGGATGTTTGAACGCCTATCCGCGCGCCATGCGAGATGTTAAGGGGAACGACCATGGACAAATTCACCATTTACGATCTGGAACGCCGCGTCGACGAGCGCGCGATCGCCGACGCCGACGTGTCCTACACGCGCAAGCTGCTGGATCGCGGCGTCGCCCAATGCGCCAAAAAGCTCGGCGAGGAGGCGGTCGAACTCGCGCTCGCCTCGGTGGTCGAAAGCCGCGAGCGGCTGATCGAGGAGACCGCCGATCTCATGTACCACCTGCTCGTGGTCCTCAAGGCGCGCGACATCAAGCTGTCCGAGGTCGAGGCCGTGCTCGGCGCCCGCGCCAGCCAGACCGGACTGCAGGAAAAGTCCTCGCGCAAAGGCGGCTGAACCCGGCACGGATGTCTTGATGGAACAACGAATCGAAGACGGGCTTTCGCCTTATCACGTGTTCTCGCGGGCCGAGTGGGCGGCGCGCCGCGAAGACACCCCGATGACGCTCACGTCGGACGAAGTGACCCGGCTGCGCTCGCTGCACGATCGCCTCGACATCGCGGAGATCGAGGACATCTATCTGCCGCTGTCGCGCCTGCTCTCGCTATATGTCGCGGCGACCCAGCGCCTGTTCCGGGCCCAGCAGCGCTTCATCGCGACCTCGGATGCCAAGATGCCCTATGTGATCGGCGTCGCCGGCTCGGTCGCGGTGGGCAAGTCGACGACGGCGCGCGTGCTGCAGGCGCTGCTGGCGCGCTGGCCCAATGTGCCCAAGGTCGATCTCATCACCACCGACGGCTTTCTCTTTCCCAACGCGGTGCTCGAGCGCGAAAACCTGATGGAGCGCAAGGGGTTCCCGGAAAGCTACGATCTGCCTGCGCTGCTGCGGTTTCTCTCCGACATCAAGGCCGGGCGGCGGCCGGTCCGGGCGCCGGTCTATTCCCATCTCGTCTATGACGTGATGCCCAATCACTGGGTCGAGATCGACCGCCCGGAGATTCTGATCGTCGAAGGACTGAACGTGCTGCAGACCGGACGCCTGCCCCGGGATGGCAAGGAGATCCCGTTCGTATCGGACTTCTTCGATTTCTCGGTCTATCTCGACGCCGACGAGGACGTGCTCAAACAGTGGTATGTCCAGCGCTTCCTGGCGCTGCGCGAGACCGCGTTCCGCGACCCCAAGTCCTATTTCCACCGCTATTCGCAACTCACCGACGAAGAAGCGGTCAAGACCGCGACCTCGATCTGGACCCGGATCAATCTGGTCAATCTGCACGAGAACATCCTGCCGACCCGCCAGCGCGGCGATCTCATTCTCAAGAAGGCGGCAAGCCACACCGTCCAGGAAGTGGCGTTGCGCAAGCTGTGAGCGCGCGCCACCCTCGGGGCTGCAGTTCCGTCATCCAGAGGCGTACCGGAACGCCGTTCCTGGTGGTGACCGCGATTTCGGCGATTTCGGCGAGCCGCTCGACCCGGCCGCTGGTCCGCACCACATAGCCTTCTCCGTTGTGCTCGATGTAATTGGCGCCGCAGCTCGCATTTTTGGCTTCGACGGCGGCGGCGGCCTGGCCGAACGAAATCCCGTACCCGATCAGCCGCGCGGGGTCCGGCTCCACCCGGTATTGCTCGGCGTAGCCCCCGCCGGGCAGTGCTCGGCGCGCCGCGTCAGGCGGCGTGGCGTTCGGCTCCGGGCCCGAAATGATCCACGTAGCGCGAATTGATCCCCGCCACCGGCAGGACGATCAGCACATCGGTGGTGCCGAACTGGTAGTCGACCACCGCGCCGTCGCCGATGAAGGCGCCGAGCCGCAGATAGCCCTTGATCAGGGGCGGCAGGCTCTGCAGGGCGGCCTTCGCGTCGACCGCCGATTTCGGCATCCGGTTGAGTTCGACATAGCGGCGCGGCAACGCCGCGGCGCGCCAGGCTTCCGGCGCGCGCGCATAATGGTGGAGGAACGACAGCGGCAGCGCCAGCCGGTCGGGATCGGTGCCTTCCAGGCTCGCGCATCCGATCATCACGTCGATGCGATGCGCCAGCACGTAGGTCCAGATGCCGTGCCACAACAGCTCGACGGTGCGCTTGTTGCGGTAGGGCGGCCAGCACGCAGGAGCGGCCGAGCTCGAGAAAGCGGCGCTCGCTGTGACGGATGACCAGCGCAGTCGATATCGAACTCGCAGGCCGTGTAGAAGCCGGACTGGCGCTCGGCGACCTCCTGGCGCAGCAGCCGATAGGTGCCGACGATCGGGGGCGATTTGCGCAGCCGCGGGGCGGCGTGGTCGACCACCAGAAGGTGATCGCACGCCGCGTCGAACGGATCGACGTCGCGCCGCGACAGGAACGACGCCGCATCGGGCACCGCCGACATCTCGCGATAGAACACGCGGTAACGCAGCTTCTGCGCGCGCCGGATTTCCTCGGCGTTGCGCGCCAGCCGCACCTCCAGCGCACCGAGCCGTCCCAGCGTCGGCGGCGTTTCCGGCGCCGCGCCGGCGATGCGAAAGCCGCCATAGGCCTTGAGGACGGGAACGATGCCCGGAATCCCGGCGAAGCGGAGCGGCGCGCTCAACCGGCTCGCCGGCCAGCTCGGGCCCTTGGCGCGGGACAGCATGGCGGTCGCCCCCGTTACGTTCAGCTTGCGAACAAGCCGACCGAAATCGCGATACCACTCGCGCGAATCAAGTTACTCATCTTGCAGTCAATAATCATCGCGCGGGCACAGATTTGTGACAAATTCCGGCGGCCACCGGCAAGGTGCTCCGGAAATTCCGTCACGCCGCGCGGGCGGAAGCGATGTGCGCCAGTGCCGCCGCGAACCGCTCGCGGTCGAGCGGCTTGATCACGAAGCCGTCCATGCCGGCGGCGAGGCATGCCTCCCGGATTTCAGTGCCGGCGTCGGCGGTGAGCGCGATGATCGGGGTTCGCTTGCCGTTCGCCTCGGCGGCGCGCATGCGGCGGGCCGCCTCGATCCCGTCCATGCCGGGCATATGCAGGTCCATCAGCACGAGATCGAACGGCGCGCCCGCGGCCTGCGCCGCGACGAAGGCGGTGACGGCGTCGCCGCCGGTCGCGGCCATCACCGGGCGGTGCCCGAGCCGGCTCAGCAGATGGCGCGCCAGCAGCGCATTGATGTCGTTGTCCTCCGCCACCAGGATGGCGAGGCCGCCGGCATGGGCAGGGCCGGCGAACGATCGGCGGCGCAGCGGACGGCTGCGGGCCGCCGGACCGGCCGCGCCGAGTCGTGCCGCGAGCGAGCCGGCGCGCACCGGCTTGACCAGATAGGCGAAGCCGGCATGCCGGTGGGCCGGGAAGTTCGTCGCGGTCGCGCGGTGCGACCAGCACGAGCGCGCGGGTCTCCGCATGCCGGATCAGCGCGCCGATCCGGTCGACCGCGCCGCGGCCGACCGCGCCGTCGACGATCACGGCATCCCACCGGCCGTCGCGCAGCAGGTCGCTCGGCCGCCGACGGCGCGTGACGGCAATCTCGGCGCTGGCGCCCCAGGCATGGAGCTGCCGCGCCAGCAGCGGACCCTCGATCGGCCCCGGCGCGACGATCAGCACGGCGGCTCCGGCGAGGTTTCCGCGCGCTATCGGCAGCCGGGGGCTCGGCCCGCGGCAACGCGATCGTGCAGATGAAGGTCGCGCCTCGGCCGGGCGTGCTGTCGAGGCCGATCTCGCCGCCCATCGCCGCGATCAGGCGTTTCGATATCGCAAGCCCCAGGCCGGTGCCGCCGAACCGGCGGCCGGCGCCGCCTTCGGCCTGCTCGAACTCCTCGAAGATGCGGGCCTGCATTTCCGGGGCGATGCCGATGCCGGTGTCGCGGATGCGGAACGTCAGGGCGCCGTCGGGCGCCGGCTCGACCTCGATCGAGACGCCGCCGGCCTCGGTGAACTTGATCGCGTTGCCGATGAGGTTGAGCAGGACCTGGCGCAGGCGGGTGGCGTCGCCGATGAAGCGGCCCGCCGCGGCGTCGTCGACGAAGGCGGCGATCTCGATGCCCTTGGCGTGGGCCCGCGGCGCCAAGAGCTCGACCACATCCTCGACCAGCGGGCGTAGAGCGAACGGCCTGAGGTCGAGATCGAGCCGGTCCGCTTCGATCTTGGAAAAATCGAGGATGTCATCGATCAGACGCGCCAGCGCGTCGCCCGAGGATTTCACCGCGGTGGCATAGGTCGATTGCTCCGGCGTGAGCGCCGTATCGAGCAACAGGTCGGTCATGCCGAGAATGCCGTTGAGAGGCGTGCGGATCTCGTGGGAGACCATGGCGAGAAACCGGCTCTTGGCGCGGTTGGCGGCATCGGCTTCCCGCCATTCCCATTCCTGGTCGGCAAAGGCTTCCACGCGTTCTTCGAGCATGTCGATGCGGCGGCGGCGGGCTCGGTCGACCCGGTAGAAGGCGAGGCTCACGCTGGCTGCAGCGAGCGCCAGTGCACCGAGGCTGAAGTAAAGTACCGCGCTGCCATCCATCGCCGCATTCCGCCGCCGGCCGCCCGTGAGGGCGTGGCCGTCATGGCGAATGTGGGCGCGGTGTGCTTGCCAATTCCTGCACCCGCGGCACCCGGCCGCGCGTCTTGTGGCGCGACGGTTGACGCGGGGTTAATGGGCGCACGGCAGGTAACGAAAAGGCCCCGCAGCGCTGCGGGGCCCGAGAACAAATCAGCCCTCGAAGGCGGCATCACGCACGATGGCCACGAACCCGCTTGTGGGCCGCAACAGCGCTGGCCGTCGCCGGGCAGGCCGCCCAGGTGCCCCAGGTGCCCAAATCGGAACCCTTTTGCGCCTGCCAGCACCGGCCGTTCTGCTTGATCGGGCCGCCATCGACCCTTTCGGCCGACGCCGGGGCTGCAAATAAAGCTGCGATTGCGATGGCTGCTGCTGCAATGGTGAATTGACGCATAGTTGCCTCTCCTTGGTCGTTCTTACGGGTGTTATCGATATAAACCACCGATAAAAAAGTTATGTCAATTTTATTTGCTGCGCAAGTGAATTTGAATCGGATTCCGCCGTCGGTCGTGTTTTTTTCGCGCGCGGGACACACAACAGAGAAAGATGAACGACTGTTCAGAAATATCCGGCGCAGTCGTGGGGCATTGGCCAGGGTTGACCGCCGCAGGCTAGCTGCACTCGGCGAGCCGATGGTCCTGAGCGCCATAAACATCAATTAACATGCGTCGGGCCTGCCGCATTAAATCACATAGACAGCGCGTCTTCGAAAAGCCGCCGATCGCGCCCGACGGCGCACGCGGCTGCGGGCAAGAAAAAAGCCCCGCAGGGACTGCGAGGCCCGAGAAGAGTTCTCCGGAGGCGATGCCTAGGAATGATGGAGGACCCGGCGATGAACTGCCGCCGATGTGCTGGCGGACGCCGGGCATGCGCCCCACGTGCCCCAGGTGCCGCCATCCATACCCTTTGACCCAATCCAGCACTGGCCGCCCTTCTTGATCGGGCCACCCTGGACGTGATCGGCCGAGGCCGGAGCCGCTGCAAAAAGAGCTGCGATTGCGACGGTTGCTGCTGCAAAAGTAAACTGACGCATGGTTGCCTCTCCTTGGTCGTTCTCGGTGCCTTATCGATTGATCGATATAATTCACCGATAAAAAAACTATGACGTTTTTATTTTGCGTGCAAGTGAAATGAATCCCGCGCGCGTCTTCCAGCGGTCGGGTCGACACGACGATCAACTGCTTAGAAAATCGAAGGCTCGATTCTGGGGTCGCGGAGCGTTCGGGCGCGGGGACTGCGCACTGCCGGGCATGCCGATGGCGGGGTGGGATTCGGATGCCCGCAAGGCCGCTCCGCGCATTAAATCGACATAAACATCGGTCTTTCGTGCCAGTCTCGGCAGGTGGATGAGCGTCCTTTCCAGTTCGGTTCCGGCGCGAGAAAAACCTGCGCCGGGTGTGCCGGATTTCGCCGAGAGGACACGATCCATGGAGCGATCGACGAAAGACGTATCCCCATCACGTCCACGCACCGCGATCACAAATATAAATAACATACACTAAATGTGTAATTTTTATCATTTATAAGCGCGGTAGACGCTCGTGAATGGCCAACGACGCCGCGCGCTTGGTTTCATCAACTCAAAAAATATTTACGCGGTCAATATGCGTTTCCGGCGCCCCGGCGGTGAATCTTCGCCGGCAGCGCGCCGCAAACGGGCGCCACGGCGAAACGCACGCCACCGGAGCTTCGCCGTCGAGGCCCGTCCAGAGTGTCCGGAATTCCGGTGCTTACGCCGCGCGGCGGATCTCGTCGGCCAGCGCGCGGTAGGCCAATGCCTCGGCGAAGTGGACGCGGCGCACCAGCTCCTCGCCGTCGAGGTCGGCGAGCGTGCGCGCCACCCGCAACACCCGGTGATAGCCGCGGGCGGACAGCCGCATCGCCTCGGCGGCGTCGCGCAGCAGCGCGAGCCCGCCGCTGTCCGGCTTGGCGACGGCTTCAAGCACTGTGCCGTTGGCCTCCGCATTGGTGCGCACGCCGAGCCCGAGCGCGCCGTAGCGCGCGGCCTGGGTCGCGCGCGCACGGGCGACGCGGGCCGCGACCTCGCGGCTGCCTTCGGCCGGCGGCGGCAGGATGAGGTCGGCGGCGGTCACCGCGCCGACCTCGATGTGCAAGTCGATGCGGTCGAGCAGGGGACCCGAGAGCCGCGCCTGATAGTCCGCCGCGCAGCGCCCGACCGGGCCGCGCTTGCAGGCATAGCCGGGCTCGCCGGCGCGCCCGCACCGGCACGGATTTATGGCGGCGACCAGCATGAAACGCGCGGGATAGGTGACGCGGTGGTTGGCGCGGGAGATCGCGACCTCGCCGGTTTCGAGCGGCTGGCGCAGCGAATCGAGGACGCGGCCGTCGAACTCCGGCAGCTCGTCGAGGAACAGGACGCCGTTGTGGGACAGCGAAATCTCGCCGGGCTTGGCGCGCAGCCCGCCGCCTACCAGCGCCGCCATGCTGGCGGAATGATGGGGGGCGCGGAACGGCCGCTTGTTGGTGAGCGCGCCGCCGTCGATCGCGCCGGCGACCGAGGCGATCATGGAGACTTCCAGGAGCTCGGCCGGCGACAGCGGCGGCAGGATCGACGGCAGTCGCGCCGCCAGCATCGACTTGCCGGCGCCGGGCGGCCCGATCATCAGGATGTTACAGCCTAATAATCGGCCTTAGCGACATTCGGCCGCAGACATCGGGCGGACACAACAAGGATAATACGATCTGGTATTTCGGACCGAAGCCGGAAGGCCCAGGAATGCCGAAGGCATATTCATACGTCCGAATGTCCACGACCGCCCAGCTTCAGGGCGATAGCCTTCGTCGCCAGATGAAACTCTCTGAGGACTATGCTCGGGAACACGGCCTGACCATAGACGACACTCTGAGCTTTCAGGACATCGGACTCTCGGCCTATAGCGGTGCCAATGTCGAGAAAGGTGGTCTAGGACACTTCTCCAGGCAGCTAAAGATGGGAAGATCGAGAAGGGTTCTTATTTGCTGGTCAAATCATTAGATCGGCTGTCACGACAGAAAGTTACCACGCAGCTTGAAATGTTTCTCGGTATTATCAGATGCGGCATCACAATAGTTACGCTGATAGATGGACGATCATACACGCCAGAAAAAATAGATGCCTACGAATTGATGATGAGCCTTGGCGTCATGGCTCGGGCTTTCGATGAATCGAAAACAAAGTCAGACCGGGTTAGGTCAGCATGGCAAAACAAACGTACAAAAAGGGGGCATTCTAACGAAACGGTCAGTTGCTTGGGTTACAACAAACGAAGGTCGCACAGAGTTCAGCTTGATCTCTGACAGAGTGGCTATAATCAATCGTATATTCCATGAAGCGGCCGATCTCGGGATGGGTTCCGATCTCATTGCCCGGCGCTTGAATAGAGACGGCATCCCAACTTTCGGAAAATCAAGTGGCTGGCACAAATCATATGTACAAAAGATACTTTCGAATAGGGCCGTGCTGGCGAACTTCCAGCCACACACTAAACAAGGTGGAACCCGACAACCAACGGGTAATCCCATCCAGAACTATTATCCGGCCATAATAGATGAAAATCTATTCTTTAGGGTCCAGAAATCTCTAACCGGTCGGCGTATAGAAGGAGGAGGTCGGAAGGGAAAAGGATTTGCGAACCTTTTCTCCGGCCTTTTGTATTGCGCTATGTGCGATGGTCCTATGCATTTCGTAAACAAGGGTGGCAACAACGGCAAATTTCTGATATGTGATAAAGCAAAACGAGGTTTGACTGACTGTTTTAGTGGTGGGTACAAATACCACGAATTTGAGAAATCGTTCCTTACGTTTATCAAGGAAGCCAAACTCGCACAAGTCGTTGGTCAACTGCGACCCGACAACAACCAACACACGTTGCAAGATGAAATAAGTGAGACGGAAGGCCGGCTTATTGAGGCCATGTCCCGTCGTGACAAAGCCTTTGAACTGTTTACAGGTGATCCAGCCTCGGAATACTTGAAAGGCAAAATTCACGAACTCGATCACAACGTGACTGAACTCGACAAAACACTTGAAGAGAAGAAGCAGTTGCAGATCGTCATAAGCCAGCGTGAAGAATCATTTGAGGAAAGCAAGCAGGAACTCAGTCAAATTGTTGACGGACTTCAATCAGTAGATGACGACGAAGTGTTTTCATTGCGATCTGCAATAGCTTCTCATTTACATGGTATTGTTGATCGTATTCAGGTCTGGTCTGGCCCCACGACCAATCAAATCCCAATGGAAAAACGCCACCGATTTCTGCAAGTCTGGTTCAAAGACGGAACATACCGCTACCTCCGTCCCGATGGGGAGTTTGTGATGGCGGCCTCCGGGGAACCTATGGAATTCGGCGACCAATCGTTGAGAGAAAAAACTAAACTCATTCCGTCAGTGGTCAAGGATCAGACGATGATGGCGGTAGAAAAAGAGACGCTAAAGACGATAAGGGAATTATTCGACCAAGCTGCGGCCTCCCCTATGAAGCGGGCTTTAAAGGATCAAACAGACAAATAATCATCAATCGGTTGCGGTGGATCAATTTTGGAGAAAGCTCCCCCTCTGGGCGAGGCTACCTTGATGGGCTATCGATGCGGTGCCCAATCAAGTCGTCGCCACCGTTCAAACGCAACGGTCCCAGTGACGCTCGCCGAGCCTTGATCCGATGACCGTGCAAGCCTAAAGGCAGCACGACCAACTTTACCTCTCCGCTAGTGTACCGCTTGCGTGATCTCTCATCCCCTGCAGACCGCTTCCCATGGCTCTTCTGCTCCGTGATCACTGCTGCAAGCAATCGTTCAAGCTCTTGATCTGTAAGGTGCTTGACAGCGCCGGGCAAATGCTAGAACCGGCACGACCAGGGCACACTTGATCACGGCACTCCGGTGCGAGGAAGATCAAGGGGCGGCGGCTCCACCGCCCGTCGGATGGTAGGTCCTTGAAGAAATCGTCCAATGAGTCGTCCATTCAAATCAAAGCCTCGAAATCGTAGAGTGACTCACGTTGTATCTCCGGGCGATCCTCACCGACTAGCTAGACGCCGTTGAAAAACGTCATAGCTTTCGAACTCGGTTGGCGAATCGCCTCCGTCAGGATGATACCCTACGAGTGTCCACCGGCCGCTAAAGGTCTCGTCCCAAAACGATAAGTCCCACTTTCCTCTATGCTTGAAATCAAAATACTCTACGTCTACCCGACCGTCTCCGTTGCGATCCTTTGTCAGTGTTACGGCTTCCGCCTTGCTGTCTGGAACAGTGTAGTTAGTATCAGCTCTGCCCGTGCATTGTGTATCGTACGAAATTACAGTGGCAGTATTCTCCTTGTTGCGGAATTTTGAAAGCACTTTTGCTTCGCACGAGGCTTTCTGAAGTCTCAGAACGCTGACCGAGACCGTTGGCTCGCCCAACGAATCTCTTAACTCGTCAGCTGAAACAGCGAAATTAAGTCCTTCTCCTGTGGCCTTGAATGTATTAACCCCCAGAAGCACGCCACTATCATCGAGGAGTGGTCCGCCGGAGTTACCAGGGTTTATTGGAGTCTGGGTCTGAATGACGTCCGCCTATGCTTGTCTTTGTCGGTTATCCAATCAAACCCAAGCCTGTATTGGCTGACAATCCCTTTTGTATACGTCCATGATTCGCCTTTTGGATGTCCAATTGCATGGACATCAATACCAACGCTTATGTTGCTTCCGTCGCCTATGCGAATTGCCTTTCGTCCCGTGGGTACGTCCGCTGTCCTAATCAGAGCTAGGTCCGTCACAGGATCATATTTGACGACAACCGCCGCTTTGATGTCGTCCTTTGTTGGTTGCTGTCCCTCGATTGGCGGTTTGAAAACAACGCCGACCTCAGTCGCTCCCTTAATAACGTGCCAGTTAGTTACAATATCTCCTGCCATACCAATTAGTGACCCGGACCCCAAGCTATCCTTCGTAACGATGAGCACCACCGAGGGAGAAATACTCCGGTATAGCTCTGCATCCTTGGCGCTGCGGGTGCTCCCTACCTCATCCTTAAATAAACGGTTGGCGATCTCCGAAAGCTGCTCTAAAGGCAGCTTGGAATTCGTCATCAGTAGTTGCCCCAACTGCGGCGCTAATGTCTCGATTGACTTAGCGGTAGCGGGTGCGCCGCTATGAGCCAGGTCCCCAGGGGCCTTCGGGAATGCCGCACCTTCGATTTGCGCCAGTGCTGGCTGTCCGCCAACAAGCAGAGCGACCGTTATGATGGATGAAAGTTTCATTTCTGAGCCTCGTTAAAACCGCATGCGATCCGCAGCAGTACGCCGTATGGCGACGTGTCTTGTACGTCACTACGGAGCACTTCCTTGGAGGGATCAGTCACTTTAACCCACACCAACCGCTTCGCTTCGTCATAATACTCAGATTTCAGAAAGGACACTTTGTGATCGACACAATCAAACTTGAGCCTGGCGGCCTCATATCGAAAGTTAAGAGACTCATCGAGGACAGTGCCTTTCAGGAGAATATCAGTTAACGCTTTATCATCACGCCACTTTAGCAGTACGATAGGTGTGACGAAATTGCCTTCCCTCATTTCATTTGTCAGGGGCAGATAAAAGATATCCCCATCGCCGTTGATTGTGCTGGAGAGCGAGAGGAAATGCGACGAGGTTAAGTCTGCTTTCGTAATCAGCGGGGTTATCAATTCATCATGACATACGATAATTCTCAACCAAGCACCAATAGAACCGGGCGGCACTACCCCACCGATTGATAAATTCAAAAACCGCGGGTCCGCCCACTTGTAATGAAATAGCACGTCCCCCGCTTTTGTGATTACTGATCGCTCAGCTATCGCAATTCGCGGCTCACTGCAATCAAAGACGGCAATATCCTCTACATAGGAGCCATCTGGGAACTTAGCTAAAACGGGATCAGATACGTCAAGCAGAAACCTCCATTGTACCGCTACGTTGTTACCGAGCTGTTCAACAGAACTCGTTTTGAAGTACTGCGTAAAGCGCATGTTGCTCGCGCCGCCGCCAATCTCAAACAATGTCCATTCGTTGAAATCTGCTCGTCTCAGTGAATAAATTCTATTGCTTACGTCGACTCGTCGCGGACTGGTTGGGTACTTTTGCAGAGACGTCTCTAGAGCGGCAACCGAGTTTGTGTTCAGAGCAATGTCAAGGTCTTCGGACTCGGAGAGTTTCGCCTGTTGAAAAAAATCGTCAGGAACGATATCGTTTGGTCTAAAGTTGGAGCAATCGCCGGTTAAGCATATAATATTTTCCAACGACGCATATTTATAAGGCCGTTGCGCATTTTTTGTGGCTAGCCGAACTTCCCGCGTCACAAGTGAGAACAGATCGTCGATTGATATCGGCTTCTCAAGATTTCTCAGTAATGCTTGTGTGAAAGGACTGTGTTTCCGTTTCCGTCCAAGGCGACCGAGCCTGAGTCGGTAGCGTAAGCAATAAATACACCGCCGCCCGGCTTGGCAGGTTCAAGGTTCGATGCGTTCGCAGGGGCAAGCCCTTTCGGATAAGTTCCCCGTCCCTTCACCATGTTTTTAAAGAGCGCAGGATTATCGCGACACGCATCCAAAAACACTATTTTAGTTGAAGCTCTATTGCTGTTGACTAGGTCATCAACTTTCAGCGCAGACAGCTGAATATCAGTTTCGCTCCTGGGGATGTCAATATCAATAGGCAAGATGTAATTATCGCCATTCACTTGGGCGCCGTGGCCAGCATAGAACACAAGCGCGACGTCGGCGTTACTAGAGTTATTGGAGAAAAGTCGAGTTTCGCGTCTAATAACTTGGTCAGAGGCATCGAGAACGAGATGAGTGGTGAATCCGATCTTTGTCAGAGTTCTGCAATCGAGCGTGCGTCATTAGTGGGATTAGAAAGATGGGGAAGGTTGGTATATGTACCGTTGCCAATCACCAAAGCTATTTTTGTTATTTTGGCTGCCACAGGTTGCTGCCGCTGGCGGCTGCTTTGCCCGATCTGGTCAGCTGCCCCTGAGGGCGGGGCGGCATTTGCGACTTTGGGCGGGGTCTGCGTAGCAGCCTGAGAATAGGGAATGCCTGAGAGGGTACGCGAAAGATCGCCGAACAAGCGATCCATCTTAGTGTTGAAGCTTCCGAACGTTATTTTTCCGATGTACAATTCAGCAATCAGAGCGTCTTGGGTCCTATAAACGCCGTCAATCACGTTGCTGACTTGCGGCGGAAGGAACGCAAATGGTGTCGAATAGGCTTGCCGGCATTTTTCATTGGTCTTTATGGCTAGCTCGGCGAGTTGCCTGTCTTTCGGACGAACTCGTTCGGAATTTGTGAGCATCGAAAGCGTGGGTTTCGTCTCACCAAATGCAAGCTTGGGTCTAAGCGGATCGAAGACATGGTCGGTCCAGAGAGCCACGCATTCCTGCCGTGCCTTGGCAAGGGCGGTCTCGTAATTCTGATTAAACTTCGTTGCGTCAGGCTGTTGCGCCAATAGCGGGCCGGGGCCAACGAATAGGCCAAGACAAAGGATGTGAAGGACCCGACGGATTGCCCGCATCGCGAACCCCCAAGCAACGTGTTTCGACCTTAAGCAGTTCAGTCGTCGAGCAGGACTGAGGCTCCATTATGGCCGAAATACGGGTGTCTGAACACCTTCGGTCCTGGAGTGATATCATTGCCCGGATCGGTGCGGAAGGGACGCAGTTGCCAATGCTACCGTGCCCGGCGCAATTCTTCTTGGGAGGGACCTCAGTGACCGACACCTCAAGCATACGTGGCGACAAGTTTGCGCTTGCGACCATATTGGTCCTTCGCACCTTGATTTTCGAGCTAGATCGCACGGGAGCGATAAAGCTCCCTGCTCTCCTGTCGGCAATCGATGATACCGTGAACGTGCATCGCGAGGTTGGCGACCCGAACCAACTGGCCGATGCCATCGAGGCGATTGCATCGCATCTTCCGGGGATCGGTGTCTGCATTCCCCCGAAGTGATCATTGAGAACTTTGTCATCGAGTCTTATCGCCTGCAGAGAGCTTCTCACGCCTCTTCTGTTCCGTGGTCACTGCTGACAGCAATCCTTGAGACCCCTGATCTGTGAGGTGCCTGACAGCCCCGGGCAGGACCTTCGGCAAGACGTGTCGAGGTGCCTTCTCTGCCCATGGCGTGTTTCTCGGTGCGCTCGCTGATTGCTGCCGGCTTGGTGCCGTGGAGGACCGGTCGGGATGTCGTGGACTTTCCGGCACTCATGCGGCAGTCTTGCCACCGAAGAGGCAATGCGACAACCAGCACGACCTGGGGCCACGCGCCAAGTCTCCCTGATCACGGCACTCCGGGGCGGGGAATGCCGGTCATGTAAAGAGGGGCGACCTTGAAGCAAGCCGTAGCCTGTAAACTTACATGCCCGACGACAGACAGAAAGCTGTTTCGATCCTAGGCAGCCTGAGAGTTGAGCTAGACCGGGCAGAAACCAGACACGCTCCGGGGCACGATCTCATGAATGACCGAGAAAACCTACCGGCAAAACTGGCTCAGGGCATTTGATATCGCCCAAAGAACAACCTAGCAGTCTCGTTGCTCGTGGGTTGGAGGCTCTTAAACGGAGACAAGAACTTAAACTGGCTGAGCCAGAAGGACCGCCTGACACTATACGGACGTTGCACAAAGCTGCCGAACAGGGAGATGCTGAGGCCCAGTTAAACCTTGGTTGGGAATACCATACAGGTAACTTGATCCCGAGAGATTGTGATCAGGCTTTAGATTGGTGGCGTAAATCGGCAGACCAAGGTTGCGTCGCTGCACAAAATTCGCTTGGTTGGAGTTATAGCATCGCTAAAGAGTATGTGGAGGCTTATTTTTGGCTCGGGCTCGCTCACGACTCGACCTCCGAGGTTGGTCCTAAAGTCATATCGAATTCCTATTATACAGACCCCTATCATATTCAATTCTTCATAGAAGAGCTTCGCTCCCGAAGGTCTGACGATGGACGATCTGAACTGCAGGTCGAAAGTGACACTTTACGCCTGACGCCCATAGAGATTGCCGACATATTGAACCTCTCATGACTTTAGAAGAGATCGCTGAGGCAGAATATTCCATCGGTCAAGCATACCGTGAAGGAGATATCATGCTCGTGCGATCAACTGGTACATGAAAGCCGCTGAACGGGGATATCGTATGGCGGCCGTTGACTCGCCGCTTCTATGCGGATGACGAAAGTGTGCACAAGGATTATATAAAGGCTTACATGTGGTGGTGGCTTTGCAATGGAGACGAATGGGGAGATAATTGGCTTATAAGCTGGTCCCCTGAATTAGTGGACAAATCAGCCACGTAGAGACTCCCTGACACCGGAGGAGATTACCGAGGCCGAAAGGCTTGCCCGGGAGTGGATAGAGAACCATGCTTCCTGAGGAATTGGAACTTGCCCGTCTTGACGCTGAACAGGCTGAGCTTAAAGAGCAAGTCACCTCGGCTGAACTGGAGCTAGAAACGATCAAGTCGGACACGGCACGATTTCAGCATCGCTTCTACGAAGCTGTGGGACGGTTATATGCCACGTTGGATGAGATCGATGCGCAAATTGCAATTATGAAAGCTAAGCAAACTCCCAACGATACGATTTTGAGGGATCGTGCCCGGGCCGCTGAACAACAAGCCAAACAATCTGCTCAAGAAGCAGGATTGATTGAGATGCAACCCCAACCACCGTCTGTTATCGCTGCGGGGTTAAAGCAGGCATATCGGCAGGCGGTCAAGCTTATGCATCCGACCTTGCAATTTCGGAGCATGAACGCCAACGTCGCACCAAGTTGATGGCGCTGGTGAACCTCGCATACGAACGGGGCGATCAAAAAGCCATTGAAAAGCTGATAGAGGAATTCGGACATGATCCCGAGGCGATTGTCGGAGAAGATGTTGGGTCACGCATAGTGAAGGTGATCCGACGTATTGCTCAATTAAGTCGGAGGTCCGCTGAAGCTCAGAAAGAAATGGAAGCCTACCGAAAAACTGAAATATATTCGCTGAGGGACACCATTGAGAAGGAAGAGGCGATGGGTAGTGACCCACTGGGCGATTTGGCAAAACAATTGTCGCAGCGAATAGTTGTACGCAACAATATATTAAAAACTGAGAAGCATAGGGCTATGTAGTGAATACCCTAAGTCGCCAGACGCTTCCAGAAGTCCAGCGTGGTGCCAGCTTTGATCGCTTAAAAGAGACGGAGAATAATGAGTGCGCTCTATTTGGACCTATCCTGCGTTGCTCCTGGGTGCGGCCTTGTTGGTTGTCGGAATTCTGATGCTTATGCCACTTATCGTAGAGTTATGTCCAAATGGCCCGCATGACCAGGACCATGTTTGCCCCTCATATCCTCATATCACATTGTTCAATTAGGGCTTTTAAAGCTTGCAGAGCATTTTACCGACGCCATCACCGCTGCTGCTACTGTTGCGGTGGCTGTATTTACCTACACTCTCAAGAAATCCACAGACAAGATGTGGGATGCTGGCGAGCGTCAAATAGCTGCAATGCGAAACATCGCAGCAGTCCAGGCCCGGCAAATGAAGGCTTCTATTCGGGAAATGGCAAAGCAATCCAATGCTGCCAAGGCCGCATCGGAAGCGGCACTCCGGCAGGTTGAAATTACCAAAATTGGGGTTGTCGATCTGAAAGAGCTTATCTCGCCGTCGGACCAACTCAGATCACCACTCAGTTTATACCGACACCGGGTGTAATCGCTTACAAGGCGTCTGATCCGTTGGAAGTCTCGGTTACACTTTCGTTCACAATACTGGACGAACGGGAGGGACCATCAAAGCGGTTTACGGCGAGTTCTCTACTAATCCCCCTTTTGGAACGTTGCCGGTCTATTTGGAGGGGCAGCATTTTTTAACCGACCTATCGATTGCGGCGAACAAGGAGTCTGTTTTACCATTCGAGTTCAAGACCAATTTTATTGGACAACAATTCTTTTGGGGGTACATCGAATACGACGATATTTTTAAGAACCGACGCACCTCCCGCTTTTGTGTTCTATTGTCCCGGGGCAGCGCACTGTCCCGGGGGGCTACCAAATCGCCGGCGATGAGGGCTGGCGAGCATCAGCTTGTATCATGGGGAGGACGAGACCCGAACCAACTGGCCGATGCCATCGAGGCGATTGCATCGCATCTTCGGGGGTCGGTGTCTGCGTTCCCCCGGAGTGACCATTGAAAACGCCCTTGCCAGTCTTAGTTATTTACGCTCCGATGGCCCGGTTGGCACTCAGCAAATCCTTAAACATAGCAGTAAGAGTATTATAAGCCTCCGTTTTTCTTATCCGCATCTCAGTGATTATCTTTCGTTTTATCTTCAATATGTCTCCTTTTATCATCCCCTCCTTCCTCATTTCCTCCAGCAGTCGTTTTCCATTGCTCAGTTCCCACCATTTATCTTCCCAAGTGGCACTCATTTCATTATACCTAACGTCAAATCGTCGTTTGAACTCAACAACAAACGTGGAAAGAGCGTCGAAGTCGGATTTCATTTTCTCAATCTGAGACCATAGCGATGTAGCGACATCATTCGCAGTATTATGTCGGAGTGCCGACATGTCGAAGCCCACCTTCTCTAACCCAAATGATATGAACACATCTCGTGCGACCCACTTCATTTAACTGTATAAGTGCTAGGCGCCGCATCGTGTTTCTCGCGTCTGTGGTGGTCCTTAAGGGGGCATCGGAGAACTCCCGGTCACGGCTAAGGTCGGTAATGATATCTGTATCGAGCAAATCTTCTCAAGACAAAACCGATTTAGTTGCAATCGGCGCACGGAAGGTGTCTCGCTGAGCGAAGTCGGCTTTCTATCATGATCAAATACAAAATAATGAAACCCGATCTCGTCTCCACGCTTCTCGGCATTTTGAAGCTCCGATATCGCCTTCTCAATCGGGCCCCTGCCTCCTGGGTCCTTCAGGATATACCTTCTGAAGAGGTCATCAAAACCCGCTCGTAGTATTTCTACATCGTGAATTCCCTCAACCGAGACGGTGCCTTTATAAAGCAGCGCCTCGCTCTCCGAGCTTCCAAGGCGTCTCAACGCATCTCGGATTTCCCCCTGATCTTATTGGCGGACCTCAGATAGTGAACTACCACCTTTAAGGTGAAACAATGTGCAGTCCAACCGTTCGAATGCCCCGGCTAGTATTTCTGCAGAATGAGAGCAAATAATCGCTTGAATATTCCGTTTCGAGGCGTACTCATCAATCAGAAACTGTAGCAGGTCTCGGCACACTGCTGGGTTCAAGTGTAGCTCTGGCTCATCCAACAGAATTAATCCCGTTTTCGGCCACACTCCTTGAAATTATGAGGAACGTTAATATCAGTCCCTTTTCGCCAGAGCTGAGGGCATCAATTTGAAATTGTGCGCCGGTCTCAGTATCAACAATCGGGACTGAGACCATTCCTATTTCATTTAATTTAACCTCACCAAGGCGACGCCCTTTCAGAATACGATCAAACAGCAAGTTGAATTGATATGTTAACTCCTCTCTTCCATTGGCGCTCGCGACGATAGTATTAAATATGGTGGTCTTCAGGCGTTGATATTTTAATTGAGGTTGGGAATTGTATGACTCTAACTGTTGGGCAGTATCTGCAGAACCGATTTGGATGGGCTGTTCCCCCAATGGCATAGCCCCTATCTGCAGGAAAATACGAAAAAAGCGTTTGTGCCGGATCGAGTTCGCGTTCCAATGCGGCAAAAAACGCTTGCTGAATTGGATGCTCGCCCTTAAACGTGTTAGTCGTAAAATCGACAGATAACTTAAGTTCTAGTGTTCTCCGTGTTAGCAGAGCTGAAAACTCATCAGATACTTGGCGCTGAGCCTGGAACAGTACCTGTCGTCCCTGAAATGAGTCTAGATATGCCACGACCTGATTGGGAGGTGCAAATGATAATCCCGCATTTGATTGCGCAACGTTTGGTGCGATTTGAGGAAATATCTGTTGCAAGGTCTCAATCTCGCCGTCAGTGAGTTCGAATAGGCATCCTATTATAAGCGGTGTCTGTGGAGTATTCGTCAGCGCCAGCGGAACAATTCGCTGCTGAAAGTGCGGTGACATCACACCTAACTGGATTAACGTCTGTGTCGTTTCACTCGCTGTACGTGGAACCAATATAGCCTTTACCAAACGGATAGCTTCCGATACCGTCGTTTTTCCCACTGCATTAGGGCCGATTAGTACACTAACCAGGGTATTGAAGGTGACATCAATTTCTCGAATTGCTCGAAAGTTCTGAATTTTAAGTCTTTTGAGGCGCATTGGTCTTTGACCTTGTCAGAGGGCTCCGTTTAGGACGCCTCAGGCCCACATAGGATCGGCGCAGATGAAAGCCTTAGCACAATAATTTCATTGTCCCCAACGCTTGGGGGAATGTTCAACTCTTCCGGTATCGACGCTGGTAGTTCGGTGGCGCTGGAGGACCCTTAACTTAATCCTTCCACCGAAAGCCCTTGAACCGCTCGGGCGACAGCCTCGAATAGCGCACCCGTGTTGGCGATGGACTTGTGGCCCGGGTCGTCCTGGATCGCCCGGGTATCGACACCATCGTTTGCCAGCTTAAACCCCGTGCCGTGGCGCAGCATGCTCCGCAGGGGTGTATGGGAAAGCCGATCTTCGCCCCCTTGCCCAGCCTAGCGAGCATCTTTCCGAAAGCCTGCAGTGGTGAATGGAGCGCCCCTCTCGGACGTGAACACGAACAGGTTGCCTGGAGGCTGCTCTCGCTGGAGCCGACGCAAGGCACGGATTTCCTTCCCATCGAGGACGTGGGTGGAAGGGGCGCTGTTCTTGACCCGACGGACGTGGAGCTTGCCGGCAGAGAGGTCCACCTGATCCCAGCGCAGATCGCAAAGCTCCGTCAGCCCGGAGCCCATGCCGGAAGGCCATCATGATCATCGTGGCGTCGCGAAAGCCGTGCCGGTTGCCCTTCGTCGCTGCCTTCTCCAGACGGCCGACCTCGGCTTCAGTGAGGTGCTCACGACCCCGTAGCTTGTCGTTGGCGATCCGGTTTGGACGTGCCGTGCGCCTGACTGTCCCACTTATGTCGGTCGGGACCACCAGCTTGAGGCGTGCTTTTGCCATGGAAAACCTCGATCTCTGGACCACCACTGTCCCACTTATAGCTTAAATATGGGACATTCTTGGCGTGAGATCAACCAGGGCTACGTCGGTCAGGAGGACTAAGCTGCCTCCCCAGTCAGGGCTGCTATCGAAGACACCGTCCCCCGAGCCTTGGCGACCCCGAAATCAGCGAGCGGCTCCCGTCCGAAGCTTGCGGTCGCCTCTGCCAAACTCTGTTACCGTGCCCCCGGAAAAAGCGACCACTGGAACACGGGAGGCTTGCAATGGACGCTGGAACATCCATCACTTGGTGGGCTGTATTCAGCACCCTAGCTGGGACGATTCTGGGCTCAGCGATCAGCGTAACAACGAGCTACCTGCTTCAACGCAAGGCGCTCAATGCGGCCAAGGAACAACGAGACAACGATAGGTTCCAAGCACGAAAAGCATTGGGCTTTGCGTTACTTTTCAAAATGATCAAGCTCGCTTCAGGGCTCAGTACCCTTCGGCAATGTTTGAAGGAGCAAACAAGCACTAAGCTACCTAAGACGTTAAGTCTTGGAGATAGCAAGCCACCAACATTCCAGACCATCATTCCAATTGCACCGTTGCCCGAACCGATCAGCTTCACACCGGACGAAATGGCACTCGTGCTTTCAATAGACACGAAGCTTTTCAATGAAATAGCGGCATTACCGGAACTGCATAATAGCACTGTGGCGCTGTTCGAAATGTACAATTCAAAGCGAAACTCGGTGTTTGAGCGCTACGGGGCAACGATGAATGGAAACATCACAGCTGGACTTACCACAGAGGATCGAAAATGGTTTGATCCGAAAGCAGCCGAATTGAACGTTTTGATCACAGCCATGATCCAAAGAACCGAGCAAGATGGCAGAGAAGCCGTGGTGGCCTTACATGGGTTGCGAGATATGCTCGAAAACGAGTTTAAAATGAAGCTTGCACTAGACCTCAAACCGGGCATCCGGGTCTGATCTCAACGAAAACCCGCATCTACTATCGAGGGGTCTAACCTTGGGGACGTATTATGGGCATCGCATTCAGGCATTCAGCAGGCTTTGGGCGCCGCATGGAGTACTGGCTGATAGGTCAGATGTTGAAGGAAAATTTGGGCATGTACGTCCCTTTGGTCGATGACTTTGGTAGGGATGCGGTCATTCGCAAGGGGGACGGGGAGTTCATCGAGGTGCAGATCAAAGCACGGTCGAAGAACGTCGCCGAAGGGGATGCCGCTCTATTCGCCGCTATCGTTCATGAGCCCCGCAAGAATTATTATTTCGTGTTTTATTCCGAACGTCTCGATTTAAAATGGATCATGTCATCTGAACAATTCATCACCGAATCGCATCAAAACAAGACCGGCAAGAATGCATGTAAGCGTTCGATATGGTTTAATGGCACTAAGCTTGATCCGGTGACCAAAAGAAAAGTTGAATATGCGAAGGAACGATACAACAAATACATCGATCCGACGTTTTCGACGTTTAAGAAGATTGGTGCGGTTATCGTTCCACCATCCGTAGACGACGAACCAGCCGACGAAGATTAGCCGGCTTTTTTTTGGCTCAGAAGGAGGGCTATAAATATGCATTGCCTTGATCTGATCGAAAGGCTTGCGGGTCCACTCGCAACCCTTGTCGCAGCTTTTGCTGCATTTTATGTCACTTGGCGCTTGGGAAAGAGCCAAATCGCAATTGCCAAGGCGCAAAAAGCAATTGCAGCCTCACAACGTGATATTGCCTATGACAGGCTGAAGTATGATCTGTTTGAGAAACGCTATTCGGTTTATTCCACTGCTCGTAAGTTGCTCAAATTTGTGCTAAACAATTCGAGGTCCTTTGCGGATACCGCTGAGTTTGTGCAGCTTCGGACAACACTGGCAGAGGCGCATTTTTTCTTCGGCGAAGAGCAACTTAAGATTTTTCGAAGAATCATTGAGCTTACCGGTGAGCTTGCGGAGGTACGTGCGATAATGAATGCTGCTGATGAGCCGAACCAAATCGAAGCGGTAAAGCGATATCCTGAAATTATAAAAGAGCTAGTTACCCTCCATTCAGACTTGCCACACCTTATGAAAAGCGCACTCGGCTTCTCGCAAATGACATTATCAACTCCGTCTCTCAGCGATACTGGTGCATAGGCTTCTCACTCGGGCACATCTCGTCCGAGAGCGATCACGCAAACTGGCGGAAGCCAAAAAGACATCAGCCCTGCGCTCTAACGGGAGCTTGGCATGTGAGGCTTGCGGCTTCGACTCGGCTTAGAGCGTGTATCGTAGCGAAAACAGTCAACCCAGATCACTAAGAGCCTTAATCCTCTCAACAAAGGAAAACTCCGGCTTGAGTATCTTCATTACTTGCCGCAACGAATTATGAGTTATTTCCCACTCAAACAATGTCTGTTTCGCATTTAGTTCCCATGTCTCCACAACCACGGCAATCGGAGTTGCTGCAGCAACGGACTGATACTCAGGTGATCGCTGTAATTTCTCCCAAGCCATCTTGACACGAATTTGCGCATTGCCAAGGTAGTATCCGACCGTCCAGGCGCTGTTATTTTTGTCGTCTTGGTACTGGATACTGTTGTCTGTTACCAGACGCTTTAAGTAGGCTTCCATTCCTCCCGAAAGTTCTGTCCACGACCGGTCTGTTTCCACCAAGAAAATCGCTCTCCATAGCGAAAATGCAGCCCCCACCAATAACTGAAACACCTCCCGCTCAACTCGTTCCTTCGGAGGACTTAGCTTCAGAATTTTATATAGCTCCAACAGAGTGCGTTGGATATCAGTCCGAGCCATTAAAATATACTCAAGTCGCTTCAGGACTTGTTCAATGGAATTATCTGACATTAAATGGCTTCCGACATCAGCCTCGAACCACCCTCGCCCTGTGGTCCTTTTTCGATCTTCCAATTCTGCTTCAGCAAGTGCTCGACCATCATCTCGGCAACACGCTGCTGCTGCTCGTCGGTAAGGGACCGACGCATCCCCCGGATCACCGACAGGGCATCACGCAACGCCATCTTGAATGAGAATACGAGGTCCTGTCGGTCGCTCCACATGCGGCATGAGGGTAGAACAAAGAGCGAACGGTTGTCAAGGTGCGCTGGTGGACGGTAGTGTCTCAGTTTGAAAGGCCTCTAGGCACGCTTGGACCACCACTGCCCTTCAAAGCGACGGGCATCGTCTTTGGAGGGAGGTCGGGTGCACGAAATCAACCTGTTATCTTCGTACAATTCGGCTCGTTCAACATCGCCTCCGAATTTCTCCAATCCCTCTCCGTTCAACCACGCCTTTGCACGGCCGTGATCGGTGAATTGCTTCTGCTCCACGTATCCGTCAGGGCCGATCAACTTGGCGATGAACATGATCCCCTCCGAGCGCAACGAACCCATCGGACCACATGATAATCAGGCTTTGAGGCATCCGCTAGACCATGAAATTTCACACCGAGACAACACCAGGTGGACGATCCAGTTGATCCGTCCTGCCAAAGACCAATTGGGCTGCGTGATCGGGAGCATCGTCAATCGGCTGCCAAGGGAAATCTGGCCGTAATGTCGCTACGCTGCTTCTGCCCTGCGACCGCTATTTAATAAGACCTGCCTCTTTTAAAAAGCAGCTTGGCGCTACTCTGGTCCGACATGAGGTCTTGAGATAACTTACTATGAGGTTTGATGACGCACGAGTGAGCGCCACATAGAATAACCGTCGCTCGTCCTCAATCGGACTTTTCCTATGCGGAATTAGTCCCTGGTTGCAGCTTGTCAGAATAACGGTATGCCATTGCAAGCCTTTCGCTTTGTAATAAGTCTTAAGGGCGACGCCATCCTCTTCGTGTCCGGCATGAGTCGTTTTAGCCTGCTGAAGGGCCCTTTCAACTGTCTCCACGAAGTCGTCAATCCTTCCCCGAAAACTTGCCGCAAGCTCATACACTTCGCCCATCGGAACGCTACCCATAACTACATCTTCAAGACTTCCAATCATACCCCGAAGTCCTTTGAAATTTCTCGCCAAGAGGTCAAGTGTCTTGAACAATGACGGAGCAGCAATCACGTCACGCATCGTCTCCACAAATCGGCTGTCCCGTGCTTGTGGAACACACCTATAAAAGGCAGTGCTCCGAATCTTGTCGGAAAACTCACCCGCACCGCTAAACACCTCTTCGAGCCGGCTCGTGTTTCGTTGGTCAAATCGCTGAAAATATGCTCTCACCGTCAAGGTCGCATCATGAGGGCTCACTGAAACTCCGCTTTGCACAGCCAGCTTAGTCCTGAGCACGCCCAGGAGCTTTTCAAGACCATCGTTATAGAGAATATTATCCCGCTCACGAACGTTGTATGGAATATTTTTTAATATGAATTGAAGCTGAATTGGAAGACTTTGAGCATTTGCTCTGTATAATACACCGAAATCAGAGAATTTCAAATTATCGGCTCGTTTTTTAATACGCTCAATCATCATAGTGATCATTTTTGCTTCTGCAGTGGCCGTTGTTGATTCCACTACCTTGATAGCAGCGTCATCTGAACGCACGGCAACCGGATTTTTTTCTACACGCCAAGTGTTGTTTCTGATAAGCTTCGTGGAGTGTTGCACAATATTTCTTGGGCAACGGTAATTACGGCGAAGTTCAACGCTATGAATTTGGCGGTCAATATGTCTATCCAGATCAATTATGTAACTTGGACTACAGCCCCGAAATCCATATATAGCCTGATCGTCATCACCCGTAACAACAAGACGGCATCTAGCAGCGATCTTGCTGATAAGAGCAAAGTCAAGCCTGTTTACATCCTGAAACTCATCCACAATTACCTCATCGTATCTTTTTTGAAGAATAGATAAAACGTCGGGCCGTTGTTCTAGGCAGCACAGTGGTCTCAGCTTTTGATCATCATAATCAATTCTGCTTTCCCGATTGAGATAACTATCATACTCCTTGTGCATCCACTGCACGGCTTGAATTACTAGACGCTTTTGATCAATTGAGGTGTTCTGCTCGAAAAAAGCCTCAGCTTTCGTGTCTTTCATCATGAAATCTGCGAACGCTTGGGGAACAATATTGCGTGGATCAAAGAGGGAATTTTTCAGATAACTGAAAAACTCACTGTAAAAACGGTTTGTCAATGTCGCTGGCAAAGCATCGTGCCGAAGCCTCCCCTGGGGACTGCTATTGAGCTTATCCTTTACCTCGTTAACTAAACGCCAAACACGATTAGATTCCATAACCGGCTTCCACTCCATAGAAAAGTACTCACGCAGAAGGCGATAACCGAATGCATTTAGGGTCATAATTTCAAACTCGTGGTCGGCGCCGTGCGAGCTCAATTGTCGCTTGATGGTTTCACGCAGCGCCCCGCTTGCCGAATTGTCAAATGTTAGACAAAGTATCCGTTTCGGCTTGGTTCCTTTTCTTACGGAATGAATGACTCGGTTGATTATTGTTTGCGTCTTGCCGGACCCTGCTGGAGCTACTAGCCGAATAGCTTCGCCAGTGTGATGAATAAGGGAGAGTTGATCTTCATCAGCGTTAAGTGCAAATGATCCGAGTGCCGGACGTGCATCGATGTTGGTGCTTGCGAGTCGTTTCTCAAGTTGACGCTCAAGTTCCTCCCGAATATCAAAATCCGCAAACTCGTCTGTCAGCGAAATGCTCGCCTTAAGTTGGATGACGGAAAGGTCGATAAGATCAATATCATCTATGGACATGGTGACTTTACGCTAAAATTGAGAAATTCCGGCGTTCGCCAGCGTCAGTGCCTGCTGAGAATTGAAAGCGAGACAGACGCCCAACGATAGCAGGCTCACCGAGCCGGAATGTGCATCGAGGGTCGCTGTCTCAGCAAAGACTGTGGAGAGGACGGGCAGCAAAGCAAGCGTCACAGCGACCATTGGCTTACAAATTCCTGCAGAGATCGTTCAACTTGGCCGTTACCCTCTTCCCGGTCGATTCACGAATGTTCACTACGATCTCCCACAACAGGGGAGTGCATCATGAGTGCGAGCATCGAAAGTCTCCACGACAAAGCTCGACGGGCAATCGAGTCCGGCGAGCACAAGTTCCGGGAGGCTGCTGAATACCTCTTCAAAGCAAAGGAACTCGGGGCATCACAACGGGAGACCGCCAGAGCTATCGGCAAGTCTCATGCCTGGGTTTACCAGTTGCTCAAGTGGAGAGACCGTGGTTACCGGGATTCGCCCTTCGGACCCCAATCAAAGAAAAAACGGGCCGCTGCTGCAAAGGCGCCTAGCCGCTCCCTGGCAACGCCTGAGCACGCTCAAGCACAGACGGCGAGGGCTGAAGCTCAAAAAGCTAAGGCAGAACTCCAAACGGCAAGGGCATTGGCATATGCGAACATGTTTCCCCCGTTGACAAAGCGAATCCCCACCAGAGAACGTGTGGCATTGATCAAAGCCCTTCAGATGCTCGGTTCGGGGCGTGCCAGTGAACGTGCGAGCGCAGCCCTCATTGTTGAGAATCAAAGGGCTCGTCTCAACTTGTCGTGGAACGATTTGCTTGTTCCTGCCGAGGCAGAAAACGAACAGAGCGTTGCCGCATGAGCCGTGTCACGAAAAGCCGTTTTATTTCTCGTCCACTCAATGGCGTCCCGGCGTCGATGCCGGCCCACGATCATCAGGCAATTATAACCGGTCGCACAATCTATCCTGCAACGGTAAGCAAGCCGAGCCGGGCTAGTGATAGCTCCTGGGCTCTGAAAAGTGGGTGCAACACGGCAAAAATTGGCAGTGAGATCAGCAAGGGCAAATGGCGAGGCTTCCCAGCCTACACGTTGACCCTGGAAGAAAGAAAGACGTGCCCGGCGAGCTGGTCCGGGCATTGGCGGTCCTGCTATGGCAACAAAATGCATTGGACGGAGCGAATGCAGGCAGGACCGGATTTGGAGTGGCGGCTGGTCCGAGCAATCGCACTCCTGACATAGACCACCCGGACGGATTCGCCGTTCGCTTGCACAACCTCGGCGATTTCTATTCCGTTGAGTACGTCGAGCTTTGGCGCACCTTGCTGGAGCGACATTCATCATTGCATGTTTGGGGATATACGGCGCGCGTGGACGTCAAAGATGGTCCGAATTGCCGGTGCTCTTGTTGCGGTGGTCCAACGTCATTGGGATCGCTTTTCGATTCGATTCTCGAATGCACCGGTCCAACTCGCAGGGTCTCCGATGAACGATCTGCATCGAAACTGCCCACCAGAAGCCGGCCGATGCGATCCTATGCCCGGAGCAGGTCGGCAAGACCGAAAGCTGTTCGACCTGCGGCCTTTGCTGGAACAGTAAGCGCCGAATCGCATTCCTCCAACATTGAGACCCGTGGCTCCGAATCTGGAGATGGAGTCGTCATTCAGGGATAGCTCGGTCCCCTGCAGGCCCGTTTAGACGCCCCACAATTAACTCACGGGGCAGCGTGCAAGAGGTGACGAGTGTCCATTCCCAATAATCTTTTGTCGCTTTTTCACTAACCGGCCTTGCAACTGACCTTGATATCGTTATGACGCACCATCAGTTTTAAATCCTCAACGAGAATTGTGAGAATCTCCTCGGCAAACAACGAATTTGACGCTATTGCTGCGCTGATTGTTATAGGCAGCCCTGGTGGAAAGCCATCGCTTGGGGGTCCGTCGTGAGTCTTTATTTCGCACCTGATGTCGGTTTGCTTAGACTTAGTTTCCAGATAATTGAACAGGTCTATATATTGACTAGTTCTGGCAAAGCATTTTGCACCAAGTTCCCAACCCCCTATTTGGCTTCTGACGTTTCCATTCCAGTCGATGTTCACCGGTTGGCATAGCACCGTATGGTCCTTAACGCAGGCACCCTGGACCAAAATGTTACCTAGCTCTTTCAGTACTTCAACACGATTCGCTGAGTCAGCCCTTATGATGGCGACAATATCACCATTGGCCTGAAACTCAATCGTGCTCGCAGGTGACGACTGTTTCCCCGCTACGCTGCCGTCTATGTGCTCGATGTCTTTGGCTGACGACAACGGCATTTCTTGCCAACGCATCACGAAATCATGCGCCCTGAGAACACGGTATGGCTCTTGTGCTTCTTTACGTTGAACATTGTAGCTTATATCCTTTGTAGACATTATAATACTCCGTAATAGATATTTAGCCTGAAAGCTGGCATATCAGTTGATAATAATACAAGCCGATGTTCTCACACTATTTACGTGCGACAAAAGATCGGTTTGCGTGAAATGCGACGGTAATAGCAATTAATGTCTTGAAAACAAGAATTACGATTATACAGCCACAAAATAGTATACGAACTGACCCGTTTGGACCTTGTCAAATTCCTACACTTTGGTAAGTATAACATAAACGATCAGGTTCTGTCAAGACTTTCATTTTGTATAACCCCATTACCTGAACGTTTCGGACGTACATCCTCGTATGATATACGCTTGGTCATCCGTCACATCCCCCAAAGGTTTAAGTCGTGCCTCGGCTTAATAAGGTGTTCGACATGTTTAGAATCACGGTTCGACCTATCTGTAGGCACGATCCCCCAAAACTCCGTAAGAGGACTTATATATAGAGAGTTGGGGGCGCCCATAAACCGACGGTTGGTTGGTCCAGCAGGGGCAATACTCGTTTCCTTGGCAAACAGCGTGTACCGACGATGCCTACCAATTCGGTCCCACGAGCACCTTTGTCATGGTGAAGAGCGACGAACGGAAATAGAGCGTCTTCCTCGGCAGCAAGGAACTCCTCAATCCGCACGGATGGAAAGTGTTGGCCTACCTGTTTGAGTGCCTCAAGACACCTCAAGGTTCGAGGTACCAAGTTTGGAACGAACTCTCTCTTAGCGGCATTTTCCACGTCGTGCCGTTTTGCCGGAATCCCACACGAGGTTAGAGATTCGCAAATTGGCGGCAGACAAAGCCACACCCCGAAGGTCCATGCCGGCGAGAGAATGCTTCCAGGCTCGACAGAGGCTTTGTTTCAACAGTGACAGATCACCATCTTTCAGGAACACCCGTCCATTTGCTTCCCTTGTGACCGAGGCATTGGCATAAGCTGCAAATCGTTCGTAGTCGTCCTCGGTGATCAGACAGCGCCTTTCCCATCGCTGATAATTCGACCATTGCGTTCGCGCACTCTGGAACTGTTCGAATGTTCTTCCAGGGAGTGGTGTCGAAGCAAAGGTGCTGACGCTCGGTTCGGTGCCGACAACGGCAGGACGCCTCTTCCAATCAAACTCCATGTTCAGGCGCCGGGTCAGGCTCTTCTCAACCAGATCGGCATCATGCTCCACCATATCTTGAACGGAGGTGAGAACGGTGCTTGAGATGAAGGAGGTCGGATTGCGAGAGAAAAACGTTTTCACAATGAAATCATTATCGAGTTCGACATCGTTGTCATTTTCCACCGGGGTAGCAATTCCACCCCGAGCCAGGACCATGTGATGGTTGGGATCGGCCGAATCAGGGCTACCGGGCTTCAGGGTGGCTTGACCACGGGTTTGCCAACCGATCAGCTGTCGAACTGAATGCTTCTGTTCAAGAATTGTGGCATTCCCGTAGGTAGCTCCGTTCTTGAGCCTGCATGAAGAGGGTTGCCAGCGTACCTCCTTGTGCCCCCTCAATTTCCTTGTGGACGGCATCGGTGATGAAGCCATCGGTGGTCGCTGAAAACACCACCTTATCCGGTGGTATCCTGTTGATGATCTCGCCGAGGACAGCCCGAACGAACGAGGTGATGTAGGAAGCAAAGAAAGGGTTAGTGATCGCACTCGGGGGAAGGGCCTTCATGGTTTGGTCTCGCATGTCATAGACACGCTTCTCCCGAAGTCCTTGAGCCGTCTTCCCATAGGTCGAATTGGCAATCTCCTTCCAAAACATCGCCTCGAACGACTTTTTGGGGTGCTGCTTCCTTTTCTCGATGCAGTCCTTGATGAACGAGCCAAACACACGACTGTCTCGATCGGTGGGAAAGATGCGCCCATCGAGAATCTGGAGTTCGGCACCAAGGTCGCGAGCGACAACGATCTCCGGCGATGAACAATAGCTGATGCCCTCCAAGGGAAAGATCAGACCGAGTTCTCGGTCCTCACCGGCATGGTCGGATATCGGACTGAGGTTGGGAATTTGAATCTTACACGAGCGAACCCAAGGGTCGTGGCCTGAAAGTCATCAACGCTCCGGGTGTGAAACCATTCGGTCCACGAAGGTTTTCCGATCAGGCTCATAGCAGTGGGATATGCCGATGCAAGATCGAAATCAGACCAGTCTCGTTCGGGGCTGACACCGAAATAGAACTGTTCATTTCGCCCCCCGTGGTAGGATTCGACTGCGATGGTCTCATTATCGAAGCACTCGGGGATCGGAACTTCTCGCCTAGTATTGACGTATCGATGGAATCGGTTATCCCATCGCTTCTCGGTTACCTCCCCTCGACCGAGGAGTGTGAGGTGATCGGCACCCTCATCCTGCCAGCACTTTTTGAGAAGGTTCACTCCGATGGATGTGAGAGTGGCCGGCAACGTATCCTTTCCGGTAGTACTCTTATGTAGATCAATGATCTTCTTGGCAAACTCAGCACATAGGATTGCATCGTTGATGGCGTATTCTCGGAACAGCTCCCAATTCTTTTCCCTGAGAACATCCATATTGCGTTTGATTTCACGCTCTCGATCAGGATCGGAGTCTAGGACGATTTTCTGTTTACCAAGGAACTCTCCGACCATCTTCAGACTTTTTGAATGGCCTGGAACCAACAACATCGTATCCCGAAATGTAACCTGGAGACGAATGGGCTTGTTCCCATCATTGAAAGTTAATTCCACAGGCACCCATCGGTTGGTAATAAAGGAGTTCCGTACGTTATTAAATGACTTGGTCAGTTCCTTGAAATCAGAGAATGCCGGTAGATCAGCTCGGGAAAAATGACCAACGACGTAAATCTTGATTGGGAGCTTCTTGCATTTCCCTTTTCCCGATGCCAGGGCAGCAACCAGGTATTCACCCAGGCTCATCCGACTATCATCCTTGGGAATACAAATTTCAGACCACTGCTCATGATTGGTGGCAACACAGAACTGGTAGGACAGGACTTTATATTTTGCCTTTCCTTCCTTAACATCTTGATTATTGACAGGATCGGGACTTTTGAATTCACTGTCAAAGCCGATGATCATATAAGGATCGGAATCACCACCATTATTGGATACAGGCTTGTCGAGGAAGTCAGACCGATCAAGGCAATACAACGTTACCTGACCTTGCTTAAGATCATCAGGTGACAGATATATCGATACGGTGGCATCAGCAGCATAGGCATTTGATCTCATCAAACGATCTCCTTCAATATCGATTTGTTATGACTAAGAGAACCGAAGGCAATGGTGGTCAATACGTCCTTACGTCTTTTATACCCAAAGGGGCATAGTATTGAGGTCTTCATGCTTCCCCGTGGATGGCCTCCACGATTGCTCTCACCCCGATACGGAGCTGCCGTTTTGACCTCTTCCGGGGAGGCACGACTCTTCTGGAACTGCTGCCACGGAATGGTGGGTGTCTTGTTCCGGTGGAAACTTGGCTTGACGGGATTGTGTAGGCTTGAGTCAATGGTCTCGATTGGAATAACAGAAAAGCCTCGCTCCAAGTAATCTGTTGCAATAGTCATTTTGAATTCCCTCCAATTGTATGAGTGAAATGATCTGGCATCGCCCGAAAAGAGCGGCATGCAGTATTTATGTTATTTCTGATTTAACAGCAGAGTATAACATAAACGATCATGGTTTGTCAAAGTTTATATGACCCAGCGACCTTCTGGGCTGATAAATAGCATATTGGATTTAAGGTAATAACACCTGGAGGGTTTAAAAGTTGACCGTTGTATTTAATCGAACAGCAACACCAATGATGTTTTAGCGGGGTTTCGGATGCCGGAGGATATGGCTGTTCGGATCGATACGTTATGTCGGAAGATGGACCTATCACGGTCTCAACTGCTGAGGCGTTGTATCGAGAGCTACGAGCCTTATAAGCGATGCGATTCAATCCAACCTGAAGGAAAGCACAAATGGCTTGTAGCCAGCTAGGTGTGGAGAAAGAAAGGATCAAAAAACGATCTCACAGGTCAAATAATCGGTGAAATGTAGCTCGTTGATTGCAAAAAAAAACCAGAACCGGTGTCGCCCGGTCTCTTTGGCAAAGGATGTAAATCTCCACTGTACGAACGTTGGCAGCCTCCTTTCATGCTGAAGACGACGATCAATGAGCCAATCATTCCCCGGATTAAAAGGGGATAAGGCTCACGGTGATCCCGGCCTGACGGCCAATTGTTTTAATCTGGCGAATTACGAACGCTAACGTTTCATCATGGTCACTTGCGTTTAGAGGAATCATCGCAAAGAGGGAGCCAATATCATCCTCTCCGGTTGTCTCTGCTGCCTCCGCAAGAGAATGATTGGTCTTTTTGTTCTTTTTTATCGTTGCCCTAAATGTTTTAAACGATATTAGGTTGTTCTGGTGTCGATTTTGCATAATAGGAGTCCTTTCCAAGTTAACGGTTGCCTGAAATAGCCCGTGCCGTTTCTGATGTCTTTTGGACGGGTTTAAAGCTGGAAATCAGCTTTCTAAGCAGTTGTGACCGTGTGAGATCGATTTCATTACAGTAATTGTCAACACCCTGTAATTTTTCGACCCCGATGCGAAATGATACGGTCGTATCTTCCTGATGCTTTGCGTTCTTCATAATAATTCTCCCTATTAAAAAGCCTTATTGCCTGCGACCCGGTAATGGGTGGCACGGCTTATTTATCTGAAAATAATGCGTAGTATTATGGATAAGTAATGCTACTCCAAACGCTCAAAAAAGTCAACGTTTTTGTGTGGTTAAGCCCGTAATTGTGCTCAGGTTATAACCTCGATAAACTGGATATATCGATGTGATCCGACTGGCGATTACGGCCGGGCCTCATCATCACGAATCCGAAGACGCTCCGGGACAAGCTGGGAAAGGTTCTTGGCATCATCGCCAATGTGTCCCCTCCCCGATCCCCGTCGATCACTATGGGGCTTGCGGCTCGCCACGGGCGAACCGGCCGGGCATGGTCACCCTTCCCCCTGGAGGTTCCTGGGGGCCATGGAAGCCTCACGATCCCCGGAGCCCTCGAAATCCCTGGGGAGGTCCGTGGAAGGCCCATGCAGGGTCCACGGAGGCCCTTTGGCGTCCCCGGGGGGGCTTTGGTGCCTCTGCAGACCCTTGGTGTTCCTGGAGGAGTCCTTCCGGGGTCCTCGTCGCCTCCCGACCATCGCCCCCGGATTAGGACCATGGATCGATAGGAGGTGTTCCCGAAGTCACCCGGGTCCCGCCTGCCAGGGGCCGGATCAAGCGCCCGTAGCATCCAGGATAACCTTCAGTTCCCATTGTTTACTGTAGCATATCCGGGCCTGTTTTTCAATAGAAAAGCTCAGGCAGGGGCCACTATGTTTGGCAAAAGGGGTCGATTTACTTAACGTAACTTGCCAGACTGCTAGTTGTTAAGACCAAGAGGCCCAGCCTCAACCGCATTGACTCTACGCCGATGGGTTCGTGGCGACGGTGGGCTAAATAGGAATATTATCCAGGCCGTTTCAATTGATGCCCCACCCTCGCCCCAGGGAACTGCCTATGGACTCCTTGGGGTCGCCTGGGAACCGACCAAGGGCGAGCTTGCAGCCTGTCTAAATCACCTACCGGAGAGGAGCGTCCCTCCAGGTGGGAAGGGCCGTTGTCGCATCAGGCAGCCAAAATTTTGGAGGTGGTGCCAACTCCAATTTTCAACTGTTTGGCGATGTTGTGTATCGAGAGCCCCTTCTCCCGAAGCAGCTTTACGGAGGTGATCACGGCCGGTGAGTTTGCCACGCTCGGACGACCCAATCTCTTGCCGTCAGCCTTGGCTCTGGTGATACCAGCGTGAATGCGTTCTCGAAGGATTTCCCGCTCGTACTCGCCCAAAGCGGCAAAAATCCCAAAGATCATTCGGCCGGAGGGGGTGGCGGTATTGATGGCCTGCTTCTCGAAATAGAGGTCAATGCCGGTAGACTGCACCTCCCCCATAAACGAGATCAGATCGGCAATCGAGCGGCCCAGACGGTCGATGCTCCAGACCATGACAACATCAATTTCTCGGCGCTGGATCATTCGGAGCAGCCGATCAAATCCGGGGCGTTTCGAGCCCGAGCCCTCGTCAATTATTTCAGTGACCACCGACCAGCCAGATCGTTGCGCCGCTTCACGCAGGGCCAGTACCTGATCCGAGACGTTCTGATTGGTCGTCGAGACCCTCCCGTAGATCGCAGCTTTTTTGACGGACATGGGGAATTACGCCTTGCATTTGCTCGCCGGGGCAGAACGCATTAAGTCATTGTTTTACAATAGCTATCGTTGATCGCAACCGGCTTAATCAATATACCACAACATCAGGAGATTGTGGCCGCCGGCCGCGGCGACCTCGAGCGCGCGCTTGGCGCTCTCCTGGCCCTTGATGTCGATCAGGTCGAGCAGCGAGCCTTCGGCCTCCCGCACCTTGGGCTGCGGCCGCGACAGCACCTGGGTGCCCTTGAAATGGTTGGCGAGCTGGATCAGCGAGCCGGCAGCGATGATCTCCATCTCCGGGCTCGCCCACGCCGCTTCCGGTCCGCAGATGGAAGGGCAGATCAGGCCCTCGCCGCGGGAATTGGCGCCGATCGCCGCCGGCAGCACGCCTGCCACCGCCGCGATCGAGCCGTCGAGGCCGAGCTCGCCCAGCACGGTATAGCCGCCCAGTGCATCATGGGGGATCGCCCCGATCGCCGCCATCAGCCCGAGCGCGATCGGCAGGTCGTAATGGCTACCTTCCTTGGGAAGGTCCGCCGGGGCGAGGTTGACCGTGATCCGCCGCGCCGGCAGCGCGAGGCCGGAGGCGACCAGCGCGGCGCGAACCCGCTCGCGGGCCTCCGATACCGCCTTGTCCGGCAATCCCACCACATTGAAGGCGGGAATGCCGGGCGCGACCTGGACCTGGACATCGACCGCGCGGGCCTCGATGCCCTCGAACGCGACCGTGGATACACGCTGGACCATGAGGTTCCCCCAGACGTCTGCCATCCTAGCTCAAGGCGCGCGACAAACGCAAGAACATTTGCAGAACAACGGTCGGGCAGCCTGCGGAATGACGACCCCGAAATGAACGCCAGCGGGTCTGCGCGTGATAGGCTCATCCATCATGTCCGGAGAACTGCCATGACCGACACCAACGCCAAGGCCGTGGGCATGGGCGTCGCCGGCGGCGCCATCGCCGCTTGCCTGCTCGACCTGCTTGTCGCCAAGGGCGTGATCGACGCCGACGAAGGCCGGCGTGTGCTGGAAGATGCGCTCACCCGCGCCGCCATGCATACGGGGACGTGGGAGGGCCACGAAGCCTGCATGCTCATCGGCGGTATGCTGGAGACCAAATTTCCCGCAGCCGGATGAGGGCGGGGGATACGCGCCGCGAGCAATTATCGTCATCTCGGACGGACCGCCGGCCGAGGCGGCCTGCTTCCGAACTCAGTCCGATCGTGGAATAATGTCAGCCAGAAATGCTTCGCTCGTCCACCACAGGTGGACGGTGCCGCAATGCGGGCAACGGGTGCGGGTGAGAACCTGCGGCAAGCTCTCGAATGCAACGCTGTCGGCCTCAATGCCAGCGGCGAAATTCTTTCCCGTTTTGGGACACTTGATGAGCAAAATGCCCATTTTTTCTCCCGTTCTATAGGCGGGAGCGCTACCGAACTCTCAGCCACCGACGGCCCGAGGACAGGACTTTGGCCGATGATGAACGATAGATGTGCACCAATCGAACAAATAGCGAATTATTTTTATTTTTGAATTTTATTGCAGCAACTTAGGGCCACGAGGTCGAATCCGGCCAGCCCCGCGCCCGTCAGAACATTTGCAGAACAAAACGACTCACGGTAACCTTTCGTCAACCGTTCCCGAAAGGCTTCGCCATGATCGACTTCAAGACCGTCGAACTCGAATTGCACAATGCCCGCCAAGCCCGGATCGCTGCCGAAGTGGCCTGCTGCGAGGTCGAGGAACTCGCGCAGGCCATCCGGCAGTCGCGCATCATATGGATGCAACAGGTGACCGCGCGCCGTCCCGGCGACGATCCGCGCCGCCTGCATTGACGAGGCCCGCCACGGTGTCACGCATGATCTGGTCCGAAAAGCCTGAGGCTTTTCGCGATCACGCCTTCGCAGGCGCGACCTGTGTCGCGATACTGTCCCAGATGATCGCCGCGATGTCGGGGCCGCCGAGGTGTCTGATGATCCTGATGCCGGTGGGCGAGGTCACGTTGATCTCCGTGAGGTAGCCGTCGATCACGTCGATGCCGGTGAACAGGAGGCCGCGCGCCCGCAGCGCGGGGCCGAGCCGGGCGCAGATCGCGCGTTCGCGGGCGGTCAGGTCGGTCGCCGCCGCGACGCCGCCGCGCACCATGTTGGAACGCAGGTCGTCCTCCTGCGGTACCCGGTTCACGGCGCCGGCGAATTCGCCGTCGACCAGGATGATCCGCTTGTCCCCCTTGGCCACCTCCGGCAGATATTTCTGCACCACCCAGGGCTCCCGGAACGTCGCCGCGAACAGGTCGTAGAGCGAGCCGAAATTCACGTCATGCGGGCGACAGCGCGAACACCGCCGCGCCGCCATGGCCGAACAGCGGCTTCATCACGATGTCGCCCTGAGCGGCGCGGAACGCCTTGATCTCCTCGAGGTCGCGGGTGACGAGCGTCGGCGGCATCAGGTCGGGAAATTCGGTGACGAACAGCTTCTCCGGCGCGTTGCGCACCTCGGCCGGATTGTTGACGACGAGTGTCCTGGGGTGCAGCCGCTGCAGCAGATGGGTCGCGGAAATGTAGCCGAGGTCGAACGGCGGGTCCTGGCGCATCAGGATCACGTCGAACGCCGCGAGCGCCGCTGCGTTTTTCCTCGCCCAGGCTGAAATGGCCGCCTTCGACGTCGCGCACCGTGAGCGGCGCCACCGTCGCGAACACCTCGCCGTCGCGCAGCGCCATGCGGTCCGGCGTGTAATAGGAAAGACGATGCCCGCGCGCCTGCGCCTCCAGCAGCAGCGCGAAGGTCGAATCGCCGCGGATGTTGATCCGCGCGATCGGGTCCATCTGCACGGCGACATCGAGCTTGCGGTGGGCGGTCATGCGGCGTGTCGATCCGGGAGCGGGTGAAGAGGCGCGCCGGTGGAGTAGCCCGGGCGGGGCCGTTCGTAAACCCTGGCCGAAATCCCGGCGCGCAGCGGGGTCACATCGAGGCATCGAAGGCGCCGGGCAGGTGCACCGGCAGGCGGCCGGGCGCGACCAGCACGACGTCGAAGCGCATGTCGCCGGCCGCATCCTCCGGATGGCCGGCGAGCCAGAATTCGGCGGCGGCGATGATGCGGCTCTGCTGGCGCTTGCCGATCGCCTCGGCGGCATCGGCGAGCCTCTCGCGCGCCTTGACCTCGACGAACACCAGCACGCCGCGCCGCCGCGCCACGATGTCGATCTCGCCGACCGGGGTGCTTGAACCGGCGGAACAGGATGCGGTAGCCCTTGGCGATGAGGATAGGCCGCGGCGCGGCTCTCCGCCGACAGGCCGAAGCGGAACGCGATGCGCCGCTCCGGATCGGCCGGCGGCCGCGGCTTGGCAATCCGGCTCACCTTTCGCCATCGGCCTCGCTCCGGGTGAGCGACAGCGCGCGCTGATAGACGAGCCGCCGCTTGTGGCCGGTCGCCGCAGCTACCGCCTCGACGGCGTTCTTGAGCGACTCGGTCGACGAGCGCCCGGCGCAGCAGGGCGTCGAGGTCTTCGGCTTCGACGGGGGCCGCGACGGCAGGCGGCCCCACCACCACGACGAACTCGCCGCGGGTCTCGGCGCCCTCGTCATAGGCGCGGGCGAGGCCTGCGAGATCGGCGCGGCGGATTTCCTCGTGCAGCTTGGTGAGTTCGCGGCACACCGCGGCCTCGCGGTCGCCGAACAGCGGCGGCGAGGTCATGGAGCATGGCGGCGATGCGCGGACCGGTCTCGAAGAACACCAGCGTCGCCGGCACGTCGGCGAGCTCGGCGAGCCGCGCCTGCCGCGCCTGCTCCCGCGGCGGCAGGAAGCCTTCGAAGAAGAACCGGTCGGTCGGCAGGCCGGCGCTCGCCACCGCCGCCATCACCGCGGAAGCGCCCGGCACCGCGGTGACCTTGTGGCCCGCCGCCTGGGCCTCCCGCACCAGCTTGAAGCCGGGATCGGAGATCAGCGGCGTGCCGGCGTCGGAGACGAGCGCCACCGCGTCCCCGGCTTCGAGCCGCGCCAGCAGCTTCGGCCGTGCCATCGACGGCATTGTGGTCGTGATAGGCGACGAGCGGCGTCGTCAGGCCGTAGCGGTCGAACAGCCGGCGGGTGACGCGGGTGTCCTCGCAGGCCACCACGTCGACCCCGGCCAGGATTTCGAGCGCCCGCAGCGTCACGTCCCCCAGATTGCCGATCGGGGTCGCCACGAGATACAATCCCGGCGCGGCCTTGCTGCCTCGATGTCGTGCGCGAATACGCGGTAGTGCCGCGTCGGGCCCGCCGTCCGGTTGCGGTTTGGTCGCCGCATTGGAGTGATCAGGGGTGGCCATGGGGTTCAATTCGTATTTGCCACGGGCGGAGGAGCGTGCTCTTCTGGTTGGGCCGATTTGCCGACAATATGCCTGAATGCCACACTGAAGTAATTGCGTTTTGCCAAATACGGCGCCACGGCGCCATCACGGAGACCGGTTGATGCCCTGCCAGAGCCATGCGGCCCGCCGCGCCTGCGCCCCCTGGGGGCGGGCGGCAGCCTTGGCGCTGGCGGCCTTGCTCGCCGGCTGCGGCGGCGCGCCTCCAACATGTTCGGCAGCGGTTCGCCGGCCGTGGATGCACCGGCCGCGGCGCCTGCCTCGGTGGCCAAGCCGCTCGGCACCGGCGCGGTCAAAGTCGCCCTGATCCTGCCTCTGTCCGCCGGCGGCAATGCCGGGATCGCCGGCCAGTCCATGCGCAATGCCGCGGAAATGGCGCTCGCCGAGTTCAGCGGGGCCAACATCCAATTGGTGACCAAGGACGACAGCGGCACCGCGCCGGGCGCCCAGCAGGCGACGACCCAGGCGATCGACGAAGGCGCCGAGATCATGATCGGGCCATTGTTCGCCCACTCCGTCACCAGCGCCAAGCAGGTCGCCCGCTCCCGGGGCGTGCCGATGATCGCGTTTTCGACCGACAGCAATGTCGCCTCGTCGGGCGCCTATCTGCTGAGCTTCCTGCCCGAAAGCGACGTCGACCGGATCGTCACCTACGCCATTTCCCAGGGCAAGAAGTCCTTCGTCGCGCTGATTCCCTCCAACGCCTATGGCGGCGTGGTCGAGGGCGAGTTCAAGCAGGTGGTGGCGAAGCGCGGCGGACGCATCGTCACCGTCGAGCATTACAGCGAGGATCGCAGCAAGCTCGGCGAACTGGTGAAGCAGGTCGCCCAGGCGGCTGGCCGCGCCGATGCCCTGTTCATCCCCGACAGCGGCGATGGGGTCGCCGATATCCTCCAGGCGCTCGCCGAACGGCGGCGTCAATCTGCGCCAGTTCACGGTGCTCGGCACCGGGCTGTGGGGGGACGATCAGCGCATTTTCGCGAATCACGCTGCTCGACGGTGCCTGGTTCGCCGCGCCCGAGCCGACCGGGTATCGCGGCTTCGCCGACCGTTATCGCGCCCGCTACCACCAGGATCCGGTGCGCCAGGCGACGCTCGCCTATGACGCGGTGGCGCTGGTGGCGGCGCTCGTCAAGACCCAGGGGCAGCAGCGCTTCGCCGCCGACGTGCTCACCAATCCGTCCGGCTTCACCGGGATCGACGGGGTGTTCCGCTTCCGCAATGACGGCTCCAACCAGCGCGGCCTCGCCGTGATGAAGGTCACGACGGCCGGCCCCCAGGTGGTCGCGCCGGCGCCACGTTCGTTCAACGGCTCGGCAATATAGTAACCCGTGCCGAACGCGAAGCCGGTGCCATGAAGACCATCCTGATTCCGACCGAAGACCATGCCACGATGTCCGCGGTGCTGGAGACCGCGCGGCTCGTCGCGCAGCGCTTCGGCAGCTACATGGAGGGCTTTGCGGTGCATCCGGCGGCCTCCGAATTCGTCGCGGTCGATCCGGTGAGCAGCCTGACCATCGCGAGCACGCAGGCGGGCGACGAAGAGATCGAACGCCACGCCCAGGTCCTGTTCGAGTCCTTCATGCGCGACCATGCGGTGCCGCACGCTCAGCCGGGAGCGGCCGTCTATTCCCATGCGCTGGGTTCGCGCCGGCGCCTATGGCGACGCCTTCATCGGCAGCCATGGCCGATTGTTCGACCTGATCGTGCTGGGACGCCCCGGCCGCGCGCCGCAGGATCCGCGCATGCCGCCGCTGGAAGCGGCGCTGTTCGAGAGCGGCCGCCCGGTGCTGATCGCGCCGGCGGCGGCGCCGCAGGTCATCGGCGCGAACGTGCTGGTCGCCTGGAACGGCAGCACCGAGCAGACCCGCACCATCGCGTTCGCCATGCCGCTGCTGCGCGAGGCCGAGCAAAGTCACCGTGCTTTCGGTGGAAGGCGGCATGACCCCCGGACCGACCGGGGAAGAGGTGGCGCATTATCTGCGCATGAATGCATCCCGGCCGCCGCCGTCACGGTGGCGCCCGGCAACGGACCACCGGCGAAGCCATTCTCGACCACGCGAGAACGCATGGCTGCGATCTCCTGGTGAAGGGCGCCTATACCCAGAGCCGCCTGCGCCAAATGGTATTCGGAGGGGCGACGCGGCACATCCTGGCGAGTGCGACGTTGCCGGTATTGATGGCGCACTGACCGCCCGCGAAAGGACATGTGGTTCCGCATGAGCCTCGACCAGAACCCAAAAGGGCAAAGTTCGCCAGTTCCGGGCAAAGCCCTTCTGGCGAAGGCGTGCTCGAGTCTCCGCCTGGCCCAATCTCGGCCCGCCGCCGCCGCCGCACCCGGCCGTTTCTTCACCGTGTTCCCGTCCATCATGCTGCCGATGTTCCTGGCCGTGCTGGACCAGACGATCGTCGCCACCGCGCTGCCGTCCATCGCCGCCGCGACCGGCGAGGTCGAGCGGGCCTCCTGGGTCGTCGTGTCCTACCTGATCGCCTCGACCATCGCGGCGCCGATCTATGGCCGGCTCGGCGATGCGTTCGGCCGCCGCCGGCTGATGTTCGTCGCGCTCGCCGTGTTCATCCTGGCATCGCTGCTGTGCGCGGCATCCACCTCGATCATGCTGCTGACGCTCGCCCGCCTGCTCCAGGGCCTCGGCGGCGGCGGGCTGATGACGCTGTCCCAGGCGCTGGTCGGCGAGGCGTTCCCGCCCCGCGAGCGGGCGCGCTACCAGGGCTATCTCGCCGCGGTGGCGGTGTGCGCGAACACCTTCGGGCCGGTGGCCGGCGGCTATCTCACCGAGCATTTCGGCTGGCAATCGGTGTTTCTCATCAACATTCCGGTCGGGCTGCTGGCGGTCTGGCTGACGCGCAAGCTCGAGAATCGGGTGCCGGACAGAGTCGGGCTGGCGTGCCGGACCCCGAGCGGGCTCCTGTTCTTCACCCTGTTCGTGACGACTACGCTGCTGTCGCTGGAGCAGGCCCAGCACATGGAACTCGCCGCCATGCCCGCGGCGGGCGGCCTGCTCGCCATCGGCATCATCGCCGCGGCGCTGCTGGTGCGCCAGGAATCCCGCGCGCCGTCGCCGCTGATCCCGCTCGCGCTGCTGCGCCGGCCGACGATCTGGCGCAGCGACGCGCTCGCCGCCTGTCACGGTGCGGCGCTGGTATCGTTGATCACCTTTCTGCCGATCTATCTCCAGGTAGTGCGGGGCAATTCGCCGGCGCAGACCGGCTGCTGCTTGTGCCGCTCACCATCGGCATCGGCACCGGCTCGCTGGTCACCGGGCGCCTCGTCAGCAAGACCGGCCGGACCACGATATTTCCGGCCTTCGGACTCCTCCTCGTCACCGCCAATCTCGTGGTCCTGGCGCTGTGGGCGCAGCCAGATCGGCACCACCGGCCTCGCCTGGCTGCTGCTGTGGAACGGGCTGTTCATGGGAACGGTGATGGGCGTGGTCCAGGTCACCGTGCAAAGCGAGTCCGGGCCGATCCAGCTCGGCGAAGCCGCCGCCTCGGTGCAGTTCTCGCGCTCGATCGGCGCCGCATTCGGAACCGCCCTCGTCACCGCGGTCCTGTTCGCCGTGCTGGCGACGAGAAATCCGGAAGCCGCGCGCGCATTCACCAGCATGGTGGAGCACGGCGGACGGGTCGCGTCGACGCTGGCGCCGGCCCAACTCGCCGCGGTCAAGGCCGATATCGCCGATGCGTTCCGCGCCGCGTTCCTGTCGATCGCGGGATTCACCACGATCGGCATGCTTCTCGCCATGTCGATCCCGCTGCGGCGGATTTAATTCGCGCACCTCGCGCTACGCCGCGAGATCGGCGACGATCGCATCGAGCAGCGGAAACCCCGCCGCGGTCACCCGCAGCCGGCCCTGCGGCGTGGTCTCTATGAGGCCGTGCATGGCGAGGTCGGCGATCTGCTTGTGGGCGAGCGGCGCGCCGGCCAGCGCCGCGAAGCGGTCGAGGTCGATGCCCTCGGCGAGCCGCAGTCCCATCAACAGGAATTCGTCCGTCGCTTCGACGCGGCTCAGGGCCTCGTCGGTGGCGATGCCGGTGCCGGTGGTCTCGACCCGCTCGAGCCAGGCCTCCGGCCGCTTTTCCGTCGCGGTGGCGCGGCGGCGGCCGTCGATATCGAGGCGGCCATGAGCGCCGGGACCGATCCCCGCATATTCGTGGTAGCGCCAATAGACGAGGTTGTGGCGGCACTCGGCGCCGGGGCGGGCGTGATTGGAGATCTCGTAGGCCGGCAGGCCGCCGGCGGCGCAGACCTCGCGGGTCAGGTCGTAGAGCGTGCGCGCATGGTCGGCGTCGGGCACTGCGAGCTTGCCGGCGGCATGGAGCGCCGCGAACGGCGTGTCCGCCTCGATGGTGAGCTGATAGAGCGAGAGGTGCTCGGCCGCCTCGGCGATCGCGTGTTCGAGCTCGGCGCGCCAGGCCTGCGGCGTCTGGCCCGGCCGCGCATAGATGAGATCGAACGAATAGCGCTCGAACGCGGCGCGCGCGATGGCGACGGCATCGAGCGCCTCGCGGGCGGTGTGCATCCGCCCGAGCGCCTTGAGCGCGCCGTCGTCGAGCGCCTGCACGCCGAGCGACACCCGGTTGACGCCGGCGGCGCGGTAGCCGGCAAAGCGGGTCGCCTCGACGCTGGTCGGATTGGCTTCGAGCGTCACCTCCGCGGTTGGCGCGACATGCCAGTGCCGCGCGACGGCGTCGAGGATTGCGCCGACGGTCGCCGGCTGCATCAGCGACGGCGTGCCGCCGCCGAAGAAGATCGTCGACACCGTACGGCCGGGCGTCCGTGCGGCGGTGGCCGCGATCTCGGCGCTGAAGGCGCGCACGAACCGCGCCTCGTCGATGGCGGCGTGGCGGACATGGCTGTTGAAGTCGCAATAGGGGCACTTTGAAAGGCAGAACGGCCAGTGGATATAGACGCCGAACGCGGTATCCGCGGCATCGCGGCCGGCCGGGTTCGCGGCGTGCGCGCCGGCGTGGGCGGGCTCATGGATTGCCAAGGAGCGCCTCCGCGAGCTTGCGAAAGGCGCGGGCGCGGTGGGACAGGCCGCGGCTGCCGGGCGGCAGGCCGTGCTTTTCCTCGCTCGTCATCTCGCCGAAGGTGCGGTCGTAACCGGCGGGCAAGAACATCGGATCATAGCCGAAGCCCTTGTCGCCGCGCGGCGGCCACACCAGCGACGCCGTCGATGCGGCCTTCGAACTCCTCGGCATGGCCGTCGGGCCACGCGACGCACAGCGCCGAGATGAAATGGGCGGTGCGGTCCGGCGGCGCCGTCGCGCCGATGCCCCGAAGCTTGGTGTCGATCTCGCCCATGGCGCGGGCGAAGTTCTTGTCGGCGCCGGCCCAGCGCGCCGAATGGATGCCGGGCGCGCCGCCGAGCGCATCGACCACGAGGCCGGAATCGTCGGCGAAGGCCGGCAGTTGGGCGGCCTTCGCCGCCGCGGCGGCCTTGATATGGGCATTCTCGCCGAAGCTCGCGCCGGTTTCCTCGGGCTCGCCGAGGCCGAGTTCGCCGGCCGCGACCGCCTCGACCCCGATAGGGCGCGAGCAGCTCGCGCATTTCGCGCAGCTTGCCCGGGTTATGGGTCGCGATCACGAGCCGTCCGGCGATGGGGCGATGACGTTGTGAAGGCATGTCGGTGCCTGTCCTACCCCGAAATGTGGCGTCGGCGGCGCGGTCCGCGCCGCGATCACGCAACGGCGGCACGCGCTCACATCACCGCCATCTTCTGCAGGTCGATCAGCTTGCCGACCCCCTTGCGCGCCAGCGCCAGCAACGTCAAGAGCTCCGTCTCGGTGAACGGCGTCTTCTCAGCCGTGCCCTGGATCTCGACGATGCCGCCGGTTCCCGTGAGCACGAAATTGGCGTCGGTGTCGGCTGACGGAATCCTCGGCATAATCGAGGTCCAGCACCGCGGTTCCGCTGTGGATGCCGCAGGAAATGGCGGCGACGTGGTCGCGCAGCGGCACGGTGCGGATGATTTCGCGGTTCTTCATCCAGGTGAGGCAGTCGTGCAGCGCCACCCAGGCGCCGGTGATCGATGCGGTGCGGGTGCCGCCGTCGGCCTGGATCACGTCGCAATCGACGGTGATCTGGCGCTCGCCCAGCGCTTCGAGGTCGACCACCGCGCGCAGGCTGCGGCCGATCAGGCGCTGAATCTCGACGGTGCGGCCGCCCTGCTTGCCGGCGGCGGCCTCGCGCCGCGTGCGCTCGTGGGTGGCGCGCGGCAGCATGCCGTATTCGGCGGTGACCCAGCCGCGGGCCTGGCCCTTGAGCCACGGGGGCATACGGTCCTCCAGCGTCGCCGTCACCAATACATGGGTGTCGCCGAATTTCACGAAGCAGGAGCCTTCCGCGTATTTTACCACGCCGCGCTCGAGGGTGACGGCACGAAGCTCGTCGGGTTGGCGGCGGCTCGGTCGCATGGGCACATTCTCCCGGCGGCTGTTGGTAGGACGGCTGGCCGCTCAGGCAGCCTTTTAGGTTCGCCGGACCGGCTTCACAAGGCCCGCGTTTCCGCCGGCCTTGAAGTTGGTTCCCGGGATAGACAAATGCCAACCTCCAAGGCATTGATTCCAATGATGCGCTCCGTGTCCCAAGACGTTCCGATCGGCTCGAGCGAAATCAGCGTCGCCCAGCTCAACGACCGCTCGCGCGAAATCTTTCGCCAGATCGTCGAAAGCTATCTCGCTACCGGCGAACCGGTCGGCTCGCGCAACCTGTCGCGGATCATCCCGATGACGCTGTCGCCGGCTTCGGTGCGCAACGTCATGCAGGATCTCGAGCAGCTCGGGCTCATCTACGCCCCGCACACCTCGGCGGGCCGACTTCCGACCGAGCTGGGCTTGAGGTTTTTCGTCGACGCACTGATGCAGATCGGCGATCTCAGCGAGCCCGACCGGGTCGCCATCGAGGGCCAGGTCGCCGCCGCCGGGAAGACCGTGGAAAACGTGCTGACGGAGGCCTCCGTCCTGCTGTCGGGGCTGACGCGCGCCGCCGGCGTCGTGCTCACCGCCAAGTCGAATGTCCGCGTCAAGCACATCGAATTCGTGCGCCTGGAGCCGGAGCGCGCTTTGGTCATCCTGGTGGCCGAGGACGGCCAGGTCGAGAACCGCGTGCTCAACCTGCCGATCGGGCTGCCGGCCTCGGCGCTGACCGAGGCGTCGAACTTCCTCAACGCCCATGTCCGCGGCAAGACGCTGGCGGAGGCGAAGGCCGAGCTCGAAATGGCGCTCGAAGCCGGCCGCGCCGAGCTCGACCAATTGACCCAGAAGATCGTCGCCGCCGGCTTTGCCAGCTGGTCCGGCGGCGAGCGCGACGAGCGCAAGCTGATCGTGCGCGGCCACGCCAACCTGCTCGACGACCTCAAGGCGGTGGACGACCTGGAGCGCGTGCGCCGGCTGTTCGACGAGCTCGAAACCAAGCGCGGCGTCGCCGACCTCCTCGGCCGCGCCGAGCGCGCCGAAGGGGTGCGCATCTATATCGGCTCGGAAAACAAGCTGTTCTCGCTGTCGGGCTCCTCCACCATCATCTCGCCCTACCATGATTCGAGCGGCGGCATCGTCGGCGTCATCGGCGTGATCGGGCCGACGCGCCTCAACTACGCGCGCATCGTTCCCATGGTCGACTACACCGCCAAGGTCATCAGCAAGCTGCTGGCGCCGGGCTGACGACCAATTCCCTCTCCCGCCAATTCCCTCTCCCGCCTGCGGGGGGAGGGCGAGGGAGGGGGCGCTCTGACGTCCCGAACTTCCCGACGTTTTGGTGCGACCCCGGGGCTGTCGATGATGATCGATCACGAGATTGATCTTGTTGCGCAGCCGCTGGCGGGCCGCTTCCAGGAGTCCTTGTGTGTGGCGCCCCCTCCCGAACCCTCCCCCGCAAGCGGGAGAGGGAGCCGTGTCACGCCGCTTGCCCCAACCGACCCGCGCGCGGCATAAGACGACAACGAAACCCAAGGAGTTTTGCGATGAGCACGGCCGGGCACAAGGTGGCAAAGAGCGCCAAGGAGCACCGCACGTCGTTCCAGTGGGACGATCCGCTGCTGTTCGACGACCAGCTCACCGAGGACGAGCGGCTGATCCGCGACACCGCGCGGGGCTACGCCCAGGACAAGCTGATGCCGCGGGTGATCGAAGCCTACATGCAGGAGAACACCGACCGCGCCATTTTCGCCGAGATGGGCGCGCTCGGCCTGCTCGGGGTCACCACCCCGGAGGCCTATGGCGGCGCCGGGGCGGGCTATGTCTCCTATGGGCTGGTGGCGCGCGAGATCGAGCGGGTCGATTCCGGATTCCGCTCGATGATGAGCGTGCAGTCCTCGCTGGTGATGTACCCGATCTACGCCTATGGCGACGAGACCCAGCGCAGGAAATACCTGCCCAAACTCGCGACCGGGGAGTGGGTCGGCTGCTTCGGCCTCACCGAGCCCGACGCCGGCTCCGACCCCGCCGGCATGAAGACGCGCGCCGAGAAGGTCGCCGACGGCTACCGCCTGACCGGCAACAAGACCTGGATTTCCAACGCGCCGCTCGCCGACGTGTTCGTCATCTGGGCGAAGTCGGCCGCCCATGGCGACGAGATCCGCGGCTTCGTGCTCGAGAAGGGCATGAAGGGCCTCTCCGCGCCGAAGATCGGCGGCAAATTGTCATTGCGCGCCTCGATCACCGGCGAGGTCGTGATGGACGGCGTCGTGGTGCCGGAGGAGACCCTGCTGCCCAACGTGTCCGGCCTCAAGGGGCCATTCGGCTGCCTCACGAGGGCGCGGTTCGGCATCGCACTCGGCGTCATGGGCGCGGCGGAGGAATGCTGGCACCGGGCGCGGCAATACACCCTCGACCGCAAGCAGTTCGGCAGGCCGCTGGCGGCGACGCAGCTGGTGCAAAAGAAGCTCGCCGACATGCAGACCGAGATCGCGCTCGGCCTCCAGGCCGCGCTCCGCGTCGGCCGCCTGCTCGACGACGGCCGCGCGACGCCCGAGATGGTGTCGCTGGTCAAGCGCAACAATTGCGGCAAGGCGCTCGACATCGCGCGCACCGCCCGCGACATGCACGGCGGCAACGGCATCCAGATCGAGTACCACGTGATGCGGCACATGCAGAACCTGGAAACCGTGAACACCTATGAAGGCACCCACGACATCCACGCGCTGATCCTCGGCCGCGCGCAGACCGGATTGCAGGCGTTCGTGTAGGGGCTACGCGCTGTCGGCTTCGCTTGACCTCCCACTGGTCCCACGCATATGATATACATCAGCATCGTATATCATTGATGCTGTGTTTCAATGGGAGCGATCATGCATGTGTCGAAGTGGGGCAACAGCCTTGCCGTCCGCCTTCCTCAGGCGGTCGTCGAAGCGCTCAAGCTCAAGGAGGGTGACGAGATCGAGATCACGGTCGCCGGTGCGCGCCACTTCGAGGTTTCCCGCGACCGCCGGCGCGAGGAGGCGCTGAGGCGGTTGCGCGCACTGAGACGGCCCTTGCCGCCCGGATTCAAATTGGACCGGGAAGAGGCAAATGAACGCTAAGCCGTTCCTCGACACCAACGTCATCGTTTATGCGTTTAGTTCAAACGATCCTCGCAATGAAAGGGCGGCGGCCTTGCTGGAAGGCGGCGGTGTCATCAGCGTTCAGGTCCTGAATGAATTCGTGAATGTTTCGCGCCGGAAACAGGGACGCGGCTGGGACGAAGTCCATGACGCCCTCGGCGTCCTGAAAATTCTCCTCGATCCGCCTCATCCGTTGACCGTCGACCTCCACGAGGCGGCCATCGAAATCGCGCGCGCTCGCGGTTTTTCGATTTACGATAGCCTCATTGTGGCCGCGGCGTTGCGAGCGGGTTGCTCGATCCTCTATTCCGAAGACCTCCACCATGGGCAGACGATCGAGCGACTGAGGATTGAGAATCCGTTTATCAAATAGAGTCGGATCAGGGCCAGCGGGTGGCGCTTCGCTGATCAGGCCACTGGTTACCCCACCAGCCCGCTCATCGGCCTCACCCCCGCGCTGTCCGGGAAAATATCCGCCGCCAGCACGTCGTCCTCCAGGCGCAGATGGTCCTTGAGCAGGCCCTTGAGCACCGCGCGCAGGTCGGTGGTCGCCTTGAGGTCGCGCTTCTCGTGGAGATCGGCCTCCTTGACCCCCGGCCAATCGGCCACCACGCGGCCGCCCTTCAGCGCGCCGCCGGCGAGCAGGGCCACGGTGGCGGTGCCGTGGTCGGTGCCTTCGGTGCCGTTGACGTGGGCGGTGCGGCCGAACTCGGTGACGAGCACCACCACCGTCTCGCTCCACGCCGGACCCATGCCTTTCTCGATCGCGGCGAGCGCGCCGTCGAGGGCGCCGAGCAGCGTCCGCCAGGCGTCCCTTGACCGCGCCCTCGTTGACGTGGGTGTCCCAGCCATCGAGGGCGAGCGCGCCGACGCGCGGCCCGTCGGCGCTGGCGAGGAATTTCGCCGCCGCGCCCGCTGCCTCGGCGAAATAGGCTGCGCACCTGCTGATGTCGCCGAGCTGCACCACCGGGCCCTGATCCTCCGGCTTGCGCTCGATGCCGCCGGCGCGCGCGATGGCGGCGAGGCCGATGCGGTCTTCCAGCACCCGCGCCAGGGTCGGATCGGTGTGGCGATAGAGGTCGAGGAGACGCATGGTGGTCTCGTCGCTCACCGGCGTTCCCCGCGGCGGCACCCATGACAGCACCGGCGCCGGGCCGCGCACCACCAGCGGCGTGATCGGCCCGACCGCAAAGGTCCGCCGTCCCCGCGGATCGACGCGCCCGCCTGGCTCCATCGCCACCAGCGCGCGATTGAGCCAGCCGCTGTCGGCGCGCCCGACGCCGGCGAGGCCGCTTTCGAGCACGTCCTGGCCGTCGAAATGGGAGCGTTCGCGATAAGGCGTCGCCGCCGCGTGAACGATCGTCGCCTGTCCCGCCTTGTAGAGGCGGTAAAGGTTCGGCATCGCCGGATTGAGGGCGAAGAAGCCGTCGAGCGGCAGCGCCGGCGTATCGCCGTCGAGCTTGAGCGCCTTGTCGCCGCGCAGCTTGATCCAGTCGGGATCGCCGACCGGCGCCACCGCCGCAAGCCCGTCCAGCGCGCCGCGCAGCACGATGGTGAGGAAGCGCGGATCGCGGCCTTCCGCGCGCGCGATGCGCGGCACATGGGCCCAGGCGAACAGCGCGCCCGAGCCGAGCAGCAATTCGCGGCGGGTCGCGGCATGAAGTTTGGCCGGCATGATCACCTCCACTGGAATTCGGGCGCCATCAGCACCAGGGTCAGCGCCTGGGGCTTGCGTTTCCGCGCGGGCGACGGCGCGGCGCGTCTCCTCGGAGGCGAGCGGCCCGAGCGCGGTATCCAGCATCGCCGCCGCGTCGAGCCGGTCGCCATTGCGCTGGGCGAAATTGTTGGCGATGTCGAGCCGGTGAGACAGCCCGTCGAGCCAGGTGGCGTTGTCGTCGGGAAAGCCGCGCGGCGCCGGCGGCCGCCACAGCGGCTCGCCCAGCCGGTTCATGCCCGGGACGATGGCGCGGATGTCGCCGGTGAACCGCGCCGCGCGCAGATACGGCGACCATCCATTCGCTCGGACGCTTGATCTTGACGCGCTCCTCCGACCACGATTCCGGCGCGGTGACGAGCGCCTTGGAGACCTCCCAGAGGTCGCCCTCGGTCTCGTTGAAGCGCTGCGCCAGACGCGCCACCAGCGCCGGCGGTGGATCGTCGGCGACGAAGTGGCGGGCGAGCTTGGTCGCGATGTGCCTTGCGGTCGCCGGATGGCGGGCGAGATCGGCCAGCACCGCGCGCCCCTGCTCGAAGCCGGTGTCGCGGTAGGACTTGCCGATCACCGTCTGCGGGCCGGGCTCGTGCAGGCGGCGGTGGAAGAGGAACTCGCCGCCGTGGTCCGGATTGGTGTCGGTCGGCAGGATGGTCCAGCCGGTGATCACCTTGGCGAAGCTGGTGACGTCCTCCTGGGTATAGCCGGTGCGCACGCCGAGCGTATGCAGCTCGAGGATTTCGCGAGCGAGGTTCTCGTTGAGCCCCCTGGTGCGGTTGATGCCGGCGACCGAATTCGGCCCCATCGACAAGGTGTTGGTGAGATAGAGCAGCATCGCCGGATGGCCTTCGGCGGCCTGCAGCAGCTCGACGAAATGTCCGAGCACATGGGGGCGGATCGCCTCGCGCTCGTAGCCGCCGGCCATCACGGTGTCGTCGGCATTGACGCAGAAATGGTTCGACCAGAACCACACCAGGCGCTCGACGAAGCCGATCTCGGCGGTGATGGCGGCGTCGAAATGCGCCTTGGCCTCGGCGAAGAAGATCTGCTGCGGCACCGTCTCCGGCAGGCGGGGTCGCGGCTTGCGCCGTCCGGAGGCTTGTTACCGGGCGGCTGCTGCGGGCGTTTTGGCGCCATCTCGGCCTTCGCCTCCCTCGTCTCCCGGCCATGCCGGATTCGGCCGCCACGCGCTTGGCCTCCTCCTCGCGCAGCCGCGCGACGCGCGCCTTGGCATTGCGCTCGGCGAAGAACTCGAAGGTCGGCGCGATTGGCAGCGCCGCTGGTCAACAGGCCGGCGGCGGCGAGGATCTGGCCGGCATTCGGGCCGGTCGAGGTCGGCGAGGAGCGCGCCGCGCGGATCGGAGGCGATGGCGGCGATCGAGCCCGGGCGGGGCCCGAAGCCGAATTCGATGAAGCGCCAGCGCCGCTCCCTTGGGATCGAGGGCCATGACCTTAGTCCTTGGTAAATGGATATGGGGGGCCAAGCGGTGTTGGCCGCGAAGCCACCAACAGCCGAATTATAGCCTGCTTCGATGTGACGCCGCAACGACGGGTTGCAGGCGATTTTGCGGCCTCAATGCTCCGGATTGCGCTCGTCCCGCACCCGCACGGCCTTGCCCTGGGAGCGCGGCACCTCGCCCGGCGGCTTGACGATGACGTTGCAGGTCACCCCGACCAGGGATTTGAGACGGCGCTGCACCTCGCCGGACTTCGCGGCGCAGGAGCCGGCGTCGCCCGGGGTGCCGGGCGTGCGCTCCACCTCCACGGTCATGGCGTCGAGCGCGCCGTCGCGGGTGAGCACGATCTGGTAATACGGCGCGAGGCCGGGAAAGCCGACCAGCACCGCTTCGACCTGGGACGGATAGACGTTGACCCCGCGGATGATGAGCATGTCGTCGTCGCGGCCGGTCACGCGCATGATGCGCAGATGGGTGCGCCCGCAGGCGCAGGGCTCGTCCGACAGCCGCGTGATGTCGCGGGTGCGATAGCGGATCATCGGCAGCGCCTGCTTGGTCAGCGTGGTGATGACCAGTTCGCCGGTGGCGCCGATGGGCAGCGGCTGCAGGGTGTGGGGGTCGACGACCTCGAACAGGAAATGGTCCTCCCAGCCATGCAGCCCGTCCTGCGCCACGTGGCATTCGCTGGCGACGCCGGGGCCGAGGATTTCCGACAGGCCGTAGACATCGACCGCCTTGATGCCGAGTTCGCGCTGGAGGTCGTCGCGCATCGGCTCGCTCCAGGGCTCGGCGCCGAACGTGCCCAGCCGCAGCGGCAGGTTGCGGATGTCGACGCCCATCGCCGCCGCCACCTCGGCGATGTTGAGGGCGTAGGATGGCGTCGCGCACAGGATGGTGGCGCCGAAATCCTGCATCAGGGTCACCTGGCGCTCGGTGCCGCCGCCGGACACCGGCACGACCGTGCAACCGAGCCGCTCGGCGCCGTAGTGAAAACCGAGCCCGCCGGTGAACAGGCCGTAGCCGTAGGCGTTGTGGACGATGTCGCCGGGCCGCGCACCGGCGCAGGCCAGCGTGCGCGCCATCAGGTCGGACCACAAATCGAGATCGCCGTTGGTGTAGCCGACCACGGTCGGCTTGCCGGTGGTGCCGGAGGATGCATGGAGCCGCAGCACCTGTTCGCGCGGCACCGCGAACAGACCGAAGGGATAATTGTCGCGTAAATCGTGCTTCAGCGTGAACGGAAAGTGCGCCAGGTCGGCGAGCGAGCCGAGATGCGCCGGAGCGACGCCGGCCGCATCGAGCTTGCGGCGGAACGGCGCGACGCATTCATAGGCGCGCGCCAGCGTCTGCCTGAGCCGGGCGAGCTGCAGCGCCGCGAGATCGCGCCGCGGCAGGGTCTCGGCGGCGCGGTCGAACATGAAAGGCGGCGCGTGGGAAGCAACGGTCATGCTACTGGATCGATTTCCATGAAACCAATCATATCGGACGGGACGGAATTTAACTCACGAACCTCATCCTGAAAGGATGAGGCGGTGAAAATTCATAAGCTCTCGGACTTAGAGCGCATCCTGATGAGTTAGACCCGCCACCCTGAGGGGTGAGGGCGACGGCGCCGAGCGTGCCTCAGGTACGCTTGCGGTCCGGCCTCGGCAGCATCCTTCGAGGGCCGCGCAAGAGCGCGACCGCCTCAGGGTGACGGAGCCACCGCCGCGGTACTCGCGGCCGGCCGATTGCGCCGCGCGCGCCCCCTACGCCCGCTCGATCTCCGCCCGGAGCTCGGACAACGCGTCCGGCGTATCGACATCGACGAACACGCCACGGCCGGCGACCGGCACTTCGGCGACCGCCTCCGGATAGCTCGCGATCAGGTGCCGGGCGCCGACATCGCCGCCGAGGGCGCCGAGTTCGGGGAAGAAGCGGCGCGACCACACCACCGGGTTGCCGCGCTTGCCGTCCATGCTGGGTACCACCACCAGCGCGCCTTTTTCCGGATCGAAGGCAGCGAGCAGGTGGTCGATCAACTTGGCATCCACCTGCGGCATGTCGCCGAGACAGACGATGGCGCCGTCGGCGTCGCCCGGCACCGCGGCGATGCCGGCTTTCACCGAGGTCGAGATGCCGTCGGTATAGTCGGGATTGTGCACGAACCTCACGTCGAGGCCGGCGAGCGCCGCCTCGACCCGCTCGCGCTGGTGCCCGGTGACGACGATCACCGGGCGCGCCTGCGAGGCCAGGGCCTGCTCGGTCGCGATGCGCACCAGCGGCCTGCCGCCGATCTCGGCGAGCAGCTTGTTCGGGCCGCCCATGCGGGTCGAGCGCCCGGCCGCGAGCACGAGCGCGGCGAGCTTGCGCCCGGGTTTCTCCACGATGGCGCGCGGCTGCGGCCGCGTCACGATTTCCATCAGCAGGCCGCCGACGCCCATGGCGGTGAGGTCGCGCCCTCTCACCGGCAGGCCGCACAACAGCCGCACCAGCACCCAGTCGAAGCCGTTTTCCTTGGGGCTGCGCGCACAGCCGGGCGCGCCGAGCACCGGACGGCCGCGGGCGGCGGCCACCAGCATGAGATTGCCGGGATCGACCGGCATGCCGAAATGCTCGATGGTGCCGCCGACGGCTTCGACCGCGGCCGGAATGACGTCGCGCCGGTCGGCAATGGCCGAGGCGCCGAACACGATCACGAGTTCCGCCCCTTCCGCGAGGGTCTCGTCGAGGGCACGAGTGAGCGGCGCGGTCTCGTGGGGCACCCGGCGCTCGGCGACGATCCTGGCGCCCGCCGGCGCCAGCCGTTCCGTCGTGACCCGCAGCGTCTTCTCGATCACCTTGTCGGCGAGGCCCGGCAGTACCGTCGAGATGACGCCGACCTTGCGGATCTCGTAGGGCGCAATCCGCACCAGCGGCGCGGTCTCGCGTGCCACCGCGAGCGCCTCGTCGCGCCCCGCGCGAGCGACCGCGAAGGGAATGATCTTCACCGTCGCGATCATCTTGCCGGCGACGACGGGGGCGAAGCCGGCGAGCGTCGCCAGCGTGATGTCGGGATCGGCTTCGTTGAAGCGGTCGATGCCGTCCCGGTCGACGACGACGATGCCGGCGCCCTCCGCGAACAGGTTGGCGCGCCCGGTGAAGGCGCGGTCGACCCGCACGCCGGCGCCGGCCACCGCCGCCGCAAGCTCCGCCGCCGCGACATCTTCCGGCACGTCGCCCGGCTCCAGCCGCGCCACCGTGATCGCGGGTACGCCGGCCAAGTGAAGCGCCGCGATCTCGGCATCGCCGACGACGGTGCCCTTGCGCAGAACCAGCGCACCCTTGCGGATCGAATGGACGACGATGCCGCCTTTGGCCTCGGCGGGCGGCACCGCTCCGAATTTCATCGCGTCTTCTCCGCGGTCAGCCGCAGCGAAGCCGTGATCTCGCCCATGATCGAAACCGCGATCTCCGGCGGCGACACCGCTCCGATGGCGAGGCCGATGGGCGCATGAATGCGCGCCAGCGCCGCCTCGGTCACGCCCTGGGCCTTGAGCCGTTCCAGCCGCCTTGCATGGGTCTTCTTGGAGCCGAGCGCGCCGATGTAGAAGCATTCCCGCGCCAGCGCGTGGAGGAGTGCGGGATCGTCGATCTTGGGATCGTGGGTGAGCGCGACGAAGGCGGTGTAGCGGTCGATGGCGAGCGGCGGCAGCGCCTCGTCCGGCCACAGCGCGATCAGCTTCACGTCGGGAAAGCGGTCGGGGCTCGCAAACGCCGTGCGCGGATCGACGATGGTCACGTCGTAGCCGAGGAGCCGCGCCACCGGCGCCAGCGCCTGGCTGATATGCACGGCACCGGTGATGACGAGCCGCGCCGGCGGCACATAGACGGTGAGGAACACCCGGCCCTGCGCGGTCTCCTCCATGCCGCTCTTGCCGCTGCGCAGATGCGCCTCCAGCACTTCGCGCAAGGGATCGCCGGCGACGTCGGCGGCGGTCGCGAAGCGTTGAGCGCCGGTCGCGATGTCGGTCACGACGACGGCCGCACGGCGGGCGGCGCGTTCGGCGTTGAGCGAATGGAGGATGTCGAGACGCATTCGAGATGTCCTGGTGTCGGGGAAAAGGTACGTCATTCCGGGGCGCGCCTCTTAGCGCGAACCCGGAATCCAGGCTTCGGGCGTCGCGGCGAGATTGCCTGGATTTCGGGTTCGGTGCTTCGCACCGCCCCGGAATGACCAAACACTACTCCACCTTCTCGACATACACCCGGATGGTGCCGCCGCAGGAGAGGCCGACCTTCCAGGCGGTCTCGTCGGCGACCCCGAATTCCAGCATCTTGGGCTTGCCCGAGTCGATCACGTCGAGCGCCTCGGTGACCACCGCGCCCTCGACGCAGCCGCCCGATACCGAGCCGAGAAAGTTGCCGTCGGTATCGATCACCAGATTGGACCCGACCGGCCGCGGCGCCGAGCCCCAGGTCTCGACCACGGTGGCGAGCGCGACGCCGCGCCCGGCGCGCCGCCAGTCCTCCGCCGCTTTGAGAATGTCTTCGTCGCGCGCGAGCATGGAATCTCTCCTTCAGTATCGGCTGTCGGATAAGGAATATGGTGGTTTCTATCAAATTAGGCGAGGGTCGGATCGCATTGCCGAGGCGCAGCAATGAAAGCTTGGAGTGTTATTGCTATGTGTACGCTAATAGCGTATATATAATGTGGCCTGCGAACGAAATCACCGTGGAAATCGTTGAAGCCGACGGTTCTGTGGTGATTGTTGATATCGCCACCCCGGTCGGGACATTGACCCTGATCGGGAGCGGTTCGATCGACGGGCACATTCTACGAATGGATCGCGTTCACGTCCAAGGTCTGGAATCTGGGACGCTTGGAAGATCTGGGCTCAATGCGATAGGCCGGAAGTTGCTGGAGCTTGCCGATGTCGACCAAATCATCGTTCAGGGAGGCGCTCGAACAACGGGGAGAGGCAAAGGAAAAATCCCGCGAACGATCAGGTTTCCCCGTCAGACTCATGCTGGAACTTGATGATATCAAGCAACCTGTCACCGTCGCGCGCCTGCTTGCAAAACGTGGCATGACGCTGCGCAAAGCACACGAAACGGTCAGCAGACTTGCGGATCGTCGGGGCGTTGCCGTCGAACTTCATGTTGACAACGTCGGCAAACTGACTGCCGAGCTCTCGGCTTTGGGGGTGAAAGCCTATGCCATCGAGCTTCCGGAAATTGACCTGCGCAGGATTCGGGATCGGCTTGGCCTTTCTCAGGCCGAATTCGCGACTCGCTTCTGCTTGGAACTGGACAGCATTCAAAACTGGGAACAAGGACGGTATCGACCTGACCTAGCAGCACAGGTGTTGCTCGGTCTTATCGAAGCGAACCCCGAATTCGTCGACTCTGTGCTCACGAAACGCTTTCACAGAGAGCCGCGGTAGAAACCTAGGCCACCTTGCGCAGCCACGCCTTCGGGTCGCCCTGCCCCGCGCGCTCGCTGGACAACGCGCGGCATAGCTCCTCCATGCTGCGGAGATTGTGCACAGGGCGGAATTCATCGACATGGGGCAGCATGGCCTGCACACCGCGGGCCTTGGGCGCGAAGCCCTCGAACCGCAGCAGCGGATTGAGCCAGATCAGGCGGCGGCAGGAGCGGTGCAGCCGATCGATCTCGAAGGCGAGGCGGTCGTCGGGATCGCGTTCGAGCCCGTCGGTGATCAGCAGCACAATCGCCCCCTGGGTCAGCACCCGGCGCGCCCACTGCTTGTTGAAGGCGGCGAGCGAGGTCGCGATGCGGGTGCCGCCGGACCAGTCGGCGACGCTCGCCGAGACCGCGGCGAGCGCCTCGTCGGGGTCCTTGGCCCGCAGCGCGCGGGTGACGTTGGTGAGCCTCGTCCCGAACAGGAAGGAATGGACGCGCTTTCGCGCATCGGTCACCGCATGGAGGAAATGCAGGAACAGCCTTGTGTATTCCCCCATCGACCCCGAAATGTCGAGCAAAGCCACGATCGGCGGCAGCCGGGTTTTCGGGCCGCGGTATTTGAGGTCGATCAGCGCGCCGCCCGCTTTCATGCTGGCACGCAGCGTGCGGCGCATGTCCACCGCATGGCCGCGGCGGGCGGGCGCGAGCCGGCGCGTGCGCACCTCGTCGAGCGAGAGCACCATGCGCCGGATCGCCTCCTTGGCTTGCGCGATCTCGGCGGCCGACATCTGGGCGAAATCCTTGGCCTGGAGCACCTCGCGATCGGACACCGTGAGGCGGGAATCGATCACGATCTCGCGCTCTTCCTGCTTGAGCTGGTCCTTGACGCCGGAGAACAACGCCTCCTGGATGCGCGAGGAGCCCGCCTGCGGCTTCTGCGGCACGCTCTGGGCCTGCGGCAGCATCATCGCCATGAGCTGGTCGAGATAGCCCCGCTTGCGGAAGAAGATCTTGAAGGCCTGGTCGAACAGCACGGAATGCTCGTGCTTCTTCACGAACACCGCATGCAGCGTCCAATAGAAGTCCTCCCGTTCGCCGACGCCGGCGGCCTTGACCGCCTCCAACGCATCGAGCACCGAGCCGGGCCCGACCGGAATGCCGGCCGTATGCAGCGCGCGGGCAAAATACACGATGTTCTCGGCGAGCCGGCCTTCCCGTTCCTCGCCCGCGGGCGCGGTCACTCCGCCGCCCGTAATTCGGCGCGCAGGCCTTCGATCAGCTCCTTGGCGCGGGAGCCTTCGATGCGCGCGATGTCGTCCTGGTATTTGAGGAGGACGCCGAGGGTGTCCGAGACCGTCGCGGGGTCGAGCGCGACGGCGTCGAGTTCGGACAGCGCGGTGGCCCAGTCGAGCGTCTCGGCGACGCCGGGTGACTTGAACAGGTCCTGCCGCCGCAACGCCTGGACAAAATGGACCACCTCCAGCGACAGGCGCTTGGCGATGCCCGGCACCTTGGCGCGCACGATCGCCAATTCACGTTCGGCATTGGGGTAGCCGACCCAGTGGTAGAGGCAGCGCCGCTTGAGCGCGTCGTGAATCTCGCGGGTGCGGTTCGAGGTGATCACGACGATGGGCGGATGGGCGGCCTTCACGGTGCCGAGCTCAGGGATCGTGATCTGGAAATCGGCCAGCACTTCGAGCAGGAACGCCTCGAACGCTTCGTCGGTGCGGTCGAGTTCGTCGATCAGGAGCACCGGCGCGCCGGCGGGATCTGGTTCCAGGGCCTGCAGCAGCGGCCGCTTGATTAGGAATTTTTCCGAGAACACGTCGTGGCCGAGGCGGTCGCGGTCGACGCCGCCCTCCGCCTCGGCGAGCCGGATCGCGATCATCTGGGCGGCGTAATTCCACTCATAGACGGCGGCGGCGACGTCGAGGCCCTCATAGCACTGCAGCCGGATCAGCCGGCGCCCCAGCGTCGCCGACAGCACCTTGGCGATCTCGGTCTTGCCGACGCCGGCCTCGCCCTCGAGAAAGATCGGCCGCCCCATGCGCAACGCGAGAAACAGCACCGTCGCCAGCGAGCGGTCGGCGAGATAATCGGCCGAAGCCAGCAACGCCAGCGTGTCGTCGATGGATTGGGGGGCAGTTCTATGGGGCGCTGTCACAAGGCGGCCTTTCGACAAGCCATATCTGGTCGATGAGCCCCGGAAATGGAAGGCCTTATTTAGTTGGGCATTCGGCGCAGCCATCTTCTCCCTCCCCGTTTTCGGCAGGGGAATCGCAGGTGAGTAGAACTCTATTGCATCGGAAGTAAAAGTTGATTTTGAGGAAGGCTTTCCTGATTTGGGAGAGCTGGGATGGAACCGCTTATCTGGATTTTCCGTGAGGTCCGTGATCCACGTGACTTCAATGCGCGACATGATCTTGCGGCAATGCTGTTCATTGCGTTGGCGGCGACTTTGTGTGGGGCGAAGTCTTGCGTCGATATCGCCGATTTTGCTGCCGCCAACGCGGCGACACTTGCCGAGATCGTCGATCTTGACCACGGGGCGCCGAGCCACGACAGCTTCAGCCGGGTGTTCCGTCTGCTCGATCCCGACGAGATGGCACGGGTTTTCACCCGTTTCGCCGCGGCGCTGCGCGAGGGGCTCGGGCTCGGGCCGCCCAAAGGCGTGGTCGCGGTCGATGGCAAGTCTTTGCGGCGCGGCTATGAACGCGGACGCGGCTTCATGCCCCCGCTCATGGTGAGCGTGTGGGATGCCGAGACGCGGCTGTCGCTGGCGACCCGGCACGCGCCCGGCGGCAATGAGGTTGCGGCCACCCTGGCGGCGCTGAAAAGCCTGGTTTTGAAAGGCTGCATCGTCACCGCCGATGCCTTGCATTGCCACCCGCGCATGGCCGCAGGGGTGCGCGCAACCGGTGCGCACTACGCCCTGAAGCTCAAAGCCAACAACGCGCCGTTGTTCACCTGCGCGCAGGCCGCCTTCGCGGCGGCCGACGCCAAAGGCACGCTTGCCTTCTACGAGCACGGCGACAGCGGTCACGACCGACACGAACGGCGCCGCGCCAGCGTCATTGCCCGACCCGCCGCCGCGCCGGCCTTGCCTGGGCTCGCCGCCATCGGCCGTATCGAAACCGAGCGCCGGCAGGCCAATGGCAAGCCGACCAACACGGTGCTCTACGTGGCGCTCTCCAAACGGCTGACGCCCCAACGCATGCTCGAAGTAACGCGTACGCATTGGAGCGTCGAAAATCAGTGTCACTGGCCCCTCGACGTCGTCTTCAACGAGGACGATGCGCGAACCCGCAAGAATTACGGCCCGCAAAATCTTGCCGCTCTGCGCCGCATGGCCCTCGACATCTTGCGCGCTCATCCCGACAATCGATCCCCCGCCCGCAAAATGAAGCTCGCATCATGGAGCAAGGAATTCTTCTTCGAACTCTTTGCTCATCTGCAATAGCCCTGCCGCTTTCGGGGAGGGCCGGGGTGGGGTCTTGTTTCAAGGCGTGGCGTCTGAAGAAAGCAAGAACCCCACCCTACCCCTCCCCGAAAACGGGGAGGGACAGGGCTCACGCCAGCGCGGCGGCGACGGCGCGACGGGCGAGGACGCCGACCAGATGGGCGCGGTATTCGGCGCTGCCGTGGATGTCGCTCGACAGCCCCTCGGCGGGGATCGACAGGCCTTCCAGCGACTTCGGCGAGAACCGCTTTTTCAGCGCCGCCTCGAATTCCGGCACCCGGAACACGCCGGAGCCGCCGGCCCCGGTCACGGCGACGCGGACTTCCGACGGCCGCTTGGCGACGAACACCCCCACCAGCGCGAACCGCGATGCCGGGTTGCGGAACTTCTGGTAGGCCGCCTTCTTGGGGATCGGGAAGCTCACCTTGGTGATGATCTCGTCAGGCTCCAGCGCGGTCTCGAACAGGCCCTTGAAGAACTCGTCGGCCACGATCCTGCGCTTGGTGGTGGTGATGGTGGCGCCGAGCGCGAGGCAGGCGGCGGGATAATCCGCATTGGGATCATTGTTGGCGACCGAGCCGCCGATGGTGCCGCGGTGGCGCACCGCCGGATCGCCGATCATGTGGGCGAGATCGGCGAGCGCCGGGATCGCCTGGCGCACCACCGGCGAGGCCGCCACGTCGGCATGGCGGGTCATCGCGCCGATCACCACGGCGCGTCCCTTCATCTCGATATCGGACAACCCTTCGATCTTGTTGAGATCGATGATGTGCGAGGGCGAAGCCAGCCGCAGCTTCATGGTCGGCAGCAGGGTCTGGCCGCCGGCCAGGAGCTTGGCCTCCTCGAACTTGCCGAGCATGTTGGTCGCCTGGCGCAGGCCGCTGGCGAGGTGGAAGGTGAAATTGTACATCGCTCGTCTCCGGTTCTCTCGTCACTTCGCCGCGCGGGCGGCATTGGCCTTGCGGATCGCCGCCCACACCACCTGCGAGGTGGCCGGCATCGCGATATCCTCCGAGCCGATCGCATCGGTGATCGCATTCACCACCGCGGCAGGCGCGGCGATGGCGCCGGCCTCGCCGCAACCCTTGATGCCGAGCGGATTGGACGGGCATTTCGTCACCGTCGTGCCGACGATGAACGACGGCAGGTTGTCGGCGCGCGGCATGGTGTAGTCCATCAGCGATCCGGTGACGAGCTGGCCGTCGCCGTCATAGACCGCGCCTTCGAGCAATGCCTGCCCGACGCCCTGGGCGATGCCGCCATGCACCTGCCCCTCGACGATCATCGGATTGACGATGACGCCGAAATCGTCGACCGCGACCCAGCTGGCGATACGGGTGAGGCCGGTGTCGGGATCGATCTCGACCTCGCAGATGTGGCAGCCGGCCGGGAAGGTGAAGTTGGTGGGGTCGTAGAACGCGCCTTCCTTGAGGCCGGGCTCTAGTTCCGCCCCGACGAATTTATGGGCGATATAGGCGTTGAGCGTCACATCGCCCCACGCCGCAGACTTGTCGGTGCCGGCCACGGTGAAACGGCCGTCCTTGAACACGATGTCGGCATCGGCCGCCTCGAGGAGATGGGAGGCGACCTTCTTCGCCTTGGCCTCGACCTTGTCGAGCGCCTTGGAGATCGCGGACATGCCGACCGCGCCCGAGCGCGAGCCGTAGGTGCCCATGCCGAACTGGACCTTGTCGGTGTCGCCGTGAACCACCGATACGTTCTCGATGGGAATGCCGAGCCGCTCGGACACGAGCTGCGCGAACGTGGTCTCATGGCCCTGGCCGTGGCTGTGGCAGCCCGTCAGGACCTCCACGCTGCCGGTCGGATTGACCCGCACCTCCGCGGATTCCCACAGGCCGACGCCGCAGCCGAGGGAGCCGACCGCCTGGCTCGGCGCAATGCCGCAGGCCTCGATATAGGCGGAGAAGCCGAGGCCGCGCAGCTTGCCGTGGCGCTCGGATTCGCGTTTGCGCTTGGCGAAATTCTTCACGTCGGCAAGTTCCAGCGCCTTCTCCAGCGAGGCGTCGTAGCCACCGGCGTCATAGTTCATGATGACGGGCGTCTGGTGCGGGAACTTGTCGATGAAATTCTTGCGCCGCAGCTCCGCCGGCGCGATCGCGAGCTCACGGGCGCTGACCTCGATCAGGCGCTCGACCACGAAGGTCGCTTCAGGCCGCCCGGCGCCGCGATAGGCGTCGACCGGCGCGGTGTTGGTGTAGACCGCATCGACCTCGCAATAGATGTGCGGGATGTCGTACTGCCCCGACAGCAGGGTGGCGTAGAGATAGGTCGGCACCGAAGATGAGAATGTCGACATATAGGCGCCGATATTGGCGATGGTCTTGACGCGGATGGCGGCGATCTTGCCGCCGGCATCGAGCGCCATCTCGGCATGGGTGACGTGATCGCGCCCATGGGCGTCGGCCAGAAAGGCTTCGCTGCGCTCCGACACCCATTTGACGGGTCGGCCGACCTTCTTGGCCGCCCACAGGCACACGACCTCTTCGGGATAGATGAATATCTTGGAGCCGAAGCCGCCGCCGACGTCGGGCGCGATCACGCGCAGCTTGTGCTCCGGCGCCATGCCGATGAACGCGGAAATGACGAGCCGCGCCACATGGGGATTCTGGGTGGTGTTCCACAGGGTGAAGCTCGACGTACCCGTGTCGTAATCGCCGATCGCGGCGCGCGGCTCCATGGCGTTGGGCACCAGGCGGTTGTTGACGAATTCGAGGCTGGTCACATGGGCGGCGGACTTGAACGCCTGGTCCACCGCCTTGGCGTCGCCGAGATGCCACTGATAGATCGTGTTGCGCGGCGCGACCTCGTGGATCTGGATCGCATCCTTGGCCTGGGCCGTGGCGGGATCGGCGACCGCCGGCAGGACCTCGTAGTCGACCTGCACTTTTTCCGCGGCGTCGCGGGCCGCCTCCAGCGTCTCGGCGATCACGACGGCGACGGGATCGCCGACGAAGCAGGCCTTGTCATGGGCGATGGCCGGATGCGGCGCCATCTTCATGGGCGAGCCGTCCTTGGAATGGATCATCCAGCCGCAGATGAGGCCGCCGATCTTGTCGGCGGCGAGGTCCGCTCCGGCGAGGACCGCGAGCACGCCCGGCATGGCGGCGGCGGCCTTGGCGTCGATCGCCTTGATCTTGGCGTGGGCATGCGGCGAGCGCAGGAAATGGATATGGGACTGCCCGGGACGATCGATGTCGTCGGTATACTGACCCTTCCCGGTGATGAATCGGAAATCTTCCTTGCGGCGCACTGCGGCGCCGATCCCGGTCGCACTCATGTAGACGCCTCCTCGCGTGAGGTTATTGCGTCGGCAGCTCTACTCGGCCGCCTGTTGCGCCGGCCCGCCGGAGCCCATGGCCCTGGCGCCCGCCGCGATCGATTTCACGATGTTGTGGTAGCCGGTGCACCGGCAGATGTTGCCTTCCAGCTCTTCGCGAATGGTGTGTTCTTCGAGCGTGTGGCCGAGCCGGTTGACCATGTCGACCGCGGTCATGATCATTCCGGGCGTACAGAATCCGCATTGCAGCCCGTGGTTCTCGCGGAACGCCTCCTGCATCGGATGCAGTTGCTCGCCGTCGGCGAGGCCCTCGATGGTCAGCACGGTGGTGCCGTCGGCCTGCATCGCCAGCATGGTGCAGGACTTGATCGCCTTGCCGTCCACATGGACCACGCAGCAGCCGCACTGCGAGGTGTCGCAGCCGACATGGGTGCCGGTCAGCCGCAGGGTCTCGCGCAGCAACTGCACCAGCAGCGTGCGCGGCTCGACGGTGGCGTTGACGGCTTTGCCGTTCACCGTCAGCGAAACGGCAGGCATGGCATCCTCCTCATTTCCGGATCGAGCTAACGAGTGGCAATCGACGGCGCTGCCTCGTCGGGAGCGGAATGTGCCTCGGCACGGCGTCCGCGGTCAAGTGAGTACGGGCCGGCCATTTTCAAGGGCCGCACATGCGGGCAGCGCTGGTCCCCGGTACTATGGTGCCGCGAGACTTGGCGCTTTCAACCCGCCGCGACCGCCGCGGCGAACTTGTTGAAGAAGTCGTCGGCGAGCTTCTTGGCGGTGCCCTGCACCAACCGCTGGCCGAGTTGGGCGAGCTTGCCGCCGATCTGCAACTCTACGTCATAGCTCAGCAGCGTGCCGCCATCCTTCTCCGTCAGCCTGACGACCGCGCCGCCCTTGGCGAAACCGGCGACGCCGCCCTCGCCCTCGCCCGAGATCTTGTAGCCGTTGGGCGGATCGATGTCGGACAGGTGCACGCGGCCTTTGAACTTGGCCTTGACCGGACCGATCTTGATCGTCGCCACCGCCTGGAATTCGGTCTCGGACGTCATGTTGAGCTCTTCGCAGCCGGGAATGCACTGCTTGAGCACCTCGGCATCGTTGAGCTTCGCCCATACCACCTCGCGCGGCGCCGCGAGTTGAACCTCGCCGTTCATCGTCATTGCCATGGCGCCATCTCCCGTCGCAGGCCGATCTCGGGTTCGAGCACGATCCCGAAAAGTTGCAGACTTTTCGAACGAGATCATGCTCAAAATCAGAGACCTCAGAGCGCTATCCAATTCGACCTGAAGCGATAGCGCTCTAGCACTTATAGAGTTCGGGCGCATCATGGAAAGAGCTTCCATGAGCCCCCGCAAGAATGCATGGCCGGGGAGGGTGCAATGGACGAACACGAGCGCTACGCGAAGGGCATGGCGGTGCGCCGCAAGGTGCTCGGCGACGCCTGGGTCGATCGCGCCGAGGCCGGCAAGACCGGCTTCAACGCCGAATTCCAGGCGATGATCACCCGCTCGCCCTGGGGCGAGATATGGACCCGGTCGCATTTCGACGAGCGCACCCGCCGTATCCTCGTCATCGGTACCATGATGGCGCTCGGCTGCTGGGACGAGTTCTGCCTGCATGTTCGCGCCGCCCTCACCGAGGGAGGATTCACGCCGGATGACATCAAGGAAATCATCCTGCAGCAGACCGCCTATTGCGGCGCCCCGGCAGGCAACCACGCGTTCAAGGAGGCCGGCCCATCGTCGCGGCCATAACGGGCAAGGCCTGACCGGCGGGCGCAGCCGCGGAGCGGGACATGGCGGCGCGAGTGCTGCTATACTGGCAGTTGAACGCGCAAGGGTGGGACCCAACGATACATGCGCTCCGGGCTCATCATATCCGCCGTCGGTCACGTGGCGGCCGTGCTGGTGGCGGTGCTGTTCACCGGCGCGACGCCATTCGATTCGGTGGCCACCGAGGCGATATCGGTCGACATCATCTCGCCGAACGAGGTGCCTCCCAACCAGCCGGAATCAGCCGCGTCCGAGACGCCGCCGGAACCGCCGAGGGAATCACCCCCGGTGTTCAATTTCGAGATCGGTCTGACATCGACGCCGCAGCCGCTGGCGCCGCCGGCGCCTTCGCCGACAACGAAGCCGGCGCAGCAGGCGTCCCAGCCTCGCGCTAAGGAGCAGCAGAGCGCCAGCCAGCCAGCCACCCCAGCGGCCGCGAGGCCGGGCGCCGTGGCGGCGCAGGGGGCAGCGCCACAGGGAGCCGCGCCGCAGGGGACCGCTCCTCAAATGGCTGCGAAGCCCCCACCGGCCGCGTCGCCGCCGCCCCCGCCAGCCCAACCTCCGGCGGCGCAGGAGGCCGACAAGGCGGCCAGTCAACCGACCAACGTGGCCGATCTGTTCGGCATGCCGCTCGCGCTTCCGGACGGCCGGCTCGGCGGCGGCTTCGATGCGCCCGCGACCGAGACCGCCAAGATCGATCGCAGCAGCGTCGATGAGTTCCGCGCCCGCCTCAAGTCCTGCGCAATGCTGCCGGCCGAGGTTTCTCCCACCGAAAAAATAGCACTCGTGCTCCGCGTGAAATTGAAAGCCGACGGCATGCTCGCAGGGCAGCCGGCATTGATCGAGGGGAGCGCATCCGCGAAAGGACCGGCGCTCCTGCGAAGCCTGCTCAGCGGGCTGCGGAAATGTCAGCCCTACAACATGCTGCCGGCGGACAAGTACCAGGAATGGAAGAGCCTCGACGTGCGCTTCACGCCGGACGACATGGGGCAGGGCTGAGCGGGATCCGACAATTCCCGCCTCTGCGGCTGTTCCGGTTCAGGGCAGAGCGTTGCGCTTGATGACTTCGGAATAATAAGCCGCACTCAGCTTGGGCGAGCGCTTCTGCGTGGCAAAGTCCGCATGGAACAACCCGAAACGGGTGCCGAAGCCCGACGACCATTCGAAATTATCGAGCAAACTCCACAGGAAATAGCCGCGCACGGGCACACCCTCCGAAGTCGCGCGTTGCAGCATCGCCAGATAGTTGCGCAAGAACATGACACGGTCGCTGTCGTAGACGACACCATCCGCCGCCGGCTCATCGGCCGCGCCGCAGCCGTTCTCGGTGATGTAGATGTCCTTCACGTCCCAGACTTTGCGGAGGTGCCGCGGCGCCCAATAGAGCGACTCGGGCCCGAAGAACTGCCAGGACGACGCCATCCGCGGATGGGATCTGGAAAACCGCACGACCTCGAAGCCCGGCGACGCGTCGACCGCACGCACATAGATCGGCGTGTAGACATTGATCCCGACAAAATCGACCGGGCTCGCGATCGTCTTCAAGTCTGCGTCGCTGAACTTCGGCGCGTCCGCCCCCGCCGACGACAGGAAGGCGTCGGTGTAGCGGCCCTCCAGCATGACGGTCAGGACCCCGGCGTTGAGCTCGCGCATCGCGCCTTCGGCGGCGGCGATATTCTCCGCCGTCTCGACCGCCGGCACGACTGCCGCGACGTTCTCCGCCGGCCCGACCTGGGTGCCCGGCTTTGCCCTCGCCCGGATCGCCTCGACCGCGAGGCCATGGGCGAGCACGGCGTGGTGGCGGACCTGGTTCAAGCGCGCGGCAGGCAGCCTGAGGCCGGGCGCGAAGATGCCCGTTCCGTGCCCCAATTCGACGAATGCGCTCAGCTCGTTGAGCGTGAAGAAGTGCTTGATCCGGTCGCTGAGCTTCTCGCTGACGTAACCGGCGTAATCGGCGAAGGCTTTCGCGGTGTCGCGCGATTCCCATCCGCCGACGCTGTCCTGGAGCGCCTGCGGCAGGTCCCAGTGATAGAGCGTCGCGTAGGGCGCGATACCGTTGACGAGCAATTCGTCCGTCAAGCGGTCGTAAAAATCCAGGCCTTTGGAATTCGGGGTGCCGGTGCCGTGCGGAAAGATGCGCGGCCATGACACCGAGAACCGATACGCTCTCGCCCCCAGCGCCTTCTGCAACTGCACGTCTTCCTTGTAGCGGTGATAGTGATCCAGGGCCACGTCGCCGGTTTCGTCGTTCTGGATATGGCCGGGCGTGTGGGTAAACCTGTCCCAGATCGAACTCGCCTTTGCCGTCGTCCTTCCACGCGCCTTCGATCTGATATGACGAGGTGGCCGTGCCCCAAAGGAAACCTTGCGGAAAGCCGCGCGGGGCGGACGCAGTCGGATGCGCCTGCTCCGCGTCCGCCTGGGCGCGTGCGGGCGCTGCGGAATTCGTTGCGATCGCCGCGGCACCGGCCAGCCTGATCAAGTCGCGGCGCGATCTCATTTCTCGTCTGCTTTTCATGTCGTCCAACACACGGCGTTCAAGCGCCGCCCTATCCTCCGCCCTGCTCACGAAACGCCTGGGGCGTCGTCCCCGTCTGCTTGCGGAAGAAGCGGGCGAAGTGCGAGGGGTCGGCGAAGGTGAGATCATAGGCGATCTCGTGGATCGGCTGGTTGGTGAACACCAGTTGCCGCTTCGCCTCGGTGAGCACGCGCTGCCGGATCAGGTGCCCGGCGGTGACGCCGGCGGCGCGCTTGACGTGGTCGTTGAGCCGGTCGGGCGTCATGGCGAGCTTACCCGCATAGAACGAAAGCTGGCGCTCGCGGCGGAAATGCTCCTCGACCAGATAGCGCAGCGCGTCCACGGTCGGATCGGCGGGCCTGAGCGTCGCCGACCCCGTCCGCGCCCGGCTGGCGGCGAGCCGAAGCACGGCGATGGCGATGAGCGCGAGATAGCCGCGCATGGCGAAGCGATAGCCCTGGCGGGCGAGGAAGCGCTCCTCGTAGAGATCGGCGCAGAGACGGCCGATCCGCTCGACCTCGGCCTCGTCGGGGAGCGGCACCACCGGATCGGCGGCGAGCGCGCGCAGCGCCGCCAGCGCCTCGCCCGAGCGCTCGCCGAGCCCATGGGTGACATCCTCGGTGAAGGTCAGCACCCAGCCCTCGGTGGCGTCGGCGCGGAAGCGGAAGCCGTGGGCGATGGTGGCCGGTATGATGATCGCGGCGGGTGCGTCGAAGCTGATCGCCTGCGCCTCGAACGTCATTTCGCCGCCGCCGCGCACGATCAGCAGGATCTGGAACAGATTGCGGTGGCGATGGGCGCGGATGGTCCAGTCGTGGATCGAGGAGCGCGACGAGATCGTCTCGATGTGGATGAAATCGAACGCCTGGTCGTCCGGCGGATCGCCGTAGAGATGAAACAGCGGCAGGGCGGAACTGCGGGCCATTTCCCAGTCTAACGCAAATTGCCGAAAATCCGCAGCGGTTTCGGACAATATCCCGCGCAAAATCAAGGAGTTCAGCCGACGCGGGAGCGGGTGAAAACGGCCGGATCTCGCCGCCGGTTATTCCAGAATGACAAAGCCCCGCCTTTCGGCGGGGCTTTGCGCAATTAACGGTGAGCCGTCAGCGCTTCTCGTCGTGCTGACCGCCCTTGCCCGGGTTCGCCGGGTTCTGGGTCTGCTGGCCGGGCTTCTGGCCGCCACCCTGCTGCTGGCCGGGCTTCTGCTGCCCGCCGCCCTGCTGGTGCTGGCCGCCCTGGCCGGGATTCTGCGGGTTCTGCGGATTCTGTGGATTTTGGTTCATGCTACTCTCTCTCCAGTTGCCCCAACCCCAATTCGACAAGTCAAAGCATTCGACAAGTCAAAGCGTAAGTTACAAAGCAAAAGTTCCATTCATCAAAATACTACTGACACGTCACTTGGGATCAGCGTGACCAGCATGCAATGTGTCAATGTATTCAATTTATCACAAATAGTTGAAGTGGAACTTTCTCGCTGGGAATACTGCCGTCACATGATGTCTCAATTGTGGCCTGCCCGTCCGCTGACCATCGATGGCTTGGAAACGAAACGAATAGCGTAAGCTATACAAGCTTATACGCTCGCTCGTGATACACGAGCGCGGGGCCGGCCGGTCCGAGCCGGATGTCGACGACGGCGCCGAAGATGACGTTGTGGCTCGCCACCGCCTTGATCTCCACCACCCGGCAATCCAGCGCCACCACGGCGGAGGCGAGCATGGGCGCGCCGGTCTTGAGGGTGGTCCACTCTCCGGTGCCGAAGCGCTGTTCCAGCGCGGCGCCGGTGCGGCCGGCGAAAACGTCGGCGATGATCTCGCATTCGGCGCCCAGGGTGTTGACGCAGAACACCTTGTTCTCGCGCAGGATGGGGCCGCTGTGATTCCTGCGGTTGAGGCACACCAGGAGCGTCGGCGGCGCGTCCGACACCGAGCACACCGCGGTCGCGGTGAAGCCGGTCTTGCCCCCCGGTCCCGCCGTGGTCACCACATGGACGGCGGCGCCGAGCCGGCTCATCGCCTCGCGAAACGCCGGCACCGGCACGGTGGCCACCGGCTCAGGCCCGATCGCCTCGAAGGCCCCGGCCATAGCGTCGTCAGGTCGTTGGTCGCTCCAACTCATCGGGCGAATCTAGACCATCGCGACGCCGGCAGGGAGGTGCCAATTGCAGCACTTGCGTGCGTTCGCTGCGCCGGTCCCTATTCCGCTGCCCGCGCGCGCCCGGGGGGCAGGCGCGAGACGTCGTCCGGGTTGACCCAGGTCGAGCCGGTCCAGCCGTTCTCGTCGTAGTCGGCCATACAGGCTTCGGCGAGCGCGACCATGCCGTCGAGGGCACCGGACGAGCGCGCGTTCCACATCGCCTGGATGCGGATGTCCTCGTGATTGCCGGCATAGTTCATCTCGTAGAGCTCGTGGCGGCCGCCGAATTCGGTGCCGACCGCGTCCCACAACAGCTTCATGATCTTGATGCGCTCGCGATAGCCGATGCCGTGCGACCCCCGCACATATTTGGCGAGGTATTTGTCGATCTCCGGGTTCTCGAAATCCTTCGCCGAAGACGGCAGGTAGATCAGCGCGGAGGCGACGATCTTCTCGACGATCTCCTTGATGCGCCCATAGGCGTCGCCGGCGAACACCCGGTAGCTCGCGCCGGACTGCGCGTTGGGCAGCACGGTGTCGCCCACCCACGGCACCGGATTCATCGCCATCGCGTCGGAGATCGCCCAGAACAGGTTGCGCCACGCGATCACCTCGCCGAGCATGGCCTGGTTGCCGCGGAACTCCTCGGCGCCGGTGGCGCGCAGCGCCTTGGCGATGATGCCGACCATGAAATCGAGCTTCACGGCGAGCCTGGTGCAGCCCTGGAACTGGTAGCCGTTGAGGAAGCCCGAGCGCGGATAGAATATCTTGATCTTCTCGATGTCGCGGTGGAGCAGCACGTCCTCCCACGGGATCAGCACGTTGTCGAACACGAAGATGGCGTCGTTCTCGTCGAACCGCGACGACAGCGGATAGTCGAACGGCGTGCCCATCACGCTCGCCATCAATTCGTAGGAGGCGCGGCAGAACAGCTTGACGCCGGGCGCGTTCATCGGCGCGATGAACATCACGGCGAGGTCGGAATCGTTGATCGGCATCGCCGCGTTCTGGCCGAGGAAGTTGTAGTGGGTGAGCGCCGAGGACGTCGCCACCACCTTGGCGCCGGACACGTAGATACCGGCGTCGGTCTCCTTCTGGATGGTGATGAAGACGTCCTTGACCTGGTCGGGCGCCTTGGCGCGGTCGACCGGCGGATTGACGATGGCGTGGTTCATGAACAGCACGTGGTCCTGGGCGCGCCGGTGCCAGTTCTTCGCATTGGCCGCGAACTTGTCGTAGAAGGCGTTGTTGGCGCCGAGCGTGTTCATCAGCGACGCCTTATAGTCGGGCGTGCGCCCCATCCAGCCGTAGGACATGCGCGCCCAGGCGGCGATGGCGTCGCGCTGGCCGATCAGGTCCTCGCGGGACTTCGCCACCCGGAAGAACTTGTGGGTGAAGCCGCCGTTTCCGGTGTCGGTCGGGCAGGTCAGCGCCGGCTTGGTGGCGGGATCGTGCAGCGAATCATAGAGCTTGGCGATGGTGCGGGCGGCGTTGCGGAAGGCCGGGTGCGTGGTGACGTCGGGGACGCGTTCGCCATAGATGTAGATCTCGCGGCCGTCGCGCAGGCTTTCGAGGTACTCCTTGCCGGTGAACGGCCGGTCGGCCACGGTGAAATCCTCGGCCTTGGTCCGAGTCATGGGCGGCTCCTTGTCAAATTATTTTGCTTGTCCATAAGACTTCGGGCCGGAAAATGGCCCGTCGCGGGACCGCGCGAAAGGCACGAAAGCGGGGATTGCTGGAACAATTCGGCCCGCCACGGGGGCGGCTCGGCTTGACGCCGCGGCGGCGAGAGGTTCCTTTAAAGTCATGCCGCGCCGGGGTCGGCATGGAACCTTCCCCTCAAAGAGAAACGAACGGCGGACGCATGGAAGTTTTCGTCCAGCAACTCATCAACGGGGTTACGCTCGGCTCCATCTACGGCCTGATCGCCATCGGCTACACCATGGTGTTCGGCATCATCGGCATGGTGAACTTCGCCCATGGCGACGTGTTCATGGTGTCGGCCTTCATCGCGCTGATCACATTCCTGCTCGTCACCACCTGGCTCGGCATCTCCTCGGTGGTGGCGGCGCTGCTGATCGTGCTCGTGGTCGCGATGGTGCTGACCTCGCTCGTCAACTGGACCATCGAGCGGCTCGCCTACCGGCCGCTGCGGGGATCGTTCCGCCTCGCGCCGCTGATTTCCGCGATCGGCATGTCGATCTTCCTGATGAATTTCGTCCAGGTCGCCCAGGGACCGCGCAACAAGTCGATCCCGCCGTTGCTGCAGGGCGACTTCGTGCTGATGTCGCACGAGGGCTACCAGGTCACCCTGTCGTACCGGCAATTGCTGATCTGGGGGGTGACCGCCGCGATGCTCGCCGTGTTCTGGTACGTGGTGAGCCGCACCTCGCTCGGCCGCGCGCAGCGCGCCTGCGAGCAGGACCAGAAGATGGCGGCCTTGCTCGGCGTCGACGTCGACCGCACCATCTCGATCACCTTCGTGATCGGCGCCGCGCTCGCCGCCGTCGCCGGCACCATGTATCTCATGTATTATGGCGTGGTGAACTTCGCCGACGGCTTCACGCCCGGCGTCAAGGCCTTCACCGCGGCGGTGCTCGGCGGCATCGGCTCGCTGCCCGGCGCGGTCATCGGCGGGCTGCTGATCGGCCTCATCGAGACCATGTGGTCGGCCTATTTTTCCATCGACTACAAGGACGTCGCCGCCTTCTCCATCCTCGCCATCACCCTGATCTTCCTGCCGCAGGGCCTGCTCGGCCGCCCGGACGTGGAGAAGGTGTGAGATGGCCGGGCGCGGCGTCGAAGCGCCGGCGGCGGCGGTCTCCACCGACTTCACGCACGCGCTGAAAAACTCCGCGCTGGCGGGGCTGATCGCGTTCGGGCTGTTCCTGCCGCTGATCGGGTTTCACGCGGTCCAGGACATCCGCAACGAGCTCGTGCTCGAGACCCGCTGGCCGCTGCTGTTTGCGTTCGTGATCCTCGCCATGGCCGGCCGGCTGTTCGGGAGCCTCGTCGTCACGCCGTGGCGCGAGCGCCGCGCCGCGCGCCCGCGCGCCGTCGCCGCGGCAAGGCCCGGCGCGACGCTGGCGCGGCTGTTCGCGCCTGCGGCCGCAGCCACCGGCTTCGTCATCGTCTATCCGCTGCTGGTGCTGTGGCTCGCCGGTCTCGGCGGCGCGGTGAAATGGGTCGACAATTTCGGCATCCAGATCCTGATCTACGTCATGCTCGGCTTCGGCCTCAACATCGTGGTCGGGCTCGCCGGCCTGCTCGACCTCGGCTACGTCGCCTTCTATGCGGTCGGCGCCTATTCCTATGCGCTGCTGTCCCAGACCTTCGGCCTGTCGTTCTTCATGCTGCTGCCGCTCGCCGGCATCCTCGCCGCGTTCTGGGGCATCATGCTCGGCTTTCCCGTGCTGCGGCTGCGCGGCGACTACCTCGCCATCGTCACCCTCGCCTTCGGCGAGATCATGCGGCTGGTGCTGATCAACTGGGTTCCCGTCACCAACGGCTATGCGGGGATCAGCGGGGTTCCGCGGCCGACCTTCTTCGGCATTCCCTTCAACGCCACCGACGAGGGCTTCGCAGCCGTGTTCGGCCTCGAATTCAGCCCGATCTACCGCACGATTTTTCTCTATTACATCATCCTCGCGCTGGCGCTGCTGACCGCCTTCGTCACCATCAGGCTGCGCCGGCTGCCGGTCGGGCGCGCTTGGGAGGCGCTGCGCGAGGACGAGATCGCCTGCCGCTCGCTGGGGATCAACACCACCAGCACCAAGCTCACCGCATTTTCCATCGGCGCCGGCTTCGGCGGCTTTGCCGGCGCCTTCTTCGCCGCGCGGCAAGGCTTCATCTCGCCGGAATCCTTCACCTTCATGGAGTCCGCGACCATCCTCGCCATCGTCGTGCTCGGCGGCATGGGCAGCCAGCTGGGCGTCGCCATCGCCGCCATCGCCATGATCGGCGGCACCGAGGCGCTGCGCGAACTCGACGTGCTCAAGGAAGTGTTCGGCAACGGCTTCGATCCCACCCAATACCGCATGCTGGTGTTCGGCTTCGCCATGGTGCTGATCATGGTGGTGCGGCCGCGCGGGCTGATCTCGACGCGGCAGGCCTCGGTGCATCTCGCCGAGCGCAAGGCGATTGCGGGCACGCTGGTCAAGGAGGGGCGCGGGTGAGCGAGGCGCTGCTCCGGGTCGAGCACCTGACCATGCGGTTCGGCGGGCTCGTCGCCGTCAACGCGCTGTCGTTCGCGGCGAACCGCGGCGACATCACCGCGCTGATCGGCCCGAACGGCGCCGGCAAGACCACGGTGTTCAACTGCATCACCGGCTTCTACAAGCCGAGCGAAGGACGCATCGCGCTCGGCCATGGCGGTGCCGCGGTGTGGGACGAGCTCGACGCGCTCACGAGGCGCGATGCCCGCAGCCTGTGCGTCCCGACGGTGCGTTGTTCCTGCTCGAACGCATGCCCGATCATCTCGTCGCCCGCCGCGCGCGGGTCGCCCGCACGTTTCAGAACATCCGCCTGTTTCCCGGCATGACGGTGCTGGAAAACCTGCTGGTCGCCCAGCACAATACGCTGATGCGGGCATCGGGCTTCACCGCGCTCGGCATCTTCGGGCTCGGTCATTACGGCCGCGCCGAACGCGCCGCGATCGAGAAGGCGCGCCACTGGCTCGCGCTGACCGGCCTCGTCGCGCGCGCCGACGATCCCGCCGGCGAACTGCCCTACGGCGCCCAGCGCCGGCTCGAAATCGCCCGCGCGCTGTGCACCGATCCGATGCTGCTGTGCCTCGACGAGCCGGCCGCCGGCCTCAATCCGCGCGAAAGCGCCGAGCTCAACGAGCTGATCCTCACCATCCGCGCCGAGCACAAGGTGTCGGTGCTGCTGATCGAGCACGACATGAGCGTGGTGATGAGCATCTCCGACCACATCATCGTGCTCGACTACGGCGTCAAGATCGCCGACGGCGCACCATCCGCCGATCCGCAACGACCCCAAGGTCATCGCCGCCTATCTCGGCGTCGAGGACGAAGAGGTGGCCAAGGTCGAAGCCGAGGTCGGGCTGTGACGCGCGCTCCCACCATGAAACCCGCGCCCCCTCCCCCGCTTGCGGGGGAGGGTCGGGGAGGGGGAGCTCCGACGCGCCATTCGCACCGGCGTTTTCTCGAGGCGCTCCGCGCCTCGACGCTTCGCCGCATTGAAAGGCCTGCGCGAGGGGCGAGCGCCCCCTCCCCATCCCTCCCCCGCAAGCGGGAGAGGGAGGCTCCAGCACACGGTCCGGGAACAAGCCCGCCGCGCCGCGCCCGCGTGCGGAGACGCGCCATGACCGCTCTCCTCAGCGTGCGCGGGGTCAAGGCCTATTACGGCAACATCATCGCGCTCAAGGGCATCGACATCGACGTCGATGAGGGCGAGATCGTCACTCTGATCGGGGCCAACGGCGCCGGCAAGTCGACGCTGATGATGACGATCTTCGGCAAGCCGCGCGCGCGGGAGGGCTCAATCGTGTTCGCCGGCCGCGACATCACGCAATTGCCGACCCACGAGATCGCGCGGCTCCACATCGCCCAGTCGCCGGAAGGGCGGCGCATCTTCCCGCGCATGACGGTGTTGGAGAACCTGCAGATGGGCGCGCTCGCGGCCGGCGACAGCGCCGCGGAAGGCGACCTCGCCCGCGTGCTCGACCTGTTTCCGCGGCTCGCCGAGCGGCTCGCCCAGCGCGGCGGCACGCTGTCGGGCGGCGAGCAGCAGATGCTCGCCATCGCCCGCGCGCTGATGGGGCGGCCGCGCCTCCTGCTGCTCGACGAGCCCTCGCTCGGCCTCGCGCCGCTGATCGCCAGGCAGATCTTCGACATCATCAGGACCCTGAACGCCCGCGACGGGCTCTCGGTGTTCCTGGTCGAGCAGAACGCCTATCACGCGCTCAAACTCGCCCATCGCGGCTATGTCATGGTCAATGGCGAGATCGCCCTGAGCGGCAGCGGCCGCGAACTTCTGGAGCGGCCGGAGGTGCGCGCCGCCTACCTGGAAGGTGGGGCGCGCGTGGAGCCGCTTGCAAAGCGGCCTGTGGAGGGCTGAATCACGCCATGTTCGACCTCTCTTTCGACCCCGGACCGTTCCTCCTCGTCACCGTCGTGCTCGGCGGGGGCGCGGCCTTCATAGCGGGACGCGCGGTCGCCCAGACCTGGCGGCCGTGGTGGCAGGGCATCGCCTACATGCTCATTCTCGGCGCGGCGGTGCGCTTCATCCACTTCGCGCTGTTCGATGGCGTACTCGCCTCGATTGCCGCCTATGGGCTCGACACCGCGGTCGCGATCGCCTTCTTTGCGGCCGGATTTCGCGCCATGCGGGCGCGGCAGATGGCGCGCCAATACGGTTTCCTGCGCCCGGCGGCCTGAAAGCGGCCAAGGCGCGGCACCGGCGCCGCTTCCGCCGCGCCGTCAATCGGCGTAGTTTCGCGCCTTATCCTGATCACACCCGGCGAGACGGCCATTCGAGGAGACAACGGCAATGACCTTGAGGACCTCAAATATCGCATTCGGCCTCGTGCTCGGCGTCGTATTCGGCCTGGCGCTTTCGCGCCGGCGGGCGCACGCGCAGACGTCAAGATCGCGGTGGGCGGACCGATGACCGGCGGCAGCGCCGCCTTCGGCGCCCAGCTCAAGCAAGGCGTCGAGCAGGCGGTCGAGGACATCAATGCCGCCGGCGGCATCCTCGGCCAGAAGATCGTGCTGGGCATCGGAGACGACCGTGCCGACCCCAAGGAGGGCGTGTCGGTCGCCAACAAGTTCGCCGCCGACGGCGTGAAATTCGTCATCGGCCATTTCAATTCCGGCGTCACCATCCCGGCCTCGGACGTCTACATGGAAAACGGCATGCTGGTGATCACGCCGGCGGCCACCAATCCCAAGGTGACCGACCGCAACATGTGGAACGTGTTCCGGGTGTGCGGGCGCGACGATCAGCAGGGCAGCGCCGCCGGCGCCATCATCGCCCAGCAGTTCAAGGGCAAGCGCGTCGCCATCATCCACGACAAGACCACCTATGGCCAGGGCCTCGCCGAGGAGACCCGCAAGGCGATGAACGCCAAGGGCGATCAAGGAGGTGATGTTCGAAGGCGTCAACAAGGACGACAAGGACTTCACCGCGCTGGTCTCCAAGCTCAAGGGCGCCAATCCCGACCTGATCTACTGGGGCGGCCTGCACGATACCGCCGGCCTGATCGTGCGGCAGATGCGCGACCAGGGCGTGAAGGCGCCGCTGATGGGCGGCGACGGCATGGCGGACGACGAATTCGCCGCCATCGCCGGTCCGGGCGCCGACGGCACCCTGATGACGTTCTCCCCGGACCCCCGCACCAACCCCAAGAACAAGGACATCGTCGAGCTGTTCCGCAAGAAGCGAGGCTTCGAGCCCCAGGCCTATACGCTCTACAGCTACGCCGCGGTGCAGATCATCAAGCAGGCGGCCGAGCAGGCCAAATCCCTCGACCCCAAGAAAGTCGCGGACGTCATGCATTCCGGCAAGGCGTTCAATACCGTGCTGGGCGACGTCGCGTTCGACAAGAAGGGCGACGTGACCGGATACACGGTGAACGGCAAGCCCAAGGACCGCTACGTGCTCTACACCTGGAAGAAGGGCCCGGACGGCAGGATCAGCTATTTCGAGAACCAGTGAGGCGGCGGCCGGCGTAGCGACTCTGTAAAACACCGGGGCCGCCGTGCAGATCGTGATCGCCGATCCCGCCACCGTCGCCCTCGATCCGGCCCCGATCAAGCCGGGCTGGATCGTCGAAGGCGAGCCGCAGGTCCACGCCAGGGAGCTGGCCGCGTAGCGCCGACGGCACCGCGGTCGTCGTGGCCTGGTCGTGCACCGCGGGCCGCTTCCACTGGCACTATGGCGTCGACGAGACCTTGCACGTGATCTCCGGCGAGGTCTTCATCACCAATCATGACGATCTCGAGCGTCGGCTCGGTCCCGGCGACATGGCGTTCTTTCCCGCCGGCAGCCGCAGCCTGTGGCGCGTCCCCTGCGCCGTGCGCAAGCTCGCGGTGTGCCGGCATGCCATGCCGCGGCCGCTGGGATTTGCCCTGCGCGCATGGAGAAAGCTGATCGCGCTCACGACCGGCCAGGGCGGCTCGCTGCAGCTCGCCTCAAGCTGAAGTCACCCGATGCGGCCGAGCGCCGGGAACCATTCCAGCAGGTAAAAGCTCGCCTCGCTGACGAGGCCGGTCAGGAACGCGATGCCGGTGAGCACGAGCAGGCCGCCCATCGTCTTCTCGACCACGTCGAGATGGCGCTTGAAATGGGCGATGAAGGCTGCGCAAGGCTCGACCGCGAAGGCGGCGAGCAGGAACGGGATGCCGAGCCCGGCGGAATAGACCGCGAGCAGCGCCGCGCCTTTGGCGACGGTTTCCTTCGACGCCGCGACGGCGAGGATCGCGGCGAGGATCGGCCCGATGCAGGGCGTCCACCCGAACGCGAAGGCGAGCCCCATGGCATAGGCGCCCCACAGTCCGACCGGCCGCGTCATCGGGGCGCGCTTCTCGAACATCAGGAACGCAAAGCGGGTGATGCCGAGGAAGTGCAGGCCCATGACGATGATGGCGATCCCGGCGATGATGCTGAGCTCGCGCGACCACATCTGGACCACGGCGCCGATCGCGCTCGCGCTGGCGCCGAACGCCACGAACACGGTGGAAAAACCGGCGACGAACAGCAGCGCCGCGAACACGGTCTCGCGCCGCACCCGCGGCTCCGGCTCGGCATCGGCGAGCCGCTCAAGCGAGGCGCCTGCGAGATAGACGAGATAAGGCGGCACCAGCGGCAGCACGCAGGGCGACAAGAAGCTCAACAGGCCCGCGAACAGGGCAGCGGCGAAGGAGATATCGGCACTCATGGGCGCCTTGATGCGCCATCGAAGCGCGCGGCGCAACCCGGAGCGCGGGGCCCGCGCGGCAACGTGAACGGAGGTGATAAACGGGGAACTGTGCACGAAGCCGCGCCCGATTGACCCCGGCACGGGAATCGTCTCCGGTGTCACATCCGTCGCGCCCCGCCGCATCACCGCTCGGAGCACCGAACCGCCGTGACCCCAGGCCCGCTCAATCTCCTGACCGACATCGCCGGCATCCGGGTCGGCCATGCCGGCGATGCGCGGATCGTCTCCGGCGTGACCGCCATCGTGTTCGACCCGCCCGCCGTCGTCTCGGTGGATATCGGCGGCGGTGGGCCCGGCACCCGCGAGACCGACCTGCTCGATCCCTCCCGCACGGTGGACCGCATCGACGCCATTACGCTGTCCGGCGGCTCGGCGTTCGGGCTTGACGCCGCCGGCGGGGTGCAGGCCTGGCTGCGCAGCATCGGGCGCGGTTATGCGGTCGGAGCCGCGCTGGTGCCGCTGGTGCCGGCGGCGATCCTGTTCGATCTCCTCAACGGCGGCGACAAGGAGTGGGGCCGCTACCCGCCCTACCGCGAACTCGGCTTTGCGGCGGCGCAGGCGGCGAGCGCGGATTTCGCGCTCGGCAGCGTCGGCGCCGGGCTCGGCGCCACCACGGTCAACCTGAAGGGCGGCATCGGCTCGGCCTCGGCGGTGATCGAGGGCGGCTTTTGCATTGCGGCGCTGGCCGCGGTCAACGCGGCCGGCGGCGTCGTGGTCGGGGACGGCCCATGGTTCTGGGCGGCCCCATACGAACAGGACGGCGAATTCGGCGGCCGCGGTTTCCCGGCGGCGGTGCCGCCCGCCGCCCTGCTGCCGCGCACCAAGGGCGCGCCGCGGATGAACACCACGCTGGTCGTGGTGGCGACCGATGCCGCTCTGACCAAGGCCCAGGCGAGGCACCTCGCGGTGATGGCACAGGATGGCCTTGCCCGCGCCATACATCCGGTCCATACGCCGCTGGACGGCGACATCGTATTCGCGGCTTCGACCGGCCTGCGCCCGCTCGCCAACCCGCCGTTCGATATGACGGCGATCGGCAGCGCATCCGCCCAGGTGGTGGCGCGGGCGATTGCGCGTGGGGTGTTCGAAGCCGAGGCGCTGCCAGCGGTAACGGTGCCATCGTACCGGGAAAAGTTCCCGGCGGTCCGCTAAGCGCGCTGAGGTGTCATTGTTTTGTGACTGGAGGGGCCAACAAGGTTGGATTCGCCTGGCAATTTTTGATAATCTTACGGCGGGGGGTCGCGACGACAGGCTGAAACGGCCGGAGCGACAAGCAACCTCACTGCTGCCGGCCGGACCATGATGGCATCGGCGGCACTAGAAGGAGTTGATCTGATGCGCGCGGCTATTGTGGGTGGCATAATCGCAATCGTAACATTGGCGGCATACGGCATCGTGCAGGCGGGGTGGTGGCCCCGGGTTCCGGCACCGCAGGCTCGAGTTGTCCGTGCCACCCGGAGCCGCGGAAGCGGCGCCCGTATCGATGCCTCCGGCCGAGGCGGCTTCGAATTCGACCATCGCTCCGGCTGAATCTCCCGGCGAGGCGACAGACGCCCCCGTCGAGGTCGCGGCCAATCCGGCCGCTGCTCCGGCCGATGAGGTCGCAAATCCGGCAATTGCCCCCACTATGGCCCCTGCGGCGGCGAGCGCCGCTCCGGTCGCAGCACCCGCGCCGGCCGTGGCGCCGGTTGAAGTTCCGGTGGCCGCACCGGTTTCCGCGCCGGCCGCTCCCGCACCGGCCATGCGTCCGGCCATCGCAGCGGTCACGGCACCACCTGCCCCTGCCCCCGTCGTCATGGCTCAGCTCGCGCCGGCGCCGATCGCGCCGACGATCCGGCCGGCCGGCACGCCCGCCCCGGTGGCAGCCACGCCGGCCGCCGCCACTCCAGCAGCCATCGCCGCGCCTGCGCCGCCCGCGGCTGCACCGCTGCCGGCGATCAAAAGGCCAGACATCCCCTGCGCCAATCCCAATGCGATGGGCGTCTCCCGGGTCGTCGAAATCGACACCACCGGCGGTCCCGGCTTCGGGTCGCAGCATTTCAAGACCATGGACTTCCTGCGCGACCACGAGGTGGTGCTGACCTTCGACGACGGCCCGTGGCTCAACAACACTCCGGCGGTCCTCAAGGCGCTGGCCGACCAATGCCTGCGGGCGACGTTCTTCCCGATCGGCAAGCACGCCACCTACTATCCTGAAATCCTCAAGCAGGACGTCGCCGCCGGCCATACGATCGGCAGCCACACCTGGTCCCATGCCGACCTGACGAAGAAGACGCCGGACGAGGCCAAGGAGGAGATCGAGAAGGGGCTGAGCGCCGTGCACTTTTACGCCGGCGCGGCGACGGCGCCGTTCTTCCGCTTCCCGGACCTGCGTCACCCGCCCGAGATGCTCACCTATCTCGGCCAGCGCAACATCGCGACCTTCTCCACCGATATCAACTCCTTCGACTTCAAGATCAAGAAGCCCGATGTGCTGATCAAAAGCGTGATGGGGAAACTGAATAAACTGGGCAAGGGCATCATCCTGATGCACGATTTCCAGAAGGTCACGGCGGCCGCCCTGCCTGAACTGCTCGGCCAGCTCAAGGCCAATGGCTTCAAGATCGTTCACATGGTCCCGAAGGACCAGGTGACGACGCTGCCGCAATACGACGAGGAAGTGCTCAAGGACCAGAAGCTCCCCACCGTGAGCACGCGCCCGACCTCGAGCGTGGTGCGAACGATCAGCGAGGTGCCGGGGGACGCGGCGAAGCCTTAGAGCGCTTTTCGTTTGTGTTGACCCACACCACGCTGTCATCGCCCGGCTTGACCAGGCGATCCAGTAAACGCCCGCCGTGAGTACCGGATTGCCAGGTCAAGCCGGGCAAAGACAGAAATAGGGTCAGCGTAAATCGGGAAATGCGCGGCAGACGGGTCAGCGGGCGGGATAAGCGTCGCCGACGGTCGCCTTCTTGCGGTAGAGGGCGCGCAGGCTCGATTCGTCCCATTGGATATCGGCGATGCGCCAGTCCTTGCCGGAGCGGAGCAACTCGACCACGACCTTCTCCTGCTTGCCGGCATTGGTGAAGGTGACGGTGCCGATCGCCTTGGCCCCGCCGGTGTCCTTCGCCTCGACGGCGAGGTTGGAAATATCCCACTCCTGGTGCCCCACGAACGGATCGCCATCGAGGGCCGGCGGCTCGCCGCGCTTAGCCGCGCTCGCCCGGTCTTCGAGAATGAGCGTGGCGAGCCCGACGGTGAAATAGCCGCGCACGTCTTTCGCGGCGGGAAGCGGCACGCCTTTGGCCGCGCCGGCCGAACTGCCGACGTAGTTCTGGTAGATCTGCTGCAGGAACGTCTTGGCGGACAAGTCGGGCGCCGCATAGGCCGGCAGGATGGGAGTGGCCGCAGTCGCGGCCAATGCCGTGAGGATGGAACGCCGCGACCACGCAACGCGTGAAGGAGTGCCTGATGTCATGATTGTTCCCGCTGGTCGGTCCGAAACAGCATGGTCGCAAAGGATGAAAATTTCCCTGCTGGACCGGATCAGGGCGAGCATTCGCTGCAAGCGCGACGATTTAGCGGTCGCCGCAGGCCGGGCCAAGTCCGCATGGCGTCGCAGGGATCTAGGTCCGTCACTGAAAGCCCCCATAGATTTCCGAGCCGGGACCGCACGGATTGCGCACGCCCGACATGCCGCCTCGGATTACGATGAACGCGCCATGCGCGCAATCGTGAACCCTCCGCGAGGCCGATGAATGTTTGTTGACCGAAGGTGCCCGCAGGTTCACGCGGGCCGCGGCTGTTTTTGTGACTGACCGCCGTTTTGCCCCGAGGCGCATGATCTCGCGAACGTGGCGGAGGTCGAGGCTGGGCCACGCGCGGAAGTCGAAAGCCGCGCCTGCGGGCTTGAATTGGGCGTTCCGATATCGGAGTGTGTCGCTCGCCTGCTTTTCGCGTGACCAAGGAGTTTGTTCCAATGCGCTGGGTGCTCGCAGCCGCCATTGTTCCCAATCGCGCTCGCGGCGCAGGCGGACACCGTGCCTCCCGGCCTGTCCGGCAACGACGTCGGCGGCATCATCCAGTGGAGCCCGGAAGCCGAATACGTCTATCGCGATCTCGCCTTCTTCCACTGCGCCCGCTTCAACAAGATAGCCGTCATCACCAGCATCCACCGCCGCTATGGCGACTATGTCGGGATTCCGCTGCTACTTCCCGCGCGAATATGACCCGCGCAAGGCGTTCTTGTACGGCCGCTATTGACGCCGCGGTTGCACCGGCGCTGAAATCGGCTCGCAGTTGCGCCGGCCCGACGACATGCATTCGTCGGCCCGGCGGGCATCGAGCAACGCGCCGCCGAGCCACAACCCGCCGCCGATGATGACGATGACGATCGCCAACAAAATGAGGTTGGTGTTGCGACGCTCGGCGTCGGTTTCCGGCGCGTCGTCGCGGGGGCGTTGGTCGTTCATTGCGATGAACCCGTGCGGTCTCTGCCTTATTTTCCGATCGTCTCCTTCACCTTCTCCACCAATTGCTTGAGCGTGAAGGGCTTGGCGAGAAACAGGAACTTCTCGTCCGGCAGGTTCTTTTCGAAGGCCTCCTCGGCATAGCCCGACACGAAGATGATCTTCACGTCGGAATCGCGGCCGCGCAGTTCCTTGAGCAGCGTCGGTCCGTCCATCTCCGGCATGACCACGTCGGACACGACGAGATCGATCTTGCCGGTATGGCGGTCGATCGCCTCGATGGCCTCGACGCCATTGGCCGCCTGCAGCACCGTGTAGCCCCGTGAGGTGAGCCCGCGCGCATTGAGGCCGCGCAGGCCCTCCTCGTCCTCCACCAGCAGGATCGTGCCCTGGCCGGTGTCATCGGCGGGGGCCGGCTTTGCGGTCTCTTTCGGTACCTTCGCCGCGGCCGAAGCCGCCTCTTCCACGGTGGGAACGTGGCGCGGCAGGAAAATACGAAACGTCGTGCCGCGGCCGACCTCGGACTCCGGATAGATGAAGCCCCCGGTCTGCTTGATGATGCCGTAGACGGTAGAGAGGCCGAGGCCGGTGCCCTTGTTGACCTCCTTGGTGGAGAAGAACGGCTCGAAGATGCGGTCGATGATGTCGGGGGCGATGCCGGTCCCGGTGTCGCCGACGTCGACGCGGACATACTCGCCTCGCGGCATGCCCTTGAGGGCGAGACGCTCGGAGTTGGCGGCGGAGACATTGCCGGTTCGCAGCGAGAGCCTGCCGCCGTCCGGCATCGCGTCGCGGGCGTTGACGGCGAGATTGACGATGACCTGCTCGAACTGCGACAGGTCCGCTTTGACCGGCCACAGGTCGCGGCCGTGAACCACGTCGAGCGTCACCCGCTCGCCGATCAGCCGGCGCAGCAGCATCGACAGGTCGGACAGGGCCTCGCCGAGATCGAGCACCTGCGGACGCAAGGTCTGGCGGCGCGAGAATGCGAGCAGTTGCCGCACCAGGCTCGCCGCCCGGTTGGCATTCTGCTTGATCTGCATGATGTCCTGGAACGACGGGTCGCTCGGCTTGTGGGCGTTCAGCAGGAAGTCGGTGGCCATCATGATGGCCGACAGCACGTTGTTGAAGTCATGGGCGATCCCGCCCGCGAGCTTGCCGACCGATTCCATCTTCTGGGACTGGTCGAACTGGCGCTGCAGCACCCGCTGGCCGGTGGTCTCGATGGCGTAGATGATGGCTGCCTCGGAATCATGCTCCCCATCCTCGACGGGGGTGACGTAGAACCGCGCCCACCGCTCTCCTTCGCCGGCCAGCGCGGCATCGACCGGCTCGACGCCGCGGCCGCCGGCCGCTTTGGCGAGGGCCTCTTCGATCATGGCGCGGTCGCGTGCGGCGACGACGCCGAGGATGGAACCGCCCTTGGGCGCGCCGGCCTCGCCCTTGAGGATGCTCTGCACCAAGTGGGCGAACGGCGCATTGCTGCGGGCGATGAGCCCGCTCCGGTCCACCGTGGCGATCGCCATCGGGGTGTTGTGGAAGAAGCGCATGAAACGCACTTCCGCGGTGCGTTGCGGATCGCTGCCGTCGTCGCTGGCGCGGTTGAGGACGAGCGTGCGCGACGCGCCGGGCGTGGCGTCGGCCGCGAACGCGACCTTGTGATGGAGGCGCACCGGCAGGGTGCGGCCGTCGCGGCGGCGCAGATCGAGATCGAGAACCTCGGTCTTGACCTCGCCGGGATGGGCGGACAGCGTGGTCAGCAGCGCCGCGCTGTCTCCAGGCAGGATGTCGGAGAGCCGCAGTCCCCCCGATCCGACCTGGGCGAGATCGTAATCGAGCCAGCCGGCCAGCGTTGCGTTGAGATAGACGATGTCGCCGTGCGCGTCGACCGAGAAGAAGCCGGCAGGCGCGTGGTCGAGGTAGTCGATGGCGTGCTGAAGCTCCTGGAACACGTTCTCCTGGCGCTCGCGGTCCCGGGTCACGTCGGCGACGGTCCACACCGCCGCCCCGGCGCCGTGCGGTTCGCCGAGCGGGCGCACCCGCAGCCGCAGCCACCGTGCCGGCTCCCCGCGCGGCCCGGCCATCCGCACTTCCTCCTGCAGCCTCCGCCCCTCCTGCGCCGCCTTGCGCAGGCGATAGACCGCCTCCGACACATCGGGGTCGCCGACGAACACGCGCTCCACGGGGCGTACCTCGTCGAGCCCGACGGCATCGGCGAACACCCGGTAGGCGGCGTTGGCGAACAGCACCCGCCCGGTGCCGTCGGTGACGACGACGCCGTCATGGGCGTTGTCGATGACGCTTTTGAGCAGCGGGCTGCCGGAATCCCGGGCCGAGACCCGCAGCACGCCGGCGGCCAGCGCAAACACCGCGAACACCCCGATCACGGCCAGCGAAGCGAGGAAAATCGTCACATAGGGCCCGGCCGCGTTGCGGCCTACCATCATGAGACCCGCCGCGGCGAGAACCAGGAGAACGGCAACCAGCAGGACCAGCGCGATGCTGCCGCGGCGTTCGCTCCGCGGGATCATCGTCGTGCTCAGGCCCGGCGTTGCCATGACGAACCGTATCGCCCCCTTCTCGTCACCCTACCGAACTCCTCACTGCCCCAGCAGGCCGCGCTTCGCAAGGGGATGCTGCGCCGAAGGCCGGCGGTACCGCCGTTTTCCCGAGGAAAGGCGCCGGACCTGCAAGACAACCTCCGAACCCGCGCGAATTCCGGATAGGATGCCCGCGACGCCTCGTGCCATCATTTCGCCATCAAACCCAGCTTCGGGAGAAACCACCGGTTTTCCAGGTATTTCGTGGCACGAATCGGCGATCCGGGGTAACGCTTCGCCAATCGAAAATGGCACAATTGGGCCGGCACAGTCGACGGGCGAGTGGTCTGACCCCAACATTTCGATTCTCAAATGTCGGGGCAATCGCACCACCAGGGGAAAGGGAGCTTGGATGGTAGCCTTCTTCAACGACATGTCGGTTCTGGCGAAGTTCCTGCTCGCCTTCATCGTCGTGCTCGCGGTGTTCCTTTTGGTCAGTTACTTTATGCGACGGCCGGGCGGCGGAAACGTGGTGACCTCGGGCCCGCGCGGCCGACAGCCGCGTCTCGGGGTGATCGAGGCGACAAGCGTCGACGGCCGCGGCGACTGGTGCTGGTCCGACGTGACAACATGGAGCATCTGCTGCTGATCGGCGGTCCGACCGATATCGTGGTCGAGCCGAACATCGGCAAGCCGGCACCTGCTGCCAGGCTCCCGCACCGATACGGGACAATGCGGCCACGGCTGCCGCACCTGCGCGCGACACCAAGGCGAGCCCGGCGCTGGAGCCGCTGCCTCCGGCCTGGCCACCGGGCGAGGCCTATGTCGAGCCGCCGCGGGCGGCCCGCGAAGCGATGTTCCGCCCGCCTCCGGTCCCGGGCGAGCGCCAGCGGATGGGAAGCCTCGTCCAGGATGCCGGCGCTCCGCCGCTATTGCCGATGTCCCCGCCCGAACCCGAACCGGCGTTCCACCCCCCGCCTCCACCCCCTCCGGCGCCGCCGCCCTTCGAACCGGTATTCCAGATTCTCGCCGGTGCCGGAACCGAAACGCATGCCGGCGGCGCCGCCACTGCCGCCCCGGCCGGCCCAAAGCGAGGAATCCAATCTCGCCGAGATGGCACAGCGGCTGGAAGCCGCGTTGCGGCGCCCCATCAAACCCGTGGAGCCGGTGCCGTCGGCACCTCCTGCGCCCCGCTTCAGCTCCGAACCGCCCCCGCTTGCGATGCCTCCGCGGACACCGCCTCCGCCACCGCCCGAATTCGCCCCTCCCCCGGCGCCGCCGGCCACCGCCCGGGAACCTGCGCCACCATCGTTGCCGAACGAACCGATCCCGGAGCCGGCGGCCGTTCCGGCGGACACGGTCGCGCGGCCGGCGCCGGTGTTTACGAGCATCGAGGAGGAGATGGCGAGCCTGCTCGGCCGTGCGCCTGGAAGGACGTGACGCGGCCGCTGGCCGGCAGCCTCGTCGCGCGGTACCAGGCACCGGGACGTGACGGCTGCCCGATCACCGGGCCGCAGCGGCGGCCGGGCGGCAGCGATGCCGCGGGCGTGGCAGCGGATGCTGTCGGGACGCCGGCTCGACCTCCTCGACCCCTCCCCGCTCGACATCGAGATCGAGGACATCGCCCACGGCCTCGCGCGGGTCGCGCGCTGGAACGGCCAGACCATGGGCGATCACATTTTTTCGGTGGCGCAGCACACGCTCCTGGTGGGCGAAATCGCGCGCCGTCAAAGCGGCGACATCGACCGCCGGCTCGGCCTCGCGCTGCTGCTGCATGATGCGCCGGAATACGTGATCGGCGACATGATCTCCCCGTTCAAGGTCGTCATCGGCGGCTCCTACAAGGCCGTGGAGCAGCGCCTGCTGACCGCCATCCATGTTCGGTTTGGATTGCCCCCCGCGCTGCCAGCCGAAATCCTCGCCATCATCAAGGCGGCCGATCACGGCTCCGCGTTCCTGGAAGCGACCGTTCTCGCCGGCTTCAGCGTGGCCGAAGCGCGGCGCTTCTTCGGGTCTGCGGCCGGCCTTGCCTGCCACGGTCGAGAAGGATTATCTCACCCCGTGGCCGGCCGAGACCGCCAAGCGCCGCTTCCTCGAGCGCTTCGCCGCCCTCGCCGAGGTTTGAGTACTCGTCCGCGAGCTATCGTTTCAATGGCCGTTCTTGCTCCCTCTCCCGCTTGCGGGGGAGGGCTGGGGAGGGGGCCCTCAATTCGAGTCAGGTACCGTGGAATTCCCCCTCCCTAACCCTCCCCCGCAAGCGGGGGACGGGACGCTACGCGCGGCAAGCGAGGCGCCGCGGGTCTCAAATTTGCAATTCAATTCTGCGATCGGGTCCATGATTCAAGGTTGGATGATTCGATGATCCATGTGTGTTCGCTGGCGCGATTGAACGACACCGTCGCCGCGACCGGCGCGCGCCACGTCGTCTCGCTGCTCGGGAACGAGGACAATCTGATGCGCCCGCCCGGCATAACGCCGCGCAATCATCTGTGGCTGCAGCTCCATGACATCAACGAGCCGCGCGACGGCCACGTCCATCCCGCGGGCGCGCATGTGGACCAGCTCATCGGATTCGTAAAGCGCTGGGAGCGCGCGAGCCCGCTGGTGATCCACTGCTATGCCGGGGTGAGCCGCTCGACCGCGGCGGCTTTCGTGGCGGTCTGCACGCTGAACCCGGACGGCAGCGAGGCATCGATCGCACGAGGCGCTGCGCCGGGCCTCGCCGACCGCGACGCCCAACCTCCGCATCGTGGCGCTGGCCGACGATATGCTCGGCCGCAACGGCCGGATGGTCGATGCGATTGCGGCGATCGGCCAGGGCGTGCTCGCGGAAGCGGCCCCGTTCCGGCTCGACCTCCGCGGCCATTAACCCGGCAGCAAGCTTAATCAGTCACAAATTTTCGGCTGGACTCGGGCACGGCCTCATTCCTGCCGTGCTCTCATTGAATATGACCCTGGGGATACCGCTTGGGGCGGGGGGGTTTGTGGCGTTTTCATGGACGCAGTGAGCGAGATTTGCGCGCGCGCGCCGAGGCTGGCTACAGCCGCCATCGGCACTGCCTGCTTCGTGATGGCGTCGCTGCCGGCGCCGATCGGATATCAGGATTTCGCCGCGTTCATCGCCCGCCAGCCCGGGGTCGGAGAGCAACTGCGCAGGCATCTGATCGCCTCGCCATTCGGCACCATCCATGCCGCGACCTTCAGCATGCCCCAGCCGATCGGCACCGGCATGCCGACGGGCGGCGCCGTGCGATTGGTGAATTTCGATCCCAGTGCCGACATCACCGGAGCGATCTCGCCGCTCGCCCTGACCGACCGGTCGAGCCCCGACATCAGGCTTTTGCCCAGGCAGGTCTATCCCGAGGTCAATCGCACCTTGAAAGGGGCCCGCCTCGTTCCGCCGATCCGGCCGGACTTCGATTCGCCCGAGCCGACCACCGAGGGACCCGCATCTCGCCGTGCCGGTCGCCGAGGTACCACACACGCCGCCGACGCTCCGGAAAGCCGCCAAGTGGCACAAACCGCACCGACTTGCAAACCCGCGCCAGCACAGAGCGCGCCGGAGCAGGCCGCCGCGCCGAACCGACCGGCCCGCGCGAAGACATGGACATCGCCGACGCCGATCCGTCCGAGCCCCGCTCCGAGCCGCTGGCGGACGCAGACCCGGCGATTCGCGCCGCGCGCATCTATTTCGGCACCGACCCCATGGGCGGAACGCTTACCGCCATCGAGCCGTGGGGGCCCGGCGAGAAGCCGGTATTCGAGACCGACGATGAGCGCGTCGCCATGGCTGCGCCGGGCGAATCCCGCCCAACGAAACGATCGCGCGAAAAGGCCAGGTCAACGTCGACGCCCACGCGCTGGTGAGCCCCGCCGAGCGGCTCGGCCTCAACCTCGACGTCGAGGAGCGCGCCAAGCACGAGAAATGCCTCGCCGACGCGATCTATTTCGAGGCCCGGGGCGAGCCTGTGCGCGGTCAGATCGCAGTCGCCCAGGTGGTCATGAACCGGGTGTTCTCGGGCTATTACCCCAACAACGTGTGCGGCGTCGTCTATCAGAACGCCAACCGTCATCTGGCCTGCCAGTTCAGCTTCGCCTGCGACAACGTCCCCGACCGCGTCAACGAGCCGGCGGCATGGGAGCGCGCCGAGCAGATCGCACGCGATACGCTGGACGGCAAATTCTGGCTCAACGATGTCGGCAAGGCGACCCACTACCACGCCCGTTGGGTGCACCCGCACTGGGTGCGCGAGATGCAAAAGCTCGACCGGATCGGCGTGCACACGTTCTATCGCCCGCGCAACTGGGGCGACGGCGCCGACTCGCCGATCTGGGGCGATGCCGCCGCCACCGACGAGGCGGCGGGGAAGCTTTAGAAATATTCTCCGATCAGGCTGAGCCGTGTCGTTGCCCGGCTTGACCGGGCAATCCAGTATTCACGGTCGGCGTTTGCTGGATCGCCCGGACGAGCCGGGCGATGACGGCAACCTACATCTCGATATCGAGCCCGACATCGAGACTGGGCGCGGAGTGGGTGATCGCTCCCGAGGAGAGATAATCGACCCCGGTCGCCGCGATCGCCGCGGCGCTCGCATGGGTGATGCCGCCGGAGGCCTCGGTGACGAGGCGCCCAGCCACCATGGCGACCGCCGATTTCAGCGTCGCGACATCCATGTTGTCGAGCAGCACCACATCGGCCATGCCGGTGTCGAGCACCTCGCGCAGTTGGTCGAGCGTATCGACCTCGATCTCGATCTTGACGAGATGCCCGGCGACCGCCCGCGCCCGGGCGAGCACCGCCGCGATGCCGCCGGCGACCGCGATGTGATTGTCCTTGATGAGGATCGCGTCATCGAGCCCGAACCGGTGATTGAAGCCGCCGCCGCAGCGCACGGCATATTTCTCCAGGGCGCGCAGGCCGGGCGTCGTCTTGCGGGTGCAGCACACCCGCGCCTGGGTGCCGGCGAGCAGCCGCACGAAAGCCGCCGTCGCGGTGGCAATGCCGCAGAGATGGCCGAGGATAGTTGAGCGCGACGCGTTCGGCGCCGAGCAGCGCGCGCGCATCGCCTGAAATGGTGAGGAGCACCTTTCCGGCGGCAACCGTGTCGCCATCGCGTGCATGGGCCGTGATGGCGACGGCGGGATCGAGCTTGCGCAGGGCGGCCTCGACCAGCGGCAGGCCGCAGATCGTCCCGGCCTGGCGGGCCGCAACGACCGCGCGCGCGGCGGTACCGGCCGGCACGGTTGCGGTCGAGGTGACATCGCCGGCGCGGCCGAGATCTTCCGCCAGCGCGCGGGTGACCGCCTCGTCGATGACCAGCGGCGACAGGAATGCGTCGGGGTAGAGGGTTCGGGTCATGGCGACTGCTTATCCGATCGGGCGGCGGGGCGAAACCTCAACAGCGTCATTGCGGCGCGCGCGAGCGCGAACCCGAAATGACGGAGTGGAAATACCGCGGCCTTGCTGATAGAGCCGCACCATGCCTGCCCCCGCCGCAGACGGCGCACCGGATATCTCCGTCGTGCTCGCCACCTATGATCGCCGCCATAGCCTGCCGCGGGCGGTGGCGAGCGTGCTGGCGCAGGAGGGCGTGCGCTTCGAGCTCATCATCGTCGACGATGCCTCGCGCGACGGCACCGCTCGCCTACCTGGCGACGCTCGCCGATCCGCGCATCCGGACCATCTCCTGCGAGCGTAACTGCGGCCCCAGCGCGGCGCGCAACCGCGGCCTCGCCGCGGCGCGCGCGGACGCCGTCGCGTTTCTCGATTCCGACGACGCCTACCGGCCGGGCCGGCTCGCCGCCCCGCTCGCGGCGTTCGCGGCGGATCGCGACCTCGTCGCCACCTTGAGCTCGGCGGTCAAGCATGATCGCTCCGGCGCCCGCGACGCCCGCGTCCCGGCGGTGAAGCTCGCAGCGCCGGCATTCGAATGGGCGCTGATCTGCGATCTCGTGCCGGTCGAAGCGACCAGCATCACGGTGCGGCGGCAGGCGGCGCTCACGGCGGGCGGCTTTTGCGAAGCCCTGCGGCTCACCGAAGACCGCGAATTCCTGATCCGGCTCGCCCGGCTCGGCGGCGGCGAACTGCTGCCGGAACTGCTGTGGGAGAAATTCTCCTGCGGCGACAACCTCTCCAACGACTGGGCACGGTCAGGACTTGGCCTTGCCGCCTATGTGCGCGAGCGTCCCGAATATGCCGGCCGCTTCCGCAAGGTCGGCAGCTATCTCGCCACCAAGGTGCTGGTCGCCGATCTCCGGCTCGGCCTGTGGGGCGCGTTCCGGCGCGACCTCGTCGCGCTGCGCGCCGCCGGTCTGATCGGCGCCGATCCCCTGCGCCTCATCCGCGACCATCGCGAAGTGCGGCGCTATCGCCGCACCATGTCCAATGCCGCCGCGCTCGCACGCCTGACGGGTCCGCCGGAATCGTGGCGGTGATGCGGCGACGATGGGCGGCGCTTGTCCGCGGCGCACGCCCGGGCTTAAACAGGCAGGCGGCAGGCCCGCCGGCTCGAAAGGAGAGCCTTCGTGGCGACATTCAAGGCCATCGTGATCAACAAGACGGACAGCGGCCAGTCCGTCGCGCTGACCGATTTCGACGATGCCGATCTGATGGAAGGCAACGTCGTGCTGCGGCCGGAATGGTCGACGGTGAATTACAAGGACGGCCTCGCGGTGACCAGCAAGTCGCCGGTGGTGCGGCGGTTCCCGATGATCGCCGGCGTCGACGCGGCCGGCACCGTGGAATCCTCCTCGCATCCGGCCTGGAAGCCCGGCGACAAGGTTATCCTCAACGGTTGGGGCTGCGGCGAGACCCACCTCGGCCTCTATGCGCAGAAGGCGCGGGTCAAGGGCGACTGGCTGATCGCCCTGCCGCCGCGCTTCTCCGCCCGGGAGGCGATGGCGATCGGCACCGCCGGCTATACCGCGATGCTGGCCGTCATGGCGCTCGAGCGCGCCGGCATCACGCCGGGCCGCGGTCCCGTGATCGTCACTGGCGCGGCCGGCGGCGTCGGTTCGACCGCGGTGGCGCTGCTGGCGAAGCTCGGCTACCAAGTTACCGCCTCGACCGGGCGGCCCGAGGAAGCGGGCTACCTCACCGGGCTCGGCGCATCGGAAATCATTGCCCGCTCCGAGCTGACCGGGCCGGGGCGTCCCCTCGCCAAGGAGCGCTGGGCGGCCGGCATCGACACCGTCGGCTCGACGACGCTCGCCAACCTGCTCTCGGTGATTCGCTATGGCGGGGCGGTCGCCGCCTGCGGGCTCGCCGGCGGCATCGACCTGCCGGCCACGGTGGCGCCTTTCATCTTGCGCGGCGTCTCCTTATTAGGAATTGAATCCGTTCATGCGCCTCTTCCGGCCCGAAAAGAGGCTTGGGGCCGGCTGGAAAACGACATCGACATACAAAAATTAGCCCTGATGACAGAGGAGATTGGGCTGGGCGACGTAATCGAAGCTGGAAAAAAAATCGTTGAGGGTGGCGTACGTGGTCGAACTCGTGGTCAAAATCGGGTAAATTTGTTCAGGATTTATCGACGAAATCCGAGCATAATTCGCTTCGATCTCCGTGGTAGGCTTCGCGGCATAGATCGACGCATTTTGGGGGTGGGGGTCGTCATGTTCGCGCGTAGTCTCGTGCTGCTTGCTGGGGTCATTGGCACATTGCCGGTTCAGGCCGGTGAGCTCAGGCCCGAGGAGGCGAAACGCTTCATCGCCGGCAAGTTGTTCAGCTATAGCTGTTTCGAAGGCACCTCGGGGCTCGGCCGCATCTACGCCGACGGCTCCGTGCACGGCAGCATCCAGATCCGCGGCACCGGGCCGGTCCACCTGATGTCGCTGCCGGCCGGGACGGTCAAGATCCAGCCGGATTCGATCTGCGCTTCGGTAAAGGGCGTGCCCTTCAGCCCCTGCTTTGCCGTCAACCAGATCGATTCGCGCAGCTTCCGCGGCTCGATCTCCGGGCTGAGTTTCGCCTATTGCGATTTCGTGCGCCGCAATCCACGCGTGGATATCGCTGAAACGTCGACCCAGCAGCCGCCGCCGCCGCGGGTGCTGGACTCCGCCAAGATGCGCAGCTCGATCGGCCAGTAGGCCGGCCTTCGTCCCGCGCCGGCGGATTGCGCTGCCGCCTGATCAAAACCCGGTCACGGGCCGCCCTCCCGCACCACCGCCGATTGCACAGCCGGCGGAAACAGCAGGTGCTGGTAGAGGTAGCCGATACCGACCAGCACCAGCCCCAGCCCGATGAAGGACAGCGCGCGCCAGATTCCGGTGAGGTCGGACATGTCGACCAGGAACACCTTGGCGACGGTGAGCATGATCACGGCGCCCGACGCCAGCCGCGCCGGCTTGGAGTCGAGCAACAGGCCCGCCAGCAGCAGCAGCACGCCGAAGCCGAGCCATACCGCGGAGAATGTATATTGCTCGGGGTTCGTCACGTCCCCGGCGGTCAGGACCGGTCCGTGGTAGAACCGCACCACCTGCAGGGTGAGATAAGCGAGCGCCAGCGCCACCGAGGCCGCCGCTGAAACCGCCCGGTAGGATATCGAGCGGGTCCGGCGCGCGACCAAAGCGAGCACGATCGCCAGCACGGCCGGCAACCCATAACCGAGCAGGATCAGATTGAGGAAGGGCCCGCCGACGGGCTCATCGGTCACGAGCGGGTTCTCGGCAAAGCCCAAGCCGATGACGATTGCGACGAGCGTCATCCCGGCGATGATCCGCGCCCCGACATCGTAGACGACGCTCCCGGTGCGCACGCGCAGCCATTCGAGCCCGATGGCGATGGCGAGACCGGCCGAGACCTGCAGCGCGACTTCCGCAAGGCCGCTGTGGGTTGCGTAGATGTCGCCGCCATTCATGGCATGGCGAATTTCGAAGAAGACCAACAGCACCGTGAACAGGATCGCGGCGGCCTCGACCGTGCGCGCGGGCGCATCGTCGCGGCGCCGGCGCAACAGATGGCCCGCGGTCCAGAACGACAACGCCGGGACGCCGTAGCCATAAAGCAGCCAGTTGAATAGGGGCGCCGTGCCGACATCCGCCCCGACGATCCGCGGCTCCCAGACGATGCGCGCCAGCACCAGCACGGCGGCAGCAGCCGCGATCCAGCGCAGCAGCGGTATCGGACGTCTTTCGGCGACCCATGCGATGCCGGGCGCCATAAGGGCGACGCCGACCGTCAGCCAGCCCTTTTCCAGCGCAAAGGTGAGGGCGAGCGCCAGCGCCGCCGCCGATCCGGCGGCGTGCAGCGCCGCCGCCGACGCAACGCCCGGGCGGGCCGGACGCCCGGTCAATTGCTCGGCGGCGACCGCGAACCATGCGGCGAGCAGCAAGGCGAGGCCGGCAAAAGGGATCGAGCGTTCGAGACCGGCGATGCGATAGTAGAGCGCGATCAGGATCGCCAGCGGCGCCAGCGCGGCCGCCGCCGCCCAGATGAACGGCACGGCCGCGCGTTCGTGGCGGCCCTGGGTGAGGAACCCGGACGCCGCGAACAGGACTGCAAACGCCACGCCGAGCACGAAATGCCAAGTGATGCTCGCCTGCGAGGGTTCCGGCGCGAGGCCGTTGCCGGGGCCGGAAGCGACGAGATGGGACACCACCGGATCGACCGCCCAGGCGATGATGACGAGCGCCGCCAGCCCGGCCGAGATGGGCAGCGCGCCGGCCGCGGCTTCGCTGCGCCAGGCCATCGCGACCGCCCCCGCCGTCAGCACGGCGAAAGCGATCGTCGCGGCGGCCTCGTGGTCTTGCGCAACGACGACGACGGCCGCCGCCAAGAGATACACGACGACTGCGCCTGACGACACCGCGTCGATCCGGCCGGGCGCGGCGGCGGGTCCGAAATAGAGGCCGGCGACGATCAGCAGCGCGGCCAGCACGAATCCGGCCACCACGTGGAAGAGATGCGGCGCCAACGTGCCGGCATCTTCGACGCCGGGGAAGGTCCAGAACAGGCCGAATGCGAGCGCGGTGATCGCAAGCCAGCGCCACTGCCGCAGGTTCGCCATGGCAAAGGCAGCCGCCGTTACGACGGCGAGATAGATGTAGAGCGCCCAATAATCCGGCCTGCCGCCGGCGACGAGCATCGGCGTGACCTCGGCGCCGACGAGGCCGAGCGCCGCCAACGCCGGCCCGTGCAGCAGCGCCGCGCCCAGGGTGACGAGCGCGACGATTCCGAGCAAGGCGAAGGCGGCGGGCGGACTGAGAAAGCCGTAGAGCGCATAGGCGGCCCATACAGTCGCATAGGCGACCATGGTGCCCGCCGCGCTGAGGATGCTCGGAATATTGGCGGCGGAAATGCCGGCCACATCCGGCCGGCGTTCGCTCCGCCGCAACCATTCGCCGGCGCCGACCAAGGCGGCGGCCAGCAGCGCGCCGAGCGCGACGCGCACACCGGGCCCGATCCAGCCTTGCTCGATGGAGTAGCGCACCATGAATACGCCGCCGAGCGCCAATGCCAGTCCGCCGACCCAAACCACCCACCGCGTGCCGAACCGCTCCTCGAGACCCGGCCGCTGGGGCTGGGGTATCGACGGCGCTGCCGTGGGCGGTGGAGGAGGGGATGGCGGAGGCGGGGATGGCGGAGGCGGCGGTGGGACGTCGACCGGTTCGACAGGCGCTGCGGGCGAGTGCGAAGGGATCGGCAGAGGCTGCGGAAACGCAGGCGCCGCCGACGCGGGGGCGGATGGCGCGCCGGCAATGGGCGCGGCACCCTCGCGTGCCTCCAGCGCGAAGACCCGCGTTTCGAGGCGGCCGATACGTTCTGCAATGGCGGAGCCGTCGGCCCGTTCAAGTTCGCCGAGGTGCCTTTCGATCAGGCGGACCCGCCGGTGCAAGCCGATGCCGAGCACGGCGCCGACGATGCTGGCAATGGGGACGAGCACCACGGCCAGCACGAGGACCGTGATCAAGCCTTCCAAGGTCGAATCCTCTGTTGCGATGACGCGGCGATCAGTGGGCCAGCAGTTCCGTGCCGAACCAGCTGCCGAGAAAATAACAGGCGATCCCGATCACGGCGCCCGCGGCGAGTGAGCGGTCGGAGACCAGGGGACGGTCGCCCGCAAAGCGCAGGATGAGCAGTCCGGCCAATCCCAGCCCGCAGAATATGGTCAGCGGATGGGTGATGAGACCGCCGGCGAACGGGCGCTGTGCGCCATACATCCCGAAACACATGCCGCCCAGCGCCATCATGCCCAGCCACCAGGTCAGCGCGCGCAGCTGCACCGACGCGGAGGGATCGGGTCGAACCGGGGAGACCGGGGTCGGGTCGGTTGGATTGGTCACTGGCGCACCTGTTCCCTTGATCGGCGGGGAGCGGCGCCTTCCGCCATCGTCCTCCCGCGCGTTGCCGCTGAACCGCGACTTGAAGACAGATTAGCATGGCCGGGGCCCGGCACCAGCGGCGCCATCCCCATCCCACGCAGCCGGAGCGCCGGGTGGCGCGGCACGGGCGGTGGCGTGGATACGCCGGACCGGCCGTCGCAGGTGAACCTAAACGGGCGTGGCGATACCAACGATAGGAACGCCTTTTCAGGACCGAATACAGGGGCACATCATGGGATATCTCAGCGCCGACGACGTCAATGTCTATAAGGCTTGGCTGCGCCACACCGTGGCCGTCTACAGCGGACTGGTTCTGCTCGGCGCGACAGCAGTCGCCACCCTGGCCGTCACGAACGGCCCGACGGCCGTCAGCTATCTCACCACCGCTATCGCTCTCGCCTCGCCCTGATCGTCTCACGAAAAGTCGCAGACTTTTCGCCAAGATCCTGCTTGAAATCGAAGACTTCGGATCGCTACGCGATTCAACTCGAAACGACGAGCGCCTCCCCTCCTACGCCGTGCTCGCCGCGCCCTTGCCCAGCGCCGCCTGGGCGGCCGCGAGTCGCGCGATCGGCACCCGGAACGGCGAGCAGGACACGTAGTCCAGACCGATCTCGTCGCAAAATGCCACCGAGGCGGGGTCGCCGCCGTGCTCGCCGCAAATGCCGAGCTTGAGGTCCGGGCGCACCTTGCGGCCGCGCTCGGTGGCGATCCGTACCAACTCGCCGACGCCGTCGCGGTCGATCGACACGAACGGGTCGACCGCGAGAATGCCCTTGGCGGTGTAGATGCCGAGGAAGCTCGCGGCATCGTCGCGGCTGATGCCGAACGTGGTCTGGGTGAGGTCGTTGGTGCCGTAGGAGAAGAACTCCGCGGTCTGCGCAATCTCGCCGGCCATCAGCGCGGCGCGCGGCAGCTCGATCATGGTGCCGACCTGGTAGTCGATCGTGGTGCCGTGTTCCTTGGCGACGGCCGCGGCGGCGTGGTCGATCCGCGCCTTGACGAGGTCGAACTCCATCCGCGTGGCGATCAGCGGCACCATGACCTCCGGGACCACCGGCTTGCCGGTGCGCTTGCCCGCTTCCACCGCCGCCTCGAAGATGGCGCGCGCCTGCATCTCGGCGATCTCCGGATAGGCGATGGCGAGGCGGCAGCCGCGGAAGCCGAGCATCGGATTGAACTCCTTGAGCTCGCGGGCGCGGTCGGCGAGCTTGCGCGGATCGGCCTTCATCGCCGCGGCGACCTCGGCGATCTCCTCGTCGGTGTGCGGCAGGAATTCGTGCAGCGGCGGATCGAGCAGGCGGATCGTCACCGGCAAGCCGCCCATGATCTCGAACAGCTCGATGAAGTCGTCGCGCTGCATCGGCAGCAGCTTCGCCAGCGCGGCGCGGCGGCTCGGCTCGTCGTCGGCGAGGATCATCTCGCGCACCGCGCGGATGCGGCCTTCCTCGAAGAACATATGCTCGGTGCGACACAGGCCGATGCCTTCCGCCCCGAACCTCATGGCGACGCGGGCGTCGTTGGGCGTGTCGGCATTGGCGCGCACCTTGAGCCGGCGCACTTGGTCGGCCCAGCCCATCAGGGTCGCGAATTCGCCCGACAGCGCCGGCTCCTGCATCGCCACCTTGCCGGCCAGCACCTGCCCGGTGGAGCCGTCGATGGTGATGACCTCGCCCTTGCGCAGCGTGACGCCGCCGGCGCTGAAGGCGTTGGCGGCGTAGTCGACGCGGATCGCGCCGGCGCCGGAGACGCAGGGCTTACCCATGCCGCGCGCCACCACCGCCGCATGGGAGGTCATGCCGCCGCGGGTGGTGAGGATGCCTTCGGCCGCGTGCATGCCGTGGATGTCTTCCGGGCTGGTCTCGACACGCACCAGGATGACCTTGCGCCCCTGCGACTTCATCAGCTCGGCTTCGTCGGAGGAGAACACGATCTCGCCCGAGGCGGCGCCGGGCGATGCCGGCAGGCCGGTGGCGATCACCTTGCGCTCGGCGCCGGGATCGATGGTCGGATGCAGCAGCTGGTCGAGCGCGCCGGGGTCGACCCGCGTCACCGCCTCGCGCTGCGTGATCAGTCCTTCGCCGGCGAGTTCGACCGCGATGCGCAGCGCCGCCTTGGCGGTGCGCTTGCCGGACCGGGTCTGCAGCATCCACAGCTTGCCCTGCTCGACCGTGAATTCGAGGTCCTGCATGTCGCGGTAGTGCTTTTCGAGCAGGCCGTAGATGCGGGTGAGCTCGGCGAACGCCGCGGGCATCGCATGCTCGAGCGAAGGCTTTTCCGAGCCCGACTCCTGGCGCGCGATCTCGGTGATCTCCTGCGGCGTGCGGATGCCGGCGACGACGTCCTCGCCCTGGGCGTTGACGAGGAATTCGCCGTAGAGCCGCCTCTCGCCGGTGGAGGGATTGCGGGTGAAGGCGACGCCGGTCGCCGAGGTTTCGCCCATGTTGCCGAACACCATGGCCTGGACGTTGACGGCGGTGCCCCAGCTTTCCGGGATGGCGTGGAGGCGGCGGTAGGTGATGGCGCGCTGGTTCATCCAGGAGCCGAACACGGCGCCGATGGCGCCCCACAGCTGGTCGTGCGGATCCTGCGGGAACGGCGCGCCGTGCTCTTCCTCGATGCAGGCCTTGTAGCGGACGATGAGCGCCGCCCAGTCGTCCGCATCGAGCTCGGTGTCCAGCATGTAGCCATGCCGGTCCTTGTGCTCGTCGAGAATCTCCTCGAACACATGATGTTCGAGGCCGAGCACCACGTTCGAATACATGGTGATGAAGCGCCGGTAGGAATCATAGGCGAAGCGGCGGTCGCCGGAGCTTTCGGCCACCGCCTCGACGGTGATGTCGTTGAGGCCGAGATTGAGCACGGTGTCCATCATGCCGGGCATCGACGCGCGCGCCCCCGAACGCACCGACACCAGCAGCGGATTGCCGCGGTCGCCGAACCGCCGGCCGGCGATTTTGCCGACCTGCGCGAGCGCGGCTGCGACCTGGGACTTGAGCTCCTTCGGGTAGGTTTTGCCGTGGCCGTAGAAGTACGTGCAGACCTCGGTCGTGATGGTGAATCCCGGCGGCACCGGCAGGCCGAGATTGGCCATCTCGGCAAGGTTGGCGCCCTTGCCGCCGAGCAGGTCTTTCAATCGCGCCTTGCCCTCCGCGGTGCCGTCGCCGAACGAGTACACCCACTTGCCCGGCGCGGGCGCCGCGGATTTGGCGCGGCCCGGCGATTTCGCGGCCGGCGCGTGCGCGGGCTTGGCCGGTCGGGCAGGCGGCGCCGCCGGCTTCCGGCTCACGGCCGGCCCGGCAGCCGGCTTTCGTTTCGGCGCGGGGGATTTGGCGCGGCTTGGTGGTGCCTTTGCTCGATCAGGCTTGGCGGAAGCACCCTTGGCGGGACGCCGGGAACGCGGAAGATTTGATCGATTTCACCATGATCGGCTCGGATTATTATTCAGGCGGCACAAAGCACGCTCGCAATCCAGCGGCAAGCCTGCCTTTCGGCGGACGCGATCAGTGGATCAGGCCGAGCCCGGTGATCCCGACCACGATCAGATAGATCGCAACGATGTAGTTAAGCAGCTGCGGCATGATGAGGATCAGGATGCCGGCGAGCAACGCCACGATCGGCTGGATGTGAGCAGTGGTCAGCATGTCTAAGGCCTCCGGGAACCATTTCGTGAACCGATAGCATTGCGAGAAACAAACGACGCCAAATCAGCCACAGCGCTCACATTCAACGATTTCGCCATGATTTGGTTCACGCTGTCCCGGTGAGGTATCGCTTGGCCAGCACCTTGCCTTCTTCCACCGCGGGCTGGTCGAACGGGTCGACGCCGAGAAGATGCGCGGCGATGATCGTCTCCAGCATGAAATGCATCAGCAATTCCCCGAGGCTCGCTTCGTCCAGGCGATCGAGCTTGATGGTGCGGACCGGGCAGCCGTTCTTGGCGAGCGTCTCCGCGGTGGCGCGGCCCTGCGCGGCGACGAGGTCGCCGATGGTCCTGCCGGCGAAGCCGGGCTCGCCGGCCGCGGCCGCGAGGGTTGCGTCGAGGCGCGGGCCGCGTCCGGCCGTGGCGACGGTGATCACCGTGAACAGCTTGTCGCGCGGGCCGGCGATGAAGAGCTGGAGCTGGCTGTGCTGGTCGACCGGACCGAGCGCCGCGATGGGCGTCGTGCCCTTGCCCTCCTTGCCCAGGCTTTCCGCCCACAGCTGGACGTACCAGCGGGTGAAGCGCTCGAGCCGGTCGGCATAAGCCATCAGCACCGCAATCGGCTTGGCCTTGGTCGGCGAGCGCGACGTCGAGGGCGGCGCCCACCGCCGCCGGGACCTCGCCGGGGGCGGTGCCGGCCAGCACCGGCGCCAGCGCCGCCGCGGCACCGCGGCGTAGCGCGGCGATGTCGAGGCCGCCCACCGCCGCCGGCAGCAGGCCCACATTGGTCAGCACCGAGAATCGCCCGCCCACGTCGGGGTCGTGATCGAGCATCGTAACCCCGTAACCACCGAGCAGGCCGCGCAGGCCGTTGCGCCGGCCCGCGACCGCCGGCTCGGTGATGCCGAAGAACAGCTGCGGTATCTTGTCGGCGAGGCCGGCGCCGCGGACCGCCGCCAGCGCCGCGACGACCTGCATCAGCGTCTCGCCGGTGCCGCCGGATTTCGACACCGCGACGAAGCGCGTCGCAGCGAGCGGCAGACGCGCCAGCACCCCCGCATAGGTGTCGGGATCGAGATTGTCCATGAAGTGCAGGCGCGGGCCGTCGCGCAATGCGCCGAGCCCCGGCACCCCGCAGCCGGCGAGCTGCGCCACCGTCTGGCCGCCGAGGCTCGACCCGCCGGTGCCGAGAAAGACGATGTCTCTGGCACCGGCCACCAGCCGCTTCGCCGCGCCTTGGATGGCTGCGATATCATCGGTCTTTTCTGGGAGCCGCAGCAAAGGCAGCTTGCCGTCCGCATGGCGCGCCCTGATCCATGCCAGCGCACCGGCACTGCGCGCCAGCGCATCGGCATAGGCCGGGGCCGCCACGCCGCCGCGGCCGACACGCTCCTCACGGGCATCGTCGATGGATTGCGAGATCGTCGAGAGCAAGACAGCCATGGGCTGGCCTTGAAGCCGGCCTCCCGTCAACCGCCCTTGGCCGGCGTGACCGGCGGCCGGCCGACCACGGTGACCAGCATGCCGCCGTCGAGCAGCCGCTTGGCGACGCGCTTCACGTCGGCCATGGTCACCGCTTCCACCAGGCTGTTGCGCTTGTCGATGTAGTCGATGCCGAGATCGTCGAGCTGGATCTGCACCAGCTGCGCGGCGATCTTGTCGGAGGTGTCGAAGCGCAGCCCATAGGACCCCGTCAGGAAGGACTTCGCCTTGGCGAGCTCGTCTTCGGTCGGGCCGGTCTCGCGCAAGGCGGTGGATCTCGGACTCGAGCACTTCGAGCGTCTGCGCGGTGCGGTCGGCGCGGGTCGCCGTACCGGTCATGAACAGCGCGGCATGATCGAGCGGGATCAAGGCACTGAACACCGAATAGGCGAGCCCGCGCACCTCGCGCACCTCGCGATAGAGCCGCGAGGAGAACGAACCGCCGCCGAGCACGTGATTGACCACGAAAGCGGCCATGAAATCCGGGTCGTTGCGCGCGAATGCCGATCCCGCCCAGCATCAACACGGACTGCGGAACATCGAGGTCGATCGCGATCTTCTGCCCGAGCCCCTGCGGCTTCACCACCGCGACGGCGACGAGACTGCTCTTGGCCGGAAGGCCGCCGAACGCCTTGTCGATCAGCTTGCCGGCGGTCGCGGCGTCGATGTCGCCGACGATGGCGATCTTGAGCGTGTCGCGGGCGAACACCCGCCGCATGTAATCCTTGAGATCGCGCAGTTGATGGTCGGAACCGATTGGATGCTGCCGCGCACCGGCCGGCCATAGGGATGGCCGGGAAACGCGGTCGACCACCACCGCTGGCTCGCCATCTCGTTGGGGCTCGTGGTCTCCCGCCGCAGCCCCGAAAGCATCTGCTCGCGGATGCGCTCGACGTCGACTCGTATCGAAACTGCGCCGCGGTGAGCGCCAGCCGCAGCAGCTCGAACGCTTCATCCTGATTGGCGGACAGCGTGCGCAGCGAACCCGTGGTATGGTCGCGGCTCGCATTGAAGTCGAGCTCGATCGCCTTGGCTTCGACCCGCTCGTGGAAGCTCTTGGAATCGTACTCCCCCGCCCCCTCGTCGAGCAGCTCCGTCGCCATGTTGGCCACGCCCGGCTTGTCCACCGGATCCTGGTCGGCGCCGCCGCGGAACGCGAAATCGAGCGCGATCAGCGGCACGATAGGCTCCTGCACCAGCCATGCCTCGATGCCTCCGCGGGCTCACGATCGCGTTCGATCGTGGTCGCCTGCGGCGGCAGGCGGCGTCATCAGCACCGCCGCAACGGACATGACGGCCGGAGAGGAAACGGCTCAGATGGCGCGGCTGAAATCCACTGCGAGGGCACTGCGATCACGAGTGCTTCTCCGTGGAAGGAAGTTCCTTGACGAGATAACCGGTCACCGAGCGCCGCTTGTCAAGCCAGGCGCGGGCAGCGTCGCGTACCGCATCGGCGGTCACCGCGTGGACGCGCTTGGGCCACGCGGTCGACCTGCTCCATCGTCGCCCCGGTCGTGAGCGCGGCGCCGTACCAGCGCGCCATGGTGGCCTGATTGTCCTGGGCGTAGACCGCGTCGGCGATCAGCCGGGTCTTCGCGCGATCGAGCTCGTCGGCGGCAATCCCATGCTCGGCGATTTCGGCGATCACGGCGTCGAGCGCCGCCTCCAGGGTGGCGAACGAGACCCCCGGCAGCGGACTGGCGTAGACGCCGAACCGCGTCTCGTCGAGTGCGGTGCCCTGATACCAGCCACCTGCATTGGTGGCGAGATGCTGCTCGATCACGAGGGAGCGGTAGAGCCGGCTCGTCTCGCCGCCGCCGAGCACATGGGCGAGCACTTCCAGGGCTTCGGATTCGCCGGCCTTTCGCCGTGGTGCTGGAGGGCACGAGATAGCTGCGCTGGAGGCTGGGCTGGGCCACCCGCGGGTCGGCCATGGTGACCTGGCGGACCGCCACCGGCGGCGGCTCCTGAGGCCGCATGCGCGGACCGATCTCGGCGCGGGCGGCCACCTTGCCATAGGTCTTCTCGGCGAGCGGCCTGACCTCGGCGACGGTCACGTCGCCGGCGATCACCACCACGGCATTATTGGGCGTGTAGAAGCGCCGGTAAAAGGCGAGCGCATCCTCGCGGTTGAGCTTCTCGATCTCCGGGCGCCAGCCGATCACCGGCCGTCCATAGGGGTGATTGAGATAGAGCGCCGCGGTGACCTGCTCGCCGAGCCGGGCTTCCGGACTGTTGGCGACCCGCATGTTGTACTCTTCCAGAACCACGTCGCGCTCGGGCAGCACATTGGCGTCGGTCAGCACCAGGCCGGTCATGCGATCGGCTTCGAACTCCATCACCGTCGGCAGATATTCGCGGGCGATGCGCTGGAAATAGCCGGTGTAGTCGGCCGTGGTGAAAGCGTTTTCCTGGCCGCCGATGGTGGCGAGCGTCTCGGAGAACCGGCCCGCGGGGTTCTTCTCGGTGCCCTTGAACATGAGATGCTCGAGGAAATGGGCGAGGCCGGATTTGCCGGCCTGCTCGTCCGCTGAGCCGACCCGGTACCAGATCATATGGGTCACCACGGGAGTACGGTGATCGGGGATCACCACGACCTCGAGCCCATTGTCCAGGGTGAAATGGGAAATCTGCGGACCTCCGGCCCTGGCGGGCCCGCAAGCCATGATCAAGTCGCAGCGGCAACCGCGCAAAAATGCAAGCCACCGAAAGACGCGGCGGCAGCTGAAATGCGATTGCTGAAACTGCGGAAAGCCACGGTTCGCTGGCCGAACGGATGAGCCCGTGCAGGGCTGCAGCCGCGACGGCGCGGCGAACCGAAACTCGACATTTTCCAACCACTCCTACTGTCTGGCGTTCTTCCAAGTTCGCGCCTTCGACCTTTCTTTACGCAAACCGAGGTCGTAAGGCCGCTCCGGCATGACGTGCAGTAGCCGGTCGGAGCACCGATCAGGCAACCTGAAAACCGCAAAGGCTGCAAAAATCGGCGGCTCGCACCGGACAGGTGAGCCCATTCAGGGCTGCCGTTGCCTGCGGCGCGGCGAACCGAAACCGCATCATTATCCTTGGATCCTTGGGTCTGGCGCTCTTCCTGGGTCAGCGCCTTGCCCTTTTCGCCGCGGTAGTTGAGGCCGTATGGCTGGTCCGGTGACGGCGAGCGGTACCCGGTCGGCGGTTCGGTCAGCGTCGCACGGGTCGGCTCGCGGAGGAATTTCGCCCCTTCGACCGGCTTCTCCTTGTCGAAGGTATGGCCCAAATTCAGGAAGTCGGACCACAACCCGCCTCTGTAGCCCAGTTCGTCCGGCCGCAGCTGCGTCGAGGTCTCTACCGTTTCGCCCGGCTTACAGGCCCTGTTCATTCGGCACCGCGTCGGTCCTGCCCGCCGCCATTTCGCTCGGCTTGAGCGAATCGCCCCAAAACAGCGGATCTACCGTACTTGTGCTCGGCCTGGGCCTTCCGGGCCGCCTTGATTTTCGCCTCGTCCGGATCGACCGGCCAAGCCGGGTCGCGCTGGGCAATCGGAGCCCGTGGTCTCCGGCGGCGGCAGATTGCGGGTCGGCGGCACCACCAGGGGCGGCCGCTCCTTGTACTCGATCTTGCCCTCCCGGCCGTTTTGAAGGCCGAGGCCTCGCAGGAAGCTCCGCATGAACCTCTGGTCGTACCATCCTTCGTTGTCGTCGTCGGCCGCGAAGGCGGCGCCGGCGGTGCCGGCAACGACGAGAATCCCCAGCATCGACCCCAACACGGTGCTGGTCAGCTTACGGTGCCAGATATACTCGAGGCATGGCTTTTCCCCACAAAGCTCTCCGCCAGACGGCGGCCCAAGTGACGGTGGTTGCACGTTTTTTTACCCCGCCGCTCCCCCCTAGAGACCTATCAGGGCGCTTTTGCGGCACCCCCGGCGAACAGGGATTCATACAGCAAACCGGCAACTCCGGCAACGATGGCGACGTCGGCGAGGTTGAAGACGTACCACTGAAAGCTCCAGGTCGCGGCGGTGATATGAAAAAGCACGAAATCCATTACCGCCCCGTGAACGAGACGGTCGACCGCATTGCCGATCGCGCCCCCGATGATCAGGCCGAGCGCCACCGCCGTGAGCCGCGAATCGGTGCGGGCGAGCCAGATCGAAAGCAGCACCACCGCAACCATTTTGAGCGCGAACAGCGCCCATTGCCCGAGCGGCCCCGCCTGCTGGAACAGGCCGTAGCTGATGCCGGTGTTCCAGGCCAGCACGAGGTCGAGGAACGGCGCGAGCACCACCCGCCCGCGGCCGGGCAGGTCGAAGCTGCCGAGCAGCCAGAGCTTCGCCGCCTGGTCGGCCGCGGCGGTGATGAGCGCCACCATGACGCCGAGGCGAAAGGTCACGCTGCGCCATGGGAGCGCGTGCGCCATTTCACTCGGCCTCGACGGTGGCGTGCGCCGCGTCCCATTCGCGCAACGCCTGGGCGTCCCGCGGGGTCACGTCGGGGTAGTCCGGGTCGGTCCCGACCGAGGGAAGGATTTTCCACGAACGGGCGCATTTGGTGCCCCGGGCCGGGCGGAACTCGACCGCCACCCCCGGCACGTCGTCGAGGCGGAACGCGTCGGCCGGCCCCTCCCCCGCCGCGACCGTGAGTTCCGAGGTGATGGCGATTTCGGCGAGCCCGGTCTCGCCATGCTCACCGGCAAGCTCTCCGGCGATGAGCCGCAGCAGCGCGGGGTCGGCGATGTGCACGACCGGCGCCGCCTCCAGGCTCGATCCGATCCGCTTGTTGGCCCGCTCGATCTCCAGCGCCCCGGTGACGACCCGGCGGACGCGCCTGATCTCGTTCCACACCTTTGCCAGATCGTCATTGCGCCAGGTCTGCGGGAGCGCCGGAAACGGCTCGAGATGAACCGAGCCGGCGCCCGCAAACCGCGACTGCCAGGCTTCCTCCGCGGTAAAGCACAGCATCGGCGCAAGCCAGGTCACGGTGGCGCGGAAGACCTGGTCGAGCACCGTCAGGCAGGCCTTGCGGGTGGTCGAGGAGATCGGGTCGCAGTAGAGCGCATCCTTGCGGATGTCGAAATAGAACGCCGACAGGTCGACGGTCATGAACTGGTTGAGGGCCGCGAAGATGCGCTTGTAATCGAACTCCGCGTAGCTCTTGCGCACGAGGGCGTCGACCTCGGCCAGCCGGTGCAGCAGGTATTTTTCGAGGCCCGACATGTCCTCATAGGGGACGGTGTCGCCGGGCTGGAAATGGACGAGATTGCCCAGCAGCCAGCGGATGGTGTTGCGCAGCTTGCGGTAGGTCTCGACCGTGGTCTTGAGGATTTCCGGCCCGATCCGCAGGTCGTCGGCATAGTCGGAGGCGCACACCCACATGCGCAAGATGTCGGCGCCGGAAGCCTTGATCACCTCTTGGGGCGCCACCGTATTGCCGAGCGATTTCGACATCTTGCGGCCGTTCTCGTCGAGCACGAAGCCGTGGGTGAGCACGACGTCGAACGGCGCCACCCCGCGGGTGCCGCAGCTTTCCAGCAGCGAGGAATGAAACCAGCCGCGGTGCTGGTCGGAGCCTTCGAGATACATCACGGTGTCCGCGCCGCCGTCCTTGCGGCGGCGGATGCCGGCCAGCCCCGGAAAGTGCACGGGGTCTTCCAAGACGAACGCATGGGTCGAACCGGAGTCGAACCAGACGTCGAGGATGTCGTCGACCTTGCGCCAGTCCTCGTTGCCGAGTTCGCCGAGGAAGCGCTCGCGGGCACCGACCGCGTACCAGGCATCCGCGCCTTCGGCCTCGAATGCCGCGGTGATGCGGGCGTCGACGCGCGCGTCCTTAAGTATCTCGACGGAGCCGTCGGCATTCTCGCGCACGAACACCGCGATCGGCACGCCCCAGGCGCGCTGACGCGAGACCACCCAGTCGGGCCTGCCGGCGATCATACTGCCAATGCGATTCTGGCCTGTCTCAGGTATCCATCTTGTGATCGCGATCTGACCAAGAGCGATATGGCGCAGCGTTGGCTCTTGAAGCTGACCCGCGAGGACTTGAACGCCCGCGACACGCCCAAGCCCATCGATGGGCTTGTCCATGGCGATGAACCATTGCGGGGTATTGCGGAAGATCACCGGTTTCTTGGAGCGCCAGGAATGCGGATACTGGTGCTTCAAGCGGCTGCGCGCGATCAGCATGCCCGCCTCGATCAACGCCTTGATCACGGCCTCGTTGGCATCGCCCTTTTCGCCCTTGTCGGTGATGACGCGCTTGCCGGTGAAGCCCGGCGCCGCCTCGGTGAAGCGGCCGTCGGCGTCGACGGTGTAGGGGATGGCGGTGTTGATGCCGGCCGCCTCGAGCTGCGGCTTGTTCGCCATCCAGATGTCGAAATCCTCGCGACCGTGGCCGGGCGCCGTGTGGACGAAACCGGTGCCGGTGTCGTCGGTGACATGCTCGCCGTCCAGCAGCGGCACCGGAAAATCGTAACCGCCACGCGCTTTGAGCGGATGGCTGCAGACGAGCGTTTCAAGAAGCGCCGCCGGGATTTCGGCGACCTTGTCGTAACCGGTGACGCGCGCCTGCTTGAACACCTCGCCGGCGAGGTTTTCCGACAGGATGAAGAGGTCACCGAACTTCGCCCAGTTGTCGGGCGCAGCGTCCGTGACCTTGTAGAGCGCGTATTTGATCTTCGCGGAGAAGCTGAGGGCGCGGTTGCCGGGCAGCGTCCACGGCGTCGTGGTCCAGATCACGACGGAGGCGCCGTGCAGGAGATGGACGAGGTCGCTCGCCTCTGTCGCGCCGAAAACGTGGGTGCCCCAGCCCGACCCAAGCACCGGAAACTTCACCCACACCGTATCGCTGGTGAAATCCTCGTACTCCACCTCGGCCTCGGCGAGCGCGGTTTTCTCCACCACCGACCACATCACCGGCTTCGATCCCCGATACAGCAGCCCGTTGTCGCGGAACTTCATCAGCTCGCGGGCGATCTGCGCTTCGGAGGTGAAGTCCATGGTGGTGTAGGGATGCTCCCAGTCGCCGACCACGCCGAGCCGCTTGAACTCCTCGCGCTGCACCGACAGCCAGTACGCGGCATAGGCGCGGCATTCCCGGCGGAACGCGATCATGGCGGCGGGATCGGCGAAATCGGGCTTAGGCTTGCCCTTGGCGCGGTAGTTCTCCTCCTCGATCTTCCACTCGATCGGCAGGCCGTGGCAGTCCCAGCCCGGCACGTAATTGGAATCGAAGCCGAGCATCTGCTGGGAGCGCGTCACCACGTCCTTGAGGATCTTGTTGAGGGCGTGGCCGATATGGATGTTGCCGTTGGCATAGGGCGGCCCGTCGTGCAGCACGAATTTCGGCCGCCCGGCGGCGGTTTCGCGCAGGCGGCGGTAGAGGCCGGATTTCTCCCACTGCGCCAGGATCTCGGGCTCCTTCTGGGGCAGCCCGGCGCGCATGGGAAAATCGGTCTTGGGCAGAAACAGAGTCGCGCTGTAGTCGCGGACATTATCGGACATGGCGGCTTGACCTGGCAGGCGGCTTGATTTGGCATGGACGGCGGAAACGGGCTCGGCAATCCCGGTCTTCCGCCGACCAACCGGTCAAGCGGAAGCCGGGCCGATAATTTGCCGCGAGGCCGACCCGAGCACGGAAACGAATGAATCGCGCGCCATCATGGCGGGGTTCCTATCATATCGACCCCGCGGCGGAAAGACCTCGTCGGGCCGAAAGCCCTTCAGAATGAGAGCTTGCCCAGCGGCGGAAAGGCGTTGCCCGCCCGCCGCAACGCGTTGCGGGCGATGCTGCAATCCTCGTCCACGCGGCGGATCAGGTCGGCAACGGTGTCGAACGTCATCTCCGGCCTGATCCAGGCGATGAAGGCGACGTCGAGGGTGCGGCCGTAGAGATCGCCGGAAAAGCCGAACAGGAATACCTCCAGCAGCACGATCCCGGTGTCGAACATGGGCCGGCGGCCGAAATTCGCGACCCCGTCATGGCGCACACCGTCGACCTCGACCCGCACTCGCATAGATGCCGTGGCGCAGGCCACAGCCGGGATCGAGCCGCAGATTGGCGGTTGGATAGCCCAGCTCGCGCCCGCGCCGGTCGCCATGGACGACTTGGCCGGTCACGAACCAGGGATAGCCGAGGAGTTCCGCCGCCTCGGCGACATGCCCCGCCGCCAACGCCTCGCGGACCGCGCCCGACGAGACGCGCCGGCCGTCGTCGGTCAATTCCGGCACCACGTCGACGTGAAAACCGAGCCGCTCGCCCTCTTCCCTGAGATAGGCGGGCGAGCCCGCGCGCCTCTTGCCGAAATGGAAGTCGTAGCCGATCACCGCGCCCGATATGGCGTAGCGCTCGATCAGCACCTTCGCGACGAAGGCGGCGGGATCGAGCGCCGCCAGCGCTGCGTCGAAATTCATCAGGATGGCGCCGTCGAGCGCGGTGGTCGCGAGCAGCCGCAGCTTGGCGGTCGCGTCGGTCAGGCGGAACAGCGGCTGATCCGGATTGAAGAAGGCGCGCGGATGCGGCTCGAACGTCAGCGCCGCCGCCGGGCGGCCGAGCCCCCGCGCGCGCGCCACCGCGGCATCGATCACCGCGCGGTGGCCGCGATGCACGCCCTCGAAATTCCCCATGGCGACCACCGCGCCGCGCAGCGCGCCGGCATGCGCGGGCTGGTCGAGGGCGTCGTTGACGACGACAAAAGGCTTGGTGGGCTGGGGCGACATCGGGACCGCGTTGGAGTTGAATGCGCACGGGCATTAACAACTCGCCACCCCCGGTGCAACTCGCCTGACTCCCTCTCCCGCTTGCGGGGGAGGGTTGGGGAGGGGGCTCTTTCCAAGAAGTGATTGCCCCGCTCGAAAGCACCCCCTCCCCGCCCTCCCCCGCAAGCGGGGGAGGGAGAAGGAGAAGGCCTCACCACACGAGGCGTTCCGTCACCGTCTTCGGCGTGATGCCGGCAGCGGCGAACATGGCGGTGAGCCCTCCGAATTCGCTCTTCCACGCCCAGTTCCTCGGCATGGATGCCGCCGATGACGAACATCGCGTCGAATCCCATCGCGGCGGCGCCGGCGATGTCGGTGCGCAGCGAATCGCCGATGGCGAGGGTGCGCGACGCCAGCACCGGGACGCCACGCACCTGCGCCGCCGCGGCGAGCGCGGTATCATAGATCGGCCGGTAGGGCTTGCCGGCATAGAGCACGTCGCCGCCACTGCTACGGTAGAGATCGGCGATCGCTCCCGCGCAATAGAGCAAGGTGTCGCCGCGCCTGACGACGAGATCGGGATTGGCACAGACCATGAATAATTCGCGCCGGCGCATCGTCTCGATCACCGCGCGATAGTCGTCCGGCGTTTCCGTCTCATCGTCGAACAGGCCGGAACAGACGACGTAATCGGCGGCCTCGACCGCGACGAACCGCATGTCGAGGCCGTGAAATATGGTGAGATCGCGCTCCGGGCCGATGTGGAACACCGCGCCCCGGCGTGCCGCCACCTCGGCGCGGGTCACGTCCCCCGACGACGCGACGCCGTCATAGGTGTCGGCGGGAACGCCGAGCCTGTCGAGCTGGTGCGCCACCCATTCCGACGGCCGCGGCGCGTTGGTGACGAGGATGACGGTGCCGCCGCCGCGGCGAAACCGGGCGAGCGCGTCGCAGGCGTCGGTGAAGGCGGTGACGCCGTCATGCACCACGCCCCAGATGTCGCACAGCACCACATCGTAACGCGGCGCCAGCGTGCGGAAACGTTCGGCGAAGGTGAAGGGGGCGGCGGTCACGTGTCTGCTCGCCCGCACGACGACGGGCCGATGGAGGAAACCGGTGCAATTCGCGCCGGAGTGTTACAGCGATTGTAGCGAAGGGGGCAAGGTGGTCTGTCATCGGTAGCGGGTCCGGCCCACTACCCTGTCATCGCCCGGCTTGACCGGGCGATCCAGTAGCCACCGCGCCTTGATATGCGCATGGGGCTAACTGCCAACACAGGGATTACCGGATCGCCCGGTCGAGCCGGGCGATGACAACATGGGGATTGGATTACCGCCGCGGCAGCGCCAGCAGCGCACTGGTGACGCCGAGGATCACCAGCGCCGACAGCGCCAGCGACCAGTGGATGCCGATCAGGCTGCCGGCGAGGCCGACGGTGACGCCGCTGAAGGCGCGCAGTCCAAGGCTCGCCATGTTGAACAGGCCGATGACGCGGCCGCGCATGTCCGGCGGCGCGTTGAGCTGCACCAGCGTCTGCGCCATGGCGTTGAACGACAGCTCGAAGAAGCCGGCGGCGAACAGCAGCGCCAAAGCGAGCGGATAGGCGGTGGAAAGCGAAAAGCCCATCAGCGCCGTGCACCACAGCATCGCCAGGATGATGGCGGTGCGCGGGTTGGCCGGCAAGAGGCCGCGGCCTTCCAGCACCACGCCGGCCAGCATGGCGCCGGCCGCGTCCGCCGCCAGCAGCATGCTGTAGGACACGCCGGGGTCGCCGTGGCCGAGGTCGGCGGCGAAGCTCGGCATCTGCGCGTTGTAGGCGTTGCCGACGAAAAACGAGGTGCAGCCGGCGAGCAGGACCATCGAGACGATGACGTGCCGTCCGGCGATGTCGCGCGCGGTCTGCAGGATGTCGGCGAAGCCGCGCACCGCGCGCCGGGGCGGCGGCGTTCCTTTGCGGAAGCGCGGACCATAGGGCGCGTTGACCAGCCACAGCACCAGCGGCAGGTAGAACAGGGTGTTGAGCAGGATGCCGTGGGAAGGCCCGAGCGCCAGCATGATCGACGCCGCCCACCGCCGGTCCGACCAGCACGCCGAGATAGCGCGCAGTGGCGTTGAGGCGCACCGCGCTCGACAGGTCGGCGGGGCCGGCGATGTCGTAGAGCAGCAACTGGTTGGGCGTCTGCCACAGAACGCCGGCGCAGCCGTGGATCACCAGCAGCACCATGGCGTGCCACATCTGCAGGGTGTCGGTGATGAAGAAATAACCCCAGCCGACCGAGGCGGTGATGAACAGGCCCATGCCGCACTGAATGAGGCGGCGCGGGTCGAAACGGTCGGCCAGCGCGCCGACGGCGACCGAGAACAGCAGGAACGGCAGCCAGTGGGACACCACGGCGAAGCCGGCCAGAGCGCGGGGAATGGAATTTCTGGAACACCATCCAGTAGCTGATGACGTGCTCGATGTTGTCGGCCATCATCGCCAGCGCGTAGGTGATGAACTGGGCGCGAAAACCCGGAAGGCGCAGCGCGGCGAAGGATCGCGTGGCGGGCGCGGGCGGAGCCGCAACCGGGGCGTGGGGGCTGTCGTTCAAGTGAGGACTTTCAAAGCGGATTGGCCACGCGCGGCTCTCGGCGGGGTGCAGGTTCGCGCCTGTAGGATTCCAGTCGGCCCATAGCCAGCCACTGCCAAGCTCTCATCATATCTAACGATATATCTTATGATATTCATCGTCAAGAGTTCGGGCCTTAAAGGAAGACGGTGATGAGCCCATTTTTTGAGCTCGGCGGCCGCTCGCTGCGCGCGGGCTTCCCGACTATTTCACCGCTTCGATGACGCGGGCGACCTTGCCGAAGATCGCGGCGATGTCGTCCTGCGTCATGATCAGCGGCGGGGTGATCGCGATGGTGTCGCCGGTGATGCGGATCAGCACGCCTTCGTCCTGGAACGCCTTTTCCATCGCCGCATAGGCGCGCTTGCCGAAGCCGTCGGGCTTGGAGGCGAGGTCGATGCCGGCGACGAGGCCCACCGTCCTGATATCGAGCACGTTGGGAAGGCCGCGCAGGCTCATCGCGGCGTCGGCGAATGTCGGCTCCAGTGCCAGCGCCCGCTCGAACAGCCGCTCGTCGCGGTAGACATCGAGGGTGGCGAGCCCCGCCGCGCAGGCCAGCGGATGGGCCGAATAGGTGTAGCCGTGGAACAGCTCGATGGCGTGCTCCGGCCCCTTCATGAAGGCGTCGTGGATGGGCGCGCGCACGATCGTCCCGGCCATCGGCACGGTCCCCGAGGTGACCCCCTTGGCGAAGGTGATCATGTCGGGAATGACGCCGTAGCGCTCCGCCGCAAAGGCGTAGCCGAGCCGCCCGAAGCCGGTGATGACCTCGTCGAAGATCAGGAGAATCCCGTATTTGTCGCAGATCGCCCGCAGCCGCGGCAGGTAGCCCTTGGGCGCCGGCAGCACCCCCGTCGAGCCCGCCATCGGCTCCACGATCACGGCGGCGATGGTGGAGGGATCGTGCAGCGCCGCGATGCGCTCGAGGTCGTCGGCGAGGTGGGCGCCCCATTCCGGCTCGCCCTTGGTGAAGGCCTGGGTGTCGCGGTTGTAGGTGTGCGGCAGATGGTCGACGCCGGTCAAAAGGCCGCCGAAGAATTTTCGGTTGTTGACGATGCCGCCGACCGAAATGCCGCCGAAGCCGACCCCGTGATAGCCGCGCTCGCGGCCGATCAGGCGGGTGCGCGCACCCTCGCCGCGCACATTGTGGTAGGCGAGCGCGATCTTGAGCGCGGTGTCGACCGCCTCGGAGCCGGAATTGCAGAAGAACACGTGATCGAGATCGCCCGGCGCCAGCGCCGCGATCCGGCTCGCCAGCTCGAACGCCTGGGGCGTGGAGAACTGGAACGCCGGGGCGTAGTCGAGTTCGGCGGCCTGGCGCTGGATCGCCGCCACGATGGGGTCGCGGTTGTGGCCGGCATTGCAGCACCACATCCCGGCGGCGCCGTCGAGCACCGGGCGGCCGTCGGCGGTGTAGTAGTACATGTCCTTCGCCCGCGTGATCAGCCGCGGCGCCTTCTTGAAGGCGCGGTTGGGCGTGAACGGCATCCAGAACGCTTCGAGATCGTTGGGCCGCGCATCGGCGGCGAGGCGGGGCTGGGACATCGGGTACCTCCGGGCGGAGGCGTAACCCGCTACGCCGCGCCTGCCAATGGCGGATTACGCTAAGCTCATCCGCACTACGCGCATCGCTGTAATTCGCCGTAGGATGGGTAGAGCGCAGCGAAACCCATCAGCGGCTTTCCAAGTCGCGACGCCCATGATGGGTTTCGCTGCGCTCTACCCATCCTACATGCGCGCGCTGTTGTTCGGGCGAGATGTTGTGCTACCACCCGCCCCAATTCAACCCATGGAAGCTGGCGATGGCCGACTCTAAGAACGATCCCAAATCCAACCGGCCGAAGGCGCGGCTGCCGCGCGGGCTCGCCGACCGCGGCCCGGCGGAGATCGCGGCGACGCGCGCCATGATCGAGACCATCCGCAAGGTCTACGAGCTCTACGGCTTCGAGCCGGTGGAGACGCCGGCGTTCGAATACACCGACGCGCTGGGCAAGTTCCTGCCCGACCAGGACCGGCCCAACGAGGGCGTGTTCTCGTTCCAGGACGACGACGAGCAATGGCTGTCGCTGCGCTACGACCTCACCGCGCCGCTGGCACGCTATGTGGCGGAGAATTTCGACCAGCTGCCGAAGCCGTATCGCAGCTATCGCGCTGGCTATGTGTATCGCAACGAGAAGCCGGGGCCGGGGCGGTTCCGCCAGTTCATGCAGTTCGACGCGGATACGGTCGGGAGCGCGTCGCCGGCGGCGGACGCGGAAATTTGCATGATGGCGGCGGATACGATGGAGGCGCTGGGGATTCCGCGCGGCAATTATGTGGTGAAGGTGAAGAATCGGAAGTTGCTGGACGGCATCATGGATGCCATCCTGGAACTCGGCGGGATGCCTCCGCGGAGGCGCGACTCAGCAGTTCTTCGGGCAATCGATAAACTCGATCGACTTGGGAATTAGAGGCGTCCAACAGCTGCTCGGTGAAGGCCGAAAAGACGAAAGTGGTGATTTCACAAAGGGCGCAGGGCTAACAATCTTCGCGAACAATTTCATAACGTCCACCATTTCACCTGGTGGCGCGAGCTATACTTCCGATGAGCTGATTTCCCCTCACGAAGCTGAAGAGCTTTGGAAGACCGATAAGCCGGATTTTGATTTTGTGACTTATCGATCGTCGATTGCGCACTATTTAGAAAGAACGGACAATAGTCAAATTGCCTCCGGCAGTGGAGGAGGGTCTACGAGGACTCGGCGTAATATCGAGTTTAATTGCTAACGCAGGCTATGCAGATCGAGTGAAGATCGACCCCTCCGTCGTCCGCGGCCTCGAATACTACACCGGCCCCGTCTACGAGGTCGAACTCACCTTCCCCGTCAGCGGCGACGACGGCAAGCCGGTGCGCTTCGGCTCGGTCGCGGGCGGCGGACGCTACGACGGCCTCGTCGCGCGTTTCCGCGGCGAGGCGGTGCCGGCGACCGGCTTCTCCATCGGGGTGTCGCGGCTGCTCGCAGCGCTCACCCATCTCGGCAAGGTCGAGACCAGGCCCGAGCCCGGCCCCGTCATCGTCACCGTGCTCGACAAGGACCGCGTCGCCGACTACCAGCGCATGGCCTCGACGCTGCGCCAGGCCGGCATCCGCGCCGAGCTTTATCTCGGCTCCGGAAAATTCGGCCCGCAGATGAAATACGCCGACCGCCGCCGCAGCCCCTGCGTCGTCATCCAGGGCTCCGACGAGAAGGCGAAGGGCGAGGTGCAGATCAAGGACCTGATCGTCGGCGCCGAGCTCGCCGGGCTCAGCAAGGAGCGCGACGACTATTTGCAGAAACAGGCCGCCGCCCAGTTCGCGGTGCCGGAGGACAAGCTGGTCGAGAAGGTCCGCGAAGTGCTGGCGAAGCACGGGGTGAAGTGGGGGTAGTGCCGCCACGCGCCCCCCTTCTCATGCCACCACCCATTCCCCGTCATCACCGGGCTTGTCCCGGTGATCTCGATGATCAAGGCACGGCGCTGACGGCGCTTGTGACACGGCCGTGCCCTCAGAATTGAGATGGCCGGGACAAGCCCAGCCATGACCCCGTTGGGTGTTGCGGCCGGCCCCGGAATGACGGCGGCTACCGCGGCGCCGGGGGCGCGCCGCCGGGGGCGCCGGCGCGGTTTTGCATGTCGCGCAGGTTGATCTTCATGCCGCCGGGCAGGATCAGGTCGCCGGGCTTCTGGCCGGCCTCGCAGGGGCCGAGCCATTTGCCGGTGATGGTCATGTTGATGGGGCCGGCGTCGCTCTTGGACGCCACCGTCATCGTGTAGCTGCTGTCGAACGAGCCGGTGACCTCCGCGTGGGAGGTCGCGTTCCGGCCCGCGACCGTGCACACGGAATTGATCGTCATCTTGTCGCCGGATTTCACCACGTCGCGCTTCGAGCAATTCTGGCTGCCGATATTGCTCGCGCTCGACTGCATGATCGCGTCGGTCTCGGCATCGATGCATTGCTGGATCGCCTGGGTACCGGCGCGGCCCTCGAAGCTCATCTTGATGTCCCACAGGCCCGGCTTGCGCGCCGGCAGGTCGGCGGCCGCGGCCGGCCATGCCGCGAGCATCGTCAGTACACAGGCCGCTCCGATCGTTCGCATGTAAGCCCCCTCGAGTTCGATCATCGTCACGCCGCCGGGTCAGCTGCTGTCCTTGGTGGCCATGATCAGCGCCCAATATACCTTGTATTTCGATTGCGGTGCATAGACCGCGGCGATGCCCATGCGGTTGGCGCCGGCATTGAGCATGTTGGCGCGGTGGGGCGGGGAATCCCGCCAGCCGGAAAACGCCTCGGCCAATGTGTGGTAACCGGCGCTGATGTTCTCCACCGTCTTCTTCGCGTTGAAGCCGGCGCCGGCGAGGCTCTTGTTGAAGTCGCGGCTGGCGCCGCGGTCGAGCTTGTCGCGCGCCGCCATGCTGCGCGCCCATTCCTGCGCGAGCCGCATCAGGTCGGGGTCGACTTCGACCGCGCCGAGGCCGTTATTGTGGCGATAGCCGGAGATCATCGACGCCGCGGTGGGGCCGTCGACCTCCGCGTCGGCGCTGGCCATGCTGCGATAGAACGCCGGCTGTTCCGGCGGGACTTCGCCGGCGCAGGCGGCCAGGCCCGTGAGCACGGCGAGCATGGCCAATCGCAGGTACCTCGATACATCCATATCAAGCCTTCTCCTCGACGAGTTGGGCACCATAATGGCCGAGCCGAGGTGAAGGAAGGGTGCAGACGCCTCACCGCTCACCCCGCGGGTTCCGGCAGGCGCAGCAGGCGCCGGGCATTGGCGAAGCAGATGTCGTCGCGTACATCGTCCGAAAGCGCCACGTGGTCGATGAATTCGCTCGCCTCGTCGAGCGGCTCGAACGGATAGTCGGTGGCGAACATGATGCGGTCATGGCCCAGCGCACTGATGGCGCATGCCAGTGGCTCGGCGGAGAACATGCCGGAAATCGTCACCACGATGTTGTCGCGGATGTAATCCGACGGCCGCCGGCCGAGCTTCACCCCATAGAATTTCGCCCGGCCGTCGAGGCGCCACAACAGGTATGGCAGGGTCTCGCCGAGATGGCCGAGCGCCAGGGTGGTGCGGGGGAAGCGGTCGAAATGCCCGGAATAGACGAGGCGCAGCGCGTGCGAGCCGGTCTCCACGCCCCATTCCCAGCCGGCCCGCTTGAGGCCCTTGGTGCCCTCCAGCACCGGCATCGCCGCGGCGGGATCGGCGGGATGCAGGTAGATCAGCGCGCCGAGCGCCTGCGCGCGTTCCCAGAAGGGGTAGAGCGAGCGATGGTCGAGATACTGCCCCAGCGTATGGCCGTTGATCATGGCGCCGACGAAGCCGAGGTCTCGCACGCTGCGTTCGAGCTCGTCGGCGGCGGCCACGCCGTCCTGCATGGCGAGGTGGGCGAAGCCGGAATAGCGGTCCGGGCGCTTCGCGATCTCGCCGGCGAGGAAGTCGTTCGACTCGCGCGCCTTGCGCACCGCGGTCGCGGTGTCGCGCTCGATCTGCACCCCCGGCCCGGAAATGCCGAGCACCGCGCGCGCGATGCCGCCGCGGTCCATCACCTCGAGGCGCATGTCGCCGAAATCGGACAGCCGCGTCACCGCCTGGCGGTACATGTCGCGGTCGATGTCTCCCGCCGTAGTCTGCCAGTAGTCCTCGAAGCCGGGCGACAGGAAATGCTCTTCGAGGGCGATCTTCTTGACCATGCGGTCTCCGCTGTGCTGTTGCGTCAAAGCGCTTTGCGACGATGCCGACCCTGTTGCTGTCGTTGCCCGGCTTGACCGGGCAATCCAGTACTCCCGGCCGGCGTTTACTGGATCGCCCGGTCAAGCCGGGCGATGACAGTGATGAGTGTACGTCAACCGGAACGAACAACGCTCTAAGCCTTGCGAGGCCATGAACTTAAGGGCTATTGGATTGGCGACCCTCATACACCGGCGCCATCGGCTGACATAGCCGCATGGCGGCGCAATAAGAGAGTTTCAGGGAGGCCGAGTTGGCGAAGAAGATTCGTGGCGTGACGTTCGAGGAAAACCTCAACAACGGGATGGGGCTCGAGTTCTACAACCTGTCCCACCGATTCGGTTATCAATCGCCCAACTGGCCGTATTTCGAAGACGTAAAGATCGAGCGCATCCATTACATGGCGAAGTCGGGCGTGCTGTCCCAGCGCATCACCACCAGCATGCACAACACCACCCATATCGACGCCCCCGCCCACGTGATCCAGGGCACCCCGTTCATCGACGAGGTGCCGCTGCCGCATTTCTTCGGCTCCGGCATCGTGGTGTCGATCCCGAAGAAGAAATGGGAGCAGATCACCTATGACGACCTCGAAAAAGCCGCCGGCAAGATCGTGCGGCCGCGCGACGTCGTCATCGTCAACACCGGCTGGCACAAGCTCTATGAGGACAGCGAGGATTATTTCTGCCGCGCGCCGGGCTTCGTGCCGTCGGCGGGCGAATGGTTCGTCGAGAAGAAGGTCAAGGTGGTCGGCCACGACACCCAGGCCAACGACCATCCGCTGGCGACCGCGATCGGCCCGCAGCGCAACGGGCCGCTGCATCCCCATCTCGCCGACGAATACAAGAAATGGTCCGGCGGCCGCGACTGGAAGGACGACTTCCCGGAATGGGAGCCGGTGCACCGCATCCTGTTCAAGAACGGCATCCTCGGCATCGAGAATGTCGGCGGCGACATCGACAAGGTGACCGGACGGCGCTGCACCTTCGCGTTCTTTCCGTGGAACTGGGACCGCGGCGACGGCTGCATCATCCGCCTGGTGGCGATGATCGATCCCAAGGGTTCCTACCGCATCGAAAAGGGGGAGAAGTTCTGATGGACGTGAAGCGCTTTGCCGAGGCGAAATCCTACGAGGCTCCCAACCACCGCGCCTATTCCTCGCTGCGCCTGTTCGGCGCCGAGGCCGGCGGACCGAAGCAGCTCGTGGTGGGGCTGTCGCACTTCCTCCCCGGCGGCGGCGCCGGACCGGACGCCTCGCCCACCGAGAAGGTCTATTTCATCCTGTCCGGCGAGCTCACCGTGATCGTCGGCGGCAAGGAGACCGTGCTCAAGGCCAACGACAGCTGCTTCATCGGGCCGAATGAATCCCGCGAGATCATCAACCGCACCAACGACGTCGTGACCATGCTGGTCGCGGTCTCGACGCCGCCGAAGTGACCTGCCAACGCACACGGCGTCATTCCGGGGCGCGGGCGAATGCCCGCGAACCCGGAACCCAGGCGACCGCGCAAGAAGTTCTGGATTCCGGGTTCCGGCCTGCGGCCGGCCCCGGAATGACTTCGAGGGATGAAGCGAGAGAAATGAGTTTGCCATGTCCGACGAATTCCTGAAGAACCCGCTCGCGCTGTTCGATGTCCGCGGCAAGACGGCGATCATCACCGGGGCCACCGGGGCGTTCGGGGCGCTGGCTTCGAAGGTGCTGGCCGGGGCCGGCGCCAACACCGTGCTGGCGGCGAGCAGGGCGGAGGAATTGAAGAAGGTCGCGGCGGAATGCGAGGCGCTCGGCGGCAAGACCGAGATCGTCGCGAAACGCCCAAAGTCCGAGGCCGATTGCGACGCCATCGTCGCCGCGGCCGTGGCCAAATTCGGCCGCCTCGACATTCTGGTCGTCGCCTCCGGCCTCAACAAGGTATCGAAGATCGTCGACCAGAAGCCGGAGGATTTTCTCGACGTGATGGATGCCAACGTCACCCAGTCGTGGCTGATGGCGCGCTCCGCCGGCCGGCAGATGCTCAAGCAGGGCGGCGGCGGCAAGGTGATCCTGACCTCGTCGGCGCGCGGGCTGCTCGGGCACCCCGCCGGATACACCGCCTACTGCGCCTCCAAATCCGCGGTCGACGGCATCACCAAGGCGCTCGGCTGCGAGTGGGGCGACACCGGGATCACCGTCAATGCGCTGGGCCCGACGGTGTTCCGCTCGCCGCTCACCGCCTGGATGTACGAGGACACCGACCGCGCCCGCGAAGTGCGCAAGGGCTTCCTCGCCCGCGTGCCCAAGGGCCGGCTCGGCGAGCCGGCCGACCTCGCAGGCCCGCTCCTGTTCCTGGCGTCGCGCGCGTCGGACTTCTACACCGGCCACATCCTCTATGCGGACGGCGGCTACACCGCCGGCTGATCGATGGCACAGGCACGCATCGCGGTCGTCGGCGCCGGGCTCATGGGCCACGGCATCGCCCAGGTGTTCGCGCTCGCCGGGCACGAGGTGACGCTCACCGATGCCCACGCTCCGACGCTCGCCACCGCCAAGGACCGCATCCTCGCCAATCTGCGCGATCTCGGCGACGAGGAGACCGCGCTCGCGCGGGTGCGCACCAATCCCGACCTGTCCGACAGCGTGCGCGATGCCGACTACATCGTCGAAGCCGTGCGCGAAGACCTCGAGGTCAAGCGCAAGCTGTTCGCGACAATCGAAGCCGCGGCCCGGCGCGACGCGATCCTCGCCAGCAACACCTCGGTGATCCCGATCACCGCGATCATGGAAGGCCTCGCGCACCGCGAACGCGCGCTCGGTACCCATTGGTGGAATCCGCCCTACCTCGTCCCGCTGGTCGAGGTGATCGGCACCGAATGGACATCGGACGCGGCGATCGCGTTCACCATGAATCTGCACCGGGACATCGGAAAGACGCCGGTCCATGTGAGGAAGGACGTTGCCGGCTTCGTCGGCAACCGGCTCCAGCATGCACTATGGCGCGAGGCGGTTTCGCTGGTGGAAAACGGCATCTGCGACGCCGAGACCGTCGACACCGTCATCAAGGCCGCGTTCGGGCGAAGGCTCGCGGTGCTCGGCCCGCTGGAGAATGCCGATCTCGTCGGCACCGATCTCACGCTGGCGATCCACCGGACCGTGCTGCCGGCAATCGATTCGCGGCCGGGGCCATCGCCCTATCTGGAAAAGCTGGTCGCCGACGGCAAGCTCGGCATGAAGTCCGGCGAAGGCTTCCGCACCTGGACCCCGGCGCAGCAGGCCGAACTCCGCGCCCGCGTGCTCAAGCACCTCAAGGCGGCGCGCGAAAGCGACGGGTGAGCCTGCCCAACATTTATGCATGCCCGCCGCGCTGCATCCCGGTGCGACGTTGTGCGTGGGACGCCCATGACGACAGTGGGCAGCGCTTGCTATAGTGATCCCAACAAAGCCACGGGAGGAAACCATGCCTGCATCCGACCACACCAATAGTTCCGCCATCTCGCGCCGCACCCTCGTCAAGGCCGGGCTCGGCGCCGTCGCCGCGCCGGCGGTGCTGCACGTCATTCCCGTCAACGCCCAGAGCCGCGTCATCAAGATCGGCCATGTCAGCCCCAAGACCGGACCGCTCGCCGGCTTCGGCGAGGCCGACGGCTTCATCCTCGACCAGGTCAACGGCATCCTGGCCAAGGGCCTCACCAGCGGCGGCAAGACCTATCCGGTCCAGATCATCACCAAGGACAGCCAGTCGAGCGGCAACCGCGCCGCCGAGGTCGCGTCGGAACTGATCCTGGGCGACAAGGTCGACCTGATCCTGGCGTCGGCGACGCCGGACACCACCAACCCGGTGGCCGACCAGGCCGAGGTCAACGAGGTCCCCTGCGTCACCACCAATTGCCCGTGGCAGCCCTATTTCTTCGGCCGCAACGGCGACCCCAAGAAGGGCTTCACCTGGACCTACCATTTCTTCTGGGGCCTGGAGGACGTGATCGGCGCGTTCCTGGCGCTGTGGGACTCGGCCCCCACCAACAAGGTGGTGGGCGGCCTGTTCCCCAACGATGCCGACGGCAATGCCTGGGGCGACACCAAGCTCGGCCTGCCGCCGGCGCTGGCCAAGGCCGGCTACAAGCTGACCGATCCCGGCCGCTATCAGCTCATGAACAACGACTTCACCTCGCAGATTTCAGCGTTCAAGGCGGTCGGCGCGGAGATCGTCACCGGCAACATGATCCCGCCGGATTTCGCGACGTTCTGGTCGCAGGCGGCCCAGCAGGGCTTCAAGCCCAAGATCGTCACCATCGGCAAGGCGCTGCTGTTCCCCTCGGTGATCGCTTCGCTCGGCGCGCGCGGCAACGGGCTCACCAGCGAAATGTGGTGGACGCCGCACCATCCGTTCAAGTCCGGGCTCACCGGCCAGAGCGCGCAGCAGCTCACCGACGCCTATACCGGCGCGACCAAGCGGCCCTGGACCCAGCCGATCGGCTTCCAGCACGCGCTGTTCGAGATCGCGATCGACGTGATGAAGCGCTCCAAGAGCTTGCAGCCGAAAGCCATCCTCGATTCCGTCGTCGCTACCGACTATCACTCCATCGTCGGCCCCGTGAAGTGGACCGGGCTGCCGGTGAAGAACGTCACCAAGACGCCGCTGGTGGCGGGACAGTGGCAGCGCAAGAACGACAATTTCGAGCTCGTCATCACCACCAACAAGACCGCCCCGGAAATCCCGGTCGGCGGCAAGCTCGCTTTGCTGTCGTAACCTCTTCTCCCTCCGCGCCTTCGGGGAGGGCCGGGGTGGGGACTTTCTTTCAGAGGCCGATGCCGTTTTTTCGTTCGGCCCCACACGCTGCGCTGTCATCGCCCGGCTTGACCGGGCGATCCAGTAACCACCGACCGGGCGTACTGGATTGCCCGGTCAAGCCGGGCAATGACAATGATCGGGTCGACGTGACCGAAGACCCGCCAACGTCCGCCAGCGTTCCCTCCCTACCCTCCCCCGTGAAGAACGGGGGGACGAGAGTTTCCCCCCATGCCGCCGATCCTTGCGCTGGAAAAAATCTCCAAACGGTTCGGCGCCGTGGTGGTGGCCGACGGGATCGATCTCGCGCTGGCCGAGGGCGAGGCGCTCGGCATCATCGGGCCGAACGGCGCCGGCAAGACGACGCTGTTCGGCATCGCCGCCGGGACCGTGCGGCCCGATGCAGGGCGCGTGCTGTTCGCCGGCGAAGACATTACGCATCTGCCGCCGCAGCGGCGCTGCCATCTCGGCATGGCGCGCTCGTTCCAGATCCCGCAGCCGTTCGGCGGCATGACGGTGTTCGAGAACCTGGTCGTCGCCGCCGCGTTCGGCCGGCGCCGTGGCGAGCGCGACGTCTATGCCCCCTGCGCCGAAATCCTGGTCCGCTGCGGCCTCGCCGACAAGGCGAACCGGCTGGCGCGCACCCTCACCCTGCTCGACCGCAAGCGGCTGGAGCTTGCCCGCGCGCTGGCGACGGCGCCGCGCGTTCTCCTGCTCGACGAAGTCGCAGGCGGGCTCTCCGAGCACGAATGCGCGAGCCTCGTCGCGTTGATCAGGGAGGTTCGCGCGACCGGCGTGTCGATCGTCTGGATCGAACACGTCGTCCATGCGCTCACCGCGGTGGTCGACCGCCTCGCGGTTCTCCATGCCGGTTCGATCATCGCCGCCGGCGAACCCAACGCGGTGATCAGGAGCGCGGCGGTGCGCGAGATCTATCTGGGGATCGCGGCCGATGCCTGAGCCCCTGCTCGCGGTCGAGCGGCTGGACGCCTTCTACGGCGACTTCCAGGCGCTGTTCTCCGTGTCGATGACGGTGGCGGCCGGCCAGACCGTCGCGGTGATCGGCGCCAACGGCGCCGGCAAGAGCACCCTGCTGCGCAGCATCGCCGGGCTGATGGGCGCGCGCGCCGAAGCCATCCGCTTCGACGGCGCCGCGATCGGCGGCGGTCCCGCCTACAAGACGGTCGCGCGCGGGATCGCGCTGGTGCCGGAAGGCCGGCGGCTGTTTCCCTCGCTCACCGTCGAGGAGAACCTCATGATCGGCGGCCAACTCGGCCGGCCCGGACCGTGGACGCTGGCTCGGGTCTACGAGCTGTTTCCCGTGCTCGCCGAACGCTGCCAGCTTCCGAGCACGGCGCTGTCCGGCGGCCAGCAGCAGATGGTCGCCATCGGCCGCGCGCTGATGTCGAACCCCAGGCTCATCCTGTGCGACGAGATCAGCCTCGGCCTCGCGCCCATCGTGGTGCGCGACATCTATGCGCGGCTGCCCTCGATCCTCGCCGAAGGCGCCGCAGTGGTCATCGTGGAGCAGGACATCGTGCAGGCGCTGGCCGCCTCCAATCACGTCTACTGCCTGCAGGAGGGCCGCGTGGCTTTGTCCGGCGCGGCAGGCACGCTGACCCGCGACGCCATCTCCGCGGCCTATTTCGGGGTATGATGGTGGCACGCATTTTCCGCGACGTCATTCCGGGGCGCCGCGCAGCGGCGAACCCGGAATCCAGAATCTTCTCCTGTTGCTCTGGATTCCGGGTTCCGGCCTGCGGCCGGCCCCGGAATGACGTCGGAAGTGGGGAGCGGCCCTCCCGATGACCGAGTGGATCAACGTCATCATCCAGGGCGTCCTCATCGGCGGGCTCTACGCCATGTTCGCTGCAGGCCTCTCCCTCATCTTCGGCATCATGCGGCTGGTGAACATCGCCCATGGCGACCTGATCGTGCTCGCCGCCTATATCGCCTTGGTGGTGTCGACGACGCTGGGGCTCAACCCGATCGCCTCCCTCGTCATCGTGGTGCCGCTGATGGCCGCGATCGGCTATGTCCTTCAGCGCGCGCTGCTCAACCGGACCCTGGGCGATGACTTGCTGCCGCCGCTGCTGGTGACGTTCGGTCTCTCGGTGATCATCCAGAACGCGCTGCTCGAAATATTCACCGCGGACAGCGTCAGGCTCCAGGCCGGCGCCATCGAGGTGGCGAGCATCCCGATCGTCCCCGGCATCTCCATCGGCGTGCTGCCGCTGCTGCAATTCGTGGCGGCGGTCGCGGTGATCGGCGGCATGCAGGTCCTGTTCTACCGCACCGCGCTCGGCCGCGCCTTCCGCGCCACCTCGGACGATCCCGCGGTCGCCCAGCTCATGGGCCTCGATGTCAGGCACGTGTTCGGGCTGGGCATGGCACTGTCGCTCGCCGTCGTCGCCATTGCCGGGGTGCTGCTCGCGATCCGCACCAATTTCGATCCGTCGATCGGGCCGGCGCGGCTGATCTTCGGCTTCGAGGCGGTCATAATCGGCGGCCTCGGCAGCCTGTGGGGGACGCTCGCCGGCGGCATCGTGCTGGGCGTCGCCCAGGGCATCGGCGCGCAGCTCGATCCCGGCTGGCAGGTGCTGGCGGGCCATCTCGCCTTCCTCATCGTCCTCGCGGTGCGGCCGGAAGGGCTGTTCCCGAAGGTGCGGGGATGAAAGCACCCGCCTTCAAGGTCTACTTCACGGACCGCGCGAGCCGGATCGGCGGCAGCGTGTTCGCATTGATGCTGGTCGCGCTGGTGCTCGCCCCGTTCTGGGCGGACCGCCAGGACCTGCGGCTGCTCGCGGAAATCTACGCCTATGTGGCGCTGGCCAGCGCCTGGAACCTGCTCGCCGGCTATGCCGGCCTCGTCTCCATCGGCCAGCAGGCCTATGTGGGATTGGGCGGCTATCTCCTGTTCGCGCTGACCATGCTCGCCGGCGTCCCGCCGCTGTGGTCGATCCCGCTGGTCGGCGTCATCGCGGCCGTCGTCTCGATACCGGTCGCCGCGCTGGTGTTCCGCCTGCGCGGGCACTATTTCGCCATCGGCACCTGGGTGGTGGCGGAGGTGTTCCGGCTGCTCGCCTCCCAGGTCTCCGTGCTCGGCGGCGGCTCCGGCACCAGCCTGCCGGTCGGGATCGTGCTCTCGATCGCCGCGAGCCGGCAGGAGCGCGAGTTCCTGGTGTACTGGATCGCACTGGGGCTGGCGGTGCTGGTGCTGGCGCTGATCGTCGCACTGCTGCGCTCGCGCTACGGCCTGGCGCTGACCGCGATCCGCGACAACGAAGTCGCGGCGCGGTCGAGCGGCATCGGCGTCACCCGGGTCAAGTTCGTGGTCTATGTGACGACGGCATTCTGCACCGCGATGGTCGGCGCAGTGATATATCTGCAGAAACTGCGCATCTCGCCGGACGGAGCCTTCAGCACCAACGACTGGACGGCATTCGTCATCTTCATCGCCGTGATCGGCGGGGTCGGGCGCATCGAAGGCCCGATCATCGGCACCGCGATCTTCTTCCTGCTGCGCCAGCTGTTCTCCGATCTCGGCAGCCTCTATCTGCTCATGCTCGGCGCGGTCGCGATCGCCATCATGCTGTTCGCGCCGCGCGGCGTATGGGGGCTTCTCGCCGACCGCTTCGGCCTGCAGATCTTTCCCTTGCAACGACGCATCGCTTTGGCCGACCATCCCGCCAAAGCCGGGAGGACCGAATGAATATCCGCGCCAATGCACTCCGGTGGACATGCGCGATCGATTTCCACGCCCACCTCATGATTCCGGAAATGTACGAGGCGACGGCGGCGCACAGCATGTTCGTCAAGTCGAACGCCGACCCGAGCATGAACGAGGCCGCCAAGAAGGTGGTACGCGAGCGCGTGGCCTTCATCGAGGCGCGGATGTCGGACACGACGGAGCGCATCAGGCTCATGGACGCCATGGGTGTCGACATCCAGGTGCTGTCATCGAGCCTCGTGCACCAATGCACCTATTGGGCAACGCCGCAGGAAAGCCTGCGGCTGGAACGTCTGTTGAACGACCGCATGGCCCAAGTGGTCGCCGCCAATCCGCAGCGCCTCATCGGCCTCGGCGGGGTGCCGCTCCACGCCCCTGCGCTCGCCGCCGCCGAGCTTGGCCGCTGCATGACCGAGCTGGGCCTCGCCGGCGTCGGCATTTCCACGACGGCGGGCGACATGGAATTGGGCGACCGCCGGCTGCGGCCGTTCTGGGAGCAGGCGGAGGCGCTGGGCGCCGTCGTCTACATCCATCCCGCCGGGAACACCGGGCCGCGGTTCGAGAAATGGTACCTGTGGAACAGCATCGGCCAGGCCTTCGAGGAGGCGATGGCGATCGCCTCGCTGTTCTACGAGGGCATCCTCGACGCCTATCCCAAGCTCAAGATCTGCGTCTCCCATGGCGGCGGCTACATGCCCTACTACATGGGACGCATCGCGCGGAACTACCTGGAAAAGCCGGCGACCCGGGTCAACATGTCGAAAAGCCCCGCCGAATATCTGCGCATGCTCTATTTCGACAGTTGCGTCTACGAGACCGAGGTGCTGGAGGCGCTGGTCAAGCGCGTCGGCGCCGACCACGTCGTGCTCGGCTCCGACTATCCCGTCGGCGAGCCCAAGCCGATCGAATTCGTGGAATCCTGCGCGCTGTCGACGCAGGAGAAAGAGAATATCATCGGTGCCAATGCCGCGCGCCTGTTCGGCGTCAAGGTGGCGGCGTCATGACGTGTGGCACGTCTGCTCCCTCGCCCCGCTTGCAGGCAGAGGTGTGCCCAGTTCGACGATGTGTGAATCCGATAGCCCCGAAAGGGGGTGGGAGACCGCAAATCCCCACGCGTGATAGAAGGGACGCGCGGACGAGACGATGAAGAAACACATGGGAGAACCGATGAAACGCCTTCGCGCCGCGCTCGCGGCGGTTGCCATGGCAGCCGCGTTGATCCCGTCCGCCGCGGCTTGGGCGGCCGAGTGGCCGGCAAAACCGGTGCGGATCATCGTTCCCTATGCGGCGGGCGGCGCCAACGACCTTTTGGCGCGGGTGTTCGCCGAGCGCCTGAGCGAGGTTTTCGGGCAGCAGTTCTTCGTCGAGAACCGGACCGGCGGCGGCGGCATCGTCGGCACCGAGGCGGTGGCGCGCAGCGAACCCGACGGCTACACGCTGATGGCATCGGGCATGCCGTCCCACGTATTGGCCCCGGCCATGAATGCAAAAAATGCCGGCTTCGACCCCGTGCGCGATTTCACCCACATCGCCTATCTCGGCGGGCCGCCCAACATGTTCGTCGTGCACGCCTCCTCGCCGGTGAAGTCCTTCAAGGAACTCATCGACCTCATGCGGAGCCAGCCGAACGGCGTCGAATACGTGTCGCCGAGCATCGGCTCGGTCGGCAACATGGTCGCCGAATACGTCGCATCCAAAGAGAAATTGAAGCTGGTGCATGTGGCCTATCGCGGCGGCGGCGCGGCGATCCTCGATCTCGTCGCCGGCCACGTGAAGGTCGGCAGCATGACGCTGTCAACGACCCTGCAGCACATCCGCTCGGGCGCGCTGCGGCCGCTCGCGATCTCGTCGGCGCAGCGGGTTCCGGAGCTGCCCGACGTGCCGACGCTGGTCGAGCTCGGCTACCCCGAGCTCGTCGTCACCACCTGGTATGCATTGTCGGGTCCGGCCGGGCTCCCTCGCGACATCGTGGAGCGGCTCAATCGCGAGGTGAACAAGGCCATGGAGGTGCCGCAGGTCCGCGATCACCTGGCGCAGGAAATGGTGCAATCGCGGCCGATGACGCCGGAGGAGATCACGGCGTTCATGAAGAGCGAAGTCGACAAATGGGTGCCGGTCGTCAAGGCGATGAACATTCAGTTGCAGTAGCGGGGGGCTTGGCATCTCGCAATCCGACGACACGGAGAACCCGCGCGCGTCACCTCCACGGTCGTCATCACCGGGCTTGTCCCGGTGATCTCGCTTGGGAGTGCACGGCGGTTCCACTTTGCTGGCGCTGTGCCTTGGAAATCGAGATCACCGGGACAAGCCCGGTGATGACGGTGTCCTGTTGGTGATGACGGCGCCTTATCGGGTGATGACTGGGTTTATTGGCCCGCCGCTTCCAGCGCCTCGATGAACCGCAGCTTGATCGCATGCCCATCGCGGTTGGGCAGCACGCGCGGCGTGTCGCCGCTCGCGATCCGCGCCTGGACCAGGATCGGCCCGCGTCCGGCATGCAGGAGATCGCGGACGGCGCCGGCCTCGGCGATGTCGGAGATCGCCCGTGCCTCCGGGAACTTGCAGGCGCGGGCGACGGCGACGAGATCGATGCCGTCATGGGTGTGGCTCGGCTGCATGCCGGTCTCGCCGTAATGCTGGTTGTCGAGCACGACGATGGCGAGATTGGCGGGCTGCTTGACGCCGATGGTGGCGAGGCTGCCGAGCCCCATCAGCGCCTCGCCGTCGCCGGTGAGCACGGCGACGCGGCGGTCGGGCCTGGCGAGCGCGAGGCCGAGGCCGATCATGGCGGCGCCACCCATGGCGCCCCACAGGTAGAAATTCAGCTTATGGTCGCCGGCGGCGGCTACGTCGTAAGTCGGCGAGCCGAGCCCGCACACGACGGCGAGATCGCCGCGGTCGGCCAGCAGTCGCCTGACGAATTCGCGCCGCTCCATCATTTGGTCCATACCTTGCGGCCGATCAGCCGCTGCGACAGCAGGATCGCGACCTGGAAATCTCCGGAGAACGCCATGTCGGCACCGGCGCCGACGATGTCCTCGACATCGCCCGGGTTCTCCACCCGGTAAGTGAGGAAGCCGCAAAGCTTCAAGCTCGCCTCGGTGATCGAGCCCATCGGCACCTGCCACGGATTGAACTCGCCGAACTCGCCGCGCATGGTGACGAGGGTCAGGCAGGGAAAGCCGCAGTTCTTCATCAGCGAGAACATGTTGATGCAATTCCCGACGCCGCTGCTCTGCATCAGCAGCGCGGCGCGCTGCCCGCCCAGCGCCGCGCCGGCGGCGAGCGCCACGCCTTCCTCCTCGGTGGTGAGCACGACGTCATGGATGTCCGGGTCGTTGACGCACAGTTCGATCAGCCGGCTATGGCCGGCATCGGGGACGTAGCCGACCTGGCGGATGCCGACACGGCGGAATTGCCCATAGATCGCATCCGGCCAGCTCAGGCTGAAGGTCCGATCGTCCACGTCGTTCTCCGGTCAGTTGCGGGTCGCTTCGGAAGCGGCGGCGACGCGCGCCGGCTCCAGCGGCAGCGCGCCGCGGATGAAGTCGGCCGCCTTTTCCGCGATCATGATGATGGGGGCATTGATGTTGGCGCCGACGAGATCGGGCATCACCGAGCCGTCGACCACGCGCAGTCCGTCGATGCCGTGGACACGCAGTTCGCCGTCGACCACCGCCATCCGGTCGGAGGCGAGCCCCATCCTGCAGGTGCCGAGCGGGTGATGGACGGTGATCCCGTTGGCGCGGATGTGGGCGTCGAAGTCGGCATCATCGACGGCATTGGCGCCCGGCGCGATCTCGCGGTCCATGAACGGCGCCATCACCGGCTGCCGGCACACGTCGCGGGCGATCCGCAGGCCGGCGCGCAAGGTCTTCCAGTCGAACTCGGTCGCCAGGAAATTCTGCCGGATGCGCGGCGCCGCGGTCGGGTCGGCGGAGACGAGTTCGACGGTGCCGCGGCTCTGCGGCCGCAGCACCGCGGCGCGGCAGGCGTAGCCGTCCTCATAGGCGCGCTTGAACGGGAAGAAATAGGGCGCAGCCGTCATCGGCGCGGCGTTGAAGATAAGCTGGATATCGGGCAGGGATGCGTCCGGCCGCGTCTTGAGGAACGCCATCATCCCGGCCGGAAGCCCGGTCGCGATGCCGGTGCCGCGGAAATGCGCGGCGGCGAGGGCGGGGACGATGCGGTCGAACCGCATCGCCTTGTGCAGCACGCCGGGCTCCTTGCGCTTGTAGGCGACGCTCGCGGAAATGTGGTCCTGCAAATTCTTGCCGACCCCGCGCAGGGCCACCTTGACCTCGATGCCCAGCGCGCGGAGCGCGTCGGGGTCGCCGATCCCCGACAGCATCAGCAGCTGGGGCGAGTTGATGACGCCGCCGCACAGCACGACCTCGCGGCTGGCACGCGCCACCATGGGGCGTCCGTTCCGCAGATATTCGACGCCGACCGCGCGATTGCCCTCGATGATGAGCTGCGTCGTCAGCGCATTGACCTCGACCTTGAGATTGCGGCGACCGAGCGCCGGCCGCAGATAGGCGTCGGCGGCGCTGCAGCGGCGGCCGTCGCGCACGGTCATCTGCCAGACGCCGAAGCCTTCCTGGCGGGCGCCGTTGTAGTCGGGCGTCGCGGGATGACCGGCGTCGCGGCCGGCCGCCGCGAAGGCCTCCACCAGCGGATCGTCGAACGGCGCCATCCGGGTCGAGAGCGGGCCGTCGCCGCCGCGAAAATAGCTCGGGCCGCCATGCCAGGATTCCTGGCGGCGGAAATAGGGGAGCACGTGGGCGTAGGACCATCCGGTGAGCCCGGAAGCGGCCCAGCGGTCATAATCGCCGCGATGTCCGCGCACATAGGCCATGGCGTTGATCGAGGACGACCCCCCGATCACCTTGCCGCGGGCGCATTCGAGACCGCGGCCGTCCATGGTCGCTTCGGGCTCGGCGAAATACATCCAGTCGTGCTTGCGCTTGAGCAGCAGGCGCGGCCATGCCAGCGGGATACGGATCCAGGGATCGCGGTCCCAGCCGCCGGCCTCGAGCAGCAGGACCTTGGTGTCCTTGTCCTCGCTCAGCCGGTTCGCCAGCGTGCAGCCGGCCGAGCCGGCGCCGATGATGATGATGTCGTAGTTTCCCCTGGACATTACGCAACACTCTCAGGTCTGGGGCGAGCCATCAAGCAGCCAGCCGAACCGTTCGCGCGCCTTGCGCGCCACCTCTGCGCTCGGCGCATTGCTGGGCGGGAATTTGTGGCGCCAATGGTATGGTTTGCAAGCATTTATGATGGCGACGGAATGGGTCATGTCGCCGGCGGCACGGCGCTCGGGCGACAGGCGGGGATCGGCCGGGGAATCCCAGGAGCCTTCGATGAACTGGATCGATTCCTTGGGGTCGGTGCGGGTCAGCATCGCCCACAGCAGGTGTTCCAGATTGGTGACGTCGACATCCTCGTCGACCACGATGATGTATTTCGACGCATAGGCCGAGGCGCCGCACTGGGCGGCGATGTGGCCGGCCTGCACCGCATGGCCGGCATATTTCTGCTTGATGGAGACGCCGTGCAGCATGCGCGAGCCGCCGACCTCGTGGCACCACACCTGCTGCACCTCCGGCACCCCGGCGCTGGTCATGTTCTGCTTGACCATGGCCGAGCGCAGCACGGCGCGGTAGCGCGCCATCTCGTCCGGCCCGGCCCCCATGGGCGGCACGCCGAGCAGGATCGGATCGTTGCGGTGGTAGATCGCCTTGATGTCGAGCACCGGATGCGGCGCGGCGCCGCCGGCATAATGGCCGGTCCATTCGCCGAACGGGCCTTCGATCTCGCGCCGGTCCGGTGTCACATAGCCCTCGAGCACGACCTCGGCATCGGCGGGGAACGGCAGACCGGTGACCTTGCCCTCGACCATGCGCACCGGACGACCGCGCAGCCCGCCGATGATGTCGATCTCAAATACGCCGTAGGGCGCCTCGGTGCCGCCGTAGAAGAAGGCGAGCGGGTCGCCGCCGAGCACCATCACCAGCGGGAGGGCCTCGCCCTTCTTCCAGTATTTCTCGCGATGCAGCGCGCCGTGATGGCCGGGCGCCATCAGCACGCCGACGGAGGTCTTGTCGTGGACCTGGGCGCGATAGGCGCCGGCATTGAGCCAGTTCTCCTCCGGGTCGCGGGTGATGCTGTAGGTCCCGGTGCCGATATAGCGCCCGCCGTCGAGCTGGTGCCACACCGGCGCCGGGAACTTGAGCACGTCCACTGCGTCGCCGATCATGATGTTCTCGAACACCGGGCCGGTGTCGACGATCTCATGGGGGATGATGCGCATCTCCTTGAGATAGGCCTCGCGGTAGGCTTCGCTGAGCTCCCATTTGGTGAGGTCGTCGGGGAACCCGAACGTCATGTTGCGGCGCGTCCCCGCGAACATGTTCAACAGCAGGCGGAACCCCTTGGGGCAGCCCGGGATGTCGTCGAACACCACGCAGGGGCCGTTCTCGGCGCGCAGGATGGCCTCGGCGGCAAGGCCGATGTCCTCCTGCCAGCTCGCCCCGCGCACGGTGCGGACCTCGCCGAGCCGCTCGGCCAGCGCCAGCCATTCCCGCAGGTCGTCATAGGCGATCCCGGTCTTGAAATTGCTGCGTGCGTCCATCCCGATGCTTCTCGTTGCCGTGCCTTGGACCCGCCCGCCTTGCTCCCGTTTCGGAGGATTTTAGACGACCGCAATTATACCCGCGTCCTACCGGCTTGCCGAATCATTCCGTGCCATCCACGCGATGGCGCCCTCGGCCGCGGCAATGCCGGTGGCGAACGACGCCTGGAGGAGATAACCGCCGGTCGGGGCCTCCCAATCGAGCATTTCCCCGGCGGCGAAGACCCCGGGGAGCCGGCCCAGCATGAATTTTTCGTTGATTTCGGAGAACGACACGCCGCCCGCCGTCGAGATCGCCCTCGAAATGCCCGCGATGCCGTTGAGATGGACCGGAACCGCCTTGATCAGGGCGGCGATTTCCGGCGGCGGCAGGTCGCCGCGACGGATGCCAGCGCGCACTGCAGCCTCCCGCATGAGATCGATCGCCGCGGCTGAAAGCTTCGCGGTCTTGCGCAGCGAGGTCGACAGCGATTCCTTCTTGCGCCCGCGCGCGATGTGCGCGACGAGGTCGGCTGCCGCAACATCGGGACGCAGGTCGATGGAGACGACGGCCTCACCCCGCAGTGCGATCGCCTCGCGCAGGGGAGTGGAGAGCGCATAGATCGCGCCGCCTTCCAGCCCGCGCGCGGTGATCATGGCCTCGCCGCGCACCGTCCGCCCGGCAAACGTCACGGCGATGCGCTTGAGCGGCGCGCCGGCGCAGCGGTTGCGGAACGGTTCCGTCCATGGCGCGAGGAAGCCGCAATTGGCGGGCTGTAAGGGGGCAACGGTCACGCCGGCACTCTCTAGCGCCGCCACCCAGCCGCCGTCCGAGCCGAGCCGCGGCCAGCTTGCGCCGCCCAGCGCGAGCACGGCCGCATCGGGCGTGTCGGTGACGGTGGTGCCGTCGGGCCGCGGCGAAGACAAGTCCGCCGTCCTGCCATCCGCACCACGCGGTGGCGCATGGCAAAAGTGACGCCTTCGCGTTGCAGCCGGCGCAGCCAGGCGCGCAGCAGCGGCGACGCCTTCATCGCCTTGGGAAACACTCGGCCGCTGGTGCCGATGAAGGTCGGCTGTCCCAGTGCTTCGCACCACGCCCGCACCCGCGTCCGGCGGAAACGCTTCGATCGCGGCGCGCAGCGGGCCGTCCGCGCGGGCAGTAACGGCGGAGCAAATCTTCCAGCGGTTCGCTGTGGGTGAGATTGAGTCCGCCGCGGCCGGCCAACAGGAATTTCCGCGCCGGCGATGCCATGCGGTCGTAGACCGTGACGGCGACGCCGTCGCCGACGAGCCGCTCGGCCGCCATCAGGCCCGCGGGACCGCTGCCGATGACGGCCGCCCGCCTCATCATGCCCGCGCCTTCGCCGCCTCGATGAGGGCGCGCAGCCGCGCCGGCGTCACCGGGAGATCGCGGATCACGACACCGAGCGGCGACAGCGCGTCCTCGATGGCGGCGACGATGGCCGCGCGGCGCGCCGATCGTGCCGCTCTCGGCCGCGCCCTTGACGCCGAGCGGGTTGAGCGGTGTCGGCGACTCCATGTGATGGATTTCGATGCGCGGCACACGTATCCGCCGTCGGCAACAGGTAATCGGCATAACTTCCCGGTCAGCGGCTGGCCGTCCTCGTCGAACCGCATCAACTCGAACAGGGTCGCGCCGATGCCGTGACCACGCCGCCGCAGACCTGGCCCTCGACGCATCATTGGATTGATCATGCGGCCGCAATCGTGAACCACGACGTAGCGGATATCCTCACCGCGCCGGAGACGGAGTCGACCTCGGCTTCGGCCACATGGGTGCCGTTGGTATAGGTCATGCCGGCGGCTGATAATCGACCGCCGCGACGAGGCCGGGCGGCAGCCCGCCGGGCAGCGCGAAGCCGGGCACGCCGCCGAGCGCGTGGGCGATCTCGGCGAGGCTCTTTTTCAGCCTGGCACGCCCTTCACGCGCACGTCGCCGTCGGTCAGTTCCATGTCCTCCGGCGCGAGCCTCGAGCATCAGGCGGCCGCGGTCTTTGCTCTTCTCGGCGACGCTTTGCGCCGCGAGATACACCGCATTGCCCGCGGTCACCGCCTGGCGGCTGGCATAGGCGCCGAGGCCGAGCGGGCTCGCCGCGGTGTCGCCGTCGATGACGCGAATGGCGGTCGGCGGCGACGCCGAGCACGCTCGCCGCAAGCTGCGCCAGCATGGTCTTGGTGCCCTGGCCCTGCGCGGTCGCGCCCGAGGCGACGACGATCTGTCCCGGACGGCGCCGATGCGGATGGCGCGCTTTCGAACGGCCCGCGGCCGGTGCCTTCGACATAATTGGCAAGCCCGATCCCGATCAGGCGTCCCGTCGCGCCGCGCCGCCTCGCGGCGCGGCGGAAAATCCGTCCAGCCCGCCGCCGCGAGCGCGCGCCGCTGGCATTCCGGATAGTCGCCGCTGTCATAGGTCATGACGCTGCCGTCGCGCTGCGTGACCGGCGTCGCGTAGGGCATTTTCTCCGGCGGGATGAGATTGCGGCGCCGCACCTCGTCGCGGGCAAGCCCCAGCGTCTGCAGCGATGCGGTCGAGCATCCGCTCCATCACGATAGGTGCCCTGCGGCCGTCCGGCGCCGCGCGTCGGCGCGACCGGCACCATGTTGGTCATGCACAGCGACACGACGAGATGATAGCGCCGGCAACACATAGGGGCCGATCATGTTGGTGCACGCATTGTAGGGCAGCGCGACGCCGTAAGGCACGTTGGCGCCGTGGTCGTGATAGAGCCGCCCGCGAATGCCGCGAGCTTGCCCGTCGGCATCGAACGCGGCCTCGACGTCCCAGATCTGGTCGCGCTCCTGCACGGTCGCGGTAAAGCTCTCGAGCCGGTCCTCGATCCATTTGATCGGACGGCGCAGCAGCAGCGCCGCCGCCGGGACCGCGATCTCCTCGGGATGGAACACGGCCTTCGGGCCGAAGCCGCCGCCGACATCGGGCGCGATCACGCGGACCTGATGTTCCGCGAGCCCAAGCGTCTGCACCATCACCGCCTTGGCGCGATGCGGCGTCTGCGTGCCGTCCCATACTGTCAGCAAATCCTCGCCGGCATCGTAGCGCGCGATCACGCCGCGCGGCTCGATCGAAAGCCGCCGCCCTTGTCCATGCGAAACTGCTCGGAAATCCGATGGGCGGCGCTCGGCGAAACGCGGCCTCGACGTCGCCGTATCTGATCGCGGTGCTGGCCGACGAGATTGTCCGGGCAATCGAGCCGCGCCCGCGGCGCCCCGGCCGCAAGGCCGCGAAGGGATCGACGACCGCCGGCAATGCGTCGTAATCGATCTCGACCAGGCGTGCGGCATCCTCCGCGATGCGGCGACTGTCCGCCACCACCATCGCCATCGGGTTCGCCGACATAGCAGACCTCGTCGCTCGGCGAGCCAGGCGGGATCGACATCGAATTGGATCGCCGCCGACGGCAGTGCCAGCGGAATGCGATCGGCCGTCATCAGCGGCCGAAGGTCGGCATAGGTGAGCACCGCGTGGACGCCGGCGACAGCGCGCGCCGCGGCGGCGTCGACGCGGCGCAACAGGCCGTGGGCGATGGGACTGCGCACGAAGGCGGCGTGGAGCACGCCGGGTACGGCGATATCGTCGACGAAACGCCCGGCGCCGCGCAGCAGCTTGTGATCCTCCAGCCGCAGGACGCTGCGCCCAAAAAAACCCGCCGATAATTCAACCGCCATGGCGTCCTCGCTGGTGCGGTGACACTAACATCTGGTCCCGATTCTCGCGGGCTGATTCCGAAGCCTCTCTCCTTGGGGAAGCTGTCCAATTCACATACCGCGTCACGGGATGCGAGCACCTCTCCCCGCGTGCGGGGAGAGGTCGACCAGACTGAGCGAGGGAGGGTGAGGCGGCTTTCCCGCAGAGTCCGAGCCTATGAGAGACCACACCTTACCGCTCAAACTCGCGGACAGGCCCCCTCACCCCGACCCTCTCCCCGCGAGCGGGGAGAGGGAGAAGAGGCATTGTATTTGCCGGCCGGATTTGGGACAGAGCCGGAGTACACGGGAGGAACCGATGACGGATCCCAGGATCAAACACGCGGCGAACTGGCTCGCACGCTTCACCGTCAATGGCGTGCCCCCCAGCGATTTCCACGATGTGCTCGCCTCGATCGAACGCTGGGAGGACTGGTGCCGCGCCTGGTCGGCGCGCGCCAAGGTGCACGAGGACCTCGGCCTCGAGGCGCTGGAGCACAAGCATTTCGTCAGCGCCGGCGAACATCTGAGCCGGGCCGCCGCGACCTATCATTTCGCCAAGTATCTCTTCGTCAACGACATGGCGCAGATGCACGCCGCCCACCGGCGGGCGGTGGCGTGCCTCACCCTGGCGCTACCGCATCTCGATCCGCCCGGCGAGCGGGTGACGATCCCCTATGAAGGCAAGCACCTCGCCGGCACCTTGCGACGCCCGCACGGCATCGCGCGGCCGCCGCTGGTGCTGATGACCATGGGGCTCGATTCCACCAAGGAGGAATTGCTGACCTTCGAGGACAATTTCCTCCGGCGCGGAATGGCGATTCTCGCCTTCGACGGGCCGGGCCAGGGCGAGGCGGAGTACGATTTTCCGATCCGCGCCGATTACGAGGCGGTGACCAGCACCGTCATCGATTGGGTCGAGCGCGAGCGCAAGGACATCGACGCCACCCGCATCGGCATCTGGGGCATCAGCCTCGGCGGCTATTACGCGCCGCGCAGCGCCGCGTTCGAGAAGCGGCTCAGGGCCTGCATCGCCAATTGCGGCCCGTGGGATTTCGGCGCGCTGTGGGACAGCCTGCCGGAATTGACGCGCCTCGCCTTCATCGCCCGCAGCCATAGCGCGAGCGACGAGGAAGGGCGCACGCGCGCGCACGCGCTCTCGCTCGCCGGCGTCGCGGACAAGATCGAATGCCCGCTGTTCGTCATCGCCGGCGGCCTCGACCGCCTGTGTCCGCCGGAAGACGCGAGAAAGCTGGCCGAGGCCGCGCGCGGCCCGGTCGAGCTGCTGGTCATCGACGACGGCAATCACGTCGCCCACAACCGGTTCTATAAGTACCGAGCGCAATCGGCCGATTGGATGGCAAAGCAGCTCGGCGCTGCCGCGAATTGATTGACTATACGGCCTCATCCTTCACGATGAGGTCCGTGGGATTGATGACGGCCTGTCAACCTGATTAAAAACTGCTCCAGTCTGGTTGCAAGTTCGATCGTCGGTTCAACTCATTTCCAGGGTGTGCGGACGCGCCGGCTTGCCGCGCATGGCGCGCCAGATGCGCTCCGGCGTCGCCGGCATCTCCACATGGCGGACGCCGAAATCACTGAGTGCATCGACGACCGCATTGATCACGACGGCGAGCGCGGGCGTGGTGCCGCCTTCGCCGGCCGGGCGGATGCCGAGCGGATGGCCCGGCATCGGCACCTCGCTGATGCCGGTGTCGAAGAACGGAAAGACGTCGGCGCGCGGCATCGCGTAGTCCATGAACGAGGCCGACAGCAGCTGCCCGGTGCGGGCGTCGTAGAAGCACTGCTCCAGCAGCGCCTGGCCGACGCCCTGGACGATGCCGCCATGGGTCTGTCCGTCGATGATCATCGGATTGACGGCGCGCCCGACATCGTCGACGGCGGAATATTTGATGATCTCGAGGGTGCCGAGATCGGGGTCGATCTCGACTTCGCAGACATGTGAGCCGAACGGGAACGCCGCCTCGGGAATCACTTCGTCGCAAATGGCGGCCAGTGGGCCGCGCAGCTCCTCCGGAAAGTCGGTGCGCCGCAAGGTCGCTTCGGCGACCTCGAACAGGCCAATCGCCTGATCGGTGCCGTCGACGGTGAAGCGGCCGGCGGCGAAGGTGATCGCTTCGGGCTTCGACTGCAGCAGCAGCGCCGCGACCCGCTTGCCCCGGGCGATGATCTCGTTGGTCGCCTTCCACATGATCTGGCTCGCGAGCCGCATGCCGCGGCCGGAATGGGCACCGCCGCCGAACACCAGGGCATCGGAGTCATGGGTGATGAAGCGGACGTTCTCGATGGACACGTCGAGCCATTCGTTGACCAGCTGGGCGAAGCTCGTCTCGTGGCCTTGCCCCTGGGAGCTGGTGCCGATCACCACGTCGACCCAGCCGTCGGGATGGACCGTCATTTCGGTGCGCTCGCGGGCGACGCCGGTCGCGGTGTCGAGGTAGTTGGCGACGGCGATGCCGCGCAGCTTGCCGCGGGCGCGGGCGGCGGTGCGCCGCGCCGCAAAGCCGTCCCAGTCGCCCATGCGCAGCACCCAATCCATGGTGTGATGATAGGCGCCGCTGTCGTAGATCATGCCGAACGCGTTCTTGTAGGGGAATTCCGATGCGCGGACGAGATTGCGGCGCCTGATCTCGACGCGGTCGAAGCCGTGCTCGCGGCAGGCGAGGTCGATCAGCCGCTCCATCACATACATGACTTCGGGGCGGCCGGCGCTGCGATAGGGGCGGGTCGGCGAGGTGTTGCTGACGACGGCGCGGGCGCGAAAATGCGCGACCGGGATACGGTAGATCGTCGTCATGATCTCGACGCCCTTCTGCAGCGGCGAGTAGTTGGTGGTGTGGCCACCGGCATTGCTGATGTTGGAACCCCGCATCGCCAGGAAATTTCCCTCCGCGTCGAGCGCCAGCTCCGCGCTGACGGCGAGGTCGCGCGCCTGGTAGTCGCACAGGAACGCCTCGTGGCGATCGCCGGTCCACTTGACCGGCTGCTCCAGGCGCCGCGACGCCCAGGCGACGAGGGCGAATTCGGCATAGATCATCCCACGGGTGCCGAAATTGCCGCCGACCTCGCGCATGATGACGCGCACCGCGTCCGGCGGCACCGCGAGGATGGTGGCGAGGTCGTCCTTGAGCCGCCACACCCCGCCGCTGCCAGCATAGAGCGTATAGCGGCCGGTGTCGGGATCGAATTCGGCGACCGCGGCGCGCGGCTCCATCGGCACGCCGGTGATGCGCTGGACCCAGGTGTCGAACTTGACCACATGGGCGGCGCGGGCGAATGCCGCTTCGGTGCAGGCGGCGTCTCCGAGCTGGCCGTCGACCACGACATTGGAGCCGGCTTCTTCGAACAGGCGCGGCGCATCGGGGGTTGCCGCCTCGCGGGTATCTGTGACCGCGGGCAACACCTCGTAGTCGATCTCGACCAGCTCGGCGCCGTCCTTGGCGGCGGCGACGCTGCGCCCAACCACCATGGCGACGGCCTCGCCGACGAAACGGACCTTGTCGGTCGGCAGCGGATAATGGGGCGCCGTGAAGGTCTTGAAGCCTTCGCGGCCTTTAAGCGCGACTTCCGCCGGATGCTGCGACCACACCTTGTGCGGGATCGGCTTCAATCCGTCGGCGACTAGATCGCGGCCGGTCAGCACCGTCAGCACGCCGGGCGCCGCCATCGCCGCCTCGATGTCGATTGAGCGGATGCGGGCGTGGGCGTGAGGCGACCGCACCATCACCGCATAGACCTGGCCGGGCAGGTTCACATCGTCGGCGTAGCTGCCATTGCCGGTGACGAGGCGCAAATCCTCCCGGCGGCGAACCGGCTGTCCGATATGGGCGCTGGTGGCTTTCTCGGTCATGTCGTCCGGTTTCGTTTCTGGCGCATCGCCCGTGACGCGAACTCCCCTGTTCCCTCTCCCGCTTGCGGGGGAGGGTCAGGGAGGGGGCCCTTTTGATTCCGAAACGGCAGCGGCGATCGATTGCAGCACGCAGCGGGTTTGGGTCTCAACATCTAAGTTCTCAACAAGCGGCAAGCGCCCCCTCCCCGGCCCTCCCCCGCAAGCGGGAGAGGGAGCAGCAGCGGCCCACCTCGCGTGCAGAGGTATGATCATCGCACGGACCCGGCGGCCTGGGCGACCGCACGCTTTGCCATGACGGCAATGACATGGGCGCGGTATTCGGCGCTGGCATGGATGTCGGTGTTGAGGCCGTCCTGGCTCACCACCAGGCCGTCGAGCGCTTCCGGCGTGAAGCTCTCGGCCAGCCGCGCTTCGGCTTCTGGCAGGCGGAACACGCAGGGGCCGGCTCCGGTGACCACGACCCGGACTTCGCCGTCCGCCTCGCCGGTCTTGCTCGTACCGGTTTTGGCGACGAAGACGCCGACGATGGCGAAGCGCGACGCCGGATTGGGAAACTTCGTGTAGCCGGCCTTGTCCGGGATCGGGAAGCGCACCGCGATGATGAGCTCGCCCGGATCGAGCGCGGTCTCGAACAGGCCGGTGAAGAAATCGTCCGCGGCGATGGCGCGCCGACCGGTGATGACGGTGGCGCCGAGGCCGAGCACGGCGGCCGGATAATCCGCGGCGGGATCGGCATTGGCGATCGAGCCGCCGATGGTGCCGCGGTTGCGCACCAGCGGATCGCCGATGCCTTCGGCGAGCACCGCCAGCGCCGGGATCGCCTCCTTCACGTCGGTGGAATCCGCCACATCGGCGTGACGGGTCATGGCGCCGATGACGAGCGCGTCCGCCTCGCGCCGTATCCCGGCGAGGCTTGCGATGCCGGCGAGGTCGACGAGGTCCGAATGCCGGGTCAGGCGCTGCTTCAAGGTCGGCAGCAGGCTCATGCCGCCGGCCAGCACCTTGGGGTCTTCGCTCGCCGCGGTGAGGCGTGCGACTTCGTCGAGGCTCGCCGGGCGATGATAGGTGAAGTCGTACATGGGCGTGCCGTGACGCGGACGCGTCACATCCCCTTCATGGCCGCGGCGCCGGCCTGGATGGCCTTGACGATGTTGTGATAGCCGGTGCAGCGGCAAAGATTGCCTTCGAGCTGCTTGCGCACGGTGCGCTCGTCGAGGTCATGGCCCTTGCGCCGCACCATGTCGATCGCCGACATGATCATGCCGGGCGTGCAAAAGCCGCATTGCAGGCCGTGGTGCTCGCGAAACGCCTCCTGCATCGGATGCAGCCGGCCGTCGGCGGCGAGACCCTCGATGGTGGTGACCTTGGCGCCGTCGAGGGCGACCGCGAGCGCGGTGCAGGACTTGATCGCGCGGCCGTCCACATGGACCGTACAGCAGCCGCATTGGCTGGTGTCGCAGCCGACATGGGTGCCGGTCAGACGCAAATAATCGCGCAGGAACTGGACCAGCAGCGTGCGCCCCTCGACCTCGCCGCGGACCGGTTTGCCGTTCACCGTCATGGCAACGACAGACATGAATTCAATCCGCCTCGATGCCGAACAATCGCATCGCGGTGGTGGCGGCAATTCGCCGCGCGTTCGTCGTCGGTGAGGTAGAGCGCGTTGACGATGTTCATGGGCTCGAAGTCGCCGATCGGAAACGGATAGTCGGTGCCGAGCACGATCTTGTCGACGCCGGCCATGGCGCAGACCAGCCGCAGCGCGTTGACGTCGAACACGACCGTATCGAAATAAAGCCGGCGGAAGCTCGTCGGTCGGATCGGCGGGGCCGGCGGGATGGGCGGCATGAGCCTTGGCCAGCCTTCCCAGTACCATCGGCAGGGCCGCGCCGCCGTGGGAGAGCACGAGCGTCGCGTCGGAATACTTGATGAGGTGGCCAGAATGCATGAGCCGCGCCACCGCCGTCGAGGTGTCGGTGACACGCCCGAGCGCATTGACGAGGCCGAAGGCGCGCAGGCGTTCGTCGTCGCACCCATACATGGGATGGATGAACAGCGTCGCCTTGCGGGCATGGGCGACTTCCCAGAACGGGGTCAGGTCGGGATCGTCGAGCACGCCGCCCAGGCCCTTCGGCTGGGTACCGATCATGGCGCCGTGGAAGCCGGCATCGAGCGCTTCCTCCAGCACCTTGGCGGCATGCTTGCCGCTCTGCATCGGCACCGTCGCGAGCGGCACCAGCGCCGGCAACGCCTTCACCCCGGCGAGCAGATGCTCGTTGTAGAAGCGGCTCCAGTCGGCGCCCTCGTCGGCGGGAAGCTCGTAGCCGAAACTGTCGAGCCAGCCGCCGACGACCTGGCGGTCGATGTCCTGCTCGGCCATCCAGGCGCGGCGCTTCTCCACGTCGCTCAACGGCGGCATGATCGGACGGGTCATCTCCGCGCCGGCGAAGGAGAAGCACAGATGACCCTTCTCTTCCTTGGTCTTGAGCGAGGGGAACAGGCGCTTCTGCGCCTTCACGTCGGCAAGCAGCGCGGGGGGAACGAAATGGGCGTGGGTATCGATGATCAAGTCGTGGTCTCCTGGTGCATGATCCCGAAAAGTTGCAGACTTTTCGAACAAAACCATGCTCAAAATCAAAGGATCATGCGTTCAAGCGGCGAGGGCGCGCCTGATATTGGCCCGCACCTCGTCACGGTCGTACTCCGTCATACCAGCGTAGAGCCGCGTCTCATAGGCGATCCGGGCCGGCCGTTCGAACACCATCAGGCGGCCGCCGAGCTTGAGCGCCTCCTCGATGGAATGGGTGATGAAGATCGCGGTCGCTTTGGTCTCCGCGATGAGGCCACGGAACTCCTCGCGCAGCGTGTTGCCGGTATGCTCGTCGAGCGCCGAGAACGGCTCGTCGCACAACAGGATCTCGGGCCTGGTCGCGAACGCGCGGGCGATCGAAACGCGCTGGCGCATGCCGCCGGACAGCGCATGGGGAAAGTCATGCTCGTGGCCCGCAAGGCCGAGCCGTCCGAGCCAGGAGGCGACGATCCCGGCGCGCTCGTCCTTGTCGACCTTGTTGAGCTCGAGGCCGAGCTCGACGTTCTCGAAGGCGGTGCGCCACGGCATCAGGCGGTCGTTCTGGAACACGATGCCGATGCGCCCGCGGAACCAGTCGAATTCGGCAAAGGGATCGTGGCCCTTCACCGTCACCCGCCCGGAATTCGGGCGCAGCAGCCCGGCCATCAAGTTGAAGGTGGTCGACTTGCCGCAGCCGGTGCGTCCGAGGATCGCCAGCAATTCGCCGCAGGCCACCGCGAAGGAGAGGTCGCGCACCGCTTCGAAGCTGCCGCCGGCGCCGTCGGTGCGCGGAAACGACTTGGTCACATGTTCGAAAACGATCTCCGGCGCCTCTTCCTTCACAGCGAACGCTCCGAGACCGCCCGGTATTTCAGCGCATGGTTTTCGATGAGCGTGATGACCTGCTGCACGATCAGCACGAAGATGACGAGCACGATGGTCCAGGCGATGGCGCCCGCCATGTCGAACAATTGCTGCTGAAGCAGCAATTCATAGCCGACGCCGCCGGTGGCGCCGACCAGCTCGGCGACCACCACCACCCGGGATGCATTGCCGAGATTGACCTTCCATGCGGTCAGGACGCCCGGCAGCACCGCCGGCCAGATCAAGGTGCGAAGCAGATCATAGCGGGTCGGGCGGAACGACAGCGTCATCTCGTAGAGGTCGTTGGACAGCGAGCGATAGGCGTCGAGGAGCTGGAACGTGAAGGCCGGCAGCGTCGTCATCACCATGATGAAGAAGATGCGGAATTCGATGCCCTTGAACCAGATGATCGCGATCACCACCCACGACAGGGCGGGTATGCCCTGGTTGAAGCTCAGCAGCGGATAGCTGTAGCGCTCGAAAGCCGGCCACTTCGCCATCAGCACCGCCAACATGCCTCCGAGCACGAAGGCGCCGGCGAGGCCGGCGAGGATGCGCCCCCCGGTCGCCAGCGCGTCGAGGGTGGTGCCGAGCGAGGTGAAGATTTCGACGAACCGCGCGGCGATCGCCGGGATCGGCGGAAACAGGTAGTCGGGAAAGAAATAGGATGCGATCTGCCACACCAGGGCGAGCCCGACGAAGGCGACCACGCCTTCGTACCTGATGCCGCGCCGCGGTGTTTTGCCCGCGGTCGCGACGGCAGGCTCACTCAACATCGCCTCCATAGACCGAGGTCGCGAGGTCCGGCATCGTCTTGAACAGCCCGACCGCGATGCCCATGCGGTAGACCGCTTCGATCTCCTTCGCCGCCTTGCTGGCGGGGTAGAGGTCCATGGCGAGCCGCGAATTGTCGTGGATCATGTCGGCGATCGCCTTGCGCTCGCTCTCCTCCTTGACCGGAGCGACCATCGGCGCGGCTTCCAGGGGATGGGCGACGACCCATTCCGCGGCCTGCTTGTAGGCGCGGTAGAGCCGCGGAATCAGCGCGCGGTTCTTGTCGATCCAGTCCTGATGGGCGGCGATCCCGAGATTGGGGAACCGCTTTCCGCCGGAATAGTCGCCCCAGGTCTTGGCGATGCCGAGATCGATGGTGTGCATGCCCGGACGCTTGGCGAGCAGCATCGAATAGGCCGGCTCCCACAACGCCACCGCATCGGCGCGGTCGGCAAGCGCATAACCGAGCAGGCCGGCGGTCGCGGTATTGAGCACCTTGATGGATTTCGGGTCGACGCCCGCCTGCTGGGCGAACCATTCGAACACGGTGTAGTTGGTGGTGCCCTTGGCGGCGGCGACGTCGCGCCCCTTGAGGTCGGCGAGCGTCTTGATGTCGGCCCGGTTGGTGACCACGGCGCTCCAATAGTCGAACAGGTTGAAGAGGTAGCTGACCTTGATCCCGCGGGTCGCGCCGAGACCGAGGATCAGGATCGAGGCGCTGCCGCCGACCTGGAACTCGCCGGAATTGAACTGCGCCGCATAGGCGTCCGGCGGACGTTCGACGAAATTGATGTCGATGCCGTTGGCGATGTCATATTTCTGTTGCTTGATGATGGCCGGAAATACCGCGCCGAGCGACGGTGGCGTGAACACGACGATGGTGATCGGTGCAGGGGTGATCGGTGTGGGGGTGGTCGCCGGGCTTATCGGGTCGGCGGCGCGGGCGGACCCTCCGAGGATCAGGGCGCCGGCCATTGCGAGCGCGAGGGCTGCGGCCTTCATGGTGGATCCTCCTGTGCGCGCGGGAATTCGACGATTCCGATGCGGATGATTTTCTTTTGTTGCCTGGGACCGCCGCTCCGCCCCGGCCCTGCCAGTGGAACCATATTTCGGGCGGCCCCTCAATGCGGCCAAAGGGCAGCCTTGCGGCGCTGGTCACGCCCGCCGTTCGGCGACGAAGCGGGCAGCGGCCTTCAGCATCGTGGCGCGGGTCCCGAACGGCGCCAAGGTCGCCTCGGCATCGGCGACGAGGCCGAACAGCTTCTGCTTCGCCCGTTCGACCCCGAGAACGGCGACCGCGGTCGCCTTGTGCGCATCGGCATCCTTGCCGGTGGCCTTGCCGACCGTCTCCGGATCGCCTTCGACATCGAGAATGTCATCGGCGATCTGGAACGCCTCGCCGATGATCGCGCCGAACCGGTCGAGCGCGTCGCGCTCGCCGTCCTTGGCGCCGCCGAGGATCGCGCCGGAGAGGCAGCCGAAGCGCAGCAGCGCGCCGGTCTTCATCGCCTGCAACTCCTCGACCTCGGCGAGGCCGAGCCGCGGCGGCGTCTGCGCAAAGCGGCCTTCCGCGGCGAGATCGAGCATCTGGCCCCCGGCCATGCCGCCGAGGCCCGAAGCCCGGGCCAGCGCCTGCACCAGCGCGATGCGGATCCCGGGGTCCGGATGGGTCTCGGTCCGCGACACAATGTCGAAGGCGAAGGTCAGGAGGCTGTCGCCGGCGAGGATAGCGGTCGCCTCATCGAACGCCTTGTGCGCGGTCGGCCGGCCCCGGCGCAGATCGTCATTGTCCATCGCCGGCAGATCGTCATGGACCAGCGAATAGCAGTGCACGCATTCGAGCGCCGCTCGCCGCCATCAGCGAACGCTCGCGCGGCACCCCGAACAGGGCCGCGCTCTCGACCACCAGGAACGGCCGGAACCGCTTGCCGCCGCCGAGCGTTGCGTAGCGCATCGACTCGATGAGGCGCTTGGGGCGGGCCCGCTCCGCCGGCATCGGCGCGGCAGCGAGCAGGCGGTCGAGAAGATCTTCGGTCGACGCTGCGATCTCAGTGAGGCGAGTCACGAAATCCGAGCCGCCGTCGTTTACCGACATGACAAATCCTGCGCTGTGAGCTTCGATTCCGGACGACCTGCATTGTACAAAGGGGTAGATTAGGGCATGGCACCTCCGACCTCGCAGGCGTTATATTGCCTAACGGTTTCAAGTTACAACAGGCCCCGTCGGCGAACGGGGCGGGGCATCGCGAGCCGGCGACAGGATGATCCTTGATTTCGTTGCGTTACTCGCATTCGTCATCTGGCTTTACCTCGCTTTCGGCCGCGGCGGATTCTGGCGCGGCACGGAACGGGATGATTTCGATCCGCCGCTGCCGGCGCACCCGCCGGAGGTCATCGCGGTCGTCCCCGCGCGCAACGAGGCGGAGGGCGTCGGCGAATGCGTGGGATCGTTGTTGCGGCAGGACTATCGGGGGCTGCGGTCGGTGGTGCTCGTCGATGACGAAAGCAGCGACGGAACGGCGGCGGTCGCCCGGCAGGCCGCCGCGGCCTGCGGCGCCGCGGATCGCCTGACCATCGTGGCAGGGACGCCGTTGCCGCCCGGCTGGACCGGCAAGCTGTGGGCCGTGCGGCAGGGGATCGCCGCCACCGCATCCGCACCCGCCACCCGATTTTCTGCTGCTCACCGACGCCGACATCGTCTATGCGCCGCAGGTGCTTGGGCTGGCTGGTCGCCCACGCCAGCGCAAACAGGCTCGTGCTGGCGTCGTTCATGGCCGAGCTGCGTTGTGCCAGCCTGCCCGAACGGGGTCTCATTCCAGCCTTCATTTTTTTCTTCCAGATGTTGTATCCGTTCTCCTGGGTCAACCGGCCGGCCGCCGCGACGGCCGCTGCCGCAGGGGGATGCATGCTGGTCCGCACCGACGCACTACAACAGGTGGGCGGCATCGACGCCATCCGCAGCGCGCTGATCGACGACTGCGCGCTGGCGGCCGCCCTCAAGGCGAAGGGACCGATCTGGCTCGGCCTGACCGCGCGGGTGCGCAGCCTGCGGCGCTATCCGCACTGGTCGGACGTCGCCCGCATGGTATCGCGCACCGCCTATGCGCAATTGCGCTATTCGCCGCTGCTGCTGCTCGCGACCGTGGCGGCGCTGACGCTGGTCTACCTGGTGCCGCCGGTCGCCCCATTGTTCGGCGCGGGCCCGAGCCGCGCCTTCGGCATCGGCGCATGGGCGATCATGGCGATCCTGTTCCAGCCGACGCTGCGGTTCTACCGCCTGTCGCCGCTGTGGGGCCTCGCGCTCCCGGCCATCGCCGGCGCCTATGTCGTTTTCACGATCCAATCGGCGATTGCGTCCCTCCGCGGCAAGGGCGGATTGTGGAAAGGCCGTTTCCAGGCGGCGGCGGGGACGAAATGACCGCAGCGGCGGAACTGCGCTCGGGAAAAGGCCATCGGGACGAGAATTTCCCGGTCGCTTCGGTGCTGATCAGTCCGCAGCATCGCGGCCCGATCCTCGCCTTTTATGAATTCGTCCGCACCGCCGACGATATCGCCGATCATCCGACGCTTGCGAGCGCGGAGAAGCTCGCCCATCTCGATGCGCTCGAAGCCGACCTGCTCGGCCGCGGCGACGGCAATGCTGTCGCGGTGCGCCTGCGTGCGGCGCTCGAACGGAACGAAAGCTGTCGCCGCGCCATGCCCAGGATCTCCTCGCGGCGTTCCGCATGGATGTCACCAAGCTGCGCTATCGCGACTGGGACGAGCTGATCGGGTATTGCAGCCTGTCGGCGATGCCGGTCGGCCGGTTTGTGCTCGATGTCCATGGCGAGCCGCGCTCGACCTGGGGTGCGAACGACGCGCTCTGCGCGGCCCTGCAGATCAACAATCACCTCCAGGATTGCCACGCCGATTACTGCAACCTCGACCGGGTCTATGTCCCGCTCGATGCGCTCGCCGCCGCCGGCGCCGGCGTCGAGGAACTCGGCGCGGCGCGATCCTCGCCCGCGCTGCTGGCCTGCCTGCAGGGGCTCGCGCACCGAACCGCGGCGCTCCTCGCGGAGAGCGAGGGCTTCGCGGCATCGATCTCCGATTTTCGCCTGTCGCTGGAGGTGGCGGTGATCACGGCGATGGCGCGGCGCATCGTCGGTCTCGTCGCCAGCCGCGATCCCCTGAGCGAGAGCGTGCATCTCACCAAGTTCGCAATGATGCAGGCGGCGCTGGCCGGCGTGGCGGCCGGATCGCTCTCCCGCCTGCGGCGCAGCGGACTCCGCCCCGGCGTCTCGAGGGGCGCATGAGCGCGGCGGCGACAGACACCGGCACTCCCAATGCCGGCCGGGCGTCCGGCAGCTCGTTCTACGCGGCGATGCGGATCCTGCCGAAGCCGCAGCGCGAGGCGATGTTCGCGATCTACGGATTTTGCCGGCAAGTCGACGATATCGCCGATTCTCCCGGCCCGCGCGATGAGCGCCTTGCCGCGCTGGCGGCCTGGCGCGGCAGCATCGATGCGCTCTATCGCGGCCACCCGGGCATTCAAACCGGCGATCTCGCACAGCCCGTGCGGGATTTCGGGCTCGAACGAGACGACTTCCTCTCCGTCATCGATGGAATGGAAATGGACGTGCTTGCCGACATCCGCGCGCCGTCCTGGTCGGAGCTCGATCTTTATTGCGACCGGGTGGCGAGCGCGGTGGGGCGGTTGTCGGTCCGTATCTTCGGTCTCGAAGCCGAGCCGGGCCGCGATCTCGCCCATCATCTCGGCCGCGCCCTGCAGCTCACCAATATCCTGCGCGATCTCGACGAAGACGCCGGCGTCGGGCGGCTCTATCTGCCGCGGGAGGCGCTGCACCAGGCCGGAATCGAAACCACCGAACCGGCCGCGGCTTTGGCGAGCCCCGCGCTGGACCGTGCCTGCGGCGAGATCGTCGCGGCGGCCCGCCAGCATTTCGATCGCGCCCACGCCATCATGGCGGCATCGTCGCGCCGCGCGGTGCGGGCGCCGCGCATCATGGGCGAAGTCTACCGGCTCATTCTCGAACGCATGGCCGAACGCGGCTTTGCGCCGCCGCGCCCGCCGGTCCGACCCGGGCGGGCGCGCCTCGCCTTCATCCTCATGCGCTACGCCTTCATTTGATGGCGCGCACCGTCCACATCGTCGGCGCCGGACTTGCGGGCCTGGCGAGCGCGATCCGCTTGGCCGCCCGCGGCGTGTCGACGGTCGTCCACGAGGCGACAGACCAGGCTGGCGGCCGTTGCCGATCCTATCACGACGCCGCGACCGGGATGCGCATCGACAACGGCACCCACATCCTGTTGTCCGGCAACACGGCGGCGCTCGCGTTCCTGGCGGACATCGGCGCCAGCGCCCTCATCACAGGCGCGGCGTCGGCGCGCTATCCCTTCGTCGATCTCGCCACCGACGAGCGCTGGACCCTCGACCTCGGCGCCGGCCGGCTGTCGCCGTGGATGTTCGACCGCCGCCGCCGGGCGCCGGGGACGCGGGCGACCGACTACCTGCCTCTGATCCGCGTGCTGTGGCCGGCTCCCGGCAAGGCGCTCGGCGACGTCATGGCGTGCCGCGGCCCGGCCTATGACCGGGTGGTGCGGCCGTTCCTGCTGGCGGCGCTCAATATCGACCCGAGCGAGGGGGCGAGCGACCTCGCCCGCGCGGTGGTCCTGGAAACCATCGCGGCGGGCGGCCGGGCGTGCCGGCCCTATCTCGCGCCGCGGGGCCTGAGTGTGGCCTTCGTCGAACCTGCGGTCGCGTTCCTGCGCGGTCACGGCGGCACGGTGACGTTCGCCCATCAGCTCCGCCGGCTGGTCTTGGCTGACGGCCGAGTTTGCGGCCTCGATTTCGGCGACAGCACCACCGCGATCGGGCCCGACGATGCCGTGGTGCTGGCGGTGCCTCCCTATGCGGCCGGCTCCATCGTGCCGGGTCTGCGGACGCCGGTCGAATACCGGGCGATCATCAATGCGCATTTCCGGTTGTCGCCGCCGGCCATTGCCCCCATGATCGGCGTGTTGAACGGCGTGGCCGAATGGATTTTCGCGTTTGACGACCGTATATCGGTCACCATCAGCGATTCCGGCCGGCTGCTTGAACTTCCTCGGGACCAAATTGCACCAATGATTTGGCAGGATGTGCAGCGCGTAGCGGAGATTTCAACCGCCCTTCCGCCATGGCAACTGGTGCGGGAGCGACGTGCCACATTTGCCGCTACGCCTGCCCAGAACGCCCGACGCCCGGGTGCCGCGACGGCTTGGCGCAACTTGGTTCTGGCAGGCGACTGGACCGCCACCGGTCTGCCCGCCACGATCGAAAGCGCCGTTCGATCCGGCAACCTGGCGGCCGATCTCGTCTTGCAAGGACCCGCTCTGCGATGAAATTTGCGCCCTGAATTTCGTGCCCTTGAACTTCGCACTCGACCGGACCCCCGCCATGGCCGCAACACCGCTCAATCCGTCCGCCCTGGACCAGGCCATTGACGCGGCGACACGCGCGATGCTCGCCTGCCAGCGCGACGACGGCCATTGGGTGTTCGAGCTCGAGGCCGATTCGACCATTCCCGCCGAATATATCCTGTTGAAGCATTATCTAGGCGAGCAGGCCGACCCGGCCCTGGAAGCGAAATTCGGGGTCTACCTGCGCCGGCAGCAGGGCGAGCATGGCGGCTGGCCGTTGTTCGAAGCCGGCGCCTTCGACATCAGCGCGACCGTCAAGGCCTATTTCGCCCTCAAGATGATCGGCGACGATGTCGACGCTCCGCACATGCGGCGAGCACGGGAAGCGATCCTCGCGCGCGGCGGCGGGTCGCGGGTGAACGTGTTCACCCGGGTCCTGTTGTCGCTCTACGGGGTGCTCACCTGGAACAGCGTGCCGGTGATGCCGGTCGAGATCATGCTGCTGCCAGAGTGGTTCCCGTTCCATCTCACCAAGATCTCCTATTGGGCGCGCACCGTCATCGTGCCGCTGCTGGTGCTGCAGGCTCTCAAGCCGCGCGCCAAGAATCCACGCGGGATCGGGATCGACGAGTTGTTCCTCGAAAATCCCCGCGACATCGGCGCGCCGGAACGGGCGCCGCATCAGAGCCCGGGCTGGTTCGGCTTCTTCCGTGCGGTCGACATGGCGCTGCGTGCCGCCGAGCCGTGGTTTCCACGGGCTCCGCGCAAGCGCGCGATCGCGCGGGCGGTCGCCTTCGTGACCGAGCGGCTCAACGGCGAGGATGGGCTCGGCGCCATCTTCCCTGCCATGGCGAACTGCGTGATGATGTTCGAGGTGCTCGGCTATCCGCCGGACCATCCCGATCGCGCCGTCGCGCGCACCTCGATCGACAAGCTCGTCGTCATCGGCGAGGAGGAAGGCTATTGCCAGCCCTGCGTGTCGCCGGTGTGGGATACCGCGCTCGTCTGCCATACCCTGCTCGAAGCGGGCGACGACCGCTCGGTCGCGAGCGTACGGCGCGGCTTGCGATGGCTGCTGCCCAAGCAGGAGCTCGACGTGAAAGGAGACTGGACCGCGCGGCGGCCGCAGGTGCGGCCCGGCGGCTGGGCGTTCCAGTATGCCAATCCGCATTATCCCGACCTCGACGACACCGCCGTGGTGGTGATGGCGATGGATCGCCTGCGCCGGCTCGAACCCACCAGGGAGTTCGACACCGCGATCGCACGCGCATGCGAATGGATCGAGGGGATGCAGTCGCGCAATGGCGGCTTCGGCGCGTTCGATGCGGACAACACCCATTACCATCTCAACAACATCCCGTTTGCCGATCACGGGGCGCTGCTCGATCCGCCGACCGAAGATGTCACCGGGCGTTGCCTGTCGATGCTGGCTCAGCTCGGCGACCGGCCGGGCGCCGTCGCCGACGTCGATCGCGCCATCGCCTATCTGCGCGACACCCAGCTCGCCGACGGCAGCTGGTACGGACGCTGGGGCATGAACTACATCTACGGAACCTGGTCGGTCCTGTGCGCGCTCAATGCCGCCGGCCTCGACCCGCAATCGGATGTGATGCGCAAGGCGGCGGACTGGCTGATCGCCATCCAGAATCCCGACGGCGGCTGGGGCGAGGACGGCACCAGCTACAAGCTCGATTACCGCGGCTATGAAGCGGCGCCGAGCACCGCATCGCAGACCGCCTGGGCCTTGCTCGGACTGATGTCGTGCGGGCGCACCAATCATCCGGCGGTGCGGCGCGGCATCGAATATCTCGCCGGCACCCAGGCCGCGGACGGCTTCTGGAATGAGCCACGCTTCACCGCGACCGGCTTCCCCCGCGTGTTCTACCTGCGTTACCACGGCTATCGGAAATTCTTCCCGTTGTGGGCGCTGGCGCGCTACCGCAATCAGCAGGCCACCAACAGCGGAGCCGTGGCGTTCGGGATGTGAGCCGGGAGCCGGCAAGCCTCACACCACCGATCAGCTTTGGTTCTCCAGAAGTTCGGCCGCGCTCGAAATGCGAAGCGACCGCTGACCTCGGGACTTTGGCATGATACTGTCACCGGCCCCCACGGGGGCGCGGCCGTTCTCCCTTCGATCGTATGAGCGCATGATGAGCGAATCGCGGAATTGGAAATCGTCGAGGCGGAAATTCCTCGAGGCCGCCGCCGGCGTTGCCGCCGGCACGGTGTTGACGCGACGGCCGCTGTCGGCCCAGAGTCCCGCAAGCGGAGCGGCAGCAGCCCGGCCTGACCTCGCTTTCCCCAAGATCGATCCGCGGCTCATGATCACGCCCGATCAGGCGTGGGACTGGAACCTGTTCAAGGCTAAGGGCGGCCCCACCTACGCCGGCGGCGCGGGCTGGAAGCGCTTTACCGACTTCCTCGTCGCGAAGATGCAGGAGTTCGGCGCCGTCGACCTCGACTACGTCGAGATACCCTACGACCACTACATCGTGGACGATTGGCCGGATCGGCGCACCCACATCCACGACTCCGGCGTGGCGGTCGAGAAGCTCGTTACCGACGGAACGCCGGTACCAGTCGTGGCCTCTTACGGCATGACGTCCGGCTCCACGCCGCCGGACGGCATCACCGCACAGCTTCTTTATTACGACCCCGCCCATCCGCCGGCCGCAGGCGAGATTGCCGGGAAGATTCTCGTATTCCAGACCTCGCCCTACCCCGATCCGCCGTATTCCAACTCCTTCCTGGATAACTACACCCTGACCGATTACGAATGGCGCTCGCCAGGCAAATGGCCGCCGCTGTTCGTACCGCCGGCGGCGAACGTCACGAGTTCCTATCATTGCCGCTGGGTCTGGGCCCAACTGAACGGATTTGCGGCGATCGGCATTCGCGGACGTGCGGTGGGCATCGTCGTCGTGTACGACCTGTCGCCGGGCGCTGCGTTCGGGCTGGCGCAGCGCAGCGTCTACACACCAGACGGCAAGGCGGGGCTCGGCGCGAAGTACGTCAACTGCCCCACGCTCGCGCTCGATCGCGTGAACGGGGCGAAGGTGCTGGCGGATGCGAAGGCCGCAAAGGCGGCCACGCTGACTCTCACCGCCCGCTTCCAGCGCGACACCGGCAAAGCGATCATCGCGTATTTGCCGGGAAGGAACTACGGCACCCCGCAGGACGAACAGGTCCTGCTCGCCACGCACACCGACGCCATGTCGTTGATCGAAGAGAATGGCGGCCTGGGCATGCTCGGAATCATGTCCTATTTCAATCAGCTGCCGCGGTCGGCACGGCCGCGCACGCTGGTTTTCTACTTCGACTGCCGCCATTTCATGCCGGGCGGCGAACGAAGCTGGCCGCAATTCGACTACTACACGATTCACCCCGAGCGCCTGAAGCCGATCGTGGCGACGCTGGGCATGGAGCACATGGGCGGCCGCCAGACGATCGAAGTCGGGCCCGGCGGCAACCAGTACGTCTACTCCGATGAGCTCCCTGAAAACGGCGGCGTCATCACGAGCCTGATGGACGTCTACAACAACAACATCTGGCTCGTCGAAGCGATCGCCAGGGCGGCGACTGACAATCGCTGGCCCCGGGTCGACGTCAAAGCCGGCAACGTGGCGCCCGGCGTCAATGGCGCCTTCCAGGGCACGGTGAAGAGCCCGATGAACAAGGGCCGGGCCTATGGAATCCCCGGCATCGGGTTGGCCGGCGACTGGCCCGGCGGCTGGACGCAGACCTACGCCCAAATGGACACCGAGGCCGGAGCGCACGGCTTCGACAAGGACTATTTCGTGCAGCAGGTGGCCGGACTGTCTCAGCTCGCGGGCGAATTCATGCGCGTCGAGCCGCGGGTCATCGACCTCGGATGGGGCACGCTCAAATCGGCCCTGGTGAACCTTCAGGACTCCGCCTTCATTGCGCCGCACGAGGCCTCGACGCACCGGCAAACGCTCGTAAATCAGTACGTCGCGACGTTCAGGCATGTCGAGGCGGGCGCACTCGACGAGGCGAGGAGCACGCTCAAAAATCTCGCAGCCGATATCTCCGCGACGGTCGTGCCCGGCCAGCACGGCGCGCTGAGTGAGTTGGTGGACGGCCAACGCGCCAAGCTGGCCTGAGGGCCGCCTGTTCAGGAACGGACTGTATGCCGATGCGCGGCGAATGTTCGCGCTTGCGCTTTCCTGCGATTAATCGCAGTTGCGGCAACGACCGACACGTATCACGACATGCTGGAGGTGAACGCCCCGACCCGTAGCCATCCTTTTCGCAGTTAATGGGCGCGATCACAGCCTGAGGCGGGTAACGCGATGTCCGAGTCCACCAGCAGCGCTTCTTGGTCGACGCACGACCTGCTCGTCCTCTATGCCGGACTCTCCATGGGCACATCGATTCCGGATATCGCCGCATCTCTCAATCGCGCGGTGGAGGAGGTCATCGAAAAGGCGGCATCGCTCAAACCCCGACCCGAGGGCTCCGACACTCAGGATCGCCCAAATTTGCCACGCCAAGGTGACCGCGCACCCGGTTGACGCGCGACGAAGCGCGGATTGTCGCATTGCGCATGGCGACATGGGCGGCCCATTGTGCCGAACATCTCGACTGCGGGCAGAGGGGCGCAATGCAGACCTATGACACCTTGGTGGAATTAGCGCGTATTTGTTTCAAGCAAGCGCGTGAAGCGAAAAATCCGATCGTCAGTACCGAACTCACTTACTTGGCCAAAGGATACCAGATGCGGGCGGCATCAATGAATAGCGGAAAGCTTCCGGATATCGGAGAGGAGGGGACCGCCCCCTGACGGCGGTATAGCGGCGCGGAAGTCATTTTCTTTCGGGGCGGATGCGCATGTTAGCTCCTCGAGTTTTCGTTGGTTACCCTCACGCAACACCGCTTCTCACGCCGTAACCCCGATTTTCATCAACAGGTTGCTCCAATCGACCGGATTACCCCGTCACCATCCGCGGTTGCTCACGGGGAAGTTTGCGTGGCACTGTGACATTTCCGCAACCACAGTGACCACACCTTGGGTTACATTCATTGCGTCCTCTGTTGGATGTTTTCTCCCAAGAAACAAACTTAGCCCCGCGCAAGCGGGGCTTTTTTCTTTTCGCATCCGGCGCAATCGCGACGCGCAATCACTGCACCTGCGTACATTGGAGATCGGCGCCGATGGTCAGGGGACCGGTGTAGAATTTCTTGAGCTCGGCGATGGCCGCGTCGAGATCGAACTGGCCGATGTGACTGACGATGAGCCGCTTGACGCCCGCATCCTGGGCGATACGGCCGACCACCGCCGGCGCGGCGTGCAGCGGGCTGGTCGCGCCCGCCGCTATGGCGAGGTGCATGATCAACACATCCGCTCCCTTCGCGAACTCGACGAATTTCGGGTTGGTACCGTTCTGATCGGAGCTGAACACGACCGACACACCCCGCGTCTGCACCCGATAGGCGAGCGTCGGCATATTGGCGTGCGGGATTCCCAGCGCGGTCACGGTCAATCCGTCGCGGTCGAACACCGTTGACGGTTCGGCTTTCTTCACGTCGACGACTCCGATCTCGAGGGGGACACCGTTGCCCTGCGCTCCGCCCACCGTGTGCCCAAGGACTTGAAACGCGCCGTTCTTCTCATCGAACAGGCGGCTGAGGAATATCGGAAAGGCAGGCGCTATATCGTTGCCGGACGGACCGACGATCGGCAACGGCTCCTTGCGGGCCTGAAGGCTCAGCCAGAGCAGCGCCGGCAGATCGGACACGTGGTCGGGATGCAGATGGCTGACGGCGATCATAGCTAGGTCCGCGAGCTTGGCCTGCGACTGGCCGAAGCGAATGTAGGTCCCGCCGCCCATGTCGACGAGCATCTTCGCCTGGGCGTCGACCCAGAGCAGGTAACTCGCCGACGCACGTTCGCGGTTGATGGCGGGGCCGCCGGAACCCAGGATCTCGACGGCGACCGGACTGCCGGCACAGCTTTGCGCCGATGCACCGGACGGGATCGAGAAGACAACGAACAGCAGGCAAACAATCACGGATCTCGTCATGGGCGCACCTCGGTTCGGACGGCTGCGTGATCACGCTATCATCCGCGCGGCGCCGCGTGAATGAGCGGCCGGTCGGAATCGGGCGGCATGCGGCTGGCCCTGCCGCGAAAACCCAATACAATCCGTCGCGCGCAATTGCGCGATATCCATCCCGATTTCCGGAGGTCCCCGTGCGCGCCCTGTTGCTGCTTGCCGCCGTCCTCGCCGCCGCGCCGGCCCGCGCCGGCGACGCGGAGAAGATCATCGGAACCTGGAAGCTCGTCTCGGTGGTCTATGACGACGTCAAGACCCACGAACTCACGCCGGTGCTCGGAGAGCATCCCCACGGCTATCAGATCGCGACGCCGGACGGGCGCTGGCTCGCTCTGGTGACGGCGGAGAACCGGCCGGTGCCGAAGACGGAAGCCGACCGAGCCCGCGCCCTGCAGACGATGATCTCCTATTCCGGCCGCTACCGCGTCGAGGACGGCAAGGTCATCACCAAGGTCGACGTCGCCTGGAACGAGTCCTGGGTGGGCGGCGAGCAGGTCCGCTTCATCCGCTTCGAGGGAGACGACCTCCTCCACATCGAAAGCCCGCCGATGCCGCACCCCAACGTGAACGACAAGGTCGTGCGGATCATCGTGAGCTGGCAGCGCGACGGGTCGACGGCCGGCAAGCCGGCACGGTGACAGGCGATCGCTTGTCGAGCGTGCAGCCTCCGTCGTTATGTTCGGAAATGCTGAGCACTATGGCGGCGGCGCGGAACGTCGGGAAAAAATACATGGCAGGGCGACGTGGCTTGCCATAATTCCACTGCTTTGGTAAGGCGCGATTATCTTCAAACTTCGCTGGGAAAGGACGTTTGTGATGCGCACGAGCAAACTTGCAATCGCATCCCTGGCTTTTTCATTGTTCGCGGCGCCGGCGATCGCCAAGCCATTCACTGACCTATGGGTGTTCGGTGACAGTTCGGTCGATTCCGGTTCGTTTAGGGTAGCTCCCTACTCAGGCGATTCGTACGTGGACTTCTATCTCGCTCCCACCGAGCGGAGGGGAAGAACCGGATTCGAGAAATGGGGGATCGGCAAGCCGACATCGAGCCCGGGGCCGATGAACTCGGAAGAGCTTGCCACTCTCCTCGGGATCGCAGCATCCCCACAGAATCAGGGCGGAACCAACTATGCCTTCAGCGGGGCGCGCAACGCGATACCGAACACACCTTGCCTTGTATCGAATTGCGGCTTCCCGAATGCGATCCCGACAACGCAACAGATCGTCAATTTTCTGAAGCGGCACAAACCCAATAAAACCGAGCTTTTTTACGTCAGCTCCGGCGGAAATGACGTCACGTACGCCGTCAACGAGATCATTGAAAGCCCGACCCCTCCTCCGAACACGTGCGGCCCGAACGCCCAAACTTATTTGACGACGGCTGCGCAGGCGCTCGCTGATGCCATCAATTCGCTGCAGCAACATGGCGCCAAATACATTATGGTGGCCGATCGGGGAGCATCGTCCGCTGAATTCGACCTTGGACGCCTGCAAGATATTTTACCAAACTACGATCTTCAACGACCTTGCAGCGCTCGATGTAGTTTACGTGCTTGGTGGCAGGGGCTTCAACCCTTTGATCCAGTCCGAACCCTCGACATTCGGCATCGATCTCAGCGCGGGCCCGGCATGCACCCGCGTACCTCCGCACATCAATTCCGCCTATGCGCTGGTGTGTTCCCCGAAGTCGCCCGCAACGCAAGATTTGGCGCCATCGCTGATCACGTCCTTGGAGGCAGATGACCAGCACTTCGCCACGCCGGCGCAGGTGGCTCTAGGCAACTACTACTATTGCTTGGCCCTGTTCTCTTGGCCGTCGCTGTTTGTCGGCCATCATCCCCGGCTGCCCTATGAATGCAGCGTCTTCAACTCAATCATTCCGTTCACCGGCTAGGTAAGGAGCGACGCGGCCAGTGCCGCTCGCCTACGGCCCTGCGGCCGCGAAAGCAGCGTTGGGGCATATTCCTTCGCCGCGGCTGGGATTGATACCGATGCTCGCCATCCCGTTGTATCGCTTGTTGCTGGGGCTTGCCCTGGCACTCGCGCCCGCGAGCGCACTTGCGCAGGGCGCGGTGTGCCCGGGAGGCTCGGTCGCGCTCGACCTTTCCGTCGATGCAACGCCGCATGTTCACATGCGGCTCGGTGCCCATGACGGCAACTTCCTCATCGACACCGGAGCCAGCGCCGGCAGCGTCGATGCGAGAATTTTCGGGCTCAAGCCCGGGTCGAAGATACGCATCGAGGGATCGTCCTTCCCTACCGTCGCGGGCGGCGATTTCGCCGTCTTCGACTGGAGCCATGCGCCGGCTCCGCCCGGCGGGTTGGCGGGCGTGATCGGCACCGATTTCCTCAGCCTTCGCATCGCAGAATTCCATTACGACGCGCGGCCACCCTACCTCGCGGTCTCTCAGCAGCGCTGCCCGGCGCGTCAGTTCGAAGACGCCGGTTTCACTGCCATCTCCCAGGAAGGATACTATTCGGCCGATCCGACGCAGCTGCGACCGAATACGTTGAACGTTCCCGTGATATTCGTTCGCGTAGGCTCCGTCATCGCCCCGGCCCAGATCGATTCCGGTTTCAGCGAAACCGGCAGCGTGCGCGGGGTCGTACAGATCAATGAGGCGCTGTTCACGGAGTTGCGCAATGCCGGCGTCGCCATGAGTCCGTTCACGGAGGTCACGTTCGCCATCACGGACTGTCACGGCAATCGTTCGGTGCCGGCGCTGTGGCGCGTACAAGGAGCTCCGTTGCAGATCACGACGCGCGAGGGCGAAGCGGTCTTCGCGTACGAACCGCCGCTGTTGGAGGTGAAGCCGACACCGACCGCTTGCGGGGGAATCGCGACCAATCCCGAGCCGATGGGCCAGATCGGCGCCGCCTATCTGGGACGGTGGGGCACCTTCGTGCTCGATCCGTTCAACGAGCAGATCTGGGTGAAGAAAACCCGCCCGACACCATAGAGGTCATTTGAGTTGACTCACAATTAGCTGTCATCGCCCGGCTCGACCGGGCGATCCAGAAAATACCTACCGTGAGCACTGGATTGCCCGATCAAGCCGGGCAATGACACCAATTGGATCAGCCTAATCGGAAAATGCTGCGGTTCTAGCGTGAGAGCGATCGTGCGCCGTGGCGAGACGGATTTCAGCTCGAGACTTTGATGGCGATCCCGACCGCGGCGCGCAGGAATGCCTCGACCTCACGCCTTTGATCCTCGGCCTCGACGATCCGGCCGGCGGTCGCGATGGCGGCGGTGAACGGCGTTGCGTGCCAATGGCCTATGGCGGGCAGGCGGGGCAGCGAAGCGACATCGGGGGCGGGATAGAGACTGACATAGAAATAGGGCTCGTCGTAAAAGTCGTCGCCCGGAGAGAATCCGACGCCCGTCGTGCGGCTGGGTGCCACCGTCACCAGAGTGTCCAGATCGAAATGGTGGGGCCAGCAGCGCACCGGCGGGGCGTCCAGATTTCGCCCGATGAGGTCGAGCCTCGCCAAGCCGAGCGCAGCATTGGCGTTCGAATACCAGACGGCCAGCGCGCTCAGGAATTCCGCAAGCTCGCCGGCGGCCGCGTAGACGGCCACGCTTCCAGGTGCGGGCATCTCATAGGGCGACGGCGCGTCCAAGGCGTCGGGATCGAGGCCCCGCGCCGCCAGATGCCGGCCGAGCCACACCCGTACCTGCGCATCGCCGCAACCATCGAGCGGCAGCACGTTTGACGGATCGGCACCTGCACCTTGCAGAATCGCGAGCGAGAGATCGGCGACTTTCAGTCCGAGGCGCGCGCCGTCCGGCAACGCATGGGTGACGAAGCCCGCCAATCCATCGTCCCAGCCGAGATTGGTATGGTCGTCGTTCGCACGGGCGGGAATGTAGGCGCGCGCCGCCCGCGCCAGCCACTGAGCAGCAAAATGTGCTTGGACACGGGCGGCATGCAGCCGGGCCGGGTCGACAACACGGAGCCGATGCCAATTCAGGCTGCTCATCGAATACGGCTTTTTCAAACTCCTATCAGCGTCCGTCGAGGCCCGCCCGAACCGGCCTATTTCAGTCCGATCACCATCGAGTCCGGGCCGACCAGAGGCTCCACGCGCGTTTCGGAAAATCCCGCCTCGCGCATCCGCTCCCGACAATCGGCGCCGGTATAATCGAAGCCGCCTGGAGTTTCGATCAGCATGTTCAAGCTCATCAGAAGGCCGAACGCATTTTCGCGGCGTTCGTCATCGATGATCGCATCGTAGACGATGATCGTCCCGCCTTTCGGAAGCGCCTGGAACGCCTTGGCGAGCAGGATCTTCTTCTGCGTCAAATTCCAGTCGTGCAAAATGTGGCCCATGACGATAACAGCTTGATCGCGATCGCCCGCGCAAAGTCGGGGTCGGGGAGGTCGGCATCCCAGATCGACTCGATGATATCGGCGACCGCAGGATGAGGGCGGAAGAATGCGAATCCGGGCATCGCGATCCTCGCGAACGTTCTCGCTCACGATTGCTCTCACGGCAGGCATGGCCGTGTCCAGTGGTCATCGGCCAAGCCGGATACCGGGCCGGGCGCCGGCATCCACTTGCCGTCAAAAACACCGGATCTTCGGCCCGTCCCGCCAGCAGTTGGGTGATCACGCTACAAGTTTGGCCGGGCGCTTGAAAAGAGTGCCGGCACGCCGGCTCGGGGCAAACCACAGCCTGGAACCGATTGCCGCCTGGTTAAACCGAGCGGGCCCGCGGATACCTGCCACCTGGTCGAACGGCGGACGCTTCCTTCTTTCGAACCTGTGATATCGTCCCGCCGTTCGAACAGGGAGGACAAAAAATGCGCAGGCTGTTGTTCGCAGTGTTGGTGCTTGCCGCTTCGCCGGCGCTCGCCGAGGATGCGCTCAAGCTCTCCGCCACCGACCTCAGCGTCCGCACCGTCCTGACCTTCAAGGTCGCCGACGCCGTGGCGCAGAAGATGCTGCCGGCCGGCTGGGAACTGAATCCACCCGCCGCCGGCCCCGCCAAGGGCTTCAATCTCGGCATCACCCTGATCGATTATCTCATGGTGCAGGACCCCGAGGGCAAACCATTGCCGCCGCGCAGCACCGTCGTGCTGAACATGCCGGCCAAGAAGACCGCGACCGGCGAGGCTGGCACCATGGTGTTCGGCGGGTTCATCGTCCCTGCCGGGGTTCCCGGACCGTACAGCGTGTTCGGGCCGGCCGACATCACCATCGACCGTTCGGTTCATACCGGCCCCGACGGCAAGTCGATCGTCAACGAGTCCTGGCAGGCGAAGGCCGAAGACGGCAGTGCGCTCGATATTCAAATCGAATTCGTACGCGGCGTTCCGGCGCGCGGGAAAGTCGAGGCCAGGATCCATTCCGCCGCCAAGCCCGAATTCTACCGCGTCTACCGCTTCGAGCAGGCCGCCGACGTGGCACGCAGCACCGCGACCGGCGTCGATCGCGTTACCAAGTTCTCCTTCAAGGCGACCGGCCCGAAGCTCGCGCCGATTTTCGACGGCGGCGAACAGTTGATCAGCATCACGTCGGTGCCGAGTTATGCGCGAGCCGTCTTTCTGCCGGTGATGTGAGGCGCGGCAGGTGTGCGGCACGCGCCTGCTCGCTATTGCCGCGGGATATTGGCGGCCTTCACCAGGGCCAGGTTCGCCTCGACGTCTTGCCTGAAGAACGCTGCGAACTGCTCCAAAGTCATCCGCATCGGCTCAACGCCGAGCTTTGCCAGCTGCGCTTGCACCGCAGGCGTTTGCAGGGCCGCGGCCGTTTCCCGGTAAAGCGTGTCGACAATGTCGCGCGGGGTGTTGGCGGGCAGGAACAGGCCGCTCCAGAACGGGTAGACGGAGTCGGCGGGCAATCCAGCTTCCACCGTCGTCGGCACCTGCGGCATCATGGTGGCCCGCTTGCCCGCGCTGACCGCGAGCGCGACGAGCTCGCCGTCGCCGATGAGGGCGATTGTCGTCGTGATCGGCTGAATGGTGAAATCCGCCCTTCCCGCGACAATGTCCGTGGCCGCCTCCGAGGCGCCCTTGTAGGCGATGTGCTGAACCGCAATCCCGGAGCTGGCGAGCAGCCGTTCGGCCGCAAAGTGCGATGCCGATCCGATGCCCGCCGAAGTGTAATTCAGCGCGCCGGGCTTCGCCTTGGCCGCGGCGATCAGGTCGCCGAGCGTCTTGTAACCCTTGGATGGCGAGGTCACCACGACGAGCGGTTGCTGTCCCAGCGCGATCAACGGCACGAAGTCCCGCAAGGTGTCGTAGGGAATCTTCGAATAGAGGGCGTTCGCGATCGGCAACGCGCCGTATGCGAGGATCGTGTAACCGTCCGGCGCGGCCTTGGCGACCATGTTGGCGCCGATGGTTCCGCCGGCACCCGGACGATTCTCGACGATGATCGTCCGTCCGAGCTGCTTTCCGAGTTGATCCATGACGATGCGCGTCACGACGTCGGACGCGCTGCCGGCACCGAGCGGCACGATGACGGTGATGTTCCTGGCCGGCCAGCTCTGAGCGAGCGCGGCGGTGGGCCCGGCAAGGCCGACCAGCATGCAAACGGTCGCGATAACCGCGTGCCCGATCATCCGCGTGAACCCGTCGATAATCATCGCCGCCTCCCTGCCATCGACGCCTCGACCCCTGGGGATCGCCGGTCGCGCCGGCTGCCGTCTTCTTGTCGTTCTTTGCGGGCTGCAGCACGCCCCGCACCGGCTCGACCGGTCGCAGTGGCGGCATTATGCGGGCACCGGGCAGCGCCGTCCATCGGCTTGTCGTGGGGCTTGTCGGAGCGGAATGGGCGTTGGCGACAGCGGTGGCGGGCATGGGCGGTGCTATGGTGTCTCTAGCTGGAGGTGGAACATGGGCGCCGTGAACGCTTTCATCACCAAGACCATCAAATGGTTTCTCGTTTTGGCCGGCGTGGCCACTGGTCTGACGGTTGTTTTCGCCGTCGACATGAACCTCTTCACGCCGATGTTCGGCGGCATTGTCGACTACACGCCGTCCAGCGTGCCGGCCCTGCGGCATTGGGGGATCATGGTTTCCGGGCTCGGCGTGCTGATGGTGGCCGCGGCGTACCGTCCGTGGCTGCGTTTCGAAACGATGTTGTTCGCCACGGTGGAGAAATGCTTCATCGCCTATCTCTTCCTCAGCAATCTCGGCGAACCCTGGGTGATGGGTTATTTCGGTGCGTTCGTGGCGGATTCCGCGATGGCTGCGTATGGCATCCTGTATTTTCTCAGCGATCAGGGGCGGCCCCAGCGATGGGTCATGAAAAGTACGGGTCGGCAATAAAGCCGAAAAATCGAGATGAACCGATTATCTCTCCGATCTCTTCGATTTTACGCATGATCGTCGTCTAAACGTTTAGCGCTTTTGGCACGTGTTTCACAGCGGCGGCTATCTAAAACGATATTCAGGATCGAGTCACCGTGAGATCGGAATCTCATGGCGCGGGCGACGATCATTTGCTCAAACTCTCGCCGGGAACGGCGGAGTGAAATGGAGAAGCCCGATGTCGAAGCGATTGCTTGCCCTGTCGTCTGCCGCCATGGTTGCCGCGAGCGTTGCGGCTGTTTCGAACGTCGCGTCGGCCACGCCGGTCGCCGATGCGCTCGCCATCGAGAACACCGCCGGCAGTGACATCCAACCGGTACAGTGGATCGGTCCCTTGGGTTGGAGCTGGGGCTGGAGCGCTCCCGGCTATTATTATGCTCCGGCGCCGGCCTATGTCGCGCCGGCACCGGCCTATGTGGCACCGGCACCCGTCTCCGCCGACGCGATCGCCTACTGCGCGCGCCGCTACCGGACCTATGATGCCGACACCGGCACCTATGTCGGCAGGCATGGCGTGGTCCTTTCCTGCCCGTGACGCGACGCAGATCAGGGCGGCACTGTGTGGCCCTGCTCGTCTCTTCAAGCCCCGAGGCAAGTGAAGCCTCGCGCAGTCGGGATCACGCCCAATAGGCGAACCCATGAAAACGATCGCAGCTTGCGCCGGCATCAGCCGGCGCGCCGTGCTCGCGGGCTTGGCGGTGCTTCCTGCCCTGTCGGGAACTCTCCTTCCCGTCTCCGCACCGGCGCAGACGGCGGCGGGGGACGGCCTGCTGCCGTCGTGGAACGACGGCGCCGCGAAGCAGGCGATTTTCGACTTCGTGCGCGCCACCGTCGATCGCTCCAGCCCGAACTACGTGGTCCCGGACGACCGCATCGCGGTGTTCGACCAGGACGGCACGCTCTGGGTCGAGCATCCGATGTACACCCAGGTGGTGTTTTGCCTGGAGCGCGTCCCGGCGGTGGTGGCGCAGAAGCCTGCATTGAAGAACATCGAGCCGTTCAAGACCGTGCTGTCGGGAAATCGCGAAGCGATGGCCAAGCTGACGATGCGCGATCTCGAGAAGATCGCCACCGCGACGCTGACCGGCATGACCGTGGAGGAGTTCAGCGCCGAGGTGAAGAAGTGGCTCGAAACCGCCCGCCATCCGCGCTGGAACCGACCCTATACCGACCTCGCCTATCAGCCGATGCTCGAGGTCCTGCGCTACCTGCGCGACAATGCATACAAGACCTTCATCGTCACCGGGGGCGGCCAGGACTTCGTGCGCGTCTACGCCGAAAAGGTCTACGGCATCCCGCCCGAGCAGGTGGTCGGCACCGCGCTGGGAACGAAATTCGGCTACGGCAAGGACGGCAAGCCGTTCCTGACCAAGGAGCCGAAGCTGCTGCTCAACGACGACCATGCCGGCAAGCCCGAAGGCATTCACCTCATGATCGGCCGCCGCCCCCACGCGGCGTTCGGCAACTCGACGGGCGACCGCGAGATGCTGGAATGGACGGCAGCCGGCGCCGGCGCCCGGCTGAAGATGCTGGTGCTGCACGATGATGCCACACGCGAATATGCCTATGGCCCGGCCGCAGGCCTGCCCGACACCAAGGTCGGCACCTTCACGCCGGCGCTCTACGACGAGGCCGACAAGAACGGCTGGACGGTCATCAGCATGAAGAAGGACTGGAGGCGCATATTCGCATTCGAATGAAATTTTCTTGCGCATCGAATTGCGCACCGGCGGCGTCAGGCGGAGGCCGCCAGCTTGCCGGAATTGCATAGCGCTCCTCGACCCAACGGCCGATGAGTACCACCCCGCCGAGGGCCGCTGGGCTCCAGGGGAAGGGCCGGCATTTCTGCCGCGGAGCGCCGCCGTTCTGCGCCATCGGCCGGCCGGCGGTTCGTCAAACTGAGAGAGGAATGTTCAGAATCATGAAGATCATGCGGAAGCTATGGCTCGGTGTGCTGGTGCTGCTCGCTGCCGTGATGGCGGCCGGCGCACCGGCGTCCGCGCAGCAGCAGAAGCCCAACATCATCGTGATCATGGGCGACGACATCGGCTGGTTCAACATCGGCGCCTATCACCAGGGCATGATGGCGGGCCGCACGCCGAACCTCGACAGGCTCGCCGCCGAGGGCATGCGGTTCACCGACTACTATGCCGAGGCGAGTTGCACGGCGGGCCGCGCCAACTTCATCACCGGCGAATTGCCGATCCGCACCGGGCTGACCACCGTCGGCCAGGCCGGCGCCGCGATCGGCATGCCGGACGAGGCGCCGACCATCGCCACGGCGCTGAAGTCGATGGGCTATGCCACCGGCCAGTTCGGCAAGAATCACCTGGGCGACCTGAACCAGTTCCTGCCCACGGTGCACGGCTTCGACGAATTCTTCGGCTATCTCTATCACCTCGACGCGATGGAGGACCCCTGCCATCCCAACTACCCGCAGGCGCTCAAGGCCACGGTCGGTCCGCGCAACATGGTCCACAGCTACGCCACCACCGTGGACGATCCGACGGTTCAGCCGCGCTGGGGCAAGATCGGCAAGCAACGGATCGAGGACGCCGGCGAGCTCTGTCCCAAGCGCATGGAGACGGTGGACGACGAGATCCTGAGCGAGACCTTCAAGTTCATCGACAAAGCCAAGCAGGAGAACAAGCCCTTCTTCGTCTGGCTCAATCCGACGCGCATGCACGTGGTCACGCATCTCTCGGAGAAGTACGAGAAGATGCGCAATTCGGAGAACGGCTGGACCATCGAGGAAGCCGGCATGGCGCAGCTCGACGACATCGTCGGGTCGGTGATGCAGAAGGTGAAGGACCTCGGCATCGACAACGACACCATCATCGCCTTCACGACCGACAACGGCACGGAGAACTTCACCTGGCCCGATGGCGGGCAGACCCCGTTCGCCGGCGCCAAGGGCACCGTGCTGGAAGGCGGCTTCCGCGTCCCCGCGTTGCTGCGCTGGCCGGGCAAGGTGCCCGCCGGCAAGATCGAGAACCAGATCGTGTCCGGCCTCGATTGGTTCCCGACGCTGGTTTCGGTGGCCGGAAACCCGAACATCGTCGAGGAGCTCAAGAAGGGCAAGCAGATCGGCGACCGCACCTACAAGGTCCATCTCGACGGCTACGACCAGACCGATCTGTTCACCGGCAAGGGCAAATCGAAGCGAAGCGAAATCTTCTATTTCGCCGAATCGACGCTCGGCGCGGTGCGCATCAACGACTTCAAGTACCGCTTCATCGATCAGCCGCAGGGCTGGCTCGGCGGCACGGTCAAGGTCGATTGGCCGATCCTCACCAATCTCCGGCTCGATCCCTTCGAACGCACCGGCATCAGCGGATCGCTGGCATTCTACAACTGGTTCGCCTACGAGTTCTGGCGCTTCGTCTTCGTCAACCAGGAAGTCGCCACCTACGCCCAGACCTTCATCGACTTCCCGCCGATGCAGAAGGGCGCGAGCTTCAACCTCGAAGCCTTGAAGCAGGAACTCGAGAAGAAGATGCAGAGTCAGGCAGCACAGTAGACGACGACGCCCGCAAATCAGCCCGCGCCGTTCATTGCCTCCAATGGACAGCGCGGCCTTGCGTGGTAAATGGAGCTGACATAAGCGTATGCAAGGACGTAGGGTGGGCAAAGCGAAGCGCGCCCACGTGGTAAAGTACGCGTGGACACGGCGCAAAGAGTGCGTCTTTGCCCACGCTGCGCGTTGTCTACCGCGATCTCCAGAACAGGAGATCGATCCGCGCGGCGCGGGTCGCGACGAGGAAAGTGGTCATGTGCCATCTGCGATTGCTGGTGCTCGCGGCAGCGCTTGCCGCATCGGCGAGCGCCGCTCAGGCCGGTCCCTGCGCCCAACAGATCGACCTCATGCAGGCCCGGTTCGACGCCAAGCTCGCAGCGGCGGCCCGCAGCGGGCCGACGGCGCGCGAAACCATCGCCGCGACGGACAGCCGCCAGCCGACGCCGGACTCCATCGCAGCCGCGGAAGCCAAGCTTGGTGACATCTCGCCCGGCACCGTCGAGGTGATCGAGGCCGGAATGGCGCGCGCCCGCAAAGCCGACATGGCCGGCGACAAGAGCGCCTGCGAGCAGGCCCTTGCAGATGTGCAGCGGACGATCGGCCCATAGCCGCGCCCGCGTCCTGTGAGGCCTTCGATGCCGGCACCATGAAGGCTCGGCAAGGCCGTCGTTTTCATTCGACCACGACCTACATGCTGAAGGGGCGGTGATCTTGGCACGCAAACCGGGCAAGCCTCCGACCAAGCGCGGACTGCAGAAGCGCCCCATCGGCGTGCCCCCGGTGACAAAGACGCAAGCTGTGCCGCCGCAGGGCGCGCAATCCGGCGGGCATCGGTGGCGCGGTATCTGGATCACGGCGGCGATCGCAGTCGCGATCTCCGTCGCCGGCGGCTTGGGATTTTATGCGGCCACCGGTGGGCTGCGCGAGGCTCCATGGGCGCCCGGTTCCGACATAGCCGTGACCCCAGCGGCCTACGTCGGCAGCGAGACCTGTGCCGGCTGCCACCGCGCCGAAGCGGCGGGCTGGCAATCATCCCAGCACAATCACGCGATGGACCATGCGACCGACAAATCGGTGCGCGGAAATTTCGACGATGCCGGTTTCGACTATTACGGCGTGCATTCGCGGTTCTTCCGCAAGGACGGCAAGTTCCTGGTCGAGACCGACGGGCCCGACGGCAAGCTCGCCACCTTCGAGGTGAAATACACCTTCGGCGTCGATCCGCTGCAGCAGTATCTCGTCGAGTTCCCCGACGGCCGGCTGCAGGCGCTGTCGCTCGCCTGGGACACGCGGCCGAAGGACAAGGGCGGCCAGCGCTGGTTCCATCTCTATCCCGGCGAGGAGATCAAGCACGACGACATCCTGCATTGGACCAAGCTGAACCAGAACTGGAATTTCATGTGCGCCGAATGCCACTCGACCGGCGTGCGCAAGAACTACGACGCCGCCAAGGATCGCTTCGCCACCAGCTTCGCCGAAATCAGCGTGGGCTGCGAGGCGTGCCACGGCCAGGGTTCGCACCACGTGGATTGGGCCCGCACCCGGGACAGCTGGTGGCCGTTCGGCAAGAGCGAAGATCCGAAATTGGGACTGCTGGTGCGCTTCGACGAGCGGCGCGGCGTCGCCTGGCCGATCAACGCGAAGACCGGCAATGCCGAGCGCAGCTTCACGCCGGCGCTGCTGCGCAAGGAGGTCGAGACCTGCGGGCTCTGCCACGCGCGCCGCGGCGGGTTTTCCGAGGATTGGATCCCCGGACGCACGCTGTCCGATACCCACGTCGTCTCGCCGCTCGCGCGCGGGCTCTATCATGCCGACGGGCAGATGCTCGACGAGGTCTACAATTACGGCTCGTTCAAGCAGAGCCGGATGTTCGCGGCGGGCGTCACCTGCAGCGATTGCCATGAGCCCCACAGCGCCGCGCTCCGCGCACCCGGCGCCGGCGTCTGCCTGCAGTGTCATTCCGCCGACAAATACACCGCCGTTGCCCACCGCCATCACGAAGGTGTCGATCCCGGCGCCGACCTGCGTGTCATGCCACATGCCCGCCCGCACCTACATGGTGGTCGATGTCAGGCACGACCACAGCTTCCGGATTCCGCGGCCGGACCTCTCCGCGAAGCTCGGCACGCCCAATGCCTGCAACGATTGCCATGCCGACAAATCACCGCAATGGGCGGCCGCGGCGATCGAAGGCTGGCATGGGCCGGACCGGAAGGGCTTTCAGAATTATGCCGAGGCGTTCCATGCGGCGTGGACCTCCGAGCGCGGATGCGCCCGCGCTGCTGTCGGCCATGGCATCCAATCAGGCCGTGCCGGCGATCGCGCGCGCGAGCGCATTGAGCGAGTTGCGGCCCTACATGTCGCCATCTAACCTGGAACTTGCGCGAACCGGTCTGTCCGATCCCGACCCGATGGTCAGGCTCGGAGCCCTCGACATGGTCGAGGGCGTACCTCTCAACCAGCTCTGGCCGCTGGCGTCTCCGCTGCTGTCCGATTCCGTCGCGGGCGTCCGCATCCGGGCGGCGGGCTGCTCGCCGCCGTTCCGGACGCCAATCAACCGCCCGCCGACCGCGAACGTTTCGCGCGCGCCGCGGCGGAGTTCGTCGCGGCGCAGCGCCTCAACGCCGACCGCCCCGAGGCCCGTTCGGCGTTGGGGAGTTTTTATGCCCGACGCAGGCTGTTTGCGGACGCGGAGACCGAATACAAGGCGGCGCTCGCGCTGAGCCCGCAATATGCACCGGCTTCGATCAATCTCGCCGACCTCTACCGGCAGACCGGACGCGACGGCGACGGCGAGAGCGTGTTGCGGATGGCGCTCTCCGCGTCGCCCCGGGACGCCGGGCTGCACCATGCGCTCGGCCTCACGCTGACCCGCATGAAGAAGCCGGACGACGCCCTGGCCGAGCTGGCACGCGCGGCCGAGCTCGAACCCGACCGCGCGCGATATGCCTATGTCTACGCCGTCGCGCTGCATTCCGCCGGCCGCGCCGATGCGGCGATGACCGTGTTGAAGGACAGCCTCGCCAAGCATCCGGACGATCACGACACCCTGCTCGCGCTGGCGACTTTCAACCGGGATGCCGGAGACATCGGCGCCGCCCTCGAATATGCCGATAGGCTCGTCCGCATCGCGCCGAATGATCGCGATCTCGTGAGCCTCGTCGAGGAGTTGCGGCGCCGGGAGAAGAAGCCGGATGCACCGTGACGGCGACGCAGCCATCCCCTAGGGCGGGCGGCTGCGGCGCGCAATGCAATCATACGCTGTAGCGTATTTCATGAAATTATACGCCGTAGCGCATTTGCTGCGATTATCCGGCGCCCTCGCCAGGCAGCGCCTCGCAGCCGGTCATGAGCCAAACACCACCGCGTGCATGATTCGCCCGGGCAGAAGTGTAAAGGCTCCGGCGATCACCAGCGCCCCGAAGAAGAGGGAGACCATGGCGTGACGATGCTTGTCGGCGTCACGGCGCGCACGGGCGACGCCGATCGGGACCATGACCAGGGTCAGGATCGCCAGCAGGTGGATCGGACTGAAGGGCCCCCAAAGCCTGATCTCGTGGATGAAGAACGCACTGATGCTCACGACGATCATCAGCGTGTACCAGGTCCAGCCGACCGTCCGGTGCGGCAGTGTTCCCTTCGGCGCCGCGAGCTGTACGGTGCCCAAAGCCAACGCCGCCAGCGCCGCGTAGGCATGAACCTGGATTACGGGGGAAGCGGACAGGAGAGGCGCGAGGGTCACTGCGATTTCCCGGCCAACCGCCCCGCCCGGCCGGTTTGCCTCTCCGCGCGAGCGCTCAACGTCGCACCGGCCTGCGGACACCTTCCAGCGGCGGTGGAATATGCGGCACCTCGGCCGGGGCCGCCCCGCCGGGATCCGGCAGCGTAACGGTCTCGGTCCGGCTGTTTTTCTCGAGCATGGCCTCGCGCCCATGCACCGACCGCAGCACCCATCCCTCATGGGCCTCGCCGGTCCGCAAGCGAACGACCTCCTGGGTGGTCGTTTCCATGAACAGAGCGAGGCTGTCGCCTTCGCCGGCGATGGTGCCAAGCAGCGTCAAAGTCGGGCGTTCCGGCGGCTTGGGGCGGGGCCCGCACGGCGACCGGCGGGACGAAAGGCCGATTGACGGCGACCGGGGGCGGCGGCCGCCGCGACGGCGAGAAGATCGGCCGGTCGCGGGTGTTGGTCAGCTGTTTGAGTGGAATCGCCCATAATGGGTTTCCGCTGATGGCGCGATCGGCGCCGGGCGGACTTTCCCGTGCCGGCACCGGCGCGAGATCCGCCCGTACCGAGATGCCGGCATTGTCCGGCGCCTGCGCAGGCGCGCTCGCCGCAAAGGTCGCGGCTGCTGCGAATGCAACGACACCGGCCAGCAAAAGATGTGCGGAACGCGTGATCATTTCGTAGCCTGCCACCGTCCGGAAACGGAAATCAAGACGTGCATCTTGCCCCCCGGAGCCCCCGGAGTGGCCGCCGGCGCCTGCACCACCAATTGGTCGACGAACAGGAACGGCATGCCGGATTCGATATTATAGAGGAGTTGCTGGAGCGCCGGCTGTTCGACCTCGCAATTCGCGGTCACGTTGATGAAGCCGTCCTTGATCTGGGGTCCCTGGAGATCCACCTGCGACGACACGATGTTACCGCCGACCTTCGTGATCGCTCCGGCCACCCGCTGCAGCAGCGTCGCGCCGGCGACGGTCACGGTCGGACCTTCGAGCAGCGGCGAGCCGGTGGCGCCTGTCGTATCGCCGCCGGACGCGCCGCTGAGAGCGCGTCCTTCCAGGCGGCTCAGCGTCTCGGCCGCCTCCGCCACCGCCTCGCGGTGATCGAACACATCCATGATCGACGACAAGGTCATGATGACGAAAATGAGCACGAGACCGGCATAGCCCATGGCTGCGCCGTGCGGGACGCGCTGGAGATAGCGTTCGATGAGCTTCCAAACGCTCATGTGTCCACCCGGAAATAGGGCTTGATGCGGGCCTCGATGTGGAACCGCTCGCCGGGTTCGCCGGGCGACTGCGTCGTCGGCGCGAAGAACGTGGCACGCTCGAAATGGGGCGATTGCTCGATCAGGCGAATGAGTGACGGCGCATCGCGGGTGATCCCGGCCACCTGCACCTTGCCGCCCTCGATCCGCAATTCCGTGACATAGGTGTGGTCGGGAAGCAGTTTCGACAGCGCTTCGAGCACGATCACGCTCGCCGGTGTCGTCTGCTTGCGGCGCTCCAGCATGAGTTGCGAGCCGCCGTCCTGCCCGATCCGCATGGCCGTGCGGCGCGCGCTGATCTTGCGTGCGAGGTCCTGTTGTTCGCTGTCCAGGCTGTCCGCGGCAATGGAGGAAATGCCGGTCGATACCACGGCCATCAGCGCGGCCACGGCGAACACGAGCATCAGTATCTGCGGGATCCGGGTGACCTCGATCGACCCGCCGCTGCGCTGCTCGAGCACCTTCAGCGGACCGGCTCCCGCAACGGTGTCCTGGGGGACGGTGGAAACGACGACGGAGGCGGCACCGAGGCCGACGAGCGCCTGCACATAGGGCGACACCAATGCGCGCGCGGTCGCGGCGACGGTAAGCTGGATGCGCTCGTTCGCCGCCTCGGTGGGCGGGGTCCAGCTGTAGACCGCCTCGCTCACCGTCCAGGGGGTGAGGCGGTCGATCTGGGCGCGGACGATTCCGTCGAGAAACTCGGCGGCGCGCTTAGGCAATTCGAGCGGCCGGAACATGAATCGGGTCGGCCGCAGTACCAGTTCGGCGCGGCTGCCGCGGAGCATCGTCTGCCAATCCGCAGACAGGCTCTCGGCTACCGCGCCTTGGACGATGCGGATTTGCAGGTCCGGCAGAATCGCGTCCTTGATCTCACCCAGCGCATGAAGGGTGAAGGTATCCTGCTCCCCCTCGGTGAGCTGGACTTGGCGCTGCGGCGCCCACCGCTCGAGCAGCGAATGGACGGTCCCGGCGACCGAATCGATCCACCCCGAAAAGCCTTCGCTGATTTGACGAAGGATGTTCATCGCAATCCCATCCCGGTCCGGAGCTGCCCCGGACCATTACCGGCGTCGTCGCGCCAATACAAGACATGATAGGGGGCGTCGTCGGTGCCGGTCAGAATGACCGCTTCCGACGCGACCCGCCGGCCATTGTCGAATGCGATCTGGACCTGCACCCGATAGGTGTCGCTCGAACTCGGTGGTCGCCGCCGCCGCCTGGTCGGGACCCAGCAATCCCTGCAGGGATTGCTCATCGATCGGACCGGACTCGCGCTTGTCGAGGAAGCTGTTCAGCAGCGCGGGGGTCATACCGGGAAGCGCCGCGATCACCTCCGGCGCCGCATCCCGGACGTTGACCTTTGGAAGACCGCTGTAGACCGTGACGAACGGCATGATGCGTTCGACCAGCGCCGGTGGCAGTTCGTACACCAGCCAAAGCTCGTCCACATGGGCAAAAGGCCCCCCACGCGGCGAATAATTGAGTCCTGCGGAGCGATAAAGCCCGTCCTCATCGGAGGTCCCCTGGTCCTTTGGAGCCGGGGACCGCCAGCCGACGATCCGATTGGCATATTCGACCGCATCATCGCTCTTCACGCCGAACGCGGCGAACAAGCCGGCCAGCATGGCGTCCGGAGCCGTGTTGAGATCGATCCGGGCGGCCTCCGAGATGAAAGTGACGCCGACATTGGCCGACCCCGCGCGAAATCGGAATCCGCCGCGGGAAGGCCGCGACGATTTCGCGTCTTGGGCGTCGTTCGGCGTTCTTCGAGGAGAATTGGTAGGCGGTGAGTTCAAGGCTCGTGGTCGTCAACAACTCCGCCTGCAAGGTATCATCCGACACCGAGAGCGCCATCGCCGTATTGGAGATGTAGACGGAATAGATCGAGGCCAGCGTCGCGAGCGCGATCACCATCCAGAGAACCGCGATGATGATGAAACCGTCGCGGCCAGATTCGGCAGGCATGGGATCCCGTTCGCCCATGATCACGATCCCGCCTTGAAGCGGCCGCGGCCGGATCGTTCTGCTCCGGCGCGGAGGCGGCCGCGGCGATGTTGCAATCGCCCTGGCCCTGCGGACCTTGCTGACCCGGCAGACCTTGCTGGCCCTGCGCTTGCTGAACCTGACCCTGCTGGGCTTGCGCCTGATCCGGCTGGCCCTGGGCCGCCTGGCCCTGGCCTGCTTGACCCGGCTGGCCCGGGACCGGTTGGTCCTGACCCGATTTCGGCAGGCAACTCACCGGCAGGTCCACATGAACCAGCGCGGCGGTCGAGACGGACAGCGGACGGCCGCTGTCGCCTTCGCGTACCGTCATGCGAACGACCGTCGGCAGCTGGGTCTCATTTTGCCAGGTATTTTTCCATGCTCCATCGGACCCGGCATAAGAGAATGAAAAGCGATAGGGCAAACGCACAAGCGCGATCGGATCGGCGAAACGCGGCAGGATCGGAGTGTCTCCGTTCATCGCCAGCGGCGTGAACGGCGCCATCGACCTCACCAGGGCCGCCCCGTTGCCATCCTTGATCTCGGCAATGCGGACGATCTCAAGGCCTGGCCGTGCGTTCGGTCCGAGAGCCGTGCGCACGAAAATGACCGCGGACGGAGTGCCGTCGAACAGGGGGTTCTTGGCGTCGCGGCCGGCCGTGATGAATTGCGACGCCGCGACGTCGCCGACGAGGCGATCCAGCGCGACGCCGATGAGTTCGCTGCTCTGGGCGCGCGCGATGCCGCGGTTCCAGTTCGGCAACCATTGGCCGGCAAGCGAGGCGAGCGAGGTGAGGACCACGCCCATCAGGGCCGTCGCCACCAGCGCCTCGATCAGCGTGAAGCCGGCGATCCCGGCCAGTCTGCGGGCGCGGTACCGCATCATTGCGTAGGCCTGCGCTGCAGCCGCACGGTCTCGACGCCGATGATCGCACCGGTCGGCGACTGCACCCGAATCCTGAGCGTCTCCGGGAACCAGGGCGAATCGGGAGCCGGCGCAATGCCTCCGCCGGTATAGGGCAGCGCGTCGACGCGCCAGCGGTGACCGTAGATTTCCCCGGACAATGCGGCGGGCAAGGGCTGGTCGCGCGCCGGCAGCGTCGACGCGACGGTGCGCGCCGTCTCCACCAGGGCAACATGCTGTTCGAGCGAGCGCACGCCTCGCGACGCGGTCGCGGTCAGCGACCCGATCGCCGCCAGCGATATGGCCACGACCGCGATCGCCACCAGCACCTCGATGAGCGTGAATCCGGCGGATTTCACCGGACCGCGATTTGCGTCACAGGACCCGGCGCGGGACAATTTCGATTCCTCCGGTCAGCCAGTTCACGCGGATTTCGTAGCCGGCGCCCAGCCGCGACAATGCGATGGTGCCGCCGCAGGACATCCCGGTGGCGAAGAAACTGATCGTATGGAACGCCGGAGCCTCGTTGCAGCGCTGCGGCAACAGGGCGTCGATGGAGACGTCATCGGGGATGCGCACGACGCGTCCGCTCGAGCCGGAGCGGATCGAACGTGAATTCGCGTCGATTTGCGTCGCGACTGCGATTTTGCGCCGGATCGCCGCCGTGCGGTCGGCGTTGAGCAGCGAGGCGGTTTCCACCGCATAGGCCTCGAGGCGGGGGCGCGAGGTGTCCCGCGGCAGGATGGGCAGCAGAATGGCGGCGAGCATCGCAATGATGGCCACCACGCAAACAGTTTCCAGGAGCGTGAAACCGTCCTGGAGCGCGAACCCGTCCTGCGCGCGGGGCGGTCTAATCATTGGCCGCGGTCGAAATATCGGCCGCCGTCCCGGTTCCGCCTTCGACGCCGTCGGCACCGTATGAAACGATTTCAAAAGGACTGCGCTCTCCGGGCGAGCGGTAGGCATAGGCCTTGCCCCAGGGATCGTTCGGCACGCTGCCGCCCTTGAGATAAGGTCCGTTCCAGGCGCTGAGGCCACCGGTCGACTTGACCAGCGCGGTCAGCCCCTCCGAGGTCGTGGGATATCGTCCGGCGTCGAGATAGAACAATTCGAGCGCGCTCGAGAAGCTCTGGATCTGGATCCTCGCGGCCTTGACCTTCGAACTCGCTCAGATAATTGAGCACGCGTGGGCCGACCAGCGACATGATCAGTCCGATGATGGTGATCACGACCAATATTTCGACGAGCGTGAAGCCGCGCTGATGCCGCGTGCGCCTGCGTGTCGTTTTGACGGTGTGCGAGCCGATGCGTTCCATGGTGTACCTGCCGTGCTTCATCCAACGAGTTGATTGATGGAGAGGAGTGCGGTCATGACCGAAACGATCAGGCCGCCGACGACGACACTGATGGTGATGATCGCCAGCGGACCGACGATCGCGACCACCCGATCGAGGCTGCGCTGCAGCTTGGCCTCGTAGAAATCGGCGACGCGGCCGGCGAGCACCGACAATTGTCCTGTCTCTTCGCCGATGCGCAGCATGCGTATGGCCATGGGCGGCAATATGGCGGTGGCGGCGAGCGCATCTGACAGCTTTCCCCCGTGGCGGACGCGATCGGACGTCGCCACCCACGGCGCACTCCTGCCCGTCACCGCCATGATGTCGACCAGGATGCGCAAAGTCGCCGAGAGGGTGACGTCGCTGCCCAAGAGGATGCTGAGATTGCGGCAAAATAAGGCTGTGCGATAGAAATTGAACACCGCCGATATGCCCGGCACTTTCGAGATTTCGGCGATGATCGCGGAGCGGACCCCGGGCCGGCGCAGTCCCATCCAGCCCCCGACGATCACGACGGCGGCCCCGATGCCGAATTCCGGCCCGTGCGCGCGCAGAAGGTCGGACAGGCCGAGGAACATGGTGACCACGGGATCGGTCTTGGCGTTGAAGTCGCGCAGCACCGAGGAGAACTGCGGCAGCACGAACAGGATGAAGAACAGCAGCACGCAGGATGCGGCGAGCAGGATGAAGGCCGGGTATTGCAGGGCATCGCTCAGCTTGCGCCGCGTCGCCTCGCCGCGCGCGCGCTCGGCGCCGAGCATCTCGAGGATGTTGGTGAGCTTGCCCGAGGTCTCGCCGACCTGCACCAGCGCCACATAGATCGGCGGGAACAAGGCCGGATGGTGGGCGATCGCCTCGGCGAAGCTCTCGCCGGCGAGCACGCTGGCGCGGATCTTCGCCACGGTCGTTCGCAGCCGCCCGATGTCCTTGTCGTCGGCGAGCAGTTCCAGCCCGTCGTCGAGGCGCGCGCCCGCCTTGAGGAGGAGCGCGAGGTCGCGGGTGAAAATGGTCACGTCCTGCTCGCGCGGAGCGTTGAAGGACGCAAACGAGATGCCCGAGGCGCCGCCGCCACCGCCCTCCTCCGCGACCGTCTCGATCGGAACGAGGCCGAGATATTCGATGCGATGCGCGACTTCTAGCGCGTTCGAAGCCGAGATCGATCCGTTGACGAGCTCGCCGGCCTGGGTCAGTGCGCGATAGCGGAAATTCGCCATGGCTTCACCGCACCGTCGTGACGCGCAAGACCTCTGCCGCCGAGGTCAGTCCGGCGCGGCACTTGTAGACGCCGTCATCGAACATCGTGGTCATCCCCGCCGCCATCGCGACCTTGTCGATCGAGGTGGAATCGGTCGAACCGGTGATGAGATTTCGGATCTCCTCATCGACCTGGAGCACCTCGAACACGCCGAGCCGGCCGCGATAACCGGTGCCGCCGCAGCGTTCGCAACGGCCCGGCTCATGCAGCGTCTCGCCCGCCCTGAACCCCAATGTCGCATAGCGCGGATCGGCCGCAAGGTGGGCCGCAGTGAGGGTCTTGGGCACCTTGCAGCGGTCGCAGAGCTGGCGCACCAGCCGCTGGGCGAGCACCGCCCGCAGCGTGGATTTGAGCAGGAATCCTTCGACGCCGAGATCGAGCATGCGCGGCACCGCCGCCGCGGCCGTTTCGGTGTGCAGGGTGGTCAGCACCAGATGGCCCGTGAGGGCGGCATGAATCGCGATATGAGCGGTTTCGGAATCGCGGATTTCGCCGACCATGATCACGTCGGGGTCCTGGCGCACGAAAGCACGCATCGCCGCGGCGAAGGTCAATCCGATCGCCGGCTTGGCCTGGGACTGGTTGATGCCGGGAATCTCGTATTCGACGGGATCCTCGATGGTGAGGATTTTCCGGGTCGGCTCGTTGAGGATCGAGAGCACGGTGGCGAGCGTGGTGGTCTTGCCGCTGCCGGTCGGCCCGGTGACGACGATGATGCCGTGGGGCAGCGCGAGCAGTTCGCGCAGCTTGGCATCGTCCGACGGCGAGAAGCCGAGCTTTTCGATCCCGAGCAGGCCGCGGTCCTTCGCCAGCAGGCGGATCACGGCGGACTCGCCGTGCTGGGTCGGCATGATGGCGACGCGAACGTCGAACTCCGCCCGGGCGACGCGCACCCGCGCGGCGCCGTCCTGGGGCAGCCGGCGTTCCGCGATGTTGAGGCCGGCGAGGATCTTGATGCGGGAAATGATGGCCTGCGGCAGCACCCCCGCCGGCGTCGGGATGACGCGCAGCAAGCCGTCGACGCGGAACCGCACCGTCAGCCCCAATCGGAACGGCTCGATGTGAATATCGCTGGCGCGAAGCTCGTAGGCCTTCTCGAACAGATCGCTCACGGCACGCACGACCGGCGCGCCGCTCGCGAGGTCGCGAAGGCTCTCGATATCGTCGTCGGCCACCGGCGCGGCGTCGGCGAGGTTGGGCGCCGCGGCATCCTCCTCGCCGAGACGTTGATTGAGGGCGGTGGCGACATCCTCGAACGAGGCCACCAGGACCTTGATGTCGCCGCCGAGAACAATCGCGGCGGCCCGCACCGCGGCGGTGTCGCTGGGATCGGCGACGGCCATGACGACCTGTCCATCGGCAGTCCGGTACGGGAACACCGTCATCTCGCGCAGGAACCGGCGCGAGAACTGCTTCACCAGCGGCGTTGCCGCCAAGAGGTCCGGCAGGGCGACGCGGGGAACCTTGAAAAATTGGGAGACTTCCTCAGCGAAATCGTTGGCCGACAGATCGGTCAATTCCCACAACTTATGAAGGGTTCGTTCATCCGGGGCTGGCGTGGTGCCGTCGCGCAGGCCAACTTCGCCGGCAAGATGATTCTTGTCCCGGAGATAGCTGGCAAATTCATGCGCGGCATCAAATGCCATGACAGTCCCCCCACCCGGCCCAATATAGCGCGGCCCCTGTGCTATGCCAGCCACCAAATTGCGATTTCATTGTGTTGCACGCGGGGAATCCGTCGTTCGTCGTATGTTCCCCACGGTCGGCGCATGGGAGACCGGCTCGGGACTGGCTAGACTGGAGTCCTTGGTCGCATCGATATACGGGACCCGGAGATGGCCGCCCAATTCCGTCCGATGCCCGATGTCCGCCCATATGCGCGGCGGATCGACCGGCCCGATGTCGATTTTGTCGTGGCCGCCATGTTCACCGCCGATGTCGGGGATCGCGCCGACCGGCTCAAAGCGTCTCTCGAAAGGACCGGCCTGAATTATGCGCTCTACCGGGTGCCGTCGGTCCATCGCTCGATCAGCGCGAAGGGCGGCGGCGACATCGCCTTCTCCAAGCCGAATTTCATCCATCGTGTGATGGAGGAATTCCGGCGGTCCGTCCTGTACCTCGATGCCGACATGGTGGTCCGCGAGTTTCCGTCGAAAATTCTCGAAATCGCGCGGGGCGGCAGCGATTTTGCGATCTACAACTGGTTCGCCGATCCGGCCGCCGACCGCTACGAGTCCGTGCCCATTCCCATCGACGGCGCGGAGACCAAAAATCGATTCTACAAATTTTCGTACGGCTTGGACCTGTTCGATCCCAATCAATTGTTGTGCAGCGGCGCCGTGCAGTTTTATGGCAATTCGGAGGGCGCGCGGCACCTGCTGGTCTCCTGGCTCGGCGCCATCGACCGATATCCCGATGTCGCCGATGACGAATTGCTCGACTATGCCTTCAACTTTCTGGTGTCGGCCGGGCGGGTCGACGCCGCATGGCTGGGCAAGGAGCATTGCCGCTATTCCTGGTGGATCCACGTCCGCCCGGTCATCGATCACCCCGACCTTCCGGCGCAGTCGGGTCCGACCCGCACGTTCCTGCACGCCGCGGGGCGGGAGCGGATCGATCTCACCCGCCTGAGTCGCGGCCGCCGCAGGGCCCGTTTCCCCGCGACTGCCTGATCGACGTGAAGGAGAAATGTCTCTACCGGATCGTCGGCGCGACGGCGGTGCCGGTCGGGAGGTTTGACACCGAGCTCTGGCTGGTGGATTCCTGATGGCTCGAAGCCTGATGGGGTTGCACGGGTCGGGACACCTCATGTCACGGCAATAAGTCGCGAAGTCACGACGAAAGACCATGGGCATGTGGCCGGCGGAACGCGCACGGGAGCTGGAACGCAGAATGCTCCCGCTGGCGAGCCGCCCGACCCTGCGCTTCACCTTTCATCATACGATCGGGGACAAGATGCCCTATTTCCCCGAACAGCTGGAGGCCGAGTTGGCGAGCCTCAGCGGCGGCGAGTTCCAGTTCGTTCCGGCGTCCCGGGGCCTCGCGGCATGCGATGTCGCGATCATCAGCGCACACGGCGAGAACATCAAGGACGCCGTCTGGAGCGCGCGCCAGACCGCACCCGATACGCTGTTTGCCCTCTGGCTGTGGGACAATCATCTCGCTTATGTGGAGAACCTGCAATCGGCGCTCGCCGTCGATTTCGTGTTTCCGAGCCACCTCTACAAGGCCCCTTATCTCGCCAATCCGGCCTCGGTGCTCGCAACGCACGTGCCGGCATGCAGCGCGCAATGGACCCGTTCGGAGGCCGCTCGAATTCTTCGCATCGGACGGACACGGGCGCCGCAGCTCCAAGCTGCTCGCCAATTACGTCAATTACGAATTTTCGCCGCGGAGCGCGGTGCTGGCGCAGCTCGAGAAAGAAGCTCCCGAAGTGGAAGTGATGATCATGCAGCAGCTCGATCGCTCCCGCTATTTCGGCAAGAGCAGGGCCGATCGGTTCAGGGAGTGGCTGGGCTACAAGACCTGCCTCGTCCTGCCCGTCGACATGGACCTTTCCACCCGCGTGTTCGATGCATTGCTGGCCGGCCTGGTGATCCTCGCCCCGTCATCGATCGCCGATTTCGACAGCGTCATCAAGCCCGAGATACAGGCTGCGCTCGGCGTCATCCGCTTGCCCGACGTCGAGGTCGAGACCATCCGCCGGTTTGCCCGGCAGGCGGTTCGATCATTCGACGAGGCGGGTGAGCGCGGAGCGGGCGAACGGCATCGTTACGCCCTTGAAAATCATATGCTGGTCCATCGGATCCAGCTGATCCTGAGAACCCTCAAGCAGGTCGTCGAGCGAAAGCTGGTTCCCGCCTTCGCCACCGAAAGGCTCTCGATGGGGCTGTATTTGGTTGCGAGATAGCGCGCTGACCGCGGACCATATTGTCAGCCCAGCGCAATTCGCTAATCTGTCCATTACACTCGGTCTTCACGACAACGCCCCAGAGGGACGATGAAGGTACACATTTTTGATCCACAGCTTAATTACATTGATGGTCATTATGTGAATTATGACGACGCGATCGTAACCGAATTGAGACAGCGCGGAATCCATACCATCGTTTACGGCAGCGCCCAGCAAAGCTCTTCCATCGGCTCCGGTCTTTCGGTGCAACCGGTGTTTCGACGCGGCCTCTTCGACGAGGTCATAGACGATCCTTTCACCTGGCCGCTCGACAACCTCGTCAGGCTCGGAGGGCAGTTCCACCTCGATCTCTCCACGGTCGATCAGTCGCAATTTTCCGCCGATGATTTGGTTTTGTTTCCAAACATACTCCAATATCAAATCGAGGGGATCCGCTTCTGGCTGCTCAACCTGCCGGCAGAACGGCGACCGCGGGTGATGATCAAGCTCGGGTGGCTCACATTCGCCATGCCGCATTACCAGCACCGCCAAAACAAAGAGCTGCTCGCACTGTTGTATCGGTTTACGGTCCGCCGCCTCGTCGCCGCTCACCCCCGCACGTGGATCTGCAGCGATACCGACGAGATGGTGAGCCAGTTCGAAACGATATGCGGCGTCCAGGTGCACATGCTGCCGCTTCCGGTGATCATCGACGACCTTCCTTCGCGCGAAGCCGGATCGACACGGGTTTGCGTCGCCTATCTCGGACATGCCAGCATGTTCAAGGGCGTTCAGTTGTTGCCCGAGATCATACGAAGCGTCCTCGCGCGGGAGAACGCGCCGCATTTCCTGATCCAGGTTTACGGCGATCCGCAGCTTTGCACCGCCCTTCAAAAGGAAATTGCCGGCTGCCCGGCCGATGCCGTCACCTTGACCGTGGGCGCCGTCGATCCCGAGACCTATCGGCGCTTCCTGCAACAGGCGCAAATCGTCCTGTTGCCCTATGCAAAGGAGTTTTATGGATGGGCGAGCTCCGGCATCTTCAGCGAGGCGATGTCGTCGGGAAAGGTTGTCGTCGTCACCGCGGATACGTGGCTTTCTCGTCAGCTCGAGAAATTCCATGGCGGAGGCGTTACGGTTGCGGGACTGAATGCGCAAGAGATCGCCGAAGCGATCCGGCAGGCGGTCGGTTCGCTCCCAAAGCTCACAAAGCTCGCATCGACGGCCGCACCGCTGTGGAGGAAGCAAAACTCGCCTTCGAGCTTCGTGGACAAGG
>CAWCZY010000001.1:0-339666 GCA_963800215.1 uncultured Alphaproteobacteria bacterium | reverse complement strand
GCATTCAGAATATTCTGGATCGCAACCGCGCTGAGGTCATCACAATCGGCGCGACTGAGACGGTCAAAAGCGCTGCCGATCGGATGCGAGAGCACAGCATCGCCGCGTTGGTCGTGAAAAGCGGTGATGCAATCGCCGGCCTCATATCAGAACGCGAGATCGTTCATGCCTTCTCGCGGCATGGGGAGAAGGCGCTTTCCATGGCGGTTGCGGATGTCGTGACCCATGCCACACTCACGGTTGCGCCGGACGATACCTTGAAGCGCGCCATGAGCCTGATGACCCATCACCGCGTGCGGCATTTGCTCGCGATCGCCGACGGCGAGCTCGTCGATATCGTCAGCATCGGCGATATCGTTAAACATCGGTTGGAAGATCTGGAAACCGAATTGAATGTCCTGCGGGACGCATACCTGGCGGCTCACTGAAACGCTGGGGCAAGCTTCATGGTTGAACGAAGGCCTGGAGCCCGTTGCACTGTTAGATTACCGGAGCGATGAGATGCTGCAGTCCGAGGGACGATCAGCTGTTGTGGCTCGTGACCAGACAGAGCAACCCCACGTTCGGCAAACCACGCCGAACTTGAGACAGAACATCGGGCTCGTGCCGCTTGACGCCGTCAGCTCGGCAGAGAAGGCCGACTTGCCGCTGGCCATCGAAGACTATGCACTGATTGGCGATTGCACGACGGCTGCGCTCGTGGGTCGTAACGGCTCCATCGATTGGCTGTGCTGGCCACGGTTCGACAGCACTGCTTGCTTCGCGGCATTGCTCGGAACGTCTGAACACGGGCGGTGGCGGATTTGTCCCGTCGATCCGGCCGCCCGCGTCAGCCGCGCCTACCGCGATGGCACGATGGTTCTGGAGACGGTATTCGAGACGGCGGACGGCTGTGTGGCCGTGATCGATTTCATGCCGATTGGCCAACCGAATTCGTCGGTCATCCGCCTGGTCGAGGGACGGCGCGGCAACGTGGCGATGCGACTGCACCTGACGCTACGCTTTGATTATGGGGCCACTGTCCCGTGGGTGACGCAGCTCGAAGACAAATCCGGTGTGACGGCCACCGCCGGGCCGAGCCGGGTGGTCTTCCGCGCACCACTCCCGTTGCAAGGCGAGGATCTTGCGACCGTCGCAGAATTCGACGTCGTACAAGGGGAATGTGTGCCGTTCGTGCTGACCCACGTCCCATCCCATCTGCGAATACCATGGACGCTGGATTGGCGCGCTGCTTTGAAGCAGACCGAAACGTTCTGGCGCGGCTGGTCTGCCCGGTCCACTTATACCGGTCCCTGGCGAGAGGCGGTGCAGCGTTCCTTATTGACCCTGAAGGCGATGACCTACGCACCCACCGGCGGGATCGTCGCTGCTCCTACCACGTCGCTCCCTGAGCAACTTGGTGGCCAACGCAACTGGGATTACCGCTACTGCTGGCTGCGCGATGCCACGTTCACTCTGCTTGCACTGATGTCCGCCGGCTATCTTGAAGAAGCGAAGGCGTGGCGGGAATGGCTGCAGCGCAGCGTGGCGGGGAGCCCGGACCAGATCCAGATCGTGTATGGCCTTTCGGGCGAGCGGCAGCTGTTCGAATGGCAAGCACTGTGGTTGCCCGGCTACCAGGGCGCCGCCCCTGTGCGTATTGGTAACGCCGCATCCGACCAGCTCCAGCTCGATGTCTTCGGGGAGCTTATCGATGCCCTCTATCAGGCGCGAAAGCACTTCCTCGCTCCGGCCGCATCGGCGTGGGAACAGCAACAGACATTGATCCAGCATCTGGAAGATATCTGGGAGCTGCCGGACTGTGGCATCTGGGAAGTGAGAGGCGGGCGCCGCCAATTCACGTATTCCAAAGTCATGGCGTGGGTGGCTCTGGATCGTTCCGTGCGCGATGCCGAGCGGTTCAAACTCGAGGCGCCCCTGGAGCGTTGGCGCGAGCTTCGCGACCGCATGCACGCCACGATCTGCAAATGCGGGTTCGACACGAGTTGGCAAACGTTCACGCAAAGCTTCGGCAACAGCGAGCTCGATGCCAGCTTGCTCCTGCTGCCGATGGTAGGCTTCCTCCCTCCGGATGATCGGCGAATACGCGGCACCGTCGCAGCGATCGAGCGGGAGCTTGTGGTGGATGGCCTCGTGATGCGTTATCGAAACAGCACAGAGGTCGACGGCCTGCCGCCGGGAGAGGGCGTTTTTCTCCCCTGCAGTTTCTGGCTCGCTGACAACTACGCGCTGCAGAACCGCGACTCGGAGGCACTCGCTCTTTTCGAGCGCTTGCTATCGCTGCGCAATGATGTCGGCCTGTTGGCGGAGGAGTACGATCCTCACGCGCGTCGGCAGGTCGGAAACTTTCCGCAAGCATTCTCACATGTCGCACTGATCGGAACCGCCTTGAATTTGCACGGGGTCGGTCCGCCGCAACGACGCGACCCAGAGACTCCGCCCATCTCGACCTCGACGCGCTCAGTCCTCGGCGAACGGGTTGCGGAGTGAGCTCTTGGCCGGCGCCGAGCCGCGGTTAGAGCGGATCATGTCAATGAAGGCGCGCAACGCGGCCGGGACCTGTCGGTGCCCGGGATAATAGAGGAACAGTCCCTCGATCGATGGCGACCAGTCTTCCAGCACGCGGACCAACTGTCCCGAGCGCAGGAACGGCTCGGCCAGAGCCTCGAGGGTGTATGCGATGCCCAGGCCGTCGACCGCCGCGCGAACAGCCAAAAAGGGGCTGTTGACCATCAGCCGGCCATCCACTGAGGTCTGCCGCGATTTGCGGTTGCGTTTGAGAGCCCACTTGAACACGTCGCCGTCTGCCGCCCGCCGATATTGAATACAACTGTGACGGGCGAGATCATCGGGCGAGCGTGGCGGGCGCCGCCGCGCGAAGTAAGCCGGCGAGCCGACAAGGGCCACCTTCATTGGCGCCATCACCCGAACGGCAATCATGTCGGCCGGCGCCCGGTCGTGCGGTCCGATCCCGGCGTCGAATCCCTTCGCCACGATGTCGATCGTCGCCTCGCCCACCGCGAGCTCGAGGCGGACTTCCGGGTAGGTCGACAAGAAGCGTCCCCAGATCGGCGCGATGACCGCCTCTGCCGCCAGAGGGATCGCATAGATCCGCAGCCGTCCTGACGGCCGCTGGCGCTCTTGGTTCAGGTCCTCGAGCGCTCCAGAGATCTGATCGATTGCTGGTCGCAGCCGCTCGAGCAGGCGCAAGCCGGCGTCGGTCACCGACACACTGCGCGTCGTGCGGTGCAGCAGGCGTACCCCGAGACGCTCCTCCAGCAGCCGCATCGAGTGGCTGAGCGCCGAGGGCGTGACGCCGAGACGCGATGCGGCGGCTCGAAAGCTCCGTTGATCGGCAACAGCGACGAATGCGGTCAGATTGGCCAGGTCAGCACGGTCCATTCATGAAGTCCTCTCAATACCTAATGCAATGGATATAGGGTTTTCATTTGCGACTTGAATCAACACGTTGGCAGTGTGACGCCAGCGACAAGTTGTGATCGTCGCAAACGAACAATCAATGAGGCTGCTGCCATGCACAAAGATGCGCGCGAATGCATAGAGCGGGCTACTGAATGTGCCCGCTTAGCGGAAAGTGTGGAGCACCCAGAGTTGAAGCTGTACCTCGCGAAGCTTGCAGCCTCGTGGACGAAAGCGGCAACTGAAATTGCAGCACACATGATACCTCCGAGCGTCGAGGGCGTGACGCCGATACGCGATGCCGCGCGGCTCGAAAGCTCGTTGATCGGCAACACCGATGAAGGCAGTCATGCGCCACAGGTTGCCACGCTCCATTCATGAAGTTCTATCAACACCGAATGCAATAGATATAGGATTTTCATTTGCGACTTTCATCAACACCTTAGTGCCACGAGGATTCGGACGCTGAAGGAGTCTGTCATGCCCACCGACGCGACCATCGTTCCGCTGCGCTCCGACATGGCGGAGGCGCCAGCCGCCCGGCGCGACGTCCCGCGCGAGCAACCGCAGCGGCCACCAAGAGAGCAGCCGGAGCAGCCTTCACGAGAGCTGCCGGTGCGGCCAATCGAGAGGTCCTCGCAGCCTGAAAAGGCGCCGCAGCCTCCGCGCCGGCGCTGGGTGCGTTGGGTGTCCTTCGCGCTACTGCCGGTCGTCCTGATCGCCGGCGGCTACTGGTACGTCACCGGCGGCCAAGTGATGTCGACGGACGACGCATATGTCCAAGCCGAGACGGTCGGCGTCTCGACCGACGTTTCCGGCATCGTCCAGGGCATCGATGTCGCCAACAACCAGCCTGTCGATCTGGGCCAGGTTCTCTATCACCTCGACCCCCGGCAGTTCCAAATCGCCCTCGACAACGCCAAGGCCAATCTCGCGCAGACGGCGCTGACCATCGACGCGATGAAGCAGGATTATACCCGCATGCTGAGCGACGCCGCAGCACAACAGGCGCAGGTCGAGCTCGACCAGGCGACTTATGACCGCTACGCGGCGCTTATACCTTCGGGCGCCATTACCAAGGCCAGCTATGACCAGGCGCGTTTCACGCTCGAACTCGACAAGAACAAGCTCAAATCGCTCCGCCAGCAAGCCGCGGTGCAGCTCGCAAGGCTTGACGGCAACCCGGACATTCCGGTGATGCAGCACCCGCAGTACCTGCAGGCCAAGGCACAGGTCGACGAGGCACAGCGCCAGCTTGATCACACCGTCGTCAAGGCGCCGTTTGCCGGGATCGTGACGAATGTGCCCTCGATTGCACCCGGCAAGTACCTCGCGGCCTCGACCACGGCATTTTATCTCGTCGACACCAATTACCTCTGGGTCGATGCGACCCCGAAAGAGACCGAGTTGACCTATGTGCGGGCTGGGCAGCCCGTCACGGCGACGGTCGACACCTATCCGGACGCGGAATGGCACGGCATCGTCGAGAGCATCAGCCCCGCGGCGGCGCAGCAGTTCTCGCTGCTGCCGGCGCAGAACACCAGCGGCAACTGGGTGAAGGTCGTGCAGCGGATCACGATGCGCGTTCGCATCGATACAAGCGACAAGAATCTGCCGCCGCTGCGCGCCGGGATGAGCCTCGAAGTCAATGTCGACACCGGCCACCAACGCGGCTTGCCACACTTCCTGGCCGCGCTGTTTGGCCACAACCAGATGGGGGCGTGATGCCTGCGGCGCGCGCGACGGACGGCATCAATCGGACGGCGATCACCATCTGCGTGATCCTCGCCACACTTATGCAGGCGCTCGACACGACCATCGCCAACGTCGCCCTGCCCTATATGCAGGGCAGCGTCTCGGCGAGCCAGGACCAGATCGACTGGGTGCTGACCTCCTATATCGTCGCTGCCGCCATCATGACGCCGCCGACCGGCTACCTCGCCAGCCGGTTCGGGCTCAAGCGCCTCTTCCTCGTCTCCGTCGCCGGCTTCACCGTCGCCTCGATGCTGTGCGGCATGTCGCAATCCTTGGTGCAAATCGTGCTCTTTCGAATCCTTCAAGGCTTGTTCGGTGCGGCGCTCGTGCCGCTCTCGCAGACCGTGCTGCTCAACATCAATCCGCCGGAGCGGCAGGGATCCGCAATGGCGCTATGGGGCGTCGCGGTGATGGCCGGTCCCGTTCTTGGGCCGGTGCTCGGCGGCTGGCTGACCGAGGCCTACAGTTGGCGCTATGTCTTCTACATCAACCTGCCGATCGGTGTCCTCGCCTTCCTCGGCATGACGACTTTTCTGCCCGAGGCGGAACGGAACGACACGGCGAAGCTGGATTGGTTCGGTTTCGGCACCTTGAGCCTGACGATCGCGGCCCTGCAGGTCATGTTGGACCGTGGCGAACAGCTCGACTGGTTCGGATCTGGCGAGATCGTCATCGAGGCCATCATCGGTGCCTCGGCACTCTACTTGTTCCTCGTCCACACCTTCACCGCGCAGGAACCCTTCGTGAGGCCATCGCTGTTCCGCGATCGCAACTTCACTGCCGGGATTATATTCATCGCCATCGTCGGCCTCACCTATTACGCCTCGCTGGCGCTGCAACCGCCCTATCTACAAAATCTCATGAATTACCCGATCGTCACCGCAGGCCTCGTCCTGGGACCTCGAGGTTTCGGAACCATGGCCGCCATGCTGGTCGTCGGAAAGCTGATCAAGAAGGTCGATACGCGTGTTCTTCTCGGCACCGGCCTAGGACTCACGGCTTGGTCGTTCTATGTGATGACGGGCTGGACGCCGGACGTTTCCCAAATGACCATCATCAGCGTCGGGGTGATTTAGGGCATTGGCCTTGGCTTTATCTTCGTACCGCTCAGCGTGGTGACGTTGTCGACGCTGTCATCCGAGCTGCGCGCGGAAGGTGCCGGTCTCTACAGTCTATCTCGCAACATCGGCTCCAGTGTCGGAATCTCGGTGGTGAGCAGCCTGTTGACGACGAACACGCAGGTGAACCACGCCGAAATCGTGCAGCACGTCACAGCGGTAAATCGTATCTTTAACGACCCAAATATCGCGCAGTTCTGGAACCCCCTTACCGCCGCCGGCCGCGCTGCGCTCGACGCCATGATCACGCAGCAGGCGCAGATCATTGCTTACATCGACGATTACAAGCTGTTGATGATCGCGACGCTCGCCGCGATTCCGCTGCTCATCGTCTTCAAGCAGGCGTCCGACAGTGGCAGTAAGGATCACACGCTAGTAGTGGAATAACCCCGGCCCCCCGCAGCTTCAATCTACCGTCTGGGGCCCCGGAATGATTCAACGAAATAGAAAGGGGCGGATTACCGCCCCGCCGTTCTTCACATCTCAGGAGATCGATATGTCGCTCAATTCCTTCATCACACTTGGCCGTTCCGGACTGCGCGTGAGCCCGTTTTGCCTCGGGAGCATGACCTTTGGCGAGGACCTGGGATGGGGCGCCAGCGTCGCGGACTCGGAAGCGATGATCGCCGCCTATCTGGAACGCGACGGCAATTTCATCGACACCGCCAACATCTACACCAACGGCCATTCCGAGAAGATCATCGGCGACTTTTTTGCGCAGAAGAAGGGGAGCCGGGATCGCGTCGTGATCGGCACAAAATTCTGTTGCAGCCTGTTCGAGGGCGATCCGGACGGCGGCGGCGCCGGCCGCAAGGCACTGATACAACAATGCGAAGCCTCGCTGCGCCGCCTCCAGACCGACTATATCGACATCTACTGGCTGCATATCTGGGATCGCACCGCGCCGATCGAGGAAACTTTGCGCGGGCTCGACGACCTCGTGGCCTCGGGCAAGGTCCGCTACATCGGCTTTTCTGATCTTCCGGCCTGGAAGGTCTCGGAAGCGCAGACCATCGCGCATTTCCGGGGCTGGGCGCCGATCATTGCCGTGCAGCTCGAATATTCCCTGCTGGAGCGCACCGCCGAGGGCGAGCTGTTCCCGATGGCGCAGGAGATGGGCATAGGCATCATGCCCTGGTCGCCGCTCAAGCACGGCTTCCTGTCGGGCAAGTTCCGCCGCGACAACGCCGGTTCGGTCGATACCAAGCGCATCGCAATGGGCGTGCCCGGCGAGAAGGATTATGTCGTCATTGACGCGCTCTGCGCCGTGGCCGACGAGCTTGGCGCAACACCTCATAGGACTAGCCCTAGTGATAGTCCGAGGGCTTCACCTAACGACTTGCCTGCGCAAGGCGGTAGTCAGCGAATGCGTACCGTGCGGGTCAGCGCGTGGCTCAGTAGCGGCTTGTGCTCGCCACCAGCTGGGGCAACGCAGGCGCAGTCTGCCCGTCGATAGTGGTGCCCGGGAAGCCAAACATGGGCGCCAAGTGGGTGTTGATGTCGGCCGGGAAATTGAGCGCCGGTTTCGACGCCTCGTTGAGCTTTGCGATCTGCGCATCCGTTAGGGTCAGGTCGAGCGCAGCCAGGTTCGCCTGAAGCTGGTCCGGCCGGCGCGCTCCGATTAACGTCGATGCGACGCCGGGGCGGCTCCGGACCCACGCCAGCGCGACGGCGGCGGACGAAGGCGGTTGAGGTTATCACGTCGGTGCAGCGTCGCCGGCGCTGGTCGCGTTCGGAGAAGGATCGGATCGTTGCGGCGGCGCTGGAGCTGGGCGCGGTGGCTTTCGAGATTGCGCGAGCGGCAGGGATTCGTACGAGCCAATTGTTTCACCGGCGCCAACAGCTCTGTGAACGGGCAAACTCCGGTAGCATTCAATCCGGTCGCGATCGCCGCTGAGCCAGGGTTGCCCGCCTCTGCTGAGAAGGCCCGAGTGATCGAGATCGAGTTTGCTGCTGGCGGCCGGATGCGGATTGCGGGCCCGCTCGATGCTTCGACGGTATCGGCGCCGATCAAGGCGCTGGCGAGGAGCAAGCGGCGACGATGATTCCGGTCCCAACTGGTGTGCAGGTCTGGCTGGCGACGGCTGGTCCGGCTTCCAGCCAATCGGCAATTACCGCCGATTCTGAACGCCGACCGCCGGCTTCGAGGCGCTTGCTCCAGCTGCATGTAGTGCGAGCCATAGACGGGCTACGGCTTCGACGGGAGTGCTCGCGCTTTCATTGAACTCGGAACCTCGATTGGTCACAAAATCGAAGTAGCAGGCGACCCATTCTTTACCCTGATTGGCAGAGCCGAGGACGAAGGTGGCTTTGCCGATGTTCTTGGGGCAAGCGTCTATGAGCTGCTCCAGGGTTGGCTTGACCGGCACGCAAAGACACGCTGCGGCCATATCCTCGTTTCTCTTGCCATCGATGCAATCGTGGCCTAGCGGCCAGCCTGCGTCTTTCAATTGCCTGGCAAGTTCGAAGTTCATACGGATGTTGGCGCTGGCAACTCTTTCGCTGGCACCATCTTCTCGATGGCCGCACGGCGCAGCATACCGAAAATCTTCCAGCTGCGGATGACAACGATGCGCATATCCTCCGGGAGCGGCTCGTAGTGGATTTCCCGCGCAAGGGCGTTGATGGGCTTCTTATAAATGCCGTTGGCGATCTCAGCACTGAGCAAGGCGAGGTCCATCATGACGACGTCCTTGGCGGCTCACGCCCCCAAACGAAACCCTATGCGGCTGTTTGTTCGGCCCCCGGGACGTTGCGGACGGCCCCGTAGCTCGGCGCCGGCCTCGCGCGGGCGAATAGCGAACAGTGGTCATGTACGGCGGCCCGAACATCTTTTGTTTTCAGGGCCCTGGTGACCGTCAACGCCAACGGAATGGCTCTGCGCCCTGCTCCAAGGAGGTGCGCTTAGCCCAACTTTCCCAACTGGGAGAAAAAAGCGAACAATATCAACGCAGGCATAGCGGAAGTTTCCACTACATAGCGTTGGTTGGGAGACGAGCGATGTTTTCTGGCGCGGTGATACGTGGCGGCTTCTGTGGCGGAAGATCGAGCTTGAGTTGGCGGGCCAGAAGTCTCTGGTCGGCGGTGAGTTCGGTGTAACGGCTGAGGATCAAGGTGCGGCCGTCGGTGGTCGGGAAATGGACGTCGAGCATTTGGATCGCTGCAAACTTGTCGAGCACGGCTCTCGGCGTGAGGCCAGGCGCCAGCGGCTTGAGCCGTGCACGCAGCGTGACGTGCAGGCAGTAGGCCAGGAAGGCGACGAAGATATGCGCCTCGATGCGGTGCTCGAGCTGATGATGGATCGGGCGCAGGTGCAGATCGTCCTTCATGGTCTTGAAGGCGGCCTCGATCTCGACGAGCTGGATATAGAACCGCCACAGCTCCGCCGGCTCCCGCCCGGTGAGATTGGTGCGCAGCAGATAGCGGCCTTCGCGCCGCCGCACCTGGCGCAGCTTGTCGCGATCGAGCGTGACGCTGAAACTGGCGCCCTCGGGAGCGACGTCGACATTGACCAGACGCCATGCCGCCCATGCTCTGGCGCGCGCGGCGCCGAGCTTCATGAGCAGTTCCTCGCGATCGAGCTCCATGGCGGCGATCTCCTTGAGCCGCGCCCATAGCCATTTGAGCTTGCGCTTGCGCATGGCGCGTTCCTTGTGGATGCGCGCATGGCTTTGCGCCAGCACGTAGAGCTCCTGATCCTGCGGCAAGAGCTTCACGTCCACGCCCTCGCGCACCGCCTGCCAGGGCAGCGTGACGAGGTGCTTCTCCAGCTTGGACAGCCGCCCCTTGGGGGTGCCGACCAGATAGGAAACCGGCGGATCGGCCGCGCGCATCTCGGCCAGCACCTCCTCGGTTGGAATGCCGCGGTCCATCACCCAGACGCGGTTGGCCTTGCCATACTGCGCCTCGATCTTTTGCAGCATGTCGCGCAAGGTCATTTTATCGGAAGTATTGCCCGGCAGCACCTCGTAGCCGAGCGGAAAGCCCTCGGGCGTCACGATCAGCGCGATCACCACCTGCACGCAGTCGCTGCGTTTGTCGCGGCTGTAGCCATGGCGGCGCTTGTCCGTTTCATCGTCCGGCGGCGGCGACTCGAAATAGGTGCTGGTGAGGTCGTACAGCAGCACGTCGAACTTCGCGGCAAACAGGTCCTGCCAGCGCGCCCGCAGATGCGAGAACAATGCCGCCTTGTGAGGCAGCAATTTATCGAGACAGCGATACAGTGCATTCTTGGCGACCAGCGCATAATCTTCGCCCAGCAAATCCGCCATCGCGCTCTGCTCGAACCACTGCCGATGCAGGCGCCATTCGCTGCCGGGATCGATCAGCCGATAGCACACCAGCGTCTGCAGGATGTGCTGCCAACTGGTGCCCTCGCGCGAGTTCGGCAGCAGCGGCGCAAAGAACCGATCCAGCTGCAGTTGCTCATAGAGATGACAGGCGAGCCAGCACGCGCCCCATTGGCGCGGGCGATGCAACTTCATCCCATCGAGCCGCACCTGCACGCCAAAGCCCTTGGCGTGGTTCGGCACCGCCTGCTCGGCTGGAAACAGGGCAAGCTGCCGATGTCGCCCGCTCGCTTCGTCGAACGCTTCGATCTGATGACACCACGCTTCGCGCTGGCCATCATTCATCTCGCCCAGATACAGAATCGGACGCTGCACCACACGACCACCTGCACAGCGTCTGCTTTCGACAATGCTCCAGTAACGGTGCTCCTTGCCGTCCTTCCGTCGCCGTGCGAATTGCAAGTACATGGCCCGCGATTTTATGCACAAGCCAAAAGCCGAAAAGAGGGTAGGTCTTCACTACACGCGTTTCCGCCTCATCGCCCCTTGAAGAGATTTCAGCTTTCGCCGACAAAATTCCAAAATCAGAGCGCCAGTTGGGAAAGTTGGGTTAGAGCGGCCGCCGGCTAAGCAGATTTCGGTGGATTGATCAACGGGATGGGTTGCGGATGCTGCGTCGGTCTGCCGGATTTCTTGCATCGGACGATGCGAGCAATCTTGCCGGCCAAACCATCCATGCCGATGGCGGCCGGCTTGCAGGTCATCAGACGATTCAGGCACGCTGCTCATTGCCCGCGATTGCGACCTCGACCCGCACCTCGTACGTCAGCGCCTTGCGGGCGCATAGGGGCGACGAGAGTGAGCAACGCGCCGCGAGTCCGTGCTCGCGGCGCGCTCGGCACCGCCGCTTTAACCAGTCGGGCGATCGGCCGCCCACGTCGGTCCGTCGGCTCTTGCGCTATCTGATCCACGTTGTAGGTTGGGCCCATCGTCAAGAATTAGGCCTCCGCGAATTGGCCTAATGCCAACCGGCTTGCTTCGGGCAACGGTGGCTCGCATTGACGTGGCGGTTGCCTGATGGCGCCGCAAATAATCGGAGAAATCAAAATGACTGTCAAGAAATTCGAACCGAAACCATTCACGCGGGAAGAATGGCTCGCTATGGATAAACAAACATTGGAAGATCGGCTTGAAAGGCTTGATGAGGAATATCCCTTAGTGCTGCATACTGATGCTGGTCGCTCGTTTTCAACAGTGCGACGTATGAACGCAGAAAAAAAGATGGGCATTCCTATATACCTTCGGACTGGTTTCGCTATTTCTGTAAAAACCGGAAAGGCGGCAAACGAGATGACTGAAGATGAGTGGGAGGAGTTTTATAATGCTCTATCTGAACGGCTCAACCGTGATTATCCAGACTTATACAAACGTCTATTTTCACCCAATGAAAGCGGCAAAGGAAAGAAGGCAGATTGAGCCGGGATGCCCCAGATGATTTCCATACTCGTGTGAATATTGACGCCTTTCCGGCTTCCCTGCAAACACAGTCGCGAGGTGCGGGCCGCTGCCTCCGACCGCCCCCGCCGTCGGCGCGTCCCGCCGAGTCACTCGTCCAAGGCGGCGCTGGGCTCAGGAGCCGCGTTGCATTTTTTCATATTGCGAATGTGTTTTTTTGAGCTACTTTTTTGGTGGCGGCGCCCGGCGGGTCCGCGGCGGCCGGCCTTGGAATCGGCGGCGGCTGGGTCTGGTCTCCGGCGCGGTGGCGGTTCGGGCGGGCTGCGGTCGCCGGCGGTCGCCGCGGTGACCTCGGTCCCCGCGGTTCCCGGCGGCGGGCTGGGCGGGTGGCGGCGCTGCGGGCGGGTGGCGGCTCGGTCGGTGGCGGCTCGGTCCCGGTGCCCGGCTTGGGGCGGCGGCTCGGTCCCGGTGCCTGGCCGTGGGCGGCGGGGGTCGGCGGGGGGGCGGTCGCGGTCGTGGTCCCGCCTTCGGCGGTCCTTGGGGCGGCGGCGGTCCGCGGCTTCGGCGCCCGCGCGGGCGACGACCCCGTAGCTCGGCGCCGGCCTCGCGCGGGCGAGAAGCAAACGAAGAACTTAAAAGGCGACCCGAACATCTTTTGTTTTCAGGCCCTGGGTGGGTTCGCGCGATTTGGGGGCGCGCCGGGCGCGGCGCCCGGCGGGTCCGCGGCGGGCGGGCCTTGGGATCGGCGGCGGCTGGGTCTGGTCTCCGGCGCGGTGGCGGTTCGGGCGGTCGGCGGTTCGGGCGGCTGGGGGACGGTGTGCTGCGGTTGCGGTCGCCGCGGTGACGGTGACCGGGGTGACCTCGGTGACCTCGGTCCCCGCGGTCCCCGCGGTCCCCGCGGTTCCCGGCGGCGGGCTGGGCGGGCGGCGGCGCTGCGGGCGGGTGGCGGCGCGGTCGGTGGCGGCGCGGTCGGTGGCGGCGCGGTCCTGGTGCCCGGCTGTGGGCGGCGCGGTCGCGGTCGTGGTCCCGCCTTCGGCGGTCCTGAGGGCGGCGGCGGGGCGGGAGATTCCTGGGCGGGATTTGCGGAGAGAGAGAGGACGGCGGGGCTATGCAGCTCTTTTTACGAAGCGCCCGGGAGGTTGCCGACGACCCGGTAGCTCGGCGCCGGCCTCGCGCGGGCGGAGAAGCAAACGAAGAGCTTAAAGGGCGACCCTATGCAGCTCTTTTTTCGAAGCGCCCGCGACGTTGCCGACGACCCGGTAGCTCGGCGCCGGCCTCGCGCGGGCGCAGAAGCAAACGAAGAGCGTAAAAGGCGACCCCCTATGCAGCTGTTTGTTCGGTGCCCGGAACGTTACCGACGACCCCGTAGCTCGGCGCCGGCCTTGCGCGGGCGAGCAGCGAACGATGTGCATAAAAGGCACGACCCGGTAGCTCGGCGCCGGCCTCACGCGGGCGAGTAGCGAAGGGTGTGCATAAAAGGCGACCCGAACAACATCTTTTGTTTTCAAGGCCCTGGGTGGGTTCGCGCGATTTGGGGGCGCGCCGGCGCCGCCCGGCGGGTCCGCGGCGGGCGGGCCTTCCGGCGGCTGGGTCTGGTCTCCGGCGCGGTGGCGGTTCGGGCGGTCGGCGGTTCGGGCGGCTGGGGGACGGTCTGCTGCGGTTCCGGTCGCCGCGGTCGCTGCGGTGACCTCGGTCCCCGCGGTTCCCGGCGGCGGGCTGGGCGGGCGGCGGCGCTGCGGGCGGGTGGCGGCTCGGTCGGTGGCCGGCTCGGTCCGGCGGCGGCGCGGTCCTGGTGCCCGGCGGGCGGCGCGGTCGCGGTCGTGGTCCCGCCTTCGGCGGTCCTTGGGGCGGCGGCGGTCCGCGGCTTCGGACTCGCGCGGGGGATTTGCAGAGAGAGAGGACGGCGGGGAGACTGTCCCTTTCATGAGGCTGCCGATCATTTTTGGCGGATGGCGTGGCTCAGGTCGTTTTCAGGAATGCTGCCAGCATCCTGCGCGCGTCGGATTTTCGGGCGTCGCGCCATTGCTCGCTCGACAGGTCGCTCGCGAAAATGATCGACAACGTGTAGACGTTCGACAGATGAAACTGGCTCAGCGCGACCATCAGGACATAGAGGCGAAGCGGATCGAGCTCTTTTGCAAATTGACCGCTGGCGGTCCCCTTCTCCAAGAGCTTCGAGATCATGTCCAGGACCGGCGACGACATGTCCCTGATCCTGGCGGATTTGCGCATATAGCGCGCCTTCAGCATATTTTCGGTAGTCAGCAGGCTCACGAGATCGCGGTTTTGCTCGAAGTGCCCGTTCATGAATTCGAACAGCTGCAGCAGCCCTTCCAGCGGATCGAGATGCTCGATGTCGATGCGGAGTTCCTTGCTGCGCAATCCGCCGAGCGCGTTCTCGAGAACGGCGACGTATAGCGCCGATTTGCTGCCAAAATAATGATAGATCATGCGTGGATTCGATCCCGCGTTTTTGACGATCCTGGCAATTCGCGCGCCGGCGAAGCCATGGCGTGCGAATTCGGCAGTTGCGGTCTTCATAATTTTCTCGCGCGCCTGTGCCGGGCTTCGCCGCGGCCGGCGCGCGGGAAATGCGACGGATTTGACGCCGAGCGTTCCTTCGAGATCAGACATGATGACTCCGATCAGCAAAGGAACTCGCGACTTTCGCGGCGAAGCCAAGCAACCCATGATCCCAGCCCGGCGCACCGACGATCGACAGGCCCAGCGGACATCCCTGAATTTGCGCGACCGGGATCGTCACCTGCGGCAGGCCCGCGTGGCCGGCGATCGCATTCAGCGGCAGGGCCATCCGGTAGAACGATGAGATTTCGTCGGACGGGGCGGCTTTGGCCGGCGCACGACCCGGCGTCGTCGGTATCACCAGTCCGGTCCCCGCGGGGAGCAGCGCACGCAGGCGGTCCGCAATCGTCTGCCGCAGCGCGCGATAGTGCTTCACGGCGGACGGCTGGATCGCGGCCGCGTCGGCGAAACGCAGGGCGATCGACGGGCCGAAGGTGGGGCGTGTGGCATTGATCCACGGTCCCAAATGTTCCCAGATTTCGGCGCCTTGGAGGACGCGATAGCATTCCAGCCACTCGTCGCGTGCGTGATCGAAAACGGCGATTTCCTCGAGCGCGGCCCAGCGGCGCGCATGCGCTTCGAGAAGCGGCCCGCCGTCTGGATGCGCGAGCGCAAAGGCATCGCGGCCACGCACCAGGCGACGCAGCGAGACGTCGGTGCCTGGGCCCAACAGCGTCTCGCCGACGCGACGGAGCACGTCGGCATCGCGCGCGAACCAGCCGATGGTGTCGTAACCCGGCGCGAACCGCACGACGCCTGCGGTGGAGACGCTTCCGTGGGTCGGGCGGTACCCGTAAATGCCGGTGAAGCTCGCCGGCACCCGCACCGATCCGCCGGTGTCCGTTCCCAATGCAAAGTCGACAAGCCCGGCGGCCACGGCGACGGCGGACCCGCTCGAGGAGCCGCCCGGAAGGCGATCGGGGCAGGCGGGATTGACCGGCGTTCCGTAATGGGCGTTGTCGCCTTCCAGGCTGAAGGCCAGTTCGTCGGTGATCGTCTTGCCCACGAGCCTCGCGCCGGCGGCGAGCAAGGCGTCGACCGCCGGCGCCGATGTCGTGGCGGCTGGATGGCTCGCGAGCCAATGCGGATTTCCCCCGCCGGTGCGGAATCCGGCGACATCGATGAGATCCTTGACCGCAAAGGTAAGGCCATTCAGCCGGCCGTGACCGGTCGGTTCCCGGATGCATCGGGCGCCCGGAATGAAGGCGCCGAATTCTGTCTCCGCTTTGCCGGCTTGTGTCCACGCAAGGGCCTGGTCAGCGGGATGCGCGGGCGCGCAGAGCCGTGATGATTGCGTTGGAGTCGGTCACGAAGCCGAAGCACTTCTTCACGTTCCACACCGTCGCCTCGGTGCAGAAGTCCGGCGAGGTCGTGGCGCAGCAATCGCTCACCAGCAGGCATCCGTACCCCAGGAAATTCGCGTCGGTGAGCGAATGCAGCACGCATTGATCGGTGTTCACGCCAGTAAATAGGATCGAGCGGGTGCCGAGATTGCGAAGGATGCTGTCGAGGGGTGTGTCCCAGAATCCGCTGATGCGGTATTTGTCGACCTTGATGTCGTTCGGTTGCTGCTTGAGTTCGTCGACCACGGCAGCCGCCCAGGAATCCTTTTGCAATACCGGCGCGCCGCTGCCGGGCAGGGGGTCGCCGAGGCCGATGCCGACGCCCTTCGGCTTGTACAGGTGGATCTGGTTCGGCGGCATGTTGGCGAGGTCGGGCCGATTGCCCCAGTTGACCCAGATCACCGGGACGTCGGCTTCGCGCAGTACCGGGAGCAGGCGCTGCAGCGGTTCGATCGGGGCGCGATCGGGCGTGTAGTCCGCGCCCAGATGATGGACCCATCCGCCCTCGGCGCAGAAGTCGTTCTGCATGTCGATGACGATGATCGCGGTCCGGCGAAGGTCTACGGTGACGGCCTGGGGCTCGCACGCAATCCGCACCGGGACTGGCGCGGGCGCGGCTACCGCCATGTCGACCTCGGTCTCCGTGGCCCACCACTGATGGTGCTGGCCGAAGCCGAGCGCGCCGCCTTGGGCTTCCTGCGCTCGCTGGCGTGGTGCAGACATTTTGATTCTCCCTCACGGTGGAACGGGCTGTCTTCTCCCGCGAAGCGAGAGAGCAAGTTTCCTGCCAGCGCCGAAACGCGGAATTCAATGCATTTCGGGGCCGGCCGGCAGCGGCTGCACAGCAAAAAGCCGCAACTCGCGCCAGACCGGCAATATAATAAGCACTTATTTATTTCGGCGGCCAAAAGTTGTGAAAAGTCGTTGTAACTCAATCACGAGTGAGGTGGCATACGGCTTGCTCCCTCGTGCGCGCAAGCGGGTGCGCCCGCTGATTTTGAGCAGTTTCAAGGGAGATTGACGATGTTCTTTCGACGTATCCTGGGTGCGGCGGCCGTTGCCGTGGCGCTCGCCCTGCCGCATCACGCCTTCGCCGCCGATCCCATCAAGGTCGGCATCCTCATTCCGGGGTCGAAGTCGGACAAGGGCTGGATGGAGTCCGGCTATGACGGTCTCGCCGCCGCGCAGAAGAAATACGGCGACAAGATCAAGGTGCAGATGATCGAGAACATCAACTATGCCGACATGGAGCAGGCGCTGACCAACCTCGCCACCAACAATGCGCTGGTGATCGGCGTCGGCGGCCAGACCCAGGCGGCGGTCTACAAGATCGCGAAGCGCTTCCCGCGGACGAAGTTCTCCATCGTCGGCGGCAACGAAGCGGAGGCCCTGCCGAATGTCGCGGGCTATGACGTCAAGCAGGCCGAGATCGCCTTCGTCGCAGGCGCCGCGGCGGCGATGCTCTCCAAGACCGGCGGCGTGAGCTATGTCGGCGGCATGGAGATTCCGTCGATCGTCAATGCCGGCAAGGAATTCGGCAAGGGTGCAAAATACATCAACCCGAACATCAAGTATGTCGAGAACTACACCGGCGATTTCGACGACGTCGCCAAATCCAAGGAGGCGACGCTCGCCGCCATCGCGCAAGGCGCCGACGTCCACTATCACATCCTCAATCTCGGCCTGCGCGGCATGGAGCAGGCCGCCACGGAGAAGAGCACGCATATCATCGGCAGCTACACCGACCGCTGCGGCATCCGATCCGAAATACGTCGCCTACTCGATCACCGGCGTCGGCTATCAGGTGCAATATGCCATCGACGAAATGGTGAAGGACAGCTGGAAGCCGGGCTACAAGGAGTTCGGTCTGAAGATGGGGCCGGAAGCCTCCAGCATGGTCGTCTGCGGAGTAACCGCCGGCGCAGAAGGCGAAGCTCGAGGAGATCATGAAGGACATCATGTCCGGCAAGATCGCCGTGCTCAAGGGCTGACGCGAAAAGTCTGATGCGCAAGACGTGATACGATGTTCGGACGCGGCGCCAGACGCCGCGTCCACCGCCTCGCGCAAGCGGCTGTTGTTGCAGTGTCCTGAAGGTAAAGCCACGTGAACTCGCCGACTGCCCCGCTGCTTTCGCTTGCAGGGAATGACCAAGCGCTTCGGGAAGCTCCTTGCCTTGTCGGACGTCTCGCTCGACATTGCGCCGGGCGAGATCCATTGCATTCTCGGCGAAAACGGCGCCGGCAAATCGACGCTCTGCAACCTCATCTTCGGCGTTCACGCGCCCGACGCCGGCACGATGGAGTTTCGCGGCGCGCCATATAAGCCGGCCGCGCCCGCCGACGCGCTCGCGCGCGGCATCGCGATGGTCCACCAGCATTTCAGCCTGGTGCGCGACATGACGGTCGTCGACAATGTGCTGCTCGGCCAGACCCGCGGCATTCCTCGATCGCGGTGCGTGCGCGCGCCGGCTCGATGCAGTTGGCGAAGCAATACGGGCTGGCGCTCGAACCGTTCGCCAAGATCGAGGACCTCTCGGTCGGAGAGCGCCAGCGTGTCGAGATCGTCAAATGCCTGATGCGCGAGCCGCATCTGTTCGTGCTCGACGAGCCGACCGCGGTGCTGCTGCCCGACGAGATCGCCGCGCTTGCTCGACGTCTGCCGGCGCGTCGCGGAACGCGGCTGCGGCGTCGTGCTGGTGACCCACAAGCTCGCGGAAATCAAGAAGGCGGCTGATCGGGTCACGGTACTGCGCGGCGGTCGCGTCGTCGCGAACTCGGCAAATCCGGCGGCCGAGATCGATGCCCTGGTGCGGGCCATGATCCATCGCGACGCCGATGCGCGCGGCAACGCAGCCGATGCGTCTCCAGCCGCCGCGGCGACGCCAGCGGCCGTGCCCTCGATGTCAGGGAGTTCGAAAAGGCCGAGGTTCTCCAGGTCGATGGCCTGACCGTCCGCGATTCGCAGGGCGTGACGCGGCTCGATAATTTCACCCTGACGCTCAACCGCGGCGAGATCATCGGCGTCGCCGGCGTCGAGGGCAACGGCCAAAGTGAGCTCGCGGCTGTGCTGTCCGGCATGCTGGCGCCGACCGACGGCCGTTTCTTCGTCCAGGACCGCGAGCTCACCTATGCGAGCCCGAAGGCGATCACCGCGGCCGGCATCGGCGTAGTGCCGGAAGACCGCCACACGGTCGGCTGCATTACCGGCATGACAGTCGCGGAGAACATCTTCCTCAACCGCCTCGACCTCTTCACTCGCTATGGGTTTCTTCGCCGCAACGCGGTCAATTCCGCCGCCGCTCGAGCTGATGCAGCCGCTTCGACGTGCGGGCCGCGGGGCCGGAGATCGCGTTTTCGAGCCTCTCGGGCGGAAACCAGCAGAAGGCGGTGCTGGCGCGCGAGCTGACGCTGGCGAACCTGACCGTCCTTGTCGCGGCGCAGCCGACCCGCGGCCTCGATGTCGGCGCGGTCGCGGCCGTCTACGGTCACATCCGCGCCGCCAGCGCGCGCGGCGTCGGCGTGCTGTTGATCTCGTCCGAGCTCGACGAACTGCTGGACGTCGCCCACCGCGTCATCGTGCTCTATCGCGGCCGGATCATGGGCACCTGCGCCGCCGACCCGGCGCAGCGCGAGACGATCGGCGCCATGATGGCAGGACATGCGATGGAAGCCCTCCGGGCGAGGCCTGTGCCATGGAAGCTCATGCAACAGCAGGGCGCCTCCAATGACCGCCGAGGCCACGCTTGCCTGCCGTCGCGCGATCGCGCCGACATTCTGTCGATCCTCATTCCCGTGGCGGCGGTCGCCGCGGCGGCGCTCATCGGCATTTGCCTCGTTGCCTTCATGGGCGTGCTCGATCACGTCGGCGGTCAAGGCGTTCGTGGACGGCGCGTTCGGCTCGCCCTACTCGATCGCGGTGTCGATCAACCGCAGCGTGGTGTTCGCATTGGTCGGAATCGGCTTCGTGCTTGGCGAACCGCGCCAATCTCACCAATGTCGGCGGCGAGGGACAGATCGCGGTGGGCGGCATCGCGGCGACGGCGGTCGCGCTCTACGGCGGCGTCGCGAACCTGCCGCTCGGATTGCCGATCCTGGTGCCGATGCTGGCCGCGACTCGCGGCGGGCGCCTTCTGGGGCGCGATTGCCGGCGTCCTTAAGGTCAAGGCCGGCACCAACGAAGTCATCAGCACGCTGCTGCTGTCGTTCATCGCGATCTGGATGGTCTATTGGTCGGTTCAATCCGAAGCGCTGCTGCGCCGTCCCATGACGACGTCGGCGACATTGCCGGAATCCCTGGAAATCCCCGAATCGACCCAACTGCCGCTGCTCACCGGCGACTACTCGTTCCCCCTCCATATCGGAATGCCGATCGCTATCGTGATCGCGATCATCGTCGCGATTGCGTTGGAGAAGACGATCTTCGGCACTAGGCTCCGCGCAGTCGGGCTCAACCCGGTTGCCGCGCAGGCGGGCCGGCATTTCCTACGCACGAACCGTCATCACGGCGCTTGCGCTTGCCGGCGCGCTCGGCGGGCTCGCCGGCTCCCTGATGATCCAGGGCGAGCAGTACGTTCTCAAGGACGGCTTCTCTTCGGGCTATGGCTTTGACGGTCTGGTGGCGGGGCTGCTGGCGCGCGGCTCGGTCCTGGGCGTGATCGCCGCCTCGCTGCTGTTCGGCTTCCTGCGCTCGGGCGGCATCAACATGGAAATGGTGGCCGGCGTGCCGACCGCGCTCGTCATGGTGATCCAGGGCTTAATCGTGATCACGCTGGCGGGCGCTTCATTCTGGCTGGACAGGCGGGCGGCGCGATGACCTGGGAGCTGTTTGCCGTCTTTGTCGGCTCGTCGATCCGCCTTGCGACTCCGCTGCTGCTGGCCGGTATCGGTGAGCTCGTGAGCGAGCGTGCCGGCGTGCTCAACATGAGCCTGGAAGGCATGATGCTGACCGGCGCTTTCGCCGCCGCGGTCGGGGCATGGGCGACCGGCAATCCGCTGATCGGCCTCGGCATCGGCGTGGTGGCGGTGCTTCCGGTCGCCGCGCTGCAGGCGTTCTTAAGCGTGACGCTGCGCGCCAACCAGATCGTCACCGGCATCGGGATCAACATCTTGATGCTGGGAGCGACGACGCTCGCCTACCGCGAGATATTCGGGTCGCGCTCCCGCGAGGAGATTCCAGGCCTCGCGAAATGGAAGCCGCCATTGCTCGGCGACATCCCCGTGTTCGGCGATGCGGTGTTCCAGCAGGTGTGGCTGCTTTATCTCGGCGTCGTCATCATCGCCCTGACGGCCATCGTCCTGCGCTACACATCGCTCGGCATCACGATCCACGCCGCCGGCGAGGAGCCGCGAGCCGTGGACAAGTCAGGGCTTTCCGTCACCCGGACCCGTTATCTGGTCGTGCTGTTCGCAGGCTTCATGGCGTCATTGGCCGGTGCATTCCTGTCGATCGGCGACATCCACACATTCACCGAAGGGATGACGCGCGGCGCGGGATACCTCGCCATCGCGGCCGTCATCTTCGGAAAATGGAATATCCTGGGCACCATCTTCGCCTGCCTGCTGTTCGGCGCCGCCACGGCAATGCAGTTCCAGCTGCCGGCCATGGGGGTCGCCGTTCCCAATGCCTTGCTGATCATGATGCCGTATCTGCTGGCCTTGCTGGCCGTCGCAGGACTGGTCGGACGCCAAACCGCGCCGGCCGCGCTCGCCGAGCCCTACCGGCGTTCCTAGCAAACGCCGCTTCCGCCGCGCCCGAGCCGCTCCAGCTTGCGCGTTTCCTACTATTCGGTCCTCTGATTTTCGCCTTCCCGCGCTTCGCGATCGGGGTTACGGTGGCGTTGTCTGGGCGATCGGGATAGCGCTTGTCGGCTGATGTTATCGAGACGTTTTTTCCGAGGCTTGGTGTTGGCGGTCGACCCGTTGCTCGGCGGCGCCCTCCCCGAGCTCGGGGGGGTATAATGATAGCCGGGAAAGTAGGCCACTTGCGGGACCGTGCTGCGAGGAATAAGTTCTTAAAAAGGCATGGTGTCTCTTTGGTTGCATCTGCGAGACAGGTTGCGTCTGCGAGACAGGTTGCGTCTGCGAGACAAGGTTGCGTCTGCGAGACAAGGTTGCGTCTGCGAGACAAGGTTGCGTCTGCGAGACAATTTATGTTTCTCAGTGGGAAGCAAATTGCTGAATATGCGTTTGATCTTCAGGTCGGTCTGGAGGGGGCTGATGTACCTGAATTCGAATCGGCAAAGATGATCGGCAATGCCGCTGTACTTGCCATCAACCTTCGGGGGCTCGGAGAGGTTGACTATACCTCGCTGCGTTTGGTGGCAGCACACCATTTCAATATTCGGTCCGATGTGCTCGACGGTGTGCTGCGCACTTTGGCTGATCTTGAGTTAGTAAGGCTGATCACGAAGGGTGAAAGCATCAAGACCGTGATCCCTGCGGTTCCACATTTCGAAAATGTCTATGATCGCGTTGGCGAGTACATCGGACAGCGGCCGTTGAACGAGCTTGAGCAATTGACGATCCAGGCGCTTGATCAGCTGTATGCCAGTCCCATGAACCGCGACTCGCTACGGTCGAAACTTGGAGCGGATACTAAAGCGTTTGCTACTACGCTGGAGATCGGCACCTCGGCCGGCCTCATGGTTGACCAGCGGGCTCGCGGTCGGGACATGGTTGCAAGCCCACTTTACTTCAGCGGCAATCTGGCTGGCTTAATCGACATTGCAGCGCGTGGCGACACCCCAACCCTTCATCGCCTCCTTTCCCTCGTCGCCAAAAATCAGGGCATGCCGTTGTCATTGATCGAGAACGATTCGCGCATTGCCGGAACAGCACTCACTCCAGATGAGCTTTCGCTCCTACGGGCAATGGCGGAAGAGGGCATCATTAAGCCGCCGTCAATTCAAAGGCCTAATAAGGTTGAGGAAAAATTCGTATTCACGCCAGCGCCTGGCAAGACTTGGCTGAGTGCTGCCAACCGAGAGATTTACGAAAAATCCATGGCACTGGCAGCCGCAGTGCGAAAGGGGCAGCTGCTACCTGAGGCATATCGGATCAAATATCCGCAAGCTTTGCTCAGTGCACTAGAAGAGAGGGGGTGGATTAAGGCCAATACCGAAGCCGCGCATCAGTATAAAAATCTTACAGTCCTCGGACTTGGCCGGCTGGAGCATACTGGAGGTGGATGGTATCGCTTTCGCTTGATCGATGTTCCGGAGAACCGTGATGCCGTCAAGATGGCGAAGCAACTGCTCATGGGCGAACATCCAGCCGACATGGAAATCGACAAGCAGGCTCGGCTCTTGCTCAGTCAAAACGAGACCTACGTGAAGTCACATCTTGCCTCAGCGACATTGCGCAAGGCCGGCAACGGTCCCGTGCTCTCCAAAAAGGCTCAATCCGAAATTGATCAATATATGCTTCAATTATGATCAAAGACCGAACTCAGAAAAAGCTTGCTACGAAATTTTGTGCCGCTCAGGGCATCGTTCCTTTTGTTGAGGTCTTAGTTTCGGCGCAGACAGGCCTTGAGGAGCATACGGTTCCGATTACCGATGTCGATGTACTAGGAGTCGATCTGGGACGCTCAGGGGCGGTACAAAGGCTTTTATTCGATTGTAAGTCCGCTTCTAAACAGAGTGGCATCAATCGCGCACTTTGGGCCTGCGGTCTAAAAGCTTTGGTTCATGCAGACCGTGTATATGTAATTCAGAAGAAAGATGCTCCAGACACACATAGGTTAGTGGCCAATACGTTTAACGTCCATATCCATTCGGAGGATAGCTTTACACGTTATTCAAATTCTGTCTCTCCTACCTTCTCTAAAGATATTACCTATCTTGATAACTTAGACCTTTGGGATCGCTTGGTAGAGCTTGGTCAAACTAACATCGCGCTCGGCGATGCGCTTAGGTACGCAACAACTCAAGGGGCGCTGGAATTGTCGGGTCCGAAGGGGGTCCGGTTGGGTTTGGCGGGACTTTTGAAAGTGGCCGGCGAGCTTGACCCAGCTCGACCACTGCATCGGCTCTTGTTTGGGTCCTATCTCTCGGCGTTTCTGATCTTCCTGAGCTTGTCAGCCAGCGAGCTCAAAGAAATCTTCCAATTCTCCATGGACAAGGGAAGCTTTGAACAGCTGCTTCGTTACTACATCTGGGAAGGCCGCGACAATTACAACAATCGCCGTCAAATGAAAGCTGCAATCGAAAAGGCCAAGGGTCAAACCGATGCTGTCAATTTCGACCTCCCCGAGTGGAATCGTTTTGTTGAATTGATGCGGTCGTTCCTCGATGCGCCAGAGGCAATTTCATCATTGGCATTTTTATCAAAAGAAATGGCATTTAGAGCAGCCTCTAAAATTAGCAAAGATGCGGATATCCACCTCCGGCACCTGTTTATTTCGAACAACCGTGCACGCCAGTTTATATTTGCCACAGTTTCGTATTTGGTTAGTGCGGCCCAGCTCCCCAAGCAGTTTCAAACAGAGTTTGAAACAGACATCAATTCTCTGCTGGACGAGACAGATCTGCGCTAGCTCGAAAAAGATGGCTAACTTCAGTCTGGCAATGGGCAATTAGCTCTGCGTGATGACAATTCGCCCCAATTGCGCGAATGGTGCCAAGGCTTGGCCTCCGCAAAAAAAAGCAATCAATACTCAATATCGTTTACAGGCTCTGGAACGTTCAGATGACCGATCCCTACAAAATCCTTGGCGTCGTCTGTAAGCCTAGTAAGTGCATCTTCCCCGAACAAATCTATGAAAATGTCAGAAATTATTGCTCTTGCAGCGCCTCGCAGCTCGGAATCTAAAACAAAAAAATTATGTGCATCTTTGTAAATACCTTGGTACGCCGCGATCGATGTCCACAGATCGACAACAGTATCTTGAAAGTTATGACCTTGCCTACGTCGAGTCTCGTACGAATAATCCTCTTCAAGTTGCAATCTGAGTTTGGCGATTTGCTTCCTAGAAACTCTAGCAACGAATTGGCCTTCTGATCTGAGATAAATAATCTCGCGGCCCAGAAAATCGACCGGCTCGCGTGGTGGTATGATTTCGGTTTTGGAGTTATCTGTCAGATCCGGAATATTAAGTCCAATTGCTTTTAGCATGGCTTTGATAAGGTCGTGCCCTTCAATGGTCGCTTCTTTAGAGTTAAAAAACAGCAAAATGTCGTCCGCGTACCGAACCATCTCTATGCTGGATCGTGCAACCTCTCGGTCGAAATCTGCGAGCGCCAAGTTTGAGAGAATCGGCGAAAGGGGCATTCCTTGTCGAATTCCTATACCGGCTCTTATGCCTTGCTTTGTTAGCTTCTGTACCAGTTGCCCACGCGCTTTGATTTCACAATTGATTATTTTGCAAATTAGCGGGGGCAAGCTGTGAGATCGAAGCGCAGTTGCTACTTTTGATTTCAGATATGGTCGGGGAATTCGATCAAAGAACGATTGGATATCGGTTTTTAGACACCAATCGTAGGTGCCTCGAAGAACAATGACGCGTGCAATGGCAGCCTGAGTTCCTCGTCCTCTGATAAAGCCGTAAGACGAAGAGTTATAAATTGGAAGCTTCTTATTTGTTACAAGATAGTCAACAATGGCTCTCTGCACCACTCGATCGCGCACGGTAGGGATGCAAATCAATCTCTGTTTGTCCGAATTGGGCTTTGGAATAAAAACAGCCTTTAGCCGCGACGGACCATAAGTTCCATCGCGGAGACTTTTAGAAATCGTCTTTAAATTAAAATTTAGTTTTGCGCACTGGTGTCCGGTTAATTCGTGAATAAATTCAGTTGGTTGGATGGTGTTGAGAGTGATGAATTGGAAGCGCCGTCGAAAAGTGCCTGTGCCAGAGGGGTTTTCTCAAAAGAATGAACCGACAAAATCTGTAGAAAAGTGTAGAGCGAGACATCGAGCACCAAGTCGATTTTTATGATGGCGGCGAGCACATAAACGCAGACGGCAATCCAAATTTGAGTTTTCACCGCGTTCTCGGAAGTGCCGTAGAAATGCTTGATGCGTAAATTTTGCTTTATCCATTTGAAAAATAGTTCCACAGCCCAGCGTTTTTTATAGAGCGCAGCGATCATGTCGGCGGAGAGTGTGAAGTTGTTGGTCAGGAACACAAGACGCAGCCCTGTTTCTGGATCGCGGAACGAGACGCGCCGTAAGCGCTGAGGATAATCTTGTTTGGTATAAAAACCATCGAGAGCGATACTCTGGTCAGAGCCAACGCCAGTTGCTGTATCCGGCACCGGATGGGAATAGACGCGGTGGTACTTCATGTTGACCTTGGTTCGGGTGACAAAGAACGCACCGGCTTGATGGATCACATAAAGTCTCTGGAAATCAACATAGCCGCGATCCATGACGTAGATGGCGCCGGCCTCGGGCGTGATGAGGTCGAGGGCCAGGGCATCACCCATTTTACCGTCTGAAATATGGACAAAACTGGGTATCGGCCCGCGCAGGTCGAGCAGTGTGTGCATTTTGACTGCGGCTTTTGTCGAACGAAAATCGGCCCACGGAAACAGCGAAAGACATAAATCAATCGTGGTGCTGTCGAGCGCGTAGACTGTGTTGGCAAGGTCAAGACCAAAATCAGCTTTGAGATAAAGCTTGCGCGCCCTTTTGATCAGAACAGCCGCCAGATCAGACCATATGCGCCAATCGCGCAGCTCGTTTGCATCGGCCAGTGTTGATTTTGCGACGGGTCCGCGCAGGCCCATGCTGCGCAATTTTGCAGGTTGCGCCCCAAGACAGGCTTCGATGTCGCGCAGGCTCTCACGATACGTGACTTGAGCAAACGCCATAACACGGAAATGTTCCGTGCAACGAAGGGTTCGGGTGTCACGATCACCACGATACTTCGCAACAATGCGATTGAAACTCGTCCAGGGAACAAAATCCATCACTTGCGAGAAAAGCGTTCGGCCTGTGTACATTGCGCCCCCGACTGGATAACCACAATCGGGGAAGATATTACCTCGAGAAGCCTAGATCGAGTTCAAGGTGCCACCAAAATAAACACATCGGAAACCCTTGTCCTGCAGCGTTATATTGAAATCGTACCCTCCGTCAACCGGACAGCAGTGAGTTTTGCGGCAAATTGCGGCGCCATAACACCGTCTATGCCAGGTCGGCCGGGGTGACTTGTCGCGTCCCTAGAACTCCGCCAAGCCCGACGCAATTTAGCCAGAGATAATATTTTCACTGGCTTGGGAAAATTGGAAGTTCTCCCAGGCGTAGGATCGAGCAACTTGGTGCACCTAAGCCTGTTTGAACTGGCGCCCCCAGATGGTCAAAGACGCATCTGCTGGCAGTTGGAGCTTTGCAGCTGCCACGCTTTGGCGCGACACGCTCGGCACCTGACAGATCACCGTCTCAAGGTCAATGTCGACCTTGACGGTGGTGAACATGGCCGCCCCGATTAACAGAACAAACCATGAACATACGGCATTGGCTCGCCGCGCCCGGCCGTTCGGCGCCCCGTCGTAAAAGTCCCTAGCCCGGCTCTTCTTATTACGCACCACGGGCATCAGTCCCTCCGTTGATCTCTGGCGCCACCAGATGGTCAAAGACGCATCTGCTTGCAGTTGGAGCTTTGCAGCTGCCACGCTTTGGCGCGACACGCTCGGCACCTGACAGATCACCGTCTGGAGGTCGCTTGAGGCAAGGAACGGTTACCAATAGTAATAGCCTACCGCCATCCGCTGATTCGCGCAACTGGCTTTGTTTGTTTTCCACTGGAGGTGGGCATCGGGGGTCAACGCGGTGCCGATGCGCTGCCCAAATGGCTCGCCTCTGTCCGACATTCCTGCAGGCTCTGCATGCTTTGGCGCGCGCCTAGCCTGGAAATCTCACACTACTCTTGCATGATCGGGTGGATTTGAGAGAAGGCTTATTTGCATTTTTTGAGGCGCAGCCTGCCGTGGCGTCTGGAGACGCGATGTCGGCTGGGACATTTCCGGGCTGCGGGGGCAGCGAAGAGTTGATCTCGGTGAGCCTTGGGATGGTGCCGCGTCGGTTACGCGTCGCGGCGGCGCGTGTCATGCCGGCGAGGCGCGCGCCAAGGCGGCAATCGCGAGCCGGATAGCGGCGCGGGCCCAGTCTTGGGCGGCCGGACAGGCGGACGCCATGGCAATCTTTATGCGGCGAACGCTCAAGCGCACGATCGCACCGATCTTGAGCAGCTTGAGACGAATGGTGCCGCAAGTCGCTTTGGCGAAGTCGGTGTCATGCAGGCCAATACGGCGCAAGGCACAGAGCAGCACGTAGGCCATCGAGGCAAACCACAGGCGCAGTTGATTGGCCCGCATGGTGGCGGTCGAGGTGCGGTCGGCATAGAGGTCGAGCTGGCATTCCTTGATCCGGTTCTCCATGTCGCCGCGCGCGCAGTAGACCTTCTCGTACAGATACTTGGCCTTGCATTCGCCGCGTCCGAGCGAGGTAACCACGAAACGGGGATTGGCCTCTCCTTGCGTCCACTCGGCCTTGGCCACGATCCGCCGCGGCCGGCTCCAGGTCCGGCGCGTCGTCCACATGAAGCTTTTGAAGCGGCGCTCCATCCGGCCGGTACGGCGGCTCTTGGCGGCGACAAAATCAAGCTCGGTCTGGATCTCGGCGATGAGCCGCTCGTTCTTCGCCAGTCCGAACAGGAAGTCGACGCCGTTGGCCTCGCACCAGGCCATCAGGTCCTCGCGTGCGAAGCCTAAGTCGGCGCGCAACAGAATACGCACACGTGGCCACCGGCGACGGATTTGCGCCACGACGCGCGCGACCTCCTCGACCGAGCCGGCGGCCGCGTCCATGGCCGCGCTCCGCAGCTTGGCCACCAGCAGATGGCGGCCGCAGAACACGTAGAGCGGCAGGTAGCAGTAGCAGTCGTAGTAACCGTGGAAGAACCGCCCCTCCTGCTCGCCGTGCAGCGGATCATCGGTCGCATCGAGGTCGAGAATGATCTGCCTCGGTGCGCGCTCATGCGCCTCCACAAACAGGTCGACCAGAAGATTTTCTTGATGGCCATCGGATTGTGGCTGATCTTGTGGTAGCGCGTCGGCTCCAGCTTGCTCAGCTCCAACCGGTTCAACGTCGACTTGCCGGCAACCGGCGCGCAATCCTCACGCCGCGCTACGAGCTTGCCCGCCAGTATCGCCATCATCGGATCGTGCCGCAGTTCGTCGTGGTCGTTGAGATCCTCGTAGCCGAGCGCGATCCCGAACACGCGTTGACCCACCAGGGTCGCGACTTCGTGCTCGATCCATTCATGACGCCGCTCGTCGTGAAAGCACGACGCAAACCGGTCCATCATTCCGATCGCTCGATCGGTCGCTCCCAGCAGCAGTGCTCCTGCGTCGGAGGTGACCAACCCGCCATCGAATGCCGCTTCCACACAGCGACCTTCCACGGTTCCAAAATCAAATGATTCCGCGTTACACTCTGTCGGCATCGGGGAGTTCCTCGAATCTGCGCAATGTCGTTGCGGCACAACAACTTTCGCTGATTCGGAGCCCCGATGCGCATTTTTTTATGAGAAATGCGGGCTAGAAGGGGAGCCGAGTATGTCGAATTCGCGGTTACGAACTGGATCGGCCCGCCCACGCCGATAAGACTTGCGAGCCGGTCTTTGTCCGGCGCAGGCAATTCCGCGGTCACGGACTGCATCCCGCCATCCGGTCCTAATCGCCGCGTGATCTGGTATGTGCCAACGGGCACCTGATCGATGGTGACAGCGATCGTTGACCCGGCAACGGCTTGTTGATTGGAGTCAACAATCGTCGCGGCCAGGCTGTTGTCACGCCATCTGATCCCCCACAAGTATCGTTCGCCACTGGCTGGATTCGTGTGCCCCGTCAATAGCACGCAGCCAAGAGCACCGTCGGCCAATCGCGTCATAGCGACTTGCCAATCCGCATTTCCTGGCCAAGTGCGGAGAACACCGGTGGCTCCCCCGTTGGGAGTCCTCTGTTGCGCAGAAACAGAGCCGCTCACGCCAATTGCGGCTGCTGCGCCGAGACATACAACGAATTTGATCACCACCGTTGCTGACATGCCTACCCCTATCGAGCAGTTGGCGAATTCAACAAGAATTCACCGGTGGTTTAATAGCCTTCAAAGCGCTCGCCTTAAGACATGGATGGGCGAGCACTCGTTGCCTGGAACTTACGGCGAATCAGGGTCAAGCGAGGCATTTCGCAGGAGCGGCTTGCCTTCGACGCTGGCGTTGGCCGGTCCTACATGGGCGGCCTTGAGCGCAAGGAAGAAAATCCGACAGCGGACGTGCTCGATCGCCTCGCGAAGACGCTGGAAGTGCCTCTTTCAGAGCTTTTTAAAGAACCACGAAAAGGCTCGGCGCCCCCGAAGCCACTACGCAGTGGCAGGCGATCCTCGGGATGATTGGCGCACGATGGTAGACCTGATAAAGGTCTCCACATACATTTAGAGCCTGGCTTTGGACCGGGTCTTCCAACCAACCTTTGAGGCTTGTCCACAAGCGGTCTTCCAATGGGAGTTTTGAACGATGGCTGACATCACCGAAAAACTCCAAATCAATATCGACGGTCATTGGACATCAAAGGAATTTGAAGACCTATTTTCCGAGGTAAATTTCCTTAATGAAGTTGCTCATTTTTCGGCCGTTCGAATCGACGGTCAGTCGGGAATACCCCTTAGGTTGTTTCGACTGCGCCAAACCCGCTACTATAACAATTTGTTCTTGCCAGACGAATTTGAAGAGCAAATAAACTTGCATATTTTGCGTCTGGAGCTTCGAGCCTTAATGGATCGAATTGGTGGCCATGAACCGGAGCTAACAATTGGTGAAATTCGATTTCATAGCCCCGGCTTCGTGGACTTTTTGCGGGGCGTATTGTTGCAGAAATAAGAAAGTTTATTTTCGGAATTACGGATCGGTATCTGGCGGCGGAAGATCGCAAATTAACGAGAGAAGGAAAGAAGCAAGACATTTTGGAAAAGAAGATCAAAAACGCGGAGCGGCTTATCAAGCTGACCAATAAAGTCGAGCTAGATCCGGAATTCAGACAGACCTTACTCAGGGAAGTATTGGCAGCAAACTTTTTTCTAAAATCGCAATTGCTTGATCGAAAGCTAATTTCTGTGGAACCCAAACAAGAATGACAATTGACTAAGGGGCACCTCGAACTATTCGCCGGATTGGCGTTTTGAGCGTCGTCTCTGAGCGCTCGGGCGCGGGGTCGTGCTCGGGAGGGGCCGGCTCGGGCCCGTTTTCGCGCCCGGCGCGGCATCGCTGGGGCATTTTACGCGACGCGGCACAGACTCCACCCACACACTGGGCTCAGACGGGCGCCGCCGCCACCCGCTCGAGCTGAACCAGCCGGCTTATGTTGTAGACCAGGTTCATGAGCCCGATCTTGGCCCTGGCCCGCACAATGCCGATGGTGCGGACAATCGTGCCGCCCATCGACGTATGCTGATGGCCAAACACATCCTTGTCTTTCGTAACCGGTGTCAGCGCCCCACCTCGCGCGCGCCCGGATTTCCCGCGATATTGGCTGTCATCCGCTGATTTCGGGAGATGGCTTCATGGTAACTTCCATGCTTGATACCAGGAATGATGCCAGGAACGAAGGTGGCGCTTATCAACGGGTCGAGGTGATTACGGGGCGGCAGCGCCGGCGACGATGGACGGCGGAAGAGAAGGCGCGGATTGTTGCGGAGAGCTTTGAGGCTGACGCAAACATATCGGATGTAGCGCGCCGTCACGGTTTGGCTCGCGGATTGCTGACGATATGGCGACGCCAGCTATCGGGCGGTGGCGGGGGCCGGGAGCCAGGACAAAGCTTTGCCGCGGTGAGGATCGATACGGCTGCTCCGGTGTCGAGCGATGCCCCGCGCTATTCAGCGGAACCGGAGGCGGTGGCATTGCCGGCAGTCCGGATCCGAGCGCGGATCGAGATCGATGTCGCCGGGGCCCGGATCAGGATTGAGAGCGGCGTTGATCACGCGACACTGGCCATGGTGCTGGCGGCAGGGCTATGCGGCTGTTTGTTCGGCGCCCGGGACGTTGCCGACGACCCCGTAGCTCGGCGCCGGCCTCGCTCGGGCGAGTAGCGAACGGTGTGCATGAAAGGCGGAGTATCAAGCTTGCGCAAACAAGGCCCTGGTCGTTTGGGCGACCCTGTAGCACCCGCGCTCGGCGACGACCTCGGCGACCCCCTGGGCGCCGTCCCATCGGGGCCGGGCGCCCTGGTCGGGTCGGCGGGCGGCGGGCCTTGGGATCGGGTGGCGGCTGGGTCTGGTCTCCGGCTGGTCTGGTCTCCGGCGCGGTGGCGGGCTCGGGCGGCCGGCGGCTCGGTCCCGGTCGCCGGCTTGGGGCGGCGGCGGTCCTTGCGGGCGGACTCGGGCGCGGAAGGTCGGCGCGCGAGAGGACGCGCGATGGCCTTGCACCCACTGGAAAGCGCCGCCTTTTCACGGCGCACACCCAGAGCTGACTCTCCCTGTCAGTCCGCACCTTGCGCCAGAGAACCTGACCTCGTCGCCTTTCTCTGTTTCGGCTCTCATGACAGCGCGTACTCGATTTCATCAAAACGTCTGAGGCAAACAGCATGCTTCTATCCATGGCCAGGGGCTGAAGCAGCGTGCTAGCGTCCGAGCGCCGGTTTGAATTTGTGCAGATTTACTACGTCTCGTGACGGGTGGAGGATATCCATGCTCGATCGCCGCCGCGCACTCCAAGTCGGCCTCGCCACTCTCGGCTCGCTGTCCACGGCCCCTCGCGGCGCCTGGGCCCAGCGCAAGCCTCTGGTCAAAATTCGCTATAACGAGGTGGTCCGCTCGATCCTCTATGCGCCCGCTTATGTAGCCATCGCCAAGGGCTTTTTCGAGGAGGCTGGCTTGGATGTTGCGGTGGTGACGGCGAACGGCGGCGACAAATCGATGGCAGCTCTGATCAGCGGAGCTGCCGACATCGCCTTGATGGGTCCCGAAACGGCGATCTACGTGCTGACGAGCGATTTCCTCGTCAAAGCGCGCATCTTTTGTGGCCTCACGGCGACTGACGGCTTCATGTTAGTTGGCCGCAACAAGGCCGACAATTTCGACTGGAACATGCTCAAAGGCAAGGACATCCTCGGCTTCCGGCCGGGTTCGACCCCCCTGTTATTCTTCGAAGCGGCGATGCGCCAGAACGGCATCGATCCGAACAGAGACGTCAAACTCAACAACAGCGTCGGGATTCCGGCGCGCGTCGGTTCCTGGCTTGCCGGGCAAAACCAATACGCCATCTTCATTGAGCCGGACGCCTCCCAGCTCGAACTCGACGGCAAGGCCTTTTTCCTCGCCTCGATCGGCGAAACCGTGGGATTTGCCGACTACACCAGCTTCATGGCGACCGACAAGTACATCCGCGACAATCCCGATATCGTGCAGCGATGGACCAACGCCATCTACAAGGCGCAGCAATGGACCGCGGCGGCGTCCGCCACCGCCATGGCGAAGGTGCTGGAGCCGTATTTCCCGGGCATCACCGCGCAAGCGATGACCGCCGCCGTCGAGCGTTACCGACGGCTCAAAATCTGGAAAACGACGCCGGTGGTCGAACCGACCGCCATTGAAAAATTCCAGGACATCCTGGTGCAGGGCAACGTGCTCGAACCCGCCAAGCGAGTGAAGTTCGCCGATCTCGTCGTCACCGACTTCGCCCGCAAGGCGAAATGATCCCGGAGCCTCAATCGGCTGCGCCGACCAAGGTAAAGCTGCGCCCGCGCCGCCTGCAGCAACGCGGCCGCCGATTTAGTCGATGCGGGTGATCAGGGCTGTCCTTCGCGGGCACCGCCGGGCCGACTGCCCGCATCATTTTGCTTTGTTGCCAAATTCGGGGCGCATCAGGTCTGCGAATTTCACCCGCTTGGCCGGTTCGAGCACTCCGCCTTGCACTAGACGAGCGTTTCCGAAGTTCGAATCATATCAGGCGGCCTTATCGAGTTTGTAAGTCCAGGTATGAACGACGGGGTCCTGGTTAAAGAAATCCACGGCGGCCATGAGGCGATCCTTGAGTTCCTGTTTGGATGCGACACGGATGTGGCGCAGGACAGAACGGGCGAGCTTGGAAAAGAAGCCCTCGACCAGGTTGAGCCAGGATCCGTGCTTGGGAGTGAAGGTGAATTCGAAGCGGTGCTCTGGCTGATCGGCGAGCCAGGTTCTCGTTTCTTTGGAGATGTGCGCGGAATGATTGTCGAGGATCAACTTGATCGCGGTGTGGGCCGGATAGGCAGCATCGAGAAGCTTGAGAAATTCGATGAATTCGCGGCTGCGGTGGCGATCCTTGACCAGTGCATGGACCTTGCCGGTGACGAGGTCGATGCCGGCCAGCAAGCTGACCGTGCCGTGGCGTTTATATTCATGCTCGCGTGCGAAGGTCGCATACATGCCGGGTTCGGGCGGCAAATCCGGGGCAGTCGTCGCGATCGCCTGGATACCAGGCTTCTCATCGTAAGAGATGATCGCCACCGCGTCGCTCGGCTTCTTCTTCGACACGGCCGCCGCCTTCTTGAGGATTTTCACCTGGCGATAAACGCACAGCACTTCAGCCATTTTTTCGGCAAAGTCGGGATCGCGCTGTTCCAGGTAGTATCGCACTTTATGCGGTTTCACTTCCTCCTGGTCGAGGATCTTGCACACCGTGCCCTGCGCCAAGTTGGCGAGGCAGGCATGTCCTTCCGCCGGTCCATGCTCGCGGGCGTGGCGGGCCAGAAGCCGCGTCGTCCACAGTTCGTGGGGATAGCCAAGTTCCTTCGCCTTCCGGCAGGCCAGCGACACCAGCCATGCCTTCGCCTCAAGGGTGATCGTCGGCTCCCTACCGGGGCGCGGGCGATCATCGAGTGCAGCCATCGGCCCTTCAGCCACGGCGCGCTCGACGCAGCGCTGAACCGTTTGATGATGCAGCCCGAGCATCCGGCCGACCGCAAAGAACGACGGATCTTCCCGATAGGCCAACAATATCCGGGCGCGCTCGACCCGGCTCGCCGGCTCCGTTCGCGACTGCGCTATCGATCTCAACTTCGCGGTATCCGCATCTCCGAGCGACAATTCAATCGCTCGCCGCCACGCTGCCATGACCTTCCATCCTGCTTCATAATGGGCACACGCGACCTATATAGGAGTCCGAAAGCCAAGATGAATCCCCCGCTTATGACAACTTTCATGGAATTGATCGTCTAGTATGTCCTGAAGCTTTTCAAGTGAGGCTGGGTCGATCTTCGGTGTCGACTTCCAAATGTTGAACTTGCGGTAACGCTCGATACCGGCAATGAGCGCCTGCTGGTTCACGCCCGGGAAGAACTGCTCGATGCCTTTTGCGATTTCCAACGGCGGGGCGGACGCGGTCCACTGTTGCGCCTTGTAGATCACGTTGGTCCAGGCCTGGACGACCTCCGGATTTTCACGGATGTATTTGTCGGTTGCCATGAAGCTGGTGCAATCGAGATGGCCGACGGCCTGTCCAATCGAGGAGAGGAATTGCGCTTTGCCGTCGAATTCAAGCTGCGAGGCGTCCGGCTCCTGGAAAATGGCATATCGATTCTGGCCTGCGAGCCATGACCCCATCCGCGCCGGGGTGGCGAGGTTGTTCACGAGCTTCAAGTCCTTGATCGGATCAATCCCATTCTTCCGCAGAGCTGCTTCGAGGAACAAATCCGGCGTGCTTCCAGGCCGGACGGACAGGATTTCCTTGCCCTTCAGCTGTTGCCAGTCGAACTTGTCTACCTTCTCCCGACCAACCAGCATCGAACCGTCAGCCTCGGTAAGCACGCCAAAGATGGGTATCTTTGTCGGCGAGTCACTGTTCTGCACATAGATTGAGGTCTCTGGTCCGGTCAGCGCGATATCTACGCTGTCGGAGAGGAGCGCTGCCACCGACTTGTCGCCGCCTTGCGCGGTTGTCAGCGCGACATCGAGGCCCGCCTCGCGGAAGAAGCCCTTTGTCATCGCCACGTATGTTGGCGCGTAATAGATCGCGCGCACGACCTCGCTGTAACGAATTTTGACGGGTGTCCTTCCTTGGGCAAGCGCAGCCGATGGCGCGGCGACGGACAGGACGCCAAGGGCGATGCCAGCTTGCAGTGTTTGACGGCGATTGAGCATTGGGTCCTCCACTCAAGACGTTCGGTCGGAACAGTTCAATCCGGCAGTTCAAACGCTAATGACAGGGCCGATTGGGCCTTCGGGCGCCAACGATTCTAAGCGCCGCACAATCTGGCTGCGCCTGGGGGTGTTCCGGTTCGCAGCATTTGCGATCTGGCAACACTTCATGTTACTTTACGGAGACAAACTACACAAATGATTTACACAAATCAACAACGGAACGCGCATTTCCACCATTTAACACCGAGGACAGGAGGCTCGTTCAGAAGACCATGGCATACAGCAACCAACGCAAGCGCCCGGGCAAAGCCGCACCGGGCGGCAATATCTCTCCGGCCGACGCCCCTCCGACGGAGGAAGCTTTTCCGCCGCTCACGATATCGCTTGAGACTTTTGTGAAGAATGGATCGGACCGCAAGTTCCGCCAACTGATTTTCGAATTGATGGGTCTCTCCAATCAGATGAAGCGCCACAGCGACCAGTTTGCCCGCTACATCGGCAGGAACAATGCGCAGTTTCACCTGATGATCATCATGGCAGAGATGCCCGATCTAACGGTGAGCCAGATCGCCCAACTGATGAATGTCACGAGTTAATTCGTCACGATCGAGATCGGCCAGCTCATCAGGGACGACATCGTCTGGAAGCGGCCAGATGAGAGTGATCGTCGCAGCAGTTTCCTGAATTTCACATCCAAAGGCAAAAACCTGGTACGTGAGTTGGCGCCGTTGCTACGCCGAGCAAACAATTTGCACTTCCGCTCCTTGACTGAGGAGCGGGCGCAGATCCTCACCGAGACCATCCACACTCTGGTAGTGGATGGCGGACGCGTGCTTCATGAACTCGAATCACCAGATGTGCGCGACGCGATGGCGCCCTCGGCGCAGTTGGAACCCGAAGCCCACAGCGGCACACCGCGCTCGGCTCGCAGGCAGGTCCGACGACGTTAGTAGCTGACGAAATGCCATGGCATTGTTCGGCGAACAGGGAACTACACGAAATTAGCTGATACCATTTAAAATCGGCCTGTCTGTAGGAGCGATGCGATCCGTGGATATCTTACCCACCCCTGCTCCTCCCAAGGTAGAGCTGCGCAATGTCGACCTGCGATATTTCGGGGCGGAGGGAGAAACCGAGGCGCTGAAGGACATTTCGCTTTCGATTTCTTCCGGTGAATTCGTCTCCATCATCGGCCAGAGCGGATGCGGCAAGAGCACGCTCCTGTCGCTGATCTCAGGGATTCTCAAGCCTACTGGCGGAGCCGTGTTGGTCGATGGCAGGCCGGTCAGTGGGCCGAGCCGCAAGGTGGGCTACATGCTACAGCAGGACTATCTGTTTGAGTGGCGCTCGATCCTGGACAATGCAGTACTCGGCGCCGAAATCCAGGGCGCTAACATGGCCAAGGCACGGGAGCGGGCGAGCCAACTTCTCAACCGCTACGGTCTCGGTCAATTCATGCACCATTTGCCGCGCCAGCTCTCCGGAGGAATGCGTCAGCGCGTCGCGCTCGCTCGGACGCTCTGCACCGAGCCCGACGTCGTGCTGCTCGACGAGCCGTTTTCGGCGCTTGATTCGCAGACCCGGCTCGCGCTCGCCGACGAGGTGGCCGACATCCTGCGGCGCGAGGGCAAGACGGCGATCCTCGTCACCCACGATATCGGCGAGGCGATCAGCATGGCGGAACGGGTCATCGTGCTGTCGCGACGGCCCGGCCGGGTGAAATCGGATCATCCGATCCGCTTCGCATCGGCCGGCGGCGCCAGGCCGGTGCCGTTCGCCGCGCGCAACGCACCCGAGTTCACCGTCTACTTCAACACCCTCTGGCAGGAGCTCGAAGTCCATGTCGAAGGTTGAGGCTGCCCCGAGCGCGCAATATCCCGCGACTGGCTACGAGCCGAGCGACGCGGCCGCGCCGCCGTACGTACGGCGCAGCTCGCGATCCTCGTCCTCTTTCTCGTTCTGTGGGAGGTCCTGCCGAGGGCGCAGATCATCAATCCGCTTTTCACCAGCTACCCATCGGCGCTGTGGCCGACGTTTCTCGACCTCCTGAGGGAGACACCGCAGCAGCCGAGCATCCTTAGCCACACCTGGGCCACCGTATTCGCAACCGTCATCGGATTCACCGCCGCCATGGCGCTCGGCACCATTGTCGCCGCGGCGCTGTGGTGGTGGGATCGCCTCTACAAGGTGCTCGACCCGTATCTCGTCGTCGCCAATGCCATGCCGAAGACGGCATTCGTGCCGATCTTCTACATCTGGCTCGGCGCGACGCTGTCGGTCTACGCCATGTCGCTTGCGATCTCGCTGTTCATCACCATCCTGATGATCTACAGCGGTTTCCAGGGCATCGATCCGAACAAAGTGAAGCTCGCCCAGACCTTCGGGGCGAGCAGGCGCCAGATTCTCACGAAAGTGGTGCTGCCGGGCAGCGTGCCGACGCTGATCGCGACCCTCAAGGTAAACGCCGGCCTGTCCCTCGTCGGGGTCGTCGTGGGCGAGTTCCAATCCGCCAATCTGGGACTCGGCTATCTCATCCAATATGGTAGCCAGATCTTCCGGATGAACATCGTCATGACCGCGATTACGATCCTCGCAATCGTATCGTCGGCGATGTATCTCGCGATCTCCTGGCTGGAGACCGCAGTGATGCGGCGCAGATGATCTCAGGCGGTCTTGCGGCTCTTCGCGCGGACGAATTTTCCTATCGCTTCATCCGTCGTCATGACGTCCCCGAAGAACAACAGGAAGCTGTTCAGCGTGGCCGCGTGCTCCTCGTCGGTCCATGTCGCGTTCGCATCAGACAGCATGACGACGCGATAATCGAGCATCATGGCGTCGCGCGCTGAGGACTCGCAGCAGACATTGGTGGCGGTTCCGGCGATCAACACGGTGTCGATGCCGCGGCTCTTGAGCTGCGCGTCGATATCCGAAGACCCGGCGATAAAAGCTGAGTATTTGATCTTCTTCACCCGCAGATCGTTAGGCAGCGCCTCGAGACCCGAAAACAGTTTGAAGCCCTCGGCGCCTTCGTCCAGGCTGGCAAGGCGCTTCGCCACTCGCTCGGGGGTGAGCATGAATTTGTGGTGATTGCCCCAGTGTTGGAGCGCGCCAGTGGCGGTGGTCTGGATCCACACTACCTGCCCGCCGACGGCGCGCATCGCCCTGGCTAGCCGATTAATGGTCGGCACGATCTCGCGGGAGAGCGGAACTTCGGCCGGAAAGCCTTCGGCGACGAAGTGGTTCTGCATGTCGACCACGACCAGCGCGGTGCGCGCCGCATCGATCGTATCGTGGCTCGCGAGCTTGCCCTGGCGGCGGAGCAGGCGCTCCTTGACGGCTTCAGAAACGACATAGCGGTGCATCGGATGCCCTTGCGCATTGTAGGCGAGGCTACGTTGGTGCCAAGCAACCGTCAACGGCGGGGCCGGACTGTCCGGTTGTGATGCTGCGGCCCGTCGTTCCGTTCATTGCGGCGCGTCAATTCGACCGCTGTTGCAGGCCAAGCGGACTTGCTCTCCAGCACAGCAACGCCGTAGCGCTGTGCTCTCGTTTTCGTGCAGCGTTTTCGTGCAGCGTTGACCGCCTCGGGCGTCTCGGCCAGAATACGTGAGCGCAAGTTGATCATTGTTTGGCGTGGGCCGCCACCGAGTGGCCCTAGAACACGGGAGCTTTTCAATGCGTTTCGTGCCGCTGGCGGGATTGAGATCGACCCTAGCGACGACGACCTCCGTAGCTTGCGCGAGCAAAACGGTCTGCCGCGGCCATTTGACGTTGAGTTCTCAAGGACGGGCTTCGACGAGCGGGGCAGCCCCCCTCGACCTGGCGCTCCGAGCCTCGTCCAGTTGATCCAAATGCCTCATGGTAACGTTATGCTACTCGCCTGTAGCATTTGCCTTCCCGAGTGCCCCGGTGCCCGGCGGCCTTTGTCATCGCCATCGACCAGCCGCTGTTTTCAGGGCCCTGGGTGGTTTTGCACGATGTGGGGGCGCGCCGCCCGGCGGGTCCGCGGCGGGCGGCCTTGGGAATCGCCGGCGGCTGGGTCTGGTCTCCGGCGCGGTGGCGGTTCGGGCGGGCGGCGGTTCGGGCGGCTGGGGGACGGTCGGCTGCGGTTGCGGTCGCCGCGGTGACCGCGGTCCCCGCGGTTCCCGGCGGCTGGGCGGGTGGCGGCGCTGCGGTCGGGTGGCGGCGCTGCGGTCGGGTGGCGGCTCGGTGCCGGCGCCCGGCCAGTGCCGGCGGGCGGCGCGGTCGCGTTCGTGGTCCCGCCTTCGGCGGTCCTGTGGGCGGCGGCGGCGCGCGAGGTTCCTGGGCGGGATTTGCAGAGAGAGAGAGAGAGGACGGCGGGGTCTACAGCTCTTTTTCTGCGGCCCTGTGGTTGCGGCCGACCCGGTAGCTCGGCGCCGCCCGGCCGGCGCCCCGGGGCCGACTAATACGCCTGACGGCGGGGAGAAAGGCCTTTTGTGTCAGCGCCCTTGCGGGGAGAAAGGCCGCCCTTGCCGATGGCGCCAGGGTCTCGGGCGGCGCGGGCTCGGGCGGTGCGGAATCGGGCGGCGGCGTGGTCGCGGTCCCCGGCTCACGGCCCGATCCCCGGCACCCGCCGGACCCGCCGGCCCCGCCGGCCCGGCCTGGCGGCGGCCCCATGGTGGCGGCTTCGGTCGTGGTGGCGGCTTCGGTCGTGGTCCCCGGGCTTCGGGCGGTCGGCGGGCTTCGGGCGGTCGGCTTGGTGGGTTTTCGGTCGGGAGGTCGGAGAGAGAGAGGGCGTCGGGGCTATGCAGCTCTTTTTACGAAGGCCCGGGAGGTTGCCGACGACCCGGTAGCTCGGCGCCGGCCTCGCGCGGGCGCGAGAAGCGAACGAAAAGCATAAAGGGCGACCCTCACATCTTTTGTATTCAGGGCCCTGGGTGGGTTTGGGCGAGTTGGGGGCGCGCCGGGCGCGCCGCCCGGCGGGTCCGCGGCGGGCGGCCTTGGGGATCGGCGGCGGCTGGGTCTGGTCTCCGGCTGGGTCTGGTCTCCGGCTGGGTCTGGTCTCCGGCTGGGTCTGGTCTCCGGCGCGGTGGGCGGGTTCGGGCGGGCGGCGGTTCGGGCGGCTGGGGGACGGTGTGCTGCGGTTGCGGTCGCCGCGGTGACCTCGGTCCCCGCGGTTCCCGGCGGCGGGCTGGGCGGGTGGCGGCGCGGTCGGTGGCGGCGCGGCCGCGTTGGTGGTCCCGCCTTCGGCGGTCCTGTGGGCGGCGGTCCTGTGGGCGGCGGTCCTGTGGGCGGCGGCGGCGGCGCGCGAATTCCTGGGCGGGATTTGCGGAGAGAGAGAGGACGGCGGGGCTATGCAGCTCTTTTTACGAAGGCCCGGGAGGTTGCCGACGACCCGGTAGCTCGGCGCCGGCCTCGCGCGGGCGCGAGAAGCGAACGAAAAGCATAAAGGGCGACCCTATGCAGCTCTTTTTACGAAGGCCCGGGAGGTTGCCGACGACCCGGTAGCTCGGCGCCGGCCTCGCGCGGGCGCGAGAAGCGAACGAAAAGCATAAAGGGCGACCCTATGCAGCTCTTTTTACGAAGGCCCGGGAGGTTGCCGACGACCCGGTAGCTCGGCGCCGGCCTCGCGCGGGCGCGAGAAGCGAACGAAAAGCATAAAGGGCGACCCTCACATCTTTTGTATTCAGGGCCCTGGGTGGGTTTGGGCGAGTTGGGGGCGCGCCGGGCGCGCCGCCCGGCGGGTCCGCGGCGGGCGGCCTTGGGGATCGGCGGCGGCTGGGTCTGGTCTCCGGCTGGGTCTGGTCTCCGGCTGGGTCTGGTCTCCGGCTGGGTCTGGTCTCCGGCGCGGTGGGCGGTTCGGGCGGGCGGCGGTTCGGGCGGCTGGGGGACGGTGTGCTGCGGTTGCGGTCGCCGCGGTGACCTCGGTCCCCGCGGTTCCCGGCGGCGGGCTGGGCGGGTGGCGGCGCGGTCGGTGGCGGCGCGGCCCGGCGTTGGTGGTCCGCGCCCTTCGGCGGTCCTGTGGGCGGCGGTCCTGTGGGCGGCGGTCCTGTGGGCGGCGGCGGCGGCGCGCGATTCCTGGGCGGGATTTGCGGAGAGAGAGAGGACGGCGGGGCTATGCAGCTCTTTTTACGAAGGCCCGGGAGGTTGCCGACGACCCGGTAGCTCGGCGCCGGCCTCGCGCGGGCGCGAGAAGCGAACGAAAAGCATAAAGGGCGACCCTATGCAGCTCTTTTTACGAAGGCCCGGGAGGTTGCCGACGACCCGGTAGCTCGGCGCCGGCCTCGCGCGGGCGCGAGAAGCGAACGAAAAGCATAAAGGGCGACCTATGCAGCTCTTTTTACGAAGGCCCGGGAGGTTGCCGACGACCCGGTAGCTCGGCGCCGGCCTCGCGCGGGCGCGAGAAGCGAACGAAAAGCATAAAGGGCACTATGCAGCTCTTTTTACGAAGGCCCGGGAGGTTGCCGACGACCCGGTAGCTCGGCGCCGGCCTCGCGCGGGCGAACCCGGTAGCTCAGCGCCCCGGGGAGGAAAGGTCGAAGAGAGTGATTAACGCGGGGCATCGGCCGTGATCGAGGTTGCGGAGGTCTTCCGCCGTTTCGCGGACGACTACCTGTCGGCTCATGACGCTGGCAAACCGGGCGCGTGGCTGCTGCCTTCACATCGGCGCGCCATCACCGACATTCTGGCCTGCCGCACCGAAGCGCTCGGCGGACACCTCTGGCGCTGCAACGCGTGCAGCACCGAGGTCTATTCCTACCATTCTTGCAAGAACCGGAGCTGCCCAAAATGTCATACTGACCAGACCATGCGCTGGCTTGAGGCGCGTAAAGTCGAGATGCTGCCGTGCGGTTATTTTCACGTCACCATCACAGTGCCCGAGGAACTCAGGAGTGTGCTGCGCGCTAACCAGCGCGACGGCTACGCCCTTTTGATGAAGGCCGCCGCTGAGTCCATCATCGAGATCGCCCGTGATGCACGATACGTCGGCGCCACCGTCGGCGTGCTCGCCGTCCTACATACCTGGACACAACAGCTCAATCACCTACCCCATGTCCATTGTCTGGTGACCGGCGGCGGTGTCTCCGACGATGGCAACCATTGGCATCCCGCGCGCAACGGCTTTCTGGTTCCGCTCCAGGCCCTAGCCAACCTTGTCGGCGGTAAACTCAGGGCCGCGCTCACAAAGCGCCGGCCGGACTTGACCTTGCCGAAAGCTACATGGGCCACGCCCTGGGTCGTGGATTGTACGGCTTGGGGCGAAGGCAATGAGGCCGTGCTCCGCTATCTCGCTCGCTACGTGTTCCGTGTCGCCATCACCAACAACCGTATTGTCGGTCTCGACGACAAATGCGTCACCATCCGCCACCAAGATCGTAAGTCGATGCAGTGGCGCACCACCCGCTTGAGCGGTCACGAGTTCATGCGCCGCTTCCTGCAGCACGTTTTACCGAGAGGCCTGCATAAGGTTCGTTACTACGGGCTCTGGCACCCGGCTCGGCGCGAGCACGCCGAACGAGCCCGTCTTTTGCTCTCGCTCGAGCTTCCAGCAACGGCGTCTCCCACACGATCCAACGAGACGGTCAACCGCGTCGCTGACCGGTCAACTGATCACGCGACATCCGACGAGACTCGTGTTTGCCCGTGCTGTCAGCAGGGCTGTCTCGTTCGCACCGCCCGTCTTTACCCCAAACAGGCAAGCGGACCATGACCGCCGCAACAATTATCAGGGCTATCGTCCCAGCGTGCTCCGGTCACGCCTCGGCAGCCCCGTGCGTGTCTTCGCCAGCCTACGCCTTGGCGTCCGCGAATCTCCAGCATCCGCCTCGAATTACCCCACCTCATAACCGGGATGGCGACCATCCATCGGCCAACACCATTCGTTCGGGCCGCCAATCCGAGTGGCCCCGATAGAGCCTTCAACTGAAAATTCCATAGGATCCCGCCGGGCGTGCGCTCCCCATCGCGTGCGGTGCCAACCGAGGTTCTGCATCGGCTAAGCCATGCAGAACCTTTTAATTCGTTCCTTTTAATTCGTTGTTATTCGTTTTCGCGCCATCCGGAGAGCAGCGTGCCCTTGTAGCCGGCCCAGATCTTTTGCACGGCGTCGTAGTCCGACTTACTTGGTGCGGCCGATGCCGCAATGCGCGTGAAGCCGGCCAGGACCGTGCCGCTCCAACCGGGCGGCGCGACAAGAAAATTGCCGGCCTCGGTTCTTGTCGTTCGGCTACCTGGCCATGCGAAGACATCCGTCTAACATGTCGAACATCGGCGGGAGATAGTAGCAGCCATTGGTACGGAATTTTGAAGCCGCTCGCGCGCAAGCGCGACATCGACGCTTTTGTGTGCGGGCTCGCGGATATGATCGCCAGCAGAAGGACCGGCACTTATGCGATAGCGCGGGCGGATGCCAAGCGGAAGCAAACGGCCGGGTCGCGCCCGGCCATTGCGCCACGAACTGTGTGGATTTAGGCCTACGCCCCCCTGCTCAAATCCTGCCCGTGGATGGGAAGCAAACGCAGACGCTTGCCGGTGGCGGCGAAGATCGCGTTAGTTACCGCGGGTTGAATCATGGTCGCACCAGGCTCACCGACACCACCCCATCGCTTGCCGGGCGTGGGCGAGATGTAGACTTCCGTCTTTGGCGCGTCCTTGTAACGCACCACCGGATAGGTGTCGAAGTTGCCCTGCTCGACGCGGCCGTTCTTGACCGTGATCTCGCCGAACAGCGCCGCCGAGAGCCCATAGATCATGCCCCCTTCGAGTTGCGTCTCGACCCCGCGCGGATTGACCACGACCCCGCAGTCGCAAACGATGACCACGCGCTCGACTTTCACCTCGCCGTTCGTCACCGCGACCTCGGCGGTCATGCCGACGATCGAGTCGTAGCTCTCGTGGACGGCGACACCGCGTCCTTTGCCACGAGGCATCGGCTTGCCCCAGTCACCCTTTTCGACCAGCAGATCGAGCACCTGCTGGAAGTCGGGGCGATGTGCGAGCAGTTCGCGCCGCAGCGCCACCGGGTCCTTGCCGGTCGCGTGCGCCATTTCATCGATGAAGCTTTCCATGAAGAACACGTTCTGGGAGTGCCCCGGTGCGCGCCAGGGGCCAAGCGGGACGTGCGTGTTCTTCAGGATTGAGACGATCCGGTAGTTCGGCAGCTTATAGGCCGTATTGATCAAGCCCTGCATCGTCTGCGGGTCAAGGCCGTTACGCACGGCGCCCGGATTCGAACTACCCGCCGAATTGCGCATGTCGAGCGCAATCGGTGTTCCGTCGGCCGCAAACCCCGCCTTGAAGCGGATAGCGGCCTGCGTGCGGTAACGACCCTGGCGAATTTCCTCCTCGCGCGTCCAGATCAACTTTACCGGCTTGCCGACCGCCTTGGAGACCGCGACCGCCTGGGCAACCTCGTCAGGACCCAGCCGCCGGCCGAAGCCACCCCCGGAAAACGTGTTGTGGATGTAGACGTTCTCGGGCTTCACGCCGGAGGCCTGCGCGGCAAACGTCAGCGCGAGGTCGGCGTTCTGTGTGCCGACCCAAACGTCGACGCGATCCGCTTGCACATGCGCGATGGCATTGAGCGGCTCCATGGGCGCGTGCGCGATGATCGGCACCTCGTAGGTCGCGTCGATCACTTTGGCGGCTGTCGGCATCGCGGCATCAACGTCGCCGTCATGACGCGCTTCCGCGCCCTTCTGGTCGAGGGCATCAAGATACTCCTTGCGGAACTGCACGCTGTTGGTGGTGCCGGCGGCGCCGACCTCCCACTCGATCGGCAGCGCATTGAGCGCAGCCTGCGCGCGGAAGTAACGATCCGCGACTACCGCGACCGCGTCCTTGAGCTTGACCACCTGAAGGACGCCGCGGCGCCCGGCGATCGCGCCTTCGTCGACCGATTTCACCGTGCCGCCAAACACCGGGCATTTGATGATCGCGGCCCGCACCATGCCAGGCACGTCCAAATCGATGCCGTATTTCGCCGTGCCGTTGATCTTGAGCGGCACGTCCAATCGCGCAAGCCGCCTACCGATGAACTTGTACTGATCCGGCTTCTTCAGCGCCGGCTCCTTGTCGAGCTTGATCGCGGCCGCATCCACCGCCAGCTCGCCAAAACGGAACGTGCGGCCGGTCGGATTGTGTGTGACCTTGCTCATCGCTGCCGAGCATTCGGGCGCGGGCACGTTCCAGCGCTTCGCGGCAGCCGCGATCAGGCGTTCGCGAGCGCTCGCACCGGCCTGCTGGACTACATCTCCCGTCTCGCGCACCGCACGGCTGCCGCCGGTGGAGAGGCTCCCGTAGACCTTGTTCTCCCTAAAATTCCGATTGGCCGAAGCGTATTCCGGCTTGACGAAAGCCCAATCGCATTCGAGCTCTTCAGTCAGAATCTGGGGCAGGGCGGTGAAGCTCCCCTGTCCCATCTCGGCGCGGCCGTAGCGGATGATCACGGTGTCATCGGGCTCGATCACGACCCACGCGTTGACCTCGCCGGGATAGCGTTTGGCGTCATCGCCCCAGGGACGCACGTCAAGGCTCGCCGCCTCGGCGGGGCCACCGATGCCGACGCCGAGCGCAAAGCCTCCGGCCGCGGTGAGTGCGGTGGTGATGAACCGGCGACGGGAGAGAGTTGTATCGGTCATTGTGGTGCCCTCCCGTTTCATGCGCGCATCAGGGCTGCAGCGCGATGCACCGCGGCGCGAAGGCGCGCGTAGGTGCCGCAACGGCAGATGTTGGTAAGGTTGACGTCGATCTCGGCGTCGGTCGGGTTCGGATTGGTCTTGAGGAAGGCCGACGTCGCCATGATCTGGCCGGACTGGCAATAGCCGCACTGTGGCACTTGCTCAGTCAGCCACGCTTGCTGCACCGGATGCTTGCTGTCACTTGAGAGCCCCTCAATCGTGGTGATCTCGGCGCCCTCGATGGAGCCGACCGGCACCGAGCAGGACCGCATTGCCTCACCGTTGACGTGGACAGTGCATGCGCCGCAAGCGGCGATGCCGCACCCGAATTTCGTGCCTGTCAGCCCGATCTCCTCACGCAAGACCCAGAGAAGCGGGGTGTCATCCTCGACATCAAGTTGATGCGAGGTCCCGTTGACCTTGATATTGACCATGATGTGGTTCCGCGCGCCCGCCCTGCCGGCGGTCGGCCGGCGCAAAGCCGAACCGCCTTTTGATGGCGCCAAATTAGCACGCGCAGGATCGGTAGCCTAGTGTTTCAAGCTTGGCCTCAATGACCTCGCGGCTCTATTCTGCGACGCCTATTGCGCGGAACCGCCACGGCAAAAACCAAGGTTTACCGGTATGCGCGAATCGCTGTCTACGTTGGTTCGCTGAGTTGGTGGCCAGTTCTGTTCAGAAATGCGTTTCACCTCCTGCGCTAAGGGTAGACGTGGGCGCACAAGCGGACGCGTTCCTTACCGCAATCGGCGCGATCAGCGGGAAGGAGCCGGCGCAACCCCCGCCCATCCTCGATATGGAGTGTGGTCGAGCATGTCTAGTACGTGCTACACCGCTCCGTCCGGATCCGGCGGACTCCACGCGAGGGCGGCGATTAGAGTTGTTGCCCCGGCCTCAGGCAAAGTCACGCCATTGTTGTCTTCGGTTTGTAGGACCAAGTATTAATGCGGAAGGAAAGATGAACTACGTTGCTATGACGATGGTGCTGCGTCTGGCTCTTGCAGTCGCCATATCTGCGCTGACTTTTGGGAGCACCGGCGGAATGGCGCAGCCATCTTCGCCGAGCGGATCGGTGGTCACGTATGCCCCCCAAGGCTGGTCAGACGCTGACCGCGACATTTTCTATACGACGACCCAGGGTTCGCACATGATGCCCTATGCCTTCTTCAAGGCGCTGCAGCGACTCGATGTCGACGAGCCGTTCGCCGCCGATCAACTGCAACGCTACGGTTATTTGCCGAATGTCGTTTCCGCCAACAATCCGGAAGGCCTGCCGGTTGGATTTGCGATCGACGGAAGCGTTGCGCCGGAACAGCTCGGCATGACCTGCGCGGCCTGTCACACCGCGCAGCTGGAGTACCAGAAGGATGGCGTCACGCATGCGCTACGACTCGACGGTGCGCCTGCCAATGCGGATTTTCAGCAATTCCTAGCCGATCTGCTCGCAGCATCGCGCGCGACGCTCGCGCAGACGGACCGATTCGACACTTTTGTCCGGAGCGTGCTGGGGAGTTCCTATGACGCCGCAAATGCGGCTCGTATCAACGCAGATTTTCAGAAGTGGGTGGGACAATTCGGTGAATTCATGGATAAAAGCCTGCCGCCCGATTTGAAGTGGGGGCCGGGCCGGCTCGACGCCTTTGGCATGATCTTCAATCGCGTGGCCGCGCGCGATCTCGGTGTCGTTGATAATTTCAAGAAAGCTGATGCGCCTGTCAGTTATCCGTTTCTTTGGAATGCGTCGCGGCAGGATCACACGCAATGGAATGGCGGCGTCCCCAACGGCCTCTTTATACAAGCCCTCGGACGTAACGCCGGCGAGGTCTTCGGGGTTTTCGCGGATTTGACCCCCTTGCGCGAAATCGACGACACGCCGGTTTCGTTTGCATTGATCGATTATTCGCATAATTCCGCAAATTTTGCCAACCTGCAAATACTTGAGGAGAAGATCGTTGCGTTAACTCCACCCGCGTGGCCGCACGATCTCTTCGGGCTTGACGACGCATTGGCGCAGCGCGGCAAGCCGTTGTTTGAGACTAATTGCGGCTCATGTCACCAGCCGCAGGCCTCCGGCATTGCGGATCTTTGGCATACGCCGGTTCTGCCGGTGGGAACCGATCCAAAGATGTCTGTCAATTCCGGACGCAGTTCGATGTCCGGACCGCTTAAAGGCACCCTGTTGCCCCCGCCTGCATTCCTCGCCCGGATGGGGACGGACGCCCCCACCGCCGACATTCTCGCCACCGTGGTGGTGGGAAGTCTGTTTGCGGAGGCACTGCCCCCGACCTTTCCCTCGTTGGCCCTACCTCAGCTTCCCTCGGTTGCCAAGCTCTCGAATAGCGGCGTGTTTCGTGCAATCCGCAAAGACCTGGCTAAGCACTTTGGAAAGAATCTCGACGATCTGTTAGGCCCGAACCAATCGCTGCCGACCAAGATCGTCGCCGTCGGAGACATAACTAAGTTCGTGGAGCGCAGTTTGACCGGTCTGTTCAAACCGCCGACCGCTCCTAACGCATACGAATTGCGCGTGCTGCAAGGAATCTGGGCCACGGCACCCTATCTCCACAACGGTTCGGTGCCTAACCTCTGGGAATTGCTCAAGCCAGCCAATCAACGGGCTCCCACCTTCAAGATCGGGAGCCGGTTATACGATCCGAAGAATGTCGGTTATATGAGCGATCGGTCGCCGTTCGCCAATGGTACCTTCGTCACCGATCCGATGAACGCCAATGGTAACGGCAACGGCGGACACGAATACGGCACCACGCTGTCGGAAGACGACCGGTGGGCAATCATCGAGTATTTGAAGACGCTTTAAACACCGCCGTGCCGCCAAGGAATGTGACGGCGCGTGGGCCGCCCGTGTCGTTGAGACGTGGGTCAGGAGGCAGCGGAATGCCCAAGAACATAAACATTTTTTCGGACGGCACCGGTCAAGCCGGCGGGTTGCTGCCGGATGAAGTACGCACAAACGTCTACAAGCTGTTTCGCGCTACTCGATGCGGTCCCAATTCCTCAATCGATCCGTCAAGGCAGCTGTCCTTTTACGATCCCGGGCTCGGTTCGCAATCCGATGGCGGCAAGATCAAAATCGGCTTCGTGCGGAAGGTACGTAATCTCGTAAGCCAAGCCACTGGCCTCGGCATCACAGACAACATCATTGATTGCTATGCGGCCATTATCGGCCTGTGGGAACCAGGCGATCGTATTTTCCTGTTCGGATTTAGCCGAGGGGCGTACACCGTTCGATGTTTAGCAGGTGCGCTCGCCCTCTGCGGCGTGCCACGCATAAAGGACGGCGCCCCGTTGAAGCTGGACCCCGAATCGATACGCACCGTGGCCAAAGAGGCTATCAAGAACGTCTACCAGTACGGGGGGTCGATTAAAAGCAATCCCTTCAAAGATGAACGGGAACAGCTGGCACGCCAATTCCGAACTCGCCACGGGTCCGCCTGCGGAGATAAGGCAAACGCGATACCCTATTTTATCGGCGTGTGGGACACGGTCGCCGCTGTAGGGTTGAAACCCGCAATGCAGGCCATTCTTGCATTCTCTTTGCTTGCAGTGATATCCGGCTTGGCTGCCCTGCCCCTCTGGTGGCTCTTTGGCTCGTATCGGCTTTGGTTTTTCTGCTCCGCTGGTGCCGTGACAATCGCGTGGGCAATCGCATACTTTGCGACGCATCTCTATTATCATCCGAAAGAAAGACGATTCTACCTCGCCGACTGGCAGATGACGTTCTATGACACGCAACTCAATCCCGATGTCCAATATGCTAAGCACGCGCTATCGATCGATGAAGATCGCGCCGATTTCAAGCGCGTTCCTTGGACCAACGCGGGATTCGAGTACCCAGAGGCAAAGCTAGGCCAAGAGATACATTTCGAGCAGATTTGGTTTGCCGGAAATCACGCCGACATCGGCGGCGGCTACCCCGAGAATGAATCGCGATTATCGGATATCACCCTCGACTGGATGGCAGGTGCAGCTCGCAACGTGCCGAACGGCATCGAAGTGGATGAGACGGTGCTCCGATCCTACCCGTCGGCTGATGGGCCGCAGCACGATGAATGCAAGTCCGGGATCGGGGGTGATCCACGGCTTCGGTGGCAAGTCGGTTATAGAAAGGTGGACCCGGGCGCCATACTTCACAGCTCGGTCTTGAAACGGTTCACCTTTCCGGAAGTTCTGAACTATGACACCCGAGGCCCCTACCGACCTGAGGCCTTGAGGGATCATCCAGCAGTCGAGCTATACTACGTCGGCTGATCAATACTTATCTGCCAAGCAGTTGCGCGTTGATGAAATTCGCCACCGCAGCCGTCTCGGTAGCCGTGCGGCGTGTCACCGTGCTCTGAAGTCCTTCATTCGGGGGCGACCAGCCGAAATTGCGTACATTATATTGGCCCTTAGGCAGGACGGCGGGATCGATCCCTGAAATGGTCGTTACTTGCAAAAGATCCATCGCGCGGCGCGTATCGGTGTGACAGCTGACGCAATCGGTATTGAAGAAATGGCTCCTTGCTGGATCGGCTATGAGATCGACAATGTCCCGTATGGTCGCCGGCGGGATCGGCTCGTCGGCGAAAAGTTCAGCCGTAGATGAGCCGTGCCGTTCGGCGAGCGCAGGGCCCGGCATCGGAAGCGCCGCATTCACGCAGGTAACTGGGCTACGATTATTGGTGTGCGGTGCCGGAACCACTCGTGGAGACGCACCAACCGGGTTCAACATTTCGGCGAGTTGCTGGCCATCCAGCGCGGGGCCACGGACGGGGACAAATCCGCCATTCGGCAATGCCGGCACCAGACCCGGAGGCAGCTTTGTCATGGACAAGAAAATCCACGGCGCGGGTGCTCCCGCGGGAAGTCCCATGATGGCCATGGCACTCAAGTGCTCATCGGAAAGATGCCGCTCAAGAAACGTCTTCATCTCCTGACGGACATTGCTGCGCGTAGTAGCATCCAGGAGACCAGGGTGAATGCCGAGCGGCACGTTAGTCGTGGTAACGCGGTTCGCGCCAAGCTGTCCCAAGCCCAGCCGAGTTCGCAGGTCGGCTACCTCCGCCACAATCGTCCTAAAGGCGGCGAGATCAGGTATCGGAGGCTGCAGACAGCCGGGTTGGGGTGCAGCACCGGAGCCCGCGGTAAAGCTAAATATGAGGTGCGCCGCTGTATCCAACACCGTGGGCGTACCGTCAGCATTCCGTATCACCGGCTGGACGATTAGCCGAATTTGCGGCGATTGTCCGAATTGAGCAAGGATATCGTTTGAAAGACCCGGTGCGCCCGGATCAATACGAATGCCGGCGATGTGCCAGGCGTTTATTGACTGCGCCTCCGCGGGCAGGTCGATCCGGCTCGGCGTCCCTGCAACCAATGCAGCGGGGCTGGCAGCGATACCGAGAAATTGCGCAAACGCCGCATCCGACCAAACCCGATCTCGTCTCGTCAGGTCCTGCGGGTTCTGCACAGCGAGGTCAGCCATCGAGATCAAATTTGCGAAATCACTAGCTTGCGTGGGCGCAGGAAACATCCACGACACATCATTTGCCGAAAGCGGCTCAAGTGCCGGGGTCTGCGCATAAGCGGCACTCCTTGGCCCAGCGCCGGGCACCAAAGGCGCTGTCAGATCGCTGACCAAACCCAGACTACCAAAAACGAGAAGTCCAAGACAGGTCGCTTTGAGATGTGTGCAAGATAAAAATCCAATAATATTCATAGGCCACCCTCAAATTAAATCGCAGCGCGATGGATGGAAGCAAGACAGCCGGGAATCGAGACGGAATGATGACCTCTACCGACAATCGGCAATTATCGACAGTTCATTTCTTGTTTCCATGCGCAGTGACACGCGCGTGCCCTGCCGGCGCGAACCGGCAGGGCATTATCTCGGCCCGTCCCCGATTGCTTGCAAACGCCGCCGGTCTCCCCGCAAAGGCTACCCGGCGCTGAGCGTCAGCGTCGCCACCGTGACGTGGGGCCAGAGGACACTGTTGAAAATCAGGATAACTACCTGGGAGTACTGCAGCTGCAGGATAGGTCGGCTCTGGCCAGAACGGCTCGATCTGCAAGATCTCCGGGCCGGGCTGCGTTCGGGGCTTCGGTACCGCAGGGGCACCCGGGATGCGCACCCACTCGATCCAGAAGGTCGCGCTCGCCGACGAGACGAAGGCGTTGGCGGGGCCGGTGCGGATTGTCGGCCTGGGCCGGGTTCGCTATCCCCAGAAACGGGATGTTTTCGATCCCGCTACCGACGCCGGTCGTGGAGAGATTGATCGCAATCGTGCCCAGGATTTGCTGGCCGGCGATCGCAGCCCTCAACACGGAGTTGGGATCGTTGATGAACCCCTGGAAAGACGCCGGGTACGGGCCGTTGCTCTGCGAGCCCGCAACGTCCTTGCTTATGTCGACCTCCGGAACCACGTGCTCGAGGCCGTCGCCGAGCCGGGCGGCGGGATGTCGACCGGCTGGATACCTAGGCCCAACGCGCCGGCGGGCCGGAGTGAACGCCGGAAGACCCGCGATCGGGAAGATGGGAGGTATGCCGGCGGCCCCGAAGTCGGCGTGGTACCGGGTTCGGCCCCTGCATCAGCACCGTGACCCCGTGCGGGATGCTGGCCATGCCGCACGATGCTGGCCGCGTTTTGACGGGACCTGGCTCGCAGGCACATTCATGAACAGCCCCGGCTCGATATGCAGCGCCTGCCCGGCGGTCGAGAACGGCGGCGGGTCGGCGTCGCTGACCCGCTGCAGGTAGTGCAGGCCGTACAGGCTGAGATCGGCCTGGGGGTTCAGCCCGCGGTTCGGCACCACTCCCGGGATCACATGGAAGTCCAGCGTCTCGCTCGTCAGGTTGAGCTCCAGGAAGCGCTTGGTCTCGCTGCCCACCGGCGGCGATCCGGGGTTGTCGGGCCGCCAGATCGCATTGAAGCCGCTCCCTCTCCAGCTGCCCGCCAACGACGCGAGCGGACCGAGCTGCAACGCTGTTGTGATCGGCCCCTGCTGGAACCGGGGCGTCGAGGTAATCGAGGCCATGGCAAAACTCCCTGCGCGGTTTGAGTAACGTCCTTTATTAGCGGATGCGCAGTAGCAACTCTGTGAAGCAGCTTACACACACTCGTAAATAACGACCTCGGGGGCGCCTCGTTTGATGGTTCTTCAAAATGCAAATATTAGAGTACAACCCATCAGAAATGTACTCAGCAGGAGCGCGGCAAACTGGCATACCACCGGATTTCTCACGGCGTTCAAAACCTTGCCATCCTGAACGGCTCGGTTTCGTCTCGTAGATAATAGCCACGCGGCTTGACCATGATCTGAGGAGAGCCGCTTTGCGCGCTGGCAAGGTTGTCGAGGGCGGCCTTGTGGTCGAACTTCGTGCCGGAAGCTTCCAACCCGGACGCACAAAGTGACAGGTGTAGCCGTCGGGATGGCGTTGGAGGTAATCCTGATGCTCCGGCTCGGCCTACCAGAAGGGACCGGCCGGGGCTAGCTCCGTCACCACCTTGCCCGGCCAGAGACCGGAGGCCTCGACATCGGCGATGGTGTCTTCCGCGACACACTTCTGCTCTGCTCCCCGCTCACATAGAAAATGGCCGACCGGTACCTTGTGCCAACGTCGTTGCCCTGACGGTTGCGGGTGGTGGGGTCGTGGATCTGGAAGAAGAATTTGAGCAGCATCCGATAGCTCATGACCCTCGGATCGAAAACGATCTCGATCGCCTCCGCATGCGTGCCATGATTGCGGTAGGTCACCTCGCAGCCGCCGGCGACGGTGCTCCGGGCGCAGAAGCGGGCGGCGACCGTCGCCTCGCCGCCGCCTGCCGGGACGACCACGGGGGGCCGGGGCACTGCATGAAGCCCGACAAAGGCGCGATCGTTAGCTTGCGTCGAGTCCCGTATTGTCACGTTCAATAGAGTACGGTTGCGTGTGTTCTGCAGCGAGCCTGCTCAGGGCGCAACGAGCGTGGGCAGGCGGCGGCCCTTATCCGAAAAACGCATACAATTGCTCACCGCCGCCAATTGCGAAGGTCACACGGCTTCCAAATCAGTTGCCCGAGCCCGGCAGTCCGCAAACATGCTGAGCGCCCGCCGCGGCGCTGCGTTTGTTGCCATCGCTCTCTGGCGCGGCGCGGCTAAGTCCGGTTAATGGCGAGCTGTTGGCGACGCACGAACCTTTAAATTGTCCTTTACGATTTTGTCTAGCTTGATTAGCGCAGACATCTGAAGATTGATCTCTTGTTTGAGGTCCGGACCAGTTCGGTCAAATCCAAAGCGTCGTGCTGTCTCTACGCCGAGGTCGTCTGGTGAAATAGCCACGGCGTCCTCGATGATACCTAGCATTGCGAGATGATATTCAGCGGGGGAAATCATGCCGGCACGCCGGAGCGGGAGCGCCGTGGCGCGGCGAGTTCGAATACCCATAAATCTCCCGGCCCGGTATTGTCCAGAATTCTTGATCCCGCTTGATCATACCACCTCGTGCCTGGGCTACCAGCGCATCTAGGACGTGCTTCAGAATTCGGTTCCCGGTCTTCTGCAGCCCGAACGCCTCACGTATCCGCCGCGCAACTTCCTCGGTGTGAATGGGACCTTCAGCCTCGACGACGGCAAGCGCGAGGCGACCGACCTCAGCGATATTCAGATCAAGCAGATTACGACCATAGGGAACAACAAGAGAGCATTCCTCGTATTCGGTACCGGACTCTGCACTCTCCTCTCCAGCCTCGTGCGCCAATTCAAATTCGTCGACTGTGGATGCGGGAGATACCGCTTGGTTGAGTGCCTCTTCGAGGTCCTCCAGAATGAGAGCTTCGTTTCTCGTTTCGGCATCGCGGATCGCAGACAGGAGACGATCAGTTTCTCTCACCGAGTTCCGAAACCAATCTGTGCTCCAGATACGGTGAAGACGCCACCCGAGGCCTTCAAGGACTTCCTGGCGCAGGCGGTCACGATCTCTCGCGGAGCGGGCTCGGTGGTATGTCGCGCCGTCGCATTCCACGCCGAGCAGATACTCCCCCGGCCTTGCCGGATGAATGACTCCAAGGTCGATCCGAAAGCTGGACACGCCCACTTGTGCGTGGACGTGATATCCAGCCTCCCGTATAGCCCGGGCTACAGCCTCTTCGAACGGGCTCTCGAAGTCCCCACCTTTCAGCGTGCCCGCGCCGAGTTTGCCGGTTTCGGCAAAATGCAGCAGGCTCCGCAGCATGCGCGTGCCGCTGACGGAGGTTTCTGCAGGTATGTCAGCTGCGGTGATGGAAGAAAAGACGACGCACTTCTCGCGGGCCCGGGAGGCAAGGACGTTGAGCCGCCGCTCGCCGCCTTCGCGTGACACCGGCCCAAATTGAAGGAACGGACGGGACTGATTCGGCGCGACGCCGTAGCCGACAGAAATAAAAATCACGTCACGTTCGTCTCCTTGGACCGCTTCAAGATTTTTAACAAAGAGGCGCTCGTCTTTAGGTGCGAAGGCTTCAACTTCAGTGCGCAACTCGAGCTTGTCGATCATATCATCGACGGCGTCGCGCTGTTGCGCCGAAAGGCAGGCGACGCCAAGGGACTTGTTTGGATGGCTCCTTATTTGTTCCGCGATCGCCTTCGCCACCTCTTCGGCTTGAACCAAATCGCGACTAGTGCCGCCTCGGTCGTAAAATCCTCGCCGCGTTCGGATCAAAGATAGCCCAAAATCGGGGGACTGCAGGAACGGACTCGGTGGCAACAGAAGCCGGTGCGCTGCCTCCGCGAGGTTCAACCTCCGGGCCGTCAGGGCCACGCCCAAAAAAAAGCGCGAAACCGCCTCCAACGCGATCCCCCCTCCCGAACACCCCCTAAAAGACCGCCCCCTCCTCACGATTAAAACAGTGTGCCGGCGTCCTTACCCCGCTCCCGGGCCTTTCCGCCTTTTACGAGACAATATTAAGTGTCACAACCCTGCGTAGATATTCGGAGAGCACAAGAAACTAGAATGTTACAACGACTTAGTTGTTCTAAGACCCCGGAGAAGGCTAAAGCGTCCGTAGGAGCCCCGGCTTATGAACCCCCACCCCCGCCGGGGATCGGCACGGCGGACTGGCGCTTCGGGAGAGCGCTATGAACCGGATTCGCGCTCATGACGGGAGTCCCGCGCGGAACGCGTCAAGATCGGCCACTCGAATGAGCCGGCGGCCGTCAAGCGTCTTGCTGGGAATTCTGCCGCTCGTGATCAGGCCCCACATTTTGGTCTTGCCTATACCGAGGTATCGGGCGGCCTTTGCCGGCGACAGGGCGCCGCACGCAGGGGTTTTGCCGCCGCCCTCAGGCATCCCGAGGGGCGGCAATCCTTGCTGCTCGCGCCATCGGCGATAATCCGCCATGGCCTTGTCAATTTCGGCGGGCGGGGCACCGGTCAGGATGGCCTCTACAAAGGCCGCCTGTGCGTCATTCGGGAGCGGGCTGGCTTTGGACATGCTGGCACCTTTCGGTGCTCACAAGTCCGCTGTGGAGCGCTACGGGTGCCCTCTGTCTCCTGTGGTTGGCCCGTCTCAGCGGTGCGCAATGGTCCCTGAGGGGGCGGGCTGGCATTGCTCTGAAACCGAAAGGATGGTTCCACCATCCAGGCGCGTTTGATATAGACCCGCCACGATCTGGTCGCAAGCCGTTTTTGATCGTATCGGTTGGCGTTAGACCGCGCCACCGGATGTTTATGACGGGTTTATAACTTCAATGAATTAGCGAACGATTTCAACGAGATGGCCGGGACAAGCCCGGCCATGACCCCTTGTCTTTTTGGGGGACCGAGGCTCCAGCGTCAGGTACATCGACGATGATTTTGCACCGGCGGCAAAAATCCCTATATCAGGGCCACCGCTGGAGTTTGCCCATGACCGACACGACTCACGACGCGATTTCCGACAAGAGTTCCGAAAAAATTCCCGTCACCGTGCTCACCGGCTATCTCGGCGCCGGCAAGACGACGCTGCTCAACCGCATCCTGTCCGAGCCCCATGGGCAGAAGTACGCCGTCATCGTCAACGAGTTCGGCGAGATCGGCATCGACAACGACCTCATCGTCGGCGCCGACGAGGAAATCTTCGAGATGAACAATGGCTGCGTGTGCTGCACCGTGCGCGGCGACCTGATCCGGATCATCGAAGGCCTGATGCGGCGCAAGGGCAAGTTCGACGCCATCATCGTGGAGACCACCGGGCTCGCCGATCCGGCTCCGGTCGCCCAGACCTTCTTCGTCGACGACGCCGTCGGCCGCAAGGCAAAGCTCGACGCCGTGGTCACGGTCGCCGACGCCCGCTGGCTCAAGGACCGTCTGCGCGACGCGCCGGAGGCCAAGAACCAGATCGCCTTCGCCGACGTGATCCTGCTCAACAAGACCGATCTCGTCAGCGAGGCCGATCTGCGCGAGATCGAAGCCCGCATCCGCGGCATCAATCCCTATGCGCAGCTCCACCGCACCGAGCGCTGCGCGATCCCGATCGCCGAGGTGCTGAACCGCAATGCCTTCGACCTCGACCGTATTCTCGACATCGAGCCGCAATTCCTCGAACGCGGCGACGATCATGACCATCATCATGATCATGACCACCACCATGAGCATGGCCACGCGCACGACCACGGCGGCCTCGCGCACTACCATGACGAGGACATGCAGTCCCTTTCGCTCAGGACCGACAAGGCGATCGACCCCGACAAGTTCTTTCCCTGGATCCAGAACCTGGTCGCCCAGGAAGGGCCGAAAATCCTGCGCTCGAAGGGCATCCTGGCCTTCAAGGACGACCCGGAGCGGTTCGTGTTCCAGGGCGTCCACATGATGCTCGACGGCGATCACCAGCGTGCATGGAAGGATGCGGAGAAGCGCGAAAGCCGGCTCGTATTCATCGGCCGCGAGCTGCCGGAGACCATGATCCGCAAGGGCTTCGAGGAATGCGCGGCGTGACCGCGGGACCGGGCGGCTCAAGACGATGACACCCCGCGCCTCCGTCGCTGACCACGCCCGGCCGATCGCGGCGGGCGCGCCGGTCGTCGCTGTGCATTTCCTCGGCGACATTCCGGTGTTCGTGCTGGGCGAGGAAGCGCTCCTGTTCGCGCCGCGCGACGGCAAGCCCGAGCGCATCGCCGTCCATGGCGGCGGCATCCTCGCGGCGACGAGCGACGGCGAGCAAATCCTCACCGGCGGCGACGATGGCACCGTGGTCGCAACGCGGCGCGACCGCACCCACGAAGTCGTCGCCACCGATGGCAAGCGGCGCTGGATCGATCACGTCGCGCTCGGACCCGGCGGCGCCTTCGCCTGGTCGGCCGGCAAGGAGGGCTTCGTGCATACCCGCAAGGGCGAGCCGCGGCGCCTCGAAGTGTCTTCCACCGTCGGCGGGCTTGCCTTTGCGCCCAAGGGCCTGCGGCTCGCCATCGCCCATTACAACGGCGTCACGCTGTGGTTTCCCAACGCCACCCAGGCCGCGCCGGAACGGCTGGAGTGGAAGGGCTCCCACGTGGCCGTCGGCTTTTCCCCGGACGGCCGCTTCCTGGTGACGGCCATGCAGGAGCCGACCCTGCATGGCTGGCGCATGGTCGACGGCAAGCAACTGCGGATGTCCGGCTATGCCACCAAGGTGCGCTCGATGTCGTGGAGCGCCAACGGCAAGGCGCTCGCGACGTCCGGGTCCAAGGAGCTCATCGTTTGGCCGTTCCAGGGCAAGGACGGTCCTATGGGCACCCAGCCGCAAATGTTGGCACCGTTGGCGGAATTGGTCTGCACGGTCGCCTGCCATCCCCGCAACGATGTCATCGCGGTCGGCTACGAGGACGGCACCGTGCTGCTGGTCCGCACCGCCGACGGCGCCGAGATCCTGGCGCGGCGTCCGGCCGGCGAACCGATCTCGGCTTTGGCCTGGGACCCGACCGGCACCACGCTCGCCTTCGCCACCGAGGTGGGCGAAGCGGGAGTGATCGATCTGGCGTAAGGGCAGCCGGGCTTTCTTTTTCTCCCGCCGTTTTCGGCTGTCGCGGCACACGTCCTTTGCAGCAACGGGCTAGAAGCCGCCGCCGCGCCCCTTCCACCCACACACGCAATCGGTGTAAGTTCGGTGAAAGAACTGCCGGCAGGACGTGCCGATGTCCTGTGAATTGAAGGCAGCCACAATGCCCACGGCGGGCGACCGTTTGAAATCACCAGTTCGGCGGTGCCCGCATTCACCTTTCACAGCCGCTGCCGCTCGACTGACGATCCGCGAAAATCGACCCAAGGGCAAAAAACGACCCAAGGGCAAAAACGATTCAAGGGCAAAAACGATTCAAGGGGAGGTACACCATGCTTCATCGAAAATTGATCTGCGCAATTGGAATGGCCGGCGCTTTGATGATGTTCTGTGGCGGCGTCAAGGCGGCCGACCGTACGAAATACCCCGAATGGAAGGGCTCGTGGGAGCGGTATGTCCCCCCGGTCTCCGTGGTCTCCCCGTCGGGTCTGCGCACGGCAGGGGGCCAGCCGTCGTTCGATCAGACCAAGCCGTGGGCGCTCGGACAGCAGGCCCCGCTCACTCCCGAGTATCAAAAGATTCTGGAGGAGAGTATTGCCGACCAGGCCAGGGGCGGCCAGGGCAACAATTTCGACCGCGCCCGCTGCATGCCCACCGGCATGCCGCATATGCTCACATTCGGACCGCTGGAATTCGTCGTCACACCGGACACCACTTATATTTTGATCGGCACCCAGGCTCGTCGCATCTACACCGACGGCCGCGACTGGCCCAAGGAGATCGACCCCAGCTATGCGGGCTATTCGATCGGAAGGTGGATCGACGAGGATGGCGACGGCGAGTATGACGTGCTGGAAGCCGAAACCCGCGGTTTCAAGGGGCCGCGCGTGTACGACGCCAGCGGCCTGCCGCTCCACTTCGACAATCAGTCCGTCTTCAAGGAGCGAATCTACCGCGACAAGACCGACCCGAAAGTCATTCACGACGAAATCACGGTGATCGACCATGCCCTGACGCGGCCTTGGATCGTGGACAAGAGATATGTGCACGATTCAAATCCGCGTCCCGACTTTCGGGAGAGCGCTTGTGTCGAGGGAACGGGGTTGGTCGCGATCGGCAAGGAAATGTATGTCCTCCGCGCCGACGGCTTCCTGATGCCCGCCAAAAAGGACCAGCCGCCTCCGGACTTGCGGTATTTCAAGCAAGTTGCGAAATGAAGCCGAGATGGGCGTTGGTGCACGCCGATGCGGCTAATCGTCGTGACTGCCACGCCGAAGAACCTGCTTCGAGGCTGGCATTCCGCCGCCGTGCGCGGAAGCCGAGCGCGGCGCGCCCGGAATGACCACAGCGTTCTACGTCAGCGGAATGCTGGAGACGTGGTCGCGGAACGCCTTTCTCGCGGCAATCGCCGCATACCAGCGCTCGAAATTCTCGAAAGCCGGCCGCTCCGGCACCAATTCGCGGTAGCGGTAGCACATGATCGCGATCGGGATGTCGCCCATGGAGAAGGCGTCGCCGGCGGCGTATGGGGTCTTGGCGAACTGCTCGTCGAGGATTTTCACCGCCGCGATGGTCTTGACCTTGCCTTCGTCGATCGCCCCGTGATCGCGCTTCTCCGGCGGCGTGCGGATCATGCCCCAGAACACCGGCGTGATGGCCGGGCCGAGCACCGAGAGCTGCCAGTCCATCCACTTGCTCGCCAGCGCGCGGGTGCGCAGGTCGGACGGCTCGAGCGTGCCGGCGCCGAATTTGGCGGCGAGATAGCGGATGATCGAATTGGATTCCCACAGCAGAAATCCGTCCTCTTCCTCCAGGGTCGGGACGAGGCCGTTGGGATTCATGGCGAGATAGGCCGGCTCCTTGTTCTTGCCGAACGCGCCGCCGATGTCGATGCGCTCATGGGCGAGACCGAGTTCGCCGACGGCGAACATCGCCTTTTGCACGTTCGACGACGTGTTTCTTCCCCAGATCTTGAGCATGCTGATTCCTCTGATATCGTCTTTGCGCCCTGATGTGCGCGCGTGGTTGACCCATCCCGCTCGCTGATGCAACGGGAAGAAAAGGGTCGCTCGGAACGCCGTCAGTCGAGACGGCGCGCTTCTTCCGGCAGCATGATCGGTATCCCGTCACGGATCGGATAGGCGAGCTTGGCGGAGCGGGAAATCAACTCCTGCTTGTCCGCATCGTATTCGAGCGGGCCCTTGGTCAGCGGGCAGACCAGGATTTCCAACAGCTTGGGATCGACGGCGGTGGCGGGACGGTCGGACGGCGCAGGTGTCATGGCATCTTCCATTTCGGTGTGTGACCGCCCGTTATCCCGACTTCCGCGCCGGTATTCAAGCCCGCACGCCGCCCATCGTCCGAATCGACGTCCCGTCATCATTGCAGCGGCGGATCGCCCTCGGTATTCGCCCTGGCAAGGGCGATCTCGGTGACGGCCACCAGGATTTCCGCACGGGTCTTGAGGTCCGGCGCTTCGAGCATCGCCTGCTTTTCCGCGGGATCGTAGGGCGACATCATGGCGAGCGCATTGACCAGCGCCTCGTTGGAGGCGCTTTCGATGCCGGCCCAGTCGGCCTTGAGGTCGTTGGCCTTGAGAAAATCGCTCAGCGCCTGCGAGCACGCGCCTTGCGATCGACCGCATCCTCGCCCTTGCGCGCGATGAAATCGTCGGCGAATGGCATGAAGTCGACGCGGCACTGCCGGTAGGCGGTCGCGACCTTGAGCTCCTCGACCATGCGGAAGCGGGCGACGCCGGTGAGCTGCAGGAGATAGCGGCTGTCGCCGGTCTCGGCGAGCTGGGTGATCCGGCCGGCACAGCCGATCTTGTAGAGGCCGGGCCGTTCCTCGGTGCCGGGATGGGCGGGATCGGGCTGGATCATCCCGATCAGCCGGTGGCCGTCACGCAGGGAGTCATCGACCAGCGCGAGATAGCGCGGTTCGAAAATGTTGAGCGGCATCTGTCCGCGCGGCAGCAGCAGCGCCCCCGGCAACGGGAACACGGGAATGATTTCCGGAAGATCGGCGGGACCGCGATAGACCGCATTCATCGGCATCGCCGCATCTCTCGTCGCGCTCGCCCTTTCCCGCCCGGGCGCAACGTCATTCTGCCTGCCACTGCCTTGCCCGAGGCCAGGCCGCTTTACGCGCACATGCACGCGAACAGGATCGACGACAGGCTCGCGGCGTCCGGCCACGGTGAACTCGTCGGTCGGGCCCCACGCCTCGAAGAACTGCACCAGTTGCTTGCGGGCGCCGTCATCGTTCCATTTGCGGTCGCGGCGCACGATCTCCATCAGGTGGTCGAGCGGCCTCCTGGCGCCGGTTGTGCCCGTTGAGCGCCACCGCCAGATCGAACCGCGCCTGATGGTCGAGCGGATTGGCCGCGACCTTCTTCTCCAGCTCGGCGACCGGGCCGAGCGCGGCGGCCTGCTCGGCCACCTCCATCGCGGCGCGGGCGGCGGCCACCGGAGCCTCGTTGCGCTTGGCCTCGGGCACCTGGGCGAGCGTGAGCTTGGCCTGCTCGATTTCGCCGGTCTCCAGATAGGATCGCGCGAGGCCCGCCAGCGCCGGCAACATGGTCCGGAGTCTCGGCCAGGATTTCGGCATAGATGGCGGCGGCGCCGGCCGGCGTTGCCGGCCGCGAGCGCGGCATCGGCCTCCTTGAGAAGCTCCTTGTCCTCGCCGCCGATCTCCTGCTTGGTCAGGCGTTCGAGAAAGGCGATTACCTGGCCTTCCGGCAGCGCGCCGAGGAAGCCGTCCGCCGGCTTGCCGTTGACGAAGGCGATCACTGCCGGGATCGACTGAATGCCCATCTGGCCGGGGATGGCGGGGTGGTCGTCGATGTTCATCTTGACGAGCTTGATCTTGCCCTTGACCGCCCGCACCGCCTTTTCCAGGATCGGCGTGAGCTGCTTGCAGGGCCCGCACCACGGCGCCCAGAAATCGACGAGCACCGGCTGGCGGCGTGACTCCTCGATCACGTCCTTCACGAAGGACTGTGTCGTGGCGTCCTTGATGAGATTGTCGGCGGCTTGCGCCGCCACTCCGCCATTCGTCGACATCGGCCTTTCCTTGCCCCACAACAGGTTCGGTTCCATGATCGGACCTTGCTCCAGATACATCACATTTGAAACGAAATCCCCTCGGTCGCCTTCGACTCCGGCGCGCCGCCGGGTACCGGGGAAGGCTGGCGGCGGGGCGTTTCCGGCTGAATGTTTCCCGGTTAGATGGTGTGGATCGGACCGATTGCAATCGGCCTCAGCCCGGCCCCGCGCCGCCCCGGAGACGCTTTCGACCCGCGGCTCATGGCCCGTCGCGGCCAGGAATTTCAGCAATCCCGCCCGCGAGATCGAGGTGGTCATGGTGTTCACCAGGGGATGAAAATTGAGAGCCTCATGGGTCAGCATGGCGGCGTCCAGCACCACCCTGACCCGGCCGGCGGTATCGTTGATGGCCGCGAACGGCGTGACCGATCCGGGCTCGACGCCGAGATGCTCCCGCATGGCCTCCGGCGAGCCGAACGAAAACCTCCCGGAGGCGCCGAGGCGGCGGTGCAGGCTCTTCAACGCGATCACCGCGTCCTCCAGCGCCACCACGAGAAAGAATTCCCCGCGTTTGTCGCGCAGGAACAGGTTCTTGGTGTGACCGCCCGGGATCTGCCCGCGCAGCGCCCGGGATTGCTCGACCGTGAACAGCGCGGGATGCGTAACGGTCGCGTGGGCGATGCCGAGGCGATCGAGCAGGGCGAACAGTTCGGCGGGACGTGGCGGGCATTCGGGGCGGCAGGTTGGGGCGGCTCTTCGGGTCCGGAGCAGCCTCGGCGCGGGCCGTTCTGCGAGTGAGAAACCACCACGCGCCGGAAGCGGTTGCAAAGGGCGCCCCTATTTGGCATAGGAATGCGGCCGGTGGCAAAACCGCCGGCCCGGATGCGGGTGTAGCTCAGGGGTAGAGCACAACCTTGCCAAGGTTGGGGTCGAGGGTTCGAATCCCTTCGCCCGCTCCAGTTTGCTCAGGCGGCCTCTTGCGTTGGGTGTGTGACATGTCGCGTTTCACCGGTGGACTGCTGGGCAAAGGCTTGGAAAAATCGTCACGGCCGATCGGCGGCGGGCAGCATGTCGCGCGGCTGTTCGTGCCGGCCTATGACCGCGGCATGTCGATCAACATCGGCGTGCGGCGCAGCCGCAACAGCGATGCGCGCCGGCGCCTCGCCCGCATGTTCGAGCAGCGCCGCGTGGTATCTTAACCGACGTTCGTCCGGCGGGCATTCAATACCCGGCCGCCGTGGCCCCCCGCGCCCGCAGGTCCGCGGCGCCCATGAGGCCCTGCGGCGTAACCTCGATCGAATGCGCGGAGCCGAACAGCGGCCCGGTACTGACGACTGTGACCGAGCGCCGTCAGCGCCCGGATTTTGTCCGCCGGAAAATTTGGCTCCACCACGACCTCATCGGGCCACCACTGGTGATGCAGCCGCGGTGCCGCCACGGCATCGCCGATCGCCTTGTCGCCGTCGATGGCGTTCAGGATCACCTGCAGCACCGTGGTGATGATGCGGCTGCCGCCGGGCGCACCGGTGACCAGCACGGGCTTGCCGTCCTTCAGCACGATGGTGGGCGTCATGGACGACAGCGGCCGCTTGTCCGGCCCGGGCGCATTGGCGGCGCCGCCGACCAGGCCGAATGCGTTCGCCACGCCCGGCTTGGCGGCGAAATCGTCGAGCTCGTTGTTGAGCATGATGCCGGTGCCGTCGGCGACGAGGCCGAGCCCGTAATTGAAATTGAGCGTATAGGTGTTGGCGACGGCGTTGCCGCCGGCGTCGATCACGGAGAAATGCGTGGTGTTGCCGCTGCCGGGTACAGCGATGTCCGGCCGCACCTCGCGCGCCGGGCGCGCGTGCTTGGGATCGATCAGCGCCCGCAGCTCCGCGGCGTGGTCCTTCGAGATCAGCCAGTCCTGTGGGACGTCGACGCGGTCGCTGTCGCCGAGATAGGCGGCGCGGTCGGCATAGGCGAGCTTCATCGCTTCGATCTGCAGGTGCAGGGCGGCCGGCGAGCCGTCGCTGACCTGGTGGGAGGGATAGCCTTCCAGGATGTTGAGCATCTCGACCAGGTGCAATGCCGCCTGACGACGGCGGCGGCATCGAGACGATGTCATAGCCGCGATAGGTCCCGTGCACGGGCTTGCGGATGACCGCGCCGTAATTCTCGAGGTCGCTCGCGGACCATCACGCCGCCGGCGCCGCGCACCGCGGCGACGATCTTGTCGGCGATCGGGCCGATATAGAAGGCGCGCGGGCCGTCGCGGCCGATCGCCTCCAGCGTGGCGGCGAGATCGGACTGAACCAGGATGTCGCCCTGGGCCGGGGGCGCGCCGTCGGGCTTGAGGAATATGGGACCGTCGAGGGCCACTGCGCCAGCCGCGGCTGCGCCAGCAGGAGCGAATCGAACAGGTCGTCCTTGACCGGAACCCCCTCGCGGGCGAGCCGCACCGCCGGCGCAATCAGCTCGGCGAGGGTGAACTTGCCCGAGCCGTAGCGCTCGAGCGCCAGCGCGAGCCCGGCCACAGTGCCGGGGACGCCGACGCCGAGCCCGGTGTCGCGGGACTTGCGGGGGTCCGCCTGCCCTTCGGGCCCGAGGAACACGTCGGACCTGCGTCGCCGCCGGCGCGGTCTCGCGGTAGTCGATCGCCACCGTCCTCGTTGCGCCCGGCCAGATGCACCACCATGAAGCCGCCGCCGCCGATATTGCCCGCCTTGGGCAGGCTGACCGCCAGCGCGAAGCCGACCGCCACCGCGGCATCGACCGCGTTGCCGCCGCGTTCGAGCACGTCGAGGCCGATCCGGGTCGCCCGCTGCTCCTGGCTCACCACCATGCCGTGCTGCGCGGTGGCGACCTGGGCCGCCGTAGTCGCCGGAGCTCTGCTGGACGAAGCGCTCCTGCGCGCAGCAGCGGCGCGGCCAGCCAGCGCCGTGACGGCGAGGGCGGCCAGGCAGTCGGCGAGGCCATGCGAAACAGACGTTCTGACGGTCATGAGTTGCGGTTTGCCTTGGTTTTCGAGGGAAGGACGGTGGCGCGCTATCCTCGCTTCTGGCCATGGTAGATCGAATTCGGGCGCATGTCCGTCGCCGCGGCGACGCGGTTGGACATGTTGAAGAATCCGGCCACCGCCGCAATGTCCCAGATGTCGCGGTCGGAAAAGCCGGCGTCGCGCACGGCCTCGCGGTCGGCGTCCTCGATGGCGAGGGGCTGGGCCGTCAGCTTGACGGCGAAATCGAGCATCGCGCGCTGGCGCCGGTCGAGCCGGGCGGCGCGGTAGTTCATCACCATCAATTCGCCGAGCACGGGATCGTCCGGACAGTGCGCGCACCGCGGCGCCATGGGCGGTCAGGCAGTAGTAGCAGCGGTTCTCCGAGGATACCGCGACCGCGATCATCTCGCGCTCGAGCTTCGACAGCCCGGACGGCGCCAGCATGAGGTCGTTGTACATGGCGATGAAGGCTTCGAGCTTGCGCCATGTCGAACGCATAGGCCTTCAGCACGTTGGGAACGAAGCCGAGCTTTTCCATGCATTTGTCGAAATAGGCGCGCATCGCCGGGGTGAGCTCGGCGGGCGCCAGGCCGAGCGCGGTGATGACGGTGTCGTCGCCGTCGGCGGCCGCGCGCGGTGGCGTCGCCTGCGGTTTGGCTGTTTTCGTCTGGGCTGGCCGGCCATCCAGGCCTCCTTTCCGGTTGCCGCCGAAGCTAACAGTTTCGTTGCCGGATGCGAGATGCGAAAGCCTGCGCCCTTCCGCCGGGCCGCATTCCGGCGCAATCTGCGCCCGCGATTCGGGAGACGCCCCATGAGTACGAGCACGAATGAGTACCAGAACCTCGACGAGCGGCCAGCGCCGGGTGCGGCCGGAACGGAGCCGCGCAGCCCGCGTCCGAGCTCGCGGCCGCCACCGCGGACGAGGGCGCGGCAGCTCGCGCTGCTGGCGCAGGCCGGCGCGATCCTGCGCGAGCGCGCCGCCGACGCGCCGCAGGATTTCGCGGCGCACCTGTTCGCCGGTGCCGCCGCCGAGGACCTCGTCCGCTATGAGGCGGCCGAGCTTGCCGACGTCGCGGCGGCGAGCTGGCGCTTCCTTGGCGAACGCAAGCCGGGCATGCCGAAAATCCGTATCGCCACGGCGCCGCCGGCCGACGGTCCCCGGCTCAAGGACATCTCCATCATCGAACTCGTCAATGACGACATGCCGTTCCTGGTCGATTCGGTCATGGGCGAGCTGACTGAGCGCGGCCTCGATACCCATCTGCTGGTGCACCCGGTATTCGCGCGTCGAGCGCGACCCCACCGGCGCGCTGATCGGCCTTTCGGCCGGCCTCGACACGCCTGCCGCGGCGCGGCGCGAAAGCGTGATCCAGATCCATGTCGACCGCATCGACGATGAGGCCGCGAAGTCCGCCCTGATCGCCGCCCTCACCGGCGTGCTCGCCGATGTCCGCCATGCGGTCGAGGATTGGCCGCTCATGATGGACCGCGTCGGCGCGCATCATCGCCGCGCTCAAGGCCGATCCGCCGGCGCTGCCGGACGACGAGGTCGCCGAAGCCATCTTGTTCCTGGAATGGCTGAAGGACAACAACTTCACCTTCCTCGGCGTCCGCGATTATCGCCTGGACGCGGACGGCGATGTCCTCGCCGCCGTCCCGAACTCCTCCCTCGGCGTCCTGCGCGACGACCGACGGCGAAGTGATCACGGCCGACGGCGGCCGGATCGAAATGTCGCCGCGGGCCCAAGCCGCGTTCAAGGAGCGCCGGCTGCTCCTCATCACCAAGACCAACGCGCGCTCGCGGGTGCACCGGCGGGTGGCGATGGACCACGTCGGGGTCAAGCATTACGACCGCGACGGCCGGCTCACCGGCGGATATCAGATCGTCGGCCTGTTCACCGCGACCGCCTATACCCGCTCGACCCGCAACATTCCCTATCTGCGCCGCAAGGTCGCGAGCGTTCTTGCGCGCGCCGGATACAGCCCCGACAGCCATTCCGGCCGGACGCTCGCCAACGTGCTCGACACCTATCCGCGCGACGAGCTGTTCCAGATCGACGAGGACACGCTGTTCCACTTCGCGTCGATCATCGTGCAGCTCAATGAGCGGCCGCGCGTGCGGGTGCTGCCGCGCTACGACTGGTTCGAGCGCTTCGTCTCCGTCCTGGTCTATGTGCCGCGCGAGCCTTACGGCAGCGGCGCGCGCGTCGCCATCGGCCGGCTGCTGGCGTCCGCGTTCAACGGCGAAATCGCGTCGTTTGTCCCGTATTTCCCGGAAGGCCCGTTGGTCCGCGTGCATTTCATCATCGCGCGCAGCGACGGGCGCGCTCGCCCATCCAGACCGCGCCCGGCTCGAATCCGACGTGTCGCGCATCATGAAGACGTGGCCGGATTTCCTGCTCGAGGCGCTTGCCGCCGTCCACGATCCGGTCGCCGCCCGCGATCTCTTCGCCCGCTATGGCGGGGCGTTTTCGCCGACCTATCGCGACGCGTTTCCGGCCGCGACCGCGGTGCAGGACATCGCCACCATCGAGCAGATGTCGGCCGATGCACCGTTAGGCGTCGACTTCCAGCGCGGCGCCGGCGGCGACGATGCCGGCGCGGCCCGCCTCAAGCTATGGACCCACGGCCGGCCGCTGCCGCTGTCGGAGCGCGTGCCGGCGCTCGAGCACATGGGGTTCACGGTCGTCGACGAGAGCACCTATCACGCCGAGCCCCAAGGGCCGGGCAAGCCGCAATTCTGGCTGCACGACATGCTGCTGGAATTCATCGGCGATGGCGCGATCGATTTCGAGGCGGCCAAGGCACGGCTCGACGATTGTTTCGCCGCCGTCATGTGCGGCGACGCCGAAAACGACGGCTACAATGCGCTGGTGCTGGTCGCCGGACTGTCGTGGCGCCAAGTGGCGCTGCTGCGCACGCTGTCGCGCTATCTGCGCCAGGTCGGCGTGCCCTATTCTCAGGACTATATGTGGGCGACCCTCGTCAGGCATGCCGGCCTCGCGGCGGCGATCTCGGCGCTGTTCGAGGCGCGTTTCGATCCCCGGCTGGCGGACACGCCGCCCGAGCGCGAGAAGCGCGAGGCGGCCATCATGGCCGGGATCGAGGCCGGGCTCACCAAGGTCCAGAGCCTCGACGAAGATCGCATCCTGCGCCATTTCGCCAACGCGGTGCGCTCGGCGCTGCGCACCAATTACTACCAGGCCGACCGCGGCGGTGGCGCCAAGCCCGTCATCGCCGTCAAGTTCGACAGCCGCAAGCTGGACGACATGCCGTTGCCGCGCCCGCGCTTCGAGATTTTCATGTGTTCGCCCCGGCTGGAGGCGGTGCATCTGCGGTTCGGGCCGGTGGCGCGCGGCGGCATCCGGTGGTCGGACCGGCCGCAAGACTTTCGCACCGAGGTGCTCGGCCTCGTCAAGGCGCAGCAGGTCAAGAACGCGGTCATCGTTCCGGTCGGCGCCAAGGGCGGCTTTGTGCCCAAGCATCTGCCCGCCGGCAACCGCGACGCCATCCAGGCCGAAGGCGTCGCCACCTACCGGATCTTCATGTCGGCCATGCTCGACATCACCGACAATCTCGATCTCGATCGCGTGGTGCCGCCGACCGATGTGGTGCGCCATGACGGTGATGATCCCTATCTCGTCGTCGCCGCCGACAAGGGCACCGCGACCTTCTCGGACATCGCCAATGAGATCGCGCGCGAGCACGGCTTCTGGCTCGACGACGCTTTCGCCTCCGGCGGCTCGACGGGCTACGACCACAAGAAGATGGGCATCACCGCCCGCGGCGCCTGGGAATCGGTCAAGCGCCATTTCCGCGAGATGAACGTCGATATCGCCGCGAGCCCCTTCACCGTCACCGGGATCGGCGACATGTCCGGCGACGTGTTCGGCAACGGCATGCTGCGCGAGCGCACCATCAAGCTCGTCGCCGCCTTCGATCACCGCGACATCTTCATCGATCCCGATCCCGATTGCGCGCTCAGCTTCAAGGAGCGCGAGCGCCTGTTCAAGCTGCCGCGTTCGAGCTGGCAGGACTATGACCGCTATCTGATATCGCCCGGCGGCGGCGTGTTCTCCCGGACGGCGAAGGAGATCGCGCTCGGCCCCCAGGCCCGCGCGGTGCTCGGCCTGGCGGCGCAAAAGGCGACGCCCCAGGAGGTCGTGAATGCGATCCTCGAGGCGCCGGTCGACCTGTTGTGGTTCGGCGGCATCGGCACCTATGTGAGGGCGTCGGAGCGAGAGCAACGACGCGGTCGGCGACCGCGCCAATGACGCGATCCGCGCCACCGGCGCCGAGCTGCGCTGCAAGGTGATCGGCGAAGGCGCCAATCTCGGCATGACCCAGCGCGGCCGCATCGAGGCGGCGTTCCGCGGCATCCGTCTCAACACCGACGCGATCGACAATTCCGCCGGCGTCAACACTTCCGACGTCGAGGTCAATCTCAAGATCGCGCTGAGCATCCCGTTGCGCGACGGCCGGCTGGGGTGGCCGCAGCGCAATGCCCTGCTGGCCGGCATGACCGACGAGGTCGCGGCCCTGGTGCTGCGCAACAACTATCAGCAGACGCTCGCCATCTCCCTGGTCGAGCGGCGCGGCCTGGAGGATCTCGGCTTCCAGCAGCGGCTGATGCAGACGCTGGAGAAGCGCCAGCTGCTCGACCGCGCGGTCGAGTTCCTCCCGGACGACATGGAGATCGCGGAGCGCCGCCGGCGCGCCGCGCCGCTGACGCGCCCCGAGATCGCGGTGCTGCTCGCCTATGCCAAGCTCTCGCTCCACGACGACCTGCTCAATTCGAGCGTGCCGGACGATCCCTATCTCGCGCTGCGAGCTCGGCCGCTATTTCCCGCCGTCGATCTCGAGCCGCTATCCCGACGCGCTGGAGCGCCACCGCCTGCGCCGCGACATCATCTCGACCGGGCTCGCCAATTCCATGATCAACCGCGGCGGGCCGACGCTGGTGGTTCGCATCGCCGACCAGACCGGCGCATCGGTCGATCGCATCGCCGGCGCTTTCGCGGCGGTGCGCGACAGCTTCGGGCTGACGGCGCTCAACACCGCGATCGAGGAACTCGACGGCAAGATCGCCGGCGCGACCCAGCTCACTCTGTTCACCGCTGGTGCAGAACCTCCTGCTCGATCGGATCGTCTGGTTCCTGCGCAACGTCGATCTCGGCCGAGGCCTCGCCGGCATCGTCGCGCATTACCAGTCCGGGATCGCGGAGGTGGCCGATGCGCTCGACCGGCTGCTGCCGGAGGACGCGACCCGCGCCCGCGCCGCACGGGTCTCCCAGCTCGCGGCGGAGGGAGTGCCGGACGCGCTGGCACGGCGGCTCGCCGATCTTCCCGCACTCGCGGCCGCGGCCGACGCCGTCCTCATCGCCGATCGCACCGGCAAGCCGGTCGCCGAGGCCGCCCAGACCTATTTCGCCGCCATCGCGTATTTCCAGCTCGATCGTATCGTCGGCGCCACCGGCGACATCAAGTTGGCCGATTATTTCGACCGGCTCGCGCTCGACCGCGCCCTCGACGCCATCGGCGATGCGATGCGGCGCATCGCGGCCGAAGTGACGGCGTCCGGCAGCGGCGCCGCGGCCGTCGCCGCCTGGGTCACCGCCAAGGGCGGCGCGGAGCGGGTTCGCCAGGCGGTCCACGAAATCGCGGCCTCGGGACTGACGCTCTCCAAGCTCTCGGTGGCGGCGAGCATGCTGGGCGACCTCGCGCGCGCGGCGTGAGCGCTTCTTTGATTTGCGCGAGATCTCGTCCGAAAAGTCTGCAACTTTTCGGGATCATTCGGCGGCGTTCACTTCGCCCGCGCGCGCTGGTCGCGTTCCGCCACCGCCGCTTGGATTTTCAGCGGCTTGCCGTCGCGCAGCACCGCGAGATCGGCCATCTCGCCGACCCGCATGAGCGCCAACCGGTTGCGCAGAAACCCGGCATTCGGCACTGCCCGGTTGCCGATTTCCGTCACCACGTCACCGGATTTCAGGCCCGCGCGCGCCCCCGACGACCCCGGCGCGACCTTGACGACCACGGCGCCGCCGGGCGGGGCGGAGATCTTGAGTTCGCGGATCACGTCGGGCGTCGGTTCGTCGATGGTGATGCCGAGCGAGCCGCGCCGGACATCGCCGAACTCCACGATCTGATCGGCGATGGTGCGCGCCATGTTGACCGGAATCGCAAAGCCCATGCCGGGATTGGTGCTGGTGGCGCCGATGAACGCGGTATTGATGCCGACGAGGTCGCCTTGAAGATCGACCAGCGCTCCACCGGAATTTCCGGGATAGATGGCCGCATCGGTCTGGATGAAATTCTCGAACTGCTCGAGCCCGATGTTGGTGCGGTGCAGGCCGCTGACGATCCCGGAAGTCACGGACTGACCCATATTGGCGGGATAGCCGATGGCGAGCACGAAGTCGCCGACCTCGAGCTGGCGGGAGTCCCCGAACGGGATCGAGGGAAGATTTTCCGCCGCCACGGAAATGACCGCCAGGTCGAACTCCGGATCGCCGCCGACGCGCTTGGCCTTCAGCATGCGGCCGTCCGTGAGCGTCACGGTTATCTCGTCGGCGTGCTCGATGACGTGATTGTTGGTGACGATCAGGCCGCGCCGGGTGTCATACACCACGCCGGAGCCGACGCTGCCGGCGTCGCGCGTCTCGCGCTTCTTGGACTTCGAGTCCTGGGCGACGCGGTCCTTGGTCTCGATGCTGACCACCGCGGGGGTGATTTTCTTGAGAATTGGCGCGAGCGACGGCGTCGGCGGTGCGAGCGGCGACGCGGCGTCGGCGGCGACGCCGCAGGCCACGGCCGCGAGGCCCAATGCGATGGCTGCGAATACCCGGCTCATTATCGGTTGGATGATCCAATACCTCTCGTTGGACGGCTTCATTCGATGACTTCGGCGGCGCGGGCGAGCAGCTTCGGCGGGATTTCGAGGCCGATCGCCCGGGCGGCCTTGAGATTGACGACGAGGTCGAATTTGGTCGGAAAGCCGACCGCCAGTTCGCTTGGTTTTGCCCCGTGCAGAATGCGGTCGACATAGGTTGCGGCCTGCGCAAACAGGTCGGCGCTGACCGCGCCGTAAGCCATCAGGCCGCCTTCGGCCACAAAGCCACGGGTCGGATAGATGGCGGGCAGCCGGTATTGGTTCGCCAGCTTGAAGATCAACCGGATCTCGCTGAAGGCGGGGGTCGGCGGCACGATCAGCAGGCCGGCGTTCGGCTCCGCCGCAACGGCGACGATCGCGTGCTCGATGTCGTGAGCGTCGTGAACCGGGGCCCTGGTCGTCTTCAGGCGGTAGGCCCCGGCGGCGGTCTCGATGGCAGCGAGATAAGCCCGGGCGTCGAACTCCGGATTGAAAAGCAGCGCGATCCTGGAAAGCCGCGGCGCCGCCTCCTTCAGCAATTCCAGCCACCGTGCACCGATCGCGAGGTACAGATTGGTGATCCCGGTGCTGTTGGCGTCCGGGCGCGCCAGCTTTCCCGAAAGACCGTAGCCCACCTCGTTCGTCACCTCCACGAAGACGACCGGAATCGTCTGCGTCTCCTCCAGCACCGCATGGGTCGCCGGCGCGGCGCCGGTGACGATCACGTCGGGAGCGAGGCTTACCAGCTCCTTGGCGTAGGAACGGATGCGGCGGGGGTCGGCGGCACCGAAGCGAAAGTCGAATTGCAGGTTGCGGCCTTCGACCCAGTCCAGCTTCTGGAGCCCCTGCCGCAGTCCGTCGACTCGTGTCTCCGTCACTGGATCGTCCTCGGCTCCATAGATCAGCACGCCAACCCGCCGGACACGGTCCGGGTTGTCTGCCCGTGCGGCGAACGCAAACGCCGCTGCGCCGCCTAATGCGGCAATGAACTCCCGGCGCCTCATGGGTTTCCCTCGATGGCCATTTGTTATTATTCGCGACCCGATTATAGCAGACAATGCCGAGGCTGGCACGCGGCACGCCGACGCTTGGCACTGGGCACGCGCGGGGCCGCTTCTCCCGACACCCACTTCGCTGTCATCGCCCGGCTCCGACCGGGCGATCCAGTAAACACCGGCCGTGAGTACTGGATTGCCCGGTCGAGCCGGTCGAGCCGGGCAATGACACTACTGGGGTCGGCGTAATCGAAAAATTCTCAATGCCGGAAGTGGCGGGTGCCGGTGAATATCATGGCGATGCCGTGCTGGTCCGCCGCCTTGATGACCTCGTCGTCGCGCACCGAGCCGCCGGGCTGGATGACGGCGGTGGCGCCGGCCTCGATGGCGACCAGGAGCCCGTCCGCAAACGGAAAGAACGCGTCCGACGCGACCACCGCGCCCTGGGTCGCGGGCACCGCGAGCCCGGCCTGTGACGCCGCGTCCTTCGCCTTGTGGGCGGCGATGCGCGCGGCGTCGACCCGGCTCATCTGTCCGGCGCCGATGCCGACGGTGGCGCGACCCTTGGCATAGACGATGGCGTTCGACTTGACGTGCTTGGCCACCCGGAAGGCGAAGCACAGGTCGGCGAGTTCTTCCGCCGTCGGTGCGCGCCGCGTCACCGTGGTCAGTTGCATCTCGTCGACCACGGCATTGTCGCGCGATTGCACCAGCAGCCCGCCGGCCACCGATTTCGCGGTCATGCCCCGCGCACGGGGATCCGGGACGCCGCCGGCCAGCAGCAGGCGCAGGTTCTTCTTGGCCCCGACGATGGCGATCGCTTCCTCGCTCGCGTCCGGCGCGATGATCACCTCGGTGAAGATGTCCGTAATCGCGCGGGCGGCCTCGGCGTCGAGCGGCCGGTTCAATGCGACGATGCCGCCGAAGGCCGAAACCGGATCGCAGGCGAGCGCCTTGCGATAGGCATCGAGCAGGCTGTCCGCTGCCGCGACGCCGCAGGGGTTGGCGTGCTTGATGATGGCGCAGGCGGCGGTGGTGGCGGTATGGAATTCGGCGACGCATTCATAGGCGGCGTCGGTGTCGTTGATGTTGTTGTAAGAGAGCTGCTTGCCCTGGACCTGGCGCGCGGTCGCGACCCCGAAGCGGGAGTCCGGAGTGCGGTAGAAGGCGGCGGTCTGGTGCGGGTTCTCGCCGTAGCGCAGTGCTTGCGCCAGGCGGCCGCCGAAGGCACGGAAATCCGGCGCGGCGTCTTCCAGCGCGGAGGCGAACCAGTTGGAGATCGCCGCATCATAGGTCGCGGTCCGCCCAAAGGCCTTGGCCGCGAGCCGCCGGCGCAGCGCCAGGGTGGTCGATCCGCCATGGGCCGCGAGCTCGGCGGCCAGCGTCCCATAGTCGGCGGGCTCGACGATCACTGCGACATCGGCATGGTTCTTGGCGGCGGCGCGGATCATGGCGGGACCGCCGATGTCGATGTTCTCGATGCAGTCGTCGAAATCCGCGCCCTTCGCCGCCGTCTCCTCGAACGGGTAGAGATTGACCACCAGGAGATCGATCGCCGGAATGCCGTGGGCCTGCATGGCGCCGGCATGCTCGGCATTGGCGCGGATCGCCAGCAGGCCGCCATGGACGCGGGGGTGCAGGGTCTTGACGCGGCCGTCCATCATCTCCGGAAATCCGGTGATGTCGGCTACGTCGCGCACGTCGAGGCCGGCCGCGGCGAGCGCCTTCGCGGTGCCCCCGGTGGAGATCAGCTCGATGCCGTATCCGGCGAGCGCGCGGGCGAATTCGACCAGCCCGGTCTTATCCGACACCGAGAGGAGCGCGCGGGAAACGCGCCGCAGATGATCGGCCATCACTTCAGTTTCCTCGACCTTCGCTGATTTGTGCATCGTTCCGTTGCGGTGTCTCCTCCCTCTCCCGCTTGCGGGGGAGGGTGGGGGAGGGGGTTGGGCCACAGGCACAAACATTTTCGCGCGTCCGCGGCCCCCTCCCCAACCCTCCCCCGCAAGCGGGAGAGGGAGCTAAGTCGTCAGAGCGGCAGCTCGGGCTCCGGGGCGTGCGGGCGCTTGGCTCCCGGCGCCAGATGCGGCACGTGGGTGAAGGTCCAATGGACGCGGTGGAATTCGCGGGCGCGGCCATAGATCACGACCTGCGTGGTGCGGCGCGGGCCGTCCTGGCCGGCGAGATAGACGCTTTCCTCCAGCGTGACCTCGTCCTCATGGGCGTCGAGGTTCCACACGTCCTTGTTGGGCAGCAGCAGTACGGCGCCATGGCCGTCGGTCAGCCGGTTGGCCCGGATCGAAGGATGCAGGTGAAAGCGCACCGCGAAATGGTCGAGCGCGTTCTCCGGCAGCGAATTGCCGGTGGCGGGCAGGAAGATGTCCTCCCCGTCGAGAGTGTAGCCGTCCTCGGACAGCGACACGAAGCGTTCGCAGATGATGCCGAAGCGTTCGGCATAGCCGTCATGGGCAGCGCGCAGGATGATCGCCTCGCCCTCGGTGTCGCGGGCGACGGTGACGTTCTGCGGCCCGTCCACGATGGGCACGCCGAACAGCCGGCGGAACGCCACCGAATCGAGAAACCGGCACGAGGAGGTGTCGTTGAAGGTGACGGTGGAATGGGCCGCAGTGGCGCGCGCGACTTGGCGCCAGTTCTCCTTGCCGTTGCCCGGCATGCCGCAATTGATGACGATGCGCTGCAGCTTGCTGGAGAACTCGAACGCCAGGCATCCGGCATGGGCGTCGGCGCTCACCTCAGGCGGCGGCGGTCCGCCGGTGTCCATCAGCACGACGGTGGCGCCGGCGTCGATGCGCTGGTAGCCCGAATAGGGCGCGTTGGCGACCGGGGCGCCGCGGGCGTCGTCATAGGCGAGCACGGTGGCGAGCAGGTCGGGCGGCGTCGGCCCCATGCCGTTGAACAGGGCGAAGGTGCCGTCGCCGTGGCGGAAGAAGCGCAGCATCGGCATCATGCGGTCGATGGCGTTGATCAGCGCCGGCGGCGGCGCCACGTTGCGCGCGGTGAAGGCCTGGCTCAGCGGCAAGAGGTCGAGCAGGATCTCGACGATGACGCCGGGATTGCGGCTGATGTGGCCGCCGTCCGGCAGGATCTGCCGGTCGAGCTCGTTGACGAGGCGCCGCGTCGCGTTGCGCAGATGGCCGATCTGCCTGGCCATGCACAGCACCGCATAGACCAGCGCGATGCGCGCCTGCAGCCGGGGCAGGCCGTCGCGGGTGTCGCTGGCGGTGGAGCGGAGATAGCGGACCTGGCGGGTCAGGCTGCGCAGGAACCGCCGGTAGAACCGCAGATCGGCGTCATGGAGTATGACCGGCGACTGGCACAGCCAGGAGATGATGCGGCGCGCCACGATCTCCGGCTGCCAGGCGACCGGGTGCCAGCCGCCCTGGAGCGAGATCCACTCTTCGACGAGGGCGCGGGCATTGGCGCGGTTGATGGTCGAATCCGCTGCCCGCAGGTGGCGCAGCCAGCCGAAGCCGAGCAGGACGTCGGCCCATTCCTCCGAGGGCGGCGCCATTTCGAACGGCGAGCGGCCGTCGCAGACCACGACCTTGCCGGCAAAGGCGAAACGGCCGGCATAGATTTCGCCGGCGCGGGTCGGGTCGGCGGTGCGCAGCTCCTGGGGCGCGATGATGAGGCGCTCGGACGGGGCGACCCAATAGAACAGCCCCGCCACGGGATGAATCTTCACCCGGGCCTTGATGTTGTTGAGTCTGCGGCGAAGCGCCAGCCAAGACAGCCGCGAACGGTCCGCGATCACGACGGACATAGAGGCTGGCCCCTTCTCGTCACCGGTAAATACCGCCTGCATGCCATTCGACAACATAACGAAGGGTTTGCCGAGGGCAACCGTGCGTGGACACCGGCCTTCCTCACAGCCGCTCCAGGCGTGCCGCATAGAAGCCGTCGAGGCCCGACATGCGGGGGTCGGGATCCGGCCAATGGCACGGCAGCGTGCGCAGATCTCCGTGCGCGGTGACGAGGCCTTCGAGGCCCGGGAATTGCGCCGCTGCAACGGGTTTTCGCGCGATCCGCGGGTCCTCTGCGAGGGCGGCGGCGACGATGTCCTCGCCTTCTTCCGGCTCCAGCGAGCAGGTGCAGAACACGATGGTGCCGCCCGGCCGCGTCAACGTGACCGCGTTGTGGAGAAGTCGCTTTTGCAGTGCCGACAGGGCGGCGATATCCGACGCCGCCTTGCGCCAGGGAATGTCGGGATGGCGGCGGATGGTGCCGGTCGAGGTGCAGGGCGCATCCACCAGCACGGCGTCGAACGGGCCGGCCTGCCAATCCTCGGCGGCTGGCGGCGACCGTCGCCGCCGCAAGGCCGAGCCGGTCGAGGTTCTCGCGCAGCCGGCCGAGCCGAGGCTCCGCGCGGTCGACCGCGGTGACCGCCGCGCCCGCCGCGACGAGCTGAGCGGTCTTGCCGCCGGGCGCCGCGCAGAGGTCGGCTGCGGTGCGGCCGGAGAGATCGCCGAACAGCCGCGCCGGCAGGGCCGCGGCGGCATCCTGGACCCACCAGGCGCCTTCGCCGTAGCCGGGCATGGCCGCGATCGGCCCATGGGAGGCGAGCCGCACCGAGCCGGTGGGCGTGACGATGCCGCCGAGCTGCGCCGCCCATAGTTCCGGGTCGGCCTTGACCGTGAGGTCGAGCGGCGGCTCCAGGCGGTTGGCGCGGGCGATGGCGTGGGCGGTGTCGGCGCCATAGGCCTTGACCCAGCGCGCCAACAGCCACTCCGGGGTGTCGAGGTCGAGCGGATCGAGCTTGGCGAGCGCTACGGCCCCTTCGCCGCGGGCAATCCGCCGCAGCACCGCGTTGACGAGGCCGGCATAGCGGTTGTCGCGGCGGTCGGCCTGGACCAGGCGCACCGAGAGATCGACCGCGGCATGGTCGGGAACGTCGAGGAACATGATCTGGGCGGCGCCGATCAGCAGCGCGGTCTCGACCCGGGGCGCTTCCGCCGGCAGCCCGCGGCTGAGCAGGTCGCCGATCAGCCGGCGCAGGGTGCCGAGCCGGCGCAACACCGTGGCGACGATGCGGCGGGCCAGCGCCCGGTCGCGCTCGGCGAGCGGCGCGAGGCCGGGCAGGGCGTGCCTGCCGTCGAGCTGCTCGTCCAGCGGCCGGCCGCGATAGAGCACGCCTTCCAAGCAGCTCGGCGGCGATGCGGCGCGTCGTCAAGCCCGGGGCTGCCGCCGGCGCCGCCGGACGAGTTACAGGCATGGTCGGCTCCGCAAGGTGGAAGGTGTCCCGGCAAGCGCCCCGGAAAGTGTCCGGGATGAAAACGTGCATGAGATCGAAGCGTTCAATGCGCCGATCGCCTCGATTCGAAGCGGCGGCGGCGGTGTCGGATCAATCGGTGCCAAATCTGCCCCAGCTGGTTCTGACAGTTCCGGTTGCGACTGCGGCGCTGCGTGTCGCGACAATGCAGCGAAAAATCAGCCCGGAGTTTCGCGCGTGATCTCGCCCGAAAAGTATGCAACTTTTCGCGATCATGCGCCGTTCCGCCTTGACCATTTCTCCACCAACCCGCATTTGAATCGCAATGAGTGAATTAAGTCCAACGAAATCCGGAACGGAAACCGAACGCGAAGCGCTGCCGGCGCCGCCTCGGGCCCTGTCCCCGGCCGCCCAGAGGGCGCTCGCGGAGGCGCAGGCGCGCCGGGCCGAATTCGACCGCCTGGCCAAAGAGCGCCCCAAGGAATTCAACGGGCGGAGGGGGCCTGAGCCGGTTCGTTACGGCGACTGGGAGGTCAAGGGCATCGCCCGCGACTTTTAAGTCGGTAGAGGCGTGATCTAATTACAACCTGAGAATTGTATTCTTGCCGCCGGGCGAATCGGTGCTATTATAGGAATATGATCAGCCTTGCGAGATCATATTCCTCAGCCCCCGCAGGCATGCGCGCCATGGCCGTGTTCGCTGCCGGCTTCGTCGGCGGCGGTCTGGTGGTTCTGACGGCGCAGAGCCCGCCGGCGCCTGCCGTTGCCTCGGAGGCTACGCCGTCGCCCCCGTCGGCCCGTGCCACGCCTACCGCCACGCATCCTGCCGAGGTGCTGCGGGTGATCGACGGCGACACTTTCGAAGCGCGGGTCCATGTCTGGCCCGGCCTCGACATCACCACCAAGATCCGGCTGCGCGGCATCGATGCGCCCGAACTGAAGGCGCGGTGCCCGCAGGAGCGCACCATGGCGGAGGCCGCCCGCGACGCGCTGCGCGACATGCTCGCCGAAGGCACGGTCGGCGTCTCCGGGGTCACGCTCGACAAATATGGCGGCCGCGTCGTCGCCGATGCCGGCACGAGGTCGATTGCGAACGTGTCGTCGCAATTGCTGGCGAAAGGCCTTGCCCGCAGCTATGGCGGCGGGCGGCGCCGCGGCTGGTGCGACGACCGGGCGGCGCCGTGACGGGTGATCCCGCCAATCCGCAGCTTACTGCATCACCACCACGGTGGTGCCGTAGCCGACCCGCGCGAACAGGTCGGTGATGTCCTGGTTGTACATGCGGATGCAGCCGTAGGACACGAAGCCGCCGATCGAGCCCGGCTGGTTGGTGCCGTGGATGGCGTATTCGCCGCCGGCGAGCGTCATCGCCGCGACGCCCATCGGGTTGTGCGGAGACCCGCCCGGAATGACGGCCGGCAGCGACGGCTTGTCGTGACGGATTTCAGCCGGGGGCGACCACGCCGGGCTGAGATACTTGCCGTTGATGTAGGAGGTCCCGGACCATTGCTTGCCCAGGCGGCCGACGCCGACCGGGTAGCGCAGCGCATGTCCGGAATCGATGACGTAGTAGAGCGCCCGCTGGCTGGTCCGCACCACGATGGTGCCCGGCGAATAGCCGCTGATGGCGACGGTTTCGCCACGCGCGGCGGCCGCAGTGGTGAGAGCGGGATATCCGACGAGAATTGCCGCGACTGCAGTCGCGGCCGAAAGGCGAGACCGAATCATTGAAGCACCCCGATGCAAAATTCCCCGACGGCACAATACCAAAAAACGGCCGCGAGATCGTTACCTCGGGGCCGCAATTCGCAAACAAGCGCGGAGTGTAGCCGCCCCGCCACACCGGGCGGGCCGGACTCGCTCATGCCGTCATTCCGGGGCGCGCACTTTCGCGCGAACCCGGAATCCAGTCTGCGGGGCGAGTCGCGTGGCCGTCTGGATTCCGGGTTCGCCGCTGACGCGGCGCCCCGGAATGGCTGGGTTGGGATTTGCCCGGCCCCTACGCGCTCTTGCGGTTCTGGCGGTTGTCGATGAGGTCGGTCACCACGGTGGGCTCGGCCAGCGTCGAGGTGTCGCCGAGATTGCCGTACTCGTCCTCGGCGATCTTGCGCAGGATGCGCCGCATGATCTTGCCGGACCGGGTCTTGGGCAGGCTCGGCGCGAACTGGATCAAGTCGGGCGAGGCGATCGGGCCGATCTCCTTGCGCACCCAGGTCACCAGTTCCTTGCGCAGCGCTTCGGTCGGCAACTCGCCGGTCATCAGCGTCACATAAGCGTAGATGCCCTGGCCCTTGATGTCGTGAGGATAGCCGACCACGGCGGCTTCCGAGACCTTGGGGTGGGCGACCAGCGCCGATTCCACTTCCGCGGTGCCGAGCCGGTGTCCCGCCACGTTGATCACGTCGTCGACCCGGCCGGTGATCCAGTAATAGCCGTCGGCGTCGCGCCGGCAGCCGTCGCCGGTGAAATACTTGCCGGGATAGGTCGAGAAATAGGTCTGCACGAAGCGCTCGTGGTCGCCATAGACCGTGCGCATCTGCCCCGGCCATGAGTCCGCGATGCACAGATTGCCGGTGGCGGCGCCTTCCATCACCTTGCCGTCGGCATCGACGATTTCCGGCTGGACGCCGAAGAACGGCCGTGTCGCCGAACCGGGCTTGAGCTTGGTCGCGCCCGGCAGCGGCGTGATGAGGATGCCGCCGGTCTCGGTCTGCCACCAGGTGTCGACGATCGGGCAGCGACGGTCGCCGACCACGCGGTGGTACCATTCCCAGGCCTCCGGATTGATCGGCTCGCCGACCGAGCCGAGCAGCCGCAGGGTGGCGCGCGAGGTCTTCTTCACCGGGGCGTCGCCCGACTGCATCAGCGCGCGGATCGCGGTCGGCGCGGTATAGAAGATGTTGACCTTGTGCTTGTCGATGACTTCCCAGAACCGCGAATTGGTGGGGTAGTTCGGCACCCCCTCGAACATCAGCGTGGTGGCGCCGTTGGCCAGCGGCCCGTAGACGATGTAGCTGTGCCCGGTGACCCAGCCGACATCGGCGGTGCACCAGTAGATGTCGCCGTCGTGATAGTCGAACACATATTGGTGGGTCATCGACGCGAATACGAGATAGCCGCCGGTGGTGTGGAGCACGCCCTTGGGCTTGCCGGTCGACCCCGACGTGTAGAGGATGAACAGCGGATCCTCCGCGTTCATGGGCTCGCACGGGCACTCGGCCGGCACCGTCTTGGCGATCTCGTCGTAATAGACGTCGCGGCCGGCTTTCATGTTCACTGGAGCAGCCGGTGCGGCGCACCACCACCATGGTCTCGACACATGCCGGCGCGGTCGGCGGCGACGTCGGCGTTCGCCTTGAGCGGCACCTTGCGGCCGCCGCGCAGGCCTTCGTCGGCGGTCACGACCACGGCGGTCTTGGCGTCCTCGATACGGCCGGCGAGCGAATCCGGAGAGAAGCCGCCGAACACCACCGAATGGACCGCGCCGATCCGCGCGCAGGCGAGCATCGCGTAGGCCGCCTCGGGGATCATCGGCAGGTAGATGGTGACGCGGTCGCCCTTCTTGACGCCGCGCGACTTGAGGACGTTGGCGAACCGGCACACCTCGGCGTGCAGTTCGCGATAGCTGATCTTGCGGTCGTCCTTGGGATCATCGCCCTCCCAGATGATGGCGACCTGGTCGCCACGCTTGGCGAGATGGCGGTCGATGCAGTTGTGGGCGACGTTGGTGACGCCGTCCTCGAACCATTTGATGGAGACGCGGTGCGGATCGAACGAGGTGTTCTTGACCTTCGTGAAGGGCTGGAGCCACTCGATGCGCTTGGCCTGTTCGCCCCAGAAGCCGTCGGGATCCTTCACCGAGCGCTCATACATCGCCTCGTACTTGGCTTCGTCGATGAAGGCGCGCTTGCTCCATTCCGGAGGCACATCGTAAATCTGCTCGGCCATGCCCGCACTCCTCCGCGCATTCTCGCTCGATGCCTGCGCGATGTTATTGAACGTTTCCCGGCCGCCATTATGCGACGCCCGCTCGGAGAGTCACAAGGCATCGAATGTCACACTTTGGTCGCGCAGGCTTGATCGAGATCAAGCGCCGCCGCGCGGCGCGGCCTAGCAATTGGTAGTGGTCGGCACAGCGAACGTTTCGTTCGGTTCACGCACCCTTTACATGTCATCGCCCGGTCGAGCCTGGTCGAGCCGGGCAATGACAGCGATAGGGTCGCCGGTTCGCGGGATGCGATCTAATCGAGCGGCTCGAGCTTGACGATGGCGGCGTGATGGTTGTTGCCGGCCCAGAAAGTCACCGGGGTGGTGGTGCCGTCAATGAAGATGCGGCGCACATTGGTCTGGTGCGGCAGCAGGTATTCGACCGATTTTCCGGTTTGCGGGTCCATCCGCAGCACCCGGTCGCTCGACATCGAGCCGCTCCACAATTCGCCGTTCTTGTCGAGAAAGGCGTCATAGGGATAGGTGTGCGGCGTCGGCACGTCCCATTCCTTGAAGCTCTCGTGCCCGGTGTCGAACATGCCGAGCTTGTTGGCGGCGAATTCGGCGAACCACAGCCGGCCCTTGTCGTCCAGCATGGTGCGGCGCGGCCGCGAGCGCGCGGTCGGGGTCTGGTAGATCGTGCCGCGAAACGTCTTGGCGTCGACGCGCCCGATGCTCTCGTCGCCGAAGTCCATGAAGAACAGGTTGTTGTCCTTGTCCGCGGTCATGCCATAGGGCGAATGGTTGCGGCCCACCGGCATGTCCTTGAAGGGGTCGACGGTCTCATAGCCGCCGGTGGCGAGATCGAGCCGCAGGATCGAATGGGAATTGACGTCGTTGGTCCAGACCTTGCCGTCGACATGGGACTGGCGCGGCATCACCATGGATTGCTGCGCGGTGTCGTCGTTGAGCTCCGCCGGCAGCGGATAGAGGCGAAACGTCTTGGTGTGGGGGTCGAATTTGGCGAGCCCGCCCTGGAACATCAGGGCCAGCCACCAATTGCCGTCCTGGTCGGGCTCCAGCGCGAGCGCGCCGGTGGGGAAATTCGGCTTGGGCAGCGGATAGGCGTACTCCACATGGGCGCCGGTGCGCGGATCGAGCCGGCCGAGATAGGGCTCGACGAAGTTCGAGTACCACACGAAGCCGTCGGCGTCGGTGCGCACGTCATGGGGCGCGATGGTCGCGCGCGGCATGTCGTATTCGGTGACGATCACCCGCGTCGCCCGCCCGGTCGGACGCGGCAGGGTCTTGAGCGGGTAGTCCCAGCGGTCGGTCTTGCTCAGGTTGACGGTCGCGAGATACTCCGCGACCTTGCGAGCGCGATCCTCGGGCACCGGACGCTCGACCATCCGCGGCTGCGGATGCAGGGTCGTGGAGTTGTTGGCGTAGTTCGCCATGCGCTTGAGCACGCCGACGAATTCGTCGGCGGTGAACTTCGAGCGCACCACCCGCTCCAGCGTGTGACAGCTCATGCATTCGATCAGCGGACGCTTCTGTTCCGCCGTGCCGGGCATGCTGGTGAACCACTCGGTGCTGGTGAGCTGGCCGGAAATATCCTCGGCCTTCGTCAGCGCGAGATCGGCGGTCGCCGGCTGTTCGGGGCCGACATCGGCGCTCGCGGGACCGGCGAGCTCATAGCCGATGGCGCGGATCTGCAGCGCGTAATGTCCGGGCGCAAGCCGGCCGGCGGGAAAGCCATAATGCCCGGTATCGTCGGTCACGACCGTGACGGTGATCGGCGAGCCGTCACGCTTGGCGCTGACCAGCACGCCCTCCATCGCGCCTTCCTGCACCGAGGTGACGCGACCGCTCAACGCCGAGCGCGGCGGCGCGGCGTATCCCGTCGCCGGCGCACACAATGCGAACGCAATGCCGATCAGGAGAAGACGCAGGGCACCGCGGATGCGCATCACACAGGGATTTCGAAACCTAGGGTTTGACCATCAGGCAATCGACCTCGACGGTGCTCACGGCATCGCCAGCCGCCTGGCGGCGGACGGTGCGCTGCAGCTTGAAGCCTTCCTTGCTGCAGGTGATGTCGACGTCCTTGGGGTCGATTTCCTTGCTGAACCCGGAAAACTTGAAATGCCCCTGGTCGTCGGTCCGGGTCACGAGGCTGGCATTGCGATTCTTGATGTCGGCGCTCACTTTGGCGTCGGCTACGCCGCCGCCGTGGTCCAGGTCCTTGGCAAAGCCGAAGAAGGATACGCCGGCATTGCTCGTATCTTCCTCGTCCTCGTCGAGCGAGGCGCCGCCCGCCCATGCCGCGCTCGCCAGCGCAAGCGGAACGATCAGTGCCAGCCCCAGCAGCAGAGACGCGCGTACCGATGTTTTCATGTTTTCCGCCCGGTCTTGGGCCATCCAGGGATCGCGACGGATGGCTTCCTCTTTGACTTAGTCTAACGTAGGAATTAGCCCATGAGAAGGAACATCATCAAGAGAAAAGCAGGCCCTGTCGGGACGATCTGAACAGATGGCCCGGGGCTGCGAAGTCGCCCCACGACTTCAATGGGTTCCGTCCGACCGCGGCGCTACGGCTTCACTCCGCCCATGGCGCAGACGGCCTTCCATTCCTGCGCCGTCACCGGCTGGACCGAGAGCCGCGATTGCTTGATGAGCGCCATCTCCTTGAGCTTGGGCTCGGCTTTGATGGCTGCGAGGGAGACCGGCTTCGCAAACGGCGCCACGGCGCGCACGTCCACCGCGACCCAGGGGTCGCCGGGGGACGCGGTCGGATCGGGGAAGCTTTCGCGGATCACCTCGGCGATCCCCACGATCTCCTTACCCTCGTTGGAATGGTAGAAAAAGGCGCGGTCGCCCTTCTTCATCTTCATCAGGTTCTGCTTGGCGGTGTGGTTGCGAACCCCGGTCCAGGCCTCGCCCTTGGCGCCCTTCTTGACCTGCATGTCCCACGACCATGTCGCCGGTTCCGATTTGATCAGCCAGTAATTCATGTTCATCCCTCCGCGCGGAACGGCCTTGTCAGCAACGCCTCGATCGCCGCGTCGATGCCGAGCGTCCCGTCGAGTACGGCGGCGACGGCGGCGGCGATCGGCGTCTCGACCTCTTTTGCCCGTGCCATCTCGACCAGCACCGACGCCGTGAAGACGCCTTCGGCAAGCTGGCCGGCCCGGCCCACTTCGTCGAGGGTGCGGCCCTCTCCGAGCATGCGGCCGAGCCAGAAATTACGCGACTGCACGCTCGAGCAGGTCAAGATGAGGTCGCCGAGCCCGGACAGGCCGGTCAGCGTTTCCATGCGCGCGCCGTGCGCCCGGCCGAACCGCACCAGCTCGGCGAAGCCGCGGGTCGTCAGCGCCGCTGCGGCGCTGGCGCCGAGCTTGCGGCCGGCGACGATGCCGGCGGCGATCGCCAGCACATTCTTGGCGGCGCCGCCGATCTCGACGCCGCGCACGTCGGTCGAATGGTAGGGCCGAAACGTCGCGGAGCCGAGCGAATGGGCGAGCAGCCGCGCGGTGGCCTCGTCCGGCGCGGCGAGCGTCACCGCGGTCGGCAATCCCCGCGCCACGTCGCCGGCGAAGCTCGGCCCCGACAGGATCGCGGGGATAGAGGCCGGCAGGCATTCCGCGATGATCTGCGTCATGAAAAGTCCGGTGCCGCGCTCGATGCCCTTGGCGCAGGCGACCACCGGCGTGCCCCGAGCGACCGCGCCGGCGAGATCGCAAACGGCGGCGCGCAAGGTCTGGGCGGGCACCACGACGAGGATCGCGTCGCCTTGCGGCCTGTTCGCGGACAGGGCGCCGAGCGCCACCCGCTCGTCGACAAGCACCCCGGGCAATCGCGGGCTTTCGCGCCTTTCCCGAATGGCGGCGGCGACGTCGGGGTCGCGGGCCCACAAGGTTACCGCACGGCCGGCCCGGGCGATGACGTTCGCGAGCGCGGTCCCCCAGGCGCCCGCCCCGACCACCGCGATGCGTTCGACGATCATGGCGGGCTTATGCTTCCGCGGCCACCGCCGGCGGCGCGGCGGCCGCCTTGTCCACCTGGTCGAGCGGCCAGCGCGCACGCGGGCTCACGTCCAGTGTATCCCGCAGGCCGTGCGCGAGCCGCTCCGCGCCGGCCCAGGCGATCATCGCGGCATTGTCGGTGCACAAAGCGGGCGGGGGAACCACCAGCGGCACCTGGTCCTGCAGGGCGACATCGAGGAGGGCGTCACGGATCGCCTGGTTCGCGGCGACGCCGCCGGCCGCCACCAGGGCGGTGGGCGCGCCGAAGCGTTCGCGAAACAGGCGCAGGCCGTGCCGCAGCCGGTCGGTCACCATCTCCACCACGGCGAGCTGGAACGAAGCGGCGAGATCGGCCACGTCCTGGTCCGACAGAGGGGCGATCTTCTCGGCCTCGAGCCGCACCGCGGTCTTGAGCCCGGACAGGGAGAAATCGGCATCGCGCCGGCCGCTCATGGGACGCGGCAGCAGGAACCGGCCGCGGTCGCCTCGCGCCGCCTCTCGCTCGACCTTCGGCCCGCCGGGGTAGCCGAGGCCGAGGAGCTTTGCGGTCTTGTCGAACGCCTCGCCGATGGCGTCGTCGCGGGTGGTGCCGAGGCGGACGTAGTCGCCGACGCCGCGCACCGCGACGATTTGGGTATGGCCGCCGGACGCCAGGAACAGGCAATAGGGAAACGGCGTCGCGTCGGTGAGCCGCACGGTGAGCGCATGGGCCTCCAGGTGATTGACCGCGACCAGCGGCTTTTCCCGCACCAGGGCGATCGCCTTGGCGGTGGTCAGGCCGACGATGACGCCGCCGATCAGGCCGGGACCGGCCGCGGCGGCGACGCCGTCGATGTCGGCAAAACCGCGGCCGGCGTCGCGCATGGCGGTGGCGATGATGATGTCGAGCGCCTCCACATGGGCGCGCGCCGCGATCTCCGGCACCACGCCGCCGAATGCCGCATGCTCCTCGATCTGCGACAGCACCACGTTGGAGAGGATAGTGCCGCGGCCGTCCTCGGTCCGCTCGACCAGCGCCGCCGCGGTTTCGTCGCAGGTCGTCTCGATGCCGAGCACGATCATGTTGCCTCGCGCGAGTTCCGCGGTTTGCATTTTCGCGGGCGCCGTGGTGCTTACTTGTCAACGAGAACGTTTACCGTCCGCGAGTAGCATTACGGGGTCCCATGACGCAATCCTCCGCCGCGCCGTTTCTGCGCATCGGCAGCCGCGGCAGCCCGCTGGCGCTGTGGCAGGCCCATGACGTGCGCGCACGGCTGGCGGCCGCTCATGGCGTCGCACCCGATTCCATCGCGATCACGGTGATCAAGACGTCCGGCGACGTGATCCAGGACCGGCCGCTGTCCGAGGTCGGCGGCAAGGGCCTGTTCACCAAGGAGATCGAGCAGGCGCTGATCGAGCGCAGCATCGATCTCGCCGTGCATTCCAGCAAGGACATGCCGACGGTGCTGCCGGACGGGCTCATGCTCGCGGCCTGCCTGCCGCGCGAGGATGTCCGCGACGCCTTCATCAGCCGCAAGGCGGCGACCCTCGACGGCCTTCCCCCCGGCGCGGTGGTGGGCACGGCCTCGTTGCGCCGCCAGGCGATGGTCAAGCGCCTGCGGCCGGATATCACCGTGGTACCGTTTCGCGGCAATGTGGAGACTCGCCTGAAGAAGCTCGATGACGGCGTGGTGGATGCGACCTTGCTGGCGCTGGCCGGCCTCAACCGGCTCGGCCGCGCCGCCGCCGCGACCAGCATCCTCGATGTGGACCGCTTCCTGCCGGCGGTCGGGCAAGGGGCGATCGGGATCGAAACCCGTACCGAGGACCGCCGCACCCGCGAACTCCTCGCCGCCGTCGACGATGCGGACACGCTGACCGCGTTGGGCGCGGAGCGCGCCTTTCTCGCCGTGCTCGACGGTTCCTGCCGCACGCCTATCGCGGGCCATGCGCGCATTGCCGCCGGCACGGTGGCGTTTCGCGGCATGATCCTGCGGCCCGACGGCAGCGAATCCCTGGAGACCGTCCGCACCGGCGCGATTGCCGATGCGGTACGGCTCGGCGCTGATGCAGGCCGGGAATTGAAGAGCCGGGCGGCGCCGGATTTCTTTACCGCCGGTTGAGCCCGTGCGCCTCCTCGTCACCAGGCCGGAACCGGAGGGCGCGCGCACCGCGGCGCTGCTGCGCTCCCGCGGCCACGAGGTTCGGCTGGCGCCGCTGCTGCGGATCGAGCCGGTCGCGGACGCCGTGTTTGGTGTGGGCCCCTGGGCAGGCGTGGTGTTCACCAGCGCCAATGCGGCGCGTGCCGTCGCGTCGCATCGCCGGTTCGGCGCGCTTGCCGCCCTGCCCGCCTTTGCCGTCGGGGCGCGCACCCGGGAAGCGGCCGTCGCGGCCGGGCTCACCAATGTGGTATCCGCGGAAGGCGATGTCGGCGACCTCGCCGCGCTGATCGTGGCCGGGTCTGAGGGTACCGTGCTGCCTCTCCTCTATTTCGCCGGCGGCGATCGCGCCGGCGATCTCGCCGGGATCCTGGGTAAGGCCGGGCGGGCGGTGGAGACCGTCATCGCCTATCGCGCCGTGATTGTGAGTGATTTCGACGCGGATGTGCGCGCGGCCATCTCAGGCGGCGCGATCGACGGGGTGCTGCATTATTCCGCACGCACTGCCAGTGCCTTCATCAGCGCCGCGAAGGCCGCCGGGATCGTGGATTCTGCGATGAAGGTCAGGCACTTCTGCCTGTCGGCCCAGGTCGCGGCGCCGCTTATTGCGGCGGCTGCCGCCGCCGTGGAGATTGCCGCGGCGCCGAACGAGGCAGCCCTTCTCGCGCTTGTCGATAGGGCGTGAAAACATGGCGTGAAGCTCCATTGCCGGGACCCCGAGTCCGCAGTATGCCGTTGGTTCGGAATCGGAGACACGCCATGGCGGATACGGGTGACGAGGCAGGGCAGGGCAGCGGGCCGCCGGAGGGCCGGCGGCGCCGGCAGCCGCCGACCATCGATGTCGAGGCGGTGGAAGTGCCTGTCGCGGACGCCGCCTCCGCCGAACCTTCGCCCGAGGCTGTCGCGTCAGCCGCTGCGCCGGCCTCCGAGCCGAGCGCCGTCCCACCTGCCGCCCGCCCCCGCACGCCGTGGTTTCCCATCCTGGCCGCGGGCACGCTCGGTGCGGGGCTCGCCGTCCTCGCAGGCGGCGCCGCATGGATTTACTTCGCCCCGCTCGATGAGCTCAACACCGACGATCTGAATGCCCGTCTGGCCCGTCTTGAATTGCAGACCCAGAGCGCGGCCGATGTGGCGGCGGCGACGGTGCCCGACATGGGCAAGGTCCCCGCCGCCAAGATCGAGGAATTGTCGGCGCGTCTCGCCAAGCTCGAAGCCGCGCCGCCGGCGCCGGCGCCTGGAAGCGGCCGGGCCGACAGCGGTAAGATCGAGGAACTGTCGGCGCGAATTTCCCGGCTCGAATCCGCGCCCCCGGCCGCCGCATACGACTCCGGAAAGGCCGATGCCGCCGCGATCAAGGACTTGTCGACGCGGCTCGCCACGGTGCAAGCGGAGATCAAGCCGATGGCGGAGCGTGTGACCGCGCTCGATCGCCGGAGTGGGGACAATGCGACCGCCGTTCAGGCGGCTCGCGAACGCGCCGAATCCGTCGCCAAAGCAGTGGCCGACGCGAACCGCACCGATGCCGACCAGGACAAGCTCCACCAGAACGCGAAGGCGGAGCTGGCCGGCCTCAACAGCCGCCTCGACGCGGTCGAGGCCTCGGTCAAGACGATCCGGGATCAGGTCGTCGAATTCTGCCACCCCCAAGACCGACGAGTTGCTGCGGTTCGCATTAGTCGCCGCCGGCCTGCGTTCCGCGCTGGAACGCGGCGAGCCGTTCACGGCGGAATTTGCCGCCGCCAAGGCGGTCGGCGTCAGTCCCGTGACGCTTGCGGAACTCGAGCCGTTCGCAGCCACCGGCGTGCCGAATCCGCCCGATCTATTCCGCGAACTTTCCGGGCTCATCCCGGAGATGCTGAAGGCATCCGCGCCGGCGGGACCGGACGGCAGTTACCTGGATCGCTTGCAGGCTCATGCCGAAAAACTGGTTCGCATCCGCCCGGTCGGCGACCGCCCAGGCGACGATGCGGCAACGGTGATCGGGCGCATCGACCGCGACATGGCGCGGCGCGATCTCGCCGGCGTGCTCGCCGAAATCGACAAGCTTCCGGCGCCGGCACAGGCGATCGCGGAGCCGTGGCGCAAGAAAGCGCTGGCCCGCCAAGCCGCCGCCGCCACGTCCGCGCAACTCGCCGCCGCGTCCTTCGCCAAGCTCGGCGCGCCGGCAGGCGCCACCAACCAATGATACGGCTCATCGTTTTTCTGCTGGTAACCGCCGGGCTCGCCTTCGCCGCAGCCTGGCTTGCGGACCGGCCCGGCGAGGTCTCCATAAACTGGCTCGGCTATCACGCCGATACATCGGTCGCTGTCCTGGTCGGGGCGGTCCTCGCCGTGGTCTGCGTGGCGCTGATCGCATGGACGCTGGCCGCCTCCCTGGTGACTGCGCCGGCCAAGCTGGCGCGGCGGTCGGCGCAGCGGCGCGCCGCAAGAGGCCATCACGCGCTCACACGTGGCCTCGTCGCCATCGGTGCCGGGGACGTGCGCGCCGCGCTCAGGCACGCCAAGGACGCCGGGCGGCACGCCGCCGACCAGCCCCTCACCCTGCTGCTGCAGGCCCAGACCGCGCAGCTCTCCGGTACGCGCGGCGGTGCCGATGCAGCATTCCGGGCGATGGCGGACCGCCCTGACACCAAGCTGTTGGGCCTGCACGGCCTTTTCATCGAAGCACAGCGGCGCAACGACATGGCGGCCGCCCGCGGCTTCGCCGAGGAGGCCGCCAAGGCCGCGCCGTCGCTCGCCTGGGCGGGACAGGCGGCGTTCGACTTCCACTGCGCCGACGGCGATTGGCTGGGTGCCCTGCAAGCGCTCGAGCGCAACAACAGCGGCGGCCTGTTGGACAAGGACACCTATCGCCGCCAGCGTGCCGTGCTGCTCACGGCACGGGCCTTGTCGGTCGAGAACACCGACCGCACCGCCGCGCGCGAACTCGCGCAGGAAGCGGTCAAGCTCGCTCCCGGCCTCGTCCCCGCCGCTGCGCTGGGCGGCCGCCTGCTGGCCGAAGCGGGCGACCGGCGCAAGGCCGGGCGCATCCTCGAAGCCGCGTGGCGCGAGGCTCCGCATCCCGATGTCGCCGACGCCTATGCCGATCTCGTCCCCGGCGCGTCGGCGCGCGAGCGGCTTGCCCGCATCCGAACCCTGGCGCGCCTCGCCGAGAGCCACCTCGAAAGCCGGCTGGCGGTGGCGCGGGCGGCGCTCGACGCCCACGAATTCGCGGAAGCGCGGGCGAGCCTCAAGACGCTGATTTCGGCGCCCACCAGGCGGGTGGCGACCCTGATGGCGCAGCTCGAGGAAGCCGAAGCCGGCGATATCGGCCGCGCCCGCCAATGGATGGCCCGCGCCGTCCACGCCGCCCTCGACCCGGTGTGGACCGCCGACGGCCTAGTCGCCGAAAACTGGATGCCGGTGTCGCCGGCGACCGGCCGCCTCGACGCCTTCCAGTGGCGGGCCCCGGTGGCCGATCTCACGCCGCGCGGTCCGCTGCTCGAGCCGGCGCCCTCCACCCCCGCCATTGCCGGCCCTTCAGGGCCGGTGGTGGTTATGGAGAAAGACGTCAGCCCGGAAATCAGGGTCGAGGCCAAGCCGGAGCCCAGACCCGAGACGAGGCCCGAGACGAGGCCAGCGAGCAGCAGGCCGGAGGTGCCGCTGTCGCTCGACCTGTCGGCGGTGCCGTCTCCCGAGCCGGCACGACCCGCCGACTTGCGGCCCACCGAACTGACACCGATCCAGATCCCCGACGATCCCGGCCCGGAGCCCCAATCGCCGGAACCGATTGCCAAACCCACCCCCAATGCCGGGCGCGGCCTGCTGTCCTGGTTCTCGCGCGAAGCGACGCGCTGATTTCGCCGCCTTCATCGCCAAGCCGGCGCCGGACGAACCGGATCGGATCACACGTGGCGCGGCGGCGCGCCCGTCTCGGTTCGGCCTTCGTGTGCCCTTGAAAAGGGTCGGCTTTCATGCAGGACTCCCGTTGCGGAAGCGCCTAAGCGCAGTCCAGAGCATCTCCGGCAGTCTCCAATTCGCCGGGGGCAAAAGGCGGCCGCCATTGCTGGGAGGAAATCATGCATGACCGATGCTTGATCGGCATCATCGCGCTCATGGCTGCTTGGTGTGCGACCGTTACGGCCGCCCAGGCGTTCGACGATGCCAAATACCCCGATCTGAAGGGCAAATGGGACCGCGCCGAGGGCAATGCGGGCGAGGGCCGGTTCGATCCGACCAAGCCGCCCGGCCGGCTGCAGGAGGCGCCGCTGACGGCGGAGTACCAAACCCTCTACGAGGCGAACCTCGCCGACAAGAAGGCCGGCGGCCAAGGCAGCGACCCGACTTACAAGTGCCTGCCGCCGGGCATGCCGCGCATCATGCACGCCTATGCACCCATGGAGGTCGTCGTCACGCCGCAAACCACCTACGTCCTGATGGAACACATCCACGACAATCGCCGTATCTATACCGACGGGCGCGACTTTCCCGACAACATGAATGACGACCCGATGTATGCGGGTTATTCGATCGGCAAATGGGTCGACGAGGACGGCGACGGCCGTTACGACACGCTGGTGGTCGAGACCCGCGGCCTCAAGGGCCCCCGCAATTACGATGTCAGCGGGATTCCGTTGCATCGGGACAACCTGAGTATCATCAGGGAGCGCATCTATGTGGACAAGGCCGATCCGAACCTTCTTCACGACGAGATCACCACCATCGACCATGCGCTGACGCATCCCTGGACCGTCACCAAGAACTACCGCCGCGCCCAATCCAAGCAGCCGATATGGTGGCACGAGGACGTCTGTGCCGAAGGCAACGTCCATGTCGATATCGCCGGGCAGGCCTATTTCCTCAGCTCCGGCGGCCTGCTGATGCCGACGAAGAAGGACCAGCCGCCACCCGATCTGAAATACTTCAAGCAAACGCGGAAGTGACGATTCGACGGCGATCGGCCAGGGAGCAATCGATCAGGGAGGAATTGCCTATGGACCACGCACAAGGAATACGCGCGGGTTTGGTTTCGCGCCGCGAAGCCCTCGCGCTGCTGGGCGCGATGGCAGCCATGCGCAGTGCCGGCGCGGCGGAGACGGGAATCCTGCGACCAGTGTCGCTCGACCACGTCAATATCCGCGTGTCGAGCGTCGCCAAGACCGCGGAATTCTACGTGGCGCTGTTCGACACGCCGGTTCTCAGGAACCCGGCGCTCAGAGCCCGGCCGGACGTGCCGCCCAGCGAAGGGTACTTCCTCAAGTTCGGCGACGGCTATCTCGCCATATCCCAGGCTTTCGCGCCGGACCGGCCCGATCTCGATCACTATTCCCTCGGGATCAGCGATTACGAGAAGGCGAAGGTGGCGGCGAAGTTGCAGGACAACGGCATCGCGGTGCCGCCGCGATCGTCCGGCGACGTATGGATAGGCGACCTCGATGGAGCGCTGATGCAGCTGCGACAACCCGGCGGATGGGCACGCCAAACCGCGACGCCCTATCAGGTCCCCGCCCGCGTCGGGCCTGCATTGTCTCCGCAGTCGATGAGCCGCATCGCCATACGCTGCGCCGACCTCGCTCACGCAGGCGACTTCTACGCCCGTCTGTTCGGGACCGAAATCGCGTCGGCGGCTTCGAGCCGTTCCAGGACGTTCGGAGTGGGCAACTCCGTCCTCGAATTGATTTCGGCGCCCGCGGGTTCCGGTCGCAGCCTGGATCACATCCGGATCGCCATCAAGGACTCGAATGCCGATTCGATCAGGCGCGTCCTTCGTGAGCGTGGAATCGCGGTGGAGAACGCAGCCGCGCCGGGATCGGTTCGCATCGCCGATCCGGACGGGATTCCGGTTGAACTGGCGGCGGCATGACGCCTGCGCGCTTGGTTGCGTGCAAGCGCGCCGCCTATTCGCCGGCCGGCTATTTGGCTTCTTCCACGAGGGTACCGGTCGCCGGCCCTTCGCCGATGATGAGCAGCGTCGTATCCTCGTCCTTGGCGCCATCATAATGCACGCCTTTGGCGAAGTGGGTGACGAAGGTGCCGGGCTTCATCGGGACCGTCAGGTTCGCGGGGTCGAATTTATTGCCGGTGCCCACCCACCAGGTGCCCGAAAGCACGGTGATGAAGCGGTCGTTCGGATGGAAATGCGGGCGGCTGAAATTGTTGCCCTTGAGCCAGGTGAGCATCTGCACGTAGAGGCCCGGTTTGGTCGGATCCCCCGCGAGCGTCGCCGTCCGGTTGCCGCCGTTGTCCTTCCATGCGATCTGGTCGGGGGTCATGGCGGTGACGGCATTCGGATCGAGACCGGTGTAGGAGCCGGTGGCCTTGGGGACCGGGGTATTGGCGACGGGGCCATACCCGGTGATCAGGTATTCGCTGCTTTCGTCCTTGGTCCCGTCCCAATGCACCTTCAGGGCGTGATCGATCATGAACGAGCCCTTCGGCAGCCGCAGGGCATCGGCGGGGTCGAGCACCGGTCCGGTGCCTTTCCACCCGGCGCCGTCGATCACGGTGATGAACCGGTCGTTGGGGTGGTAGTGCGGGTTGCCGAAGCGGTTGGGCTTGAACTTGTTGATGTAGATGTAAAGTCCCGGCTTGTCCGGGTCGCCGTACAGAACGGTCCGGTTGGTGGCGATCTTGTCGGTCGGGTCGGCCCACGTGAACTGGTCGGGCGTCTTGTAGACGACCGCCGCCGGGTTGAGCTCGACCGCCTGCGCCGCGGTGACCAGGGTCAAGGCGGCAGCGGCGACGGCGAGTTCGAGACGCAACCGGGCGAAGCATTCGGACATATTCATCTCCCTTTGTTCCAGTGCTCGGGTGAACGCCCCGCAGGGCGCCGCTTGGATCCAGGCCGCATCCAGGATATCCGGTCGGGCCGCCGGCCGACAGAGAGGGCGATCGGCCCGTCGCATTAATTTGCACGGCCGGGCATTCGCCCTATAGTCCGCGCCGATTTCGAATGCGCGAGCGGCGGGAGATCGGTTGTGGCCAAGGGCGATGTCAAGAAAGTGGTGCTCGCCTATTCGGGCGGCCTCGACACATCGATCATCCTGAAATGGCTGCAGATCACCTATGGCTGCGAGGTCGTCACCTTCACTGCCGATCTCGGCCAGGGCGAGGAGCTCGCGCCCGCGCGCGACAAGGCGCTCCTCCTCGGCATCAAGCACGAGAACATCTTCATCGAGGACCTGCGCGAGGAGTTCGTGCGCGACTATGTGTTCCCGATGTTCCGCGCCAATGCGCTTTACGAGGGCCAGTACCTGCTCGGAACCTCGATCGCGCGTCCGCTGATCGCCAAGAAGCAGATAGAGATCGCCGAGAAGGTCGGCGCCGACGCGGTCGCCCATGGCGCCACCGGCAAGGGCAACGACCAGGTGCGTTTCGAGCTCGCCTATTACGCGCTCAAGCCCGACGTGAAGGTGATCGCGCCGTGGCGCGAATGGGACCTCACTTCCCGCACCAGGTTGATCGAATTCGCCGAGCAGCATCAGATCCCGATCGCCAAGGACAAGCGCGGCGAAGCGCCGTTCTCGGTCGATGCCAACCTCCTGCATGCCTCCTCGGAAGGCAAGGTGCTGGAAGACCCCGCGCAGGAGGTGCCGGACTATGTCTATTCGCGCACCATCGATCCGGAAGATGCGCCGGACCGGCCGACCTATGTCAGCATCGGCTTCGAGCGCGGCGACGCGGTCTCCGTCGACGGCAGGACGCTGTCTCCGGCGGCGCTGCTCACGCGCCTGAACGAACTCGGCCGCGCCAACGGCATCGGCCGCCTCGATCTCGTCGAGAACCGGTTCGTCGGCATGAAGTCCCGCGGCATGTACGAGACGCCCGGTGGCACCATCCTGCTCGCCGCCCACCGCGGCATCGAGTCCATCACGCTCGACCGCGGCGCCATGCATCTCAAGGACGAGCTGATGCCGAAATATGCCGAGCTCGTCTATTACGGCTTCTGGTTCGCCCCTGAACGCGAGATGCTGCAGGCCGCGATCGACCGCAGCCAGGAATTCGTCACCGGCGAAGTGCGGCTGAAGCTCTACAAGGGCAGCGTCGGCGTGGTCGGCCGCGAAAGCCCCTATTCGCTCTACGACCAGGACCTCGTCACCTTCGAGGAAGGCGCGGTCGCCTACGACCACCGCGACGCCGCCGGTTTCATAAGGCTCAACGCGTTGCGGCTGCGCACCCTCGGCCAGCGCAAGAAGAAGCTGAAGTTGTAGACTTTTGCTTTGTCATTCCGGGGCGCCGCGCAAGCGGCAAACCCGGAATCCAGACGGCCTTGCCGCCTACCCCGCAGACTGGATTCCGGGTGCGCGCGCAAGCGCGCGCCCGGAATGACGTGACTGTCCTCAGTTCTGCGCGGTCAACAGCGGCGTGATGCGGCGCACCGCGACGCGGCGGTTGGCGCGCTCCGGCGCGGGCGTCGGGATCTTGAGGAACTGCTTGCCGTAGCCCTGGCTGGTGAGGTTTTCCGGCGGGATCCCGAACTGGTTGGTGAGCACCACCGCGACCGATTCGGCGCGGTGGTCGGACAGCGACAGATTGTCGACGTCATTGCCCACCGCGTCGGTGTGGCCTTCGATCAGGAACACCTCGGCCGGGTTGCGCTGCACCGCCTTATGGATGCCTTGGGCGACGCCGGCGAGCCGGTCGATCTGGTCCGGCGTGATCTCCCAGGAGCCGGTTTCGAAGTTCACGGTGTCGATATCGACCCGCGGCATCCGTGCGCGCAGCGGCTCGCTGTAGCGGATCTCATCGAGCGTGTAGCGCCGATCGATGCGTTCGACCGGCGGCGCGGCGAGCGTCAGGTAGATATCATCCGGGGTCGCCCGGACGGTCTCGCGGATGTAGAGCTCGGGGGCAATTCTGATCACCGGCGGCGCCAGCACCAGCCCGACCCCGATGCCGCCCACTGCAATGGCCGCACCGCCCAGGGCAAGGGCGGGCCCGCCCACCACGACGCCGGGGCCACCCACCACGAACGTGTTGTCGATGATGATCACTTCACGGCCGCTCGCATCGCGTCTGATGCGGCGCAGCAGCCTCCCGTTGGCATCGACTTCGGTGACGATGCGCGAGCCGTCGGGCCGCAGCGCGACGGTGATGGTGTCATTGCCGCGGTGCTCGACATTGACCTCGCGGGCGTTGAATCCGAAGCGGGCCGCTTCGTCGTGACGGATGATGTCGTGGCCGCCTTCGCGAATGATGGTGCGGTCTGACTCGCGGATGATGGTGCGGTTGCCCTCCTGCACTTCCTGGCGCTGGCTGCGCAGCTGGTCGAGATGCTGGGGCATCGCCTTCGGATCGACCGGGGCCGGTGGCCGCGCGACCGCGACGGCAGCCGCAGGCGGGCGCTGACCCGGTGCGCCACCCGACGCGGGCGGGGTCGCCGCCTGTTGCGGGGCCGGACGCACGCCTGCCGGTGCGGGAGCCGCTGCGGCCGGCGCGCCCGGACGCCCGGGCTGCTGGTTGGGCGCGGTCTGGGCGGCGGCCGGCGGGGGCGTTTGCGGAGTGCCGGGCCGTGGTGCCTGCGGGTTGGGCGGGGTCTGGGCCGTCGGCGCTACCGCCGGTGTTGCTCCCGGCCGTAGCGGCGTGTGCGGCTCGGCGACGCCCGGAGCCGGGCGCGCGGGCGTCGCAGCAGCGGCCGGCGGCGTCGGTTTAGCCGGCGGCGCGGCGGCGGCGGCGGGAGGTGTGCGTTGCGCGGGCGGAGCCGCCGCGGCGGGAGGCGTACGTTGCGCCGGCGGCGCGGCCGCGGCAGGCGGAGCCGCTGCCCCCGGGCGGGGCGGAACTGCGTTCGCCGCCGGCGGGCGCTGGCCGGGGCGTTGGCCCGGCGGCGTGCCGGGCGGCTTTTGCGGTTCGGCGGCCTGGGCCATCCGCAATCCGTCGTCCAAGGCGACCGCCGAGCGGGCGCCGTAGCATGTCGCGGCGACGGCCAGCATCGCTGCGGAAATGAGTAAAGACTTGCGTGTCATACGGTTCGTCCCCCGGATGGATCGGTCTGCGCCCGTTTCTCGATTCGGCGCATTTGCGCAACGAAATCGGCGCAGAGGCCAGCAGCAATGCCAACAACACGACAAAACTACGGCAGCTGCCAGCCGCACGGCTGCCTGCTCGAATCGATTTGCGACGCGAAAACGGGTAGCGCTCAGGCGCGCCGCTCGACCATCAATTTCTTGATGTCGGCGATGGCCTTGGCCGGATTGAGCCCTTTGGGGCAGGCCTTGGCGCAGTTCATGATGGTGTGGCAGCGGTACAGTCGGAACGGGTCCTCGAGATCGTCGAGCCGCGCGCCCTTGGCCTCGTCGCGGCTATCGCTGATCCAGCGATAGGCCTGGAGCAGCGCCGCCGGGCCGAGATAGCGATCGCTGTTCCACCAATAACTCGGGCACGAGGTCGAGCAGCACGCGCACAGAATGCACTCGTACAGCCCGTCGAGCTTTTCCCGTTCGTCGTGGCTCTGCTTCCACTCCTTCTCCGGCGTGGCCGAGACGGTCTGCAGCCAGGGCTGGATCGACGCCTGCTGGGCGTAGAAATTGGTGAGGTCGGGCACCAGATCCTTCACCACCGGCAGATGCGGCAGCGGATAGATCCGCACCGCGCCCGTGGTGTCCTTCATGTCATGGGTGCAGGCGAGGGTGTTGGTGCCGTCGATGTTCATCGCGCAGGAACCGCACACGCCCTCGCGGCAGGAACGGCGGAACGTCAGGGTCGGATCGACCTTGTTCTTGATCCAGATCAGCGCATCGAGGACCATCGGGCCGCAATCGCCGACGTCGACCTGATAGGTGTCGAGGCGCGGATTGTGCCCGTCGTCGGGATTCCAGCGATAGATGCGGTATTCGCGCAAATTGCGCGCCCCCGCCGGCGCCGGCCACGCCTTGCCTTCGGTGACCTTGGAGTTCTTCGGGAGCGTGAATTCGACCATTGTTTTCTCGATCTGTTTGAACGCCTCGCGCGTTGCGGCGTCGACACCAGCAGCTCAATAAACCCGCGCCTTCGGCTCGATGTACTGCACCTCGTTGGTCATGGTGTAGGTGTGCACCGGGCGGTAATCGATGGTCACCTTGCGGGCGGTGAAATCGAGCCAGGCCAGCGTGTGCTTCATCCAGTTCACGTCGTCGCGGCTGGGATAGTCCTCGCGGGCATGGGCGCCGCGGCTCTCGGTGCGGTTGACCGCCGAATCCATGGTCACGACGGCTTGCGCGATCAGGTTGTCGAATTCGAGGGTCTCGACGAGGTCGCTGTTCCAGATCAGCGAGCGGTCGAACACCTTGGCGTTGCCGACGCTTCCCAGCACGTCGTGGATGAGCTTGGAGCCCTCCTGCAGCACCTCGCCGGTGCGGAACACCGCACAGTTGGACTGCATCACCTTCTGCATGTGCAGGCGCAGGTCGGCGGTCGGGGTGGTGCCGTCGGCATAGCGGAACTTGTCCAGCCGCGACAGCGGCAGCTCGGCGGAGTCCTTGGGCAGCTCGGCGTGCTTTTCGTTGTTCTCGATCAGTTCGGCGCAACGCAGCGCGGCGGACCGGCCGAACACCACGAGATCGATCAGGGAATTGGAACCGAGCCGGTTGGCGCCGTGCACCGATACGCAGCCGGCTTCGCCGAGCGCCATCAGTCCCGGCACCACCGCATCGGGATCGCCCGCCTTCTTGGTGAGGACCTCGCCGTGATAGTTCGTCGCGATGCCCCCCATGTTGTAGTGCACGGTGGGCAGCACCGGGATCGGCTCGCGGGTCACGTCGACGCCGGCGAAAATCCGCGCGCTCTCGGAAATGCCGGGCAGCCGCTCGTGCAGCACCGCGGGATCGAGGTGGTCGAGGTGCAGAATAGAGATGGTCCTTTTGCTTGCCGACGCCGCGGCCCTCGCGGATTTCGATGGTCATGGCGCGCGAGACCACGTCGCGCGATGCGAGGTCCTTGGCCGACGGCGCGTAGCGCTCCATGAAGCGCTCGCCCTCGGAATTGGTGAGATAGCCGCCTTCCCCGCGCGAGCCTTCGGTGATCAGGCAGCCCGCGCCGTAGATGCCGGTGGGGTGGAACTGGACGAATTCCATGTCCTGGAGGGGCAGGCCGGCGCGCAGCACCATGGCATTGCCGTCGCCGGTGCAGGTGTGGGCCGAAGTGCACGAGAAATAGGCGCGCCCGTAACCGCCGGTCGCGAGAATGGTCATATGGGAGCGGAAACGGTGGATGGTGCCGTCGTCGAGCTTGAGCGCGACCACGCCGCGGCAGCGGCCTTCATCCATGATGAGGTCGAGGACGAAATACTCGATGAAGAAATCCGCCGCATGCTTGAGCGCGGCGCCGTAAAGCGTGTGCAGCATGGCGTGGCCGGTGCGGTCGGCCGCGGCGCAGGTGCGTTGCGCGATGCCCTTGCCGTAAAAGGTGGTCATGCCGCCGAACGGGCGCTGGTAGATCTTGCCCTCTTCGGTGCGCGAAAACGGAATTCCCCAATGCTCGAGTTCGTACACCGCGGCCGGCGCGTTGCGGCACATGTATTCGATGGCGTCCTGATCGCCGAGCCAGTCCGATCCTTTGACGGTGTCGTACATGTGCCAGCGCCAGTCGTCCTCGCCCATGTTGCCGAGCGCCGCGGCAATGCCGCCCTGGGCCGCGACGGTGTGCGAGCGGGTCGGAAACACCTTGCTGATGCAGGCGGTGCGCAGCCCCGCCTCGCTGCAGCCGACCACCGCGCGCAGCCCCGAGCCGCCGGCCCCGACCACGACGACGTCGTAGCTGTGATCTTCGATCGGATAGGCCCGCCCATTGACCGCGGGGGCAGCGCCCTTTGCTGATCCGTTGGTGGACATCGACTCAAACTCCAAACGACAGCTTGAGAATCGCGTAGATCGACGAGAAACCGACCGCCACGGCGAAGAAGGTGCTGGCGATCAGCAGCGCGTATTTGACCGCCTCGTCGTGGACGTAATCCTCGATGATCACCTGCATCCCGATTTTCATGTGGTATGTGGTCGAGATGATGAAAAGGAGCATGATGATCGCGACCGGCGACGACCCCAGGATCTGCACCACCGCCGCATGATTGTGCCCGATCAGGGAAATGACGATCAGCACCGCCGCGATGGTCAGCGGAATGTTGGCGAGGGCGGTCAAGCGCTGCTGGATGAAATGGCCGGTCCCCGACTTCGCCGAGCCGTAGCCCAGGACGCGGCCCAAGGGAGTGCGCATATCCGGGGTACGCATGTCCCGCGATTTCATGGTGCCGATCTCCTCGCCGCGGACCGCCTCACCGCAAGCCCCCCAATCAGGAATCCGCCGACCAGCCACAACAGGATCGTCAGCACGATGGAGCCCACCAGGTTGGCCCGGGCCAGCCATTCGCGCTCGGCCGGCCCGAAGCCGTGTCCGGTGTCCCAGATCAGATGGCGGATGCCGCCGAGCATGTGGTGGACCAGCGCCCAGGTGTAGCCCAGGAGGACGATGCGGCCGATGAAGCTCGACGCCACCGCCTGGAAGGTGGCATAGGCGTTCGGGCCGGACGCCGCGGCGAGCAGCCACCAGGCCAGCAGCAGGGTCCCGAAATAGAGCGCCGCGCCCGTGATCCGATGGACGATGGACATCATCATCGTCAGCGTCGGGCGGTAAATCTGCAGGTGCGGCGACAGCGGCCGCGCGGCGCGGCCCTTGGCTTCGGCCATGATTTTCAACCCGAATTCACAGTGTCTTGGTTGGAGCAGGCGATCTTGTTCAAGCAGATGCAGCAGGCAAGTGCAATGCCAACATTGGCATGGCGCATAAAGCGGCGCGGAATGCCTAAAGTGCGGCATATATTATTTGTTTTGGTCACCAACATAGGCGCCTGTCCCGCGATATTGTCGTGATACCGCCACTTGCTCCGCGCCCGGTCAGCGCGGCATCACCACCCAATGGTCGAGGTCGAGGATCACGGCCGGGTCGTAGTCCTGGCCCGATCGGTAGGGGAAGTCCGCGCAGGGCCGGTTCTTGGTGGCGACCAGGCGCAGCCGCAGCGCACCGACGTCGTTGCGGCCGGGCAGGTCGAGCCGCTCGATCACCTGCGACCAGGCAAACACCGTATCGCCGGCGAACAGCGGCGCGACATGGCGCCCGCCATTGATGGCGCCGACATGGAAGGCGTTGGCGAGGCCGTTGAAGGACAGCGCGCGGGCAAGCGAAATCACGTGGCCGCCGTAGATCAGCCGGCGGCCAAAGCGGCCCTGGCCTTCGGTGAACTGGTTGAAATGGACCTTCGCCGTGTTCTGATAGAGCCGGGTCGCGAGCTGATGCTCGGCTTCTTCCACCGTCATGCCGTCGACATGATCGATCTGCTCGCCCGGCGCGTAATCGCCGAACCTTTGGGTGCTCCCGGCCAGCGCATCGTCATAGGCGCCGAGGTGCAGCGGCGGGCATGCCTTCCCGATGTCGTCGGCGGCGACCGTCTTCGGCAGCTCCGGCACATGTTCCCCCGGCGCCGGCGCGCCCGCGTCGCGCTTGTTCACCATCACCCAGCGCACATAGTCCAGCACCGGCGCGCCGCTGTCGTTGAAGCCGGTCGAGCGCACGTAAACGATGCCGGTCTTGCGGCTGGAGTTTTCCTTGAGGCCGATCACCTCGGACACGGCCGACAGCGTGTCGCCGGGAAACACCGGCGCGAGGAAGCGGCAATTCGCATAGCCGAGATTGGCGACCGCGTTGAGCGAAATGTCCGGCACGGTCTTGCCGAACACGATGTGGAACACCAGGAGGTCGTCGACCGGCGCGTGCGGGTAGCCGATCGCCCGGGCGAACGCGTCCGACGACTGCACGGCGAAGCGCGTGCCGTAGAGCGCGGTGTAGAGCGACGCGTCGCCCACGGTGACCGTGCGCGGCGTGGCGTGCCTGATGGTCTGGCCGAGACGGAAATCCTCGAAATAATTTCCGGGAAAATTCTTCGCCATGCAATCGTCCCGCCCCCTGGGGCTCCGAGCCGTTTCGTTCCGGGTGACATCGGGCGTCACGGCCGGGCTTGTCCCGGCGGGATGCACGGGACAGGCCCGCCATGACGCCGGAAGAACCTACCACGTTCGCGGGGCAATGGACCTCGACGTTAGGCTAAGGACTCGCCCGCCAACAATCAATTCGGTGTCCCCTCTCCCGCTTGCGGGCAGGGGAATCGCAGGTGAGTAGAACTCTATTGCATCGGAAGTAAAAGTTAATTCTGAGGAAGGCTTTCCTGATTCGGGAGAGCTGGGATGGAACCGCTTATCTGGATTTTCCGTGAGGTCCGTGATCCACGTGACTTCAATGCGCGACATGATCTTGCGGCAATGCTGTTCATTGCGTTGGCGGCGACTTTGTGTGGGGCGAAGTCTTGCGTCGATATCGCCGATTTTGCTGCCGCCAACGCGGCGACACTTGCCGAGATCGTCGATCTTGACCACGGGGCGCCGAGCCACGACAGCTTCAGCCGGGTGTTCCGTCTGCTCGATCCCGACGAGATGGCACGGGTTTTCACCCGTTTCGCCGCGGCGCTGCGCGAGGGGCTCGGGCTCGGGCCGCCCAAAGGCGTGGTCGCGGTCGATGGCAAGTCTTTGCGGCGCGGCTATGAACGCGGACGCGGCTTCATGCCCCCGCTCATGGTGAGCGTGTGGGATGCCGAGACGCGGCTGTCGCTGGCGACCCGGCACGCGCCCGGCGGCAATGAGGTTGCGGCCACCCTGGCGGCGCTGAAAAGCCTGGTTTTGAAAGGCTGCATCGTCACCGCCGATGCCTTGCATTGCCACCCGCGCATGGCCGCAGGGGTGCGCGCAACCGGTGCGCACTACGCCCTGAAGCTCAAAGCCAACAACGCGCCGTTGTTCACCTGCGCGCAGGCCGCCTTCGCGGCGGCCGACGCCAAAGGCACGCTTGCCTTCTACGAGCACGGCGACAGCGGTCACGACCGACACGAACGGCGCCGCGCCAGCGTCATTGCCCGACCCGCCGCCGCGCCGGCCTTGCCTGGGCTCGCCGCCATCGGCCGTATCGAAACCGAGCGCCGGCAGGCCAATGGCAAGCCGACCAACACGGTGCTCTACGTGGCGCTCTCCAAACGGCTGACGCCCCAACGCATGCTCGAAGTAACGCGTACGCATTGGAGCGTCGAAAATCAGTGTCACTGGCCCCTCGACGTCGTCTTCAACGAGGACGATGCGCGAACCCGCAAGAATTACGGCCCGCAAAATCTTGCCGCTCTGCGCCGCATGGCCCTCGACATCTTGCGCGCTCATCCCGACAATCGATCCCCCGCCCGCAAAATGAAGCTCGCATCATGGAGCAAGGAATTCTTCTTCGAACTCTTTGCTCATCTGCAATAGCCCTGCGCTTGCGGGGGAGGGTCAGGGAGGGGGCTATTCCACGGGCTCAGCTCGCCTCGAGAGCCCCCTCCCCAACCCTCCCCCGCAAGCGGGAGAGGGAAGCAAGAGGCCCGGCCCGGCCGGATTCCTATTCGGGCGGTCTGACATGATTGTGAGGACGACCGTTGCCCGAATTGATATAGCTTTGGGCCATGACGATAGGTTCCGCAGATTTCGCGATCACGCAGTCGCCGGCCGGCGCGATGATCCATCCGGCCTGGGTGCGCGTCACCCATTGGGTCAACGTCGTCGCCATGTTCGTCATGATCACATCGGGCTGGCGCATCTACAATGCGTCGCCGCTGTTCCCTTTCGAATTCCCGCCTGCGATCACCATCGGCGACGGTCTCGACGGCCTCTCGGGAGCGCTGCTGTGGCACTTCGCGGCGATGTGGCTTCTCGTCGTCAACGGGCTCGCCTACCTCACGCTGGGCATGGTCGGTGGGCGCTTCCGCCGCAAGCTGCTGCCGGTGCGGCCGGCCGATGTCGTCCGCGATCTCGGCGCCGCGCTCGCCGGCAAGCTCTCCCACGACGATCTCTCGGTCTACAATGCGGTGCAGCGCCTGCTCTATCTCGGGGTGATCGGTGCCGGCGTTCTCATGGTGCTGTCGGGGATTTCGATCTGGAAGCCGGTGCAGGTCCAGGAGCTCACCGCGGTGTTCGGCGGCTATGACTTCGCCCGTTACGTCCATTTCTTCGCGATGGCGGCGATCGTCGGTTTTATCGTGGTGCACATCGCGCTCGCCATCCTGGTGCCGAAAAGCCTGCGCGCGATGATCCGCGGCCGGTGACGCCGCATTCGAGGTCGAGGAGAACAATGTCGAAGATCCGCAGAGCCGTTCCCGGCGTCGATGCCCGCCTGCTGATCAAGGATGCGGCGAAGCTGCTGCCGGATCCGTCGCGGCGCGTGTTTTTGCGCGGCGCCGCGGGGCTCGGCGCGGTCACCATGCTCACCGGATGCGATATCGTCGACAGCCTGTCCGCGGAGAACGCACTGATGACGATGTCGCGGTTCAACGACCGCGTCCAGGCGCTCATCTTCAATCCGCACAAGCTCGCCCCGACCTATCCCGAGAGCGCGGTCACCCGGCCGTTTCCGTTCAACGCCTATTATCCCGAGGATGACGCGCCGGAAGTCGACGGCGAGACCTACATGCTCGAGGTCGGCGGCATGGTCGAGAACAAGAAGTCCTGGAGCCTCGACGAACTCCATGCGCTGCCGCAGGAAAAGCAGATCACGCGGCACATCTGCATCGAAGGCTGGAGCGCGATCGGCTCGTGGACGGGAACGCCGCTGCGCGATTTCCTCAAGCGCGTCGGCGCCGACACCAGCGCGAAATATGTCTGGTTCCAGTGCGCCGAGGGCTATGCGACCACCATCGACATGCCCACCGCGCTGCATCCGCAGACCCAGATGACATTCAAGTTCGGCGAAGATATTTTGCCGCGCAAATACGGGTTCCCGATGAAGGTCCGCATGCCGACCAAGCTCGGCTTCAAGAACCCCAAGCACGTCATGGCGATTTACGTTACCGACAAGAATCTCGGCGGCTATTGGGAAGATCGCGGCTACAACTGGTTCAGCGGCAGCTGACGGGTTCGAAGCCGTTCCGGCGTGCGTCGGGAAGGGCCGGGACGGTCGCGGCCAGACTTCAGTCCTGGGACCGAAGGATTGCCTGCGAACGCCGCCTGAAATCTGTCGTAAGTAGCTGAATAACATTAATATTTTGTGGTCGCCCGCACTCCGGGACGGTCCCGGTATGAATACTCCCGGCTGATTTACGGTCGAAGGCGGTGCGGACATGATCCGGACATTCGATCACCGGTGAGTGCAACCACTCACCCCGGACCAGGGGCAACCATCATGACCACGCTCGCTCACATCCAGACCACCGCTTCCGCCGACACCAACTCCACGCCAAAGCGGATCGTTCGCATCGCTGCATACACCGTCGTGTTCATCGCCATGGTCTGCGCCTTTACGGTCGCCGAGCTCAGCCAGTCCCGTTTCGCTCCGCAGATGAAGCGCGACTTCGTGCAGCAGACGGAGCTGCGCGACCTGCTGTGCCGGATCGACCGGCGCTGTCCTGCCAAGGTGCAGACCGTCGAAAACACCGCACCATAGAACATGTGCGTCGTCTGACGCCCTCGCATAATTGCGCAGCTTCCGATGGTTCGGTGGTATCGTTTCCCTGCGTACCAAACTATGACCACCCGCCACCCGGTGAAGCGCCACCAATACTGCCCGGCGGCCCGAATGAGGTCATCGATGAGACGACGGGAATTCATCGCGGGGCTCGGCGCGGCGGCTTCGTCGCCCATTTGGCCGCTCGTCGCCGGCGCGCAGCAGATGGCGCTGCCGGTGGTCGGGTTCGTCAACAACGGGGCCGATGTGTTCGCGGACCGTGCACGCGCGTTCCGCAAGGGCCTCAGCGAAGCTGGCTACGTCGAGGGCCAGAACGTGACGGTCGAGTACCACTGGCTGGAGGGCCAATACGCTCGCCTGCCGGCGCTGATGGCTGACCTGGTCCGCCGTCGTGTGGCCGTGATCGTCGCGGACGACAACGTCGTCGCGCTTGGGGCCAAAGCTGCGACCGCGACGATCCCGATCGTCTTCGGCGTCGGTCAGGACCCGGTCAAGCTTGGACTTGTCGCCAGCCTCGCGCGGCCGGGCGGCAATGCGACCGGTATCAATTTTTTCACCCAGGAGGCGGTCGCAAAGCGACTGGGGCTTCTGCAGTTGCTGGTGCCAAAGGCCGTTCGCGTTGCCGCGCTGGTCAATCCGACCAATCCTGCAGCCGCCGAGACCACGTTGCGGGACGTGCGGGAAGCCGCCCGTGCGATCGGGCTGCAAATCCATGTCCTCAACGCCACGACGATCAGCGAGATCGATGCAGCCTTTGCCAGCCTCGCGCGCGAGCGTCCAGATGCCCTCTTCGTCGGTCCTGACCTATTCTTCGCCAGTCGCGGCGTGCAATTTGCCGCTTTGGCGGCACGCGACAAAATTCCCGCCGCTTATCCAAGTCGGGACATTGTCGCGGCCGGCGGGCTGATGAGCTACGGAGCCGACATCGTGGACGCAAATCGTCAAGTCGGCGTGTATACTGGCAGCATCCTCAAGGGCGCCAAGCCGGCCGACCTGCCGGTGGTGCAGTCGACCAAGTTCGAGTTCGTCATCAATATGCAGACGGCGAGGGTACTCGGCATCGAGGTGCCGCCGAATTGCTCGCCCTCGCCGACGAGGTGATCGAATGAGACGGCGGCAAGGCGTAGTGGGTGCGGTCCATCCGCTTGCCAAGTGGACGACCTCCATCTAGTGCAATGCCTCCAATCCGCGGCTCCGGCTCTTCTTCCCGCGCCTGAAGAAGGAGGGAGTCCTGCACGACGAGGCTCCCTCATGGCGACCTACAAGCTTCTCCTGCTTCCCGGCGACGGCATCGGCCCCGAGGTCATGGCTGAGGTCAAGAAACTCATCGCCTGGATGAACGCGCGCGGGCTCGGGTCGTTTTCGACCGAGGAAGCGCTGGTGGGCGGCGCCTGCTACGACGCCCATAAGGTCGCCGTCACCGCCGCCACCATGGCGCTGGCGCAGGCCGCCGATGCGGTAATCTTCGGCGCGGTCGGCGGCCCCAAATGGGATGCGGTGCCCTATGACGCCCGGCCCGAGGCGGGGCTGTTGCGCCTGCGCAAGGATCTCGGCCTGTTCGCCAATCTGCGGCCGGCGATCTGCTATCCCGCGCTCGCGGATGCCTCGAGCCTCAAGCGCGAGGTGGTCGACGGCCTCGACATCGTCATCGTGCGCGAACTGACCGGCGGGGTCTATTTCGGCGAGCCGAAGACCATCACCGACCTCGGCAACGGCCAGAAGCGCGCGGTCGATACCCAGGTCTACGACACCTACGAGATCGAGCGCATCGCCCGCGTCGGCTTCGAGCTGGCGCGCAAGCGGCGCAACAAGCTCACCTCGATGGAAAAGCGCAATGTGATGAAGACCGGCGTGCTGTGGCACGAGGTGGTCAACCAGGTGCATGCCCGTGAGTTCAAGGACGTGCAGCTCGAGCACCAGCTGGCCGATGCCGGCGCGATGCAGCTGGTGCGCTGGCCCAAGCAATTCGACGTCATCGTCACCGACAATCTGTTCGGCGACGTTTTGTCGGATGTGGCGGCGATGCTCACCGGTTCGCTCGGCATGCTGCCGTCCGCCTCGCTGGGCGAGACCGACGTCAAGACGAGGAAGCGCAGGGCGCTCTACGAGCCGGTGCACGGCTCGGCGCCGGACATCGCCGGCAAGGGCCAAGCGAACCCGATCGCGATGCTGGCGTCGTTCGCGATGGCGCTTCGCTATTCCTTCGCCATGGGCAAGGAGGCCGACCTGATCGACCAGGCGATCGCCGCCACCCTCGCCAAGGGGCCGCGCACCGGCGACATCAAGTCGGAAGGCGCCACGGTGGTCGGCACCGCCGAGATGGGCGCCGCCGTGATTGCCGAGATGGAGCGGCTGGCCGCGGCCTGACGCGGTATTGACCGGACGGCGGCGAGCGTTCATGACCTCGCGCCGGGACATCGGAGAGCAACGATGGAAAAGTTCACAATTGTCGAAGGCGTCGCGGCGCCGCTGAAGATGATCAATGTCGATACCGACGCGATCATCCCGAAGCAGTATTTGAAGACGATCAAGCGCACCGGCCTGGGCGTCGGGCTGTTCTCCGAGAAGCGCTATCGCGACGACGGCAGCGAGAACCCCGATTTCGTCCTCAACAAGCCCGCCTATCGCAATGCCAAGATCCTGGTCGCCGGCGATAATTTCGGCTGCGGCTCGTCGCGCGAGCATGCCCCCTGGGCGCTTCAGGACTTCGGCATCACCTGCGTGATTTCGACCTCGTTCGGCGACATCTTCTACAACAACTGTTTCAAGAACGGCGTGCTGCCGATCAAGGTGAGCCCGGAGGACCTGGATAAGCTGTTCGACGACGCCGAGCGCGGCGCCAATGCGCGGCTGACCATCGATCTCGAGAAGCAGGAAATCCGCGGGCCCGACGGCGGCGTGATTGCGTTCGACATCGATCCCCACCGCAAGCACCTCATGCTCAACGGCCTCGACGACATCGGCCTGACCCTGGTGAAGCAGGAAAAGATCGCGAGCTTCGAGGAAAAGGCCAAGGCGGCGCGCCCCTGGGCCTGAGGGCCGGGCCTCACGCGTCTCGCGCCGCGATCGCCTCCGCGATCGCGACCGTGCGCCGCGCTATCTCCGCGTGCAGGCGCTCGACCATGAGCCCTTCGACCTGCACGACGCCCTTGTTGCGGTTTTCCGGCCGGTCGAACGCCGCGATGAACTTGTAGGCCTGGTCGATCTCGAAGGGGGTGGGCGAAAAGGCCGAATTGCAGGGGCCGATCTGGTTCGGATGGATCAGCGTCTTGCCGTCGAAGCCGAGGTCGCGGCCCTGGGCACATTCGCGGCGGAATCCCTCGATGTCCGACAGTTCGTTGTAGACGCCGTCGAGGATGGCGAGGTCGTAGGCGCGGGCGGCGAGCAGGCAATGGGAGAGCCACGACAGCATCGGCGCGCGGCCGGAGAGCAGCCGGGCCCGGGTCTCCTTGGCGATGTCGTTGGTGCCCATGACGAAGGCGGCGAGCCTGCTTCCCGTCGCGGCCGCGGTCGCGGCGATCGCCGCGGCGTTGATGATTCCGAGCGGTGTCTCCACCATCGCCCAAAGCCGGATCTTGGCATCGGCGGCGATCCCGACGAGGTGGGCCGCGACGTCCCGGATGTCGTCGGGCTTCGACACCTTCGGGATCAGGATGCCGTCCGGGCCGGCCTTGGCCGCGGCGGTGAGATCATCGCGCCACCATTCGGTGTCCAGCGCATTGATCCGGACCACGACCTCACGCGCGCCGAAGCCGCGCGCCGCGACCGCATCGGCCACCTGCTGCCGGGCCGCCGCCTTGGCGTCGGGCGCGACGGAATCTTCGAGGTCGAGGATCACTGCATCGCAGGGCAGCGTTTTCGCCTTTTCCAGCGCACGCGCATTGGAGCCGGGCATGTAAAGCACGCTGCGGCGCGGACGGGTGGTCATGTCGGGATGCTCCTGTGGCTCTCGCGGTCCGATGATACAGGCGATGCAAGCCGCGCACCAAATGGCGCCGCGGCCCTTCACGAACGCATGGCAAGATATGCTATCGTTTCCCGCATCGACCGGGCGGCGCCCGCGCGTGGCGCGATCCGAACCGGAGTTTGATCGATGAAGCGACGCGAATTCATGACCCTTATCGGCGGTGCGGCAATCGGTGGTGCGGCGGCTGGTGGCTTAGCCTGGCCGTTCGCCGCCGGCGCGCAACAACCGTCCGGACAGATCGACGGCGCGCTACGCAAGGCGGTCGAGGACAAGGCCATTCCGGGCGTCGTCGCCATGGCGACCAACCGCCGGCGCACCCTGTATCAGGGCGCGTTCGGCGTCGCCGACGTCGCGACCGGCCGCGCGCTCACTGCCGATGCCCTGTTCCGGATCGCCTCGATGACCAAGGCGATCACCACGACCGCGGCGATGCAACTCCTCGAGCAGGGCCGGTTCGGCCTCGACGATCCCGTGGAGAAATATCTGCCGGCCTTCGCCCGCCTGCAGGTGTTCGAGTCCTTCGACGGCGCCACCGGCGCCTACCGGCTGCGGCCGGCGACGCGGATCGCCACGGTGCGTCACCTCATGACGCACACCTCCGGGCTCGGCTACCCCTTCACCAGCGCGACCGTTCGCGACTTCAAGCCGCGCGCCGGCGAGGACTATCCGGTCGGCCCGCTGCTGTTCGAGCCCGGCGAGCGGTGGCACTACGGGACCAGCACCGATTGGCTGGGCAAGCTGGTCGAAGCCGTCTCCGGCCGGCCGCTCGACGAATATTTCCGCCTGCGTGTCCTGGAGCCGCTGGGAATGTCCGACACGTTCTACAACGTGCCGGCGGACAAGCAGGCCCGCCTCGTCGCCGTGCATCACCGCGACGCCGACGGCACCATCGTGAAGGACGCGACGCAGCCGCCGGCGACCGTGAACCCGATCGGCGGCGGCGGCCTCTCGTCGACCGCGAGCGACTACATCCGTTTCGTGCGGATGATCCTCAACGACGGCGAACTCGACGGCGTCCGCATCCTGAAGGCCGACACGATCGAGGCGATGGCCCGCAACCAGATCGGTGCGATTGGCGTTCCCGCCCTCAAGACCGCGCTGCCGCAACGCAGCGACGACTTCAGCTTCATCGCCGACGGCCGCGACAAATGGGGGCTGGGATTCCTGATCACCGTGGACCAGGTCGCCGGCAAGCGGTCGGCCGGCAGCCTGAGTTGGGGCGGGATCTACAACACCTATTTCTGGATCGACCGCACCAGCGGCGTCGCCGGCGTGATCTCTTCACGCAGTTCCTGCCGTTCGCCGACCGCAAGGCGCTGGCCGTGTACGACACCTTCGAGTGCGGCGTGTACCAGCTCGCCGACGCGGTGCGGTGAATGCGCTCTTCTCTCCCCGCGTGCGGGGAGAAGGTCGGGATGACATGAGCAAGAAGCTCGTTGACCCAAAACGGCACATCGCGTCGGGCGTCGGTTTAATCCGCGCCTAACGAATCGACCGAGCGTCTAACGCCTCACCCGATTCGTTCCCCGTGAACAGACCGGAACAGAAGCCAGCCGACGCAGAGCCTTTTGTTGAGCCATCTTCTGTCATCGCCCGGCTCGACCGGGCGATCCAGTAAACGCCGACCGTGAGTACTGGATTGCCCGGTCAAGCCGGGCAATGACACCGATAGGGTCGGCGCAATCGGAAACCGCCGCCTAAGCCGCCTTGCGCTTCGCCTCGATCAGCTTGCGCTTGATCAGGGTTTCCGCGATCTGGATGGTGTTGAGCGCAGCGCCCTTGCGCAGATTGTCGGAGACGCACCACAGCACCAGGCCATTTTCGACCGTCGCGTCCTCGCGGATGCGGCTGATATAGGTCGCGTCCTCGCCGGCGCATTCGTAGGGCGTGACGTAGCCGCCGGGCTCGCGCCTGTCGAGCACGACGCAGCCGGGGGCGCGGCTGAGAAGCTGGCGCGCCTCGTCGACGCTGATCGGCTGCTCGAACTCGATATTGACCGACTCGGAATGGCCGATGAACACCGGCACCCGCACGCAGGTGGCGACCACCTTGATCTTGGGATCGAGGATCTTCTTGGTCTCCACCACCATCTTCCATTCTTCCCTTGTGTAGCCGTCCTCCATGAACACATCGATCTGCGGGATCACGTTGAAGGCGATGCGCTTGGGAAACTTCTTGGTAACCATGTCGCCGACCGTGAACACCGCCTTGGTCTGGCTGAACAGCTCGTCCATGGCGTCCTTGCCGGCGCCGGACACCGACTGGTAGGTCGAGACCACGACGCGCTTGATCCGAGCGTGGTCGTGTAGCGGCTTGAGAGCCATCACGAGCTGCGCCGTCGAGCAATTCGGATTGGCGATGATGCCGCGCTTGCGGAAGCCCGCAAGCGCATCGGCATTGACCTCCGGGACCACCAGGGGAACGTCGGAATCGTAGCGCCAGCACGACGAATTATCGATCACCACGGCGCCCATGGCGGCGATCCGCGGCGAGAACTCCTTCGACACCGCCGAGCCCGCCGACATCAGGCAGATGTCGACGTCCTTGAAATCGTAATAGTCCAGCGCCTTGCATTTGAGCGTCCGGTCGCCGAACGACACGTCCACGCCATGGCTCTTGCGCGAGGCGAGAGCAACGACTTCGTCGGCTGGGAACGACCGCTCGGCCAGAATCCCCAACATTTCGCGGCCCACATTGCCGGTGGCGCCGACGACGGCGACCTTGAAACCCATGACAAATCTCCAAAAAAGCCGATCCGCTGCCGTGCAACCGCAGGGGTGGCAGGGTTCTACTGGGGAATGGCGGGCAATTCAACGATGGGATTGGGGTAGATGGGCGGAATGAGCCCTATCTCACCTCTGCCGTGTGCCTTTTCGAACACAGTCCGGCTCGTCACCCTCACACCTTCCGCAGAAAATCAAAATCACATCCCGCCTCGGCCTGCATGACGCTCTGCATGTAGAGCCGGGCATAGCCGCGCATGCCTTCGTGGGTGGCCGGGATATGGCTCGCGCGGCGCTTGGCGAGTTCGGCATCGTCGACCTTGAGATCGAGGGAGCGGCGTGCCACCGACAGCGCGATGCGGTCGCCGTTGCGCACCAGTGCGAGCGGTCCGCCGACCGCGGATTCCGGCGACACGTGCAGGACGATGGTGCCGTAGGCGGTGCCGCTCATGCGGGCATCGGAAATGCGGACCATGTCCTTGACGCCGGCGCGGGCGAGCTTGCCGGGAATCGGCAGATAGCCGGCCTCCGGCATGGCGTAGCCGCTCTTGGGCCCGGCGTTCTGCAGCACCAGGAAATCGTCGGGGGTCACGTCGAGGTCCGGCGCGTCGATGCGCGCGGCGAGGTCGTCGAGGGAGGAGAACACCACCGCGCGGCCCTCGCGCTCGAACAGGCGCGGATCGGCGGCCGAGCGCTTGATGATGGCGCCGTTGGGCGCCAGCGAGCCGAACAGCGCGACCAGGCCGCCGAACTTCTGGTAGGGGTCTCTCAGCGGCCGGACCACCTTGCGGTCGACCCAGGGCGACTCGGCGGCGAGGCGCTCGCCCAGGGTCTCGCCGGTCACCGTCATCACGTCGAGGTGCAGCAGCGGCTTCAACTCGCGCATCACGGCGCCGATGCCGCCGGCGGCGAACAGGTCCGACATGTAGTGCTGGCCGGTCGGTTTGAGATCGACCAGGATCGGCGTCTCGTCGGACAGCGTATTGAGGCGATCGAGCGACACCGTGACGCCGATGCGGCCGGCGATGGCGGTGAGATGGATCAGCGCATTGGTCGAGCCGCCGATCGCCAGCAGCACGCGCAACGCGTTCTCGATGGACTTCGCGGTGATGATCCGGCTCGGGCGCAGGTCGGTGCCGATCATCGCCACTGCCTGCCGCCCGCTCGCCTCGCCGGCGCGCAGGCGGTCGGCGTGGACCGCGGGAATGGCGGCGGTGCCGGGCAGGGTCATGCCCAGCGCCTCGGCGAGCGAGGCCATGGTGCTGGCGGTGCCCATCACCGCGCAGCTTCCGGCGGTGGTGGCGAGGTTGCCCTCGATGTCGGCGATCTCGCGGGCGGAGACCTCCTTGGCGCGGTACTTCGCCCAGAAGCGCCGGCAGTCCGTGCAGGCGCCGAGGCGCTCGCCGTGGTAATCCATCGGCAGCATCGGGCCGCCGACCAGCTGCACCGCCGGCAGGTCGGCGGAGGCCGCCCCCATCAGCAGCGCCGGCACCGTCTTGTCGCAGCCGCCGACCAGGACCACGGCGTCCATCGGCTGGGCGCGGATCATTTCCTCGACGTCCATCGCCATCAGGTTGCGGAACATCATGCTGGTCGGGCTGAGGAAGGTCTCCCCGAGCGAGATGGTCGGGAAGTCGATCGGCAGCGCGCCCGCCGCCAGCACGCCGCGCTTGACCGCGTCGACGAGCTCGGGGAAATGCCGGTGACAGTTGTTGAAGCCGCCCGCGGCCTGGCAAATTCCCACCACCCGGCGCGACAGCATGTCCGAGGAGTAGCCCATGGACTTGGCGAAAGAACGCCGCAGGTAGAGCGAAAAATCGGCGTCGCCGTAATTGGTCAGGCCGCGGGCAAGACCATGCTTTTCTTCGGTCAAGGGAGTTCCTCGTTTGCGCGACGATTTCTGGCCGGGCCTGCATATCACAGGCCTCCGGCCGAGACGATCGAGCTCAACACTGGCCCAGCATCGCCACGCCACCAGAGGCTTCGGGGCGGGCCGGCCGGATGCGGGTCAGCTGCCGTAATTGTGCTTGAGGTAATCGGCGATCGCGGCCGCGTCGGCGGCGCCGATGGGAGCGCCGTAGGTCTTGATCATCTTGGTGACTTCGGCATCCCACAAGGCGGCATTGGGGAACGGCGAGTTCATCTGGATGTAGTCGAGGCTGTGGCAGACGGCGCAGTTGCCCTCGACCTTGTCGAGACCCGGCGCCTTCTTGAGCTCGATCGCCTCTTCCTGGGCCAGCGCGGGCGCTGCGATGAGCAGGGCGAACGCGGCAACGGCGATGCTGCGCATGATCTGCTCCTTCAGGCGACGTTGAGTGTGACGGTGTGCATGACGTTGTGGTGGTAGCCCGCCGGGTTCTGGATCAGCTCGGCGGTCTGGGTCTGCCCCACCTTGTTGATGGCGCGCGCCGTCACGGTGAGCTTGCCTTTGGCCGAGGGGGTGACCGGGAGGCTGAAGGTGCGGAAGGCGAAGCGGCCGAGATCTTCGCCGAGCTCGCGCCGCCGTAAACGTGCGGCCGCCATCGGTGGAGACCTCCACGGTGGTGATGCCGTAGCCGGCATCCCAGGCGATGCCGCCGATGGTAAGGGGAGCGCCGGCCTTCACGTTGCTGCCGTCGTCATGGCTGGTGATCAGCGAGTTCACCACCATCTCGGTGATGGGGGTGTTGGAGTCGGTGTCCTGGGACGGGAACCGCGCCAACAGCGGGAAGCGGCCGAGCGGCACCCGGTAGGCCGATTTCATCCAGAATCCGTCGAACGGCTTGGTTGCCGCCGTGATCGAGATGATGTGCTTGACCCAATAGGTCGCGGTCCAGCCGGGCACGATGACCCGCGCCGGGAAGCCGTTGAAATGGGGCAGCGGCGCGCCGTTCATCTCGTAGGCGACGAGGCCGTCCTCGATCGCCTTGGCGACCGGGATGCTCTTGACGAAATCCGGGGTCTTGTCGAGGACGGGCCCGTCGGCGCCGTCGAGCACCAGTTCGATCGCCTCCTTCTTGAGGCCGACCTTGTCGAGCACATCCTTGAGCCGCACGCCCTTGAAGCGGGCGCAGCCCATGGCGCCATAGCCCCATTCGACGCCGACCACGTGGGGCTCGACCAGCCCGCGCCGGTTGCCCGAGCATTGGCACACCGCGAGCCACTTCGGTCGCCGGCATCGCCTTGAGGTCGTCGAGGGAAAGCTGCAGGCGGCCATTGGCACCGTCGCCGCCGACCGTGAGCCGCCACGTCTTGGCGATCGACATCGGGGATGTCGGCGAGGTGATAGCGCACGAAAAACGCGTCATTGGGCGTGATGGCGGTGCGGAAGTCGGCGATCGGGGTCTCGTAATTGGGGGGCCGATAGGTGAGCTTGATCAGCGGCTTCTTGCCCGGCAGCGCCTCCAGCACCGCCTCTGCGCGCAGCCCTGACGGCAGGCCCTTGGGCAGGTCGAGGGAGGCGGCCGAAGCCTTGAGCAAGTCCAGTCCGATACCCGAGCCGGCGACAATGGCGCCGACGCCGGCGCCTTCGAGCAGACGGCGTCTGCTGATCATGGGCTTCCTCCGAATCGTCTATAGTACCAGTCAACTATAGCCGTAATGCACTGACTGGAGCCGTCATTTTTAGGATGCCTGGCATGATATTCCGTTAACACGATCCCCCGGCCTAAGCCACCCGCTCCGCCGCGGCCATGGGCACGCGGCGGAGCGGGTCCAGGTCCGGCGGGCGGTAAGTGTGCGGCTTTTCGGCATCATCCGGCAAATCTCTTTGGCCGCGCGCACGATTTTGCCTGAAATGTCTGCAACCTCTGGCATCATGCGTTAATATGCCGCCGATAGACTGCTTTCCGCGAAATCGAGGATGTCCATGGACGCGCAAAAGTTAGTGCTGCTCATCGCCGCCGGCGCCGCGGTGGTGATGCTCGGGGCCGCGCCGGGCATCGCGCAGACCAGCCCGACCAGGCAGCCCAAGAGCTACCCGATCGACCCGATAACGGGGTACCCGATACCGCCGAACCGCAAGCTGGCGTCGAACCGTCCGCCGGCCAAGGTCACGGTCAGCCGCCGCTCCTATCTCGATCCCGGGACCGCACAAAAAAACCCGCTGCAGGAGCACTATCACGACTACGCTTTCCCGCCGGATTCCGCGTCGAGCATCTTCTACGACCCCACCGATTGGCGGGTGAACTACAACAACCGGACGCCGTTCCCCAACTGCTTCGACCTGCCGGGCTTCTGCAAGTAACCGACCCCTGCTCATACACCGGCATGACCCTGCGGGCGCCCTAGGCGGCGTCGCGGAAATGGCTATGGTGCGCGCAGATCAACAGCGAGCAGGGAACAATGACCGAAGCGACAGATCTCAGAAACTACTCATCGCGATTCGCGGTGTGCCTCGTGATCAGCATCCTCGGACTGCTGGCGGTGCCCTATGTCGGTACCAGATGGGGCGATTTCAATGAGATGGTCGCCCTCATCATCGGGCTGGCGCCGTTGTTCTATATCCTGGCGTTCTCGATCACCAATCTCAACCAGCGCGTCACGGCGCTGGAAAAACGCAAGCAGCCCTAGCGGTCCGATCGCAACACGCTTACAGCGCCATCCATTCAGGCTGAATCGGAAAGCGCTTCAAAAGTCTTTGATTCGAGCATGATCTTGTCCGAAAAGTCTGCGTACTTTTCGGAATCATGCTCTAGTCGGCGCCCGCTTCGATCGCTTCCATGTCGTCGTCGGACAGGCCGAAATGATGGCCGATCTCGTGGACCAGCACATGGGCGATGACGGCGCCCAACGCCTCCTCATGGTCGCTCCAATAGTCGAGGATCGGCCGGCGATACAGCCAGATCATGTTCGGCATGTGCAGCGGCGCGCTTTCGGCGCGGAACGGCAGGCCGACGCCCTGGAACAGCCCCAGCAGATCGAAGGGATTGTCGATGTCCATCTCGTCGAGCACTTCGTCGGTGGGAAAATCGTCGATCCGGATCACGAGGTCCTCGCACAAGGTGCGGAATTTCGGCGGCAGGCCGCGATAGACCTCGATGGCCAGGATTTCGAAATCGACCAGCGAGGGCGCGGTGACGGCGCGCCAGGCCAGCGGGTCGGCGATGGGGTTTTCAGGCATGAAAAGGGGCTCGTCGGATTTGTTTCTGAACCCGCATTCATAATACGAGTGGTGCGGCCCCGACAGTTCCCTTTTGTTTGGAGCCGCCCATCTGCGTGGATACGTTGATGAGCCGGCCTTTCCCGAACATCCGGGAATGTCGCGGTCGGACGGTTGACGCGGGCGCCATGATGGGAAACCGTGGCGCGCTCAAACGGGGGAAACGCCATGCGCATGTCGATGACGGGATTTGCGGTGCTCGCCTTTGCAGTGGCCGGGGTCGCCGGACCTGCCGCGGCGCAAGATGATCAACCGCGCCCGCGCATTCAACGCCGTGCGCCCCTGCGCCTCGAAGTCGAGCCGTCGCGGCGGCTGATCCGGCAATGCGCCGATACCCATGTGATCGAGAACCGCTTCGCCGGCCCCACCATCGTGCCGCGAACCACATGCTGGTGGGCCGTTTACTGCGATAAATACGACAGGCTCGGCCGCAGCTTCGCCATCATCGAAGCACGTCTATGGCGACGGTGGATAGGGAGGAACCGTATGCAATAGGAGTGTGTCGTGAGTTCGTAAACTTCTCTGTCTGATGTCTGCCATGCTTGTCGCGATGGTCATATCGCTGCCCCAGGTCGCCGACGCCCGCGGCGGCGGAGGCCACGGTGGTGGTGGTGGCCATGGTTTCGGTGGTTTCCACGGCTTCGGCGGTTTCCATGGCTTCGGTGGTTTCCACGGCTTCGGTGGTTTCCGTGGTTTCCATGGTTTCGGCGGCCACCGGTTCGCCTTCCGCGGCTTTGGCGTCCGCCATTTCTACGGTCACCGCTTTTACGGGTTTCACCGCTACCACTACGGTTATCGCCACTACGGCTACCGCCACGGATACTACCCGTATTACTACCATCGCAGCTGCTGGCGCTGGGTCCTCACCGGGTATGGCTGGCGGCACGTCAATGTCTGCTACCGCTGGCATCGTTGGTATTGATAAAGCGCAGACAGGAAGACCCGCCTCACGGCGGGTCTTTTTTGATAGTATCGCGACGTTTCGCGATCGGGCGCCAATCCCTTTTGATGTTGCGCATCGGGATCATGCGGCAAGGCGTTTTTCGTTCAGGTTGACACCACAATTCGCTGTCTTCGCCCGGCTTGACCGGGCGATCCGGTAAACACCGGCCATGAGTACTGGATTGCCCGGTCAAGCCGGGCAATGACACCAATTAGGAGTCAGCCGAGCCGGAAAGTGCTCTAACGCCACTCCCTGATGTCGACGAAGTGACCGGCGATGGCGGCCGCGGCGGCCATGGCAGGGGATACCAGGTGAGTGCGGCCCTTGTAGCCCTGGCGCCCCTCGAAATTGCGGTTCGACGTGGACGCGCAACGCTCGCCGGGCTGCAGCTTGTCCGGGTTCATGGCGAGGCACATGGAGCAGCCGGGCTCGCGCCACTCGAAGCCCGCGGCGACGAAAGATGCGATCGAGCCCTTCGGCCTCCGCCTGTTCCTTCACGAGGCCGGAACCGGGAACGATCATCGCGGCGACATGGCCGTTCACGGTCTTGCCCTCGACGACTTGGGCGGCCGCCCGCAAGTCCTCGATCCGGCCATTGGTGCAGGAGCCGATGAAGACCCGGTCGATGGCGATATCGGTGATCTTCTCGCCGCCCTTGAGGCCCATATAGGCGAGCGAGGTCGCGGCATGGATGCGCTTGTTCTCGTCGGCGATGTCGCCGGGCATCGGCACCCGCCCGGTCACCGAGACGACCTGCTCGGGGCTGGTGCCCCAGGTCACCAGCGGCGGCAGCTTGGCGGCATCGAGCCGGATCTCGCGGTCGAAACGCGCGCCGTCGTCGGAACGCAGCGTGTCCCAATAGCGCCGCGCCGCGTCCCAGGCTTCGCCCTTGGGCGCCTTGGGGCGGCCCTTGAGATAGGCATAGACCTTGTCGTCGGGCGCGATGAAGCCGGCCTTGGCGCCGGCTTCCACCGACATGTTGCAGACCGTCATGCGCCCTTCCATGGACAGCGCCGAGATGGCGTCGCCGGCATATTCCAGCGCATATCCGGTGCCGCCGGCAGTGCCGATCTCGCCGATGATGGCGAGGATGATGTCCTTGGCGGTGACGCCGTCCGGCAGCTTGCCGTCGACCACCGCGCGCATGTTCTTCGATTTCTTCTGGTAGAGCGTCTGGGTCGCGAGCACATGCTCGACCTCCGACGTGCCGACGCCATAGGCGAGCGCGCCGAAGGCGCCATGGGTGGCGGTATGGCTGTCGCCGCAGACCAGCGTGGTGCCCGGCAGCGTGAACCCCTGCTCCGGCCCGATGATGTGGACGATGCCCTGGCGGCGGTCGAACTCGTCGAAATATTCCAGGTCGAACAGCTTGGCGTTCTCCGCGAGATAGGCGATCTGCGCGGCGCTTTCCGGGTCCGGATTGGGCTTGGTGCGGTCGGTGGTGGGGACATTGTGGTCGACCACCAGCAGCGTCTTGTCCGGCGCGCGAACCTTGCGGCCGGTCAACCGCAGCCCCTCGAACGCCTGCGGGCTCGTCACCTCGTGGACGAGATGGCGGTCGATGTAGATGAGACAGGTGCCGTCCGGCTGCTCGTCGACCAGATGATCTTCCCAGATTTTATCGTAAAGGGTGCGCGACGCGGCCATGAGCGGTGATTCCTCGAAATTACGCAAATAAGGGGTGCCGGCGGTTATTTAGTCGTTCCCTGCAGCCAGGGAAAGTGCCGATGCCGCCGCGGTGGCATGCCCGGACCGATCGTCGGACGACGTGGCAAGGGAATTGCACCGCGATAGCGGTATTAGGAGGCGAGGCCGAATGCCGCTGCCGTCGAAACTGGACGCCCTGATCGTCCTCCTCACCGCCGCTGTCGGCATGGCGATGGTCGAAGACCGCAACCGGACCGAAATCACGCTGCCGCGACCGTCGCAGATATCGAATCCGGTGACGCTGGAAGCCTGTGCCGAGCAGGCGGAATACCGGCGCCGTGCAATGCGGGTGACGGTGCTCCTGACCGGAGGCATGCCGGATGCGGACTGGCTGGTACATGCCAAGCCGGCCTCGGCCGCTTGCGGCGACAAGCCGGCCTCGATCGATCCGGCCGGGCATGATCGGCCCCGACCTGAATAATCCGGATCTGACGAGCCTCAGCCGCCCAGGGTGCCGCCGCCGGCGAGATAGTCGAACGCCGTCAGCGCCTGGATCTTGAGCACGGCTTGGAGATCGCTGACGTCATGAGACCCGTCAGGGAATCGCGGCGATTTTGGTGACGCGACGGACATCCGCGTGCTACGGCGGCGGCCGCGCAGCTTATTCCGCGGCTTCGCTGGTTTCCGTCTGCTTTTCGGTGCGCTCGGTAATGCGAGCGGATTTGCCGCGCCGGTCGCGCAGGTAATACAGCTTGGCGCGACGGACCTTGCCGCGGCGGACGACGTGGATGGAGTTGATCATCGGCGAGTAGAGCGGGAACACGCGTTCGACGCCCTCGCCATAGGAAATCTTTCTCACCGTGAAATTCTCGTTGAGGCCGGCGCCGGAGCGGCCGATGCAGACGCCTTCGTAGGCCTGCACGCGGCTGCGTTCGCCTTCCACCACCTTCACGTTGACCAGCACGGTATCGCCGGGACCGAATTCCGGGATTTCCTTGCCGGCGGAAAGCTTCGCCATCTGCTCATTTTCGAGCTGTTGGATCACGTTCATGGGATATCTCCGTCGGCAGCGCCGGATGAGGGTCGGACGGCAGGCCGCCTGTTTCGGCGCCGCCTATACGACAAAGTCACGCCTTTGTCACCCTTCCGGTGGTGCCTTCTTGAGCGAATCACGTGCCGGCCAGGTAGGCGGACCACAGGTCAGGCCGGCGTTCGCGGGTGAGGCGCCGGGCCTCGTCCCGCCGCCAGGCCTGCGACCTTGCCGTGGTCGCCCGATGTCAGCACCTCCGGAATGGCGCGGCCTTCCCACGCCTGCGGCCGCGTGAATTGCGGGTATTCGAGGAGGCCGTCGCTGAAGCTTTCCTCGGCGCCGGAGGCTTCCTTGCCCATGACCCCGGGGATCAGCCGCACGCAGGCGTCGATGACTGCGATGGCGGCGATCTCGCCGCCCGAGAGTACATAGTCGCCGATCGACACCTCTTCGAGGCCGCGGCCGGCGATGACGCGTTCGTCGATCCCCTCGAAACGGCCGCATACGACGGCGATCCCGGGCCCGCCCGCGAGCTCGCGCACCCGCGCCTGGGTCAAGAGACGGCCGCGCGGGCTCATCAGCAGGCGCGGGCGGTCATCGGCGGCGGCGGCATCGATGGCGCGGGCGATCACGTCCGGCTTCATCACCATGCCGGGGCCGCCGCCGGCGGGGGTATCGTCGACCGCGCGGTGCTTGTCGGCGGCATAGTCCCGGATGTCGACCGCCGTCGAGCGACCACAGGCCCCTGGCGCTCGCCTTGCCGGCGAGGCTCGCGCCCAGCGGTCCCGGAAACATGTCCGGGAAAATGGTGAGGACGGTCGCGCGCCACATGGCTAACCGTCGCGCTGGTGCGGGTCCGTAGCGTCGGCCTCGATCTCGCCGGGCGGATCGAGGACGATGCGCCCCGCCGCGATGTCGACCTTGGGCACGACGCCAGCGGTGAACGGCAGCAGCATCGTCTCGCCGCCGCCGGGCGGCACGATCTCCAGGAGATCGCCGGCGCCGAAATCATGGATGGCGATGACGGTGCCGATCGGATGGCCGCTGGTGTCTTCGGCGGCGAGGCCGATCAGGTCGGCATAGTAATACTCGTCCGGTGCCGGGCGGGGCAGGCGGTCGCGGGGGACGAAGAGATCGATATTGCGCAGGCGTTCGGCGCCATTGCGGTCGGTCACGCCCTTGATCCGGGCGATGAAGAACCCCTTGGTCGGGCGCAGCGATTCGATCTCGATGCGTGCGTCCATCGGCGGCCGCGAGCGCGCCGTAGCGGCCGACCGCCTGCGGATCCCCGGTGAACGGCCACAGCCGGACTTCGCCGGTGGTGCCGTGGGCGGCGCCGATCCGCGCCACGCAGATCTGCTTGCCCTGCCGGCACCGGGACGGGCCGGCGGCATGCGGCGTCAGGGAAGGACCGTCGGCGCGCGCGGGCTCGCCCCTGCGCAGGCGGGGGAGGCCGTCGCGCGCGGCGCGACGGGAGGAGGTCAACGCGCGGCCGCTGCGCCGGGCTTGGCGCCCGGACCAGCCTTGGCGGCCGGGGCCTTGGCGGGCGGGGCGGCCTTGGCGGCGGCTTCGGCGGCGGCCTTGCGCTCCTTGCGCGGGATCGCCTTTTCCGGATTGTTGCGCGCGGGGCGCTTGCGGACGCCGGCGGCATCGAGGAAGCGCAGGATGCGGTCGGACGGCGTCGCGCCCTTGGCGAGCCAGTCCTTTGCCTTCTCGATGTCGAACTTGAGCCGGTCGGTATTTTCCTTCGGCAGCAGCGGATTGAAATAGCCGAGCCGCTCGATGAAGCGGCCGTCGCGGGGGTAGCGGCTGTCGGCCACCACGATGTGATAGACCGGCCGCTTCTTGGTGCCGGCACGGGCCATCCGGATTTTCAGAGACATTGGAAGTCCTTTCTCAGCGGGTTCTTTGCTCAATTTCCACTTTGCATGGGGTTGAAATCGCTCATTTCTTCTTGCCGAAGCCGGGAAAGCCGCCGAGCCCCGGCAACGGCCCCTTCGGACCGCCGAGGCCGGGCAACCCGCCGGGCGCGCCGGGAAAGGTCGGCGGCAGCTTGGGCGCACCGGGTGATCCGCCCGGCAACCCGCCGGGCATGCCGCCTGGAATTCCGCCGGGCAGCCCGCCCGGCATTCTCTCGGCGAGCTTTGCCATCTCTTCCGGGCTCGGCATGCCGCCGCCCACACCGCCACCCATGCCGAGCGCATTGGCGAGGCCGGCGAGCGGGCCGCGCTTGGCGCCGCCCATCGCCTTCATCATGTCGGCCATGCCGCGGTGCATCTTCAGGAGCTTGTTGATCTCCTCGACCTTGCTGCCGGAGCCCGCGGCGATGCGCTTCTTGCGGCTCGCCTTGAGCAGGTCGGGGTTGCGCCGCTCTCGCGGCGTCATCGACAAGATGATCGCGACCTGGCGCTTGAGCAGGCCGTCGTCGAGATTGGCGGCGGCGATCTGGTTCTTCATCTTGGCGATGCCGGGGAGCATGCCCATCAGCCCGCCGATGCCGCCCATCTTCTGCATCTGCTCGAGCTGCTCGCGCAGGTCGTTGAGGTCGAAGGCGCCCTTGCGCATGCGCTCGGCGGTGCGCATCGCCTTCTCGTGTGTCGATGGTCGCCGCGGCCTTCTCGACCAGCGAGACGATGTCGCCCATGCCGAGAATGCGATCGGCGATCCGGGCGGGATGGAAATCCTCCAGCGCGTCGAGCTTTTCGCCGGTGCCCATCAGCTTGATCGGCTTGCCGGTCACCGCGCGCATGGAGAGCGCCGCGCCGCCGCGGCCGTCGCCGTCGACCCGGGTCAGGACGATGCCGGTCAGGCCGACCCGCTGGTCGAAGGCGCGGGCGAGATTGACCGCGTCCTGGCCGGTCAGGCTGTCGGCGACGAGCAGCACCTCGTGGGGCTGCGCGGCGGCCTTGACCTCCGCCGCCTCGGCCATCATCGCCTCGTCGAGGGTGGTGCGGCCGGCGGTGTCGAGCATGACCACGTCGTAGCCGCCGAGCCGGCCGGCCTCGATGGCGCGCCGCGCGATCTGCACCGGCGACTGTCCGGCGACGATCGGCAGGGTGTCGACGCCGACCTGCTTGCCGAGCACCGCGAGCTGCTCCATCGCCGCCGGGCGCCTGGTGTCGAGGGAGGCCATCAGCGTCTTGCGCCGCATCTGCTCGTTGAGGCGCCGCGCGATCTTGGCGGTGGTGGTGGTCTTGCCGGAGCCCTGCAGCCCCACCATCATGATCGGCACCGGCGCCGGGGCATTGAGGTCGATCGGATCGGCGGTGGCGCCGAGCGTCTCGATGAGCTGGTCGTGGACGATCTTGACGATCATCTGGCCGGGGGTGACCGACTTCACCACCTCGACCCCGACGGCGCGCTCGCGCACCCGGTCGACGAATTCCGCGCACCACGTCGAGGGCGACATCGGCCTCCAGCAACGCGCGGCGGACCTCCCGCGACGCCGCGTCGACATCGGCCGCGGTGAGCGCGCCGCGGCGCGTCAACCGGTCGAGAATGCCGGACAGCTTGTCGGACAGGCCTTCGAACATCAAACAGCACCAATAACGTCAAACGACTGAACGTCAAACAACTCAGCATCAAACGACAAAGCCGCCCGAGGGCGCACAGCGCTGTCGGGCGTTGACCTCCGGCCTCACGGGACCGGGCGGCAGGGCGAACTTCGGCTCTTTTCGAGAGCTTCGGGAGACTTAGGGCGGGGCGGCGGGTAAGTCAACCGCGGCTCTGCGCCCGCGCCCCGCGTACCGCCTTATTCGAATCGCGTGCCGAATTCGCCGAGCCAGCTTTCCTTCACCTCCGGTGCGATCCGCTCGAGGATGGACACCACCCGGCCGACCCGGCCATCCGGCACCTCATGGGGGGACTTGCTCTTGCGATCCCTGGCGAAGAAATGACAGGCCTCCACCAGTTCGTCGTGATTTACGCCGGTGGCGATGATCTCGGCCACCACGGCGTCATCGACCGGATGCACCGCCGCGCGGATCTCGTCAGGGGTCAATTCCGACATGCCATTCCCTCCCTTGGAGCATGATCCCGAAAAGTTGCAGACGTTTCGGACCTGATTGTAATTTCCGCCGGAACGCGGTTCCGCCACGAGTAGGCGGTAAGCCGAGGCGCCGCAAGACCGAAACGATGCCGCCGATGCCGCCATCTCGTCGCAACCTGTTCGCCTGGGTCACCGCCGCCGCCGCCGGCTGGCTGCGGTCTCTGACATCGGCCTATCACGACGGGCCGGTGTCGGATCATTTCGACGGAACCCGGTTCCACGATCCCCATGGCGCGGCGCCCAAGGGCGCCCTCGACATGCTGCGGTGGATCGCCTCCGGGCGCGGCGAAGCGTGGCCGGAATGGGCGCCGAGCCCCTATGCGGACATCCCGCCCGCGCGCGTCGCCGGGCCGGCGATCCGGATCGGCTTTGTCGGCCATGCGACGCTCCTCATCCAGACCCGGGGTCAGAACCTGCTGTTTGATCCCGTGTGGTCGCAGCGCGCCTCCCCTGTGAGCTTTGCCGGGCCGAAGCGGGTCAACGACCCCGGCATCGCGTTCGACGCCCTGCCGCCGATCGATGCGGTGCTGGTGTCCCACGGCCATTACGACCATCTCGATGTGGCGACGCTGTCGCGGCTTGCTGCCGCCCACCGGCCGCGGGTCATTACCCCGCTCGGCAACGACACCGTGATGCGGGCCCATGATCCCGCCATCACGGCGGAAGGCTACGACTGGCACCAGAGGGTCGTGCTGGCGCCCGACCTTGCCGTTACGCTGGTTCCGTTGCGGCATTGGTCGGCGCGCGGCCTGTTCGACCGCAACAAGACCTTGTGGGCGGGATTCGTCATCGAAACGCCTGCCGGGCGCATCTATCACGTGACCGATTCGGGCTATGGCGAGGGCTTCAGATTTCGCGAGGCGCGCGAGCGCTACGGCCCGTTCCGCCTCGCCATCCTGCCGATCGGCGCCTACGAGCCGCGCTGGTTCATGCGCGACCAGCACATGAACCCGCAGGAGGCGGTGCGCGCGTTCAGGGATTGCGGCGCCGAACTGGCGCTCGCCCATCATCACGGCACGTTCAAGCTCACCGACGAAGCCATCGATGCGCCCGTGGCAGCACTCTCACGGGCGCTGGAGGCCGCCGGGATAGACCCGGACAGGTTCCGCGTGCTTCGGCCGGGACAGGCCTGGGAGATCGCGGGCTTGGCAGATCACTTGAGCGGGACGTAGACCTCGATCACCAAATCGTCTTCCGGCGTCGAGATCGGGTCCTTCATGTACTGCTCGACGAACAGGTCCTTGGCTTCGAGTTGCTTCTCGTCGAGATAGTTGGTGATCGCCTCATAAGTCGTGTCCATGGCGTCATAGGAGCCGCGGTGGACGAACTTGAGGGCCTTGCCCGCCGGCGACATGCCGGCCGTGATCTCGCTGTCGGGCGGCACTGTGGGCGTCTTCTCCACCGGCACGGCCGCCTGGAACTGGAAGCCGGTGTCGTCGGTCGCGGTGTAGATCGTCATCGGCGCCCCGGTGGCCTTGAGGCCCTGCTTGGCCATGGCGCCATAGACGGTCTTGAAGCCGCCGATGATGGTATCGAAGGCGGAATCCCACATTCCGGAGCCCGATATATAGACGATCGGCTTTTCCACCAGCGTCACTTCCTCGCCGAACGGATCGGCCGAGGCGGCCGCTGGGGGCGCCGTCGCCGGGGGAGCCGCCGCGGGCGGGGCTTGCGCCGCCGCGGGCGATAGGACCGCAAAACTCACCGCCGCGGCCGCGACCGCGGACAACCACCAAATTCGTGAAGGGATCATCGGATTCTCCCCGGCATCGCCCCCAGGCGAAACCAGCAAAAGACACGCCGGCTGCAACCTCGATAGTACACGATGCAGTGACCGGCTGGCGATTTATTCGTCATATCCCTATAAGCAGGGATAGTCGGCAAGATCGAGGCATGAACGCGCTCGCCAACCATTCCTTTACCAAAATGAACGGCCTCGGCAACGAGATCGTGGTGGTGGACATGCGCGCGAGGCCACAGGCGATCAGCGCCGCCGATGCCCGCGCCGCCGCCGCGGCCGCGCCCTATGACCAGCTCATGGCGGTCTATCCGCCCCGTGCCGCCGGGACCGACGCGTTCGTGCTCATCTACAACAATGACGGCTCGGAAGCCGGCGCCTGCGGCAACGGGATGCGTTGCGTCGCCGATATCCTGTTCAAGCAAAGCGGAAATTCCACGCTCACGGTGGAAACCCGGGCCGGCCTCCTGGCCTGCTTCCAGGGCCAGGCGCCGCTGACCTCCACGGTCGACATGGGAGAGCCCCGCTTCCACTGGACCGAGATCCCGCTGGCCGAGGAGTTTTTCGACACCAGGGCGATCGAGCTGCAGATCGGGCCGATCGATCATCCGATTTTGCATTCCCCCTCTGCGGTCAGCATGGGCAATCCCCACGCGGTTTTCTGGGTCGATGATGTGGCTGCCTATGATTTAGGCAAAATCGGCCCATTACTGGAGCACCACCCGATCTTCCCGGACCGCGCCAACATTTCTCTCGCCCACGTCGATTCGCGCGAGCACCTGACCGTGCGGACCTGGGAACGCGGCGCCGGCCTGACCCGCGCCTGCGGCTCGGCCGCGTGCGCCGCCGCGGTGTGCGCGGCACGCACCAAGCGGACCGGCCGCAAGGTCACGGTCACGCTCCCCGGCGGCGATCTCGTCATCGAGTGGCGGGAGGCCGATGGCCATGTGCTGATGACCGGGCCGGTGGAATACGAGTTCGAGGGCCGGTTCGATCCGGCGCTGTTCGCAGCAGGCATGGCCTCATGAGCGTCGATGTCCTCACCTTCGGCTGCCGCCTCAACACCTATGAATCCGAGGTGATCCGGCGCCATGCCGCCGCCGCCGGGCTCGCCGATGTCGTCGTCGTCAATACCTGCGCGGTGACCGCCGAGGCAGAGCGCCAGGCCCGCCAGGCGATCCGCAAGGCCAAGCGCGAGCGGCCGCAGGCGCGCATCATCGTGACGGGATGCGCGGCGCAGACCAGTCCCGCGAGCTTTGCCGCGATGGCGGAAGTCGACCGCGTCATCGGCAATGACGACAAGATCGCGGGGGCGGCCTGGGTCGCGGCACGCGAGGCGCTGGCGCGGCCGCCCGATTTCGGCATCGGTCGCGAGCAGAAGATCGCCGTCAACGACATCATGTCGGTGAAGGAGACCGCCGCCCATCTGATCGAGGGGCTGGAGGGACGCAGCCGCGCCTATGTCCAGGTCCAGAACGGCTGCGACCACCGCTGCACCTTCTGCATCATTCCGTTCGGACGCGGCAATTCGCGTTCGGTGCCGATGGGCGAAGTGGTGACCCAGGTGCGCCGCCTCGCCGACAACGGCTATCGCGAAGTGGTCCTCACCGGCGTCGATCTCACCAGCTACGGCGCCGACCTGCCGGGCACGCCCAGGCTCGGCACGCTGGTGCGGCAGATCCTGCGCCATGTCGGCACGCTCGAGCGGCTGCGCCTGTCCTCGCTCGATTGCGTCGAGATCGACGACGAGCTGTTCGCGGCGTTCGGCGAGGAGCCGCGCCTGATGCCGCACCTGCATCTCTCGCTGCAGGCCGGCGACGACCTCATCCTCAAGCGCATGAAGCGCCGGCATTCCCGCGCCGCGGCGGTTGCGCTGTGCGAGCGGCTGCGCCGGCTGCGCCCCGGCATGGTGTTCGGCGCCGACATCATCGCCGGCTTTCCCACCGAGACCGAGGAAATGTTTTCCCGCTCGCTCGACCTCATCGGCGATTGCGGGCTCACCCACCTGCATGTGTTTCCCTATTCGCCGCGGCCGGGGACGCCGGCGGCACGCATGCCGCAGGTCGCCCGCGAGGTCGCCAAGGACCGCGCCCGGCGGCTGCGCGAAGCGGGCGAGGCGGCGCTGCGCCGCCATCTCGACGGCGAAGTCGGCGCGCGTCGCCGCGTACTCACCGAAACCGGCGACAGCGGCCGCAGCGAGCATTTCACCCCGGTGCGGTTCGACCGGCCGGTCGAGCCGGGCATCGTCATCGATGCCGAGATGACCGGCCATGACGGCCGCCGCCTGATCGCGGCGTGAGGCAAAGGAGCGCGGATATGGCGAGCTCAGATATGGCGAACGGATCGGACCGTCACCTCGTCACCACGGTCGAACAGCTCGAGGCGCTCTACGACAAGCCGTTCGGGCCGTCGATGGTCAAGGAGATCGACCACGTCAATGCGCATTACCGCGCCTTCATCGAAGCCGCGCCGTTCTTTGCGATGGCGACCAGCGGCCCGGACGGCCTCGATTGCTCGCCGCGGGGAGACCCGGCGGGCTTCGTGCGCGTGCAGGACGAAAAGACGCTGCTGATCCCCGACCGCCGCGGCAACAACCGCATCGACAGCCTGCGCAACCTGCTCGACGATCCCCGCGTCTCCTTGCTGTTCCTGATCCCGGGCTGCGGCGAAACCATCCGCGTCGTCGGCCGTGCCGCGATCTCGACCGATCCGGAGCTGTGCAAGAGCTTCGTGTTCAACGGCAAGACGCCGCGCACCGTCCTCATCGTCACTGTGGAGCGGGTCTACTACCAGTGCGCCAAGGCGATCGTGCGCTCCAAGCTGTGGGACCCGGCGACCCAGGTCGACCGCAAGACCCTGCCGACCCCCGGCACCATCCTCGCTTGCATCACCAAGGGCGAGATGGGCGGCCCGGAACACGACCGCACCGCGCCGGAGCGGCTCAAGGCGACGATTTATTGACGATCAATTGGAAGAGCCCCGCCGGTTTTCCGATTGGGCAACCGCCCTCTCCATTACTGCGCGGGTGCCGGATCTTCGCCGCGATCATGCAGGTGGCGCCCCGCAGTGAGGGCGAGACGACCCTCGACAAGCCGCTCGACCCGCGCCAGTTCCTGCCCGCCAGCCGCGCCCTCTACCGCTACGAAGGTTCACTGACGACGCCGCCATGTTCGGAGGTTGTCGACTGGAAAGTCTGCGAGCAGCCGATCGAAGTCGCCGCCGCGGACATCGCCGCGTTCAAGGCGATCTTCCCCATGAACGCGCGCCCGCTGCAACCGGTGAACCGCCGCTTCCTGCTGCGCGGGGTGTGACAATCGTCGGATCTTCGCGGCGGCGTTCGCGCTGCCGGGATTGAAGCTCGCGCCGACCGAGCGCTAAGGCCGCTTGCGAACCGCGACGCCTCAGCCCGGCTTCACGCCCTTGGCCTTGAACACAGCGGCGGCCTCCGGCGTCTTCAGGTAGGCGACGAAGGCCTTGGCGGCGTCGGCCTCCTTGCTATCCGCGGCGACGGCGCCGACGAACACCAGATCGTTCTGCAATTCGGCCGGGAACGGCCCGGCGAACTCCACGCCCGGTGCGATCAGCAGGTTGGTCAGGAACAACCCAAGCTCGGCGTCGCCATTTGCGACCGCCGTTGCGATCTGTCCCGGCGGCTGCGGCTTGGTCTTGGCCTTCATCGCCTCGCCGATGCCGAGACGATCGAACGTTTTCATCACATAGGCGCCGGCTGCGCTATCCGGGTAGAGCGCGACGGATCGCGCCTGCAAAAGCGCGGCTTTCATCGCGTCGGGCGTGCCGACATCGGGCTTCGGCGCGCCGCTCTTGAAGGCGACGCCGTAGCCGACGCGAGAAATATCGGTCGTCGGCCCGAACTTGGCCCGCGCGGCTGCGTCTTTCATCACGTCGATCGGAACGACGCCGAGGTCGAACGGCGCGCCGGAGGTCGCCTGTCGGATCAACTCCGGTGTGCCGGCGAACAGGAAGACGAGCTTGTGGCCGGTGGCGTGTTCGAACTGCGGGCCGATCTCGCGCAGGCTGTCCGTCATCGAGCCGCCCGCCAGGACCTTGAGCTCGGCCGCCTTCGCGCCGGCGATCGGCGCGAGCGCCATCGCCAGGCCAAGCATCGCGGTCGTGATTCGCCGGAAGCCGGATCGTGTATTTGACGCCTTCTGCTTCCAGATACTCGTAGACGAAGAGCGGGCCAGCGCGGCCGACGCCGCGACAAACATGAAGCTACGAACCATGGATTTCCTCCCTGTCGGGATATGCGCGATATGCGCCTCCCACGCGGCCAGTGGACGCTGACGGGCACCAATCCCGTGAAAAATCCCGTGAAAAAAGAATTGGTAACATGGGTCGAAGATCGGCGCTATTCATCATTTCATCGAATGGTTCGGCTCAGTGTGTATGCAAAGGACTGGGGTAGAGACGCCTACGAGAGCGGCGCGAGCTTCGGGGAAAGGTGATGGGTTTCGCTGCGCTCTACACATTTTACGCGGTATTGCGCGGCGTGTGACCACGGAGTTGCGGCAAGTCAGCTGGAGTCCTCCGCCATCCAGCCCGACGCGCGCGTTTCGGCGAGCACGCGCGTGACGATTTCCGGCGCAAACCCCACATAGGTGGTCGGGTCGAGCAGCGCCTTGAGCGCCTGGGTCCCGATCGCGTGTTGGACCTTCGGGCTTTCCATCAGGGCCTGCTCGAACGTGATGCCCTCGGCAATGCCGCGCATGGAGGCCTCGTAGACCGCCTCGTGGGCGGTCTGCTTTCCCAGCGGCCCGGCCAGCGCGAACATCACCCGTTCCGACAGCAGGAAGCCGCCGAGCACATCGAGATTGCGCCGCATCTTGCCGGGGTTCACTTCAAGGCCGGCGAGGATGTACTTCATCTTTTCCAGGATCGCGCCGGTCATCAGGCACGCCTCCGGCAGCGCTTTCCACTCGATCCGCCACGCGGTGGCGTCGCGCTCGTGGTCCACGATCAGCGCGTCGTGCATGAGGGCGACGGTGTAGCGCAGCGTGCGGCCGACCGCGACGACGCCTTCGGCGATCACCGGATTGCGCTTGTGGGGCATGGTCGAGGACCCGACCTTGCCTTCGGTGAAAGGCTCGGCGATTTCGTCGATCTCGTTGTGGGCGAGGCTGACGATCTCGGCGGCGACCTTGGCGAGACTGCCGCCGATGAGCCCGAGCACGCCCGCATATTCGACGAAGCGATCCCGCGCCGGATGCCAGGAGATATCGGCGACCCCGAGGCCGAGCCGGGCCATCACCTTGGCTTCGAGCTCGAAGGCGCGATCGCCCAGCGATGCCTTGGTGCCGACCGCGCCAACAAGACTGCCGACGAAGGTGCGCGCCTCCAGCTGCTCGAGGCGCTCGTAGTTGCGGCCGGTTTCGGAGAGCCAGATCGCGCATTTGTGGCCGAAGGTGATGGGGAGCGCCTGCACCGCATGGGTGCGCCCAGCCATCGGCGTGTCCCTGTATTTCTCGGCGAGGGCGAACAGTGCGCGCCCGACGGCCTTGAGGTCGCGCAGGAAGATGCGGTGCGCCTCCTTCAGCTGCAGCATGGTTCCGGTGTCGAGCACGTCCTGGGTGGTCGGCCCGAAATGAAGATACTCGCCGTTGCGGTCGGCGCATAGGGCCTGCAAGGCGCGCAGCGCAGGCACCAGGGGATGGTTGACATGGCGAATGCCCTCGGCGATGGACTCGAGGTCGACATTCGCCACCTTGGCCCTGCGGGCAATCTCGTCGGCGGCGGCCTGCGGAATGATGCCGAGCTCGGCTTGGGCCAAGGCGAGGGCGGCTTCGAAGTCGAACCACTTCTGCACCTTGTTCTCGTCGCTGAAGATCGCGCGGAGCGCGTCGGTGCCCCACAAGTGCCTGAACAGGATCGAATCGAAGGCGCCGGAGGGCATGCTGGTCATTTCACCGCGTTGGAAAAAAGCATTCTATGTCCAATAATGGTGCAGGAGCCAGCGAAGCAAAGCGGGCCAGTATGGGAGCAGCGACATGAAGCGGCGGGATTTTCTATCGCTGCTGGGCGGCGCGGTCGCTGCATTGCCGCATCGCGTCCAGGCGCAGACGCCGCAGGCAACGGCGCAAAATTGGCCGCAACGGGTGGTGCGGATCGTCGTCCCCTACGTCCCCGGCGGAGGAACCGACGCCATCGCCCGCATCCTCGCGGCCGGCCTGTCCAAATCCGCGGGCTATCAGATCATCATCGAGAACAAGGGTGGCGGCAGCACCAATATCGGTACCGAGGCGGTCGCCCATGCGGCGCCCGACGGCTACACGGTGCTGTTCTGCTCGCTGTCCTTCGCCATCAATCGCTTTCTGTTTCCGACGCTCGGTTATGATTCGCTCGTCGATTTTGCCCCGGTGACGCTGATCGCGACCTATCCCGATCTGATGGCGGTCCCGAATGCCTCGCCGGCCAGGACGGTCGCGGAATTCATCGCCTTTGCCAAAGGCAATGGCGGCAGGACGACGTTCGCTTCTTCCGGCACCGGCAGCTCTCCGCACCTTGCCGGCGAGCTGTTCAAGCGCAGGGCCGGCATCGAAATGACCCACATCCCTTATCGCGGTGCGGGACCCGCCATCACCGATGTCATTGCCGGGCGCGTCGACGTCATGTTCAACACTTTCGGCGCCACGCTCTCGCTGGTGCGCGACGGCCAGTTGCGCGGCCTCGCGGTCACCTCGGCCGAGCGCTTCAAGGCGGCGCCGGAACTGCCGACGGTTGCAGAAGCCGCGCTGCCGGGATTCGACGTGACGGCATGGTACGCGCTCTACCTTCCCGCGCAGACGCCGCGCCACATCGTGCGAAAGCTCAATGCCGACGTGGTCGCGGTGCTCTCCGAGCCCGCGATCCGCGACAAGATGGAGTTGCTCGGCGTCGCCGTGATAGGGTCGACGCCGGAGGAACTCGCCCGCCATCTGCGCGCCGAAACCGAACTCTGGGGTCCGGTCATCAAGGCCGCCAACATCAGGGGCGAGTGAACGCAGGCTGCGGCGTCCGCGAACCCGACCGGCGGTGCAATCGCACCGCTAGAGGCGGCGTCGGCGCAGGAATCCTACTTTGCATGGGGTTGTTTTTCAAAAAATGAGTTCCCCCTTCCCGGCAGTGGGGTCCAATCCGTCGTCCGCCCCGTTCCATCCGCACGCCGTGAGCCGCTCGCGCATGTGGGCCGGGACCGGGGCGACCACCCGCACGGGGGGCTTGTTCTTCGAGATCGGCACGGTGATCTCGCGGGCATGGAGCTGCATCACGGGGCCGCCGAATCGCGGCGCGGTGCCGTAAATGTTGTCGCCGACGATCGGCCATCCCATCGCCGCGCAATGCACCCTGAGCTGGTGGGTGCGCCCGGTCACCGGGGTGAGCGCCAGCCAAGTGAACGGCGAGGTGAGCGACCCCTGGGCTTCGCTCCGCCCCAGCACCTTCCAGGTGGTCACCGACGGCAGGCCCTTGGGGTCCGGCTTCATCCACCAGCCCCGGCTCTCGTCGAGCCGCCCCAGCGGCATGTCGACGGTGCCATCCTCGCCTTCGGGCCGCGCTTCGACCACGGCCCAATAGGTCTTGCCGATCTTGCCGTGCTTGAACAGAAGCCCCAGATGAGCAAGCGCCTTGCGGTGACGCCCCAGCACGAGGCACCCCGAGGTGTCCTTGTCGAGCCGGTGGGCGAGGGAAGGCGGCCGCGGCAAGCCGAACCGCAGGGCGTCGAAATGGTCTTCGAGGCTCCCGCCGCCCTTCGGCCCACGGTGCACCGGCAGCCCGGCAGGCTTGTCTATGACCAGCATCAGGCCGTCGCGGTGGAGCACGCGGGCCAGCATCTCTTCCGGGTTGATCTCTTTCAGTAGCATCACGAAACGGGTATCACGGCGGCCGACATGAATGACAGCATCTCGGAACCGGGCGAAGCGAAAACCGGCGAAGCGCGTCAAAGCTGGTGGCGGCGGCTGCGCGGCGGGCTCGCCCGCACCTCGAACTCGATCGCCACCGCGATTACCGACCTCGTCGCCAAGCGCAAGCTCGATGCCGGCGTGCTGGCCGAGCTGGAAGACGTGCTGATTCGCGCCGATCTCGGGGTCGGCGCCAGCGCCCGCATCGCCGCCGCGGTGGGCGAAGGCCGCTACGACAAGACCGTGAGCGCCGACGAGGTCAAGGCGATCCTCGCCGCCGAGATCGAAAAGGTCCTCACCCCCGTCGCCATTCCGCTGGCGATCGATGCCACCTGCAAGCCGTTCGTCATCCTGGTGGCCGGTGTCAACGGGTCCGGCAAGACCACGACGATCGGCAAGCTCGCCGCACGGTTTTCCCGCGAGGGGCGTCGCGTCATGCTGGCGGCGGGCGACACCTTCCGCGCCGCCGCCATCGAGCAGCTCAAGATCTGGGGCGAGCGCAGCAGGAGCCCTGTGATATCCGGTGCCCAAGGCGCCGATGCCGCCGGCCTCGCCTACGAGGCGCTCGCCGCGGCGCGGGCGCAGGGGATCGACGTGCTGATCGTCGATACCGCCGGACGGCTCCAGAACAAGGCCGGCCTGATGGACGAACTGCACAAGATCGTCCGCGTCCTCAAGAAGCTCGACCCGGCGGCGCCCCACGCGGTGCTGCTCGTGCTCGACGCCACGGTGGGGCAGAACGCGCTGTCGCAGGTCGAGGAGTTCTCCAGGGTCGCCGGCGTGACCGGGCTCGTCATGACCAAGCTCGACGGCACCGCGCGCGGCGGCATCCTCGCCGCCATCGCGGCCAAGTACATGCTGCCCGTCCATTTCATCGGGGTGGGAGAAGGCATCGACGATCTCGCGCCGTTCGCGGCACGCGACTTCGCCCGAGCGCTGGCGGGCGCGGGCGAGGAGACGCCATGAGAAGCATCATCAAGCAGTCGGTCCGGCTGCCGGCTTCGCCGCGGACCCTTTTCGAGATGTACATCGACCCCGCCAAGCACGCCGAAATCACCGGCGCGCCGGTGACGATCGCCGCCGCCGCCGGGTCGCCGTTTCGCGGCTTCGACGGCCGCCTCAGCGGCACCATGCTCGCCGTGGTTGCGCCCGTCCTCATCGTCCAGTCCTGGCGTTCGGTGGGGTTCGGCGATGCCGACCCGGATTCGACGCTGATCCTCGGTTTCGCCCGGGACGGCGACGGCGGCCGGATCGACCTCGTCCATCTCGACGTGCCGGAGTGCGACTACCAGGGCGTGACGGAGGGATGGGAGAAGTTCTACTGGACGCCATGGCGCGCCTATCTGGCGGCGAGGATTGATTAGGAGCCGTCATGGCGTGCACTCCAATCCATCCCGGCGAACACCTTGCCGAAGAGCTCAGGGAAATCGGTATTTCGGCCGCCGAGTTGGCGCGGCAGATCGACGTGCCGGTGAACCGCGTCACTGGAATCATCAACGGCCAGCGCAGCGTCACGGCCGACACCGCGCTGCGGCTCGGGCATTGGTTCGGCACCAGCCCGGAATTCTGGCTCAACCTGCAATCGCTCTACGAACTGCGCCTCGCCCGCCGGGAAGTCGGCGATCGGGTGAAAAAGCTGCCCAAGCGGGTCGACCGCAAAGATACGACAGACTCTGTCCCCACCCCTTAGACAATGACACGAGACACATCCATCGTGCTGGGCTAAATCCATGCCATGACAGACAAGCCGAAACTCAATCCCTTCCTCAAGCTCGGCCTCGACATCGGGCCGCTGCTGCTGTTCTTCGTGGCGAATTCGCGGCTGGGCATCTTTGCCGGCACCGCGGTGTTCATGGTCGCGGTGGTGGCGGCGCTCGGCGTCTCCTATGCGATGACGCGGCGGTGGCCGGTCATGCCGGTGGTGTCGGCGGTTATCGTCCTGGTGTTCGGCGGCCTGACGCTGGTGCTCCATGACGAGACCTTCATCAAGGTCAAGCCGACCATCATTTACGCGCTGTTCGGCGGCGCACTCCTCGGCGGCTATCTGTTCGACAAGCCGCTCCTGGAGATCGTGTTCGACTCGGTGTTCCACATCACCGATGAAGGCTGGCGCAAGCTGACGCTGCGCTGGGCCGCGTTCTTCTTTCTGCTCGCCGTGCTCAACGAGGTAATCTGGCGCACCCAGACGACCGATTTCTGGGTCAGTGCGAAAGTGTTCGGATTCCTGCCGCTCACCTTCCTGTTTGGCGCCCTGCAGGTTCCGCTGCTGATGAAATACGCCGTCGAACCGGAACCGGCGGAAGAAAATTCGTAAGCTCGAAGCTACGACCCCGCCAGAGCCTTCTCGATCTCGGGCTTGACCACGTGGTCGAGGTTTTCCGGCGTGAGCGGGCCGACCAGCTTGTAGGCGATCCTGCCGTCGCGCCCGACGATGAAGGTCTCCGGCACGCCGTAGACGCCCCACTCGATCGCCGCGCGGCCGCTGGTGTCGGCGCCGGAGGCGGTGAAGGGATTGCCGTAGAGGCCGAGGAAGCGTCGGGCATTGTCGGGCTGGTCCTTGTAGTTGATGCCGACCAGACGGATGCGCTTGTCACCGGCGAGCTTCACCAGCAGCGATGCCTCATCGCGGCACGGCACGCACCACGACGCCCAGACATTGAGGATCGTCACCGCGCCCTTGAAGTCCGCCGGCGTGATGCCGGGCATCGGCTGGCCGTCGCGCTCGAGGCCGGCCACCGCCGGCAGATCGGTGGCGGGCGCCTCGCGGCCGATCAGTGCCGAGGGTATACGCGAAGGATCACCGGCGTGCAGCCCGAAATAGAACAGCACCGCCAACGCGAGAAAGGCGAACAGCGGCAGCAGCACCAAAAGGCGGCGTTTGCGTACCGGCGGGGTCTCGATGACGGTCATGCCGGCTCCTTGACCCCGGACGGCCGTGGTTCGGCGGACCTTCGGGTGATGCCGCGGCGGTCGAGATCGGCGAGCGCGCGCTTTTGCGCGACATAGTCGCAGACTACCCAGGCGATCAGCAGGCCGACCACGGCGATCGCCATCAGATAGGCGGTGATGATGAAGCCGGCGTGCGGTCCGAGATCCATGGGCTTCTCTCTACGCGCGCTCGGCTTGGGTGAGCAACAGGGTGCGGACCCGCCGCCGCAGAATCTCGTTGCGCATCGCGGCGAGGTGCAGGGTGACGAACAGGAGCGTGAAGGCGACCGCCATGACGAACAGCGGAACCAACAGGCTGGGGTCGATCGTCGGTCCGTCCATGCGAAACACCGAGGCCGGCTGGTGCAACGTGTTCCACCAGTCCACCGAGAACTTGATCACGGGCAGGTTGACGGCGCCGACCAGCGTCAGGATCGCGGCGGCGCGGCCGGCGCGGGCGGGGTCGTCGATGGTGCGCCACAGCGCGATCAGGCCGAGATACATCAGGAACAGCACCAGCACCGAGGTGAGCCGCGCGTCCCACACCCAATAGGTTCCCCACATCGGGCGGCCCCACAGCGAGCCGGTGACGAGGGCGAGAAAGGTGAAAGCAGCGCCCAGCGGGGCCGCGCACTTCGCGGCGACGTCTGCGAGCGGGTGCCGCCACACCAGCGTGCCCAGGGCGGCGAGGCTCATCACGCCCCACACGAAGGTGCACAGCCACGCATTGGGCACGTGGATGTACATGATCTTGACGGTGGCGCCCTGCTGATAATCGTCCGGCGCGAGATAGGCGCCGCGCAGCCCGATCGCGAAAGCGAGCACCGTCGCGGCGATGAGCCAGGGCAGCACGCGCTCGACGAGCGCGAGGAAACGGGTCGGATTGGCGAGGTCGATGAGAGCCATGGCGCATGTCTTAATCCCGGGGCGGTGCCCGCGCAATGCGGCGTCTCGGCTGCGGCCCACGTTGCTGCGATGCGGTGCGGCGTGCCGCGTCACTCCATGCCGTGGCGCAGCGTCGCGGCCGCGGCGAACGGGCCGATCACGGCGCTCATCAGCGTGAGGGCGCACAGGATCGTGAACGGGGTCGCGAACGGCACCGGCCCGCCGACCGCGGCGTTGGTGGCGGCGACCCCGAAGATCAGCACCGGGATGGTCATCGGCAGCACCATGACCGGCATCAGCAGGCCGCCGCGCCGCAGCGCCACCGCCAGCGCCGCTCCGATGATCCCGATGAAGGTCAGCGCCGGTGTGCCGACCAGCAGGGTCAGCGCCGTGGCGCCCAGCGCGGCGGGTTCCAGATTCAGGAACAAGCCGAGAACGGGGGATGCGATGACCAGCGGCAGGCCGGTGGTCACCCAGTGTGCCAAAGCCTTGGTCACCACCACGATTTCCAACGGGACACGCCCCATCAGGATGAGGTCGAGGGAACCGTCGTCATGATCGCTGGCGAACAGCCGATCGAGCGTGAGAAGCGACGCGAGCAGCGCGCCCAGCCACAAGATGGCTGGCCCGATGCGGCGCAGCAATGCGAGGTCGGGTCCGATCGCGAATGGCACCAGGGTCACCACGGTGAGGAAAAACAGCACCCCGATCATGGCGCCGCCGCCGATGCGAATGGCGATCCGGGCATCGCGGGTGAACAGGGCGGCAAGCGCCGCAAAGGTCGCGGTCACGGTCGCCGTCATTGGACCGCGGCCTTTGATCCGAGCCGCAATTCCTGCGCGCCCTCGAGCCCGAGCGGCCCGTGAGTGGCGGCGAGAATGATCCCGCCGCCTTGGAGATGGGCCTGCATCACCGCGCCGAGGCGCTCCTGTGCGGCCGCGTCGAGGGCGGTGGTGGGCTCGTCGAGCAGCCAGATCGGCCGCGGCACCGCCAGCATCCGCGCCAGCGAAAGCCGCCGTCTTTGCCCGGCGGAGAGGTAACCGGCCGGCAGATGGCCGAGTTCGCCGAGACCGACGGCTTCGAGGCCCCATTCCGCCGCGCTCACCGGTTCGGGCGGGGCCTCGCCGTTGAGAAAACGCACCCAGAAGACGAGGTTTTCCGTCACCGTGAGCGCCGGCTTCAGGGGGTCGAGATGGCCGACATAATGCGCCTGCTCGCCGACGCTCAATTCGTCGTCGCCCCCGGTCAGCGCGACACTGCCTTGTTCGGGGTGGATCAGGCCGGCGACCAGGCGCAACAGCGAGCTCTTGCCGGCCCCATTGGCTCCGGTGAGCACCACGGAGTTTCCTGATTCGACGGCGAAATTGACCCCCGCAAAGACGCGCCGCCCGCCCCGGACGCAGCTGAGATCGGTCCCCTTGAGCTCCATTACGGCCTTTCCATGCACGAAGCTGGGCATGATCCATGCATACAGCGCAGTCCATGCATACTGTGCAATTGATGCATACTGAGCAGGCACCCGGCCGATGTCTCAGCCTTCGCTTGTTCAAAACTTTCGTGCATGTGGTAGAACCCGTGAAAAGCCCTTATAACGCGGCGGTTAGACGCGACTCGGGCGAACCCGCGCGCAAACTCCGCGTTACGTACGATCCGTTATCCCGTCAGATCGGCTGCCAAAACCGCCCTCCCCCGCCCGTCGGAATGGAACCTCCCAGATGACCTCGCTCGACAGTTTCAAATGCGCCCGCACCCTCAAGGTCGGCACCAAGTCTTATATCTATTACAGCCTCCCGGTCGCTGAGAAAAACGGCCTCAAGGGAATTTCCCGCCTGCCCTTCTCCATGAAGGTCCTGCTCGAAAACCTGTTGCGGAACGAAGACGGTCGCTCCGTCAGCAAGGACGACATCCTGGCGTTCGCGCAATGGCTCAAGAACAAGACGTCGGAACGCGAGATCGCATTTCGCCCGGCCCGCGTGCTGATGCAGGATTTCACTGGCGTCCCCGCCGTCGTCGACCTTGCTGCGATGCGGGATGCCATGAAGCACCTCGGCGGCGATCCCAAGCTGATCAACCCGCTGGTGCCGGTCGATCTCGTCATCGACCATTCGGTCGCCATCACCTTCTTCGGCGACAATGCAGCGTTCGGAAAGAACGTCGCGGAGGAATACAAGCAGAATGCCGAGCGTTACCGCTTCCTGAAATGGGCGCAGGGCTCGTTCGAGGGCTTCCGCGTGGTGCCCCCCGGCACCGGCATCTGCCATCAGGTCAATCTCGAATATCTCTCCCAGACCGTGTTCACCGCCAAGGGCACCGTGAAGGTCGAAGGCAAGACGGTGACCGGCGAAGTGGCCTATCCCGACACGGTGGTCGGTACCGACTCCCACACCACCATGGTCAACGGGCTCGCCGTGCTCGGCTGGGGCGTCGGCGGTATCGAGGCGGAAGCCGCCATGCTGGGCCAGCCCTACTCGATGGTTCTGCCGGAGGTGATCGGCGTCAAGCTGTCCGGCAAGCTCAAGGAAGGCGTCACCGCGACCGACCTCGTGCTCACCGTCACCCAGATGCTGCGCAAGCGCGGTGTGGTCGGAAAATTCGTCGAGTTCTTCGGCCCCGGCATTGCCGGGCTGACGATCGCCGACCGCGCCACGCTCGGCAACATGTCGCCGGAATACGGCGCCACCTGCGGGTTCTTCCCGGTCGACGACGACACCATCGCCTACCTGCGCAACACCGCGCGGCCGGAGGCCCGCGTCGCGCTGGTCGCCGCCTATGCCAAGGCGCAGGGCATGTACCACACCAAGAATACGCCGGACCCCGTATTCACCGACGTGCTCAAGCTCGAACTGTCTTCGGTCGAGCCGTCGCTCGCCGGTCCCAAGCGCCCACAGGACCGCGTCGCCCTGAAGGACGTCAAGGCCGGGTTCGCCGTGGCGATGGACAAGGAGTTCGGCAAGGCCGCGTCGGCGGGAAAGCGGGTTCCGGTCGAAGGCCGCAAGCACGATCTCGGCCATGGCGACGTGGTGATCGCGGCGATCACGTCATGCACCAACACCTCGAACCCGACCGTGATGGTCGGTGCCGGGCTGCTTGCCCGCAACGCCGCCGCCAAGGGGCTCACCGTCAAGCCATGGGTCAAGACCTCGCTCGCGCCGGGCTCCCAGGTGGTCGGCGAGTATCTCACCAAGTCGGGGCTGCAGAAGGACCTCGACAAGCTCGGCTTCAACCTGGTCGGCTACGGCTGCACCACCTGCATCGGAAATTCCGGGCCGCTTCCGCCGGAGATTTCCAAGACCATCAACGAGAACGATATCGTCGCTGCGGCGGTGCTGTCGGGCAATCGCAATTTCGAAGGCCGCGTCAACCAGGACGTCCGCGCCAACTATCTGGCGTCGCCGCCGCTGGTGGTCGCCTATGCCATCGCCGGCACGATGAATTTCGATTTCGCCAAGACCCCGCTCGGGGTCGACAAGGCCGGCAAGAAGGTCTTCCTCAAGGACATCTGGCCGTCGAGCCGCGACATCGCGGCGGTCATCAAGAAGGTCATCACCAAGCAGGTGTTCGCGCGCAAATACGCCAACGTGTTCAAGGGCGACGCCAACTGGAGCAAGATCGCGGTCAAGGGCGGCCTGACCTATGCGTGGGATCGCAAATCCACCTATGTGCAGAACCCGCCCTATTTCACCAGCATGCCTCGCGCGCCGGCGCCGCTCACCGATATCGTCGATGCGCGCGTGCTCGGCCTGTTCCTGGATTCCATCACCACCGATCACATCTCGCCGGCGGGCTCGATCAAGGCAGCCTCGCCGGCGGGCAAATACCTGATCGATCACAAGGTCAAGCCGGCGGATTTCAATCAATACGGCACCAGGCGCGGCAATCACGAAGTGATGATGCGGGGCACCTTCGCCAATATCCGCATCAAGAACCAGATGGTTCCCGGCGTCGAGGGCGGCGTGACGATCCATTATCCGTCCCGCGAGCAGATGCCGATCTACGATGCTGCAATGCGATACAAGACCGAACGCGTGCCGCTCGTGGTTTTCGCCGGGAAGGAATACGGCACCGGCTCGTCGCGCGACTGGGCGGCCAAGGGCACCATTCTGCTCGGCATCCGCGCGGTGGTGTGTCAATCCTTCGAACGCATCCACCGCTCCAATCTGATCGGCATGGGCGTGATCCCGCTGGTGTTCGAAGAGGGCAGCTCATGGCAATCCCTCGGCCTCAAGGGCGATGAACTGGTGACGATCCGCGGCTTGCATGGCGAGCTCAAGCCGCACCAGCGCATGATCGCCGAGATCGTCGGCGGCGACGGGACCCTCAAGCGCGTGCCCCTGATCTGTCGCATCGATACCCTCGACGAGCTGGAATACTTCAAGAACGGCGGCATCTTGCAATACGTTCTGCGCCATCTTGCCGCTTGAGCGTGCAATCTTTGCTGCGCCGCCGCGGTATCCGCGGCGGCTTTTTCTTATTTCCTCCGCTCACCTCGAAGTGAGTGGCGAGTGAGCGCGCCTAGACGTATTGAAGACGGGAGGACGATCCGCAGGGTGGAATCGGATGGTGCTCCAAAGTCTTTGATTTAGAGCATGGTGTCGACCGAATAGTCTGCGACTGTTTGGATCATGCTAGAGGGGGCCGGTACCAGGGAGGCAATCGGCATGACCAAGACGCTCATTCGGGCGACGGGTGCGGCTCTGCTCGGCGCGGCGCTCCTCGGTGCAGCTGTGCTGGGTGCGGCCGGCACCACCGTGCAGGCGCAGCCGCGCGCAGTCATCGAGCTGTTCACCAGCCAGGGCTGCTCATCCTGCCCGGCGGCCGACAAGCTTCTCTCCGAATTGAAGAACGATCCGTCGCTGATCACGCTCAGCCTGCCGATCGACTATTGGGATTATCTCGGCTGGAAGGACACGCTGGCGAGCCCCGGCCACACCGCCCGTCAGAAGGCCTATTCCAAGATGCGCGGCGATCGCGAGGTCTACACCCCGCAGGTCGTCGTCAACGGCGTTTTGCAGGCGCTGGGCAGCAACCGCGACGACATCGAAAATGCGGTCGCGCAAAGCCGCCAGAAGACGTCCACCTTGTCGGTGCCGGTCCAGCTGACATTGGGTGATGATCGCCTGACGGTCACCGTCCCCAAGGCGAACGGCGAAGCTTCCGCCGGAGAAGTCTGGCTCTGTCCGGTCAGCCGGTCGGTGCCGGTCGGCATCGGCCGCGGCGAGAATCGCGGGCGCACGATCACCTATACCAATGTGGTGCGGCGCTGGATCAGGCTCGGCACCTGGTCGGGCAAGAGCGAGAACTTCAGCGTGCCGGTCGATGCCATCAAGTCCACCGGCGTCGACGCCGTGGCCGTCATCGTGCAGGGCGGCAGCGCCGACAAGCCCGGGCCGATGCTCGGGGCTTCGCTCGCCGCGTTGCACTGAAATTCCGATCTCGGCAGCGCGCGGCCGCGCCGGGCGCGGCTGTCGGCGGAAACCCAGACTTGGTCTGAGTGCGACCGCACCGCATGTAAGAAAGCGGGCCGGAAAAATCCGGCCCGCTGATTCCGTCATCGAAAGATTTGCCCGGGGTCCGGCCGCCACAAGGTCGGGGGGCTGGGGGGCTGGGGGTTCCGAACTCGCATCGCGCCGGACCCTTAGGCACCGCCGATATCGCAACTTACCAAGTCCGAGCGGCGGCTTAAATTTGGCATCATTATGGATGGGCTAACGAATGCGTGATCGCATCTGCGCCAGAATAACACAGCTATTTTATTTGCCGGGTGCGCGGACGAGGCCCTTGCCGCAGATGTGGTTTCGGGGCGATCATGACGCTCTCATGAAAGGAGGCGCCGCATGATGGGTTCCGGCGAAATCGATCCGAGCCAGCACCAGGGCGGCGAGCCAGCGGGCATCGCGCCGCCCCCCACCACCGCCCGCGTCACTTTCGACCGGCGCGAGCTCAGCCGCATCTTCGGTCTCTACGGGCGCAAAGTCGCAGCCGGCGAATGGCGGGACTACGCCATCGACTTTCTCAAGGACCGCGCCGTGTTCTCGGTGTTCCGCCGCGCCTCGGAAGTGCCGATCTATCGCATCGAGAAAAGCCCCCGCCTGGCGCGCCGGCAAGGCGCCTACAGCGTGATTTCCGCGACCGGACTGATCGTGCGGCGCGGGCCCGAGCTCGAGCGCGTTCTGCGCGCCATCGACCGCTCGCTTTGCGTGGTGGCGAACTAGAGAGCGCTTCTCGTTTGGAGTGACATACACTCCGCTGTCATCGCCCGGCTTGACCCGGCGATCCAGTAAACACCGGCTGTAAGTACTGGATTGCCCGGTCAAGCCAGGTCAAGCCGGGCAATGACACCAATAGGGTTGGTGTAACGGGGAAATGCCTTATGTCTGCGGCGCCGTCGTGGCACCGTCACCAAGCGGGCGCTGCATCAGCACGGTGTCGATCCAGCGGCCGAACTTGTGGCCGACCGCTTCGAGCGTTCCGACCATCCGGAATCCTGCGGCCCGATGCAGCGCGATCGATCCGGCTTGCGCGGAATCCCCGATCACCGCGACCATCTGCCGGTAGCCGCGCGTCTCGGATTCCGTCACCAGGCGATCGAGCAAGGCGCGGCCGATGCCGCGACGCTGGAATTCCGGGTCGATGTAGATGCTGTCCTCGAGCGTGTTCCGATAGGCGACGCGGGTGCGGTAAAGCCCCGCATAGGCGTAGCCGGTGACCGCTGCGTCGGTGGTGGCGACGAGGCAGGGAAATCCGGCCGCGGCGAGGGCGCGAAAGCGCTCGCCCATCTCCGCTTCGCCGGGCGGTTCGATCTCGAACGAGGCGGTGCCGAAGCGCACCGCGTGGGCGTAAATCGACGTGATGGCGGGAATGTCGGCGGCCGTGGCCGCCCGGATCTGTATCGACATGGTCCGCGCATAACCCGCCCGGCCGCGGACGCCAAATCAAAAAGAAGGCGCGTCGGCAAAAAAAAGCGCCCCGGTCTCCCGGGGCGCGCACCGATCGGTTCGAGATGCTGGGGCGTCAGCGGCGGTCGCCGAACAGCCGCAGCAGCATCAGGAACATGTTGATGAAGTCGAGATAGAGCGACAGCGCCCCCATTACGACTTTGCGGCCGGCGATGGTGCCGTCATCCTGGGGATCGAACATCTCCTTGATCTTTTGGGTGTCCCAGGCGGTCAAGCCCGCGAAGATCAGCACGCCGATCACCGACAGCGCCCAATCGAGGCCGCTCGACTTGAGGAAGATGTTCACGAGGCTCGCGATGATGAGCCCGAACAGGCCCATGATCAGGAACGAGCCCATGGCATTGAGGCTGCGCTGGGTCGTGTACCCGTAGAGGCTCAGCGCGCCGAAAGCGGCGGCCGAAATGAAGAACACCCGGGTGATCGAGGTCTGCGTGTAGGCCACGAAGATGGTCGCGAGCGATACCCCGAGCAGCCCCGCATAGACAAAGAACAACAGCCGCGCCGTCGACGCCTGCATATGCGAGATGCGGAAGCTCAGGAAGAACACCAAGCCGAGCGGAGCGAGCACCAGCACCCACATCAGCGGGCTGTTGAACAGCGCCTGGCCGAACGATGTCAGGCCGACGATGGTGCCGCCGGAGATACGGATCGCGTCGCCGCCCGCCATCTGGTAGGCCAGCCAGGCGGTAACGCCCGTCAGGGCGACGCCACTCGCCATGTAGTTGTAGACGCTGATCATATGGGCGCGCAGACCCATATCATAGGCGACCGCACGATCGGTCCCTACGCCGCGCATGCTGGCATAGTTCCGGTCGAAATCCGACATTGGATGATCCTTTCGTTCGCCCGAGTTAGCCTGGGGCGCCAGGGGGCAACGGCCGACCGCCGCATCACCCGGATGGGCTGAATTTAATGCTTGTCCGGGCACTCGGGAAGATGGTTGCAAGGAATTAAGTTACTGCGAAGTAGCGTCGTTTGGCCGCCTGCCACCCTTAAAAGCAGGTAAAAAATGCATAGCCGGGAGCAAAACCGCCCGGCCTCTTCGCTTTGCCCGTTTCGGGCTGCTTGCGGGGCGAGGTCGACCGAGCCGACGGATCCGGCCCTTGGCCGGTCCCCGGCATGTGCCGGACGCGGGACGGGGCTGCGCAGGGCATTGTCACAAGTTTTTCTTAAGGCGCCGCGCGTAATGGTTGGGCGAGTACGCAGGCGTGGTGAATGAGATGTTTGAACTGGTCTGGCCGTTGTTGGCCAAAATCGCCGAAACTCTTTTGGTCGTGCTCCCGAGCGCGATCGGCTTTGCTATCGCTTTCGCCGTGCTCAGCCTGTTTTCGAGCCAGACCTGCAATCCCGGGCGCACCTGGTGGCGCAATCCCGGGCTCGCCACCGACATCTGCTATATTTTGATCATTCCCTTCGCGGCGCCCTATCTGCGCATGAGCCTGATGATCGGCGGCGCGGCGCTGCTGTCGGGGGTGATGACGACCGAAGCGATCGCTGATTATTTCGAGCATGGCCGCGGGCCGCTGGCCATGCTGCCGTTCTGGGTCCAACTCCCGGTCTATGTCGTGGCGTCGGATTTCCTGCTGTATTGGAGCCACCGCCTGTTCCACGGCGCCAGTCTGTGGCGCTTCCATGCCATCCATCATTCGGCGGAAGAGGTGGATTGGACCACGGCCTACCGGTTCCACCCGGTCAATCTGTGGCTCGGCTCGTTCCTCGTCACCGCCGTCATGCTGTTTCTCGGCATGTCGCCGACGGTGCTGCTGTTCCTGGTCGCCTTCGACACCACGACCGCGGCCTTCGTCCACGCCAACCTGAACTGGACGCTCGGGCCGCTGAAATATGTGCTGGCCACGCCGGTGTTCCACCGCTGGCATCACACCCCGCTCGACCAGGGCGGCAACTCCAATTTCGGCTCGCTGTTTTCGCTGTGGGACGTGCTGTTCGGCACGTTCCATATGCCGGAGCACGCGCTCCCGGCCCATTACGGCATCGACGATCCGCAGTTCCCGCCCGGCTTCCTCGGCCAGACCGTCTATCCGTTCCGCGACCTGATCGAGACCAGCGCGCAGAGGCGCGTCAAGTCCCAGCCGCCAGCGCTTTGATCTGCCGGATGGCGGCGAATATCTTGATGTTGAGGAGCGCCCGGCCGCGTTCGGCCGTCGCCTTCATCGGATTGCCGGAGACGCCGGTCGGCTCCATCGTGAAGGGGGCGTCGGCGTAGCGCTGGACATCGACGCCGTCGGGATGCACCGCCATCAATTCCGAGGTGTCGGAGATGCCCGCATGCTGGCCGATCGACTCCGGCCGTCTCGCCCTGGCTCTTGAGATACTCGGTCTGGGCCGCGTCGGCGTAATAGTCGGACACGTCGATCACTTTGACGCCCTGCTGGGCCCATTCCCGCGTCAGGCGCTCGGCCACCTCGGCCTGGGATTTCAGGCTGCCGGCATGGTCGGCGATCAAACAGATGGTCTTGAAGCCGCCGGCCTTGAGACTGCGGGCGATGCCCTCGAGCATCTTCGCATAGACATCTTCGGGCACGCCGATGGTGCCGGGGAAGCGCAGGTGCCCGGTCGGCGGGTCGTAATCGCCCTCCGGCACATAGGAAATGACCGGCGCCACCAGCGTCCGCCCCAACTCCTTGGCGATCTCCGCGGCCGCCCAGCCCACAATGTAGTCGTGCTTGCCGAGCACCATGTGCGGGCCGTTCTGCTCGATGCCGCCGCTCGGCACGATCACCGTGGTATAGCCGCGCGCGAGGGCGCTGCGGACCTCGACCCAGGTCATGTCGGCGATTTGCACGGTATCCGGCAGCGGCGCGGTCAGCGGCTGTTGCACCCAGAAAAAATGCCAATGCCAGTTCCCGCCACGCCGGCACAGCGCCAGCTTCGCGGCCGCATAGCGCCGCGCGGGCTTGGCGGTCGCCTGCATCTGGTGCTGGAGCGGGTCCACGTTGAATGTCGCTGTCGCCGGGGTTGTGCCGCTCCGCAGTCGAGCGGCCACGCATTTCGGCCGCGCATTGCTATGCGGAGCAATGTTGCAACAATCTTAACCAGAATCGGTTGCGGTCGGCCTCCGGCTTCAACCCGTCGGGATGCGGCATGGCGATGACGTTGTAGCCGGAATCGACGAAATGGATTTCGCCGGTGACGCCGGTCGAAAGGTCGGACAGGAGATAGACCCCGGCGCCGCCGAGTTCCTCCAGCGTCACCCCGCGGTGCAGCGGCGAATGGCGCTGCTGGAACGCGAACATGAAGCGCGCGTCGGAAATGCCCGGCGCCGGCGAGGGTGCGGATCGGTCCCGCCGAAATGGCGTTGACGCGGATGCGGCTGGCGCCGAAATCGACCGCGAGATAGCGCACCGACGCCTCCAGCGCCGCCTTGGCCACGCCCATGGCGTTGTAGTTCGGCATCGCCCGCAACCCGCCATTGTAGGTGAGCGTCACCATGGCGCCGCCGTCCGGCATCAGCGCGGCGGCGCGGCGCGCCGCTTCGGTGAAGGAGAAGCACGAGATCACCATGGTGCGGATGAAGTTCGCCCGCGTGGTGTCGGCATAACGGCCCTTGAGCTCGTTCTTGTCGGAATAGGCGATGGCGTGGACGAGGAAATCGATGCTGCCCCAGGCCTCGCGCACGTGCATCGAACACGGCGTCGACCGAGGCAGGGTCCTCGACGTCGCAGGGCAGCACCAGTTGCGAGCCCACCGACTGCGCCAGCGGCTTGACGCGCTTGCCGAGCGCTTCGCCCTGATAGGTGAAGGCGAGGCTCGCGCCGTGTGCCGCGAGCGCCCGCGCAATGCCCCAGGCGATCGAGTGATCGTTCGCAACCCCCATCACGAGGCCGCGCTTGCCCTTCATCAACATGTGGAACGCCCCTGCCGCTTGGTTCGTCCGGAGGGCCGAAAAGAAGCCCCCGAACTCCCGATATCACGCATCCAGCCGCTTGAGCACGATCGATGCGTTGGTGCCGCCGAAGCCGAACGAGTTCGACAGCACGCAGGACAGCGCCACATTGTCGCGCCGCTCGCGCACGATCGGCATGTCCTGCGAACGCCGGATCGAGGGTTTCGATGTTGGCGCTCTCGCAGATGAAGCCGTTGTTCATCATCAGCAGCGAATAGATCGCCTCCTGCGCGCCGGCGGCGCCGAGCGAATGGCCGGTCAGCGATTTGGTCGCCGAGATCGGCGGGCACTTTGCCCCGAACACCTCGCGCAGCGCCTCGATCTCCTTGAGATCGCCGATCGGCGTCGCGGTGGCGTGGGGATTGACGTAGTCGACCGGCGCCTTCACCGTCGACAGCGCCATCCGCATGCAGCGCACCGCGCCCTCGCCCGACGGCGCCACCATGTCGTAGCCGTCGGAAGTCGCGCCATAGCCGGCGACCTCGGCGTAGATGCGCGCGCCGCGCGCGCGGGCATGCTCGAGCTCCTCGAGCACCAGCACGCCGGCGCCGCCGGCGATGACGAAACCGTCGCGGCCGGCGTCATAGGCGCGCGAGGCCTTGTGCGGCGTGTCGTTGTATTTCGACGACATCGCGCCCATGGCGTCGAACAGCACCGACAGGGTCCAGTCGAGCTCCTCGCAGCCGCCGGCGAAGATGATGTCCTGCTTGCCGAGCTGGATGATCTCGGCGGCGTTGCCGATGCAGTGGTTGGAGGTCGCGCAGGCCGACGAGATCGAATAATTGACGCCCTTGATCTTGAACCAGGTGGCGAGCGTCGCCGAGGCCGACGGACGACATCGCCTTCGGCACCGCGAACGGGCCGACGCGCTTGGGGCCCTTGGAGCGGGTGGTGTCGGCGGCTTCCACCATGGCGCGGGTCGAAGGCCCGCCCGAGCCCATGATGATCCCGGTGCGCTCGTTGGAGATCTCGTCGGCCTCGAGACCGGAGTCGCGCAGCGCCTGCTCCATGGCGACGTGGTTCCACGCCGTGCCGCCGCCGAGGAAGCGCATGGCGCGGCGGTCCACCGATTCCTGCGGGTCGAGCGTGGGCGCGCCGTGGACCCGGCAGCGGAACCCGAGCTCGGCATAGGTGTCGGCCCGCGAAATGCCCGATTTTGCCTCCCGCAAGCTCGCCAGCACTTCCTGCGTGTTGTTGCCGATGGAGGAGACGATGCCCATCCCGGTGACGACGACCCGCCTCATGACTTGCCTTCCCGCCCCGACGCTTCCGATCAGGACGCCGGCTGCAGCGCCGCGACGTCGCGGAACAGGCCGACCTTGAGATCGAACGCGCGGTAGATAATCGATCCGTCCGCCGACAGCCAGCCGTCGGCTATGCCCAGGACCAGCTTCGAGCGCATGACCCGCTTGATGTCGATGCCATAGACCACTTTCTTGACGGAGGGCTGAACCTGGCCGGAAAACTTGACCTCGCCGAGGCCCGAGCGCGCGGCCCTTGCCCTCGCCGCCGGACCAGCCGAGGAAGAACCCGACCAACTGCCACAAGGCGTCGAGGCCGAGGCAGCCCGGCATCACCGGATCACCCTTGAAATGACAGGGAAAAAACCACAGGTCGGGCTTCACTTCGAGCTCGGCGCGGGCAAGGCCCTTGCCGTGTCCGCCGCCCTGCGTCGGAAATCTCGCTGATCCGCTCGAACATCAGCATCGGCGGCAGCGGCAATTGCGGGCCGCCGGGAAACAATTCGCCGCGCCCGCAGGCGAGAAGGTCCTCGTATTCGAAGCTCGAACGCCGGTTCTGCATGCCGTCACGGTCCTCAATGCGCAGTGGGGGCCGCTGACCAACGTTCAGCGCTGCATGGTGTGAAGTCATATGGGGCCTCTCCCTAACATACGCCATTGGACGGGCAAAGCGGACGCACGGCCCCCTGGAATCCGTCCAATGAATTCGTCATTTCGGACGGCGTCCGGCGGCTCGACGTGATCGAGCATTGTGATCGACGCGCTTGCAACATGTGGCATCGAGCGATATGATTGCAAATGAAACGATCTCGAACTTCGATGTGAGTTGAAGATTAGCGTCATGGAGTCACGTCCCGCCATTACCGTCAGCCGGGTGTCTTCGGACGCGCTGCCCGGCGAATCGATTCCGGACGGGCGCAACGGCTGCCCATGGCACGACGTGCTCGCGCTGCTGCGTCGAGGTCAAGCTGCGCCCGACCCGGCAGCGCATGGCGCTCGGCTGGCTGCTGTTCGCCAAGGGCGACCGCCATCTCACCGCGGAAATGCTTTACGAGGAGGCGAACCGGGCGAAGATCGCGGTGTCGCTCGCCACCGTCTACAACACCTTGCACCAGTTCACCGACGCCGGGCTGCTGCGCGAAGTCGCGGTCAACGGTTCCAAGACCTATTTCGACACCAACGTCTCCGACCACCACCATTTCTTCATCGAGAGCGAGCACAATCTCGTCGACATCCCCCATGCGGATTCGATCGTGGGCGAGTTGCCCGCGGTGCCGGAAGGCTACGAGATCAGCCGCGTCGACGTGGTCGTTCGCCTCAAGCCGAAAAAGCGCTGAGCCGATCGGCGAAGGCGTAATCCGGATGGAGTGGTGCACTCGATCCGGGCTGGCGGTTTCACGCCCGAACTACTCCGGCAGGCCCGGCACCCAGCGCCCGGTGCGCGGCTCGAGCCCGCACACCTGCGCTTCGATGTGGTTGCGGCGTGCCCAGACGCGGACCGCGGCGGGGTAGCCGGGGCTGGCGGGCTCGTCGAGCGCCCAGCCGTCGGGAAACCAGCTCGAAAAGCCGTTGACGGTGGGTATCCCGCGGATCTGCGCGAACAGCATGGCATCGTCCTGGTGCTGCGGGCCGCTGCGCTCCGGCGGCCCGGCACCGGGGACGACATAGAAGGCGCGGCAGTTCGGCGGCGGCGCCGGCACCGCGTCGATCCAGGCGAGCGCCGCACGCCGCGACATGGTGGCAGGCCATACCAGGTTGATCTGCTCGACGATCAGGAAGCCGCAGAGGACGAGGGCCGCGGTCCGGTGGCGCGCGAGCCCTGCCAGCGCGCGCGCGACGATGAGGCAGACGAACAGATTCGCCACCAGTTGAGAACGATAGGTGTAGCGGATCGCCTTGGCGCCGGGGACGATGCCCCAGATCGCCCGCCACGGGCGCACGCCGAAATAGTTCATCTGGAGCAGCCAGAACCCGACCACCGCGAGCCCCATGAGAAGGAAGGTTCGATCGGGAATACTCCCTCCCCCTCCTTGAGGGGGAGGGTCGGGGAGGGGGCCTGCTGACCTGCCAGGAGCGCCGAGAATGCGGCCCGCCATCCCCTCCCCGACCCTCCCCTTTTCAAGGGGAGGGAGTGGAGTCAGCCGCGCCGCGGCCATCACCAGCGCCACCGCGAAGACCGCGAGCACCCCGGGGGTGAAGGCAAGCTCCACCTCCCAGACCGGCCGATCCGGCCGCTCGGCGATGCCAAGCCGTTCGAACAGTGCGCCCCAGACGCCGTTTGCCCCGGTGACGTCGAAGACGTCGCGCCACAGCGGCATGTTGGATGCCACCTCCGCGAAATCGCGGCTGCGGCCGGAGAGGAACACCGGCACGTAGAGGATCACAAACGGCACGATGCCCACGGCAAAGCCCGCGGCCGCGCCGAGCACCACCGCCCGTTTCGCGACCAACTCGCGCAGCAGTGCCGCGGTCGCCTGCCGCCCGAATACCGCGGGATAGAGCAGCGCCATCAGGACGAGATAGCAGGCGAAGAACCACGCGGTCTGATACGCCGTGAGGAACAGCAGGGCATAGAGTACCCCCGCCACGGCCGCGAGAACCGCGCCGCGCCGCGCGGCGTTCCAGGCGGACAGCACGAGGTCACACAGAATGGGCAGCAGCATCGCGCAATAGGCCTGCACGTGAATGAGCTTGACCGCGTCGATATTGGCAAATGCGAACAGGAATGCGCCCATGGAAGCACAGGCCGACGGCACCCCGAAGCGGTGGATGGCGAGCCGGCGGAAGCCGAAGAACCCCGCCGCCGCGAGGCCGGCCATCACCACCATGAACGCGCTGAAGGCATCGAGACCGAGCCGGCGCAAGCCGGCATCGGCCACGCCGAGCAGGAAGAAGGCGTCGGTGTAGCCGAGCGTGCCGCGCTCGGGAAAGAAGATGATGGGGTCGGTCCAGCGCACCTCACCGGCGAACACATGGCGCCAGTGCTCGATGACGGCGAGGGCGAGGTAGCCGTCCTCCTCGTCGCCGAAGGCGCGGTCGAAGCCGGTGAACAGCCAGCCGCGGAACACCAGCGCAAAGCCGAGTGCGAACAGGGCGAACGCGATCAGGCGATGCCGGTCGTCGGGGCGCGCCGCCATCACGCCCCCCCGCACGCTCAGGAGGCCGGGCGGTTGCGCCGCATAGTCAGGAGCAGGTTGCTCGGCCAGCCCGCGAGAAACACCGAATTTACCTCGGATTCGAAGCCTGCGATGCCGGCGGCGGCGTGGCCCAGTTCGCGCCCGGTCATCAGGTTGAGATTGGCCTCTTCGGCGAAGAAGCCGCGGCCGGTACTGCGCATGAGGCGGCGGAACAGCGGCTTGGGCAGCCAGTGCACCACCGGAAGCACGGTATGGAATTCGACCGGAAACCAGCGGTTCGGTGTGGTGACGAAGACGGCGCGCCGCGCCACCCGGCCGCATTCGCGCAGGAAGCCGCGTTGGCGCTCGAACGAGCCGACATGCTCGATGACGGCGGCGGCGTGCACGACATCGAAGGCGCCGTCGCCGAACGGCAGGCGCAGCCCGTCCGCCTGCACGAAGCGCATGCCCGGATACAGCGCCGGCAGGAACGAGGCGTCGTCGATCCCCACCGCGGTCACCATGTGCTTGTGCGGATACCATGCCTCCAGGTAGTTCGAGGCTTCATAGCTGGTGTCGGAGGTCGCCCCCACGTCGAGCACGGCGTCGGTGGCGGCGGCGCCGGTGGCGGCGAGGAAGCGTGCGTACATCTTGCGGCGCTGATGGGCGGCGACCTTCACCGGCAGGCTGTCCGCCGCGGCGACATTGTACTGGGCATTGGGCTGAATGCTTGTCATGATCGCCGGCTTGCTTATCATGAAGCCGGCGCAACCGCGATTGCCGCCGGTATCTCTTCTTCAGTTCGTCGTGGCGAACGCTCCGGATCGCGAATTCCGATGTCCCAGGCATTGCAACCAGACATCCTTCAACTGGCCGGGCGTGAGCCGGCAGAGGATGGTCGCAGCGTCGAACTGACCATCCTGATGCCGTGCCTCAACGAAGCCGAGACCATCGCCGCCTGCATCGGCAAGGCGAGCGAGTATCTCGCCCGGTCCGGCGTCGCCGGCGAGATCCTGATCGCGGACAACGGCTCGAGCGACGGCTCGGTGGAATATGCGCTCGCCCGCGGCGCCCGCGTCATCGCCGTGACCGAGCGCGGCTACGGCGCGGCACTGCGTGCCGGCATCGCCGCGGCGCGGGGCCGTTTCGTCGTGATGGGCGACGCCGACGACAGCTACGATTTCTCCCGCCTCGATCCGTTCCTGGCGAAGCTGCAGGACGGCTGTGACCTCGTCATCGGCAACCGCTTCGCCGGCGGCATCGCGCCCGGCGCCATGCCGTTCCTGCACCGCTATCTCGGCAATCCCGTGCTCAGCCTGATCGGACGGATATTCTTCCATTCCGGCATCCGCGACTTCCATTGCGGGCTGCGCGGCGTGCGCCGCGACGCCATCCTCGCCCTCGACCTGCGGACCTCGGGCATGGAATTCGCGAGCGAGATGGTGGTGCGCGCCGCGCTCGCCCGGCTCGTCATCGGCGAGGTGCCGACCACGCTCGCGGTCGACGGGCGGTCGCGCCCGCCGCATCTGCGCACCTGGTCCGACGGCTGGCGGCACCTGCGGTTCCTGCTGATGTTCAGCCCGCGCTGGCTGTTCCTCTATCCCGGCGCGATGCTGGTCGGGCTCGGGCTCGTCGCAACGCTTGCTCTGCTGCCGGGGCCGCTGGTGCTGGGCCCGCAATTCGGGCTCGACTACCATACCTTCCTGGTCGCCACCATCGCGATCCTGGTCGGGGTCCAGGTGGTCGGATTCGGCGTCATCGCCCGCCATTTCGCCACGGCGAACGGCCTGTTGCCGCGGTCGCGGATGCTCGATGCGCTGATGCCGATGGTCTCGATGGAGCGTGGTCTGATGGTCGCGCTGACGGTGGTCTGCGGCGGCATCGGCGGCGTCGCATGGTCGCTGTGGCAGTGGGCGGCGGTCGATTTCGGTCCGCTGACCTCGCCCGCAGTGATGCGCGTGCTCACTTTGTCGCTGGTGCTCATCGCCACCGGCGTGCAACTCGCCTTCACCTTCTTCCTGCTGGGCATCATCGACCTTCCGCTGCGCGGCAAAGGCGGGCGCGGCTGAAGCACGGGCGTGGGCTTTAGACTAGTCCCAGAAGCCGGGCCGCGTCTCTTCGAGCCGGCCGCCGAGGCGGACCGCGGCGACCCGGCTGGCGAGGCCGGTCGCGTCCTCGGTCTCCAGCGCGAGCCCGCACAGCGTCGCCGGCCCCAATGCCGGCTCGAACTTGCCGCCGGGGATGCGGCGCAGGAACCGCGCCAAGGGTTCCTCCTTGGCCATGCCGATGCAGGAATCGTAATCGCCGGTCATGCCGACATCGGTCATGAAGGCGGTGCCGCCGCGCAGCACCTGATGGTCGGCGGTCGGGACGTGGGTATGGGTACCGACCACGAGGCTGACCTTACCGTCCAGGAAGAACCCCATCGCCTGCTTTTCGCTGGAGGCTTCCGCATGCATGTCGAGGATGATGGCGTCGGCGGCGGTCTTGAGCGGACACGCCGCGACCTCGCGCTCCAGCGCCGCGAAGGGATCGTCGAGGGGGTCCATGAAGATGCGGCCGAGCGCATTGACGACGAGCACGCGCGCGCCGTTGCGGGCGTCGAGCAATGCCGCGCCGCGCCCCGGCGTGCCCTTGGGATAGTTGACCGGACGGATCAGCCGTGGCGCCCGCTCGATGAAGACGAGGGCTTCCTTCTGGTCCCAGGAATGGTTGCCGAGGGTGATGGCATCGGCGCCGGCACCGGTCAGGTCGTGGTAGATCGCCTCGGTGATGCCGAAGCCGCCGGCGGCGTTTTCGCCGTTGACGACGACGAAATCGAGCTTCCAGTCGCGGATCAGTCCGGGCAGGCGTTCCACCACGATGGCGCGGCCGCTGCGCCCCACTATGTCGCCGATGAACAGGATCCGCACGCGCTCACGCCCCCAGGTCGATGGTCTCGCGCTCCGTTAGCACGAAGTCGAGGCGGGCGTCGCGGGGGGTGGCAGGGACGAGGTCGATCTCCTGGGCGGCGAAGGCGATGCCGATGGCGGTCACCGGCTTCATGGCGCGCAGCCTGGCGAGCGTCATGTCGTAATAGCCGGCGCCGTAGCCGATCCGGTGGCCGCGGCGATCGAAGGCGAGCAGGGGAACGATCAGGATGTCGGGAAACACCTCCGGCGCCGCCGGCGTCGGTTGGCGGATGCCCCACACCCCGGAATCGAGTGGGGCGCCGAATGCCCATGCCCGCATGACCAGCGGCTTGCCGCGGCCGATCACCACCGGCAGGGCCAGGTCGGCGCCCGCATCGGCACAGCGGCGCAGCAGCGGCATCGGACTGATCTCGCTCTTGAGCGGCGAATAGCCGGAGACGACCATGCCGGCCGCGGCCGTCACCGGCAGGCCGCGGGCGGCTATCGCCTGGGCCGCCGCGATCCGATCGGTCGCCGGCAACGCCTCGCGCCGCGCCATCGCCATGCGGCGAAGCTCGGACTTGAGGTCTTTGGCGTGGTCCAGGTCTGACATGAACTCAAAGCGCGGAGCCGCAAAAGCCGTCGGAGCTGCGATCCCGGGTTCCCTACGTTAGTAGGTGGGCGCCATGTGCCCGGACCCACGAGCCCGGACAGGGACAGCTCCCTTCAGGATCGATAAGGCCCCGGGGAATTGGCTCCTGACGCACTCAGCAGCCCCGCCACGGGAATGTAATGCCCCGCGAGCCGATTTACCACCAGCGAGATTGGTGGTGGTGGTGGTGGTGGTGGTGGTGGTGGTGGTGGTGGTGGTGGTGGTGGTGGTGGTGGTGGTGGTGGTGGGGGTGGTGGTGGCGGCGGTGGCGGCGGCGGTCGCTGAGCGACCCCGATGCGGGGAGATGTCCGATCCGCGTCACGCGACGACGCGCAGTCGTCCCTCCAACAGCATGTTCTCGACTTCCGCGGCGGGCCGCGGCGGGCTGAAAAGATAGCCTTGCACCTCGGTGCAACCTTCCGAGCGCAGTAACGCGAGTTGCTCATTCGTCTCGACCCCCTCGGCGGTGGTCGAGATACCCAGGCTCTTCCCGAGGCCGGCTACGGCGCGCACGATAGCCATCGAGTTGCCGCGCGATGCGAGTTCCTGCACGAAGGACCGGTCGATCTTGATCTTGTCGAACGGGAAGCTGCGCAGGTAGCTCAACGACGAATAGCCGGTGCCGAAGTCGTCCATCGCGATTCGTATGCCGAGGCCGCGAAGCTTGTGCAGGGTTACGAGGGTCGCCTCGCTATCCTGCAGGAGAACCGACTCCGTGATCTCGAGCTCCAACCGATGGGCGTCCAAGCCCGACGCCGACAGGGCCTCGATCACGGAAGGCACGAGGTCGCGGTTCTTGAACTGCGCCGGCGACAGGTTGACCGCGACACTGACTTCCTGCGACCAGCCGGCAGCGTCGGTGCAGGCCCTCCGCAGCACCCAGTTGCCGATCCGAACGATCAGACCTGTCTCTTCCGCGAGCGCCATGAAGTCCATCGGCGGAATCATTCCGCGAAGCGGATGGTTCCAGCGCAGCAGTGCCTCGAAACAGATGATCCGATCGGCCTTGAGATCGCGGATCGGTTGGTAGTAGACCTCGAATTCATCTCGCAGCAGCGCGGCGCGAAGATCGAGCTCCAACAGCCTTCGCGCCTGGGCGCGGGCGTCCATCCCCGCCTCGAAGAAACGATAAGTGCCGCGGCCATCCATTTTGGCGCGGTAAAGCGCCATGTCCGCATTCTTCAGCAATTGATCGGGATCGCTTCCATCGTCGGGGGCAAGGGAAATCCCGATGCTCGCTCCGATGATGACCTGGTGCCCCTGGATATCGTAGGGAGCGCCGACGACTTCGACGAGGCGGCTCGCCAGTGACGAAGTGTCCGATGCCTGCAGTTCGCCGCCCACTTGCACAATCGCAAACTCGTCACCGCCCAGTCTGCACACCGTGTCGCTGTTGCGAACGCACTCGCTCAGGCGGCGGGCCACTTCTTTCAGCAGATCATCGCCGATCGGATGACCGAGGGAGTCATTGACGTTTTTGAAATTGTCGAGATCGAGGCAGAATACGGCGACCTGCTCGTTGCGCGTCACCCGGCAGAGGGCGTACTCCAGCTGTTCCCGGAACAATGTGCGGTTCGGCAGATTGGTCAATGCGTCATGGCGCGCCATGTGCACGATTTGCGCCTGAGCTTCCCGCCATTTGGTAATGTCCTCGACGGTCGCGACCCAACCGCCTCCTTGCATCGGCTGCTCGATCACGCGGAGCGCACGCCCGGCCGCTGTCTCTATGATTCTGTTGTTGGATCTGCCTTCGCTGATCTCCGCGATCACGCGCGCGCAAAACTCCTCGGGGTCGCCGGCAAATTCTCCTGACGCCTTCCGGTATTTAATTACATCGAGAAGGAATCGGCCCCGGAGCGATGCGGCGGGCATACCGATTATCTTGGAGTAGCGCTCGTTGAACAGCATGATGCGGCCGTCAGCCTCGAACATGCAAAGTCCCTGCGACATGTTCTCGAGGGCGGTATCGAGCAGAACTTTCTGCCACCGCAGCTTGTCTTTCGAATGGCGATCGCTCAATGCCGCAACGAGACACATGCCGAGAATGATTGCCGCCACTCCGGCGATGACAAGGGAAAGAGAGTCGGGTGACAAGGAAATCCCGTCGATCACGCGGGTCGGATCGGGAATGAACGACACGGCGCCCATGGCGGTGAAGTGCATGGATAGGACGGCAAGTGTAAACAGACCGGCTGCGATGAACATGTTGCCCCAGTCATCGCGCCTGGCAGCAACAAACAGCGCGAGGGCCGCGAGCACGACGCCAAAGGCGATCGAGGCGGCCACGAGGTCCGGCGACCAGGTAATACGGCCGGGGAGCTGCAGCGCCAGCATTCCGGTGTAATGCATCGCCGCAACGCCGCAGCCGACGACTGCGCCGCCTAGGGCTGCAGTCCAAGCCCCGAAATTGCGCAGGGCTATGCTCAGGCCTGCGCCTGTAATGAACGCGGCGATGAGCAAGGACAGGATCGTCAGGCCGAGATTATAGCCTGCGCCGACTCCGGGATCATAGGCGAGGATCGCGATGAAATGTGTCGCCCAGATGCCGAAGCCTGCCGCGGCAGCATCCAGGCTCAGCCAGACCAGCCGCGCGCGGCCCGTTGTCGCCTGGGCGCGGTGGAAGAGATTGATGGCGGCAGTGCTCGCGAGGAAGCAGACGATGCCTGCGAGCACCACGAGACGCCAGTCGTGCTGGACGGTCAGGCAGGTGAAGACCTGGAACATTACGGACCACTCGCTCGCATGGTCCGGATTTGGTAAGCCGCATGTATATTTGTTGGGTTAAGCGGCTCATAATCTTCGACTCGTGGCTCACATATTCCTTCCAAGATCATTCAAATTCGATCGTGGGGATTTTGTAATCGGAAAAACCGTTTTGGCTGCATCGCGCCGTTGGCTGCGATGAGCCGATGTTGCGGCAATCCGAGATCAAGGGTCCGGACGCCGACGACCCGCCGCGGATGCGTATCGCCCCGTCATCCGCCGAGTCCCGCCTGCGCGCACAGCGCGTCGAACAGGCCGGGTTTCACGAACAGGAAATCGGCCTGCAGCACGCCGCCGGCCGGCGAGCGGTGCAGCTCGCAGATGTCGACGCAGCGGAAGCCGTGGCGGGCGATCGCCGGCAGGGTTTCGGCGATCAGCGGGGCGTCCTTGTTGTAGCTCGCCAAGGAGAGCTCCACGACCAGCGCCTGGCAATGGGCGAGCGCCGCCTTTGCGCCGGCGATGACGTCGAGCTCGGCGCCCTGGACGTCGATCTTGATCAGCTCGGCGGGCGCGAGTCCCTGCGCCGCCGCCAGCGTGTCGAGCCGCGCGGTCGCCACCTTGCGCACGACGAGATTGCCGGCGTCGTAATGGGCTGAGTTCTCGCGGTAGAGCGAGGTGCCGGTGGCGTCGCCCTGGCGCGGCAGGAACAAGGCCTTCTCGCCGTCTTCGGCGGCGAGCGCCACGGCGAAATGGCGCCGGCCGGCGGCCTGCAGATAGGCCGCATTGTCGGCATTGGCCTCGAACAGGATGAACGCCGCCTCCGGAAACACCTGGGAGGCGAGCCGGGTCCAGCCGCCGCGATAGGCGCCGATGTCGTAGACGGTCGCGGGCGCAAAGCCCTGTGCCTGGAGGCGCAGCAGCGCATTGCGGTGGGAGAGCTTGGCCGCCTTGCGCTTCACCCAGGGCAGCCGCGACAACATCTGCGCGATGAGATCTTGCGCGAAGAAGTCCGCCATCGCCGCCGTCAGCCCAACGCGACGCGGTGAGTGTCGACGGTCTCGCCGAGCAGCCGCGCCAACTTCTCGATGCGCTCCGCCGCGGCGTTGATGGAGGCGGCGACGTCGGCTTGCGCGGCGCCAGCCTGATCGGCCGCGGCAATGCGTTCCTGCTGCATGCTCAAGAGCTCCTCCTCGACCCGGCGCATGCGCTGGCGCGCTTCCGACAATTCGTCGGCGAGGATCAGCGCGGCCATGACCGTGAGCCGCATGTCGCCGATCTCGCCGAAGGTCGTGCGTAGATGGGCGATGCGCTGGTCGAGTTCGTGGGAGAGCCGCGCGAGATGATGTTCCTGGCCGTCGTCGCATGCCATGCGATACTGGCGGCCACTGATGGTTACGCTGACATGAGCCATGACCAGGTCTCGTTACGCCGTACACTGTCAACACGACTTTCAACGCCGGCCGCAATCAGCGCTGATTGGCCTCGATGATGCCGCGGATCACGCCCATCGCCTCGTCGAGGCGCCGCGCCGCCTCCCGGTTGGTCGTCTCCAGCGCCCGCGAATGGGCCTGCACATTGTCCAATTCGGCCGCCAGCCGCGACCGGTCCATGCTGAAGTCGTAGACCTCTTCCGACAGCATGCCGCGCCGGCGGTCGGCCTCCAGCCGTAGCTCCATGACCGCGTCGAGCGCATCCAGTGCATCGCTGAGGCGCCTGACCGCCTGGTCGACCGCGTGGGTGTCGCTCATCGCCTCCTCTGGGCCGGCCGACCAGTGGTTCCCAAAGTTTGGACAAGTCAGACCACCGACTTATCAAAGACGTGGGGCGACTTCGTCCAAACAGGTGGGAGCCGTCTGTTCGGGTCGCGCCACGTGCATCACCGCCACAATTTGTTCGCATCGCGGCCGCCGGGCCGATCGCAACTTTACGGGCATTGCCGCTTTGGCGTCAACGCGCCCGCGCCATTCGAGGTGTGGACAGCTCGCTTTAGCTTGCGTTGACTTGCGAGGCTCACATCCCTAATCAGTCCGCAGCGCCGGGCGGCGGAGTTTGCCGCGATCCCGGGCCATGCAGGGGGTGCCATTCTTGGTGATTTCGAGCCCTTCAACCGTGGCGGCTTCGGGCGCTGCCCATGGCCGCCTCGCGAACGCCATTCGCGCGCTGGCGATGGATGCGGTGGAGCGGGCGAATTCCGGCCATCCCGGGCTGCCCATGGGCGCCGCCGACGTCGCCACCGTGCTGTTCACGCGCTTCCTCAAATTCGACGCCGCCGATCCAAGCTGGCCCGACCGCGACCGTTTCGTGCTGTCCGCCGGCCACGGCTCGATGATGCTCTATGCGCTCCTCCATCTCCTCGGCTACGAGGCGATGACGATCGAAGAGATCAAGCGCTTCCGCCAGATGGGCGCGATCACCGCCGGCCACCCCGAACACGGCCATGTGCCGGGCGTCGAGACCACCACCGGCCCGCTTGGGCAGGGTCTCGCCAATGCGGTCGGCATGGCGATCGCCGAGCGCCATCTCGCGGCGGAATTCGGCGCCGACGTGGTCGACCACCGCACCTATGTCGTCGCGTCCGACGGCGACCTCATGGAGGGCATCAGCCAGGAGGCGATCGCGCTCGCGGGTCATCTCAGGCTGGCGCGGCTCACCGTGCTGTTCGACGACAACGGCATCTCCATCGACGGGCCGCTGGCGCTGGCGGATTCGGTCGACCAGGTGAAGCGCTTCGAGGCCTGCGGCTGGAATGCCTGCCGGGTCGACGGCCACGACCCCGAGGCGATCGCCGAAGCGATCGCCTCGGCGCAATCGTCCGACCGCCCCAGCCTGATCGCCTGCCGCACCGTGATAGGCTTCGGCGCCCCCACCAAGGCGGGCAGCGAAAAGGCCCACGGCTCCGCGCTCGGTGCCGACGAGATCAAAGGCGCCCGCGAGCGGCTCGGCTGGACCTCGCCGCCGTTCGAGGTGCCTGCGGACATCGGCGCCGCCTGGCGCGCCGCCGGGGCCCGTGCGCGCACCACGCGGCTCACCTGGGAGCAGCGGCTTGCAAGCCTTGCGCCCGACCGGCGCGGCGAATTCGAGCGCCGCCTCGCCGGCGACCTGCCGGACGATGCGCTCGCCGCCGCGGTGCGCGGCATCAAGGCAGAAGCTCGCGGCGGCACCCAAGGAGATCGCGACCCGCGTCGCTTCGGAATCCGCCCTCGAAGCGCTCACCGCCGCGGTGCCGGAAATGGTCGGCGGATCGGCCGATCTCGCGGGATCCAACAACACGCGGCCCAAGGGCATGGCGGCCTTCACGGCGGCGAATCCGGCCGGCCGCTTCATCCATTACGGCGTCCGCGAGCACGCCATGGCGTCCGCCATGAACGGCATGGCGCTGCATGGCGGCATCATCCCCTATTCCGGCACCTTCCTGGTGTTCTCCGACTATGCGCGGCCGGCGATCAGGCTCGCCGCGCTGATGGGCCAGCGGGTCATCCATGTGCTCACCCATGACTCCATCGGTCTGGGCGAGGACGGTCCGACCCACCAGCCGGTCGAGCACCTCGCTGCACTGCGGGCGATCCCGAATCTCCTGGTGTTGCCGGCCCTGCGATGCGGTCGAGACGGTGGAATGCTGGCAACTCGCGCTGCAAGCCCGGACCTCGCCCAGTGCGCTCGCGCTGACGCGGCAAAACCTGCCCCAGCTCCGCACCGGGCATACGCGACGACAACCGCTGCGCCGGCGGCGCCTATGAGCTGTTGCCGGCGGAGGCCGGTGCCGCCCAGGTGTCGCTGTTCGCGTCCGGCTCCGAGGTCGCCATCGCCGCCGAGGCGCGCAAGCTGCTCGCCGCCCGCGGCGTTGCCGCAAGGGTGGTGTCGGTGCCGTGCTTCGAGCTGTTCCTCGCCGCGCCGGCCGCGCAGCGGCAGGCCGTGGCTCGGGACGGCGCCGGTCAGGATCGGCATCGAGGCCGCGATCCGCCAGGGCTGGGACGCCATCATCGGCTCCGACGGGCTGTTCGTCGGCATGAGCGGATTCGGCGCCAGCGCCCCATATAAGGACCTATATCGCCATTTCGGCATTACCCCCGAGCACGTCGTCGACGCGGCGTTCACCAAACTGTCCACCGTCTGAATTCTGCACTGGAAACGCAAGGTTCTTATGCTATCAACGCCGCAAAATTGAGCACCCGGCCGTGCGTTGCTCTCGATCGATACGGCGGATCGATGCGACTGTCGGGCCGGCCACAAATCCGGCGGTAAACCGCCGAATGGAGGATGCAGGAGATGTCGGTGAGGGTCGCCATCAATGGGTTTGGCCGCATCGGCCGCAATGTCCTGCGCGCCATCATCGAGGCCGGCCGCAAGGACATCGAGGTGGTGGCGCTCAACGATCTCGCCCCGGTCGAGACCAATGCCCATCTGCTGCGCTTCGATTCGATCCACGGCCGCTTTCCCGGCGAGGTGAAGGTCTCCGGCGACACCATCGATTGCGGCGCCGGGCCGATCAAGGTGACCGCGATCAAGAACCCGGCGGAACTGCCCTGGAAGGCGCTGGGGATCGACATCGCGCTCGAATGCACCGGCATCTTCGCGTCCAAGGAGAAGGCCAAGGCGCATCTCGACGCCGGCGCCAAGCGCGTCCTCGTCTCCGCGCCGGCCGACAATGCCGACCTCACCGTCGTCTATGGCGTCAACCACGACAAGCTGACCCGGGACCATCTCGTGGTCTCCAATGCCTCCTGCACCACCAATTGCCTGGCGCCGCTCGCCAAGGTGATGAACGACGCGGTCGGCATCGAGAAGGGCTTCATGACGACGGTGCACGCCTACACCAACGACCAGCCCTCCCACGACCAGTTCCACAAGGACCTCTACCGGGCGCGGGCGGCGGCGCTGTCGATGATCCCGACCTCCACCGGCGCCGCCAAGGCGGTCGGTCTCGTGCTGCCGGAGCTCGACGGCAAGCTCGACGGCGTCTCGATCCGGGTGCCGACCCCGAACGTGTCGGTGATCGATCTCAAATTCGTCGCCAAGCGCAAGCACCTCCAAGGACGAGATCAACGGCGCGGTGCGGCGCGCCGCCGAGCAGCAGCTCAAGGGCATTCTCGGCTACACCGACCAGCCCAATGTCTCGATCGACTTCAACCACGATCCCGCGCTCGTCGATCTTCCACATGGACCAGACCAAGGTCATGGACGGCAACGCTGGTGCGGGTGATGTCCTGGTACGACAATGAATGGGGCTTTTCCAACCGCATGGCGGACACCGCCGTCGCGATGGGCAAGCTGATCTGAGCCGTGGCGCACTTCCGAACCCTCGACGACGTCGATCTCCGCGGCAAGCGGGTGCTGCTGCGGGTCGACCTCAACGTGCCGATGGCCGATGGCGAAGTCGGCGATCCCACCCGCATCGAGCGGATGGCGCCGACCGTCGCCGAGATCGCGGCCAAGGGCGGCAAGGTCATCCTGCTCTCCCATTTCGGCCGGCCCAAGGGGCGCAGCGCCAAGGATTCGCTGCGAGCCGGTCGCCGCCGCGCTCGCCCGCCATCTCGGGCGCGACATCGCCTTTGCCGACGATTGCATCGGCCCGGCGGCGGTCGCGGCCGTCGCCGCGATGAAGAACGGCGACATCCTCTGCCTCGAGAACACCCGCTTCCACCCCGGCGAGGTAGACGAACGACCCGGCTTCGTCGCCGCGCTCGCCGCGCTCGGCGACATCTGGGTCAACGACGCGTTTTCGGTCGCCCACCGCGCCCACGCCTCGACCGAAGGCCTCGGCCACGCGCTTCCCGCCTATGCCGGCCGCACCATGGAGGCCGAACTCGATCGCGCTCGCCAAGGCGCTGGAAGCGCCGCAGCGCCCGGTCGCGGCCATCGTCGGCGGCGCCAAGGTGTCGACCAAGCTCGATCTCCTGGGCAACCTGGTCGCCAAGGTCGACGTGCTGATCATCGGCGGCGGCATGGCCAACACCTTCCTCGCGGCACAGGGCAGGGCGGTGGGCATGTCGCTGTGCGAGCGCGGCCTCGCCGCCACCGCCCAGCGCATCCTCGCGAGCCGCCAAGGCGCAACGCTGCGAGGTGGTGCTGCCGGTCGATGCGGTGGTCGCCAAGGCGTTCAAGGCCGGCGCGCCGGCGCGGGCGGTGCCGATCGACGCGGTCGGACCCGACGAGATGATCCTCGATATCGGTCCGCGTACGGTGGAGCACGTGATCTCGGTGCTGGCGCGGGTCAAGACGCTGGTGTGGAACGGCCCGCTCGGCGCGTTCGAGATGGAGCCGTTCGACATCGGCACCGACGAGGTGGCGGAGGCCGCGGCTCGAATTGACCGCGGCCGGAAAGCTGGTTTCGGTCGCCGGCGGCGGCGATACGGTGGCCGCCCTCAACGTCGCCGGGGTGACTGAGCGGTTCACCTATGTGTCGACCGCCGGCGGAGCGTTCCTGGAGTGGATGGAAGGCAAGGCCTTGCCGGGGGTCGAGGTGTTGCGGATCAAGGGCCCGGCGGCGGCCCGGCTGGCGGCTTCCAGTGGTGCGATCTGAACGCGATGGGAACCAATTGTTGGGGTCAGACCATTAAGACGACGTGAGCGGCCGCGCCATCGGCGCAGCGCCGCAGCGAGCAGGAGGAGAGTGCGATGGACCTCGATGCATTGAACAAGATCGCGACCGCCATGGTCGCGCCGGGCAAGGGTCTTCTGGCAGCCGACGAATTGACCGGCACCATCAAGAAGCGCTTCGACGCCATCGGCGCCGAAAACACCGAGGACAACCGCCGCGACTACCGCGAATTGATGTTCCGTGCGACCGAGGCGATGCGCAGCCACATCTCCGGCGTCATCCTTTATGACGAGACCATCTGGCAGAAGGCCAAGGACGGCACGCCGCTGGTCAAGATCATCGAGCAGGCCGGCGCCATCCCCGGCATCAAGGTCGATGAGGGCACCAAGCCGTTGCCCTGCTGCCCGAACGAGCTCGTCACCATCGGCCTCGACCGGCTCGCCGACCGGCTGCCCAAATATTACGCGCAGGGCGCGCGCTTCGCGAAGTGGCGGGCGGTGATCGACATCGGCGCCGGCATCCCGAGCTACGCGTGCCTGCACGCCAATGCCCATGCGCTGGCGCGCTATGCGGCGCTGTGCCAGGCCGCGCAGATCGTGCCGATCGTCGAGCCGGAGGTGCTGATGGACGGCGACCACGACATCGACCGCTGCTACGGCGTGACCGAATGGGTGCTCAAGGAGACCTTCCAGGAGCTGTATTACAACCGGGTCGCGCTGGAAGGCATGGTGCTCAAGCCGAACATGGTCATTCCCGGCAACAAGAGCGCCCGGCGCGCCGGCGTCGACGAGGTCGCCGAGATGACCGTGCGGCTGCTCAAGAACTGCGTGCCGGGGGCGGTGCCGGGTATCGCGTTCCTGTCCGGCGGGCAGTCGGACGAGGAGGCGACCGCGCACCTCGACGCCATGAACCGCATCGGCGGCCTGCCCTGGACGCTGACCTTCTCCTATGGCCGCGCCTTGCAGGCAGCGCCGCAGCAGGCGTGGTCCGGCAAGCCCGAGAACGTCGCCGCCGCCCAGCGCGCCTTCACCCACCGCGCCCGCATGAACGGCCTCGCCAGCCTCGGCCAATGGAAGGTGGATTTGGAGCGGAAGGCGGCGTAGGACCGGGCGACGTTCAAGCCCGGTGTTTTCGAGTCTTGGCGGCTGGCGTTCCCGGAGCAATCGCGGGGTACCATGCGCACGCCATTGTTCGCCCCGCAGATTCTCACAATGTTCTTGATATCAATCGAAGTTAACCCCATCACGATTGACTCCACGGACGGTACTCGTATTGGTTGATTCGACAATTAGTCTTCTTATCCCGGCACTGGCGTTCGCAAACGAGGGTGTTTCCATGGCGCTGCCCGATGTTTACGTGCAAGTCTACGGCCAACTCGCGGAGGTATTCAAACGAATTTCAGACGGACAAGCGCCAGAAAAGTTCACGACGCAATATCTAAAAGACCTTGGATTCCAGTCGTCAAACTATCGCGCCGTTATCCCCTTGCTGAAAGCTCTCGGGTTTCTGTCCGAAGATGGAACACCCACAGCGAGATACCACTCGTATCGGGATCATTCTCAATCGCGCAGAGTGCTGGCGCAAGCTTTGCGCGAAGCATACGCGGACCTCTTCACTATAAAGGCCGAACCCGCAGAGACGGATCGCGCGCTCATTGAAGGTAAGTTCAAGAGCGCCCACAACGCAAGTGAGCGCACTGCTAAGTTGATGGCGAGTACGTTCTATTCGCTTCTTCCCCTAGCAGATTTAAAATCGACCCCGCCGAAAGCCCTGCCAGAGTTGAGGGTCGAACCGAAGGCCGAACCCGAGATCGCGATCAGCCGCAAAAGATCAACATCCGGGGGCGCACCGGCCAACTCTTCATTACAACATTCAGAATTCATCTTCCGGCGACGAAGGATGTCGAAGTCTTCAACGCAATTTTTAAGTCGCTGCGGGAGCATCTTCTTGACTGACAAACGAAGCGCTCTCATACCGTTTCCAGATCAGATTGACTTTGCAATGTATGGGAACGATGTGATGGATCTGACGAGTGCCGGATTGCGTTCGATGTAGAGTGCAGCGTCCTCAAGCTTTGAGTAGACCTCATCCATGGATTTGAGGGCGTAGTTCTTGAAGATTTTCTCCCAAATCTCGTCCCACAGATTTTCCTGAGGGTTTAGCTCGGGAGAATAGGGCGGGAGAACATGCAGCATGATGTTGCCGGGAACTTCAAGGTCATCGCTCTGATGATTGCCGGCACCGTCTACGAACAGCAGGATGAGCTGGCGGGGATACTTCTTGGCCAATGTCTCCAGGAAAATCTGGAAGCACTGCGTGTCGGGCGCCGGCATGATCAGATAGACACAGGTGCCATCCTTCGGGCTGACGGCGCCATACAAATAGACGTATTCGCGAACGAGCTGGCAGGCGACCTGCGGCCTCGTCCCATCGGGAGCCCAGCACGGTCGCGGGCGGTTCATGCGGCCAAAGCGCGCTTCGTCGGCGAACATGATGCGCAAGCCGCAACCCCGTCTGGCAGCAACCCGCCGGGCTTGCTTCACAGCATTTGGAAAGCCGTTTTTTTAAAAGCTTCTTGAGCCGCGATGTCGCGCTTGGGATGAAATGGACGCGGCATCAGCTTGCGCCAGCCGTGCCGAGCCAGAAGATTGTAGATCGTGCTGTTGCTGGTCGGATGCCCGATCGCCTGTTCATAGGCCGCCTTGAGATCGTGGATATTCAGCATCTCGCCCGCCCCGGCGGCCTTGGCAAAACACGCCAACAAAGCCTTCTCCCCGGCAAGCGTCATGTTCTCGCGCTGGCGGCCGCCGATCGGCTTCGGCTTGAGCGCCTTGATCCCGCCGTGGTCAAAGTCCATGTGGGCGCGGTTCACGGTGCTCAACGAAACTCCCATCGCCGCCGCGATCGCCGGCTGCGTCATCCCGCTCTCGCGCAGCAATACCATCTGGATGCGCTGACGCTGTGCCGCTGGGATTTTCCACCGCAACGCCGTCTTCAATTTCCGTATTTGGCTTTTGCTGCATTTGACCATCGGTTCCCCCAAATCAGTGGTCAAAGCAAATCACATCGGGCTCCCGAACGCTTGGCATCCCGTTACCGCAAAACTCATCAATTCAATCCGCTATGGAGCCGGTATCAGAGATTTTATGTTCCGTGAACTCATGTTTTAGTCCGAGGCAGAGGCTTTTCAGGCGGCCGAATTCAAGTCGGCGCGGATATGGGTCAAGCCGAGGAGAGATTGCTCTCCGAAGCTCTGTCCCCGTTTGGAGTTCGTCCGCCGGAATCGGGCGCTGGAGATGGGACGTCTCTATGTGGTCCTTCATTGCTTCGAAAATGAAGTACGAACTCTGATCCGAGAGACACTTGAGGAAAAGGAAGGACTTGATTGGGTCGACAAATTACCACAAAAGATCAAGCAGTTCGCCGAGGGTCGGCAGAAAGTAGCGCTAACTGATTCGTGGCTAGCCCGCATTTCTCATAAAAAAATGCGCATCGGGGCTCCGAATCAGCGAAAGTTGTTGTGCCGCAACGACATTGCGCAAATTCGAGGAACTCCCCGATGCCGACAGAGTGTAACGCGGAATCATTTGATTTTGGAACCGTGGAAGGTCGCTGTGTGGAAGCGGCATTCGATGGCGGGTTGGTCACCTCCGACGCAGGAGCACTGCTGCTGGGAGCGACCGATCGAGCGATCGGAATGATGGACCGGTTTGCGTCGTGCTTTCACGACGAGCGGCGTCATGAATGGATCGAGCACGAAGTCGCGACCCTGGTGGGTCAACGCGTGTTCGGGATCGCGCTCGGCTACGAGGATCTCAACGACCACGACGAACTGCGGCACGATCCGATGATGGCGATACTGGCGGGCAAGCTCGTAGCGCGGCGTGAGGATTGCGCGCCGGTTGCCGGCAAGTCGACGTTGAACCGGTTGGAGCTGAGCAAGCTGGAGCCGACGCGCTACCACAAGATCAGCCACAATCCGATGGCCATCAAGAAAATCTTCTGGTCGACCTGTTTGTGGAGGCGCATGAGCGCGCACCGAGGCAGATCATTCTCGACCTCGATGCGACCGATGATCCGCTGCACGGCGAGCAGGAGGGGCGGTTCTTCCACGGTTACTACGACTGCTACTGCTACCTGCCGCTCTACGTGTTCTGCGGCCGCCATCTGCTGGTGGCCAAGCTGCGGAGCGCGGCCATGGACGCGGCCGCCGGCTCGGTCGAGGAGGTCGCGCGCGTCGTGGCGCAAATCCGTCGCCGGTGGCCACGTGTGCGTATTCTGTTGCGCGCCAACTCAGGCTTCGCACGCGAGGACCTGATGGCCTGGTGCGAGGCCAACGGCGTCGACTTCCTGTTCGGACTGGCGAAGAACGAGCGGCTCATCGCCGAGATCCAGACCGAGCTTGATTTTGTCGCCGCCAAGAGCCGCCGTACCGGCCGGATGGAGCGCCGCTTCAAAAGCTTCATGTGGACGACGCGCCGGACCTGGAGCCGGCCGCGGCGGATCGTGGCCAAGGCCGAGTGGACGCAAGGAGAGGCCAATCCCCGTTTCGTGGTTACCTCGCTCGGACGCGGCGAATGCAAGGCCAAGTATCTGTACGAGAAGGTCTACTGCGCGCGCGGCGACATGGAGAACCGGATCAAGGAATGCCAGCTCGACCTCTATGCCGACCGCACCTCGACCGCCACCATGCGGGCCAATCAACTGCGCCTGTGGTTTGCCTCGATGGCCTACGTGCTGCTCTGTGCCTTGCGCCGTATTGGCCTGCATGACACCGACTTCGCCAAAGCGACTTGCGGCACCATTCGTCTCAAGCTGCTCAAGATCGGTGCGATCGTGCGCTTGAGCGTTCGCCGCATAAAGATTGCCATGGCGTCCGCCTGTCCGGCCGCCCAAGACTGGGCCCGCGCCGCTATCCGGCTCGCGATTGCCGCCTTGGCGCGCGCCTCGCCGGCATGACACGCGCCGCCGCGACGCGTAACCGACGCGGCACCATCCCAAGGCTCACCGAGATCAACTCTTCGCTGCCCCCGCAGCCCGGAAATGTCCCAGCCGACATCGCGTCTCCAGACGCCACGGCAGGCTGCGCCTCAAAAAATGCAAATAAGCCTTCTCTCAAATCCACCCGATCATGCAAGAGTAGTGTGAGATTTCCAGGCTAGAGGGTGAAAAATCCGACTTGCTCGGCTTCGTCGAATTCGGCCACTTGTCACAGATAATCATCGACAAGTGGCAATTCTTCGAAGACATCATGCCTTCGCAACATTGGCTAAAACAGCGTATGGACGAACTCGAAAAGACGCGTCATTTCATAGCGCACAATCGCACGCTGCTTCCAACTGAGTATCAAAGAATTTACATGTATATTGCGGACTGGAATCGCGTTGTAGGGCTTTGATATAGTTCAGTCGTCCTCACTCCGCCCTTCTGTTTGAGAACCAGCGTCCCACGCGTCTCCATCCAACAGCAACAAGCGCGCCGCGTCGTGCGCCGCCGCCGCAACGGCCTCACGCCAGCCGCCCAACCGAAGTTTACAATTTTCAACGCCGGTCATTCGACAACATCCGGTCATCCTGCTCCCGGACCCAGCGTAGCAGCGTGAAAATGCCTCCATCCAAATCTTAAAACAAATGAGCAAGCCCGCGGCGTGCGGCCTTGCCCATCTTGTTCTTCAGCCGGTGGGTGTGCGGATTCTCGAACTCGCACACTGCCCGTTCCCGAGACTTAGTCGAGCGGCTCCACTTTCACGATCCTGTGGTCGTGGTTGCTGCCGACCCAGAACGTCACCGGTGTCGTCGAATTGTCGACGAACACCGTGCGCATGTTGGTGTCGGACGGCATCAGATATTGCACAGAATGGCCGGTCTTGGGATCGAGCCGCACGACGCGGTCGGTGCTCATGGTGGAGGCCCAGATTTCACCGTTCTTGTCGAAATCGGCCCGGTACGGGAAGGTGTATTGAGGCAGGCTGTATTCAGTGAATTTTTCCGTCTTGGTGTCGAACAGCGCGGCCTTGCTGGTCCGATATTCGGTCAACAAGACGTTGTCATGATCGTCGATCTCCATGCGGCGTGCACGGGCGTGCGCGCTGGGCGTGGCGTACCACGTCACTTCCGTCGTCTTCGCATCGATCTTGCCGAGATGGCCTTCGGTAAACTCGGCCATCCATAGGTTGTTCTTGGAGTTCGACATGACCTGATAAATGCCGGCATTCTTGAGACCCGGCAGGTTGTCGGTCGGGTGGAACCTCTCCCATTTGTTGGTCGCCAGATCGACCCGGAAGATGTCCTGCGTGCCGACGCTCTTGGTCCACACCTTGCCGTCGACTTCGTAGTGCAGCCCGGTGAAATTCAGTTGAACGCGGTCATCGTTGTATTCCGGAGACAGCGGATAATAGGAAATCTCGCCGGTCTTCGGGTCCAGACTGCCGAGCGAGCCCTGGTACATGGTGTCGAACCAGATCTTGCCGGCATGATCGAACTCGATGCTGAGGAGCCCAGTGGGCGCCTTATCCTTGAACTTCTTGATCGGGTATTCGGTAAGCTTGAGCGCTTTCGGATCGAACTTGCCGATGAACATTTCGCCGAAATCGGAATACCAGACGTTGCCTTCCTTATCGACCAGGATGTCATGCGGTTCGATCGTCGGCCGCCCCATGTCGTACTCGGTGACGATGGCGCGGGTGTCGCGGCCCTTAGGGCGCGGCAGCGTCTTCAACTCGTATTGCCAATGGTCGACCGAGCTCAGATTGATGGTCGCGAGATAGTCGGCCATCTTGCGGTATTGCTCCGGTGTGCCCGAGCGGGCCTGATCCAACATGCGCTGGGGCTTGATCGGCTGGCTTACCGCGCCATAGCCCCTCATGCGGGTGATCACCTGCGTCCATTCGTCGGAATCATGCGTCGAGCGCATGATGCGCTCCACCGTGTGGCAGCTGGTGCAATTGAGCAGCAACGACTTCTGCTCTTCGGTGCCGGGGATGCTCATCATCCACTCGGCGTTGGTGAGCTGGCCGGCGAGATTTTTGGTCTTCTTGAGCTTGATGTCGGTCGTGGCGGTCTTCTCGGACTCCACGGTCGCCTTGGTCGGGGAACTGATGTCGTAGCCGGCCGCACGGATGCTGATCGTATATTCGCCCGGCTCCAGGCGGTTCTCCGGGAAGGTGTAGCGGCCTTGCGCGTCGGTGGTCACGCTGACCTGGACGATCGAGCCGGGCTTGCTGGCGGTGACGACGACACCTTCCATGTTGCCTTCGGCGTCGGAGCTTACGATGCCGGTCAAGGCCGCCTGGCCTTGCGCCCAAACCGTTTGAGTTGTCGGCATGGAACAGCATCACCGCTGCACCGGCGGTGACGCTCAATATCAATTTGCTTCGCATCGTTTTCTCCCTCGTGAAAATCAGTTTTGATCGCCCAAAAGCTCGACTTCCTTGGGGCGTGACCGCCTCTGTTGAAGATATTGTGACTCCGCTTGGGTGGTGGAACAAGCCTAATCAGGCCTTGCGCGGGAAGATCTTCGCAAAATCGCGGCCAATTTCGGGGTCAGGCGCCGGCCGGCGCAACAGGCGGTCGCGGGCTATTTCTGCGAAGTTAGCTTTGCCCCGGCCTCAGCCTCAAAACGACGCGCCGAGTTGATCCAACAGAAGACCGGTGCCGTGCTCGCGCGATCCGGCGTCGTCATAGCCATCGAGGAAGGCGCCCTGTTCCGTGATCACGAGCCGGGTGCCCGCGTCCGCCGGCTCGAGCGCGATGGTCGCCAATGAAACGGAGATCTTCCGATCGTCGAGGCGCATTTCGTAGGTGTAGACGAGCCGCTGGTTCGCCACGACGTCGAAATACAAAGCGTCGAAGGTCGTGACCATCCCGCTCGCCCACCGCCCCTTCAGGCGTTCGCGTCCGCCGGGGCGGACATCCATTTCGCGCTCAATCACCGTCCACCCGTCGCCGCCCTCGAACCAGCGGGCTTTGGCCGCCTCATCGGAGAGAGCGCGAAACACCTGTGCCGGCGAAGCGGCGTAAGTGCGCTCCAGGGAGAAGGTCGCGTGAACGACCGAACGATTTTGTGAGGCCACGATGCGCCCCACCTCCTGCTCGAGCTTGTCGAGCGTGGTGCGCCAACCTTCCAAGGCGCCTTCGACGGCGAACAGGAACGCTTGGTCGTGAATGTCATAGGCCTGATGCACGGTCATGCGTGTCCCGGCGCCCTCGTCCTCGAAGGTGACGGTGGTGTGTGCACTGAATCGCTTCGAGTCGCCGATCGTCACCCCGACGGTGAACACGAGCCGATCCGGCGGCGAAATTTCGACGTAGGTGCCCTTGACCCAGTGGTCTTGCCCCTCGGGCAAGCGCATGCAGATGGCGCAGATGCCGCCGGGCCGAAAGTCGATTTCGGCCTCGGAGATGGTGCAGCCGACAGGGCTGAACCAGCGCTTCATGTGCTCGGCGCTGCTCCACGCCTTGAACACGAGATCGCGCGGGGCAGCAAAGGTGCGCGAGATCACCAGGGGTTTGGGCTTCGAGCCGGTATCGATATCATTCGCGCGGGCCATGGCCGCCTCCTTCGTTTTTCAGGTCTTCGAGATAGGCGCCCAACCGGTCGAGCCTGTGCTCCCATTCGGTGCGCCGGGCGTTGATCCATTGTTCCGCCAGGCTCAGCGCCCGGGGTTCGATCCGGCACGTCCGCACGCGGCCGATCTTTTCGGACACCACCAGGCCCGAGCCCTCCAGGACGGCCAAATGTTGCATCACGGCGGGCAGGGACATGGAGAGTGGACGTGCCAGGTCGCTGACCGAGGTCGGGCTGCGGGTGAGGCGCTCCACGATTGCCCGTCGCGTCGGATCAGCGAGGGCCTGGAAGGCGAGGTCGAGCGCGGAGGATTGGTTAAGCATATGCTTAAGTATCACGATGCGGATAGTTAAGCAAGTCATTTAGTGTCTCTCGGGTGGGTACTCTCGGGCGTTGCTGTCAATCCGCTCCGGCAGGTGTGTCTCCGTCTTGGTCGACGTCGTGCGACCGGACGAAGCGCCACCCGATGAAGGGCTGCCGGACCAAGCTCCGCTCCTGCACCCGTTGGAACGTCGTAAGGCCGTTCCGGCCGCTCGTGAACTCAGCGCGAATCGTGCGATATTGGATGCCGCCAATTTGCCGGAATAAGGCATCATCGACGACACGATGAATCCGCGATCTCGACCAGGGCCGCTGCCACGCCTCTACCTGCTTACCCCGCCGGTGGAAGACCCGACGGCGGTCGCCGGTCTCGCCGACGCGATGAGCGGGGCGGATGTCGCCGCCGTGCTGCTGCGCCTCGTCGACGCCGACGAACGCAGCCTGATCAACCTCGTCAAGAAGATCGCCCCGGCCGTCCAGGATCGCGACGCGGCGCTGCTGCTCGCCGGGCGCGACGACATCGTCGCCCGCTCCGGCGCCGATGGCGCGCATCTGGGCAATCTCGATGCGCTGAAGGATGCGGTGCCCCGGCTCAAGCCGAAGAACATTGCCGGGGTCGGCGGCCTGCATACGCGGCACGACGCTATGACGGCAGGGGAGGCCGGCGCCGATTACGTCATGTTCGGCGACCCTGATGAAGCCGGCAACCGTCCCGCCTTCGACGCCATCATCGACCGGGTCGGCTGGTGGGCCGAGGTCTTCGAGGTACCTTGCGTCGCCTATGCGGCGCGGCTCGACGAGATCGACGCCCTGGCTGCCGCCGGGGCGGATTTCGTCGCCATCGGTGGGGCGGTGTTCGACGATCCGCGCGGGCTCAAGACGGCATTGGCCGAGGCGGCGGCCCGGCTCGGCCACCGGGGTGTTGCGCCATGACGGTACGATCCGGCCGGCTCCGCATGGCGCTGGCGGCGGGCGTCATCGTCCTCGCGGCACCAGGATACGCCCAGGCGCCGGGCGAACCCGCGCCGGTGGCTCCCAAGCCGGCCGCGCCGCGGCCGGCGGCCCATGCTCCCAGCAATAATTCGTCGCCCGCCAAGGCCAGCAAGCCGGCCGCTCCGGTGGCGGCCTCCCCGGCGGCGCGGCCGGGCGTCGAGCCCGACCTCGCCTATGGCGCCTATCAGCGCGGTTATTTCCTCACTGCTTTTGCGGAGGCCACCCGTCGGGTCGACGAAAAGGGCGACCCGCGCGCCATGACGCTGCTCGGCGAACTCTATTCCAGCGGGGTCGGCATCCCCCAGGATGACGTCAAGGCGGTGGAATGGTACCGTCTTGCGGCCGAGCGCGGCGACCGCGACGCCATGTTCGCCCTGGCCTTGTTCAACATGACTGGCCGCGGCGGCCTGCACGACCGCGGCGAGGCGGCGCGCCTGTTCGCCGAAGCGGCCAAGCTCGGCCAATCGGCGGCGGCCTATGACCTCGGCCTGCTGTATCTCGAAGGCCAGCAATTTCCCCAGGATTTCGGCCGCGCGGCTGAGCTGTTCCGGTCTGCCGCCCAGGCCGGCAGCCCGGAAGCCGAATATGCGCTCGCCACCCTCTACAAAGACGGCCGCGGCGTCGAGAAGAACGAGGCCGAAGCCGCCCGGCTGCTGGCTGCGGCGGCGCTCGCCGAGAATCCGGATGCCGAGGTGGAGTACGCCATCGCGTTGTACAACGGCACCGGCGTCGCCAAGGACGAGGTCCGGGCCACCGCGCTGTTCCACCGCGCGGCCTTGCGCGGCAGCCCGATCGCCCAGAACCGCCTGGCGCGCATCTACACCATCGGCCGCGGTGCCGCCGCCAATCCGGTCGAGGCGGTCAAGTGGCACCTCATCGCCAAGGCTGGCGGCAACAGCGACCCCTATCTCGATAAGTTTGCCGCTGATCAGACCGAAGAGGTCCGCGAGGCTGCGCAGAAGGCGGCTCGCCCCTGGCTCGCCGTGCTGCCGCCCAAGTCCTGATTGCAAACCACGATCTGCAAACCCCGATTGGGGGTCTGTTCGCACCCCGCCCGCGTCGCCCTGCCCCGCCTTGACGCGGCAGGCTGCGGCGGGCACACCACCGGCGCCATCTGCTGCGCGCTCCTGCGCCCGAAAAATCGAATTATCATGCTCCGGTCCGCCCTCCTCAACGTCATGATCGCGGCCGCGCGCAAGGCCGGCCGCAGCCTCAAGCGCGACTTCGGCGAGGTGGAGAACCTGCAGGTCTCGATGAAGGGGCCCGCCAATTTCGTCTCCGCGGCCGACCACCGCGCCGAGGAGATACTGCGCGCCGAGCTCGCCAAGGCGCGGCCCGGCTATGGCTTCATCGGTGAGGAAGGCGGCCGGGTGGAAGGCGCCGACAAGTCCCATTGCTGGATCGTCGACCCGCTCGACGGCACCACCAATTTCCTCCACGGCATCCCCCAATTCGCCGTCTCGATCGGGCTGGAGCGCGACGGCGTGATCGTCGCCGGGGTGATCTACAACCCCGCCAATGAGGAGCTGTTCGTCGCCGAGCGCGGCAAGGGCGCATTTCTCAACGACCAGCGGCTGCGCGTCGCCAACCGCCGGCGCATGCCGGAGGCGGTGGTGGCGTGCGGGCTGCCCCATCTCGGCCGCGGCGATCTCGCCTTGTTCCGCAAGGAGTTCGCGGCGGTGCAGGAGCATGTCGCCGGGCTGCGGCGCTTCGGCGCCGCGGCGCTCGATCTGGCCTGGGTCGCCGCCGGCCGCATCGACCTGTTCTGGGAGCGAGACCTTTCCTCCTGGGATACCGCCGCCGGCATCGTCATGGTGCGCGAGGCCGGCGGCTACGTGACCGATATGGACGGCGGCGACGCCATCTTCGCCAAGAAACAAGTGATCGCCGGCAACGAATTCCTCCACAAGGAACTGCTGGGGATGTTGAAAGTGGCGAGAATCAAGGAATGATGGCGCCGGGAGGGGCGACGCCGGCGCCGCGGAAGCCTCGCAGGGCACGGCGGCGCGTCGCCTGAAGCGGGAACCGGTCATAGTTTAGTGCTGTTGCGGCTGTTACACGCGTATCGTCATCCGCCCTGACTGTGCCATATTGGCGGTCGAGGCGATTGCTTTCGGCGGGACCTCCATGCTGCGGCAAGACATCGATCCGTTCAAAGTATCCTCACCCCGGATTTTCCTGGTGCGGATGCTGGTCTTTCTCACTATCGGTGCGCTCCTGGTGGTGATCCTCAATCGCCAGATCTGGGGGGCGTTCCGGGCCAATCCCGGGCTCAATGCGCTGATCATCGGCGTCCTCCTGATCGGCATCCTGCTCGCCTTCCGCCAGGTGGTGCGGCTGTTTCCCGAGATCGCCTGGGTCAACAGCTTCCGGCTCGCCGATCCCGGCCTCGCGGTGGAGCGAGGGCCGGTGCTGCTGGCGCCGATGGCGTCGATCCTGCGCGACCGGGTCGGCCGCATGGCGATGTCCTCGCAGACCATGCGCGGCATGATGGACTCGATCGCCAACCGGCTCGACGAAGCCCGCGACATGTCCCGATACATGACCGGGCTGCTGATTTTCCTCGGCCTGCTCGGCACCTTCTGGGGCCTGATCGAGACCGTCGGCTCGGTCGGCAAGGTGATCGAGGGACTGAAGGTCGGCGGCGATGCCGGGGCCATGTTCGATTCCCTCAAGGAGGGCCTGGCGGCGCCGCTGGGCGGCATGGGGATTTCGTTCTCCTCGTCGCTGTTCGGACTCGCCGGGTCGCTGGTGCTGGGTTTCCTCGATCTGCAGACCAGCCAGGCGCAGAACCGCTTCTACACCGAGCTGGAAGACTGGCTCGCCACCACCGTGCGCGATCTCGGCGTCGAGACCCCGGTTGCCGCTACTGGAGGCAGTGCTGATATCCAGGCCGCGATCGAGCGGCTGCGCGAGGTGATCTCGGAAGGCGGCGGCGCGAACAAGACCGCGACCGGGGCCATGGCGAACCTCGCCGAGGCGATCCAGGGGCTGGTCCACCACATGCGCAGCGAGCAGCAATTGATCCGCGAATGGGTCGACGGCCAGGCGGTCCAGCATCGGGAGATCCGGCGGCTCCTCGAGGTGCTGTCGCGCGCTCCCGCCCACCGGGACTGAACCCATGGCACTGGCACGCGGACGCCGCGAGCGCGGCATCGACTACTGGCCCGGCTTCGTCGACGCGCTGTCGACGCTCGTCCTCGGCATCATCTTCCTGCTCACCGTGTTCGTGGTGGTGCAGTTCTTCCTGTCGCAGGAAGTGGCGGGCAAGGACACCGCACTGGTGCGCCTCAATGCCCAGATCGCCCAGCTCACCGATCTCCTGTCGCTGGAGAAGACCGGCAAGGTCGACCTCGAGGACGAAATCGCGCGGATGCGCGCGAACCTTTCCGGCGTGGAGAGCGAGCGCGACCGCCTGCGGGCGAGCGCCGATGCCGGCGCCGGCGCCGCCTCGGCGCAGAGCCAGATCGCCGAGGCGCAAGGCAAGATCAATGCGCTTTCGGGCTCGCTCGATAGCGAGAAAAGCGTGAGCGCCCGCGCACTCGCCCAGGTCGAAATCCTCAACCAGCAGATCGCGGCGCTGCGCCGGCAGCTGGCGGCGCTGGAGTCCACGCTCGACGCCTCGGAGAAGAAGGACAAGGACTCCCAGTCCCGGATCGCCGATCTCGGCCAGCGGCTCAACGTGGCGCTCGCCCAGCGGGTCCAGGAGCTGTCGCGCTATCGCTCGGATTTCTTCGGCAAGCTGCGCGAGATTCTCGGCAACCGGCCCGACATCAGGGTGGTCGGCGACCGCTTCGTGTTCCAGTCCGAGGTGTTCTTCGACTCCGGCCAGGCGGTGCTGAGCCCCGAAGGCCGCAACGAACTCGACAAGCTCGCGGCGGCGCTGCTCGAACTCGAAAAGAAGATTCCCCCCGAGATCGCCTGGGTGCTCCGCGTCGATGGCCACACCGACGTGCGGCCGATCGCGAGCTCGCAGTTTCCCTCGAATTGGGCCCTGTCCGCCGCCCGCGCCATCTCGGTGGTGCAGTACCTCATGACCAAGGGCGTCTCCCCGCAGCGCCTCGTCGCCGCGGGCTTCGGCGAGTTCCAGCCGCTCGATCCCGGCAACACCGAGGAAGCCTTCCGCCGCAACCGCCGGCTCGAATTGAAGCTGACGGAGCGGTGAACGAAAAGCCTGCAGCGTTTCGCGGTGCTCCGCCGCTCGCGCTGCGTCCCTACACGGCGGCCGACGAGGACGCGGCGATCGCGCTGTGGCAGCGCACTTGGCAGCAGGCCTATCCCGCCATCGACTTCGGCGCCCGGCTCGGCTGGTGGCGGGAGCGCTGGCGCAGCGAGCTCGTGCCGAGTTGCGTGATCACGGTGGCGATCGAGGGCGAGGCGATGGCGGGTTTCGTCACCGTCGATTCGCGCACGCTTTATCTCGACCAGCTCGTCGTCGCGCCGGAAGCGTGGGGCAGGGGCGCGGCGGCGGCGCTGGTCGACGCGGCGAAGCTTCAGTCGCCGTCCGGCCTCGATCTGCACGTCAACCGCGACAACACGCGCGCCATCCGTTTCTATGAGAAGCACGGCTTCGCCGTCGTCGGAGAGGAGGCCAATCCGCGCTCCGGGGCGCCGGTGTACAAGATGAGCTGGCGCGTTTGATCCACACCGCAGCGTGTAGCCCGGATTGAGCGGACAGCGAAATCCGGGAGCAGCGGTTCAGCGTAATCTCGTATCAGTACTCGTGACCCCCGCATTTCGCTTTCGCTCAATGCGGGCTACTGGCCGCCGGCGCCCGTGCGCCGCAGCACCAGCCGGGCACCCACCAGGAACGCGTTGAGGCCGAGGCCGATCGGCACCAGCGCCTGGGGGATGGCCAGCGGAATGTCCGCGGCCTGGCTGCGCTGGTCGAATTCGGCCAGCATCTCGATGGCCGGCCAGCCCAGCACGATCAGCGTCACGCAGACCGCGATCATGGTGAGATCGGCGAGCAGTTCGAGGCCGTGCCGCAGCCGCGGCGGCAGTGCCCCGAGCACCACGTCCATGCGCAGCTGCTTGCCCTCGAAGCCGACCACGCTGTTGCCGAGAAACACGATCCCGACCAGCAGGAACAGCATGACCTCCTCCGCCGAGGCGATCGGCGCCATGAATATGTAGCGGCCGATGATGTTGGCGAAATTGATCGCCACCGCGACCAGCAGCAGCACCGCGCTGAGCGCCTGGATGAAGGCGGCGAGCGCCCGCACCGCGCGGGGAGCGGCGGTCAGGCGGCTTGCCGTCCCGGCCTCCACGACCAGGGGCTCACTTCGAACGTTTGGCGGTGGCGACGAGCTGGTCCCACAGCGGCTTGAGCTCGGGCCTCGTCTTGACGATGTCGTCGCCGATCGGCGCCATCTTCTGCATCAGCTCGGCATGATCGGCGGCCGACAGTGCGATCACCTCGCCGCCCTTGTCCGCCCATGCCTTGCGCTGCGCCACCAGGAAATCCTGCGACCACGGTATGACCTCCCCGCGGACCTGATTGGCGGTCGCCATGACGATGCCCTGGAGGTCGCCCGGCAGTGCCTCGAACCAGCGCTTGCTGAGCAAGGCCATGCTGAAGACATAGGCGTGGCCGGTCTCGGTGATGTATTTCGCCGTGTCCTGGTATTGCAGCGCGCTGAACACCGGCAGCGCGCCGAGCGCGCCGTCGAGCGTGCCCTGCTGCAGCGCCGGCAGGACGTCGCCGAGCGAAAGCGGAACCCCGGTGCCGCCGAGCTTCGTGAGCTGCTCGGTCTGGAACGGCGAAGCGAGCACCCGCACCTTCTTGCCCCTGAGATCGGCGAGGCTGCGCATCGGCGCGCGCATGTCGAACACCGCCGGCCCGGTGATGAAGAGGCTGGCGCCGATCAGGCCCTTGTTGGCCCCGAGCGCCAGAAAGGCCCTGGCGAATTCGGGGTCGGAGATGGTCTTGATCGCATGCTGGTCGTTCTGGAACAGGCCCGGCACGCTCAGGAGCTCGAAGCGCTGGTCGACCCCGACCAGGAATTCAGGCGGCCCGACCCAGGCCTGGATCGAGCCGAGCTGGGTGCCCTCGATCTGGCGCGGGATCGAGCCGAGCTGGCTCGCCGGATAGACCTCGCCCTTGATGCGGCCGTTGGTGTTCTTCTCGATCGCGGCGGCGAACCGCTTCATCCATTCGTGCTGGGCGTCGTTGAGCGTCGCGGTGCTCAGCTTCATCACGATGGTCTTCTCCTGGGCCGGGGCGGCCCCGCAGGCATAAGCCCACGCCAATGCGGCGAACCCCAGCAGCCGTGCGCAGGGGGCGAGGCGCACTCGCGCCCTCAACGGTTTGCCCATCGGTCTCACTCCCTTGGTTCGTTGCGCTCTTTCCTGGTCCTGAAAACACTGCAACTTTTCGGGACGGCGCGCGAGCCGGACAGGCCGGAAAAGCCGTTGCGGACACCTGGGACGTTTCGACGCGCAGCCCTTTGGGGCTGAAGAGTTGACCGAGCGCAACGCGCGCTACCCTGTCGCCGCCGCCATGCTGCGTTCCTGCATGCGATAGTGGCCGTCTTCGGGGACCAGGATCATATTACGGCGGTGGAAGGCCGCGAGCGTCGCGCGGTGGCCGATCGATATCAGCGTCGTGTGCGGCAGCTTCTCCATCAGCAGGCGATAGAGCTGCGCTTCGCTCGCTTCGTCCAGCGACGCCGTCGCCTCGTCGAGGAAGAGAAAGTCGGGCGCCAGCAAAATGGCGCGGGCGATGGCGAGACGCTGCTGTTCGCCGAGCGACAGAATCCGGCTCCAGTGGGCGTGTTCGCCGAGCCGCGGGACCAGCTTGTCGAGGCCGACCGCGGTGAGCGCGGCGGCGACGGCGGGCGCGCCGAACCGGTCCGGCAGTGCCGGATAGCTCACCGCCGCGAGCAGGCTGCCGACCGGCAGATAGGGCCGCTGCGGCAGCAGCATCACGCGCTCGCCTTGCGGCACCGCGATGCCGCCGGAGCCGAACGGCCAGATGCCGGCAATGGCGCGGAACAGGGTCGATTTGCCCGAACCGGACGGCCCGTTGACCAGCACGTTCTGGCCGGCCGGAAAGTGCTGCTCGTCGACGGCGACCAGCGGCGTGCCGTTCGGCAGCCGTACCTCGAGCCCGTTGATGACGACGTCCGGGGCGGGTTGCGGCGTCACCGTGATGCGGGGCGGCGTCGTCGCCGCCGCACGGCCCGCGGCGATCGCGGCCTCGAAGCCGGACAACCGGTCGACCACGGCGCGCCATTCGGCGATGGTGCGGTAGGAGTTGATGATGAACGACAGCGCCGTCTGCACGCTTTGGAACGCCGATGCCGTCTGCATCATGCCGCCCAGCGCCATGTGGCCGGCGAAATAGACCGGACTGACGACCAGGAACGGAAACACGTTGGAGACCTGGGTGTAGCCGGTGGTGAAGAAGGTGAGCAGCTTCGTTCTCGTCATGATGGCGCGCCAGTTGTCGACGACATGGGCGAAGCGCGCGAGCAGGCGGTCGTCCTCGGCCGTCTCGCCGGCCAGCAGCGCGATCTGCTCGGAATTTTCGCGCACGCGAACGAGGTTGAAGCGGAAGTCGGCCTCGTAGCGCTGCTGGAAGAAATTGAGCGCGATCAAGGGGCGCCCGATCAGGTGCACGAACAAGGTGCCGAACACCGCATAGAATACGGCGGCCCACACGAGGTAGCCCGGAACCCGCCACTCGCCGCCGAACAGAATGAGCGGCGCATCCGCCGACAGGTTCCACAGGATGACGACGAACGAGCCCAGCGTGACGATCGAGGACAGCATCCCGATGCCGATCGCGAGGGTGCTTTCGACGAAGAGCTTGAGATCGTCGGCGATGCGCTGGTCGGGGTTGTCGGCGACGTCGCCGAGCAGCTGCATGCGATAATGATTGCTGCCCTCGAGCCATTCGCCGAGATACTGCACCGTCATCCAGCGCCGCCAGCGGATCTGCAGCCATTGATTGAGATAGAGCTGGTAGACGGCGACGACGATGAAGATCGCGGCGAGCACGCAGAAATACAGGAGCTCGTAGATGAAGCTGTCCCAGTTGCGATCCTGCAGGGCGTTGTAGAAGCGGTTGTTCCATTCGTTGAGCAGCACGGTGATGGCGACCTGGCCGAGCTCGGCCGCGATCACGGCGACGAGCAGCAGGCGTCCCGGCCAGCGGTCCTCGGAGCGAAAATAGGGAATCGCCAGCCGCCAGATGGTGACGAGCGTCGAAACGAAGCCTTCCGCAAGCATTGTCCTGTCCCCGTCGCCGGTCCCGACAGCCGGCCGGTGCCGAGCTTAGCGGAAATTGCGCCGGAGCATGATCCCCGCAAGCTGCAGACCTCTCGGGAGGATCCATGCCTAAATCCAAAGACATCGGAGCGTGTTTCTGATTAATGTCGCCGCCGCGAAACGGGCGTGGCCCGGCAGCACGGGAGAACATCATGGGGGCTGGTGCCGGTATACGCCAGGTCGGTTATTTCGATTGCGCCGGCGGCGGGCAGGTCGTGGTCGAGAACGACATCGCCTATGTGGCGCATATGCGAAGCCCGCACGGCACGTCGGTGATCGACGTGAGCGACCCGCGCAACCCGAAGGAACTCGCCACCATCGCAATGCCCCAGGGCACCCATTCCCACAAGGTGCGCGTCGGCAACGGCCTGATGGTCGTCAACCACGAGACCAATTTCGCCGACACCCGGCCGATCCCGCCGGAGTTCCGCCCGGGCCTCGGCATCTACGACATCGCAACTCCCGGCAAGCCGCGCCTGATCACGCGCTGGGAGACCGTGGGCGGCGGCGTGCACCGGTTCGATTTCGACGGCCGATATGCCTACATGTCGCCGACCCTCGAAGGCTATGTCGGCAACGTCGCCATGATCATGGACCTCGGCGATCCCGCCCATCCGGCCGAGGTCGGACGCTGGTGGATGCCGGGGCAATGGATCGGGGGCGGCGAAAAGCCGACCTGGGACAAGACCGCGCACCGCTGTCACCATCCGCTGCGGCTCGGCAACCGGCTCTATACCAGCTACTGGCTGGGCGGCTTCGTCATCCTCGACATCGACGACATGACGAAGCCGAAACTCGTATCGGGGCTCGACTGGTCGCCGCCGTTCGCCTGCCCGACCCACACCGCGCTGCCGATCCCGTTCGACATCCGCGGACGCCGCTATCTGGTGGTCGCCGACGAAGACGTGTTCCGCCCGGCCGAGGCGACGCCGGCCTTCATGTGGATGGTCGACATCACCGACGAGACGAGGCCGGTGCCGGTCGGCAGCTTTCAGGTCGAGGGCATCGAGGGCGAGAATTTTCCGTCCATGACCGCCTGCCACCAGCCATGCGAAAGAATCACCGGTACCGAGATCCCGTTCGCCTGGTTCTCCCACGGGTTGCGCATCATCGACATCGCCAATCCCCACGCGCCGCGCGAGGTCGCCCATTTCATGCCCGACATCGTCGCCGGCTGCGACCGCGTGCAGTCGAACGACGTAACCGTCGATGCACGCGGGCTGATCTTCCTGATCGACCGCCTGCGCGGGCTGACGATCGTGGAGCGGATGTAGGGCTCTGTCGCAAGCCTAATTCAACCAGCCCCGGCAGCGTGAAAACTGGCGACCGTCACCTTGAGGCGCTCGCGCGATGCGGGCGCGGCCTCGAAGGCGGCGATGCCCTTGTCGATGTGGTGGTAGAGATTGATGTACGGGAATGTCGGCACGGCGGCGTCCCGGCATGGCGTGGCCGCCAATGTTTTTGTATGTGTCTCGGGAACATGGAGAGCTCAACATGAATGCTGGGGTGCTGCGCAGGCGGTTTGTTCGTCCACTTATCGGTTCGCTGGCGGCCGTGCTCGGCCTTGCCGCGTTCGCCGGCCCCATGCCGGTGCGTGCCGACGAGTTTCCGTTCGGGCAGCACGAGCTTCTGCTCGACGCCGCGCCCATGCGCGGATCGAAGAAGGTGCCGATTCTCGACATCGGCGATACCGGCGCCGCCGAGATCGATCTGTGGTGCAATAGCGTGAAGGCGCAGCTCGTCGTCGCCGGCGACACCATCACCATCATCACCGGCGAGGCGTCGGGCCGCCAATGCGCGCCCGACCGCGCCCGCGCCGACGAGGACCTCCTCGCCGCACTCACCGACGTCACCGGCTGGCGGATGGAACGCTCCGCCCTGGTGCTCACCGGCAGCCGCACCCTGCGCTTCCGCCTGCCGACGAATTGACGGCCGTCATTCCGGGGCGGTGCTCGCACCGAACCCGGAATCCAGCGCGGCGCGGGCAGATGGATTCCGGGTTCCGGCCGGTGGCAGGCCCCGGAGTGACGACAAAACAACTCATGGATCGGGCGCAAAAAAAGAGCCGCCTCGCGGCGGCCCTTTCTCTTTCGTTCGTAGCGGCGCGGATCAGAAATCCATTCCGCCCATGCCGCCCATGCCGCCGCCGCCGCCCGGCATTGCCGGCATCGCCGGCTTGTCCTTCGGCACTTCGGCGACCATCGCTTCGGTGGTCACGAGCAGGCCCGCGATGGAGGCGGCGTCCTGGAGCGCGGCGCGCACCACCTTGGCGGGATCGATGATGCCCTTCTCGACCATGTCGACATATTCCTCGGTCTGGGCGTCGAAGCCGTAGGTCTCGGACTTGTTGTCCATGATCTTACCGACCACGATCGAGCCCTCGACGCCCGAATTCTCGGCGATCTGCCGGATCGGAGCTTCCAGCGCCTTGAGCACGATGTTGATGCCGGCTTGGACGTCGTGGTTGTCGTTGGAGATCTTGCCGACCGCCTTCTTGGCACGCAGCAGCGCGACGCCGCCGCCGGGCACGATTCCTTCCTCGACCGCGGCGCGGGTGGCGTTGAGGGCATCCTCGACGCGGTCCTTCTTCTCCTTCACCTCGACCTCGGTGGCGCCGCCGACGCGGATCACCGCAACGCCGCCGGCGAGCTTGGCGAGGCGCTCCTGGAGCTTCTCGCGGTCATAGTCGGAGGTGGTCTCCTCGATCTGGGACTTGATCTGGGAAACCCGGGCCTCGATGTCCTTCTTCTTGCCGGCGCCGTCGATGATGGTGGTCTTCTCCTTGTCGATCACCACCTTCTTGGCGCGGCCCAGCATGGCGACGGTGACGCTCTCCAGCTTGATCCCGAGCTCCTCGGAAATGAGCTGGCCGCTGGTGAGGACGGCAATGTCCTCGAGCATGGCCTTGCGGCGATCGCCGAAGCCCGGCGCTTTCACCGCCGCGACCTTGAGGCCGCCGCGCAGCTTGTTGACGACGAGTGTGGCGAGCGCCTCGCCTTCCACGTCCTCGGCGACGATCAGCAGCGGCTTGCCCGCCTGCACCACCGCCTCCAGCACCGGCAGCATCGCCTGCAGGCCGGACAGCTTCTTCTCGTGCAGGAGGATGTAGGCGTCATCGAGCTCGACGACCATCTTCTCGGCATTGGTGATGAAATAGGGCGAGAGGTAGCCGCGGTCGAACTGCATGCCCTCGACGATCTCGACCTCGGTTTCCAGCGACTTGGCTTCCTCGACCGTGATCACGCCCTCATTGCCGACCTTCTGCATCGCCTGGGCGATCATCTTGCCGATGTTGTGATCGCCGTTGGAAGAAATGGTGCCGACCTGGGCGACCTCGGCGGACGATCCGACCTTCTTGGCGCGCTTCTCGATGTCCTTGACGACGGCTGCGACGGCGATGTCGATGCCGCGCTTGAGGTCCATCGGGTTCATGCCGGCGGCCACCGACTTGACGCCTTCCTTGACGATGGCATGGGCGAGCACGGTCGCGGTGGTGGTGCCGTCGCCGGCGGTGTCGTTGGTCTTCTGGGCGACCTCGCGGACCATCTGGGCGCCCATGTTTTCGAACTTGTCCTCGAGCTCGATCTCCTTGGCGACCGTCACACCGTCCTTGGTGATGCGGGGCGCGCCGAACGACTTGTCGAGCACGACATTGCGGCCCTTGGGGCCGAGCGTAATGCGCACCGCATTGGCGAGCACGTCGATGCCGCGCAGCATCTTGTCGCGCGCATCGGTCGAAAATCTTACTTCTTTCGCAGCCATGTCCATTCACTCCTGGTTTTGTTGGATATCAGCCGTTCCACGCCCCGAACCCGTGTTCTGGGGAAACGACTGGACCGATCGGGTTTGCGTCGTCAGGCGAGGACCCCCATGACGTCGGACTCCTTCATGATCAGGAGTTCTTCGCCATCGAGCACCACTTCGGTGCCGGACCATTTGCCGAACAGGATCTTGTCGCCGTTCTTGACGTCGATCGGGATCAACTTGCCGGACTCGTCACGGCCGCCGGGGCCGACCGCGACCACTTCGCCCTGCTGGGGCTTTTCGCGGGCCGTATCGGGAATGATGATGCCGCCTTTGGTCTTGGCTTCGGGATTGATACGCTTGACCACCACGCGGTCATGCAGGGGCCGGAACTTGGATTTTGCCATGGGGACCTCGATGCCGCGTCTTCCGCGGCCTATTGTTGCAATGCAGCAAGGAACTGTTAGCACTCAATTCGGTCGAGTGCCAAACCTGGGCGCAAATATGGCTTGCGCGCGCGGCTGTCAAGCAGCGGAACGTGTATCCACCACAAGAAAGTTGCCGCGCGCAGAGGATCCGGCTCAGAAATCCGGCCTGTCCGCACTCGGGACGTCGGCATCCCTGTCGTGGTGGAATCCAGCCGGGTTTTCGGCGCAGGCAATTTCCGGCCACTCGAGGCGGTCGCGCAAATAAACGATGCTCGCGGTCCAGGGCGTCGTGAAGGCGCCCTTATCCTCGACCGTGAAATCGACCTGCAGGTATTTGTCTTTGTAGTTGGGGTCGGGGGGGCCGGCGGGGCGCCAGTTCTCCTTTGCGGCGCGCTCCAACGCCGGTTTCGCGGCTTCGTAATCAAGCAGCCGATAGCGTTCCACGACGTGGAGCTTCTCGGTGTACGGCGTACCGAACAAGTCGATCATGGCAAATGGCCGGTCGGCGTTGATCCCCACGGTGTCGATGACCAGCGTGTCGCCTTCGTAATGGCCGACGGCATCCCCATGCCAAGACGGTATCACTTTCGCGGGATGAGGCTCATTGAGGCGCACCCAGCGGACCTCATGATCCTCGTTGAAAAGCATCACGATCTGATCCGGCAGTTGGAGCATCTCCATCGCCATATGCTTGAAAAGGAACGGCACCGGCTCGGGCCAACACTGGTTGGCGGGATTCGGATAGGTCACGCCGGCCAGTGAGAGTTCGCCTTTCTTCTTCACCACGTCGGCCGCCCAGGGCTGCAAGATCGGATTGGTGTAATCGCCGACCAGCAAGCCGTAATCGCTCTGGCCGTTGTCCTTGCGCCGCGACCTGTTCGTCACCGGGCCGGGACCCGACGCCGGCGGCACCAGCCAGGGCAGGGACCCGTGACGCCATATGCCGGAGAGATCGGGGATGGACGCTGCGCTTTGCGCACCGAGATTGGCCTGCCGGGGTTCGGGCACCGCTGGCTGCCCCGAGGCGGGGCCGGCAGCGGCCGCCAACGTCACCAATAAAATCAAATTCCACTGCATGTTCATGTCGACCTCCCCACATGAGTTGCCTGGCTCGCCGGCGCACTCGTCCCGGTCCGGCGCGCGTCCACATGTTATCCCAAATGCGGGAACGGCGCACGACCGGGCGATGGTGGGCGAGAGGAGCCTCGGGGCTGCCCAAGTTATTGGTGATGCTGGCGCGGCGCATCGCCTCGTTCCCCTGGCGTTTGGTGACGCCGTCGAGGTTGGCGATTGTCTCGCAAACGCCTCAGCCGATCTCGCCGAGCCGGATCGAGAAGCCCGGGAGCGCCGGCGTGGTCAGGGCGTCGTCCGGCCCGCGTTTGACGACAGACGACCACGCGTCCCCGCTCGGACCAGTATGCACCCAGGTGGGGCGCTCGTCGGCGTCGACGACCCAGAACTCGCTGACGCGGTGACGCGCATAAAGCCGTGCCTTGAGGCCCTTGTCGTAGGCCAGGCTCGACGCAGCGACCTCGATCACAAGACGGGCTTCGCCGGGGTCGAGCCGGGCAAACCCCGCGGCCGATTTCTTGAATAGATCCTTCGGAAAAACAGCGATGTCCGGCTCGAGCATGAGCGTGTCGGTAAGCCGCAACGTTGTTTCGACGCCGACCGTCAGGTGGTCCGGCAGGGAGCGCACGACCGCGATAATCAGGGCTGATTTGATTAGTTCATGCGCGAGCCCCTTGGCCGCCGACATCACGATTTCCCCGTCGATGAGTTCGAACTTCTCGTCCTCGCGGATGATGCCGGCAGCGATCATGCGACTGACGTCCTCGACGGTGAATGCCCGGCGCGGAAACCCCTCGGCAGCTGTGGTGGCAGCAACGTTCATGCGTCCATGCCTTCGCGACAATCGGAATATAGGACGTGGCGCCGTTTAGCACCACGGCATCGCCATCTCGACAAACGTCGACCGCCGGGCGTGGCCTTCGGCACCACTCGTGGCGCACGGAGGCGGTCCTGCTCGGCTTGGTTCCTCATGGTTGGTCGATGAGCTTCATCGCCTGGTCGTAATAGTGCAGGTCGACATAGCGCTCCGGCGACACCGCCTCGGTGTCCGCCTTGCGCTCGATCTCGGCCCGCAGTGCCAGCATGTTGCGGAAGCCTTCGACGTCGAATTTGGCGTCCGGGGTGAAGCCCGACACCGGATCGATCAACAGGTCATAGGTGCGCTCCGCGATGTCGCGCTGGAGCTTGAGCTTGTCGACCAGGAGATCGACCGCCGCGGCGCGGTTGGCGGTGTCGCGGATCCATCGTACCGACAACACATAGCCGGCGAGGTATTTCTCCAGCTCCGGGCCGTGGTCGCGCGCCCATGGGCGCATGACGAAGGCGCCGGCGGCTTGGTAGGGCCCGAGCAGGTCGACCAGGCGGCCGAGGCTCGTCAGGCCCTTGGCCGCAGCCTCCACCGTGAACGGCAGATTGAGGATGCCGCCCGCATTGGACCGGTCCTCGATCATCGCCTTGTAACGGAACACGACGGCTCCGACCTGCTTGACCGTGTAGTCGCTGCCTTCCTTGAGCCCGTTGCGCAGCAGCAGCTTCTTGGCCTGCAGGGCGTAGGCGGTGTCGGGGGCGTCGACCACGATGGTCTTGCCCTTGAGGTCGGCGAAGGAAGCAATCCCCGGCTGCACGAAGAACTCGTTCATGCCGCTGTCGCCGCCGGACACGATGACCACATCTCGCTTGGCCACCTCGATCATGGCGACCGCATTGTCGAGCGCCGCCTGGGCGATCTGGAAGCGGCCGGCGGCGAGCCCGTCGCGCTGGCTTTGCGAACTCGCGGTGTGCTCGACCTCGACCGTGAGCCCGTATCTGGCGAAGAAGCCCCTGGTGATGCCCACATAGACCGGCAACGCCTTGGCGTTGGGAAAGGTGTTGACCCGGATCGCCGTATCCGCCGCCCGCGCCGGCGCGCTCGATGCCGCGAACCCAAAGGCCGTGAGCCCTGCGAGCCAGAGCGCCAGGATCGCGCCCGGCGCGGCGGTCCGCGGCATAACCGTAACGGGCATTTGACACCTCCGGGTTTCCTGCCTTGAGTGCGGCCGGCGACCATAACATTTCATGGAGACTTACGGGAATGCGCGCGATCAGCCTCGACGAGGCCGTGACCATCATCAACGCCTGCTTCGCGGCCGCCAAGGAGCGCAGGCTGCGGCCGCTGACGGCGGTCGTCCTCGACGCCGGCGGCCGGCTCAAGGCGGCGCTCAAGCAGGACGGCTGCGCCATGCTGCGGTTCGAGATCGCCTACGGCAAGGCCTATGCCGCCCTTTCCATGGGCCGGCCCTCGCGCATGGTGCTGCAGAAGCAGCGCGAGAAACCGGTGTTCATGGACAATCTGCTGGCGCTCGCCGACGGCCCGATGTTCCTGGAAGCCGGCGGCCAGCTCATTCGCGATACCACCGGCGAGGTGATCGGCGCCATCGGGGTGACCGGGGATGCCGGCGAAATGGACGATGTCTGTGCGGTCGCGGGCATCCATGCCGCCAGCTACAAGACCTGCGCCGACTTCACCGATCCCGAGGTGATGGCAAGCATCAATGTCAAGGCCGGCGCGGCGCCACCTCCGCGCTGAGAGGTATCGACGTAGGGCATCAATTAAGGTGCGGTGGTGGCCGCGCGGACGCCTCTGCCCTTGCGCTCGCCGCAAAGGCTGCGCAAAGTAAGGTGAAGGCTAGCAGGATTTAGGAGAATCTTAACGTTACCTCATATATACGCCCTCCACACCCGGCGGCGAACCGGTGTCGAATTCGCTTGAACAGGTTGCGTGGTTGGGAGGAGACACTAATGCTTCGCACTCGCCTTCTGCTCACGGCGGCCGTTCTTGCAACGGCAGCGGTGACGCTTGCCGCCTGTTCCTCAACCAGCAATCCGTTCGGCTCGATGTTCTCGACGAGCTCGGCGCCTCCAGCGCCGACGACGCCGCTGCCGCCGCCGAGCCTGCGGGCGGAGGATATCGTCGGGCGCTGGGGCCTCGCCTCTTATCACCGCGACCAGGACCGCGCCCGCACCGAGGTGGCGGCGAAGGCGGGGTGCACCCAAGCCTATCTGATCAACCGCTCGCCTTCCGGCGGGGTGATGATGCTCGGTCACGACAATCCGGCCGTGCAGGACATGGCGATCAAGGGCAGCTACGAGAACAAGACCTATATCGGGCCCGGGCAGACGCCTGCGAGCGGCGACGACCGCGAGGTGGTGTCGTTCGACGGCAAGGTGCTGATCCTCAAATGGGTCGACCCCGAAATTGCCGGCCGTTACGGCAACATGGTGCTGGTGCGCTGCGGCGCCGAGGGGTCGCCACCGGCGCGGACCGCACGCGCCAAGCGCCCGGCGGTCCCTGCGCCGGCTGAGGCTGACCCGCCGCCGCCGCAATGACAGTGACCGTCTGGCACAACCCGAAATGCGCGACATCGCGCAAAGTGCTGGAGATGATCCGAGCCGCGGGCGTCACGCCGCACGTGGTCGACTACGTGAAGACGCCGCCCAGCGCCGCCGCCATCAAGACGGCGCTCGAGGCGATGGCGATGAAGCCGCGCGCGCTGCTGCGCCGCAAGGGCGCGCCCTATGACGCGCTCGGGCTCGACGACACGACCCTCTCCGACGCCGCGCTGATCGCGGCGATGCATGCCCATCCCGTCCTGATCAAGCGTCCGGTGGTGCAGACGCCCAAGGGCACGCGCCTGTGCCGCCCGCCTGAGCGGTTGCAGGAGATCCTGTAGGCCGCGTCTCGTCTCCCACGCATGATCCGTGCTCGTGCCGCGGTCGTACCGACGGGCGTGCGGATGATTTGACGCGCCCCGGCAGGACTGATGAACTGACACGGCCGGACTGCAGGAGACATGAACCATGCGTTGCTTCGTTGCCGCGGCCGTGGCCGCGCTCGCGGTGGCCGCTCCCGTCCATGCGCAGGGCCCGTGGCCGCAGCGCGCGGTGACGATGATCGTCCCGTTCGGCGCCGGCGGCTCCGCCGACCTCACCGCACGCATCCTGGCCACCTACCTGCAGGCGAGATTCGGCGTGCCCTTCGTGATCGACAACAAGGGCGGCGCCGGCGGCAGCATCGGCGCCGGCTTCGTCGCCAAGGCGGCGAATGACGGCTATACGCTGCTGGTCGGCACGGTGAGCTCCAACGCCATCAATGCGGCGCTCTATACGAGGCTCGCCTACGATCTCGACCGCGACTTCCAGCCGGTCTCGCTGCTGGTGCGGTTCCCCAATCTGCTGTTCGTCAATCCCAAGCTGCCGGTGCGCTCGGTGCCCGATCTCATCGCATATCTCAAGGCCAACCCCGGCAAGGTGAATTACGGATCGTCCGGCATCGGCACCTCGTCGCATCTCTCGGTGGTGATGTTCGCGCAGGCGACCGGCACCGAAATGATCCACATCCCGTTCCGCAGCACCGGCGAAGTCGTCAACAGCATGATCGGCGGGAACATCGATCTCGGGATCGACAGCATGACGACGACCATTCCCCATGCCCAGGCGGGCGCGGTGCGCGCGCTCGCGGTGACGACGCCGCAACGCAACCCCTCGATCCCGGAACTGCCGACCATCGGCGAAACCCTGCCGGGCTACGAGGCGACCGCCTGGCAGGGCCTGTTCGCGCCGGCGGGCACGCCGCGGCCGATCGTCGATCGCCTCGCGGCGGAAACGAAGGCCATTCTCGCCCGGCCCGACGTGGCCGCGCAACTCGCCGCGGTCGGCGCCGAGCCGATGCCGCTGCCGCCCGACGAATTCGCCGCCTTCACCCGGGCGGAGCGGGCGAAATGGAAGGAAGTGGTGCGCAAGTCCGGCGCGCGGATCGATTGAGACCGATGTCGCAGCGTTCGCACTGGCGTGCCGCCCGCCCGGCGAATGCGCTCATCGGCAGCCCGATCGAGCGCGTGGAGGACCTGCGGTTCCTGCGCGGCAAGGGCGAGTATGTCGATGACGTGACGCGGCCGGGCCTGCTCCATGCGGTGATCCTGCGCAGCAGCGTCGCCCATGGCCGCATCGTCGCCATCGATACCGGCGCGGCGCTGGCGCGGTCCGGTGTGCATGCGGTCATCACCGCGGCCGACATCGGCGGCGTTCCGACCATTCCGTTGCGGCAGGAGCAGCTCGAGGCATTCCGGCCGTTCGAGCAGCCTGTCATCGCGACCGGCACGGTGCGTTATGTGGGCGAGCCCGTGGCCGTGGTGGTGGCGGACAGCGCGGCGCTCGCCGAGGACGCGGCGGAGGCCGTCACGATCGACATCGCGTCGTTGCCCGTTGTGGCGGACCGCGCGACGGCCGAGCGCGGAACGCTTCTCTTTGGGCAAACCGGCTCCAACCTTGCCGGCACGCTGACGGCGGTGAAAGGCGACGCCGACGCCGCCTTCCGGGCCGCGGCCTATGTGCGCCGCGAGCAGTTCCAGGTCCAGCGCCACACCGCGGTGCCGATGGAGCTGCGCGGCATCGTCGCCGAATGGAACGACGGCCGTCTCACCTTTCATGGCGCCGCCAAGGTGCCGTTTCCCAACCGGCGCATCCTGGCTAAGCAGCTGGGAGTGCCGGAAGCCGCCGTCCGCATGGTCGAAAACGATGTCGGCGGCGGCTTCGGCGTGCGCGGCGAATTCTATCCGGAGGATTTCCTCATTCCGTTCGCCGCGCGCCTCATCGGCCGGCCGGTGAAATGGATCGAGGATCGCCGGGAGCACCTGATCGCCACCAACCATGCCCGCGATGTCGCCTGCGAGCTGGAGATCGCCTGCGACCAGGACGGCACCATCCTCGCGCTGCGCGGGCACGCCAAGGCCGATGTCGGAGCTTACCTGCGCACCAATGGCGCGACCGGCGCGCGCAACACCGCGCAGATCCTGTCGGGGCCATACCGCGTGCCCAACATACACATGAGGGTGTCGCTGCTCGTCACCAACAAGACCCCGGTCGGCACCTATCGCGGGCCGGGGCGGTTCGAGGCGGATTTCTTTCGCGAGCGGCTGTTCGACATGGCCGCGAACGACCTCGGCATCGATCCCGTCGCATTCCGCCGCCGCAACCTGATCGCGGAAACGGAGATGCCCTATCCGCTGGCGCGCGTGGTCGAGCTAAACCTCGCGACGCAGACCGACAGCGGCGACTATCGCGTCACCTTGGAGCGCTGCCTCGAAGAGATCGGCTGGGCCGCCAAATCGCCCCTGCAGGGAAAGCCTGGTCGACGGACGCACGTCACGGCCTCGCCGTCGGCTGCTATTTCGAAGGCGGCGCATCGGGGCCGAGCGAAGCGGCGCGCCTCGTGCTGGAGCGCGACGGGGCGGTGTCGGTCTATGTCGGCTCGTCCGCCAACGGGCAGGGGCTGGAGACGGTGTTCAGCCAGATCGCGGCCGATGCGCTGGAACTGCCGCTCGATCGCATCCGTGGCGTGTTCCATGGCTCGACCGACTGCGTGCGCGAAGGCTTCGGCAGCTACAGTTCGCGCTCCGTCGTCATGGGCGGCTCCGCGATCATCGACGCCGCCGGCAAGCTGCGTGAGGCGATCCGCACCGCGGCAGCGCGCCGGCTCGGCTGTGCGGCGGGCGACATCGTGCTCGCGGACGGCGCGGCGCGCGGCCCGGAGCGAAGCGCGATCTCGCTTCGCCGACCTCGCCGCGGACGAAATTTCCGCCGAGGGCAGCTACGCCAGCGCGAAGCGCACCTACAGCTACGGCGCCCACGCCGCCCATGTGGCCGTGGATCCCCGCACCGGTGCTGTGGAGGTGATCGACTACGTCGCCGTCGAGGATGTCGGCCGCATCATCAACCCAGCGACGCTGCACGGCCAGGCTGTCGGCGCCATCGTGCAGGGCCTGGGCGGCGTTTTTCTCGAGCATCTCGTCTATGACGCGGAGGGCCAATTGCTCACGGGGTCGCTCGCCGATTATCTGATGCCGACCGCGAACGACTTTCCCGTGATCCGCGCCGTTGCCCTGGAGGAAAGTCCGGCGCCGCACAACCCGCTCGGCGCCAAGGGCGCCGGCGAAGGCGGCATCATCCCGGTCGGCGGCGTGATCGCCAACGCGGTCGCGGCGGCACTGCGCCCGCTCGGCGTCGAGCCGCGCGAATTGCCGCTGTCGCCGCCGCGTCTGTGGGCGCTGATCGCCGGGGCACGCCGGCGAGGGTAGCGGGCGTATTCCGATCGGGTGCTCGTCACACGCCCTTGGGCAACTCGCCCTTGTAGTTCTTGTCGTAGAACTGCGGGTCCATCCGGTTGGCGACACCTTCGCGCGCGAGGATCTCGGTGTATTCTTTGGCGATATAGGGGTCCTCCATCCAGTAGGGGATGGCGCTGCCGCCTTCGGGGATGTCCATGGCGGTGTAGTCGACGTGGGTCTCGCCGGGCGGGCCGGGCTCGCGGCCGGGATTGTAGGGCCCGAACCAGGCGGTGAGCCGCAGCGGCTCCTTCGAGCAGCCGAAATGCTGGTGGTTCCAGCGCGCCCCGCCGGGCGCCGCGGACACGAGGCCGACCGGCTCGTAGTCGACCCGCTTGACCAGATGGGCCTTGCCGTCCTTCCACGGATTGACGCCCGCATGCTCCGGCCACGTGTAGGTGTAGCCCTTGCCCTTGATGCAGACGAGCACGGCGGCGGAGGTGTGGGCGTGGGCCTTGGAGTAGCGGCCGTTCTCGTGCTGGCCGACCCAGAGATAGAACGTGTTGCCGGTCATGAACGGCTCGACCCGGCGGAAGCCCGGGCGAGCGGCGGTTGTCGAGCGGCAGGTCGCAATCGACGATGTCGGGCATGAAATTGGTGCGCCGCATGGCGAGCCCGCGCACGGGATCGGGCTCGATGTCGTCCTTGTATTTGTAGAAATCGTCGGCGCCGCTGAAGCGGTCGCGGAACTGGTAGGGGCAGTCGAAGATCGCGCCGACATTGTTGATGAGGTTCATCAGGTTCGGCGCCGTGGTGCCGCCGAGCAGCAATGCCGGGCTCGATCCCGCATTGACGATGCGGTGCATCGCATTCACCGGAATCGAGAACAGCGAGCCCTTCTGCCACTCGAAGACATGGCGCTTGGAATCGGCATCGAGCCAGACCTCGGTCGAGCCGCGCCCTTCGACCACGAAGTAGATTTCCTCGTAGAGGTGCTTTTCCGGATTGAGCGCGCCGGCGCCGGGCACCTCGACCAGATAGCAGCCCCATTTGCCTTCGGTGCCGTAGAGCTGGATATAGGTGCCGCGTCCGCCCAGGCGTTTCCACGGCGCCAGCGGCAGGTTCTGCACCTTGCTCACGCCGATGTCGCGGAACACCGGGATACCCTCGGATTCCATGAACAGGTCATAGGGCGTCTTTGGACGCCCGAACTTGCCGAAGCCGGCGCGCTTGCCGGCGGTCGGCTCGTGCCAATGGCTTCCGGGAACGTCATGCATGGGCGTTGTCCTCGTGGATTCACGTATTGGAAATGATCATGGCTTGGCTTTTAGCAGATCGGCAAGCGCTATTGTCGGGTCGGCCAGCGCGCCGGGATCGACGGCGATATGCCGCTCGATCAGCCGCCGCACCACCGCCATGTCGCGCTGAGCATTGATGCCGATGGCATAGCCGATATGCCGGCCGGTCATTTCGAAAGTGATCATGTTCGCGCCCAACCGCCGCACCCGCCGCTCCGGCTAGGGCTGCGGCCAGCCGACACCCTGGATGTAGAGGCCGAACTGCTCCGACCAGAACGACGGCGTGCTGCGATAGGCGTCGTCGGCGCCGGCGGCATTGCGGCCGGCGACGCTGCCCTGGTCCTGGGCATGGCGCCAATCCTCCTGGCGCATGAGGCCATGCGGGCCGGGAAAGCGCACCACGTCCCCGGCCGCGAAGATCGCGGGATCGGAGCTGCGGCACTGGGCGTCGACGACGATGCCGTTGTCGGTCGCAAGCCCCGCCGCGGCGGCGAGGCCATCGTCCGGCGTCGCGCCGGCGCCGACCACGACGAGGTCGGCGTGGACGATGTCTCCGCTGCTCGGTCTCGAGCGTGAGGCGCCCGTCGCTCGCCGTCGCGGCATCGGTGAGCCCGGCACCGAGGCGGATGTCGACGCCGTGGCGGCGGTGCTCCTGCGTGATCACCGCCGAGGTCTCCTCGTCGCATACCCGCGCGAGGATGCGCGGCGCCACCTCGATGACGGTGACGCCGATGCCGAGCTCGCAGGCGGAGGCCGCGACTTCGAGGCCGATCAGGCCGCCGCCGACCACCGCGAGGTGCCGCGCCGCCTTGAGCTCCGCCGCGAGCGCATCGGCATGGGCTTCGGTGCGCAGGTAGTGGACGCGGGGCGCGCCGAGCGGCAGCGCCGGGATCTGGCGCACCACCGAGCCGGTGGCGATGACGAGGGCGTCATAGGGCAAGCGCCGGCCCGACGCGGTGACCACTTCCCGCGCGGCCCGGTCGATCGCGGCGCATCGCGTGTGGAGCACAAGCGTCACGCCGTGGCCGGCCATGCCCTTGGGGCCGGCGATCGGGGCGTCGGCGGCGCGTGCCTTGCCGAGCAGCACCGCCTTCGACAGCGGTGGGCGCTCATAGGGTTCCGACGGCTCGTCGGAGACGAGGGTCACCTCGGCGCTCGCATCGCGACGCTTGGCCTCGATGGCCGCGAATACGCCGGCCGGCCCGCCTCCGATGACGACGATGTGCCGCACTGTCATTGCGGACTCACGCGCGAAGCGCGATCAGCATGTCCTCGATATAGTCGACGGCGCTGGCGATGACGAGCATAAGCGACCACGGCCGCATCTGCGACAGCGTCTTCGACAGCATCTCGTCCGAAGCCGACGCGCCGCCGAGGATGAGCCCGGTGGTGGTGATCCGCTTGAGGCTGCAGGCCTCGCCGATCAGCGCCGCAGCCTGGGCATTTTCGCCCGCCGTCGCCACCATGACGACGAGGTCGGCGGTGTCGACCTCGTCGATCAGGTCCTTGGTGCGCCCGGCGAGATCGCTGAGCCAGCCCTGCATGGAGAAGCTGCCGGCGGGCGGCGCGCCGGCGAACGCTGAGGCGGTGAAGAAGGTCGCGCCGTTCCACGCCTTGTGCGCGAGTTCCTTGACCACCGCTTCGCTCGGCCGGTCGAGCGCGATGACCTTGACGCGCTTCGGTTTCGCGTTCGGAGCATCGATGCGAAACCGCGCCTCCGCGGCGCTCGCCATTCTCGCGCTTTCGCTCAGCATGCGTGTTTCCTTTTGCCGTCCGCGCGTGGCGCCTAAACCGATGCCGGCGCCACGCCGGGGCGGGCCAGCAGCGCGTCCTTGGCGGCGTCCTTGAAGGCCTGGTCGCGCGGCAGCACCACGGCCGCCGAGCGCACCTTCTGGTGCGCGGGGTCGACGCCGGGCGGGACCTCGCCCTTGTCGATCAGCGCCTTGACCGAGCGCAGCAGCCGGTGGCGCGCCATGATGATCCCGTTGTCGGTGGAGACGAGGTTCTCCCTGGTGCGGTCGACGATCGGCCCCATGCTCTCCTGCAGCGAGGCGTCCTGCATGGCGATGCCTTCGACGCCGCTATAGGTCTTGCCGGCCTTCTGGGCCGCGCGGTCGACCAGATAGTCGTTGTCCTTGTTGGCGAGCGGCCGGAAGCTGCCGGGCACGTATCTGACGTGGATGCCCTTGCCGTCCTTCATCGCCGCGACCTCGGCGTCGGTGAGGTTGCGGATCGGATGGTAGTCGAAGCTCCAGGTCCAGCAATTGTGGTCGTCGATCGGGATCCAGAAGTGCCCGTGGACCGAATGATTGCCGCGCGGCGCGATCATGGTGAAGGCGGGCATCACCCACTGGGTGATGCGCCAGTAATAATGATCGTTCTCGGCATTGCGGCGGGCGCCGATATAGAGCCCGCCGGCGCTCTCCACCACCTCGAACACCGGGCGGGAGTCCGCCATGTTGTACTGGTTGCCCTTGGCGCCGCGGAACAGCGGATCGGAATTGAGGTCGCCGCGGTGCAGGAACGAGACGTGGCTCGAATCGATGCCGCCTTCCATCGCCTGCAGCCAGTTGCGATTCCTGCACCCGCTTGGAGACGAAGCGCTGGCGGTCGGGGACGGTCGCGAACTCCCATTCCGGCAGCGGCGGCTGCGTTTCCGGCGGCGCCCATGTAGGCCCACAGCACCCCGCCGCGCTCGACCAGCGGATAGGACTTCAGCTTGATGCGCTTGCAGAAGCCGCTTTCCTCCGGCTCCGACGGCACGTCGATGCATTGCCCGGTGACGTCGTATTTCCAGCCGTGATAGGGGCAGCGCAGGCCGGCCTCCTCGTTGCGGCCGAACCACAGCGACACGCCGCGATGGGCGCAGAACTCGTCGATCAGCCCGAGCCGGCCTTCGCTGTCGCGAAACGCCAGCAGGCGCTCCGACAGGAGCTTCACCCGCACCGGCGGGCAATCATTGCCGGGAAGCTCCTCGGCGAGCAGCGCCGGCAGCCAATAGCTGCGGAACAGCCTGCCGCCGGGGGTGCCGGGACCGGTCTGGGTCAGGAGATCGTTCTGTTCTTTTCGCAGCATCTGGCGCCTCCTCGAGCATGATCGCGAAAAGTCGCAGACTTTTCGGACGACATCATGCTCTAAATCAATGACCTTCTTGTTTTTGGCGGTTTCGCACGTCACCCGCCAGCGTTCGGCGGGATCGGCGGGAATGCCCGGCGCGGCTCCCCCGCGCGATGCACGACATTGACCTGCGGTGACGCCTATGGTCTATGAGCGCGCGACACAAACCCTTGCAAAACGCCGTCTTTTCAGCCGTCGCGAAGCTAGCGCGGAGCTCCCCCGGCGTCAATGAAGGGCTGCTGAAAGCGCTGCTGCGAAGAGACCGCGTGAAGAGCCTTGCAATGCCGTCACGACTGGAACTGTGCCCCGCCGAAGACGTCGCCGAAGGGACCGCGCTCAAGGTCGAGAAGGACGGGCTGACGCTCGCCGTCTTCAATGTCGACGGCGAATTCTACGTGCTGGACGACGCCTGCACCCACGGTCCGGGATCGCTGTCGGAGGGCTACATCGAAGGCGACGTGGTGGAGTGCAACTTCCACAACGGCCAGTTCAACATCCGCACCGGCGAGGTGGTGCTGCCGCCCTGCATGGTGCCGATGAAGACCTATCCGGCGACGGTGGAGGACGGCAAGGTCTTCATCGAGGTGTGAACTCTTCTTCCGTTCCGGCCGGCAGCAAATGCCCGGGCGGGTCAGGCCGAATTACGGAAGTCCGGCATCAAGTCGCCGGTGAACAGACGCGGCGCCGCGGCGGCGTATGCGGAGGCGACCCGGAATGCCGTCAGGTCATCAAATGATCGCGCGGCGACCTGCATGCCGGTCGGCACGCGGTTGTCGGCCAGGCCGGTCGGCACGTTCACGACCGGAATCGTGTATATGAGATTGAATTGCGGAGTGAGCACCCAGCCGGCGAAGGGATCAACCTCCTTGCCGTCGACCAGCAGCTTCGACGCGGTGAAGTCGAAATCGGCCGGAACGCGGGTGGTGGTCACGGTCGGACAGACGAAGGCCTGGAAGCCGTTGTCGAACAGGGCGTCGTATTGCTTGAAAAGCTCGTCCGCATAGCGCTGCGCTTCGCCGAGCTGGCGCGGCCCGGCGTCCACGTCGAGTGCCTTCATAAAATGCCGGCCGTAACTGGTGAGGGCGTCCTCCGACCCGCCCTTGTCCTTGATCTGTTGCAGGATCTCGCCCATTCCGGTCGACAAAAGCGCTTTCTGAAGGGCGGCGCGGATGTGCTCGAAGTCCCAGGCGAGCGCGACTTCCTCCAGGATGGCCCCCTGGCTCTCCAGAAGCTTCAGCGCCTGCTCGGTGTTGCGGCGGACGTCGGGTTCGAGAACCGCCCAGCCCTGGTTCAGGCCGAAGGCGATCTTCATGCCGCGAATGTCCGCGTAGCTGGCCGGATAGCTCATCTGTGGACGTAGTGCGCTGAGCTGGCGCGGATGCGGGCCGTTGATGGCGCTCTGCAACAAGGCGAGGTCCTCGAGGCTGCGCGCCAGCGGGCCCGACGTGCCCTGCGGCATGATCTCTCCGCCCGGCTCCAGCGGAACGCGACCGTGCGGGGGCTTGAAGCCATAGAGGCCATTCAGGCTCGCCGGAATGCGGATCGAGCCGCCCATGTCGCTGCCGGTCGCGAGCGTCGCGAGGCCGGCTGCCAGCGAAGCGCCGGCGCCTCCTGACGAACCGCCCGGAGTGATACGCAGGTTCCAGGGATTGCGCGTAACGCCCCACAGCTTGCTCCAGGTAAGCGGGATGAAATAAAACTCCGGCGCGGTGGTTTGCGCGTGCAACACGGCGCCGGCAGCCAGAAGCTTGTCGACGACCGGAGTGTTCTCGGCGGCCCGGTTGTCCTTCATGAGGATCGAGCCCGCCGTGACCGGCCACCCGGCGACCGCATCCTCGTCCTTTAGCGACGTCGGGATGCCTTCCAGGGCGCGGGCATCGCCTCTCATCCAGCGCGCTTCCGATTCGCGCGCCGCCGCCATTGCGCTATCGAAATGCGTATGGGTGAAACAATTGACCAGAGCGTTGACCCGCTCGGCACGGGCGATCTGGGCCTTCAGCACCTCGACCGGAGAGAGCTTGCGCTCCCTGAAGAGGGTGAGCAAATCGGCCGCCGACATCCAGCAAAGATCGTCGTCGCGCATCTTCGCCCACGCAGGGTTTGCGAGCCCCGCCGAAGCGAAGGCGGTGATGCCCGCACCGAGGCCTTTGAGGATTGTGCGGCGCCCGAGCGGGCGCTCCGCCAGATCGCTACACATTCGATTGCTCCCGGGTGTCCGGCCCTCTCGAAGTGCTTAGACGAGCTCTCGTAGCGCCCAGTGAAGATTCTTCCGCAAATTTTAATTTACCGAAGACCTCGCCATGGAAGGCGACTAGGCGATCTGTGCGCAATTCATGTCGGGATCTTCTTTCGGGCCGTCGGTAAATTCGCTATCGTCAGCCCTGTTCCAAGAGGCATGAAGCCATCCCGGCCGAAGCGCGAAAACGAGGTGTCCGATGAAGCGATCATTGTGGTTTGTCGCGGCTGCCGCAATCGCACTGTGCGCCGGCAGCCCTGCTTCAGCGGCCGAGCTTTCCGCCGACAGCCAGGCAAGGCTGATCGGGACTGTCGACGCCTATGCGCCCCATATTTCGGAGGTCGCGCTCAAGATCTGGGCCGCGCCGGAACTCGGATACCAGGAGACCAAGACCACTGCGCTGCTTCAGGATGAACTGCGTGCCGCGGGCTTTGCGGTCGAGGCGGGCGTCGCCGGCATGCCGACCGCATTCGTGGCGCGCGCCGGGACCGGCGATGGCCCGGTCATCGCCATTCTCGCCGAGATGGATGCGCTGCCCGGCATGTCCCAGGAAGCCGTCCCCGACCGGGCGCCGATCGCCAACCAGATCGCCGGCCATGCCTGCGGCCACCATCTGTTCGGCACCGGCGCCGTCGCGGCCGCCATCGCGATCAAGGGCTGGCTCGAATCCTCGGGCACCAAGGGTCAGATCCGCGTCTACGGGACGCCGGCGGAAGAAGGCGGCGGCGGCAAGGTCTACATGGTGCGCGCCGGGCTGTTCCAGGATGTCGATGCGACGCTGTACTGGCATCCGGCGGACGCCAACAACGCCTCCCAGGAGCGCAATCTCGCGACCACCAGCGCGAAATTCCGCTTCCACGGCCAATCCGCCCATGCCGCTGCCGCGCCCGATCGCGGCCGTTCCGCGCTCGACGCCGTCGAGGCCATGAACTTCATGGTCAATTACATGCGCGAGCACATGCCCCAGGATGCCCGCATCCACTACATCATCACCAATGGCGGCGCCGCGCCGAACATCGTTCCCGACTTCGCGGAGTCCTTCTACGTCGTGCGCCATCCCGATCCCCGCGTCACCGGCGAGTTGTTCGCGCGCGTCGTCAAGGCCGCGGAAGGGGCGGCCCTCGGCACCGAAACGACGATGGACTACGAGCTGATCAGCGGCACCTACAGCACCTTGCCCAATGACGTGCTGGGACGCGTGATGGATGCCAACCTGCGTCGCGTCGGCGCGCCCAACTGGACGCCTGCGGAGAAGCAATTCGCGGAGAGGCTGCAGAAGAACCTGCCCGGCACGAGCCTCCCCGCGCTCGCCAGCGCCGGCGAAATCCGCAAATACCAGTACGACGGGCAGAAATATTCCTCGACCGACTCCGGCGACGTGAGCTGGGTCACGCCGCTGGTTACGCTCAATACGGCGACCTGGGTGCCGGGAACGGCGGCGCACAGCTGGCAGGCCGTCGCCGCCGGCGGCACCGGCATCGGCACCAAGGCGATGGTGGTCGCGGCGAAGACGCTCGCACTCACCGGCGCGCAGCTCTTCAACGACCCCGCATTGCTCGCCGCCGCCAAGGCCGAGTTCGACAACAGCCGCGGCCCGGACTTCGTCTACAAGCCGCTGATCGGCGAGCGCGCGCCCCCGCTCAACTACCGCAACAACCCGACCGGCCCCGACGCGGGATGATCTTCGTCTCTCCGTCGTTCCGGGCTGCAGGCCGGGATCCTGGAAGCCAGGAGCCCATACGTCGGCGCTGCGATCGTCCGGGTTCGCGGGCTTTGCCCGCGCGGGCCCGCGGGAGATGACGCTATTTCGAATCGGGTGTCCGCCGCGGCAAAGGCGGACGCTTTCGGGATCAGTGCACCGCCGCGGTGATGGAGGAGATCCGCATGGCCAAGACCGCCATCGTTTCCGAGGAACTGGCGAAGAAATTCGCCTCCGAGAAGGATTCCCCCTACACCCGCTGGGTGCGCAGCGAAGGGCTCGACATCATCGCCGCCCATTACGTGCCGAACCTGCACACCGTCGAGCTCAAGCCGTGGGCGCGGCGCGGCGGCCACGGCGTCTTCATCAATCACGAGGCGTCGCGGACCTCGAACGACTGCTATGTCTGCGAGATCCCGCCGGCCGGCAAGCTCGCGCCGCAGCGCCAATTGTTCGAAGAGATGATCCTGGTGCTGGACGGCCGCGGCTCCACCACGGTGTGGAACGACGCCGGCGCCCGCATCACCTTCGAGTGGAAGGCGGGCGCCCTGTTCGCGATCCCGCTCAACACCTGGCACCAGCACTTCAACGGTTCCGGCCGCGCGGCGCGCCCGCTACGTCGCCGTGACCAACGCGCCCCCGGTGATCAACCTCTACGAGGACATCGATTTCGTGTTCTCGACCAGCCACGATTTCCGCGACCGCTTCAACGGCGAGCCCGACTATTTCAGCGCCAAGGGCGAGCAGAAGGGCCTGCTGCTGCAGACCAATTTCGTCGCCGATGCGGTCAACCTGCCGCTGATCTCGGCCAAGGAGCGCGGCGCCGGCGGCGGCCATATCCGCTTCAACATGGCCAAGGGCTCGATGAACAGCCACATCTCCCAGTTCCCGATCGGCACCTACAAGAAGGCGCACTGCCACGGCCCCGGCGCCCACGTGATCATCCTGTCCGGCGAAGGCTATTCGCTGATGTGGCCGGAGGGCGATGCGCCGCGCCGCTACGAATGGCAGGTCGGCTCGATGATCGTGCCGCCCAACATGTGGCTGCACCAGCACTTCAACACCGGCACCACGCCGGCGCGCTATCTCGCCTTCAAGCACGAGGTGGTGTCGATCCGCAACGCCCAGGGCGTGCCCAAGGCGTGGATCAGCCGCCGCATCGGCGGCGACCAGATCGACTATGCCGACGAGACGCCGGAAATCCGGAGAACCTTCGCCGAGGCGCTGTCCAGGCACGGCCTGACGCCGAAGATGGATGGCGCCTACGAGGCCGAGCTCGCAGACCTGCCGCCGCTGCCGGCCCGCTCGGTGGCGTGACGCGGGCTTCTCAAGCCGTCATTGCGGGGCGGTGCGAAGCACCGAACCCGGAATCCATAACGTCGCAGAGAAAGCCTGGATTCCGGGTTCCGGCCTGCGGCCAGCCCCGGAATGACCGAGCGTTGTGTTTGCCCCCTGGGCCCTACATCGCTCCCGCGAGCAGCGCGGCGCCGGCCAGCGCCGCGGCGCCGCCGCCGACCTGCAGGATCCGCCGCGAGACCGTCTCGCCGCTGCGTCCGATGAACGAGGCCGAGGCCGATGCCCAGCGCATGCAGTGCGGCGGTCGCGGCGATGAAGCCCCCGCCGTATGCGAGGCCGGACATGGTCTCCGGCATCTCGGCGCCGTGGGCGTGGCCGTGGAAGACGGCGAAGAAGGCGACGAGGCCCATGGCGGCGGCGACCGGCATGGTCGTCTCCAGTGCGATGGCGGCGCCCAGCACCAGGATCGACAGCGCGATGCCGGCTTCCACATAGGGAAGCGCAAAGCCGGTCATGCCGGCGACGCCCGCCACCGCCATGGTGACGACGAAGCTCGCCGGCACCAGCCACAGCGCACGCCCGCCGAGCCGTGCCGCGAACAGGCCGACCGCCACCATGGCGAGGATGTGGTCGAGGCCGCCCAGCGGATGCAGGAAGCCGTGGACGAAGCCGGGCGCGCCTTCATGGCCGGGATGCGCCGAGGCGATGGTCGGAACGGCAACGGCGACCAGGGCGAGCGAAGCAGCGGCAAGCCGCAGCGCGATACGGTTCATCAAAGTCTCCCGTTCGGCAAAAGGTGTGATCACTGATGAATAAGTGCATAACCCGTGCTAGGCAAGCCCCTCGGAGCATGACCCCGAAAAGTTGCAGATTTTTCGGACAAGGTCATGCTCAAAATCAAAGACATGAGAGCGCTATCCGATTCAACTTGAAACGAGTAACGCTCTCGATCCCCGTCGGAGACCACGATGCCGCCCGCCGATGATCCCAAAGAGAAGGGTCATACGCTCACCGACCATGTCTATGGCATCGACCTCGCGCACAGCCATGACGGGTACGCCGATCATGACCATGATTTCCCCGACGAGGACGGCCCGCTCGAGGACAATCCGATCTGGATCCAGGACCATGTGACGCTGACCAGCGTCGGCATCGACATCGGCTCGTCCGGCACCCAGGTCATCTTCTCGCGCATCCATCTGCGCCGCCTCGGCGAGGACCTGTCGAGCCGCTATTTCGTGGTGTCGCGGGAAACCCTGTTCCAGTCCGGCGTCGCGCTCACGCCCTATCGCAGCGAAGAGCACATCGACGAGGCGAAGCTCGGCGCCATCATCGACGACGCCTACCATGCCGCCGGCATCGACCCCGACGACATCGACACCGGCGCGGTGATCCTCACCGGCGAGGCGCTGCGGCGCGAGAATGCGAAGGCGATCGCCGGCATCATCGCGGAGAAGGGCGGCGAGTTCGTCTGCGCCACCGCCGGCCATCACATGGAGGCGATGCTCGCCGCCTACGGCTCCGGCGCCGCGACGCTTTCGAGCGCCGCGCACCAGCGCATCCTCAACATCGACATCGGCGGCGGCACCACCAAGCTCGCCGTGGTCGAGCACGGCAAGGTGGTCGCGACCGCCGCGGTGCATGTGGGCGGGCGGCTCCAGGTGGTCGACGCCGGCCGCATCGTGCGGCTCGACCCGGCGGGGAAATATCACGCCAAGCGCGCCGGCTTTGCCTGGGACCGCGGCGACGTGGCCGCGCCGGCCGACCTCGATGCCGTGGCGGAAGGGATGGCCGATACTCTCGTGGCCGCGCTGACGGCGCGGCCGCTGCCGCCCGATGTCGCCCATCTCTATCTCACCGATCCCGATCGCCGATTTCGGCGCCATCGACGGCGTGATGTTTTCCGGCGGCGTCGGCGAATACGTCTACGGCCGCGAGGACCGCGATTTCGGCGACATGGGGCGCAGGCTCGGCACCGCGATCCGGCGGCGGATCGATGCCGGTGCGCTGCCGTGGCCGCTGCTGCCGGCCGGCGAATGCATCCGCGCCACCGCGCTCGGCGCCTCCGAATACAGCGTGCAGCTCTCCGGCAATACCAGCTACATCTCCAATCCCGGCGTGCTGCTACCGCGGCGCAATCTGCAGGTGGTGCAGCCCGACTTCGCCAGCGCCGGCGACATCGATCCCGACGCGCTGGCGCAGGCGATCCGCGCCCATCTCGTCGCCTTCGACGTCGACGACGACCGCGAAGTGGCGCTGGCACTGCGCTGGCAGGGCGCGCCCGCCTATGAGCGGCTCGCCGCCTTCGCCGAGGGCATCAGCCGCGGGCTCGCCGCCCGCATCGCGGCGCGCCAGGCGATCTATGTCATGCTAGACGGCGACGTGGCGCAGACGCTGGGCGCGATCCTGCGCGAGGAACAGGGCGTCGCAGGCGAAATCCTGGTCATCGACGGCGTGATGCTGATGGATTTCGACTACATCGACCTCGGCCGCATCCGCCTGCCCTCCAACACCGTGCCGGTCACCATCAAGTCGCTGGTGTTCAGCGAAGACCCGCGCGGTCCGCGGCCCCGCCAGCGGCTCCATCATCACGCCCATGATGAGCACCACGATCACGATCATGAGCACGACCATGCGCATGATCACCACGGGCATACACATGCACACGATCACGGCCATTCGCATGATCACCCGCATGTGCATGATCACGGCGGGCGCGCCAAGCGGTCGTGAGCGTCGCGCCGTCATTCCGGGGCGGTGCGAAGCACCGAACCCGGAATCCAGATACAGCGCAGGAAGTATCGGATTCCGGGTTCCGACCTGGCGGCCGGCCCCGGAATGACAAGTGCAGTCTGCCCTACCCCCTGAACCGCTCCCCCGGCGGGGCGATCTCGGTGACGAGGTCGCGCAGCAAGGCCTTGTTGGACAGGGGCTCGACCGTCATCTCGCGCGGTTCCAGGCGCTCGGTGCAGGCGTAGTGGGTGGCGCCGTCGATCTCCACCATGCATTCCTTGCAGGCATTGGCGTTGATGCAGGAGAAGCGGACAGCGAGGGTCGGGTCGCGGTGGGCGCGGATCCAGCGCAGGCCGTCGAGCACCGACTGGCCCGGCTCGAACGGCACCTCGTAGGTCTCGAACCCGCCGGCATCGGCATCCCGGCCGCGCCAGATCTTCAGCCGTGCGGTCGCGGTCATTGCGCCGCCGCCAAGTTCGCCGACATATCCGCGGCCGGCGGCACTGCCGAAATGTCGAGCGCGCCGTCGCGCCAGCGAACCACCTGGTTGACGCGCCATTGCGGCAGCATGCCCGGGAAATCCTCACGCTGGTGGGCGCCCCGGCTCTCGGTGCGCCGCAGCGCCGCCCGCGCCACCGTGCGCGCCACCAGCACCATGTTGCGCAGGTCGAGCCAGTCGATGCGCGGCATGTCGAACGGCGCGCGGTCGCCGAACGGCCGCTCGCCGAGGTCGCGGGCGAGATTATCGAGCCTGGCGATGGCGCGTTCGAGCTTCGGCCCGGTGCGGAACGCGCCGACATCATCCGCCATGGTGTCCTGGAGCGACAGGATCATCTCCGCGGAATTGGGCAGCTCGGTCCGCTCGGCGTCGCGGCCGGCGGTGGCGAGCTCGATCGCGCTGCGCGCGGCTTGCTGCCGGAACGGCTGTGCGTCGATCCGCGTCGCCCGTTCGGCGGCGCTGCGGCCGGCGCGGCGGCCGAACACCAGCGCCTCGGTCACCGCATTGCCGGACAGCCGGTTGGCGCCGTTGGCGCCGCCGACCGCTTCGCCGGCGGCGAGCAGGCCGGGGATCCCGGTCTCCATGCGCGCGTCGACCGCGATGCCGCCCATGTGGTAATGGGCGATCGGCGCGACCTCGACCGGCATTTTGGTGAGGTCGATGTGGTTCGCGGCGAGGCGGTCGATCACCGGCCCGAACGCTTCGCGCAGCGCCCCCTCCGGGCAATGTTCGAAGCTGAGATAGGCGCCGCCATGGGGCGAGCCGCGGCCGGCCTCGACTTCCTTGATGATGGCATAGGTGGCGAGGTCGCGGGTGAGCACATAGGCGCCGTCCTCGTCGGAGCCGTAGCGCGAGGTGAATTCCTGGCCGAGCCCGTTGAGCAGCCGGCCGCCGAGCTTGTAGCGGAACGGGTCCCACATGATGGGGTCCATGCCGATCAGCCGCGGCGCCAGATGGCCGATCGGGAAGAATTGCACGAACTCCATGTCGATCAGCGGCGCGCCGGCGCGCAGTGCCAGCGCATAGCCGTCGCCGCCCATGTTGGCGGACGCGCTGTTGCGGCGGTAGAGCCGCGTCAGACCGCCGGTGGCGACGATGGTCGCCTTGGCCGCGATGGTCACGGCATTGCCGCTGGAGAGATGCAGCGCGGTGGCGCCGGCCACCTCGCCGTCGACGCGCACGAGGTCGATGATCACGAGGTCGCCGGCCTTGCGGATACCGGCGGTCTTGTTGACGACGGTGCGCAAGGTCTTCGACACGGCGGGGCCGGTGTTGAGGAAATCCACATAGGCGCAGCGCGGCCGGTCATGGCCGGGCGCCATCGCCTGGGCGATGTGGCCGTCCCGGCGCGCCCAGCCGACGCCCCAGGCGTCCATCTGGCGGATGCAGTCGGGTCCTTCCTCGCACAGCAGGCGGGCGAGGCTCTCCTCGCACAGCCCGCGGCCGGCGGTGATGGTGTCGTGCAGGTGATGGGTCCAGTGGTCGGGCGTCTCTTCGCCGAGCGCCACCGCGACGGTCATCTGCGCCATCACGGTGGCGCCGCCGCGTCCGATCAGGCTGCGGTCGGCGAGCAGGACCGTGCGGCCGGCGCGCGCCGCCTCGATCGCCGCATACATGCCGGCGCCGCCCGCTCCGATCACGAGCACGTCGGTCTCGACATGCATGGGCTCGATCATGGGATCGCCTGTGGGGTCGTGCGCTGCATCTCCACTATCTAATTCCGGTCTTCGGCGATGTCTCGCCAACTTTTCAAGGGGGGCAGCCCCTCACTTGCCGCTCCGGCCGGCGAGCGGTGTCGTGCTCGCGGCTTGTCCACTGTCCAATCAGGGGCGTTTATGATACAAAAAAGCTATGCTGATCACACTTGCACTTAACACCCGAACAGGAAGCTTGGTGCAGACGCCATATGGCAGCGGCGACTTCGCCTCGGTCGAAGAAGCGGCGCGCGCCCTGTCGTGGACGAAGCCCTATGTGGACGAAGCGCGCGCCGCAGTCGCGCGCGGCGAGTTTGTTTCCCTCGAGGAGCACAAGGCGCACAACGCGGCGCTGCTTGCGTCCCTCGAGCGTTGATGGCGCGGGTCATCGTCTCATTATTGGCGCAAGCCGATACCGCCTACAGGGGTGGTCCGAACGTCAAATTAGGACACTACCCCATGCCCGCGGAACGCTCCACCGTACTTTGCCACCCCAACGTTCAGTCCCCTTGATCAGTCTTGTCCGACGCAATATTCTCCATCCCGCCGGCAAGATCGTCGTGTATAAATAGGCTCCACCACTGCGCCGCCACGGGAGGGTTCGATGACTACGCGACTTGGAAACGTTCTTGCGAGATTGTCCTTCGGCGCTATGACGAGCATGGGCCTGCTGGCTTTGCCGATCGTAGGGAGCCATTCGGCGATGGCTCAAAACCACGGCCCGGCGGCGCTGTCCGGCACGGTATCCTCACCGGAAGAAGGAAAAATGGAAGGCGTCGTGGTCAGCGCCAAGCGCCCTGGCTCGACCATCATGGTTTCGGTCAGCACCAACGCGCAAGGGCAATACAGTTTTCCGCAGGACCGGCTCGCCCCCGGTGCTTATGACATCACCATCCGTGCCGTCGGGTACACGCTCAAGCCGACAGCGGCAACGATCGAATTGGGCGGTCCCACGCAACTCGACCTTGGCCTCGCGAAGGCCGCGCCGGACGTTCTCGCCCTTCAAATGTCGAACAGCGAGTGGATGCAAAGCGCGCCGGGCACGCCCGGGCAGAAAATGGCCGTGCTGAGGTGTTACGATTGTCATGGCCTGCAGCGTCCGTTTTTTTCCAAGGACAATGCGTCGGAAATGGCGTTCACGCTGCAGCGCATGACCGCGCATACTGCCAATGCCTCTCCCAATTTTCCATTCTTCCTCCAGAACGCAATGGAGATATTAGGCCGTCCGCCGACCAAGGGGCAGACGGAACTGGGCGCCTACATCGCTTCGATCAATCTCAGTTCGGGAGAAACGTGGCCTTACAAACTGAAAACACAGCCCCGGCCGACCGGCAAATCAACTCAGGCCATCATCACGACCTACGATCTGCCCTACGAAGCTGCGCCTCATGACACGCTGCTCGACAAAGCGGGCAACGTCTGGTTCTCCGATTTCCAGCACCATGTCATCTCGAAGCTGGACCCCAAGACCGGCGAGGTCACGCGCTATCCGGTTCCCATCTCGAAACCCGGCTTTCCGACCGGCGGCCTTATGATCACGATGGATAGGGATGGAAACGTCTGGGAAGCCATGATGGGGCAGACGCAATTCGCCAAGCTCGATCCGAGGACGGGAAAGGTCTCCATCTACCTCGCGCCCGACTGGAAAAAGGGCGATACGCGGTCCACCATGATCGACGCGCTGCATTCGGACGTCGACGGGAAATTGTGGGCCAAGACCAGTGGCGGCCCCGACCCCGGCCACGCCAACAAACTCTACCAGTTCGACCTCGCCACCGAAAAATTCCACGAAGTCCTGCCGCCGGCCGGAAAGCGCGACATTGCGGCTTACGGACTGGTCACCGACCTCGACAACAATGTCTACGGCCTCGACAACAATCCGGACCAAAGGCAAATCTGGCGCACGAACGCCAAGACGGGGGAGACAACTTACGTCGATCTTCCGCTAGGCGTGGGCGGCGCGAGGCGAGGACATATCGACTCGCAGAATCGCCTGTGGTTCTCGCAATTCCATGCCAATGCTTACGCGATGTACGACCCCAAGAGCGGCCATATCACGCAGTGGGAAGTGCCGGCCGCCTATGCGGGCGCGTACGATGTTCAGTTTGACGAGGGCAAATATGCCTGGGGCGCCGATATGAGCACCGATCTGGTTCAGCGGCTCAATGTGGAAACCGGCGAATGGAGCTCTTATCTCCTGCCGACTTCCATCAATACGCGCCATATCGACGTGCAGAAGAGTGCCGATCCCAATGTCCTCTCCAGCATGTGGACCGAAGGCCAGCAGTCGAGCAAGATTGTCCACATTGAGGCGCTTACGCCGTAACGAAGCTTTTCGCTACGTAGCGTTCAAGTACGGCTGATGAGCGTCGAGACGCTCATCAGCCATGCGCGCCGCGATCGAGCGGGGAAAACGTCGTATAGACCGGGCACCATCCCAACGCGCTGATCTCGCCCTCGACCACAACGCAACTCTTGGGAAATACGAAATACGGACAACTGCCGCAACTTTCGTTCTCCTTCGGGTGGTCTTGATACCGAGCGGCGGCCTGTGTCAGTTTCTTCTGATCCTGAGGCTTGTAATCCTGGGCTTTGGCAGCCGCGGCGCGGCCACAGGTCGCGGCGGCGGCGACAACGCCCATGGTTTTAAAAAAAGCCCTCCGCGATGATCCGGAAGTCGGCATGGCTGGTTCCCTCCCTTGCACCTTGGCTCAATGATATCCAAAGTACCGTGATTAGCCAATGCTCGCACAGGACAATACCGGCAGGCGGAGAATCGGCGTCGGATCATGCCCTGGACCGTATTGTCCGCAGCAACTAGCTAGCTTTGGCTGCTTCGTGCTTTCTCCGCTTTGTGCGTAGGCGGCACACCGATGCAGCACCGAGCTAAACCGGCGCGAACGCGACGCATAGCTAATGGGGGCGCGGCTGCATCCTCAGATGTGCGGAAGTGGGGCCGCCGGCCGCGGCGTCCGCTTGCTGGGGTGCTTCGACCGCGACGCTTGCCATCGTTTGAGATTATCATTTTCATCAACCAGAAAGTGGCGCAGCGGTAGCGTGCCTTGGCGTCCGGTGTTGAAGCAAGTTCTGCCGCCGCTGTCGCGAAAGTTGGCGGTGGCTCATGGGCACTCCCGCCGCGCTCGGTTGCGGCCCGCGAGGCAGCACCCATCACGGACTCACGTCGATTGAAACGATATAAGCAAGATTTTGATGTATATCGACAGCATGCCGAGCAGAAAGCCTCCGAAGACCTGCAAAATCGGATGGCCGGGCGTGCTGCCGTAGCGCAAATACCCGATCGAGAAGAACAATATCGAGGCGACAAGGACACCGATCACGTACGAGCTGTTTTGCAGCGTTCCGTAGAGACGCGTCGCGATGTACATGGCCAGCATGCCGGGCAGAAAGCCTCCGAAGACATGCAAAGCCGGACGGCCGGGCGTCGGGCCGTAGAACAAATACCCGATCGCGAAGAGCAATATCCACGCGACGAGGACACCGATCACGTATATGCCAAGCCGTGACGCGAAAAAGTGCGAAATGAGGCTCATCGTCAAGTCCTTTCCTATCAGCAGCCAGAGCGCAGCTTTCGACGCCGCCGCGTCTTCGAGGTCAGCGAAGTTTTGCAGCATCTCCGCGCGATGTCGTTGCAGGAATGCCGGCGGGTAGAGTTCCAGCAGCCGCGCGTAGAGGCGTAACGCAGACGCTCCACTTATCGATGCGGAGAAATTGTTCAGACACCGGACCATCTCTTTGCTCTGAGGCGAAGGTGTCCCGACGGGTGCGCCAGTCTGGTGGTTAAGCCGGACGCGTGTTTGTCGAGCACTGCGACCGGCCGTTCATCCCGCCTTAGCGGGCCCGGTGCCGCTCGCTCCTGAGTTCACTACCGGCGCGACGCGCCATTTCGTCCGCTCGCTCCCTTACGGCCGTGCCGCGTTCAAGACGACCGGCCAAGAACCTCCTGTACAGCGGCGAGATACGTCGAAAATGCTGTTTCCGGAGATGGCAAATCCGTAGCGCCTCAGGGCCCGTTGCAACTCGTCGACACTCAACGGACGCATAGGTCCGTACCGTCCTCTCTCACATTCGCACCCTCGACCCGACCTCAAATGGAAGGCGCGGAACTTCGCTACCCTTCCCCGGGGAACATGACAGTTTTGCGAAGGAGATCGCTGCTCTGTGAGCCAGCTCACACACAGGACCTCCCGATTGAGGTTCAATGACCCCAGGCTGCTCAACGGATAGGGGAAATGCCATGTGTGATCAGGCTTACGTCAATCTCCTTCGCGAAAAAGTTCGGCAGGTGGAGGCAGAGGAACGGCGCATTGCGACTTTTGGCACCACGTCCCGCGGTCGCTTCGTGCCGTGGATTATGCCGGCTCGAGCCCAGTCACGGGACGTGTGCAACCGGGAGCAGACTTGCGGAACCCATACGCCACGCCCGGTCAATTTGGATTGATCCGCACACAGTTCGCCGTGGAACCGCCAGCGTGCCGTTCACGCACCGATGCGGATAATGGAATCCACGGGCCTTCTGTTGGGCTTGGTCGCAGCAGTGGAATAGGCGGTGAAGGCTGTCCCAAGTCTCCGCGCTATGTCCAGAACAAGCGCTCGACGCTACCGCGGCGGGCCCGACCATATGTAATAATGTTTCACATATTTGTTCAGAGGCAGGATCGGACCTTTCCTCGCCTTAGGCAGTTGCGGCCGTTGTGGCAGGCTTGCGCCCAACAGCTTCTCACTTGCCGGGGAAGTGCCGCTCCAGACCCTGCCAGCCTTCGAAATAGTCGTGCTGCAACTCCGAGGAACTCCATGGCGTGGCGGGTGAGCCGCATGGCGAAGCGGCTTTCGAACATGAAGACCATGGTGTCCTCGGGCTTGTGCGGCTCGAGCTCGGCGGCGGAGGCGCGGGCGAAGGTCTCGGCGTCCCACCCGTGGGCGGTGCCGTGCTCGCGGCTTGTCCTCCGTCCAATCAGGGGAGTTTATGGTACAAGAAAGCTATGCTGATCACACTTACACCCGAGCAGGAAGCATGGTGCAGTAGCCATGTGGCAAGCGGCGATTTCGCTTCGGTCGAAGAAGCGGCGCGCCAGCTGATTGACGAGCGTATCGCCGAGCGCGCCGCCGAAGAAAGCGACGACCTGTCGTGGACCAAGCCGTATGTGGACGAAGCGCGCGCCGCAGTCGCGCGCGGCGAGTTTGTTTCCCTCGAGGAGCACGAGGCGCACAACGCGTCGATCACCTGATCGGCGCGGAGCAGGAATGACTCCGAGAACGTAAGGCCCATCGCCTTTGCGGTTTCGAGATTCGCGACCAACTCACACTTGACCGGAATCAACACCGGCATACGTGGCCGCAAGCCGGCAGAGGCCAGCGTCGTCCGGACCGTAGGACATCAAGCCGCCCTCGTAGGCGTAGGCGCGTTGGTCATAAATGGCGGGCAGCCTATGCTTGGAGTAGTGCTAGTCCCCGTGCGCGAAATGTCGGGGGCGTTACTGTATGCGGCGGAACTGTAGTCGGGCACTATTTCCATAGCGGACGCCAACGCGATAGACTGGCCGCAGTGCAAAAAATTCAATGGCGCTCAGCACGGACCAAGGGAGGATGGGATGAGAAAAATCTGGATGCTGACGGCGAGTTGCCTCGTGGCCGCCAGTCTCTTCGGACCCGCGGCATTTGCGCAGAACTCTGAAGCAGAAGCTGCTGCGGCCCGCGCCGCCGCTGCTGCGGTTGTCGCCCGCGCCAACGCGCAAGTTTCGCCCAACGACCCGCTCGAGAAGATCTGCCGCATCGGTCCCCGCTCGCGCGAAGTCGAGATCCAGAAGATGGAGCCCTTCAAGGTCTTCGACAATCTCTACCATGTCGGTCCCTGCTACGTGTCGTCGTGGGTCCTGAAGACTCCGCAAGGCGACATCCTGTTCGACACGGCGCAAGAGCCCTTCGTCGACATGATCGAGGCGAATATCAAGAAGATCGGTGTCGACCCGCACGACATCAAATACATCATCATCAACCATGGCCACGTCGACCATTTCGGCGGCGCGAAGGGTCTGCAAGAATTCACCGGCGCGCGCGTCATGGCGACCCCCGAAGACTGGAAGATGATCGAAGCTTTCGCCGGCAAGCCCAACAACCGCGACGGCAACAAGCCGACCGAAGTGCCAATGCGCGACATGGAAGTGCATGAGGGCGACCACCTCGACCTCGGCGATCAGCATTTGATCTTCCACACGGCGCCAGGTCACACGCCGGGCAACCTGTTCGTCGAAGGCCTCGCTCTGCATGATGGTGCGCAGACCTATCGCGGCATCTGGGGCGGCGGCGGCCTCGGCGCGCCGGGCCTTGCCGGTGCGGAGCAGGGAGTGAAGAACGCTGAGAAGCTGAACGCCGTGAAGGGTGTGCAGGTCTATATCATGACCCATGCTTGGCAGGACCCAAACGGCTATCCGGGCGGCGGCATCCACGAGCGTGCCAAGAAGCTCGCCAGCCGCAAGCCGGGAGACCCGCACCCCTTCGTCGATCCTGCGACCTGGGACGCGCGCGCCGAGCGGCAGCTTGAAACAGCCAGGAAAGTGCTCGCTGAAGAGCAGGCGAAAGCGGGCGCCACCAAGGCGAATTAGCCCGAGTCTGGGCCAGGCGATGCGCCCCGGCCCCGGTCTGCTTTCCGGCCGCTGTTTTCAGCAGCCGGAGACGCACTTGCCTTTGCCGTCGAATTCCATGGTGCGCTCGCTGATCGCGAGGTAGGCGGGCGCCTTGACCTGCTTCATGAGCGCCGCCGTCTGGGTATTTGGCCTCAGCTTGCCGCCTTCGGTCGCGGCCTCGTTCGCGTGCGTGAAGATCACCGAGGCCGGCTTGAGCAGATCGTCGATGGCGTACGCGCCGGACTGGAACAGTCCCGGGTTCGGCCCGAGGTTGATCACGGCCAGGTTCGCCTTGTGAAAATCGTGGATGATCGTCTTCATGTCGCCGAACACGGCCGTGTCGCTCGACAGGTACGCGACGAGCCCGTTGGTGAACTTCACCACAAAGCCCACCGGCGGGCCGTACCCGAGCTGGGCGCCATCGGCTTTCAGCAGGTCCTGCTGGGCCTTCGAGAGCAGTGAGGGCGCCACGTCGTTGACATGGGCGGAATAAACGATCGTGAATTCCACGCCCTGCTTCGCGCCTTCGGCCTGGGCGGTGAAAACACCCCCGAGGTCAATTCGCGAGCTGCACGCCGCCGGAACCGGGACGGTGACTGCCAGAGTGGAGCAAAAGTCCATTGGCTTGCTGCCGCTGCCGCGAATCGCGCCCACCTTGTTGTGAATAAAGCCGGCCATTGCGCGGGTCGTCACCAGAACGGCGTTCTTCGCCGCGACGACTTCGGCGGTGGTTGAGTTCGGGGCCGGCACCCTCGCCGAATTCGCGCAAGTGCCTTCGCCCGGCGCCTTCAGCTTAAGGTCGCCGACGTGGTCGCCGTGCATGTGGGAAAGCAGCACCAGGTGAATGGCGCCGAGCCGTGGATCGTTGCCACCAGTTACGTTCTGCGCCGCGTCGTACAGAAAGCGGACGCCGGTCGGGTCCTCGAAAATGATCGCGCGGTCGTTCGCGCACAGCTCGCCTGGGTGCGAGCCGATGGGCGTGATCTTGACGTTCTGTGCGAGCGCCGGGAATGCGGCAAGCAAAAGAGCGAATGCTGCGCAGGCGATCCTCATGTCGTTCCTCCTGAGAAGTTTGTTTCTTGTTTAGCCGGTCGTCGCGCGACGGTTGCATCCTAGCTCCCGCCGTCGCATCAGTCATGCCTCCGAGCCGCTGTACGGCACCCTATCGTGGCCGGGGCTGCATGGGAACCAGCGGAAAGCGAGGATCGCCATGACCGAGGCACGCAAATTGGTAGAGATCGGAGGAAGCCCGGACGCATCGTGGACATGGTCAGAGCGACCTTGACCCCAATCGGAACTCGCGGCAGAAAAAGATGGTGCAGCGTAGCCGCGCGAAGGTCTTGATGATGGGTAACCGCCCGAGATCGTGAAGGCCGGTCGGTAAAAAAGAGGCCGCCTGACAGCGGCCTCGCTGCAATCATCCGGTTAGGCAATCGCCCAACTTGTCAGCACGGGCCGCACCAGCAGCGACCGCCGCGGCAATACCTCACAGTTCCCGGGCCACAGCCATAGCGGCCCCATGTTCCGTTGCAAGCCGCCTTTGTGATCGGGGTAAAATTCTGTATCTGCTTGTGGAGGCTCGCGCCCAGCAATTGGGCCTGCGCGCTGGCCGGGATGGCCATTGTACCAAGCACAAGTGCCGCAACCGTCAGAGTCATCGTGAGCTTTCTCATGAAAGTTTTCTCCTCCTCTTGCCGAACCACCACATTCTATCGCGGTCGGGGCTGCATGTCAGGCCTTGCGCGGCCGCGGCGGCAGCTCTCTAGGGTGGACCGGCCGCGGCGACCATGTTGCGCGAGGGCTGTTCGTGACCCATCTCCGACATCGGCTGTGCATCGCAGCATTCGAAAACAATCTCGATTTGTGCGCGGTGTGACGAGCAAACTTGGTCTACCGCGACCATGTCGGGGATCGCTAATCGATCAACTCATCGGCGAGTGAGAGCAGCGTTGGTGGCACGTCGATGCCGAGCGCCTTGGCGGTTGTGAGGTGATGACGAGTTCGAATTTGGTAGGTGCCTGCACAGGAAGATCGGCAGGATTCTCTCCTTTGAGAATGCGATCGACGTAGAAAGCAACTTGCCGGTACACGTCTGGCGTATTGATCCCGTAGCACATCAGCCAACCGCTGGTCACGAAGGCACGGAAAGGAAAAGAGCGCCGGTAGACGGTGGTGGGCCGCCAGTCTGATGACCAGATCACGGCGCACGAGCGTCGTAACGTCTGGCAGCGCCATCAGACCGCCATCGGGCTCGCCTGCGAGCGCGTTTATGCCGCTCTCGATTTCGTCAGCGTTCTGAACATGGATTGCGACCGCCTGCACCCCTGACAAAGTGCGGCACTGGCAAGATCGCTCCTGACGCCGGCGTGGGACGATGCTTGGGCTGGCAGCCGCGCGCGAAGGTCTCAATGATGAACATGCGTCCGCCGCAGCAGGGGCACGGACGCGGCAGCATGCGCGCTTGGTCGGACGCTGGAGTCTCGGGTGTGTCGGGCGATTCGGAGCAGGTCGGCACGGCGCAGGCTTGCGCCCAGCACCTCTCACTTGCCCGGGAAGTGCCGCTCCAGGCCCTGCCAGCCTTCGAAATAGTCGTGCTGCAGTTCCGAGGACTCCATGGCGTAGCGGGTCAGCCGCATGGCGAAGCGGCTTTCGAACATGAAGGCCATGGTGTCTTCGAGCTTGTGCGGCTTGAGCTCGGCGGCGGAGGCGCGCGCGAAGGTCTCGGCGTCCGGCCCGTGGGCGGTCATGCAATTGTGCAGGCTGGCGCCGCCGGGAAGGAAGCCCTCGGCCTTGGCGTCGTAGACGCCCTTGAGCAGCCCCATGAACTCGCACATGACATTGCGGTGATACCAGGGCGGCCGGAACGTGTCCTCGCCCACCAGCCAGCGCGGCGGGAAGATGACGAAGTCGATATTGGCGGTGCCGGGAATGTCCGACGGCGCCGTCAGCACGCTGAAGATCGAGGGATCGGGATGGTCGAAGCTGACGGTGCCGATCACCATGAAGCGCGACAGGTCGTATTTATAGGGGGCGAAATTGCCGTGCCAGGCGACCACCGAGAGCGGCGAATGGGCCATCTCGGCCGCCCACAGATTGCCCTGGAATTTGGCGACCAGGACGCAGGGCGCCTCCTTGGCCTCATAGGCCGCCACCGGCGCCAGGAAGTCGCGGGGATTGGCGAGCCCGTTGGAGCCGAGCGGGCCGAGTTCGGGCAGCCGCAGCATCTGGCCGTAATTCTCGCAGATGTAGCCGCGCGACGGACCGTCCGGCAGCTCGACGCGGAAGCGCAGGCCGCGCGGAATGATCGCGATCTCGCCATTGGACACTTCGAGGACGCCGAGCTCGGTGACGAACCGCGCCCGGCCCTGCTGCGGGACGACGAGCATCTCGCCGTCGGCATTGTAGAAATAGCGCTCGGTCATGGAGCGGTTGGCGGCGTAGACATGGACGGCCATACCGGACTGGTCGGCGGCGCTGCCATTGCCGCCGACGGTCACGATCCCTTCGACGAAATCGGTCGGCGCCTCCGGGATCGGGAACGGGCTCCAGCGCAGCTGCGACGGCGTCGCCTCGGTGTCGTTGAACGGCGCGGTCCGCATCGCGGCGTTCTCGACGCGCTTGTACGGCTTGTGCACCACCGATGGCCGGATGCGGTAGGTCCAGGTGCGGCGGTTCTCGTGGCGGGCGGCCGTGAAGGCGGTGCCCGAGATCAATTCCGTATACAGCCCGAGAGGAGGCCGCTGCGGGCTGTTGCGCCCGACCGGCAGCGCGCCGGCGACGGCTTCGGTGGAGAAATGATTGCCGAATCCCGACTGATAGGCGGGGGCTGTGTCAGTCTGCGCCGCGGCCTTGCCGCGCGATTTCTCAGGCTTGGTGTCCTGCTTGGTGGTTGGCGCCATGGCAACACTCCGGACCTTCCCCGTCGGGGGCCGAGGGGTCACGCGAGCCATATTAGAACAGTTCTAGTTACGAGTGAAACAGATTTGTTAGAACGGTTCTAGTCACGAGTGAAACGGTCTTGGGACGCCTGCCGCACGGGCAAAAACTCACAGCTTTTCCGCAAGAAACCGCATCAGCCGCGGCGCAAAGACGCCGGTATAGCTGCCCGGCTCGTCGATAGGGTCGCTGAGCCAATAATGGCCGGCGCCCTGCACGATGCAACTGCGGGCGAAGAAGCCGGCCTGCTTGAGAGCGCGCAGGAATGCCTCCGAATGGGCCTTGCGGTCGACCAAATCGTCTTCGGTCCCATAACCGAGCAGCACCGCAATCTTGTTGTTGGCATAGGTCGCGTAGCTCATCGGGGTGGCATCGAAATAGAGCTGCCGATCCGCCATCGGCGCGGCGCCGACGAAGTTTTCGATGTTGTTGTCGAGCGGGCTGTTGAGCCGGTAGCACTGCCACATCTCGATCAGGTCATAGACGCCGTAGACGCCGACCAGCACCTTGACGGCGGTGTCGACCCCCGCATGAGGGTCGTCGGGATAGCCACCGGCCAATGCCGGCGCACGGCCGCCCAGCGCCGCCAGCGCGGCGAGGTGGGCGCCGGCCGAGGCGCCGAACAGCCCTATGCGGGCGCCGTCGATGCCGAGCGCGGCGGCGTTGCCGCGCAGATGCTGGACCGCGGCGCGCACGTCGCGCACGCTTTCCGGAAACGCCTTCCGGCCTTTCTTGGCGAAGCGATAGCTGACGGTGAACAGCGCGTAGCCGCGTGCCGCGAGATAGGGACCCCAATGCTGGAAGGCGTTGCGCGCGCCCTGCTGCCAGCCCCCGCCATGAACGGCGATGAGCGCCGGCACGTTGCCGCGCGACGCGGGGAGATAGAGGTCGCCCTGGAGGGCGACGCCGTCGTGGGTCGCATAGGTGAGCGCGGAATTGAGCTCGAACGCAGGCTCGGCCATCAGCAGGCTCCGGTGAGGCAAGGCGGACACCGATTAGGCTGAATGTGTGCGATGGGCAATCCCGGCCGCGCGCCCCCGGCTCCCTTTGGGCGTTGCCAAAGCGGCGGCGCGCCGATACCCATGGGCGCAAGAACACGAGCGCGCAAGAACGAGCGAATGGGGAGGCCATGAGCACAACCGGGCGTAGGCGCCGATGAGCGTCGCCGACGATGGCGCGGCGGCGGGCGCATCGATTTTGGTGAACGGGTCGAAGCTCGAACTGATCGACCGCGGCCGCGGCCGGCCGATCCTGTTCCTCCATCCCCATATCGGTCTCGAACCGTCGGCGCCGGTGTTCGACAGGCTGGCGTCGGGCGGCCGGCTGATCGCGCCGTCCCATCCCGGCTTCGGCCGCTCCGAGTTGCCCGCCACGATAACGACGGTCGACGACCTCGCCTATTTCTACCTCGACGCCATGGATGAGCTCGATCTCGAGCAGACGCTGGTGATCGGGGTCTCGTTGGGCGCCTGGATCGCCGCCGCGATCGCGATCAAGTCGACCGCGCGCATGTCGCGGCTGGTGCTGGCGAACCCGGTGGGCATCAAGGTCGGCGACCGCGAGACCCGCGACATCCTCGACGTCTTCGCGATGCTGGAAGACGAATTCAACGAGAAGGCGTTCGCCGATCCGGCCGCGGCACGGCGAGACTACCGCGCCATGAGCGAGGACGAGCTACGCATCGCCGCCCGCAACCGCGAATCCGCGGCGCGGTTCGCTTGGTCGCCCTATATGCACGACCCCAAGCTCAGGGACAGGTTGCATCGCATCGCCATTCCGACCCTGGTGCTGTGGGGCGCCAGCGACCGGCTGATCGAGGAGAGCTACGGCCGCGCATTTTGCGCGGCGGTGCCCGGCGCCAAGTTCGAGCGGATCGAAGGCGCCGGCCATTTTCCGCATCTCGAACGGCCGAAACTCTTCGCCGAGCAGGCGCTCGCCTTCGCGGCTTTGAATTCCCGTTATTAGCTGCCGAGGGCTCCATGCGCGTCTATCAATTCACCGAGCAGCCCTATTTCCCGGCGTGGCCGGAACACACGGGGTCGCTGCGGGTGAACCTGCCCAACCGCAAGCAGGACCCGGCGGTCGCGGCCGACCTGCTGCACCGCTATTACGACGAATGGCTGCTCGCCGACGAGCTCGGCCTCGACATCATGATCAACGAGCACCATTCCACCGCGACCTGCATGTCCTGCACCGCGATCGTCGCGCTGTCGGTGCTGGCGCGCGAGACGAAGCGCGCCCGGCTCCTGGTGCTCGGCTATCCCATCGGCCATCGCCAGGACCCGCTGCGCGCCGCCGAAGAGCTCGCGACCATCGACGTGATCTCGCGCGGCCGGCTCGACATGGGCTTCATCAAGGGCGTGCCCTATGAATTCCCAGTGTCGAACCAGAACCCGGTCGGCGTCATGGAGCGGTTCTGGGAATCCCACGATTTCATCCTCAAGGCGATGACCAGCCACGACGAGCCGTTCAATTGGGAGGGCGAGAGTTTCCATTACCGCCACGTCAATCTGTGGCCGCGGCCGTACCAGCAGCCGCACCCTCCGGTGTGGAGCACCACCGGCAGCCGCGCCAATGCGCGCGTGCTCGGCGAGAAGGGCTATGTGATGGCGACGCTCGGCACCGGATTTGCGACCCGGCCGCTGTTCGATGCCTATCGCGCCGGCTATGTCGCCGCCGGCCGTCCGGCGCCCGGCGCCGACCGCTTCGCTTACCTCGGCCTCGTCGCGGTCGCCGCCGACGAAGCCAAGGCACGCGATCGCGCCGAGGTCGTCGCGAGCTATCTGCGCTCGAGCGCCATCGTCGCGCCGCAGTTCCGCAACCCGCCGGGCTATCTCTCCATCGAGGACAACATGCGCGTCCTGCGCGGCGAGACTCGTCAGCGCAGCAAGACCAAGGATGGCCGCTTCGTCGACATGCACGGCGGCAGCGTGCAGGACCTGATCGATGCCGGCATCATGTTCTGCGGCACGCCCGACCAAGTCTATGCCCAGATCGTCGAATTCTGCGAATATTGCGGCGGCATGGGCAATCTCATCATGATGGGACATGCCGGCCCGATGTCCCACGAAGACACCGTGGACAATCTCACGCTGTTCGCGACGGAGGTCCTGCCGCGGCTCAAGGCCTATGAGCAGCCGCGCGCGGAGGCGCCGGCGGAGGTGTGATCACAGTTGGAGCGATGACAGTTGGAGCGATGAAGGTGAGAAGATATTAAAAACGCGTTGCTCCGGCCTCGACGCTCGCACGTCGAGACCGGAACATTCGCCCGTCCCCCCAGACCGAGAGGCGACTGTCGCGCCGGTATCGGGCTATTTCACGGCAGCCTCGGGCGATATCCACAACGGGCAAATTTGGCGACGTTTCGATGTGGTCTTGCGGGCTGCGAAAAGACCCGTCATTCTGTCCACGAACGGGCTCGCGCCCAAAAAGGAATTTCGCTTGCGGAGGAAACCCATGAAGACGCTCGTCAAAACCGGACTGGTGGCGCTGCTGCTGGCAACCACCGGATATGCCGCCTTTGCCGGGACCGTTTCGGGAACGATCAGGGGGCCGGACGGCGCGCCGTTCCGGGCCGCATTCGTGCGGGTGCAGAATCTCCGGACCAAGATGACGATGATGGTCCTGTCGGACAATCAGGGCCGCTATTGGACCGACGATCTCGCGGCCGGGACTTACGCGGTGACCCCGACATCGGTCGGATTCAAGAGCAGTCCGCTCCGGCGCAACAATGTCGTGGTGGAAGACGGCAAGAACCTGGCGCTCGACTTCAGCATGCAGAACGGCATGGTCGAGTGGAGCGAACTGACCAAGTATCAGGCCGGCACGCTGCTGCCGCCGGCCCATGGCAACGGCAAGGAAGTGCTCATCCAGCAGTGCTTCAACTGCCATGCCTTCGGCAAGATCGGGGCGGTCGGCCGGCACGATCTGGGCGGCTGGAAGGACGAGATCGAGGTCATGCGGCAGACCGGCGTCGCCCGGATCAAGCCGGAGGTGCGCGATGAGGTCGCGGCGTATCTGGCCGCGGCCTTCGGCCCGGACTCGGCGACGCCGGAATTGCCGACCGAGCTGCCGGCCTACCAGAAGGTCAAGCAGGAACGCGATTCATTCAGCGATGAGGCTCTCAACATCGTCTATGTCGACTACCAGTTGACGGGCGACCCCAGGGACCGTCCGGGATCGGCGCGGCCGGACAGGGACGGCTTCATGTGGATGGAGATGTCCGGGGGGCTGTCGCGCCTCGATCCGGCGACCGGAGCGATCAAGACGTGGCGGTTGACCGATCTCAGCAGCAATTTCATCCACGAAATCCTGCCGACGCCCGACGGCTCGGTGTGGCTCACGCTCGAAGCCCAGGGCGGATTGGCGCGGTTCGATACGCGCGCCGAGAAATTCGAGGTCTACATCGACCAGAAGATGATCGATGATTACAACGTGTCGAAGCCGGTGCAGAAGGATCCCAACGATCCCTTCCCGAATCTTCCCGACCCCCGGGGTCCCCAGGGCGGCGGGGCGCGTAGCCATACGGCAGCGGTCGACCATGATGGAAACATCTGGGTGTCGGGTCGCCCGCTGAAGAAATTCGACGTCAAGACGGGACGATACACGTTCTTCACCGAGGAGGCGCCCGACACCTATGGGATCGCCGTCGACCAGAAGGGCAATGTCTGGTTCGCGCAATTCAACGCGAAAGACCATCAGAACATCGGCGTGGTCGACGTGAAGACCAACAAGGTCACGAGATACGATCCGCCCGCCGGGGTTTCGCCGCGGCGCCTGAAGGTCGATTCCAAGGGGATGGTGTGGATCGGCGACTATTTCGGCGGCAGCCTGACGCGCTTCGATCCCGGTACCAAGGAGTTCAAGAGCTTCAAGCTGCCCGGCCCGATGCCGACACCCTACGGCATGGAAGTCGATCTCAACGACAACGTCTGGTACGCCTCCATGTACACCGACGTGATGGGCAGGCTCGATCCCAAGACCGGCAAGGTGATCGAATATCCCTCGCCTTACGGCGAGCGCGGCACCCGCGACATGGTCGTCGATGCCAAGGGCCGCATCTGGTACGGCGCGCAGCCCTATTTCAAGGCGGGTTATGTCCGGGTGCGGACGGAGGCGGAAAAGCTCCTCGCGCTGGGGAAGTAAGTTCGCCGGACGCCGTTATTCCGGGGCCGGCCGTCAGGCCGGCACCCGGAATCCATGCACTCTGCAAAATGTTGTGGATTCCGGATTCGCGCGATGCGAATCACGCGCGCGCGTAGGCGCCGCGGCCGAAGATGCGGTCCTTCGCCTCGTCGGTGGCGTGGTCGCGGCTCGATACGATGGCGTCGACCTTGGCGAGCGCGCGCTTGACGGCGGGACGCGCGGAGATCGCGTCGAACCAGCGGGCGAGATTGGGATGATCGGCCCATTTCACGCCGAAGGCGTCGTGGTTGCGCGTCCACGGAAACGTGGCGATGTCGGCGATCGAATAGTCGGCGCCGCCGAGATAGGGGCACACGCCCAGCCGCTTTTCGAGCAGATCATAGAGCCGGCGCATCTCGGTGCGGTAGCGGCTCAGCGAATACTCGTTGCCGGCCGGCGCGAAACGGGTGAAATGCACGAACTGGCCGAAGGTCGGTCCGACGCCGGTGAGCTGGATCATCAGCCACTGGATCACGTCATAGCGCTTCGCCATGTCGGCGGGCAGCAAGCGCCCGGTCTTGTCGGCGAGGTACATCAGGATCGCGCCGGATTCGAACACGGCGTAGGGCTTTCCCCCCGGGCCCTCGTGATCGACGATCACCGGGATCTTCTTGTTGGGATTGAGCGCGACGAATTCCGGCTTGAAATGGTCGCCCTTCCAGACATCGACGGGAATGGTACGATAAGGGAGCTCCAGCTCTTCGAGCATGATGAACACCTTCTGCACGTTGGGGCTGGTCAGCACGTAGAAATCGATCATGACGATGTCTCACGGTTGGCGGAAGGGTGGCACCCTATCGGGGGCCCCGGCGGCCGGCAATACCGCGCCGGCGCACGGCAGATGCGCGGTTGAAGCGACATCTTCTACCCGCCGCGACTGCTGCTATAAGCTCGGATCCAAAGGGAGGCCCGCGTGCAGGTTCGGCGTTTTCATCTCTGTGCCGCCGCTCTCGCGCTCCTCGTGCTCATCGCGTGCGCCGGCACCGCCGCGCGGGCGCAGGAGCCCTATCCGACCCGCCCGGTCGAGATCATCGTGCCGTTCGCGGCGGGCGGCGGCACCGATCTCATTGCGCGGCTCATGTGCGACGGGCTCGGCCAGCGGCTCGGGCAGTCCTTCGTCGCGGTCAACCGGCCCGGCGCCAACACCAATGTCGGCACGCTGGCTGCGATCCGCGCCAAGCCCGACGGCTATACGCTGCTGATGGCGAGCCTCGGGCTGGCCGCCAATCCGTCCCTCTACACCAGGCTGGCGTTCGATCCGCTGGCGGATCTCGCGCCGATCTCGCTGATCGCCAATGTGCCGACCATCCTGGTGGTGAACGAGGCGCTGCCGGCGGATACGCTGGGCGAACTCGTCGCCTACATCAAGGGGCGGCCGGGCGAGCTCAACTACGCCTCCTACGGCGCCGGTTCGAGCCCTCACCTCGCCGCCGAGCTGTTCCAGTCCGTCACCGGCACCATGATCGTGCACGTGCCCTATGGCGGCGGCGGTCCGGCGGCGCTGGGGGTCCTCGGCAATTCCGTGCAGATGCTGTTCTCCAGCGTCGTTCCCGTGCTGGGCATGGTGCGCGGCGGCAGCATCAAGGCGATTGCGGTGGCGTCGGAGCGGCGGCTCGCGCTGCTGCCGGACGTGCCGACGTTCAAGGAGAGCGGGGTCGACTACGTGACCGGCACCTGGTTCGGCATCCTCGCCCCGGCCAAGACGCCGGCGCCGGTCATCGCGCGCATCGACGCAGCGATCGCGGACATGCTCCGCGATCCCGCGATCCGCGCCAAGCTGACCGAGCAGGGCGCCGAAGTCGCCGGCCTCGGGCCGGCCGCGTTCGCAAGCTTCCTGCGCGATGAAACCGCGCGGTTGTCGGCGGTGATCCGCCGCGCCAATATCCGGCTGGACTGACCAGGAGACCACCGTGAACGCCCCACCCGACAAGCGCCTGACCGGCCGCATCGCGCCCGAACGCATCCGCATGTTGATGACGCCGCCGCCGCCGGCCGGCGCGGTCGAACGCTTCAAGGCGATCGGCGACCCCACGGGCGTGATCTCCGACGCCATGGACGAGCTCGGCATTCCCGCCGGCGTGATCGGCGCCTCCGTGCTCAAGCCGACCATTCCCGGCACCACCATGGTCGGCCCGGCGCTGACGCTGCGCAACATCCTGCAGCGGATCGATCCCCTGGAAGGCGCGGCCAATGCCGTCAACCGCATGGCGGAATTCGAGGCGCACAACCTCGCCACGCCCGGCGACGTGCTGGTGATCCAAGGCGTCTCGGCGATCTCCAACATGGGCGGCATCTCCGCCCAGACCGGCAAGCGCCAGGGCGAAGCCGGTGCCGTCGTCATGGGAGGAATCCGCGACATCGCCCATTCCCGCGCGGTCGGCTACCCCTTGTGGGCGAGCGAGATCAGCCCGGTCACCGGCAAGTGGCGGCTCGAGGCGGTGGAGATCAACGGCGCCGTGCAGATCGGCGAGATCAGGGTCGAGCCCGGCGATCTCGTCGTCGCCGACGACACCGGCGTCTGCTTCATCCCGCGCGCGCGCATCCTCGAAGTGCTCGACCTCGCCGAGCGCAAGGCGAAGGCCGAGGACCTCCGCTGCAAGGCGATCGACGGCGGCATTCCAGTGCCCGACATCTCGCGCGCCACTTACGGGGAGAAATAGCGGTGGCGAAATACGTCGTCGCGCCGGCCGGCGAGATTTCCCCCAGCGGGCGCAAGCTGTTCGAGGTCAGGGGCCGCAAGATCATCGTCTTCAATCTGGCCGGCGAATTCTTCGCGGTGTCGGACCGCTGCCCGCACCAGGGCGGCCCGCTGTCGAAGGGCATCGTGACCGGCTTCGTGGAATCGCGGGAGCCCGGCGAATACTGCTACAGCCGCAGGGGCGAGGTGATCCGCTGCCCCTGGCATTCCTGGGAATACGACATCCGCACCGGCAAGTCGTGGTGCGATCCGCGCCGCGTCCAGGTGCGCAACTTCGAGGTCAGCGTCGAATCCGGCGCGCGGCTGGTCGAAGGTCCCTATGTGGCGGAGACCTTCGCGGTCAGCGTGGAGGGCGAATATCTCGTGGTGAGCATGTGAGAGCCGCAAGGGGCGAGACCAAGGGCGGGACGTTGGCTGCGCCGCCCATGTCGCCGTTCCCCCTTTCGCGCCCGGCGGCAGGTGATATACACGCGGCATCGAAGTCCGCGCTGTCGGTTGGGCGGACGATCAGGGAGAGGATCCATGTTCAAGAGAACGCTCATCATTGCCGCATTCACGCTACCGGTCCTCATGGCGCCGGTTTTCGCGCAACAGTCCGGCATCAAGCGGACGCCGCTGCAGACCGTCGATTTTCCTCCCGGCTTCCAGACGGTGAGCGCGATCGCCGAAATCCCGGCAGGCGGCTGCGCCGGCCGCCACACCCATCCGGGGGCCGAGAGCACCTACGTGTTGGAAGGCGATATCACCGTCAAGATCGAAGGCAAGCCGGACCAGCAGCTCAAGGCGGGTCAGTCGTTCCAGATTCCGGTCGGCGCGGTGCACGACGCCTGCACCACCGGCGGAATGAAAGTGCTCGCCACGTATATCGTCGAGAAGGGCAAGCCGGTCGCATCGCCGGCGCCGTAGCCGCGCGGGACATCGCAGGTTCCGATCCGCGATCCGCCCTTCCGGCCTCGGTGAGCGCCGCCGGGCGCCTCGACCGCCCGGCGCGTTCGCCGACCCCCCTGCTCGTCGACGGCAAACCTCTGGAAAACCTGGGGTACTGAGCGGTCAGGGAGAGCGGCTCGAACTGATCATGCGGGGTGGCGTCATTTTCAAGAATGCTCTGCAATGACGGCCGCAGGCCGATGCGGCTGGGCCGATTGAGTTGTCACGAGGCAAACTTGCAGCGGTCATTTTGCCTCTGCGGGCGCGGCTATAGCTCAGGCATCGTGGGCGATCTGGCGGCGCGCCTCATCGGCGATCGGGTGGACGGCTTCGGCGGGAGGCGATCCGACGAGGCTGTAGCCTATGCCACGATCGGCCCAGGCGAAGCCGTTGACGGCGCCCTGGGTGAGGGGCGACATCGCGGCGTTTTTCTCGGTCGCCATCGGCCGGGCGAGCATGACCAGCCGCGTCCCGTGGTCGTCGTCGTACATGTACAGTACCGCCGGCCCATGGGCCGTGGCGACCAGGCGGCCGCCCATGAATCGGTAGCCGGAGGCCGACAGATCAGGGACGGCGACCGGACGCCCGAGACGCTGCGAGACCCACGCGACCAACTCGGCACGGTCGGATGCACGGAGCTCGATCGGACGGATGTGGTCGGGCGCGTAGACCGCATAGCTGTCCGCCGCCTCCCGCGCCAGGGACGCGACGCCTTCGGTCGGTCGCTGCGACATGCTCTTCAGGGACCAGCCGCCGGCGCCGCCCACGAGGATGAGCGCCACCGCAGCCGCGGCCGAAGCCCACCAGGGGACCCCGCGCGGGCGCCGCTGTATCGCGGTCATGCGAACGAGATCGAGCTGCGAGGGCAGCGGCTCTTCGGCGACAGGCGCCAGCGCGGCGCGGAGCACATCCCTTTGCCGGACATAACCATTGATCCTCGCGGCAATCTCGGGGTGCTCGGCGACATAGGCTTGAACTTCCGCGACACGCTTCGGCTCGAGTCTCTGATCGACGAAGCCATGAAGATCGTCCTCGGTGATGGGGCGCGTGGTCATTTCACTCTCCGCAGTTGCGGGTGGGCGGCGTCCGGCCGCGCCTCCCCGCTCATTTCCTTTGCGAGGCTGTCGCGCGCCCGCGAAAGCCGTGACATCACGGTGCCGATCGGCACATCGAGGACTTTGGCCGTCTCCGCATAGGAGAGGTCCTCGACCGTCACGAGGAGCAGCACGGAACGGTGCTCCTCGGGCAGTCTTGCAAGAGCGTCCAGCACCTCTCGATAGTGAACTTGCTGATCCTGCGGTGCGTCGACGGCGAGCGCAGCCTCGTCCGTGTCTTCGATCGCGACATGAAGCGGTCGTCGGGCCATGCGGCGGAGCCTTGTCCTGAAGAGATTATGGAAGATGGCGAATACCCAGGCGCGCGGGTTGCCGTCGACGCGCCGCTGATGCCAGCGGGCGATGGCAAGCTCCAGGCAATCCTGCACGAGATCGTCGGCCGTCGAGCGATCCCGCACCAGACCGCGGGCATGGCGGCGCAGGGCCGGGATGATCGGCTCGATGAGACTTGCCATGTCACTCATGATCGTCGGCCCAAAATATACGCCCTGGAGGAGGTCAGCGCGCTTGAAGCTGGACGACCTTGCCCGGCTGTGCAGCCGTCCCCTCGGCGACGACGAGATAGCGACGCTCGTCCTTCGCCTCGCCCTGCACGATCTGGCGGATCGGACCCACGGCGTTGACGATCGCGGACCCGGCCGGATTGCTCATGAATGCAGCGAGCGCCTGGATCTCGCCGGTGCCCCTGGGATTGGTCGTCAAACCCAGCAGATAAGGCTTCTTCGGCTCGAGGCCGGTGACCGCGGCCTGGACGACTTGGATCAATCCTTGATCGAAGAGGGTGACGCTGGTCACCGGCTTTGCCGGCTGCGTCGTCGTGGCCAGCGACAGGTGTGCCGCATTGCCGGCGAGACCGAGCGGCTGCAGGTTCTGAGTGCCGTCACCCTCCGTCACCGCATTCGGAACATAGGCGATCGCCTGAGGCGCTTGGCCGATCGGGATGTTGCCGACGACCTTGTTGGTGGCTGTATCGATCGCGGCAAGTGCGTCGGCGTTTTCGAGGCCGACATAGACGCGCGTGCCGTCTCCCGAAGGCCACACGCCGTGCGGCAGGTTGCCCACCGGGATCGTCGCGACCTGCGCGAAATCGTCGGTGCGGAACACCTTCACCTCGTTGAGGCCGCCGATGGTGACATAGGCGAAGGTGCCGTTGGCGGTGTGGGCGAAGTTCACGTGGTTCGTGATGGGACCGGTATCGAGCGTCTCGATCAGGTCGAATGGGGGCTGCGCGTTGAAGATCTGGGTCTTGCCGATGTCCTTCAGCGTGAACCAGACCTGCTTGCCGTCGGGCGTCGCCGCGATGTTGGGGCAGAACGGACTCGCCTGCTTCACGCGCGCGACGATCTGGTGATCGGCGACCGTCACGACGTCGACTTCGGGATTGAAGGACGAGCACACATAGCCGTATTTGCCGTCGGGCGAGAAGATCTGCATGCCGGGTCCGGGCGGCGTCACGATGCGGGTCTTTTCTTCGTAGGTCTTGGCGTCGAGAACGTCGACATAGTTTTCGCCGCGCACCGTCACCCAGACCTCGCTTCCATCCGGCGTATAGAACGCTTCGTGGGGAGAGCGGCCGATATAGGTCGTGTTCTTGACGGCGTTCGAGCCGGTGTCGATGAAGGTCACGGAGTTCGAGCCGATCGAGACGATCGCCAGTGTCTTGTGATCGGGCGAGAAGCCCATGCCGTGCACGAGGACCTGCCCCTTGTAGAGCGGGCTGAAGTTGGTCGGACTCGGATCGCCCAGGCGAATGACGCCGAGGAGCTTGTTGTCGGCCGGATCGGTCACCGAAACCGTGTTGGAGAACTGCTCCGCCGCATAGACGCGGTCATGATGGCTGACGGGAACATCCGCATCGCCGGCGGCGCCGGGAGCCTGTCCGGCCAAGGCCGGCAGCGAGCAGGCCAGCATCGTGGTCGCGAGCAAGCCTGAGTAATGATGACGGTTCATGAATATTCGCTCCTATTGCATCTTCATGGACGGGGACTTGGGCATCGATCCCGGCGGCATGGACGAGCAGCCGGGTGCGGAAACGGCGGATGAGTCGCCAGCGGGAACCTGCGTCGGAGCCGGCGCCGCGGCGGGCAGCGGCTGGCCGAGCGCCAAGCGCATCGCGACGATTTCCTGCTGCTGATCGACGATGATCTCCTGCGCGATGCGGTGCAGCTGCTCGTTCTTGCCATAGCGCAGCTCGGCCAGCGCCATGTCGATCGCACCTTGGTGGTGCGGAATCATCATGGCGGCGAAGTCGGCATCGATATCGCCTGTGGGCGTGACTTTCATGCCGACCATCATCTTGTCCATGGCGGCCGCATTCTCCGTCAGGAAGGGCGCTTCGTCGGGATATCGTTGGCCCGAGCAGATGTCGGCGGCGGCGTTGAACGCTGGATCGGATGCCGAGGGTGCGGCGTTTTGCGCTCCGGTGCCGATCGGCCGGAAAAGGCACAGGGCCAAGGCCAATGCCGCGACCGAGGCAACACTCGCCAGCAGAAGTGTGCGCTTGCTCATGATTTCAGTCTCCTGAGGTGATCGCGAGGCGCCTTGAGCGGTGATGACGCTCGCTGCATCGGATTATTCCATGGGCACACGAATTTTCTGGCGGCGGACGGCGCGCCTGTCTCGCCGGCTTCTGAAATTGTTGTCCCATATGGAATAATTTCGAAGCGGCGACGTCATCTTTACCTATGGATACGACGATTGCATGCAAGAGCCGGCTGGCGCCGGCGCTGATTTCCGGAAGCGCGGCGATCGTGCTCAATACGCTGGCGCTTAAAGCCGCGGACCTCGTTCCCCTCGCCACGGCAAAGGGCGGGCTGCTACGCCTTCTTTCATCATGGTTCGCGGCCCCGCTCGCGGACATGGGCATTGCGTCGGCATGGTCTCGCGCTGGAGCGCCGGCCCCCGACGGTCCGGTCTTCCAGACGGGCTTCCATCTTGTCGTCGGAATCCTGATGGCGCTGTTCTATGCTTACGTGCTCGAACCTGTGCTTCCCGGGGGAGCTGCCCGCAAAGGCGCGGTTTATGCAATCGCGGTTTGGCTGCTGAACGCCGTCGTCGTGTTGCCTGCAACCGGCGAAGGATTTGCCGGCAGCGCCCATCTGACGCTTGCCGGCATCGTTTGGTACGCGGCGGCGCATAGTTTGTTCTTCATGGTCTTGGCGATGGCGTACGGAGCCTTCAGGCATCGCTCGAGCTCATGACCGACGCCTGCACCAAGGCGTCGAGATGCTCAATCCGCCCCCTTTGATCCGGGCCAGGTAATCGACGATCGCCTTGACGTCCTCGTCCACGACCGGCGCCTTGTAGACGTACCGCATCTTGTCGGCTTCCGTCTCCCAGGCCTTGCGTTCCATGCCGCTAGGGGATCGCGCCGGTGGCACCAGGCGGCGCCATTTTGAAGAACACTCTGCAATGACCAGCACCTCGCGCAGGTCGATCAAGTCCGGCGAAAAATCGACTGCCTGGGAAGCCGTCAATTGTGCACCCGCTCAGGCGCTCTGCACCGGAGGCGTCGGCGGCGCATCCGGCGGCGGCGGCGGGCCCGGTATCCGGGCATCGTGAACCGGAAACGGAATCTTGACGGCCGCGTCGCGGAACCGGCGCAGGATTTCCATCTGCAGGTCGGTCTTCACCGCAAAGGACTGCTCCACATTGGCGATGAGGCAGCGCAGCTCGAAATCGATCCCGATATCGCCGAGGCCGATGAGATAGACGGCGGGCGCCGGCGCGCGCAGAACCTGCGGATGCTGTGCGCCGCATGCCAGCAGGATCTCGCGCACCTTCTCGGCGTCGCTGTCGTAGGCGACCCGTACCTTGACGACGACGCGCCCCATGGTGTTGCCGTGGGTCCAGTTCTTCACCACGCCGGTGATGAAGTCCTGGTTGGGGATGATCACGCTGGCGCGGTCGAAGGTCTCGATCTCGGTGGCGCGCACGCTGATGCGGCGCACCCAGCCTTCCTCGTTCTTGACCACCACCCAGTCGCCGACCCGGATCGGCCGCTCGGCCAGGAGGATGAGGCCGCAGACGAAGTTCGAGACCACCGATTGCAGGCCGAAGCCGATGCCGACCGAGAGCGCGCCGGCGATCAGCGCGATCTTCTGCAGATCGATTCCGAGCGCGCCCAGCGCCAGCGCGAACACGGCGACGAGGGCAGTATAGCCCGACAGCGCCGCGATCGAGTTCTGCAGGCCGGCGTCGAGCCCGGTGCGCGGCAGGAACTGGCTCTCGAGCCAACGCTGGCCGCCGCGGATCGCCAGCAGCCCGATGAGGAGGATCGCGAGCGCCGCGAGCATGTTGGCCGGCGACAGGCTGATGCCGCCGAGGGCGAAATTCCAGCTCGAGATCCGGAACACGCTGAAGATGTCGTCGGCGAACAGGCCCGAATAGCCGACGAACAGCAACAGCGCGAAAACGATCAAGATCAGGCGCACGACCGCCGACACCAGCGCAGCGACGAGATCGAGCGCATGGGGCGAAATGCCGAACAGTGCCGCGATCCGCCGCCCGCGGGGCGTATCGGCGGCGGTCACCTCGGTGGTGAAGGCATCGACGAAGACCAGCGCGATCGTGAGCGCCCCGCCGATCGCCAGCGCCGCGAGCAGGCGCACCGCGAGGAACACGGAAAACCCCACATAGCCGGTGACGAGGGCGACCACGATCGCGACGGCGATCGGCCACAACACGATCCGCAGCCACGGCAGCCGCGCGCCGGCCGCGCCGGCGTTTTCGGCACGAAAATCGGCTTGGGCGGAACGCCACAGCAAATGCATCGCGATGACGAGGACCGCGAAGGCGAACAGCGCCCCGGTGGCGACGACCGGCGCCAGTGGAGCGCCGCAGGCGCGATGCAGGACATTGAGGAAGACCGTCAACCCGAACGCCGCCGCGGCCCAGCTGAGATGGGCGGCATAGCTCTCCGCCGCCTGGTCGGCCCACGGAATGATGCGACGGGCGCTTTCGCCCGGGGCGAACAGGGCGACGGCGACCCCGCGTCCGAACCCTGCCACCGCCGCGGCGATGGCCAGCCCGAAGCCGAGATCGGCGGCCGGCTGCGGTATCACCCTGTAGTCTCGCAACACCAGCACGAACGCGACGGTCAGGGCGGGCGCTGCCAGGGCATGCGCGCACAGGACGACGAGCGCGCGGAGCGCCTTGTCGAAACGCCGCGGTGCCGGCCGCGCGGTGAAGCGGCGCGTCCAATGCAGCGCGACCCACGCCCCTGCCGCGATGGCAATCAGCGCGAGAAGCGCCGCCAGCACGCCGCTCGGCTCGTAATTGGCGCGGGCGACGGCCGCCCATGAATTCAACAGGCCGCCGAGGCTGCGCACTTCTGCCGGGATCGCGTCGGCGGCGTCGCGCCAGAATCCGGGATCGAACAGGTTGGCGCTGTGGGCAAACAGGCGATCGGTAAACAGCTGGCGGCGGCGGGCGTTGATGCCGTCGGAGAGCTCGTCGGCCCGTCCGGCCAGGAGCCGGGCCTGCTTGGCGGCGCCGTCGACCTCGCTCTGGGTGGCGGCGAGGCGGCTGCGTTCCGCGGTGATCGTGGCGTCCTCGGGAGCGCCCGCGGCCGGGGCCTCGCCGAGCTGGGCGAGGCGGTCCGTGATCAGCTTGAGGCGAGGTTCGAGCGCCGCCGCATGGTCCCTGATCTGATCGCGCAACGGCCCCAGGCGTTGCTTGAGCGCGGCAAGCGCGTCCTCGGTCCGGGCATCTTCATTGAAGTTGCGCGAGATATTGTCGAGTTCGGTCTTGAACGCATCGAGGTCCGCCGCCGCCGGCCGCTCGGCAGGGACAGGCACGGCCGCCTGGGGCGCCGCCGCGGGCGGCTGGGCCGACGGAGCGGGCGCGGACGGCGGCGGTTGTTGCGCGACAGCTGCGGCGCCGGCACAGGCCAGCGCCGCCACGATCAGGGCGGTGCGGCACCAATGAAGGGGGCTGCGGCAAGGATGGCGAAGCATGCCAGACATTAGCAGGCCGGCATTCGGAATCATAAAACGCTGGTCCGCGAGCTTGCTGGGATTTGCTCCCCGACTTCGGGGAGGGTCAGGGTGGGGTCTGCTTCTCCGAGCGCCCCTGTCCTGGAAAAACCCCATCCACCGCCCCCCGAAGACGGGGAGGGAGCAGATATATCCATGCTCGCAACGCGGACTGGGTATGCCGCAGCGCGAGCCGCGACAGCTTGCCCGGCCCGGGGGACTTTTGACGCGCGCGTGATGTGTGTATGACACTGGCAGCCATGGGGTCCGGACGCCGAACGGCCGGGCATGGCGCCCCTTCAGGGTTGCACCAGATGACAATTTCCAAAATCAAGGTCCGCGACGGGGCACAGCTCGCCTACGAAATCCGCGGACGCGTAACAAATTCTCCGCCGATCGCTCTCATCCATTCGCTGGGAATGGATCACAGCTTCTGGAACGCGGTGACCCCGGCGCTGGCCGAAACGACGGCCGTGCTGGTCTATGACTGCCGCGGCCATGGCCGCTCCGACAAGCCCGCTGGACCCTACCGGGTCGAGGCCTTTGCCGACGACCTCGCCGACCTCCTCGATCACATCGGCTGGCGCTCCGCCATCGTCGCCGGGGCATCGATGGGCGGGTGCATCTCGCTGGCCTTCGCCGCCGCCTATCCGCAGCGCGCCGCCGGGCTCGGCCTGTTCGACACCACCGCCTGGTACGACGCCCCCGACAAATGGGAGGAGCGCGCGCGCACCGCCGAGACCAAGGGCCTCGACGCGCTCATCGAATTCCAGACCACCCGCTGGTTCACCGACGCCTTCCGCGCCAGCCGCAAGGATGTGCTCGACGCGAGCGTCGCGGTGTTCCTCGCCAATGCCGCGCAGGCCTATGCCGAGACCTGCCGCATGCTCGGCGCCTGCAACATGACCGCCGCCCTGCCGCGTCTGAAGATGCCAGTCCGCATCGCGGTCGGCGACGAGGACTATGCGACCCCGGTCGCGATGTCGCAGACGCTTCATCGCGGCATCACCGGCTCGACCATGACGGTGATCGGGAACGCCCGGCACCTGACGCCGCTCGAATGCCCGCAGCATATCGTCGCGGAGCTCGAAAAGCTCGTCGAAACGGTGCCGGCGCAATGATCGTCAGTGGCGAGATAACTTTGCCGGCGCCGCGCCAGATCGTGTTCGACGCGCTGCAGAACGCACCGTTCTTCGCCTCCTGCGTCGACGGCGTGCGCGACCTCAAGGAGATCGACGCCACCCATTACGACGCGATGCTGGAAACCAAAGTCGCCTTCATGAAATTCAGCTTCAAGGTGAGCGTCGAGGTGACGAAGATCTCGCCGCCCGGCCGCATCGAGGCCAAGATCGAAGGCACCCCGGTCGGCGTGGTCGGCCGCTTCACGGCGATCTCCACCACCGACCTGTCCGAGGCGGGCGACGCAGACGCTGGTGAAATATTCCATCGACGCCAACATCACCGGCAAGCTCGGCAGCATGGGTCAGCCGGTGCTCAAATCCAAGGCGAAGGAAATGGAAAAGGGCTTCGTCGAGAAGATGCGCGCGCGCTTCGCCGCCGGCGCGCCGGGAGCCGGACCATGACCCCGTTCGAGCTGGCCGAGCCGGCGACGCTGGAGGAGGCGTTGGCGCTCCTCGATCCCGACGACGCTTCGGTACGCCCGCTCGGCGGCGGCACCGCGCTGATGCTGATGATGAAGGCCGGCGTGTTCCAGCCGACGCCGCCTCGTCAGCCTGCGCAAGATCGCGACGCTCAAGCGTATCGCCGTCGGCGCCGACGGCGGCCTCGTCATCGGGGCGCTGACGCCGCTCTCCGATGTCGAGCACTCGCCCGAGGTGGCCAAGCGCGCCGGCGTGATCGTGCGCACCATGCGCCGGCTGTCCAATGTGCGGGTGCGCAACGTCGCGACCATCGGCGGCAACCTCGCCCATGGCGATCCCGCATATGGACCTGCCGCCGGTGCTGATGGCGCTCGACGCCGCCATCGTGGTCGACGGGCCGCGGCGGCGAGCGCATGCTCGCGGTCGAGAACCTGTTCGCCGGCTATTACGAGACCGTGCTCGCGCCCGGGGAACTCATCACCGAGCTTCGCATTCCCGCCCAGGGCAAGCGGCGCGCCGCCTATATCAAGGTGACCACCGGCGCCGCCGACGACTGGCCGGCGCTCGGCGTCGCGGTCTCGCTGGAAGCCGACGGCAACGCGGTGCGCGACGTGCGTGTGGTGGTCAGCGCAGCGACCGAGAAGGCGATCCGCCTCAAAAGCGCCGAAGCAGTGCTTTCGGGCGCCACCATCGACGACGCGGTGCTGGCCCGCGCCGGGGACGCCGCCGCCGACGAAGCGGAGACGGTGTCGGACGTGCGCGGATCGGCGCCCTACAAGCGCGAATTGCTGCGCGTCTATGTGCGCCGCGCGGTGCGCCAGGCGCTCGATGGACCGGGAGCAAGCCACTGATGGCGACCATCTCGACGACACCGATTTCCGGCCGACAGGTCGGCCGCTCGCTGCCGCGGCTCGAAGCCCGCGAAAAGGTCACGGGGCGGGCCGAATACACCCATAACCTGCGGCTGCCGGGCATGCTGTTCGGCAAGATCTTCCGCTCGACCGTCGCCCATGGCCGGATCAGGTCGGTCGACACCAGCGCCGCGCAAGCGGTGCCGGGCGTCTACCGGGTCGTGCACCTCGCAGGACGTGCGCAAGGTCATCCCGCACCCCTATTACGGCCCCGCCTTCCACGATCAGCCGATCCTCGCCATCGACAAGGTGCATTATGTCGGCGAGCCCGTCGCGGTGGTGCTGGCCGAAGATCCTCATGTGGCGGAACAGGCCGCGGCGCTGATCGTCGCCGAATATGACGAATTGCCCGCGGTGTTCGACGAGGTCGAGGCGGCGCGGAACGAAATCCTGGTGCACGACGAGCTCAAGCCCGCCGGCACCTTCGCCGACCTCAAGCACCTCAAGGGCGCCAGAGGCACCAACATCGCGCTCGATTTCCAGCTTCGCAGCGGCGACGTCGACAAGGCCTTCGCCTCCGCCGCCCATGTGTTCGAGCATGAGTTTCGCACCCAGAAGGTGCTGCATCTCCCGTTCGAGCCGTTCGTCTCGATCGCCGATTTCAGGGACAAGCGCCTCACGCTCTACACCGCCTCGCAGGGGCCGTCCTTCGTGCGCATCGAGATCGCACGGCTGCTCGGCTGGCCGGAGAACCGCGTCCGCGTCAAGGTGCCGTTCCTCGGCGGCGGCTATGGCGGCAAGCTCTACATCAAGCTGGAAGCGCTGGTGACTGCGCTGTCGATGATCGCGCAAGCGGCCGGTGAAAGTCGCGCTGCCGTTCGAGGAGATGTTCTATACCATCACCCGCCATCCCGACGCACGTTCCGCATCAAGAGCGCGGTCGACGCCGGCGGCAAGCTCACCGCGCGCCGCTGCGAGGTGTTCTGGAACGGCGGCGCCTATGCCGATATCGGGCCGCGGGTGGCGCAGAAATCGGGGTTCACCGCCTCGGGCCCCTACGAGATCGAGAACGTATCGATCGATTCCTATGCGCTCTACACCAACCAGCCGCCGTCCGGCGCGTTGCGCGGCTTCGGCGTGCCGCAACTGGTGTGGGCCTATGAGTCCCATACCGACATGATCGCGCGGGCGCTCGAGATCGATCCGCTCGAATTCCGGCGCACAGAATCTCATGCACGAAGGCGGCGCCCACACCACCGGCACCCCCCTCAAGGACGCCGCGGTCGAGCAGGTGCTGGAGCGGGTCGCCGAGCGGATGAACTGGGACAAGCCGTTCGACCGCGGCGACGGAACGGTCAAGCGCGGCCGCGGGCTCGCGATCGCGATCAAGGCGGTGATCTCGCCGACCACCTCGGTCGCCATCGTCAACGTCAATGCCGACGGCTAGCACCACGCTTTATTGCGGCACCGTCGACATGGGGCAGGGCTCCGATACGGCGATGGCGCAGATGGTGGGCGAAATCCTCAACGTCCCGGCGGAAGCGGTGAACGTGGTGCCGCGCGACACCGATGTCACACCCTACGACATGGGCACGCTCGGCTCGCGCTCGCTGTTCCACATGGGCCATGCGGTCCGGCTCGCCGCCTAGGAGGCGCGCGACAAGATCGCGGCGATGGCGCGCGATCTCGGCCTGCCGGACGGCACCAACTATTCGGTCGCCGACCTGTTCCAGAAGAAATACGGCATGCAGGCCGGCAACATCGTCGGCACCGGCGTCTACAAGCCCGACTACATCTCGCCCCAGCCCGGCACCGGCCTGACCACCAACGTGACGCCGTTCTGGATGGTGTCGGGTGTCGGCGCCGAGGTCGAGGTCGACACCGAGACCGGCCATGTCCGCATCGCCAGGCTGATCAACATCTGCGACATCGGCAAGCCGATCAATCCGAAGATCTGCGAGACGCAGATTTCCGGCGCGGCGATGATGCAGCTCGGCTTCACCATGTTCGAGAAGATGCATTTCGACGGCGGCCAGGTGACCAACGCCTCGCTCGCCGACTACAAGATTCCCGGCATCCACGACCTGCCCGGGGTGATGGAGAACGAGGCGATCGAGGCCTATCAGTCGAACGGCCCGTTCGGCGGCAAGGGCGTCGGCGAGGTCGCGACGTTCTGCGTGTCGCCCGCCATCGGCAACGCCATCGACGACGCCGTCGGCGTGCGGCTGACCGAATTGCCCCTCAACCCGGAAGTCGGTGCTCCGCGCGCTGCGCGCCAAGGCGAACCGCCCGATCGGAGACGAATGATGGGCAGCAAACTCACTACGTCCGTCATTCCGGGGCGCGCGTCTTCGCGCGAACCCGGAATCCAGACGGCCTCGCCGCTCGCGCCGCAACCTGGATTCCGGGTTCCGGCCTGCGGCCGGCCCCGGAATGACGCAGTAACAAATTTGCTGCGGCGGAGCCCCGCATGAGCGCCAGCAGGACCATCTCGTTCACGCTCAACGGCGAGGCGGTGTCGGCTGCCATCGCGCCGCATCACACCTTGCTGGAGGTCGTGCGCAACACGTTCAGCCTGTTTGGCGCAAGGGAAAGCTGCGGCCAGGGGCTGTGCGGCTGCTGCACCGTGATCGTCGACGGCCGCGCGGTGTCGGGCTGCCTCTATCTCGCCGCCTTCGCCGACGGCACCAGGGTCGAGACGATCGAATCGCTCGACCAGGACGGCACCCTCGACCCCATCCAGGAGGCCTTCATCGAGAACGGCGCCTTCCAGTGCGGTTTCTGCACGCCCGGCTTCGTGCTGATGGTCAAGCAATTGCTCGACGACCTATCCCGATCCCGACGACGACCGCATCCGCGACTATCTCGCCGGGAACCTGTGCCGCTGCGCCGCCTATCCGGAGATCATCCAGGCGGTGAAGGCGGCCGCGCGCAAGCGGCAGGCCGGCCGGTCCGGATGACGATTGCGACAAGAGGAGGGCTGCCATGTCACAGGCCGTGATCACCGGGGAAGTGCCGTGGTATCGCCTGCTCGACCGCAGCCAGTGGAACACCCTGATCGCGTCCAATCTGGGCTGGATGTTCGACGGCTACGAGACCTTCGCGCTGGTGATGTCGGTCGGCGCCGCGCTGCGGCAGCTGCTCGAACCTTCGCAATATGGCCAAATCCCCGTCTATGCCGGAACCGTGATCGCGCTGACGCTGCTCGGCTGGGGCATCGGCGGCCTGATCGGCGGCGTGCTCGCCGACTATCTCGGCCGCAAGCGCACCATGATGCTCGCGATCCTGGCCTACTCGGTGATGACCGGGCTCAGCGCGTTCGCCTGGGACTGGGTGTCGTTTGCGGTATTGCGCTTCCTCGTCGGCCTCGCCATCGGCTCGGAATGGGTCACCGGCGCGTCGATCGTCTCGGAACTGTGGCCGGACAAGGCTCGCGGCCGCGGCGTCGGGCTGATGCAATGCGGGTTGGGCATCGGGTTTTTCCTGGCGTCGTTCGCCTGGCTGTTCGTCGGGGCGATGGGGCCGGACGCATGGCGGTACATGTTCCTGATCGGCGTGCTGCCGGCGCTGATGACGCTGTGGGTGCGCCGCTCCATCCCGGAATCGGAGCGCTGGGAGCGGGTCAACGACCAGCGCCAGGCCGCGCCTCGAACGCAAGCGCAGCGGCACCTCGCTCGGCGCCCAGGACGAGGCGCTGGCGCGCTTCACCGTCGCCGACCTGTTCGTCGAGCCGGAAGTCCGCCGGCGCGTGATCCTCGCCTTCATGATGTCGCTCGCCACCACCTTCGCGTTCTGGGGCATCTCGGCCTGGATCCCGCCCTACATCGGCACGGTCGCCGCCAAGGCCGGCCTGTCGAACCAGGCGTGGCAGAGCTATGCGGGCATGGCGCTCAACGGCGCCGCGGTGTTCGGCTATGCCGGGTTCGGCTTTCTCGCCGACGCCTATGGCCGCAAGCCGGTGACGATCTTCTACGTGGTGGCGTCCCTCTTCAGCGTCGCGCTGTTGTTCCTGTGGGCGCAGGACCTGACCTTCATGCTGATCGGCGCCGGGCTGTGCGGCATCTTCGTGTCGGGCCAATACACCTGGATGGCGGCGTGGCTGCCGGAACTGTTCCCGACCCGCATGCGGGCCACCGCCGCCGGCTTCGTGTTCAACATGCCGCGCCTCGTCGCCTGGACCGGGCCGCTGATCTCCGGCTGGCTGATCACCCAGGCCGGCGGCTTCAGCCAGGCCGCCGTGACGATCTCGTCGGTCTATATCCTCAGCCTCGCGGCGGCGCCGTTCCTGCCGGAGACCAAGGGCAAGCCGCTGCCGGCGTGAGCCGGCTGAACATGCGATCGGCATGATCGCACCAATGCGCGATCGGCTTGGGGTATAAGATGCGCCGCATCTGCTTCGTCCGGCCGCCGAGCATTTCATGATCCGCATCAACGACACCATCAGCATCGACGAGAGCGAGGTGTCCGAGACCTTCATCCGGTCGTCGGGCCCGGGCGGCCAGAACGTCAACAAGCTCGCGACCGCGGTGCAGCTGCGCTTCGACGTGCGCCATTCGCCATCGCTGCCCCATGAGGTGCGGGCGCGGCTGGAGCGGCTGTCCGGCAAGCGCCTGACCCGCGACGGCGTGCTCGTGATCACCGCCCAGCGCCACCGCACCCAGGAGCGCAACCGCGACGATGCGCTCACGCGGCTCATCGAGCTGATCCGCGCCGCCGCGGTGCGGCCGACGCCGCGCCGCCCGACCCGGCCGACGCTGGGCTCCAAGGTGAGGCGGCTCGAAGGCAAGAAACGCCGCTCCGGCGTCAAGGCGCTCCGGCACGGGAAGCCGGTGCTGGATTAGCTGGTGTAGCGCAGAACACTTCGTCCCGTCATCCTGAGGTGCTCGCGCCTCTTCGCGCGAGCCTCGAAGGATGCGGCCGAGGCCTCGCGCGCGAGCGTGCCCGTAGCACGGCCTGGGCGGTCGCCCTTCGAGGCTCGCAAGAGCTCGCGCCTCAGGGTGACGGATCGGGGGGCCAACACGAATTCGCCGCTCCCGCCGCGTCTCGCGATTGCCTATGATGGCGGCCCCGATCACCTGAGTCGCAGCCATGCCGGTCCGCCAGCTCGAAACCGCCGTCATCAACCGCATCGCCGCCGGCGAAGTGGTGGAGCGGCCGGCGAGCGTGGTCAAGGAACTGGTCGAGAACGCTCTCGATGCCGGGGCGCGGCGGGTCGATGTGCTCACCGACGGCGGCGGGCGGCGGCTGATCCGGGTCGCCGATGACGGCGCCGGGATGACCCGGGCCGACCTCGTGCTGGCGGTCGAGCGCCACGCGACATCGAAGCTCGACGGCGACGATCTCCTCGCCATCCGAACGCTCGGGTTCCGCGGCGAGGCGCTGCCCTCGATCGGCGCGGTGGCGCGGCTCGCCATCACCACGCGGCACGCCGGCGAGCCCCATGCCTGGATGATCGCGGTCGATGGCGGCGTGAAGTCGCAGCCGCGGCCGGCGGCGCTGGGCGAGGGCACCTGCGTCGAGGTGCGCGACCTCTTCTACGCGACGCCGGCGCGGCTCAAATTCCTCAAGACCGACCGCACCGAGGCCGAAGCGATCCGCGACGTGGTGCGTCGCCTCGCCATGAGCCGGCCCGACGTGGCCTTCACCTTGGCGGGCGAGGAGCGCGCGCCGGTGACCTGGGACGGCGGCGCTGCCCGACGCGCCGGGGCGCCTCAAGCGGCTCGGCGACGTGCTCGGCGCCGATTTCCGCGCCAATGCCATCGAAGTGCGCGCCGGCCGCGACGGGCTGGCGCTCGAAGGCTTCGCCGGGCTGCCGACCTACAGCAAGGCCAATGCGCTCGGCCTCTATCTCTTCGTCAACGGCCGCCCGGTGCGCGACAAGCTCATGCTCGGGGCGGTGCGCGCCGCCTATGCCGATCATCTGCCGCGCGACCGCCATCCCGTGGTCGCGCTGTTCGTCGCCATCGACTCCCACGAGGTCGACGTGAACGTCCATCCCGCCAAGACCGAGGTGCGGTTTCGCGACGGCGGGCTGATGCGCGCGGTGATCGTGCGGGCGCTGCAGGACGCGCTCCTGCGCGACAGCGCGCGCACGGCGTCGACCGGCGGCGCCGCCACCATCGCAGGCGTTCCGCCCCAATCCGCCGCGGTTCGGCGGGTGGGACTGGCGGAACCCGCCGGCACGGTCGTTTCCCGCGACCCAAGGCTCCGTGGCGTACGCGACCGCGCTCGCCGGCGCGCCCGCGGGCTTTGCCGAAGCGGCCCAGGCGGCATTCGAAGTCGGCGGGCCGTCGGCGGATGCCCGCATGCACGAGTCGAAGCCGAGCCCGACGCGATCGACCGGCCGCTCGGCGCCGCGCGCGCCCAGATCCACGAGACCTATATCGTGGCGCAGACCCGCGACGGCATGGTGATCGTCGACCAGCACGCCGCCCATGAGCGGCTGGTCTACGAGCGGATGAAGGCGGCGTTGGCGCGTAGCGGCGTGACGCGGCAGATCCTGCTGATCCCCGACATCGTCGAGCTCGACGAGGCCGACGTCGAGCGGCTGATCGCGCGGGCCGACGACCTCATGCGGTTCGGCCTCGCGCATCGAGAGCTTCGGCCCCGGCGCGGTCGCGGTGCGCGAGACGCCGGGCCTGTTGGGCGAGATCGACAGCGCCGCCCTGGTGCGCGACCTCGCCGAGCACATGGCGGAATGGGATTCATCGCTGCCGCTGGAGCGGCGGCTGATGCATGTGGCGGCGACCATGGCCTGCCACGGCTCGGTGCGCGCCGGGCGCCGGCTCAAGCCGGAAGAGATGAACGCGCTGCTGCGCGAGATGGAAGCGACGCCCAATTCCGGCCAATGCAATCACGGCCGCCCGACCTATGTGGAACTCAAGCTCGCCGACATCGAGCGCTTGTTCGGGCGGCGCTGAGCGGTAACTGTGCTCGCATTTTTCTGATGGCTTTTGTGTCATGCCCCGCGAAAGCGGGGCATCCAGTACCCCCTGTACCCTGGTCGAACTCATGCTGTGCCAAAATCGCAGTCCAGTGGTTACTGGATCGCCCGGTCGAGCCGGGCGATGACAACGATCAGGAATAGAGCGTCAGAAACACTACACTCGCATCGAATTGGAACACAGTTGGAGACTGCGATGCCGCGGACCGTTTTGGGAATCCTCGCCGCGGGCGTCATCGGCTTCCTGGCGCCGTCGCCCTGCGCGGCGCAGGAATGGCCGACCCGCACCATCACCCTGGTGGTGCCGTTCACGCCGGGCGGCGGCGTCGACATTTCGGCGCGGCTGCAGGCCCAGGCGATCGGCGAACTGCTGGGGCAGAACGTCATCGTCGAGAACATCGGTGGCGGCGCCGGCATGACCGCGGGCGTCCGTGTCGCCCATGCCGCGCCCGACGGCTACACCTTCATGATCGGCAATACCGGCACCCATGCCTACAACCAGTCGCTCTACAAGAAGCCGCTGTACAATTCGGTGATCGACTTCACGCCGGTCGGGCTGGTGTCGGAATCCCCGCGCATCCTCAACGCCCGCAAGGACCTGCCGGTGAACAACCTGCAGGAATTCATCGCCTGGCTGAAGGCGAACGAGACCAAGGCGCAGTTCGGCTCGGCCGGCGTCGGCACCGGGAACGCATCTGCCCTGCGTGCTGTTCAATCTCGCCATCGGGGTCAACATCACGCACGTGCCCTATCGCGGCGCCGGGCCGGTGATCCAGGACCTGATCGGCGGCCGGATCGACTACATGTGCGATACCATCCAGACCGGAGCGCAACTCGCCAAGCAGGGCACGGTGAAGCCGATCGCCGTGCTGTCCGCAAAGCGCGTGGCCATCATTCCCGAGGTGCCGACTGCCGCCGAGCAGGGCCTCCCCGGCGTCGAGGCCTCGGTGTGGAACGCGTTCTTCCTGCCCAAGGGCACGCCCGACGCGATCGTCCGGCGCCTCAATGCGGCGGTCAATCAATCGCTGGAGAACCCGGCGTTGCGCAAGCGCCTGGAAGGGCTCGGGCTCGAGATCGTGCCGCCGGAGCGGCGCACGCCGGAATACCTCGCCAAGTTCCTGCCCGAAGACATCGCGCGCTGGGCTAAGCCCATCCACGCCGCCGGCATCAGCGCGGATTGAACTACCCTACGCGCCGTCGACTCCGCGGCGTCGGGCGGCATCCTTCCAACGCCGCAGCTCGCGCGAGACGAAGGCGCCGAATTCGGCCGGGGTGCCCCCGGCCGGGGTAAGGCCCTGTTCGTCGAACTTCGCCGCGATCGAGGGCTCGCGGATGATGCGGTTCACTTCCGCATTCAGCCGGTCGACGATCTCCTTCGGAGTGCCGGCGGTGGTGAACAGGCCGACCCAGGCGACCGCCTCGAAACCGGGAAAGCCGCTTTCGGCGACCGTCGGCAGGTCCGGGAAATGCGGGTCGCGCGCGGCGCTGCCCGACGCGATCGCCCGCAGCGCGCCGGCATTGATCTGCGCGAGCGAGGCCAAGGGCGACATCACGGTGAACTGCACTTCGCCGGCGACCGTGCCCAGCACCGCGGGCGCGCCGCCGCGATAGGGGACGTGCTGCATCTCGATGCCGGCAAGCCTGCTCCACAGCGCCACCAGCAGGTGGGCCTGGCTCGCCGCCCCCGGCGTGCCGTAATTGAACTTGCCGGGGCTCGCCTTGGCGAGCGCGACGAACTCGGTAATGGTCTTCGCCGGCACCTTCGGATTGACGATGAACAACAGCGGGCTCTTGCCGATCAGGATCACCGGCGCGAGGTCGCGCTCGGCATCATAGGGGAGCTTGGCGTTCACGGCGGGATTTACGGTGTGGGTGGTGAACGCCATCAGCAGGGAATAGCCGTCAGGCGCCGCCTTGGCGACCTGGTCGGTGCCGACAATTCCGGACGCCGCCGGCTTGTTCTCGATGACGATCGGCTGGCCCAGCGCCTTTTCAAGGTCGGGCTGGATCAGCCGCGCCACGATGTCGTTGGCGCCGCCCGCCGCGAACGGCACGACCAAACGGATCGGGCGGCTCGGGTAGGGCTGGGCGGAGACGTGGCCGGTGAGGCCTGCGAGAGTTGCAAACGCTCCGAGCGCGCACAAAAGTCTCCGCACCGTGCCAACGAATGGGTTCATTGCCATGTCGCGGTCCAATCATCGAAGGGCCAAGACATCACACGGCTCCCGCCGGCGCAATCGCCGCGCGGCATTCGCCGAAGCCGAGGCGGGCGAAACCGGGCTTGGCGCAGTGGCCGCGGAAGATGATCTCGTCGCCGTCCGCGATGTAGCCGCGGCTCTCGCCATTGGGGAGCGCGATGGGTTCCCTGCCGCGCTGGGTGAGTTCGAGCAGGCTCGCCCAGCTCTCCCGTTCCGGCCCGGAGACCGTGCCCGATCCCATGAGGTCGCCGGTTTCGAGATTGCAGCCATTGCTGGCGTGATGCGCCACCATCTGCGCCACCGTCCAGTAGACGTTGGCGAAGGTGCCGCGGCTGAGCCGGAACGGCGCTTCGCCCGCGCCGCGCATTTTGGCGGTGAGCAGATAAGCCTCCATGACGATGTCGAGGCCGCCGGATTCCTGGTCCGTGGCCGCGGTGAGATGCGGCAGCGGCGCGGGGTCGCCTTGCGGCCGGACGTAGGCGCGGGTGCGGTAGGGTGCGAGCGCCGCCGCGGTGACGACGAAGGGCGATACCGTGGTGGCGAAATTCTTGGCGAGGAACGGGCCGAGCGGCTGGGACTCCCAGGCCTGGATGTCGCGCGCCGACCAGTCGTTGAGGAGGCAGAACCCGAACACATGATCGCCCGCGGCGGCGATCGCGACAGGATGGCCCAGCGCCGAGGGCGTGCCGATGTAGAAGCCGAGCTCGAGCTCGTAATCGAGATCGCGGCTGGGGCGATAAACCGGCGCCGCTTCGTCCGGGTGCTTGGTCTGCCCCAGGGGCCGGCGCACCGGCATCCCGCTCAGGCGTACCGAGGAGGCGCGGCTGTGATAGGCGACCGGCACGTATTTGTAGTTCGGCATCAGCGGATTGTCGGGCCGGAACAGCCGGCCGGCATTGGTGGCGTGAAAGATCGAGGCGAAGAAATCGGTGAAGTTGCCGATCCGCACCGGGAGCAGCAGCTCCGCGGCATCGACCGGCGTCAGGTGGGTCTCGACCGCGGAGCTGCGGTCCGTCGATCCCGTGCGCAACAGCCGGGACAGTTCCAGGCGCAGAGCCGCCCAGGCCTCGGGACCGCGTTCCATCAGGCCATTGAGGTGCGGCGACGCGCAGGCGGCAGCGGTGCCCGCGGCGATGCCATCCATGAGATGGGCGACCGCCGCGATGTCGAGGATTTCCGCACCGATGGCGACGCCGACGCACGGCGGCGCACCGTCGCCGCGCCGCCGGAACACGGCATAGGGCAAGTTCTGAATCGGGAAATCGCCGTCCGGCACATTGGCGCTCGCCACCCAGCTGCGCAGCGCGGGATCGTGGGTTTCGTCCAATGTCATGCTTGCACCAGGAACCGCCGGACCGGGAACCGCCACACCGGAACCGCCGCCGTCACCGCGGCGGTGTCCGCACCAACTCGGTGAGCTGTGCGGGGGTCAGCGGCTCGCGCAGATATTTGAGCTTGACGGCGTCGCGCAGGATGCCCGGCATGTCCGCCATCTTGTCGGTCTGCAGCACCTCCTTGGGGTAGAATTGCGCGATCGTCTGCTTGACGAGATCGAGCGGCTTGCCGATTTTCGCGGCGTAGAGCTCGAGCGCCTTGGGGTCGGCGTACATCCAGTCCACCGATTCCCGGTACGCCTTGACGAAGCGTGCCGCCACGTCGGGGCGCTGCTTGAGCAGGTCGGCGTTCACGACGGTGACCCGCACGGTCTGGCCGCGCAGCGAGGGCGCGTCGCTGCCGCGGGCGATGATGCGCAGCCTGCCGTCCTTGACCTCCTGCAGCCCGATCGGCGGCGCCGCCCAGCCGATGTCGACCTGGCCGGACATGACGGCGGTCAGGGTCGCAGGCGGGCTTCCGGTCGGCGTCGGCTTCGCCTTGAGGCCGAGTTCGTCGATGAAGGCGAGCACGATGTTGTGCGAGCTCGATCCGTTGGTGGAATAGGCGACGGTGTTGGCGGCGGTGGCGTCGGCGAGCGACTTGATCGGCGAATCCGCGCGCACATACCAAAAGAGGTCCGACGAGCCGGTGAAGGCCGGCGCGAGGATACGGACCGGCGCCCCGGTCGAGAACGCGCGCATGGCACCGGCGACGCCGACCCCGATGCCGATATCGGCGCTGCCGGAGATGATCGGCTGCAGCGTCTCGCCGGCCCCGGCGGTGCCGAAGGTCTCCAGCACCAGGCCGTTCTTCTTGAAGATGCCGGCGTCCTGGCCCAGCGTCGGCGCCTGGTTCTCCCAATTGTTGATCTGGCCGATCGCAACCTTGAGCGTGTCGTCGGCGTGGAGCGGCAGTGGCAAGAGCGCCGGCACGGCCAGCGCCAGCGCGAGGCTGATGAGGTGGGCCCGGTTCATCTGTGTTTCCTTCCTGTCGGCTTTTGCGTCTTTTGCGTCTTTGACGACTTCACTGACTTTGGCGGCTTTGCCGCCGGCTTCTTCTTGGCAGGGGCGACTTTCGTGGCGGCTTTTCCGGCTCGCGGCGCCGGCGGCATCTCGCCCCGCTTGGCGAGCCGCGTCGACCAGTATTCCCACGCCCGCGTGTGGGTGTTCGGCCGTTCATAGAGCGCCTGCGCCATCGCGATCTCGCCCGGCGTCAGCGGCCCGAAATTGCCGAGCCGCTTGGCCTCGCTCAGGTAACGCGCATTGTCGCAGGAATAGATCGAGCGGAACACCAGCTCGCGAAGGCTCTTGGCCACCACGGTTGCGCCATGTCGACGCATCAGCACCATGGAATGGCCGCCCAGCGCGCGGGCGAGCGAGGCGCCTTCCTCCGGCTTGACCACCAGGAGATTGGTGTCGCCGAAATCGTCTCGGCTGTCCCAGAACGGCGCCACCGGGCCCATGGCGGCGCCGAGGTGGAACACCGGGACCACCGGGTCGCCGCTGATGCAGAACGGCATGATCGCCGCGGCGTGATGGTGGCAGACGGCGAGGACATCGGGCCGTGCCTTGTAGATTTCGCCGTGAATGACCCGTTCGGCATAGAGCTGCACCGTCGGCGGCTTCACCGGCTCGGAGTTCAGGGTGAATTCGAGAATGTCGTCGGGCTCGACCAGAGCCGGCGCGCGCGACCGCGACAGCAAATAGCGACCGGCGTCGCCGGGATGGCGGATGCTGACATGGCCGAAAGCGTCGATCACGCCTTCGTGGCCGAGGATTCGATTGGCGACGGCAAGGTCATGGCGCAGTTGCGCGGATGTGTCGGGCACGGGAATTTCCTCTCGGTCGAAATTGGGCACGCGGCCGCCCGCAGCAATGCCGAAACGCGCGCGGCAACGCAAGCGGCGCCTGCCCCTCTCCGACTTCGGGGAGGGTGGCCGAGCGAAGCTCGGTCGGGTGGGGCCACGGGCATGGCCAATCGAGGAAGAAAGAACCCCACCCTGCCCTCCCCGAAGTCGGGGAGGGCAAGAAATTCGCCCGCCTATCTCTTGGTCCCCAGCAGGATGTCGGCCATGTAGCCGGCCTGGACCGCGAACATGTCGGCGCCGGAGGCGATCCGGCAGCCGTGCCGGCGCGCGATCTCGAGCAGCGGCGTCATCGCAGGCCTTGTGATGAGATCGGCGACGGTGGCACCGGCTTCGAGCCGCTCCGCCTGGACGGGCAGGGGATCGCCGGGCGCCATGCCGATCGGGGTGGCGTTGACGACGAGGTCGAATCCGGCCGGGTCCGCCGAGCCCGCCGTCACCGCGCCCGGCCTGCGCGCCGCGAGGCGCGCGATCAGGCGGTCGCGGCGCTCCGCGTCGACCTCGGCGACCGCCAGTACCGCCACGCCCGCCTCGATCAGCGCGACCGCGACCGCGGAGCCGGCCCCGCCGGCGCCTACCAGCAGGGCACGCTTGCCGGCGGGCTCGCATCCGGCCTTGCGCAAGGCGGCGACCATGGCGACGCCATCGGTCATGTCGCCGCGCCAGCGGCCGCCCGCGAGGCGGTGCAGGAGATTGGCGGCGCCGAGGAAGCGCGCGCGGTCGGACATTTCATCGCAATGCCGCAGCGCCGAAAACTTGTGGGGCATGGTGACGACGATGCCGTCGAGATTGATCACGCGCTTCGCCGCGACCATGAAGGCGTCGAAATCATCGGCCGTCACGTGGATGGGGACGCAGACGGCGTCGACCTCGCGTGCCGCGAATTCGGCGGTGAGGCCGGCGGGCGATTTGGTCTGGCCGACCGGATCGCCGACGATGACGTGAAGCCTGGTTTCGCCGTTGAGGAAAGAGAGCATCGCGTGTGAACCGGGTTTGAACTCGTGGGCGCTCGAGTTGCCTGCGGCGCGATCCCTGATATCGGTAATCGACGAAAGCCGCGAGGAAACCGCCGATGGCCAGTTACCCCTTGATCGACATCTATTGCCACATCTATCCCGAGGCATTCTTCCAGGAAATGACCAAGGTATCGCCGCAGACCGAAAACCTAGGCAAGCGGTTGCGCACCATCACCAAGCTGTTCGACCTCGACGAACGCTTTCGCGAGATGGACACCTTCGGCGACTACCGCCAGATCATCTCGCTCCCGAACCCGCCCATCGAGGACATCGCCGCGGGCGCGACTGGCGCGAGGCTGGCGCGCATCGGCAATGACGCCATGGCGGAATTGTGCGCCAGGCACCCGGACCGCTTCCCCGGCTTCGTCGCCGCGGTGTCGGCAACCGACGTGGACGGCGCGGTCGCCGAGGCCGCGCGCGCCATCACGCAGCTCGGCGCCTGCGGCATCCAGATGTTCACCCCGCTCGCCGGCCAGCCGCTCGATGGTCTGGCCCACGCGCCGCTGTTCGCGGCGCTCGCCGATTTCGACCTGCCGATCTGGCTGCATCCGGCGCGGACCGCGGCCATGCCCGACTACCCCGCCGAGACAAAATCGCGCTACGAGATGTGGTGGTGCTTCGGCTGGCCCTACGACACCTCGGTCGCCATGAGCCGGCTGGTGTTCTCCGGCCTGTTCGACCGCCATCCGGCCATCAAGATCGTGACCCATCATTGCGGCGGCATGATCCCCTATTTCGACGGCCGCGTCGGTCCCGGCCTCGACGTGCTCGGCGCCCGCACCACCGGCGAGGACTATTCCAACGTGCTGCCCTCGCTCCAGCGCCCCCATCTCGACTACTTCAAAGAGTTCTACGGCGACACCGCGATGTTCGGCGGCAAATACGGGATTCCCTGCGGGCTCGAGTTCTTCGGCGCCGACCACATCTTGTTCGCTACCGACACGCCGCTCGGCCCGATCGCACCGACCATCGCGGTGATCGACCGGCTCGATATCGATGACGTCGCACGGCGGAAAATCTACGTCGGCAATGCCGAGAAGCTCATCAAGCGCAAGCTCGGCTGACGGCATCGTGGGATACCGCAAGATGCAGTCGAACGCGCCGTCAGTCGCGGGAGAGGGCCCGCGGCGTGACCGTGAGGTCGAGCGTCTTCCACTTTTGGTATTTGTCCGCCGGGAGCTCGGGATAGGGCTGGCACTTTTCCAGGGCGCCGATGGCGGTTTGCAGCAGCTCCAACGTCTTCGGTGAATAGCTCGCGTCCAGCAGTTCCGGACGTCTCGCCAGGGTGCCGTCGCGCTTGAAGGAGACCCGCAGCAGGATCATGACCTTCTCGTCGACGGCGATGTCTGGCGGCAAGTGCGAGCAGGAGCTGACGCGGGCGCGGAATGCGGCGGTATCATCGTGCGGGAGCATGGCGGGATTGCTGGCGGGGGCGTCGAAGCCGCCGCCGAGCCGTCCGCCCGGGAGCGCCAGCGGCATCGCGAACATTTCACCGACGTTCGGCTGCTTCGTCGCCTCCTCGCGGCTCGGCTGGGGCTCAGTTGTCGGCGTGCTCGGGGGAAGGATCGGCTCGGATGCCTGGGGCTGCGTCTCGGGCTGTGGATCCTCGGGCGGTGCCGGCTGCGGCAGTGCGGCCGCCAGGCTGGCGCTGTGCTGGGGGTTGGAGCGGGTTTGTGCCTGTTCCAGCGACGGTTCGGCCGTTTTGGGCCGGGGCCGCTCCGCGGTGGCGCTCCCCGTTTTGGAATCCGATGACACCTCCGACCCGGTCGAGGTGGAGTCCAACGGGGTGCCTTCGACCTGCGGCGTCGTTTCGAACGGCGGCGCTTCGCTCGGCGGCACGAGTTCGACGGTCATCGGCTCGGGCGGCGCCGGTCGAACCGCCTCCGCGCCAAAAAGCAGCAGGCCCAGCAGCAGGATCCCCACATGGGCGGCGACCGAAAAAACGAATTCGGGGCGGACGAACCGCTTCAATCCGATCATACAGGTCGTGCCACCCCCCGATGCCGCGCCGCAACCGATTATAGCGGCTGCGCCGAAAGATTGTCATTTTTTTGCTGGCCGGCCGGGGGCGGAATCTCGGCCGGTTGCGCCCAGGGCAAGGACCGAAGGTGCCCCACCGGGGCCCGGTCACGAAGTGCTTCGGTGGCTTGCAATTTCTGGCTGGCAGCCGGCGGTGATGCGGATCAGCAACGGTGCGCCACAGATGCGCCCCGGAAAATCGATCGAGACCGGCGGTTCCGCCGCCTTCGGGCAAGAAAATGCCCCGGCGCGTTTGCTGACTTTCAGGCCGCGTACGGTATGGCGGCGTTCGGCCGCTCAATATCCGAGGCGCACGATGCCCTGCTCCACCCCGTTCACCGTCCCCTTGGTCAGCCATTCCAACGAGGCTTGGAACAGCAGCAGGTGGTTCTTCTCCCACATGGCATTGTGGGACGAGCAGGCGAGGTCGATGAGCACCTTGGATTTCGAGCCGAGATCCGCATAGAGATCGTGCACCCGCGGCGACGGCACCTGCTTGTCGTGTGCACCGGTAATCATCAAAGTGGGAATCTGCCGCCATCGCGGTGGTCCAACCCCAATTCGTCACGTTGGGGGCGCGCCGCACGCCGACGCCCCAGGTCGCCCCGACCGGGTCGGACCCCAGCATCTCCCGCCACGTGCAAGTGTCCGCCAACAGAGCTAAGTTGACAAGCCGGCATCGGCGAGTTGGTTCGGCGAGTCGGTTCGGCGAATCCGGGCGGGCAAGTTCGGGTCGATCGCATCGGATCGATAGCCTCCGAGGCAGGTCTGCACGGCCTTGGATTACTGCCATTTGCCTGACCCGCCGACCCGGTGTTCACTTCGGCGGCTGCGCCTGCTTGAAATATCGCAGATCGGGCGGCGCCTGGTTCTTTTTGGCGGGCATCAGGAGTCCTTCCGCGCTCAGGAAATAGTTCTCCTTGCCGATGGCGATCTGCGCATTGTTCTCGGTCGTGTAGAACTCGTCAAAGTCCGGATGCGGATTCGGATTATGCACGTATCTTTTGTCGACGATCCACGGATGGGTCAGAGCATGGTCGATCGTGGTGATTTCATCATGGAGGATTTTCGGATCAGCCTTGTCGCGGTAGATGCGCTCCTTGAAGATGGACTGGTTGTCGACGTGCAGAGGCAGGCCGGTTTCGTCGAAGGCGCGGGGCCCCTTGAAGCCGCGCGTCTCGACTTCGAGCAGGTCGTAGATTCCGTCGCCGTCTTCGTCGATCCATCGGCCGATCGAGTAGCCCGAAAAGCTCGGCTCGATCGCTGCCGGCCAGTCGCGTCCGTCGGTGAAGATGCGACGGTAATGGTCATGCCAACCGATCAGGACATAGGTGGTGTGCGGCGTGACGACGAATTCCAGCGGCCCGAATGCCATCATCATGTTCGGCATGCCGGCGGGGCGCCCCAGGGTGGTGGGGAAATTGCCCAGCCCGCCTTCGGCCTGGTCGGCGATGCTCGCCTCCAGAACCGCCTTGTACTCGGGCGTCAGCGGCGCCTGCTGTCCGAACCCCCAGGGCTTGGTCTGATCGTGGGACGGCTGGCCGGGAAGCCCGCGAACCACGAAACGTTCCCATTTGCCCTTCCAGTCCGGGTAGTTCGCACCGTCGGCGGCCTGGGCGCGGTCGATCGTCATCGTCAGCGCGGCGACCAGCGCCACAGCAACCGCAGCGGCCGAGCTTCGCTCCAACATGGGTTTCCTCCCTGCATTTCGGATGGCTTGATTGATCGGCGCCTAATCCGCGCAGCACCGAAGGAGGATACACCGCCCGCGCCGCGCACGGAAAGGTTCAAGGAGCAAGCGTTCAAGGCGCGAGCGTTCTCGCGACCCGGAAGCCGAGATTGCTGATCCGGAACACGGCGGAGAAACTCTGCCGGTGGGCGGAGCGGGAGAATTGCGGCCGGTCGACCCAGGAACCGCCGCGGACGACATGGCGGCTGCAATCTCCGCCGGTCCACGCCGAACCGTCGGCGGGCGCGTCGCGATAGTCGCCATGAAAGCAATCCTCGACCCATTGCCACACGTTGCCGGCCATGTCGTAGAGGCCGAATGCATTGGGCTTGAACGATCCGGCCGGCGACGTCTCGCGATTGTCCCACGCGCCGCCGCACCCGTTGCAATTGGCGTTGCCCTCGCCGACCTCCTCGCCCCAGGGATAGGCCGTCGTGGCGCCGGCGCGCGCCGCGTATTCCCATTCGGCCTCAGTGAGCAGGCGGTAGGGCCGGCCGGCCGTCTTGGAAAGCCACGCCACATACTGCCGGGCGTCGTTCCAGGTGACATTGATGACCGGCTTCGTTCCCCGTCCAAAACCGGCATCGCCGATCGCCGGGCAGCCGCCGGCGGCGACGCAGGCGTCCCAGTCGGCGAACGTCACGTCGAACCTGGATACCGCAAACGGCCTGGCGATCGTCACCTGGCGCGGCGGGCCTTCATTGTCGAAGCGGCCCGTTTCAGCCGGGGGGGATCCCATCGTGAATGCACCCGCCGGAATCACGATCATCTCGGGACAGTCCTTGGCGCAGTCGCGGAAGCTCTCCAGCGGCTTCAACGCCCGTTCGCGTTCCGGCGACAGCGGCCCGATGCTGCCGAGTGCCGGCTGGGCACTTTCAGCCGGCGCTTGCACGGGTGGCGGCGGAGGCGGCACGGGCGTCGTTTTCGGTGCAACCGGAGCCCGCTGCGTCTCTTCGAGCCAAACGACGATCGAACCCACCGAGACGGCGGCGACCACGCCGGCGATCGCCAGCGCGCGGCGCGACGGTCGCCGCGGCTTGCGGGGGTCTGGGAGATAAACCGGCGAGGACATCGAGCGGCGCGCAACCTGTCCGTGGGTGAGTGGGCCTTTGATCGCGCATAGGCTACCAAAAACACGCTCAAAAAACTCCTTCCTGGACACGTCACGCCTTCTCCGGCGCGGCAGTCCTGAGCCATGACCCGGCCGCAGCCGAGCCCCGCGCCGGCGCGCCTGCGTTGACTTCGCCGCCCGATGTCCCGATAAGACCGCAAAAGCTCGATCGCCGTTGGGAGGGAGCATGAGCGTTCCGCATCTTCTGGTGCACGACAAGAAGGACACGGTCGGCGTGGTGGTGGTCGAGGGCCTCGCCGCCGGCACCGACATGCTCTGCGTCGTGACCGCCGACGATTCGTCCTTCCGTCTCGAAAGCAGAATGGACGTGCCGATCGGCCACAAGGTCGCGCTCACCGACATCAAGCGCGGCGACACCGTATGGAAATACGGCCAGGACATCGGCAAGGCCGTCTCCGACATCGCCAAGGGCGATCACGTCCACGTCCACAATCTCAAGACCAAGCGGTGGTGAGCGCCATGGCGGCCAACGGCAAGTCCAACCTGAAATTCTGGGGATACCGGCGCGAGAACGGCCGGGTCGGCGTGCGCAACCACGTCGTCATCCTGCCGCTCGACGACCTCTCCAACGCGGCCTGCGAAGCGGTGGCCAACAACATCAAGGGGACGCTGGCGATCCCCCATGCCTATGGCCGGCTGCAGTTCGGCGAGGACCTCGACGTGTTCTTCCGCACCCTCATCGGCACCGGCGCCAATCCCAATGTCGCGGCGGTCGTCGTGATCGGGATCGAGGACGGCTGGACCGGCCGCGTCGTCGAGGGCATCAAGAAGACCGGCAAGCCGGTGACCGGCTTCGGCATCGAGGGAAGCGGCGACATCATGACGGTCGCCAAGGCGGCGCGCGTCGCCAAGGACTATCTGCAGCGCGCTTCGGAGATCAAGCGCGAGGAGTGCGACTTCTCCGAGCTGTGGGTCTCCACCAAGTGCGGCGAAAGCGACACCACCACAGGGCTCGCCTCCTGCCCGACCGTCGGCAACATGTACGACAAGCTGATCCCGCAGGGCATCTATGGCATCTTCGGCGAGACCTCGGAGATCACCGGCGGCGAGCACATCGCCAAGGCGCGGGCGGCGACCCCCGATATCGGCGAGAAATGGTACGAGGTGTGGAAGGCCTACATGGACGAGGTCATTGAGCCGCACAAGAAGGACGACCTGTCGGAGTCCCAGCCGACCAAGGGCAACATCGCCGGCGGCCTCACCACCATCGAGGAAAAGGCGCTCGGCAATCTGGAGAAGATCGGCCGCAGCTGCACCTATATCGACGTGCTCGAGCCCGCGGAGGCGCCCGCCAAGGGCCCCGGCCTCTACTACATGGACACCTCGTCGGCCGCCGCCGAATGCGTGACGCTGATGGCGGCCGCCGGCTATGTGGTGCACACGTTTCCGACCGGGCAGGGCAATGTGATCGGCAATCCGATCCTTCCCGTGATCAAGATCAGCGGCAATCCGCGCACCGTGCGCACCATGTCCGAGCACATCGATCTCGACGTGTCCGGCATCCTGCGTCGCGACCTGACCATCCCGCAGGCGGGCGATGCCTTGATCGAGATGATCCAGCGCACCGCCAACGGCAGGCTCACCGCGGCAGAAGCGCTGGGACATCGCGAATTCGTGCTCACCAAGCTCTACCGCAGCGCCTGAGCGCGCCGCGATGCCGACGCTGACTATTGCGGAGGCGCAAGACCTGGTCGGGCGAACCCTGGAGCGCTGCCGCACCGGCACCGACAATGCGCGCTGCGTCGCCGCGGCGCTGGTGGCGGCGGAGGCCGACGGCCTCAAGGGGCACGGTCTGTCGCGGCTGCCGAGCTACGCCGCCCAGGCCAAGATCGGCAAGGTCGACGGCTTCGCCGTTCCACAGGCGAGTCGGCCGCGCGCCGGCGCCGCGATCGTCGATGCCGGCCACGGCTTCGCCTATCCCGCCATCACGCTCGCCGAAACGATCCTGCCGGAGATGGCGCGCGCCGCGGGCATCGCCTGCGCCGGGATCACGCGCTCGCATCATTGCGGCGCCGCCGGCCATCCGGTCGAGCGGCTGGCGGAGACGGGGCTCGTCGCCATGCTGTTCGCGAACACGCCCGCAGCGATCGCGCCATGGGGCGGCGCCAAGGCGGTGTTCGGCACCAATCCGATCGCCTTCGCCTGTCCGCTACCGGGCGCGGCGCCGATCGTGGTCGACCTGTCGCTCTCCAAGGTCGCGCGCGGCAACATCCTCGCGGCCCGGCAGAAAGGCGAGCACATCCCCGAAGGCTGGGCGCTCGACGCCGCGGGCGCGCCCACCACCGACCCCGAAGCGGCGCTCGCCGGCACCATGCTCCCGCTCGGCGATGCCAAGGGCACCGCGCTGGCGCTGATGGTGGAACTGCTCGCCGCTGGGCTCACCGGCGCGAATTACGCCGCCGAGGCCTCGTCGTTCCTCGATGCGGACGGCCCACCGCCCGGCACCGGGCAACTGATCATCGCGTTCGATCCAGGCGCCTTCGACGGCGGTGCCGCGCATTTCGGCCGCCTCGCCGAGATGATCGCGGCGCAGCCGGGAACCCACCTGCCGGGCTCGCGCCGGCTCGCCGCCCGCGCCAAGGCGCGGCGCGACGGGCTCGCGGTGAGCGACGCGCTGCTGGCGGAGGTCGCCGCGCTGTGACTGGGACGGGCGCGACCCGGTGCCGGCGCGCCGCTCAGAACGGCGTTTCAGGCGGCGATGACGCCCACGCCTTCGGCCGACAATGTCTTGAGGATCTCGGCCGCCGGCTTTGGACGGCTGAACAAATAACCCTGCGCTTCCGTGCACCCCGCCGCTCGCAGGATGACCAGTTGATCGTGGGTCTCGACGCCCTCGGCGGTGATGGCGACCCCAAGGGTGTTGCCGAGAGAGATCACCGCGGACACGATCGCCGCACAGTCCTCGCGCGTCGCGATCTCCGCGACGAACGACTTGTCGATCTTGATGCGATCGATCAGCAGCTGCCGAAGATGGGTCAGGGACGAATATCCGGTCCCGAAGTCGTCGAGCGCGACGCTTACGCCATGCTCGCGCATTCGACGCAGCGCTTCGCGGGGCCCTTCATAGTCGTCGATGATGAGGGTCTCGGTAATCTCTATTTCGAGGCGCTCGGCTTCGAAGCCGGATTCCGCGAGCGCGTCCAGGACGGATTCGGCAAGCTTTCCGCCGATGAATTGTGCCGCCGATAAATTGACGGCGAGCTTTATTTGGCGTGGCCAGCCGCACGCGTCCCGGCAGGCGCGGCGCAGCACCCAGTCGCCCAGTGGTCCAATCAGGCCGGTTTCTTCGGCGGTCGGGATGAACTCCATGGGGCCTATCAATCCGCGGATCGGATGGCGCCAGCGCAACAGCGCCTCGCAGCCGGCAATCCGCCCGCTCACGATGTTGATCCACGGCTGGTACCACAGCTCGAACTGGTCCCGTGCCAGCGCCTCGCGCAGCTCCAGGTCCAGCTTGACGCGCTTGGCCGCGGACTCGCCGATCTCCGCGTCGAAAAAGCGGAAATCGTTGCGTCCATTGGACTTGGAACGATAGAGAGCAAGGTCGGCGTGGCCGAGGAGCTCCTCGGCACTTGCGCCGTCGGACGGCGCCAACGCGATGCCGATGCTCGCGCCGATCACCACCGGATTGCCGTTGATATCGCAGGGCGTAGTCATGGCGTCCAGAATGCGTTCGGCCATCGGCGTCACGTCCTCGGGCCTGCCGACATTCGCTTGCAGCACGACGAACTCGTCGCCGCCGGTCCGCGCCACCGTATCGACCTCGCGGGTGCAACTGAGCAAGCGATCGGTCACCTGCCTCAGTATCACGTCGCCGGCCTGATGGCCGAAGGTGTCGTTGATGGTCTTGAAGCGGTCGAGATCGACGCACAGGATTGCAAAGTTCTCCTCATAACGCTGCATACGGCCGAAGGCCTGATCGATGCGATTGTTGAGCAGGGGGCGGTTAGCCAGTCCCGTTAGGGCATCGTGGTGAGCGATCCGCTCGATCTCCTGTTCGGCGCGCTTGCGTTCGGTGATGTCGCTGATGGTGCGAACGGTGCCGCCTTCCTGCAGCTGCGCGCTGTGAATTTCGAGCACGACTTCATCCGGCAGCGTCCGCTGATAGACTTGGACATCCATCGATCCGGCGCCCGGCTTGCGGGGTTCGTCGATGCCCGGATCGAGCAATCGGAGGGCAAGGCTATCGCCACCGGGCTTCGCCGGGTCCGGAACAAGCCCTTTTGTCGTCGGCCGGTCGAAGCGGAACGATTCGGGCGGACTGAGCAGCGTGACAGCCTGCCGGTTGGTCACTCGAACGTTGTCGTCGGCATCGGTCATTATGATGCCCTGGCTCATGTAGTCGAGCGTCACCTCGAGTTCGCGGGACTTCAGCTCCAGCGCGCGCGCTCTCTCTACCGCCTGCGCTTCGCTGCGGCGAAGGTTGTCTCGCGCACGGTCGAGCCTGATCTGATAGTGAGCGGCGCCGGCAATGGCGAACAACACCATAATCGTGATCAACACGGCTACCGCGATGTAGGTGTTGCGATCATACAGATAGGTCGCGAAGATATCGCTTTCGGCGCGGCCGACCGTCTCTATGACCGGGAATTTCGCGTCGAAGCGGTACGCGATCAATCGCTTTACGCCATCGATGTTGCCGCGACCCCAATAGTGCCCCATCGGCGGCTCGACGAGGGCGTCAGTCAGCGGCTGCAGTGCCGCTTGGCGGCCGAGAGAGGGACCCAGCAGCCCGCACGAGGCGAGGATAACGCCGTCGAGCCGGCGCAGGATAATCGTGCCGTGCGAACCGAGATCGACGGATTCGTAGAATTTCTGGATGAAATCCGGGTCCAGCGAGGCAATGATGATGCCGCCGAATTCGCCGTCTTTGCCCCGTATCCCGCGCGAAAGCTGGATCGACCACTTGCCCGTTGCCCGCCCGATCATCGGCTTGCTGATGAACAACGTGTCGATGCCGGTGTCGGCATGGGCGCGGAAATGCTCGCGATCCCCGATATACAGCGGTGGGCCGCTGTAGTCCGTCGTCGTGGCCTTCACGTAGCCGTCGCCTCCGATGATCGATATCTGAATCGTAAGGGCCCCGATGACGGCGGTCCGCTCCGCCCAGTTGCGCAAGTTGAAGTGATCCGGCTCCTCCTCATAACCCTTGCGAAGCAGCAAGAGGGTTCGATCGATGCCCAGCAGTATCTGATCGGTGCTCTCCTCGAACAGGCGAACGAGGTTTTCAGATCGCAGGATTGCGCCTTCGAGAGTGGTGGCGCGCTCGGCGGATGTCGCGTAGGCGACGGCGATCCAGCAGCCGGCGATCATGATCAGGCCGAGCAGGGTCGCCGGCTGCAGCGACGCGCGCAGCCACAGCCCGCATCCTCGATGCGCTGCCTTCATGAAGCTCGACATGGGGATCAACGCACCAGTCTTCGACAAGTGGGGTGTGGCTTCTCGATTTCGCGTGTTTTTTGGTTAAGAAATTCTTGTCCTGATCCGCGGGCCGCCGCACGCGCCGCCGGTCGTAATGCAGGCCCGGGACCCGGAACCGCCGCCTTCAGTCTCCGCTGTCGAAGCGCACCGCCGGCGGCACGAATTCATGCCCTGCGTGCGCTGCGCGGGTCGAACGGAACGGCATGATACGTAAAGCCGAGGCGACCGGTGTAAAGGGGCTTGAGGATGCTGTGTAATTAGATCGGGGTGGTTTCCACAAAGTTTACGCCGGCCGCCGGCGCGGTGCCGCCGCTCCCGCCCGGGTATGAATCCGGTCGAGAACCGCGCTACCATATTCGGGTCCACCGCTCATCCGAGGAGGCCGCGATGCCGAAGCCGCTCACGACAGCCCTGTGTATTGCCGCCGCGGTGCTGTGCTCCGCCGCCGCCTCCGCGCAGACCGCGCCGGCATTCGAGAAGAAGAACTACAATTATTCCGAATGGGCCAAGGGCCGGTTTTCCGAAGCCGTCACCGTGACCGGGCCGGCCAAGATGATCTTTCTCGCCGGCGTCGGCGCCGAGGACGAGAACGGCAAGGGTGGCGACATCCTCTACAAAGGCGACTTCGCCGCCCAGTGCAAATACGCCTATGACAAGATCAGGCGGGCGCTGGAGAAGAACGGCGCCGGGTTTGGCGACGTGGTCAAGATCGTCTCCTACGTGACCGACATGCGCTACCAGGCCGACTACGGCAAATGCCGCTCCGAGGTGTTCGGCGCCAACCCGCCGCCGGCCCACACGCTGCTCAATATCACCCAACTGGCATGGCCCGGCATGATGATCGAAGTCGACGTCACCGCCATGGTGCCGCTGAAGTGAGGAGCCGGCCGTCGCGGCTGGAAAGACCCGAAATCGCCGTGCCCCGGTTCGGTATCTTCCGTCTTCACCGCAAAAAGAGCTACAGTGCCGTCGTCCAGTCTCGTTAAGGAGGGTTCGATGCGTGCAGTGAATGCAGTCGCCCTGGTGTCGACACTCGCCTTTGCCGCTTTTGGCGGATCGGCGGGTTCCGTGCTCGCACAGGCGCCGGCCGCCGACGTCACGGCGTTCGAAGGCGCGCGGCTCGTCGTGGGCGACGGGCGCGTGATCGAAAACGCGACCCTGGTGGTCGACGGCGCCAGGATCGCACAAGCGGGTGCAGCCGCCGACGTGCGCGTGCCCGCCGGTGCCAAGCGCGTGAACCTGGCCGGCAAGACCGTGATGCCGACCATGATCGACACCCACACCCACCTCAGCCAGACCCCCGAAGCCGTCGCGCTGGACCTCGAGCGGCGCGCGTATTACGGCGTGAGCGCCGCCATGAGCATGGGCACGGACGAGACCAATGCCGAGCTCGATATGCGCGGCAAGAACGTGCCCGGCATGGCGCGGGTGTTCACCGCATGGCACGGGATCACGCGGCCCGAGCCCGGACGCACCAAGGCGCCATATTGGATCGACACCGAGGCGGACGGCCGCAAGGCGGTGCAGGAGCTCGCTGCCAAGAAGGTCGACATCGTCAAGATCTGGATCGACGACCGGGACGGCAAGTATCCGAAGCTGACGCCCGCGCTGTATGGCGCGGTCATCGACGAGGCGCACAAGAACGGGCTCCGCGTCACCGCGCACATCTTCACGCTCGAGGATGCGAAGGGGGCGCTGCGTGCCGGCGTCGACGCGTTCGCGCACAGCGTTCGCGACCGTGACGTCGATGATGAATTCATGGCCCTGGTCAAGCAGCATCCGAACCTGGTGGTCAATCCGAACCTGCCCGACCGCGGCGTGAAGACGGATATCTCCTGGCTGAAGGTCAGCCTTCCCGCCGCCCAGATGCAGAAGCTCGAAGCCGAGAACGTCGACCGGCCGAAGGCTCAGGCCTTTTACGGGATACAGGCGCGCAACACCGCGAAGCTGAGCGCGGCGGGCGTGCACCTCGTGCTCGGCACCGACGGCAACACGCCGTGGGCTCCCCATGTCGAGATCGCGGACATGGTGGCCGCCGGGATGACGCCAATGCAGGTCATCGTGGCAGCAACCAAGAACGCGGCCGAGTTCCTGCGGATGACCGACGCGGGCACGCTGGAAGCGGGCAAGAGCGCCGACTTCATCGTGCTCGATGCCAACCCGTTGGACGACATCACCAACACACGGCGTATCGCAGCGGTGTACCTGCGCGGCGTGCCGGTGGACCGCACGAAGGCGCCTTAGGGTCCGCTTTCGCAGAAGCGTGATCCGGCTCCCTCCCCCCGCTTCGGGGGGAGGAGTGGGGGGCGGGGCTCCGCGGGTCGCGATCTCCTCCGCACCTTTTCAAGGCCGAAGAGGAGTGGGGAGCAAGGTTCTAACCCTCCCTTAATCCCGTCCTGATAGGCATTTTCGACCGGTTCGCCGGAACTTGCCGAGGACGAGGTCATGAGCGCGATGCTCGAGAGGCTGCGCAGCGGCGACTGGGTCACCCGCGAACGCATGCGCCTCGTCGGCATCGGCCTGCTGATCGCCTTCGCCGCCGCCATCGCCTATCTCGCCGGTACCGCCAACGGCCTCAACGACGCCATCGGCCGCCCGCTCGGCACCGACTTTTCCAACGTCTATGCCGCCGGCACCCTGGTACTGGACGGCCAGCCGCGGGCACCGTTCGATCCGGCCCAGCAATACGCCCGCGAGCAGGCGATCTTCGGGGCCGCGACCCCGTTCTACGGCTGGCACTATCCGCCATTCTTCCTGTTCGTCGCGGCGGGGCTGGCGCTGATGCCGTACAAGCTCGCCTTGCTGGTGTGGCAGGGCGCGACGCTTGCGCTTTATCTCGCGGCGCTGCGCTCGATTGTTTTGCGTCCCCAAGCCGATCTGCCGGCGGGATCGTCGCCGGTCGCGACCGCCGGGACGGCCGATCCGCTATGGCTCGTCCTCGCGCTCGCCTATCCCGCGGTGTTCATCAATCTCGGCCATGGCCATAACGGCTTCCTCACCGCCGCCTTGATCGGGGCCGCGCTGGTCAACCTCGACCGCCGACCCTGGATCGCCGGCCTGCTGTTCGGCCTCATGGTCTACAAGCCGCAATTCGGCATCCTGTTCCCGCTGGTGCTCGCCGCCACCGGGCGGTGGCGCAGCTTCGCCGCCGCCGCGGCGACCGTCGCCGTACTGGCGCTGATCACGACCCTCGTGTTCGGCGTCTCGATATGGGAGGCGTTCCTCGCCTCGACGCATTTCACCCGCACCGTCGTGCTCGAAGCGGGCGAGACCGGCTGGCAAAAGATCCAGAGCGTGTTCTCCGCGGTGCGGATGTGGGGCGGGCCGGTCGCGCTCGCCTATGCGGTGCAGTCGGCGGTCACGGTGATGCTGGCGGCGGCGCTGGTGTGGCTGTGGCGGGCGCAGGTCGATTTCCCGCTCAAGGCCGCGGCCCTGATCATCGCGGCTCTGCTCGCGACGCCCTACAGCCTCGACTACGACATGACCGCGCTCGCCCCGGCGATCGCCTTTCTCGCCGTCCATGGTCTGCGCCACGGCTTTGCGCCGTTCGAGAAATCGGCGCTGGCGGTATTGTGGATCGCGCCGTTCGTCGCCCGCAGCGTCGCCCAGGCGGTGCTGGTCCCGGTGGGCGTCCTGGCCATGGCCGCCATGCTCGGCCTCGTCCTGCACCGCGCCGCACAAGAGACGCGCCTGTTCGAGCGCTGGCATCCGTTCCAAAAACCTGCGGGCTGATGGAAGAATTTCACGCGCTGCGGGCGTTTCGGACGAGATTATTCGCGCTCATACAGGCGCGGCGGAAGCCACGGTTGTTACCGCAGCGCAACGCAGTGGGACGCCGCATTGCGAGAGCCGCATTGAGGTCGCAATCGCCTTCATAGTGCGGCAGTTGCATGTGATCGGAAAACAAAGTCTGTTTGGAACGACTCTGCGAGTCGAACTTCTGCGAGTTGCGCACAACGCCCCATCTGTCGGGGCGGGGCTCTCACGAAACAGCATGGCGGGAGCGGACATGTTAACGCTCTATTCGATGCAGCGGTCGGGCAATTGCTACAAGGTGCGGCTCGCGCTGGCGCAGCTCGACATCCGCTACAAGCTCGTCGAGATCGACATCCTGCGGGGCGAGACCCGTACGCCCGATTTCCTCGCCAAGAATCCGAGCGGGCACGTTCCGCTGCTCGAAGCCGTGCCCGGACGCTTTCTCCCGGAGTCCGGCGCGATCCTGTGGTATCTCGCCGGCGGATCGCCGCTGGCGCCGGACAACAGGTTCGACCGCGCCGAGACGCTGCAATGGATGTTCTTCGAGCAGCACAGCCTGGAGCCCTATCTCGGCGCCGCGCATTTCTGGCTCGGCCTCGTCAAGGGCGGCCGCGAGCTGCAGATGCATGCGGTCGAGGAGTGGATGGAGCACGGCTACCGGGCGTTCGGGGTGATGGAGAAGCATCTCGCGACCCGCCCCTTCTTCGCCGCGGACCGTTACACCATCGCCGACGTCTCGCTCTATGCGTATACCCACATGGCCAACGAATGCGATTTCGACCTCACCGGATTTCCCGCCATCCGCGCCTGGCTCAATCGCATCGCCGAGCAGCCCCGCCACATCCGGATGGACTGGCATCCCGCCGCAATGGCGATCGCGGAGTGAGCGTCCTTTAGTTCGAGCATGATCGTCCGAAAAGTCCGGCGTCGCGCTGCTCACCGGCGCGCGGCGAAGAAGCCGCGCAGCAGGGCGGCGGCCTCCTGCTCGCCGATGCCGCCATAGATGTCCGGCCGGTGATGGCAGGTCTCGCGCGAGAAAAACTGCACTCCGCTCTCGACCGCGCCGCCCTTGGGATCGGCGGCGCCGTAGTAGAGCCGGCGGATGCGGGCGAAGGAGAGCGCGCCGGCGCACATGGTGCAGGGCTCGAGGGTGACGAAGAGATCGCAATCGACGAGGCGTCCCGAGCCGATTGCCGCGGCGGCCTGGCGGATCGCCAGCATTTCCGCATGCGCGGTGGGGTCGCGGTCGGCGAGCGTGCGGTTGCGGGTGCGGGCGAGAACCTCGCCACCGCGCACGATGACGCAGCCGACCGGAACCTCGCCGGCGGCCGCAGCGGCGCGGGCCTCCGCGAGCGCCATATCCATGAAAGAACCCACCATGAAAGAACCCGCCATGAATGAATCCGCCACGCTCGTTCTCGCGGTGAAACAATGCTATCAGCCGGCATGCTTATCGAGCAGACCCGCCAAGGCAATAGAAGATGACCCGTAACCGCGACGACCGCCGCAGCAAGCCGGCCAAGCCTGCCGGCGCCCCGGTTCCGGCCGGCGCCGATGCATCCCACCCCGGCGACCGCATCGCCAAGGTGATGGCGCGCGCCGGCCTGTGCTCGCGCCGCGACGCCGAGGATTGGATCGCCGCCGGCCGCGTCGCCGTCAACGGCAAGCCGATCGCCTCGCCGGCGGTGAACGTCACCGGGCGCGACCGCATCACCATCGACGGCAAGCCGCTGCCGCGGCGCGAGCGCACCCGCCTGTTCCTCTACAACAAGCCGGCGGGCCTCGTGACCACCAATGCCGATCCGCAGGGGCGTCCGACCGTTTTCGACGCCCTGCCGAAGGAACTGCCGCGCCTCATGAGCGTCGGACGCCTCGACATCGGCACCGAAGGGCTGCTGCTGCTCACCAATGACGGCGGCCTCGCCCGGGTGCTGGAACTGCCGGATACCCAATGGCTGCGCCGCTACCGCGTGCGCGCCCATGGCCGGGTGGCGCAGGCCGAGCTCGATCGCCTGCGCGACGGCATCTCCATCGAGGGCGTGAATTACGGGCCGATCGAGGCGACGCTCGACCGCGAGCAGGGCGCCAATGTGTGGCTCAGCTTCGCCATCCGCGAGGGCAAGAACCGCGAGGTCCGCAACGTGCTCGGCCATCTCGGCCTGCAGGTGAACCGGCTGATCCGCGTCGCGTTCGGGCCGTTCGAACTCGGCGAGCTTCGCGACGGCGCCATCGCAGAAGTCGAGACCGCGCCGCTGCGCGAGAAGCTCGGCGAAGCCATCGCCGACCGCGCCGGCTGCGATTTCATCAGCCCCATCGCGGAGCGTGTAAAGCCGGTGCGCACGCGCGAGCAGCGCCACGAGGAGCGCCGCGTCCCGCGGGGACAGGACCGGTGGCGCGGCGAGCCCGCACCGCGGAGCGGACGCGCGCAGGCGCCGGCCCGGCCCGGCGACGGGCCGCGGAGCGAGCGCGCAAGCCACACGCGCGGCGGCCGCGCCGATGCGCCGGGTGGCGACAAGCCGTTCCGCCGTTCCCGCACGCCGCGCGACGACCGTCCGGAAAAGCCGCCGGGGCGCCCGCGCCGCGGCCATGCCTGGCGCAAGGACGATGCCCCGCTGCGGCGGACCTATCGCGGCTCGCGCCGCGACGACCTCAAGATCGCCGACGAAGCGCGCCCCGACAAGCGCGCCGGCCTTCTCAAAGACCGCAAGGGCCGCCGCATCCTGGTGGAGCGGTTCGGAACCAAAAAGCCCAAGCCGGAACCCAAGCTGCAATCGAAGCCGCAATCGAAGGCGTCGGGGGCGGAGAAGCCGGGCCGCCACCGGACGCCGCGTCCGCCGCCGCGCGACCGCTCCTCCGGGCCGCGTCCCGCGCGGCCTCGCGCCCCTCCCGACCGGGATCGCTGAATGCGGATCGTCGGCGGCCGGCTCGGCGGGCGCACCTTGGCGGGGCCGAAATCGCAAGCAATCCGGCCCACCGGCGACCGGCTGCGCGAGTTGCTGTTCAACATCCTTGCCCACGGCCATGGCGACCCCGTCGCCGGGGCGCGCGTGCTCGACTTGTTCGCCGGGACCGGCGCGCTCGGCCTCGAAGCGATGTCGCGCGGCGCCCGGTTTGCGCTGTTCGTCGACGACGGCGCGGAGGCGCGCGCGCTGATGCGCCAGAACGTCGAGGCACTCGGGCTCGGCGGCGTGACGCGCATCTTCCGCCGCGACGCGACCAAGCTCGGCGCCGCCCATCCGGTCGCGCCGTTCTCGCTCGCCTTCCTCGATCCGCCCTACCGGCACGGCCTCGCCGAACGCGCGCTCGCCTCGCTGCGCGCTGGCGGCTGGCTCGCGCCCGACGCCCTCGCCGTCGTCGAGGAGGCGGCCGACGCCGCGTTCCAGGCGCCGGAGGGATTCGCCGAGATCGACCGGCGCCGCTATGACGACACGGAGTTCACTTTCCTGGCGCCGGCGGACGAGGCGCGGCACGCAGACTGAGCAATATATGCTGCGCTCAGAAGTCCGGCTTGTTTGCCACCGGGATGTGGTAGTCGAACAAATTCTGGTTGTTTTCGGCGCAGGCTTCTTCATGCATCGGCATCTGGATGCGCCTCAGTTTGCCGATTGCCGACCACGGTTGATAGAAGGTGTCCGGATCCTCGACCCGGAAGGTCACTTGCAGCGTTTTGCCGCCATCGATCAATTTATACCGCTCCACGACATGCAGCTTCTCGGTATGCGGCGTGCGGTAGTTGTCTATGAAGGTCTTGTCGTTCAGTCCGATGGTGTCCACCACGAGCGTATCGCCCTCGTAATGGCCGACCGACTCGCCGTACCAGGACGGCTTCGGATTCGCCGAATGTGGTACGTCCAGGTAGACTTGGCGAACCTGCGCGTCGCCCGAAAAGATCATTGTCACTTGCTTGGGCGTTTGCATGAAGTGGATCGGCTCGACGACCGCCATCATGAAGGCCGGAACGCCTGACGGCATGCAACTCGCTCGCGCAGAAAAGGGCATCCCGCCGGAGAGCGCCTTGTCGTTCTCCCGCTTCATGATTTCCTTCGCCCAAGGCTTGATGTTGGGATTGCTGAGATCGGCGACACGGAACGTCGGCTGCGCTCCGGTCGCGCGAAATTCGTTGTTGGTTACAAATGGATGGGCTGGATCGCTGCGAGTCGGGGTCGGTTCCCCCGGGATCGCTACGTAGTCGGCATTGCCAAAAACCCATGCGGTGTCGTTGGAGGAAAAATCGGGAGTTGACGCACCCGGTTCTGCCGCCAGCTTTGGTCCTGCCGCGACCCAGACGATCCCGGTCAAAGCGGCGACCGCAAGAAGACTTGTCCGTGAATTGAAGTTACACATTTCCTGCCCCTCCAATTCCCCCACGCGAGTGCCGGTCTTGTCCGCCATCGGGCGACGCCGGACCCATTGGCAGTTTATGTGAAGCAGCGGTCGAGGTCGAGTACACGATCTTATCGAGGGCATGGGGAAGATCGAGGCCGAGCCTTTGCGTCAACCCGGCGCCGGCAAGAGGCCCATCGCGGTCGGCGAATTGGGGGTACGCGCTCCGCGCGAGCCATAATAGTCCCAGGCCATCTCGTGGCCGAGATAGACAAAGGGGCCGAGCACGAAGCCGGAGGCCGACAGCAAGGCCGCGGTGGCGAAGTCGCCGACCACCACGTAGTTTGCGGTGAAGTCCATCGTCGTGGCGATGGTGCGAAAGGTGATGGTCTTGGCCAGCGCGCGGCTGATCGTAAACCCTCCCCAGCCGGCCGCAGGCGCTTTCGCGTCCGGCTGGAGCGGCGGGAGAACCGGGAGCTCGACGGTGGTCCCCCACGCACCGGGTTTGCGCTCGACAGGAGGACCGAAATAATTCCAGGCGGTTTCGTGGGCGAGATAAAACAAGGGCCCGACGACCAGGGCAAAGGTCGACAGGCCGGCCGCCGTGGCAAATTCGCCGAGCACCAGATAGTTCGTGGTGAAATCCAGGGTCGTGACGATGATCCGGAAGGTGATGGTCTTGGCCACCGCCTGCTTGATTGCGAACCGCGGGGCGGCCGGCGGCACCTCGATATCAGGCCGGTCCGGCGGGGGAGTTGCAGGCTCGGCCCGGCGGAAGGTCGAGTTGAGCAGCGGCCGCAGATGCCGGCCCAATTTGGGCAGGTACTTGGGCGCCAGCACGGCGGCACCGCCAATCACCATGCCCGGGATCAGTGCCACCTCGAACAAGGCGACACCTGCCGCGATGACTCCGACGGTCGCCGCCGTGGCGACGAAATCCTGCGTGGGCCTCGCCTCGTCACCGGCGCGGGCCGGCACCGGACGGGCCAGCTCGGTTCCGCGCTCGACATCGGCTTCGTAGTTCGACACGGCACTATCCCGGTTCAATGGGCGTTGTACTCGTAGCAGATATGACTGCGGCAGCTTGAGCGCAAACTGATGAACATCCAATGACGCAAGAGGTTATTCCAGTTGCAACGTCGCTTAAGGGCGCACAGGCAACGCGTTGATGCCACGGCGGAGATGCCGCCGATTTACCCGGGCTATCGCGGCGGTGACGCGCCGTCGCGCGCACCGATGATGCCCAGCCCGATGGCGCCGCCTAGTGCTCCCAGCAAGGCCCCTATCGGCATGAAGGTGAAAAACACCAGCATGCCGCTGTAACCCTCGAATCCGCTGGTCTTGAACACGCTTGTCCAGGCAAGCCCGGCGCCGACACCGATAACGGCGCCGGCGATTGCGCCCAGGAAGAGACCAATAAATGCCAGCAGGGCAACCTTCACGGGTCGTTCCCCTGGATGCAGGACCGGCAGATCAGGAGCGGTTCTGCGTCGTGACGTTCAAGCAGCGCCGGCGTCCCGGAGCGGGTCGCATCGAAGCTGCGGCGCAGCGCCGGCATCAGCTGGTCGGCGGTCTCGACCTTCTCGCCGCGGCCGCCGCAGGATTCCGCGACCATCTCGAATGCCGGCGCCGGGTTGAGCTCCACCAGCGGCATGACGTTGGCCTTGGTCGCCTGCCCGTCGGGATAGACGTCGCGGGTCGCCTGGCGGACCGCGCCCCAGGCGTGATTGTTGGCGATGATGGTCAGCGTCGGCAATTTCTCGGCGCGGCCGACATAGTGGAAGGCCAGGGGATTGCCGAAATAATAGGAGCCGTCGCCGACCGCCGCGATGACCTCGCGATCGGGCGCGGCGAGCTTGGCGCCGAGGCCGCCGCCGAGCCCGAAGCCGAGGCCGCCGGCGAGGCTGGAGCCGAGATAGCTGCGCGCCACCGTCAGGTCGAGCGCGCTGACCGGCAGGCCGAGCTCGTTGACGATGATGGCGTCCTTGGCCTTGAGCTCGTTGAGGCAGTGGGCGAGATAAAGCGGGTGCACCGGGTTCTGGGTCTTGACCTGCTCGATCAGCTTGCGGCGCTTGGCGAGCATCTCCTCCCGCATCCCGGCGATCGCCTTGCGGCGCGCCGCCACCGCGGCATTGCCGGCCTTCAACAGGCCGCCCAGTGCTTCGCGCAGCATGGTGAAGGCGGCGCAGGACTCGCCGCTCACCAGCAGATCGCCCTCGAATTCCCGGAACGGATAGCGGGTGAACAGCGGGTCGGGCCCGAAGCAGATCACCTTGGCGTCGTGGCGCAGCGGATGGGCGCGCGGGATCCACGGCACCGCGCTGTCGAACACCGCCACCACGTCGGCCTTGCCGAGATAGGCGCCGGCATCGAAGCCGAGGCACATGGCATGGTCGGTCGGCAGGCTGATGTCGCGGGCTTCCGACTGCACCACCGGCAGCGCGAATTCATCCGCGAGCGCGGCGAGCGCCGCCATCGCCTCCGGCGCACGCCCCGCCGAGGATGTGAGGATCAGCGGGAATTCCGCCTTGGCGATGAGCGCGGCGGCTTCCTCTATGGCGGCGTGGGACGGCACCGAAGCGCTGGCACCCATGGCCCGCGCGGTCTCCCGGCGCGGCGCCACCGCCGGATTGGCGAGGACTTCGCGGGGGAGCGTCAGGTAGACCGGCCCGCGCGGCTCGGTCATGGCGATGTCGAGGGCGCGGTCGACCACGGAGTCCGCCGACTGTCCGGCGCGCAGCTCGTAATCCCATTTCACGAATTCCCGCGTGAGCCCGCCCTGGTCGAACATCTCCTGGCCCCAATGGATCGAGCGGTTGCGCGACGCCTGGTGGCCGGTCTCGGTGATCGGCGTGCGGCCGGCGCCGAGCAGGATCGGCACATTGTCGCGCGAGGCGTTCATGATGCCGCAGATGGCGTTGGCGGTGCCGACCGTCACATGCACCATCACCACCGCCGGCTTGCCGCTGACGCGGTAATAGCCGTGCGCCATCGACACCGCGACGTTCTCATGGGGGACGGTGATGACGCGGGGATATTTCCGGTTGGTGCCGGGATTGCGCGACAGCGCCTCGATGATCGGCGCGAAATCGGTGCCGGCATTGGCCATCACATATTCGACCCCGCGATCGGCGAGGCGGGTGAGGAACGACTCGGCGGTGATGCGTGAGGCAGTGTCGGTCACGGGATCGTCCTTGGTTTGGGAGGCTGTTATGGGCGGGTCTGCTGCCCCATCCTATCACACCCCGTTGCCGCCCCGGCTACCCAGCCGCAGCGTCGGGGCGAGGACGATGATGAGGACGGAGCCCATGGCGATGGGGATGAAGGCGACCGCCGGTACGCCGGTCGCGTCCCAGGCCAGCCCGCTCACCACCGGCACGATCACGGCGCATGAATAGCTGATGGTGAACATCCCGGCCGCCATGCGGGGCACATCCTCGGGCTTGCTCAACAGCGGCGGCAGGGCGAGGGCGAGGATGAGGATCGCGGCGGCGGCAAACCCGATCACGGCGGCGGAGGCGACGATCACCACTCCATTGCCAAAAATGATCCCGACGGCGCCCAGCAATGTGAGGGCCCCGAACAGGAGATAGGAGGCGGCGCGCCGCTCCACCCGTCCGGCGAGCGCGAGCAGGAGGAACGAGGCCGGCAACTGCCCGACATTGAGGGCGGTGAGGCTGGGGCCGATCAGATCGCCATGGCCGAGTTGGTTGAGGTAGTCCGGCAGGAAGGCATTGGTCGAGAAATAGGCCGAGTTGACGCCGCCCAGCATCAGGCCGAGCCGCCACAGCAGCCCGCTCTTCCAGTCCGGCCACCATCGCCGCGGCACCAGCGGATCGGCGTGGGTCGCCGCCGGCCGCGGGCGCAAGGAGCCAGATGACCGCCGCGATGGCGAGGCACGGAATGCCCCAGACCAGGAACGCGAGCCGCCAGCTTCCGCCGACCAGGGGCAACACGACCGGCAGCATCAGCGCGACCGGGAGGATTTCCCCGATCAGCAGCCCGTTGGTATAGACCGCCGTGCCGAAGCCGATGCGGTCGGGCAGCCAGGCCCGCACCAGCGGCGGCAGCGAGGGCTGCATGACGGCGACGCCGAAGCCGGTGACGATGGTCGCGCCATAGAGCAGCCACACGTCGGGCGCCACGCCCCGCAGCGCCGAGCCGAGCCCGGTCGCGACCAGCCCGATGACGACGGTCGTGAGCGCGCCGAACCGCGCGATCAGCATCGAGCCCGGCACGGCAGCGCAGGCGAACAGCACCACCGGCAGGCCGGCCAGGATGCCGACCTCGGTTTCCGACATATGGAATTCGTCGTGGATCGCCGGAATCAGCGGCGGCACCGCCAGGATCGTCATGCGCAGCCCATTGCCGGCGAGCCACAGCAAGGCGATGCAGCCCAGCACCCGCCGGCCCGCGTCGCCTCCTCCCCGTTCCGGCTTCGGCGCATGCATGACGTGTGTTTCCCGGCCGCGGAGCCTTGCGGCCCGCGTAGTCTTGCGACACTGCGGCCGCTCGTTACCATGCCGCACGTCCGCGAGACAGCCGCAGCGCGCACGGCACCTATGACGGGGAAGGCTTCAGGGCGGACTCAGGCCCTTGCGGGCGAGGATCGGCGCCAGCTCGGGCGACGCGAGATAGGAAACGAGCTTCGCCGCCCCGGCCGGATTCCTCGCAGCCGTGAACACGCCGCCGGAGAACACCGATATCTTCTGCAGGTCGCCCGGCAGCGGCCCGACGATATCGATGCCGGCGACCGGCATCAGCTCGCTGATCTGCTGCACCGCCAGCTCCGCCTCGCCGCGCGCGGCGATCTCGCCCACATAGGAATTGCCGATGGTCGCCTTGCGGCGAATCTCGGCGGCGATGCCGAGCCGCTCGATCACCTCGGCGAAGTGGATGCCGCTGGCCCCGATCCGGGAGAACGCGATCGACTTCGCCGCGAGCAGCGTGCGCTTGAAGGCCTCCGACCGTGGCGATGTCCGGCTTCGGCGCCCCGGCGCGCACCGCGAGCCCGACGCCGGACTGGGCGATATCGGCGGTACTGCCGGCGACGATCTTGCCCTCGCCCACCAGCTGGTCGATGCCCTGACGGGTCATGATCGCCACGTCCCCGGTCGCGCCGGCGGAAATCGCGATGAGCTGCGCATTGGTCGATTTGTAGCTGGCCGCGAAGGACAGCCCGGTGCGGGCACGGAAATCCTCCTGCGACTTCGAGGAGCACGCCGCGCACGGCGAGCGTGCCCAGGACTTCGATCGCTGCTGCGTCACCTTGGCCGGTCACGTCTCCCCCTCGCATTTTTTGCTGCTGGGCCGCCTGCGACTTTGCTAAACGTCTGGCCGGCCCCTGTTCCAATTGCGAGAGGCGCCGCCCACGCGTCTGACCAATCGAATTCGCAATAGCACCCGTCGTTCCAATGCGCGCAAGCGTCCGGTGTCCCTGTCGTAACCCTGCTGATCTCGCCTGATGGCGGCTTCGCCACGCCCTCGGAAACCGGCAGGCCTTGGCGCGGTTCTTGCTCTGTTTCCGATCGCTCTCCACGGCGTGTGGCGGGTCAAGGATCTCGCGCCTATCCTGACGGCAACGCTGCGTGAATCCACCATGCTGATGTTCATCATCGGCATGTCGCTGCTTTACTCCTATGTCATGAGCTACCCGCATATCAGTCAATCGACCACCCAATGGATCGTATCGCTGGAATTGTCGCGCTGGGTGCTGCTCGCCGCCATCCTCCGAGTGGTGGTGCTGGGCTTCTTCCTGCCGCCGGTGTCGATCATCCTGATGACCGCCCCGATCCTCATTTTACCTCCGCTCAAGGCCGGCGCAATTCGACCTGATCCGGTTCGGCGTCATCGTAACCATCGTCATGGAATTGGGTTTGATTCACCCTCCGGTCGGCCTAAATATTTTCGTGATCAAGAGCATCGCCCCGGACATCCCGCTGCGGGACGTCATTTGGGGCGCATTGCCCTTCGTCGCGCTGATGATTTTTGCCGTGATCGTCCTATGTATGTTGCCGGTATCGCGACCTGGCTGGCGGACGCGGTGATGGGCCGGTGAGATGAACACATCGTTCTTCGGCGAATTGTTGCAGACGATCTCCGAGCGGGGGCGATCGCTGATCGACCGCACGCGGGAGCGGCGCGGCGTCAGCGCGGAATCGAGCGAAAGCCTGGTCGATCTCTGCGAGGAGCTGTTGTCGAACCGCGGCGAGGCGTCCGGCGCCGCCCTGGCGCGGGAAATCCTCGCCCTTTATGCCGATCTCACCATCGGGCCGCGGATCGCGTTCTTCGAGTCGCTTGCCACAAAATTCGGCACCGACCGCACCCGGATCGATGCCGCCATCCAGGCTTGGCACGACATGCCTTCCGATACCGCAGCCGCCGAAATCCACGAGGCGGCCGAGCCGCGGCGGCAGGAGTTGCTGCGCCGCCTCAATCTCGCCCCCCAGGGCACCAAGGCACTGGTCGAAATGCGCGGCCAGCTTCTGGAAGTGCTGGCGCGGCGCGACGATCTCGCCGCGGTGGATGCCGATTTCGCCCACCTGTTCTCGTCCTGGTTCAACCGCGGCTTCCTGGTGATGCGCCGGATCGACTGGTCGACACCCGCGGTGGTGCTCGAAAAGATCATCCGCTACGAGGCGGTGCATCAGATTCGCGACTGGGACGACCTGCGCGCCCGCATCGATCCGCCGGACCGGCGCTGCTACGCCTTCTTCCATCCGGCGCTGGTCGACGAGCCCCTGATCTTCGTCGAGGTCGCGCTGACCCGGGACATCCCGAAGGGGATCGCGCCCATCCTCGCGACCAAGCGCGAGCCGCTCGACCCCGACCGCGCCACCACCGCGGTGTTCTATTCGATCTCCAACTGCCAGCGCGGCCTCGCCGGCGTCAGCTTCGGCAGCTTCCTCATCAAGCAGGTCGTCGCCGAGGTGTGCCGCGAGATGCCGCGCCTGTCGACCTTCGTCACCCTGTCGCCGGTGCCGAATTTCGCCGCCTGGCTCGCCCGCCAGCGCGCCAGCTCCGCGCCGACGATCTCGGAGGCGGACCGCGCCGCGCTCGCCGCGCTCGACGGCGAGAAATGGTGGGAGAAGCCCTGCCGCCATCGAGCAGTTGCGCGAGCCGATGCTGCGCGCCGCCGCCACCTATTTCATGGCCGGGCGAACCGCCAGCGGCGCCCCCATCGACCCGGTCGCCCGCTTCCATCTCGGCAACGGGGCACGGCTGGAACGGCTCGACTGGCCGGCCGACCTCTCCGAGCGCGGCCGCAAGCAGTCATACGGCCTGATGGTCAATTATCTCTACGACCTCGGCGACATCGAAAAGAACCACGAGGCCTATGCGGAGAACCGGGCCGTCATCGCCGCCGGCACGATCCGCAAGCTCGCCCGCCCGTCCCGCGACCTCGTGCAGGTGGCGGGGTAGGCGCAAGCGTTTCCAGAGCGTGTCATTGCCCAGTCAAGCCGGGCGACGACAGCGAATTGGGAGCGAACTTCGCTCGCTCCGAAGTCGCTCACCCCTCTCCGATCTCCCGCAGGATTTCCGCGGTGTGCTCCCCGAGCCGGGGCGCCGGGCGTTCGCTCGCCATCGGTTGGCCGTCGACCATGATCGGGGTGCGCACCCCCGGAATTTTTCCGGCCTTTGCGACGTCGCTCGGCACGTTGACCTGCATCCCGCGGTGGACCACCTGGGGATCGGCGAATACCTGGTCGAGCCGGTTGATCGGGCCGGACGGCACGCCGACCGCCTCCAGGCCGGCCAGCAGGTCGGCCTGCGCGAAGCGGCTCGTCAATGCGGCGAGCTTCGCCACCAGTTCGCCGCGATGGCCGAGCCGGTCCGCATTGGTGAGATAGGCCGGGTCGGTGGCCAGCGCCGGTGCTCCGAGCACCGCACAGAACTTGCCGAACTGGCCGTCATTGCCGACCGCGACGATGACGTGCCCGTCGGCGACCGGAAACACCTGGTACGGCACGATGTTGGGATGGGCGTTGCCGATGCGCTGCGGCACCTTCCCTGAGATCAGGTAGTTGAGCGCCTGGTTGGCGAGCACGCCGACCTGGGAATCGAGCAGCGCGGTGTCGACCAGGCAGCCGCGCCCGGTGCGGTCGCGCTGGACGATGCCCGCCAGCACCCCGATGACCGAATAGACCCCGGTGAAGATATCGGCGACCGGCACTCCGCACCGGGTCGGCTCGCCGTCGGGCGTGCCGGTGATGTCCATGATGCCGCCCATGCCTTGCGCCATGAGATCATAGCCGGCACGCGAAGCGTAGGGGCCGTCCTGGCCGAAGCCGGTGACCGAGCAATAGACGAGACGCGGGTTCACCTTCGACAGCGTCGCATAGTCGAGGCCGAACTTGGCAAGTCCGCCCACCTTGAAGTTCTCGATCAGGACGTCGGAGCGCGCGGCGAGCTTGGTGACGATGCGCTGCCCGTATTCGCTTTCGAAATCGAGCTCGATGGAGCGCTTGCCGCGATTGGTCGAATGAAAATAGGCGGAGCCGAGATGGCCGCCGCCGGCGGCCTCGACGAAGGGCGGACCCCAGCCGCGGGTATCGTCGCCGGGGCCCTTGCGTTCGACCTTGACGACGTCGGCGCCGAGATCGGCGAAAATCTGGCCTGCCCACGGCCCGGCGAGGATGCGGGCGAGTTCGAGAACGCGCAGGCCAGCCAACGGACCGGACATTCGTTTGCTCCAAGAGGCTCCAAGAGAAAGGGTCGCACCACTGGCGGGGCTGTGTTACGCGCCGGGACGGATTTGTCCAGACCCGGCCACGCCGGCCAAGTCATGCCCGCCCGCTCATACTCGCCCGTACACCGACACGATGGCGCCGCGCGTCACCTTGTTGCCGGGCGAGGCCAGGAACAGGATGGTCTGCGCCAGTTCCTCGGGCTTGGGCCAGGACGCGTGGTCGGCGTTCGGCATTGCCTTGCGGTTGGCGGGTGTATCGATGGTCGACGGTGCCACCGCGTTGACCAGGATGCCCTGTTTCACCACTTCCTCGGCGAGCGCCACCGTGAAAGCCGCCACGGCGGCCTTGGAAGAGGCATAGGCCGCCATGCCGGCGCCGCTGCGCCATTCCAGCGCCGGGCGCGCCGCGACGTTGACGATGCGGCCGCCGTCGGGATTGCCGGCCATGGCGAGCACCGCCCCGCGGCAGGACAGGAACGCCGTCATCAGGTTGGTGTCGAGCTGGCCCTGGAGGACCGCCTTGGTCGCCTCCTTCACCGGCCCGGCGGCGAACCCGCCGGCGAGATGGATCGAGGCCCAGGGATGTGCGACCGCGTCATAGAGCCGACCGACGGCGGCTTCGTCGGTCAGATTGGTGTCGGGGTGGAAGGTCAGGCGGGGATGCGCGCGGTGCGGGAAGCGCTCCGCCTCCGGCTCGAAAAGGTAGGGAACATGGCAGGCCGCGCCCGCCTCCAGCAGGGCGCCGACCACCGCGGCGCCGAGCGCCCCGGTCCCGCCGGTGACAATGACGGCGCGATCCTGAAATTCCATCTGGTGCTCTCCTTTTCATGTCCACTTGGAGGATAGCGTCTGACGGCTGACGCTCCAACCGCCGTCATTCCGGGACAATGCCGACCGGTCCGGCCTGCGGTCGGCCCCGGAATGACGCCTACGAGATTCCGGTTGATCATTTCGCGATTGGTGCGCATCAAGGGACGCCGCACGGAACGAGGCACCACCTCGAATGAGCCGCCGCTTCACGCCAAGGCCGGACAGCGCCGGCGAGCCGTTGGTGTGTTTCGCCGGCGTCTCCAAGCGCTTTGCCGGCGTACCCGCGGTGAACCGGCTCAGCCTCGACATCCACCAGGGCGAATTCTTCGCGCTGCTGGGGCCCTCGGGCTGCGGCAAGACCACCCTGCTTGCGCATGCTCGCCGGGTTCGAGGCGCCCGACGAGGGCCGCGTGCTGCTCGCGGGCGAAGACCTCGCGGCAGTCCCGCCGCATCGGCGTCCCGTCAACATGATGTTCCAGAGCTACGCCCTGTTTCCCCACCTCACCGTGGCCGGAAACGTCGCGTTCGGCCTGCGCCAGGACCGGCTGCCGAAGCAGGCGATCGCCGCCCGGGTCGAGGAAATGCTGGCGCTCGTCAAGCTCGAGGGGCTCGGCGCGCGCAAGCCCGATCAATTGTCCGGCGGCCAGCGCCAGCGCGTGGCGCTCGCGCGCTCGCTGGCGAAGCGCCCGAAGGTCCTGCTGCTCGACGAGCCGATGGCGGCGCTCGACAAGAAGCTGCGCGAGGAGACCCAATTCGAATTGATGGACCTGCAGGCGCGGCTCGGCACCGCCTTCGTGATCGTCACCCACGACCAGGAAGAAGCCATGACCGTTGCCCACCGCATCGCGGTGATGGACCATGGCGAAATCGTCCAGGTCGCGACGCCGGCCGAGATCTACGAGCAACCGAAGTCGCGCTGGGTCGCGGCGTTCATCGGCGACGTCAATCTGATCGAAGGCGGCGTCGTCGCGACGGACGCGGCCGGCGCGGTGATCGAGGACGGCGGCGGACGGCGCTACCGCGTCGCCGAGGCCGCCGGCGCTTCGGTGGGCGCACGGGTCACCATCGCGCTGCGGCCGGAAAAGCTGCGCGTTGCCCCCTTGGCCGCCACAGCCGCTCCGGGCACCGCGGCGGACGGCGAGAACGCGGTGCGCGGCCGGGTGTGGGACATCGGCTATCTCGGCGATGTCTCGATCTACAAGGTCCGGCTCGCAGACGGGACGCAATGAAAGCATCGGTCGCCAATGTCACGCGGCTGGTGGAACGGCCGATCGGCTGGGACGACGAAGTCCAACTGTCATGGGCGCCCTCCGCCGCCGTCCTGCTGACCCGGTAGGATCGCCAGAGCATGTGCAACTCCATCGAAGATTTGGTTCACGCAATTACAGGCCCGTCATCCTGAGGCGGCCGCGCCCTTGCGCGGCCCTCGAAGGATGCGGCCGGGGCCGAGCCGCAAGAGCGCTTGGGACACGGCCTCGGCCGTCGTCCTTCGAGGCTCGCGCAAAGCGGCGCGAGCACCTCAGGATGACCGGTCATGAGTGCTTCCGCATCCCGTTGGGCGAAGGTGACGGCGCTCGCGCCGTATCTGTGGCTGATCGCGTTTTTCCTGGTGCCGTTCCTGATCGTTCTCAAGATCAGCCTGTCGCAGACGGCGATCGCACAGCCGCCTTATCTCCCGGTGCTTCGACATCGCCGCCGGCTGGCAAGGCGTGAAAGATTTCGTCGGCGGCCTGTCGTTTGCGAACTACCTGACGCTCGCATCCGACGACCTCTATCTGTTTTCCTACCTGCGCAGCCTCACCGTCGCGACCGTCGCGACGGCGATCCTGGTGCTCGTCGGATTCCCGATCGCCTACGCCATGGCGCGCGCGCCGCGGCGGCTGCGCCCGCTGCTGGTGATGCTGATCGTGCTGCCGTTCTGGACGTCGTTCCTGATCCGGGTCTATGCCTGGATCAACATCCTGCAGCGCGACGGGCTGCTCAACCAGGCGCTGTCGGCGCTCGGGCTGATCGACCAGCCCGTGACCTGGCTCGCGACCGATACCGCGGTCTATATCGGCCTCGTCTATTCCTACCTGCCGTTCATGATCCTGCCGCTCTATGCGAGCCTGGAAAAGCTCGACACGACCCTGCTCGAGGCGGCGGCCGATCTCGGCTGTCCGCGCTGGAAGGCGTTCTGGACGGTGACGGTCCCGCTGGCGCTGCCGGGCCTCGGGGCCGGCGCGCTGCTGTGCTTCATTCCGATCGCCGGCGAGTTCGTCATTCCCGATCTGCTCGGCGGCTCCGACACCACCATGATCGGGCAGACCTTGTGGACCGAATTCTTCGCCAACAAGGACTGGCCGGTCGCCTCCGCGGTCGCCGTCGTGCTGGTGACGCTGCTGGTGGGGCCGATCGCGATCTACCAGCACCTCCAGGCGCGCGAGATCGAGGGCCGCTGACCATGCGCCGGCTGTCGCTCACCAACCTCACGGCGCTCGGCCTCGGCCTCGCCTTCCTCTATGCGCCGATCGCGATCCTCGTCGTCTATTCCTTCAACGCCTCGCGGCTGGTCACGGTGTGGGGCGGATGGTCGACGCGCTGGTACGCCGCCCTGCTCGAAGACCGCGCGATGATCGACGCGGCGCTCGATCTCGCTCGGCATCGCGCTCGTCTCGGCGGCGCTCGCGACCGTGCTCGGCACCATGGCCGCGCTGGCGTTGACGCGGTTCGCGCGGTTTCGCGGCCGCCTGTCGTTCGCCGCGATGATCTATGCGCCGCTGGTGATGCCGGAAGTGATCACCGGCCTGTCGCTGCTGCTGCTGTTCGTCGCCCTCGATCTCGACCGCGGCTTCTTCACCGTCACCATCGCGCACACCACGCTGACCATGTGCTTCGTCACCGTGATCGTGCAGTCGCGGCTCGCCGGCTTCGACCGCAGCCTCGAGGAAGCGGCGATGGACCTCGGCTGCCCGCCCGGCCGCACCTTCCTCGCCATCACCCTGCCGTTGATCATGCCCGGGGTGATCGCCGGATTCCTGCTGGCGTTCTCGCTCTCCCTCGACGATCTCGTGATCGCGAGCTTCACCACCGGACCCGGCGCGACGACGCTGCCGATCCGCATCTATTCCGAGGTGCGGCTCGGCGTGAAGCCGGAGATCAATGCGATCTGCACGATCCTGATCGCGGTGGTCGCGGTCGCGGTGGTGGCGGCATCCCTGATCGGCAAGAGCGGTGAGACGCGGCCCCGCGGCGCCTGAAAGTCAGACGGACCGGGATCAGCGCGGATTGGGCAGGCCCGGACCGGTCAGGCGCCGGATCGGCGATTCGACGGCGTCGCGGGTCTTGCGGTCGCGCACCGCATCGAGCAGCGGCTGCCCCGGCGCCGGAACGGTTGATCAGGGTTTGCGCGTCCGGCAGCATCACCGGATCGTCCCAGGGACCCTGCACGACGAAGGGAAGTTCGAACGGATTGCCGGCGTCGGCGGCCGCGGTTGGTCAGGCTGGCGGTGCCCGGCTGAGATCGAACTCGCGCTCCGGTATCGAGGTGGTGCCAGTCGAGCCCCAGCCTGACGTTCGGGCCTTCCAGGTGAACGTCGTCGATGGTCGCCGTTCCCTGGACGATCTGCAGCGCGATGTTGAGCCGGTCGAACGGCGTGCGGCCGTTGCGGAAGTCGCCGCTGCCGGACAGCGGGCGCGTGCGACAGCCGGCGCAGCAACTGCTCGACATTCATTCCGGTCAGCGCCCCGTCCTTGGCGGAAATCTGCGCGCTGCCGTTGAGGTTGCGGGCCAGTTCCTGGACGTTGGCGCCGGTGCTCTCCATCTCCATGGCGATATTGCCGATGCCCTCCACCCGGCGAATCCTGAACAGCTCGGTCATGACCTTTTCGAGATCGATATCGGTGAATTGCATCTGCGTCTTGAAATCGGCGCCGGTCTCGGTCTTGGCGAGCGCGATGTTCCCCGTGATCAGGCCGCTGAAGGACTGCGATTCGCCCACCGTGACCACCAGCCGCCCGGCCCGCATGGTCGCGGCGATCGCGGTACGGCCGAGCTGGGCATTGGCGAAGCGCACGCCGGCCGCGGACAGGCGCAGATCGGCGTCCCACCCGCTGAACCAGTCGAGCGCGATGGGGTTGCGGTCCCAATCCCTGGTATTTTCCGCGACCAGCCGGATCGTCGAAACATAGGGGGTGAGATCGAGCTTCTCGACCGCGAGCGTGCCCTGCAGGAGCCGGCGTCCGTTGGTCGTATAGGTGATCACGCCCTCGGCGACATTGTCGTCGAATTCGGCATTCACGTTGGACAGCGCGATCGTGCCGTCATTGACCGCGGCCGTGGGCCTTGAGCGCGAAACGCCCCAGCCCTCCCTCCGGCAGGTCGGTGTCGCCGGTCCAGCGCAGCGCGTCGCGCAGCGACATGGCGTCGGCGGCCAGCGTGCCGTCGACCTTGAGGTTCGGCTCGTAGCTCATGGCGCCGTCGAACGCCGCCTTGAGCGGACCGGCGTTGAAGCGAAACTTGAGACCCGAAGTGAGGCCGGCGAGCGCCTTCGGAAAATCCGCCATGCCCAGGCTCGCTTCGACGGTTTCATCGTGCCAGACGAAATGGCCGGTGGCGGCGAAGCTCTTGGCGATCGAGGGCCAGGCGAGCGAAAGCTCGACACCCTCCAGCGTTTCGGTCAGCCCGCGGCGGGATCGCGGATGGCGATCACGCCGTCATCTGATGCGGATTTCCGAAAACGAAAGCACCCGTTCGGCATGGCCGGCATCCGGCTGCAGGGCGCGCGCCAGCGTATCGACCAGCGGCGACCAGTTGGTGTGCCCGTCGGGCCCGACCTCCACGGCGATGCGCGGCTTGATCAGCGTGATATCGGAGATCTCGATGCGCCCGGCCAGCAACGGCATCAAACGCAGATTGGCGATCAATTGCTCGACGGCGACGGCAGGTTCGCCGGCGGCGGACTCTCCGAGCACGACGTCGGAAAACGTGACCGTCCGCGCCGGGAATACCGACATCGAGACTGCGCCGCGAAGCACTGGATCGAGGCCGGTGACTGCCCTGATCTCGGTCTTGACCGCCTCGCTGACGGTGTCGACGGGAATGACGTGCCTCGCCGCGGCAATCGCGGCGGCGCCCGCCACGACGGCGATCGACAATGAGGGGAACGAACCGCTTCAAGCCGATGGATCCGATCTTCGCCGCCAGAGCGCAGATCGCAAAGGCAAACGCCCGAGTTTTGGTCGGAATGCCCCATGGCCAGGTGCTGGTCTAAGCGGGTTGTGGGTTCTACTGACGGCACGGACGATGGCAGTCCGACCGGCTTTCGTCCTGTTCGATCGAGCTTTTGGACTATTCCGGCGACCCCCGACGGCCGGCAACTTGGTTTAGCTCTGTGACGCTTTCGTGGCCGGTCCGCGACCATTCCCGCCCAAGTTTGCGGTCCGGTCAGGCGGTCCCCGCGTGCGCAACCTCGCATCGGTAGCCGTCGCGCAGTCGGGCGGGGCCGCGTCAGTCCGCAGCCCGGAGTTGCGCCGCGGATCGGCAGCCTCGAGCTTCGGCGAGACGGCGTAATCCGCCTCGGTCTTGGCGCGGATTTCCTCCTTGGTCACGCCGGGCGCGATCTCGATCAGGGTCATTCCGTGCGTGACCCTTCTTGTCGATGGTGAACACGCCGAGGTCGGTGATCACCATGTCGACCACGCCGGCTCCGGTCAGCGGCAGCTTGCACTTGCTGCAGCAGCTTGAATTCATCCTTGGCGGTGTGCTCCATCACCACCACGACCTTCTTCACGCCGGCGACGAGGTCCATGGCGCCCCCCATGCCCTTCACCATCTTGCCGGGGATCATCCAGTTGGCGAGATCGCCGTTCTGGGCGACCTGCATGGCGCCCAGCACCGACAGGTCGATGTGGCCGCCGCGGACCATGGCGAAGCTGTCGGCGCTGGAGAAATAGCTCGTGGTCGGCAATTCCGTCACGGTCTGCTTGCCGGCATTGATGAGATCGGCATCCTCCTCGCCCTCATAGGGGAAGGGGCCGGTGCCGAGCATGCCGTTCTCGCTCTGCAGCTGCACGTTCATCCCGTCGGGAATGTAGTTCGCCACCAGGGTCGGAATTCCGATGCCGAGATTGACGTAGAAGCCGTCGCGCAATTCCTTCGCGGCGCGTTCGGCCATCTGCTCTCTGGTCCAGGGCATCGTTCGGGCTCCTTTCAGGCGCGCTTGCGCGTGGTGCGCGCTTCGATGTGCTTGATCGCGTTCGGCACATGGACGATGCGCTGCACGAAAATGCCGGGCGTGATGATGTGATCGGGATCGAGCTGGCCGGGCTCGACGAGGTGCTCGACCTCGGCCACGGTGATCTTGGCCGCCGTCGCCATCATCGGATTGAAGTTACGCGCAGTCTTGCGATAGACGAGGTTGCCTTCGGTGTCGCCCTTCCAGGCGTGAACGATCGCGAGGTCGGCGACCAGGCCGGTTTCCATGACGTAAGTGTCGCCGTCGAATATGCGCTCTTCCTTGCCGCGGGCGATATCGGTGCCGGCGCCGGTGCGGGTGAAGAAGGCGGGAATGCCGGCGCCGCCGGCGCGAATGCGTTCGGCGAGCGTGCCCTGCGGATTGAATTCGATCTGAAGCTCGCCGGCCAGGTATTGCTTGGCGAACGTCTTGTTCTCGCCGACATAGGACGAGATCATCTTACTGATCTGATGGGTGTCGAGCAGGACGCCAAGGCCGATGCCGTCGATGCCGGCATTGTTGGACACCACAGTGAGATTCTTGACCCCGGAATCGCGGATCGCGAGGATCAGCGCCTCGGGAATGCCGCACAGCCCGAAGCCGCCGGACATGATCAGCATGCCGTCCTTCAGGACGTCGGCGAGCGCCGCCCGCGCATCGGGGTAGACCTTCTTCATGAAACCGCCTCTCCCTGTTGTTCGACCCTCGTCGAGAACCGCAGCCGCTGCAACGGCTGCATTGGCGGCGATACCGGCGCCGCGACCATAGAACGTGCATCCTCCGTGCCAGCATGACGGCAACGCTCACGCTGTCCCCCCGCAAGGGGGATGCGCGGACGTATCCGCGCATCATAAGTCAAACTGCGGGGAGCGCGCTCCAATCCTGGGCAATCGCCTAATGCGCGGGCGGAGGCGTCGATGCCGGCGTGTTGGTGTCCGGCCCTTCGCCCGACGATCAGCAACCAGGCTTCGCCCTCCTTGGCACCGTCGTAATGGATTTCCTTCGCGTAGTGCGTCACGTAGCTGCCGGCGGGAAGCGGCGTCGTGGTATCCGGATCGAATGGTTCGCCGGTGCCGACCCACCAAGTGCCCTTGAGCACCGTAATGGCCCGATCATTGGGATGCCAATGCGGCCGGCTCATGTTTCCGGGCAACCACTTGTTCATCACCACATAGAGGCCGGGCTTGCTCGGATCGCCGTACAAAACAGCGGTCTCGGCAGTGCCCGCAGCGTTGCGCTTCCAAGGAATTTGATCCGGCAGCTTGATGGAGATGGCCTTGGGATTGAGCGGCTTTTCGGCGGCGCTGATCGCGCTCGGACCGGCGGCGGCAACCGACAACGCGATCGCCGCAATCATCACTTTGATGTAGTCCATGTTGTCCTCCGGGGGCGTCACCTGAGGTCTGTTCGGGGCGGGCCTCCCACCGCATGGTCACGCAACGCGGCCCTGCTGGCAAGCCGACAGCGCATGCTGCGAGCCCGGCGTACCCCGACCCACGCGCGCCGCCGCTTCACCTCGCCCTTGCGGGGAAAAGTGAAGCGGTCCGGTGCAACCTCATCGAAGCACGCGCTTCGCCTGTCTCGCTCCGCTCACCGCGCCAGCGGATCGGGGCGCATCTGGAAGTGCACGACCTTCGGCGAGTTCACTTTGCCGCCTTCGATGTGGAAGGGCGTGCGGTTGCCGGTGTTGGTCCAGACGCCGCGGCCTTTCCAGCCGGCATTGGGATCGTCGATGCGGCCGTCGAGGCCCTTGGCCCAGAAGCCCATCGGATAGGGCACGACCATATTGATCAGCTTGCCGTCCACGAGGGCGATCAGCGAGTTATTCTGGTTGCCGGTGGCGATGGGCACGTCCTTGCCGAGGCCGAGGGTGTCGTGCTGGTCGACCCAGGCGTAGTACGGCGTTTCCCCACTGCCGTTGTCGCTGACGCCGCCGAGCTGGGGTCCCGGCAGCGGATAGAGCGTCCAACCCTCGGGGCACTGCTTGCCGGTCGCGGTCGGGCCGTTGAGCGGACCTTTGCATTTGCTGCGGTCGAAGGACCCGAGATGTCCGCTCGCGAGCGCCGACCACATGACGCCCTTGCTATCGATGTCCCCGCCGCGCGGCGAGTAGCCCGGCAGCGGCACCTCGTAGATTTCCGCCAGCGCGGTTTCGGACGGGTCCGGGCCGGGATCGACCCGCACCACCGACCCGGGATATCCGGTCACGGTGCCCCAGATCGTGCCGTCCTTCGGGCTCGGTGCGATCGAATAGAAGCCCACACGGATGCGCTTGTCCTTGGTGGGATCGACCGGCTGGTTGGGCTCCACCCAGCCTTCATCGCGCTTGCCGTTGCCGTTGGTGTCGAGAACGAACGGGGTCCAGCCCTGCGACTTCATCTCGTCGCCGGTTTCCTCGAGCATTTTCGTATTGACCCAGCCGAGCACCGCGGCGCCGATGCCGCCCGAGCTCGCCCACAGCGTGCGGTTGGCGTCGAAGCCGAACTGCACGTGGTGGGTCGGGAAGCAGGTGCTCACCAAGGTGAATTTCTGGGTCGCCGGGTCGAGCATGATGACGTGGCGGTTCGATGCATTGATCGGGAATACCTTCGCCGAAGGATGGTCCGATCCGGCCTTGCAGACAGGGGGATTGGCCGCCGGACGGATTCTGGCCGCGAACCAGACCCGCGCCTTCTCGTCCAACATCAGGCTGTGAGGGATGCTCTGGGCGTTCCAAAGCTTTTCCTCGCCCCACCAGACCGAAGGCGCCATCATCACGTTGTTGATCGCCGACGGGGTCTTCGGATCGCGGACCGGGAGCTTTACCGTCGTGGCGGTGCTCTTGACCGGATCGAAGATGGGGACGAAATCCGTGCTGTTCTCGGTCGCCCCATAAAGCGACCCGTAGGCGTTGATGGTCGGATTGCGCTTGTCGGTGGCGACTTCGTCGTGGAGATAGGTCTTGGGACCCGACCAGTCCCACAACGTAATGACGACATTGCGCTCCAGGCCCTGCGGGCGCGGCGGCTTGGTCGCCGGCAGCTCTCCGGCGGCGACCCGATCAGTCCAGTCGGCGAGCATCTTGGCGCCACGGAAGGTGCCGAAACGCTCGATGGTCTCGACCATGTCCTTGCTGGCCTGCCCGGATTGGATCCGCCGCAACCAGGCATCCTCGCTGTTCTTGAAGTCGCCGAGTGCGGGCGAGAGGGTGCGGGTCGCCTTGGTGCCGATGGCGTGACAGTGGAAGCAGCCGTCGGTCTTGAACGTTCCCAGGAACTGGGTCAGGGACTTGATGTTCGGGTTGATTCCGTTGCCGTCATTTCCGGTGCCGGGAAACTCGCTTTTGGCCGGCATCTTGGCCATCGAAAGCCAGTAGATCGGCGGATAATATTCCGACGCGGCCGCTTCGCTGGGCGCGGGCACCGCGGTCAGGTTGACGATGTTGCCGGGCACGGTGGTGACCTTGGGCGAATCGACCAGGCCGTAACCGCGCACCCACACCGTATAATTCGCTTTCGGGAGATCGGGCAGCACGTAGCGTCCCTGGTCGTCGGTCACCACGATCTTGACCATCTTGGTGGGGAGATCGGCGGTTTCAGCGATCACCCAGACGCCGGCCTCGGGACCCTTCGGCCCGGTGACCACGCCGCCGAGGTCGGTCGCGCCGATGCTGACCGCGGCATTCTGCTGGGCCTGGACCCGTGCCGGTGCCGCGACCACGAACGCCGCGAGGGCGATCGCCGCCACGCCCGAATACAGCGCCCGCTTCTTCCTACCGATGCCTTTGTTCGTACCCATGTCGATATTCCTCCGCTGTTTCTCGTTGAATTGACTTTTTTCACTCTGGTTTGAAGATTTCAACGCCCGGCTGGGCCCAATTCGGCTTGCTCGGGAAACGCATTGGCCGCGATCTCGGCGATGAGCTTGTTGAGGATCGCCTGGCCGAACGATTCGAAGTTCTCGGCGACCATGACGAAGGAGCCGGGGCCGCCACTCACGTTGTTGCGGTAGTAATTGTCGAGGCCGCCCGGCGGATTGGTATGATCGGCGTTCCACGACATCGGCCGCTCGCTGAGAATGACGAGGCCGTTGATGGTGACCCCCTGCGCCAGCGCTTCGTCGCGGGCGTCGGTGACGTCGCGGCCGGCATTGTTGGTGCCGTCGCCGGAAACGTCGATGGTATGGCGGTTGGCCTGGTATGGCGAACGGGCGAGTTGGGCCATCGCGAAATCGATGCCGCCGCTGATCGAGGTGCGATCGGCGAACGCCCGCGGCGCCTCGATGACCTGGGCGGAGAAATCCTTCGCCGACGCCTCGTCGCGAATGACGGTCCAGTCGATGACGACCTTTTGCGCGCCGACCCCCGACCACTCCACGAAGGACACCGCGATCTTTCCGAGCGCGCCGGAGCGGATCGCCTCTATGACGCGCGGATTCACGATGGCCGCGGCGTAGCCGTCGCGCTGCAGCTTGAATTTCGGGGCGTCGATGCTGCGCGATACGTCGGAGGACATCACCAGGAGGAGATCGACCTCCTCGGCGGCCCGCGCCGCGGTCACCGAAACCACGGGGACGGCAGCGGCGATGGCGGTTGCGACGACGAATGCCCGGCGGGTCAGGATCCTCATGCTCACCTCCGCACCTGCGCGCCCGGACCCGGGCGCACAGGCGCAAGCTTAACCGATTTCCGCGAGGTTGCTAATATTATCGATTGGCGTCCACCGGCTTCATGCCGGCGGCCTCGCGGACGGCGCTCGGGTCCGGCGCCGGGGCCGCGGCGTCCGGTCTGGCGGTGAAGGTCACCTCGAACAGCGAGCCCTGGTGCGGCTTGGTGGTGATCGCGAACCGCGCATGGTTGGCCTCGGCGAGCGCCTTGGCGAGCGCCAGGCCCGAGGTATGGCCGCCGGCGTCCCAAGTGCCCGCGTCCCAACGGTCGGAGTGGGGCTGCGGGCTCGCCTGCAGCGCGGCCTCGATCGCCTTCTCGTTCAGGCCTTCGCCGCTGTCGCGGATCCGCAGCACGACCTCCCCGCCGGCCGACCGCCCGGTCGATACGATCACCTGTCCGCCCGGCCTCGTGGTCCGGACCGCATGCAGGAGCAGATTGACGATCATCGATCGCAGCGCCTCGGCATCGGCGAGGACCGGCCGCAGGCCCGGCGACAAGGCGGTGCGGATCACGACGCGCGCCTCGCTGGCCGCCCCCTGCTCGCCGGTCACGCAGGCATTCACGACCTCGTTCAGGCTGACGCGCACGAGCGACAGGCGCGAAGTACCGGCGATGATGCCGGCGAGCGCGGCGGCATCGGCGAGAAGCGACATCACCTCTGCGCCGGAAGCGCCGATGTCGCGGACGTATTCGCGGTAGCGCTCCGAGCCGACCGGGCCGAAGCGCTCGGCGAGCATGATGTCGCAGAATCCGAGGATCGAATTGATCGGGCCGCGGGCGTCGTGGCACAGCCTCGCCAGCGCTTTGGCGGTGTCGAGCGCGGCGGCTTTCGTCGGCACCGGCGCCGGGGCATCGGCGCGCTCGGCCCGCTTCAATACCGAGATGTCGCGCAGCACGACGCTCAGCCGCTCGGGCCCTCGATCGATCGGCGCGATGGTCACCAGCATCGGCCGCAGCTCGCCATTGCCGGCCAGCGCCGTCAGTTCGACGCTCACGGTGCCGCCGTCGCGGACGACGCCGGCGAGTTGCGCTGCCGCGGCGTCGCGGGCGTCCGGCGCGAACAGGCTCTCGAAGGCGGTCCCGGCCAGCACGCGCCCGCCGCGGCCGAAGAACGCCGTTCCGCCGCCATGGCCGGACACGATGATGCCGGCGCGGTCGACCACCAGGATCGCATCCCCGACCAGGTCGAGCAGCATTTCCATCTCGCGGGCCAGCGCCAGCGCCTGCCCCAGCTCCGCCTCGGCCGCCCGGACCTGCTCATGGGCGGCGGTCTTGAACAGCAGGACCGCGAAAGCGGATTCGCCGTCCCAGTGGATCGCGAACAGCCGGCCTTCGACCGGCACCCTGTCGCCGCCGCGGGTAGCGATGGCGAGACGCTTGCCGCCTTCGCCGGACTCCGCGAGCCCGCCGACGCCGGCATCCAGGAACAGCGCATCCAATCCGCCGGCCATCCTCAGTGCCTGGGGATCGGGGTAGCCGGTCCATGCCAGGAATGCGCGGTTGGCGAACAGGATCTCCTCGTAGCGGTAGACGAGAATGCCGACCGGCAGCCGGTTGAGCAGCGGGTGGTCATCTGGGGCCAGGACCGGCTCGGCATCATCGCGCGTCAACGCCGCGGCCCGCACGGGGATATGCGCCGCCGGCGACAACCGCCCGGAGGGAGCCGTGACCGAGAGGTCCGCCGGCAGCGGGGGGCGCAATTCCCCCGGCACGGTGTCGCCGGTTTGCAGGCGGACGCTCAATTGGCGCGCGAGTTCGTGGAACGCGCTGTGCTCCCCGCTGCCGAATGCGGACGAGTCCGGCTCCGCGGCCCGCAAATCCGCGAATGCCCCCGCTCCGGGAAACCGCACCACATTGGGTGCAATCGAAGCCGGCGCCGCGGCCGCAATTTCGAGGGAAGACACGGGTTCAGGGGAAGACATGGCTTCAGGCGAAGACATGGCTTCAGGCGAAGACATGGCTTCAGGCGAAGACATGGCTTCAGGCGAAGACATGGCTCCAGGCGAAGACATGGCTCCAGGGGAAGACATGGCTCCGGGGTAAGACATGGTTTCGGGGGAAGGCATGGTTTCAGGGGAAGACATGGCTCCAGAGGAGGGAAAGGGAGCGGCTTGCGGCGCGGGCTCGTGGGATCGTGCGGCCGGCGCGGAGGCTTGGCCCGCCACCGGCGTGAAGGCCGAGAGTTGCCGTATCGTCGCCAGGCGTTCGATATGCGCGATGTCGCGGCAGACGCCGAACCCCCGATAGCCCAGGAAATTGCGGTTGCGGTCGAACGCGGGCAGGCCCGCCAGTTCCACCTCCAGCCGTTCGCTGCCGCCGTCGATCGGCCAAGAGATCGCGATGTTGCTCCAGGTCTCGCGCGACGCGATGGCCTGGGCGACGCGCCCGTGCGGATCGAGGCCGAGCTCCGCATTGATTTCGAGCCACGGCCGTCCCGATATGGCCTGCGTCCTGGCGCCGGTGAGGCCGGCGAATTCTTCCGAGCTCGAGGGAGAACCGGCCGGTGGCGTCCATCCGCCAGACGAAACGCAGGGGATGACGGCGCAGCGCCGGATTGCTCTTCGGTTCCGGCGCGGCCGGCTCTGCTGGTTGGGGCGCCGCCGCCACCCGGTCGGGAAACCCCGCCAGCAGCACCGTATCGGTGCCGCGGCCGATCCGTTGCAGGACGACCGGACCGATCCTGCTATCGCCCTGGGCGCCGCCCGTCGCCAGCGCCGCGACCGCGAGCGCCGCCGCGCCGATGGCATCGAGCCCCCGCGCACCGGCGAGGCGGTGCTCAGCCGCGGCGGTGGCGAACAGGACCGCGCCGTCTTGCGCGTAGGCGGCGACCGCGGCCTGTTCGGGAAAGCCGAGCCGGCGCACCCGCTCCGCCAGCGGCACGTCCGCGCCGACCGGTTCGGTCGCGACCACCAGGATGGCCGGCGTGCGGCCGAGTTCGAAGCGCGCGCACGAGCAGGTCAGCGAGCTCCAGGCCGCGCCGGCGAAGCCGCGCAAGCGAAACAGCCGCGCGTCCCCGCCGGCCGGCAGGGTTTCGGCGAGCCGCTCGATATGGGCGCGCGCGGGATCACCGATGGCGAAACGACGTTCCAGCAGCGCCGGCGGGGCCTTTGCGCCCAGCGCCGCGCAGCCCGCCGGATTGGCCCACAGGATGCGGGCGCCGTCGGCGCTCCACAGCCACACGGCGGTGGCGCTCGTCGCATGCGCGGCAAGCCGGGCATCGGCGAGATAGACGGAAGCGAATACGGTCTCGTCCATGAGAATTCACGCAACCGTCGGGCGCGCCGAGCGGAATGGCGCAATTAGCTGCAATTCTTAATAATGCGGCCGAACCGCCGCGTCCACGCTAGCGGGGTGAGCGGGGCCGGTCACCTCCAGCTAACCTTAACCCCGCAAAGATCGGCCGCTATCCACCGGGATTTTGCGCGCTGGAACGAGGCGCGGGATCGCGCGTGTGGAAACATTTGCTAGCCAAAACAAAACCGCGGTAGCATTTTGCAGTCGGCCGTGACGCAATGCCGTTGCAAAACCCAGCTATGTCTGACCTTCAAAAAGGTCCCGCAAAAGGTGTCCCGATGAGCCCCAAGGACGGAATCCCCCATTTCGAAGTCCCTGCCGAACTGCGCGCCATGACGGAAAAGAGCATGGAGCAGGCCCGAGTGGCGTTCAACTCGTTCATGACCGCGGCCCAGCAGGCGATTTCCCACTTCGAGGGCCAGGCGAAGGTGGTGCAGACCGGCGCCAAGGATGTCAGCGAAAAGGCGATGAGCTATGCCGAGCGCAACGTCGTCAATACCTTCGCTTTTGCCGACCGTCTGGTGCACGCCAAGGACATCCAGCAGGTGATTGCGCTGCAGACCGAATTCGTTCAGGCGCAGATGAAGGAACTCGCGGAACAGGCGAAGGAACTCGGCGCAGCCGCTTCCAAGATCGCCATGAAATCCGCGCCGCCGAAGTCCTGACAGGGGGCCATTGGGTGAGCGGCTGCCGTCTCGTCGGGGTTCGCCGCGACGGGGCAGGGCGGATAATTGCCAAAATTGCTGCAGTGCAAAATTTTTATTGCACTGCATTATTTACGCACTATATATGCGGCAGAGCTTGCGGGTCGGCCCAGCCGGTCCCCTGAGCAATGCGTCGATTGCGCGCCGGTATCGCCTATGGCGGAGCCCTCCGGCGCCGGTAGCTGTCCGCCAATGAGGTCGTCCCGTGCAAGAAACCACCCCGGTACCGGGCTTCAAGCCTGAGTTTCCCTTCGTCATGGATGTTCCCAAGTTCGAGAAATCCGCGACCGAGGCCACCACCGCTTTCCGCGAAATGGCCGAGAAGAGCATCGTCCAGGCCAAGGACACCTATGCCAAGATGAAGACCGCCGCCGAAGAGGCGACCGGCATCCTTGAGCACACCTACGCCAACGCCTCCAAGGGCGCGGCGGATTACGGGCTCAAGGTGATCGAGGCCGCGCGCGCGAACAGCAATGCGGCGTTCGATTTCGCCACCGAATTGTTCGGCGCCCGGACCATGGCCCAGATGGTGGAGATCTCGACGGCCCATACCCGCAAGCAGATCGAGTCGATCACCGAGCAGGCCCGCGAGCTCTCCGCGCTGGCCCAGAAGGTCGCGACCACCACCGCCGAGCCGATCAAGGAGGGCCTCTCCAGCCTCGCCAAGAAGGCGGCCTGAAGCAGGAAGCGCCGCGCGCCCCCGTGCAGCGGGCGTGATCTGATCGAAGCCCGGACCCGCATCCGGGCTTTTTTCTCGTTCGCTTGCGTCCCTGGCCCGCAGTTCCCAGACGCCCAGGTCCGCCCTTGTTTTTCGAGCCGCGGCGACGACTTGGGACCTGTCGGCGCGGCGGCGAACTCGCTCTTGCCAAAAACCGGGCTTGCTCCTAGGTTCGCCCCGCTTTCGTGCAGCTGTAGCTCAGTTGGTTAGAGCGCCTGACTGTGGATCAGGAGGTCGGTGGTTCAACTCCCCCCAGCTGTACCAATGTTTTCAAATAGTTAAGCAATTGAAGGCTTATGCTTTGGCACCGATTTGGCACCGCACAGGCGCCCGACGGCTTTGGGTTTTCGCCCCGATTTTTCATTAAGAATTAAGCTGAGAATTGGGGCGTGCCCCCGATCAGAAAGGCACTATGGAGCCTTGACGGAGGGCGGCTTCCAACTCGTCTGTATCGGAACGCCCCGAATGTTCGTTCTCGTCGCAAAAAGATACCCAAATCATTCTAACGATGGGGTCGGTGGTTCGAATCTCTCTTGCGGCACCAATGATTTAGCTCACTATCAGCAGCTAAAGGCATAAGGGGTGAGTAAGTTTGCTCTCCGGGGCTGAACGCGATCGGTTGGGCGGAGCGTGTCAAAGGATGAGTCCCATCAATGTAGAGGATCGTTACGCTGATTCCGGTCGCGTGACAGGAGCTTGCGGGGAAAGAATTCGCAGTATTCGTGCTCGTTGAACCACGCGCATTTGATGTCGAACAACCTGATGCCGGTGAGGCGGGAGACCGCGAGCGCGTAGATCGTCAGCTGCGCAATCGGCTTGTTGGTCCGGGCATCGGGCTTGTAGTCCAGGATGTGAACGGCGCCGTTTCTGACCTGGAGAAAATCGAGGTGGCCGGTGAGCACGCGGGGCGCCGTGGTCTTTGGCGCAAGTTCGATCTCGTATTCTCGCTCGATCGCCGTGATGTCGGTTTCCGTGAGCCAGATCGGGATCTCGACGGCAAGTGTGACGCTGTCGTTTGCGAGCATGAAGCGCTGGAGGGTTTCGTGGCGCAGCTTGTTGTTGCCGACTGCCGGAATGATGAGCGCGGCCGTTTCGGTCGCCGCGTTTTCCTTGCGAGTGACGATGGCGTGCGAGGCATCCGCGAATTCCGGTCGTGCTTGGGACGCGCGCGCTTTGACATCCTCTTCTCGCGTAAAAAGCTCGTGCGGGCAGACCGTGGGGACGCTTTCGAGGAATTCGGCGAGCGGCTGCGAAGCGCGCGGTCGAGGCGGCGCTCGCGGTGCGCTTATCGTCGAGCGTGCCGTCTCTGAGCAAGCCGAGCTTCGCGCGGTGGTACGCATAGGCGTACACTTGGCGGTGATACAACTTGATCGAGCGGATGGTTTGATTGGCGGGGAAGCGCGTGAGGCCTTCGGCGCGGAAGCGCCGATAGCTGCAGTGCCGCTTGTACTGCTCCAGCCACGTCGCGATCGTCGAGGGCGAGACGCTGCGGTTTGTTTTCTTCTTGAGGCGCGCGGCGGTCTCTTGGAGCGTATGCCCGGTGTCGTAGTCGGTGAGTGCCGAGAGGATCATGCGCAGGGGATAGGTCTTATTGCGCAGGGCCGCGGGGCCGGGCGTGAACACGCGCTTGCATGAGGAGCAGCGCCAGAGCTGAACGATCTCAAGCTTTTTCGTGCGCGTGCCGCGGCGCGTGAGGACGTGGCTGCCGCAGTGGGGACAGGCTTCCGGCTGCTTTGACGGTGAGCGGGACGCGGGCGATGCGGGGGAATGGAGACATACGCCGGACAAGGAACGTCACCGTATCACGGCTCACGAAAATCGAAAAATGCTGGAGCGGGAGTGCGCACGGAAATTGCTATTGCGGCGCATGCCGAATTGGACGCGGGGCGGCGCACGGATTTCAACAGGGGAGAGGCCGGCGGGGCGCGGGGTTGAGCGGCGGAGAGGCTGTTGGTCGTGGGGTGTCGTTACGCGGCGCGGTGATGGGCCGCGGGTTGCGGTCGTGTGCTGGTTCGTTCGGGTTCGCGTGGGGGAGCGGAGTGGTGGCGGCGGTCGCGGGGGACTGGGGATTTTGGTACAGTCTTGATGTATGCCGATCTGCCGCAAGTGCGAGCATGGCGGGCGTGAGCACAACTGGGTTTCGCCGGTGTGCTCGCGATGCGGAAACCGGAATCCCGCCTGTCCCTTTTGCTTTCAGAAATTTCAGCAGGGCAGAAAGCGTGGGCAGTGCCAGCATCCGGGATGTACGTGCAGGGCGTATTCGCCGCTGACTGACCAGGCGCGGCCGATCAACAAATACGCGGGACGGCTGCTGTACCGGAAGCGGGGAGAGCTACGGTGATGCGCACGTGGCGGCCCCGCGGCCGCGCGGCTAATAAAAAACACGGCTCGAATATCTACGAGCCGTGTCCGCGCAATTATCTGCCTCGATTACCTGGTCGCCGTCGGCTTAACGCTGGCGTAGCTGACCTTTGTCAGAGACGATTTATGAGCCGATTGATGACCGGCGCCGCACGCGAATGCTGATGCGGAACCGATCGCAAACACAAGGGCTATGGCACCAATGGCTGCGCAGAGGCGAGTGTTCATGTGAAGCTCCTCGTAAGTGACCGCTGAGGCTGAAGGCTGCCAGGATATGAGCCGGGATTCAAGGGCGGCGCTTCGGTCGGTTGACATCAGTTCTTGGTTCGTTCTAAATCGGCGGACAGGCATCCACTGTCGGAGGCCGGTGATGATCTACTACTGTCAACACCGTCTGAAATTGGCTGAAAACCAGCGGTTTGAAATTGCAGCGCGGCCACACCTCGCCATCGATCTCTTGGTGGCAAACCTCAGCGGAACGCGATGCCCCGTCAAGGCCGCAGCCGCCGAAGGCGGGGGCCAACGGCCAGCCTTTACGGGGCATGGCGTTCCGCCAAAATTGGCCGCTGGGATCGACGCCTAAACGCTGCACATTGGGGCAATTTCAAACCGCTGGTTTTGGATGAAATTCACGCCGCTGGTAACAACTACTACGTGGCGTTGCCATTCGTGCATGTAGAGGGCGGCTTGGCGCCCGGTGAAGCGATCGAATGTCCGCATGAGGGCGCCGCGATCCGGCGTGCGGAAGCGATGGCCCGCAATGAGGCCATCGCCGGGGCGGTAGCCTTCGGCGCGGAGATCCCAATGTCGGCGAGTTCGAGGACGCGGTGATCTTGAAGGCCTTTGGGAACTGCCCGATGATTTGCTGGGCGTCACGTGAGGCGGCGCTAATCCTCCGCCAGCATCAGGCTGGATAGAGGACTTCCACCTTCAAGCTGTCGATCATGCTCGGCACACAAGAAAAGCCCCCGAATACAATCGGGGGCGTCGCTCTAGCAGTCAAATCTTTCATTGAACTTGTCGAGCGCCAAACATGCGACGCGAGCCCCAAACTTCATTATGAGTGGGATGCGCTTATCACGATCAAGGTCAGTCAAGGGCAGAACGCGTAAAGCTTGGTCAAACATTACGCTGGCGAGGTGCTCGGCAAAAGCCTCAACTTTTTGGCAAGGCACGTCGCTCCCGTTGGAGGTTCGTTCCAGCATTGTTTACTCCCGCTCGCTGCGAGCTACCGACAAATCGGTGGCTCCGTGGCAAGCGCGAGTTCCTACATACGGTAAGCGGAAAGCTTGAAATAGTATACGCGAGATAGGAAAAAAGTCAAGCTCAGTCGAATTAACCTGGGCGGATGGAGGGGGATGGTGGGCTGACGGCCTTCACGCACCACGGGCAGCGACGTGGTGCGTGGAGGTGGCTGGTCGAGCTTTGTATTGGATTTGCCGAGCTTACGCTCCCGAATCAATTGAATTCAATCCACGCAAATTTCTTCGGTCGGATAGGGTGCTGCCGCAGTCGGCGCAGCGAATGCTCTCGACTGCTTTGCCGCGCATCGTGCAGCGAGAGCCCCGCGTATCGACTTCGCCGCGCCAGTCGATCGTTTCGGTCACGCAGAATTCGGCTGGAGCCGCAGTGGCCGCACTCGGAGATGTGGTCGGACATACGCCAATATTCGTCGGCGAGCAGGATGGTAAGGACGCGCCGGGTCACTGCGGGGTCTGCGGGGTCAGGCGAGCCCCATTCGAGCAGACGGTCGTAGTAGTCGATTTTCCAGAACAGCGAGACGCCGTCGATCTCGAATGAGCCGAAATCATGCTCGCCGTAAGGGTCATTCTCCTCGGTGAAGGCTGAGTACTCGCTGACTGCATCTACGGCGCGGTCGATGAAATCGTTGCCGTGGGCGGAAGCCCCTCTAGTGATGACGAGCGTGTTGTCCGCGATGTCGGAGCCTGCGAGCCAGTGCTGCGTCCGGAACGCATCGTTAAGCGCGCGGATTTGTAAGCTCTTCTCGTCTTTGGCGAGCATCTCTCGTCGGTGTCGTAAGGTGTGGACACGGTACAATGGTAATGATGTTGGTAAGTGAGGCACGAGGCGGGCACTAGCGGCTCGCCTTTTTGTCTCGGCGGTTGTCGAACTTTCGCGCGGCAGCTTCCATGCGCTCTGCTTCGAGCATAACGGTCTCGGCCGCGGCTTTGAGTGCCTTGATGCGCTCGGCGAAACTTGGTGTGTTGTCCATAGTGGATTGGTGAGTTGGCTGTTAAAGCTCGACCAGCCGGCGCTGCCGCCCCGGCTCGACATTCCAGCGCCCCGCCGCTAGGCGCGGGGTCAAGACGGAAAGCCCACGCGAGCGACAACCGAAGGCGGGGAAGCGACGCGGGTCTTGACGACGCGCCGCGGCGGGGCATCGACCATGAAGAGAGCCGGGCGGCAGCGGCAGCTGTCCCGGGGACATAATCAAGAACCCGACGCGAGGAGGGTACCGTTTGGCCTCAATGGCCGCCGCAGGCCGTAACTATCGGGGATCGGACGGCCGAGTCTGTATTTGGCTGTGGATTCGCCCTTTCCGTGCAGGCAAATAGTCTTGCAGCCCTTGGGAACAGTTTAAGCTTGCGCGCCGCGGTCGAAATCGATAGAACAAAGACGGAACATTTGGTTTATCTTCGGCCGGCGGCGAAGCTGATCGGGGAGGACCTCAATGGATTTGACGGCTGAAGAAATTGCCGTGCTCCGGATCGATAACTTCATTTTTCATGTTGTCCACCACGGTGAGGAGGAACCGATCCTACTGGATGAAACTCCTATCGGCACCTTCGAGCGATTTTTTCTCGATCGCGTGAAGGAGACGCTTCGGGGCAACAGGTTTGAGTTCCTTGAAGGTTCGGCAACCCTGATCTCGTTGAAAAAGGCGACCGCGGTGCCCGACCGCTTTGTTGATCAATCAAAAGTTCTGGCGCGAAATTTTCACAGCCGGCACGACAAGCAAATCAAAGCCGGCGTGCTGATCGTGATGAGGTTAAGTACCGGTAGCCGTCGATTGTACTCTTTGATCAAGTACGATCACGAGGAGACACTCGCATACGATCTCGTGAACGATACCCAAGGTATCCTCAAGGAGATCGCAAACTCATTTACGAAGTCGGCCGAAGCGCTACACAAATCCGCATTGATTGAGCTGAGTGGAACGGGCGGTGAACTGGTGGTCATCGACCGCACGGTGCGACACGACATCACGGCATTTTTCAAAGGCTTTTTGAATTGCAAACGAAAGTTTACCTCAACTGAGATGACGAAGCAGGTCGAAACGATCGTGGTCAGCACCGTGAAAGCTCACCAGAACGACCTTCCTGGAGAAATTACGCAGGCCGTACGGGAGCGCTTCTACGAATGCGTGAAGCGGAGGGACGCGTTCGATGCGGGCCAGTTTTTCTCGGAATATTTTGGTGCGCACGGGAACGCGAGCGTGCGAAAGACATTTGATCGGCTGGTGGAAAGCAATGGGATAGCGGGCGAATTGTTCACGTTTGACCGCTCAGTGGTGCGCCGCCCCGGCCCCAAGAAATATAAAACCGCCGAGGGTGTGAAGATAGAAATTCCGGAACAGGCGTTGGAGACATTCTCAAAAAGTAGTTCAGACGGATTTCACGACCGTCACAATCAGGACCAGAAAGCTGACAGAGCAATGAGTGCCGATGCAGCGAGAGAGGTGCGGCGCGCATTCGACCGATTGCGTCGATGCGACCGGGCACTTTTCACAGAGACAGCGGATAGCTGTCGGGTCGACGAGGTCAGGTACGACAACGTCGACATCCTGAACGACGTGAAAACGGCCCGCGACGCGGCGCAACGGGACCATTTGGGTGAGATCGCAATCTACGGGTCGATCTACGGCCGCGTAGATTTGAATGCGGACATGCCGGATCTTCGCGACGAGTCGATTACTGTACTTTTTACGAAGTCGGTCACGCCGGCGTGGTGCTTTTTCATCACGGCTGACGGGCTCCGCTCGGCATTCGACGATGGCGCATTCAATCAACAAGCCCGCGCGATATGGGTGGCGGAGGAGTGCGCGGCGTTTTCGTCCGCGACGATGCACATCTCAGGCTGGGACGGACCTCGGCAGCCGCCGAGTCCAATCGATCGTGTGGAACGACCTCGTCGGCTCGTCCGGGATCATACGCACCGTCGAACACCCGAGGATATTTCGCCATGGCTTTTGATCGAAGCCCCGACAAGCGAATCGGCTGCCTTCAGCGCCTGGCGGACTGTGGCAATTCATAATCTTATTTTCACGATTCCTTCCGAGGTCCGTTCCATCGAGGGAGAGGATCATGTCGTTCTTAAGGGCCCCCGCTCGATGCCGATCGCTGTCACGCCGACAACACGCGAATGGGAAGCAAAAGTATTCGAAAATCTGACCGCGGCGGTTTCGTGGATCTACTTGGTGCCAAGGGATGCCGAGACAAAGTTCGCATTCCTTAATAATCATCTGTCTCTGGATTGGCGTGAAGGCATGTTTTGGCCAGACGGATTGCTCCAGGTACTTGAGGGCAGTCTCAACAGTGCACGCGAGGCCTTTGCATTTCATCTGAGGGACGAAAGTAAAGACGCCCTCAAGTCACTCGCCGATCTTCGAAAAGGTCTGCAGGAAGAGGTCGCAAAGACACAACAATCAACGCGGGACCTTCTTTCAGCGCTCTGGCGGGATATTGTTATCGCGGGCGCTGTTCTCGCAGTGAGGAACGTGACAGGCTCGTTGGGAACAGGCGCTGAAATTCTCCGTCTTTTGACAGTGGGCACCGCTATCTTGCTTGGCGTTAGTCTAATGGTGACGATCATATCCAATGCTCGCTTTCATGGCCTATCTGATCGAAGTCGACATGCGTGGCGTTCCAAGTTGTACGGGTTCATGTCTGGCGGCGAATGGGAACGCCTAGTCGAAAAGCCGATCCGATCTGGAAGATGGATATATCGGGCGGTTCTTGTATCAATCAGCATTCTATATCTGGGAGCCATTTTCTATTTGCTTCGGTTGGCGGGCATAGGCTTCGCTGTGCATCTCAGGGCGATCGTGGAGCGCCTCGCCGCAATTGTTTGGCCGAATTGACGCGGAATTGCATGCTTGACGAAGGCGCATGGGGGCAAGGTCGACACATTATTTGGCATCGGGCTTGTCGGATTCTTTTATTATTACAAGATCGAGCTCGCCCTGTGGAGGCGCGTTTTCGACCGGAGAGGGAATAGGCTCCACATGCTCCTGATACTCAGAAACGGGTACGTACTCGCTCGGCCGATGCGGCGCTTTGCGAATATGGGGAGCGACATAGCGTCCGGGCAGAATGCCCTTTTTTCTCGGCATCGAAAATCCGCTTTAATGAGGAGCCATGACGCTGGAAATCGATTCGGGCGAAAGCGTGGTGACTGTCACTTGCACGACTGGGATCAAGAGAGTTGCACCATGATCGATTCGGCACAGAAGCGCGGTGAGATCATCAAGCATCTTGAGGCGGCGCTTGCGTTGGCGGACGAGCTGGAGGATGGAGCGACGGGCTACTTGATCGAACGCGCACTCGATGAGGCTCGCTCGCGCCAATTCCGGCCGGCCGCCGATTAACATTTGCTGAGCCGAGATTCCCGGCGCGCATGGGCGGCGGTAGGATGCTGGGCACTTGACTCTGGGTTCCTGTTTTGTTCATCTCCGCGCATGGAGCTGTTGTTCAAAATCGTCGAAGTCGCGCCCAGTGGCGACCGGATGATCGCCGCGGCGGACAACTTAGCGGTTGCTCGGGCTGCGTATGATACGGCCGTGGCCTTATGGCCGCAGGTGGCTATTGAGCTTCGGCAGAAGGCGCGGGTGATCCTGAATAGCAGTGGGACGTAAGCAAGAGAGCATTCCGTTTTCGGGAGTAGTGGGGATAAAAGAGAAAGCGGCCGCGCGTGGGCGACCGCTGTGGAAAAAGAACAAAGTGCTTAGGTTGCTTCGTCGGCGGCAGTGAGCGCGGCGCGGATTCGGGTTACCCGATCTTGCGCGGCTCTGCGGGCGGCGGGGTTCTTGGCCTGCGTTGAAAGTTTCTGAGCATCGTCCAAGAGTTCCCGGAGCAAGAGCTTCATCATGTCGAACGCTTCGGCGCGGGTCATGACAAATTCTCCGCACCGGAGAACGCACGAAGATAATCGGCCGCTTGGCTCGCTCTACTCGATGCGGTGAAGATCGCCCTGTCGTCTTCTTTGAGAAGAGAGATCCACGAGGCAATGTAGTCGGCATGACGCAGCTCCCCTGTGATGCCGAGGTGGGCGCACAAGAATGCGGCGGTCAGCTCGGCGATCAGTTCCTCGGCCGCGTATGCCTTTTCGTTGAAGCGACTTTTGAGGTCGCGATCGAGGCGTGATTTGTGGCCCGACCAGTGGCCACATTCGTGCAGGCTGGTTGCTAAAAAGTGCTCTCTGCTCTTGAAAGCGCTCTCAGGCGGCAGGCAGATGAAATCCAGGGCGGGGACGTAGTAGGCTTGGTCGCCTCCGATGCGGATGTCCGCTTTGGTGGCGGCGATGAAGGTTGTGACTGCGTCTTGGCGCCCCTCTGGTTCCAGCTGTTCGTATATCTTCGGTGGGTTGAAGGCCGTCGATTTGGGCGACGTTGAAGACCGAAAACGCTTTCAGCATCCCGATCTTCTTTTCCTCGTCCGTCTCCTTGTCCTTCACGCTGAGCTGCTTGGTGAAGACGATGTGCGTGGATTTCTCGCCGCCTCGTACCTGCGCGCCCAACTCCGCCGCTTGCTTGTAGGTCATCCACGACGCTGTCTTGTATCCGCGGGTGATCTGCGCGTGCCAAAGGATCGGAATGTTGATGCCGTTATAACTGCGTTTCGTAGCAGCGTTCATCGGCAAGATGCCGCCGGTGTTCCCGTTCTTCCACGGCTTGGTCCAAGGCGCCGTTCCGGTTTCGAGGTCTTTGATGATGTCGGCTGTGACTGACTGATAAAGATCAGCGATCTTCATGCTGTCCTCCTCGCTACGGCGCCTCGAAGTCAAGGCGTCGAGCGCGAGGGGGACCTGGGGGAATTATATCAAGCCGGGCGAAGACGGGGGCGATGAAAGAGAGCTATTGGGAGAAGTCTTACGCTGCGTATTGCGCAATCCCATTTCCGAACGACCAATTTTCTTTTGGGACCTCTACCAAGTTGATCACCACGTCATCTGGCCGCATTTTCAATTGCCTCTGAACGTCGTCGACGATGCGCTTGTAAAACGCCTTTTTGAGTTCGATCGACCGTCCGGAATTAAGCGTAATCTGGATGAAGATGGCGTCTTGGCTGTAATGATTACCCAGGTAGCTTTCCGGAAAATTCAGCTCTTCGGGCGCATGTTCGGCGATGACCTGGAATTTGTCGTCCGTCGGCACGTTGATCACGTCGACCATTGCCTTGTAGACGATTTCGCCCAGGGCTTTTCGATAGTGGGCGGGCTTGCCCCGGATAAGATCGATACGAACAAGTGGCATCGCGGTACTCCTCGACAATTTGGACTGAGCCTTCACACAACGACATCTAAGTTCACAGCGCGATGTGAACAATAGGGTCAGATCCGATGACGGCTTCCTTGCATCCTCATGATTGGGGTGTATAATTCCTGTACACAGTGCTTCGAAAGAAGCTTCGAGAAACCCCGCCTCACGGCGGGGTTTCGATTTCAGGACAAGAATGCGCGGAGCTGAGCGCGTACCTCCTCTAACAGAGCGGGCGGCAGGACATAAATGTCTCGTCGAAGCCGATTGATGCTCACGAGGCGCAGCTGCGCGAGCACGGCGGCGACGGGGACGCCGCTCGGATCGTTGTAATTGAAATAGAAGTCGAGAGGCTTTTGTTTGGTGGAAAGCGGCACGACCCAAAAAATCTCGTTGTTGAATTTCTTGACGACGAGCACCGGCCGTGAAAAATCCTGTGGTCCGCCGTCCTGTTCGCGGCCGAGATTTTTTCCCAACGAGCACATCCAGACTTCGCCGATCTTCGGGAACGCATGCGGGAGAGGTGCGTCGCGCGCCAGCCGCTTTTTGATTTCATTCCAACGGTCGAAATCCTTGTCCATAGGTGATGGTGGCGGACATCATACCACGTGGTGCACGACAGGCGCCGCGGGTCATCGGACTGCTGTGCTGCGATGACTGAGCTGTGGTGACAGCTCACGGAAATCGGAAAATTTGGGGGCGGGAGTGCGCACGGAAACTGCAAGGGGGGCGCATGCGGATTCAATGGAGCGTGGCTCACGGATTTCGGAAGGGGAGTGCGGTGTTCCTGGCTCTATTCGGCGGTGGGAAGGGTGTTGGTTGTCGGAGTGTCGTTGAGCGCGAAGGGGGTGGAGTGAGCGCTGGAGCGCGGCTGCCGATTAGTCTAACGGCTTGGTTACCCGGGTTGGTTGCCGGACGGTGCTCGCTTCGATTGGCGTGGCCACGCCGATGTCTCTCTCGACAAAGCGAACGCCGAGCGCGTCGTCGGTGCGCCAGAGCAACTGGCATTTGTAAATGCGTCCGTGAGGCGCGACCCGCAACACGAATTCGATAGGGAAGGTGTATGCTCTCACGCCGGCAATTCTTGCGCCGCCATTGGACAAGCTGCTCAGGATGCACGGATGCACCGATGCGCCGTAAAAGATCGTTGCGGCTGAATTCCATTCAGCACCGGAGTTCTTTTGCCGCTCGCGTCCGGTCGGGGTGTCGGGCTCGGTCATAGAAATACTGTGCCACCGAACCCCAAAGATTCCGCTCGGAGAAAAGAGAAAATCTGAAAGGAGGTTGAAAGGGTTGGGGAAGGTGTTGGGTTGAGCGGTCGTATCCCACTGGTTGATTCGTGTCGCGAGCGGGGGGCCGACCGTGCGCACCGCTGGCCGCGAAAACGCACACTCGAATGGGCTAGCGAGGAACGGTGTTGGTTGCGCAATAGTGATGCAAAAGGTGAGAAGCCGCAAAGCCGGCAATAAAGGCTTCTAGTTCACGCAGATGAGTCATTCCATGCTTCGATTTTGGATGATATCCCCACAACAACAGACCGAAAGTCGAATTGTACTTTACGGCTACTCTGTTCTCCTCGGCGACGTTGTTACGCCAACCATCGTTACCGACCGCTGGATATAGAATTTCATCTGTTCCAAAATTGCCGGTCAGAAATATCGTGACCTTCGGGTTCGCGGTCCGCAACTCCTGCTGAAGCAATTCCACGGAGAGCCGACTTTGTGCGATAATCATTATCGGTTTCGGGTTGCCTTCAGCCGCCCCAATCTTGCATAGATTTGACCACCCGATCGCGGCGGTATTACCGCTGGGCATCGCGATACGACTTACCTGCTCACGAATTCTGCAAACTGATTGCCAGAATGCACCTCTCGGACTGCGTAAAAAGTTCGTCAGCATTGAAGTGCATTCTCGCGTCGCAGCCGTGTAGTCGAGGTCAGTTTCATAAACCATGCCACTTGTGGCTTGGCCTATGAAGAGAAGGTCTCGCTCCGGTTCTGATACAGGAACAAATGCGTAAGCGGGTTTCTGTGGAAGGTGCTCTCTCAATGCTCTGAAATCATCAAAGAGCGATGATTGGATCAGCGGTCTCATCATCATTGCTTCTTTCCGGATATTCTCCGGGGCCAGCACGCGCCGCCGCCGGTTCGGGGAGGATGCTACATTTCGACTGTCCCAAAAAGGACTCTTTACTGGACTTGTCCTGGGATCGAATGCCGGGAAACTTAATGGCAAGGCGATCGGCCGCGTCATCGCGTCAGGGGATGAATGTGGCGTTGGTCGCCGAAGCGCCTAATCGGGTTCGGTCGCTTTACGGAATTTATGTATTTGGGGGCAACGGGACCCTTTGCAAACCAGGAAGCCGCGAAAATGTCCTTCCTTCCGCATTTTTCTCTACTACGCACCCCGCTCTTTTCAGCAGTTGACTGATCGAACCGCATCCAGCCCAAGTTTCCATTATCTCTGGTCCGAACTCTGTTTTCAGCAAATTGGCAAGAACCGACACTGCTTCCTCATAGCCGTCTCCTGAATTCGATGTAATACCTCGCAATCAAAGACGTTATACGCTCGATCGAAATAGGCGCCTTTCCCCCAACGCGGGGTGTCGCCTCGTTGATCTTGGAAGGCTCACTCCTTGCGGTCCGCACATTCACCATGCGTGGAGTGCCGCCAGTCGGTTCAGGAGCGTCATCCTCTGGCTCGTCAAATAGCTCAATCAAATCCGCCTCCTCAATTTGAGCATCGCATGCTTGCCTGTAAGCAGCCGATGTGGATCTGGCGGCATACACGACAGTTCTCTTCATATACTTTCGCAACCTGATAACGAGCGGAGTAAAGTCGGCATCTGCTGCCATAATAACGTATTCATCTATGTGAGGAAACTGTTGGATAGCGTCCATGACGTCAATAACAATATGGATATCAGCGCTCGTTTTTCCGCGATTGGTGAGCGGAGGAGTGTCAATCACTTCCCAACCGTCCCTGACAAAAAGCTGTCTATATTGAGAAAACGAACCGCTATCCTTAAGAATCTTGCCGACGGGGTTCATGTAGCATCGTCGGATTACGAAATTATGATCACTTTGCTCCTTCCGATCACCACCTGGCATCTCTTTAAGGAAATCCAGCCAGAGTCGGGGTCTAGTCGCAAATTCATTCGCTACCTTCGGCGAGGCGCTATAAAGCGATCCATAAACGTTGTCGAAATCCAGAAATATGCTAGATACATACTTGCTCATAGGTCCCCCAGCGGACGCAATGTCAACTGCGCGTAGCGTTGTCCTGATAACAACTTTCGAATGACTCTACACTACTTTGCCGTGTGTGTGGAAGGGGCGCGCGCGGTCTATAGCGTGCTACGATGCCGACCGAATCGTTTCGCGGAGATGACGATGACTGTTCAAAAAGCGGCCGCCGGTAGCCGTAGACGGGCAAATCGGTACGACTGCGCGCTCAGCACTCCAGAAAATCGTGAATTTCCGCAGCGCGCCATATATCATCACTTCCCAGACCAAGAAGTGTTTGATGGCTTGCATGAGGAGCTGCGGCAACACCGTGAACACCTTGCCTGGCTTGAGAGTGACGGTCATTCTTTAAGCCCGGCAGCGTCTGGGCTGCGAAAGAAAATCGAGCGATTGGAAGAACAGATCGAGACGCTACGAGCGACAGGCCGTTTCCCGTGATTGGAGGTTAGGGGGTGAATTGCCAGGTTTGCAGGATGGGGGTGAGCCAGGTGGCGAGCTGCTTGTAGGTCGTGACCTCGTAGAGGAGGCCGGCGTTGTCAGAATCGATGGCGTTGGTCAGGCGGCGATCTTCTTATCGAGGCCGAGATGCTTTTCGATGGCGGAGACGCGGACATCGAGCTGCAGGCGTTTGTCGATTTCTTTCTCCTCGAACTTGGTCAGCTTGGTGTCTAGGCGATTGATTTTGCCGGCGAGGTTGGACTCGACGCTGTCGATCTTTTTATCGAGGCGGGCGATATCGTCTTTGGTCGCCATGCGCTTGACGATGAATTCGAGCATTTCGCCGAGTTCGTTGAGCGTCGTTTTCTTGGTCATGCTTTTGAGGTGATGAGCTTGTAACGTTCGAGCACCCGCACGATTGGCGCGGCACACTTTGTGCAGAGATGGTTCAGGGCAAAACCGAAGCCGACCGTTAACGTCGCAGCGTCGTTGCGCTTCGGGAGGATTTTGCCGCAGGCGTCGCATTTGTAGACGAGCATATGCGAGGGAGTATAGCATGAGGTCGCCGGGGCATGGGAGCACGAGCCGGGGGCAGGCGGAGCGATCCGGATTCGGATTACCAGACTCCCGGCGACGAGTGGTGGGCGTGAGGGCGGCTGGCACATTGAGCCAGCATGAGCTATTTTAGACGGATTGTGCGTTTGTTTTAACAATTCTCGCGGGGGCGACCGGGGGAATATCGATGGAGAAGACGGCCAAGGAACTAGGCGAGATAATCTCCGAAAGAATTGCTTCGGGTGCGTTGAAGGTGGCAGTGAGGCCTGACCCTTCGGTCGGGTGGCGGGCCTATGTCGTCACAGCGCCCGACCTCAAACACCAGCGTTTGGTTGACAGGGCGGCCGTCGTCATCCGCAAGCAAGGCTACAGGTTAAAAACCTGAGGCCGCCGCATACGGCGCTCGCCCACGCTTCCCCCGGTTCGGGGTAATCGGAGATGGGGCACATGGGGATTGGACGCCGGATGTGGGCGCACAGGGCAAGCGGTCGCGGTGTAGACGACGCTCGCCGAGATCGGGTAGCTTGCCTCGCGTCGCCCGACACGGCGATGACTTTCTATCTATCCTAATCCAGACTTGACCCCGCTTCGGCGGGGTTTTCTTTTTGACGGGACCCGTGAGCCCAGCCCGGTGATACACCGCTTTGCTGAGTGTTTGGAAGGGGATGGCCCGGTGAGAGGCGATCAGGGTCGACTTTCGCGCCTTTCCAACTCATTACTTTACATCAAAAAGCCATTAATTCTATGTAGCTTATTTATGTGAAATTAATGCATCCATGAGTTGTGTTTGGTGGGGGCAACAATTTCCAAATTCAACGACTCCGACCGCGCGATGGTCAGCGGCATGGACCAGTGCAAAGCCATGCGCGGCATAAGTCTCGGCGTCGATCTGACGGGCGCCAAAGCGCTCTCGGATGCGCCGAAAAGCATCGTCGCAGTTGCTGGCATCCGTTTCGGGACGTGCCTTCGCGAACGCCAGGGCGCGCCGAACAGTACCGATCCCGTTCAAGGAACCCTCCGCAACCAGCTGGAGAAGATGGCCAGCGGAGCGCGTAGCTTGACGATTCCACATCCGCCGTCGGTGGCGTGGCTTATCATGGGCTGCTTCAAAAATGGACTTGCAAAATGGACGGGGGGTGGCAGGTCTTAGATCCCGTATCGGAAATTGTTGGCTGCTGGATTTGCAAACCCGGAAGGAGCGAAATGGAAAGTCGCTTATGACAGCGAAATATCCTGAAATCCTTGTACGGCTCACCGGTCCCGGCAACGACTTTTGCATTGTCGACAATGTGACCAAAGCTTTGCGCAATGCCGGGGTGCCGGAAGAAGAAATCGACGAATTTTGCGACGAGGCGTTATCGACGGCTGAAAGTGACCTCCTGGAAATCTGCGGACAATGGGTGGCGTTGGCGCGCTGACTTGAGGTGTCGTTCCTCGGAACGATTGCCCTCCGTTGAATTGGTCAGCGCACGTGCGCGGGGTTGTGCGATGAATGGCCGCTTCGTTGCGGCAGATTGCCGGGCGCCATGGGTCACGATGGGAAAGGGGTGGGCGTCGGAGCGCGGCAAGTAAGAGTTCGGCTCGACTACATCTTCAGCGATGGCAAGCCAGGGCGTTCGGGCTACTCGTCCGTCCCCGAGATTGAGTTGAGTTCTTCTACTGACGCCCAGCCATAATAGAGAACGCAGACCGCTGCGTACGATCTGCGGCGCTAGCGGGCCAGCGGATCATGTTTGGGCGAAGCCCATCGTGTGCTTATCCCTCCAATTGTATGCGGACCCGCGACTGAAAATTAACCGATCATACCGCGATATGGTCACAGAGTGCGCCGCCCGCGCGTGCACTTTGCAGATGGCGAGGCTTCCGTGTGGAAAAAGACACTACTCGTAATCTACATTTTCCAAGCCGCCATCGGCGCCGCGGTCGGTTGGACAATTCCGTGGATCATGTGGTTTCAGTCATAAGCCTGCACATGACCGGTTCTGGAAGCGGAGATCTCCGTCGTCATCATCACCGTTGTCAACACGCTGGGTTCGCAGCTCAAGACCACCTTCTCCGACATCTCCTCGCAGCTCGCCACCGCCGGCAAGTGAGTGAAGGTGACTGTCTGATTGCAAAGCCCCGGTGAAAAGACTGCGGCTTTTCAATTTTTGTGCCGCTGTTTCATGAGCCGCCGCAGTCACCGCAGCGCTGCGGGCGCGGTTATCAAAGGCGAAAAAGCTAGTCTGCTACACACGATGCTCGAATTCGGAGACGACCATGAATACTTTCAATGCATTCCTTCGAGATCAATCCGGTGCGACCGCCATCGAATATGGCCTGATCGCCGCCGGCATCTCGGTCGTCATCATTACGGTCGTCAACACGCTGGGTTCGCAGCTGAAGACGATTTTCACCACAGTTACCTCAGACCTCGCTACGGCGGGGAAATAGTCCTGCTTGATCGTGGCGGAGCCGGCGTTCTTAGGGGGTGAATTGCCAAGTTTGCAGGATGGGGGTGAGCCAGGTGTCGAGCTGCTTGTAGGTCGTGACCTCGTAGAGGAGGCCGGCGTTGATGAACCAGATCTCGCGGGTGTCGCCCATGATGGGGTTGCTGCCGTAGAACATGGTCGCGGGGACGCCGTCGATCGTGACGTGGGTCGGAGAGCCGAATTCGCGGAACGGGAACTATGGAATATGAATATTCGGCCGGCGCTGGTTGGATCAGTCAACCTTGATATGCGCCGCCCGGATTACCTTGCCCCACTTCTCGGTCTCCTCCGCGATGAGCTTTCTCAAGTCGGCAGGCGAACCCGCAAGCACCTCGGCGCCCAGGTCGGCAATTCGCGCCTTCATTTTGGGATCGGCGAGGGCGGCATTGATCTCCTTATTAAGCTTGTCGACGATTTCGGCGGGCGTATTCTCGGGCGCGCCGATGCCGTTCCAAGCAGTCGCCTCGTACCCCGGCACAAACTCGCCTACCGTCGGGATGTCTGGCAGCACCTCCAACCGGGTTGCGCTGGTCACCGCCAACGCGCGCAATTCGCCAGCCCGGATATGCTCAATCGACGAAGCAAGGGGTCGAACATGACCTGGAGCTGACCGCCAATGAGGTCGGTAAGCGGGGAGTTGCGATAATGCACTGTAACCATATCGACACCGGCCATCACCTTGAACAGTTCGCCGTAAAGATGTGTTGAGCCCCCGGTGACTGCCCCCATGTTGACTTTGCCCGGATTGGCCTTGGCATAGGCGATGAACTCCGGAACCGTCTTGGCTGGAAACAACGGATGTACTTCCATGACACCCGACCCGCGTTCGATACTTGCGACCGGCGCAATGTCATGGATGAAGTTGAAGTTGAGCTTGTCGTAAAGTGAGGCGTTCCACGCGTTCGCCGTACTGACCATGAGCAGCGTATAGCCGTCCGGAGGCGCACGCACGGTCGTCTCGGTGGCTATATTGGTTCCAGCGCCTGGCCTATTCTCAATGACGAATGGCTGACCGAGACGCTCCGACAGCGATTGACCCATCAGGCGCGCAAGGATGTCAACGACGCCCCCGGGAGCAAAGCCGACGACGATGCGCACCGGTCTTACAGGATAGGATTGCGCCCTTGCTATCCGCGACAAAGTCGGCAGAGCGGCGGCGCCCGCTGCTAGATGGAGAAATTGTCTGCGGTGGGGAAGGTTCATGGCGTGCTCCCGGCGATAGGTGAGCGTCACGCAGGGCTCTGCGTGCGCCGACCTTGTCAGACTGAATTTCGGAATGCTCGCCCGCCGACGGCACTAACGCTGCCGTTAATTGGCGGGGCTACGGCATGTCCCGCTGGCAGCTCTGCGAAAGGTTACACGACTATGGCGTGTGCATGGAAGGGGGATGCGCAGATTGCGCAGATTATAGGCGGTCGGGCCAGCGGCGAGAGCTGTGGTAGACGCGGGCCATTTCGATCGTCGTCCCGCGGATGCGGTAGGGGACGATGTAGGGCGTTTTGGGGATTACGAGTTCCCGCGTTCCGGGGACGCGGCCCGGTGTGCCGAGCCGCGGGTTCTCCGAGAGAAGATGTTCGACGCAATACAGAACGTGCAGGGCGACGCGCTTTGCGGCGGCCGGGTCATGTTCGGCGATATGTGCGCGCAGTGAAATGAGGTCGTGGATCGATTCGGGGGACCATTTGAGCGTCATACACGCGGCAACTGAGGCTCACGCTAGGGCGACGGACGCTCATGGCTCGTTTCCCACGATGCGACCCATTGCCTGACGCGGTTGTGCGCGATGCCTTCGCCGCGATCGAGGGAGGAGAGTGCTGCCACGATGCCCGAAATCTGCCATTCGTTTCCGTCGAGATACGCGGAGATAGCCTCGGCCGCGAGGAACGAGCGGGAGCGTCCCGTGGAGCGCGCCATTTTTTCGAGGCGTTTCTTGAGCGCGTTTCGAACGCGCATGGTGATGGTTGCGGTACGCGGGGTATCCATAATGTGTACATTGTATCACGGGTGCCACAAGGCGCCATGAAGCCTCGGGTGCAGGCGGCGGGCGTTGGGCATGGGACTTGGAGGGGAGTACACGAAAATCGAAAAATCGTGCGGGGGAGTGTGCACGGAAATTGGAGGCGTGGCGCATGCGGATCGGACGCGGGGCGGCTCACGGACTTGTATAGGGGCGGGGTTGAGCGAAGGCGGCAGGTGCTCCTCAGTAACCGGACCCGCCGGCCGGTGGGCGGCACTTCTGCCTTGGGCCAGTGTGAGAACTCATGCGGTGCAGCAAAATGCCGGTACGGATGGCCAATCGTCCATCACTCCGCGACCGGCAATTGCGAGACGAGTCGGCATGCCACAGTGTACGCCCATTATTCATTGCCGCTTGGCCAACGGCTTCGCTTATTAAACTTCCACCGCATTAAGTACGATGCTCTGCAGCAGATTTGTAAAGTCTGGCGGTGCCCCCGCGCTGCTGGCCATTGCCAACGAGGTAATGGAAAAGCGGATCGCGGCACTTTCGGTGTGGGTCGTGTGTCACGAGGGTAGCCAATCCGCCCGGGCACGGGAGCGCCAGCTGGGGACGAAGGCGCGGCGGCGCACGATGTCGGTAGCGCACGGAAATTGAAAACGCGGCGCATGGGGATTGGAGGCGGAGCGGCGCACGGATTTCGACAGGGGAGAGGCCGGCGGGGCGCGGGGTCGAGCGGTGGATCAGGTATTGGTTGTTGAGGCGTTGGTTGCGGGGCTGGGAGGCTGATTGAAGCCGGGATCACTTGTTGCAAGTCCGTTCACATGCAGCCTTGATCGCGATAAGCTATCGACTGGTTGCGGGAGATAGCTGATGCGGCGGCGGGAGTTCATCGCGGGGCTTGGCAGCATCCGGCGGCATGGCCGCTCGCGGTCCGCGCGCAGCAGCCGGGTGGAGTGCGGCGGGTCGGCGTGCTCATGAACAGCGTTGCGACTGATTCGGAATTTCAGTCGTATGTGGCAGTCTTTATCCAGGGACTTCGCCAGTTGGGATGGGTCGAAGGTCAAAATCTCCGCGTGGACGTTCGCTGGAACGCCGGCAATGCCGGGCTCTCACAGACCTATGCGGCGCAGTTGATCGGGCTGATGCCGGACGTGATCCTGGTCGCTTCCACGACCAACCTGACCGCGATCCGGCAAGCCACCAGCACCGTGCCGGTCGTGTTCGTGTCGGTCTCCGATCCGGTCGCGCAAGGTTTCGTTGCGAGCGTGAGGCAGCCGGGCGGCAATATCACCGGTTTCAGCAGATACGAATTCTCGATCGGCGGCAAATGGCTCGGTCTGCTCAAGGAAGCTGCGCCCGGCCTTGCACGGGTCGCCGTCATGTTCAATCCCGACACTTCTCCCCAATTGAAATTCTTCATGCAGGCGATCGAGGCGGCTGCAGCATCTCTCGGCGTGCAGGTGATCGCCGCGCCGGTTCGGGCCACTGCCGATATCGAACCCGCCTTGGAGAGTTTCGGGCGTCAACCAAACGGCGGGCTGATCCTGACGAGCGACACGTTCACGAATATGCGCTATTCGCTGATCGCCAACTTAGCGGGCCGTTATAGCCTGCCGTCGATCGCCTCAGGAGTTAGCTTTGCTAAGAACGGCGGACTAATGTCCTACGGCAGCGACATCAATTTGGCCGACGAATACCGACGAGCAGCCACTTACGTCGATCGCATCCTCAAGGGTTCGAAGCCCGGCGACCTACCGGTGCAGGCGACGGACCAATATACGTTCGCCATCAACCTCAAGACCGCCAAGGCGCTCGGTCTGACCGTGCCCCAGACGCTCCTCGCGACCGCCAACGAGATGATCGACTAGGAATTCCGCAGCGCAGATCGTTCAACCTGATCCCAGCAAGCCGCGACGTTAACGGTTGACGCAGCTTCCGCGCCCGTCGAGCCGATGACGCTCGGGAACGTGGACGAGACGATGCTACTCCGCGGCGCGTACGTGGGCTCGGCGCGGGAGTGATCTGTTCGACATTGATTTGCGCGCTTTGAACGCCGCCAGGAGCTCTTTCGCTTCAGCCACAGCGAGGATCCGATCAACCTGACCCGGTCGCAACGAGGCGACTAGGTCGGCGTCGAGCTGTTGGCCTAATCGGAAGGAGTTCGGTGCTTTCAAGCCCGCGTTTGCGGCTTGATCCAGTGCATCGGCCAGTGAGGGTGCTTTGGCCACAAAGGCACTGGCGTTCGATCGGTCGCGATAGATGAGCAAGAAATAAGAGAATTCCGTATGTGTCGTGTCTGCCGACATAGGGTTCCCCCGCCGCGCGACTGATCGCTCAAGCGAGCGAGAATCAGGTTCGCGTCGCGTCTTGATTGCAATTGCGGGAAAAAACCGGGTTAGGGACCTACGCGGCGCGTAGCATCCGGCGCGGAAGGACGCGAACGAGATCCTTCGGCAAATATCGGCCCACCGCATCAAGGTGCTCCGATGAAACGCCCGACAGCAAAATGGCCGCGCGTTCGCTCACTTTTCGGAGATCCCTATATTCGTTGAAGAATTCGAGAATGATCTCAGCGTGAAATTGTGGACTGATCTGGTCGGCCATGCTGCCCCCCTTTTTTTCATTATTTGGAGAATAGCGGCCTCGCGTCCTCGATTGGTGACCGATTGGCAACACGATCGAACTCTTATCGGCGCCCCAGGGCAAGGGGGGAGCGGCGGCTCATCGCTTCCCTCGCGCCCCAAGAATGAGATGCGCGATGCGCGCGTGAGGGTTAGGGGGTGAATTGCCAGGTTTGCAGGATGGGGATGAGCCAGGTGTCGAGCTGCTTGTAGGTGGTCACCTCGTAGAGGATACCGGCGTCGATGAACCAGATCTCGCGCGTGTTGCCGTAGATCATCGTGGCGGGCACGCCGTGGATTATGGCGATCGGGGAGTGGGATTCGCTGGCCGGGGAACACCCGAGTCGGGGCTGTCCGGGTCCACTTCTTTGAAAGAGATGGATCCGGCCAAACGCTCCCCGTCATGGCAACTCTTCGTGCACGGAGCGATGCCCAATGCGGCTGGGCAATTCCTCAGAGCGGCGCGCCGGAGAACTTGAGCAGTTCGGCGATCGTGGCGATGATCGTTCCGCCACCGATGTCGATGCCGTTAGGTTTGATCGCCGGATCCTGCGGATTGTTTACATAACTCGCACGGTCACGACGAACTAGCGCGGCTAACGTCTCCGCAACGATGCGGCTGCCGACCGAGCCCAGACGATCGCCGTTCTGCTGCACGTCCGCCTCGCGCAGGATGTAGTACCAAAGCGGCGTAGCGGTGTCGAAACCGCCGCCGATAACTGCGTCCTGGATCGCACCCGGCGATCCCTGCAGCTCTGCCGGCGTTAACGCCTGGCCTGCATCCCGTCGGCCATGGCCTGACCCGTAGGAATCGACAGCAGGAAGCCCCGCAGCAAATTACGTCGTGCCAGGTGCTGCAATAGAGGCCCGAGAGAATGTCGAGCCTTGAAGAAAAACTGGCAGGCTGCCGAGTCCTGATCGAGATCAGCGGATCGATTTTACGCGCTTTCTGGGTGCCGGTTGCCGCGCGATCTGAGTGAAGTTGTGCCAAGCGATGATATTGGAGCCCGGCAAGTTTCGGTGGAGGACCACCGGTTGAGCAGACTCATCCGACGCTGAGGAGCTGAGTGCAGAAGGGGCAACGTGGTCGTCGTGTTGATTTGGTACTGCGGACGGATCATCGAATGCCCGAAGCGGAACGCGGCGACCGAAAACTCGAGCGGCATGAATAGGAGGTCGTTGTCAGGCGCATAGTAGCGCAGACCGTTGGCGGCCACATCGTCGACGACCACCGGGTCGCAGACATTGGGCAGGTAATCGTTGAGCACGATGAACTGGTAGGCCCAACGGACGAGCTGACGTGCCCGGATGTAGCGCTGGTCCTTTGTGAGGGCGGCCGGAAGCCCCGCGGCGACCTTGTTGTGGAACAGCAAGAACGCGCAGTGCAGTTGACTGATATTGAGGTTCTCATTGTTGCGCATGTCGGCGATGATTGCCGTTCCGTCATCCTGCCGCGGCACGTCGAAACCAGGTGGATCGGTGACGACCTTAAAGTTCAAGGTGGTAGGAACGAAGAGCTCGTCGGCCTCGGTAGGGCTCGGATTGGTTCCGAGCCCAGGACCATCGCCGTAGACTTGATTGAGATCCAATTTCGGCCGCCGGCCGTTGACGAGCTTCTCAACGACTTCACTTGAAGGCAGCGGCGTGATGTCCATGACGTTGCCGTCGGGCGTGGCGATCCGGCTTACGCCGATTTCGCGGTCGGTTTGCGCGGTGATGTTGTGGTCAATGAACTGGCCGAGATACGTAAAGATCGCGGGAATCGTTGAGTCGTTAGGCTGTGCGACGGCGTCGGTCGCCATCGCCGCACCGAGCGACAGGAGCGCACCTTGCGTCGTCGCTCCCGGCGGAAGCAGACACTCCGGGTTTGCCGCCAGCAACGGGAACAGGTAGTCGAAACGCGTGTTGAACAGGATTTCGGCCACGCTAAGCGTGCCGCCGTGCGTGAACTCTTTAAAGGGATCCATAATTGAGTTTCCTTTCTGGTAAGGTCAATGTTTCGCGAACCTGCGAGAGGTCGATGATAGCTCCCTGCGATGAGCGTCAGGTGTGAGCTGGTTCACAGAGGTCCGTCTGAACGGTGAATGTATGAATGCCGCTCACGCGCATCCGCTCGAAATCTACGCGTGCCCCGGAAGACGCAAATTGCTTGAGACCTGGATGCGTGATATCGCGGGCAGGTGGTGGATTGATAGCGTCCGCTATCACATTTTGATTTAAGGAGTTTGCTATGACGGATTTCAATCTGCCGCTCTCTGGTGCGGTCACCCAGACATTTCCTTGGACGGTGAACTACATGATAAATCTCGGACAGTCGTCCGACCCGTCCATCGAAAAGGACGCGCTTTCTGTCGCCAGCTACGGCAAGCAGCTTGGCCGGATCGGCGATGCACTTATCGTACTCCTCAAGCATGTCGAGCTTGTGGGCACACTGTCACGAGATGAGGAAGCCGCCATTCGTGATCTGAAATCGATGCTCAACGAGATTGCGAACAAGAAGGAAACGCATGGCGCGAAACTGGTGCTGAGACCGCCCACGTCAGTGAAGGTTAAGGGGTGAATTGCCAGGTTTGCAGGATGGGGAGGAGCCAGGTGTCGAGCTGCTTGTAGGTGGTCACCTCGTAGAGGAGACCGGCGTTGATGAACCAGATCTCGCGCGTGTCGCCCATTTCGGGGTTGCTCCCGTAGAACATGGTCGCCGGCACGCCGTCGATCGTCACAGGGGTCGGGTCGTTGTCGACGCCGGAGGGCTCGTCGAGTTTGAATTCCTGTTCGGTGATCTGCGAGCCGCTGTAGGGCGTGACGTACACCTCAAAGCCGACATTTGTCGTCGGGTCTTGCAAGGCGACGGTGAAGGCGCCGCCGTCCTCGTTGTAGCTTTGCACTCGCAAGTCCGGGGGATAGAAGACCGAAAAATGATAGTCCTGATTGCGATACCGGAGGTATCCGGCCGGCGGGGGAGCCGGGGCTATATTGGATGATGTCGCGGTCGCCTCAGTTGCGAACGCGAGCACGGGACTGGCAGCTTGAGCGCTTGTTGACGTGCCTCTGCCGAATAGCAGCGCGCCGAAGGCGATGACAATTACAAGGCCGCTGAGGCCGAGCACCAGCGAAACGCGTCGATTTCAATTCATACGGTTGAGTTGTATTGTACCTCAAAACCCGACGCATCGGCAAAAGTGGTATCGGTGCTCATTGTCCTGCCCCGTCGATCGCGTCACCAGTCATGAACCAGCCCTGGCCGGCCGGAGTAAAGTTGACGGTAGTATTCGATTGGACGGACGAGACGACTTGGTCCTCTGCGGCACTATCAGCTTCCAAATTACAATTGGCCCCAGGCTCATAGTAGGCAGGTTCCGTGTACCCGCTGCCTGCGTCATATGATGTGCCAAGGTTATCTACCCCATGATATGCATTTGCCATGAAACCCAGCAGCATTGCATTTTGCTCATTGGTTGACACGGAGACCGAGGGATCTGTATCAGAACCCCCCAAATACGTGCTGCTGTTGTTTATGGCATATGTCGGCAGCGAACCATTCGGGTCCCATGGATTGCTGGTGTTGGCACCATGCACTCCAAAGGCGATCAGCGATTCGCAATCAACAGGGCCGCCGGAGAATGTGGGCGTAATGACATCCGAAGAAAGCGAGCTGGTTGCGTACGCCCACCATACTTCGGTATCAAACGCCGTCAATTGGCCGCCGTTGAGGTTGTAGTTAGTACCCATCATGTTAGGAGAACTGGTCGCTGACCGTTTCTGCCAGGTGAGGCCGTAGGTGTCGGAGATCGAAGAGATCGTGGCGATCGGATCGCCTGTGCCCGTCTCGTTGCTGGCCTCTAGGACAATGATGTCATTCGGTTCGTATGTTGAGAGAGTTAACCCCGAATTACCGCTAAATTGTCCGGTATCGGCAGAGCTGTGGCCGTCGATTGAAAGGTTGTTTGGGACGTTTGACGCGATGGGCGACGATCCGCCCAGACGAATGCCGCCGATCAGACGGGTGCCCCCGATAATGCGGATGATGCGGCCGACGAGGGGCTGCGAGGCGCCTTCTTCAATTGCGTCGCCGATCATGGCTTCGCCGCCAGGATAGTTTTCGATAAAGCTTGCAGTCAGATTTGATTGCAGCGCGGAGACGGTCTGATATTCGGAGAAGTAACCGCCGTTGGCATTGCTGCCGTCTATCTCCGTCCAGCCCGCACCAGCGGAACTTGCAATGCCGTTATAGTCCGTCATCGCGGAAAAGATGAAATCATTCGCATTACTCGTGCTGATCGATACGCTGGTGGTCGCCGAGGTTGCGGGCAGACCACCGTTGGGGTCGAAGATGTTGTTGGTGTTCGCGCCGCTCACGGCAAATACGTTGAAGCCCGTATAGCCGCCGCCACTCCTCGTTGTCATCGTGATGGTGTCCGACGAGAGCGGGCAATTCGCGACGGCATACCACTCGTCCATGCCGCTTATGGTAGCGCGTTCCGTCCAATTGAGATCGTCTGCATCTGACATCACACTATTTCCGCCGTAATGCCCGACCAGCGCAACGATGACATCATTCGGCTGGGTCGTCGTGAGCTGCGTGCTCGTGCTGCCAGCTCCGCCGATGCTGCCGATCGAGTTGAGCGCAGAGCCGTCGAGGCCGAAAGGGGAGGATTTAGGCGTACACTGATTGGCGCTCTGGATCGCATCGCCTATCGCAAACCAGCCCTGGCCTGCCGGAGAGAAGGAAACGGTGGCATTGGACTGGGATGTGACCGGCGTTCGGAATTCGACAGCGCTATCAGCTTCCCCGTTGCCACCACAGTCACCGTCCTGATATGCAATCAGACCATACCCACTGCCCGCACCATATGGCGAGGCGTTATTATCCACTCCCACATACGGTGTTGCCATAAAGCCCAACAGCATCGTACTCGGCTCATTGGTCGATAGGGAGACAGAAGGCGCCGCGTCGGTGCCTCCGAGGTAGCTCTCACTCGTGTTTATCGCCGTCGCCGGGAGCGAAGAATTGGTGTCCCATGGGTTGCTCGTATTGGCGCCAGCGACGCCGAATGCGGTCAACGTCTCGCAATCAATGGTTCCGCCGGAGAATGAAGGAGAGATAGTGTCGGAGAAAAGGGAGCTTGTCGCGTATGCCCACCACACTTCGGTGTCAAATCCGTAATAAAAGCCGAACACGCCTTCCATGGAGGGAGAGGACGTTGCGGTCCGTTCATGCCAAGTAAGGCCGTAGGTGTCGGATATCGAAGAGATAGTCGCAACTGGATTGGGGCCGTTGCCTGTCTCATTAGCCTCGTCCAGGACGATGATGTCGTTCGGTAGTGTTGTCGAGAGGGTTATCGTGCCTCCGGTGTCTTCTCCGTTTACAGAGTTTTCTCCGTCGATTGCAAGAGCGGCTGCAGCGTGAGGAAATAGGACAAGGATTGAAAGAACGATGATAAGTGGGGCGGAGAGGAGTGTGTGAAAGTTGGGCTGCATATCCTGCAAGAGGGCCTGGCGTATTATATCTTCTCGGGGCGCTGTGATTATTGGGCTTTCTCTATCGCGTCGCCGATCATGGCTTCTCCGCCAGGATAGTTTTCGATAAAGCTTGCAGTCAGATTTGATTGCAGCGCGGAGACGGTCTGATATTCGGAGAAGTAACCGCCGTTGGCATTGCTGCCGTCTATCTCCGTCCAGCCCGCACCAGCGGAACTTGCAATGCCGTTATAGTCCGTCATCGCGGAAAAGATGAAATCATTCGCATTACTCGTGCTGATCGATACGCTGGTGGTCGCTGAGGTTGCGGGCAGACCACCGTTGGGGTCGAAGATGTTGTTGGTGTTCGCGCCGCTCACGGCAAATACGTTGAAGCCCGTATAGCCGCCGCCACTCCTCGTTGTCATCGTGATGGTGTCCGACGAGAGCGGGCAATTCGCGACGGCGTACCACTCGTCCATGCCGCTTATGGTAGCGCGTTCCGTCCAATTGAGATCGTCGGCATCTGACATCACACTATTTCCGCCGTAATGCCCGACCAGCGCAACGATGACATCATTCGGCTGGGTCGTCGTGAGCTGCGTGCTCGTGCTGCCAGCTCCGCCGATGCTGCCGATCGAGTTGAGCGCAGAGCCGTCGAGGCCGAAAGGGGAGGATTCGGACCCGCATATCATTTTGGTGGTGGCGCTTGCGCTGCTTGACTTGGCGGATTGGTTGCCCGCCGCGTCGTAAGCGACCACGTTGTAGGAGTAGGAGGTGGATGCCGTGAGACCCGTATCTTGATAGCTCGTTGAATTTGTCGAAGCGATCTGCGTACCGTTGCGGAATACGCGGTATCCCTGCACGGCGACATTGTCGGTCGAGGCAGACCAGGAAAGGCTGATCGCCGATGAGGTGAGAGCGGTCGCGGTGACATTTGCGGGTGCCGAAGGAGGTGTGGTGTCGAGGGAAGACGGAGGCGTCGTATTGACGAAATTGACGAGCGCGTTGTACTTGGGCGTGCTGGTGGAGAAGAGAGTTTCCATCGAGCCCCAGGAGCCGTACCGAGAGTAGCCGCCGATATCGTTGTAGTAATTGAAGAAGTTCATGCCCGCTGCCTGCAGATCCTGCACGTAGGTTGCGACGGCGGTGCCCATGCGCGGGTCGCGATTGGCCGCTTCGTACAAAGTTGTCAATGCGGCATCGTTTTGGTTGACCAGACTCGGACCGCTTTCATAGCCGACCAATTGGAGGCCGTAGGAATTCGCAATCGTCTTCTGCGGTGCTATCCAACTGACCGCTTGCGCGATCATGCCTCCGGGGTAGCCGCCCGGCGCAAGGCCTCCCGAGCTGATTTCAGTGAAAAGGTCGCCGAGCCCGCCGTCCGGCTGCGTTGTCCACGAATTGGGCACGTCGTAGCCGAAGTAGGGCGCAATGGCCAAGGCACTGATGCCGTGGTTGGTCGCGCACGGTGCCTCAGACCACAGCGTGCACGCAAGTTCTTCCGACGATATCGACGGGCCGGCTGCCTGCGAACCCATGACGCAGACGACGCGATTTGCATCCGCACCCCACACGCTCTTCCAGATGTCGCACATCTGCGCGACGCGCATCGCGTACCAATTGAGCCCGATCGAATATGCCGAGTAGTCACTGCCCGTCGATGGGTCGATTGTCGTCAGCGCATTCGGCCAGAGCGCTTCTCCTTGCTCCTCGGCATACTCGATCTGCGTAAAGCCGAAGTTCCACATCTCATTGCTGAATTCGATGTAGGCTTTCTGAGGAGCATTGAGACTGTTGTGAACCAGCGTCGCTTCCTGCGTCATGTAGTCGTTCGTCGCGGTGACCGGCAGGTTGAACCAGCCGTCGGCATCGACCTCATTCAAGAGCGCGACTTCCGTCTCGACCGGGACCCCATTGGGCACTCCCCACATTGCACTTGAGGGTGTCGTACGATCCGACCAGTTGCCGGAGTTTACGATGGTGGGGTCGTTCGTGCCGTTGTAGGAGGTAGCGCCGTTCGTGTTGCCCCAGTCCATGAAGCGCAGAAGGCTGAACGGTTTGATGATGCTGATAAACGTTGGATTGAAAATCTCACCGCTGTCGAGGAGTGATTTGTACTGCGCCTGCACCACGCGGATATTGCGGATGTAGTCGCCCGTGTGGTTGGGGTCGGTCGAGGTAATATTAATTTGGATACCAACGACGCTTGGGCTCGCGACGTTGCACACCTCGCGGCCGGGGCTCGAAGAGGCGACGATCTCCGTGGCGTCATACCCGCAGCTAATGGTGCCCTGCCCATCATACAGGATGATGTATTGGCCGGCGGGGTAGTAGGGATATGGGAGGCCGTCGTTGAGCAGTGTGGATATATCTGTATACGTGACGCCGGCGGCGCTGCCTGCGCCCTGCATCGAGGTCGGATATCCATTAGCATCAAGATTGAGTACGCTCTGAGAGCTGTACCAGCCGTATGAATTACCCTGAGCGTCAGTGCCGGCCCAGCCCAGCGGTTCCTTGAAGAGGTTCAGGAAAGGCAGTTCGGAGCTGAAATAGGTTACAGCAGCGGGATTAATGCCCATGTACGCGGCCCGCGTCGGCGGCGTTCCCCCTGAACTCGCCACCGAGAACGAGGCCGTGGAGTTGGCGGAGATGTTGCCGTAGGTGTCCTTGCATTTCACGTAGTCGGTGTAGCTCGTGCCGTTGGAGAGTCCGGTGAGCGTGGTGGAGTGACTTGTGCCGCCGGTTGTTGCGAATGTGGTCATAGAGGCGAAGGCTTGTCCTGCGCTCGTTGCCCACGCGCAGGTGGCGTTCTCGTTGGTCGTTACGCTGAGCGTCGTCGAGGTGGTGTTCGCGGCCAGCTGTCCCGTCGGAGCGGTGATTGTCACGGTCGGCGGCGTGCTGCTAGCGGCTGCTTGCGTGGTGACGTTGACGGAGTTGGAGGCGGTGGAGATGTTGCCGGCGGCGTCGAACGCTTTGACGGTGTAGGTGTATTGGGTAGAAGCGGCGAGACCGGTGTCGGAGTAGCTGGTTTCAGTGGGAGTGCCTACTTGCGTACCGTTGCGGAAGACTTCGTAGCCGATGACGCCGACGTTGTCGGTCGATGCCGTCCACGAAAGATCAATCTCGCTCGATGACGTTGCGGTTGCGAGGAGATTGGTCGGCGCGCTCGGCGGCGTGGTGTCGGGAGGGGTGAGCGGAGGGACGATGTTGACGGTCACGCTCTGTGAGACAGAGCCGCCGCTTCCTGAGCAGCTCAGGGCGTAGGTGGAGGTGGCGTAGAGGTTGGTGAGGGATTGGCTGCCGCTCGTGGGTTGCGTGCCGCTCCAGGAACCGCTCGCGCTGCAGGAGTTTGCGTTGGATGATGACCAGGTGAGTGTGGCGCTGCCGCCTGAGGTGACTGAGGACACGCTGGCATTGAATGAGAGGGCCGGAGCGATGGGAGTGCTTCCGCCTGAACCACCTCCCACGGTTTCTCCTCCTCCTCCGCCAGCGCCTCCGCCATCACCGAGGATGGTGGCGCTTGTCGTGGTGGTTGCTGTTGATGATGTTGTCGTTATCGTGGGAGTTGCGGAAGTCGTGCTTCCCCCTGCAGGTATGCAGGAATTCGTGAGCGCGGCGATCTTCGCTCTCGTGATCGGTCCGACGCTGCCGACGGGGCTGATGCCGTTTGCGCTCTGGAACGCTTCGACCGCTTTTTGCGTCACGGCTCCGAAGTAGCCGGTGATTGTGGGGTAGGTGTAGTAACCTCGTGTTTGCAGGAATTGCTGGAGCGCGGAGACATCGGCGCCGGATGAGCCGAGCGCGAGCGAGCGCGTGATTGAGAGCGGTGCGCAGGGTGTTGCAGGGGGCGGCGTGCTCGTTTGCGCCGAAGCGGCGGTGTCCAGCGTCGCGAGTTCCGCTTCGAGCGTGGCGAGTTCTGCGTAGAGAGATTGCAGGAGCGCCGCCTTCGCGGCCGACAGGGAAGTTGAAGATGCTGTGGTCGGGGACAATGCCGGTGACTTGACAAATGGCAATTGTGTTGTCTGGTCAGATGTTGCTCCAGGCAGGCCTGCCTGTCCGGTAGGCAGGATGGCGTTGATGGGGGTGAGGCTTGTAGAGAGTCCGGGAGGTTGCGGGAGCTGATTGTAGTCGGGAGAAATGGCGACCGGGGTTGCTGACGAAGCGGGCGGGAGGAGCGCCTGTAGGAGCAGCTCGGCTGCGGTTGAGGTCGCCGCGTGCGCGTATGCGGAGAACGCGAGCGCGAGGACGAAGACCGCTGTTGCGAAGCTGCGGCCATATGATGAAGGCATGCCCCCATCATACCCTATGGGTATCGGTGGGCTTTGGAAGGGGTGGGGAGAAGGGAAGTGGCTCGGCTTGGCGCGAAATGCGTAACGGTCTAGGAAATAAAGCGGATTGGAATGCGGGCGAGCTTCAAGCCCCGCGGCGGCAGTTCCGCCTTAGGCCAGCTGCAGAGATCAGACCCTCTTCCGGGCACACTAGCGAATTGTGTAGCTTTGCGTCTGGGTTCGCGGACCGCATATGCGGGCGGCGCCCCGGCTTGGTCTCTAAGTTATCGGGAGATGTTGAAGCAGGCGGTCATGCCCTTGCCAAGAGAACAGGTGGTTGCAAATGAGCGATCCATATTTTAAGGCGCTTCAAGAGCAATGGCCGCACATCCGTGCTTTATACATAACGTACGGGAGCAAAAAGCCGATTATATTATACGATATCCAAGAGCAAAAAATATATGCTTATCCATACAAGGAATTCAAAGCAGAAATGAGCAAAAAGTCCCAAGCGTCATTGGAAAAAGACTACAAGTCTGCGTCTGTTCTCGGAAGCATGGTTGTTTTTGTCAGAGACAACATCGAACGTAAATTGGTTTCTTATACTATGAGCGTTGATACCATGCCGATTTAATGACGAGAGAAGGCTCGCGCATATGGGCTTAAGATATAAGGCCATATGCGAGACGACGCTCGCGCGCGTTGCTGCAGTGAGCGTCTGTGGGGAGACGATGGGGGACAATGCCGGTGGCTTTTCGAGGGGTGCTGATACTGCCAACTTGACAAATGACGATTGTGTTGTCCGGTCAGATGTTGCTCTGTACTTTCGTTTGGGATTCTGCGGGGGTTGCTCGATGTATTGAGAGCGCTTCCCGAGGTGGTTGCGGTTTCGGGAGTGATAGGCTTCATCATACCTCGTGGTTATTGGTGGGCTTTGGAGGGGGTGGGGAGAAGGGGGGAGTGGCTCCGCACCGTCGAGGATGGTTGTTGGGATTGTAACGGGTCTAGGAATTTAAACCGATTGGAATGCGACCGAAGAGGAGCATAAGCGCGAGCTTCGTGGCCGGTACGGCGGCATTTGCGCCACGGGCAAATTTCAGACCTAGCACGGTGGGAAAATGCCCAAATTGGAACCGCGGCTCGTCGGCCAGACGCCCAAATTTGACCTCTGGGCCGTGGTCTTTTTGCGGAAGGTAGAAGGAGGTAAAACATGAAGCCAACATGTCGAATTGTTGTTTTCGCGACCGCCGCAGCGGCCTTCACCTGCGCCGCTGACCGGTTTCTAATCACCGCTGCGCATGCTCAGACCGGCATTACCGAGGAGGCCGCGCATGCCATCGGCGTCGATGCCTACCTCTACTTTCTATCCGCTCATTTCGACGGACATCACGCGGAAGCAATCCACGAATATCGAAGCAGGGAAAGAGCTCGGCAAAGGCCCGATGAATATGTTCGTGAACATACCGGCGTTTCCGCCTGCCGATTTGAAGGCGGTCGTCCGGATCAACTTCGATACACTCTATTCCATTGCGTGGCTCGATCTCACCAAGGAGCCGCAGGTCGTCTCCGCGCCGGACACGAATGGCCGCTATTACCTCCTGCCGATGCTCGACATGTGGACGGATGTCTTCGCGTCGCCTGGTTGGCGGACGACCGGCACTGAAGCGCGCAATTTCCTTGTGACGCCGCCCGGCTGGGGCGGAGCGGTTCCGGAGGGATTTACGCGCATCAACGCGCCGACTCCCTATGTCTGGATTATCGGCCGAACAAAGACGGACGGCCCGTCCGATTACGACGCGGTGCATAAGATTCAGGCCGGTTACAAGGTCACGCCGTTCTCGCGTTGGGGTAAGGCGCCGGAGCAGGTGACTGTGAAGATTGACCCGAGCGTCGACATGAAGACGCCACCGAAAATTCAGGTCGATACGATGCCGGCCGCCAAATACTTTGCCTACGCAGCCGAACTCCTCAAACTGCAGCCGCCCCACATTACGGATGAGCCGATCATCGCGCAGATGAAGCGCATCGGCATCGAGCCCGGCAAAAGCTTCGACTTCGACAAACTCGACCCTGCCGTGAAGAAGGCGCTTGAAAGCGCGCCCGAGGACGCCCAGCAACTCATGCGGTGGAAAATACCAACGCTCGCCCGAGTCGCGAACGGATGGTCCATGAATACCGACACGATGGGTGTGTATGGCAACTACTACCTAAAGCGTGCCATCGTCACCCAGGTCGGTCTCGGCGCCAACCTGCCCGAGGACGCGATCTATCCGCTGAACCTCTTCGACGACACTGGCAAGCCGCTCGACGGCGCGAACAAATACACGATTCACTTCGATAAGGGGGTTACGCCGCCGGTAAATGCCTTTTGGTCGGTTACGCTTTACGACGGTGAGGGCTTCCAAGTGGCAAACTATAGCGCGACAATCTGGGTGAGGACGGCGTCAATCAAGATGAGACGAGGCGGTCGAGCGGAGGGATAATTGTCGCTGGGCGCCGTCTTGGCAAGCGCTGATTTGTCTTCCGGCTGTGTGCCATGAAGAGAAAGGCCTGTGGATTTGTGGACAACGCAAGAGCGTTGCCCACAAGCTCCACAGGCCCAACAACAACGAAAAACAGCAGATAATTTATATGCTGCAAACGCAGGCGCTATCGACCGCACTTTGATTGACGCGGAGCGTCAATCAGCTTCGGCTTTCTCTGTTTTCTTGATTGTCGCGTGGGCAGCTGGGCGGCCGCGACCGCGCTTTCGATCGAGGGCCTCGCGGCGGCGATAGCTCTCGACATTCATCTCCAGGATCGTGGCGTGATGGACAAGGCGATCGATGGCCGCGAGCGTCATAGCCTGGTCTGGGAAGATCTTGCCCCATTCGCCGAATGGCTGATTGGCTGTGATCATCATGGACCGCCGCTCGTAACGCGCGGCGATCAGCTCGAACAGGACGCTCGTCTCGGCCTGATCCTTGGTGACATAGGCGATGTCGTCGAGGATCAGCAGATCGTAGCGGTCGAGCTTGGCGATCGTGCTTTCGAGGGCCAATTCGCGGCGAGCAATCTGGAGCCGTTGCACGAGATCAGTGGTGCGGGCAAACATCACGCGCCACCCATTCTCGACCAGGGCGAGCCCGAGCGCTGCCGACAGATGGCTCTTGCCGCCGCCCGGCGGCCCGAACAGCAGGATGTTGGAACCCTTCGCCAACCAAGCATCGCCGGACGCCAGCGCCATCACCTGAGCTTTTGAGACCATTGGGACGGCCTCGAAGTCGAACGTGGCGAGTGTCTTGCCGGCAGGCAGACGCGCCTCGGCGAGATGCCGTTCGATGCGGCGCCGGCCACGGTCGGCCATCTCGTGCTCGGCGAGCGCCGCAAGGAAGCGGGCCGCCGGCCAGCCTTCCTTGTCGGATTGTTCCGCGAGCTTGGCCCACATCAGCTTGAAGGTCGGCAAGCGCAACTCGCTCAGCAAGAGCTCGACGCGGGCGGCATCAACAGTGTTGCTCGTCGTCATGCCACGACCTCCAGGTTGGAGGTCGGGTTGACGGCATAGACTGCCGCAAGTTCGTCGTAGCTGCTGAGTGGTACGAACTCCACCTTGATTACCGGCACGGATGCCGGGTTTGGACCGAACCACTCATGCAGTATCGCCAGATCTGGCAACCGGCCCGCATCCAGTTCCGCGTCGATCAGCCCTGCCAGCTCAATCTCGCAGCCGCGATCATGGGCGAGCGTCAGCAACTCGACTGTCAATTTGCACGCGCGCTTGTCGCCCACGCTCTGGTGCAACGCCTCGTAGGCGCGTGCATAGGCGGGGTGCGGGAACAACTGATCGCGGTAGACCAGATTGTTGAGCGCCATCGGCTTCTTGCGCAGCGCGTGGATCACGTGCCGATAATCGACGACGTGACCGCCCTTGCTCTCCGACACCGGCCGTCCACGCCGGAGCGTCATCATCGCAGTCGCGCCGAGGAAGCACTCGAGCCGGTCATCGTAGAGATGCACGCGCAGGCGATGGCCAATGAGCCGCGACGGCGCCGTGTAGAAGACGCGGCGCAGGATGAAGCCGCCGCTCGACGTGACGGTGACGATCTTCTCCTCGTAATCAGCCGTCCGGCGCTTGGGTAGCGCAGCGAGCGTCGGCCGCTCCAGCTCGATCCGCTTGCGATTGTTGGCGTTGCGTCGGCCGACGATCTCGTCGACGAAACGGCGGTAGGCGTCCAGGTCGTCGAAGTCTCGGCTGCCACGCAGGAGCAGTGCGTCCTCCAGCGTCTTCTTGAGATGCCCGTGCGAACTCTCAATGGAGCCATTCTCGTGAGCAACACCCAGGTTGTTCCGGGTCGGTATCATGTCGTAATGGCGCATCAGCCCCTGGTAGCGCAGCGTCAGATCCTCCTGAGCGTCGCGCTCCAAGTTGCAGAATGCCGCCGAGAGGCTATCGCTGCGATGCTCGCGCGGCACCCCGCCGAGCGCCCACAATGCATTCTGCAGGCCCTCGGCCAGCGCAACAAAGCTCTCGCCGCCGAGCACCACATGGGCATGCTCGAAGCCCGAAAAGGCGAGCCGGAAATGATATAGCCGATGCCCCAGCACGACACCCGCGACCGTGATGCCGAGCACGCTCGTGTCGGTGAAGTCCGACAGCCCCAAACGGCCGGGCTCGTGCTCCTGGCGGAAAATCACATCCTGCTCGGGCCCGACCAGCGCTCGCCACGTGCGAATGCGCCGCTCCAGCGTGCGCCGGATGCCGGCGGCGATCTCGGGATGGCGCCGCCGGATCTCTTCGAGCACCGCAATAGCCCGAATGCCGGGAGCCGACTTCAGGATCGGCACAATCTCGCCGTCCCAAACATCGGCCAATGGGTCCGGCCGCCGCCGGCCACGCGGGGCTTTCTTCTGCGAGGGCAGCCGCGGATCATCCTCAATCCGGTAACCGGTTGCCCTGCTGAAGCCGGACTTGGCGGCGGCAATGGCGGCATCTTGGGTGTGTCGGTAAGTCATGTACAGCCTCATCTGGTGGTCGGTGATGTGAAGGCCGGGCAATGTCTGATCCCTCAATTTCGAGACGAATCAGATGCTTGACCCGGTCGCTCACGACCGCCAGACCGCACTTACCCAGAGGGAAAAGTGCGCCGCCAGGGCGCGCCGTCCATCGCTCGGGCTACGCCCTCGCTTCGTCCGGCTAGCTCCGGCGCATTCTCATCCTGATTGTCGCTGCTGTCTCACCTTGATTGGCGCGCGGCACATGCTGCGCACTGCCCTTGTCGGTGACGCCTTTGAATTGCGGGCCGGGGAACTTGTAGAGCGTCCAGCCCTCGGGGCACATCTTACCGGTGATCGCCTCGGGGCCCTTGATCTCCTTCGTGCACTTCTTGCGATCAAAGCTCGCCATGTGGCCGCTCGAAAGCACCGTCCACACCACGCCGTCGGTGGTGAGGTCGAGGCCGCGCGATCCATAGCCCTCGTCGGGCGGCAGGAACAGCTCGGCCAGTGCCGTCTCGTTCGGATTGGATCCCGGGACGAGATGCACGATGTAGCCGGGTTGATCCATACGCGAGAAGCCGACATCCATCGACTGCCCCCAGATCGTGTCGTCGACCGGGCTCGCCTGCACGCCGTAGAAGGCGGCCATCACCCGCTTGTCCTTGGTCGGATCGAGCGGCTGGTTGGCCTCCACATAGCCATCGCGTTTGCCGTTGCCGTTGGTATCGACGATTATCGGCGTCCAGCCCTGCGACTTTTCCGCGTCGCCGGTCGCAAAATATTCCTTGGTGTTGAGCCACCCGACGACGCCGCTTTGTGGTCCACCCGCGCTTGTCCACAGCGTGTAGTTGGCATCATGGGCGAAGTTGAGATGCTGCGTCGTAAAACAGGTGTTGATGAGTGCCCACTTCTGCGTCTTCGGGTCATAGAACGAAAGCTGCCGCGCGGAGTTATTGAGCGGCACGAGCTTTGCTGACGGATGGGTCGACCCCTGTTTGCAAAACGCCGGATTTTCATCCTCCGGCCGCAACTTCGCGGTGAACCAGATGCGGCCGTCCCTGTCGATCATCGGATTGTGGATGCTGGTGTGGCTGTCCCAGATCGGGTCGTCACCCCAGTAGATTGATGGGCCGGCAGTGTTGGTCTTCGTCGACGGTGTCTGGGGATCGAGATAGGGATGCTTGAGGGTCGAGAACGTGTTGGTCTTCGGATCGAGCACGGGTACCATGTCGGAGCTCTCTTCCGGCGAGCCGTAGATCGGGCCGTTGGCATTGATCTTCTGGCCGTATTTCTCGCTTGCGATCTCGATCCCTTGCGGCCGCTCGGGCTTGGCGAAAGGCAGCTCGCCGGCGGCGATGCGGTCCGTCCAGTCCGCGTAATTCTCGATGGCCTTGTCTGGTCCAATACGTGCGATGGAGACTGCCATGTTGGCCATCGCCTGGCCGGACTGAATGCGCCGCTCCCAGGCCTCGCGGGAGTTCTTGAAGCTCCCAAGCTTCGGCGAGATCGTCCGAACGCCCTTTGAGCCAAGCGCATGACACGATTGGCACGAGTTCTTGATGTTGTCGATCCAGGCGCCCTGCGTCTTGATGAAAGGCGGAATGCCGTTGCCCTTCGGCCCAGTGCCAGGGAATTCGCTCTCGGCCGGGATCTTGAGAAGCGAATACCAATACATGCCGGGGTAATATTCTGCCGCAGCCGCTTCGGTTGGGGCCGGCGTGGCCGTGAGGTTCACGCGCTGGCCGGGACGGCCCGTCACCCTTGGCCCATCAACCAGGCCGTAGCCTCGCACCCACAAGGTGTAGTTGCCGCTCGGGAGGTCGGGAATGACATACCGACCCTGCTCGTCGGTGACCACCATCTTGGCGAACTTGGTCGGCAGATCGACGGTCTCGGCGATCACCCACACGCCGGCTTCTGGTCCTTTCGGGCTGATCACGGCGCCACGGATGTCATCCCCGTCGATGGTAACCGTAGCGCCCTGCTGGGCGCGCAATCCGTCGCCGTGAGAGCGGCCAAGGCGAAAGCGCCCGCCGCCACGCCGAGATACAGCGCTTGATTGACTCTCATGGAGTGCTCCTCGCAACCTCAAAGGCCGATTGAACGCCCCTTGCAGCGGTCACTCGTTCGAAGTCGACCGTGCCGCCCGCATCACTCCATTGTGGACTACATAGTCCGAAACGGTCAAGAGCGCGAAAGCTGTGAGCCATGCAGCTACGTCGGGTCATGCAAGTCGTAGGCGCGTCGTTCGTGCTCTCAACGACGGACAAACTCCGTTGTCGTAATCGATTCGCGCTTGATCCGTGGTGATTGGCCACGGTAGATATTCCATATGGCTCGCCCCGTGAATTTGACGCCTCCGCCGCGCTCGACCGAGCGATGGAGGTGTTTTGGACCAGGGGATACGAGGCGACCTCCCTCGATGATCTGTGCGCTGCAACCGGCTTGAGCCGGTCCAGCTTTTACGCGACCTTCGAAAGCAAGCACGCCTTGCTCCTCCTCGCCGTCGACCGTTACGCGGAGCTTCGCGCTCCCGCCTTCGCGGCGGCGCTGGGAGGTCCCCGCGACATCCACGATGCTATCGCGCGGGTGCTGGGGGAACTTATCGATCAGATCGTCTCTGGCGTGGGCAGACGCGGCTGCTTCCTCGGAAACTGTGCCGCCGATGCGGATATGCGTGACGCCCTCGTCGCATTGTTCGTTCTACACCCTGACATCGAAACGGTTCCAGTGGAGACTGGAACCAGAGGTCTGGAGATCGCGAAACCTGGACGAGTTGATCTCGTCATCATGGATGTCGGGCTTCCCGACATTGATGGACGAGAGGTAGTACGCATTCTGCGAAAAAACGGGTTCAATGCGCCGATCACCATGCTGAGCGGGCAAGATACGGATTCGGACACCATTCTGGGTTTGGAAGCTGGCGCCAACGATTATGTAAGCAAGCCATTCCGCTTCGCCGTGCTGCTTGCGCGCATTCGCGCGCGTTTGCGGCAACACGAAGCGAATGACGATCCGGCGTTCACAATCGGTCGCTTTGTATTCCGCCCGAGGTAAGGTAATTAATTAATCGGGACGGCCGCGAGTCTCGCCTCACCTGCCCTCAAGGGAGCTTTTCGCGTTGCGCACTCGCAAAAATCGTTTGCAACACATTGCGCCGCTCCCCAGCAGCTTCCTGTATCTTGATCGACACCTGATGGCGTGTACGCAACGCTTGAGGACGGCCGGTGCTTACGCGGCCCTGGTAGTAGCCGTACTCGGACGGACCGAATTGACCATGGGCCGATGGAAGGAGCCGAGCTCCTGGTATCCCTGCGGATACCACGATGCCTTTGACGAATACCTGGGGTGCGCGACAGGTGGTAGACCACCGGCACCGTCAATCTTTGTGGGACGCTGAAGCAACTCAATATCAGGATAAAGCCAAAGCCCTCGCCGGCGGCCGCGGCGGCGCGACGAGCTATGCCGATTTTGAGGCGATTGAGAAGTTAGCGGGCGTCAGCGATCCAGGCGCACCAGATTAAATCGGCGATGCCGACAGGCTTGATCGTTTGATGAATCACCAGCCGGGCTCGACCCCTCTTGATTTCGTTGACCAACTAAATTTGAGCTACCGGCGATTGATTTCAAACTCTTGCGCCTAACAGCTCCTGCACCTTCGGCCACGGATCGGGTG